>NZ_CP100469.1:0-3720000 GCF_030323125.1 Mesorhizobium sp. C089B
GTGTCGCCGTCGCCATCCTTGATGGTGTAGGTGAAGACGTCGTCGTGGCCGCCCTGCGAGCCGGCATCGCGTACATAGGAGTAGGAGCCGTCGGCGTTAAGCGTCAGCTTGCCGTAGGTCCCCTGGATCTGCACGCCGAGCGAGCCGGTGAAGTCGGCATTGGTGTCGCCGGCCTGGACGCCAACCACCGCTGCGCCGTCTGCACCCAGGACATCGATGCCGGTCACCGGCGAGGTGGTGCCCACCGCCGTCAGCACGTTGCCGGCCTCGGCCGTGAACTGGTTGGAGGCTACACTGTCGGTATCGGCATGCGCCGTCGGCACGTCGTCGATGATGTTGATGACCAGGTTGCCGGCCGGTGCGCTGTCGCCGTCAGTGTCGGTGACGACGACTGCGAAGCTGGCGGTGGTGTTGTCGCCGGTGGTGTTGTCGACGAGCGTGTAGAATAGCTGATCGTGCCGGCGCCGGTGGCCGGATTGTAGACATAGCTTGCCGTCAGCGAGCCGGTGGCGTCGGTGAAGTCTGCGCGGCGCCGGTCAGCACATGGCCGCCGAGCGAGACTACCGACACGCCGTCCGGCGAATGAAGCCGATGGTGCCCGAGGTGGTCTCCGAGTTGGCGGCAGCGTTCGAGCCGCGGACTCGCCGCCGCGTGCCGGAAGGCCGGCCTCATAGACGGTGGTCGAGGCAAGGCCCGGCGCCGGAATGCTGTCGGTCGGCGTCGAGTCGCCGATCGAGATGGTCAGCGTGGTGTGCGAGGTGTCGCCGTCGCCATCCTTGATGGTGTAGGTGAAGACGTCGTCGTGGCCGCCCTGCGAGCCGGCATCGCGTACATAGGAGTAGGAGCCGTCGGCGTTAAGCGTCAGCTTGCCGTAGGTCCCTGGATCTGCACGCCGAGCGAGCCGGTGAAGTCGGCATTGGTGTCGCCGGCCTGGACGCCAACCACCGCTGCGCCGTCTGCACCCAGGACATCGATGCCGGTCACCGGCGAGGTGGTGCCCACCGCCTCAGCACGTTGCCGGCCTCGGCCTTGAACTGGTTGGAGGCTACACTGTCGGTATCGGCATGCGCCGTCGGCACGTCGTCATGATGTTGATGACCAGGTTGCCGGCCGGTGCGCTGTCGCCGTCAGGTCGGTGACGACGACTGCGAAGCTGGCGGTGTGTTGTCGCCGGTGGTGTTGTCGACGAGCGTGTAGGAATAGCTGATCGTGCCGGCGCCGGTGGCCGGATTGTAGACATAGCTTGCCGTCAGCGAGCCGGTGGCGTCGGTGAAGGTCTGCGCGGCGCCGGTCAGCACATGGCCGCCGAGCGAGACTACCGACACGCCGTCCGGCGAAGTGAAGCCGATGGTGCCCGAGTGGTCTCCGAGTTGGCGGCAGCGTTCGAGCCCGCGGACTCGCCGCCGCGTGCCGGAAGGCCGGCCTCATAGACGGTGGTCGAGGCAAGGCCCGGCGCCGGAATGCTGTCGGTCGGCGTCGAGTCGCCGATCGAGATGGTCAGCGTGGTGTGCGAGGTGTCGCCGTCGCCATCCTTGATGGTGTAGGTGAAGACGTCGTCGTGGCCGCCTGCGAGCCGGCATCGCGTACATAGGAGTAGGAGCCGTCGGCGTTAAGCGTCAGCTTGCCGTAGGTCCCCTGGATCTGCACGCCGAGCGAGCCGGTGAAGTCGGCATTGGTGTCGCCGGCCTGGACGCCAACCACCGCTGCGCCGTCTGCACCCAGGACATCGATGCCGGTCACCGGCGAGGTGGTGCCCACCGCCGTCAGCACGTTGCCGGCCTCGGCCGTGAACTGGTTGGAGGCTACACTGTCGGTATCGGCATGCGCCGTCGGCACGTCGTCGATGATGTTGATGACCAGGTTGCCGGCCGGTGCGCTGTCGCCGTCAGTGTCGGTGACGACGACTGCGAAGCTGGCGGTGGTGTTGTCGCCGGTGGTGTTGTCGACGAGCGTGTAGGAATAGCTGATCGTGCCGGCGCCGGTGGCCGGATTGTAGACATAGCTTGCCGTCAGCGAGCCGGTGGCGTCGGTGAAGGTCTGCGCGGCGCCGGTCAGCACATGGCCGCCGAGCGAGACTACCGACACGCCGTCCGGCGAAGTGAAGCCGATGGTGCCCGAGGTGGTCTCCGAGTTGGCGGCAGCGTTCGAGCCCGCGGACTCGCCGCCGCGTGCCGGAAGGCCGGCCTCATAGACGGTGGTCGAGGCAAGGCCCGGCGCCGGAATGCTGTCGGTCGGCGTCGAGTCGCCGATCGAGATGGTCAGCGTGGTGTGCGAGGTGTCGCCGTCGCCATCCTTGATGGTGTAGGTGAAGACGTCGTCGTGGCCGCCCTGCGAGCCGGCATCGCGTACATAGGAGTAGGAGCCGTCGGCGTTAAGCGTCAGCTTGCCGTAGGTCCCCTGGATCTGCACGCCGAGCGAGCCGGTGAAGTCGGCATTGGTGTCGCCGGCCTGGACGCCAACCACCGCTGCGCCGTCTGCACCCAGGACATCGATGCCGGTCACCGGCGAGGTGGTGCCCACCGCCGTCAGCACGTTGCCGGCCTCGGCCGTGAACTGGTTGGAGGCTACACTGTCGGTATCGGCATGCGCCGTCGGCACGTCGTCGATGATGTTGATGACCAGGTTGCCGGCCGGTGCGCTGTCGCCGTCAGTGTCGGTGACGACGACTGCGAAGCTGGCGGTGGTGTTGTCGCCGGTGGTGTTGTCGACGAGCGTGTAGGAATAGCTGATCGTGCCGGCGCCGGTGGCCGGATTGTAGACATAGCTTGCCGTCAGCGAGCCGGTGGCGTCGGTGAAGGTCTGCGCGGCGCCGGTCAGCACATGGCCGCCGAGCGAGACTACCGACACGCCGTCCGGCGAAGTGAAGCCGATGGTGCCCGAGGTGGTCTCCGAGTTGGCGGCAGCGTTCGAGCCCGCGGACTCGCCGCCGCGTGCCGGAAGGCCGGCCTCATAGACGGTGGTCGAGGCAAGGCCCGGCGCCGGAATGCTGTCGGTCGGCGTCGAGTCGCCGATCGAGATGGTCAGCGTGGTGTGCGAGGTGTCGCCGTCGCCATCCTTGATGGTGTAGGTGAAGACGTCGTCGTGGCCGCCCTGCGAGCCGGCATCGCGTACATAGGAGTAGGAGCCGTCGGCGTTAAGCGTCAGCTTGCCGTAGGTCCCCTGGATCTGCACGCCGAGCGAGCCGGTGAAGTCGGCATTGGTGTCGCCGGCCTGGACGCCAACCACCGCTGCGCCGTCTGCACCAGGACATCGATGCCGGTCACCGGCGAGGTGGTGCCCACCGCCGTCAGCACGTTGCCGGCCTCGGCCGTGAACTGGTTGGAGGCTACACTGTCGGTATCGGCATGCGCCGTCGGCACGTCGTCGATGATGTTGATGACCAGGTTGCCGGCCGGTGCGCTGTCGCCGTCAGTGTCGGTGACGACGACTGCGAAGCTGGCGGTGGTGTTGTCGCCGGTGGTGTTGTCGACGAGCGTGTAGGAATAGCTGATCGTGCCGGCGCCGGTGGCCGGATTGTAGACATAGCTTGCCGTCAGCGAGCCGGTGGCGTCGGTGAAGGTCTGCGCGGCGCCGGTCAGCACATGGCCGCCGAGCGAGACTACCGACACGCCGTCCGGCGAAGTGAAGCCGATGGTGCCCGAGGTGGTCTCCGAGTTGGCGGCAGCGTTCGAGCCCGCGGACTCGCCGCCGCGTGCCGGAAGGCCGGCCTCATAGACGGTGGTCGAGGCAAGGCCCGGCGCCGGAATGCTGTCGGTCGGCGTCGAGTCGCCGATCGAGATGGTCAGCGTGGTGTGCGAGGTGTCGCCGTCGCCATCCTTGATGGTGTAGGTGAAGACGTCGTCGTGGCCGCCCTGCGAGCCGGCATCGCGTACATAGGAGTAGGAGCCGTCGGCGTTAAGCGTCAGCTTGCCGTAGGTCCCCTGGATCTGCACGCCGAGCGAGCCGGTGAAGTCGGCATTGGTGTCGCCGGCCTGGACGCCAACCACCGCTGCGCCGTCTGCACCCAGGACATCGATGCCGGTCACCGGCGAGGTGGTGCCCACCGCCGTCAGCACGTTGCCGGCCTCGGCCGTGAACTGGTTGGAGGCTACACTGTCGGTATCGGCATGCGCCGTCGGCACGTCGTCGATGATGTTGATGACCAGGTTGCCGGCCGGTGCGCTGTCGCCGTCAGTGTCGGTGACGACGACTGCGAAGCTGGCGGTGGTGTTGTCGCCGGTGGTGTTGTCGACGAGCGTGTAGGAATAGCTGATCGTGCCGGCGCCGGTGGCCGGATTGTAGACATAGCTTGCCGTCAGCGAGCCGGTGGCGTCGGTGAAGGTCTGCGCGGCGCCGGTCAGCACATGGCCGCCGAGCGAGACTACCGACACGCCGTCCGGCGAAGTGAAGCCGATGGTGCCCGAGGTGGTCTCCGAGTTGGCGGCAGCGTTCGAGCCCGCGGACTCGCCGCCGCGTGCCGGAAGGCCGGCCTCATAGACGGTGGTCGAGGCAAGGCCCGGCGCCGGAATGCTGTCGGTCGGCGTCGAGTCGCCGATCGAGATGGTCAGCGTGGTGTGCGAGGTGTCGCCGTCGCCATCCTTGATGGTGTAGGTGAAGACGTCGTCGTGGCCGCCCTGCGAGCCGGCATCGCGTACATAGGAGTAGGAGCCGTCGGCGTTAAGCGTCAGCTTGCCGTAGGTCCCCTGGATCTGCACGCCGAGCGAGCCGGTGAAGTCGGCATTGGTGTCGCCGGCCTGGACGCCAACCACCGCTGCGCCGTCTGCACCCAGGACATCGATGCCGGTCACCGGCGAGGTGGTGCCCACCGCCGTCAGCACGTTGCCGGCCTCGGCCGTGAACTGGTTGGAGGCTACACTGTCGGTATCGGCATGCGCCGTCGGCACGTCGTCGATGATGTTGATGACCAGGTTGCCGGCCGGTGCGCTGTCGCCGTCAGTGTCGGTGACGACGACTGCGAAGCTGGCGGTGGTGTTGTCGCCGGTGGTGTTGTCGACGAGCGTGTAGGAATAGCTGATCGTGCCGGCGCCGGTGGCCGGATTGTAGACATAGCTTGCCGTCAGCGAGCCGGTGGCGTCGGTGAAGGTCTGCGCGGCGCCGGTCAGCACATGGCCGCCGAGCGAGACTACCGACACGCCGTCCGGCGAAGTGAAGCCGATGGTGCCCGAGGTGGTCTCCGAGTTGGCGGCAGCGTTCGAGCCCGCGGACTCGCCGCCGCGTGCCGGAAGGCCGGCCTCATAGACGGTGGTCGAGGCAAGGCCCGGCGCCGGAATGCTGTCGGTCGGCGTCGAGTCGCCGATCGAGATGGTCAGCGTGGTGTGCGAGGTGTCGCCGTCGCCATCCTTGATGGTGTAGGTGAAGACGTCGTCGTGGCCGCCCTGCGAGCCGGCATCGCGTACATAGGAGTAGGAGCCGTCGGCGTTAAGCGTCAGCTTGCCGTAGGTCCCCTGGATCTGCACGCCGAGCGAGCCGGTGAAGTCGGCATTGGTGTCGCCGGCCTGGACGCCAACCACCGCTGCGCCGTCTGCACCCAGGACATCGATGCCGGTCACCGGCGAGGTGGTGCCCACCGCCGTCAGCACGTTGCCGGCCTCGGCCGTGAACTGGTTGGAGGCTACACTGTCGGTATCGGCATGCGCCGTCGGCACGTCGTCGATGATGTTGATGACCAGGTTGCCGGCCGGTGCGCTGTCGCCGTCAGTGTCGGTGACGACGACTGCGAAGCTGGCGGTGGTGTTGTCGCCGGTGGTGTTGTCGACGAGCGTGTAGGAATAGCTGATCGTGCCGGCGCCGGTGGCCGGATTGTAGACATAGCTTGCCGTCAGCGAGCCGGTGGCGTCGGTGAAGGTCTGCGCGGCGCCGGTCAGCACATGGCCGCCGAGCGAGACTACCGACACGCCGTCCGGCGAAGTGAAGCCGATGGTGCCCGAGGTGGTCTCCGAGTTGGCGGCAGCGTTCGAGCCCGCGGACTCGCCGCCGCGTGCCGGAAGGCCGGCCTCATAGACGGTGGTCGAGGCAAGGCCCGGCGCCGGAATGCTGTCGGTCGGCGTCGAGTCGCCGATCGAGATGGTCAGCGTGGTGTGCGAGGTGTCGCCGTCGCCATCCTTGATGGTGTAGGTGAAGACGTCGTCGTGGCCGCCCTGCGAGCCGGCATCGCGTACATAGGAGTAGGAGCCGTCGGCGTTAAGCGTCAGCTTGCCGTAGGTCCCCTGGATCTGCACGCCGAGCGAGCCGGTGAAGTCGGCATTGGTGTCGCCGGCCTGGACGCCAACCACCGCTGCGCCGTCTGCACCCAGGACATCGATGCCGGTCACCGGCGAGGTGGTGCCCACCGCCGTCAGCACGTTGCCGGCCTCGGCCGTGAACTGGTTGGAGGCTACACTGTCGGTATCGGCATGCGCCGTCGGCACGTCGTCGATGATGTTGATGACCAGGTTGCCGGCCGGTGCGCTGTCGCCGTCAGTGTCGGTGACGACGACTGCGAAGCTGGCGGTGGTGTTGTCGCCGGTGGTGTTGTCGACGAGCGTGTAGGAATAGCTGATCGTGCCGGCGCCGGTGGCCGGATTGTAGACATAGCTTGCCGTCAGCGAGCCGGTGGCGTCGGTGAAGGTCTGCGCGGCGCCGGTCAGCACATGGCCGCCGAGCGAGACTACCGACACGCCGTCCGGCGAAGTGAAGCCGATGGTGCCCGAGGTGGTCTCCGAGTTGGCGGCAGCGTTCGAGCCCGCGGACTCGCCGCCGCGTGCCGGAAGGCCGGCCTCATAGACGGTGGTCGAGGCAAGGCCCGGCGCCGGAATGCTGTCGGTCGGCGTCGAGTCGCCGATCGAGATGGTCAGCGTGGTGTGCGAGGTGTCGCCGTCGCCATCCTTGATGGTGTAGGTGAAGACGTCGTCGTGGCCGCCCTGCGAGCCGGCATCGCGTACATAGGAGTAGGAGCCGTCGGCGTTAAGCGTCAGCTTGCCGTAGGTCCCCTGGATCTGCACGCCGAGCGAGCCGGTGAAGTCGGCATTGGTGTCGCCGGCCTGGACGCCAACCACCGCTGCGCCGTCTGCACCCAGGACATCGATGCCGGTCACCGGCGAGGTGGTGCCCACCGCCGTCAGCACGTTGCCGGCCTCGGCCGTGAACTGGTTGGAGGCTACACTGTCGGTATCGGCATGCGCCGTCGGCACGTCGTCGATGATGTTGATGACCAGGTTGCCGGCCGGTGCGCTGTCGCCGTCAGTGTCGGTGACGACGACTGCGAAGCTGGCGGTGGTGTTGTCGCCGGTGGTGTTGTCGACGAGCGTGTAGGAATAGCTGATCGTGCCGGCGCCGGTGGCCGGATTGTAGACATAGCTTGCCGTCAGCGAGCCGGTGGCGTCGGTGAAGGTCTGCGCGGCGCCGGTCAGCACATGGCCGCCGAGCGAGACTACCGACACGCCGTCCGGCGAAGTGAAGCCGATGGTGCCCGAGGTGGTCTCCGAGTTGGCGGCAGCGTTCGAGCCCGCGGACTCGCCGCCGCGTGCCGGAAGGCCGGCCTCATAGACGGTGGTCGAGGCAAGGCCCGGCGTCGGAATGCTGTCGGTCGGCGTCGAGTCGCCGATCGAGATGGTCAGCGTGGTGTGCGAGGTGTCGCCGTCGCCATCCTTGATGGTGTAGGTGAAGACGTCGTCGTGGCCGCCCTGCGAGCCGGCATCGCGTACATAGGAGTAGGAGCCGTCGGCGTTAAGCGTCAGCTTGCCGTAGGTCCCCTGGATCTGCACGCCGAGCGAGCCGGTGAAGTCGGCATTGGTGTCGCCGGCCTGGACGCCAACCACCGCTGCGCCGTCTGCACCCAGGACATCGATGCCGGTCACCGGCGAGGTGGTGCCCACCGCCGTCAGCACGTTGCCGGCCTCGGCCGTGAACTGGTTGGAGGCTACACTGTCGGTATCGGCATGCGCCGTCGGCACGTCGTCGATGATGTTGATGACCAGGTTGCCGGCCGGTGCGCTGTCGCCGTCAGTGTCGGTGACGACGACTGCGAAGCTGGCGGTGGTGTTGTCGCCGGTGGTGTTGTCGACGAGCGTGTAGGAATAGCTGATCGTGCCGGCGCCGGTGGCCGGATTGTAGACATAGCTTGCCGTCAGCGAGCCGGTGGCGTCGGTGAAGGTCTGCGCGGCGCCGGTCAGCACATGGCCGCCGAGCGAGACTACCGACACGCCGTCCGGCGAAGTGAAGCCGATGGTGCCCGAGGTGGTCTCCGAGTTGGCGGCAGCGTTCGAGCCCGCGGACTCGCCGCCGCGTGCCGGAAGGCCGGCCTCATAGACGGTGGTCTCTCCTATGAGCCCAATCGATGGCGTGGAGTCCTTTCCCAAGACGCCGATGGTCAACTCGCGTGGCTCCAACTGCCCAAACTGCAGGTCCGTCGGGGGGAGCAAGGCCGAAAGGTCGAATCCGTCACCGATACCGCCTGGGGGAACCGTAAAGTCCCCACCAGCACTGCCCGGGGCACCTCCCGGACCAGCCGACATGGAACCGTCGGCGCCGAAGGCGACATCGACGTGGCTTGCTTCAAGGGCGGCCAGCAAGGCAACGCGCGGCACCTCGACGTCGCCGATGATGAAGGTCGGCACGTTCAGGGCGCCATCCTTGATCGCGATCACCGAGCCGTCGGCCTGTTCGAGCAAAAGGTTGTGGCCGTCGACCTTGATGTTGTCGATGGAAACGCTGGACGGAAGCCTGACCATGTTGCTGGCGTCGGCCACATATTCATGGGGCGCCGCCGCTGCGTTCGCCGCCGCGGGAGCCGCCGGTTGAACGGGCGCGCCGCTTCCGACGTCGACCGGCACCGGTTCGGACGCTGGCGGCGCGGGCGGCTGCGTCGAAGTTGCTTGCGCAACCTGGATCTCTACCGGCGTTGCCTGGCTGCTGTGTTCATTCGGCCCGGAATGCTCGTCGGCCAAACCCGAAAAACTGTCCAAATCGATATTGGTGGTCATTGCTGAAATCCCTCCGGCATTTCCCGGCAAGAGACAGGCACCTCCAAAGAATTGCAACCACTTGTAAGGCTGATTGATATAATCAGGTATGACGCTGCAGTTGAATGTTTAGGCTTAGTTAACTTGCGAGATATACTATGTTATGCGCGACCTGCCGTGAACGGGCGGTCGTGTCCCATCAGGTGGTGTAGCTCGGCGGTAGCGAAGCCGCTCACGAGCGCGCCGTTAGTAGCGCTGTAGCGAGCGAGCGGCGTGTGGGTGGTCATCGGCGCTTTCGGGTAGGGTTTGGTTGTTGACGCCAACCCATTTCGGAAGGACCACCGATGACCGACGACATGATGAACCTGCGCACGCTCGTGGAGAAGACCCCGGATGCCGATCTGCTGCGGGAGATGATCGGCTTTGCCGCCGAGCGACTGATGGAAATGAGGTGGGCGCGGCCACCGGCGCCAGCTATGGCGAGAAGAACCCGCTGCGGCTCGCCCAGCGCAATGGCTACCGCGACCGGGAGAGAGGCGGGCCGGCACGGTCGAGCTGCGCATCCCGAAGCTCAGGAAGGGAAGCTACTTCCCAGGTTTCCTCGAACCGCGCCGCATGGCCGAGAAGGCGCTAACCGCCGTCATTAGCTTATGTGCAAGGCATCTCGACCCGGTCGGTTGACGACCTGGTCAAGGCCATGGGTATGAGCGGCATATCCAAGAGCCAGGTCTCGCGGCTGTGCAAGGAGATCGACGGGAAGGTGAAGGCCTTCCTCGATCGGCCGATCGAGGGCGATTGGCCATACCTGTGGATCGACGCCACTTACCTGAAGGTCCGCAGCGGTGGGCGGATCGTCTCGGTCGCCGTTATCATCGCCGTCGGCGTTAACGCGGACGGCCGGCGCGAGGTACTGGGCATGGAGATTGGCACCTCGGAGGCCGAGCCGATCTGGACAGAGTTCCTGCGCAAGCTGACACGTCGCGGCCTGCGCGGCGTCAAGCTCGTCGTCTCCGATGCTCACGAAGGCCTCAAGGCGGCCGTCACCAAGGTGCTGTGCGCGACATGGCAGAGGTGCCGCGTCCACTTCATGAGGAACGTGCTGGCCCATGCCGGCAAGAGCGGCCGCAGGGTCGTCTCAGCCTTCATCGCCACCGCTTTCGCCCAGGAAACGCCCGAGGCCGCGTCCGTACAATGGCGCGCCGTCGCCGACCAGATCCAGCCGAAGGTGCCGAAGCTGGCGACAATCATGGACGACGCCGAGCCCGACGTGCTGGCCTACATGACCTTCCCCAAGGAACATCGCGCCAAGCTCCACTCGACGAATCCGATCGAACGTCTCAACGGCGAGATCAAGCGGCGCACCGAGGTCGTCGGAATCTTCCCGAACGACGATGCGGTCGTGCGCCTCGTCGGCGCAATCCTGCTCGAACAGAACGATGAATGGGCAGTGCAGCGGGCCAGATATATGACTCTGGAAACGATCAGCCAGATGAGCGATGATCCCCTGATCAGCCTGCCAGCCGCGCGCTGATCAGCCCGGCCCATGCCGGAGAGCACGGCGACTAATGCCGCCAGCTACACCACGCCGCGGGACACGATCTGACGGGCAAAATGGCCGGATTATGCCTTCTCAAAAAACAGAAAGGGAAACCATGGCGCGAATAGCAGTTATATGATCTCTGCCAGGGACTTTCGTTCACCGGGGCAACGAGAAATGACGATCCGAGGTGTCCAATGCAGAATGGCTCGGGCGGCGCTGGGACTGAAAATAAGCGAGCTGGCCAGCCTTGCGGGGGTCGCCCCGACAACGATCACGCGATTGGAAGCTGGCACTCCAATAGGTCCACGAACACTCAGCTCGATTGAAAAAACTCTTGAGGAGGGAGGTATCAGGTTTGTCTTCGCTGAGAATGGAGACTGCGGCATAATGCTGAGTCCGTTTCAAATTACCTTTGTTGTGGAGTAGTATATATAAGTACAGCAGGGCAACTGCTAAGAAATCACCTGTCAAGCCACGCAGGAGGCGGCTGATGGAATATTTTTGCGGACTGGATGTTGCGTGGACGAAACTGCGGTGTCCGTCGTCGACGAACATGGTGAGGTGCATTTGACGGTCAAGGTGGAGACCGATCCGGATGCGTTGTTCGTGGTGTTGAAGCCGTTCGTGGCGCGGCTGCGGCGCGTCGGCCACGAGGCCGGATCGCTGTCGCCCTGGCTCAATCCCGAGCTTCTGAAACGCGGCCTTCCGGCGATCTGCCTGGAGACACAGCACGTGGGCGCCGCGATGTCGGCGCAGCGCAACAACACGGATGCCGCCGATGCGCTCGGCATCGCCCACATCATGCGCACCGGCTGGTTTCGTCAGGCCCATATCAAGACGCAGGATTGCTATCGGATGCGGCTTTTACTGACCCACCGGCGCAACCTGAAGCGCAAGTTCGTCGATTTTGAGAACGCCTCCGGCACTCGCTGAAGGCGTTCGGCATCAAGCTTGGCGGCACGTCGCGTGGCGCTTTCGACCAGGCGGTGCTCGCGGCCGATCCGCTGTCAGCCGAGTTGATGGACGCCATGTTGTCGGGGGCGCGCCGTTCAGTGGCGGGAATATTGCCGGCTGCACGATCTGGTGGTGAGATCGTCGCGCGTAGCGAGCTGTGCCGACGCTTCATGGCCATCCCCGGCGTCGGCCCGGTGACGGCGCTCTCCTTCATGACGGCGATCGACGATCGCGCTTCCGCCGCTCGCGTGACGTCGCCGCCTACTTCGGGCTGACCTCGCGGCGATGGCAGTCGAGCACATCGATCGACGTCCAGGGACGCATCTCGAAGGCTGGCGACGCGGCCGTGCGGCGCGCGCTCTACGAGGCGGCGTCGGCGCTGATGACGCGCCTCCGCGGCATGGACAAGGGCAAAAGCTTGGGCCGGGAAATCGCCAAACGCTCCTGCCATCGCAAGGCGTGCGTGGCGGTGGCGCGCAAGCTGGCGGTGATCATGCACGCCATGTGGAGCGACGGAACGTTCTACGTCGGCGATCCGGCGGCAAGCCCAACCGACGCTGCCCAGCGCGCTCATCTCAAGGACCGCAAGCTGCTCGGAGCCCATCGATGAGCAGGGGATCGTCAGTTGAAACGCAGGGCGTCAGCAACGTGAACGACGCCAACTGAACACGAAGATCCGCCTTGGCGGATGAGGACCGATGCAGACCAGGAACGACGGAACGCACGTTATCTTGCCTGCGGCCGCGCCGATCCACAGACGGCCGGACCGCGCTCGATTGCCTGTGACGATGCTCCGCCAGTCCGATGGAAAAGTGCGCCACGACGGTTCGAGCGCTGCCACAGTGCAGCCGAAACACCCGTCGCAGAGCGCGTAAGACTGCTCGGCGCATCGGAACTCGACGCCAAAACGTGGAAACGTAGCGTGGAGAATAAATTCGTATATTATCGTAGATGGAAGGAGAAACGACGATGCGTACAAATTCTCGCCTAGCACGACCGATTAAGACGGCTAGATAAAAGGCCGCGAGGTGCGGGCTGTGGCGGTCGTGTTATTCCAATAGGTTATTCCCAATTTTCGCGAGGTGTGGGTTTTCCCTGCACCTCCCAAGATCGTTGATTTTCGTTCTTCGTCCGTAGCTTAGTGCGATGTGCGGCAGCCCGACTGGCCTTTGTGGGGGCTGGGCCGGGAAAGGAGGCGTGGTCTGAGACTGTTCTTGAGGTCGCCGCTCGTCAGTAGATAACGAGCGGTTGGACAGACCACGTTAGAACCTCGCCGATCTAGCCCGCGATCGGCGAACGGCTCGCTGCAGCAGAGGGGTTTCACCTCGGCCCGTAGAGCCGACGTCGCCAGCTCCGGCCATAGGATGGCAGCCGAGCGCAGGCTTGTCGGCTGGCGCCATCCTCCGCACGGCGGATACATAGGCTTCACCGCCCCAATGGAAGCGCCCGGTCGCGACAAGCCCGCGCCCAAATCGAAGCTTCCTCAGGGCGGTCGGACGCGGCATCCTTTCCGAGATGCAGGCGCCGTGCATCGCCCTGCCGCACGGGCTCTCGACGGCCAGAGATCTGGCCATCCTGACACGAATACGCAAATCGTCGTGTTACGGTCTGATGGTTTTTACGCCACTGGCCTTATCGCCATCAAGCAATTGGGAGAGGTTGCCATGTCTAGGATCAACCGCCGCGCCTTGCTCCTCCACTCCGGCAGCGCAGTCGTCGCCTCGTCGATGACGGCAACGGCGCTCGGCGCAGAGCCGCCGAGCCGAGACCAAGAGCCGTCCAGTTATCTGCGAGCGCTGATTGAGACGCACAAGACAGCCTATACTGAGTTCGGCAAAGCTCTGCACGAGATAGGCGGTGGCAGCGACGACCCCGCCAGAGCCAGCCGGGAAGAGGAGAGGGTGCTTCTCGCCATCTGCGGCTATCCTGCCGTCGGGGAAGGGGATCGCCTGGCCAAGGCCCGATATCTTTTGGAGATCGAGGCGCGCGGCGAACTCGACCTCGCAGAGCATACCCAGGCCGTTCTTCAATCGACGATGTTGAAGGGTTGATCTGACCGGCGCGGATGGTCAGGTGTGAATGTCTGGTATGCGCCTCATTCCGGCCGTTCATCCAGCTTCGGCAAGTTCCAGAACGCCGCCGACTCGCAACTTGAAGGCCGTCAATCATCCCCCTCCCTTCACCAACAGCGTCACGGATGAATCACATTACATCGAGCTAAATGCAAGGCGCTCACAAGCCTCGACGTAGTTACCGTCGAGACACGAGGATGATATTGAGACCGATCGCAGCAATGACGACACATTCAGGCCATGTCCAGAGATCTCGACAATTTCATTGAGCTCGATCGCACCTTTCGCGACCTCGCCATCTCCGATGATGAGGGCGATGAGGCGAAAATGGTGCGCCTTTGGGAGCGCCAGACACCGACCCGCTGGCCCGATCTTCTGAAGGAACCTCGAGTCATCATGCTGGCGGAGGCAGGATCGGGCAAGACTGAGGAAATACGGCACGTCTGCCGACGCCAGCGGCAAGACGGCAAGCAGGCGTTCTTTCTGCGTATTGAGCATGTGGTCGAGGATCTCGAGACCAGCTTCGAGGAAGGGAGCCTCGAGGAATTCGAAGCGTGGATCGCATCGGGCGAACCCGGTTGGTTGTTTCTCGACTCCATCGACGAGGCGCGCCTGCGTGACCCCAAGGACTTCGAGCGTGCAATCCGCAAGATCGGTAGAAAGATCGAGCGCATTCTCCAGCATGCGCACATCGTCATTACGGGCCGCACAGAGGCGTGGCGGCCGACGACTGACCTTCTGTTGTGCAGGAATAATCTGCCCTGGATGATTCCGGCCACGGCTACACAAGACGAGCCCGAATTCCAGGGGGAATATGCCATTGCGCCCGATCGGACCATCAAACGGCCCAGCAAAAAAGGGCCGTTCCGCATCGTGACCTTGGAGGATCTGCATGGAAGCCAAGTCGACACATTCGCCCATGCCAAGGGCGTCGTGGATCTGAAGTCCTTCAGAAAGGCGGTCGATCGTGCCGAGGCGTGGTCGTTCACCACGCGGCCGCTTGATCTCGCCGAGACGATCGAGTTCTGGAACGATCACCAGAGTATCGGGTCACGTCTCGATCTGATGACGAGCAGCATCGCCAAGCGATTGGAGGAGCGCGACCAGGACCGCGCCGATGCGCGACCTATCTCCATTGAACGAGTTCGCGAAGGTGCCCGACTGGTCGCGGCGGCCACGACTCTGTGTCAGGAATCCGCGATCCGGGTTCCCGACGGGCATCAGAATGCGAAGGGCCTGCCGATCAAGGACGTACTGACTGATTGGAACGATCAGGATTGCACAACCTTGCTCAGCCGTCCGATCTTCGATCCCGGGATCTACGGGACTGTGCGTTTCCATCATCGTTCGGTCCGAGAATATTTGACCGCCGAGTGGCTCCATTCGCTGCTTGTTGACGAAGGATCGCGCGCGAAGATCGAGAGCCTGTTCTTCCGCAAGCAATATGGCATCGAGGTGATCGTGCCGACGATGCGGCCTGTGCTGCCGTGGCTTGCGGTGCTTGACCGCCGAATCCTAAACAAGGTCGTGGATATGGCACCGGAGATCCTGTTCGAGGGCGGCGATCCCAGTAAGCTGCCGCTCGAGACGAGGCGCCGTATCCTGTGCCAAACCTGTGAGCAGCTTGCGCAGCCTGCGCAGGGTCGCAGCGTCATGGACTATGAGGCGGTGCAGCGTTTCGCCAACCCCGATCTTGCCGACGATATACGCGCGCTGCTCGACCGATATGCCGGTGATGACGACATCACTTGGTTTTTGCTGCGAATGGTTTTTCAGGGTGGTCTCGAGGCGCTGGCCGACAAGGCCAAGCATTTCGCGCTCACCTCGCGCGCCAAATATACCCGCATCGCGGCGATCCGGGCAGTCCTCACCGTCGGCACCCCGACCGATGTCGCGGAAGTGCGCCGGAACTTCGTGGGAGAGGGACCATCGCTGTCCCGCGACTGCCTCGGCGAGCTGCTGGTCGATCTGCCTTACACGACGGAGGCGATCGCCTGGCTCATAGAGGCGCTTGAAGGCTCGGCAACCAAGGATCCGCATCAGGTCGATCCGCTGAATGACCCTCTTGCGCGCTACGTCAACGAGCTCCCGCTCGCACTGCTCGGACCGCTCATGGAGGGTCTGGTGTGCCTCCTTCAACGCGAGCCAGTGGCCGAGCGTCGGCATTGTGAGATATCGCAGCAATATGGATGGCTGGCCTCGACGACTGCGCGCGTGGCGATGCGGCTGATTGAGGCGCGTGACCCTGCGGCGCTGTCGTCGGCGACTCTGACGGCGCTCCGGTTGCTCCCGATCGCGAGCGACTATGGCGGCCACGATTTCGAGGACATCCGCAAAGGGTTGCCGGACCTCGTGAAGGGATGGGCGGACCTCAACCATAGCGTGTTCTGGCAATCCGTCGCACAGGAGCGCGCGTGGCGGGAGCGCGAGAAAGACGAGCGTCTTACCGACTATTGGCATGTGTCGATTTTCGGTAGCTACTGGGCCTTTGATCCAACCGGCTTCGATATCATCGCAGACGACATCGCCAATCGGCCGCTACCTGACGACCGCCTCATCGCGCTGACCCTCGCATTCCGTCTGTTCGTCGCTGGCGGGCGTCCGCGGAAGTGGCGCGAGCGGTTGAAACGTCTCGTCGACAAAGAGGAAACCTTGCGCTCGAAGCTGGAGGCTCTGCTGCATCCTCCTGCTGGCGAGCTGGTGAAATATCGCAGGCAGGAGGCGCAGTGGAAGCGTCGGGACGCGCGGATATCGGTGGCCCGAGATAAGCGGCTGGAGCGAGACAAGATGCTCCTAGCCGAACGCGTCGATCATATCCGCGATCCGGGCAAGCCAGGCATCTACACCCACGATCAGCATTATCTGCATGAGCGGATGCGATTGTCGGCCAACGACAACAACAACCACTGGACCGAGGGCAATTGGCGTTCGCTGATCGAGGCTTACGGCGAGCCGGTAGCCAGCGCGTTCCGCGATGCCGCGGTGCGGTTCTGGCGCGACTACCAACCTCGGACCCAGTCACAGGGGGCCTCGACCAATCAGACCCCTTCCGCGGTGATCTTCGGTTTAACCGGACTCGCGATCGAAGCGCGCGAGGAGGAGGAATGGCTCCAGCGCTTGAGTCGAGCCGAGGCCGAAAAGGCGGCGCAATACGCGCTTGCCGAGCTGAACGGATTTCCGGCTTGGCTGCCAGACCTCTACGGGGCGTTTCCCGAGCAGGTCGGCGCTGTCCTGCTGAAGGAAATCCGCCACGAACTGACGAATGAGACCAGCGACGGTGAAAGCCACTACGTCCTGTACAACATGGCATGGCATGGCCGATGGGCCTGCGATCAGATCGCCACAGCCCTGTTGCCCACGCTTAAGGGCAAACGGGTCAATCCGCGCAACCTCGGCTACCTTCTGTCGATCATTCAGGGCTCATCGGTATCCGACGTGGAGCTGGCCAAGATCGCGGCCCAAAAGGCAAGCGCGAAATACGATCCGGTTTTCAGCCCGATCTGGTTTGCCACATGGGCCGGCGTTGACCCAGACGCGGCAATCCCGGCGCTCGCTGCCCGTCTTGCGGCATTGAACGATCCTGTTGAACAGACCAATCTCGCCCTTCGCTTCGTCGTATCGTTACTAGGAGGGCGGCGGCAGGAAGGCCGAGCGCGGCTCGCCTACCGCACTGTCGAGCACATGAAGACGCTATATCTTCTGATGACGAGGTACATTCGCGAGGAAGATGACATCGAGCGTGCTGGGAAGGGCGTGTACTCGCCAGGGCTCCGCGACGATGCACAGGACGCCCGTAACGCACTTTTCACCTTCATCCGCGAGACCCCGGGCAAAGAGGCCTATCTCGCGCTGGTGGAGATGGAACACACGCACCCTGCCGCGAGATCTCGGCCGTGGATGAGGTTTCACGCCAAGACCAAGGCGACCCTCGATGCCGATTTTGCTCCCTGGAAGCCGAGCCAAGTCAAGGAGTTCAACGATGCCAGGGTCGCGACACCAGCTAATCACCGCGACCTATGGTATTTCGGCGTCGAGCGGCTCGAGGATCTTAAACACGATCTCGAGCATGGGGATGAGAGCATCGCTTCGATCCTGCAGGGCACCGATCAAGAAACCGAATTCCGCAAATTCATTGGGGGCTGGCTTCGCGGCAGGGCTGGGGGCCGATATAGCATCCCGCCTGAAGAGGAATTGGCCGACGCCAAGCGGCCCGACTTGAGATTTCGAGGCGCGAAGTTCGACGCTCCGGTTCCCGTCGAGCTTAAGGTCGCTGACAACTGGACGGGTCCGCATCTGTTCGAGCGCATGGAGGTGCAACTCGGCGGTGACTATTTGCGCGATGCCCGCTCCAGTAGGGGCATCTTTCTCCTCGTTTATATCGGTACAAAGAAAAGCTGGGATTTACCTGGCGGTGGCAAAGCCGAGAGCTTCGAGGCCCTGCTCACAGCACTTCGCCAGCATTGGTCCGTGATTTTCAGTCAACACCCCAATGTAGAGGATCTGGCGGTCGTCGGCATCGACCTAACCTTGCGTGGCCTCGACACTAAGACGGTCAAGGCAGCCACTAAGGCGCGAAAGTCCGCAGGGAAGGACAAGAGGGCGGGTTCTGTAAAGCCACGAGAAGAAAGAGGTGCGAGTTTAACCGGCAAACGGGGCAAACCGACGCGCGGCGAATAAGGTGCAGGAGCCCCAACATTTCACGCGCCCGATTGCCGTATGTGCAGATAGTCGTGAGTGCAAGCTCTACGTTCTGAGCGTCAGCTTTGCTCAACCTGAAGCAAAAGCTGCCAGGCCGCTGCCCGGCCCCGTTGCGGCCATTTCGCAACTCGTCTGATTGGCCGCTACGCGTCTCGCCCCAACTCGACGCCATCCCACCAGACGTTACTTCATTCGTAGTCGATCACGGTCGCCGCAACCTCACGCCCGGATGATTGCCATTCGTAAATTCAACACCCTCGGCCTCAAGAACAGCACGGATTTTGTCCTGGGTTTCATCGGAGACGACGGCGGCGCGCTCACTGTCGCTCTCACATCGTTTTACCGTCGGAATAGAAACACCAGCCCTACGGGCAAGCTCCGATTGTGAGAGAGCTATCAATGCTCGAGCCGCTCGCATTTGTGCTGCTGTTACCAATTTCTATTTGATCCCTTTAGATCATTGCGTTATGATCCAAAGGTATCAGTGGATACCCTTGGCCTTTGGTCTGGGGCGCGGCTAGACGCGGTGTTGACGCACCATGCCTAGCCTGACCACGCCTAAGCTTCTGGGAGCTCGGATCATGGCTGATTCCGACAATAACACGACTTTGCCTTTCGTCACGCGCAGGAAGGTGCTTGCGGGAACAGCAATCGCAATGGCGGCGACACAGGCTACATCGTTTGCTCGCAGCGACTTGGAGGGTGATGACGCCATTGATCCTGCTGTGTCGGTGTGGAGACGATGGCAGGCGGCTTGGGAGGAGACTGAACAACTTTGCAATCAGCAGCAGCGGTTGGAGAGGGTACTTATCGAGACCGTTGGTTTCCCTTGCACGACAGTGAAGTTGTCCGACGGCGAGAGCGTGACCGTTCACTCTCTTGGAGCCCTCCAAGAATTGCTGCGTGTTCGTCCGGCGAACACAGTAGCCCGCGCTCGGGCTGAAACCGAAATCGTAGCCCATCAGGCGCGCTGGGATGCCGCCGGTAGGGAGATTGGTTATTCGACATCGTTACTTACGGAGTGCGAAGCTGCCGAGCGCGCGCAGGCATTGCTCGAACTTTTATCCCAGGTTCCTGCTACGTCACTGGCTGGTATAGCCGCTAAGCTAGATGCAGTGCTTAGGGAAGGGGAGTATTCGCTACACGACGGTGAATCCCCGTGGCCACAGATCCGCTCGGCTTTGGACGATATAGCTCGGATCAGGGAGCAGAAAGTCACGAGCTGAAACCTCGGCACTAAGGTTCCGAATCGCGATCATTCGGCGGTTTGGTGATTTTCGCCCGGGCTTACCGAGACAAACTCTCTCCACATGGAGCGACTGATGCAGTTCCGAAAGGCATTTGCGGAGCCAGGACGCCCCCGCGTCTTCAGCGCGTCGGCAAACCATGGAACCGAGAGTAGCCCGCACCCTGCTGATCAATATGTCGGCAGGCAGATCGCTGCGGTTCGCGTGCAGTCGGACGTATCGCAGGCCCAGCTTGCCCGATCCATAGGCATCAGTTTCCAGCAGCTTCAAAATATGAGAACGCGAAAAACCGCGTGAGTGCCTCCATGCTCTACGAGATCGCTAGTTCACTGGCCGTCCCGGTCAGCCGTTTTTTCGGAGGCCTACCGGGCAATGAGACTGACCGTGACGTTCCCACGCTACCGGTCGATGAGCGCATCAATTTTATTGCCAGCGCGGAAGGCCGACGCCTGATTGAAGGGCTGGTGCAACTTCATCCACGGGTGCGCAGCCGTGTGTCGGCCTTGATCTCCGCATTGGGGGAGGAACTGGCAGTCGTAGACCCAAAGCAGGAGAGCGTAGCGTCTGCCGGACCCAACCCGGACGAACGCCGGTTTGTTAGATGTTTCCTTTTCGAAGGTCGGGAGTGCTCCTTTCATCACAGCCTCGTTGTTTAGCAGGCGCTGGGAGTGCCAGAACCCCGGAATGACCCCCGGAAGCGAAACGGAAGTAGAAAAGGAAACGGGAGCGTACATAACGGTCATGCGAGATTACGCAGATTTCGACGATGCTTGCTCTGACCGCGCAATCGCGCGTTCGAAACCGGGCAAGTGCAATGAAGGCAACACACAGAGATGCCGGTCGGCAGATCGAGCCCGGCCCATCTTCTCGGACGCGCGCTGTCGACGACGCCTTTCTCGAGCGAACCGTTCAACTCTTCGAGGCACGCACCGGTCGTTCGCTATCCAAGGAAGATGCGCGCCAGATCGTGGAAAACGTCAGCGGGTTTTTTCGCATCCTTGCCGAATGGCACAAGATGGATTGAGCCGAACTGACCCGCGCCTGATATCGCGCTATGACTCTTGCCCGTCTCAAATGACACGAGAGAACCGGTTCGGCCGACTGCAGGTTCGCACGTTGTGGCCAGTCCTGACCGGGCGACATGTTAATCACACGCGCCGTTTCGTGACCGCGAAGGAGCGGAGATGAAGCTGATCGACAAGCGACTAGCACCGAAGGCGAAGCCCGGCAGCTTGGTGAAAGCGCTGCTTTATGCGCGCGTGTCCTCAAAAGAGCAGGAGAAAGAAGGCTTTTCGATCCCGGCGCAATGCAAGTTGCTGAGAGAATATGCTCTTCAGCGGCAGTTTGGCATTGTTGAGGAATATGTTGATGTCGAGACCGCCAAGAACACCGGGCGGACCAACTTCGGCGAGATGGTCAAATATCTGCGCAAGCATCCTGGCGTACGCGTCATCCTGGTCGAGAAGACCGATCGCCTCTACCGCAACCTCAAGGATTGGGTGACTCTCGACGAACTCGATGTCGAGATCCACCTTGCCAAGGAGGGCGTGGTGCTGTCGCGCGACTCTCGATCCTCGGAAAAGTTCATGCATGGCATCAAGGTGCTGATGGCCAAAAACTACATCGACAACCTTTCTGAGGAAGCCCGGAAAGGGCAGATGGAAAAGGCGGAGCAGGGCATCTGGCCGTCCAAGGCGCCGCTCGGCTATCTCAACGTCACGGCCAAGAACGGCAAGAAGGTCATCGAGCCGGACCCGGTGGTTGCGCCGGTTGTCACCAAGCTGTTCGAGCGGTACGCGACTGGCCTGTATTCACTCAAGGCGCTCACGAAGGCGGCGCATTGCGACGGCCTCATCCATCCAAAGAGCGGCAATCCGGTACCGGTCAGCACCGTGCATACGATTTTGCGCAATCGGCTCTATACGGGCCTGTTTCAATGGAATGGCAGGCTGCACCAGGGCAAGCACGAGCCGCTGGTATCGATCGACCTCTGGGAACGGGTCCAGGGCGTTCTGGCAGGCCGGCATGCGACGCCTATCCATTCCTATGGTTATGAATTCGCCTTCTCGGGCCTCATGACCTGCGCTGATTGCGGCTGTGCGGTCGTGGCGGAGGTCAAGAAGGGGAAATACATCTACTACCACTGCACGGGACATGCCGACAAAGGCCGGGGCGGCTATGCCGACTGTCGCCGCAAATATGTTCGCGAGGAGGTGCTGGATAAGACCTTTGCGGGGCTCCTGGACCAACTCCATTTCGATGAGGAGGTGCTGGAATGGGTACGGGACGCGTTGAAGGCGAGCCATGCAGACGAGCGGCGGGAGCAGGAACAGGCGATTGAGCGGTGTCAGACTCAGTACAAGCGTCTCGAAGATCGCCTCAACGCTATGTACCTGGACAAGCTCGACGGCCGCATCGACAATGCCTTCTATGACCGCATGTCGGCGCAATGGCGCGTCGAACAGACGCGTCTAATGCGTGAGATCGAGCGCCACGGCGAGGCGCAGGAATCATACATGGATGATGGAATCCAACTGCTCGAACTGGCCCGCAACGCCAGCCAAATGTTCACTCACCAGGCCCCAAATGAGAAAAAACGGCTTTTGAATCTGGTGCTGTCGAACTGCGAATGGAATCGCGGCGAGGTCCGCGCGATGTTCAGGCAACCGTTTGATTTACTTGCGCAAACGGCCGCGTCTGCGGCAGCTGCACAAGCTGGTGGGGATGTGTCGTTGACGAGGCATCCAATTTGGCTGGGGCGCCAGGATTCGAACCTGGGAATGTCGGTACCAAAAACCGATGCCTTACCACTTGGCGACGCCCCAGCAAGCGAGCTTTGCCCGTTGCGCGCGGCCTTATAAGACGAGCGGCACGAAAGCTCAATGCCGAGTTGGCCACTATGCAAAACTGATCCACCGCTTCGCGCGGGGAAGCGCTATTCGCCCCAGACCGCCAACTCCTTGCCGGCGGGATCGGTGAAATGGAACCGCCTGCCGCCCGGGAACGAGAATATCGGCTTGACGATCGTGCCGCCGGCGCTTTCGACAACGTCGAGGGTTGCTTCCAGATCCTGCGAATAGAGCACCGGCAATGGTTTCGCCGGAGCCTCGCCTGCATCGGCCTGGAAGCCGCCATCGAGCCCTTCGCCGAAGGCTGAATAGGTCGGCCCGTAATCGGTGAACGACCACGAGAAGGCGGCGCTGTAGAAAGCCTTGACGCTGTCCAGCGTCGCGCCGGTCGCGGGCAGTTCGAGATAGTCGAGTTTTCCGTTGAGTTTCATCACGCTGCTCCCAACTTGTTCCCTATATGTTCTATATCCTGGGCAGCGATCCGGCAAGTCTTTTCGACGCAGCTTTTGCTTAATCGATTGTAGTCGCCAGGCTTCGCTGCCACACCTTGCCTTTCGCACTGCAGCATAATAACGCTCGGGTCGGAACGCGGGGGAACCGGGTCTTGGCCCCGGTGTTCTATCTTCCGAGGACTTGGAGGGCGAGCATGACCAAATGGGTCTACACCTTCGGCGATGGCGCCGCGGAGGGACGTGCGGGCGACCGCAACCTTCTCGGCGGCAAAGGCGCCAATCTGGCCGAGATGTGCAGTCTTGGCCTGCCCGTGCCGCCGGGCTTCACCCTCACCACCGAAGTCTGCAACGCCTATTACGCCAATAGCAACAGCTATCCGGCCGCGTTGCAGGCCGATGTCGTCAAGGCGCTGGACCATATCGGGCAACTGACCGGGCGCCGTTTCGGCGATCCGTCGAAGCTGCTTCTGGTCTCGGTCCGCTCCGGGCCAGGGCCTCGATGCCGGGCATGATGGACACTGTGCTCAATCTCGGCCTCAATGACGAGACGGTCGAGGCGCTGGCAGCCGATTCCGGCGATGCCCGCTTTGCCTATGACAGCTACCGCCGCTTCATCCAGATGTATTCCGATGTCGTCATGGGTCTCGACCACGAAGTGTTCGAGGAAATCCTCGAGGACCAGAAGGCCAGCCTCGGCCACGAGCTCGACACCGAACTGACAGCGCAGGAATGGCAGAGCGTCATTGCCCTCTACAAGGCCAAGGTCGAGGAGGAGCTCGACAGGCCGTTTCCACAGGACCCGCACGAGCAGCTGTGGGGGGCGATCGGCGCGGTGTTTTCCAGCTGGATGAACAACCGCGCCATCACCTACCGGCGCCTGCACGACATCCCGGAAAGCTGGGGCACGGCGGTCAATGTCCAGGCCATGGTGTTCGGCAATATGGGCGAGACGTCAGCCACTGGCGTCGCCTTCACGCGCAACCCCTCGACCGGCGAAAAGATGCTCTACGGCGAGTTCCTGGTGAACGCACAGGGCGAGGATGTCGTGGCCGGCATCCGCACGCCGCAGAACATCACCGAGGCGGCGCGCATTGCCGCTGGCTCCGACAAGCCGTCGCTGCAGAAACTGATGCCGGACGCGTTTCGCTCCTTCGTCGACATCTCCGACCGCCTGGAACAGCACTACCGCGATATGCAGGACCTCGAATTCACCATCGAGCGCGGCAAATTGTGGATGCTGCAGACGCGTTCCGGCAAACGCACCGCCAAGGCGGCGCTGAAGATCGCCGTCGAAATGGCGCGCGACAAGCTGATCACGACGGAGGAGGCGGTCGCCCGCATCGATCCGGCCTCGCTCGATCAGCTGTTGCATCCGACCATCGACCCCAAGGCCGCGCGCGATGTCATCGGCGTCGGCCTGCCGGCTTCTCCGGGCGCCGCGACCGGCGAGATCGTCTTCTCGTCCGCCGATGCCGAGGATCTGAAGACGCAAGGTCGCAAGGCAATCCTGGTGCGCATCGAAACCAGCCCCGAAGACATTCACGGCATGCATGCTTCAGAAGGCATCCTGACCACGCGCGGCGGCATGACCAGCCACGCCGCCGTGGTCGCGCGCGGCATGGGCAAGCCTTGCGTTTCGGGCGCCGGCTCGCTGCGTGTCGACTACAAGGCCGGCACGCTGATGTCGATGGGCCAGACCTTCCGCAAGGGCGACATCATCACCATCGATGGTAGCAACGGCCAGGTGCTGAAGGGCGCCGTGTCGATGCTGCAGCCGGAACTGTCGGGCGATTTCGCCGCCATCATGGAATGGGCCGATGCGGTGCGCCGCATGAAGGTGCGCACCAATGCCGAGACGCCGCTCGATGCGCGCATGGCGCGCTCCTTCGGCGCCGAAGGCATCGGCCTCTGCCGCACCGAGCACATGTTCTTCGACGGCGAGCGTATCGTCGCCATGCGCGAGATGATCCTGGCCGATACCGAGAAGGACCGCCGCACCGCGCTTGCCAAGCTGTTGCCGATGCAGCGCTCGGATTTCCTCGAACTGTTCGAGATCATGGCCGGCCTGCCGGTGACGATCCGGCTGCTCGATCCGCCGCTGCACGAATTCCTGCCCAAGACGGAAGCGGAGGTGGCGGAGGTCGCCGCCGCCATGAACGTCTCGCTCGACAAGCTCAGGCAGCGCACCGAAGCCCTGCACGAGTTCAACCCGATGCTCGGCCATCGCGGCTGCCGCCTCGCCGTCTCCTATCCCGAGATTGCCGAGATGCAGGCGCGCGCCATTTTCGAGGCAGCCGTCGAGGCCGGCAAGAAAGCCGGCGCGCTGGTCGTTCCCGAGATCATGGTGCCGCTGGTCGGCCTGGTGAAGGAGCTCGACTACGTCAAGGCGCGCATCGATGCGGTCGCCAAGGCTGTCATGGACGAGACCGGCGTCAAGATCGACTATCTCACCGGCACGATGATCGAGCTTCCGCGCGCGGCGATCCGCGCCCACGTCATCGCTGCTACGGCCGAGTTCTTCTCCTTCGGCACCAACGACCTCACCCAGACCACTTTCGGCATCTCGCGCGACGATGCGGCGTCCTTCCTCGAGACCTATCGGCAGAAAGGCATCATCGAGCAGGACCCGTTCGTCTCGCTCGACATCGAGGGCGTCGGCGAACTGGTGCGCATGGCTGCGCAAAAGGGCAGGGCGACACGGCCCGACATCAAGCTCGGCATATGCGGTGAACATGGCGGCGATCCGGCCTCGATCCGCTTCTGCGAAGAGGTCGGCCTCGACTATGTCTCGTGCTCTCCCTACCGCGTGCCGATCGCAAGATTGGCCGCAGCCCAAGCCGCGGTGCAGATTGCCAAAACAGCAGTGCCGCGCCCCAAAAAGAGCGCCGCGGCATCCTGATTTCGACACAGTCCTTTCGGTATCGATGAAACGGCCACCCGTGGGTGGCCGTTTGGCGCTAAGCTTACGATTTTGTAAGCAAATTCACGCTGATGTGCGCGCCCCAACACGCAATCCCGACATCGTTTCTTCCCAATTTCACGGCCCCCCAACCCGCCCGGTGCCGAGAAAAAAGATGTTACAGATTTCGCCCAGACCCTTCCGCTCGATCTTGATTATCCAGACCAAGTTCATCGGCGATATTGTTCTGTCCTCCACGCTCGCCAAGAACCTGCAGCTCGAATATCCCGGTGTCAGGATCGTCTTTCTCTGCGAGGCGCGCCTCGCCAGTTTCGTCACCGCGCACGGCATCGCCGCCGAGGTCGTCAGCTTCCGCCGCGCCGCCATGCGCGGCACCCCGCTGGAGCGTGGGCGCGAGCTCTATTCTATGATCAGCAAGCTGCGCCAATTCCGTTTCGACCTGACCATCGACCTCACCGATTCAAAGACATCGCGGCTCATCGTCAGGTTCCTCAACGCCAGCACCCGCATCGGCTACAATCCTCCTGAAAGGCCGCTGCGCTGGCATGAGCGCCAGCCCGCCAATGTCTTTGCTGAGCCGTTCGGTTTTGGCGAACGTCACTATCTCTACCGCTACCTTTCGCCGCTCGAGCCGCTCGGCGTCGGCCTGCGCGTGCGGGTGCCGTCGATTCGGCCATTGCCGATGGAGACGGCGAGGGCCCAGGCATTGCTGGACAAACACCATTTGCGGCCAAACGGCTTTGTCGCGGTGCATGCCGGCGCCAGTTTTCACGGCCGGCGCTGGCAGCATGAACGCTTTGCCGCCGTGATCGACACGATTTCGCGCGAAACCGGACTGGATTTCGTACTCGTCGGCGGCCCTGACGAGCGCAAGCCGGCCGAGCAGATCCTCGCCAGTGCCGCGTCGATCATCAACCTCGTCGGCGCGCTGTCGCTGGAAACGCTGCTGGCGGTGTTGCAGCAGGCGCGGCTGTTTGTCGGCAATGAGAGCGGCCCCATGCACATGGCAGCAGCGGCCGGAACGCCGGTTGTCGGCCTTTTCGGCCTGACCAGCCCGGCCGTCTGGGGACCGGTCGGCGTGCCCAGCCTCGCCTTGCAGCCATCCATGCCGTGCAATTGCGTGGCGGGCAGCCTGTGCAATCCGCTCGATCCCAGCAAGGCCTGCTGCGTCTGGCGCCTCGAGGTCGAACCGGTCGTCGCGGCCGTGCGCGAAGTCCTGTCACGCACGCATGTGGAACTGGAACACGCCGTCTGACGGTGCGCGGCGGTCACATTGTCGGGATATCAGCTTTCTCACGGCCACTATCCCGATTTCCGCCTTGTTGCGGGTCCTGGGATGCGGCTATGACAGCGCCGATTCTCAGACAAGACAGGCATCCCTTGCAAAAGCTGTTTTGCGCCTTGGCGCTATCTATCGTGGCCGTGTCCTCGGCCCAGGCCGCGCCGCTTGTCGAGCCGGCGCTGCATCTGAAGGCTGAGGACGGTAGCAGTGTCGGCCGCGTCGCGCTTACGCTCGACGCCTGCGGCGGCCAGACCGATACGAGGATCCTGTCGGCGCTGGTGGAGAACCGGATTCCGGCGACGATCTTCGTCACCGGTATCTGGCTGAAGCGCAACGCCGCCGCCGTCGAGATCATGCGCGCGCATCCGGACCTGTTCGAACTGGAAAACCATGGCGGCCATCACATCCCGGCCGTCGACACGCCGCGCAAGATCTATGGCATCCGCAGCGCCGGCAGCCCGGAAGCGGTGCAGGCCGAAGTCGAATCGGGCGCTGCCGCTCTCGCTGGCACCGGCGAGCCGGCGCCGAAATGGTTTCGCGGCGCGACCGCCGAATACAGCCCGTCGGCTATCGCCATGATCCGCAAGCTTGGCTTCAAGGTCGCCGGCTTTTCGATCAACGGCGATGGCGGCTCGTTGCTCGGCGCAAAAGAAACCGCCCGGCGCATCGCCGCCGCCAAGGATGGCGATGTCATCATCGCCCACATCAACCAGCCGACCCACGCCGCCGGCGAGGGCGTCGTGCAAGGTCTGCTCGCGCTGAAGGCCAAGGGGCTGATGTTCGTGCGGCTGGATGACGCCGACGGTGTCGGCAACGACGGGACGACTGATTAGGCTTAGGCGGCGGCAGGCAGTTTCATCGCCTTTGGACTGACGTCGCCGACATTTGAGATTAGCCGAGGCCTCTAAACTTCGTCATCCCAGGATGAAACAGGAGCGAAGCTCCGTCGCCAAGACCCTGGGATGACGAAGCGAGCAACGGCGGCTTGAGTCGCTTGCTCAGGCCGGTGCTGCTTCGATAGTGACCCTGTTGGGATAGAAGGCGCCGTGGTCGCGAATCTCAGCCATTTCGTCGAAGGGCTGCTCATAGCCCCACATCGCGTCCTTGCCGGTCTCGCCGGCCGGCAGCACCCTCCAGTAGCTGGCGTCGCCCTTGTAGGGGCAGTGGGTCGACAGGGTGGTTTTGCCGAGCTGGGTGAAGTCGATGTCTTCGAAGGGGATGTAGAATGCCTGGCGGTAGGGCGGTTCGGACAGAAGCTTCGCCCGCGTCGATGAGGCGATCACCGTATCGCCGGCACGCACGACCACGGTACCGCGATAGGGTTCGACGGTGATGACCTTGCCGGGATTGCTCTGAAAGCCGGGGGCGGGGTTGGCGATCTGGTCCATGCGGGGTTCTCCTTGTTCGATTGGGAGCACAGTCCGATTGAGAGCGTGCGGGATGCTTCCCATGTCTCTAAAATGTGTCTGGAGAACCCGTTGCGCAAGCCTTCGCCAGTAGCCCAGAGCTGGCCTTCCGATCACTAAAAACGATCCCGCGTGGAATGCTCAGGCTGCGGTCTTGAACACGTCCATGAGGCCGGCATAGGCCGCGGCAATACCGGCTACCGGGTTGGTGCTTCTTGACGTCGTCTCGACCTTCAGTGGGCCGCCGCCTGTCGGCAAGGTGAGCAGCAGGAACTGGCGATTGCCGCCATCGCCGATCGATGCGGCGGCGACATGCTGGCCTTCGCCTTCGTTCTGGACGCACATTTTGAACAGCAGCGTGCCGCCGACCGCTTCAAGGGCGCCGCCGACCACCTCGACAAATTCGTCTTCGGAGACCTTTTTGGCCTCCGGCACGAGATCGGCCAGACTTGCGGCAAGCGTGTCTTCAAGCTCTTTGTCGTCGAGTTGAATATCGTCCAACTGCACGTCTTGGGCCTCGCTGTCATCCAGCTGCCTGTCGTCGATCTGCCTGTAATCGATCTGCTTGCCGTCGATCTGCTTGCCGTCGAGCTGCGTGTCCATGCGAACCTCTTTCAGTCGCCAATCCGCACCCCTACCCCGTTAACGAACCTTAACGTCGACGATGGCCGGATTGTGGCGGTTTTCCCCGCCTTTCGATCACTGCTTGCTTCAGCCGTTAACGGTTGGAGACGTCATGGCTGGACAATCCGTCCGTTCGTCCCACAATGGAACAAAAGACGGGAAAAACGAGGAAGCAATGGGAGGAACCAGATGCTCGGACTGATGCAGGAATGGCCGCTGCTCTGCCACAAGCTGATCGACAATGCCGAGCGGCAGCACGGGACGCGCGAGATCGTCTCGCGCTCGATCGAAGGTCCTGTCGTTCGCACCACCTATGCTGAAGTTCATCGCCGCGCGCTCAAGGTCGCTCAACGGTTGGAGCGCGATGGCTTTGTGCTCGGCGACCGCATCGCGACCCTGGCCTGGAACACGGCGCGCCACATAGAGGCCTGGTACGGCATCATGGGCATCGGCGCCATCTACCATACGCTCAACCCGCGTTTGTTCCCCGAGCAGATCGTCTGGATCATGAACAATGCGCAGGATAGAGGGATCTTCGTCGACCTGACCTTCATGCCGCTGCTGGAAAAGATCGCCGGCGCGGTCAAATCGCTGAAAAAGGTGATCGTCCTGACCGACAAGGCGCATCTGCCTGAAACGACGCTGTCGAATGTGGTTGCCTATGAGGACTGGTTGAACGAGGCCGATGGCGACTTCGCCTGGAAGGTTTTCGGCGAAAACACCGCAGCCGGCATGTGCTACACCTCCGGCACGACGGGCGATCCCAAAGGTGTGCTCTACAGCCACCGCTCGAATGTGCTGCATGCCATGATTGCTGCCATGCCCGACGCCATGGGCCTCTCCGCGCGGGACACGATCCTCCCCGTCGTGCCGATGTTTCATGCCAATGCCTGGGGCCTTGGCCAGAGCGCGCCGATGATCGGCGCCAAGCTGGTCATGCCCGGTTGCAAGATGGACGGCGCCTCGATCTACGAGCTGCTCGACACCGAGAAGGTGACCTTCAGCGCCGCCGTGCCGACCGTCTGGATGATGCTGCTGCAGCATCTGGAAGACACCGGCAAGAAGCTTCCCTATCTCAGCAAAGTCGTCATCGGCGGCTCGTCCTGCCCGCGCGCCATCATCAGGAAATTCCAGGACAATTACGGTGTCGAAGTCATCCATGCCTGGGGCATGACCGAAATGTCACCGCTCGGCACGCTGTGCACCATGAAGCCGCAGTATCAAGCGCTCGAGGGCGAGGACCGGCTCGATATCCAGGGCAAGCAGGGCTACCCGCCCTTCGGGGTCGAGATGAAGGTGACGGATGACGACGACAAGGAACTGCCTTGGGACGGCAAGACCTTCGGCCGGCTGAAGGTGCGCGGTCCAGCCGTCGCCAGCGCCTATTATGGCGGCGTCGGAGCCGAGCAGTTCGACAAGGACGGCTGGTTCGACACTGGCGATGTCGCCCATATCGATTCCGGCGGCTACATGCAGATCACCGATCGCGCCAAGGACGTCATCAAGTCGGGCGGCGAGTGGATATCGACCATCGACCTGGAGAACCTCGCCGTCGGCCATCCCGATGTCGCCGAGGCCGCGGCGATCGGCGTCCATCATTCGAAATGGGGCGAGCGGCCCTTGCTGGTCGTGGTCGCCAAGCCCGGCAAGGAGCCGAGCAAGGCCGATATACTGGCGTTCATGGACGGCAAGGTGCCGAAATGGTGGATACCCGACGACGTCGCTTTCGTCAGTGAAATCCCGCACACCGCCACCGGCAAGATCCAGAAGATCACCTTGCGCAAGCAGTTCAGCGACTACCGCCTGCCGACGGATTGACCGGGACCGTGCGTTTCCTTGACCTTCAAGCTACCGGCCGCAAAAACGTTAGGGCAGGGGATGTTCAATTTGAGCATCCTTTGCTCTAAGCGTCTGTGCGGGTTGGGGCGGTGCTGAAGACAATGGAAATTGACGAGCGGCAGACATCGAAGGCGGCCGGCTGGTCGCGGCGCACGGGCGCTTTTGCCCTGGTCCTGCTGCTCACCGTGCTGGCCGGCCATCATTTCGAACTGGTCGAAACGCCGGCCTTCCTGTGGGTGCTGGCGATCGTCGCCTTGCTTGCCGCGTTCGCTTTGCTGTTTGCCGGCCTCGCTTTGTCCCGGCTGTGGCATTTCGGTGACCGTGGCGGCCGCGACCTCTCGGTCGGCGCCCTGCTGGCGCTGCTGGTGCTGACGCCCTACGGCTTTGCCACCTATTTGGCGGCGACCACGCCGCCCCTGAGGGACATTTCGACGGACCTCGACAATCCGCCGGTGCTCGAGACCAGCGACCGCACCAAGGACATGAACGTGCTCGCGCCGCCAACGCCTGGCGAAGTGCGCCTGCAGGCCGACGCCTATCCGCTGGTCACCGGGCACAGCTACAATCTGCCGTTCGAAACCGTCGTCGACGCCGTTGAAACCGTGCTCGACCGCCGCGATTGGCAACTTACTGCGCCATATCCGGTGACGGACGGTCAAGACGAGGTGACGATATCGGCCGTTGCCCGGAGCTTCGTCGTAGGCCTGCCCGCCGACGTCGCCATCCGGGTCAGCAATGATGGCGACACCATCGTCGTCGACATGCGCTCAGCCTCCCGCTACGGCCGCTACGACCTCGGCGACAATGCGGCGCGCATCGTCGGGTTCCTCGCCGAACTCGACCAGGAGGTTGCAGGGCAGGTGGGTGCCGCGCCGGCTGAGTAGTTCTACCCCACCGGCACAAAAACGCCGTCGATGGCCGGGTCACCCTGGGTAGCAACCAGGCCGCGCGCCACCAGGTCCTCGAGATGGGCAAGCACCGACAGGCCGGCGGCGCCATGCAGGCGCGGGTCGGTGTCCCGGTAGATAGCCTTGACCATGTCCGGGATCGTCCGGTCGCTGTCGCGGATCCGTTCGAGGATCGCCCGTTCGCGCATCTTGCGATGGGTCTTGAGGCCGCGCATGAAGCTGCGCGGCGCGGTCACCGGGCCGCCATGGCCGGGCAGCAGCAGGCGATCGCCGCGCGCGATCAGCCTGTCGAGCGAGGCCATGTAGTCGGCCATCGCTCCGTCCGGCGGCGCCACGATCGATGTCGCCCACGCCATCACATGGTCGGCTGAAAACAGGATGCCGGTGCCTTCGAGCGCAAATGCCGCGTGATTGGCGGTGTGGCCCGGCGTCAGCACCGTCCGGATCGTCCAGTCATCGCCCTCGACCAGCGCATTGTCGGGCAACGCGATCTCCGGGACGAAAACCGTGTCGGCGCTGGCGTCGAGCGGGTTGATCTCGCCGATCCGCAGCGGCCTTGCCGGGCGGTGCGGGCCTTCGGCCAGTACAATAGCGCCGGTGTGCGCTTTCAGCCGGGCGGCCAGCGGAGAATGGTCGCGATGCGTGTGGCTGACGAAGATATGGCTGACCGGCCGGTTTGCGATCACCTTGAGCAGCGTCTGGAAATGCGCCTCGTCATCGGGGCCGGGATCGATCACCGCCAGCGTATCGCGCCCGACGATGTAGCTGTTGGTGCCGTGAAAGGTGAACGGGCTGGGGTTTTTGGCGGTGACGCGCAAGACGTCCGGCGCAACGGTGACGCCCTCGCCATATGCCGGATCGAAGCTGGTGTCGAATTTGAGCGCCATGGCGGTGTCGTTGAATCTCTGTTCAGGAAGACGGCAAAACTGATTGCCGCATAACACGGAAGCCAATATAGAAAAACGCAAGGCCGCGATCTGCGGCAATCCGGATTGGGGAAGACCATGGCACTTGCAACGACGATGCGCCCGCTTGTTTCTCTCGCTTTGCCCCAGGAGGGCGCGCAGCGCCTGGCAACCCAGCTTTTGCTGGCGATCGCCGGAACGCTGCTTTTGACCCTGTCGGCCAAGACGAAAGTCGTGCTCGGGCCGGTCGACATCTCGCTGCAGACGCTGGCCGTCCTGCTGATCGCCACTGCATTTGGCCTGCGGCTTGGCGTCGCTACCCTGCTTCTCTACATGGCCGAAGGCGCCATGGGCTTCCCGGTCTTCCAAAGCACGCCTGAAAAGGGCATCGGCATCGCCTACATGATCGGCGGCACCGGCGGTTATCTCGCCGGCTTCGTCGTCATGGCGGCCATTGTCGGCTGGGCCGCCGACCGCGGCTGGGACCGCCACCCGATCAAGTTGTTCAACGCCATGCTGGTCGCCGAAATCGTCATGATGGCCATGGGCTTTGCCTGGCTGGCCACCCTCATCGGCGCGGAAAAGGCGTGGCAGTTCGGCGTTTTGCCGTTCGTCCTCGGCGACCTGATCAAGGTTGCGCTCGCCGCCAGCCTGGTGCCGGCGGTATGGTCGCTGCTGCCCAAGCAGCCCTGAAACCGGACAAATGAATGAGCCGGCGGGTCCAAGGCCCGCCGGCTTTTTGTTGTCACGCGTCCGCCAGCCGATGGTGCAAGCCGGTTGCCAAATCGCCACGCCCATTTGCACCGTCAGCTTGTGCCTGGTCGGTCAAATTGCCGCGAGGCGGCAGATGCAGAGTAATTCTGGCGCCGATCCACGGCCGAGATTGAATTGACAAGCCATTGCGCGAAACCTAAGCACGGGCAACTTGATTTCGAGGCGGGGGCCGGTAATTCAAGGAGAGCTTGTTGAAGGGAATAATCCTTGCAGGAGGCAGCGGGACGCGTCTGTATCCCCTTACATTAGCGATCTCTAAGCAGATTCTGCCGATATACGACAAGCCGATGATTTTTTATCCGCTGAGCGTCTTGATGCTCGCCGGTATCCGCCAGATTTTGATCATTTCGACACCTCGCGACTTGCCGGTGTTTCGGGAGTTGCTGGGCGACGGTTCGGAATTCGGGGTCGAATTCTCCTATGCCGAGCAGGCGCAGCCCAACGGGCTTGCCGAGGCCTTCATCATCGGCCGCGACTTCATCGGCAAGGATAATGTGTCAATGATTCTCGGCGACAACATCTATTTCGGCGAGGGCCTGTCGCAGCTCTGCCGCACTGCTGCGCAGCGCCAAAGCGGCGCGTCGGTGTTCGCCTACCATGTCGAGGACCCGCAGCGCTACGGCGTGGTGTCGTTCGACAAGCTCAGCGGCACGGCTTTGACGATCGAGGAGAAGCCGCGGGAGCCGAAGTCCAACTGGGCGGTCACCGGCCTCTATTTCTACGACAATGAGGTCGTCGACATCGCGTCGACGATCAAGCCCTCGGCGCGCGGCGAACTCGAGATCACGGCGGTCAACAACGTCTATCTCGAGCGCGGGAAATTGCATGTGCATCAGCTCGGCCGCGGCTATGCCTGGCTCGACACCGGCACGCATGACAGCCTGCATGAAGCCTCTTCCTTCGTGCGCACGATCGAGCACCGCCAGGGGATCAAGGTCGCCTGTCCTGAAGAAATCGCTTTCGAGCAGGGCTGGCTGACCGCCGACAAGGTGCTTGAGCGCGCCACGCGCCTGGGCAAGAACGAATACGCCGCCTATCTGCGCCGGCGTGTCACCGAGCTGACGGAGACATAGGGTGCTGGAAGTCAGGCAGCTCGGTTTGGACGGCGTGCTGGAAATCGTGCCGAAGCGGCACGGCGATGCGCGCGGTTATTTCATCGAAACCTGGAATGCCGAGGCCTTTGCCGAGGCCGGCATCGATCTGCGTTTCGTCCAGGACAATCATTCCTATTCGGCTGCCGCAGGTGTCGTGCGGGGGCTTCACTATCAACTGCCTCCACACGCGCAGGACAAGCTGCTGCGCGTAATCAGAGGCCGCATTCTCGACGTGGCGGTCGACATCCGCCGCAGCTCGAAAACCTTCGGAAAATGGGTCGCGCTCGAAATATCGGCCGAGAGAGGCAACCAGATCCTCGTGCCGAAGGGTTTCGCGCACGGTTTCGTCACGCTCGTGCCGGACACCGAGGTTCTGTATAAGGTCACCGACACCTATTCGCCGGCGCATGATCGATCGATCCGTTTCGACGATCCTGATATCGGCATCGATTGGCCGTCGCCGGCCGGCGCCTTCGAGCTCTCGGCCAAGGACCTCAAGGCGTCGGCGCTTGCTGAGGCCGAGGTGTTCGCATGACGCGCGACGATGTGAGGAGAGCGCCATGAATTTTCTGGTGACAGGCGGTGCCGGCTTCATCGGCTCGGCCGTGTGCCGGCATTTGTGCGCCAATCCGGCCTACCATGTGACCAATCTCGACAAGCTCACCTATGCCGGCAATCTGGCCTCGCTGCGCACCATCGAGAATGCACACAACTACAAATTTGCGCAGGCCGACATCTGTGACGAGCGGGCGGTTCTCGACATCCTCCACCGCGACGAGATCGACGTCGTCATGAACCTCGCCGCCGAAAGCCATGTCGACCGCTCGATCGACGGACCCGGCGCCTTCATCGAGACCAACATCGTCGGTACCTACCGGGTGCTGAATTCGGCGCTCGAATATTGGCGCGGCCTTGACGAGGACAGGAAGGCGCGCTTCCGCTTCCACCATGTCTCGACCGACGAGGTGTTCGGCGATCTGCCCTTCGATGGCGGCATGTTCGTGGAGGAGACGCCTTACGCGCCATCCTCGCCCTATTCCGCCTCCAAGGCCGCATCCGACCATCTGGTGCGGGCCTGGTACGAGACGTACGGCCTGCCGGTCGTGCTCTCCAACTGTTCGAACAATTACGGGCCTTATCACTTCCCCGAAAAGCTGATCCCGCTGGTCATCCTCAACGCGCTCGACGAAAAGCCGCTGCCGGTCTACGGCGCTGGCGCCAATGTGCGCGACTGGCTGTTCGTCGAGGATCACGCCCGTGCTCTGGAACTGGTCGCCACAAAGGGCCAGCCCGGCGAAAGTTACAATGTCGGCGGCAATTCCGAGCGTACCAACCTTGGCGTCGTCGAGACGATTTGCGGCCTGCTCGACATCAGGCGTCCGCGCAGCGGCGGCAGGAGCTACCGCGATTTGATCAGCTTCGTCACCGATCGGCCCGGCCACGACCGCCGCTATGCAATCGATGCCTCCAAGATCGGCCGGGATCTCGGTTGGGCGCCGGCGGAGAGTTTCGACAGCGGCCTTGCAAGGACCGTCGACTGGTTCCTCGACAACAAATGGTGGTGGGGACCGATCCGCGAGCAGCGCTACGCCGGCGAGCGGCTGGGGCAAGTCCGGTCGCGCGGCCAGGTTGAAGGCAGGAAGGGCGCGGCGTGAGGCTGGTTGTCACCGGACGCGACGGTCAGGTCGCTGCCAGCCTGCTGGAGGCCGGGCAGAGGCGCGATGGCATCGAGGTCGTCACCCTCGGCCGCCCAGTGCTCGATCTGGCGCGGCCCGATACGGTGTTCGACGCACTCGCGGCAGCGCGGCCGGATATCGTGGTGTCGGCTGCCGCCTACACCGCCGTCGACCAGGCCGAGGACGAGCCCGATCTTGCCTTCGCTGTGAACGCCGTCGGCGCCGGCAAGGTCGCCGAGGCGGCCGCGAAGCTCGGCGTGCCCGTAATCCATCTGTCGACCGACTACGTCTTCGATGGCACCAAGGACGGCGCCTATGTCGAGACCGACGCCACCGCACCGCTCGGCGTCTACGGCGCCTCCAAGCTTGCCGGCGAGCTGGCCGTGGCCGCCGTCAATCCGCGCCATCTGATCCTGCGCACCGCCTGGGTCTACAGCCCGTTCGGCAAGAATTTCGTGAAAACCATGCTGCGGCTGGCCGGCGACCGCGACGAGATCGCCGTGGTCGCCGACCAATGGGGAAATCCGACATCCGCACTTGATATTGCCGACTCGATCCTGCATGCGGCGGCGGTGTTGCGCGGCGACGACAGCTTCGACGGCTATGGGATCTACCATCTCGCCGGAGCCGGAGACGTCAACTGGAGCGGCTTTGCACGCCACATTCTGGAGGCAAGCCTGTCACATGGCGGGCCGTATGCTGCGGTACGGGATATTACGGCGCGCGACTACCCGACCAAAGCGCGTCGCCCGGCTAATTCGCGTCTTTCGACGCAAAAATTCACAGCCGCATTCGGATCGGAGGCACAGGGGTGGCAGCAATCGACAGGGCTTGTGGTGCGCCGCATCTTGCAAGCCCAGCCGGCAGCATGGAAAGACGTAGCGATTGTGTCTGTTAAGCGATGAAACAGCTTGTCGCTATCTTTATGTCGGCCGAGTCGCCATATCGCGGCGCCTTCATGTCTGTCGCGGAAATTACCAAGCCTGAGCAAGTTACACTGAAGGAAGTATCATAATGTCGGGTGTATCAATGGTTTGGCTTCGGCTCGCGCAGTTTGACATACGGCTTCGTTACCGGAATTCGACTTTCGGGCCTTTCTGGATTACGCTGAACACGGCAATATTTGCCCTTTCAGTTGGGCTTCTATATGCTGTCTTGTTTAAGCAGCCTATCAGGGAGTTCATACATCACTTGGCTACGAGTGTAGTCTTGTGGCAATTTCTATCTGGAGCAATAATTGAAGGTTCGGAAACTTTAATTGGATCTCACGATCTTCTTCTAAATACGAAGATCCCGCCGGCCTCATGCATATTTCGTTGTGTCTCTAAGAACATAATAATATTGATGCACAATGTGCTAATTATATTCATAACTCTAATTATTGCCTATCCGAACTCCGGCTTGAACATACCAATGTTCATCGTCGGAACCGCGCTGTTGGCTGCCCATGCCGCCTGGATATCGACCATCGTAGCGATTGTTTCTGTGCGATACAGAGACGTTCCGCTGATCACCGCTGCCGTTATGCAGCTTCTGTTCATGCTTTCGCCGATTATCTGGACGGCAAAGGTTCTCCCTACCAGCTCTCCGTTCCTGGTCTACAATCCTGTCGCCTACATCATCGATGCAGCGCGAACTCCACTGATGAGCGACGGCACCGACTACATGAGCGTGCTCGTGTCCGCCATTATTGCCGGCGCGGGGAGCATCGCCGCCTATCTTCTCTATCGAAGGACGGAGCACCGAATTCCGTACTGGCTTTGAATTCTGACGCCGTCACACAATTATATTGGAAGCCCCATGTCACCGCCATCCATTCATCTGAGCGACGTCACCGTCCGAATTCCGGTCTGGTCCGCTCCGGCAAATCGTTCTCTCAAGCAAGCCGCGCTCCGTTTCACCACGGGCGGGCGTTTGCTGGCCGGTGACTCCGGCCGTTTCGAAGTCGCGGCTCTCGATGGCGTATCGCTCGATCTTAAACCCGGCACCCGGCTGGGGCTGAGCGGGCACAACGGTGCTGGCAAGACGACACTGTTGCGCGTCTTGGCAGGCATTCTCAAACCCACCAGCGGGACAGCTGTGATCAACGGGGACTCGGCCGTCCTGATAACGCCCTCCATGGGTTTATCTCCCGAACTCACGGGCCGAGAGTTCATCCGGCTCCAGAGCCTCATGACCGGTATCGCCCCCCGTGAAATCGAGCGCCAGACCGAATCGATTATCGAGTTCTCGGAACTGGGCGATTTCATAAATTTGCCGGTACGCACCTACTCGTCCGGCATGCAGACACGGCTGTCGTTTTCGGTTGTCACCGCATATCCGACCGATATCGTGCTTCTTGACGAGGGGCTGGGCACGGGCGACGCGTCATTTCAAAAGAAGGCCAGAGAGAGAATGGAGCATTGGCTCAACAATGCCGCCATTGTCGTGCTGGCATCGCATTCCGATGCCCTGATCCGGTCGATGTGCAGTTCCGCGGTGTTTCTCGAGAAAGGTCGCGTCGTGAGAGAGGAGACCTTTGGCTAATGCGTCGTCAGCTGACTGCAACGCTCGCCGGCGCCGGCGCCCGCATCTTCGGGCACCAGGATTTGAAACAATCCTACCATAAGGTCTTCGACCCCGACGTTCCCCTGCAAAGCTATAGGGGCAGGCTTGCCTATTGGTGCATGTCGGCGGCGCACCGCCTTGGCTTCCTCTCCGACCTGCAACTGTCCTACCTGTCGCAGCTGCCGCTCGTCCCGGCGGTCGCTCCGCCAAACCATGTCTATGATCACGAGTTCTTGAACCTGCGGCTGAATCGAATCTACGACATGCCGGACGTCGAGATAGACGAGCGCCGGCCGCAGACGATCAATGTCCTGGTTCCTGCTTTCGACTTCAAATCGATCTCGGCCGGGTTCTTCGGCGTCTTCCAGATGGCGCTGTTCTTGCGCAAGACGGGCATCAATGTTCGCCTCGTCCTATTTGATAATTTCTATTTCAATATCGCCGACTTCAGAGAAAAGGTTTTGAAATACCCCGGTATGGAGGGTGTCTTCGACGAACTCGAAGTCGAGTATATCGGCGAGAGGCGGAAACCTCTTGCTATATCGCGCTACGATTATGCCGTGGCAACCGTTTGGTATTCAGCCTATTTTGCAGAAAAGATTACAGCGCGCACAGAGAGAAAGAAGTTTATATACCTGATACAGGACTATGAGGCTGCATTTTATCCGGCAAATAGTCTATATGCCGTTGCAGATCGTACATACGCGATGGACTACGACGCGATATTTTCAAGCGAAAGCCTTATGCAGTTCTTCATTTCGAATGATGTCGGCGGCATAAGGTCTCGCGGCATGTCGCATACGTTTTTCAACAACGCCTGCTCGTCCAATCTCCTGCCCAAGGACATGTTCATCCAACGCAATCTTGCAAAGAAAAAGAAGACGATCGTCTTCTATTCTCGGCCGGTGGTGGATCGGAATATGTTCGAACTTACAGCGTTAGCTCTTACGACGGCCTTCAGGCGGGGCATTTTCGACCCCGAGGAATGGGATTGCGTGGGCATGGGCTTGGGAGAAGGTGTTGTCGAGCTGCAGCCCGGGGTTCGATCGGTTTCGTTGCCAAGGATGGACCTCAGCAAATACATCGAGGAGGTCTCGGGTTTTGATATCTGTCTCACGCTGATGGCTTCTCCGCATCCGAGCATGATCCCGATGGATCTGGCCGGATCCGGCTGTGTCGTTGTGACAAATACCTTCAAGACAAAAACTGATGATTATTTGAAGGGCCTCAGCGGAAATATCATCCCGGCTGCTTCGGAATTGAATGAAATCGTTTCAGCTTTGGAGCTGGCAAAGTCGAGGAGCGAGGACCTGGAGCAGAGGTACAAATTCGCCAAGGCAATGAAGTATCCGCGGGATTGGGACCAGTCGCTCACTGCCAAACATCTGAATTTTTTCAAGCGTCGCCTGCAGGTTCGCGCGGAAAAAGCAGCAACAGGCAAACAATAACCGTCATGAATTTTTTCGATTGCCGGCGCCGCGGTCGGGGCGACTGCGAACATTGGGACACTAGGAGCGTAAGACGGTGGCGATGGCTACATCACACAAGGCGGTCAGACTCGCGTTGCCGCGGGGCCACGAACCCTGATAGTGGTCGGATGTGGCCGGGGCGGCACAAGTCTCGTCGCCGGTGCGGCCATAATCCTGGGCGTGCCCATGGGATCGTCACCCGATTCCATCATCCACGAGGATATGGAGCTCGTTTATGCGGCCCAGGGTCGGGACATCGATGGCCGCCTGATCGATGATTCGGCAGATGATGGCTTGAAGAAGCTGGAAGAGATCATCGAGGCGAGAAATGATGCCAATGATCTATGGGGTTGGAAAGATCCGTCTGCCGATCTTTACCTCGGGGCGATAGCGGAGGTCGTGAGGAACCCGTTCATCGTGTTCGTCAACCGTGACATGGCTGCGGTCGCCCAGTCCGAAGTCAAGCAGATGCAGTCCTCGATCGAGCAAGCCTATGACCTGGCGCTGATCAGGTACAGCAGATATTGGGAATTGCTGCAGCGATTGCAGTGGCCGACGCTCCTTGTCAGCTATGAGCGTTCGCTGTTGAACCCGGAGTCACTGTTGTGCGAGATCGCAGATTTTATTGGACTTGAGCCCCCAGCGAAAGACAGCTTGATTTCATCAAGCAGTTCGCTTCCGGGCGGGATTATCAGGAACTGGACTTGGCAAACGCCGCTGTCTAGGCTTCCTTGATGGCTTGCCGGGCACTTTCGTCGGGGGGCGAGAGACAGTGGTAACAAGGACGTAACCTTGGCATGGGGGCGCATGCATTGGACCAGCCTGTGTTGGGTTTCATCGTTGGTGGGGTGCAGAAGTCCGGCACGACCAGCCTGTTCGGCTATCTCAGCCAACACCCACAGCTGGCGACGCCGTCCGTCAAGGAGATGCATTTCTTTGACGACGAGACGCAGAACTGGACGGAGCCGGACTATCGCAAGTTGGGAAGCTTTTTTTCCGACGATGCTGGGAGAGGCATCGGATTTGACGTGACCCCGATCTATCTCTTCTGGCCGCCATCGCTGGAACGGATAAAGCGATACAATCCCGCAATTAAGCTTGTCTTCATCTTTCGCGATCCGATCGAGCGAGCGTGGTCGCAATGGCGTATGGAGACCGGTAACCGGTCGGAGTATCTGCCTTTTCACCTGGCGATCCGGCAAGGCCGCTGGCGACTAAAGGGGTTGGATCAGACCGATCCGGCATGGCGTGTGTATAGCTATGTCGAACGGGGCTTTTACGCACGCCAACTACGCCGGCTATTTGCCTTGTTCCCAAGGGAGAACGTTCTGCTCCTGCGTTCACTGGATTTGTTGAGGGATCACCAACCTACGCTGGATGCCGTTGCCGGGTTCCTTTCCATCCAACCGTTTCTCCCCCTTGCTCCGCGAACAGATCAGCTTGGGAGACGATGTGAGAACGAGCTTCGACCTGAGGACGTAACCTATTTGCGCGAGATTTTTTACGATGACACCGTCGAATTCTCCCGACTTTCGGGGCTGTCGGTTTCCGACTGGCCGACTATTGATTCGGGCTTGGCGGTAGAAGGCTGATGGAGCGACCCAACATCCTCTTCATCGTGGCTGACGACCTCAATTCCTGGATTGCGCCGTTGGGCCGCCATCCGGACGTCAAGACGCCTGCAATCGACCGACTCGCATCGCGTGGAACGACGTTTCTGCGCGCCTACTGCACGGCGCCCTATTGCAATGCCAGCCGGATGTCCGTGTTTACCGGATGCCTGCCGACGACAACGGGTGTCTATCAGAACGAGCCATTCTGGGAGGCGCCGCTGCGCCGGGTCACACTGCTCGAGCGCCTGCGCGAGGCCGGGTATTTCTGCATGGGTGCGGGGAAAGTGTTCCATGGCAGTTTCGACTACGCCGATGCAGGGCGCAACAGGACGCCGTCGGCAAGATGGAGCGACATCGAGAACCGCCCAGCCTTGTGGGACGAATTCCATACGACCGCCGCCGAGCCGATGCCGTTGCATCGGCCGCTCAACCGCATGTTTGATTTTGATGATTTCCCGAACGTAGCGTCGATGAATCATCACTTCGATTGGGGCGCCATCGAATCCGCTCGCGAGCCGGAGATGCCCGATTTCAAGACTGCGGACGCGGTTTGCGCCTTCCTGCAAAAACCGCACGAGCAGCCATTCTTTTGCGCGACGGGTTTCTACAAGCCGCATTTGCCCTGGTACGTACCGCAACAATTCCTTGATCTTTATCCTCTCGACAAGGTCAGCCTGCCCTTTGTCAAGAATGACGACCTTGACGACGTTCCCGCCATCGCAAAGGCTTGGGCTCTGTCGCCGCCTGACCACGAAACCGTCCTGAAACACGGGCAATGGCGCAACGCCGTCCAAGGCTATCTCGGGGCCATTTCCTACTGCGACAGTCAGATTGGACGTGTGCTTGACGCCCTGGATGCTTCGCCCGCCGCCGACAATACGATCGTGGTCCTTTGGGGAGACAACGGGTTCCACCTGGGCGAAAAGCTGCACTGGCGGAAATTCGTGCTGTGGGAGGAAGCAACGCGAGTGCCCTTCATTCTGGTGCCGCCACGAGGTATGGCGACATCGGCTCGCGTCGACCAGCCGGTCAGTCTGGTCGACTTGTTTCCTACGCTTCTTGATCTTTGCGGGTTCGAGCCACCAGCGGACATAGACGGCCGTTCACTCATGCCTTTGGCGCGGGGCGGCAAAATGGAAGACCATTGTGCGATCATGACATGGTTGCGCGGCAATCATTCTGTGCGGTCAAGCCGCTGGCGCTACACGCGCTACTCCGACTTGTCGGAAGAACTCTATGATTTGAGCGCCGACCCTTACGAGTGGAACAATCTGGCCGGCGACGCCCGCTTTGAGCAAATGCGCATGGATCTCGGTGCGCGCCTCCCGCCCGATCGCCTGGATTGAAGGCCAGCCAAGGGAATTTCCAAAAAAATATCTGGCGATCACTACAACTCCACGCTATGCGATACAAAGCGGCGGGGCTGGGGATTGGCACTCTAAACAGGTGATCGGTGACGGGTTTCCGTCGCTCTTGCACCACGTTAGTGTCCATGTCCTTGCGCCTGGAGTTCAGTACTACCCAATGACATCCTATGTAGAGGTCGTGTCCGGACTTCGGCCGAAGATGCGGCGCGCCATTATAATGATCCAGGATCTGGTCATGGTCCTGGTCGCGGTGGCGCTGAGTCTGGGGCTTTCTCAGTCGAGACTTTCATTCGACGCGCTCTCCACGGCCGGCCTGGCCTGCTGGGCAAGTATTGTTTTTCTCAGCCATATGCTGTTTCGCTATTGCGGCCTCTACAACACCGTGTGGCGTTTCGCCTCCACGCCGGACTTCTTCAACATCCTGAAGAGCTGCGCCATCCTGACCGTCACGCTCTATGTCGTCTCGCTGGCGGTTCGTTCGTTTCAGCCGGTGACCGGCCTCAACGAGCGCCAGTTCATCGTCTTTTTCCTCGTCTCCTTCACCATCATATCGGCGCCTCGGCTCTATTACCGGTTCCTGCGCGACGGGGCGAGCTGGCGAATCCTGAGCCGCAACGCAAACAATGCGGCGATCAAACAAGCGCTGTTCGTCGGCAGGCTTGGCGAAGCAGACGTCATCATCCGCTTCACACGCACGGCCGAGCCGGCCGAATATTCCATCGCCGGCATCATGGCCATCGAGAACGGCGCGCCGTTGGGCACGCAGATACAGGGCGTTCCGGTGGTGGCCGTGCGGCCCCGCCTGGTCGAGGTCCTCGAAGAATATGCAAGAGGCACCAAAAGCCTCGACATGCTGATTTTCGGCAATGGCACCGAACGCGAGATCGAGGAATATTCGGAACTGGTCCGTGTCGCCCGTCACAGCGGTATCGCCGTCGTCCAATTCTCCGGCGTTTCGGAGCTCGGCCAAGGCGGAAAGCTGGTACTCGACGCTGTCGAGATGGAAACCATCCTGCGCCGCTCCACAGTTGCTTCCGATATTGAGCGGATCGGCGGCTTTATCGGTGGCAAGCGCGTCCTGGTCACCGGCGGCGCCGGCTCAATCGGTCGCATCCTGGTCAAGCGGTCGCTGGAACTTGGCGCCGAGGCGGTTCTGGTCGCCGATATCTCGGAGTTCGGTATTTTCCAGCTCGACCAGCAGGTTGACGAAAAGGACCATGTCCGGCTCAAGAGCCGCATCGTCGATGTCACAGACCGGCGCCAGATCACCCGCGTCGTCAGCGATTTCAAGCCCGACATCATCTTCCATGCCGCCGCGCTCAAACATGTGCCGCTGCTCGAGGAAAATTGGGAATCGGCGATCCAGACCAACATTTTGGGCACCCTCGTCTGCGCCGAGGTTGCCGCCAAATGCGGGGTGCCGCAGTTCCTGCTGATTTCCAGCGATAAGGCGGTCGATCCGACCTCGGTGCTCGGTATGACGAAACGCGCCGCCGAGCAGATCGTCTCTTCGCTGCACGAAACGCACGCCACCGGGGCCAGCGGCCGTCGCTCCGGCACCAAGTTCATCGCCGTGCGGTTCGGCAATGTCTTCGGCTCCAATGGCTCGGTCGCCACCATCTTCCAGGCGCAGATCGAGGCCGGCGGTCCGGTCACCATCACCGATCGCCGCATGACCCGCTACTTCATGACGGTGGCCGAAGCCGTCGACCTCGTCATCATGTCGGCGGCCGACGCCGAGCGGCGCCAGGGCAAGGACGACTACGCCATCTACATGCTCGACATGGGCAAGCCGGTGCCGATCCTCGAAGTCGCTGAAACCATGATCCGCATGGCCGGCAAAAGCCCCTACACCGACATTCCGATCCGTTTCACCGGGATCAGGCCGGGCGAGAAGCTTCACGAAGTGCTGCATGGCGGCAATGAGGAGATCGTCGCGCTGGATATCCCCAAGATCTTCGGCCTCAGGACCGATGTCGTGGGATGGCCCAAGGTCCAGGCGGCGCTGACATTGCTGCAGGCGGCCATGCGCGATCAGGACAAGGCCTCGGCGCTCGCCGTCATGGCCGGCCTCTATCAGGCGGAAGAGCCTCCAAGTGAGGCACGCCGGGAAACCGTTGCGAAAACAGTCGGGCAAGCTGGTTAGAGCAATTCCAAGAAAAGTGTGGAGCGGTTTTCCGTCCGGGATTGCGTCAAAACAAAGAGCCTGTCCTGATCGACCGGGATTGGCTATTGAAACCGATCCGATGGCCGTTCCCAGGCGTTTGCAGATGATTTTGAACCAGTGAGCAGACAAGATCAGCGCGTGGCCGTGCTGCTGGGCACGAAAGATGGCGCGGCTTTCCTTGACGAGCAGCTCGCGTCGCTGGCTGCGCAATCGCATCCTGTTGTCGACCTCTGGGTTTCCGACGACGGTTCGACAGACGGCACTTCGGCCATTATCGGCGCCTGGCAGAGCCGCTGGTCCAAGGGCCGGTTGACCCTGTCGAATGGTCCTCGCCAAGGCTTTGCCGCCAATTTCCGCGCGATGATCATCGATCCGCGCATCGAGGCCGACTACTACGCCTTCTGCGACCAGGACGACATCTGGGAGCCGGACAGGCTGGAGAGCGCCATTGCCTGGATGCAAGGGCACGACGCCGGAACGCCGCTGCTGTTTTGCTCCAGAACCGCGACCATGTCCGAAACCGGAGCAGCGCAAGGGTATTCGCCGCTGTTCCAGCATCCACCCGCATTTCGCAATGCGCTTGTGCAAAGCATTGCCGGCGGCAACACGATGATGATCAACCGCGCCGCGCGAAAGTTGCTGGCAAAGGCATCGGCAAGGACCGAGTTCGTCAGCCATGACTGGTGGACCTATCTGATCGTCACGGCTGCCGGCGGCATTGTCCGCTATGACCCGCGACCGCTGGTGCGCTACCGCCAGCATGAGGCAAACCTGGTCGGCGCCAACGTGTCGTGGAAGGCGAGGCTGTCGCGGCTGGGGCGCCTCTTCAGGGGCGAGTTCGCCGTCTGGACCGATCACAATCTGAGCGGCCTGGCCGTCAATCGCGACATCCTCACGAGGGATGCCGCCGCCTGTCTCGGCCTGTTCATCAGGGCGCGAAAGGGCGGTATCTTGCGACGCCTGCGCCTTCTCAGGAAAAGCGGCGTCTACCGGCAGACGCTGGCTGGGACGCTTGGGCTCTATGTGGCCTTCATCTGGCGGCGGATCTAGAGCATGCTGAGATGGCCATGAGGGGACCCAAGCGAGCTTTCGATCTCGTCGCGGCGGCGGTTCTGTTGCCGCTGACCTCGCCCGTCACCCTGCTTGCCATACTGGCAATCAGGCTGTCGTCGCCCGGACCGGCACTCCTCTCCCAAACTCGCGTCGGCCAGCACGGGGTGCTGTTTCGCTGCCACAAGTTGAGGACGATGGTTGTGGGAACGCCATCTCTGCCCTCGCATCAGGCGCCGGCAAACTCCGTCACCGCCGCCGGTAAGGTGCTGCGAAAATTCAAGATCGACGAGCTGCCGCAGCTCTGGAACGTGCTGAAGGGCGAGATGAGCCTGGTCGGGCCGCGTCCATGCCTGCCCACGCAAACCGAGTTGGTCGACCGCCGCAGGCAATTGGGTGTGCTTGCCGCACTTCCAGGCATTACCGGGCTTGCGCAGATGAGAGGCATCGACATGTCGGATCCGAAACTCTGCGCCGAAACCGATGCAGAATATCTCAGGGGAGCCTCGATCGGACTCGACGTCAAAATCCTGCTTGGCACAATCTACCGGACCTGACGGGCCTGTCGTGCAAGTTCCTCAATCCGGCCGAGCGTGTCGGTTTCCGGCATCCAGCCTTCCGAGATCAGCAGTGACGGGTCGCAAATCTGTGTCGCCATGGAAGCGTCGTACGCTGCTTTTCTGCCAAGCAGTGTGGCGAACAGCCTGAATGGCCAGGCCGGCACAGGAACGAGCCGGGTCGGAACGTCGTATCCGTGCCTGAATGCAGTCAAGATTTCGAACATCGCAACGGGGGAAGCATCGCCCAGGACATAGGTCGGGCGCGGTGGCGTGGGACGAGTCAAAAGATGCGCCACGGCGCCAGCCACCGCGTCGCGCGATATCAGCGAACGAACTGCGGTGAAAGCGCCTAAGGGCAATGGTAAGGCAATGGCGGCAGCCCGCATCATTCCACGCAGGTTTCCCTTCATGCCTTCGCCATAGACCGGCGGCAGGCGCAGCGCCGTGGCATCGGAGGGCCTGGACGCATAGGCTTCCAGTGTCTTGATCTCGCCTTCGCGTTTCGAGCGCCCGTAGGCGCATTGCGGGGCAGGGAGCGTCGCCTCGCTAATCGTTCCGCTGAAACCGGGACCGGCTACTGCCCGGATCGACGACAGATAGATGAAGCGCCCGCTTGTCCGCGAGGCGGCCGCGCGCGCCAGCTGCGCGGTCAGTGTCGCGTTGGCTGCCATGAAGTCGGCTTCGCTCGCCTTGCGGTCATTGTTGAGCGCCGCACAGTGGACGACATGGGTGATATCTCGCATCAGCGCCTGGTATGCCTGAGCCGGTGCGTCGAAGTCCGGCAACAAAACCGCATCGCTCACGGGATCGAGCCGTTCCGGGTGGCGCGATGCCATGCGCACCCCGAACCCGGCTTCGCGCAGCTGGTTGACGACCTGCCTGCCGATGAAACCCGTCGCGCCTGTGACCAGCACTTTCACGGCCGGCTTGCCTGGGGCGCCGGGGCCGGTGCCTGTTGTTCCGGCAGCATTTGTTGCCGGCCCGATGCAAGATATGTCCCGGACACCAGGAACACCATCAGTGTGGCATCGAGGATGTCGTGGCCGACCAGGATGCCGGTCAGGCCGCCGATGAGGTAGATGATCGCAGTGACGACAATCATCGTGGCGCCGAACCGCTCGATCGCGTCCGTGCTGGTGCGCAGCACGATGGCCGCGTTTCTCGCGGCAACGAAGAACACAGCCGCGAGCGTTACGGCTCCAAGCAGCCCGGCCTCCACCAATGCAGTCAGGAAGCCATTGTGAAAATGGCTGAAGCCCGTGGACGGCATGTGGAACTGATTGTGGAATCCATCCTTTATCAGCTCACGGCTTGCAGCAATGCCGTGACCGAAAATCGGCATGTCGTGGAAGGCGCTCAGCCCAATCTGCCAAAGTGCGGCGCGCAAGCCGAGCGCGGTCGTGTGGTCGCCCTTCGTGGCGAGCGCATCCCAGTCGCTGAACAGGAAGGCCGCGCGCTCGGAAATGATGGGGAGACCAATGACCGCGATGACGATGCCGATCGCGCCCGCAATCAGCAAAAGCCGAATGGCGTTTCTGTTGTTGAGCTTGCGACGGTTGATCAGCAGGACCGCTATGCCGGCCACCAGCATCGCCAGCCAGATGATCCGCGACCCCGAATAGACAATGGCGACCGCGCCGGCCAGTGTCGCGCAGGCCAGCAACGCCCTGTTCTTTTCGACACCCGATAAGGCGCCTGCCAGGCACATCATCATGCTGAGGCAGGCGACGGTCGCGAACACGATCGGATTGCCGGCGCCGCCTTCGGCCCGTATGCCCAGCCCGTGATATTGCACGACCGCCAGCAGCAGGGCGCCAAAACAGGCGGCGGCGCTCGCCAGCACGACGATGCGCGTCAGCGTGGTTTTCTCGGTAATGCTCCAGGTCGCGTATGAGACAGGGAAAAACAGGAAGGTGATCAGCCCTGCCAGATGCGGCGCATCCCTGGCGATCGAATTGTTGACGATGGAGGCGAGCACGCTGGCTGCGCAATAGGCATAGATGGCCACCGTCATCGCGGTCATCGGCCGGTCGATGTTGAAACGCCGTCTTTTCAGCGCAAGCAGAAGCACCGACCACAGGCCGCCGCCATTGAACAAAAAGCTGACCGCCGATCCCAGTACCGGCGGGAAAAAGAAGCACAAAATGGAGAAGGTGACGTTGATCCGTGACGGCGAAACGTGCTGCTTGATGGCGGAGATCGGGGTCAATGCTCTGGTTCACAATGCGCTGGGTCGCGTGGCGACGGACAATGTTTGGCGGCGGCATTTGCGGCATGCCGCCCGGCGCAGGTTCAGGAGCCGGTATAGCGGCTGGGTGCGGTTTTCGAAAGTGCGACGAGGTCGGGCGGGCGTTTCTTTCGGTTCAGGCAAGATTTTTCCCGGCCTTTGAATGCTATCGCTCCGGCGGGCAGGAATTTTCGGATTCTAGGCTTTTCATGGAAAATTCGTTGCCGATCGGTGTGGCCGCCGGCCTTTCCAGCGTTGTTATATCAGGTGGCGATCTGCTAGAACGCCGGCACGAACCGATAGTGTCCAGCAGTGAAGCTTGAACCGGGCGGCTGAAAAGGACGCCCGATCCATCTGATGCAAGGTCTGGATTGCACGAGAGAACGCTCACAGTCCATGAACATCGCGCTTACGCACCTGCAGCGGCTCGAGGCCGAGTCCATCCACATCTTCCGTGAGGTTGCCGCCTCCTTCTCCAAGCCGGTGATGCTCTATTCCGTCGGCAAGGATTCCTCCGTGCTGATGCATCTGGCGATGAAGGCCTTCTATCCGGCCAAGCCGCCTTTCCCCTTCCTGCATGTCGACACCACCTGGAAGTTCCGCGAGATGATCGCCTTTCGCGACCAGATGGCGCAGAAGCTCGGCTTCGACCTGCTGGTCCACGTCAATGAAGACGGCGTGCGCGACGGTATCAACCCCTTTGACCATGGCTCGAACACCCACACCCATGTCATGAAGACGGTGGCGTTGCGCCAGGCGCTCGACAAATACGGCTTTGACGCTGCCTTCGGCGGGGCTCGGCGCGACGAGGAGAAGTCGCGCGCCAAGGAGCGCATCTTTTCCTTCCGCAACGCCCAGCATGTCTGGGACCCGAAGAACCAGCGGCCGGAGATGTGGAAGATCTTCAACACCCGCATCGCGCCGGGCGAATCGATCCGCGTGTTTCCGCTGTCGAACTGGACCGAGCTCGATATCTGGCAGTACATTCTGCAGGAAAACATCCCGATCGTGCCGCTCTATTTCGCCAAGGAGCGGCCGGTGGTCGAACGCGACGGCATGCTGATCATGAAGGATGACGATCGCATGCAATTGCGCCCCGGTGAGACGATGGAGAACCGTCTGGTGCGTTTCCGCACGCTCGGCTGTTATCCGCTGACCGGCGCCATCGAATCCGAAGCCGACACGCTCGAAGCCATCGTCGGCGAGATGCTGACGGCGCGCACCTCCGAGCGCCAGGGCCGCCTCATCGACCGCGATGAAGCCGGCTCGATGGAAAAGAAGAAGCGCGAGGGATATTTCTAAGCATGCGCCATATCCTGGCCAAGAGCCTCGCTCCCACCGACGGCGTGCGCGAATACATGGCGGCGCAGGAGAAGAAGTCGCTGCTGCGCTTCCTCACCTGCGGCTCGGTCGACGACGGCAAGTCGACGCTGATCGGCCGTCTTCTGTCCGACACAAAGCAGATCTTCGAGGACCAGCTCGCCGCACTCGAGCGCGATTCCCGCAAGCACGGCACCACTGGCGACGACATCGACTTCGCGCTTCTGGTCGACGGCCTCGAGGCCGAGCGCGAGCAAGGCATCACCATCGACGTCGCCTACCGCTTCTTCGCCACGCCCAAGCGCAAGTTCATCGTCGCCGACACCCCCGGCCATGAACAGTACACCCGCAACATGGCGACCGGCGCATCGACTGCCGATCTCGCCATCGTGCTGATCGATGCGCGCCAGGGTGTGCTGCGCCAGACCCGGCGCCACTCGATCATCGCTTCGCTGCTCGGCATCCGCCATATCGTGCTTGCCGTCAACAAGATCGACCTCGTCGATTTCGACCAGGCGGTGTTCGACCGTATCGTCGAGGATTACCGGCAGTTCTCGCACGAGCTCGGCTTCCAGACGATCGTGCCGATCCCGATGTCGGCCCGCTATGGCGACAATGTCACCAGCCGCTCCGGCAAGACGGCGTGGTATTCCGGCCCGTCGCTGATCGAGCATCTCGAAACCGTATCGGTCGACGAGGCCGCGGTCGAACTGCCGTTCCGGTTTCCGGTGCAGTATGTCAACCGGCCCAATCTCGACTTCCGCGGCTTTGCCGGCACCATCGCGTCCGGCTCCGTCGCGCAGGGCGACGAGGTGGTGGTCGCCAAATCCGGCAAGGCCTCGCGGGTCAAGCGCATCGTCGCGCAAGGCGGCGATCTTGCCCAGGCGGTGGCCGGCCAGGCCATCACCCTTGTGCTCGATGACGAGGTCGAGGTCTCCAGAGGCAACATGCTGGTGTCGCCGGCGGCACGGCCGCAGGTCGCCGACCAGTTCGCCGCCAACATCGTCTGGTTCGACGAGGCAGCGCTGCTGCCGGGACGCTCTTATATACTGCGCACCGAGACCGACCAGACCAGCGCCACCGTCACCGACCTGAAATACCGCGTCAACGTCAACGACTTCGCTCGCGAGGCGGCGAAGTCGCTCGAGATGAACGAAGTCGGCATCTGCAATATCTCGACCCGGGCGCCGATCGCCTTCGACACCTTCGCCGACAACCGCGATACCGGCGCCTTCATCCTGATTGACCGCATCACCAATGCCACGGTCGGCGCCGGCATGATCCTGCATTCCTTGCGCCGCGCCGAAAACATCCATTGGCAGTCGCTCGATGTCGGCAAGCGCGGCCGCTCCGACCTCAAGAGCCAGCGCCCCGCCGTATTCTGGTTCACCGGTCTTTCCGGCTCGGGCAAGTCGACCATCGCCAATCTGCTTGAGAAGAAGCTGTTCGCTTCGGGGCGTCACACCTACATTCTCGACGGCGACAATGTCCGCCACGGCCTCAACCGCGATCTCGGCTTCACCGACGCCGATCGGGTCGAAAACATCCGCCGTGTCGCCGAAGTGGCAAAGCTGATGGCCGATGCCGGGCTGATCGTCATCGTCTCCTTCATTTCCCCCTTCAGCGCCGAGCGGCGCATGGCCAGGGAGTTGATGGCCGACGGCGAGTTCGTCGAAGTGTTCGTCGATACGCCGTTCGAGGAATGCGCCCGACGCGACCCGAAAGGCCTTTACGCACGGGCGCTGAATGGCGAGATCAAGAACTTCACCGGCGTCGATTCCCCGTATGAAGCTCCCGAAAATCCCGAAATCCATCTCAAGACACTCGGCAAGACGGCCGAGGAGATGGTAGAGGCTCTGGAACACTGGCTGAATGAGCGCGACATTGCCGAAGACCAATATGACAGCGGCGGCGGCATCTGACGACGAAGTGATGCTCGACGTGTTCGAGCGCCTGGCGCTCGAAGCCGGACGCGAGGTGATGCGGGTCTTCAAGGCCGGCTGCGCGGTCGACAGCAAGTCGGACTCCTCGCCGGTCACGGAAGCCGACCGCGAGAGCGAGACGATCATCCTCGCCGGCCTGCGTGCGGCCTATCCCGACATTCCCTGCGTGGCCGAGGAAGAGGTCGCCGAAGGCATTGTGCCGCCCGATCTGGATGGCGCCTTCTTCCTGATCGATCCGCTCGATGGAACGAAGGAATTCGTCAACCGCCGGACCGATTTCACCGTCAACATCGCGCTTGTCCGGCACGGCGTGCCGGAGATCGGCGTCGTCTTCGCACCGTGCAGCGGGCGGTTCTTCTCTGGACGGCCGGGCTGGGCCGAAGCAATCGAGGTCGATGGCGACTTCCGTATCGTCGGCCGCCGGCGGATTTCGGTTAGGAGGGCGGTCACGCCGCTGGCGGTCGTTGCCAGCCGCTCGCACAACACCCCGGAGACCGAAGCCTTCATCAAGGATCTCGGCGCCGCCGAGATCGTCTCGGTCGGCTCATCGCTGAAATTCTGCCTGCTCGCCGCAGCCGAAGCCGACATCTATCCGCGCTTCGGCCGCACCATGGAATGGGACACGGCGGCCGGCGACGCCGTACTGCGCGCCGCCGGCGGCATGACGCGCACGCTGGACGGCGAGCCGCTCACCTATGGCAAGCGCAAACAGAGCGACGACGAGGATTTCGCCAACCCGCATTTTATTGCGAGCGGGAAGGCGGCGGACGCGGCGTAACTTACGCCGCCGCTACATGCGCCGAGTTCGAGCCAATGTAGTTGCGGATCGTCTCGATGATGCGGTCCTGGTCGGCTTCGCTGAGATAGGGATGCATCGGCAGGCACAGGATGCGCTTCGGCAGTTCCTCCGAAACCGCAAGCCCGGTCGGCGTGCGCGGATAGTCGCGATAGGCGACCTGCTCGTGCAGCGGCTTCACATAATAGATCACCGAAGGGATGCCCTTTTCGCCGAGATGCGCCCTCAACCCGTCGCGCTTCGGCGTCTCGATGGCGTATTGCGCCCAGGCCGAGCGGCCACCGCCCAGATTGCGTGACGTCTTGACGATGTCGCCGAGACCTTCGGCGTAGCGCTTGGCCACCACCTGGCGGGCGACCATCTCGTCTTCCAGGATGGCGAGTTTCTCGATCAGGATCGCCGCCTGGATCGTGTCGAGGCGTGAATTGATGCCGACGCGGACATTGTCATACTGCGTCTCGCCCTTACCGTGGAACGCAAACGAGCGCAGCTGGTCGGCCAGCGCGTCGTCATTGGTGAACATCGCGCCGCCATCGCCGTAGCAGCCCAGCGGCTTGGCCGGATAAAAGCTGGTCGAGCCGACATGGCCGAAGGCGCCGCACATTGTGCCGTCGGCCGAACCGCCGATCGACTGCGCCGCATCCTCGATCACCAGCAGCCCTTCGCGCTTGGCAATCGCCATGATCGCGTCGTAGTCGGCGGCAAGCCCGAACAGATCGACGGGAATGATCGCCTTCGGCTTCAGCCGGCCTTCCTTCTGGATCATGGCGATCGCCGCCTCGAGGCTGGCGATGTCGATGTTGTAGGTCTCGGCGTCGACATCGACGAACACCGGTTCGGCCTTGGCAAGCGCCACCACTTCCGCCGTCGCGGCAAAGGTGAAGCTCGGCACGAACACCGCGTCGCCGGGGCCGATACCGGCGGCAAACAGCGGCAACAGCAGCGCGTCGGTGCCGTTGGCGCAGGCCACGACATGCTTGGTGCCGATATAGGCTGCGAGCTTGTTTTCGAATTCGGTGACTTGCGGCCCTAGGATATAGCGGCCTTCCTCGACGACATTGTCGATCGCGGCCTTCAGCCGGTCGCGGATACGTTCGCGCTGCGCGCCAAGATCGATGAATTGCATGTCGGCCTCAAAACGGTGTGGTGCGGGCCGCCCCAACGACACGCACAGAAACAACAACTTAACCGGGCCGCTGGTACCAGAGTTGGGCCGGTCTAGAAAGCCGGACCGGCCGCGGGACGGGTTGTGTAGGTGTCGCAGCCTGTTACTTCAGGCTTTCCCTGCATTGCCGCAAGATGCCGGAAATCCGGGCTTCGCCACCTATTAATCCGGCTGATTCAGTCCGTCTTTCCGGCTCGCGGAAACATAAAGTGATCGGCTGCTTGCAGCGGCTGGCGGCGGACTAAGCGTGGATCAGGCGATTTCGTGCCGCCAGGGCGGGTTGGCGCCGGCCCGCGACACGGTCACCGCCGCCGCTTTGGCGCCGAGGGCCAGCGCTTGACGGATGGCGTCCTCCGAAAGGCCGCCGATCCCGGCCTTGGTGAGCAGGCCTTGCTCGTGCAGCGAGGCCAGAATGCCGGCATTGAAAGTGTCGCCGGCGCCGACCGTGTCGACCACCTCCACCTTATGCGGCATCACCGTGACCTTGTGTTCCCTGCTGTAGCCGACGGCACCTTCGCTGCCGTGGGTAACGACGATCAGCTTCGGGCCGCGATCCAGCCAGTTGCGGATGACGTCCTCATGCGAGCCGGCCTCGCCGAACCAGTGCAGATCCTCATCCGATAGCTTCACGATGTCGGCCATCGCCATCATCGAGCGGATGCGCCGGAGGTGCTTGGCTTTGTCGGGGATGAAGTTCGGCCGGATGTTGGGGTCGAGCATCATGACGCGGCGTTCGTGCTCGCGTTTCATGAATTCTTCGTAGGCAGCACCCGCCGGGTCCGAAATCAGGCTGATGGCGCCAAACAGCATGGCTTCGATCTCGGCGCCCAGTGTCGGCAGATCCTCTGTCGTCAGCATGCGCCCGGCGGTGTTTTCGTCGTAGAAAGTGTAGGTCGCCTGGCCGTTGGTGAGCCGCACGAAGGCGAGCGTGGTCGGGCGAGGGGAGGTGTGCGCATAGGTGGAGCTGACCTTGCTTGCGCCGAGCGCCTCGCGGAACTGGCCGCCGAACAGATCCGACGACAGGCCGGAAAAGAAGCCGGCGGGCGCGCCGAGGCGGCCAAGCGCGATCGCCGTGTTGAACACCGCGCCGCCGACATAGGGCGCAAAGGCCGGCTCGCCCTGTGTCGTGGTGCGCGGCAGCATGTCGATCAGGGCTTCGCCGCAGCAGAGGATCATGATTTCTTGTTCTCCGGCGGATAGATCACGCCCTTGCGGATGATGATGTTGGCGTAGAGCCGGGGTTCGCTGGTCCCGACGATCGCATATGCCGACCGGACGCGTGCATAGAAGTCGGCGCCCGCCAGCGCAACCACCTTGCGGCCCGGCGCGCGCCTGGTGCAGATCGTTTCGATTTCATGGTGGACCGGATCGGCGACCGAGGGATCGCCTTTTACCGAGGCACGAAACAGCGCTTCCGGCACGAAGTCGTCCACCGGCAGCACGCTCAAAATGGCGTCAAGCACCGGTATGAGGTGAAGACCGTCGGCGCGGATCAGCCGGTTTGCCTGTTCTTCCGCCGGATAGTTGCCGTCGACGAGCGCGATCTCGTCGCCATGGCCCATGGCGCGCAATGTCGCCAGAAGCTCCGGACCGAGCAGCGACGGAATACCGATCAGCATTCAGATGCTCCTGGAAATCGTGGTCGAACCGATGAGGAAGCGTTCGGACAGCGGCAGGCTGGCGCCGCCCAGCGCGCGGGCATGGATGCCGACGGTGCCTTCGCGCACCACCGGAAGCTTCAGCCCTTCGCCATCGATCGTACCGATCGCCTGCCTGATCGCATCGACGAGCCGGCGCCGGACAGCGAGCGGCATCCAGCCGTCGATCACCGCGGCCTCGAAATCGATCACCGAGGACGCCGATACGATGGCATAGGCCAGCGCCTGAGCGGCATTGGCGATCCAGTCGTCGAGCTCGTGACCGATCTCGCCCCAATCCTCAGGCGACGTCCACAGATGCGAAGCCTCGACGCCGCGTGCGTTAAGCGCCTTTTCCAGCATGGCGATCGAGGCGACGTCGATGAGCTGCGTCGGCTTGCCGTCCGGCCCCGGCACCGGCATCGAACCCAGCGCCCCGGCATTTCCGGTTGGCCCGCCGAACAGCCGGCCGTTGAGCACGATGCCGCCGCCGGCAAAGGCGCCGATATAGAAATAGACGAAGTCGCGCGCCCCGCCGGTCTGGCCGAACACCAGTTCGGCGCCGCAGGCGGAGGTGGCGTCATTCTGCAGATAGACCGGGAATTCGCACTGCGCCTGGATGTCGGCACGGATGTCGCGATGGCGCCATTCGTCCATGATGTCGCGCGGCGCGCCGGCGGTGTCGGCCCAGTTCCACAGTTCGAACGGCATGGCGATGCCGAGCCCGGCAATGCGCTTGTCCTGCGCAGGTGTCAGTTCGGCGCGCATCGTCTTCATGCCTTCGGTGACGAACTCAACCGTCTCGCGCGGCGCCGGATAGCGGTAGGAGTGCTGCAGCATGGAACGCACAGTTCCGAGGAAATCGATCAGCACCAGTTCGGCGCTGCGGCGGCCGATCTTGAGGCCGATGAAGAAGGCGCCTTCGGGGTTCAGCGCCATCGGGATGGAGGGCTGGCCGATCTTGCCGCGCAACGGCGCCTGGCGCAGCAGCAGGCTGTCTTCCTCCAGTTCGCGCATGATGACCGAGACGGTCTGCGCTGAAAGCCCGGTCATGCGCGCAATGTCTGATTTGGCCAAGCTGCCGTGCTGGCGAACCAACGACAGCACCAGCCGCTCATTGTGGTCGCGCATGCCGCTCTGGTTGGTGCCACGGTGGAGACGGCTGGCGGCCGCCTCGGGCGAACCGTGCCTCGCAATGCCGGTCTCCACCCTTGTTCCTTCCCTTGGTTTATTCTTACCGCTTTTGCGGCAGAATGAGTGAACCGCGCAAAGCTGTCAATAATAAATAAGAGTGATTTAATTATTGACAGGCGGCTCCCGCTGGTGTCATTTGAGGGCGCGTCCACACTGGGAGAACTTCAGTGGATGCGCTCAAGATGCCGGTTGGCGGCATCCGCATGGTTCCATGGGAGGAAGATCGTGACCAAAGCTTTATTGAAGTCCACCGTGTTCGCCGCGGCGGGCCTCGGCCTGATGGCGTTTGCTTCGACAGCATCGGCCGCCGGCGTCGGCGCCTGCCTGATCACCAAGACCGACACCAACCCCTTCTTCGTCAAGATGAAGGAGGGCGCGACCGCCAAGGCCAAGGAACTTGGCGTCGACCTCAAGACCTATGCCGGCAAGATCGACGGCGACAGCGAGAGCCAGGTGGCGGCGATCGAAAGCTGCATCGCCGACGGCGCCAAGGGCATCCTGATCACCGCGTCCGACACCAAGGGCATCGTGCCGACGGTGAAGAAGGCGCGTGACGCCGGCCTGCTGGTGATCGCGCTCGATACCCCGCTGGACCCGATCGATGCCGCCGACGCGACCTTCGCGACGGACAATCTGGAAGCCGGCAAGCTGATCGGCGCCTGGGCAGCCGCGACCCTCGGCGACAAGGCCAAGGACGCCAAGATCGGTTTCCTCGACCTGACCCCCTCACAGCCGACCGTGGATGTGCTGCGCGACCAGGGCTTCATGATGGGCTTCGGCATCGACGTGAAGGATCCCAACAAGATCGGCGATGAGGACGATGCCCGCATCGTCGGCCACGACGTCACCAACGGCAATGAAGAAGGCGGCCGCAAGGCGATGGAAAACCTTCTGCAGAAGGACAACTCCATCACCGTCATCCACACCATCAACGAGCCCGCCGCTGTCGGCGCCTACCAGGCGCTCAAGGCGGTCGGTCTCGAAAGCCAGGTGCTGATCGTCTCGGTCGATGGCGGCTGCCCCGGCGTGAAGTCGGTGACCGAAGGCGTCATAGGCGCCACCTCGCAGCAATACCCGCTGCAGATGGCGGCACTCGGCATCGAGGCGATCGCCGCCTTCGCCAAGGACGGCGCCAAGCCGAAGCCGACCGAAGGCAAGAACTTCTTCGACACCGGCGTCAACCTCGTCACCGACAAGCCGGCCAATGGCGTGAAGTCGATCGACACCAAGGAAGGCCTCGCCAAGTGCTGGGGCTGATGGCTGCCTGACAGCCAGCGGCAAGCTGACGGCCGGGGGCTTGATCCCCGGCCGCTTCGGGTGGACGATGCGTCACGCGAATAATCCCGGCAGCAGACCGGACAGGCGCGAGCGGGTATCGGCATGGAGCTGAAGCCCAGGGGAGGAAACATGGCTCAAGCACAGGAATTCGAGAAGGTTCTCTCGAGCAGCGACACAAGCGTTGCCGCCTTTGACGAGCACAAATCGGCCGTCAAGCGGATCCAGCATTTCCTGCACTCCACGCCGGCGGCGGTGCCGCTGATTGTGCTGGTCTTGTCGATCGTCATTTTCGGCATCGCCATTGGCGGGCGTTTCTTCTCATCCTATACGCTGACGCTGATCCTGCAGCAGATCGCCATCGTCGGCATCCTCGGTGCCGCGCAGACACTGGTCATCCTGACCGCCGGCATCGACCTGTCGATCGGCGTGATCATGGTGATTTCGGCCGTGATCATGGGCAATTGCGCGGTCAGCTACGGCATGCCGGCCGTGCTCGCAGTGCCCATCGGGCTTGCCGCCGGCGCAGCCTGCGGCCTGCTCAACGGCTTGCTGGTCGCCTACATGAAGCTGCCGCCGTTCATCGTCACGCTCGGCACCTGGAACATCGTCATGGCGACGAACTTCATCTATTCGGCCAATGAGACGATCCGCGATACCGACGTCGACGCCCAGGCGCCGCTGCTGCATCTCTTTGCCCTGAGTTTCAAGATCGGCACGGCGGTGCTGACACTGGGCGTCATCGCCACGGTCGTGCTCGTTTTGATCCTCTGGTACGTGCTCAATCACACCGCCTGGGGCCGCCATGTCTACGCCGTTGGCGATGATCAGGAGGCGGCGAAGCTGTCTGGCATCCAGACCAAGAAGGTGTTGATGACGGTCTACACCCTTGCCGGGTTGATCGCCGCTTTCGCTGCCTGGGTGTCCATCGGCCGCAACGGCTCGATCTCGCCGTCAGCCGCCGTCACCGACTACAACCTGCAGGCGATAACCGCGACGGTGATCGGCGGCATTTCACTGTTCGGCGGGCGCGGCTCAATTCTGGGCACGCTTTTCGGCGCGATGATCGTCGGCGTCGTCTCGATGGGCCTCAACATGCTGGGCGCCGATCCGCAATGGAAGGTGCTGCTCACCGGTGTGCTGATCATCGGCGCCGTGGCGATCGACCAATGGATCAGAAAGGTTTCGGCATGACCGTGGAACCCATCCTCACCGCGCGCGGCCTGATCAAGCGCTATGGCCGTGTCACCGCCCTCGACAATGCCGACTTCGACCTCTACCCCGGCGAAATCCTGGCCGTCATCGGAGACAATGGCGCCGGCAAATCATCGCTGATCAAGGCGATTTCCGGCGCCGCCGTGCCCGACGAAGGCGAGATCCGTCTTGAAGGCAAGGCTGTCGCTTTCAAATCGCCCATGGAGGCGCGCGAGGCGGGCATCGAGACGGTCTACCAAAACCTGGCTTTGTCGCCGGCCCTGTCGATCGCCGACAACATGTTCCTGGGCCGCGAGATCCGCAAACCCGGCTTCCTCGGCGACTGGCTTCGTATGCTCGACCGGCCCGCAATGGAAAAGCGCGCCCGCGACAAGCTCACCGAGCTTGGGCTGATGACCATCCAGAACATCAGCCAGGCGGTGGAAACGCTGTCGGGCGGCCAGCGCCAGGGCGTGGCGGTGGCGCGCGCCGCTGCTTTCGGCAGCCGCGTGGTGATCATGGACGAGCCGACCGCCGCACTCGGCGTCAAGGAGAGCCGCCGCGTGCTGGAACTGATCCTCGACGTCAAGAAACGAGGCCTGCCGATCGTGCTGATCTCGCACAATATGCCGCATGTCTTCGAGGTTGCCGACCGCATCCATATCCATCGGCTGGGTCGCCGCCTCTGCGTCATCGATCCCAAGCAATATACCATGTCCGACGCCGTCGCCTTCATGACGGGAGCGAAGGTTCCGCCGGAGGCTGCACTCGCTGCCTGATCCGCTCGACGGATAAATTGCCGCAGGGGAACTGGCGGCATGCTGGTCTAAATCGATTGAACGTATGTTGCGATGCACTAGGATAGGCTGGGACTGAGAGCGAAAGCCGGTATGATCGCAGCACGATCACGAGAGGCAGTATGACGCGAACAATGACAGCCAAAGCCCCCGATCTCGAAATACCCGATCCCAAGACGCTGGCCGACGAAGTCTTGCTGGCTCTCAAATACCGGGTCGGCAAAGGCACCTCCGTTGCCACGCAATATGATTGGCTGACAGCCTCGATCAAGGTCGTGCGCGACCGCATCGTCGATCACTGGATGCAGGCGACGCAGGAGGCCTACGCCCAGCAGGAAAAGCGCGTCTATTACCTGTCGCTCGAATTCCTCATCGGCCGGCTGATGCGCGATGCCTTCTCCAATCTCGGCCTGATGGACAATATGCGAGAAGCGCTCAAGTCGCTGGGCGTCGACCTCGACCTCATCGCCGGGCTCGAACCGGATGCAGCGCTCGGCAATGGCGGTCTCGGCCGGCTCGCCGCCTGCTTCATGGAAAGCATGGCGACCGTCGACATTCCCGCGCATGGCTACGGCATTCGCTACGCCAACGGCATGTTCCGCCAGGAGATCCATGACGGCTGGCAGGTCGAACTGCCCGAAACCTGGCTCGACCACGGCAACCCCTGGGAGTTCGAGCGCCGCGAACGCGCCTTCGAAGTCGGCTTCGGCGGCTCGGTGGAATCGATCACCTCCAAGGATGGCCGGCTCGAACGTCACGTCTGGAAGCCGACCGAGCATGTCCAGGCCGTCGCCTACGACACCCCGGTGGTTGGCTGGCGGGCCAACCGCGTCAACACGCTGCGGCTTTGGTCCGGCATGCCGGTCGATCCGATCCTGCTCGACAAGTTCAACGCCGGCGACCACATCGGCGCGCTGGCCGAAAGCAACAAGGCCGATGCCTTGTCGCGCGTGCTTTACCCCGCCGATTCCCACAAGGCCGGCCAGGAACTGCGGCTGCGGCAGGAATATTTCTTCTCCACCGCATCGCTGCAGGACATCGTCCAGCGCCATCTCAGCCAGTATGGCGATCTCGCCTCGCTGCCCGACAAGGCGGCGATCCATCTCAATGACACCCATCCGGCGATCGCCGTGCCAGAGCTGATGCGCCTGCTGATGGACGTCCATGGCATGGATTTCGACCAGGCCTGGGACATCACCAAGCGCACCTTCGGCTACACCAACCACACGCTGCTGCCAGAAGCGCTGGAAAGCTGGCCGGTGCCGCTGTTCGAACGGCTTTTGCCGCGCCACATGCAGATCGTCTACGCCATCAATGCTCAGGTGCTGCTTGAGGCCCGCGCCACCAACCAGTTTTCCAATGAGCAGATCAGCCGCATCTCGCTGATCCAGGAAAATGGCGACCGCCGCGTGCGCATGGGTAACCTGGCCTTTGTCGGCTCGCACTCGATCAATGGCGTGTCGGCGTTGCACACCGAACTGATGAAGGAGACGGTGTTTGCCGATCTCCACAAGCTCTATCCCGATCGCATCAACAACAAGACCAACGGCATCACGCCACGGCGCTGGCTGATCCAGTGCAATCCGGGCCTCACCGCGCTCACCCGCGCGGCGATCGGGGACCGTTTCCTCGACGACATCGACGCCATCAAGGGGCTCGAAGCCTTTGCCGGCGACGCCGCCTTCCGCGACAAGTTCGCCGCCGTCAAGCGCTCCAACAAGGTCAAGCTCGCCAATCTGGTCGCAGACCGGCTCGGCATCAAGCTCGACCCGTCGGCGCTGTTCGACATCCAGGTCAAGCGCATCCACGAATACAAGCGCCAGCTGCTCAACATCCTGGAAGCGATCGCGCTCTACGACCAGATCCGCTCGCATCCCGAGCAGGACTGGATGCCGCGCGTCAAATTCTTCGGCGGCAAAGCGGCGCCCAGCTACCACAATGCCAAGCTGATCATCAAACTGGCCAACGACGTCGCCAAGGTCATCAACAGCGACCCGTCGGTGCGCGGGCTGCTGAAAGTGGTGTTCGTGCCGAACTACAATGTCAGCCTGGCCGAGGTGATGATGCCGGCCGCCGACCTGTCCGAGCAGATTTCGACTGCTGGCATGGAGGCGTCGGGCACCGGCAACATGAAGTTCGCGCTGAACGGCGCCTTGACCATCGGCACGCTCGACGGCGCCAATGTCGAGATCAAGGAATGCGTCGGCGACGACAACATCTTCATCTTCGGCCTGAGCACGGCGGAAGTCGCCGAGCGGCGCAGCAATGGCTACAACCCGCGCGCCGTGATCGAGGGCTCCCCTGAATTGGCGCAGGCTGTTGCCGCAGTATCGTCGGGCGTGTTCTCGCCCGACCAGCCGGATCGCTACCGCGAGCTGGTCGACGGTCTCTACAACAGCGACTGGTTCATGGTGGCGGCGGATTTCGACGCCTATGCCGCCGCCCAGCGCGATGTCGACGCCGTCTGGCGCAACAGCCCCGATTGGTACGCGCGCGCTATCCGCAACGTTGCCCGCGTCGGCTGGTTCTCTTCCGATCGCACGATCCGCCAATATGCGAAAGAAATCTGGAACGTGCCCGCCTGATATGATTGCATGAGGCCACGACAATGGGTCTTGTGCACAAGAACTGGTTCCCAGGGAGGGACACCGCCTGATGAAGAAACCGCGCGCGACCGCGACGACGAGCGGGTCGGACGGGCTGGCGTCAGCCGGCGATGTCGCCGCAATTGTTGCAGGCACGCATGGCGATCCTTTTGCAATCCTGGGCGTGCATGATGCCGGCAAGAGCCTGGTTGCCCGCTGCTTCGTCCCCAATGCCGAGTTCGTCACCGCATACACGCTGGCCGGCAAGAACGCCGGCGAACTCACGCGGCGCGACGACGCCGGTTTCTTCGAAGGCAGACTGTCGATCAAGAAGCGCCAGCCGCTGCGGTATCACGCCAAGAATGCCGGCGGCGACTGGTGGCTGACCGATCCCTATTCCTTCGGCCCGGTACTCGGCCCGATGGATGATTATTACATCGCCCAAGGGTCGCATCTCAGGCTGTTCGACAAGCTCGGCGCTCATCTCATCGATCACGAGGGCGCCTCCGGCGTACACTTCGCCGTCTGGGCGCCCAATGCGCGGCGTGTCTCGGTGGTCGGCGACTTCAACGAATGGGACGGCCGTCGGCACACGATGCGCGACCGCCGCGACACCGGCATCTGGGAGCTGTTCATTCCCGATATCGGCGCCGGCCACCCCTATAAATACGAGATCATTGCCCCCGACGGCGTGCGCCTGCCGCTCAAGGCCGATCCGTTCGCCTTCAAGTCTGAACTGCGCCCGGCCACAGCATCCGTGACGGCGGTGCCGCCGGCGCATGAATGGGGCGACGAGGCGCATCGCAATTACTGGCGAAAGGCCGATCCGCGGCGCGAAGCCATATCGATCTACGAGGTCCATGCCGGTTCGTGGCAGCAGCACGATGATGGCAGCTTCCTGTCATGGGACGAACTCGCCAACCAGCTCATCCCCTATGCTGTCGAGACCGGCTTCACCCACATCGAGTTCCTGCCGATCTCCGAACATCCCTATGACCCGTCATGGGGTTATCAGACAACCGGACTTTATGCCCCCTCGGCGCGATTCGGCGACCCCGACGGCTTCGCCCGTTTCGTCGACGGTGCGCACCGCGCCGGCGTCGGCGTCATCCTCGACTGGGTGCCGGCGCATTTCCCGGTCGACGCGCATGGCCTGGCCAATTTCGACGGCACAGCGCTTTATGAGCATGCCGATCCGCGCAAGGGTTTTCATCCCGACTGGAACACCGCGATCTACAATTTCGGCCGCCGCGAGGTGGTGTCGTTCCTCGTCAACAACGCGCTGTTCTGGGCCGAGAAATACCATGTCGACGGTTTGCGCGTGGATGCGGTGGCCTCGATGCTCTACCTCGATTATTCGCGCAAGGCCGGCGAGTGGATCCCCAACGAGAAGGGCGGCCGCGAAAACCTCGAAGCAGTCTCCTTCCTGCAGAAGATGAACAAGGAGGTCTACGGCCACCATCCCGGCGTGATGACCATCGCCGAGGAATCGACCTCATGGCCGAAGGTCTCGGCGCCGGTGCATGAAGGCGGGCTGGGCTTCGGCTTCAAATGGAACATGGGCTTCATGCACGACACGTTGGAGTATTTCGCCAAGGAGCCGATCTTCCGCAAACATCACCACAACGACCTGACCTTCGGCCTGACCTACGCCTTTTCCGAGAATTTCGTGCTGCCGCTGTCCCATGACGAGGTCGTGCACGGCAAGGGCACGCTGCTCGGCAAGATGGCCGGCGACGACTGGCAGAAGTTCGCGACTTTGCGCGCCTTCTATGCCTTCATGTGGGGCTATCCCGGCAAGAAGCTGTTGTTCATGGGCCAGGAATTCGCCCAGCGCCGCGAGTGGAGCGAGGCGCGCGGGCTCGACTGGAACCTGCTCGACTTCCACCCGCATCGCGGCGTCTGGCAGACGGTGCGCGACCTCAACTATCTCTATCGCTCGCGCCCGGCGCTGCATGCACGCGACTGCGAGCCGGACGGCTTCTCCTGGCTGATCGTCGACGACAAGGAAAACTCGGTCTTCGCCTGGCTGCGCAGCGCGCCCGGCGGCAACCCGATCGCCGTCATTTCCAACTTCACGCCAGTGCCGCGCGACAATTATCGCGTGCCATTGCCCAAGGTCGGCAAATGGCGCGAAATCATCAACACCGACGCTTCGGACTACGGTGGTTCGGGCAAGGGCAATGGCGGTGTGGTCGAAGCCAGGGCGGAAGGAGGAGGCATTTCGGCAACGATGCTTTTGCCGCCGCTGTCGACGATCATGCTTGAACTCGTTGCGGACTAGGTCCGTCAACTCGTTGCGGACTAGGTCCGTCAACTCGTTGCGGACTAGATCCGTCAACTCGTTTCGGATTAGGTCCGTCGACTCGTTGCGGACCGGGCGATGCTCCAGACTGGTAATTTGGGAGGGTAAAAATGGCAGACTTGAAGAGAACCCAGCCGCTGGCGCGCGATGCCATGGCCTATGTGCTGGCCGGCGGCCGCGGCAGCCGGCTCAAGGAATTGACCGACCGCAGGGCCAAGCCGGCTGTCTATTTCGGCGGCAAGACGCGCATCATCGATTTCGCGCTGTCCAATGCGCTGAATTCCGGCATCCGCCGCCTCGGTGTCGCCACCCAGTACAAGGCGCATTCGCTGATCCGCCACCTGCAGCGCGGCTGGAACTTCCTGCGCCCGGAGCGGAACGAAAGCTTCGACATCCTGCCGGCCTCCCAGCGTGTCTCGGAAACCCAGTGGTATGAAGGCACGGCCGACGCCGTCTACCAGAACATCGACATCATCGAGGCCTATGGCCCCGAATACATGGTCATCCTGGCCGGCGACCACATCTACAAGATGGACTACGAGCTGATGCTGCGCCAGCACGTCGATGCCAATGCCGATGTCACTGTCGGTTGCCTTGAAGTGCCGCGCTTGGAAGCGACCGGCTTCGGTGTCATGCATGTCGACGGCAAGGACAACATCATCGCCTTCGTCGAAAAGCCCGCCGACCCGCCCGGCATTCCCGACAAGCCGGAATTCGCGCTGGCCTCGATGGGCATCTATGTCTTCAAGACCAAGTTCCTGATGGAACAGCTGCGCCGCGATGCGGCCGAGCCAGGCTCCAGCCGCGACTTCGGCAAGGACATCATCCCCTACATCGTCCAGCATGGTAAGGCGATCGCGCATCGCTTCGCCAAATCCTGCGTGCGCTCGACTGCCGAGAACGAGGCCTATTGGCGCGATGTCGGCACGGTCGATGCCTACTGGGAAGCCAATATCGACCTGACCGATATTACCCCCGAACTCGACCTCTACGACCGTGACTGGCCGATCTGGACCTATGCCGAATTGAAGCCGCCGGCAAAGTTCGTGCATGACGAGGATGGCCGGCGTGGTTCGGCCGTCTCCTCGCTGGTCTCAGGCGATTGCATCGTCTCGGGTGCTTCGCTGAAGCGCAGCCTGATCTTCACCGGCGCGCGCATCAACTCCTATTCGACGCTGGAAGAGGTCGTCATGCTGCCCGACGTTCATGTCGGCCGGAACGCAAAGTTGAAGCGCGTCGTCATCGACCACGGTGTAAGGATACCGGAAGGGCTGGTGGTTGGCGAAGACCCTGTTCTCGACGCCAAGCGTTTCCGGGTTTCGGAAAAGGGCATCTGCCTGGTCACGCAGGACATGATCGACAAGCTGAAGCTGTAAGACGGGGTACCATAAACGCATGCAGGTTCTGTCGGTCACGCCCGAGATATTCCCGCTGATCAAGACCGGCGGACTTGCCGACGTGACCGGCGCATTGCCGATCGCGCTGGCCGCCAAGGGCGTGACCATGCGCACGCTCATCCCCGGCTTTCCCCAGGTGATGGACGCCTTCAAGAAAAAGAAGGCTGTCTACCAATACCCGCTGCTGCAGGGCGGCAAGGCTTCGGTCCATGCCGTCAAGATCGCCGGGCTCGACCTGTTCGTGCTCGACGCGCCGCATCTCTACGACCGTCCCGGCGGCCCTTACGGCAATGCGGCCGGCGCCGATTGGCCCGACAATTGGCGGCGTTTTGCTGCCCTGAGCCAGGTCGGTGGCGATATCGCCGGCGGCGCCATTTCCGGCTACCAGCCGGATCTCGTCCACGCCCATGACTGGCAGTCGGCGATGACGCTGGCCTATATGCGCTACGGCAAGGCGGTCGGCGTGCCGTCGCTGATCACGGTTCACAACCTTGCCTTCCAGGGTCAGTTCGGCGCCGGCATTTTTGGCGAGCTCGGCTTGCCGGCCGCGGCGATGGCGCTCGACGGCGTAGAATACTATGGCGGCGTCGGCTTCCTCAAGGCCGGCCTGCAGGCGGCCTGGGCGATCACCACGGTGAGCCCCACCTATGCCCAGGAAATCCGCTCGCCGGAATTCGGCATGGGCCTCGACGGCCTGATCAACATGCGCTCTTCCGACCTCTACGGCATCGTCAACGGCATCGACACCGACATCTGGAACCCGGAGACCGACAAGCATCTGGTGTCGGCCTACTCCGCCGCGACGCTCAAGGCTCGGCTTCCCAACCGGGCGGTTGTCGAGGACCGCTTCAGCCTCGAGCGCGACGACAGTCCGATCGTCTGCGTCGTCAGCCGGCTGACCTGGCAGAAGGGCATGGACATACTGGCGGCTGTGGTCGACGGCGTCGTCGCCACCGGCGCGCGGCTGGCGATCCTCGGCTCAGGCGACGCCGGCCTGGAAGGCGCGCTGCTGGCTGCCACCGCCCGCCATCGCGGCCGTGTCGGCGTCGTCGTCGGCTATGACGAGGGGCTTTCCCACACCATGCAGGGCGGCTGCGACGCCATCGTCATCCCGTCGCGCTTCGAGCCTTGCGGGCTGACCCAGCTTTACGGCCTACGCTATGGCTGCGTGCCGGTCGTCGCCCGCACCGGCGGCCTTGCCGACACCATCATCGACGCCAATGAAGCAGCGATCTCGGCCGGTGTCGCCACCGGCTTCCAGTTCGCGCCCAATAGTGGCGGCGCCATGCTGCACGCCATCCGCCGGCTGGTCGATGCGCATTCGAGCCCGGCCGTCTGGGAACAGATCCAGCGCCAGGGCATGAAGGCCGATGTCTCCTGGGACAAGAGCGCCGACAAATACGTTGAACTCTACCGCCTGCTGCTTTCGAAAAGGGTTGCCTGAAGCATGATCCGGACCGTCGCCACCAAACCCTATCTCGACCAGAAACCCGGCACGTCCGGCCTGCGCAAGAAGGTGCCTGTCTTTCAGCAGGAGCACTATGCCGAGAACTTCATCCAGTCGATCTTCGACGCGCTGGAGGGCTTTGAGGGCAAGACGCTGGTGATCGGCGGCGACGGCCGCTTCTACAACCGCGAGGTCATCCAGAAGGCCATCGCCATGGCGGCGGCCAACGGCTTCGGCAAGGTGATGGTCGGGCAGGGCGGCATATTGTCGACGCCGGCGGCGTCGCATGTCATCCGCAAATACAAGACCTTCGGCGGCATCATCCTGTCGGCCAGTCACAATCCGGGCGGCCCGCACGAGGATTTCGGCATCAAGTACAATGCCGGCAATGGCGGCCCGGCGCCGGAAAAGCTGACCGACGCGATCTTCGAAAAGACCAAGACGATTTCGAGCTTCAAGACCGCCGACATCGACCAGATCGACATCGACAAGATCGGCACGGTGACCGCCGGCGGCATGGCGGTCGAGATTATCGACCCGGTCACCGACTATGCCGAATTGATGGAGAGCCTGTTCGACTTCGACGCCATCCGCGCCAATTTCAAATACGGCTTCCGCATGCGCTTCGACGCCATGCATGCGGTCACCGGCCCGTATGCCAAGGAAATCCTCGAGCGCCGGCTCGGCGCGGAGAATGGCACCTGCCGCAACTACAAGCCGCTGCCGGATTTTGGCGGCCATCACCCGGATCCGAACCTGGTCCACGCCAAGCATCTCTATGACGAGATGATGGGACCGGATGCGCCCGATTTCGGCGCCGCTTCCGACGGCGACGGTGACCGCAATCTCATCATCGGCAAGGGCATTTTCGTCACCCCGTCGGATTCGGTGGCCATGCTTGCCGCCAATGCGCAATTGGCGCCGGGCTACAAGGACGGCCTCAAAGGCATCGCCCGCTCGATGCCGACCAGCGGCGCTGCCGACCGCGTCGCCGAACAGCTCGGCATCGGCATCTACGAAACGCCGACCGGTTGGAAGTTCTTCGGCAATCTGCTCGATGCCGGCATGGCAACGATCTGCGGCGAGGAAAGCGCCGGCACCGGCTCGAACCATGTCCGTGAAAAGGACGGGCTGTGGGCGGTGCTGTTGTGGCTGAACATCCTGGCCGTGCGCGGCGAAAGCTGCAAGGACGTCGTCACCGAACATTGGGCGACCTACGGCCGCAATTACTATTCACGTCATGACTATGAGGAGGTCGAAACCGAGCGCGCCAACGCCCTGGTCGACGAGTTGCGCGCCAAGCTGACCTCGCTGCCCGGCACCAGCGTGCGCGGCCTGAAGATCGCCAATGCCGACGACTTCGCCTATCACGATCCGGTCGACGGTTCGGTGAGCAAGAACCAGGGCATCCGCATCCTGTTCGAAGGCGGCTCGCGTGTCGTGTTTCGTTTGTCCGGCACCGGCACGTCGGGTGCTACGCTGCGCGTCTACATCGAGCGCTACGAGCCGGACAGAGCGCGGCATGATCTCGACACGCAAGAGGCGCTCGCCGACCTGATCGCGGCTGCCGATGATATCGCCGGGATCAAGAGCCACACCGGGCGCAACAAGCCGAGCGTGATTACTTGAGGGTGGTGACGTCTTTACCCTCGCCCTTGTGGGGAGGGTCGATCCGCGCAGCGGCTCGGGTTGCGGGTGCTCGTAAAGCGCTTTCCCCGCGCCGACCCCCACCCCGCTCACTTCGTTCGCGACCCTCCCCACAAGGGGGAGGGTGGAGGATGCGCCGATGACCCAGCTCGGCGCAACGGTCACTCCCGAAGGCATCCGCTTCGCCGCCTGGTCGTCGTCCGCGCGGCGCCTGTGGGTGTCGATCTTCGACGACACCGGCGCCCGTGAAATCGACCGGCTCGAACTTCAGCCGGAAGGCGAGAGCGTCCATGCGCTGTTCGTCGCCGGCCTTGCCGCGGGTACGCGCTACGGCTTTCGCGCCGACGGCGAATATGCGCCGGAGCGCGGGCTGTGGTTCGATCCCGACAAGCTGCTCACTGATCCCTACGCTGTCGAGATAGACCGGCCCTACCAGCATCATTGGCGGCTTGCCGCCCGGCGCAACGAAGGCACCGATACCGCGCCGCTGATGCCGAAGACCGTCGCCCGCGCGCTGCCCAAGCCGCTGCCGGCCAAGGCGCCTTTGTTCCAGCCGGGCGGCCTGATCTACGAACTCAATGTCCGTTCCTTCACCAGACTGCATCCGGACGTGCCCCAAGCGCAGCGCGGCACCATTGCGGCACTTGCGCATCCGGCCATCCTCGAACACCTCAGAAAGATCGGCGTCTCCGCCGTTGAGCTAATGCCCGTGACGGCATGGATCGATGAGCGCCATCTACCGCCGCTCGGCCTCAGCAACGCATGGGGCTACAACCCAGTCACCTTCATGGCGCTCGATCCGCGGCTGGCGCCGGGCGGCCTCGCCGAGTTGCGCGATACTGTGGGGGTGCTGCGCAGGGTTGGCATTGGCACCATCCTCGATCTCGTCTTCAATCATACCGGCGAAAGTGACCGGCTCGGGCCGACGCTGTCGCTGCGCGGCCTCGACAATCAAGCCTACTACCGCAGCGAGCCGGACGGCAGGTTGGCCAACGATACCGGCACCGGCAATACCATTGCCTGCGATCATCCGGTCGTTCGCGACATGGTACTCGACACGCTACGCCATTTCGTCCGCCATGCCGGCGTCGACGGTTTCCGCTTCGACCTGGCGCCGGTCCTCGGTCGCGTCGATGGCGCATTCGATCCGGCAGCCCCGTTGCTCGAAACCATCGCTGGCGATCCTCTGCTTGCCGACAGGGTGCTGATCGCCGAGCCGTGGGACATCGGCCCGAATGGCTATCAGCTCGGCAATTTCCGGCCGCCTTACCTCGAATGGAACGACCGCTACCGCGACGACGTCAGGCGCTTCTGGCGCGGCGATGCCGGCACGGTCGGTGCGCTGGCGACAAGGCTCGCCGGCTCCTCCGATGTGTTCGGCAGGGAGGGACAATCCGCCAGCCGCACGGTCAACTTCATCGCCGCGCACGATGGCATGACGCTGGCCGATATCGTCGCTTATGAAGCCAAGCACAACCAAGCCAATGGCGAGAAGAACCGCGACGGCCACAATGAGAACCTGTCCTGGAACAACGGCGTCGAGGGCGAAACCTCGGACAAGGCGATTGCCGAGGCCCGTTCCCATGATCGCTTCGCGCTGCTCGCCACTCTGTTTGCCTCGCGCGGCACCATCATGCTGACGGCGGGCGATGAATTCGGCCGCACGCAAGGGGGCAACAACAACGCCTATGCGCAGGACAACGCCATCACCTGGCTCGACTGGGCCGGGCGCGACGTCGGGCTGGAAGCCCATGTGTCCGCGCTCGCAGCTCTGCGCGGCGCGGTGCCGGCGCTTTCCGATACGCGCTTCCTGACCGGAGAGCCGCCGGACGGTTCTGATGTGCCCGACGTCGCGTGGCTGACCGAGACCGGCGCGCCGCTCGGCGAAGCCGACTGGAACGATGGCTCGCGCCATCGCCTCGTCATGCTGCTCGGCGATGGCGGGGAAGGCCGCCTGGCTGTGATCGTCAATGGCGATCGCCGCCAATGCGTCTTCACGCTGCCCGCGCGGCAAGGGTTTGAATGGCAGCCGGCTGTTGAAGCGCAAGCGGTCGACCTCGCGTGGCCGCTGCCCGGCCGCAGTGTCAGTTTCATGATCGAGCGCCGGACCGCAAAGGCCCGCGCCAGGAAGGGTCCGTGATGGCCGACGACAATGCCCAGCCGGGACCCGAACAGAGCGCCGACTGGTGGCGCGGCTGCGTCATCTACCAGATCTATCCTCGCTCCTTCCAGGACACCACCGGCGACGGCAGCGGCGATCTCTCAGGCATCACCTCACGGCTGGCGCACGTCGCCTCGCTCGGCGTCGACGCCGTCTGGCTGTCGCCCTTCTTCAAATCGCCAATGGCCGATATGGGCTACGACGTCTCCGACTATCAGGCGGTCGATCCGATGTTCGGCACGCTCGACGACTTTGACGCGCTGGTTGCCGAGGCGCACAGGCTCGGCCTGAAGTTGATCATCGATCAGGTGTTGTCGCACTCCTCCGACAAGCACGAATGGTTTGTAGAGAGCCGTGCCAGCAAGGATAATCCCAAGGCTGACTGGTATGTCTGGGCCGACACCAGACCGGACGGCAACGCGCCCAACAACTGGCTGTCGGTCTTCGGCGGCCCGGCCTGGGAGTGGGACGCGACCCGCCGGCAATACTACATGCACAATTTCCTCGCCTCGCAGCCGGACCTCAACTTCCACAATCCTGAGGTTCAAGACGCGTTGTTGCAGACGGTGCGGTTCTGGCTCGAGCGCGGCGTCGACGGCTTCCGCCTGGATACGGTCAACTACTATGTTCACGACCGCTGGATGCGCAGCAATCCGCCGCTGGCGTCGAGCGTCGCCGGCACCAATGGCGAAACCAACACCTATCTCTTCCAGGAGCATCTGTTCGACAAGACGCAACCGGAAAACCTCGGTTTCCTCAGGCGCTTCCGCGCTTTGCTCGACGAATATGACGGCCGCGCCAGTGTCGGCGAGGTCGGCGACGAAGGCCGTTCGCTGCAGACGCTGGCCGCCTACACATCCGGCGGCGACAAGCTCAACATGTGCTACACCTTCGACCTGCTCGGTCAGCAATTCTCAGCCGCCCATGTGCGCGGCTGCGTCGAGGCCTTCGAGGCAGCTGTCGCCGACGGCTGGGTCTGCTGGGCGTTCTCCAACCACGATGTCGTGCGCCATGTCAGCCGCTGGACGCGGCCGGGCGGCGATCCAGATGCGGTGGCGACATTCGCTATCGCTTTGCTCTCCTGCCTGCGGGGCTCGATCTGTCTCTACCAAGGCGAAGAGCTTGGGCTGGAGGAGGCGGAACTGACCTTCGAGGATCTGCGCGATCCCGTCGGCATCCGTTTCTGGCCGGGGGTAAAGGGCAGGGACGGCTGCCGCACACCGATGGTCTGGGAAGCGGGCGCCGACAATGCCGGTTTTTCCTCGGGAAAACCCTGGCTGCCGGTGCCGGAAAGCCACCGCGCTCGGGCGGTCGATATCCAGAACGCCGACGACAAGTCCGTGCTCGCCGGCTACCGGACGATGCTCGCCTTGCGCAAGGCGCATCTGGCGCTGGTCAAGGGCCCGATCCGCTTTCTCGATACCGACGGCGATGTCCTTGCCTTCATCCGGCAGGGCGAGGACGAGATATTGCTCTGCGTCTTCAATTTCGCCGACAAGCCGGCCGACTGGCGGCTGCCGCCGGATCTCCAGCTTGTCGAGGCGATCGCTCTGGGTGGCGGTGCCGTCCTGCAGGAGGAGGGGCTGTTGCTGCCTGCCCTGGGCTGGTTTGTCGGCAAGGTAGGCTGATCTTTCAGGGACGCCGTCCGCCTTCAAAAAAGATCGTGTCCGCATGCAACCGTGCCGAGTGATCCGCGCAACGTCACCGGCGCCACGTTTTTCATTTTCGGGCTTCTTCGGTACTTTCGTCGAGCTTGGCCACGAACGGCATTCCTGAAATGTTTCCAGTTGGTTGCGCTAATGACAACTGCTGAGGGCAAAAGGCAAAATTACAGGACAACCTCGAGCTGCACCCAATTGAACCTGATAGTATAGATTAGCTATGGCTGGTTTAGGGTGAGGATGCTCACTTAGCGTCAAGCAAGACTCGGTTGAAATAATATTTCCGTCTGTCTAGTCTCCTGCCACCAGCTGCCGGAACGGGAACCGGCGGCGCGCTCGAAGGGGCCAGAAATCGGTTCCGGGGCGTCAACACTCGTAAGGCGCAGCCGATGGGCAGCGCCACAGGGAGAGACTTCATGCTGAAAAATATGCTGAAGGCGACGCTTGTCGCCGCGACCATGACCTTTGCCGCAGGCACGTTCCTGACGCCGGCCCTTGCCGAGACCGTCTATAACAGAGGCAGCGCCGCCGAAGCGGAGACGGTCGATCCGCACAAGACCTCGACCGTCTACGAAGCCGATATCATACGCGACCTGTTCCAGGGACTGGTCATGCACGATCAGAAGACGAACCTCATCCCGGGCGCCGCCGAAAGCTGGACGGTATCTGATGACGGCACCGTCTACACCTTCAAGCTGCGCAAGGACGGCTTGTGGTCGGATGGCAGCCCGGTGACGGCGGACGACTTCGTCTATTCCTTCCGTAGGCTGGAGGATCCGGCGACCGCCGCCGAATACGCTTCCATGCTCTATCCCGTGAAGAACGCCGAGGAAGTCAACACCAAGAAAGGCAAGCCCGAGGACATGGGCGTCAAGGCGATCGACGCCAACACCCTGGAAGTGACGCTGAAGGCGCCGACGCCATACTTCCTGGAGATGCTGACCCACCAGGCTACCTACCCGGTCAACAAGGCCTCGATCGACAAGCTCGGCGCCGACTGGATCAAGGCGGGCAATCTCGTTTCGAACGGCGCCTATACATTGGCCGAGTGGATTCCCAACGACCACATGAAGCTGGTCAAGAATCCGAAATTCTGGGATGCCGCGACCGTCAAGATGGACGTCGTCAACTACATCCCGACCGAAGACCGCTCTTCGGCGATGAAGCGCTTCGAGGCAGGCGAACTCGACAGCTACGGCGACCTGCCGACCGAACAGCTCGCTGACCTCAAGACCAAGTTCGGCGATCAGGTCCGCGTCGGACCGTATCTCGGCACCTATTATTACGCGATCAAGACCGACAAGGCGCCCTGGGACAATGTCGAGCTGCGCAACGCCATCTCGATGGCTATCGACCGCGACTTCCTGGCCGAAAAGGTCTGGCAGAATTCCATGCTGCCTGGCTATTCGATGGTGCCTCCGGGCATCGCCGGCTACACGCCGGCAATGGCCAAATACGCCGACATGCCGCAGATCGACCGCGAGGACGCCGCCAAGAAGATCCTTGAGAAACTCGGCTATACGCCCGAGCATCCGCTGAAGATGGAGATCCGCTACAACACCTCGGAAAACCACAAGAACACCGCGGTTGCCATCCAGGAACAGTTGAAGCCGCTTGGCGTCGAGATTACGCTGCTCAACACCGATACCAAGACCCACTATTCCTTCCTCGAGCAGAAGGGCAACTACGACGTGGCGCGTGCCGCCTGGATCGCCGACTACAAGGATCCCGAGACCTTCCTCGGCATCACCCGCAAGGCCAGCGGCAACAACTATTCGAACTACGTCAGCCCGGCATATGAGGCGGCCATGGACAAGGCCGCGGCTGCCGGCGGCAAGCCGGAAGAGCGCATGAAGGACCTCACTGAGGCCGAGCGCATCCTTGTCGATGACGTCGGCAACATTCCGCTTCTCTACTACAGCTTCCACGATATCGTTTCCTCGAAGCTGCATGGCTTCGATGACAATGTGATGGACATCCATCCGTCCCGCTTCGTCTCCAAGGACTGATAATCATCCTTGACTGGACCGCCGCGCCCCATTTGGGCGCGGCGGACTGGTCGGTCATCGCACCGGTCCGAAAGTCGTGGTCGATTTTCGGCAAGCCCGGTGCGAAGATTTGGCGCCGGAGCGTGGCAATGCGTCCGCATGGACGTATGTCGCTCTGGCCGAAGCGGGGCGCCGATGCTGCGATACATCTTACGGCGGCTTCTGACCGCCATTCCGACGCTATTCGTCATCGTGACCATGGCGTTCTTCCTGATACGCGTCGCACCGGGCGGCCCCTTCAATCAGGAGCGGGGCCTCAGTCCCGAGATCAGGGCCAATCTGGAAACACAGTTCGGCCTCGACGATCCGCTCTGGCTGCAATATGCCCACTATCTCGGCAATCTTCTGCGCGGCAATTTCGGGCCGAGCTACAATTTGCCTGACTTCACCGTCACCGAACTGTTTGCCAAGGGGCTGCCGATATCGGTCCAGCTCGGCACCTCGGCGCTGATCCTGGCGCTGCTGCTTGGTTCGGTGCTCGGCACCATCGCCGCGCTCAACCAGAACAAGCTTGGCGACTATACGGTGATTGCGCTGGCGACCGCCGGCAGCACTATCCCCACCTTCGTCATCGCTCCTGTGATTCAGCTGGTGTTCGGATTGACCTGGAAGCTGTTGCCGATCGGCGGCTGGGGTGATGGCGCATTGATCAACAAGATCGGCCCGGTGCTGACGCTGGCCTTGCCGCAGATCGCCATCGTTGCCCGCCTGATGCGCGGGTCGATGATCGAGAGCTTGCGTTCGCATCATATCCGAACGGCGCGTGCGCTCGGCCTCTCCGACTGGTCGGTGGTGGTCAAGCACGCGCTGCGCGGCGCCATCCTGCCGATCGTTTCCTTCACCGGCCCCGCAGCCGCGGCGCTGCTCACCGGTTCGGTCATCGTCGAGACCATCTTCTCCATTCCCGGTGTCGGCCGCTATTTCGTCGATGCCGCGCTCAACCGCGACTACACGCTGGTGATGGGGACCGTGGTGGTGATCGCGCTCTTCACCATCGTCTTCAACCTGATCGTCGACGTCATGTACGCGGTCGTCGACCCGAGGGTACGCTATGACTGAGGGTGCGCTATGACTGACATCACAGCCGCCGCCGCTCCGCCGGCCGTCGTCGGCCGCTCGCTCTGGGGCGACGCATGGGCGCGCCTCAAAGCCAACCGCGCCGCCATGTTCAGCCTCTATTACCTGGCCTTCATTGGCGTCATCAGCATCTTCGGCCCCTGGTTCGTGCCGCATCAGTACACCACCATCTATGCCGACTATGTGCGCACGCCGCCAAGCTTTTCAGCCTATCCGAAGCCCGACATGATCGAGACGGCGCTCAAGGATGCCATCAAGCGCATGCGCGTCGACATCAAGGAGTGGAAACTGGACGGCAGTCGCGTCACCGTCACCGTCACCTCGACCAAACCGATCGACGACCGCAACATCCGCTATCTTGACCGCTCCGATGCCTTCGACGATACCAAGATAGAGAGCAAATCGGCCGACGGGCTCGAATTGACTATGACTGCGTCGGTCAAACAGCAGTACTTCCTGTTCGGCACCGACAACACCGGTCGCGATCTTCTCTCGCGAACGCTGATGGCAGGGCGCATCTCGCTGGCCATCGGCCTGCTTGCCGGCATTGTCGCGGTGGTCATCGGCGTCCTCTACGGGGCGGCGGCCGGCTTTTCCGGCGGCAAGATCGACGAGGTGATGATGCGCATCGTCGACGTGCTCTATTCCTTGCCCTTCATTTTCTTTGTCATCATGCTGGTGGTGTTCTTCGGCCGCAATTTCGTGCTGATGTTCCTGGCGGTCGGGGCGGTGCTGTGGCTCGACATGGCGCGCATCGTGCGCGGCCAGGCGCTGTCGATCCGGCGGCAGGAGTATGTCCAGGCGGCCGAAGCCATGGGCGTCGGCCAGCGCGGCATCCTGCTGCGCCATGTCATCCCCAATCTGCTCGGACCAGTGGTGATCTACATGACGCTGCTGGTGCCGCAGGTCATCATCCTGGAAAGTTTCCTGTCCTTCCTCGGCCTTGGCGTGCAGGAACCGATGACCAGCTGGGGCGTGCTCATCTCCGTCGGCGCCAAGAACATCGGCACCGCCAACTGGCTGCTTTTGTTCCCCGCCTTCTTCCTCGTGTCGACGCTGTTTGCACTGAACTTCGTCGGCGACGGCCTGCGCGACGCGCTCGATCCGAGAGACCGATGAAGATGGGACCGATAAAGATGGGGACCGATAAGATGGGGACCGTTGCGATGGAAACGCCCGAAACGATCCTCAGCGTCAAGGACCTTCGCGTCCGCTTCCGCACGCTCGACGGCGCGGTCGAAGCGGTCAAGGGCATCAACATCCACGTCAAGGCAGGTGAAACCGTTGCCGTGGTCGGCGAATCCGGATCCGGCAAGAGCCAGACCATGATGGCGGCGATGAGCCTGCTGGCGTCCAATGGCGAGGCGACGGGTCACGTCGATTATCGCGGCCGCAACCTTTTGACCATGAGCAAGCCCGACCTCAACAAGGTGCGCGGCGCCAAGATCAGCATGATCTTCCAGGAGCCGATGACCTCGCTCGATCCACTCTATTCGATCGGCAACCAGCTTATCGAACCGATCCGCAAGCACCGCGGGCTGAACGCAGCCGAGGCACGGAACGAGGCGCTCAAGTTGCTCAGGCTGGTGCATATCCCCGATCCCGAGCGGCGGATGAAATCCTATCCGCACGAAATGTCGGGTGGCCAGCGCCAGCGCGTCATGATCGCAATGGCATTGGCTAACGACCCCGACATCCTGATCGCCGACGAGCCGACGACGGCGCTCGACGTCACCATCCAGGCGCAGATCCTGGTGCTGCTCGCCGAATTACAGCGCAAGCTCGGCATGGCCATCGTCTTTATCACCCACGATCTCGGCATCGTCCGGCGCTTTGCCGACCGCGTCTATGTCATGCGCTATGGCGAGGTGGTCGAGGAAGGCGAGGCGGAAGCACTTTTCGCCAACCCGCAGCATGCCTATACCAAAATGCTGCTGGCCGCCGAACCGACCGGCACCAAGGCGGCGCCGCCGCCCAGCGCTCCGGTGCTGCTGGAGGGCCGCAATGTCGAAGTGACCTTCAAGATCGGCGGCGGCTTCCTTGCCGGCGAACCGCTGCTGCTACGCGCCGTCGATCACATTTCGATCCGGCTGAAGCGCAACCAGACCATCGGTATCGTCGGCGAGTCCGGTTCGGGAAAATCGACGCTCGGCCGCGCACTTCTGCGCCTGTTGCCCAGCGACGGTGTCATCCGCTTCGGCGACCGCGACATCTCCACCGCCGACCGCCAGGCGATGCGACCGCTGCGACGTGAGATGCAACTCGTCTTCCAGGATCCGTTCGGCTCGCTGTCGCCGCGCATGACCGTCGGCCAGATCATCACCGAAGGGCTTCTGGTGCATGAGCCGAACCTGTCAGGCAAGCAACGCGATCAGCGCGCCGTCGAGGCCTTGCTCGAGGTCGGCCTCGACCCCAACGCACGCAACCGCTACCCGCACGAATTCTCCGGCGGCCAGCGCCAGCGCATCGCCATCGCGCGTGCCGTGATCCTGAAGCCCAAACTGGTGGTGCTGGACGAGCCGACTTCGGCGCTCGACCGCTCGGTGCAGAAGCAGATCGTCGAATTGCTGCGCAAGCTGCAGGCCGACCACGAACTGTCCTACCTCTTCATCAGCCACGATCTCTCCGTGGTGCGCGCCATGGCCGACTACATCATCGTCATGAGGCAGGGCAAGATCGTCGAGGAAGGCCCGACGGAAGAGATCTTCAGCAACCCGCAGGCTGCCTACACCCAGACGCTGATGGCTGCGGCGATCGATGTCACGCGCTTCAGGCTGAGTGCTTAAGGCGTGACGTTCAGCAGATAGTCAGGGTAGGGCCAGTTCGCTTAGCCCGCTGACCCGGGGCATCTGTTGGCCCTTGTCGCGACAATGGCCTCTTGCCGCTGCTTCAGCAGTTCGATTCTGGCCGTCTCACGCTTGGCCACTGCGCTCTTCACGCGCGTGCCGCCGAGCAGCCAGTTCGGCACGCTGGTGTTGGCGACCTTGCCGCGGGTGATGGCGGTTTGCGAGATGTCGCGCGCGGTATCGCCTACGGCGGTGTTGAGCTCGGCGCATGTCATGCTGTCGTATTTCGCCGGGTTCACCGCGCTGCCCAGCGATGAGCAGCCTGCCGCCAGGGACAAAGCGAGCAGCGCTGACAGCCGGCTTGAAATCAACAAATTCATCTTCCGCAAACCTCGTTCCGGGCCGCTGTCTCGGCGGCATTCCTATTATCGAGGTAGCGCGGATGGTTGTCGCGTCAAAACACCATGCTGACAGCGAACGCCGACGCGGCCGGTTTGCATTACGCCATCTTGTGGGTCTCGGGAGAACAAACACCTAAGTGTCTGTTTTTTCTGGTCGGAGTGGCAGGATTTGAACCTGCGACCCCCTCGTCCCGAACGAGGTGCGCTACCAGGCTGCGCTACACTCCGTGACCAGACCGCGGGCTTATAGCCGCCGCATACCGTTCCTGCAAGCGGCAATGGCAGCGCTTCTGTCGCATTTCGTTGGCTTTCGTTGGGCATTGCCGCAAAGCTTGGCTTTCCCTCCCGGGATAAACCCGGCTTAAAGCCTTGTGTGCTAAGTCGCAGCCTCGATAGATCGTGTTTTCGCCATCTGGAGCTTTGCTGCCTTGCCCCTGAAAATCGTAGGCGACGCCCGGCCCAACAGCTTCGAATTCGAAACCGAAGCGCTGATCAAGGCGTCCGGCTTTCGCGAATACGACGCGCGCTGGTGGTTTGGCCATGCCGGTTCGACGCAACCGCCGGACCTGAACCTGATCGGCGTCCAAGCGTTGGGCATGGGCCTGGGCACCTTGATCCGCCGTCTTGGCGCGGGTCCCGACATCGTCACCGGGCATGATTTCCGTTCCTATTCGCTTGCCATCAAGCTGGCGCTGGTTTCCGGCCTGATGGCTGCGGGCGCAAAGGTGAAAGACATTGGCCTGGCGCTGTCGCCCATGGCCTATTTCGCCCAGTTCGCGCTCGACGCGGCATCCGTCGCCATGGTCACGGCATCGCACAACGAGAATGGCTGGACCGGAGTCAAGATGGGTGCGGCGAGGCCGCTGACCTTCGGACCGGAGGAGATGAGCGCCCTGAAACAGATCGTGCTGTCGGGCGATTTCGATCTTGCCGGCGGTGGCTCCTACGAATTCGTCTCCGGTTTTCGCGAGACCTATCTCGACGATCTGGTGAGCGACAAGCGCATCGCGCGAAAGCTGAAAGTCGTGGCCGCTTGCGGCAACGGCACTGCCGGCGCCTTCGCGCCGCAGGCGCTGGAGCGCATCGGCTGCGAGGTGATCCCGCTCGATGTCGAGCTCGACCACAGTTTTCCGCGCTATAACCCGAACCCGGAAGACATGCAGATGCTGCATGCCATCCGCGACAAGGTGCTGGAGACCGGCGCCGATGTCGGGCTGGGCTTCGACGGCGACGGCGACCGTTGCGGCGTGGTCGACAATGAGGGCAACGAGATCTTCGCCGACAAGGTCGGCGTCATGCTCGCGCGCGATATCTCCAGCCAGCATCCCGGCTCGACCTTCGTCGTCGATGTCAAATCGACCGGCCTGTTCAACACCGACAGCGTTTTGCGTGGCAACGGCGCGAAGACAGATTACTGGAAGACCGGCCATTCCTATATCAAGCGCCGGGTCGCCGAGCTTGGCGCCGTCGCCGGATTCGAGAAGTCGGGCCATTTCTTCTTCAACCCGCCGATCGGCCGCGGCTATGATGACGGTCTCATCACGGCAATAGCCATTTGTGAGATGCTCGACCGGAACCCCAGAAATTCGATGGCCGATCTCTATCGCGCGCTGCCGCTGACCTTCGGCACGCCGACCATGTCCCCGCATTGCGCCGACGATGTGAAATACGGCGTGGTCGATCGGGTGGTGGCGGACTTCCAGGCGATGCAGCGCGCCGGCAAGACTTTTGCCGGCCAGAAGATCGCTGACCTGATCACCGTCAACGGCGTGCGCGTCGTGGCTGAGGACGGCACCTGGGGGCTGGTGCGGGCGTCATCGAACAAGCCGGAGCTTGTCGTGGTTGTCGAAAGCCCGACATCGTCCGACCGCCGCCGGCAGATGTTCGAGGCCGTCGACGCCGTGCTGCGCCGCAGCCCCGAAGTCGGCGCTTACAACCAGACGTTCTGATTGGACCTTTCATGAGCGAGCGCATCGTCAGTTTTGTCATGAGCGGGGGTGTCGGCTCGCGGCTGTGGCCGCTGTCGCGCGAGGACAACCCGAAACAGTTCCACGATCTTTCCGGGGACGGCTCGATGCTGGCCAAGACACTGCGCCGGCTGACGGCGCGGCCGGAGGGCGAAACGCCGATCTTCTTGATCGCCGCCGAGCGCCATGCCGAGCGCGTGCATGCCGACCTTGCCGGCCTCGACCTCGCCGGCGGTGGCCCGCTGTTCGAGCCGACCGGGCGCAACACGGCTGCCGCCGTGGCGCTGGCCGCGCTGCGCACATTGTCGGAGTTCGGCGACAGCCTGGTGCTGGTGGTGCCGTCAGACCACGAAATCGCCACGCCCAAGCAGTTCTGGCAGAGCGTCGAGGCGGGCAGCCAGGCAGCGCTTGCCGGCCGTCTGGTGGTGTTCGGCATCAAGCCGACGCAGCCCGAGACCGGCTATGGGTATATCGAAGTCGCAGCCGAAAGCGGCGGCGTCTTCGACGTGTCGCGCTTCGTCGAAAAGCCCGACCTCGCCACTGCGCAGAGCTATCTCAGTGCGGGCACCTTCTACTGGAACACCGGCATTTTCCTGTTTCGCGCCGGCGCCATGCGCGACGCCTTCGCCACCTTCCAACCCGACCTCTGGCAGGCCACCGAAACCGCCTACAAGGCGGCAACGAGCGACCTGTCCGGCCTCTATATGCCGCTCGACCTCTACGCCGCCATCCCGTCGAACTCGATCGACTACGCCATCATGGAACGGGCCAAGGACATCGCCATGGTGCCGGCCGGCTTCCGCTGGAACGACCTCGGCTCCTGGCAGTCGCTGCTCGATGTCGGCCCTGCCGACGCCAAGGGCAATGTCGTCGTCGGCGATGTCGTCGCCATTGATTGCGAAAACTCCTACATCAGAAGCGACGGCCGGCTTTTGTCGGCAATCGGTATGAAGGATGTCGCCATCGTCTCGACGGCGGACGCCACCTTCGTCGCCCCGGTCAGCCACAGCCAGCACGTCAAGAAAATCGTCGAGCAGCTGGAAAAGTCGGGCCGGCTGGAAACCAGGTTTACGCCGGCACACGACCGCGTCATCGAGAGCGGCGCCTGGCGTCGGCGCGTGCATCACTGGCTGTTCGAGGAGACCTTGCCGCTGTGGTCGACTTCAGGCGTCGATGAGCGTCATGGCGGCTTCCACGAGGCGCTCGGCTTCCACGGCGAGGCGCTGTTGAAGCCCAAGCGCATGCGCACGACGGCGAGGCAAGTCTACGCCTTCGCCGTTGCCAAGGCCCGCGGCTGGGACGGTCCAGCCGATCGCCTGATCTCCCATGGCATCGCCTTCATGGCCGGCAAGGGCCGCACGGACCGGGGCGGCTGGGTGCGCACGCTCAATGTCAACGGCTCCGTCGCCGACCCAACCGAGGATGCCTACGACCATTCCTGCGTGCTGCTGGCGCTGGCGCATGCGCATATGTGCGGCAATCCGGATGCGCTGCGGCTGGGCCAGGAGACCTTCGTGTTCCTCGACGCGCATCTCGAGGACAGCCGCATGACCGGTTTCCTCGAGACGTCCGACGGGGAGGGCGAGCGGCGCTCCAACCCGCATATGCATCTGCTCGAGGCCTTCCTCGCCTGGTATGAGGCGACCGGCGACCGCACCTATCTGCGCCGCGCCGCGCGCATCATCGACCTTTTCCGCAGTCATTTCTTCGATGCCGAGAGCTGGACGCTGGGCGAATATTTCGACGCCGGGTGGAAGCCGGCCGCCGGCGAGAAGGGCACATGGACCGAGCCCGGCCATCATTTCGAATGGGCCTCGCTGCTCACCGATTTCGTCGCCCGCAGCGGCCAGGGCGAGTTGAGCAATTTTGCCCGCAAGCTCTACGCCTCGGCCATCGCCAACGGCCTCAACCGCGCCACCGGCCTTGCCTACGGTGCGGTCTCCCGGCAGGGCCTGCCGCTCGACCTCGTATCGCGCAGCTGGCCGCAGGCGGAAGCGATCAAGGCGGCGATTGCGCTGGATGGCTCGGGCGGTCCCGACCTCAAGCCCGAAATCGAGGCGCGCGTCGGCCGGCTATTCCGCTGGCACATCGACCCGGCGCCGCTCGGCCTGTGGATCGACCGCATCGACGAACGCGGCCGCTCCTTGGCATCGGACGTGCCGGCCAGCATCTTCTATCATCTGGTCTGCGCGCTGACGCAGTATCTTGATGGGACAGCGCAGAAGGGGTGAGGTTGTTGAGAGGCCGGTGCGAGGCACCCCCCTCTGCCGTGCAGGGCAGAGGGGGGTGCCTCGCGCCAACCCCTCAATACGGGCTCGCTACATCCCCGGTCTCGACATACACCGCCTTCAGCTGCGAATAGAGCGCTAAAGCCGCCAGCGAGTTCTCGCGCCCAATGCCGGATTGCTTCACCCCGCCAAACGGAATTTCCACCGGCGTCAGATTGTAGGCGTTTATCCAGCAGGTGCCGGCCTGCAGTTCGGCGATCACCCTATGAGCGCGCTGCAGGTCGCGGGTGAAGACGCCGGCGGCGAGGCCGAATTCGGTGTCGTTGGCGCGGTCGATCACCTCGTCCTCGCCGTCGAACTTCAGCACGCTCATCACCGGCCCGAAAATCTCCTCGCGCGCAATGCGCATCGTATCGGTGACACCGGTGAACACCGTCGGCTCGACAAAGAAGCCGCCATCGAAACCTTGCAGCGACGGCACGTTGCCACCGCAGGCGAGCGTTGCTCCATCCTGCCTGCCGGCCGCGATGTAGGAAACGACCTTCTCCTGCTGCGCCTTGTTGACCAGCGGCCCCATCTGCGTCTCAGGATCGAGCGGATCGCCGATGCGGATCTTTTTCGTCCGCTCGACCAGCCGGTCGACGAAGCGGTCATGGATGCCGCTCTGCACGAAGACGCGCGTGCCGTTGGAGCAGATCTGCCCGGTCGAATAGAAATTGCCGAGCATGGCGCCGCCGACGGCGTTTTCGAGATCGGCATCGTCGAACACGATCAGCGGCGACTTGCCGCCGAGCTCCATGGTAGCGTGCTTCATCTTCGAACCGGCGAGCGACAGCACCTTGCGGCCGGTCGGCACCGAGCCGGTCACCGAAACCTTGGCAACGACATCATGGCCGACGAGGCCGGCGCCGACTTCGCCATAGCCTTGCACGACGTTGAACAGCCCGTCGGGCAGGCCCGCCTCTGAGTAGATCTCGGCCAGCGCCAGCGCCGACAGCGGCGTGTTCTCCGAAGGCTTGAATACCATGGCGTTGCCCATGGCGAGCGCCGGGGCGGATTTCCAGCCGGCGATCTGGATCGGATAGTTCCAGGCGCCGATGCCGACGCACACACCGAGCGCCTCGCGGCGCGTATAGGCAAAAGGTCCACCAAGATCGATCGCCTCGCCGTTGAAGGCGGCAACCGCGCCGCCGAAATATTCGAGGCAGTCGGCGGCCGATAGTGCATCCGCCACCAGCGTCTCCTGGATCGCTTTGCCGGTGTCGAGCGTCTCGATCCGCGCCAGATCGGCGTTGCGCGCGCGCAAAATGTCGGCGGCGCGGCGCAGGATGCGGCCACGCTCAACCGGCTTCATCCGCGCCCAGGCCGGTTGTGCGGCCCGCGCGGCTTCGATGGCGAGCTCCAGCACGTTCGGAGTCGCCGAATGCAAAGTGGCGATGACCTCACCGGTCGCCGGATAGATCACCGGCAGCGGCGCGCCGCCTTCGTCCTCGATGTAGCGGCCGTTGACATAGTGCGATGCCGTTGGCTGGGCGCGCATGCTGTTCTCCAGATGTATTCGCTATTGCGGAGCAGTCCGCCGGACAATGCCCTATCGATCCGCCACCTGCCAGCGCGGATTGATCCAGGGTTCCTGGTTGGACGGCGCCAGTGGCGTGCGGCCGAGAATGTGGTCGGAGGCCTTCTCGCCGGTCATGATCGACGGCGCGTTGAGGTTGCCGTTGGTCACCCGCGGGAAGATCGAGGAGTCGGCGACGCGCAGGCCGTCGACGCCGATTACCCGGCACTCCGGATCGACCACGCTCATGATGTCGTCGGCGCGGCCCATCTTGCAGGTGCCGCACGGGTGGTAGGCACTCTCGGCATGATCGCGGATGAAGGCGTCGAGATCCTCGTCCGACTGGACGTGCGAACCCGGCGAGATTTCCTTGCCGCGAAAGCCGTCAAAAGCCTTCTGGCGGAAGATCTCGCGGGTCAGCCGGATGCAGTGGCGGAACTCGGTCCAGTCGTCTGGATGCGACATGTAGTTGAAGCGGATGACCGGCGTCGCTTTCGGGTCGGGAGAGCGCAGCGTCACCGAGCCGCGCGACTTCGACCGCATCGGCCCGACATGGGCCTGGAAGCCATGGGCCCTCGCCGCCGCCTTGCCGTCATAGCGCACCGCAGCCGGGATGAAGTGATACTGGATGTCGGGGTAGTCGACGCCGGCCTGCGAGCGCACGAAGGCCGCGGCCTCGAAATGGTTGGTGGCACCGAGGCCGGTCTTGAAGAACAGCCACTGCGCCCCGATCAGAGCCTTGGAGAATGGGTTGAGAACCGAATTCAGCGTGATCGGCTGGGTCGATTCCTGCTGGATGTAGAGCTCCATATGATCCTGCAGATTGCGGCCGACACCGGGCCGGTCGGCCACGACCTGGATGCCGTTCTCCTTGAGATGCGCGGCCGGGCCGATACCGGATAGCATCAGGATCTTGGGCGAATTGATCGATGATGCGGCAACGATCACCTCACGTCGCGCCTTAACGACCTGAATCTGTTTGTGAGCTTCGATCTCGACGCCGACAGCGCGCTGATTCTCGATGATCACACGACGGGCGAAGCCTTTGATCACGCTGACATTTTGCCGCTTGAGCGCCGGCTTCAGATAGGCTGATGCGGCCGACCAGCGGCGGCCGCCGCGTATGGTCTGCTCCATCGGCCCGAAGCCTTCCTGCTTCGAACCATTGTAGTCGTCGGTCAGTTCGAACCCGGCTTGGCGGCCGGCCTCGACAAAGGCGCCGTAGAGCGGATTCTTGCGCGGGCCACGCTGGACGTGCAGCGGGCCGCCGTGGCCGCGCCAGCCGTCCTCGCCCCCGTCACTGTCCTCCATGCGCTTGAAATAGGGCAGCACGTCGGCGAAGCCCCAGCCGGCCGCCCCCTGTTCGGCCCAGTGGTCGAAGTCGCGTGCGTGGCCCCTGACATATACCATGCCGTTGATCGAGGACGAGCCGCCGATCACCTTGCCGCGTGGCGTCGCCAGCACGCGGCCGCCGAGATGCGGCTCTGGTTCGCTGGCAAAGCCCCAGTCGTAAAGGCTCATGTTGAGCGGGATCGACAGCGCCGACGGCATCTGGATCAGCGGCCCGATATCGGTGCCGCCGAACTCGATGACGATCACCGAATGCTTGCCGTCTTCCGACAGCCGGTAGGCCATGGCCGAGCCGGCCGAGCCGGAGCCGATGATGACGAAGTCTGCTTCAAGCATGGTTCACATGCGCCCATCGTTCATATGCGAAATAAAATCGGCGAGCGAGACATTGCCGCCGGTAGCCATGACCAGGACCGTTTTACCCGTCACATCCACCTTGCCGCCGAGCAGCGCCGCCAGAGAGGCGGCGCCTGACGGCTCGAGCACCAGCTTCATCCGCTCGAAGGCGATCTTCATCGCTCGCCTAACCGATTGGTCGTCGACGGTGATGCCGCGCACGCCAGCGGTCTTGACCGCCGCGAACGGCGCGTCGCCCGGCCGCCGCGACATCAGCCCGTCGCAAATCGATTTCGGCGCGATCGGCATGGTCTCGATGGCGCCATGCGCTAGCGATGCACCCATGCCGTTGAAGCCTTCCGGCTCGACGCCGATGATCTCGGTTGCCGGCGACAGATAGTGGAAGGCGAGCGACATGCCGCCGATCAGTCCGCCGCCGCCGACCGAGCAGAACAGAAGGTCGGCACTGGCGTCCTTTGCCTCGAGTTGTTCGAGCGCTTCGAGCCCGGCGCCGGCCTGGCCGGCAACGATCTCCGGATCGTCGAATGGATGCAGCAACGCCAGCCCTTCGGTCTCGGCAATCTCGCGGGCCTTGGCGGCTGCGACCTCTTCACGGGCGCGCTCGCCATGATCGGTCAGCACGACGCGCGCGCCATAGCCTGCAGTGGCATCGCGCTTGGCGGCCGGCGCGTCGATCGGCATGACGATGGTGACGGGAATGCCGAGCGTCTGGCCGGCGGCTGCCAACCCTTGCGCGAAATTGCCGGAGGAGTAGGCGACGACGCCTTTTATGGCCTCATCCGGCGACAGCCGCTTCAACCGCCAATAGGCGCCGCGCACCTTGAACGATCCCGCCCATTGCAGCGATTCCGGTTTGATGAAGACGCGGGCCGCACCCGTCTCCTTGGCCAAGGCTGTCGATTCCAGCAAAGGCGTGATCTGCGTCGCCTTCGACGTCACGGCATAGGCCTGTCTGAGGTGCTCGAGGGAGGGGACAATTGTCATCATTCGCCTCGCGGAAAGCGTTTCTGTTCCTCGAGATTGTCGAGGTTCATGTGGTTGCGCATGTAGCGTTCCGACGCCTTCTGCAGTGGCTGGAACTCCCAGGGGTAATGCGTGCCGTTGCGCAGCGCGGGATAAACCACCCAGCGCCGCGCCTGGCTGACGCGCACCGCGGCATCGAATGCCGCCATGTCCCAGCGCGCTCGCACGGCTCCCGTGAAGGCCGCCACCAGATCGGCATGCGCCGGATCGGTGGCACGATTGGTGCGTTCTTGCGGATCGGCTTCGAGATCGAACAGAAGCGGCGGGTCGATCTCGCAATGGATGAATTTGTAGCGGCCGTCGCGGATCGCCACCAACGGCGCGTTGGAGCCCTCGGCGGCATATTCCATCAGCACCGGCGCGGTGCGCTGTCCGCCATCAAGCAACGGCAGCAGCGACTGGCCATCGGTCCACGGTGCGATCGCGGAGATGTCGATGCCGGCGAGATCGCACAGCGTCGGCGTCACGTCGAGGTTGGAGACCGGCGCCTCGATCAGCCCTGCAGGAATGCCTTTGCCGGCGATCATCAAAGGTACTCGCGCCGAGCCCTCGAAAAAATTCATCTTGAACCACAGGCCGCGCTCGCCAAGCATGTCGCCATGGTCGGAGCAGAACAGGATGATGGTGTCGTCCAGCATGCGCGTACGTTCCAGCACTGACATCAACTCGCCGACCTTGTCGTCGAGATAGGAGATGTTGGCGTAGTAGCCGCGCCGCGAGCGGCGGATCTGCTCCGGCGTGATGTTGAAACTGTCGTAGTCGCTGGCGCGGTAAAGCCGCTGCGAATGCGGGTCCTGATCGGCATAGGGGATGAATCCCACCTCCGGTTCGAGCGCCGGACAATCTTCATAGAGATCCCAATATTGCCGCCGTGCGACATAGGGGTCGTGCGGGTGGGTGAAGGAAACCGTCAGGCACCAGGGCCGGCTGGCCGCATCGTCGGAGGTGCGGGCAAGGTCGTAGAGTTTTTGCACCGCGTGGAAGGCGACCTCGTCGTCATACTCCATCTGGTTGGTGATCTCGGCGACGCCGGCGCCGGTCACCGAGCCCAGATTGTGATACCACCAGTCGATGCGTTCGCCAGGCTTGCGGTAATCCGGCGTCCAGCCGAAATCGGCGGGATAGATGTCGGTGGTCAGCCGCTCCTCGAAACCGTGCAACTGGTCCGGCCCGACGAAATGCATCTTGCCCGACAGGCAGGTGTAGTAGCCGGCGTTGCGCAGATGATGCGCATAGGTCGGGATCGAGGAAGCGAATTCGGCGGCGTTGTCATAGACCTGGGTGCGCGACGGCAATTGCCCGCTCATGAAAGCGGCGCGGCCCGGCGCGCAAAGCGGCGAGGCCGTGTAGTTGTTGCCGAAGCGCGCGGCACGCGCGGCCAGCGCCTTGAGGTGCGGCGCATACAGGAAGTCCGCCGGCCCGTCCGCAAACAGCGTGCCGTTGAGCTGATCGACCATGACGATCAGGATGTTGGGTCGCCTTGATATCACTGAGGCTGTCACTGTGTCTGTCGCCCGCCGAGTTTGATTTCGAGATAGTCCTCGACCAGCGCAATCGCGGTCGCCGCGTCCGGCACGCCGTCCTTCAGCGCCCGCCTGATGTAGAGCCCGTCGATCATCGCCGCGACCGCTTCCGCCGCGCGGTCGGCTTCGTGCCTGGCCAAGATGCCGGTCAGCCCGCTCATTAGGTTGGAATGCAGCCGCCGCGCATAGACCCTGAGCAGCCGGCGCAAGGCCGATGATTTCTGCGCCTCGACATAGAAGGCGAGCCAGGCCGCGATGGTTTCCGGCTGGAACTGGATGTCGGAGAAGTTGACGGCCACCACGGCCGAAACACGTTCGCGCGGCGAGCCGGCGGATTGCAGCGCGCGCCGCATGTCGATCGTCAGCTCGGCCAGAATATGCCTCATCGTCGCCAGCAGCAGCTCATCCTTGGCGCCGAAATAGTGGTGAGCCAATGCTGACGACACACCGGCGCGCCCCGCTATCTCCGACATGGTCACGTCAAGCGAGCCGCGCTCGCCGATCGCCGAGATCGTCGCGTCGATGAGCGCCTTGCGGCGCAACGGTTCCATTCCGACTTTAGGCATGATGTTCCCGGCTTTTGCGGCGGAGATTATTTTTTATTGACGCGTCAATCAACAAAAAACGATCCGATTGGAACCTGCACCAAGCGATTGTCGGCTTGCGGCCCTTTTCGATGCGGGCGGGATTGTTTATATTTGAACAATAAAGGCGAAGTGCGCCATTTGCCCACATGTTAGGCTGGCGCCAAGAATGGAGACCGCCATGACCGCATGCATCGTTGGCTGGGCGCATTCGCGCTTCGGCAAGCTGGAAGGCGAGACGCTGGAAGGCCTGATCACCAAGGTCGCGGTCGACGCGCTCGACCATGCCGGCATCGGCCCGGATGAGGTCGACGAGATCGTGCTCGGCCACTTCAATGCCGGCTTTTCCCCACAGGATTTTACCGCCAGCCTCGTGTTGCAGGCCGACGACCGACTGCGCTTCAAGCCGGCGACGCGGGTCGAGAATGCTTGCGCCACCGGTTCGGCCGCGGTCCGGCAAGGCATCCGCGCCATCGACGCAAACGCTGCCCGCATCGTGCTGGTGGTCGGCGCCGAGCAGATGACGACGACGCCCGGGCCTGAGATCGGGAAGAACCTGCTGAAAGCTTCCTATCTGCCGGAGGAGGGCGACACGCCGGCCGGCTTTGCCGGCGTCTTCGGCAAGATCGCGCAGGCCTATTTCCAGCGTTATGGCGACCAGTCGGACGCGCTGGCGATGATTGCCGCCAAGAACCACAAGAACGGCGTCGACAATCCGTACGCGCAGATGCGCAAGGATTTCGGCTACGAATTCTGCCGCCAGGAAAGCGAGAAGAACCCCTTCGTCGCCGGTCCGCTGAAGCGCACCGACTGCTCGCTGGTCTCCGATGGTGCAGCCGCCCTTGTGCTGACCGACACCTCGACGGCGCTGAAGATGCGCCGCGCCGTCGCCTTCCGCGCCAACGAGCATGTCCAGGATTTCCTGCCGATGTCGAAGCGCGACATCCTGTCCTTCGAAGGCTGCGCGCAGGCCTGGAACCTGGCTTTGAAGAAGGCCGGCGTGACGCTCGACGACCTCTCCTTCGTCGAGACGCATGACTGCTTCACCATTGCCGAACTCATCGAATATGAGGCGATGGGCCTGGCCAAGCCGGGCGAGGGCGCCAGGCTGGCGCTGGACGGCACGACGGCAAAAGACGGCAGGCTCCCGGTCAATCCTTCGGGCGGGCTGAAGGCCAAGGGCCATCCGATCGGCGCCACCGGTGTGTCGATGCATGTGCTGACCGCCATGCAGTTGACCGGCGAAGCAGACGGCATCCAGGTGCCGGACGCAAAGCTTGGCGGCATCTTCAACATGGGTGGCGCTGCCGTCGCCAACTACGTTTCCATCCTCGACCGGATCAGGTAGAAGCGGCCCGTATATTTCGGGGTGGTGATGACAAATCCGGTTCTGGTCGAAGTCTTGCGCGGCGCGATCGTCGAGAGCGCCCATCGCGGCGCTGTCGCAATCTTCGACGGTGACGGCAAGCCTGTCCTGGAGATCGGCGATACGGCGCGGCCGGTGTTTCCGCGCTCGGCGGTCAAGGCGATCCAGGCGCTGCCGCTGGTTGAAACGGGTGCTGCCGATGCGTACGGCTTGGGCGACCGCGAACTGGCGCTGGCCTGCGCTTCGCATTCGGGCGAACCCGCGCATGTCGAACTGGCGCAGGCGATGCTGGCCAAGGCCGGGCTCGACAAGTCGGCGCTGGAATGCGGCGCGCATTGGCCGTCGAGCCACGACGCGACGATCGCACTGGCCCGCACAGGCGTCTCGCCGAACGCACTGCACAACAATTGCTCGGGCAAGCATTCCGGATTTCTCTGCACCTGCGTGCACTCAGGGATTGCCCACCAAGGCTACGTCAAGGCAGGCCATGGTTTGCAGGAGATGGTGCGCGACGCCATGCAGGCGGTGACCGGCGCTGCCCACGATGCGGATCACCGGGCAACCGATGGCTGCTTGATCCCCACCTATGCCGTGCCGCTGAAAAGTTTTGCCCTTGGCTTTGCCCGCATGGCGACGGGCAGGAGCTTTGGCCCTGAGCGCGCCAAGGCGGCCAAACGCCTGCTGTCTGCCTGTATGGCCGAGCCTTACCTGGTCGCCGGCACCGGCAAAGTGGATGTGGCGCTGATGCAGGCCGCGCCCGGCCGCATATTCGTCAAGACGGGCGCCGAGGGTGTCTATTGCGCTGCCGTTCCGGAGCTTGGCCTCGGCATCGCGCTAAAATGCGATGACGGCGCCGGCCGCGCCGCCGAGGTGATGATTGCCACTGTGCTGGCAAAACTTCTCAGCGCCGACGGCGCACTGGCGGCGAACCTTCTGGAGCGGGCCAATCCGCCGATCGAAAGCCGCATCGGCGCCAAGGTCGGCTCGCTGCGGCCGACGACGGCGCTCAGCTGACCCTGTTTCGCTCGACCGTCAGATGCGCATAGCCGCTTACGCTTGACCGCGCGAGGTCGCCGGTCGCCGGTTCGGCCCAGCGCTGGCCGATGATGGCGCCGTTCTTGGCGCCGTCGATGACGTTGTCGGAAATGATGGCGTTTCCAGCGCCTTCTACCACAGTGACGGCGATGCCGGTTCCGGCCTGACGGATGATGTTTCCCGTAGCCACAACATTGCGCATATAAGCGCCCCAGCCGATCTGCATGCCGTAGAGCGGCGCGTTCTCGATGACATTGCCCGAGACGGTGGTGTCGGCCTCGACGCTGATACCGACGCCGAAGCCCGGCGCGTCGGCGGGGTAGGGGCCGGTGGTCGAGAGGTTGCGCACGATGTTGTTTGAGCAGACACCCATACGGCCGCCGTCGTTGAAATTGACGATCGAGATGCCGTTAGCGGCACCATCGACGATGTTGTTGCCGATGATGGCGCCTTCGAAGGAGAATTCGGAATAGAGCGCGGTTTCGCCCGACCGCGAGCAGGTGTTGCCGGTCATCTGCAGATTGCTGGAACTGTTGGCGCGGATCGCCGAGAAGGCGCAGTCCGAGACGATGTTGCCGGTGACCGAGACATTGCCGGCACGGAATGCGTTGATGCCATTGCCGTTCTGCCCGGTGCCGCCGCTGCGCGCGCCGATCCGCTGCACGCGGTTGCCGCTGACGATCGTGCCGTCCTCGGCCTGCTGCCAGCGATGGACAAGAATGCCGCCATTGCCGCAGTCGGATACGGCATTATCGGATATCGCCAGGCCAGCGGCCTCGACGGAGTAGATGCCGGCGTCCGCAGCCCCCGAAATCTCGGAGCGCTCGACGCGGCCCGACGCATGCTCCAGCGCCAGCCCATGCTTGCCGCTGCCGGTGATCGTGCAATTGTCGATGACGAGATGGGCGACGCGGCGCAGGTCGAGCAGGCCTTGCGCATCGTCGGCCAACCCGCCGTTGGCGCCGTCGAAGACCAATGCGGTGAACTCTATATGCTCGGCCTGTTCGGCCGTCAGCAAATGGCCATTGCCGCCATAGAGGATGCGCGAGGCGCCCGGCACGCCCGAAAGCCTGACGCGGGCGGGCAGGGTCAGGTTGGACACGACATAGGTGCCCGGCGGCAGGAACACCGGCGCATTGCGCTGGCTTGCCTCGGCTAGCATCCTGGCGAAGGCCTTGCTCTGGTCGTCCGGTGCGTCCGGCTCCACGCCAAGCTCGGCGGCATTGATCGAGCCAAGCGCTGCCGTCTTCGCCAAGGCGTTGTCCAGCGAAACGCCGAGCACCGCAAAGCCGACAGTCCCCTTGAGAAGCGTTCGTCTGTTCAACATCGGCACAGATCCCTGCGATGAAATGGTTCTTCGCAGGAATTGGGCCAGCCGCATAGGTCTCCGCTCGGCCATAGTCCGGCCAATGACCGGGTCCGCCAAGTGGCTTGTACAGTCGCCGAAGCGGGCCTAAGTTTATCCGATGAGCAGGGCTTTCACCCGCGAGGAAGACAGCGAAAACGCCATTGCCGGCATCGGCGAGCGGCCGATCAGCCAACACCGCAATCTGGTGACGGAGCGCGGCCTGGCGATGATCGAGGACAATCTGGCCGATCTGCGCGACATTTTGGCGAAAGCCGAGCGAAAAGCCGATCGCGAGCGCATTGCCGTCGTCTCGCGCGACCTGCGCTACTGGACAGCGCGCCGCGAAAGCGCCGAGCTTTCCGTGCCGGAACCGGGCAGCGACCAGGTGCGCTTCGGCATGGGTGTCACGCTGGAAAGCGATGACGGCAAGAAAGTGCACTGGAAGATCGTCGGCGAGGACGAGGCCGACCCCTCAAAGGGCAGCATCTCACACGTCTCGCCAATGGCCGTGGCGCTGTTCGGCAAGAAGGTCGGCGACGTCGCAAGCGTCAACGGCAAGGAATGGGAAATCGTCAAGCTGTCGGACGCCTGACGCCAGCTCACCCTATTTGCACAGCCAGCTTTCGCAACGCGGGCTCATACTTGTCCATGACATCGCGAGCAGCACGCATTTGCCGTTCGACGTCGTCACACGGCACCGGCCTTAGGATGATGCCGTCGTCGGTTTCGATGATCTGGAGTTCATCGCCCACCTGCAGGCCCAAGCTGTCGAGCGTTTCCCGCGGCAGGATTACAACGCCCGATCCGTCCTCAAGTCCGTGAATGATGGTGTTCATAGCTATACCATAGGTTGCGCCCGATATTGCAACGCAACTTTGATAAGCAGTGCAACTGTTTCAATCAGCCCGCCAGCAGCCGGTCCAGCAACCGATCCGCAGCCTCCGGGATAACCGTCCCTGGCGGGAAGATTTCCGCGGCACCCGCTTCCAGCACTGCGCCGTAATCCTGCGGCGGGATGACGCCGCCGGCGACGATCAGCATGTCGCTGCGGCCGAGCTTCTTCAGCGCGTCGCGTAGTTCGGGGATCAGCGTCAGGTGCCCCGCCGCCAGCGATGAGGCGCCGATGACATGGACGTCCTGCGCCACCGCCAGCCTGGCGATCTCGTCGGGTGTCTGGAACATCGCGCCGACCGTCACGTCGAAGCCGAGATCGGCGAAGGCCGTGGCGATCACCTTCTGGCCACGGTCGTGGCCGTCCTGTCCCATCTTTGCGACCAGGATGCGCGGCTTGCCGCCGGACTTCTTCTCGAAAGCTTCGAGCTTCTCCAGCAATCGGTCGACCGTCAGATTGTCGCCAAGCGCATTGCGATAAACGCCGGAGATCGTTTGCACCGAGGCGACGTGACGGCCAAAGACCTTTTCGAGCGCCAGCGAGATCTCGCCGACCGTGGCATTGGCGCGCGCGGCGCGGATGGCAAATTCCAGCAGGTTTTCGTTACCCTGCGCAGCGCGGGTCAGCGCATCGAGCGCGCTCTCGACCGCGCCGACATTGCGCGTGCCTTTCAGGTTCTGCAGCTTCGACAATTGCCGGGCCTTGACCTCGGCATTGTCGATCTTCAGCACGTCGACGTCGATTTCGTTCTCGGGGCGATGCGCGTTTACGCCAACCAGTATCTGCTCGCCGGAATCGATACGCGCCTGCGTGCGCGCCGCCGCTTCCTCGATGCGCAGTTTTGGAATGCCCTGTTCGGTTGCCGCCGCCATGCCGCCAAGCGCCTCGACCTCTTCGATGTGGGCGAGCGCACGCGCCGCCAGATCATGCGTCAGCCGTTCAATATAGGCCGAGCCGCCCCACGGATCGATGATGCGGGTGGTGCCGGATTCCTTCTGCAGGATCAGCTGCGTGTTGCGGGCGATGCGGGCCGAGTGGTCGGTCGGCAGCGCCATCGCCTCGTCGAACGAGTTGGTGTGCAGCGACTGGGTATGTCCCTGCGTCGCCGCCATCGCCTCGATCATGGTGCGGGTGATGTTGTTGTAGGGGTCCTGCGCCGTCAGCGACCAGCCGGAGGTCTGGCAATGGGTGCGCAGCGACAGCGAGCGTTCATCCTTCGGTGCAAAATTCTTCTGCATCAGGGTCGCCCACAGCAGGCGCGCCGCGCGGAGCTTGGCGATCTCCATGAAGAAGTTCATGCCGACCGCCCAGAAGAAGGAAAGCCGCGGGGCGAAACGGTCGATATCGAGCCCGGCGGCGACGCCGGCGCGGGCATATTCGATGCCGTCGGCGATGGTGTAGGCGAGCTCCAGGTCCGCGGTCGCGCCGGCCTCCTGCATGTGATAGCCGGAGATCGAGATCGAATTGAACTTCGGCATGTGCTGGGAGGTATAGGAGAAGATGTCAGACACGATCCGCATCGAGGGCTTCGGCGGATAGATGTAGGTGTTGCGGACCATGAACTCCTTCAGAATGTCGTTCTGAATGGTGCCGGCGAGATCCTTCTGAGCAACGCCCTGTTCTTCGGCCGCGACGATATAGAGCGCCATGATCGGCAGCACCGCGCCGTTCATGGTCATCGACACCGTCATCTCGCCCAGCGGAATGCCGTCGAACAATTGCCGCATGTCGAGGATGGAATCGATGGCCACGCCCGCCATGCCGACATCGCCTGATACACGCGGATGGTCGCTGTCATAGCCGCGATGGGTGGGCAGATCGAAAGCGACCGAAAGGCCCTTTTGGCCGGCGGCGAGATTGCGCCGGTAGAAGGCGTTGGATTCCTCGGCCGTCGAGAAGCCGGCATATTGCCGGATCGTCCACGGCTGCTGGACATACATGGTCGGATAGGGACCGCGCACGAAGGGCGGCATTCCCGGATAGGTGTCGAGATGCGGCAGCCCCTTGAGATCGCCCTGGCCGTAGAGATGCTTGACGGCGATGCCTTCCGGCGTCAGCCGCTGGCCCTTGACCTCGACCGGCGCGCGCCGTGGCGCCGACCAGCCAATATGGCTGAAATCCGGGATCACTGTGCGGCTCCGATTGCCTGGTCGATGCGGACCGGAAACAGCGCCTCGCACACCGCCACGCCCTCTGTGAAAGGCGGCCGCCGCTCAGCCGCCAGCGTCTCGACCGGGGCATCGTTTTTCAGCGGGTAAAGCGTGGTGCCGATGATTACCCGTTCACCCGACCGGTAGGCCTCGGCGCGGCGCTCGGATGCTGCCGTGACGCGCTTCTGGATATGCCCTTGCTGCAGGCTTGCCAGAACGCCGCCTTCCGCTTCGATCCGCTGGAACTCTTCCCACGCCGCTTCGCACAGGCCCAGGGTCAGCGCCTCGACTGCGCCCGACCCCAAGGCTGGGTCGGCGACATGGTCGATATGGCTTTCATTGGCCATGATCAACTGTGCATTGCGGGCGACGCGGCGGGCAAAGCCGGCCGGCAGCCCGTGGGCGATGGTGTGTGGCAGGATTGAGATCGAATCCGCGCCGCCTGCTGCCGCTGCAAAGCTGGCGATGGTGGTGCGCAGGATGTTGGTTTCGGGATCCGCCGCCGTCATCATGCGGAACGACGTCTCGGCATGGATGTTGGCTGCCGATGCCGGGATGGAACAGGTTTCCTGGATGCGCGCCCACAGCCTGCGCAAGGCCCGGACCTTGGCCATCGACAGGAACTGGTCCTGGTCGACGCTCAGCGCAAAGCCGATATGGGGAGCGGCATAGACAAGCGGCTGGCGCGCATCCTCGAACATCCTGAGGTAGGACACGGCGGAAGCGAGCATGGTGCCGAGTTCCTGCGCCTCCGTGGCGCCGGCATTGTGGAACACCCGCCCGTCGGCCTCCAGCAGCACACCCGGCACGCCCAGCGAGAAGAAATGCGCCAGCGATTGCGGCATCGATGCCTGCAACGCCTCGATCGACATGCGCAGCCGGCCGGTTCCGGCAAAGATTGCCGCCGGGTCGATGCCGAAGGAGAGGTTCAGCTTTGCCGGGTCGGAGCGGCGCTTGCTCAGGAACGCCACCAGCCAGTCGGCGACGGCACGGCTCCAGGGATGGGCGTCGATGCGGATCTGCGTGCGGTTGAGCGGTACGCCATCCAGCACCGTTTCCAGCGCCTGCGCCGTCCTCGGCAGGCCATAGCCGAACGCATTCGGAGCACCTTCGAAGACAAGCGACAATCCCGTCGCGCCTTGTGCCACATCGTCCAGGGCCTGCGCCTTGGCGCGGCCGATATCGGGATCGTCAATGCGCTGGCTGACAATCCAGGGCAATTTGGGGTTGGCGCGCACAAGCGGCTCGGCGCCGCCAGCGCGATCGTAGAGCGGTTCGATGCGAATCTGATCGTCGGTATGCGAGACTAGTTTTTCCTCGAAGGAGGCGCCGGCGAGCGCCTTTTCGGCCAAGGCCAGCCAACGCTGGCGCTCGACGTCAGCGGGTTCGACACTCCTGGTCAAGGCTCCGGCGCCCATCCATGCTCCTCGTTTTTATGCGGCCGCACCAGCGTCAGCCGTCCAGTCTACGGTTCCCTGCCAGATATCGCAATGCAATGCGCTTGCGCGGTTGGGATTCGCTTCCCTGACATAGGGCAGCCTGCGTGGACGAACCATGGAACGATTGCCAAACAGCGGCAAAATCCGCAAGTTCCAAAAACCGATTTGGAGGATTGGTTCAATTTAGACGATTGGCCCAATCTGGATGAATAGCCAACTGGATGGATAGCCCAATTGGAGAATAGCATTGTCGCTGCGCAATGGCCTGACTATACCCTGCGGCACGGCCACAGGCTTTTAACACATCAGTTTGCGGAGACATGGTCATATGGCTGACGACACCAGCATTTTCCTCGGCGCCAGCCGCAAGCCCGACGACAGCTATCAGCGCGCCGAACAGCTCTTGCTGCAATATGGGAACCGCCATGGCCTGATCACCGGCGCCACCGGCACCGGCAAGACAGTCAGCCTGCAGATCCTGGCCGAGGGGTTTTCCAATGCCGGCGTGCCTGTGTTCTGCGCCGATATCAAGGGCGACCTGTCCGGCATTGCCATGATGGGCAAGGCGCAGGATTTCCTGGTCAAGCGGGCCGAGCAGGTCAAGCTCGACCCTTACGACTTCCAGGAATTCCCGGTCATCTTCTGGGACCTGTTCGGCGAGCAGGGCCATCCGATCCGCGCCACCGTCTCGGAAATGGGGCCGCTGCTTCTGTCGCGGCTGATGAACCTCTCCGAAGCGCAGGAAGGCATCATGAACATCGCCTTCCGCATCGCCGATGAGGATGGCCTGCTGCTGCTCGACATGAAGGATCTGCAAGCACTGCTGGCCAACATCGCAGCGCGCGCCGACGAGATCAGCTCGCGCTACGGCAATGTCACCAAGCCGTCGGTCGGCGCAATCCAGCGCACGCTTCTGGTGCTGGAACAGCAGGGCGCGGCGCATTTCTTCGGCGAACCGGCTTTGCGCATCGCCGACATCATGCGCACCACCCGCGACGGCCGCGGCGCCATCAGCGTGCTCGCTGCCGACAGGCTGATGATGAACCCCAGGCTCTACGCCACCTTCCTGCTCTGGCTGATGTCGGAACTGTTCGAGGAATTGCCCGAGGTCGGCGATCCCGACAGGCCGAAGCTGGTGTTCTTCTTCGACGAGGCGCATCTGCTTTTCGACGAGGCGCCGAAGGTGCTGATCGAGCGCGTTGAGCAGGTGGTTCGCTTGATCCGCTCCAAGGGCGTCGGCGTTTATTTCGTTACGCAGAACCCCTTGGATATCCCTGAAAAGGTTCTCGCCCAGCTCGGCAACCGTGTGCAGCACGCGCTGCGCGCCTATACGCCGCGTGAGCAGCAGGCGGTCAAGACCGCCGCCGACACCTTCCGGCCCAATCCCGATTTCGACTGCGCCACCGCCATCACCCAGCTCGGCACCGGCGAGGCGCTGGTCTCGACGCTGGAGGTCAAGGGCGTGCCGTCCATGGTGCAGCGGACATTGATCCGGCCGCCGTCGTCCAGGCTTGGCCCGATCACGGCGGACGAGCGCCGCAAGCTGATCGACCAGAGCCCGGTCGCGGGCCAGTACGACCAGACCATCGACCGCGAATCGGCCTTCGAGATGCTGCAGAAGAAAGCCATGGGCGCGCAGGAGGCGGAAGAACAGGCGCAGCAGGCCGACAGCGGGCGCTCGCGCTGGACCATTCCGGGCTTCGGCAATGACGATCCGCCGCCGCAGCAATCCGGTGGCCGGCGCGTGCCGGCGCCGCGCCCGTCCAACCGCCAGACGGTGGCCGAAGCCGCGATCAAAGCGGTGGTGCGCTCGGTCGGCTCGTCGGTCGGCCGCGCGATCGTGCGCGGGATTCTGGGCAGCCTGTCCAGGGGGCGGTGAAAAGTGTCAGCCAGCCCGCCTCGGACATGATCAGCGGCCAAAATATCGCCATCGACGGCGGTTGGTAGGGATGGCCGGCCTCCTGGAACTGCGCGACGACCGCGCCCGTCTGGTCCTGGCGCCGCAAAAGGGCGCAGCGATCGCCCGCTTCGACGCACTGGTCTGCGGCGCAACGGTGCCGCTGCTCCGCCCCGACGATGGCACCGGCGCCTCCGGCTGCCAGCTTCTGGTTCCCTGGTCGAACCGCATCTCAGGCGGCGGTTTCGCCTTCGACGGCCGCTTCCATGCGATCGAGCCGAACGTGCCGGGGGAGGCCTTTCCAATCCATGGCGACGGCTTCCAGAGGGAGTGGCGGATTGCCAGCCACAGCGCCACCGAGGCAGAACTGGTCCTCGACGCCGGTGAAATCGGCCCCTACCGATATACGGCGCGGGTCGCCTATGCGCTGCATGACGGGGCCTTGGATGCCACGCTCACGGTGGAGAATCGCACCGGCATTCGCCTGCCTTACGGGCTCGGCTTTCATCCGTGGTTCCCGCGCAGCGCCGGAACGACGCTCGAGGCGAAGGCGGCGCGGGTCTGGCTGGAGGACAAGCATCATCTGCCGGTCGGCGTGGCGCCGGTGGCCGATTACCCCGCGTGGAATTTCTCGAACGCCTCCCTGTTGCCGCGAAGCTGGGTCAACAACGCCTTCGACGGCTGGGACCGCCGCGCCAGGATCACCCGGCCCGAGGACAGGATCGCCATCTCGCTCACCGCCTCGCCATTGCTCGACGTCTTCATCCTCTATTCGCCGTCGCAGGATGCCGATTTCTTCTGCTTCGAGCCGGTGTCGCATACCGTCGATGCGCATCACGGCAAAGGGCTGACCCCGCTTGAGCACGGCGCTACGCTGAGTGCAAACATGCGCCTCGATTGGCGTTCCGCTGCTTCGCTCTGATGCGTCATGTGCACACCCACTCGCGGATCTTGCATTTTTGTCCGTTCCGCTCGCACGCCTGCAGTGTCAGGTCTTCGGCATCCCGGCGTGTTTGCGCCGTCTCGGCGCCCCAACTGGTCAGCCGCCCTTCCGGCTTCTCGCCTACGGCGAGGGCGCCGCAATGCTTGTAGGGAAAGCCGGTATTGTCGTCATCGTCCCAATGGCGATGATTGCGGAATACGCTGACCACGGCGCAGCTGCCGCCGCCGGCGTTCTGGCAATGCTTCAGCGCGATGTCCATCGCCTCCTGCCGCTTGTCGGCGCCCCAAAAGAAGCCGTGCTTCTCGTCGGGGCTCGAATAGGCGATCGCCGCCCAGATGCCTCTCTCCTCCTGGGCCGGCGGCTCGGGCACGTCCGCCGCCGGGGCTAGGTCCGCCGCGCCCAGCCGCCCGGCGCAAAGCAACAGCATGCCGATCGCCGCAATGGCGGAATTCACCCTCATTGTACGCCTCCGTGTTTACCTGCTGCCGAGGCCACGGAAATGACGACGCAGCTGTTGCCGGTTGGCAGCAGCATCGCGTTGCCCCCTCCATTGGCCAGTTCATAGACGCTGATTTGTCCAAGATTGTTGGCGAGCTTGCTGTCTTTCGGAAGCAGGGCCGGAACATCGGCGCAATTGGCCGCGAATGGCGCCACCCTGACCATCGTACCTTCGCAAACGGATGCGGTGGGTGCCGCGAACACCAGACCTGCCGCCGGGCCGCTGTAGCCCTGTGTAGCGTAGTTCATGCCGACCAAGGCTTCCACGAGGTGTTTGTCGGGGGCCTCGTTGTTCCAGATCGACTGGACGCTGTACGTCGTGCCGGTCGTCAGCATCTGCCCAAGGGCTGGGAAAATGTTGGAACAAGACTGCAAGCCTGCCTCTTTGGCGTGTTGCAGAAATGGCGTCTCGGCCAGGGCCGGATTGGGCTGGTTGGTCTCCGCGACCGCCGGCTGCGGCAGTAAATTGTGGAGCAGGTCGTAGCGCATGGCCGCGAAGCCGGCCGTGGCGACGACGGCAATGGCGAGCAACGAGAAGACAGCGGTCCTCGCGCGGTTTCGTTGCGGTCTGCTCCGGTCTTCGATGCCGACCCGGACAGCATCCTTTCCCTGGTTGCGGGACATTATCCGGTCATGGATCGATTGCTGGTTCATCGCGATTGCCTCGTCAATTGATCGCCGCAACGGCCGCGGCCAAGCCCTTGAGGGTCGCGGTTACGTTGATCGTCCTGCCATCCGTGGTCGGGAAGGAGATGACGGATGCCGCGGCCTTCGAAATCTGTTCGCGCATGATCGGACCAACCGGCAGCATGCCGACGCAGACGGCCTGATTGCATCCGTCGAGTTGAATTTTTATCGGCTCCTTGCGCCCCTCGAATGTCAGCGAGACAGGAGCGTCGCTCTTGGCGATCGGCGGGGCGCGCAAGATCATGTAGGGGTTGCCTTCCTTGGTGGCGGCAAGCGACCAGCTGAACGCAACCTGTCCTGCCTGGTCCTCGATGATCTGGGTGACATTGCAGACCTTTTGGCGCGCCTTCAGGTTCTCGTCGCAGATCAGCGTCCAGTTCTCGAACGGACGGGTGGTCCGTTGATATTCGCCAAGCTTCGCATCCGCAGGGATCGCTACGTCGGAAGGTTTTACCCTGTAGCCGGAAGGGATTGCTTCCTGCCCGGCCGCTAACGGGCCGGACAGGAGCATTGACGTCATGGATATCGCGACAGCAAGGACTGCCTGCCTGATCATGGCCGGGCTCTAGTTCAGCGTAAGGCTGACGCCCGCGCCGACACCCCAGTGTCCGCCTGCCGTCGTACCGGACAGGTTCGCTCGAACACGTCCTTCCTCGCTGGTGTAGCCGGCGCCGAAGGCCAGGGCGCCTTCACCGCGCCAATAGCCTCCGCCGGCGGCCACGCTCAGCTTGCCGGGACGATCGTCGTAGCGCAGCGAGCCGGCCGCCAAGCCGATTGCCGCAGCCTGGCGCGCCTCGCCCCTGACCTCTCCCATGTCCATGTTGAGCTGGCTGAGTTTGGAGTCCGCATACGCATTGGCTTGCTGCAGCGTGGTGGCCGCCACCTGGTTGGTGTAGTTCTTCGAATTGTCTAGGTTGAGTGCTAACCCGCTGTTGAACTGCTGAACATTGACCGCATCGGTGTTGGCAACGCCCGGCCCGACATTGTGGATGACCACCGGCGTGTTCGGGTCGCCGCCGGCAAGGGTAATCGAGTTGGACTTGTTGCCGTTCCCGTCCTTGTCGTACTGGACGGCGAACTGATTCAGGTCGCCGACGCTACCCTGCATGGCTTCGACCGCCTGGTTGGTGGCGAAGAGCTGGCTGCCGTTGATGGCGTCGGTGGAGGTGCCGCTGATCCGGCCCGCCGCGACATTGGTGACGGTGCGCTCGTTGCCGACGGTGCCGACGCTGACCGTGCTGGTCGGAGCTGTTCCGGCGAAGGTATAGGCAACGCCGTTGATCGTGGTGCCGGTGGTGGCGACCGCCGCCGCCGTCGTCGAGCCCGCGCCGAGCGCGACGCTGCCCGGCTCGTTGGCCTTTGCGCCGGCGCCGAGCGCCACCGCCTGCGCTCCGTTGGTGGTCGCGTTGGTGCCGAGGGCGATGCTGTCGGCCTGGTTGACCGTCGAATTCTGGCCGATCGCGATGCCTCCCGGCGCCGTCTGCTGCACGATGGCGCCGTTGCCGATGCCGATGCCATTGTCGCCATTGACGGTGGTGCGCGGACCGACCGCAACCGAATCGACGCCGACCGCGAGCGAATCCGCTGCCGTCGAATTGGCATGGAAGTACAGGCTCCCCGTCACCGCGAACGAGCTCAGCGCGCCCTTCAACTGGCGAAGCGTGACCGCGTCCTGGTCCTGCGTGCCGTCGGCCACGTTGATGATCTGGCGATAGGAGGTGGAGGTGCCGACCGAGACGGCGCCGAGCAGGCTCATGTCCGCGGTGTTGTAGGGAATGAGGCCGGTGCCGGAGAGGATCGATCCCGATACGGGCGCGACCGCCCGATCCGAAACCGAGCCGGCGCCAAGCGCCACGCCGCCGATGACGCTGGCCTGGGTGTCGCGGCCGAGCGCCAGCGCATTGTCGGCGCTCGCGGTCGCCTGGTAGCCCAGGGCGGAAGAGCCGATCCCTTGCGCGAAGGAGTCCGCGACGGCAAGCGTCCTGTCGTTGGTGCGCACATAGCGGATGCCGTCGCCATTGGCGTCGGTGTAGGCCAGCGAGGTGTCGCCGGCAATATTGCTGATCGAATTGCCGAGATTGGTGATGTCAGCAGTATTGGCGGCGATATCGGTGGTGTTCTGCGTCACCTGCTGGTTGGTCGCAAACAGCTGCGAGCCGTTGACCGCATCGGTCGAGGAGTTGCTCAACTGCCCGGCCGCGACGTTCTGGATCTGGCGTTCGGCGCCCACCGAGCCGACCGAGAATGCACCCGCGGGCGTCGCGCCGGCGAAGGTGTAGGCAACGCCGCCGATCGTGGTGCCGCCGACCGCCGTGGTCACGGTCGACACCGCATTCGCGCCGATCGCAACGTCGCCGGCATTGTTGGCCACGGCATTCGGGCCGACCGCAACGGAATCCGTCCCCAGGGCCTGGGAATCCGCCAGCGTCGAATTGGCATGGAAATACTTGATGCCGCCGCCGGTGCTGATGCTGTTGATTGTGTTGCCGAGATTGGTGATGTCGGCGGTGTTGGCGGCGATGTCGGTCGTATTCTGCGTCACCTGCTGGTTGGTGGCGAAGAGCTGCGAGCCGTTGATCGCGTCGGTCGACGAATTGCTGAGCCGGCCCGCCGCGACATTGGTGATGGTGCGTTCCGCGCCGACCGCGCCGACGCTGACGGTGCTTGCCGGCGTCGTGCCGGCGAAGTTGTAGGCGACGCCGCCGATCGTCGTGCCGGCGGTGCCGACCGCCGCGGCGGTTACCGAGCCCGAGCCGAGCGCCACGTCGCCGGCGTTGCTGGCGTTGGCGAGGGCGCCCAGCGCGATTGCATTCTGGGCGCCGGCATTCGCTCCTACGCCGAGAGCGGTCGCTTGAAAGGCGGTTGCAAACGCGTTCTGGCCGATCGCGGTGCTGGACGTGGCTGTGGCATTGGCGTTGGCACCGACGGCGGTGCTGTATTGGCCCGAGGCCTTGGAGATGTATCCCATCGCCGTTGCGTCAAGCGCCGATGCGACGGCGCCGCTGCCGAAGGCCGAGGCGTTGGCGTCGGAGGCGCTCGAATTGGTGCCGGCCGCGATGGCGTTTGTCCCCGTCGCGGTCGCGACTGGTCCGATAGCAACGGAGTCCGTGCCCGTTGCGGACGAGTCCGCCGCCGTCGAATTGGCGTGGAAATACTTGATGCCGCCACCGGTGCTGATGCTGTTGATCGTGTTGCCGAGATTGGTGATGTCGGCGGTGTTGGCAGCGATGGCCGTCGTGTTCTGCGTCACCTGCTGGTTGGTGGCGAAGAGCTGCGAGCCATTGATGGCGTCGGTCGACGAATTGCTGAGCCGGCCCGCCGCGACATTGGTGATGGTCCGCTCCGCGCCGAGCGCGCCGACGCTGACAGTGCTCGTCGGCGTCGTGCCGGCGAAGCTGTAGGCCGTGCCGCCGATCGTCGCGCCGCTGGTGCCGACCGCCGTCGCGGTCACCGAGCCCGAACCGAGCGCTACGTCGCCGGAGCTTGCCGTCGCCGTCGCGCCGTTGCCCAGCGCGACATTGCCGGCAAGGCCGGCTGCACCCGCCGTCGAGCCATTGCCCAGCGCCACGGAGCCTTGCCCGACGGCCTTGTTGTTGTTGCCGATGGCAACCGCGCCTGCGGCCTGGTTTGCGGCTGTGGCGGTTGCCGTGCCGTCGCTGTTGGCGATGTTGTTGGCGCCGCCGGTGAAGGCGCCGGTGCCGCTGGCATAGCTCGGATCGCCGATGGAGACCGCGCCGTTGCCGTAAGCCGTGTTGCCCGAACCGATGGAGACGGCCTTGCCGCCGGTTGCCACCGCATTGGTGCCCAAGGCGACCGCTTCGGCCGAATCCGCCTTGGCGTTGTTGCCCACGGCGATGGCGCTCGTGGCGCTGGCGGTGGAGAGGGCGCCCAGCGCAACCGCATTCTGGGCGCCGGCATTCGCTCCTACGCCGAAAGCGGATGCTTGAACGCCGGTTGCAAACGCGTTCTGGCCGATCGCCGTGCTGGACGTGGCGGTGGCGTTTGCGTTGGCGCCGACGGCGGTGCTGTATTGGCCCGAGGCCTTGGATATGTACCCCATCGCCGTTGCGTCAAGCGCCGACGCGATGGCCTCACGTCCTACGGCAGCGGAATCGGCGCCGCTGGCGACAGTTCCCCAGCCTACGGCGGTCGCATAGTTGTTGCTGGCCGTGGAACTGGTGCCTAGAGCAGTGGCATTCCCTCCCGAAGCGACGGACAACGTGCCCAAGGCGTTGGAGCCGGCTCCAGTGGCATTAGCCTGAACGCCGAGTGCAACGGAATTGACACCGCTCGAGATCGTGCCTTGGCCCAACGCCATCGCGCCACCCGCTCCTGTAGCCTTCGCATTCAGGCCAATGGCAACCGCGTATTGCGCCGACGAAACGGACGAACGTCCCATCGCAATGGCATCGACCTGGGATGCTGTCACATCTGTGCCTATGCCGACCGCGCCTTGGGCCAGCGCTCCCGTTCCGGCCGCGGTACGTGAGCCGAGATAGACGGAGTTTATCGCCGTAGCAGTCGACTGGAATCCGATGGCGACGGCATTCTGGTTGCTTGCTACGGCGCTGTTACCTTGGGCAATCGAATCCACGCCGGATGCCGTTGCCCCGAACCCGAGCGCGGTGGCGCGCAATCCGGTCGCCCGGGTAACAGGGCCGATCGCGGTCGAGTTGACTCCGTCGGCACGCGCATTATTGCCAAAAGCGGCCGCGCTTGTGGTTGCAACCGAATTGACGCCAATAGCGCTTGCTGCGTCCCCGTTGGCCTTGGCGTTCCCGCCCACGGCGAGGGCATTGACGCCGGTTGCGCCTGCGAAGACACCTATGCCTATGGAATTGAGGCCATTGACACCCATCGCATAGCCGATGGCGATCGTGCCGTCGCCCGTTGCACTGTTGGAACTGCCCAACGCCACGCTGTTATTGCCATTCGTCGCGGCGCCGTTACCGATAGCGACGGCGTTGCCGCCGGTCGCCGAACCGCCGCCAGCCTGATATTGTGCCTGGGCCGGTGTGGCGAGGCCGAGCGCGGCGATCGCGGCCAGGCCGCCGAGCATGCTGGCCGGGCTCACGCCACAGGCCAGAGCCGAACGCACGCTGGTGCCGCTTCCCAATGTTCCCAGACCCATATTCTTGCGACCGAATCCAAGAACCCGGTGAGCCATGCGCAGCACCGCCATCAGGCGGCGCCGCACCGAGCGGCTGTCGGCCGCGCCCGCGATCCAGTTTCCGACAAAGCTTGAAGAAAGTTCGATCCTTCTCCGCCCCTCGACGCGTTTGGTCATGCTAGTTTTTCCTCGCAATTGCCGAGGCGCTCTGATGTGCCGCACCATTCGCCTCGGTGGCCAAAAAATCTTCGAAATTGCGCGTCTTCTCCCGCAACGAGAGAGCGACCTTCGCGCCTTGTTTTTCAATCAGCTGATAGGCGCTCGCGACCCATGGCTGCGTCGGTTCTGGAACCGCATGCAGTGCAGCCTCCGTCCGTTCCGGCGGCAGGTTTACCGCCACCAGCGCGCGGCAGAGATCGAAATGAAATCCCGGATCGCCTTCACCACAAGCCGGAGAGGTCAGTCCAAGCACGAAACAGGCCAGGAGATGGTCGAGTTCCGCAGCGCTGATCCGGCTGGCGTATTGGCGTTGCAGTGCAGCCCAGGCCGCTTCGGCCTTAGGCGCGAAGACCTCGATTTCCGCGAATTGAATGTCCATGGGACAATCCGACATGCTGTATCATCTGGTTGCTCCCCCGCCCCAAATGACTTCAATCGCGACCATGAGCACATTCGCGGTGCAGGTATTTTGGAATAATCCGGAATCTTTGTAGGAAAATCCGGTATTTGGTCCCTGCGCGACAACTGTGACTGCTCTGCCACACAACCTTCGACTATACTGAAGATCAATCGAGGTATCGCCGCGGACAATCATGCGCGCCGCAACAGTCGTTAACGTTGCAGCTTCACCTGCCTGGGGGTTCTGTTCCGGTATCTGGACATGGTGACTGTCAAGTGGCTCTGGTCCGAGAATCCACTGAGATGAGCGACTTCCGCAATCGACAGGTCGCTCTCGATGAGAAGTTTTTCGGCGAAATCGAGACGCAGCCGCAGCAGGTATTGTGCGGCGGCTCGCCAAAGGTCTTGGTGAATGCCAGGATGAAATGGCTCGGCGAAAGGCCACAGAGTGCGGCCAACTCGGCCACCGCGATTTTGCTGGAAAAATTTACCTCCAGGAATTCGCGCACCCGCCGGGCGCTGCGGTTCGACAGACCGCCCTTTGGGGCTTGTGGCAACTTTCGCGCTCCTGCGTAGTTCCGAAGCAAATGGACGCCGAACATGGTGACCAACGAATCGATATAGAACTCGTTTGGAGTTTCCCGATCCGTCAGTTCCGCCTTCAGCAACTGCGCGAGTTGCAGCGCTTGGAAGTCGACGGTCCCGTACGGCGGCGGCTGAAGCTCGGCATGGCCGGTGTCGAATTCACGCGTTGCCAGCTCGAAGAGACTCTCGGGGGTGAGCGCCACGATTACGCTTTCCGTGGTGGATGACCGGGTCACCTTGCCGCCGAGGTCGGCTGGGACGATCATGATCATGCCGACGTCGCCGTCGTATTCGTGGACTTTGTCGCTGCCCAGCGATGCCGCAATCCCTGGTGAGGGTGTAAGCAGAACCGAAGCGAAATGTTCCGCCGCTTTGAATGTGTGTGATCCCGGCCCATGAACGACATGAGCCGCGCCGCCTCGAAACGTGACCAGGTAGCGCCCCGCGCTTTCCGGAATTCCGTCGAAGATGCGACGATCCGCGCGCCGCCGCTCTGTCCCGGCGCTTTCCTGGACGTTGCCTCTATGTTGCATCTTCGTCTCTGCCACTGCTGCGCCGATCAATCCAATCCTGTGCTGTATCGAGGCGCCCAGAATTCACGTTTGCTCCTGGGCGTTCCTTCGAATCCTACAGATGCTGCTTTATATTGCAAAGAAGAATTTGAGCTCAAATGAAAATTTTACCAGGATTTTGACTATAAATTTACAGGTTTGAATTTTTAGCCAAGGCTACCTGACTATTTTCCGATCTTATCTTACCATTTTTAGCCTAGTTATTGTGCATAGTGCGCCGTCACAATCCAGCGTTGTATTCTGAATATAGATCGCGCGGCCATTGACAGAGCTGGTCGACTATCTGTCATTGCCACGGACGATCCAGCAGCAGTTATCGCCCGAACCATGGCTTCTTTCCCTTGTGCTTCTTCATGGCGGTGGCCAAATGGCCTTGATCCGAAAATCCCGCGAGGTAAGCGACTTCGGCGATGGCGACCCTCCAGGAGCGATCCAGGGCTGCGGACAGAGCATATCCCGCTCCCCCGCATGGTTGCTCTTCTGGGATTGGCATTTTCGGGGATTGTGTCGAGGGCGTGCCGATCGACCCGATCGGCGCCTGCGCTGCGTTCCTGAACCTCGCCCGCATTTTTCATTCAGCCTTGCCTCAGCCGCTTTGCCAGCCCATCGAAATTCCGTGCCGTGCAAACAGCCAACCCGGAAATCCGGACGGTAATTTGTATCCCCCATAGTCCTGCCCAAAGGCAGCGTAGCGCATCCCGCGGATAGAAAAAACATTGTAAGTGAAGAAAAAAGTTCGCGCGAGAAAAACATGGCCTGGCTTGGCCGGCGCTACGGAATTATCCGGCTCACGCAGGCCTGCTAAAGATCGCCTCGGCGTTTCTCGTACAGATCCCAGGACAGCTCGACCATGGCCAGAAGAACGTCTTCCTGGCTCCACCCGGCGGCAACCGCCGCCTCGACAATTCCACGGACGAGCGGCAGCAATTGGCGCTCGCATTCGGCCGACAGGTTGGCCTGGGCGCCGTCGGCAGGCGGACTATCGAAATCAAATCCCACCATCGGCGTTCCCCCGCCATCAATGATCTAATGAAATGTATGTCTCTGCAATCATACTCCCGTCTAATATACATCAATCGGTAACGAAACACAGCAGCGTCGAGATTGACAGGGCATGGCCGCCCCGATTGCAGCGGCTCCATGGTTCGTCTGGATGTCTTTTTTGGCCTCCTGTTGCCGGCATTGCATATCTTGGATGCGAACCCCAGGCATTCGCGTAAAGCTATCGGGATCCTGGCGAGCTTTGCCGCATGGAGCGGAACCTGCCGCTTCATGGCATCGATGAAGTCGATCAGGTCACCGGGCCGAGCAGGACCGAGCCATCCGGCACCCCGCCATCGATCGGGATGGCTCTGCGGTTTGCGCTCGCCGCCATCGGCTGGCCGATGTCGGACGTCACGATGACCGGGCTCTTCGACGGCACGCGGTCGTAGAGGTCGATGATGTCCTGATTTATCAGGCGCACGCAGCCTGACGAGACGGATTTGCCGATCGAGTTCCATTCCGGCGAGCCATGCAGGCGGTAGAGCGTGTCGACGTTGTCGTGGAACAGGTAGAGCGCGCGGGCGCCGAGCGGGTTCTTGAGGCCGCCGGGCATGCCGCCGTTCTTGGCGCTGTATTCTTCCAGTTCAGGCTGGCGGGCAACCATCTCATCGGGCGGCGTCCATTTCGGCCATTTCTGCTTCCACTGGACGACGGCGTCTCCCGACCATTCGAAGCCGGCGCGGCCGAGGCCGACGCCGTAACGGATCGCCTGGCCGCCTTCGCGCACCAGATAGAGGAAATGGTTGGTCGTATCGACGATGATGGTGCCTGGCCGCTGGCCGGTCGGATCGGGAACGATCTGGCGCAGGAACTGCGGGTCCATCTTCTTGATCGGGATGGCCGGGAGCTCGAACCCGCTGTCGGAAATCGTGCCGTACATCGTCGCATAGTCGCCGAGCGGCGGCTCGTCATAGGTCGGCGGTGGCGGTTCGACCGGCGCCGGCGCCGGTCCGGTGGTGGTGCAGGCGGAGACCGCAATCGAAGCGGCGCCAAGGGCTGCAGCATTCAGAAAGCCGCGACGGCTCAGGCGATAGGGGTCGATTTCGGTCTTCAACATGGTTGCCTTTTTTAAGTCTCGAATCGCAAGAAAGCGTGAATGCCTTCAAGCGGCGCAGTGGTCGGCCTCCCCCAATGCCTGACGCGATAGGCGGTTCCGATTCTGGCCTGAGGGTGGACAAACAAAGGCGAAGCTGTGACCGCCCTGCCACTGTTGCTCGAAGGCAACAGAGTGATCAGCCGCCGGTCAGCAGGCCTTCAAGCGACGGCAGGATCAGCGCCGGCGGGAAATCCCGGTATTCCTCGGGCTGGTTGGCGCGGTTGATCCATACGGTGCGAAAGCCGAATTTGGTGGCGCCGGCGACGTCCCAGCGGTTGGACGACTGGAATGAGACGGCGCCCGGATAGAGTCGCCAGCCCGTCGCCACCATGTCGTAGGTCGACGGGTCGGTCTTGAAGCGCCTGACGGCGTCGACCGAAAAGATATCGTCCAGCACCTGGTCGAGGGCGGCCGACTTGACCGCCGCTTCCAGCATCTCGGGCGAGCCGTTGGACAGGATTGCGAGCTTGGCGCCGGATGCTTTCAGCGCCTTGAGCACGGCCGGCACTTCCGGATAGCAGTCGAGCCGCCAATAGGCTTCGAGCAGCTTGGCCTTCAGTCCCTTGTCGGCGGAGGGAACCTTGAGCAGGGCGAAATCGAGCGCTTGTTCGGTGAGCTGCCAGAAATCGGCATAGCCGCCCATCAGCGTGCGCACCCAGGAATATTCCAGCTGCTTGGCGCGCCAGATTTCCGAAAGCAGCGGGCCGTCGGGGCCGATCTCGCCGTCATGACGGCGCACGGCTGCGTGCACGTCGAACAACGTGCCATAGGCGTCGAAAACGTAAGCCGCGTAATGCATGGCGACAGTTTTGAGGCCAGGCGGCGCAAGGTGCAAGCATCGATTACAGTCTTGAGCGCTTCTTCGGGCGCTCTGGCCTCAACAAATCCGCTCCATGCCGGTTGACGGCGCCGGTCAAAGCATCTTCCAATGCCTGGCAACAAACAGCTTTGAAGCGGAACGAACAATGACACTGGCGACTGCGGCGCTATCGGCGACATGGACCTTCGTCGACGGCGACTGGTACGAAGGCAACGTCGCCATTCTGGGTCCGCGCAGCCACGCCATGTGGCTCGGCACCAGCGTCTTCGACGGCGCCCGCTGGTTCGAAGGCGTCGCCCCCGATCTCGAGCTGCATGCCGCCAGGGTGAACGCATCGGCGACCGCGCTCGGCCTCGCGCCGTCGATGAGCGCCGATGAGATTGTTGGACTGACCTGGGACGGGCTGAAGAAGTTCGACGGCAAGACAGCGGTCTACATCAGGCCGATGTACTGGGCCGAGCATGGCGGCTATATGGGCGTGCCGGCCGATCCGGCCTCGACCCGTTTCTGCCTCTGCCTTTACGAATCGCCGATGATCTCGCCGACCGGCTTTTCGATCACCGTGTCGCCGTTCCGGCGGCCGACCATCGAGACCATGCCGACCAATGCCAAGGCCGGCTGCCTCTATCCCAACAATGGCCGCGCCATTCTCGAAGCCAAGGGACGCGGCTTCGACAATGCGCTGGTGCTGGACATGCTGGGCAATGTCGCCGAGACCGGAACCTCGAACATCTTCCTGGTCAAGGACAGCCACGTGTTGACGCCGGCGCCGAACGGCACCTTCCTGTCCGGCATCACCCGCTCGCGCACCATGACGCTGCTTGGCGATTACGGCTTCAAGACCACGGAGAAGATGCTGTCGGTGCGCGACTTTCTCGAAGCCGACGAGATCTTTTCGACCGGAAACCATTCCAAGGTCGTGCCGATCACCCGCATCGAGGACCGCGATCTGCAGCCCGGGCCGGTGGCCAAGAAAGCGCGCGACCTTTATTGGGAATGGGCGCATTCGACTTCCGCCGGTTGAGCCGCTAAAAGGCAATTGGCGCTTCATTCCGGAGTTGTTCCAGATCAATGCAGCCCTATCTTAATCCGGTATCCGCACCGGATTTTTCCATGAGGAGTATGACCGATGGCTTTTGAATTGCCCGCCTTGCCCTACGACTACGAGGCCTTGCAGCCTTACATGTCGAAGGAGACGCTGGAGTATCACCACGACAAGCACCACAAGGCCTATGTCGACAACGGCAACAAGCTGGCCGCCGAAGCGGGCCTTGGCGATCTGTCGGTCGAAGAGGTGGTCAAACAGTCGTTCGGCAAGAATGCCGGCCTCTTCAACAACGCAGCCCAGCACTACAACCACATCCATTTCTGGAAGTGGATGAAGAAGGGCGGCGGCGGCAACAAGCTTCCGGGCGCCCTGCAGAAGGCTTTCGACGCGGATCTCGGCGGGTACGACAAGTTCAAGGCCGACTTCATCGCCGCCGGCACCACGCAGTTCGGTTCGGGCTGGGCCTGGGTCTCGGTCAAGGACGGCAAGCTGGCGATATCCAAGACGCCGAACGGCGAGAACCCGCTCGTCCATGGCGCATCGCCGATCCTCGGCGTCGATGTCTGGGAACATTCCTATTACATCGACTACCGCAACGCGCGGCCGAAATATCTCGAGGCCTTCGTCGACAGCCTCATCAACTGGGACCATGTCCTTGAAATGTACGAAGAGGCGAAAGCCTGATCGACCCAGAGAAGCCCCGGTACTCCGGGGCTTTTCTTTCTCAGCTGAAGCAGCAGGCACACAAAATTCGGCAGAATCCGGCCGGCGGACAGGGAATAATCCCGGCCCGCCCTCCGTTAACGTTAGGTCGCGACCCCTCATCATCCTGGAGCCAATTGAATGAGAAAGCTTGTTATCGCCATCTCTATGCTCAGCCTCGCCGCCTCGGCGGCTTTTGCCGACCCGATCCTCGACCGACAGGGACTGATGAAGGAACGAGGCAAGATCGTCGGCGGCCTGTCAAAAATCGCCAAGGGCGAGGCAGACTTCGATGCCGCCGCCGTGCTGACGGCGCTGCAGGCGCTGCAAGTCAATGCCGAGAAGTTCGATGTCGACACGCTGTTCCCGGCCGGCAGCGACAGCGGTGATACCACCGCCTCGCCCAAAATCTGGAAAGACATGGCGGGCTTCAAATCGACCGAAGACAAGTACCTCGCCGACGTCAAGGCCGCAGTCGCCGCCGCCCCCGCCGATGTCGATGCGTTGAAGGCGCAGATCGATACGCTCGGCAGTGATTGCGGCACCTGCCACAAGACCTATCGGGTGAAGAAGAGCTGATCCCGGGCAATGCCCTTGTGGAAAAAATTTGTCGGCGCCGCCCTTGTCCTGGGTGTCGTCGGTGCCGGCGCCGGCTGGCTGTTGTCGGCGTCGGTCAAGCTCGACACTGACACCCTGGCGCAGCTCGGCCCCGGCGACGCCGCCAGGGGCAAGCGCATTTTCAATGCCGGCGGCTGCACCTCCTGTCACGCCAAGCCAGGCTCGCAGGGTGACGCCCGTTTGCAACTGGTCGGCGGCCTCGAGCTCAAGACGCCGTTCGGCACCTTTGTGCCGCCCAACATCTCGCAGGATCCCAAGGACGGCATCGGCGCCTGGACGGTCGAGGACCTTGCCAACGCCATGCTGAAGGGCGTGTCGCCGTCGGGCGAGCATTTCTATCCGGCCTTCCCCTACACATCCTACGCCCGCATGAAGCCGGCTGATATTGCCGATCTCTATGCGTTCCTGAAGACGCTGCCGGCGGTCGCCGGCAAGGCGCCGGACAATTCCCTGAGTTTCCCCTTCAACATCCGCCGCGGCCTCGGCCTGTGGAAGCGGCTCTATCTCAGCAAAGAGCCGGTGATTGCCTTTGCCGATGGCACGCCTGATCCGGTACTCGCCGGCCGCTATCTGGTCGAGGGGCCTGGCCATTGCGGCGAATGCCACACGCCGCGCGACATCACCGGCGGCACCAGGAAGAGCCAGTGGCTGGCTGGCGCGGCGGCCGCCGAAGGCAGCGGCATCGTGCCGAACATCACATCGGGCGAAGGCGGGCTCGGTGACTGGTCGGAAGCCGACATCGCCAACTATCTGGAAACCGGTTTTACCCCTGATTTCGATTCGGTCGGCGGCGCCATGGTCGACGTGCAGCACAACATGGCCGAACTGCCGCCGGAAGATCGCGCGGCAATAGCCGCCTATCTCAAGGCGGTGCCGCCGCATCCCAACGGCTACCCGGTGCGCAGCAAGCCGGCCAAGTGATCCCGGCTACAGGTGGCGATCTACAGGTGGCGATCACCGAGGAAGTCGAAGCCCGTCTCGAAGAAATGACTGTAATTGCAGGTCAGTTCCTCGCCGGGTGCGATGTCGCGCAAGGCATAGGTTTCCTCGGGCGAGGAGACATCGCAATTCGGTTCGTCGTCATGGTTCATGTAGCGTGCGTCGTCGGCTTCGAAGACGATGTAGTTCGGATCCCGGCGGTCTGGATAGGAATAACGGTCGAGATAGTTCTTCACCGGGCCGCTCTCGCCTTCATAGGTCTCGACGTCGATGATCCGGTCGAATCTGGGGTCGAGCTTCCAGACCAGCGTGCCCTTGGCAATGTGGTTCCTGGCGAAAACCCCGATGCCCTGGATCGGTGATTTCTCGAGATAGGTGTCGACGAGCAACATAGTGGCCCCTTTGCGTATGTCATGGTCTGGAAGGTGGCGCGCATTGGGTAGCGCGCAGCCATTGCAAATGCGAGTGAAAATGAGCAGCCTGGAATTCAAAAAGTGACGACCGGCGCGCCTCGACGGGCGCGCCTTTCGCATCGACATCAGCGCTGCTGCAAGGCCAGACGGACGCCTAACGCGCAGTAGATGCCGCCAACCACCTTGCCTTGCAATTTCACCACCGACGGATTGCGGCGCAGGAACGTGCCGAGCCGGCCCGCACTCACGGCAAAGACGACTGTGCTGAAAAGGCCGAGCAGAACAAAGATTATGCCCAGCGTCATCAGCTGGAGCATCACCGATCCGTTTTCAGGCCGCACGAACTGGGGCAGGAAGGCAAGGAAGAAAAGCGCCGTCTTTGGATTAAGCACTTCGGTCAGGACAGCTTGACGAAACGCCTTGCTGGCGGAGATCGCGAGTGCACCGGCAGTAGGATCGGCCGGTATTTTCTCGATGATTGCGCGAATGCCGAGGTAAACGAGATACGCCGCGCCGATGTATTTTACGACGCTGAACAGCGTTGCCGAAGTGGCGATGATCGCCGAAATGCCGACCATCGCCATGATGGTATGGAACACATCGCCAGCCGCGACGCCCGCGCCCGTCGCGACGCCAACCCTGGTTCCGGAACTCGTCGCTCGCGCGACCGTCAAAAGCGTGGCTGGGCCTGGAATAAACACAAAGCCAAGCACAACCGCTATGTAAGCCGTCAAGGTGGATAGATCGATCATTGCGACGCCTCCGTTGCATTCTCAGCCTTGCCCGTAACCTCGGGTTCGGGCTTGGCCGTAACCTTGAGCGCGAAGGAGTAGGTATAGGCGATCTCCTCCAGCCTTGAAAAGCGGCCGGAGGCGCCGGCATGGCCGGAATCCATGTTGATCTTGAACAGCACCGGATTGTCGCCGCTCTTGCGCTCGCGCAGCCGCGCCACCCATTTGGCCGGCTCCCAATAGGTGACGCGCGGATCGGTGAGGCCGGCCAGCGCCAGGATCGGCGGATAGTCGTGATCGGCGACATTGTCATAGGGTGAGTAGGCGGCGATCGTTTGGTAATCTTCCGCCGACGCGATCGGGTTGCCCCATTCCGGCCACTCCGGCGGCGTCAGCGGCAAACTTGCGTCGAGCATGGTGGTCAGCACGTCGACGAAGGGAACCTCGGCAACGATGGCGCCGAAATTTTGCGGCGCCATGTTGGCGATCGCACCCATCAACATGCCGCCGGCCGAGCCGCCTTGCGCGACGATGCGGTCGTGTTGGGTGTAACGCTCGGCGACGAGATGCTGCGCGACGGCGATGAAATCGGTGAACGTGTTCATCTTGTGCGCCCGCTTGCCGTCGTCATACCAGCCATAGCCCTTGTCCTTGCCGCCGCGGACATGGGCGATGGCAAAGACAAAGCCACGGTCGACCAGCGAGAACCAGTTGGTGTTGAACGCCGCCGGAATGGCAATGCCGTAAGAGCCGTAGCCGTAAAGCAGGCACGGTGCGGAGCCATCGAGCGGCGTGTCGCGGTGGTGCAGCAGCGAGACCGGCACCAGTTCGCCATCGGCGGCCGGCGCCATCAGCCGGCGCGTGACATAATGATCCGGATTGTGACCGGACGGCACTTCCTGGGTCTTCAGCAGCACACGCTCGCGGCTGCGCATATTGTAGTCGAAGACCTGCGCCGGGGTCGTCATCGACGAATAGGTGAAGCGCATGATCTCGGTGTCGTATTCATAGGACCCCGACAGGCCGAGCGAGAACGCCTCTTCGTCGAACGAGATCAGATGCTCCTCGCCGCTGCGGCGATCGCGAACGACGATGCGCGGCAGCCCTTCCTTGCGCTCGAGCCTGACCATATGATCCCTGAAGCCGACCACCGACAGGATCAGCCGGCCTGGCTCGTGCGCCACCAGCTCTTCCCAATTGGCGCGAACCGGGTCATTAGCCGGCGCCGTCATGATCTTGAAGTCCTTGGCGCCGTCGGCATTGGTGAGGATAAAGAAGATGTCGCCGCCTTCTTCCAGATCATATTGCAGGCCAGTCTCGCGCTTTGCCACCAGCTTTGGCTCGGCGAAAGGCTCATCGGCGCGCATCAGGTGATATTCCGAGGTTTCGTGATCGTTGATCCCGATCATGATCCATTCGTTGGAGCGCGTGCCGCCGACATCCATGAAGAAGCCGGGATCGGTTTCCTCATAAATCAGCCGGTCATTAAGGGGGCTGCCGCCGAGCGCGTGGAACAGCACCTTGGACGGGCGATGATTGTCGTCGAGCCTTGTGTAGAAGAAGCCGTCATCGGCGGCATTCCAGACGCCGCCACCACTGGTGGCCTCGATCTGGTCGCTCAGTTCCTTGCCGCTGGTGAGATCGCGCACGCGAAGTGTGAAGAATTCAGAGCCCTTGTCGTCGAACGCCCACAACAGCTTGCGGTGATCGGCCGAATGGTCGACGCCGCCGAGGCGGAAATAGGGCTTGCCCTCGGCTTCCGCGTCGCCATCGTGCAGGATCTGCTCATCGCCGCCATCGCGCGGCATGCGGAAATAGCGGGGCTGTTCGCCGCCAAGCTTGAAGGATGAGCCGTAAGCATAGGGGCCATCCTTCATCGGCACCGTCGAATCATCTTCCTTGATGCGCCCCTTCATCTCGCCGAACAGCTGCTTCCGAAGCTCTAGCGTATCGGCCATAAGCACTGCTTGATAGGCGTTTTCGGCTTCGAGATGGGCGCGGATGCGGCCCTCAAGCAGGGAAGGGTCCCTGAACATCGCCTGCCAGTTCTCGGCCCTCAGCCAGGCATAGTCATCTGTGCGGGTAATGCCGTGATGCGTGTCGAAGACGGGGTGTTTCTCGGGGCTCGGCGGGCTGGCGGTCGGAAAAGCTGAGGTCTTGGTCATTGCGTCTCACTGAAGAAATTACTTGAATGGCAAATGAACACGCCGATCAGCGCGGGTTCAAGGGCCGGGATGTATTGGTTGCGGCGGGCTCGGGAGATGAGCCAAAAGGAGAGGATGATGAATTTCCATATCAACACCGCTGCGGCTCTCGCCGTCGTCGCTTCGACCGTTCTGGCTTTCACCGGCCAGTCTCATGCAACCGCGTTCGCCGCTTGGCAAGTGGCTGGCGTGCCGTTCGGCGACACGCTCAACGTTCGCAAATATCCGTCCGGCACCTCGCGGAAGCAGGCCGCCTATCCTAACGGGACGATCCTGCAGATGACCGGCAAGTGCACCGGCGGCTTGAATCTTCTGGAGATCGCCGGCCAGCCGCACTGGAAACAGAAACAGGCAATTCGCTATCAATGGTGTCAAGTTTGGCACGACCCGGCGCAAAATGGTGGTTTTGTTAGTGGCTGGGTCTATGGAAAATACCTCACGCCGTATTGAATCCGGTCAGACCGAAGATCTTCTTCGGCGTGTTTCGCCAACGCTTTGCAACTTACAGTTTGGTACGAATCCGACAATCAGCCGCCCAAACCTCGAAGCATAGACCAAGCATCGCTGCCCACTTTATGAGTCCTTGCTGATTTAGCGGTGGTGTGACCTTACGTCATGCTAGTCCTGGTCCGACCAGAAAATATCGCGAAGTTACAGAGTGCACGAAAGATTGAAGCTGAAGAGCGACTATTCGATGAATATCGTTGAATATAGCGCAAGATGCGAATTGACTTACTTTGTCTGTGGGCTCATTAAGATGCCCGGACGCGAATCCATGAAGCTCTTCCCGCGTGAAATTCGCGCCATGCCCGATCTTCCAAAAAGGGCGCAAACAGAAACATCCTTCGTTGGGGCCTAAACCATGGATATCGTCGAAACACCTTCCAGAAATAGCGATGCGCTGATCGAGCTGACCGCCGATGTGGTGGCAGCCTATGTCAGCAACAATCCCGTGCCGGTCGGCGAATTGCCGAACCTTATCGCTGATGTCCATGCCGCTCTCGGGCGCGTGGGCGGAGCAAGCGAACAGCCTCCGGCCGACAAGCAGAAGCCTGCGGTAAACCCGAAGCGCTCTGTTCATGACGATTACATCGTCTGCCTTGAAGATGGCAAGAAGTTCAAGTCGCTGAAGCGCCACCTGATGACCCATTACGGTCTGACGCCCGATGAATACCGCGAGAAGTGGAATCTCGACGCCAGCTATCCGATGGTTGCCCCCAACTATGCCGCTGCCCGTTCGCAGCTGGCCAAGAAGATGGGCCTCGGCCGCAAACGCAAGGGGCGGTAACACCGGCTCCAATGGACAAGATCAACGGCGCCCCTTACGGCGCCGTTTTGTTTCTAGAACAATTCCAGGAAAACTGCCGAGCGCTTTCTCTTGGGAATTGCGTCGAAACAAGAGAAGATAGAGCAATCAAGCAGTCTGCTTGAGAGCCATCTCGGCGTCGCGCTTGATGCGCTTGACCATTGAGCGCAGGCCATTGGCCCGCTGCGGCGACAGATGTTCGTCGAGGCCAAGCGACCTCAGCGTCGCCTCGGCGTCCGTTTCAAGGATCTGGCTGGCAGTCCGTCCCGAAAACAGCGCCAGCATGATGGCGACCAGACCGCGTACGATATGAGCGTCTGAATCGCCTGTGAAGGTGATGACCGGATCGGCGCCCGGCGCTCGGCTCGTGGTCAGCCAGACCTGGCTGACGCAGCCCGGCACCTTGTTGGCGGCGTTGCGTTCGGCGTCGGGAAATGGCGGCAGCGCTTCGCCGAGCTCGATCACATAGCGATAGCGGTCTTCCCACTCGTCGAGCAGGGAGAAGTCGTCGCGGATCGTCTGGATCGTCGTGGCCATTGCTCGGGATATAGTCATCCGCGGCTGCGGCGTCACGGAAAAAGAAGAAAAGCACCGCAGGCATCGAGAGGTCCGACCGGCCTGCGGTGTCGCTGTAGATACCAGCTGAAACGGTGTTTAGTTCTTCGCCACCAGCTTGGCAGGTATGTTGACTGTCGCCGGCAGCACGATGTCCTCGGCGACGCTGCCGGTGGCCAGCGATGTATCGGGCGAGGTCTCGGCGCTCTTGTCGTCCAGCATGGCGGCGGCGATCTTGGCGGTTTCCTTGGCCCGGGCGCTGATCGTATGCATCGCCGACTTGCCGGTTTCGCAGACGTCCGGCTTACGCTCGCAAATGCCGGCGATGTCGCCGACCGCTTCGCGCGCCGCAAAAAGCGCCTGGAACGGCCCGACGCTCTCGCGGCCATCCTCGTCGGGGCCGACGGTCAGCGGCAGCGCCAGCAACACCAGCGAAAACCAGAACGCCATTCTTATCAAAAAGCCCATCGATCTGCCCTCTCGTCCAATGACCGGATCATGCGTCCATGCGCAATGACCTCTTTATATCAGCGACAATGGCACATGAGGCGCAAAGGACGGCTTTCTTGCTCAGTGAAAATTTTCCTCAAATTTTAGGCAAATTCGAAGCGAGGCGTTTTGCAGTGCATTAGCCTCAAATGCCGCCAATTTTCTTAACCTTGCAGTAACCATCTAAGCGATTGTTGCGCATGGATATCTTCAGAAGAGCAGGCATGCCGGCTCAGGGTTTCGCAGCCACGGGCACGCCCTTTGCACATAACGCTCCGTTTACTATGGCTACAAATGGCGGTGCATTCCGGTGCCGGCGCTCCAATTTTTGCCGCAGCGCGCTCGTTGTTCCGGTCAGCCTTATTCATTCCTTAAACGCTGGATGCGAGTTTCAAACAAGCAAAAGCGACCTGCAACGCAGGGGCAGTCACGACCGGGTGCGAGTGCGTTGAGTTTGACAACTGCCAGATATATTGAACTGCCTGGCGCGCTGGCGGCCGGTTGCGAACGCATGGTCCATCCGGCCATCATCGGCCAGGGCGATCGCCTGCGCCAGCGCCGGTTCATCGGCATCATGCTTGCCGCTCCGTTCTTCGCCGCCGGTGCGGCGGTGACACTGGTCACCTCGGGCATGGGCGCCGCCGTCACCGTCGCAACCATTTTCGCCGCCTTCGGTCTTTGCTGGTTCGCCGCCTTGCTGGTGGCGGCGTCGGGCAAGATGACGCTGGCAGCCCAGGTTGCCCTTGCCGCCGGCGGTCTTGCGCTTGCCGGCGCCGTCGCGGCAGCAGGCGGCCTGGCGTCGCCGGTTGCGCTGCTGGCCCTGGCACTGCCATTCGAGGCCTGGTGGATCGGCGGTTCAAAGCGCGCGGCACTTTGGGGCGGCCTCTCGGCCTTGGCCGCAATGCTGCTGCAGCCCTTTGTCGCCTCTGTCGTCCCGCTCGGCGGGGCGCAAGTCGCGGCGTGGCACTGGCTGCTGCCGCTCGCCTGGGGCCTGACGCTGGTTCCCCGGCTCGCAGCCCTAGGCGATGCCGCACGCGCGCAGCCCGCGCTGCTTCCAAACGACCGCCTTGAAGACATGATCGACGCCGTTGTCCTGCATGTCGCCCGGCATGGCGAGGTCCTGGATGCCTCAGCCAAGGCGCGCACCATCCTGAAGCTGCCGCCGGAACTGCTTTTCGGCGCCGGGCTGTTCGACCGCATCCACCTGTCCGATCGCGTCGCTTATCTCAGCGCGCTTGCCGACATGCGCGATGGCGCCCTGGCGCGCCGGCTCGATCTTCGGGTAAGGCTGCCGCAGGACGGCAGCGCCTCGACGGCCGACAATTACCGGCCATTTCAGCTCGAACTGATGCGTGCCGAAGAGCAGCAGGAGACCTTCACTCTGCTGCTGCGCGAGAACGACGAGACTGCCGAATTGCGCGACGAGCTTGCTGCCGCCAATGAGGCCGCAGCGTCGGCCGAGGTGGCAAAGGGCCGCTTCCTGGCGGTCGTCAGCCATGAGCTTCGGACGCCGCTCAACGCCATCATCGGTTTTTCCGACATGCTGCTGCATGAGATGTTCGGCGGCTTCAAGGACCCGCGCCAGAAGGAGTATGTCGGCCTGGTGAAGGAGTCGGGCCAGCATCTGCTTGCCGTCGTCACCTCCATCCTTGATGTCTCGAGGATCGAGGCCGGCGCCTACGCGACCGAGCCCGAACCGTTCCGATTCATCGAAGCGGTCGAGATGTGCCAGTCGATGATGCAGCTGCAGGCGAATGCCAAGAACATCGGTCTCCAGGCGCAGATTGCGCCGGACGCCGGGGAGATCAATGCCGACCGTCGTGCCGTGCAGCAGATCCTGATCAACCTCGTCTCCAATGCGGTCAAGTTCACGCCCGATGGCGGCAATGTCGTCGTCGGCGCCAAGCGGATCGGCTCGCGGCTGCATTTCTGGGTCAGGGACACCGGCATCGGCATCGCTGAGGAAGATTTTGTCAATCTCGGCAAGCCGTTCATGCAGATCCAGAACGACTATACGCGCCGCTTCGAGGGCACCGGGCTCGGCCTGTCGCTGGTCAAGGGCCTGGTGGCGCTGCACGACGGCACGATGTCGATCGAAAGCATGCCGGGCGAGGGGACGACGGTCACGATCAGCCTGCCGGTGAACGGGCCGAAGAGGAGCGCGACCGAGAGGAACGGCGTGCTGCCGATGCCCGCGACCAGGACGAAAGGCGACGCGAAAGGGGACAGGAATGGCTCGCTCCGCAAAACAGCCTAAGGCGGTCAAGCGCCGCAGCGGCGCGTTCGAGGCCGGCGCGATTGCGCTGGGCGGCGCGATCTCGCGCAATCCGGTCCTGGTCGGCGGCTCGACCGCCTTCCTGGTGACGCTGTTCTACGTTTCCGCCAACGCGCTGTGGTACCAGCCGTTTCCGCATGCCGGCGCCTTCTTCGCCACCCGCAGCATCGAGGGTTTTCCGCACCCCGGCGCGGACGAACCCGAAACCACCATCAACATCCTGCGGCCCGGCCCGGCTCCGGTCAAAAGCGATCCGACCGTCGAGCAGGTCCAGGGCATCCTGAAGGATCTCGATTTCTACACGGGAACGGTCGACGGCATTTCCGGGCCGAATACCCAAAAGGCGATCCAGGCATACCAGCAGAAAGTTGGCCTGCCGGCCTCCGGTGAGATCGACGCCGTCCTGCTCGACCAGCTCGGCGCCAAGCAGACAACGGCTGGCATCCCGCATCCTGTGCCGAGGCCCGTGGATATGGCCGCCGCTCGAGTTGCCGCGCCCGAGGCCGCGCCTGCGCCCATCCCGGTTTCCGCGCCGGTATCCGCCCAGGCGCCCGATGCCCGCATCGTCAAGATCCAGGCCGGCCTGAAGGCATTCGGCAATGACGACATGCAGCTCGACGGCGTCGTCGGCGCCCGCACCAAGGCGGCGATCAAGGAATTCCAGTCGCTGTTCGGCCTGCCGGAAACGGGCGAGCCCGACGAGGTCGTCTACGTCAAGATGCGCGACATCGGCCTGACCAATTGAGTGGTCAAGACGACCGCTCGCGGATAGACGAAAATCCGGCTAAGACGCCGCGCATGTCCTCCGGAGCCTCGTCATGCGCGTAACCACCGAGTTTTGGGTGTCGGCCCTGCTGCGCCGTGTTTTCGGCGCCGGCGGCTTTGCGGCCGTCGTCAAGCGCGGCGCGACCGAGGCCGGCGCTGTCTTCGTGCTCTCCCGCGGCAGGCTGGGCGACGTCTCCCTGTTCGGCCCGGCGCCGCAGACGAGCTACGATTCGGACAAACCGGATGATCGCTTTTTCACGCTGCTCGGCGCCGGCGACGATGCCGCCGCGCTTGACGCCAGGCTTGAGCGGGAGAAAAAATTCGATCCCGACATCTGGGTGGTCGAGATCGAGGCCGGAACGGTTTCCGTCGAGGAGCTTCTCTCCGTCAAGACGCCTTGAGGCTGGCCCCTAAGCTGGCTTTGTCGACGTCCGGCGCTTGGTCGCCATTCGCGGCGACAGGGGTGTTGCCGCGCACCGCTCGCGACAATGTTTCGGCCTTCCAGCCGCGCACCTTGTCGAGCGCCGCCTCGTGGTGCAGCAGCCGGTAGCGGTCGAGGAAGATGCGGATCGCCTGCGGGTGCGGAAACTCCCGGGGGTAAACCGCGACCACGATCAGGAATGCCCTGTCCTCACTGAGGTCGAGCGCCCGCAGCGCGGCGAGCAGCGAGACATAGCTCGAATGCTCGGTCAGCGACCGCGCCGTCGAGAAGTCGATATCGAGCGCGTCGGCAAGCGCGGTCTGGAAGAAGGCGGCGTTGCCGGTCAGCGCCGTCTCGCGCAGTTTGCTGTAAGTTGCTGAGCCGACGAAGGGAGTGACCGATGTCGCCTCGCCCTCGGCGAGCATCATCGAGCGCAGGCGGCGCCTGGCGGTTTCGGCGGCGCTGCCGGGCAGTTTTGGTGCGCTGGGAGCGGCGGCAGCGGCTTCGGCGTCGGCACCCGCCACGTCGGCGATCGGCTCGGGCTGCCGCACGCGCACCAGGGTCGGCTTTTCCAGCGCCTTGATCAACTGCGCGATGGTCGGGTTCAAATCCTTGCGGCGGGCAATGGCGCGCGCATGCGGCAGGCCGTGGCGGCCGATCAACGCGATCAGGTCGATGTCGCCCAGCGCCCGCGAACGGACGAGCAAGGGCGCGCAGACATCGACCGGCTCCTCGCAAAGCCGCCGCACCAGGGCGGCCGGCGCATATTCGCATTCGGACAGGGCAGCGGCGACATAGCGGCGCGATTCGACCGGCACGCTGTCGAACAGCGGCAGCGTCAGATCCTCGAGCTGGGCGATCTCGCGGCGCGACGGGCGGGTCAGCGAGCAGAACGCCGACACGGCGGCGCGAAACAGCCTTTTGGCTTTTCCCGATTCCGTCCGTATGGCGATTTGCCTGAAATCCGAAGCTGACACGGAAGATACGCCTGACACTCGACACAACCCGGACCATGCTCAACCGCAACTATGTCGGTTTCGCGCTAGGCCTGGAACAAACATCAAATTAGCCGCGATCCGTTAGCGCTCCGTTAACCCTCTGCCGGCCTTAATCACATTTGGAGGCGTTGCGTTGTGCTCCGGGGCAACCGAGAGGAATACGCGAACCATGGGCATGGTACTGTCTTTCGTGCCGCGATCGGCACCAGTCAATCGAGCAGTTCAGGACACCGGTACGCCGGCGGCGGTGATCATTTTTCCCGGCGTCCGCTACGAGCATCCGCCATTGGCGGGCCAGGCGCGACCGGCGGACCAGCCGGGCACACCACGGACGCCTGTTCCGCACCACTGAATTTGCTGGTCGTCGGGGTGAGGTCAGTAGTCCTGCAGTTCGCAGGAGCTCTGGTCCAGGAACTGCGACACAACCGGCTTCCAGCTGTCGTCAGGCACCAAGGCGCGGATGACGAAGATGCCTTCCTCGATCGGCGCCTCGACGAAGATCGCCCCTTGCAGGTCTTCGGGAAGCTCCCTGCGCACGTCGATCATCTGTGCCGGCGTCAGCACCACGGTGTCCAGCTTGTTGCCGGTCGCCGTGCGGTCGTTGAATGAATAGAAATTGTGGCCGTTGCGGTCATAGACCGACACCGACCAGAACGGCACGCTGCCCGGCGCCTTGATCCGCACCACGCCTTCGGCAAGGTCGAAGCGGCAGGCGGCGGCGTAAAACAGCGGATCCACCGACTTCACCACCGGCGCGCCGCCCGCCTCGGCATCCAGCCTGGTCATCTTGTAGAGGTCGGACGCCATCGCCAGCCGTGACCAGGCATCGCGCTCGGTAAATTCCGGCACCAGCAAAAGCACCACGATGTGGACGATGCCGGCGCCGAGCAGGCCGAGCAGGATGGCGTGCAGCAACCTACGCATTGCAGCCAGCCTTGACGATCCGGGGCAGCGACACGTCGGAAAGGCCGGTGCTTGAGGCAATCGGCGTGTCGTAGAAGGTGAGCACGAAATACATCCGGCCAAAACCTTCGGTCAGAAGCCAGTTGCCGGGGGCCGGACGGTTGCCGACGGCGATGATCACCGAATTGTCGGGCTGACGCAGCACCTGGTAGGATTGCAGCGCCGCCAGCCTCGGCTTGCCGGTGTCGACCACGCCGAGCGATTGATCCGCGGCATAGAGCGTCCAGAACCGGGCGGTCGGGAAACTGCCTTCGATCCTGTAGTCGCATTGCCGCTGAAGCTCATCGCCGGCCGCATCGCGTTCGGCGATGAAGGACAAGCCTTCCGCCTTGCCGAGCGCCAGCACGCCCTCGCGCGCCACGCGCGCCTTCGAATAGGGGTCGGCATCTTGCGTGCCGATCTCGGGGAAGGCGGTCCATTGGCCGATGCTGATCGCGCCGACGCCGCTCTGCGCCTGCAGCGCATACCAGACGCTGCCGCCGCCGAGGCCGATGGCTATGGCAAGCGAAAGCAGCGTGAAAAAGGCGGTCTTGAGCATGAAGAACCGGGACGAGAGAATTATCGTTCGGGGATATAGCGGGGCAGGCCACAGAGCAAGCAGCGCTGTGGAATCAAAGCGCCGACAGGGTCTCCGGTGTCTGCGGCGAGCCGAGCACGGGCGCGGCCTGGAACACCTTGGTCATCTCGCGCAGCGTCTGTGTCGTGCGGCTGGACAGCACCGCCGGGCGCTCGGCCGCGGCATCGGCGGCTGCCTGATCGGCGTTTTTCTTCTCCGCTTCCTCGGCTTTGGCCGCGATCTCTTCGTCGACGAAGGGCTTGTCGAGGCCGGGGATCGGCTTCAGGTCGATATTCTGGTGCGCGTAGACCATCAGCCGCTGCCACACCATCGCCGGCAGCGTGCCTCCGGTCATGTTGCGGGTCGGGGTGAAGTCGTCATTGCCGAGCCAGACGGCAGCGGTGTAATTGCCGGTGAAGCCGACGAACCAGGCGTCGCGGTAGGATTGCGTCGTCCCCGTCTTGCCGGCGACGACGATGTTGGGCAGCTGCGCGCGCCGCGCGGTGCCGATCGCCGGCACCGCAGCCAGCATGGTGTTCATGTATTTCAGAGCCTGTTCCGACAGAACCCGATGCGGCGCCGGCGCATCCTTGGCAAAGTCGTAGACGACATCGCCGGTGCGGGTGACGAGCTGGGTGATGCCGTGCCGCGAGCCGGCGAAGCCGTTCTGCGCGAACACACTGTAGCCCGTCGCCTGGTCCATGACCGTCATGCCCGATGTGCCGAGCACCATGGTCTTGTGCGACTCCAGCGGCGATTCCACGCCGAATGATTCGGCCATCGCCTTGATCGGTTCGATGCCGAGATAGTCCTTGGCCAGCCGTACCGGCACGGTGTTGATCGATTTGGCGATCGCCGTGATCAGCGTCACATTGCCGGCCGAGCCGCCATTGTAATTGTGCGGTGACCAGCCGCCCCAGCTGATCGGCCCGCCTGAGACGACGGAGTCCGGGGTGAACCCGTGCTCCATGGCGGTGGCGTAGACGTAAGGTTTGAACGAGGAGCCGGTCTGGCGCAGCGCCTTGGTGGCGCGGTTGAACTGGCTTGCGCCATAGTCGCGGCCGCCGACAATGGCGCGTACCGCGCCATTGGTCTCGATCACTACAACGGCGCCCTCGGTGACGTTGTATTCCTTGCCGAACTGGCGGAGATGGAATTCGACGGATTCCTCCGCCGCTTTCTGGATGTTGGCGTCGAAAGTGGTGTGGGCGACCAGCGAATGCTGGCCGGGCTTGGCGATTTTCTTGACCTCATCGAAGGCCCAGTCGAGGTAATAATCCGGGCTCTTCTGCTCGCCGCGGTCGACGATCTCGGCTGGATGCAGCCTTGCCTGCAGCACCTGGCCTTCGGTCATGAAACCGGAATCGACGAGGTTCGACAGCACCACATTGGCGCGAGCACGGGCGGCGGGCAGGTTGATGTGCGGGGCGTATTTGGTCGGCGCCTTGAACAGGCCGGCCAGCATCGCCGCCTCGGCGAGGTTCAGATCCTTGACGCTCTTGCCGAAATAGAAATCCGCCGCCGCCTCGATGCCGAACGTGCCGCCGCCCATATAGGCGCGGTCGAGATAAAGCTGCAGGATCTCCTTCTTCGACAGATTGGCCTCCAGCCACAGCGACAGGAAGGCTTCCTTGATCTTGCGTTGGAAGGTCCGCTCATTCGACAGGAACAGGTTCTTGGCCAGCTGCTGGGTGATGCTGGAGCCGCCCTGGACGACGGAATTGGCCCGCACATTCTCGAAGATGGCGCGCGACAGGCCGAGCACGTCGATGCCGTAGTGCTCGAAGAAGCGCCGGTCCTCGGTCGCCAGCACTGCTTTGATGACATGGTCCGGCATCTCGTCGACAGGCACGGAATCGCGCTGGATGATGCCGCGCTGGCCAATCTCGTTGCCGTAGCGGTCGAGGAAGGTGACGGCGAAATCGCCCTGACTGCGCCAGTCGCCGGTGGTGATCTGGAAGGCCGGCATCGCGAGTGCGAGCAGCACGACGACGCCGCCGGCGCCCATCGTAAAACCTTCGCTCAGCACCTCGATGATGCCGCGTCGCCAGCCGGTGACTCGGAAGCGCCGCGAAAAAATGGTCGCCGATTCCCAGAACTGGCCGGCCTTGAAGCCGACTTCGTAGAGCGAGGAATCGATCCACGCGTCCACCGCCAGCAGTGCGGCGGCGATCGGACCTCTTCGTCTTGGACGTCGTTCTAAAGGACTGGCCATTCCCGAAACTCACCCCACCCACCTGAGAACCGCAAGCGGGCAATTTCAGGGCGGGCATACCCGGCGAAGACTATTCTTCCATTTCAGCCCGGCTCACAAGGGCAGCCAGGCCACACCGCACGGTTTGTTGAGCGCCGCCCGGATCGTGACGCTGGAGGTCGACGCCGTCGATGCCGACGCCAGTGGCTTCGAGCCAGTCTGGCACAAGGGCCGGCGCGTCGGCTTCGTCGCCTCAGCCGGCTATGGCTACACAATAGGCAAAAGCGTCGCGCTGACGTTGCTGGGCGACGAATTCGCCGGGGAGGGGACCGCGCTTTGGGTGCACATTGTCGGCGTCGAGCGGCCGGCGCGAATTATTCCGGCCTCGCCATACGACCCCGAGGGCAGGCGATGCGGCAATGAGGAGTTTTGGCCATGGTCGATGACATTATAAGGGAGACCAGGCGCGAGCGCCGGCGCGGGCACACCGGTGAGGCCGGCAGCGGGTCAAGCCGCCACCCGAACTATCGCTCGCTCAAGAACCCGTTCCTGCCGCAGCCGGTGTTTTCGGACGACCAGGTCGCGGCCATCCACGACACGGCGTTGCGCGTGCTGGAAGAGCTCGGCATCAAGGTGCTGCTGCCGGAGGCACGGGCGATCTACGCCAAAGCCGGTGCGCTGGTCGACGAGGACAGCCAGATGGTGCGCATCGGCCGCGATATTGTCACTGCGGCACTGGCCTCGGCGCCGAAATCCATCCGGGCGCTGGCGGGCAACCGTAGCCGCGATCTCATGCTGGAGCTCGGCTCGATGACGTTCCTGGCCGGAGCCGGGGCGCCCAACGTCACCGATCTCGAACGCGGACGGCGTCCGGGCACGCTCGCCGCTTTCGAAGAACTGACCAAGCTTGTTCAGAATTTCGACGTGCTGCATATGCTCGGCCCCTGGATCGAGCCGCAGGATGTCGACAACCATTTGCGCCACTATGCCGTCAACCGTGCGCAGCTGACCCTGTCGGACAAGTTCCCCTTCGTCTTCGCCCGCGGCACGCCGCAGGTCGAGGATGGGTTCGAGATGATCAGGCTGGCGCGCGGGCTCTCGCAGGACGAGTTCCTGGCCGGCGTCCATTGCTACACCGTGATCAACACCAATTCGCCGCGCCAGCTCGATATCCCGATGGCGCAAGGCATCATCGACTTCGCCAGCGCCGGCCAGGTCTCTGTCATCACGCCCTTCTGCCTGGCCGGCGCCATGGCGCCGATCACCGTCGCCGGCGCATTGACGCTGCAGCATGCCGAGGCGCTGGCTGGTCTCGCGCTGGCGCAGATGGTGCGGCCGGGCGCACCGGTGGTCTACGGATCCTTCTCCTCCAATGTCGACATGAAGTCCGGCGCACCGGCCTTCGGCACGCCCGAGCACGTCAAGGCGACGCTGGGCGCCGGCCAGCTGGCGCGCTTCACCGGCCTGCCTTGGCGGTCCGGCGGCGGCAGTGCGGCCAACATTTCCGATGTGCAGGCGGCGCACGAGACGCAGTTCGCGCTGTGGGGCTCGGTGCTTGCCGGCGCCACCGTCTGCATCCATGCCGCGGGCTGGCTGGAGGGTGGCCTCAGCGTCTCCTACGAGAAGCTGATCACCGATCTCGAGGCATTGCAGACGGTTGCCGAACTCTGCGCTACGACCCCCGGCGACGAGGATTCGATCGGCTTCGAGGCGATCGCTGAAGTCCAGCCGGGCGGGCATTTCTTCTCCGCCGGCCACACCATGACGCGCTACCGCACCGCCTTCTACGAGCCGCTGGTCGCCGATTGGTCGAATTTCGGCAGCTGGACGCAGTCCGGTTCGAAGTCGGCCACCGAGCGCGCCACCGGCATCTGGAAGCGGACGCTGGCCGACTTCCAGCCGCCGGCGTCGGCCGTTGCCACATCCGATGTGCTCGACGAGTTCATTGCCCGCCGCACCGAAGAGGGCGGAGCGTTGCCGGTGTCGTGAGGTTGGCAGCCGTCACGTCGGCCGCTTGTCGCCGGTCTTCGACGGCTCGCGGCGAATCGGCCCGGCATCGGCCTGCCTGTGCTTGTCGGCGGCAATCCGGCGGATGCGATCGAAGCGGCTCTCCTCCGCCGGCTTGGTCGCGGATACAGCGTTTGGCTTCGGGGCGAATGTGATCATCTGTCGATCTCCCTGTCGTTGATGACTGGTCTTGACTGACTGACGGAAATTCCTGGCTCGCCGGGGAAATGTCCCCGGCAGCCTGTTTTGATTTATGCCCGCCCAGATTCCCAGCGGGCAATTTTCGGGCGATGGTCAGTAGCCGCCCATGCCGCCACCGCCGCCCGCAGGCGCCGCATCCTTGGCCGGAACGTCGGTGATCATCGCTTCGGCGGTGATCAGAAGGGCGGCGATCGAGCCGGCGTCCTGCAACGCGGTGCGCACCACTTTCGCCGGGTCGACGATGCCGGCCTTGATCATGTCGACATAGACCTCGTTCTGGGCGTCAAAGCCCTGATTCTGGTCCTTGCTGTCGGACAGCTTGCCGACGACGATCGAGCCTTCGACGCCGGAATTCTCGGCGATCTGGCGGATCGGCGCTTCCAGCGCCCTGAGCACGATCGAAATGCCGGCGGTCACATCGTCATTGGCGCCGGTCAGGCCGGCCAGAGCCGATCTTGCGCGCAGAAGCGCCACGCCACCGCCGGGCACGATGCCTTCTTCCACCGCCGCGCGCGTCGCATTCAGCGCGTCGTCGATGCGGTCCTTCTTTTCCTTCACTTCAGACTCGGTGACGCCGCCGACGCGGATCACGGCGACGCCGCCGGCGAGCTTGGCCAGCCGCTCCTGCAGCTTCTCCTTGTCGTAGTCGGACGTGGTCTCCTCGATCTGCCCCTTGATCTGCGCGATGCGCGCCTGGATGGTCGCCTTGGTGCCGGCGCCGTCGATGATCGTGGTGGTGTCCTTCTCGATCAGTACGCGCTTGGCGCGGCCAAGCATCTCGATGGTGACGTTTTCGAGCTTGATGCCGAGATCCTCGGAAATCATCTGGCCCGATGTCAGCACGGCGATGTCTTCCAGCATCGCCTTGCGGCGATCGCCGAAGCCCGGCGCCTTGACGGCCGCGACCTTGAGGCCGCCGCGCAGCTTGTTGACGACCAGCGTCGCCAGTGCTTCGCCTTCGACGTCTTCCGAGATGATCAGCAACGGCCTGCCGCTCTGCACCACTGCTTCGAGGATCGGCAGCATCGCCTGCAGATTGCCGAGCTTCTTCTCGTGGATGAGCACGTAAGGCTCTTCCAGTTCGACGCGCATCTTGTCGGCATTGGTGACGAAATAGGGTGAGAGATAGCCGCGGTCGAACTGCATGCCTTCGACGACGTCGAGTTCGGTGTCGGCGGTCTTGGCCTCCTCGACGGTGATGACGCCGTCATTGCCGACCTTGTCCATCGCCTTGGCGATCATGGCGCCGACGCTGGCATCGCCATTGGCGGCGATGGTGCCGACCTGCGCGATCTCGGCCGACGACTTGACCTTCTTGGCCTTCGCCTTGATGTCCTTGACCACGGCGGCGACAGCCTGGTCGATGCCACGCTTGAGGTCCATCGGGTTCATGCCCGCGGCAACCAGCTTGGCGCCTTCGCGCAGGATCGATGCGGCCAGCACCGTGGCGGTGGTGGTGCCGTCACCGGCGAGGTCGTTGGTCTTCGAAGCCACTTCGCGCACCATCTGCGCGCCCATGTTCTCGAACTTGTCAGCAAGCTCGATTTCCTTGGCCACCGTCACACCGTCCTTGGTGATGCGCGGCGCGCCATAGGCCTTGTCGATGATGACGTTGCGGCCCTTGGGGCCGAGCGTGACCTTCACCGCATTGGTGAGGATCTCGACGCCGCGCAGCATGCGGTCGCGCGCGTCGGTGGCGAATTTGATTTCCTTGGCAGACATTTTTTTCAATCCCGTTGGTGTGGTGAAGCAAGCGGCTCGCCGGAGCCTGGCAAAGCCAGGCCGGTCAGGCAGCCTTCTTGGCTTTGACGCTCTTCTCGGTGACGACCGTCCCGCTCTTGCCGATAGCGGCCGTCTCGCTCTTGTCGATGACGCCCATAATGTCGGCTTCCTTCATGATCAGCAGGTCCTCGCCGTCGATCTTGACCTCGGTGCCCGACCATTTGCCGAACAGGATGAAGTCGCCGGCCTTGACGTCGAGCGGAACAAGCGCGCCGTTTTCGTCGCGTGCGCCCGGCCCAACGGCGATGACTTCGCCTTCCTGCGGCTTTTCCTTGGCATTGTCGGGAATGATGATGCCGCCCTTGGATTTGACATCGCCTTCGGCGCGCCGGATGACGACGCGGTCGTGGAGTGGCCGAAACTTCATGAGAACTTCTTTCTGGGGCCGGCATAGGCGACCGCGCCGTTCTTATAGGCGTGTTGGCACTCGATAGATAGGAGTGCCAAAAATTATTCGTGGCCAAAATTAAATATTAAAAAGTATTATGATGTCTGCAGGGTTCGAAACGTCGCGAGGCGCCTAGATATTTCAAAAAATTGAATTTCGAGGCAAAAGTGACTATTTATATCGTAAGTTCGATTTCACAATTTCAGGCACGAAGGAGATTTAGGCGATGGCCGAAGGCAATCAGAGCATCATGGAAAAAGCTGAAGCCCGCTTCATGGACAAGCAGAAGAAGACGGCCGAGCGCAACAAGGCAACCTCCGACTACATGTCCGAAGCGAGGGCCAGGGAGATCAAGACAGCAAGGCTCAGGGAATTGCGCCTGGCCAAGGAAGAGGCCGACCGCGTCGCGGAAGCCTTGAACCCGACACCGAAGAAGAAGCGGGCGACAGTCAAGAAAGCCGCCGCCGCGCCGAAGGGGGGCACGTCATGAGCCTGACATTCCCCAATCCAAGTCGCTTCTATGACGAGGCCGGCAAGCGCATCCGCTTTGTCGGCCACGACGGCATGTTCCAGATTTCCTTCTCTGTCGCAGCCGATGCCCTCTCGAAGGCGCCATCAGGGACGGCGACCGCGGAAGCCACCTATCTGGCGGCTTTCGACACCGCGTCCAGCTCCATCCATGACATTGCCAGCAAGGCCTACGCCCGCACCCGCAAGAGCATATATGTGCTCACAGCCGCGGATTTCGGTTAGCGCGCGTTCGTCTTGCAATCAGAGCGGCTGAGATCAGCGTGCGTCAGGACTTGCGGTCGGCTTTTGCCCGCCGCTTGACGTCCCGGCTGTTCAGGCGGTCGGCCATCGCTTCCGCATCGCGCAAATTCATGGCCACCATCACCTGTTGCTTAAGCTCGACAGGCTGGCCGGTGAAGATGTCGAAGATAGTCCAGCTCTCGGGCTCGTCCATGCGCAACGCGTAGCGGTTTGTCATATCGGCATCAGGCCTTTGACATGAAAAATGCCGCCGCCAGGATCAGGATTGTCCAGGCCACCACCGACAGCTTCAAGGCCAGGCCGCCATGCATTGAAAGTATCTCGCGCATGCGCAGGGCCACGGTCCTCTTCGACAGGGCGGGTGCTGCCGCAATCGCGACCGGGGGCTTGACGCCGAGCTTTCCAAAAGCCGGCAGCAGCGGTGGCGTTCGCATGAAATGACCTCGAATTGCCGGAGAAAACAGGGCTCCTCATAACACCCTTCTTGAAACTCCCCGCATGCCAAATAGAACCCGGTCCGTGAAAGGGCCATGCCGCCCGATTCGCCGCCTTCCATCAGGCGGATCGTCATCTGGCGAAATCCGTGCAACGCGGTTAGGTTGCGCGCGAAACTGAGGTTGTTCAAAGCGTGACAGGCGAACGGAGACGACGATGACGGCGCCCGGCGATTTGCTGCAAGCCTTGTTCATGAGATTGAAGAGCGATGCCTCGCTGACGGCGCTGCTCGGCGGCGCCGGGTTGCGCGAGCAGGCGGCCGACAGTGCCGCCTTCCCTTATGTGACCTATGGCAGGACCAGCGCATTCGATCTGGACACCGGCGCCGACAATGATGACGACCAGCTCATCACGCTGCATGTCTGGTCGAAGGCGCAAGGCGAGGCCGAGACGCGTCTGATCATGGACAGCATCCGGGCGCGCCTTGACGGCGCCGCTTTCGCCACCGGCTCGCGCGACCAGACCCGCCTGTCCTTGGAGTTCGCCGAGGCCCGCTACGACGAGGACCTGGCGCTCTACCACGGGGTGCTGCGGATACGCGCCCTCACCGAGCAAAGTGATTGAAGCAACCTAGATTTGCGCCTGGATCTCGGCCTTGTCGATGACTGACCACACCTCGCGGATGCGACCCTCTCCGAATTCGTAGAAAACATTCTCAGCGAACGACACGCGCTTGCCGTTCACCGGCAGGCCGAACAGCACGCCCTTGGGATGACAGTCGAAATGCAGGCGCGCCGCCACGCGCGGCGGCTGGCAGACCAGCAGTTCGATGTTGAAGCGGAGGTCGGGAATCGCCTCGAAATCGCCTTCGAGCATACGGCGATAACCCGACAGGCCGAGCATTTCGCCATTGTGCTGCACCTCGTCGCCGACAAAGTCTCCAAGTTTCGCCCAGTCCTGGGCATTCAGGCAAGCGATATAGCCCCGGTAAAGGTCGGCAAGGTCTTTATCCGTCATGGCGCACTCCGATGATTTGGCGTTTCCCGCGCTATTTAGGGCGGCCCTTCAGAATGGTCTCGCCTTGACCTGTTCCCAATCTGGCTGCGAATTGAGAACCTGCGCGCAAACACCATAGCCGCGCAGCCGGTTTTCCGGTTATGAATCCATTGCCCGGTCTGAGGGACTGGGCGGTAGGATCGCATTCATTCGTTGCGCGCGCAGGGGGTATTGCGGGGATGGATTTTCACCCGTTCACCGTTCATTTCACGTTCAGCACAGTTGCGTTACAACGCCGACCATGAAAACGCTTCGCTCTCATGTCAGAACCGCGATACTGGCGCTCACAGCGGCCGGCCTGTTGGCGTCGCAAGCGACGCCGGCAGCCGCGGCGGATTGCTACGCGATCGGCCAGCAGGTTGCCGAGCAGAATGGCGGCACGCTGGCCAAGGCTTCGCAGACGACGCGTGGCGGCCAGGAGGTCTGCGTCATCGTCGTGCTTGTGCCGGGCAAGGACGGCCAGCGTCCGCGCCGTTCCGAGATCGTCGTCCCGGCGAACTGATCCAATCTTCCCTCTTGCAGGGCTCGTTTCCCAGACCACCGGAATCGGCCTATAGCTGACACATCAACAGGCCTGACCGATCATGCGCGTACTCGTCGTAGAAGATGACAAGGATCTCAACCGGCAGCTGGCCGACGCGCTGGTCGATGCCGGCTATGTCGTCGACCGCTCCTATGACGGCGAGGAGGGGCATTTCCTCGGCGACACGGAGCCCTACGATGCCGTCGTGCTCGACATCGGCCTGCCGCAGATGGACGGCATCAGCGTCGTCGAGCGCTGGCGCCGCAACGGCCGCAAGATGCCGGTGCTGATCCTGACAGCGCGCGACCGCTGGAGCGACAAGGTGTCGGGCATCGATGCCGGCGCCGACGACTATGTCACCAAGCCGTTCCACATCGAGGAGGTGCTGGCCAGGGTGAGGGCGCTGATCCGCCGCGCCGCCGGCCATGCCTCGTCCGAGCTCACTTGCGGGCCGCTGCGCCTCGACACCAAGGCCTCCAAGGCCGATGTCAACGGCGTGCCGCTGAAGCTGACCTCGCATGAGTTCCGCCTGCTGGCCTATCTGATGCACCATATGGGCGAGGTGGTGTCGCGCACCGAGCTGGTCGAGCATCTTTACGACCAGGATTTCGACCGCGATTCCAACACCATCGAGGTCTTTGTCGGCCGGCTGCGCAAGAAGATGGGCATCGACATGATCGAAACCGTGCGCGGCATGGGCTATCGCATGCGTGAGCCGGAGGCGTAAGGCGGAACCGCTCCCCATACCAGCAAGGAAGCCTTTTTCGGCGCGGCTCTGGCCGCGCTCGCTGGCCTTCCGCGTCATCGGCTTTTCCACGATCTGGGCGATCCTCACCCTGATCGTCATCTTCACTCTGATCACCACGCTCTACCGCCAGGCCAGCGAGCGCGGCTTCGACAGCCTGCTGTCGGCGCATCTGTTCAATCTGATCGGCTCGGTCGGCGTTTCCGAATCCGGCCAGCTCACCGGTGCTCCCGACCTTGGCGACCTGCGCTTCTCGGAGCCGAATTCGGGCTGGTACTGGTCGGTGGAGCCGGCTTCCGAAGGTGTGCACGGCAACCTTCATTCGTCCTCGATGACCACGACGATCCCGTCGCCGACCGTCGCCGAGGTGCCGTTCAATTCGAGCTTCCAGCGCAGCTACTCCACCGACGGTATCGGCGACGAGCAGCTCGAAGTGTTCGAGAGCGAATTCGTGCTCGATGCCAAGAACCGCGCCGCGCGCTTCCGCGTGATGGGCAACAAGACCGAGCTCGAACAGGAGATCGCCACCTTCCAGGGCCGATTGCTGACCTATCTCAGCCTGTTCGGCGTCGGCATGATCGCCATCAATGCGATTGCTATCCTGCTCGGCCTCCAGCCCTTGCGCCGGGTTCGCAACGCGCTTGCCCAGGTGCGCGAAGGCACGGCGCAGCGGCTCGATGGCCGGTTTCCCGCCGAGATCGAGCCGCTCGCCAACGAGACCAATGCGCTGATCGAAAACAACAAGCGCATCGTCGAGCGCTCGCGTACGCAGGTCGGCAACCTTGCCCATTCGCTGAAGACGCCGCTCGCCGTGCTGATCAATGAGGGCCGGGCTCTCGGCGGCGCCAAGGGCCAGCTCATCGCCGACCAGGCGGCGTCGATGCAGAAACAGGTCGACCACTACCTGCAGCGGGCACGGGTCGCGGCGCAGCGCGACAGCGTCGTCTACCGCACGCCGGTGACGCCGCTGGTGCAGCGCATGGTGCGCGTGCTGCAAAAACTCAAGCCTGATGTCAGCCTGTCGCTTGTGTTGCCGGCGGCCGACATCGTCTTCGCCGGCGAGCGCGAGGATCTGGAGGAACTGCTCGGCAACCTTCTCGACAATGCGATGAAATGGGCGAAGAGCACTGTTGCCGTATCCGTCACGCCGGCCGCAGCCGGCCTGTTCGAGCTATCGATCGAGGATGACGGTCCCGGCATCCCCGAGGACAAGGCCCGCGATGTCTTGAAACGCGGCCGGCGCCTCGACGAGACAAAGCCGGGAACCGGGCTCGGACTTGCCATCGTTGCCGACCTCGTCAACGAGTATGGCGGGGCGCTGGCGCTGGAACGCTCCACGATGGGCGGGCTGAAGGCGGTTGTGCGCTTGCGGAGCTTGCAATGATGTACTGCCCAGGGCCAATCGACACGGCCGAATGCCTGTGTTATGGCGGCCCCTCGATTGCGCAAAAGCCGTTAAGAACGGCCAAATTTCCGACAAATATCAATAGTATGACGTCCTGACGCCCCCGATGACGCGGCCCCCAGCGCATCCCGTTCAAGAAAACCGGTTGTTGGCATGAAGATTCGCGTTGCGCTCGTTTCCGCACTGCTCGCTCTTTCCGGCTGCGGAACGCTGGGCAAGGGCAGTGGCCCGGATATCTCCATCACCAACCCGCCCGCGTCGCCTCCTTCAGGGGCCAAAGTCGCGACGACGATCATCTCGGCCATGGCCGGCGGGCTCGTCGGCGGATCGATCGGCAGCGGCCTGAACAGCACCGAGAAGCGCAAGGCGCTCGAGGCGGAATACAAGGCGCTCGAATATACGGCGAGCGGCCAGAAGGTGACGTGGAAGAGCGACAGTTCGGCTCATTCCGGCGAAGTCGTCGCGGCCCAGCCCTACCGCGTCGGCTCGCAGGATTGCCGCCAGTACACCCATACGGTGTTTACCGGCACGGCCGGCCAGACCGCGCGGGGCACCGCATGCCGCAACGCCGACGGCAGCTGGACGCCGCTGACCTGAACATTGGGCCGGGGCCGGAATCCCGTCAAAGCGTCGCAGCACCCTCATGTTGTGAGAGCAGGGCTCTCGCTCTATTGGAAGAACCATGCTGTTCTGGGTCATAGCCGCACTCCTCACGCTGGGCGCAAGCCTGGCGGTGCTGCTGCCGCTGACCAGCGGCGGCAAGGGCGCTCCGACCAGCAGCGACCATGATCTCGAAGTCTATCGCGACCAATTGGCCGAGCTTGAGCGTGACGCCGCGCGCGGCCTGATTCAGCCGGCCGAAGCCGAGGAGGCGCGCACTGAGATCGCCCGCCGCATCCTTCGCCTGGGAGATGTTGGTCAAGCCAATGTCGGTCAAGCCGATGCACCTGGCGCGCGGCAGCCGTCGAGGGCGGCCAGGTTGATGGCAACATCAGCGGTGCTGGTGGTCCCGCTGCTCAGCTGGGGCCTGTACAGCCAGCTCGGCTCGCCGGATCTGCCGTCGCAGCCGCTCGCCGAACGGCTGGCCAAGAATCCGGCCGATAGTTCGGTCGACGAGTTGGTGGCGCGCGCCGAGGCCCATCTTGCCGCCAACCCTGGCGATGGACGCGGCTGGGACGTGCTCGCCCCGATCTATCTGCGCCTGCAGCGCTTTCCCGATGCCGTGACCGCCTATCGCAATGCCATCCGCCTCGATGGCGACACGGCCGCCCGCGAGGCCGGCCTCGGCGAAGCGATTGCCAATGCGGCCGGCGGCATCGTTTCGGCCGATGCGCAATCCGCTTTCGAACAGGCGCTAAAACTCGACCCGGCAAACGCGAAAGCCTCGTTCTATTTGGCGATGGCGCTGGCCCAGGAAGGCCGCATACCCGAGGCAACCGCGGGGTGGCAGAAAATGCTCGATTCCCTGCCGCAGGATTCGCCATGGCGCGGAGCTGTCCAACAGGCGTTAGCCGAGGCTGCCAACCGCAGCGTCGCCTCAGGAGAGCCGGCGAAAGGCCCCGATGCCGCGGCCGTCGACGCCGCCTCGTCAATGGCGCCGCAGGACAGGCAGGCCATGATCGAAACCATGGTCGCCGGCCTCGACGAAAAATTGCGGCAAAAACCGCGCGACACGGAAGGATGGATGCGGCTCATTCGTTCCTATGTTGTGCTGGGCAAGGCCGACCAGGCGCGCGACGCGCTGCATCGCGGTATCGCCGTGTTTGGCGCCGACAGTGAGGAAGCGAAGAAATTCACCGCCTTTGCCGCCTCGCTCGGCCTGACGGCGACGGAGTAGGACATGACGCGCAAGCAGAAGCGATTGTCGGTGATTGTCGGAGGTCTTGCCTTCCTCGGCGCCGCCACCGGGCTGACCTTCTATGCGTTGGGCCAGAAGGCCTCCTATTTCTATATGCCCGCCGATCTGACCACCGCCAGCTTGCAGCCGGGACAGCGCATCAGGCTCGGCGGCCTCGTCGAAAAGGGCACAGTCGTGCGCGGGCAGGGCGCGACGGTTGCGTTCTCGGTCACCGACGCGCACAAATCGGTCAAGGTCAGCTATACCGGCATCCTGCCCGATCTGTTCCGCGAGGAGCAGGGCGTCATCACCGAAGGCAGCTTTGGCGCCGACGGCGTTTTCGTCGCCGACAGCGTGCTGGCCAAGCATGACGAGCGCTACATGCCCAAGGAAGTCGCTGACGGGCTGAAGGCCAAGGGCGTGTGGCAAGAGAGCAAGAGCCAGTAATGGTTGAGACCGGACACTTCGCGCTCGTCCTCGCCTTTGTGCTGTCGCTGGTGCAGACGCTGGTGCCGCTGATCGGCGCCCGTACCGGCAACCAGAGGCTGATGGCTGTCGGCGGTCCCGTCACGGTCACAGGCTTCGCGCTCACGGCGCTATCGTTCGCAGCACTCGCCGGCGCCTATGCAAGTTCCGATTTCTCGGTGGCGAGCGTGTGGGAAAACTCGCATTCGCTGCAGCCGCTGATCTACAAGATCACCGGAACCTGGGGCAATCACGAAGGCTCGATGCTGCTCTGGGTGCTGATCCTGACCTTCTTCGGTGCGCTGGTCGCTGTCTTCGGCTCCAACCTTCCGGCGACGCTGCGCGCCAATGTGCTGGCCGTGCAGGGGGCTATCGGCGCCACCTTCTTCCTGTTCATCCTGGCGACATCCAATCCGTTCACCCGGCTCAATCCGGCGCCGATCGAGGGCCGCGATCTCAACCCGGTCCTGCAGGATCTTGGCCTCGCCATCCATCCGCCGCTGCTCTATCTCGGCTATGTCGGGTTCTCTATCTGCTTTTCCTTCTCGGTCGCCGCCCTCATCGAAGGCCGCATCGATGCCTCCTGGGCGCGCTGGGTGCGGCCGTGGACGCTGGTCGCCTGGATGTTCCTCACCGGCGGCATCGCGATGGGCTCCTACTGGGCCTATTACGAGCTCGGCTGGGGCGGCTTCTGGTTCTGGGATCCGGTCGAAAACGCCTCCTTTATGCCGTGGCTGGCCGGCACGGCTCTTCTGCATTCGGCGATCGTCATGGAGAAGCGTTCGGCGCTCAAGATCTGGACGCTGCTGCTTGCCATCCTCACCTTCTCGCTGTCGCTGCTCGGCACCTTCCTGGTGCGCTCCGGCGTGCTGACCTCGGTGCATGCTTTCGCCACCGATCCGACCCGCGGCATCTTCATCCTGTGCATTTTGACGCTGTTCATCGGCGGCTCGCTGGCCCTGTTTGCGCTGCGCGCCTCGCGGCTGACGGCCGGCGGCCTGTTCCACCCGATCTCGCGCGAAGGCGCGCTTGTCCTCAACAATCTGTTCCTGACCACGGCCACCGCCACCGTGCTGGTCGGCACGCTCTATCCGCTCGCGGTCGAGGCGCTTTCGGCCGGCAAGATCTCGGTCGGCGCCCCCTTCTTCAACCTGACATTCGGCCCGCTGATGGTGCCGCTGCTGGTCGTGGTTCCTTTCGGACCATTGCTCGCCTGGAAGCGCGGTGACCTCTATGCCGTCGCCCAGCGCTTGATGGCGGCTTTCGGCGCCGCTCTCCTGGCGATGCTGGTCACTGGGCTGTTCATCGACGGCGCGTCGGTGTTCGCCGCCCTTGGTGTCGGCCTCGCCTGCTGGCTGGTCTGCGGCGCGCTCACCGACCTCGCCGTCAAGTCCGGCTTTGGCAATGTGTCGCACGCCATCATGCTGCGCCGTTTCGCCGGCCTGCCGCGTTCGGTGTTCGGCACTGCACTTGCCCATCTCGGCCTCGGGCTGACGACGCTCGGCATTGTCGGCACGCTGTGCTTCGGCACCGAAAGGATACTGTCGATGCATGCCGGCGAGAGCGTCGAACTCTCCGGCCACACGCTGCGTTTCGACGGCCTCTTCCCGGCGCAGGGTCCGAACTACAGCGAGCAGCGCGGCCGCTTTTCTCTGATCGGCGCCGATGGCGGCGTTTCAGCCGAAATCACCTCGGCCAAGCGCTTCTTTCCGGTGCGGCAGACGACGACGACCGAATCCGGCATCGAGACGATCGGCTTCAGCCAGCTCTATCTGTCGCTGGGCGATGATGGCACCGATGGATCCGTCGTGGTGCGCCTGTGGTGGAAGCCGCTGGTGACGCTGATCTGGGGCGGAGCTCTGGTGATGATGGCGGGAGCCGCAATGTCGCTGCTCGACCGTCGCCTGCGGGTTGGCGCACCCTCGCGCCGCCGCAAGCAGGCAGCCTCCATGCCGTCGGCAGGCGCGCCGTGAGCACCAGGTTCTCGTTGGCCTCGCTCACCCTGCTTCTGGCGCTGCTGTTTGCCGGCGCGGCGCAAGCGGTGAAACCGGACGAGGTTCTCACCGATCCGGCGCTCGAGGCGAGGGCGCGGCTACTGTCGGAAGGCCTGCGCTGCATGGTCTGCCAGAACCAGTCCATCGACGAATCCGATGCAGACCTCGCCCGCGACCTGCGCATCCTGGTGCGCCAGCGCCTGGTTGCCGGCGATACCGACCAGCAGGTGATGGACTATATCGTGTCGCGCTACGGCGAGTTCGTGCTGTTGAAGCCGCGCTTCAGCCCGCGCAACGCCTTGCTTTGGGGCACGCCGGTGCTTCTGCTTCTAGTCGGCGGCATTTTCATTGTGCTGACCACACGCTCCCGCCGCTCGTTGGCAACCAAGGCGCTGAGCGCCGAGGAACAGGCGGCGCTGGACAAGATGCTGAGCGACTAGCTCGGCCATTCCTCCAAAGGCCAGTCCCGCGACGTGTGGATGGCGCGCAGGATAACAATGCTCTGACGGCCGGCGATCAGGCGCAATTCATAGGCAATGATGTAGGGCAGGCGGCCGATGGGCTTCTCATAAGTGCCTGTTACCCGGCCAGGTCGGCCCGTCGCCATATCACCAAGGCCCCGGCCCATTTCACGGATACGGTCCGCGAGGCGTCGGGCGGCGGCAGGATTGTCCTGAGCGATAAAGGCAACTTGCTGCGTGAGATCGTCCAGCGCTTCTCGCGACCAGGTGACGAACCGCTTCACGCCTTGCCTGCGCGCCTAGCTTTCGCTGCTTCGATCACCGCGTCGACCTCCGCCATGGCGTCGTCGTGGGGCACGACGCGGCCAGCCTCTGCGTCGGCCATGCCACGTTTTATGCCTTCGATGATATCCAGCTCGCGATCGACATAGGCTGAGACCGCCTCGGCGGCGAGGAACGATTTACTACGCCTGGTATCGGTAGCGATCTGCTCCAGCTTCAGCTTGGTCTCGGACGAGACTCGAATGGTCATGGTGGTGCTTGCTGTCATTGTGAAAGCCTTGTGCTGAGTTGTGTACAACATAGGGCAGCAGGCGAGCGCAACCAAGCGATTTGTGCGTCCGCCCAACATTACAAAACTTTCATGCTTCGGAAATGGCGCGGTAATGTGCGCCTCTCTATTTCTCTTGTCCGAGGATGCTCTGCCTGAGCCGCATCCAGTGAAAAGAGGATATGAGACCATGACTATCGCCCCCAACCCATATTCCCGCACCCGCAAGCGCCTGTTGGCGGCCGCCGCTTCGCTGGCCATTGCCGGCGGCATCGGTTTCGGCGCCGTTGCCACTGGTACAGCTCCCGTTCTGGCCGATGCCGTGCGGGTCGAAGCGCCCCAGGTGCCGGGCTTTGCCGATGTCGTCGAGCGCGTTTCGCCGGCCGTGGTCAGCGTCAAGGTCAAGGCCAAGATCGAGCCTGCCGCTGATGACGGCTCCGACCAGTCCGACGATCCGGACGGCATGAACAACCTGCCCGACAATCCTCAGCTGCGCCAGTTCTTCAAGCAATTCCGGGGCTTTGGCGATCAGAACGGCCAAGGCGGCGGCAATCGTCGCTTCAGCCACCGCGACCATAACAACGACCAGCCGCGTCCGGTGGCGCAGGGTTCGGGCTTCTTCATCTCCGATGATGGTTATCTCGTCACCAACAACCATGTCGTCGAGGAAGGCTCCGCCTTCACAGTGGTAATGAATGACGGCAAGGAGCTTGACGCCAAGCTGATCGGCACCGATCCGCGCACCGATCTGGCGGTGCTCAAGGTCGATGGCGTCGGCAAGTTCACCTATGTCGATTTCGCCGACGATTCCAAGGTTCGCGTCGGCGACTGGGTGGTGGCCGTCGGCAATCCGTTCGGCCTCGGCGGCACCGTCACCGCCGGCATCGTCTCGGCCCGTGGCCGTGATATCGGCGCCGGTCCCTACGACGACTTCATCCAGATCGACGCTTCGGTCAACCGCGGCAATTCGGGCGGCCCGACCTTCAACCTTAACGGCCAGGTCGTCGGCATCAACACCGCGATCTTCTCGCCGTCGGGCGGAAGCGTCGGCATCGCCTTCGACATTCCGGCCTCGACCGCCAAGCAGGTGGTGCAGGATCTGATGAAGAGCGGCTCGGTGCAGCGTGGCTGGCTCGGCGTCGAAATCCAGCCGGTTACATCGGACATCGCCGAATCGCTGGGCCTGAAGTCGCAGAACGGGGCTCTGGTTTCGGGCGCCCAGGACGGTGGCCCCGGCAAGAAGGCCGGCATCACCGCCGGTGACGTGATCACCCAGGTCGAAGGCAAGGACGTCGCATCGCCGAAGGAACTGGCTCGTCTGATCGGCGCCTACCCACCCGGCAAGTCGGTCGACGTCACGGTGTGGCGCGACGGCAAGAGCCAGACCATCAAGGTCGATCTCGGCACGCTGCCGTCCACCGACAAGCAGGCCTCGGCCGACCCGCAGCAGCCCGCGGCACCGGCAAAGCCCGCCGCGCTGGCCGATCTCGGCCTCACCGTCACCAAGTCGGAAAACGGCAAGGGCCTGGTGGTGACCGATGTCGATCCAGACAGCGATGCCGCCGACCGCGGCATCCAGCCCGGCGATGTCATCACCTCGGTCAATTCGACGGAGGTGAACGGCACCGAAGACGTCGCCAAGGCGATGGCCGATGCGGTCAAGTCCGGCCGCAAGGCGGTGCTGATGCAGATCACCCGCGACGATTCAAACCGCTTCGTCGCGCTGCCAGTCGCCAAAGGCTGACATCACACAGTTTCCAGTGCGGCGGTTTCAACACCCCCGAGCCGCCGCACGGGAAGCAAGGGGCCGAACGCGTTAGTCAGTCATCGTGTTCTGCCCCCGGCGGCAGCGGGCCCCCATCGCCCGCTGCCGCTCTAACATCGAAGCATGTCGCCCAAAAGTGCACGGCGGTTTTGGCAAAACGACATGCTTGAACGAAAGCTTTTGCGCTCATGGCGGCCCCTCAATCTTCCGGCGAAATCGCGTATAACGGCTCTATGAAGATTCTCGTCATAGAAGACGATCGCGAGGCGGCCGACTATATGCAGAAGGCCTTTGCCGAGGCTGGGCACACCGCCCATGTCGCCGGCGACGGCGAAACCGGCTTTGCGCTGGCCGATGCCGGCGACTATGACGTGATGGTCGTCGACCGCATGATGCCACGCCGCGACGGGCTCTCCGTCATTGCCGGCCTGCGCTCGCGCGGCAACACCACGCCGGTGCTGATCCTGTCGGCGCTGGGCGAAGTCGATGACCGCGTCACCGGTCTGCGCGCCGGCGGGGACGACTATCTGACCAAGCCCTATGCCTTTTCCGAATTGCTCGCCCGCGTCGAGGTGCTGAACCGCCGCGCCAGCGCCAGGGAGGCCGAAACCGTCTACCGGGTCGGCGATCTCGAGCTTGACCGGCTGTCCCATTCGGTCAAGCGCGCGGCGCGCGAGATCACGCTGCAGCCGCGCGAATTCCGCCTGCTCGAATATCTGATGCGCCATGCCGGCCAGGTGGTGACGCGCACCATGCTGCTCGAAAATGTCTGGGACTATCATTTCGATCCGCAGACCAACGTGATCGACGTTCACGTCTCGCGCCTGCGTGGCAAGATCGAGAAGGGTTTCGACAAGCCGATCCTGCATACGGTTCGCGGCGCCGGCTATATGCTGAAGAGCGGCTAGAGCATGATCCCAAAAAGTAGGTACCGGTTTTTGGAGAAGATCATGCTCCGACAAAGGGGTAGGTCATGATGAGATTTCAGCCAAATCTCATCATGAGCTAGAACTCGATGGCCCTTTCCCTGCCGGCCATCATGAGGACGACGGCGGCGCGGCTTTCAGCGCTTTATTTCCTGCTTTTCGCGCTATGTGCCGTGTTGCTGGTCTTCTACATGACGTCGTTGTCGGCCCGCATGCTGACCGGCCAGACCCAGCAGACCATCAATGACGAGGTGCTCGGCCTCGCCCGTGCCTATCAGAGCGGCGGCCTGCCGCGGCTGGTGCGCGTCGTCGAGCAGCGCTCGCGCCAGCCCGGCGCCAACCTCTATCTCATTGCCGACGTCAACGGCCAGATCCTCACCGGCAACGTGCAGAGCCTGGCACCGGGGGTGCTCGAGACCGATGGCTGGACGACCGAACCCTTCTCCTATCGCCGTTTCGGCGAAGGTGAGCTCGAACGGCAGCGCAACCAGGCTTCTGACCCGAATGGCGCGCAGCCCGGCGAGACCGAAATTCAGCCCGAGGGCGAGAAGGGCCACAACGCCATCGCGCTGGTGCTGCGGCTGCCCAACCAGATGATCATGCTGGTCGGCCGCGATCTCGGCGAGCCCGAGCGCTTCCGCGCCGTCGTCCGCCGCGCCCTGATGCTGGCGCTGGGCATGATGGGCCTTGGCGGGCTGCTGATCTGGTTCTTTGTCGGCCGCGCCGCGCTGAAGCGCATCGACAGCGTCTCGGAGGCAAGCCGCCGCATCATGGGCGGCGATCTCACGGGACGGCTGCCGGTGACCGGCGCCGGCGATGAGTTCGACCGCCTGTCGGAAAACCTCAACACCATGCTGGCCAGGATCGCGACGCTCAACGAAGGGCTGAAGCAGGTCTCCGATAACATCGCCCATGATTTGAAGACGCCGCTGACCAGACTGCGCAACCGCGCCGAGGCGACACTTTCGGGCAAGCACAAGACCACCGACTACCGGCAGGCGCTGGAAGGCACCATCGCCGAATCCGACCAGCTGATAAAAACCTTCAACGCCATCCTGATGATCTCCAGGCTGGAGGCCGGCTATTCCTCGGAGAGCACCAGCAAGGTCGATCTCGCCGCCGCCGTGCATGACGTTGTCGAGCTTTATGAGCCGGTGGCGGAGGAGGCTGGCGTGGTGCTCGAAACTGCCGCGGACGGGAATTTTTCCGTCAATGGCAACCGCGAGCTGATCGGCCAGGCGCTGTCGAACATCGTCGACAACGCCATCAAATACTCGACCGATGCGACGGAAAAGCCTGCCGTGCGCGTAGCCCTGCAGCGCGTCGGTCACGAAATCCGCCTCTCCGTTTCCGACAATGGCCATGGCATCCCCGACGATGCCGACCGCGCCAGGGCGACCGAGCGCTTCGTGCGGCTGGAAAAGAGCCGCTCGCAGCCGGGATCCGGTCTTGGCCTCAGCCTCGCCAAGGCGATCATGACTTTTCACAATGGCCGGCTTGAACTTCTGCCTGCCAATCCCGGATTGTCCGTTATCATGAGCTTCCCGGGGCGGGAGGACCATTGATGGCGGTGCGGATGGCTGCGAAACGGATCGAGACCGAATGGCGCCTGCAACTGGCGGCGCAGCTCGCGCCGCTGGATGAGACCCGCGCCCTGCGTGAACTGTCGGAGATCGCTGGCGATGCCAAGGACGAGAACCTGCCGCGGCTGGCGAAATTCCTAGGAGGCAAGGGCGCGGCCCAGGAGTTTCTCGCTGCCGTCTTCGATCTCTCGCCTTTCCTCCGCGATGTCGCGCGCCGCCGGCCGCAAATCCTCGACGCGCTGTTCGATGGCAGTGTCGAGGCTCGGCTGCTCGCCATCGCCGAAGCGATCGGCAAGGCCGCCTTTTCCGAGACCGTTTCCGAATCCAGCCTGATGATGGAACTCAGGCAGTGGAAGGGTGAAGCTCACTTCCTGATCGCACTTGCAGACCTCTCCGGCGAGGCCGATGCCGCGCTGACGGTAAGGCGCCTCAGCAATCTCGCCGATGCCTGCACCTGCGCGGCGGTCGACTTCCTGCTGCGCGAGGCGCACAGCCAAGGCAAGCTCAAATTGCCCGATCCCGAAAATCCGTCACGGCAATCCGGCTGGATCGTGCTCGGCATGGGCAAGCTTGGCGCGCATGAACTGAATTTCTCCTCCGACATCGACCTCGTCGTCTTCTTCGATCCGGATGCGCCGGCGATCGTCGATCCGCTCGACGCCACAGAGCTGTTTGCGCGCCTGACCCGCAGGCTGGTCCGCATCCTGCAGGACCGCACCGGGCACGGCTATGTCTTCCGCACCGATTTGAGGCTTCGTCCCGATCCAGGCTCGACGCCGCTGGCGATCCCGGTCGAGGCAGCACTTCGCTACTATGAGGCGCGCGGCCAGAACTGGGAGCGCGCCGCCATGATCAAGGCGCGTCCCGTGGCCGGCGATCTCGATGCCGGGGACGCGTTCCTGCGAGAATTGCAGCCCTATGTCTGGCGCAAATACATGGACTATGCGGCGATCGCCGACGTTCATTCGATCAAGCGCCAGATCCATGCCCACAAGGGTCATGGCGAGATCGCGGTCAAAGGACACAACGTCAAGCTCGGCCGCGGCGGCATTCGCGAAATCGAGTTCTTCGTCCAGACCCAGCAACTGATCGCCGGCGGCCGTTTTCCGGAGCTGCGCGGCCGCGAGACGGTGCCGATGCTGGGTGCGCTGGCGGCGCGCAACTGGATCACCGCCGATGCACGCGACGCGCTCACGCAGCAATATTGGTTTCTGCGCCGCGTCGAACACGCCATCCAGATGGTCGCCGACGAGCAGACGCATATTCTGCCCGACGATGATGAAGGGCTGGAACGCATCGCCCATATGCTGGGCTTTGCCGATGCCGCCAGATTTGCCGAAACCTTTCGCGCGGCTTTGCATGAGGTCGAGCGCCATTACGCCGCGCTGTTCGAGACTGCGCCTGAATTGTCGGCCGGCGTCGGCAATCTGGTCTTCACCGGCGATGTCGACGATCCCGACACGCTGCAGACCTTGCATGGCCTTGGCTTCCAGCGGCCAAGCGACATCTGCCGCGTCATTCGGGGCTGGCATTTCGGCCGCTATCGCGCCACCCAGTCGGCGGAAGCGCGCGAGCGGCTGACCGAACTGACGCCGGCGCTGCTCAAAGCCTTCGGCCAGACGCGACGGGCCGACGAGGCGCTGGTTCGCTTCGATGAATTCCTCGCCGGCCTGCCCGCCGGCATCCAGCTGTTTTCGCTGCTGCAGTCGAATCCCGCTCTGCTGAAGCTTATGGCGACGATCATGGGCGCCGCGCCTCGGCTGGCGGCAATCATCACAAGGCGCCCGCATGTCTTCGACGGTCTGCTCGACCCGGCGCTGCTCACCGAACTGCCCAACCGCGCCTATCTCTCAGCGCGGTTGGCCGCTTTCATCGATGGCGACAGGCCCTACGAGGATGTGCTTGACCGGCTGCGCATCTTTGCCTCCGAGCAGAAATTCCTGATCGGTGTCAGGCTGCTCGCCGGCTCGATCGACCCGGCGCGCGCCGGCCGCGCCTTTTCCGATCTCGCCGACCTCACCATCGACGCCGCATTGCAGGCGGTGACCACCGAATTCGCGCTGCGTCATGGCCGCATCGCCGGCGGCACCGTGTCGCTGCTCGGCATGGGTAAGCTCGGCAGCCGCGAATTGACGGCTGGTTCGGACGTCGACCTCATTCTGCTCTACGACCACGACGCGGATGCCGACGAGTCCGACGGCGACAAGCCGCTCGCACCATCGCACTACTATACCAGGATGACGCAGCGGCTGATCGCGGCTGTCTCGGCGCCGACCGCCGAAGGCGTTCTCTACGAGCTCGACCTGCGCTTGCGGCCATCCGGCAACAAGGGGCCGGTGGCCACCCACATCGATGCCTTCACGAAATACCAGCGCCAGGAGGCCTGGACCTGGGAGCACATGGCGCTGGCCCGGGCGCGCGCCATCGGCGGCGACGCGGCCCTTTGCGCCGAGGTCGAGGCCGAGGTGGCGGCACTTCTGGCCTTGCCGCGCGACGCCGCCAAGGTGAGGGCAGAGGCATCCGAGATGCGCGCGCTGATCGAGAAGGAAAAATCGCCGCGCGATCTCTGGGACATCAAGCTCATCTCCGGCGGCCTCATCGACCTCGAGTTCATCGCGCAGGTGGCGGTTATAACCGGGCAGGTCGAAGGCGGCCGCAGGGTGACCGCGACCGGCGAAATCCTGGCGCATCTGTCGCCGGATTTCGCCGAGGCCGACGTCAGGCAGCAGCTTTGCGAAGCCTACCAGCTCTATCTGGCGCTGACCCAGATGACGCGGCTTTGCCTCACCGGCGCATTCGAACGCAATGATGTTCCGCCGGGACTGTCGGATCTGCTTCTGGCGGTGACTGACCTGCCGGATTTCGGTGTGCTGGAAGCACACCTCAAGGAGACGTCGCAAAAGGTCAGAAAGGATTTCGACCTTTTGCTTCGTACGAAACGGTCGTGAGGGCGTGAAGCGCTGGCGGCTGTTTCGGATCGCATCGGGGGTGACGATGCAACAGGAGATACCCATGAGAAAGACAACCGGACTTGCCCTTGCCTTCATCGCGCTTGCCGGCGCCGTCGGCACCACCGCCTATGCCGAGAACAATGCCAGCGCCAGAATGCGCGAGGGCACCATGATGCGCCTCGACAAGGCGATGAAGGATTCCAACGGCACCATCAGCTTCGACCAGTTTTCCGACGCCATGAACGCGCGGCTGAAGAAGCTGGTCGCCGATAATGGCGGCAAGCTGACAGTCGCCCAGCTCGCTGACGCGCTGGAGAAGGCGCGGTTCGAGGAAATGGCCAAGCGCATCGTTGCCCGCTACGACAGCAAGGGCGACGGCACGCTGACCACGGACGACATCACCGGGCGCGAGAAAAAGGTGTTCGCGATGCTCGACCGCAACAATGACGGCAAGATCGAGCGCAACGAACTACCGAAGAACGGCCGCATGGGCCGCCACCACCAATGGGACGGCGGCGACGACAGCATGGAGTGAGTGGCGATATGTCTCCGGCGGCGAAAGCCGCCGGAGCCCTTACATGACCGCGGCTACTCAGTCCTTGAACGCGGCGGAGAGCACCGCTGGCATTGGCGGGCCGTCAGGCCGCCGCCTTCACCGCCGGCTGCGCCTTCTTCACCGGGATGCGCACCGACACGATCGTGCCGACGCCTTCGGTCGAGCGGATTTTCAGCGCTCCTCCTTGCAACTCGGCCAGCGAGCGCGAGATGGCAAGGCCGAGGCCGGAACCGGCGTGGTTCTTCGAAAACTGGTTCTGCACCTGTTCGAAGGGGCGGCCAAGCTTGCTCAGTGCCTCCTTCGGAATGCCGCAGCCATTGTCCTCGATGGTCAGCACCAGCGCGCCTGACGTGTTGCGGGCGCGCACCGAGATATGGCCGCCCTGGCCGGTGAACTTCACCGCATTCGACAGCAGATTGATGGCGATCTGCTTGATCGCCCGGCGGTCGGCGAACAGCGTCATCGTATCGGCGATGCGGGTTTCGACCGTGATCGATTTCTCCGCCGCCTGCAGCGAGATCACCCGCACCGTCTCGCGGATCAGCGGGCAGAGATCGATTTCCTCGCGGTCCACCGAGAATTGGCCGGCTTCGATCTTCGACATATCGAGTATGTCGTTGATGACGCCGAGCAGATATTTGCCGCTGCCGTTGATGTCGTTGGCATATTCCTCGTAGCGCGGCGAACCGAGCGGCCCGAACAGGCCTTGTTCCATCAGTTCGGAGAACCCGATGATGGCGTTGAGCGGCGTGCGCAGCTCGTGCGACATGTTGGCTAGGAATTCGGATTTGGCCCGATTGGCGGCCTCGGCGCGCTCGGTTTCCTTCATATATTCGCGGTTGAGCTCGACCAGTTCCTTGGCGCGCTCTTCCTCGGCCCGGCGGGCGAGGCTGAGGTCGTGGATGGTCGCCATCAGCCGGCGCTCGCTGTCGACCAGCTTTTCCTGGTGCAGCTTGATCTGGGTGATGTCGGAGCCGACGGAGACCGTGCCGCCGTCCCGGGTCCTCAGTTCGTTGACCTGCAGCCAGCGGCCGTCGGAGAGCTGCCGCTCGAAGGTTGCGCCCCCTTGCGGCCCGTTGGTGTTGGCCAGCCGCCGTTCAGAGGCGAAGGCCAGCATGCGCTCTTCAAGCACGGCGCGCGCAGCGCCCGGCATGACGTCGCGGTCCGACAGGCCGTTGTCCTTCTGGTATTTGGAATTGCACATGATCAGGCGCTGGGCGGCATCCCACAGCACGAAGGATTCGTTGATGTTTTCGATCGCGGTCCGCAGGCGCAGGTCGGCCGCCTCCGAGCGCAGCGCCAGATGCCGCTGCTCGGTGACGTCGACGGCAATGCCGATCAGCTGGATCTCAGGCGCTTCCGGGTCGATCACCTGGGCCCTGGCGCGCATCCACACCCACTGGCCGTCGGCGTGACGCATCCGGAACACCTGGTCGATATGGTCGATCTCGCGCTCGACGATTTTGTTGGCCAGCTCGAACAGGTCGCCGTCCTCGGGGTGGATGATGTCGTCGACCTCGCCGAACGACAGCATCGAGTTGCAGGGCTCGTAGCCCAGCATGTCGTACATCGAGCGCGACCAGTACATCTTGCCGCGCACCATGTCCCAGTCCCACAGGCCGCAGCGACCGCGAACCAGCGCCATGTCGATGCGCTGATGGGCTTCGAGATAGATGCGGTCGGCTGTCTGGGCGCGCGATGCCTGGCCGAAATAGGCGTAGAGGATGATGATCAGCACGCCGGCTGTCAGCACAAACAGCGTGACGTTGAGCGAGACGGTCTTGCGCCAGTTGTCGAACGCCGCTTCCTGCGGCACCAGCACGGCGGCGGCGTTCTTGCGGTCCCGGGTCAGGCTCACCGCCGCGTACCAGTCCTGGCCGCCGATGCTGACATCCATGACCCCGGCGCGGTCGCCGAACATGAACAGCGGCTGGCCGTCCAGCACCAGGCTGTCCAGCGATCGCCCTTGCCAGCCGGTCGACAGCGGCGACACGGCAATGATCTTGAAGGCGCTGTCGGTGATCACAAGCACATGGCTTCTGCCCATGGCGCCCTGGCGGCTCGTGCTTTCCAGAAGATCAATTGCACCGCTGGATGCCGCGGTCGGGTCGGCCGAGATTGCGTTCGCCATCTGGCCGGCGGCGAGACCTAGCACCGCCTTGCCGTCGCGCTCGGCCTCGTCGCGCTCGTTCATCAGCGACAGCACGCGCAGTGCGGCGATGACGATCAGGAAGATGATGATGAGAGCCGGTATCGAACGGCGCAGAAGGGGTTCGGCAGCCAGGAGCCGCCGGTAGGCTGGTTCAGCGATGAGCCGCGTATTGCCGGCGAGGCCGTCGCCTCGCGCCTTGCGCCGCTCAAAAGCCGTCCCTTCGGGCGCGCCCCACGCGTCCGCCTTGGCCATAAATGGCACTCCCCGAATTTCCGTACGCTTGACGATCCGGCAACACCGCACATCCGAATCGTCTGTAAAGAATCAAAGGTGATTCGCCTTGTCCAGAGGCGCGGCCGAAAAACATTAAAAATTGATTGAAATAACGCTGAAATCCCTCCCTTGAGGGAGGGTGGCCCGAAGGGCCGGGTGGGGTCCTCGGCGAAGCGCTCGACTCTCTCAATCACGGTCGAAGTTGGTCGAGGTCGCGCACTGCCGCAACGACCCCACCCGTCCATCCGCCTTCGGCGGCTGTCCACCGTCCCCTCAAGGGGGAGGGATCAGGCCAGCGTTCGCTCCACAATGTCCCGCAAATCCGCCGACAGGTTCTCGGCACCGGCGATGGCCAGCAGCGCTTCCCTGGCCTTGGCTTGCCTGCCCGGCTCCAGCGAGCGCCACGAGCGCAGCGCTGTCGCCAGCCTGGCCGCCACTTGCGGATTGCGTTTTTCAACCTCGAGTACGGTCTGGGTAAAAAACCGGTAGCCTTCGCCATCGGCGCGGTGGAAGCCGGTCTGGTTGGCGCTGGCGAATGTGCCGACCAGCGAGCGCACCCGGTTCGGATTGGCCATCGAGAAAGCTGCGTGACCAGTCAGCTCGCGTACCGTGTCGACTGTCCGGCGTCCCGGCACGCTGGCCTGGATCTGGAACCATTTGTCCATGACCAGCGGATCGGCGCCATAACGCGCCTCGAAATCGGCCAGCGCCTTGATCGCCTCCGGCGAACCGTCATGGCGGTGCGCAAGGACGGTCAGCGCTGCGGCGCGGTCGGTCATGTTGGTCGCGGTTTCGAAATGCCGGGCGGCGAGCGCAGCACCTTTCGGCAGCAGCGAGAGGTAGTCGAGCAGGATGTTGCGCAGCGCGCGGCGTCCCGCACTTGCCGCGTCGGGGCTGAACGGCCCGTCGCCGGCGAGGCGGCCGTATAGGTCGGTGAACGTTTGCTGATTGGCGCGCGCGATTGCCAGCGCCAACGCCTCGCGAGCGGCAAAGATGGCGTCGGGATCGATGTTCGTGCCGATGTCGCGGGCAATGTCGGCCTCGCCCGGAAGTGACAGCGCCAGCGCCCGGTAGGCAGGTTCCAGGGTCTCGTCGCCGGCGATCTTGCCGGCAAGTCCGGTCAGCCTGGCGGTGAAAGCCGGCTTCGCGCCGCCGAGGATCTGGCGGAAGGCCGCTATCAGCGCATCGGTGAGCAGCGTGTTGAACGCCTGCCAGCGCGCGAAGGCATCGCTGTCATGGCCGGCGAGGAAGAACTGGTCGTCGGCCTTCTGCTCGACCGAAAGTGTGATCGGCGCCGAAAAGCCGCGATTGAGCGACACCGCCGGCCGCTCGGCGACGCCTGAGAAGCGCACCATATGTCGGCGCTTGCGGATATGGATGACACCGTCTTCGACGGTGGCGCCTTCGACGCCGCCATAGGCGACCGGTTCGCCGCCGGCGCCGACCAAGCCGAAGGCGAGCGGAATGTGCATCAGGCGCTTGCGGCTCTCCGACGGTGTCGGCGGCACCGACTGCTCGATCTCGAGGGTAAACTCGCGCGTCGCCGGATTGTGCGTCGAACTGACGGTCAGGTTCGGGGTGCCCGCCTGGTGATACCAGAGCGCGAACTGAGACAGGTCGCGCCCGGAAGCGTCCTCGAACACCTTCAGGAAGTCCTCGATCGTCGCGGCCTCGCCATCATGGCGCTCGAAATAGAGGTCCATGCCGGCGCGGAAAGCCTCGGCCCCGAGGATAGTGCGGATCATGCGCACGACTTCCGAGCCTTTTTCGTAGACCGTCGCCGTGTAGAAATTGTTGATCTCGCGGTAGCGGCGCGGCCGCACCGGATGCGCCAGCGGTCCCTGGTCCTCGGGAACTGGTGCGCCCTCAGCGTGCGCACTTCGGCGATGCGCTTGACCGCGCGCGAGCGCTGGTCGGCGGAGAATTCATGGTCGCGAAAGACCGTCAGCCCTTCCTTGAGGCAGAGCTGGAACCAGTCGCGGCAGGTGATCCTGTTGCCGGTCCAGTTGTGGAAATACTCATGCGCGATGATCGCCTCGATATTGGCGAAATCGGCATCGGTGGCGGTTTCCCGGTCGGCCAGCACATACTTGTCGTTGAAGATATTGAGGCCCTTGTTCTCCATGGCCCCCATGTTGAAGTCGGAAACGGCGACGATGTTGAAGACGTCGAGGTCGTATTCGCGGCCGAAGGCCTGCTCGTCCCATTGCATCGAGCGCTTGAGCGCATCCATGGCGTAGCCGGCAAGCCCCTCCTTGCCTGGCTCGACATAGATGCCGAGTTCGACCTCGCGCCCGGACATGGTGACGAAACTGTCGGCGACCTTGCCGAGATTGCCGGCCACGAGCGCAAACAGATAGGACGGCTTGGGGAAGGGGTCGTCCCAGACTGCAAAGTGCCAGCCGTCGGCAAGCGCGCCGCTTTCGACCGGATTGCCGTTGGAAAGCAACAGCGGCGCTTCGTCCAGCCTCGCCTCGATACGCACGGTATAGACCGACAGGATGTCGGGGCGGTCGAGGAAATAGGTGATGCGGCGAAAGCCCTCGGCCTCGCATTGCGTGCAATAGACATTGCGGGAGCGGTAGAGGCCCATCAGCGCCTCATTGCTGGCCGGCGCGATCTCGGTCTCGAGCAGCAGCTGGAAACGGGCCGGCGGCCTCAAAATGGTCAGCTGGTCCGGCGTGGCGAGATACTCGGCCGGGGCAAGCTCGCGACCGTCGATGGCAATGCGCTTGAGCACCAGCCCGTCGCCGTCCAGCACCAGCGACGTCGAGGCGGCGGCGCCATCGCGGCGTTCGATCGTCAGCACTGCGGTGACACGCGTTGCGTCTGGCGAAAGGCGGAAGGTGAGGCGGGTTTGCGGGATGGAAAAGTCGTTGGGGCGGTAGTCTTCGAGCTTGAAGACCTGGCCGGTATCGGTTCGCATTCCCTTGGGTTTCCCTGTCGCTATCGGAGCCGCTGACGTGTCCTGGCCCATTAATCTAAAGTTGCGCGCTCTTTACACGAAACGGTCACTCGACAAAACTGCGCCAATGCCTATTTCACGGCGTTCCCCTTCCATCTTCATCGCGAGGCCTTGATGACCGTCGTCACACCGAAATTCGGCATGGGTGCCTCTGTGCTGCGTCCTACGATACATATCTGGGCAACGATTCGGGAAGCGGCGGAGGCGTGACTTTAGGGCCGAGAGACGAGGCGGCAGGGAAACTGTCCGATCATCCAGGGCGTGTGCTGACCGGGATCATGCTCAAGGTGATGTCGGTGGCGGTCTTCGTCGGCATGCAAACCTGCATCAAGGCCGCCGGCACTTTGCCGGCCGGCCAGATCGTCTTCTTCCGCTCCTTCTTCGCCATCTTCCCGATCATCGCCTTCCTGGCCTACAAGAGAAAACTCGGTACGGCGTTTGCCACCAAACGCCCGCTGAACCACATTGCGCGCGGTGTCGTCGGCGTTTGCGCCATGGGGCTCGGCTTCTTTGCGCTGACCCGGCTGCCGCTGCCTGAGGCGATCACGCTGAACTATGCCCAGCCTTTGCTGGTGGTTATGTTCTCTTCGCTGTTCCTCGGCGAAGCTATCCGCATCTATCGCTGGAGCGCGGTTGCGGTCGGTCTGGTCGGCGTGCTGATCATCTCCTGGCCGGAGCTGACGCTGCTCACGTCGGGCGCCGCACTCGGCGATCAGGAGGTGCTGGGCGTGATTGCGGCGTTGGTCTCCGCAGCGATCTCCGCCAACGCCATCCTGCTCGTGCGCAATCTTGTCCAGACTGAACGAACAGCGACCATCGTGCTGTGGTTTTCGGCAACGGCGAGCGTCATGGCGCTGTTTACGCTGCCTTTCGGCTGGCAGGCGCTGACGCCGCTGCAGGCCGGTCTTCTCATCGCCGCAGGCTTCTGCGGCGGGCTGGCGCAGATCCTGATGACGGCAGCCTATCGCCACGCCGAGGCCTCGGTGGTGGCGCCGTTCGAATACACCTCGATGATCCTCGGTGTCGTCGTCGGCTATTTCGCCTTCGGCGATGTCGCCACCATCAACACGCTCGTCGGCGGTGTGATCGTCGTTGCCGCCGGCATGTTCATCATCTGGCGCGAGCGCCAACTCGGCCTGGAACGCACCCGAACGCGCAAGGCAGCGCCACCACAGGGGTGAGGAGGTCCGCGGGTTGGCTCAGTTAGCTTCCGCACGTTCCTTCGCCAGCCGCACCAGCACCGCTCGCGTCTGCTCGTCGGCCGGGAAGAAAGACTCGATCGCCAGTTCCGACAGCGTCACGTCAAGCGGCGTGCCGAAGACGGTGATGGTGCTGATGAAGGACAGCACCTGGTCGCCATGCGCCAGCCGCAGCGGATGGACGATGCCGTTGGGCTCGACCGGCACCGGCCGCGCACCCTTGAGCCCGGACGGATAGGTTCGCAATTCGCGCTCCAGCTCGACCAGGACGGGATCGCCGGCGGCATCGTTCTGGTGTTTCAGCCGCTCCAGCAGATGCGCCCGCCATTCCGCGAGATTGACGATGCGCGGTGCGATGCCGTTCGGGTGCAGGCTGAGGCGCAGCACATTGACCGGCGGCTGGAGCAGCGACGGCTCGGCAACATCGGCCAGAAATGGGCCGATGGCGGCATTGGCGGAAATCAGGTTCCAGTGCCGGTCGACGGCGAGCGCGGGGAACGGTTCATGCCCCTTGAGCACGCTCTCGACCGCGGCAAGCGCCGGCGCCAGCGTCTTGTCTGTGAGTGGCCGCTCGCTGAAGCTCGGCGCAAAGCCGGCAGCCAGCAACAGCTGATTACGCTGCCGCAGCGGAATCTCAAGCTGCTCGGCCAGATGCAGCACCATCTCGCGCGAGGGCGCGGCGCGGCCGCTTTCGACGAAGGAGAGATGACGCTGCGAAATCTCAGCCTCCATTGCGAGATCAAGCTGGCTCATGCGCCGGCGCGTGCGCCATTCGCGGATCAGGCTGCCGGCGGAGGTTTGGACTGTTGTCATCGGGCAGGATTAAGGCGGCGGGAGAGGGATTTCAATTACGTCGGAGGTTATAGCGGAGGCCGAGGCGAAATCTATTCTCCCCCTTTGAGGGGGAGATGGCCGGCAGGCCAGAAGGGGTTCGACGGGATGCGACCTTCTTACGGAAATGGACGTTGGCGCTCCACGCGCAACGACCCCACAGTCGCCTTCGGCGACATCTCCCCCTCCAAGGGCCCTCAAGGGGGAGATCAGCTAGCCCAGCTCCCGCAACTTCGCCTTCACCTCGAGAAAATCCCGCCACGCCAGTTTCTTGTGCGCCGGCGTCCGCAAGAGATAGGCCGGGTGCAGCGTCGGCATGGCCGGAATGGCAGTGCCCGACACCGTCGTGTGCACCTGCCAATTGCCGCGCAGGCGCAGAATGCCCTCGGTCGTGTTGAGCAGGGTTTTGGCCGAAGGGCCGCCGAGATTGACCAGCACCTTCGGATTGACCAGCTCGATCTGCCGCTCGATGAAGGGGCGGCAGATTTCGGTCTCGTGCGGCGTCGGCGTGCGGTTGCCGGGCGGCCGCCAGGGAATGACGTTGGCGATATAGACCGAAGTCCGGTCAAGCCCGATCGCCCCCAGCATGCGGTCGAGCAGCCGGCCGGAGCGGCCGACGAAGGGCAGGCCCTCAATATCCTCGTCGCGGCCGGGCGCCTCGCCGACCAACATCACCAAACCTTCCGGATTGCCGTCGGCAAAGACCAGGTTCTTGGCGGTGAATTTGAGGTTGCAGCCATCGAACGACGCCATGTGCTGGCGCAGTTCGTCGAGCGTCGAGGCACTTGCCGCCATTTGCCGGGCCAGGGCCGCCTGTGCCTCGTCGGGCACCGTCGCCATGGCCGGAACGGAACGCGCCGGCGCGTCCGGCACCCGGCTTGCGTCCAGCCCGGGGCTGGCGGCGGCTTGTTCCGGAAACTTGTTTTCGCGAGGCGGCGCGGCAGGCGCCGTTGTGCGCTCGGGGCGCTCCGGTGCTGCCCAGGCAAACCGGTTCACCGGCGCGTCCTCCAACGCTTCGTCGACACCGGCAGAGGCGTAGAAGGCGAGCAACTCGGCCAGGTCGGATCGGTTGTTGGGGGAGGCGGCAGTCATGCCGGGCACATTCGTCCGCCGAGAGACGATTTGCAAGGTTGGGCGGTTAGTAATCTCCCCCTCAAGGAGGGAGATTACGCGCTCGTCGGCTTTCGCCAATCACGAAGGGCATTTCGTGGCGATTTTCACGGCGTCTGCCGCTTACCCCGTCGGTATCCGCGGATCCTGCACCAGATAGAACGTCCAGCGCGGCGTGTAGTCGGTGATCAGAAACTCGAAGCGTCCCCTCTTCAGCGGGTCGATCTGTCCACTCTTGAACAAGAGCCGGTCATAGGGTTCGAAATCGCGGTCGAAATCGGCGTACGCGCTCGACAGGATGTTGTCGGGCGTCTTGTTGCGCTGGTCGAAGGACAGGCCGTCGCCGAACACGCTCGGCTGGTTGAGTATCTCCTGCAGCTCGAACTGGAATTCGACCCAGGCCTGGCCGCTGTTGTTGAGCACCTCGATACGCATGTACAGGATGCCGTTGGCGAATTCGCCGTTGGTGCTGAACGGCTGGATCGGTTTGGTGGTGCGGATGGTGAGCGTCACCGGCGTCGACGAATTCAGCTCCTCGGAGATGACCAACGGATCTTCCTTGGTGCCGGTGCCCGAGGCGCCGGTGATGTGGAAACCGCCAAGCTCGTCGGAAAAGGAATAGGCGCCGGTCGCCCACACCTTCACCGGCTCGGCCTGAGCGCGAACCGGCGTAAGCATTGAAAGGGCGAGAAGGATCGCTCGGCAGGTCCGGCCGGGCGGAAGGGGGAAGCGCGTCAATGAATAGCCGGACGGCGTGCGCATGGAAATAAGTATGGCCGATAAGAGAGCCGTCGAACAATTAAAATATGGGACGCTGAGCGCGGCCGCGCGCAAAACGCTTGCGGCAGAGTTGTCATCCGCGACTTTTTGTCGAAATCGGCATTGTCACGTCAGCGCCGGTTTCCTGTCGCGGATTGATGCGCTATGCAGCGCAGGAGCCAGCAAAATGCCCGGAAACGGTCGGCCAGTGCGGAGGGGTTGATGAGCGAGATCGAACGCGAGAGCATGGAATTCGACGTGGTCATCGTCGGGGCCGGCCCGGCGGGCCTTGCCGCAGCGATCCGTCTCAAGCAGGTCAATCCCGAGCTTTCCGTCGTGGTGTTGGAAAAGGGCGGCGAGGTTGGTGCCCACATTCTGTCAGGCGCCGTCGTCGATCCCATAGGCGTCGACCGCCTGTTGCCGGGCTGGCGCGAGGAAGATGGCCACCCCTTCAAGACGCCGGTTACGGCCGACGATTTCCTGGTGCTCGGCCCCGCCGGCTCGTTCCGTCTGCCCAATATCCTGATGCCGCCGCTGATGAACAATCACGGCAACTACATCGTCTCGCTCGGCAATGTCTGCCGCTGGCTGGCAACCAAGGCTGAAGCGCTAGGCGTCGAAATCTATCCGGGCTTTGCTGCCGCCAGCCTCGTCTACAACGATGCCGGCGCGGTCACGGGCGTCGTCACCGGCGACATGGGCGTCGAAAAGACGGCACACATGGCCCGGGCTTTGCGCCGGGCATGGCGCTGATGGGCAAATACGTGCTGATCGGCGAGGGCGCGCGCGGTTCGCTGTCCAAGCAGCTGATCGCAAAATACAAACTGTCCGACGGCCGTGAGCCCGGCAAGTACGGCATCGGCCTCAAGGAGCTGTGGCAGGTCAAGCCCGAGAACCACCGGCCGGGCCTGGTGCAGCACTCCTTCGGCTGGCCGCTCGACCTGAAGACAGGCGGCGGCTCCTTCCTCTACCACCTCGAGGATAACCAGGTCGCGGTCGGCTTCGTCCTGCATCTCAACTACAAGAACCCCTGGCTGTCGCCCTTCGAGGAATTCCAGCGCTTCAAGACGCATCCGGCGATATCGCGCACCTTCGAGGGCGCCAAGCGCATCGGCTACGGCGCGCGCGCCATTACCGAAGGCGGCTGGCAGTCGGTGCCGAAACTCTCCTTCCCCGGCGGCGTGCTGATGGGGTGTGCGGCGGGCTTCGTCAACGTGCCGCGCATCAAGGGTTCGCACAATGCGGTGCTGTCCGGCATGCTGGCGGCCGAGCATGTCGCGCAAGCGATCGGCTCCGGCCGCGCCAATGACGAACTGTCGTCTTATGAGGACGCCTGGCGCGCGACCGATATCGGCAAGGATTTGAAGAAGGTCCGCAACGTCAAGCCGCTCTGGTCGCGCTTCGGCACCATTATCGGCGTCGGCCTCGGTGGTCTCGACATGTGGCTGAACACGCTGTTCGGCTTCTCGCCCTTCGGCACGCTGAAACATGGCAAGGCCGATTATGCCACGCTTGAGCCCGCGGCCAAGCACAAGAAGATCGCCTATCCCAAAGCGGACGGCGTGCTGACCTTCGACCGCCTGTCCTCGGTGTTCCTGTCCAACACCAATCACGAGGAAAACGAGCCGGTGCATCTCATCGTCGGCGACATGGAGTTGCAGAAGCGTTCCGAGCATGATGTCTTTGCCGGGCCTTCGACCCGCTATTGCCCGGCCGGTGTTTACGAATGGGTCGACAAGGACGGCAACGCCGCCGCCGATCCGTCTGCCAAGGATGTGCGCTTCGTCATCAACGCGCAGAACTGCGTGCACTGCAAGACCTGCGACATCAAGGATCCCAACCAGAACATCAACTGGGTGCCGCCACAAGGCGGCGAAGGCCCGGTCTATCAGAGCATGTGAGCCTCACCGACCGGGGCCGTCTCAACCAGCAAAAATGGCGGCGATGGCCGGGTTTACCAAGGCATGTAAGGCGCTCGGCGCCAAAGATTGTTGAAACCGTCGTCTGCTTGTGGTCTCATTGCCGCGTCCATGGGGAAAATGGCATGCGCGTGTTGGTCTTGTTTTGCGTCGCCGTCATAAGCGCGGCCTGCGGCGTCGTCGGGACGGCGTCGGCGGGGGTGAAAACCGTCGTCAAGACGCGAACCTATGACATCACCGGCATGACAGGTGCCGGTCTGGTTATCGCCATGAACCGCAGGGGCCCCAAGCACGGTTTCATGACCCACGCCATCGCGCAGACAAGCTACACCGCCGACTGGAGCCTGGACGTGGGTCAGGTCAACGGCGTCTGCCGCCTGCGCCAGGCCAATGGAACGCTCAACATCGCCTACACCTACCCGCGCGTCGCCTCGGCCGTCACGCCGGCGCTACGCAAACGCTGGAACCGGTTTTTCACAGGCGTTCTCGCTCATGAAGGAACCCATGGCCGTATCGCCGGGCAGATGATGCAGGCTGCCGAGCGGTCGGTTCGCGGCCTGAAATTTGCCAACGATCCACAATGCAACAAAACGCGCGTCGAAGCCACGCGGCGCTTGCAAGCCACTTCCAAGCTCTATGAGGCAAAACAGATCGCCTTCGACGCGCGCGAGCACAGTGAAGGCGGCCATGTCGAGCGCATCATCGAGGCCTTGGTAGGCTTGTGAAACCGTAAGCCCCGTGGCGTACGATCTAGCCGCCCATGCTGGGCTGGATCAGCGACACAGTCGCGGTAGAATCCTCGTCGACCGGCTTGGTCTCGTCGCGCATCAATGAAAATTCCACCATCACCGGCAGATGGTCGGAGCCGGTCTCTTCCATCTGCGTCGACGACAGGATGGTCACCCCGCCCTTCGAAAACACCTGGTCGATCGGCAGGCCCGCATAGCGCCGCAGGAAATCGGGCAGGGTCCGGTGGATCCAGGTCGGTCCGGCCGACGGCATCACGGTCAGTCCGCCGAGCGAGGCAACGCGCCGTACCGCGGCGCTCCACGGCACGGCGTTGCAGTCGCCGGCCATGATCGCCGTCTCGCCGAGCGAGGTGAGCGTCTCGGTCAACTCGCCGATCTGCCAGTATTGTTCCTTCGGCCACGGCCAGCTCAAATGGATCGCCGCGACATCGACCGGAGTGCCGCCGAAATCGACGGTGGCGGCCGCCATCGCGCCGCGCGGTTCGCAATGCGGCTCGGTGCCGGCCGCAAAAGGTCGCCGGGACAAAAGCGCCACGCCCCACACGCCGTCGGGATGGGCGCACAGGATGCGATAGGGATAGGCGTTCTGGATATAGCCGAGTTCGGTCGCCCACATGGCCGATACTTCATCGAGCGTGATCACGTCTGGGTTGGTCCTGGCGATCAGCGAAAGAACCTTCTTGGGTGTCGGATTGTTGAAACGCAGGTTCATCTGCAGCAGCCGGTAGACCGGTTCGTTGCCGGGCGCGGCGTCATTGGCGGCCTGCACCGGCCACAGGCGCGGCAAGGTGCTCAACGTGCTGGCGAAGGCGGCCACGGCCAGCAGCAGGCCCACGCCCGCCTGCAGGCGAAACGAGGTGGCGAGCAGCGGCAGCGCAATCAGCCCCATCAGCACGGCAAAATGGATGCGGAAATGGGCGAAGGAATCGAAGGCCGGATGCAGTGCGCCAAAGAACCCGGCTACAAGCGCGGCCGAGAGGCCGAGCATTGCCAGGAACGCCATTGAAGCCATCATCTTTCGCACGCGTGCCATCAGACCGGGTTTTGCCCATAGACCGGGTAATACATTGCCGAGGTATCAGGCCTTTATCGGCTGAAATGCGGCCCAATCAAGATGACGAAACGCCTCGCGGCAAACATTTACGGCAAGCCGGTCTACTGAAAGGCCGTCTCCGAAAAGCTTCTCAGCTTGCGCGAATGCAACCGTTCCATCGGCATTTCCGCCAGCTTCTCCATCGCCTTGATGCCGATGGTCAGATGCTGCGCCACTTGCCGCTTGTAGAATTCGGTCGCCATGCCGGGCAGCTTCAACTCGCCATGCAGCGGCTTGTCGGAGACGCAAAGCAGCGTGCCGTAGGGCACGCGGAAGCGGAAGCCATTGGCGGCGATCGTGGCCGATTCCATATCGAGCGCGATGGCGCGCGACTGCGACAGCCGCTGCACCGGTCCGCGCTGGTCGCGCAGTTCCCAGTTGCGGTTGTCGATGGTGGCGACGGTGCCGGTGCGCATGATGCGCTTGAGATCGTAGCCGGAAAGTCCGGTGACTTCGGCGACCGCCTCCTGCAGCGCCACTTGGATCTCGGCCAGCGGCGGTATCGGCACCCACACCGGCAGGTCATCGTCCAGCACATGGTCTTCCCGGACATAGGCATGCGCCAGCACATAGTCGCCCAGCGCCTGAGTGTTGCGCAGGCCGGCGCAATGGCCGAGCATCAGCCATGCATGTGGCCGCAGCACCGCGACATGGTCGGTGATCGTCTTGGCGTTGGACGGGCCGACGCCGATGTTGACCATGGTGATGCCGCCATGGTTCGGCTTCTTCAGATGATAGGCTGGCATCTGAGGCAGGCGCGGCGCCGCCACGCCTTCGCTGGGTGCGTTTTGCCCTGCCTTGGTGATGACATTGCCTGGTTCGACGAATTCGGTATAGCCGTGGCCGCCTTCAGCCATCTGGGCCCGCGCGCGGGCGACGAACTCGTCGATGTAGAACTGGTAGTTGGTGAACAGCACGAAGTTCTGGAAATGCTGCGGGCTGGTCGCCGTGTAGTGCGTCATGCGGTGCAGCGAATAGTCGATGCGCTGCGCCGTGAACGGCGCCAGCGGCCTTGGTTCGCCGAACGCGACCTCGAAGGTGCCGTTGGCGATCTGGTCGTCGGTGCCGTCGAGATCCGGCACGTCGAACAGGTCGCGGATCGGCCGTTTGATGCGGTCGGCGGCGGCGCCATCGACATGGGTTCCTTCAAGGAACGCGAAATGCAGCGGGATCGGCGTGGTCGATTCCGAAACCGTTACCGGCACGCCGTGATTGCGCATGATCAGGCGAAGCTGCTCTACGAGATAGCGTTCGAACAGCACCGGCTGGGTGATGGTGGTCGAGAAATGCCCGGGGGTCGGCATGTGGCCGTAGGCCTGGCGCGAGTCGATCTGGGTGAACGAATTGGTGGTGACGCCGATCTCCGGGTAGAAGGCGCGGTAGCGCTTGCTTTCGTCGCCGCCGGCGGCAAGCGTGGCAAAGGAGTCGCGCAGAAACTTGGTGTTGCGGTCGTAGAGCACCTGCAAGGCGGCCACGGCCTTTTTGGCGTCGTCAAAGCTCTGCTTGCCGAAAGGCTCCGGCATGACGACCGATTCGATAGCTTGTGGGTAGATTCGCTTTTCCATGGCCCAATATAGAGACTTGAGGCCGCACTTGGGAGGGGAGGGTGGCCGCCAAGTGGTCGATTTATTCATCCACGCCCAAGGTGTGCTGAGATTCAGGTAAGGCTGAGCCGGAGTCGAGGACGGGCGCGAAGCGACCAAACTGGTTGGCTTCGAGAACCGGAGCGGAGCGTACTCGAAGCATGTGAGCACCAAGGCCGCCACTTGCAGGCCGGCACCACCTTAATACCGGCACTAGCCGCGCTGCAGACTGACCAGCAAGACAAAGCCGACGCCATGCTTCTTCGTCGCCGGCGCGTCGATCGTTGTGTCGGCATTGGCCCGCATCATCGGCATGGCCAGGACCGGCGCCGACAGCACGACCAGAACGAGCGCCGCCCGCGGCAGGAGCCGAAGGGTCTGGAGGGCGTTGATGGCGATGCGGTTCATGGCTTTTGCTTTTCTGTTTGGATCTATGTCTTTGTCGTCTCAGGGGCGAAAATGGTTCATGCAATCGAATTGGCAGGAACTGGCTGCATCCCAGGAACGGGCCGGGCGGCCGGCTTCGGCCACGAGGATGGCGAAGAGCATCCCGAACAGGCTCATCAACAGGCAGACGATGGTGAAGCGGCGAGCGAGCATTTGCGTAGTGTCTCCTTGAACACGCCATCAAAATGCCCTGATGCGACTGAACCGGCGCTGATGCCGACGTTCATCTGCGGTTCAAAGTGATTGACGAGGTCTTAGAGAGAGCGTCGGTTCGGGTTTGCGCCGCCGCAAACGGCACGGTCGTCGCTATGGCGCGGACCGTCCTGCAAAAGAAAACGGGGCCTGTGAAGGCCCCGTTGGTCAACTCAAAGCAGCAAGATCAGAGCTTGTGCCAGGTCTGGCTCTTGCAGATCAGCCCGCCGAGCACGCAGCCGCTCATTTTGAGCGAGGTGCCCGACAGTGTTGCCTTGCCCGAATAGGTCTTGTCGTTTGCCGGATCGGTGATGTTGCCGGCATATTTGTTGGCCCCGGCCGCCTTGAGCGAACCGATGGTCTTCCCGGCATATTTGCCGGTCTTCAGGGTGATGGAGAATGAACCGCTGCCGCCGATAACTGCTGTGTCGCCGGCTTGTGTCTTCCAATTGCCTTCGATCGGATCGGCCCAAGCCGCACCAGCCATCATCACGGCGGCCGCCAGGGCCAAGCTCACTTTGCGAAACATATCTGTCCTCCCTGGTTTAGATGGGGCAGCCGCCTCTCTGCCCCTTACGCAAACGTAAGCTAATCCAGCTCCTGGCAAAACAAAAGCGTACCGCGACGGAAGGTTTCGCAATTTTCATGCAGGGTCGGGAGAGTGCAGCCCGTGGAAATGAAACGATCGAGGCGTTGGCTTTGGTTCGCGTGGTTAGCAGAGTGTTGATCGGCGCCTTGCAAATTTTCGTCAAATCGGTCGAGAAACGGCGGGATTGCTGACTTTGTATCCTTAACGAATTTCCGCGTTTACCTCTTGTTTTAGCTTTGTTTTCTCCAAATTAAGCACGCCATTTAACGACGGATTCAAGGCTCGGCCTCATTCTCGGAAGCATCGAAAGAGCGGCTCCCCAGGGAACACCGGGGGACAGAAGAGGCCCGCTCTCGGGAGCCAGACAGGGGACTAAAATGGCACGTTTTGAAATGCTTGAAGCCGGCTTCGGCGCCATGGGGGCAACTGCCCAGGCCGACATTCTTTTCGAACTGGGCATGATGTATGCGACCGGCCGCGATTGCGAGACCGATGTCGTTGCCGCCCACAAATGGTTCAACATCGCCGCCATCAAGGGCTCGGTCCGCGCCGCGGAACTGCGCTCGGAACTGTCGGCCGCAATGTCCAAGGTCGAGATCGCCAAGGCGCTGCGCGAAGCCCGCGAATGGATGACGATGCACTGAGATCGCGAGCAGATTATCGCAGGCAGATTATCGAAAACAGGGAAGCCCCGGGATCAAGACCGCAAAGACGGTCGGAACCGGTGAAACGACAAGGCCGCGACAAGACGGCCGACCATGAAAGAACAAGAACGCGGCAGGCCGGCACGGTCCAGTCGTGCACAATGGGGACGGCGGGCAGGTTTTCGTGGCGCGGGGGCGCATGGGGACTGCTACGAGCAAAAAGCCACGACCGGCCGGAACAGGCTGGCGTGGCTTTTTGCGTTGATGAGGCCCAATCGAGCGGCGCCGATGCGCCTAGACAGGCCCAATGAAGGATGAAATTGTCCCGCCTTCGGAAAGAAGCGCGGCCAGAGCGGCTGCGCGAGTGTGGGAGGAGTTCTATCACCATGAAAAAAATGGGTATTTTGAGCGCGGCCGTATTTGGCCTGATGATGAGCGCGCCGGTTGCCTTTGCCGATGACATCACCATTTCGGTGGTCGGCCCGATGACCGGACAGCTCGCCACGATCGGCGACCAGTTCAAGCAGGGCGCAACGGCAGCCGCCGACGCGATCAACGCCGCCGGCGGTGTCAACGGCTCGATGATCAAGCTCGACATCGAGGACGACCAGTGCGATCCCAAGCAGGCGGTTTCGGTGGCCAACCGGATCGTTGCCAACAGCGTCAAGTTTATTGACGGCCATGCCTGTTCAGGTTCGAGCATCCCGGCTTCCGCCGTCTACGCCGAGGCCGGCGCGCTGATGATGAGCCCGGCCTCTTCAAATCCCGAGCTGACCGATGCCGCCGCCAAGGCCGGCTGGCCGACGATCATGCGTCTCTATACGCGTGACGATGCGCAGGGCGCCTTCATTGGCCCGTGGATCGCCAAGAAATATGCCGGCAAGAATGTCGTTATCCTGCATGACAAGAGCGCCTACGGTCAGGGCGTTGCCGATGCCGTGAAGGCGACGATGAATGCCGGTGGCCTCAAGGAGATCGACTATGAAGGCATCAATGCCGGCGAGAAGGATTATTCGGCTCTCGTCACCAAGCTGAAGGACCTCAAGGCCGACGTTGTCTATTTCGGCGGCTATCACCCGGAAGCCGGGCTTATCCTGCGTCAGTCGGCCGAGCAGAGCGTCAAGTTCCAGCTGATCATGCCGGATTCGATCGCCTCGCCAGAATTCTGGCAGGTCGCCGGCCCCGCCGGTGAAGGCACCCTGTTCGTCTTCCCGTCGGACCCGCAGGCCAAGCCGGAAGCCAAGGAGGCCATCGCCAAGATCAAGGCGGGCGGCTTCGTGCCGGAAGGCTTTACGCTGTTCTCCTACGCCGTCGTTCAGGCGTTTGCAGAGGGCGTCAAGCGCGCCGGAACGGACGATCCGGTCAAGGTAGCCGAAGCGCTGAAGAACGGCACGCCGTTCAGCACCGTGGTCGGCGACGTGACCTTCGACGAGAAGGGCGATCTGAAGAACGCCAGCTACGACATCAACCAGTGGCACGACGGCAAATACGCACCGATCGCGCAGTAAGCGGCCGCGTACTCATGGCAATGGCCGGGCTTGTCCCGGCCATTTTTCATTCAAGCCTCCAGCCGGCTATGAAGCCTCTTCAACGAAGCGCACCAGCACCGTTCCGTCGGTGACCTGCTCGCCCTCGGTGGCGATTTCCGCGATCACGCCGTCATGGCTGGCCGCGATCGTGTGCTCCATCTTCATCGCTTCCAGGATCAGTAGCGGCTGGCCCTTGATCACCCTTTCGCCCTTTGCCGCGCGCACCAGCTTGACCACGCCCGGCATCGGCGCGCGCAGGCTGCCGGAAGCGGCGGCAGTCTCGTCGGTGCGCGCCAGCGGATCCGGGACGAGGAAACTGTAGCCGACCGCACCTTCGAACACGGTGACGTGGCCTGGCCAGCGGGCAAGGCGAGGGGCGGCGCGAAGATCATGCGAATTGACGCTGTCATAGGGCGCGTCCAGCGCCACCTCGAAGCGCCCGTCCGGCCGCACTGAAACACGCGCCAGTATATCGTCCTCGCCATGGCGCAGGCGCGTGCGGCGCGCAATGCTGTGGAAATGCGCATAGCCGGCAAGCGACGACCACGGATCGTTCGACGGCGGCAAGGCACCGGCGCCCGCCGCGGCAAGGGCCGCCGCGGCAACGATCTCGCTGCGCGGCGGGGCGACCGCGGTCAGCGCTTCCTGATGCCTGCCGATCAGGCCGGTATCGACGTCGCCGGCCGAAAAATCGGTGTTCGCGGCAAGTGCCGCGAGAAAGGCGGTGTTGACGGTCGAGCCGGCAATCTCGGTCTGCGACAACGCAGTCCCGAGCGCATCGAGTGCCGCCTGCCTGTCCTTGGCGTGGACGACCAGCTTGGCGATCATCGGATCGTAGAAGGGCGAGATCGCATCGCCGGCCCGCACGCCGGTCTCGATGCGCATGCTGGCGCCTTCGGGCGCGTTGTCGGGAAACGCCAGGTGATGCAGCGTGCCGGTCGCCGGCAGAAACCCTTTCGCCGCGTCCTCGGCATAGATGCGCGCCTCGAAGGCGTGGCCGGAAAGCGTGATTTCGCTCTGCGTCTTCGGCAGCTTTTCGCCGGCGGCTACCCGCAACTGCCACTCGACCAGGTCGGTGCCGGTGACCATTTCGGTGACGGGATGCTCGACCTGCAGGCGGGTGTTCATTTCCATGAACCAGAAGCGGTCGGCCTTCAGCCCTTGCGAGGCATCGACGATGAATTCGATGGTGCCGGCGCCGGAATAGCTGATCGCCTTGGCGGCCTTGACCGCCGCTTCCGTCATCGCCTCGCGCAGCGCCAGCGTCATGCCGGGCGCCGGCGCTTCCTCGATCACCTTTTGGTGGCGGCGCTGCGCCGAGCAGTCGCGCTCGTAGAGATGCACGGCATTGCCAAAATTGTCGCCGAACACCTGGACCTCGATGTGGCGCGGCTTGTCGACGTATTTTTCGACCAGCACGCGATCGTCGCCGAACGCGGCCTTGGCCTCGCGCCGTGCGCCTGACAGCGCTTCCGAAAAATCTTCGGGATGTTCGACGCGGCGCATGCCCTTGCCGCCGCCGCCGGCGCGCGCCTTGATCAGCACGGGATAGCCGATCTCACGCGCCTTGGACGCCAGCAGCACGATCTCCTGCGCCTCGCCATGATAGCCCGGCACCACCGGCACGCCGGCCTTTTCCATCAGCCGCTTGGCCGCATCCTTCAGCCCCATGGCGCGGATCGAGGCGGCCGACGGGCCGATGAATGTGAGCCCCGCCGCCACCACCAGGTCGACGAAATCGGGGTTTTCCGAGAGGAAGCCGTACCCGGGGTGAATTGCTTCGGCGCCGGTCGCCAGCGCCGCCGCAACAATCTCGTCGCCGCGCAGATAGCTTTCGCCGACCGGCGAGGAACCGATACTCACTGCCTCGTCGGCCATTTTGACATGCAGGGCCTTGGCGTCCGCGTCGGAATAGACGGCAACGGTGCGCACCCCCATCTTCTTGGCCGTGCGTATCACCCGGCAGGCGATCTCGCCGCGATTGGCGATCAGGATCTTGGCGAACATGGAGCCTCCCGGGTTTGTCTCGGGCAGCGCCGGTCTGGCAGGAATGAGCCTATTTCGAAGCCGCGATTTTGCAGCCGCCGCTCGCGGTCTGAACCTTCCACTTTTTCAGGCCAACCTGACAGCTTCGCAACGCCAACTCTTCCGCGGCCTTCTGAGATGGCGCGTTCAGCCGCGCACCGCAGATGATGTAAAGATCGTCGACGCGCGAGTAGAATGTGGTCGCGTAGGCCGAGTGGCCACTCGCCGCGACATAGGCGTTGTACGACTTCGTGCAGGGCTCCTTTGGATTCAGTGACAACGGAGGCCAGAACCGGGTGTCTCCCTTGCTGCCCGCCAGCGATCCAGCCGCCCCGATACCGGGTGCCGTAAATACGAGCAGGCCGGCAAGCATCGATACAGTAATTCGTTTGATGCGTGTCGATTTCATCTTGCGCCGCCCATTTGAAAAATGCCCAAGCCGATGCTTGTCGGCCTACTTCGATGCCGCAACTTCGCAGCCCGCACCTGTAATGACCTTGTAATGGCTGCGGGCGGACTCGCAGGATTTCATCGCCCGTTCTTCGGCAGCCTTCTGTGACGGTGCATTCAAGCCCGAGCCGCAGATGATGTACAACGAACGGATCCGGGCATAGGGCGTGGTCGCATAGGCCGAATGGCCGCCGGCGGCCACATAGGCGTTGTAAGCCATGGTGCACTGGTCTTTCGGGCTTTTCGGCAAATACGGATAGAAATGGATGTCGCCTTTGCTTCCCGCCAGCGATGCCGCGGCGCCAACGCCGGGTACCGCAAATATAAGCAAGACTGCAAGTACCGACGCAGTCGTTTTTCCCGAATATTTCGGCCTCATCTTTACCCCATCCCCGTTGCCCAATGCGGGATGAACAATAGCGTCTATTCTCCAGTGCCGCCAGCCTGCTCACCGAAAATTTCTTTTGCGTAGGTGGATAAACCATCTTATCCATGCAGACTAGCATCCTTCAATGGCAGCAACGGCTTGTCGGTATAGTTGAGCTGTTGGCTCGTCGAAGCAGCAGAAAATAACTGTTTCGGGCGTTGAGTTCTGTCCGACGAAGGTACCTGCGATGCCAACGGCAATCTGCGTCGCCTCATTTTTCGGATAACGGTAGATGCCGGTGGAGATCGCCGGAAATGCCAAGGCCCGGCAATCCCTGGCGGCGGCGATTTCGAGCGACCTGATATAGCAGGAGGCGAGCAGCCCGGCTTCGCCTTTTCCGCCGCCTTGCCAGACAGGTCCGACCGTGTGGATGATGTAACGTGCCGGCAGGTGATAGCCCTTGGTAAGCTTTGCTTCGCCGACCTTGCAGCCGTTCAGCATCCGGCATTCGAATTCGAGCTCCGGGCCTGCGGCGCGGTGAATGGCGCCGTCCACGCCGCCGCCGCCCAGCAGCGAGGAATTGGCGGCGTTGACGATGGCATCGACCGCAAGCCTGGTGATGTCACCGGTGTGGCCATGTATCCGTTCGCCGAACTTGCTCATCCTACATCCTGAACACGCCGAACTTCGTTTCTTCGATGTCGGCGTTGAGCGCGGCCGAAAGGCTGAGCGCGAGCACTTCGCGCGTTTTCGCCGGATCGATGATGCCGTCGTCCCACAGCCGCGCCGAGGAGTAGAGCGGGTGGCCCTCATGCTCGTATTTCATCAGGATCGGCTTCTTGAATTTCGCTTCCTCGTCCGCGCTCCACTCACCGCCCTTGCGCTCGATGCCCTCGCGCTTGACCACCGCCAGCACGGTCGCCGCCTGTTCACCGCCCATCACCGAAATGCGCGCGTTCGGCCACATCCACAGGAAGCGCGGCGAGTAGGCGCGGCCGCACATGCCGTAATTGCCGGCGCCGAACGACCCGCCGATGATCATCGTCACCTTCGGCACCTTGGCGGTGGCGACCGCCATCACCAGCTTGGCGCCGTCCTTGGCGATGCCGCCGGCCTCGTATTTTCGCCCGACCATGAAGCCGGTGATGTTCTGCAGGAAGATCAGCGGGATCTTGCGCTGGCAGCACAGTTCGATGAAATGCGCGCCCTTCACAGCACTTTCGGAAAACAGCACCCCATTGTTGGCGATGATGCCGACCGGCATGCCCTGAAGATGGGCAAAGCCGGTGACCAGCGTGGTGCCGTAATTCTGCTTGAACTCGTCGAACTCGGAGCCGTCGACGACGCGCGCGATCACCTCGCGCACATCATAGGGCTGGCGCAGATCCGTCGGCACGATGCCATAGAGTTCACGCGGATCGTGAAGCGGCGGCGCGGGTTCCTGTAAGCTCAGGCTTACGGTCTTGCGCCGGTTGAGGTTCTTGACGATGCGCCGGCAAATCGCGAGCGCATGTTCGTCGTCCAGCGCATAGTGGTCGGCGACACCGGACAGCCTGGTGTGCACGTCGGCGCCGCCAAGCTCCTCGGCGCTGACATCTTCGCCCGTAGCCGCCTTCACCAGAGGCGGGCCGCCGAGAAAAATGGTCGCCTGGTTGCGCACCATGATCGTCTCGTCCGACATTGCCGGCACATAGGCGCCGCCCGCAGTACATGAGCCCATGACGCAGGCGATCTGCGGAATGCCGGCCGCCGACATGTTGGCCTGGTTGTAGAAGATGCGGCCGAAATGCTCGCGGTCGGGAAACACCTCGTCCTGGTTGGGCAGGTTGGCGCCGCCGCTGTCGACCAGATAGACGCAAGGCAGATTGTTTTGCAGCGCGATCTCCTGCGCGCGCAAATGCTTCTTCACCGTGAGCGGATAATAGGTGCCGCCCTTCACCGTGGCGTCGTTGACCACGACCATCACCTCGGTCCCTTCGACACGGCCGACGCCGGCGATGATGCCGGCCGAGGAAATCTCCTCGCCATACATGGACCATGCCGCGAACTGGCCGATCTCGAGGAAAGGCGAGCCGGTGTCGAGCAATTGCGCCAGCCGCTCGCGCGGCAACAGCTTGCCGCGCGAAACATGACGCTCGCGCGCCTCCTCCGAGCCACCGCGCTCGACGGTTGCCGCCTTGTCCGCAATGTCGGCAACCAGCGCCCGCATGCGCTCAGCATTGGCGCGGAAGGTTTCGGAGGAGGGCGAGATCTGGGTTTGGAGTACGGCCATGCTAAACCCCTTCCGCCATGATCTCGCGCCCGATCAGCCAGCGTCGAATCTCGCTGGTGCCGGCGCCGATTTCGTAGAGCTTGGCGTCGCGCAACAGCCGGCCGGTCGGATACTCGTTGGTATAGCCGTTGCCGCCAAGCAGCTGGATGGCGTCGAGCGCCATCAGCGTCGCTTTTTCGGCGGCAAACAGCACGCAGCCGGCGGCATCCTTGCGTGTCGTCTGGCCGCGATCGCAGGCAGCCGCGACAGCATAAACGTAAGCGCGCGCGGCGTTCATCGTCGAATACATGTCGGCAAGTTTGCCCTGCACGAGTTGGAACTCGCCGATCGGCTGGCCGAACTGCTTGCGCTCATGCACATAGGGGATCGCCACGTCGAGACAGGCCGCCATGAGCCCGAGCGGGCCGCCGGCGAGCACGGTGCGCTCGTAGTCGAGGCCCGACATCAGCACCTCGACGCCGCGGCCCTCCTCATGCAGCACATTGTCATAGGGCACCTCGACATTGTCGAACACCAGTTCGCCGGTGTTGGAGCCGCGCATGCCGAGCTTGTCGAGCTTTGGCGATGCCGAGAAGCCGGCCATGGTCTTTTCGACGATGAAGGCGGTGATGCCGCGCGATTTCCGCTCCGGATCGGTCTTGGCGTAGACCACCAGCGTTTCGGCGTCGGGGCCGTTGGTGATCCACATTTTCGAGCCTTTGAGCACATAGCGATCGTTGCGCTTTTCGGCGCGCAGCTTGAGCGAGACGACGTCGGAGCCGGCGCCCGATTCCGACATGGCCAGCGCACCTGCCCTTTCGCCCGAGCACAATGCCGGCAGGAATTTCTCCTTCTGCGCCGGCGTCGCCCAGCGGTTGATTTGGTTGACGCAGAGGTTCGAATGGGCGCCGTAGGAGAGACCAACCGAGCCCGAGGCGCGCGAAATCTCTTCCACCGCAATGACGTGGGCAAGATAGCCCATGCCGCTGCCGCCGAAATCGGGATCGGCGGTGATGCCGAGAAGGCCGAGCGCGCCGAGCTCTTTCCACAGATGCGTGGGGAATTGATTGCTGCGGTCGATCTCGGCAGCGATCGGCGCTATTTTCTCCTGGGCAAAGCGGCGCACCAGATCGCGCAGCGCCTCGATGTCCTCGTCATGCCCGAAGCTGAGTGTGTTCGTGTACATGCCGTTCCTCTCCGATTTCGATCTTCGCGCCAACCAGGCGCATTGTCATTGAAAGATATGTCGCCGTGACTTCAGCCATCGACAGCCGCTCGCCCGGCCGGAACCAGACGATGACGCCGGTCATCATCTGGATCAGGGCCATGGCAGTGAGCCCGGTGTCATCGACACTGAAGGCGCCGGCCTCCGCGCCGTCGCGCAGGATGGCGCGCAGCTCCTTCTCATAGGCGGTGCGCATGCGCAGTATCTGCGTCAGCCGGTCATGCGACAGGCTGCGCAATTCCATATTCGAGACATGGGTGGAGTGGCGGCGCTCGATGTGGAAAGCGATGTGGTTTTCGACATAGGCGGCAAGCCGCGTTGCCGGATCGGCAGCGTCGGGGCGTGCGGCGTCCCACGCTTCGATCAGCCCTTCCATATGTTCGCGCATCAGCGTGAACAGCAGGTCTTCCTTGGTCGGAAAATAGCGGTAGAGCGCGGCGGCCTGGACGCCGACCTCGGCGGCAAGCTGCCGCATCGACATCGCCTCGTAGCCGAAGCGGGCGATCAGGCTGACCGCTGCCTCGCGGACGGCCGCTTCAGTCTTTTCGCCGTCGGATCCCGTGGTGCGCGCCATGATCGCCTCCCGGTATTTAGTAATAAAACGAACGTTCAATTAATTCAAGCGGCAATAAAGTGGTTCCGTCTAGGCAATGATCCGAAAGTCGATGGGCGCGTCGAGGAGTTCGAATTCTTCGATCTCGACCTTCGAAACCGAAGCTCCCCTTGGCCCTTGCCGGAGCCGTTCGATCATTGTGGAAATCGCAGCATCGGCACCGGCAATCGAGGCCGTCACCGTGCCGTCTCGTTCATTGCGTACCCAACCTACGAGGCCAAGCCCTATCGCTTCGCGTCGCGCCCACATCCGGTAGCCGACGCCTTGCACCTTACCATGCACGCGCGCCTGCACCGCCTTTTGCCGGTCGTTATCTCCCATGCTCAAGAACTGGCGCGGGATCGGACGAAAGCAACAGCCTTGAACGGTTGGATTGTTGTTGGATCGACGGAAGCCGGGGACCCGGCTGATTCTGTCTTGGTCTTTGGCGGCGTCGGCAGGCCGTGTCGCGATGGCAATCGGCCGGGCTAATTTCCCCGCGCAGCGGCGAGCGCGCCGGGCAGTTCCCCGGCAAAGATGTCGAGCTCATGATCGAGGCCGACGCTGACCCTTATGCAACGGTCGAGGCCTGGCGCCATCGGTTTGCGAATGAACACGTCGCGCGACAAAAGATTTTGCAGCACTTTCAGCGCGAAGGCGCCGTCCTTGCCGCAATCGATGGTGACGAAATTGGTCGCCGATGGCAGCGGCTTCAGCCCGTTCGTCTCGGCAATCCCGGCTATACGTGTGCGTCCGGCAGCGACTCGCGCCACCACGCTGTGCAGCCAGTCCTGGTCGGCCAGCGCCTCGACGCCGGCGATCTGCGCCATGCGGCTGACGCCGTAATGGTTGCGGATCTTCTCGAAATCGCGGATCACCTCAGCCTCGGCCACCGCATAGCCGCAGCGTATGCCGGCCAGCCCATAGGCCTTGGAGAAGGTGCGCATGCGGATGACGTTGGGCCGCGCGACATCGATCGGCGGCAGGGCCGAGGCCGGCCCCAATTCGCCATAGGCCTCGTCGAGCACCAGCATGGTGGTTTCCGGCAAGGCTTCGATAAAGCCGATGATCTCGCTCGCTTCCCACCAGCTGCCCATCGGATTGTCCGGGTTGGAGAGATAGACCAGCGGCGCCTTCTCCTTGATAACTGCCTTGAGCAGTCCGTCCAGACTTTCCTTGTCGTTTTCGTAAGGCACCGTGACCAGCCGGCCGCCGACGCCGGCAATGTGGAAATTGAAGGTCGGATAGGCACCGAGCGAGGTGACCACCGCGTCGCCGGGCGCCACATACATGCGCGCCACCAGACTGAGCAGCCCGTCTATGCCTTCGCCGACCACGACGTTTTCGGCGCCGATGCCGAGATGGCGGGCCGCGGCCTGCTTCAGCTCGTAATTGTCGGGATCGCAATACATCCACTGGTCACGCGCGACGCGCTCCATACGGGCGATAACGCGCGGCGAAGGCCCGAAACTGCTCTCATTGGCGCCGATGCGGGCGCGAAACGCACGTCCGCGCTCGCGCTCCTGCGCTTCCGGGCCGACAAACGGCACCGTCGAGGGAAGCGCACCGACAAGCGGCGTGAGGGCAGGGCGCTGGCGCATGGCAAAGGCTCACGAGAAGATGGGCCTTCTTGCTAGCCTGAGCAGCTGGGGCGTGCAAGTTGCCGGTGGAGACATTTCCCGACCAATACCGCGAAGAACATGTGCCACAGGGGCTTCGCTGCCGTATCCGACGTGACTGTCTCGCTGGCTTGCCCGAGTGCTGGATTTTGCCCGCCGATTTTGCTAGCGAGGCAGAATGAACACTCGGTTGCCCCCCGTCTGGTCCAAGCATCTAAAGAGCCGGTCCGCGTCGAAAGTGGAGGCGCCGAAAGCGAAACCACTGTCGCGTGCGCAGGTCGACGATGTGTTGCTGAAACAGGCGCTGGAACTTCAGCAAGCCAACCGGCTGTTCGAGGCGGAAGAACTGTGTCACCGCGTTCTGGCACGCACACCCAATCACCCCCTTTCGCTATACATTCTTGGCACCTTGGGGCTCGGTTTTGATGATGAGCTGGCTATCAGATATTTAGCCCGCGCGGTCGGCGAGGCGCCTCTAAATCCTTATTTTCATATCTGTCTAGGCGAGACCTATCTAAAGGTCGGCGAGCATGAGCATGCCATCAAGCATTTGCAGCGTGCTTGCGAACTGAAACCAAATCTGGTGGAAGCGCTGTGTGGGTTGGGGCGTGCATATGTCCTGTTTGACAAAGCTGACATGGCTTTGCCGCTTTACGAAAAAGCGCTTAAGGTCAACGGCAGTCATCCCCTGGTTCGAACGAGTCTGGCCAGAGCGCTCATCGGCCTCGGCCGCATGGACGAAGCCGCAGTCTACCTGAAGGAAGCGATCGAGCGTCGCCTCGATATGCCGGGGGCATACCGCGACTTGGTGTACACACGCAAATTCACCGATGAGCCGCCCGAACTCGGATCCATCCTGAGCGAGATCGCCAATCCAAAGTTTACCGCAGATAGTGCGCAACCACTCCATCATGCCGCAGGCAAAGTGCTTGACGACCTCCAGCGCTACGAAGAGGCGATGGAGCACTTCCAGAAAGCAAAGAGGGGTACAGGCAACGATTTCGACATAGAATCTTACCGTCGCCGGGTCGATTCCATAATCGACTTCTTCACTCCAGAAATGTTGACGGCCAAGGCTGGCTACGGCAATCCGTCTGAAGTGCCTGTTTTTGTGCTCGGCATGCCCCGCTCGGGGACGACGCTGACAGAGCAAATCTGCTCGAGCCATCCGGATGTTCATGGCGCTGGGGAACTTACGAAGCTGCGACGGGTCGCGAACGCAATCGGCTACGCAACGCGCTCTGCAGGCGCGGCGCAAGGATCAGTGCCGTCGATAACCGCCGATCTGTCGAGGACCCTGGCTGAAGAACACCTGTCTTATCTGCGGCAGCGGGCTCCGGGCGCGCTGCGCATAGTCGACAAGAGGCCGCATAATTTCGAACTAATCGGCCTCATCGGAATTCTATTTCCCAACGCCCGCATCATTCATTGCCGGCGCGATGCAATTGACAACTGTTTGTCATGCTTCATTTCAAACCTGAACAAGGAGCATCGTTACACTTCCGATCTTGAGGGCCTTGGTTTGTATTATCGAGAATATGATCGCCTTATGCACCATTGGAAGACGGTCTTTCCTAGGCGAATTTTTGAAAATCGCTACGAAGATCTTATTTCAGATCAAGAAGGGCAATCGCGCAAGCTGATAGACCACCTTGGCTTGACTTGGGATGATGCTTGCCTTCGCTTCTTCGCCAAAGGTGGATCTGTTAGAACTGCCAGCCGCTGGCAAGTTCGGCAACCGATCTATAAATCGTCCGTCAAACGCTGGAAAAACTACGAAGGTAAGATCCAGCCGCTGATCGATGCCTTGGGCGATCTTGCAGAGACCTGATCGGGTTTAGACGGGTCAGGTTTCCAAAGTTGCGAGTTGATGCGCGCGTGCGCCTTGCTGATCGATCTGCGCGCCACGGCAAGCAGCCCCGGGCCGGCCGGCCTCCCAAGCGGTGGCCTGTGGGCTGCCGGTCGTCTTCGATGGTCGAGATCCGACTGGTCCTCTGAACCGGCCTCAGCAGCGGCGATCACCCGCACCGTTCGATCCAAAGCATTTCGCTCAATGCAAAAACCCGGCGGTTGCCCGCCGGGTTCGATTTTCAGCCAGGCAGAGCCTGTTAGAACGAGCGCTGGAAGCGCAGGAGACCGCCGATGCTGCTCTTCTTGTCGGCATTGGTGAAGTTGGAGAAGTTGGCGTCGTCGAACTTGCCTGCGTTGAGGTAGTCGACTTCGGCCGTGACCGTGAAGCCGGGAACCACATCGTAGGCGATGTTGGCGGCGACGCCGAGATTCTTCCATTCGTCATACGAGACCTGGGCGTTGAACGAGGTCTTCTCGTTGATGGTGTAGGTGCCGCCACCCCAGAATGCCCAGTTGCCGCCCCACTGCTTGTAGAAGCCGCGGCCGCCGGCGTCGATCGCATAGCTCGAGTCCGTCAAATTGTCGTCGGTGCCGTAGCCGCCCATGATGAACAGCGACAGGTTCTGCATCGGGGTGATGTCCAACCGAACCTTGCCGGCGACTTCTTCATAGTTGCTGTCATAAGCGACGACGCCGGTGATGGCGCCCCAGCCCTGCGTGTACTTCACGCCGCCGACGACATGCGGAACGTAGCTGTCGATGGTGTCGAAGCCCGAGCCTTCTTCGAGAGAGACCACGGCCGAGAAGCCGTTGCCCGCATCGAAGTAGTACTGGACGACGTTGGTGTCGAAGTCGCCGTAGGGAACGAGCGTATCCTGAAGGACGTTGCCGGCGTAGCCGATGAACGTGTCGAAGGCCGATTCGTCTTTACCGACGCGCAGACCACCGAGCTGGATCCAGGCGAAGTTCAGCGAAACGTTCTTGTTGCCGGCAGGGTTGGAGTTGAACTCGTCTGCTTCCGTTGCCGGATCGTCTGCCGACGGATAGCCGTTACGATTGCCGAAGTTGAAGCGGGTCTCGGTGTAGGTCTTCAAGGTGCCGAGTTCGGTTTCCTGGCCGGTCCAGGTCTTCAGCGTGAAGCGGGCGTTCTTGTAGAAGGTGTCCTGCTCGTCGCCATCCTTATGGTCGAAGGACCTCGCACCGTCGAACGAGCCGACGTCGCCGGCGCCGATGTCGTAGCGGACATAGCCGCCGATGCGCAGGCAGGTTTCGGTGCCGGGAATGTAGAAGTAGCCCGAGCCGTAAACGTCGCAAATCTTGACGTATTCAGCCGGTTCCGGCTCGGCGACGACGACGGCGTCGGCGGCGCGCGCACCGGAAACTGCGATCAAGGCCGCAGCGGAGCCGAGGAGAAGGCTCTTAATGTTCATTTTCTGACCTCCAGTCAGAATCGAACAAGACAGTGAAGCCGGCGACAGGCGTTTTCGCTGTAATCAATTGTTATTGTTGAAGTTTATTGAAAAAATGGAACTTTGCGGCAGGTGATGCGGCCATCACCACAGGCGCTTGTTGGTGAAAGTATGCCCTGAACCGGATTTGAGATAGCGCTCGAATGAAGCTGCCTTAGCCTGGTTCGAAAAGGCCATATAGGTGACGATCCGCCACGGCAGAAACTTGGATGTATGGCTGGATTTCCCCGCATTGTGCTCGACAAGCCGTCGTTTCAGGTCCGTCGTTATGCCGATATAGCGTTCGCCTTCCGCAGCCGTACTCTCCAGAAGATACACATACCACATGAGCTGCTCTCCTACGCCAAGGCTTCGGAGGGCATCCTCTCCGCCATCCTGCTTCGAGCTGAGGGTTGGGCTTGTCCTGCGAAGCTCGAAGAGCGAAGCAGGACTCCATCGAATTTTGCAGAGGGATTCTCTGGGCTTACGCTGTGCGGCACGTAGCACACCACACGGTCCGGCCCTCCTACGCCAAGGCTTCGGAGGGCATCCTCTCCGCCATCCTGCTTCGCGCTGAGGGTTGGGCTTGTCCTGCGAAGCTCGAAGAGCGAAGCAGGATGGCGGAGAGGATGGGATTCGAACCCACGAGAAGCTTTTGACCTCTACTCCCTTAGCAGGGGAGCGCCTTCGACCACTCGGCCACCTCTCCGTTGCGCCGCTGGATAAAGAAAAGCGCGGGCACAATCAACAAGCCGGCGACATTATCTCTGAAAATTCCGGATTCGGTCGCAGCGCCGCCTTTTGCATGCGGCGATTCTGCGGCGGTTCCCTGGCTGGCGAGTCGACGACATGGCCGCAATCTCGGCCGTTCATCGCCGGATTCGGCCGCATTCCGGCGCTGCGGCAAAGACTTCCGGGCCCTCGATAGTTAATGAGAGCTTTCTGACTGAGGCCAAATCGTGTCATTTGTGCAACAACGCCGGGGGATAGCACCCGCACAGCCCTTTTGCCGGTACGATCGTGGTTGAACGTCGCCGCCTCATGGGTAATGTCGATTTCGAAGGAGCGGCGCGGTGCGCATCTTTTTCGGTAGTGGGGATGGGGCAGGGAACGCTGTCCTTCAGCAAAGAATACCCAGACCCGTTTTTTAACTTTTGACTGGAGGTCAGAAAATGAACATTAAGAGCCTTCTCCTCGGCTCCGCTGCGGCCTTGATCGCAGTTTCCGGTGCGCGCGCCGCCGACGCCGTCGTCGTCGCCGAGCCGGAACCGGCTGAATACGTCAAGATTTGCGACGTTTACGGCTCGGGCTACTTCTACATTCCCGGCACCGAAACCTGCCTGCGCATCGGCGGCTATGTCCGCTACGACATCGGCGCCGGCGACGTCGGCGCATTCACGGGTGCGGAGTCGCTCGACCACGAAGATGGTGACGCGCAGGACACCTGGTACAAGAATGCCCGCGCCACCTTCAAGACCTGGACCAACCAGGAAACCGAACTCGGCACCTTGAAGACCTACACCGAGACCCGCTTCAACTTCGGCAACAACAATCGGTACGCCACCAACATCGCTGATGATCCGGCCACCACCGACATCGATGAAACCGCTTTCGATAGCAATCCGGCCGGCATGAAGAGCGTTTCGCTGAACTTCGCCTGGATCCAGCTCGGTGGTCTGCGCGTCGGTAAAGACGAATCGGCCTTCAATACGTTCATCGGCTACGCCGGCAACGTCATCCAGGATACGCTGGTTCCTTACGGCGGCTTCGACACCAACGTCATCCAGTACTACTTCGATGCGGGCAACGGCTTCTCCGCCGTCCTCTCGCTCGAAGAAGGCGCCGGCGTCGTCGGCACCATCGACAGCTATGTTCCGCATGTCGTCGGCGGTCTGAAGTACACGCAGGGCTGGGGCGCCATCACCGGCGTCATTGCTTACGACAGCAACTACGAAGAAGTCGCTGGCAAGGTTCGTTTGGACATCACCCCGATGCAGAACCTGTCGCTGTTTATCATTGGCGGCTATGGCACCGACGACAATCTGTCGGATCCGACCTGGGCAATCCCGGCCGGCGGCCGCGGCTTCTACAAGCAGTGGGGCGGCAACTGGGCAGTCTGGGGTGGTGGCACCTACACCATCAACGAGAAGACCTCGTTCAACGTCCAGCTTTCGTATGACGAGGACAAGAACTTCGGCGCCGCGGCGAACATCGCCTATGACGTCGTCCCCGGCCTCACGGTCACGGCCGAAGTCGACTACATCAACGTTGGCGACTCCGATTGGACCGATGCACGGGACGACGACGCCATCGGCGGCATGCTCCGCTTCCAGCGCTCGTTCTAAGGGCTGGTTCTATACAGGTGAATACCAGCCCGGGCGCTTCGACGCCCGGGCTGTTTTTGTTTCGTGACTGGACAAGACAAGCAGAAGGAACAGGGGGAATCGGCAGCTGAACAGTCCGTAGGGTGAGTTCGTGGGATCCGCTGATGGGCGGATGAATTCACAACTGCGTGATTAAATCTCTTGAAAGGACGCTTCCAAGCGGGTAGGTCTGACTCTATCCACTCGGGGGTGTGGCAATTTATGACCATCGAAGCGATACAAGAGGGCGACCCCTCCGAGCATTTCTCAATGTTCTCTTCTCAAACTGCGAAGATAAAATACAGCTACAACAAGATCAGAGAAGTAAAGTCGCACCGGGTCGGAGAGCTTTTTTCAGCGTACCGAGACATACTCTGGGATGATGGGCGACATAAATACAATGTCAGCTCCTTCATCGGCGAAATAGACGAGATTCTCCTCGGAGAACGGTTCAGCGCCTTTGACCAGAGCACCCTTGATAATCTTATCGGCACCTTGCGCCAGCGCGGCAACAGCAATGCAACCATCAATCGAAAGATGGCTGCCCTCAGCAAACTGCTGCGCAAGGCTTACAAGATGGGGGATATCCACAGCCTGCCCGAGTTCCGCCGCCAGAAGGAGCGGGCGGGACGGATTCGTTTCCTCGAAAGGGACGAAGAAGCAAGGCTGTTCGCCGCCATCAGGACCCGCAGCGAGGATGCCTACCGTCTCTCGGTCTTTCTCGTCGACAGCGGTTGCCGTCTCGGCGAGGCGCTCGGACTGATCTGGAACGATATCCAGGAACATCGCGTCTCGTTCTGGATCACCAAATCCGGCCGCAGCCGCACCATCCCGATGACCGAGCGGGTCAAGGAGGTGATCAAACTGCCCCCGTCAGAGGGCCGCCGGCCCAAGGGTCCGTTCACCAAACTCAGCCAGGCACAATTTCGCGCCATCTGGAACGATGCGAAGGCCGAAGTCGGTCTCGGCGCCGACGACCAGGTGGTGCCGCACATCTTGCGTCACACCTGCGCGTCACGTCTGGTCCAGGGCGGCATCGACATCCGCCGCGTTCAGATGTGGCTCGGCCACCAGACGCTTTCGATGACCATGCGCTACGCCCATCTGGCCACCAACGATCTCGACGGCTGCGTCGTCGTGCTGGAAACGCCCCGCGGCGAAGGGCTGTCCGGCGACGGAAAAAGCTCGGCCTTCGCATCGCCGCTGACCACGGCCTCAGTGCCAGCGCCTGCTCAAAAAAGCAAAGCGGCAGCGGCGAAGGCACCCAAGGCGTCCCGGAAAAGCTCGAAAGCCAAATAGTTACCCAAGGCTTTCATATACTGCCACGACAACCCCAGGATCAGATTTGATCTTGGGGTTTACTTATCCGATCCAAACATTCCGCTTCATCCAGGAAAGCCGCGATAGCGCCCGGCAGGTTGCCTGTCTCCAGGAAGGGGGCATGGCCTTGGCCCTCGACGGTGATCGCTTCCATGCCGGGATGACGCTTTTCCATCTCGTCGAGTGTGTCGGCCGACAAGAGTTTCGAGTTGGCGCCCCGAATGGCAAGCAAAGGTATGGCCGCCAGCGCCGCGAACTGCGGCCACAGATCCGGCAACGGCTTGCTGAGGTCGAGGCCCGCCACCGTCTCGACCAGCTGGGGGTCGAAATCCGGCAGCAGGAGGCCTTCGTCCGTCTCGCGGTAGAGGGCCGACACCATCCGCTCCCAATCCGCTGCGGTCAGAGCGGGAAAATCCGCGCCGTGAGCGACGCGTTGGGCATCGATCGCCTCAGCGCGGCTCTTCGGTTTCGGTGCCGGGTCGAGATAGGTTTGGATATAGGCGAGCCCCGCGGCCTCGATCACCGGTCCGATGTCGTTCAGCACGATGGCTTTCAGCGCGGCCGGCCGCAGCGCGCCGAGCACGTGGATGATCAGCCCGCCGCGCGAGGTGCCGATAAAGGCCGCTTCCTCGACGTTCAGAGCGGCCAGTCCGGCGAGGACATCGCCGGCTTCGATGCCGACATTGTAGTGGCAGATATCAGGATCGTAAGCGGACTGGCCGCGGCCACGGTAGTCGAAGGCGATGACCTTGCGCGGATTGTCGGTTCGCTGCGACAGATAAAGCGCCAGCTCATGGAAATCGCGCGCGTTGCGGGTCAGGCCGGGCAGGCAAACGACCTGCCAGTCTGCCGAATTGGTCTCGCCATAGACGCGGGCGTGAAGCTTGAGCCCGTCCGGCGCGGTGTAGAAAAAGTCGGAGAAGCCGTCGGTGCTCGACATATTAAAAGGACTCCCTGTCCGGATTGTCTCCGTCTGCTACAGGCGAGGGTGGGAGCGGTCAAATCGAGGGTTGTCGGCAAGCTGACACTCTTGGAAATGCCAGACATCTCCCCCACGAGGGGGGAGATTGGCGGTTCAGGCGCTACGCCCTTCCTTCGACGTTGGAGATCGGCGAAATCGGCAATGACAGCTGATCTCCCCACTCGTGGGGGAGATGGCCGGCAAGGGGGGCGCGAAGGATCGCCAACGTCTGCCCGTGGCGACAGCTCTGCGGCCTCAGCCTCTTCCGTTCACCAAATCCCCAACGATATCGTACTTCCCCGAAATGCGCATCTTGTAGACCTCGTAATTCTCCATCACGCGCTGCACGTAACTTCTTGTTTCGGTGTAGGGAATTCGCTCGATCCAGTCGACGACGGCGTCGATGCCCTTGCCGCGCGGGTCGCCGTACTTGGCTACCCATTGGCTGGCGCGGTTAGGGCCGGCATTGTAGCCGGCGAAGGTCAGCACATAGGAGCCGCCGAAGCGGTCGAGCTGCTCGCCAAGGAAGGCAGCCCCCAGCGTCGCATTGTAACCGGCATCGCTGGTCAGCCGATCCTGGGAAAAGCTCAGTCCTGCCTTCTTCGCCAATTGCTTGGCGGTGCCCGGCATCAGCTGCAGCAGGCCGCGCGCGCCGGCGCTGGAGACGGCGCCGACATTGAATTCGCTTTCCTGGCGGGCGATCGCATAGGCCAGCGCCTTGCCCGAGCCGGATATGTCGGCGGTGTCGGGAATGACGCCCAGCGGATGCGACAGCGCGCCGACATCGATGCCGCGCGCGCCGGCGATCTTGCCGATCTTCAGCGCCATGAAATGATTGCCCTGCTTTTCCGCCAGCACCGCAAGCAGCGCCAGCTCGCCGGGGCTGGTCAACTGCCCGGCGAGGTCGCGGTAAAGCGTCTCGGCATAGCGGTCGTAGCCCGCCTCCTGCAGCCGCTTGATGGCGCTGACGGCTTCGCGGCCGTCAAAGCTTTGGCGGTCGGCAGTGCTTGGCTCGGGATAGACGATGTTCAGCGTGCGCAAGCCAACCCGTTCCGCCGCCAACTGCCCGTAGAAAGTGGTGCCATAGGCTGCCGCCTTGGTGAAATAATCCTTCGCATTGCCGGGACCGCCGACTTCCGCCGCGCGGCCAAGCCAGTAATAGGCGCGTGACAGCGACATCGGTCCCTGCGCGAGATCGGCGATGCGGGCAAAATGGGTCGAGGCCGTCGCAGGATCGTTGAGGCCGCGCAACGCATACCAGCCGGCGTGGAATTCGGCCTCGGCGGCGCTGGCGGGGCTTTCGGCGGCATACGCGGCAACGATCTTGTAGGCGGTCTTCCAGTCGCCCTGGTCGACCAGTGCGCGCGACAGCACGCGGCGCTCGACCCACCAGGCATCGGGATCGACCAGCGCGTCGCGGCTCGTTGGCGCTTTCATCATCACCGCGGCGGCGTCCGCAAACTTCCGCTGCTTGCGCAGATATTCGGCTTGCGCGAAGAAATAGCCGGCCGATTGCTGCGCGGCAGGCACCGCTTTCAACAGCTTGGCCGCGTTCTTGTCGCCACGCGAGGCGGCGGCCCAGGCATCGGCCAGCGATTGCGCGCCGGCAAGTGCTGCGACCCGCAGTGCCGAATTCTCCCGGTCGGCATAAAACATCCGTTCCATGCGGAAACGATGGTCGGCAGCCGGAATGATGGCGCCAAACTCCTTGCTGACGGCCGCCTCGTCCCTGGCTTCCAGCTTCTCGGTGCGCCAGAATGGCGACAGCACGGAAAGCGCAGCCTTGGTGTTGCCAAGAGCTACATAAGAACGGGCAAGGATGACCACGCCTTGAAAGCTCAGCGGCTGGCTGCCGTCAAAGGCTTTCACCACGGTCTGCGGCGAGGGGTTTTCGCGATAAAGCGCGCGCTCGCTGTTCTTGCGCAGAGCGATGGTGCCCGGCCAATTCGGCAACATCTTTGCGGTATCGGCAATCTCGCTGCTCGGCACACGGCCGCCGCCATAGAGCGCGATCGCCCAGGCCAGGATATGGCGGTCCAGCGAATTGGCCGGCAATGTTTCGCGCACCGCTCGCGCCGCGGCGATATCGCCGGTCGCCAACGCGTCGAGACTGCCTTTCAACACGGCGATATTGGCGGAGGGCGCATCGGTCTGCGCTCCATCTTGCATGTCAGGCATCGGGATCGATGAGGTCGTCTGCTCGTCGACGCTCTCGTTTGCCGCCGTCCCCACTATCAGCAGGGCAACGGCGCCAAGCAATATGAAGCGGAGTGGCCGACTGGCCGGCATGATCCTGATCTTTCCCTGTTGCGGCACTTTAGATGGCAAGCCCAGGTGCCCGAGAGCCTAGACTTAGGTCGTGAAGAGCCCGTAAACAAAGGGTTATCCAGGCCGTTCGAATTGCGCTTGCTGGCACGATCGGCATGCTTGCCGCGCAACAGTGTCGAGACTATGGTGCGCGGCTTCGCTTTCGGCTAGAAGGCGCCCGATGCAGTCGCCCAAAAGTGGGAACCGGTTTTGGGACGACGACATGCATAAACAAACAAGTCCCAAGGAGTTGGACGACATGCTGAGAGGCTCGCTTACTGCGCTCGTGACACCGTTCGAAAAGAGCGGGCGTTTCGACGAGAAAGCCTTTCGCGCCTTCGTCGAATGGCAACTTGGCGAGGGCACGACGGGCCTCGTCCCGGTCGGCACCACCGGCGAGTCGCCGACGCTGTCCCATGACGAGCATCGCCATGTCGTCAAGGTCTGCATCGAGGTGGCCAAGGGCCGCGCTCCGGTCGTCGCCGGCGCCGGCTCCAACAACACCGCGGAAGCGGTCGGTCTGGTGCAATATGCCGAGCAGGCGGGCGCCGACGCCGCTCTGGTCGTGACACCCTATTACAACAGGCCGACGCAGCGCGGCCTGTACGAGCATTTCGCCGCCGTCGCCAGGGCGACCAAGCTGCCGATCATCATCTACAACATCCCGCCGCGCTCGGTGATCGACATGATGCCGGAGACGATGGGCAGGCTGGCGCACGACTTCCAGAACATCGTCGGCGTCAAGGATGCCACTGGCAAGGTCGAGCGCGTGTCCGAACAGCGCGCCACCTGCGGCAAGGATTTCATCCAGCTTTCAGGGGAGGATGCCTCGGCGCTCGGCTTCAACGCCCATGGCGGCGTCGGCTGCATCTCGGTGACGTCGAATGTCGCGCCGCGGCTGTGCGCCGAATTCCAGGAAGCCACACTGTCCGGTGACAGCGCCAAGGCGCTGGAATTGCAGGACCGTCTGCTGCCGCTGCACAAGGCGATCTTCCTTGAGCCCGGCCTGTGCGGCGTCAAATACGCGCTGTCGAAGATTGGCAAGGTCGAGAACGTGGTGCGCTCGCCGCTGGTGACCATCGAGGCGTCGACCGCCGAGAAGATCGATGCGGCGATGAAACACGCCGGCTTGATAAATTAAGGATGAGGCGCCACCTCTCCGCATCATGAACCAGGTCAGAAAAGCCGATCCCAACAACAAGACCGTTGCGGAAAACCGCAAGGCGCGGTTTTCCTATGAGGTGCTCGACACCGTCGAGGCCGGCCTTGTGCTGACCGGCACCGAGGTCAAGTCGCTGCGCCAGGGCCAGGCCAACATCCAGGACAGCTACGCCTCGGTGGAGGGCGGCGAGATCTGGCTGATCAATTCCTATCTGCCGGAATACCTGCAGGCCAACCGCTTCAACCATGAGCCCAGACGGCGCCGCAAGCTGCTGCTCAACAAGCGCGAGATGGCAAAACTGGCGCAGAGCATCGACCGCGAAGGCATGACGCTGGTGCCGCTGAAATCTACTTCAACGACCAGGGCCGTGCCAAGCTGCTGCTCGCCGTCGGCCGCGGCAAGAAACTGCACGACAAGCGCGAGAGCGAAAAGCAGCGCGACTGGTCGCGCGAAAAGGGCCGGCTTATGAAGGAGCGAGGCTAAGAACCTCGAGCCACAGCCCCACAAAAGCCACATCGGCTTTCAAGTTTCCAGCGACACACGATGGGGAAAGGTTTGAAGAACCGGATCATCCTCTGGGGTGCGGCCAGTCTGGTCTTTGCCGGCCTCGTCGCGGCAGGCGGCTTCTTCTATTTCCGGACCTTCTCGCCCGATCGTGACAGCTATCCGGTCAGGGGTATCGACGTTTCCCATCATCAGGGTGAAATCGACTGGCGCCGCGTTGCCGCCGACGATGTCGCCTTCGCGGTCATCAAGGCGACCGAGGGCGGCGACCATGTCGACGATGCCTTCGCCAAAAACCTGCGCGAGGCGCGCGCGGCCGGACTTGCCGTCGGCGCCTATCACTTTTTCACCTTCTGCCGGCCGGGCGCCGACCAGGCGAAAAATTTCATCGCGGTGGTGCCGCACGACCAGCCGCTGCTGCCACCGGTCGTCGACATCGAATTCGGCGGCAACTGCCCGCAACGCCCGTCGCCGGAACAGCTGAGCGCGGAACTCCAGGCCTTCCTCGGACCGGTTGAAGCTGCGTTCGGCAAGCCGGCGATCATCTACCTGACCGACGAGGCTGAGGACGCCTATGCCGGACAGATGGCTGTGCGGCAGCGCTGGCTGCGCTCGCTGGCGTTCAAGCCGAGCGAGGACGGCTGGATTTACTGGCAGTACCACAATATGGGCCGTGTCGACGGGATCGAGGGCGATGTCGATCTCAACGTCCTGCAGGGTGGGCAGCAAACGCTGGCCGAGCTATTTGCTGCGCCCGCATCGCTCTCTTCGCAAAAGCCTCCATCGCCTTGAACGAATCATCTGGCCTTGAGTTGGCATCCGCAGTCTTACGCAGGCTTGGGAACAGGCCTGGAAAGAGCCGAAAAAGCCATCCCCGCGGCCATGATCAGTACGGCGGCGAACTGGGCGCCGGTCGGCGTCTCGCCGAGCACCGTCATCGCGATCAGCACGGTTGCGATCGGCACGCATGGCATGAACAGCGATGCCGCCTGCGACCCCAGCTGCCGGACGATATAGGTGTACAGGAACATGGCGGCCGCACCTGCCAAAAACCCTTGAATGACGATCTGGCTGGCAATCTCGGCCACTGATGCCGCGCGGAGGCCGCTTGGGGCAAAGAAATAGAGCAACGGCAGCGGCACGCATGACAGCAGCACCACCGTTGCGGTCGCCGCAACCGGATCGACGCGCCAGCGCCGCACGAGAACGGCATAGGCGGCAAACATCGCGCCGGATCCGACGAACAGAAGATCGCCGAAGAGGACATCCTTCATGCCGCCGCCAGTGCGGACGGGTGCAATGAACAGGATCAGCCCGGCGATGATGGCTGCGACGCCGATGGTTCGCTGGCGCGAGGTTTTCTCCCTCGTGGCGATGCGCGACAGCACGAATGAGAAGAACACGATCGAGGCAGGGCAAAGTGCGGCACCATGCGCTGCCGGCGCATAGGTCAGTCCCCAATTGATGATGATAGGGTAGGGCAGTCCGGCCAGTGCCGCCAGCGTCAAGGCACGCCTCCAGCCCAATGCCTTGCCAGTCGCCCGGCCGTTTCTCCAGACGACCAGCAGCATGACCATGCCGGCGCCGGCAAAGCGCAACGTTGCCAAATCGGTCGCGGTCAGATGTTCCCGCAGGCTGAAGCGGGCGGCGACGAACTGCACGGCGTAGATGCCGATCATGGCCAGGCCAGCAAGGATTGCCGGCTTCGTGTTTCGGTCCTCTGTCACGCGCATTCTTGTCCCGCTCGATCCTGCCAGCGAAAGGGTACTTCCTCCAGACGGCTTTCGTTGAAAACGCAGCCTATTGTCGAAAATGGTGCGTCAAAATATGCTGTTTTCGCAATCTGGAAGTGAAAGTCACGCGATATGGGCGCTGCAAACGTGAATCATGAATCCGATCAGCTCGACGCCATCGATCGCAGCCTGCTTCGGTTGCTGCAGGAGGACGGGCGTCGCACGACGCTTGACCTGGCAGCCCGTGTCGGCCTGTCGCCGACCGGCACCAGCCAGCGCGTGAAGCGCCTTTTCCGTGAGGGTTTCATCACCGCGGTCCGGGCCGTGCTCAACCCGCAAAAGATCGGCCGTGGCACGCTTGTCTTCATCGAAGTCAGGCTCGACCAGGCGGCGCCGCATGTGTTCGACCGTTTCGCCGAAGCGGTGGCGAAAGCTCCCGAAGTGCTGGAATGCCACATGGTCGTTGGCGGCTTCGACTATCTGGTGAAGGCGCGCATTTCAGAAATGGCCGCTTATCAGGATTTTTTGAAGCGCGTGATCCTGCCGCTGCCCGGTGTCAGGGAAACGCACACCTATACGTCGATATCGGATATAAAGCCGGACGCGCTGCTGCCGGTGTGAGACGGGCCGGACCAACGCAAGCGGTTGCCACGCCTCCGCTTCAAGCAGCCTGGGAAACTCCTTCGGCGCCAGCGTCACATTCGCATCGCCCAGACCTTCAGCGCGGTGATCACGGGCTCCAGGCTTCGGCCACGAGGCGTCGGGCTGTACTCGACCTTCGGCGGCATCTGCGCATAGACCTTGCGGGCGATGAGCCCAGTCTGGCTCGCTCGGCTATGCGCAGGCGGCAGCACTGCCGACGACGGCGATCACCGCCTTTGAGGCGCTGTTCGACCGCCTCGATGTGAAGAAGCTAGTCATCGGCGCCGCGAACACCATCCTGATCGTCGGCGGCGCCGGCGGCGTCGGGTCGATCGCGGTCCAGCTCGCGCGCCAGCTGACCGATCTGACGATGATCGCCACCGCATCGCGGCCCGAAACCCGCGACTGGGTCGCAAGAGCGTTTCGGTCCACTGGGAGCCGATGTTCACCCGCTCGCTGTATGAAACGCCCGATATGGCCGCGCAGGGCGAACATCTCAACGAACTGGCGCGCCTTGTCGACGCCGGCACCATCCGCACCACGCTGGGCGAGACGTTCGGCCCAATTAATGCCGCCAATCTGAAGCGCGCCCATGCGCTGATCGAGACCGGCAAGGCCAAGGGCAAGATCGTGCTCGAGGGATTTTGAGAGGCAGCGTCTAGTTCCGCAGGAACGACGCGATCTCGCTGAATACCTTGACGAACATCGCTTCGGTCAGCACCCCAGTGTTGGTGTTGTAGCGCGAGCAGTGATAGCTGGAAAACAGCGTGACGCCGCCGGTCGGCAACCGACCGCCGTGCTTGAACGGATAGGCAGCGACGCGCTGACCGAGCGCCCTGACGGTCGACTGGTGGGCGATCGAGCCCAGCGCCAGCAGGGCGCGCAGTTTGGGAAAGCGTGCAATCGTCGGCACCAGAAAGCTGCGGCAAGTGGCGATCTCGGCGCCGACCGGCTTGTTTTCAGGCGGCACGCAGCGCACCGCATTGGTGATCGCGGTGCCGATCAGTTCGAGCCCGTCATCCGGCCGCGCCTTGAACTCGCCGCGGGCAAGACCGTGAGCGATCATCGTTGAGTAGAGCAGGTCGCCGGCATAGTCGCCGGTGAACGGTCGCCCGGTGCGGTTGGCGCCGCGCAGGCCGGGCGCCAGCCCGACGATCAGCAGCTCGACGGCGTCCTCGCCATCAGGCGGCAGGAAAGTCGGCACCGGCGCATTGAACCACGACGGCTCGCGCTGCCGCCAGTCTGCGATGAAATCATGCAGGCGCGGGCAGAGGGGGCAGTCGCGGTCGGGTTCGGGAGCGGCCTCCAAGGCCACCGCCGTCAATAGTCTTCCTCTTCGACTTCGGCCGGCTCGGGCCTGCGCACCGGCCGTTCGGAGGGATCGCGGCCGACCTCGTTCTTCAGCGAGGTCAAATCGATGAAATGGTCGGCCTGGCGGCGCAGATCGTCCGAGATCATCGGCGGTTGCGAGGCCATGGTCGAGACGATCGAGACCTTGCGGCCGCGCCGCTGCAGCGCTTCGACCAGTGTGCGGAAATCGCCGTCGCCGGAGAAGATGACATAGTGATCGACAACATCGGCAAGTTCGAGCGCATCGACGGTCAGTTCGATGTCCATATTGCCCTTGATCTTGCGGCGGCCGGTCGAGTCGGTGAATTCCTTGGCCGGCTTGGTCACCACCTTGAAGCCATTGTAGTCGAGCCAGTCGATCAAAGGGCGGATCGAAGAGTATTCCTGATCCTCGACCAGAGCGGTGTAGTAATAGGCCCGCAGCAAATAGCCGCGCTTCTGGAAGCTGGACAGCAGTTTGCGGTAGTCTATGTCGAAGCCGAGTGCGCGCGAGGTGGCGTAGAGATTGGCGCCGTCTATGAATAGAGCGATTTTTTCACGGGGGTCGAACATGGCAATATTCCTTTTTCGAAATAGGTGGCGGACTAATCGAAATGGGTCGTTATATCGCTCGGCTCGTAAATAAACCGGCTGACCTACCGTCAACCGAGATAGCGCCAGTTTTACGGCAATCCAAGGGTGCCGGGGCGCACTGCAAGCAATTGTGATCGGAGCGGTGTCGTCGCCGGTAGGCGGGCTTCGCCGGCAAGGCATTCACCTGCGCCCAGAAACTGGCATCCGCCAGCCCACGAGGCCACATCGCCATAATGCTTGTATTTTGGCGGCATTCGGGTTATGGACCGCGCCTGTTTTCCATCAAATCCAGGCATGAAAGGGGCAATCAATGGCCCGCGTAACCGTTGAAGACTGCATCGACAAGGTCGACAACCGCTTCGAACTCGTGCTGCTCGCCGGCCACCGCGCCCGCCAGATCAGCCAGGGCGCGCCGATCACCGTGCCGCGCGACAACGACAAGAACCCGGTCGTGGCGCTGCGCGAGATCGCCGACGAGACGCTGTCGCCCGACGACCTCAAGGAAGATCTGATCCACTCGCTGCAGAAGCATGTCGAGGTCGACGAGCCCGAGGCCGACGGCGAGGCGATCGCCGACCAGACCGGCAACGCAGTTGCAGCTACCGATGCCGACGACGCCGAAGAAAACGTCACCTTCGATCGCATGACCGAGGAAGACCTTTTGGCCGGCATCGAGGGCCTGGTTCCCCCGGAAAAGAGCGACGACTACTAATCGCTGCCCTGGACCTGCCGGGAATATGGTTCCGGCACTTCCGTCCCGTGAGTTTCGTGGCTATCTATGAGATGCGCCGTACATCAGTGCGGCGCATCAATCATTTCAGCACCGTGAGAACCCGCCCATGATGCGTCAGTATGAGCTTGTCGAGCGCGTTGCGCGCTACAAGCCTGACGTCAACGAGGCGTTGCTCAACAAGGCCTATGTCTACGCCATGCAGAAGCATGGCCACCAGAAGCGCGCTTCCGGCGATCCCTATTTCTCGCATCCGCTCGAAGTCGCCGCCATCCTCACCGAAATGCACATGGACGAGGCGACGATCGCCGTCGCCTTGCTGCATGACACGATCGAGGACACCACCGCGACGCGGGCCGAGATCGACGATCTGTTCGGCCCCGAAATGGGCAAGCTGGTCGAAGGCCTGACCAAGCTGAAGAAGCTCGATCTCGTCTCCAAGAAGGCCGAGCAGGCGGAAAACCTGCGCAAGCTGTTGCTGGCCATCTCGGAGGATGTCCGCGTTCTGCTGGTCAAGCTCGCCGACCGGCTGCACAACATGCGCACCCTCGACCACATGCCCGAGGCCAAGCGCCTGCGCATCGCCGAGGAGACGATGGACATCTACGCGCCGCTGGCCGGGCGCATGGGCATGCAAGGCATGCGTGAGGAGCTGGAAGAGATCGCCTTCCGCTTCATCAATCCGGAAGCCTACCGCGCCGTCACCGCGCGGCTTGCCGAGATATTCGAGCGCAACAAGGGTGTGCTGACCGACATCGAAAAGGCGCTGTCGGCGCTGTTCGAGAAGCATGCCATCAATGCCGGGGTGAAGAGCCGGCAGAAGAAGCCGTGGTCGGTGTTCCGCAAGATGGAGGCCAAGGCGCTGTCCTTCGAGCAGCTCTCGGACATCTTCGGCTTCCGCGTCGTCGTCGACAGCGTCGAAGACTGTTACCGCGCGCTCGGCGCCATCCACACCACATGGTCGATGGTTCCTGGCCGCTTCAAGGACTACATTTCTACGCCCAAGCAGAACGACTACCGTTCGATCCACACCACCATTGTCGGCCCGTCGCGCCAGCGCGTCGAACTGCAGATCCGCACCCGCGAGATGAACAAGATCGCCGAATATGGCGTCGCCGCCCATTCGATCTACAAGGACACCGGCGGCAAGACGAACGGCGCCGCCCATGCGATCTCGAAGGAGACCAACGCCTATGCCTGGCTGCGGCGCACCATCGAGCAACTGGCAGAAGGCGACAACCCGGAAGACTTCCTCGAAAATACCAAGCTGGAGCTGTTCCAGGACCAGGTATTCTGCTTCACGCCGAAAGGCATGCTGATTGCGCTGCCGCGCGGCGCCACGCCCATCGACTTCGCCTATGCCGTGCACACCGATGTCGGCGACACCTGCGTCGGTGCCAAGGTCAACGGCCGCATCATGCCGCTAATGACGGAACTGAAGAACGGCGACGAGGTCGAGATCATCCGCTCCAAGGCGCAAGTGCCGCCGGCGGCGTGGGAGTCGGTGGTGGTCACCGGCAAGGCGCGTTCAGCCATCCGCCGCGCCACCAAGAACGCCATTCGCAAGCAATATTCAGGTCTTGGTGCCCGCATTCTCGAGCGCGCCTTCGAACGCGCCGGCAAGACCTTCACCAAGGAAAGCCTGAAGCCGGTGCTGCACCGGCTGGCGCGCAAGGACATCGAGGATGTGCTGGCCTCGGTCGGGCGCGGCGAACTTGCCTCGACCGACGTCATGAAGGCCGTCTTCCCAGACTACAAGGACGAGCGCGTCACCGTCAGCGCCCCCAAGCAGCGCGAGGAGGGCTGGTCGAAGATCCGCAACGCCGCCGGCATGCTGTTCCAGATGCCCGGCACACGAGCCGCGCGCAAGGACAAGGACCAGCCGCGCGATGGCGCGGTGCCGATCCGCGGCGTGCGCGGCGACCTGCCGGTGCGTTTCGCGCCGGAAGGGGCCGTGCCTGGCGACCGCATCGTCGGCATTGTCCAGCCGGGCACCGGCATCACCATCTATCCCATCCAGTCGCCGGCGCTGCAGGCCTTCGACGACCAGCCGGAGCGCTGGATCGACGTGCGCTGGGACATTGACGAGCAGACCAAGGAGCGCTTTCCGGCGCGCGTCTCGGTCACCGCCATCAACGCGCCGGGCTCGCTCGCCGACATCGCCCAGGTCGTTGCCTCCAACGACGCCAACATTCATACGCTGTCGATGGTGCGCACCGCGCCCGACTTCACCGAAATGCTGATCGATCTCGAAGTCTGGGATCTGAAGCACCTCAACCGGCTGCTGTCGCAGCTCAAGGATAATTCGAGCGTCAGCGATGCGCGGCGTGTGAATGGGTGAATAGTGAATAGTGAATAGTGAAAGAAGGCGTTCTCACTACCATTCACCATTCACCATTCACCATTCACCATGGACATGGGGCGAGTTATGAATACCGACGAAGTTCTGGGCATTTTCCGCGAGGCAGGCGCTGTTCTGGAGGGACATTTCATCCTGACGTCGGGTCTGCGCAGCCCGGTCTTCCTGCAGAAGGCGCGCGTCTTCATGCATGCCGACAAGACCGAGCGGCTTTGCAAGGCGCTGGCCGAAAAGATCCGCAAGGCGGTGCCGGGCAAGGTCGACTACGTCGTCGGCCCGGCGATCGGCGGCCTGATCCCGGCCTATGAGACGTCGCGCCATCTCGGTGTGCCAGCAATCTGGGTGGAGCGCGAAGGCGGCGAGTTCAGGCTGCGCCGCTTCGAGATCGCGCCGGGATCGCGCGTCGTCATCGTGGAGGACATCGTCACCACTGGTCTCTCGATCTGCGAAACCATCGACTGCCTGCGCACGATTGGCGCCGAGGTGGTGGCGGCGGCCTGCATCATCGACCGCTCGGCCGGCAAGACCAATGTCGGCGTGCCGCTGATCGCGCTTGCCGAATACGAGGTCCCGGCTTATCCCGCCGACCGCCTGCCGCCGGAACTTGCCGCCATTCCCGCCGTTAAGCCAGGAAGCCGCAACATCTAGGGGACATCACCATGATCGCCGGCATCGATCATTTCGTGCTGACGGTCCGCTCTGTGGAGGACAGCTGCGCCTTCTACCAGCGGGTGCTTGGCCTCAAGCGCCTCGACGAGCCGAACCGGCCGACGGCGTTGCTGTTCGGATCGCACTCAATCTGCATCAGGTGGGCCGCACCTTTGAGCCCAAGGCCAAGGTGCCGATGCCTGGCTCCGGCGATTTCTGCCTGGTCGCCGCAAGGCCGCTTGCCGAGATTTGCGCCCGTCTGGAAGCCAATGGCGTTGCCATCGAAGTCGGTCCGGTCGAGCGCATCGGCGCCCGCGGTAAGATGATGTCGGTCTATTTCCGCGATCCGGACAGCAATTTGGTCGAAGTCAGCGAATATCGGGAATAATCTATCCGCCTCGGCGTCGTCTCGCGCGGGCCTTGCCGTCGTCGGGGAGCTTTCATCGATATTGTCCTCAGTTTCGCCCCAATGGCGCTCTTGTTACCCGCCTGCGGCAGACCATCGCGGCGGCGTTTCATTGTTCCGCCGCAAGGCAGTCGCTATATCAAAGTCGGTGTTGCCTTTCTGCGCCCTCGAAGCGCAAGATGGAGCGACCGCGCCCGGCCAGGGATGGTTGCAATTTGGGCGTGATGAACCGGGAACTGGAACAGAGTGCTTTTTCGACGCCGAAAGCCTGATGGCATTCTGGAGCGGGTGCGTACCTATCTGTGGCCGCGCCGCTCGTTTTCGCGCTCGTTGCAATATTTCTCCAAGCGCATCCTGCGGCTGAAGGCGACACCGCATGCAGTGGCGGCCGGCGTCGCGGCCGGCGTTTTCGCCTCCTTCTTTCCGCTCGGCTTCCATTTCGCCGTCGCCGCCGTGCTCTGCTGGGTGGTCGCCGGCAATCTGGTGGCCGCCGCCCTCGGCGCGGTATTCTTCGGCAATCCGCTGACTTTCCCGCTGCTGTGGGGAGCGTCCTGGGAAGTCGGCAAGCTGATCCTGCATGAACGCCTGCCCAAGAACGGACCGCCTGCGCATCTTGGTGAGATGATGCACACGCTGTCGTTTGCAAAGCTGTGGCACCCGGTGCTCGAGCCGATGCTGATCGGCGCTGTGCCGCTCGGCCTGATCTTCGGGCTGATCTTCTACGGCATTACCCGCTGGGGGATGACAGCCTTTCGCGAGCAGCGCAGGAAGCGCATGGCAGAGCGGGCGCATAAGGCCGGGCACCGCGGACGGGAAGTTCCGGCGGAATGATCATCGGCATCGGCAGCGACCTGATCGACATCAGACGCATCGAAAAGTCGCTGGAACGGCATGGTCAGCGCTTCATCCAGCGCATCTACACCGAGGTCGAACAGGTCCGCTCGGAAGGCCGCAAGGGCCGCGCCGCCTCCTATGCCAAGCGCTTCGCCGCCAAGGAGGCCTGCGCCAAGGCGCTTGGCACCGGCCTGGCGCAGGGCGTGTTCTGGCGCGACATGGGGGTCGCCAACCTGCCCAGCGGCGCGCCGACGATGGCGCTGACCGGGGGAGCGGCGGCACGGCTGGCCAAAATCCTGCCACAGGGGCACAGAGCGGCGATCCACCTCACAATCACCGATGATTTCCCGCTTGCTCAAGCCTTTGTGATCATCGAGGCGTTGCCCGCCGAACAAGCGCCACATTGATTGCATCAGACGACCGCTATCTAACGCCGACTTGACGTTGCCCAGCGCGCGCCGAGACTCTATACCATCCAACGCACAATCGAGGACGACATGAGCGTGGCTGAAAAATCCGAGAAGAAATCCGGCGGGCTTGGCGAAATCGTCAGCGTCATCATCCAGGCTTTGCTGCTGGCCATGGTCATCCGCACCTTGCTGTTCCAGCCCTTCTCGATTCCGTCCGGCTCTATGCGGCCGACCTTGCTCGAAGGCGACTATCTGTTCGTCACCAAATGGTCCTACGGCTTCTCGCGCTATTCGCTGCCATTCGGCCCCGACATCCTTTCCGGCCGCATCTGGGGTTCCGATCCGAAGCGCGGCGACGTGGTGGTCTTCAAGTTCCCGCCGGATCCGTCGCTCGACTACATCAAGCGCGTCGTCGGCCTGCCCGGCGACAAGATCCAGATGAAGGACGGCCAATTGTTCATCAACGGCCAGGGCGTGCCTCGTGTGAAAACCGGCCAGATCCAAAATCCTGATATCACGGAAGTGCCTGAGCCGGTCGACGTCTATCGCGAGACCCTGCCCAACGGCGTCAGCTACGACACGCTCGACCTGACACCGAATTCGATCACCGACAACACCCGCGAGTTCGTCGTGCCCCCCGGCAACTATTTCATGATGGGCGACAACCGCGACAACTCCTCCGACAGCCGCCTCAGCGTCGGCTACGTGCCGGCGGAGAACCTTGTCGGCCGCGCCAACATCGTCTTCTTCTCGATCGCCGGGAAGGCGAGCCCGCTCGAGATCTGGAAATGGCCGTCGCTGGTGCGCCTGTCGCGCCTGTTCCATTTCGTGAATTGATGGCTTTGAAGCGCCCGACGGGTGAAACTCTGGCCGATTTGGTGACAGCCAAAACCGGCCATTCCTTCCGGGACGTCCGTTTGCTCGAGACCGCGCTGACCCATTCCAGCGCGGTCAAGGCAAGCAGCAACAACCAGCGCCTCGAATTCCTTGGCGACCGCGTGCTCGGCCTGATCGTTGCCGACCTGCTTTTTGAAAAGTTTCCTGAGGCGCCGGAAGGTGAAATCGCCCCGCGCTTCAATGCCCTGGTCGATGCGCGGACATGCTCCGAGATCGGCATTGAAATGCAGCTCGAAGATCTGGTTCGGGCCGACGCTGCCTTGAAGGCGCGCTCGCGTGGCTCGGGCGGAAACTATCTGGCGGATGCAGTCGAAGCGCTGATCGCGGCGGTCTATATCGATGGCGGCCTCGATGCGGCAAGGCAATTCGTCCTGCGTTACTGGGAGCCGCGCTCGCAAAAGGTGGTGGCCAAGCCGCCCAATCCGAAATCCGACCTGCAGGAATGGATCGCCAAGACCAGCGATGTCAGGCCCGAATACGCGATCGAGAAACGAGAAGGACCTGAACATCAACCGGTTTTCACGGTGTCCGTGAAGGTCGGCGGTTTTGCGCCGGCAAGCGGCACGGGCGGCTCTCGCCGCGCAGCCGAAGAAGCGGCGGCATCGGCGTTTCTTACGCGCGAAGGCATCTGGGCCAACCAAGGGAGTGCGGCATGACCGGCAGCGAAGATCTCCCTCCGGCAGCGGAGGCCACGCATTCCGGCTTCGTTGCCCTGATTGGGGCGCCCAATGCCGGCAAGTCGACGCTGGTCAACCAACTGGTCGGCGCCAAGGTGTCGATCGTCACCCACAAGGTACAGACCACCCGCGCCATCGTGCGCGGCATCGCCACGCATGACAACGCGCAGATCGTCTTTGTCGATACGCCCGGCATCTTCAAGCCGAAGCGCCGGCTCGACACCGCGATGGTGACCACAGCCTGGGGTGGCGCCAAGGACGCCGATATCGTGCTGCTGCTGATCGATGCCGAGCGCGGCATCAGGGGTGACGCCGACGCCATCCTCGAGCGGCTGAAGGACGTCCGCCAGCCGATGGTGCTGATCCTCAACAAGGTCGACCGGGTCAAGCACGAGGCGCTGCTGGCCCTGGCTGCGGCAGCAAACGAAAAGGTGCCGTTCAAGCGCACCTTCATGGTCTCGGCGCTGACCGGCTCCGGCTGCAAGGATTTGCTCGACTATCTCGCGCAAGCGCTGCCGGTCGGCCCCTGGTACTATCCGGAAGACCAGATCTCGGACCTGCCGATGCGCCAACTGGCCGCCGAGATCACCCGCGAGAAGCTGTATCTGCGGCTGCATCAGGAGTTGCCCTATTCCTCGCACATCGAGACCGAGAAATGGGAAGAGAAACCGGACGGCTCGGTGCGCATCGACCAGACCATCTATGTCGAGCGCGACAGCCAGAAGAAGATCGTGCTCGGCCACAAGGGCGAGACCATCCGCGCCATCGGCCAGTCGGCGCGCATGGAGATAGCCGGCATTCTCGAGCAGAAAGTGCACCTGTTCTTGTTCGTCAAAGTGCGTGAAAACTGGGGCGACGACCCCGAGCGCTACCGTGAGATGGGGCTTGAGTTTCCCCATTGAGCTTCATCGTCTAGAAGTGCCGCCCGGCAGTTTGAGACGATGACATGCCTGATCCAAAACCGACCATCGATACCGATCTCGTGCGCCGGCTGGTCAACGCGCAGTTTCCGCAATGGCGGCATCTGCCGGTGAGCCCGGTGACGTTTGGCGGTTGGGACAACCGAACCTTCCACCTCGGCAATGATATGACTCTGCGGCTGCCGAGTGCCGCACCATATGCCTTGCAGGTCGAAAAAGAGCACCGCTGGCTGCCCAGGCTGGCGCCGCTTCTGCCGCTGCCGATCCCGGTTCCACTGACGATGGGCGAGCCCGGGGAGGGCTACCCCTGGCATTGGTCCGTCTACCGCTGGATCGACGGCGAAACAGCCAAGACCGCCGAAATCGCCGATCGCCCACAGTTCGCGGTCGATCTGGCCAAGTTCCTCATTGCGCTCCGGCGGATCGATCCGGCGGGCGGGCCGCCCGCGGGCCAGCACAATTTCTTCCGCGGCGGATCGCCGAGCGTGTATGACAACCAGACAAGGGAAGCACTCCAGGCGCTGGAGGGGCAGATCGACACCCAGGCGGCCACCGCTGTCTGGGATGCGGCCCTTGCCGCCACCTGGCAAGGGTCGCCCGTCTGGTTTCACGGCGACGTCGCCTGGGGCAACCTTCTGGTCCAAAACGGCCGTTTGAGCGCCATCATCGACTTCGGCACCTCAGGCATCGGCGATCCCTCTTGCGACCTGGCGATCGCCTGGACGTTCTTCCAGGGCGAGAGCCGGGAGGCGTTCCGCGCCGCCATCGACGTCGATGAAGCGACCTGGGCGCGCGGCCGCGGCTGGACGCTGTGGAAGGCGCTGATCACGGTTGCCGGACACGACGCCAACCAAGCCGAAGCCGAGCGATCGCGCCGCGTCATCGACGACGTCCTGGCCGATCACCGGGAATTCGCGTGATCAGAGCCTTTCGACGATGTGTGGGGATCCAATGTCAGCACAGATCGCACGCGGCGCGCCAAAATCTTGATTTAGCCACGCAACCGGTGACAAGCTCCTGCCATGGAATGGCGCGACGAGGGAATCATACTCGGCACCCGCAAGCATGGCGAAACCAGCGCCATTCTCGAGGTAATGACGCGTGCGCATGGCCGCCATCTCGGCCTGGTGCGCGGCGGGCGCTCGCGCAAGCAGCAGCCGGTGCTGCAGCCCGGCAACCGCGTCGACCTTTTGTGGCGGGCACGCCTCGACGAGCATCTCGGCACCTTCCAGGCCGAGGCGATCGAGATGAATGCCGCCCGGTTGATGGACAGCGCAGTCGCCGTCTACGGCCTGCAGACCATGGTCGCGCATCTCAGGCTCCTGCCGGAGCGCGACGCCCATGGCGGCCTGTATGAGACGCTTGCCGTGATGATCGCCCATCTGGACGATTCGGATGCCGCCGGGGAACTGGTGGCGCGCTTCGAACTGCTCATCCTCGACGAACTCGGCTTCGGCCTCGATCTCAGCCAGTGCGCGGCGACCGGCGCCAGGCAGGATCTGGCCTACGTCTCGCCGAAATCCGGCCGTGCGGTGTCGCGAGCCGCCGGTGCGCCGTGGCGCGACAAGATGCTGGCGCTGCCGGCCTTCCTGCAGCGCGGCTCCGGCTTGCGGGCGGACCACGCGGCACTCGAGGACGCCTTCCATTTGACCGGTTTCTTTTTCACCCGCCATGTCTACGAGCCGCGCGGCATCGAACAGCCCGATGCCCGTGCCGGCTTCCTCGCCGCCTTGCGCAAGCATCATTCGGGCGGCAAGGCCGCCCTTACGGCAGACGCTGCGCCAGAAGGGGGAGGGAGACTCGGTGGGTGCTGACCTCCGCAAACCGTCCAGGTTCACACCAAAAGCTGCATGCGGCAGCATTCCCTCCCCTTGTGGGGAGGGTTAGGGTGGGGGTACTCATAGGGCAAGAGCCTCAGCCGGCTTTGCGATGCTCCATGAAATCATCGAGGATGGCGCGCTGACCGCCGAGGATCTTGAGGCTGGCCTCGGCGAAGGAAAACCAGCCGGCCCTGTCGATTTCGGGAAATTCCCTCGTCACGCCTGACCTGGGCGGCCATTCCATCGTGAACATGTTGCTTTTAACGGCATCGGGATCGAAATCGGCTTCGACACTCCAGGCGATGACGATCTTGCCGCCGGCTTGCCGATAGCTGCCGACAGGTTCGAAATCGCCATCGATGCTGACTCCGAGTTCTTCCCCAGCCTCGCGCCGGGCGGCGGCCAACTCATCTTCATTGTCCTCGACGAGGCCCTTGGGGATCGACCAAGCGCCTTCATCCTTCCTTGCCCAGAACGGGCCGCCGGGATGGACGAGCAGAAATTCGAGAATGCCGGCCCTTGTCCGGTGGATCAGCAGCCCTGCACTTCGTTTCGGCATTCGATTTCCTCGTAGTTCATCCGAGGATAGCATGGCTCCTGGGCAAGTGGCGGCGGCATGCCATTCCTGGCTATCTCAGATGATGGGTGAGGATAAAGACCGTAGGCCGCTGGAATTTGCCGACGAAACATGCTCGATAACTTCTTTTCGGCCACCATTGCGGTGGCGTGACTTGAATAGCCGTCTGGGGTGGCCGTGTGGCCGCCGCAATTGTCAGTGAAAAACTGGCCTGGTTTGGGGGAACCGCCATGTTTGAAAGCCTGATTGGCGCCGTCGTCGTTATCGTGCTTTTTGTCCTCGTCTTGCGCCAGCAGGGCCGCGTCAGTCTGATCGAGCGCGAGCTCGGAGCGCTGCGCAGCCTGGTTCTGTCCGGAGTGCATGCGACACCGCCCGTTGCCAAACCGGCCGAGCAGGCTGCAAGCGCACCGGCGGATGCCGCTCACGCTAGCGCACCAGTTGCCGACATAGCTTCGCCAACAACAGCAGACGCGGCACATGCCCAGGCCCCGGCCGCCGAAGCCGATGCGGCCACCAGCGAGGCCGTGCCAGAACTGTCGGCCGCGGCCAAGGCGGCATTCACCGGATCCGCGCCTGCCGCCACGGCGAAGGCAGCCCGCCAGTCAGAGGTCGAAACGGCGCTCGGCACCCGTTGGGCGGTCTGGGTCGGCGGCGTCGCGCTGGCCCTGGGCGGCCTGTTCCTGATCCGCTACACCATCGAGGCCGGCATTTTCGGCCCTGAAGTGCGGCTGTCCCTGGCGGCGCTGCTCGGCCTGGTGCTGATCGGCGGCGGCGAGTTCATCCGCCGCACCGGCTTCAAGGTGCCGGTGCAAGGGGCTGCAGGCGCCTATATTCCGGCGATCCTGACGGCTGCCGGCGCCTTCATCCTGTTCGGTACGGTCTATGCCGCGCATGCCATTTACGGTTTCGTCGGGCCGGCCTTCGCCTTCACCGTGCTCGGCGCCATCGGCGTGGCGACCATTGTCGCCGCCCTCGTCCACGGCCAGGCCCTGGCCGGCATCGGTCTCGTCGGCTCGATGGCGACGCCGGCGCTTGTGTCCTCGCAGGCGCCCAACCCATGGGCGCTGTTCGTCTACCTGGCGATCGTGCTTGCCGCTACAGCCGTGATCGCCCGCATTCGCGACTGGAAATTCCTGATTGCGGCGGCCTTCTTCGGCACCGGCGCCTGGACCATCGTCTACATGATGAGCACGCTAGTCGCCGACCTTGCCGTCATCCTGTTCATCGACGCGGTGACGCTGGCGGTGCTTGCCTTTGTCTGGCTGGGCACACGTGACAGCGAAGCGGAGACGGCGAAGACCGGCTTCGACTGGCCCTCGATCGTGCCAGGCGTTTTCGTTGCGTTTTCAGCGCTAGGCCTGTCCGTCGACACGACGCTGGTCGCCGCCGGTGGCGCCTTGCCGGGCGCCTTCGTCCTCGTCGCCCTTGTCGCCACCGCACTCTACCGGCCGCGCGCGCTGCCGCTGCTGCATGCCGCCGGCGTGGTGAGCGTGATGATCCATCTCGGCATCATTCCGCCCACCACCATCGGCTCCGACATAACCCAGGGGAATATCGGCTTTGACGGCATGCCGGTGGCGGCCGGAAATCCGTTGACGCTGCGCATCGGCATTGCCCTCGGCCTGGTTTTCATCGGCGCCGGCTTCTGGGCCGCACGCCGCTTCGCCGCCTCAGCACGGGTCCGCGCGGCATGCTGGGCGGCATGGGGCGTCGCTGCGCCGCTGCTTATTCTGCTGACGCTGTGGCTCGCCTACGGCAATCTCGACCGCGACCTTGTCTACGCAGCGATAGCTGCCCTTCTGGTCGTCGTCTTCGCCGCCGGCGGCGAATGGATTGCGCGCGCCGAACAGCCGCCGCTCAAGGGCGACGTCGCCGTCTCCTTCGCGCTTTGCGGCTCGGCTCTGGCCGGGCTCCTGATGCTGCACATGGCCTTCGGTTCCGGCTGGACCACGTTGCTTGCCGGCGTTGCCGCCATCGTGCCGGCGCTGGCGACGCGTTGGCGTTCTTATCCGGTGCTGGGCTGGATTTCGGTCGGCGCGGTCGTCGCCGTGCTCGGCCGCGTCGCCTTCGATCCGACCATCGTCGGCGCCGAGTTCCTGACGACGACGCGGGTGTTCAACTGGCTGCTGCCGGGATACGGCGTACCGGCGTTAGCCTTCGGCTTTGCCGCCTGGCAACTCGCGCGTACCACCCCCGCACTACCAACAACTGGTAATGGCCGGCCGCGCCTAGCGATGGAGGCGGGTGCAGCCCTGTTTGCGCTGCTCACCGTCGCCATGCTGGTGCGCCACGCCATGCATGGCGGCGTCATCGACACCGGCCCGGTGACGCTCGCCGAACAGGCGATCTATACGCTGATCGCCATCGGCGCCGGCGCGATACTGGTGGCCATCGACATGCGCTCGCCAAGCTCTGTGCTGCGCTACGGCTCGATGGCTGCCGGCGTGCTCTCGGTCGCCTTCATCATCCTCCAGCATTTCCTGGTGCTCAATCCGCTGTTCACCGACGAATCGACCGGCCAGATCCCGGTGTTCAACCTCTTGTTCCTGGCTTATCTCCTGCCGGCCATCGCTGTCGGCGGGCTGGCGCTCTATGCCAGGGACAAGCGGCCGCCATGGTATGCGCAGATGCTGGCGGTGGTGGCGGCATTGCTTGTCTTCGCCTACGCCACACTGTCGGTCAGGCGCGTGTTCAAGGGCGAGTTCATCGGCCTGTGGAGCGGCCTCGGCCAGCTCGAGACCTACACCTATTCGGCGCTCTGGCTGGTCATTGGCGTCGTGCTGCTCACCGCCGGCGTCTGGCTGAAGTCGCAGGTGCCGCGCATCGCCTCGGCGGCGCTGATCGCGATTGCCGTGGTAAAAGTCTTCCTGTTCGACATGTCGGAACTGGAAGGCGTGCTCAGGGCGCTGTCCTTCATCGGTCTTGGCGCCGTGCTGATCGGCATCGGCCTGTTCTACCAGCGGCTGCTGACGCGGGCGGCGAGGGAGGCCAACGCTGCAACTTGAAGTGATATACGAGATGGAATATATGAATATCCAACGGAGGATATTCGATGCCGCTCTATATCCGCGACGACGAAGTGGATGCGCTGGCCAGCAGATTGCAACGCGAGACGAACGCTCCGAGCAAAACGGAGGCGGTGCGGGTCGCGCTCGTGCACGAACTTGAGCGCAATCGGGCGAAGGTGCCGCTGCGCGATCGGATCGCCAGTCTTCAGGACAGGGCCAGGAAGCTTGGCCTGCCCAATCCCGATTTCGATATGAAGAAGTTCACCGACGAGATGTGGGAAGACTGATGTTTGTCGACGCGTCGGTGATCGTCGCCATTCTCAACCAGGAACCTGGGTGGGAGGAATTGCTGAAGCAGCTATCCGGTTTTTCCGGGCAGGTCTGGGTTTCTCCGTTGGTTCACTTCGAAGCAACACAGGCATTGGCAAGGGCCGGCGCCGGCCCGCGCAGACCCAGCGCTGAAGCCCTTCTCCATGCCCGCGATCTGATCGATGAGTTCATTGTGGAGATCATGGGAGAGAGTCTGGCCATTGACGACAACATCGGCTCTCGGGCCATTGACGCGAGCGCCCGTTACGGCAAAGCCGTTGGCCACAAGGCGGATCTGAATCTCGGGGACTGTTTTGCTTACGCCTGCGCGAAAAGCCGCGATCTTCCACTGCTGTACAAAGGCCATGATTTCGCACTGACCGATTTAGGATAATTCGGCCCTTTTGTTGATTGCGGGGAATAATTTAGCAGATCAACTCGTTATCTCACTGCTTGGGTGACCGGGGCGGCAGACCGCTTCGCGCTGGCCGCTAGCGCCGCGCCGGGAAGGCGCGTTCAATCGGGTTAAACAAGGGCGACCTCAGAACCAGCGGTCATGGACGAAAAGAAGGCAGCAATCCTTGGCGAAATACCGCGCCTGCGCCGCTACGCACGCTCGCTTCTGCGCGACCGCGAATCCGCTGACGATCTCGTCCAGGATTGCCTCGAACGAGCGCTCTTGCGGCTTGAAAGCTGGCAGACAGGAGAAAGCCCCCGGAGGTGGCTGTTTACGATCATGCATCATTTGTTCATCGATCAGATGCGCAAGGTGAACCGGCGCGGTGAGGCGGCGATCCTGCCGCTCGACGCAAACGAGGCGCAGACAGTCCCCGCCGAGCAGGCGGAGAACGCCGCCTCGCGCGAGATCATCGACGCATTGCAGGCGATCAGCCCCGACCGCCGCGCCGCCCTCGTCATGGTCGCCATCGAAGGGTTTTCCTATGCCGAAGCCGCCAACATTCTCGGCGTGCCCGCCGGCACGCTGATGTCGCGCATAGCGCGCGGACGCGAGGAGCTGCGCAGCCTGCTCGATGACACGGCGCGCCGCCGCTCGATAAGGATCGTCGAGAAATGACCCGCCGCGATTTTTCCGAACGCGATATCCACATGGCTCTCGACGGCGAGCTGCCGGGCGACGAGCGCGCCGCCTACGACGCCTGGATCGACGCCAATCCCGAAATGAAGGCGAAAAGCGCCCGCTACACCGCCGACCGCGCCGCGTTGCGCGCCGCCTTTGCCGGTGTGCTCGACGAGCCCGTGCCGGTGCTGTTCAAGCAGATCGTTAGCGGTGAAGGCGCGACCAAAGCGGCGGCGCGGCAGTCGCGCTGGTGGCTTGCGGCCGCGGCGGCCGCAGTGCTCGTCATCGGCGGTCTTGGCGGCTATTTTGCCGGCATCGACGGCATCGGCAGGGAAGATGGCGCCGATGACCAACTGGCCGAAGAGGCGATCGCCGCCCATGTCATCTATGCCGCCGAACAGCGCCATGCGGTGGAAGTGCCGGCAAGCGACAAGGATCACCTGCAGACCTGGCTGTCCAACCGCGTCGGCCTGAAACTGGTGGCGCCGGATCTGGTGGCGGAAGGCTTCCAGCTGGTTGGCGGCCGGCTGCTGCCCGCCGGCCAGGGCAAGGCAGCGATGCTGCTTTACGAAGACGCCAAGGGTCAGCGCATCTCCTTGTTCGTTACCGCTGATTCCTCAGCCAAGTCCAAGGGCACCTACATGGCCGACGCCGACGGTCCCGAGGCGGTCTACTGGCTGGACAAGGGCTATGCCTGCGCCGTCGTCGGCTCGCTGCCGCGAGAGCAGCTGGCTGCGGTCGCCAAGCGCGCCTACGGTCAGCTTCTGGCGGGTATCGCCAGTTAAGCGCATTCCGTTTCGGGAATGCGCCTGGGTAGAAAGTGTCACAATTCGGCCCTATTCGAAGTGCGATAGCGCTTGATGGATATCGGCGTTTCGGCTGATGTTTGCGACGTTTTTGACCGCGGCCTTTTCCTCCACCCAATCGAGGTTTTCCAAACCCGCATGCCTGCCGAGATTCGCAAGGCCCGCGCGTCCGACGTCGATGACCTCGCCGCCATCGAGAAGGCGGTCTTTTCCAGTGACCGCATTTCCCGGCGCTCCTTCCGCTTGTTGATCGAACGCGAGACAGCCGAGATGCTGGTCGCCGAAAGCGATGGTCGTGTCGCCGGCTACGCCATCGTGCTGTTTCGCAAGGGCAGCGGCGTCGCCCGGCTCTATTCGCTTGCCACCAGCCCGTTTTTCAGCGGCCGCGGCATTGGCCGCATGCTGCTTGCAGCGGCCGAAGAAGCTGCCTTCGAGCATGACCGCATGATGTTGCGTCTCGAAGTGCGCGAGGACAATCTTCGCGCCATTGGCATCTATGAGCAGAGCGGCTACCGCAAGATCGGTCGCGAGCCTCACTATTACGAGGATGGCGCCACCGCGCTGCGCTACGAAAAGACCTTGCGCGGCGATATTCCGGTCGCCACCAAAGTCCCGTTCTACCAGCAGACCTGCGAGTTCACCTGCGGTCCATGCTGCCTGATGATGGCGATGGCCAATTTCGATTCCGGCTTCGTGCCCGATCCGGTCATGGAAATCCGCCTATGGCGCGAGGCAACGACCGTGTTCATGATGTCCGGCCCGGGCGGCTGCGAGCCCTTCGGCCTTGCGGTTTCCGGCTACGAAAGCGGGCTTGCGGCGGAAATCTTCGTGTCCTTCTATGGCGCGCTGTTCTTGCAATCGGTGCGCAGCGACGACAAGCGCCGGGTGATGGAACTTGCCCAGGTGGACTTTCGCCGCCGCGCGGAACTTTACGGCATCCCGGTGAATTACCGTCCATTCACCATCGACGATATCCGCGGCGCCCTGGCTCAGGGAAAACTGGTGCTGGTGCTGATCAGCGGCTTCCTGATGTTCGGCAAGAAGGTGCCGCATTGGGTGCTGGCTATCGGCGACGATGGCGACCACATCCTGATCCACGATCCCTGGGTCGAGGACGAAAGACAGGAGACCATCCTCGATGCCGCCAACATTCCCGTGCCGCACGGCATCTTCATGAACATGGCGCAATTTGGCCGCGACGGACTGCGTGCTGCCATCACTCTTGGGAAACGCTGATAACAATGACCTGGGTCATCCTCACCGGCCGTCAGAACGATCTCGACCCGGCGGCGACGCCGCACAAGATCATCACCAACCGTGACTATCTTGCGCATCCGGCGCTGTTTCGCGGCCAGCAGCCGAAGGTCATCAACCTGTCGAACAATTACGCCTACCAGAGCCGCGGCTATTATGCCTCTCTGCTCGCCGGTTCGCGCGGCCACAAGGTCATCCCGACGGTCGAGACGATGATCGACCTGTCCGAGCGCAAGCTCTACGAGCACGCGCTGCCGGAACTGGAGCTGGCGCTCAACAAATGTCGCAAGGATCTCGGTGGCGTATTCCCGCAAAAAATCTGCATCTTCTTCGGCATCGGACCGTCGAAGGTCTGGGACCGCTTCGCCAAGCTGTTGTTCGACTGGTTCCGCGCTCCGGCGCTTGAGGTTCACATCAAGGACAGCGCCGAATGGGCTTCGATCCGCAAGATCGGCTTCCTGCCGCTGGCCAGGATGGCCGAGGAGGAAGAAGCCCTCTTCGTGCAGGCGCTCGAGACGTACACCAACCGCGAGTGGCGCGACACCAAGGGCCGCACGCCGGCACGCTACACCTTCGCCACGCTGGTCGATCCGCATGAGGAACTGCCGCCGTCGGAGATTTCCTCGCTGCGTTACTGGGCCAAGATCGCCGAAAAGATGGGCGTCGAAATCGAGCCGATCACCAGGAAGGACCTGGCCAAGCTCGCCAATTACGACGCGCTGTTCATCCGCGAGACCACCTCGATCTCAAACCACACCTACCGCTTCGCGCGCCGCGCCCAGCAGGAAGGCATGCCGGTGATCGACGACCCGCTGTCGATGATCCGCTGCACCAACAAGGTCTATCTCAACGAACTGATGGCCTACAACAAGGTGCCGGTGCCGCCGACGGTGATGATAGCCGGCACCTCGGACCTCGAACTGGCGGCGCAGACGCTGGGCTTTCCGCTGGTGCTGAAGATCCCGGATTCATCGTTCTCGCGCGGCGTCAAGAAATGCGGCAACTTCGAAGAACTGAAGACGCTCGCCACCGAGTGGCTGGAGGATTCCGATCTCCTGATCGCGCAGAAATTCATCCCGACCGAATATGACTGGCGCGTCGGCGTGCTCGGCGGGCAGCCGCTGTTTGCCGTGCATTATCTGATGGCGAAAAAACACTGGCAGATCGTCAACCACAAGGCCAGCGGCAAGCCCGACCAGGGCGGCATCAAGACCTTCACGCTGAAAGAGACGCCGCCGCATGTCGTCGACACCGCGGTGAAGGCGGCGCGCTGCATCGGCGACGGGCTTTACGGCGTCGATCTCAAGGAAACCAAGGATGGCGTCTTCGTCATCGAGGTCAACGACAACCCGAACCTCGACCATGGCTGGGAGGATTCCGGCGAAAAGGACGAAGTCTGGGTGCGGCTGACGCAATGGTTCCTGGAGCGGCTGGACCGTCCCGGGCGTTAGTTTGCGGTCCCGGGCGGTAATTCAACCGAGGGGGAAAAATGCAGTTCATCGTCATCGAGGATTTCACCGGCTGCGACCGCAAGGAGATCTACCGCCGTTTCGGCGAGCGCGGCCGATTGAAGCCGGACGCGCTTGTCGTGCACCACTCCTGGATCGCGGCTGATATGAGCCGCTGCTTCCTTTTGGTCGAAGCCGATGACGTCACGCTGCTGCAGCGCTGGGTCATCGAATGGTCTGACCTGGTGGAGTTCGAGATCATTCCCGTGGCGACGAACAAGGACATGGTCGCCGCACTGGCCGGCCATCTCTGAGCAGTTCGGTCCATCAGCCGAGCACCGGCGAACCCACCGACCGCCGGCATTCCTCAATCAGCCAATTGCGAAACGCCGCCACCAGGTCGCGCCTTGCACTGCGTTCCGGGATCGTCAGGCAATATGGCTGACGCAGCGCGATCGATAGAGCATTAGCCCGGACCAAACGGCCCTCTTCCAGCGCCCCGGCGCAATAAATGCCTTGCGCCAGCGCCACGCCCAGCCCTGAAATGGCAAGGTCGAGCGCTGCCCGCGACGAGTTCGCCGACAGGCCGCGCTGCACTGCGCGGCCGGGTTCTATGCCCGCCGCCTCGAACCAGGTGCGCCAAGACGGAAACGACGCGCCGGTCGGTCCCCAGTCGGTGTGAATCAGTGGCAGGCCGGCGAGGCTGTCGGTTTTGGCGGTGAGTTCTGGCGCGCAGACGGGGTAGACGGCGTCCCTGACAATGTCTTCGGTCGGGTGTTCACGATAGTGCGGGCCGAAGGACAGCCGGATGTCGATCAGTTCGCGGTCGAACGGCACCGGATCGTCATCGCCGCGCAGGGATATGTCGACGGCGCCGTGGCTGGCCACAAAGCCGGCGAGACGTTCGGAAAGCCAGCCCATCGCCATGGACGGCGGCACCGATACGACAAGCCGCGGGCGGAAGGCATCGCTGCCACGCGCGATGCTGCCGATCTCCCGAAAAGCCAGGGTCAGCCGGGGCAGCATCTCGACGCCGGCTTCCGTCAGCACCACGCGGCGGTTGACGCGATGGAACAGTTTTCGACCCATCTGCTCCTCGACGGTGCGAATGAGCTGGCTGACCGCAGCCGCCGAGATCGAGAGCTCATCCGCCGCTGCGGCGAAACTCCCCGAGCGCGCCGCCGCCTCGAAGGCTTGAAGTCCTCTCAGGGAAGGAAGCGCGGTCATTGGGTGATCCGATAGGTAAGGTCAGCTTATCTGTGTCGCAGAAATCCTCGTCTTTCGAAAGCTTTCTTATTCGAGTAGCTTGGCGCCATGACCGTATCGGCCCAGTTTGAACCCAGAGACCATCGCGACGTCATCGCGTTCCTGACCAATGAGCAGCGCAGCCGCCTGACCGGCAAGTCGGACGGGCCGGGTCTGGTCCAACTCGCCTTCCATCTCGGCGCGATTGTGGCTATCGGCGGGCTGATTGCGGCCAAGGTGTCGTACTGGCCGCTGTTGATGTTGCCGCAAGGCATTCTTATCGTCTTCCTGTTCACGCTGCTGCATGAGACGGTGCACAGGACGGCGTTCGAGACGCAGTGGCTCAACGATGCCGCCGCAAGGGTCTGCAGCCTGGCGATCGCGCTGCCCGCCGACTGGTTTCGCTATTTCCACTTCGCCCATCACCGTTTCACCCAGGATCCCGAGAACGATCCGGAACTCGCCTTCCCGAAACCGGAGACGATGCGGCAATACATCGTCCACGTCTCGGGCCTGCCGGTGTGGTGGGGGCATTTGCAGACACTCTACACCAACGCGATTGGCGGCTGCCACGACAGCTACGTGCCGCCGAAAGGCCTGCCCAAGGTGCGCACTGAAGCCCGCGCCATGATCGCTTTCTATGTCGTGGTCGCCGCGCTAGCCCTGTGGTTCGAGGCAAGTGTACTGCTCTATGTCTGGATCGTGCCGGCGCTGCTCGGCCAGCCCTTCCTCAGGCTCTATCTGCTGGCCGAGCATGGCCGCTGCCCGCTTGTCGCCAACATGCTGGAAAACACCCGCACCACGCTGACCAACTGGCTGGTGCGCAAAGTCGCCTGGAACATGCCGTATCACGCCGAGCACCACGCCAATCCCGGCGTGCCCTTCCATCAGCTGCCGGCCTTCCACCAGCTGATCGAGCGCCATCTCAAAGTCGTCGAACCCGGCTATGTCAGCTTCCACGAGAAATACGTCGAGACCTTGCGCTGAGGCGCTCGGCCGTCAGCGTAGCGTCTGCTCAACGAGCGTGACGAAATAGCGGAGCACGGTGGGGACGATGGCGTCGTTGAAGACATAGCGATCGCCGTGCAGCCCTTCGCCCAGTCTGACCGCTCCTGCGCCGACCCAGGCATAGCAGCCGCCGGCTTCGCGGACCATGTAGGCAAAATCCTCGCAGCCGAGGCTCGGGTTGAATGCGGTCTCCACCTGCTCGCGGCCGACAACCGCGGTTGCCGCCTGGACGGCCCGGTCAGTGGCAGCCGACGTGTTGACCAGCGGCGGGTAGCCTTTCTTGTAGGCGAGCTTGGCGGTGAGTGCATGCGCCGAGGCAATGCCTTGCGCGATGTCGCCGATCAGCCTTTCGCAATGGTCCGACAAAGTGGGCTCGAAGAAGCGGCAGGTTCCCTGCAGCCAGACCTTGCCCGGCACGATGTTGCCGACATTGCCGCCATGGATCTGGGTGATCGAAACGACCAGCGCCATTTGCGGGTCGACCGAACGGCTGACGATGCGCTGCACGGCTTGAACGAAGGCGCCGGCCGCGAGCACGGGATCGTCGCCTAGCTGCGGCATGGCGGCATGCGCGCCGGTCCCTTCGAAGGTCAGTTCGAAAGTGTCGACGGCCGCCATCATCGACCCGGCACGGGCCGCGATCTTTCCGAGCGGCAGCCCCGGCCAGTTGTGGACGGCGTAGACGGCTTCCACGGGGAAGCGCTCGAACAGTCCGTCCTCGATCATCCGCATGGCGCCGCCTTCATTTTCTTCCGCCGGCTGGAAGATGAAACAGACGGTGCCGTCGAAGGCTCTGTTGTCGGCGAGCAGCTTGGCGGCGCCGAGCAGCATCGCGATGTGCCCGTCGTGGCCGCAGGCATGCATCACGCCGTCTTTCTTCGACGCATATGGCAATCCTGTCTTCTCCAGCACGGGCAAGGCATCGAGTTCGGCCCGAAGCCCGATGGCGCGCACGCCTGGTCGTCCTCTGAGGACGCCAACCACGCCGGTGCCGCCTTTGCCTTCATGAACCTCGTCGAGCCCGAAGGTGCGCAGCTTGTCGGCGACGAAGCGCGCGGTGTCATACTCTTGGAAACCGAGTTCGGGGTTGGCGTGGATGTGATGCCGCCATTCCACCACCTGCGGGGTGAGGGCGGCGATGGGGTCGTTGTGCAGCATTGCGCTCTCCTTGCCGGCTATCGTAAATTCGGCCTTGTCGATGCCAGCACGTAAAGGATTTGCGCCGGCAGCGTCTTGAACAGGATTGACCGTGTCTGGAATTCAACAGCCTCAGGAGACGACGCAGTTCTGGCGTCATCCGCGCTTTCGCGATCTTGGCATGCTCAAGGCGCGCTTCACGCGGCATCGCTACCAGCTGCACACGCACCCGACCTATGTCGTCGCCCTGATCACGCAAGGGTGCGAGCGGGTCCGCATCGGCAACGAGACTGTCCTCGCGCCGTCGGGCACGGTTCTGCTCGTCAATCCGGAGATATGGCATGACGGCGAGGCGGGTGCCGACCAGGGTTGGGCTTACCGCACCTTCTATCCGTCGGCCTCGCTCATGGGTGCGATCGCGGACGAACTCGGGCAGGATCGCCCGCCGTTGTTTTCGCAAGCGATCGTCGATGATGCCGATCTCGTCCAGGCAGTAGGCGTCGCGCACTTGGCTTCGACATCGGGTGATGCCACGAGCGCCGAAACATCCATGCTGATCGCCTTGCGCAAGCTCGTCCTGCGCCATGGCGATTGGGGCGGCCGGCGGCGCGAGGCGGTCGAAAGCTTCGGATCGAAAAGCCGGCTCCGGGTCTATGAACAGGTCATCGAAGACCATCTGAACTCGGGCCTCGATTTGCAGCGGCTCGCTGAAGCCGCAGGCGTGACGCGCTTTCAAGTTATCCGCGATTTCAGGAAAGTGCTGGGTCTCACCCCTGCTGCCTTCATCCGTGACCGCAGGCTGCGCCGTGCCGATCTGCTGATCCGGCAAGGTTCAGATCTCGCCGGTGCCGCCTTTGCGGCCGGCTTCTCCGACCAAAGCCATCTCTCGCGCACCTTCCGCGCCGCGCATGGAATGACGCCGGGGATGTTCAGGCGCGCCGGGACGCTGCCCTCGTCTTGAGAAGTCGAGCCATGTCGGCGGCCTTTGACGGCATGCCGATCAGAAAGCCCTGCGCCTCGACGCAGCCAGCCTTGCGCAATATGTCGAGCTGCGCTTCGGTCTCGACGCCTTCGGCGGTGACGGTGATGCCAAGTTCGGCACCAAGCCCGATGATCGTGCGCACGATCGCCGCCGTGTCCTTGTTGTCGATATCGTGGATGAAGGAGCGGTCGATCTTGATCTTGTCGACGGGAAAACGCCTGAGATAGCCGAGCGACGAATAGCCGGTGCCGAAATCGTCGAGCGCGATGCGGATACCGAGTTCGCGCAGCTGCCTCAGCGTCTTCAGCACCCTCTCGCTCTCATCCATCAGCACGGTCTCGGTGATCTCCAGTTCGAGCCGGCTGGCCGGCACACCGGAAACGGCCAGCGCCGAAATCACGCTGCGGGCAAAGTCGGCGCTTCTGATCTGCACTGCCGAGACATTGACGGCGATGCGCATTCCAGGCGGCCAGCCGGCGGCCACGCTGCAGGCCTGTTTCAGCGCCCATTCGCCCAGCGGAACGATCAGCCCGCTGTCTTCGGCGGCTGCGATGAAATCGTCGGGCGCCACCAGGCCGCGCGTCGGTGAATTCCACCGCATCAACGCTTCGGCGCCGACGATCTTGCCCGACGCGATGTTGGTGATCGGCTGGAACTCCAGCACGAACTCCCGCCGTTTCAGTGCCGTCTCGAGATCGGTTTCGAGCGCCAGGCGCGCCCGCACCAAGGCATCCATGCCGGGCTCGAAAAAGCGGTAGACGTTGCGGCCTTCGCTCTTGCCGCTGTAAAGCGCCATGTCGGCGTTCTTCAAAAGCGTGTCGGCGTCCTTGCCGTCACCGGGATACAGCGCGATGCCAAGGCTGATGCCGACATGCATGTCGCGGCCCTTGTCGCGAAACGGCTGGCTGACGACAGCGACGATGCGTTTTGCCAGTTGTTCCGCATCGGTGGCGCCTTTGGGATTGAACTGCAGGATGGCGAACTCGTCGCCACCGAGGCGGGCGACCACATCGGTGTCGCTGCGCAGGCTGTGCCGCAACCGCTCCGCCACGCATTTCAGCAGCCAGTCACCGGCCGGGTGTCCCAGGTGTCGTTGACGGCCTTGAAGCGATCGAGGTCGAGCGAGAAGATCGCCAACGGTGTATCGCCGGCCATCGCCTGGTCGAGCCGTTCGCGAAACATCGAGCGGTTGGGCAGGTCGGTCAGCGTGTCGTAATGGGCAAGGTGGCTCATGCGCTCTTCGGCGCGCCGGCGCTCGGTGATGTCTTCGAAGGTCGCCACCCAGCCGCCACCGGTAAGCGGCCGGCGCGCAACCAGCAGCGTTCGGCCATCGGCAAGGCTGCGGTCGGTCGAACGCTCCTCACCGGCCTGCAGGCTGGCTCTGGTGTTGGCGATCTCGCCGTCGATGTCCATCGACGGATAGATGCGCAGTCGCACCATCTGTTCGAGCAGGGCGCGCTGGCTCACGCCGAGCGGGAAGTCGTCAGGCGTGACCTTGTAGAGGTCGAGGAAGCGCTGGTTGCGCACGATCAGCGTGCCTTCGGCGTCGTACATCAACAGGCCTTGCGACATGTTGGCGAGCGCCGCATCGAAGCGGCGGTGCTGCTCCTTCAGTTCCTGCTCGGCCCGCCTTTGCTCCGTAATGTCCTCATAGATCGACACCCAGCCGCCTGAGGCCAGCGGCCGGTGCGTGATGGAAACGATGCGTCCGTCCGACAGTATTTCTTCGTAGGTCGAGGCTTGCGCGCGCTCGATATAGGGCTTGCGGATGGCATACAGGTCTTCGGCGCTCTGTGAGGCGACACCGATGTCGACGCTGTGCTTTAGAATGTCCAGGAACGCGATGCCGGGCCGCACGATCTTCGCGTCGAGGGAGAAGATGCTGATATAGTTGCCGTTGCAGATGATCATCCGCTCGTCGGCGTCGAACATGCACAGCCCGTGCGACATATTCTCGACGGCCGCCGAAAAGCGCTCGTTCTGGTGGCGCAGTTCGTCGGCGATCTGCCGTGGCGCGGCGACGCCTCCGGCTCCCCGTCTGCGGACGGGCGAACCACCCTTGACGTGCGCAACGGACATGAGGCGTGCCTGCTGACCGTGATCGAAACCCGGTACTGTGGTTACCGCTGGTTAATTTAGCGTATGTTCACTGCGCCGAATGCACGGCAACCGTTGCCTGGCGTTGCTTTTCAAGCGTTGCGTAGCGTTTGAGGAAGGCAGCTTGCGCCGAGGTTACCGAGTGCGGCTTAAAGTCGAAGCGGTCGGCATTGAACCCGCGCGGCCGGCCGAAGAACTCGGTTGCTTCTGCGGTCGAGAAACCGGCAAGCAGCGTCGCCTCGTAATAGGCGGCGATCTGGTCGGCGCGCTTGATCTCCTTGCGCAAGCCGACGCCGAGTTCGGGCGGCAGCGAAAAGCGCTGATGGATGGCGCGCTGGAGACGCAGCTCACACTCCTTGTAGGAGCCGCCCATTACCGATTTGAACGGCGAGATCATGTCGCCGATGACATATTCCGGCGCGTCATGCAGCAGTGCTGCCAACTGAGCGTTGGCCGAGGCGTCCGGCTGCAACTCGCTGAACAGCGCCTCGACTAGCAGGGAATGCTGGGCGACCGAAAAGGCGTGATCGCCGCGGGTCTGCCCGTTCCAGCGGGCAACGCGGGCAAGCCCGTGGGCGATGTCTGAGATTTCGATGTCGAGCGGCGAGGGATCGAGCAGGTCGAGCCGCCGCCCCGACAGCATGCGCTGCCACGCGCGCGGTGGCGCTCCGACGCGATCGGCAGCCATCAGGCGTCCTCCGCGCCGATGGCTTCCCTGGGAAAGCTGAACTTCGCCCAGGACGGGATGGCGAGCGAGACGGTGACATCACCGGCCAGTACCGGCTGGCCAGCGTCGAGCGCCGCCTTGACCCGGTCGATGCGGGCAATGGCGAGTCCGGCCGTGCCCGCGATGGAACCGAGCGTGCCGACCGGCCGCCCCGCAACCGTCAGCTCCGAGCCCGGCGCGGGCAAGGCATGGTCGGCCGAAACGATCAGCACGCGCCGCCTGGCGGTGCCGCGATGCTGCATGCGCGAGACCACTTCCTGGCCGACATAGCAGCCTTTCTTGAAGCCGACGCCGCCGGTCTCGTCGAGCAGCACGTCGTGAGGGAAGGCATCGCCGAGCTGATAATCGGGACCGCTTTCGGCAATGCCGTTGGCGATGCGGAGCGTCTGCCATGCAGCCGGATCGCCACCTACGGATGCGCCGCCATAGGAACGGCTCACAACCACATCGCGGAAGCGGGCATCGGCAAGTGTCGTTGAATCAGAAGGTGAGGCGCTTGAATCATCGCCCCACGCAACCGTCACAAGCACTTGATCCTGCTTCGCGATCTCGGCCTTGGCGCGCAGCTTGTAAAGCATCAGCCGGCGCAGGAAGTCGTCTGCGACGTCGGCACGGCAATCCAGCCGGAATCCGTCCTCGCCGCTACGCGAGATCAGGAAATCAAACAGGATCTTGCCTTGCGGCGAAAGCAGCGCACCGGGTTTTGCCGCACCGGCGCCCAGCGTGTCGAGGTCGGTGGTGAGGATGTTCTGCAAAAAATGCTCGGCCTCCGGGCCTGACACAGAAATGAGAGCGCGGTCTTTGAGCAGGGCAAAAGGCATGGGCGGCAAAGAACCTGATCTTGCAAAACGGTCGGCCTTTACGTAAGCCGACGATACTCCCCCGCAAGAGACCGAACGCCCATGGCCACCACCTACGACCTCATCCTGACTGGCGGCACGGTGGTCAACCATGATGGCGAGGGCGCGGGCGATGTCGGCGTCAAGGGTGGTCGCATCGTCGCAATGGGCGATCTTCGCCAAGCTTCGGCCGGCGAAGCGATCGACTGTCGCGGGCTGCACGTCCTGCCAGGCGTCGTCGACAGTCAGGTGCATTTTCGCGAGCCGGGGCTGGAGCACAAGGAAGATCTGGAGACGGGCTCGCGCGCGGCTGTGCTGGGCGGGGTCACCGCCGTCTTCGAAATGCCCAACACCAATCCGCTGACCACCAGCGAGGCGGCGCTTGCCGACAAGGTGCGCCGCGCCACCAGCCGGATGCATTGCGACTTCGCCTTCTGGGTTGGCGGCACGCGCGAGAATGCCGATGATGTCGGTGAGCTCGAGCGGCTGCCGGGTGCTGCCGGGATAAAGGTGTTCATGGGCTCGTCCACCGGCGACCTGCTGGTCGAGGACGACGAGGGTGTCGCATCGATCCTGCGCAACACCCGCCGCCGTGCCGCCTTTCACTCGGAGGACGAGTTCCGGCTGCGCGAGCGCCTGGGCCTGCGCGTCGAGGGCGACCCGTCATCGCATCCCGTCTGGCGCGACGAGATCGCGGCGCTTCGCTGTACCGAGCGGCTGGTGCGCATCGCGCGAAACACCCGCGCCCGCATCCATGTGCTGCATATCTCCACTGCCGAGGAAATCATCTTCCTCCAACAGCACAAGGATGTCGCCACCTGCGAGGCGACGCCGCACCATTTGACACTCGCCGCCGACGACTATGCGCGGCTGGGCACGCTGATCCAGATGAATCCCCCGGTTCGCGCGGCCCGCCATCGCGACGGCGTCTGGCACGGCATTGCGCAAGGCATCATTGACGTGCTGGGCTCCGATCACGCCCCGCACACGCCGGCCGAGAAGGCAAAGCCCTATCCGGCCTCGCCGTCCGGCATGACCGGGGTGCAGACGCTGGTGCCGATCATGCTCGACCATGTCAATTCAGGCCTGCTGACCCTGCAGCGCTTCGTCGACCTCTCCAGCCACGGCCCGCAGCGCATCTTCGGCATGGCCAGGAAAGGCCGCATCGCCGCCGGCTACGATGCCGATTTCACCATTGTCGACCTCCAGCGGCGCGAGACCATCACCAATGCGCAAGCCGGCTCCAGGGCCGGCTGGACGCCCTATGACGGCAAGGAAGTCACCGGCTGGCCGATCGGCACCATCGTGCGCGGTCGTCGCGTGATGTGGGAAGGCGAGATCGTCACGCCCGGGCAGGGCAGGCCGGTAGAGTTTTCCGAGGCGCTGCCGGCTTAGCGGTTTCTTGCTGCGTTGGATTTTTTAAGCGCTATCCACTACGTTAAGGGCATTATGAACGCAGATATCGCGCCCATGATTGTCCCTGCGGAGTTTCCGGAGCTCCAGGCGCTCGCCTGGAACCGCGATGCGGCACGCCCGATTCCGGCCGAAGAGGCATTTGCGCTGTATGAGCGTAATTGGCGGTTTGTCGATCAAAAGCGTCTTACTGTGCGTGAGAAGATGCTTATCCAAAGTTTGGCAGACAAATTCGGTCACGGCGTGCTCTTGACCGCCGGCTGATTTCCCTCACCTGATCGTTCCTCGCAGCCGGAATATCAACAGGACACACCGCGAGCGTCATGATGGAATTCAAGAGGCCCGAGCACCAGATCATTGCCGAAGCGCTCGGGTTGATGGATCGCCATTTCCTGACCGCAAACCAGTGCTGGTTCGGCGGTGGCACTGCGATCGTTATGAAATTCGGGGAATATCGCCGCTCACTGGATGTGGACTTCCTGTGTGCCGACAGTGATGGCTATCGCGAATTGCGGACCTCCGCAGCCGAACGTGGCGTCAGAGCATTCTTTCCTGAGCCGGTCGAGGCTGTTCGGGACTTCCAGATCGATCAATATGGCTTGCGGACGATCGTGCGGTTGAAAGGCCAAACGATCAAGTTTGAAGTCATCCGCGAAGGCCGCATAAAACTGCGAGGCCATTTCGACGACGATCTGAATGTATCCGCCCTGGTCCCGGCGGATATGTTTGCCGAGAAGTTGCTGGCGAACGCGGATCGATGTCAGGACCGTGCAATTGCATATCGCGATGCCATCGATCTTGGAGTGCTGGTTGGCATCTATAAGGAAATCCCGAGCGACGCTGTTGGCAAGGCGAAGGCGGCCTATGGCGTGGATATCGAGCGCAAGGTGGCTTGGGTGGTAAACAGGCTGCGGGACAAGGAAGAATTGCGGCATGCCGCCGAGGTGCTGCAAATGGATCCCAACGCGGCGGTCGAAGCGATTTCGGCCCTTCGAAATGAAGGTATCCGCATATGGCCTGACACAGGCCTCGAGCTTTCTAGCCCTAGCCAGTAGCCATCCCAGGGGAATCGCCGTTCAATCCCCGGCGACGAAGAATGTCCACTGCCCGGCCGGCGTGATGCCGACGCGGTAGAAGATGTAGGCGCCGAACTGCTTCATGTCGTCATAGTCGCCGGCGGTGACGATCTTGAACAGTTCGACCCGCTGTCTGGCGTTGAGCTTGTCCAGCGGCAGGGCGAAGAAATACGGCCAGACATAGAGTTCCTGCGGTGTGCCGACGTCTACATGGACATAGCCGGCATTGAGCACCTCTTCCAGGATAGCGAGGATTTCCTGACCTTCCTTGTCGCCCGATAGCCCTTTCAGGAACGCGATCGGGTCGCCCTCGATTTCGCCCAGCGACAATTGGGTCATGGTGTCGCCCTTGCCGATCAGCGGCCGCAGCTTCTCGATGTCGCCGCTGACGCAGGCCTCGACCATCAGATCGCGCATGCGCCTGACGGGCTCCGGCAATTTGGAAAGGTCGTAGACGACTTCAGGCACCGGCCCTTCGGGATCGGCACTTGGGTTGGCCACGCCGCCATCGTTGGCGGGGGCTTCCGGTTGGCTTTGTTCGGGCTCCGTGGGCGATTTCGGCTGGCTGGCGGCCGGTGGCGCCGTGCCGGGCAGATCGGGCATTGGCACTGAATTTTCAGACGGCGCCGTCTCACCATTGGCTGGTGGCCCGGCAGGAGCTGGAAGCTCCTCGCGCTTGATCTCGCTCAGCGCATAGGCAGGGTTGCTGGTCAGGACAAGCGCCAGCGGAACCGCGGCGCAGGAAGCGGCAAGCCAGATGCTGAGGACCACGCCGCGAGGCCGGCCTGACATCGAAAAATTCACCGCTTGCCTCTCCTCGGGCCTAGGCTCTTCAGGCATGATGCCCAAACGACTCGCCGTCGTCAAAGAACCGGTAAGCTGGCAGTGCACCCTCTGAGACGCGCGACGCCTAGTGCCGAAACCGCTCCGGCTCGAAGGCGCCGGCGATCACCTTTTCACGCATGCGATCGAGCAGGGCAAGGGCCGAGGTTTCGCCATTGGCACGCAGCATCTCGCCGAACGCGGTTTCAAGCGCTGCCTCGGCGATGATCTCAGGTTCTATGCCGGCCGACAGACCTTCCGCCCAGGCCTCGCTATGGCTTTCCACCGCGGTCAGGCGCTTTTCTTCCCTGACCAGCGCGTCGATGTCGTTGACGCCATGTTCCATTTGCGATGTCCACCTTTTCAAGCGGCGGTCCGACGGGTCGGATCCGGCTTGGGCTGCCCCTATCTCACGCAGGCTAAGTAAGTATCTGTAAATACGACATTTTTTTGATCGTCTTTACAACTTCGTCGCCTGCGTTCGGTCCGATTCAAACTTAGCCGATTAGACCGGTGAGCGGGATGAAAACCTTCAGTTTGAGTTAATTCCGCATTCGCGCGCTAACGTTTCGTTAATACTGTTGCGCAAGTGCAACACCAAGATTGCATCAACGTGCCGTGGATACAAGGCGGGTGCTCGAAAAGGCGTTGGCTAAACGCCGTCTGGCGCTCGTCAGTTGCCGTAACGCGAGGCGATGTCGCGCGACAGCGTCTCGCCTTCCTTCATGTAGCGGCTGATGGCTTCGGTCGCTGACGGCGTGCATTGGGTATAGGTGCCGCCGAAGGAACGGTAACCGCGGTTGAAGCTGGCGATGAAGCGGGCACGCCGCTCCGGATCGGGATTTTCCGAATCGATCAGCTTTTCCATCTCGGTGCGCCACTGGTCGCCCTTTTCGCCGCACAGATTGCGCAGGAAATGCAGCGACCCCAGCACCTCGGCCAGTCGCATCAGCCCGGGCTCGAACGGCGACTCGGCGGCCAGCGCCGGCTGCACGCCAACAGCCGTGGCGGTGGCGATGCATGCGGCAAGGAACAGCGAGGTGCGGGTCATAAGTCTATCTGACGAAACATTTTGTCGCCTGCAAGGCGATTCTCGGAGCGGCAGATATGGGCCTGCTTCAGGCCAAAAGCTCTTCAGCCACCTCCATGACGTCACCCGCGAGCGGCAGCGTCGCCATTTCATCAAGACTATAGAAGGCAGCGGTCTCGGCATCGTCGCTGGCCGTCGCTTCGCCGCCGGCATAAACGGCGCCGAACACGGTCAGCAGATAGTCGACCGGGTGATTCTCGCCGCTGCCGTCGATGCGGATGTCGCGAAGCGGACGATAGTCCTGCGCACGCAGCCCGGTTTCCTCCAGCAATTCGCGCGACGCTGCTTCTTGCAGCGTCTCGCCGGGCTCGACCTTGCCGCCGGGAAAGGCATAAAGCCCCTGCGACGGCGGGCGCGCCCGCTTGACCAGCAGCACCGTCCTGCCGCGCACGACGGCGACCGAGACTGCGGGAAGTGTCTTGCGCTGCTCGTTCATCGATATCGATTCGCTTATGTGAGGCCACACCCTGTGGACCGGCTGGCAGCGAGCAGCTTTAGCGGTTGCGCAGCGCCGGTTCCATCGCCACGTTCGCGATCGGATCAATTCATCGAGCTTGCCAATGTGCGGACGCTTTGCCCTGACGGCCACGCCGGACCAGACCGCCGCCTTGCTCGGCCTGGCGGAGCTGGACGATTTTCCGGCCCGCTACAACATCGCGCCGACGCAGCCGGTGCTGATGGCGCTGTCGGGGCCGCCGCGCATGCCGGGCTCGAATTTCCCGGATCGCCTGGCGATGCTGGTGCGCTGGGGGCTGGTCCCCACCTGGGTCAAGGACACCAGGAAATTTCCGCTGCTCATCAACGCGCGTTCGGAAGGCGCTATTGAAAAAGCCTCGTTCAAAGCCGCCATGCGCCATCGCCGTGCCTTGGTGCCGGCCTCCGGCTTCTATGAGTGGCAGCAATCCGGCAGCGGCAAGAAGGGCCAGCCCTACTGGATACGGCCGAGGCGTGGCGGGTTGATCGCCTTTGCCGGGCTGATTGAAACCTATTCCGAGCCGGGCGGTTCGGAAATGGACACCGGCGCCATTCTTACCGTCAACGCCAATGCCAGCATCGCCCATATCCATGACCGGATGCCGGTGGTGATCGCGCCTGAAGATTTTGACCGCTGGCTGGACTGCCGCACGCTCGAACCGCGCGACGTGGCCGACCTGCTCAAACCCGCGCTGCCCGATTTCTTCGAGGCAATTCCGGTCTCCGACCTCGTCAGCAAGGTCGCCAACACCGGGCCGGAGATACAGGACATGGGCATCGTCGAGCCCGACAAGGTCAGGCGCCAGAAGCCCGGCGCGGACGGCAGTCAGATGACGCTGTTTTAGAGCGCGTTCCCAAGAAGCCAGTCCGGCCTTCGGGAAGAACCTGCTCAATAGGAAGAGCTGTTGTTTCAGGCGCGCTATGGGGCCTCAGCCTTCCGTTCCGGCGCACGCCTTGTCGGCGGCGGCACGATGCCTGTTCAGGCAGCGCGGGGCGAAGTGATTTTCGGCGCCGGCTTTTTATTCTTCGCGGTATGGAGAAGGGCGGCGACGATCGCGGCCGGGCCGATCGCACGGTAGTGGTTGGCGAGCGCCGGTTGCTTGGCGCGGCTCGATTCCTGCTTGGTTCGTGACATCGATCTCTTCCCTGGTAACATTTCCGTGTCTGCGTTTGCCGGCCGAATCTGACCGAATCGTGACCTATGGTGGACTAGCCGGCGAATGTTTCATGACTGTGCCGACATGTTTAATAAAATGTTTCAGCGGCTCCTGACCTATGATCCAGCGACGCTTTTGCTGGAAGTTGCGACTTGACGGCAACACCGCCCAAGGCGATAAAGCCGCCGATGAAAACGTTTTTCGCCATTTGTGGCATTTGCATTATTGGCTAGCTTCGCGCTGGTCCGGACGTTTTCGCCTCATTTTTCCCCAGAGTGGACAAACGCCCCGGCCAGCAGGCTGGAGCCCGATTTGTGCCTTGGCACAGGTAAGGCTCTCTCCAGAACTTAACGGACCGGAAGGGCACGCATGTCTGACGCATCGAAGGGTCTCAGCCTCTACAACACGCTAACGCGGACGAAGGACGTGTTCGTCCCGATCGACCTGTCGAATGTGCGCATGTATGTCTGCGGCCCAACCGTCTACGACTTTGCCCATATCGGCAATGCGCGTCCGGCTATCGTCTTCGACGTGCTGTTCCGTTTGCTGCGTCACCTCTACGGCGAGACTGGTGTCACGTATGTGCGCAACATCACAGATGTCGACGACAAGATTAACGCCCGCGCGCTGCGCGATTTCGGCGCCGAGATCGCGTCGGGAAACCTGACGCTCAACGAAGCGATCCGCCGCGTCACCGAAAAGACCGCCGATCAGTACCACAAGGATGTCGCCGCACTAGGCTGCTTGCCGCCGACGGTCGAGCCGCGCGCCACCGAGTTCGTCGCGCGCCGCGCCGACGGCAAGGTTGACATGATCACCCTCATCGAACGTTTGATCGAACGCGGCCACGCCTATGTCGCCGCCGGCGAAGTGCTGTTCGACACCGCCTCGATGCCGGAATATGGCGAGCTGTCGAAGCGTAATCTCGACGAACAGCAGGCCGGTGCGCGAATTGCCGTCGACGCTCACAAGAAGAACCCGGGCGATTTCGTGCTGTGGAAATTGTCGTCACCGGAAGAGCCCGGCTGGGACAGCCCATGGGGCAGGGGCCGGCCCGGTTGGCACATCGAATGCTCGGCCATGTCGGCCGCCTATCTCGGCGATGTCTTCGATATCCATGGCGGCGGCTTGGACCTGATCTTCCCCCACCATGAGAACGAGATCGCCCAGTCGCGTTGCGCCCACGGCACCGACGTCATGGCCAATGTCTGGATGCACAACGGCTTCCTGCAGGTCGAGGGCCAGAAAATGTCGAAGAGCCTCGGCAATTTCTACGCCATCGCCGAACTGCTGGAGACCGACACTTTCGGCGGCCGCAAATGGCCGGGCGAGGTGCTGCGGCTGGCGATGCTGATGACGCATTACCGCGAGCCGATCGACTTTTCCGTACGCAAGCTGGAAGAGGCCGAGAATACGCTGCGCAAATGGAAGCGCGCCGCCGATCTCGCCCCGTCGGCAGGGCAAGTTCCGGCGGAGGTTGTGGCGGCGCTGTCTGACGACCTCGCCACCTATGCCGCCTTCCAGCAGCTCACGCAGCTTGCCGGTGAGGCCGCGGAGGGCAACGAAGCGGCCGCATCGCTGAAGGCATCGCTGTTGTTCCTCGGCTTCGATATCGGCGCGGCCAAGGTCGACGAGGTTGCGGTCGCCAAGGCGATCGCCAAGCGCTTGGAACTGATCGCAGCGAAAAACTGGGCCGAAGCCGATCGCATCCGCGATGAGCTTCTGGCGCAGGGCGTGCAGCTGAAAGACGGCAAGGATCCTATCACTGGCGAACGCGTGACGACGTGGGAGGTAAAGCGGTGAGGGTGGCGCGAGACACCGTTGTAAGATTGGCGAAGGCCGGAGCGACAGCCAATCTCCCCCCTTGCGGGGAGATGTCCGGCAGGACAGAGGGGGGTGTGAAGGAACGCCAGCGTTCCTTCTTGCCCACTTTCATTTCGGTCACTTTCTGAGAACGCAATGGCTGCCGGTTGAGACGCTGGCGGGACAGCACTCCCCTCTGTCCTGCCGGACATCTCCCCCGCAAGGGGGGAGATCAGCCCTCGCCTCGGTTTTCGCTAATCGCCAGCGCGGAGTGGCCTGAGCATGGGTCACGACCTCGTTCCATCGCGTCAGCGCAAGAATGCAAAGTCCATGCGTCGCGTCATGACCGATGCCGAGCTGAAACTGTGGAATGAGTTGCGGGCTCACCGGCTGATGGGGATGAGCTTTCGCCGACAGGTACCGATTAGGCCCTACATTGTCGACTTCGCCTGTTCGGCCCACCACCTCGTAGTCGAGGTTGATGGCAGTCAGCATGCCGACGTAGAAGATGCAGAACGCGACAAGGCACGCAGCGCTCAATTGAGTGCCAGTGGCTGGACCATCCTGCGCTTCTGGAACGACGACGTCATCCGCGATATCGACAATGTCTGCCAGCACATCGTCATCGAGGCCGGCTTGGCCGGCGCCGACGTGCCGGCGCCAGCAAGGGAGGAACTTGTTTCATGATCGACCATCTCGGCATCAATGTCGCCGATTTCGGCGCGTCGAAAGCCTTTTATGACCAGGCGATGGCGCCGCTTGGCGCCTCGCTGATCTACATGGTGCCACTGGAATATACCGGCGGCGCCAAGGTCGGCGGTTATGGCCGCGACCGGCCGGTGTTCTGGCTGCAGGCCAGCGATGACAAGCCGAGGACCCATCAGCACGTCGCCTTCACCGCGCGCAGCCGCGCCGAGGTCGACGCCTTCCATGCCGCGGCGCTCGCCGCCGGCGGCAAGGACAATGGCGGGCCGGGGCTGCGCCCGCATTATCACCCGGACTATTACGGCGCCTTCGTCTTGGATCCCGACGGCAACAATGTCGAGGCCGTCTGCCATGCGCCCGAATGACTATGAAACGGAGTGAGACGCCATGAGCCTCGACAACCGGCCGATCTACACCGGTGGCTGCCAGTGCGGCGCGGTGCGCTTTCGCGTCGAGGGTGCGCTGGGTGACGCCTCGATCTGCCATTGCCGCATGTGCCAGAAGGCGTTCGGCTCATTTTACGCGCCCCTGGTCTCGGTGCGTGGCGCCAAACTCGACTGGACGCGCGGCGAACCGAAATATTTCGCCTCGTCCAGCCATGTCGATCGTGGCTTTTGCGCCAATTGCGGCACGCCGCTGACCTTTACCGCGCCCGACGGCATCGGCCTCGCCATCGGCGCCTTCGACAATCCGGCTGATATCGTGCCGCTGATCCAGTGGGGCACGGAGGCAAAACTTCCCTATGTCGATACCATCCCGCAATTGCCGGGCGAGGACACTATGGCCGACATGTCGTCGGCGCCTTATCTCGCCGAGCTCGTCTCCTACCAGCATCCCGACCATGACACCGAACAATGGGCGCCAGAGGAAAAGTTATGACCGATGAAGTTCGAACCGGCGGCTGCCAGTGCGGTGCCGTGCGTTTCCGCATCAAGGGCAAGCTCGGCCGGGCGTCCATCTGCCATTGCCGCATGTGCCAGAAACAGTTCGGTTCGTTTTTCGGCGCGCTGGTGACAGTGCCCAAGGATGGCGTCGAATGGATGCGCGAAGAGCCCACCTATTTCCAGTCGTCGGTCAACATCGATCGCGGCTTCTGTTCCCGCTGCGGTACACCGCTGACCTATCGCCAACCTGGCGCACTGGAGATCGCCATCGGCGCCTTCGACGACCGCTCCGATCTGGCGCCGCAGATCCAGGTCAACTACGCGGTCCGATTGCCTTGGGTGGAAACGATCTTTGACCAGCCCGTGCATCAGGATCCGGATTTCTACTCCCGCCAGGAGCAGATCATCTCCTTCCAGCATCCCGACCACGAAACCACGGACTGGCCCGCGCACGGCCTGAAGATATGAGCAATGAAATGAACAGTGAACTTCGTACTCTTTATCCAGAGATCGAGGCGTTCGAGTCCGGCATGCTCGATGTCGGCGACGGCCATCATATCTACTGGGAGCGCTCCGGAACCAGGGGCGCCAAGCCGGCCGTTTTCCTGCATGGCGGTCCCGGCGGCGGCTTCTCGCCAAAACATCGGCAATTGTTCGACCCGAAGCTTTACGACGTCATCCTGTTCGACCAGCGCGGCTGCGGGAAATCGACACCCAACGCCTCGCTCGAGGCCAACACCACCTGGCACCTGGTTGCCGACATCGAGCGGCTGCGTGAGATGTGCGGCTTCGAAAAATGGCTGGTGTTCGGCGGCTCGTGGGGCTCGACGCTGGCGCTGGCCTATGCCGAGACGCATCCTAATCGCGTCAGCGAGCTTGTCGTGCGCGGCATCTACACGCTGACCCGCGCCGAACTCGAATGGTACTATCAGTTCGGCGTCTCCGAGATGTTCCCCGACAAATGGGAGCGTTTCCTGGCGCCAATTCCTGAAGCCGAGCGCGGCGACATGATGGCCGCTTACCGCAGGCGGTTGGTCGGCGCCGATGGCAAGGCGCAGCTGGAAGCCGCCCTTGCCTGGAGCCTGTGGGAAGGTGAGACGATCACGCTGCTACCGGAGCCGGAGACCAGCGACAAGTTCGGCGAGGACCACTTCGCCATCGCCTTTGCCCGCATCGAGAACCACTATTTCGTCCACGCCGGCTGGCTGGAGGAGGGGCGGCTTCTGCGCGATGCCCATAAGCTCGCGGATATTCCCGGCACAATCGTCCACGGCCGCTACGACATGCCGTGCCCGGCGCGCTATGCCTGGGCCCTGCACAAGGCCTGGCCGAAGGCGGATTTCCACCTCATCGAAGGCGCCGGCCATTCCTATTCGGAGCCGGGGATTCTGGATCGGCTGATACGCGCGACGGATGGGTTTGCGGGGAAATGACAGCGCGTGGCACCCCCCTCTGTCCTGCCGGACATCTCCCCCTCAAGGGGGGAGATTGGCTGTCATCGGCGCTTTCGCAAATCTCCGTCGCTGCAGGAAACGATCCGACGCTAAAGCTGCCGATCTTCCCCCTTGAGGGGGAGATGGCCGGCAGGCCAGAGGGGGGTGCTCGCGCGCCAACAGAACAATGACCAAACAACGCCTCTATCTCTTCGACACAACCCTCCGCGATGGCCAGCAGACGCCGGGCATCGACTTTTCCGTCGAGGACAAGATCGCGATTGCCAAGCTGCTCGATGAGTTCGGCATGGACTATGTCGAAGGCGGCTATCCCGGCGCCAATCCGACCGACACCGCCTTCTTCCAGCAGAAGCGCACGGCGAAGGCAAAGTTCGTCGCCTTCGGCATGACCAAGCGGGCAGGCGTGTCGGCATCCAACGACCCGGGCCTGGCAGCGCTCGTGCAGTCCAAGTCCGACGCCATCTGCTTCGTCGCCAAGAGCTGGGACTATCATGTCCGCGTCGCGCTCGGCTGCACCAATGAGGAAAACCTCGACTCGATCAACGCGTCGGTCGAAGCAGCTGTTGCCGCCGGCAAGGAAGCGATGGTCGATTGCGAGCATTTCTTCGACGGCTTCAAGGCCAATCCGGACTACGCACTGGCCTGCGCCAGGACCGCCTATGATGCCGGCGCGCGCTGGGTGGTGTTGTGCGACACCAATGGTGGCACGCAGCCCTCGGAAGTGCGCGCCATCGTCGACAAGGTCATTGTTTCAGGTATTCCGGGCGGCCATCTCGGCATCCATGCCCATGACGACACCGGCCAAGCGGTGGCCAATTCGCTCGCCGCCGTCGAGGCCGGCGTGCGCCAGATCCAAGGCACGCTGAACGGCATCGGCGAGCGCTGCGGCAACGCCAATCTGGTCTCGATCGTACCGACGCTGGCGCTGAAGCCGGCCTTCGCCGATCGGTTTGAAACCGGCATCTCGGCCGAGGCGCTGACCGGGATATCCCGGCTTTCCCGCGCCTTCGACGAATTGCTGAACCGTGCTCCGGAAGCGCAGGCGCCCTATGTTGGCGCCTCGGCCTTCGCCACCAAGGCCGGCATCCATGCCTCCGCACTGGCCAAGGAGCCGGCGACCTATGAACATGTGCCGCCCGAGGCGGTAGGCAACCGCCGCCGCGTTATGGTTTCGGACCAGGGCGGCAAGGCCAATTTCCTCGCCGAGCTGAAGCGGCGCGGCATCGATGTGCCCAGAGACGACCATCGTCTCGATGCGCTGATCTCGGTGGTCAAGGAGCGCGAGGCCGAGGGCTACGCCTATGAGGGCGCCGATGCCTCCTTCGAGCTGTTGGCGCGCAAAATGCTGCACGGCCTGCCGGAGTTCTTCAACGTCACTTCGTTCCGCTGCATGGTCGAGCGCCGCTTCGATGCCAACGGCCAGTTGAAGACGGTCTCCGAAGCCATCGTCAAGGTGATGGTCGAGGGCGAGGAGAAGATGTCGGTGGCCGAAGGCCACGGCCCGGTCAACGCGCTCGACATCGCGTTGCGCAAGGACCTCGGCAAATTCCAGAGCGAGATCGCCGACATGGAGCTCGCCGATTTCAAGGTGCGTATCCTCAATGGCGGCACCGAGGCGATCACTCGCGTCCTGATCGAATCGCATGACGGCACCGGCGCGCGCTGGTGGACGGTCGGCGTGTCGGAAAACATAATCGACGCCTCCTTCCAGGCGCTGATGGATTCGATCGTCTACAAGCTGATGAAGAACCGCGACATGGCGGGATTGGTAGCGGCGGAGTAGGGTTGCAAGACGTGGGTTTCCTCGCCCCCGAAGTGGGGCGAGGAACTGGCGCCGCCCCTTGAGCCATCAGCGGAAGTCCATTGATCCATCATAATTTTGCGATGGTTTTGGATGGCCCACTGGGCCATAGCGTTTGCCATGGCCAGCGACACGATCCAGCCCGACGCCGACTCCAAAGCCCGCAGCGGCTTTCTCCTCGCGCTCGGCGCTTATCTGCTATGGGGCCTGTTGCCCTTCTACATGAAGGCGGTTGCGCATCTGCCGCTGATCGAGGTGATCGCCCACCGCATCGTCTGGTCGGTGCCGATTGCCGCCGCGGTGCTGGTCTGGGCCGGTCGGACCGCCGATTTCAAGGCGGCAATCCGCTCACCACGCAGCATCGCCATGGCGGCGTTGACGGCGACCCTGATCTCCGTCAATTGGGCCATCTATGTCTGGGCGATCTCGGTTGACCGCACCGTCGAGACGGCGCTCGGCTATTATATCAACCCACTGGTCAGCATCGTCGTTGGCGCGGCTCTTCTCGGCGAGAAGCTCGACCGGCTGCAGATCGCGGCCGTGGCATTGGCGGCGATCGCCGTTGCCGTGCTCACCGTCGACGCCGGCAAATTGCCCTGGGTGTCGCTGGCGCTGGCCTTTTCCTTCGCCGCCTACGGCTTCTTCCGCAAGACGCTGCCGATCGGCCCGAGCCAGGGCTTTCTGCTCGAAGTCCTTTTGCTCTCGGTGCCGGCGCTTGCCTACATCGTCTTCCTGCTCGTCAACGGCCAGGACCATTTCATCTCCAGCAACGGCACCGACATGGCTTTGCTCATCGGCTGCGGCCCAGTCACCTCGGTGCCGCTGCTTCTGTTCGCCTTCGGCGCCAAGCTTCTGCGCCTCTCCACCATCGGCATCATGCAGTACATCGCACCGACCATGGTGTTCCTGATAGCCGTGCTGATTTTCGACGAGCCGTTCGGCACCACGCAAGCAATTGCCTTCGCGCTGATCTGGGCGGCATTGGCGATGTATTCCTGGTCGATGTTTCGTGGCCGTGAAATCCGCCCGGTGGCGTTGGCCCCGAAGTAGGGAGCCTTTCGATGTACGTGCTGCATATCGCCAACAAGAACTATTCGTCATGGTCGCTGCGGCCATGGGTGCTGATGCGCACCCTCGACATTCCGTTCGAGGAGCAATTGACGCCGTTTCCGACCAGGCCCAGTTTCGATCTCTACCGGGCGTTCTCGCCCAGCGGGCGTGTGCCTTGCCTGGTGGATGACGGCTGGGCTGTCTGGGATTCGCTGGCTATTGCCGAGTACCTCGCCGAGCGCCACCATGGTGTGTGGCCTGCCGAGGCCAAGGCGCGAGCCTGGGCGCGCTCGGCCGCCGCCGAAATGCATTCTGGTTTCACGGCCTTGCGCGGCGCATACCCGATGAATTGCGGCTTGCGGGTGAAACCGTTGCCGATGTCGGACGCGCTGACGCAGGATCTGTTCCGTTTGGGCGATCTCTGGAACGATGGCCTTGCCCTGTTCGGCGGGCCGTTCCTTGCCGGCGGCCATTTTACCGCCGTCGACGCCTTCTTTGCTCCGGTGGCGTTCCGTGTGCTATCCTATGGGCTGTCTTTCGAAGGGGCAGCTGCAGCCTATCCCCCGCAATTGCTTGGCCTGCCGGCCATGCAGGAATGGTATGCGGCGGGTCTCGCCGAGACCTGGCGGGAGCCGGACCATGAGGCGGAGGTCGCTGCCGCCGGCACCATCGTCGAGGATCTTCGCGCTACGGCGTGATGAGCATTCCAGGAAAAGCGCGTCGCGTTCCCTTGGGAATTGCGTGAAAACAAAGGGATCGGGGCGTTACGTCCGCCCGAGCCGCCTTACGAACATGTAGGTCGCCGCGGCGATCACGATCGAAACCGCCGAGACCACCCAGAAGCCCATCGGCGTATTGACCATGGGCAGGCCACCGACATTCATGCCGAACAGGCCTGATATGATGGTCATCGGCAACAGCACCGCCGTCATCACCGACAGCACATAGAGCAGCTGGTTGGACTGCATTGTCAGCTTGGCCATCAACTCGTCCTGCAGCAACCTTGCGCGTGCCTGCAACTGCTCGCCGTCGTGATAGAGCGTGTGTGCCCTGTGCGAGAGCCTTGTCGCCATGTCATTGATCCGATCGGGCAGCTCATTGCGATGCGAATGGTCGAGATGGCGAAAAAGGTTTGTGAGCGTCGCCATCTGCCGGTGGATGACCACCAGTTGACGGCGCGCCTCGACCAGCGCCTGCCGCTCGCCGTGCCAGGCATCGCGCACGATACGGTCCTCGATGCCGTCCAGCGTATCGCCAAGACCGTGGAGCTCGGCCGCCATGCCGTCGAGCGACTGGCCCATGACCGCTTCGACCAGGTCGGCGGGGGAGCGGAATTTGCGCGAGCCGCTCTCCACCGCCTTGCGGATGAGATCGACCGATTCCAGTGGCTGCTTGCGCGCGCCGATCAGCGTCTTGTCGTTGAGCGCAAAACGGAAATGGCCGAGCCCGCGCGCTTCCGCCGAATAGTCGTGGCGCAGATCCGGCAGGTCGCCATAAAGCCAGGCATCCTCGAGATCGATGTGGCAACCCTGGCTGGCGCCGAGGAAAGCTTCGCGCACCGGCCCGGGCAGAGCCTGCTCGGCGGCGATCTCATGACGGGCGCGCAGGTCGGACAGCTGGTAGCTGCGCCATGTCCATGCAACCTCGGCCGCGTCCTTGGTGCGCAGGCCCTCGGCGGTGAAATGGTAGATGAAGAACAGCCCGTGCTCGTCGGGCAGGTAAGGCGACAGGCCTTCCGCGTTGAGAGCAATGTTCACGGCTCGCCTCGCCAAGAAATTTCGACCAGGTTCAGATTTCGACTATGCCGACGCGCGGATGCCGACCCGTCCTTCGTAACACGAGGGAGGCGGGTTCCGTGTGACGGTTTCTTGACAGGCGATCACAGTTTGTCGAGCAGCGTTTAGAGTGTTTGCTGCTATCGCCGACGAATGGAGCTCACCCATCGCAATGGTCCGGTCAATCGCCATCTGCCTGACGCAAGCGCCGCATCGCGCTCCGCCACCAGGTCGTCTCGGATCCTGGCCAGCGCGCCACGCTCGGCTACGAGGCCGTCTTGGCCCAGGGCGAGCGCGTCACGCTCCGCCATGAAGCTGTCTCGGGCTTGGATGAGGTCCTGCTGGGCGTGAGCAAGCGCATCACGCTCCGCCATGAAGCTGTCTCGGGCTTGGATGAGGTCCTGCTGGGCGTGAGCGAGCGCGTCACGCTCCGCCATGAAGCTGTCTCGGTCTCGGATGAGGGCCTGTTGGGCGTCAGCGAGGGCGTCACGCTCGACGATGCCCTTTCCCAGTTCGCCGTGTAGCCGTTTAGCGGCCAGGTTCCCTGCGGCAACGGCCTTGCCAACCACATCGCAGCTCTCATCGAACGTCGCCCGCACCCTGTCGAGCTGGTCGCGCAAGTCCTGGCTGTCGCCTTCAGACGCCATACTGCGCAAAATGGCATAGGCACTGCGGACTAACGGCGTGGCATCCGGATGGTTTTGCAGATCAGCGACCGAGGCCCGCTGATGATGCAGATCCTTGTCCAGGAACTCGGCGATTGCGGCGTCGGCGTGATCGGACGTGACAGGCCAGACGATTCCGGTCTCCCTGGCCGCGCGGTCCATCTGATGTCGCCAGTCGCTCAACAGGTCTTCGTGGCGCAGGATACAGCGCGGCATGTGTCGCGAATGATGCTCCGCTTCGAGCACGTGCCTGAGCCACAGCATGAACGCTGTCGGCAGTGCCATTTGATCCCGTTCCTGCAGCGAACAGGCGACTTCGAGCGGGTTGCGAACAGGCAGAAATGCGATCGGGTCAATCCTGAGATCGGCCAGGATCGAGGCTATGAAGGGAAGGAACCGGCAGATCCGCGGATCCTTGACGAAAAACAGGGGGGCATCGCCGAACTCGCTGGCAATGATCGCCGTCATCATGGGCCGAAATCGCTCGGCTGCCGGCGACTGCAGCCACTGCCGATCTAGCGGCAGCCAATCTTGCCAGGAGGAGGCGGCCGCCGTGAGCAGGTGGTCGTCGGCGATGGTGAGTGGGGTACTTTCCCAATGTCCCTTGGGATTGTGGAGGCTCCCGGGCAGCAGATGTTTCGGCGGCGTGGCTCCATGCGCGGCGACGAGGGCGCCGAGCGCCGAGGTGCCGCTGCGGTGCATTCCGAGGACCAGGATCGCCGTCCTTGGTTCCGACGCGATCTCGCCCTTCGCGGCCGTCAATCGCTCGCGCGGATTCATCTCCCCTTTGTCTCGCTCTCCAAATTTCCGTTCCCGCCCAATGTTCTCCGATAACCAACTGCGAAGCGGGCTGCAAATGGAAATCGTCGCCAACGTGCTTACATTGCGCACAAGACGGAGCTCAAGAAAAGCTGGACAGATCGAAGTCAGCTGCCCCAACGCTACAGATCCTTGCCAAGCAGATGCAGTCGATCAGTGGCTTCGCATTGGACTTCTGCTTCTGGGCCAGGCTGGCCTTGTTGCCCAGTGTTTCGTAGCCGGCAGCCTTGAGCGCCAGCACGACGCGGCGCAGTTGGTGCGCCAAGCCGACGACACCAACCGGGCTCTATTCTGGCCGCCTGCGCCAAGTCCGGCTTCGTCCTCACATCTTGTCAATTACAGACTGCACGCCTTCCGTCGGCGCATCGACCGACGACCCCGCCACCATGATGGCGGCGACGATGGCCTCGGGGTCTTCGACCACCAGCGGCTTGACCCGTTGCGCGGTGTGGATGAAGCCTTCGCTGGCCATATGGTCGAGCAGCGCCAGCATCGGATCCCAGAACCCTTGAACGTTGGCGAAGACGATCGGCTTGCGGTGATGGCCGAGCTGGCCCCAGGTCATGATCTCGACGATTTCCTCGACCGTGCCGATGCCGCCGGGCAGCGCCACAAAGGCGTCGGATTTCTCGAACATCTTGTGCTTGCGCTCGTGCATGTTGTCGGTGATCAGCAACTCGTCGAGCCGGTCAAGCGCGGTTTCGGTCGCCTCCTTGTTGATTAGGAAGCGCGGAATGATGCCCGTTACCTTGCCGCCGGCCTTGAGCGCGCCTTCGGCGACGGCGCCCATAATGCCTTTGGTGCCGCCGCCATAGACCAGCCGCAGGCCGGATTTGGCGAGCGAGCGGCCAAGCAGGTGCCCGGCCTTGGCATAGATTTCATCGCGGCCCGGAGACGAGCCGCAATAGACGCAGACGGATCGAATCGTGTTCATTCGTGATTGGTGATTGGGTCTGAATGCGGGGTCAAGCCCCAAGGGCTGACAAGCCCGGGCTTTTTCTTGTCGGTGCCGGCAAAACACGCTAGACCGGCTTCAGGTGGCTAAGGGGTAGGGGAAATATGGCTGTTAATCCATTGAAGGCGTTTCTGTTCGCGGCCGGTGGGACCGTCGCGGTCGTCGGAACCGCCTATGTATCGGGCGCACTCGACCCGTATCTGAATCCCACGCCGCCTGCGGCGATTGCATCGCTGACGCCGCCGGCTGAAAAGCTGGCCGATCCGGGGACCGAGGGAAGGCTGCCGCCGGCGCCCGCCGCGCCCACCGATGCCAAGGCTCCCGCAGCACCCGCGCCTGCCGACGCAACGGCTCCCGCGACCGAAGCTGCGGCTCCGGCGGCACCTGCCGCGCCCGCTGCTGCCCCAACAACCCCAGCGCCGGCCGCGGCCGGCCCGGTTGCGCCGAACTTCGACGTCGTGCGCGTCGAAAGCAACGGCTCGATCGTCGTTGCCGGCAATGCTGCGCCCAATTCGAAGATCGAGATCCTCAACGGCTCCTCGGTGCTTGGCTCGACTGTCGCCGGTCCGGACGGCGCCTTCGTCATCGTTCTCGACGATCCGCTGAAGCCCGGCGACTATACGATTGCGTTGCGCGCGACGGCCGGCGATGTGGTTACCCCTTCCGTGCAGACCGCCGTCGTTTCGGTTCCCAAGGACGCCGCCGGCCAGGTGCTGGCGATGGTCGAGGAACCCGGCAAGCCGGCCGAGCTGCTTAGCGTCCCGGCGCCTGAGACCAAGCCCGCGGCACCGGCCGCCGGCGATCAGGCCGCTGCCCCAGCCGCTGAGGCGCCTGCTACGGCTGCGCCTGCCGTGGCCGCTGAAACAGCACCTGCTGCTCCGGCTGTGGAAGCCGCAACTGCCCCTGCAGCGCCAGCAGTACCTGCAGCGCCGCCGGCGGCAGGCGTGGCTGCACCCAAGATCGTCGTCGAGGCGGTCGAGATCGACGGCAACAAGATCTTCGTCGCCGGTCTGGCTGACGCCGGCCGCAAGGTGCGCGCCTATGCCAACGATATCCTGCTTGGTGATGCGGTGACCTCGCCCGACGGTCATTTCCTGGTCGAGGCGACGCGCGACATCCCGGTCGGCAGCTACACCATCCATGTCGACGGTCTCGACGCCGACGGCGTGAAGGTCGTGGCCCGCGCCGCCGTGCCGTTCGAGCGCGAACCCGGCGAAGCGATCGCCGCCGTGGCGCCCGCGGAGGCCAAGCCCACCGAGACCAAGCCCGCCGAAGCAAAGCCTGCTGAGCCGGCCGCACCGGCTGCTGCCGAAGCACCGGCCGCTCCGAAGCCTGCGGCGCCAGCCACTATCGCGGCTGCCCCTGCGAAGCCCGCACCAGCTGCTGCCGCGTCCGCACCAGCCGCACCGGCGGCTGAAGCGCCGGCTCCGGCTGCCCCGGCGGTTGCCGGGGCACCTGCGGCACCGGCAGCGCCTGCCGCTGAGGTTCCAGCCGTCGTCGCGGCGGCAACGCCCGATGTGCCAGAGACGGTGGCGCCAAAGCTTGAACATGCCGACGGCGCGGTGATCATCCGCAGGCACGACACGCTGTGGCGGATCTCACGGCGCGTCTACGGTCACGGCGTGCGCTTCTCGACCATCTATCTCGCCAACCAGGACCAGATCAGCGATCCCGACCGCATCTGGCCGGGGCAGGTGTTCAAGGTTCCGGAAAAGTCCAAGGAAGGCGAAGCCGCCGACCTCAAGGCGATGGGCGAGCAGGTGACAACGGCGCCGGTGAAGACGCAGTAGCGGCCGAGCGCTTGATCTCCTCCCTTGAGGGGGAGATGGCCGGCAGGCCAGAGGGGGTCGCCGCGCATAGAACGCCGACCTTCTCTTTGCTGCAAACGACGTTGCGTCAGGACGTACCGACCCCTCTGTCGCCTTCGGCGACATCTCCCCCTCGAGGGGGAGATTAGGTCGCTCTACCCATCGGGTTAGCTTGCCACGCACCCGTTCATCGTCTATCGCCGATGAACGATGGCAGACTCGCTCACTGAACCAGACCACGCAAACTGCGCACCGCCCCAAAGCCGCGCCGTTGCCGCGAGCTTCGCCGCACTCTCGCACCCGGCGCGCATCGAGATCCTTAGACATCTGTCGGCCAGCCGCTCCTGCTGCTGCCGTGAGGTTGTCGACCATCTCGACCTCGCGCAGTCGACGGTCTCCCAGCATCTGAAAATCCTGGTCGAAGCAGGCTTGGTCCGCTTCGAGCCCGACCGCCAGCGCTCGCGCTATCAGCTCGACCGCGCCGCGCTCGCCGACGTTTCCGCATCGCTGACCGCACTCGTCAATTCCTGCTGCTCCGGCCGCTGATTTCTCACCCAAAAGGCAAGACAAGTGGCAGAAAAAACCGTTTCCGATAGCTCGACCTTCAGCACCTTGCGCAATCTGTGGCCCTATATGTGGCCGGCCGACCGCGCCGATCTCAGGGCACGCGTCACTTGGGCAACGCTGCTTCTGGTCGTTGCCAAGCTGACACTGGTTGCCGGGCCGTACTTCTTCAAATGGGCGACCGATTCTCTGGCCGGTGACGCCAAATCGCCGCCGCCGCTGCCATCCTTCCTGCTGGCGCCGGTGATGCTGGTCGTCGCCTACAATGTCGTGCGGCTGGTGCAGCTTGGCTTCAACCAGCTGCGCGACGCGCTGTTTGCCCGCGTTGGCCAATATGCGGTGCGCCAGCTCGCGTTCCGCACCTTCGTTCACATGCACCAGCTGTCGCTGCGCTTTCACCTCGAGCGCCGCACCGGCGGCCTGTCGCGCATCATCGAGCGCGGCACCAAGGGCATCGAGACGATCGTGCGCTTCATCATGCTGAACACGGCGCCGACCATCCTCGAATTCGCGCTGACCACCGGTATCTTCGCCTACACTTATGGCTGGAAATATGTGGTCGTGGTGGCGGCCACGGTGTGGCTCTACGTCTGGTTCACGGTTCGCGCCAGCGACTGGCGGATCTCGATCCGCCGCGACATGAACGACAGCGACACCGACGCCAACACCAAGGCGATCGACTCCCTGCTCAACTACGAGACGGTCAAATACTTCAACAACGAGGGTATGGAGGCTGAGCGCTTCGACCGTTCGATGGCGCGCTATGAAATGGCGGCGACCAGGATATGGACCTCGCTCGGCTGGCTGAATTTCGGCCAGGGCATCATCTTCGGTCTCGGCACCGTCATCGTCATGTGCATGTCGGCGCTGGAGGTGCAGGCCGGCACGCAGACGGTCGGCGATTTCGTCTTCATCAACGCCATGCTGATGCAGCTTTCGGTGCCGCTCAATTTCATCGGCTTCATCTACCGCGAAATCCGCCAGGGGCTGACCGACATCGAGCAGATGTTCGACCTGCTCGATGTGCCGCAGGAAATCACCGACAAGCCCGATGCCAAGCCACTGGCTGTTACAGCCGGCAAGGTCGAGTTCCGCGACGTGCACTTCGCCTACGACCCCAGCCGCAAGATTCTGAAGGGCGTCTCCTTCGAGGTTCCGGCCGGCAAGACGGTGGCCATCGTGGGCCCGTCCGGCGCCGGCAAGTCGACGATTTCGCGGCTCTTGTTCCGCTTCTACGACGTCCAGGGCGGTCAGGTGCTGATCGACGGCCAAGATGTCCGTGATGTGACGCAGGCGAGCCTGCGCGGCGCCATCGGCATGGTGCCGCAGGACACCGTGCTGTTCAACGACACCATCGCCTACAACATCCGTTACGGCCGCATCGGCGCCAGCGAGGAAGACATGCAGAAAGCCGCCGAGCTTGCCCAGATCGGCCCGTTCATCGAACGACTGCCCGAAGGCTACCGCTCGATGGTCGGCGAGCGCGGGCTAAAACTGTCGGGCGGCGAAAAGCAGCGCGTGGCGATTGCCCGCACGATCCTGAAGGCGCCGCCGATCCTGATGCTCGACGAGGCGACCTCGGCGCTGGACAGCCACACCGAACAGGAAATCCAGGCCGCCCTCGACCTGGTCAGCAAGGGCCGCACCACCATCGTCATTGCGCATAGGTTGTCGACGGTGATCACCGCCGACGAGATCATTGTGCTCAAGGACGGCGAGATCGCCGAGCGCGGCACCCATGCCGAGCTGATGCGCCAACATGGCCTCTACGCCTCGATGTGGGATCGCCAGCGCGAGGCGACGGAAGCCGAAGAGAGGCTTCGGATTGCCAGGGAGAGCGATGAGTTGGGTGTGGTTGTGCGCAGAAGGACTTCGGAGGTGAACTAGGCGGCGGAGCGCCAATCTCCCCCTTGAGGGGGAGATGTCGCCGAAGGCGACAGAGGGGGTCACTGCGCGTGGAGCGCTAACCTTCATCGGTCGCAAGGGGGGCGCATCCAGTCGAACCGACCCCCTCTGGCCTGCCGGCCATCTCCCCCTCAAGGGGGGAGATACGCAGCGTCGTCGCCATCATCACCACCGAAAATTTCCCCTTGACCTCAACCTAAGTTGAGATCGCAAACCCTTTCCTGAGCCACCGAACCCAAGTCGTTCAAGAACGGAGACAGATTCAAATGGATAAACTTGCCGAGGCAGCCGTGTTCAGGGTCGACAAATTCGTCGTTCCTGCCGAGGCCCGTGAAGAAATCCTTCGCAAGGTCAGGGCGACTCATGAACTGCTGCGTCTGCAGCAAGGCTTCGTCCAGGATTTCGTGCTCGAGCAATTTTCGGGTCCGGGTGAGTTCAACCTGGTCACCATTGTCGAATGGGAAAACCAGGCGGCCGTCGACAATGTCGTGCCGATCGTCAAGGCGGCCCACGAGCGGGCGGGCTTCAACCCGCAGGAGACCATTGCCCGGCTGGGTGTGAAGGCCGATATCGCCAACTATCAGCGTCTGCCTGAGATGTAGGAGGGCCAGCCCGTGCCAGGTGCTGGCGCCTCGACGCTCAGCACCTGGCCGGTGCGGGCATCGCTGATCATGTTCTCGAAACCACGCCATTCGGCGGCGACGATGAACAGTGTCGTGCCATCCGGCCCGCCCAGCATGCAGGCAAAGCAGCCGCGATCGGCATCGACTGTCTGCAACACCTCGCCACCTTCGCGCACCCGCACACAGCGTTTGTTGGGAACATCCGCATACCAGGCAGTTCCTTCGGCATCGAGGCAGACGCCGTCGGGAAAGCCATCGAGATCGGCCCAGACCCGGCGGTTGGAAAGCCCGCCATCCTCCGCGATATCGAAGGCGGTCAGCCGGTTGGCATGCGACTCCGCCACGATCAGTGTCCTGTTGTCCGGCGTCACCGCCATGCCGTTGGCGAAAGCGATGTTCTCGGCCACTTGTCGAACCGAGCCGTCCGGCGTGATCAGCACGATGGTGCCGGGCCCGAAATGCTCGCCCGGTGCAGGCGCCGACCCGCCGCCATTGACATAGATGTTGCCGCGCCCGTCGACGACGATCTCGTTCCACGGGCTGTTTGACAGCGACCGAAGATCGGAATGGGTGGCCAGCGTTCCATCCGCCTCCTGCCGCAGCAACAAGCCATCCCGACCCGAGACGATCAGCAATCGGCCATCCGGCAACCAGTCGATCGAATAGGGCAGGATGGCCGGCACGGTGAGCATCACCTGGTTCCCGCCGTCCTCATCCACCGCGACGATCTCTCCGGTTCCCCAGTTGCAGAGCCACAGGCGTCCGTCGTGCCAGCGGGGAGACTCTCCGAAAGCGAGGCCTTCTGTAATGACCTTGGCGTTCAGGGCGACTGATTTCGAGGATGGCATCTCTGACCCTGGTTTGTCGACTCGCCGCAATTCGGCATTGTCGCGAAGCGCTTTCCTGCCAAGGACGTATGAATCTGTGGCGCCCCGACACCGTCGACAATTTCGGCAAACCATCGTGCGGATGCCTCTGGATCAGAGTGCCTTTAATCCTTGAGGGCAGCTGATATTGTCGCGTCGGAAATAACCCGTTCGCGCAAGTTTTGCGACCAAGAGAGTATTTTCGATGTTCGGTTTCTTTTCCCGCAAATCCAAGAAAACGTCCGAGAAGTCGGCATCAGATTCTGGAAAGCAGTTGGAATTCGGCCTGCCGTTGCCAGTCGTCGTACTGCGTTCGAACGTCGAGGATCCTGATGAAGAGCCGTTTTTTCTCGTCTTCGCTGTCATGCAATTCGTCACAGCGATGGTTTCCAAAGGACTCTATCGTTATCCCGAAATCGACACCAAGGCGATGCAGGTCCTTCATGCCGACTCGTACTCTTCGGAGGTAAAGAACGGCGGCCATAGTCAATTCATCCACAATGCCGGGCAGGAAATCGGCGCCATGATTGCCAACGCACGAGCTGGACTCACTGCTTGTGGCGCAAAGGGCCAGCTTGCGACTTTGGAAAAGATGTCCAGCTGGATTGCAGACCATCCCAACGAAGCCGCCCAGCAGACGGGCTTCGAGGGCGGGCGGGATGATTTTCTCGATACACTTGATCATGCGTTCTACGTTGCGGATGAGGCCGCGCCCATGGAAAACCTTTTGGCGCGCTGGATCGCGTCATGGCCTGATCTGCAAGTTGTCGATAGTGACGATTACGACGACGTCATACACCGGCTGGTGATGGCCAATCCGAAGCGCGAAGGCAGGCTTCTTCATAAGTCCGTTGGCAACTTGGCAGGCCAGATGATCTTGAGCTGGCGCGATGTCGGGGCCGGCCTTGCCTGCGCCAAGATCGCGCCGCCCGAGATCAAAATCGCGTTCGGCATGGCAAGGATGCTGAACATAGAAGGAGAGAAACAGCTGGTTTTTCAACTTCAGACCAGCGCGAAGAAGACCCGACTATGCAGTGCGACGGAGACACACGTCACGGTCTACGAGTACATCGCTCCAGAAGAGTTGCTTGTCATACCGCAAGGTGAGAGCCCGCTAGCGGCTAACGCCCCGAAAGTTGGCGCCAAGCTTGGCATTGCTGAAGAGCCCGAGATCACAGCGGTCATTGAGCTGGCGGAACAATACCATGCTCCCGCCGCCGTCGACCTCCTGCTCCGCAAGGCAGGCTTCGACCCGACGGATGCCATCGTTTCTGCGAATTCGGTGGTGCAGAAGGAGGAAGGAGCAATCGTGAATTGGGTGGTGCTGGCATCAGGCCAAGTCTTCCTTTTTCAATCGTTGCGGAACGGCGGTGTGCTCTTGCGCGGCAAGGATGATGAAAGCCTCGCTGAGGCCGCTATGGCCGAGCTCAATGCCCACTTTGATCGCTCCGCTGCGGCGGGTTAGCGACAGCAAGCCTACTTTTTCTCAGTCAGGAAGAACGTGCCATCGGCATGGCCGTTGGCGCCGCATGACGGTGGCTCGGATCTGTCGTCCTTGCCGGTGCCGCTCTGCTCGACGGCAAGCGCATCGCCGTTGCGGCGAAAGGTGAAGACAAAACCGGTTGGGTTGTCGTTGTCGACGGCACGGTCGACCAGCCGCAGAGTGTTGCGCTCCTCGACCGTGCCGTCGATCTCGCATGACCCACTTCCCGAGACTGGATTGGAAACGACATCTTCCGAGATTTCGACCTTGCCTCCGCCAACAGCCTTGATGTCGACGCTGCCGCGCACGTTGCTCCATGTGCCGATCAAACCTGCATCGGGGGGCTTGCGTATGCCGGACAGGAAGGTTGCGCGGTCGCGCAGGAATTCGCCGAGATCGAAAGTCTGTTGGTTCTTGGGCGAACTTTCGTTGAAACCGGCGATCTGATCGCGATAGGCGATGAAATCGCTTTGGTCGTCCCGCAGCGCCTTCCCGGCATGAGCATCGAGCCTCTTCAGCAGCGCGGTATAATTCTTCGCGACGTCGGCATCGGCTTGCGCCAGGACCGGATCGGCGCAAATGGCCTTTTCCGCCAAGCTGGCGGCCTTGGCGCAGTCGAAGGATGGCTTGCCTTGCGCAACTGCGTGGTCGCTCGCTGCCACAAGTACGGTCAAACGGCACCCACGGCTGCCGATCGTATGGCAACAAGATACGTTTTGCCTGAATTTGGCGCCATGGCAGTCGGCCTTTTCGCCGCGCGTTCAGCCGGCGTTGGCCCGAATTCTGGCGGCAAAGCCGGCGGCAGGCAAGCACGTCACCGTTCCTGCCGGCTGCGGACGATGCGGCCTTGCCCAATGTTGCGTTGCGGCAGCGGAGCCTTTCCGGTATTGAGGCCGGACCTGAAACAGGGACCGCCCCCATCCCATGAGCCCCATCCGATGAGCCTTGTCGATTCGATCAAGAATGCCTTCGTTCCGATCCATCGCGAGGGCTATCCGTTCATTGCCGCCTTTGGTGCGGGCACGCTGTTCCTCGGCTATTTCTCCTCGGTGCTGTTCTGGATCGGCCTGATCCTGACCGCCTGGTGCGTCTATTTCTTCCGTGACCCCGAGCGTGTCACCCCGGTCGATGACAGGCTGGTGGTCAGTCCCGCCGACGGCGTCATCTCGGCGGTCGGCCCGGCCGTGCCGCCGCGCGAGCTTGGCCTCGGCAACACCGAGATGACCCGCATCTCGGTGTTCATGAACGTCTTTTCCTGCCATGTGAACCGCGCTCCGGTGCGCGGCCGCATCACCAAAATCGAGCACCGGCCGGGCAAGTTCCTCAATGCCGAACTCGACAAGGCAAGCTCGGAGAACGAGCGCAACGGGCTGGTCATAGACAGTCCCAACGGCATCGTTGTCGCCGTGCAGATTGCCGGCCTAGTGGCGCGCCGCATCGTCTGCTGGGCCGAGACCGGCGGCTCCATTGCCGTCGGCGAACGCTTTGGCCTGATTCGCTTCGGCTCGCGCGTCGATGTCTTCCTGCCGTTGACCGCGGTGCCGCGCGTCGCCGTCGGCCAGACGGCGGTCGGCGGCGAAACCGTGCTCGCCGAATTCGGCGGCGTCGCCGCAACCCCGCTCGTCAGGATTTCGTAAGCGGTGGGCGCGCCGTTCAAAAAGTTCGAGGCCCATGGCAGCGGCGGCCCGCGCATCCGCGAAATTCCGATGCGCATGGTGCTGCCTAATCTGGTCACCGTGCTTGCCATCTGCGCCGGCCTGTCCGGCATCCGCTTCGGCTTCGAGGGCCGTTTCGAGCCGGCCGTGGTGATGGTGCTGCTCGCCGCCTTCCTGGACGGCATAGACGGGCGCCTGGCGCGAATGTTGAAGGCGACATCCAAATTCGGCGCGCAGATGGATTCGCTGGCCGACATCGTCAATTTCGGCGTCGCACCAGCACTGGTGCTCTACGCCTTCCTGCTCGACCGCGCCGGCTCATTCGGCTGGATCGCAGCCCTTCTGTTCACCATCGCCTGTGGCCTGCGGCTGGCGCGCTTCAACGTGCTCGACGAAGACCATGACCGGCCGATCTGGCAGAGCGAATACTTCGTCGGCGTGCCGGCGCCGGCCGGCGCTGTGCTGGTTATGCTGCCGCTCTATCTGTCGTTCCTGCGGCTCGGTCTCGAGCCCGACCGCTTGACGGCCTTCGTCGCCACCGGCTTCACCGTCCTGGTCGCTTTCCTGCTGGTCAGCCGGCTGCCGGTCTATTCCGGCAAAAGCCTGAAAGTGCCGGGCGACAAGGTGCTGCCGATCATCCTGGCGGTCGTTCTCTACGTCCTGCTGTTGATGACCTATCCCTGGTACACGCTGACCGCCTCTGTCGCAGGCTATCTCATCTTCCTGCCTTTCAGCGTGCGGGCGTATTCGAAGCGCGCCAAGCGCGAGGGCGAAAAAGTGCCGCCGTCGGATATTGGGTAGTTGCCATCTCCCCCCTTTAGGGGAAGATGTCGCCGAAGGCGACAGAGGGGGTCGGTAGCCCCGGACGCGACCTCGTTTGAGCGAAGAGGACGTCGGCGCTTCACGCGAGGCGACCCCCTCTGGCCTGCCGGCCATCTCCCCTCAAGGAGGGAGATACGCTAAGCCGCCAGGCCCAGCCCCAGCTTCTCGATCGCCAGGTTCCGCGTCGAGACATAATCCGTCTTGCCGGAACCCAGCACCGGGATCTCCTCGACCTTGACGATGTCGTTGGGCACCATCAGTTCGGCCGCACCTGCCTTCTTGCCGAAGGCGCGCAGTTCTTCCGGATCGGCGTCGTCGGCGGTGGTGACCAGCACGATGCGCTCGCCCCGCCTCTTGTCCGGCACCGCCACCGCGGCGTGGCGCTCTTCCGGCCACAGCGACTGCACCAGCATCTCGACGGCGCCCAACGACACCATCTCGCCAGCGATCTTGGCGAAGCGTTTTGCCCGGCCGCGAATGGTGATGAAGCCTTCGCGGTCGACCGAGACGATGTCGCCGGTGTCGTGCCAGCCGTCCAGCGGCTGCAATTCGCCGGGCCGGTCAGCGGTCATGTAGCCCATCATCAAATTCGGCCCGTCGAGCCACAGGCGGCCGGCACCCTCGATACCCTCGACCGGTTCGAGCTTCATGCGCATCGCCGGCAACAGCCGTCCGACCGTGCCGTCGCGACCATGGATGGCGGTGTTGACGGCGACGACGGGAGCGGCCTCCGTCAATCCGAACCCCTCGATGATCGAGGCATCGAAGCGCTCGCGATAAACGCGCCGCGTCTCCGGCTTCACCGCTTCCGCGCCGGCGACGACGAAGCGCAGGCTGGAGAAATCGCCATCCTTGGCGGTGCGGGCATAGTTGGCGAGGAAAGTGTCGGTGCCGAACATGATGGTCGGCTTCACCTTGCGGGCGATCTCCGGGATGATCTTGTAGTGCAGCGGTGACGGGTAGAGGAACAGTTTTACCCCGGTCACCAGCGGCAGGATGGTACCGCCGGTCAGGCCGAAAGAGTGAAAAACCGGCAGCACGTTGAGCAGGATGTCGGACGGCGAAATGGTAATGCGCGCCTCAGCCTGCATGGCGTTGGCGTGGAGATTGCGATGCGACAGCACCACGGCCTTGGGCGTGCCTTCCGAGCCTGAGGTGAACAGGATTGCGGCGGGCTTGGCCGCATCCTGCCGCTGCAGCGGGAACCGCCAGAGCACCGCTGCTGCGAGCTTTTCCAGCGTCGTGACGCTTGCGCGCACATCCTCCAGCCACAGCATCTTGGCGCCGCCGGCCTCGACCGCGGCGATGATGTCGGCAAGCGCCGCCTTTTCGACGAACGCGCGCGAGGAAACCACCGTTCGGATAACTGCGGTGCGGACCGCGGCCGTGACGCTGGCCGGCCCTGCCGTGTAGTTGATCATCGCCGCTACCCGGCCGGCCGAGAGCAGGCCGACGAAGGACAGCACCACGCCATTGGCGTTGGGCAGCAAAACCCCGACCGCTTCGCCGGGCGCCGCCACCGCCTCGAAACGGCGGCCGAGCACGCGTGCGCCGATGAACATTTTTCGATAGCTGAGCGAGCCGCTGATCACATCCTCGATGATCGGATGCGAGGCGCCGGTGCGATCCGCGGCATCGCGCATGGCCAGGAACAGGCCGCGATCGAGGTTGCTGCCATAAAGGCGCGCCTCGGCGATGCGGTCGAACAACGCATTGGTGTTGGAAGCCTGGTCGGGGTTGCGCGCCACCAGTTCGGCAATCGTCATTGGCTCCAGCACGCTGATCGAGAGTTTTGGGAACCAGTGGCGCGGCGCCCGGTTCTTTGGCGTCAAGGAAACCGGCAGGTCGCGCGAGCCGGTGACGAAGATCGGCACGATGCGGGCGTCGGCCTGCATGGCGATGCGGGTGACGGCGCGGAACAGGCGAAACGTCTTCACATCGGGCTCGACGTCATCGGGCAGATAGACGGCAAGCCGGCCTTTACCCTTCAGCACCCTGACCAGCCGCCGGCTGACGAAGAGATGCTCGGCGTTGAAGGCGATGGTGCGGCCAAGCTCGCGCCAAGGCTCCATCCAGGGCGAGCGCGCCGAGGCCTCGTCGAGAATGTGCAGCGTGTCGTCGGGCAGCAGCGACAGCATCAGCGCCGGCTCGAAGCGTGACTGGTGCGAGACCACATAGATCACCGGCGTCGGCGCGTTGCGGGCAATGCGGATGCGCCGGTCATCGATCCGGTAGGCGAGCTTGAACGGCACATAGAGTAGCGCCTGGGTAAAGCGCAGGTCGAGACGAAACGTCTCGATAGCGCCAATCAGCAGCCAGGCCAGCACGAGGCCTGCAAGCAGCGCCAGTGTCAGGATCATGCCGCGTCTCTCCCAACGGTCCGGTATGCGGCTCTTCGTCCGCTTCGAGAGCAGAGGGTAGCGCAATGGGGAGCAAGGTCAATGCGCGGGTGCGAGGGAGCGGTGTTCCACCTGACCTCACCAGGCAATGACCCAAACGCAGGCCTTGAAATGTTGCGACACGTGTCGTAAATAAAAGCGACACGTGACGGAGAGGTAATATGGCCAGTTCCCCGCTGGGTTTTGCCGAGGCACCACATATGGAGCCGGAGTTCGAACGAATGGTCGACCTGTTTGGTGGACGGAAGGTTCTTGGATTCTCGGTAGCCAGTCCTCTTGAGGCACATGAAATGATCCTGCATGGAATTCCGGGCCAGGCGCTCGAAAGCCTCGTCCGGCATCTGATGGTCATTGATCCCGCCGATGCGTTTGAGACCGCATTCGGCATGAGCGAGCGGACATTTCAGCGGCACAAATCGGATCACTCCAAGACCCTCAGTCGGGAGCAAGGTTCCAGAACCTGGAACTTCGCCAAGCTCCTGACAAAGGCCACGTCCGTGCTCGGGACTCAGGAAGACGCGGAAAAATGGATGATCGAGTCTGCCATGGGTTTGGACAATCGCCGGCCGATCGATCTGCTGGCCACGGCGGCGGGCACTGCGCTTGTGCAGGAGTTTCTTGAGCGGCTCGACTATGGTGTCTACGCGTGACGCCTTTGCCGGGCTCCCTCGGAACAGGGCAGTTGTTGGGCTGGAGGCTTGATCACAGACGCTTCATGGCGAGCTGGGACAGTGGCGAAGGAGCCTTCAAGCTTGGGGGAAGGTGGAACAGCAAAGGGATCAGAGCCGTATATGCGTCCATCGACCCATCGACCGCCATCTTGGAGGTGGCGGTCCACAAGGGGTTTCGCACGCTGGATACTGTCCCTCACGTGCTGACGGCATTCGACATCGTCGATCCATCAGAGATTTATGTGGTCCAAACCGACGATATTCCGAACGCGAACTGGCTGCGTCCCGGCATCCCGGGCGCGGGACAGCAGCAGTTCGGCGATGGTCTGCTGGCAAAGCATCCGTTCTTTCTGATCCCCAGCGCGGTATCCCAGCACAGCTGGAACCTGGTGTTCGATCCCAACCGGGCGGCAGGCCTTTATAGCTTGCATCTCCGGGAGGATTTCGCGCTTGATACAAGGCTTCATCCTCCCGCTGGGTAGCAATCAGGCCGTGGCCTTCAGCCGCCCACTGATGAACCGGAACTCCTGCGACTTGCCGCCATAACCGTATGCCGCGGCCGGGACTTCATGCACGAAGGCATAGCTTTCCTCGTGCACACCACCCAGCAACTTACCGAAGGCCTCAAAGATCGCCTTCAGATAGGCTTCCAGCTCCAGCTTGGTGTTGGTGCCGTCGACCACCTTGATGTCGAGCCAGAAAGTATTGGCGCCGTGCTCGGCCAGCGACTTGCCGCCGGCGAACCAGTGCTGCGGGTCGATATAGGTGACAGCGACGGCAGTGATCGTCGGGTCCTTGCGCAGATGGGTTGCGGTCAGGCCGGTGATTTCCTTGGCGATTGTGGCGGACAGCTTGGCGTCGGGCTTGCCAGTGACGCTGATGTTGATGATGGGCATTTTTCTCTCCTTCGTTTGAGCGGCGTCTGTTTGCCGTTGGAGAGACAATGCCACCATCTTTGGGTCAGAAAAATCGAATTGTCTCGAACATAAGGTTCTGTATTATCGAAGTATGCAAGCTCTCGATCCCGATCTGCTCAAAACCTTCCTTGCCTTTGTCGATGGCGGCTCGCTGGCTCAGGCTGCGTCTGTTGTCGGCCGCTCGCCCTCGGCGGTGACCGCGCAGATGCAGCGCCTGGAGGAGATCGTCGGCGAACCGCTGCTGGTGGCGCAGGGGCGCGGGCGCGGGCTGACGCCGGCCGGCGAGGATCTTGTCGGTCATGCCCGCCGCATTCTTGCCGTGCACAGCGAGGCCTGGCTGGCGCTCAAGGGCGCGCGTGCCGCTGGTCGCGTCGCCATCGGCACGACACAGGATTTCGCCGATAGCGGCCTGCCGCAGCTGCTGCGCGCGTTCGCGACCAGCCATCCGCGCGTCAGGGTCGAACTCCGCGTCGGCCGTTCGGCCGAGCTTGGCGAGGCGCTGCAGGCCGGGCAGCTCGATCTGGCCGTTGTCATGCGCAAGACGCCGGCCAATGACGAAGTCGGGCTGTTCAGTGAGCCGATGCTGTGGCTGTGCTCGCAAAAAGGGCTTGCCGTGCGGGAAGAGGAATTGCCGCTGGCGCTGCTCGACCCCTATTGCGGCTTTCGCGAAGCAGCACTCGCGGCCCTCGATGCTGCCGGCCGCCGCTACCGCATTGCCGCCGGCAGCGCCAGCCTTGCCGGCTTGCGCACGGCGGTCAATGCCGGCATCGCGCTGACCTTGCGCACCGCCCGCTTTGCCCATTCAGGCATTGCCGAAGCACCGCGCGAATTCGCCCTGCCGCCGGTGCCGACAGCGCAATTCGCGATAAAACTCGGCCAGGGCGCCGAGCGGCCGGCGCGCGATCTTGCCATCCTGCTCAGCGACAACCTCGCCTTGCCCGGCTTTGCCGGCTGATGTCCAAAGAAAAAGCCGACCTTTACGGTCGGCTTTGAGGAGGACGGGTCGAGGGGTTTGGGGGGACTTGGGGGGTGACCCGTCGCACATAAAACTGCCTGATCCGCATGATGGTTCCATGACTTGGAAAATAATTATTGGGTTGCCGCACTTTTTCTCGCGGCCAGCCAGTCGCGCCCCGCATGGGCGAAAACCGCGCACTGTACTATGGCGCCGCCGATCAGGCTGGCGGCCGGCGCGATCTCGCCGAGGAACAGGAAGGCGAACAGGATCGCAAACGGCACTTCGGCGGCACCGAGAAGGCCGGACTCAGGCGCAGGGATCAGCCGCGAGCCTTCCGTCCACAGGATCGACGCCGCCGCAAACGATCCTCCGAAGGCGACGAGCAGCACGGCGTCGCGAGCAGAAATCGCCAGGGGTCGGTGACGAACCAGCCGAGCACGAACAGCAGAAGCGCCGAGACTGCGCCCGCCCACACCACCGGCGTGTCGCGGAAGGCGCGCACCATGATCATGTAGAGCGCGCTGCCGGCGGTCATCAGCAGCGCGAGCCCATCGCCAAACAGATGACCGCTGCCGAAGCCGGAGCCGACCATGATCGCCACGCCGCACAGCGAAACGGCGGCGGCGGCAAGCGTCTGCGCCCGGAACGGCTCGCGCACCAGCACGAAGGCGAGCAGCGCGGTGATGAAGGGCGCGGTGGCGTAGATGACCGCGACATTGGCGACATAGGTGAATTTGAACGCCGAGATGAAGGCGATGCTGGCCGCGGCGCCCTCGAGGGCCAGCAACCAGCCGCGCCAGCCAAGCCGCAAGCTTTCCCGCCCGCCGGAGCGGCGCCGGCGCCACAGCACATAGAAGGTGATCAGGATCGCGCCGACAAAGCCGCGCCAGCAAGTGATGGTCAGCGGGTCGGCGTGGATCGATTTGGTCAGCACGCCGGTGAGGGCGAAGAAAGCCGCCGAGGCCGCCACCAGCATGATGCCGAGCGTACGCTCGGCAGCGGTATCTGTGGTGCCTGGGCCGTCGAGCGCTTCCGTCATCTCAGCAGCCTATCCGTCTTCTCCTGCCACCATGCTGTCAGCACGGGGTACTCATAGCCGCTTGCGGAAATGCTCGTTGCCGATGATCAGCAGGCCGGCGCCGACGATCAACGCCGCCCCCAGAAACACCTCGCGACGCGGCACGTCGCCCCAGATCGCAAAGCCGAGCCCGAAGGCCCAGACCAATGAGGTGTATTCGAACGGCGCCACGATCGACACCGGCGCCCGCTTCATGCCTTCGAACAGCATAAATTGCGCCACGCCGCCGAGCGCGCCGACGCTGATCAAAAGCAGCAACTGGCGCCAGTCCGGCATCTGCCAGACCAACAGCGCCGGCACCGTGGAAAACACCAGGAAGTAGAAATTGTTGAGCACAAGCTGGATCAGCGTGCGCTCGGCCAGCGCCGTCTTGCGCAACAGCACCACGGCAATGCCCACAGCGCTGCCGCAGCCAGTACCAAGAGCATCGGCACGGACAAGCCGAGACGAGTGGGATCACAGGCGATGAAGACGCCGACGAAGCCGATGAACACCGCCAGCCAGCGCAACAGCGGCACCTTTTCGCCAAGCATCACCACCGACAGCACGGTGACGATGATCGGGGCGGCGTAATAGATGGTGGTGAGTTCGGCCAGCTGCAGGGAGCGGGCCGCGTTGTAGTAGCAGAGCCAGGCGCCGAGCGTGAAGGCGCTGCGCACCAGCATCGGCCGCACGATGGGCGAGCGCATTGTGTCGGCAAAGACGCGCGGTCCGCCGATTGCAGCACAGCCGATAAGCACAGCGATCGAGCGGAAGAACATGATCTGCCAGACGCTGATGCCGACGACCAGAAGCTTGATCGCTGCGTCCTGGGTCGAAAACAGGAAATAGGCGCAGCCGGTGAACAGGATGCCGGCAAGCACCCTTTCGCGGGTTTCCAGAATGGCAATATCGGCCATGCGGCGTGTCCGGCGCTGTCAAGAGGACGAAGAAGAAGCCTGCCCCAATCAGGCTCCCATTGCAGGCTATACGGGCGAAAGCCTGCGGGGCGCTACGCCAGTGGCAAGCTTGCGTTGGCGCAGCCTGGCCGACAGCGTGGGCACGCCGTTCACTGTGTTGCCTGGTAGAGCTCCGAAGCGGCCTCCTTCAGGGCGCGCCGGCCGCCCGGCCTGAGATACATCATGTGGCCGCCTTCGACGACGTCGAGACGGATGGGTTTTGCCCCGCCCAGCGTCGGGATTTGGCTCACCAGATAGCGTGAGGCCAGATAGGGAGTGACCAGATCGGTGTCGCCGTTGACGATCACCACGCCGAGCCCCGGGTTGAGCGAGCGCGCCCGCTGCAGATCGTCCATCACCCCGGCATAGCCTTGCCGCGAGCCGCCATAGTCCCAGGCGTGGGTCACATCGCCATTGAGCAACCTGTAGCTGACATCGGTGCGAAAATTCAGCTCGTCGCGCGCATAACCGACAAAGGCCGAGGTCAGCGCCGGCACGCTGCGGTCGAGCACCGGATCCGGGCCGGCGCTGCGGGCGCTCTCCGGGGCGATGTCGCTGGTGGCGATGGTGCCGTCATACGGGCTGAGCACTTTGCCACTGGCGCGCTGGAATTCGCGCGCGAACAGGCCGGTCGGGATGCGGGCGAAATTGCGCTGCACGAGGTCGAGCGGCAGGCCGGTGATCTCGGCCACGCGCTGGCTGGCCAGCCGCCCGCCCTGTTCCAGCCCGCCGGTCAGAGCCGTGAGGTAGTCGCCCAGCGCATACTTTTCGACCTCGGCGAGCTTTTCGCGCAGTGCTTCGCCGCTGAAGCCTTCGCTGCGCAGGCGCACCGCCGCCAGCGAGGGCAGTTCCAGCGCCCAATGCAGTGGCTGGAATTCGTCGGGCAGCACCAGCGTGAACTCCAGTGCAGGCGAGATCAGTACGATGCCGTTGGGGCTCAGGCCGACATCTTCCTGCAGGGTCCTGGCGAGAAGTGCCGCGCGGAACCCGCCATAGCTTTCGCCGGCGAGGAAGAGCGGCGATCCGGTGCGGCCGTTCTGGGCGAGATAGAGCCGGATGAAAGCGCCGATCGAACTGGCGTCCTGGCTGACGCCCCAAAAATCTTTCGTGTCCTGGCCGGGGGCCTCGCGGCTGTAGCCGGTGCCGACCGGATCGACGAAGACGAGGTCGGTCATGTCGAGCCAACTGTCGGGATTGTCGATCAGCTTTTGCGGCGGCGGCAGGAATTGGCCATCGGCGCCGGTCGCGACGACACGCGGGCCGAGTGCGCCGAGATGCAGATAGGCGGATGCCGCGCCCGGGCCGCCATTGAAGACGAAGGTGATGGGGCGAGCCTTCTCCGCGCCCGCCAGTGGCGGCAGCGTATAGGCGACATAGAAGATTTCCGCGGTGACCTCGCCCTTGCCGGATAGCAGCGACAGCGTGCCGGCCTTAGCCTGATAGTCCAGCTTGCGCCCGGCAATGGTGATTGAATGGCTGGTCGTCTGCGGTGCCGGCAGCAGCGACAGCACGCCGCCGGCAGGGGCGGGGCGCTCGGGCGTTTCGGCGAGGACTGGCTGCGCGAAGGCTGCAAGCACCAACAGGGTAAGCGAGATCAGTTTCAGCTTGAACGGCATGATGTCTCCGCGGGAATGACTCTGCTTAGGTATGGCTGGGGCGGTCGAAGTCAAAGTAACTCTTCGTGAGGTAGCATTCCTTCAGCCCCCCTCTGTCCTGCCGGACATTTCCCCTACAGGGGTGGAGATTGGATGTCGCGACCGCCTTCGCTAATCGCCGGCGTAGAAAGCGCTATCGGCGAAGCGGCCATCTCCCCCCGTGCGGGGGAGATGGCCGGCAGGCCAGAGGGGGGCGCTGTCTCGCCGGCATATCAGTGCTATCAAAGTGCGAAGGACCTGAAAGGAATGCAACATGGATGCCACCGCACTCAAAGCCATGCAGGCGCCGATCAAGGAGGCTTATCGCGACGATTCCTCGCGAGCGCTGATCACGCTTCGCGCCAAAGGCTCCATCGACGACCAGTCGATTGCCTGCAAGGTCGAGACGGGCAGGGCGCTGGCGGTCGCCGGCCTGCATCCGGCGACCGGCGGTTCCGGGCTCGAATTGTGTTCGGGCGATATGCTTTTGGAGGCGCTGGTGGCGTGCGCCGGCGTGACGCTGAAGGCAGTGGCGACGGCGCTGGAATTCAGGCTTGGCGCAGCCACCGTCGAGGCCGAAGGCGATCTCGACTTTCGTGGCACGCTGGGCGTGGCCAAGGACGCCCCCGTGGGCTTTCGCGCCATCCGGCTGAATTTCAACCTCGACACCGATGAGCCGCAGGACCGCATCGATTCGCTCATCAAGCTGACTGAACGCTATTGCGTGGTCTTCCAGACCATCAACAGCAAGCCGGAGCTGACGGTGAAGGCGCGCGCCTGATCTCCCCCCTTGAGGGGGAGATGTCGCCGAAGGCGACAGAGGGGGTCGGGCCGACTGGACGCGACGCCCTTTGTGCGGAAGGAGGTTGGCACTCTACGCGAGGCGACCCCCTCTGGCCTGCCGGCCATCTCCCCCTCGAGGGGGGAGACTACGCTACTGCGCCGCCGGCTCTTCCGCATCACCCTCATCGGTGAAAGGCGAGGCGCTCGGCACGCAGTTGACCGCCCAGCCGGCCGGCGTCGGCTGCTTCTGATATTCGGTAATCGCGTTTGTGCACTGTTCGCGGGTGTCGAAGGTGCTGGGCAGCACCACCATGCCGCCTTGCGGGCCGGCGATCACCAGGTACCAGACCAATGCTACGCTGGGAGCAGCCATGGGAATTCCTCGCTTTGCTGGGTGTCGGAGTCGGGTCGACCCTAGCAACTCCCGGCTGATGGCGAAAGCAGGGCGAGGGGGGAGGGACCTGCCGGATCATCACAGACCCGTGAACGAACCGCTCCCCAGACGTCTCTCAGTTCGTCGCAAAGCAGTAGAACAGGCCGTCGCCGCCGGTGCCTTTCAGCGCCTCCTGGCTGCAGCCGCCGCGCGAGGCATGCGAGGAGTTCCAGGATTTCGCCGCCGCCGACTCGTCAAGGCCGGTGCGGTCGTGGTGGCCCATCATCGCCGCGCCCTCCGCCCCGCTCAAGGTCCAGTCGCCGCAGGTCTGGTCGGCGATCTTGGTGCCGTCGGGCTTCGAGCCGGTCAATATGTCGTGCCGGTTCGGCTTGTCGCCGCGGCCGTTGACCACCTCGCCCTTTTCGTTGAGCGCCGTCTGCTTGGTGATGGCGTTGGCGTCGCTGTGCAGCGAGGCGACGTCATCGGCAATCTTCTCGCCCTTGGCGTTGACCCAGGGACCCTTGCCGATACGGTCGCGCGCATCGACATTGGCGCTCGAGAGATAGGCGTGCCATTCCTTGCCGGTAACCCCAGCCGCTTCCGCCAGCGAGGCGCAATGCGCGTCGGCACCCTTGAGACCGCCGAGATCGGCGCCCTTGCCGGAACCGACGCTGGTGACGAAGAAACTCATCTTTGCGTCTTGCGCCAGCGCCACGCCGGCTGTGGCGGCAATCGCGGCGGCGGCAACGAGAAGAAGTCTACGCATGTCGGTCCTCCTGTTTCGAATGTCCTACATTCGAAGAAACGTAACTGGAGGCCTGTTTAATCCCGCTACAACCCGGTTTATTCCGGCTGCCGGTAGGCGACGAAGCGGTTGTTCTTGACCTGGAAGATCAGCCCCGTCTCTTTCATCTCGGGGCTCGCCAGCGGCACGATGCGTTTTGCCACCTCTGACGGGTGCGGCAGCGTTTCCGGATCCTCGCCGGGCGCGGCCTGCGCACGCATGGCGGTGCGGGTGGCGCCGGGGTCGACCGCATTGATGCGGAGCGGCAGGCTCTGCGTCTCATGCGCCCAGGAACGCGTCATGGCTTCCACAGCCGCCTTCGACGCCGCATAGGGCGCCCAGAAGGCGCGCGCCGAATGCGCGGCCCCGGACGACATGAGAATGGCGCGGCCGGCGTCGGACAGCCTGAGCAGCGGGTCGACCGAGCGGATCAGCCGCCAGGTCGAGGTGACATTGATGGTCATAACCTTCTCGAAGGTTTTGGCCTCGACATGGCCGATCGGCGAGATGACGCCGAGCACACCGGCATTGGCCACCAGAATGTCGAGCTTGCCCCAGCGCTCGTGAATGGCGCCGCCCAGCCGGTCGATGCCGGCCATGTCTGAGAGGTCGAGAGGCACCAACGTCGCTTCGCCCTTGCCGGTTTTCGCGCGCTCGGCCTTGATCTGGTCGTCGAGTTCTTCCAGCCCGCCGACGGTCCGGGCTACCGCAATGACATGGGCGCCAGCGGCGGCAAGTTCCTTGGCGATGAAGTAGCCGATGCCGCGCGAGGCGCCGGTAACGACCGCGACGCGGCCGGAGAGGTCGAGGGTCATGCGAGCGCTTTCAAGGATAGCAGTTGGGCTTTACGCCCCGTTGTTCGCCAGCAGCGACAGCGTGCGCACATTGTCGTGACCTTCGAAGTCGAGCAGGCGGGTCGGGTACTGGCCGGTGAAACAGGCGTCGCAGAATTGCGGCTGCTCATTGTCGCGGCTGGCTTCGCCGACGGCGCGGTAGAGCCCGTCAATGGTGAGGAAGCCGAGCGAATCGACACGGATGAACTCGGCCATTTCCTCGATCGACATGCGCGATGCCAAAAGCTTCGACTTCTCCGGCGTGTCGACGCCGTAGAAGCACGACGCGCTGGTCGGCGGCGAGGCGATGCGCATATGCACTTCCTTGGCGCCGGCGTCGCGCACCATCTGCACGATTTTCTGGCTGGTGGTGCCGCGCACGATCGAATCGTCGACCAACACCACGCGCTTGCCCTCGATCATCCGGCGGTTGGCGTTGTGCTTGAGCTTGACGCCCATATGGCGGATCGAATCGCCGGGCTGGATGAAGGTTCGGCCGACATAGTGGTTGCGGATGATACCGAGTTCGAAGGGGATGCCTGCCGCCTGGGAGAAGCCGATTGCCGCCGGCGTGCCGGAATCCGGCACCGGCACGACGATATCGGCCTCGACCGGGCTTTCCTGCGCCAATTCGGCGCCGATACGCTTGCGCACTTCGTAGACATTGCGGCCTTCGACCGAGGAGTCCGGGCGGGCGAAATAGACATATTCGAAGATGCAGAAGCGGGTCTTCTGCGGCTCGAAGGGGAACAGGCTCTCGATGCCCTTCGAGGTCACCACGACCATTTCGCCGGGCTTCAGGTCGCGCACGAAGCGGGCGCCGATAATGTCGAGCGCGCAGGTTTCGGAGGCCAGGATCCAGGCGCCGTCCAGGTCGCCGAGCACCAGCGGGCGGATGCCGAGCGGATCGCGGCAGCCGATCATCTTCTTGGAGGTCATCGCGACCAGCGAGAAAGCGCCTTCGACCTGACGCACGGCGTCGATGAAGCGCGAATTCAAATCGCGTTCCTTACTGGTGGCAACGAGATGCAGCAGCGTCTCGGTGTCGGAGGTCGACGAGAAGATCGCGCCCTGCTTCTGCAGCGCGCGCTGCACGGTCATGGCGTTGGTGAGATTGCCGTTATGGGCGACGGCAAAGCCGCCATCGGCGAGTTCGGCGAAGAAGGGCTGGATGTTGCGCATGCCGGCGCCGCCGGTCGTGGCATAGCGCGTGTGGCCGATGGCACGGTTGCCTTGCAGGCTGTCGATGACGTGCTGCTTGGTGAAGGTGTCGCCGATCAGGCCGACATGGCGTTCGACATGGAACTGCGTGCCGTCATAGGAGACGATGCCGGCCGCTTCCTGGCCGCGATGCTGCAGCGCATGCAGGCCTAGCGTTACGATGGCCGCAGCGTCCTGCCGGCCGAAAATGCCGAACACCCCGCATTCGTCGTGGAAATGATCGTCTGCTTCGGCGGAAAGCACGTCGTCCGCGTCTGCCTTCGAAACTGCCATGGGGCTCAAGCTCCGCTAAAATGGCCATATAGTGCGATAGCGCCGCGAAAGCAACGTAGTCAGGCCGGAACTGCCGGGATGGCGCCTGTCCGGCACCATCCGTCCGTATCAGTTTGCCGGCGCGGCCGGAGCCGGAGCAGCGGGCGCGGGTGCGTTATCGGCCGGAGCGTCGGTCTCGTCGTCGGGCGCCGGCGTATCGTCACCGGTTGCCGGAGCATCCGCCGCCGGTGCGTCGGCCGCCGGAGGCGTCTCGGCTGCCGGCTGATTCGGATTGAGCTTCTTCAGGATGGCGTTTTCCGGATCTTCGGGCAGCAGGCTTTCCAGCTTGGCGCCGATGGTCTCGAGCAGCGGCTTCGACTTGGCGTTGGCGATCCAGGCAGGGGCCTTGGCGCCGGCCAGCCAGTTGAAGAACAGTAGCGCCACGGCGACTACGAGGACGCCGCGCGCGGCGCCATAGAGGAAGCCCAGCGTACGGTCGAGCGCGCCGATCCTGGAATCGATGATCCAGTCGGCAAGCTTCATGGTGATGACGGAAACGACGATCAGCGCGATGAGGAAGACGATGCCGGCGGATGCCGCCATGGCGATCTTGTCGCTTTCGACATAGGGCTGAACGTAAGGCAGCACCGGCTTGTAGAAGAAGAATGCCGCCGCGGCGGCAGCCGCCCAGGACACGACGGACAGGATTTCGCGTGACAGGCCGCGAACCATGGCGAGCATCGCCGAGACCAGGGTGAAGCCGACGAGAATTCCGTCCAGCAGCGTAATCGGCATGTCTTTCGCCCCACTCAGATTGTCTTTTCACGGCTCGGGCGAGCCGCGTCAATCTTCCACGTCGACACGGCTGCGCCGTGAGCCGGCTATGCGTGCGACGAGATCGGCAAGTTCGGTCGGCTGGAAAGCGCCGGCCCCGATCCCCCCGACAACCTCCTCGCTGCCCAAGGGCAGAACCGCACTTCCAAAACCCAGCTTTTCGGCCTCTTTAAGGCGCTGCTGCGCATGCGCAACCGGCCTCACTGCGCCCGACAGGCTGATTTCGCCGAAATAGACGCAATCGGCGGGAAGGGCAAGACCGGTGAGCGACGAAACCAGTGCAGCGGCAACCGCCAGATCGGCCGCCGGCTCGGAAATCCGGTAGCCGCCGGCGACGTTGAGGTAGACATCGTGGGTGCCGAAGCGCACGCCGCAATGGGCTTCGAGTACGGCAAGGATCATCGACAGCCGTGCGCCGTCCCAGCCGACGACGGCACGGCGCGGCGTGCCCAATGTGGACGGCGCCACCAGTGCCTGGATCTCGACCAGCACCGGACGTGTCCCTTCCATGCCGGCAAATACCGCGGCACCCGGCGATTTTGCGTGGCGTTCGCCGAGGAACAGCTCCGACGGATTGGCGACCTCGCGCAAGCCCTTGTCCGACATCTCGAAGACGCCGATCTCGTCGGTCGGCCCAAAACGGTTCTTCACCGTGCGCAGGATGCGGTAGTGATGGCCGCCTTCGCCTTCGAAATAGAGAACGGCGTCGACCATGTGCTCGACGACGCGCGGACCGGCGATCTGGCCTTCCTTGGTGACATGGCCGACCAGCACGATGGCAGCACCGGTGGATTTGGCGTAGCGGATCATCGCTTGCGCCGAGGCGCGCACCTGGGTGACGGTGCCGGGCGCCGAGTCGGCCATGTCGGTCCACAGCGTCTGGATGGAATCGAGGATGACGAGGTCCGGCCTTCTGCCGTCGGCTATTGTTGCCAGGATATCCTCGACATTGGTCTCCGCGGCAAGTTCGACCGGCGTGTCGGCGACGCCAAGCCGCTGCGCCCGCAGCCGGATCTGCGCGACAGCCTCTTCGCCCGAGACATAGACGATGCGGTGGCCTTTTGACGCCAATGCTGCTGCGGCCTGGGTAAGCAGCGTCGACTTGCCGATGCCGGGATCGCCGCCGACCAGCAGCGCCGAGCCGCGCACGAAACCGCCGCCGGTGGCGCGGTCGAGTTCGCCAATGCCGGAGATGATCCGCGGCGCATCCTCGATGTCACCGGACAGGCTGGTCAGCACCACGGCGCGGCCCTTGCGCGCATTGCGCGTGTTGGCCGGTCCCGAGCCGATGCCGCCCGAGGTGCCTTCCTCGACGAGTGTGTTCCACTCGCCGCAGGCATCGCATTTACCGGCCCAGCGCTGATGCACCGACCCGCAATTCTGGCAGATGAACTGGATGCGCGATTTAGCCATCAGCAGTCACCTACGCGCAGTGCTGAAGCTAGAAAGGCTGGTGGGGCAGCACCCCCCTCTGGCCTGCCGGCCATCTCCCCCTCAAGGGGGGAGATCAGCAGCTTTGGTCTCGGTGCCCACCCTGCCACGTTGAAAATTGGCGAAAGCCGACATGACATCCAATCTCCCCCCTTGAGGGGGAGATGTCCGGCAGGACAGAGGGGGATGCGAAGGAATGAGGCCTTTCTCAACAGACTACTCGAACCTCTCCGCAATATGATGCTCTTCGGCGAGGTCGGAAAACCGTGTGAACTCGCCATGGAAGGCGAGGCTCACCGAACCTGTCGGGCCGTGGCGCTGCTTGGCGACGATGACTTCGGCCTTGCCGCGCATCTCGTTCATCTCGTGTTCCCACTTGATGTACTCGTCGGTGCCGGGCTTCGGCTCGCGGTTCTTCAGATAATATTCCTCGCGGTAGACGAACATCACCACGTCGGCGTCCTGCTCGATCGAACCGGATTCGCGAAGATCGGACAGCTGCGGGCGCTTGTCTTCGCGGCTTTCGACCTGACGCGACAGCTGCGACAGCGCGATGATCGGAACGGAGAGTTCCTTGGCCAGCGCCTTGAGGCCGGTGGTGATCTCGGTGATTTCCTGCACCCGGTTCTGCGACGATTTCGCGCTCGACCCCTGCATCAGCTGGATATAGTCGATGACGATGAGGTCGAGGCCGCGCTGACGCTTCAGCCGCCGCGCCCGCGCCGACAGCTGCGCGATCGAGATACCGCCGGTCTGGTCGATGAACAGCGGGATCTTCTGCATGGTCTGCGAGCAGGCGACCAGCTTTTCGAAATCCATCTCTGAAATCTCGCCGCGGCGGATTTTTGACGACGAAATTTCCGTCTGTTCGGAAATGATGCGGGTGGCGAGCTGCTCGGACGACATTTCCAGCGAGAAGAAGCCGACGACGCCGCCATTGGCTGCCTTGAACGAGCCGTCGGCCTGTTGCGCCGGCTCATACATCTCGGCGATGTTGAACGCGATGTTGGTGGCGAGCGACGTCTTGCCCATGCCCGGACGGCCGGCAATGATGATCAGATCCGACGCCTGCAGGCCACCCATGCGGCGGTCGAGATCGCGCATGCCGGTGGCGAGGCCCGACAAATGGCCGTCGCGCATATAGGCGGCGTTGGCCATGTCGACGGCGGTCTTGACCGCGTCGGTGAAGCTCTCGAAGCCGCCGTCGTAACGGCCGGTTTCGGCCAGTTCGAACAGCCGCCGCTCGGCATCCTCGATCTGTTCGGACGGCGCCATGTCGACCGGCGCGTCATAGGCGATGTTGACCATGTCCTCGCCGACGGTGATCAGTGCCCGGCGCGTGGCCAGATCGTAGATGGCGCGGCCATAATCGGTGGCATTGACGACGGTGACGGCTTCGACCGCCAGACGAACCACATATTGCGCCACCGTCATGTCGCCGACCTTCTCGTCGGCCGGCAGGAAGGTTTTCAGCGTGATCGGCGTCGCCACCTTGCCCATGCGGATGAGCTCGGCCGCGACCTCGAAGATTTTCCGGTGCAGCGGCTCGTAGAAATGGCCGGCCTTGAGGAAGTCGGAGACGCGGTAGAAGGCATCGTTGTTGACGAGGATGGCGCCGAGCAGCGCCTGCTCGGCCTCGATGTTGTTCGGCGCTTCACGATAAAGCGGTTGCTGCTCCGCCACGCCGAATTTTCGCGCTGCCTCTGCCATGATGTCCCCGATTTTGATCCCGGCTTCTCGATATCAGAACGAGATAAATCGGTGCTGACCTTTCTGCATCACCGCACGACCAATCAACCTTGATGCCCCGTTTGTTCACAGGGGCGGCAAACCGTCCACAGAAGAGTGTTTCCGCGCCCCGATTCCGGTTGACTCAGAAAAGCGCTGACTTTTATCCGAGTCGTTGGAACAGAGCAAGAACAATCTCGGTGATTATCCGCTTCTTCCGTCCAATGTATCGCCCCAGTCCAGCCGCCGCGCTGCCTTGAACAACTCGCCCTCGCGCTTGGTGAAAAGTGTCTCGCCGGCGCCGCCATCCGGCTGGCACAGTTTGAGCAGCACCTTGCCGGAGCCCGATTTCGGCGGCGCAATCACGCGCGGCTGACGTGCAGGCGCGGGTTGCCGCGAAGCCGCGACGTAGATGAATTTCTCGTCCTCCCACGGCACGTCGGCGTCCTTGGCCAGGCGATGCAAGCGCGAGCGGGCGACGCGGCGCGAAAAATGACACCAGTCGGGGGGCTCAAGCGGGCAGGGCGCCTCATGCGGACAAGGCGCCAGCACATGCGCCCCGGCCTCCAGCAATTGCCTGCGCACTGCCAGGATGCGCTGCCAGCCTGCCGGTGTGCCGGGCTCGACGATCAGCAGTGTGTCGCCGGTCAAATGCCAGAGCCGGCCGACAAGCTTCGGCAGCGATGCTGGCGCGATCTCGTCCAGCACATAGGCGCAGGTGACGAGGTCGGCAGGCTTGAGATCGGCAAGGTCGATGGTCACGTCGCCAGCGCGCCAGTCCATCCTGGTGGCGATGGTATCAAGGGCGAGCGACTGGCCAACCTTGCGCACCGCGGCGCTTGCTTCAACCAGAACCGCCTCTTCTAAGTCGGGCCACAGGTCTGTAGTGGCCCAAAGCACCGTGCCAGGACCGGCGCCGACATCGAGCAAGCTCGTTGGCTGGAAATCGGGCCGCGCATAGGCGAGTTCGTCGAGACCGGCCCGTACCGCCGCGTAGGTCGCCGGCAGCCGCGTCGCCAGATAGGCTTTTACCGCCATCTCTTCGGCCATGTGCAGGCGGCCGTCGCGCAATTCGGCGCGGTAGCGGTCAGACAGCGTCTTCGCCGCCTGGCGCAGCACCGCCAGCGGTATCGTTTCGAGCAGGCGCTCGACGCCTTGTCGCAGCGAGGCGGGGAGTTCCACGCTCAGGCTCCGCGTGCCGCGAGCACCGAGGCGCGGGCGAACTCGACAAGGGTGGTGGCGATGGTGGGCAGGCAGGTCATTAAAAAGGTCTCGCGAGAACGAGACCTTTTTCAGTGTCAGAGCCGTCAATGGCAAGCGGCAATCGCAATCGAGGCGTTATTCGCGATCCGCCACCTTGCGACGGCGCGCTGGCTTGGCCGCAACGGACCTGACAGCAACGGACCTGGCAGGCACAGACCTGGCGACAGCAGGCTCGGCGGCCGCCGCCTCCTGACGATGCCCCATTTCGCGCATTTCGAGCGCCTTTTCACATTTGGCCATGTAGTCGCGCGTCATCGGCAGCGTGTCGTTCTTCTTGGCGATCTGGATCTGGAAGATCACCAGATCCTGCCAGCGGAACGCGGCTTCCGAAGCCGCCAGATAGAACTCCCACATCCTGCAGAAGCGCTCGTCGTAGATGGCTTTGGCCTTGTCGCGGTTGGCGGCAAAGCGCTGGCCCCAATGCTTCAGCGTATCGGCATAGTGCAGCCGCAGAATCTCGATGTCGGTGACCACAAGCCCCGACTTCTCGATCGCCGGCATCACCTCCGACAGCGAGGGAATGTAGCCGCCCGGAAAAATGTACTTGCGGATAAAGGCGCTGGTCGCCCACGGCACGCCGGAGCGGCCGATCGTGTGCAAGAGCATGACGCCGTCGGGCTTCAACAGCGTCGCCGACTTGTCGAAGAAGGTGCGGAAGTGGTTGACGCCGACATGCTCGAACATGCCGACCGAGACGATGCGGTCGAAGCGTTCGTTGAGTTCGCGGTAGTCCTTGAGGTCGAAATGCACGCGGTCCTGCAAGCCTTGCGCATGCGCCCGGTCGGTGGCGACGCCGTGCTGCTCGGTCGACAGCGTCACGCCTTGCACGTCGACATCGAAAGCCTTGGCGAGATAGAGGCCGAGTCCACCCCAGCCGGAGCCGATATCGAGCACGGTCTGGCCGGCCTTCAGCCTGAGCTTGGCGGCGATATGGCGTTTCTTGGCCATCTGCGCCTCGTCGAGCGTCATGTCCGGCTGTTCGAAATAGGCGCAGGAATACTGCATGTCGTCGTCGAGGAAGAGCCGGTAGAGGTCACCCGACAAATCATAGTGGCGCTGCACGTTGCGGCGCGCCCGTGATGCGGTGTTGATCTGCTGCAGGCGGCGAAAGGCGTGGCGCAGACCCTCGATGGCCTTCGACCAGGTGGCGTCGATACCGCCGCTGCCCATGTTCTGGAAGGCGATGCGCATCATACCCAGTACGCCGCCCTCGATGATGTCGAGTTCGCCGTCCATATAGGCTTCCGGCACGGCCAGCATCGGATCGAAGGTAATGGCGCGCTCGGCATGCGCGGTCTTGATGTGCATATGAACCGGCTCGCCGCTGCCGTCGCCGAAAACCACTGTCGAGCCCTTCGGCCCGGTGACTTTCAGATCGCCCGTACGCACCAGGCGGTCGAGAACGCGTTTCAACAGAATATTCATCACCAAATGTCCCCTCACGGTCAGACTGGCGGACCAATTCTGCAACAAGATATAGGGGTTCGAAAAGTTCCATTTGGCACAAAAATGCCCGGGCGAGAGGCCCGGGCATTGGTCCAGAAAGGCTGGATGACGAGGAAGTGATTGGAGCGCTGCTCCCTCGCTTCCCGATCAGGCCCAGTGCGGGATCAGGCGTTGTCTTCTTCGCCGCCTTCGAACTCGGTGTTCGGGTCGAAGAAGTTCTCCGGCCGTGCGTTGTCGTTGATGTCATCGCCATAGATGGCTTCGGCGGTGGTCAGCGTCTCGCCCTTGGCCTGGCGCTCGGCTTCGTCGGCCGTGCGGGCGATGTTGAGGCTGATGGTGACCTCGACTTCCGGATGCAGCGCAATCGCCACATTGGTGACGCCGATGGTCTTGATCGGCTGGTTGAGCTGGATCTGGTTGCGGTTGACCGAGAACCCTTCGGCGGTCAGCAGGTCGGCGATGTCGCGGGTCGACACCGAACCGTAGAGCTGGCCTGTCTCGCCGGCCGAACGTACGGCGATGAAGCTCTTGCCGTCGAGCTTTTCGGCAACCTGGCTGGCTTCCGACTTGCGCTCGAGGTTGCGGGCTTCGAGCTGCGCGCGCTGTCCTTCGAACTTCTTCTTGTTGGCTTCGTTGGCGCGCAGCGCCTTGCCCTGCGGCAAGAGGAAGTTGCGGGCAAAGCCGTCCTTGACCTTGACGGTATCGCCCATCTGGCCGAGGCGGGAAACGCGTTCGAGAAGAATCACTTGCATGGTCTTGTTCCTTCGTCTGGGCACCGACCGCGGGATCGGCGCCGAATTGAATGGAACAGGTCAGGAAGCTCGGGCGCCTTGGCGCCGGTGTCGCTGTCCTGCCTGTCGCGGCAGTTAGAGGCTTTTCACCTCAACTCGGGATTTCAATGCATGTCGCCCAAAAGTGGTCCCGGTTTGGGACAACGACATGCATCATCAAATTACCCCCTGCGGCGCCCGTCGCCGTGGGAGAAGGAAGCAGGCGGCGAACCGCCTGCTTCGGAAGTCTTAGCGAACCACGTAGGGCAGCAGGCCGAGGAAGCGGGCGCGCTTGATCGCCTTGGCGAGTTCGCGCTGCTTCTTCTGGCTGACGGCGGTGATGCGCGACGGCACGATCTTGCCGCGCTCGGAAATGTAGCGCTGCAGAAGACGCACGTCCTTGTAGTCGATCTTGGGCGCGTTGGCGCCGGAGAACGGACAGGTCTTGCGGCGGCGATGGAACGGGCGCCGGGTCGGGATCTGATTGATGTCGACCATTATTCTGCACCCCCTTCAACGCCTTCGCGCGGACGGCGCGGACCACGATCGCCACCGGCGTCGCCAAATGAGCGCGGCGGACGATCGCCACGGTCGCCGCGATCACGGTCGCCAAACGAGCGCGGACCACGATCACCACGGTCGCGATCGCCGAAGCCGCCGCGTTCCGAGCGCTCTTCGCGCTTCTGCATCATGGCCGACGGGCCTTCCTCATGCGCCTCGACCTTGACGGTCAGGAAACGCAGCACGTCCTCGGACAGACCCATCTGGCGCTCCATCTCGTTGAGCGCTGCCGGCGGGCAGGAGAGGTCCATAAGCGTGTAGTAAGCCTTCCGGTTCTTGTTGACCCGGTAGGTGAGGGACTTCAGTCCCCAGTTCTCGACCCGGCCGACGGACCCGCCATTTGCTGCGATGACGCCCTTGTACTGTTCGACAAGCGCATCGACCTGCTGCTGCGAGAGGTCCTGCCGGGCAAGGAACACATGTTCGTATAGAGCCATAGTGGTTCAGTGCCTTTCTTCGTTTCTCTCCCGGATCCTCGCGGCAAAAGCCTCTGCAACTTCTCTGACCCGCTGGTCCCGAAGGGGCGGGGAAGAAAGGAGCATTTCGAGACGGTCGAGAGCGGAGACACGGGAGGCGGAAGCGCTTCTGGCTTCACACGAAGGTTTTGGATAAAACCTCCGGCCCTCCGTTCAGCCCCCAGCAAGGACCGGCAGATTGCGGGCGTCTATATAGCAATTTGGCTGGAAGGCAAGGGTAACGCATGCTCCGGACAGCGTCCTGGCGTCGCAGGGTTGGAAAAGACCAGGCATCAACTCGTATGCGGGGTACGACCGTTGATCGTTTCGGGGAAGAAGTCCGGAGCCGCCTTACGCTTGCCGAACATCATATCGTATTGCAGCAGGCGGAAATCGTTGATCGCCGGATCGATGTCCTTCTGCCGCGCCCAGTCCGCCGTGGCCTCACCTGACGGTGTCAGAAGCAGATTGCGATCCACGACGCGATAGCGTTCGCGCAGCGCGCCTAAGAAGCCGGTATAGTAGGGGTGCGTGATCCCGGCCGTGGTAAGGATATGGTAGGGCAGGAAGGCCGGGCTCACCGCGCCCATATCCTGCGCCGGACCGGTGCGGTTAGACCAGATGACCAGCGGCGTCTGATGATGCTCCAGTGCCGCCTCCGGCGTCGGTTCCTTGCGCGGCGCGACATTGTCCTTCAGGTAACCGGTTTCGACATAGACGGGGCCGAGCGGCGGCAGATGGTCGCCGAAGAAGGCGATGACCGTCGGCCGCTCGCGCTTCTTCGCCCATTCGATCAATCGTTCGAGGCCACGGTCGGCATCGGCGGAGCCTTCGGCGTAGCTGAGCAGCGATTCCCGCGCCCATGTGCTGATCGGTGCCGCGACCTTGTGGGTCGGATTGTAATAGCGGTACGGCTCGTAGGGACCGTGGTTCTGCAGGCTGACGGCGAAGAAGAACACCGGCCGCTCGCTGGCGTCGGCCTCTGCGATGATCTCGTCGGTCATCGAGGCATCGGAAGCCAGCGGCCCGCGCTTTTCCAGTGGCGGCAGCGTCTCTTCCGAGCGGAAATCGTTGAAGCCGAAATCGGCATAGACGGCGCCCCTGTTCCAGAACCAGTTGGTGCCCGGATGGATGGCGCGCGCCCGGTATCCCTCGCTTTTCAGGAAGGTCGCCAGCGACGGCGTCGGCGTGCGGACATATTGCTGATAGGGGATCGAGCCCGCCGGCAGGAAGGCATTGGAAAAGCCGGTCAGCGCCTCGAATTCGATGTTGGCGGTCATGCCGCCGAATTCCGGCGAGAACATATAGCCGGAACGCAGCGCCCGCACATTGGGGATCGGGTCAGGCGTGATTGTGACGCCGGGCAGCTTGGTCGGATCCCAGAAAGATTCGCTCATCACCACGATGATGTCGGGTTTCTCATCCGGTACCGAGGCCGTCACATCAGGCCTGTCGATCGCGTCGATCGCCTTGTCGGAATAGCCCGCCGGCGCCGAGACATGCGCCATCGGCACGTTGAGCGCGAAGGCCAGCGCAAACCCGTTGGAGGCGTAGTTCTCCTTCTGGTCCCACATGATCGGGATGATCTGCAGCCGGTCGCGGGTCCACGAGAAGGTGGCGTAGTCCATGATCGAGACGAAGAAGGCGAGCAGCGGCACTGCCAGCGTCAGCCGCGCCAGCCGCCCTTTGCGGCTGAGGATCGGAACCTTGCGGCGCCACAACCGCCAGCCATAGATCAGCAGCGACAGGCCGGCGACGATGCCGACCGCCATGGCGAGCGCCGTCCAGGGCCGCTCGCGCACCAGGAGCGGCATCAGTGCCATGATCTGGCGCGAATAAAGAAATCGGTTGGGTAGAGCGGATCGCCGAGATAATGCGACTTCTGATGCCCGACAAAGGCCAGCGCCAGCGTCAGCGGCGCCACGATCATCAGGCTCTGGTGACTGCGGCCAAGCACGGCGTCCAGTCCCATCAGCACCAATGCAAAGACAATGATGGTGGTCCAGCCCGGCTTGAATGGCTGCAGGAAGAAGTCGACTGTGCCGAAGAAGTCGCCGCGCACGATCCATTCGATGGCGAACACCAGGATTGCGGAGGCAAGCAGCGTGACCAGACCGTATCGGATGACCGGCCATCTGCGCCCCGGCAGGTAGCCGGTGGACGGATCGTCTTCCAAGAACTGTGGCGCGGGTACGGCCGCGCCCTTCCTGATCCTAGCCACGTCTCTTCCCCCGGCCCAAGCAACGCGTATTTCCACTCGCGCCACCGTTCTGTCATAGAACTGTCATGCAAAAGCTAGCGCCTGTGGCGAAAATAAGAAGAGCCAGCAAACGATTCGTGAGCGGTTTTCATCAGGTGTGATCGGCAAAAAGCCTTTGGGAACAGGGACTCGAGGTCAGCTCCGGTTCAAGCGAGAGCGGAAATGCCGCCTCCGGGCTTGACTTGACGGTCCGCCTTGCGTCACAGGCAGGAAAAATCAGCCGCTGGAGAGCGCCCAAATGGCCGTCGCATTCACCTTTCCGGGACAGGGCAGTCAGGCTGTCGGCATGGGCAAGGACCTCGCCGACGCCTTCCCCGAGGCACGCAGGGTGTTCGAGGAAGTCGATGATGCGTTGGGCGAAAAGCTGTCGAAACTGATCTGGGAAGGCCCGGAAGAGGCGCTGACCCTGACTGCCAATGCCCAGCCGGCGCTGATGGCGGTCTCGCTGGCGGGAATCCGCTCGCTGGAAGCGCGCGGCTTTTCGCTGAAGGACAAGGTTGCCTACGTTGCCGGTCATTCGCTCGGCGAATATTCCGCCCTTGCCGCGGCCGGTTTCGTTTCGGTCGCCGATGCTGCCCGGCTGCTGCGCATCCGCGGCAACGCCATGCAGGCGGCGGTGCCGGCCGGCGAGGGCGCCATGGCGGCGATCATCGGACTGGAACAGCCCGACGTCGAAGCCGCTTGCACCGAGGCCGCAACGGGATCCGGCCAGGTCTGCCAGATCGCCAACGACAATGGCGGCGGCCAGCTGGTGATCTCCGGCGCCAGGGCGGCGGTGGAACTCGCCGCGAAACTGTGCACCGAAAAGGGCGCCAAGCGGGCGCTGATGCTGCAGGTCTCCGCACCCTTCCATTCGGCGCTGATGGCGCCGGCGGCCGATGTCATGCGCGAGGCGCTGGCGGGCGTGACCAAGAATGCACCGGTCGTGCCCGTCGTCTCCAACGTCACTGTAGCCCCGACCCGCGACCCCGACGAGATCGCGCGCCGCCTGGTCGAGCAGATCACCGGCCGCGTGCGCTGGCGCGAAACGGTGGAGTGGTTCGGCGCCAATGGCGTCGCCACGCTCTTTGAGATCGGCGCCGGCAAGGTGCTTTCCGGCCTGGCGCGGCGGATCAGCCGCGACATCACCACATCGGCCGTCGGCACGCCGGCCGAAGTCGAGGCGGCGCTGGCCGCGCTTGCATAATCCACTGGCGATTCAACCTCTCCCGTGGGAAGGGTGTTCTCTTAAGATCAGGAGACGAAAATGTTCGAACTGACCGGCCGCAAGGCGCTCGTCACCGGCGCATCGGGCGGCATTGGCGAGGCGATTGTCCGGGTGCTGCATGCGCAAGGCGCCATTGTCGGCCTGCACGGCACCCGCATCGAGAAACTGGAGACCCTGGCCGGCGAACTCGGCGACCGGGTAAAGCTGTTCCCGGCCAATCTTGCCGACCGTGACGAGGTCAAGGCGCTTGGCCAGAAGGCCGAAGCCGAACTCGAAGGCGTCGACATACTGGTCAACAATGCCGGCATCACCAAGGACGGCCTGTTCGTGCGCATGGCGGACGCGGATTGGGACAGCGTGCTGGAGGTGAACCTCACCGCCGTGTTCCGGCTGACCCGCGAGCTGACCCATCCGATGATGCGCCGCCGCCATGGCCGCATCATCAACATCACCTCGGTGGTCGGCGTCACCGGCAATCCTGGCCAGACCAATTATTGCGCCTCCAAGGCCGGCATGATCGGCTTTTCCAAGTCGCTGGCGCAGGAGATCGCCACCCGCAACATCACCGTCAACTGCGTCGCCCCGGGCTTTATCGAATCGGCCATGACCGACAAGCTCAACGACAAGCAGAAAGACGCGATAATGGCCGCGATCCCGACGCGCCGCATGGGCACGAGTGGTGAAGTGGCGTCGGCCGTCGCCTATCTCGCCTCCAACGAGGCAGCCTACGTCACCGGCCAGACCATCCATGTCAACGGCGGCATGGCCATGATCTGACGGGATATTGCCGGGTGATAAGAAGACATGGCCGGCTTGTGAAAAGAGACCATTTCGCCTTGGACCTCAGCCATTTTTCGTGTAATGCGGCCCGCAACCCGGCGGTTCGGGCAAAAACCGGTCCGGCATCGTTGCGTTTCCGGCAGGACCATCTTTCAGCTTGATTAGCGGCATTCTGCCCGCTAACGAAGACAGACAAACAAAAGACGAGGATGCCCCAAATGAGTGACACCGCAGAGCGCGTCAAGAAGATCGTCATCGAACATCTTGGCGTCGATGCCGACAAGGTGACGGAGCAGGCGAGCTTCATCGATGATCTGGGCGCGGACAGCCTCGACACGGTCGAACTCGTCATGGCCTTCGAAGAAGAGTTCGGCGTCGAGATTCCGGACGATGCGGCCGAGACCATCCTGACCGTCGGCGATGCCGTGAAGTACATCGACAAGGCTTCGGCCTGACACTATCCGCAGTCATCACCGGGGAGGACCTGCGATGAGGCGTGTCGTCGTCACGGGCCTTGGCCTGGTTTCGCCGTTCGGCATGGGCTTCGAGCACAGCTGGAAGGAACTTCTGACCGGCCGCAGCGCCGCCAAGCGCGTCACCGAGTTCGAAGTGGAAGATCTTGCCTGCAAGATAGCCCACGTCATTCCGCGCGGTGACGGCACCAACGGCACGCTCAATCCCGAAGCCGTGCTCGAGCCCAAGGAACTGCGCAAGATCGGCGACTTCATCCTTTACGGGATTGCGGCCGCCGACGAAGCGCTGAAGGATTCCGGCTGGGAGCCCAGCACCGAAGCCGAGCGCTGCGCCACCGGCGTCATGATCGGCTCCGGCATTGGCGGCCTCGAGGGCATCGCCGAGAACGCTATCATCCTGAAAGAGCGCGGACCGCGCCGTATCAGTCCATTCTTCATTCCCGGCAACATTATCAACCTGGTATCTGGCCAGGTATCGATCCGGCATGGGCTGAAAGGCCCCAACCACGCCGTCGTCACCGCCTGCTCGACCGGCGCGCACGCCATTGGCGATGCCGCCCGGCTGATCATCTTCGGCGATGCCGACGTGATGCTGGCCGGCGGCGCGGAATCGCCGGTGACCAGACTATCGCTTGCCGGCTTCGCTGCTTGCCGGGCACTGTCCACCGACCGCAACGACACGCCTGAGAAGGCCTCGCGTCCCTATGACCGCGACCGTGACGGCTTCGTCATGGGCGAGGGCGCCGGGGTCGTCGTGCTGGAAGAACTCGAACACGCCAAGGCGCGCGGCGCCAAGATCTATGCCGAGGTCACCGGCTACGGCCTGACCGGCGATGCCTATCACATCACTGCACCGGCCGAAGACGGCGACGGCGCCTTCCGCTGCATGACGGCGGCGCTGAACCGGGCCAAGCTGACGCCCGCCGACGTCGACTACATCAACGCGCACGGCACCTCGACCATGGCCGACACGATCGAACTCGGCGCCGTCGAGCGGCTGGTCGGCAACGCCGCCTCGAAAATCTCGATGTCGTCGACCAAGTCGTCGATCGGCCATCTCCTGGGTGCCGCGGGCGCCGCCGAGGCGATCTTTTCGATCCTCGCTATCAGAGACAACATCGCGCCAGCCACCATCAATCTTGACAACCCGGAACGCGAAACCGCGATCGATCTTGTTCCGAACACGCCACGGCATCGCCAGGTCGACGTGGCGCTGTCCAACTCCTTCGGCTTCGGCGGCACCAACGCTTCGCTGGTATTCCAGCGTTATACAGGCTGATTGCGGTATCGACCGGCGCGCCAGCGGTCTGTCGTCAATTTTGCCATATTCAAGCCTACTCTGCCGCTGGGGATTCGTCGCATCGGCCTGAAACCGAAGGCGCTTTTTTAAAAGCACGATGCGTAGGCTTGAAATGTTAGGGCACGCTGTGCGTCCAATCGGGCGCATGGTCGCTCTAAGAGATCAGATGGTAGGGCGCTAATGAACACCAATCCGGGCGGCAGCGGACAATTCGGACAAAACCAGCAGACCGGCCCGATCGTGCCGAAGACCGCGGCCGAAGCTTTGCGCCCGGAAGCCGGCACACCACCACCAAAGCGCTCGCGCGCCTCGCGCAGCCAAGTCGTCGTGTTCATGAACTTCGTCATCTCCGCGGTGATGTTGATGATCCTCGCCGCCGGCGTTTCGCTCTATTTCGGCAAGCAGGCATTCAACGAACCGGGCCCGTCGGTGGCCGGCGACACCTTCCTGGTCAAGCCGAGCACCGGCGTCCAGGATATTGCCGACCAGCTCGAACGGCGTGGGCTGATCAGCGATGCCCGCATCTTCCGCATCGCCGTGCGGGTCTATGGCAATGATTCAGCGCTGAAGGCAGGCGAATACGAGATAAAGCCGCGCGCCTCCATGCGCGACATCATGGAGCTTCTGAAGAGCGGCAAGTCGGTGATGTACTCGCTGACCATTCCCGAGGGCCTGACGGTCGAGCAGGCGCTGCAGCGCATCGCCGAGCAGGATGCGCTGACCGGCGACATGCCGGCCGCCAAGCCGGCTGAGGGCAGCCTCGCCACCGACACGCTGCGCTTTACCCGCGGCGCCACGCGCCAACAGATGGTCGACAAGCTGCTCGCCGACCAGAAGAAGCTGGTCGACGAGGTCTGGCAGCGGCGCGCGCCCGACCTGCCTCTGGCCAATGTCGACGACTTCGTCACCTTGGCCTCGATCGTCGAAAAGGAAACCGGCCGGGGCGACGAGCGCTCGCGCGTTGCCGCCGTCTTCCTCAACCGTCTGGCCAAGGGCATGCGGCTGCAATCCGATCCGACCATCATTTACGGCCTGTTCGGCGGCAAGGGCAAACCCGCCGACCGGCCGATTTATCAATCTGACATCCAGAAACAGACGCCTTACAACACCTATCTTATCAATGGCCTGCCGCCGACGCCGATCGCCAATCCCGGCCGCGCCGCGCTCGAAGCCGTCGCCAACCCGTCGAAGACCGATGATCTCTATTTCGTCGCCGACGGCACCGGCGGCCACGTCTTTGCCACCACGCTTGCCGAGCACAATGAGAACGTTGCCCGCTACCGGGCACTGCAGAAGAAGCAGGCTGAAGACGCCGCCAAGGGCGCCAAGACTCCGGGCCAGACCGATGCGCCGGCGGATGGCGACGACAACGGTGACGCAAGTGGCGATGCCGCCGGTGACAGCGGTGATGCCGGCGATACGGGTGCCGCCCAGTAGCAGGCCGGCGCTTTCAGACGGATCGACCTTAAGCGATGCGGACAGAGGCGGACGCGCTGCTGCTTTGAACGAGTAGCGGGGTTCGAAGCGTTTTCGGTCTTGCTCGGGTGCCTCTGAATCTCGATTTCAGCCCTGCGAGATCGAAACGACAGCGGAAATCAACATCTTGCCGGTATTGCGATTCTGACATTCGCGCTGCCCGTGATATCGAACGCATGCGCAATTGTTAGAATCGGACCATCAGGGAGACACGAGCCGCATCATGAATTTGCAGAGCATGACCGGATTTGCACGCACTGTTGCCGAACATGACGGCGCCTCGATCGCCTGGGAGGTCAAGTCGGTCAACGGCAAGAGCGTCGAGGTCAGGTTGCGGCTGCCGCAAGGTTTCGAGCGGCTCGAACCGACTGTGCGGCAGACGCTGCAGAAGCGCTTTTCGCGTGGCAATTTCCAGGCGACGCTGACCGTCGGCCGCGCCGCCGGCCAGCAGGCGCAGCCAGTGGTCAACGAAGCCTTCCTCAGGGATCTGGCGGGCTTGGCCAAGCGGCTGCAGGACCAGTTCGGTGTTGGTCCGGCAACTGCCGACGGTCTGCTTTCCCTGCGCGGCGTGCTCGATATCCCTGAAACCAGCGAAACCGAGGAGGTGCGGGCAGCACTCGACGCGTCAATCCTGTCGGCGCTGGAAACGGCGCTTACAGGCCTCGAGCAGGCACGCCAGAGCGAGGGCGAAGCGCTGCGTTCGCTGCTTTCCGGCCATATCGACGCCATCGAGGCGTTGACGCTTCAAGCCGAGGCCGACCCGTCGCGCGAGCCGGCGGCAATCCGCGAGCGGATCGCCGAACAGGTGCGGCTGCTGATGGATGCGTCGGCCAATCTCGATGCCGGCCGGCTGCACATGGAAGCGGCGTTCCTGGCTACCAAGGCCGATATCCGTGAAGAGATCGACCGGCTGAAGACGCATGTGGCGTCGGGCAGAGCGCTGCTGGCAAATGGCGGCGCCATCGGCCGCAAGCTCGATTTTCTGGCGCAGGAATTCAACCGCGAATCGAATACGCTGTGTTCCAAGTCGAACGCCGCCACTGTCACCGCCATCGGGCTGGAACTGAAGGCGGTGGTCGACCAGTTTCGCGAACAGGTCCAGAATCTGGAGTAAACCCGAATGGGTGGCAAGGAGCCGATGGTTGCCAGGGATCTCGGATCCCGCATTCGCCGCCGCGGGCTGATGCTGGTCCTGTCGTCGCCGTCGGGCGCCGGCAAGTCGACGATCGCGCGCAACCTGCTGGAAAGCGACGGCAGCCTGGAATTATCGGTCTCGGTCACCACCAGGCCACGCCGCGGCTCGGAGATCGAGGGCGTCCACTATCACTTCCGCACCACGCGCGAGTTCGAGCGGCTGCGCGATTCCGACGCGTTGCTCGAATGGGCCGAGGTGCACGGCAATTGCTACGCGACGCCGCGCGAGCCGGCCGAACTGGCGCTGGCGCAGGGCCGTGACATGCTCTTCGACATCGACTGGCAAGGCGCCCAGCAGCTCAAGGAGAAGATGCGCGCCGACATCGTCTCGATCTTCATCCTGCCGCCGTCGATGAAGGAATTGAAGTCGCGCCTCAAGCGCCGCGCCGAGGACCAGGAGCACGTGATCGAGACCAGGCTGAAGAACGCCCGCAACGAGATCGAGCACTGGAAGGAATATGACTTTGTCATCGTCAACGACGATCTCGACCGCGCCTTCGCCGAAGTGCGTGGCATCGTGACGGCGGAAAGGCTGCGGCGCGACCGCCGGCCCGGGCTGTTCGATTTCGTCTCGGGGTTGCTGGACGAGAAGACGGAATAGCTCGTCCACCGCTGGCAATCTAAATTAGCCGCATCAGCTGCCTGGCAGATCGTCCGGCCAACGCTGCGCTCCGTGAAGCACGCGCAGGATTCGAATCGTGCTGTTGGTCAGCTGATAGGCCGCGACATATGGCGTGCCGACGATGACGATCTCTCGTGTCCCTGCAAGCCTGCCGATCCGGCCGCTTTGGGGAAGGTCCCGAAGACGGTTGATTGCGGCGACGATCCGCTCATCGGTGGCGATCGCGGCCGCAGGATTGTCGGCCTCGATATGCGCGAAGATGCCGTCGCGATCTGAAAGCGCGAATGGCGACCAGACGATCTTCAAGATTTAGGTTCACCCGAACGCCGCGCCGCGGCGCGTCTCTCGGCAAAATGCGCCTCGACTTGATCATCAGGAATGTCTTGTCGGGTGTCGTCGAGCGCTTCGCGAACCTTGGCGCGAAACCATAAATCATACGCCTCGTTGTTTGTGACGAGATCGATGGGCAGCGCACCCTCGTTGGCGGTTCGGGTGAGCAATATCCGCACCGCATCCGAGACCGTCAGCCCCATGCTTTCGAGCACCGCCGAAGCTCGATCCCGGATGTCGGCGTCGATACGCGTCTGGACCAGTGCATTTGCTGGCATGGCAATCTCCTTCGATGTCAATGTAATGCGTTTGAATGACGATTGCTAGGCGGCGCTAGCGCCGCCGGTCAAACCGCGTTTGTCAGCCGCACGAATTCCTCGACGCTGAGCGTCTCCGCACGCCGGGTCGGATCGATGCCGGCGCGCGTCAGCAGTGCCTCGCCACCCAGGCTCTTCACGCTCTGCCGCAGCATTTTCCGGCGCTGGCCGAAAGCGGCTTCGGTGACGCGACCGAGTTTTTTCACGTCGGTTGACAAAGGGCTGGCGCGCGGCACCAGATGCACCACCGAGGACGTTACCTTGGGTGGCGGCGTGAACGCTTGCGGCGGCACGTCGAAGGCGATCCTCGCCTCGGTCCGCCAGCCCGCCAGCACGCCGAGCCGGCCATAAGCATCGCTGCCGGCACCGGCGACAATGCGCTCGGCCACCTCGCGCTGGAACATCAGCGTCATCGATTGATAGAAGGGTGGCCAGTCCGCCACGGTCAGCCAACGGATCAACAGCTCGGTGCCGATATTGTAGGGCAGGTTGGCGGCAATCCTCACCGGGCCGTCTTGTGACGCGGTCTTGGCAAGAGCGGCAAAATCCGTCTTCAGCGCATCGCCGCTGATCACCTCGAGCCGGCCCGGATAGTGGTTGGAGACCTCGGCCAAGGCCGCAAGGCAGCGTTCGTCGCGCTCGATGGCGGCGACGCGGCGGGCACCGGCAGCGAGCAGCGCCCTGGTCAGCCCGCCGGGGCCGGGGCCGACCTCGATCACCGTGCTGTCGGTGAGGTCGCCGGCGACCCGCGCGATCTTGCCGGTCAAATTGAGGTCGAGCAGGAAATTCTGGCCAAGCGCCTTCTTTGCCTGCAGTCCATGGCGCTCGATCACCTCGCGCAGCGGCGGCAGCCCGTCAATGCTCATGAATTTGGCTCATGATTTTGGGCTCATGCAGCTGCGGGCTTTGCGCCGGTATCGGCCAGCCGGCGGGCCAGCTTCAGCGCCGCGATCAGGCTGTCGGGACGTGCGATGCCCTTGCCGGCGATGTCGAAGGCTGTGCCGTGATCGGGCGAGGTGCGGATGAACGGCAGGCCAAGCGTGACGTTGACGGCCTCGTCGAAGGCCAGCGCCTTGGCCGGGATCAACGCCTGGTCATGATACATGCAGACCGCCACGTCGTAGCCGGCGCGGGCGCGCGCATGAAACATCGTATCGGCCGGCAGCGGCCCGAAGGCATCGATGCCTTGCGCCCGCAACATGTCGACCGCAGGACGAATGATGCGCTCGTCCTCTGTCCCCATGGCGCCGCTTTCGCCGGCATGCGGATTGAGGCCGGCAAGCGCGAGCCTCGGCCTGGCGATGCCGAAACGGCGTGCAAGATCGCCGGCGGTGATGCGCGCGATGGCAACGATCAGCTCCGTCGTCAGCGTCTTCGGCACCTCGGCCAGCGCGATGTGGATGGTGACCGGAACGGTGCGCAATTCGGGGCCGGCGAGCAGCATCACCGGCGTCACCGTGCCGCCGGTGTGGAGCGAGGCCAGATGCGCCAGATATTCGGTGTGACCGGGAAAGCCGAAGCCGGCATCGTAAAGCGGCTTCTTGGCGATCGGGCAGGTGACGACCGCGGCCGCGTGACCGGCAAGGCAGTCGGCGACGGCGCGATCGATGGCCTCGATGATACCGGCGGCATTGGCCGGGTCGGGCCGGCCGGGATCGTCGGTGAAGTGGGCCGCCAGCGGCACCACGGGCAAGGCGTGTTGAAAGACACCAGCTGCTTGGGCCGGCACCGTCTCGGCGATTGCCACCGCCGCGCCGAGCCGGCGCGCCCGCGCGGCAATCAGCGCCGGATCGGCGAGAAGATAGAAGGGCGCGGCACCGGAACCGCGGGCGCTCTGCCACGCGGCAATGGCGATTTCCGGACCGACGCCGGATGGATCGCCGACGCTCAGCGCCAGCGGAAGCTCTGTCTCATGCACGGCTGGGCCGGTTCAGCGCGTAACGATCTTGGCTTTCGCCTTCAGCTCTTCGACATATTTGGCCGAGAGCTCGTCGGCGTTCTTGTCGCCGCTGCCTTCGCTCTGGAACACCATCTGGGCCGCCTTGTCGTCGGAAACCTCGCGCGACGAGCAGATGCCGATGAATTCGATGCCGCGATCGGTCTCGCGCACGGCCGTGGCGCCGCCCAGCTTGGTGGCCTTGATCTGCTCGGCCCAGTCCGGCGGCAGTTGCGGCGCCAGCAATCGGGGGAGGTCGCGAACGGTGACGTCGATCAGGCCCTTGGCGAATTCACGCGTGGTGTTGCAGCCATTGAAGCGGGCGCGCATGGCTTCAGCCTCGCGCTTGCGTTTGGCGAGTGTGGCACTGCGCTCGGCCTTCGGCACCACGAAGATCACCTGCTGCAGCATGTACTCGGTGGCGCTTGGCTTGGCGCCGCCTTTTTCGAGCATGCGCTTGACCAGATCCTGTTCGCTCACCTCCCCGCCGCCGCCGCTGTAGCGTGCGCTCAGCGCCTGGTTCCACGCCATCTGGGAGCGGATGAATTCCTTGAAATGCTCCTTGGTCACGCCGGACTGCGCCATGACACCGTCGAGCTGCTTGAGCTGCATCTTGTTGCTCGAGGCAAAGCGCTGATAGGCAGCCTCTACCTGGGCGTCGGAGATGCGGATGCCGAGACGCCTGGCCTCCGCCATACGCAGCGTCTGGTCGATCATTTCCTGACCCGCGTCACCCTTCTTGCGCTGCAGTTTCAGGAAGGCAGCCCGGTGCGCGATGTCGCCGGTGGTGATCGGCATGTTGTTGACGACATACTTGATTTCACTGGCGAAGGCCGGCGGTACCATCGTGGTGACAGAGACCGAGGTCGCCGCTAACAGGAGCGCGAATCCTGCCGAAAACAGGTATTTCCTCATCGAAAGCATCCCAATTCTAGCCCGGTTTTGGCCGATTCCAGCCCGATATTGGTGAAATCCGTGCCCGCTTTATGCGGCAAAACGATGTCGTCAGCCGGCTCTACTGGATGGAGTCGATCGAGCTTTGGGACGAGCCGAAATCGCCGAGCGTGCGGAACGACAGGTTGAAGCCGACATTCTGCGACACTTCCTTGGTGTTGATGTCGCGTGATTCCGAGTACGTCATCAGGTAGGTGAAGCAGGAATCATTGTAGGCAAAGCCGACGCCGTCCTTGACCAGCACGCTTTGTTGCAGGTCGTAGGTGCCGGTGCCGAAGACGCGCCAGTTTTCGGCCAGGTGCGTCGAGGCGCCGAGCGTGACTTCGTGGCGATCGGTGGTGAAACCATAGAGCGGCTGCGCCTGGATGAAGGCGTATTTGGCGCTCAGCGAAACCGGCAGCCCGGAATAGGCGGCCTTCACCTCGGCACGGCGAACTTCGAAGGTCTGCTCGTCGAAGCGGCCGCTGAGCGAACCGGAGAAGCCGCTCGGGCTGCTGAAGCCGACAAGGCCGACATAGTCGGAGGTCGAAGTCTCCAGGCCCGAATTAGCAGCCCCATCGACATTGGCGCCGACATTGACCAGATCCGGCGAATTGAAGGAGTTGCGGCCGCCCAGCTGGTAGGATTGGCCGAAGATGGCATTGGTGCTCCAGCCATTGTCATATGCGCCGGAATAGCGGAATCCGACATTGGCGCGGCTGCCGCCTTCGACGCGGTCGTAGCCGGAGAACTTGTCGCGCTCGAACAGCGTCGTGGCATCGAAGACGAAGCTCTGTGCGTCCTCGTTGGGAACGGCGAGCCCGCCGACATACTGCTCGTTCGGGCGCATGAAGACCTGCGCCATCGGCTCGACGATATGGCTGGAGCCGGCCATCGAAAACAGCACCGGCCAGCGCATCTCAAGGCCGGCGGTCGCCATGTAACGGGCGAAGGAAGACCGCATGTCGTCGGCGGCACCGACATTCATTGCCATCTGGTTTACCGCAGTCAGCGAAGCCGAAGAAGCGTTGAGATAGTCGACGTCGCCCTGCAGAGCCAGAAGGGGCGTCAACTGCAATCCGCCGTCCGTGGTGAAGGTACGCTTCCATTCGGCTTCGGCGGTGAGGCGACCGGATTCGCCCTCGATGCCGCGCACGCGCTGGACGCCGGAGCCCGGCACGTAGGGCGTAAAATAGGCCTGATCGAGATCGTCGCGGCGAATGACTCGTGCATTGACGTTGAACGACAGCTGGCCGCCGGCCACCGACATGTCGGGGATGTAGGCATAGTCGAGCGACGGCAACACCCAGGGCTGCTTGTCGCTGCGCGATGCGACGTTGCCGTCCGGTGTGTTTTCCTGAACCTGGAAGCGCATGGCGCGCACATCGAAATAATTGCGGTCGTTTAGGCCGGTCAGGTAGACCGACGATTGATGCACGGCGTCGTTGTAGCCTTCGATCGTGTAGGTACGCGAAAAATTCTTGTCGGTCTGAAGCAGGATATCCCAGCCGAAGTCCCAGCGCGGATTGATGGCGAACTGGCCTTTGGTGCCCATCATCCCGCGGAATTTGTTCGGATCGCCTGCTGGCCCCGAATTGACATTGTAGCCGCCGGGGAAAGCCGCGAAATCACGGAAAGCGCCAGGGTCCTGCTGGTTGATTCCGGCAAGCTTCAGCGTGTATTGGCCATTGTTGAAGCGCTGGCGCCACTCGGCCTCGCCGAGGAAACCCTGCTTGGTGTAGCCGCTGCCCGTAACGGTGAGGTCATAGGTCGGCGACAGGGCAAAATAGTAGGGGACTTTGACGCCGACGCCGAGACGGTTGTTGTAGCCGATGCTGGGGATCAGGAAGCCGCTTTTGCGCTTGACCGTAGGGTCGGCGATCTCGAACGCCGGCAGATAAGCCAGCGGGAAGCCGAAGAATTCGAAATTCGCGTTCTCGAAGCGAACCGTCTTCTTTTCGCCGTTCCAAATGATCTTCCTGGCTTTGATCCGCCAGGTCGGCGCCTTGTCCGGCTTGTCTTCGCAAGGCTCGCAGGCCGTATAGACGCCGTTGTGGAACGTTGTCAGCACGCCGCCCATGCGCTCGGCGCTTTCGGCGGCGAAATAGGCTTTTTCAGGCGTTTCGACGCGCAGCGCATTGACGAAACCGTCAGCGAAATCGTCGGTAATATCGATATGCTGCGAGTTGATCTTGGTGCCGTCGCTGTTGACGATCTCGACATTGCCGCTGGCAACCAGCCGCTTGGTGTTTCGATCATAGACGACGCGTTGGGCGACGAGCTTGTTGCCGCCATAGTCGATCTGGACGCCGCCGATGGCGGTGACCGTCTGGTTGTCGTTGTTATAGACGAGCGTGTCTGCCGCCAGCAGCATCTGGGAGCCGGAAGGAACCTTCGTTGCCACGTCGGTGACGTCCTGCGCCAGCGCAGGAGCCGTCAGCACGCCGCAGGCGAGCAGGCATGCCAAGGCGCTCGCCGAATAGAGGCGCGCCAAACCGGCCTGCCTATGGCTGCGCAAAGCCGCCTCCCTCACTAGCCGTCTTCCTTGTATAGCAGGAATGTCACCCCAAAGAACATAGCCACGACAACCGGAACCCATGCAGCCACGGCTGTGGGCACGAATCCCGCCACGCCGAATGCCTTGACCAATACCGAAACGACATAAAGCAGAAAGCCGGCGAGGACGCCACCCAGAATCATCGTTGCCGACTGCCCCATCCTCGCAAATCGCATTGAAACTGTTGCCGCAATCAGCGTCATGGCCACAAGCAGGAACGGTAACGCCACCAGCGAATCGAACTGCATGGCGAAGGCATTTGCCTTGAGGCCGAAGGAGCGGGCAACCTCAATCTTGCCGGGAAGGTCGTAAAACGGGATGGTTTCGGGGCGCGCCAGCCGTTCCTGCACGAATTCCGGCTTGAGGTTAGTCGGCAACTGGTCGGTCGTTTCGGAACGGATGTTGCCGTCCTTGAACACCTTGACGTCCTGCAATTCCCAGTAGCCGTCGCGCAGAAAGGCCCGCGCGGCGTCCTTGCGCTCGACGATATTGCCCTGCGGATCGAGGACGAAGAACACGGTGTCGGCCATTTCCAGGCCCTGGTTCAGGATGGCGCGGGCGCCGATGATGGTGTCGCCGGAGTTGGTTTTCTGGCGGATCCACGGCGTGGCATCGGCCGCCACCACGTTCGAATTGCCGGATCGCAGCTGGTTTTCCATCTGCTCCGACCATGAGAAGCCATGCGCGGCGATCGGATTGAGCACGCCGACCGACAATATGCCGAATAACAGCGCACCGATGCAGCAGGGCAACAGAAACTGCCAGGCCGACACTCCGGCCGAGCGCGCAATCACCAGCTCGTATTTTCGGTTGAGCGAGACCAGCGTCGCCATCGCCGAGAACAGGCCGACGAACGGCACCGTTTGCAGCATGATCATCGGCATCCTCAGCGCCGAGATCGCGACCGCCGTGCCGTAGGTGAAGCCCGGCAGGCCGGTGATGCGGCCGGACAGCTCGGTGAAGTCGATCAGGAACACCAGCGCCAGAAGGCCGATGAAGAACCAGATCGTGATCGACACGTAGCGAAAGAAGAAGTAGCGGCCCAGGGTCCAGCCCATCGTCAGGCTCCCTGGCCGGATGTGTAGCGCCGATTGAGGCGCAGCTTGAGCGCCGTCCAGCCATCGCTGACGCGGCCGGCGAAATTCGTCATCCAGTCGGCCCAGCTGCCGGGCAGTTCCATGCTTCGCGAGGTGACGATGAACCAGATGGCGACCGCCGAGGCGATGACCGGCACGCCATAGACCATATAGGCGTATTGCGGGATCTTGTCGGCCTTGCCGGCGGCAAAGAAGCCCAGCCAGCGCACGAACAGCGCAATGGCGATGGCTGTGATCAGCGGGTGGATGCGCGCCTCGCGGTGTGAGCGCGCATCGCCTGCCACGGCCAGCGCGATCAGCGCGAACACCAGCGAATAGGACCATTCGGAAAAGCGCTGGTCGAGCTCGGCCTTGTAGGCGCCGGGCCTGCGCTGGAAGATCTTGTCGTTCGGATCCGGGTTGAGCAGGTATTGCGTCGTTCGGTCCTTGGGCAGGAGCATGATATCGTTCGCCGCCGACATGAAGGCGGAAAGGTCGAAGGCGTAGGACGTGAAGCGGATGACCGACAGGTCGCCGGTCAGCGTCTTGCGATGAATGACGCCGTCATTCATCATCAGCACCTTCTCGTCACCCTTTTCGACGACGCTGCCGCTCTTGGCATAATAGATCAGATTGGCGCCTTCCTCGCGCGAATCGGCCACGAAGATGCCGCCGAGCCGGTTGTCCGGCAGCCGCTCGCCTATCTGCAGGAACAGCCCGTCGTCGATCTTGCGGAACGTGCCTTCCTGGATGATCAGCGACAAGAGATCGGCGCGCGAGGATGCGATCAGCTGGCGGTTCTTCTGCCTGGCATAGGGTTCGACGCCATTGTCGACCGCGAAGGAAAAGACGCTGGCCGCCAGCGCGATCAGCAGGACCGGCCGCACAATCGTCCAGCGCGAGGCGCCGGCGGCGTTGATGACGGCCAATTCCGAATCGGAGTTCATGACGCTGAGCGTCTGGGCAACCGCCACCACCAGGGCGAACGGGACCACGATCGGGATGATGGTGGGGATGATGAGGCCTGCGACCTCGAAAAAAGTCAGCGCCGATTGGCCACTGTCGGTGACCAGGTCGATGCGGGCAAGCACCTGCGTCGTCCAGACAATGGCCAGCGTCCAGATCAGCGCAGCGAGAAACACCGCCAGTGCGCGACGCATGATGTAGCGTTCAACGACCTTCATGTAAGGCTTTTCTCGATTTGCCGAACGGCATCATGCCCGCGGACAAGGTAGTCGTCCGGCTGCGGCTGTACAACTGGGTGCGTTTGGCCATTTCTTTCAGGCGGTTCGATCCGATTCTCCGTCCCACATCGCCCGTCCCGCAGGCCGGAGTGTCGGCGGCAATGGATAAGAAAGGGAGAACATCGATGGTTAACAACAGGTTGCGGCAGGAAAGCGGGGCCGTGCCGCGACGAATCGTTATCGATTCCGCTGTGCATATGAGCCCTGATTCCGGCAAAGTCTTGCCAAAGCAAGGAAAACGACCAAATGTCGCGCATCTTCCCTGAGAATGCATTTTTCCTGAAAATCTGAGCCGTTTCCCGAAAGCAGGACCTGATGACTTTGAGACCATTGATCGCCTTCGCCAAATTTGCCGCACCCAAAAAGGGCAGCATCTTCGTGCTGGCGGCCGACGATGGTGGCCTTGGCGAACCGGCAAAGGCCTGCGACCCCTCAGGAACGCTGGCGCGGGCGTTTCCGGTGGCGGAGTTTTCCGGAAAATTCGCCGGTGTCGTCGAAGTGCTGGCGCCGCAGGGTACATCGCTCGACCGACTGGTGGCGGTCGGCGCCGGCAAGGTCGCCGGCCTCGATGACTTTGCCTGGCTGAAGCTTGGCGGCACCATCGCCGCGTCCCTGCGCAAGGCAGCGGAGGTGGCCGTCATCCTCGATGTGCCGGGCGCAAAGATTGGCGGCAGGCAAGCGGCGAACCTTGCCGCCGGCATCATTCTGCGCAGCTACTCCTTCGACAAATACAAGACCAGGAAAGACAAGGACGATGCCGAGCCGAAGAAACCGGTCAAGGTGACCATCCACACCGCCGATCCTGCCGCGGCGAAAAAGGCCTTCGCCGACGAGGTTGCGGTCATCGACGGCGTGCTTCTGGCGCGCGACCTTGTCAACGAACCGGCCAATACGCTCGGCCCGATCGAATTCGCCGCCCGCGCCAAGGAACTGGAAGCGCTCGGCGTCGAGGTCGAGATCCTCACCGAGAAGGAAATGAAGAAGCTCGGCATGGGCTCGCTCCTCGGTGTCGCGCAAGGCTCGCCACGCGGCGCCCGGATGGCTGTCATGCAATGGAAGGGCGGCAAGGCCAAGGACGCACCGGTCGCCTTCGTCGGCAAGGGCGTCACCTTCGACACCGGCGGCAATTCGATGAAACCGGCTTCCGGCATGGAGGACATGAAGGGCGACATGGGCGGCGCCGCGGCCGTCATCGGGCTCATTCAGGCGCTAGCCGCGCGCAAGGCCAAGGCCAATGTCGTCGGCATCGTCGGGCTGGTGGAAAATGCCGTCGACGGCCATGCCCAGCGCCCCGGCGACATCGTCACCTCGATGTCGGGTCAGACCATCGAGGTGCTCAACACCGATGCCGAAGGACGCCTCGTTCTGGCCGACGCGCTGTGGTATTGCAACGACCGCTTCCAGCCGAAATTCATGGTCAATCTGGCGACGCTGACCGGCGCCATCATGGTCGCGCTCGGCCAGCATTATGCCGGCCTGTTCTCCAACAATGACGAACTTTCGGACAGGTTGACGGCGGCCGGCCAGGCGAGTCAGGAGCGGCTCTGGCGCATGCCGCTTGGGCCCGAATACGACAAGCTGATCGATTCCAAGAACGCCGACATGAAGAACATCGGCGGCCGCTATGGTGGCGCCATCATCGCCGCGCAGTTCCTGCAGCGGTTCGTCAAGGAAACGCCGTGGGCGCATCTCGACATCGCCGGCACCGCGATGGGCTCGCCGCCGAGCGAGATCAACCAGTCCTGGGGCTCGGGTTTCGGCGTCAGGCTGCTCGACCGGCTGGTGCGCGACAATTACGAGGGATAATGCAGGGAATGGCCGATGTCCTGTTCTACCACCTGACCGAATCGACGCTGGAGGATGCGCTGCCGGGCCTGCTCGAGCGCAGCATCGATCGCGGCTGGCGAGCCGTGGTGCAGACCGGCACCGAAGAGCGGCGCGACGCGCTCGACCAGCATCTGTGGACGTTCAGGGACGATTCGTTCCTCGCGCACGCGACCGACCGTGAAGCCCATCCGGCCGAACAGCCAATCCTTCTCACCACAAGCGACGCCAACCCCAACCAGGCGCAGATACGCTTCCTCGTCGATGGCGCCGCACCCGCGGATCTCGCCGGCTATGAACGCGCCGTGTTCCTTTTCGACGGTCACGACACGGCCCAGGTAGAAGGTGCGCGGATGCATTGGAAGGTGCTGAAGGAGGCTGGCCACGCGGTCACCTACTGGCAGCAGACGCCGGACCGGCGCTGGGAGCGCAAGGCGTAAGCGCTTTGCCGGCGCGTCTTGAAAACGACGCTGTTATCGCCGAACGATCCGATCTAAGGATTGCGAAAAGCGCAACTCAAGCGGCGGGCTGAGAATGCGGATCAGGATCATCGGAACGGGGCGGGCCGTGCCGGCTCGATGCGTGACGTCGCGCGCCCTCGATGCGCGGCTGGGGTTTGGCGATGGACATTTCGAGGCCGCGACCGGCATCATCGAACGCTATGTCTGCGAGGCCGAATCGCAGGTCGACCTTGCTTGTGCCGCAGCCCGTCTGGCGCTTGCCGATGCCGAACTTGAGACAGGCAGTGTCGATCTGGTCATCGGCGGTTGCGGCGTGCCTTACCAGCCGTTGCCGTCGACGGCGCCGCTGGTCATGCAGCGCCTCGGCCTTGCCGATGGGTCGGCGGCCGCTTTCGACGTCAACAGCACCTGCCTCGGCTTCCTCACAGCCTTCGAGACCGCGTCGCGCCTGATCGAGGCCGGGCAATGCCGGACGGCGCTGGTGTTCTCGTCTGAAATCGCCTCGCGCGCGCTGCCGTGGCGGGACCAGCCGGAAATTGCTGCCCTCTTCGGCGATGGCGCGGCGGCCGCCGTGCTGCAACAGGCAGCCCCTGCCGAGGGTCGAGTCGCGGCCAACCTGATGCGCACCTACCCTTCCGCCTATGAGGCCTGCAGCATCGGCTCCGGCGGCACCCGGTTCGACTTTCATCGTGAGCCTGAGGAATTTGCCCGCCACAGCCTGTTCCACATGGAGGGTAAGGAACTGTTTCGCGTCACGTCACGCCATTTCAACGGCTTTGTAGCGGAGTTGCTCGATCGCGCCGGCTGGCGGCACGACGATGTCGACCTCGTCGTGCCGCATCAGGCAAGCCCTTTCGCGCTCGCCCACATGGCGCGCCAGACCGGCTTCGCCAGGGAAAAGCTCGTCGACATCGCGGCGCACTACGGCAATCAGATCGCCGCTTCCATCCCCTTTGCGCTCGACGTCGCGCGCCGCGAACAACGCATAGTGCCCGGCGCCAAAGTGCTGTTCCTCGGCACCTCGGCCGGCGTGTCGTTCGGCGGCATGGCGCTGGAAGCATGACCGTGGGACGCGTCCTCGTCACCGGCGCCAGCGGCTTCCTCGGCGCGCATGTCATGGCGCGGCTGGCTGCACTGGGTACACCGGCGCTGGGTCTTGGCAGGGACGCCAAACGCTGCGCGGCGCTCGAAGCCGCTGGTCATCGGGTCGTTCGGCTCGATTTGTCTCAACCATTCGATGCAGCTGCCGCGCGCGCTCTCGACGGCGTCGATGCGATCATCCACTGCGCGGCACTTTCCGCGCCCTTCGGCAGGTTGGCGGATTTCCAGACGGCAAATGTCACAGCTACCCGCAACCTCAGCGATTTCGCGCGCGGGCAAGGCGTGCGCCGCTTCGTCCATATCTCCAGCCCGACGGTCTGTTTCGCCTATCGCGACCAGCTCGGAGTTTCCGAGAATGCGGCCTTGCCCCTCCGGTCAACCACTATGCCCGCACCAAGCGGCAGGCCGAGGAGATCGTACTGGCGGCGCCTGAGATCAGCCCGGTGGTGCTGCGGCCGCGCGGCCTCTACGGTCCCGGCGACCGCACGCTGCTGCCGCGTCTGCTGCAGGTGGCACGGCAGCGCCCGCTGCCGCTGTTTCGCGACGGCAAGGCGCGCATCGATCTCACTTATATAGAGGATGTCGTCGATGCGGTGCTTGCCGCGCTGTCCGCCGTCAGCGCTGCCGAGGGACAGATATTCAACATCTCCGGCGGCGAAGTGGTGCCGGTCCGCCGCATTGCCGAGGCGGCCTGCGCCCGCGCCGGCGTGCAGCCGCGCTGGCGCAGAATGCCGCTCTGGCCCGCCATGCTGGCGGCCGGGATAGCGGAGACGGTAGCGAATATATTGCCCGGCCGCCCGGAACCGCCGGTGACGCGCTATGGTCTTGGCCTGTTCGCCTATGCGCAGAGCCTCGATCTTTCCAAGGCAGGCCGCATCCTCGGCTGGGCGCCGAAAGTGTCGTTCGAGGAAGGGCTCGATCGCACATTCGGCAAGGCGACGGAAAGCAGGGAGGTTGCGTGAAGATCGTCTTCGCCAACAGCGCCTCTGTCAGCGCAGCCGAGCGCCTGATCCTGCGCGGCGGCAGCTGGGCGAAGGTCAGGCTACGTGTCCGCTACGGCCTGATCATGCATCCACAGGCCGGCCCCGTACTGATCGATACCGGCTACACGCCGCATGTGACACAAGGCAGCGAGCGCAGCACGGCGCTGCGTCTTTACAGTGCGATCCTCCGGCCCCAGCTCAACGAAGCCGAGCAGCCGCTCGCGGTACTGGCGCGCTTCGGCCTCTCGCCGCAGGACGTCCGCACCGTCGTTGTCACGCATTTCCATGCCGACCACATGTCGGGCCTGTCGCTGTTTCCCAACGCTCGGCTTATCGCCAATGACACCGCCTGGGCGCGGGCGAAGGCCAAGACTTCCCTGCAGAATCTGCGCCATGGCGTCTTCAAGGAACTGTTCCCGTCTGACTTCGAGGCCCGACTCGACGGGCTGTCGTCGAAGCGGCAGGTCGAACCTCGCGGCGGCGTGCCAGGCGGCGCCGATCTGTTCGGCGACGGCAGCGTCGTCGCAGTCGATCTGCCCGGCCATGCCGATGGCCAGTTCGGCCTTTTGTTCCCCAATCTGGAGCGGCCGCTGCTCTACGCCGTCGATGCGCAATGGCTGATCAGAGCATTGGTGGAAAACCGAACTCCCGGTCTGCCTGCAACCCTGCTGGCCGAGGATGCCGCCGCGATCGAGCCGACCAGCGTAATGTTGCGTCGGTTTCTGGCGACCGGCGGCGAGGTTGTTCTTTGTCATGATCCGGCGGTGACGGCCTACGATGTGGCCGGAGAGAGCGCGTGAACGGGCCGGCCGAAGCGATCCGCTCGTTTGCGCTGACGCAATGGGTTTCGCGCAAAAGCCGCGAGAGTTTCGAGCGCTGGCAGGCGCAAGCCTTGCGCCGCTTTCTCGACCGCGACCTGCCGCGCGCGCCGTTCTACGGCAAGGCGCCGCGTCTTCTCGGCGACCTGCCGGTGACCGACAAGGCGACGGTGATGGGCAATTTCGAGCGCTTCAACATTCATGGCGTCTCGGCCGCCGAGGCCTGGAAGGCGCAGGCCGGCGATAGCCGCATTGGCGAGCTGACTGTCGGCTCCAGCACCGGCACGTCGGGCAATCGTGGCCTGTTCGTCATTTCCGAGGCGGAAAAATACCGCTGGCTGGGCACCATCCTGGCCAAGGCCGTGCCCGATCTGCTCTGGCGCCGGCAGCGCGTTGCGGTGGTCCTGCCGCAAAACACCGGGCTCTACGATAGCGCGCGCAAATCGCGGCGTATCGACCTGCGCTTCTTCGATCTGACGCGCGGTCCGGAGAGCTGGCGCGGCGCTCTCGAAGATTTCGCGCCGACGGTGATCATCGCGCCACCGAAGATACTGCGGCACTTCGCGGCCGAGGGCTTTCGGCTCAAGCCGCAGCGTGTCTTCAGCGCCGCCGAAACGCTCGACCCGGTTGACCGGCCGGTCATCGAGGCATTCTTTGGTGGTCAGGTCGACCAGATCTACATGGCGACCGAAGGGCTGTTCGCCGTCACCTGCCGCCAGGGCGGGCTGCATCTGGCCGAGGATTCGGTGTTCTTCGAGTTCGAACCGGCCGGCGACGGCCTGGTCATGCCGCTGATCACCGCCTTTCGCCGCCGGACCCAGATCATGGCGCGCTACCGGATGAACGACTTGCTGCGGCTGTCCGAAAAGCCATGCCGCTGCGGCTCGCCGCTGCGCACGCTGGACGACATCGTCGGCCGCATGGACGACGCTTTCCGGCTCGCCTCGCCGCACGGGCAGCTCCTCGTCACGCCCGACATACTACGCAATGCGGTGCTCAAGGCCGACCGGCGCATCGACGATTTCCGCCTGGTCCAGACCGCTGAAGATGCAATCGAACTCAGCCTGGCCCCCGGGCTTGCCGACGAAGCCGCCACCGCCGCCCATCAGTCCGTGCGCAATTTGCTGGCGGCGCGCCAGGCGACAGCTTCGGTCAGCCTTGTTCGCAGGGACCTGCCGTTGGAGACCGGCCGCAAACTGCGTCGGGTCGAATGCCACCTGGGAGCGGCATCATGAACCGGCTCGCTATGTTGCCACTCGATCAGACGAACCGGGTAGAAATCAACCCGCGTGAGGTCGAAGCCTTCGTTCAGCTTTTTAACGAGGTGCCGGTGCGCGACCTCGTGCGAAATCTGACGGTCGCCGTCGAGGCCTTCGAGATCGCTGGCCGCTTCTTTCCACTGACGCTGAACGACAGAAGCGAGGCGCCGAACTGCTATATCTGCTGCCCGTCCAGCGCCTATATCGACTACGCCATCGACGAGACCCGCAATTTCGTCTCGTCGCCCGTGCTGCAAAGAGTGATCCGCATGTTGATTGGCCTGTGCGCGCCGCTGGTCAGGATAGCGGCCTCGACCATCAGGTTCAGGTCAACAACTGGCTCTATTCGACCAATCCGGTGCCGCTGCTCGATCGCAACGCGGTCGCTGCGATCCGCGACGATCTCACGGCGCGTTTTCCCGATCGCGCTGTTCTCATCCGCTCCCTGAGCGAGATCGCCGATCCCTCGACAATCGCAGCGCTGAAGGCCGAGGGTTTTCGAATGCTGGCGGCGCGGCAAATCTACATCTTCGCCGGGCGCGGTTCGGCCATGACCAACGACATGAAGCGCGACCGCAAGCGGCTGCGCACGACGCCGTTCGAGCGGGTCGGCAATGGCGACTTCACCGAAGCCGACTATGCGCGCTCCGAAGCGCTCTACCGGATGCTCTATCTCGACAAATATACGCCACTCAACCCGCACTACACCGCCCGCTATATCGGTGAGACGCACCGTCGCGGCATCCTGCAACTGGCAGGCCTGCGTCGTCCCGGCGGTGAACTGGTCGCAGTCGCCGCTTTGTCTCAGAACGGCAGGACATTGACGCAGCCAATCGTTGGCTACGACACAAGTCTTCCAGTGAGCGAAGGGCTCTACCGCATGATGATGGCGATCGCGCAGGACCATGCGATGGCGCACGGCCTGTTCTTCAACATGAGCGCCGGTGCCGCCGCCTTCAAACGCTTGCGCGGCGCCGTGGCAACGGTGGAGTACAACGCCGTCTATGCCGGCCATCTTCGGCGCCGCCAGCGCGCTGCAGTGCGTATCATGGAATTTGTGCTCGCGAAGATCGGCATCCCTCTGCTCAGGAGATTTGAACTTTGAGCGAAGCCCAGCAGCAAAAAGACAAAGACTATTGGCAGGCGGTAGTGCGGTCAGTCGATATCAAAGGCAAGCCGAAGCGCATCCTGTTCGATGGCACGCCGCTGGTGCTGTTCCGCTCGGCGCAGGGGATTGCAGCCCTCTTCGACCGCTGCGCTCACCGCCTGGTCGAACTCTCGACCGGCAAGGTCGTCGGTGGCGAGATCGAATGTCCCTATCATGGCTGGCGCTACAATGGGGAAGGGCGCTGCACCGCCATTCCCGGCCATGTCGGCGACGTCCCGCATTACCGTATCCGCCGCTACAGCGCGATCGAGCGCGACGGCGTCGTCTTCGTCTCGGCAGGCACGCCTGAGGGCGAGCCCTATCTCCATTGCATGCAAGGCAAGGATGTCGTCGTGAAGCGGGTGCGAAGCTCGGCGCGATCGACGGTGCTCGACGCCGCCGAGAACATTCTCGACGCCACTCACACCCACTTCACCCACAAGGGTGTGCTGCGCGGCCTGACCGCAAAGCGCCATCTCGTGCGCGTCGAGGTGACCGGCGGCAAGGGCTGGGTCGAAAGCTGCTACACCGGCGAGGACCGCCAACAGGGGCTGGTCAGCCGGCTGCTGGAAGGCGAGCGCGCCAGAACCATCGGCCGCTACCGCCATCCCGGCATCGTCGAACTCGAATATTGGGGCAAGGGCGGCTTGGCGCTGGCGACCACTTTCCATTTGCGTCAGGCGGACGAACGGACCGTCGGAGGCGTCGGCTGGCTGATCGGCCCGCGACAGGGCCTGTTCGGCGAACTCAAGGCGCTTGCTTTCCGGCCGCTCTTTGCCTTTGCCCTGCAGCAGGATCGCCGTGTGCTGAAATCGGCCAGCGACAACGCCCGTATATCGCCGCAGGTTCAGCCGGCGATCGGCCCGCTGGATTTCCTGCGCCGCGACATAGCGGCGATCATCGACGGCAAGATGCCACCGGCGGCGGCAGAGCCGAGGGTGTACCAGATCGAGCTGTAATCTAAAGTTCACGGCACTTGATTCCAGTTCTGCTGTAAATTATAGTTCACGGATGATCGAAGTTCGATCCACTGACGAATTCCGAAAATGGCTCAGAGGGCTCACGGACATTCGCGCCGTAAAGAAGATCACCCAACGGATTGTCCGCGTTCAGGCTGGGCTGTTGGGAGACGCCAAGTTCTTCGATGGCATAGGAGAATTGCGCGTAGATTACGGTCCGGGATACCGCGTGTACTTCGTCCGGCGCGGCAACACGGTCATTATCCTGCTCTGCGGCGGTGACAAAGGCTCGCAGGACAGGGACATCGGAAAAGCCAGGAAAATGGCAAAGGAAGTTTGATATGACCCTCAGAACCACACCATTCGACGCCGCCGAATATCTTGATGATGCTGAGTCTCAAGCCGAACTGCTCGCTGATGCGTTCGAGACCGGGGACGCGACTTATATTGCGCACGCCCTCGGCATTGTCGCGCGCGCCCGCGGCATGACAAGCATAGCGAAGGACGCCGGCGTGACCCGAGAGGCACTCTACAAGGCGCTGAGCGAAAAGGGCGATCCGCGCCTCAGTACATTGCTGGGCGTAACCAAGGCGCTTGGCCTGCAATTGTCCGCAAAGCCAGTTAATCCCGTTTAGGCAACCTTAGCAGGACTTACGCACTCAGCTGAAAACGGGAAGTTCCGCTTCAACTCGACTAGTCCTGCTCCGGCCCATTCCACTCGATATCGCGCGTCGACGCAGCCTGAAGGCTGATGCGCTGGCGCAGTGCTGTGCCGGCGATCTCGGCCAGCGTGCGCCACTGCGCCCGCTTCGGCGCGGGGTCGCCCGGCCAGTCGAGCAGCTCATCGGCATCGTGCATCGCCTGGCGAAAGCTGCCGAGACCACCGGAGCGCAGTGCCGCCGGCATCCCGTAGATCCACATCGCAAGCCTCACCGTCTGCGGCGCCGTCACGTCGGGCTTCACCTCGGCGCCATCCTCCAGGACCGCGTCGGCGAAGCGCCGCGGATCGCGAAAGAAGTGCAGGCCGCTCACGGCGCGCGGATTGCACTCCAGTGGCAGCACCGTGCCGTTATTCTCGCGCATCAGGTCGAAGGAGATCTGGCCGGTCCAGCCGGCGCCGGCGACGAAGGTTTCGACGAAGCGCCGGGCAGCCGCATCCCCGACTGGCTCGAAACAGATGCCGGCGCCCATGCCGGCGCGATAGAGCGAACTGTAGAGCGCCAGCGCTTTGAGTTCACCCTCGACCGCCACCGCATAGGCGCTGATCTCTTCACCTGCGATGTAGCGCTGCGCCACCCAAGGAGCGGCGGGCGAGGGGCGGACGGCGTCGAGTTTGTCCGGCGATGGCCGCAGCAGTACGTCACGGGCAAAACGTGACCACACAGGTTTGAACACCAATTCGCGCGATTGGCCACGAACGCCGTCGAGATCGGCCTCGCTTTGCAGCAGTATCGTTTCCGGCACGTCGAGCCCAAGGCTCTGCGCCAGCCGGATGAAGGCATGCTTGTCGTGAACGCGGGCGAGCATCGCCATCTCGGGTGCGAAGAGGCGGGCCGGCATGGCGCGGTGCTGCCAGAGACGACCGAGATAAAAGACTTCCTCGCAGGTCGGGATAACGAGTTCGATGCCTTCCGCGCGGACAAGCGCTTCCACCGCCTTGGCATAGGCATCGGCGGCAAAGCGCGGCGGCGGCAGGCGATGGTAGGCGGCGCAGGCCGTGCTCGCTGCGGCGATCGGCCGGGCCGGGCTGTCGGCCAAGATCACCCGGCGACCGGCGCCATGCAACAGCCGCGCCAGGTGCAGCGCCACCGGCGCGCGGGCACCGGTGATCAGCACGGTGCTATTGGGCATGAGCCACCGGCATCGGTTGGAAAAGACAAGTCGATGCTTCTGCGGAAGGCTTCATTCGCCATAAGTGCCACATGGCTTGCGTGCCGCCAACGGACTCCACAAAGGTGGCTCCGCTGCGTCAGTCGTCGCTTTTTGGCCTTCAGGGCGTTATTGGCAATCTGTCGAACACCCGGATCTCCTCAATGCGCTTTCTGTTTGTCCTGATACTGCTTGCCGGCGCCGCCATTGGCTTCGTCTATCCCTGGGCCATGAGCAATTTCTCCGGCCACGAGATCGGCGCCTGGCGCGTCTACGACCAGGGACGGTTTAGGCCTGTGACGGTGACGCTGAAAGCTGGCGACGCGCCGGTCAGAGTGCTGGTCGACCTGACGGCAAAGGCCGAGCGCATTGTCTCGCAGCAGCGCACCGTGCTGACGCTGACTGCCGCCACAGCCGGCCGCACGGTGCTTGCCTCGACGCTGCAATTCAACCACGCCGACAATCCGCGCCAGGTCAGCCCACAACTGCCCGACAAGATCTTTCGCGACGAGGCCGGCGTGATCGAAACCGTCAGTCCCGGCGCCTATCTCTTCACCGCCGGCCTGGGCGACGCCGACGATATCCCGATACGCGCAGTGGATCTGATACTGCGCTCCGGCGCCGGTGAGATCGATCAACGCGCACGGCCGGTTGGCTATGGGCTGATGGCCGTCGGCCTGATCGGCTTCCTGCTTACTCTGGCTTTCGGCGGTCGCCGGCCGGAGAACCCGAACTCGAAGCCGCCACCGCCGCGTTGGGGCAGAGGCTCCTCGACATGAGCGCGGCATGAACTACCGTCACGCCTATCACGCCGGCAATTTCGCCGACGTCGTCAAGCATGTCGTGCTCAGCCTTCTGCTCGACTATCTGAAGCAGAAGGACAAGGCCTTCCGTGTCGTCGACACTCATGCCGGCATTGGCCGCTACGATCTGTCATCGGCGGAAGCGCAAAAGACCGGCGAATGGCAAGGCGGCATCGGCCGCTTGATCGACGCCCCGATCGAAAAATCGGCGGCTGCGCTGCTTGCCCCCTATCTTGAAGCGGTGCGTTCGCTCAATCGCGATGGCGGGGTGAAGAAATATCCGGGCTCGCCATTGATCGCCAGGTACCTCATGCGAAAGCAGGACCGGTTGTCGGCGATCGAATTGCACGACGCAGATGCTGCCAGGCTGAAGACGCTGTTTGCCGGCGATTTCCAGACCAGGGTGATCGAACTCGACGGCTGGCTGGCGCTTGGCGCGCATCTGCCGCCGAAGGAAAAGCGCGGGCTGGTGTTGATCGATCCGCCGTTCGAGGAAGCCGGCGAATTCGACCGCATGGTCGATGGCATGCAGAAAGCGCACAAGCGCTGGCCGGGTGGCATCTACGCGCTGTGGTATCCAATCAAGGACCGCAAAGCGATCATCGCCTTCCGCAAGGCGCTCAAGCAATCCGGCGTTCCAAAACTGCTCGACATCGAGTTCGAGATCCGGCCGGCATCGCGTGAACCAAGCCTCGACGGCAGCGGCATGGTGGTGGTCAACCCGCCCTTCACGCTGGAGCGCGAACTGCGCATCGTGCTGCCGGTCCTGCACAGATTGCTGGCGGTCGAAAAGCCGGCGCACTGGTCGCTGGAATGGCTGGCCGGGGAGTAGCGACGCTTCGCAGCGGGCGACGCCCGCGGCAAAGACACAAAGTCGCTAGAGGTTTTGACGGTGGCGCCATCCGCGAATGCTCAGCTGTGTTCAACGAACCGAAACCATGGAGATGCACATCTAATCGGCTCGGCGTTGACGCTAATCCCAGAATCAGATAGATAGATATCTAATTATTAGATTTCGAATCGAATGCCAAGATCGACAGAAGAGGAACTGGTCAACGCGATAGGCTTCGCGATGTCGCGCTGGCAGGATGCCGTCGAAACGTTCGATGGGCCGTCGCCGAAATCTTTGTGCTGAGCGCTGCCGAGCGCCGCTGTCTCGGTGCGATCAATCACGGCCGGCGGGGCCGGCAAACCTCGTAGCGAGGGAGACAAATCTCACGCCGGCGGCGGTCACGACGTTGATCGACCGGCTGGAAAAGCGCGGCTTCGTCAGCCGTCAGCCGGATCCCGATGACAGGCGCAAGGTCATGGTCGCGGCGGGCAAGAAGACCGAGGAACTCGTCCGGCGCTGCTACCATCCGATCCAGAGGCGGGCGCCGCATTGCTGGAGAATATTCGGCGGCCGAGATGCAGTTTTTGCTCGGCTTCATCGAAGAGGTCGAAGCGATGCAGAAGGCGTAGACCGAGAGGCTGCGCGGCAAAGCAAAACCGGTGCGTTGAGAGAAGGCATCGGAGGATGGTCCGGCGCAACGCCGGTCCGGTTTCAACTGTGTACTGTCAAGGAGACCCTATGCCCCGTATGATCTTCGTCAACTTGCCCGTCGCCGACCTCGCTGCGTCGATGGCCTTCTACAAAGCTCTCGGTTTCGACAACAACCCGCACTTCACCGACGACACCGCAGCCTGCATGGTGCTGAGCGAAATGATCAACGTCATGCTGCTCACCCATGCCAAATGGCGTCAGTTCACCGATCGCCCCATCCCACCGGCCACCTCGAGCGAGGTCATGCTTGCCGTGTCCTGCGACAGCCGCGCGGCGGTCGATGCGATGAACGAGGCGGCGGCGAAAAATGGCGGCGCCGCCGACATCAACGCCCAACAGGATTATGGCTTCATGTACAATCGCAGCCTGGCCGATCCTGACGGCCACGTCTGGGAAGCGATGTGGATGGACCCGGCCGCCATACCGCAGGGCGACGCCAAGCAAGGCTGAACCGGGTTTCGGCGGCCCGCCGGCCATGGGCAGGCCGCTTTTCCTAATGGGCAAGGCGAGCTTTTTCGAAGGTCAGGACGTGGTTTCGCAGCTTCGCACCGGCAAAACCGGTTGCGGAGCGGGAAACCATCGTCAGGGCGACCGCTTGACCGCGCGCCGCCGAATCCGCAAAGTGGGCGCAGTCGACCTTTGAGAGGCTGCCATGACTCGCTTTGCCAAATCCGCTCTTGCTGCCCTGATTTCGCTTTGCACGCCGCTGGCCGCATCCCTTGGCCAGCCAGCACAGGCCGCCGACCTTTCCGTCTATTCCGACGAGGACAGCGGCGTTTGCGGCGAGGCATGGGTGCTAAGCAAGATCTCCAGCCGCTTCTCCTACCAGGTGCATCACGTGCCGCATCTGCCGGATGTTTCGATCACCGATTTCCAACGCATCCACCAGCATCGCTATCTCCCGGCCAGCGAAGAATGGCCGATCGGCCGCCGCTATTGCGGCGCCACCGTCAGCCTTTCCGATGGCCGCGCCCGCACCATCTGGTACTTGATCGAGGAAGGCCAGGGTTTTGCCTCGATCGGCGACAATGTCGAATTCTGCGTCTCGGGCTTCGACCGCTGGATGGTCTACAACGGCCGCTGCCGCGTCCTGCGCTAAGGTCGGATAAGAACCGCCGTTGAACCTGCTATCTCCCCGCAAGGGGGAGATCTGATGTCGCTCCGGTTTCGCCAATCTCCGAACTGCTGCCGCTGCCTCACATCGCCTTCCCACCAGATACGTAAGCGCAGATCAGCTCGACCAACTGCTTCTGCAGTTCCGGCAAGTCGAGCATGTCTCGCCGCGCGGCATTGTGGATGACGCCCTCGACCGCTGAGGACAGCACCCGGGCCACGGTCTCATTGTCCTTTCTGCGCCTGCGATATTGCGCCACCGCCGCCGTGTAGTGATCAAGATAGCGCGACTGGAACGAGGCATGGGCGGCGCGTGAGCCGCGATCGCCCGGCGCCTCGTCGAGCAGCACCTGATGCAGCGTCGGATGGATGCTGTGCGCATCGATCATGCCGCGCACCAGCTCCTGCGCGAATCGCTTGAGCGGCTTGTCGCCTTCTGCTGATTCGGCGATCACCGACAGCACCTGATCGAAATGTCGCCGGCGAATTGCTTCGACCAGCGACAGCTTGTCGGGAAAATATTGATAGAGCGAGCCGATGCTGACGCCGGCCGCATCGGCCACCTTGTTGGTGGTGAAGCCGGCCCAGCCGAGCGCGCTCAGAACATGAGCACCGGCTTCGATGAGCGCCTCGACCGTCGCTCTCGAACGCGCCTGGCGCGGCTGCTTGCGCATGCGTGAGCGCGGCTTTGCAATGCGAGTAGACATGTCTGCTCCAGCAGCCAAGAATATAGATAACATACTCACATTTTTTGGAAAGGATACAGACCATGGACGCGCTGGATTTGCTCCGCAGCCTCTACGTTTATCAAATCTGGGCGAATGGTGAATTGCTGGAGAAGCTTGCGGGCCTCGACCAGCAGGAGCATGTCGATCAGCGTCACACAGCGACCCGTCTCATCAACCACAACCTCGTCGTATCGAAGATATTCGCCGCGCATCTTTCCGGCACGCGTCATGGCTATGCGTCCGACAACACCGTGGACACACCGGCACTCGATGAATTGAGCGCTGATGTCGCTGCGATGGATCGTTGGTATCTCGACTATATCGGAGCCGTCTCGCCAAAGCTCATGTCAGAGCCTGTGCTTTCACCTTCACCGATGGCGACAGGGCGATGATGTCACGCCAGGAAATGCTGACCCATGTCGTCACGCATGGCGGCTATCACCGCGGCGAGATCGGGCGGATCCTGATGCAGATCGGCATTGCGCCGCCGGGATACGTTTGCCGTCCACCTCCACCAAGCCGAGCCTTCGCGCCGGCTGCAGGTGCGCGAGCGGGTTGGCGTTTAGGGCCTGCACCTCTTGGCTTCCAAGGGATCGCGGCTTCCCGGGAGGAGGATTCCCCTATCTTTCGTTTCCCATTTCCGTTGGGCATCTCTTGCGCCGAAGCTGGCGATCTCCCTTCTCGTCTGGGAGACGTCCGACACACAACAGGCTGTCCTTCAAGTGCTGTCTTTCCTGGCTTTCATCCAACCACTTTCGATATACGAGCAAAAAGCTCGTGTTTAGTTTAGTGCTGTTCCTGCAACCGTGGGGATGAAGCAAGATCAGCCTCTGCGGTGCGATGATTGTTGCCATCCGATAGGTCGCCGATGACCGCGTGAGATCGACGGCGTTGCAAGAGAATGTGAGCTTGACGAAAAGATCGTGTGAGTCTCGATATCAGAGATTTCTCTCGCAACAGTTCGCTGCGAAGCGGGAAGAGTCTTTGCCGATTTCTGTGCCGATCATTGCGATAATGCTCTCAGCGTAACCGAAACTTAATTTGCGAAATTCTATGTAATGCTTCGCTGGCTAGATACGCACGAGTCAGATATGCATTAGGTCGCCGGGTCACTCACGGCCATTGGCACAAACGCAAGGGGCATCGCATGGCAAAGACCACGACGAAGGCGCCGGCGGCGAAAGCGCCGGCAAAGAAAGCGGCACCGAAAGCTGCCGCGAAACCTGCAGCAGTAAAGAAGGCAGCACCGAAGGCAGCGGCAAAGCCGGCCGCCAAGGCAGCGGCAAAGCCGGCAGCTAAGGCAGTTGCAAAACCCGCCGCCAAGGCAGCAGCGAAACCCGCCGCCAAGAAGCCGGCCGCCAAGGCTGTGGCGAAGCCTGCTGCGAAGGCAGCAGCCAAGCCCGCCGCCAAGAAGCCGGCAGCCAAGACAGCGGCAAAACCCGCCGCCAAGGCTCCGATGAAGGCCGCCGCCGCCAAGTCGACGGCAGCTGTGAAGAAGGCTGCACCGGCCAAAAAGCCAGCCGCCAAGAAGAAGTAACAGCGGACCATCTCAAAGCTCCCGGGAACTTTGCCGACTGGCAGATTCCCGGGAGCTTTTTTGTTGTGATTTAGGTCTTGTTTTGATGCATGTCGTTCTCTCGAAATTGACGCCACTTCTGTGAGACATGCATTGGCGATTTCATTGTCGGCGGATTGGCCGCCTGGTTTTGCCCTTCTGGCAGTTGCTCCCTCAGGGAAGATCGGCCAACACTAAGGCGGTCGCATCCGATGGGGTTCAGGCGACGCGCTCTAGACCTTTGTTTTACGCGCGTCGTTCTCAAGACCGGAGCCGCATTGTTGAGCGACATGCACTGGCCGTCCGAAAACAGGGAACCGATCATGCCGAAGCTGCTCTACGCGTCCTCATCCCCCTACAGTTCCAAGGTGCGCATGGCAGCACTCCATGCCGGCATTGCCGTCGAACTGGTGCCGGTCAAGACCGAGGACAAGCCTGCTGAACTGATGTCAGCCAATCCTCTCGGCAAGATTCCGGTGCTGGTGCTCGACGACGGCCGCTCGATCCACGACAGCCGCGCCATCACCCAGCATCTCAACCGCGCTTCGAAGAGCCTGTTGTTGCCGCGCAATGCCGACAAGCGCCTCGAGGCCGAAGTGCTGGAGGCGCTGGCCGACGGCATATGCGACTGCGCGCTGTCGATGGTCTATGAGCGGCGCACGCGTCCGGAGGAGATGGTCTATCAACCCTGGCTCGATCGCCAGTGGACCAAGATCACCGCCGCACTCGATTTCCTCAACGCCAATCCGCCGAAGCTGCCGAAGAAGATCACGCTTGGCCAGTTGGCGTTGCGTGCCTGCCTCGGCTACCTCTCTCTGCGCTTCGCCGGCAAATGGGAAAAGGGCCGCGGCCGCCTGACCCGCTGGGCAGCGCGTTTCGATGAGAAGTTTCCGGGGCTGAAGGTGGCTGTGCCGGCCTGACGGGCGAAACAAAAAAAGCCGGGCGCGAGGCCCGGCTTTCTTGTGTCGTGGCTTGAACGACAGTTAGAACTTCATACCGACGCCGAAGGTGACGCGGTTGGCGCTCTCTTTGACCTTGGTGCCGACACTGTCGAAGCTCTTGGAACCGAAGTCGGTGTAGCGGTACTCGACACGGCCGAACACATTGTCGGTGATCTTGATGTCGGTGCCGACGCCGGCCGTCCAGCCGAGCATGGTGTTGCTGTCGCTGTCGCCGGGGACCGAGACCTTCTGGTTCTTCAGGGCGCCGCCGCCGGTGCCGTAGAGCAGGATTTCCGGGGTCACGGCGTAACCCAGACGGGCGCGCAGCGAGCCTTCGAAGCCGCCCTTGGAATTGACGCCGCCGCTGTCACCCTTGACGCCGTTGTAGCCGAGATCGGCTTCAGCACCGTACACGAAGTTTTCCTGCTGCCACTGGTAGCCGCCGAAAACGCCGCCGACAAAGCCCTTGGTCTTGATGTCGGGGCCGCCGTCGTGGACTTTGGCATGACCGCTGAAGCCGTAGCCGGCGCTGAGACCGGCATACGGGCCGGCCCAGGAAGCGACGGGGAGCTCGGCGATCGGGGCTGGCGCCGGGGGCTCTTCCGAGACGACATCGGCAGCAAAAGCGGTACCGCTGAGGGCGAAGAGCCCGAGCGCAACCGCGAGCGGCGCGAATTTGAGATTGGTTTGCATTGTTGTTTACTCCTTAAGCCACAAGACACGTAGGCTTGTTTGTCCTGAGCGCCATCAACCCGTCCGGGGGGTGAAACGGATCTGGCACTCAACGGTTCCGAATGTCGTGTCAAAATGCGGCGGCAGCGAACCTGAAAATGGGTCATTCCCCGGCACGAATGAGGCCGAAGCTTGACGTTGCATCTTCGCAACAGCGAAATGTCAGTACGCAGGCGATGCTGCACTGCACTCGGCTTGGTGCAACGGGTTCAGCGTCCTATATTGCGGTCCTGCCGACCCGAATCCGGGGCGGTGCCGGCGGCGAAAAAGCCGTTTCGCCACATTCCTGCCCCAGGTGGAAACGGCATTTAACCCCTGGGCGCGTCACAATGTGCCGCTAGCCGAATTGAGGCGCAGATTGAGGATTGACAGATGATCGAAGCCGCCGGAACGGCGCTGGTGACGGGCGGGGCGAAGCGGATCGGCAAGGCGATCGTCGAGGATCTGGCCGCGCACGGTTTTGCCGTCGCCATCCACGCCAACCGCTCGACCGCCGAGGCCGACGCGCTGGCTGCGAGCATCAGGGACGGAGGCGGCCGCGCCGGCGTGGTAGCCGCCGATCTGACCGACATGGATGCGGTTGGCGATCTCGTCGGCCGCGCCGCGGCAGCGCTCGGCCCGGTCACGCTTCTTGTCAACAATGCGTCGCTGTTCGTCGACGATAGCGTCGAGGACTTCGACTGGGCGGCATGGGACCTTCACTTCGCCATCCATGTGAAGACGCCGGCGCTGTTGGCGCAAAACTTCGCCCGCGCCTTGCCGCAAGGGCAGGAGGGGCTGATCGTCAACATCATCGACCAGCGCGTCTGGCGGCCGACGCCGCGCTATTTCTCCTATGCGCTGTCGAAGTCGGCCCTGTGGACGCAGACCGAAATGCTGGCACAGGCGCTCGGTCCGCGCATCCGCGTCAACGCCATCGGTCCCGGTCCGGCGCTGAAGAATGCGCGCCAGGACGATGATGATTTCCAAAAGCAGGTCGATGGCCTGATTCTGAAGCGCGGCCCGCAATTGGCCGAATTCGGCGCCACCATCCGCTATCTCTGGGAGGCGCGCTCGGTGACCGGCCAGATGATCGCGCTCGACGGCGGCCAGCATCTTGCATGGCAGACGCCGGATGTGACAGGCATGGTGGAATGAGTCCCGCAGACCAGAAACACAAGACGCGCGCCGGCGCCGCCGACGATATGCCGCCTGACATCGAGCTTGAGGATGAAGCGGTCGAGGAGATCGTCGAGCCCGAGGCCACCGGGCCCGATGTCGCCTTCACAGCGATAGACTGGGCGCCGCATGCCGGCGACGCCGACGGCATGGTCGGCGCCGAGGTCATCCAGACATTGGTCAAGCGGCTGCCCAATGCGCCCGGCGTCTACCGCATGATGAACGCTGCCGGCGACGTGCTTTATGTCGGCAAGGCGCGCAGCCTGAAGAAGCGGGTGACCAACTACGCGCAAGGCCGGTTCCACACCGCCCGCATCGGCCGCATGGTGCGCGAGACATCGACGATGGAGTTCGTCGTCACCCGCACCGAAATCGAAGCGCTGCTGCTCGAGGCCAATCTCATCAAGCGCTTGCGGCCGCGTTTCAATGTGCTGATGCGGGACGACAAGTCGTTCCCTTACATCCTGTTGACCGGCGATCACGTCTCGCCCGGCATCTACAAGCATCGCGGTGCGCGCTCGCGCAAGGGCGACTATTTCGGACCTTTTGCGTCGGCCGGCGCGGTCGGGCGCACCATCAATTCGCTGCAGCGCGCGTTCCTGCTCAGGAGCTGCACCAACTCCTTTTACGAAAACCGCACCCGGCCGTGCCTGCTCTACCAGATCAAGCGCTGTGCCGGTCCCTGCACCGGCGAAATCTCGCATGGCGACTATGCCGAGCTGGTCAGCGAGGCGAAGGATTTTCTGTCCGGCCGCAGCCAGAAGGTGAAGACCGAAATCTCTGCCGCCATGCAGCAGGCCTCGCAGGAGCTCGATTTCGAGCGCGCCGCCATTTATCGCGACCGGTTGGCTGCACTGTCCCATGTGCAGAGCCATCAGGGCATCAACCCGGCCACGGTCGACGAGGCCGATGTCTTTGCCATCCATCAGGAGGGCGGCCAGGTCTGTATCCAGGTGTTTTTCTTCCGCACCGGCCAGAACTGGGGCAACCGCGCCTATTTCCCCAAGGCCGATCCGGCACTGGAGGGGGCGGAAGTGCTGGGCTCGTTCCTGGCGCAGTTCTATGACGACAAGCCGACGCCACGGAACATTCTGCTGTCGCGAGGCGTCCAGGATCAGGAACTGCTGGCCGAAGCGCTGTCCACCCGCGCCGGCCGTAAAGTGTCGATCTCGGTGCCGCAGCGCGGCGAGAAGAAGGATTTGACCGACAACGCGCTGCAGAATGCCCGCGAGGCGCTCGGCCGCCGGCTGGCCGAAACCTCCACGCAAGGCCGGCTACTCGCCGGCTTTGCCGAGACCTTCGGCCTGCCGAAGCCGCCGGTGCGCATCGAGGTCTATGACAATTCGCATATTATGGGCACCAACGCCGTTGGCGCCATGGTCGTCGCCGGGCCGGAAGGGTTTGTGAAGAACCAGTACCGCAAATTCAACATCCGCTCGACCGAGATCACGCCCGGTGACGATTTCGGCATGATGCGCGAGGTGATGGAACGGCGCTTTTCGCGGCTGCTGAAGGAACATGGCGATGTCGTTCCCGACGACGCGGCAGCCGGTGGAGCAGGCGACGACATCGAAGAAGACATCTCCGGCAGCTTCCCGGCCTGGCCCGACGTCATCCTGATCGATGGCGGCCAGGGCCAGATGAGCGCGGTGCGCAAGATCCTCGCCGACCTCGGCATCGAGGATCGCGTGGCGGCCATCGGCATCGCCAAGGGCCAGGACCGCGATGCCGGCCGCGAGCGTTTCTTCGTCAGAGGCAGGGACTCGTTTTCGCTGCCCGTCCGCGATCCCGTGCTCTATTTCGTCCAGCGGCTGCGCGACGAGGTGCATCGCTTCGCCATCGGTTCGCACCGCGCGCGGCGCAAGAAGGAATTGGTCAAGAGCCCGCTCGACGAGATCGCCGGCATCGGTCCCGGCCGCAAGCGCGCGCTGCTGCTGGCCTTCGGCACTGCGAAGGCGGTCAGCCGCGCGGCAGTCGAGGATCTGGTCAAGGTCGACGGTATTTCAGAGCAGGTCGCCAAGCTCGTCTACAATCATTTCCATGAGAGCTGAGCGCCGGTGACGCCGCTGTCCCGATCAAATGGCAGCAGCCGTTCTTTTCTCGCAGGCCACTCGAATCCCGGCAATCGCGCGCTATTTTCGTCTGGCCAATCGAATCTCGCCTGTTGACCCCCTACATCCGGTTCTGATTTGAGTACGCAGGCAGAAAGAGTCCCTGAGATATGGCCAAGCGCGCGTTCAACCTGCCTAATATGCTTACCTATGCCCGCATCGTCGCGGTGCCGCTGGTGGTGCTGTGCTTTTTTCTCGAGGGGCATCTGAAATCGAGCGACTTCGCCCGCTGGTCGGCGTTGATCATCTTCCTGCTGGCTTCGATCACCGACTATCTCGACGGCTATCTGGCGCGCGCCTGGCAGCAGACGTCCAACATCGGCAAGATGCTGGATCCGATCGCCGATAAACTGCTGGTCGCCACCTGCCTGCTGCTGCTCGCCGCCGACACCGACCGCCATGCCGGCATCGCAGGCTGGTCGTTGTGGGCGGCAATCATCATCCTGTGCCGCGAAATCCTGGTTTCGGGGCTGCGCGAATATTTGGCGGCATTGAAAGTCTCGGTGCCGGTGACGCAGCTCGCCAAATGGAAGACCGCCATCCAGATGGTCGCCATCGCCTTCCTGCTGGCTGGGCCTGCCGGCGACAAGATCTTCCCGCTGACCACGCAGACCGGACTGGTGCTGCTGTGGATCGCAGCCCTCGTCACGCTCTACACCGGCTACGACTATTTCCGCGCCGGCCTCAAGCACATCATGGACGAGTGAGATGATCACCCGGCTCATTTATTTCGCCTGGGTGCGCGAACGGATCGGCAAGCCGGAAGAGGATGTCGAACTGCCCGCCGGTATCGAGACGGTGGCCGACCTCCTGCGCTGGCTGAAATCGCGTGGCGAGGAATATGAGCACGCGCTGCAATATCCTGATGTGATCCGGGTCGCCATCAACCAGGAACATGTCGAGCATCGCGAGAAGATAGCCGGCGCGCGCGAGATCGCGCTGTTTCCGCCGATGACCGGGGGCTGACACCATGTCCGGCGCGCCGACGGTGCGCATCCAGCGCGACGATTTCGACGTTGCCGCCGAGATCGCGAAACTGACCGGGGGTCGCGCCGACATCGGCGCCGTGGTGTCCTTCTCAGGACTTTGCCGCGACGAGCAGGGCCAGCTGTCGGCGCTGGAACTCGAGCACTATCCAGGCATGGCCGAGGCCGAAATCAGCCGGATCGCCGGCGAGGCGCTTCAGCGCTGGCCGTTGCAAGGCCTGACCGTCATCCATCGCCACGGCAAGATCGCATCGGGCGAAAACATCGTGCTGGTGGTGGCGGCGTCCTCGCACCGGCAGGCGGCGTTCGAAGCGGCCAATTTCCTGATGGATTTCCTGAAATCGCGTGCACCCTTCTGGAAGAAGGAGCACCGCGTGGACGGCACCGATGGCGGCTGGGTCGAGGCCAAGGACGCCGACGACCAGGCTGCGGCGCGCTGGAAGGCGCGGCCCGAATAAATCTCGGCGCAGCCATGTATTGACCGCATTCCCTTGGCCAAATCGCATCGGCAAAAAGGGAGCAAGGGCATGCTGGACAGGATCGCCGAATTCTTCGTCTTCGGTTTTGTGCCGCTGGTTATCGGCGTTCTGGCCGTTCCCGAGCCTTCCGTCGCCGCCGAGAAAACCCTGAAGGGCGAGGTGATGTATCGCGAGCGCATCGCGCTGCCGCCCAACGCCGTGCTGTCGGTTCAACTTGCCGATGTATCGCTGGCCGATGCGCCGGCCGCCATTGTCGGCGAGCGCAAGGTAGCGCCGGCCGGCCAGGTGCCGATCAAGTTCGAGATCAGCTTCGATCCAACGGTGATCCGGCCCAACATGACCTATGCGCTGCAGGCGCGCATCACCGCCGACGACAAGCTGCTGTTCGTCACGGACTCGCGCTATCAGGTCGATCCGCTCAGCGAGGCGCCGCACGCCATTGTGCTGAAAATGGTGGCGCCGAGCGACAAGCCGACCTCGGCCTCGCTGTTCGGCCAGAGCTGGCTAGTCGAATATATCGACGGTATCGGCGTGATTTCGGAGCCGCAGGCGACGTTCCGGGTCAGCGAAGCCGGCAAGGCGGGCGGCAGCGGCCCGTGCAACGCCTATTTCGCCACCGCCAAGGTCGATGGCGAGACCATCGTCATCAGCGACATCGGCTCGACCTACAAGGCCTGCGCGCCGGAGATCATGGCCGAGGAAAAGGCGCTGTTCGAGGCGCTCGCCAAGGCGGCGTCATACCGTGTCGATGGCGGCAAGCTGATCATCGCCGACAAGGACGGCCACGATATCTTGCGCTTCAACGCAGCGAGCTAAGAATCAAGACTGCGGCGGCGGGGGCGCCGGCGTCAGGCCGAACCGGCGCATCAGGTCCATCAGCCTGGTGCGGTCTGGCGGGCCGCCAGTGCTGAAGATGGCGAAGGCCTCGCGAAAATAGTCCGGGCCGATCGCCGCCGGCGTCACCACGCACAGCACCTTGGCGGTCGCGGCGGTGTCGTTGTCGAAGCGGTGAACCGCGCCGCGCGGAATGCACAGCGCCTGGCCCGGCCCGATATCGTGCCGGTGTCCGTCGACGGTCAGCATCAGCACGCCTTCGATCCCGTACATCGTCTCTTCATAGTGATCGTGGCTGTGCGCCGGGGCGGGCAGGCGCTGCGAGCCGGCGACCGTCAGTTCGAAGGCGGCGATGCTGCCGTTCGACTGGTCGCCGGTAAGCAGGAAGCGCACGGCAAGGCCGCCATGGCTGATTGTCTCGTCGGCCGGATTGACGCTGATCTGGCTAGCTCTGTCTAGCATTTCACCCTCCCATGTGGTAAATCCGATTTACCGAAATGAGTAAACTCGATTTACCCGAGTGTCAATGCCATTATCCAGGGAAGAACCGCCAACGAAGCCACCGCTGATCGGTGCGCTGCTGCGCGTTCCGGCCATGGCCATTCACCGCAAGCTGATCAGGGATCTCAGGGCGTCGGGTTTCGAGGACCTCAGCCCGCCGCATATGGCGGTGATCCAATATCCCGGCCCGGATGGCCTTCGGCCGAGCGCGCTCGCCGAGCGCGCCGCGATGAGCAAGCAGGCCATGAATCAACTGCTGAAGACGCTGGAAGCGATGGGTTATATCACTCGCTCGGCGGCACCCGATGAGAGCGGCGGGACCGTCGTCCACTTCACCGACCGCGGGCGCGCCGCATACCAGAAGATGGCCGACATCCTGCTCGACGTCGAACGGGAATGGGCCGAGGAACTGGGCGAGAAGCGTTTCACGGAGCTGAAAACGCTGCTCGGCGACCTCTGGGACACGCCGCTCATCCGTTGAAAGCGGCATGAAGCCGAAGCCGGGACCTGACCAAAGAAAAAGGCCGGCGAAGTGCCGGCCTCTTGCATACATTGGTTCGCGTCGGCTCAGCCGACGATCTCGGTGTCGGAGAACCAGTACTTGATCTCCTGCGCGGCGGTTTCCGGCGCGTCGGAGCCGTGCACGGAATTCTCGCCGATCGACAGCGCGTGGACCTTGCGGATGGTGCCTTCGGCGGCGTTGGCGGGGTTGGTCGCGCCCATAACTTCGCGGTTCCTGGCAATGGCGTTTTCGCCTTCCAGAACTTGCACGATGGTCGGCGCCGACGACATGAATTCCACCAGTTCGCCGAAGAACGGACGATCCTTGTGGACGGCGTAAAAGCCTTCGGCCTCGCGGCGGCTCATCCACACGCGACGTGAGGCGACGACGCGCAGGCCGGCCTCTTCCAGCATCTTGGTGATGGCGCCGGTAAGATTGCGCCGGGTCGCGTCCGGCTTGATCATGGAAAAGGTGCGTTCGAGCGCCATGGGGTCGTCCTTGTCTTGAGATGGAAAGTCTTGAGATCGGAATGTGGAGTGGCGGGCTCTATACAAGCCGCCCGGCCCATTGCCAAGGGGAGGCGCCCCGGCAGCGTTATTCGACCGCGACCGCCCGCATGGCCGTTCGCAACGCTGTGGTCAAAGGCAAGGCTTTGCGGGAAAATGGCGATTGCGCAGGCACGCACGGTTTCGAAGGGAAACCAGCGGAATGGAAAGACATCGGACCATGTTTGACGGGACGCGCTGGCCCTACCACCACCTCAGGCCGGGCGACATAAAAGGGAGCCTATTGATTATCGGCATTTTTGCTGCCGTGGGCCTTGTTATGCTGCTCTTTCCGGGACTCCGCACAGATACGAACTTCGGCTTCGGCCCCGAATGGCAATGCACGCTGATGCCGAAGGGCGACCCGATCTGCGTCAAGCTGGTCGGCAAAGAGGGCGCGAAGTGACTGTCAGTATCACTACCGCCTGATAACAACGGGCGGCCGCCGGCGCTCCCAGCCCTCGCGCTCCAGCGTCGGCATCTCATGCTCCTCGCTGGGATAGCCGAGGCAGAAATAGCCGATCAGCGTCCACTCAGGCGGGGTGTCCAGGATTGCGGCCATCTCGGCGGCGTCGAGGATCGACACCCAGCCCATGCCGATGCCTTCCGCCCGCGCCGCCAGCCACAGTGTGTGCACCGCCATGACGGCCGAATAGTCGATGGTCGCCGGCATGGTCATGCGGCCGAGCCCGTGGCCCTGTTGCGTCGTGCGGTCGGCGAAAACCGCGAACTGGCAGGGCGCTTCATTGAGACCGGCGAGCTTCAGCCGGGCATAGAGAGCGGCGCGCTCGCCCGAAAAGCATGCCAGCGCCTCGGCATTGCAGCGCTCGAAACAGTCTCTCACCGCGCCCCGCCGCTCGGCGCTCTCGACCACCACGAAGCGCCACGGCTGGCTGAGACCGACGGACGGCGCGACGCTGGCAAGCTCCAGCAGCCGCTCCAGCGTATCCTCGGGCAAAGCCGTCCGCTCGAAGCGCCGCACATCCCGGCGCCAGCGCAGCAGCGTGACCAGCCCGGCGCGAAAATCATCGGTGAAATCGGGGGGTGGTGGCATGGCGATCAGGAGACTTGTGTGGGGAATAGGCAGTAGGCAGTAGGCAGCAGGCAGTAGGCAGTAGGCAGTACAGCGCTCAGACCCTATTGCCTACTGCCTATTCCCTAAGCTGCTGCCGCCGCCTCCTTCCAGCAATGCCGGTTGAGCGGACGGGTCGCGTCGTGTCCGACGAGTTCATAGAACAGAATGGTCATTGGCGGCTGCGTCCTCGCGGTCTAATTAGGCGCCTGCGGCTGAAGCGGAACTCGTCGGCGGGAAAAAGATGAAACAGCATTTCATGATGTTCGCGGCCTACAATCAATGGGCCAATGGCCGCATCTACGATGCCGTCGCCGCACTTGACGAAGAAGAGTTCAACCGCGATGTCGGCGCATTTTTCGGCTCGATGATGGGCACGCTCAACCATCTGCTGGCCACCGACCGCATCTGGATGAAACGCTTCACCGGCGAGGGCGACGCGCCGGCAAAGCTCGACGCCATCCTGCACCGCGCATTGCCTGGTCTAAAGCTGGCGCGTGAGGCCGAGGACAGGCGGATCGTCGACTGGGTCGGCGGTTTGACCGAAAAGGCTTTGTCCGGCCGCTTCTCCTACATGACCGTTTCCGACATGCGCACCGTCTCGCAGCGGCTGGCGCCGGCGCTGGGACACGTCTTCAACCACCAGACCCATCACCGCGGCCAGGCGCATACCATCCTGACCATTCTCGGCCGGCCTTCGGTGCAGCTCGACCTGGCGTTTTTCCAACGCACCGACGAAGGCCGCGCCTACGCCTGATCTCCTGACCGCGCTTCCCGTTTAAACGCACGGGAGCGTTAACCGGTGCATTTGCGCGGCCGTCGATGCCCGGCACCAGCTCTGGATCCAAGCCGGGTTTGAGGACCCTGTCGGCACAACGCTGCCCGGTGACTGGGCCAGATGGCTGGGCTGTCAGTGGCCCGCCTTTTGTGGGCCTTCGGCTCCAGGCCGCCGCAGCCACAACCCGCTCCAACTCCGGTGGAATTTCTGTCGAGAGAATTAAACAAAGTTTAAATATTGAAGCAAAAACATATTTTTTTTTAGCAGACCAGTGCACGCCTTGAGAACTACAATCCTTATTCTTGGAAAAAATAAAGAAACTATAAGGAAGACTCGTGCGTAGCTGTGAGTGCATAAGCATATGTCTGCTTTGGTTTGCTGGCATGTTGCAATGCACAAAGCAGAACGGCAACAAGGAGAGTGTCATGGTTAATATCACTCAAAAAATCGCTAGAACACTGGCGGCGGGTGCAATTATCGTCATTTTTGCCGCTCCCGCGAATGCAGGCGGCGGAATTGGCGTCGGTGTCGGCGCATCTATCGGCGGTGCTGGCGGCATCAATGCCGGTGTTGGCGCTTCGATCGGCGGCAGCGGCGGGGTCAAGGCCGGTGCCGGCGCCTCGGTTGGCGGCAGCGGCGGTATCAAGGCGGGTGCTGGCGCAACGGTCGGCGGCAATAGCGGCGTTACAGCAGGCCTCGGCGCCTCAGTCGGCGGTAGCAGCGGCATTAAGGCTGGCGCTGGCGCGACGGTCGGCGGAGCCGGTGGCATCAATGCCGGTGTTGGGGCCACGGTCGGCGGCAGCGGAGGTATCAATGCCGGTGTCGGCGTCAACGTCGGCAGCGGCATCAACGTCGGTGTCGGCGTCGGCATTGGCGGAACGCCGGGCACGCCCGGTACCCCCGGCACTCCAGGAACTCCTGGAACACCAGGCACCCCTGGGACACCCGGTATCGTCGCTAGCATGTCGAACAGCCAGCTGACACGTATGAAGAAGCGCTGCGTCGATGTGCTCGCCAGCGAGGGCACCTACGACAGCGATCTGCGGCAGCTATGCCTTATGATCTCGCGTCGCTGAGACAGGTTTCGCCGGGAGTGTCGAGCCAGCCGTGAGGCTTTACGGCACTCTCCTACCGCATGGCCCAGACTTCCCGAGGGACATGCGCTGACGAGAAGCCTCCGGCCAGTCGGAAAGCCCGCCGCGCAAGTGGCGGGCTTTTTGTCGCCACTCACAAGGCAACCGATCGCGCCTTTCGATTGCCGGAGTTTTTTATCGTTTAACGGAAACGGTGAAACGCGCTATCCCTTTGTCTTGGTAATTCTCAGGGAAAGCGCCCACGCGCTTCTCCCGGGAAAGCTGCTCACACTTTCCTGGAATTGTTCTGGTTAACCACATTCGAATTGCAGGTAAGATTTTAGGGTTTCATTTGTGTTCCCGCTGCAAAATGGCGAACACAGTGGGAGAAATGGCATGCGGGTCGATCTTTCGCCCACGAGCTTGGGCAGGGTCATAGCAGTCACGGTTGTCGGCACGGCGATCTGTATCGCGGCGGCCTTCCTTGTCGATTCCTACAATTTTCCGTCGCTGTCGCCCGAAGCGTTGCGCTGGGCGCAGCTCACCGACCTGTTGCTGCCGCTCGTGCTGGGTGGATCGTTCTTCTCTTTCCTGATGTACAAGATGCGCCAGCTGGCGATCGCCCAGAAGAATCTGAGCATCGTCGCGGCGACCGACAGCCTGACCGCGGTGTTCAACCGCGGCGCGTTTTCGATGCTGGTCGAGGCCTATCTCGAACAGGCGCGCAGCCAGGCCGTCGTCGATGCCGGCGCCCTGCTGATCGTCGACGCCGATCATTTCAAGACCATCAACGATCGATTGGGCCACGATTGCGGCGATCAGGCGCTCAAGCTGATTGCGCAGACGATCAAGGCCCAGCTGCGCGGCGCCGACATCGTCGGGCGCATCGGCGGCGAGGAGTTCGCCATCTTCCTGCCTGGCGCCGACCCGTCGCAGTCCTGGCTGGTTGCCGAGGGGATCCGGCGGCGCATCCGCGAGGTCGAGTTTGCCCCGGATGGACGGCCCTGTCCGCTCTCGGTGAGCATCGGTGGCGTCGCCTTCAGCGGACCCACCACCTATGCCGACATGTTCCTGACGGCCGACCGGCACCTCTACAAGGCCAAGTCCAACGGCCGCGACCAGGTCAGTTTCGAAACGACCGGGCCGCGCGCCCTGCTCGCCGGCGACCCGACGTTGCATTGAGGGCTGGGACCGGTGCGCCGACAGCTCGGCGTAGCGCCTTAGAGCAATTCCAAGAAAAGTGTGTGTTCCCAGGAAAGCGCTTAGCGCTTTCCTTCGGAATTGCGTCAGAACAAGAGATAGAGTGTCTCGCCGTTTCCCTAAACGATGAAACGCTCTAGCGGCTTGGGCGCGTTATCAACAACCTGTGCATAGAGATAAGCATTTACAGATCAGGCGAGGCGTCTACTATCTGAGCAGGGACGATTCAGAGAGAATTGCCGAATGCTCATACATTTTGTCGATATTTTCGCCGTTGGGACATGTTTTGTATTTTGGCCGATCCTTGCGCGCTATATTCGATATAGATGGTGAGGTCTTGGGTGGCAAACTTGGCTCTTAGAGCTGAGGTGGTCACCGAGCGTGGGCGTGGTTGGAGGCAGGATGGTATTTTCGGCAAGTAATTTTCTTTTCTTCTTCCTGCCTATCGCACTTGCCATAGCTCTTTTTGCCAAGCCCTCTGCCTTTCGGCCAAGCCTGCTCGTTCTGAGCTTGGCATTCTACTATTGGTCGTCAGGGTCGTATGTAATCATACTCATCGCGGATGTAGTCATCGCCTATTTCGGCGCGCTCGCTATCGACCTTTGCAAAAGCGCGCGATTGAGAAATGTAGTTGTCGGGGCGGCAATCGTCCTGCTGGTCGGCATTCTCGTGTTCTTCAAATATCTCGATTTCATAGCGGTGAACGTTGACCTCGCCTCCGGCAGCAATCTGTCGGCGACATTCGCCGGCATAGTCCTCCCCATCGGCATATCCTTCTTTACCTTTCAGGCATTGTCTTACCTGATCGACGTCTACCGCCGCGACATTCCGGCAGAGCGCAGTGTCGTGCTCTTCAGTACGTACTTCACATTTTTTCCGCACCTGATTGCCGGCCCGATCGTGCGGTTCCGCGACGTCGTGGATGATTTTCGAGCGCCGAGAATATCTCTCGAGAACTTCTCCACTGGGGCCACCCGCTTCGCTCACGGCCTCATGAAAAAGGTGATCATAGCCGATGGTATTGCGCCGATCCCCGATGCCATTTTCGCCGCACCCCACGACACCATAGGTTTTGCCACGGCATGGCTGGCGGCCGCGACCTACGGCATCCAGTTGTATTTCGACTTCTCCGGCTATTCCGACATGGCCATCGGGCTTGCCCGCATGTTCGGCATCCGCTTTGCGGAAAATTTTGAGAGACCCTACGCCAGCCGTTCGATCACCGAATTCTGGCGACGCTGGCACATCTCGCTTTCAAGCTGGTTTCGCGACTATCTCTACATCCCGCTGGGGGGAAGCCGGCATGGCAGGATCGCGACCTATCGAAACCTGTTGATCGTCTTCGCGGTAACCGGCCTCTGGCATGGCGCCTCCTGGACGTTTTTCTGCTGGGGTATGTTCCACGGGCTTTTCATCCTGGTCGAGCGCGTGGCCACCGGCACCTGGCCGAAAGTGCTGGAGAAGGGGTGGCTGCGATATGCCTATTTCCTGCCGGTCGTGACGCTGAGCTGGCCGCTGTTCCGCTCGACGTCGCTTGAACAGGCAATGTCTTTGTGGAAGGCGATGGCTTCGCCCGGCGCCGCTGGTGCATTCAGCCTCGATGCGGCTGCGCCAATAGCCACGACCAGCTTGATCGCCCTTGTGGTAGGTGCAGCAATTTACGTTTTGCCCGGCCGGCTTTCGTTCGGCCAGTTGCTGACAAGCGAGACCAGAGGCGATAGGCTGTATGTCACTGGCGCCTGCTACACGGTTGTTGCCCTGATGGTATGTCAGGTGTTGGCGCTGAGCGGTGGCTACACTCCGTTCCTGTATTTCCAATTCTGATGAAAACAGCCAGAAAAATATGCAGCGCAATAGTCACCGCGGCCTTCGTGGTCATCATCGCGTCGCCGCTGTTGGTGCTGGCTGTTCGCGGCGCCGTTGAACCTTATGGTCAGAAGGACTTTACCGCTTTTCCTGCGCCGGAATCTCTGCGGGCAAGTTCAAGCGGCGCTTTCGATCAGCTGGCTTCCGCCCTTCTGGAGCGTTCCTGGTTAAAGCGGTCCGCCATTTCCATTCGAAATGCCGTATTACTCAAAGTCGTTCGCCAATACGACCACAACAACATCGCTACTGGAAGAGACGGCTGGATATACTGGAAAGGCGACTGGTTCGAGGGGAAATGTCAGGAACGGTATAACGTGGAATTGGCTGTCTCACGTATGGATGCCATGATTGACGTCGCCGGTGCTTCCGGCATTGAGATGTATTTTACGATAGCGCCTGATAAGTCGACAGTATATCCAGAATTTCTCGACCCCCACTTTGAAAAATACTGGGCCTGCAAACAGCAGAGTGCCGACCTTCTGCGATCGACGATCAGAGCCAAAGCACCTCGGATTGTTGATCACTTAAGCGCACTGCAGGAGGCAAAAGGACGTTCAAACGGCACCGATCTGTATCGCAAGACAGACACCCACTGGAGCTACTTTGGTGCGGCCATCGCCTTTCGCCAATTGCTCGTAGCGATCTTCCCCGATGGCAACGGGGTGCGGCCGCCAGTACTAGCCGGGAAAATGGCTCAGAATCCGACAGATCTCGAGACGCGTATGCTGCTGGTAGGTAACGGCGAACCCGAAAGTGAGATAGACACCCCGGCGGAAATAGAGGCGCTTTCTTCGTTCAAGCAGGTCGACCAAGCGGTCTCCACCGTAATCTTGCATGATTCGTTCTACAATAAAGTCATAGGCTTGACGCAGCCATTCCGACACGCCGTCGAATACTTTATGGACCTTTCCGATCCACAGGGGATCACGAACGCGGTGCTCGCCAGCCAGCGGCTGATCGTCAGCCGCGTCGAGCGAGCGGTCGTCGATTCGGTGTTGATCGGCCCTCTTTCGTGGTCCAGCACGCTGGGTCAGGCTCTGGTCGCGCGCGACGAGTTGGCTGCTAGGGAATGCAGAGATTTTGCCCCTGCCACCGGTGAGCCGAAGCTTCAAGCTATGGTTGTTGGCGCGAGTGGTTTTCTTGCGACCGCCCCTGATCCACAAATGATAGCCACCGTGCCCGTCTCGGATAGCAGCCGCACAACCCCCTGTGTTCGCCTGCAGCTTACGCTGAACAGCCCAGATGTGTTCGAGATCTTTTTTTCACCACACGGAGGCGAGGATGGAGCTTTTGTGGCCGGCCGGTCGTTTCAACTACCCCTCGGTGCTGGCGACCACGCGATTGCGCTGGTTCTGCCCAACTATCTTGCCGGACGCTCCATTCGTATCGACCCAGGAGATTCAGGGCAGCAAACGATCATGAGGGATGTACAGTTTGGTTGGCATTCGAGCGAAGCGACTCCATGATCCTGTTCCTGGGCAGGTCATTTTCGCGACAATGCCGGAACCCTTGACGGTGAAGTGATGGCTACGACGCAGAAAGAGAGAAACGTCAATGTTGAAAGCCAGGGGGATAACGGGAAGAAGGACCGCGGGCATTCAGATCAGCAGTATGCTGGGGAGCGAGCCTAATATATTCTGTGAGGCCCGGTGGAGATATCAGGATCAGTAATTGTCCAAGAACTGCTTGAGGCCTCCGCCGCACTCGGTGAATTAAAGGCAAAAGGAAGGAGTCAACGATGTTGCCAATGAAGGAACCGAGTCACAACAGCCCGCCGGTCCGGTCGTCAAAGGCGTTTGAAGCCAACGATTTTCTGCGCTCCCTCGCCAAAGTATGGGCGGACAGATACTCGGTCACTCCGGAACTTCATGAATATGATCATATTTTCGGCCATCTGGTCGCTCGATTGTCGACAGGCGAGGAAATAAAGTTATTCGAAGCACTGAAGCACTACTTTGAGAATGGCGCCGCCAATGCGCAACAGGTGCGAGAGCTTATGACATCATTGGGCTTGCCCAGGGATGCCAGGGCGCTGGAATTTGCAAGCGGCTATGGTCGCGTGACGCGACATTTGAAGGACCTGAATTTAGTTGCCTGCGACATTCATCCCGAAGCGGTGTCCTTTTGCACTGAGGTGCTGAGTGTTGCGGCTATTCCTTCGGCCAGCATTCCCGAACACTGGAAACCTGGCGAAAAGTTCGATTTCATCTTCGCCATTTCGCTATGGTCGCATCTTCCGGACGGCTTGTTTCAGCGCTGGCTGTCTGCGGTGTGCGCCGCTCTCAAACCGGGCGGGTACCTGATGTTCTCCACGCACGGCGCGCATGCTGCAAGCGTTGTTCCACAACTTGCCGAAGTCATCAGCAATGGCCAACAATATGGCTATCTTGACGGGTCTGATCAGAAGGATCTAGATCCGTCTATCTATGGCTCCACCGTCGTGTTGCCACCATATGTCATCAAGGCGATCTACGATGCCACGAATGCACGCATCGTATCGTTCAAGCCAGCCGAATGGTGGGGCTTGCAGGATGAGTGGGTCGTTAGGGTTCCCTGACCGGCTTCCTCCGGTGATATAAGGCAGCGGGACGGTGATGACCGGCCGCCGCAGCGCGAACTGAGTCCAGTCCATTCGGAGGCGAGCGGATCGGAACGGACAGGGTCGGCCGATCAGACAGGAAGTCGACGATCTTCTTCATCGCTGCTGGCGAGAACGCGTCGTCCCAGTCTGTCGGCCAATTGAAGCGCGAGCCCTGCAGCCGCTTGTCGTATTGATCGACGCGCGAGATGGCGTCCTTGAGCCCGGCGACCACGCCCTCCAGTGTCGGTTCCACCGGGATCAGATTGGTCGAGATATCCCGCAGGCTCTCCGCCGTCTTGTTTTCGAACGTGTTGGTCACGGTCCACATACCGGCCGAGGCCATCTCGAGCGGCACCAGGCTGGGATGCGGCGTCAGCATCAACGAGAGGCCGACATCGTGGTGCGGCAGACGTTGAGTATACGTCTGCAGGTCGGTCTTGGGCATCATCTCCAGAACCACGTCGCGCGTCAGCCTGATCTTGCTGGCGCCGCCGATCGAGCCCATGCCGTAGAATTTCCACTTGTCGGCGTCAAAATCAGGAGAACGAGCTAGCTCTGCAAGCGCCATCATTCCGAGCTCAAACATATTGCGCGCGGCGTGGGCCTCCGGGCGGGCGTAGAAAAGAATGCGCCGCTCGCGATCACGCATGTCGTTTGTCGATGGTTTGAATTTCTGAATGGCATTGCGGAATACGGCGTGGTTCTTGTCCGCGCCGGGCTTCGAGAAGACGCCGATCCTGTTCAGCTTGAAAAAATCGCGCAGCAAGGGCGTCGAAAAAAGCTGGAATTGCGGAAAGCGGTAAGACTGCTGGAAAAGCGCGGCGATTGTGTTCATAGGCAGGAAATAGGGTTCATATTCCTGGACCATGAACATGAAACGGTCCTGTCCCAATTCTCGGCTGGCGCGGTGCGCGACATGAGCCCCCAGCCATTGGTCGCGATGAAGCGATCGTCGGGGCTGACGAACAATTCCTCTTTGCGGTCATGCCGATGCTCGATTTCGATGTCGTCGAACAATCGCTCGATGCCTGGATAGCCCTTGATGCGCTCGCGGGCGAGCGTCATGTCCAACTCCGTACGTTCCATAGTCACGATCCGGACGAGAAAACCTTCCCGGCGCAAGCGAAGCGCCAAGCTGAACATGCCGATATAGCCGCCGAAAATGTATTTGAAGTCGATCGTGGCCAGAAGGATGTTGACGCGCTTTGGCTCGCGGCGCGATACGTGCAACGTCAACGGCTGGATATTGCGAAAAATCCAGTTGTTCTCCATATCTTCGATGCTCAGTATCCCGCCGGCGGCGACGGCCATCGGTAGAACTTCGGACCCTGTCTTGATCTTGCGGACATATCGCAAGTATTTGGTTTTCCTTAATCGATAGGCGAGATTTCTTGCTCTGGCCCCCAAGGCGGCGTTCATCAGCAGGCCCTCGACGTTCAATGTCGAATGACGCCGCAATATTCTTGAAATTTTCAGACGTATCGGTTCGAAGATACCGGTCGTCAAACGCGGGATTCGGTTGGCCGTCTTCTTGAGGGTGCTCGACATTCCAGGGTTTCGCAGCCGAAGTGTTTCGGCGAATACCGCCTTTTCCAGCGCCCCCGAAAAATCCGCGCGTGCTTGCTGCAGCAAGGTCCTGCCTGCGTCGAGCAGGGCGCGCTTGTTTTTTGCGCCTTTCAGGATGGCTCCTATTGAATAGGAGACCCCGCGGTAGCGCTTGATAACCTGCCCGATAACGTTAGCACCGTGCTGATGGTAATCGTACAGAGGCTCCTCGATATAGGAAATCCCGCCGGCAACCTCGGCGGCAAGCGCGATCCATTGGTCGTGGTAGGCGTCCATCAGCCGCTGCGGAAACGGCAGGATACGGTCTAGGATGTCGCTGCGAAAAAGGCTCGCGGCGCCGGTCACGCTATTGGCAAGGAACAGCGAAAGAAAATCCGTATATTCGTTTTTGCGGTCGGTCCAATATGTGTCGGAGATAACCTCGCGGCCGGTCACGATGCGACAATCGCTGAATGCAAGTTTCTTGCTTTCCGGCAAAGCATGGATGAGCTTCGTCAGTTTGTCGGAGTGCCAATAGTCGTCCTGATCCGCCAGTGCGACGAACTCGGCGTTGACGGGCACCAGCGAAAGGCATTCCTCGAAATTGTTGTAGAAGCCTTTGCGCTCCTTGTTTTTGACATAGACGAACCGGCTGTCGTTTTCGATCAGGTCCAGAATGTCGTTGCGGGAGGCTGCGCTGGAACTGTCGTCGGTGATGATGCAGATCCAGTTCCTATGGTTTTGCTCCCGAATCGATCCGATTTGCCGTTTCAGAAGCTCAAGCGGCGGATTGTAAGCCGCCATGCAGATGGCAACCTTGGCCCCTTTGGCAGGCCACTTCACCTTCACCGGACGACGGTTGGCCCCAGGCTGGAACTCGAAGACAGCAAGCGACTGCTCGATCATCTCTCCCGATTTAAGCTCGGCGAGCAGTCGCAGTTCGCGGCTCTCCGGCTCGGCAATCTCCTCGATCGGCAATATCGTGATGAATTCGGAAAACAGGCTGCCGCCGGTCGGATCCTGTGCGGGATGGAAGTAGTGCACGACATCGGGCCGAGCCCAGGAATGGTTCTTGATTTCGTGCTGCCTGGTTCCGTCCAGGACATAGAGCCGCCTGATCGGATTGCCGGGACAGAAAGCCCAACCCTGCAGATACAAAGCAAGCCCCTTGCCGACGTGAAACGAGCGGCTCGACGGAACGTCGAGTCCGCACATAAGCTTGGGATGCTGAGGCGTATTTTCTCTTAAATCTGGCTGCCCGGTTATAGGGATTCCGGCGACCGGAATTTTGGCAGGTAGTGAGTTGTCTTTGTCGGCGACAGGTTCTTTGCGGAATTCAAAAAACTGCTGGATGCCGAGTTGTCTTACCGCAGCGAACAGGGCGCCGACATTGGCGCTATTCCACCGGTTACTTGTCGTGCGTGATAATACATCGCGTGTATTCGCCAAGTGTCCACCCATCTGCGCGCCGATATTGTTTTTCCATACCGGTCTATGACATGAGGATCTAGAAAAAATATCGTGACGTTCCTCGTGCTGTGATGGCAGGGTAGCCATGAGAGCTCAATTTCACAACATGAATTCGAAGCTTGTCTTCATGTTTTATCTTATACTTTTAACAGAATACCGATCTCAGCTTTCAAATCGCAGAAATTTGCACATAAATTGGCTTCCACTGTGAAAAGTTATATTTTGTCGTTTATGTCTGGCAATGTAGATCCTGGGCGAAAGAACACGAACAACCGCGAAATTCAATTTGTTTGGCGGAAAATATCGTTTTTCCTAGAGGTAGGCATGCGGAGTGGGGGACGAGGCGCGATGGCATGTCCTTCTCGAAACCTGTTCAAAGGGCCGACGCGATCCGGGCCGATGGCGGCAAGCACTCCAGTCGCCGTCGTGCCGCTGCCTGCCCCTGCGCTGTCGGATGGACTGGCGGTTCGCCAAACCTGAGACCTGATTTGGCCAGACATTCGGCCCGTGCCGGCAAATGGCAGCAATCCGTGGCCAGCCGCCGTCAGCAATTGGCGTTAATCTCTGGCGAGCTGATCTTCGGCCACAACGACGGCAGGGTGTCCAATCTCGTAGACCTCAAGGCGGTGCTGGTCATCGCGCTTATTTCATTCCGCTGGAGCGGCTGTTGCCGCTGCATGCGGAGCGATCGTCGGCGCGCGGCCATTGGCCGAACGACGTCGTCTACCTCTTGTTCAACGGCATCATCATCAAGATCGGTCTGATCATCGTCGTCGGCACAGCCATGCTGGAGCTGCACCAGCTTGTTCCGGCCGGACTTACGCAGGCGCTGCGGCCGCAGCCGGTCTGGCTGCAGGCGGTGGAGGTTCTGGTGCTGGCCGATACCGGCTTCTACCTGGCGCATTGCGCCTTTCACGCCGTCCCGCTCCTGTGGCGCTTCCATTCGATCCACCACGGCGTCGAGGAGATGGATTGGCTGGCAGCGCACCGCGTCCATCCTGTCGAACAGATCCTGACCAAATCGGCGTCGTTCCTGCCGGTCTTCGCGCTCGATTTTCGACCCCCGCCATACTGATCTTCACATTGGTCTATCAGTGGCAGTCGCTGTTCATCCATTCGACACGCGTATCAGGGTCGGACCGTTGAAATGGCTGCTGGCGTCACCGCGATTTCATCACTGGCATCATGCCAATGAGCGCGAAGCCTGGGACAAGAATTTCGCCGGGCAGGCTGCCCTTTGCTCGACATGCTGGGAGGCACATTGTTCATGCCCGACAGGATGCCGCAGAAATACGGCACCGATGACCCGGTTCCCTCGCTCTATCATCGGCAGCTTGCCTATCCCTTTGTCGGCGATCAACTCTTTGTCGGCAACACCGAACAGACCGCCCCGCCGGCAAGGCTGGCAGAGGCCTCGCCGACGTCGGCCGGCAAGTCCGAGTGATCTTTTTTGCTGGGCAGGCCTGGTCCCGGCCGTCTCAGACGGCGTAGCCGCCATAACCGTGTGCGACCGGCTTGACCGAGACGGCCGGCTGGACCGCGGGCCAGAGGATGCCTGCCGTGACTGCAAAGGTGATCAGGGCATCGCGTGCGGCCTCGGTCGAGATTTCTCCGGCGCGCGCCGCCTCGCAAGCCCTCACGGCCGCGCCATAGCTCAGGCGCCGGCGTGACGGCGGAAATTCGGTCAGGAAATCATGCATCTCGAACAGCGAGGCGAGCATGCGTTTGTGGCCGGCGCCAACGCTAACGGCAACCGGGGTGAAGAACATCGCGTCGTGCATTCTGGCCTCTCTGGATGGGCGGAAGGGCGGCGGCCGCCGCCCTCCGATCGCGGGTTGGACGCCAGAAAACGCGGCTGGCGGCCCGAGGTTCCCTGAGAGATGCCATGACAGGACGATTTGCTCTTGAGGTCGCTCCCTGCCGGCATTCGCGGTTGCGGCTATTTCCACATGCCGCGCATGCGGGCGCCGAGGTCGACGCGGACTTCAGGTCTGTGGCGCGGATCGTCCTTGGCGTGGACGCTCGCCCACGACGTCTGCTCGAAGGCGCCGAGGATCGAGGCCGGGATGAAACGGGTTCGCGAGGCATAGACGTGGCGGTCGCCGCGCGCTGCCTGGCCGTGGGTGAAGAAGCGCTGCGGCGTCACCAGATGCAGGCCGTCCTTGGCCCGCGTCATCGCGACGTAAAGCAGCCGGCGCTCCTCCTCGATGTCCTCCTTGGTGCCGACGCCGAGATCGGCCGGGATGCAGCCATCGACGGTGTTGAGCACGAAGACGTTCTTCCATTCCTGGCCCTTGGCCGAATGGATGGTCGACAGGATCAGATAGTCCTCGTCGCGGTGCGGCGGCCCGGCCTGGTCGCTGGTCGCATCCGGTGGATCCAGCGTCAGCTCGGTCAGGAAGCGCTCGCGCGAAGCATAGCCGGAACCGATCTGCTCGAGCTGCATGAGGTCGGCCCGCCGCGTCGTTGCATCATCGTGCATGCGCTCGAGATGCGGCTCGTACCACAGCCTGACCTGTTCGAGATCGGCCGGCCATTCCCCCGACCGGGCGCGCAGGCCGGAATAAAGCGCAACGAAGGCTGGCCAGTCCTCAGCCGCGCGTTGCGGCGGCCGGTAGCGGGCCAGCCCCATTTCCTCATCGAGCGATGTCGCCATGGTCTCGACGATGGTGCTCGCCGCCGAAGGGCCGATGCCGGGCAGCAGCTGCAGCACGCGGAAGCCGGCGACGCGGTCGCGCGGGTTCTCGGCAAAACGCAGCACCGAAAGCACGTCCTTGACGTGGGCGGCGTCGAGGAATTTGAGCCCGCCGAACTTGACGAAGGGGATGTTGCGGCGCGTCAGTTCGATCTCCAGCGGGCCGCTGTGGTGCGAGGCGCGAAACAGCACCGCCTGCGATTTCAGCACCGTGCCGGCCTCGCGCTCGGCAAGGATGGCCTGGCAGACATAGTTCGCCTGCTCCGCCTCGTCGCGCACGCTGACCAGTTTCGGTTTTTGCGAGGATTTGCGCTCCGACCAGAGGTTCTTGGTGAAACGCTCCGATGCCTCCGAGATGACCGCATTGGCTGCCGCCAAAATGGTCTCGGTCGAGCGGTAGTTGCGCTCCAGCATGATGACATCGGCGGCTCGCGCGAATTGTTGCGGGAAATCGAGGATGTTGCGCACTTCCGCGGCGCGAAACGAATAGATCGACTGCGCGTCGTCGCCCACCACCGTCAGTCCGGCGCCATCCGGCTTCAGCGCCGAAAGGATCGAGGCCTGCAGCCGGTTGGTGTCCTGGTATTCGTCGACCAGCACATGGTCGAAACGCGAGCCCAGATGCGCCGCGATCTCCGGCTCGGCGGCCATTTGCGCCCAGTAGAGCAGGAGGTCGTCGTAATCGAGCACGTTCTGCGCCTGCTTGGCCTCGACATATCGGGCGAACAGAGCCTTCAGTTGTTCGGCCCAGCCGGCACACCACGGAAAGGCCGAACCCAGCACCTCGCCAAGCGGCGCCTGCGCGTTGACAGCGCGCGAATAGATCGCCAGGCAGGTGCCCTTGGTCGGAAAACGGCTTTCGGTCTTCGAGAATCCAAGTTCATGCCGGGCAAGATTCATCAGGTCGGCGGAATCCTCGCGGTCGTGAATGGTAAAGGCCGGGTCGAGGCCGATCGTCAGCGCATAGTCGCGCAGCAGCCTGGCGCCGATGCCGTGAAACGTGCCGGCCCAGGCCAGCGCATCGGCGATGACGGACGCGTCTCGGCCCAGCACCTCGCCGGCGATGCGTTCGACCCGCCTGGCCATTTCGGTGGCGGCGCGGCGCGAGAATGTCATAAGCAGAATGCGTCTGGGATCAGCGCCCTTGACGATCAGATGCGCAACCCGGTGGGCGAGCGTGTTGGTCTTGCCGGAGCCGGCGCCGGCGATCACCAGCAGCGGCCCGGCGATCTGGCCGTCGCCATGTTCGACAGCGAGCCGCTGCTCGGCGTTGAGCTTCGCCAGATAGGCGGGCCGCAAGGACGAATCATTGATGGCGATGGTCATCGCCTATCAAGCATCGTTTCCGCTTTGTTCGCAACGGGGCGGAAGTCGCCCTTACCGCCGTGGCGCGACACCCGTTGCCGCCGACTGGCGCCGCAAGGCGGCGCGTTCGTCGCCAGGCACCGGCAACGGATCGAAATTGTCAGGCACGTCCTTGATGATCTCCTTGGCGATGCGATAGGTCGCGTAAGCGAAAAGGCCGGTAATGAGCAGACGGATCATGGCGCGATCTCCTTTGGGCAACCAACCTCAGAGCCGCCGTTTGGTTCCAGCCGACGCGGCGTCGTTTGCGAGCGTGCAACCAAAGCCGAACCACCTCGTTGCCTTACGAAGAACCACCTCGTTGCCTTACGAAGGAGAGGGCAGACCTAGGAGGTCGCCATGAAGAGGCTTTTGATTCTGTTGGCCGCCAGCTTGGCGCTCGCTGCCTGCGACGGCGACATCCAGCCAACCAAAGCCCCGGTGCTCGATCAAACCCCGCAGACGGATTCGGCGCCAAAGCCGGCGGCCAGCGGCGATCAGCCGGCGCAATGATCGTTTTAGCGGGACGACAAGGCTGAAGGTAGCCTTCGGGAGAAGAAGGCCGGCGCCGCTTGGGAGGTGAGCTGATAGCGCCGGCCAGGCGGATATCAGGTCCGCCGCAACAACCGAAGATAGCTGAGTCTCTCGCCTGCGTCATGAGGTGGCAGTTTTCGTGCCGGTTCTGCTCGTGCCGTCTGCGCAAAACCAGCTGAAACGGCCGCAAATCCCGCAAGGCCGCGGAAAGAATCCGACCTCAGGCAATGGCCTTGCGCAGCACCGGGCCGCCGGCAATCCCTGCGTCCAACTGGCACTGCGTCAGCGCCGCCTCGGCCATGATCCACTGCTTGAACAATTCCACCTTGCGCGTGTAGGGCGCGGTGACCGGGCAGACGAAATACCAGCCGGCGGTGTTGGGGTGATGCACGGCAAACGGCGCCACCAGCCGCTCTGCGCGGATCTCGCTCGCCATATAGGCGCGGTTGGCGACTGCAAAGCCCATGCCGGCATTGGCCGCCTCATAGGACATCATGCAGGAATCGAAATAGATGCTCTTGGTCTCGCCGAGCACGGAACTCGCGCCGGCAAAACCCAGCCACGACTGCCAGTTCTGCGTGCAGGTGTCGGAATGCAGCAGCGTGAAATGCCTGAGGTCGTCGGGCGTCACCTTTGACGGCGGCCTATCGCCGAGAACCTCGTGGAACAGCTTCCTGCTGCACACCGGCGTCAAATCCTCCTTGAACAGCAGGTCCGCCTTGAGGTCGGGAAAGCTGCCGTCGCCATAGCGGATCTCGAGGTCGAACTCGGAGGTGGCGAACTCATTGGTGGCGTAGGAGGTCGAGACCCGCATTTCGATTTCGGGATATTGCCGCTGGAACAGCGGCAGGCGGGCAAACAGCCAGCGCGCCGCGAACGTCGGCAGCACCGAAATCTTCAGCACATGCGCCTGCGACTGTCCGGTCGCCTCCATGCTGGCCGCCACGATGCGCTCCAGCGCCTCGCGAACGCGCGACACATAGGTCTCGCCTTCGGGTGTCAGCGACACCGCATTGCCGCCGCGCTGGAAGATCTTGAAGCGCAGCTGGTCCTCGAGGCTTTTGACGCGCTGGCTGACGGCGGAAGCAGTAATAAACTGCTCTTCGCCCGCGCGCGTGAAGTTACGGTGCCGGGCGGCACTTTCGACAATCTTCAGCGAATTGAGGTTGACCTGACTGAGCAGACGCACGCGTTTCGACCTTAAGCTGGGCTTACACTAGCACCAGCATTCCTAATTTTACAGGGGTGGGGAAATTAATCGACAGTTTACCAAGTGATGCCCCCATCCTGGAGAAGTAGAATGAACGCCCATACCATACCTGAACTGCGCTACGCGATGAGCCGAGAAGCCATTATCGGCCATGAGACGGCCTGGAAAGTGTCGGGTTTCGGCGTTGCGCAGTATCTGCATGGCTACGACCCGGCGCTGCTGGCGGCGATCGAAGAGGCGGCGTTGAAGCTTAAGGCCAGCCACGCCGTGCACAAGCACCTCGACCTTACCTTCATCACCGGCGCCGACCGTTTTATCCCGGAGATCAAGGAGTTGCTGCATGACAAGCTGCGCCTGGAACGTCTGTCCGACATGATGGGCACCAAGCTCGAGCCCTATCCGCTGTCGATCGTCGGCTCGACCGTCACTTTCATGAATCCCAAGGACGGCGCCGTCGATTGGCATTGCGACGGTGTCCCGGTCACCGAACTCATTCCGCTGTCGATCAGCAATCCGCTGGTCGGCGGCCATCTCGAAATCTACTGCGACGATTCCGAGACCGGCCGCGCCATCCTTGAATCCGGCCGCGAGATTCCGCGCAACCAGGTCATGCGCATCGACCACAAGATGAACTACGCCACGCTCGGCCAGTTTCTCGGTGTGCTGCACCGCACCGCGCCGATCCAGCTCGGCTCGCGCGTCACGCTGGTCCTCAACCAGCGCTCTGTGGCCAAGCCCTACGTCGACGACAATCGCATGTTCTATCTCGCAGCCGACAATGATCACGATCGCGAGTGGGTCAACGAGCTCGCCGAAGACGTCTGGACGAACCAGCTGCCGGCCTATCGCCGCTTCGAGGAAGAACGTCCGGTTACGGCGGCGGCCGATGCGCCGGTCCCGGGCGGGTCAAGGGAATCCTGGTAGCCAGAGCATAGAAGTGGACGCCGGTTTGGCCGTCGGTAACATCATGGTCGGCGATAATGACAAGGCACCGTCTCGGCGATTCCGGGATGGATCGGGCTCGCCATCGGCCCTGGTCTTCGCCGCCGGCGCGGTCGCCCTGTGGTCGACCAACGCGCTGGTCGGCAAATCGCTGCTGGCCAGCCATCCGGTGTCGCTGGTGCAGTTGCTGCAATTTTGTGGAGCGGCTCTGGTGTTCGCCGTCATCCATCTGGCGAGCCGGAAGAGGGGCCTGCAAGACGCAGCCTTTTCCAAGGGTGCTGACGGCACCCTGGCGCCGGTCGCGGTCGGCTTTATTGGCCTGGTCGGCACCATGGTGCTGCAATACATCGCCTTTGCGTCCATGCCGGTGATCGAGGCCAATCTCGTCGCCTACACCTGGCCGCTGATGGTCGCGGCGGCGGTCATCGTGCTGGGCAAGCGGCAACGCCCCGTGCTTCTGGGTTCGACTGCCGTGCTCGGCTTTGTCGGCGTGGCGCTGGTGATCTCGGGTGGTCGCGGCCAGCCTTTTCTCCAAGGCAGCATCGTCGGCTATCTCGCTGCCTTCGGCTCGGCGCTGTGCATGGCCTTCTATTCGATTGCGGTCGCCCGCCTGGCCACACCGTCGGAGCGTTTGCTTTTGCCTTCGGCATTGGTCGGCGTCGGCCTGACCTTGCTGTGGTGTATTCACGACGGCGCAGCCTGGCCATCCAGCGAGCACCTCCTGCTTGGCCTCTATCTCGGTGCCGGTCCGATGGGGCTGGGATATTATTTCTGGTCGCGCGCCTTGAAGCTTGAAGGCGGCGGCAAGGTTGCGGTCATCGCCTATCTGACCCCGATCGCATCGACGCTGCTGCTGACACTTTCGGGCGAAAGGCTGACGCTGACCGCGATAGCCGGTGCGGTCCTCGTCATCGGCAGCTGTATTGCGGTGGGCATAGAACGCTCGGAGGCTGAACATGCTTGACGACGATGAACGCCTCGCCAGACAGGAAGCATTCTGGCTGCTCAAGGAGTTCGGCGCCGAGGCGCCGCTCTACGCCGCCATGAAGGCCGAAAAGGCGATAGAGCAAAAAGATTTCGGCCGGTGCGCCCGCTGGAAGCGCATTCTGGACATACTGGCCGACTCTAAACCTGCGGCGTCCGTGCAGTTGAAATCTGCTGGCGCGAAGTCGGCCGTTTCCAAGTATTAGATTTTCTAATTTGCAACGTTGCAACCTGTTGTGGAAACATCCTCCTGTTCCGATTCTTGATCGTTTATTGAGACTTTAGCGACCCGTTGGGGGGTGCAGCTAGGTCGATACATCAAGAGAAGTCTTAAAAAAGCCGGCAACTTCATGACCGGCGGGAGAAACAGAATTGCACACCATCGACAGCAAGACCGCTATTGAACTGACTGCTGACATCGTCTCGGCTTATGTCGGCAACAATCCTCTCCCTGCGTCCGGCCTGCCGGATCTGATCGCCAGCGTCAGCGCATCGGTGCGCAAGCTGGGCAGCATTGCCGCCGTGGAAAGCCCCGCGCTGAACCCCGCTGTCAATCCGAAGCGGTCGGTGTTTCCCGACCACATCGTCTGTCTGGAAGATGGCAAGAAATTCAAGTCGCTGAAGCGGCACCTGATGACCGACCATGGTCTCAGCCCGGAGGAATATCGTGGCAAATGGGGCTTGCCGTCGGACTATCCGATGGTGGCGCCGAACTACTCCGCGACCCGTTCGGCACTGGCCAAGTCTTCGGGCCTCGGCCGCAAGCCGGCCGTTCCGGCCGCCGCGGCCAAGGTGACGAAGCGCAAACCCAAAGCCTGAACCAGGCAGCCTCTGAAAAGTCAGTCTGCTGTTTGCAATGGACGGCGCGCTTAAGGCGCGCCGTTTTCATGCCTTATGCCCCCGCCGGCGCCCAGGCCCTTGCGAAGCGCCGCCCTCCCGTGCAAAAGCCCCGGCATGCTTATCATCAACGATCTTTCGCTCCGCATGGCCGGACGCTTGCTTCTCGATCATGCCTCGCTGACCTTGCCAGCCGGCACAAAGGCCGGCCTCGTCGGCCGCAACGGCACCGGCAAGACGACGCTGTTCAAGGCCGTCACCGGCGACTTTCCCTCCGAGACCGGCTCGATAAGCCTGCCCAAGAACACCCGCATCGGCCAGGTGGCGCAGGAAGCGCCCGGCACCGAGGAGCCGCTGATCGAAATCGTGCTCAAGGCCGATCTCGAGCGCACCGCATTGCTCGAGGAGGAAAAGACCGCCACCGACGCGCACCGCATTGCCGACATCCATATGCGGCTGGCGGATATCGATGCGCATTCGGCGGAATCTCGCGCGGCCACCATCCTCGCTGGCCTTGGCTTCGACGACGCCGCGCAGCGCCGCCCGGCCTCGTCCTTCTCCGGCGGCTGGCGCATGCGTGTGGCGCTCGCCGCGGTGCTGTTTGCCGAGCCCGACCTTCTGCTGCTCGACGAGCCGACCAACTATCTCGATCTCGAAGGAACGCTTTGGTTGGAAAACTACGTGTCGAAATATCCGCACACGGTGCTTCTGATCTCGCACGATCGCGACCTGCTCAACCGCGCCGTCAATTCCATCGTTCATCTCGACCAGAAGAAGCTGACCTTCTGGCGCGGCGGCTACGACCAGTTCGAGCGCCAGTACGCCGAGCAGAAGGAGTTGCAGGAGAAGGGCCGTGTCAAGCAGGAAGCCGCCCGCAAGCACATGGAATCCTTCGTCGAGCGTTTTCGAGCCAAGGCTTCGAAGGCGAGACAGGCGCAGTCGCGCATCAAGGCGCTGGAGAAGATGAAGCCGATCGCAGCGCTCGTGAACGACACGGTGCGGCCGTTCTCTTTCCCGGAGCCGGTGAAAACGGTGGCGTCGCCGATCGTGGCGCTGAACAACGTCAATGTCGGCTACACCGAGGGCCAGCCGATCCTCAAGAAGATGACGTTGCGCATCGATGCCGACGATCGCATCGCGCTGCTCGGCGCGAACGGCAACGGCAAGTCGACCTTCGCCAAGCTTCTCTCGGGCAGGCTGAAGCAGGAAACCGGCACCATGACGGTGGCGCCGGGCCTGAAGGTGGCGATCTTCGCGCAGCATCAGCTCGACGATCTCAGGCCGGAGGAAAACGCCTACGAGCATGTCCGCCGGCTGATGCCGGAAGCGCCGGAATCCAAGGTGCGCGGCCGCGTCGCCCAGTTCGGCCTCACCACCGAGAAGATGAACACCGACGCCAAGGATCTGTCGGGCGGCGAGAAGGCGCGCCTGCTCATGGGCCTGTCGGCCTTCGAAGGCCCGAACCTCTTCATCCTCGACGAACCCACCAACCATCTCGACATCGACAGCCGCGAGTCCTTGATCCATGCGCTGAACGAGTTTCCCGGCGCCGTCATCCTGATCTCGCATGACCGCCATCTGCTGGAAGCGACCGCCGACCGGCTGTGGCTGGTCAAGGATGGTGCGGTCAACCCGTATGACGGCGACCTTGAGGACTACAAGACGCTCGTCACCGGCGTGTCCGGCGATCGACGCGGCAAGCGCGAGGCCGAGAAGGCATCCAAGGCCGATCGCCGCCGCGATGCCGCGGCGCGCCGCGCCGCCTTCGAGCCGCTGGCCAAGGAAATCCGCGCCACCGAGGCGCTGATGGACCGCATCCGCAAGCGCATCGACCTGATCGAGGATGAACTCGCCAATCCGGCGGTATACGAAAAGGATCCGTCGACGGCGACCCGGCTCGCCAAGGAGCGCTCGCAACTGGCCCAGCAGCTTGCCGGCCACGAGGAGAAGTGGCTGACCATGTCGGCCGAGTATGAGGAAGGCACGGCGGAGTGATTACCCTCCCCCGTTGTGGGGAGGGTCGATCCGCGAAGCGGAGCGGGGTGGAGTCCGCGCCGCACCCCATCCCGTCGCTGCGCGCCGACCCTCCCCTCAAGGGGAGGGTAAGATCTGGCCCTACACGCCGCCCGCGAAACCCGCTAAAAACGCCGCATGAACCAGCACGCCAAGCTCAGAATCGGCCACTCCGCCTGTCCGCATGATTGCCCTTCGACCTGCGCGCTCGAGGTCGAGCTGCTCGATGGCAACCGCATCGGCCGTGTCCATGGCGCCAAGTCCAATACGTATACGGCTGGCGTCGTCTGCGCCAAGGTCGCGCGCTATGCCGACCGTGTCCACCATCCCGACCGGCTGCTGAAGCCGCTGGTGCGTGCCGGCGCCAAGGGTGACGGCGTCTGGAAGGTATCCAGCTGGGAAGTGGCACTCGACCTCGTCGCCGAGAAATTTATCGCGGCCGAGGAAAAATACGGCTCCGAGACCGTCTGGCCTTATTACTATGCCGGCACGATGGGGCTGGTGCAGCGCGACGGCATCGACCGGCTGCGCCATGCAAAAAAATACTCCGGCTTCTTCGGCTCGATCTGCACCAATCTGGCCTGGACCGGCTGGATGATGGGAGCGGGCGCCTTGCGCGGTCCCGATCCGCGCGAGATGGCGAAGTCCGACTGCGTGGTGATCTGGGGCACCAATGCCGTGGTCACGCAGGTCAATGTCATGACCCACGCCATCAAGGCGCGGAAGGAGCGTGGCGCCAGGATCATCGTTATCGATGTCTACGAGAACGCGACGATGAAGCAGGCCGATATGGGCCTTGTGCTGAAGCCCGGCACCGATGGCGCGCTGGCCTGCGCGGTCATGCATGTGCTGTTCAGGGAAGGCATGGCCGACCGCGCCTATCTCGAAAAATACACCGACGATCCGAAGGGGCTGGAAGCGCATCTGGAGACCCGCACGCCGGGATGGGCTTCCGCCATCACCGGTCTTGCGGTCACCGAGATCGAGGCTTTCGCACGCCTCGTCGGCACGACGAGGAAAACCTATTTCCGCCTCGGCTATGGCTTTGCCCGCCAGCGCAACGGCGCGGTCAACATGCACGCGGCATCCTGCATCGCCGCCGTCACCGGCGCCTGGCAATATGAGGGTGGCGGTGCCTTCCATTCCAATTCCGGCATCTTCAAGCTCAACCAGGATGTGCTGGAAGGCGCCGCGATGCGCGATCCCAATATTCGCCATCTCGACCAGTCGCGCATCGGCCCGGTGCTGACCGGTGCAGCGGACTCGCTCTATGGCGGCCCGCCGGTGACGGCGATGCTGATCCAGAACACCAACCCGGTGAATGTCGCGCCCGAGCAGCGGCTGGTGAAGCAGGGTTTCCTGCGTGACGACTTGTTCACCTGCGTGCACGAGCAGTTCATGACCGACACGGCAAAGCTCGCCGATGTCGTTTTGCCGGCAACGATGTTTCTCGAGCATGACGACGTCTACAAGGGCGGTGGCAACCAGCACATCACGCTCGGTCCCAAGCTGATCGAACCGCCGGAAGGGCCGCGCACCAACCATTTCGTCATCGAGCAATTGGCGCAGCGTCTCGGCGTCGCCGACCGGCCGGGCTTTGGCCTGACCGAGCAGCAGCATATCGACATCATCCTCGGCAAGCGCGGGCTGGGCTCCTTCGCCAGCCTCAAGGAAGACAAATGGGTCGACCTGCAGCCGGATTTCGAGGCGGCGCATTTCATCGATGGTTTCGGCCATGCCGACAAGAAATTTCACTTCCGCGCCAACTGGAGCGGGCAGGCGGCGCCCAACCGGCCGCCGAAAAGCATGGGCCTGTTCGGGCCGGTGGCGGAGCTCCCGGAATTCCCCGACCATGTCGACCTGATCGAGGTCGAGGATGCGGAGCATCCGTTCCGGCTGACGACATCACCGGCGCGCAACTTCCTCAATTCGACATTCGCCGAGACACCGGTGTCGAAGGCCAAGGAAGGCCGGCCGGAATTGTTGTTGCATCCGGACGACGCTGCCGCGCTTGCCTTGGACGACGGCGACCGTATCGAGGTCGGCAACCGGCGCGGCGAGGTGGTGCTGCACGCAAAGCTGTTCGATGGCATCAAGCGCGGCGTGGTGATCGCCGAGGGCATCTGGCCAAACAGCGCCCATGAGCGTGGCGAAGGCATCAATGTGCTCACCGGCGCCGACGCACCAGCGCCCTATGGCGGTGCGGCCTTCCACGACAACAAGGTCTGGCTGCGGCCGGCGGGCTAAAGCAATTCCAGGAAAAGTGTGAGCGGTTTTCCGTCCGGAATTGCGTAAAAGTGACTGGCTATCCCGGCAGAGGCACCGTCAGCCCCACCTTGACACGGTCCATGGCAACGAAGGTGCGGAATTTTCGGACATTCTTGCTGTCGAAGAACAGTCTGCGCGTCAGCGCTTCATAGGCGCCCATGTCGGCCACGGTGATAATCAGGATGAAGTCGGCCTCGCCGGTGACGTAGTAGCATTGCTGCACTTGCGGCTCCGCCGAGAACTGCCGCTTGGCGGCGTCGATCAGGTCCGAGCGTTCGCTCTCCAGTTCCACTTCGACGAAGATGGTGATGGGATGGCCGACCGCCGCCGGGTCGACCACGGCGACATTGCCCGCAATGACGCCGGACTGTTCCATGCGCTTGATGCGCCGCTGCACCGCCGGCGCCGACAGGTTGACGGCTTCGCCGATCAGCCGCTGCGGCATCGTGTTGTCCCGCTGCAGGATGGCAAGGATGGCGAGGTCGAAACTGTCGAGTGAAGGCGATCGAGGCAAAGCGCTATCCTGGCGAAACAAACTTGCATTTCGAAGCGCCAATAACAGCGCTATTTGCGCCTCGGCTGCAATATGATTTCGTCACACACAAAGGAGGCCACCCGTGTTCCTGCTCAACAGCAATGCCTTGCACCGTCGGCCGCTCGATCCGGTCGATGCCGAAACGCTGGGGAATGCCGGTGCCGATACGGTCGAGCGCTTTCTTGCCCATCGCGACAATCACCTGGCAACTCCGTTGCATGCATTGCCGACGCTGGCCGGCGAACTCGGCCTCGGCGCCGTCCACATCAAGGATGAAGGCTTTCGCCTCGGTCTCGGCAGCTTCAAGGCGCTCGGCGGCGCCTATGCCGTTTTTCGACTGGTGCTGGAGGAGGCGAGCCGATCGCTTGGTCGGCCCGTTGACGTGGCCGATCTCAACCGGTTCGACGTCCGGGCGGTCGCTGCCGGCATGACGGTTGCCTGCGCCACCGACGGCAATCATGGCCGCTCGGTCGCGCAAGGTGCACAGTTGGTTGGCGCGAAAGCGGCAATCTTCGTTCACGCCGGCGTCAGCGAGGCGCGCATTGCAGCAATAGCCCGCTATGGCGCCGAGATGATCCGCGTCGACGGCAATTATGACGACTCGGTCAGGCAGGCCGCCGAGGTTTCAGCTGAGCAAGGCTGGACCGTGGTGTCCGACACCTCCTGGCCGGGCTATGAGCGCATCCCGGGCCTGGTGATGCAGGGCTATACGGCGATCGTGCGCGAAGCGTTGGGCCAGTTGCCGCAGCCGCCGACCCATGTCTTCGTGCAGGCCGGTGTCGGCGGCATTGCCGCCGCGGTGGCCGGCCATCTCGCCATCGTGCTCGGTGACGCCAGGCCGACCTTCATCGTCGTCGAGCCGACCCGCGCCGCCTGCGTTGTCGCAGCCGCCCGGGCGGGCCACGTGGTCAAGGTCGCACACTATCAGCCGACGGTGATGGCGATGCTCGAATGCTACGAGGCCTCGCAAGTTGCCTGGCGCGTTCTGGCGCGGGTTGCCGATGCCTTCATGACGGTGGATGAGGAGGAGGCGGTCGCGGTGATGCGGCGGCTGGCACGGCCGGCTGGCAATGATCCAGTGATCGTCGCCGGCGAAAGCGGCGGCGTCGGTCTTGCCGGGCTGATCCGGGCGACGGCCGACCACAAGGCCGCTCTCGGGCTCGACGACAAATCCCGCGTGCTTGTAATCAACACCGAAGGCGCCACAGACCCGCACCGCTATACCGAGCTGGTCGGGCAGAGCCCCGCCGATGTGCTGGCCGGCAAGCTGAAGGCCGAGGCATAGCCATGATCGGGATCGATGCACAGCGTCTGCTTGGCCGCATCCGGGAACTCGGCGCCGTTGGCCGCGACAGTGGGGATAGGCTGATCCGGCTCGCCGCCTCCGACACAGACAAACAGGGCCGTGACCTCTTTGTCGGCTGGCTCAGGCAGGCCAGGCTGGAAGTCGCCATCGACCGGGTCGGTAATATCTTCGGCATCTGGCAAAGCTCCGACAATGCCGGGCAGGCGCCGCTGCTCATCGGTTCGCATATCGACACCGTTATCGATGCCGGCATCTATGATAGCTGCTACGGCGTGCTGGCCGGGCTGGAGGTGATCGAGACGCTGCAGGCTTCGGGCTTTTCGCCGTCGCGCCCGGTCGCGGTCGCCGCTTTCACCAATGAGGAAGGCGTGCGCTACACGCCTGACATGATGGGCTCGCTATGCCATGCCGGTGGCGTCAGCGCCGAGGCCGTGCTGGCCGCCATCGGCACGGATGGCAGCGTGCTCGGCCAGGAGCTCGCCCGCATCGGCTATGCCGGCGACCGCGAACCCGGCTTCCTCAAGCCGCATGCCTATCTCGAACTTCATATCGAGCAGGGGCCGGTGCTGGAGCGTGAAGGCGTGCCGATCGGCGCGGTCGAGAATTTGCAAGGCATTTCCTGGCAGCGCATCACCATCGACGGCGCCGCCAACCATGCCGGCACCACGCCGATGTCGATGCGCAGCGACGCCGGCTACGCCGCCGCCCGCATCATCACCTTCCTGCACGATCGGGCCAGGGCTTCAAATGGGCCAACCGTGGCCACGGTCGGCACGATGCGCTTCGAACCCAACGCCATCAACGTCATTCCCGCGCGCGCCGTCTTCACCATCGACCTGCGCGATCCCGACGAACAGCGCTTGCAGGCGCATGAGGCGGCCCTTGCTGCCTATCTCGAGGAGCTTGAGGTTTTGGAGAACGTATCGATCTCGGTCGAGCGGCTCGCCCGCTTCGAACCGGTGCTATTCGACATCGGCATCGTCGAACTGATCGAGGCGGCCGCGAAGAACCGCGGTCTCGGCGTCAGGCGCATGACATCGGGCGCCGGCCATGACGCGCAGATGATGGCCCGCCTCGCGCCGGCGGCAATGATCTTCGTGCCGAGCGCCGGTGGCATCAGCCACAATCCGCGCGAACACACTGAAGATGCCGAGCTTGTCGCCGGCGCCAACATCCTGCTTGATGTCGCCAGTGAGCTTGCAAAATAGGTCGGGGAGAAAATGGCTGAGCTCGATCGTGATGTGCTGAAGCAGGAAATGACCGGCTGGCGGCGCGATTTGCACGCGCACCCCGAGTTCGGCTTTGAGGAAAAGCGCACCGCTGCCTTTGTCGCCGCGAAGCTGCGCGAATTCGGGCTGGACGATGTTGCAGAGGGGGTCGGCGGCACCGGCGTCGTTGGCACATTGAAGCGCGGCAGCGGCAACCGGGCGATTGCGCTCAGGGCCGACATGGATGCGCTGCGCATCACCGAGCAGTCCGCGACCGCCCATCGCTCGCAGAACCCCGGCATCATGCATGCCTGCGGCCATGACGGCCACACCACCATGCTGCTCGGCGCGGCAAAGCTGCTGGCCGCCGAGGGCGGTTTCGACGGCACCGTGCGCTTCATCTTCCAGCCCGCCGAGGAATGGGGCAGGGGCGCGCTGGCGATGCTGGACGACGGGCTGCTGCAGCGCTTTCCCTTCGACGAGATTTTTGGCCTGCACAACATGCCTGGCCTGCCCGTCGGGCATTTCGAGACCCGTGCCGGCCCGTTCATGTCGGCGGAGGACAATTTCGAGATCGTGCTCAAGGGCATCGGCGGCCATGCGGCGCGGCCACATTCCGGGAACGAGACCTTGGTCGCCGCCTGCGCGCTGGTCACCAATCTGCAGACCATCGTCTCGCGCCGGCTGAGTCCCGCCGACATTTCGGTGGTTTCGGTGACCGAGCTGATCACCGACGGCACCCGCAACGCATTGCCCGGCCTCGCCTGCATCCTCGGTGACGCCCGCAGTTTTCGTCCCGAGGTCAGCGCCGAGATCGAGCGCCAGATGCGGGTCATCGCGGCAGGCACCGCCGCTGCCTACAATGTCACCGCCGACGTGACCTATAGCAGGGAATTCGTGCCGCTGCAGAACGATGCCGACCTGGTGGACGCGGCCTTTGTCGCCGCAAGGCGCGTGCTGGCCTATGGCGCCGCCAGCATCGCGGCGGAGCCGATGACCGCCTCGGAGGATTTCGCCCGCTTCCTCGATCACGTACCGGGCTGCTTCGTCTTTCTCGGCAATGGCGAGACCTCGCCGCCGCTGCACAATTCCAGCTACGACTTCAACGATGACGGGCTGTTGCACGGCACGAATTTCCACGCCGCGATCGTCAGGCAAAGGCTGGGCGGCGCGATCGTGAAGTGACGCCTGATCGCCTTCGCAACTGGCCCAAGCGGCACTGCTATCGCCAGCCAGCTGCCGGGTTTAGGGAGATGGCCTGTTGCCGGAGATCGCACGCCGATGGCCAGGGTTTCGCTTCTGGGAATACCGCATGACGAGAACTCGTCCTATCTCAAGGGCGCGGCCGCAGCGCCGGCCCTGATCCGGCGGGAACTCAAAAGCGACGCGCACAGCTCGTGGAGCGAAACCGGCTTCGATGTGGCGGACAGTTTCGTCGACCACGGCGACATCGACTTTTCAGGCGCCGGCGGTCCGTGGGAACGAATCGAGGCCGAGGTCGGCCGCGCGCTGGATGCCGGCCACCCGTTGATCAGCCTCGGCGGCGATCATGCCATCGCCTGGCCGGTGCTGCGTGCCGTGCGCCGCCGCCATGCCAGGCTAACGATCGTCCAGATCGACGCCCATCCCGACATCTACGATGCCTATCAGGGCAACAGGCGGTCCCACACCTCGTCCTTCGCGCGCATCCTGGAGGAGGGGCTGGCTGACCGGCTGATCCAGATCGGCCTGCGCACCCTCAATGATGAGCTTCGTGACCAGCTCAAGCGCTTCGGCGTCGAAATGATCGAGGCGCGGCATTTCAGCGAGGGTCTGCAGCTCGATCTCAAGACGCCGGTCTATCTCTCGGTCGATCTCGACGGCCTCGACCCGGCTTGTGCGCCCGGCGTGTCGCACCGCGAACCCGGTGGTCTTACAACCCGGCAAGTGATCAACCTGATCCAGCGGATCGACCAGCCCATCGTCGGCGCCGATGTCGTCGAATACAATGCAAGCCAGGATGTCTCCAATCTCACCGCGCTGGTTGCCGCCAAGCTGGTCAAGGAGATCGCCGGCATGATGCTCAAGACGCATGGCGCCGGCTGAATCAATCTGGCAGGGCGGCATGGTAGATCATTGTTGTGACTCGCATTTCCAGTGAAAGCCGCCATGCCGCATCTGTTGAAGATAGCCATAGCCGGTGCGCTCGGCCGCATGGGCAGGGAGATGGCGCTGGCCGTCGAGACCGATCCCAGGCTGGCGCTCGTCGCCCGCTTTCACAGGCCGGGCAGCGCCGGCGAGGGCTGGTCGAACGCGACGAAGCACTGGCGCTTGCGGACGTCGTCATCGATTTCACCACGCCTGCGGCCTCCATCGAATTGGCGAAGACTTGCGCGGCCCGCGGCGGCCCGGCGCTGGTCATCGGCTCGACCGGCTTCGAGCCGGCCGATCTCGCCGCCATCGCTGCTGCTTCGAAGTCCGTCGCCATCGTTCGCTCAGGCAGCTACTCGCTGGGGCTCAACATGCTGGCTGGGCTGGTCGAACAGGCGGCGCGAGCACTTGGTCCCGCCGCCGACATCGAGATCCTGGAAGCGCATCACCGCATGAAGGTCGACGCACCGTCGGGCACGGCGCTGATGCTGGGCGAGGCGGCCGCTCGCGGACGTGGCGTCAGGCTGGACGATGTGGCGAAACGCTTCCGCGACGGCGTTACAGGTCCACGCCCTGCCGGCGAGATCGGCTTTGCCGTGCTGCGCGGCGGCAGCATCGTCGGCGAGCACAGCGTGAGCTTGCTGGCCGAGGGCGAGACGCTCACGCTTTCCCATTCGGCCGGCGACCGCTCGATGTTCGCGCGCGGCGCCATTGCGGCAGCACGTTGGGTCGCCGTCCGGCCGCCCGGCGAATACGACATGCGCGACGTACTAGGTTTCACGACCTTTGAGATGCAAAGGGTAACGCAACGAGGGGCGTTGCGAGGTCGGAGCCGCCTGGAGAATAGAATATAGCAACAACTACGCCATTCGGCGCCTTCCAAGACCGAACCGAACGGTTCGGTTCGCACATTTTTGTGATTGGCAATGGCAGCAACGCACACCCATTTCGGGGTGGTCCGAGCGACGCGAATTCCTCCCAAGGCACGCCACTTGACGGACAGAACTGAAAAATCTGGATTACCTGAAATGACCAAGATCGCACTTACCGCTGCTGCCATCCTCCTTGCCACCGGCACCGCTTTCGCAGGCAGCGACCACTACGGCTCCGACGGCGTCAACCAGCCTGCTGTGACAGCGCCCGCCGGCAACATCGATCACAGTTATACCGCCTCAATCCGCAAGCCGGCCAGCCTCGGCGATTTCACGATCAAGGGCGACTCGAACCAGCCGCAATCCGGCCAGGGCATCTGGGGTCGTTGATTTTCTGAGAAATCGACGACCACAAAGAGCGGGGGGCTTGGCCCACCGCTCTTGGTTTTATGCAATTGACTCTGGGCCGCAAAGATCTTGAATCAATCCGCCAGCAGTTGGTCTTATGTCCTTGATTGCGTGGTCTTTTCAAAACACGGTTTGCGGCTGTCACCTGCGGCTAGCCCGTTAGGCAGCTTGGTCTAGCTTATATCCTTCGGCTTGATGCAATGCGTCAACCGGGCCGCGCCGAAGCCGAGATCCGCCCAATCGCCGTCGATGACAAAGCGGGCAAGGGCGCCGGTCGGGAGTTTCTCTTCAAGTTTCCTTAGAGCAGCCACACCCGATCGCGGACCGGCGAGCCGGCGGGCAAAGTCCTCCAGGCCGGGATTATGGCCGAGCACCAGGAGACAGCTAGCCGATGCGACTGCCTGCTGCACCTCGGCCAGAATGTCGCCAGCCGTGGCTTCGAAAAGCGCCTCGGCGAACTCCACCGTTACGCTCGCCGAAAGTTCCGCCGAGACCAGCCGCCATGTCTCGCGCGTGCGCAGCGCCGGCGACACCAGCGCCAGGTCAGGCAGCCAACTGCGCCGGGCCAGTTCGCGCCCCATCAGCGGCGCCGTCTTCAGCCCGCGCGGCCCGAGCGGCCGGTCGAAATCAGCAAGCGCCGGGTCGTCCCAGCTCGACTTGGCGTGGCGAAGAAGAAGCAGCTGTTTCATCTGTTAGATCTCAGGACCAGGGAATTTCGCGCTGGAAGTCCATGCCGTATCCGCCACCGTATTTAGCGCCAGTAGCGGCATCAAAGGCTGCCGACAAAGTGCCGAAGACGAAAAGGCCGACGCGCCTCTCATCATTGTCCCATTGGACGGCAATATCCGCTTCGGTGATCGCCCAGGCACCCGATCGAATATGAATTGCACCGATGATCCGCCAACTACCTCGTCATGCGCTTCGTATAGGTAAAAATAAGCCGTGGCGTTTGCTGGCCCTTCAGTGTCGTCATGTTCAAAGACGCCGGCGAGATCGCCTTTTCTCCGGATCGCGCTGTCAAAAATATCCAAGGGCTTTCAGGTCCTGAAGCGCCTACGGCGTGATCCGCGCCAGATGTTCGAGATCGCGCTCTTCGCGCAGCGGGTCGGGGGCCATCACCACCGAAGTTCCGTTTTCGGCATCGTCAGCGAAATGCGCCAGCACAGTGCGGCCGCCTTCCATGCGCGCCTTGCCGTCGGCGACGAGGCCGAGCGCCAGCGCGTAGAGCCGGTGCTCGGCTTTCAGAACGCGGGCGGCCAGTGTGTCTTCATTGTCGCCGACCATCACCGGCACCGCGGCTTGCGCGATGATCGGGCCGTCATCCATCTCAGGCGTAACGAAATGCACCGTGCAGCCATGGATACGCATGCCGGCGCGCAATGCGCGTGCATGGGTATCCAGGCCCTTGAAGGCCGGCAGCAGGGCAGGGTGGATGTTGATCATGCGCCCCTGCCACTTCTCGACCAGGCCGCGGGACAGGATGCGCAGATAGCCGGCCAGCGCCACGATCTCGGCGTTGAATGCAATCAGCGCGGCGTCGATCGCCGCATCATGGGCTTCCTTGCTGGCATGGTCGGCGCGCACGATGACCTTGGTCGGGATACCGCGCGCGGCCGCGATGCCGAGGCCGGCGGCGTTGGCCCGGTCGGAAATGACGCCAACGATCTCGGCCGGATAGGCCGGGTCGCTCGCCGCCGCGATCAGCGCCGTCATGTTCGAGCCGCGTCCCGAGATCAGAACAACCGTGCGTTTCCTGCTCATAGGCCGATCGAGCCCCGATAGATGACGCCGGCGTCGCGCCGCGGAACGATGCGGCCGATCGGCGTCACAGTCTCGCCGGCCTCCTGCAGCACGGCTGCGACCTGTGCCGCCTGGCCGGAGGCGACGACGAGGATCATGCCGATGCCGCAGTTGAAGGTGCGCATCATCTCCTCCGGCGCCACGCCGCCAGTCTTCGCCAGCCAGGAAAACACGGGCGGCACATCGATGGCATTGAGATCGAGTTCTGCGGAAAAGTCCTTCGGCAGGACGCGCGGAATGTTTTCGGGAAAGCCGCCGCCGGTGATATGGGCCAGCGCCTTGATGCCATGCGTGTTGCGGATCGCCTTCAAGATCGACTTCACATAGATGCGGGTCGGCTCGAGCAGCGCTTCGGCCAGCGTCGCCTCATCGTTGAACGGCGCCGGATCGCTCCAGGCAAGCCCGCTGACGCCAACGATGCGGCGCACCAGCGAAAAGCCATTGGAATGCAGGCCCGAGGAAGCCAGGCCAAGCAGCACGTCGCCTTCGACGATATCGTCGGTCGGCAGCAACTGGCCGCGTTCGGCAGCACCGACGGCGAAACCGGCAAGGTCGTAATCCTTGTCGTTATACATGCCGGGCATTTCGGCGGTCTCGCCGCCGATCAGCGCGCAGCCGGCCTGTCGGCAGCCGATTGCTATGCCGCCGACGATTGCCGTCCCCTGGTCGGGGTCGAGCTTGCCGGTGGCGAGATAGTCGAGGAAGAACAGTGGCTCGGCGCCCTGCACGACGATGTCGTTGACGCACATGGCGACGAGGTCGATGCCGATCGTGTCGTGCTTGCCGGCATCGATGGCGATCTTCAGCTTGGTGCCGACGCCGTCATTGGCGGCAACCAGCACCGGATCCGTGAAACCCGCCGCCTTGAGGTCGAACAGGCCGCCAAAACCGCCGATCTCGCCATCGGCGCCCGGCCGGCGCGTCGCGCGCACCAGCGGCTTGATCTTCTCGACCATGAGGTTGCCGGCATCGATGTCGACGCCCGCCTCGGCATAGGTGAGCCCGTTCTTGCGCTTGGCCCGGTCGCCCTTGCTCATCGTCGGCGCATCCCTGTTTCCCTCGGCGGCTCTTCGCATGAATGGTTTCGGGGGGCAAGGATGACGACAGGATACCGGGCTTTTGCCCAAGATAAATACGTGGACAGTCGCCCCTTCACCGCTGGTCCTTGCAGCCACAATCCATCTCCATCATCGATCTGCAGAACAAGCATGGCGGGACATGCCTTTGACCATTCCCAACCTCATCACCATCCTGCGCTTCGTGCTGGTGCTGGCAATGCTGAACATGCGCTGGGACTGGGCCTTTGCCGGATTTCTCGTTGCCGGAATTCCGATGGCCCGACGGCTTCATCGCCCGCCGCTTCAACCAGCATTCGAACTCGGCGCCTATCTCGATCCGATGGCCGACAAGGTGCTTCTGGTCTCGGTGTTCGTGGTCATGGGCTCCATCGGGCAATTGCCGCTGTGGCTGGTGGTGACCATGGTGTCACGCGATGCGCTGATCATCTGCGCCGTGCTTTTGTCCACGGTCATGGCGCATCCGGTCGAGATGAAGCCGCTCTATGTGTCGAAGGCCAACACCGCCGCCCAGATCGTGCTGGCGCCGTGGTGCTGGGCGAACTTGCCCTTGGCCTCCACCTCGACCCGCTCAGGCCTGCGCTCATATTGCTGTCCGGGGTCTTGACCGTGGCTTCGGCCGCGGCCTATCTCGTGGCTTGGCTGAGGCATATGAGCGGCTATGGCGAAGGCTCCACCCCGGGTAGTTGACAAGAATGCCGTGACTGCCGCGTTAGCAGACGCGGCTGCGTCCCTGGCGTTTCGCCGCCAGATTTTCTTCTGGCTGGGCACGGCAATCTTCCTGGCGCTGTTCCTCTACATTTTTTCCAGCATCCTGTTGCCGTTCGTTGCCGGCATGGTGCTGGCCTATTTTCTCGACCCGGTCGCCGACCGGCTGCAACGCCTCGGCCTCTCCCGGCTGATGGCGACGGTGGTCATCCTGATTGCCTTCATCGTTCTTTTGGTGCTGGCCTTCGTCATCCTGGTTCCGGTACTGGCCACGCAGATGGCCGATTTCGCCAGCAAGCTGCCGGAATATCTGACCCGGCTGCAGTCGCTGATCACCAGCTTCGATCCGAAATGGCTGGAGCAGAAATTCGGCGTCAATGCCAATGGCCTGCGCGACGGGCTGAATTCGCTGCTCACTTCCGGTTTCGGCTTGCTGAGCACCGTCTTCACCTCGATCTGGAGTTCCGGCGTTGCTCTGGTGTCGGTGGTCAGCCTGTTCGTGGTCACTCCGGTTGTCGCTTTCTACATGCTGCTCGACTGGGATCGCATGGTGGCGGTCGTCGACAGCTGGGTGCCGCGCGATTATGTCGGGACGGTCAGGGCGATCTCCAGGGACATCAACACCGCGACCGCCGGCTTCGTGCGCGGCCAGGGCACGCTGTGCCTGGTGCTCGGCGGCATGTATGCCACCGGCCTGACGCTGACCGGGCTGAATTTCGCCATCCTCATCGGCCTCTTCGCCGGGCTGATCTCGTTCATCCCTTATGTCGGCTCGCTGACCGGACTGGTCCTGGCCGTCGGCGTCGCCTTCGTCCAGTTCTGGCCGGACTGGACCATGATCGTTGCTGTCGCCGTGGTGTTCTTCATCGGCCAGTTCATCGAAGGCAACATCCTGCAGCCCAGATTGGTCGGAAAAAGCGTCGGCCTGCACCCGGTCTGGCTGATGTTTGCGCTGTTCGCTTTCGGCGCCCTGTTCGGCTTCGTCGGCCTTTTGATCGCCGTTCCTGCTTCGGCGGCGGTTGCCGTGCTGGTGCGGTTTGCCATTGCCCGCTATCTCGAATCGCCGCTCTACAAGGGACACTCCACCGAGCCCGTCCCGCCGCTGCCCGCCGCTCGCGGCGGCAGCCACCGGTCGCCGCGCGGCTGAACGTGACGGATCATAAGACCGAACCGCCGCGCCAACTGCCGCTCGACCTTGGCCACGGCACCGGCTACTCGCGCGACGAACTGGTGGTGTCGGCCACCAACCGCGAGGCGGCAGCCCTTGTCGATCGCTGGCCGGACTGGCCGTCGCCGGTGATCGTGCTCGCTGGCCCGGCCGGTTCCGGCAAGACACATCTGGGCTCGATCTGGCAGGCGCGGGCCAACGCTGTGGCGGTCGATGCCCAGCGCATCGGCAATGCCATCACCGGGCTTGGCGGCAGGCCCGCGCTGATCGACGATGTCGACAAGACAGCCATCGACGAGGCGGGCCTGTTCCATCTCATCAATGAAGTGCGCGGCGCCGGGGCCACCTTGCTGTTGACGGCGCGGCGCTTCCCCGCCGCCTGGAGGGTGAGGTTGCCCGATCTTGCCTCGCGGCTGAAGGCGGCGGCAACCGTCGAGATCCATGAGCCGGACGATTTGCTTCTGGCCGGTGTCATCACCAAACTCTTCGCCGACCGCCAGGTCGAGGTCGAGCCGCATGTCGTGCAATATCTGGTGCGCCGCATCGAGCGCTCGCTGGCCACCGCCATGCGCGTGGTCGAGCGCCTCGACCGCACCGCGCTCGAGCGCAAGACGCCGATCACCAGGGCGCTCGCCGCCGAAACCGTCAGCGCAATGGACGAAGGGCAGGGCGAGTTCGAGGTTTAGATCCTGCTGCAATTCCCTGGACGGCGATTGTCGATCCCGCCCGTGCGACGTTTTCAAAACATGCATGGTGACATCACCTGAAACAATATGATATTTCAATCAATGACATCGGAGCGATATCAATGCCTGCAGTGACCGTCCGAAATCTTCCGGAAGCGACCCACCGAGCTCTGCGTGTACGGGCGGCCTTGCACGGTCGCAGCACCGAGGCCGAGATACGCGACATTCTAGAAAACGCGGTGCGGCCGGACGGCCGTGTGAAACTCGGCTCCGTTCTGGCAGACATTGCCCGACGCGCCGGGCTGACCAATGAAGACGTGGAGGTCCTGGAGCAGGCTCGCGACAAGGCGCCGGCCGAACCGCTGGGGTTCGAATGATCCTCCTCGATACCAATGTCGTTTCGGAGGCCATGAAGCCCGAACCGAATCAAGCTGTGTTGGCCTGGCTTGATGACCAGGCCGAGGAAACGCTTTACCTCTCCAGTGTGACGCTCGCCGAAGTGCTGTTCGGCATCGAGGCCATGCCGGCGGGTCGTCGCAAGGCTGCGCTCGCTGAAACCTTCGCCGGTGTGTGCGCCGTGTTTGAGCGCCGCATCCTGCCTTTCGATACCGAGGCGGCCCGGCACTATGCCCGACTTGCAGTGAAGGCGAGGGCAGCCGGCAAGGGGTTTCCTGTGCCCGACGGCTACATCGCGGCAATCGCCTCCGCAAACGGCTTTCATGTCGCCTCGCGTGACACGGCGCCATTCCATGCGGCCGGCGTGCCTGTCATCGATCCTTGGCAGCCGTAACCAGGTACGGCAGCCCGACCAGAGCGCGAGCTGCGAACATGCGTTTCGGCAGGATTTCCTCTTCAGCGACGACAGCGTGTTCGAATGAATACACTCGATCTCTCCGTGCCCACCGCCGCATGAGGGCCGCTGTCCCATTTCGGGAAACATTATTTGGCATCCGTCTTGCACCTGGGAACTTGCCGGCTGACCCCGGTCCTGGTCGCGTTCCTGATCGGGTTGTAGGCTCGCCGGGAGTGATGATTGGGGTTCTCGCCCGGCGAGCTTACCTTCGTGGAGCAGTCACCGGAGTGTCCGGGAGGGTGCCCTATAGCCACAACGCCGCCAGATACCGGACCAGCAGATAGACCACCGTATGCGCTGCCACGTAGCACGCGGCAACGACGACAAAGAACAGCACGCTGGCGGGCCACGAGCGGGGAGGGCCTTGCCTCTTGCTCGGCCGGTTGTTCCAGATCCACAGGGCCGCACAGATAATGGCCCAGACGACGACGAACGGAACCGTGATGCCGATGTAAGCGAAGTAGGCAGGGCCAATCAGCGAAAGCCATGCCTCGAGACCAAGCATCCAGAATCTCCCCTTGCCCGGAGTCTAATGCATGTCGCTCAAAAGTGGTCCCGGTTTTGAGAGAACGACATGCATCAAAACAAAAATCAAAGCGCGTCGCCTGGATACGTTTCAGCGCGACGCGCTTTTAGACCGGCGATAGAGGTGGAAGCGAGGGGATTATCCCTGCGTCGATTTTCAGCCAAACCCGCCGAAGGGATGCTGTTCGATGACACGGGCGCCTGATGCATGTCGCTCAAGTGGCCCCGGTTTTGAGAGAACCACATGCATCAAACAAGACCTCAAGCGCGTCCGTGAGTCCGTTCAAATGCGACGCGCTTTAGGTCAGATTGGTGCTCCGGCCGCCAACCCGGCCGGAGCAGGTCCAAAGCGATCGGATCAGCCGCAGACCCTGACCTCTTCGACGACCCTGTGGTGATGGCGCCAGTGCCTGACCAGTTCGATATGGCAGCGGTGATGGCGGTGGTGGCGCCTCCATTGGCCATCCTGGTTGTCGCTGTAGCCGTCGCCATAGTCTTTGTGGCGCTGGTGATGGCGAAGAACCTGTATATCGCCATCGTCGGACGAATATTGATCGTCGTCATCGGACTGGATAGTCAGACTGGCGGCTTGCGCCGGTGCGATCAAAGCCGCCGTTCCGGCGAACGCGATCATCGAGGCGATGAGAAGGGTTTTCATTGTTTGCTCCTTGGGTTGAACATACACAACTCTCGGAGCGAACTGGTGTTCCAATGTAGGGTCCGATCGGCGAGCGGCTGCTGCTTGGGCAATGCGTGCCGCCATGCGCTACCGGCGAGGCAGCCATTGGCGACCTTGGGAGTGACCTTGGGCAAGGACTGGCTTTGTGGGAAAAAATGGTCGGAGTGGAGAGATTCGAACTCCCGACCCTCTGGTCCCAAACCAGATGCGCTACCAGGCTGCGCTACACTCCGAGGCCCTGCGGCGTATACGGTTCCGGACCCTGTCGCGCAACCCCTAAAACATCAAACGGGGCTTGGCGGTCTGCGCTCCCGCGCAATCCTGGCTGCGATCGCCTTGGCCTGGATGCGAGCATTGGCGAAGCAGCCGCGGATGCTTGGCCGCATGCCGGTGAACCATAGGCCCGGCAGTTTCGGGTCGCTGTCGGCGCCGTTGAACAGCGGCACGCCCTTTTGGTCGAGCACGCCGAGCTTGCCCAGCATGGCCTCGAGCCCGGTGCGGTAGCCGGTCGCGGCGATGACGATATCGGGCTGGATCGTCGCGCCATCGTCGAAAACGACCGTGTCGCCGGTAAATTCCCGCACGGTTTGCAGCACGATGATCCTGCCGTCCTTGATGGCATCGACGGCGCCGTCATCGGTGGCGATGGCGGTATAATCCGACGCCAGCCGGCTTGCGCCGCCCGAAGGCGTCGGCGGCAGGCCGTAGGCCGTGAGGTCGCCGAAGGCCCATCGCTGCGTCGCCGCCATCACCGCATCGGCGAGCTTGAACGGCAGCCGCGCCAGGATTGGCGAAAATCGGTGGACGGCGATCTGGCCGAGGCGCTTGGGTAGCAGTGCCGGACCGTTGCGCGCCGACAGCCAGATCTGTCCCGTGCCGGCTGCCGCCAAGTGATTGAGAACGTCGAAGCCGGAATTGCCGGCGCCGACGACCAGCACTTTCTTGCCCGCATAGGCCTTGGCGTCGCCGAATGCGGCCGAATGGATGATGCGTCCGGCAAAGGCCTTCATGCCTTTCCAGGCCGGAACGAAGGGCTGCCGGTCGCGCCCGGTGGCGATGACGACATGGCGCGCCAGCCGCGGCCCGGCACTGGTCCGCACAAGCCAGTGGTCGCCCTCGAAGCCTATCTCCTCGACCGCGATGCCGAACTCGACCGGCAGCCGGTGCATGGCGCGGAATTCGTTCAGATGGCCGATGATGGTGTTTCGGTGCGGAAAGGCAGGGGTGCCGGCGGGAAAGGAAACGCCCGGCAGCGCCGAAAGGTCGCGGTGCGTGTTGAGATGCAGTCGCTCGTGCCGCCCGTGCCATGGCTCGGCCAGCCGGGCTTCCTTTTCCAACACCATCACAGGCACGCCGGTCTTGAGCAGCGCATGGGCTGCGGTCAAGCCGGCTGCCCCGGCGCCGATCACGATCGCGCCGTCGAAAATCGCTTGGCTGCCGGCCTCGGCGTGCAAAATCCCTGCGTCCATGCCTCTTTGTGTCGCCATCATGACCATGACTTTTGATGCTAGGCCAGTGTATCCAGCCTATGCCGCTGCCGAAGCGACCTGGTTGCAGGCCGCTTCGGCCTTGCCGTCGGCAGTGTTGCACAGTATTGACTGAAATAAGGCGGCGCTACCGCCAACGCAGCTACGAGGTGCCCATGTCCGCGCGAATTTTCAGCCCAGCCAAAACCGCGATGCAGTCCGGAAAGGCCAAGACCGGCCATTGGGTGCTGGAATTCGATCCCGCGCAACGCAAGAAGATCGACCCGCTGATGGGCTACACCACATCGGGCGACATGCTGAGCCAGATCAGGCTGACCTTCGACACCAGGGAAGAGGCGGTGGCCTATGCCGAAAAGCAGGGGCTGGCCTTCCGTGTCGAGGAGCCGAAAGAGACCAAGCGCCGGCAGATTTCCTATGCGGAAAATTTCCGCTATGACCGCAGGATACCCTGGACGCATTGACCGCCGGTCAGCGCCTGGCACATAGACACCAGCCGGCCAAGATATCAAATGCCGGCCAGCGGTCCCGTAGCTCAGCTGGATAGAGCACCGGCCTTCTAAGCCGATGGTCACAGGTTCGAATCCTGTCGGGATCGCCAATTTTGCCGGGTCCATTCCGGACACATAGGTTACGGTTTGTACCTGGCATATGGGTAGCACTCTGAAGGTGTACGAACGAAACAGAACGACCGAGCGCTGCCCTTCCCATCCTGGCGCGTTGCTCGACGACATCGTTCCCGCCGCCGGCAAGACCAAGGTGGAAATCGCCAATCTGCTCGGAATCTCGCGCCCAGCAGCTCTACGATATCATCCGTGAGAAGAAGCCGGTATCGCCTGCCGTGGCCGCCCGCCTTGGCAAGATGTTCGGCGATGGTGCCGCGATCTGGCTCAGGATGCAGGCCGCGTATGATGCCTGGCATGCGGAGCGCGAAGTTGACGTTAGCGCCATCCCGACCCTGCATGCTGCCTGAAGGTAGAGCGCGTTCGCTGACGGCAGCGGTCCCGTAGCTCCGCCGGATAGAGCACCGGCCTTCTAAGCCGATGGTCACAGCTTCGAATCCTTCCAATAATTTCAATACCTTAGGTGAGGCGTCGCGGCGCCGGAGACTGAAGGTCGTCCTTGTTAGCCATCTACCGGTAAAGTTTCGGGTATTTGGCCCTCTCGCTTTGGCAACTTGCCGATCTCTGGGCCGCCATTGCGAAAGCCCTCTCATAGGTATGGATGGCCATGTTGAACTTTCGGGGGTCTGGGGTCAGGTGTTTGTCCCGCCCATCATACAAAAGGACCGGGACGGCGAAAATTGCTTTTCCGTCTTCCGTTGGCCTCAACGCCGGACATCTTTGCCTTACGCCAACGAGGTCACCGGCCATTCTGGCGGCCGAATTTAACCTTGCATCGGACATCCGAGCCAGGAAGTTGATGTTTTGCTGTTCCCCTTGTCCGGCCGAGGCAGCCGACAATGCGAAGAAAATTCCTGCGGTGAATACAGCGAAAGCTAGACGTAGTTTCATTGTGCCCTCCCAAGTTGAGCACAAGAGAGCACGTTTGGACTTGACAGGATAGCCGCGTGTCCAGTGCAAGTTACTGTACGGAACCTTTGCCATACGTCGACTATCAGCCAGTTGTGCGGCCAGTCAGGATAGTCGGAACGCGGCGCGCCTTCGGGTGTTATAGGAGATGGCACCGAAAACCCCGACCATTGCGCGCATCTGGCGCGGCAGGACCTCGCCCGGCAGGGCCGACGCCTATGAGCGCTACAATTACGAGGCTGGTATCAAGCCGCTGATCGAGAAAGCGCTTGGCGTGCAGACTTTTCGCGAGGACACGCCGACGCATTCGGAATTCATCACCATCTCCTATTGGGAGAGCGTCGAGGCGATGGCCGCCTTTACCGGCGGCGATCCGCAAAGCATCCACCATCTCGACCGCGACAAGGAGTTCCTGATCGAATTGCCGAAGGGTGTCCAGGTGCTGCGAATCCGTTCCAGCCACGGACTGGTTGGCGGCAGTTGATGTTTGCGGGCTTTGACGCCAGGACCGTTCAAATGGAGGAGACATCGATCTTCGTCAGGGCCGGTGGCTCAGGGCCGCCGTTGCTGCTCCTGCATGGCTTTCCCGAAACGCATGTGATGTGGCGGGACATCGCCGTGGCCCTGGCGCCGCATTTCAGCGTGGTCGCCGCCGATCTGAGAGGCTACGGACAAAGCGGCTGTCCGGCTTCCGGAGCCAATCATGCCGCCTATTCCAAACGAGCGATGGCGCGCGACATGGTGCAGGTTATGGACGTTCTCGGTTTCGACCGTTTCATGGTTGCCGGCCACGACCGTGGCGGTCGCGTCGCCTACCGGCTGGCGCTCGACCATCCCGAAACCGTGTCGAAAGTCGCCGTTCTCGACATCGTCCCCACGGCCTCCGCCTGGGATCGGGCCGATGCCAGGTTGGCGCTGGCCTTCTGGCCGTGGAGCCTGCTCGCCCAGCCGGAACCGCTGCCTGAGCGCCTGTTGTCCGCAGCACCCGACGCAGTTGTCGACAATGCGATCGCCGGCTGGGGCTCGGCTCCAGATGCTTTTCCCGCTGAGGTCAGGGCCGCCTATATCGAGGCGCTGCGTGATCCCGCCCATGCCCACGCCATCTGCGAGGAATATCGCGCCGCCGCAGGCATCGACCGCGAGCACGACGCGCAGGACCAGGCTGATGGCTGTCGCATCAGATGCCCGCTGCTTGCGCTCTGGAGCGGCGAGGGCGGGTTGGAGAACTGGTATGCGGAGGAGGGCGGCCCGTTGGCGATCTGGCGGCAATGGGCTGATAACGTCGGAGGCGGCTCGGTCAAGGGTGGGCATTTCTTCCCGGAAGAGCACCCCGAAGACACGGCTGCAAGGCTGTCGAGATTCTTCGCAAGCTGACTACGGGCCGATTGCTAAATCCGGCCCTGTGTAGTCCTGTGTCGACTATCTCAGATGCCCGAGGGATTGCAGGATCAAAGTGCTCGAAAGACCAAGCAGGGCGATACCGTACAACCGGTCGATCCACACGGCGTTTGGCCCAGCCAGAAGCCTTGCAGCCCGCGCGCCAAGGGCTGCGTAAAACGTCAGCACAAACACATCGGCAAGCGCGGCGATAATGGCCAGGATGCCATACTGGATCGCGATCGGCTCATCCACGCGGACAAAATGCGGCAGGATCGCGGGGAAAAGCAGCCAGGCCGCCGGATTTGTGACCGCCACCAGGAAGCAGCGCCCAATGAGTGCCTTGGCTGAATGGCGTGTTTCGGGAACGTTAGGGTTGAACGAAGGTCGGGACGCGGTGCGCAGGGTACCGATGGCGACGAAAAGCAGATAGCCCGCGCCGAACATCCTGAGAGCCGAGAGATAGAATTCCGAAGCCAGCAGAAGAGCGCCGAAGCCCAGCGCGACGATGCTGATAAGAACGAAATCAGACAGTACGACGCCGGCCATGCCGAGAAACGCGCGTCGAAAACCGTAGCGGGAGCCGTTGGTGATGGCGAGCACGACGTCCGGTCCCGGAACCGCCATTCCGAGCACCGACACGAAGGCAAATGTCACCAGCGGCAGGTTTCCCATGACGCCGCGTAATGTACCCGGCGCTCACCGTCCGTAACGCCCTTCACACAGCGGCTTGGCTATCGCCGATTGTTGTTGGCCACCTTGGCTCAGTGCCCGCCGCGCATCTTCACCACCACAGTCCTCACCGCCAGGACCAGCACGGTGATGATGATCAGGATCACCGAAAGGGCTGCGATCGCCGGGTCAATGTTGTCGCGCAGGCCCATCCACATCAGCCGCGGCAGCGTGATGGCGTTGACCGAGGTGATGAACAGGGTCACGCCGATCTCTTCCCAAGACAGCACGAAGGAGAGAAGTGCAGCGGTGACGATGCCGAACTTGATGTTGGGCATGATGATGCGCGTCGCGCGTTCCCACACGCCGGCGCCAAGGCCGCGCGCGGCAAGGTCGATGCGGCGGTCGAGCTGGCTGAGCGAGACCAGGATCAGCACCGTGGCGAAAGGCACCGTCATCACCGAATGCGCCATGGCGACGCCGAGCCATGTGTCATAGCCAAAGAACGAGCTCATGCCCGAGATCGACGTCAGCAGGAAGTAGAGCGTGATCGCCGAGACCACCGGCGGCACCACCATCGGCAACAGCACGAAGCCGACAAGGGTGGCCGTGAAGCGCGGCTGGAACATCCAGACGCCAAGGCTGAAGCACAGCGCCAGCACGGTGGAGATGACGCTGCTGACGATGCCGATGCGGATCGACAGCAGGATGGCGTCGAGCCAGCGCGGATCCTCGATCAGCGCGCGGTAGTGGCGCAGCGACAGTTCGCCCGTCGGCATAGCCAGCATGCGGCTTGGCGTCAGCGACACCGGGATGACCGCCAGCAGCGGCAGCAGCAGGAACAGTGCCACCAGCACGGCGAGGATCAGCGAGACGGGACCGGGGCGATAGGTCGGCATCAGATCAGTTGCTTCGGTCTGACATAGCGGAACAGCAGCGCCATCAGCGCGCCGACGAACAGCACCAGCACGACGCTGATCGCCGCGCCCAGTCCCCAATCGGGACTCTGGAAGATGCGCAGATAGATCAGCTCGGCGATCATCACGCTGCGGCCGCCGCCGAGGATCGCCGGCGTGACGAAGAAGCCGAGCGAGAAGACGAACACGATCATCGCCGAACCGATGATGCCGGAGCGCGTCATCGGCACGAACACGGTCCAGAAGGTGCGCATACGGCTGGAGCCGAGCCCGCGCGCCGCGAGCAGCACGCGCTCGTCGAGGCTGCGCATGGCGGAGGCCAGCGGGAACACCGCGAAGGGAATGAGGAAATGCGTCATGCCGACGATGACGCCGAACTCGTTGCGCACCAGCGCCAGCGGCTCGGAGATGAAGCCGATCGATTGTAGCCAGGTGTTGATCAGGCCGCGGTTGGACAAAAGCGCCACCCAGCCGAAGGCGCGGGTAAGCACCGAGATCCAGAAGGGGACGAGAATGCAGAATTCAGCGATTATGCGCTGTGCCGGGCTGCCGCGCACCCACACCATGGTGATGGCGTATGCCGCCGCCACGGAAACCACGGTCACGATCAGCGCGATGCGCAGCGTGCGGATGAACACAGACTGCACCAGGGCATCGGTGGCGAGCGCGCCATACTGGCCGAGCCCCGGTGTCGGCAAGGTGACGCTCCACTTGACGACGCCGAGGAACGGCCAGGCGTAGGCCAGCACAAGGAACAGAAGCAGCGGCGCCATCAGCACCGCCGCGCCCATCCTGTCGGAGAGGGTGCCTCTCATCGAAGCTCGTGCCCGGCCTGGTCAGGCCGAGATGATCTTGGTGTATTCGTCGAGTGCTGCCCCGTAATTCTTGGCGTACCAGTCCATGTCGAGCGCGATCTGCTTCTTCATGTTTTCGGGATCGACCGGGTTGATGCGCTTCTTGTCGGCGGGGATCAGCGCATCGGCGGCCGGATTGGCCGGACCCTGTCCGAGCTTGTCGAACATCACCAGCTGCTTTTGCGGATCCTGGGCGCTGGCGATGAACTTCATCGCTGCGTCCTTGCCGCCGGGGTTGCCCTTGAGCACGGCCAGCGCGCCGGGCGAAATCAGGCCCTGATCCCAGATGAACTTGATCTTGCCGCCCGAGTCCTGCTCGATCAGCGAGGCGCGGGTCGACCACACGATCGCCATCGAGGCTTCGCCGTTGAGCAGCACGCTCTGGCTCTCGGCGCCGCCGCCCCAGTAAGCCACGACGTTTTCCTTGAAAGCGGCGATCTTGTCATGCGCTCGCTTCAGGTCGAGCGGGTAGAGCGAGGCCGGCGCGATGCCGTCTGCAAGCAGCGCTGCTTCCCAACTCGACACGCCCCATTTGTAGAGCGAGCGCTTGCCCGGAAACTTCTTCACGTCGAAGAAGTCGGCCATGCCGGTCGGCGCGTCCTTGCCGTATTTCTCGGAATCATAGGCGATGACATAGGAGAAGAAATAGGTCGACGCCGCGTATTCCCAGCCGAACCCCTCGCGCATCTTCTTCTTGTCGACGATGGCGTAGTCGATCGGCTCGAGCGCACCCTGCGCGCCGAGCGTGATGGCCGAGAACGGGTCGACGTCGACAAGGTCCCAGGTCGGCGCGCCGCTCTTGAACTGTGCGGCAATCGCGCCTTCGGTCGGGCCCGAACCGTCCATCTTGACGGTGATGCCGGTTTCCTTGGTGAAGGCCTGGCCGTAGGCGGCGTCATAAGCGGTAAGGGCATCGCCACCCCAGTTGACCAGCACCAGCTCCTTGGCCTGCGCAAAGGCACCGGTCGAGCGCAGCAGCATCGGTGTGCCGGCCAGCACGAGGGCTGCAAGCTGGGTGAATTGCCGGCGCGAAATCTCGCCGCGCACAGCCCGGGCGGTCAGCCCGTCCATGGCTTGTTTTTTGCTTTGGTTTGTCATTTTAGTTCCCCTTTTTCGTTTTGGTTCCGGTGGTTATGGCGCGCTCCAGATTCTTTGCTGGAAGACTTCGCCGTTCTCGTCGTCATCCTCCGTCCGGAAGGAGGAAACCCTTTTCCGCCGGCCATGTCAGCCAGACGGAATTGCCTTTGCTGAGTGCAGCCGCCGCGACCTCGTTCGGCACCGAGACGGTCACCTTGGCGCCCTGGCGTGTCGTCAGATCGAGTTTGGTCGCCGCACCCAGATAGGTCGAGCCGATGGCGGTGGCGGCAATGCCGTTCTCGCCGGCGGCGGCTTCGCGCGTGATCGACATATGTTCGGGCCGGATCGCCAATATGGCATCGCCACGGACTTTCTCGGCCTTGCAGAGCATGTTGACCGCGCGGTCCTCGCAGAGGCCCGTCGAGCCATTGTCGGCGGGCTTGACCCCCTTCAACGGCAGCATGTTGATCTCGCCAAGGAACTCGGCGACGAAGCGGTTGTCCGGCCGGTCGTAGACCTCGTCCGGCGCTCCGACCTGCAGCAATTTTCCGTGGTTGAAGATGGCGACGCGCGACGACAGCGCCAGCGCCTCGCTCTGGTCGTGGGTGACGAAGACGAAGGTGGTGCCGGTCTCCTGATGCAGCCGCTTCATCTCGGCCTGCATCTGGCCGCGCAGGCTCTTGTCGAGCGCCGAGAACGGCTCGTCGAGGAGCAGCACGCCGGGTTCGAACACCAAAGCGCGGGCCAACGCCACGCGCTGCTGCTGGCCGCCGGAAAGCTGCGCCGGCAGTTTCGTCTCATGGCCCTTGAGGCCGACGCGCTCGATCATCTCGGCAACGCGGCGCTTGATCTCGGAAGCCGATTTCTTGCGTACCTTGAGCGGGAAGGCGATGTTGGCCTCGACCGACATGTGCGGGAACAGCGCATAGCCCTGGAAGACCATGCCGGCGGCACGCTGTTCGGCCGGCCGCTCGGTGATGTCGATGCCGTCGCTGAAAAGCTTGCCGGCGGTCGGTTGCACGAAGCCGGCGAGGATCATCAGGAATGTGGTCTTGCCCGAGCCGGAGGGACCGAGCAGCGTCAAAAACTCGCCGCGGCCGATATTGAGCGTCAGGTCGTCCAGCGCCCGGAACGAGCCGAAGCTCTTGCCGATCCCGATTGCCTTGATCTCTGCGGCCCGGCCGGGTTGCTGCATCCTGCCTCTTCCTTGGTCGTGGCTTGAGCGTAGGGCAGGGCCCCGGCTCACCGCAACCGAATAGTTTTCGCCTGATCGGCAAATTTGATTCACGGATGGGAGGCTAGTACGGGCTGATCCGGTTCTCCGACAGCTTCGACCTCAACCACCCATTGAATGCTTCCAGCACCGGGTGGCTGGCCTTGGCATGTTCCGACACCAGGAAATACGAGCGCGGCGAGGGGATCGCGATATCGAAGGGGCGCACCAGACGGCCTTCGCTCAGCGCCCGGCGGCTGGTCAACTCGTCGCCCATGGCGATGCCCTGGCCGGCGATCGCCGCGGAAAAAACGAGGTTCATGTCCGAGAAGAAGATGCCGCCTTCGGTGTCGGGGTTTTCCACCTTGGACAGCGCCAGCCAGCGCGCCCAGTCCTCGGTGTCGCCGAGATGCAGGAGATTGGCGCGCAGCACGTCGGCCGGTTTTGAAAAGCCGCCGACCTTGTTGAGCAGTGTCGGGCTGCAAAGTGGCGTGAACGAGATTTCGCACAGCAACTCCACCGAGCGGTTCGGCCAGTTGCCGACGCCGAAGGCAATGAAGGCATCGGCGTCCGGATTGCTGACATCGTCCAGCCGTCTGGGCGTCAGGATCGACAGCGCCACGTCCGGATACATCTGCCGGAACTCGCCGATGTGCGTGCACAGGAACAGAGAGGCGAAGCCCGGCGTGCAGGAAACGGCGAACGAACCGCCGACGCCCGTGCCGGCCTGGCGCGTCACCGCATCGCCGAGCACCGTCAGCGCCTTTCTCACATCGGCGGCATAGCGCTGGCCGCGCGGTGTCAGCGCCACGCCCTTGCCGATGCGCTCCAGCAGGTCGAAGCCGAGGTCGCGTTCGAGCAGCCGCAACTGATGGCTGACGGCGCTGCGGGTCAAATGCAGTTCATCGGCTGCGCGCCAGACACTGCCGTGACGGGCAAAACTGTCGAGGGCGCGCAGCGCCTGTGTGGAAGGTATTCGCAAGAGGCCTCAGGTGAACCGAATTTGCATGAACCGGAAAAACATATCACTTTTTGCAATGCCGCTTCACTGCTTTCTTGGGCCGCATGGAGAAACCGGTGACGACCTCGGCGCAAGCCACCGCGCTTGCCTGTCTCGATAGCATCCAGCCGTCGCTGTCGGCGTGGACGCGCACCATTTTCGATTTCGGCGAAACAGCCTGGCGCGAATACCAGTCGGCGGCCTGGTATGTCGCGCGGCTGAAGCATGAGGGCTTTTCGGTCGAGGAAGGGTCGGCCGGCATGCCGACCGCCTTTTGCGCCCACTGGACGAATGGCCCGGGGCCGACCATCGGCATGTACGGCGAATACGACGCCGTGCCTGGCAACTGCCAGGACGCGGCAACGGTGAAGCGATCGCGGCCGGGCCTCGGCAGCGAGGCCGGCGGCCACACCGATCCGCATTCCGGGCTTGGCATTGCCGGCCTCGGCGGACTTCTCGCCACCAAGGCGGCAATGCAACGCCACGGCATCGAGGGGACGTTGCGCTTCACCGGCGAGCCGGCCGAGAAGGTCAGGGGCTCGAAGCCGATCCATGCGGCCAAGGGCTACTATGACGGCCTTGCCGGCATGATCTCCTTCCACCCCTTCTATATGCTGCCGCTCTGCAACACGGCGCGCTGGGACACGCATTGCGGCGCCGCCTATGCGATGATCTACCGTTTTGTCTGCGACGAACCCGAAAACTGGGTTCGCGCAAGCGATGGCGCGCCGATCCCGCAGGCGCATTCGGCGGTGCGGGCGCCCGGCGCCAATGACGCGCTGATGACGATGTACATGACCTCCAAGGCGCTGCGCGATTCCATGCTGCCTCACCAGGGCGGCTGGTCGATCAGCGAGGCGATCCTCACCGCCGGGCAGGCGACCGCCGACAATCTGCCGGCGGGGCTGGCCGAGATCCAGTACATGATCCGCGTGCCGACCATTGCCATGGCAGAGCAGGTCACCGCGGTGCTCGACCGTAATGCGGCCGCGGCCGCGGCGATCAGCGGTTGTCGCTATGAGCGCCATTGGGTGTCGAAGTCGAGGCCGGGCCTCGCCAATCACGCCATGGCGGGGATTGCCTATGAGGCGCTGTCCACCGTTGGCGCTCCGAGCTGGGACGAGGCGGCGAAAGCGATCGGTCGCGAGGTCCAGGTCAATGCCGGCGGCACCGCGACCGACAACCCTTTCATCGACGAGATGGAGCGGCTGGTTGCGCCGCAAGAGGCCGAGGCAATCCTGCGCCGCGATTTGCCTCCGTCGCAGATCAACTCGACCTCCGACGACTACACCGACATGTCGTGGCACACGCCGACCGCACGCTTCTATGTCGCCCGCCCGGCGCTGCGCTCGGCGAATGGCCATGCCTATCCATCCTGGGCGATGAACGCGCTGGGCGGTATCTCGGCCACCATCGACCCGATGGTCATTTGCGCCGCCAAGACGGTTGCGCTTGCAGCCCTCCGCCTGCTCGAGGACAAGTCCGCGCGCGATGCGGCCATGGACGAATTCGTCACCCGCACCGGCGGCGGCATTGGTGGCTCCAACTGGATCGCGCCGCTTTGCGACTATGACCCGCCGATCAATTTCCGCTGGCCGGAATATGTCACCACCGCGCGCGGACGCGATTGGTGGATTCCGAGCAGCCAATCCAATCAAGCTGCATAGTCAAATCGAGGAGAACCTTATGACCGTCCATGATCGCATCATCGCCGAACCGTTCTCGCTGCAGCGCCGCAATCCCGCCGGCGGCACCAAGCCGCTGAAATCATGGGGCTTTGCCAACGAGACCGACGTGCTGACAGACGTGTTGCTCGGGTCGCCAAACTTCCTGCGCCACCTCTCGACCAGCTCGCTCTCGCGCAAGCATTTGCGCGAAGCGCCCTGCAACGTTCAGATCGCCCAGGCGCAGCACAAGGACCTCGTCGCCGCCTATGAGCATTTCGGCGTCAACATCCACTGGCACGAGCCGACGCCGGAACTGCCGATGCAGGTCTATTCCAGAGACTCCAGCGTCATGACGCCCTACGGCGCCTTCATCACCGCCATGGCCAATTGGTGGCGGCGCGGCGAGAACTATGCCGCCATCCGCACCTATGAAAAGCTCGGCATCCCGATCTACGACATGGTCACGGCTGGCACCTTCGAAGGCGGCGACTTCAACGTCATCGAGGAGGGCGTGGTGCTGATCGGCTGCGGCGGCGCCCGCACGCAGGAAGAGGGCGCCCGCCAGGTGCAGGACTGGTTCGAAAAGGAAGGCTGGGAAACGCGCCTCGCCTTCATCGACGAATATTACGTCCATATCGACCTGATGGTGGTGCCGATCGCCGAAAAACTCACCGCGGTGTGTCTGGCCTGCACCGAGCCCGGCATCGTCGACTGGCTGAAGGGCAAGGGCCACGAGATCATCGACGTGCCGTTCCAGGACACGTTGGCGCTCGGCTGCAACTTCATGTCGCTTGGCAAGGACAGGGTGATCGCGCCGACGTCGAGCCAGTCGCTGATCGGCCAACTCAAAGCGCGCGGCTTCGAGGTTGCTGCCGTCGACATGAGCGAGATTTCCAAGACCGGCGGCGGCATTCACTGCATGGCGCAGGCGCTCAAGCGCGAGCCGGCGTAAGGGCACGAATTGCCGCCGGGACCTGTGACGGACTGCTGTCAGATTTGACAAAACAGGCCTGGCAGAGGAAATTGATGCCATTAGAGGAGGGATTCTGTGAAGAAAACTTACGAAAAGCCGAGTCTGGCCAAAGCCGGCAAACTCGGATCGCTGGTCGCTTCAAACCCGTCGAAGCCCGCCCCCTGAGCGCAACCAGCCGCTGAAGGCCGAAATTCGGTCGTCCTGGTTACCGGCGAGCGGATCGCGCTGTATGATTGAAGGGAGCCCGCCGGCTTTGAACGGCGGGCTTTTTGCTTTGCGCCAGAGCGCCGCCGCGTCAACTGGCTAGCCCAGTCTTCCCGACCCTAAATTGAACTTGCGCCGGGCGTTTTCCAGATGCGCGCGCATCGCCTGGCCGGCCGCTTCCGGGTCGTGGCGCTCGATCGCCTCGAACACCGCCTGGTGGCCGGCAAAACTCCTGCGGTTTTCGATCTCCGTATTGGCCACGTGGATGCGCTGGTTGATCAGCCATTCGACCTAGCCGATGATTTGAAAACCAAGCCAGCTTTCCCAAAAGATCATGCCCAAACAAAGCCATAGCGCGAAGACCACATGCGCGCCGTTCCCGCCCGCTCGGCGATCAGGGAGTGGCTGGCGTGAGATGGCCGCGCTGACGACGGAACGAGATCGCCTCGTCTGGCCGGCCGGACTCGCGACGGCGTGGTCCGGCCGGAACTCCATCTGCTATGCGGGTATCAATACGGCGATGCGATGCACGCCGACCTCCTTGCTTGTATTCGTCGCTTCATCGGTCTTGCCCTTGGAGCAGGTGTACATATCACCCGTCTTGAGCTTGAATTCCTTGTCCGCTTTCTTGATCGTGAATGCACCTGAGGTAATGGTGCACACCATGTCGTTGTCCATCACGGTTTGAGGAGCATGTGCTCCGGGCTGAAACACAACGTCGATAATTGCGATGCTCTTGTAGGCGGGAATGTCAGCATTGCCGGTGCCGACCTCCACCACCCTGACACCGGGCGCAATCTCCTTGCCCTCTTTCGGGCCGTATTTCTTGATTTTTGCCGATGCCGCCAAGGTGAACAAAGGCGCTACCGCGGCGGTCGTCAGACCGAGGGCAATTGCAGACCTGCGATTCATGGTTTTCATTGCATCCTCCCGATGCTCGTCATGCATGGATATGCACGACCGCGATATATTAGCACAAACGAATTTACTTGTATGCAAAGTGACTGTGGCGCAGGCCAGCAAGAAACGCTCCGCCGGATAATGTCGCTCACTGTACCTTTTGCCGGAATTTCGAATGACAGGTCGAGCAATCCTGCAGGATGAGATGCAGGATATGCTCCGCCGGCAGTTTGGTCGGATCGGCTTCCTCTGGAATCGAGCGCTTGCCGAGCAGGCTGCCGCCGCCCATCGCCAGGCCGGTGCCCATGCGCATGTCATCGGTGATGACGGCCGGCGCGCTTTCGGCCTTGGCGGCCAGAGCGTCGGCCAGCGTTCCGATATGATTTGCCAGGGCCTCGAATTCCGCCCGTGACTGATCCTGCGAAGGCGGTCCAAGCGAGCCGCTCGGAAATTCGGCAATCAGGGCAGGGCCGGTGCGCGCGCGCAGCGTGTCCGCTGCCGCCTTGAAGGCTGCCGCGTCATAGGCTTGCCTGCGGTCGAACATGCCGGCAATGGTTTTCGCAGCCGCCGCCATCTCCTTCATCGACGCCTGGCGGGCCGCGACGATCGGTCCGCTGCCGACGGAGGCGCCCATCGTAAGGGCACAGACCAGCCACAGCAGCGCCGCTTTCACAGTCCATCTCACGGCGCCATGTCCTTGCCCCATCCATCCGTGCTCAGCCAGCCGCGGCAGGGGTTCGACCTGCAGTCGGATTCTTCGGTCGTGATGCCGGTTCTCATCGGTAAATTTCCGTCGCCGGAGGTCTCCGTCTCTGAGCAGATAGACCTTCCAGCCACCGGAAGGTCAACTGATTAAGAAGGCCGATCAGCGGGCAATCAGCACAGGCTTGCAGCAAGCTGACGCAGCGTTTCCTTGACTTGGATCGCAAAAACGGGCAGCAAGGCGGGGGTGAGGGAGAGCATTCTACCGTGGCGCAGACCATGGAGTGCTCTTTTTTCGTATCAGGCGCCGCATAATCGGTGGCTGATGGAGGGATTGGTTAACCAACTTTGTCCATCTTTTGATTCAATCGGCAACAGACGCGAAATGTGCAGGGGGCACCAGCGAACTGTGGATGTCACGGATGCGAGGGTCGCAAGCCTGCATGCCGATTGAGAGTGGTTGTATGGCGTTTTTGCGTTTGAAAGACCGGGGCGACACTCCTGAACGGGGTTTGACTTCGAAGAGATCCGGCCAGCGCTGGGTGGTGGTGCCGGTTGTCGGCGCGGCCTTGGCGCTGTGGTCCGTGGCAACCATGGCCGGCCTCTATTCGCTCGGCGCCTCCCTCACCGCAGCCTCCAACAGCCTTCCGCACAGTCTGCTTCTGCCGAACGCAGCACTTGCCGATTCGCGCCGCAGCCTCGCCAATTCGTGGGCGCCGCGGCTTTCGGCGCAAAAATCACAGGCCTCGCTGCTCAGCCAATGCGACGCCGGCTGCGCGCATGCCGCCGCGAACTTCGCGCATGACGGCAAGATGGCGCGGCTGAAGCCGGCCACGCCCGCTGTGGCCCCGAGCAGTGTCGCCTCAAACATTGCGCCAAACACCAGCGTCGCTCTCGCCACTTCGCGCGGCATGCGCTTCGACGGCGTGGTGGCCAAGGCAGAGCTGTCGCCGCAAAAGCTGGCTGCCGCCTTCGCCAAGGCCTCGAATGCGCCCTTCATGCTTGCCAGCCTTCCGGTCGCTGCCCGTTTCGCCGAAGTCCGGCTGCCCGATCAGCATGGCCCGGCCTCGGAACGCTTTGGGCCGGAAGTGGCTGAGATCGAACGCTCATCGCGCCTGGCGCTGGCGCTGGCCAACAGCTTGCCGGAAGACGCTGACATGCTGGCCCCGCCGCCGGCCGTTGAAGCAATCGCCGGAGGGCAGGATCCTGAGCAGGCCGAGGTTCAGGTCGCTTCGCTGCCGCCGCAGGACGATCTGCCCGACAACATTGCGTTGCCCGGTTGGCGTCCACGGGCCGAAACCGCTCAGCCTGCCGAGGCTCGGCAAGCCAGCAAGCCCAGGGCAGCCAAGCCACAGACCGACAGGACGCCCGAGAGCCCCGCACCCCAGTCGCCGGGCAATTCGTCGCCGCGCTCGCCACGCAGTACTTCGGAGGTCGCCGCACTGCCTGGCGTGCCAGACAGCCAGAGCATCCAATCAAGCCGGATCAAGCCTGGCAAACGGTCGAAGACACAGGCCGGCGAGATGCTGGCCTATGCCAAGCCGGACGTCCCGGCGGGCGGTGTCGGTCGCGCCTTCAAGGATCTGTTCGCCACGCCCGGAATGGGCGGCGGCGTCGCCGTCTACGATATCTCGGCCAAGACCGTCTACATGCCGGACGGCTCGCGGCTGGAGGCCCATTCGGGGCTGGGTTCGATGGTCGACCAGCCGCGCTTCGTGCACAAGAAGAATGTCGGCCCGACGCCGCCCAACACCTATGATCTGCGTCTTCGAGAATCCCGCTTCCATGGCGTCGAGGCGCTCCGTCTCACTCCCGTCAGCGGCGGCAACAAGTACGGTCGCGACGGCCTGCTCGCCCACACCTACATGCTGCGCGGCGGCCGTGCGGAGTCCAATGGCTGCGTCGTCTTCAAGGACTACGCCCGCTTCCTTGCCGCCTACAAGAAAGGCAAGATCAAGCGCCTCGTCGTCGTGCCGCGCCTGACCAAGCCGCTGACGCGGGTCGCTCAGGAAGGCCGGGGAGCGTAAGGCAGTAGGCAGTAGGCAGTAGGCAGTAGGCAGTAGGCAGTAGGCAGTAGGCAGTAGGCAGTAGGCAGTAGGCAGTAGGCAGTAGGCAGTAGGCAGTAGGCAGTAGGGCCCAGGAGCGTCCATCGCCTGTTCCTTGTTTTTCTGCCCCTATTGCCTATTCCCCACTGCCTATTCCCTTTTGACCCCCAGGCAGATTATGACTGACCCCTGCGGGTCGGCTTCACCACGAGGACATCATGACAATACGCGCTGTCGTTTGGGGCGAGAACATCCATGAGCGGACCAATGAGGTGGTCGCAGCCCTCTATCCCGAGGGCATGCACACGACCATCGCCAAGGCGCTGAATGCCGACGAGGCGATCTCCGCCTCGACCGCCACGCTCGAACAGCCCGAGCATGGCCTGCCCGAGGCGCGCTTGGCCGAGACCGACGTGCTGGTCTGGTGGGGCCACAAGGACCATGGCGCCGTTGCCGACGAGATCGTCGAGCGCGTCGCCCGCCGGGTCTTTGAAGGCATGGGGCTGATCGTTCTCCATTCCGGCCATTTCTCGAAAATCTTCAAGCGGCTGATGGGCACGCCCTGCACGCTGAAATGGCGCGAGGCGGGTGAGCGCGAGCGGCTCTGGGCGACCAGTCCCAGCCATCCGATCGCCGAAGGCGTCGGCGAATATTTCGAGCTCGAGAATGAAGAAATGTATGGCGAGCAGTTCGCCGTGCCCGAACCGCTGGAGACCGTCTTCATCTCCTGGTTCCAGGGCGGCGAGGTGTTCCGTTCTGGGCTGACCTATCGCCGCGGCGCCGGCAATGTCTTCTACTTCCGCCCGGGCCACGAGACCTATCCGACCTATCACGACGCCAATGTGCACAAGGTGCTGCGCAATGCGGTTAAGTGGGCGCACAATCCGCAGGGCACCAAGTCGGCGATCCTTGAGGCGCCGAACGTGCCGGTCGAAAAGGCGCTGGAGCCGATCGTCGAGCGCGGCGGCAAGCTGCACGCTTCGGGCGAGGCCGGCTTCCGCTAAAGCAAAATCCAGGAAAAAAGGCGTAGCGGCTTTCCGCATGGGTTTCCTAGACCGTATCTGCGCCATATGATTGAATCGAACCAATTCGCTCGGAGTGCAGAGAATGCGGCTTTTGATACTGGGTACCGGCTGGATGGCGCAGGAGCATGCCCGCCGTTTCGGCGGCATCGACGGCGTCGAGATCGTCGGTGCTGTCGACGTCGATGAAAAGCGCGTTGGCGAATTTGCCGACGGGTTCAAGATACCGAAGCGATTCACATCGCTGGAAGACGCGCTGGCGTGGGGCGAGTTCGATGCGGTCGCCAACGTCACGCCCGACCGCATTCACCACCCGACCACCATGGCGCTGATCGCGGCCGGCAAGCCGGTGCTGTGCGAAAAGCCGCTGGCCGAAGACTTCGGCAAGGCAAGCGAGATGGCCAAAGCGGCTGAGGCCGCCGGCATCGTCAACATGGTCAATCTCACCTATCGCAATGTCGCTGCCTTGCAGAAGGCGCGGCAGATGGTGCTGGCCGGCGAGATCGGCACCGTCCGCCACGTCGAGTCCTCCTATCTACAGAGCTGGCTGGTCTCGAAATTCTGGGGCGACTGGCGCACCGACCCGAAATGGCTGTGGCGGCTGTCGCGCCACCACGGCTCCAACGGCGTGCTCGGCGATGTCGGCATCCACATCCTCGATTTCGCCAGCTATGGCGCCGCACTCGACGTCGACCACGTGTTTTGCCGGCTGCGCACCTTCGACAAGGCGCCAGGCAACCGTATCGGCGAATACGACCTCGACGCCAATGACAGCTTCGCCATGACGCTGGATTTCTCCAACGGCGCCTTTGGCGTCGTTCACGCCAGCCGCTGGGCGACCGGCCACATCAACGAATTGCGCCTGCGCATCTATGGCGACAAGGGCGGCATCGAAGTCGTGCACAATCTCGAGGGTTCGGAACTGAAGGCGTGTGTCGGCGAGGATATCGAGAACGCCAAATGGCAGGTGCTCGACGCCGGCACGGTGCCGACCAATTACCAGCGCTTCGTCGATGCGGTTCGCAGCGGCGTGCAGGCCGAGCCTTCATTCCACCATGCCGCCGAACTGCAGAAGGTGCTGGATCTGGCCATGGTTTCGGAACAGAAGCGGACGGAACTGAGGGCCAGCGCCGATACGCAGTGATGTGAAGGGGAGGAAGAAACTATGGTCTCGCGCCGCGCGCAATGTCTCTGCGGCCAGCTTTCAGCCGTCTGTTCGGGCGAGCCGGTGCGCATCTCGGTCTGCCACTGCCTCGACTGCAAGCGCCGCACCGGCAGCGCCTTCAGCTACAATGTCCGGTTTGAGCAAGCTGATGTATCGATCGAGGGGCGGGCGAAGCAGTTCACGCGCGCCGGCGACGAGGGCGGCCGCGTCATCTACAATTTCTGCCCGGAGTGCGGCGCCGCCGTCCACTATCGCATCGACACGCAGCCCGGTGTAATCGCCATTCCCGTCGGCGCCTTCGCCGACCCGTCGTTCCCGCCGCCCTTCCAGTCTTTTTACCACGAAAGCCGTCGCTGTGAGTGGGTCGAGATCAACGCCGAGCCGCTGGCGACGTTCGACTGAAGGCCGCTTTTTGGATACCCGGAACCGTCCGCACGCTCCGCGCCTTTGAGAGGGCATCGCCCCCTGATTGCCATTGCCGGGCCGTTAGCCACCGCGCTCGGCTGCCCCATGAATAGGCATAAGTCAAGACGAATCCGGCTTGCGGCCCGATTGCTGACATGCTTACCTGACGGCATGTGTTCAATGGGGGTATATGGATGGCTAAGGAATCTTCGAATTCCGCTTCTTCAGAAAAGAAGGCGGACGTAAATCTGATAGGTAACACAGAAGGAAACGGGCTGAACTTCATGGGAGTTCAGGCCCGCGAAAACGGAACCGCCGGCGACGCCGTCGGTGTCGACAAGATCCGTGACCTGCTCTTCGGCAACCAGATGCAGGACTATGACCGCCGTTTTTCCAAGCTTGAAGAACGGGTGTTGCAGCGCTTCAAGGATGTCGAGTCCGAGGCCAAGCGCAATCTCGAAATGTACGAGTCGAATGCAAAGAAGCAGATCGATTCGCTTGCAGGGCAATTGCGGAGCGAAAAAGATTCACGAGCCGATGCCGACAAGGAGATCGACCGGAATCTTCGCGAGCAAAACCAGGCTCTTGAAAAGCAGGTGCGCACGTTGTCGGATCAGTTGAGCGCGCTCGAGCGCGACGTTTCCGACCGGATAAATCGAAACGATCATTTGCTGCGTGAGGAAATCAAGCAGAAGAATGAAGGCGTTCAGATGCTGATCGAGAAGATGTTTGCCGACCTCAGCAACGTCAAGACCGACCGAAATCTTTTGGCTGGCCTGTTTGTCGAGGTTGCAAAGTGTCTCAATCAGGATCCCGTCGGGAGCAAGAGCAACTCGGACCGTAGCTGGAAAGTGAGTTGATGGGACCTTGACGTCCACCGTCGACCCATTCAACCTTCCGCAAAGAACAGCCTCGAACGATACAGAGATTGATCGCGAGGCTCTGGCTCGTCTTTTGATCGAAATTGCCCGGAACGTTGATCCGGACTACCGTGCGCAGTTCGAGGCGGTTCCCACCGCCGATCCGCGCATGGAAACGCTGCGGCAGTTGCTGGTCAGCCGCGAAATCTCGGAGCTTTCACGCGTTACGCATCTGCTCGACGAACCCGAGCAGCTTGCGGCGGCCGTGGGCGACGTTCTTCCCAGTGCTGCCGGACGAGCGCCTTACGCGCAACTCGGCGAGGCGCTTGCGCCGGCTGTCGAACGGGCTGTGCAACGGTCGATCCAGAAGAGCCCGCGCACGCTGACGGACATATTGTACCCGGTGTTTCTGCCGGCAATTCGCAAGTCGATCGGCGAAAAGATCGACCAGACCTTTCAGTCGCTGAATGAAACTCTAAGGCACATATTCACCTGGCACGGGCTCAAGTGGAGACTTGAAGCCTGGAGAACAGGGGCAAGCTTCTCGGCAGTTGTTCTGAAGCATTCCCTTGTCTACCGTGTGGAACATGCGTTTCTCATTCATCGGAATTCCGGCCTTTTGATAGCGCATGTAACGGCCCACAATGCAACGAGCGAAGATCCTCAGCTCATTTCTTCGATGCTCAGTGCGATTCAGGACTTTGTAAAAGACTCATTTAACGAGAAAGAGCAGAGCGGCCTGGACACAATCCGTTTCGGCGAGCTTCGTCTCTGGTCGGAAGTTGGACCGTTTGCGACCCTGGTTTCGGTGATCCGGGGAAATCCGCCGGAGGAATTGCATGAAATCGTTCGCGATGTGTTGCTTCGCATCCATGAGGAAAGCTCACAGGCCTTAGAGCAGTTTGACGGCGACGGTTCGCAGCTGGCCAGCGTAGAGGCGCAGTTGCAGACCTGCGTCGAGCTGAAGCAGGAGGAATCAAACGACGGATTTCCGTGGCTGGTGGCGGCCGTTGCCCTGCTGCTTTTGACTCTGGCAGGCGGTTGGTACTTTCTTTCCTGGCAGTCAGCGCAGCGCTGGCAGGCTTACGTGTCGCGCTGGCAGGCTTACGTGTCGCGAGTGGAGGCCCAGCCGGGCATCATCGTTGCCGAACAGCAGGTACGCGATGGCCAGTTCTATATTGCCGGCCTGAGGGACCCGCTTGCCGTCGACCCGCAGTCGCTGTTGTCAGGCACGGGAGTCGATCCGGCCGGGGTTCATTCGCAATGGCAATTCTATCAGAGCCTTGAGCCGGAGTTCGTGCTGAAGCGGCTGACGGCGTCGCTGGCTCCGCCGGATTCAGTGCGACTTTCGATTGTCGATGGCCGCATCGTCGCCGAGGGTGAGGCTCCCGACACCTGGATCAGCCGGGCGCGCGCGGCGGCCCAGCAGCTTTCGGCAGGCGGGCCGGTCTTCGATATCTCGGGGGTTCGTGACGTAAGTCCCCAAGTGCGCGAGGCGGAGCGCTGGCACGCCTATGTGTCGCGACTGGAGACCCAGCCGGGCATCATCGTTGCAGACCAAAAGATAAGCGACGGCCAATTCTATATTGCCGGCCTGCGAGACCCGCTTGGCGCCGATCCGCAGTCGCTGTTGTCGGGAACAGAGGTCGATCCCGCCCGGGTTCATGCGCAGTGGCAGTTCTATCAGAGCCTTGAGCCGGAGTTCGTGCTGAAGCGGCTGACGGCGTCACTGTATCCGCCGGATACAGTACGACTTTCGATCGTCGATGATCGCATCGTTGCCGAGGGTGAGGCTCCCGACACCTGGATCGATCGCGCGCGCGCAGCGGCCCGGCAGCTTTCGGCAGGCGGACCCGAATTCGACATCTCCAAGGTTCGTGACGTGAGCCCCGAAGCACGCGCGGCGGAGCACTGGCAGTATTATGTGTCGCGACTTGAGGCCCAATCGGGAATCATCGTCGCCCAACAAAGCGCGAGGGCGGACATTTCTACATTTCCGGCTTGAGAGACCCGCTTGCCGCCGACCCGCAAGCCCTGCTCTCCGGAACGGACGTTGATCCTGCCCGCGTTCATGCACAGTGGCAATTCTATCAGAGCCTTGATCCGAAGTTTGTGGTGAAGCGGCTGACGGCGGCGCTGTCCCCGCCGAAAACCGTTCAGCTCTCGATCATCCAGGGTCGCATCGTGGCCGTGGGTGAGGCTCCTGCCGGCTGGATCAACCGCGCGCGGGCCGCCGCTGAACAACTTTCGGCGGACGGAGTGGTTCTGGATGTCTCGCAGCTGCGTGAACTGAACCTTGCAGAACTTAATCATTTGAGGCAGGCCATCCAGACGACCGATATTTTCTTCTCTTCCGGCAAGGTTGTGCCGGGACCGGAGCAGACGCCGGTTCTCGACAGGTTGGCGGATCAAATAAAGGAATTCGCCCAGAGTGCCCGCAATTCCGGCGTAACGGCGCGGTTCATGTTGACCGGGCATTCGGACACCACGGGCCGTGAGACGGCCAACGCGTCGATCAGCGCCGCCCGCGCCGAGACAGTTCGTGCGCTTCTCAACAAGCGGGGCGTCGCTCCCGAATTGCTGCTGGTTCGGGGCGCGGGCACTTTTGAGCCGGCTGTACCTGAAAACAGTCTAACCGGTAGCTCCACCAATCGCCGGGTTTCGATTACCGTAAACCTGGACTAGCGGAGCCCAACATGTTGCAAAAAAAGATCTGCATGCTGGGCGGTTTCGCTGTCGGAAAGACGAGTCTGGTCCGCAGGTTTGTGCAGAGCATCTTCTCAGAAACCTACTTGACCACCGTTGGAGTGAAAATCGACAAGAAGAGCGTCGCGCTCCCGGACAAAACCGTGGATCTGATTTTGTGGGATTTGGCCGGCGAGGACGATATCGGCTCATTCCGCGTCAGCTATGTTCGAGGTGCAACCGGGCTCGTGCTAGTCGTCGATGGAACCCGCGCTGCTACTCTTGCCGTGGCACTCACGCTGCGCGAACGGGTCGAGGCCGAATTCGGCGCCATGCCGTTCGTATTGCTGTTCAACAAGTCCGATCTGGCCGATCGGTGGGCGATATCGGATGGTGAGATCAACGAGTTGAGGCAACGTGGATGGCAAATCTATCTAACAAGTGCGCTTTCGGGCGAGCAGGTCGATGACGCCTTTCGTCAACTTGCCTTGATGGTCACCAAATAGACCATGCATGAATTGCCAAAAGAAGTCAGAAATTGGTTTTTCAATTTCTTCTTCGACGGGCACGCTGTCGCTTATCTGAAAATCGACGCTGAGCTTTGCATAGCTGCCAAGGGCGGTAATGTTGAACATTACGGGCTGTCATCGCTTCGCATCGGCAAGCCTGTTGCGGGGCAGCTTGAATTCATGGAGGGTTTGCTGCCTTGCCCGGAGCTTCCGTTTCGCATGGACATGGTTGAACTGCCCGGCGGGCGTGTCGCCGACCTCCATTTTTTTGCTGACAATGCGTTCGTGTGGCTGCTTTTTCTGGACGCCACTGCCGAACGAGACAACAGGCAGCGGCTTCAACAGAAGGCCTATGAAATGACGCTCCTGCAAGAGAGGGAGCGTCAACTCAATGAGAAATTGCAATCGACGAACGAGGCATTGAGGAAGAGCCAGGAGGGATTGGCGCGTGAATACCAGCGCGCCGAAACCCTGCTCCTCAACATTCTTCCGGCATCGATCGCGGAGCGGTTGAAAGCGCAAAAGAAAATTGCCGACAACCACGCGGAGGTGAGTGTGCTTTTTGCCGACATCGTCGGTTTTACCGAAAGAGCGCGAAGCGTCGGAGCCGTGACGACGCTCGCTATCTTGAATTACTTCTTCAGGGCGGCGGACCGGCTCTCGGAACGATACGGCTGCGAAAAGATCAAAACAATTGGCGATTGTGTGATGGTGGTCGCCGGCCTGCCCACGGCGCGATCCGATCATGCAAAGGCCCTCACGCGCTATGCGATTGAGCTGCGCAAAGCGGTCAAGCGGGAACGCTTCGCAGGAGAACCGATAAGGCTGAGAATTGGAATTCACTCAGGACCGATCGTCGCCGGCGTCATAGGCAAGAGGCGGTTCGCCTATGACCTGTGGGGTGAGACCGTTAATCTCGCCTCACGTATTCAAACGTCCGCGGAGCCCGATGAAATCCGTATTTCCGATGCAACTTGCCAACTGCTTGGACCGAAATTTGCTTGCGACCCACTCGAGGAAACGGAATTGCGCGGTGCGGGCCGCGTGCGAATGTGGCGGCTGCCGAGCTGATCCGTTGCCTGCAGTGCGACCCTGGAGCGCCGATAGCGGCGCCCGATAGCCATTGGCGTGACCTGATCTTGCGATCGCAAAGCACCCTTTGCGCTTCCCCGGAAGGCCTCTATTCTGGAGCACAGTGGCCGCTGGTGGGATAGAATGTCGGTACTGCCTTTCCTGAGAATCTACGCACCGCTAAACGCGGTGCTGGCTGCGCCTGGGCTTCTGGCGGTGGCTGCGCTCACGATGCCGAACATGTCCGGACGAAGCAGACTGGCTCTGGCTGCCGTGCTCGCTGTCATTTGGGCCGCCTATCTTCTGCAGATGGCCGAGACCCTGCTCAAGCGCTGGGCGGGAGACCTTCGGGACAGGACGCCGGCAATCGCAATCGATGTGCTCGCGGTTTTGGTTCCACTCGCCGCATTCCTGCTCGACGGCACGCCCGACCGCAGCCTCTACTGTGCTGTCTGGCTGCTGAAGCCGCTGCGCGACTCGACGTTCTTCCCGCTGCTTGGCAGGGTTCTGGCCAACGAAGCGCGCAACCTGGTCGGCGTCACCACGGTCTTCGGCCTGGTTCTGTTCGGTGTCGCACTTGCGGCCTATGTCATCGAGCGCGACGTCCAACCGGAAAAGTTCGGCAGCATCCCCGAGACAATGTGGTGGGCGGTGGTCACGCTGTCCACTACCGGCTATGGCGACGACATTCCGCAAAGCTTCGCCGGCCGCGTCCTTGCCGGGGCTGTCATGATGTGTGGCATCGGCATCTTCGGGCTCTGGGCCGGCATTCTTGCCTCCGGCTTTTATCAAGAAGTCCGTCGCGAGGATTTTGTCCGCAATTGGCAATTGATTGCCGGCGTTCCGTTGTTTCAGAAGCTTGGCCCGGCCACGCTGGTCGAGATCGTGCGCGCGTTAAGACCCCGCACGGTGCCGGCGGGCGCCGTGATCTGCCGCAGCGGCGAGACCGGCGATCGGATGTTCTTCGTCGTGGAGGGCCGCGTCAGCGTCGCGACGCCGAACCCGGTGGAGCTTGGCCCTGGCGCCTTCTTCGGCGAGATGGCGCTGATCAGCGGCGAACCGCGTATGGCGACCGTCACTGCCGCAACTTCTGTCTCACTCCTCTCGCTGCACGCGGCGGATTTCCAGATGCTGTGCAGCAGCAGCCCGGAAATCGCGGAAATCATCCGCAGGACAGCGCTCGAGCGGCGCGGCGCGGCGCCGGTGGCTTGACCGTACAGCCGATGGTGGCCCGGCTGGAACTGGATGGTACGGCTCTATCGACCACGCGCGAAGGTTCTGGACGGCACGTGGAAGGTCCCAGAGGCGTAGCCGGAGACCTAAACGTAGCCGATCCACTCTACCGGCGGCTCGTTGTTTGGCGCTGTGCGTCGACAGTTCCTGCCCCGCGGCCTTTCGGACGACCGGCTTTGGCTAAACTCTAATGCCTTAGAATCTTGCTTAGAAAAGCCCGGCTGCGGTCGGTCTTCGGGTCGGAGAAAAACGCTTCCGGCGTGCCGCTTTCGACGATGGCGCCGGCGTCCATGAACACCACGCGCTGCGCCACCTTGCGGGCAAAGCCCATTTCGTGCGTTACCACCATCATGGTCATGCCTTCCTCGGCCACCGCGACCATGACGTCGAGCACTTCGGAAATCATCTCGGGATCGAGCGCCGAGGTCGGTTCGTCAAACAGCATGATCTTGGGGCGCATGCCGAGGCAGCGCGCGATGGCCACACGCTGCTGCTGGCCGCCGGACAGCTGTGACGGGTAGGCATTGACCTTGTCGGCGAGGCCGACCTTGGCCAGCAAGTCGCGCCCGGCCTGCTGGGCCTCGGCGCGGGGGATCTTGCGCACATGGATCGGCGCCAGCGTGACGTTTTCCAGCGCCGTCTTGTGCGGGTAGAGGTTGAACGACTGGAAGACGAAGCCGATCTCGGTGCGCAACTGCGTCATGTTGGTGGCGGGGTCGCCGAGGCGCTGGCCGTCGACGACGAGGTCGCCATCCTTGATCCCTTCCAGGCCGTTGATGCAGCGGATCAGCGTCGACTTGCCCGAACCACTTGGGCCGCAGACGACGACCACTTCGCGCGGCTCGACGCTGAGCGTGATGTCCTTCAGCACATTGAGCGAGCCGAACCATTTGTTGACGCCGCGAAAGTCGATCATGCCCGTTTTGGTCAGGTTTGGTTTGGTCGGGCTCGGATTGGTCATGGCGGTCAGCCCTTTGGGGTTCGATGTCACAGCTGCACCTCGCCATGCGCCGCGCCCATGCGTCGCTCCAACCGGCGGGCGAGCATGATCAGCGGATAGCAGACGACGAAATAGCCGACGCCGACCAGGAAGAAGACCAGCAGGCCGTTGGGCACACGCTGCACCACAAGCCAGCCGACGCGGGTGAGGTCGGTCAGCCCGATCGCCGAGACGACGGAGGAATCCTTGATCAACAGTACATATTGCCCGACCAGCGGCGGCAGCACGATGCGCATCGCCTGCGGCAGCACCACCTGGCGCATGCGCTGCCAGCGCGACAGGCCGGACGCCAGCGCTGCCTCGACTTGGCCGGTCGGCACCGAGCGGATGCCGGCGGCGACGATCTCGCAGATGAAGCACGCGGCGAGGTTGGTGAGCGCGATGATGCCGGCCGTGAAGGCATCGAGCTCGATGCCGAATTCCGGCAGGATGAAGAAGATCAGGAAGATCTGCACCAGGAACGGCGTGCCGCGGATCAGGTCGACCCAGGCGCCGATCACGCTCGAGATCAGCCGGTTACCGCCGGTGCGCAATATGCCGAGGCCGAAGCCAAGCAGCGTGCCCAGCACCAGGCTGATCGCCGACAGCATCACGGTCATGCCAAGGCCGCGCAAGGCGAGGGGGTAGCTGCCGGCCAGGCTTTGCAGCTGTTGCCAGATCATGTGCTGCTCCTTGCCGGCTGCAGACCGAGCCACCGACTGGACAGCCCCGCCAGTCCTTTGAGGCAGTAATAGAGCAGCAGATAGAAAGCGGCGATGGTGAGAAAGCCTTCCGCCGGCATGAAGCGGTCGGACGCCAGCAACTGGCCGGCGCGCGTCAGTTCGGAAACCGAGATCAGCGACAAAAGCGCGGAATCCTTGACCAGCACGATCGCCTGGCCGAGCAGCGGCGGGATCGTCACCTTGAAGGCTTGCGGCAGGATGACCAGGCGCATGCGCTGGACATAGGTCATTCCCGAGGCAACCCCGGCCTCGACCTGGCCGCGCGGGATCGACAGGATGCCGGCGCGGATGATTTCCGCGACATAGGCGCCGCTGTTCAGCGACAAAGCGATGATGCCGACGACGAGCTCGGGCAGGACGAAGCCGAGACGCGGCAGGCCGAAATAGAGGAAGTAGAGCTGCGCCAGCAACGGCGTGGCGCGCACGGCATCGATATAGCCCTTGGCCAGCACGCGAAACAGCTGGCCGCGCTGCAGGTTCATGGCGGCGAGCACGATGCCGACGGCCAGCGCGCCCGCAAAAGACAGCGCCGACAGCCACACGGTCGTGATCAGACCCTGCCCGAACAGCGGCAGATATTCGACGATGGTGCGGAAGCTGAAATTTTCGAGCATGGCGGTGAATTGTGAATGGTGAATGGGCAGTAGTGAGTAGTGAGTGGTGAGCAGTGAAGGGCGTCCGGAATGGCCATTCACCATTCACCATTCACTACTTCCTACTCACTACTCCCTGCTTACCTCTGCTTAGTGATCCTTCTTCCAGGCGTCGGAATTGACCCAGTAGTCGAGGTTCTTCTGCAAGCGGCCGTCGATGCTGACCTGGTTGAGGAACAGGTTCATCCAGATCAACAGGTCCGGCTCGTCGTAGCGGGTGGCGAAGGCAAGCGGCTCCTTCGACAACAGGTCCGGCATGATGGTGAAGGTGCCGGCGGGATAGGCTGTCGACTGACCCTTGACCGCCGAGACGTCGTTGACGCCGCAATCGGCTTGGCCGTTGTTGACCGCGTCGAGCAGCAGCGGGCCGCCGCCCTTGTAGCTCTTGATGTCGGCATCCGGGAAGGCGTTCTTGGCTTCCTTTTCGCCGGTGGCGCCCAACAGCACGGCGATCTTGGTGCCCTTGGCCTTGCAGTCCTCGGTTGTCTTGAACTTGCTGTCGGCCTTGGTGAAGACGGTGCTGCCCGTATACATGTAAGGTGTGGTGAAGGCGACCTTCATGCCGCGCGCCAGCGTCGGCGTCATGTCGGCGACGAGCAGGTCGGCCTTGCCCGAAAGCAGCGCCGGGATCAGCCCGTCCCAGTCATAGTCGAGGAAGGTGATCTTGACGCCCATTTCCTTGGCCATCAGCTCGGCGAGTTCGACCGAACTGCCGGTGCGCTCGCCGGCCGCGCCGACCAGCGAGAAGGGAGGTCCTTGCGTCTGTACCGCGACGCGCAGTTCGCCGCGCTTGGTGATCTCGTCGAGCGTTCCGGCACTGGCCGCCGTGGCGAGCCCCGCAAGCGCAAGTCCGGCGATAAAAAGTCTGGCAATCTTCATTTGGCATTCCTCCTGTTATCGTTGTTGTTCCACTTTGTTATTCCACCCTTTTGGGTGTTTTTTGAGCGGCGGCACCGTTTGCCGGCGGCAGCCACCGTTCGAAAATCGTCAGTCCCAGGCCACCGTTTCGGTCACCTTGATGCCACGCCTCGCCAGCTCGTCAAAGAAGGGTTCGTCCGGCACATGCAGCAGCGGGTTGAGCAGGCCAGGTGTGGCGATCTCGCGCCGCGCCAGCATCTGCGCCACGATGCTGGCGGGATAGCCGACGCCAAGGCTCATGCCGAACAGGCCTGATGCCAGGTCGCGTTCGATGATCAGGTCCGACGTCACCGTTTTGGCGCGGCCGCCTTCGAGACCGGAAAAGACATTGCGCATCACGCAAAGGTCCTTCTCGTCGGCGCCATATTGCAGTTGCGGGCCGAGCAGACGGCCGAGAAATTCGCGTGGGCTGGCGCCGGTGCCGGGCACCTTGTCTTCGGAGAGGAAACCGAGTTCCTTCAGCGGCGCCCAGAACGCCGACCATCCCGGCCAGCGCAGCGTATAGCGGCCCGAGCGTTGCAATCCCTTGGCGGCTGCCAGCATCTCGACATAGTGCAGAGCGTCGCCATTGGGGAAAGCTTCCAGCCGGCCGAGGCCCGCGACCTCGATCTCGTGGATGAAGGCATTGTCGTGCTGTCGGCCGGCCGGCACTTCGACGCGCTTGCCATGCTCGATCATCACGCTGTCGCGATTCTGGCTGACCAGAACCATGTCGAAATTCCAGCTCACCTTGTAGCAGAGCGGCTTGGCCATCGCCTTCGGTTCGGGGATGCCGCCGCAATAGGAATCGATCGAAGAAATCGTAGAGAACTGCTTTGCGGCGCGCGCGTAGAGCACGAGGTCGATGCCGGGGTCGAGCCCGCATTCGGTCATGATCGAAACGCCGGCCTGTTCAGCCTCCGGCGCCAGGTCGGCAATCGCCTTGCCGTAGTTGGTGGTGACCAGCGGCGTGCGCGTTGCGATCGCGGCCTGCACCGCCTCGCGCATCAATGGCTGCGGCAGCAGATCGATGGCGGCGTCCACATCCGCCAGCACGGTGGCAAGCGCCGGACCGATCGCGCCCTCGGGCATGACGAAACGCACGCGGGAAAGGTCGGTCAGCCCGGCAAGCCGGGCAGGGCCGTCAGCCGACGTATCGACGCAGACGACTTCCTCGACACCGGCGCTGGCGACGAGATCGGCGATGGCCGCCCGTCCCTGCAGGCCGAGGCCGCCGAGAACAGCTATTCTCATGCCGGCTCCTTGCGTGACGGTGTTTCTTCCGACCAGCAGCCTTCTGGAAGGCTGACCCATTTGTTGCATGAAGCCATGACGACGAAGGTTTCGCTGCGCACGACTTCCCCGGGAATGCCGGCGCCCGGAATCAGCTCGCTGGTGATGCGGTAGAGGTCGGCGACATCGCCGGCGACGGTCACGTCGACGATGATGTCGAAGCGCCCGGTAACCACCGAGGCCGAGTTGACGAAAGGCAGTTCGGCAATGCGCTGCGCCAGTTCCCGGGCGCGGCCACGTCCCTGAGCGTTGATGCCGACAATGGCCGAGATCAGCTCGGGGCGTTCGGTCAGATTGAGCAGCCCGACGATCTTCAAGAGGTTGCGGTCGAGCAGATTGCGCAACCTTGAGCGCACCGTCGGCACTGAGATCGCCATCGTCTCGGCGAGCCGGTTGATGCCGGGCTGGGCATCTTGCGACAACAGCTTTACCAGCCGTCGATCGGTTTGATCGAGATGCTCACGCAAAAGGCAAGGCTTTCATAAAGGGAAAGAAACGATGGGATTTTCTTTCGGATATGAAAAATACCTTATGGGAAATTTTTAACAGCAGCAAGAGCTATGTCATCCCTCTGTGCCAGTTCCCGTGTGCGTTCAGGCAAGACAGGATGCATGTCGTCCCAAAACCGCTGCACATTTTGGGGCAGTCGAGGATGTGCGCGACAGCACTAGGTGACGGAGTTCGAAGACGATCTTGCCGCGGCCGTGGTCGCTTGAACGCGACGGTAGGTCGTAGTGAGCAACGCACCCGAATGGCAGGCCGACCGAGCTGCGGCGTAGCCGCAACTCACGCCTTCACCTGATAAGCGGAGAGGCTCATTCGCGACATGGCCAAAAGCGGCCTTTCGATAAAACTATAACTCGCCAGGGACACGGCGATGCAGGCGGTGACAATAGCTATGCTTGCAAGCCATGGTGACACATTGGCGGTTGCAACGACAGGAGCGATCGCGAGCAGCACGATAGGATGGGTCAGATAGAGAGAGTAGGAAGCATCTCCCAGCCTTGCCAGCACGCGAGGAGCAAAAAGTCGGAAGTAGCTCTCCAGGCTGATGCAACCCGCGACAAGGATCAGCGCCGGGATACCTTGAGCAAGGGTTCGCGGCAAGTTGAAGCCAAGTACCATCACCAGTGTGGACACAATAGCGAACCCGACAGCCGAGGCACCCAGGAAAGCGGGCAAACGCATCAGTCTGCCGACCAGATGGCCGACAGCCATGCCGGCAAGGAACTCAAACAGGATTGGCGTGGTATAGAAAAACAGCACAGTGTCGGCGGCGGGTTTGAAGATAATGCGTGCGGCTACGGCGATTGCAAAGACAACGCCAATCGTGGCCATTTGCGTCAGCGCACCAAAACCCATAGTCGCCGCGAACAGAATGTAAAACAGGATTTCCAGATTGAGCGTCCAACCCACGCCAAGCACTGGCTGGACATAGCCTGTGGCCGTATCGAGATAGGGCACGAAAAGCAGGCTATTGGTAATCTGCTCAAAGGACACTCCACGACCGGCAAACAGCCAAAGTGCGGCGACCATGAGGAAGGTCATGACCCAATAGAACGGAACGACGCGCGTGAACCGCTGCATCAAAAAAGCACGGTGGTCGCGATGTCTGTTCTCCGTCGAGAGAACCATGACAAAACCGCTGATGACGAAAAACAGGTCGACGCCGCTGTTTAGAATGGGAATAGGCAAATCGAGCACGCCTAGTGCGGCCGGAAGATGATAGATAACAACCATTAGGGCTGCTAGTCCCCGCAGGGTCTGTATCGATGTATATTGTTGAATCCGACGCGGCGCAGCGTGATCATTATCCGGAATGACGTTCATTAAAAAATGTCCCCGATGCCGGAGAATATTAACACAGATGAGATCGTTGATGCGACGATTAACTGCCGGTTTAATTAATACATAAAATTTGAATAGCTTTCACCGACTTTCGCGGCCCGGGCCTTGCGATCGCCATCGTCTCGGCGATGCCTTGGCGCGCTGCTTGTATGCGCTATCGCCCGGCCTGGAAGATCGCCACCGCTGCCGCCGTCAGCGCGGCATTGCCGGCCGCAACCGTGCCATCCGGCAGATGCTTCCCATCCTCCAGCCCGACGCGCGTCGACCAGTCGCGATCCGCGGCACGGCGCACGAACGGCCACACCGTCGCGTTCTCGCCATGCAGCAGGATGGCACGGCGAATGCCGGCGCGCTCCAGGACCTGTTCGATGCCGTCGGCGACCGCAAAAGCCTCGTCTAGCGTCTGCTCGGAAATCTCGATCAGCACGCGCAGCACGCGCCCGCCATGGTCGAGGCCGACCAGCCGCTCGGCGTCGGCGACCGACGCCAGACCCGCCTCGATGCCGATGCCGCGCTGGCGCAGGCTCTCCATGACGATCGGTGCCGCCGCCTCGCTGAGATTGACCGAGGCATAGTCCGGCAATTCGCGCCAGCCGGCGATGGCGACCAGCGTGCTTGTATCGTCATTCTCGATCCAGGCGCCGGTGGAGACGCCGATCAGCGTACCAGGGCAGGCACGGCGCAGCCCTGCGATCGTCAGGTCCATCGCTGCCGGCGCAAGGCTCTCGCGGCGGTCCGCTCCGCGGGCATGGACATGCAGCTCAGCTGCGCCCGCGGCAATCGAAGCCGCCCCGTCGCGCGCCATAGCGTCGGAGTCGAGCGGCAGTGTGGGGTGAAAATCGGCGGCGCGCGCGCCATTGATGCAGGCCTGGACGATCATGGCTCTCGCGATCCTGTTGCGGATCGCGCGAGCCTACCGCAGGGCAGGGCGGAGAGGGAACGGGCGTGGTGAAGATTGCTGACAGGGTGCCGCTTCTGCGGAGGTTGCGGTATCGGCCCAGGACATACCATATAGCGGGACAGGACACGCCACGGGCGATCCTTACCCCTTTGCCGGACTGCCGGCTGAAAGGTTTTTGCGATGGCTGAGTTGAAGGTCAGAACCCGCGTCACCGGCGCGACGGCGACGCTGCAGCCCGGCGGCTTGCCTTCCATCACCACTCCGACCGGCGGTGCAGTCGATGTCGTCACCGGCGTCAGCGCGCCGGGCTTCAATCCGCTCGACCTGCTCTACGCCTCGCTCGCCGCCTGCATGGTGCTGAGTGCGCGCATCGCCGCCTCCCGCCTCGGGGTTGCCGCCGCGCTTGGCGAGGTGCGCGCCGAGGTCAGCGGCGAGAAGGCCAAGGACGAGCCGTCGCGCGTCGAAAGGCTCAACATCAGGCTCGACATCTCAGGCGATCTCGACGCTGCGACCAAGCAGCGGATCGTCGAGGACGCCGAAGCGATCTGCACGGTGTCCAACACGCTGCGCGCCGCGCCGCAATTGCATACGACGCTTGGGTGAGGGCTTCGCAGAATGCCTCGCTGCCACCAAGGACCGTCCCATGGCCATGATCCCGCCGATCGACTACGCCTCGGCATCGCAAGACATCCGCGCCGAGCACGACAGGGAGCTTGGCCTGCGCGGACGCATGACCAACATGAAGCGCATCCTGCTGCATTCACCGGCGGCCCACCGCATCTATGCCGAATGGTTCACCCTGCGCGATCTGCTCAAGCCCGCACTCGACGACCGCGCTGTCTGGCTGTTGTCGCTGGCGATCTCCGAGAGATGCCGCGCCGAGATACCGCTTACCTTCTTCCGCCGCGCGCTGATCGACAGCGGTCTTGATCCCGAGGCGATCGAGCCCAGCGCTGAAGAAGCTTTGCTGATCGAATTCGGCAAGGCAGTCGCTGCCGATACCAACGCCGTTCCCGACGATGTCTGGGCGGCACTCAAGGCTAGCTACGACGACACACTGCTGGTCAACCTCGTCGCCTTCGCCGGCATCATGGTGGCGACCTGCCTGTTCACAAACGCGGTGAGGGTCGATCTGGACCCTGAGTTGGAGGCGTATCGCCGCAAGGGTGCCGATCCGGTCTGATGCGATCGATACGCAGTCGATCTGCAGTGGATATCGCCCGGAAGGATCAGCCGTAGTAGCCGGCTCCAAACAGCAAAAGTGTTTCCACCTGGGAGTCCGCTTCTTTTCCTATGGCTGTCCAGATGCTGATGCCGAGAGCATTCGAAATCGCGCTATCGATCTCGACCTTCACATTGGGGTCGGTTTGTCTCAAGAACCTCAGCGCAACCTCCATGGAAATCGGAAACAGCGACGCGCCACCCAGTTCCAAGATCGCAGGCGAGGTGAATTCTAGCGCTTCGAGTGCGCCATCGGCCTTGTAATAGGCGAATACTCCAAGGTCCGGCCAATAGTCGGCCGGAACGCTGGTTGGGCTCCGCCGAAAGACCTTGAGCTCTCCTGAAAAGAAGGATCTGACAGTCGCCTTAGACGATCCGAGAGGAAGCCCTTTGACGCCATTTAGCGGTTCGATCGAAAGATGCATGTACACAGTTAATCGCTGCCGGCAGCAGATGACAATGTTCATCGCAGGAATCGGGTGGCCCAGGCGCCTCGTTCGCCCCACTTTGACCGCAAGCAAAGGAGGCATCCATGACCATCCATTCGATAAGCACCAAACGCGCAGCCCATTCGGCCGAAGCGCGCGTCGCAGCGCAGGACTGGAGTGCTCTGGTCGGCGAACTGAACAGCCACGGCAGCACCGTCATGCCGGCGCTGCTTTCACCCGAGGAGTGCACCGAGATCGCCGGTCTCTATCCGCATGAGGACCATTTCCGCAGCCATGTGGTGATGGCCCGCCATGGCTTCGGCAAGGGCGAGTACCGCTATTTCCGCTATCCGCTGCCGGATCTGGTCGGTGGCCTGCGCACCGCGCTCTATCCCAGGCTCGCCGGCGTCGCCAACGACTGGAACGAACGCATGGGCGCGGCACGGCGCTATCCCGATGACCACGCCGCCTTCCTCCAGCTTTGCCACGAAAGCGGCCAAACGCGGCCGACGCCGCTTCTCCTGCAATATGGCCCCGGCGACTTCAACTGCCTCCATCAGGACCTCTATGGCGATCTCGCTTTTCCCCTGCAGGTGGCGATCCTGTTGTCGCAGCCCGGCGAGGATTTCACCGGCGGCGAATTCGTCCTGACCGAACAGCGCCCGCGCATGCAAAGCCGTGCCGAAGTGGTGCCGCTGACCCGGGGCGATGCGGTGATCTTTGCTGTCCACAACCGCCCGGTGCAAGGCACGAAAGGCCATTACCGCGTCAACCTCAGGCACGGCGTCAGCCGCCTGCGCTCCGGCAGGCGGCATACAGTGGGGATCATTTTCCACGACGCGAAGTGACAATTCGTCGGACACAGCCAAAGCACCTCACTACCGCTGCTTATTGACATGGCGAGTTCGGCGGAACAGTCTCCGCTTGTGTAAGAGAGGGGCATTTATGAAACGATCCTATGAGAAGCCGACACTCGTCAGACGGGGCAAGCTCGCCTCGCTCGCCGCCCAGCAGGTGCCGTCAATAGAAGCGGAAGTGCCCGCACCGAACTGAGTACAGAAGCTGGTTCAAAAACAGCCCGTTGCGCAAAATCGCGCGGCGGGCTGTTTTGCATTCTGGAGGTGCGGACCGCAGCGGCTTTTGCGCGCGGCGTCAAATGGGCGCTTCCTCTGGCGCGGCCGATCGCGTAAGGGCCGGGGAAAATCCTCCAAGGTTCTTCCAGTCGCATGATCCGTCTTGAAAGCATCAGCAAACAGAACGGCCGCCAGCTTGTCTTCATCGAGGCCTCGGCCTCGCTACAGAAGGGCGAGAAGATCGGCCTTGTCGGTCCGAACGGCGCCGGCAAGACGACTTTGTTTCGCATGATTACCGGCCAGGAGCAGCCCGACGAGGGCCAGGTGCAGGTCGATCGCGGCGTCACCATCGGCTATTTCAGCCAGGATGTCGGCGACATGGCCGGCCACAGTGCTGTGGCCGAAGTGATGAACGGCGCCGGGCCGGTCAGCGACGTGGCGGCCGAAATGGCCGAACTCGAGGCGGCCATGGCCGATCCCGAGCAGGCCGACCGGATGGATGAGATCATCGAGAAATATGGCGAGGCGCAGCACCGTTTCGAGGAACTCGACGGCTATGCGCTCGATGGCCGCGCCCGCGAAGTGCTGGACGGCCTGGGCTTCAGCCAGGAAATGATGGACGGCGATGTCGGCAAACTGTCCGGCGGCTGGAAGATGCGCGTGGCGCTGGCCCGCATCCTGTTGATGCGGCCCGATGTCATGCTGCTCGACGAACCGTCCAACCATCTCGATCTCGAAAGCCTGATCTGGCTGGAGCAGTTCCTGAAAGGTTATGAGGGCGCGCTGCTGATGACCTCGCACGACCGCGAGTTCATGAACCGCATCGTCAACAAGGTGGTCGAGATCGACGCCGGTTCGCTCACCGCCTATTCCGGCAATTACGAATTCTACCAGCAGCAGCGGGCGATCGCCGACAAGCAGCAGCAGGCGCAGTTCGAGCGCCAGCAGGCCATGCTGGCCAAGGAGATCGCTTTCATCGAGCGCTTCAAGGCGCGGGCGTCACACGCCGCCCAGGTGCAGAGCCGGGTGAAGAAGCTCGACAAGATCGATCGTGTCGAGCCGCCCAAGCGCCGTCAGATCGTGAATTTCGATTTTCAGCCGGCGCCGCGCTGCGGCGAGGATGTCGTGACGCTGAAGAACGTCCACAAGGGCTATGGCAGCCGCTCGATCTATGAGGGGCTGGACTTCCAGGTCCGCCGCCGCGAGCGCTGGTGCATCATGGGCGTCAACGGCGCCGGCAAGTCGACACTGCTGAAGCTGGTGGCCGGCGCGTCTGACCCGGATGCCGGCACAGTTGCTCGGGGGCCGAGTGTGAAAATGGGCTATTTCGCCCAGCACGCCATGGAGGTGTTGGAGGGCGAACGCACCGTGTTCCAGACGCTGGAGGACGCGTTTCCGCAAGCCGGCCAGGCGCCGCTCAGGGCACTCGCCGGCTGCTTCGGCTTTTCCGGCGACGAGATCGAGAAGAAATGCCGGGTTCTGTCAGGCGGCGAAAAGGCGCGCCTGGTGATGGCGCTGATGCTGTTCGATCCGCCTAATCTTCTGGTGCTCGACGAGCCGACCAACCACCTCGACATCGCGACCAAGGAGATGCTGATCACGGCGCTGTCGCAATACGAAGGCACCATGCTGTTCGTCTCGCACGACCGCCATTTCCTGGCCGCACTCTCCAACCGCGTGCTGGAACTGACGCCAGAAGGCATCCACACCTATGGCGGCGGCTATACCGAATATGTGGAGAGGACCGGGCACGAGGCGCCGGGGCTGCGGACCTGACGCAGGTCCTGCGTCCGCATTTGCGTCCAGCAAAGCCAGGATTTGTCAGCTCGCCGCCAGCCATTTGCGCGACTGCGCGAAGGCCTTGAAGGCTTTGGCATCCATCGGGTAGCCGAACAGGAAGCCTTGCAGGATGTCGCAGCCAAGCTCTTTCAGGATGCGCGCGTGCTCCATCGTCTCGACGCCCTCGGCGATCACTTCGATCCCGAGCGACTTGCCGATGTCGATGATGGACGACACAAGCTGCCGCTGTGCGGTTGAGCTGGTGATGGGGGTGACCAGCTGGCGGTCGATCTTGAGGCGACGGGGCCGCAACTTCAACAGCGAGACGATCGAGGCATGCCCGGTGCCGAAATCGTCGATCTCGACGTCGATGCCGAGCCCCTTGATGTGTTCGATGTTCCAGCTGACCAGCTCGTCGTTTTCGTCGAGGAAAATCGACTCCACCAGTTCGAACGACACGGTCCCTTCCTTGATCGGAAGCTTGCGCAAACCCTTGATCAGGTCCCTGTCTTCCAGGCGCCGTGCGGAAACGTTGACCGAGACGCGCGGGATGTTGAGGTGGCTGCGCGACCAACGCTCAAAATTATCGAGCGCCTGCTCCAGGACGGTGCGGTCGATAAGCGCCACGACATTAAGTTCTTCAGCCACCTTGATGTAGGCGTCGGGGGTCAGCATGCCGCGTTGCGGATGATCCCAACGCGACAGCGCCTCGACGCCGACGATCTCCAGCGTCTTGGCGTCGAACTGCGGCTGATAGTAGACGATGAATTCGTTCCGCTCGAGCCCGCCCAGAATCTCGTCGGCGGTCTGCTTGGTCCGCACGATCTCGCTCTGCAGCTCTTCGTTGAAAAACTCGTAGCGGTTGCGGCCGCGGCCTTTCGCCCGGTACAGCGCCAGATCGGTATTGACAAGCAACTGCCTTGCATCGACGCCGCTATTGGCCGCAATGCCGATGCTGACGCCGAACCGGCACTGGTGACCCAGATAGTCGACCGGCTGGCGCATCGCATCGATAATGTGGTCGGCCAGCGCGGCGAGTTCCTTGTCGTCGCGTCCATGGCTCAGCACGACAAACTCGTCGCCGCCGATGCGCGCAACGAAATCGGCACTGCCGACGCTGGCCTTGATGACTTTCGAAGCATGCACCAGCAATGCATCGCCCGCTGCATGGCCGAGCGTGTCGTTGATCTGCTTGAACCGGTCAAGGTCGAGATGCAGCAACGCCGCACGGCCGTCGGCTTCGCGGTTTTCGGCAAGCATCTCGTCCAGATACCGACGGTTGGGCAGACCGGTCAGCGAATCATGCATCGCGACATGCTCGATGCGGGCTTTGGCCAGGTTCAGTTCGGCATTTTTCGATTCTGAAAGGCGACGTTCACGCACGAGATTCTCGTTGAGCAGCACGTCGCCTGTCACATCCCATTCGGCGCCGATCATTTTTGGCGTGCCGTCGATGTCCCGGAAGAAACTGGCGCGGGTGCGCACATGGCGAATGGTGCCGTCCGGCCGCAGGAGCCGATACTGCGAAGAGTAGGGGCCTTGTGTTGCAACAGCCGAATCGAAATCTGCTTTAGCCCGTTCGAAGTCTTGGGGATGGATCGCCAGCGCCCAGTCGTCATAGCTACGGGTCTTGCCGCCGCCGGGTTTGCCATAGATTTCGTTGATGCGGTCGTCCCATACGAGTTCGTTGCTGACGGTATCGTGCTCCCACACGCCTATAGCAGAGGCTTCCAACGCCAGCTCCAGCCGCCGGGACAGGCGCCTCAACTCGGCGTCACTTTTCTGCCGCTCACCGAAAAGACGTCCTGCCACGAGGATCGGCAGCACCACCAGCGCGCCGGCAAGCGCCATGAGCAGACGCAACAGCCACTCATTTTTCGGAGCGGTCGGCCAGCCGCCCTTCGGTATGGCTGAAATTTGCCAGGAGCCTGAAGGCAATTGCACCTCTGCCATCACCGGATTGCCGGACACGACATTATCGCCGCCGAAGAACAGTTCCCCGCCGCCGCCGAGCGCATCCTTGCCGATAAGCGCCACATCGATATCCAGATCAGGGTCGGTCAGTCCGCTGGCAGCGTAGAGCCGATCGACATCGATCACGGCCGAGACGATACCCCAGAAACGGTCGCCGCCACCCGCCGTCGGCACGAAGACCGGGATACGGCCGATGAAGCCACGTCCGCCTTGCGCCAGTTTGACCGGCCCGGCGAGCACCAGCGCGCGCTGGTCACGGGCGCGAAGCGCGGCCATGCGTTGCGTATCGCTCTTGCGGTAGTCCAGCCCGATGGCTTTTTCATTGCCTTCCAGCGGATACATCAGCGCGATGACGAGGTCGGGGGCGCCGGCAATATCGCGCAACTGCGATTTTTGCTCGAACAGATTACGGGCGAGTGCCGCAAATCTTTGCTGGCCCATATAAGGCTCGGTAACGATTGTCGAAACGAGACCCTGAACCAGCTGGAGATTGCCGCCTATGTTGCCTTCGAGCTTGGCGCGTATGATGTTGACCTTGGCCAGGACGTCGGCGCGCGCCAGCTGATCGGAGACCTCTCTGTTCCTCTGGTCGGCAACCAGGGCGCAGACGAGAAGCACGACAAAGGCAATCGCCGCCGGCAAGTTGGCGGAAGAAAAAACGGCCCGTTTCAACCGGCCGGAATTGAGCATTGCACCTGCCAACTCGATCCGAAGACCTTTCCAGGACAGTAGTCCTTCGGTCGACCATAGTAGCTAAAGCTTAAGTTTGAGCTTCGAGACGAATCCGAGAACAAACGGTAAGCTTTTGGCTGCCAGGGTCCAGCCGAAATCTGAATGAGTGTCCGAAAGTAGGACGCCAGGTTGCAGCGTTCTGCAACCCAGCGGCGAAGTCATATTCGCCTCAGATTGCAACAAGCCGGCTGATCTTGCCGCGCGGGCCCTTGCGGGAGGCTTACTTCCCAGCCATTTGATCGGCCAGCGCCTGCGCCTGGGCGAGCAGCGCCGGGAAAGCCGGGTCAGCCGGCAGGCGCTGCGCCATGCAGGCCCGGTAGTCGCTGTCGCCCTTGTCCCAGGCGGCGTTGGAGGACTCGAACGCTTTTTCGTCCTTCAGGTCCGATGCCTGGTAGGCCTCCTGGAATTTCTGCGCGGCGGCGTCCGCAGCAGCCCACACGGCGTCGCAGGCGGCGATCTTCGGAACGGCAGGGGCTGCCGGCGCTGCGATAATTCTCACGCTGTTGCCTTTGACGAGCGTAACGATGACTTCCTGCTCATAGATCGGCCCGACGTCCTGCGTCCAGCCGCCGAGCCGTGCGAAGGCGATGTCGGCGCCTTCGGGTTTCTTCAATGGAAAGTCGAGCGTTCCCTCGAAGGCGGCGTCGCTGTTGATCGCCTGGGTATAGAAGGCATCCAGCTTAAGCGCCTCATCGATGCCGGCGGGCAGTTTGAAACTTTCGTCGGTCTCGGCGGTTCTGGACTGGAGCCAGCGCTCCAGCAGCCCTCGCGTCGTTGCCACTAGGCTGGGGCCGTCGTCGCCCTTGGTGTATCGCAGCCCATCGAGCATGCCATAGCCGATATCGGAGTCGCTGAGGCTTTCGATATTGATTGTGCCGGTTGGCGGAAAGTCCTTGACCGCCAGCGGACCGATGATGCCGGCAAGACGCTGCTGGAGGTCGGCCAGCGCCTTCTCGTTCTCAGCGTCGATGGTCTCGATTGCCGCGTTCGCACTGTTCAGCGCTGCGATATCAGCAATCGCCTTGTCACGCGCGGCCACATAGTCGTCCTCCGGCGAGGCCGCGAAAGCCACGCTGCTCACCAGTGCAAACAGAAACGTCCAGACCCACCGCATGATATAAACCCTGCTCTACGTTCGATTCCAAGGATACATGACAACATTGGGCTGAAAAAAGACGCCGTTGGAGCTGCAGATCTCCCCACATGAGGGGGAGATGGCCGGCAGGCCAGAGGGGGTCGCCGCGCGTGAAGCGCTGACTCCTTTTGCAGCGCGAGACGACGTTAGCGCTTCACGCGCAACGACCCCCTCTGTCGCCTTCGGCGACATCTCCCCCTCGAGGGGGGAGATTGGCGCCTAATCACGCCTTGCGCTTCTCCACCTCCGCCTTCCTCAGCAGGAAGCGCTGGATCTTGCCGCTTGGGGTCTTCGGCAGTTCCGTGATGAACTCGACCTCGCGCGGGTAGGCGTGCGCCGACAGCCGTTTCTTGACGTGCTGGGCCAGCTCTTCGGCGAGCTCCGAATTGCCCTTGTAAGCCGGCGCCAGAACGACGAAGGCCTTGACGATCTCGGTGCGCTGCGGATCGGGCACGCCGACGACAGCCGCCTCGTTGACCGCCGGATGCTCGATCAGCGCGCTTTCGACGTCGAACGGGCCGATGCGATAGCCGGCCGAAGTGATGACATCGTCGGCGCGGCCGATGAAGGAGACCGAACCGTCCGGCTCGTACTCCACCGTGTCGCCGGTGCGGTAGTAGCCGCCCGTGATCGCTGGCGTCTCGGCTTGGTGATAGCCGTCGAACCAGCGCAGCGGCGACTTCGCGATGTCGACGGCGAGGATGCCGGGCTGGTTGGGGCCGAGCTCGTTGCCGGCCTTGTCCAATACCACCATGCGATATCCGGGCATTGCGAAGCCGGCCGAGCCCACGCGCACGACGTGCGAGAGCCCATGATGGTTGTTGACCATCATGCCGTTCTCGGTCTGGCCGTAATGATCGTGGATGGGGGCGGCGAGATGGGCGTCGAACCAGCGGATCACTTCCGGGTTGAGTGGTTCGCCGGCGCTGCTCACCACACGCAGCCTGCCTTTTACACCGGCGGCCGCCTCGGGCCGTTCCGCCATCAGCAGCCGATAGGCGGTGGGCGACCCGGCAAGGCTGGTGACGCCGAGCCGCTCGATGATGTCATAGGTGCTTTTGGCGTTGAAGGCGCCTTCATAGAAGGTGGTGGCGATGCCGAGCTGCAAGGGCCCGGTGATGGCGTAATAGAGGCCGTAGGCCCAGCCGGGGTCGGCGATATTCCAGAAGATATCGTCGCCGCGCAGCCCGACCGCATCGCGCATATAGGCGCCGAAGGCCAGCAGGGCGCGGAGCGGCACCGGCACGCCCTTGGGCAGGCCTGTCGTGCCGGAGGTCGACATCATCATGAACAGGTCGTCGCCCTTGCGCATCACTGGTCCGCAGTCGGGCGAGGCGGCGGCAAGCGCGGCGCGAAAATCCATGTCGCGTTCCGGTAGCGCCTCGTCCGGACCAAGAATGGTGGCGATTTGCGCTGATGTCTCGACCTCGTCGAGCTTGCCGCGATTGGCCGGGTTGGTCACCACGATCCTGGCGCCGCTATAGCCGAGGCGGTGCTCGATGGCTTTCGGACCGAAGGCGGTGAACAGCGGCTGGTAGACCGCGCCGATGCGCCACGTCCCGAGGATCAGCGCCACCAGTTCGGGGACGCGCGGCAGCATGCCGGCGACGACATCGCCGGCACCGACGCCGGCGGCCTTGAGCACATTGGCGGCGCGCCCGGACATGTCGGCGAGATCGTCGAAGCTGAATTCGCGAAGCTCGCCGCCGGCCGAGATCGCGCGCAGCGCCAGCCGGTCTTCTCCGGTGTAGCGGCCGCAGCATTCGACATAGGCATTGATGCCGGTTCCAGGGTTGCCATACAACCGGGCGATCTCATCTTCGATGCGAAAGCGCTGAGCGGCATCCTCATAGCGCGGCATTTTGCTCATCGCGGTCCTCCCTAAGCGGCGCCCATCTCCCCTTGGAGCGCCTTATCGGTCAGATTGCCTGAAATTGCTGCGCTGGTCGATTACGGCGATAGTCGGGGGATGCGAAGGACCGCAGCGCAGCGACAATCCGCGCCGAGCCACTGCTGTTGACCGAACCATCCATCCGGCCGATAGCACCGCCAGAATTGCCCCGAGGCCCCAATGATCCCAAACTCAACTTTCGATGACGCGGCCACAGCCGACGAAGGACGCGACGCCGACACCGCGTGGCAGGACGACATCCGCGCCGGTGTGCGCCACGTCCGCGATCTCGCCTCGCTGCCGCTGTCACCCGCCGAGCACGCGGCGGCGCAGGAGGCGGCCGTACGCCACAAGGTGCGTGCCCCCAAAACCTATCTCGACCTGATCGACTGGAACGATCCCGCCGATCCGATCCGCGCCCAGGTCATTCCATCGCCGGATGAGCTGACGGAAACGGAAGGCGAGCTCGACGATCCGATCGCCGACCATGCCTTCAGTCCGGTGCCGCGACTGACGCACCGCCACGCCGACCGCGTGCTGTTGTTTGCGACCTACCAATGCGCGGTCTATTGCCGTTTCTGCTTCCGCAAGGAATCCCTGACCTCGATCGGCCGCGGCTATACGCGAGAAGCGCTCGAAGAGGCTTTTGCCTATATCGAAGGCCATACCGAAATCCGCGAAGTGATCCTGACGGGCGGCGATCCGCTTTCGCTGCCCGACAAGGCGCTGGCTGAAATCCGCGCCCGCATCGAGGCGATCGCGCATGTCAGGCTGCTGCGTATCCACACGCGCGTGCCTGTCGTACTGCCCGCGCGCATCACGCCGGGGCTGGTTGGCGCGTTGCAGGGCCGGCTGATGGTCACAATCGTCACCCATTTCAACCATGCGCGGGAGATCACGCCGGCCACCGAATTGGCCTGCCGCGCCATGCGCGAGGCAGGCTTCGTGCTGCTCAACCAGAGCGTCCTGCTCAAGGGCGTCAACGACACGGTCGAGGTGCTGGAGGAACTCTGCCGCGAACTGATGTACCGGCTCGGCGTCAAACCCTATTACCTGCACCATGGCGACCTCGCGCGCGGCATGGCGCACAGGCGCACCACGATTGCGCAGGGACAGGCGCTGGCCGGCGCGCTGCGCGCCCGCCTGTCGGGCATCTGCAATCCGGTCTATGTGCTGGACCTGCCGGAAGGCGGCGGCAAGGTGCCGCTCGGGCCATGCCATGTCGAGGGGCGGGAAGAGCAGGACTGGCGCATCCGCGGCCAGGATGGCGAGGTGAGGGTATATCGGGACGTGGTGGTGTAGGCACGGCCCAGCGGCGACAATGACCGCCGCCGTCACATTGTCGATCGGGATGACCATCGCACCAAACTCTCGCCACTACGCGTTCGCCTGCATTCCGTATGTTGACATAAAGATATCCTTATGTGATGGTTGTCGCCTCAAGGATAAAAAATGTCGCAGAATTCTGCATCGCAGGACGCATTGTTCGGCCCCGTCGCGGCCAAGCCCGACGGTGCGGAAGTGCTTGCGGCGCTCACCGCGGCGGCACGCGAGCGCATTCTCATTCTCGACGGCGCCATGGGCACGCAGATCCAGGGTCTCGGTTTCGACGAGGAGCATTTCCGTGGCGAGGCTTTTGCCGGCTGCACCTGCCACCAGCAGGGCAACAACGACCTCTTGATCCTGACGCAGCCGAAGGCGATCGAGGAGATCCATTATCAATACGCCATCGCTGGCGCCGATATCCTCGAGACCAACACCTTCTCCTCGACCTCGATCGCCCAGGCGGATTACGGCATGGAGGATGCCGTCTACGCGCTGAACCGCGACGGCGCGCGGCTGGTGCGTCGGGCAGCGGCGAGGGCACAGCAGGAGGACGGCAAGCGGCGCTTCGTCGCCGGCGCGCTCGGGCCGACCAACCGCACCGCCTCGATGTCGCCCGACGTCAACAATCCCGGCTACCGCGCGGTGACCTTCGACGAATTGCGCCTGGCTTATGGCGAGCAGTTGCGCGGCCTGGTCGACGGTGGCGCCGACATCATTCTCATCGAGACCATCTTCGACACGCTGAACGCCAAGGCGGCGATCTTCGCCTGCAACGAGATTTTTCTCGAAAAGGGCGTGCGTTTGCCGGTGATGATTTCCGGCACCATCACCGATCTCTCCGGCCGCACCCTGTCGGGCCAGACGCCGACCGCCTTCTGGCATTCGGTGCGCCATGCCAGCCCCTTCACCATCGGCCTCAACTGCGCACTCGGCGCCAATGCGATGCGCGCGCATCTGGCCGAAATTTCAGGCGTCGCCGACACCTTCGTCTGCGCCTATCCGAATGCCGGCCTGCCCAATGAATTCGGCCGCTATGACGAGAGCCCGGACTTCATGGCCGCGCAGATCGAGGATTTTGCCAGGGAACGGCTGGTCAATGTCGTCGGCGGCTGCTGTGGCTCGACGCCGGATCACATCCGCGCCATCGCCGAGGCTGTCAAGAAGTATCCACCGCGCGCCATTCCCGAGATCGAGCGCAAGATGCGCCTGTCGGGGCTGGAGCCGTTCACGCTGACCGATGAGATTCCCTTCGTCAATGTCGGCGAACGCACCAACGTCACCGGCTCGGCCAGGTTCCGAAAGCTGATCACGGCGGGCGACTATGTCCCGGCGCTCGACGTGGCGCGCGACCAGGTCGCCAATGGCGCACAGATCATCGACATCAACATGGATGAAGGCCTGATCGATTCGAAAAAGGCGATGGTCGAGTATCTCAACCTCATCGCCGCCGAGCCTGATATCGCCCGTGTCCCGGTGATGGTCGACTCCTCGAAATGGGAGATCATCGAGGCCGGGCTGAAATGCGTTCAGGGCAAGCCGCTGGTCAACTCCATCTCGATGAAGGAAGGCGAGGAAGCCTTTCTGCATCACGCGAAGCTGGTGCGCGCCTATGGCGCGGCCGTGGTCGTCATGGCCTTCGACGAGGCCGGCCAGGCCGATACCAAGGCGCGCAAGGTCGAGATCTGCACCCGCGCCTACAAGCTGCTCACCGAACAGGCCGGTTTCCCGCCCGAAGACATCGTCTTCGACCCCAATGTCTTCGCGGTCGCCACCGGCATCGAGGAGCACGACAATTACGGCGTCGACTTCATCGAGGCCACCGGCGAGATCACCGGCACGCTGCCGCATGTCCATATCTCGGGCGGCGTCTCGAACCTGTCCTTCTCGTTTCGCGGCAACGAGCCTGTCCGCGAGGCGATGCACGCCGTGTTCCTCTACCATGCCATCCAGCGCGGCATGGATATGGGCATCGTCAATGCCGGTCAGCTCGCCGTCTACGACACGATCGAGCCGGGGCTGCGCGAGGCCTGCGAGGATGTCGTGCTCAACCGCGTGCCCAGGGCCGGCGGCACCGCCACCGAACGCATGCTGGAGATCGCCGAGCGCTTCAAGGGCACCGCCGGCAAGGAAGCCAGGGAGCGCGATCTCGCCTGGCGCGACTGGACGGTCGAGCGGCGGATTTCGCATGCGCTGGTCAACGGCATCACCGAATTCATCGACGCCGACACCGAGGAAGCGCGCCTCGCATCCGAGCGGCCGCTGCATGTCATCGAAGGCCCGCTGATGGCCGGCATGAATGTCGTCGGCGATCTGTTCGGCGCGGGAAAGATGTTTCTGCCGCAAGTGGTGAAGTCGGCGCGCGTGATGAAGCAGGCGGTGGCCGGATTGCTGCCGCACATGGAGGCCGAAAAACTGGCCAACGCCGCCAATGGCATCGACAATGGCGAGCGCCAGACAGCCGGCAAAATCCTGATGGCGACTGTAAAGGGCGATGTCCACGACATCGGCAAGAACATCGTCGGCGTCGTTCTGGCCTGCAACAATTACGAGATCATCGATCTCGGCGTCATGGTGCCGGCGGCGAAGATCCTGCAGACGGCTCGCGAGCAAAATGTCGACATCATCGGCCTGTCCGGCCTGATCACCCCGTCGCTGGACGAGATGGTGCACATGGCCGCCGAGATGGAGCGTGAAGGGTTTGACATTCCGCTGCTGATCGGCGGCGCCACGACCAGCCGCGTGCACACGGCGGTGACGATCCACCCGCGCTATTCCAAGGGACAGACGGTCTATGTCAATGACGCCAGCCGCGCCGTCGGCGTCGTGTCATCCTTGCTGTCGAACGAGACCAAGGGCGGCTACGTCGACACAGTGCGGGCCGAGTACAAAAAGGTCGCCGACGCGCATGCCCGCTCCGAGGCCGACAAGCAGCGGCTGCCGCTGGCCAAGGCCAGGGCCAATGCGCACAAGGTCGACTGGTCGACCTATGAGCCGCCGAAGCCGTCCTTCACCGGCGTCAAGGTTTTCGGCAACTGGGACCTGACGGAGCTCGCGCGCTACATCGACTGGACGCCGTTCTTCCAGACCTGGGAGCTGAAGGGGCGTTACCCCAAGATCCTCGACGACGAGAAGCAGGGAGCCGCCGCGCGCCAGCTTTTCGAGGACGCGCAGGCGATGCTGAAAAAGATCATCGCGGAAAAATGGTTCGCGCCGCGCGCCGTCATCGGCTTCTGGCCGGCGAACACCGTCGGCGACGACATCAGGTTGTTCACGGATGAGGCACGCTCGCAGGAACTGGCAACCTTCTTCACGCTGCGCCAGCAACTGCCCAAGCGCGACGGCAAGGCTAATGTCGCGCTGTCGGATTTCGTCGCGCCCCAGGACATAGGCAAGCCGGATTATATCGGCGGCTTCATCGTCACCGCGGGGATCGAGGAGGTGGCGATATCAGAGCGCTTCGAGCGCGCCAACGACGATTACTCCTCGATCATGGTCAAGGCGCTGGCCGACCGTTTCGCCGAAGCCTTTGCCGAGCGCATGCATGAGAAAGTGCGCAAGGAATTCTGGGGCTATGCCGCTGATGAGAAGCTGGCGCCCGACGAACTGGTCGGCGAGCCCTATCGCGGCATCCGCCCGGCGCCCGGCTACCCCGCGCAGCCCGATCATACCGAGAAGGCGACCTTGTTCCGGCTGCTCGACGGCGAGCGCAATGCCGGCGTCAGCCTGACCGAGAGCTATGCGATGTGGCCGGGCTCCTCGGTCTCCGGCATCTATCTCGCCCATCCCGAAAGCTATTATTTCGGCGTCGCCAAAGTCGAGCGCGACCAGGTCGAGGACTATGCCCGCCGCAAAGCCATGCCGCTGGCCGATGTCGAGCGCTGGCTCGGCCCGATCCTCAACTATGTCCCTCAGCACTATGCCGAGGCGGCGGAATAGCGGCTGCGACGTGGCCCAACGGCTGCTCGACCGCTCCCTTGATTTTTCACCGTCGAAAAAATCGCGCCGCACCCGGTTCTCGGCGAGCTGCCGGTTGTCGGTCGGTCAGACTTAGGTCCCTCGCGCCTGCTTTTCTGGAACAAGCCGTGATGTCCCGCATTTTATTGGCAGGGACACAAGGAGTGTCGAGTGAAAGCGATTTTGGGACTGGTCGGCGGCTTCGTGCTGACCCTTGCGGTGTTCGGCAGCGGGCTGGTTTTCGCAGCCTGGCTGCTTGCCGCCAAGCCTGTGCGGGAGGCAAGGCCCACCGTCAGCGTGGCGGAACTGTGGACCCGGAAAGCGCGGCCGGTGGACAAGACGGCGCAGGACTTCGAACGTGTGCCGCCCGAGCAGTCCGCGCCTGCCGACATCGCCGCCAGGGAGCCAGCCCAGGACCCGGCCAGGCAGCAGCCCGATCCCACCGTCACCGGCGCCATCGCGCGGACCGAACTGCCGCCGCCGCATCTCGCCTGGTGCGCCAGCCGATACCGCTCCTACGATCCCGAGGACAACAGCTACATGTCCTATAGCGGACAGCAGCGCACCTGCGTATCGCCCTATCTCGCCGCCGACCGCGTCGCGCCGCGAGAGGCAAGCTATGTCGAGGGCGCGGGCGCCTACGCGGCTGCCGGCGGCGAACCGGACCATGTCGCCTCCTGCTTCAGCCGCTATCGCTCCTACCGTCCGGAAGACAACAGCTACCAGCCATATTCCGGCGGGCCGAGACGGCAATGCGAATAGCCAGCGCGAAGGGCGCCGCAACGATTGCGACCGCGCGATTTCTGGGATCGTTCGGATCGTCCTCAAAGCCCAGGGGAGAACCACCATGGAAGACGACCGGCATCACAAGATACAGCAGCGCGCCTACCAGATCTGGGAGCGCGAAGGCACTGGTGACCCCGAGCACCACTGGCACCGGGCCGAGGCCGAAATCGACCGCGAGGCGGCGCTGCCGCTGACCGCCGACGACGCCCTGCCGCGCGAGATCGCCAGCACCGACATCCTGGCGGTCGAGGAACTGGCCGTGCGCACCGGCATATCGGGCGACGAGGCGCAGGAGCTGATTGACAGGCTGGGCACGGACCGGGCTGCAGTTGAGCAGGCGGCGAGGGGGATCGAGGGAAGAGGCGGGCGAAGTCATGATCGGTCCGACGCCGCATTCATTCGCGCAAGGCGGCGACACCGTAGCCATCGCCGCTTCCTACGGCATAAGTTTATCAAGCGACTGAAACACGCCTGCACTTTTCCAGAGGGTTCGGTTGCCGATAATATATACGGCTTCCTTCGCTCGGGTGACGGCTACATTAAGTAGATTAGGCCGCCCGCCGGCCCATCCTCGTGCCCCGCGTTGCTCGGCATTGGGAGCTCCGAGGACGAAAAAAACCGCTTCAGCTTCCCGCCCTTGGACCGTGTGGACGGTTCCGACACGCTCATACACCCAGGCAAAAGGGTTCTCGACCCATTCATCAAGCAATCCGCTTGAACGCAGCATTTCACGTATACGGTCCTGCACCACCACAAACGGCGTCACAATGTAGAAGTCAGGCACAACCCCTTGTTGGCGAAGCTGCCGGAGCATACCCAACAACATCTCGCCTTCTTGCGGGCACCATTTTTCCTGTCCGCGTCCCTCCACATCGATCCAGCATGAAGGACCGAGGACATCCCGGATAGCTGAGGTCTTGGCAGTTTTCGCCTGGACCATCAGATTCTCGTAGGCAATTGAATTTGATATGCTGAACATCGGCTCTTCGCATCGACGATGAACCAGAAGGGGCACCCCAACTTCACGTGTGCCAAATTTGGTTTCGAAGGTGCCGTAATATTCTGTGGCGCTGTCTGCCAGCGTCTGTGAAGGCGCCCCGGGCGGGCAGTAGATCAAGGGATCGACCCCGAATTGATGACACATCGCTTCGGTCAGTTGGTCTGGTAAAACCACAACAGGCTCGATCTGAATCGGGTCGCCTACAACGACTGCACGCTTGGTTCTTATCAAGGCTCCGACAGCGGCCTGCGGCAATGCCTGACCGGCCTCGTCGACCAGAAGCCAGCCGAATTCTTCTGGCCCGATCTTGGGGAACATGCGGGAGACTGACGCGAACGTCGTGGAAACCACTGGCACGAGAAGAAAAAGGGTCGACCACAGGTGTGGAATGAGCGCGTCCTTCTCCTCACTGCCAAGTGAGCGAGTGCCGAATCCGTCCATCAATGCATTAAGGTTATGCCGAATTGGCTGTGCCGCCGCGTCGACAAATGCGCGATGTAGTGCCATCGCCGCCTCAAAAACATCATTGCGAAGCCGGGCACTTTTTCGTCCAACCAGGGCGCGGTCTTTTGCTTATCCGCGTGCCGCCGCTCAAAAAAATCCTCCGATATAGATGTTCCGGGATACTGGCGCACAAGAGATGCGTGGCGTTGTCTGTTTTGCTCAAGCGCAGCTATTAGGCTCGCATGTGACTTTCGCAGCCTTTCAACATCTCCCGCCAGCCGAGAATGCTCAGCGCTCTTGGCATCGGCCGCGTTCTTCAGCAAAGCTAGTTTGCTTCTCGCTTCAATCAGGCTTGTCAATAAGGCACCGTGCTCTGCTTGCCATCTGCGGTAAGCTGCAGTTCGGAAAAGGCGGCCCAAAAAGCCGGGCCGTGAGCGCATGGCAACTGTGGCATCTCGCTCAAGCGTCTCTACATTCGGTCGCTGTTTTTGGTGTAGGAGAGCTGCAGCCTGAGCAAGGTGGGCAGAGCGCTCCAGAAGTGGCTGAAGGGACGTGATCTCAGAGTCAACCGTGGCGATTGCGACCTGACCCTTTGCAAAAGCAATCAGAAGGTCGTGGATCTCCTGCAAATCCGTGAGAGCTGTCTTCGCCTGTGCGAGTGCCTTAGTGAAGCGCAGACGTGCCGTACCCCAGCGCCGCAATGCTTCGTCATGATCTTCCGGCGCGTTTTCCTGCGCGACGATACGAGGCGGTCTTCGGCGTGTTCCGGTCTCAGTCTTTTCCTCGATTAGCTGCGGATTGCCGCTTGCCTGCTGCAAATAGCGCTGAAACCCAACATCCTCATCCCACCAGAAGGTTTGCCGGAAATCACTTCTGTTTCGGGCGTTGCCGAGCACAGCTGCAATAACGCCCCAACTATCGCGCCCCAACAGCGCATCTGAAACCGTTTTGAAGTACCGCAGGCCGGTTGCCTCCTCAGCGATGGCGCCCATTCCCGGCAGCTCGGCGCTGACATTTTCCACCGCTTTGTTGTTAGAGGAGGCGACAATGATTTCATGTCCGCGAAGCTTGTCGTCCAGCTTGTAGAGGTGAATAAACGAATTGCCCCTTTTGAGTTTTTGGCCAGAAGCCGACAGCGCATCTTTTGGATCGCTGAACGAGCAAAGAAGCTCGGCGCGATTCGTAACGATGGCCGCTACAACATCCCGTAGCAGGGTGGTTTTGCCTGTACCTGGTGGACCGTTGACGGCAACAATTCCCTCTGTTTTCAAATCGTGCAGGGTAAGATTGACGGCGCATTGCTGGAGCATTGCCAAAGGGTGTCGTCCGTTGCCGGGCCAAGAGCCTAAGGGAAACTTCGCGGGCTCCAACGCGTCTGCAATAGCGCGGTTGTCGCTCATCAAATTTCGCCGTGCTTTCGGCTTTGTGGTTCCGATGTACCGTTTGAAATTGCCGGTGGCCTTTCCGTCCGCGACCAGCGCTTGTGCTCGGGCAAGGTCTTCGAGAAAGAACGAGTTTAGTAAGATCGCTTCCGGCGGGTCCTGTAATTTAAAATATTGATACGAGCGTACGGCAAAGGCAGGAGCTTTCGTAAAGTGTGAATCGATCCCGATCTTTACCACCAGCCAGCGGTGCGCCGCCTCGATCGATTTTCGCGTTAGAGGCTTCGGCCGACCCTCTTTGTCCTTGGCTACAACTTTCTGACTGAGTTCCTCGACCAAATGCCGCTCGACTTGGGACCACGTGCCGAGGTCACTCAGTCGCCCGGCTAGTGCCACAGGCATACCCCAGCCGAAACTGGAGATAGCTACGCAGTCATCTTCAACGGGGCGACCCTCGCGATCCACCATGATGGTTGCAAGTACAGCCTCGCCCCGCGCCGCCGGCCTCTCAATTCGGCTATCGGTATAGACCTGCAGCAGCGCGGAAATGGCGGCTTCCATATCAACGCTGCCCAGAATGATCTGATAGTAGAGTTTCTGCTTTGGTCGACTGCGTTCTCCTTTATTCTCCCATGGAAGGTAAGGCTTATCTAACGGTGCAATTCGGGAACGATCGCCGCTCGTTAGGTCCTCAGGTTTGCGGAAGGATGGAGGCGACAATACCTCCATTGCGGTCCATGTCGACAACACATCAGCTGCTTTGTTCGTGATAGGCGGCCGCTCCAGTGCGGGGCGCGATACCAGCGGAATCGCAGCTTTTTCCGGCAGCGGGTACTCTTTGACATCAGTTTGTGGCAAAGGCGTTGCCGCACCGGGGGTGGACACGGCGACGGTGGCTGTAGCATCCTGATTTTGGCTGTGGTTGCGTTGTTGGGGCGCCGTCCTTGAATTGGTCCCAACCGCCTGGATCGCTCGGCGCTTTAGTTCCTGCGCACGAGGTACTGTTCTCTCCGAAAGTTCAGCAATTAGAACCTTCAGAAAATCCGGATCATCGCGTTGGTGATCGAAAAGCTTTTCAAGCTCCGCCACACCTTTTTGTATTAGTGGTCTGCGAGTCATAATTCTTTTATTTTACCTCAGATTTCCGGTGCGCCATCTCAGTGCCGTCAGTGCTTTGAAACGTGTCTGTCCGTTTGTGCCTCTTCACGGCTGTCCCAGTCTATAGCGAACCTGCCGAATATGTTCGCGCTTGCATGCCCGTCAGCCCTCTGTCAGTCCAGCCATTCTGATCGCCCATCCAACCCTCATTAACCTTTCATTAACCATGCTCGGCCTAGCGTTTACCTCTCAGTAAGGAATCGCCCGCCGTGACCTTTGCCGCCCCCCTAGAGGCCAAATCCATTCGCTTTCGCGCCCGCTCCTTCGTCGCTTTCACGCTGACGCCGGAGGCGCCTTTGGATGTTTGGCTGGAGAGCCTCGATCGCTGGGTCGGCAACTCGCCGGGCTATTTTGCCGGGCGCCCGGTGGTGCTCGACCTGAACGTGCTCAAGCCCGATGTCGTGGCCATCGAAGCGCTGGTCGATCTGCTCGGCCAGCGCGACATCCGCATCTATGCCATCGAGCTCGGCGGCGGCGCTGAGCTTGGCGCGCATCTGCCGCCGGTGCTGGTCGGCGCCAAGGAGGCGACCACCGACGGTCTGCTGCAGCCGAGCCGCAAGGCGGGCAGGGCGGACGACGCTACGCCGGCAGGCGATACGAAGGCGGCCGGTGACATCAAGGCAGAGGCCGGCGATTTGAAGGCGGGCGACTTGAAACCGGCGAGCGATGCCAAGGCACAGCCGAAAGACGCCAAAATCGCCGCACCCGACGCCGGCACGTTGATGATCCGCTCGCCGATCCGTTCGGGCCAGCTGATCTTCCATCCGCATGGTGATGTCATCGTGCTGGGCTCCGTCGCCTCCGGCTCCGAGATCGTCGCCACCGGCTCGATCCACGTCTATGGCACGCTGCGCGGCCGCGCTTCGGCAGGCGCTCAAGGCAACACGGCGGCGCGTGTCTTCTGCCGCAGGAACGAGGCCGAGCTTCTGTCGGTGGATGGCTGGTATTGCACGGCCGAGGAGATGGACCCGTCAGTCCGGGGCAAGCCTGTGCAGGCATTTCTCGACAACGGCATGCTGCGCATCGCCCCTTTCAGCTAATGCGTCTCGCCCGACAACGACATAACGAACAACAACGGAGGCTTTATTGATGGGCAAGGTAGTGGTGGTCACCTCGGGCAAGGGGGGCGTCGGCAAGACGACCTCTACCGCGGCTCTGGGGGCGGCGGTCGCCAAGACCGGCAAGAAGGTGGCGCTGGTGGATTTCGATGTCGGCCTGCGCAACCTCGATTTGATCATGGGCGCCGAACGGCGCGTGGTGTTCGACCTCGTCAACGTCATCCAGGGCTCGGCAAAGCTGTCGCAGGCGCTGATCCGCGACAAGCGGGTCGAGACGCTGTTCCTGCTGCCGGCCTCGCAGACGCGCGACAAGGATGCGTTGACGGAGGAGGGCGTGGCCGAGGTCATCGGCAAGCTGCGCTCGGTGTTCGACTATGTCTTCTGCGACAGCCCGGCCGGCATCGAGCGCGGCGCGCAGCTCGCCATGCGCTTTGCCGACGAGGCGGTCATCGTCACCAATCCGGAAGTGTCGTCGGTGCGCGATTCCGACCGCATCATCGGCCTGCTCGATTCCCGCACCTTGCGGGCCGAGGAGGGCGAGCAGATCGCCAAGCATGTGCTGGTCACGCGCTACGATGCGGGACGCGCCGCGCGCGGCGAAATGCTGTCGATCGACGACGTGCTGGAAATCCTGTCGGTGCCGCTGCTCGGCATCATTCCCGAGAGCCAGGATGTGCTACGCGCCTCCAATCTCGGTTCGCCGGTGACGCTGTCGGAGCCGCTGAATGCCGCAGCCAAGGCCTATCTCGACGCCGCAAGGCGGCTCGAAGGAGAGCAGCTGCCGGTCATTGTGCCCTTCGAGCGCAAGGGCTTCCTCGATCGTCTTTTGGGAAGGAGGGCGGCATGAACCTGCTCGACATCTTCAAGCGGCGCACCAGCGCGCCGGTGGCGCGCGAACGGCTGCAAGTGCTGCTCGCCTACGAGCGCCGCAACCGCAGCCAGCCCGATCTCGTCTCCATCCTGCGCGAGGAGATCATGGCGGTGATCGCCAAGCACGTGCAGATCGACCAGGATTATCTGCAAGTTTCGATGGACCGCGGCGAGACCATGTCGACGCTGGAGATCGACATCCAGATCCCCAACAAGAGCGCGGTGCCGCTGGCGATGGCGGGGTGAGATTGAAGCTGCTGATCTCCCCCCTTGTGGGGGAGATGGCCGGCAGGCCAGAGGGGGGCGCTGTCCCGCCGGCCTGTCGATTACATGTAGCAACGGCTTTGCCGAAGATCTGGATTCGCCGAGATGTAGCGATCCTTCGCGCCCCCCTCTGTCCTGCCGGACATCTCCCCCACGAGGGGGGAGATTGCGCTCCTCGCGCTCGCCTGCGCCAAGCACCCCCACCCGGACCTGCGGTCCGACCTCCCACAAGGGGGAGGTAGGGCGTTTGCGCCTCTCCCCAAAAAACACTCAACCAACTAGTTGACTATCTAAAATCTCGCCTCCATATTCAACTACATGGTTGAATTAGAGGCGCCCCAGATGGACCAGGTTTTTCACGCCCTCGGCGACGCCACGCGCCGGAACATGCTTAACCACCTCGCCGGCGGCGAGCGTACGGTGAGCGAGCTGGCTCAACCCTTTGCCATGTCGCTGGCCGCCGCCTCCAAGCACATCAAGGCGCTGGAGCATGCCGGGCTGATCCGGCGCGAAGTGCGCGGGCGCACCCATGTCTGCCGCCTCGAGGCCCGCCCGCTGGCCACCGCCTATCAGTGGCTCGGCCAATACGCGCGTTTCTGGAACAGCCGCCTCGATGTCCTCGAACAGCTTTTGCGCGAGGAGGCGGGGCGCAAAACGTCGACAACGCCGTCAACGCCGGCACCGGCAAATCCAGAACCATCGAAGCCGGAATCACCCAGGCCAACACCTTCCAAGGGAGACGACCGATGAACCAGATGAACAGCTTCGACGGCTACGCCCAGCTGATCCAGCCGGCCACATTGAGGATCGAACGGCTTTTGCCCGGCACCAGGGAGCGCGTCTGGGAATATCTGACGCAGAGCGATCTGCGCCGCCAATGGCTGGCGGCCGGCGACATGCAGATGGAGGAAGGCTCTTCCTTCGATCTGGTCTGGCGCAATGACGAACTGACCGACCCGCCCGGCGACAGGCCGGCCAGCTTCAGTGGCGGCGAGCAGCGGATGCACAACCAGATCGTCGAGTGCGATCCGCCGCGCAAGCTCACCATCACCTGGAACGGCAGCGGCAATGTCACCTTCGAATTGGCGCAGCGCGGCGACGACGTTCTGCTCACCCTGGTCCACCGCCGCCTGCCGGACCGCTCGAGCCTGATGATGCATGCCGCAGGCTGGCACGTGCATCTCGACCTCATGGTTGCCCGCGTGGCGGCCGAGAAACCCGAACCGTTCTGGGACAGCTTTAGCCGTCTCGTGGCGGACTACGACCGGCGCCTGCCGGCCTGACCTGACCTGACGCATCGCCTGGTCTAACCGGGCACCATCGATCCCTTGCGCCGGATGCCGGCGCAAGGGCCGGCGAAACACGCGCCTTCGCCAGACACCGCGGCGCGTCATCGGAAGTGAAACCAGGCAACGTGCTTGCATCCCGCAAGCCGAAGGAGGAAGTCATGCGTAAATTGATCACCGGAATGAAGATCTCCATCGACGGCAAGATGGAAGGCCCCGAAGGCTTCGCCGACTGGGTCGACAACTGGTCGGAGGAATACGGCCTGATGCCTGAGATCGACGCCTGCCTGCTCGGCGGCGTCATGTATGCCGGTTATGAGCGCTACTGGAGCGCGATCCAACAGAACGAGCCGGACCAGCCATTGCCGATGACCGGCAGACTGGTCGACCCGGCCGAACTCGAATGGGCGCGCTTTGCCGCGAAAACCCCGCACTATGTGCTGTCGAACACCATGACTTCGGCCGCCTGGGCCTCGACGCGCTTCCTGCGCAGCCTCGACGACGTCGCGGCGCTGAAGCGCGAGCCCGGCAAGAACATCTATCTCATGGGCGGCGCCCGCATCACCGCCAGCCTGATCGAGGCGGGGCTAGTGGATGAAATGCGGCTCATCGTCTATCCGCTGCTCGCCGGCGACGGCAAGGCGCTGTTCGGCACGGTGCACGCCCGGCACGGACTGGAACTGCGCAAGGCCGAGGCGCTTTCGGATGGACGTGTGAGCCTGGTGTATGGGCTGGCGAGCTAGCTTCTTTTCCTCTCCCCCGATCGACGGGGGAGAGGAAATGCGTCGGCGTTCGCCTCCCACCCTTGCCCTATCAACAGCCCGCTCGTGCCACACGACAGCCGGGCCCTTTATCCCTATCTCCGGCCTGCGCTACGGCCGGCTGGTCGCGCGCGGAGGGACTGGAATTGACGTCGACGCCGATTGCCGCAGCTGAAGCGAAGGGCTTGCCGATCGGCGCGTTGCTTGGCGCCATGGTGTCGATCCAGATCGGCGCCACCTTCGCCAAGGGCCTGTTTCCACTGATTGGCGCCAACGGCACCACGGCGCTGCGGCTGGTCGTGGGGGCGCTGATGCTGGCGGCGGTGCTGAGGCCGTGGCGGGTGCGGCCGTCGCGCGCCGTGCTGCCATGGCTCATCGCCTACGGCGTCAACCTCGCGGCGCTGAACCTTTTGTTTTATGCAGCGCTCGCCAGAATTCCGCTCGGCGTCGCGGTGGCGCTCGAATTCTCCGGCCCGCTGCTCGTGGCGACGCTGTCGTCGCGGCGCGCCACCGACTTCGTCTGGGTGGTGCTGGCCGTTGCCGGCATATTGCTGTTGTCGCCCTTCATCCACTCCGGCAGTGCACTCGACCCGATCGGCGTGATGCTGGCGCTGGCCGCCGGCGGCTGCTGGGCGCTCTACATCGTCTTTGCGCAAAAGGCGGGCGCCGAGCTTGGCAGCCAGACCACGGCTTACGGGCTGGTCATTGCCGCTGCTCTCGCCCTGCCGTTCGGCCTCGCCGAGGCGGGTACCGGCCTGATCGCACCCGCGATCCTGGTCAGCGCGCTGCTGGTCGGGCTGTTCTCCAGCGCCTTGCCGTTCTGGCTGGAGATGGTGGCGCTGACCCGGATGCCGGCCAGGCTCTACGGCACGCTGACCTGTCTGGAGCCGGCGCTGGGCGCGCTGGCCGGCTTCCTGTTCCTGCACGAGATCCTGAGCCCGTTGCAATGCGCGGGCATTGCCGCAGTCGTCGTCGCCGCCTTCGGCGCCGCGCTGACCACCAAGCCGCCGGTGCCGTCGCCGGAATAGTTGCCTGAAATGGGTATGTGACGCCGATGCCGTGGTCCGCCGATCCCGTGTCCGGTTGCTCAAGCGCCCGCAGCATCGATATATGGATCGATGTATGCGCAGGAGATCCAGATGAGCAGGGCCGACAGCATTGCTTGAGCCGTCCGTGATCAAGGCAATACTCCTTGTCGGGTTCGCCGCTGTCGTTGCGGCTCTCGCCTGGCGGCTGGCGCGGTCTCGTCGCAGAGCCCGGCTTCGTGAAGATCCGGCCAACGACTACGCCGTGCGCCGCGACTGGTCGGGCAACCACGGCAAGCTCAATCATTCGTCCTTTGTCTATTTCGATGCCGATCGCGACGGCCGCTACGGGCTCGGCGACCGCCCGATGGCCGGCATCATGGTCAGACTGCATGATGGCGACGGCCGCTTCGTCGCCGCGGCGCGGAGCAATCGCGGCGGCTTTGCCAATTTCCTGGCGTCGACGAAACGTCGCGCCGCGCCCATCCATGTGCCGGGCAGCTACCGCTTCAGCGTGTCTGTGCCGCCCGGCTGGCGCTCGAGCAGCGCCAACGAGGTCCAGTCGCAGCACCTCCGGCCGCTGCCGGGCTCGCCCACCGGGCTGGTCTCGGAATCAATGCTGCAGCCGGTCGGCCTGTTTGCGATACGCCGGCTCAGCGGCCGCGTAGCGGACGGTGTCTCGGCGAGCATCTCGGTGGTGGCGAAAGGGCAAGAGGTGGCGGTGCATCCGCTCAGCGATGGCTTCCGCCTCGATCTGCCCGATGACGCCGACGCGATCGAAATCACCGGCGGTGGCATGGAACGACGACTGGCCTTGTCGGCCTACCCGACCGAACTCGGCCTGCTGTCGCCCGAGAACGCGGCTGTCGACAGCGCCGCGTCCTTGCAGGCCATCGGTTTCGACGATGTCACGACGCGCGGCCTGCGCAAGGTGCCGTCCGGTTATGCCGGGTTGACCTGGTTCAACCTGAACGCACTGGCGCGCGATCATACCGAAGGCAGCGAAGGCTACGTCAACGGCAATATCTCGGGAGACCATGTCTGCTATACGAGCAGCGGACACCCGGCCGAATTGTCGAGCGACAAACCGTTCGGGTTCCATTCCGTGATGCTGACAGCGGCATGGTTGAAGTCCGAAGGCGAAACCGCACTGGTCGAGAGCTGGCTTGGCGACCGGCTGATCGCCAGCGACACGATCGTCCTGTCGGCACTGGCGCCCGTCCACTATGCGCCGATGCTGGCGGCGGTGACGCGCGTGCGTTTTTCAACGAGCCACTATTGGCAGCTCGTGCTCGACGATCTGGTGGTTGTGCGCTGAAGCGTGTCGCGATCAATCGGGGTGAAAGGGTTTATCGCGGATTGGAAGCACCGTTCGCGGTGACCTGCGAGAGCTTGCCTTTTTTGACCAGCACCGGTTTCAGATAGGTTTTCTTCATTTCCACTCTCCACGTCGGGCACCCAAAGCCCTGTTCCCGGCCAGACGGCACGAGGCGTCCGGATGATCGGCTGTTAGATGGTGACCGGCCCGGAGCCGTTACCATTGTCGGCTGTAACCTGCGAGAGCTTGCCCTTCTTGACCAGCACCGGCTTCGAATAGGTCTTCTTCATGCCGCATCTCCAGTGTCAGGCGGGCCGCCAGATCAGGCGACAGTCGGACTCAACGACCTCACTCGATCGGGCCGGAACCCGCTCCATTGGCGAGCGCCGTAACCTGCGAAAGCTTGCCTTTTTTGACCAGAACAGGCTTCGAATAGGTTTTCTTCATAGTGAATCCTCCAAGCTTACGCGATAATGCCAGACGGATCGGCACTGTCAACCTTCGCGGCCTCGCTGTCCCATCCCGGTTTTTCTTGGCGCCGATGCGCTAACTGCAAGTCCACCTTCATCGACAAAGCGTTGTTCTTGGGCGTGCATGGCGTGGCCGGGTTGCGGTGCGAAAAATGTCCGAAACTGCGGCGGGTCTGGCCTGGTTGGTCGGCCTGCTCAAACAGAGCGGCAATGCAGCGCGGAGGGGTCCAGCCTAAACATTGGCCTTGCCGTCGCGCCGCACTCACAGTTCCTTCTCCGCCAGTTCGCGGAAGGCGTCGGGAACCGAGCGCCGGGCTTCCAGCGCCACGGCGCCATAGCCGACAGCCTCTCTGCCAAAGCGCTGGCGGATCTTGTCGATGGCGCGGTCGGCGCCAAAGCGCGCCAGGCCTTGCCTGCTGCCGGGCCGCTGCTTTTCATCGGCAAGCCCGAGCGGCAGCTCCAGCTGCAGCTCGGCACTTTCTTCCAGCTGCGACACCGAGATCGCCAGCAGCGAGATGGTCTTCTCCCGAGGGTTGGCGGCCAGCACGCCGCGCACCAGCTCCCCGGCGATTTCGGCCAGCATCGCGGTTGCCGAAATCGGCTGATCGAGCGTCAGCGAGCGTGTGACAGCGTGCAGATCGGCGAAACGCACGCGCACCGTCACCGTGCGCCCGGGCCGTGATTTCGCCCTGAGCCGGCTTGCGACCCGGTCTGCCAGATGCAGCAGCACGGGTCCGAAGATACGCGCCTCGGCCGGCCGTCCGCCAAGCGCCGACTGCGCGCCGGCGGAATGCGACCGCCTGTGGGTTTCGAGCTTTCGCGGGTCGCGGTTCCATGCCAGCGACGCCAGCTTTTCGCCGGCGGCGGGCCCGAGTAACCTTCGCAGCGCCCCGCTATGCGTCTTTGCCAACTGGCCGATGGTCTCGATGCCGATCTCGGCCAGCCGCGCTCTGGTCGCCGGGCCGACGCCCCACATCAGCCCGACCGGCAGATCATGCAGGAAGGCAAGTTCGGTGTCCGGATCGACCACCACCAGGCCGTCGGGCTTGGCCACCTGCGAGGCGATCTTGGCCAGATGCTTGGTGCGCGCCACGCCGATCGAGATCGGCAGGCCGAGCTCTGCCCGGACGCGCCGACGCACCGTGGCGGCGATCTCGGCCGGCGGCCCGAACAGATGCGTGCAGCCGGCGACATCGGCAAAGGCTTCATCGATGGAAATCCGCTCGACCAGCGGCGTGAAATCGTCGAGCACCTTGATGGCGGCGTCGCCCAGCCGCTGATAGTCGGCGAAATGGCCGCCGACGAAAATCAGTCCGGGGCAAAGCTCGCGCGCGCGTCGTCCGGGCATGCCGCCGCGCACGCCGAAAACCCTGGCTTCGTAGGAGGCGGCAAGCACGACGCCGCCGCCGACGGCGATCGGCTTGCCCCTGAGCGCCGGGTCGAGCAGCTGCTCGACCGAGGCGTAGAAGGCGTCGAGATCCGCATGCAGGATGGTGGGTTCCATCCCGACCGTTCCCTTTGCGGCGTTGCAGCATTAGCCGCGTCTGTTGTGAGAGGCGTTTTTCCGAACAAATAGAGAACAAACAGGGCCTATTGTCAAGCGAAGCGGTTGCCGCCGGCCGGTCCGTTCCAGGTCGGGCCGTCGAGTGCTCCGCCTGGGCATCGGACCTGCGGAACATTGTCTCTCGCCTCAGCGTTCCTATCCGCGACGGGACGCTGTTTTTGTGGAGGCCGGTATGGGCCAGTTCGAGATGATCGACCTCGTCAGCGTCGTTGACGCCTGCACGAGCGATCGCGTTGCCGGGCACTGCGTGTCAATGGCCAGGGCGGTGGAGGAGTTGCGAGTGCTGACCGGTGATTTCGTATCGCCGGACGAGACGGTGGCCAACGCGCTGTCGGCAGTGGCGCTGGGGCGCGGCTGCGCGGTGGTGTTCGACGAGCGAGCGGGCGCCGACATCTTGCTGACGCCGTAGCGCGGCGGCGCCGGGTTGCGGCAGCCAGAAAAGTCGAACAGCGTGCAAAAAGCTGTGCAGGCATGGCCCCATAACCGGGGCGTGGAAAAGTTCTGCGCGTGGGTGTATTCTCCAGGTCGCAAGCGGTCGCAGACCGCATAGGGGGAGAAATGACATGCCGAGGGTTTCAGAACTCTTTTTCAAAACGGCCATCTTGTTCCTGATGTTGGGGATTGCGGCCGGCCTGCAGATGGCGATCTCGGGCGACCACGCCGCTTTTCCGGCGCACGCGCATATCAATCTGCTCGGTTGGGTGACGAGCGCCATCTTCGGCGGCTACTACGCGCTCAATCCGCAAAAGGCGGCGCGTCGCGTCGCCATGATCCACTACGGGCTCTACACTCTCGGCTTGGTGATCATGCTGCCGGCGCTGTATGTGATGCTGCTGGGAAACCCGGCGCTTGAACCGATCGTCGCCGGCGGCTCGCTCATTATCGCCGCTGCCGTTCTGGTTTTTGCTTTCGTGGTGTTTTCGCCCGAAACGGCGCGCTCGGTGTCCGGCGTGGTTCCGGCCTCTCGCTGACTGTTCGCGCGCGGCGATCAAAGTCCGACCCGCGTTCGCGACCCGCGACACGGGTTGGCCAGGCCGATGGCCGCAGCCGCTGGCTGCGGTGTCTATCGCCGCGTCGGCGCTTAACATACCCGAGTCCCACCACGTATTATTTCGTGACTATTTGGCGCCGGAACCTTCCCAGATATCGCGCGTTGCGGCGACTGTATTCGCGCTGCCTTATATATAGACAGCCTTGAGTACGTCCACAGCATGGGTTGGGGGAGGAGCAGGCCACCATGTCGAACAGAGAAATCGGAACGTCGGCCTCACTGGGCCGACGCATCGCCGATCTGAAAGCCAGGATGCGAGACGCCAGCGTTACTGAACACGAGATGCAGACCTTCCAGAAGGTCGCAGCCATCATGGGAGGTGTCGAAGGCTCCCTACGCCTCGACGCCGACGACCTGATCGCGGCGTCCTTCGTCACCGAGGCGCTCGGCGATCCCGGGTCGAATTGAAGGTCAGAGCCCGTCGGCACTCAAGTGCCGGCGGTCGATGGCCCGGTTCGCAGCGCCGCGATGCCGGAGCGTGTCTGCACCGCCCGCGGCGGGGATTTCTTGCGCACTTTGAAGATTTCAGGCGAGCGGCCTCGACGGCGCTTGAAATATTGGGCTTCGCGTTCGTGCTTCTCGGCTGCTTCTCGGCTGTCGAAGGTGCCGAGATTGTCGCCGTCCAGCCCTTGACCACAAGGGCTAAGCCAAACCGCCAAGGCGCCTTAAACGAAGGATCCGGCCAGCCGGATCCTTCGAAATATCGCGATGCTCCGGCATCGCCTTCAGCTCATCCTTGGTCCAACTGGTGACGGCGTGGACGTCCCGGGAAACCTCTCGGAAGTCCGCGGTCGCTGCCTTACACCTCGTCGAACGGGCCGCCGCGCCTCGCCAGATCGTGACCAATGGCGGCTTCCTCGGCGTCGTCGGGCAAGGCATCGTCACTGTCCTGGTAGGGGTTGTCGTCATCCTCCTCGGGCAATTCGCCTTCCTTCTCGACACCGGTGGTGTCCGGCAGGCTTTCCTCATCTGCTCCGTCGGGCAGGACCGTTGCGCCACGTAGCGCATCCCAATCCTGCCGGCGCGGCGTCGGCGCTTCCACCTCGTCATTGGCGATCCTGTCGCGGGCATCGTTTTTGCTCGGTGGCGCCTCGACCTCGTCATTGGGTTTTCTGTTTCGTTCTTCCATGATTGCCTCCTCCGGGCGGCTTTGCGTCGAGAAGGTGGAACTCACTTCCGGCTGTCAGGTTCCGGCAACCACTCCATCTCCGTGGAACCAATTGCCGCCAGTCTGCTTTGCCAAGGACTAGTCTGCTTTGCCAAGGAGATGAATCCAGAGGAGCTGGACCATGAAGACTTTCCCCCTCATCCCATGCGTGCTGCTCTTGGCGCTGGCCGACCCGGCGGCTGCGCAGGACAATGGCGACCAGCACGGCCCTGCCGCGCCTTGCCAGGCGCAGCCTCAGGACGATGGTCAGAAGCCGCCGCTCGCCAATGGCGGCGGCGAATCGACCAGCACGCTCGGTCCCTGCGGCGGCGTGCTGCAGCCGCCGCCCAGTAGTGACCAGGGTATGACGCAGCCGCCGCCGGATCAGGGCAAGACGCCGGTGATCAAGCCTGGCGAGGTGCCTGCGCAGCCGCCGGAGCAATGACCTTTGCTTGAAACTTCACGGCGTGGCACGAAGGCGGTCGGTTCCGGTCTTGGCCGGGCGACGCGGTCACCGGATCAATGCCGGCGCCGGCCGCAATCGCCACCGGAATTGGAGCCGTGCATCATCCATGTCGAAGGTCTCCTGAGGGATTGTGCTTCAATGCGAATCTTGCGGGTGCGGGTTCTGCTGGCATGACCGGGAAGCCGATCAATTTAGTCTCCGCTTGCGGAACAAGACCGTACCGGCTGCGTTTGCCTCCAGGAGCCCGCCACCTCGATCTGCGCTGTTTTCGCCTCATGCGGGAACACGGCGGAGCTCGCCAACAACGACAGGAGACGAAGATGAAAACCATCCTTATTCCCGCCGTCGCCGGGCTCGCCATGATCGCTGGTATCGGCATTGCCGCCGCCGACGAGGTCATCGTCACGCAGCCGGCACAGCAGCAGGTGATCATCACCCCGGAACAGCGCACGGTCGTGCACCAGTACGTAAAGAAACATCCGCTTGCCTCGGTCAATCTGCTCGGCGTCGAATTGAATGTCGGCACTGCCTTGCCTGACACTGTCGAGCTGCAGGAGGTTCCCGACGTTCAGTACAGATATGCCGTCGTCGACAACCATACCGTGTTGGTCGACCCCGGCACGCGCAGGATTGTCGAGGTGGTCGAGTAACGCTCGATAACCTAACCATTCATCGGTGATACGGCCCTGTCGTTCTTCCAAAAGGGCGGCAGGGCCGAATGACGAACATGATGAAAGGAGAATTGCCATGTTGCCGCATGTCGAGACCCCGAACTCCGCCAATGTTGCGGCGTGTTGCGACAAGTTGCTGGCCGAGCGCAACACGGCGCTGTTATCGATGAAGGAAGCGATCGCGCTCCTGCGGGAGCGCACCGGCACCGATCGTTCGGATGCCGACCTCGCGGGGCTGATCGTCAAGAAAGCGGCGCTGCTCGGCGTTGCGGTGATTTCCGACCCGCGCTGAGATGTCTCGTCACTCAAGACGCCGGCCGAATTTTCGGCTAATGTTTTCGTGGAATCTGGACCAACCGACCGGACCCAACCACGGAGGCTTAAGTGACGGACGACAAACAGGACCGCATTCGCCAGCGCGCGCACGAGATCTGGGAAAAGGCCGGCCGGCCTGAAGGCGCGCATCAGGAACACTGGGAGCAGGCCACGGCTGAAGTCGATGGCGCGGTCGCCAAGCCAAAAAAGGCGGCGAAGAAAGCTGACGCCAAGCCCGCCAAGGCAGCCGCCAAGCCAAAGGCGGCGAAGCCTGCCGCCGCAAAGTCCGGCAAAGCCAAATCGAAATAAGGCCAAGTCGAAATAAGGCCAGTCGAAATAAAGCAAGGCCGGAATTCGCTGGCCGGGCCATCCTTGGCGCCCGCCGTTCAGGCCCGCCCGAGCCTCTCAACCTGACGAATTGCGCCTGCGACGGGCAGCGCAATTCCTTGTGTTTGGCGACAGGCGCCCTCATGCCTCCCAGGCATAACTCGACAGCGCAAAGCAAATGCCGGCAGCTGTCATGGCCAGTTCGCATTCGGTGATCTGGCGCAGGTGGCGCAGATAGCGCGTCACGGTCTGTGGCAGCCAGCCGGCGCAGGCCTCTACATAGGCGCGGCTGTGAACAAGGGTGCCGGTCGACAGCCTCTCGTCCTTCTCGGCAACGACTTTCAGATATTGGCGGATGAAGCGGATGTCGTCGGCGATGTCCTGGCTGGCCATTCGCCAGGCCCCGGCGAGGCGTTGGCACTGATCGAATGACAAGGGCAACAAAGGGGGCGGCAATAAAGGCGGCGGCAACGACGGAGATGACGGCAAAGGACGAGAGAGATCGGCGAAGGCAACATGGTTCGCTGTGCTCAAGGACATTCCTCTCTGCGAAAAGAGATATCGTACTTTATGTACGAATGAGCGTCAAGCCAATTTCGTACAGTTGGGACGATGACAATGAATATAGCAGCGGTCGCTTCAGCTAATCACGTATCGTGAATCCTTCAGGACTCGCACCAATTTCGCGGAGGGATTTTCCCAGGATGGTGTTGACTGTTTCCCTCGTGTCGGCGTCGAACAGGTTCAGACCGCGCCGGATCGTCTCGCGCCAGTTTTCGCCCTTGTCCCACGCTTCCATGAAGGCGAAGGCAAGGTCGTCCTGGCGACGCGTGGCTTCGAGCGCTTGGGTCAGCAGGCGCGCTTGATGGAGATCCTTCTCCCGCTTGGCGCCAGCGCTCGGCCCGCGTCGCGAGGCGACGATCAGCTTGTGGATGGCGTAGCGCTGGGGCGAGGGGACCAGCACAGGCAAGCCCGAGCGATGCAGGAGCACAGTCCGGATGGGGTCGCGGATAAGGAAATCCAGAAACCGTAAGGGCTGCGCGGAGTCACTGCCGTTTTCTTATAATTACGTTTATCAGCTTGAATTTCAACGCAGTTGTAAGAAGTTCGTGGAAACCTTATAACGCAACGAACTGACGAGTCGTCTGTTAACGCCCGGGCGCCCGGCACGTCTGGCCCAAAACACTTTCCCGCAGTGCCTCAACAAACGGCTTCCCCAATGCCGCGAACGGTGCTTTAACCCGCCCATCCACAGGGGTGCTCCGTATCGTCGGGGCTGAGATGAGGGCGGCAAGCCTTCGGACCCTAAAGCTGATCTGGATAATACCAGCGGAGCGAGGCGGGCGATGTTTTCAGGCGCACAGATTTCCCTTTATCCCATGACCGACGATTTCGTCGGCGTCATCCTCGGCGCGCTCGGCGCGCTCGATCCCTGGCGCGACCGGCTGCGGATCGAAACCGATGACATCTCGACCCTTATGGTCGGGCCGCCCGAGGTGCTGTTTCCCGCCATGCGCGACCTGTTCGTCGCGGCGGCCAAAAGCGGCAAGCACTGCGTGCTTTCGGCGGCGGTCTCGCGCGGCTGTCCGGGCGAGCCCGACGATCCGATCTGCCGCTCCGACGAGACCGGCGGCCCCGCCATTCCGCTGGACGAGCGCAAGATCGCCGCGATCCGCGCTGTCCAGGCCACGCCGTCGACCGGCCAGCCGGTGGCGGCGCAGTTCTCGCTCTACGTTATGGGCACGGGCGACCATATGGACGAGATCTACGGCTGCATCGATTTCCTGAAACAGTCCGGCGTCTTTGAGCGCTCAAAGAACTTCTGCACCAAATTGCGTGGCGATGCCGGTGCGGTGTTTGCCACGCTCAACGAGGCCTTCTGCCGCTTCGGCCCCGGCGCCGGCCACGTCACCCTCGACATCACGATCTCGGCGAACAGCCCGAGCGCCGTCTGAGCCGCGGCTCAAGCGTCGTTCCTCGAGGATATTGCCGTGGCTGGTTTATCTGACCCATTGCGTGGAGGAGATGCCTCTGACCCCTCAGCACAAAGAGGAGGGGAGCCATTGGCGATTGGCGAAGACCGCGATGCCCACGAATCTCCCCCCTTGAGCGGGAGATGGCCGGCAGGCCAGAGGGGGTCCCACCGCGTGGAGCGCCGACGTCCTTTTCGCATAGGCAAGGCGTGGGCGCTCTATGCGAGACGACCCCCTCTGTCGCCTTCGGCGACATCTCCCCCTCGAGGGGGGAGATTAGCCGCAGCCATCGCCAAGACCATCCCCGCCGCCTGCGCCTTCGCCCTGCTCCTCGCGGCCTGGGAACTCTACGCCCGCTATGGCGGCGCTGCCCCCATCATGCTGCCGGCGCCGTCGCGCGTGCTGCAGCAGGCCTGGGAGCATCGCGCCGCCCTGGCCGAGAACACGCTGCCCACCATCCGCGCCACATCAGCCGGCTTCGCCTGCTCGTTGGTCGCTGCCTTCATGCTTTCGGCGCTGGTCGATTTTTTGACCCCGCTGCGCCGCGCGCTGTTCCCGCTGCTGATCGTCAGCCAGACCTTGCCGCTGGTCGCGATCGCGCCGCTCATCGTGCTGTGGTTCGGCTTCGGGCTGATGCCAAAAATCCTGCTTGTGGCGCTCGTCACCTTCTTCCCGACGATGGTCGCGCTGGTCGAAGGTTTTGCTGCGACCAGCAAGGAGATTTCGCAGATGCTCGCCGCCATGGGGGCAGGGCGCTGGCGTATCTTCTGGCTGGCGCGCCTGCCTTCGGCGCTGCCCTATTTCTTCGCCGGGCTGCGCATCTCCATCACCTACGCTGTGGTCGGCGCGATCTTCGCCGAATATGCGGGGGCGGCGAAGGGGCTGGGCATCTACATGCTGAATGCCAAGAACAACTTTCGGCCCGATCTGGTGCTCGCCGCGGTCGCCGTCAGCGCCGCGCTCACGCTTGTCTTGTTCGCCATTGCGGTGCTCGTCCAGCGCTTCGCCATGCCTTGGGAGAATGCAGGGAGCGAAAGCCGCGACGGCAAGGTTGAAGCTGCAGAAGAGAACCGTCAATGACGCGGCTCGAACTCCGGGACATCAGGAAGAACTTCGGCGCGCTTGAGGTGCTCGCCGGAATTTCGCTTCATGTCGCGGCCGGCGAGTTCGTTTCCATCCTCGGCCCTTCCGGCGCCGGCAAGTCGACGCTGTTCCAGCTGCTGACCGGCGCGCTGAAAGGCGAGGGCGACATGCGCTTCGACGGCGCGCCATTGCAGGGCGGCCCCTTCGCCTTCATGCCGCAGCGCGACGCGCTGATGCCGTGGCGGCGCGTCATCGACAACGTGACGCTGGGGCTGGAAGTTCAGGGTCTTGGCCGCAAGGCTGCACGCGAGCACGTCGCGCCGCTGTTTGCCGAGTTCGGCCTTTCCGGCTTTGAGCGCGCCTGGCCGGCGGAACTTTCCGGCGGCATGCGCCAGCGCGCGGCGCTTTTACGCACCGTGGTGCAGCAGCGCGACATGCTGCTGCTCGACGAGCCCTTTGGCGCGCTGGATGCACTGACCCGCGCGGGTATGCAGCGCTGGCTGGAAGGCATGTGGCAGCGCCACCGCTGGACCGCGCTGCTGATCACCCATGACGTGCGCGAAGCCGTCTACCTCTCCGATCGAATCTATCTGATGTCGGCGCGGCCGGCCCGTATCATCGGCGAGATTGCCGTGCCGCTGCCGCGCCCGCGCACCACCGGCAGCGATGCCGCGCGCCAGGCCGCCGCGCTCGAAGCCGACATCCTCGACACGCTGCTCAATCCCGGGACTGACCGGGGCTTGTTTCCGCAGACCGCTCAAAGGAGTTTTTCATGACCGAATTCACACGCCGGCAGGCTTTGCTGCTGACGCTGGCTGCCGGACTGCCGCTTGCCTCTCGCGCTCATGCGGCTACGCAAAAAATCACCGTCGCGCTCGACTGGACGGTCAACACCAACCATGTCGGCCTGTTCGTTGCCCGCGACAAAGGGTTCTACCACGAGGCCGGGCTCGATGTTGAGATCCTGCCCTATGGCGATACTGGCGCCGGCACGCTGGTCGCCAACCGCATCGCCGATTTCGGCATTGCCGGCGTCGGCCTGTTCACCCAGCGGGCTGCCGGCGCCGATCTCAAGGCGGTCTACGCCGTGGTCCAGCAGGAGACCGGCCGGTTGGTCTTCAACGCGGATCGCGGCGAGATCAAGAGTCCCAGGAATCTCGACGGTCTGACCTATGGCGGCTTCGGCAGCGCCTGGGAAAACACGCTGATCTCGACCATCATCCGCCACGATGGCGGCAAGGGCGTTTTCGAGACGGTGACATTAGGCACCTCGGCCTATGAGGCGCTGGCCAACGGCTCGGTCGACTTCACGCTGGAGGTCTCGACCTGGGAAGGCGTCGCTGCCGAGCTGAAAGGCGTCAGGCAGCGCGGCTTCCGCTACGCCGACTACGGCGTGCCCGACGAGCACACTACCTTGATCGCCTCCAGCAATGCCTATCTCCAGGCAAACCCGAAGGCCGCATCGGCCTTCGTCGAGGCAACGCGGCGCGGCTACCAATTTGCCTGCGATCACCCGCAGGAAGCCGGCGATCTGCTGATGGCTTCCAACAAGGATGCGCTGACCGACCCGGCGCTGATCCACGCTTCGCTGAAGATGCTCGTCGACGGGCACTTCTTGCGCAGCCAGGACGGCGTCATCGGCACCATCGCCAGGGCCAAGATCGAGGCGATCGGAACCTACCTCTTCAGGGCCGGCATATTGCTCGATGGCGATGGCAAGGTTCTGAAGGAGAAGCCGGATTTCGGGGGGTATTTTACGAACGAGTTTTTGGGCGCGTAATCTCCCCCTCGAGGGGGAGATGTCGCCGAAGGCGACAGAGGGGGTCGGTACGTCCTGACGCGACTTCCTATCGCGGACAGAGGACGTCAGCGCCTTACGCGCGGCGACCCCCTCTGGCCTGCCGGCCATCTCCCCTTCGAGGGGGGAGATTGCGCCTCACCGCCTTCTCCCTCACATATCGATCATCGAGCGCTTCACCCGGCCGATGATGGTGATGGCGCCTTCCAGCGCCGGCGGCGGGATGTCCATGTAGGAGGCCGGCTGGAAGGGCGGGTTCTCGTTGGGGCGGTAACGCTTGTAGGTGGCCTGGCCGGATTCGTCCGAAATGACGTAGCAGCCATTGGTCACCAGCCGCTTGTCCCTGAGGTTGACGAAGATGATCGAATCCGGTGGCGAGATCTTGTTCATCGACGGGCCGTCGACGCGCAGAGCAATCCATTGGCCCTGCTCCAGATCGGTGGTGGGGATGGTCGGATAGTCGCTGAGATTGACCACCATGTCCTGGCTGCCGAGTTCGCCGGCGCTGATCCATGAGACGATGGGCACATCGACGGTGGCCAGCGACGGCATCGGGATCTGCCGGCCCGACTCGTCAAAGCCGAAATGGCCCCCCGCAAGGCTGCCGCCGTCACCGTTGAACAAGAGCCAGCCGGGATCGACGCCGAACAGGCGGCCGTATTTCTCCGCCGCCTTGCGCGACAGCGGCCGGTTACCATTCTCGTGACTGATCAGCGTGTTCTTGTTGATGTCGCGCAATGCCCGCGCCGCGTCGCTCGGCGAGGCATAACCCGCCTCCGCCCGCGCCTGCTGCAATCTGTGCCTCGGTTCCTGCATCGTACAAATTGCCTGAAATTTATCGTCCAATATGTACGATTTCGCTTGCGTACGTTTCGTACATATCGTACGCTTAGCGCATGATCGAACAAACCGCAAGCGTTTCCGCAGACATCGTCAGCTTTCTCCCATCGTCCGGGCTGTCCTCCTCCCCGGTCCGGACGCAAACCGGGGCTCTTGCCCCGGATCCGGTCGAACCGTCGTCCCCCCGATCGACCGGAACGGCCGGAGCCGCTCCTCTCCCGGCTCCGGCCACCTCTTCAGCCCATGGCGCCGCCGGTGCGCCAAGGGCTGTCTCCGGCGGGCAGGGTATTTCCTGCATCCGCACGGAAGATGGCACCGTCATCCTGTTCGACCGGCTGACGGGCAGGGCGGTTTCCGCCCTCACCAAAGCGGCCGCCGAAGCCGCCTTGCGGCATCTCGCCGGCTCGCTGCCGGCCGCCAGTATCGGCTGACCGCACCGACCATCCGCTCTGATTTTTTCCCGTGGGCCCTCGGGGCCGGCGCTCGGCCTTTGCGCGCGCAATCAATGGATACCGACATGACTGCCTATACCGACACCGAATTGCAGGAGATCGCCGTCTGGCTGAGGGATGGCCTGTCGGCCACAGGGATCGCCGTCCGCTTCACGGCGCTGCGCGGCAGTCCGGTCTCGCGCAATGCCATCATCGGCATCGTCCACCGCAACAGCGCGTTGAAGACCATCGGCTTCGCCAACCCCAGAGGCGGCAGGTCCGGCGGCCGACCGAGGAAGAATGCGACGGGGAAGACTGCGGCAAACGAGAATACCGCCAAGAGGAATCCGCCGGCGCAGCCAAGCAAGCTCGTAAGGGAAGTAGGAGTTTCGAAGCAGGCCGCGCCGGTCAAACCGGCCGCCAAACCGAGCCGTCAGCCATCGGCCAGGCCTCTGTTGCCAGCCCGTCCGGCGCCCTCGATCCCGGGCGAAGGACGGCTGGTGGTGGACGGCGAAATCTACCGCTTCAATGTGCCGGCGCCGCGCCCTGCCTCGCTCGGGCGTCAGCCGCATGTCGCCGCCATGCGCTTCATCGACTGCCTGTTCGACCGCTGCCGCGCGCCGCTCGACCTGACGCTGGAGGAAGACCCCGACAACGATGCTCCCGGCAGTCGGCCGGGGCTCGAGATGCTGTGCTGCGGCCTGCGCACAAGGGCGCTGAAAAGCTACTGCGAATATCATCAGACGCGTTTCCACCGACCTGTGGCGGAGGTGGTGTGAGCGGCTGGGCTCCGTTCCTCGCCTCCGGACGACCCCACCAATGATCGAAAGCCGGCGGGACAGCGCCCCCCTCTGTCCTGGCGGACATCTCCCCCACGCGGGGGGAAATTGGCAGCTCGCTCGCACTGCCTTCCAACGGCGGTGGTGATTGGCGAAAGCCGACGCGACATCCGATCTCCCCCCTCGTGGGGGAGATGCCCGGCAGGGCAGAGGGGGGCGCGAAGGAACGCCAACCTCCCGGCTCAACAACCCAATCCCACAAGGATCCCCCGATGAGCAAAAAAACCGCGCAGAAAGCCAAACCGCCGAAAGTGCCTGCGGGCGAAGCCGAGCAGGTGCGCATCCGCCGCGAGATCGGCCATGATTTCGCGCTGAAGGACGATCGCTTCGGCCGCAAGCGGTTGAGCGTCGGCACCGAAGAGGCGCGGCGCGTCTACGAGGTCTCCAATGACGGCTACACCGCGACCGGCGGCATCGTGCGGGTGCGCAATGTCGATCCGCTGGTCGGCATCACCTCGCTGACCCGCCAGCAGCGTGAGGCCGGCCAGCGGTTTCGCGACGATTTCGAGCGCGCCTCGCGTGACGGGCTGCGGCCGATGCCGTGGGAAGAGCGCATTGACGGCGGCCGCATCAATGGCGGCATCCCCGACCGCGTGCTCAACGCCGGCCGCGCCCACACCCATGCCATCGCCGCCATGGCCCACTGGGAAGTGGCGGAGGTGGTTCGCAAAATCTGCCTCGAAGGCCAGTCGGTGAAGGCGCTCGCCGAACGCACCGGCGAGGGACGAGATGTGGTGGTGAAGCTGTTGAAGGTCGGGCTCGACCTTTTGGCCGTGGGTTACGGGATGATGCTGATGCGGAAGCCGCGATAAGGCCGGCAGCCGCGCAGGAAGCGGCCGGCCGGCAGATGCCGGCCGACCGGTTTCACCCTATCGGATCACCGTTCGCAAACGCGAATTTCCTCGACGATCCTGTGATGATGGCGCCAATGCTTGACCAACTCTATACGGCAATGGCGATGGTGCCTGTGATACCTGTGGTACCTGAAGCCGTTATCGTAGGCATCATACTGGTAGTAGGGGCGAGGAGCGTAGCGATCGTAATAGTCGCCATAGCTGTCATTGTAGTCATCGTCATAGTAGCCGTTGCCGATGCCGATCACGACGCGCCCGCCGGCATTCGCCGGGGCGATCATCGCCGCCGCCGCAGTGATAGCGATAGCCGAAGCAAGCAGGAGCTTTCTCATAGCTGCCTCCTATTCAAGGTTGCGCTAATATAACTCGCTGGGCACGACCTCGTTCCATAATTTTGCAAGATGCGAACGACCCCTGCGCCGTGCATTGCGAGGAAGTTCAGCGTCACCTCCTGTCAGCATCGTCCCCCGATTTTTGAACCCTTCGCCGCCCCAGCTATTAATCCGGCATGAATCGGCAAGGGAAGGACGAGACCATGCATGTCATTCTTGGAGGTACCGGCCATGTCGGCTCGGCGGCGGCAATGGCGCTGTTGCGGCAGGGCGAGGATGTCACGGTGGTGACGCGCGACGAGTCGAAGGCCGCATGGTTGGTTGAACAGGGCGCGGAGGCCGCGGTTGCCGATGTGCTCGATGTCGAGGCGCTGCGTGAAGTCTTGCGGCGCGGCAAGCGGGCGTTTCTGCTCAACCCGCCGGCCGATCCATCGACCGACACCGACGCCGAGGAGCGCAAGACGGTTGGCGCCATTGCGGCGGCGCTGGAGGGCTCCGGCCTCGAAAAGCTGGTGGCGGAATCGACCTACGGCGCGCAGGCCGGCGAGGGTGTCGGCGATCTCACCGTCCTTTACGGCCTCGAGCAGAAGCTGAAGGCCCAGGCCATTCCGGCAAGCGTCAACCGCGCCGCCTATTACATGAGCAACTGGGATCAGGCCCTGGAGACGGCGCGGCGCGACGGCGTCATCACCTCCTTCTTCCCGGCGGATTTCGAGCTGCCGATGGTGGCGCCGCAGGATCTCGGCGAGGCCGCGGCGAGACGTCTGCTGGAGCCGACGGACAAGACCGGCACGCACTATATCGAGGGCCCTCGGCGCTACTCAGCCGCCGATGTCGCCGCAGCCTTCAGTGCGGCGTTGCGCAAAAACGTGCGCGTGGTCACGGTGCCGCGCGAGCGCTGGACAGAAACCTACGAAAAACTCGGCTTCTCCAAAGCGGCGGCCGAGTCCTACACCCGCATGACCGGGGCCACGCTGGACAAGCCGGCGGAGCCGGAAAACCCGGAGCGCGGCACGACCAGCCTGGAAAGCTATATTGCTGCGCTCGTCGAGGGGCGGCCGGAAGACCTGTTGAAGGGTGCCGCGTAAAGTGAAGGGTTGCTGTTGAGAAACAGGCGCTTCGACGACCTACGTGGCCCGCTATTCCTATTGCCTGACCGTTCGGCAGTTGCCCGCCGGCGGCGTGGTCTTGCAGATATCGATGGAGGTGCGCGTGTCGCCGTGACCGGTTTCGGTTATCAGATTCAGGTCCAAAAGTTCGTATGTCACGAGGTATCGTATGCTGTCGTCGGGTATTTTTTGCATGGCCGATACGATCCACGAACCTGCTTTCATCTCGGTGAAATAGCTGTCGACCTTGCGTTCATACCATTTGGGTATCGGAACGAGGACGATGGTCTTCTTGCCGTGGATTTTCTTGGCGGTCGGCAGCATGATCCGGTGAATGCCGACAAAGGCGCGGCTGTCTGCCAGGCGCCGTACGCCGCCCGCAAGAACCATCGTACAAGCTGACGAACAGACTGCGCCGACGGGGTTGGCGACGCCGAAGCGGAGGTCGCCCGGCCCGCAGGCTTTCGTGTCTGGCGCGCATTCGGAGAACTCCGTCTTGCCAACCATCGTGTCGAGCCCGCTGGCGCGGATCATATGGCCAAGCGCCATCGCCGCATCGGTCTCGCCGCCCGGGGGAATTCAACGCCAAAGGCAATTTGCGGGGGCCGAGTTTTTTCAGCAAAGCCTTCAGCAAAGCTGGCGTGCCGGCCACGATGTGACCTTCCGCCGAAATCCATTCCGGGCATGTCGGCTCGCATCCTGGCGTGCTGTTGCGTACAACGACGAAGTGCATCGGCGGTGTATATGCCAGTATGACAGGCTCAGGCGTCGTTTGGGCGATCGCGCCGCCAATCGCCAGCAGCACGAAAACCAACGTCCATGCGAATGTCTTCATGCCGAGCCTCGCCTGGCAGAGCATCACTTGAGAAATGGGTCTTTGCAAGCATTATCAAAACAGCCGAGCACGTGTTTCTATGGGCCGCGCACTATCTCTGCATGATGGACAGGCCGCTACTGGCGGCCCCTGTCTGAACCGTCGTCGCTTTCCGCCGCCTTCTCCCACCCGAACACACTGCGCCCTCCCAGCAGATGCGACTGGTCGAACTCGCCGGCGACGATCTCCTTAAGGCTCGGCCCGGTGACGTAGCGCTCCAGCCGGCGCGCCTCGCCATCCAGGCGCTTCAGCGCGCCAAGCTCTTCCTCGCGGCCGAGCTTGGCCTTGCCGACGGCCGATTTCAGCACCGCGATCGTCTCGTCATAGACTTTCAGCGGCACCGGGAAGGGATGGCGGTCCTTGCCGCCATGGGCAAGCGAAAAGCGCGCCGGGTCGGAGAACCGGCAAGGCGCGCCATGCACCACTTCCGCCACCATGGCCAGCGCCCGCACTGTGCGCGCGCCGACGCCGGGCACCAGCAGCAGTTCGGGAAAATTGGCCGGCCCGCTTTCGATGGCCGCCGAGATGTTGCCGTGCAGCCGGTGCATGACGATGTCGCTCTCGCGCACGTCGTGATGCGCCGGCATCACCAGATTGGGCAGCATCGGCTGCGCGGATGATTTCGCAGGCGCTGCTTTCGACGGCGGCTCCAGCACCGCTAGCTCGTCAAGGATCCGCTCCGGGCTCATGGTCTTCAACAGGTCGAGCTGTCCGGTCCGCGATGGCTCGGCGCGATGATCGGTCAGGTTGACGATCTCGCCCTGCCGCTCGCCCTCGATCGCCGCATGCGGCTGGTCGACGAAACTGGTCAGCCCTTCCGACAGCCAGTGGTAGCGGCGCGCCTGCCTGCTGTCGCCGTTCATGCCTTGCTGCACCACCACCCAGCGGCTGTCGTCGGTGACGATGAAGCCGTGCAGATAGAGGTCGAAACCGTCCTGCACGGCGGCACTGTCGACCTTGGCGACCAGGCGGCTGGCGGTCGCAAGGGCCGCGCCATCGATGCCGACGCGCTCGCCGATCGCCGCCAGCTCCTGCGGCGTCTTGCGTGAATGCGCGCCGCGCCCGCCGCAGACATGGATGCCGAGCTCGCGCGACATCGGATTGAGCCCGCGCTTCAGCGCGCCGACGACCGAAGTGGTGATGCCCGAGGAGTGCCAGTCCATGCCCATGACGGCGCCGAAAGACTGGAACCAGAACGGATGCGCCAGCCGCCGCAACAGCTCGTCGCGGCCATAATGATGGATGATCGCCTCGCACAGCACCGCGCCCAGCCGCGTCATGCGGTCACCCAGCCATTTCGGAACCCGCCCGCCATGCAGCGGCAAGTCCGCACTGCCGCTTCGCTGCGTCAAGTGAATGCTCCGTGGCTAAGGCGCACCGGCGGTGCGCCTGTGATCTAGATGGCATTTGGGGGGCGATTTGCAAGCGGGGTGGGGGCGGCGACTATCGTCGCCCTACGCTCTTCTTGGCGTCTCGCCGAAAGATGCAGTTACGCCGCCTGTCGCACCTGGCAATAAGGTCGGCTCCCTGCTTGTAGGCGAGACAGGTCTCGAATAGAGCTTACCCCCGACGGCAACTATTAAAATCAAAAACGATGTCGCAATTCTGGTGGGTAAATCACAGTCAGACCGCCCGCCAAGAGATCGACGGGCAATATCTCTGGTCGCCCAAAACTCAGAAGAATGGGGCACGCAGCGAGTTCTACAAAAATATGCGTCGGGCGACACCTGGTGACCTCGTGTTGTCTTTTTTCGGTCAAGCCGTGCGCTATATTGGTCGGGTAGCGGAGTTTGCATTCACAGCACCGAAACCACCGGAGTTCAAGAACACTGGAGCCAATTGGAACGAGGAAGGTTGGCTTCTCCCGGTGTATTGGGCGCCGCTCCTGCCGACGGTGCGCCCGTCGGACATAATTGGCGAATTGGGTCCGCTTCTGCCTGCCCGATACTCGCCCATCGACCCAAACTCCGGATCAGGCCGTCAAAACGCCTATCTCGCGAGCGTATCGCAAGAGGTGTTTCACACAATTGTCGCGGGTACAGCTTTCGACCGCGAAGCTTTGAGGCGTGGTGGCGCAAACAGTCTCACTTTCGAAGTCGTCAATGAAATTTTAGAGGACGTCGTTGAGCGCCGTATCCGAGACGACCTCCAACTCGAGGACACTGTAAAGACGAGCGTCATTCAAGCTCGTCGCGGCCAAGGTAAATTTCGTTCCAATGTCGAAGCCATGGAGCGCTCGTGCCGACTCACAGGGGTCACCAATCCCTCGTTGCTGATTGCAAGCCACATCAAACCTTGGCGCCTATGCGCTTCCGCGCAGGAGCGCTTGGACGGCATGAACGGGCTGCTCCTCACGCCTGATGCCGACCACCTCTTTGACCGTGGCTTCATCAGTTTTGAAGATAGCGGGCAGGTCCTCATATCCCAGCGCGTCGACAAGACTGATTTGCGGCGGCTCGGATTCGAGCAATTGGTGATGCAGAGTTTCGGCTTTGCCGAAGCCCCCGCCGTCTGGCGCACTAGCACCTTCACCCCGCCGCAGCAGGCTTACCTCGCTCACCATCGAGAGGATGTGTTTGTGGCATAGCTCGCATCAACTGAGCGTCAGCCGTCAGGTCCCCCTACCTCGCCGCCCCTAAAACACCGCCTTCTCCAAGAGCGGCTCCAGTGATTCAGCAAATGGCGTCGCCAGGTGGTGCCGGTCGCGGAAGGCGAGTTGGCCGTTGATGAACACGTGGCAGGTTTGGGCGTCGCAGAACTGGCTGGTCAGGTCGACATAGGTGGCGCCGGGCACGCTGCGCACGACGTCGCGCTCGGCCGCGGCGATGTCGTCGTTCGCCGCCGCGTCCCTCGGCGTGTCGCAGACTTCAGGCACCTGCCCGCGCCACAGCGCCCGCGCCACGCATTTGTCGGCATAGCTTCCATTGTAGGGAACGTCCCGGATTACCGCGACCTTGATCCCGGCCCCGCTGAATGCCGCCAGCGTCCAGCGCAGGCCGGTCTTCCACTCCTCGTTCCAATCGGCGTGCTTCAGTTCCTCGGGCGATTCCTTCATCACATTGCCGATCGAAAATTCCGAGATCACCACCATGTGCGGGTGCAACGCGATAATGTCCTTGACCGATTGCTCCCGCCACTGGTCGCATTCGGTGTAGTCGCGCTTCAGCCGCCAGTTCCAGGTCGTCACCCGCGAGGCACGGCAGGACGATTTGAGATAGGTGACGAGGCGATAGTTGTTCTTGGCCGCCGCCTCGATCAGCGGCGTCGACCAGTGGTCGGCATGCGAATCGCCGAAAAGCGCAATCGAGCGCCCGGCGTCCTTGTTGCCGAACACGCAGGCCTTCGGCGGCACTGTCTCGAAGGAGAGAATACAGCCGGCCGCGCGCGCCGTGGAAGGCTGCGCGGCGCTGGCGGCAATGCTGCGCTGCGCAGGATCGAGATCGTGGACGGCGAGCCTGGCATTGGCATAAGCGGCGACGACGCCGGTACCGGTCAGGAGGACGGCCGGCACCAGCGCCCGCGCCGCACTGGCCATCAGCCAGCCATTGCGGCGGATCGGGTTTTCGATGACATGATAGGTGAACCCCGACAGCGCCAGCGTCAGCGCAAAGCAGCCGAGCCGCTGCAGCGGCGAAAGTTCCGGCGTCAGCATCGTGGCATACACGATCACCGGCCAGTGCCAGAGATAGAGCGAGTAGGAGAGTTTGCCGACCCATTGCAGCGGCGCCAGCGCCAGTGCCTTGATGGGGCTTTTCTTGGCGCTCTCCTGCTGCGCGTGCGCCGCTCCTGCCAGCAGCAACAGCACGGTGCCGGCCACCGGCACCAGGGCGAGGAAACCCGGGAAGGGCGTTTCGTCGCTGAAGGAAAGATAGGCGCTGGCAATCAGCGCCAGGCCGAGCCACGCCAGCGGCGTGGCGAGCCGCGGGCGGTTTTGCCAGACTTGTTGCGGCACCATGCTGGCCAGCCCGCCGGCGGCGAACTCCCAGGCGCGTAGCGGCGAGAAATAGAAGGCCCAGGGCTGCGAGACCGTGGTGAGCCACGCGCAGACGGCGAACGAGACGAGGCCGGCAATGCCGATCACCAGGATCGCGCCGCGCTTGCCGGGGCGCAGCCATGCCGCGAGCACAAGCAGCGCCGGCCAGGCGACATAGAACTGCTCCTCCACCGACAGCGACCAGAAATGGACAAACGGGTTGCTGGCCGCATCGGCGGCGAAATAATCGAACGACCAGCGGATCAGCCACAGATTGATCATGTAGGCCGAGGCGAACATGGCGCCTTTGGAATAGAGCGATTGTTCCTCCGGCGACAGGATGAAGGCGCCGGCCACCAGTGTGGCGAGGATGACGAACAGCGACGCCGGCAACAGCCGCCGAGCGCGCCTGGCATAGAAGCGCCACAGGTTGAGCTGCCCGGTCTCGGTGATTTCGGCAAGCAGGTGTTTTGTGATCAGATAGCCCGAGATGACGAAGAAGATGTCGACGCCGGTGAAGCCGCCGGGCAGGCCGGTGAAGCCGAAATGAAAGGCGATCACGCCTGCCACCGCCAAGGCACGCAGTCCTTCGATATCGGGCCGGAACGATGCTGACACGATTTGCCACCTCGTGCTGGTGCATGACCCCGCCTCGGCGAGTAACGATCGCGCCGGGATCATACGTGCGGCAGCTTTGCGCCCAACGGGACACGGCGCTGCAACCGTTGACAGTCGGACCAAGACTCCGCCCTATGGGTCGATATCGCAATGCAACAAATCTAACGCAGTGCAACATTGGAGGAGGCGACGCCGCTGATCTCCCCCTTTGAGGGGGAGATGGCCGGCAGGCCAGAGGGGGTCGGTTCGACCGGACTGGCCCAATCCTGCAAGTGAAGGCAGGCGCTCCACGCGCGGCGACCCCTCTGTCGCCTTCGGCGACATCTCCCCCTCGATGGGGGAGATTAGCTCCCCGCCTCCTTCGCCAAATCTCCGACATCCGGGGTCGGCCCTTGCGTTGCTCCCGTCACACGCATCGGCTATCCAACCGGCAGCCATGCAATTCAAACGGAGCCTCCCATGACCAACACCACCATTTTCAAATTCGGCGCTGTCGAGCATGCCGAGGGCGGCGACTTACCGGGCTGGATCGTTGTGGCGGGCCGGCCGACCATGCAGACCGCCGTGCAGCACACCACCGCCGACGGCAAGGTGCTGTCGGGCACCTGGCGGGCCTCGCCCGGCACTTATCACGCCACCTACACCGACTATGAGTTCGTGCACATGATCGCCGGCCGCATCATCATCACGCCCGATGGCGGCACGCCGGTCGAGGTCGGTCCGGGCGATGCGTTCGTGGTCGAAGCCGATTTCAAGGGCACCTGGCAGATCATCGAGCCGGTAACCAAGCACTTCGTCGTCAAGCTTGCTTGATCGACGTCGTCAGGCTTGCCTGATCGGTGCCGATACACCTCGGCCGGCGCGGTTCATCGCCAGCGTCCCCCTCGCCCAGCAGGGGAGGGGGACGTAGCGAAGCGAATATCGGTTAAGAGGGCGTCACCTCGTTCGCTTCGAACCGATGCGGATCGAAAAGCTGAGACGATGGCGTTCTGCGGAGCCTGGTCGAGAGAACGCAGGCCAGGACTGCTGCCGGGTCGCCCGCGCGTCAGCCAAGAGCGAGCGGCGCACTTCGAGAGTGCATGCCGCCCGTCCGGCGCCGGGCCGTCAATGCTGTTGTTACGAAACCCCCCAGCCCCGTCTCAACCGCCACGGCCATGGCGTGACCCATGGCTTGCTATACGCATGCAGCACCGCGGTCTGTCAACGCCGCCCGCGATGGCCGCGGGGGGTCGCCTTTGCACCTCCCGGCCAGCTTCCAACCGGCCGCGCGGACGCCATTCGCCGCTGCAAAATGCGCTTGAAATGGCGGTTTTCCGGATTTTCCGGCCGCTCAGGAGCGGACCTTTGGCGCGACAGAGGTCGCGATCTAGGCGATTGAATGAATTTGTCTTTCGCGGCTGAAACGTTTCAGGAGCCGGATTGTAGACCTGACTTTTTTTGGGTGTATTTCCCTAACGTCAGTTTTGCACCCCAGCCGACCCGATCGACCCGCCGGAGGGCAAGCCTCAGGGGCCGGCGTCGGCGCTCTGAGTCTCTCGGACCGACGGGCGCCGGACCATGCCGCTGACGACATAGGCCGCCGCGCCCAGCGCCGTGATCCAGAAGCTCGTCGGCCAGTCGGTCAGGAAGGCTAGCGTCAGGCTGATCCAGGCGATGATCACGGCAAGCGCGATGGACGTCAGCACGCCGGCTCCGACGCCGCTGGTAAGCCTGAGCGCGGTGGCTGCAGGCGCCACCATCAGCGCGAAGACGAGCAGCACGCCGACGATCTGCACCGCCTCGGACGTGGCGACGGCGACCAGCACCATGAACAGGGTCGAGACAAGAGTGAGCGGCACGCCGCGCGCTTCGGCGAGTTCCGGCTGCAGGCTGGCGAACAGCAGCGGGCGCGCGATCAGCAAAAGCGCGACAAGGATCGCCACCGCCAGCACCGCAAGCACGATAACGGTGCGCAGGCTGATGCCCAGCACATTGCCGAACAGCACGTTGGTCGCCTGCGAGGCGAAGGCGGTGTAGAAATGCAGAAACAGCAAGCCCAGGCCGAGCGACAGCGTCAAAACGATGCCGATGGCGACGTCGCGATGCGCGCGTTCGCCGAGCAGGCCGATGCCGATGCCGGCGGCGACGGTGAACACGGTGAGGCCGAGAAACGGCGACAGCCCGATCAGGCCGGCGCCGGTGGCCCCGGGAAAGCCGACATGGGAGAGCGCATGGCCGGCGAAGGTCTGGCCCCGGAGCACGAGGAAATAGCCGACCGCGCCCGAAACGATGCCGACGATGGTGCAGGCATAGAAGGCGTTGCGCATGAATTCATAGTCAAAGATCGTGGACATGCGCCCCGCTCTCCAGTTCGACATCGTCGGCCATGACGAAGATGCGGCCGGCAACCCGCACCACATTGATATGCGTGCCATAGAGTTTCGACAGCACCGGACCGCTGATGACCTCGTCGACGGAACCGATCGCCGCCTTGCGGTTGCCGAGATAGAGCACGCGGTCGACGGCGCGCAGCAGCGGGTTGATCTCGTGCGAGCAGAACAGCACGGCAATGCCGAGCCGCTCGCCGATGTCGTGCACCAGGTCGATGATCGCGCGCTGATGGCCCGCATCGAGGCTGATCAGCGGCTCGTCGAGCAAAAGCAGTTGCGGATTGCCGATCAACGATTGCGCGATCAGGATGCGCTGGCGCTCGCCACCGGAAAGCTCGCCCAAGGGACGGCGCGCGAGGCTGCCGGCGCCCACCTCTTCAAGTGCCTTCCACGCCGCCTCCTTCTCGGCAGCCGATGCGACGGGCCAGCCCCAGCGATGCCCGCCGGCGGCACTCAGCACGAAGTCGAGGCCGCTGACGCCGACATCGCCAAGCGCGCGCCGCGCCTGCGGCATATAGCCGATGTCGGCGTTGCCGCGCGTCGGCGATTTGCCAAGCACCGAAATGGCGCCGCCGGCCGGTTTGATCAGGCCGAGAATGGCGCGCAGCATCGTCGTCTTGCCGGCGCCATTGGCGCCGAGCAGGCCGACAAAGGCGCCTTGCGGTAGAGAAAAGGAGACGTCGGATAAAACCCGGCGTCCCCCATAGGTCAGCGTGACCTTGTCGAATTCGATTGCGTTCATTTAGTCACATTCATTCGCAGTCACATTCATTGTGTGCGGGCGGCGAGCGCCTTCTGGACCGCGTCGATCTGGCCGCCGAACCAAGTCTGGATCGTCTGACCCGCCGGTTCCGTCTCGGTGACGCCGATGACCGTGACCTTGTTCTGCTTGGCGATGTCGAGCAGCCTTGTCGTTGCCTCGTCGGTCACCTGCGAATTGTAGAACAGGATCTTGGCCGAGCCGTCCTTCAGGCTGTTTTCGAACGCCGCCACCTGCGTGGCGCTCGGCTCCGCATCGTTCATCAAGGCCACCTGGAAATCGTAGTTCAGCATCTTGAGACCGAGCGCTTCCGCCATGTAGCCGAAGACCGGCTCGGTAGCCGTCACTTCGGTGCCGGCATAGGTGTTCTTGACGTCGGTGATTTCCTTGTCAATGGCCTCGAGCGAGGTCTGGAATGCCTTCAGGTTCGCCTCATAATACACGGCATTGGCCGGATCGCGCTTGGCAAGGTCGGCGCTCAGCGCCTTGGCGATGGCCGGCAGCGTCGCCGGGTCGTACCACAGATGCGGGTTGTCGCCCGACTTCTTGCCGATCAGGTCGGCGGCGACGATGGTCGTGCGATCCTTGGCTGTCGAGGCCGACAGCAGCTTGTCCATCCACGGATCGTAATCGGCGCCGTTATAGATGACGATCTTGGCATCGGCGATGGTGCGCGCCGTCGACGGGCTGGTCTCGAACAGATGCGGATCGTCGTCGGGATTGGCCAGGATGCTGGTGACGGTGACGTTGCTGCCGCCGATCTGGCGGGCAAGGTCGCCATAGAAATTCTCGGCCGCCACGATGGTCAGCTTGTCTTCGGCGCGGGCAGCCGTGCCGGTCAAAAGCGGCACCGCGACGAGCAGCGCGGCGAGAAAGGGAATGCGACGCATCCGTGGTCTCCTTGCAGTCTGAAATGTATGTCGCCGGAGAGGCGGGCTGTGTAACTGTATAACAGTAACAATATAACGTTTGCGTCGAAAATACGGCTGATGTCAATGGGCTTTTCGAGCCGCGCAGTTTTTCACGCGCACAAAACCGTGAGCGGCCTGCGCCGATCAGGCGGAGCCACTCATGGCGGTATCCTGATGAATTCGCGGCGGGTAAGTTCCTTGCTTGTTGACGTCAGTTTTGCGGACGCCTTCCCTCCCACGCGTCCTGCAACAGGGCGCGGATTGCGGCGCGGTCGAAAGGCCGCGGATTCCAGTATGGGTTCCTGGTCGCAATCTCGGCGGCGCGGTCGAGATCGGCCTGCTTGAGGCCGAGTTCTTTCAATGTAAGGGGCGCGCCGACCGCCTTGGCGAAATCGTGGAGACCGCTACCGGCGCTGCCGTCAAACAAGTCGGCGACCGGCTTCAACAAGTCGGGCACCGCGACGGCGTTGAAACCGATCGTGTGCGGCAACATCACCGCATGCGTCTCGGCATGCGGCATGTCGAAAGAGCCGCCGAGCGTGTGACAGATCTTGTGATGCAGCGCCATGCCGACGGCGCCGAGCACCGTACCGCACAGCCAGGCGCCGTAAAGCGCATCGCCGCGTGCATCGATATTTCCAGGCTCCTTGGTCAACACCGGCAGCGCCGCCGTCATGGCGCGCAATCCTTCTTTCGCCATCAGGGTGGAAATCGGATTGCGATCCTGCGCGTAAAGCGCTTCGGCCGCGTGCGCCATGGCGTTGAGTCCTGACGCGACGCTCATCGCTATCGGCAGGCCGACGGTCAGCTCTGGATCGTAGATCACCACTTCCGGCAGGATCCTTGCGTCACGCATTGTGGTTTTTTCGCCGTTCTCGGTCTGACCGAGGATCGGCGTCACCTCCGAGCCGGCATAGGTGGTCGGGATGACGATCTGCGGCAGGTCGGTGCGCCAGGCGATCGCCTTGCCGAGACCGGTGGTAGAGCCGCCGCCAAGCGCGACAACGCAGTCAGCCTTGACCTCGGTTGCCTTGGCCATTGCCGTTTGGGTTACCTCGACCGGCGTGTGCATGGCGGCGCCCGAAAAGATGCCGGCCGCCAGCGCGCCGAGGGACTTGGCAAGCGCCTCGCCGTCGGCAGCCCGATGCGGCGTCGACAGCACCAGCGCGCGCTTGCAGCCGAGCTTTTCGATCCAGGTGCCCACCTCGGACGACGCGCCATTGCCGAAGACAATATGCGCAGGGCTGCCGGAGTAGGTGAACGTCCTTGTCATGCCGATCCGCTCCCTTTGCATACTATCACTGTGACGGAGCCGAAATCGAACGACCAGCTCTCGTCGCCGGCGACACGTTTGCGTCGTTACCGTCTCGCAAGCGGGGCCTGATCTCTCCCGCGTACTCGCAAACGTATCGCCTTGACCACAAAAACGTCAAAAAAGTATCAGTGAGGTGGACACACCGTGGTGGCGGCTGCATGAATTGCCGCCTAAGCTTCGATCACTGCAGAGAGCGGCAAACGCGGCCTGCGGGAGATGGCACTGCAACTGGTCGCATGACCGGACCGGCGCCGGGAGGAACTGACATGAATCCGGACTTGGAAGTCGTCCAGATCAGACGCGGCGAGTCGTTCAAGGCCTGGGCCCACGGCTACCCCTTCCACACGGTGCGCTGGCACTTCCACCCCGAATACGAAATCCATCACGTCGTCGCCACCACGGGCCATTATTTCGTCGGTGACTTCATCGGCGAGTTCGAGCCCGGCAATCTCGTGCTCACCGGCCCGAACCTGCCGCACAACTGGGTCAGCGACGTGCCGGCAGGCGCCAGCGTGCCGCTGCGCGGCCGCGTCGTGCAGTTCTCGCAAGAGTTCATTGCCGACGCCACCGCCGCGTTGCCGGAACTTGCCGGTTGTGAAAACATTCTCGAGCTCAGCCGCCGCGGCGCGCTGTTCTCCACCGCTACCGCCAAGCTCGCCGCACCTGTGCTGGCCGAACTGGTCGAAGCGCAAGGCGTTCGCCGCATCGCGCTGTTCATGGAGCTGATCGATATTCTGAGCCGCGCCGCCGATGTGCGGACGCTGACCAGCGCCAGCTATCTGCCAGATCCCTCAGGCTTCATGTCGGCCGGCGTCAACAAGGCGCTTGCCTATATCAACGCCAACCTGACCGAGCCGTTCAGCGAAAGCGATCTGGCGGCGATCGCCGGGCGCAGCCCGAGCGCGTTTTCGCGCAGCTTCCGCCGTCACACCGGCATGGCGCTGGTGCAGTATGTCAACCGGCTGCGCATCAACCTTGCCTGCCAGCTGCTGATGAGCGAGGCCGACATGCCGATCACCGAGATCTGCTATGCCGCCGGCTACAACAACATCTCGAATTTCAACCGCCAGTTCCTGACCCAGAAAGGCATGTCGCCTTCGCGCTTCAGGGCCCTGCTGGCGGAAAACGTCAGCGCGGAGATTGCCGCCTAACAGGGAGGACCGGGAGGAGCCTAGACATTTACTGAGGTAAGAACGCGGGGTGCGTTGGAGGCGTCCCGTGCTGGAGATCGCTTGTCCCGAAATCCAGAGATATCAAGAGGATGCGCAGCACGGATCAAGTGCTCCGTTGTTCCTCGCAACAGCCCGACTGCAGTCAAGGCCCGGCGCCATGTGGTGTCCAGGGCTTCATGAAACCATTCCTTGAAACGGAGCTATCGAAATGACCAGATTTGCCTGGAAATCGACGGGAGCCATCGCGCTCACTCTTTCTCTTCTTGGCGGCACCGCTGCCTTTGCCGCCCCGGTTACCGACGCCACGGTCGCCTTCTTGATGCCCGACCAGGCCTCGACGCGCTACGAGCAGCACGACTATCCCGGCTTCGTCGCCGAGATGAAAAAACTCTGCCCCGGCTGCAAGGTGATCTACCAGAACGCCGATGCCGACGCCTCGCGCCAGCAGCAGCAGTTCAACTCGGTGATCTCGCAAGGCGCCAAGGCGATCGTGCTCGACCCTGTCGACTCGACTGCCGCCGCCTCGCTGGTCAAGCTGGCGCAGAGCCAGGGCGTCAAGGTCATCGCCTATGATCGCCCGATCCCGACTGCACCTGCCGACTTCTACGTCTCGTTCAACAATGAAGGCATCGGCAAGGCCATTGCCGACTCGCTCGTCGAACACCTCAAGGCGCTGAAGGTCGACCCCGCCAGCGGCGGCCTGCTGCAGATCAACGGATCGCCGACCGACGCGGCCGCCGGGCTGATCAAGAAGGGCATCCATTCCAGCCTCGACAACAGCGGCTACAAGATCCTTGCCGAATACGACACGCCGGAATGGGCGCCGCCGAAGGCGCAGCAATGGGCAAGCGGCCAGATCACCCGCTTCTCCACGCAGATCGTCGGAGTCGTTGCGGCCAATGACGGCACCGGTGGTGGCGCCATCGCCGCCTTCAAGGCCGCCGGTGTCGATCCGGTGCCGCCGGTGACCGGCAACGACGCGACGATCGCCGCACTGCAGCTGATCATCGCCGGCGATCAGTACAACACCATCTCCAAGCCGAGCGAGATCGTTGCGGCGGCTGCCGCCAACGTCGCCGTCCAGCTTCTGTCGGGCGAGACGCCGAAGGCCGAAATGACCCTTTACGACACCCCATCGCAGCTGTTCACGCCGGCGGTGGTGACGCAGGAAAACCTCAAGGCCGAGATCATCGACAAGAAGATCAACACCGCCGAAGAGCTCTGCGTCGACCGCTATGCCGAAGGCTGCAAGAAGCTCGGCATCACAAAGTGACAATGCAGGTCGCCCAAAATCGCGCAGCGGTTTTGGGATAAGACATGCATAAAAGGATGACCTAGAATCCTGATCCTGCTTTCCGGCCGCCCTTGCGGCGGCCGGAAGTTCGCAGTCACTCTTGACCGCCCATCCGGAAAGGTTTGCCACCATGTCTGACATCTCTGACGGACCGGTTTCGGCAGGCGAGCTGGTGCTCAGCCTGCGCGGCATCTCGAAGAATTTCGGCGCCGTTTCGGCGCTCACCGATATCGATCTCGATGTCCATGCCGGCGAGGTGGTGGCGCTGGTCGGCGACAATGGCGCCGGCAAGTCGACGCTGGTCAAGATTCTGGCCGGCGTCCACCAGCCGAGCTCGGGCACCATCAATTTCCGCGGCAGGCAAGTGACGATGCCCGACCCGAGCGCCGCGCTGACGCTCGGCATCGCCACCGTCTTCCAGGATCTCGCACTGTGCGAAAACCTCGACGTCGTCGCCAACATCTTTCTAGGCAAGGAGATCAACCCGCTGCGGCTGGACGAGGTGGCGATGGAAATTCGCGCCTGGACGCTGCTCAACGAATTGTCGGCGCGTATTCCAAGCGTCCGCGAGGCGGTCGCCTCGCTGTCCGGCGGCCAGCGCCAGACCGTGGCGATCGCCCGCTCGCTGCTGCTCGACCCCAAGGTCATCCTGCTCGACGAGCCGACCGCCGCTCTTGGCGTCGCCCAGACGGCGGAAGTGCTGAACCTCATCGACCGGGTGCGCGAGCGTGGGCTCGGCGTGCTGATGATCAGTCACAATATGGAGGACGTGCGCGCCGTCGCCGACCGCATCGTGGTGCTCAGGCTCGGCCGCAACAACGGCGTCTTCGAACCCGACGCCTCGAACCAGGAACTGGTCAGCGCCATCACCGGCGCCGCCAACAATGCAGTGTCGCGCCGCGCCGAACGGCGCAAGGCCGCCGAACAAGCGCACAACCAGGAGCAGCGGCCATGAGCGCGGAGCCCAAGCAGGACACCTCCTCGTCGACGGCGCTCGACCGCAGCGACGTGCGCGTCAAGCACCAGGCCGGCGTTGGTGGCGCCATCAGCGCCTTCTTCGACCGCGTCCGCTCCGGCGACCTCGGCTCGTTGCCGGTCATCGTCGGCCTGGTCATCATCTGGAGCGTGTTCACCGCGCTCAACCCGGTGTTCGTTTCGTCAAGCAATCTGGTCAATCTCCTGTTCGACTGCTCGACCGTCGGCGTCATCGCGCTCGGCATAGTCTGCGTGCTGATGGTCGGCGAGGTCGACCTGTCGGTCGGCTCGATCAGCGGCTTTGCCTCGGCCATGGTGGGCACGCTGTGGGTCAACCAGGGCTGGCCGGTGGCGCTCGCCATTCTCGCCGCGGTTGCCGTCGGCGGTTTCATCGGCGCGCTCTATGCCTTGCTGTTCAACCGGCTCGGCATGCCAAGCTTCGTCTCGACACTCGCCGGCCTGCTCGCCGTGCTCGGCCTGCAGCTTTACATTCTGGGCTCCACCGGCTCGATCAATCTGCCCTATGGCTCGAACCTGGTGAATTTCGGTCAGTTGCTGGTCATGCCGGACTGGCTGTCCTATGCGCTGGCAGCATTGCCCGGCATCGTCATGCTGGTCACCGGCCTGCGCACCGTCAGCCGCCGCCGGGCCGTCAATTTGTCGGCGCCGTCTGTCGGCGGCCTCATCGTGCGCGTCGCCGCCCTGACCATCCTGCTCGAACTGATCGTCGGCTATCTCAACCAGGCGCGCGGCATACCGTGGATGTTCGGCCTGTTCGTCGGCCTGGTGGTGGCGATGAACTATGCGCTGACCCGCACCCAATGGGGCCGCTCGATGACCGCCGTCGGCGGCAACCGCGAAGCGGCGCGCCGCGCCGGCATCAAGGTGCGCTCGATCTACCTCAGCGCCTTCGTCATGTGCTCGATGTTTGCCGCCCTCGGCGGCGTGCTGTCGGCGGCGCGACTGGCCTCGGCCAGCCAGCAGGCCGGCACCGGCGACGTCAACCTCAACGCCATTGCGGCGGCGGTCATAGGCGGCACCAGCCTGTTTGGCGGCCGTGGCAGCGCCTATTCCGCGCTGCTCGGCATCATCGTCATCCAGTCGATCGCCAGCGGGCTGACCTTGCTCGATCTGTCATCGTCGCTTCGCTACATGATCACCGGCGCCGTTCTGGCAATTGCGGTCATCGTCGACTCCCTGGCACGCCGCTCGCGGGTTTCCCACGGCCGCGCCTGAACGCAACCGCAATCGATACGAGGATAGAATGGCTCAGGATTTGAGTGGAAAGGTCGCGGCGATCACCGGCGCCGCGTCGGGCATAGGCCTGGAATGCGCGAGAGCGCTGATTGCCGCCGGCGTTCGCGTTGTGCTCGTCGACCGCGCCGAAGACGCGCTGAAAAGCGTCTGCACCGAACTCGGTCCCGACGCGATCCCGCTGGTGATCGATCTGATGAAGCCGGCCAGCGTCGCGACGATGATGCCGCAAATCCTGGACAAGGCCGGCCCGCTCGATATCTTCCACGCCAATGCCGGCGCCTATGTCGGCGGCCCGGTGCTCGAAGGCGACCCCGATGTGTGGGACCGCATGCTGAACCTCAACATCAATGCGGTCTTTCGTTCCATCCACGCCGTGCTGCCGCATATGGTCGAACGCAAGACCGGCGACATCATCGTCACGTCTTCGATCGCCGGACTGGTGCCCGTGGTCTGGGAGCCGATCTACACAGCGTCGAAACACGCCGTGCAGGCCTTCGTCCATACGGTGCGCCGCCAGGTCGCCCCGCACGGCCTGCGCGTCGGCGCGGTGCAGCCGGGGCCGGTGGTGACAGCGCTGATCAGCGACTGGCCGAAGGACAAGCTTGAGGATGAACTGGCCAAGGGCGGCCTGATTCAACCGGTCGAGGTCGCCGAAGCCGTGCTGTTCATGCTGACTAGGCCACGGAACGTCACCATCCGGGACCTGGTGATCCTGCCGCAGAGCAATGATTTGTGAGGCAGTAGGCATTAGGCAGTAGGGAATGGGGAGAGGCTCTTGCAACTGACGGTTCACTGCTGACCATCTCGCCTACTGCCTACTGCCTACTGCCTACTGCCTACTGCCTACTGCCTACTGCCTAACTTCTGAGGTTCCCCATGTCCCACTTCCTCGGCATCGACGTCGGCACTGGCAGTGCCAGGGCGGGGGTGTTCGACAGCAAGGGCACCATGCTTGCCTCGGCGAAGCGCGACATCGCTCTATTCATCGAGCCCGGCGAAATCGCCGAACAGTCGAGCGAGGACATCTGGCGTGCGGTTTGCGCCAGCGTGCGCGAGGCGGTGACCAAGTCGGGGCTCGCTGGGCGCGACATTGCCGGCATCGGCTTCGACGCCACCTGTTCGCTGGTCGTGGTCGGCCAGGATGGCGCGCCGTTGCCGGTCGGCCATTCCGGCGATGCCCAGCGCAACATCATCGTCTGGATGGACCATCGTGCGCTCGACCAGGCGCAGCGCGTCAATGCCGGCAAGCACGCCGTGCTCGATTATGTCGGCGGCACCATATCGCCGGAGATGGAAACGCCGAAGCTGTTGTGGCTGTGCGAAAACCTGCCCGCCACCTTCGATGCCGCCGAGCATTTCTTCGACCTCACCGACTATCTGACCTGGCGCTCGACCGGCAGCCTGGGGCGTTCGATCTGCACGCTGACCTGCAAATGGACCTATCTCGGCCACGAGCGGCGCTGGGACGAAGCCTATTTCCGCGCCATCGGCCTCGGCGCGCTCGCCGATGAAGGCTTTGCCCGCATCGGCACCCAGATCGTCGAGGGCGGCACCGCGCTTGCCCAAGGCCTGACTGAGGCCGCCGCGGCCGATCTCGGCCTGTTGCCGGGAACGCCGGTTGCGGCCGGCCTGATCGATGCCCATGCCGGGGGAGTCGGCACGGTTGGCGGGCAGGGCTCGGTCGGCACCTTGCAGTCGCGCATGGCCTATGTGTTCGGCACGTCGGCCTGCACCATGGCCAGCACCAGCGAGCCGGCCTTCGTGCCCGGCGTCTGGGGTCCGTATTTTTCCTCGATGGTGCCGGGGCTTTGGCTCAATGAAGGCGGGCAATCGGCGGCGGGTGCTGCAATCGACCACCTCGTCGCTTTCCATCCGGCCACGGCTGAGGCATCCGCAAAAGCCAAGGCGGAAGGTCTCGGCCTGACCGCTTGGCTTGGTCAGCAGGCGGCGAAACAGTCCGCCGACCTGTCCGCAGTAGCGCACCTAGCCGATGGACTGCATGTCGTGCCGGAATTCCTCGGCAACCGCTCGCCCTTCGCCGATCCCGAGTCCAAGGCCCTGATCGCCGGGCTTGGCATGGACACGTCCCTCGACAGTCTGGTCGCGCTCTATGTCGCCGGCCTGCTGGGCATCGGCTACGGCGTTCGCCAGATCCTGGCGGCGATGGCCAAAAAAGGCATTGCCATCGACACTATCGTCGTCAGCGGCGGTGCGGCGCAAAGCGAGCTGGTACGTCAGCTTTTGGCCGACACCACAGGCCTGACCGTCGCCGGTTCGACCTCGCCCGAACCGGTGCTGCTCGGCTCAGCCATATTGGCTGCGGTGGCGGCGCAAAAATTTCCCGATGTGATCGCGGCGATGACCGGCATGTCGCGCATCGGCGACATCTATCGCCCGGCCGGTGGCGACCTCGTGCCCTGGCACGACAAGCGCTTCGCCGCCTTCGAATTGCTGCAGCAGGCAGGCCGCGCCATCCGCGATTGAACGGCTTAGCTCACGTCCAGAAATAGCGGACGATGTGGAAGAACACCGGTGCGGCGAAGACCAGGCTGTCGGCGCGGTCCATCATGCCGCCGTGACCCTCGATCAGGTGACCCCAGTCCTTGACGCCCTGGTCGCGCTTGATCGCCGACGCCACCAGCCCGCCGAGGAACCCCATCAGGCAGGCGATGAAGGCGACGCCTGCCGCCGCGAGCGGCGAGAACGGCGTCAGGAACGACAGCAGCGCGCCGAGCAGGCTCGATGACACCAGCCCGCCGATCAGCCCTTCCCAAGTCTTTGATGGCGAAACGGACGGCGACAAAAAATGCCGGCCGAACAGCTTGCCGAAAATGTATTGCAGCACGTCGCTGCCTTGCACGGTGATGATCAGGAAGGCGATGAGCAGGAGGTTGCGGCCCTCGAAACCGGGCACGTTGAGCGTCAGCAGCGCCGGCACATGGCTGACGCAGTAGACCGAGATCATGACCGCCCATTGCTGCGCGGACACGCGCTCGAGGAAGCGCTCGGTGTCGCCGTTGAGCGCGGTGATCGCCGGCATCAAGAGGAAGCAGTAGACGGGGATGAAGATGGTGAACAGCCCGTACCAGGCGGTCCACACCAGCCAGTACTGGAAGGGAATGATGATGCCGAACATGCCGAGCAGCACCCAGTGGTCGCTGCGCCGGCTGTGCGTCAGCGTCACGAACTCGCGCAGCGCGGCAAACGAGATCAGCGCAAACAGGATGGTCATGCCGGTGCGGCCGAAGAAGAAGGCGACGGTGATCGCCAGCACCATCACCCACCAGGCGTTGATGCGCTGGTTCAAGTTGACGAGCGTCGAGGGCAGCGGCTTCGGCGCCCGCCATGAGAGGATACCGGCAACGATGCTCGCCATGGTGAGCACGCAGATCAGGCCGGCCAGCAGGATGACGGTTTCATGCATTGGCGGCAGTGTCATACGAAGTCTCTTTGCCTGGTCATGCTAGTGGTCCCGATCGGGACGCGGGTTGAGCGACAGCAGCGTCTGGCGCGCGCGCTCGAGGAAGGTGCGGCGTTCTTCGCCGGGCGCGATCGCCACCGGCGGACCAAAGACGACGCGGCACAAAAGCGGCACCGGTAGGAACTGGCCCTTGGGCAGCACGCGCGACATGTTCTCGATCCAGCACGGGATGAGTTCGACATCCGGCCGCGCCATCGACAGATTGTAGAGGCCGGAGCGGAACGGCAGCAGATCCGCCTCCGTCGTGTTGCGAGTGCCTTCGGGAAACAGGATCAGCGAGTGGCCGTCGTCGAGCACCGACAGCATGATCGAGATCGGGTGTTGCGTTTCGTCGGTCCACTGCCGGTGGATGAGCACGGACGACAGCATGTCCTGCGCGATGAAGCGGCGCAGCCGCGACTTGCCCCAATATTCGGCCGCCGCGATCGCATGGGTGCGGGCGCGCACCTTCTCGCTCAGACAAGCCGACAGCAGGATGAAATCACCATGGCTGGCATGGTTGGCGAAGTAGATGCGCTGCCGCTCCGACGGCTGGCTGCCGTTCCAGATTGGTCTGACGCCGGTTACCACCCAGGCCGCCGCCGACAGGCCGACCGACGTCACCGTCTGCAGCAAGGTGAAGGTGTTGGCGCGCAGGTGAAGTTTTGTCATGGCTCAAACAAATGCTGCGAAAAGGGATGCCGCAGCAAACATGGCGAGCGCCATGCGCTGCCTTGTCAGCAGGCGGCGCGTGCCTGCCATGCGATGGTCGAGCGAGCGGCCGCCGGCAGTGGTGGATTTCAGGCGCATGCGCGCCAGCACATCGTCGACCGCGGCACCCCCGGCGGCCTCGCTGGCGTGGCTTGCCACCAGCCGGAACAGCAGCGCATCGAACAAAAGCAAGGCCGAAAGAGCCAGCGTGGCCACGGCGCTCGCCGCCGTGACCAGCCAGGCCGCCGCGGACAGCGCTGTCGTCTGCGGCCCGGCCACCAGGCCGATGACCGGCGCTGCCATCACAGCCGCCACCACGAGCAGGATCGGCCACACCGCCTGCACCATCAGTCCGGCGGCGAATATTTCGGCGTTCTCGGGAAAATTCTCGCCACTCATGCCGGCCAACTCATGTCGGTTCTTCCAGCCCGATCTGAAGATGCACGGGCCGGCTCAATGCGGCGAGTTTCCTGCGCGCCTGCGCGGCAGTGTGCGAGCGTCCGGTCACAACCAGCCAGTCGGCGACGACGGCTGCACTGCGCTGGAAGCCGAGCGCGCAGCAGACCAGGACGGTGCCGCGCCGGCGCGCCAGCTCGATCGCCGCCACCGCTCGCTCCAGCCTGTCGTGAGGCGGCGCCACGAGGTCGAGCATCGCGTAGCTGATCCAGCGGCAGGTCACGCCGCGCGGCCGTTCCATCTCGCCGGCAAGGTCGATCACTGTGCCGAAGCGGTTGGCCTCGTCGGCACTCGGAAACCGGCCGAGGAAAACACCGTCGGTGATCTCCGCTTGCGGCGCCAGTTGGCGGGTCCATACCCACACATTGATCCGGGCGCCAAGCCGGTAGGGCAGGAGCAGGATACGGTTGGCCAGTGAGACGCTACCATCGGCTGCCTTCTGGAACACTTTGGCGCCGGCCCCAGCATAGCCGAAGGCGACGATGGCCAGCGCCAATGCCGGCCACAACAGGATGAGAAAATCGGCGGAGACCAACGCGCCCTCGGCAGCGCCGGCCAGGGCAAGGGCCGCCCCCAGCCCGTAATAACCCGCCAGCCGCCGCGCCCTTGGGTCGGCGGTCAACCGAAAACCCCAGAATGGCAGCTCGCCCTTGGACGGAAACAGCCACAGCGCAAACAGGCCGAGCAGGGCGCCGGTCGGAATGTCGATGAAATGATGCTGCCAGGTCGTCAGCACCGAGGCGCCGATGAGAAAACACCAGACGTGCCAGACCGGGCGGAGAATGCCGCCGAGACGGTGACGTGCCAGAACGTGACGCCAATGGTCCCAGATGATCACCAGGAGTGCGATGTGCAGGGATGGCGCCTGGTTGAACGGCTTGTCGAAACCACCGAGCACTGCAAACAGGAAACCCGGCAGGCCGGTGGTTTCCGGCCGCACGAATGTCGCCGTCAGCGGGAACGCGATGAAGCAGGCGACGGCAATGATCTGCGCCGAGAGATAACGGCCGGCGAGCCGGTTGACACCGCGCCTGGTCGTGTTGAGCAGCAGCGATAGGCCGTAGAACAGATTGATCGACCAATAGGGCACGATCGTCCAGGCGACGAAAGGGATGGCGTGTTCCCAGGCAAACATGATGCTGCCGACATGGTCGCGCCGCGACGCCAGCCAGTTGGCAAAGCCATAGGTCGAATAGAAGAACGGCGCCAGCAGCGCCAGCCAAAGGGCGGCCCTCAGCACGATGCCCAAATAGGGTTCCCGCGCCGGGGCAGGGTCAGTGACAGGCAGGACCATGGTCTCAGACGCGCCGTGCGACCGAGACGGTGAAGATGCCCCATTGGTCGATGCGCTGGTCGATCTTTTCGAAACCGGCAGCCGTCACCAACTGGTCCATCTCGCCCTGCGTGCGCCGCCGCATCACCCAGGCCTGGCCGCCGCGATGCGAGGTCAGGCTGCGCGCGATCATCTCCAGCTGCGGATGCCATGGCTGGTTGGTGTAGACGAGCAGGCTGCCGGACTGCATGGCGCTGGCCAGCCCGCCGAGCGAGCGGGAAATCATCGTGTTGTCGGCGAACAATTCGTAAAGCCCGGAGACGATGGCGAGGTCCGGCGCCGGCTTTTGCCCGGCCAGCATGTCGGCATCGAAGGCGTCGGCCTGGTGGAAGCTGACGCTGGTCGGCAGACGCCGCTCGGCGATCAGCTTCGAACCCAACCCGACATTGAGCTCGGAATAATCCTGCAGCCGCACGCTTGCTGGTGGTTCAGTGCATTTGGCGACGGCATCGAGCACATAGCGGCCGTGACCGGCGGCGATGTCGAGCATGTGGACGGGACGGCCGGCTGCCTTCAGGCTGGCGGCGGCGTTGCCGATCAGCTCTTCCAGATGCAGCTTGCGCTGGCGGATGCCGCGCCAGCCGATGGCGTCGAGGAAGGTGCGGTCGATCATGCGGCCGATGAAGCCGATGCCGCGCGCGTCGTTCTCGTAGACATAGTCGAGCGTCGAGCCGGAATCGAAGCCGGTGGCGATGCCAATCTTCATGCCCGAAGACAGCCAGGCGCCGATGCCGATCGAGGCGCGGCTTATCGCCCAGTAGATACCCTTTGGCGACAGCAGCGCCAGCGGCGAGGCCAGCCTCTCGGCCTCGTCGCGGGTGTAGCCGGCGCGGTCGGCCTGAAGCAAGTCGATGGTTTTCTCCGGCGTGGCAAATTGCTTTTCGAGGAATGGCCGGATCAGGTCCAGCGCCTGCTTGCGATCGCGCTCGCCCAGCGTGTCGTGGAAGAAGCCGGGCAGCACATGCCGCTCCTTGGCGCTGCTGCCGAGATTGACGAAGAACTCGTGCTGCGGTCCATGCCGCACCACCCAATCGCTGCCAGAGATCAAGAGCTGCGTCGGCACGGTGATGGCGCGCGCGTCCGAGACGATGCGGGCAGCGTGGTCGTAAAGCTCGACCAGGATGTTGGAGGCGATCGGTCGCGTGATCAGCGGATCGGCGTCGAAGGAAGCGATGCGCTCGGCATCATGCGTCAGGAACTTCGCCTTGACGTAGGAATTGACGAAGAAGCGGCCCTTGAGCTTCTGCCACAGCGCAATGCCCTCCTTGGCGAAGGGCACGTAGAGCTTGACCGAAAAGGCCGGTGAAGCCACCACCAGCGCGCGGATGTCGGGCGCATAGTCATGCACCCAGGCAGCGGCCAGCACGGCGCCGAAGGACTGCGCGATCAGCGCGATGTCGCGCTGGCCAAAACCATCCCGGCCGATCTCCCGCACCAGGCAGTCGATGTCACGAACCAGGGCGGCAAAGGATGGCGCATAGCCGCGCTCGCCGGCCGAGCGGCCATTGCCGCGCGCGTCCCAGGCGTAGAAGGCATGGTCGGGCATGGCGAGTTCGTCGACCAGATGCGCCATGCGGCCGCCATGCTCGTGGCCGCGATGGAACAGAAGGATCGCACCCTTTGGCGTCGACCCGGCGGCCGGCCAGTAGCGGTAGAAGATCTCGGTGCCGTCATGGCTCTTGAACGTGCGCTCCAGCGCGATGCGCTCGAGGCTTGCCGGTGCTCCGGCTGCAATGGTCTGGTGGATCATGGTTTCCCTCTGGCGGTCGGGCGCCTGACGCTTTGGCATCATGCGCCGCCCGCTCTAAGGCCGCCGCGTATCCGGTTGATGGCGGTTACGACTGACAGTGTAGCCATGACCGGAAACACAAAGGGCACAATCGCTTGGAACCACAGGCCGCAGGCGATGAGGAAGGCGATGACGCCGAGCGCCAGGGCCCGGTCGCTCTTGCCGAACGGCCCGGCATAGTTGCGCCCGCTGCCTGCGGCAACGCCAAGCACGCCGGCGAACTCGACCAGCATGGCGGTAATAGCGAAGGCGACGACACCCCAGGCCGGGAACAAGGTGGCAAAGGCCAGGATCAGCGCCAGGTCCGAGACGACGTCGCAGAGTTCGTTGAGATACATGCCGAGTTTTGATGCTTGTCCATGTTCCCTGGCCAGCATCCCGTCAACGGCGTTGAGCGCCATGCGCACAAACAGCACCACCGGCATCAACAGGAACACCAGGGGACGGAAGGCAAAGGCAGTGACCACCAGGCCTGTGGCGATGGACAGTGCTGCGGCGAGAAGCGTGATCTGGTTGGCGGTGACGCCGGCATCGGCCAGCCGGTCGGCCAACGGCCGCAGCCTGGCCTGAAAGGCCGGTTTCAGTTGATAAAGCGTTGGCATGTGCGATCCCCCAACCGCGGCTCATGACAGTGTCGGCCAGATTGGTCAATCGGCAGGCAGGGCGCAAGGGCTCGCACCAGCATCCGCACCGTTGCGGGACTCGAAACTCCCGGCATGGATGCAGAGGCGCAGCCGAAGATCTCGGCCAAGCAGGATGTTGCGCGCTACAAACCGCCTCGCAAATGATAACTTTACAAATACTCATATTTATGTGAAGTAAATCACTGAAAGGTCGATCATGACAAACAGTCGCTTCGCCACCCGCCTGAATTCCTTCGCCTCGCGGCCGCAAGCCGAATGGCCTGATCTCACCGGCAAGCCGTCCATGCTGCAGATGGCCACTCGCGCGGCCAAGGTCGACGGGTTGACCGATCTTGATCTTAATTTCCCCGATCATGTCAGTGAAAAGCCGGCTGAAATCGCCCGAAAGCTCGGCGATTTCGGGCTTTCCATCAATGGCTTTGCCATGCGTTACTACTCCAATCCGGCCTTCAAGCTCGGCGCCTTCACCAATCCGGACCCGGCGGTGCGCCGCGAAGCCATCGACTTGACCAAGGCCGGTATCGATGCGGTGCGCGCGGCCGGCGCCAGTCTGATGACGCTGTGGCTGGGCCAGGATGGCTTCGACTATGCATTTCAAACTGACTATGCGACGCTCTGGCAGCACGAAATCGAGGGGATTCGTGAAGTTGCCGCGCATGATCCCGGCTGCCAGATCAGCCTGGAGTACAAGCCTAACGAACCGCGCTCCTACTCGCTGATGCCGGATGCGGCGACCACCTTGCTGGCGATCCGCGAGGTCGGCCTACCCAATCTCGGCGTCACGCTCGATTTCGCCCATGTGCTCTATGCCGACGAACAGCCGGCCTTCGCCGCGGCGCTGATCGCTCGCCACAGCAAGCTGCTCGGCGTCCATCTCAACGATGGCTATGCCAAGCGCGACGACGGCCTGATGGTCGGCGCGGTGCACACGCTGCAGACCATCGAACTGCTGCGCCAGATCCGCCGCGACGGCTATGCCGGCGCCATCTACTTCGACACCTTCCCCGACATGACCGGGCTCGATCCGGTGCGCGAATGCGAAGTCAACATCGCCACCGTCAAGCGCCTGCTGCGCGTTGTCGACCGGCTGGAGAAGGATAACCGCCTGTCCGCCGCCATGGACAGTCAGGACGCCGTGACGTCGCAGGCTATCGTCCAGGAAGCCATGCTCGGGCCGGAGACGAGGGGACGTGGATGACGTTGAGCAATCTCGATCTGAAAGCCGTGGGGCCGCGCATCCGCATGATGATGCCGCATCTCACTCCGCTTGAGGCCAAGGTGGTGGAAACCGTCTTCGGCCGGCGCGGTTTCGACGAGACCATTCCGCTCAAGCAGATCGCCGAGGAGGCCAGCGTGTCGGAGGCGATGGTGGTCAAGATCGCCAAGAAACTCGGCTTCTCCGGCTACCGCGACTTCCGCACCGCCGTCTATGAATACAGCCGCCTCCCGACCGCCGAGATGCACCAGGAACTGTCGGTCGACGACAGCTCGGCCGAGATCGTGCAGAAAGTGTTCCGCACCTCGATCCAGGCGCTGGAGGAGACGCTCGCGATCCTCGACATGGACGATTTCGACCGTGCCGCCGATCTGCTCTACCGCGCCAGGAACCGCGATTTTTATGGCGTCGGCGGCTCCGCCCAGATCGCCCGCGACGTCTCGCACAAATTCCTGCGCATCGGCATCCGCGCGTCTGTCTATGATGACTCGCACATGATGCTGATGTCGGCCTCGCTGCTCGGCGCCGACGACATCGCCGTCGGCTTCTCGCATTCCGGCAACACGTCGGCCGTCATCGACGCCATCCATCTTGCCCGCAAGAGCGGCGCCCGCACACTGGCCATCACCAACTACGACAACTCGCCGCTGGCCCGGATTGCCGACATCGTGCTGTGCTCGACGGCGCAGGGATCGCCGCTGATGGGCGAAAACGCAGCGGCGCGCATCGCGCAGCTCAACATCCTCGACGCGCTGTTCGTGGCGGTGGCGCAGCGCGACTACCAGGCGGCGGAGCGCAATCTCGGCCGCACCATGTCGGCGGTCACCTCGAAACGAAAAGACCGGGGCACATGACGGTTCCGCTGGTCACCGTCTTCGGCAGCCTGCACTACGACATCATGGTCGACGCGCCCGACCGTCCGCGCAAGGGCGAGACTGTGACCGGCCATGCCTGGCAGCCGAAATGCGGCGGCAAGGGCGGCAACCAGGCGGTCTCGGCGGCACGCGCCGGCGTGCGTGCGGCGATGATCGGCGCCGTCGGCGACGACGATTTCGGCACGGCGCTGCTGGCCAATCTCGATCGCGCTGGCCTCGATCGCCGCTTCGTGCGCGTGGCGGCAGGCGCAGGCTCCGGCATGAGCGTGGCGATCTTCGACAGCGATGGCGACTATGGTGCGGTGATCGTCTCCGGCAGCAATCTCACCCTGGACGATGATGACGTCGTGGCAGCAAGGGAGGTGGTGGTACAGACGGCAGTGCTGTTGCTGCAAAACGAAGTGCCCGACGCCGCAAACATCGCTGCCGCGCGCGCGGTGAAGGCATCCGGTGGCCGCGTCGTGCTCAACGCCGCACCGGCGCGAACACTGTCGGCCGAATTGACCGCGCTGATAGACATCGTCATCGTCAACGCCATCGAAGCGGAATTTTTGGCCGGCGTTCCGGTCGTCGATACGCTCGCCGGCGCAACCGAAGCCGCGCGGCGGCTGATCGATACCTACCCCTCGGCGATTGTCACCGCCGGCGGTGAGGGGGTCGCCTATTGCGACCGGACGGGCGCGGCCTTCGCGCTGGGCGCCATTCCGGTAAAAGTCGTCAGCACCCATGGCGCCGGCGACGAATTCGTCGGCGCCTTCGCGGCAGGCCTTGCGCGTGGCCATCCGACAGAAGCGGCGATTGCCACCGCCAATGCCGCCGCCGCCTTGCTGGTGGCGACACCGGAGGGAGAGCGCAGCTCGCGTTGAAAACTCAGGCCGCATGTTGCGCCTCCAAAACCCGTGCCCCCGTCGATGAGCGAAACGGCAAACCGGGCGCGGCGAGAACCTGCTTGGCTTTGCCCTGACGGAGGCGCGGGACCAAGCTGCGTGGTCGAAAGTAGGGAGCTTCAGTCCGCGTCGCCGGCCGAACCTTTGCCGCACTGCGTCAGCACCTTGCCGATGGCCGCGCTCGAGCCGGTCAGCGGAAAGCTGTTCTCGCCATATTTGTCGGCCGTAACCGTGACGTCGCCCTTGCCGCGCAACAGGCCGAGCAGTGGATCGTCTTTGCTCAGCTCAGCCGTGAAGTAATTATACATGGCCTCGAGGTCGAGCTTTTTGGTCACGCTCTTGTCACCGCCCTTGAAGGTGAAGGAAGCGCTGATGCCGGGCTCCAGCTGCTGGCCGGCCGCACCCAGATCGTAGCTCAGCACCGGCTTGTCGAAACAGACGAGCATCAGATGCGCATCGGCCTTCGGTCCGCCGCACACCGAAGCCGTCAGCACGCTGCCGCCTTCGTCTTCTTCCATCTTGGCGCTCCAACTGCAGGACGCGGCAAAAGCCGGCTGCGCGGCTTGCAGCGCGGCAAGAACGGAACCTGCCATGATGAACTTCGCCAATGCACTTTGCATGATCCCCTCCCAAGCTTCCTTCAACGAGATCATACAGGACAAAAGGCCTGGTGACAGCGGCATATGCCGTCTTAGCCCCCGGCGCGCCCCATTGATCAAGCCTTTGAGACCGGCCTCGACGTCCAGGGCGGCTCCGGCGCGAAGCGCTTGCCGATCCACTCGGCGAAGGCGCGTGTCTTGGCGGCTTGTCCCTTGGCCGAGGGCATGACGACATAGACCGCGCCTTCGTCGGCCAGCGTCCAGTCCGCCAGCACCGGCACCAGCCGTCCGTCGGCGAGTTCGCGTCCGACCAGCCAGTCGGTGCTCATCATCAGGCCGAGGCCCTGCACCGCGGCTTCGACCAGCACCTCTGCATCGTCGCACACCATCGGCCCCGAGACGTCGACGTTGACGCGGCGGCCCGAACTGTCGGTCATCTCCCAGGTGGGAAAGGTCTGGAAGCCGGAGAAGCCGAGGCAGGCGTGTTCGGTCAGCGCTTCCGGCGCTTCCGGCGCGCCCCTGCGGGCGAGGTAGGAGGGAGCAGCGCACAGCAACCGCCGCCGTGTCGCGATCTTGCGCGCCACCAGGCGCGAGTCCTCCAGCGCGCCGAGACGGACGGCGACATCGAAGTTCTCTGCAACGAGATCGACGAACCGGTTGGAGAACTCGGCCTCGATGCGGACATCCGGGAACGTCGCTAGAAAGTGCGGCAACAGCGGCCCGATCCACATACGCCCAAAGGTTCCCGGCAGCGCCAGCCGCAGCAAGCCGCGCGGCGTCCCGCTGGCATGCGCGGAAGCAGCAGCCTCGGCTTCGTCTACCGAGGCCAGGATGGCGCGGACGCGTACCAGGAACTCCGCTCCCGCCTCCGTCAACGATACGCTTCGGGTGGTCCGGTGCAGCAGCCGCACGCCGAGCCGCTGCTCCAGCGATTGCAGGCGGCGTGACAGAACCGTCGAGTCGCGCCCGACGCGCAACGCTGCCTTGGTGAAGGAGCGCGCTTCGGTGATGGCCGCAAAGGCGGCCATTTCGGCAAGGCTGGCGGGGTCGTGTGATTGCTGCATAAAGCACAGGACTCAAATGTAAAAATTCCGGATTATCTGCTTGTAGCGCAGCAGATAGCTTCACTCAATCCCGACGATCGACCCTTTCAACAGGAATGCGTGAGCCATGAAAGCCATCGAACTGACCGCCGCCAAGCTGGACGCCTTTCGCGCCACCACCATTGCCACGCCTGAACCGCAGCGCGGCGAAGTGCTGATCCGCCAGCGCGCCGCGAGCCTGAATTTCGTCGATGTGGCGGTGGCCAGCGGCAATTATCGCGTGCCCGACTTTCCGCTCATTCCCGTCGCCGACGGCGCCGGCGAGATCGTCGCGCTGGGGAGGGCGTTACGGATTTCGCCGTCGGCGATCGCGTCGTTGCCCATGCCAAGCCGCGCTGGATCGGCGGTCCGCCCCGGCCTAACGAGATGACGCAGATGCGCGGAATTTCGCTGCCGGGGTCGCTCGCCGAATATGTCGCGCTGCCGGCCAACTCGCTCGTGCCGGTACCGGCTCGTCTCTCTTTCGAGGCGGCGTCGACCCTGCCGATCGCCGCGACCACCGCCTGGAACGCGGTCTGCGCCGCCGATGTCGGGCCGGGCTCGGTCGTCGTGCTGCTCGGCACCGGCGGCGTCTCCATCTTCACCCTGCAGCTGGCGAAAGCCGCCGGCGCCACCGTCATCATCACTTCTTCGTCGGACGAGAAGCTGGGGCGGGCGAAGGCACTCGGCGCCGATCATCTCATCAACTACCGCGCGACGCCCGACTGGGACGGCAAGGTGCTGGAACTGACCGGCGGCCTCGGCGCCGACCTCGTCGTCGAGACCGCCGGCACCGCCACCTTCGCCCGCGCCGTCAACGCCACCGCGCCTGGCGGCACGCTGTTCACCATCGGTTTCGTCACCGGCGCCGAGGCCACGGTCGACCTGCTGCCGATCATCATCAAGGCACTGAAGGTGATCGGCAACAACACCGGGTCGGTATCTGACCTTCGCGCCGCCGTCCGCGCCATCGCCGCCGCCCGCATCGACCCGGTCGTCGACAAGGTGTTCAGCCAGGAGCAGGCGGCCGAAGCCTACGCGCACATGGCGGCAGGCGGGCAGCATTTCGGCAAGCTTGCGTTCAAGCTCGACTGGTAACCGAGGCGCGCGAGCTGCCAATCTCCCCCCTTGAGGGGGAGATGCCCGGCAGGGCAGAGGGGGTCGGTCCGACCGGGCTCGACCTACTGCAGCGGAAGGAGGTTGGCGCTCTACGAGAGGCGACCCCCTCTGTCGCCTTCGGCGACATCTCCCCCTCAAGGGGCGAGATTACGCACGCCGCTTCCTAGATCAACTTCTCCAGCGTGATCGGCAAATCCCGCACTCTTTTTCCCGTCGCATGGAACACCGCATTGGCGATCGCCGGCGCTACGCCGACGATGGCCAGTTCGCCGACACCCTTGCCGCCGAGCACCGAAGAGTGCAGGTCGGGAATGCCGACCGAGATGACCTCGATATCGGGGATGTCGGCATTGGTCGGCACCAGATAGTCGCCGAGATTGTTGTTGACGATGCGGCCATGCCTGCGGTCGACAATGCCTTCTTCCAGCAGCGCCTGGCCGATGCCCATGATGATGCCGCCCTTCCACTGGCTTTCGGCCAGCTTGGGGTTGTAGAGCCGGCCCGAATCCAGCGCCGATACCACGCGCGACACGCGCACCGTGCCGAAATCCTCGTCGACGCGCACCTCGATGAAATGCGCGCACCAGGAGTGGCGCGAGTAATCGCCCTCGGTGTGCGGCAGCGCCGCCGCGATGGTGGTGTAGTTCTTGTAGCGATCCTCGGCGGTCGAGTTCGCCGGCATGGTGTCGCCGGTGGCCTCGATGCGGTCGCGGCCGACGCTGGCCAGCAGTTCGGCAATCGAGACATCGGGACCGTCGCCGCGCGGCGACCTGATGCGGCCATTGGCGATGACCAGCGTGTTGGCCTGCAGCGCGTGGAAGGGCGAGCGCGGATCGCTGATCGCCAGTCCGACAAGCTGATCGAGCGCCGATGTCGCCGCCTTGTAGACCGCGCCCGTCATCACGCCGGCCAGCCGCGACCCGCCGGCCACTCCGGCGCGGGGATACCGGGAATCGCCGAGCTTCACGACGACATGGTCGGCCGCCACGCCGACCGTTTCGGCCGCCGTCTGCGCCAGGATCGTGTACGTGCCTTGGCCCATGTCGATCGAGGAGCTTTCGACCTCGACCGAGCCGTTGGCAAGGATACGCACGATGGCCTCGCCATAAGCGCGCCGCACCGGATAGGTGCCGGCGGCGACGCCCCAGCCGATCAGCTGGTTGCCGTCGCGCATCGAACGCGGTTTGGACGTGCGCTGGGCCCAGCCGAAGCGTTCGGCGCCAGCCGCGAAAGCCTCGCGCAACTGCCGCGTCGACCAAGCCTTTTTTGCGTGCGGATCCTGCTCGGCGTAATTCCTCAGCCGGATCTCCTGCGGATCGATGCCGACCTCGTAGGCGAGCTCGTCAATGGCGCTTTCGATGCCGAAGGCGCTAGGGTTTTCGCCCGGCGCGCGCATGGCGCCGGGCACCACCGAATTCACCCGCACGACATTCTGCTTCGAGGAGAAGTTGGGCGTCGCATACATGATCGAGGTGACGACGCCCAACGGCTCGACCCACATTCCGTCTATGGATGTTTCGTTGACGCCGCGATGCACGATCGACTGGATCTTTCCGTCACGGTCGGAGCCGATCGTCACCGTCTGGCGGGTCGCGGCGCGGCCGCCATAGCCGGTAAAAGTCTGCGGCCGCGTCATCACCACCCTCGCGGGCCGTCCCAGCATTTTTGCTGCGGCAGCCGCCACCGCGCCATGGCCGAGCGCCAATGCCTTGGAGCCGAAGCCGCCACCGATATAGGGCGAGACCAGCCGTACATTTTCGAACGGCACGTCGAACCATTCGGCATAGGTGCGGGCCATGCCGTCGAGCCACTGGCTCGGTTCCCACACGGTCAGCCGATCGCCCTCCCAGCGCGCGATGAGGCCATGCGGCTCCATCGGCGCCTGGTATTCGCGCGGCGTGTTATAGGCGCCGCAGACGCGCACCGGGGCAGCGGCGAAAGCGGCCTGCGCATCGCCCCATTCCTGGGTCATGGCGGCGATCGGAATGCCGTCGCCGGCCTTGGCGTCGCTGAGGTCGACGATGGCCGGCGTCTGGTCATAGCTGACCTTGACCATCGCCGCTGCCGCGACGGCCTGCTCGAAAGTCTCCGCGATGACCGCGGCGACATGCTGGCCCGAAAAGGTGATGTCGCGCGCCAGCGGGCAGTAGGGTTTGTCCGGCGGCGGCGTGCCGAACCAGTCCGATGCAGTCTTCAGCGGCATGATGGTGTCCGGCGTCAGCACCTTGAACACACCAGGTGCCGCCTCGGCGGCTGACGTGTCGATCGAGCGCACCTTGCCTGACGCGATCGTGCTTTCGACCAGGACGCCGTAGGTTAGCCCGTCGAGCTGCTGCTCGACGGCGTATTTTGCCGCACCGGTAATCTTGGCCGGGCCGTCGACGCGCGACAGCCGCCCGCCAACCTGATCGGCAGTGCCGTCCGAAGCATCGCCGTGCCGTGTCCTGGGGTCGTGAATGGTCATGCCATGGCTCCCGTCTTGAGGATGGCGCGGGCGACGACGCGCGGCGCCAGTTCGATCTTGTAGTGGTTGGCGCCGTGGTCGATGGCCCCTTCCACGGCGAGCAAGCTGGCCGCCCGCACCCTGTCTTCGCTGAGCACCTTGCCCTTCAGCGCCGCTTCGACGGCGTGCGCCCGCCACGGCTTCGTCGCGACGCCGCCCAGCGCGACGCGCAGGTCGCGAATGGTGCGGCCATCGGCTTCGAAGTCGATGCCGACTGCGGCGCTTGCAGCGGCGAACTCATAGGACTGCCGGTCGCGAACCTTGAGATAGGTCGACCGCCGGGCGGCGGCTGAAGCCGGGATGCTGATGGCCGTGATCATCTCGCCCGGTTGGATGGCATGTTCCCTGTCGGGCGTGGCGCCGGGCAGGGGAAAGAAGTCGTCGACGGCAACCTGGCGTTCGCCAAGATGAACCACGGCGTCGAAGGCGACCAGCGCGGTGGCGAGATCGCCGGGATACATGGCGATGCAGGCGTCGCTGGTGCCGAGCACGGCATGGCCGCGGGTGACGCCACCGATCGCCGAGCAGCCGCTGCCGGGCGAGCGCTTGTTGCAGGCGGAAAAATTCGCGGGATCGCGGAAATAGGGGCAGCGCGTGCGCTGCATCAGATTGCCGCCGATGGTCGCCATGTTGCGCAGCTGCGCGGAAGCCGCCTGCCACAGCGCTTCGGAGACCGCGGGAAAGCGGCTCTTGATCTCGGCATTGTCGGCGACGAGGCTCATCTTGGCCAGCGCGCCGATCATGGCACTGTCAGCGTCGACCTTGATGGCGTCGAGCCCTTTGAGATGGGTTATGTCGACCAGGCTCTCGGGTTCGGCCACGCCGCATTTGGCGAGATCGACCAGCGTCGTGCCGCCGGCAAGCAGCATGGCGCCGGGCACGGCGGCTGCCTGGCGTGCGGCGTCGAGTGTATCGGCGCGAATGTACGAAAAATCCCTCATGACGCGACCTCCAGTGCCGCCTGGCGCACGGCGGCGACGATGTGCGGATAAGCGCCGCAGCGGCAGAGATTGCCTGCCATGTATTCGCGGATTTCGTCATCCGAGCCGGCATGGCCCTCGCGGATGCAGGCCACCGCCGACATGATCTGTCCGGGCGTGCAGTAACCGCACTGGAAAGCATCCTGGTCGAGGAAAGCAGCCTGAACCGCGTTAAGCGTGCCGTCGTCGCCGGCCAATCCTTCGATGGTGGTGATCTCGCGGCCTTCGGCTTGTGCTGCAAGCGTCAGGCAGGCCAGCACGCGCTGTCCCTCGACATGCACCGTGCAGGCGCCGCACTGGCCCTGGTCGCAACCCTTCTTGGTGCCGGTCAGGTCGAGGCGATCACGCAAGGCGTCAAGCAGCGTGACGCGCGGCTCGACCTGCAGTTCGTGACTGTGTCCGTTGATGGTGAGACGGATTGGGATAGTGGTGGATTTGGTTTGGTCGGTCATGAGGCGTCTGGCTCCAGTTGCTTGACGCTAGGGGATTGAAATGGGCTCGAGTGGGAGAGGACAAGGGAAGAGGCGACGGCGCGCCTAATTTCCCCCTTGTGGGGGAGATGCCCGGCAGGGCAGAGGGGGCGCGAAGGAATGCGACGTTCCCGATTTACATGCGTCGAAATAGACCTTTTCCAAGCGGGTGTTGGTCAGGCCTTGATAGGCTGGCGGGAGAGCGCCCCCCTCTGTCCTGCCGGACATCTCCCCCACGAGGGGGAAGATTGGCAGCTCTGCCGCCCCGACTCTCCAGCCGGCAGGGGATGCTTCAGTCTTCACAATCTCAACACGTGACATACCGGCTCTCCTGATTATATGATAAGACTGCTCCACTAAAACGGAGGCGCCTCCGTTTATCTAGTTGGGGGCTTACCCCTTTGGGTTCAAGCCCCATATATCGACAGTGGAGAGAAAATTGACCGAGCAGTCGCAAGCAATTGCCGACGAGAAGCGCGAAGCCGCAGCGCCAAGGCCGCTGCGCGCCGATGCGCAGCGCAACCGCGACCGGCTGGTCGAGGTCGCGGCAGCGGCCTTTGCCGAGCACGGCGTCGATGCCTCGCTGGAGGAGATCGCGCGCCAGGCGGGCGTCGGTATCGGCACGCTCTACCGGCATTTTCCAACCCGCGAGCATCTGGTCGAAGTGGTCTATCGGCGTGAAGTCGAGGCGCTCTGCGCGGCTGCCGATGACCTCGCCAGCCACCATTCGGCCGATGTGGCGCTGGAGCAATGGATGCAGCGCTTCGTCGACTACATCGCCACCAAGCGCGGCCTGGCGGCCAGCCTGCGCATCCTGTTCAACACGAATTCCGCCGTGTTCTCCGACATGTCGGGCCGGGTGTCGCTGGCCTTGCGGCAACTGGTCGAGGCGGCAGTGGCGGAAGGCTCGATCCGCAGCGACGTCGACGCCTCCGATGTGCTGCACGCACTCGGCGGCATCTACTCGGCCCCCGACACCAAGGACTGGCGCGACCGCTCGCGCCGGCTGGTCAAGCTGCTGATGGACGGGCTGCGGTTCGGGGCAGGGAAGAGGTGACCTAGCGGCTCAAGCCGAACCATCGACCGCATAGAACGGAAACGCGCCGGGCAGCCCGCTTGCCGCCATTTCGCCACGCTCCTCGAACCGCAGGCCGGAGCCGACCACGAGATCGCGCACCGTCCTTGATGCGATGATTTCGCCCGGCCGCGCATGGTCAAGCAGACGCGATGACAGTTCGATCGCCGCGCCTGAAAATTGATGGCCCCGCTGCTCGCACTCGCCGATATGCACCGCCGAGCGGACCTCGACACCGGATTGCCGCAAGCGATCGCGGATGGCGATCGCGCACTGGATCGACCGCGTTGGCCGCTGGAACACCGCGAGCACCTTGCCGTCCGATCGGCTGATCTCTCTGCCTTCGGCCGCGAGGAGTTCGCCACGGAGCGCTTCGGCGTGCCGCTCGGCCGGGTCGATGCCGAAAGGCGAGCCCGTCATATCGAGGGACAGCACCGACACAAGCAGCCGTTCGCCTGGGGCCGCCGGCAAGGCGCCGGTGACGAAAGCCTGGATCTCGTCGACGATCCGATCGGAATTCTCGCCCCAGATGACGTGGTCGCGGCCTGCGAACTCAATGTATCGGGCGCCCTCGATGTGCGTCGCCAGGTAACGTCCTTCTTCCCGCTTCACCCAGCCGTCGCCAGTCGTCTGCATGATCAGTGTCGGAACATGGACAGCAGGCAGAATGTCGCGAACATCGATTTCGGCTCCCCAGCGCCACAGGGCGATCGCGTCGGCGGGCGAGGCAGAATTCCTGAGATAGGCGGCGAACCATTCTGTCTCGAACGTGTCGCTCATCAGACTGGGCGCCGCGTTGCTCATATCCGCCGCCGCTCCCCATTCTTTCTCGACGATCGCCAGATCCTCTTCCACCTGCTCGCTTGTCTTCGCCCACGGATAGTCTTGTGACCACCTGCCGCGGGCGTAGGCCCCATTGAGCACGAGTGCCGCTGTGCGCTCGGGATAGGTCGCCGCGAACAGCATGCACATCGGGCCGCCCTCGGAGCTGCCGAAAAGCACCGTGCGCTTCGAGCCAACCGCATCCAGCACTGCCCGCACATCTTCCATCCGCTCTTCCAGGGTCGGCAGACCGACATTGCGGTCCGAGAGCCCGGTGCCGCGCTTGTCCATGCGGATTAGGCGCGAGAAAGTGCCGAGCCGCCGGTGCACATGCGAAAGCCGCGGCGAGCCCCAGGCGTGGTCGAGGTTGGAGACCCATCCCGGCACATGGATCAGGTCGACCGGACCGTCGCCGGTCACCTGATACGCGATGTTGATCCCGGCCGATTTGACATAGTGGGTCGGGGGGGCTGCGAGTTCGTGGCTGAAGCCGGTAGCGTCATCCGCATCAGTCGTGGGTGGCCGTGCCGGCGCCATTGTGCGGCGTGTGCGCAGCGTCTCGAACAATTGCCGCGTCTCCGGCTCCGGCTGCAGGTTGAGATCGCGTAGAAGCGCGGTGCGGCAGTGCTCATATTGCTTCAGCGCGAGATTGGTCCTGCCTTGCGCCGCATAGGCGCGCATCAGGGCACGGTGGACATCCTCCCTCAACGGGTCCATGGCCAGCAGGCGCGCCGCCGCGCGCACGCATGCGGCAGGATCGTTCGTCGCTGCATAATGCGCGACGAGCCTGTCGAGCGCCGCGACGGCCAGTGCCCGCAGCCGCTCGCGTTCGATCCTCAGCCAGTCCTCGAATGGCTCCTCCTTCAGGCCGAAGCCGTCGAGCAGGTCGCCGCGGTAGACATTGAGCGCCAGTTCGAGGTCTTCGGGTGCCGGGCTGGCGACCAGCGCCTCGAACCGCGCGACGTCGAAATCAAGGCCGTCGAGATGCAGAGCGACGCTGTTGCCATCGGTGAGGAAGCGGCCGCCGCCGCACGTCTGCATGGCCTTCCTGACAGACGATACCGCTTGCCGCAGGCTCATTCGCGCCTGCGCCTCGCTGTTGATGCCCCAGAGCAGGGTCGCCAGCTTCTCGCGCGACTGCGAATGCCCCGACTGCAGCGCGAGATAGGCGACCATCGCACGCGCCTTGCGGCTGATGGCTGGAACCGTGGCCCCGACGCCGGCAAAGTCGAAACCACCCAGCAGGTGAAGATAAGGTCCGGTCATCGGATCCGCCACGGTCACAGCGCGACGACGATCCGCTCAAGCTCACTCCATTTCAACACTTATTCCGCCGCCGAGGCGCTTTTCACGATTCCATCACGCAGGTTCCCACGCGTTGCTCACGGCGCTTGAGGAGATTGTTCGCACTGGATCTCTTTTCGCAGGAGGATACCGTGGATCACCCTGGCCCGACCGAGTGGCCCATCTGGCATGACGACCCCGGGCGCGACCGGCAGGAGCTTGGCGCACCATCGCGTCACGATATTGCGCTGGCCCGCTATCTCGAAACACAACAGGCCCATCGGGCATTGGCGGCTCGCAGACTCGATCCGGCGGCGGTCGTGGCCTCTGCACTGGCAGCGTTCGTCCGCTGCCTTTTCCGTGCAGCGCTGCGCCGAATTGTCCGCTGGCCAACCGATGCCGCGACAGGGATGGACGATTTCGGCTTGACGTTGTCCAAGGCTCATGCGGATCTTAGCAAGACCCTTTGGGGCCGCTGAGTGCAGCGCCCTTGGTCGACGATCTCATCCCCAGCCGCCGCCGCCAGCCCCACCGCCGCCTCCGCTGCCGCCGAGAGAAGGAATCACGGGCGGTTTTTGCGGGATCTCCTCGGCCGGCTTGACCACTTTGCCGGTGGTCGCCTTCTTGTATCTGACCACCTTTGGCTGAGGTGCTACGCGAACCACCTTGCGATGTTTCACCGGCGGTGCCGGCTCAAACATCGGCGACACCGAGGTGCAGCCCATGAGCCCGGCCAGAACGCCGGATAGAATTATCCCGATGAATGCCTGCCCGATGAATGTCTGCTTGAATGCCTTGCCCACCATGGCCTCCTTATTGTTCAGAACAAATCCCGACGCGGATTGGCTTCTTCCCAGACCCCCGGGCCGCATTGACCAGTTGCGTGTCCAGCGAACCGGACGGGGGATCTTCGACTTGAGCTCTCGACGCAGGGCGTCCAAAGCTGCCGTTTTCGGCTTGGTGCCGAACTGCGCCAGGCCCTTTTTGGCGTCCGGCAGCTCCTTGCGCAGATCGAGCGCGACGGCGAATGCCAGGAAGCGCACCGCGACAGCCTGATCGGCCTTGTCGCCTTTCGCCATTTCGAGCGCCGCGCGATCATAGGCGCTCGACGGATCGCCGCGCGTGGTCGCCAGTTCGAACAGCCTTTGCGCTTCCGCCGGGTCCTGGCGCACGCCGACGCCGTCCCTGTACATGCGGGCGAGGCTGCCCGGAGCGTAGGGCTGGCCAAGATCGGTGGCCTGCTGGAACAGCGCCTGCGCCGTCTTCGGATTCTTGTCGATGCCCTGGCCGGCGAGGTAATTGCGGCCGAGCAGGTTCATCGAATACATGTCCTGGCGCTGCACCCCCGCTTGCAGGAAGGCGACGGCGCGGGCCGGATCGGCAGGCACGCCATTGCGGCCCTCGGTGAAGATGGCGGCAAGATCGTTCATGGCATAGGTGTGCCCCATGGCCGCCGCCTTGAGCAGCAGGTCGAGGCCCTTGGCCGTATCGCGGTTGACGCCATAGCCATTGAACAGCGCGCGTCCCCACGAGGTCATGCCGTAAGGATCGCCCTTGTCGGCGGCAGCCTTGTAGAGAGCGTTGGCCTGGGTGCGGTCGATGGCCGTCCCGGTTCCGGTTGCGTTGAGATAGCCGAGTTCGAAGACGGCGCGCACATGGCCTTTCTTGGCGGCGTCCTCGATGGCTGTCCTGGCCTCTCTAACCTGGCCTGCCGCAAGCAGGGCGCGGCCGAGCTCGTAGCGGAAGCGGGCGACATCGGGATAGGTTTTCACCGCGGCCTCGCAGGCCGCCACCGCACCGGCGCCGATCTCGTTCGGCAGCAGGCCGGGCACCACACCTTGCAGGTCGAGAGGCTCGCCGGCGGCGGTATCGCAGGCATCGACCGTCGGCGACAGCTTCATAGTCGCGGGCTTGGCCGAGCTGCTGTCGGCGCGGATTTCGAAGCCGACCTCGACCGGCGCGCCGGCGCCGATCTGCGGCTCGTAACGGAGATGGTCGACTTCACCGGCCAGAAGGCTGGATTGCGGCGACAAGGTTCGATCAGGCAATGACAGCGTTCCCGTTGCCGGATACCCCGAGACCTTCAGGCTGACCGCCGGATCGTCGGTCGGGAAATCCAGATTGAGCGCGACCGGGCCGACGCCGACGGGAATATCAAGCTTGCGGTTCTCGATCGCTTCGGCGGCGCCGGTGATGTGAATGCCGCGCTCCAGCACCTGCTGCTTCTGCTCGGCCTCGAGCGAAGCCATGATCTGCTGACCCGCCGCACCTTCGCCGCTCTTGACGCGGAACACCAATATGCCCTGGCTTCCGCCGCCCCAATTGTCATGCGTGGCGTAGGCCAGCATATCCACCTCGTCCTGCGTGGCGGCTCCTTTGGGGATATCCATCTGCAGGCGCGGCAGGTCCTTGCCGGCGATCGGTTCGCCCACCGCGACGTCTTTGCCGTCCAGCACCAGACGGCCCATTGCTGGCGGACGTTCGATGCTGACGCTGATAGCGCCGCCATCGACATCGACCGGCTCCGGCAGGCCGAGAGCGACAGGACCGATCCCCGAGAGCACTACCTTCTCCAGCACTGGCGGCAGCGAAGGCCGGTTGTTGCGGCGCACCAGCACCACGTCATCGATCAGCGAGGAATTTTCCCAGGGCACCTGCATGCCGTTGGTGGCCTGCACGACATCGCGGCGCACCGCCGACATGACCGTGCGGATCTCCTGGTTCGGCGCCAGCGCGCGCCGCGAAAACGCCGACGAAAACGGGCTGAGGTCGCCGCTGCCGTCATAGGCGACCGCACCTGGTTCGGTGGCGAAGGCAATCAGCGTGTTGAGCGAGCTTCGCACCTGCGCCAGCCCGGTATTGCCGGCGGTGACAAGCTGGTCGCGCAGCCAGTAATTGTTGCGCGGGAAGGGGTTGTTGCGGCAGGCATCGAGGATGATCACCTGGATCTTCGACTTCGAGCGCAACTGCTCCAGCACGTCGTTGAGCTTGATGGCCTGGACCTCGATATCGGCCGCCTTCTTCAACGAGGCGTCGACGGGTATCAGGAAATTCTCGCCGCCGATCTGAAAGCCGTGCCCGGAATAGTAGACGACGGCGAGATCGGCGCCGTCGGCGGCGGCCAGATAGTCCCGGAACTGGCCTTCGAACTGCTGCTTGGTGAGATTCTCGGCGACGAAAACCTCGAACCCCGCCAGCCGGAATGTGGCCGATACATCCTGGGCATCCTTGGCCGGGTTCTTCAGCGCCGGAATGTTGCGGTATTCGGAATTGCCGATAACAAGCGCGACCCTTCGATCGGCGCAGGCTTCGAACGTCGTGAGGCCGGCGAGGATGAAGACCGCGATGAATCCACAAAGTCGGAGCATGGCAAAACTCCTGGCAACTGCCGCCTGACGCCGACGAAGGCATTCTGCGGCATGAGGTCCGTTAAGAGTATGCAACCTGCCACAGGATAAAGTGAAAGCCCCGTCACCGCCAGACCATGGCAGCCGATTTCTTTCAGCGCTGGTTGACCGTAGGGTGGCAGTAGCACGCGCTTCGAGATCGGGTATGTGACAAGTCTCACAGATCGCTGTTTTGGTGATCCGCCCGGGCGGCCAGCCGCAACCCTACTCCTTGAAGAGCAGGTCCTTGTCGTTCGAATATTTGACCAGCAGCGGAATGCTGGCGCCGCCGATGACGGGACCGAGATGGCCAAACGTCCCTTCGATGACCGAGAACGGCTCGGGACGATCGGCAAGGATCCGTGCCAGCTTTCTGCGCATGGCCTTGGCGATCTCCTTGCGCACGCCATTCGGTATGGCGCCATCGATCACCACATTGTCGATGTCGAGCAAGGCAACGGCACTGCGGGCGGCATAGGCAAGCCCGTCCGAAACCTCATCGATCCACGCGGTGAGCGGCTCTCCAAGGTCGCCCCAATCGTCGGGCGACGACCAGATGCGGCCGGCGCCCTCGTCCCCATTGTCCTGGTCGTTGAGCTTGCCGGCCAGCGAATGCAGCGAAGCGACGCGCAGCAACGGGGTCATCCGGTCGCCCTTGCGCCCCGGCGCGGGCACCGGCATGTCGCCCAGCGCCCCGGCCAGCTTGTTGCGGCCGGGGAACAAGTGATGATCGAGCACCAGGCCGCCGCCGATGAAGTGCCCGACATAGGCATAGAGAAAGTCGGCGCGCGATCCGCCGGCGCCAAACATCAGTTCGGCCGCGGCCGACACCGTGGCGTCGTTGTAGAGGAACACCGGCCAGTCGAACGCCCGGTCCAGTTCGGCGCGAATGTCGATTTCCCTCCAGGCATCCAGCCTGCTCGCCGGCACCGCGCCCTCTTCGCTCAGGTTCCACTGATGGAATGGCGAGGCGATGCCAAGACCCGCGATGCGGTCTTGCTCTATCGATCTGTGCTTGCGGCACATGCGCGCGATGGCGCCCTTGGCGAATTTCATCACCTCGACGGGCGTCGGGTAGTCGAACAGTGTGCGTTCGAACGCCATCACGTCGCCGACGAAATTGACCAGGGCGACATCGGCGCTGCGATGGTCGACCTTGAGGCCGAAGGCGTACGCGGCTTTCGGGTTCAACGCATAGGGAACCGAGGGTTGCCCCAGCCGTCCGCGCAAAGGCTCCAGGCGCAGCAGCAGCTTGTTGTCGGCGGCGCGGTTGACGATGGTGGTGATGGTTTGCGCGGCCAGCCCGGTCAGCCGCGTCAAATCGGTCTTGGCCAGCTGCCCGTGCCGGCGGATGAGCGAGACGATCAGGCGTTCGTTGTAGATGCGGCTCTCGGCCTGCGTGGTTCCGCCGCTGCGGCCCTCGGCGATCTTTTCGAGACTGAAGAAGCTGGTTCCGGTCACGCTTTCCCCTGCGCAAGGAGTTTGGCCGCAAGGCGAGCCGATCAAAGCGCTGACGTAGCAATGCGGGCATGGCAAGGCAACACTTAAATCCACCCGATGGAAAAATGTAGTTGACGCCGGCCGGCCTGCTGTCGTTCAAAGTATGCAGGCCTGGAGGAGCAATGCCGTGACGCAGACCCGGACCATCATGTGCTTTGGCGATTCCAATACCTATGGCGCCATTCCCACCCTGGCCCGGGTCGGACGGCACCGCTTCACGCCCGACCGGCGCTGGCCGGGCATCATGCGCCGCCAGCTCGGCAGCGGATGGGATGTGATCGAAGAAGGGCAGGGCGGGCGCACCACCGTGCACGACGATCCGATCGAAGGTCTCCACAAGAACGGGCTCAAATCGCTCCCGGTGTGCCTGGAAACGCATATGCCGCTCGACCTCGTCATCCTGATGCTCGGCACCAACGATCTCAAGCATAGGTTCTCGGTAACGCCGAACGACGTCGCTGGGTCTATTGAGATCTTGGCCAGAATTGTCCTGCGCAGCGAAGCTGGCCCCGCGGGCGTGGCGCCCGCGGTCCTGATAGTAGCGCCGCCGCCGATGCTGGAGGTCGACTGGTTCGGCCAGATGTTCCTGGGCGGCGCCGCAAAGTCGATGCACTTTGCCGGCCTGTTCCGCGATGCGGCCCGGCGCGCCGGCGCCGCGTTCTTCAACGCCGGCGACGTCGTCGAATCGAGCGCGGTAGACGGCATTCACCTCGACAGCGACGCGCATCGCGTGCTCGGCACGGAATTGGCCAAAGCCGTCCAGCCGCTGATCGCCAAGGCGTGATCGCGTGGGCGAGCCACCCGACTATCTCTGATTAATTAATTCCACTGGAAAAACTTTTGACTTGCAAGCGGGAAGGTGGGTATCTGGGGAGACTGGGAAGAGTAGCGACCGCGAGGCTTACGAAGCGCGGCAACAATCAACGACAGGGAGGAAGTAAAATGCGATCTGACAGGAACATGATGCTGGCGACGCTGCTCGGCGTTGCCGCTGTGCTCGCGGGCGGTACCGTCCTGGCAAGCGCGCAGGACGGCCCGGCCGGGCTCACCAAGCCGGCGGTATTTGCGCCGTTCGACCCGAAGGCGCCGGCCTGCAGCCCACCGCCCGGCCTGAGCAAGGTGCTGGCCTTCGCGCAGGACAACGAGCGTGAATTCATGCAGGGCGTCGACCGCGGCCTGGCCGCCGCCGCCAAGGATCGCGGCCTGGAATATCGCCGCGCGCTTGCCAACAATGACGCCGCCAAGGGGGTCGAGCAGGTGCAATTGTTTCTCGCCTCCAAGATCGGCGGTCTGGTCGCAGCCCCCGTGGACCCGGCCTCGATGAGCCGCAGCCTGCAGGAGCTTATCTGGTCGGGCGCCTATGTCGGCACCATCGTGCCGCCGCCGGCGACGTCGCTGCTCAACGCGCCGCAATACGAGACCGGCAAGGTGCTGGCCGAAGCGGCCGCGGCCTACATAAAGGACAAGCTCGGCGGCAAGGCCAATGTCGTCATCCTGTCGCATGACAGCATGGAATTCCTGGCGCCGCGCTTTGCCGCCATGCGCGAGATCTTCAAGGCTATGCCAGGCGTCACCATCGTCGCCGACATCTCGCCCAATCCCGTCAACAAGGAAGGCGGCTTTGCCACGATGAGCACTATTCTCCAGGCCCATCCCGACGTCGATGTCGTGCTCGGCGCCGACACCGTCGTGCTCGGCGCGCTGGCTGCGCTGGAAGCGGCGGGCAAGGCGCGGCCGGACCAGTTCCTTGGCGGCATCGACGGCGAGCCGGAGGCGGTCGCCGCGATCAAGAAAGGCGGCGGTCCCTACAAGGCAAGCATCAGCCTGGCGTCGCCGGTCTTCGCTTATGCCATGGGGCAGCACGCCGCCGACTGGCTGGAGGGCAAGAGCATCCCGCAGGCGATGGATATCCTCCCCGTGGCGCTGACCAGCGACTACATGGCCCAATACGAGGCCGACGTGGCCGATCCGGCCGCGGTCTACAAGGACCCGAAGCGCCGCGACATCTATCTCAGGATGTACGGCAACATTTGCTACGATACGCGCGACCAGTATGTGAATTTCCCCTGGTCATCCGAGGCAAAGTAGCGCCTGTTTTTCCCGCGCGATACGGGCGGGTCAGCCTGACCTGAAACCGCCCGCTTCAGTCAGAGGCAAGCATGAGCACAGACAGCCTTCGAACGGGGACGACACCGCTGCAAACGGGCCGGTTTTCATCCTTGCTGCCGGGCGTCAAGGCGCCGGGCGAAGCGTCTGGCCGCATCGGGCTGGCGCTGGTCGCGCTGGGCTTGATCATCGCCTTCTCGCTGTTGAACAAATCGTTCTTCAGCCTCGACAATTTCGTCGTCATCGGCGTCAACTCGACCTCGATCCTGATCGCCGTGCTCGGCACCTCCGCGCTGCTGATCGCCGGCTATGTCGACCTCTCCATCGGCAGCATGGTCGCCTTGATCGGCATCATCACTGCCAAGGTTGCGGTGGCGACGCAGAGCGCGCTGCTGGCAATCTGCGTCGGCCTGGGTCTGGGCCTTTTACTCGGTCTGCTCAACGGTCTGCTGGTGCGCAGGCTGAGCATCTCGCCGTTGATCGTCACGCTGGCGATGCTGGCGCTCTATGGCGGCCTTGCCTTCGTTGTCTCCAGCACCGCGGTCTATGGTTTTCCCGAGGCTCTGCTCGAATTGGGGCGGGGCAAGATCTTCGGCATCCAGTACACCGTGATCATCGCCGCGCTGGTCTTTGTGATCGGAGCCTTTGTTTTGACCAGCACGGTCACCGGCTTGAGGCTCTACGCCATAGGCGGCGACCCGCGCGCGGCCGAACTCTGCGGCATTCCGGTGGGGCGCACGGTGGTTGGCCTCTACGCCGCCAATGGCTTGCTGATCGGCCTGGTCTCGGTGCTGATCGCCGGCCGTCTCGGCAGCATCACGCCGACCATCGGCGTTCGCTTCGAGCTCGACGTGCTCACCGCTGCAATTCTCGGCGGCGTTGCGTTTTCCGGCGGCTCCGGCAGGCCGCTCGGCATCGCCATCGGTGTTGCCACCATCGGCATCCTCAATGCAGGATTGATCTTCGTCGGCCTGCAATCATGGTGGCAATCCATTTCGGTGGGAAGCATGCTGTTGCTGGCGTTGGTGGCCGATCAGGCTGCGATCGGTTTTCGCGGCCGGCGAGCTCGGGCGGCCGCGACCAACTTCACGGTGGCGGACAATGGTGCCGTCGCCTCAGCCGGCCCTGCCGTGACGGCGGGCAATGCAGAAGCCCCGCAAGGTCCGGCATTCTCGATTGCCGGCGCCCGCAAATCCTACGGCGCGCTGACGGCATTGGAAGAGGCGAGTTTCACGGTCGGCAAAGGCGAGATCGTCTGTCTGCTCGGCGACAATGGCGCCGGCAAGTCGACGCTGGTGAAGATTATTTCGGGCGCCATCCGGCCCGATGCCGGCGCGATGACCCTCGAGGGCCAGCCGATTTCCTTCAGGAGCCCGCAGGATGCACGCGGCGCCGGCCTGGAGACCGTCTATCAGGATTTGGCGCTCTGCCCGAACCTCAGCGTCGCCCACAACATGATCCTGGGGCGTGAGGAAACGCGGCGTTGGCTCGGTGTCTTCCCGGTTCGCGACGACCGAAAGGCCGCCGAGCAGTGTCGTGCCCGGCTTGCCGCGCTGGGCGTCACGCTTCGCGACGAAAACGTTCTGGTGCGCTCGCTGTCGGGCGGCCAGCGGCAGTCCATCGCCATTGCCCGCGCGCTTGCCGATCACGTCAAGCTGATCTGCCTCGACGAGCCTACCGCCGCGCTCGGCGTCAAGCAGACCGCGCAGGTCGTCAAGCTGATCCGTTCGATCGCCGTCAGCGGCACCGGCGTCATCCTGGTCACGCACGACCTGTCCACAGTGCGGGCGCTGGCCGACAGGATCGTGGTGCTCAGCCTCGGCCGGGTGGCCTACGACGGCTCGGCCAGACAGCTGACGGCCGATCAGCTGTGGGGCCTGATGGCAAGCGGCACGCTCGCGCCGGCCGCTGGGTAGGAATGCCGATCGCAGGGTCTAAAGCTCGAGGCAGATCTTGCCGAAATGCCTTTGCGCTTCGTAATGCCTGAAGGCGGCGGCGATGTCCTGCAGTGGAAAGCTGCTGTCGATGACGGGCTTCAGGCGGTTGACCTCTATGGCACGGATCATGTCCTGCTGGTCGGCTTTGCTGCCGATGGAAATCCCGCTGATGCGGATCTGGTTTGAAAACAGCGCCGGGACTGACACTTCTGCTGCAAAGCCGGTCAGGACGCCGATGAGTGCGATATGCCCACCTGTCCGGCAGGCCGCTATCGACTGCGCCAGCGTCGCCGGTCCACCGACCTCGATCACATGGTCGACGCCGAGTCCGTCCGTCAGTTCCCTGGCCTTGCCGCCCCACTCCGGCACCGCCTTGTAGTTGATGACGCTGTCGGCCCCGAGCCGTCTGAGCTTCTCCAGCTTCTCTTCATCGGACGACGTGGCGATGACCCTTGCGCCGGCGGCCTTGGCAAATTGCAGCGCAAACAATGACACGCTGCCGGTGCCAAGGATCAGCACGGTGTCGCCGGGCTTTACCTTGCCGCATGTCACCAGGCCGCGCCAGGCCGTGACGCCCGTGCAGGTCAGCGTTGCCGCCTCGAGATGCGTATAGCCCGCCGGCGCCCTGGTGAAGGCCTGCGCCGGCATGCACACATACTCGCTGGCGAAGCCGTCGAAACTGTCTCCGGGAATGTCGCGGCTTATATCGGATCTCATGTCGCCGGCCAGCCACCAGGGGTAGAAAACACTGACGACGCTGTCGCCTGGCTTGAACGTGTCGACGCCATCGCCGATGGCGATCACCTCGCCGGCACCATCCGACAGCGGCACGCGGCCGTCAGCGAGCGGCACCTTGCCTTGTACGGCGAAATCGTCGCGCATGTTCAGCGCGCAGGCGCGAATCCTGACCAGCATTTCGCCCGGCCCAGGCCGGGGCTGATCCTCCTCGACCAGGTCGAGCTTGTCCAACCCGCCCGGCGCTCTCAGCCTGACCAGCTTCATTGTCTCTCTCCGACGTAAAGAGCGGTAGAATGGCGGCGGCGGTCCAGCCTATCGCCGGACCGGCCGGCCGGAAATCACGCGCAGCCAAGGCGCCAGATGGACGGCGCTCATCAAGAGATACATCAGCGGCATGCCGGTGAGCGGGGAGGCATCGGCCCCCAGGCACGACATGACGCCGTCGCCAGCGTGAATGCAGGTAAGCAGCGCCATCACGGCGAAAACAGGGGCCGCGGCGAGGCACAGCCAGTCGGCGGTGCGGAGAGAAACTGCATCGGAGCGTTGAGGGACCTCACTGCCGGTGCCTGTGCCGATATCGCTCATGGTCGTAATCCCTTGATGATCAATGCCCGGGTTTCCTGTCCCGTGAGGGACAGGAAACCAAGCTGGATGGGCGCCGCTCCAGGTCCTTACTTGCCGTCCTTGTTGCGGAACGCGGCTTCGCCGGCCGCCGACACTTCCTCCCACGTCTTGTCGGGTGCGGCGTCGTAATTGTCGTGCCAGTTCCACCAGCTGTAGAGCTCGGTCTGCGGATAGCCTTCGGGCGAATCCTCCCAGATTTCCTGGCGGCCGAGCGGCGTTGCGTCGAGGTAGCTCCAGACCGTGCCCATCTGCTCGTCGCCGCGGTTGTTGATGAAGTACGTGCGATACACTTTCTTGCCGTCCTGGATGAACACGTTGTGGCCGTGCCATTCGTCGACGCCGAAATCCTTGTCGAAACTGTCGGTGATTGTGTACCAGGGCATCTCCCAACCCATCCGCTGCTTCAAGCTGGCAATGTCGGCCTGCGGCGCGCGGGAGGCATAGGCAAGCGTGGTGTTGCGGGCGTTGAGATGGGCGAGATGGCCGACCTGGTCGGCGCCGAGCGAACAGCCGCGGCAGGCATGCTCGGGCCAGCCGTGGACGCCGGGTTCGTAGAAGGCGCGGTAGACGATCAACTGCCGCCGGCCCTCGAACAAATCGAGCAGGCTCGCTTTGCCGTTGGGACCTTCAAACACATAGGCCTTGTCTACTTCCATCCATGGCATGCGCCGGCGCTCGGCCGACAGCGCGTCCCTGGCGCGCATCGTTGCCTTTTCCTTCACCAGCATCTTTTCGCGCTCGGCTTCCCATTCCTGCCTTGAAACGACCGGTGGGGTCTTCATTGCCACGTGCTTGGTCATTGCTTTGTTTCCTTTGCCAGTTGTTGAGCCGTTGTGGCTTGTCGTTGACTGTTGATCGTGAGGCAGGCTAGGGCCGCGAGGCGGCGAGGGCGGAGTTACAAATGTGACGGCATTTGCAGGCGGGCCACCGCAGCAGGGGTGGCGAGGCCGCACGGTGGGCTCGAAGTCCTCGGAAGCAGGCATGGTCGGATTTTCCCTATTGAGAAGCTTAATACGACTGTCTGAGATGCTCAGGCTAGCGAATGCGAATATTGCCGTCAACGCAGGCCTAGGCGTCTTCAACCAGTCCAGATGGCTAGGTCGCCGTCCGCGGCTTGCTGCTTGGCGGTGGTGACTTAAGTTAGGGCCGGTAAGGGGAGCGGTGGGAGTTACAAATGTGACGGGATTTGCATGGACTCGCTGATCACCGCGGCAGGGCTGGCGCTGGCGGCGGGCAATCCGCTGGCGGCACTCGACCGCGTCGCCTTGCGCGAGGATGCCCCGGCGCTGGCGTTGCGCGGCATTGCCATGGCGCAGCTCGGCGATTTCGATCGCGCCAAAGTACTGTTGCGTAGGGCCGGCCGTGCCTTCGGTCCAAAGGAGGCGGTGGCGCGCGCCAGGTGCGTTGTCGCCGAAGCCGAGATCGCGCTTGTTTCGCGTGATCTCGGCTGGCCGTCCAAGGCGCTCGACGCGGCGCGGTCGACATTGGAAAAGCATGGCGACCGGCTGAACGCGGCGCATGCCGGGCATCTCAAAGTGCGCCGCCTGCTGCTGATCGGCCGCCTCGACGAGGCTGAAGACGTGCTGGCTGGGCTCGATCCGTCGCCGCTTCCGCCGGCCTCACGCGCCGCGCATGAACTCGCGGTTGCCGGCATCGCCATGCGGCGCCTGAAGACGAAGGCCGCGCGCGCAGCCCTTGAGTGGGCGCGCCATGCCGCCCGCCGGGCCGGCATTCCGGGTCTCATGGCGGAGGTCGACAGCGCCTTCCTGGCGCTGGAGACGCCGGCGGCGCGGCTGATCGCAGGCGGCGAGGAGCATCCGCTGTTGCTCGAAGAGGTCGAGGCGCTGCAGGCGTCGCGCGCGCTGGTCGTCGATACGTTCCGCTATATCGTGCACAAGCAGGAAACAACGATCTCGCTAGCAACGCGGCCGGTGCTGTTTGCGCTGGCGCGCGCGCTTGCCGTAGCCTGGCCGGCGGATGTGCCGAGGGCGACGCTGATTGCCCGCGCCTTTGGCGGCCGGCATGCCGATGAATCGCATCGCGCCAGGCTGCGGGTCGAGATCGGCCGGCTGCGCGCCGAATTGCGGCCGCTGGCGGGCATCGGCGCGACCAGCCAGGGCTTTGCGCTAAAGCCGCGCGAAGCAGGCTCCGTGGCGGTGCTGGCGCGGCCGATCGAGGAGCGGCACGCCGCGGTGCTGGCCTTCCTGGCCGATGGTGAATCCTGGGCCAGCTCGGCGTTGGCGCTGGCGCTGGGCGCCGGACAGCGCAGCGTACAGCGGGCGCTCGAGCAGTTGGCCGAGACCGGCAAAGTGCAGTCCTTCGGCCACGGCCGGGCGCGGCGCTGGATGACGCCACCGGTCGCTGGTTTCACGACCACCTTGTTACTCCCGTCGCCGCTGCCGAACGGCTAGGAAAGGTGACCATGATCGAGGACCAGGACATGAAACATTCAGCAGCGGAAATCCTGCGCGAATACGGGCCCTTTCCTGATGTCGACACCGTGCACGGCGTGAGCTTCGACGGACAGAATGTCTGGTTTGCGACGGGCGAGCGGCTGACCGCCTTCGATCCGGCAAGCGGTGAGACGCTGCGCTCGATCGATGTCGCCGCCCATGCCGGCACCGCCTATGACGGCCGGCATCTGTTTCAGCTCGCCGGTGACCGCATCCAGAAGATCGACCCGGATACCGGCAAGGTGCTCTCCACCATCCCGGCGCCCGGCGGCGGCCGCGATTCCGGCATGACCTGGGCCGAGGGCACGCTCTGGGTGGGGCAGAACCGGGAGCGCAAGATCCACCAGATCGATCCCGAGACCGGGAAAATCCTGCGGACCATCGACTCGAACCGCTTCGTCACCGGAGTGACCTGGGTCGATGGCGAGCTCTGGCACGGCACCTGGGAAGGCGACCAGAGCGATGTCCGGCGCGTCGATCCGCAAAGCGGAAAGGTGCTGGAACGGCTCGACATGCCGGCAGGGGTGGGCGTTTCCGGGCTCGAATCCGACGGCGGCGACCGCTTCTTCTGCGGCAGCGGCCCCGGCGGCGTGGTGCGATCGGTGCGCCGGCCCAGATCGGCCGGCAGCGTATAAGGCCGCGGCCGGCGGCGTTCGCTTTATGGTGCGAAACGTCCCGCCGAGATCATATCCCGGAGCCGTCGAGCAGCGGGACGTCTTCGCCTTGCCACGGACTTGGCATTGAAGCCCGGCTCAGATTGGCCGTCGGCAGCGGCATCCAGCATTTCAACTCCGGTTCGGGGTATTCGATCACCCGTCCTGGCGACGAATCGGAAGAGCGCCAGCCCTCCGTGCCGAACTGGTCGGCGCGCGACCAGTAAGCGAGGTCGACCTCGGCCGGCCCCTGTTCCGATGGCCTGACCGTGACCAGGATGCGGCTGCCGTCCTTGGGCGCGCTCGCCATGTGCCGCCAGCGATCGGGTTCGTCCATTCTCATGTCCTCCTGCACGTTGCAGGGATAGTCGCCGCGCTCTTGGCAGCGGTCAACCCGAACTTTGCCCAAGCACGAGATCTGTTTAGTACTCCCGCGCCGTCGGCCGAAACAGGATCTGGTTCATGTCGACCTCGTCGGGCTGGCTCACGGCGAACGCCCACATGGCGAAAGAATCCGGGTGCCGGGCCGCAACAGGAAAATCGAAGCCGGCATGTGAACGGGCTCACATGCCGCCACTGCAAGGAACGCTATGGGACGTCCGGCCATGACAGGGGTTTCGGATGACACTTGCAGATCTGTCTTTTTATCTCTTCACTATTTTCAATGGCTTGCGCGTGGTGTCCTACCTGCCGCAGATCGTGCGGGTGGCCCGGGACAGGCACGGGGCGTCGGCGATTTCCTACGCGACCTGGCTGTTGTGGACAGGCGCCAACGCCACGACGGGACTCTACGCCCACATCAATCTGAACGATCCCGCTCTGGCGGCGATCAACTGGCTGAACGCCGTATGCTGCGTGCTGGTCATCGCGCTCACCGCCTACAAGCGCCATCGCGCACGGCTTCCGGTTGAGGAAGCCGCAAGCCGGTCGGAAGCGACCGCTCTGATGGTCGACAATGTCTGCTGAAGATCACCGCGGCAGATTGCGCTTTTCGAGGCCGCTCTCAGACATGCACGGTGCCATGCGAAAGCTCGCCCTCGTCGCTTGAGATGAGGAAAGCGGCTGCGAGTAGGCCGACATAGAACAGCCCGACCATGCACACGACATAGATGCCTGGAACCGGGCCGAGCTGCGCCACGCGCGCGGCGTCGAGAAATGACGCGCCCAAGCCTATCGGCGACCTTTCGCGCTGCAGACTGGGCGTCGTGATCTTCAGCACCCACGCCAGCATCAGGATCGTGTACATGAAAATGTAGTTGCGGCGCAGCCGGCGCACCAACGCCGCGCGTTGCGAGATCAGGAAGCGCGGCGAACGCAGGCCTTCGCCGACGATGGCCAGCCAGTTGGAGGCGTAGTCGGGCTGCGGCGAGAAGATCTGCGCGAAATAATAGCGCTCGAACTGGCGCACCCTGGCCCGGTAGACGTCGAAGAAACGATAGCGCCGCGCCTCGATCCATAGCAGCAGCGTGGTCAGCAGCATGGCAAAGAGCAGCACCCCGTGATGGGCGCTGGGCGTCGAGAGTGAGACTGAGAGCATGGCGGCGACGACAGTAATCGCCCAGTTGCTGGTACGGTCCAGCCGGTCGCGCCAGCCGGCCATGCGGGCGATTTCGGCGCGGTGGAAATGCGACATGGTGGCCACGAATTCCGATGAGGTGAGCTTCAGCGCGAACGCATCAGAGGCCCGCGGCGCTGCAGCCGCTTCGTCGGTTTTCACGGTCTTGACCTGGGACATCCCTTGCCACGCGCCTCCCAACGCCATGGCCGGCCGAAACGACGCCGGTCATCCCCATCCGCGCAACGCGCAATCGGTTGAAAATGTTCCGTCGCCGGCCCGGGTCTCGGCGGTTTATCCGCAGTCAGATAGGCCCGTTATGCGATTCAGGTAAGGAGGAACCTGCGGCGCGCCAAGGGAGCGTGGCGTGCAACCGATCTCGCCCTCAAAACGTTATACCGGGCACACAATGAGGGGGTGCATGTCCTTCGTGGTCAACCGGCGCCGGTCGGTCGCGCTTGCCGCGGCAGCTTTCGCATTCATGCCGGCCGCATCGTTGGCAGCCGAAAAGACCGGCATGTCCAGCGAGGGCATTTTCGTTCTCGAAATCCTCCTTTTGCTTCTCGTCGGCCGCGGCATCGGCGAGTTGCTGGAGCGTCTCGGCCAGCCGGCGGTGATGGGTCAGCTCATCGGCGGCATCCTGCTCGGGCCATCGCTGCTCGGCTGGCTATTGCCGGAAGCAGAACGCGTGATCTTTTCAGGCGACGCCACCCAAAAGAGCATGATCAGCGCCATCGCCCAGCTCGGCGTGTTGATGCTTCTGTTGCTCACCGGGATGGAGACGGATCTGCGGCTGGTGCGCAGGGTCGGCCGTGCGTGCTTTTCCATCTCCGCCGCGGGCGTCGCCGTGCCTTTCGCGCTCGGCTTCACCGCCGCGCAGTTCATGCCGGCCTCGCTGCTGGCCGACGGAACCGAGCGCATTGTCGCCGGTCTCTTCCTCGGCACGGCGCTGTCGATCTCCTCGGTCAAGATCGTCGCCATGGTGGTGCGCGAGATGAACTTCATGCGCCGCGATCTCGGTCAGACCATCGTCTCGTCGGCCATCATCGAGGACACGATCGGCTGGGTGATCATCGCCATCACCATCGGCATCGCCACCAAGGGGCGCATCGAGCTCGGCAGCCTTGCCTTCACCATTGTCGGCGTCGCCGCCTTCATGGGGTTTTCCTTCACGATTGGCCGCCGCATCGTCTTCGACGCCATCCGCTGGACCAACGATACGTTCCGCAGCGAATACGCCGTCGTCACCGTCATTCTCGCCATCATGGGCGCAATGGCGCTGATCACCGATCTGATCGGCGTCCACACCGTGCTCGGCGCCTTCGTCGCGGGCATACTGGTTGGGGAATCGCCGATCCTGTCGCGTCATATCGAAGGGCAATTGCGCGGCGTCATCATGGCGCTGTTCATGCCGGTTTTCTTCGGCGTCGCCGGCCTTTCGGCGGATCTCACCGTGCTTGTCGACCACGAGCTTGCGCTACTCACGGCCGCTTTGGTGCTGATCGCCAGCTTCGGCAAATTCGCCGGCGCCTTCATCGGCGCCGAGCTTGCCGGCATGAGCCGCAAGGAAGGCATCGCCGTCGGTTGCGGCATGAACGCGCGCGGCTCGACCGAAGTCATCGTCGCCTCGATTGGCCTGTCGATCGGCGTTCTGTCGCACAATCTTTTCACCATGATCGTGACCATGGCCGTCATCACCACGCTCGCCATGCCGCCGACCTTGCGTTGGGCACTCGGCCGCTTGCCGATGGGCGAGAACGAGAAGAAGCGTCTGGAGCGCGAGGAGATCGACCAACGCGGCTTCATCGCCAATCTGGAACGACTGCTGGTGGTGACCGATGAGGGCGTTGTCGGCCGCTTTGCTGCTTACCTCGCCGGAGTCGTGGGCGCCGGCAGGCCGACGACGGTGCTGCATGCCCGAGGCGAGGGGGAGGAGGCCGAGCCCGGCACGGATGCGAAGCTCGAGCCGATCGAAAAGGGTGCCGAGGACAGCCGCGAGGCCGCCAGGAGTTCGGACGAGGAGCTGGCCCGCGCGGCGCCTGTCACGCGGCGCCACGAGGCCGAGCTTTCGGCCGAAACGGTTGCCAAGGAGGCGCGCAAAGGCTATGGGCTGCTGCTGATCGGGCTCGGCCGCGCGGTCACGTCTAAAGGTGGGTTTGCCCGCCGCATCAACGAGATCGCCGGCGCCTTCGAGGGCCCGCTATGCCTGGTGCTGAAGGCGACCGGCGCCGGCCGCCAGATGCCAAGGCTAGGACCTGAAGGCGGGAAGATTCTGGTTCCGGTCAACGGCACCGCGATCGCCCGCCGGGGTGCCGAAATGGCACTGGCGATTGCAGCGGTCACGGGTGCGCGGGTCAAGATACTTTATGTCGCGCGCGTCGGCCGCGACGAACCGCGCGACACTGTCTCGCATCGCCGCAGGGAGGCGGTGCTGAAGGATACCGTCGCACTAGCCGACCGCTATGGCGTCGAGATCGAGACGGCCATCCGCAGCCGGGCCGCCGCCGCCGATGCCATTGCCCGCCAGGCCGGCAGGGGGCGGCGCTGATCGTCATGGGCGTGGCGCGGCGCCCTGGCGAGGAACTCTTCTTCGGCGAGACGACCACCGGCGTGCTGCAGCGCTGCCAATGCCCGGTGGTGCTGATCTCGGACGCCAGGCTCAGCCGCGACGACGAGGGCAGGGAAGAGCTGCGCTCGGGAACGGGGACAGGGTGATGAGTATTTCCCCTCGAGGGGAAATTTCGCTCATGCCGCCTGCAGCCTCTCTCGGCCGGGCTGCGGCGGGAAGGCGATGGCGATGCCGGCAGCACCGAGGCCGATCAGCGCCGAGCCGATGAACAGCCAGGAATAGCTGGCATAGGCGTCGAAGATCATGCCGCCGGCGAGCGGGCCGAACGACATGCCGAGGCTGGACAACAGGGTCGCGGCGCCAAGTATCGTGCCGATGATGCGCGGCCCGAAATAGTCGCGCGCCAGAACCGCATAGAGCGGCATGACGCCGCCATAGGTGGCGCCGAAGATGATCGCCAGGAGATAGAACTGCTCGAGATTGCCGACGGCGAGATAGGCGGCGATCACCACCGCCTGGATGGCGAGGCCCACGATCAGCACCGGCTTGGCGCCCAGCCTGTCGCCGAGCACGCCGTAGAGCACGCGCCCGCCAAGGCCGGCAAGGCCCTCGACGCTGTAGATCGACACGGCTGCCATCGGCGCCACGCCGCACGACATGGCATAGCTCACCATGTGGAAGATCGGCCCCGAATGCGCCGCGCAACAGGCGAAGAAGGTCATGCCCAGCACCAGGAATTGCGGCGAGCGCAACGCCTGGCCGACTGACATGCCGGGGGCCGCGGCAGGTGCGGGCGCGCTGCCATCCGCTGCCGCGACCGCCGCCGACGGCTGGCGCACCAGGAAGACGGCAGGCAGCAACAGCACCCAAGCCATGATCCCGATGTCGAACATGGCGGTACGCCAGTCATAGGCCGTGATCAGCCAGCGCGCGAAGGGCGAAATGGTCATCGGCGCCACGCCCATGCCGGCCGAGACCAGCGACACGGCCAGGCTGCGATGGGTCTCGAACCAGGCGGTGGTCAGCGCGATCATCGGCGCGAAGAAGGCGCTGGCCGCCATCCCGACGATGACGCCATAGCTCAGCTGGAAGACCAGCAGCGATTGGGCTCGGCTCGCCACCACCAGCGACAGGCCGAGCAGCACCGCGCCGGCAAAAACCACCGGGCGGGCGCCGACACGGTCATAGATGGCGCCCCAGGCAAAACCGCCGGCCCCCATCACCAAGAAATTCAGCGTCATGGCGCTGGAAATGCCGGTTCGCGACCAGTTGGTTTCGAGCGCCATCGGCTCGAGAAAGATCGCCAGCGAAAACATCGCGCCGAGCGCCACACAGGTCATCAGCGCGCCGCACGCGACGATCACCCAACGGTAGGAACTGTTCATGCTCTTCTCCCGAGATCGGTTTCGATGCAGCGCCACTCGCTCCAGCTCCGTTGCGCCGCTTGCGTCCGAAGGACGTTGGCGGGATTTCGAATCCGACAATCCGGTTGCATTTTTTATCCGGTCTGCGTGGAAGTCCATCCGGATATGACAAAAGCAGGGGTGTAAGGCTGCCAAGCGCGCCGACAAGATAGACTGCCGAATTGACGAGCCGCTCCGCGGCACTAGCTTTGTGGTCTCGCGACGGGAGATATCGCTCATGGAACTGCATCGCGGCCGCCTCATCGACCACGTCCAGCTGGTGGTCAGGGACCTCGCGGCGAGCCGGCGCTTCTATGAAGCCGTCTTCAAGATGCTCGGCATTCCGATCGGCGGCGAGGCCGAGGACTATTTCTGGGCCGACGAGCTGTTCATCTCAAGCCTCGACAGCCGGGCGGCGAGGGGACAACTGACCGGGCGCCATCATCTGGCCTTCCAGGCCAGGGATAACGCCATGGTCGATGCCTTCTACAGGGCCGGCCTCGATGCCGGCGGGGCCGACAATGGCGCGCCGGGTGAGCGGCCCTACCACCCCGGCTATTACGCCGCCTTCCTGCTCGACCCCGACGGCAACAACATCGAGGCGGTGTTTCACGGGCCGGCAAAGCGAAGTGCCGCTTCGGTCGAGATCAATTTCTAGCGCAGGTTCACGAGGAGTGGGTTGCGGTGATCCGTCCGGAGTTCTCGTAAAAACAAAGAGTTGAAGCGGTCCACGGATTCAATCGCTGAACTGCTTCACATTGGCGGCGCGTAGCGGTTCACCACCATTCCGCAGGCATAGGCTTTAGAGCCGAGCAGGCGCAATTTCCGGAAGCCGCCACGGTCGAAAATCCGCTCGCCGTCGCCCAGCGCGGCCGGATTGATGAACAGCTGGAACTCATCGACCAGTCCCGCTGCAATCAGCGCCGAGGCAAAGCCGGCGCCGCCGAACACCGCCATGTCGCCTTCACCTTCAGCTTTCAGCGCCTTGACCTCGCGCGGCAGGTCGCCGCTGGCAAGCGTCGTGCGCTCCCACCGCGATGCCGCGAGCTTGTCGCTCAGCACCACCTTGCGCGCCTCGACGATGCGCTGCGCAAAGGCGTAGAAGGGATCGCGCGGATAGTTTTTTGCCGCATTGCCCCAATGGGTTAGATAGCCTTCTTCGGCCATCTTGCGGCTGAGCAGAATGGTGTCGATGCCGGCGAACACCGCGTTGAAATCCTGCTTCAAGTCGTCGTCCCACGGGCAGTTGGCGCCCCATTCCCAGAGCTGCCAGTGCTCATCGCCGGCCGCGCCGACAAAACCGTCGACCGATATCTGCATCTGCAGGATCAGTTTTCTCATCGTCGTTCTCCTGATTGAGCTCTGGTGTCACCAGCGCCAGGTCAGGCGGCGTTGGTTATTGCTTTACTTTCGGAACCATTGACATGAGTGAAAAATGATGTCATTGTAAAGTGATTTAAAAATGGAAGCATTTAAATGTCGACCAGGGAAAGATCCGGCTGTCCCATCAGCCTGTCGCTCGAATTGCTCGGTGACCGCTGGACGCTGCTGATCATCCGCGACATGATTTTCGCGGAAAAAAGGCACTTCCGGGAGTTCCTGCTATCAGGCGAAGGCATCTCGTCGCGCACCCTGGCCGAGCGGCTGCAGACCTTGCAGGATGAGGGCATCGTCACAAGAAGCGACGACCCCACGCACAAGCTCAAGGCGATCTATAAGCTGACCGAGGCGGGCATCGACCTGTTGCCGGTGCTGGCGACGCTCGGCGCCTGGGGCAGCAAGTACCGCAACGCCGATGACGAGCTGGCAAGGATCGCCGACGAACTGGCCGCGGGCGGCGAGGCGGGCATGGAGCAGATAAAGAAGAAGCTGCGCGCCGAGCATATCGGCTAGCGAGCAAGGCCAGCCCTCCCTTGGGGCCGATGGCGGGCTAGATCGACACGACGTCGCGCAGCCTCACCCTTCCCATCCCGCAAATCGCTGTGGCCGGAGCCATGTCTGCTTCGGATTGCCATCGCCCGAACCACGGCCTCTTCCAGCCAGCGCGGTGGGGGGGGCGGCATGCATGCCGATTGGGCCCCATGCCGCCATGCACGTAGAGCTCTTCGACCGCGGTGCGGCCGGCGACAGGCAGCCCGTCCGACAGCATGGGCGATTGCCGGGATAGACATTCGTCACCGGGGGTGAGCCGAGACCGGACAGGATGCGCAGCGTGCGCGCCGCGATGCGAAGGCGTCTCGGCGCTAGCGCGCCGATCCACCTTCTCCAACAAGGGGAGAAGGTGAGGCGCGCCTTGTCCCGCCTGCGCTTCTACACGTAGCCTAAGGAGCTAGCGGGAGGAGAATCGCTTGGACACCACTGTCGTTATTGTCGGCGCCGGGCCCGCCGGCCTTGCGGTCGGTGCCTGCCTGAAGCGGGCAGGAGTGGATTTCATCCTGCTCGAAAAATCGCAGGAGATCGCGCCCGCCTGGCGGCGGCACTATCGGCGGCTGCATCTGCATACGGTCAAGTCGTTCTCGTCGCTGCCGTTCCTGCCCTTTCCCAAAAATTATCCGCGCTACGTGCCGCGCGAAATGGTGGTCCGCTATCTCGACGACTACGCGGAAAAATTCGATCTGCGCCCGCGCTTCGGTGTGACGGTGAAAGCCATTCGCCTCGGGGACGGCGGTTTTCTGGTCGAGACAGGATCGGACAACCTCAAGGCGCGCCATGTCGTTATCGCCAGCGGTAACAATGCCGAGCCGATCATCCCCCGGCTCCCTGCCATCGAGGCTTTCAAGGGCGAGGTGCTGCACAGCGCCGACTATACGCAAGCGGCGCCCTTTGCCGGCCGCTCGGTGCTGATCGTCGGCATGGGCAACACCGGCGCCGAGATCGCGCTCGACTTGGCGGAAAGTGGCGCGCGTCCGACCATTTCGGTGCGCAAGGGCGTCCACATCGTGCCGCGCCAGCTGTTTGGCCTGCCGATCCAGATGGTCGGCATCGCCAGCCGGCCAATGCCGCAGGCGCTGAACGACTGGATGTTTCCGATCATCCTCGATTTCGCGCTGGGCAAGCTCGAGAAATACGGCATCGTCAGGCCGAAGCAGGGCATCCTGCAACAGATCGACGAAGTCGGCCGCATCCCGGTCATCGACGTCGGCACGGTCGACGCCATCACCAAAGGCGCCATCAAGATCGCGCCCGACATAGTGGGCTTCACCGAGCGCGGCGCTACGTTCATCGACGGCAAGCAGCAAGCGTTCGACGCCGTCATCCTCGCCACCGGCTATCGCCCGGGCTACGAAAAGTTTCTGCCCGTGGAATTGCAGCCGGAGCGCAGTGGCGTCAACGCCCGCGCCTCGCAACTCGGCCTCTACCTCGTCGGCTTCTACAATCCGGTCACCGGTCTGCTCAGGGAAATTGGACGCGAGGCGAAGGCAGTGGCGGCCGACATTGCTCGGCGAGGCTGAAAGGGGCGGCGTCGGCCAAGCTGCGGATCTCCCGCCTTGCGGGGAGATCGGCTATCCATCACAGCCGCGCCGCATCGCCCTCATCCAGCAGCCATTGCCGCACGGCTTGCGTCGGTTCTGGGTGCCGTTGCTTGCGCGGCATCACGACATAGAAATCGTGCGTCCCACGCATCTCTGCGTTGATCGGCTGCACCAGCCGGCCGGCGGCAATGTCGGCAGCGACGAGAAACCGGCTGGCCAGCGCGATGCCCTGGCCGGCAATGGCGGCGTCGATCGCGAGGCCTGTCTGGTTGAAGCGCATGCGTTTGGCCTCGGTGGCCATCTTCAGCCCGAGCGCTCTCTCCATGAATTCCGGCCACAGATTGTGCGCGTCGTGCAACAGGACGTGATGCTGGATATCGGCCGCCGCGATCTCGTTCGCGCCGGTCGGCAGCAGGGCAGGGCTGCAGATGGCGATGATCTGCTGTGGAAACAAAAGATCCACCATCAGGCCGGCGCCGGAGGGCAGGCGGCCTTGCCTGACCGCAATGTCGACGCCATCGGCCTGAAAACTCGACAGGCTTTCGCTGGCCAGGATTCGCAAATCGACCAGCGGGTTGTGCGCGACGAACTCCGGCAGTTTGGGGATCAGCCATTTGGTGGCAAAGCTCGGCGTGACGCTGATCGTCAGCCGCGCCGGTTCGGGCCGCAGCAGCAAGGTGGCCTCCGAGATCAGCTCGAAGGCGCGGCGGATGTTGGGCATATAGGCGCGGCCCTCATCGGTCAGCGCCAGGCCGCGCGGCAGCCGGTCGAAGAGTTTTGTGCCGAGATCGGCCTCCAGCCCGCGTATATGCTGCGCCACCGCCCCTTGCGTCACGTTCAGCTCTTCGGCGGCGATGCGGAAGTTGAGATGACGCGCGGCGGCTTCGAAGGCACGCAGCGCATTCAATGGTGGCAGGCTCAGGAAGGCTTCAGGCATGCAGGAGTTTTTCTACAGCTTGATTTCAGGCTTTCTGGTTCGAACCAGATGGCAAAACCGTTTATAGCATTGCTCGAAGGTCGGAAACATGGGCTTCAGAGTCCCGCCAACCCGTGCGAAGGAAAATCGAGATGAGTGTAGAAAAAGTAGCAGTCGTCGTCGCCGGTGGCAGCGGTATGGGCGCGGCGGCGGCCAAGCGGCTGGCGGCGGACGGGTTCAAGGTCGCGATCCTGTCGTCCTCCGGTAAGGGCGAGGCCTTGGCGAAAGAGCTTGGTGGCCTCGGCGTCACCGGCTCCAACCAGTCGAATGACGATCTGCAGCGGCTCGCCGATCTGACGCTCGAGCGCTACGGCCGCATCGACGTGCTGGTCAACAGCGGCGGCCACGGGCCACGCGCGCCGATCCTCGAGATCTCGGACGAGCAGTGGCACACCGGTCTCGACGTCTATCTGATGAACGTCATCCGGCCGGTGCGCATCGTGGCGCCGCAGATGGTCAAGCAGAGGGCTGGCGCCATCATCAACATCTCGACCGCCTGGGTGGTCGAGCCGAGCCCGATGTTCCCGACATCCGCCGTGTTCCGCGCCGGGCTTGCCGCCTACACCAAGATCTTCGCCAACACCTACGCCGCCGACAATGTGCGCATGAACAATGTGCTGCCCGGCTGGATCGACAGCCTGCCGGCCACCGAGGAGCGCCGCGACAGCGTGCCGATGCAGCGCTACGGTACGTCGGAGGAGATCGCCGCGACCATCGCCTTCCTCGCTTCCGAAGGTGCGGGCTACATCACCGGCCAGAACATCCGCGTCGACGGCGGCATCATCGGCGCGATCTGACCGCGCCGGTCGCCTTGCGTGAGCCGGCGCGTCACTCCTTCACCGCGCCGGTCATCGACGAGACATAGTGCTCGACGAAGAACGAATAGAGCACCACCACCGGCAGCGAGCCGATCAGCGCTCCCGCCATCAGCGCCCCCCATTCGTAGACGTCGGAGCGCACCAACTCGGTCAGCACACCCACCGGCACGGTCTTGTTTTCCGAGGACTGGATGAATGTCAGCGCGTAGATGAACTCGTTCCATGACAGGGTGAAGGCGAATATGCCGGCGGAGATCAGGCCCGGCACCGAGAGCGGCAGCACGATTTTGGTGAGGATCTGCCACCGGCTCGCTCCGTCTATCAGCGCGCATTCTTCCAGTTCGAACGGGATGGAGCGGAAGTAACCCATCAACAGCCACGTGCAGAACGGCACCAGGAAGGTTGGATAGGTAAGGATGAGCGCGAAGGGCGTGTCGTAGAGCCCGAGGTTGAAAACCATTACCGACAGCGGAATGAACAGGATCGAGGGCGGCACCAGATAGGCGAGGAAGATGCCGAGGCCGACCTGCCGCGCCCCGGAAAACCGCAGCCGCTCGATCGCATAGGCGGCGAACACCGACGCCAGCAGCGACAGGAAAGTAGCGGCGGTCGAGATGATGATCGTGTTGAGCAGCCAGCCCGGATAGGAGGTCTCGAACAGGAGATAGCGGATATGCTCCAATGTCGGATGCACCACCCAGAACGGATTGAACTGCGCATAGTCGGTCATCTCGAGATTGGGCTTAACCGCCGTGATCGTCATCCAGTAAAACGGAAACAACAGCACGAAGACGAACACCAGCAGCGGCAGATAGACCGTCACCACGCGGCGCGGCAGGCTCTGCAGGTAGCCCATGCCGCCTTCGTCGATATCCCCACGTTTCGCCTTCCTTGTCGCGGCCGTCTTGACCATGTCAGTCTCCGCCGCCTTGTTGCCATTTGCGGCGTTGCAGGCCGAAATAGCTGAACAGGATCGCCGCCAGCAGGAACGGGATCATGGCCACCGCGATGGCCGCGCCCTCGCCAAGCTGGCCGCCGGAAATGCCGCGCTGGAAAGACAATGTCGCCATCAGATGCGTGGCATTCACCGGTCCGCCCCGGGTCAGCACGTAGATCAGCTGGAAATCGGTGAAAGTGAACAGCACCGAGAAGGTCATGGTGATGGCGATGATCGGCGTCAGCAGCGGCAGAGTCACATAACGAAACAACTGCCAGCGACTGGCGCCGTCGAGCGTGGCCGCCTCGTAGAGCGACTGCGGAATGGTCTGCAGGCCGGCGAGCAGCGTGATGGCGACGAAAGGAATGCCGCGCCAGACGTTGGCGGCGATAACCGAAGCGCGCGCATTCTCCGGATCGCCGAGGAAATTGATGCGGTGGTCGATCAGGCCCATTTGCTGCAGCGCCCAGGACAGGATGGAGAACTGCGAATCGTAGATCCACCAGAAGGCGATGGCTGACAGTACGGTGGGCACCACCCAAGGCAGCAGGACTATCGCGCGGAAGAACGATTTGAACGGCAGGTTTTCATTGAGAATGAGCGCCAGCCACAGGCCGAGCACGAACTTCAGGATCGAGGCGCTGACCGTGTAGAGCAAGGTGTTGAAGACGGACAGCCAGAAGACGGCGTCACTCCACAGATACTGATAGTTCTCGGTGCCAATGAAGATGCCGGGGCGGCCGATACGGGCATCGGTGAAGCCGAGCCAGACGCCCAGCCCGAGCGGATAGGTCAGGAAGACCAGCAGCAGCGCCGCCGCCGGCAGCATGAAGCCGAAGCCCAGCGCGTTGCGGCTTTCGGAGATCCGCGAAAGCATCGACGGACGCGGCTGGGCGGCAACGGACGGCACGGCCATGAAGGGCTCCTCATCGGGGAATCAGGTCACGGCGTCAACGGCCGCCATGGGATTGTGCGACGGGCCGGGCAGCGCACTAGACGCTGCCCGGCGGTGCCGTGATCAAACGCGGTAGTAGCGGTTGGCGCGCTTCTCCGCCTCCTCCATCGCCTCCTGCGGCGTCGCCTGGCCGGTCACCGCCTTGGCGAACATGTCGACCAGGACATAGTCGGCCATGGTCGCCGCCGAGGCATAGCCGAGCGGCCCGGCATAGCCGTTGGGGCGCAGCGTCGCCGAGGCCTTGGCATAGGCGGCATTGTTCGGGTCGGCCGTCCACACTGGATTGTTGTCGAAGGCCTTCAGCGTCTGGCAGCAATAGCCCGCCGAGGAGGTGATCCAGTCGGTCATCTGCGGATCCTCGAACATGAACTGCAGATAGGCCTTGGCCGCATTGGGGTAGGGCGTGTAGTTGAAGATGACGGCGGTGGTCACCTGGAACAGTTCGACCGATTTCCCGACGGGACCGATCGGCAGGTTGGTGGTGCGGATGTCCTTGGCGATCTCAGCCAGCTTCGGATCGTTGTCCTTGTTGATCTTGGCCGTATTGTAGGCGGAAATGCCGTTGGCGATGACGCCGAGTTCGCCGGCCAGGAAGGCGCGGTTGTTATTGACGTCGAGCCAGCTTTCGGTCCCGGGAATGAAGGTCTTGTAGAGTTCCTGCGCGTATCCGATCGCCTTTAGCGTCTCGGGGCTGTTGATCGCCACCTTGCCGCTCTCGTCGACCATCTGGCCGCCATGGCTCCACAGCAGCCAGTGCGCGTAATTGTTGCCGTCGCCGACGCCGTGGCCGTGCGTGAAGCCGGCCGGATGTCCCTTCGCCTGCAACGCCTTGCAAAGCTCGAGGAAGCCTGCCGTGTCCTTCGGAAATTCGGAGAAGCCGGCCTCCTTCACCCAGCTTTCGCGATAGACGATGGCATTGCCGATCGTGGCCAGCGGCAGGCCGACGAACTTGCCGTCCCGCGTCGCATATTGCTTCGGTCCGTCGTGCCATCCGCCATATTTCGAGCCCAGATACTCGCCGAGCTCGGTCACGTCGTGCAGCTTGTCGGGATATTGATGCGGGTCGTCGAACCAGACGAACATGAGGTCCGGGCCGGAACCGACATTGGCGGCGACCGCTGCCTTGGGGCGAATGTCCTCCCAGCTTTCCTTGTCGACACGAACCTCGACACCTGTCGCCTCGGTGAAGCGCTTGGTGTTGGACAGCCATTGATCCTCATCGCCCTTGACGAAGGGCGACCAGCGCAGCAGCCGCAGCTTTGCGCCTTCCTCGGGCTTGTATTTCAAGCCCTCCTGGGCAAAAGCCGGCGAGCCGACGAACCGGCTTCCCAGAGCTCCCGCCGCGGCACCTGCGGTCGTGCGGATTACATCGCGTCTCGTGAATTTCATGGTCGTCTCCTCCGGTTTATCTTCCTTGCTATGCGGTCCTTACCATCCGTTACGCGTTTCAAATCGTGTTCCGGTCTTGCCGTCAAAGAGATGAATCAGGCCAGGCGCGGCAGAGAGCCGTATGGATTCGCCCGGTGTGAAGGCATGGCGTTCGCGGAAATTGGCGACGATCTCGTCGCCGCCGGCGGTGCGGCCAATGATCTGCACTTCCGACCCGGTCGGCTCGACCACCGCGACGGTGACTGGAATGCCTTGGTCTGACGATAGCCGCAAATGCTCGGGCCGTATTCCCAGCACCACCGGATGACCGTTGCCAACGGCCGGCGCGCCGGCCAGCGGCACGGAAATTCCCCCGGCGCCGCGAAAGGACGGAGACCCGTCGGTGACGATCTCGCCCTTGATCAGGTTCATGGCGGGCGAGCCGATGAAACTGGCGACGAAGAGATTGTTTGGCCTGTCGTAGAGCTCCAGCGGCGGTCCGATCTGTTCGACGATGCCGTCATGCATGACGACGATCTTGTCGGCCATGGTCATGGCCTCGATCTGGTCGTGGGTGACATAGACTGTGGTCGTCTTGAGCCGCTGGTGCAGTTCCTTGATCTCGGCGCGCATCTGCACCCTGAGCTTGGCGTCGAGATTGGAGAGCGGTTCGTCGAACAGGAAAACCTGTGGATCGCGCACGATCGCCCGGCCCATGGCGACGCGCTGGCGCTGGCCGCCGGAAAGCTGGCGCGGATATCGCGTCAGCAATGGCACCAGCCCGAGGATTTCGGCGGCGCGCTGAATGCTGGTAGCGCAATCGGCCTTCGAAACACCTTTGAGCATGAGCGAGAACGCCATGTTCTCGGCGACCGTCATGTGCGGGTAGAGCGCGTAGTTCTGGAACACCATGGCAACGTCGCGCTCTTTCGGCGCAACGTTGTTGACGACCCGATCCCCGATCGCGATCTCGCCCCGAGAAATCTTTTCCAGGCCGGCGATCATCCTGAGAAGGGTCGATTTTCCGCAACCCGACGGGCCGACCAGCGTGACGAATTCGCCGTCGTCGATATCCACACTGACGCCATGCAGGACCTCGACGGTCCCGAACGATTTGTAAACATCGCCGATCGCGACAGACGCCATCGATCTCCTCCCGAATGCTTCTTGCGACGCCCCGAAGGAAACCGCTCCTCTCCCGCCTCGCGACCGTCTCCCATTCCCCAACAGGTCGCGTGACGATCAGACGGTAGCGCTACCAAGCCTGCCTGTAAAGCGGCCATGCGGCCGGTGCTCTTGTCGTTCGGAACACCGGCGCAATGACCGGTTCGCCGGCAAACTACCCCCCATTCACAAAAGCCAGCACCAGCTTCTGCAGGTTTCCGCCGGGGCCGAATTCGACCCGGTCGAAGTCGCGGCTCGCCTGCCGCTGAGCCAGCGAGATCTGGGCGAGTTGCCTCGTCAGCTCGGTTCTGATCTTGCTGCAGGCGGGGTCATCAGTAACGGTCAGGCCGACGCTCACCGCCTCGATCTTGCGCACCATCTCGGCGATGGCTGCGCCATGCACTCTCTCGTGGGAGGCGAGCCCGGCGATGAACACCGTCCAGTTCTTCTGGACGGAAGCCGGCAACGGTTCGGCCGGCTTCGGCAAGGTGTAGGTGATGATCAGTTTCGGGCGCGCCGATTTGAGCACGCAGGCGTCGCCTTGCGGCCTGTAGTCCCTGGTCCAGGTCAGCTTGAAATTGGTGTGCGCGATGACCCGGCCCTTGCCGAGCAAGGGGCCGGCTTCACCGATCGCGGCATAGAGTTCCGGGCCGGTCCGCCCTGCGATGGCGTAGGTCTCGACCTTTTCGACCGGCTTCCAGTCGGCGCGTGCCGGCGACGCCAGCAGAGAGGCCGCGAACAGGAGAAAGAACATGGCTGGTTTCATGGAGACGTCAGAGACACTGGGCTGAGGCAAAGATCAACCCGGCGCAATGCACTCAGGTCCCACGGCAGGCCGCGTCATAGTCGGCCAGCACCTGATCGACAGCTTCGAGAAGGATAGCCTCGGGATTGCCCACCGGCCCGAGTTCGGCCGGCAGCGCCGGCAGGAATTGCCGCATCAGCGTTTCGGGAATGGCAACGTCGTCCAGCGCCTTGCGCAGGCGCTCGACGGCCGCGACAGCGGTGGGGTTGCTCCAATAATAGCGGATGCGGTCGCTGTAGCTGTAATGCCGCTGCACATAGAGCTCTGCTTCATTGCCATGATAGTGGCTGTGCCAATGGCCGGGGGCTGCCAGCATCGCGCTTTCCATGGTCCGGGCGAGCGACCGGTCGCCATAGTCCCTGGCCATTTCGGAGGCGATCAGGTCGAGCCCGTAAAGCGCCTCGCGCAAGGCGAAGGTCAGGCTGGGGCCGACCTTGAGGATGGGAAAGCCGTTTGCGACCAGCTCGGTCAAAGCCGCACGGCTCTGGTAGTCGGTCGAATGCGCCTCGTAGACGAGCGACGGCTGCTCATCGAGCAAGCCGGTCAGGCCCTTGGATTTCTCGGGCGCGTAGGCGACGACGTTCTGGCTGCCGAATTCCACGCCCGGCTGCACCACCACGGCCATGACGCGGCCGAAGGCCTCCGTCAGCCCCTCACGGGCAAAGATCTCCCGGTGAACCTCGATCGTGCGCCGCGCCGCCGCCGCCTCGGTCGGCTTCAACTCGCTGATCGCGTGGTCGACGCCGCCGGGGCGGGGACTTCGGTGCCGATGATGTAGACCGGCAAGGTGCTGCCTGCGGCGTGCGCGCCCGTTTCGGCCGCCTTTGCCAGTCGCGCGGCCCGGGTGGCGATGGTCTCGTCGTCAAGCGCCGCCGGCTCGCCGGCGCAGCCCATCGATGCGTCGAGATGGATCTTGGTGAAGCCGGCCGCGATATAGGCGCCGACCATGGCCTCGGCCTTGTCCATCGCCTGCGCCGCCGGCTCTGCGCGCCACGGGTTCGGTCCCAGATGGTCGCCGCCGAAGATGATGCGCGAGGCTTCCAGCCCCTCGCGACAGGCGATCTCCAGCACGAAGGCGACGAACAGCGCCGGGGTCATTCCGGTATAGCCGCCGAACTGGTTGACCTGATTGCAGGTTGCCTCAATCAGCAGGTTTTTCTCCCTGTCGGCAACGGCGCGCCTGATCGCCGTCTGGATCACCAGCGGATGCGCGGAGCAGATCGAGGTGATGCCGTAGGGCGAGCCGTTTTTGCGCGCGCTGGCGAGGCCTGCAAGCGGGTTGGCGCTCATGTCCGTCTCGCTGTTCCCTTGATGAATTGGTCAAGCGCATCGAAGCCGGCGGTGCCTTCCATCGGGCCGCGCCGGGTGATGTTGCGGGCGCCGGCGGCATTGGCATAAAGCAGCGCCTTGCCGGGCTCCATCCCCTGGCGGCGGCAAGTCAGGTAGGTGGCGCCAAAGCAGTCGCCGGCGCCCGTCGGGTCGACTTCCTCGACTTGGAAACCGGCGCAGTCGATCCTGGCGCCGTCGGCGCCGAACCAGGAAGAGCCGTCAGCACCGCGCTTCAGCACGATCTCGCCGACGCCCCTGGCAAACAGCGCCGCCACCGCCTGATGCTCGTCATCGACGCCCGCCGTAGCGAGCAATTCGTCGCCGGACGGCAGCAGCAGGTCGGCATCGTCGATGAGGGCGGAAAACAGTGCGCCGTCGGAGCCGTCGATCAGCTCCTTGCGCACATTCGGGTCGAATGAGGTCGAGCCGCCGCGGGCACGAACCGCCTGCACTGCGTAGCTGACGATCTCCTTCAGCCCTGCCACCGACAGCGTCGATCCCATGATATGCAGATGGCCGGCCCTGTCCGCCAGCAGGCGCGCAGCAGTGGTCAGGTGGATCTGCCCGGCGGCGGATTCGGCGATGTTGTAGACGAAGTCCCTGATACCATCGGGCCGGTAGCGCACGAAGGCGCATCCCGTCGGGAAGCGGTCGCTAATATCGACGGCTGAGACGTCGACGCCGTCGAGCTCCAGCCTGTCCAGGTTGAGCGTGCCGAAATCGTCGCGGCCGACGCAGCCGATAATGCCGGCGCCGCCTCCCAGCCGGGCGACCTGATCGATGAAGATCGCCGGCGCACCGCTGGGGAATGGCCCGACAAGCGATTGCGGCTCGAGGAAGCCGAAACCCAGTTCCGTCGCCATGATCTCGACCAGGATTTCGCCGGCGACAATCGTTGGCCCCACGGCCTCGGCGGCGATCTCGCTTCGGCGCGAAAGGCTCATGCTTGCGATTCCTCTCACACGCAAACTGATTGCTTGCCCGCGCAGTTATCCGACGCAAATGTTTATCGGGTAAATCGCACATACAGCGAAGTCAATAAAACTCTACATGCGTATAGTTTATCTGTTTCCGCGCGTACACATTGCAGGATTCGGGTGGCTGGGATCGTGGCACCGTGCAAATCAGGCGTCGACCGCAGCGAAAGGACAGCCATGCTCACGCTTCATGATTATTTGCCGTCGCAAAACGGTTGGAAGGCGAGGGTCGTGCTCGGCCTGCTCAACATTCCCTATGAAAGCCGCCTGGTGTCGATTTTCGAGGGCGAGAGCCACACCGACGCCTTCCTGAAGCTCAACCCGGCCGGCGCCGTTCCTGTGCTCGAACTCGAGGATGGCCGTGCGATCGCCGAATCGAATGCGATCCTCATTTATCTCGCCGAAGGCACGCCCTTGCTGCCGGCGGATCGCTATGTCAGCGCGAAAGTTATGCAATGGCTGTTCTTCGAACAGTACCATGTCGAGCCGGTCATCGGCTCCCTGCGCTTCTGGACGCTGGCCGGAAGGCTGGAGCGCAACCAGGCGACGCTTCCGGCCAAGCGCGAAGCCGGCGCCCGCACGCTGGCAGCGCTGGAGCGGAGCCTGAACGACACGCCGTTCCTTGTCGGCGACATGCTCACCATCGCCGACATTGCTGTCTATGCCTACGGCCACCGTGCCGAAGATTGCGGCTTTGCGCTGGCGGCTTATCCGGCGGTTCGTGCCTGGACGGGCCGGGTACGCGACGCCATCGGTCCCGGCTATCCCGTGCATCTCTACAGCATCGATCGGCATTCGGCTGCTTGAAGGCAAAAGGCGCGTTCACCTTGCTTAGTCGAAAAGAAGACCCAGATTCTGCTTTGTCGGCGGCTTTCGCTTGCAATCCGTTGACTGGATGGCCGGATCCCGGCGTCAACTCGACGACCGGCCGGCACTTAGCATGGAGGTGACCATGACACGCGACGACATCATTTCGGTGTTGGGGCCGGTAGACGAGGCGGTCATAGCCGACATCGCGCTGACCGGCGCCACCCTTCAAGAACTGCGCGAGGCGTTCGCCTGGCTCGGTGCCGACGAGGCGCTGGTCAACGAGGGCCGCCCCTTGCCGGGAACGAAGGTGGCGCGGCTGATCGAACTCCTCGATATGCCGGACGACGAGGACGGTCCACAGGCGGTGGCGGCGCAGGGGTTAGGGCAGTAGGGCCCTGACTACTGCGGTTTCCCATTCACTTCACGCCCTCGACAGCAGCCGGCGCATGATCAGCGAGGCATGGCCGGCGACGCCGTGCGCGGCCGGGCGGTGTTCGACCACCTCGAAACCGTGCTTGCGATAGAAGGCGATCGCCCGGTCGTTGCCCTCGATCACTTCCAGCGCAATGCTGGGGATGCCGGCATGCGCGACAAGCACCGCGTGCAGCAGGTCGGTGGCGAGCCCGCTGCCGAACTCTGACTTGTCGATGTGCAGCCGGTCGAGCAGGACATCGCCACGATCGTCCATCGCCGCCATCGCGTAGCCGGCGATCGAACCGTCCGGCCGTTCGGCCACGAACGACATCTTGTTGTCGTCCAGAAGTTCGGCTGCCAGCCGCTCGGGCGCATGCTTGTCGTCCGAGAGGCGTGCCGTGGTCTCGGGTCCCAGGATCGGCGAATAGGTGCGCCGCCAGGAGTCTCCCAGCAGCCGCGACACCGACGGCACGTCCTTTGCGGTCATGGTTCTGATCTCGGTCATGGCTGTGCCATCATGCCAAGCTCGCGCCGGCAATCAAGCTACACGACGCGCGATCTGCTTCTTCGTCGTCTTGGTGCGATCTGGGCTGCGCGACGTTTCTGCGAGACGTACATCACCCAATCCTGCCAACACCACCGGAGCATGGTCCTTGAATCTGACGACAAGGTCGAGTTCGCCCCCGAGAGCCTTAACGTAGCCGCGCAAGGTCGACAGAAGAAAATCCGACCGCTTTTCGAGCTGGGCAACGGAGACCTGTTTCTTGCCCAACTTGCGGCCGACATGCTCCTGTGTGAGTGCCCGAGCCTTGCGAAGCTGCTGAAGGGTTTCAAACTCCTCAAGCAGCTCCCTGGTACGGAGGTCGGACGCCTTGATCAGTTCGGGAGACATCGTTTCGGCAAATACGTCATCGGCGGAAATGGCCATCACTTCTTCTCCTTCTTGTGCCCTTCCTTGGCAGTTTTCTGCCCCTCTTTCACGCGCTTTAAATGGACGTCGAACCTCTTATCGGCGATCTCGATCAGCTTCTTGTAGAAGCGCTTCTCGTTGACGCCCGATTTATCTCCCGCAACAAGGAAAATGGCCTTTCTCTCAGGATCGAACGCGAACGCCACTCTCCACACGCCATCAGCAGCATCGAACCGCAATTCCTTCATGTTCGCGTGCCTTGAGTCGTTCAGCGTATCGACCCTCGGCCTGCCATAAGACGGACCCAGCTGCTTCAGAACATTTGCCAAAGCACGGATTTCGACCTTTACGTCGTCCTTCAGCTTGGAGAATTCCGTTCTGAAGTCATCATCGAATTCCACAATCCATGTCATTAAAGATAGCTTTCACCTTATATAATGTCAAGTGAATGTCATGGACGACATTATCTCGGTGTGCCGAAATCCTTACCGCCTCACCCGCGACTTCAGCCAACGATCGAAGGCCACGGCCAGGATCAGGATCAGGCCAATGACGATGCTTTGCGTGTAGGACGAGACATTGTTGAACTGCAGCCCGTTCTGCAGCACGCCGATCAGTGCAGCGCCCACCACCGTGCCGCCGACCGAGCCGATGCCACCGAATAGCGAGGTGCCGCCGATGACGACGGCGGAAATCACCGTAAGTTCGTAACCGATCCCGGCTACGGCTTCGGAGGAGTTGAGCCGTGCTGACAAAACGAAGGCCGCCAGCCCGGCGAAGAAGCCGACGATGACATAGACCGAGATCAGAATGCGGTCGACGCGCAGGCCCGACAGGCGTGCGGCCTCGGCATTGCCGCCGACGGCATAGACGGCGCGGCCATAGCGCGTATAGCGCAGCACGATGTGGCACAGGATGGCCGCCGCCGCGAAGATGATCGCCGGCACCGGCACCGGTCCGATGAGCCCGGTGCCGAACCAGCGCATCGAGGCGTCGAAACCGGAGATCGGTCCGCCATTGGAGATGGTCAGCGTCAGGCCGCGAAACACGGTGAGCCCACCCAGCGTGACGACGAAGGGCGGCACTTTCAGCCGGGTGATGGCAAAGCCCTGGACGCCGCCGGCCAGCGCCCCGACAGTGACGGCGGCAAGCAAGGCGGCGAACCAGCCATAGCCTTGCGTGCCCGTGGTCGACAGCGACAGCGTGTTGGCGGTGCCGCCCTTGGCCACCACCGCGGCCACCATGCCGCAGAAGGCGAGCAGTGAGCCGACCGACAGGTCGATGCCGGCAGTGAGGATGACGAAGGTCATGCCGAGCGCGATCAGCCCGGTGATCGAGATCTGCCTCAAAATGTTGAACAGGTTGATTGGATCGATGAAGCTCGGCTTCAGCACGGTGAAGATGACGATCAACACCGCCAGGAACATCAGCGGCCCAAAACTCATCAGAAGCCGCGCGATGTTGATGCCGCTGCGCTGGGTCTGTTCGGTGGTGCTGGTCATTGCGTTGCGTCCTGCTTGCGGTCGAGCGCCATCAGTTCCATCAGTTTTTCCTCGGTCGCTTCGATGCCCGGCATTTCGCCAGTGATACGGCCGCGCCGCATCGTAACGATGCGATCCGACACTGCCAGCACCTCCGGCAGTTCCGACGAGATCATCATGATGGCGATGCCGCGCGCAGCCAACTGGACCAGGATCTGGTGCACTTCGGCCTTGGCGCCGACATCGACGCCGCGCGTCGGCTCGTCGACGATCAGTACTTTCGGGTCGCGCGCCAGCCAGCGGGCCAGGATCACCTTTTGCTGATTGCCGCCGGACAGGCCCTCGATCGCCTGCTCGGGCGAGGCCATGCGGATCGACAGTGCCTTGCGATAGCCGGCCAGCGCCTCGCGCTCGCGCCGTTCGGCCATGAAGCCGGCCCCATTGCTGTAGCGGCCGAGCGAGGCGATCGAGAAATTGTTGAGAATGCCCAGTGCTGCAAAGATCGCCTGGTGCTTGCGGTCTTCCGGCACCAGCCCGATGCCGAGTTTGATGGCGTCTGCGGGGGAGGCCGGGGCGATCGGCTTACCGTCGAGCGCAATCGTGCCGGCGGCGATGCGGTCGGCGCCGAAAATGGCGCGGGCAAGCTCGGTGCGGCCGGAACCGACGAGGCCGGCAACGCCGAGGATTTCGCCGGCCTTCAGATCGAGGTTGACGCCTTCGAGTACGATGGCATGCGGCGCCAACGGGTCGCGTACCGTCCGCAGCCCGCGCACCGAGAGCCTGACCTCGCCGGCGACATCGCGCTGCGTCGGCCGCGCGTAGAGCTCGGAGGCGGCGCGGCCGACCATCTTCTCGATGATCTTCGGGATCTGGATCGGCTGGCCGTCACGGTCGAGATGACCGGCCAGCCTGCCATCCCGCAGCACGGTCATGCGGTCGCAAATGGCGGACGCTTCCTCCAGCCGGTGGGTGACGAACATGATGGCGACACCGTCCTTGCGCAGCCTGTCCATGATCGACATCAGTTTCTGCACCTCGGTCTCGGTCAGCGCCGAGGTCGGCTCGTCCATGATGATCAGGCGGCTTTCCAGCGACAGAGCGCGGGCGATTTCGACCAGCTGCTGTTCGGCTACCGACAGCGAGGACACCGGCGTCGCCGGATCGATGTCGAGACCGACGCGGGCGATGATCGCGCGCGAGGCGTCCTCCATCCTGCGCCAGCTGACCAGCCCGAGCGGCCCGAGCGGCGCGCGGCCGATGAAAATGTTTTCCGCAACCGTCAGCGTCGGGATCAGGCTCAGTTCCTGATAGATGGTGACGATGCCATGCCGCTTCGCATCCTGCGGACTGGACGGCGCGTAGTCGGCGCCGTCGAAGACGATGCGGCCGCTTGACGGCGGCATCACGCCGGACAGGATTTTCAACAGCGTCGACTTGCCGGCGCCGTTCTCGCCGAGCAGGCCAAGGATCTCACTGGGCCGCACCTCGAGCGAAACGTCGATGAGCGCGGTGACGCCGGAAAAATGCTTGGTCACGCCTTCGACGGAAAGGAGCGGTGGCGATGATGCGGTGGGTTCAACGGCGGACAAGCATTGCTCCCGGATTGCGATAGGCAGCGGGACAGCGCCCCCCTCTGTCCTGCCGGACATCTCCCCCACACGGGGGGAGATCAGCAGTTTTGCCGGCAGCACTATTTCTATAACGTTGGCGATTGGCGAAAGCAGACGTGACGGCCAATCTCCCCCCAAGTGGGGGCGGTGTCCGGCAGGACAGAGGGGGGCGCGACAGAGCGCGACCTCCACCCGTCATGGGCCCTACTCTCACTTCGTCTCGTTCAACCTCTCCGCCTTGTCGAGATTGTCCTTGCCGATGACGATCGGCGTCAACAGCACCAGCTTCTCCTTCGGCTGGGTCTTGTCCCTGGCGAAGGCGACCGCTATCTGCACCGCCTTGCGCGACTGTTCGCCGGGGAACTGCTCGACCGTGCCGGCGAGCTTGCCGTCGCGCACGGCGACCAGCGCTTCCGGCAGCGCGTCGAAGCCGTAGATCTTGACGTCGGTGAAGTTGCGCGCGGCACAGGCTTCGAGCGCGCCGAGCGCCATGTCGTCATTGGCGCAGATGATGGCGTCCGGCTTGCCGTTGGCGGCAAGCCCGGCCTCGGTCACCGACAGCGCTTCGGCGCGGGCGAAGTTGGCGGTCTGCTCGAAGATGATCTGGTACTTGTCCTTGAGCGGATCGAGCACATTGTGGACGCCTTTGTTGCGGTCGATCGCGGGCCCGGCACCCGGCTGGCCCTGCAAATGGAACAGCTTGGCGCCGTTCGGGAACGCCGCCACCATGGCCTGCGCCTCGGCTTCGCCACCCTTGACATTGTCAGCGCCGACATGGGCGAGAATGCCCTCGACGCCGTCGACGCGGCGGTCGATCGTCACCACCGGAACGCCGGCCTTGACCGCTTCCTCGATCGCCGGCGCCAGCGCGTTGACGTCAAGCGGCGAAATCACGATGGCGTTGACCTTCTGCACAAGTGCGGCCTCGATGTCGGCGGTCTGCTTCGGCGCCGAGTTCTGGCCGTCGCTCTCGGTCAGATTGACGCCTTGCGCCTGCGCCTCCGCCTTGATCTCGTTCAGCATGTGCACAAAGAACGGAAAGCCGAGATTGGGCACCGAGCCCAATATGGTCAATTTGTCGGCGGCAAAGGCCATGGGCGCGGCCAGCGCCATGGCGCCGGTCGCCACGGTCGACAACAGGAATTCGCGTCTGTTCATCAGATATCCTCCACATGAACGCAGGAGCCCGAAACCGGGAGCGGCTCGGGACGGTCCTTGCGTCAATTCAAAAATGGAGTGTCCTGTGAACGCCCCGAGGGGACGCGAGGCGCTCCAGCCGGTCCGCCGCAACGTTCTCCTCCGCACGGCGCCGACCGGAGGATGCTAGCCAAGGAAAATCGATTACGCAAGGTGAGGCGAGGGGCTGAAACTGCTAATCTCCCCCTTGTGGGGGAGATGTCCGGCAGGACAGAGGGGGGCGCTGTCCTGCCGACATTGGCCAATTTCACTTACATCTTTGAGCTAACCTCTACGCAGAATACTTGATGCGGGCGATCCTTCGCGCCCCCCTCTGCCTTGCCAGGCATCTCCCCCACGAGGGGGGAGATTGGCAGCTTAGACGCCTCTACCGATCGATCGTCGTCATCACCCGCTCATTGTAGCGCGGCCCTGAGACCTTGCCGGGCGCAAGGGCTGCGTCGAGCGCAGCAGTCTCGGCCGGGTCGAGCTGGATCGCGGCCGCAGCAACATTTTCTTCGAGATACTTGCGCCGCTTTGTCCCCGGGATCGGCACGATGTCAATGCCGAAACCGTCGCCCTTGCCGAGCACCCAGGCCAGCGCGATCTGTGCGGGCTTTGCCCCTTTGGCCGCGGCCACCTCCTGCACCGCAGCCGCAGCCGCGACATTAGCGTCGTAGTTGGCGCCCTGGTAGCGGGGGTCGCCGCGGCGGAAATCGCCTTCCGGATAATCCTCGGCGCGCTTGACGTCGCCGGCGAGGAAACCGCGGCCGAGCGGCGCGAACGGCACCAGGCCGATGCCGAGCTTTTTGAGCAGCGGGATGATCTCCGGCTCCAGATTGCGCTCCCAAAGCGAATACTCGCTCTGCAGCGCCGAGACAGGGTGCACGGCATGCGCACGGCCGATATTCGCCGCGCCCGCTTCCGACAGGCCGAAGAAGCGCACCTTGCCATCGGCAACCAGCCGGCCGACCGTGCCGGCGACGTCTTCCATCGGCACCGCCGGATCGACGCGATGCTGGTAGTAAAGGTCGATATGGTCGGTGCCGAGCCGCTTCAGCGAGCCCTCCAGCGCCTCGCGGATATGGTCGGGCCGGCTGTCACGCTCCGTGCCGACCTGTCTGCCGTTTTCGATGCGGAAGCCGAATTTGGTGGCAAGGGTCACCTCATCGCGCCGGCCCTTCAGCGCCCGCCCGAGCAGTTCTTCATTGGCATAGGCGCCGTAGACTTCCGCCGTGTCGAGGAAGGTACAGCCGAGTTCGATGGCTCGGTGCAGGGTGGCGATCGATTCCGCCTCGTCGGCAGGGCCGTAGGACTGGCTCATGCCCATGCAGCCGAGGCCGATCACCGAGACCTGCAGCCCCTGGCTGCCGAGTTTGCGGGTGCTGAGGGTCATTGCCGTTCTCCTTGGGGCTGAGAAAACTATAGCGGCCGCTCCTCCAGTTTCCATAGCTGTTCGGCGGAAGAACAGCGCTTCCCTTGACAAAACCCAGCCGCAAGCGCCTTTGCTGGCGGCCATTGGGGGCCATGGGGATACCAATGAAGAAGATCTACGAGAAGCCGACGCGGAACCGGCGTCAGCAGCTCTCGCGCGTCACCGCGCTCATAATTCCTTCGGACCACTAACCGAATATTGTCGTCGTCATTGCAAAGCCCACTGCCGAGGCGCAGCGGTTTTTTGCTGCCGCCGGATCGTAGCGCTGCCAGAAGCAGGCGGTCAAAATTGACAGAGCAGCCGATCTCCAGCATCCTTATGCCGCCGCCATGTCTTGCGGTCGTGTGTATGAGTGAGCCATGGCCAGTTCCGTCACCAGCCAGAATTCCAAGCGCGCCGCGGTGCGCAAGGCGCTCGACCGCCACAAGGTCTACGTCACCGCGCAAAGCTTTTCCGGCGGCGTCTACTCGGCCCGCGTGCTGGTCGACGGCGAGGCCTACTGGGTCGACGAGTTCCGGCTGAGCCAGCTCCAGCAAGGGCTGTCCCCGGCCGAGCTAGACCTGACGCCGGCCACCGACGATTGAGTGTGAACGCCGTTCCTTCGCACCGCGCTGGGAAATTTGAAATGTTGGCGGGACAGCACTGTGCAGGAACGCTGCGCAGGGAAGGTTCGTCCGCCGCCGCCGCTCCCGCCTGACCCATGCCAACCCCGCCAACACTCAAGGCCTATCGCGCCAAGCGCGAATTTACGAAGACGCCGGAACCGGCGGGCGGGGTCATTTCAGGCGACGGCAACCGCTTCGTCGTCCACAAGCATCACGCCACCGCCGACCATTACGATTTGCGCCTGCAGGTCGGCGGCGTGCTGAAAAGCTGGGCGGTGCCGCGCGGGCCCTCGCTCAACCCGGCCGACAAGCGGCTCGCAGTCGAGACCGAGGACCATCCGCTCGAATATATCGACTTCGAGGGCGTCATTCCCGAAGGCGAATATGGCGGCGGGCCGATGATCGTCTGGGACACCGGCACCTGGGCACCGATGGACGATGTCGACAAGAGCCTGCGCACCGGCGCCTTCAAGTTCCGGCTGGCCGGCGCCAAGTTGAATGGCGGCTGGATGCTGACCCGTCTGAAGCCCAAGCCCGGCGAAGACAGCGAGAAGAAAAACTGGCTGCTGTTCAAGGAGCGCGATCTCGCCGCCGATGCCGGCCTCGACATCCTGGAAGCGCGGCCGGAAAGCGTGAAGTCCGGCAAGCGGATCGAGGAGCTGGTGGCGCCGCCGAAGAAGCCGGCCCGCCTGCCGCCCAAACCCGGCGCGCTGAAACCCGGCGCGCTGCCCGGCGCTGTCAGGGGCGATCCGCCGTCGCGCATCGAGCCGCAGCTCGCCACGCAGGTGCCGAAGCCACCGGGTGGGCCAGTGGAAGACACAGGTGAACTCTGGTTGCACGAAATAAAATTCGACGGCTACCGTACCATGGCGCATATCGCCGATGGCGAGGTCAGGCTGATCACCCGCGGCGGCATCGACTGGACGAGGCGTTACGGCGACCTGCCGCAGGCATTCGCCCGGCTGCCCCTCAGCCAGGCGATCATCGACGGCGAGATCATGGTGCTGGACGAGAAGGGCATCTCGCGTTTCGCGCTGCTGCAGGATGCGCTGTCGGCGGGTGCGGGCAGCAAGCTCCATTTCTATGCCTTCGACCTGCTGCATCTCGACGGCTGGGACCTCCGCAAGGCGCCGCTCGCAAAGCGCAAGGCCCTGCTCGCCGAACTGCTAGCCGGGCAGGGCGCTAACTCCGCCATCCAACTGAGCGACCATGTCGAAGGCGACGGACAGGGGCTTTACGATCAGGCCTCGATCCTTGGGCTGGAAGGCGTCGTCTCCAAGCGCGCCAACGCCATCTACCAGAGCGGCCGCACGAAGAGCTGGACCAAGGTCAAAGCGCTTGAGACCGGCGATTTCATCATCGCCGGCTACACCGTTTCCGACGCGGCCGAAGGACTGGCGGCAATCGGCATGGCTGAATTCGCGGATGGTGAACTGCACTATCGCGGCAAGGTTGGCACCGGCTTCGATGCCGCGACGGCGGGCGACTTGCTGGCCCGGCTGCAGCCGCTGCGCGACGGCGCGACAGCACCCGAGGGTGTGCCGCGCGAGATCATGCGCGAGATGAAATGGGTGCGGCCGATGCTGTCGGCCCGCATCCACTACGCCAACCGCACGGCCGACAATTCGCTGCGCCACGGTGTGTTTCGCGGCCTCAGGGATGTCGGCCTGTCGACGCCGGTGTCGCCGAAGCGCAAGCGGCTGATCGCCGAAGCCGATCTCGCAACCATCTGGGTGACCAATCCGGAGCGGCGGCTGTTCGGCAAGACCGGACCGACCAAACTCGACATCGCCGTCTATTACGCGCTGGTCGGCGATTTCATGCTGCCGCACATTATGGGCCGCCCGGTGTCGCTGGTGCGCTGCCCGACGGGCCTGCCGAAGGACTGTTTCTTCCAGCGCCACGCCTTCACCGGCATGCCGCCGTCGGTGGTCACTTTTGACGCCACCAACTCCGAAGGTGAAACCAAATCCTATCTGTCGGTCGAGGGAGCAAAAGGCTATCTGGCGCTGGCGCAGTTCGGCGTCGTCGAGTTCCACACCTGGGGCACGCATCGCTTGAGCCTCGACAAGCCCGACCAGATCGTTTTCGATCTCGATCCGGGTGAGGGCATCGCCTGGCGCGAGGTGGTCGAGGCCGCCGTCCACATCAAGGGCGAATTGGAACGGCTCGGCCTGGTGCCGTTCGCCAAGACATCCGGCGGCAGCGGCATCCACATAACCGTGCCGGTGACGCAAAAGCAGAACTGGAAGAAGCTGCACCAGGCGACCAGCGCCATCTCCACGCACCTAGCGGCCACCGCGCCCGACACTTTCACCACCACAATGGGCAAGGAAAACCGCAAGCGCCGCATCTTCATCGACTATCACCGCAACGCGCGCGGCCACACCTCCGCGGCGCCTTATTCGCTGCGCGCCCGCACCAACCTGCCGGCGTCGACGCCGGTGAGCTGGAGCGACCTTGAGACGATCGATGCGCCGCAGGATCTGAACTATTCCTCGCTGCCGGGGTTGTTGGCGACCTCGGGCGACCCCTGGGCGGACATGGAGGATTTCGCGAGGGATTTGCCGGCCTTCAAATAAGGTTTTTCTCCCCATTTCATGGGGGCGAGGAACCCAAGTCCATCGACGCTTCGGACAATTTGAATTATTCTCGGCCTTGGACCTTCAGGGCGACTGGAAGATTTCGCTAGGGATTTGCCTGTATCGTGCCCGGTCGGTGTAGGATTTCCGCAGCACCATTCGTCCTTTGGACGAAGCGCTGCAGTAAGCATGATCCCGAAAAGTGGCAACCGGTTGTCGGTAAGATCATGCTCAGTCTGAAATGTCAGTGTGTGGCCGCGTAGGAGAGTATCATGGCGCCCAGGGCAAGTTGGAAAGGTTACCTCAAGCTCAGCCTCGTCAGCTGTCCGGTCCGGCTCTATCCGGCAACGACGACCAGCGAGCGCATATCGTTCAACCAATTGCACAAGAAGACCCACAACCGCATCAACATGAAGCCGGTCGACCCTGAACTCGGCCTCGTCGAGCGCGCGGACCTGGTCAAGGGTTACGAATACGAGGACAAGCAGTACATCATCATCGATGAGGCCGACCTCGAAGCAGTGCGCATCGAATCCAATCACACGATGAACATCGAGGCCTTCGTCGACGAAGACGAGGTTGACGTCATCTATCAAGATGCGCCGTACTATATGGCGCCGGATGGCGCCATGGCGGAAGAAACCTTCGCCGTGCTGCGCGAGGCAATGCGCAAATCCGGCAAGCTGGCCATTGCCCGCCTTGTCCTGTCCAGCCGCGAGCGCGTGGTGACGATCGGCGCGCGCGAGAACGGCATGTTCGTGTGTACGTTGAGGAACCCGAACGAAGTGCGCGGCACGGCTGAATATTTCGGCAACATCCCGGCTGGCAAGCCGGATCCCGAAATGCTTCAATTGGCCGAAGCGCTGATCAAGCAGAAGGAAACCACCTTCGATCCGAAGAATTATGAGGACCGCTACGAGATCGCGCTGATGACGATGATCCGCGAGAAACTGAAGGGCCATAAGCCCATCATTGCGGCGGCGCCCGAGCGTGGCAATGTCATCAACCTCATGGACGCGTTGAAGGCGAGCCTGTCGCAATCAGCCAAGCCGCCGGCCAAGTCGAAGAGCAAGGCCGACGACGCTGAAAAACCTGCCGCCAAGGGTAAGGCGGGTGCGGCCAAGGAAAACCCGTTGAAGGCCAATCTGCTCAAGGCCGTCGGCAAGAGCAAGGGGTGACGGCGCCGACCGGTATAATCCCGGGCGCCGTCTTCGGCGCCATCGGCGCGCTGGCGGCATTTCCGCTGCGGCTCGCGGCCCGTGAGGTGGAGCGTCAGCACGGCCAGTTGCGGCGCGGCGTCACCAGGCGCACCAGCCATGTTGTGTTCGGCCGAACGCTGATCGCCAAGGCCGGCACGGCGAAGGGCGGCGATGCCGAGATCGAGCGCCGAGTTGCAGCCGAGGGCTCCGCTGGCCGAACACTCCTTAGCGAAAATGGCTTCCTGCGCCTGCTTGGTCTGATGAAGGCGCCGGAGGCGTCTTCGCTGTCCAGGCAGTCTCTCGTCGACCAGTCCAGACTGTCCGGTGCCGACCTCGACCTGCTCAGCCTGTTCGACGCCTTCGAGCACGATTGTGAACCCTACTCGTTCCGCGATCTGATCCTTGCCCGCAAATATGCCGGGCTGGTCGCCGGCGGTGCATCCTGGGGCGCGATCGCGCGCTCCGTGCATCGCTCCGGTCCGGTCGCTTCGCTCACCGCCAAATCGCTCAATGTCGGCTCGCAGCATGGCCGGCCCGATCAGATCTATCTCGAGGATGGCCAGAGCGAACTTGACGGCCAGCTGCTGTTCGATCTCGGCAGCGCGAGTGCAGACGGCGACGATACGCTGGAAGATTTGTTCGCCGAGGCTGAAAGCGCGGAGGAGCAGGGCGACCACGAGCAGGCGGCGGCGCTCTACCAACGCTGCCTCAGCATCGATCCGAGCGACGCCATCGCCGCGTTCAACCGCGCCAACTGCTTGCGTGGCGCCGGTCGCGTGGCCGACGCGGCGCATGACTATGCAAGAGCGATCAAGCTCGATCCGGCGTTCGTCGAGGCCTGGTTCAACCTCGCCGGGCTGATGAGCGACGAAGGCAAGATCGCCTCGGCGCGCCGGCATCTGGTCAAGGCCATCGCGCTCGACAAGAGCTACGCCGATCCGGTGTTCAACCTTGCCCGGCTGGAGTTCGACGCCGGCAATCTGACCGAAGCCCGCCGCCACTGGGTGCGCTATCTCGAACTCGATGCTGACAGCGAATGGGCGCGCACTGCGCAAAAGGGGATACAGTTCGTCGATCTGCAGCTGGCGCGGACGGCGGGGTGAGGCTGCCGTGGATAATCTTGTTCAGATTTCGAGTATGGGATTAACCGCGTGCTTCATCGTTTTGGCGGTGCAGGAGGCCCGCGAGCTGCTCTTCTACTGGAGCAATGGCTGGAATTTTTTCGAAGACAGCAAAATCAATTGGGCCACATATTACAACCGCAGAACTTGGCCATTTCCCCAGCGCCCCGAGGACCGTATGTCGAACAAGCAGCGCGTTTGCTTCGGCCGGCCATTCTTCATCGTGCTCGTGGGGTTTTTTGCAGCCATTTTCACCCATGTTACCCTGCATCCGGAGCAGTGGCGTAAGGAAGTTCACGGTTCCAAAACCACCTACCACTATATCGGGGTCCCGCAGCCTGATGCCCACTAGCTTCCTCTTCGACGGCTTTGACACAGCCCCGGTCACCATCGTGTTGGCCCACGGCGCCGGCGCGTCTATGGATTCCCCCTCGATGACCGACACCGCCAAGGCGCTCGCCACCGCCGGCTTCCAGGTCGCGCGCTTCGAATTTCACTATATGGCGGCGCGCCGCTACGGCCAGCGCAAGCCGCCGCCGCGCGCCGAGACGGTCAACCCGGAATACATCAAGGCCATCGCCGATCTGAGAGCCATGGGCGTCACCGGGCCGCTCATCATCGGCGGCAAGTCGATGGGCGGGCGCGTCGCCTCGATGATTGCGGACGAAATGCTCGCCAAGGGCGAGATTTCCGGCCTCGTTTGCCTCGGCTATCCCTTTCATCCGCCGGCCAAGCCAGAGCAGCTCAGGACAAAACACCTCGCCGACCTCAAGACACCGACACTGATCTTCCAGGGCACGCGCGACGAATTCGGCACGAAAGAAGAGGTCGCGACCTACGGCCTTTCCAAAGCCATCGAGGTGATCTGGCTGGAGGATGGCGACCACGACCTGAAGCCGCGCAAGAGCGTGTCGGGGTTTTCGACCGCCGATCATTTGAAGACGCTGGCCGGGACGGTGAAGGCGTGGACAGGGCGGATCGTTTCCTGATCGCCAAATGAAAATCGCCACCTTCAATATCAACAACGTCAACAGCCGGCTGCAAAACCTGCTGGCGTGGCTGGCGGCAGCCAAGCCCGATGTCGTCTGCCTGCAGGAGCTGAAGGCGCGCGACCTGCAGTTTCCGCGCACGGCGCTTGCGGCGGCCGGCTATGGCGCGGTGTGGAAGGGCGAACCGACCTGGAATGGCGTCGCGATACTCGCGCGCGGGTCCGAGCCGGTGCTGACCTGTGACGTCCTGCCCGGCGATACCGCCGACAAGCAGAGCCGCTACATCGAGGCGGCCGTGAACGGCATCGTCATCGCCTGTGTCTACGCGCCCAACGGCAACCCGCAGCCGGGGCCGAAATTCCAGTACAAGCTGGCCTGGCATGAAAGGCTGGAGGCGCATGCCGCAGAACTGTTCGACACTGGCCTGCCGGTGGCGCTGGTCGGCGACTACAACATCGTGCCCGAGCCGCGCGACATCTACGCCACCCGCTCCTATGACGACAACGCGCTGGTGCAGCCGGAAAGCCGGGCGTCGTTCCAGCGTCTGCTCGAGCAGGGCTGGACCGATGCGCTCCGCAAGAAGCATCCGAAGGAAACGCTCTACACATTCTGGGATTATCGCCGCAACCGCTGGCCGCGCGATGCCGGGCTGCGGCTCGACCACATCTTGCTGTCGAAGAAACTGGCGCGCCGCCTCACCGCTGCCGGCATCGACCGCGATGTCAGAGGTGAGGACGGCGCCAGCGACCACGCGCCGGTATGGGTCGAATTGAAGTGAATTTGGCTGCGTGATCGCGCCCACTTTCGTGGGCGCAGTTTTGCGCTATTTGTTTCGCTGCGGCGGCCGCATGATGAGCAAGGTGCGGCACCGGAGGGGGAGTCCGATGGACAGGTTGGCCGAAAGGCTGTTTGCGCTTCCGCTGCTGGCGGCCGCTTTGGCTTGTCTGGTGCGGGCGTATCTGCTGCTCGGCGACAGAGATTTCAGCTGGAGCGGGATCGACCACATGCTGCACGGCCCAGCCACGCTGCGACCGGTGGTGTTCCTGACCGTCGGCGGGCTTTGCCTGCTTGGCGCCCTGTTGTTCTGGGCCGGACTGCTGCCGGGTCGGCGAAGCCAGCCTGCTGGAACGCCGCTTTTTGGCCGCGACGCTGAGATGGAATCCAAGGGTCGCCCGGGCTGGCGGCGCGCCTTCCTCATGTTGCCGGTGCTCGCCGTGTTGGCGCTGCTGGCCGACCACTTCCCTTGGGCGCGTGACGCCGGCCCGGGCGCTGAGGTCGTCGCCCCGAGAGAGCCCAAAGCCGAGCCGAAGGGCCAGGATATCGCCGGCGTCCCACCGGACCTGGCGACGCCGGCGGTTCCACCGAGTTCGCCGCCGCTCGCCACGCCTCCCGAGCCAACCCCGCCTGAGCAGGCTGCCAAACCGCCGGAACCGGCGCAGCCTACGCCTCCAACTGCTCCCCCTCGGCCGCCACAAGTCGCACTCGCTCCGGCGACACCGCCACCGCAAACCGTCGCGCCGTTGCCGCCGCCTCCGCCGGCGCTGCCGACCGAGCCCGACGGCCATCGCGACGCCGTCGTCTGGCTCGCCGTCTCGGCCGATGGCCGCGAAATCATGAGCGCCAGCACCGACCATATGATCAAGCTCTGGGACATCGCCGGCAGCGGCTGATCCGCAACCTTGGTGAACACAAGGACATGGCGCGCACGGCGCTGTTCATGCCCGACGGCGCAACCGCGCTGACCGCCGGCGACGATGGCGAGATCGTGCTGCGAAAGCTTGCCGACGGCGCGGTGCTGCATGTCTTCTCGTCGGGCGCGAATGGCGGCGTGCGCAAGCTGGCGATCAGCCCGGACGGCAAGCGCGCCGTCAGTGGCCACGACACCGGCAACGTCATCGTCTGGGATCTCGTCAACAAATCGGCGCTGCATGTGATGACCGGACATGACTGGCCGATCAGCACGGTCGCAATCTCGCCCGACGGCACGCGCGCGCTCAGCGGCTCCATCGACGGCACGCTGAAATTCTGGGACGTCGAAAGCGGCAAGCAATTGCGAAGCTGGCACGGCCACGAGCAGGGCACTTACGGCGCTGTCTTCACCGCCGACGGCCATCATGTCGTCACCGGCAGCGGCGACTACACGATCAAGCTCTGGGACCTCGACACGTTTAGGGAATTGCGCCGCTTCGAGGGTCACGAAGGCACCGTCTATACGCTGGCGCTGTCGGCCGACGGCAAGCGCCTGGCCTCCGGCTCGCTCGACGGCACGGCGCGGCTGTGGGATGTCGGCACCGGCGGCCAGATCGCCATGTTCGACAGCCGCACCGGCCCTATCTACGCCGTTGTCTTCGCCACCGACGGCACGCTGCTCACCGGCGGCGACGATCGGACCATCAGGGATTGGCCGGCGGCTGGCGGCGATGGCGAAATCCTGTTCGCCGGCGCACCGCAGTAGCGACATCAAATGCTTTGGATATTCCAGAACAGCCTGGCTTGCGCTATGGATTACTGGTGGCTGCAAATGGATTGGGGACGGTGAGCAACAACGACTGGGCGCCCAAAGTGGATACACCTGTCTACAGCCCGCCCACGTCGCGTCGCCGAGGGGTCCTTACCGTCGTTCTGGTGTTGCTGGCGGCTTTTGTGCTGCTCGGTCCTGGCCGAAATTACTATGTGCAGTGGTCAGCGGCACAAAAGGGTGCAGCGGCTCTCCAGGCAAAGGATTATGCCGAGGTATTCCGTCAAATGAAGATCATGGCGGACGCTGGCAATGTTGACGCAAAAGGCCAGGTTGGTGCGCTGTACTGGCGCGGGGAGGGCGTGGCTCAGAACGACAGCCAGGCGGTGTATTGGTGGAAGAAATCCGCCGATGGCGGCAATGCGGAAGCCATAGCAGCACTGGGTCAGGCCTACCTTATGGGCAGGGGCGTTGAAAAGGACAGTCGGCTTGCCGAGAGTTTCTCACGAAAGGCCGCCGATAAAGACAACATGAATGGGCAGTACCAGCTCGGCGTGTTGTACTGGCAGGGCCAAGGGGTCGCGCAAAGTTATGAGCAGGCGCTCTATTGGTGGCGCAAGGCGGCCGATCAGGGGAGCGGGGAGGCTGAATATTCTCTCGGCCAAGTCTATTTAAATGGCCAAGGGGTCGAAAGAAACGATCAACTGGCGTTGAAGTTTTCCAGGCAGTCAGCCGACAAGGGCAATGCGAACGCTCAGTACGCCCTCGGCGTCCTGTATGCGCAGGGTCGGGGTGTTGCGCAAAGCTTCGAGCAGGCTGCCTCATGGTGGCGCAAGGCGGCTGACCAAGGAAGCCTGGAGGCCGCTTTCTGTCTCGGACGCGCCTACTATCTTAACCAAGGCGTCAAGAAGGATGATCAGGCCGCCATAGTGTGGGTGAAAAAGGCAGCCGATCTGGGTGAGCCGAATGCCCAGGCTTTGCTGGGCACTTTGTACTCGCGGGGCCACGGCGTTGAGCAGGATGACCGCCTTGCGTTCGGGTGGTGGATGAAGGCCGCAACCACCGGTCTGACAGAAGCGCAATACGCGGTGGCGGCCGCTTATGGCCAGGGAAAAGGTACCCCTAGGGACGACGGCCAGGCGTTTGCGTGGATGAGCAAAGCCGCCAATCAGGGCTTTGTGTTCGCCCAGTCGAATCTGGGCGGATATTATTCGATGGGCCAAGGCGTCGAGAAGAGCGCCGGGCAGGCGGTCTATTGGTGGCGCAAGGCCGCGGAAGCGGGGAATGCCGAAGCCGGTGCCAATCTGGCCCGGGCGTATTCGCTGGGCGAAGGCGTGGGACGGGACGATGCGTTGGCCGCGACTTGGGCGCAAAAGGCGTCCGACGGGCGAAACGCCGACGCTCAATATATGCTTGGTATCCTCTACAGCCAGGGCCGCGGCGTTGCGCAAGACAATGATCTGGCCTTCCGATGGTGGATGAAGGCTGCTGTCCAAGGCCATGTGGTAGCGCAGTATAATGTCGGGGTCGTGTATCGGGACGGGCAGGGCGTCGGGAAGGATGAAAGGCAGGCATTCGAGTGGCTGAGCAAGGCTGCCGACAAGGACAATGACCTTGCGCAGTTCGCTCTCGGTGGACTGTATTGGGATGGTCTAGGAGTAACGAAGGACCCCGTTCAGGCGGCAAGGCTCTGGCGCAAAGCCGCCGACCAGAGCAATGCATTCGCGCAGAAAGCGCTCGGCACAGCCTATTCCGAGGGTGTTGGCGTTGCGCAAAGCAGTGCGGATGCGGCGGGCTGGTGGCTCAAGGCGGCGCGGCAGGGAAATGTCGATGCCCAGCTAGCCTTAGCGTATGCCTCGGCCAACGGCGTGGGCATTGCCAGAGACGACAAGGCTGCCGAGTCCTGGTGGCTGGAAGCCGCAAAGGCCGGCAGCGTCGATGCCGAGTTCAGTCTGGGCTCGCTCTACTACCGCGGCGTCGATGGGAAACCAAACTACAAGGAAGCCGCCAAATGGTTCTTCAAGGCGGCAGGCCACGGCAGTTCCGGCGCCAAGACCTATCTCGACCTGATGAAGGAAAACGGCCAGCTCGACAGCAAGATGCTGTGAGCCGAGTGCATAAGCGTCGCCGTCACGCCTTCCGTTTGAGGCGTGACACTCGTATCGCACGATGCGAAGACTCATTTGCCGCTGCATCTCGAGAATCCCATGCCCCTCCACATCGTCGAAGCCTCGATTGCCGATCTGCGGCGCGCGTTGGAAGACGGTACCGTCACCAGCGTCGAGCTGGCCGGCGCGTATTTCAGGCGCATCGCGCACTACGACCGCCATGGCATTGCGCTCAATGCCGTGCCGGTGCTTAACCCGGCAATGTTCGAGGAGGCGGCGGCGTCCGACCTGCGCCGCCGCAATGGTGCTGCGCTCGGGCCGCTCGACGGCATCCCCTACACCGCCAAGGACAGCTATAAGGTGAAGGGCCTGACGGTGGCCGCCGGCTCGCCCGCCTTCGAGCATCTCGTCGCCAACGAGGACGCTTTCACCATTGCCAGGCTGAGGGCCGGTGGTGCTGTGCTGATCGGGCTGACCAACATGCCGCCAATGGCCAATGGCGGCATGCAGCGTGGCGTCTATGGCCGCGCCGAGAGCCCCTACAATGCCGACTATTTGACCGCCGCCTTCGCTTCCGGCTCGTCCAACGGCTCGGGCACGGCCACCGCCGCCAGCTTCGCCGCCTTCGGGCTGGGCGAGGAAACATGGTCTTCCGGCCGCGCGCCGGCGTCCAACAATGCACTTGTCGCCTACACGCCGTCGCGCGGCGTCATTTCGGTCAGGGGCAACTGGCCGCTGGTGCCGACCATGGATGTGGTGGTGCCGCACACGCGCGGCATTGCCGACATGCTGGAGCTGCTCGACGTGATCGTCGCCGACGATACCGAGACGCGCGGCGATTTCTGGCGCGCGCAGCCCTGGGTGTCGATCGCGAAAAGCGCTGCTCTCAGGCCGCCAAGCTACACTACACTCGCCTTGGAGGGCTCGTTGAAAGGCAAACGCCTCGGCGTGCCGAAAATGTATATCGGCCGCGACGGCGGCGCGCCCAAACCCATCGAGACCCGCGCCTCGGTGCTCGACCTCTGGCGGCAGGCGGCGCGTGACCTGGAAAAGCTCGGCGCGGAGGTGGTCGAGGTCGATTTCCCCGTCGTCTCGAACTATGAGCGCGACCGTCCGGGCACAAAAACCATGGTCGAACGCGGGCTGGTGCCGGAAGCCTTCGCCGAGCGCGAAATCTGGGATCTCTGCATGTGGGGCTGGGACGATTTCCTGCGCGCCAATGCCGATCCGGCGATCCCCGATCTGGCTGCGGTCGACGGCCCAAAGATTTTCCCGCAGCCGCCGGGCGCGCTGCCGGACCGCTATGGCGACGACGGTTTCGATCTGGCCGACTACGTCACGAGCGCCAAGCAGGGCGTGATGCCATTGCTGGACATTCCAGCGCTGGCGGAAGGTCTGAGGGGATTGGAGGCGACGCGGCGCATCGACTTCGAGGACTGGCTGGACGAGCACAGGCTCGACGCCGTCGTGCTGCCGGCGGTCGCCGATGTCGGCCCGGCCGATGCCGACGTCAACGAGACCTCTGCAGCAATCGCCTGGCGCAACGGCACCTGGGTTGCCAATGGCAATCTGGTGTGGCGTCATCTTGGCATCCCGACCGTCACCGTGCCGATGGGAACGATGGCCGATATCGGCATGCCGGTCGGGCTGACCTTTGCGGGCAAGGCCTATGATGATGCGGAGTTGCTGCGCCTCGCCGGCGACTACGAGCGCGCCACCCAGCGCCGCACCAGCCCGCCGCGCACGCCGGAATTGCCGGACGATGTCTTTGCGGAACGCGGTGATTTGCGGGTCGGCGATGCGCTGCCGCCGGCACTCAGGCTTGCCGCTGAAACGATGCGGCGAGGAGACCAGGCCGAGATCGCCGTGACGGTTGAACTCGATGCCGAGACCGCTGACCTCAAGGTTCACGTCAATGGCGAACCGGTCGCTCTGCGGCGCAGCGGCACAAGCTTTCACGGTCGCATCCTGGTGCCGGCCGGCGAGCATGAAAGAATGCACAGTGTGCGGCGAGGCGCTTACGGCTCGATCGTTACGGCCGTCATGCGGCTGGAGGATGGACGCACGGCTGGTGCTTACGTGGTCGCGGGTGGAATCGGGTGAGGGTACAGGTAATCTCCCCAAGGGGGAGATCAGCAGCTTCGCCGTCTTGACCCTCCCATCGCCCGCGCTATCTTCGCGCCATGCCAAACCTCGCTCCCCTCATCGTCATCGACCTCCAGACCAACATGTTCGACGGCCGCGTCGAGCCGCCGATCCATGATGCGCCGGGCATAGCCGAGCGTACCCGCTCGCTGATCGGCTGGGCGCGGCGCGAGGGGCGCCGGATAGCGTTCGTGCGGCATGACGGGCCGGCCGGCGATCCGCTGGCGCCGGGCGAGCCGGGTTGGCCGGTATGGCCGGAACTCGGCCAGGCCAAGGACGAGCCGACATTCTCCAAGACCGTCCGTAACGCCTTCTCGAATGCCGAGCTTGGCGCCTGGGTGGCCGGGCAGGGGGCCGGCGAAGTCGTGCTCGCCGGAGCGCAGACCGATTTCTGCATCGCCGGCACCGTCAAGGGCGCCCTGGCCGAGGGCCTCGGCGTTACCGTCGTTTCCGATGCCCATTCCACGCTGGACACTGAAGGCGAAACCGCGACCGAGATCATCGCCCGGTACAATGCTGATTTCACCGATGCCGGCGTCACGCTGGTGACGACGAACGCGCTGACCGGCGACTGAAGCGCCGGCGCTTCGAATACTGGGAGACTTCCGTGCCAACCCTGAAATTGCCGGCCGAAGGCGGGTGTCGCTGCGGACGTGTGCGGCTCAAGATTTCCGCAAAACCGCTTTTGACCATGGCTTGCCATTGCACCGGCTGCCAGCGCATGTCGGCCAGCGCCTATTCACTGAGCGCCGCCATTCCCTCGGACGGCTTCGAAATCATGCAAGGCGAGCCGGTGATCGGCGGGCTGCACGGCGCCTCGCGTCATTACTTCTGCCCTTATTGCATGAGCTGGATGTTCACGCGCCCCGAAGGGCTCGACTGGTTCGTCAATCTGCGCCCCACCATGCTTGACGAGCCCGGCTGGTTCACGCCGTTCATCGAGACATGGACCAGCGAGAAACTGCCCTGGGCGACGACGCCTGCGGTGCACAGTTACGAGGCGCTGCCGGCCTTTGAGGCGTATGAGGGGCTGGTGGCGGAGTTCGGGGAAACCGCGAATCTCCCCCCTTGAGGGGGAGATGGCCAGCAGGCCAGAGGGGGTCGGTGCGACTGGGCTCGACGTCCTTGCTGCAGATGGAAGGTTGGCGCTCCACGCGCGGCGACCCCCTCTGCCGCCTTCGGCGACATCTCCCCCTCGAGGGGGGAGATAAGCCCCGCTTAAAATATCCATCGAATCGATTGCGCAAACGTTTCGATCAGCCTAAGCTCCCTTGAAATCCGCCATCAGAGCGGACGGGAAACGCATAAGGGAGGAGCGCTTGCAGGCGCTGATATGTCTTGCCGACAATGGCTGAAGTGGCGCGGCGCGCCGGCGTGTCGGTGTCGACCGTCTCGCATGTCGTCAACAACACGCGCTTCGTTTCGCTGGAAAAGGCGAGGCTGATCAACGACGCCATTGCCGCCATGGGCTACCAGCCCAACGAGCTGGCGCGCTCGCTGAAGGCCTCAACCACCAACAGCGTCGGCCTGGCGATCTCGGCAATCTCCAACCCTTATTTCACCGACATCATCTGCGCGGTCGAGGCCGAATGCGCACGGCTTGGGCTGATGGTGTTTCTGTCGGATACCCAGGAGGATCCCGACCGCGAACTGCAGGTGGTGCGCGCTTTCCATCAGCGCCGCGTCGACGGCGTCATCCTGGCCCCGTCGGGCTCGCCGCAGCGCGCCATCGATTACCTCGCCGACAAGAAGATGCCATGCGTTCTGATCGACCGTTTCGCCGACGAGCGCTTCGACCAGATCGGCGTCGAGAACGAAACGTCGATGCGCGCGCTGATCGACCATGTCGCCTCCTTCGGCCACAAGCGCATCGGCTATATCGCCGGACAGCCCGGCCTGACGACGACGCGCGAGCGCATCGAGGCGTTCCAGGCTTCGCTCGCCGCCAATGGACTTGAGTGCATGACGCGCTATCTCTCGGCCGAGAATGTCGACACGGCGGCGGCGACCGCATCCACCCACGCCATCCTGTCGCTGCCGTCGCCACCAACCGCATTGGTCACCGGCAACAACATGACGACGATCGGAGCCGTCCGCGCCATCCGCGAAAAAGGCCTCACCATTCCGGGCGATCTGTCGCTGGCCGGCTTCGACGATTTCGAATGGGCCGATTGTTTCGAGCCGCGCCTGACGCTGGTGGCGCAGCCCTGCACCGAGATCGGCCGCCAGGCGGCAGCGCTGCTCAGTGCCCGTATAGCCGCGACCGCTTCAGCGCCGCGTTCGGTGCGGCTGCAGGCGACGCTGCGGGCGCGCGCCTCCTGCGGAAGGCCGGCCCACACGAGGCTAACATGAGCGCGCCGCTGCTGATAATGACCGGCGCCGTCAAACGCTTCGGCGGCGTGCAGGCGCTGCGCGGCGTCGACTTCGACCTCAAGGCGGGCGAAATCCACGCGCTGCTCGGCGAAAACGGCGCCGGCAAGTCGACGCTGATGAACCTTCTGTCGGGCGTCTACACGCCGGACGAAGGCACGATCGAGATCGACGGCAAACCGGTGCGCTTCAACAACCCGCGCGAGGCGCAAGCGGCAGGCATCGCCACCATCTTCCAGGAGCTCGACCTGGTGCCGTCGCTGGATGTCGCGGCCAACCTGTTCCTCGGCCGCGAATTGATGCGTCCGGGCGGCTTCCTCGACGTGCCGGCAATGCGCCGCGAGGCGAAGAAGCGGCTGGAGGCGATCGAGATCGCCATCGATCCGGCTGCCATGGTCGCCGACCTGTCGATCGGCCAGCGCCAGGTGGTCGCGATCGTCAAGGCGCTGTCTTACGCCTCGCGCGTGCTGATCATGGACGAGCCGACGGCCGCACTTACCGTGGGCGAAGTCGAGCGGCTGTTCGACATCATGAGAAAACTCGCAGCCACCGGCGTCGGCATCGTCTATATCTCGCATCGGCTGGAGGAAGTGCCCGGCATTGCCGACCGGGTGACGGTGATGCGCGACGGTCGCGTCGCCGGCATCACCGAGCCGCACGCGCCGCAGGCCGAGCTGGTGCGCCTGCTGGTCGGACGTCCGCTGGATGAGCTTTATCCGCAACGCGCCAAAGCGGCGGGCAAGCCGCTGCTCAGCCTGAGGAACGCCAGCTTCAAGCTCGCCCGCGACAGCGCCGGCTGGCAGGCGCCGCAAGGCGTTTCGCTCGATGTCCATGAAGGCGAGATCGTCGGTCTTGCCGGCATCATGGGGGCAGGGCGCACCGAGCTGCTGTCCGCGCTCTACGGCACCGGCCTGTCCGGCCGCTGGGAGGGCGAGGTCGCCATATCGGGCAAGCCGGTAAAACTGGATTCGATCAGCGCTGCCCGCCACGCCGGCATCGCCTTCGTGACCGACGACCGCAGGGGCTCGGGCCTGATGCTGCGCATGGCCGTCGGCCTCAACCTGGTGATGTCGGTCATCTCAAGGATATCGCCGAACTGGCTGGTCTCGCCGCGCCGCCAGGCCGAGGCGGTGAAGGAATCCTTCGGTCAGTTCGATATCCGGCCGAAGAACCCCAATATCGCCGTCGGCGCGCTGTCTGGCGGCAACCAGCAGAAGGTGGTGCTGGCCAAGGAGATCCTCGGCAATCCGCGCCTGTTGCTGCTCGACGAGCCGACACGCGGCGTCGATGTCGGTGCCAAGGGCGAGATCTACCAGCGGCTCAGGGCACTCGCCGCGCAAGGGCTGGGCATTCTGGTGGCGTCAAGCGAGATGCCTGAACTGATCGGTCTGTGCGACCGCATCGTGGTGCTGCGCCAGGGGCGCAATGTGGCGGAATTCATGGGCGGCGTCGACGAGCACACGGTGCTGGCCGCGGCTAACGGCAGGGAGGCCTGATGTCTCAGGACAACAACCCAGTGGCAGCGAGCCCGGTGATGGCGGCGCCTCAAAAGCATCGCGACCCGCTGGCGCTCATCGTGCGCTTCCAGAGCCTGATCGGCCTGGTGCTGGTGGCGATCGGCGGCATCATCTTCTCGCCGCGCCGCCATGGCGAGATCCTGTTCCTCAACCCCGACAACATCGCCAACATCGTGCGCGCCGTGTCGGAGACCGGCATCATCGCCATCGGCATGACCTTCGTCATCATCACCGCCGGCATCGACCTGTCGGTCGGCGCGGTGCTTGGCCTGTCCAGCGTCGTCACCGCATCGATGATGATCTCCGGCGGCTTCGGCCTGATCCCCACCATCCTCGCCGTGCTCGCTTTGGGCATCGTCTTCGGCGCCATCCAGGGCACCATCTCGACGCGCTTCCGGCTGGAGCCGTTCATCGTCACGCTGGCTGGCCTGCAGGCCGCGCGCGGGCTGGCGCTGGTCGTCTCCGGCAACCAGTACATCAACATTTCCTACGGCGAAGGGCCGGGCCTGGCGCCGCCGGTGTTCGCCGTGCTGGGCGAGCGGCTGTTCAACAACACCGTGCCGGTGGCAACGCTTGTGTTCGTCGTCTTTGCCGCGATCGCCACCATCGTGCTCAACACCACGCGCTTCGGCCGCTATGTTTTTGCCGTCGGCGGCAATGAGCGCGCCGCGCGCATATCCGGCGTGCCGGTCTCGATGGTGAAGATATCGGTCTATGCCATCACCGGCTTTGCCGCTGCACTCGCAGGCATCGTCCATGCCGGCCAGTTCAATTTCGGCAGCGCCAATGACGGCATGGGCTATGAGCTGACGGCCATCGCCGCCGTGGTCATCGGCGGTACCAGCCTGTTCGGCGGCGCCGGCTCGATGGTCGGCACCGTTGCCGGAACCATCATGCTGGGCGCACTCGCCAACATCCTGCAGCTCAACAACATCACCCCCGCCATGCAGCTGCTCGCGACCGCCGCGATCATCGTTTTGGCGGCAGTGCTTCAATCCCTCGTTCGCCGCCGCGAGGGGTTGGGTCGTTAGTGCATGTCGCGCAAAAGTGACATCGGTTTTGCGATGACGACATGCACAAACAAACAAGGAGGAGACGGCAACACGTGAACGTCAAACCAAGGTCTGGCCCCCGGCCGGACGAGGAGGAGAGTGAGTTATGAAAACGACACTAAGAGGATCGACCCTCAAGGCCGTGCTGCTGGCCGGCGCCGGCCTGTGCATTGCAGGCTCCGCTTACGCCGCCGAGCCGCTGGTGAAAGCCTGCGCCAAGGACGGCCAGTTCGTCATCGGTTTTTCGCAGGCCAACAATGCCGAGCCCTACCGCCAGCACGTCAATGACGAGCTGGAGGCGGCCGCCAAGGAAGTGCCTGGTTTCACGCTGCAGATCGCCGACGGCGCCGGCAACGTCAACACGCAGACCTCGCAGGTCGACAATTTCATCACCCAGAAGGTCGACATCCTCCTGATCTCGCCCTTCGAGGCCGCACCGCTGACGCCGGCGGTGAAGCGCGCCATGGATGCCGGCATCCCGGTCATCGAGCTCGACCGCAAGACGGTCGGCGACCCCGGCAAGGACTACACCGCCTTCATCGGCGGCGACAATTTCAAGATCGCCGAGGAAGCCGGCAAATACACCGCCAAGACGCTGCTGCCCGATGGCGGCGAGGCGGCGGTGCTGCAAGGCCTGCCGAGCTCGACGCCGGCCGTCGAGCGCCTCAACGGCTTCAAGGAAGGCGTGAAGGGCAACCCGAAGGTCCAGATCGTCGCCGAGCAGGCCGCCGACTGGGTGCCGGACAAAGCGCAGGTCGCCTTCGCCGCCATGCTGCAGGCGCACCCCGACATCAAGGTGCTCTACGCCTCCAACGACATGATGGCCGCCGGCGCGCTGCTCGCCGCCAAGGGCGCGGGCAAGGACGTCAAGATCATCGGCACCGATGGCCTGCCGGGCCCGGCCGGCGGCATTGAGGCCGTCGCCAAGGGCGACTGGGTCGCAACCTTCACCTACCCGACGGGCGCCAAGGAAGCGATCGAAATGTCGAAAAAGATCCTGCTCGATTGCGCCACCGAGGTGGACAAGACGGTGACGGTGGAAACCACCGCGATCACGGCCGAGAATGCCAAGCAGCTGATGGGGAAGTGAGGGGGCGACGCTCAGCACTGAGGTTGAAAGCAAGGCCCCGGGAGGGGCCTTGTTTGTTTAGCGCAAGGCACATGGTTGCATTCTCCGGTGACGTTGAATGGCCGCTTCACGACTTGTCCAATACGGATAGCCGCTCACTCGCATCCCAGAAGCGAACGTATAGGAGCTCTTCATTGGGTCAGAGCACGCTATGTGGATCGCTTCTTGCCTGCCTTGAGCGAACCCAGCAAGGGCAACTGGAGCAATTTTTCCTAAACCATCTGCCAAGCTATTGGCTAAGGTGTGTTCCCCACTTGTTCTACACTTGCCATGTGCTAGCGTTGCAGCCATGGAAACAGCCCCAATGCCGGAAGCAGACGCTGAGGCCGGCTACGATTTTATCGAGCTCGGACGCACGTTCAATGCGTTCTCGGACTACGTTGCCGAGAGCGACGATTTGGACGTCTCCAGCGTATTTCATGTGGCTCGAGAGCTGACATGGACGGACTTGCTTAGAGAATACCGCGTCGTGCTTTTGTCCGAAGCCGGCTCGGGCAAAACCGCTGAAATCCGCAGTGCTGCCAAGAAAATTCGAACGAGCGGAAAGCCGGGATTCTTCCTTCGTCTCGAGCATGTCGTCACAAACTTTGAAGATGCGTTCGAAGTAGGCACTTATGCCGAGTTTGAGACCTGGCGCGGGTCGAATACCGAAGGCTGGTTGTTTTTGGACTCGGTTGATGAAGCACGGCTTCGCAGCCCGAACGATTTTGATCTGGCCATCCGCAAGCTGGGCCGAGTGCTCGACGCAGCAAAGGCGCGGACACACGTTTTAATCACCGGTAGAATTGCGGCATGGCGACCCAAAACCGATCTGGCAATCTGTTCAACGCACCTCTCATATACTCCTCCGACGACCAGTGAAGTCTCCGTTCAAAGTGAAGAGGAAAGCTTTCTCGGTGCAAGCGACGCGGCGACAGCAGCCAGCACCAAAACACAGAAGAAGCCACCGCCGGTCTTCAAGGCTTTCGCCCTTGCCGATCTGAGTTCGGGGCAGATCGAAGCCTTCGCGCAAGCCCGCGGCATCGCAGACAGCAAAGCGTTCCTGGACGCCGTAGCGCGTGCCGATGCGTGGTCGTTTACGGCGCGTCCGCAGGACCTGGAGGAACTGACAGGGTTTTGGGTCGAGAACCAGCGCATCGGCAGCCGACTTGAGGTGATCCGCAGCAGCATTGATCGTCGATTGGTCGAGCGCGACCCAAACCGTGCAGAACAACGTCCGATGACGCTGAATCGTGCGCTTGAAGGAGCGCGCCTGCTCGCCGTCGCGGCGACCCTTTTGCAAAATCAGGTCATCCGCGTCCCCGACGCGGTCCCCAGCGCGGCTGGTATTCCAATCCAGTCAGTGCTGCCTGGCTGGGACGAGAAGGAGCACACGATCCTGCTGTCTCGCCCAATATTTGATGAAGCAATCTACGGAACGGTACGCTTTCATCATCGCTCGGTGCGAGAGTACCTGACGGCTGAATGGTTCGCAGGCCTACTTGGACGCGAGACATCCAGGAGAAATATTGAGGGCCTGTTTTTTAGAAGCCAGTACGGCCTTGATATCGTCGTGCCAGCGCTCCGACCGATTCTGCCTTGGTTAACTCTTCTCGATGAGAGAGTCCGAGCACGCGTTCGCAAGGTCGCCCCTGAGATCATCTTTGAAGGTGGCGACCCAAGCCATTTGCCGCTGGAACTCCGCCGCTACATCTTGCAGGAAGTATGCGAGCAGATGGCCGCCGGCGATATTGGCCGATCAATACGGGACTATTCCGCCGTTGAGCGCTTTGCCAACGTTGATCTCACGCAAGAGGTTCGCGACCTTTTAGGTAAGTACGCAGACAATGCTGATCTGACCGCATTCTTGCTTCGCATGGTCTGGCTAGGGCAATTGAAAGAAGCATTGCCCGAGGTGCTTCAGATCGCCCTGACCCCTGGAGGGGATCACTATGTGAGAACCAACGCGTTTCGTGCTCTGAGAGTGTCAGGGTCTGATGATGATAGACGCCAGGTGAGGGATAGTTTTCTCGCCGAGGGCGCGGTGCTCAACCGAGAATGGTTCGCCGAGTTGCTTGAGGGAGTAGAGCCAACTGCCGAGGCGACCAGTTGGCTTATCGCCGCGCTCGGCAAAGTTGAGACAAAAGAGCGTTACTCGGTCGATCATCTTACGGAACGCGTCACTGAATTTGTGACCGATGCATCCATCCCCCAACTGAGCCGACTGATCTCCGCACTGAACGAGCTTTTGGGCCGCGCCCCATTCGTGGAGCGCCGCCATTGCGAAATATCCGAAGTACATAAATGGTTGATGGTGCCAGCCGCCAAGGGCGCAGAGCGGCTGATCGAAAATAGGGATTCCGCTGCGTTGGCCGACGACACGTTGGACCTTCTCCACAAGATCGCGACGGCGCGAGGATACGGTTTCGACGATATTCGCGAGATAAAGGAGGACTTCGCACAACTCGTATCCGGCTGGCCCGAACTCAATCGCGCGCTATTCTGGCGCGAAGTCCTTGGCCACCGTGAACGGCTACAGGCCGGTGAGACACTTACTGACCACTGGCGTGTTTCGATTTTCGGAACTTTCACATCTTTTGGCGATGCCGACTTTGGCTACGTGGTTGAACAGATCAATAAGCGCGCCCTGGTCGACGACAGGCTGCTGGTCCTGTCCCTGGCATTCTCCATCTATGTTAAGGCGGGCCGCCCCGCTGCGTGGCGTGCTGCACTTAAGGGTGCCGCAGCCGCGGACGCTGTACTCACAGCAAAACTCAGAACCTATCTCAAGCCGCCGGCGCAAAAGGCGGAGACGCGCCGCTGGAAACGGACAAATGGCCACTGGAAGAAGCGAGATGCGAAGCAAAAATTGAAGAATGATACCTATCACGCAGACTGGAAGTCGCATCTCGTAGGAAAGCTGGCTGAGGAGCAGACGGCGCTTGATACAAAACCCGGCCAGCTAACAAACGCACTGCTTTACCTCCTCGATCAAACGAGAAAAAACGAGGCGCGATCAGGCAGGTGGACAAACTACAATTGGAAAGACCTTATCCTCAACTACGGGCAGGAGGTCGCCCAGTTTTTCCGCGACGGCACAGTGAACTTTTGGCGCCACTATGTGCCGAAGATCCGCTCCGAAGGTGCGCCCGACAATTCGACGCCGCACGCCGTGATTATCGGGCTTACTGGGCTTGAGATCGAGGCGACCGAGATGGAAGGGTGGGCGACGCATCTGTCTAATACCGAAGTCGAGAATGCCTGCCGATATGCGTCTTTCGAGCTGAACGGGTTTCCTGTCTGGTTCCCGCACCTTTTTCAAGCGCACCCTGAGACAGTCTCCAACTTCCTCTTGCAGGAGATTCGTTTCGACTTATCGAGGGACGAAGAAGTCACAGACACAAACTACATTCTCAGTGATCTTGGTTGGAGTGGAAGCTGGGCATGGGATGCTCTGGCGCCCAAACTCAGCATGATGCTCTCGAAGTCGGAACCAAAAAACCTGTCAAATCTTGATCGGCTTTTGAAGATACTTCAGGGCTCAAATCTTGACGGTGAATATCTCGTTGCTTTGGCAAAGCGCAAATGCAGTAGTTTGCGCAATCCAAAGCATCTGGCGCGTTGGTTTGCCGTGTGGACCGGGGTCGCGCCTGCCCACGCCATCGCTGCGCTGACTGCACATTTTGCCAAAATGAAACTTAAGAAGAAAAGAACTGACTTCGCGATGCTTTATGCGTCGCATCTTTGGGGCGGTCGGCGAACGGATGGCACTGGTGTGCGACAGGCGTTCAAAACACCAGCATATCTCAAGACGCTATATTTACTCTTACATGAGCATATCAGGCGGATGGAAGACATCGAGCGGGCAGGAAAGGGTGTCTACTCACCGGGCCTTCGGGACGATGCGCAAGATTCCCGCAATGGCATCTTCGAGGCGTTGAATAAGATACCTGGCAAAGAGGCCTATCTTGCCCTCCTTGAACTCTCGCAAGCTCATCCTGAGGAGTCATCGCGGCCGTGGATGGCGCATCTTGCCAAGGTCAAGGCTGAGCAGGATGGAGACATGCTCCCGTGGACGGCGCAGCAGGTTCGGGATTTTGGCGACAAACTGGAAAGGACTCCCCGCAATCACCGCGAATTGGCTGAGCTCGCCATCCTCCGCTTGCTCGATCTTAAGGACGATCTTGAAAACGGCGACAGCAGTGTTGCGAGTATTTTGCGCCCAGTCTCCCTGGAAACGGACATGCGGAAATTTCTGGGCAACGATCTAAGAAGCAAGGCGCTGAGCAGATACACGGTGACTCAAGAGGAACAACTTGCTGACGACAAGAGGATGGATATCCGCTTTCATGGCATAGGATTCGATGGACCTGTACCGGGCGAGCTAAAACTCGCCGATAAGTGGACCGGGCCAGAATTACTGGAGCGGCTGGAGAACCAGCTTTGCGGAGACTATCTACGCGATAACCTTTCTAACCGGGGCTTGTTTGTACTCATATATCGGGGTCACCGACAGGGCTGGGATATTCCGGGCACAGGAAACCGTGTGGATTTTGATGGTCTGGTGAAAGCCCTGGCACAGCGGTGGGTGGAAATATCGGCATCGTTCCCTAACGTTGAGGATGTGACCGTCATTGGGATCGACCTGACAGCGAGGAATAAGTGAGAATGTGGGCGGCCTGACAAGAGTGAGGCTGAGCTTTCCGGTGTTCTGGCCAGCATCGCTCGTGAACTCTTACCACTCTCGTGCAGTCGGCCGGATATTGAGGCGGTGCAGAATCGGAGCCACATGATCGCGCTCCTGCCAGAGTCTAGCCAGCCGATAGCCACTTACCTTGCGTTCAGCTCCGCCAAGTAGGTCTTCGCATTTGGGGCGCCCTACGACAATGCTACGACAACCACGAGTTGGACCGGATTGGCGCCGAACCCGGCCGGGCGCGCCTAAACGCCGTCGGATTTATTGCGCCGGAGCGGGCGCCGGCGCGGGTGCCACGGGCGCTGCCGCCGCAGCCGTAAACCCGCACTGCTTCTGTTCCATCTCGATCTGCTTCGTGATGCGGATGGCGTTCTGGGCGTAGGCTTCCGTTACCGAGCCGCTGTTGACGGTCTTGTCCTTCAGGGGGCTGACCGCTGCGCAGAGGTGGAAGACATGCTCGGTGTCGGACTTGGCGGCGCCGTTTTCCGGCGCGATCCAGTAGACGATATCCTGGCCATTGGGGTGTGCCGCGTCCTTCGTCGCCGCGGCCACCGTGGTGGAGTCGGTGGCGATCGCCTGCGCCTGGGCGGCGACCTCGGGCGAACAGGCCGTGGTCGGCTGCCCCGCCTTGATCTGTTCCGCGCAGGTGTTCATGTCCTGCGTGTACTGCTCGACCGATGGCGGCTGGTAGCTGACGCCGATCAGCGTCGCCAGCACGGCCAGCACGGCGCCGATGCCGCCGGCCACCTTCTTGCTCTTCGGGTCCATGTTCTTGTCGTTGAGGATCAGGATAACCAGCGGCAGGAAGGCAATCAGCGTGATGATCGCGCCGAGCTGGTTCTGGACGAAGAACCGGAACGTGTCGGATTCGCGGGCCGGGTCCTTCCTGTTGGCCGCCTTCCAGAGCAGGCTGCCGGCGATGGCGAAAATCGCGATCCCGACCAGGATGCCGATCAGCAGCGGCAGGTTGCCCTGGTCGAACTTGTGCTTGTAGAGCAAGACGATCCCGGCGATCTCGCCGCCAATGGCGATGACCCACGACAGCACGGCGAACAGGCGCAGCCGCGTGGCGCCGGACTTCTGGCCCTGCGTTGCCTGCCAGTCCTTTGTAACGTCTACGGTCGGCTTGTTGTCGGTCATGACCAGATCCCCCGGTATCGACACGTTTGCGGGGCGGCGTCAAAGGCGCCCGGCGCAGCGTAATTGATCGAACGTCGCCTGCCCCGGCGCGAAAGCGCCACGGCAGACCCCATCCTTATTGCGCATGATGGGATTCGTCCATAGCCGAGCGGGCGGACGAGGATGCGGGCAATGGTGCGGAGGAGGGCAGGGCAATCGCATATGGAGCTGGCGCAATCCCATGCGATTGCCCGGGAAGAGGGACTCACCCTTTGGCCTTCACCAGCCGCTCCAGCGCATCCACGATCAGATCACAGAACTTCGGGTGGTCGAGCTTCATCGCCACGCTGTGGCGGAAGTCGGTCTGCTCGCTGGCCGTGCCGCCGAAATGGTGCATCGCGCCCATTTTCTCGAAATTGCAGACCGTCATGCCCTTGGTCCAGCGTCCCGCAAGCTCGACGCGGATATCGGCCTTTTGGACGCGGGCAGTCTGGCGCGGCCTCCTTAGCGACTCTCCCGTTCCCTGAATTGATTTGTATACAAATGTTTCTGGGCGGCATCGGTTTGTGAACCGCTTCACCGTTGCCGCGCAATCGATAGGTTACAGAGGCGGCGCAAGAGCGGGCCTAAGGCAGCGCTCTGCTGCTGCATGGAGGTAACCGATGTTTGAAAGTCTCAGCAGAATTCGCGCTGCCCTGGCGCGCGCCAGCAAGCACAGGAAGACCGTGCGCGCACTGAATGCGCTGCCGACGGAGATCCAGAAGGACATTGGCTGGACGGAGTCGAGGTCGATCGATGAGATAAGGCTGCCGTTCTAGGGCCGCATCCAGCGTCGCTAATATATCGCTCGCCATCGATTGTTCGGAAGCGTACAGTGCAGCATCGTCGGCCACATCAATGGGCGCTGACGCTTGGGAGCGACCATCGCACTCCTGCCCCGACAGGAGGCATTGGAGCCATGGCGGAGCAACCGAGACAGTCCGGTCTGAGCGCCGAGACGCTCGCGGCCCTGGCGCGGGAAACCGGGGCCTCCGAGCAGCAGATACAAGAGATCGCATCGCTGATCGGCAACGATCGCTCGTCCATCGTGCGCGAAGCGCGCATGGTTGCGGCTGACCGCCCGAAGCGCTGATCCAGGAAAAAGCTGCTGGATTGATCCATGGGGCGTCGCCCCTGATTTGTCGGTTTTGTACGAAGTACGATGGCTGAATCCGAGTCAGCTATCGTCCAATGACCGTTTGCATTTGGGCAGGGCGCCGACGGCTGGGAGATGACATGTGCTCTTGCCCTTGACGGGAGAGAGCGATGGACCAGTCGGTCAGCAAGGAGAAAAGCGGCCTCTTGCGCCGCATGAACCCGGCCGACTTCGCACTGCTTGCGCCGCATTTGCACCATCGTGTGCTCGATCTCAAAGCCCCGCTCGAAATGGCGGGCGAGCCGGTCGCCTCGGTCTGCTTCCTGGAAAGCGGCCTGGCCTCGGTGGTGGCGAGGAACCGGCCGGGGCTCGACACCGAGGTCGGCATCATCGGCCACGAAGGCATGTCGGGCTCCGCTTTGGTGATGGGCGCCGACTGGGCGCCCCATGATTGCTACATGCAGATGCCGGGCGAGGCGGTGTGCATCGATTCCGAGCCGTTCAAGGCAGCGCTGCAGAAAAGCCCGACGCTTCGCGCCTTCCTGCTGCGCTATGCCCATTATCTGCACGGCCAGACCAAATCCACGGCGCTGAGCAATGCCCGCGCCAAGCTCGAGGATCGGCTGGCCCGATGGCTCCTGATGTGTGACGACAGGGTGGTCGGCCATCAGATCCAGATCACGCATGAGTTCCTGTCCGTCATGCTCGGCGTCAGGCGTCCAGGCGTCACCATCGGCCTGCAGATCCTGGAAGGGCGCGGCCTGATCCGGTCCAGGCGCGGCGAGATCGTCATTCGCGACCGGGATGGCCTGATCGCCGTTGCCGACGGCTTCTACGGCCAGGCCGAGGCCGAATACGAACGCCTGCTGGGCTGAGCCTGGCACGGGCTGGAAATGGCCGACGCGAATGCCGGTGAAAGCATGTTGCCAGAGCCGCGCCGGCCATTTGCGGCCATCTGGGGAGAGGCCGCCCGGCAAATCTATCATCGGCGCAAAAGCGGGCAACGAACCGCAATGGCTTGGTAAAAACCGTACAATCGAATTGTGTTGAACCTTGGTTCGGCAAGAGTATGAATCTGCTGTCGTCGACCATGTATATGGGGCGCTGGCGCCTGAGGCTTCGACAGGCTCGCGCGCCCGATGTGAACGGGGAAAACCGAAATGGCAGAACTGCTTTTCGATGTATCCGCCTTCGATTGCGCCATCCTGCGCGCCGCCTTCATCAAATCGGTGATGGAAGACAATGTCCCGGAAAAGCGCTGGCGCGCGCTCGCCGCTTCCCTGGTTCGCGACCTGACCGACCACGAAGACGTCGAGCCGGATCTGCTCGGCTGGATCACGCGCAAGTAGCAATATCCTGACGGTCCGGCGGCTACCCCAGCCACCACCACAGCGCCGCGATCGCCGCAAGCACCGCCGCCACCGACAGCCCCAGCATGATGTAGCTGCCCTTGATGATGTCGCGGATGATCTTCTTCACGCTTTCGCGGTCGTTGAGGTTGGGGAAGGGCTCGTTGGGCAGCGCCACGCCGAGGAAGCCGCAGAGCGGCGCCCAGCCGTCGCTGACCTTGAACACCAGAAGCTTCTCCGGCGGCACGGCCGCTATCACCTCCTCGGTATAGGCGTTGTAGCGCGCCACCGCCTTGGCGCGGTCGTCCATCACGCCGGCAAGCGTGCGGCCCCAGATCAGTCTGTGCGACATGTCGCCGAATTTGCGGCCGAACGGCGTCAGCCATTCCAGCACCTTGAACTGCCACAATGTCTCGGTGAAGTGGATGGTGTCGATGGTGCTGTCGTACCAGGCCTCGGCGCCGCGCGGATGCAGGGTGAGCAGCACCTTGGCGTCGGGATAGGCGGCCATCAATTCGCGCCACACGCAGCATCCCGGATTGTCGACCGTCGCCTTGTAATTGGCAAAGACTCTGGTCCAGTCGTGCTGGCTGCCGGGCGGGCTGTTGGCCACCTTGCGCCAGAAGTCGAGATGGCCCTTGTTGGCCTTGTTGAGGATGACTTCCTGCATATGGTAGCTGGGAAGGCCCAGCCTGTTCAGCGCGGCAAAGGTCGACCATGTGCCGGTGCGGCCGAATCCGGCCCCGATGAGCTCAAGCGTCATTTTAACCTCCCTTGTTGAGGCCGCTTTTCTTTTTATGTCGGTCCGCTCGGAATGAGGTTGCATCCGCGCCCCTCGGCGCGCAACAATTTTCCCTGTCCAGGGCAGAAATGTGTTTGCTTTTTCGTCTGGGCCACGCGGAATGAGGGTCTGGCTATTCCAGCGGGTGAGGGAGCCTGATAATAGGTCAGTCAGATTGACCTAATCGCATGGGCCGGAACGGTCATGCTGGACCAGATGCCGTATCCCGGGAGGTGGGCTCGTGAGTTTGATGGACCTGTTGGCGTCGCGCGCCTCGCGCATGAAGGCGTCGGAAATCCGCGAGCTGCTCAAACTGCTCGACCAGCCCGACATCATCTCCTTTGCCGGCGGCATCCCCGATCCGGCCTTGTTTCCGGCCCAGGCGATCGCCGATGCCTATGCCTCGGTGCTGGGCGGTGCGGAGGCGAGCGCAGCACTTCAGTATCAGGTCTCCGAAGGCTATCTGCCGCTCAGAAAATGGCTGGCCGGCCAGATGGGCAAGCTTGGCATCGCCTGCGACGAGCACAACATCTTCATCACCTCCGGCTCGCAGCAGGCGCTGGACTATCTCGGCAAGCTTTTCCTGTCGCCGGGCGACACAGCACTGGTAACATGGCCGACCTATCTCGGCGCGCTGCAGGCCTTCAACGCCTACGAACCGCGCTACGACCGGCTGACGCCGGACGGCGGCAACATGACGCCTGCCGCCTACCAGGCCGCTGCTGCCGCTGCAGGCGGCAAGGTGAAATTCGCTTATCTCGTTCCGGATTTCGCCAACCCGACCGGCGAGACGCTGAATCGCCAGCAGCGCGAGGCGGTGCTCGACCTCGCCGGCGAGCTCGACATTGCCATCATCGAGGACGCCGCCTATCGCGCGCTGCGCTATGACGGCGAGGGCCAGCCGCCGATGCTGGCGCTCGACTGCGAACGCTCAGGCGGCATCGACAATGCCCGCACGCTCTATTGCGGCTCGTTCTCGAAAATCCTGTCACCGGGCATGCGCGTCGGCTGGGTCTGCGCGCCGCGCCGCGTCGTCGAGCGGCTGGTGCTGATGAAGCAGGCGTCGGACCTGCACAGCCCGTCGATCAACCAGCTGGTCATGCACCGCGTCTCCGAGGCCGTGTACGACGGCCAGGTGGAAAAGCTGATCGGCGCCTATCGCCAGCGCCGCGACGGCTTGCTTGCGGCACTCGAAGCGGAAATGCCGGATGGCGTCAGCTGGAGCCGACCGGAAGGCGGCATGTTCGTCTGGCTGACATTGCCTGAAGGTTCGGATGCCACCGCGCTGCTCGCCCGCTCGGTCAAGGAAGCCCGCGTCGCCTTCGTGCCGGGCAACGCATTCTACGCCGACGGTTCGGGCCGCAACACGATGCGGATGAGCTTTACGCTCGCAGATGAACGCGCCGTGGGTGAAGGCGTGCCGAGGCTGGCGAAATTGATGGGCTAATCTCCCCCTCGAGGGGGAGATGTCGCCGAAGGCGGAGGGGGTCGCCGCGCGTGGAGCGCTAACCTTCATCAGTCGCAGGAGGTCGCGCCCAGTCGAGCCGACCCCCTCTGGCCTGCCGGCCATCTCCCCCTCAAGGGGGGAGATTAGCTCACTCCGCCACCACCAATTTATCCTGCGTCTTCGTCTCGAAATCGCTGGCGTCGTGGCGCTCGTGCAGTTGCATGGCGGGGTCGCCGAAGGCGCGGTTGACCATGCGGCCGCGTTGCACGGTCGGGCGGGCGTCGATCGCCCTGGCCCAGCGTTGTACGTGCTCGTAGTCCTGCACCGACAGGAACTCGGCGGAATCATTGTACATGCGGCCGAGCGCCAGGCCGCCATACCAGGGCCATACCGCCATGTCGGCGATCGAATAGAAGGCGCCGCCGAGATATTCGGTCTCCGCCAGCCGCCGGTCGAGCACGTCGAGCTGGCGCTTGGTCTCCATGGCGAAGCGGTCGATGGCGTATTCGAACTTTTCCGGCGCATAGGCGTAGAAATGGCCGAAGCCGCCGCCGAGATAGGGCGCCGAGCCCATCTGCCAGAACAGCCAGGACAAGGTTTCCGCGCGCGCCGGCTGTTCGGTCGGCAGGAACTCGCCGAACTTTTCCGCGAGATAAAGCAGGATCGAGCCGGACTCGAAGACGCGGACAGGCGTCTTGCCGCTGCGGTCGAGCAGCGCCGGGATCTTGGAGTTGGGGTTGACCTCGACAAAGCCCGAGCCGAACTGGTCGCCATCGTTGATGCGGATCAGCCAGGCGTCGTATTCGGCGCCCTTGTGGCCGAGCGCCAGAAGCTCCTCCAGCATGACAGTCACTTTGACCCCATTCGGCGTCGCCAGCGAATAGAGCTGCAGCGGATGCTTGCCGACCGGCAGCACCTTGTCATGCGTCGGACCGGCAATAGGCCGGTTGATGCTGGCGAACGTACCGCCATTGGCTTTCTTCCAGCTCCAGACTTTCGGTGGGGTGTATTCGGTCATGCGGGAAATTCCTTGGTTTGGCGGGCGAAACGACTTGCGCGACGGCGCGAGACTGATGGCGGAAAAGTCGGCGGAACCTAGATACGGGAACACATAGGTGCAATTCAGAAAGGTTCAACTTGTGTTGAACTATTATCGATGTCGGCGCCGCCCCTCATCGCCCTGCCGGGCACTTCTCCCCGTATAGTGACGGGGAGAAGGACGCTGTCGCCTACTGATTTCCCCAATTGCCAGCGTTGCCAAGAGCGCCGATGTTGCGGCCATCTCCCTTCTCCCCGTCACTATACGGGGAGAGGTGGCGCCCCTGTCCGAACCGGATAGATAGGTAACAGAATGGACCGATAGCATGGGTGACAGTTTTCTTGTCCGCCGGAGGACCGGCGATGGTTTGGCGAGAGACTGGCATCATGGACGAGCGGCTACGGTTTGTTGTGGAGTGTCTTTCTGGGGATGAGACGATGGTTGCGCTTTGTGCGGCCTACGGGATCTCACGCAAGAACGGCTACAATGGCTAGGACGCTATCGGACGTTTGGGCCTGAGGGTTTGCACGACCTGCCGCGAGCCCCGCTCAATCATGGCCGGGCGACAGCTCAGGATCTGGTTGAGCGGATTGTGGCGGCCAAGGAGCTGCATCCGCTCTGGGGTCCAAAGAAGATCGTGGCACGGCTCAGGCGCACGGCTCCCGAGTTCATGTGGCCTTCAGCCTCGACGGTCGGCGCGATCCTTGCGCGGCATGGGCTTGTCCGCGCCCGCAAGCGACCCCGCCTGCGGGCCTGCGGCAATGGACCCTGGCCACAGCCGCAAGAACCGAACGCGGTGTGGACTGGCGATCACAAGGGCTGGTTTCGGACCCGTGACGGGTGGCGTTGCGAACCCTTGACGGTGATGGATGCGTCGAGCCGCTACCTCCTGGCGCTCGAAGCGACGGGGTCGACGGCCGATAGCGAAGCCTGGCCGGTGTTCGAACGGCTGTTTGAAGAGCATGGCCTGCCGGATCGCTTCAGAAGCGACAATGGCCCGCCCTTCGCATCGGCCGGCGTCACCGGGCTGACGCCGCTTGTCGTGCGCTTCATCAAGCTCGGCATCACCTTGGAGCGGATCGCACCCGGCAGGCCACAGCAGAACGGACGTCACGAGCGCTTTCACCTGACCATGCTGCCGATGGCCGAGGCACCGGAAGCCGACCGAACGGCACAGGGCCAGGCCTTCGAGACCTTCCGCCACAGCTACAATGAGGAACGTCCCCATGAGGCGCTGGGCATGGATACGCCCGCCCAGCACTACCGGTCCTCACAGCGCGCCATGCCCAGGACACCACCCGAGCCCGTCTATCCGGCCGAGGCCTCGGTCCGCCGCGTGCGCCACAATGGCGAGATCCGATGGAATGGCGGCTTCATATATGTCTCGCAAGCGCTGGCGGGCGAACCGGTCGCTGCGTTGGAGACCGAAGACGGACAATGGACACTCTCATTCCATGCCCACCCGCTCGGCATCATCGACACACGGCACATGAAGCTTGTCCGCCGCAGCGCCGCGCCAACCAATCCGCTTGGCGCTGCGGCGGACGCATAGGGGGAGAGAAGTGTCACCTATGTATCCGGTTCAAAGTGTTACCCATCTATCGGCTGGACACCGGCAGGCGGATGAGGGGCAGCGCCAGCCTCTGAAATGATTGCCTTGTTGCCTAAGCCCTTGCGCCCTGTGCAGCGCGGCATACCTATAGAGGATACTGCCCACGCATATCTGCCAGGATGACCGCATGCCGATCGATCCCGTTTCCCCGCTCTTGCGCTCCGTCGTTGGCGTGCGCGCCATGGTTCCCGACGATGCCTTCACGGCCAATGCCCTGGGCACGCGCCGGGAAGGCAGCGGCGTCGTCATCCGCGGCGACGGGCTGGTGCTCACCATCGGCTATCTCATCACCGAGGCCGAGGAGGTCTGGCTGACCGACCAGGACGGCCGCGTCGTGCCGGCGCATGCGCTGGCCTATGACCAGGAGACAGGCTTCGGCCTGGTGCAGGCGCTGGCGCCGCTCGGCCTGCCGGCGGTGGCGCTGGGTGACGCCTCGAAGGCGAAGATCGGCGACCCCGTGGTGTTTGCCGACGGCACCGGCCGCTCGGTCAAGGCACACATCGTCACCAAGCAGGAATTCGCCGGCTATTGGGAATATCTGCTCGACGAGGCGATCTTCATTGCCCCGGCGCATCCGTCCTGGGGCGGCGCGGCGCTCATCGGCCAGGATGGCAGCCTGCTCGGCATCGGTTCGCTGCTTTTGCAGATGAGCCGCAACGGCGAGGTCGCCGACATCAACATGGTCGTGCCGATCAACCTTCTGACCCCGATCCTCGACGATCTCCTGACGCGCGGCCAGGTGGCGAAGCCGCCGCGCCCATGGCTCGGCGCCTTCTCGGCCGAGTCGAACGGTGCGGTCGTGGTGATGAGCGTCGCCGAAGGCGGCCCCGCCGCCAAGGCCGGCCTGCGCCAGGGCGACATCATCTCCGACGTGCGCGATGGCGAGGTCGACGGTCTCGCCGATTTCTACCGCAAGCTATGGCAGAATCCGGCGGGTTCGGAGATTCCTCTCAGGGTCGTGCGTGACGGTCGTGAGACTTGGCTGCGAGTGAAATCCGCCGACCGAAACAGCTTTTTGAAGAAACCGCATCTGCAGTGAAGCCAATCTCCCCCCAAGTGGGGGAGATGCCCGGCAGGGCAGAGGGGGGCGCGAAGGATCGCGACCTCTCGATCTATTTTCTGACAAGAATCGCGGGATAAACGTGGCTGACACTAGCCGGTGCGTTGGCGGGACAGCGGCCCCCCTGCCGGCCATCTCCCCCACAAGGGGGGAGATTGGCTGCCCCCTCAATCCCCGCACACCCTAAAAGGCGTCCCCGTGTCCCACTCCGCGAAGGGCACGACCTGGCCTTCGACAGACACGATACTGTTCACCTTGCTATCATCATCCTGCGTCTGCATACTTTTGCCCTTGCCGGTCAGCACGTCGTAGTCGCAGCTGCTGTAGACGACAACGGACTGGTATTTGTAATGGTCATAGGCAACGCCGGCGACGACGAAGGCCTCGTTGCGCCAGGCGATGGTCAGCGTCATGTCGGTCCGCTCGCCGGGGCCGATCAGCCCCGGCAGATAGATCTTGATCGAGCCGTTGGGCAGCAAGGTCAACTCCGGTTCGATGCCGGAGCCCTCATAATGCGGCTGGTCGTAGTCGTTCCATTCGCCGTAGACCTGCTCATGCACGACGCCGGCGGGTTTCAGAAAATTGTACTTTTTGTCCCTCAGGAAGAAATGCATGTCCATGGTATCGTCTTCGGGCTCGGTCTCGACGATCATCGCCAGATCGGCGGCGCCGTCGCCATTGAAGTCGCCGGTCAGCGCGGTGATGATTTTCTGGGTTTCGATCGGTTCGGCCAGTGCCGAGGTCGGCAGCAGAAGGATGAGGCCGAGTAACATCGCTCGCATGGCATTTCCCCCGAATTGCAGTCTGCCTTGCCCGGCTGACCAGCAGGAAACTGCCACGGGCGTCGGCTGCGGCGCAAGCCGGCTCGCAATAGGCTAGGGGGTATCGACGCCGCTGACGGAAACTGGCATCGACAGCCGATACAGCCGGCCCGGCAACAACGAGGTGATGATGGCGCCGTTCAAGGTCGATCCCGACAAGGTTCATGAATTCCCCGATCCCGACAGTTTTTACGCCTGGCTGCGCGAAAATCATGCCGGCGAGAGCGAGGTCTGGATCAAGGTCCACAAGGTCGGCTCGGGCCTCGCCTCGATCACGCCGAAGCAGGCCATCGACGTGGCGCTGTGCTTCGGCTGGATCGACGCCATACGCAAGCCGCTCGACGACAAGAGCTTTCTGCAGCGCTACACGCCGCGCGGCAAGAAGAGCATCTGGAGCAAGATCAACATCGACAATGTCGCCCGCCTGGTCGAGGAGGGCCGCATGACCGAACACGGGCTGAAACAGGTCGAGGCGGCCAAGGCCGACGGCCGCTGGGACCGCGCCTATGCCTCAGGCAAGGACATGAAGATCCCTGACGATCTGCAGGCCGCCATCGATGCCGAGCCGAAGGCGAAGGAGATGCTGGCAAAGCTTTCCGCCCAGAACCGGTTCGCGCTGGCGTTTCGAACGCACAACATGAAGACGGAGGCGGGGCGCAGGAAGAAGATCGAGGCTTTTGTCGAGATGCTGAAGCGCGGCGAGACGATCTATCCGCAGAAGCGGTGAGGCGACGGCAAGCGGCTGCCATGGTGCGCGCAGCTAAAAACCCGCGTGTGAGGTTCTGGCCTCCCTTTCTTGGACATAACCTATTGTTTTTAGGGTATTTTCCACTTGACGTGTGGGTGATAGCTGCGATAGTGGAAAAAACATAGCAACATATTGTTAATTAAGAGTTTTCCACTATGTTAACTTGATCTTGGCTTAAGAGTGGAAAACGATGCTGAGAGAGTTGACCGGCGAGCAGCGGCGCCAACTCATAGATACGCAACAGGTCTACGAGGCCTGGCAGCGTGCTGATGACCAGCGCCAAAGGCGCTTTGCAGGCAGCATGCGCTGGGTTGAGCGCAGCGGTGCTGAATACCTGCTGCGGAAGGTCCGGCAGGTCGAGAATTCACTCGGGCCGAAAAGCAGCCAGACGGAGAAGGCGTTCGCTGCGTTTTCCGAGGGCAGGGTGCAGAACAAGGATCTGCTGGCAGGTCTGGCCGATCGCCTGAACGGCCTGGCGAAAGTCAATGTGGCAATGGGGTTGGGCAGGGTACCGGCCATCGCCGCACGGATATTGCGGCGGTGCGCCGAAACAGACCTGCTGGGCAAGCAGTTGCTGGTTGTCGGCACGAATGCGCTGTTCGCTTACGAGGCTCTGGCGGGCGTCCAGATCACCAGCGGTCTCACGGCAACCGGCGACATCGACCTGCTCTTCGATTCGCGACGTCGCATCAGCTTCGTGACCGGCGAGAGGGTAAGCCAGTCCGGCCTGATAGGCGTGTTGCGTAAAGTGGACAGGTCCTTCAAGCCGCTCCAGCCCCGGGCCTTCAGGGCAGCGAACCGTGATGGCTATCTGGTCGACCTGATCCGTCCGCAGGCAAGACATGTCCTCAAGGACAACGCCACTACCTCGATTACACAGCATGCCGACGATCTCGACAGCGCACCCATGGAGGGGCTGCAATGGCTCATCAACGCCCCGAAGGTGGAGGCTGTGGCGATCGATGAGCGTGGCTATCCCGTAAGCATGCCGACGGTCGACCCTCGAATGTTCGCTCTGCACAAGGCTTGGCTGGCCACGCTGCCTGATCGGTCTGCGGTCAAGGCAATGAGAGATCGTGAACAGGCGGAAGCGGCTGCACGCATTGCCACCGCCTATCTTGCCCTTCCGCTGGACAGCGAACATCTCAAAAGGCCTCCGGCGGCATTGCGAGACGCCGCGGCCGCAACGCTGTCCCTTCCTGGCCCGAGCGGCTTTTCCGAAGACCTTCCAATTGAGCCGGACTGGTAGCGCCCACACGCCATGCTACGAAAATAGCATTCTCCCCTTGCGAAATGTGATGCTACGGTTCCCGGCGCACCCAGGGCGGAGGGGTTGCCAAGAGGAGAAGTGGCGGGCGCTGGCCCGGATTTCAGCGAGTACCGGACGGAGCTGTTGAACCATTGCAAGGCCGCCGCGTTTTCCAGCGTCGGCCACAAGGGAGGAACCACCTGTGAAAGCATCCTATCTCGTCTCAGCCGCGCTGCTTGCGGCGACTGCGATGCCGGCGGCGGCCGGCGAAATTTCCGACGGCAAGGTCAAGATCGGCATCCTCAACGACCAGTCGGGCGTCTATGCCGATTTCGGCGGCAAATGGTCGGTCGAGGCCGCCAGGATGGCGGTCGAGGATTTTGGCGGCAAGGTGCAGGGCGCGCCAATCGAGATCGTCAACGCCGATCACCAGAACAAGCCCGACATTGCCTCCAACATTGCGCGCCAGTGGTACGACACCGAGCAGGTCGACGCGATCATGGAACTGACGACATCCTCGGTGGCGCTCGCCGTCCAGGGGTTGTCCAAGGAAAAGAAGAAGATCGACATCGTCACCGGAGCGGCATCGGCCGACCTGACCGGCAAGCAATGCTCGCCCTACGGTTTCCACTGGGCTTACGATACCCACTCGCAGGCGGTCGGCACCGGCGGCGCGCTGGTGCAGCAGGGCGGCGACAGCTGGTATTTCATCACCGTCGACTATGCCTTCGGCTATTCGCTGAAGGAGCAGACCTCAAAGGTTGTTGAGGCAAGCGGCGGCAAAGTGCTGGGCGAGGTGCGTTACCCCTTGGGATCGACGGATTATTCCTCCTTCCTGCTGCAGGCGCAGTCCTCCGGCGCCAAGGTTATCGGCCTTGCCAATGCCGGCCTCGACACCTCCAATACCATCAAGCAGGCGGCCGAGTTCGGCATCGTCGCCGGCGGCCAGCGGCTGGCAGCACTTCTGTTCACGCTTGCCGAGGTGCACGGCCTCGGCCTGCAGGCGGCGCAGGGCGTGGTGCTCACCGAAGGGTTTTACTGGGACCGCGACGACAAGAGCCGCGACTTCGCCGGGCGCTTCTTCAAGCGCACCAACCGCATGCCCAACATGATCCAGGCCGGCACCTATTCGGCGGTGCTGCAATATCTCAAGGCCATCGACAAGGCCGGCACCGACGAAACCGAGGCGGTCGCCAAGCAACTCCATGAAATGCCCGTCGACGACATCATCAACGCCAACGGCAAGGTACAGGCCGACGGCTCGATGGTGCACGACATGTATCTCTATCAGGTCAAAAAGCCCGAGGAGTCGAAGAAGGACTGGGACTACTACACCTACCTTGCGACCATTCCGGGCGACAAGGCCTTCATCAAGGCTGAAGACAGCGGCTGCCCGCTCGTCACCAAGTGACGCTGGCGCAAGCCGTGGCCGTCCAGCCGGACGGTGCCGAAATCAAGCCGCGGGTGGTGCTCTCCGCCCGCGGCCTGCGGCGCGATTTTGCCGGTTTCGTCGCCGTCAACAATGTCGACCTCGACGTCCATCACGGCCAGATCCATGCACTGATCGGGCCGAACGGCGCCGGCAAGACGACGATCTTCAACCTCTTGACCAAGTTCCTGCAGCCGAGCAGCGGCAGGATCGAACTGTTGGGCAACGACATCACCCGCACCGCGCCGGCCAGGGTGGCGCGCATGGGTCTCGTCCGCTCGTTCCAGATATCGGCGATCTTTCCGCATCTGAGCGTGCTCGACAATGTCCGCGTCGCCTTGCAGCGGCCGAGCGGGCTCGGCTTCCAGTTCTGGCGCTCGCTGGCCGCGCTTGACCAACTGACTCCACGGGCGCGCGAACTGCTTGCCGTCGTCGGTCTCGACGATGTCGCGCATCGTCCGGCCGGCGATCTCTCCTATGGCCGAAAGCGCGTGCTCGAGATCGCCACCACGCTGGCGCTCGACCCGAAAGTGCTGCTGCTCGACGAGCCGATGGCCGGCATGGGGCACGAGGATGTCGGCGTCATTTCCGGCATCATCCGCTCGCTGGCAACGGACCGCGCCGTGCTGATGGTCGAGCACAATCTCACCGTCGTCGCCGACCTCTGCGACTGGATCACCGTCATGCAGCGCGGCCAGGTGCTCGCCGCCGGCGACTACGCGACGGTGAGCAAGGACGAGCGCGTCAGGATCGCTTACATGGGGACCGAGCAGGGGGACCGAGCATGAGTGAGCCGCTGCTTGCCGTGCGCGATCTCCATGCCTGGTATGGCGAGGGCCATGCGCTGCATGGCGTCAACCTCGACGTTTTTCGCGGTGAGACCGTGACGCTGCTCGGCCGCAACGGCGTCGGCAAGACCACAACGCTGCGCGCCATCATGGGGCTGGTCCGCAAGCGCAGCGGCAGCGTCGCCTTCGACGGCAGCGACCTGATGCGCCTGCCGCTGCATCGTGTTGCCCATCGCGGCATCGGCTTCGTGCCGGAGGAACGCGGCATCTTCGCCACGCTCACCGTCGACGAGAACCTGATCCTGCCGCCGGTGGTGGCCAAGGGCGGCATGAGCGTCGACGAGATCTTCGATCTCTTTCCCAACCTCAAGGAGCGCCGCAACAGCCCCGGCACCAAACTCTCCGGCGGCGAACAGCAGATGCTGGCCATCGCCCGCATCCTGCGGACGGGCGTGCAGATGCTGCTGCTCGACGAGCCGACCGAGGGCCTGGCGCCGGTCATCGTCCAGCGCATCGGCGAACTGCTGGCGACCTTGAAAAAGCGCGGCATGACCATCCTGCTCGTCGAGCAGAATTTCCGCTTCGCCGCCCGCATCGCCGACCGCTTCTACCTGATGGAGCACGGCAAGGTGGTGGAGGGTTTTGCCGTAAGCGAGCTTGCCGCTCACACGCAACAGCTGCACGAGGTGTTGGGGGTATGATGACGACAGCCCACGGCAGTACCCCCACCCCGCTGCTGCGCAGCGACCCTCCCCATAAGGGGGAGGGTGGAGGGCCACCGCCCTACCTCCCCCTTGTGGGGAGGTCGGACCGAAGGTCCGGGTGGGGTACGTGCGCACAGACGCATCCCCCTTGCAACACCATCGGTGACGCCATGACCATGATCTTCGGCATCCCCGTCCAGGCCTTGCTCGGCCAGATGCTGGTCGGGCTGATCAACGGCTCCTTCTACGCCATGCTGAGCCTCGGCCTGGCCGTCATCTTCGGCCTGCTGCGGATCATCAATTTCGCCCATGGCGCACTCTATATGCTCGGCGCCTTCATCGGTTACCTGCTGCTCGTCCATCTCGGCATCGGCTACTGGCCGGCGCTGCTCCTGGTTCCGCTCATCGTCGGCGTCTTCGGCATGGCGGTCGAGCGCGTGGCGCTGTCGCGGCTCTACCGCCTGGATCCGCTCTACGGGCTGCTGTTCACCTTCGGACTGGCGCTGGTCATCGAAGGCGTGTTCCGTTTCTACTACGGCGTGTCGGGCAACCCTTATGCCGTTCCGGCGCAGCTTGCCGGCGGCACCAATCTCGGCTTCATGTTCCTGCCCAACTATCGCGGCTGGGTGGTGGTGGCCTCGCTCATTATCTGCATCGGCACCTGGCTCCTGATCGAAAAGACCAGGCTCGGCTCCTATCTGCGCGCCGCGACCGAAAATCCCGAGCTGGTGCAGGCCTTCGGCGTCAACGTGCCGCTGCTGCTGACGCTCACCTATGGGCTCGGCGCGGCGCTCGCCGGCCTTGCCGGTATTCTCGCCGCGCCCGTCTACCAGGTCAGTCCGCTGATGGGCTCCGATATCATCATCGTCGTCTTTGCCGTCGTCGTGGTCGGCGGCATGGGTTCGATCCTCGGGGCCATCGTCACCGGCTACATGCTCGGCCTCGCCGAGGGCCTGACCAAGGTGTTCTATCCCGAGGCGTCGAACCTCGTCGTCTTCGTCATCATGGCGGTCGTGCTGCTCCTGCGCCCCGCCGGCCTGTTCGGAAGGGACGCCTGAGATGAGCGAGGCAACCCTTCACCAACAGCGCACCGCCGCCTCCGTGCGGCTGGAGCGGGTATTGCTGGCATTGGCCATACTGGCGCTGATAGCCGCGCCCTTCTTCGTCTATCCGATCTTCCTGATGAAGATGCTGTGCTTCGCGCTGTTTGCCTGCGCCTTCAACCTGCTGCTCGGCTACACCGGGCTGTTGTCGTTCGGCCACGCCACCTTCTACGGCGCCGCCGCCTATTTCTGCGCCTACGCCGTCAAGGCATGGGGCTGGCCGCCCGAGGCCGGCATCCTGCTCGGCACCGCCGGAGCGGCCGTGCTCGGCCTGGTCATGGGCTTCCTCGCCATCCGCCGGCAAGGCATCTATTTCTCGATGATCACGCTGGCGCTGGCGCAGATGTTTTATTTCTTCTGCGTCCAGGCGCCGTTCACCGAAGGCGAGGACGGCATACAGGGCGTGCCGCGCGGGCATCTGTTCGGCATCGTCGATCTCAACGTCACGCTCAACATGTATTTCGTCGTGCTTGCCGTCTTCCTCATCGGCGTCTTCGCCGTCTGGCGCATCGTCAACTCGCCCTTCGGCATGATCCTGCGTTCGATCCGCGAGAACGAGAACCGCGCCATCTCGCTGGGCTATTCGGTCGGCCGCTACAAGCTCGCCGCCTTCGTCATGTCGGCAGCCCTTGCTGGGCTTGCCGGCGCCACCAAGGCGATCGTCTTCCAGTTCGCGACGCTGACCGACGTCACCTGGCAGATGTCGGGCGAGGTGATCCTGATGACACTGCTCGGCGGCATCGGCACCATGGTCGGTCCTGTAGTCGGCGCCGGCCTGGTAGTCGGGCTGGAAAACACCCTCGCCACCTCCGGCTTCCCGGTGACCATCGCCACCGGCCTGATCTTCATGATCTGCGTGCTGGTCTTTCGCCGCGGCATCGTCGGCGAGATTTACGCGCGCTGGTTGGCGCCGGCCAACGGCGAGGCGGGCCGCGATCAATAGGTGATGGTCACCACCACCGTGTCGGTGTAGACGCCGGCCGAGGGCGTCGTCTGCGGCGGCACGCGGCCATAGACGGTGAGCGCCTGGGCCGTACCGGTTCCGGTGCCGGCCACCGTGCTTCCCGGCGTTCCGGCGTCACCCCAAGGCTGCGAGCGCGCCAGATCCTTGTAGAGGCCGTAGGTGATCCTCTCGGCGCCCTTCGACATCTTGCGATTGGTCGGTGTGCCCCCTGTCGTGCCGCCATTGAGGGAAACCGTGTACGCGGTCGACGGGGTGCAGGTGACCGTAACCTGGCCGGTGGCATCGGCATTGGCGTCGAGCACGCCCTTGGAGCCGAAATCGATGTTCTGGGTGGCGACCAGGCAGTTTGCCGCGACCGTGGCGTTGATGGTGAAGGTCGGACTGGTGCCCAAGTTGCCCGCGCCGGTGTCGCAGCTGCTGCTCAACAGGGTTGTCCGGGAGCGGAACTCGAGTTGCCCGCCCGAAAATGTCGACAGATAGGTGCCCGGCGGGACGGTCGCCTGGCCGCCGGGAACCCGCCCATAGAGCGTCAGGGTGTCGGTTGAGTTGCCGAAGAGATTGGGGCTCAGCAGCAGCGGTGGCGGGCGCGAGGCATAGGCCCAGTTATGGGTGCCCCAGACAACGCTCATTGCGGGGTCCGAATAGAGTTGATAGTTGAGGCTGTTGACGCCGCTCGCCATCTGCCGGGCCGCCGCCGAGGTTGCACCGCCGGTGCCGGCGGCAATATGCGGACACACCAGGACGGGCAGCAGCAATGGCAAACTGCCGCTGCAAGTCGCGGTGAAGGTGGCTGTCGATGTCGCCGCGGTGCCCGACAGCGTGTCGATGAGGCCGAAATTCAAACTGGTGACGGTGTAACTGCAGCTTTGCGCGCGGGCGAGCGACGGCAGCAGCATAAGCAGCAGGGCGATGATTACGGCGCGCAGCATTTTTCCTCAGCTCTCATTGGCACACCACGTCCCCGATCACCACCTGCCGGCCGCGCGCCGCCTCGAAGGGAAATTCTGCCCGGCATGAACCGCCGTCCGCGCGCTCGACCTGCACGGAATTCTGCCGGCCGAGACCTTTGATGTAGGCCTGCCCGTCATAGCCGACGACGAAGTCTTCGGTGCCGCCATCGACGCGTCCCGACAGTCCGGCTTCGAGCGGCGTTCCGCTCGAGTCGACCAGCGTCACCAGCGCGGCCTGCGCCGCCTCGGACACGCCGAACTTCAGCACGACGCCGTTGCGGTCGGCTGGGACGACGGTCTCCTTGGTAGCCGGGACATCCGCGTCGACTGGTAGATTCTTCGGGTCGATGGAGACCGTGTTCAGCTCATAGGAGTTGAGCCCGGTGACTAGGATGCGGCCTTTGCTGTCGGTCCTGCCTACCGGCCGGTTCTGATGCAAGACCTCGACATCAGGCGTGCCGACATCGACGACGGCAAAGGCATCGTCGATGCGGTTGGTGGCGAACACCCCGCCGCCTGCGACCGCAATGGCGCCGTCCATCTGGCCGGTCACGCGAAAGTCCTTGTCGAATTGCTGGGCGCCGGCCTCGAAACGCGCAAACGACGCGCGGTAGCTCACCGCTGCCGAACGGTTGGGAACCTCGCCTTCGGAGGTGCGCAGCCGCCAGCCGATGCTGCCGTCCTCGGCCCGCTCCGATTTGGCGAGGTCGGCCACGACATTGAGGCCGTCAGGCCCATGCTCGACACCCGTCGACGCCATGACGTCGTCATTGAACGGGATCGAAATCCCCGCAAAGATGCCATAACTGTCGCCGTCGTCGAGATCGGCGAAGGCCGTGGCATAGAGCGTGCTGCGCTTGAAGATCGCCTGACTATAGGAGAGGCCGACGATCTGGCTGGTCTCGCCTTCGGCATCCTTGAGGTGGGTATAGGAGAAGTTGAGGCTGGAGAAGTCGATCGGCATCGGCACGCTGAGCGTCACCTGGTCGACCGCCCGCGGCACGCCGGCGCTGAAACGGGTGAAATCATCGGGATCGAGTATGACCGGCTGTGCCGTCACCGAAGCGATATCTTCAAAGCCGCCAAAGGCCCGCTGCATGTGGGCGTTGATCGCCCAGCCGTCATAGCCGAATTCGACACTGGCATCGACCAGCGAGCCGGTGCGCCGGTCATGATGGCTGCCGGCGACCGCCAGCGAAGCCGCGCCATATGCCCCGAGCGGGAAGGCAGCACCTATGCCGCCATTGATCAGATCGGCGCCGCCCTCGGCATGGGCTTCCAATGTCAGCCGGTCGGTCACGCCGTAACGCGCGCTGGCGACCCCCATGACGCGGCCGTCATAATCGTCGGAGGAGATGCCGAAATTGCGCCGCGCCATCCCTGCCTCCACGGAAAAGTCGAGCAGTCCCTGGCGCAGCAGCATGCTGGAGGCATAGAACGGCAAGGTGGCCGTGGTCTCGCGGCCGAGGCTGTCGCGCAGCACCACCTGCGCCTGTCCGGCGCCCGTGAACACCGGCAGATTGGTGACCTGGAACGGCCCGGGCTGGATGTCGCCGGAATAGGTGCGCACGTTCTGCGTATAGACCTCGAGCGTCGACGGCACCGCCGCCGTGCCGCCGAAGGAGGGCAGGGGTAGAGTCACCAGGTCCGATCGCAGGTGGAAGTTGCGTTGCGCCTGGATGCCGCCGAGATAGACCGGACGCGTCCACGACAATCCACCGGAGATGAAGTCGCCGGCGCGGTAGGTCATCAGCCGGTCGGGGTCGGAATAGCTCCATGTCGTGTTGAGCCGCGTGAAGCCATCCAGCCTTCCGTCGGAATAGCCGGCGATGAAGGATTGGCTGAGCGTTCCATAGGGACTGAACACGCGCGCATCGAAGCCGCCGGAAACGCCTTGGAACAGCTCGACGTCCTTGTCGAACAATGTGTTGGAGCTGGCAAACAGCGAATAGTTGAGAACCGCGCCCAAGCCCGATTGCGGCGCCGGCCGGTCCTGCAAGCGCAAGCCGAGATCCACCATGCGCGCCTCGCGGCTGTCATTGGCGGCGGTGACGTAGAGGCGCTGGGCTACCTCATCGATCCGAAACGAAACGTCGGCCAACTGGTCGAGCCTGACCAGGCCGCCGGCGTCGGCTATGTCCTCCGGCGGTTTCAGGCCGACCTCCTTCAGCTCTTGGGGCGCCGCCGCCAGCCCACCATCCGGCATCTCGATAAAATTGCCGACCAGCTTGGTCGAAACGTCGTTGATGAACACCTCGAGATAGAGGCTGCGGCCCGCTGGCAAAACGGAAGCCGGCTGTTCGAGGTTCGTCACGGCCGGAAATTCCTGCGAACGCACCGCCAAGCAAGGTGTGAAAGTCGCAACCGCGACGATGACAGCGACGCTACTTGCCCTTGACGGCAACGTTGGCATCGAAGGGTCCAAGATCGCTCTGTGCCTTCAAAAGCACGGAGCCCGCTGACAGTGATTTGCCGCTGCCGATCGGCCACTGCATGGTCGCGCCGCCCAGGACATAACCGACGAGCCCGTTTCGGTTGCCGAGCTTTTTGCCGTTCTGGGTCAGGGATAGGTTGGACAAGCGGAGACGACTTTCACCGGTATTGCTGGCTGTCAGCACAAGACTGCCGCCCTTGCGCGAAACACTCCAGGCGACTGCCGGCGCGGCCGCATCGGCGTCGCGGAAAAACACCGGCACCGAATAGCGCAGCGCGAGCGCCACCGTACCGGCCTTCTTGCGCGACGGGTCGGGTAACTCGTCGACGATGACGCGGTAGCTTTCCTCGGCCCGCACCGGCGCCTTGCTGACGCGCACGACGCGAACCACGTATTGGGCATTGGGTCCGAGTTTGGTGGATGGCGGGCTGGCGACGACGTCCGTAGTCGGCGTCAGCGTCTCGATCCCGCCAGCCTGGCTCCAGGCGAAGACGCGTATCTGCACATTGATCGGCCGCTTGGGGTCATCGTTGCTGAGGTTGAGAACCGCCGAGGCGTCGGGCGAGATCAGCTCGAGACCTGTCGGCGCCACCCTGAGCGAAGCGGCTTGTGAGAGACCGGTGCACAGCAACAGAACAGCCGTGGCTCCGATGCATGAAAGCATGGATCGCATGATCGTCCTCGTGTTGGTATCGATTGTCAGTACGTTATGGTGATCGCAACGGTGTCGGTGTAGAGGCCCGCCGCCGGTGTCGTCTGCGGTGGAACACGCCCGTAGACCGTCAGCGGCTGATTGGCGCCGTTGCCGGTTCCGCCGACCGTGTCGGTGGGGATCGTGGTGCCCCAAAGCTGCGTCCGGGTGCTTTCCCTGTAGATGGTGTAGTCGATCGTCGCCGACGCCGGCCCGGTCATCTTGCGAACAGCAACCGTTGCGCCCGCGCCCGCTCCGGCGCTCAGACCAACATTGTAGGACTTGCCGGTCGTGCATTGCACGTTGATGGTGCTGGTCTGGTCGACATTCGCATCAATGACACCGTGCGAGCCGAAATCGAGATCGCTCGCCGTCTGCACCTTGCATTCGTCGGTAATCGTGATGCGGACATTCATGCTGCCCGTCGCGGTCGCGGCGATCGCGGGCAGGATGGGAAGCAGCGACGCTCCCGCCAGCAGCGCATATTTCAGCAATCTCATGCGTGTTTCCTCCGTCGGGCAGACCGTTCCTCGCAACACAGTCTTGACCCGGATTTCACTCCTACAGCTCCTCCGTTGCATGCTTCGCAAGACATCAACGATACAGTAATGTCAGAAGCGAACTGTGCAATGATTATTACAACTTAGATTCGGATTACGACAGCGAATAACTTCGGTATGTATCGGATAATTTTGGTTAATATTTGGTTAATAGAGATGAAATGGACATTTTTCCGAAGTGGAAGTTCGTCTGTCGAAAATTTATTTTGCTTCTCGTGCCGAAAAGGCGAAGATATCTGGCAAATCATCTTGATTTTGTAGAGTCTCACCTGTCGTCCTTTATTATCGATATTTCGCGGCGTGCACCGGCGCCAAGCAGCCATCGCCATAGCCGCGCCGGTAGCTGTTCGCGCCTGTCCAAGCCTTGCGGTCGTGCTGACAGGGCCGCATTCGCCAAAACCGTGTTCCGCCCGGCCCAAGCATGGCCGTCCCGGCTGAGATAAATCCACCGCCGTCGGATCGCGGCGAAACACATGCGAATCGTTCTTGCCACGCTGGCCCGGATTTCTTCGGCGGCGCATCGGCCGGACGGGAGATGCGCCTGTTGTCCCTTGGAGCCATGATCCACGGCCGGCAGCCGCGCGGACCGGCTGCCAGACGTCAGAAAAGGAAGAACGATGAAGTAGACCTATGAAAAGCCACAGCTCGAAAAGCGCCAGAAGCTGTCGCGTGTGACCGCTGTCGCCGGCCCATCAGTGACCAGTGAGAGCTGACGCCGTCGACCGGCATCGAACCACCAGCGGACAAGGAGAGCAGTCATGGATCAGCATGCGAACCCGTCACCCGGCTTCAGGCGCAATCCGGGCAAGGTGATCACCGTCGAGCCCTTCAACGGGCGTGTCGTCGTGTTTGCAAACGGCACCATCATCGCTTCCTCGGCAAAAGCCAAAATGGTGACCGAGCCGCCCCATCCCTTCTCCTTCTACATCCCGTTCGAGGACATCGACTTCCGGAAGCTCAGGAAGACGGAGCGGTCGACGCTGTGCCCCTACAAGGGCGACTCCAGCTACTGGAACGTGCTGCCGGCGGGTGAAACCGGCAACGACGCGATGTGGGCCTATGAGCAGCCCTTCGACGAGATGGCCGAGATTCGCGCCCACGGCGCCTTCTACCCACACCGGGTCACCATCGACGCCGCGCCGCGCTGAGCGCGTCATGCCTGTCGCCCAAAAGTGCCCAGCGTTTTTGGAGCCGACGACAGGCATGAACAGAGGAATTTTTCAGATCAGCCAAATCTGTCCTCACCCGGGGGCGCAGCGGTTTTGCGGCAACGGCATGCCGAAACGAAGACAAAAGGTCATGGACGAAAAGCAGAGAGCAATTCTCGACGAAATCCCGCGCCTGCGCCGCTATGCGCGCTCGCTGCTGCGCGACCGCGATTCCGCCGACGATCTCGTCCAGGACTGCCTGGAGCGGGCGCTGCTGCGGCTGGACAACTGGCAGACGGGAGAGAGCCCGCGAAAATGGCTGTTCACGATCATGCATCATCTGTTCATTGACCAGATGCGCAAGGTGAACCGGCGAGGCGAGGCCTCGATGCTGCCGCTGGAGGCCGGCGAGGTGCAGGCCTCGCCCGCCGACCAGCTGGAGAACGTCGCCGCGCGCGAGATCATCGACGCGCTGCAGGCGATCAGCCCGGACCGCCGTGCTGCGCTGACCTTGGTCGCCATCGAGGGCTTCTCCTATGCCGAGGCCGCCGAGATGCTCGGCGTGCCGGCCGGCACGCTGATGTCGCGCATCGCGCGCGGCCGCGAGGAACTGCGCGGCCTCCTTGAGGACAATGCGCGCCGCCGCGCGATAAGGATCGTCGAGCCAGGCCCGGGCAGGGCGGTTCCAATCAGGGCGCCAATGGCATGACGAGCCCCAATCGCATGATGACGCCTTACGGCATGGTCCGGCACGATTGCAGGCCTTGTCCGCACTGTGGGCGCGGCGCACCCGGTAACGGTTTCTTCTCTGCTTGCGTGCATAGTGGCGGCGACGGAGTGAGCGAAACCAGGGCATGGCTGAAGAGAAAATACGCAACGGCGAATTCTGGGCGCTTGCGCTCGAACGCGCTCATCTCGGCGTATGGGACTGGAATATTTTGAGCGGCGACTGTTTCTATTCGCCGACCTGGTCGCACATGCTGGGTTATGAGGATGGCGAGCTTGCCAACAGCGACGACCTCTGGCTGAAGCTGACGCATCCCGACGACCGCCAGCGGGCGCTGGCCAGCGGCGAGCGGCACATTTCCGGCCTGACCGCCTCGATCGAGACCGAGCTGCGCCTCAAGCACAAGGACGGCCACTGGATCTGGGTGCTGGACCGCGGCGGCATTGTCGAGCGTGACGAGACGGGCAAGCCGGTCAGGCTGATGGGCGTGCAGACCGACATCAGCCGGCAGAAAGAGGCGGAAGCCGAACTGGAGCGGGTCAATGTGCGCTTTCGCCTGGCGCTGGCGGCCAGCGGCACCGGCATCTGGCATCACGATATCGACGCCAACAAGAGCTATTGGGACGCCCGCACCAGGGAGATATTCGGCCTGGTCGCCGACACCGACGAGGTGGCCGCCGACCTCTGGCATTCCTATCTGCACCCCGACGACAAGGATGCCGCAGAGCGCGCCCATCTGGCGCCGCTTTCGACCGACGGCGTCGTCGCCGCGCAATACCGCATCGTCAGGCGCGACGGCGAAATCCGCCATGTCGAATCGCTGGTGCGCTTCATCGCGGCGCCTGAGACAGCGGGCCAGATTCTCGGCACCGTGCGCGATATCACCGAGGACAAGAAACGCGAGCGGGAACTCGCCTACGCCGCTCACCACGATGCGCTGACCGGCCTCTTGAACCGTGCCGCCTTCGACCGGCTGCTGGCCGTGCACATCGCCACCGAGCGGGCTTTGCCGCTGGCGGTGTTTTACGTCGATCTCGACTACTTCAAGGCGCTCAACGACTTCGCCGGCCACGCCGCCGGCGACCTGGCGCTGAAGGGTGTCGCCGCCGGTATTCTGGGCTGCCTGCCGGCATCGGCGCGTGCCGCGCGCCTCGGTGGCGACGAGTTCGCGCTGCTGGTGCCCAATTGCCAACCGGCCAAGGCCGAGGCGCTGGCCGGCGCCATCCTTGCGGCGGTCCGTGACGCCGACCTCGGACTGCCGGTGACCTCGCGAAAACTCGCGGCCAGCATCGGCATCGCCTTCGTCGAGGACACCACCACCACGGTTGCCGATGCGTTGGCCTGCGCCGACGACGCCTGCTATGCGGCCAAGGCGGCCGGGCGCAATCGCTTCGCGGTGTTTTCGGCCGATGCGGCGTCGGGCTCCGGCGGCCTCAACGCTGCGCGTGTCGCCGCCGACACTGTCGACGCCATGGATGACGGGCGGCTGAAACTGTTCGGCCAGGAAATCCATCTGCTCGGCCAGCCCTGGCAGGAGAGCCGCCATGTCGAGGTGCTGGCGCGGCTTGCCGGGCGCAATGGCAAGCTGATCCCGCCCAACGAATTCATTCCGGTCGCCGAGCGCTTCGGCATTGCCTCGCGGCTGGACCGCTGGATCATCAGGACAGCGCTTTCGCAGCATGGCAAGGCGATGCGGTCAGGCGCCATCATGCTCGGCTTCAATCTGTCGGCGCAGACGCTGAGCGATCCGCTGCTGTGGGATTTCGTCGACGCCGTCATCGCCGAGACCGGGGCGCCGCATTCCGGCATCGGCTTCGAGATCACCGAGACCGCGGCCGTCACCAATTTCGACGCCGCCGAGCAGTTCGTGCGCAAGGCGCGCGAGCGGCAATGCCGCGTCAGCCTCGACGATTTCGGCGCCGGCATGAGCTCGTTCGAATATTTGCGGCGCTTTCCGGTCGATCAGATCAAGATCGACGGCTCGTTCATCGAGAATATCGCGGAAAGCCGTTTCGACCGCGAGATCGTCTCGGCCATAGCGGGCATCGCCAAAAGTCTCGGCTGCGCGGTGGTGGCCGAAAAGATCGAACAGCAGGAAGCGCTCGACATTTTGCGCGGCATGGGCGTGGCCTATGGCCAGGGTTTTCTGCTTCACCGGCCGGAGCCGCTAGAGGCGATCGTCGCGCGGGCCGGCGAACAGTCACCGGCCAGCGGACAGTCGCCGGAAAAGCGCTTCGGCTGACGGCTTCTCATCGCCTCGGGCTCGCGCGACTTGTCCGGCTAACCGGCGTCGGCCTTTTCCTGCTTTCGCTGCGCCGCCTCCTTCTTGCGGCGCAACACCTCGTCGGTGCCGACAAGGTCCTTCGAGGCGCCGGAAATGGCGGTCGAGACGACGGCGGGCGGATCGCTGGCCGGAAAACTATCTTCGAGCCCTGATTGCAACTGCTCCTCGAGCGTCTGCGGGTTCTCGGAGCGGCCTTCGGCGCGGCGCTCGCCAACGGCTTCCACATCGCTCTTGGTGTCGGGGTGAGCGCGGGCTTCCGATATCGTCGACACCACCAGCTCGATGGCGAACTCTTTCATCGCCTCGGCTTGCGGCCCATCGACATCAGAGTCTTCGATCAGGCGGATGAGCGACTTTTCGAGGGCGCCCAGTTCCTTGACGCCCTGACACCGCGCCAGACGCTTGGTGAGCGAACCGAGCAGCGCCGGGGCAAAGGTCGAATAGGCAAGCCTGCGTGTGTCGTCGACCTGCTCGGGATGAAGCTTTTGCAAGGACATAGATGCCTCCAGTCAATCAGCCGGGCAGCTTCTGCCGCTGGCCCCTCCTTAGGAAACAGAGGGGAGGGCAAGAGGTTCCATACAGTCCTCGACAGGGTCGACGAGTTCAACTCCACAGCGACGCCATGGTCAGCGACGCTTCGAATATCTGCTCCCTGTTCTCGTTCAGCATCTTGACGGTGATCCGCCGGTGGTCGCCCTCCGGAATCTCGTCGCGCGCCACATCGTGCAATATGCGCAGCGCTTCGGCTCCCGCACGCTCCCGGCTGGGAAAAAACTGCCCCTCTTCGTCAATCTGGGTCTCGGCGTTGTACAAGTCGAAGTAGAACCGTTCCATGTGTGCAAGCATCCCTGCTGGAGAACGCTAAAGCGCGTCGCGGTTGAAAGGGCGCAGGCGACGCGCTTCAGGTCTGTGTTTTTATGCATGTCGTTGTCTCAAAATCGGGGCCATTTTTGAGCGACATGGATTAAATCCCAACCCGCACCCATGGTTCCATGCGACTGTGTCCTGAGCAGATTTACTGCCAGGAGCCGTCGCCGTGCCGGCCGATTGCAACCGCACCCGATCTCCGGCGTTTGGCTAGGCCACCAATGTCCACGAAATCTCGAACTGGATCCTCGATGCTAGAACCGCTTTATCTCAACCTTGGCCAGCATGACGCTTTGTCCGAGCAGGAAAAGGGGCTGCTGGCCGCCGCCATGACCATCGAGATGGATTTTGCCACCGGTCAGGACATCGTTTCCGAGGGATCGAGGCCAGGCTACAGCACGCTCATCATCGAGGGTCTGGCGGCGCGCTACAAAGTGCTGGAGGATGGCGGCCGCCAGTTCACCTCGTTGCAGGTGCCAGGCGATTTTGTCGATTTGCACGCCTTCCTGCTCAAGACAATGGACCATGGCATTATCGCTTTGTCGCCATGCCGGGTGATCGCCGCCGACCACAGTCGGCTAAGGACGATCACCGAACAGGCGCCTCATCTCAGCCGCTTGCTTTGGCTGGACACGCTCGTCGATGGCGCCATCCATCGGGAATGGATCGTGGCCATGGGCCGGCGGTCCAAGACTTCGCACCTGGCGCATCTTGTGTGCGAGCTGTTCGTGCGGCTCCAGGTCGTCAAGCAGACCAACGGCATGAGTTTCCGGCTTCCCCTGTCGCAGGCGGAACTGGCCGATGTGCTTGGGCTTTCGGTCGTCCACATGAACCGGGTCATCGGCGCGCTGCGCAAGATCGGTGTGATCGGCTGGGCAAATTACATGGTGACCATTCTGGACTGGCAGCAGCTGGTGGAAATCGCCGAGTTCGACCCGACTTATCTCAGCATGAACCGCGAGCCGAGATAGGCTATCCGGCGTTCGCCATGACATCGCAGGCAATCCGTCAGCCGGTCTTTCAACGATGCCCATCCAGCGACGCCAATTCGTCGAGCATGGCAAGGGCGGCACTTGGCTTGGCCGGCTTCAGCAAGCCCTGTTGGGCGGCGGCATTCTGGAAAGCGGCAAAGGCGATGTCCGGGCGGCAAATGCCGTTCAACGCGTCGTCCACCAGCCTGTCGGCCGCCTTGTAGGCCGCCGTCTGCTTGTTCTTCCATGTTCCGCCTAGCGCCCTCCTGGCGTCGGCGATCGACGACACCGTCATCGCGCTTCCGTCCACGAATCTGATCGTCAGGGGCAGAAAACGGCTCATGCGCTCACCATCCAAACCATTCGCGTCTCGCCCGGATCGATCTCATCACTTGCCTCCTTGAAAACGGGATCGCCATAAACGAGGAAATCACAAACTGGTTGCAGCCCGGCGAGCTACATGTTGCTTGCCGGCCAGATCGGCCGATGCGGACGATAAGGCGGCCGCGGCGCCGGCTTCAACGGGATGTCGGCGAGCGAGTTGCGGATCGGCCTGAACAGTATCGGCGAAGACGCGGCGCGGCGGTGCAATACCGCGGCTGACAATTTGGCAATCAGATTTCGAACGTCCATGGGACACCTCGAGCGCGTTGAGAGTCCCCCCATCGCGATCACCTACCACCTCACGCCCAGCATCCGCATTTAACTTTGATATAGGCCGGACGAATACGCGCCGCGCGCAATGTCTGCCGCCGAGATTCTGCCGATCCTCGGCGGCGGCTATTGAGGGCGGCGCCAGGCTGGCGGTCACGCATCCCAGCAGCGGCGTCGCAGACGCTGCTGCAACCGGATGAATTTTCGTGCATTCTTGTGCATGGCCACAATGCTTCGAACCGACACGCCGGCAAAATGCTGCTCCTATTGCGGTTCGCGAGAGCATGACTACGAGGATTGTCCGAAGCGCAAAGCAGACGCCGAGCGGCCTTGGGAAGACCCGGCAAAGCTCGGCGCCGAAGCCCAGGCGACGGCCGAAGCCTAGCTGGGCTCGAACAGCTCGATCACGTTGCCGGACGGGTCTTCACAAAGAATCTGTCGCCCGCCCGGACCTTCGACGATCTGGTTGCGGAACCGCACGCCGGCCTCGCGCATCTCAGTCACGATTGACGGCAATTGCTCGACTTCGAGCACGAACCGGTTCCATCCGCCCGGCTCGGGTGTCCGGCCGTCCGGCATCGGCCTGGCTGCCGACGCCATGGGGCCGGCGAGCCAGAGCGAGAGGTCGCCGCGCGTCAGGATGGCCATCGCCGGACCGAATTGCTGCTTCAGCGCGAAGCCCAGATGGCTTGTATAAAACGCGATGGACAGATCGACATCGCGGACCAGATATCGGACGGACACCATTCGCAGGCTCCCTCACAAAGGCCCCTCCCGAGAGATAGCTGGCGGGACAAGCTGGGGCAAGCCCGCGGCGCACGGTTCGGGCGTCTATGGTGCGATTGCGTGGTCGGCCTGTCTCTCTCTCACGAAGGCCGTCAGCAACTCCATTCCCGCCGGCCAGTCGCCCAGCCCGCTATTGCTGTTGATGTGACCAAGCGGCCCGGCGATGTGCAGTTCGCTGCCCCATTGTGCGGCTTTCTCACGGGCATAACCGTTCGGATCATAGGGATCGTCGGTGCTGGCCACGATCAGCGAGGGGAAGCGAAGCGGCCCGCGCGGCGTATCGACGAAGGGAATTCCGTAAGCGGGATAGACCGGCGAGGCCGGGTCGGGAACCGCAACCAGAAACGCCCCGCCGATCCGACGGCTCGACACCGCCTGCCAATGCGCGACCAGCAGGCAGCTGAGACTGTGGGCGACGAGCACCGGCGGGGTCTTTGCCTGTGACACCGCGACTTCCAGCGCCGCCACCCAGTCGTCGAAATCCGGCAGCTCCCAGCTTGCCGGGCTGAAGCGGCGCATCGCCGGGTCGGCCTGTTGCCAGCGTGTCTGCCAGTGGGCCTCGCCCGATCCGCCGCTGCCCGGCAGAATGATGAAGTCGGTCATGGAAAATCCTGTTTCTTCGCCGCAGATGATGTCCCAATCCTAGGGCTTCTCCTTGTTCGCGGAATGAGAGATCATCGGAAAGCGACGAAGAATTCCGATGGATTGAAGGTGTTCATGGCAAACGGCGATTACCGGCCACGGCTCGACCCCACCGACATGGCAATCATCGAGATCATGCAGGAGGATGGCCGCATCGGCATTTCCGAACTCGGCCGCCGCGTCGGCCTGTCCCAGCCGGCGACGTCGGAGCGGGTGAAGCGGCTGGAGGAGCGCGGCATCATCGCCGGCTACCGGGCCGCGATCGATCCCACCGCCCTCGGTCTCGGCACCATGGCCATGATCCGCCTGCGCACCACGCATGAGCACATCCAGACCTGCCTGAAGAAATTCGCGGCCATGCCGGAAGTGGTCGAGGTGCTGCGGGTGACCGGCGAGGATTGTTTTCTGGTCAAGGTGGTCGTGCCGTCGCCGCCCGACCTCGAAAGCATCGTCGACGCCATCGGCCGCTACGGCGCGGTGACGACCAATGTGGTGCTTCGGGCCGAGCCGCCGAAGCGGCTGGGGCGGGAGCTGATGGCGAAGCTCTGAGCGGCCACTCGCGGCAAGAGGATTGCAAGCGCCTCCTTTGCGAGGTTCGGCTTTGCCGCGAAAGAATTTCGCGGGCTGGTGTAGGATCGGCGGCGTGGCGCCCGTCCTTGGGGCGAAACCCGTTGCAACCCTTGGAGGACATCATGGAAGCCGTTCAATCGCCATGGCAGACCGCGGCCATTCTCATCGCCCGCCTGACCCTGGCCGCCCTGTTCGCGATGGGCGCCGGCCTCAAGTTCATGGATATGGGCTTGACCGCCGGCTACATCGCCGCCGCCGGCTTTCCGTTCCCGCTGTTTCTGGCCTGGTGCGCCGCGATCCTCGAAACGCTGCTGGTGATCGCCTTGCTGACCGGAGCATTCTTCACGCCGGCTGCCCTGGTCGCCGCCGTCTATGTGGTCTTCCTCGGCTTTGCCTTCCACGGTCCGTCGCACTGGACCGGCAACCAGGCCGAGGTCGGCGCCTTCATATCCCATTTCCCGTTCGCCGCCGGCTTGTTGTTCGCCGCCGTCCATGGACCGGGCAGCGTGCTGGCTTCGAAGCTCGGCCGAGGGTGAGGCCCCGCGTCGGCAGACCGCCTCACATCTGGTCGTTGTAGGGTTCCTTCATCTGGCCGACCATGCGGGCCAGTTTCGAGAAGGACGGCATGTCCGCCTCCGGTTGGCATTGATTGGCCAGTTCAAGCAGTCGGATCGGAAAGTTGACGGCGTCGCGGTTGGACTCCGACATGCCGTCGGACCGCTCCTCGCCGGTTTCGATGGCCTCGGCCTTGCGCAGCGCGATGTCGATATCCTCGACCGTGAGCAGGCCCTTGCGCACCAGCACCTGATTGATCGAAGCGACGGCCATCAGCAGGCCTTCGAGTTGCAGATTGGCGACGTTCATTGCTGTTGCTCCCATTTGGCTCACGCTCAACGCATGAGCCGCTGTTACGATCCGGACGCGGATGCAAGCGATAGGCGTCGGCCGATGGCCTGCGCTACTCTTCCATCCAGCGGCGGCCATATTCGGCCCACAGCGCCTTGACCTCCCGGCTGCCGAGGCGCGGGGCGGCGCCGTCGCCATAGGCGATCGAAACGCCGCTGATGTCGTAATGGGGGTGGGCGTCGATGACGAAGCGGATCGCGTCGCCGAGCGGCCTTCTGCCGACGACCGGATCGGCCTGGCCCTGGCCGACGCTGCGAACGCCCGAAACAGTGGCTGGCGCATGCCGCATCCTGAACAGTGATGCCATGGCTGGTTTGTCCATCCCGCTCTCCCCCGAGTTGGATTGGAATGATTCCATAAGAGCCAGCTAATGACCAGTCGCTAGACGGCCTGTCGAAGGCTGCGTTTTGTATCCTGCAGCCGGTTGAAGGACTGTTCAGGCCAGCGGATCCGCCGCCGGCGGCCTGGCGGGAAGGCCGAGCCTTGTCCGCTCGCCGTCGGCAAACTCCTCGGCCGCTTCCTGGGCCATGAACAGATGCTGGGTCACCGTGCCATTCTCGGCAACCAGCACCGCCCATTGGCGGCGGTCGACACGTTCCACGCGAACGTCATTGGGCTCTCCGGCCACCATGATCGTCCTCCAGCAGGCGTACGGCACGGAGGGGGCGTGCCTTTACGCCTTGGTCTTGCTCTTGGCCGGCGCCTTGGCGGCCGGCGCCTCGGGTGTCCTGATGCCGAGCCCGAACTCCTTTGCCAGCTCCGATCGTTTGGCGGCGTAGCTGGGCGCCGTCATCGGATAGTCGCCGGGCAGGTCCCATTTGGCGCGATAGGCTTCCGGCGTCATGCCATGGGCGGAGCCGAGATGACGCCGCAGCGACCTGAACTTCTTGCCATCCTCCAGGCAGTAAATGAAATTGGGCGTCACCGAGCGCTTGCGGTTGACCGCGGGCTCAGGCGCAGGTTGCGGCGGAGCAACGGGATTGTCCACGGCCGCGAGCGCTGCATTGACGCTCTCGATCAACGCCGGCAGGCTATCCGGCGGCACTGAATTGTTGCGCACGAATGCCGCGACGATGTCGGCGGTCAGATTTATATTTCGGATTTTGTCCTCAGACATGGCTTCTTTTGCCCCCTTGATGCCAAAGGGCAAATTATCAGACAACATCCGCCGACGGCATGGCACTTTAGAACATATGCATATGACTTGACGCCGGATGTGGTAGCGCTAACATCACCGAGTCTCCGGTCGATGTCGATGTAGGAATTCTTTCCTGAAATATCTTGACCGGTGAGGGCAGCTATGCTACGATTTGTTCATGGTGCTAATTTGCGCCAGCAACCCGCCGCTGAGGCGGGTTTTCATGCGGCTTGGAAACAATAACGGCCAGTGACGCGAGTTTTCCCTCGCTCAGGCTGCTTATGTAGTTTTTTCGCCGACGCACGAACTCGGCGCCGAGCACGATCTCATTGGCCTGCTGCTGGGCGGGCGAGGGCACGAGGCCGGGATTTGCCCGTTTCAACGCCAGCTCGACGTGATCGCCGGTTTCGTCGATGACATCGTCGACCCGGAATCCGGCTGAAGCAAACAGAGCCTTCAGGGTCTCGCCGTCGACAAGATGGCTGGCCGCCGACGACACCGCCCAAGGCAAGGGATAGTAAGGCTCGCCGTCCGCTAGCACCGCCTCGGTCCAGACAAGCCTGGCTTTCGGCTTCAGCACGCGCCACGCTTGCCCAATGACCGCCGCCTTGTCAGCGATATTCATGCCGACATAGAAGCAGATTGCCGCGTCGAATGTGTCGTCTGCAAAAGGCAGCCTTGTCGCATCGGCCTCATGGAAACGCACTTTGTCGCCTAGGCCGCAGAGCTCGGTCAATCGGCGGGATGCCTCGACGAACGCCTGCGTCAGGTCGACGCCGTCGACGCTGCATCCATAGGTCTCGGCCAGAAACCGGGCCGGGCCGCCAATGCCGCTGCCGATGTCCAGAACCCGATCGGTGGCGGAGGGGGTAAGACGCGCGGCATGGTCCTGCGTGGCGATCAGCTCGCGGCCATGAAGCTGGTCGAACGGATAGAGTTGTTTGGCCGCGAGGCCGCCGGCCTTGGCCGGCACAGCCGCCAGGATGCGCTCGACGATGCCGCCGCTGCCATAGTGACTGGTCACATCGCTCATTGTGCGCTCTCCGACGAGACCCAGCATCCCATCGATGCTGCCCTTGCGCAATGCGCGGCCGCGCCAAGACGCGGCTTTGACCGAAGTAGGAATTAGTTCCTTTTTTGCATTGACGGGTGAGGGCAGCTTTGCTATAATTTGTCCATGGTGCTGATTTGCGTCACCGACCCGCCCACAAGGCGGGTTTTGTGTTCCTGATGCCCACAACGTGCGGATATCGGATGTCGGCGGGACAGCCCCCCTCTGGCCTGCCGGACGTTCGTCGTTCGGAAAGCCAAGCAATTGGCTTTCCGTCCGCTGCGCGGACCACTCCTCAACCCCCACACGGGGGGAGATCGGACTGCCGCCTTGCTTTCGCCAATCGTCAGCGCTGCAAATTGGTCGCGACCCTGGAGCTGCCAATCTCCCCCCTTGAGGGGAGATGTCCGGCAGGACAGAGGGGGCGTGAAGGAACGCTATCCTCGGTTCATTCTGCCTTATCCGCGAGGCCTCCCTTGTCCAACCGCTATGCCACCATCATCACCGACGATGACGGCCGCGAGGTCGTCAGCGCCATTGGCGTGTTCGAGGGCGCTGCCCCGCAGGCGCGCATCGGCCGTATCGAGCCGGTCGTGCCGGGCGTGCTGATCGGCATGGTTCGCGGTGGTCCTGTCGATGCCATCGGCGGCTTCGGCTTTCCGCGCGGCGCGCACGACGCAAGGGCGATCGCCAGGGCAAGCCTGAAAGCCGCGTCTGCCGGAAAGCGCCACGCGCCGGCCGCTGATGCAGCCCGCAAGGCCGCCCCAACACGGTCAGGGCCAAAATCGGCACGGCGCAAGTCCGGCAAGATCAAGTCCGGCAAGATCAAGCGGCCAGCGAAACAGGCACCTACCGCCGAGCCCGCCGGGATCTCGGATCATGGCTGACCGGACGGCGCCGCGTGCGCGCCCTGGCCGCAAGGCGACTGCCGCCGCTGCCAAGCCGAAGCGGACGAAGAAGACGCTTGGCGATGATTTCCTCGACGCGGTTCGCGCCGATTTCAGCGCCCATGGCGCCGGCGTGATTGCCGCGGTCCGGGCCGACAAGCCCGACCAGTATCTGAAGATCGTGCAATCGGTGCTACCCAAGGATCTGGCCAAGGATTTGCATGTTTCATCTGACAATCTGGAAGCCCTGAGCGATGACGAGATCCGCCGCCGCATCCGTGGCCTCGAAGCCGTCCTCGGGCCGTTTGGCGACCAGCCTGAAGACGCGCCGCCACTATCTGGCGCTGCTGCAGGAGCTGGACCGCAGGCGCAGGACTAACCAGCTTGCCGCCTACCGGCCTTATCCCAGGCAGGCGCAGTTTCACGCCGCCGGCGCGCAGAACCGGGAACGTCTGTTCATGGCCGGCAACCAGTTGGGCAAGACCAGGGCCGGCGGCGCCGAATGGGCCATGCATCTCACCGGCCGCTATCCCGCGTGGTGGCAGGGCAAGACCTTCGACGCCGCCGTCAGGCTATGGGCTGCCGGCGTGACCGGCGAGGGCACGCGAGACAACCCGCAGCGCGTGCTGGTCGGCCCGCCGCAGCAGCAGGCGGCATGGGGCACCGGCATGATCCCCGCCGATGCCATCCGCCAGACCACGATGGGCCGCGGCGCGCCGGGCGCGCTCGACAGCATCGTGGTGCGCTGGGGCGGCGGCGGCGACGTGCAGGCCGATGAATCGGTGCTGTCGTTCAAGAGCTATGAGAAGGGCCGCGAAAAGTGGCAGGGCGAAACCCTGCACGGCGTCTGGTTCGACGAGGAGCCGCCGCTCGATATCTATTCCGAAGGCCTGACCCGCACCAACGCGACGGGCGGCATCACCATGGTGACGTTTACGCCGCTGCTTGGCATGAGCGACGTGGTGCTGCGGTTCTTGACGGCGCAGGAGGTTCTCCCTTCCCCCCTTGTGGGGTGAGCAGCTGGTTCGCGAAGCGAATTCGTCGTGCCAGTGGCACGACGAAAGGCCGGCGAACGCCGGGACGCTGCGGAGCAGCGGGGACCCGGCAGGTTGGATCGGCCACCACCCGGCCCTTCGCAGGCTCAGGGCGTTCGAAGCTCGAAAAGCCAAGCAATTGGCTTTTCGTCCGCCACGCGGACCGCTTCTCACCCCACAAAGGGAGAAGGTAAGAACCGCCACGCCCGGCGCAAATATCGTGCGCGGACAACATCATACGACATTACTTTGAATCAGTTCGGCAGGCTCTACGTCCTGTCACGTCGCTATCTTGACCCCGAGATCAGCGGTGCCTCAGGCGATTGCCGGCAACGATGATTGCCATACGGCGTGGTGCGATATCTGGTTGTGCTCGATGCAATCGGTTGCCAGTTTGCTGATTTCAGGATCGGCGGACGCCTGCGCCCATTCGACGAACGCGTCAACAACGACCAACCTCGCCCGGCTGGCCAGCCCCAAGCCGTAACGGCGCACTACCGGCTCTGAATGGTCGAGCATAGCACGGATCATGCCTGATGCATCACCTCGCCATTGCCCGGAGATATCGGCGATCGCCGAAAACGGCGTTTGCGGCCTGAGCAACGCGGCGTGCTGACGCGCAAGCTTTAACTGCCAGTCTTTTGCAAAGCGCACAAATTTGACGGCTCCCATGCGTACACCATCGTGATAATCATCAAGGGCAAACAACGCCTGCGCGAGATGCTGACCATCGTTCCGCGTACTGCATCGCAAGATAGACTCCACGGCATCGAAGCGCGTGCGCGGGTTGCTGTCCCCAAGCAGCGCGGCCAGCTCACCCACCATCGAACTTATGTTCTGGTTTTGAAAGGTGGCAATAAACGCACCCGCCGCTCGCGTCTCAGCATTGGCAGATGTCAGCAGGAGACGAAGGCTTTCCAACGGCACCGTCTTGCCGAGCTCGCCGAGAAGGTCGTTGGCAAGCGCGCCATCGTCATCATGCGGGGACGACAGCAGCCGCTCCAGCATCTCCTGACCTGTCATGGCATTTGTCGATTTGCCGAGTGGCAGCAGGATCTTACCGCCTTCGCTGAAAAAAAGATGAGCAACCTCGCTGTCCTCGGCGGACAGGCGCATCGCCTCGAATAGATCTGTCATGGCAAAGAGTGGCTGTCCCACCCGCGTAGAGTACAGGCCGCGCAGAATGCACCAGCCCAGACGCATCGATGTCGCCGATGCACGGCAAGACCTACCGCATAAAGCGATAAAGGAAAAGATGAGAGCGAAGCTTTCCCGTTTCGGCGCGTTGCGGAATCGCGAACCGCGACTAGACTGGTGGCCAGGTTGTCGAGGAACCAAGTCCATGAACAGGCGGCAGGTATTGACAGGCGGTTTGTCTTCGCTTGTCGTGTCGCCGGCGGGTGGTGCTGAGGTATCAAAGCCCCAGGTGCCCAAATGGCGACCCTCGTTTTCACAACCCATCGATCGCATCGAGGAACGGTTCGGCTATTACTTCGACAGAGGCCGTGACTTTGCCATCCTTGAAACGGCACCTGCGTGCTGACGGAAGCCGGCCTGTCCGATGAGGCGGCAGCCATGGCCGCCATCCAGACGCTTGCCATGATTTACAACTATCACCCGGACATGAAGCCGTCTGACATGGATGATGGCAACGTGCTGGTCAGCTACAATCATCCAGCCTTCAATGTCGTGCTTTCCGACGTTGCGAATGCGCATTGGCAAGAGATCGAGGCCCGCCACCAGGATGGGCTGGCTACGGGCGAGGTGCTGATCACGCCGCTGGGGCAGAATGTGTTCGATGAGCTCGGCAAAAAGGCGCTGCTTGGCAGGTGCTACATGTTCATGGATGCGCAGGCGCCAAAGGTGATCCGCATCAAACCCAGTTGATAAGTCGAATCAGGGGTATTTGGTGCCGGCAAGTTGCCTGGCACGACCTTCGGCGGTTGGCGATTTGCGCGTTAATGGGCCGCACAATATTTTCTCTCGACCGGTATACTGATATATATAGAGCATACAGGATTGATTGGGAGTGTCGGGGACGCAGACCTCGCGTTTGAACCCTGTTCCTGGATCGGTACGGGTTCTGCAGATTTTTTTACTAGTATCGTAAGGAACATTCGCCTGGCTGGTGCATGCCGATGCACTGGCGGCAATGCCGACAACGATTGCAATCCGAATCATGTGTTCCCCCAAGTCTTGGGTCAGCTTCGCATTGATGAGCGCTGGTATCAATGGCCACACTCTATTGGAGCATGCTTGCATGACCCGTCACGTCACCTTCATGACCATAGACGACGTCGAACACTATTCGCCTGACGAGCGCGCCGCGATCGTCGCCGCCTATCCCGAACATGAGCGCGAGGCGCGGGCGCGCGGCGTTCCGGTGCTGGAATCCGGCCGCATCTTTCCGATTGCCGAGGAGCTGATCGCCTGCGAGCCGTTCCGGCTGCCGCGCTACTGGCCGCGGATCGGCGCGCTCGATTTCGGCTGGGACCATCCGTCGGCCGCGGTCGAGCTGGCCTGGGATACGGAGGCCGATGTCGTCTATATCTCCAAGGCGGCGCGGGCCTCGCAGCAGACGCCGGCCATGCAGGTGCTGGCGCTGAAGCCATGGGGCGAATGGCTGCCCTGGGCCTGGCCGCGCGACGGCCGCCGCGAGACGCTGGAAGGGGCGGGCACGGCGCTCGCCAGGCAATATGCCGCCCACGGCTTGAACATGCTCACCGGCCACGCCCGCTTTGCCGACGGCTCGGTCTCGGTCGAGGCCGGGCTGATGGAAATGCTCGACCGCATGCAGTCCGGCCGCTTCAAGGTGTTTTCGACCTTGCTGCCCTGGTTCGAGGAGTTTCGCCTCTACCACCGCAAGGACGGCCATGTGGTCAAGCTGCGCGACGATTTGATGGCGGCGACGCGCTACCGCAAACTGACGCTCGCCTATGTCAGCGGCGCCGGCACTTTGCCGACGGTGGCCAACGGCATCTGGCTGATGTTCGACCGTGCCGGCGACAGAGGCGCCGACGGGACGGGAGTAGGAGATTTTTTGGGGCCTGCGTCTTCGGCAACCGACAATATTGTCACTTTCGCGGGCACGACGGGCAAGGTGGGGAAGGATAGTGGGATCGCGGTGTCCAGCCTGGCGCCGAAGGCCAGCCCGACATTCACCGGGACGCCAACGGGGCCGACCGCAGCGCCTGGAACGAATACCACGCAATTGGCTACAACGGGGTTCGTCAAGGCTGGGTTTGATCTGAAACTTGATAGCCGACCCAACCTTGGTGTCGTCGCGCAGACGATCACCGATTGGAACAACGCCCTGGACAATGGCTGGTATATGGCCTCGGCGGCGGCTAATGCGCCAGACGGCGTAAATTGGTTCCTGGGGTTTGTGGAAGCGCACGGAAGCACTGGCTACCGGACGCAGACGGTGCATGATTTCGTCAACGACACTACGGCGGCAGACCAAAAGCTATGGCGGCGCAGGCAGGCTGGCGGTGCCTGGGGAGGATGGATCAAGCTGCAATGGTCGCAGGCCGAACAGGATGCACGCTATGTCCAGTCGTCCACGGCGTTGCTTCAGAAGTTTTATGAAAGCCCGCAACAGACCATCACATCCGGCGGGTCGCTGACGTTGGCTCATGGGCTGGGGATGAAGCCGAAGCTCTATGCGGCCTTCATTCAATGTACTACGGCTAATTCGGGGTATTCGGTTGGTGACGAGATACCCATTAACCCATCTCTCAATACAACTGATGCGACCGCTCAGGCTATTAGCATCGTGCCAGATGCCACCAATTTGAATGTACGGATTGGTAATGCTGCTGGCGCACTTAAAGTCCTCAACAAGGCTGGAACAGGTTTTAACGACATAACAAACGCTAGCTGGAAACTCGTTTTGAGAGCGTGGGCCTAGCTTGCGAAATGTGAGCAACGGTCTAAACGTTGGAACATGCATATTACTATTGCAGTGCAAGGCAAAATTCCCTGTCGAGGCTACGGCGGCACCCAGCGGCAAATCGATTGGCTCGCCAGCGCACTCGCATCTCTCGGACATAAAATCACACTGATTGCCGGAGTGGGCTCCACCCATCCGCGTTGCGAGGTCCGGCAGGCCGCGTCAGTAGTGGAATGTCTGGGGGCGATCCCTATCAATACTGACATCGTGCATTTCAACGGCTGGTATGATGTAGAAAGCCCGTATCGTGCGCTTTACACTCTGCACGGCTATGTTCCAAACGCCCCGAGAAAGGGGCAAAATTACAGCTTCGTCAGCGCCAGTCACGCGCATCATCATGATCGAGAAACGTTTGTTTACAACGGTTTCCCTGTGGATGCCTACCGGCTGGCAGATCGGAAAGGTGAGCGGCTGTTGTTTTTGGGCGGTATCGCGAGGGCCGGGAAGGGCCTCAACCGGGCCGTCGATCTGGCGAAGAAATTTAACTTCGAGCTCGATATCGCGGGTGGCTCGAGGTGGAAGTTGCTCGGGCGCAGCCAAACCCGGAAAGAGTCTCTGTTCTTCAAGAGCTTATCGCCGCGCTACCGCTTCCACGGCACTGTCGATGGCGAGGAAAAGCTCCGATTGCTCGGCGAGGCGTACGCCTTCCTTAACCCGATCTCCTGGGCAGAGCCGTTCGGCATGGCGGCGGTCGAAGCAATGCTGTGCGGAACGCCTGTGCTGACCACTCCGTGCGGTGCGCTTGCCGAAACGGTCGATGCAGACAGCGGGCGTTTCTTCGAAACCGATGACGAGTTTGCTCACGGTCTCAATGAGATCAACAGCATTTCCGCGCGAACATGCCGTGAATCGGCAGCCGAAAGATTTCCGATCCAGAAAGCCGCAAAGGCCTATCTGGAACTCTATAAACGCATCCTTGACGGCGAAGTGCTTCCGTGAGCCCGCTTTAGCCGCTCCATCCAAAATTCCTCTCCCGTGAGGAAGCGTTATAGCTGGCCAACCGACATGCCGTCGGCACAGTCAGGTTCAACAGGACACTCGTCTCCTGTGCGTGATCTGTGACTGGCTAAAGTCTCCGAGCTAAATTCCACAATCTCCTGAGGTTACCCATGGACCGCAACTTCGCGCGGGCGCTTGCGCTCGTCCTCAAATCGGAAGGCGGCTGGTCCGACAATCCGGCTGATCCCGGCGGCGCAACCATGAAGGGCGTGACGCTGGCCAATTTCCGCCGCTACGTGAAGGCGGATGCGACGAAGGACGACCTTCGCCATATCACGGATGCTCAGGTGGCGACGGTCTATCGCCGCTTCTATTGGGATGCCGCTGCGGGCGCCGAGCTTCCCGGCGGTGTCGACTATGCCGTCTTCGACTTCGCCGTGAACAGTGGGCCGGGCAGGGCGGCTAAATATCTGCAGGCGGCAGTTGGCACCGCACAGGACGGCAGGATCGGCCCGGCCACGCTCAAAGCTGTCGGCGCCAGGCCACCGGGCGCAGTCATCGACGATCTTTGCGATGCCCGCCTGGCATTCCTGCGGCGGCTGCCGACCTGGCCGGTTTTCGGCAAGGGTTGGAGCGATCGCATCCGGTCGGTCCGTTCCCAGGCGCTGTTGATGTCGGCACTACAGCCCGCTCCGGCACCTTTGCCGGGCACCCCGCCCCAGCCATCAGCGCTCTCGCCGAAGCCCGGCAGTGCGATGCCGCCGGTGTCTACCGGCGGGCGCGTCAGCCCCGTCGAACGCCTGCCGTTCTGGCGTGCGCTGCTTCAAATCCTGAAATCGATTTTCGGAAGGAGTTCGACATGATCGCCGTCTTCATCCGCATCGGCTTGCGTTACGGCGCCGGTGTTCTGGTCGCGCGTGGCCTGCTCGGCGCCGACGACGCGGCGGCATTTCTTCCGACCCCGACATTCAAGCTGGTCTGGAGATCGCCGCCGGTCTCGCCATCGCCTCGGTCACGGAGACCTGGCACTGGCTGGCCCGCAAATCAGGCTGGGAGCACTGACATGGAAGGGTTTCAACAACTGCTCATCGCCTATCTCGAAGCCGCGAAACCCTATGCTATCGGCTTTGCCGCCGGGCTTGTCGCCGGGTGGCTGCTGTGAGCGCGCTCCTCGCCGTCCTGCTTGGCAACAAAGCGCTGCTGGGCTTCCTGGCATCGGTCATCGCCGCCCTTTGCTGGGGCGCTCACCAGCGGCTGGCCGGCGCCAGGGCCGAGCGCGGCAAACTGGCGGCCGCTGAGGCCGCGGCGCGCGCGGTCGCTGAGCAGGTGCAGAACGACGTCGGCGCATTGCCGGCGGACGCTGTTCGAAAGGAGCTGAAATCATGGGCAAGGGACTGATGCTTGCGCTGCTTGTGGCGCTTGCCGGGTGCACGACTACTTCGGGCGGCTTCTGCGCGATTTCGAGCCCGCTGCGCCTGTCGGCCGAAGCCGTCGACGTCCTGTCGGACGCCGAGGCGAGAGCGCTCTTGGCGCACAACCGCAAGGGACAAAAGCTCTGCGGATGGAGGCCTTAGCCGATGCACGACCTCTTCGACATGCTCGGCATCAAGGGGCCGGTCGTCGCCGCCGGGCTAGCCGGCGGCGTGCTGCGAGCACTGTCGCGCCATCGCTACAAGCTGCGCGAGATGATTGCCTCGCCGATCTGCGGGGCGCTGGCGGCTGCGTATCTGACGCTGCCTGCCGTCGCCTGGTTCAGGGCAACCGGCATGCCTATCCCCGATCCGGCCGACGACACCACGACGCTCGCCGCCGCCTTTTTGATCGGCGTCTCGGCCATGTGGATTTCCGACATCGTCTTCGAGGTCATCGTGCGGCGGTTCGGCTCGGCCGGCAACGAGTGATGCACTTGAGATGCTGGAAGAAGCCAGCGACAATGCCTACCTAAGGAGCGATCCATGGAGGTATGATATGGCGACGTCCACCGAACGTGCAGTCCTTGCCGGCGGCTGTTTCTGGGGCATGCAGGATTTGATCCGGCGCTATCCCGGCGTGATCTCTACCCGCGTCGGCTATAGCGGTGGCGATGTGCCCAACGCCACGTATCGCAACCACGGCAGCCATGCCGAAGCCATCGAGATCGTCTTCGATCCGGCCAGGATCAGCTTTCGCACATTGCTCGAATCCTTTTTCCAGATCCACGATCCGACCACCAGGAACCGCCAGGGCAACGATGTCGGAATGAGCTATCGCTCGGCGATCTTCTACACCAGCGACGAGCAGAAGCGCGTCGCCGAAGACACCATCGCCGATGTCGATGCCTCTGGACTGTGGCCGGGCAAGGTCGTCACCGAGCTTGCGCCGGTGGGCGATTTCTGGGAGGCGGAGCCAGAGCATCAGGACTATCTCGAGAAATACCCCAACGGCTATACCTGCCACTTTGTCAGGCCGGGCTGGAAGCTTCCGGTCCGCGAAAAGGCTGTTTCGTAACGCAGCCGCTATCGTCTGCTTATCTGGCGGTCGAACTATTCTTCCGCGCGATTGGTATGCCGGCCGCCTTGTTGAGGTGGCCGTGCTCGGGCTGCCCATAGATGAACGCGCCGTGGACGGGTTTGCCGTCGACCTCAGAGCCTGAGAACGCGACGGCCTCGATCTTCTTTGTTCCGGTCAGGCTCTGGTTTCGAAGATGGGCGAAGGTTCGCACCGCTTCTCCGACAATTCGATCGAGAAATGGTTTTGGCCGCCTCCCGGGCCGTCGCACGAGGCTTGGAAAGCGCTCTCGTCCCGAGACAAAATGGTGCTGTGCGCAAAGCGCCGGCATGATCTGATAGATTCGGTTGAGCGAGCAGGTCATGAATCCTGGGTGAAAAAGAACGAAGTCGACCTCTCCTCTCAGATGCATGGTCCTGCGCAGCAATCTTTGCGCTGCCGATCTGGAGATGACATAGCCTGCGGCGCCCGCGTGCAGGCCATAAAGTCTGGCAAGCGAAACCCCATCATCGAGAGCGACTTCCTTGCGTCCGACCCTCACTTTGGCAAAATGCGTTTCCAGCTTGATCACATCGGCATCGCGCGGCACCCATCGATCAGAAGCAAGCAGCGAGCCGGCGCCCGCGCCGAAAACGACGTCGTCCTCGAAAACCGCGCCATATTGATCCGCGCCGTTCGCAACGATCTCCCAACACGAGCGGTGGCTCAGGAAACAGCAAACCTCAGCAGCGCTCAGCGGGCTTTTGGCGACAGAGCAGCAATCGGGGCAATCAATGGCGGAGACACGCTCAAATGGTACTCCGATCCTGCCGAACTCGGACGCGACATGCGCCAGCCGATCGCGAGAACGATCAAGATTGATCATCAGACACCTCATCAGCGCCCCCTTTGTCCGGTGATCAGTGAATATCACGTTCCCGTGATTGCACAAAATTTGCTTACGTGCGAGGCAGTGGGTAGCGGCGTACGGTGCGCCGGTTGAGTTTGGAGGTTGGGTGGACATTGACGGCATCCCCCGCGTGGCGCGAGCCTTTACCGTGCGCGCCTAGACGAGTCGCCCTAGAAGCCGAAGAATTGCCGACCGATCACGTATCCGAGCGCGACGACCACAAGGGGAAACAGGGCGGGCGTCAGCCGACCAAGAGCGGAGGTCTTTGGCTGTTGTCTGGAGATGGTCCTGGGTGCATTGCCGAGATTCTTGGTCATCCGGTATAGTAGCAAGCGCTGATTAACGATTCCGTAACCCGATCGAGGCCGCCGCGGCTTTTCGCGTTTCTGGCGCGACCTTGACAATGCCCAGCCCGTGACGCAACTGGGCCGTCTTTGAGAGCATTGTGAGGCAAGGTCAATGCGGCTGATTCAACGTCATGTCGATTTGGTTTGCATCGGCGCTGGTTCGGTTGCCGGTACCGGTCGCCCACAGGACGAAGTGCTGCACGCTTCGGTCGGTCCCGAAATGCCTCGGGTCCATTTTCGCGCGACCCCTACACACCGCATCCTTGACGGCGAAGCGCTTCCTTGACGACCGGCGATCCAATCCTCTTCGTCGGCTTCCCCGCGGTCGGCGACTTCGTCCGTTGCCATTCCGCCATCCAGATCATTGCCGCGCGATTTCCTGATCGCCCCATAGATGTCGTCACCTCGCCCGTTGCAGCGCCGCTGGCGCGCCTGATGCCGCATGTCAGGAAGGGCTGGGCGCTTGCCAAGCGTCATCAGCGCCCCGGTTTTGGCGAGCGCAGCCGCCTGGTTGAAGAGTTGCGCAAGGAAAATTACCGTACGGCCTATCTGATGACCAGCAGCACCAAGGCGGCGCTGATGGCGTTCATGGCCGGAATAGAGGAGCGCATCGGCTATCCGCAGGAGTTGCAATTCGGCCTCCTCAATCGCTTCCCCGCCGGCTGGTTGGCCCATCTATGGGCCTTCGGACCCCGCAAGACGCGGCTGTTCGAGGAAGTCTGCTCGATTGCCTCGCTTGGCGAAAAGCCGGCTGCGGGCGCAGAGTGGCCGGCGCCCCGGCTTGTGGTCGATCCGGCCGAACTGGACGAATGGCGCCAGCACAAGAAGATCGATGCCGACCGACCGGCACTGGCGCTCTATACTGCCGACATTGAGAATTTCCGCTCATGGCCCGTCGAGCGCTTCATTTCGATCGCCAGAGACCATCATGATCGCGGCTGGGCAATCTGGATTGTAGGCGGACCGCGCGAGCACGCCGGTGCCGCAAAAATCCGCGCCGCCATTCCTGAGGCAATCGACTTCACCTCGACCCCGTCGATTGCTGACGCGATGTGCCAAATCGCTGCGTCGACCATGTTCCTCGGGGTTGATGGCGGGATTTCCCACGCCGCCGCTGCCCTGAACGTCCCATGCGCGCTCATCTACGGGCTGAATCGCCCCTATGTGCATGGGCCCGTAAACAACCATGTTCGCTTTATCGAACCGCCGCTTTCGACGCCCAGCTGGGTCAAGGACACGCGCGGCGTCAGCGAAACTCGGGTGAGGGAGGTTCTGGCTGACCTCTCAGCCGGTATTGCCAACTGACCGGTGGCCTCGCCGGCCCCAAGCGTCTGATCAAACGCTCCGTGGGGGCAACCATAGCCCCGTTTCAGGTTTACCCCTTGACACTACCCCTTGGCCCTGCGGTTTTCGGGCTCGTGATTGCCGACCCAATGTGCACGGATGCGGTCGCTGGCTTCAAGGTAGGCCATGTCGATGAGGTAGGTCAGAAGCTTCTGGCCGTCGGCTTCGGCTTTCTGCCGAAGCTCCCGCAGCATCCCTTGCGCGAACTGCAGGTTCTCCATTTTGCTCGGCTGGTCCATTGGTGCCCCCCAATGTCTGCGCATGAACTTTGCGCTGACTATGCTTGCATGAAGATTGCCGTGAAGTGGATATTGCACGTGCGGACCGCGATCCTGCGAAGGCGCTGGCTGCATGAAAGCCGCCCCATCCGGCTTCAAGATTCGCTACACTATGTGACGGAAACAAAATAAACAAAGCGTTCTTTTGTACAAGTCAGGAAGGTTCCTCCAGTTCACACCACGAGATACTTGGGCAGCGTAGTTGACGTAACGATTTGCGTGGTCTTAAGCTCTCGTTTCCAAACAAAACGTACCATGGTTGCAACCACAAGACGAATTCCAGCTGACCGGGCCGCTCCGTAGTCAATCGCCGGTTACAAACGGGACCGGGTCTCAGCCCAGGGCTTTGGCCAACCCATCGTTCCACGGCAGCGCAGGCCGGATGATCTACCGCCCGCCTTGGCTTGACGCCAAGGCGGGCTTTTTGCGTTTGGCTTCTACCGGGTGAAATGTTGTCGGACCCGGCCCTGTCGGCATCGGGCGGTTTCGAGAATGAATTTCCTGCCTGCCGGCTGTCTGCGCCGCTCGCGCTAGGCCGACTTGCGTTGCGGCAAGCTAGACGGCGTCTCGACACCGTCAGAAATCGGTTCGGCTGTCCGGTTTGTCGGCTCGTCATCGACCCGGTCGTGCTCGAATTGCCGGGCGGCAGGCAAGGGTTGCAACCAGTGCTCACGGCGATTGACCCAGAGTTCATAGCTGGGCTCCAGCCCTTCGGTGGGCACCTCATCGAGGCTGCCAATCGTCACTTCCACCTCATTCTCACGAACCAAAGGGACCCGGCCGCCGCAGGTGGGACAAAAACTTCTGTCGCCGTAGCTGTTGACGATACCCGTCGTTTCGAACGCCTCGAGCGGCCACACTGCAAACGCCGAAAAAGCCGACCCGCTAGCCTTGCGGCAGTCCTTGCAATGGCAAAGGCCAATCCGAAAGGGATCTCCCGTCACCGAAAACTGGATGCCGCCGCACAGGCAGCTGCCGCTCCGCCTTGTATCATTGGGCATGACCGCTCCTCCATCTGGTTGGGCATCACACCGCTACATCTTGCAGCGCCATGCGCACAATCAATTCACGCGCGGCGCAAGGGTTCCATGTCGCCTCGCGCAATGCATCGTCTGAACCCGGGAGCGCCATGGCAACGACCGCCGCAAGGCTGCTGGATATGTCAGTTCGGGAAATCGAACACCGGTTCCCGGCACCAATAGACACGGCACTGGCCATCACGTGTCGGAACGGAGGCAGCGACCGGCACCTCCGGCCAGTCGCACTCGTTGCCGTATTGGCGGACATAGCGATCGTAAGTATTCCGGCCGGTCGTCAACACCGCCGAGTGATGGCTCTGGATCAGGTGCTGCGTCTCCTCGCAGCTCATCGAACGCGTGTCGGGTCGGGCGTAGGCCGTGCTTGTTGCTGCAAACAACGCCGTTCCAATGATCCATGCGATTGTTTGGGATGCCATGGCGATCCTTATCCTAAAATACGGCCAGGTATTTCAACAGCGAAATGATGCCGATAATGATGACAACGATCTGCGCGATCTGCCTCGTGCGGCCATCGAGCGGCAGACGCTGGACGAGATAGAGCACCAGGACGATCACCAGGAAAGTGATCAGAATGCCGATAAGTACCGATGAAGCCATGTCCCTCACTCCGTCTGGCTACGTCTGAGAAGAGTACGCAGCGGCAAACGCTCTGGCCATAGATTGGTTCCTGTCGATGCGAAGCCATCGGCAACGTAAAGGCTGCGAAACAGCGTTCCGCGGCCTTTGAAGCTGAACGCCGATCAGGGCCTGTTTGCCGCAAGGTTGTCGTTTGCCATCGGCGACACGGTTTCCAGGCGACTTGTTGCTGGCGTCAGGCTGGGCTAACGGGAGAACCGCCTCGGGTTGACGGGGTTCCGACAAAAACGGCCTGAGTTGCGCTTCGTTGTCGACATTTGCGCAAGCCCTGAGATCCGCCGCCGCCCGGCGGGTAATCGCCTTTTCGCAGGAGAACAATTGCCGTCCCAAGGGGACGACGGGAACCGAAACCTCGCACGTGCATCTCAGCTACCGCGGAACGGGCAAATCGAGCAGGTGGGGAATTTGGGGTAGGGGAATACGTCATCCAACATGCGGGGATTGGAATCCCAAGTGTCAGGCCCGCCAGTTTGTTGGAAGCGTTGCCCGTTGCAGCCTACACCATCGACACACAGGGCCGCATCACGTTCTACAACGAGGCCGCCGAACTTGAGTGGGACGACGCGCCGCGGTTTTGGATCCGTCGTCCTCCAGCGGGTTGCGCCACAAGCGCTTAGCGGCACCGGACAACTGGAATTTGGGGACAAGGCGTCGTCTGGACGCTCAAAGCGCCGCCGAGTTCGGTCCAAATCTCTCTCGCGGATTTTGTCGATTGAAAGAGAGGGTCGCGCTTAGGACAATCCCAGCAGGGGAGCGGTTTGACCGCCTGTGGTGTCGGAATTGCCGATGCCAGGCAGTTCGTGCTTATCGTCGGCAAGCGAAGTCAATCTCCCCGCCTCGACGGAGGTCAGTCCGTCCAATTCCATCACCGCGCCGTAGAGTTGGGCCGTCTGCATCACAAGCCGCTCGACGTCTTCAAGGGCGACGTTCTCGTCCAGGTTACGCAATCGTATGTCCTCGGCAACCACCGCAATATTGACCATTCCGCGCGAGCGCAGCGCGCCCAGGACCCGTGAATTGAGATCCTCTCGTAGCCGAGCCGAATATCCGTAGCGCATGGAAACCTTCCTTTCAGGAGCCGGTTGTCCCGTCGTGATCAAGATGCGCCAACGACCTTCAGATGGCAAGAAGAATATTAAATATTCTCAAGTAAATCAACATGTTAGCAGACTGCGCGGGTTGTGCTATCGGCGTGTCTTCCTCATCGTTGGTCTTGTATGTGAGTCACCCATCAGCCTCTCTTGACGCGCTGCACGGGGACCCCTAGCTATACTGCAATTGAGACACATACTAACTCACCATATTTTTGGTCTTGACGGTTGGAGGCGCGAATGGCCGAGCTGGAACGACCCGAGCGACTGCAGATCATGCTGACAGCCGAGGAATTGGCTGCCTTGGAAAACTGGCGCTTCGAAAAGCGCATGCCAAGCCGGTCCGCGGCAGTGCGGGAACTGCTGCGGCGCGGCCTGGATGCGGATGGATTCCTGACTGCGGGACAAGGAACAAAGTCTCAGGACTTTGGAATTCTGGGCAGCAGTGTGACTGGCGACGGCCAGTCGGGCGAGTAATCCGACGGCGGTTAGCCAACAATCGCTTTTTCTGGAAGTGCCGCTACCAATTTATTGCGGTGGCGGAAACGCAAAGCGGGTCGGCTCTCGGCAGGGTACTGGTCTCAGCAGGGTACTCTTGGCGTATGGTTGCAAAGCCCGCTCCGGTTCGCCGGAGCGGGCTTTTTGCGTTTTCCCAACAGGAAATAGTCGCGATCGCTTCAGACACGCTCAAGGTTCTCTTCGCACTCCATGCACGCGACGCTGTGACCGGGGCAACTGAGCCGGTGTGTTCCTCCGGGGCAGCAATGGCCGTTCGAGCTCGCCCACCGGGCACAGACAAACACCTTGCGGGTTCCGTGGCATTGTGGACATTCTATCGGACGCGCCAGCAGAGCCTCGTTTTCCGAGACACGGCATTCCCTCTCAAGAACCTGGACCATCTGAAACCCCAAGGCCGAAATACGGCTAAGCTATCCATACCCGGAAAGCCTAAATTAGAATTTAATCACATAGATCACGAGCCTTCCGAGGGGGAAGTTTCGCGGATGGCGATCTCAGTCCGCCGCAGTCCGCCGCGCGTGTCTCATTCCCAATTTCGGCCGTCTCAAGATCAAGCTCCGGTTGCTCCCGGCATCGGTCGACCCGCGATTTTGCCCACCGATTTTCGCATTCGGATCGTTATAGGCTTTCGCTTTGCTGGAGCGGCGTTAAAGCTGCCCGGCAAATGCCTGAGCGGGAACAGTCCGTTCCTGCGTCGGTTCGTTTGGACAAGGATGTCTGCCAATGACATTGATGGGCGCAGCGGCACTTTTGATCCTTGTCCTGACTTATGCCGGCGTCGCAGTCGGGCGTATTCCAGGCCTCCGTCTCGACCGGGCAGGGATCGCCTTGCTGGGGGGGCGGCGATGATCGCCATCGGCGCACTCAGTATGGAAGATGCCTATCGCGCCATCAATTTCGACACCATTGCGCTGCTGCTCGGCATGATGATCGTGGTGGCGCATCTGAAGGTGTCCGGCGCCTTCCGGGCGCTTGGCGCCTACGCTATCGAGCATGCGCACGCGCCTTTCGTGCTGCTGGTGATGGTGACGCTGTTGACCGGCGTGTTGTCGGCGTTCCTGGTCAACGACGCCATCTGCCTGGTCATGGCGCCGATCGTCGTCCACGTCACCCGTGTCATCAATCGCAATCCCATTCCCTATCTGATCGCCACCGCCACCGCGTCCAACTGCGGCAGCGTCGCCACCATCACCGGCAACCCGCAGAACATGGTCATCGGCGCGCTGTCGGGAATTTCCTACCCAGCCTTTTCGGCCGCCCTGGCGCCGGTTGCCCTCTTCGGCCTCGTCGCGGTCGTCGTCATCGTGCGCATCGTCTACCGCGCCGAATTCGCCCGCCCCGCCGATCTCAACCCGGAAGTCTATCGCGGCCGCATGCTGCCGGGACAGGTGCTGAAGGCGGTGGTTGTCTGCATTGGCCTGGCCATCGCCTTCTTCGCCGGCGTTCCGGTTGCCAAGGCAGCGCTCATCGGCGGGGCCATCCTGCTGCTCACCCGCGCCATCAAGCCGGCCCGCATCTACCGCGAGATCGACGGCCCGCTGCTGTTCATGTTCGCCGGCCTGTTCATCGTTGTCGCCGGCGCCGAAAAGACGCTGCTGACGCCCGACATCATCGCCTCGGCCAAGAACCTCGGGCTGGACGACGTCTGGCGTCTATCGGGCTTCACCGCGGTGCTCTCCAACATCATGAGCAATGTTCCGGCCGTGCTGGCGCTGCGGCCATTCATACCCGGCCTTGAAAACCCCGGGCGTGCCTGGCTGGTGGTGGCGATGAGCTCGACGCTGGCGGGCAACTTCACCTTGCTCGGCTCAGTCGCCAACCTGATCGTCGCCGAACAGGCGCGGGCGGCCGGCACGCAGCTGTCCTTCTCAGCCTTCTTCAAGGTCGGCCTGCCACTGACGCTGCTGACCCTTGCCGTCGGGACGGCATGGCTGGCGGCTGGATTCTAGAGCAATTCCAGGAAAAAGTGTGAAGCGGTTTTTCGGTCCGGAATTGCGTCAAAACAAAGAGATAGCGTGTTTCGCCGTCTTCATTAAACGATGAACGCTCTAGCGGATAGTCGCCGATCCTGACCTTGCCCGAACCAGCGTTGCAGCGGCATGTCCGGCCGCCTCGACATAGTCGGGGTTGCGGTGGATCAGCATGATCGAGAACGCGCCGTCCATCAAAAGCACGATTTCGCGCGCCAGGGTCTGCGGCTCGTCGACGCCGTGGCCTGTGAGTTCGCCGGCCAGCCAGGTCTCGAAATTCTGCTTATGCCGCGCCCCCGCTTTAACGGCCGGGTGTCCGGGCATGGAAGCGAGTTCGGCTGCCGTGCGCAGAAAGCCGCAGCCTCTCCATTTCGGGTGCTTCGCCACGCGCGCCAGATTGGTGAAAATCGCCTCGACCTTGCGCTCGACATCGCCTTCGGCCGTCTCGAACCAGCCGGCCATCTGCTTGAGGTTCGGCTGGTCGCGACCGTCGAGATAGGCCGCGATCAAATCGTCCTTGCTCTTGAAATGATAGTAGAGCGTGCGCTTGGTCAGCCCGGCTTTTTCCGCCACTGCATCGACGCTGACGCGGCCGATCCCCTCGGCATAGAACAGCTTCGTTGCGGCATCGACAATGCGTTTGCGGGTAGGGCTTGGTGCTTGGCTCATACGCAAGTATACCGACTAGTGAATATACATACAACCGAAAGCCTGATCCTCTCCGTCGACAAACACAGGGAAGGAAAAGACATGACCGAGCTTGTGCTCACCGAGGCCCGCAACGGGATCGCCATCCTCACACTTAATCGGCCGGAAAAGCTCAACGCCTTGAACTATGCGCTGATTGATCGCCTGCTTGCGCTCCTCGATGCCGCCGAGACCGACGATGCCATCCGCGCCGTCATCCTCACTGGAGCAGGAGAGCGCGCCTTCTCCGCCGGCGGCGACATCCATGAATTCTCAGGCAGCGTGGACATCGGCGTCGACGTTGCCCTGCGCGACTTCGTCATGCGCGGACAGCGCCTGACCGCAAGGCTGGAGGCGTTCCGCAAGCCCGTCATCGCCGCCGTCAACGGCATCGCCTTCGGCGGCGGCTGCGAGATCACCGAAGCCGTGCCGCTCGCTATCGCCAGCGACCGCGCCTTGTTCGCCAAGCCTGAGATCAACCTTGCAATGCCGCCTGCTTTCGGCGGCACGCAGCGGCTTCCGAGGCTGGCAGGGCGCAAGCGGGCGCTCGAGCTGCTGTTGACCGGCGATTGGTTCCCGCCGCCGCGCGCCCTCGAACTCGGCCTCGTCAATCAGGTGGTGCCGCATGAGGAGCTGATGCCCGCCGCAATTGATCTCGCCCGGCGCATGACCAGGCATTCTCCTGCAGCAATTGCCTCGATCCTCACAGCAGTGGCGCGCGGCCTGAACCAGAGCATCGCGGATGGCTTGGCTGTCGAGGCCGAGCAGTTCGCCCGCATGGCTCCGACCGCTGATCTGCGCGAAGGGCTGGATGCCTGGATCGCACGCCGCCAGCCGGGCTGTCACGGCTCGTGGACGCACATCACCCGGCCGGATGAAGCCAGGCGAGCCTCAACGCAGCAGGACGGGCTTGCGGACCGGGATCAAGGCGCCGTCACGGCCACATGACCTTTCATGTTGGGGTGGAAGCGGCAGAAATATTCGACCGCTTCCGCCTTCCGCAGGGTCAGGCTCGCTGTTGCCTTCGGCGGGATCATCACTTCCCAGCCACCCTTGACGGTAGCCGTATGTGCGAACACGTCCTTGTTCACCCACTTGATCGTGTCGCCGACCTTCGCCTCGACGGTGGCCGGCGAAAAGACAAGCTTGTCGATGGTGACCTGGATGGTTTCGGCCTGCACGGGTGAGGTCCCGAAGACCAGCGCCAGTGCAATCCATAGCAGCCGTTTCGACATGGCCTGGTCCTTACTTCAGCATACCTGCAACATGCTCGGCGTGCTGTTCATGGCCCTGGAAAATCTTCAGGCCGGTCTGCAGCAGGCTCTTCAACTCGGCATTGCTGGCCGATGGGATCAAAAGGGTTTCAAGCGCGCCGTCGACCTGTTTGTGGTAGGCGATCTCGTTGTCGACATAGGCTTTGTCAAAGGCTGCGCCGTCGAGTTTGGCGAGCTTCGCCCGCTCCTCGGCCGCAGCCTTGGTCAGCGCCTGGCTGGTTGCGTTGTCTTCCGGCGTCACCTTCAGCTTCTTTACCAGTTCCAGTGCCTGCGCGTTGACCGCTTCGTGGTCGCGCACCATGTCGTTGGCGAAATCCACGACCTCCTTGGTCTTCGATTTCTTGATCGCCTGCTTGGCGGCTTCCACATCGATGACGCCTGCGGTGTAGGCGATGTGGGCGATCTGCGGGTCCGTCGGCTTGTAGGCGGCTTGTGCAAGCGGGGCGGCGCCAAGCAGCAGCAAGGCTGCGAGGGTGGCGGTGTGTCGGGTAAGCATGGCATCTCCTTCGCCCGGACGCGGGATCGCGCCGGGCCATGTTTTTCAGTTGACGGTCATTGGATGCGCAGCGGCGGCAAACGTTCCCGAGGAAATCGGCCAAATCAGCCGATGATCAGCTCTCCAGGCCGAGCCGCTGCATGACGGCGCTGGTCAGCCTGTCGCAGCGCCGGCCGGCAAACGGGAAGGCGTCGAGCAGCACCGGCCCGATCTGGTCGTCGAGTGCATTGCGTACCAGGGCGCGGGCGCGGTGTAGCCTTGTCTTGACGGTTTCCGGCCGCACGCCAAGCAGCTCGGCGGTCTCCTCGATACTGAGCCCCTCGATAACCCGCGCCACGAACACCGTCCGATAAACATCGGGTAGGCTGTCGGTCGCCCGTTCCACCAACTCGAGGATCTGCCGCTGCGCCATCGTCCGCTCCGGATCGTCGCTGGGATTGAGGGGAACTGGATGATTTCGGCTTGCGGGTTTTTCGCCACCGTCCGCCGCCTTTTGCGCAGACGGCCGAGCGCCTCGTTGATGACGATGCGCGACAGCCAGGTGGCCAATGAGGACTCCCCGCGAAAGGCATCGAGATGGGCAAAGGCTCTGACATAGGCCTCCTGGACGATGTCCTCGGCTTCGGCATCGTTGCGCACCACCCCGCGAGCGATGCGATAGAGCCGCTGATTATGGGTCTTCATGATGATGCGGAAGGCGTTGCCTTCGCGTGCCAGCGCGCGGCGCACGAGAAGCATCTCGCTTGAGGCAGCAGTGGGCATTGGTAGAGACATAGCAGGCATGGCCAGTTCCTCGATCCAATCCCCGTTCGAAACCTCGATCAAGACATTGGATGACATCGCCGGCAAAAGGTTCCCGGCCATTTTCGCCCGGCTCCGACGGCGCCTAGAATACTGCTTCCGCCAGCGGCTTGTCAGCAGCCTGCGCTCGTGCCGTTGCCGCAAGCAGGTCGGTCTGCGTGATCAGGCCAAGGATGCGGCTGTCCCCGTCCACGATGATGACTGCATGGGTGCGGCCGTCGGTGAGCACCGGTAGCAGGGCCATGGCGGGCGTACCGGCGGCGGCGGTCGACGCTGTCGACGTAACGCTTCCGACGGCTTCGTCGGCTCGCGCCAATTCCCTTAATCCAACGGTGCCGACCAGCCTGGCGTCCTTGTCGACAACCGGCAGCGTGCGGATATTGTGGTCGAGCAGCAGATGACGCGCCCGATCGGCGGACGCGTGTTCATCGACCGAAATCACGTCGCGGGACATGATGTCCTCGCACAACATGGTTCGGTGTGCGCGCATCGTCGCTTGCAGTTCGACCTGTCGCAGCAGCTGTTCGAGATCGTTGCGGTCGATGTCGAAGGTCTCGTCGAGCGCAGCCAGCGCGGCATCGATGTCCTCGGCCCGGAAGCCGATGCGCTCCTGAGCCGGCGGATCGATGGTTCCGTGCGTGCTTTTCGGGGCAGGGGCCGGCACATGCGGGTAGCTGCGTCGCGACAGCCTGTGGAAAGCATAGCCGAGCGCGACCAGCATCATGGAGTTCAGCGCCACCGGCACGAACGGAAACAGGAAGCCCGCACCGATCACGGCCGGCCCGCCGAGCACGGCGGTCAGTGCGGCGGCTCCGCCCGGCGGATGCAGGCAGCGCGAGAACGACATGGCGGCGATCGCCATCGCCACGGCAATGCCCGTGGCGAGAACGGGCTGATGGACGAAATGGGCCACGATCACGCCGACCAGCGCCGATATTGTATTGCCGCCGATGATCGACCATGGCTGCGCCAGCGGGCTTGCAGGCACCGCAAACAGCAGCACCGCCGACGCCCCCATCGGCGCCACCAGCAGCGGCACATGCGGGCCATTGCCAAGCACCAGCGCGCCGATCGCGCCGGTCAGCGCAATGCCGATCATCGCCCCGATGCAGGCGATGAGGCGCTCGCGCAGCGTCGCGCCGGCGAGAATGGGGACAAAGAGACGAAAGGCCATGGCAAGCTCAGTCCGGCTGGAATTGTGCGCGCAGCGCCTGCAATGGCGTTGGCCCGACGATTTTGAAAGTCAAACCGATCCGAAAAAGCGCGCGTTGGGGAAATAACATTGCGCTTGGTTGACCGATGAGCGGCTTTGCGAGGTCGATCGCCCTACGAAAGCCGCTCGCCAATCCTTTCAACGGGTTAAACCGGCTAGCGGAATCAGCTTGGCAAGTTTGCTGGTGTCATGCCGCAGCGGCCGCTTCCAGCCCGCGCAGGATATCGGCCTTGAGGTCCTCGACATCCTCGAGTCCGATCTGCAGCCGGATCAGCGGGCCGTCATAGGGGCCCTTGGCGACGGTACGGTCGCCGAGGAAGACCGGCACGGCAAGGCTCTCATAGCCGCCCCAGGAATAGCCGAGACCGAAAATTTTCAACGCATCGAGGAAGGCATGCTGCTGTCTCTGGCCGCCGCCTTTGAGCACGATGGAAAAGATGCCGCTCGAGCCGGAAAAATCACGCTTCCACACCGCGTGGTCGGGGTGGCTGGGAAGCGCCGGGTGCAGCACGCGGGCCACGCCGGGCTGGCCTTCAAGCCAGGTGGCAATCGAAAGCGCGCTCTTTTGATGGTGATCCAGCCGAACGCCCATCGTGCGCAGGCCGCGCAGGACTTGGTAGACGTCGTCGGGGCCGGCGCAGCAGCCCATCGTGTAGAACGTCTCGCAAAGCTGCTTCCAGCAGTTGGCATTGGCAGACACTGTGCCCAGCAGCACGTCCGAATGCCCGGCCGGATATTTCGTCGCCGCATGGATCGAGATATCGACGCCGTGGTCGAGCGGACGGAAATAGAGCGGCGTTGCCCAGGTGTTGTCCATCATGACGATGGCGCCCGTTTCATGCGCCGCCTTGGCGATCGCCGGAACGTCCTGCACCTCGAAGGTGTTGGAGGCCGGTGATTCCGTAAACACGACTTTGGTGTTCGGCTTGATCAAGCTGGCGATGCCGGCGCCGGCATGCGGATCGTAATACTCGACCTCGACACCCAGCCGCTTCAGCATCGTGTCGGCGAAATTGCGGGTCGGATGGTAGACGGAATCGACAATCAGGATGTGATCGCCTGCCGAGAGAAACGCCAGCAACGGGACGGTCACCGCCGCCAGGCCCGACGGCACGATTATTGTGCCGGCGGAGCCTTCCAGCGCGTCGATCGCATGCGCCAACGCATCGGTGGTCGGCGTGCCGCGTGTGCCATAGGTGTATTTCTGGCTGCGCGCCGCCATCACCGACGCATTGGGATAGAGCACGGTCGAGGCATGCACGATCGGCGGATTGACGAAGCCGAAATAGTCGTGCGGATTGTTGCCCGAATGGGCAAGCCGCGTGTTGATACCCATTTCGTTGCCGTCAGTCGCCATTGCTCTTCGCCTCGTGGTGAAAGCGCTAGCCATAGAGCGGCGGCATTGGCCGTGCAACAGCGGGCGCCCGCCAGGCGGTGCCCTTTGCATAGGCCAATTCCCTTATGAATAGTCTGGATTGCGTAGCAATCCAGAGCCGCGGATTTCATGAGTGGATGTGGATTAGCGTCGACGGACTTTGCCGTTTTTGTTTGCGGGGCTTGCTGCTTTCCTGAGGGTGTTGTCCGCAATTCAGGCATTTGCGGCAATTGGTTTTCAAAGCTGTCGTGAAACGGTCATTTCCCTTGACCTCACAGAGATAATCGCCTTCGATGCAGTTCGTGAATGGGAGGGGCCGGGCGTCGGTTACGACGCGAGGTTCCGGAATGAGCCGGATGGGAGCCGGGTTCACGCGGGAAAAGATCAGGATTTGCCTGAGGATCAGGGTTTACCTGAAAACAGAAAAGGGTCTGTGGGTTATGAAACATATTGCAATTGGCATTCTCGGTGCCGCTGCGCTTGGATGGATGGCTTCGGCCGCGTCGGCGACAACGCTCGATACCGTCAAGGCGAAGGGCTTCATCCAGTGCGGTGTCTCGACGGGCCTGGCCGGCTTCTCGGCGCCTGACGACAAAGGCGATTGGAAAGGCATCGACGCGGATTTCTGCCGCGCTGTCGCTGGTGCAGTCTTCGGCGATGCCTCCAAGGTCAAGTTCACGCCGCTCAGCGCCAAGGAGCGCTTCACCGCGTTGCAGTCGGGCGAGATCGATCTCCTGTCGCGCAACACCACATGGACCATCAATCGCGATACCGCGCTTGGCCTGAACTTCATCGGCGTCACCTATTATGACGGCCAGGGTTTCATGATCAACGCCAAGAAACTGCCTGGCGTCAATTCGGCGCTGCAGCTTTCAGGTGCGGCAGTCTGCGTGCAGAGCGGCACCACCACCGAGCTCAACCTCGCCGACTACTTCAAGGCGAACAAGATGGAGTACAACCCGGTCGTCTTCGAAAAGCTGGAAGAGGTCAACGCTGCCTATGACGCCGGCCGCTGCGACGTCTACACCACCGACCAATCCGGCCTCTATGGCATCCGCCTGACGCTGAGTGCGCCGGCCGACCATGTCGTGCTGCCCGAGATCATCTCCAAAGAGCCGCTCGGCCCCGCCGTACGCCAGGGGGACGACCAGTGGTACCACATCGTCAAGTGGACCTACTTCGCCCTGTTGCAGGCAGAGGAACTGGGCATCACCCAGGCCAATGTCGAAGAGATGAAGACCTCGGATAATCCGGAGATCAAGCGCGTGCTCGGTCAGGAAGCCGAAACCAAGATCGGAACCGACCTTGGCGTGAGCAATGACTGGGTCGTCAACATCGTCAAGGCAGTCGGCAATTACGGTGAGATGTTCGAGCGCAATGTCGGCACCGGCAGCCCGCTGAAGATCGCGCGCGGCATCAATGCGCTGTGGACCAAGGGCGGCCTGCAATACGCACCGCCGATCCGCTGATCGAAATGTGATCCGGAAGGCAGATCATCTGCCTTCCGGTTTCTCTTTCCAGGGGATGAGCAATGGCGTCGCAGGAAGTTCTTCGCGAGGAGCCGAGCCGCGGTTCCTTCATCAACGATCCGAAAGTCCGCGGGTTTTTCTTTCAGGCGGTGGTTGTCATCTTGCTGGTGGCGGGCGTCTGGTGGATCGTCCACAACGTCATCGTCAACCTGCAGCGCTTGCATATTACTTCCGGTTTTGGCTTCCTGAACAACCGAGCAGGCTTTGACATTCCAGTCAGGCCCATCGCTTATGATTCCGACTCGACCTATGGCCAGGCCATTGTCGTCGGGCTTATCAACACCATTATCGTCGCCGTTGCCGGCATTAGCACCGCGACCATCATTGGCTTCATTGTCGGCGTCGGCCGGTTATCGCGCAACTGGCTGGTTCGCAAGATTTGCACGGTCTATGTCGAGGTGTTCCGCAACATCCCGCCGCTGCTGGTGATCTTCTTCTGGTATTCAGGCGTGCTCGCGGTACTGCCGGCGCCTCGCGACAGTTTCAATTTGCCGTTCGGCTCTTTCCTCAACCAACGCGGTTTCTATTTTCCGCGCGCTATCTGGGGCGACGGCTCCTGGCTGATGTTTGTCGCCTTGCTTGTCGGCATCGCCATGGCTTTTTTTGTCGCGCGCACGGCACGCCAGCGGCAAATGGCAACGGGCCAGCAGTTTCCCGTATTCTGGACTTCGGCGGCGCTGATCGTCGGCCTTCCGCTCCTGGCCTATGCGCTGAGCGGCTTTCCCTTGAGCTTCGACTTTCCAAAACAATCGACCTTCAACCTGACCGGAGGCTTTCAGATCGGGCCGGAGTTCCTGTCTCTCTATTTGGCGCTGTCCTGTTACACGGCCTCCTTCATCGCCGAGATCGTGCGCGCCGGCATTCTCGGCGTCAGCAAGGGTCAGACCGAAGCGGCTGGCGCCCTGGGGCTGCGGCCGGGATCTATCCTGCGGCTTGTCGTCGTTCCCCAAGCCATGCGGATTGTCATCCCGCCGCTGACCAGCCAGTATCTCAACCTGACCAAGAACTCGTCGCTGGCCATCGCCATCGGTTATCCCGACCTGACGGCGATCGCGGGCACAGTGCTGAATCAGACCGGTCAAGCGGTCGAGGGTGTGCTGATCATGATGGTCGTCTATCTCATCATCAGCCTGGTGACGTCGGCGGTGATGAATGTGGTCAACGCCAGGATGGCGCTGGTGGAGAGGTAAGACCATGCAGGAACATGATACCTCCTGGGTGCGGACCGAAATGGCACTCGCTCAACAAGCCCCGGCCGGCGTGCGGGGGCCTTTGGCCTGGGTTCGCAAGAACCTGATCGGTTCGGTGGGCGACGTCATCCTGACTGTAGTGGCTATTGCGCTGGTGGTGATGATCGTGCCGCCCATCGTCAACTGGGCCTTCATCAACGCCCAGTGGACGGGGCCGGACCGGACTGTATGCGCCACGGTGGCGCAAGGCGGCGTCCAGCCGGACGGCTGGTCAGGCGCCTGCTGGGCCTTCGTCAACGCGAAGTTCGGCCAGTTGATGCTTGGCCGCTATCCCCTGGAAGAGCGCTGGCGGCCGATCCTGGTCGCCGTCGTGTTCGTGGCGCTGCTGGTCCCGTTGCTGATGCCACGCGTGCCGCGCAAGGGGTTGAACGCCATTCTTCTATTCCTGGCACTGCCGATCATCGCGTTCGTGCTCCTGGTCGGCGGCATCTTCGGCCTGCCGCATGTGGAGACCCAGCTATGGGGCGGGCTGCTGGTGACGCTGAGCCTGTCCTTTGTCGGCATTGCCGTGTCGCTGCCGATGGGCATCGTGCTGGCGCTTGGCCGGCGCTCCAAGATGCCGATCGTCAAGACACTGTGCGTGGTCTTCATCGAGTTCGTTCGCGGCATCCCGCTGATCACCGTTCTGTTCTTTGCCAGCGTCATGCTGCCGCTGTTTCTGCCCGCCGGTGTTTCGTTCGACAAATATCTCAGGGCGCTGATCGGCGTCTCGCTGTTTGCCGCCGCCTACATGGCCGAAGTGGTGCGCGGCGGCCTGCAGGCGATCCCCAGGGGTCAGTATGAGGGGGCGGATTCGCTTGGCCTGGGCTACTGGCAGAAGATGGTGCTGATCGTGCTGCCGCAGGCACTGAAGCTGGTCATCCCCGGCATCGTCAATACCTTCATCGGTATGTTCAAGGACACAAGCCTCGTCATCATCATCTCGATGTTTGACCTGCTTGGCGTCGTCAAGCAGAACTTCTCGGACGCCAATTGGGCGACGCCACAGACCGCGAGATCCGGTCTCATCTTTGCAGCCTTCGTCTTCTGGCTGTTCTGCTTCGGCATGTCGCGGTATTCGATGTACACGGAACGCCGGCTCGACACCGGCCACAAACGTTGATGCATGTCGCCCAAAAGTGTTTAGCGGTTTTGGGACAACGACATGCATCATAGCTAAAAGACAGAACAAAAAGGGGAACCTGCCATGGTCATAGAAAACGCCGTCAGCGCCGAAGAGATCAAGGTCGATGCCAAGAAGATGCACATTTCGACCACCGATGTCGCAATCGACATCATCGGCATGCACAAATGGTATGGCGAGTTCCATGTGCTGAAGGACATCAACCTCAAGGTGATGCGCGGCGAGCGCATCGTCATCTGCGGTCCTTCGGGCTCGGGCAAGTCGACCATGATCCGCTGCATCAACCGGCTGGAAGAGCACCAGAAGGGCAAGATCATCGTCGACGGCAAGGAACTCACCAACGATCTCAAGAAGATCGACGAGGTGCGCCGCGAGGTCGGCATGGTGTTCCAGCACTTCAACCTGTTTCCGCATCTGACCATCCTGGAGAACTGCACATTGGCACCGATCTGGGTGCGCAAGACGCCGAAGAAGCAGGCCGAGGAAATGGCCATGCACTTCCTCAAGCGCGTCAAGATCCCCGAACAGGCCAACAAATATCCGGGCCAGCTGTCGGGCGGCCAGCAGCAGCGCGTGGCGATAGCGCGTTCGCTGTGCATGAACCCGCGCATCATGCTGTTCGATGAGCCGACCTCGGCGCTCGATCCCGAAATGATCAAGGAAGTGCTGGAGACGATGGTGGGCCTGGCCGAGGAAGGCATGACCATGCTGTGCGTCACTCACGAAATGGGCTTTGCCCGCAAAGTCGCCAACCGGGTGATCTTCATGGATCAGGGCCAGATCGTCGAACAGAACACGCCGGCCGAGTTCTTCGACCATCCGCGCCACGAGCGCACGAAGCTGTTTCTGTCGCAGATCCTGCACTGAGCATTTTCATGCGAACCAAAAGAGCCCGGCCGTAATGCGGCCGGGCTCTTTTGCTATCTGGGGTCGGGGTTGATCTTCTCCATTGAAACACAAAGCCGCCGCCGCATGAGAAAAGCCCTGCGTTTCGTGGCCATGCTGATTATCGTGGTCGCGCTCGCTGCCACGCTCGGCACGCTGGTGCCGCGTCCGCTGTGGCCGGCGTCAGCGGCGGGTGAGGGCACGCGCCATATTCTGGTGCTGGAGAATCCGATCCACACCGACATCGCCATTCCCGTCGATGACGAAGTGCGCCGGCGCTTCCATTTCCTGGTCGCTGCCGGCATCCCTGTCGACGCCCCGGAAGTGCGCTACATCGTCTTTGGCTGGGGCGGCCGGGCCTTCTATCTGGAGACGCCGAGCTGGTCGCAGCTGAAGGCAGTGCCCGTCCTCAAGGCGCTGACACTGGACGCCTCGGTCATGCATGTCGATATCGCCGGGGCCATCGCCGAGCCGCACCCTGCTGTCACCGGTTTCGACATCGATGAGGAACGTTTTGCAGCGCTGCTCGACTATATCGACGCGAGTTTCCAGCAAGGGCCGCATGGTCCGGTCGTCATCGAGAACGCCGCCTATTCCAGCTTCGACCGCTTCTTCGAGGCGAACGGCCAATTCAACGCGCTTGTCGGCTGTAACACCTGGACAGCCGCCGGCCTGCGCACCGCCGGCCTGCGCACCGGCTGGTGGAACCCGCTGCCGGCCTCGCTGCGATTTTCAATGCGGCTGTATAATTAGCAGCTCCTACGCCGCACCCCGACAGTGTTGGATCTTTTGAAGTCAGCGGGACGGCACCCCCCTCTGGCCAGCCGGCCATCTCCCCCGCAAGGGGGGAGATCAGCCGTTTTGCCCGCGGCGCTCCTGCTGCAACGCCGGCGATTTTGGCGAAGGCGACGGCGACATCCAATCTCCCCCTTGCGGGGGAGATGTCCGGCAGGACAGAGGGGGGTGGGAAGGATCGCTACGTCGACGATCTGGACTGCCGAGTGTCCGCTCGCCATCCATAGAGCCAGTCGAGGTCGGCGGCGAGCTTGTCGGGCGAGCGCATGGCCAGGAACAGATTGCGGGCGATCGCCACCGGGCCGGCAGCATGCCAGGCGAGGCGGTTTACGGCCCCACGACGCGCGGCCTTGGCGACACGCGGCCGCCGAAGATTTTCCCAGATTTGAAAACTTCTGGGCAGATCGCCAGGGAAATCAGCGATAGCGTCGGCAAGCGTGATGGCATCTTCGATCGCCATTGCCGCGCCCTGTGCGGCAAACGGCGTCATCGCATGCGCGGCGTCGCCGATCATCGCGATGCCCTGCGGGCTCGTCCACCGCTGTTGTTCGACGGTATGGATCGGAAAGGCCGTCCATGGGCCGGCCAGTGCCACAAGCTTCGTCAGGCCCGGCGCGGTGCCGCGCAGGGCAGCCGTGAGGATCGCGGGATCGGCATGGCCCGACCAACCTTCGGCCATGCGCTCACCCTTGGTGAAGGCGGCGAGATTGAAGGCCTGGCCTTTGCTGACGGGGTAGGCGACCATGTGGAAGCCAGGATGCAGGAACGTGGTGACGCAGTCGGCGGCGCCGATCGCGGCAAAGGCTTCTCCGGCCGCACCGTCGGCTGCGATTGTAGCCCGCCAGGCGAGTTCGCCCGAAAAACGGCTTTTGACGAAGTCCTCGCCTGCGAGTTGCGCCCGGACCGCCGACCAGACGCCGTCGGCGCCGACCAGCAGTTTGCCGCGTGCCTCGATCTCGCGGCCGTCCACTTCGGCGGTCACGGCGACATATTGCGCGTCTTTGACGATGCCGGTCACGCGGGCGCCGGTGATGAGCTCAATCTGCGACCGTTCAGCCATTTGCCCCAGCAGCGCTGCCTGCAGATCTGCGCGATGGGCGACAAGATAGGGCGACTGCCAGCGCGCTTCGGCGGCGTGCCCGAGCGGTACCCGCGCCAGTTCGCGCAGCGTCCCGGCGTCCTTGAGCACGACCGCTTCCGGCCGCAACGCTGCGGGCAGCAGTCGGTCGAGCACGCCGAGTTTTCCAAGAATGCGTGTTGCGTTGGGCGAAAGCTGGATGCCGGCGCCGGCCGCTTCTAGGTGCTGTGCCTGTTCGATCAGCTTTACCGGATAACCCCGTCCGGCGAAGGCAAGGGCAGCGGTCAGCCCGGCGATGCCGGCCCCGGCGATTATGACCTGCCGGGACCTGATGTCTTCCATCGGGCTTGTCGCGGAAGGATCAGGCGGCCTGGTCGATATAAAGGCAACCAGCCGGCAGCGTTTCCGTCGCCCTCAGCTTCGCCGAATAGCGGTAGAGCGTCGAGCAGTAGGGACAGACCTTTTCATTGTCGTCGCCCATGTCGAGGAACACATGCGGGTGGTCGAAGGGCGGGTTGGCGCCGGTGCACATGAATTCCTTGACGCCGATGTCGATTGCCGGATGGCCCGCATCGTTCTGGAAATGGGGAATGGAACCGCCTGCCATCGTCGTCTCCTTGATCTCGTCGAAAAGCATCTGGAACATAACAGGCCTGTTTGCAAGATCGATGAAATGAAACTGTCGCAAAAGCCTGTCAGAGGATACGTTGAGCCGGTTAAGTGCATGTCCCTGAAATCGGAACGGTTTTCGCCGAAGGGTCATGCGCCACAAAAGCGTGTTAGAGGCATGGCACGTCCAGCGGCGCTCCAAGGGACGGTTGGCGGGGGAAGAGCAGGAACCATGAACGAACTGAAGCCGGTGCAGAGCGAATTCATCAATGTCGAGGTGGCGAGCCCCGAGGGCGGCAACCCCGATCGGTTCGTCAACCGTGAGTTCTCCTGGCTGCAGTTCAACCGGCGTGTGCTCGAGGAATCCCAGAACCAGCACCATCCGCTGCTCGAACGCGTCCGTTTCCTGTCGATTTCGGCCGCCAATCTCGATGAATTCTTCATGGTCCGCGTCGCCGGCCTTGCGGGCCAGGTGCGCGAAGGCATTGCGCTCAAGAGCCCCGACGGCCGCACGCCGGAGCAGCAGCTGGAACAATTGCTGCGCGAGGTCGAGCGGCTGCAGGAGGACCAGCAGAACAGCCTTTCGGCGCTGATGTTGCTGCTCAACAAGGAAGGCATTGAGAGCATCACCCGCGATGCACTGACCAAGGATGAAAAAGTCTGGCTGGAAGACCATTTCCAGGACCAGGTTTTCCCGGTGCTGACTCCACTGTCGATCGACCCGGCGCATCCGTTTCCGTTCATTCCCAATCTCGGCTTCTCGATGGCGCTGCAATTGCGCCATCGCAAGAATGGCGAGGAGATGAGCGCGCTTCTGCGCCTGCCGGTGGCGCTGAAGCGCTTCATCCGTCTGCCCGACCGCAAGCAGCACGTTCGCTTCATTCCGTTGGAGGAGGCTGTCGGCCTCTATATCGGCAAGCTGTTCCCCGGCTATGAGGTCAAGGGTTCCGGCACCTTCCGCATCATCCGGGACAGCGATATCGAGGTCGAGGAAGAGTCGGAAGATCTCGTGCGCCTGTTCGAGACGGCGCTGAAGCGGCGCCGCCGCGGTTCGGTCATCCGCATCGAATTCGACAAGTCGATGCCCGGCGAATTGCGCGAGTTCGTCGCCGGCGAGCTTGGCGTCTCTTCGAGCCGCATCAGCGTTCTGACCGGCCCGCTGGCGCTCAGCCAGATTTCCGAGATCGTCGCCGTGCCGCGCGACGACCTGAAGTTCACCCCCTACAATCCACGCTTTCCCGAGCGCATCCGCGAGCATGGCGGCGACTGTTTCGCGGCCATTCGCGAGAAGGACATCGTCGTCCACCACCCCTATGAATCCTTTGACGTGGTGGTCCAATTCCTGCGCCAGGCGATGGCCGACCCGGAGGTGGTGGCGATCAAGCAGACGCTCTACCGCACCTCCAACGACAGCCCGATCGTGCGCGCCTTGGTCGACGCGGCCGAGGCCGGCAAGTCGGTAACCGCCCTGGTCGAGCTCAAGGCGCGCTTCGACGAGGAAGCCAACATCCGCTGGGCGCGCGACCTCGAACGCGCCGGCGTCCAGGTCGTGTTCGGCTTCCTCGAACTCAAAACCCATGCGAAAATGTCGCTGGTGGTGCGGCGCGAGGACGGCAAGCTGCGTAACTATGTGCATCTCGGCACCGGCAACTACCATCCGGTGACAGCGCGCATTTACACCGACCTGTCCTTCTTCACCACCGATCCGACGATCGCGCGCGATGTCGCCCAGCTGTTCAACTTCATCACCGGCTATGCCGAGCCGACCGATGAGATGCGGATCGCCATCTCGCCGTTTACGCTGCGCAGCCGTATCCTCAAGCACATTGCCGACGAGGTCGCCTACGCGCTGGCTGGCCGTCCGGCGCGCATCTGGATGAAGATGAACGCGCTCGTCGATCCCAACATCATCGACGCGCTCTATGACGCCAGCCGTGCCGGCGTCGAGATCGATCTCGTCGTGCGCGGCATCTGCTGCCTGCGGCCGCAGGTGCCCGGCCTGTCGGAAAACATCAGGGTCAAGTCGATCGTCGGCCGCTTCCTCGAACACAGCCGCATCTACTGCTTCGGCAACGGCCATGGCCTGCCGTCGGACGAGGCGATCGTCTACATCGCCTCGGCCGACTTGATGCCACGTAATCTCGACCGCCGCGTCGAGACCATGGTGCCGATCACCAATCCAACGGTGCATGAACAGATCCTTGGCCAGATCATGCTGGGCAACATCATGGACAACCAGCAAAGTTTCGACGTATTGGCTGACGGAACCTCCCGGCGCGTCGTGCTGGAGGAGGGTGAGGAACCGTTCAACGCGCAGGAATATTTCATGACCAATCCGAGCCTGTCGGGACGGGGTGACGCGCTGAAGTCGCATGCGCCCAAGCGCATCGCGCAGTTCAAGCGTCGCAAGAAGAACACCGGCTGATGATTTCAACGTCCCAAGGCCGGCTGCAGGATCGCCGGCCGCTGTCCATTATCGACATCGGCTCGAACTCGATCCGCCTTGTCGTCTATGAGGGGCTGGCGCGCTCGCCGACCTTGCTGTTCAACGAAAAGATGCTGGCCGGCCTAGGCCGCGGCATCGTTTCGACCGGCAAGCTCGACCCCGAGGCGGTGACGCGCTCGATGGAGGAGTTCCGCCGTTTCCGTGCGCTCTCCGACCAGGCCGGCGCGGAGCACATGTATGTGTTGGCGACGGCCGCGGCCCGCGAAGCGATCAACGGCCCCGATTTCATCCACCGCGCCCAGGATGTGCTCAAGACCGAGATCCGCGTGCTCACTGGCCGGCAGGAGGCGCATTATTCGGCGCTTGGCGTCATTTCGGGCTTCCACCCCGCCAATGGCATTGCCGGTGATCTTGGCGGCGGCAGCCTGGAGCTTATCGACATCAATGGCGAGGCGATCGGCGACGGCATCACGCTGCCGCTGGGTGGCCTGCGGCTGCAGGACATGGCCAGGAATTCGCTCGCCCAGGCGGCAAAGATCACCCGCGACGAACTGGCGCGCGCCAAATTGTTGAAGGGCGGGCTGGGACGGCCCTTTTACGCCGTTGGCGGCACCTGGCGAAACCTTGCCCGGCTGCACATGGAAATGACCAACTACCCGCTTGGCGTCATGCACCACTATGAGATCGGTGTCGAAAGCGCCGCCAATTTCCTGAAGCAGGTGGCGAAAGGCGAGATCGAGAAGGTCAAGGGCATCGAAGGTGTGTCGAAGAACCGCCGTTCGCTGCTGCCCTATGGCGCGGTCGTGCTGCAGGAGATCATGGCGGCGATGCAACCGTCGAAGATCATCGTCTCGGCATTGGGCGTGCGCGAAGGGTTTCTCTATTCGCTGCTCGACCCTGCCGAGCAGAAGGCCGATCCGCTGGTCTCCGCTTCGGAGGAACTGGCGCGGCTGCGGTCGCGCTCGGTCACCCATGCGCATGAGCTTGTCGAATGGACGGACAAGACCTTTGCCGCCTTCGGCATCGACGAGACGGAGGATGAGGCACGCTATCGCCACGCTGCCTGTCTGCTGGCCGATATAGGCTGGCGCGCACACCCGGAATATCGCGGCAAGCAGTCGCTCAACATCATTGCCCACGCATCCTTCATTGGCGTCGATCACCCCGGCCGTGCCTTCCTGGCGCTGGTCGGCCTGTTCCGCCACGAAGGCGTGTTCAACGATGCGGCGCCGGAAATCCGCGGCCTGGCGACGCCGCGCTATCTCGAGCGCGCCCGCATCCTGGCGGCGGTGCTGCGCGTCGTCTATCTGCTGACTGCGGCCATGCCCGGCGTCATGCCGCGGCTGAAATGGGAAAACCGCGGCAATGGCACGTTGGCGCTGGTGCTGCCGGCCTCACTTTCCGATCTTTACGGCGAACGCCCGGCCGGACGGCTGGCGCAACTGGCGCGGATCACCAACCGCCGGCTGGTGCTGGCGGTCGAGGGTGGGCAGAGCGTGTCGGTGAAGTAGGCGCGGCCTGACAGCAAAACCATGTCGTCGTCGGCCTCGCGTTCGAGCACCGGCTTCCTCAATCCGTCGCTGCTTCGCACCGCCACCTTCCCCCTCCGGAGGGAAAGGAAGGGAGCCTCGTTGGAAAGCGTTGGCGGCAATAGGCTCGCGCCCTTCCTCTACCCCGTCGATCGGGGGAGAGGGGGCTCGGCGAAGCCGAGACGGAGTGGGGGTCGACCTGCCTCGGGCATCGATGGTTCAACCGGGACGATATTTGACGATATCAGACCGCGGCACCGCGCCCGTCGATCGACCAGGCCCCGGCGCCGGCCATGGCTAGCGCCAGGAATCCGCCGGCGATGGCAATATCCTTCATCAGCATCTGCTGGTGCAGGAAGGTGAGCATCGGGTCATCGCCGCCCTGGCCGTAGTGGCCGATGGAGCCTGCAACGATGCAGAAAGCGGCAAGAAGTATCGCAACGACCGGCGTCTGAAAGCCGACCAGTATCAAGAGACCGGCAATCAACTCGAACAGCCCGGTGCCCCAGGCGGCAAGGGTCGGCAATGGCATGCCGAGGCCGGCGAAATAGCCGGTCGTCCCGGCAATGTCGGCGAGCGCGTGGTAGCCGGAGGGAACGAGCAGGGCGGCGAGCAGCAGCCGGGAAATCAGAAGCAATGCATCGCGGGGCATGGTCATCTCCGTTGTCTGTCCGCCGGCTGTTTCGAGACCGATCCTAGCAGGGATGGGACGGGTGCGCGCTTGGGCAGACAACGAAAAAGCGGCGTGGAAAATTCCACGCCGCTTTTTTCAGGCTTGGGAGGGAAAGCTCAGCCGCGCTTGGCGTCGATCGAGTAGGCGCCAGGGCCCGAGGAAGCCAGCAGCAGGAAACCGCCGGTGATGGCGACGTTCTTCAGGAAATGGATCATCTGGTTCTGGTCGGCCCAGCCGGTATGGGCGACAAAGGCCGAGGCGATGGTGAAGACCGCGAGCACCCAGGCGGCGATGCGGGTCTGAAAGCCAACGAGCACGGCAAGGCCGCCGAGCAATTCGATCAGGCCGACGACAATGGCCGTTACGGTCGGCACCGGCAGGCCCATGGCGCCGAAATAGCCGGCGGTGCCCGAAATGGCGGTGAGCTTGCCGAAGCCGGAAAGCAGGAAGATGGCGGCGAGCAGGATGCGGCCGAGCAGGATGGTGGTGGAGCTGTTGGACGCGATGCCGGCGCCGGCAGCGGAAGTGTTGATGGACATGGTGGCTCTCCGAAAAGGGTTGATGTCCCGTCAGATAGACCAAGCCGACTGTTCACCAAAGCCGCCAGTCCGGCGACACATTGTTCACAGGACGTACATTTCGGGATCGTTCGACCGACGCAAAATTCTTGTCGCGGCCAGCAGCGGCGGGAGCAAATTGTCCCGCCACAAAATTCGGATTTCTAGTTGACGCAATCCCCAAGAAGAGGGCTGCGCGCTTCCCGAGGAAACGCAAGGCACTTCCCCTGGAATCGCTTAACCCGGATGCGTCATGTCCTCCGGCCGCACCAGCCGGTCGTAGTCTGCCTCGCTGACCAGCCCGGTGGCCAGTGCTTCCTCGCGCAAGGTGGTGCCCTTCTTGTGCGCGGTCTTGGCGATCTTGGCGGCATTGTCGTACCCGATCGTCGGCGCCAGCGCGGTCACCAGCATCAGCGAGCGGTCGAGCGCGGCTTTGATGTTGTCTTCGCGAGCCTCGATGCCGAGGACGCAATTGTCGGTGAAGGAGATCGAGGCGTCGGCCAACAACTGCACCGACTGCAGGAAGTTGTAGGCCATCAGCGGGTTGTAGACGTTGAGCTCGAAATGGCCCTGGCTGCCGGCGAAGGTCAGCGAGGCGTTGTTGCCGAACACCTGCACGCAGACCTGCGTCAGAGCCTCGCATTGGGTCGGGTTGACCTTGCCCGGCATGATCGAGGAACCCGGCTCGTTTTCCGGCAGCGACAGTTCGCCGAGGCCCGAGCGCGGGCCGGAGCCGAGGAAGCGGATGTCGTTGGCGATCTTGAAGAGGGCGGCGGCCGCCGCGTTGATGGCGCCATGCGAGAACACCATGGAATCGTGCGCGGCGAGCGCCTCGAACTTGTTCGGCGCGGTGACGAAGGCGATGCCGGTGATTTCGGCGATGCGCGCCGCCACCGTTTCGGCAAAGCCCACCGGCGCGTTGAGGCCGGTGCCGACGGCGGTGCCGCCCTGCGCCAGTTCCTGCAGGCCGGGCAGCGTCATCTCGATGCGCTTGATCGAAGAGGCCACCTGCGCGGCGTAGCCGGAAAATTCCTGGCCCAGCGTGAGGGGTGTCGCGTCCTGCGTATGGGTGCGGCCGATCTTGATGATGTGGGCGAAGGCCTTCGTCTTGACCTCGAGCGCAGCGTGCAGATGCTTCAGCGCCGGCAGCAGATCGTGCACGATGCGCTCGGCGCACGCGATGTGCATGGCTGTCGGGTAGGTGTCGTTCGACGACTGGCTCATATTGACGTGGTCGTTAGGGTGCACCGGCTTCTTCGAGCCCATGACGCCGCCCAGAAGTTCGATCGCCCGGTTGGAGATCACCTCGTTGGCGTTCATGTTGGACTGCGTGCCCGAGCCGGTCTGCCAGACGACCAGCGGGAAATGATCGTTCAGCTTGCCGTCGATCACCTCTTGCGCCGCCTCGATGATCGCCTTGCCGACTGCCGGATCGAGCCGCTTCAACTCCATATTGGCTTCCGCCGCCGCTCGCTTGACGATGCCGAGCGCACGCACGATCGAGGCCGGCTGCTTTTCCCAGCCTATCCTGAAATTGCCGAGGGAACGCTGCGCCTGCGCGCCCCAGTAACGGTCGGCGGCAACCTCGATGGGGCCGAACGTGTCGGTTTCGGTTCTGGTCCTGGCAGCGGTCACTTGTCTCTCCGACGATCGAATTCGGCAACGGCGTATCGCGTTGCACAATGGCCTTCAAGCAGAGATTGCGGCCGGCAGGCAGTAAATCGGTTGAAGCGGTAGCGCCGCCCTTCGGGATCCTGCACCCTCCACTTTCGTGTGAAGGAAATTGCTCCTCAGTGCGGCTTGATCCCATGAAGTGGATGGAAACTTGCGGATTTAGCTCGATAAGATCATGTCGAGCTGGCGGATTGCTCTACGCAAACTTCCCCCAGGATCAGCAATGCGCAATTCATGTCTACCTACTCTACCTACGAGCGACGCTGCCACACAAACTACCATCCGTGCCGGCGCTCACTGGCAACAGCAGCGATGAGGTAGCTTATGCACTTGTCCTTCTGTTCAGTTTCCCGACCAAAATCCGGCATCGCATCCGGATCGAGCTTCGGATCGCGAAACCGAGAATTTCAAGTCCACCCTGGGAGCGCCTCCACATAGCCTCGGAGATTTCCAAGATGCATGGCGGCAAGGTCGAAGCCGTCTCGACGTCGCAAGAGACGCTCTTTGTTCTCCGTATTTTGCTGAAAGCGCGCCTGATCGCGGACCGTCAGCTCGGAACCTTTTTCCTCCAACGGCGCAGCTTTGTCCTGAGATAGGATCTATAGCCGAACGGAAGTGTTCGCCGTCCGGAAGGCTTGCTTGTCCGCGCCTCCAGACGCTGGCGCACGACGCTCATCAGTCTGCAGAACGCGGGTGTTTCCAATGATTGCACCCGTTTGACGAGGTTGTCGGGCAATGGCTTTGAGCGCCAGTCGAAATAAGCCTCGTAGTCTTGCGGCGTTGCGATCAGGTGCTGGAGATAGGCTGCAAGATCGCTGGCGCTGGCGAAGGCACTGGCGTCAATAAAGGAGTGCTCCGGAACGAACTCGTCCACATTGGGAGCGCCAAGGTAGATCGGCACCGTGCCCGCCATGAACGCGTCATAGATTTTCTCGGTGACATAGTCGGCCTCGATCGAGTTCTCCATGGCCAGGCAGAATTTGTGCCGCGCAATGGTTTCGATCTTGGTCTTCGAGCCCAGATCGGGGCCAGAGACCGATCGGTTGTTGCGATATCGGCCATAAGAATCGATCTTGATGTGGCGCGCCAGTTCGTTCGCCAAATCGACACGGCCGCTATAATTCAGGCCGGCCGACTGGAAGAGTGCGACCGGCGCTTCTTCCGTTTTCCGCACGATTGGTCTGGCCAGCGCATCTTTCCACCACACCGCACGCGGAAGGTAGGGTACCCAGACATCGGACCGGGATTCATGCGTCATGATGATATCGAAGTGCCGCATGGTTTTGGGGTCGGCAAGTCGCTTGTAGTTTTGGCCGCATTCCATCGACCAGGCGACCCAATATTGACCAGGGTATTTGTAGGCATCGCCCACTTCGCGAAAGTTCGGAATATGGAAGACGACTGCCGCGGCCTCGGAAATCCGTCGTTTGTCCAGTGTCCACCGCCCGGGCATTTCGCACTGTATCGACGCGATATCGACGGGTTTGCTGAAGAACGTTGTGTAGAAGAGGATCAGTGGATCGATAGACGGCATGGCACCACGAATGTCTGAAGCATTGCTCAATCTGCAGACAGACGCGGTATCGGAAGTTTGGTCAAGTGCTCCGCTTGTTCGAGGCCGAGGGCCGTCCAAACGGTCACCCCGCCGTATACCCGCCATCGATCGCGAAAATGCCGCCGCTGGTCCACGCCGCCTCGTCGCTGGCCAGATAGACGGCGATGCCGGCAAGATCGCTGGTCTGGCCGATGCGGCCGAGCGGGTAGCTGCGCTCGACATAGGTTTTCAGCTCGGCTTGCGCTGCCGCCGGCAGGTTGTCGATCGACTTGCGCCGCATGGCGGTGTCGACCGTGCCGGGCGCAATCGCATTGACCCTGATGCCGCGCGGACCAAGCTCGAAGGCCAGCGACTTGGTCAGCGAATTCAGCGCGCCCTTGGACAAGGAATACAGGCTCGACGGCCGCTTCGGGATCATCTTGTCGGCGAAGTAGGACGAGATGTTGATGACGGAAGCGTTGGCGCCGAGATGCGGCAGCAGCCGCTGGGTAAGGAAGAACGCCGCCGTCACATTGAGCGCGAAGGATTGCTGGAATTGGTGCTCGGTGACGTTCTCGAAAGGCACCAGATAAGCGACGCCGGCATTGTTGACGAGGATGTCGAGCGGGCCGGTTGCTTTCGCGCGATCGACCACGGCATCGATGCCGGACGAGGTCGAGAGATCGGCCGACTGGGTGCCGACGTTGCCCGCCGCCGCAAGTGTCTCGCGGGCGGTCTCGAGCTTGCTGGTGTCGCGACCGACGATCAGCACGTCGGCGCCCTCGCGCAAGAAAGCTTCCGATATCGCCAGGCCGATGCCGTCCGAGCCGCCGGTCACCAGTGCTCGTTTGCCAGAAAGTCTCATTGAAGGCCAAGTCGCATCGAATGCTCTCGCTGTTGCCCGCGTCACGAAGGCAATGCCGATCGGCGAGGGCGGTCAAGCCGCCGGCCTATCGCTCAGTATGAACTTCGGTTGGCCGCGTGCCGATCCGGTTACCGCAGCAGTGACTGCGACGTCGGCGTCAGGCGCAAGGTTTCGGTCCGCCACGTCACATCGGCCGCTTGCCATTGGGGCGAAGCGGCAACTGCGGCTTCGTAACTGGCATGCGCCTCGGGACTGTCGAAACCCGTCACCGCGATAAAGACGTTTTCGCTCAAGCGCACCGGCAGGCGGGGAAAGCTGTTTTCAGCGTGCTCGGTGATGAAGGCGCCAAGCAACCGTCCGCCGGCGCCGATAAGGACCGGAACGGCGTCCGTTTCGAAATTGCCGGCGAAATCGGCTTCGGCGCCAGACCGCAGATGATGAATCTGGATGACAACAACACCGGTCAAGCGATTGTCTGCGCTCAACTTTCCATCCGCCGGCATGGCGCCTCGCTGCGCGCCTGACAGATCGAAGCCGGCGCCTGGCCATGCCGGCTTCAAGAGCAGCACATCGTCGGAATCGATCATCGTCGCATTGGCGGCGTCGCGGTGCGCCGTCCACACCGGCCCGTCATAGAAGGCGGTGAGCGCCTGCTTCCGCGCTTCCATGCCATCGAAGCCGCGCAGCCAGACGAATATGTCGGGGCGGTCGAGGTCGCGGAACTGTCCGATGATGGTCATGCCGGCGTGTTCCTGGCCTTCGATGAACCGACTGTCGAAGATGTCGATCAGCGTCTCGCGCCGTCCCGGCTTCAGCGTGTACTGCCGCAACTCGACGACAGGCGAAGCGAGCAGGCTTGCCGTCGCAGGCGCATTCAGGGGTACGGTCATTGTGTCGTCTCCAAAAACAGGATGATCATCCGGTTTATAAAACAGACCGGTTGTCCTGTTTTGTCAATCTGCTATCGTTGGCAAATGTCAGCAGAGATTGCTCGGGCTCCGAAAGGGCCGCCGCGAAAACGCACCAACGATCCCGAAGGGCTGCGCAACAAGGTGCTCGATATCGCCGAAGCGTCGTTCCAGGCGCGTGGCTATCATGCATCCGCTCTTGGCGAGTTGATGACGACCGCAGGCGTCAGCGGCGGCGCGCTGCATCATCATTTCCCGACGAAGAAGGCGCTCGCTCTGGCGGTGATCGAGGAGCGCGTGGCAGCGGCCCTCGATGAAACCTGGATCAACCCTGTACGGGCGGCAGGCTCGGCGCGCGAAGGCGTGCGCGCGGTGTTCGAGGCGGTGGCGACCGAGCTTGAGCAGCAAGGCTTCGTGCGCGGCTGTCCGCTCAACAATCTGGCGCATGAACTGTCGCTCGCTGACCCGGATTTCCGCGCCGCTCTGGACGATATCTTTGCCGGATGGCGTCAGGCGGTTGCCGACAAGGTGCGAGCCGACCAGCAGTCGGGGAGGGAGCAGGGCACCGACCCCGAGCGCTTTGCGGCACTCGCCATCGCCGCCTATTCCGGCGCCATGTCGATGGCCAAGGCGGCACAGGATGCCAGCGTGCTGCGCGATTGCCTGGCCGAACTTCAGGGCAGCTCAACGCCGCCATTCCCGAGCAGAGCGAAGCGGCGTCGCAGGATCCTGCTGCGGCCGGGAAAACCTTGAGGCCGGAACTGCGCTGTTCTAGTTGGAAAGCGGCTTGATCGTCTCGTAACCGTTCACCGATTCCGCGCTGGTCCCTTCGTCGTAACGCCGGGCGAGAGACGCTTGCAGATCGGGAGCATAAAGCGCGGTGAATGTGTCCAGCGTTTCGCCGGCGCCGTTCTTGAAGGTCTCCGTGACCGCCAGCACGTTGTATTTGCAGCCGCCGACGCTGAACGTCTCCTTGCCCTTGACGACCAGGCTCAGTGTCTTGGTGCTCTTCGGCTGCTTGTTCGGCGACAACTCGACGAATTCGATCGTGCTCTTGGCTCCCGTCTTCAGCGGAAACAGTTTTCGCAGATCGGAAAACGGAATCGTCGCCACCCGTCCGGTATCGCTGTCGCGAAACACTTCGACCAGGCCGGCAAACAGGAACTGTGTCTGCGGCGATTGCGATTCGTAGTTGTTGGCGACGGACACCATGCCGCCGGCCACCGGCCGAAACTCGCTGCGGACGCCAGGCATTTCCAGAACGAAGCCGGCCTTGGCCGATTTTGCGTCGACACAATCGGCGGCATGCACCGCAGCCGCCGGTAGCAACCCAGCCAGCACCACGCCTATCGAAACGGCTCTCATGAAATCCTCCCCCTCTGCTTGTATTTGCTACGCGCCAGCATGACCCAAGAAATGCCAGAGCCACAGTGCCGTGTCGACCTGCCATTCCTGGCAACTGGACGGTGGGGCGCCGGCTGTGCTGAATTTCAGGTCATGAATCGCAAGCTCGTCCTCTCCCGTCGCAATTTCCTCGCACAGGCAGCCGGCCTTACCATGGCTGGCATGCTGCCGCGCGCCGCGCTTGGCCAGACCGGCAAGCGCATCCAGCCCATCGACGCCACCTTTCTGTTCATCGCCGACGTCCATGCCTGCCGCATGTCGAGCGGCCTCAGCCCCAACTGCCTGGAGGAAGGCAAGACCGATGCCGCGCTGTTGCGCAATGTCGCTGTCCTCAATGGCTTGGTCGGCCGGCAATGGCCAGTCGAGATCGATGGCGTTGCAACCCGCCTGCGTTCGGCCGGCGGCCGCATCGATGCGCCGCTCGGCCTCGTTGTCGGCGGCGACATCACCGACGATGGCGGCGGCCAGATCACCGAGCCCAGCGAAGGCACGCAACTGTTGCAGTTCAGCCAGCGCTATCAACAGGGCGTCGGTCCCGATCGCGTGCACATGCCGGTCTATGTCGGCCTCGGCAATCACGATCTCGACCAGAATGGCTCGCCGCCCCATGTCGACTGGTATCGGCGTGAATTGCGCGACTATGTCGAGGTCAACCACCGCCCCGGCGTGTTCTTCAAGCCGCCGGTGCCGGCCACCGAATACGATGTCGACACCGACTGCTATTCCTGGGACTGGGGCGGCCTGCATCTCGTCCAGACCCACCGCTTTGCCGGCGACACCGGCCATGGCGCGGTGAGCAGCCTGCCGTGGCTGAAGCAGGATCTGGCGACCTACGCGGCGGATGGCCGTCCCGTCATCCTGTTCCAGCACTATGGCTGGGACACTTTCTCGGTCGAGCGCTGGGACCCGGCCAAGCGCACCTATGACGATGACGGCGCAGGCGCGCCGCACTGGTGGAGCGAGGCCGACCGCCAAGCGCTGCTGGCGGCGCTGAAGGGCTACAATGTCATCGCCATCTTCCATGGCCATCAGCACGAAGTGCCTATGATCTACAAAAGCGATGGCCTCGACCTGTTCAAGCCGAAGGCTGCCTATATGGGTGGCTTCGCGCTGGTGAGGGTAACCGGGGACGGCATGGACGTGGTGCTAGGCGAGGCGGCGGGCGACCGGGGCGGGGTCAAGTTCACCAGCGCCTTCAGCAAGAGCCTCAGCCTCTGACAAGAAAAAGGCGGTCTTGAGCCGCCTTCCTCATTGCCTGCAAGATCGAATCAGAGCGCCTTTTTGATCTTGTCCTTCACGTCGCCATACACCTTCTGCACCTTGCCGGCGGTCTTGTCGGCCGTGCCTTCGGCCTGGGTCTGCCTGTTGCCGGTCGCCTTGCCGCCGGCCTCCTTGACCGAGCCCTTGACCTGCTTGGCCACGCCGGCAACCTGATCCTTGTTCACCATCTTTGCATCTCCTGGGATTCGGGGATTCATTCGCAGGAGGCAAACGGGCCGGCTTGGCTTAGGTTCCCTGGGCGGCGATCATCGTCGCATCTGGTCGCTTATATGGTCGCCGAAACGCTTTGCCGCGTCGTATCGTGTGACTAGTGTGACGAAATTTTGGGGAGACCGCCTTGGCTGAATTTACGCTCATCATCGCCAACAAGTGCTTTTCGTCCTGGTCGCTGAGGCCATGGGTGGCGATGAAGCATCTGGAGATCCCGTTCGAGGAAGGTTTCGTGCGCCTGCGCACGCCCGAAACCTTTGCCGCTCTGGCGAAAGTCTCGCCCACCGGCCTTGTGCCAGTGTTGAATCACAATGGCAGGATTGTCTGGGAAACCCTTGCCATCCTTGAATATCTCGCCGACCTGTTTCCGGAGAAAAAGCTTTGGCCTCAGGATATCGGCGCCCGAGCGCTGGCCCGCTCGGTAGCGACCGAGATGCATTCCGGCTTTCGCGAGGTGCGCTATGGCTGGCCGATGAATTTGCGCCGGCCGAAGGGCCACAAGCCGCTCGACGCCGAAGGCGAAATGCAGCGCGCGCGCATCGAAACGATCTGGCGCCAGTGCCGGGAACAATACGGCAAGGGCGGCCCCTTCCTGTTCGGTCATTTCACCGCGGCCGATGCCATGTATGCACCTGTCGTCACCCGCTTCGACACCTATGGCGGCAAGCTCGCGCCCGACACGCGCGCCTACGTCGACGCCGTGTTGGCAACGCCGGCGATGCGGCACTGGTATGCGGAAGCAGCGAAGGAGACTTGGCCGGAACCCGGCCCGGACGAATAGGACCACTAATGACATCACGGTGAGTGACCGATGGCCAGCAATGATGGACCGCGTGAGACTGCCGCGCCAACAATCTTCCACTGCCGGCTGATCCCGCCTCGGCCGGACTTCGCCTTCACCCTGACGGAGGAGCAGAGGGAGTTGATGGGCCGGCATGCCGACTATCTGCGCGGCAAGCTTGCCGAGGGCACCATGATCCTGGCCGGGCCGGTCGCCGACCCGGCCGGCCCTTGGGGTCTGCTGATCCTGCGTGTCGGCAGCGAAGCCGAGGCAAGAGCGGTCACCGACGGCGATCCGGTGTCGAGCTCCGGCCGCGGTTTCCACTACGAGATCCTGCCGCTGATCAGCGCGATCCTGTAGGCGAGCGTAAGTTTATGGATGTGAAACGGTTTTCCCTTGGGAATTGTGTCAGACAACGGCACATACAAGAACGCCTCTCGCACCGTTTAATGTGCGGGAGGCGTTCTTTTGCCAGCATTACCGAGATTGTTCTCTGAATTGCTGACACCACGGAAATGCGCCGGCTTGCGATTGGTTCCGGGGCGTGGAATATTTTTTGGAACGCCTTGAGCTCCGCCACCTCGTCAGTTGAGGCTTATGCCTCAGGCACCCTCAGGTTGAATTTGGGCTCCGGCCAAACCAGAAATTGACTCGGCGCTAAAAGAAGTCTATAAGAAACATGTCGATATTTGTTTGACCGACTTTTGTTATCCGCGCATGATGCGCGCCTTTGACGAACTTCCCCATCAAAAATCGAGACAAAACGCTGTTGTGCAGTCGCACGATGGTGAACGAATATTTGCCAGGGAAAGGGTTCTTCATGGCCACCGGCACAGTGAAATGGTTCAACGCCACCAAAGGTTTTGGTTTTATTCAGCCTGACGACGGCTCCGCCGACGTTTTTGTCCACATCTCGGCCGTAGAGCGCGCCGGCATGCGTGACATCGTCGAGGGCCAGAAGCTCGGCTACGAGATGACCCGCGACAACAAGTCAGGCAAGATGTCCGCCGACCAGTTGAAGGCGGCCTGATAAGGAATTCGGCCTTCCGGTGACCACGGATGTACTGGCACCGATGAAAGGCTGAAAGGAGCGCCTTGCGCATCCAACTGGATGCGCGGCGCTTTCATGGAAGGTCAGGCGGTGCCTGGCCTTTTTCATTTTGTGCGTCGTGCCGCTAAAAGTGCGCCGCACGCCGGTCGGAACGTGCTAAGGGACGCTCCAGCAATCTGAACCGCCCATACTGCCCCGCTGCCGTATTGCTTTGGTCGAAATCGAAGACCGCTCTCGCTCTATCGGCACCAGGCTCCCGACAGGAGAAAGTTTTGACCACTCAATCCAAGACCGCCGACCAGGCCGGCTCGCTGTTCAGCAAGACGCAAACCCAGTCGATGTCACTCAACCGCATCCTGTCCGAGCGTGATGCCGTCAGCGAGGCGCGCGAAGCCAAGACCGCGCGCTTGCGCGAACTGCGCAAGGAAAAGGAAGCCGACGACATGGCAGCGGCCGCAGTCCTTGCGGCGCTGCCAAAGCGGGCAGGCAAACGCTGATGGCCACCAAGCGCGTACCGCCGACGCCGATCGATGCCGATGCGACCATCGCGTCCATGGTCCCGGGCCTGGACAAGCCGGTCGAATATGTCCGCCGTGTGCTGGAAAAGCTCGAGCGCTGCAAGCGCGCGCATGGCGATGCCCAGGTGCGCGTCGGCGTGCGCGGCCGTGCCGAAGCTCCGAACTATCTGGTCGAATATGTCCGCGAGGACAAAAAGACCCAGGAGCGCGTGACCTACCAGGATGCCGCCTATAGCGGCAGCACGCATCGCGAACTGGCGGCGCACCACATTGCCGAGGCGAGGAACTGGTCGCCCGAGGAAATGAACATCACGGCGGTCTCGGCGCTGATCGGCCGCTTGCGCAATCCGCGCGCACCATCATCCCGCTTTTCCGACGAGGACTGACATGGCCATAAAGTTTTCCACCAAGGACCAGCCGGCAGCGCCGGCTGCTGCCACTGCAAAGCAGGCCAAGCCCGCTGCCGCGCCGAAGGCCGCCGAACCGTCGGCAACCGATCTGTTCGAGGCGCCAGCCGCCACGCCCAAGGGCAAGGCAGGCAAGAAGAAATAGCGCCTTGCCGCACCAAGCCGATCGCAATCTCGCAGCGCCTGGGCTGGTCGCGTTGGCCGCCAGGGATATCCGGTCGTCAAAACAGGACGGCCAGCCGGTTTTCGATTGCCAGAGCTGCGGCGCCTGCTGCTCCTACTCGGCCGAATGGCCGCGCTTCTCGACCGAGGACGATGCGCAACTTGACCGGATTCCGGAAAAGTTCGTGTCCGCCGACCTGTCCGGGATGCGCTGCGAGGGCGTCCGCTGTTCGGCGCTTACGGGCGAGATCGGCAAGCACACGGCCTGCGGCATCTACGAGATCCGCCCGGACGTCTGCCACGCCTGCATGCCTGGCGGCGACGATTGCCTGATGGCGCGCAAGGCGCACGGGATGCCAACGATCTAGCCGACGCCCACCTTGCCTCATCCCACATCCCCCGATAGCTTCCACTACGGGCAGGGCGTTGGAGGAACCATGAGCATCGAATTCCTGTTGACGTCGCTGATCGTCGTGGCTTCGCCCGGCACCGGCGTTCTCTACACGCTGAGCGCCGGGCTTTCGCGAGGCGCGCGCGCCTCGATCACTGCTGCATTCGGCTGCACGCTTGGCATCATCCCGCATATGGCCGCCGCCATCACCGGCTTGGCGGCGCTGCTGCACACAAGTGCTGTCGCCTTCGAGACGCTGAAATATCTCGGCGTCGCCTATCTCCTCTACATGGCCTGGAACACGCTGAACGAGAAGGGCGGCCTGAGCGTCGATGAAAACGCGGCACCCCGCTCGGCAGCCAAGGTCATCACCTCCGGTATCCTGATCAACATCCTGAACCCGAAGCTGTCGATCTTCTTCTTTGCCTTCCTGCCGCAATTCGTCAGCACGACCGAACCGAACGCATTTGCCAAGATGCTCGAACTCTCGAGCGTCTTCATGCTACTGACCTTCGTCGTCTTCGTCGCTTACGGCATCTTTGCGGCCTCGATCCGCAGCCATGTCGTGTCGCGGCCGATGGTGCTGACCTGGATGCGCCGCACCTTCGCCGGCGCCTTTGTCATGCTTGGCGCCAAGCTGGCGCTGGCTGATCGATAGAACAGGAGCTGCCAGGCCTCGGCCTACTCTTCGTCGGTTCCGGATCCGGTCCGGATGCCTAGACGCCAGGCCGAGGGCGGAAGGCCGATCATCTTCTTGAAGGCGCGGCTGAACGCTGCCTCGGATTCGTAGCCGATTTCAGCGGCAATGCTGGCCATGTTACTGGTGCCGGCGCTGAGCAGCTCCGAGGCGATCTGCATGCGCCATTTGGCGAGATAATGCATTGGCGGCATGCCGACCAGCCTGGTGAAGCGTTCGGCGAGCACGCTGCGCGACAGCGCGGAGTCCTTCGCCAGCGCCTCCACCGTCCAGTTATGCGCCGGCCGGTCGTGGATCAGCGCCAGTGCCCTCGCCAGGTTTGGATCGCGCAGGCCAGCCAGCCATCCCGTGGTTTGTGGCGGCAGCGATTCCAAGTAACGGCGCAACACGTCGACAAACATCAGTTCGCTCAGTTTGGTGAGCACCGTTTCACTGCCTGCGCGCTTTTGCGCCACCTCCGTGACAGCCAGGTTGATGAACTGGCTGAGCCAGCCGCCATCGCCTTTGGCATCTCCGGCCTTGATCACCGGCGGCAAAGCCTCGAGCAGGGGATTGAATGGCTGTGCATCACAGGCGAGATAGCCGCAAACCAGCCTGGCCGAGGTCGCGCCGTCGCCGGCGCAGTTGATGTAAAACGGCATCCGGCTGGATGTTGCGATGTCGAGAACGTCGGCTGTCGGCGGATCGGCGCGCAGCGCCGGATTGCTGGACATAATATGCGGGTCGCTCCTGGTGAAGACGACGACTTCGCCTGCCTCCAGCGCGATCGCTTCCTGGCCGACGATGCGCGCGAAGCAGCGACCGGCCGTTACCACATGGTAGGAGATCAGATGGTCCGCACCGGGCAGGATCTTCGGCAGGATGGACGATGGCGCCGGCGAACAGGTCAGACAGAGCATCCCCGGCCATTCGGTTTCGTCCCGCACCCGGCTAGCCGGCCAGCCATCCCTTTCGAGTTCCGGACGCGCTGTCAAGCGAGGCGGACGCCGTATCATTCAGTTCGCGGCCAGAACTCCTAAACCTGCACCGGTGCTCAAGCGCTGCCGAGAGTGGGCGCTGAGTGCTGTCGAAACCAACCAGGGACAAATATCATGACGGTACATAAGGGCGGGTGTTTTTGCGGCGCTGTGGAAATCGAAGTGCACGGAGCCGCCGAGGCAATGGGCTATTGCCATTGCGGTTCGTGTCGATCGTGGTCGGCGTCTCCCGTGAACGCATTCACGCTGTGGAAGCCTCAGAACGTCAAGGTCACCGGGGGCGCGGAGTTCCTGTCCGGGTTCGAGAAGACCGAAATGAGCGATCGCCAGTTCTGCACGAAATGCGGTGGTCATCTGATGACCGTTCATCCGCCGCTCGGCCTGGTCGATGTCTATGCGGCAACGATACCAGGCGTGAAATTCACGCCTGGAGTTCACGTCAACTACGCTGAGACCGTGCTGCCGATGAAGGACGGGCTGCCCAAGCTCAGGGACTTTCCGGCTGAGCTCGGCGGCTCCGGCATCGCGGTGCCGGAATAAGGCCCGGCCACTGCTCGCCATTTTGACAACGACAATTCAAGACAGGAGATTGTTCATGGAAATCGCAACATTTCGCGCCACGCAGGAGCCGATCAAGGATCTCTATCGCAGGGATGCGAAGGCCGCGTTCCTCACCTTGAAGGCCAAAGGCGTCGCCGACGCGTCCACCGTGACCTGCAAGGTCGAGACCGGACGCGGGCTGGCGCTTGCCGGCATCCATCCGATGGCCGGGGCAGCGGCCAGGAACTGTGCTCCGGCGACATGCTGCTGGAGGCGCTGATCGCATGCGCCGGTGTCTCGATGCGCGCGGCGGCGGCCGTGCTCGAAATTCCGATCAGGTCCGCCGAAGTTTCCGCGGAAGGTGACGTCGATCTTCGCGGCACGCTCGGCGTCACTGCGGGTGTTCCAGTCGGCTTCAAGGAAATCCGCTTGCGGTTCGACATCGACACCGACGCTCCCCAAAGTCAGCTCGACCAACTGCTCGAACTCACGGATCGCTATTGCGTGATCTTCCAGACCATCCAGAATAGTCCCAGCACCACGGTGAAGCTGCACCGCGTCATCCAGTGACCAGAAAACCGGCCCGGAAACTCGACTTGAGCGAGATTCCGGGCTGGGAACGGGAGTGCCGGGCAACGCTTCTATCCTTTGACGTAACCCATCGCCTCGACGATCAGCTCGTCCGCGACACGCATCAGGTTGACGCCGCGGATGGAGTTGCCGTCGGCCATGAAGTAGCGCCAGCGGATCGTCGCCCGTTCACCGGCGACGAAGGTTTCCTCGAGGTCGAAGCGCGTGCCGGGCTGGGTGGCGATCGCCGACCATAGGTCAATGCATGCCTCTTTGCCGGCATGGCGGGCGCCGTCCGGCGCCGGCACGGTGTTTTCGATAACGCAATCCTGCGCCACCAACTCGGCAAGCGCGGACGGATCGTGCAACTGGAACACATCGTTGAAGCGACGCATGATCTCGGCCGTCTGGCTAGAGTGGTCGCCCGGATGAATGCTCGTGATGCTGTCCTGGCTCATCTCATATCTCCTGGTTTTCATTGTTCCGTGGCAGTGGTGGCGGCCAGCTCGGCCTTGAGGGTGATGGTTGTAACGCCGGCCAAAGCGCGAGAGACAAGGCAGGTCGTCTTCGCCGTCTCCGCCATACGCTGGAATTCGGCAGGCTGAAGGCCGGGAATCTCTGCTTCCGTTTCGAGCTCGATGTGGGTGATCGTCGGCCCGGCGGCGGTCGCGCCGAGATGCACCTTGGCGACGGTGCGGATGGTGCGGGCGACGTGGCCTTCCTGGCCGAGGATGAAGGTCAGCGCCATCGAGAAGCAGCCGGCATGTGCTGCCCCGATCAGCTCTTCGGGATTGGTGCCCGGACCGTCCTCGAACCGCGACGGAAAGGAATAGGCGCCTTCGAAGACGCCGCTGCCAAGCCGCAGACGGCCGCCGCCTTCCTTCAGCGTGCCTTGCCATTCTGCGGAAGCTTCACGGATGGTCATGGTCGTTCTCCTGATTCGGGGTTGAAAAGCGGGCAATTGGGTCAGGCGCAGTCGATGACAACCTTCCCGAACACGTCGCCCTGCTGGAAGTGGCGGTACGCTTCGGGGGCTTCGGCAAAGGGGAAGACCCTGTCGACAACGGGCTTGAGGCGATGCTGCGACACGGCGCGCAGCATGGCCTCAAGATTGCTGCGGCTGCCGACGAACAGGCGGCTGATGGTGGCGAGGCTGCGCTGATAAAGCGCTGCCGGCATCTCGATCGATCTGCCACTGGCGTCCTGCAGCGTCAGCAGCACGATGTGTCCATAAAGCGTGCTGGCAATCAGCGACTGCGCGAAGGTGGCCGGGCCGCCGGTTTCGACGACGAGGTCGACTCCGCCTGTCTGCTCGCGCGCCCAGCCGCCCCATTCCGGTATGTCGGTGCTGGAGACAACGAGGTCGGCGCCCAGCGCCCGCAGCCTGTCGGCCTTCTCCGCGCGCGATGTGATGGCGACAACCCGGCAGCCGAGCAACTTGGCGAACTGCAGAGCAAACAGCGAAACGCCACCCGAACCGATGGTGAGAACCCATTGACCAGGCTTCGGAATCCGGGTCCCGGTCACCGCGTTCCAGGCCGTCACGCCGGCGCAGGTCAGCGTCGCCGCTTCGTGCCAGCTCAGATGATCGGGCAGTCGCGCCGCCCATTGTTCGTCGAGCACGGCAAACTCAGTCAGCATGCCGTCAAGCGTACAGCCGAGCTGGTCGATCAGACCGGCATTGATGCGGCCATCGATCCAGCGGGCGAAGTAGCTGCCGGTGACGCGGTCGCCGACGGCAAAACGGGTGACGGCATCGCCGATTGCGACGACGTCACCGGCTCCGTCGCTCAGCGGCACGATGCCTTGCCGCGCCGGCAAGGGATAGGTGCCGCCAAGGATCATCGTGTCGCGCCGATTGAGCAAGGCGGCGCGGACTCGCACCACGATCTCATGCGGTTTCGGTTCCGTCCGCGCCTCGTCGCGCATCGCCAGGGATTCGGTTCCACCAAACCCTTCGAGACGGTAGCTGCGCATGTCACTCTCCTTAATAGTATATAGACTGATCCACATATTATATAGACCGATTGTCATATTCTTGGCAAGGCCTATAATGCGTCACTGCTGACAGAGGTTGACATGGCCAACGACACCCGCACCCGCATACTCGAGACCACAGGCCTGTTGCTCAGGCAGCGCGGCTATCACGGCACCTCGCTCAACGACATTCTGGGCGCCAGCGGGGCGCCGCGCGGCTCGCTCTATTTTCATTTCCCAGGCGGCAAGGACCAACTGGTCATCGAGGTGACGCGCAACAGCGTTGCCGACGTCACGAAAAGGCTGGGCGAAGCACTGGCAGCCGAGAGCGATCCTGCAGTGGCCGTCCATCACATCTACCAGTCGGTCGGGCGCATGCTGGAGGACAATGATTTTTCGCTGGGTTGCCCCATCGCGCCGGTGGTGCTGGATTCACCCCCCGATGTGCCGGAACTGGCGGAACTCTGCCGATCGGCTTTCGAGCAATGGATCGGCTTGCTGCGACAGGCCTTTGTCAGGGCAGGAGTGCCCGAACGCCGGGCGCATGCCCTGGCACTGCTGGTCGAATCCTCGCTGGAAGGGCTGATGGTGATTGCGAGGGCCACCCGCGATCGTGGCCCGGTGCTGGTGGTGGCCGACGAGGTCGCGGCGCTTGTCGAGCAGGCGGTGCTTGCAGGCAAGGTTGCGCGGCAGGCGGACAGCGCCGCCTAACCATCCGCTTTCCAAAACAAAAAGGGCGCCTCTCGGCGCCCTTTCCGTATGCATAAGCCAGATAGCTTGGATTAGAAATCCATGCCGCCCATGCCGCCCATGCCGCCGCCGCCCATGCCGCCAGGCATGCCGCCGCCAGCAGACTCCTTCTTGGGGGCCTCCGCGATCATGGCTTCGGTGGTGACGAGCAGGCCGGCGACCGAAGCCGCGTCCTGGAGAGCGGTGCGAACGACCTTGACCGGGTCGACGATGCCCATGGCGATCATGTCGCCATACTCGCCGGTCTGGGCGTTGTAGCCGTAGGTCGCGCCCTTGTTGTCGAGGATCTTGCCGGCGACGATCGAAGCTTCAGCACCTGCGTTCGAAGCGATCTGACGGGCCGGAGCCTGCAGTGCACGACGAACGATGTTGATGCCGGCAGCCTGGTCGGCATTGACGCCGGTGACCTTGATGTTGGCCGAAGCGCGCAGGAGAGCGACGCCGCCGCCTGCAACGATGCCTTCTTCCACGGCCGCACGGGTCGCGTTGAGGGCGTCATCGACGCGGTCCTTCTTTTCCTTGACTTCGACTTCCGTCGCGCCGCCGACACGGATCACCGCAACGCCGCCGGCGAGCTTCGCCAGACGTTCCTGCAGCTTCTCCTTGTCGTAGTCCGACGTGGTCTCTTCGATCTGCTGCTTGATCTGGGCAACGCGGCCCTGGATCTCGGCCTTCTTGCCGGCGCCGTCGACGATGGTGGTGTTCTCCTTGGAGATCGACACCTTCTTGGCGCGGCCGAGCATGTTGAGGCCGACATTCTCGAGCTTGATGCCGAGGTCTTCCGAGATGACCTGGCCACCGGTCAGGATGGCGATGTCTTCCAGCATGGCCTTGCGGCGATCACCGAAGCCCGGCGCCTTGACGGCGGCGATCTTCAGGCCGCCACGCAGTTTGTTGACGACCAGCGTGGCCAGAGCCTCGCCTTCGACGTCTTCCGAGATGATGAGCAGCGGCTTGGAGGTCTGCACGACGGCTTCGAGAACCGGCAGCATGGCCTGGAGGTTGGACAGCTTCTTCTCGTGCAGGAGGATGTAGACGTCCTCGAGCTCGGCAACCATCTTGTCGGCGTTGGTGACGAAGTAGGGCGAGAGATAGCCGCGGTCGAACTGCATGCCTTCGACGACTTCCAACTCGGTCTCGGCGGTCTTGGCTTCCTCAACCGTGATGACGCCTTCATTGCCGACCTTCTGCATCGCTTCGGCGATCATGGCGCCGACCGACTCGTCGCCATTGGCCGAGATCGTGCCGACCTGGGCAACTTCCTCGGAGGTCTTGATCTTCTTGGCAGCCTTGCCGAGAGCCGCGACGACTTCGGTCACGGCCAGGTCGATGCCGCGCTTCAGATCCATCGGGTTCATGCCGGCGGCAACGGCCTTGTGGCCTTCCTGGACGATCGACTGCGCCAGAACGGTCGCGGTCGTGGTGCCGTCGCCGGCGATGTCGTTGGTCTTCGAAGCAACTTCGCGGACCATCTGCGCGCCCATGTTTTCGAACTTGTCTTCAAGCTCGATTTCCTTGGCGACGGTGACGCCGTCCTTGGTGATGCGCGGTGCTCCGAACGACTTGTCGATGACGACGTTGCGGCCCTTGGGGCCGAGCGTGACCTTCACTGCGTCGGCGAGGATGTTGACGCCGCGCAGCATGCGCTCGCGGGCGTCGCGGGAGAATTTTACGTCTTTAGCAGCCATTTTTTAGCTCCTGGCAGGGGCTTGCGATCAAGCCCGAAATTAGTTGACGGTGAGGCCGATGATCAGCCGATGATGCCCATAATGTCGGATTCCTTCATGATCAGAAGGTCTTCGCCATTGAGCTTGACTTCGGTGCCCGACCACTTGCCGAACAGGATGCGGTCGCCGGCCTTGACGTCCAGCGGGACCAGCTTGCCGGCTTCGTCACGAGCGCCGGAGCCGACAGCGATGATCTCGCCTTCCTGCGGCTTTTCCTTTGCCGTATCCGGGATGATGATCCCGCCGGCGGTCTTGGATTCGGATTCGACCCGGCGTACGACCACGCGGTCATGAAGCGGGCGGAACTTCGACTTTGCCATTTTTTCTTCCTCGAATGAGAACGGTGAGAGCTGTTCCTCGATCCGGCGGTGCCGGATGTGCGTTAGCACTCACCTGGGGAGAGTGCTAACGTCGCGCTGAAATAAGCGCGTGGCTTTCGAGAGTCAAGGCGAACGGTGAGCACAATTGTGCCAATTGGAGCCGTGCCGCGATCCGACGGCAGACCCTACCGGCGCCGCGGCGATTTAAGCACCAGAAGCGGACAGCGTTCAGCCAGCCCATAGGTCCCTGTCGGCGCGAGGCGGACACTGTCAAAAAACCGGCTCGCCTCTTCGACCAGCGTCGCCGCCGGGGCGAAACTGTAGACAGTCTGCGAATTCGCATAGACATCGATGGTGCCGATGACCGGCATCTCCCATCCGGTCGTCGCGGCAAGGGCCTCCCGGTCGGCAAACAGCGCATCGAAGGCGTCGAGGATCGCCCGCACCGGAATGGCGCGGTCGGGATCGCCGCCGGCACAAGCCATGGCAATGCGCCATTTGAGTTCGTGGAAGGTCGCGACACCACCGGACAGCGTCAGCGCCCGGACCTCCTGCAGATCGTCCGGCACCTGAGGGCTTGCATAGGCGCGCAATGCAGCCCGCCCATCGGACTTCAGCACACGCGCGATCTCGGCAAGCAGCGCCTGCCGTGCAACCGAGGAGTCCAGCGCCGACAGACAGCCGTCGCCGATCACCGCCCCGGCGCTTTCGTCGCCCAGCGGCAACTCCAGCCAGTTGCCGATCACCGCCTTGCGTGAGGCGGTATCGCCCGGCCAGATGCCCGATATCATGGCAGTGGACTCGTCGATCGCGAGCATGGTCCTTCCGAGGCCGGCAAGCTCCGGCGTGACCCCGAGCAGCACCACATCGACTGATTGCAGGCTAAGTTCGCGCTCATAGGCGGCGACAGCTTCCGGGGTGGACACAGCGGCGACCCGAGAAGCCGCCAATGACGGCGAATTGCGTCCCAATGCTCAGTCATGCGGAACGGTTTGGGGAAAGGCTGGACATATTTCCTTCCAGGCTGTTGGTTGCCTTGCGAGTTACCTCATGCAGGAAAGGCCATGGCCCGCATTGCCGTCATAACGCATGAATTTGACCGCTTCCAGAGCCGGCGGGGCCTCCTGCTGCGCCAGGACAGCCCCTACATGCTGTTCGACGTCCTGGCGGAGCTGAAACGGCGCGGTCACTCCGTGCAGATCATGCGTGGACCCTCGGCAAGTCATAACGCCGATATTGCCGTCCTGCATGTCGACGCGACAGTGACGCCATCGGACTATGTCGACTACGCGCGCGGATTTCCGATTTGTCTCAATCTTGGTGCAACCGACATTTCCAAGCGCCGCATCAGCGGTGCGATCCTCGAGGAGGGTGCCAACTGGAGCGGTCAGGTCATCGTCAAGAGCAACCTCAATCATTGGGGGACGCCCGAGGAGCAGCTCAACCGAAAATCCGTTCGCGCCGGCAAGGCAGTGCCTTTCCCGGGCGCTCAGACCTTCGACCGTTATCAGGTGCATGCCTCGCTGGCCGATGTGGCGCCGGAGATTTTCAGGCGTGCCGACCTGATCGTGGAAAAATTCATTCCCGAAATCGAGCCCGACGGGTTTGCGGCGCGGTTCTGGATATTCTGCGGCGATCGGGAGCGCTGCACCCGCTATGTCTCGCCGCAGCGCCTGGTCAAGGGCGACGACACCGTCCGCCGGCAGCCGGTTGCGGTTCCCGACGAACTGCGCGCCTTGCGTCGGAAGCTGGGCTTCGACTATGGCAAATTCGACTTTGTCGTGCATGAGGGCAGGGCCGTGCTGCTCGATGCCAACAAGACCCCAGGTCGCGCCAGGAACCTGTCGAAGATTGTTGCCGCCGGCACAGCCAACCTGGCCGACGGCTTCGAAAACCTCATCCACCAGACCGGACGGGGTCGAATCGGGCGCTAGAGAAACAGTCCCAACTGCGTATGGATGATCGACCGGTAGTCCTCGATGGTGTGGCGGCTTTCCTCCTGGTCCTGGGTCAGCGCCATGCGCACGACGCCGCCGGCCAGCTGGAAGATCAGGAAAACCATACGGCCGAACTCATTGCGTCGCTCTGGCGCGAGAAAGGGGCCGACATGGTCGCAGAACATCGTCGCCTGGTGCCGGGTTTCGGCGATGTCGAGATTCTTCAGCGCCTTGTCAGCCTGGATGGCGTTTTGCAGGTCCTGAATGGCGGGGTCGCCGGCGACGCGCTCATAGTAGTCGTCGAGCAGCCGGTCGGCCGCAGCGATAACGTCGCTCAGCCCGCCGACGTCGGCAACGATCGCGGCAAGCCGGGCGCGGCTCACTTCGGAGAATCGCTCGTAGAGCATCGCCAGGATCGCCGACTTGTTGGGGAAGTAATGATAGACGGTGGCGATCGGCCCGCCGGCCTGTGCGCCGACTTCCTTCATGGTGACGGCGTCGATGCCTTTCTCGCCGATCAGCCGCATGGTCGTCGACAGGATGGCGTCGATGCGCTCGCGGCTGCGCTCCTGTTTGGGCCTGCGCCTCGGTTCGGTCGTCATCTGCACTGCTTCGTTCATGCCGCCATCCTCTCGATCGCCCAGACCATTCGATCGCCAAGACCATCCCCAGCCTTGTTGGTGCCAAGTCCCGCTACTGATTGACAAACGAATATGATCGAGTATCAGTTTCTAAATGCTGACAGACTGTCAGTTTTTTTGCCGTCAGGCAAGGACGTTGGGAGGCGACCGTGACTTCTGCTGGTAACGCGGATGCCGGGAACGGCGACTGGCTGGTCGGCAACCCCACTGGGGCGCAACTCGCCTCGGCATTGTGGATCGGCTCGGTCGGCCTGCTCATTCTCGGGCTGCAGCCGGTGCTTCTCGGCGCGCTCTACACCGAAGGGCATGTCAGCGGTGACGAACTCGCGCTGGTCGCCACGGCGGAGATGATCGCCATCGGCATCGGATCGGCGGCCATCGCCATGATGCTGTCCGCCCACAATATGCGCTCGAAAAGTGCCTGCCTTTTGCTCTTGCTGGCGCTGGCTAACTGCGCGACCGCCTATGCGCTGACCTCGACCTCGCTGATTGCCGCCCGCGCGGTGGCGGGCCTCGCCGAGGGTGGGCTGGTGGCGGTCGCCACGGAACTGATCGCCCGTTCGCGCCGGGCCGAGCGCATCGGCGGCTTCTTCGTCACCCTTCAGACCCTGGCGCAATGCGCCCTTGCCCTGCTGCTGGCACTTTACGTCATCCCGGCCGCCGGATCGGCAGGCGGCTTCATCGTCCTTGCCGTCGTCTGCATCGCCTCGGTGGCGGTCGCCTTCATCGTCCCCGATAGCTATGCCGACCTGCCCAAGGAGGAACAGTTCAGCAATGTGCTGACCGTTCCTTCGCTTGCCGCTTTGCTGTGCGTCTTCTGCTACTTCATGTTCTTCGGCTCGGTCTGGGCGTTTCTCGAGCCGCTTGGCGCACAATACGGCATCGATGGCCGCAGCGTCGGCCTGATCGTCTCGGCCAGCCTCGCATTGCAGGTGCTGGGCGCAATGACGGCTACCGTCTTCGAGGCGCGCATCGACTACCGCTTCGCCATCGTGGCGATCGGCGTGGTCGCCGTCGCCAGTTCCGTGATGCTCGCCGGCAGCCCCGGCCTGACGGTTTTCTGGGTCGCGGCCTTGATCATGGGCTTCATCCTTCTGTTCATCGTGCCCTATCAGATCCGGCTGGCGATCACCGCCGACGAGACGCGCACGGCCGTGCTTCTGGTGCCGGCGGCCCAGCTTTTCGGTCTGGCGATCGGCCCGGTCGCGGCATCGCTGCTGATCGACGGCAAGGATTTTCGGCCGGTGCCGGAATTTGCCGCCGCCAGTGCTGCGGCCAGCGTCGTGCTGCTCGGCCTGTTCGTCCTGATCGCACGGCGCCGCCGCGCCATCGCCTAAGACACGACCGGGGGAGCATCTCCTCGATACTTGACTAAGTCAAATAAATGACCGATCGTTGATGGGCAGGAGGCTTCCCATGACGATCCATCATCAACCCGGCAAGGAACGCATCGACGCGGTGCGGGCTTTCAACCGCTTCTACACCCGCCAGATAGGTCTGCTCGACGAAGGCCTGCTGAAAAGCGCCTTCTCGCTGACCGAGGCGCGGGTGCTCTACGAACTGGCGCATCGCGATGGCCTGACCGCCAGCGATCTCATCCGCGATCTCGGCCTCGACGCCGGTTATGTCAGCCGGCTCCTGAAGAAGTTCGAGCACCTGCAGCTGATTGCACGCGCGCCGCTGGCGTCGGATGCGCGGCAGTCGTCGATCACGCTGACGCCGGTGGGGCGGCAGGCCTTCGCGCCGCTGAACCGGGCTTCGCACGACCAGGTCGCGGCCTTGCTGGAGCGGCTTCCTGCTGCCGAACAGGACCGGCTGGTCAAGGCCATGCAGACGGTGCAGCAACTCCTGGGCGACAGCCCGGAGTCCAAAGTGCCGTATATGCTGCGCCCCTTGCAGGTCGGCGACATCGGCTGGGTGGTGCGCCGCCAAGGACAGATCTACGCACAGGACTATGGCTGGGACGAAACCTACGAGGCGCTGGTCGCCGAAATCCTCGGCGCCTTCGTAAAATCCTTCGATCCAGAATGGGAACGCAGCTGGATTGCCGAGCGGCAAGAGGAGGTAGTCGGCTCGGTCTTCGTCGTGCGCAAGTCCGACGAGGTGGCAAAATTGCGCCTGCTCTATGTCGAGCCTTCGGCGCGCGGCCTCGGCATCGGCAAACGGCTGGTCGAGGAGTGCATCGGCTTCGCCCGCGCCAGGGGCTACAAGACGCTGACCCTGTGGACCAACGACATTTTGACCGCCGCCCGGCACATCTATGAGAGTGCGGGCTTCAGGCTGGTGGACGAAGAGCGCCATCACGCCTTCGGCAAGGATCTGGTCGGCCAGAACTGGAACCTGGAGCTGTAGCGCCTTTTCACCGGAAGAAGGCAAGATCGCGCGCAAACGCTCTCACACTCTAACCGGAATCCATATCTCCAGCCCGCCATTGCCACTGCGCGGATCGAACTCCGGGCCGTAGCGTTCGAATTCGGGGCCGTCGGCTATATCGTGCCCCGAGGCCGGCAGCCATTTGTTCCAGATCGTGTTGACGGTGCGGCGGATCGTGGAGATGTGCTCGGCATGGGTGAACACGGCGTATTTCTGCGCCGGCACCCGCACCCGCGAAAGCACCTTCGGCAGGTCCGAGAAATCCGAAACTTCGACGCCGGCGATATAGTCGAAATTGCCGGCATCGTCGCCATTGACGCAGACGCCATAGGCGACGTCGCCGGTCTCGCCCGGAATGTTGCCGATATAGGGACCGAAGCGCTGCCACTGCATCGGAATAGCCGCGCTGGTTTCGCAGCTGTAGCGCTCGCCGAGGCCGGCAATGAGGAAGGGACGGCCGGTCTCGAAGCGCGGCGGCGGCAGTGAGGCGAGGAAGGACTGGTCCATCAGGATCGGCTCCACCAGGTCGAGATTGCTGAGGCTGCCCTGCGCGCGCACCAGTTCCGCGTCGTGCCGAACTGATCGCGGAAGGCGCGGGTGAAGGCTTCGTGCGAGGCGTAGCCGGCATCGAGCGCGACCGCGAGGATGTCGGGCGCGCCGGAAGCCAGCTTGCGCGCCGCTTCGGTCAGCCGGCGCGCGCGCATATAGCCCATCACCGAACGGCCGGTGGCGGCGCCAAAGGCGCGCGTCACATGAAAGCGCGAGACGCCGCTGCTTTGCGCGACATCCTCAAGCGAGATCGCTTCCGGCAAATGGCTCTCGACAAACCACAGCGCTTTCTCGGTCGGGTTCATGAGTCTCCTCGCATTTGGCCACACCATGCTGCCGGCTTTTTGCGAGGCCAGTTTGATCGAAATTGCGCCTGTCGTAAAATCGAAGGGCGCTGGTCGACTGTGGCAGGTCACCATCGTGGAAAGCCGCTGCTGGGCGGCCTCGGCCTGGCTCGCTGGGACAATATCCGGGCGCGCTGGGTGCGGGCACCATCCTTGCCTATGCCCTGTGGAACCACCGCCGGCTCGATGCCTTCCCCGCCGGCGAAAATGCCGCCGAAAGCCTAGGTGTGCATTGGCGGGGACGCGCATGACGACCTTTCTCCTCGCGGCGTTCTCGACGGCAATTCACGTCACGGTCGGGAGGTCATCCGCAACCGTTATTGACTGTGCCATGACCGCATCTGCATGGCTGCCATCCCTCTTTTTCGGCTCTGGCGCAATGCGGCGCCTTGAATGGTAAGCACGCTTATAATATATACCGCTCATGGTTTCCGACGGCATAGATAGATTGGGCTTTTTGATCCACGACGTGCAGCGCCTCATGCGCAAGCGCTTCGAGGCGCGCGCCAGCGGTCTTGGCCTTTCCTCGGCACAATGGCGGCTTCTGGTTCGCGTCGCCAAGGAGGCCGGTGTCGCCCAGGCTCGCCTCGCCGAACTTCTCGAAATCGAGCCGATCAGCGTTTCGCGCCTCGTCGACCGGATGGAGGAGGGCGGCTGGATCGAACGGCGCTCCGACGCAACTGACCGGCGCGTGCGCATGATCTTCCCGACCGCCAAGGCGAACGCGGCCTATGCCGAGGTCAAAAGCCTGGCCGGCGAAGTCTATGAGGAATCGCTGGTCGGGGTTTCGCCGGACGATCGCCGCATCCTGATCCGGGCGCTGGACACCATCGTGCAAAACCTGGCGGACGGCGAGACGTCGTCCTTGAAGAGTACGGAAGGGGCAGCAGCATGAACGCGGCAGTCAAGCTAGACGAGAATGTAAGCAAGCTCGACACGCCGGCGCAGCCGGTTGCCGCAGCACCTGTCGCGGTGGCTCCCCCGGTGCAGCCCACTCCGGCTCCGGTCAAGAAGCGCCGCCTCGGCCGCTTGCTGCTGATGGTCGCCCTGCCGGCCGCGCTGGCCATTGGTGGCGGTTATGTCTGGGTGACCGGCGGCCGCTATCAGGAAACCGAGAACGCCAATTTGCAGCAGGCCAAGGTGTCGATCGCCTCGGACACCGCCGGCCGCATCGTTCAGGTCGGCATCTCGGACAATCAGCAGGTCAAGCAGGGCGATGTGCTGTTTGCCGTCGACCCCGAGCCCTACCGGATTGCATTGGCGCAGGCCGACGCGGCGGTCGCAGTCGCACGCGTCGGTATCGAACAGCTGCGCGCCGCCTACAGCCAGGCGCTGGCGCAGGAAAAGTCCGATGCCAGCCAGGTCGACTACGCGCAGTCGCAGTATGACCGCGCCGCCGACCTTGCCCAGAAGGGCATCAACGCCAAATCGTCGCTGGACGAGGCCAAGAACGATCTCGACAAGGCCAGGCAGCAACTGGCCGTTGCCGAGCAAGGCATCATCAGCGCCAAGGCGGCTCTCGCCGGCAATCCCGATATCGAGACCGACAAGCATCCGACGGTGATGGCCGCACTCGCCGCGCGCGACAAGGCCGCCTACGATCTGGCGCAGACCACGGTCAAGGCGCCGGCCGACGGCGTCATCAGCCAGGCCTCCTCGTTCAAGATCGGCCAGTATGTCGGTTCCGGCACGCCGCTGTTTGCGTTGGTCGAGACCGGCGACACCTGGATCGATGCCAATTTCAAGGAAACCCAGCTTACCCACATGGAGCCTGGCCAGAAGGCCGAGATCGTCGTCGACACCTATCCGGGCAGAACTTTCGAGGCCACCGTCAAGGCGATCGGCGCCGGCACCGGCGCGGAGTTTTCGCTGCTGCCAGCTCAAAACGCCACCGGCAACTGGGTCAAGGTCACGCAGCGCATTCCGGTGCGCCTGGAACTGACCGATGCCGACGCCAAAATGGCGCTGCGCACCGGCATGAGCGCCTCGGTTACGGTGGATACCGGCGTTGCTCGCGGGTTCCCCGCTATCTTCGGCCACGCCACCGCAGGCGAAGCACAATAGACTGTGAATGGACCGTGATCTCGAAAAGCAGGATCACGGCCCGGCAGAACGCCCGCCGCAGGCGAGGTGAAGTTGAGATGACAGGATCGGTCCGACGGCAGGTTGAACGAGGGGTGGATTGGACCGGGCCGCATCGCGGCCTGCCCAGAACCTGGACCATCTCGGCGCCCATCCTTCGGACCTTGGATTTCCGGGCGGCAAGCGCCTGATGTGTCGAGACCTTCGATCGATGTAACCCCCACATCGATAGATCGCGTCCCACCGCGATGAGGGTCTCTTCACCAGAGAAGGCCTCGCCGCCCGGAAACCTAATGTACACGTTTTTGTAACCTGTCGGAAGTTCCGCATCATGACCACACCAGAACCTTTCAAGGAAGTGCCGCATCGCGGCCTGATCACCGTGGCGCTGATGCTGGCGACGGTCATGCAGGCGCTCGACACCACGATTGCCAATGTCGCGCTGCCGACCATGACCGGCGACCTCGGCGCGTCGCCCGACAACATAAACTGGGTGTTGACCTCCTACATCGTTGCCGCCGCGATCATGACGCCGGTGACCGGCTGGCTGGCCGACCGCTTCGGCCGCAAGGAACTGTTCCTGGCGGCGGTTGTCGGCTTCACCGTGTTCTCGATGCTGTGCGGCATTGCCTGGAGCCTGGAGAGCATTGTGTTCTTCCGGCTGATGCAGGGCGTGTTCGGCGCAGCCATCGTGCCGCTGTCGCAGACCTTCCTGCTCGACATCAACCCCAGGGAACGCCACGGCCAGGCGATGGCCATCTGGGGCGCCGGCATCATGCTGGGGCCGATCCTGGGTCCGACGCTGGGCGGTTGGCTGACCGAGAATTTCAACTGGCGCTGGGTGTTCTTCATCAATTTGCCGGTCGGCATCATCGCCTTCCTCGGCATGGCAGCCTATTTGCCGGTCATTGCCCGGCGGATACGCAGCTTCGATTTCTTCGGTTTCGCCATGATTTCGCTCGGCGTCGGCGCACTGCAGCTGCTGCTCGACCGCGGCGGCGAGGTCGACTGGTTTTCCTCGGTCGAAATCTGGATCGAGCTTGCTCTTTCGATCACCGGCTTCTGGGTGTTCATCATCCACACACTGACGGCGGAACGTCCTTTCATCGACCCCAAGATCTTCCTCGACCGCAATTTCGTCACCGGTCTGGCCTTCATCTTCGTCATGGGCGTGCTGATCCTGGCCTCGATGTCGCTGCTGCCGCCGATGCTGTCGACCATCTTCGGCTATCCGACCGTGACCATCGGCGTCGTCCTGGGGCCGCGCGGTGTCGGCACGATGATTTCGATGCTTGTCGTTGGGCGGCTCATGAGCAGGATCGACGCCCGGATCCTCGTCGTCATCGGCTTTCTGCTCACCGCGCAGTCGCTCTACACCATGTCCTCCTTCACGCCGCAGATGGACAATTGGCTGATCCTTAGCTCCGGCGTCATCCAGGGCCTCGGCATGGGCATGGTGTTCGTGCCGCTGTCGACGGTGGCCTTCGCCACGCTCGACGTGCGCTTCCGCACCGACGCCACGGCCCTGTTCAGCCTGGTTCGAAATCTCGGTTCGTCGATCGGCGTGTCGGTGGTGACGGTTCTCATGGTGCGCAACACGCAGGTCAATCACACCGAACTGTCGGCTTTCATCAACCCGTTCAACCCCAATTTGTGGGCGGCCTCGCCGGCGGCAGCAGGCGGCGATCCGACGGCACTTTCGCAGGTGGACCGCATGGTCAACATCCAGGCGATGATGATCTCCTACGTCAACGACTTCAAACTGCTGATGGTGATGACGCTGGTTGCCATTCCGTTTGTCTTCCTGCTGCGCAAGCCGAAGACCGCTCCGGCCGGCGCGGCCGCTCCTGCCGCGCATATGGATTGAGGCGGGCGCCGGTAGCGCTGGCAGCAAGCTGGTTGCCCCTGATGATTGTTGCTCGGATGATCGTCAAAACCCGCGTGTGCAAAAGAATATCGATAATGAGCCGTTGGAAGTTGATTTGAAATGACATTTGCACCTTTGGTATCTGGTTGCTGACGCCTCCAATTCCGTTACAGTTCATCTTGAATTAGCACATCTGTAACATTGTCAGTCGACTTTCGTCTGGCACGACAGAGGCCCTTTCTTGTTTCAGGTGCCAAACCGGAGGAGGTCTGTTTGGTCACGAAGTCATCCAGAAGATCCGTCGGGGCGCGCGGGCCGGTGGGCGTAGCCGCATTGGCAAGACTGGCTGACGTTTCCTACGATACGCTCGAGGGAGAACTTCGCACGACCATTGCGGGTCTCGAAGGGCAGACCCTGCGCTTCGAGACTGCGATCGAGAATATTTCGCAAGGCATCTGCTTTTTCGATGCCGATGAACGCCTGATCCTGAGCAACCGGCGCTATGCGGAAATCTACCGCATTGCGCCCGAGGAATTGCGGCCTGGCGTGACACTGAGCGAAATAGTCGAACGCCGCGTTGCCGCCGGCACGGCGGCGACGGCCGCCGACACCTATCTCGCAACGGCTCGCTCGATCAATTCGGGCAAGGCTTCGCGGCTCTGGACCGCCAAACTTGTCGATGGTCGCACAATCCAGATCCGTAACCAGCCCATGCCCGATGGCAGTTGGATCGCCACGCATGAGGACATCACTGAACTCCTCGCCAATCGGCAGATCGTCGACGAGCGCATTTCGCTGCAGGCGCTGATCGACTGGGTGCCCGATTATCTCTGGGTCAAGGATACGCAAAGCCGTTTCGTCGTGGTCAACAGCGCCCTTGCGACCGATAGCGGCCGCAACAAGACCAGCGACATGATCGGTTTGACCGATTTTGATCTCCACCCCCCGGAAGTTGCGCGGAAATTTCGCCTGGTCGAGCAGCGCCTGCTCAAGAGCGGACAACCAATGATCGACGCGGAAGAGTTTGTCGTCGATGCGTCGGGGAACGGCAAATGGCTTTCGTCGACGAAGGTGCCGTTGCGCAATCGCCAAAATGAAATCTTCGGCCTGGTTGGCATCGCCCACGACATCACCGCCCGCAAGCAGGCGGATGTCCTTCGCAGCGGGCAGGCGCAGATCCTCGAAATGATTGCCACGAGCGCGCCGCTGGAGGACGTGCTCGACCGCCTCATGCGCTTCGTCGAGGCTCAGTTGAAGGGGATATTCGGTTCCGTCCTGCTGCTCGACAAGGACGGCATTCATTTGCGTCACGGTGCGGCGCCGGGCCTGGCGAAAGCCTATACGAGCGCCATCGATGGGGCGGCCATCGGTCCCAAGGTGGGATCCTGCGGAACCGCCATCTACCGGCGGGAAGCGGTCATTGTTACCGATATTCTGCAGGATCCGCTTTGGGACGATTACCGCGAACTGGCGGCACCCCATGGCTATCGTTCGTGCTGGTCAACCCCGATCCTGTCGCATCGGGGCGTCGTGTTGGGCGCCTTTGCCATGTATTCGATGACCGTGCGCGAACCCACCCATGCCGAGACCCGCCTGATCGAGTTCACCACACACATTGCCGGCATCGCGATCGAGCGCAAACTGGCGGAAGACCAGATCCACTTCATGGCCAACCATGATGCGCTGACCGGCCTGCCCAATCGCGCTTTGCTGGAGGATCGGCTTTCCCAGGCGGTCCTCTACGCGCAGCGATACAATCGCTGGATGACGGTAGTGTTCATCGATCTCGACAATTTCAAACTGGTGAACGATACGTTTGGCCACAATGCCGGCGACGAACTCCTCAAGACCGTCGCCAGCCGTTTGGTTGGATGCGTGAAGGCCACCGACACCGTCGTGCGGCTTGGCGGCGACGAATTTGTCATCGTCCTGTTCGACCAAACCACCAATGTCGATGTGGTCTCGGAAACCCTGCAGACGATCAGGGATGCGATCGCGGAACCGGTTCTTGTCGGAGAGCATCGGCTGAGAACGACGGCCAGCATCGGCATCGCAAATTACCCGAAGGACGGGACCAGCCCGGATACGCTGTTGGCCAATGCCGACGCCGCCATGTATCGCGCCAAGGAATTCGGCCGCGACAATTTCCAGTTCTATGCCCCGGAGTTCAACTCAACGGCACATGAAAAATTCCTGCTTCAGGAGGAATTGCGAAACGCGCTCGCCCGGTCGGAATTCGCTCTGCATTATCAGCCACAGGTGGATCTGCGATCGGGGCAGGTTTTCGCCGTCGAAGCGCTGGTGCGCTGGAACCACCCGACGCGAGGCCTGGTTTCGCCGGCGATGTTCATCCCGACCGCCGAGGAGACCGGGCTGATCGTGCCGCTCGGCGACTGGATCCTGCACGAAGCCTGCCGGCAGAACAAAGCCTGGCAGCGCGCCGGTCTGCCGCCCGTAACCGTCTGCGTCAACGTGTCGGCGCGGCAGTTCCGGGAGAAGAACCTGATCGACCGCGTCGTCAACGCATTGAAGGAAAGCGGCCTGGAGGCGAGGTATCTCGAGCTCGAAGTGACGGAAAGCCTGATCATGCAGGATTTCGAGCTGGCGGTCGCAACGATGAACGGACTGCAAAAGCTCGGCGTGCAGATATCGATCGACGATTTCGGAACAGGCTATTCCAGTCTCAGCGCTCTCAAGACGTTTCCGGTGGCGCGGCTGAAGATCGACAAGTCCTTCATCAACGATCTCGCGACCGACGAGAACGATCAAGCGGTCACTGGCGCCGTGATTTCCCTGGGGCAGAAGTTGAACCTTCGGGTGCTGGCCGAAGGTGTCGAAACGGAAGACCAGGTCGCCTTCTTGCGCAAGAACAATTGCGACGAGGTGCAGGGCAATTATTTCAGCAAACCGCTGTCGGCCGGGGATATCGGCAAGTTGATCGCGAAAGGCTGATGGCCGGCTCGCGTCGTAGCCGCTGGTCTCTACTTTCCGAGCACCAGGCTCCAGTAGCGGATGGCGCTGTCGCGCCCGTCGCGTACATAGGCGAGGCCGAAGCGGCTGAAATCCGGATCGAGCATGTTGCGGCGGTGGCCGGCCGAATGCATCCAGATGTCGAACAGTTTCTGCTGGTCGAAGCGGCCCTCCGCGATGTTCTCGGCGGCGGCGCCCCGCACGCCATTGTCCTTCATCCGCGACGCGAAATCCTTTCCCCAGCCCGTCGTGTGGCTCATGCGTTCGCGTGAGGCCATATAGCCGGCCTGCTGCCGAGCGGCCTGCTCGAGCTGGGCGTCCGGCACCAGCGCCGGCAGTCCGGCCGAAGCTCGGATGCCGGCCAGCGTCGCGGTGGCGGAGGACGAGACACCGGCGCCTTCGCCGGTCGGCACCGAGACCGTGCTGCAAGCAGCGAGGCCGGCCATGGCTGCAAGGCCGATCAGCAGCAGGCGCCTGTTTGGTTTTGGACTTGCTGCGCCAGAGTGGGTTTGCGCGAGCGGGTAATTGGTGGTGCAGATCATTGTCATGCCTGCCTGACTTAGCGGCGATCATGGCTTTTGCCGGGCAGGGCTGCGAAAATCTCAATCGCTGGCCTCCGTGCAGGTTCGGCCGGCCGATTCGAATGGGAAGGTCGGCGGCCGATGTAGTCTCGGCGCGTTGCCTCCGATCAGCGTTGCGCGTCGGTCGCCATTTTAAGCGCCAGCGCGGCGAGCACCGTGCCCATCATCCAGCGCTGGATGACCATCCATAGCGGCCGTCCGGCAAGGAAGGTCGCGATCGAACCGGCCGTTACCGCGATGATGGCATTGACGGTCAGGCTGATCGAGATCTGCGTGGCGCCGAGCACCAGAAGCTGCGACAGCACATGGCCCTTGCCCAGCGAGATGAACTGCGGCAGCAGCGACAGATAAAGCACCGCCACCTTGGGGTTGAGGAGATTGGTCATCAGGCCCATCGCGAACAGCTTGCGCGGCCTGTCCTTCGGCAGTTCGCGCACCTGGAATGGTGAGCGCCCGCCGGGTCGCACCGCTTGCCAGGCGAGCCATAGCAGATAGAGCGCGCCGGCAATGCGCAGTGCGTCATAGGCAAACGGCACGGCAAGCAGCAGCGCGGTGATGCCCAGCGCAGCCGATACGACATAGAACAGAAAGCCGGCCGCCACGCCGCCGAGCGAGATCAGCCCGGCCTTGGGGCCTTGCGACAGCGAGCGCGAGATCAGGTAGATCATGTTCGGCCCGGGCGTCAGCACCATGCCCAGGCAGACCAGCGCGAAGGCGAGATGGTTGGCGGTTTCGGGCACGGGCAATCTCCGGGAAGCAGTGACGATACCGAGCACGCGTTTTGACTCACCGCAAGAGCATGATGGCCGGAGCCTTTGCGCCAGCGTCGAAAATTGGCGAAAGCGGCGAAGCCGCCAATTTCCCCCGCAAGGTGGGGAAGATCAGCAGCTTCAACCCTCAGCTCACCACGCGCAGGTTCGAGAGCTCGTTGGCGATTTCCTTGAAATTGTCGGACAGCGTGGCGCCGGTCGCGTTCCAGAACAGTTTTGCAGGCTTGCTCGGGTCGGTCGGATCCTTGCGGAAGCGCGAGTCCGACGAGCACGTCTTCAGTGCCTCCATCGCGCTCTTGTCGCCGGCGTCGGTCGTCGACATATCGAGCGCCACCGTCATCACCATGATGTTGGCCGCCTTGGCGTTGTTGCACAGCGTCGCCATCTGCTCGTTGAGGGCGGCGGTGTAGTTGCTCGACGAATAGTTGAGCTGGCCGATGGCGCTCGACGTGCCGCCGAACAGGCGGGTGACCGCAGTGCCGTTGTAGCCGACGCCGGTATAGCCATAGGCGGCATAGGTCGACTTGTTGCCGGCGGGATCGCTGCTGGGCACCGCGTAGGTGTTCTCGCCGTCGGTGAGCACGATGACCACCTTGTCGTTGCCGCGCTCCGTCTCAGGACGTCCTCCTGTGAAAGGCTCCGTGCTGGAGACGGTGCGCCAGCCCCAGGCCATGCCCTCCGGCACATTGGTGAAGCCGTTCGGCGCCATCAGGTCGATCGCAGCCTTGATCTTGGTCAGCCCGGCGGTGTTGGAGACGTCGGTCAGCGGCGTGATCGGTGTCGTCGTGCAGCTGTAGTTAGGACCGGCACCGGCCGACAGCACCGGAGCATTGATCGGCCGTGGCTGGAAATACTTGGCCATGTTGGACTGCCTGGTCTTGCCGGTGGTGCTCGCCGGATCGTCGTTCCACCAGCTGTTGGCTGCGCCATAGGTCTTGGGGGCCACCTCGTCGGGGTCCTGCGTTATGTACCAATGATTGCCCGGCTCGTCTGGCGCGAACATCGGCACGAACATGGTCGCGGGATCGCCGACGCCGGTGCCGGTGTTGTTCGGTCCGCCGGAGGCCGGCGCGTCGGTGACATTATAGGGGTAGGGACGGACCTCGACGCAGCCCTGCCAGCTGGCGAACGGTCCGTATGTGTCGTTGTAGTCGTATTCGTTGTGGCTGTCCGAGCATGTATGATTGGCACGATATTTGTCGCAGACCACGCGTTTGCTGCCGACGATGCGCTCGTGGCTGGTGACCACCTTCATGTCGCGGTAGAGCGAGAAGCGGGTCAGCATCTGCCCCTCCTGCTCACCCCAGCCAGTGCCTTTCTTGTACCAGATGCCGCCGATCTTCTGGGCATATTTGTCGGCTGCGTTAAGCGTGGACCAGGCGAAATTCTCATTGTGGATGGGCGACAGCCCGTAGGCGTCGATCCACGACGCGTTGTCGTTGCTGGCGCCGACATTGACCGAGGCGGCGAACGGCACAAGGCTGAACTGGACCGGCTTGTCGATCTGCTTGATCATCGCGGCCTGCAAGGCAAGCGTGTCGACGAGCTGCTTGGCGGCTTGCTTGAGAAGGTCGATGCGCTTTTGTCCGGCACCCGTGCCCGTGTTCGACATCGACCCCGAATTGTCGAGCACCATGGCCACTTCCAGCGTGTTCTTCAGCCGGACTTGCGAACACACGGAGTAGGTGACGTTTTCCGACGTCCTGCCGATCAGCATCGCCGCTGCCGGCAGGAAATAGGGCTTGTAGACCAGGCTGGCGCACAGCTTGACGATGCCGCCGCCGGTCGTGCTGCTGGGCAGCGTAACGCTGAGCGTCGTGTCGGCGGGATCGACGTCGTTGAGGTTTGCCTTGAAGAAGTCGAGCGCATAGGCCCGCAACTGGTCGTCGGTGGCGCCTTCCACCAGCCGGCGCGCGGTGGCGAAGTTGGCGGCGTCGAGTGCGTTGACCACCCTCTGCTTCTCGCTGACCACGCCGGTGTAGTCGACAGCCATTGCCACGCCGCCCATCAGTGGCACCATCGCCACAACGGTCATCAGAGCGTAATTGCCGCGGCGGTCACGCCAGAAGTCACGCCGGAATGTGCGCCAGAGTTCACGCATGTGATGTAAGCGGCCCCGCCTGCGGATTCTTCAATGCCGCCACAGTTTCACAAAACGTTGAAGGACGGGTTTGGGAAACTGCTCGATTGCGCGGATAGCGCTTCACCAGGCGCTAACCAAATGCGCCAGCTGCCGAACGCAAAACGCCCCGCTGGAGAAGTGGCGCTTCGTTTTCCTTTGGATTACGCCGGTCAGCTGACGATGCGCAAATTGGACAGTTCGTCGCCGATTTTCTTGAAATCGTCCGACAGCGTGGCACCCGTCGAGTTATAGAACAGCTTCTCCGGATTGCCGGCCACATCCTTGCGGAAGCGAGAATTCGACGAGCAGGTCTTCAAGGCAGTCATCTGTGCCGACTCGGCGGCCTTGCTTGCGTCGAGGTCAAGCGCGATCGTCATGACGATCACGCCGGCCAACTTTGCATTGTCGCAGAGCGTGGCGAAGTGCTCGTTCATCGCCTTGGTGTAGTTGGGATTCGAATAGTCGCTCTTGCTGACGTTGGTGGTGGTGCCGAGGAACGGACGGCCATAGGTGTAGGCGCTGTTGAAGGGCTTGGTCTGGCCGGGATAGGCGAGGTACCCGAGAGACGAATAGAGGGCCTTGCTACCGGCGAGGTCGTTGCCGCCGTACTGGTAGTCGGTGCCCGAGTATTGCTGAGCGCTCACACTGTCTGGCGTGTAGTAAGTGTTGGCACCGTCAGTCAGCACGATCAGCACCTTGTCGTTGCCCTTTTCGGTTTCGGGCCGGCCGCCCGTGAACGGCGCCGCGTGCGAAAGGGTCCGCCAGCCCCAGGCCATTCCTTCCGGCACATTGGTGGCGCCAACATCGACCATGTCGTCTATAGCTTTCTTTACCGCCGCCCCGGCGTCGGGTGACACATCCGTCAGCGGCGTGATTGGGGTCGTGCTACAGCTGGCGTTCGGCCCGGCATTGGACCCGTAGGCCGGCGTCACCTTGTTTCCGACGCCGGCGTTGAAATATTTCGGCATGTATTTCTGACGTATAGAGTCGGTGCCTGACGTTATATCGAGGTGCCAGTTGTTGTTTGCGGGGAGAAGGTGGCCGCTCTTGCTCTGGGTATTGTCGGTCTCGTCAGGGGCGAACATTGGCACGAACATCGTCGCCGGTGTCGAGGTCGAAGCCGCCGTATCCTGTATGTTGTAAGGATAGGGACGCGATTCGACGCAGCCGCCCCAGGTCGCAATCGGTGCGTAAACTATATTGGACGTGCAGACGCCGTTTGAGGTTTTGCACGATGAAATGCGCTTCATCCATTTGTAGATCGAGAAGCGCGTCAGCACCTGGTTCAGCTGCGTCGCATCCCAGGCCGAGCCTTTCGCATAATAGTAGTTGCCGGACTTTTGTGCGTACTGGTTTGGGGAGTTAGCCGAGGTAAGCGTCGACCAATCGAGGTTCTCCTGGTCGAGGGGCGAAACGCCTGTCGTGTCCATCCACGGTGCGTCGGCATTTGTCGGGCCGACATTGACGGAGGCTGCAAAGGGGACGAGGCTGAACTGCACCGGTCTGGTGACCTGCCTCATCTGTTGCGCTTGGGCGGCCAGCTGATCGACCAGCTGCTTGGCGGCTTTCTTGAGCAAGGTGAACCGCACCTCGTTGGACCCATGCCCCAGTTGGTCCATCGAGCCGGAGTTGTCGAGCACCAGCGCCACTTCCAGCGTGTTCTTCAGACGGATCTCCGAGCATGCCGACGTTGTGACGTCGGCGGCGGTTCTTCCGATCATCATGGCCGCTGCCGGCAGGAAATAAGGGTGGAACGTCAAAGTGGCGCACAGCTTCAGCGTGCCGCCGCCTGTGTTGTTGTTGGGCAGTGTCACGGTCAGCGCCGTGTTGGTTGCTTTGACGCGGCCGAGATTGCCCTCGAAAAAAACTTTGGCATAGGTCTTGGCCGCAGCGTCGGTCGCCCCGGCGACGATCTGCTGCGCCGTGGCGATCCCGGCGGCATCCAGCGCATTCAGCATGTTCTGCTTTTGACGCAGGAGGTCGGTGTAGTCGATGGCAAGCGCCAGCGCGCCCATCAAGGGCACCATGGTGATCACTGTCATCAAGGCATAGTTGCCGCGTCTGTCGTTCAGAAATCTGCGGATCATGCCTTCAGCACCCCTGCCAGGACCCCAATATCAGTCCGAAGATGCCCACAAAATCGTTAAATTTCAGGTTGCTGAACTGCGTTCAACATAGGGCCATCTTTTCAAGGCTCGTTAACCACTCGGCCCTGGTGATCAGCGGTGCGACATTGTTTCGATCGACCGAAGCTCGGAGAAGGGTGGTTCCTGCCTGTTGCAACCTTCGATCAGCCCGTTGCGCAACAGCCTCGCAAGTGCCGAAAAGCTGGTGACAGGATGAAACGCTTCGGTTAATGCGGGGCCGGTTGCGGCGGACCGTCGGCTGCAGCTCTCGCAATGATCGTCACAGCAGGAAAACGGCATGGCGGATTCGCCTGACATCATCGGCTCGCTCGCGGATTTGTCGGGCGCCTACTCGGCCATCCTGTGCGATGTCTGGGGCGTGATCCACAATGGCGAATGGCATTTTCCGGCGGCTGCCGAAGCGCTTGCCGCCGCGCGTGCGGCGAAGGTCCCGGTCGTCCTGATCACCAACTCGCCGCGCCGCAATGCCGATGTGGTGGCGCAGATGAATGCGATCGGCGTTCCCGCCGCCGCCTACGATCGCGTCGTCACCTCAGGCGATGTGACCCGCGACCTTATCGCCGAAGGTCCACGAAAAATCTTCCATATCGGCGCCGACCGCGATTTCACCCTCTATGACGGTCTCGACGTCGAGCTCGTCGAGGAGTTCGAGGCCTCCGGCACGGTCTGCACCGGGCTGTTCAACGACGAGGTGGAAACGCCTGAGGATTACGCCGATCTGCTGCGCCGGCTGCGCGCCAGGAACCTGCCTTTCATCTGCGCCAATCCCGACATCGTGGTCGAACGCGGCGAGCGCATGATCTGGTGCGCCGGCGCCTTGGCGCGCGACTATGCCCAGCTTGGCGGCCGCACGCTGATCGCGGGAAAACCCTATGCGCCGGTCTATGACGTGGCGCTGCGGGAGGTTGCCGTGCTTCTCGGCCGCGACGTCGCGCACTCCGAGGTGCTGGCCATCGGCGACGGCATGATGACCGACGTCAAGGGCGCCGCCGACAACGGCATCGACGTGCTTTACGTCTCGGGCGGCATTCACGCGCGCGACTATGGCGATCCCATGCAGCCGGACCCCGCCAGGCTTGCAGCCTTTCTGCAAAAGCACGGCTACCGGCCGGTCGCCGTCATTCCGAGACTGCGGTAGGGTTGCTGCATGAGCGCAGCTTTCGAACACATTTCAGCAACCGCGCCGCTGCCGCCGCATTTGCGCCGCGGCGTGGTGGCGATCGGCAATTTCGACGGCGTCCATCGCGGCCACCAGGCGGTGCTCGATCGCGCGCTTGCCGAAGCCGGGCGGCGCGGCGTGCCGGCGCTAGTGCTGACCTTCGAGCCGCATCCGCGCAAGGTGTTCAGGCCGGATATGCCGCTGTTCGTGTTGACGCCGCCGCCGATGAAGGCGCGGCTGTTGTCGCATCTGGGCTTTGCCGCACTCGTCGAACAGCCGTTTACGCGCGCCTTTGCCGGCCTGTCGGCCGAGGCTTTCGTGACCGATGTACTGGAGACGAACCTCGGCATCACCCATGCCGTGACCGGCTTCGATTTCCACTTCGGCAAGGACCGGCAGGGCGGTCCTGCGTTTCTGATGGCGGCAGGCGAGCGCCATGGTTTCGGCGTCACCCTGGTCGACGCCTTTCGCGACGAGGGCGCCGAGGTCGTGTCGTCGAGCCGTATCCGCGAGCTGCTCTGCGAGGGAGAGGTCGCCGAGGCCGCAGGCCTGCTCGGCTACCGCTTCACCGTCGAAAGCGAAGTGATCGGCGGCCAGCAGCTAGGCCGCACGCTCGGCTTCCCGACAGCCAACATGAGGCTTTCGCCGGAAACGACTCTGAAGGAAGGGATTTATGCCGTCCGCTTTCGCCGCGCCGACGGCACGCTCTATGATGGTGTCGCCAGCTTCGGGCGTCGCCCGACTGTCGACGACAATGGCGCGCCGCTGCTCGAAACCTTCGTCTTCGACTTTGCCGGCGATCTCTATGGTGAGATCTGCGACGTATCGTTCTTCGGCTTTTTGCGCCCCGAGGTGAAGTTCGATGGGCTCGATGCGCTAGTGGCACAAATGAAGCGCGACGAGGCGGAGGCGCGCGCGCTGCTGGCCGGCGTCAGGCCGCTTTCGGATCTGGACGGCGCCATCGCTTTTTGAGCCTTCCGGCCGCTTACCTCTTCAAGTCCCTACTTCTTCAACGCCAGTCCGAGAGCGATGAAGCTCCAGCCCTGGAAAATCAGGTCGATGGCCAGGAACAGGCCGAGCACCCACAGGCTGTTGACCGGCCAGCCCATGGCGATGGTCAGCCCCGCCAGCACGCTGATCAGGCCCGCCGCGACGACCCAGCCCCAGCCCTTTTCCGGTCGGTGGCTATAGCCGACCCAGGCCCTGAGCGCGCCTGAAGCGACCAGCGCCACCGCCAGCAGCAAGGTCAGCACCGTCGAGGCCAGCAGCGGATTGTCGAAGGCAAAGAAACCGGCAACGGCATAAAGCAGGCCGCTGAGCAGCCAATAGAAGAAGCGGCTCCAGGTCTTCACGCCGAAGGCATGCACGATCTCGATGATGCCGGCCATCAGCATCAGCCAGCCCACGACATAGACCGAGGCGACGGTGGCGATGAACAGATTGCCGAAGGCAATGCCGCCGAAGATGAGCAGCAGCACGCCGAGCGCGACGAACCACCCCCATTTGTCCCGTGTCCGGCCGATCGCATCTTTCAGGGTATCACCGTGCAGGGTCATGGCTGCATCTCCTCGAAATCGCCTGGCACCTTGCCGGGAGGTTAGCCCCGGCTGTAGCGGACGTCCAGCCGATGGCGACGGCTACCAAACAAACAAAGCGTCGGTGGCGCGGCTTGAGGTTCGCGCGTATGTGTCAACTTATGGCAGTCCACCCAGTCACAAGGACGAGGACAAGCGTGACGAGCGCTCCAGAGATGTAGACGATCGTTCTGACACTGCCACCCTTGGCGGCATTGCCGCCGCGTAGGTAAACCCCCAGGTGAAGCAGGCGTATCGCCACATGAACCCAGACAATGGTCGCCAACGTGGCCGATCCAACGCCAACCATCATGGCCAGCACCGCCGGGACGACAAAAGGCGCCAGCGCCTCGACCGAGTTCATATGCACGCGGTCGATCCTGTAGAGGAGATTGGCGTCGTCGGCCGGGATCACAGGACCGGAAAGCGCTCCGGCAAATCCCTTGGACGAACCCGAGTAAACCGCCAGCGCGACTGACAAAAGACAGAGGATCAGTACACCGAGGATGCTTAGCCAATAGGGTTCCATAATTGTGCTCCTTCAGGTCACCTTGCTGGCAAAAAGATCTTGGAATCGCCTGAGATACAGCGGCCAGCCTCGATCACCGTCAATCCCAAAGCGCACGCCTTCCCAGCCTTCGCCATGACGTTCGAGATTGCGATGCTCGATCTCGACGCGGGTCCGGCTATTCGTCTCCGCCGTAAACCGGACTTCCCACTCGCTGGTCCTGTCCGGATTGGTCTCGATCTGCCATTGAGGGCTGATATCCCAACTCAGAAGCAGTCGGTTCGGCGGCTCGTAGGCCAGCACTCGTGCCCAGCGGCACTCGCTGCCATCCACACCGCGGTCGTAGACGTGACCGCCAACGCGGGGTTCGAAGATCGTCTCCGCGATCGGCACCGCAAGCAGGTTATGCTCTTTGGGTTTGAAACTGCCGAAGTCCTCGGTGAAGACCTTGAAGGCATGTGCGATCGGAGCCTCGACAAGGATGGAGTGCCTCACGGGCGGTTGATGTGTGCTCATTCCTGCTCCTTCAAGGGCTGTTCGACGACCACTTTGTAGGCCGCCAAGGTCTTGCTCCAGAACCGGTCGAGTTCGGCGCGCAGGCTGGCCAAGCCTTCCGGATCGACCCGGTAGATGCGTTGCTTGCCGAGCCGTGTGTTGGCCACGAGGCCGGCGTCCTTGAGCACCTTCAGGTGCTGCGAGACCGCCGGCCGGGTGACAGGAAGCGCACGAGCCAATTCCCCGACCGAACAGGGTTGTTCGACCAGCAGTTCGAAGATCGTCCGCCTGGTCGGGTCGCCAAGCGCTGTCCATCTGTTCATGTTAGTCTGCACTAACGCGAATTTAGGCAACCTCGCTATTTCTGTCAACTCGCCACAGGCCCGGCGGCGCCCTGTTCAAATGGGCCACAGCGCAAAAACAGGGTCGCAGTTGCCGCCACTGCTGTAGATTTTAAGTCAAATTTTACCGAACCGGCGCCATGGCTTTGGCTGCCGGGTGTTCTCTCCGTTTTGTTTCGCGTATGGGGTGGTGATGCGTATTGTCTGGACGATTCCGCTGTTTCTCGCCTCGGCGCTGCTCACTGTGTCCACCGCCAATGCGGGCGAGGGTGCCTTCGGCTGGATGTCCGGCGACTGGTACCTGACGCTTGGCGCCACCGGCATGGTCGCGCCGAAATTCGAGGGCTCCAACAGCTATCTGCTCAGCGCATCGCCGATCATCTCGCTGGGCAAGGCCGGCCCGGCCGCGCGCTTTAGCTCGCGCAACGACAACATCTCGCTGGCGCTGGTCGACGATGGCGGCGTCCGCGCCGGCCTGACCGGAAAATTCCTGTTTTCCCGCGACAGCAAGGATGAGCTCAAGGGCCTCGACCCGGTGCGCTGGGGCGGTGAGGTCGGCGGCTTCTTCGAAATCTATCCGACGGACTGGCTGCGCGCCCGCGCCGAACTGCGCCATGGCATTCGTGCCCATGATGGCTTTGTCGCCGACATCGCCGCCGATGCTTTCTACGACGTGACGCCGACTGTCAGAATTTCGGGCGGACCACGCGTGTCCTTTGCCTCGTCGGGCTATTTCGACTCTTATTATGGTGTCAACGCCAAGGAGGCTGCGGCCTCGGGCCTGAGCGAATACCATCCTGGCGGCGGCCTGAAATCGACCGGCCTTGGTGGCGCCATCACCTGGAAGGTGACCGATCCGATGACCGCCAGCCTGTTCGGCGAATATGCGCGCCTGATGGGCCCGGCCGCCGATTCCAGCCTGGTCAAGGAGCGCGGCGACCGTAACCAGTTCACGGTCGGCGTCTCGACCACCTATCGCTTCGACTTCGCGATGTAAGTGAATCGAACAAGAGACGCTTTATTCCTGCGGCTTTCTCCGCTAAAAGCCCGGCAATGACGAGCTTTTCACGCCTTCGCGCGCTGACGATACGAATTACAGGCCCGGTGTTCCGGGCGGCCTGAGCGCCGCCGGAGCCGCCGGGAGTTTTGCGCGCCCCCTCGCGCTTTTCCAATCATGATAGTTCACGCCCGAGCTTTTACGCCCGCCGGGCAATGCATATGGCAGACCAATGACCGACACTGTTGAAACGATCGACTATTCCAAGACGCTTTATCTGCCGCAGACGGATTTCCCGATGCGCGCCGGCTTGCCTGAAAAAGAGCCGCTGCTGGTCAAGCGCTGGCAGGATATGGACCTTTACGCCAAGCTGCGCGAGGCGGCCGCCGGCCGCGAAAAATACGTGCTGCATGACGGCCCGCCCTACGCCAACGGCAACATCCATATCGGCCACGCGCTGAACAAGATCCTCAAGGACGTCATCACCCGCTCGTTCCAGATGCGCGGCTATGACTCCAATTACGTGCCAGGCTGGGACTGCCACGGCCTGCCGATCGAATGGAAGATCGAGGAACAGTACCGCGCCAAGGGCAAGAACAAGGACGAGGTGCCGGTCAACGAGTTCCGCAAGGAATGCCGCGACTTCGCCGCGAACTGGATCACGGTGCAGGGCGGCGAGTTCCAGCGGCTCGGCGTCGTTGGCGATTTCAAGAACCCCTATACGACAATGGCTTTCCACTCGGAGTCGCGCATCGCCGGGGAGTTGTTGAAGTTCGCCATGTCGGGCCAGCTCTATCGCGGCTCCAAGCCGGTAATGTGGAGCGTCGTCGAGCGCACCGCACTGGCCGAGGCCGAGATCGAATACCAGGACTATGAGTCCGACACGATCTGGGTGAAGTTTCCAGTTGTGTCAGGATTTTGGAGCGTTGAGCACTTTGTATCAGACGCTGCACCGTCCATGCGCGTTCCGGAAAGCGTTACACGTTTGGACAACGCCCACGTCGTCATCTGGACGACAACCCCGTGGACGATCCCCGGCAACCGTGCCGTCAACTATTCGTCACGGATCGGCTACGGCCTTTATGAAGTTACCGCAGCCGAAAATTCGTTCGGTCCACAGCCCGGTGAGAAGCTGATCTTTGCAGATGCGCTTGCCGAAGACTCCTCGGCCAAGGCCAAGGTCACCTTGAATCGGCTTCGCAGCGTTTCGGTCGAAGAGCTTGGAAGCCTTACACTTTCACATCCCTTCAAAGGTCTCGGCGGTGGTTACGAATTCGCCGTACCCATGCTTGCCGGGGACCATGTCACCGACGATGCCGGTACGGGTTTCGTCCACACCGCGCCCGGCCATGGCCGCGAGGACTTTGATGCCTGGATGGATGCGGCATCGGATTTGCGCGCACGTGGCATCGACCCTGCCATCCCCTTCACTGTAGATGATGCCGGCTTCTTCACCAGGGACGCGCCGGGTTTTGGCCCGGATCGCGAAGGTGGCGCCGCGCGTGTCATCGACGATAACGGCAAGAAGGGCAATGCCAATCAGGCGGTCATCGACGAACTGATCAAGCGCAACGCGCTGTTCGCGCGCGGCCGGCTGAAGCATTCCTACCCGCATTCCTGGCGGTCGAAGAAGCCGATCATCTTCCGCAACACGCCGCAATGGTTCGTCTATATGGACAAGGACCTCGGCGACGGCACGACGTTGCGCAGCCGTGCGCTGAAGGCGATCGACGACACACGCTTCGTGCCGGCGGCCGGCCAGAACCGTATCCGCGCCATGATCGAGGAACGCCCGGATTGGGTCTTGTCACGCCAGCGCGCCTGGGGCGTGCCGATCGCCGTCTTTGCCGATGAGGATGGCAACGTGCTGAAGGACGAAGCCGTCAACCAGCGCATCATGGATGCTTTCGAACAGGAAGGCGCCGACGCCTGGTTCGCTGCCGGCGCCAAGGAGCGTTTCCTCGGCAATCACGATGCCTCCAAATGGAAGCAGGTGATGGACATCCTTGACGTCTGGTTCGATTCGGGCTCGACGCATGTCTTCACGCTGGAAGACCGTCCGGACCTGAAATGGCCGGCCGACGTCTATCTCGAAGGCTCCGACCAGCATCGCGGCTGGTTCCACTCCTCGCTGCTCGAAAGCTGCGGTACCAGGGCAGGGCGCCTTACGACACCGTCGTCACCCATGGCTTCACCATGGATGAGGAGGGGCGAAAGATGTCGAAATCGCTCGGCAACACCGTCGTGCCGCAGGACGTCATCAAGCAGTCCGGCGCCGACATTCTGCGGTTATGGGTGGTGACGACGGATTATTGGGAAGACCAGCGTCTCGGCAAGAACGTGCTGCAGACCAACATCGACGCCTACCGCAAGCTCCGCAACACCATCCGCTGGATGCTGGGCACGCTCGCCCATGACGATGGCGAGGAGGTGCCGCTGGACAAGATGCCGGAACTGGAGCGGCTGATGCTGCATCGGCTGGCCGAGCTCGATGAGGTCGTGCGCTCGGGCTACGACGCGTTCGAGTTCAAACGCATCACCCGCACTTTGCTCGACTTCATGGTGGTCGAGCTGTCGGCCTTCTATTTCGACATCAGGAAGGACGCGCTCTATTGCGAGGGACCCGCCAGCGTGAAGCGCAAGGCCTCGGTGCAAGTGGTGCGCCACCTCTTCGACTGCCTGGTGAAATGGCTGGCGCCGATGCTGCCCTTCACCACGGAAGAAGCCTGGCTCGACCGTCATCCGGATGCTGTCTCGCTGCATCTCGACCAGTTCCCCGAGATTCCGGCCGACTGGAAGAACGAGGCACTGGCTGAGAAATGGCGCAAGGTGCGGCAGGTTCGCCGCGTCGTCACCGGCGCGCTCGAGATCGCACGCGCTCAGAAGGTCATCGGTGCCTCGCTGGAAGCCGTGCCGGTCGTGACCCTCGACGATGCCGCGCTTGAAGCCGCGATCGCCGATGTCGACATGGCCGAAATGGCGATCACCAGCGATCTCGTCATCGCCCACGGCAAGGCGCCGGAAGGCGCCTTTGCGCTCGACGATGTCAAAGGTGTCGCGGTGGTGGTCGAAAAGGCCGAGGACCGCGGCTTGGTCAAATGCGCGCGTTCGTGGCGCTATACCGCCGATGTCGGGCAGGACGTGGAATTCCCCGACGTGTCTGCCCGCGATGCCGCCGTGCTGCATGAACTCAAGGCTCTGGGACGTTTGTGAGTGCTCAAAGCCGGTGCACAAATGCCACGGCGGGCGGGTGAAAAGCGCCCGCGCGTTGCCCTTAACGAGTGGTTCAGCTAAACAGACGAAACTCCGGAAGACAAATTGTCGCCGGAATTCCGTCGCAAGAGCGTGGACGATGGGGACCGGACCTTCGGCCGGTGGCGATCGAGAGGCTGTCTAGAGTGGGACTTTTTGGCATGACCAAGAGAACTTATGCGCGCGTTGCGCTGCTGGCGCCGCTTGTCGTGTCCGGCCTCGCTCTGTCCGGCTGCATGGGTTCGCCGACCTACGGCACCGACAAGACGGCTGGCGAGCAGCTTGCGGGCGACCTTTCCGGCGCCTTCGCGATCACGCCCAAGCACAAGGAACAGATCGACTACAGGCCGCGTCCGGAGCTGGTAAAGCCGGCGCCGGGGCAGAAGGAAGTGCTGCCGCCGCCACAGGAAAGCATCGAGACGGCCAGCACCGAATGGCCCGAATCGCCCGAGCAGCGCCGCGCCCGTCTGCGTGCCGACGCCACTGCCCATCAGGACGACCCGTCCTATCAATCGGGGATCGTCGACGACGTGCAGACCGATCCGGCTTCCGTGAAGAAGGCGCTGGCGGATTCGGGATCAAGCCACCCCCCGGCCTGGTCGCCGAAGGACTCAGACAAGGGCCGCGCCGCCGAGATCCAGCGCCGCAATGCAGAGCAAAAGCAGGGCGATCCCAACACTCGCAGATACCTGAGCGAGCCGCCCCTGGCCTATCGAGCTGCCTCCGACACGGCGCCGCAGGGCGAACTCGGCGAGGATGAATACAAGAAGGAACGCCGCCTCAAGAAGGAAGCGGCCGCCAAGGGCAAGAGCGGCGGGCTCTTCGACTGGCTGCCCTCCTGGTAGGAACCGTCGCCTTCGGTAGCTGAAGGCTCTACGTTTCGCGTCTTTCCCGAAAGAATTCCCTGAGCAGCAGCGCCGCATCGGCCTCGGCCATGCCCGGATAGATGTCGGGCGTATGGTGGCAGGTCGGCGAAGCGAAGAAGCGCACGCCGTTGACTACCGCGCCGCCCTTCTCGTCGGCCGCGCCGAAATAGAGCCGGCGCAGCCTGGCGAAGGAAATGGCGCCGGCGCACATGGCGCAGGGTTCCAGCGTCACATAGAGGTCGTGGCCGGTCAGCCGCTCGCTGGAGAGCGTTTGGCAGGCCGCGCGGATGGCCAGCATTTCGGCATGCGCCGTCGGATCGGCAAGTTCGCGGGTGCGGTTACCGGCGGATGCCACCACCGTGTCGCCGCTGGCGATGACGGCGCCAACCGGAACTTCTCCGCGCAAGGCGGCGGCTTGCGCCTCTTTCAGCGCCAGCGCCATGAAATCCGGCCGCTTCACGCGGTTTCCATTCCGATTATCTCCTCGCCACTTGGCGGTGATCCTGTTATGGAGCGCGTCAACCCGAATATCGGAACAGATTTTCGGAAATGATCATGCGCCAAATCAAAGCGCTATAGCGTCCTTTGCGCGTCCGAAAGGATGCGCCACGCTGTAGCAGCGCAACAAGGCAAAGGCCACATGGACGACAACGACAAGAAATCTCCGCGCCACAAAGGCCCGGGCAAAAGCGGCCCTGGAGCCGCGGGCCGCGCCGCGATGGCGCCGCCGGCAAAAGCGGCAAACCCTCCTTCGGGGCCAAGAAACCCTATTCACCGCGAGGCGCCCGGCCCGCAGCGGCTGAGGGCGAGCGGCCCAAGCGCGATTTCAAAAGTGGCGACCGGCCATTCAGCAAAGGTCCGCGTTCCGAAGGCAAGCCCTTCGAAAAGCGCGAGGGACCGCGCAAGCCATATGCACCACGCGGTGACCGGCCGATGGCAGCCGAAGGCGAGCGCAAGCCGTATGAAAAGCGCGAAGGGCCGCGCAAACCCTATGCGCCGCGTGGGGATCGCCCGATGGCGGCCGAGGGTGAACGCAAGCCGTATGAAAAGCGCGAGGGGCCGCGCAAGCCTTATGCACCGCGCGGCGATCGGCCGGTTGCGGCCGATGGCGAGCGGCCAAAGCGCGATTTCAAGGGCGGCGATCGGCCATTCAGCAAGGGGCCGCGTCCCGAAGGCAAGCCTTTCGAAAAGCGTGAAGGGCCGCGCAAGCCCTACGCACCGCGTGGCGATCGGCCTGCTTCCGCCGAGGGCGAAAAGCGTTTTGACCGGCCAAAGCGCGATTTTGGCGATCGCCCGCAGCGCGACGCCGGAGATCGTCCCAAGCGTGACTTCAGCGATCGCCCCAAGCGCGATTTCGGTGGTGACCGGCCGCAAGCATCTGGCGGCGCCTTCAAGCCGCGCCCGCGTCCGGCAGATGCGGAAGAAGCCGGCGAGCGTATCGCCAAGCGGTTGGCCCGCGCCGGCCTGGCGTCGCGCCGCGACGCCGAAGACCTGATCGCGGCGGGCCGTGTCAAGGTCAACAACCGGGCTTTGACCTCGCCGGCCTTCAACGTCATGCCAGGCGACATCATCCATCTCGACGGCATGGAGATCCCGCCGATCGAGCGCACCCGCCTGTTCCTGTTTCACAAGCCGGCCGGCGTCGTTACCACCAACCGCGACCCCGAGGGCCGCAAGACCGTGTTCGACGTGCTGCCGGCCGAATTGCCGCGGCTGATGACCATCGGCCGCCTCGACATCAACACCGAAGGCCTGCTGCTGCTCACCAATGATGGCGGTCTGTCGCGCGTGCTCGAACTGCCTGCCACTGGCTGGCTGCGCCGTTACCGCGTGCGCGTTCATGGCAAGGTCGAGGAAAGCATGCTCGCAGGCCTGCGTGAAGGCATTGCCGTCGACGGCGTCTTCTACGGCGCCATCGAGGCGACGCTCGATCGTGAACAAGGCACCAACGCGTGGCTGACGATCGGCCTGCGCGAAGGCAAGAACCGCGAAGTGAAGAACATCCTTGGATCGCTCGGCCTCGACGTGACGCGGCTGATCCGTATCTCCTACGGACCGTTCCAGCTCGACGATCTCGCCGAAGGCCATGTGCTGGAGATCAAGGGCCGCGTCTTGCGCGACCAGCTCGGCGAGCGACTGGTCGAGGAATCCGGCGCCAATTTCGACGCCGAGATCATCAAGCCGTTTCCAACCAGCCGGTGCGGCGAGAGCGTGACGTGGAGCCGGAACGGCCGAAAGTCACCCGCGAGGGTGACCATCGGCCGATCGGCGAGGGCGGTCTGATCAAGAACCGCAAGCGCCGCGAAGGCAGCCGCGACGAAGCGCTCGGCAAGCTGTCGACCAGTCCCGAAAGGGGCGCGAGGCCGGAAAAGAGCTTTGGCGAACGCGGCCCGAGACCTGAGCGCAGCGAGTTTTCGGACAAGCCGCGCAGCGAGTTTCGCGAAAAGCCGCGCGGCGATTTTGGCGACAAGCCCCGTGGAGGCTTCGGCGACAAGCCGCGCGGCGCCTTTGGTGACAAACCGCGCGGCGGCAAGAAGCCCGAGCGCGAGCAGCGGCCGATCGATCCGCCGGGCCAGCGCAAGGCTAATGTCTGGATGGCGCCGGGCGCGCGTCCGATCGGCAAGGGCAGGGCGGAAGCCGATGCCGCCAAGGCGGCTGAGGCCAAGGCGCGCAAGGCGTCGTTCAAGCCGTCCTATGGCAAGCCGGGCGGAGCCAAGCCGTTCGGCAAGCCGGGTGGCGAGCGTCCGGATGGCGGTCGGGGCGGCGAGCGGCCACGCAACGGTCCCAAGGGCCCGAGGACCAGATGATGCCGGGACTTAAATGAGATCCGGCCTTAAATGAGACCCGGGCATAAATGAGAATCGTCGGCGGCCAATTTCGCGGGCGTCCGCTGGCGACGCCGCGCGACCATGCCATCCGCCCGACGACCGACCGCGCCCGCGAGGCCGTCTTCAACGTGTTGGCGCACCGCTTTGCCGACAAGCTCGACGGCGCGCGTGTGCTCGACCTTTTCGCCGGCACCGGCGCTCTCGGCCTCGAAGCGCTGTCGCGCGGCGCTTCCTATGGCGTCTTTATCGAAGAATCGGCCGAAGGGCGCGGCCTGATCCGCACCAATGTCGAAGCTTTTGGCCTTACCGGCCGCACCAAGATCTTCCGCCGCGACGCGACCGCCCTGGGTGAGGCCGGTACGCTTGCGGCATTCGGCCTGGTCTTCGCCGATCCGCCCTATGGCAAGGGCCTTGGCGAGCGCGCCCTGCGCTCGGCCAGGGATGGCGGCTGGTTGCTGCCCGGCGCGCTCTGCGTGGTCGAGGAAGCCGCCTCGGCGCCCTTCGAGATTGGGCCGGAATTCTCGGTGGTTGATAAACGAAACTACGGCGAGACGGTGGTCCGGTTCATCGAGCTTGCGTAAGGGTGGAGCGACCGGCGCCTTCAAAATGACGCACAATTCACTTTGCCTCCGCGGCTAACCTTGCCTATCGTCGCGCGATAACAACCGGAGCCATCAATGACATTTCATACTGAATGGCTGCGGAGAGCCTTGCTCGCCACCGCGCTGACCATGGCCGGCCCGGCCCTGGCCGCGGATGATGGCAAGGTGGCCAACTTCCTGCTCGACAATGGCATGGAGGTGGTGGTCATTCCCGATCATCGCGCCCCCATCGTCACCCATATGGTGTGGTACAAGATCGGCAGCGCCGACGAGCCGCCAGGCAAGTCCGGCATAGCGCACTTCTTCGAACACCTGATGTTCAAGGCTACGACCAACCACGCCGCGGGCGAGTTCGACCGCGCCATATCGGCCATCGGCGGCTCCAACAACGCCTTCACCTCCTATGACTACACTGCCTTCCACGAGACGGTGGCGCCCTCGGCGCTCGGTGAGATGATGAGCTTCGAGGCCGATCGCATGCGCAACCTCATCTTGACCGACGAGGTCATCAAGACCGAGCGCGACGTGATCCTGGAAGAGCGCCGCTCGCGCATCGACAGCAATCCGCAGGCGGTGCTCGACGAAGAGGTCGACGCGACGCTCTGGCAGAACCAGCCCTACCGCATTCCGGTGATCGGCTGGATGCAGGAAATGGAGCAGCTGAACCGCACCGATGCGGTTGCCTTCTATGACAAATACTACCGGCCTAACAATGCGGTGCTGATCGTGGCCGGCGATGTCGAGCCGGAGGTCGTGAAGGCGCTGGCCGAAAAAACCTATGGCAAGGTCGCGCGCGGTCCCGACCTGCCCCCGCGCATCCGCCCGGTCGAGCCGGAGCAGAACACCAAGCGGACGGTGACGCTCACCGATGGGCGCGTTTCGGTGCCGAGCTTTTCGACGCAATGGGTGGTTCCGTCCTACCACACGGCAAAACCGGGCGAGGCCGAGGCGCTCGACCTGCTGGGAGAGATCCTTGGCGGCGGCAGCCGCAGCCGGCTCTACCAGCAGCTCGTGGTCAAGCAAGGCATCGCATCGGCGACCGGCGCCTTCTTCCAGGGTACGATGCTCGACGCCACCAATTTCACCGTCTATGGCGCGCCGCGCGGCGACGCAAAGCTGAGCGACGTCGAGGCGGCCGTCGAGGCCGAGATCGCCCGCATCGTCAAGGACGGCGTCACCGCGGACGAGCTGGAGAAGGCCAAGGCCCGCTATATCAGGGCCATGATCTTCGCCCGCGACAAGCAGGACGAGATGGCCAATCTCTACGGCGCCGAGCTCGCCACCGGCGGCAACGTCAGGGATATCGAGGAATGGCCGGACCGCATTCGCAAGGTCACCGCCGATGAGATCAAGGCGGTCGCCGCACGCTATCTGCTGCTCGACCGTACGACGACCGGCTATCTCTTGCCGCAGCAACAGGCGGGGAATTGATGATGACAAGATTGAGCGTTGGCGCTGCCCCTCACCTGCCTGCCGGCATCCTCTACCCGTATAGTGACGGGGAGAGGGGCGCTGTCATCGCCGATTTCGCCAACCATCAGCGTCGTAAGAAGAGCGCCAGCGTCGCGGCGAGACCCCTTCTCCCCGTCACTATACGGGGAGAAGTGCCCGGCAGCGCGATGAGGGGCGGAGCTGACCTTGGCGATCGCGGGCCTGATGCGATTGCTCATAGGCGCATCGCGGTTCTCCACGCCCTCGCCACACTGTTCCTCGGCATCTTCTTCCTCATCCTGCCGGCGCTTGCCGCGCACGCGATGGACATCCAACCGGTGACCTCGTCAAAGGGCGTCAATGCCTGGCTGGTCGAGGACCACTCCATTCCGATCATCGCCATCCGCTTCGTCTTCGATGGCGGCTCGACGCAGGATCCGGCGGGGCGGGAAGGGCTGGTCAATCTGATGACCGGCCTGTTCGACGAGGGCGCCGGAAACCTCGACAGCGAGGCCTTCCAGATCAAGCTTGACGATGCCGGCGCCGAAATGGGCTTCGAAGCGGCGCGCGACGGCACCTATGGCGCGATGCGGATGCTGGCCGAGCAGAAGGACGCGGCCTTCGACCTGCTCAGGCTGGCGGTCACCAGCCCGCGCTTCGACCAGGCGCCGATCGACCGCATCCGCGCCCAGATCCTGTCCGGCATCATCGCCAGTGAGCGTGACCCCAACACCGTCGCGCAAACCAAATGGCTGCGCGCGATCTATGGCGAACATCCGTATTCCAGGCCCGACCAGGGCACCAAGGACAGCATCGCCACCATCACGGCAGCGGATCTGGCTGCCTTCCACAAGGCCAATTTCGCCCGCAGCGGCCTGCATGTTGCGGTGGTCGGCGACATAGATGCCGCGACGCTGAAACGGAAGCTCGATGAGGTCTTCGGCGATCTGCCGGAAAAGCAGGTGCTGCAACCGGTTGCCGATACCGAGCTGAAGCTCGGCCAGCAGCTCGAGGTCGACTACGACCTGCCGCAGACCTCGCTGCAGTTTGCCTATCCCGGTGTGAAGCGCGATGCGCCGGATTTCTTCCCTGCGGTGCTGATGAACCAGATTCTCGGCGGCGGCACCTTCACCTCGCGCCTCTATGACGAGGTGCGGGAAAAGCGCGGCCTGGTCTATTCCGTCGATTCCAACCTGGTCGATCACCAGCATTCCAACGCGCTGATCATCACCACCGCAACGCGTTCCGATCGCGCCGCCGAGACGCTCGGCATCGTCAAGGAGGTGGTCAAGAAGATGGCCGAGGAGGGGCCGACCGAGGCCGAACTGGACGCCACCAAGAAATACATGGTCGGCTCCTATGCTATCAGCAATCTGGATTCTTCCAGCGCCATTGCCGCGACCCTGGTGGAATTGCAACTCGACAATCTCGGCATCGATTACGTGCAGCGCCGCGCGGCGCTCATCAACGGTGTGACGCTCGATCAGGTCAAGGCAGCGGCGAAGAAGCTGCTGACGCCGGCGCCCGCGATCATGAGCATCGGGCCGAAGCTGGAGGGCAAATGACGAGCTCCACCTCGGGCCCCACCTTCGGTATCGCCTTTGGCGGCGGCGGCGCGCGCGGCCTCGCCCATATCCACATCGTCGAGGCGCTGGACGAGCTCGGCATCAAGCCGGTGGCCATTGCCGGCTCCTCGATCGGCGCCATCATGGGCGCCGGCATGGCCTCGGGCATGAGCGGCAGGGACATCGAGACCTATGCCCGCTCGATCCTCGGCCGCCGCGCCGAGGTGGCGGCGCGCATGTGGCGCTCGCGCCCCGGCACCATCGCCGAGGCGATGCAGGGCGGCATCCGCGTCAGCCAGTTCAACATAGAGCGCATCTTGAAGGCGTTCCTGCCGGAAGCCATCCCGGAAACCTTCGCCGAGCTGAAGATCCCGCTCAAGGTGACGGCGACGGACTATTTCGGTCACAAGCTGGCCGTCTTCGACGAGGGCGACCTGCATTCGGCGCTCGCCGCCTCGGCTGCCATTCCCGCCGTGTTCCGCCCGGTGACGCGCGACGACCGCGTGCTGATCGACGGCGGCATCTACAATCCGGTGCCGTTCGACCTCATCGAAGACGCCGCCGACATCATCATCGCCATCGACGTCGTCGGCGCGCCGAGCGAGGCCGAGCGCAAGCACCCGACCACGGTCGACCTGATGTATGGGGCCACGCAATTGATGATGCAGTCGATCATCGCCCACAAGCTGAACCAGCGCCCCCCCGACATACTGATCCGCCCGCCGGTGTCGAAATACCGCGTGCTCGATTTCATGAAGATCGACACGCTGATGGCCGAGACGCAGGAGGTCAAGGACGAACTGAAGCGGGAAGTGGAGAGGGTGGTGGAGGCGCGTGCCAAGGGCAAGCGGGGGAAGAAAGCAGGGTGAGCTGCCGATCTCCCCCCTTGAGGGGGAATGGCCGGCAGGCCAGAGGGGGTCGTCTCGCTTGAAGCTAGACCTCCTACGGTCGATAGGAGGTTGCGTCAGGACGGACCGACCCCCTCTGTCGCCTTCGGCGACATCTCCCCCTCAAGGGGGGAGATTACCCCGACCAGCGTCTCACACCTTCCCAGCCGCATATTCCAGCGCCACCACGCCATTGCTGAACTGTACGGTCGAGACAGGCTCATTGCGACCGCTCTGCGAAAAAAATGCGCTTTGTTGAGCAGTTGTCGGGCGCTGGTCCATTCGCGCTTAAAGGGGGGCGCTTCGGACACCATCGACAAACGCCAGAACGACCACACACGGAGCAACGCAGTAAACCAGTCTCGCTCTGCGGCCCGTCTTCGTCACAGCGTCGCCCGCGTCGAGATCGACGGTGATGTCCTCATAGCCCAGCACTTCGCGATCAAGCGGGTAGGCGGCCTTGTAGACAGCTTCCTTGGCGGCAAAAAGGATGCGACCGGCAAGATACGGGTCGGTTGCGTCGATCCGGTCAGCGGGGACTGCAACCAGCGCGAAGATGTCGTCGGGCAGGGGCAAAGCGGGCTCGATATCGATGCCGAGCGAGGCGACGTGGGAGAGCGGCGCGACGGCCGCCACGGCTATCTCGTCGTCGTGAGCCAGCGACCCCGTTACTCCATGAGGCCATACCGGTGCGCCGGAGGAGCCGCGGAGGATAGCGACGTCGTTCAAGCCCATATCCGCCAGCAGCTCGTGCGCGATCCACCGCGCCGCGCCACTCGCCCGCCGCATCAGCGGCAGGCGTGACGGGATGGAGCGTGCTTCCTGCGGCAGCAAATGGTTCTCATCGTCTTCCCGGATCGTGCGGCATCCGATCTGAACGCCGGCCGGTGCCATGGCGGCCATCGCCGCCAGCAACTGTGCCGACAGGCTGGCACAGGCATCGAGCGGGCGCGTCATGGCTGGCCGCCCCGCAGAGCGAGGTCGGCGATCATTTCCCCGTCCTCGTCCAGTCCCTCTTCGACGAAACCGGCAGCGCGATAGAGGCGGCGTGCCGCTTCATTCCCAGGTTCGTAGCAGATAGAAACGTGGCTGATGTGGCCGAGCCCCATGATTTCATCCAGCACTTCGCGCAAAGCGGCCTTGCCGTAGCCTTGGCCCTGATGGACGCGATCGATCATGAAGCGGTAGATCCGCGCCCCGTCGTCGTCCTCCGGCGCCTCGTACATCAGGAAACCGACGACGCGATCCCCTGCCATGACAACGCGCGGCCGTGCGTCCCCGTCGGTTTCGGCTTCGTCCAGCGACTCCGCATTGCTGGCGACGAAATCCATCTGATCCGGGGCCAGCTCCAGGGCCGCGACCACAGCCCGGTTGGCCGCAGTCACCGAAACGAGGCGGATGTCTGCGCTCATCAAGCCGTTGCCTTGACGCCATCCTCCGGCACCGGCTCGACGAAGCGATGCAGCTTGGCCGGGTTGCCCCGCCAGATCGAGTTGGGCTCCAGCTCTTCGCCCTTCATCACGAAGGAGTCCGCGTCGACCATCGAGCCTTTGCCCATCACCACGCCGTAGTGGACAAAGGCGGAAGGTCCGAGCGTGCAGCCATCGCCGATGCGGATGAAATCCGACTTGAACGCGCCTTCTTCCAGCGAGTGAGCCTGAATGACGCAGCCCTCGTTGAGCGTGACGTCATCGCCGATCTCGACCAGAGAGCGCTCGGTCAGGTTGCTGCCGCCGTCATAGACCCGGCTGCCGACCTTGACGCCGAGCAGGCGCAGGATCATCGGCCGGAACGGCGTGCCGGCGAACAGGCGCACGATCGGCGAATCCGCCAGCTTCCAGTGGCGTTCGTGGCGCCAGAAGGCGACGTCGTAGATCGTCGTCATCTGCGGCTTTAACCGGCCAAAGCCAAGGCTTGCCCGCTCGACCAGAATGTAGAACGGAATGGTGATCGCCGAGGTCAAAAGCACGGCGGCGAACAGCGCGACCTCCGCCCATTCCGTATAGTAGTTCAGCGCCCGGTCCCAGATCGCCAGCGTGACGAACAGCATGACCCATTGCGTTGCCAGGAACAAAAGGATGGTCACCAGATTGTGGCGGTTCTTGTGCGGGATGCGCCGGCGCCGGTCGGCCTCGTCGACGCCGGCGATAAGCTCCTTGTCGCGGTTCACCATGCGCGGGATTTCAAAGGCAGGCGAACCGAGAAGGCCGACATTCTGGCGCACCGGCCCGTCGATGGGGATCATCACCTTGGTGCCGAGCAGCACGTTGTCGCCGGTGCGGCCGTCCGGCGGATAATAGATGTTGTTGCCGAGATAGTTGCGTTCGCCGATGCGCGTCGGCTCGAGCCTGAAGGCCGAGGCGGACTTGTGCATGTTGATCATGAACAGCCCGTCCGAGACCATGGTCTCGGTGCCGATCTCGCACAGAAGCGGGTTTTCGTGCTGCTGGTTGGAGCCGAAATTGGAGCCGGTCTGCACCACTCTGTTGAGGTTCCAGCCGATGGCGCGCATGTAGTGCACGATTGCCGAGCTGTCGCCGGCCAGGAGCCCGAGCACGCGGGAATTGCTGGCGAATTCGGCGACGGTCTGCAGCCAGTAGCGGAAACCGTAAAGCGTGTAGGTGCGGCCCGGCTTCAAGATCAGGCTCGTCAGGCGCGGCACCAGCGTCGCTGCCAGGAAAGCCGCCGCGATATAGCCGAAAAGCGTGACCGTGGTGCCGATTGCGACAAGGCCGATCGTCTCCTGATAGTCGTCGCCGACATATTCCCAGTAGCTGTGGAACAGGAGCGGCAGCGGGGTGACGAGGCCAAACAGGCCGATCAGCTGCAGCGCTTCATAGAGGAAGCGCCGGACCTGGTAAGGATTGACATTGCGCACCTTGCAATAGTCCGCCGTGGTCGGCACCGCCGGCGATCCATGCCAGTGCTCGCCGTCGGGAATGCTTTGCCCGCGATGCAGCGAGGATGAATGGCCGAGCTGGGCGCCGTTGCCGATCCTGGTGTCGATGTCGAGCGTGGAGCCGACGCCGACAAAGGCATCGCGGCCGATGGTCAGCGGCCCGGTGTGGATATAACCGGACTGGGCCCTGAAGCCGAGGATCATCGATTCCTTGCGCAGGATGGTGTTGGCGCCGATGGAAATAAGATCCGTGCAGACGGGCACGGACTTCGATTCGATGACGGCGTTTTTCCCGAGCTTGGTGCCGAGCAGCTGCAGATAGAGGCTGTAGAGCGGGCTGCCGCGGAACAGCACCACGGGCGCGGTGCGGATCAATGTCTTGACCACCCAGAAGCGGAAGTAGCGCACGCCCCAGATCGGAAACGCCTCAGCCTTCCACCGGCCGATGAGCACCCATTTCGCAATGACGGCAAAGCCCGACATGCCGAAGAACACGGCGGCCGAGAGCGCCACGCACCGGATATAGAGCTGCAGCGGATCGTCGAGCGCGTCATACATCCAGTTGAGGCCGTCATTGATCGCCCATAGCGCCACGTAGCTGTAGAGGCCGTAGAACGAAAGCTGCGCCGCGCCGCAGGTCCAGTAGGCGAAGTTCGAGGCCCGGCGGGTGAGGACCGGCTCGTTGGTTGCCGTCGTCATCTCCTCCGCTACCCCCAGATGCAGCGCCAGGCGCGCCACTGTGGGATAGAGATAGATGTCGCGCATCGACGTCGTCGCCCATTCCTTCCGGGTGCGCACGCGCGCGCAGAAATGGGCCATCAGCAGCGAGTTGGCGCCGAGGTCGTCGAAGAAGTGGTCCTCGACGGACACCGCGTCGAATTTCAGCACAGTCGCCAGTGCATCGGCCAGGAAGCGCTCGTCCTCATTGGCGGGCGGCACCATGGCGCGATCGGTCGAAAGCCGGACGCTTGTCGGCTTCGGCAACTGGCGCAGGTCTACCTTGTTGGAGACGGTCATCGGGATGGCAGGCAGTTCCTCCAGATAGCCGGGCACCATGTAGTCGGGCAGCCGCCGCTTCATCGTCTGGGCGAGATCCCCTCGGGAAATCGCCGCTACGCCGGTTTTAAGCGCGTAATAGGCAACCAGTTCGACGCGACCGGGTTCGATCTCCCAGGTGGTGACGGCGGCCTGGGCGATCTCGGGCTGGTCGAGCAGCACCGCCTCGATCTCGCCGAGCTCGATGCGATAGCCGCGAATCTTCACCTGCGTGTCGATGCGCCCGGCATACTCGATCTCGCCGCTATCGTTGATCCGGCCAAGATCGCCGGTGCGGTAGATGCGCTGCGACGGGTTGTTCGGCAGGCCGACGAAATCGGCGATGAATTTCTGGTCGGTCAGGTCCGGCCGGTTCAGATAACCGACGGCGAGCCCGATGCCGGCAATGCCGATCTCGCCCAGTTCACCGGGCTCGGCAAGTTGCGGCAGCGAAGCGCCGAGAATGACGATCGAGTAAGTCGGCAACGGCGCGCCGATTGTGACGGGACGGTCCGGCGTCAGCGCCCCCATCGTTGCGGTGACGGTCGCCTCGGTCGGCCCGTAGGTGTTGAGGATCTGCCGGCCCGGCTTCGACCAGCGCACCACCAGATTGTGCGGGCAGGCCTCGCCGCCCACCAGAAGCGTGCGCAGGCTGGGAACGTCCGATGTCATCGACGACAGCAAGGTCGGGCTGCAGGCCATGCAGGTGATGTCATGGAGGCGCAGGAAATCCGCCAGTTCCTCGCCCACCAGCGGCATCTGGCCAGGAGCCGGCACCACCGTCGCGCCGGCGACGAACGGCACCCAGATCTCTTCGGAGGAAAAGTCGAAGGCAATGGTCATGCCCTGATACACCCGGTCGCCCGGCCGGTAGCCGTAGGAGGCGGCCGCGACGTGTATGAAATTGACGAAGCTCTGGTGCGTGATGACCACGCCCTTGGGCTTGCCAGTGGTGCCCGAGGTATAGAGGATGTAGCAAATGTCGTCGGCCGCCTGCGGCTTCAGCGGCGCGGGCGACTGCGCGGAAATCTCGGCGGCGGCGCTGTCGATCAGCACATGGGGAACGGGCAGTTGACCGGCGCGCGACGCATAGGCGGCGATGGTGACGATCATGCTGACGGCGGCGTCTTCGATGATCAGCGCCATCCGCTCCTGCGGAAACGCGGTGGCCAGCGGCACGAAGGCAGCCCCCGCCTTCATCACCGCCAGCAACGCGACATAGGTCTCCGCCGACCGATCGAGAATGAGCCCGACCCGGTGGCCCGGCCGCACGCCGTGCTTGATCAGCATGCGGGCGAACTGGTTGGCACGGCTGTTCAGCTCCTGATAGGTCCACACGCGCTCTTCGGAGATCACCGCCGGCAGTGCGGCAAACGTTACGGCGAGCTGCTCGAAGACCGTATCGAGCCGCTCACCCGGCTGCAGGGCAAAGTCGGCGCCCGTCAGGACCTGGCCGCCCCTTGCCGGGCCGCGAGCGATCCTTGCCAGCGCATCGATGCTTGCCAGGCTGCCGATCGCCGTTGCCGCGTCGCTGTCCAGTTCGGCGATATCGTAGTCCATGTCCATACTTTCTCGTCCTCGCCGGGCATTGCCCGGCTGTTCATGCCGCCGCTGGAGGAGGCACTGCGCCGCCGCTGCGATTTTGTTGGTGGAGGGCTTCCAAAAAGGAAGAGCCCGGAATCTCGACCGGGGAGCTTATGCCACCCGATCTTTTCGCCGGTTTTTCCGAACTGTTGAATTTTGTTTCTGGAGTGTGTCTGGGCGGGGATTTGCCGGGCCTCGTTGACCCTTGCGGGGCAGGGGTTCAGCCTCAGTGGCGACCCGGAAAGAGACTATGAGCGAACCTCATGCGGACGGCGCCGGCGAGCTGTCTATAATGGAGCGCTACGGCGACCCAGCAGCAGAGCGATGCCCAACGCCGGAAGCGTTGCCGCCGCGACGGCGAAGAAGACGAATTGCAGCCCCGTCGACGCGGCGACCAGGCCGAGCGCCGGACTGCCGAAGCCGAGCGCCACGTCGAGGAAGACGGTGTAGAGTCCCATGGCCAGGCCGCGGCTGCGCGACGGAAGATGGCCTACGGCCTCGGCGCCGAGGCCGGGATAGACCAGCGAGTAGCCGAGGCCAGTCAGACCCGCTCCGATTGCGGCGACAACAGGCCCGGTCGCAAGCCAGATCAGCATCAGCCCTGCCGCCTCGACCGCGACGAAGATCACGGCGACGCGTGCGCCTCCAAGCCTGTCGGGCAGGTGGCCGAAGCACAGCCTTGCCACAATCAGAGACGCAGCATAGGCCGTGAAAGGAAGCCATACCGGCTGCCAGCCCCGCTCGGCGAAGAGCAGGGCGCCGAAGCCCAGAATAGCACCATAGCCGAGGCTGCTGAAAGCAGCTCCGACGCCAGGAAGCCAGACCGCTTTCGCCACGCTCCTCCATGACTGCGGCACGCTGCCCGCGGCGGCGCCGGTGCCGCGCATCGGCAGGATGGCAAGCAGCGTCGCCAGCGGCAGGATGATCGTCGCGAGCGCGATCGCGGTTAAACCGCTCGCCGCATAAAGCGCAGATCCGACCGGCGCCCCCAGCGCGAGCGCCGCAAACATCGCCGTGCCCACCCAGGCTATGACTTTTCCGGAGTTCTGTCCGCCCGCAACGGAGAGGCCCCAGGCGACGCCGCCGGTGATGATGAAGCTCTCGGACGCGCCCAGTACCGCCCGGCCGGCAAACAGCGCCGATGCGGACGCTACCGGGCGGTCGAGCAATGCCAGCGAGCCGAGGTAAAATAACCCGGCCAGGGCAGCGGCAATGAGGCCGACGACGACGGCCCGCTTGCCGCCGCGCCCATCTGCATAGTTGCCAGCGCCGATGCGCGACAGCATCGAGGCGACGAACTGGCTGCCCGTCACCAGTCCCACTGCGAAGGGGCCGAAGCCAAGCTGCTGGTGAAGATGCAGCGGCAAGACGGGTAGCGCCAGGCCGATCAGCAGGAAGCCGGCGAAGACAGCCGCCATGATCGGCACCAGTTCCGCCATGACGCCATTTCGGTCTGACATCCGCGCCATCCTGGTCATCGGCAATCCAACTGTTCGGATCAGTAGCGTTCGTAGGTCACGCGCCAGCCTTCGGCCGGGTTGTCAGGCGTGAGGACCAGTTTGTTGTCCGAGACCTCGAATTTGCGTTTCATGCTCTTGCCGACAAGGTTGCGGACCAGGGAGGACTCGATCGTGATGACGAAAGTCTTGTCCTGGTCGTTGATGGCGACCGGCCCGTAATAGGCTTCGTAGCCATTCGCCGTGTAAGGCGTGTCCGGCGCCTTGGGGTCGGGGTTCTGCGCCTGCACCGAGAGGGTGCCGGCCTCGGTGAAGATGACCTGGCCGGAATAGGGCACGGGCTTCAGGTTTCCCTCGGCGCCGGCCTCCAGCGACGTCATGCGCCATGCGCCGATGATCGGAGGCTCTTGCGAGAAAGCTGGCGTGGCGACCGAAAGCGCAAGCGCAAGGGCGGCAATCTTCAATCTCATCGTCATATGTTGTCCCTTTTCTGAGTTGTGGGTGCGCACAGGCCGTCCGCCCGATCTTTGCTCACACCGAAAGCATGACCTTGATGGCGCGACGCTCGTCCATGGCGCGGTAGCCTTCAGCGACCTCGGCCAGCGGCAGCTTGAGGTCGAAGACCTTGCCGGGCTTGATCCGACCTTGCAGCACACGGTCCATCAGGTCGGGCAGGAAGCGGCGCACCGGCGCCGGGCCGCCCAGCATGCGTTTCTGGCCGAAGAATAGTTTTTGGCCGTCGAAGTTCACGCCATGGGGCACGCCGACATAGCCGATGGTGCCGCCAGGGCGGGAGCAGGCCAGCGCCTGGTCGAAGGATTCTCCCGTGCCGACGCATTCCAGCACGGAGTCCGCGCCGACGCCCTTGGTGAGTTCCTTGATGCGGGCCACGCCTTCCTCGCCGCGCTCAGCGACGATTTCGGTGGCGCCGAACTCACGGGCGAGCTTTTGGCGGCTGGCGTGCCGGCTCATGGCGATGATGCGCTCGGCGCCCATCTCCTTGGCCGCAAGCACGCCCATCAGGCCGACCGCACCATCGCCGACCACGACCACCGTCGATCCTTCGCGGACCTCGGCTGCGTCGGCCGCATACCAGCCGGTGCCGAGCACATCGGACACAGCCAGCAGGTCAGGGATGAGTTCGGCCGGCGGCACCTCGGCGGTGGCGACCAGTGTGCCATCGGCCAGCGGTACGCGGGCGTAAGGCGCCTGCGCGCCCGACATGAACTCGCGCTGCACACAAGACGACTGGAAGCCGAAGCGGCAATGCGGGCAGGTGTTGTCCGAGAGGCAGAACGACCCGACGACGAACTGGCCGGGGCGGACCGTGCGCACCTCTGCGCCGACCTCGACGACGATGCCGCAATATTCGTGGCCCATATGCATCGGCCCGGCGACCGGCTGCAGCCCGCGATAGGGCCACAGGTCCGAGCCGCAGATGCAGCTTGCCGACAGCTTGATGATGGCGTCCGTCGGCCGCATGATTTTCGGATCGGCGATTTCCTCGCAGCGTATGTCGCCCGGTTTGTGAAGAACGGTTGCAAGCATGTTGGTTCCTTTCGAGGGGAGAAGATCAGGTGCCGTAGTCGGCGTCGCTGACATGTTCCAGCCAGTCCACGACCTTGCCGTCCTTGACCTCCTGGAGGGCGATGTGGGTCATGGCGGTCTGAGGCGACGCGCCGTGCCAGTGCTTTTCGCCGGGCGCGAACCAGACGACATCGCCCGGATGGATTTCCTCGACCGGGCCACCTTCGCGCTGCACGCGGCCCAGGCCGGAGACGACGATCAGCGTCTGGCCGAGCGGATGCGTGTGCCAGGCGGTGCGGGCGCCGGGCTCGAAGGTCACCTGTGCGCCTTGAACCCGCTCGGCGTCGAAGGGATTGAAGAGCGGATCGATCCGCACCGTTCCGGTGAACCAGTCAGATGGTCCCTTGCCGGAAGGCCTGGTGCCGGCGCGAAGAATGTCCATGGTGATCTCCTTTGCGTCCTCAAATGCGTTCGATGCGAAGCGGGAATTTGCCCCGAATGTGCAGGGCCTGCTCGCCCTCGTCGAAGCGGCCAAGCCTGATCAGCCCGGGATGGCGGTAGTCGGCGTAGAACATGGCCAGGTTGCCCCAGGGCATGAAATAGCACAGGTCATAGGGCTGCTCGTCGGCGAACGGGCCGCTTCCCTCCTCGGTCAGCTTGCGTGTCAGATAGGCGATCTTCTCGTTATGGGCGTAGTCATCGATCTCGAGCTCGAGCGGCAGCATGGAGAAGAAGTCGCGCGCCGAGGGATTGTCGTAGAGCGTGGCGGTCATGATGCGGCCGTTGAAAACCATCCTGATCTTCATTTCGGTGGGCTCCTGGCTGACGGGAGATTGGCTTTCCTGGCTGGCGGCTGTGCGAGGCAGGGCCGCCACCGCGAGCGCGACGCCGAGCAATGTCCGGCGGCTGAGCGGCGCACGTTCGATCGTCATGGCAAAGACCTCCGGGCCATATGCGCTGCGGCGAGGGCGGCGAGCGCCGATCCGCAGAGCAGCAGCGCGCCCAGAGTGAACGGTGCCCACCAGCCGACCGTATCGAACAGCGTGCCGCCGATCGCGGCGCCGCCGGTGATGGCGAGCTGGATCACGGCTACCTGCAACCCGCCGCCGGCCTCCGCGTCGTTCGGCAATGTTCGGCTGAGCCACGTGCCCCAACCAACCGGCGCGGCCATGCCGAAGAAGGCCCCAGGCAACGAGCAGCAGCGCTGTGGGACCCGGGAGTGCACCGAGCGCGATGAGCGCGGCGGCCAGCGCAGCCATGACCAGCGGGATGACGGTGAGGATGCTGAACAGACGCGTGCGCAGAAGCCGGCCGACGCACCATGTGCCGAGCACCCCGGCCAGCCCCATCGCCAGCAGGACCGCCGAGAGGGCGGCGATGTCGAGCCGGGTGACGTTCTCGAGGAAGGGCCGCAGATAGGTGAAGAGCGCGAACTGGCCCATGAACAGCATCATGATCGACGCCATGCCGGTGGCGACGGGAAGACGGCCGAGCAGCGCCAGCGGATTGCCGGCACGATTCCTGCGGCGCGGCGGCAGCGCCGGCAGGCTTGTCCACTGCCAGGCCAGCGCCAGGAGGCCAAACGGCACGACGAGGAAGAAAGCGCCGCGCCAGCCGACAGAGGCGCCAAGAAAACTGCCCAGCGGTGCGGCGATGGTGGCCGCAATGGCATTGCCGGCGTTCAGCATGGCGAGACCCTTCGGAACCATGTCTTGCGGCACGAGGCGCATGACGATCGCGGTCGACATCGACCAGAAGCCACCGATCGCGATGCCGAGCAGCGCCCGGCCGACCATGAGCAACGCGTAGTTCGGCGCGAAGGTGACAGCCAGACCGGACACGATGAGGAGGAGGGTGAAGCCGGTCACGACCAGTCGGCGGTCGATGTGGCGCGTGAGGCCGGCGACCAGCAGGCTGGTCACGACGGCGAAAGCGCCCGAAATCGAGATCGCCTGTCCCGCCCGGCCCTCGGTGATGCCGAGATCGGCCGCTAGCGGCGACAGCAGGCTGACGGGCATGAATTCCGATGCGATGAGCACGAAAACACACAGCGCCATCGACAACACCGCGCCCCATGCGGCGCGGTTTTCAACAAGCCTTGTGTCGTATGTGGTTTCCATGATTGGCATCCTGGCAAAGCGCCGGACGGATCAGCCGCAAATTCCCGTCGCTGCTGGAAGATATTGCAGGGGAACCCATTTAAGTAGACTAAGCAATCCGCATGGACTTATCTGCTCATGATATGAATGTCCGACGGGAGGTGCCCTGTGCAGCGCGATGGCATGAAGGATCTGCTCTGGTTCGTGGCGGTCGCCCGGGAGCGCAGCTTCACCAGGGCGGCGGCAAAGCTCGGAACCTCGCAGTCGACCCTGAGTTCGACAATCAAGGAGCTTGAAGCTCGCCTTGGCGTCCGCCTGCTGACGCGTACGACGCGGAGCGTCTCTCCGACCGAGGCCGGCGAGCGACTATTCCAATCTCTTGTTCCCCGCTTCGAGGAAATCGAATCCGACCTCGCAAGCCTGGTGGCCTTTCGCGACAAGCCCTCCGGAACGGTCCGCATCACCCTGTCCGACCATGCGCTCCAGACGACCGTCTGGCCGAAGCTCCAGCCCTTGCTCAACGACAATCCAGACGTGCGGGTCGAGCTCTACAGCGACAACGGCATGAAGAACATTGTGGAGGAGCGCTTCGATGCAGGCGTGCGGCTTGGCGAGAGCATCGACCGGGACATGATCGCAGTGCGCATCGGGCCGGATTGGAGGCTCGTGGCCGTGGCTTCGCCGGACTACTTTTCCCGCCATCCGGTTCCGACCGCGCCCCAGGACCTGGTCGATCACGACTGCATCAATATGCGGCAGGCGACGTTCGGTGGATTGTATGCCTGGGAATTCGCCAGGGATGGCCGCGACCTTCGTGTGCGGGTGGAAGGCCAACTCACCTTCAATTCGTCCATTCCCATGATCGAGGCTGCGACAAGCGGTTTTGGCATCGCCTATGTCCCGGAAAACCTCGTCAGCCACCACATCGCCGAGGGACGCCTCAGGCTCGTGCTTGACGACTGGAGCCCGCCATTTGCCGGCTATCACCTCTACTATCCAAGCAGGCGGCAGCTCTCCCCTGCAATGGCGGTGATCATCGACGCGCTCCGCCATCGCATTTGACCGCAGGGACTGTTTGGATCATGAAGCTGAGCGTGGTGAATGGCAGGTTCTGCCCCCAAGTTCTTTGACTTCGACGCTGCGGAAGGCTGCTTTGCGCCCCATGTCGGCCGTTAAAGTTGACTTGTGCCACCACCTGACAGCGGACATTACCGGCGACCGCGCTTGAGGGCGTAGTTGCGCCTGGAACGGACCTGCCCTCAACCAACTCATTTTCTGGGCATCATATTCAGGGTCAATGCTTCACTCCCTCGTGGCCTGCTGATATTCGAGCCCCAGTCGCGGTTATTTGGGCCACCATCCGATTGACAAGCGCGATATAACGGGGATGAGCGCGGAGCGAGTCGAGGTCGCTATCTTGACGCATCCAAGGCACGCGCAAAACGAGGTAAGCATGTGATGCAGTTAGCTGACGTTCAAGGCAATCGATAGCCTGCTCCGTCTTGCCCAGCTTCGCATAAAAACAGCCTAAGTTGTACTGAACCGGAATGTTGTCTCCGGCGAACATTTCCCCACGAGAGGCCCACGACAGCGCGCGTTCAATCTCGCCAATTTCTGCCAGCATTGCGGCACCGTAACATAGCGCGGTGGCATTGTCGGGATGCGCTTTGACTTCCTTTTCCACTCGCAGCACACCTTGCCTTGCTGCTTCCTTGGCGTCGTCGCTGCGGCCGAGTGAAACATTGACCATCCCTAGATTGGTCCAGACCCGATAGTCATCGGGTGACAACGATACAGCACGCTGGTACAGACCGGCAGCTTTCTCGTATTGACCTTGAATGAAACAATTCCGGCCGTAAGCGAAATAGGTATCGGAAGAGCTAGCGTCTAATTCTAAAGCTCGCTCGAACTCGACTTCCGCCTCGGCATACCGGCCATTTACGAACAAGGCCCCGCCACGTGATGCATGGGCGTCGGCGAGACCTGGCTCAAGTTCCAGCGCCCGTGAGCTGTTGGAAAGGACTGCCTCGAAGCTGGCGTCGGGATCGTTGCAAGTTAACAGAAGCCACTCACAATCAGCCAAAGCGGCATAAGCGCGCGCATAATTTGGGTCAACTTCAACAGCTCTAGCAAACAGTCGCTGCGCTGTTTTGATAAACTTCGTCTCGACTCCCCTGTTGAGGAACGACCTGCCCATCAACAGCGTCTCGTAAGCCTCTGGGTTGTCGGTCGAGCGGTTTGTAATAGTCTCCAGTTCTTCGGGCAACAGCTTCACTTTGAGGACATCGACTATGGTCTTGGAAATCTCGTCCTGCAGTTTGAAGATATCGTCCAGCGTCCGGTCATATCGCTCGGCCCAGGTATGGTCACCGCCAAGACCATTGATTAGCTGAGCCGTGATGCGCACCCGTCCTCCAGCCTTGCGTACACTTCCCTCCAGGACGTAGGCAACATTCAGCTTCTTCGCCACTTCCTCGATCAATACCGCCTTGCCCTTGAAGGTAAAGACGGTATTACGCGCGACCACGGAGAGCCCGGACACCTTCGAAAGGTCGGTGATAATGTCCTCGGTGATGCCGTCGGAAAAGTACTCCTGCTCAGGATCGCCGCTCATGTTGACAAAGGGCAGAACCGCGATCGATGGTTTATCCGGGAGTTGATGCACCGGTTGCACCGCGTGTTTGCCGGTCCCGCCTGTTCCGGCGCGGTAAACCTGCACCGGCTTTGCGATATTCTTGAGCGCGTGCTCGCCGAGATCGTCGAACGCCAATGTCAGCTTACCGGTGACATGATCGTGCACGGTGGCGGAGACGTAGATGCCCCCGGGCTCAGCCAGACCCTCCAGCCGGGCTGCCACGTTGACACCGTCGCCATAGAGATCGCTGCCCTCTACGATGACGTCGCCCAGATTGATGCCGATACGCAGGACGATGCGGTAGGCCTCGGCCACGCTCTCGTTGGCCCCGGTAAAACCCTTCTGCAGTTCGACGGCGCATTGGACGGCATCAACCGCACTGCCAAATTCCACCAGCACACCGTCGCCCATCACCTTGACCACGCGGCCGTGGTACCGGGCAACCAATGGAACCAGAACATCGCGCCGCCGCGCTTTGAGAGCGGCCAGTGTGCCAGCCTCGTCGTGCTCCATGAGGCGCGAAAAGCCAACGACATCAGCAGCTAGAATCGCGGCAAGGCGGCGTTGGGCTCGAATCTCGGCCATGTGGGTTGAATACTTTCAGAAACCCGGCATCTGGGATTGTATTGGTCATCTGGCCTGGAGTCTATCCGGCCGACTTCCGAGATGGGTCAGAGGGCGTCGATGCATGGCGGCGCCTGAACGTCCGCTTCTCACATTCCAAGCCTCCAAGCCGCAAGTCCGCTTCCGGCCCCAAAAGGCGACATCAGAATATCTGCTCAACAATCACCCTTCTGCGCGACGCGGTCATGAAGAAGAACCTCGTCGATCGCGCGTCTCCACTCCCCACACCCACTTGCCATACCCAAATTCTCATCCTAATCTCCCTCTGAGAAAACCTTTTCCCAAACCCCGCCGCAACCGCCGATGTCCACCTCGACAGGTAACGAGCCGTAAGAGAAAACCTTTTCCCAATCCGAGACTTATTCCCGACCAATGCCCTCCGACACGTCGCCAGCACCCGCCAAACAACCCATCACCCTGCGTGAAGTGGCGGCGATGGCTGGCGTCAGTGTGGCCACCGCGTCGAAGGCGCTGAACGGGCAGGGGCGGATGACGGCCGAGACGCGGCAGCGCATTCGCGAGACGGCGCAGCGGCTGGGCTTTCGTCCCAACAGCCTGGCGCAGAGCCTGCTGCGGCGCCGCTCCTTTACCGTCGGCCTGTTGACCAACGATACCTATGGCCGCTTTTCGCTGCCGGTCATGTCGGGCATTTCGGACGCGCTGGTCGATGCCGGCGTGTCGGTGTTCATGTGCAATGTCGAGGACGATCCGCGGCTGGCGCAGCTGCATGTCGAGGCGATGCTGGACAAGCGCATCGACGGCATAATCGCCAGCGGCAAGCGCATCGACCGCCATTTGCCGGTCGACCTCGCCAATCTCGGCGTGCCCGTCATCTACGCCTTCAGCCAGCCCGATCCCGATGCCATCGCCTTCGTCTCCGACGATGCCGGCGGCGCGCGGCTGGCGGTCGAGCATTTTTGCCGCCTCGGGCGGCGGCGCATCGCCCATGTCAGCGGTCCCGAAAGTTTTGCCGTGGTGAATGAGCGGGCACAGGCTTTTCGCGATGTGCTGGCCGCGCACGGCCTGCCGGTGACCGAGCCCTTGCTCGGCTCGTGGTCGGAAGCCTGGGGGCATGAAGCCGTCGGAAAGCTGTTCGACGGCCCAACGCTCTTCAACAACAAGGGGGAGAAACCCGACGCCGTGTTCTGCGGCAACGACCAGATCGCGCGCGGCGTGATCGATGCGCTGCGCGAGCGCGGCTTAGGCGTGCCTGGCGATGTCGGCGTCATCGGCTTCGACAATTGGGAGATCGTGGCCGAGGCGACCCGCCCGCCGCTGACCTCGGTCGACATGAACCTGGCAGCGCTCGGCCGCGAGGCCGGCCTCACACTGCTTTCGCTCGTCGGCGGCCAACCCGCCGCGCCGGGCATTCGAAAACTGCCGTGCCGGCTGGTGGTGCGTCAGTCATGCGGCCGTCCATTGGGCGGCTAGGAGAACGCGCGGCGCGATCTGCGCCGCAACAGGGAGGAGAACAGAACCATGAGGAGGAAAACCATGAAAACCGTGATTACCGGGTTCGCGCTCGCCGCGAGTATCATTGCCTTGCCTGCAATGGCCGCCGACACCGCCAACATCTGGGTTCGCGCCGACGGCTCGAACTTCATGCCGCGCATCGTCGATGCCTTCAACAAGGGCCATGAGAACCAGGTCAAGCTGGACATCATTCCCAATGCCGAGATCATCCCGAAATATGGCGCCGCCGCCGCCGGCGGCACGGCGCCCGACGCGCTGTCGCTCGACCTGATCTACACGCCGTCCTTTGCCGCCGCCGGCCAGCTCGAAGACATCACCGACTGGGCGAAATCGCTGCCCTATTTCGCCAGCCTGTCGCCGGCGCATGTCAAGACCGGCACCTACAAGGACCACATTTACGGGCTGCCGTTCTCGGCCGACGCCTCGGTGCTGATCTGGAACAAGAAGCTGTTCAAGCAGGCGGGGCTCGATCCCGACAAGGGGCCGGCCAACTGGGCCGAGATCGAGGCCGATGCCGAAAAGGTCAACGCGCTCGGCGGCGACATCAAGGGCTTCTACTTCTCCGGCAATTGCGGCGGCTGCAACATCTTCACCTTCACGCCGCTGATCTGGGCCTCGGGCGGCGACATCCTCTCCGAGGACGGCTCGAAGGCGACGCTGGACAGCCCGCAGCTGCGCGGCGCCATCGACCTCTACCGCTCGATGGTCAAGAAGGATCTGGTGCCGGCCGGCGCGCAGACCGACACCGGCGCCAACTTCTTTGCCGCCTTCGCCACCGGCAATATCGGCATTTCGCCGTCCGGCGCCTTCGCCATCGGCGCGCTCAACACGCAGTATCCGGATATCGACTATGGCGTCACCTTCCTGCCGGGCAAGGACAGCGGCTGGTCTTCGTTTGCCGGCGGCGACAATTTCGTCGTCACCAAGGGCACCAAGAAGCTCGCTGTGGTGAAGGAGTTTCTCGACTTCGCCTATTCGCTCGAAGGCCAGACCATCCTGGCCAAATACGGCAGCCTGCCGGTGCGCGGCGACATCGCCAAGGAGGCGCTGAAAGATCTCGATCCGCGCTACCAGATCGCCGCCGAAGCCATGGCCAAGGGCCGCACGCCCTATTCCGTGGTGTTCAACGACCTGATCAACTCGGCCAACGGTCCGTGGACGCAGATGATCAACGAGGTCGTCTTCGGCGACGACGTCGATGGCGCCATCGCCAATGCGCAGGAGACCATGCAGTCGATCATCGACCAGGCGCAGAAATAAGGACTGGCCGGCGGCGAGGGCGCATGACGCCCCTGCCGTCGCAGGTCCTGATCCGGCCGCCCGATCCGTCTCCCTGGACGGGCGGCCGGCGCTCCTTACCCTCCCACTTGTGGGGAGGGTCGCTGCGCAGCAGCGGGGTGGGGGAGGTGTGTCCCACCGCCCTACGAGATCCAACGGAAGAGCAGCATGACCCCTGGCATTCTCAATCATCGCACCGACGCCCTACCTCTCCCTTGTGGGGAGGTCGGACCGCAGGTTCGGGTGGGGGGCCGGCGCCGCACCCCCACCCCGCTGCTGCGCAGCGACCCTCCCCACAAGGGGGAGGGTAAATGACCGCCATCACCACCACCCCGCCACGCGCCAGAAAACTCGTCGGCGCCGGCCGCCGGCAGTGGATCGGCCTGCTCTATGTCGCGCCGGCCGTGGCGCTGGTCGTCGTCTTCTTCATCATTCCGCTCGGCATGACGGCCTGGATGTCGCTGCACAACTGGCCGCTGATGGGCGAGCATTTTTACATCGGCTTCGACAATTACCGGGCGATCCTGCGCGACAACCGTTTCTGGAACGCGCTGAGCTTCACCGCCTACTACACCGTGATCGTCACCATCGTGATCTTCGCCGTCGCCTTTCCGCTGGCGCTGTTCATCGAAAAGCCCAGGCGGCTGACCGGCTTTTACCGGACATCCTTCTTCATGCCGGCGGTCGTCGGTTTCGCCTCGGCCAGCCTGCTCTGGTCTTGGCTGCTCAATGTCGATTCCGGCCTGTTCAGCCCGGCCGCCTACGATTTCGGCCTGACCGCGAAAAAGTTCAACCTTCTGGCGACGTTCCAGCCGGCCTTCTGGTCGATCATCGCCATGGTCGTCTGGAAGGTGGCGGGCTTCACCATGATCATCCTGATGACCGGCCTGCAGTCGATCCCGACCGATCTGCAGGAAGCGGCGATGATCGACGGGGCAGGGCCGTTCGCGCGCTTTCGCGCCATCACCCTGCCGCTGATGCGCCGCACGCTGGCGCTGGCGCTGATCCTGTCGATCGCCGGCTCGATCCTCGCCTTCGACCAGTTCTACATCATCCTGCGCGGCGGCCCGCGCAACCAGACGCTGACCGCCGTCTACTGGATTTTCAACCAGTCCTTCGTCTCGTTCAAGCTCGGCTATGGCGCGGCGCTGTCGATGATCCTGCTGGCCATACTGGTGGCGCTCAGCCTGGTTCAGCTGTGGCTGCTGCGCAAGCCGGAGGGCATCGACTGATGGCGCAGGCAAGAAGCCGCAGCAGCCGCCTCTGGCTCAGGATCGCCGAGCATTCGACCGGCATGATCGCCTCAGTGCTGTTCATCGCGCCGATCGTCTGGGCCGTGCTGTCGACCTTCAAGCCGGCGCAGGAGGCGCGCCAGCCGCCGCTGCCGCCATGGCCGACGACCGGCTTCTCGATCGAGAACTACCGCACGCTCGACACCTTTGGCGACGGCCTCTGGCTGCCGGCGCAAAACAGCCTCTATGTCGCCTCGATGACGGTGATCCTGTCGGTCGTCGTCAGCGTGCTGGCCGGCTACGGCTTTTCGCGCTTCCGGTTTCCCATGAAGGATGTGCTCTTCATCGTCATCCTGTCGACGATCATGATCCCCTTCCAGTCGATCCTGACGCCGATCTTCCTGGTGCTGACCAAGGTCGGCCTGCACAACACGCTGACCGGGCTGGTCCTGGTCTACACCACGCTGCAATTGCCGTTCTCCATCTTCATGATGCGCAACGCCTTCGACGCGGTGCCGCGCGAGATCGAGGAGGCCGCGCGCATGGACGGCGCCAACAACGTCACCATGCTCTTGAAGGTGATGCTGCCGCTGGTCTGGCCGGGCATCGTCACCATCGCGCTGTTTGCCTTCCTCGGCGCCTGGAACGAATTCCTCGCCGCCCTCGTGCTGATGACCGACCAGTCCAAATTCACGCTGCCGATCATGATGACTGCACTTCAGTCCGGTCGCTTCGGCGCCATCGACTGGGGCGCGGTGCAGGCGGGCGTCACCGTGATGATGGTGCCGTGCCTGGTGCTCTTCCTCTTGCTGCAGCGCTTCTACATCCGCGGCCTGATGGCCGGCGCGGTGAAATGACCCGCCGTGAAATGACCACTATCCAACGGAGTGACACGATGACCGTTCAACCAACCGCCAAGCCCGGCAAACTCGCCTTCCGCCCGCTGCCGGTGCCGCAGGTCGATGTCCGCGGCTTCTGGGGCGACCGTGTCGATGCCGTGGCGTCGCGCACCGCCGACATCCTCTACGAGCGCTGCGTCGAGGCGCGCATGCTGGAGCAGATCGACCCGCACCGGCCCTCGCCGGGCGTCGTCATTCCGTTCCATTCGCCGTCGCCCGACGAGGCGGCCAGCCCCGGCTTCACCGGCTCGACGGTGACGACGCAGATGTTCTGGGACTCCGATTGGGGCAAGACCATCGAGACCGCGGCCTATTCGCTCTACCGGCGCAAGAACGCGGCACTCGAGACGAAGATCGATGCCGTCATCGACCTGTACGGCAGACTGCAACAGGAAGACGGTTATCTCTCCAGCTGGTACCAGCGCATCCAGCCCGGCAAGCGCTGGACCAATCTGCGCGATTGCCACGAGCTCTATTGCGCCGGCCATCTGATCGAAGGCGCGGTCGCCTACTACCAGGCCACCGGCAAGCGCAAGCTGCTGAATATCATGTGCCGCTACGTCGACCATATCGCCGACACCTTCGGTCCGGAGCCGGGCAAGAAGAAGGGCTATTGCGGCCATGAGGAGATCGAGCTGGCGCTGGTCAAGCTGGCGCGGGCGACCGGCGAGCAGAAATACATGGACCTGGCCAGGTATTTCATCGACCAGCGCGGGCAGCAGCCGCATTATTTCGACGAGGAGGCGCGTGCGCGCGGCGCCGATCCGAAGGCCTATCATTTCAAGACTTATGAGTACAACCAGTCGCACAAGCCGGTGCGCGAGCAGGACAAGGTCGTCGGCCATGCGGTCAGGGCGATGTACCTCTATTCCGGCATGGCCGACATCGCCACCGAATATGGCGACGATACGCTCAGGGTGGCGCTCGACCGGCTCTGGAACGATCTCACCACCAAAAACCTCTATATCACCGGCGGCCTCGGGCCGTCGGCGCACAATGAGGGCTTTACCAGCGACTACGACCTGCCCAACGAAACCGCCTATGCCGAGACCTGTGCCTCGGTCGGCCTGGTGTTCTGGGCCAGCCGCATGCTCGGCATGGGCCCCAACGCCCGCTACGCCGACATGATGGAGCGGGCGCTCTACAACGGCTCGATCTCCGGCCTGTCGCTCGACGGCTCGCTGTTCTTCTACGAGAACCCGTTGGAGAGCCGGGGCAGGCACAATCGCTGGAAATGGCATCGCTGCCCCTGTTGCCCGCCGAATATCGGCCGCATGGTCGCCTCCATCGGCAGCTATTTCTACTCCCTGTCGGACGACGCGCTGGCCGTTCATCTCTACGGCGACAGCACCGCGCGCTTCGACATATCGAACCGGGCGGTCAGTCTGATTCAGACCAGCAATTATCCCTGGGATGGCGCGGTCTCGATCCGGATCGAAGCCGAAGCGCCGGTCGAGTTCACCTTGCACCTGCGCGTCCCCTCCTGGTGCGGCAAGGCGGCGCTCAAGGTCAACGGCGCCGCGGTCGATCTGGATGACATCACCAGCGACGGCTATGCCGCGATCCGGCGCGAGTGGCGCCAGGGCGACCGGGTCGAACTCGATCTCGAAATGTCGATCGCCCGTCTGTTCGCCAATCCGGAGGTGCGTCAGGACATCGGCCGCGTCGCACTTGCGCGCGGTCCGCTGATCTATTGCGTCGAGGAGACCGACAATGCCGGCCAGTTGCATCGGATCGCTCTGCCGCGAACGGCAAAAATCGAGGCGCATGCCGAGCCGAACCTGCTCGGCGGCATCGTCACGCTTTCGGCACTTGCCAGCAAGGAAGCGCAGGAAAACTGGGAACCCGGGCTCTATCGCACCGATCCGCCGGCGGTGAGCGAAACGAAAATCACCGCCGTCCCGTACTTTGCCTGGGACAACCGCGAACCTGGTGAGATGCTGGTCTGGCTGCGGGACGGATGAGTTACAGGCTGACGAACGCCGTCAGCGGCAAATGATCCGACGCAACCCGCGACAGCGGCGTGTCATGGGCTTCCACCGACGAGACCATGCCGTGCCGGTTGGCCATGATCCGGTCGAGCGCCAGCACCGGCAGGCCTGAGGGAAAAGTCGGCACCGCCGCCGGCGTGAAACCAAAGGTGGCGTGCAGCGTCTTGAGCGCCGAGCGGTTGCCCAGCCGCCATTCGTTGAGGTCGCCGAGCAGCAGGGTCGGCCTTTCATCCTGGTTGCTCATGATGTCGAGCACGACGCGGGCCTGCTCCGAACGCGAGCGGCGCAACAGGCCGAGATGCGCGGCGATGACGCGCAGAGTGCGCGTTTCGTCGAGGTCGATCTCGGCAACCAGCGCGCCGCGGGGCTCCAGTCCCGGAAGCTTGATCTGATGGACGTCGCGCACGGTGCCGCGCTTGAACAAAAGCACGTTGCCGCGCCAGCCATGGCCCTTGCCGCTTCCGGAAACCGGCACCGGCACAAGCCCTGTTTCGTGTTCGATCCGGGCAAGGTCGAGCAGCCCGGCGCGATCGCCGAAGCGGTTGTCGGCCTCCTGCAGCGCGATGACGTCGGGGCCGATCTCGCGGATGACGCGAGCGGTCCGTTCGGGGTCGAACCTGCGGTCGGTGCCGATGCATTTGTGGACGTTGTAGGAGGCGACCACCATCTGGGCCCTTCAATGTGCTTGCGCGGCGTCGCGTTCGCCTTGCGCGCTTTCCTGCCGCGGATCGACAGGAGCACGGTTTCAGGAAGGCTGCGTCCGTTTATATCCATAGGCCTGCGTTCAATCTGTCCTGATTCTAAAGATAGGGCGATCCCAGCCATAACAACCGGTCAAAAACCCGGATGACAAATGGCCGCGCTCTTAGGGTTGCGAGTGTGACGGGTTTGGCGGAAGCGATTGCCGCTCCGATGCGCCCCTCGATCTCGGCGGCAAAGCCGGTATCCAGCACCTCCAGGTCGATTTCGAAATTCAGCCGCAGCGAGCGGGCGTCGAGGTTGGAGGAGCCGACATAGGCCCAGACGCCATCGACCGACAACAGCTTCGAATGGTCGAACGACCCCTCATGCCGCCAGACGCGGCAATAGTGCTTCAGCACCTGGTCGTATTGCGCCGTCATGGCGCGGCCGACCAGAAAGAGATTGTTGACCGCGGGCACGACGATGTCGATCTCGACGCCGCGCCGGGCCGCCGTGACCAGCGCGCTGACAAATTCCCGGTCCGGCAGGAAATAGGGCGACATGATGCGGATCGATTTGCGGGCGACGGAAAATGCCCCCGTCAGCAATTTGTGGTTGGTTTCGATGCTGGCGTCCGGCCCCGACGCCACCGCGCGCACCAGGATCGGCTGACCGGGAGGCGGCGAGGGCTTTTCTACGTGCCAAACCTCGTCCTTGAGGGCCTCGTTGCCGGCAAAACGCCAGTCCTCGGCGGCAACCGCGAACAGGTCGGCCACGACCGGCCCCGTGACCTGGAAATGCGTATCCGCCGAGCTGGCAGTGCCAGCGAACTCAGCCGAGAACCCCTTGCGGATGTTCATGCCTCCGGTGAATGCCACCGCGCCGTCGACGATCAGGATTTTCCTGTGCGTCCTCAAATTCGCATAGGGAAGTCTCAGGCCCATGACGATGTTGCCGTTGAACAGATCGACGGTGACGCCGGCTTCCCGGAGTGTCCCAAGAATGCTGGGCACGGAATAGCGCACGCCCACCGCATCGATCAGCACGCGAACCGTCACACCGCGCCGGACCGCTCCGGCCAGCGATCCGACAAAACGTCGTCCGATCTCGTCATTGTCGAAGATGTAGGTCTCGAGCAGAATGCTGCGCTGTGCACTGTCTATCGCCCGGCACATTGCTGCGTAAGCTTCGTCGCCGGTCCTGAGGATCGTGATCGCGTTTGCCGACGTCAGTGCGCGCCGCGCCACCCTGTCGCCTAGCGTCTTCAGGCCGGCAAAGCGCTGGCCGAATTCGGCTGAAATGAGTGCTTCGAGCGCAATGTCGTGGTCGTGTTTGGCTGTCTCGGCTTCACCGGCGACGGGCCGCATGGCGCTGATGGTGGCGCGGCGGATGCGGTTGATGCCGGCAATGGCATAGATGATCGCGCCAAGGAACGGCGACAAGATCATCACGCCGACCCAGCCGGTGGCGGCGCGCACGTCTTCCTTGGTCATGATTGCGTGGACGATGCCGATGGCGGCCATCAGCATCGGAATGATCACAAGGATCAGAGGCCAGTAGGTCACAAAGGTCTGCCACATCGGCAGGACTATCGAGCCAGCGGCCGCAGAAGGCAATGCAACGGATCAACCAGGACGGAGGCGCTCGCGCCTCAGTCCTTCGCCCGCTCCACATAAGCGCCATCGGCCGTCATCACCACCACGCGGGTGCCCGGCGCGATGTGCGGCGGCACCAGCGTGCGCACGCCGTTGGAAAGCACGGCCGGCTTGTATGACGAGGACGCCGTCTGGCCTTTGGTCGTCGGCTCCGTCTCGACCACTTCGAAAGTAGCGCGCTGCGGCAGCACCAGGGCTATGGCGATGCCGTTGAACTGCGAAATCTGCACCGCCATGCCTTCGAGCAGGTAGGGCGCCATGTCGCCGACCACGCTTTCCGGCACCGCGACCTGGTCGTAGCTTTCCGGGTTCATGAAGTGATACCCCTCGGCGTCGGCGTAGAGGAAGGTGTGCTCGCGCTCCTCGACATAGGCGCGCTCGACCTGCTCGGTGGTGCGGTAGCGCTCCGAAACCTTCACCCCGTCGGAGATGCGGCGCATGTCGAGCTGGGTGACCGGCGTACCCTTGCCAGGGTGGATGTTTTCGGCAAAGAGGATCACGTAAAGCTTGCCGTCCTTGTCGACGACATTGCCTTTACGGAGCGAACTGGCGATGACCTTCACCACGGTTTTCAATCCTAGACTTCGTTGGCCTGAAACGATCGTTCGGCGCAAATCGGCTGCGAGAGCCGTCGCCGTAGCGCATCTTGGCCCGAACCGCCAGCCCTGTCAGCAATTCCGTTGCCCGGCAAACCCATGACTGGCGCTTCGCCCTGGTGGACGCCGGATGTTCACGCCGACCGCCGGCCGCGGCTGATGGCCCGCAACGCCATAGCTGCCGCCATGCGCGGCTGGTTTGGCGAGCGGGACTTCATCGAGGTCGAGACGGCGGCATTGCAGATTTCGCCCGGCAACGAGGCGCATCTCTCAGCCTTCGCCACCGAGGCGATCGGCGCCGACGGCGCGCGCCGGCCGCTTTATCTCCACACCTCGCCGGAGTTCGCCTGCAAGAAGCTGCTGGCCGCCGGTGAGCGGCGCATCTTCAGCCTGGGCGCCGTCTGGCGCAACCGCGAGCGCGGCCCCTTGCACCATCCCGAATTCACCATGCTGGAATGGTATCGGGTCGGCGAAACCTATGACAGCCTGATGGCCGATTGCGCCGAACTGCTGAAGCTGGCAGCCGAGCGGGCCGGCGCCAAAACCTTCCGCTTTCGCGGCCGCGAGGCCGATCCGTTCGCCGAGCCGGAACGCGTGAGCGTGGCGGAAGCTTTTGCGCGTTACGCCGGCATCGATCTTCTTGCCACCGTTTCTGCCGATGGCGGCACAGACCGCGCCGCACTCCATGATGCTCTGGTCAAGGCCGGCCTGCGCACGGCCGGCGATGACAACTGGGCCGATTTGTTCAGCCGGGTAATGGTCGAGAAGGTCGAACCGGTGCTGGGGCAGGGGCGGGCCACCATCTTGTACGGCTATCCGATCTCGGAAGCGGCGCTCGCCCGGCCGAGCGCGGAGGACCAGCGCGTGGCCGAGCGCTTCGAGCTCTATTGCTGCGGCGTCGAGCTCGCCAATGCTTTTGGCGAACTGACCGATCCGGCCGAGCAGCGCCGGCGCTTTGCCGCCGAGATGGACGAGAAGGAGCGCGTCTATGGCGAGCGCTATCCGCTGGATGAGGATTTTCTCGCCGCCCTCGCCATCATGCCGCAAGCCAGCGGCTCGGCGCTCGGCTTCGACCGGCTGGTGATGCTGGCAACGGGCGCGACGAGGATCGATGACGTGATCTGGACGCCGGTCGCCACTCCTTGACGGAAATCGGCCTCGGTTAAACTCACAAACCGGTCAAGCCGCGCGTCTGTGGCGGCCGCCGCGGATGGGCTTTGCGGGCCGCTTGGGCGCTATGCCGCAGCGGGACAATTGCCCGGGCGCCATTGCACAAGGCGCATCGGGACAATAGATGGTGCAACAGCCGCTACCGCCCGGCGCGGCTTCAGCCAGGACCATGCGCATGACCGATACATCCGAGGCAGCGAAATTGACCGACCGCGTCGCGGCACTGGTCGAGGCTGCCAAGCGGGCCGGCGCCGACGCCGCCGACGCGGTTGCCGTGCGCGGCCGCTCGATCGGCGTGTCGGTGCGGCTGGGAAAGGTCGAGAACACCGAAGCGTCCGAGGGCGACGATGTCTCGCTGCGCGTCTTCGTCGGCAACCGGGTGGCGAGCGTCTCGGCGACGGCGGCATCGGACCCCAAGGCGCTGGCTGAACGCGCCGTGGCCATGGCCAAAGTCTCGCCCGAGGACCCCTATCAGGGTCTCGCCGATCCGGCTTTGCTGGTCGGCAAGGTGCGCGACCTCGATCTGTTCGACGCCACCGAGGTTTCGGCCGATCAGTTGAAGGAAGCGGCCCTTGCCGCCGAGGAAGCGGCCCTTGCAGTCAAGGGCGTCACCAATTCGGCCGGCAGCGGCGCCAGCGCCGGTCTTGGCGGGCTGGTGCTGGCCACGTCGAACGGCTTCGTCGGCCACTATGTCGCATCGCGCTTTTCGCGTTCGGCCAGCGTTATTGCGGGCGAAGGCACCGGCATGGAGCGCGACTACGAATACTCCTCGAACCAGCATTTTTCCGATCTCGACGCGCCGGAGCTGATCGGCCGCAAGGCCGGCGAGCGCGCCGTGCGCCGCCTCGGCGCCCGCAAGGCGGCGACCGGTCCGGTCAAGGTGGTGTTCGATCCGCGCGTCGCGCGCGGCATTGCCGGTCATCTCGCCGGCGCCATCAACGGCGCTTCGGTGGCGCGCAAGACCAGTTTTTTGCGCGAGATGATGGGCAAGCAGGTTGCGTCGGCTGCCATCACCGTCACCGACGAGCCGCTGCGGCGTCGCGGCCAGGCCTCGCGCCCGTTCGACGGCGAAGGCGTCGAGGGCGAAAAGCTGTTGATGGTCGAGAACGGCGTGCTGAAGCACTGGTTCCTGTCGACGTCCGCCGCGCGGGAATTGGGGCTGACCACCAACGGACGCGGCGCGCGCAGCGGCTCGTCGGTATCGCCGTCTTCGACCAATCTCGCCATCGAGCCGGGCGACAGGACGCCGGAAGACCTGATCAGGTCGCTAAAATCCGGCTTTTATGTCACCGAAGTGTTCGGCCAGGGCGTCGACATGGTGACCGGCGAATACAGCCGTGGCGCATCCGGCTTCTGGATCGACAATGGTGAGCTTGCTTATCCGGTGGCCGAGGTGACCATCGCCTCGAATTTGAAGACGATGTTCCTCAATATGGTTCCGGCGAGCGATCTTGACCGCGATTTCGGCACTGCCGCACCGACGCTGCTGATCGAAGGAATGACCCTTGCCGGAGCGTGACCCGGTCATATCGGCCGGGGCCTCGGAAGACCTCGATCTGCTGCGCGACGCCGCCCGCGAGGCGGGCGCGATCGCCATGCGCTATTTCGGCAAAAACCCGCAAGTGTGGATGAAGGGCGGCACCTCGCCGGTCAGCGAAGCCGACCACGCGGCGGACGCCTATCTGCGCGAGACCCTGCTTGCGGCGCGGCCGGACTATGGCTGGCTGTCGGAGGAAACGACTGACGATCCGGCACGGCTTCTGGCGCGGCGCACCTTTGTCGTCGACCCCATAGACGGCACCCGCGGCTTCCTCGAAGGCCTGCGCTCGTGGTGCGTCAGCGTCGCGGTGGTCGAGAATGGCCGCACGCTCACCGGTGTGCTCGAATGTCCGGCCAAGGGCGAAACCTATTGGGCGCTGCCTGGCCATGGAGCTTTCCGCAACGGCAAGCCGATTGCCGTGCGCGGCCTGGGCAAGACGGTCGAGATCGGCGGGCTGAAGCAGTTGATCGACCTGATGCCGGCGCAATGGCAGGGCCGGGTGCGGCGGGCGGCGCACATTCCCTCTCTCGCCTACCGGCTGGCGATGGTCGCCAACGGCACGCTCGACGCAACCTTCGTCAAGCCCAACGCGCATGACTGGGATATCGCCGCCGCCGATCTCATCTTGCGCGAGGCTGGCGGCGCCGTGCTCGACGGCCATGGCCGCGCGCCGCTTTATGCCGGGGAGATCATCCGTCACGGCGCGCTGGTCGCCGGCAGCGGGCAGCTGCTGACCGTGCTTGCCGGCGTCATTGCCGATACGGAAGCGTGATCGAAGGTTCCAAAGTCGGCAGCTTTGGGCTAGACCTGTCGCAAACTCACAATATGTGAAGGACCGAAATGGCCGCGGAAGACGGAAAGAAACAGCTTTTGCACCTGGTGTTCGGCGGCGAGCTGAAGAAGCTGGGAGGCACCGAGTTCCGCGATCTCGACGCGCTCGACATCGTTGGCGTTTATCCGGACTATCAAACCGCGCACACCGCGTGGAAGGCAAAGGCGCAAGCCAGCGTGGACAATGCCCATATGCGCTATTTCGTCGTCCATCTGCACCGGCTGCTCGACCCTGAAAGCAAGGCCGCCGGTTGACAGCGATGGAGCATGAAACGGTGAAAGGGCAGCCCACCGGCGCCGCGGTCCGAAGAAGACGCGGCGGCAGTTCGAAGACATTCTGGCGCAAGATCCGCGAGCCGTTGGCGCAGTCGCGAATCGTCAAGAGCATGATCGTCAGCCTGCTCGCCCAGTTCGTCCGCCTGGTGCGCCTGACCAACCGCGTGGTCGAAGGCTCGGCTAAATTTTCAGGCGGCGACTACGCCGAATTCGAACCCGGCATCATCGCGCTCTGGCATGGCCAGCATCTGCTGACCCCAGCCTATTATCCCAAGGGACGGCCGCTGGTCGCCATGGTCTCGCGCAGCGCCGACGCCGAACTCAACGCGCTGATGATCGAAAAATTCGGCATCGAGGCGGTGCGCGGCTCCGGCGGGCGTGAAAGCACGAAGCATCTCGACAAGGGCGGCGCCAAGGCGCTCATCGCCCTGAAAAAGTCACTCGTGGCCGGCAAGAACGTCGCCATGATCGCCGACATTCCCCACGGCACGCCGCGCGACGCGGGGCTTGGTATCGTTCTGCTGGCACGCCTTTCCGGCCGGCCGATCATGCCTGCCGCCATCGCCACCAGCCGCCGCAAGGTGCTGGAAAGGAGCTGGGACAAGACCACCATCAACCTGCCGTTCGGCCGCTCCTCGATCGTCATCGGAACGCCGGTTTTCGTGCCGGCCAATGCCGACGAGGCCGAAATGGAGCGCAAGCGCCAGGAAGTCACGGCCGCGCTCAATGCCGCAACCGCCGAGGCCTATCGGCTCGTGGACGGCAGGCCATGAGCGTCGGCTGGGCGCGCGCCTTCCTGGCGGCCTACCGCCTTGCCGGTGCAGCCGCCTATCCGCTGATGGGTCCCTATGTCGCCTGGCGCACATCGCAGGGCAAGGAAGACCGCAGCCGCAGCCGTGAGCGCTACGGCGTTGCCGGGCGGCCGCGCCCCGAAGGGCCGGTGATCTGGATCCATGCGGCAAGCGTCGGCGAGACCCTTGCGGTCGTGCCGCTGGTGCAAAGCATCCTCGACTACGGTGTCAACATCGTGCTGACGACGGGAACAGTGACCTCGGCGCAGGTTGCCGACGAACGGCTGGGCGACCGCATCATCCACCAATATGTTCCGCTCGACCTCAAGCCGGCCGTCAGCCGCTTTCTCGATCACTGGCGGCCGGACCTGGCTATCATCGCCGAATCCGAGATATGGCCGATGACGATCCTCGAGCTCGGCGCCCGCCACGTGCCGCAGGTGCTGGTCAACGGCCGGCTCTCCGACCGTTCGTTCAAATCCTGGAAGAAGCGCGCCAACATCGCCGAGGCGCTGTTCGAGAACCTTGCACATGTCGTTGCCCAGTCGGATGTCGACGGCGAACGGTTTCGCGCGCTTGGCGCCCGGCCGGTCACCGTGTCCGGCAACCTCAAGGTCGACACCTTGCCGCCGCCCGTCGACGAACGGGCGCTGGCGACGCTGAAGCGCCAGATCGCCGGCCGCCCGACCTGGGCGGCAATTTCGACCCATGACGGCGAGGAGGTGGTCGCGGCGGAAGTCCACGCCACGCTCTACAAGCGCCACCATGGCCTGCTGACGATCATCGTCCCGCGCCATCCCGACCGCGCCGAAGCGCTGGCCGCACAGATTTCCGGCATGGGCCTGAAGCTGGCGCGGCGCAGCAAGGGCGACCGGATCACCGCCGACAGCGATATCCTGCTCGGCGATACGATCGGCGAGATGGGGCTTTATCTCCGGCTGACGGAAATCGCCTTTGTCGGCCGCTCGCTGACCTCGGAAGGCGGCCAGAATCCGCTGGAGCCGGCCATGCTCGACACCGCTGTGCTGGCCGGCCGCAACGTCCAGAATTTTCGCGAGGCCTATCAGCGCCTGCTCGACAGCGGCGGCGCCAAGCTGGTGCGCGACCGCGACATGCTGGCCGGCGCCGTCAATTTCCTGCTGAGCAATGAAGTTGCGCGCCACGAGATGATGGCGGCCGGTGCCGCCACAGTCGACCAGATGCGCGGTGCGCTGGCGCACACGCTGAAGTCGCTCGAGCCTTATATCCAGCCATTGATCGTCAAGTCGCGCCTGAAGGGCGCCGACGGGCGATAGGTGGCGTCGGAAGCACCACCTTTCTGGTGGGAAGCGCCGGACTGGCGGGTCTTTGCGCTGTCGCCGCTATCAGCCGTCTATGGCATCGTCGCCGGCCGCCGCATGCATCGGGCGGTACGTGAAAAGATCGACGCGCCAGTGCTTTGCGTCGGCAACTTCACCGTCGGCGGCAGCGGCAAGACGCCGGTCGCCATCGCGCTGGCAAAGCAGGCCAGGCGCATGCAACTCAATCCCGGATTCCTGTCGCGCGGCCATGGCGGCTCGTTCGCGCAGCCGCATGTCGTCGATGCCGGTCACGACGCTGCCAAGCATGTCGGCGACGAGCCGCTGCTTTTGGCCGAGCACGCGCCGGTTGCGGTGAGCCCCAACCGCGCTGCCGGCGCCAAGCTGCTCCTGGAAGCCCATGGTTGCGATTTCCTGATCATGGATGACGGTTTTCAGAGCGCGCGCATCCATATCGATTATGCGCTGGTCGTCGTCGACGCCCGTTACGGCATCGGCAACGGCCGGGTCATTCCGGGCGGTCCGCTGAGAGCCAACATCGTCGACCAACTGGTGTTCACCGACGGGCTGTTGAAGATGGGCGAGGGCGCTGCCGCCGACCAGGTCGTGCGCCAAGCGGCGCGTGCCGGCCGGCCGATCTTCGAGGCGCATGCCGAGCCCGCGGCCAAGGAGCGGTTCGCCGGCCGGCGGTTCCTCGCCTTTGCCGGCATCGGCCACCCCGAAAAATTCTTCGACACGCTGCGCGGCACTGGTGCGGAAGTGGCGCTGAGCCGGTCGTTTCCGGACCATCACTTCTATGCCCCTGATGAACTCGCGGAACTGGCGGCAACCGCGCGCCGCGATGGACTGGGCCTCGTCACCACCGCCAAGGACGCCGCCCGGCTGCGCCACGGCGCTGCCCCGGCCGATTTCCTCGCTGAACTCGCCGTGCTGGAGATCGACGCCACGTTCGAACTCGACACTGTGCCGGAGCGCATCATCGACGAGACGCTGGGTGCCTGGAGACAGCGCCGGCTGCGAGGGTAGGGCGCTCCCGCGTTGACACAGGATATTTCTCGCCGCTTATCACTATTATAAGTCAGACCGGCTTCAGCGCGGGGGGTGGAATGGTTAGGTTGCGGGCACTCTTTGTGGGCTTTGTTCTTGTGGCGATGGCGAACCCATCTTCGGCGCAGGCACCCACCGCGACCGACAGCGAATTTCTGGTCTCGGTCACCGAAGCGGACGGTGCTACCCACGTTCGGCCCTCAAACATTGTACCGCTTATCCCCGATAGCGCCTGCTTTGAATGGCGCGTACGTCTGGCGCAAGGCGACAGACTGGTATCGGTCACCGAGGTGTTCGCGCTTCCCGCGGAGCCCAGGCAGTGGGGTGGTATCGACGGAAACGAATACAGCTTGAGCAAGCTATCGGGCGATCGAAGGGTCTCCGAGACCACCATGTTCTACAAACCGCAGGACGGATGGATCTCGCATGGCTGGTGCATGGCCGAGGGTGATCCGATCGGGCCGTATTCCATCAAAGTGCTTGTCGGAGATCGGCTTGTTCATAAATTCGACTTTTCGGTCGAAAACGCGCCGGCATCCTCAAAGCCATAGTCCTGCAGGCGTTCCAGGAAAATCAGATCGACGGTGAGCCTTGCTTTCCGGTGTGCCGATCTAACCCCGGCTGCGCAGGTCCGGATGCATCTCGATCTCGCGGCGCAGCGAGGCGGCGGCGCTGACATAGGGCTCCTGCCTGGCGACGCTCCAATATTTGAGCTCGTCCAGCGGAATGCTCTCGCCGGTCACCGCGCAGCGCACGAAGGCGCCGGGGCTGGTGACCTGGAAGTCGCCGTCGAGATAGCGGATACGGGCTTCCTTGCCGCCGGGGCCTTCGAAGCGGTTCATCATGGAGTGGTGCCAAGATTCATGCTGATTTCATCGCCATAAATTGCCGGCAAGGTCAAGCTTGACGCAATGCTGAGGCGCTATTGTCGCTCCAAACCATTCTTATGGGACCGGTATGGACATTTCATCCGCCCGCCTGACCGCGCTGCTGCGTGAGGCCATGATGTTGGCAGCGTTGCCGTCGGCGAAGGCCGATCCGGCGAAAGCAGCACTTATAAAGGCGCTGGTGCAGCCGCCGACGCCGTCCGGCGCGCCTTTGCAGCCGGCAGCGGCGCCGGCGCTGCAGGCGCTGTTGTCCGCGGCAACGGCAAAGGGGCAGCAGACGGGTTCTGCCGAGATCCTCCAGGCCTATCTGGCCCTTGCCGAGCCTAGTGACGCCACGCCCGACGATACCGGGCCGACAACCGCTGCGATAGGCAAGGCGACGCCAGCGAACGACGATGCACAGCGCGGTCTGCCGCTGCCGCCGGCAAGGGCCGAAGATGGCGCTGCCGCAAAGCCCGCAGGACTGCCCTGGTTTGCGCTTCTCGCACCGGGGGTTTCGCCGCCGCGCCGCGCCTCCGCCACCGACGCGGCGGCGAAGCGGGGGCAGGCGATGTCTGGGTCGAATGACACGGTCCAGCCCGAAGGCCGGCAGCAGATGCGTGTCGGCCTGATGGCGCTGGCTGCCGGGTTTCTGGCCGTTGCCATTGTCGGGCTCGCCCTGCTGGTGCTTCGCTGAGCACCGAACGATCGCCGCTATCGCTCGGCTTCGAGGAACGCTTCCATCTTGTCCATCGCCAGCCCCGCCTCGACGGCGATCCGGCGAGAAAGTTCGGCGGCAGCCATGCGCGGCCGCCCGAGCGGCCGGTCGAGCCAGTACGACACCGGGTTCAGCGCCGTGCGCTCGTCGACGGCGACGATGCGGCCTGCCTCCAACTGGTGTCCGGTCAGCGGCGGCCGTGCCAGCGCGATGCCGAGCCCATAGGCGGCAGCGTCGAGCACCAGATTGTAGTCCTCGAAGCGGCGATCCTGCGGGCGCGGGCGGTAGTCCATCCCTTGCGCGGCAAACCAGGCACGCCAGCCGGAGGCGTCGGAATCGTTGATCAGTGGAAACCTCAGCAGCCGGGCCGGGTCGCCGCGGCCGATCTCGCGGGCAAGGCCGGGCGCGGCGACGGGAAAGACATGTTCCTCGAACAGCTTCACCGAGATGCGGCCCGGAATGCCGCCGCGGCCGCAGCGGACCGACAGGTCGATGCCTTCATCGGCAAGGTCGGCTTGGCGGATGTCGACGTCGAGCACGATGCGCAGCTTGGTGGGATTGTTCTCCAGCGCCGCCATGCGTGGCATCAGCCACAGCCCGCTGACGGAGGGTATCGAGGTCAGCCGCACCACGGCGGTGCCGCGCGGCTCGACCCAGCGGTCGGAATGGCTGGAGATCAGCGCAAAGGCTTCCGCCGTGCGCAGATGCAGGCGGTTGCCCTCGATGGTCAGCGAGACGCCACGCGCGCCGCGGTCGAACACTTTCAAGCCCAGCCAGTCTTCCAGCTTGGCGATCTGCCGGCTGACGGCGCCGTGGGTGATGTTGAGCTTCTCGGCCGCGGCCGAAAAGCTCCCCGTTCGCGCCGCCGCATCGAAGGCGCGCAGGGTCTCGAGCGGCACCATTGTGTCTGAGCTGTGATCCATAGTCACAGGTGATCCTCGATTTGATCGTTTGTCAACGGCGCCGAAAAGGCGCTTTCTGCCTTTCAACACTCTGGGAACCCGAGGACAGGCAGATGAGCGCAACGACCAGCACGTCGAATCCGACACAGCGGATGGACACCACGGCGGCCATCGCCGTGGCCTTGACGGTGGTTGGCTGGGCCTCGGCCTTTCCCGCGATCCGTGCCGGCCTCGCCGCTTTCGGGCCGCTGGAACTCGGTGCGCTGCGCTTTGCCATTGCCGCGGTGCCGGCGGCGATCTTTCTTGCCGTCAGGCGCCCGGCGCTGCCGAGGCTCGACGAAGTGTGGCGCCTGGTCTTTGGCGGCGCCATCTTCGTCGCGCTCTACACTGTCATGCTCAATTTCGGCGAATTGACGGTTTCGGCGGGTGCCGCCGGTTTCATCATCAATGTCAGCCCGATCTTCACCGCCATCATGGCAATGGCATTGCTCGGCGAGCGCTTCTCAAGCTGGGCCTGGTTCGGCACGGCGATTTCTTTCGCCGGCATCGGCATCATCGCTGTGGCTGACGGCAATGGCTTGAGTTTCGACACCGGCGCGCTGCTGGTTCTTGGCTCCGCGCTGTGCTCGGCCGTCAACACGATCGTCCAGAAGCCGCTCTTTGCCCGCCATCACCCGCTGACCATTTCGGCCTCCAACATGATCCTTGGCGCTCTTTGCCTGGCACCCTTTCTGCCGAGCGGCTTTGCGCAGGCCGCGGTCGCCAACACGGCCGGTATCGGCGCCGTGATCTTTCTTGGCATCGTGCCCAGCCTGATCGCCTATGCCGCCTGGGCAACCGCACTGTCGCGTCTTCCGGCAGCGCGCGCCTCGAACTTCCTCTATCTGGTCTCGCCCATGTCGGCCCTGATCGGCTTCTTCTGGCTGGGCGAAGTGCCGACGCTACTTGGTATCCTCGGCGGCGCCCTGGCGCTGGGCGGCGTGATCGTGGTGAATTTAAAGCGTTAAAACAAATGATTTGAGCTGTTTTCGGACTCAAACCGAGAACCGCTTCCATCAGAATGCAGACACCCAGAGGAAGGACAGCTATGGTACGCTGCCTTCACTGGGGGACGGAATGGGAAGACTGTTCATATCGGCAATTTTTTTGCGTTTTGCTGCTGACCGGGAAAGCCGCCGCGGGCTGGTATCAGGTCGAAAACTACGAAGGCTCCATCGGACCTAACCCCGTCCACCTATCGCTGCAGAGATATGACAGTTTCGGCAGCGGGATTACGGTCGAGGGGAGCTATTTCCACGACGCGAAGCAAAGCCCGATAGCGGTGTACGGCAAGATCAGTGGCACCAGCGTCTTCCTTTGCGAGATTGCGGACGACAGGGAGTTCGACCGGGTGCTGGTCATGGGATCGAAAACGCCCGTTGGCACCACCGGATGTCCGTTTTCTCTCGACCTTGGCGAAAGCGGCGCAACAGGGACTTGGAGCAAGGGCTCGGACAAGTTCCCGATCACGCTGAAGAAGGTCGCAAACCTCGACGATACCGGTGAGGCGAAGGTTGACGGCACCGTCGAGATTCCCTTCTGGGCGCAAACAGCAACCCACAGATTTGCCGGGGTCTACGAGAAAGCGGGCTTTCTCGTCTGCATGAATAAGCTGCGGGTCATCGATAAGAAGAAAAAGAAGGTCGTTCAGGAGATCGCTTTCGATGACGACGATTGCGATGCCGGCATGCTGATGACTCCCATCTACATGAATGTTCAAAAACAGGTTGGGAGAAGCTTCGAGATAATCTCCGTGAATTTTCGCGGCGGTAGCGCCGGTTACTCAAGGGATTACGTTTTCTCTCATAGGTTCAAGGATTATCGCCTGTTGGTGAATTGAGCGTGTGGCCTGACCTGGCTTGTGCTCACCGCCGCCCAAACAGCCGCTCTATGTCGGCGAGCTTGAGTTCGATATAGGTCGGGCGGCCGTGGTTGCAGGTGCCGGAGCCGGGAGTCGCCTCCATCTGTCGCAGCAGTGCGTTCATCTCCTCGGCCTTGAGCAGCCGGCCGGAGCGCACCGAGCCATGGCAGGCCATGGTGGCGGCGATCTTGTCCAGTCGTTCCTTCAGCGTTTCGATCGTGTCGTTGTCGGCGATCTCGTCGGCAAGATCACGCACCAATTGCTGGACATTGGTTTCGCCGAGCATCGACGGCGTCTCGCGCACCGCCACCGCGCCGGGACCGAAACGCTCAATGCCGAGGCCGAACCGGGCCAGCGTTTCGGAATGCATGGCCAGCCGCTCGGCGTCCTCCTCCGGCAGGTCGACGATCTCCGGCAGAAGCAGCATCTGCGAGGGCACCGCGCGCGAGTGCAGGGCATTCTTCAGCGCCTCGTAGACCAGCCGCTCATGCGCCGCGTGCTGGTCGACGATGACAAGCGAATCCCTGGTCTGGGCGACGATGTAGTTCTCGTGGACCTGCGCGCGGGCGGCGCCCAGCGCGGTGCCGAGCAGCGTCTCGGCCGGCTCGGCTAAGCCGGCACGCGCATCGGCGCTGGCGAGCGGACCGGCGTCGAATGCAGCCTGGTCGTTTTCGCGGAAGCCGGCGCCGTCAAATCCCATATCCAGCGGCCGCTGTGGCGAGCGGTCAAAGCCCGAAAAGCCCGAGGCCCGGTAGGCCGCGTCATAACTGCGATGACCGTTGGCAGGACCCGCATGGGCGTAGGAGGCGGCTCCCGGCCGGAACGCCGCCACCATCCCGGCGGCCCCGCTGGTGGCGGCGCGGATGCCGGCATTGGCCAGCACCTCGCGGATGGCGCCGACGATCAGCCCGCGCACCAGGCCGGGATCGCGGAAGCGAACATCGGCCTTGGCTGGGTGGACATTGACGTCGACGGTCGCCGGATCGAGCGTCAGGAACAGCACCGTGACAGCATGCCGGTCGCGCGGCAGCACGTCGGCGAAGGCGCCGCGAATGGCGCCGGCGATCAGCTTGTCGCGCACCGGACGGCCGTTGACATAGGCATATTGCTGCAGCGCGTTGGCGCGGGTGAAGGACGGGATCGAGACGTGGCCGGTCAGGTGCACGCCGTCCCGGCTGGCGTCGATAGCGATGGAATTGTCGGGAAACTCGGCGCCCATGACTTGCGCGACGCGGCGCAGGCTGCCTTCCGCCGTGTCGTCGGTTGCCGGCAATTCCAGCGTCGAGCGGTCGGAGCCGGCGAGCGTAAAGCGCACGGCAGGGAAGGCGATGGCGATGCGCTTGACCACGTCGCTGGTGGCCGAGCTTTCGGCCCGCTCGCCCTTCATGAATTTGAGCCGCGCCGGCGTGGCAAAGAACAGGTCGCGCACCTCGACCGTGGTGCCGCGGTTGGCCGCCGCCGGTTTGACCGCCGAAACGCGGCCGCCTTCGATGGCGATCTCGGCTGCAGCGTCGCCTGCGGCCGTGCGCGAGCGAACCGACAGTCGCGACACCGAACCAATTGACGGCAATGCCTCGCCACGGAACCCGAGCGAGCGGATATCGTGAATGTTGTCGGCAAGTTTCGAGGTGCAGTGGCGCGCAATGGCCAGCGCCAGTTCCTGTTCGGGGATACCGGAGCCGTCATCGGTGACGCGGATCAGGTTCAGCCCGCCGCCGGCAGTGACGACCTCGACGCGGGAGGCGCCGGCGTCGAGCGCGTTTTCGACCAGTTCCTTCACCACGCTCGCCGGACGCTCGATGACTTCGCCGGCGGCGATCTGGTTGATCATCGTTTCGGAAAGCTGGCGAATGGGCATGGGGGTATTATAGGCGGATTCGAAGGGTGTGCGGAAGGCTTCAATGAATGCCGGACATTGGAGACGCCAGCGGGACAGCACCCCCTCTGGCCTGCCGGCCATCTCCCCGCAAGGAGGGAGATCAGATGTCACGACGGCTTTCGCCAATCTTCAATGCTTGAAGGGTGACGCGACATATGAACTGCCAATCTCCCCCTTGCGGGGGAGATGTCCGGCAGGACAGAGGGGGGTGTGAAGGAACTCCGCGATAGTGACTACGCTGCAACCGATTTCAAGCCTGCGCCGCCAGCCAGTCCCTGACTTTCCGCGCATTCTCGCTCAACTCCCGGTTCTTCGGCCAAACCACATAGAACGCCTTGCCGGTCTTCAGCACATGATCGGTCACCGGCACCAGCAGCCCCGACGCCAGGAGCCGTTCGGCCAGATGCCGCCAGCCAAGCGCGATGCCCTGGCCTTCCATGACGCCCTGGATCACGAGGCCGTAATCGTTGATGCGCAGGCCGCGCGCGGTGTTGTCGAGGCTGCCGCCCGCCGACTGGAACCATTCGTCCCAGCTAGCCGCCTCGCGGTAGGGCTCCTCGAGGTGGATCAGGCGATGCGTCGCCAGCTCCGCGACGCTCCTTGGCATGCCGAATTTCGCGAGATAGCTGGCGCCAACCACCGGAAAAATCTCCTCGTCGGCCAGCGGCAGCGAGTGATAATCGGCCCAGTCGCGCGGTTCGCCGCCGCGAACTGCGAGCGGGATGCCCTCGGCGATGATGTCGAGATCGCGGTCGGCGGTCTGGATGCGCAAGTCGATGCCCGGCAGTTCGTCGCGGAACTGCTGCAGCCGCGGCATCATCCAGAACGAGCCGAAGGCGGTCGACGCCGCCAGCGTGACATGACCGCCGGTCGCCTGCAGGCGCAGATCCTCCGCCGATTTGCGGATATGCGACAGGCCGAGCGAGACGTCGGCATGGAAGCGTTCGCCCGCTTCTGTCAGGACGACCTGGCGGTGGCGGCGCTGGAACAACTGCGCGCCAAGCTGTTCCTCCAACCCGCGCACCGCATAGGAGACGGCGGCCTGCGTCATGCCGAGCTCGCGCCCGGCGGCAGTGAAGCTCGACAGCCGGCCCGCCGCCTCGAAGACGATCAGGCTGCCGGCCGAGGGTAGGAGATGGCGCAGGCTTCGCATAAGTTGAGCTTATACAAGAGATCAGGATTTTCCAGCATCACATCCATATTTCCTCTCGCTAACTTGGTTGGACGGAATGAGGAGGCTCCATGAACGCACCGGCCGCTGAACTGACCGAGCAAACCCACCGCCGCGGCGGCGGTCGCCTCGGACGCAAGGCGCTGAGGAGCGCCCCCGTCGCCTCGTTCCCGACGCTGGTCCGCGAGATCCCCACCTACCAGATGGTCCCGGACGAGGCGGTGGAACTGATCCACCAGGAGTCACTCGCTATCCTCGAAGAGGTCGGTTGCGAGTTCCGCGACGACGAGGCGATCGCCATGTGGAAGGCGGCGGGCGCCGACGTGTCCGAGACACGCGTCCGCATCGACCGCGGCCTCCTGATGGAACTGGTCGCGAAGGTTCCATCCGAGTTCACTCTCAATGCGCGCAATCCCGAGCGCACCGTGCGCGTCGGCGGCAAGAACTCCATCTTCGCGCCGATGTATGGCGCGCCTTACGTGCGCGACCTCGACAACAACCGGCGTTATGGCACGCTTGAAGACCTCAACAATTTCACAAGCTCGCCTACATGGCCCCGGCGCTGCATTCGTCGAGTTCGATCATCTGCGAGCCGATGGAGATCGCGGTGCCGAAACGGCATCTCCACATCATCCATTCGGCGCTGAAGCATTCCGACAAGCCGTTCATGGGCATCGTTACTTCCAAAGACCGCGCCGAAGACACGATGGCGATGGCGGGCATCGTCTTTGGCGAAGATTTCGTTCGCGACAACCCGGTGCTGGTGTCGATTACCAACTGCAACTCGCCGCTGGTGTGGGACGCCACCATGCTGGACGCGATGAAGGTCTATGCGCGCAGCAATCAGCCGCTGATCCTGGCTCCCTTTGCGCTGTGCGGCGCATCGACTTCGGCCTCGGCCGTCGGCGCGGTGGCGCAGGTCAATGCCGAAGCACTGGCCGGCGTCGCTTTCACCCAACTGCTGCGCCCGGGTTCGCCGCAAATCTACGGCCAGTTCATGGTGACGGTCGACATGAAGACCGGCGCGCCGATGGGCGGCACGCCGGAAGCCGCCCAGATGATGTATCTGATGGGCGCGCTGGCGCGGAAATACAAACTGCCCTGGCGAACCTCCGGCTTCCATGTCGGCTCCAAGCTCAACGACGCCCAGGCCGGCTATGAATCCAACATGCTGATGCATGCCGCCATCCTCGCCGGCGCCAATTATATCTGGCACTCCGCCGGCTGGTTGGAGGCCGGGCTGACCTGCGGCTATTCGAAATTCGCCACCGACTGCGAGCAGCTTGTCGGCTGGTACAAATATGCCGGCGGCCTGCCGTTCGACGACTTCAAGGAGGCCATGGCGGCGATCCGCGAGGTCGGGCCGCAGGGCCATTTCCTCGGCACCCAGCACACGCTCGATCATTACGAGTCGGCATTCTTCATGCCCACCATCATGGATTTCAACTCCTACGAACAATGGAAGGCTGGAGGGGCGAAGGACCACGACACGCGCGGCCGCGAGAAAGCCCGCAACATGCTGGCCGACTATGAAGAGCCGAAACTCGATGAGGGCATTGCCGAGGGCCTCAGGGACTTTATCGCGCAGCGCGAAGAGAGGCTGCCCGACAGCGTTAGCTAAGAGAACGACGAATGAGTTGATAACGGGCGAAGACCCGATGGGAACCGCAAGGGAGAAAGACATGACAGTTTTCAAAGCAATGGCGATCGCGTGCCAACGGCCATCGAGGCGATGGCGCAAGAGACGCGTGCTGGCCGTATGGACCGGCGCGAGTTTCTTGCATTGGCAAGTGCGTTCGGCGCATCGACGGCGCTGGCCTACGGCATGATCGGCCTTGCCGCGCCGGGACAGGCTTTTGCCGAGGAGCCGAAGAAGGGCGGCACGCTGCACATATCGATGTCGGTCAAGGCCCAAAAAGATCCGCGCACCTATGACTGGGTGGAACTCGCCAACATCTCGCGCTGCTGGCTGGAGCCGCTGGTCCGCTACACCAGGGAATTCACCTTCGAGCCAGTGCTGCTCGAAAGCTGGGACATCAATGACGACGCCACGGAATACACGTTGCATGTGCGCAAGGGCATCACCTGGAACAATGGCGATGCTTTCAACGCCGATGACGTGGTCTTCAATGTTACCCGCTGGTGCGAGAAGAAGGTCGCCGGCAACTCCATGGCCGCTCGCGTCGGCGGGCTGATCGACGAAAAGTCGGGCAAGGCCAGGGAAGGCGCGATCGCCAAGGTCGACGACAATACGGTCAAGCTGACGCTCAGCGCGCCCGACATTTCGCTGATCCCGAACCTCACCGATTATCCCGCGCTCGTCGTCCACCGCAATTTCGACGCCGAAGGCGCCGACCCGGTCAAGAAGCCGATCGGCACGGGCCCGTTCGAACTGGTCTCCTACGATGTCGGCCAGAAGGCGGTGGTCAAGCGTCGTGAAAACGGCAAGTGGTGGGGTGGTGAAGCGCCGCTCGACAGCGTCGAGTTCATCGACTACGGCACCGACTTCAACGCTTCGATCAACGCCTTCGAATCCGGCGAGATAGACCTCAATTTCGAGACGCCGGCCGACTTCATCGACATCCTGGATAAGATGGGGCTGGAGAAGTCCGAGGTTGCGACGGCAACCACGCTGGTTGCCCGCACGAACGTTACCCACAAGCCCTATGACGACCAGCGGGTGCGCAACGCGCTGCAGATGGCGGTCGACAACAATGCGGTGCTGGAACTCGGCTATGCCGGGCGAGGGACAGTCGGTGAAAACCACCATGTCAGCCCTATCCATCCTGAATATTTCGCGCTGCCCAAGAAGACGCGCGACGCGGCCGGCGCCAAGAAACTGATGGCCGACGCTGGGCAGGCCGATTTCGAGCACGAGCTGATCACCGTCGAGGACGATTGGCAGAAGAACACCGGCGACGCGATTGCCGGCCAACTGCGCGACGCCGGCATCAAGGTCAAGCGCACGGTGCTGCCGGGCTCGACCTTCTGGAACGACTGGACGAAGTATCCCTATTCGATGACCATCTGGTACATGCGCCCGCTTGGCGTCCAGGTGCTGGCGCTTGGTTATCGCACCGGCGAGGCCTGGAATGAATCGGCCTATTCCAACCCGGACTTCGACGCCAAGCTGAAGCAGGCGCTGTCGCTGATCGACGTGGAGAAACGGCGTGAGGTGATGAAGGATGTCGAGCAGATCCTGCAGGATTCCGGCGTCATCATTCAACCCTTCTGGCAGAAGCTCTACAGCCACATGAACAAGAAGGTGAAAAACTACGGCGTCCACCAGACCTTCGAGATGGACCTGCAGAACGTCTGGCTGGATGGCTGAGACGATACAAGCCGGGGCTTCATGAGCCGCAAAAAGCCGATATGCAGGATGTCTGGTATTGCCGCCTTGCCGCCGAACCGTCCGGAGATCCTGCATGAAACCGATAGTGCTTGCCGCAGTCTTTTCGATTGCCTTGCCTGCGACGGTGCTGGCCGGGCCGGCTTCCAACGCCGTGAAGTTCTTTTATCTGCCCGAGGTGAAATTCGAGGGAGATGCAAAGTACCGCGACCGCTTCACCGAGCCGGTGACCAAGCTGTTCGATCTCAACGACCAGGCCACGAAGAACAAGCCCGACGAAGTCGCCTGCCTCGACTTCGATCCTGGCCTCGACGCGCAGGATTTCGACCAGACTTCGATTGCCAAGACATTGAAGCTGGCCGAGACCGTCAATGGCGATACGGCCGAAGTCACCGCCACCTTCAGCCTTTTTGCGGAAGGCGATGATTCCAAACGCGAAATGCTGTGGTCGCTGAAGAAAATCGACGGCAAATGGAAGGTCGCCGACATCACCTCCAAGACCAGCAGCTGGACGCTGAGCGCGCTGGAATGCATGCCCGACAAAGCGCCGGAGTGATCCCGACGCGCTGTTCCGGCGTCGCGGCTCGCCAGCATATTCGCAGCATTCAGACATAATCGCCGCCGCCGGGTCCAGGCGAGGGTGTATTCGGCCCATGACAGCCGCAATTGGGTAGTGTCTCAGTTTGAAATTTCGGCCGCGCTTGTCGCGGTCCGGGCCGAACTCCTATATGTTTAGCGGAAAGCATGGGAGGTTTCATGTCGTATACCGTCGAGACATGCCCGGACGACATTGAGCGGCTGAAGACCCTTCTCCATAGCCTAGGCGAAGAGGGCAGCCGGGTCATCAATGTGATTTGGCAGCCGAAGCGCGAAATCGCCACAGAGATTGGCCCCTACGATCTACCATCCGGCTATGTCGTTATCGTGGAGTACCCCAGCTAAATGCCCACCGGACCTAAAGGCCAGAAGCGCCCCGCCGACGTGATCGGCAATGCCGTGCGCGTCATGCGAATTGCCACCGGCGATGAAGCCGACGACGTGATTGACGACGGTAAGAACGCCGCCGCCAAAGAGCTTGGTTCGAAGGGTGGCAAGAAGCGCGCCGCCAACATGACGCCAGAGCGGCGCGCCGAGATTGCTAAGAAGGCGGCTTCGAAGCGGTGGGAGGGGCGGCATAAGTAATTTCCCCTTGGAGAACCTTCTTGCTTATAGCTATGGTATTTTTGTGATCGGCGGAAGAAAGCACCAATTCCATAACAGAATTGGGTTCTTTCACTTTGACCTTGAAGGACGCTATTGCGAGCGGCCCTGTACCACGAAAGGGTCCGTCTGCTTCCCCAACAAACACACTCTCGCCGTTTACCAGCAATTCTAGCTTGAGCAGTCTGATATTTACTTCATCGAGAATAAGAAAAATGCCAAACGGTATTTCAACCGGGAACTCCCTTGCCACAACATCGCCGGAAAAGACATTGACCAGCGTATGCTTGTTGAAGCTTCCCTGCGCTACATACTCACACAGGATCGCGTTCGTAACGTTTATCGGTTTCTTTGCCATTTAGGCCGGCTCGAATTTAATTTCGACCGCCTTCGCATTTGACGCTGTAGCGGAAGGCGCCTGCGGAAGCCGCAGCTTGGACGGTTGCTCGGAAGGCGGTTCAAGCAAGGCCTCCACCGTCATATTTTGCGGCTTCCTTCCGGCCAATTTCTTCGAAGTTAGAATCGGCTCCTCGCCAGCGATCCCAACCAATAGGCGAGCGAGGGTGCCAATCGTCCAGTTGCCGGGCGAAGCCAGCATGCGGTTGACTTGGTCAGGCCCGCGCCCGATGCGTTTAGCCAGAGTTGCCTTAGTCAGCTTGGAATTCTTTTGCTCTTCCGCAAACCGGCGCATGACATAGTCGTAGAACCCGTTCAGGGCCCTCTGCTCAAAATAGGCCATCTTGGCCTCTGGGATTTTGATGCCCTCAGATATCTCCGAGAGAAAATCCGGTTTCGGTGACATAGTCATCAGCGTCTTCTCCATGCATAGGTTTGTGTCTAGGGAACAGAGCGTTCCATTGCGACAGGCATTCGGCCTTCATTTTCTCCCACTCCTGATCGTAGCGGTCACCCATAGGCTGGCGACCATTCCACGGCTTTGAGCGCGGTCGCCACGTAAAGGCCACGAACTGGTTAGGAGCGGCAAAGCTGCCAAATAAGCGCAGGCCAGGCTTCGGGCTGCGGCTGCGAATATCCCAAACCTCGTCTGAGACATCTGACAGCCTCCCGAAGAAGGCTTTGCCAGCCGAATACGGCTCAAGGCAAAGGGAAACTGTCTCACCCTTTACAAACGCTTCTAGATCAGCCTGAAGCCTCATGACACGCGGATGGCAATTTTCAGATGCCCATGGTCCATAGATCAGCCCCGCATGTCTTCCGACAGGTAAATGCCTCGAACAACCGGGTCGCTTGCCAACTCCATTTCTAGAGGGAACAAGCGTCCAGCCCTAACGTGCCGCTTGATAGCAGCAAGGATTGACATATAAGTCAATAGTCCGCCCCGCCAAGGGTTGCGACAATTTGACTCGATACCCTAACAGGAGGCTAAAGCCAAATCGATATTTGTCCTTGACGCTAAGCATAAAAGTTCACATATTAGGCGAATGAACAAGCTGCCTCTCAAAACCCGCGTCCAAATCCTCACCATGCTTTGCGATTGTTCTTCGATGCGCTCAATCTCCCGCGTTGCCGATGTGTCGATCAACACCGTGTCCAAGCTGTTGGTCGATGCTGGCAAGTTCTGTGCCGAACTGCACGACAGCGAAGTGCGCAACGTCGCTTCCAAGCGCGTCCAGTGCGATGAAATCTGGTCGTTTGTCGGCGCGAAGGCAAAGAACGTTTCGGCCATGAAGCAGCCGGTTGACCGCGCTGGCGACGTGTGGACTTGGACCGCCCTGGACAGCGACAGCAAGCTTATCATTTCCTGGCTGGTCGGCGGTCGCGACGGCGAATATGCGCTGGCCTTCATGGACGACGTGAAGGACCGTCTTGCCAACCGCGTCCAGCTTACGACGGACGGCCACCGCGCCTATCTCAATGCGGTCGAGGAAGCCTTTGGAGCGGATATCGATTACGCCATGCTCATCAAGCAATACGGTGAGCCGGAAGGCAAGAAGACCTCGCCAGAGCGCCGCTATAGCCCGGCTGTCTGCACTGGCGCGACCAAGACGCGGATTGCAGGCAATCCCGATCCGGTGCACGTCAGCACGTCGCATATCGAACGCGCCAATCTCACTATGCGCATGGCAAATCGCCGCTTCACGCGCCTTACCAATGCGTTCTCAAAGAAGTTCGAAAACCATGTCCACATGGTCGCCATTTACACCGTCTGGTACAACTTCATCAAAATGCACAAGACGCTGAAAATGACGCCGGCAATGGCCGCTGGCGTTTCCAGGACGCTCTGGTCGATGGACGATCTCTGCGAGAAGATGGACGCGTTGCGCCGAAGCCCGGAAAGCGTGGCCCTTACAAAAAGTCAGCGGCCGAAATTTCAAACTGAGACACTACCCTGAATTGTCGCGGCTTGCCGAATCGTGCAACGGTCAGCATCCTGGGTCAGTGATTGTTTTCATGCTGTAACGGCGGTCTCTCAGCGCGACAGCCATAAAATTGCTAAGCAAAATATCGTAACATCCATTGTGATGGTCGCTATATTTTACGGCGATTCAGCAATATTTCTCGGTTGCAGAAAAGCCGGATTTAGAACAGTTGCATCCGCAGGGCTGGTCACATCAGTAGTTGCTTTTTTAGATGTAGCGGGGTATGTTTCCTTGCTCGGCTGCAAGTATTAACTTGCTCAAAATTTGGAGGGTGGGCATATGAAATCGATCACATACCTATTGTCATCAATTCTAGTTGCAATTGTAGTGGCTTGTCTTGCCACGCCGGCGTCCGCACAGGCGACCCGGACATGGGTTTCCGGTGTTGGCGACGACGCCAATCCGTGCAGCCGTACCGCACCTTGCAAGACCTTCGCCGGTGCGATCTCGAAAACCGCCGCCGGCGGCGAAATCAATTGCATCGATCCAGGCGGCTTCGGCGGGGTGACCATCACCAAATCCATGACGATCGCCTGCGAGGACGTTGAGGCGGGCGTGTTGAATGCGTCGGTGAATGGCATCATCGTCAACGCGTTGGCGACCGACATCATCGTTCTGCGCGGTCTCGATATCGACAGCGCGACGGCTGGGCCAGGTCTCAATGGAATCCGGTTTCTTGCCGGCGCCGCCTTGCATGTCGAGGATTGCGTCATTCGCGACAACACGGCTGCGGCGCCGAACGGCAACGGCATTTTGTTCGCACCGTCGGGCGCAGCCGAACTTTATGTCAGCAACTCGTTCATCACCGGCAACAATGACGGCATTCATATCCAGCCGACCGCCGGCGGCGTTGCCAAGGTCATCATTGAGAACTCGACCATTGAGAACAACAACCTGGCCGGTGTGAAGGCTGACGGCACAAGCAACACGGGCGGCTCCAACACGACGATCGTGAACAGCAGCGTGTCGGGCAACACCAACGCCGGCATCAGCATATTCAATCCGGCTGGTGGCCGGTGATCAGCATGATGGTCGACGGCGTTGCCGTTGCCAATAACGGCGTGGTCGGCGGGCTACGTGTCGATGGCGCCAACGCAACCATTCGCGTCGGCCGCTCGACGATCTCCGGCAATGGCACCGGCACGGTCATCGTCAACGGCGGGTTGATCTCGTCCTACGGCACCAACCAGCTCAACGGCAACACTGCTGACGGCCCCAATCCGCCAACCATCGCGCTGAAATAGCTGCAGGGGTTAACTGTTGATAGCAACGCTTGGCGCGGCAACACCGCGCCAAGTGCATTTTATGACTGGACGCGCAACCAGTTTGAATGACCGGGCGGGTCCCGGAGTACTGCCACCAGTCCTCTCTGTCGTTGTCGACTGCCAGTCCTGATGACATGATCTCGAGGCAGGACCACGCGAAGTAGGGCGTGGCTGACAGCCAGATTACAAGACGACCGAAATCGATGTCTTGCCAAGGGCGCCCGATTTGTCGGTCCGCTCCACCGGGCTGTCAGTGAGACCATCGCAATCTTCGCGGGGATCGCTTTTGCCGGCCGAGAAACAGAGCCGATTTCAGATTGAATTGTGGTCTAGTTGCTCTTTTGGCTGTGGTGTGTTAGATTTCTATTGCATATCTGCAATAGTAGTTGTTTTCCATTGAGGGGGTGAGAAGATGAATAAAATTGTATACATGGTATCTTCTATTTTAATCGCCATGGTGATGGCTTGTCTTGCCACGCCGGCGTCCGCGCAGGCGCCCCGGACGTGGGTTTCCGGCGTTGGCGACGACGTCAATCCGTGCAGCCGCACCGCACCTTGCAAGACTTTCGCCGGCGCGATTTCGAAAACGGCTGCCGGCGGCGAAATCAATTGCGTCGACCCGGGCGGCTTTGGCGCGGTGACGATCACCAAGTCGATAACGATCGCTTGCGAGGACGTCGAGGCAGGCATATCGAATGCGGGGACGCAAGTGACCATCAACGCGTTGGCGACCGACGTCGTCGTTCTGCGAGGTCTCGATATCGACACAGCGACGGCATCGCCTGGAATCAATGGCGTCCGCTTTCTCGTCGGCGCCGCCTTGCACATCGAGGATTGCGTCATTCGTGGCAACAGCTCTGCGGCGCCGAACGGCAACGGCATCCTGTTCGCACCGTCGGGCGCGTCCGAACTCTATATCACCAACAGCTTCATCACCGGCAACGGCGCGGACGGCGTTCATATCCAGCCGACCGCAGCCGGCGTTGCCAAGGTCATCATCGAGAACTCGACGATCGAGAACAACAACCTGGCCGGCGTGAAGGCTGACGGCACCAGCAACACGGGCGGCTCCAACACGACGATCGTGGATAGCAGCGTGTCGGGCAACACGAATGCCGGCATCAGCATCCTGAATCCGGTCGGCGGGCCTGGGATCAACATCATGGTTGACGGCGTTGCCGTGGCCAACAACGGAGCGGCAGGCGGCCTGCGTGCCGACGGCGCCAACGCGACCATCCGGCTCGGCAGATCGACGATCTCCGGTAATACGACGGGCACGGCCATCGTTAATGGCGGTGTCATATCGTCCTATGGCACCAATCAGCTCAACGGCAACACGGCTGACGGTCCGAACCCGCCAACCATTGCGCAGAAATAGGTTTGCGGATTGCAGCGGTTCGCGCGGGAACCACCCGGGCGAAGCAAGCAATCGAGGGCTTGTTAGCTTCCTCAAAGTCTGCATCTTTGCCGCCAGGCGCCGATGACATGGCTGAACGTTTCGGCCGGTATGTGACTGATCGGGCCTGGAGTGATGCGTGATGGCCCATAGCCGTCTTCCGACTTTGTTGACTGTATGCCTGCTGGCAGGATTGAACACGGCTGCCGCTCAAGGGCTGCTCGGTCCGCCACCTGCAAATGCCCCGGCCGAGACAGTGCCGGGCGGCGCAGCACCGCCCGCAAATCCACCCGGGACAGCGGTGGAACCGGCAACACCGCCGGTTGGGTGGCCGCCGGCCGAGCCGGCCGCGCCCGTCCTGGCGGGCTCGCCGACGGCTGTGGTCAAGCCGTTCTACGAACATCTCGGACTGGAGCTCGATCCGACCCAGCGCAAGAACTTCGTCGACCCGGCCAAGACCGTACTCGACAAGAGCGACGCGTTGCGCAAATCCGGGCAGGGCGAATGCCTCGACCCCAACATGGCGCTCGACAATGCCGATTACGACAAGCTTGCGATCGACAAGAGCCTGAAGAGCATCGAGGCCGTCAATGGTGATCAGGCCAAGGTGGTGGTCGCCTTCGTCGTCGAAGGCAACCAGCACCGGCTGGAGTGGAAGCTGAAGAAGGTCGACGGCGACTGGAAGATATCCGATCTGCTTTCGGTGACCGGTGAATGGGCGCTCAGCCAGTATCAGTGCGAATAAGCCGCCGATTGTTTCCGGGTGGTCGGCAATGAAGCTTCGCGTTTTGCTCGCGATCGCGCTGGTCGGGTTGGGCGCTGCCGGCTGCGGCCTCGACTGGCAAATCGGCACGATGCTGATCGCCCGCGCGCCTTGGCAAGCTTTGGCGGCTCCCGGCGATTTGCCCGTCGAGCGCGTCGTGCTCGACCAGCCCGGCGCTCCTGATCTGGTCGGCTGGGCGGCTGATCGAAAGGGCAGCTGCGGCGCGGTCGTACTGCTGCATGGGCGCGGCGCCAACAGGCTGGCCCTGGTTCAAAGAGCGAAACTTTTGTTCGACGCCGGCTATTCCGTCGTCCTGTTCGACCTGTCCGGGCACGGCGAGAGCGGCGGTGCCATTCAAGGTTTCGGCTACACGGAAGCGCAGGACGCCGCCCGCATCATTGCCTATGCCAGGCAACGTTTTCCTGGCCAGAAGCTTGGCGCTGTCGGCTCGTCGCTAGGCGCCGCTGCTTTCGTCTTTGCGGCACAGCAAGCGCCCGCCGACGCCTATGTTCTGGAGCAGCTTTACGCGAGTTTGCGCGAGACCACGGCATGGCGCATGCCTTTCAACTTCTGGCGCGGTTTTCAGGCCGATGTGCTTTTGGCGCAGATGCCGCTTCGTCTGGGGTTGAGGGCCGGCAATGTCAGGCCGATCGATCGCTTCGGCCAGATCGGTGAACCGCTGATGCTGCTTGCGGGAAGCACCGATCCCTTCATCGATCGCAGCCAGGTGCAGGCGCTGCACAGCGCTGCTGCCGGCTCACAACTGGTCTGGTTCGAAGGAGCGGGCCATGTGGACCTGCTGCGGTATGACCAGCCGCGCTATCGCGATGCCGTCCTTCCCTTTCTGGCGACAAAGCTCTGCCGAGCCGCCTATGGCTGACGTCAGTTCAGCCACGGCCGCGATAGGGGGCAACGCCGGTGTCGGGCAACCAGGCGCCTTCGGGCGGAGCGCCGGTCTGCCAGAAGACATCGATCGGAATGCCGCCGCGCGGATACCAATAGCCGCCTATGCGCAACCACAGCGGCTTCGTTGCCGCCACAATGCGGCGGCCGATCATCACCGTGCAGTCTTCATGGAAAGCGCCATGGTTGCGAAACGAAGTCAAAAACAGTTTGAGCGACTTCGATTCCACAAGGGTGGCATCGGGTGCGTAGTCGATGACGATATGAGCGAAATCCGGCTGTCCGGTTACCGGGCAGAGCGAGGTGAATTCCGGGCAGGTGAAGCGCACGATCGCCGGCGGTCCGTCGCCGCGCTGGAACGGCACGGTCTCCAGGACCGCAGTCTCCGGGCTCTGTGGCGTCTCGACGTGGGCGCCGAGCTGGGTGAGGGTTTTGGTATCGATCATCGTGGTTTTCCTGGGGATTTTCCGCGCTCATTAGCATCGGATCAAAAAGTGTGCAGCGATTTTCGGATAAATTCGATGCTTAAGACAAGAACTGGAGCAGCGCGCGCTGCTCCGACACAAACTGGAATGGCAGGAAGATGATGACCAGCAACGACCCGCTTCTCCAGCCTTACCAGCTCAAACACCTGACGCTGAAGAACAGGGTGATGTCGACCAGCCACGAGCCGGCCTATTCCGAGGACGGCATGCCGAAACAGCGCTACCGGCTCTACCACGCCGAAAAGGCCAAGGGCGGCATGGCGCTGACCATGACGGCGGGCTCGGCGATCGTCTCGCGCGACAGCCCGGCCGCCTTTGGCAATCTGCATGTCTATGACGACCGCATCGTGCCGTGGCTGGCCGAACTGGCGGACGCCTGCCACGAGCATGACTGCAAGGTGATGATCCAGATCACCCATCTTGGTCGCCGCACCGGCTGGAACAAGGCCGACTGGCTGCCGGTGCTGTCGGCTTCGCCGGTGCGTGAGCCGGCGCACCGCGCGTTCCCCAAAACCATCGAGGACTGGGACATCGAGCGCATCGTCGCCGACTATGCGTCGGCTGCGCAGCGCTGCCAGGCCGCCGGCCTCGACGGCATCGAGTTCGAATCCTACGGCCATCTGATGGACGGCTTCTGGTCGCCCGCCACAAACCATCGCGACGACGAGTTCGGCGGTTCGCTCGACAACCGGCTGCGCTTCACCGACATGGTGCTGGATGCCGTGCGGGCGGCGGTCGGCGAAAAATTCGTCGTCGGCATCCGTATGGTCGCCGATGAGGATTTTGACAAAGGCCTGTCGAAGGAGGAGGGCGTCGAGATCGCCAGACGGCTCGCGAATTCCGGCAAGGTCGATTTCCTGAACATCATCCGCGGCTCGATCGAAAGCGACGCGGCGCTCACCAAGGTTATCCCGGTGACCGGCATGCGCTCTTCCCCGCATCTCGATTTCGCCGGCGAGGTGAGGGCGGCAACGAAATTTCCGACCTTCCATGCGGCGCGGATTTCCGATGTGGCCACGGCGCGCCACGCCATCGCGACCGGCAAGCTCGACATGGTCGGCATGACCCGCGCCCATATCGCCGACCCGCACATCATCAAGAAGGTCATGGAAGGCCGCGAGCACGAGATCCGGCCTTGCGTCGGCGCCACCTATTGCCTCGATCGTATCTATGAAGGCGGCGAGGCGCTGTGCGTCCACAATGCCGCGACCGGCCGCGAGGCCGAGATTCCGCATATCATCCTGAAGACCGAAGGGCCCAGGCGGAACGTCGTCGTCGTTGGCGCTGGCGCTGGCGGGCTCGAGGCAGCTCGCGTCATGGCCGAACGTGGCCATCATGTCACGGTGCTTGAAGCCTCCGGTCAGGCCGGCGGCCAGGTTCGGCTCGCGACGCAGAACCCGCGCCGCAAGGAACTGATCGGCATCATCGACTGGCGGCTGGCCGAACTCGACCGGCTCGGCGTCGGGATCCGCTACGATACATGGGCCGAGCAGGACGATGTGCTGGCGCTGTCGCCCGATGTGGTGGTGATCGCCACCGGCGGCCTGCCGCAGAACCCGCCGCTGACATCAGGCGACAATCTCGTCACGTCGAGCTGGGACATCATGGCCGGCAGCGTCAAGCCGGCGGAGAACGTGCTGCTCTTCGACGACAATGGTGGCCACCAGGGCATGGGCGCGGCGGAGCTGATCGCCAATGCAGGGTCAAAACTGGAGCTGGTTTCGCCGGAGCGCTTCTTCGCCCCCGAAATGGGCGGCATGAACCACGTGCCCTATATGCGCGCCTTCCAGGAGAAGGGCGTCACCATCACCATCAACACCAGGCTGCGCTCGGTACGGCGCGAGGGCAACCAGCTGGTCGCCGAACTCGCGTCCGACTTTGCCGATGGCTGGCGTGGCGAAAGGCGGGTCGACCAGGTGGTGGTCGAGCACGGCACGGCGCCGCTCGACGATCTCTATCTCCAGCTGAAACCGCTGTCGAAGAATGGTGGCGCGGTCGATTACGAGCGGCTGGTCGGCGGCGGCGATATTTTTCCTTCACGCAACCCCGAAGGCGGCTTCGTGCTGTTGCGCATCGGCGATGCGGTCGCCTCGCGCAACATCCACGCCGCCATCTATGATGGCATCAGGTTCGGCTTGCGGGTTTGAGCCTACAAGCCGGCCTACGGCTTGTTCCAAAGCTCGATCTCACCCTTCCGGCGGGCGCATCTCGATCGATCAAAGTGATGGGTGGCGCGCAGCCAAACCTCTGTGCGGAGAGCCACCTTGCACATCCGTCCGAACTGCGCGCCGCGTACGCCACCAGCCGAGAGCCAGGCGACGCACGATGCGGAATGCTTTTCAACCGGGAGGCAACGCGCGGCAGGGCTCAAATCATCCTGGCCGTCGCCATGCAAAGTACGGTGAGTACCAGAAGCCAGGCGGCGATGCGCTCGCCGCGGGCCATTTTGGTGCGCAGCGCCGCTTCCGTTGCGGCGTCCGCGCCGGCAAGCTGCCGGCTGGTCTTGCGGACGACGACGCTGAGAACGCCGGCAGCGGCGAAGGCGGCCAGGATGCCCAGCGCCAGCACCATTTCCATCGAGCCGAAATAGGCGCCGTGGAAGAAATACCAGAGCAGGGCGCCGGTCACGAACACCATGCCGGCCGAGCCCATTTGCGGTCCGATAAAGCGCTCCGCCCTGATCTCGGGGTCGCGGGCAAGCGTGATGGTGGTGCCGGCCCAGAACACGCCGGACATGACGTGAAGGCCGATAATGACGATGTAGACATATTGCATGACCGCTTCCTCCTTGCCGCCGCCCGTCCTCGGATCCCTGTCGAACGCGGATAATACGAACTCGGCAGATCGACACGCATGATAGTTAGATATCAAATGGTTCGATGTCAATGTATAATGCCGCGTTCCATCGCTCGGCGCCTTGTTCTACTGTCGGCGCATGACTCCCTTTGACCGTCCGCCAATCGGCATGAATCTCGCGCGCACCTCCAAGCTGGTGGCGCAGGCATTTGACGCCGCTTTGGTCGAGGCCGGGGGCACGCTGCCGGTGTGGCTGACCTTGCTTTCGGTCAAGTCGAGCGAGCTTGCCAACCAACGCGAACTTGCCGGCATGATCGGCATCCAGGGCGCCACGCTCACCCACCATCTCAACGCCATGGAGGCGCAAGGCTTGCTGACGCGCCGCCGCGATCCGGACAACCGCCGGGTTCATCTGGTCGAACTGACGCAGGCGGGCGAAACGATGTTCCTGAAGCTGCGGGCGGCGGCTCTCATCTTCGACAAGCGGCTGCGCGCGGGATTGCCGGACGACAGGCTGGCGGAGTTCGCCGAGGTGCTGGCGGCATTGCGGGCGAATGTCGCGCCGGCCAAATGACCGGCACCGGTGGGCAATAGTCTAGGCTAAATTGCCCTGAAGCACCTTCAGCTTGGCTTTCTTCGGGCTGCGCGCCAGCAGCCATTCGCGCGCTTTGTCCTGCGGCATCGGGAAGGCGATGGAATAGCCCTGCACCTGATCGCAGCCGATTGCCATCAGCGAATCGAGCTCGGCTTCGGTTTCCGCGCCCTCGGCGACGATCGAAATGCCGAGACCGCGCGCCAGCTCGGTGATGGCGCGCACGATCTTGGTGTTGTCGCCATTCTCGTTGATGTTCTGGACGAAGCGGCGGTCGATCTTCAGCCGGTCGATCTCGTTGGGATTGACGTGGCTGAGCGAGGCATAGCCGGTGCCGAAATCGTCGAGCTCAAGATGGACGCCGGCAGCGCGGATGTGGCGCAGCTTCGCCGCGATGCCCGTCTTCTCGTCGTCGAGAATGACGGATTCGACGATTTCCAGCGACAGTTTCTGCGGAGCAAGGCCGGCCTTTTCCAGCGTCGCGAACAGGAAGCGGTCGAAGTCGGGTTCGCGCAGCTCGGTGCCGGATACGTTGACGGCAAGCCGGCCGAAAGCGATGCCGGCGCGATCCCATTCGGCTGCTTGCTCGATCGCCTTGGTAAAGACGATGCGGCCGATCTCGGGCATGAAGCCGCATTTTTCGGCGACCGGAATGAACTCGCCCGGCGCAATCATGCCGCGCTCGGCATGCTTCCAGCGCACCAGCGCCTCGATGCCGCTGATGGCGCCGTTGCTCAGCGACACCTGCGGCTGGAAATAGACTTGGAAGGCGTTCTCCGAAATCGCGACCTTGATGTCGTGCTCGAGCTGCTTGCGGTAGTCTAGCTCGCGCCTGAGTTCCTCGGAGAAGAACGAGAAGCTGCCGCCGCCGAGCTTTTTGGCGGAATAGAGCGCGAGGTCGGCGTGGACGAGCAGATCCTCGGCATTGTCGGCGTCGATGGGATAGACGGCAATGCCGGCGCTGGCCCCTGGAAGGATGGTCGTGCCCTGGAAGGTAATCGGCTCGTTGATCTCCTCCAGGATGCGCCGGGCCAGCATGTTGATGTCCTCGGGGCCGCCGGCGCCATTGAGGATCATCACGAATTCGTCGCCGCCAAGGCGCGCGCAGAGATCCGACGCACGGCAGGAATCGCGCATGCGCTGCGCGGTGACGACCAGCACATAGTCGCCGGCGGCGTGGCCGAGTGTGTCGTTGATCTGCTTGAACCGGTCGAGGTCGAGCTGGATGACCGCCAGCCTCTCGCGCCGGCGATGCGCGCCCTTGATCAGCGTTTCGAAGTGGTCGGTCAGGAAGGTGCGGTTGTGCAGGCCGGTCAGCCCGTCATGTACGGCGATGAAGGCCATCGAGTTGCGGGCATCGACAAGCTCGTGCGTCTTGCGCAGGATCGCCTTCGACATCGGCCGGAAGATGAAAAGCGCCACCAGGACGATGACGCCGATGGTGGCGTAGAACAAGGTGCGATGGAGATCGAGGAGCTTTTCCGACCGCTCGTCTGCGAATGCGGCGATGCGTTGGCCGAGCGCGGCATAACCCGACAGCGTCGCATTGGCGACGGAAGCATCGAGATTGACGCGCTCGCCGCCGCCCTTGTAGGCGGCATTGCCGGAGAGCTGGGATTCGAAGGACGAGATCAGCCTTTCGCCATTGGCGACCAGCCCGACCGAGAAATAGTCGAGGTGGAACGGCTTGCCGTAGAGCACGCTCTCGATCGACCTTGGGTCGGACAATGCCGGCGACAGCGGGTCGGCTCCCGTCTGTTTGAGCAGCAGGTCGTAGTTCGTCTCGAACTCGGCGGTCGCCTGTTTCAGCGCGGCAACCAGGGCCGGCTGCTTGTCACGCGCGGCGGAGCCGGTTGCGCTGGTCAAAAAGACAATGCGCTGCGACAGCGCCTTCTGGGTGCTGACGATGTCGAGCAGAGTATGGTTGTGCTGTTGCGCCGCCATCATCTGCTGCAGCAGGATGAAGGAGGCCATCACCATGGCGGCGATGATCAGCAGCGCCAGCCAGTAGCCGCTCTTGATCAGCAGGATGAGTTTGCCCGAGACGGTTTGCGCCGGCTGCTGCGACATATTCTAGGTGACCCCTCGGTCGACGGATTTCTGCCACCGATTCGTGGCAAGAACACCATTGCCTTGAAAGGGTTAACAGGTTTGGAAGCCGGCGGAACTGCTGCTTCCGCAGTAAACGAAAGCTGCCGAGATGGTTATCATGTTCTTTCGCGGCATGGCCGTATTCGCGTGCCTGCTACTCTAGCATGCTGGCCATGCGATCGGATCGCGCCAGGGTTGAGGCAGCCGCGCCACCGAAACGGTCGCTTTTGCGGTGGATTTTTAGTGCGCGTAGCGCGACAGTCGCGCCAATCTCAACAGGACCTGATCATGAGCGCGGCATTCCTCTCCCATATCGACAACGAACTGCAAGGGCTGAAATCCGCCGGGCTCTACAAATCCGAGCGGGTGATCACCTCGACCCAGTCGGCTGAGATCGAAGTCGGCGGCGACAAGGTGCTGAACTTCTGCGCCAACAACTATCTCGGCCTCGCCGACAGCGCCGAGTTGCGCACCGCGGCCAAAGGCGCGCTCGACCGCTACGGTTACGGCATGGCCTCGGTGCGCTTCATCTGCGGCACGCAGGAAGAGCACAAGCAGCTTGAATCAACGATTTCATCCTTCCTCGGCCTGGACGACACCATCCTTTACGGCTCCTGCTTCGACGCCAATGGCGGCCTGTTCGAAACGCTGCTCGGCGAGGAGGATGCGATCATCTCCGATGCGCTGAACCATGCCTCGATCATCGACGGCGTGCGGCTGTCGAAGGCCAAGCGTTTCCGCTATGCCAACAACGACATGGCCGACCTCGAAGTGCGGCTGAAAGAGGCGAAAGACTGCCGCTTCCGCCTGATCGCCACCGACGGCGTGTTCTCCATGGACGGCATCATCGCCAATCTGAAAGGCGTCTGCGACCTCGCGGAAAAGTACGGCGCCATGGTGATGGTCGACGACAGCCATGCCGTCGGCTTCGTCGGCAAGAACGGCCGCGGCTCGGCCGAGCATTGCGGCGTCGAGGGCAGGGTGGATATCATCACCGGCACGCTCGGCAAGGCGCTCGGCGGCGCCTCCGGCGGCTACACCTCCGGCAAAAGCCAGGTCGTCGACTGGCTGCGCCAGCGTTCGCGGCCTTATCTCTTCTCCAACACGCTGATGCCGGCGATTGCCGGCGCTTCCATCAAGGTGTTCGAGCTGATCCGCAATGGCGACGCCCTGCGCGAACGCCTCTATGCCAATGCGGCGCGCTTTCGCTCCGAAATGGGCAAGCTCGGCTTCACGCTGGCCGGCGCCGATCATCCGATCATTCCGGTGATGCTGGGCGATGCCAGCCTGGCGCAGGAAGTGGCGGCGCGCATGCTGAAGCGCGGCATCTATGTCATCGGCTTTTCCTTCCCGGTGGTGCCGAAAGGCCAGGCGCGCATCCGCACGCAGATGTCGGCGGCGCATTCCAGCGCCGACATCGACCGCGCCGTGGCAGCGTTCGCGGCGGTCGGCAAGGAACTGGGCGTGATTGGCTGAGAGTTTTACCCTCCCCTTTGTGGGGAGGGTCGACTTTCGACCGCTTGCGAAGCAAGCGGGCGGGAGGCGGGGTGGGGGTCTGCAGGGTCACGACCTCCGCCAGTTTTTGACCCCCACCCGGCCCTTCGGGCCACCCTCCCCACAAGGGGGAGGGTAAGGAGTTGTAGCATGTCGAACATGATGAAGGCGCTGGTGAAGGCCAAGGCTGAACCGGGCATCTGGATGGAAGAGGTGCCGGTGCCGGAGATCGGCCCCAACGACGTGCTGATCAAGGTCAAGAAGACGGCGATCTGCGGCACCGACGTCCACATCTACAATTGGGACCAGTGGGCGCAGAAGACCGTGCCGGTGCCGATGGTGACCGGCCATGAATTCGTCGGCACGGTGGCCGATTTCGGCGCTGCGGTCACCGAATACAAGGTCGGCCAGCGTGTCTCCGGCGAAGGTCACATCGTCTGCGGCCATTGCCGCAATTGCCGCGCCGGCAGGGGGCATCTCTGCCGTAACACGCTCGGCGTCGGCGTCAACCGCCCCGGCGCCTTCGGCGAATATCTGGCGATCCCGCAGCACAATGTCGTGCCGATCCCCGACGATGTGCCCGACGAGATCGCCGCGATCTTCGATCCCCTGGGCAATGCCGTCCACACCGCTCTGTCCTTCGACCTGGTCGGTGAAGACGTTCTGGTCACCGGCGCCGGGCCGATCGGCATCATGGGCGCGCTCGTTGCCCAATGTGTGGGGGCGCGAAAAGTCGTCATCACCGACATCAACCCGGTGCGGCTGGCGCTGGCCAAAAAGCTCGGCGTCCAGCATGTCGTCGATGCCTCGAAGGAAAAACTGCGCGACGTTATTCCGGCGCTGGGCATGACCGAGGGTTTTGACGTCGGCCTCGAAATGTCGGGCGCCGCGCCCGCCTTTCGCGACATGATCGACACCATGAACAATGGCGGCAAGATCGCCATTCTGGGCATCGCGCCGACCGGCTTCGAAATCGACTGGAACAAGGTCATCTTCAAGATGCTGCACTTGAAGGGCATCTACGGCCGCGAAATGTTCGAGACTTGGTACAAGATGATCGCCCTGGTGCAGGGGCCGCTGGATGTGTCGGGTCTGATTACGCACCGCATTGGGATCGACGATTTCCAGACGGGGTTTGACGCGATGCGGAGCGGCAGTTCGGGCAAGGTGGTGATGGATTGGTGAGGCACGTGTGGGTGCAAGATGGCGGACAATGAGCACGGTCGTATCATTGCCTCGCAGGCAAAGCTCGTACTGAAGCCGGCCGGATTTCGACGCAAAGGGCAGTCCCGAATCTGGATCGCCGATCGCGGCTTCTGGCTAAGTGTAGTCGAGTTCCAGCCCAGTTCCTGGTCCAAGGGCACTTACCTTAACGTAGCAGTCCACTGGCTCTGGGGTTCGCTTCCGGAAACGATTACCTTCGATCGCGTTGAGCGCATTGGACAGTTCGTTCCGTTCGAGAGCCCGCCACAGTTTCTTCTCGCGGTTGATCAAATGGCCAAGAAGGTCGTCGAAATCGATCAGGTTCACCGATCGATGTTCCCTTCCGTCCAGGCGACAGCGAAAATCCTCGTGAGTGAATTGCAGCCGGGCGCCTACGGCGAGTGGGCGGCCTTCCACGCCGGGGTGGCGGCTGGTTTGGCCGGTGATTTTGAAACGGCAAGGCGACTGTTTGAAAGCGCTCAAAGACACGCGGCTTCGCAAGCGCAGGCGCTTCTAGCCTACATTGATGATCCGGCGGCATTTCGAAGCCGTGTCAGAGGCTTCATTGAAGCCGAACGCGCCTATTACGGTCTAGGGGCGTTGCCTGCCGCATTCGCGATCTGATTTCAGCGACGGTCGAACTTATGGGAAGATCTCAACCCAAGGTGAGTTTTGCCTCCAGCGCCGCCACCCCATTCACAATCGCCGCCCGCTCTTCCGTACCAAGCCTCGCCAGCAACTGCCGTTCAAAGGCTTTCGCCAGCGGCACCATCTCGCGATAGGCGGCCAGTCCCGCCTTGGTCAGCGCCAAATGCTCCACACGCCGATCATTCTCGTCCGGCGTGCGCGTCAGCCAGCGCCGCCGCTCAAGCTCCGCCACCGCCCGCGAAACCTTGGTCTTGTGCATGGCCGACTGCTCGCCGAGCGCGGTCGCGGTCATCATGCCGCGCTGTCCGAGCCCAGAGAGTGTGCGCCATTCCGGCCGCGTCAGACCGTGACGGTCGCGGTAGATTTTTGAAAATTCTCGGCTGACAGCGTCGGCCAGCCGGTAAAGCCGGTAGGGCAGGAAATTTTCGAGTTCGAGGGTTTCCATATGCGCACCGTGGATGCGGCATCAGCCGTTGATAGTTACATTTTCGATGGTTACAAACGAAACCAGTTTGGTCAACATCGCCGGCAGGCCGCGCTTCGCGGCGGTCGGGATCAGGGAGGATCGGATGGAATTTTCCTACATGCCGGGCTTCGGCAATGATTTTGAGACCGAAACGCTGCCCGGCTCGCTGCCGCAAGGGCGCAATTCCCCGCAGCGGCCGGCTTACGGACTTTATGCCGAGCAGCTCTCGGGCTCGCCCTTCACCGCCCCGCGCGGCACCAATGAGCGCTCCTGGCTCTACCGCATCCGGCCGAGCGTAAAACACACCGGCCGCTTCAAGGCGGCGAGCTATCCCCTGTGGAAGACCGCTCCCAATGTCGGCGACCACGAGCTGGCGCTCGGCCAGTACCGCTGGAACCCGGTGCCGATGCCGAAGGAGCCGACCGATTTCATTCAAGGGATGCGCACCATCACCACCGCCGGCGACGTGCTGGGCCAAAGCGGCATGGCGGCGCATGTCTATGTCGCCAACCGCTCGATGGTCGACGACCATTTCTTCAACGCCGACGGCGAGTTGCTGATTGTCCCCCAGGTCGGTGCCTTGCGCTTTGTCGCCGAGATGGGCGTCATCGAGCTTCGGCCCGGCGAGATCGCCGTGCTGCCGCGCGGTCTGGTGTTCAAGGTCGAGCTCGCCGACAAGGAAGTGCGCGGCTATGTCTGCGAGAATTACGGCGCCAAGCTGACGCTGCCCGACCGCGGCCCGATTGGCGCCAACTGCCTGGCCAACCCACGCGACTTCAAGACGCCCAGCGCCTGGTTCGAGGAGAAGGAGACGCCGTGCCGGCTGACGGTGAAATGGTGCGGCAATTTCCATGTCACCGAGATCGGCCATTCGCCGCTCGACGTCGTCGCCTGGCACGGCAACTATGCGCCCTACAAATATGATCTGGCGACGTTTTCGCCGGTCGGCGCCATCCTGTTCGACCATCCCGATCCGTCGATCTTCACCGTGCTGACGGCGCCGAGCGGCGAGGAGGGCACCGCCAATATCGACTTCGTCATCTTCCCGCCGCGCTGGCTGGTGGCGGAAGACACGTTCCGGCCGCCCTGGTACCACCGAAACATCATGAGCGAGTTCATGGGCCTGATCCATGGCCAGTACGACGCCAAGGAAGAAGGCTTCGTGCCCGGCGGCATCAGCCTGCACAATCTGATGCTGGCCCACGGCCCCGACGCACCTGGCTTCGAAAAGGCCTCGCGCTCCGAGCTGAAACCGGTCAAGCTCGACAACACGATGGCCTTCATGTTCGAGACCCGATTCCCGCAAATGCTGACCCGCTATGGCGCCGAGCTTGAAACAAGGCAGGACTATTACATTGACTGCTGGACCGACCTGAAGAAGCGCTTCAACGGCACGCCGGAGGGCGACTGGTCTTGAGATCAGCTCGATGAGCGACCGGCTGGTGCTTCTCGGCTCGAAAGGCGGCCCGGCATTGCGGCCGGGCTGGCCGTGGCCGAGTTCGTCGCTGCTGGAGCTTGGCGGGCGGACCATCGTCGTCGATTGCGGGCTGGGTGTCACGCGTGGCCTGGTCGATGCCGGCGTCAGCCTGAAGGCGCTCGACCTGATCTTCGTCACCCATCTGCATTCCGATCATGTGCTGGAACTGGGGGCGCTGCTCCACACCGCCTGGACCGCCGGTCTGGCCAATCCGGTGACGTTGTTCGGACCACCCGGCACCGGCCAATACTGGCGCCGCTTCTGCCAGGCGATGGAGTTCGACATTGAAATTCGCATCGTCGATGAGGGCAGGCCGGACATTCGCGAAATGGCTTCGATCGTGGAATTCGGCGAGGGCGAGATTTTTGCGCAGCGCGGCCTGAAGGTCTCGGCACTGCGCGTCGACCATCCGCCGGTGACCGACTGTTTCGCGCTGCGCTTCGAGCATGGTGCGAACAGCGTCGTGTTCTCGGCCGACACAGCCTTCTTTCCGCCGCTCGCAGGCTTTGCCCGAAATGCCGACATTCTCGTCCATGAGGCCATGCTGGAAGAAGGCATCGAGCGGCTGGTCGCCAGGACCGGCAATGGCGCGCGGCTGAAAGAGCATCTGCTTGCCAGCCACTCATTTGCCGAGCAGGCAGGCCGCATCGCCAGCGATGCCGGGGTGAAGAGGCTGGTGCTCAACCACCTCATTCCGGCCGATGATCCCGAGATCGGCGAGGCCGACTGGGAGGCTGCTGTCAGGAAATCGTGGGTGGGTGACTTGACGATTGCCCGCGACGGCCTTGTTGTGAACTTAGACGGCGCCAAAGCCGCATCAGGAGAGGAAACCGCATGAAGCTTGCCACATTGAGGGACGGGACGCGCGACGGAAAGCTTGTCGTCGTCTCGCGCGACCTGACGCGCTTCACCGACGCCTCGTTCCTGGCGCGCACGCTGCAGGCCGCACTCGACGACTGGCAGCGGATTTCGCCGCACCTGGCGACGATCGCCGAATCGCTGGAGAACAATGCGGTGCCGTCGGCACGCTTCCATGAGCATGACGCCCATTCGCCGCTGCCGCGCGCCTATCAATGGGCCGATGGTTCTGCCTATGTGAACCACGTCGAACTGGTGCGCAAAGCCCGCGGCGCCGAGATGCCGGCAAGCTTCTGGACCGATCCGCTGATCTATCAGGGTGGCTCGGATTCCTTTATCGCGCCGCGCGATCCGATCCGCGCGGCGGACGAAGCCTTCGGCATCGACATGGAGGCGGAGGTCGCCGTCGTCGTCGACGATGTGCCGATGGGCGCCAGCCTCGACCAGGCGCGCGCTGCGATCCGGCTGGTCATGCTGGTCAATGATGTGACGCTGCGCGCGCTCACCGGACCCGAACTCGCCAAGGGGTTTGGCTTCTTCCAGTCGAAGCCGTCCTCGGCTTTTTCGCCGGTGGCGGTGACGCCGGACGAACTCGGCGACGCCTGGGATGGCGGCAAGGTCAACCTGCCTCTGCTCGCCGACGTCAACGGCAAGCCGTTCGGCCGTGCCAATGCCGGCGTCGACATGACCTTCGACTTCCCGGCGCTGATTGCCCATGCCGCAAAGACACGGCCGCTGGTTGCCGGCACCATCATCGGCTCCGGCACCGTCTCCAACAAGCTGGATGGCGGGCCGGGCAAACCGGTGGCGGCCGGCGGCGCCGGCTATTCCTGCATCGCTGAACTGCGCATGATCGAGACCATTGAGTCTGGCGAGCCCAAGACGCCGTTCCTGCGCTTTGGCGATACGGTGCGTATCGAGATGAAGAATAAAAGCGGAAACTCGATCTTCGGCGCCATCGAGCAGAAGGTCGAGAAGTCCCAGGCATAAGAGGGGGCAATGCAATGACGGGCGAGGCGTTCTACCTGCTGGCCGGCGTCTGGGCGTTGGCCATTCTGATGGTCTTCATCCAGGCGATCCGGCTGAGCTACCGCATCGAGGCGCGCTCGCCCGATCTGACCAACCGCAGCGGCTACCCGCGCAAGGCGATGATGTTCCACACCATCACCAACACCAATGTGGCGCGGGACGAGGAGACGCAGGCGACGCGGCGGCGCATGAACCGGCTTTTGCTGATTGTTGTCGCCGGCTTCGCGGTGATGGCGGCTGGCATTGGCCTGATCAGACGAATGAACGCGTGACCCTGCTCGAGCATTTCAGCCGCATGGCCGGCAACAATCTCTGGTCGAACGACCGGCTCTATCGCGCCGTGCTGCAGCTAAAGCCCGGCGAATTCGGAGCCGAACGCACAAGCTTCTTCCCGTCGATCAAGGCGACGCTCAACCACATCCTTGCGGTCGATCATCTCTATCTCGATTTTCTGGAGGAGGGCGGCGTCGGCGCGGCCGCTTATGACGACTACGTGCCGTTCGATGAGCCGCAGGCACTGTTTGCTGCCCAGACCGCGGCCGACAGGCGGCTGATCGCCTTTTGCGACGGCCTGTCGGAGGACGATCTCGACCGCCGCGTCATCACCGACCGGCGAGAGGACGGCATGATCCCGGAAAAGATCGGCGACATCCTCGGTCATGTCTTCCTGCACGACATCCACCATCGCGGCCAGGTGCACGCGATGCTCTCGGGCAGCTCGGTCGCGCCGCCGCAGCTGGACGAGTTTTTGCTCGATTATGATTTGAAGGTGAGGAAAGGAGAGGTCGAGCGGTTGGGATTGAGTCGTCGGATCGTCTGAAACCACCTTGGTTCGCCCACATTTCGCCGATGTTGGTAGCGATCTTGTCGTAGCCTTTTTGCTGGCCCCAAGACTTGAGTTGCGCCGATGCTCTTTCAGCACTTCATGCCGCAACGCCTACTGGCCACATTTGCTATTCTTTGTCTGACGCAAGGCGCTGCTGCGGCTTGCCAGAAGCTGCCCAAGGCGGAGAGCGAGGACATGGAAGCGCCAGAAGTGCTTGTGGTTCGCGCCAAGGTGACATCGCTCAAGGTTAGGGTTGGTCATGAGGAGATTTGCTATGACGTCAGCTACGATGTGCAGGAAATCTATCACGGCTCGATAAAAGGTCCGCTTTCGATATCGAATTGTGCTTCCATCGACGCCGAAGAAGCCTTGGCTTTGTCCCAGCGACCCGAGAAAGAGCGTCAGGCCGAGGCCGATTTCGAAGGCACCGAAGTGGTAGCTGGCTTCACCTCCAGACCACCGCCGAAAGTCTCCAAACTGAAACCTCAGAAGTCGGGAAAGCTGCGTCTGCTGGTTCCTTCATGCTGGGGGCCGATGATATATCCGATCGATAAAATGTCCGAATCGGAACGCGCGGAAATAATCAAGGCGGCCAAAGATCCGCAGCAATACCGCAACTTTGACTGATGTATCAGGACTTCAAAAAATTGAGGTCGAGGGGTGGGCTCTAGTTGTAGGCGATCGGCCCATTCGAAACCGAGCGACCGAGACAATGATCTCGACCCCCCTTTTTGCCGTCGCGCCCTGCTGATGGACGCGAACAATGGAGGTGTCGATCATCTGCACCGTGCCGTCATGGGCTTTTGTGATGGCATCCATGAGGCGGTCCCACACACCTGCTTTCCGCCATCGAACGAAGCGATTGTAGCAGGTGGTGCGAGGGCCGTACTGCTCCGGCAGATCGCGCCATGGCGCACCCGACCGCAGTATCCAGAAGATGCCGTTCAGCACCCTGCGGTCATCAACGCGCGGCACGCCGCGCACCTTGTTGGGCAGATGCGGCTTGATCGCGCGCCATCGAAGTCAGTCAGGTCATATCGGCTCATGCGGAGTCTGAATCAGGTTTCGCCGCGATAGGAAAGCCGGGAGTCGCAAAGCTACCCTATAGAAAACATCCACACTCAGCGCCTCTGACGAAACACGCCCAGAAGTGGTTCGGACGAGCGGGGCAAGGTGCGTTCGCCGGTCTCAAGCTCAATCAGCAGGTGCTGCATGATCTCTTCGAGTTTGAACTGTAGTGAGCCATATTCGGTGATCTCGCCGGGGCGTTCGTAGGCGGTGCGTTGAAAGCCGTCCTCATGATCGTTGAACCAGATTGCGATTTGCCCAACTATCCCGACAACCCAAAAGCCGCCATTGTGCCTGCCATATGGCTCTTGCATCCATCGAGTTGGCTCGACACGGATCATCTCCCATAGCCGCTTTTGAGGGAACGACATGCGTTCCCAAGCATCGTTCATCAAGTCCCAGAGCTTAGCTTCGTCCATAGCGGAGTCCACGTGACACGCCAGATCTTATCCATATCGCATGCTGGAACCCACACTTCCACCCGTTTTGGCCATGCCGCTTTTATGGGTTCACGGCCTAGATCAAAGCCGATCGAGCCGCAAACAAGCTTACGGTTTCAGGCCGCTTTCCCGTCGACCTTGATCACGCCGCGCTTGATCTGGTCCTGTTCGATCGATTCGAACAGCGCGCGGAAATTGCCTTCGCCAAAGCCTTCGTCGCCCTTGCGCTGGATGAATTCGAAGAAGATCGGGCCGATCACCGTCTTGGAGAATATCTGCAGCAGGATCTTGGTCATGCCGCCGTCGACCACGCCTTCGCCGTCGATCAGGATGCCGTGCTTCTTCATCCGCTCGATCGGCTCGTCATGCCCGTTCACCCTGTTGTACGACATGTCGTAATAGGTCCCCGGCGGACCGGGCATGAACTTCAGCCCGTTGTCGGCAAGCTTGTCGGTGGCGGCGTAGATGTCGTCGGTGCCGACGGCGATGTGCTGGATGCCCTCGCCATTGTATTTCTTCAGATACTCGGCGATCTGGCTGGTGTTGTCCTTGGACTCGTTCAGCGGGATACGGATCTTGCCGCAGGGCGAGGTGATGGCGCGGCTGACCAGGCCGGTGATCTTGCCGTCGATGTCGAAGAAATGGATCTGCTTGAAGCCGAACAGTTCGCGATAAAAGTCCCACCATTTGTCCATCTGGCCGCGATAGACATTGTGGGTGAGGTGGTCGAGGAAATAGAAGCCGACGCCTTGGGGCCGCGGGTCGCGTTCGCCCAGCCACTCGAACTCGGCATCATAGGCCGAGCCCTTCTTGCCATAGGCTTCGATGAAATAGAGCAGTGAGCCGCCAATGCCGACAATGGCCGGCACGTCGAGCGCCTTGTCGTTGCCGTCGTAGGGCGTGGCGCCTTTCGATACCGCATGCTCGAACGCATGCTTTGCATCGACCACGCGCCAGGCCATCGAGGCGGCGCAGGGGCCGTGCTTGTCGACGAATTTCATCGCATGCGAGCCGGGCTCGGCATTGACGACATAGTTGATGTCGCCCTGGCGCCAGATGGTGATGTCCTTCGTGCGGTGCTTGGCCACCGCGACATAGCCCATGCGGGTGAACAGCTCGGCGAGCTTCTGCGGCTCCGCATGGGCGAACTCGACGAACTCGAAACCGTCGGTGCCGGCGGGGTTTTCCTTGCTGATCTTGGCGGGCGGGGCGTCGTGCGGAAAGGGACCCATGGCATTCCTCCAAACGGATGGTGGCCGCATCGGACCACGAGATGACGCATGATAGTGCGAAGCAACCGCACGGTGCTTGCATTCAAACGCTTGAAATGATCATCTCGTGCGCAATTCATGCATGATTGGAGATGAATCGATGAATGAAGCGCGCATCGATCAATTTGACCGCAAGATAATGGCTCTCTTGCAGGGCGACGCGCGGCTCACCAACAACGATCTCTCGGAGCGCGTGAACCTGTCGGCATCGCAATGCTCGCGCCGCCGCCAACGGCTGGAGGAGGACGGCTTCATCACGGGCTATCGCGCGGTGCTCGACCGCGACAAGCTTGGATTCTCGCTGGTCAACGTCATCTCGGTGACGCTCGCCACCCACAACCGCGACAATGCGCGGCGCTTCGGCGAATTGCTGGCGCGGCTGCCGGAAGTGCAGGAGGCGCACGCGCTGACCGGTGAGATGGACTACATCTTGAAAGTGGTGACCCCCGATCTGAAATCGCTGTCGGAATTCGTCAACGGCGTGCTGTTGCCGCACGACTCCGTGCAGCATGTAAAGACGGCGATCGTGCTGGAGACGCTGAAGGAGACCGGGGCGCTGCCGATCTAGTTTGAGAGAGTTTCAGTTGATACGTCGGCGGGACAGCACCCCCCTGGCCTGCCGGCCATCTCCCCCGCAAGGAGGGAGATCAGCAGCTTTGTCGACAGCGCTCATCCTGCAACGTCGGCGATTGGCGAAAAGCGAAGGCGACATCCGATCTCCCCCCTTGCGGGGGAGATGTCCGGCAGGACAGAGGGGGGTGTGAGGGATCGCCAGCGCCTCAGGATGCTCACCCCTTGGACTGCTGAATCAGCCCATAAAGATTGGTACACCGCGCGCCGGAGCGGCAATAGGCAAACACCGGGCCTTCGAGCGCGTCGAGCGCTTCGGCCTGGTCCTCGACATTCTCGGCCGTGATCTGGCCGCTGATTACCGGGATGTAGCGGAAGGCCAGCCCCGCGGCTTCGACCGCCGCCTTGACGCTGTCGGCCGAAGGCTGGTCGGGCTGCTCGTCATCCGGCCGGTTGCAGATCACGCTCTTGAAACCGGCTTCCTTGATGGCGGCGGCATCTTCGGGCTGGATCTGGCCCGAGACCGAATAGTCCTCGCTGATTTCGCGATATTCCATGGCTCTCATCCTCCAATCTGGTTTGGCGCAAAGTCTTGCCACTCTCACACGAGGTCGGCAATCCGCGCCGGAAAGAAATCCCTCGGCGCAGATAGACATTTGCGGTCTAAGATCCAACCCAGGCTCAAGAGGTTTCGCGCTGTTGGCCTTGCCCGGAGGCGGCAGCGACTCTAAACAGGCGCACCGACAAACGAAGGAACCATCCCATGAGCATTCGTCGCATCGATGTTGGCCCGCGCATGAGCCAGATCGTCATCCACGGCAACACCGTCTATCTCGCCGGCCAGGTCGGAACGCCCGGCGCCAGCGTTGGCGAACAGACCAGGTCGATCCTCGCATCTATCGACGAACTGCTGGCCAAGGCCGGCACCGACAAGACCAAGATCCTGCAGGCGATCATCTGGCTGGCCGATATGGGCACCTTCGCCGAGATGAACAAGGAATGGGACAAGTGGGTCCCGCAAGGCAACACGCCCGCCCGCGCCACGGGTGAGGCCAAGCTTGCAGGGCCGGAATACACTGTCGAGATTATCGTTACGGCGGCGATTTAAAGTGCAGCCTTCTACCTCCCCCTTGTGGGGAGGTCGGACCGAAGGTCCGGGCGGGGGCTGGCGCCGACCCCCACCCCGCTGCTTCGCAGCGACCCTCCCCACAAGGGGGAGGGTAAAGGAGCTACCCCTGCGAAGGCCTGAACCGCGCCACCAGCGTGTGGCTCTCCGCGGCATAAGTGAACCTCACCTGCGTCACCGGGTGCTCGGCGCTCCAGGTTCGGCGCTCGACCACCAGGCAGGGCGCGCCGGTTGCGATGTCGAGCGCTTCGGCAATATGTCTGTCGGCCGCGACCGCGCGGATACGGTGCTCTGCCTCGCTCCATGGCACGCGGCCGATCAGCCAAGGGCCGGGGGCGATGTCGAGAAACTCCTCCTCGGCGGCTTCCGCGACGGCGGCGAGATTGATCAGCCGCTGTTCGTGCGCGAATGGCCGCTTGCCGGCGAAATGCCGGCATTTCAGCGCCAGCACCTGTCCAGCCGCTCCCAATTCCAGCAAGGCGCGATCCTCGGCGCTGCTGCGCCTTTTCTGCCGCTCCACGCGCTCGTAGCGATAGGCCAGCCCAAGCGCCTCGACCTCGATCCTGATGTCGTGGATTTCCAGCACCGCGGCCTGCGATTGCGGCTGGCGGACAAAGCTGCCCGAACGGCGGCGGCGCTCGATCAGCCCGGCCTTGGCCAGTTGCGACAGCGCCTTGTTCACCGTCATGCGCGAGCAATGATACTGCGCCGTCAGCTCGTGCTCGAACGGGATGCGGTGGCCCGGCGCCCAGGCGCCGGACATTATTTTCTCGCTGATGTCGGACAGGATGCGCTGGTGCAGCGAGCCGCCGCCTTCCGACGCCGCTGTCTCAATCATGCTCATGCCGAAAGCGCCGTGATCACCTGGCGAAAGCGCTCTGCAATCGGCTCGCGCCTGGAATGCCGGCCGCCGCTGACCTGCTTTTTCCCATGCACCCAGACGCAATCGACCTTGCCGCCATTGGCAAAGATCCAGGCGTCGAGGATCGCATCGCCACTTTTTCCGGCCAGCGAAGGATGGTTTTCGTCGAGGGAGACGAAATCAGCCGCGGCGCCGGCGGCGATCCGCGACGGGCCGGCGCCGAGTGCGGTGCTGCCGCCATCGAGGGCGGCGTCGAACAGAGCCCGCCCGGTCGAGCCGCCGGCCACCGCCAGCACATTGCGGGCGCGGTGTGCGAGGCGCTGCGAATATTCGAGCTGGCGCAATTCATCCGGCAGGCCGATCAGCACGTTGGAATCCGAGCCGACGCCGAAGCGGCCGCCATGTTCGATGAACAGAGGTGCTGAAAAGGTGCCGTCGCCGAGATTGGCCTCGGTGATCGGGCAAAGCCCGGCAATGGCGCCGCTTCTGGCCATGCCGGTTGTCTCAGCCTCGGTCATGTGGGTGGCGTGGATCAGGCACCAACGCTTGTCGATCCCGGCATTGGCGAGCAGCCATTCGACCGGTCGCGCACCCGACCACGCCAGGCAATCCTCGACCTCCTTCGCCTGCTCGGCGACGTGGATGTGGATCGGTCCGTCCGGCGCAATGGCGGCAACAGCGCTGAGTTCCTCCGGCGTCGCGGCGCGCAGGCTGTGCGGGGCGACGCCGACGACAGCCTGATTCAACGCACGAACCGATTCGCGGCTTTTCTCAAGCAAGCGTTCGAACCGATTCACATCGTTGATGAATCGCCGCTGGCCTTCGTTGGGCGCAGCGCCGCCGAAGGAGGAATGGGCATAAAACACCGGCAGCAGCGTCAGGCCGATCCCGGTTTCGCCGGCGGCCGCGGCAATACGTTCGGCCATCTCGGCAAGGTTAGCATAGGGTTTTCCGTCGCGATCGTGGTGGAGATAATGAAATTCGCCGACGCGCGAGAATCCGGCCTCCAGCATTTCGACATAAAGCTGGGCGGCGACCGCCTCGACCTGGTCCGGCGTCATCGACAGCGCGAAGCGGTACATCACCTCGCGCCAGCTCCAGAAGCTGTCGGCGGAGGGACCGCGCAGTTCGGCAAGCCCGGCGATGCCGCGCTGGAAGGCGTGGCTGTGCAGGTTCGGCATGCCCGGCACCAGAATGGCGTGGCGTTCGTCGTCAGCCTGTATCGACGTGCCGGCTTCGACTGCCGTGATGCGACCGTCGTTCAACAAAATCCGCACCTTGTCGTGCCAGCCATTGGGCAGCAGCGCCTGTTCCGCAAAGATCGCCGTCACGTTTTTCTCCGCATTCCCTGAACAATTGCACTTGCAGTGCTTTTCAATATGTATATACATAATCGCCATCCAATCAAACGGAAAAAGATGATGGCGGCACAGAACAAAAGCCGGGCAGGGGGCCTTCACCTTTGGCGCAATGCGCGCCTGGCAACCATGGCCGAAGGCGACGCCGGACTGGGCATTGTCGACAAGGGCGCGATCGTCGCCCGTGACGGCGTCATCGTCTATGCCGGTCCGGAAGCCGACATGCCGTCAGCGTTGGCTCAGGGCGGCGAGACTACCGATTGCGAAGGCCGCTGGATCACGCCCGGCCTGATCGACTGCCACACCCATCTCATCCATGCCGGCAACCGTGCCAACGAGTTCGAGATGCGGCTGGCCGGCGCCACCTATGAAGAAGTCGCCCGTGCCGGCGGCGGCATCGTCTCCTCGGTCAAATCCCTGCGTGCCGCGAGCGAAGACGCACTGGTTGCGCAGACGCTGCCACGCCTCGATGCGCTGATGGCCGAGGGTGTCACCACGGTAGAGGTAAAGTCGGGTTACGGGCTCGATCTCGAAAATGAACAGAAGTCGCTTCGCGCCGCGCGGCAGCTGGACAAGCAACGCCCGGTCACGGTCCGCACCACCTTCCTCGGCGCGCATGCGCTGCCGCCGGAAGCAAAAGGCGACAAGGAAGCTTTTGTCGATCTCGTCGCCAACACGATCCTGCCCGCAATCGCCGCCGAGGGCCTGGCTGACGCCGTAGACGGCTTTTGCGAGGGCATTGCCTTTTCGCCGGAACAGATTGCCCGCGTCTTCGACAAGGCCAAGGCGCTTGGCCTGCCGGTAAAGCTCCATGCCGACCAGCTGTCGAACCTGCGTGGCGCCGAACTTGCCGCCCGCTATGGCGCGCTGTCGGCCGACCATCTCGAATACACCGACGAGGCCGGCGCCGCAGCGATGGCCAAGGCCGGCACCGTGGCGACCATCCTGCCCGGCGCCTACTATTTCATCCGCGAAACCAGGAAGCCGCCGATCGGCCTGTTTCGCCAGCACGGCGTCAAGATGGCGGTCGCCACCGACAACAATCCCGGGACGTCGCCGCTGACCTCGCTGTTGCTGACCATGAACATGGCCGCGACGCTTTTCGGCCTGACCGTCGAGGAATGCCTGGCCGGCACCACTCGCGAGGCTGCCCGCGCGCTGGGATTGCTCGGCCAGACCGGCACGCTGGAGGCAGGAAAATCCGCCGACCTGGCGATCTGGGACGTCGAGCGTCCGGCCGAACTCGTCTACCGCATGGGCTTCAACCCGCTCCATGCCCGCATCTGGAGAGGACAATGACCGAACTTAACCTGAAGCCCGGCAATGCGACGCTGGCCGACTGGCGCACCATCTATCGTGGCGCCGTGCCGAAGCTCGACGCTGCCTGCCGTCCGAAGATCAAGGCCAGCGCCGAGGCTGTCGCCCGTATTGTCGCCAAGGGTGAGCCGGTCTATGGCATCAACACCGGCTTCGGCAAACTAGCCAGCGTCCGCATTCCGGCCGCCGATTTGGAAACCCTGCAACGCAACATCGTTTTGTCGCATGCCGCCGGTGTCGGCGAGCCGATGTCGGTTTCGATTGTCCGGCTGATGATGGCGCTAAAACTCGCCAGCCTGGCGCAGGGTGCGTCGGGCGTGCGGCCGCAAACCATCGAATTGCTGGAAGCGATGCTGGCCAACGACGTCATTCCCGTGGTGCCGGCGCAAGGCTCGGTCGGCGCCTCCGGCGATCTCGCGCCGCTGTCGCACATGACGGCAGTGATGATCGGCGTTGGCGAATGCTTTACCCCGCATGGCCGCTTCCCGGCCAAGGTCGCTTTCGTCTCGCACGGCCTGGAGCCGGTGACGCTGGGCGCCAAGGAAGGTCTGGCGCTGCTCAACGGCACGCAGTTCTCCACCGCCTATGCGTTGGCCGCTCTCTTCGAGGCCGAAGTGCTTTACCAGTCGGCGCTGGTCGCCGGCGCGCTGTCGACCGACGCCGCCAAGGGTTCGGACGCTCCCTTCGATCCGCGCATCCATCTCCTGCGCAAACATCCCGGCCAGATCGAGACGGCGGCAGCGCTGCGCAACCTGATGGCCGGCAGCGCCATTCGTGAATCGCACCGCGTCGGCGACGAGCGCGTGCAGGATCCGTACTGCCTGCGCTGCCAGCCGCAGGTGATGGGCGCCGCGCTCAGTGTGCTGCGTCAGGCCGCCGACACGCTTGGCACCGAGGCCAATGGCGTCACCGACAATCCGCTGATTTTCGCCGAGGACGACACAGCGCTCTCCGGCGGCAATTTCCACGCCGAGCCGGTGGCTTTCGCTGCCGACATGATCGCGCTTGCCGTCTGCGAGATCGGCTCGCTGTCGGAGCGCCGCATCGCCATGCTGGTAGACCCCGCGCTGTCCGGCATGCCGGCCTTCCTGACGCCGAAGCCCGGCCTGAACTCCGGCTTCATGATCCCGCAGGTGACGGCGGCGGCGCTCGTCTCTGAGAACAAGCAGAAGGCCTATCCGGCAAGTGTCGATTCCATCCCGACCTCGGCCAACCAGGAAGACCATGTATCGATGGCCGCACACGGCGCTCGCCGGCTGATCGGCATGATCGAAAACGCCACGGCCGTCATCGGCATCGAACTCTTGGCCGCCGCGCAAGGCTGCGATTTCCATGCGCCGCTGGCGTCGAGTGCAGCTCTGGAAGCGGTTCGCAAGCTGGTCCGCGCCGAGGTGCCGCATCTCGACAATGACCGGCATTTCCACCCTGACATGGAAAAAGCCATCGCCATGGTGCGCAGCGGCGCTGCCATCAAGGCTGCGAGCGCGGTGACATTGCCTTCGATCTCGGGAGTCTGACATGACCGACTGGCTGACAGTGACCGAAGGCACGGCACCCCTGTTGGTGTCGATCCCGCACACGGGTATCGATCTCGCCGGCATCGACAATCGGCTGGTCTCGCCCTGGCTCGGCCGCCGCGATTGCGACTGGTGGATCGACAATCTCTACGATTTTGCCGCCGGCCTTGGCGCGACTGTCGTGCACACGTCGATCTCGCGCACCGTCATCGACGTCAACCGCGATCCCTCCGGCGCCTCGCTCTATCCCGGGCAGACGACAACGACGCTATGCCCGACCGAGACCTTCGACGGCGATCCGCTGTATCTGCCCGGCGCGGAACCGACGCCGTCGGAGATAGACCAGCGCCGCATAGCGTATTTCGTGCCCTACCATGAAATGCTGGCGGCTCAGTCCGTCAGGCTGCGCGGCCTGCATGAGAAGGTCGTCATTTACGATTGCCACTCGATCCGGTCGGTGCTGCCGCGCCTGTTCTACGGCACGCTGCCGGTGTTCAATCTCGGCACCAATGACGGCCAGACCGCGGATCCTACGCTGCAGGCGCTGGTTGGCCAGATCATGGCCGAGAGCGGTGAAAGCAATGTCATCAACGGCCGTTTCAAGGGTGGCTGGATCACCCGCTATTTCGGCAATCCGCAAGGCGGCTACCATGCGCTGCAGATGGAACTTGCCGATCGCGGCTATTTGCGCGAGCCCGAGGGCAAGGGCGAACCGGACAATTGGCCGGTGCCTTATGATGCCGAGTTCGCCGCGCCGATGCGCGCCACACTGACGAAAATCCTCCAATCCGCCATTGACTGGGCCGGGCGCTGAGACGCCGCCTTACTCCAAAGGGACAATGATGAACAATCCTCGCCACAACATCCGCGAAGTGCGCGCGCCCCGCGGCGACAAGCTCAACGCCAAATACTGGACGACCGAAGCGCCGCTGCGCATGCTGATGAACAACCTCGATCCCGATGTCGCCGAAAACCCCAATGAGCTCGTCGTCTATGGCGGCATCGGCCGGGCCGCGCGCACCTGGAACGATTTCGACAGCATCGTCGCCTCGTTGAAGACCCTCAATGAAGACGAGACGCTGCTGGTCCAGTCCGGCAAGCCGGTCGGCGTCTTCCGGACGCACACCGATGCGCCGCGCGTGCTGATCGCCAACTCCAACATCGTGCCGCATTGGGCGACCTGGGACAAATTCAACGAACTCGATAAAAAAGGCCTGATGATGTACGGCCAGATGACGGCCGGCTCCTGGATCTATATCGGCACGCAAGGCATCGTGCAGGGCACCTACGAGACCTTCGTCGAGGCCGGCCGCCAGCACTACAATGGCAACCTTACGGGCAAATGGATCCTGACCGGCGGCCTCGGCGGCATGGGCGGCGCCCAGCCGCTTGCCGCCGTCATGGCCGGCGCCTGCTGCCTCGCCATCGAATGCAATCCGGACTCGATCGATTTCCGGCTGCGCACCCGCTATGTCGACGAGAAGGCCGAGACGCTCGACGAAGCGATGGAAATGATCGAGCGCTGGACCAAGGCCGGCGAGGCGAAGTCGGTCGGCCTGCTCGGCAATGCGGCCGACATCGTGCCGGAAATGTTCAAGCGGGGCATCCGCCCCGACATGGTCACCGACCAGACCTCGGCGCATGACCCGATTAACGGCTATCTGCCCAAGGGCTGGACGATAGCTGAGTGGCGCGAGAAGCGCGTCTCCGATCCCAAGGCTGTCGAGAAGGCCGCCCGCGCCTCAATGCGCGAGCATGTCGAGGCGATGGTCGCGTTCTGGAATGCCGGCGTGCCGACGCTCGACTATGGCAACAACATCCGCCAGGTCGCCAAGGACGAAGGCTTCGAGAACGCTTTCGCCTTCCCGGGTTTCGTGCCGGCCTATATAAGGCCGCTGTTCTGCCGTGGCATCGGCCCGTTCCGCTGGGCTGCTCTTTCGGGCGATCCCGAGGATATCTACAAGACGGACGCCAAGGTGCGCGAACTCACCCCCGGCAACACCCATCTGCACAACTGGCTGGACATGGCACGTGAGCGCATCGCCTTCCAGGGCCTGCCGGCGCGCATCTGCTGGGTCGGCCTCGGCGACCGCCACAGGCTGGGCCTCGCCTTCAACGAAATGGTGGCCAGGGGCGAACTGAAGGCGCCCGTCGTCATCGGCCGCGATCACCTCGATTCCGGCTCGGTCGCTTCGCCGAACCGCGAGACGGAAGCGATGAAGGACGGCTCCGACGCCGTCTCCGACTGGCCGCTGCTCAATGCGTTGCTCAACACCGCGTCGGGCGCGACCTGGGTGTCGCTGCATCATGGCGGCGGCGTCGGCATGGGCTTCTCGCAGCATGCCGGCATGGTCATCGTCGCCGACGGCACGCCGGACGCCGCAAGGCGCCTGGAGCGCGTGTTGTGGAACGATCCGGCGACCGGCGTCATGCGCCACGCCGATGCCGGCTACGACATCGCCATCGAGTGCGCGAAGGAGCACCAGCTCAATCTGCCCGGTATTTTAGGCTGATTGGCTTAAATGATGCGCATCCTACGGGCCGCCGACTACCGCGTCATGCCGTGGAAGAATGGCGGCGGCACGACCACCGAGATCGCCGTCTCGCCGGACGGCGTCGGGCTGGACGATTTCGACTGGCGCGTTTCGATGGCGCGAGTCGAGGGCAGCGGCCCGTTCTCGGGCTTTGCCGGCGTCGACCGCACGCTTGCCGTGCTGGAAGGCGAGGGTATCGTGCTTGATATTGCCGGCCGTCCGCCGGCCGAAGTGACGGCGGCTTCCGCCCCGCTGTCCTTCCCGGCCGATGTGCTGACCACGGCCGCGCTGATCTCCGGTCCGATCACCGACCTCAACGTCATGACCCGCCGCGCGCGGGCCACGCACTCGGTCCAGCGTCTGATGGTTTCGGTTCCGACCGATATCCGGCCGACCAGCGCTATGACCCTGATCCTGCCGTTCGACGGTGAGGTCGGCGTGACCGGCGCGACATCGTCGCGCCTTGGACCTCGCGACACGCTGTTGCTCGGACCGCAGGCCGCGAAACTGCGGCTTGAACCGGTGCGGCCGACGATCGTGTTCGTCGTCCGGATAGCCAGCCTGGGCTAGCCGCACCGCCAGCACAAGGATTAACGCCTGTTGCCAAACATGATCGCACGCCGGAGAAATCTGGCGTAAGCTGTTGTCTGGATCACGAAAAAGCCCGAATCCTTCCGTCGTTCCAAGGCGGACGGGAGGGCAGGGGTGCTCGTCCTTGAGTTGTCGAAAGCCCCACTTAAAATGTCGAAGGGATAACGCCTCTGGCGTGGTGCGAAGCAAAACTTTCGGCCAGTGTAATCATGCAACCAATTGCATTTGAATCGGTTTTAGGGACATTGCCGTGGCGGTGGCGCCGCATCGCGTCCCCCATGCGGAATTTTCAATGAATATCCAGACAAATCCTGCCCAAATCGAAAAGTCCAGCGCCGGCTTCCCAGTCATCACCGAAGAGCCGATACGCTCCAATTTCCTGCCCGAAGAGCGGCTGCGCGCGCTGGGCGAAAGCCTCGCCAACGGCGACATCAAGGACCTGTTCGGCCTGACGCCGTTCGATTTCCAGGCCCGCATCCGCGACAGCGCCAAGAAAATCCTCGAAGTCTACCGCTCGACCAATGCCGCCCAGGCCAAGGGCGAAACCATCACGCCTGCCGCGCAATGGCTGCTCGACAACAATTATCTCGTCGAGGAGACCATTTTTCAGGTGAAGCGCGACCTGCCGCGCCGTTTCTACCGGCAGTTGCCGACCCTGGAAGTTGCCGATCGCGCCGCGGTGCCGCGCGCGCTGGCCTTGGCCTGGAGCTATGTCGCCCATTCCGACAGTTCGGTTTCGGCGACCATGTTCAAATCCATCGTCGAGGGTTTTCAGTCGGTCGAGCCGCTCAAGATCGGCGAATTGTGGGCGCTGCCGTCGCTGCTGCGCTTCGTTTTGATCGAGAATCTGCGCCGCATCGCTGTGCGCGTCGACCGCACCAGGCAGATGCGCCATATCGCCAACGAGGTCGCCGACCGCGTGCTGGCGACCGACGACAATGCAGACCGCCGGAAGATCCTGTCGGGCTACGGCGCGCATGCGCAGGACACCACCTTCGCCACCCAGTTGCTCTACCGCCTGCGCGACGGCTCGCAGAATGCCGGCAGGGCGCTGGAATGGCTGGAGGTCGAGCTCGAGAAAACCGGCTCCGACGCCGAGGAAATCATCATTTCCGAGCATCGCACGCTGTCCAGCGGCAATGTCACCACCGGCAACATCATCCGCGGCCTGCGCCTCATCAACGACGTCGACTGGACGGTGTGGTTCGAGGGCGTCAGCCGCATCGACACGCTGTTGCGCGAGCGCACCGATTTCGCCGCGCTCGATTTCTTTTCGCGCGACCAGTACCGCACGTCGATCGAGCAACTGGCGCGCCGCTCCGACCTGTCCGAATTCCGTGTCGCCGAAAAGGCCATCGAACTGGCCAGCCATGTTCCCGGGGTCACCGATGCCTCCGGCGTGCCGGATGCATCAGCCGATCCGGCCATGCATACCGATGTCGGCTTCTTCCTGGTCGGCCCGCGCCGGCCGGATCTGGAAAAGGCGATCGGCTATCGGCCGCCCTTCCATGTGACCTTCAAGCGCGCCTTCACCGCCACGGGCTGGCTCGGCATCGTTGTGCCGGTCTTCCTGCTGACGGTGCTGCTGCTGGTTGTCTCCGGCAATGCGCTTGCCCATCTCGGCCTGTCGGTGGAATCCATCACGCTGATGCTGGCGCTGTTTGCGGTGCCTGCCAGCGAAGGCGCGCTCGCCTTCTTCAACACCGTTGTTTCACTGTTCCTGAAGCCGACGCGGCTCGTCGGCTATGATTACAAGCACGGCATTCCAGCGGCATCACGCACCTTGGTCGTGGTGCCGTCGCTGATCGGCTCGCGCGATGATGTCGAGGAAAACATCCGCAACATCGAGGTGCATCACCTCGCCAACACGGCCGAAGAAATCCATTTCGCGCTGCTGTCCGACTGGCCGGATTCCAAGACCGAGATCGACGCCGCCGACATCGAGATCCTGCAATATGCGCGCGACGAGATCGCCAGGCTCAATGCCCGTTATCCCTCGGAAGGCGCGCCGCGTTTCTATATCTTGCATCGCCGCCGGCTCTACAACCAGGCGCAGGGCGCCTGGATGGGCTGGGAGCGCAAGCGCGGCAAGCTGCATGAGCTGAACCTTCTCTTGCGCGGCGACAGCGACACCACCTTCCTGCCGCTCGACGTGCCGCTGCCGGAAAAGGTCGTCTATGTCATGACGCTCGACGCCGACACGCGCACCACGCGCGACGCCGTGTCGTCACTGGTCGGCAAGCTCGCCCATCCGCTCAACCGCCCGCATTTCGACGCGACAAAGCGCGTCGTTACCGCCGGCTACACCATTCTGCAGCCGCGCATCACAGCCTCGCTCACCAGCGGCGACGACGCTTCTTTCTTCCAGCGCGTCTTCTCGTCCAACAGCGGTCTCGATCCTTACGTCTTTGCCGTCTCGGATCTCTACCAGGACGTCTTCAGCGACGGCTCCTTCACCGGCAAGGGCCTTTATCACGTCGACGCTTTCGAGGCGGCGCTGCAGGGCCGCATCGAGGAAAACACCGTCCTCAGCCACGATCTGCTCGAAGGTGCGCTGGCGCGCGCAGCACTTGTCACCGACGTCGAACTGGTCGAGGACTATCCTACCCGCTACTCGGTCGACGCCTCGCGCCACCACCGCTGGGCGCGCGGCGACTGGCAGCTGCTGCGCTTCATCTTCTCGCCGCGTTCCGGCGTGCCGGCGCTGTCGCGCTGGAAGATGGTCGACAATCTGCGCCGCTCGCTGACCCCGATCTTCTGGGTGATGGCGGCGATCGCCGGCTGGACGCTGCTGCCCTTCACGCAGGCCGCGCAGTGGCAGGCGCTGCTGATCCTGTCGCTGTTCATGGCGCCGACCTTCGATGTCGTCAACGCCATCCTGCCCAAGAGCGGCGACCAGACGCCGCGCGGCCATTTCTCCGCACTGGCGCACGACACCGTCTTCGGCACGGCCCTTGTGGCGCTGAAAGTGCTGTTGATGGCGCACAATGCCTGGATGATGGGCGACGCCATCGTGCGCACGCTCTACCGCCTGTTCGTCAGCCGCCAGAACCTGCTGGAATGGCGCACCGCGTCGCAGGCGCACAAGGGCGGCGACAACGATATCGGCTCCTATTACAGCATGATGTATGGCGCCGTGATCATCGGCGTCGTCGGTCTCGCTATCCCCGTGCTGGCCGATTCCACCGGTGCCTTCGTCGCCTTCTTCTTCGCTCTGTTCTGGATCGGTTCGCCGGCGGTTGCCTGCTGGATCAGCCGCTCGGCCGAGACCGAGGACCGCCTGCGCATATCGCAGGCCGACATCCACGCGCTGCGCACCGTGGCGCGCCGCACCTGGCATTATTTCGAAACCTTCGTCACGGCCGAGCACCACAATCTGCCGCCCGACAATTTCCAGGAAAGCCCGGCGCCGGTTGTAGCGCCGCGAACGTCGCCGACCAATATCGGCGTCTACCTGCTGTCGGTGGTGTCGGCACGCGATTTCGGCTGGATTGCGCTCTCCGACGCCATCACCCGGATCGACGCCACGATGACGACCATCGAGAGCATGCCGCGCAACCGTGGCCACCTCTTCAACTGGTACGACACCACGACGCTCAAACCGCTCTATCCGCTCTACATCTCGGCCGTCGACAGCGGCAATCTCGCCGGACACCTGGTCGCGGTGGCGGCTGCCTGCGCCGAATGGGCGGAAGCCCCGTCCGTTCACCTGCAGGGCGATTTCGAAGGCGTCCTCGACACGGTGAGCATCCTCGACGAGAGCCTCGAGGAATTGCCTGACGACCGCCGGCAACTGCGGCCGTTGCGCCAGCGTCTGGCCGATCGCCTCGATGGCATGCGGCGCGCCGTCATGACCATCAAGGCGCAGCCGGAGATGGCCTCGATCCGCACCATTAACCTGGCCGTGCTTGCCGGCGAGATACGCAAGCTCGCCACCGCCATCCACACCGAGGCCGGATCGCAGCGCAGCGACATTATCGCCGACTGGGCGGCACGGCTGGAAGCGACCTGCGAGGCGCATGTGCATGACTCGCACAGCGACGAAAACGCCGTCGAAGCCTTGCGCGCCAAGCTGCTGGCGCTGCGCGAACGCTGCCGCCGCTATGCCTTCGAGATGGATTTCTCTTTCCTGATGCGTCAGGAGCGCAAACTGCTCTCGATCGGCTACCGGGTCGAGGAGCACCAGCTCGATGAGAGCTGCTACGATCTGCTCGCCTCCGAGGCGCGGCTGACCAGCCTGTTCGCCATCGCCAAGGGTGACCTGCCGACGGAGCATTGGTTCCGGCTTGGAAGGCCGATCGTCGAGATCGGCTTCCAGGGTGCGCTGATGTCCTGGTCGGGCTCGATGTTCGAGTATCTGATGCCGCCTTTGGTAATGAAGGAGCCGCAGGGGTCGATCCTCAACCAGACCAGCAAGCTGATCATCAAGCGCCAGATCCAGTACGCGCGTTCGAAGAACGTGCCCTGGGGCATTTCGGAAGCGGCCTACAATGCCCGCGACCGCGAACTGACCTACCAGTATACCAATTTCGGCGTGCCCGGACTTGGCCTCAAGCGCGGCCTTGGCCAGAACACGGTGATCGCCCCTTACGCCACGATCCTCGCGGCGCAGTTCACACCGCGCGAATCCGTCCAGAATCTGGCCAGGCTGCGCTCCATCGGCGCTCTCGGCCGGCATGGCTTTTACGACGCCGTCGACTTCACGCCGCAGCGCGTGCCGGAAGGCACCGACCACGCTGTTGTCCTGAACTACATGGCGCATCACTCCGGCATGTCGATCGCCGCCGTTGCCGACGCCATCTTCGAGGGCCGGCTGCGCGACCGCTTCCACAGCGATCCGGTGATCGAGTCTGCCGAACTCCTGCTGCAGGAGAGGGCGCCGCGCGACATCCCGACCGCCACCGTCAGGACCGAAGCCGACGAGCGCTCGAAGGACGAGACCGAGGTCGAGAGCCCGGATTCGCGCATCGTCCTCGACCCGCTGAGGGCGTTGCGCGCCACCAGCGTCATGTCCAATGGCCGCTACTCCGTCATGGTCTCGGCCACCGGTTCCGGTTACAGCCGCTGGGGCGAACTCGCCGTCACCCGTTGGCAGCCCGACCCGACCGAAGACCGGCTCGGCTCCTACATCTTCCTGCGCGACGCCGGCAGCGGCGACTGGTGGTCGGCCACCGCGGAGCCGAAGCAGGCGACCGGCGAGAGAGTGCAGACGCTGTTTTCCGACGACAAGGCGAGCTTCGTCAAAACAGTGGGCTCGCTGCGTTCGGAGGTCGAATGCATCGTCATCTCGGAAGGCAATGGCGAGGGACGGCGCGTCACGCTCTACAATGACGGCGCCACTGACCGGCATATCGAGGTGACCTCCTTTGCCGAGCTGGTGCTGGGCAACGAAGCCTCCGACAATGCCCATCCTGCGTTCTCGAAAATGTTTATCGAGACGGAGATCGCTGCCAACAACGGTGCCATCTTTGCCACCAGGCGCAAGCGCGACAAGCACGAGCCTGACGTCACCATGGTGCATTTCGTCACCGATCCGTCCGGGTCGGCGCGCGATGCCGAGGCCGAAACCGACCGCCGTGCCTTCATCGGCCGTGGCCGTACCATCGCGGAAGCGGCGGCCTTCGATCCCGGCGCCAAGCTTGGCGGTCACCACGGCTTCACCCTCGATCCGGTAGCGGCCCTGCGCCGCCAGGTGCGGGTGCCGGCCAACAAGAAGATATCGCTGACCTTCTGGACCGCCGTCGGCGCCAACCGCGCCGAACTGGACGAGGCCATCGCCAGGCTCGACCATCCCGAAAGTTTTGCTCGCCAGGCGATGCTTGCCTGGACGCGTTCGCAGGTGCAGACCCGCCATCTTGGTCTCAGCCTGACCGACGCCGCCAACGTGCAGAAGCTGGCGCGCTTCCTGATCTATCCCGATCCGTTCCTGCGCCTGCCCGGCGAATCCATCGCTTCGGGGCTGGGCAAGCAGTCCAGCCTGTGGCCGACCAGCATTTCGGGCGATTTCCCGATCTTCCTGGTCCGCATCGGCGACGTGGCCGACCTCGAAATTGTCGCCCAGGCGCTGCGCTTCCAGGAGTATATGCGCGCCCGCGGCATGATGATCGACTTCGTGGTCGTCAACGAGCAGGCATCGTCCTATGTCCAGGACCTGCAGCGCGCGGTCGAAACGCTGTGCGAAAACAGCCGCCTGCGCGGCAAGGAACTCGGGCCGCGCCAGCACATCTTCGCCGTGCGCCGCGACCTGATGGACGAGGCGACGTACAAGACGCTGCTGGCGGTTGCCCGCGTGGTTCTGCACACGCGCAACGGCACCATCTTCGACCAGATCGAACGCGCCGAGGCGGCAGCCTTGCAAGCACGCGATGCCCTGCAGCCGGTGGCCCCCGCGTCGCTGCGCGAGCCGTCTCTGCCGGTGCCGGCGGCGCCTGCATACCATGCCGCGTCCGACAGCAGCGCCGACGGCAGCGGCCTCAGCCAATGGAACGGCTTTGGCGGTTTCGAGGGCGACGGCCGCCACTATGTCACCCGCCTTGCCGGGCGGCGCTCGACGCCGCAGCCCTGGATCAACGTCGTCTCGAACGCCTCGTTCGGATTCCATGTCTCGGCCGAAGGCGCTGCCTTCACCTGGAGCCGCAACAGCCGCGATTACCAGCTGACGCCATGGTCGAATGATCCGGTCACCAACCGGCCGGGCGAGGGCATCTACATCTACGATCAGGCCAGCGGCAAGGCATTCTCGCCGCTGGCTGCCGTGGTCCGCGATCCCTCGATGACCTATGAGACATGGCACGGCCAGGGCTTCTCCACCTTCCGGTCCAAACGCGGCCCGCTGTCGATGGATCTGACGCACGTCGTCGATCCCGTCGATCCAGTGAAGATCACGCGGCTGCGCATCCAGAACTCAGGCTCGGCGCCGGCGCGGCTGCGCGTCTATGCCTATGCCGAATGGGTCCTCGGCAGCCATCGCTCGAGCACGGCTGCGACCATCATCCCGTCCAGGGATCCAGCGACTGGCGCGCTTCTGGCGCAAAACCCCTACGGTCTCGATTTCGGCGACCGGGTGGCCTTCCTGGCCGCCACCGGTCCGGTGCATTCGGTGACATCCGATCGCGGCGAGTTCATCGGCAGGCATGGCACCAGCGCCTTCCCGCACGCCGTCGTCAGCGGAGCCGGCCTGTCGGGCCGCGTCGAGGCCGGCGACGATCCGTGCGCAGCTGTCGCCAGCGATGTCGACATCCCCGCCGGCGGCGACGTCACGCTGGTCTGGCTGCTTGGCGACGCCGCCACATCAGCCGAGGCGAGCGCGTTGGTGCAGACCCATTCGGGCAAGGATTTCGACCAGCGGCTGGCCGACAATGAACGCGTCTGGCGCGGCTTCCTCGACACCATCCAGGTCGAGACGCCCGACAAGGCGCTCGACGCCATGGTCAATCACTGGCTGCCCTATCAGAGCTTGGCCTGCCGCATCCGCGCCCGCTCGGCCTTTTATCAGGCAAGCGGCGCCTTCGGCTTCCGCGACCAGCTGCAGGACACGCTGGCCCTGCTTGCGCACGATCCGAAACTGGCGCGCGACCAGATCCTCAATGCGGCGCGCCGGCAGTTCCCCGAAGGCGATGTCCAGCATTGGTGGTTGCCGCGCACCGACGCCGGCGTGCGCACCATGATCTCCGACGATGTGGTCTGGCTGGCGCATGCCACCAATCGCTACATCGAGGTGACCGGCGATACAGGGATCCTGAAGGAGCAGCTGCCTTTCATTGACGGGCAGGTGCTGGGCGAGGGCGAGCACGACGCCTTCTTCACGCCGGAAATCTCCAAGACGAACGCTTCGCTCTACGACCATTGCGCGCGCGCGCTCGACCTTGCGGTCAAGCGCAGCAGCCCGGCCGGGCTGCCGCTGATCCTCGGCGGCGACTGGAACGACGGCATGAACCGCGTCGGCGAAGCCGGCAAGGGGGAGAGTGTCTGGCTCGGCTGGTTCCTCTTGAAGACGCTGGGCGACTTTACCACCGTGGCCAAGGGCAGGGCGACACCAAGCGGGCGCAGGCCTGGACAAAACACGCCGATGTGCTGAAGCGGGCGCTGGAAAGCACCGCCTGGGACGGCCAGTGGTATCGCCGCGGCAGCTACGATGACGGCACGCCGCTTGGCTCGCACAATTCGGACGAGTGCAAGATCGACTCCATCGCGCAGTCGTGGAGCGTGCTCTCCGGCGAGGGCGACCCCGCGCGCTCGACCACGGCGATGCAGCAGGCGACGAACCTGCTGGTCGACGACAAGCTCAAGATCGTCAAACTGTTTACCCCGGCCTTCCAGAACACGAGAAAGGACCCTGGTTACATCAAGAGTTATCCGCCGGGCGTGCGCGAGAACGGCGGCCAGTACACCCATGCGGCGACCTGGTTCGTCATCGCGCTCGCCGAAATGGGCCGCACCGACGATGCCTATCGCTGCTTCTCGATGCTGAACCCGGTCAACCATGCGCTCGACGATGCATCGGCCGAGCATTATCGCGTCGAGCCGTACGTCGTCGCCGCCGACATCTATTCCGGTGAGGACAAGGGCGGTCGCGGCGGCTGGACCTGGTATACGGGCTCAGCGGGATGGCTCTACCGTGCTGCGGTCGAAGGAATTCTGGGCATTGAGCGGCGGGGCAAGCAGATCACGTTCCGGCCGAAACTGCCCAGCCATTGGGACGGCTATTCTGCCACGCTGAAGATGCTGGGGTCGGAGATCAAGGTTCGCGTCATCCGCGACAAAAAGGCCAAATCCATCTCGCTCGAAGTCAATGGAACCAAGACAAAGTCTTCCGGTTTTCAGCCGAAAGCCGGCGACAAGACCGAGGTGGTCGTCAAGATACCCGCGTAAATCAAAGGCTTCAGGTTATTGACGCGCGCCTTTCTAGGCGCGCGTTTTCTACTTCGGCATGCTCCTGGCGAAGAACGGCGTGCCTTCCCGGATACCGGCGGTCCAAGCGTGCAGTGACTAAAAATGTGGCAGCGCCAGATGCTGCCATGATTTTGCCGCAAGACTGACATTTCACCTTTTATCTCAAACCGTTAGGTGATCACGGCAGATTTCGCAACGTCGTCATCTTTTGTTCGCAGAATGGGAACGGAAGAGGTAGACGGGCATTGTTTTGCGACCCGTTAACCGGTACGTGTCAAGAAATGGTGCGGTGCACAATAATGTTTTGGGCGGAGTAGCTGAAGTGTCACTTCTGCAAATCTACTGGAGAGCGCTGGGTTATCTCGCAGCCGACAGGAAGCGCGTTGCGTTTATCTGCGGTGCGAATGTCGCGCTCGCCATTATCGCCATCCTCGAGCCGATCATGTTCGGCCGGGTAATCGACGCCATCTCCGATAAGGGTTCGGTGTTTTCGACGCTGGCGCTGTGGGCCGGTCTCGGCGCCTTTAACATCGTCGCCTTCGTGCTGGTGGCGCGCGGCGCCGACCGTTTTGCCCACAAGCGGCGCAGCGAGGTGCTGTGCCAGTCGTTCGAGCGCGTGATCACCATGCCGCTCGCCTGGCACCACCAGCGCGGCACCTCCAACGCGCTGCACACGCTGCTGCGCGCCGTCGAGACGCTGTTCAGCCTGTGGCTTGAATTCATGCGCCAGCATCTGTCGACGGCGGTTGCGCTGGCTCTGCTGATTCCGACCGCGATAAGCATGGATCTTCGCATGTCGCTGGTGCTAATGGCGCTGGGCGTTCTCTATGTCGGCATCGGCCGGCTTGTGATGAAGCGCACCAAGGCGGGCCAGGCCGCGGTCGAGCGCCACTACCATCAGGTCTTCGCGCATGTGACCGACTCGGTCAGCAATGTCGCCGTGCTGCAGAGCTACAACCGTCTCGGCCACGAGGCCGATACGCTGCGCCGCTATGTCAAGAACCTGCTCGACGCGCAGAACCCGGTGCTCGACTGGTGGGCGATGGCCAATGCGTTGCACCGCCTGTCGTCGACCATATCGATGATGGTTGTGCTTTTGATCGGCGCCTATCTGGTCACCCATGGCCAGCTCAAGATCGGCGACGTCATCGCCTTCACCGGCTTTGCCACGCTGCTGATTGCCCGCCTCGACCAGATGTCGGCTTTCGCCAACCAGATTTCGGAAGCCCGCGCCAAGCTCGAGGACTTCTATCACCTCGAGGATTCGGCCGCCGACTCCGCCGAGCCGGACGGCTTGCGCGACCTCACCAACGTCACCGGCCACGTCCGCTTCGAGAATGTCGGCTTCGAGTTTGCCAATTCGAGGCAGGGCGTCGACGACGTCTCCTTCGAAGTCCAGGCCGGGCAGACGGTTGCCATCGTCGGCCCGACCGGCGCCGGCAAGACGACGCTGATCAACCTCTTGCAGCGCGTCTTCTCGCCGTCTCATGGCCGTATCCTGATCGACGGCATCGACACCCGCACGGTGACCCGCAAGTCGCTGCGTCATTCGATCGCCACCGTCTTCCAGGATGCCGGCCTGCTCAACCGCTCGATCGAGGACAACATCCGCGTCGGTCGTGCCGAGGCGACTTATGACGAGGTTCACGCCGCCGCCAATGCGGCTGCCGCGCAGGATTTCATCCTTGCCAAGAGCGCCGGCTATGACACCGTCGTTGGCGAGCGCGGCGGCCAGCTTTCAGGCGGCGAGCGTCAGCGCATCGCCATTGCCCGCGCCGTGCTCAAGGACGCACCGATCCTGGTGCTCGACGAGGCAACGAGCGCGCTCGATGTCGAGACCGAGGACCGCGTCAAGGAAGCCATCGACGAACTGAGGCGCAACCGCACCACCTTCATCATCGCCCACCGCCTGACCACCGTCCGCGACGCCGACCTGGTCGTGTTCATGGACAAGGGCAAGGTGGTCGAGATGGGCGGCTTCGCCGAACTGTCGCTGCGCAATGGCCGTTTCGCCAGCCTGCTGCGCGCCGGCGGCCTGCTCAACGACGAGGAAGTCCGCCGCCTCAGCCGCACCGTGAATATCGAAGCGGCGTAGCTTTTTTACCTCCCCCTTGTGGGGAGGTCGGACCCGTAGGGTCCGGGTGGGGTAGTGCCCCACCACCCCCACCCCGCTGCTTCGCAGCGACCCTCCCCACGAGGGGGAGGGTAAATAAGACTGCGACACTCCCTCGATTGCCCCGAACGCGCCGCCGGTCTATCTAGACCTTATGAGCGATACCTCCTCACGCCTCGCCGGCTGGACCGACCTCGCCAACCCCACGCGCTTTGTCGGGCTGGCCGATAGGCTGGTGCCGTGGCTGGCGTCGATCGCCGCGATCCTGCTCGCCATCGGTCTCTATATGAGCTTTGCCGCGCCTGAGGATTTCCAGCAGGGCATCACGGTGCGCATCATGTATATCCACGTGCCTTTCGCCTGGCTCGCCATGATGTGCTACACGGTGATGGCCGTCGCCGCGCTCGGCACGCTGGTCTGGCGCCATCCCTTGGCCGATGTCGCGCTGAAGTCGGCAGCCCCGATCGGCGCCACCTTCACCGCGCTTGCGCTGGTCACCGGCTCGATCTGGGGCAAGCCGATGTGGGGCACCTGGTGGGTCTGGGACGCCCGCCTGACCTCGGTCTTCATCCTGTTCCTGATGTATCTCGGCATCATCGCGCTGACGCGTGCGCTGGATGACGCCAGCCGCGCCGCCTGGGCCGCCGCCATCATCACGCTCGTCGGCTTCATCAACATCCCGATCATCAAATTCTCGGTCGACTGGTGGAACACGCTGCACCAGCCGGCCTCGGTGTTCCGGCTCGGCGGACCGACGATCGATCCCAGCCTGCTATGGCCACTGCTGGTGATGGCGCTCGGCTTCACCGTGCTGTTCTTCGCGCTGCATTTGACGGCGATGCGCACCGAAATCCGCCGCCGGCGGGTGATCGCCATGCGCAGGGTGGCGGCACGGCAGGCCGACTAGCGCGATTTTCAAAACCGAAGCCATACGCCTGCCGCCAAACATTAGCCTGTGCTGTTATGTTGCGGTGCAGCAACAAGAATTCTCAAAAGATTGTTCCCGACTTCGCTTGGCTCCTTGATCTCGTTTGCTTTCTTGACAGCTCAGCCGCGAAGCAAGAGTGATACCAGTCACTAGTTGTAGCGAGGGAATCGGCGATGAAACTGCGCTTGTTGGCTGGCGTCTCGACATTTGCATTGGCGCTTGGTTGGAGTTCGGCCTACGCCGCCGACGCGATTGTCGACGTTCCGAGGGCGGAGGATCTCTGGTACGTCACGCTCTTCGGCGGCGCCAGTTTCCCGAACCATGTGAAAACGGACTACAATGGTACTGGCTATTCAGTCGATCTTGATACCGGGTTCGTAATCGGCGGCGCTGTCGGTCGGCGCATCAACGATGTGTTTCGTGTCGAAGGCGAACTGTCCTACGCGCGCTACAAGGCAAGCGAATACAGCTACACGGGCGTCGGCAACTATCCGGCTTCCGGCAATCTGTCGGCCACCTATCTTCTCGCCAACGTCTGGGCCGATGTTGCGCATTTTGGTGATGCCAAACTCTATGTCGGCGGCGGTGTCGGCGCGGCCTATGTTACCGCCGATACTCACTTTGATGGCCACGCCTTTGGATACGGGCCTGGCGGCTGGGGTTTCGCCGGCCAAGTGGGCGCCGGTGTTACCTACGCGGTAACGCAGAATGTCGACCTCGATTTCGGTTACCGCTTTAAGGCCGTGACAAGCGTGGATCTAGACGACAATGATGGCGGCGGCACATACGAGAACGCCAAATTGTACTCCCACAATCTCCAGCTTGGCGTAACCCTGAAGTTCTGATTGGTTCGTCGCAGGCCGCGACCGGGATTTGACGGATGCCGCTCTTGCCACGCCGGCAACCCCTGGGCCTGCCGGCAATGATCCCAGCCTCGCTGCCGACCGCCGGTGAGCCGGCGGAAAAGACATTGCAGCGCGGCATCGACCTGCAACGGCGCAAGCGTTTTCGCGAGGCCGAGTTCTGCTACCAGACGGTGCTTCGCACGCAGCCCAAAAATGCCATGGCGCTGAACCTGATGGGCACGCTCGCCATCGAGGCCGAGCATCATGACGCCGCCATTGCCTATATGGAAAGGGCGGTCAAGCTCGAACCGAACAACGCCATCTTCCGCAACAATCTCGGCAATGCCTACAATGTCACCGGCAACGTCGACAAGGCGCGCAGACATCTGAGAAAGGCGATCGAGCTCGACGGAGGGCTCATCGAAGCGCTGTGCAATCTCGGCCGCTCCTACCGCAGCCAGCTCGAGGGCGACATTGCCGAAGGGTTCTATCGCCAGGCGCTGGCTATCGACGGCCAGTCGGTGATGGCACTTGCCGGTATGGGCGATTTGCTCACCGACATTGGCCGGCCGGCCGAGGCGGTCGAATGCTTCAGCAAGGCCCTTGCCATCGACCCGGGCCATGTCGAGGCGCTGGCTGGAATGGCGCTTGCGCGCCGGGCGGTCAAGGACGATCCGACGTTGCCTTTGGTGCTGAAACGCCTGGAATTGCCGACAACCACCGATCGCGAGCGGGTAGTGCTGCACCACGCCGCCGGCAAGATGCTCAATGATCAGCGCGAGTATAGCCCGGCCATCCGCCATTTCGCGAGGGCCAAGGCGATTTCCGGCAATGATTTCGACATCGACCGGCACACCCAGCTTTACGACAGCTTCATCGACACTTTCGACGCCGGCTTCTTCGAGGCGCGAGCCAATTTGGGAAATCCATCCAGACGCCCGGTCTTCATCGTCGGCATGCCACGGTCGGGAACGACGCTGACCGAGCAGATATGCGCCAGTCATCGCGATATCCATGGCGCCGGGGAGTTGTCGACCATTCGTTCACTTGCCGGCGAACTTGGGTTCGACAAGCTCGACCCAGCCATTTTCACCAAGGCCATGGCGGCGCTCACTGCAGCCAAGGCCAAGGGGCTTGGATCGAAATATCTCGACGATCTCAAAAAGCGCAACAACACGGTGCGGCTTGTCGTCGACAAGATGCCGCACAATTTCGAGCTGCTGGCCTTCATCAGCCTGATCTTGCCGAATGCCCGCATCATCCATTGCCGGCGTGACCCGATGGACAATTGCGCGTCCTGTTTCATGCATAATTTTTCCGAGGCGCACGGCTATAATGCCGATCTTACCAAGCTTGGGCAGTATTACCGGCAGTATGACCGCCTGATGCGCCATTGGACCAAGGTCATCCCGCTGAATATCCACGACATGCCCTACGAAGAAACGGTCGCCGATTTCGAAAATCGCGCCCGTGGATTGATCGGATTCCTCGGCGTCGAGTGGGACGATGCCTGCCTGCGTTTCAACGAGACCGAGCGCACCGTGCGGACGCCGAGCCGCTGGCAGGTGCGCCAGCCGATCTATTCATCCTCGGTCGAGCGCTGGAAGCTGTATGGCGACGCGCTGGATCCGCTGAAGGCGGCGCTGGGTCCGGTTTATCCGTCCTGATTTCAGTTGGCCCGAACAACCTCGCGCTCGACGCGCGCTGGCGTAGATTAGACCTGAGTTGCATCGTGCTTTGGGGCCAAATGAAAGCCGAATGCTTTCATGACCGCCAGTGTGGTTTCCAGCGTAGGATTACCGTTTTCGCTGAGCGAGGTATAAAGATGCTCGCGAGCCAAGCCGGTCTTTCTGGCAATGTTGCTCATCCCCTTGGCGCGGGCAACGACACCGAGGGCGGACGCGACGAATTTGGCGTCTCCGGTTTCCATTGCCTCTGCCAGAAACGCCTCGATTGCCGTATCGGAATCGAGCATTTCGGCGGGATCGAAATCATAGATTTTTTCAACCATTGTCGTCACTCCATTCTACGGCCAGGCGCTTTGCTGTCCGTATGTCGGTTTCTTGTGAACTTTTATCCCCGCCGCACAGGAGCAGGATGACCGTTTCACCGCGCTTGTGAAAATAAACGCGATAGCCGGGCCCATAGTGAATGCGCAATTCACTGATGCCTTCACCCACTAGTCGCCGGGATTTCCTACAATCAAACGTTGCAGCCGAACGGCAATTGCCGCCTTGGCTCTTCCGTCTTTCAGCTTTTGGTGCCACCTCCGAAAGGTGGCTGTCTGCTTCAGGATTGCCATGGGGACTAGTAAGTTATAAATTACAATTCGTCAATGCCGAAATAGGGCGAGCCTCCAAAACGAAAAGCCTCACCCCATCCGCCCACGCGCTTGCACCTTCAGCGTTTCCAGCACCTTGTCACCGTCGATCAGATGCACCTGGTCGAACAGGTTGGTCACGACGCAGCAATGATCAGGCACCACGCGCACGCGCTCGCCAATGCGAAGCTTCGCACCATTTCCAAGCGTGACCGTGCCATGTTCCTCGCTCAAGCTGGTGACGCGGGCGCCGGGCATGCCGAGCAGCTCGCCAAAATCGGCGAGCCCCAGCGTGTCGCTGGACAGCGCCTTGCTGCCGCTGTCCAGGATGGCGCGGGCCGGCGTCGGATGGCTGACCACGGTGGCGAGCACCGTCAGCGCACAATCGTCGAGCGTGCCGACGCCTTTGGCGACCTGGTAGCGGTCGAGGTAGATGTAGGTGCCGGGGCGGTATTCGGTCACCACGCTGTCCTCGCCCGAGCGCCACATGTCAGGCGTGCCGCCGCTGGAGATGCGTTCACAGGCGAGACCCGAGGCCGCAAGCGTTTGTTTGGCGCCGGCCAGCCACGATTCAGCCTCGGCGGCGCGGCCGGCCGCGGGGTAGGTCATCAGCCCGCCGAAGGTGAGCCCCTTGGCTTGGTCGATCAACTTCGCCAGTGCCAGCGCCTCGGCGGCGCTTTGCACACCACAACGGCCCATGCCGGTGTCGCATTCGACCAGGACGGGCAGGGGGTGCCCTGCATCGGTGAAGGTGGCGGCGAGCCCCTCCAGCGTTTCGAGGCTGTCGGCCGTCACTGACAGTGTCACACGGCCATGCAGGGCCTTGAGGCGCTCCAGCTTGGCGCGGCCAAGGATGTTGTAGGGCAGAAAAATATCGGTCAGCCCGGCATCGGCCATCACTTCCGCCTCGCCGATCTTCTGGCAGGTGATGCCGACCGCGCCGGCCGCCATCTGCTTCTTCGCCCAATAAGGCAGCTTGTGCGTCTTGATGTGCGGCCTGAGTTTCAGCCCGTGGCGGTCGGCATGCGCCTGCGCTCGTGCGATGTTGGCTTCGGCGCGGGCCGCGTCGATGAGGATCGCCGGCGTGTCGAGGTCGTCTATGCCTTGCATGAAATATCACCCTGGGAAATCTGGCTGACTTATGGCCCCGATCCGCACGGATGTCATGGGGCCAGCACGCAGTTTGCGTCGACACCGCAGCGCTGTTCGGCTATGCGCTTCAGATAACTCCAGGGAACGCGACGCGAAGGGATCACGATCATGAAACGCTCCACCGTCAACGACATCATCCGCGATGCAGACGCCTTCATCCGCTCGTTCGGCTACATCATGCCGCCCTTCGCCTACTGGAGCCCGGAAGAGATGAAGGCGCGCAAGGCCGACTCCGCCGCCATTTTCACCTCGCGGCTCGGTTGGGACATCACCGATTACGGCCAGGAAAAATTCGACGAACTCGGCCTGTTCCTGTTCACCGTTCGCAACGGCGTCTATGCCGACATGAAGAAGGGCATGGGCATGCTTTATGCCGAGAAGATCATGATCTCGCGCAAGGATCAGCTGTCGCCGATGCACCGCCACAACATCAAGGCCGAGGACATCATCAACCGCGGCGGCGGTAAGCTCGTGCTGGAACTGTTCATGCACGATCGCGACGGCGGCATCGATCCGAAGGCCGAAGTGACGGTGCCGGTCGACGGCACCATCCACAGGCTGCCGGCAGGCGGGCTGCTGAAGCTCGACCCGGGCCAGAGCGTGACGCTGCTGCCCGGCGTCTGGCACGCCTTCTGGGCCGAGGGCAAGGATGTGCTGATCGGCGAGGTCTCGACCGTCAATGACGACCTTACCGACAACGTCTTCCGCGAACCGATCGGCCGCTTCTCCAACATCCACGAGGACGTTGCGCCGGTGCACCTGCTGGTGTCCGACTATGAAAAGTGGGTGGGGTAGGCGGCCACGCCGCTTTTACTTCGTTTGATTGAGAAGTGCGCCCAGCCTGCGCACTTCGGCGATCAGGCGAGGCATGTCCTGCCGCGCCGCAGCCATGAAATCCTGGTCTTCGGCCGTGGCGCTGGCCATTTCGATATCGTCGCCGCGATCCGCGCCTTCGTCGGTTTGCATGAAATTCGATCTGCTCAGCAAATCCCGACCCTCGACCCATGATTTCCATGGGCCTGGCTGAGCTGCGGCAGCACGCGCGCCTCCATTTCCTGGAGTTCGAGCTCGGATGGAGAGGTGTTCATGGTGACCGATTACTCGACGCTGTTAACGACAAAGCGCAATGCACTCTCGAACAGCACGCCCGAGATCCTCTGGCGTATCTGTTGAAGACAAGATCGTGTCCAGCGGCACGGCACTCTCTCTGTTGACTTTGGCATAGGGGGTAAGTGTGAATTTGTCGTCCCTTCCCTGGTCGACCGACATCTGACGGGATTTCCGAAGGAGGGAGTTGTACGACTTGAAGCCGAACCGCGAAGCCGAGCTGTCAAGAAGAACCGTGTGTACGATGTCGTCGGGCACATCGCTGGCATAAGCACCAAGCGCGTTGAGTGTTGCTAGACCGATCTCTTTGTCGGAGACCGAAGGTAGCTCGCCAATCAAAATGACGGGACCTGCGAACTTCTCCCAGCCGTCGCGGGTGGTAGCCATCGGAATTGCAAACACACTTTTATTAACTATGTTCAGGAAGCAATGTCTCATGTATCGACTCCCATCTGAGGCACGGCTCACCGCTGATACTTATCCGCCTTGCGGTTGCCCAACAGCAGCTTGCGCTCAAGCTGTGCCCGCAGCTCGCCGTAATAGGCGGTGAGGAAGGCCCTGGAATCGACCGGCTCGATCGTCATGCCGATCTTGCGTCCGATCGTTTCGGCCACGGCTTTCAGCGCGAAATAGTCGTCGCGGCGCAGCACTTCCTCCAGCTTGTGCAGTTCGGCGATGCCATAGGCATCGAGCTGCGCCTGGGTGAAGCGGAATGCGCGGGTGGTGGTGTCCTGGCGTTGCGACAGGTCTTCGACCAGCGCCAGTTTCGGCGCCTCGACAACCCACGTTCCGGCCAAAAGGTCGCCGATGCGCATGCGGTCGCGGTTGAACAGCGGGAAGAGCGCAAACAGCAGCGTCCACACCAGTCCGAAGATCGTCGTCAGCGTGTCGGCGAGCCCCATCTCGCTGCGGCCGAGGATGATCGACAGCGGCAGGAAGATCTCGATCTCGCGCATCAGGTTGCGGGCAATGACCTGATCGACTGACAGGCCGGCGCCGCTGCGCGACGCCACCCGGATGCCGAGCATCCGTTTGCCGGGCGTGGCGGCGCGGCGGCCGGCTTCGAAGACGATGAAATAGGCGTTGCGCAGGAAGAAGATCAGGATGATCCAGACGATGAACAGCGGCTGCGCGCCTTCGCCTTTGAGGCCGGCCAGCCCGAACAGTGCAACGATCGAGATCACGATCGCCGTGACGATGATGATGACAAAGTCGAGCAGGAAGGCGGCGGCGCGGGTGCCGGCATCGGCGAGCTTGATCCGGAGATCGACCCCTTCCGGCGTGATCAGCGGCCGTATCGTCGAGACGGCAGCGCGCCTAGCGGTCGCCATGCCGCACCACCCTGAACACATAGAAATAGCAAAGCCACAGCGTCAGCATGACGCCGCCAATGGCATAGCGTGTCACGTCGCTGGTGATCACCTGCCTGCCGATGCCTTCGAGCAGGCCGGCAAACAAAAGCATGATCGTCACCCCGACCATGGTGGTGGCGGCCACGCGCCCGGCATCGGCAGCAGCCGTCATCCGCGTCAGTTCGCCGGGGAAGGCGATGCGCGTGCCGATGCGCATGCCGGCGGCGCCCGCCAAGGCGATCGCGAACATCTCGGTGGTGCCATGGATGGACAGCCATCCGCCCAGCTCCAGCCCAAGCCCCTTGGCGACGTAGATCTGGAACATCGCGCCAAGCAGGCAGCCATTCATCAGGATCAAGAGCACGCTCGGCACCGCGAAGGCAAAGCCCAGCGCGAAGGCCAGGATCGCCACCTGGACATTGTGCGTGAACAGATAGGCGGCGAAGCCAGACAGGAAATTGCTGTCGGCGCCGTCATAAAGCACCTGTCGCAGGACTTCGACTGAGGCGTCCGGGTTGCGCCCGCCGGCCAGGCTCGGCGGAATGATGGCGTCGAACCAGCCCTTGTCTTTGGCCACCAGCCAGTAGCCGGCGCCGGCGCCGACAAAGGTCAGGACGACCGACAGCAAGGTCTCGCGCCACAAATCGCGAATGGCATGCGGCCAGTCATGCAGGAAGAAGTCGCCGATGCGCTGCCGCAAGCCGCGACGTGCGCCATAGAGGTAGAAGTAGCCGCGCAGGCAAAGCGCTTCGAGATAGCTGACCAGCGCATTGTCGAGCGACGTCGCCCGCGCCACCGAAAGCGAGGACAGCGCCGAGCGGTAGAGCAGCGGCAGCGACAGCAGTTCGTCTTCCGATAGCGTGCGTGGCGCACGTTTCTCGACCCGGGCAAGCAGCGCCTCGAACGCCTTCCAGTCGGCCTCGCGCTCCGAACGGAAGCTCGCCAGCGACTGGCGCACCGCATCCTTGCCGACCAGCGCGTTCACAACAGATCCTCTCGCTTGAGCTCGAGATAGCGCTCGACCAGCGCCGGCCCGAGCCTCTGATGGTCGGCTTCGATGACATGCGCGCCGAGCAGCCTGAGCCTGCCGATGACGACCTGCCTTTCGCGCAGCAGCCCGCCGGCGACGACGGAGCGCGCCACATCCTCCGGTGCGTCCGGCGGCATGTCGGCCAGTGTCTCCAGCTCGACATCCTTCATCATCATGAACAGCACCAGATGCCGTTCGGTGAGCCGGCCTACGGTGCGCAGCATCAGTTCGGCGCTGATCGGATCGACAAAATCGGTGAAGATGATCACCAGCGAGCGCCGGTCGAGCCGCGCCGCCAGCGTCGTCAGCGCCAGGGTGAAATTGGTCTCTTCGGTAGAATAGTCGATCTCCGCCGCCCGCTTCTGGATCATGGCGAAGCTGGCCGAGCCGCGCACGGCGCCGCTGGAAACGCGCGGTCGCGCGTCGAAGCCGAACAGGCTGACCATGTCGCCGCCCTTCAGCGCAATGAACGCCGACAGCAAAGCGGCGGTGACGGCGCGGTCGACCTTCGGCACGCCGTCGACGGGCTCGCACATCAAGCGGCCGCTATCGATGGCCAGCACGATGTTGTTGTTCTCCTCGATGCGGAATTCGCGCGCCAGAAGCCTGCCGTGGCGGGCGCTGCGCTTCCAGTCGATCATGCGCCGGCCCATGCCGGGCTGGTAATCCTTGAGCGCCTCGAATTCGCGGCCCTGGCCGGCTCGGCGCTGCGCATGGCCGTCGGGCAGCGCCTGTCGCTGCAAAAGCGTGATCGCCTCGTCGCGGGCGCTGCTGACGTCGGGCAGCACCGCCACCTTGCTGTCCATCGGCAGCACGACCTGGTTCCAGACCAGCCCGAACGGCCCGCGCCAGCGCACCCACAGGCGGTCGAACCTGGCCATGCCGCGCCGCAGCGCCTGGAATTTGAGGTCGAGCGATGCGCTGCCGGCCTCAGCAGTCAATGCCCCGCCGGTGCCGCCCAGCGGCTCTAGCCGCGCATCATGGCCGAGACGCGCCTGCACCGCGCGCGGACGCCCGCCAAGCCTGGCCGTGACGTGGACGGTGAACTGGCTGCCGACGCTGACCTGCGGCGGTGCATGGATGCTGGCGTTCAGAGAAGCCCGACCGCGCCCGGCGGCCGCGTCCACGGCCAGGAAAGCAAGCAGCACGCAAATCCACAAAAGACCGAGATACCACAGAGACGGCAGCGCGAGCGCGATCAGGAAGGCCGGTATTGCACCGGCCGCACCTGCCCAGACTGCCCGGCCGCTCGGATAGATCAACGTGGCGCTTCCGTCTGGTCGACGAGGTCGGTGACGATCTGCTCGACCAGGCGGCCGTCGATCTGCGCCGCAGGCGACAGGATCACCCGGTGGCGCAGCGCCGGCACCGCAAGCGCCTTGACGTCGTCGGGGATGACATAGGCGCGTCCGTCGAGCGCCGCCCGGGCGCGCGCGGCTCTCGCCAGCATGGCGCCCGCGCGCGGGCTGGCGCCGACTTCCAGATCGGGGCTTTCGCGCGTAGCCCGCACCAGCCTTGCGATATAGTCGACGACATCGTCGACCAGCGTGACCTCGCCGACGGTCGCCAGCGCCTTTTCCAGCGTCTTGCGGTCGGCCTGGGCGGTGATGCCGTACTGCTTGATGTCGTGCGAGGCGGTGCCGCCGCCATGGTGGATGATGATCGCCTTTTCCTCTTCCGCGCCGGGGTAGCTCACCCGGTGCTTGAACAGGAAACGGTCGAGCTGCGCCTCGGGCAGAGGATAGACGCCCTGATGTTCGATAGGGTTCTGCGTCGCCACCACCATGAAGTTCGGGCCGAGCGCATGAGTGGTGCCGTCGAAGGTGACGGCATGCTCCTGCATCGCCTCCAAAAGGGCAGCCTGGGTCTTGGGCGGCGTGCGGTTGATCTCGTCGGCGAGCAAAAGGTCGCAGAAGATCGGGCCGCGCGTCAGCGTGAATTGCCCGGTCTGGAAATTGTAGATGTTGGAACCGACGATATCGCCGGGCATCAGGTCGGGTGTGAACTGGATGCGGCCATAGGCGACGCCCAGCGCCTGGGCAAAGCAGCGCGCCGTCATCGTCTTGGCCGTGCCCGGCGGTCCTTCGAGCAATATATGCCCGCCGGCGAACAATGCCGTGAGCATCAGATCGACCGTATCGTGTTGCCCGGTGATGGCCTTGGCCACCTCTTCCCTGATCTGTGTCGCCAGGGCCTTCACATCATCGACGTTCACCGAGCCTCCTTGCCGTCCAGTCGTGCAGCTTTTCGGCTGCATCATGCATTTGTGTCAGGGTCTTTGCCGCGTTCGCAGCTTGCAGGCGGGTCGTGAAACCGCCGGCTTCGTCCTTGTCGCGGGAATCGAGCCAGCGGTCGAGCGCTTCGCCCTGCAAACCGTGCGGCGCGCCGAGCAGCGCGCCGGCGCGCACGCGTGCCAGTGCTCCATAGCGGTCGCCCAGTTCCTCCAGCCGGCCGGCGCGGCGCAACAGCATCGCCGTGGTGTCGACCAGCGCGCGTTTGCCGAAGGCGATGGCGCGCTGATCGGCCCGTGGCGGCCCGAACCGGCCAAGACCATGCAGGAAGGCAAGTGCCGCGGCCGCCAGGATGGTCAGCGTCAGCGCCAGGAAAGGCGGTTCGACCAGAAGCTTGGCGAGGTCGTATTTTCGCCCCGCGCCATGCAGCGTCAGGTCGAACATGACGGCACGCTCTTCGGGCTGCAGGAGCTCGATCAGCTTGAGCGCCGCCGCCGCCTTGTCGGGATCTTTCAAGCCAGCGTTATTGATGAGATCGGGGTCCGTCAGAATGTAGAACCGCTCGTCTTCGATCTCGGTCAGCACGGCCTTGCCGTTGCCGGCGGCAATCAGCGGGTGTTCGTCGGCCACCCATTGCAACTGGCCGGGAACGCTGACCATTTGCCCTGAGACGTCGAGTTGCTTGACCGTGGTCTCACCTTCGCCGAGCTTGGCCTTGGCGATGCGGCCGAGCCAGTCGTTGACCACCACATCCGGCAGCCGCTGGATCTTCATCTCCCAGCCTTCGTGCAAGGCCAGCGGCAAGGTCGCCCATTTGGGCAGCACGAACAGCGTATCCAGGCCCTTGCGAAGCTTGATGATGTTGGCAAGCGCATCCGGGTCGCTGTCGGGCGAAATGGTGACGATCAGGAGGTTCGTGTCGATCTGAAGATCGATGTCGGACCGCGCCATGTCGGGCGCTTCGCCGGTCAGCTCCAGCCATTCCGCCAAGCCGGCATAGCCGATGCCGCTCTTCGACAGCGGCGTTGCGCCACCGACGCTTGGCTGGCGAAAATCGGGGGCATAGGTGGACAAAAGGAAGAAGCCCGCCGCCGCGAGCAGGCTGGCGAAAATGCCCCAGAACACCGTCCTGCGGCTGAACGGTTCCTGCTGGGCGATGTCGGCTGTCGTGTCACTCACATCCAGGCATCCCTGAAGACGAATCGCTCATAGGCGCTGCGCGCCTCCTGCCAGCCCTCTGGCCCGACCGGCCGGCGCGCGAACAGAGCGGCCTCGACGATGCGCGCGATCTGGGTAAAGGCGCCACGCGCCCGCGTTGGCAGCGACGCCGCTCCCGCGATATCGCGCGCGGTCAGCGACGGGCGCAGGAAGTCGGGCAGACGGCCGGCAATGTCGGCAACGCTGCGGCGCAGCAGGAGATGCACCGCCTCGTCATACTCGCCCCGGGCGGCCAGCGCATCGGCTTCCGACAGCAGGACCTGCGCGGCGCCCACGTCGGGGTGCCATGTCGCTTCCGCCTCGGTCACGCTCTTTTTGCGCCACCAGGGCAGGCGCCAGGCGACGCCTTTCACCTCAAGCAAAATCAGCAGCAGAATGATTGCGGCACCTGTGATCACGGCCCCCCAGAACAGATAGATCATGTAAGGGCCGAGCGATTTCAGGAACTCGCCCAGCGGTCTTAGCCACTCGGGGGTCTCGGGTGGTCTGTAGGCCGGCAGGTCGAACTGGATCGAATCGTCCGACAGCAACTGCTTGTGCAGTTTGGCCAGCCATTCGGCTTGCGCAGCGTCCGGCTGTGCAGCAGTCACCTTCTCGCCCCCCTGCAACCTGCGGTTCGCGAGCCGACACTGGCAATGCAGCGTAACTTTTGCAAGTGGGCTAGACGCCAGTCGTTAATCTTGGCAAATTTACTACTGCGGCTGCCGGACAATATTCGGCGGTGGAACAGGGGGCGCATCATGACTTCGGCAACATTTGCACGGCCTGAGAAATTTCAGATCGGCAGGGTCTTCAACAACATCTTCTCCGTCATCGGCCGCAATGTCGGCCTTAGCGTCGGACTGGCACTGCTGTTTTCCGGTTTGCCGACGATCTTGCTCCAGCTGTGGACCGGCTCGCGCATGCAAGCGCTCCTGCAGGCCGATCCTGGCGCCGCGGCCGATCCCACTTTCGCCCTTCGCAATTCCTGGGTCACGTTCGTCGCCATTTTCATCAGCTCCATTTTCGCGCTCCTGCTTCAGTCGTCGCTTGTACGGGCCACGATCGAGGATTTGAACGGCAAGCGTCCGACCTTCGGCGACAGCCTGCAGATTGCCATTCGCTTTTTGCTGCCGACGCTGGCGATAGGTTTCCTCGTTGCCCTGGGGGCGGGCCTGGCCGCGATCGCCTTGATTGTGCCCGGCATCATCCTGTGGCTTGGCTGGTCGGTCTCGGTGCCGGTCCTGATCCAGGAGCGGCTCGGCGTGTTCGGTTCCATGTCGCGCAGCCGCGCCCTGACCAAGGGCAGCCGTTGGTCGCTGTTCGGCCTGTTCCTGGTCCTGATCATCATTGCCATGGTCATCCAGGGTGCAGTCGGCGTGGTTGTCTACCTGTTTCACGGCATCGCCGCGGCCATCGTCGCTGGGCTGGTGCAGAGCGTGATGTCGATGCTGCTGTCGGTCGCCGCCGCAGTCAGCTATGTCGAGCTGCGCCAGGTCAGGGAAGGCACAAGCGTCGACGAACTGGCCGAGATTTTCTCATAAGCAGACGGCTTTGCACTGCCTTGACCCGGCTGGGTCAAGGCAGTGCGGGGAGGAGGCATCATAACGTCACTGGCGCAGGACCGACCGGAAAAATTTCGCATCGGCAGGGTTTTCAGCAACAGCTTCGCGGTCATTGGCCGCAATCTGGGTTTCCTTGCTGTGGTTGTCGGACTTTTCTCGACACTGCCCGCACTGCTGTACAATCTCTGGAACCTGTCCCGGGTCGCTACATCTGTGAACGTCGACAGCGCCGGGAACGCCGCCGCTTTCGAGACGTCGGCCATGGGAGACTACTCGGGCTTATCGATAGTCGCTTCCTTGATCATTTTCGTTCTGGCCTTGCTGGTGCAAGCGGCGCTTGTCAGAGCGGCAATCGAGGATTTGAACGGCAAGCGGCCGGTCATCGGCGACTGCATCCAGATAGCATTGCGCAGCTTCTTGCCCACGCTGGGCATAGGCATTCTGATCATTGTCACTCTGGTGGTGGCTGTTTTTGTGATGGTTTTCATCGCCTGGGTCATTCCCCCTATCGGGTGGCTGATCGGGCTTGCCCTGGCGTTTATCCCCGCTTTCATGTGGCTGATTTCCGTATCGGTTTCCGTGCCCATTGCGGTTCAGGAGCGGCTTGGCGTGTTCGGCTCGATATCGCGCAGCCGTGCCCTGACCAAGGGCAGCCGTTGGTCGATATTCTGGCTGCTGCTGATCATTGGCGTGGCGGCGATGCTCATCCAGGCGGTGTTCACTTTGTTTTTCGGACTGGCGGTCGCCACCACCGGCGGCATCACCGGCGTCGGTGTCCTGGTCGGAGCGCTCGGCAGCACTCTGGTGTCGACGATCTTTTCGACGATGCTGTCGGTGACCATTGCCGTCACCTATGTCGAACTGCGCCAGGTCAAGGAAGGCACCAGCGTGGATGAGTTGGCGGAGATTTTCTCGTAGAAGGCGAAGCCGACTCGGATGGTCGGGCGGCGGGATCTCAGTGACAGCAAGCGTGTTTCGCCTGCACGCTCGTCCGTGTTCCTTCCAGGTGAGGTTGTAAAAAGGCCCGGCGGCATAGGCGATGCCCCAATGCACGAAGGCGCAATCGGGGTCCGTATCCAGCGCCTTCTCGAAGCACTTTATGCCTTCCTCATGGTTGAAGCCGTAGCACCAGTTCAGCCCGATATCGAACCAGCGTTGCGTCTCGGCCGAGGTGGTGGAAATGGGGCGGCGATAGGTGCCGAGGTCGAAATGATCCATGCCTGATTCGCTGAGCCGAAAGTCGGTCAGGCGCAATCTGTGCCAAAATTCTTGCGCATGGCAAATGGCATTCGGCCGGCGTGGTCCCCCGAACCACCCCAGCCGTTTTCGTTCTGGAAAGGATCACCCCTCCAGCCACACCTTCTCAAAATGCTGTTCCAGCGACTGGTGCTGTTCGCAGCCTTGCACGCCCTTGCGATAGGTGCGGTAGACCGAGCGCCAGTAGGGCTGGATGATGATGCCGGCATCGCGCAGATTCTGCTCGATCCTGGCCATGATCTCCTTGCGCTGGGCGGCGTCCGGCGTTGCCAGCGCCTTGTCGAGAAGCGTGTCGAATTCCTTGTCGGCATAGGCGCTTTCGTTCCAGGCGGCGCCCGATTTGTAGGCCAGCGCCAACACCTGGACGCCGAGTGGGCGGCCCAGCCATTCGGTTGTGGAGAAGGGGTATTTGCTCCAGTCGTTCCAGAAGGTGGCGGCCGGCAGCACGGTGCGCTTGATCTTCAGGCCGGCTTCGCGCATTTGCGCGGCAATCGCATCGCCGGTGCTCTTTTGCCATTCGACGTCGACCGAGATCAGCTCGAATTCGTGGTCGGCCTTGCCGGCCTCGGCGAGCAGTTTCTTCGCCTGGTCCATGTCGCGCTTGGCCGGACCGATATCGGCAAACTCAGGATGCATCGGGCCGACATGGTGGTTGTCGGCAGGCTTGCCGCGCCCGCCGAGGCCGAGCGCTAGAACGGCGGAATTGTCGACGGCAAGCTGGGCGGCGCGGCGCACCTTGACGTCGTCATAGGGTGCGTTGCCGACATTGAAGCGGGCAACGATGGTCGAGCCGGTGGCGATCTCGGAATTTTGCAGGCCCATCTGCTCGGTCTGCGACACGGCGTCGGAGGCGGTCTCGTGGTCGGTGTCGATCTCGCCGGATTCAAACGCCGACAGCATGGCGTTGGGGTCGGAGCCGTAATCGACCCATTTGATGCCGTCGAGGTAGAAGTCGCCCTTCCACCAGGGCTTGTCCTTGCGCTTGACCTCAGCACTTGTCTCGGCATTCCAGCTGACCAGCTCGCAGGGTCCGGTGGTGATCGCCAGTGCCTTCATCGGATCGTCGCCGCCTTCATAGGAGCGGTGCATGATCAGCGCGGGGTAGTCGGCCATGCCGGCGATCAGCGAAATGTCGGGCTTCGGCAGATTGAGCTTTACGGTGAAGTCGTCGACCTTCTCGATGCCGCCGTCGACCGGCTTCTTGGTGTCGGCTTTGACCAGCGCGCCCATGCGCGCGGCGACCGAATTGCCGGCAACGGAAGCATCGCACCAGCGGTTGAGATTGTGGATGACATCGTCGGCGTTGAAGGCATCGCCATTCGACCAGGCGATGCCCTTGCGCACATGCAGCGTCAGCGTCTTGGCGTCGTCGATGGTCTCCCAGCTTTCGAGCAGCCACGGCTCGAAGGTGAAGTCGCGGTTCCAGCGCACCAGATATTCGTTGCAATGGCGCGCGACATTGGACATCTCGACGCCGTCGAACGTGCGCGGATCCTTGAACCCCTTGACGTTCATGGCGACGCGCAAGGTGCCGCCGCGCTTCGGCTCCTCTGCCCGGGCGGGCGACGCGCTGAGGCCGCCCAATGCCAGTGCTCCGGCCGCGCTGACGCCGAAGCCGGCCATGATGGCGAGATATTCGCGGCGGTTGACACCGCCCTTCCTGAAATCGTCGGCAACGGGCTTCGCCTGCGGGTGCAAATTACGGTCGGTCAGCATGAATTTCATCGTCGTTCCCTTTTTTGTTGGGCGCCCCGACGGTCCGCTTCCGCTGGGGGCGGATGCGATCGCCGAGGCGCCGTTGCCTGAGCAGGTGATGATAAAGCGGGCCGACACCGGGAAATGTTCGCTTTTCCGCAATTCTTGTGCACTGCTCCGCAGTGGTAGATGGCCAATCTCCCCCTTGTTGTGGGGGAGATGTCCGGCAGGACAGAGGGGGGCGCTGTCCCGCCATCCCGTCTGCCGACTGGAGTATCATCGCAGATAATCGTTGCGTTGATTTAGGATATTGAAGGGCCGCGATCCTTCGCGCCCCCCTCTGGCCTGCCGGCTCTCGTCGTTCGGAAAGCCAAGCAATTGGCTTTCCATCCGCTACGCGGACCACTCCTCAACCCCCATGAGGGGGAGATCAGCGCTTCGCCGCCTCAATATGGCCAGTCGTTCTTGCCGAGCACGGCGACGGCGGCGATGGCTGCAAGCGTGCACACGAACGCCTCGCCGGCGCGCTGAACACTTTTGCGGGCGCGCAGAAAACTGTGCACCAGCCGCGGCTCCTCATACCACCAGGCGCGGCCGCCGGCGGCAACGATGCGGTCGCGATAGGTCTCGCCGTCCGATGACAGCGGATCGCACTGGGCAGTGATGATGACAGTCGGCGGCAGGCCGGAGAAGTCGTTGTCTTTCAGCGGAGAAAAAGTCGGGTCGTCGGGCGACTGTGCCGGGGCAGCGCGAATGGTGCGGTAGAACGCGATGTCGCGCAGCGTCAGCAACGGTGCCTCGGCATGTTCGACATACGAGCCGGCACTCTCGTCGCCGCCGAGGCCGGGATAGATCAGCACCTGGCCGGCCGCCCGGCGCAGGTGGCGGCGAGACGCGTGCGCGACCGCGGCGGCAAGGTTGCCGCCGGCGCTTTCGCCGACGAGCACGATCGGCAGGTCCGTTGTCACCGCCGCCCATTCGAACACGGTCAGCGCGTCGTCGAAGGCGGCCGGGTGGGGATGTTCCGGCGCCAACCGGTAGTCGGCCGAGACAACGTCGAAACCGGTGCCGGCGCAGATCTCGGCGCAGATGTCGTCATGGCTGTCGAGCCCGCCAAGCACAAAGCCGCCGCCATGATAGTAGACGATGACGGCGCGCACGGGCTTGCCCGCCATCCGATAGTAGCGGATCGGGATGGCGTGCCCTGCATCTGCGGCGATGATGCCGCCGCTGGCCGAAACCCCTTTGGGATAACCCTGATGGAAGGCGCGGCACATCGCATCATAGACCGACCTTTGCTCGGCGATCGGAAGTTCGGCGATTTCTGGCGGGAACCAGTCATTGACCAGGTCGATATACTCCCACAGCGCCGGATCGAGCAGGGTGGCGTATTTCCCCCGCCTGGCGGTCTTGAGCTTGTGGACCGTGCCCATCTCTCAGAGCTCGCCGTAGAGCCGTTCGGCGTTTTCAAACGTGAAGCGCAGCGGTACCGAGCCTTCGACCTGCCATGCATCGATGGTGTCGCCCGCCATCAGCCGGCACGCGTCTATCGTGTTGGTGACGGCGCCGCCATAGAGCCGGTTGGCAAGGTTGAGGATGGCGGTCTGGTGCATGGCGGCACTGCCGCTGCCGCAGGCATCCTTGACCAGAAGCACGCGAAAGCCGGATGCCACCGCGTCCTTCACGGTGGCGTCGATGCAGGCCTCGGTCCAGACGCCGGCGACGATCAGCCATTCGATGCCGCGCGCCTTGAGTTCGGTTGCGGCAGGCCCGCCGCCGAAGGCGCTGGCCTGCGTCTTGACCAGCATCGTCTCGCCGGCCGCGGGCGCCACTTCCGGGCAGATTTCCGTCAGAGGATCGCTCTTGTCGGAAAAGGCGGACTTGCCGTCGGCGTCGAGCGGATGGAAGGGATGCGCCTTGGCGGCATCGACGATATAGGCCCAGTGGTAGAGCGGCACGAAGTTGCGCCGCGCCGCCGCCTGCAGGCGTTGGACGTTGGCCAGCACCTCGCCATAACCTTCGACCAGATAGCGCTTGTCCTGCCGATGCTCTTCCTGGAGGTCGATGAACGCCGCGGCGACCGTGCCGCGTTTGATGGAGATGGGGCTTTTCATGCGGATAGGCCTTGGTTCGCGACCAACGCCGCCGCTCTTCTCGCAAGGGCAGCGCAAGCGGTGGAGATTGGTCGGCGTCCTCCGAACTTCGTCATCCCAGGGCGAAGCAGCCGCGCAGCGGCGTCGCGGAGACCCTGGGATCCATTCCGTGACGTCGACCGTGGAGTGCAACTGTGCAGGATCTGCACCGTTGCGGCGCTCTGGAGTCCATGCCGTGACATTGGCCAAGGAATGCGGCGGAGCAGAACTTGCACTGTTGCGGCGCGGAGGAGTCCCGGCATGGATCCTAAGGTCTGCGCCGCGTCGCTGCGCTCCTTGCTTCGCCCTAGGATGACGACGGGATTGGCGTTCGCGCTGGTTGCCAAGGGATGCGAAACGACCATCAAACCTGCTTCTCCAGAAACTCATCCTCGTAGGGAAAGCGCGACAGAAGCTCGGTGCCGGTGTCGGTGATCAGGATCTCGTCTTCCAGCTTGACGCCCTCGCGTCCGCCCTTCTCGCCGATATAGCTTTCCACGCTCACCACCATGCCGGGCACGATAATGCCGTCGCGGCCATAGGTTTCATAGTCCATGGCGTGCGCAATGAATGGCGTCTCGCCATGCATGCCGACGCCGTGCATCACCGAGGTATAGCGCTGGTCGACGAAACGGTCCGGGACTTTCCACGCCTTTTCAGCGATCTCGCGAAAAGCCATGCCCGGCCTGACGATCGAAATGTTGTGCTGAACCTGGTCGTGCGCCATGCGGTAGAGCGATTTCTGATAGCCGGTCGGCTTGCCCGGCCCGCAGCGGAAGGTGCGCGAAAAATCGGAATAATAGCCATAGCAGCCGATCGTATCGGTATCGAGCGCCAGAAGCTCGCCCGGCCGGATCTTGCGGCCGCTGGCCTCGTTGAACCACGGATTGGTGCGCTGTCCCGAGGTGAGGAGCCGCGTCTCGATGAACTCGCCGCCCTGGCGGATCACCTCGCCATACATGATGGCGAACAGCTCATTTTCGGAGACGCCGGGTTTTATCGCCTCGCGCACGGCGTAGACGGCGGCTTCCGCACCCGCCATCGACACCTGCAGGCATTTGACTTCCTCGGGCGTCTTGACCGCCCGCACCGCCAGGATTTCGCCCTGACAATCCCTGACGTCGCAGCCGCGCTTTTCCAGCGCCAGCGCCTGCAAATGGCTGCAGCGGTCGAGCCCGAGCTTCATCGAGCCGCCGCCGTGCTTCGTCAAAAGCTCGGCGATCTCGTCGGCGAAGGGGCCGGCGGTTTCGTCGTCGCGGCCCGACACCGAAGACCATACCAGCTTGGACGGCCGCGCCTCGTCGATCGTGTCGAGCACCATCGAGACATGGTAGCTCTGCGGGTACTCGAACAGCACGATCGGCCCGTCGGTCGGGATGAAGAAATACCGCGTTGAGTTGCGCAGGAAATAGCCGAACATGTTGCGCGAGCCAGTGGCGTAGCGCTGGTTGAAGGGGTCGAACAAAACGACGCCGCCATAGCCCGCCTCGCGCATCCAGCCGCGCAGCTTGGCCAGCCGGCCCTTGCGCAAGGCGTCGGCATCGATGAAGGACGGCTCGGTATCCGACAGCCACATGCCGCCAGCGGAGTCAGCCGCGACCGGGTGGCGCATGCGGTCCTTGAAATCCACATCCTCGGTGCTGTCCGGGTCGAAAACGACGATGCTCATGGTGCGCCTCCTGAAGGCCTGACCATAGCTACGAACCGCAGAATGTCTGTGCGAGAATCCGCAGATGTCGTGCGAAATGCCGCAGTAGAAGTCGTTCGGCAACGATCCGTCACACCCCCCTCTGGCCTGCCGGCCATCTCCCCCGCAAGGGGGAGATTAGCAGCTTCGCTGGCCGCGTCAGCACCCCAGCGTTGGTGATTTGCGAAAACCGCCGAGCTCCCAATCTCCCCCCTTGCGGGGGAGATGCCCGGCAGGGCAGAGGGGGGTGGGCGGGAACTCGGCGTGGCCGATAAGCGTCCCTAATGCCGCCGCATCGCCTTCGGCGCGTGGCCATGCTCTTCGCGAAAAGCCCTGGCAAAACTCGACATCGACGCGAAGCCGCAGGCCAGCGCCACGTCTCGCACCATCAGCGTCGAATGGGCCAACAGGTCGGCGGCGCGCCGCAGCCGGAGCCGCCGGTAATATCCATTGGGCGAAATGCTGAGCTCAGTGCGGAAATTGCGCTCCAGCTTGTCGGAGGAGACACCGAGCCTTGCCGCCAGCTCCGTCATGCCGAGCCGCTCTTCCACCGCATCCTCCATGATGGCGATGGCCGACAGCACCAGTTCGTTCTGGACGCCGGTGCGCAGCCTGAGCGGCATCAGCTTGCGGTCGACGCTCGAACGCAAGGGGCTGTGCACGAACCATTCGGCAACGCCCGCCGCGAGCTCGCCGCCATAATCGTTGGTGATGATCTCCAGCATCATGTCGAGGCTGCCGACGCCACCGGCCGAGGTGAAGCGCTTGCGGTCGATGACGTAGAGATCGCGCCGGAGCTCGATATCCGGGAAGGCCTCGGTGAATGCCGCCTGGCTGGTCCAGTGCAAGGTGCAGGCATGGCCGTCGAGCAGGCCGGCCCTGGCGAGGAAGAAGGCGGCGTCGGCCACTGCGCCTATGTGAGCGCCGGCGCGCAGGCTCTTGCGCATCCAGGCAACCGCATCGTCGGCGACAAGCAGGTCCGCATTGCCGCCCGAGCAGACGACGATGCGATCGACCTTCGGCGCGCCGAACGCTGAGAATCCCGGTTGTATGACAACCCCATTGGATGCCTCGACCGTGCCCTGGTCGGCGCCGACGATCACCCAGCGATAGCACTCGCGCTTGGCCAGCACGTTGGCGGCGCGCAATGGCTCGATCACCGGACTGAACGCCATCATCGGAAAGCCGGGAAAGACCAGAACGGCGAAGGTGAGGGGACCTTCGCTCGCTGCGGGTTGCGCCCGGTCGTGTGTTTGGCTGGCACGGTCGGTATTCACAATTGTGTATTTCCCGGGAGCGTCATTGGTGGCAGACAGGAAATGTAGCGGGCTTTTTGGCCCGCCGGCAATGGAGACGACGCCATGTTTGCGGCCCAGACCATCAACAGCACCGACAAGCCAGCCTTCTACCGCGAACTGGCCACCCAGTTGAAGGCGCTGCTGGAAGGCGAGAGCGACTCCGTCGCCAACGCCGCCAACACATCGGCGCTGATCTTCCAGATGGTGCCCGATCTCAACTGGGCCGGCTTCTATTTCCTGGCCTCCGACGAGGAGCTGGTGCTCGGACCGTTCCAGGGCAAGCCGGCCTGCGTGCGCATCGCCGTCGGCAAGGGCGTGTGCGGCACCGCGATCGATCTCGAAATGTCGATGCTGGTCAAGGATGTGCACGAGTTTGCCGGCCACATCGCCTGCGACGCCGACTCGCGCTCGGAACTCGTCGTGCTGCTGAGGGACAGTGACGGCGTCTTCGGCCTGATCGACCTCGACAGCCCGACGCCCGGCCGCTTCGACAAGGACGACCAGGCCGGCATCGAGGCGCTTGCCGCGATCTATGTCGCGGCGAGTTCGTTCGAGGACTAAGCGAACTTCACCAGCATCAGGCTGAAGCAGCCGATGAACAGGAAGGCGCAGGAGGCGAGCGCCAGCGGGCGAAGGCCGCGCGAGCGCAGCTGCGAAATGTTGGCCTGCAGACCCATGGCGGCGAGCCCCATGGTCAGCATGATGGTGGTGGCGAACGCCATGGCCGACTTCACTTCGGCCGGCACGGCAACCAGGCTGTTCAGCGCCACGACGGCGACGAAAGCGGCGACGAACCACGGTATCGGCGGCCGCGCACCGGATTGGCTGCTTGGGCGATCGCCATTGCTCTTGCGGCGCGTCATCAGGCCGAGCGCGATCACCATCGGCGCCAACAGGGCGACGCGGGTCAGCTTGGCGACGGTGGCGATCTCGCCGGACTGGGCGCCGTTCTGGAAGCCGGCGCCGATGACCTGTGCCACCTCGTGGATCGAGGCGCCGGCCCACAGGCCGAATGCGTGCTGGTCGAGGCCGAGCACCGGCGCCAGCAGCGGAAAGCCGAGCATGGCGACGGTGCCGAACAGCGTGATCGAGGCGACGGCATAAGTGACGTCCTCGTCGCGCGCATCGGTGACGATGTTGGTGGCAACGATCGCCGAAGCGCCGCAGATCGAGGTGCCGGCGGCAATCAGCTGCGCCAGCTTGGCGTCGACGCCGATCAGCCGGCCAAGCGTAATGGTGAAGACGAAGGTCGCTCCAAGGGTCAGCGCCACGATGCCGACGCCGCCGGCGCCGATGGAGACGACCTGGCCGAGCGTCAGCTGAAAGCCGAGCAGCACGATGGCAAAGCGCAGCAGGCGCTTCTGCGAGAATGCAATGCCGGCCTTGGCGTGGGCGGGCGTGCCGAGCACGTTGGAATAGATCATGCCGGCGACGACGGCGAGGATCATCGGGCTGAACAGCGCGAAGCCGGAGACATTATGGGCCGAGAAGGCCACCCCCGTGATCATCGCCACCAGCACGATCCCGGGGATGACGCCATTCCACACGGAACCGAGCCGCTTCCGGCCCACGGCCAGATCGGCGGAAATCATGCTGATCGGAATATCGTTCGCTAGCTGGGCGGCGGAAGACAATGCAATTCTCCACGCAAGGACCTCAGGAGAATGTCATTCCAGAATCGATCTTTCCAACGAATTGTTTTTGTTGAAATGATCGGTTTTTGTGAACGTTTAGGGCGGCCGAGGTCAGAATGAGAAAGAGCGGCCGGGCGAAACCTGGAGCCGCCCTAGATCATGATGAATTCCCATCACGATCTAACCCCACTTTTTGGGATCATGCCCTAGTATTTCATCCCAATTCGCGCGGCGATCGTATGGTCCTGGCTGTCGCCGTTGCTGCCGACCGCGGTGCTGTAGTTCAGCCCGAAGGCAATACCGCCGATTTGCGCATCGACGCCGAGCCCGATTGACAAATAGTCGTTGGAAAAGGCATCTGCGTCCAGCGCGTAGGGCGTGGTGCCGATATCGGCATAGCCGAGGCTGACGCGGCTGGAGCCGGCAAAGTCGTGCGTATACTCAAAGCGCGCGCGCGGTGTGAGCAGACCCCAGCTGGTAGGAATGTTGTTCTCGATGCGCAGGCCAAGGGTGCCCGACAGCGTGTCGACGGTCTGCTTGCCGAAGGTCAGATTATAGATGTCGCCACCCGTCTCGGTGAAGCCGTCAAGCGTGGAGTGGGACCCCGACAGACGTCCATAGGGTGATATCAGAGAGTCCGGCCGGCGAAATTCGTAGCCCGCCGTCAGCGACCCGAAGACCTGGCTTCCGTCGCGCGTTCCAGACGCGAAATCGCCGGTATCGGTCACATAGCGCTCACTGTCGAAATTGAGGGCGCCATAGCCGGCAAGGCCATCGACAAAAAACTTGGCGCCGGGCGGTAGCTGCTATAGGCGGCGACCGAGATGGCATGGGCGCGGCTTTCGGTGCCGTTGCTCCCGACGTCGGTGACGTCATGGCCATAGCCAAACCCGAGACCGGCGGTGAAGGTCGGGGAAAAGCGGTAGTCGGCACCGACGCTCACGCCGACCAGCGTATGGTCGAGCTTGATGGCTCCATCGTCATCGGTGCCGAAATTGACGTAGCCGCCGCTCCAGAAGGCCAGTTCGCCAAATGGGTTCTCGGCCGGCAGTGACGACGTCTGGGTGTCCACGTCCGTGCCAGTTGAAGACTGTCCGGTCTTGATCGGCGACGCGCCGGTCGAAGTCCTGTCCTGCTTTGCGTTGGCGTTGGGCTGAATGCGCTCCGGATTGGGCGCTCCGTAAGTGGACTGCGACGATGCCGTGGCGATTGCGGCGAGCGCCGGATCGTTCGCCGCATTCTGCTGCTGAGCGTATGCGTCGGGATTGTCCGACGATTGCTGGACGGCAACGCTGAGGCCTATCGAATTGTGGCGCTGGTCGCCCTCATTGTGGAGCTGTTCCAGCCTCTGTCCAAATCCCTGGATCTGAATGTCGGCGAAGTGCTTTGCCGCCTCCACCTGTGCCCGAATCAGGCCGATCACTTCCGGATCGCGGGAGGGGTCGGGCCGTGCCGTGACGTTAATGGTCACGGTTGCCGGAGGTGACGTTCCGTCGGCATTCGAGAGCGTGTAGGTCAGGCTGGTTGTGCCGACAAAGGTGGCTGCCGCGGCAAACTGCAGGATATAAGCGCCGCCATCGGGCACAATGGAAGCCGTGCCCGCTTCGCTCGGCGGCGGCGAGGCAATCGTGGCGCTGGTAAACGGCCCATTCGTAGCCCCTTGCGTCAGGTCGAGGGACCCGGTCGTTCCGGCCATCACGTCCAGCGTGTGGTCCTGTGCCGACGGCAAGTGGATCTCGACGACCACAGTGTAGTCACGTTGGCCGGTAAAGCCGTTGCTGTCCGTGGCCCGCACCGTAAAATCGTAATTGGCCGCGACAGTGGGTGTGCCAGCCAGCGTACCTCCAGGCGAGAGCGCGAGGCCGGGAGGCACTGAGCCGGAAATCACGGTGAAGGTATAGGGTGCGGCGCCGCCATTGGGGCTGCTTGCCGTGATGGTCTGGCTGTACGGCGTGCCAATATGCGCATTCGGCAATGTTGCCGGCGACAGCTCCACCGTGACCGTGGTGCAGGACAGGACAAGATTGGTCACGTCGGCTCCCGCCACCGTGCCCGAGGCCGTCGTGACCGTGCATGTCTGGTCGGCCGGCTTGGCAGTAACCTCAACGCTCCAGTTGGAGCCGGTCAGCAGGCCATCCGCAAAGGCAAAGGTGATATCGCCGACATTCACGTCCCTGGTTTGCGTCCCTGCCGGCGAGCTTGATGTCAATTTCAAACTCACCGTCCCGGTCTGACCGCTCGCTGTGCCACTGATCACATAGAGCGGCTCATCAAAACAGATCAATGCGGACCCATCGCCGGAATTGACGCCATCCGCCACCGCAGCCGATTGCAGCGAGCCGGCATCCGATGATCCGCCGCCGCCGCCGCCGCCGGCGCCGTTCCAGTTCTGCTGGCACGAGGTCGTGCCGACGCCTGCGCCGCCACCACCGCCGCCGACAGTAGCCCCGCCACCGCCACCACCAGCATATCCGGCGCCCAGGAAAGACCCTGAGAAATTTCGTGCAGTTCCGCCTTGGCCATTTGCCTGACCGGCCGTGCCAGGAAAACTATCGCACCCAGCGCCGATCGCGCCACCGGCACCTACAGTGCCACCTTCACCGCCGAAGGGGCCAAGGCCGCCCGAAACATCAGTTCCTGCCGAGCCGGATCCCCCGCTCTTGCCACCGGCGCCACCAGCTATCGAATTTGTAGTGTGCCAGCCCCCGTTGCCACCGCCGCCACCGCCGCCAGCAATTGCCAGGCGGGTTCCGCCCAGCCGCAGGTCGGTCGCCCCGCCACCATTGCCGCCGTCGGGAGTGCCGCTCGCGCCACCGGGATTGACCGCGAGCGAGCCACGGCCGCCAACGCCGACAGAAAGGATGTCACCCGGCGCGACAGTCAAGGAACCGCTCACCTGGCCGCCGAGCCCGCCGGCGCCGCCTGGGCTCAATGGGCTCCCCCCGATGGTGCCGGCGCCGCTCTTGCCAACCCCGCCTTGCGCTCCCTTGAGGTATACTGTGGCGGAATGGGTGTTGCCAGGAACCGAGATGGACTGGTCGCCGCCAGTAAAGCTAAAAGCATGAGCTGTCTGTGTGGGACTACAAGACTGCGCGAGCGCTGACGTCGTGCCCGCGAGCGCGTAGACGACCGTCATCGCGCCTAACAAACGTGAGATTGTACGCTTTGCCAGCCCTCGATGCATGGCCCCCCCCGTCAGCCCGTCCAGTGCTTCTCCGCTTATATTATGATGCCAAGACTAGATCAAATAGAAATTTGAACCAGTGGTAGGTTGAATGTCCAACAATATTAGCTGTTGGTGTTTTTTTGTACGCGTACGAGAGCCCTACTCGACGGCAGCAGTTTAGGGCGAGCAACCACCGCGCAAGGTGACGACTGGCGTTGCCTGGCAGTACACTTATGGCCTTGCCGGCGCCGGCCGCTCTGCCGCGCGGGTCAACTCGGAGGCTGGGCCAACGCCAAAATCTTGACAGCGCCGCGCTTCCTGCTCCAGCGTGGCGTCATGTTCGTTTTCTCGTTCGCCATCGCCAAGCGACGCCGTTCCTGCACCACGCAGTGTGGCAAGCTGTTTGCGCGACGAAAAGGACCGGCCCAATAAAATTCCGGTTCGTTCGTTCCAGCCCCGCCCGCGATGTCTGCCGGCGGGGTTTTCATGTCTGGAGCCTTTGCCATGTCCAATTCTTCCATCCTGTTTCGGCCGGCTGAGCCGGCAGACGCGGCCGCCGTCCGGGACATTGTGCGTGCCGCCTATGCCAAATGGGTGCCTCTGATCGGCCGCGAGCCGCTGCCGATGCGCGCCGACTATGACAAGGCGGTCGCCGAACATCCGTTCGATCTCGCCATCGAAAATGGCCGCATCGTCGGCATGATCGAGACCATCCTGGCCGACGATCATCTCTGGATCGAGAATGTCTGCGTCGCGCCACAGGCGCAGCGCAGGGGCATCGGCCGGCTGTTGCTGGAACGGGCGGAGCAGAAGGCGCTGGAGGCCAGCTGCTTCGAGCTGCGCCTGCTGACCAACGGCGCCTTCATGGCCAATGTGTTGTTGTACAAACGGCATGGCTATACGATCGACCGGGAGGAGCCGTTCATGAACGGCATGACGGTCTATATGAGCAAGAAACTGGGTGATGGCCGATAACAGGGAGGATCGGATGGCAGTCAGGGTCCGGTTGAAGCCGCTCACGGGGCGGTATGCGGTTTCGCGCCTCGAAGCAAAAGACAGCATTCCCGGCTGGGCGGACGGGCCGGGCTTCGTCAGCATCACCAGGACAGAGGACGAGCTTTCGGTCGTCTGCCTGCAGGATCGGGTGCCGGACGGGGTGAAGCATGACAGGGACTGGGTCGCCCTGAAACTCCAAGGTCCCTTTGCCTTCGACGAAACCGGCATCGTCCTGTCGGTGATAAAGCCATTGTCGGAAAGCGAACTCGGCATTTTTCTGGTATCCACCTTCGATGGTGACCATCTGCTCGTCAAAGCCAAGGATGAAGCCGCGGCAAGGGGGCTTCTGGTCGCGGCGGGGCACACGCTTCTGTAGCCGTAGGCTCAATTGCCCGCCCTTGCGTTTGACATCGCTCTTGCCCCATCGTTATCCCCGATACGACGATCTGGCGATCGCCCCCATCAATTCAGAATCCCCCGAGGAGAAGCCCGTGTCACACAATCTGCAGTTCTATATCGACGGCGTGTGGGTCGATCCTGTCGTGCCCAGCACACTCGACGTCATCGACCCGTCAAACGAAGATGCTTTCGCGCAGATTTCGCTCGGCTCAAAGGCCGATGTCGACAAGGCGGTTGCGGCCGCCAAGCGCGCCTTCGAGACATTCGGCTTCACTTCGGTCGAGGAGCGCCTCGATATCCTCAACCGCATAATCGAGGTCTACAAGAAGCGCAGCGCCGATCTGGCGCTGGCCGTATCGCGCGAGATGGGCGCGCCGCGCCAGATGGCACTCGACAGCCAGGTCGGCATTGGCCTGGCACATCTGAGGAAGATGGCCGAGGTGCTGAAGTCGTTCGAATTCCGCCACGTCAAGGGCTCGTCGCTGATCGTCAAGGAGCCGATCGGCGTCGTCGGCCTGATCACGCCGTGGAACTGGCCGCTGAACCAGATCACCTGCAAGGTCGGTCCTGCGCTCGCCGCGGGCTGCACCATGGTGCTGAAGCCCTCGGAAATCGCGCCGCTCGACGCCATCATCTTTGCCGAAATCATCGACGAGGCCGGCGTTCCCAAGGGCGCCTTCAACCTCGTCAATGGCGACGGCCCGGGCGTCGGCCAGGCGCTGTCCAGCCATCCCGATGTCGACATGATGTCGTTCACCGGTTCGACTCGCGCCGGCATCCAGGTCGCCAAGGCGGCCGCCGACACGGTCAAGCGCGTGCATCAGGAGCTTGGCGGCAAGTCGGCCAACATCCTGTTCCCCGATGTCGATCTCGAAAAGGCCGTCAGCAAGGGCGTCGCCGGCTGCTTCAGCAACTCGGGCCAGTCCTGCAATGCGCCAACTCGTATGTTCGTGCCGCGCGACCGCCATGACGAGGCGACCGGCTACGCCAAGACGGCGGCCGAAAATTGACCGTCGGCCCGGCCGATGCGGCCGGCACCAAGCTCGGCCCGGTGGTCAGCCAGATCCAGTTCGACAAGATCCAGGACCTGATCCAGGCCGGCATAGATGAAGGCGCCACGCTGGTCGCGGGTGGACCGGGCCGCCCGGCAGAACTCAACCGCGGCTACTATGTCCGCCCGACCGTGTTCGCCGACGTGACGCCGGACATGCGTATCGCCAGGGAAGAAATCTTCGGGCCGGTGCTGGCGATCATGCCGTATGACACCGTGGAAGAGGCGATCGGCACCGCCAATAACACCGTCTATGGCCTCGCTTCCTACATCCAGGCCAAGGACATCCAGAAAGCCCGCGAAGTCGCCGCCCGCATGCGCACCGGCAATGTCTACATCAACTATCCCCAGTGGGACGCCGGCCTGCCCTTCGGCGGCTACAAGCAATCCGGCAACGGCCGCGAATACGCCGAATACGGGCTGGAGGATTTCCTCGAGATCAAGGGCATCGCCGGCTACGAGGCGGCGGAGTAGGGGCTACCCCTTGGGGACCGGCAACCAGCCGGTCCGAGGCTTCAGCTCTCAAAGATGCGGCTTCACTCCTCCCGGAAAGCTTTCTGGATCTGATCCGACAGCGGCTTCACCAGATAGGAAAGCATCGTCCGGTCGCCCGTCGGGAAGAACACTTCGGCCGGCATGCCCGGCGCCAGCGCCAGCCCGCGCAGCTTGGCGACCTCCGTTTTCGGTAGCGTCACCCGCGCCACATAGAAGGCTGCTCCGGTGCGCTCTTCGATGGTGAGATCGGCCGAGATCCGCGACAGCGTCCCGGTCAGCTCCGGCGTGGTTTGCCGATTGAACGCCGACAGGCGCAAAATCGCATTCTGGCCCATCGTCACCTGGTCGATATCCTGCGGTGCGATATGCGCTTCAACGGTCAGGTCGTCCGTCACCGGTACGATCTGCATCACCTGTTCGCCGGGGGTGATCACCCCGCCGATCGTATGCACGGCCAACTGCAGCACCACGCCATCCTGCGGGCTGCGCAGATCGATGCGCTTCAACTGGTCCTCGGCCGCCACCTTGCGTTCGACGAACTCGGAGATCTTCCCTTGGGTTTCGCGTAAGTCGGTTGCGACCTCGCTGCGAAGGTCCTGGTCGATCTGGATAATCTGCAGTTCGATCTCGGACGCCTTGCCTTTCACCTGGGCAATTCCGGCGGTCAACTGGCCATGCTCGCCTTCGAGCCGCACCGCGTCCCGTTCCAGCGCCGTCATCCGCTCGATCCCTATCAGCTTGCGACGCCAGAGCGACCGCACCCCTTCCAGCTCGATCCCTATCAGCTCGATCTCGCGGCGTTTCGCCTGCCGCTGCTCGGTCAGGCCGGCGGTCTCCTGCGTCAACTGGGCGATCCGTTCGCGCAATTGAGATCGCTGGCCGGATCGCGCCTGGTGCCGGAAATCGAACAGCGATTGTTCTCCGGCCATCGATGCGGCGACACCGGCTTCGTCGCGCCGCGATGTTAAAACGTCCGGAAAGCTGATCGTGTCCTTGCCGTCACGCTCCGCCTCCAGGCGCGCCAACCGTGCATAAAACTCATCCAGACCTTTGAGACGATCGCCAGATTGGCGCGCGTTGTCGTCTCGTCCAGCCGCACCAGAATATCGCCCGCCTTGACCCGGTCGCCTTCACGCACCCTGATCTCGCCGACCACGCCGCCCGTCGGATGCTGAACCTTCTTTACATTGGAATCGACCACCAGCCGGCCAGCTGCGATCACCGCACCCGACATCTTGGTCACTGCCGCCAGGCCGCCAACACCTCCGACAAGCAGCAGACAGGTAGCAACGCCAGCCACGAGATAGCGGCGGACCTGCCGATGATGCAAAGCGGATCTGTCCTCGCTCATGCCGGAACGCCTCTCTCCGTGGCGGCAACGACCTTGAGCGGCGCGGCGGATCGAAAGACCTTGTTCAGCACCTCGTCCTTCGGACCGAAGGCCTGCACATGGCCATTGGCCATCAGCAGCACCGTATCGACATTGGCCAGCACACTGGATCGGTGCGCGACGACGATAACGATGCCGCCGCGGTCCCTGATGCCCTGGATGGCGGCGGACAAGGCCACTTCACCCTCCGAGTCGAGATTGGAATTCGGCTCGTCCAGGATGACCAGGAACGGATCGCCATAAAGAGAGCGCGCCAGCGCGACACGCTGGCGTTGCCCCGCCGAGAGCGAGGCGCCGGCTTCGCCGACCTTTGTGTCGTAACCGTCGGCCAGATGCACGACGAGATCATGCACGCCGGCGGCCTTGGCTGCCGCAAGCACCATGTCGGACGACGCATCCGGGTCGAAGCGGGCGATGTTCTGCGCGATCGTTCCGTCGAACAACTGCACATCCTGCGGCAGATAGCCGATATGTTTGCCCAACTCGTCGGCCGGCCACTGGTCAAGCGTCGCGCCGTCCAGCCGCACGGCGCCGCGCGCCGGCAGCCAGACACCTGCAAGCGTACGCACCAGCGATGATTTGCCGGAAGCACTCGGGCCGATGACCCCCAGGCCCGCTCCCCTGGCCAGTGAAAAACTTGCATCCCACACCACCGGCGTGCGTTCGCCCGGCGGCGCGACACTGACATTCTCGACCGCCAGCGCGCTGACAGGCGCGGGCAGGGTCACGCCGGTTGCGCCTTCCGGCAGCGCGGACAGAAGCTGCTTCAGGCGTGCCCAGCTTTGCCGCGCCGAAATGAAACCCTTCCAATGCGCTATCGCCAGTTCGATCGGAGCCAGCGCCCTGCCCATCATGATCGAGCTTGCGATCATGATGCCGCCGGTCGCCTCTTGCTTGATGACCAGATAAGCGCCGATCGCCAGCATTGCCGATTGCAGCATCAACCGCAGGATCTTGGAAATCGTGCCAAGCGTTCCCGCGACATCGCTGGCTGCCGCATGGGCGTTCAGGTACTCGGCATTGACGGCAGACCACCGCTCGGCGATACGCCCGCCAAAACCCATGGCCTGCATGGCTTCGGCATTGCGCCTTGTCGCCTCGGCCAACGTGCTGCGGACGGCCGCGTGCTGTCCGGCGATCCTTGTCGGGCCGCGGGTCCGGAACTCGGCCAGAAGCGTCAGTGCAAACAGGACAACGGCGCCGGCAAGCGCGGTAACGCCGATCCAGAAATGAAAAATGAAACAGATGCCGATATAGAGCGGCATCCATGGCAGGTCGAACAAAGCGGTCGGTCCGGCACTGCCGATAAAGGAGCGGACCTGATCGAGATCCCGTAGGGGTTGCAGCCCGTCGCCGGAAGGCTTGGCGCGCAGCGGCAGGCGCATCAACGCCGAATAGACCGACGGGCTCAGCTTTGCGTCCAGCCCCTGTCCCAGCCGCACCATGAGGCGAGAGCGGATCAGCTCCAGCACTCCCTGAAACACGAACAATGTTCCCGCAAGCACCGCCAGGCCGACCAGCGTCGGCACGCTGCGACCCGGAACGACGCGGTCATAGACTTGCAACATGAAGAACGAGCCGGTCAGGGTCAGCACGTTGACGACCCCGCTCATCAGGACGATGCCCGAAAACGCACGTCGAAAGGACGCCAGGATTCCGACCAGCGTAAGCGGCGTCGATGGCGTCAGCTGCATGCAGGCTCGCAATCAGGATATGGCATCTCGTCCTTCAATAGATAACTGCCTTGAGTGTGACATGGACGGGCAAGCCCGCCTCGAACTGCGCGCTGCCCCGCGCCACCAGCCAGCCGTCCGCACGCTCCAGGCGCGCAACGACCTGCAGCGTTGGTGAAGCGGTCGAGCTTGCGGGCAGGGGCAAGGAAAATTCTATCGTCTTTGAGCCGCCCTCGCTCTTGAGGCTGGTTTTGGCGGCGCGGCGTCGCCCACTGTCCTGAATGGCGGGATCCTCAAGATAGATCTCGAGATGACCTTCCGGGATAGCCTTGCCGCCCACAAAGGTGACGGCGCCGCGAATATCTGTTGCGCGAATATCTGGCGCGCGAATATCTGGCGATTGCGCTGCCGCTGCCCCGGTGGCCGCGGCGACTGCCGCAACTCCGGCGGCCATTAACACCGTGCGGCGGTCGGTCATCGCGTCCTCTCCCTTTTCACTGCGCTGGGGTATGCGGGAGGGGAGCCTGACGGCACCCCTCCCGGCAACGCGTTAGATGACGATGAAGTCTGCAGCCGAAAGATCCAGATTTGTGTTCAGGTGTGCAAACTGTACGGCTGCTCCCTGTCCGGAACCATCGGCGTCGTAAGACAATATTCCACTGTCGGTGTCGTAGATGATGCGGTCGTCGGCATCATGAGCAGCACCGGCTGCGCTCTTGTAGAATGAGCCCAAAGCGAGGGCGCCGTCGCCGCCAACGCTGGCAAAGATGAGGTTGTCCAGCAGGATCGTATCGTCGGCGACCTTGAAGTCCTTGATCCAGTCGATATTGCCGTTCCCGAGTTCTGTCGAGAAGCGGAAATAGTCGTCGCCGGCGCCGCCGGTCAGCGTATCGGCAGCCAGCCCGCCATCCAAAAGGTCGCTGCCGCCGCCGCCGTTGAGCGTATCGGCGCCCGCAACGCCCGGCTGAGCTGGTGCCGGCGGGAATTCGACCGACACGTTCAGCTTGTAAGTCGAGCCCTCCGGCACGGATTCGACCCAGCCATCGCCAGGAGCCGAGTCCGACCATTCGCCCTCCACAATATAGTAGGTTCCGGTTTCCTGAACGATGAAGCTGGTGCTCGAATCGCGGCCGTTGTTGGAGCCGGGGTCGTTGCCGCCGTCGTCGTTCTGGGCGACGATATTGCCATCGCTGTCCAGCACCCTGACGATGCTGTCATGGACATTGGGGTCGGCAATGCCATCGATGTCGATGGTGATGATCGTGCCGGCCGCCAGGTTGATGCTGTAATATCCGCCCAAGCCGTTTCCGGTGGCATTGACGGTGGTGTGAAGGGTGGTCGTCGAATCGAAGATGTCGGGGTCGGCGGTCAGCGAGAAGTTGTTCGAGATGTCGAAGGCGGTCGAGACCGAATTGTTGGTCGCGTCCGGTCCGAGCGTGGCGTAGCCGGTGCCCATGCCCGGGCGTGGCGGAGCATCGCCCTGATAGGCGAAATCGCCGAGCAGGGTGTCATCGCCGCCGCCGCCGTCGATCTTGTCGGCGCCGCCCTGGCCGGTCAGCACATTGGCCGTGCCATCGCCGGTCAGGTGATCGTTGAAGCCCGAGCCAGCCAGATTTTCGATCGAGATATAGGTGTCGCCGCCGGATTTGCCGCCACCCAGTTTGAGGTTTTGCCCGCTGGCCGCGTCGGCGTAGTCCGCCGTGTCGCTGCCGGCGCCGCCATTCAATATATCGGCGCCGCCACCGCCGGTCAGCGTGTCGTTGCCGGCGCCGCCGGAAAGTTTGTTGGCCTGGGCGTTGCCGATGAGATGGTCGTCGAAGAACGACCCGACGGCGTTTTCGAAGCCGACCAGGATGTCGTGCCGGATAACGGTGCCGCGCCCGACGATCTGCACCGGGCCATCGCCGTCGCCGCCATTGGCCGTGCCATTGGCGAGGTCGATCGTCACGCCAGCGGAACTGCCTTCGTAGACGACCGTATCGATGCCGGCGCCGCCATCCAGATAGTCCTGGCCGGCGCCGCCGATGATCGTGTCGTTGCCGGCTTCACCGTACAGGATGTCGCCGTCATTGCCGCCATCCAGTATGTCGTTGCCGCCGCCGCCGTTGAAATAGTCGCCGCCGCCCCGGCCCCAGAAATGATTGGCCGCCGACGTACCGATGAAACGGTCGATGCGGTCATCGGAGCCGATCAGGTTCTCGATGCTGTAGAAGGTGTCGCCCGTGGCGGTTCCGCCGCTGGCCACGTTCGTCTCGAGGTTGACGAGCAGTTGGAAGGGGCTCTCCTTGCTGAAGTCGACCGTGTCGACGCCGGCGCCGCCCCTGAATATATCGACGCCATCCTGGCCGCTCAGCGTATCGTCGCCGTCGCCGCCGTCGAGGATGTCGTTGCCCTGGCCGCCGAGGATCGTATCGTTGCCGCGGCCGCCATAGAGCGTGTCATTGCCGTCGTCGCTCTCGGTCTGGTCTGGAAGGTCGGCGACATCGATGGTGTTGTTGATGTCGCGGCTGGCGAGCGAGTCGCGGCCGCCGATGATGAGATCATCGCCGCCTTGGCCGAAGATCGTGTCGTCGCCGGCGCCGCCGTCGAGCGTATTGTTGCCATTGTCGCCGAAGATGACGCTGGTCATCGTGTTGTCGCCGATGATTGGCGGGGTTTCGGTGCCGCCGTCTCCAGGCTGGAGTGTCGACTCGTCGGCATAGATGATGTGTTCGACGTTGGCGATTTTCCGGATATTCAAGTTCCGGTTCAGCAGAACGACCGTGTCATTCCCGCCATTCGCTTCCTCGCGCACGATGTCGTCGAGGGAATCGACGAAGTAGGTGTCGTCGCCGCCATTGCCGGCCATGCGGTCGCCGCCGCCGCGGCCATCCAGCACGTTGGCTCCGTCATTGCCAATCAGGACGTCGTCATAGCTGCTGCCGATGCCGTTCTCGATGTAATAATCGGTGCCGTCGGCGTTGTGCCCGGCGAAGATCGACACATTGTTGCTGTGGCCGTTGACGCTGGAGAACTGTCCGGCGCGCAAATCGAGGATCGTGCCGGCAGTCGAGCCGGAGAAGTCTATCGTGTCAGTTCCGCCGGTGTCATGGATGACAAAACCGATATCGTGCTGCATGCCCGAGGAGGTCAGCCGGTAGCCATCCACAGCACTGCCGAAGCCGTAGACGTTGTCGGCCGTGTTGAGATCGATATGCTGATAGGTGCGCACGCCGTTCTCGTCGACGGTGGAGAAAAAGCGGCGGATGACCGCCTCGATGTCGGCCATCATCGGCGTTGACGCCGACCAGCGGCTGGTTTCACCGACATCGATCCCGTCGAAATAGGACATGACGCTGTATTGCTGACGGTCGTAGGTCCAGGTCGCATTGTTCAGATAATTGATCTGTACGCCGCCGGGGCCGCTGTAATTGTAGAGCCCGGGGTGGTTCAGCCCGAACTCATGACCGAATTCATGGATGAAGGAATCGAAGACATAGCCGCCAATATCCGTCTTGTTGACCTCGGTGTCGTGGAAACGCTGGCCGATGCTGACATAGCGGTCGTTGGAATAGGCGCTGCCGTCGTCCTCTTCGCCCAGTTCGGGGCTGACAACCTGCATCCAGTCCGTTGCGCTGTTGTATGGTGCATTGTCGACGATTTCGAACTTCAAAGGGGTGACACTGGCCCACATCTGCAAGGCGCCGATCGCCGCGGCCTTGTACTCGGGATGGTCATTGAGCTCGGAGACATTGATCCTCAGCGTTCCCGCCGCGATCGCCGGCGTTATCGACCGGTCCAGCGCTCCAAGGTAGGTGAGGAAGGCCCCGTAATCTTCGCTTTTGCCGTACGGGTTGTCCGGCGTCTGGTCGTTGACCCACCATTGATCGCTGGTTTGGCTTGGGTTCGGCATCCTTGGGACTCCTTGGTCTCGCAGCCGTGGCAATTACGGCCGTACGGTTTAGCTGTTGCCAACCACCGACAAGCATCGTTTGCGCTTGCCGGTCGAGCCCCGTCCCAGTGCCAACAATGCTATTGGAATCTTCGCTTGTCTAGCCTCTGTTCGCGCTCGGTACATATGAAGGTTCTTGGGCGCGCTTGTACCGGCGGGTTTTGAGATACTGGTTTGGTGTTAATTGAGCTATCGCTAATCTATGGTCGTACCTCGCCCGTAGGCACGAGGGGCTGAATGCGCAAGCGTGCTTCAGGAACCCGTCCGGCGCGCGAAATGTTCATATGTCACGCGCCAGGGGTCGCTCTCCGCTCGTCTCTCCTCACCGATCCAGTGAAAGCTGGCGGCGGTGATCTCGGTGAACCGCCACCGCGCCTGCAGGCCGCGCGAGTCGGCGCCCATCTGGACGATGTCCTTGCCTTCGGCCCGCCCGATCTGGCGCGAGTAATCCTGGTTGAGCGGATCGCTCCAGATAATGTGCCAGCCACCGATCCCGGGATCGAAGACGCGCAAGGTCGTGCCATACATGGTGGACGGGGCAGGGCGCCTGGGCCTGATCCAGATGTCCTGAATGGCGCGGCCTTCGAGCACCCAGCCAAAGTGACACTCGCCATCCGATTTCTGGATTGTGCCGTCGTTGCGGTGGTGAACCGTCTCCATGTCCCAGCTGCCAATCAACCATCCATAGAGGTCCATGTCTTTCGCCCGGTCGGCTGGCGGACCTTCGGATGCGAGAGCGGTGAGAAACGTCGTCATGATTGTCTCCAGGGCAAGCCTCGCGGAAACGCTGGGCGCCACAACCCTTGCAGCGTTGCGGGCCCGGGTCTTGGGAAAAATTGCTGTAGTGCCGCGGCTGCCGACCTTCCGCGTTCGCGCCATATCGCATCTATGCACCAATGCTAATGTAGCGTCGGCGGGTACCCCAATGCCCGCCTGGCCGGCGCCTCCTCAGGCAATCTCTTGGATGAGCGGCGCCGGCCGCTGGCTTGGGCGCAACCAAACTCCTGCCGGAGAACGCCAGCTGCCCAATCGCGCAGTTCTGGAGAAGCATCGCCCGATTTCATGATCGACACGGCCAGCGCCGCCATGTCTGCAGGCGGCTTGTTGTGCGAGGTCACATAGGTGAAATAGCCGGCCATGATGAAATGACCGGCGGGACGATCTGGAGTGCCGCCAAAGCTATTGCGCGCCAGCGTTTGGGCGGGCCGGGTGCTGGAACGTCATCCTTGTCCACGAAATCGACCATTCTGCTCTGTCCAAAAGCCGGGAGAACACAATCCGAAAGGATGATCTACATTAGTTAAAATGCGGATAAATCCTTATGGGAGATGCTGTCGCTGCCCTAGTCGGTCCCTTCCGGCGGCGCCTCATCTTGCCAGCCGGCCAGCTCCGGCAGGTCGTCCAGCCAGCTTTTCTCCGTCATCAAGATTTCGCCGGCCTGTGGTGCCGCCTCAGTGGCGTTTTGAATAAGCCAGTCCATCCACTTTCGATAAGCGGCTGGGGCCAGTTCGGGCGGCAGCACCTTGGCCTTGGCCAGCATGCGTTTACGGAAGCTGAGCTGCCTGCGCAGTTTGGTCGTCGTGAATTTTGTCGCCTTGCCCTGGTATTCCACCGTCCAGCGCCCATCGCCGTGGCTGGTCAGCCTGTCGATGGCAAAACCGGCATCGACCGGCCTGTCCCGCCAGGGAAGCTCGATGGCGTTCCGCCTCAGATCGAGAGCCCATCGCCTATAGTCCGCCCCGGCACGCTGCGGCGGCAGAACGCCGGCCTGTTCGAGGATTTTCCTGCGAAAGGTAGGCTGCTTCTTGATCTGGCCGGTTGTCAGCTCGATGCGATGCCCACGGAACTCGACATGCCAGCGGATTCTCCCGTTGCCGACATATTTTGCCAGCCTGTCGATGGCGAACTCGTCGTCGGACAACTCCACGCATCCCTGGCGGATGCGTTCGAGGATGTACTGGCTGTCAGTGGGCATGACGTGCCTTGGCTGGGGAACCTGGATTCGAACCAGGACTAACGGAGTCAGAGTCCGTGGGTCTACCGTTAACCTATTCCCCAGCAGGCGCTGTCGCGCTGGTGGGCCGCCGAAGCAGCCGCGCGTGCCTTGTAGCCGCCGCCGGAAAATAGTCAAGCCTAAGCTGCGTTTCAATCACAGCGTTTCATAGGGGCAATTACGCCCGGGTGGCGCGCCGCACCCAATGATCCTCAGCTCTCCGTCCGGCTGTATTGCGAATGTTCGAAGAACAGCACCACGCCGAGCGCGATCAGCAGCGGGATGATCAGGTAAAACAGCCGGAACACCAGAAGTGCCGCCAACACGCCGACCGGGTCCATATCAGACAGGCCCGCGAGGAACACGACCTCGAACACGCCGAGCCCGCCCGGCGCGTGCGAGATCTGCGCAACCGAGAACGACACCAGGAACACGCCGAGAATGACAAAATAGCCGGGATTTCCGGCCGCCGGCAGAGCAAAGAAGATGATCGCCGCTGCTGCCAGAAGCTCGATCGGGCCGATCAGCAATTGCCGCGCCACGATCGGCAGCGCCGGATAGTGCAGCTGGAAGCCGGCGATTTTCAGCGGCTTCAGATGCAGCCAGCTGCCGAAGATGTAGGCGCTGATCAGGATCAGCAAAGCGATGCCGGCGGCGATCGCCAGGCCGTGGTGCGGGGCGCCGGAAAAGCGGTCGATGATCGCAGGCTCGAACACCAGCACCAGGCCGCCGACCAGAATGCTGGAGAGCACGAAGGTGATCCAGCAGATCGCCACCAGAATGCCGACGTCCTGGCCGGTCAGCCCCCTGGTGCCATAGGCGCGATAGCGGATCACGGCGCCCGAAAACACCGAGCCGCCAATGTTGTGCGACAGCGCATAGGTGGTGAAGGAGCAGAAGGTGACGAACAGCCACGAGACCTTTTTGCCGATATGCAAGAGCGCTATGTGGTCGTAGCCGGCAAGCGAGGCGTAGGCGACCACCGAGCTCAGCGCCGCCAGCACCCAGCCGCGCGTCGGGATGGCTGATATGCCGTCCCAGACATCGTCGATCGAGATGCCGCGCAACTCATGCCACAGCAACAACAGCGACCCGATGACCGCCGCGACACCGATGACCGGCCACAGATAGCGCTTCCAATTCGTGCCCCCCCAATTCATGGAGTTGTCGTCATGTGTTGCTGCCCATCGCCCAGGCGGGCGTTAAAACGTCCGCGATTCACCAATTCCCCCTCATTTCAGAAATGCCTCATTGAAGCCGGCTATTCAACCGGCAAGGGTGAGCAGCCGGTTCGCCAACGGCGAATTCGTCGTGCCAGTGGCAAGATGAAAAGGCTAGCGAACGCCGGGACGCTGCAAAGCAGCGGGGACGTGGCAGGACGCAGCCGGCAAAATTTGGCCCCTTGCTCTTGGTGATCCGGTCCGGCGCTGCTACTCTGGCGGCAACTTAAAATTTTTAAGCGCCTGCTGCGTCCGGTTTTCCGGTTCGCGCGGCGCCGGAAGGAACTGAAGTGGAAGACCACGACACCGGCGCTGGCGCGCCGGAAGTGGGCGTGTCCAGGGCTTCGCCGCCGTCAGGCGGGCCAAGCCCATCCGCCGGGCGGCCCCGCCAGGCGGGGCCTCAGTCCGGTAACGGACAGGCCGGCGAAGCCCAGCATCAGCGAGGCAAGGCGAGAAAGCGGCGCAAGCGCCGGCGTGGGCGCAAGGTTTTTGCGCGCGACGACAGCCCTCTCGCAACGGCCGAAGCGGTTAGTGCGCCGGCCTCAGTCGGCCCGGCCGCTCCAGCGCCGGTGCCTTTGCCCTCGGCGCCACAATCCCGACCGGAACAGCCAATGCATCGTCCGCCGATGCAGGAACTGCCGGTGTTTGCCGCGCTCGATCTCGGCACCAACAATTGCCGGCTTTTGGTCGCGGTGCCGCAGCGCCATGGCCAGTTCCGCGTCATCGACGCCTTCTCGCGCATCGTCAGGCTGGGCGAGGGGCTGACGGCGAATGGGCACCTGAGCCAGGCGGCGATGGACCGCGCCGTCGAGGCGCTGAAGATCTGCGGCGACAAATTGCGCAACCGCAAGATCCGCAAGGCACGGCTGATCGCCACCGAGGCCTGCCGCACCGCCGACAATGGCGTGGAATTCCTGCAGCGCGTCGAACGAGAGGCGGGGTTGAAGCTGGAAATCATCGATCGCCAGACCGAGGCGCGGCTTGCTGTATCCGGCTGCGGCTCGCTGGTCGAGCGCGACACGCAAGGCGTGGTGCTGTTCGACATTGGCGGTGGCTCGTCCGAAATCGCGCTGATCGACCTCACCGGCCAGCGCTCGCCACGGCTTGCCAACCACATCGTGTCGTGGACGTCGCTGCCGGTCGGCGTCGTCTCGCTGGCCGAGCGTTTTGGCGGCCGCACGGTGACGCGCGAGATCTTTGCCGCGATGGTCGACGATGTCGCGGTGCGGCTAAAATCCTTCGACGGCCGCGACCGGTTGAGCCACGTGCTGACCAGCCCGAAATTCCATCTGCTGGGCACATCAGGCACGGTGACGACGCTGGCCGGCGTCCATCTCGACCTCGAACGCTACGATCGCCGCCGCGTCGATGGGCTGTGGATGGACCGCGACAGCGTCGACCGCATGGTCGAAAAACTGGTCGGCTGGGACTTCCAGCAGCGCTGCGCCAACCCGTGCATCGGTACGGACCGCGCCGATCTTGTGCTGGCCGGCTGTGCTATTCTTGAAGCGATCCGTGCGGTGTGGCCGTCGGAGCGGCTGCGCGTCGCCGACCGTGGTCTGCGCGAAGGCATTTTGAGCGAGCTGATGGCCGATGACGGCGTCTGGCGCAACAGTGGGCGGGGCCGAGCATGATCCGCATCGCTTTGGTGAACGGTCGACCCCCACTCCGTCGAGCTTCGCTCGACACCTCTCCCCCGATCGACGGGGTAGAGGAAGGGCGCGAACTTATGCAGACCGGCGCCTTTCCTCTCCCTCCGGAGGGGGAGAGGTGGCGCCGCGAAGCGGCGACGGAGTGGGGGAAGCCCTTCGCGAAACGCGAAGCCGCCGAAAAACGGCGGCAACTCGGCCAGCGCAAAAACTCAAACAAGAAATAACGTCATGACCAAGAAGCCGGAAAAGCCGGGCTCCGCCAGCATTCGTGTCCTCAAGACGCGGATCAAGAAGAAGAGCGGCCTGAAGGAATCGTCGCGCCGCTGGCTGCAGCGCCACATCAATGATCCCTATGTCCAGCGCTCCAAGGCCGACGGCTATCGCTCGCGCGCGGCCTACAAGCTGATCGAGATCGATGACAAGCATCATCTGCTGAAACCCGGCATGAAGGTCATCGATCTCGGTGCGGCCCCCGGCGGCTGGTGCCAGGTGGCGGCCGCGAGGACGAAATCGACGGCTGATAATCCACATGTCATCGGCATCGACTATCTCGAAATGGATGCGGTGCCGGGTGCGCCGGTGCTGCTGATGGATTTCCTCGACCCGGAAGCGCCGCAAAAGCTCGCCGAGGCGCTGGGCGGCGACCCCGATATCGTGTTGTCCGACATGGCCGCGCCGACCACCGGCCACAAGCGAACCGACCACATCCGCACCATGCATCTGTGCGAGGTGGCCGCCGATTTCGCGCTGTCGGTGCTGAAGCCGGGCGGGCACTTTTTGGCCAAGACGTTTCAAGGCGGCGCCGAAAACGAGCTGCTGTCGATGCTCAAGAAGAACTTCCGCTCGGTGCACCACGTGAAGCCGCCGGCGTCGCGGGATGAGTCGGTGGAGTTGTATTTGCTGGCGAAGGATTTTAAGGGCAGAGACGGCACGGCGTGAAAGACGCTTCGTAGCGCTCCGTCCCTCTGTCCTGCCGGACATCTCGCCCGCAAGGGGGGAGATTGGCAGCTGCGACCGCCTCGCCATTCCTTCAAAGTTGCAAGATTGGCGAAAGCCGCGTGATATCCGATCTCCCCCCTTGCGGGGGAGATGGCCGGCAGGCCAGAGGGGGGGTGTGAAGGATCGCCGACGTCGACGATTTTCGTCGCGCCGCCCCTTACTTCCCAGCCGTGCTCACCGGCTCCAGCGTCTTCGGCGTCGTCAGCCGGCCATGTCCCGATACGGCATTGCCGGCATCCGGCGCCAGCCGCATGAATGACACGGACGCTGCCGCCGACACCGCCGCCACGATGAAGAAGGCGATGTGGAAATCGCCGAGCGCCAGCGGTCCGCCACGGATCGAGGTCGAGACTTCCAGGATGCCGCCGGCCAGCGCCACGGCGAGCGCGATCGACAACTGCTGGAACACCGCCGTGATCGGCGTTGCCTTGCTGGTGTCTTCAGCCGTCACCTCGGCATAGGAGAGCGCGTTGACGCCGGTGAAGAACATCGAGCGGATAAACCCGCCGACCAGCAATATCGCCAGCATCAGCGCGTAAGGCGTCTCCGGCGTGAACAGGCCGTAGATGGCGATCGATGCGGCGGCGATCAGCGAGCCCCAGATCAGCACCCGGCGGAAGCCGGCGAGCCGGAAGATCAGCGCGGTGACGAACTTCATGCCAATGGCGCCGATGGCCGAGACGAAGGTGATCATGCCCGACTGGAACGGCGTCAGCCCGAAGCCGATCTGGAACATCAGGGGCAACAGGAACGGCACCGCGCCGATGCCGATGCGAAACAGCGAGCCGCCGAGCACCGAGGAGCGGAACACCTGGTTGCGGAACAGTTCCAGCGCCAGTAGGGGATTCTTGGCGCGCCGCGCATGCAGCAGATAGAGCACGCCGGAAATCAGCCCGACCGCCACGGTGATGAGGCCGGTCGCCGGCGGCAGATAGGGCAGGCTGACCACCGACAGGCCAAAGACGACGCCGGAGGCCGCCAGCCCGCTCAGCACGAAACCGACGAAATCGAGCGGCGGCGTCTCCATCGAGTCGGTTTGCGGCAGGAAGCGCGTCGCCAACCAGATGCCGATCAGGCCGATCGGCACGTTGATCAGAAAGATCCAGTGCCAGGTGAAATAAGTGGTGATGAAGCCGCCGATCGGTGGTCCGACGAGCGGTCCGACCAGCGCCGGCACCGTCAGCCACGACATGGCGGCAACCAGCTCGCTCTTCGGCGTCGCGCGCACCAGGACCAGCCGGCCGACCGGCGTCATCATGGCGCCGCCTATGCCTTGCAGGAAGCGCGAGACGACAAAGGCCGGCAGCGAGTTGGAGACGGCGCAGCAGACCGAGCCGACGATGAACACGCCGATCGCGGCGCGAAAAATGGTCTTGGCGCCGAACCGGTCGGCCATCCAGCCGCTGATCGGAATGAAGATGGCCAGCGACACCAGATAGGCGGTCAGCGCCAGCTTGAGCGCGATCGGGCTGGTGTGGATGTCGACGGCGATCGCCGGCAGCGATGTCGCAATGACGGTCGAATCCATGTTTTCCATGAACAAGGCGACCGCCAGAATGAGCGGAATGATGCGGTTCAACGAACGCGTCCGAACTGGTCTAAATGTGCCTGCCGGCCAATCCAGGCAATGAAAAGGCGGGCAAGCCGATACAAACGGGCGGTTATCACGCCTCAGGCGCGATGTCGCATTAATTTGCTGTCATTTTTGTGCGACCGTGGGCGGACAAGAGGCATCGCTGCGTTTCGCCACATTGAATGAACTTGCGAAAATTGACCGGGTTCACTATGCTGTAGTGAATATAACTACTATCTGGACAATGTCATGGAAGAAGCCGTTTCCGCAGCCGACGCCAACCGCAAATTCTCGCTCCTCCTGCGCGGTGTCCGCGAAGGACAGAGCTATGTCGTGACCAGCCATGGGCGCCCCGTGGCGCGGATCGTGCCTGCAGGGCAGCCCGACCCTGCGGCGTCTCGTTCGCGCACAGCGCTGCTGTCGCGCCTCGAACGCCAGCCTGTTGTAGAAGCCGGGCGCTGGAGCCGCGACGAGCTTTACGAGGACGAGCGGTGAAGGTCGCGCTCGATACCAACATCCTTGTTTATGCCGAGGGGATCAACGGAGCCGAGAAGCGCGACATCGTTTTCGGCCTGCTGCACGACATTGCGCAAGAGGCAGCCGTCATTCCAGTCCAAGTGCTCGGCGAATTGTTCACCGTTCTCACACGCAAGGCCGGACGATCACGTGCACAAGCGCGCGACGCCCTGTTGAGCTGGCGCGACGCGTTTCCGGTTGTCGGCACGACGCCGGAGGTGATGACGGTCGCGGCTGATCTTGCGACCGATCACCATTTCGGCATCTGGGATGCGACCATCCTGTCTGTTGCCTCGCAAACCGGTTGCCGGCTGCTGCTGTCGGAAGATCTGCAGGACGGCTTCACCTGGGGCGGCGTAACGGTCGTCAATCCTTTCGCGTCACCGCGCCATGTCTTGCTCGATGCCCTGTTGGGCAAGTCCGCCGAATAGGCCACGACCGGCTTTTCATCGGCGCCGCGACGTGTTACCAGCCAGCGCCAATCCTGAAAGGGAAGAAACGAGTCGGCGCTGTCCATTTCGGTCCAGCGCTTTTTGTATTCTCCAGCGCTTTTCGTATCCGAGGACTGGCCATGGCAAAAATCATCGAAACGTCCACCGGCGCGCTGGCGCTGACCTTTGACGACGTGCTGTTGCAGCCCGGTCATTCCGAGGTCATGCCCGGTGAGACCGACGTCCGCACCCGCATCGCCACCGACATCGACCTCAACGTGCCGATCCTGTCGGCCGCCATGGACACCGTCACCGAGGCGCGGCTCGCCATCGCCATGGCGCAGGCCGGCGGCATCGGCGTCATCCACCGCAATTTCTCGCCGGCCGAACAGGCCGAGCAGGTTCGCCAGGTCAAGAAGTTCGAATCGGGCATGGTCATCAATCCGGTCACCATCGGCCCCGACGCCACGCTCGCCGACGCGCTGGCGCTGATGCGCACCTATTCCATCTCGGGCATTCCGGTTGTCGAGAATGGCGGCACCGGCGGCCAGAAGATCGGCCGCCTGGTTGGTATCCTGACCAACCGCGACGTGCGCTTCGCCTCCGATCCGGGGCAGAAAGTCTACGAATTGATGACCCGTGAGAACCTGATCACGGTCAAGGAGAATGTCGACCAGGACGAGGCCAAGCGGCTGCTGCACCAGCACCGCATCGAAAAGCTCGTCGTCGTGGACAAGTCCGGCAATTGCGTCGGCCTGATCACCGTCAAGGACATCGAGAAGTCGCAGCTCAACCCGCACGCCAGCAAGGATGCGCAGGGGCGCCTGCGGGCGGCGGCCGCCACCAGCGTCGGCGATGACGGCTTCGAGCGCGCCGAGCGGTTGATCGATGCCGGTGTCGACCTCCTGGTCATCGACACCGCGCATGGCCATTCGCAGCGCGTGCTCGATGCGGTGACGCGGGCCAAGAAGCTTTCCAATTCCGTCCGCATCCTGGCCGGCAACGTCGCCACCGCCGAAGGCACGCAGGCGCTGATCGACGCCGGCGCCGATGCCGTCAAGGTCGGCATCGGCCCGGGCTCGATCTGCACCACGCGCATCGTCGCCGGCGTCGGCGTGCCGCAGCTTTCGGCGATCATGTCGGCGGTCGAGACGGCGCATAGATCAGGCGTGTCGGTCATCGCCGACGGCGGCATCAAATATTCGGGTGACCTGGCCAAGGCGCTTGCCGCGGGCGCCAGTGCGGCCATGATCGGTTCGCTGCTGGCCGGCACCGACGAAAGCCCGGGCGAGGTCTATCTGCATCAGGGCCGCTCCTTCAAGGCCTATCGCGGCATGGGCTCTGTCGGCGCCATGGCGCGCGGCTCGGCCGATCGCTACTTCCAGGCCGAGGTTCGCGACACGCTGAAACTGGTCCCGGAAGGCATTGAAGGGCAGGTGCCCTACAAGGGACCTGTGTCTGGCGTGCTGCACCAGCTTGCGGGCGGGCTAAAAGCCGCTATGGGTTATGTCGGTGGCCGCGACCTTGCCGATTTTCGCGAACGCGCCACCTTTGTGCGCATATCCAACGCCGGACTTCGTGAAAGCCACGCCCATGACGTCACGATTACCCGCGAAAGCCCGAACTATCCTGGCGGAGCCTGACCGGCAGCCAGAGCGGTACATGCTCTGGCGCCACCAGGCGACGATCGTGCTGCGGCTGGCGCGCCATGCCGGCGCGCTGTGCTTTGCCGCCGCGGCGGTTTTCATCATCATGACGCTGCTGGAATTCTTCTATTTCCGCCGGCTGAGCGGTGGCCTGCCGTCGCTCGACGTGCGCCTTGGCGGGTTCACGCCCGACGAGGGCATGGCCTGGCTGACGGCACTCGGCCGGCGCGGCAGCGAGATCATCCTGGTCTGGCACTATTTGACTTTCGACCTTCTCTTCCCGGCGCTGCTGTCGCTGACCATGGTCAGCCTGATCCTGGCAACCGGGCGGCGGCTGAAGAGTTTTCGTGCCATGCCGGTGCAGCTTCAGGCGCTGTTCGCGCTGGTAATCGTGCTGCCCTACACATGCGCCGACTACGCCCAGAACATTGCGGTGGCGCGGCTCTTGTCCGATGCGCTGTCGGCCAACCCGGATTCTCTGTCTTTCGCCTCGTCGCTGATCGTCACCAAATTCGCGCTGCTGGCGATCCCCGTCATCGTCATCGCGTTTTTGATCCTTGCCGCCCAGCGGCGTCCACAGGCATGAACGACAGAGCAGGGGCAACGCCATGAGCCAGACCGCGATTTTCTGGCCGATGCTGGCGCAGGTGTTGCTCGTCTATATCGTCTATGTCGTGATGGGCCGGCGCCGCTACGGCGCGGTCAAATCGGGCGAGGCCAAGGTCGGTCAATACAAGGTGCGCACGACCGAGCCCGGGTCGAGCGTCACGGTTGCCAACAATCTCATCAACCAGTTCGAACTGCCGGTGCTGTTCTATGTGCTGTGCCTGGCGCTGCACGCGACCAATGGCGTCAATTATCTGACCCTGGCCTTGATGTGGATTTTCGTGATTTCCCGCTATGGCCACGCCTGGGTCCACCTCACCAGCAACAATCTGCGGTTTCGCAGCCGCGCCTTCTACGTCGGCGCGATCATTCTCTTGCTGGCATGGATCTGGTTCGCGCTACACCTGCTCGGAGCGGTGTAGGGCAGTTGTTTACCCTCCCCCTTGTGGGAGGGTCGCTCCGCGCAGCGGAGCGGGGTGGGGGTCTACAAATCGAACACCGCGATCTTGCGCTTGTCGAACTTGATGCCGATTTCGCCGCGCACCAGCTTCAGTGCGGCTTCGCCGAACACGGCGCGTCGCCAGCCCTGCAGGGCCGGCACGTCGGCATCCTCGCCCTCGGCGGCGATGCGGTCGATGTCGTCGCTGGACGCCAGCACTTTCGAGGCGACGCCTTCCTTCTCGGCGACGATCCGCAACAGAACCTTCAGCAGCTCGGAGGCGGCATTGGAGCCCTCGGGCGGCTGAAAGCTCTTGGGCAGCTTCGGCATCTCTTCGCGGGGCAAAGCGAGCGCCGTGTTGACCGCGCCAAGCAATGCGGTAGCCGTCGACGAACGCTCCCAGCCTTTCGGCGTCGTGCGCAGCTTGCCCAACGCTGCCGCATCGCGCGGCGCCTGCTGGGCGACCTCGTATATGGCGTCGTCCTTGAGCACCCGGCCGCGCGGCACGTCACGCTCGCGCGCCTCGCGTTCGCGCCATGCCGCCACCGTCTGCACGATCGCCAGCTCCTGCGGCTTGCGCAGCCGCATCTTCAGCCGCTTCCAAGCGTCTTCGGGGTGCGGATCGTAGGTCTCGCGCGAAGTCAGCACCTCCATTTCCTCGTTTAGCCAATGGGCGCGGTTTTCCCGCTCCAGTTCGGCGCTGAGATGCTTGTAGACGTCGATCAGATGGGTGACGTCGGCCAAGGCATAGTCGAGTTGCTTGTCCGACAGCGGCCGGTGGCGCCAGTCGGTGAAACGCGAGGATTTGTCGAGCCGTGCGCCGGTGATGCGCTGCACCAGCTGATCGTAGGAGACGCTGTCGCCGAAGCCGCAGACCATGGCCGCGACCTGGGTGTCGAACACCGGATGGGGCACCAGATCGCCGAGATGGACGATGATTTCAATGTCCTGGCGCGCGGCATGGAAAACCTTGACCACCGCCTCATTGGCCATCAGCCGGAAGAACGGGGCGAGGTTGATGTCGGGCGCCAGCGGGTCGATCAGCGCGGTGACGCCGGGCGCCGCCATCTGGATCAGGCACAGAATCGGCCAGAATGTCGTTTCGCGGATGAATTCGGTGTCGACGGTGACGAAATCCGACTTTTCAAAAGCGGCGAGAACGGACTCGAGCTCATTTTGGGTGGTGATGACGTGCATCAAATCGCTTTTTAGTAACGGGTAAGGTTCTCTTTCAATTTCAGCCATGGGCGCTTTCGTCAAGCCGCCCTTCGGTCAAGTATCAGCCGATCCGTCGGAATCGCCATTTCTGCGCGCCAGCCGCGCGAAGACGGTTGATGTGCGCAGCAGCGCCGTGAAGCGGCTGCGCTTGCCCGCCGGCACGCTGCCGCGCACCTGCATGCGGTAGAGAATGACGGCGATGAGGGTGGCGTAGACGACTGCGCTGAAGACAAACAGGGCGCCCGGTCCGAAATATTGCATGGCCGTCGAGGCCGCGAAGGGGCCACCGATGGCGCCGAAGGAATAGAACAGCATCAACGCGGCATTGATCAGCACGAACTCGCCCTTGTCGGCGCGGTCGTTGGAATGCGCCGCCGACAGCGAATAGAGCGGCATGGCGAAGCTGCCGAAGATGAAGACGATGATCAAATTGAGGGTCGGATCGGCGCCGGCGACGAAGGCCAGCGCCAGCGCGGCGAACATGGCGCCGCATGTCGTGGCCAGAAGCACCGCGCGCCGATCCCAGCGGTCGGAGAGGTAGCCGAGCGGATACTGGATGAGGGCGCCGCCGAAGATGCCGACGCTGACGAAGGTGACGACATCGGCCACCGACATGCCGATCTGCTCGGCATAGACCGGCGACAGCGTGCGGAACGCGCTGTTGGTGACGCCGACGCAGATGCAGCCGAAGCAGCCGAGCGGCGAAATCCGCCAGACGCGGGCGAGATCGAGCTTGACGTCTTCCGGCGGCGTCGGGTTGGAGCGGTCGCCGAGCGACACCGGAACCAGCGACAGCGTGATCATCATCGACATGATGGCGAAGATGGCAAAGCCGCCGGGGCCGAAGATCGGGATCAGGAACTGCGCGCCGGTTACCGAGCCGATATCGACCATGCGGTAGATGGCGAGCACCCGCGCACGATCCTTGTTTTCGACGCCGGAGTTCAGCCAGGCTTCCATGACGGTGAACAGGCCGGCAAAGCAGAAACCGCCGGCAAAGCGCACCGCGCACCACATCACCGGATCGATCACCAGCACCAGGAGCAGCGTACTGGCCGCGGCGATGGCGGCCAGCGCTGAAAACGTCCGGACATGGCCGACTGCCTTGAGGATGCGGGTGACTGCGAGGCAACCAAGCAGGAAGCCGGCGAAATAGAACGTGCCCATCAGGCCGATGTCGGAGGCCGAAAACCCTTCCTGCGCGCCGCGCAACGCGATCAGCGTGCCCTGCAGCCCGTTGCCGCCAAGCAGGATGCCGGCGGCGATGAGGAGCGGGATCAGCGGGCGGATGGAGGACATACGGAACCGTTGCTTAGAGCATGATCCGAAAAGTGGGAACCGGTTTTCGGAAAAGATCATGCTTCGAGAAAGAGTTGGATGAGTGTGACGATCGACGAAACGTCATACTCGTCCAGGTGGCTCCACAGTTCTGAACCATCGGTGTGGCCAATGCCAGTGGCTTGTCCCGCCGCCAACAGGTGTGTGGCTTCAAGTGCGGCCGTTCAAGCTCCGTCGGCCCTCGCCAAAGCTTCGCTCGCCGGCGCAGGCTTGCCCCGGGACGCCCTTCGGCCAAGCGAGCCGGCAGTCAGCAGGCTGAGGATGATGAAGGGGATGCCGATACCGAAGGCCGAGCGAATGCCCCAATGGTCGGAGACGAAGCCGAGCAATGGCGGGCCGAGCAGGAAGGCGACGAAGGAGATCTGCGACAGCGCCGCGACATTGATTGCCGCGGAGCGGTCCGTGCGTTGGGCAGCCGCCGAGATCGCCAGCGGAAAGATCGCGCTGCTGCCAATGCCAAGTAGCGCAAAGCCCAGCATCGATACAAGCGGGGCAGGCGAGAAGAAGACGAGCAGCACGCCGACCGCCATCGTCGCCAGCAGCACCCGCGCCACGCCGCTCGGCGAGTGGCGGTCGACAAAGGAGTCGGCAAAGAAGCGCGTGGCCGCTTGCGAGAATGCAAACAGCGCCACCGTGAAACCGGCGACGAAAGGGCCCGCATCGAACACGGTGCGCATGTAGATTGCCGACCAGTCGATGCTGGCGCCTTCCATCAGCATCGCCGACAGCGTCACCGCGACGAGGACGAGGATAGGCAGCGTCGGCCGCGCCAGCCTTGCCGCCGTCTCGTCATTGCCGGCGAAGCGGCTCGGCGCCGGTTCGTAACCGCCGAGAAACAGCGCTATTCCTGTCGCCACCATCGGTACGACAATGGCCAGGTGCAGTTGCGGCGATATGCCGAGATGCGCAAGCGCGGCGCCGAACAGGCCGGCGCCGAAAAAGCCAATGCTCCAGAACGAATGCGCCCGGTTCATGATCCGGCGCTTGAGCAGGAATTCGGTTCTGTCGGCCTCGACGTTGAGAATGATCTCGACGCTGCCGATCATCAGGCCGACCGGAAACAGCATCAGGAACAGCGCAAGCGGCCCAGGCGCATGCACGGCAATGGCAAAGACAACCGACAAGAGCGGCACCAGCCCGAGCAGCGCGCGGCGGAAGCCGACGCGCTCCAGGATCGGCGCCGCCAGCGTCAGCGCGGTCAAGGTGCCGATCGGCGTCCCGATCAGGCTGAGCCCGAGCGTGCCGTCTCCTATGCCCATGGCATGCTTGATGTCGGGCAGCCGCGGGAAGATTTGGCCCATGGCGAACGAATAGATCGCAAAGCCGGCGTAGACCCGGTGTTGGGGAGCGAGGCGGAGGCCAAAGGTCATGACGATGCTTTCGGGGGAGAGAGCCGGCGATTGTCGTTGATATTCTCTTATCTTGCACAAACAGGCAAATCGTGCAAGAACGTGCACAAAGAAAGCAGGATCATGCAATGCTGACCGATGAGCGGCATCAAATCATTCGCGATCGCCTCGCCGTCGAGGGAAGGGTGCTGGCCGGCGAGCTGGCAAGCCGCTTCGGCGTTTCGGAGGACACGGTTCGCCGCGACCTCAGGGAACTCGCCAAGGCCGGGCAATGCCGCCGCGTCTATGGCGGTGCGGTCGCGCCCGCACCCTTCGCATCGACACCAGTCGGCCTGCGCGCCGGCCATGCGGTCGAAGAAAAGACGCGGCTGGCCCGCGCGACCGTGGCATTGCTTTCGGGCGGACAGACCCTGTTCATCGACAGCGGCTCGACCAATGCCGCGATCGCCAGGGCCATTCCGCGCGACCTCGAACTGACCGTCGCCACCAATTCCCTCGAAATCGCCTCTGTCCTGTCAGACCACGCTTTGGTCGAACTGATTGTGCTGGGCGGCCGGTTCGACCGCCACCTCGGCGCCTGCGTCGGCGCCGACACGCTTGCCGCCGTCGCGCAACTTGGCGCGGATCTGTTTGTTCTCGGCTCCTGCGGCCTCGATGCGTCGCGCGGCGTCACGGCCTTCGATTCGGCTGAGGCCGAGGTAAAGCGGGCCATGGCCAAGAACAGCGCAGGCATCGTCATCGCTGTAACCAACGACAAGCTGGCCACAGCCGCACCCTACCGGGTCGCCAGGCCAGAGGCGATCCGCCATCTCGTGGTCGAAAAGACCGCGCCGGCCGCGATCCTCGCCGACTTCGAGCGTCAGGGCGCCGAAATCCACTTCGCCTGAACAATGGGCCTGCGCCGGATCACCCGGCTTGCCTTGACAAATCGGGCCTCCCATGCGCTTTTCGCGCAAATTTTGGACCGGGCTTTGACGCTCGGCCCACAACCCAGCACCCCGGACTTTTGACATGACAATGCATCGTTACCGCAGCCACACCTGTGCCCAGTTGAGAAAGAGCGATGTCGGCTCTTCGGTTCGCCTGTCGGGCTGGGTGCATCGCGTGCGCGATCATGGCGGCCTGCTGTTCATCGATCTGCGCGACCATTACGGCCTGACCCAGATCGTCGCCGATCCGGATTCGCCCGCCTTCAAGGTGGCCGAGACGCTGCGTGGCGAATGGGTGATCCGCGTCGACGGCGAGGTCAAGGCGCGCCTGCCGGACACCACCAACGCCAACCTGCCGACCGGCGAGATCGAGATTTTTGCGCGCGAGATCGAGGTGCTGTCGGCAGCCAAGGAATTGCCGCTGCCGGTGTTCGGCGAGCCCGACTATCCCGAAGACATCCGCCTGAAGTACCGTTTCCTCGACCTGCGCCGCGAGACGCTGCACAGGAACATCGTGGCGCGCACGAAAATCATCGCCGAGATGCGCAAGCGTATGACCGATGTCGGCTTCACCGAATTCTCGACGCCGATCCTGACGGCCTCGTCGCCGGAAGGTGCGCGCGACTTCCTGGTGCCGTCGCGCATCCATCCCGGCACCTTTTACGCGCTGCCGCAGGCGCCGCAACAGTACAAGCAGCTGATCATGGTCTCCGGCTTCGACCGCTATTTCCAGATCGCGCCCTGCTTCCGCGACGAGGACCCGCGCGCCGACCGTCTGCCCGGCGAATTCTACCAGCTCGACCTCGAAATGAGCTTCGTCGAGCAGGACGACGTGCTGTCGACCATGGAACCGGTGATGCGCGGCGTCTTCGAGACCTTCGCCAACGGCAAGCCGGTGACGCAGACATTCCAGCGCATCCCGTACGATGTCGCGATGCGCAAATATGGCTCCGACAAGCCGGACCTGCGCAACCCGATCGAGATGCAGGCCGTCTCCGACCATTTTCGCGATTCCGGCTTCAAGGTCTTCGCCAACATCCTGGCCAACGATCCGAAGGCCGAAGTGTGGGGCATTCCGGCCAAGACCGGCGGCAGCCGCGCCTTCTGCGACCGCATGAACTCGTGGGCGCAGGGCGAGGGCCAGCCGGGACTGGGTTACATCTTCTGGCGCAAGGAAGGCGACAAGCTTGAAGGCGCCGGTCCATTGGCCAAGAACATCGGCGAGGAGCGCACCGAGGCGATCCGTCAGCAGCTCGGCCTTGCCGATGGCGACGCCGCCTTCTTCGTCGCCGGCGATCCGAAGAAGTTCGTTACCTTCGCCGGTGCCGCGCGTACGCGTGCCGGCGAGGAGCTGAACCTTGTCGACCGCGAGCGTTTTGAACTGTGCTGGATTATCGACTTCCCCTTCTATGAATGGGACGAGGAGGCGAAAGCGATCGATTTTGCCCACAACCCGTTCTCGATGCCGCAAGGTGGTATGGAAGCTCTGACGACCAAGGATCCGCTGGAAATCAAGGCCTTCCAGTACGACATGGTTTGCAACGGCTTCGAGATCGCCTCGGGCGGCATCCGCAACCATCTGCCCGAAACCATGGTCAAGGCATTCGAGATACGCGGCCTCGACCGCCAGACCGTCGAGGAGCGTTTCGGCGGCCTCTATCGCGCCTTCCAGTATGGCGCGCCGCCGCATGGCGGCATGGCGGCCGGCGTCGACCGTGTCGTCATGCTGCTGGTCGGCGCCAAGAACCTGCGCGAGATCACCATGTTCCCGATGAACCAGCAGGCCTACGATTTGTTGATGAACGCGCCTTCGGAAGCCTCGCCGCAGCAGTTGCGTGATCTGTCGCTGCGTGTCGCGGCAGTGAAGAAGGACTGACAGCAGCGTTGCAACTGCCCTTTCTCCCCGTCTCTATTCGGGGAGAAATGTCCGGCAGGACAATGAGGGGCAGCACGCATGCAGGCGATTGGCGAACGGCCTTAGCAGTTGGCGCCTTCTGACAATCGGTTCAGCATCGAACTACAATTTGCAGGCGTTGGCGCCGCCCCTCATCTGCCTGCCGGCACCTTCTCCCCGTATAGTGACGGGGAGAAGGGAGCGAACTTCGATCAGTCTTCGTTGGCCTTGACATGGACGCCCAGCGTCTTGGTCAGGTCGGCCGGGTTGGACATGGCACCGGCCATGATCAGCGCGAACGGCACCGCTGCCGGCGGCTCGGCCGAAATCTCGAGGCTCTTCGGATCGTCGAGGTACTTGCTCACCGCGGCCGTCACTTCGGCGGTCAGTTCGGGATTGTTGAGCTGTGCCATGCCGAACGGCACAATCGCCTTGGCCTGGTTGGCGATGTCCTTGCCCGACATGCCCTGCTGCTTGCCGACATATTCAAGCACCTTGCCGGTCAGCGAATCGTCGTCGAAGCGGATCGACGCGCTGTTGAAGGAAAGCTGCTGCAAAAGGCCGAGCAGGGCCATGCCTTGCGCCGAATTGTCGGCGCCTTCGGGCTGCGCCGCCATCTTTTTCTGCATCTCCTGCAGCGACTTGACGAAGTCGACCGTGTAGCCGCCGAGGCCGAAGGTCATGCCGAGCGTGCCGGCATTCTCGACCGAGATATCGTATTTCGACAGGTCCATCTTGCCGTCGCTCGGCTGCCAGGTGCCGCCGATCTCGATATTGCCCGTTATGTTCTGGTAGCCGAGGGCCTCGATGGCTTCCTTGGACTTCGCATCGTCGACCAGGGTCAGGTCGGCGTTGAACTTTTCCGTGGTGGCGGAAAACTCCATCGCCTTGCCGTCGGCCGGCGGCGTGATCTGGACAGCAAGCCCATCCACCGAGAAGGCGGTCTTGTCGGCAACCTTGACCGTCAGGTTTTCGAGTTCGGCCGACTTGTAGATCATCATCGAGCCGAGCGGGCCTGTAGCGCCCTCAGCCGGGATGTTGGCGTCGTGGATGACGAAGGGGTGAGGTTGAGCGTGACGCCGTCCTTGCTGTGCTCGAAGGCCGAAGTCGTGATGGTCGCGACATCGAAGCCGCCATTGGCTTCGGTCACGCCCTCGAGCTTGACGTCGCCGATCGGCAGCGCCTCCTTTTCGGCCGCCGGTTTGACCGACACGCCCTGCAGCACCATGCTGGAATTGTCGCCGGTAACGCCGGTCCAGGTGATATCGACGCCCTGGACGGCAAGTGCGGCCTTCAGTCGGTCGGCAACCGCCGTGTCTTGCGCAAAGGCGGCATTCAGCGGCAGCGTCAGCAAAAAGGTCGAAAAAGCAAGTTTCTTGAGTGTCGAACGTTGGATTGTCATCGCGAGTTCCCTGAGAGAGTCCTGAAAAAGTGTTTTCTCAATTCTACGCCATCACCATTCCGTGACGAACTGGACGGGAAAAAGGCGCTTTCCCGCAGAGTTGTCGAAAATCACGGCGAAAGGCAAATCGGAGCGGGAGCCTTCGCCCGATGCGGTGAATATGTCATGAAGGTCGGGCTCCCCTGCGTACCGTCTCCTGCCTTAGAGAGGGCGTGTAACAGATTGATGTTGGTTGGCAACAGCGCTGCTACCGTTGCTGTTGCACAGGGACGGCAAGGGGGAACATGAAGTCCGTCACATCCATTGTCGGACCTTGAGCCGCGCTCGTAAGCCCAAAGGCTGCAAAGTGCGGAGTTTCCGCAGCCCCGCCTTGCCGCGAATCACCCGCTCGGCTAGTCCAGCCGCATGGGAAAAAGGATTTTGCCGCCTGAAAATGGCGGCGGTGACCACATCGAACCGGTCGATCTGAAGAAGGCGCTGGAAGAGCGCTATCTCGCCTATGCGCTCTCGACCATCATGCACCGGGCGCTGCCTGACGTGCGCGACGGGCTGAAGCCTGTGCATCGCCGCATCATGCATGCCATGCGGCTGCTCAGGCTCAACCCCGACCAGGGCTTTGCCAAATGCGCCCGCATCGTCGGCGACGTGATGGGCAAGTTCCATCCGCATGGCGACCAGTCGATCTACGACGCGCTGGTGCGCCTGGCGCAGGATTTCTCCATGCGCTATCCCCTCGTCGACGGGCAGGGCAATTTCGGCAATATCGACGGCGATAACGCCGCCGCCATGCGCTATACCGAGGCGCGCATGACCGAGGTGGCGAGCGATTTGCTTGCCGGCATCACCGAGGACGCCGTCGATTTCCGGCCAACCTACAATGAGGAGGACGAGGAGCCCGTAGTGCTTCCCGGCGCCTTCCCGAATCTGCTCGCCAACGGTTCCTCCGGCATTGCGGTCGGCATGGCCACCTCCATCCCGCCGCACAATGCCGCCGAGCTTTGCAACGCGGCGCTGCAGTTGATCGAGCAGCCGGACGCGCCCGTGACAAAGCTGATGGAGTTCGTCCAGGGGCCGGATTTCCCGACCGGCGGCATCATCGTCGACAGCCGCGCATCCATCCTGGAGGCCTATGAGACCGGCCGCGGCGGTTTTCGCGTGCGCGCCAAATGGGGCCAGGAGGATCAGGGCAGGGGCACCTGGAGCATCGTCGTCACTGAAATCCCCTACGGCATCCAGAAGGCCAGGCTGATCGAGAAGATCGCCGAGCTTTTGATCGCGCGCAAATTGCCGCTGCTTGAGGATGTCAGGGATGAAAGCGCCGAGGACGTCCGCATTGTGCTCGTACCGAAAAGCCGTTCGGTCGATCCCGGCATTCTGATGGAATCGCTGTTCAAGCTGACCGAGCTCGAAAGCCGGTTTCCCCTCAACATGAACGTTTTGTCGCGCGGCAAGGTGCCCAACGTCCTGTCGCTGAAGGGCGTGCTGAAGGAGTGGCTCGACCATCGGCGCGATGTGCTGATCCGCCGCTCGAAGCATCGGCTTGGCGAGATCGAGAAGCGGCTGGAAATCCTTGCCGGCTACCTGATCGCCTATCTCAACATCGACGAGGTCATCAGGATCATCCGCGAGGAGGATGAGCCCAAGCAGGTGATGATGGCCCGTTGGTCGCTCACCGACACCCAGGCCGAAGCCATCCTCAACATGCGGCTGCGGGCCTTGCGCAAGCTGGAAGAGTTCGAGATCCGCAAGGAGTTCGACGGTCTCACCACCGAGAAGAAGCAGATCGAGGCATTGCTCGCATCCGACGCCAAGCAATGGTCGACGATCAAATGGGAAGTCACGCAGGTTCGCGACAAGTTCGGCCCCGAGACCGAACTCGGCAAGCGCCGCACCCAGTTCGCCGACGCGCCGGAGCATGATCTGACCGACATTGCCCACGCCATGATCGAGCGCGAGCCGGTCACCGTGGTGGTCTCGGAAAAGGGCTGGCTGCGGGCGATGAAAGGCCATTTGGCCGACCATTCCACGCTCACCTTCAAGGAAGGCGACAGCCTCAAGCTCGCCTTCCATGCCCAGACCACCGACAAGATCCTGGTCTTCACCACCGGCGGCAAATTCTACACCATCGGCGCCGACCGGCTGCCGGGCGGCCGCGGCCATGGCGAACCGATCCGCATCATCGTCGACATGGACAACGACCAGGACATCGTCACCGCCTTTGTCCACGACCCGAAGCGCAAGCTGCTGCTCGTCTCCTACGATGCCAATGGTTTCGTCGTGCCGGAGGAGGAGGTCGTCGCCAACACCCGAAAGGGCAAGCAGGTGATGAACGTCAAGGCGCCCGACGAGGCCAAGGCCTGCGTCCCGGTTTCCGGCGATCATCTCGCAATTGTCGGCGAGAACCGCAAGATGCTGGTGTTTGCGCTCTCCGAAATTCCCGAGATGGGCCGCGGCAAGGGCGTTCGCCTGCAGAAATACAAGGATGGCGGTCTGCTCGACCTGAAACCCTTCACGCTGGCGAGCGGCCTGTCCTGGCAGGATTCCGCCGACCGCACCTTCGTCAGGTCGCGCGAGGAGCTGGCGGAATGGATCGGCGCGAGAGCGTCGGCCGGACGGATGGTGCCGAAGGGATTCCCGCGGACGGGGAAATTTGGTTGAAGCTGCTGATCTCCCCCAAGTGGGGGAGATGGCCGGCAGGCCAGAGGGGGGCGCTGTCCGCCAGCGCATCAAATGGTCATGGCTCGCCACTCGGTCGCAACTCTTGGGTCTTCAATGTCGGGTGCCAGGCGGCGATCCTTCGCGCCCCCCTCTGTCCTGCCGGACATCTCCCCCACAAGGGGGGAGATTGGCAGCTTCAACAACCATTTGGACTATCGTCACGATTGCGGCACTATAACAGTGCATAAACGCTGTGTAGGCTGGGGAGAATTGACCGTTTGAAGGAAGCGAAGATCCAGAAGCCGGAACGTCAGCAGCGCCTGTTCGGCCTGTCGACGCCGTTGCGAGCCGCCGTCATCCCGCCGCTGTCGGCGGCGCGCTGGCTGTTGGTGCTGATCGTCGCCGCCGGCGTCTATTTCTTCCACGGGTTCCTGTTTCCCGTGCTGGCAGCCCTCGTCATTGCTTTTGCCAGCTGGCCGCTCTACCGCCGGCTGCTTGCCGGTGTCGGCGGTAACCGCACCGTCGCCGCGACGCTCGCCATCCTGTTCATCCTCGCCTTCCTGGTGGTGCCGATAGCGCTCGCCGGCACCTACGCCATCAACGAGGTCCGCGAATGGGTCGGCTGGGCGATCGAGACCAACAGGCACGGCGCGGTCACACCGCACTGGATCACCTCGCTGCCTGTCGTCGGCGAGTGGCTGAACGAACAGTGGATCGACAATTTCGGCCATCCCGGCGGCATCGGCGAGCTGATCCAGCTGGTCAGCGGCGCCAATATCGGCAGCATCTATCGCGGCGTGCTGGCTGCCGGCGGCAGCGCCTTCGGCCTGTTGCTGACGCTGCTGTTCATGATGATCGCGCTGTTCTTCGCCTACCGCGACGGCGAACACTTTGCCAGCCAGATCGACCGGCTCGGCGAACGCATCCTGCCGACGCGCTGGGAGCGGATTTCGCGCGTCGTGCCGGCGACCATTTCCTCGACCGTTACCGGCATGACCGTGATCGCCATCGGCGAGGGGCTGGTGCTCGGCATCGCCTACTGGCTGGCCGGGGTGCCGTCGCCGGTGACGCTGGGCGCATTGACCGGCGTGATGGCGCTGATCCCCGGCGGCGCGCCGCTGTCGTTTACGCTTGTGTCGATCTACCTCGCCGCCAGCGGCTCGCCGATGGCGGGTCTGGCGCTGTTCATCTGGGGCGCAGTGGAACTGTTCATCGTCGACAAGACCTTGCGCCCGAAGCTGGTCGGCGGGCCGATCAAGCTGCCCTTCCTGCCGACCTTTTTCGGCCTGATCGGCGGCGTAAAGACAATGGGCTTTCTCGGCCTGTTCATCGGCCCGGTGCTGATGGCGCTGCTCGTCGCGATCTGGCGCGAATGGCTGCGCGAGGTGGAACTGGCCGAAGACACCGTTCCCGACGCGGCGGCCGAGCTCGAAGGCGGGCCGCCGCAGATCGAGATTGTCGCCGGCCCGGCGAAGAAAAGTCAGGCTGGGTAAGCGACGGCGAGCGCTGCCCGGCGCTTGCGCCCTTCATGCAACTGCCACAGGGAATGGGCAACCAGCGTGACGATCAGGATCACGCCGCCGATCAAGCTGTTGCGCGACGGCGTCTCGGCAAAGATCATCCATATCCAGACCGGCGCCAAAACCGTTTCCAGGAGATAGAACATCGCCACTTCCGGGCCTGAAATGTATTTCGGCCCGTTGGCTAGGCAGAAGAAGGCGAACGGCATGATGACGGCGCCGTTGAAAACGATCCACCATGGCGCTTCCACCTGGAAACCGGTCCTGGAGACCATGAGCGCCGCCAGCCCGAACGGCAGCAGGACGCCGGTCAGCGCGGTGAATCCCATATCCCTGCCGCTGGCGCGTGAAACGGTGATTGCGCAGGCAATCGCCAAGGCCGAACACAGCGCCATCACATCGCCGAACAGATTTCCCGTGCCGACGGAATCGCCGACGATGATCGCGATGCCGACGATCATCAGCGCCATTGCCGCAAGCGTCAGCGGCTGCGGTCGCTCCTTCAGGAACAGCCACGAGAGCAGCGCCGAGAACATGGTGGAGAAGGCCAGGATGAAAACCAGATTGGCGGTCGAGGTGTTGTAGACGGCAGTGATGAAGGCGATTGCGCCGAGCCCGTAGAGTGTGGCGACCACGAGCCCCGACCAGCCGGGTATCAGCTGCGGAGCATTCTTGCTGAACGAGCGCCAGATGGCCCATACGATCAGCCCTGCCACGAAGGTGCAGCCGGTTCGCAGCAAAAGGATCGTCCAGGCTTCGCCATGGGCGAGCCGGATCAGGGGAATGTCGATGGTCAGCGCCAGCCCGCCAAGCGCGGTGAGCAGAAGTCCTTTGGTGTGGGAATTGTGAGAGGACATGCAACGGCTTTCGCAATGATTTGAGCAGATGCCGGTCGGCGCAATCGCCCCGCCAACGGGCGGAAAGACCAGCATCGTCTCGGCTGAAAATGTTTAGATCAGGATTTGGTAAGAAGAAAAATCAGCGCGTGACCGCTTCGTGGTCGTAGCGTTCCCAGCCCTTCGGGCCGAGATGCTCCTGCGGCATGAAGCGCATCTTGTAGTTCATCTTGCGCGAGCCGTTGACCCAGTAGCCGAGATAGACGTGGGGCAAGCCCATGGCCCGGGCGCGGGCGATATGGTCGAGGATCATGAAGGTGCCGAGCGACCGGTCCTCGAACTCGGGATTGAAGTAGGAATAGACCATCGACAGGCCATCGGCCATCTTGTCGGTCAGCGCCACGGCGATCAGCTCGCCCTGGCCCTTGCCGGTGATGAATGTGTCGGGGCCGCGGCGCCGGTATTCGATCACCTTGGTGTCGACATGGGTATCCTCGACCATCATGGCGTAGTCGAGCACCGTCATGTCGGACATGCCGCCGCGGCGATGGCGAGCGTCGAGATAGCCGCGAAACAGCGAATACTGCTCGGTCGACGGCTGCGCGTCGTGCATGGCGCCGATCAGATCGGAATTGCGCTGGATCACCCGCTTCATGTTGCGGCTGGCGGTGAACTCCTGCGCCAGGATGCGCACCGAGACGCAGGCGCGGCAGGTCTCGCAGGCGGGACGGTAAGCGATGTTCTGCGAGCGCCGGAAACCGCCTTGCGTCAACAGGTCGTTCATCTCCGGCGCCTTGTCGCCGACCAGATGCGTGAACACCTTGCGTTCGAACTGGCCCTCGAGATACGGGCACGGCGATGGCGCGGTCAGGAAGAACTGCGGCGACTGGGTCGGATGGTGCGTCATCGAACGTTGGGAACACTCCTGCGAATCGCTCTACCTTTGGCTTGGCTGGCGAAAAATTCAACAGGATTGTGAAGGCGGGGTTGAACGGACCCCTTCACATTTGCGCACAAATGCCTGTTGGCGTCGGTTGAACGCCGGTTCAACGGTCGCTGCGCCTGACGGCCGTGCCAAGCAGCAGGTCGTGCAGTGTGCGCTTGCGATCGGAAAACAGCGTCACCAGGAGGACGAGCGGCGTCAGGATGACCGTGCTCGCCCAGAACAGCACCGAATGGACAACGGCGGTGAGGCCGTCGGTACGGCTGCCGTCGAGACGATCGAGCCGAATGCCCATCATCTTCATGCCTGAGGTGGCCTGGTTGCGACCGCCCAGCGTGTTCCAGATGTAGAGAATGGCGACCGCCGGCACGAGGATGGAATACAGCGCCCAGCCAAGACCGAATGTCAAAAGGCCAAGCACGGCCACCAGGATCGCGAACGGAATGGTGAGCAGCGCCACGATGCAATAGTCGATGATGAAGGCCAGGATGCGCCGCGTGCGCACACCGTCATAGGCCCTGACGTCGTCGAGCCTGCTGGTGATGATTTCGCCGTCAAGTACGCGCGCGTTCATGTCATGTCCTCGTAACAGGCGCCACGCTAGGGTGCGCCGCCACTGAAATGGTGAAGACCGCGGGCGGAATCAAGATCGGTTCGTCCATCGGTCCGGCTCGGCAGTGTGACGCGGTTGAGCCGATTGAATTTGGTGGACGGATGGCGTTAGCTTGCTGCGGCGCAACAAGACGCCGAGGGGACGGGGTTACATGGATTACGACATGCTGGTCATCGGCAGCGGCCCTTCCGGGCGCCGCGCCGCGGTGCAATCGGCCAAGCTCGGCAAATCGGTGCTGGTGGTCGACAGGGGCCGGCGCCTCGGCGGCGTCTCGGTGCACACCGGCACCATCCCGTCGAAGACGCTGCGCGAGACGGTGCTGAACCTGTCCGGCTGGCGCGAGCGGGGCTTTTACGGCCGAGGCTACCGGGTCAAGCAGGACATCTCCATCGCCGACCTGGTCGAGCGGCTGCACAAGACGCTCGACCACGAGGTCGAGGTGCTGCAGCACCAGTTTATGCGCAACGCCGTCAAAAGCGTGCGCGCCATGGCGAAATTCGTCGGCCCAAACAAGGTCAGCCTGACGGCAGACAATGGCGACTACTCGGAGGTTGGTTTCACCAATGCCCTGATCGCGGTCGGCACCAGGCCGCACCGGCCGCGCGACGTGCCTTTCGACAAGATCCGCGTCTTCGACAGCGATGAGATGCTGGAACTCGACCATCTGCCGCGCACGCTGACGGTGATCGGCGCCGGCGTCATCGGCGTTGAATATGCGACGATCTTTTCGGCGCTCGACGTGCCGGTGACGCTGGTGGAGCCGCGCAACACCATCCTCGATTTCGTCGACCGCGAGATCGTCGACGACTTCATCCACCAGATGCGCGACCGCGGCATGACCATTCGCCTCGGCAGTACGGTCAAGGAAATCGTCTCAAAACCCGACTATGCCGAAGTGACGCTCGCCGATGGCCGCACCATCCGCTCCGAGATCGTGCTTTACGCCGCCGGCCGCAGCGGCAATCTCGGCAGCCTCGGCCTCGACGTGGTCGGCATCGAGGCCGATTCCCGGGGCCGCATCAAGGTCGATCCGCAGACCTTCCAGACCAGTGCGCCCAACATCTATGCCACCGGCGACGTCATCGGTTTCCCCAGCCTTGCCTCGACATCGATGGAGCAAGGCAGGGTGGCCGCCTGCCACGCCTTCGGCGTGCAACTGCCACCGCCGCCGGAAACCTTCCCCTATGGCATCTACGCCGTGCCGGAAATCTCCACCGTTGGTCAGTCGGAGGAGCAGGTGCGTGAGAGCGGCGCTGCTTATGAAGTCGGTCTGGCGCGGTTCCGCGAAACCTCGCGCGGCCACATCATGGGCGTCAACTCCGGCTTTCTGAAGCTGCTGTTCTCGGTCGAAACGCGCCGCCTGCTCGGCGCCCACATCGTCGGCGAAGGCGCCACCGAACTGATCCATATCGGCCAGGCGGTGATCAACCTCGGCGGCACGGTTGATTTCTTCGTCAACAACACCTTCAACTATCCGACGCTGGCCGAAGCCTACAAGATCGCCGGGCTCGATGCCTGGAACCGGATGGGACAGGGCTAGGCGACGAGCATCTGCTCAGCCGTTCCGCCGGGCGCCGATGCGGTCTACCAAGGTCTCCTAGCCTGCCTGGCGTGCGACCAATGCTGGTCCCGCAAGCCACTGCCGGACGATGGCGGCATCCGGGTCGCCGATTTCGTGACCTGAAGGCACGATGCGCGCATCGACCTCGGCGCCATGTTTGTTGAGCAGCGTCACCAGTGGCGGCGCAAACGGCCCGTAGGTCTCGTCGGCGGCACCGGCGACAATCAGGACGCGCGTTCCGGTCAGATCGGTTGCCGGCGCATCGTCAAGCACGGGCATCGCTCTCAGCAGCACTGCTTTTCGGACTAGGTCAGAGTTGAGCAGCATCAGGCTGGAAACCAGATTGGCGCCGTTGGAATAGCCGACGAAAGTCGCCCGGGCGAGGTCGAGCCCGTGGCGCTTTGCGGCCTCGCTTGCGAAGGCGGCAAAGTACGATGTTTCGGCACGGATGCTCGCCTGTTCGAAACTGGTCGGCGTGATCCGCTCGAACCAGCGGAAGCCGTCTTCTTGGCGGATGCGGCCACGCACCGCGACCAGCGTGGCGTTGGGGGCGATCTGCCTCGCAATCGGGACCATCGTCGTTTCGTCGACACCCGATCCGTGCAGTAAAAACAGGCTCTCGCCGCCGGCATTCTCCGGCTTGAGGAGGCGGTAGGGAAAGGCCAGATCCTGGTGCAGAAAGGCGTTCTCGTCGCTATATCGATACACGCTCATATCTCGTTGTTTTCACGGAGACATTGGTCCTTTGCCAGCTTCAAAACGGAATATTTTCACGCTCCGCCAAATGTGATTGCAACAGGCTCATTTCAGACCGTTTCTGCGCCGATATGCTCCCTGCGGGAGGAATCGAAGCGGTGTGCGCCGATGGTCGCATCCCGGCATGAACAACGCGAGCATCCTTGCTCTCCTTTGAGGCCTTTTGTCGATGACCCTGCCAGTCCCGCCCGATCGCGCCCCGCGTATCGCCGATCGCGCTCCGCGTATCCCCGATCGCGACACGCGCATTGACGTGTTCCGCGCGCTCGCACTCCTGACCATCTATATCGACCACGTGCCGGGCACCGTCTTCGAAACGCTGACCTACAAGAATTTCGGATTCTCGGACGCGGCGGAAGCCTTCGTGCTGATTTCCGGCATGTCGGTCGCACTCGCATATGGCACCAAGTTCCAGCCGGGCGGCCGGCTGCTGGCGATGTTGAAGATGTGGCGCCGGGCCGGCGTGCTTTACAGCGCCCACATCGTCACCACCATGGTTGTGATGGCGTTGTTCTGCGCCGCGGCGGTGTTCGGCCGGCGGCCGGAACTGCTCAAGCTGATCAACATCGAGCCGCTGATGAAGAACACGCCGGAGGTCATGATCGGCATTGTCACGCTCGGCCACCAGCTTGGCTACAACAACATCCTGCCGGTCTATGCGGCGCTGCTGTTGATGGCGCCGCTCTTCCTGCTCTTCGTCAGCTACCGGCCGCTCCCGGCGCTGGTCTTTTCCGGCGCGCTGTGGCTCGTCGCCGGCCTCTGGCAGATCGCGCCGCCGAACTATCCCGAGCCCGGCTTCTGGTTCCTCAACCCGCTGTCCTGGCAATTCCTGTTCAACATCGGCCTTGCCGGCATGCTGCATGCCAGGCGCGGCGGCACAATTCCCGTCAATCGTTGGCTGGTGGGCGCCGCGGCGACCTATGTCGCGGCAGCGGCGGTCTGGGTGCACAGCCCGCTCTGGGGCGAGATAACGTGGTTTAACCTGCCCGTGGTGATCGGCGGCTTCGACAAGACGTTCCTGTCGCTGCCGCGGCTCCTGCACATATTGGCGGTGAGCTATCTGATCGTCGCCCTGCCGGCTTTCTCGAACCTGTTCCGTCTCAGCCCGGACCATCCGCTTGCCCTGCTCGGCAAGCGCTCCTTGCCGGTGTTCCTCGCCGGCACGCTGATCGCCATGGCGGCGCAGGTGATGAAGCTGATCAATCCGGGCGGCTTTGCCTATGACGTCTTGCTGATTTCGGCCGGCATCGCCATGCAATTCGCGCTCGCCTTCTATCTTGAGTGGCTGTCCGGCATCGGCTTGGGCAAAAAGCCGGTTCGCAAAGAAGCGCCAGCCGTTCACCAGACCTTCGGCATGCCCGCGATGCCAAGGCTAAGCCGATGATCCCACATCAGCCGCCTAGCTAGCAGGCGAGGGGCCGGACGACCCCCGCACCACAAGATCGACCGGCAGCAATTGCCGGTGCTGCGAGCCGTCATTTTCGAGGATCGCCTTGACGGCCAGCCGGCCCATCTCGGCGATCGGCTGGGCGACAGTGGTTAGTGGCGGCTCGGAGTCGGCGCCTTCCGGCACGCCGTCGAAGCCGACGATTGACACATCGCCCGGCACGGCAATGTTACGCTCGCGCAGCCAGTCGAGCGCATGCAGCGCGATCTTGTCCGACATGGCCAGGATTGCCGTCGGCGTCTGCGGCAGCGCGAAAATATGATCGAGGCCGGCCCGAACGCTCGCCTCGTCATTGAGGGTTTCGTAGATTGGCACTTGCGAGACGTCGATGCCGAAGCGGGAGAGCTCGCCGAAATAGCCACGCAGACGGTCGCGTGTGCCCGAGTAGAGGGATGTCGTCTCGACTTGCTCCTGCGTGACGGGACCAAAGCCAGCGTCGGCAGATTCCAGGGCGAGTACGGCAAAGCTGCGATGGCCGAACTCGGCCAGATGGCGCGCCGCCAGACCCGCGCCGGCGACGTTGTCGACGCCGATCGCAGCGACCGCCTCATTTTCCGAATCGAGATCAAGCGCCACGAAAGGCAGTTTGCGTTCGCGCGCCAGTTCGACCAGCCGCGACCCACCCTCGATGCAGAACACGATGAAGCCGTCGACTAGGGCGCTCTGGATGTTCCAGGCGAGCTGCTCGCTGTTGGCGGCCGAGACCAGCGAAATTCCGGCGCCGGTGGCGTCGCAGGCCTGCGAAATGCTGGCCATCATGACGCGGGCAAAGGGATCGTCGAAGAAATAGGACAATGGTTCTGCCGTTGCCACGCCGATGGCGTTGACCTTGCCGGCGCGCAGCAGCCGGCCCTTGGGATCCGGGCCGGCATAGCCCATCGCTTCCGCCGCCGCCTTGACCCGCTCGCGGACCTCTTCGCGCACGATCTCCGGGCGAGCGAACACGTTGGACGCGGTACCGTGCGAGACCCCGGCCGCCTTGGCGATGTCGGCAAGCCGCACTGGTCTCGTCTTGCCGGAGGTCAATGCCGTCATTTTCGTCTCCTGAACCGGAGCCTGTTTAGCACTTTCGTTGGATCGGTTCAAATTTTCCCTTGATCGGACGGCGGAGAGGGTCTATATTTGAATCGATCCAAGAAATTCATCAAGTACAACTTGGATCGATTCAAGAGGAGGGTGCCATGCATCCCGTGAATTATCTGTTCGAAGACATCTACGGCAATGATTGGGGCATAGTCTCCGACGCCGCCACCCGCAGGCGCCGCGACAAGGTCTGCCGTGGAGGCGTGACCTGCAATACCTTGTGAAACGCAAGCGCAGCTGATCGGCCAGACATTTTCGTGCCAGCTGATTGGATCGATTCAAGTTCTTGAAGAGGAGAACGAACATGCATCCCGTGAAACATCTGTTCGAAGACATTTATCGCAATTACTGGGGTATCTCGCCTGCCACGGAGCAGCCGCAACGGCGGCGGCCGACCAAGCCTGCCAAGCGCAACCGCGACCTGCTGCCGGAAAACCGGCAGGATTAAGCCTCGTGTGATATCTGATGGGGCAGGGTTCTTGCCTCGTCAGGACCGTTGCCGCACGAGCGCCGAGGCCGCGATCACCAGCCAGCCCGCGATGAGCAAGGTGCCGCCGATCGGCGCCGACATCGGGAACAGCCGCGATCCCACGAAATCCCGTGCCAGCAGATCGCCGCAGAACAGAACAAGCCCGACGAGCAGCACCAGGCTGCCGATCCGCAAGATCCGGTTTGCGCCGGCGAGGCCGACGGCCAAAAACACCGGCGCATGCATGAGCAGGAAGGATGCGGCCGTGCCGACGAACGCGCCGCCGAGATGCGCTGAAGCCGCCGACAGCGCCACGCCCGCCGCGCCGGCAATGCCGCCGGCGAAAACGAGGATGCGCGCGCTGTTTGCTGGTGCTGACTCGGCGATGCTCATGTCTCGGGCTCCGTGATTGACGATAGGCGGCGCGACCTGTCTGTCAGGATTTTTCCGATATCGCCAGCATGTCGCGCGTGCGGCGCGCCTGGGCCAGCCAATTATACGCGGCACCGCCCGCCATCAGCAACGACGTGCCGAGAAACACCGCGCGCATGCCGAAATGGCCGCCGACGAAGCCGCCCAGCAGCGGCCCCGCAACCTGGCCGACATATTGCGCCGAGATTGCCAGGCCCAGCACATTGCCGCCGACCCCATCGGGAACATTGTGGCGGATGACGCTGGTGATGCAGGGCAACAGCCCGCCCAGCACCAGACCCATAAGGAACCGCAGCCCGACCAACTGCCAGCTCTCGGTGACGAAGGCCTGCGGTATCAACAGCAGCGCCGAGACGGCCAGCGATGCGACGATGACGTTCCAGTGGCCGATGCGGTCGGCGAGTTTGCCCAACCGTGACGCCGACAGGATGGCGCCGAGTGCGGCCGCCGACATGACGACACCTGAGACCAGGGTCACCCGGCTTGCGTCCGCGACCAGTTGCTGGACGTAGACGGTGATGATCGGCTCGATCGACATGTTGGCGAAGGTGAACAGCATGCCGGTCGCCAGCATGGCCACGACAGGGCGTTTGTCGGGGATCTGCGCCCAACTTCCCTTTGGTTTCTCCTCGCGTTTTGCCTGTACTGGCGGGCGAGGCATCTCCTTTATCAGGAACGTCGTCGCCAGCGCCGCCAGGAAAATGACGCCGCCCGCGATGAGGAAGGTGGCGCGAATACCGATCAGTGGCGGCAGCGCGCCGCCAAGCAACGGGCCGACCAGGGAGCCTGCGGTGATGCCGGCCGACAGCACGCCAAGCGCCCAGCCGGAGCGCTCCTTCGGCGTCTGCATGGCGACAAGGATCGTCGAGCCTGAGGAATAACCGCCGGCAAAGCCGATCAACAGGCGCAAAAGCACCAATTGCCAGACGGTCTGCACCATGCCGGTCAGCGACATGCAGATCGCCATGCCGAAACTGGCGCGCACCAGCATCACCTTGCGGCCATAACGGTCACCCAGCCGTCCCCACAGTGGCGCGACAAGGGCGGCGGCAAGGAAGGTGGCGCCGAAAGCGATGCCGGACCATTGCACGATCGCCGCGTGGCCGACGGCGCCCAGCTGTTCGACATAGAGCGGCAGGAACGGCAGCAGCAACGTCATCGCCACAAGCGTGCTGAATGATCCGGCAAAGCACACGAACAGGTTGCGCCGCCAATGAATGTTGTAGGTGGAAGGCGCTTCGGCGGCCTGCGCTGCACTGTCCTGCGGCATGTCCTGTCCTGTCCGCTTGCTGCGGATACCATTTTGGGATACCAACTTGGTACCTCATGGACGCAAAGCCCGGCTGCTGTCAATCAGGCGCTCTCAAAGTGATCGGCAAGACCAACGGCCGATCGCCAGCAATGGAAGCAACTATGTCGCAGATGCAGATCGTCGAAAAAGCGCTTCGCGAGATGATCCTTGGCCTCGAGATCGGTCCTGGCGAGCGGCTGACGGAGCGCTGGATCGAGAGCCGCTTCGGCGCCTCGCGCACGCCGGTCAGGGCAGCCCTGCTGCGGCTGGAGACGGAAGGGCTGATCTGCCGCGACGGGCGCGGTTGGACCGTGTCGCCGATCAACCTTGCCGAATTGGAACAGATCGCTGTGTACCGCGAAGCGGTCGAGGTCGCGGCGGTCAGGCTGACTTCGGCGCTGGTCGACAGGAGCGCAGCCGATGTCATCGAGGCGATGCTGGACTCCTGCGACACTGCCACGCCGCGCGAGGAATGGCACCGCGTCGGCATGGATTTCCATATCGAACTGGCGCGGCTCTCCGGCAACGAGTTCCTGTTTCGGGCCGTGCGCGATGCCATGACGCGCCTGTCGCGGGCGCGCTGGCTGGAGGTGCGCGACGAGGCGGCGCTTGGCCGCGCCTGGAGCGAGCATCACGCCATTCTGGCAGCGGTGCGGGCCGGCGATGCCGATGCGGCGGCGGCGCGACTTTCCGCCCATATCGCCGGCAGCCGCGCCCGCCTGGTGACGTCGTTGCACAATGACCGGCGCGGCCTGCGCGCCAGGGGTTTTGCCGTCGTCGCCGCTTGATACCGGTCACGAAAACGAAAGAACGCCGACGCCATCCGCTTTCGGCCTCGCTTCGCGGACGCCGATGGCGTAAGAGGCGGCCATGGAAAACAACCGATTTGAAACACCCGTGACCGTTAAGTCGGGCACGGAGGGAAGCACTCAGCTCTTGCGTACGGTGCGCGAGGCTTCCGATTACCTGCTCAACAGCTGGCCCGGCAAGCGCAGCCCCAAGCACCGCGAAGCGCTGCAGGCCTGCCATGACGCGCTGGCCGGCGACAAGCCGGCGATGATTGCAAGACGCGCCTTCATCGCCGCCGCGCGCGAGGTCAACGTCTTCGTCAGCGACAAGGCCCCGGCCTGATCACATCGGCCTGATCACACCGGCATTTTGCCAGGATCCGGCCCGTTTCGCGGGCCGGTGATCCTGTCTTGCCTATTTTTCTGTCTCGGTGTCGGTTTTGGAACTTGCCTCGTTCTCAGGCTCGGCGCGCTCCTTGGCCGCGACCTTGGCGGCGAGCTTCTCCGCCTTCTTGGCGGCCTTCTGCCGGTCGCGCTCTTTGCGTTCCTGACCGTAATTCGGTGGTCGAGCCATATCGTTTCCTTTCGCTGTGCCTGATCCTGCCTAGAAGCATTGGCCGGCAAACACAACAGCGCCGCGAGGGCAGATGCCAGCGGTTCTGGACTTGCGTGATGGCGAACACAATGGTTTAGAAAAGGCTGCGGGACAGTTGCTGGAGCCGCCGCCGACCGATTTCGAATCAAAACGACCGATGGCCACGCTTCAAAGAAACGCACAGAAGCTGATCTACTATGCGCGCAACGCCATGCGCGACATCGCGCCGCCGGTTCTTTTCCGGCGCCGGCTCGGCCGGCTGCTCGATCAGGCCAGGCTTTCCGACGCATCGGTCCGCCAGCGGCTCAATTACTACAACACGCTGCGGGAGCCTTTTAGCCCCAGCCCCGAGGCCGTGCCGGTCAGCCGGCTGCCGTCGGACCGCAGCATGTACTATTACGATCTGAAGGAGTTCACCCGTTATTTCGACCCAGATCTGCGCATCGACCTGGAATTCGGCGACGTCATCGAAGTGCCGAAGATGCCGTCGATCGTCAAGGACCGGCCGATAGCGGGCGACAACGGCAACGGCGTCCTGTTCAAGCTGAACAAGTTCCGTCATTTCTACATGCCGGCCGACGATGTCGCCTTCGCCGACAAGCATCCGCTCGTCGTTTGGCGCGGCGAACTCAACAATCCGATCCGCACCTTGTTGCTGGATGCAGCCCGCAATCTGCCGTTCTGCGATGTCGGCACGCCGAGGGCGACAGCACTTGCGGAATACCGCAAGCCCTATCTCAGCATCGATCAGCAGCGCCGCTATCGCTACATCATCTCGCTCGAAGGCAATGATGTCGCGACCAATCTGAAATGGATCATGAGCTCGAACTCGCTCTGCCTGATGCCGCCGCCGACTTACGAGACCTGGTTCGCCGAGGGGCAACTCGAGCCCGATGTCCATTATGTGCCGCTGGCGCCCGACTTCAGCGATCTGGCCGAGCGGGTGCATCATCTCGAGCAGCATCCGGCCGAGGCCCAGCGCATCGTTGCGGCGGCCAACGCCTATTGCCGCAAATTCGCCGACGAGCGGGCCGAGCAGGCGATCTGCCTGCTCGTGCTCTACAAATATTTCGTGCTCAGCGGCCAGATCGAGCCCGATCCGCAGGTCTGGCGGTTTATCGCGGGCTAGCCGCTTCCGGCGCCCTTAAGTCAGATAACGCTGCGGTCCATAACCAGATCGGCCGGGCCGAAGCGGTCCTTCGCCGTAAACTGCTGGTGCCAGTAGGGATAGAGCACCGGCGGCCGGCTGACGGCATCGAGGCGCTGGCGTTCATCAAAGGACAGCGTCAGGCTTGCCGCGGCGAGATTGTCTTTCAACTGGGCCTCGTTGCGCGCCCCGATCACCAGCGAACTGACGGCCGGCCGGCCAAGCAGCCAGGCCAGCGCCACCTGGGCCGCCGAGACGCCGCGAGTGGCGCCGATGTCGACCAGCACGTCGACGATCCGCCACAGCCGGTCCTCGTCGCGGATCGGTGGTTCCGACCAGCCGCCGATCTGGCGCGCCGTCGGACTGTCGCGGCGGTATTTTCCCGACATCAGGCCGCCGGCGAGCGGGCTCCACACCAGCACGCCAAGGCCCTGGTCGACCGAGATCGGCAAGAGCTCATACTCGGCCTCGCGTGCTTCCAGCGTGTAGTGGATCTGCTGGGTGACGAAGCGCGGCTGGTGCTGGCTGTCGCTGATGCCGAGCGCCTTCATGACCTGCCAGCCGGAATAGTTGGAGCAGCCGACATAGCGGATCTTGCCCTGGGCAACCAGCGTGTCGAGCGCGGCGATGGTTTCCTCGAGCGGCGTCGCGCCATCCCATTCGTGCAGGAAATAGATGTCGATGACATCTGTCCTGAGGCGCTTCAGGCTCTTCTCGCATTCGCGGATCAGATGATGGCGCGACAGGCCCTCGTCATTGGGGCCCTTGCCGATCCGCATGCGCGCCTTGGAGGCGATCAGCACGTCGTTCTTGCGCTTGCCGCCGAGCGCCTCGCCGATGATCTCTTCCGACAATCCGTTCGAATAGACATTGGCGGTGTCGATGAGATTGATGCCGGCATCGATGCAAGTGTCGATGATGCGCGAGGCCTCCGCGAGATCGGAATTGCCGACGGCAGCGAACGGCCCGCTGCCGCCGAAGGTCATGGTTCCCAAGGTCAGCGTCGAAACTTTCAAGCCGGAACGGCCAAGCGTGCGGTATTCCATGTCGGTCCTCGCAATTTTGGTGGGTGGGGATTTACTGGAGAAGGGCGGGCAGCCCGAACGGGTCGGCCATTTGTAGGACAATTTGAGCGGCTTGTCGCCATGCCACGGCGATGGATCAGCCATGCCTCGCCGATTTGCAGCGATGATCGGCTGGCTGGCGGGTTGCAATAAAACCGTCATTGCCGGCCTATATCAAGTCGGCTCAGGGTTTCATGTCAGCCGGCAAGCGGAGCAGTGGAAATGACCGAGTTGAAGCAGAATTCTCCGGCCAGGGATTGGCTGGAAGCCGAACTCGCCGACATGCTCGACGAGGACTATGAGCTTGAAATGTCGGAGCCGGCGCTGTCGCTGGAGATCTCCAAGATCTACAAGAACGCGCATCCGCCGTCGATCGACCGCATGCAGTATTTCCGCGACCTGATCGGCTTGCAGTCGGAACTAATCAAGCTGCAGTCCTGGGTCGCCTACCACAAGAAGAAGCTGGTGGTGGTTTTCGAAGGACGCGATTCCGCCGGCAAGGGCGGCGTCATCAAGCGCATCACCCAGCGCCTCAACCCGCGCATCTGCCGCGTCGTGGCGCTGCCGGCGCCGACCGAGCGCGAAAAATCGCAGTGGTATTTCCAGCGCTACGTGCCGCATCTGCCGGCCGGCGGCGAGATCGTGCTGTTCGACCGCTCCTGGTACAACCGCTCCGGCGTCGAGCGGGTGATGGGCTTTGCCGAACCCGATCAGGTCGAAGAGTTCTTCCGCGACGTGCCGGAGTTCGAGCGCATGTTGGTCCGCTCCGGCGTCACGCTGGTCAAATACTGGTTCTCGATCACCGACGAGGAACAGCAGATGCGCTTCATGATGCGCATCCACGACCCGATGAAGCAGTGGAAGCTGTCGCCGATGGACCTGCAGTCGCGCGTGCGCTGGGAGCAGTACACCAAGGCCAAGGAAGAGACGTTTGCCCGCACCAACATCCCCGAGGCACCGTGGTACATCGTCGAAGGCAACGACAAGAAGCGGGCGCGGCTGAACTGCATCGACCATCTCCTCAAACAGCTGCCCTATGAGGACGTGCCGCACGAAGAAATCACGCTGCCCGAGCGGGTGTTCAACCCGGAGTACGAGCGCCAGGTCCTGCCGCGCGAGCTTTACGTGCCGGAGAAGTATTGAGCGTCTTCGCAATTGAAGACACGAGAGGACGGCATTCTTTCGCGCCCCCTCTGTCCTGCCGGACATCTCCCCCACAAGGGGGAGATTGGCAGCTTCGCCGATGGCGCCCTTCTTGCTACGTTGATGAGTGGCGAAAGCCGGCGCGACATCCGATCTCCCCCGGCGTGGGGGAGATGTCCGGAAGGACAGAGGGGGCGCGACGGATCGCAATTTTCCCAAATGAGGCTTACACCCGCTTGATCGTCACATGCGTGGCGAGCGCTGTCGCCACCTGCTCGGTGCACTGGTAACCCAGCTTCAGCATATCCAGCCCGGCAAACAGGCTCTCGCCCCTCCCGAGCAACACCGGCGACACCGCCAGATGCAACTCGTCGATGAGCTTCTCTTGCAGATATTGCCGGATGGTGGAAACGCCGCCGCCGACGCGGACATCCTTGCCGCCGGCCGCGGCCTTTGCTTGTTCGAGCGCGGCGTGGATGCCGCCGGCAACGAAGTGGAAAACGGTGCCGCCTTCCATCACAATGGGGTCGCGCTTGTAGTGGGTCAGCACGAAGGTCGGCACGTGATAGGGCGGGTTGTCGCCCCACCAGCCTTTCCAGCTCTCGTCTGGCCATTCGCCGCGGATTGGGCCGAACATGTTGCGGCCGAGGATCCAGGCCCCGACATTGTCGAAGCTGCGGACGGTGAACCGGTCGTCCACATCGGTGCTGCCGCCATCCTTGCCGACCATCTCATGGAAGGTGCGGGTGCCGGTCATCCATTTGTGCAGATCTTCGCCACCAACGCCGAGCGGATTTTGCAGGTCCTGGTCAGGACCGGCGCCGAAACCGTCGAGCGACAAGGTGAAGGCATTGACGCGCAGTTTGGACATGGAAGACTCCCTTTGGTGACCAGTTGTGATTTGCAATCAGTATTCAAACTGATTGCATTTTGCAACTAGTATTTTTAGAGGCAAGCCGATCTGTGGAATGCGCGGGGACCTCAAGCCGCCACGCGCTTCGGCATCACCGCAAACGGGCTGAGCCCAAGCCAGATCTGCATCTTGCCGGCGACGTCGAGATCGCCGGTCAGGATGATCTTGTCGCGTTCCTTGTGAACTGTCGTCAGCCCCATCCAGATCGAGGTCATGGTGCACAGATCGGTCGAGACGTAGAGATCGACGTCGAAGCCCGGATCGTACCAGCAAAGATCGACCTCGCCCTGCTTTTCGACGATCAGCCACCACGATCGTTTTGACGCCGGCAGGTCATGGTACAGGAATTGTATCACGGTGCGCCCGTCCGGCAGCGGACTGGGGTTCAGATTGCGCCGCATGTCCCACATCAGCAGCGACGGATCGAGGTTTTTGAGCGACAGCCTGGCCTCGACCCATTTCTGGCCCCAAAACCCCATCGCCTCGACAACCGGGCGCAAATCCCGGCCCGCCTCGGTCAGCCGGTATTCGAACACGCCCTTCTCGGTCGCAATCTCGGTCCGCTCGACGATGCCTCCCGCTTCGAGATCCCTAAGCCGTTGCGACAGAAGGGTTGGCGACATTTTCGGCACGCCGCGGCGCAAATCGTTGAAGCGGGTCGATCCCGCCACCAGTTCGCGCAGCAGCACCATGGTCCAGCGTGTGCAGAGCAGCTCGGCGGCCATGGAGAGCGGGCAGAATTGCTTGTAACCGGCTTGTGTCATGTGGTGAGCTCCAAAAGATGTTGCCGGACCTTATTCAGAAAACCTGAGTTCAGCCAGTACAGAAGCTGTACTGGCACCCCCGGTACAGTTCTGTGACTGGAGCGGTCCGGCGCCGCCATGCGAGGCAGCGGTCACGTCACCGGGCAGTCCGGTGCCGATCCATGAGGAGTTGGACAATGACCGCTTACGTGATCGCAGACATCAAGGTGAAGGACGACAAATGGGTGCCGGCCTATGCCGCTTCGGTGCATGACCTCGTCCACAAGCATGGCGGCAAGTATCTCGCCCGCAGCGGCAATGTGAAGACGCTGGAGGGCAAGCCGCTCGACACCAGCCTGATCGCCATCATGGCGTTTCCGTCGGCAAAGGCAGCCGAGGCCTTCACCAACGATCCGCAATACGCTCCGTTTGTGGCGGAGCGTCAGAAGGGCAGCGACAGCCGCTTCCAACTGATCGACGATACCGATCTCGTTGGAACGATCCCTTATTTGCCGAAGGCGTGAGGAAAAGCCGGAACCCGGTGTATCAGGGTTCCGGCTAACCTTCAGCATTTGCGCCACTTCGGGCGCGAAGCAGGTGGACGGGTACTCTCACGCGATTTAGTCTTGAACTCGAAAGTCGGTAAACTGAGCAGGCGCGCACGTGACCATTATTTCACTCATTGCAAAACTGTTTGCCAACCGGAACCGCCCGCAGAATAGGCCAGCTCAAGTCCCAGAGCGGGTTTTCCGCAAAGAGGCGAAATTCAAGAAACATGGAAAATTCTTCCAGATCGGACCGACATATCGCGGCGGGTCCCATTGTCTTCAGCTGGAAAACGCCCAAGCTTTGGTGCCGCCACCCCGCATACTGCTCGGGCCGACGGAGTTTGGGGGATACGGCTTTCCTGAGTACCCGGAGACGCCCAGGCTACGGCCTGAAGCGACAGCCTATTGCAGGCCACCAAAAGACTTAGAAGATTTTCATTGTTACTGGCTTGTATCCGAGCGCCTGAAGGAAGTTCTGCAGTCAGTCGACCCCGATGGGGTCGTGTTTAACGACTGCGACGTATTCTATTTGAGCGGAAAGCCGATCGAACCAAAGCACTACCTTTGCGACATCGTTCGCAAGATTGATGCCGTGGATCTCGAATCGTCGAAGTTTAGGCTTTTGATCGGCGAGAATGGAGGCGTCCACTACGACCGCGCCGGAGGCGCGTGCTTCTATTTCAAGGAGGAGATTGTTGGCGATGCGCATATCTTCAAACAGAAGAACATGGGGATCGTCATTTGCACCGCCAAATTGAGAGAAGCCTGTGTCGAAGCAGGCATCAAGAATCCCGACTTGTTCCAAGACATGTCGGTTTGCGGGCGTGGTCGGCTGGACTTCGAAACAAGAAATGTCAAAGAGAGTTATGTGCTGGAGTGAATTTATCCCTTCAGCATTTGCGCCACTTCCGGCGCGAAGTAGGTCAGAATGCCGTCGCAGCCGGCGCGCTTGAAGGCGAGCAGGCTCTCCAGCATTGCCTTTTCGCCGTCGATCCAGCCATTGGCGGCCGCCGCCTTGATCATCGAATATTCGCCTGACACCTGGTAGGCGAAGGTCGGCATCTGGAACTCGTCCTTCAGCCGGCGGATGATGTCGAGATAGGGCAGGCCGGGCTTGACCATCAGCATGTCGGCGCCCTCGGCGATATCCTGCTCGGCCTCGCGCACCGCTTCGTCGGAATTGGCGTGGTCGAGATAGTAGGTCTTCTTGTCGCCCTTGAGCAGGCCCGCGGTGCCGACCGCCTCGCGGTAGGGGCCGTAGAAGGCGGAGGCGAATTTCGTCGCATAGGACATGATCGCCACATCCGAAAAACCGTTGGCGTCGAGTGCGTCGCGGATGGCGCCGATGCGGCCGTCCATCATGTCGGACGGCGCGATGATGTCGGCGCCGGCCGCCGCCTGGATGACGGCCGCGGCGGTCACCTGTTCCACCGTCTCGTCATTGACGATGATGCCGTCGCGCAAGATGCCGTCATGGCCGTGCGAGGTGAACGGGTCGAGCGCCGCATCGGTGATGATGCCGATCTCCGGCACCGCGTCCTTGATGGCGCGGGTGGCGCGGTTGATGATGTTTTCCGGGTCGAGGATGTGCGATCCCGTCTGGTCGCGCAGGCTGAGTTCAACATTGGGGAAGGTGGCGATCGCCGGAATGCCGAGCTTAGCGGCCCGCTCGGCCTCCTTGACGGCGAGGTCCAGCGACAGGCGGAAGACGCCGGGCATGGCGGCGATCGGCTCGCGCGTGTTCTTGCCGTCGATCACGAAGATCGGCCAGATCAGATCGTTCACCGTAAGCCGGTTTTCCTGCACCAGGCGGCGCGACCAGTCGGCCTTGCGCATGCGCCGCAAGCGCCGGCTGCCGGTGATCTCGTCGACGCTGCGTGCGCCGAGCTTTGCCGGCGCGAATTTGTTGCTCGTCGCGGGGGTGAATTTGTTCATCGCAAAAACTCCGGGTCGAGGCGGCTTTTACCACGAGGCCTTGCCGCTGACCAATGCGACACGATTGTGCCAGCCGATGACGCGGTGCTTACGGCTTTGGCGGCCACGCCAGTTCTGGGCCGGTTTTGAAGAACGACACATTGTTGGTGAAGGTGCTCTCCGGGGCGAGCCGGATCAGGCGCCCGTCCGGATGGCCGATGTCGGCGACATTGTCGATGAACCAGCGGTTCCAGGTCGCCTCCGGGCCGGTGCAGCAGCCGTTTGAAGCGGTTCGGCGCCATCGCTTCTATGGTGGCGACGCCGCGCAGGCCGAGATGCAGCAGGATGCCGGCCTCATTGTCGAAATGGACGATCTCCACGGCGCAGCGCGGGTCACGTTCGAGGTGTTTGACAGCACTTGCGCCGGTCGAGCCGAGTAGCCAGATCGCAGCGTCCTCCCAGATGGACCACATCGGCGCGTTGCGCGGCGCGCCGTCAGCGGTCACGGTCGCCAGATTGGCCATCAGCGGGCGGCTGAGAACATCATCCGGGTCGAACTTTTTCGGCATCTCCCAGCCATGGCTCGGCGCTGCGGTTTCAAGCGTCATGCGTTTGTCCCTGCATCAGAAGAAAGGCTGTTTTGCCCGGCAATTTTGCGCGCATTTCTGTCGGAGGCAAAGCACGGTCGCGTTGCCTTGCGAAAATCCAAACCGCGCCCGCCGGTTGACGCACCCATGCGCCACCTTTAGCACTTCAGTCCCGCAGGCGCGGGGAGGGATTCTCTGACGATGGACTTTGGCGGCGGCGACGAGATCCGCTTCGAACGGTTGGGCAAGGCAGGCGTCGTCACGCTGACGCGGCCGCAGGCGCTCAATGCGCTGACACATCGCATGATCAAGGCGCTGGACAAGGCGCTCGACGCTTTTGAACGCGATACCGGCGTCGATGTCGTCGTCGTCAAGGCCGAGGGCAGAGCGTTTTGCGCCGGCGGCGACATCATGCACGTCTACGAGGCCCGCGCCGGGAAGCCGCCGGTCGAGTTCTTCGCCGACGAATACCGGCTCAACGCCCGCATCAACAGTTACAAAAAGCCCTATGTCGCGCTGATCGACGGGATCGTGATGGGCGGGGGCGTCGGCATCTCTTTCCACGGCTCGCAGCGCGTGCTGACCGAGAACGCCCAGTTCGCCATGCCCGAAGTCGGCATCGGTTTCTTCCCTGACGTGGGCGGCAGCCATCTGCTGCCCGACCTTGGCGGCAGCTTCGGCATGTATCTGGCGCTGACCGGCAACCGCATTCGCTATGGCGATGCGCTGTGGTCGGGCCTGGCCACCCACACCATCAAGGCCGCCGACCAGGCTGCCTTTCTCGACCGGCTCTGCGCCAATGGCGATCCGGAATCGGTGCTGCGCGGCTTCTTCGTGCCGGCCCGGCGCGAAACCGCCCAGCCGGTGCTGGAAGCCATCGCCCGGCATTTTTCCCAACCCTCGCTCGCCGAAATCCTCGAGAGCCTGGAGCGGGCGGCAGGCGCCGACGAGTTTGCCGCCAAGACGCTGGCCACCATCCGCACCCGCTCGCCGACCAGCCTCAATGTCGCGTGGCGCCAGATCAGCGCCGGGCTGACGCTGTCGATGGAAGCCTGCATGAAGATGGAGTTCCGTATCCTCAACCGAATGCTGGCCGGCCACGACTTCTATGAAGGCATCCGCGCCGTCCTCGTCGACAAGGGTTCGACGCCGCAGTGGCGGCCGGCAAGCCTGGCCGAGGTCGACGCTGCTTCGGTGGACGCCTATTTCGCGCCGCTCGAACGGGAGCTCGAACTGTGAGCGAGGTCACGTCGCGGCGTATCGTGCTGCAGCCCTCTGGCGTCGAGATCATCTTCGCCTGGTTCCAGCGCGTCATAGCGGGCTACTGCCTGCTGTTCGGCATCCTGTACTGGATCCGGCTGATCGGCTTTTATCCCGGCCCGCTGTGGCGCTTCGACCTGATGCCGGTGCACTGGCAGGTCGTGGCGGTGATGCTGGCCGTGTTCTTCCCCTTCGCCGCCGCCGGCCTGTGGATGCTGGCGTCGTGGGGCCCGGTGATCTGGTTCATCTGTGCTGTCACCGAGACCATCATGTATGCCGGCTTCCCCGATCTGTACGGCCACCGGCCGCTGATCGTCTTCTCGCATGCCGCGGTCGCGCTGCTCTACATCGCCTTCCGCGTCGTCATCTGGATGCGCAAGCGCCCTGCGCGCGCCTGAAACGCCGCCCCGCAGCCATTGGCTAAATCTTTAGGTTAATTATCCTTGCTCGGGTGACCGTTCGTTAAGCGTCTTGCGAAACCTATTACCGGTAAGCTCTTGTTAGCCCTAGCGTTTAAGTCGAATTTTATGAGTATTCGATAGTGTCGCAATCAAGGTGAAAAACAAAAAATCACCAGGGCGACAAACGAGAGGCAAAGACAATGATCAATTCGCGTCCGGCGGCGAAGACCGCCAACGTATCCGACGATCGCCGCGAGGCTATCCGTTCGCTTTACATGGAATCGCTTCAGCTGGTGGAGCGTTTGCATCGCCGTCTGCTTGACGTGATCAAGGACGAGTTCGACCGCAACGGCCGTTCCGACATCAATGCCATCCAGGCGCTGCTTCTGTTCAATATCGGCAATTCCGAATTGACCGCCGGCGAACTGCGCTCGCGTGGCTACTATCTCGGCTCGAACGTCTCCTACAATCTGAAGAAGCTGGTCGATCTCGGCTTCATCAACCACCAGCGCTCGCGCATCGACCGCCGTTCGGTCCGCGTTTCGCTGACGCCGAAGGGCAATGAAGTGGCGGAAGTCGTCGCCGGTCTCTATGAGCGCCATGTCGGCTCGATCGAACAGGTCGGCGGCATCAACAGCGAAGAGTTCAAGCAGATGAACCGCGCGCTGCAGCGCCTCGACCGCTTCTGGAACGACACGATTGCATATCGTATGTGATTGATTTTATTAGGGTGTGAAAGCTTGCTGGGTGCAACGTAAGGGCACGAGAAGGCGCCAATAGGCGTACTGTGTTCCAGGAGTAGCGTTGCACTTGCGTAGCACCCCAAATTCCAGTTGGGCGGTAGAGCATGTCTCTGCCGCCCTTTTTCTATGTCTGTGAATAACCTGTGGAAACCGGGTACGAACGCAGATAGGGGTCGTCGTGCCTTGCCAATTCCAATATTTTGAGGGGTGCGCTGATTCGCAGCGTCCTGAGGCCAGCAATGGGTCTAGCACACCCAGCCAGCCTCAGAATCGAATGACCTGCAATTTGATTGGAGTCGCACGCAGGTCACTGGAGAAAGGAAGCGGAAATATCCGTCCCTGACGTGTCGGATATAACCGATAAGCCTTCTCTGGAGCAAGTGCGATCTCCGCACCTTTGGAGAACATACATGAAACCCTTTCCACCGATACCACTCGCTCCCAGGCGCTCGTCGCCGCGGATGTCGGACGAGATGGCAGCCAAGGCCAAAGCTCTCCTGGGTCTTGGATATAGCCAGCAAGACATCGCCACGATGCTCGGCGTCAATCAGGGCCGCGTGAGCGAGATAAACACCGGCGAACGGTTCGGCAGCGTGCCGCCGGCACAACTCGAACTACCGCTCTGAAAAGTAATCGTCGGGAGGGAAGTCACTCCCGGCGACCTTCTTCGCCTGGTATCCTCACCACGCCGACACAGCCCACCAACACGTGCTAAGTCAGGCGAAGGCAATAGGGGATGTTGAGATGAGTGTTGACGAAGCCAAACCGGAAGAAGCTCCGCCACCACTATCGATAGTCAGGGTCTGGTCAAGTCAGCGCCTGCCAAGTCAATCAAGTTGCCGGTGTATAGGTTCGCTGGATTCTCAGCGGGGGCAGGGCGCGAAGGTGATACGATCCCGATTTTCGTAAAATTGGCAACAACCTCCGACGCCCCTCTATTCCATACGCTGGTAGCTGGACTGAATGGTGGCCTAACCCATGAAGCCGCTCAGATTGGCGCAGCCGTTAATCTAGCGCGAGCAAATACGGTATTGCTCGTGTGCCATGCCGATCAATCAGCCGACCTTTACGTGGACACCACAGGCATCCGTGTAGAGATGAGGGTGAAGCGCTCGGTGCAAGCCGGTAGTCCGGTATTTGAAAGGGATATCACCGACGTTCGTGCCATGGGATTCATCGGTGTTGAATTTAAGCCGGACGATGGTGTGCTTGTCTGCTTCCGCGAAGGTTGGAAGTTTGCGCTCTATTTTGATTTGTCGAGAGACAATGGCGCTTTTGACGAGAAGGAGATGGGGCGCACGCTCGGAGCGCTTTTTAGGGCTCTGCGATATGATTATCTGTACGATGCGCTTGGCAACGAAGCGTTTGTGGCAAATCTATTTAAGGCCGGCTGGTTTCCGTTCGCTGAGATAATCACTGCGGAATTTCGAGAAATAATGAACCACTTGACCGCTGGTTTTGATATGGCCGAGATTGAAGGAAAAACCATAAAGGCGTTCGACAGGGAGCGATTAGAATTTCTGGAAGAGCGCTGGAGAGCTGTACCCGTACTAAAAGACAAAATGGCAATCCTCAAGTCGGGTCTCGACAGTTTTCTGCGAGGCGATGCCGTCGCCGCTATCAAAACCCTTTCTTCTGAAATCGAGGGGATCTTGCAGGAGGCGCATATCACGATCCACGGCAAGGGTGCGAAAATCGATAGTCTGAGCGAATTCGCCAAAGTCGCGGGCGTGACGAAGGCGGAAGGCGACGATACGCTAATGTTCCCCAATCAGTTCGGCCAATATCTCGGGGAATATATTTATGCCCCATTTGACCCGAAAACCGGCGCCAGTGCGGCCGCTGGCCGACACCCAGTCGGGCATGGCAATGCAAAAGCAGAGGCGTATACCCTCGCGAGAGCATTGCAGTACATCCTGACCATCGATCAATTGGCCTTCTATCTCGGATGAGTCGTGGCTCATCTTTGGGTCATGGGAAGTTGATTGACGTTTTGTGCGGGTACCTGGACCGGCAGGGGCGCTTCGCCGAAGTGGCTGGCCGCCTATGAAGCCGAAGGACAGAACCGAAGTGAGTTTGCGGTTTGATATCACTACCCGGTGGGGGTATTAGGCCGACCCCTTGGTTTTGGCGGGTTTCTTCACACTAGGCGTAGGTATATTGGCTGAGAAAATCAGGTTCTCGAAGTAGTCCTTTTCCAACTGCACGTCCTCAAGCAGAGCCTTGCGGACTGATGCGCGGGCAGCGTCACCGGCCCATACTACCGCATCCCGGTATCGCGGTTTCAGATTGGCGAGGGTGTTAGAGCCGTGGACAAGACCCCCTCGCGCGGTGAGAGCGTCCAACATCTTGCGGAAAGCCAGCTTTCGGTCGGCAACGCTGGCGTACAGGAACATCGCCAGCCTGACGCCGATCTTGTGGGACAGTCCACCCGGCAACCCGCCGAGGTTGTCGCCATACATAGCCTCAAGAGCCACAATGTGGTCGATGAACTCATCTTCCAAACTTGGGCGCTCAACCGCCGTATGAACCCTATCCAGCGCAATTCTGACGGGATTCGGAAGGTCTGTTCGGGCAACCACTTTAATGAGGGCCTGCAACGTCTCATAGTCCGCTTCTGCGAGTTCATAGTTGGTCTCGAAGATGTGGGGAACAAAGCCCGGTACTGAGCCTCCGCCGTGAGGTGAAAGGCGACCCGGCCCAGCGCGGATTATCTTCGTAAATGAAACCGCGACTTTGCCGGGGCTGAGAACACGCAGAGCCCGAACCGTTGGGTAGATATGGTTCTGCCAGGAACTTTCGTCGGACTTGTTGCCAACGAACGAATACTCCTTGTTCCACTCAAGCGCATATGGCGGGATATTGAACATATCGAGGGAGCCATCCTCAAAAACTCTGCCGATTCTGTAGGCATCAATTTCGCTGTAACGACGTATGACTAGTCCATTGCCACAGTCGATTTCGTCCTGGGTCGAGGTAAACCCTGCCAGCGGACTCCAACCGCGAATGACGAAAATCTTTCGCTTAATGCAGTCATCAAGGTTAGCCGCGATTTGCGACGCCAGAGCTATCTCGATGCCCCTCTGGGAATAAGCCTCCATATGGCTGCGTAGAACCTCGTAGGCGATGTAGATTGGATCAAGTAGGAATTTCTCGTTCTCGTCGGGGGCTTCGGCAAATAGGGTGGTGTAGGGCTCATATTGCTGCAGCGCTTTAGCAAAAGCTAAAAACGGAGGGAATTCTTCGGTTTTATAAAGGACCCGTTGAAGGTTCGGGATGTTGATTTGGGCGTAACTCTTCTGTGTAGTTCCCGGCATCACATCGATAGAGCCGATTGACCATGCGACCGGTACGCCCAGCTTGCCAAGATGGTCGAATGAATCCACCAAAAGCTCGGTGATTAGCTTTTCCATGTACGCCCCCGCTACAGAAAGTGACTGCAGATTGCTGCTGCGGCATAAAACTGTCTACGTTTAACGAAGGTAGAGGCTCTGGTCCCAACGCAAAGCCCTGGGCTCTAACAGCTAGTGGGTAAGCGCTGGCGGAGATCGTTGGAGGCGAGCCGGTGCCGAAAAGCACAGGTCACTCCATTTCAGATCGCCTGCGCGTCCAAATTCGGCGCAAAGCCACGTTGCCGCCATATTCGCGGTGGAAGCGAGGGTGCGGGTGATGCGGCGGCGAAAGCCATAGGCGCGCCTGTAATGTCGCATTGCGGTCCGCTTTTCACGGCTAAGTGATGCAGGTCATGGTTGGCTAATTGTTAACAGTGCCAACTTTAGAGTGCGGGCGATATCGCCCAAGATCGAGCACGTAGCCGAACGCTGCAACAGCCAAACGCTACAAGCCAAACACGACAGGAATGTCTGGAACGTCCATGAGAACCAGCCGCCGCTTTTTCCTTTCCGGAGCTTCCGCGCTCGCCGTTGCCATGGTTGCCAATGCCGCCAGCGCGCAGGATGTGATCGACGACATCCTGAAGTCTTCGAACCGTGGCAATTGGGACGACCAGTTCGACGCCCGCGCCTCCGAAGGCGGCAAGGTCGCCTCGACGCTGCCGATCTTCAGCCTACAGACGGTCGCCTTCACCGAACAGGCTGTGGCGCAGTATCAGAACATCGTCGCCCAGGGCGGCTGGGGCGAGGTGCCGGCGACAAAGAAGCTGCAGCTTGGCGTCGACGATCCGGACGTGGTGCCGCTGCGCAAGCGGCTGATGGTTTCGGGCGACCTGGCGCAGAGCGCCGGCATTTCGACGTCGTTCGATTCCTATGTCGACGCCGCGGTCAAGCGCTTCCAGGCGCGCCATGGCCTGCCGGCCGACGGCGCCATGGGCAAATACACCTATGCGGCGATGAACGTTTCGGCGCAGATCCGCCTCGGTCAGCTGCAGACCAATCTGGAGCGCCTGCGCGAAAAGGCCGGCACGCTGGGCAGCCGTTATGTGCTGGTCGATATCCCGGCGGCACAGATCGAGGCGGTCGAGAACGATCGCGTCGTGCTGCGCCACACCGCAATCGTCGGCAAGATCGACCGCCAGACCCCGGTGGTCAATTCCAAGATCAACGAGATCATCGTCAATCCTTACTGGAACGCGCCGGTCTCGATCGTGCGCAAGGACATCATTCCGCTGATGCGGAAGAACCCCGACTATCTCAAGGACAGCCACATCCGGCTGTTTGCGCCTGATGGCAGCGAAGTCGATCCGATGACTGTCGACTGGTCGACGGATGATGCCGCGAAATACCGCTTCCGCCAGGATCCGGGTTCCGGCAACGCCATGGCCTCGGTGAAGATCAACTTCCCCAGCCCCGACGGCGTCTACATGCACGATACGCCGCAGCAAAGCCTGTTTGGCAAGATGATGCGCTTCGATTCCTCGGGCTGCGTGCGTGTCCAGAACGTGCGCGACCTCGTCACATGGATCCTGCGCGACACACCCGGCTGGGACCGCCAGCATTTCGAGGCTACCATCAAGACCGGCGAGAACACGCCGGTGCAGGTCGTCAACCCGGTTCCGGTCCACTTCCTCTATGTGTCGGCCTGGTCGACGGGTCCGGGCGTCGTGCAGTTCCGCGACGACGTCTACGCGCTCGATGGCGCCAGCGAACTGCAGATCACCTCTTCGCTCTAAGCGGCTGATCTCATTTAGGAAAGGCCACCGCAAGGTGGCCTTTTCCGTTCGACATCCCAACAGAAGAAGACTGGTGGCCGCCAGCCATGCAGGCCATGAACACTGCCGGACGTTGCGCCGCAGGCCCATCTGGACGGACTAACGGCAATTGCGCATGGTCCTCAAAACAGCCGGAATCGCGCCATGCAGGTCGCAATCTTCATCCTCGCCGTGTTGGTCTTCGTCGCTCTTTCCGGCGCACTGGTGCGGTTGGTTCGGGTGCCGCTGCCGGTGCTGCAGATTGCCATCGGCGCCGCGCTCGCCTGGCCGGTGAAAGGCATCCATGTCGAGATCGACCCCGAACTCTTCCTGCTGGTGTTCATTCCGCCGCTTTTGTTCGGCGATGCCTATGGAGCGCCCAAACGCGAGCTGATCGCGCTGCGCGGACCGATCCTCGATCTGGCCATCGGGCTGGTCTTCTTTACCATTGTCGGCTTCGGTTATGCCTTGCACTGGTTGGTGCCGAGCATCCCGCTGGTCGTCGCCTTCGCGCTCGCCGCCGTGCTGTCCCCGACCGACGCCGTGGCGGTGTCCTCGATCGTCGACAGAAGCCTGGTGCCGGCGCGGCTGATGCATATTCTGGAAGGCGAGGCGCTGCTCAACGACGCCTCGGGCCTGGTCATGTTCCGCTTCGCCGTCGCCGCCGCCGTGACCGGCAGCTTTTCCTTCGCCGATGCATCGCTGTCCTTCGTCTATGCCGTCGCCATCGGCATCCTGGCCGGCATCGCCGCGTTGTTCATCGCCGCCAGGCTGCTGCAGCTTCTGAATCGCATCGGCGGCGTTCCGGCCGAGGCGCAGGTTCTGGTCATGGTCCTGCTGCCCTTCATTGCCTATCTCGTCGCCGAACATCTGCATGCCTCAGGCATTCTGGCGGCGGTCACCGCCGGGCTTTTGACCGGCGGCTCCGGCGTCTTCCGCTTCCTCGGCGTCTCGGCGCGCATGCAGACGATCTCGCTGTGGACGACCTTGTCCTTCGTCTACAATGGCGCGCTGTTCATCGTGCTCGGCATGCAGCTTCCCGAAATCATTCGCCGCGTGCCGCCCGAACTGACTGGCCATTACCCGATCATCCAGCCGGTCGCGACGGTGATTGCGCTGACGCTGTGCCTGATCGCGCTGCGCTTCCTCTGGATCTGGGTCGGCGACATCGCGGCAGGCCTCAAGGCAAAATGGGGAAAGCGCAAGGCCGAGCCGTTCGGGATGCGTGTGCGGCTTGCCGGCTCGGTGGCGGGCGTGCGCGGCGCGATCACGCTGGCCGGCATCCTGTCGCTCCCGCTCGCCATGCCGGACGGCTCGCCTTTTCCCGCGCGCGACCTGGTGATCTTCCTCGCCGCCGGCGTCATCATCTGTTCGCTCGCCATCGCCAGCGTGGCGCTGCCGAAGATAGCGCGCGGGCTGGTCGAGCCGGGCGAGGATGGCAGCGCCATCGAGGAGCGTCTCGCCCGCATCGGCGCCGCCAAGGCGGCCATCGCCCGCATCGAAAGCATGGCGGGCGCGAGCGACGACGACCAGGGCGAGGTGCCCGGCGCCAGGCTTGCCGCCGCCGAAAACATCGTCGCCGGCTACCGGCGCCGCATCGCCACCTCGGACGAGGCCGACGACGCCCGGGCGGAGGCCCGCGAAGCCGGGCGGCTGGAGCTCGAAATGCGGCTTGCCGGCATCGAGGCCGAGCGCATCGCCGTGCGCGACATGTTAAGCAGCGGCGCGATCAACGACCATACGGCGCGGGCGCTGTTTACCGAGATCACGCTCACCGAAGCCTTGCTGCAGGGCGGCAGGAGCGAAAATAGTGGGTCAGGGCCGCTCTGGCGCAATCCGGCCAGCAAATTTCGCGCTGCAAACGTGGCGAGGCGAAAACAACTGTGTTAATGGCGCGGCAATGCATGTCGCCCGGAACCGTGCAGCGGTTTCGGGGCAACGATATGCATAGATAAATGCCCCGAACCGAAGGATTTCAGGCCATGGCAACTGCAGCGGCAGCGTCGAACAAATTCGAATCCTTCTTCGAAACCACGCTGGAAGATGCCGATCCGGAGATCTTCGGCTCGATCCGCAACGAGCTTGGCCGCCAGCGTCACGAGATCGAGCTGATCGCCTCGGAAAACATCGTTTCGCGCGCCGTGCTCGAGGCGCAGGGCTCGATCATGACCAACAAATACGCCGAGGGTTATCCGGGCAAGCGCTATTATGGCGGCTGCCAGTTCGTCGACGTCGCCGAGGAACTCGCTATCGAGCGCGCCAAAAAGCTGTTCGGCTGCAACTTCGCCAATGTCCAGCCGAATTCCGGCAGCCAGATGAACCAGGCGGTCTTCCTGGCGCTCTTGCAGCCCGGCGATACCTTCATGGGCCTCGATCTGAACTCCGGCGGCCACCTGACGCACGGCTCGCCCGTCAACATGAGCGGCAAATGGTTCAAGGTCGTTTCCTACGGCGTGCGCAAGGACGACCATCTGCTCGACATGGACGCGATCGAAAAGACCGCGCATGAGACCAAGCCGAAGCTGATCCTGGCCGGCGGCACCGCCTATTCGCGCATCTGGGACTGGAAGCGCTTTCGCGAGATCGCCGATGCGGTCGGCGCCTATCTGATGGTCGACATGGCCCATATCGCCGGCCTGGTTGCCGGCGGCGTGCATCCGTCACCACTGCCGCACGCCCATGTCGTGACCACGACCACGCACAAATCGTTGCGAGGCCCGCGCGGCGGCATGATCCTGTGCAATGACGAGGACATCGCCAAGAAGATGAACTCGGCGGTTTTCCCCGGCCTGCAGGGCGGCCCGCTGATGCATGTCATCGCCGCCAAGGCGGTCGCCTTCGGCGAGGCGCTGAAGCCGAGCTTCAAGCTCTATGCCGAGAGTGTCGCCGCCAACGCGAAGGCGCTGGCGTCGAGCCTCAAGGAAACCGGCCTCGACATCGTCTCCGGCGGCACCGACAACCATCTGATGCTCGTCGATCTCAGGCCCAAGAACGCCACCGGCAAGCGCGCCGAGGCAGCGCTCGGCCGCGCCAACATCACCTGCAACAAGAACGGCATCCCGTTCGATCCGGAAAAGCCTTTCGTCACCTCGGGCGTGCGTCTGGGCACGCCGGCCGGCACCACGCGCGGCTTCGGCCAGGCCGAGTTCCGCGAGATTGGCAAGTTGATCGCCGAGGTGCTGGACGGGCTGAAGGTCGCCAATTCCGACGAAGGCAATGCGGCTGTGGAAGCAGCCGTGAAGGCCAAGGTCGTGGCGCTGACCGATCGTTTCCCGCTCTATCCCTATCTCGGTTGACCGCCAGCGGCGCATCGTCTTTTATCCCGCGCTCTGCGCCGCTTGCTGTCCGGGCGGCGCGGCCTGTGGAGATCTGACGATGCGCATGTTCCATCCTGCCGTTCTGGCCTTCCTCGGCTTGCTTGCCACCTTCACTGTGTCGTGCGCGATCGCCGAGGAGCAGACGCAGCCGGGCACGGATATCCCGGCCACCAGCACCTTTGGCAGGTGGACCACGATCATCGATGCGCTCGACACCGGCCAGGATTCGCACAAGACCTGTGCGGCCTCGACAGCCTTTGTCGACGGCAACGGCAATGCCGGCACGCTGACGCTTTCGATCTCGACTGGCGACGCCCTGCCGCCCGATGCCTATCCGGCGATCATGTTCACCATCGCCAACAAGGAGCTGCCGACCGGCAAGAAGATCGCCGCGACCTTTGGCGACCCCGGCGTCAAGGTTTCCGCGACCGTCTATTCCAATGATGCCGGCCGCCCGAGCTGGACCGTCGACAACCAGGTCAAGACCAGTCTCGCTTTGTTGCGGGCCATGCGCCAGGTCATCTCGCTCGATGTGACGTTCGGCAAGCAGGCTGTCGCCAGCATCCCGATGGATGGCTTCACCAAGGCCTACCGCAACCTCGGAACGTCCTGCGGCTTCCCGACCAAGGACGTCGCCCCCTGACATATCTGGCGCGGCTGGCAATTTTCCTCCCGCCTCGCTATCTCTGAGGGCGCGAGCGGCCGTTGCCGAACCTTTGCCGTCCCGGCAAAAACCTCTAAGCCTATCGTTCCGCCAGAATCGCCAACCCGAAGGCTCTCCATGCGCTGTCCCTATTGCCAGTCCGAAGATACGCAGGTGAAGGATTCGCGCCCCGCCGAGGATGGCGCCGCGATCCGCCGGCGGCGCGTTTGCCCCGATTGCGGTGGCCGTTTCACCACCTTCGAGCGCGTCCAGTTGCGGGACCTCGTGGTGGTCAAGAAGTCCGGCAGAAAGGTGCCGTTCGACCGCGACAAGCTCTTGCGTTCGGTGGAGATCGCGGTGCGCAAGCGCAATGTCGATCCCGAGCGCATCGACCGCGCCGTCACCGGCATCGTGCGCCAGCTCGAAAGCTCCGGCGAGACGGAAATCGCCTCGGGCGAGGTCGGCCGGCTCGTGATGGAAGCGCTGAAGTCGCTCGACGACGTCGCCTATGTCCGCTTCGCCTCTGTCTATCGCAATTTCCGCGAGGCCAAGGATTTCCACGATGTGCTGGGTGAGCTCAAAGGTGACGAACTCAAAGGCGACGAGCTGAAGAGCGAAGAGGACGCCGGCTGAGCATGGCAAGCCAAACGTCAGGGAAGGCCGATCAGCAGGCCCTCGATCGCCGCTTCATGGCCGCGGCGCTGCGGCTGTCGCGGAAAAATGCCGGCCGCACCTCCACCAACCCTTCCGTCGGCACCATAATCGTTCGCGACGATGGCGCCGGCCCGATGATCGTCGGGACCGGCGTCACCGCTGTTGGCGGCCGGCCGCATGCCGAGACCGAAGCGCTGGCTGAAGCCGGCGAGTTGGCGCGCGGTGCCACCGCCTATGTCACGCTGGAGCCCTGCGCCCACCATGGCCGCACGCCGCCTTGCGCCAACGCGCTGGTCAATGCCGGAGTGGCGCGGGTGGTAGGCGCTGCCAGCGATCCCGATCCGCGCGTCTCCGGCAAAGGCTACGCCATCCTGCGCGCCGCCGGCATCGAAGTGGTCGAAAAGGTGCTGGTCGAGGAAGCCGCCGGGCAGATGGCCGGCTATTTGATTCGATCCCTAAAAAAGCGCCCGGAAGTGACTCTGAAGCTTGCGCTTTCCAGCGACGGCAAGATCGGCAGGTATGGCGCCGGCCAGGTTGCGATCACCGGCGATGTCGCCCGCCGCGAAGTCTATCTGATGCGCGCCGAAGCCGATGGCATACTGGTCGGCATCGGCACGGCGCTGGAGGATGATCCCGCGCTCACCGTGCGGCTGCCGGGGCTGGAGAACCGCTCGCCGGCGCGCATCGTGCTCGACCGCCAGATCAGGCTGCCCGAAGCCTCGAAGCTGGTCTCCGGCATCGACCGGGTGCCGCTCTATATCACCGCGAGCCTGGAGGCTGATCCGCTACGGCGGTCGGTGCTGGAGCGTGCCGGCGTGCGCTTCATCGGCACCGAAACCCATGAAGGCGGCATTGCCTTGCCGGAACTGCTCGAGGATCTCGGCGCGCTCGGCATGGCCAGCGTTCTGGTCGAAGGCGGCGCCAAGGTGGCCAGCGCCTTCCTCGCCGAAGGACTGGTCGACCGCATCGTGCTGTTCCAGGGACCGGAAGCGATCGGCGAGGGCGGCATTGCATCGCCCATCGACGCCAACCATATCCCGGCAGGCTTCCGCAAATTGCGCGAGATGCGCTTCGGGGAAGACAGCTATGCCGAATGGGTGAGAGATATCTGAAATGTTCACTGGAATTGTCACCGATATCGGCACCGTCGCGGCCGTCAAGCCGCTGAGCGAAGGCGTCGGCCTGCGCATCGACACCGCCTATGACCCCGCGACGATCGCCATCGGTGCCTCGATCTCCTGCGGCGGCGTCTGCCTGACGGTGACGGCGCTGCCAGATGGCGGCTCGAACGCCCGCTGGTTCGAGGTCGAAGCCTGGGAAGAGGCACTGAGGCTGACCACGGCGTCGGGCTGGAAATCAGGCACCAAGGTCAATCTCGAGCGGGCACTGAAGATCGGCGACGAACTCGGCGGCCACATCGTGTCGGGTCATGTCGACGGCATGGCCGAAATCGCCGAGCGGAAGGATGAAGGCGATGCCGTTCGCTTCACGCTGGAGGCGCCGCGCGAACTGGCAAAATTCATTGCCCCAAAAGGCTCCGTCGCACTCGACGGCACCTCGCTTACCGTCAACAAGGTCGAAGGCGCCCGTTTCGATGTGCTGTTGATCCACCATTCGCTGACCGTGACGACTTGGGGCGAGCGCAAGGTGGGCGACAAGGTCAACCTGGAGATCGACACCATGGCCCGCTACGCCGCGCGACTGCTCGAGGCGGTGAAAGAGGGGCTTTGAGCCCCCTGGGAAATTAGACCGGGCCTGAGCGTCGGACAAAGCTTGCGAATGTGACCGCTTCGGCCTAAGTCACCGGCTACCCCCGGAGACATTCATGGCAGGCACATCCCAACACGGCAAAGCGTTCATTCGCCCGAAGAAGAAGGCCCACCTTCTGATTATCGAGGCGCGCTTTCATGACGATCTTGCCGACGCGCTGCTCGACGGCGCGACGAGCGCGCTCGACGAAGCCGGCGCGACCTATGACGTCATCACCGTTCCCGGTTCGCTGGAAATTCCAGCAGTGATCACTTTTGCGCTCGACGGCATGGGCGAGGGCGGCAAGGACTATGATGGTTTTGTCGCGCTCGGCACCATCATTCGTGGCGACACTTATCATTTCGACATCGTCGCCAATGAATCGAGCCGCGCGCTGATGGATCTCTCGGTGCAGGAAGCGATTGCGATCGGCAACGGCATCCTGACCACCGAGAACGACGCGCAGGCCTGGACGCGCGCCAAGCGCTCGGAGGGCGACAAGGGCGGCTTTGCCGCGCGCGCGGCGCTGACCATGATCGCGCTCAAGGAGAAGCTGGGAGCGCAATCGTGAGCGAACCCGCTTCGCCCGGCCAGCCCGCGACACGCCATGCCAATAAGCGTGGCGCCGCCCGTCTGGCCGCCGTGCAGGCGCTTTACCAGATGGACGTTGCCGGCAGCGGCGTCTTCGAGATCACCGCCGAATACGAGGCGTTCCGTCTCGGCAAGGAAGTCGACGGCGCGCTTTATCGCGAGGCCGACGCGCAATGGTTTCGCGCCATCCTGGCCGGCGTCGTCGAGAACCAGACGACCATCGATCCGATCATCCGCCAGGCGCTGACCGAAGACTGGCCGCTGTCCAGACTCGATTCGACGTTGCGCGCCATCCTGCGCGCCGGCGTCTACGAACTGATGAAGCGCGACGACGTGCCGGTGGCCGTCATCGTTTCGGAATATGTCGACATCGCCAAGGCCTTCTACGAGGAAGACGAGCCGAAGCTGACCAACGCCGTGCTCGACCGTGTGTCGCGCCGGGTGCGGGGCGAGGGGCGCGGCAAGGACGCATTGTGACCGGCACCGTCGCCGGCGCAGCACGGGACGCGCGCCGCACGGCGATCATCCTGGCGACGTCGCAGGCGATTATCGGTTCGGCTGCGCCGATTGCCATTTCCATGGGCGGGCTGGCCGGGCAATATCTGCTTGGCCCCGATAAGTCGCTGGCAACGGCGCCAATCACCGGCTTCAACATCGGCGTGGCGCTCGGCGCGTTGCCGGCCGCGGCCATCATCCGCTGGCTCGGCCAGCGCGGCGGTTTCATGACCGGCACCATCGTCACCGCGCTTGGCGGCGTCATCTCCACGTTGGCTCTGTTCCACGCCAGCTTCTGGCTGTTCGCTTTCGCGCTGCTGGTGATCGGCGTCGGCGGCGCCTTCGTCCAGCAGTTCCGCTTCGCCGCCGCCGATAATGCTCCGCCCGAATTCAAGGCGCGCGCCATTTCCTTCGTGCTGGCCGGCGGCGTCATCACCGCGATTCTCGGGCCGCAGATCGTCATCTTCACCCGCGAATTGCTGGCGCCGGTGATGTTTGCCGGCTCGTTCGTGGCCATTCCGGTTCTGGCGGCGGCCGGCGCCATCATTCTGTCATTCCTGCGCATCCCGGCCAAGGCTCCCGGCCACGCGCAAGTCGCGTCAAACGACGCCCGGCCGCTGTCCGAGATCGTCACCCGGCCGCGTTTCGTCGCGGCACTGTTTTGCGCCGTCGGCAGCTATGCGCTGATGAGTTTCGTCATGACCGGCGCGCCGCTGGCCATGGTCGGCTGCGGCCTGTCGACGGACGACGCCACGCTCGGCATTTCCTGGCATGTGATGGCGATGTTTGCGCCGAGCTTCTTCACCGGATCGCTGATCCATCGCTTCGGCGCCGAACGCATCGTCGCAACCGGCCTGGTCCTGCTCATCGGCTGCGCCGCTGTGGCATTGTCCGGCCTGCATTTGTGGCAGTTCTGGACGGCGCTGATCCTGCTTGGCCTCGGCTGGAATTTTGCCTTCATCGGCGCCACCTCCATGGTCGCCGACAGCTACCATCCGTCCGAAAAGAGCAAGGTGCAGGGCTTCCACGACTTCGTCCTGTTCGGCTCCGTCGCCTTCGCCTCGCTAATGTCGGGCGCCATCTATAATGCCTGGGGCTGGGAGATGCTGAACTGGCTGGTTTTCCCGGTCGTCGCCCTCTGCTTCGTCGCCCTTGGCGCGCTCAAACTGACCGGATCGCGCAAAGCCCGCGCCTGATCCGGTTCTATCTTTGGCTTGGCACGACGTGTCAGCATGGCGGCGGCCGAAATCGCGGCGACCGCACAAAATTATTGCGTCTGTACCCATTGTTATGAAACCGTGTGCCCCGACGGGGCGTTGAAGCCATGCTCATATGCGGCCACCGCATTTCGGTCCAAAGCAAGGGGTTTTCACAATGTTTTCAGTCAAGATTCTGGCCGGCGCGGCGTTGGCGCTCGGCATCACGGCCGCCTCCGCCAATGCCCAGGTGGTCGTCTCCTCGAAGATCGACACCGAGGGCGGCGTGCTCGGCAACATCATCCAGCTTGTGCTCAACGCCAACAACATCAAGACCACCGACCGCATCCAGCTCGGCGGCACGCCGGTGGTACGCAAGGCGATCACTGCCGGCGAGATCGACATCTATCCCGAGTACACCGGCAATGCCGCTTTCTTCTTCGAGAAGGCCGACGATCCGGTCTGGAAGGATGCCGCCAAGGCCTATGAGACCGCCAAGAAGCTCGACTATGACGCCAACAAGATCGTCTGGCTGTCGCCGTCACCGGCCAACAACACCTGGGCGATCGCGCTGCGCAAGGAGGTTGCCGAGACCAACAAGCTGGCGACCCTGACCGACTTCGGCAAATACGTCGCCGGCGGCGGCACGGTGGTTTTGGCGGCGTCGGCTGAGTTCGTCAATTCGGCGGCAGCCCTGCCGGCGTTCCAGACCACTTACGGCTTCACGCTGAAGCCCGAGCAGTTGATCACGCTTTCGGGCGGCGACACCGCCGCGACAATAGGTGCTGCCGCCAACCAGACCAACGGCGCCAACGCCGCCATGGTCTACGGCACCGACGGCGGCATCGCGCCGTCCGGCCTGGTCGTGCTCGCCGACGACAAGGGCGTGCAGCCGGTCTACCAGCCGGCGCCGATCATCCGCGAAGCGGTGCTGAAAGAGCATCCGGAGATCGAGACGCTGTTGAAGCCGGTGTTCGCCAAGCTCGACCTCGTCACGCTGCAGGAACTCAACGGCCGCGTCCAGGTCGGCGGCGAGCCGGTCAAGGGTGTCGCCGAGGACTTTTTGAAGAAGAACGGGTTTTTGAAGTAGTCAGCGCATAGCTGATCGTGACGCTGGTGCGAGACACCCCTCTCTGGAAGCTGCTGATCTCCCCCCTTGCGGGGGAGATGTCCGGCAGGACAGAGGGGGGTGCTGTCCCGCCGACCTCACAACCGGTAGCAGGTGCGTGCCTCGACAGGGTTGCTTCTGAACAAGCCGACGCTCGAAAGCTGGCGATCCTTCACACCCCCCTCTGGCCTGCCGGCCATCTCCCCCGCAAAGAGGGAGATCGGATTTCGCGTCGGCTTGCGCCGATCACCAGCGTAGTCTGCGCAACGTGGAAAATCGCTCCTCATGAGGGGCATCCATGACCCTGCGTTTCGACAAGCTCGGCATGGTTATCGCGGCGATCGTTGCCTATGCGGCGTTTCTGGCTCCGTTCGCCACCTTCCGCGCCAATCGTATCGTTCCCGGTCAGGCGCGCTCGATCCTGGAGGCGCTGCCGGCCACAGTCGGGCCGCTACTGCTGGCGATCGTCGTCGTGGCCGCAATTGTTGCCTTGCTGAAAACCCCGCTTGTCCTGCGCCTGGCCGCAAGCGTCGTGGCGCTCGCCGCCCTTGCCATCCTGATCGGTGTCGCCGGCACCTTCCTGACGCCGGCCGGCAACACCTTCGCCCGCATCTCGCCGGCTTCCGGGTTCTGGCTGTTGATCTTTGCCTTCACATTGTTGCTCGCCGACGTGCTGACCAGGCTCAACCTGTCGCCACCGGCCCGCGTCGGCGTGCTCGTCCTCGCGGCGCTGGCCATCGGCTTGTTGCTGATATCGGGGCAGTGGGACAGCCTGTCGATCCTCAAGGAATATGCAAACCGCGCCGATAGTTTCTGGGCCGAAGGCTCCAAGCACATCACGCTGGCGCTGGGGTCGCTGGCGGCGGCGGTGATCGTCGGCCTGCCGCTCGGCATCCTGTGCCACCGCGTCGAACGGTTGCGGGCCGGCGTGCTCAATGTGCTCAACATCGTCCAGACCATACCCTCGATCGCGCTGTTCGGCCTGCTGATCGCGCCGCTGGGCTGGGTCGCCGCGCATGTTCCGGGTGCCGCAGCGCTCGGTATCAGAGGCATCGGCACCGCGCCCGCTTTCGTGGCTTTGTTCCTCTATTCGCTGCTGCCGGTGGTGGCCAACACCGTGGTCGGGCTTGCCGGCGTACCCCGCGCGGCCAATGATGCAGCGCGCGGCATGGGCATGACCGATGGCCAGCGCCTGTTCGGCGTCGAGTTTCCGTTGGCCTTTCCGGTGATCCTCACCGGCATCCGCATCGTGCTGGTGCAGAACATCGGCCTGGCCACCATCGCCGCACTGATCGGCGGCGGCGGCTTTGGCGTCTTCGTCTTCCAGGGCGTCGGCCAGACCGCAATGGACCTGGTGCTGCTCGGCGCCGTGCCGACGGTGGCGCTGGCCTTCGCCGCGGCCATCATCCTCGACGCAGTGATCGAAATGACCGCCACCAGGCGCAGGGTTGAAACGGCATGATCGAGATCGAAGGCATTACCAAGTGCTATGACGCGACGACCGTGGTCGACGACGTGTCCATGGTCGTCGAGCCGCGTACGGTTTGCGTCATTGTCGGTACCTCCGGTTCCGGCAAGACGACGCTGCTGCGAATGATCAACCGGCTGGTCGAGCCGACCGCCGGCGTCATCAAGCTCGACGGCAACGACAACCGCACGCTGCCCGGCTACGAGCTGCGCCGCAGCATCGGCTACGCTATCCAGGGCCACGGCCTGTTCCCGCACCGCACCGTTGCGCAGAACATCGCCACCGTGCCGGTCCTGCTGGGCTGGGACAAGGACCGCATCAAGGCCCGCGTCGATGAGTTGATGACACTCTACCAGCTCGACCCCGAGGCCTATGGCCCGCGCTACCCGCACGAACTGTCCGGCGGGCAACAGCAGCGTGTCGGCGTCGCCCGCGCGCTCGCCGCCGAGCCCAATGTGCTTCTGATGGACGAACCGTTCGGGGCACTCGACCCGATCATCCGCACCAAGGCGCAGGAGGACCTGCTGGCAATCCAGAAGCGCTTCGGCACCACCATCATCCTCGTTACCCACGACATGGAGGAGGCCGTCCACATGGGCGACAAGATCGCCGTCATGGATGCCGGAAAGCTGGTGCAATACGCCAAGCCGGAAGAGATCCTGGCGCGGCCGGCGAACGCCTTCGTCGAAACCCTGGTCGGCGCCAGCGAAAAGCCGTTCCGGCTCTTGTCGCTCGGCCGCGTGCGCGACGCCGTGGAAAAGGGGACTGCCGAAGGCGAGGCGATCCCAGGCGACGCCAGCCAGCGCGACGCGCTGGCCGAGCTTCTGTGGTCGGGCCGGCCGGCGCTGCCGGTCAAGGGCGAAGACGGCAAGCTGCTCGGCCGCGTCACCGTCGACGGGCTGGTGAAGCGCGCGGCGAGGCCGGCATGAAAGGGGCCGGTCTAAAAGCCTGGCTGCCTTCGCTGCTCAGGCTTGCCCTGGTGGTGCTTCTCATAGCCTTCGTCACCAATCCCGGCTGGTTCGAGCCGCTGTTGAAGCCGCTGACCGAAAACAATGCGCCGGCGATCTACAATCAGGGCAGCCTGCTGACGCTGACCCTGCTGCATCTCAGGACCGTGCTGATCGCTACCGTCGCCGCGACCATCGTTGCCGTGGCGCTTGCCATCCTGGTGACCAGGCCGGCGGGCGCCGAATTCCTGCCGCTGTCGCGCAGTCTGGTCAATATCGGCCAGACCTTTCCGCCGGTGGCGGTGCTGGCGCTGGCGGTGCCCGCCGTCGGTTTCGGCGAGAAGCCGACGCTGATTGCGCTGTTTCTCTACGGCCTGCTGCCGATCTTCGAGAACGCGCTGACCGGCCTCACAACGCTGCCGGGCAACATCATGGAGGCCGCGCGCGGCGCCGGCATGACGGGCTGGCAAAGACTGGTCAAGGTCGAATTGCCGCTGAGCGCGCCGATCATTCTGGGCGGCATAAGGCTGTCGGTGGTGATCAGCCTGGCCACGGCGACGATCGGCTCGACGGTTGCCGCCAAGACGCTGGGCGAGGTGATCATCGCCGGCCTGCTGTCCAACAATCTCGCCTTCGTCCTGCAAGGCGGCCTGATCGTCGCGGCGCTGGCGGTGCTGATCTATGACGGACTGTCCGCCATCGAGCGCTACACGGCGCGCAAGATGGGGCAGGAGACTGGCGACTGACCTTCGCTGGACTGCGGGCAAAGCATTGACCGACGCAGCGTCATTTCAACCGATCTAATAGCAAGGCATCGGCCACGGGAATGTTGTGGCCTAAACCTTTTGGCTGAAAGCGGGGCAAAAACCGAACAATATCTTGACGTTCCGAGCCCTGTTTCGCATACACCGCTGCGAAGGACGGATTCCGCCTAGGCTTTCCGCTCCCCGCACCAACGGCCCAGGGAGGGGTTCTTTTGGGCCATCAATCGAGGAAAATTCGGCAATGACCATCATTTCTGCCGTCATCGCCTGCGGCTTGCTTTCAATCCTTTACGCCATCTGGGCGACACGATCGGTTCTTGCAGCCGATCAGGGCAACGCACGCATGCAGGAAATCTCCGCCGCCATCCGCGAAGGCGCGCAAGCCTATCTGGCGCGCCAGTACACCACCATCGCCATCGTCGGCGTGGTCGTGCTCGTGCTCGCCTGGTGGCTGCTCTCGATCACCGCCGCGGTCGGCTTCCTGATCGGCGCCGTGCTCTCGGGCGCCGCCGGTTTCATCGGCATGCACGTCTCGGTGCGCGCCAATGTGCGCACCGCGCAGGCGGCGTCCAACAGCCTCGCCGCCGGTCTCGACATCGCCTTCAAGTCGGGCGCCATCACCGGTATGCTGGTGGCTGGCCTCGCGCTGCTCGGCGTGTCGATTTACTACTATATCCTGACCGGCCCGATGGGCCTGCAGCCCAATGACCGCATCGTCATCGATGCGCTGGTTTCGCTCGGGTTCGGCGCATCGCTGATCTCGATCTTCGCCCGTCTGGGCGGCGGCATCTTCACCAAGGGCGCCGACGTCGGCGGCGATCTCGTAGGCAAGGTCGAAGCCGGTATTCCCGAAGACGATCCGCGCAACCCGGCCACCATCGCCGACAATGTCGGCGACAATGTCGGTGACTGCGCCGGCATGGCCGCCGACCTCTTCGAAACCTATGCGGTGACCGTCGTCGCCACCATGGTGCTGGCCGCCATCTTCTTCGGCGGAACCGCCGCTCTGGGTGCGGCGATGCTCTATCCGCTCGCTATCTGCGGTGCCTGCATCCTGACCTCGATCGTCGGCACCTTCTTCGTCAAGCTCGGTTCCAACGGCTCGATCATGGGCGCCCTCTACAAAGGCCTGATCGTCACCGGCCTGCTGTCGATCGTCGGTCTCGGTGTCGCTACCTCGGCAACCGTCGGCTGGGGCGAGGTCGGCACCGTCGCCGGCATGACCATCATCGGCAAGAACCTGTTCATCTGCGGCCTGATCGGTCTCGTTGTGACCGGTCTCATCGTGGTGATCACCGAATACTATACCGGCACCAACAAGCGCCCGGTGAACTCCATCGCCCAGGCCTCGGTGACCGGTCACGGCACCAACGTCATCCAGGGACTTGCGGTGTCGCTGGAATCGACCGCACTGCCGGCAATCGTCATCGTCGGCGGCATCATCTCGACCTACCAGCTCGCCGGCCTGTTCGGGACGGCGATCGCGGTCACCACCATGCTCGGCCTGGCCGGCATGATCGTCGCCCTCGACGCCTTCGGCCCGGTCACCGACAATGCCGGCGGCATTGCCGAAATGGCCGGCCTGCCCAAGGAAGTGCGCCACTCCACCGACGCGCTCGACGCGGTCGGCAACACCACCAAGGCGGTGACCAAGGGCTATGCCATCGGTTCGGCCGGTCTTGGCGCGCTGGTGCTGTTTGCGGCCTATTCGAACGATTTGAAGTTCTTTGCCGCCAATGGCGACAAATATCCATACTTCCAGGGCATGGGCGATGTCTCCTTCGACCTCTCCAATCCCTATGTTGTCGCCGGCCTGATCTTTGGCGGCCTGATCCCGTACCTGTTCGGCGGCATCGCCATGACGGCCGTCGGCCGCGCGGCGGGCGCCATCGTCGAGGAGGTGCGCAAGCAGTTCCGCGAGGATCCGGGCATCATGGCCGGCACCTCCAAGCCGAACTATGCCCGCGCCGTCGACCTTCTGACCAAGGCGGCGATCCGCGAAATGATCATCCCCTCGCTGCTGCCGGTGCTGGCGCCGCTCGTCGTCTATTTCGGCGTGCAGCTGATCTCGGGCTCCAAGGCGTCCGCCTTTGCGGCACTCGGCGCCTCGTTGCTCGGCGTCATCGTCAACGGCCTGTTCGTCGCCATCTCGATGACTTCGGGCGGCGGCGCCTGGGACAATGCCAAGAAGTCGTTCGAGGACGGTTTTGTCGACAAGGACGGCGTCAAGCACCTCAAGGGGTCCGAAGCGCACAAGGCTTCGGTCACCGGCGACACGGTTGGCGATCCCTACAAGGACACCGCCGGCCCGGCGGTCAACCCGGCAATCAAGATCACCAACATCGTGGCGCTTCTGCTGCTGGCCGTGCTCGCGCACGGCTAAGGCAACGCCACTGCTTCAGGAACAAACCCGCGGGAGCGATCCCGCGGGTTTTTGTTTGAGATTTACGCTGGTGGCAGTCAACCCTCATCCGGCTCGGTGCCGGCATCGCCGCGCTTGCTGTAGCGATCGAGCAATTCGCTCACGCCAGGTTCGCGCTCAGGCATCGGCGCCAGGCCACGCAGGCGCCGCAGCTTGGCAAGGAAGGCGCCTCGCTTATACTTGCGGCGGAAGGCGCGGGCGCGGGGATGGATGCCAAGAGCCGCCATCAGCCTGCGCCTGAGATAACTCGATGCCGCCAGGCGAATGGGTTCGCCCGCGCAGCCAAGGATTTTCACGCGCAAGGCGTCCGGCGTCTGCATGGCGTCCAGAAGATCCTTCTGTTCCTGCGCATTGTCGCCGAGATAGGAACCCTTGCGTATGCCGGAATGCAGCTTGATCACCGTGAGGTGCGGCATCGTCGCGATCACCGCGCCCTTTCGCCATCCCCGAAACAGCCAGTCCTGCGAGCTTTCGCAAAAGCACTGGCTGGCGGGTCGCCAAGGTCCGAGCAGGCTGAACGAAGCGCGGCGAAACATGTGTGCCGAGCCAAATCCTTCCGTCGTGACGGGGTCGTAAAAACCATCCTTGCCGATCCCGAAGATCGAATTGACAGGATTGCCGGCCGCCGACGGCGGCTGGATGACGGCACCGCGCGCCAGCACCACGTCGGCGCCCGAGGCGTCGATCCAGCCGGTCATCGCCGCCAAATGGTCGGGAAACCACAGATCGTCGTGGTTGAGCAAGGCGACGAAGCGGCCACGCGCCCTGGCAAAGCCGATATTGTTGGGACCGGACTGTTCGCCGAAATTGACAGGAAGATCGATGTAGACGATGCGGGCATCGTCAAATTCAGCGACAACGGCCGCCGTATCCGGCCTGCAATCGTCGCCGATGACCAAGGCTTCCCAGCCTTGCAACGTCTGGCGCATGACGCTGGTCAATGCCTGCCGCAGTGCTGCCGGCCGGTTGTGCGTCGCGATCACGATCGAGACCAGCGGTTCGCCGCCGGCCTGATCGCGCTGCGCCGATGCTTCCACGCTACACCAGTCTGTAGGGAATGTGGTCGGTGTCTGGCGGCAAGCGCCAATGGTCGGGCTGATCGTAGGCATAGGCCTTGTCGACGAGGTTGAGCAGCACCGCCGTCTCCGCTCCGAGCGAAACAACACCGTGCCATATTCCGGGTGGAATGATGACGACCGCCGGGCGCAACGGGCCGATAATCTTGTGCCAGACGGCGCCGAAGGTCGGCGAGGCCTTGCGTCCGTCAAACAGCGAAATGCGGACGCTGCCGACGCAGCAGAATAGCCGGTCGGTGGTCACCGCATGGGCATGCCAGCCTGTCACCGCGCCGGGATACAAGGTGCGTTGGAAGACCTGGCCGACCGGTTCGGAATCGAGCTCCCACTCCTTGCGAAAGATCTCGGTCAGATAGCCGGTGGAGGTTGCGACCGGCCTTATCTCCTTGACCCTCACGCCATCGATCGCCACCGGCTCGATGGGCATCCAGTCAGGCGTGACCACCTGGCCGTCAGCCGTTCCGGTCGCCATCCAGCCTGTCGGTTTTGTCCGGGTTTTTTCCGGCACGGATGCTCCTCCCAATTCAGCGTGATGCGCCATTGGCCAGCACGGTCTGATACGAATTTCACCGGTCGCTGGCAAGTACGCGTCAATGTTTGCTGATAGCTTTCGACCTCACGGCACTTGATGTTTCCGACGCAATCGGAGGGCCGCATTGCCCAAAACATCGTTCCATCCTACCCAAGCCCGGACCGTCCGCCTGCTTTAATACCCCGGCCATTGGCCAGGACATTGCAATAGGCGCGGTGTCGGGCTCGCCTCTGCGGCGATTTTGGCCAGGGAAACGACATTCGGGCAGGGAAAAGACATGGACATTTTCTTGATGGCGGCTTCGCTTGCGCTGGCTGGAATTATTGCCGGCATCTACGTCTCGGGCGTAATCCACGATTTTCGCATCGATGATCTTACCGCCGGCCAGTACATGGCCATGCATCAGATGCGCGACCGGACGTTTACCCGGGTGATGCCGGTCGTCAGGCTGACGACGCTGGTGCTGATCGCGGCGATGGCGATGTTTGCGGTCGATGCCGGCCTGCCGCGCATCCTGGCCATCGTCGCCGCGGCGCTGGTGGTGATCGACATTGGCTTCACCGTCAGCCGTCAGGTGCCGCTCAACAAACAGGTGCAGAGCTGGACGCCGGTGACCATCCCCGATGATTGGGCGCAGACGCGCGACAGCTGGGCGGCCAACCACAATCTGCGCCTTGTGCTTGGACTGGCTGAATACGCCTGCCTGTTTGCCGCGGTCATCCTGACGCTCAGCCGATGATTCAGTTTTTGCGGAACGCCACACCATGGGTCGGCACTTCTGCCGGTCGCCGCCGTTGAAAACAGGAGTATTGCCATGCTGCATCACGCTTCATTCAACGCCCGCGATCCCCAGGCTGTCGCCAGCGTCCTTGCCGAAATGCTTGTCGCCACCGCGGTTCGTGCGCCGTCGCCGCCATTTCCTGAGGGAGCATGGTTCGTCTGCCTCGGCGACGATTTCGGCTCGCTGATCGAAATCCTGCCGTGCGGCACGGTTCTGGACCAGCAAGCGCCGCTCGGCATCGGCTTCGACCCGAACATGCGCCTGCGCTCCGGCTCGCATGTGCTGCTCAGCACGCCCAATTCGACCGAAACCATCCAGGGCATTGCCGCCCGCATGGGCTGGCATAGCGAGCTGATCGATGCCCGCCTGTTCAAGGTGCTCAAGGTCTGGGTCGAGGACGAAACCCTGGTCGAATTCCTGACGCCCGAGATCGCACCGCTATACCGCGCGACATTCGCCTGGGGCGGCATGGCGACACTCGACGCCAAGCTGCGCGAGCTGGAGAGCCAGATGGCGGCAGCGCTTGGCGCCAAGGCGGCGAACCAGTCGGGCCGCAAGGATGAGCAACTGGCCGATACGATGAGTCCGTGAGCCCCGACGCCTTCCGATGAGAGCTCCTGGACGGCCGCCGAGGTCAACCGGCGCCGGTGTTGTCGCCGGCTTCCGCCTTCAGCCAGTTGATGAACGATCTGGCAGGCTCCCAGGCGGAGATGGACGGGTGGACGACGACGTAGTGGTTCCAGTTCGTCGGTATGTCCGTCGTCAGGAGGCGGACGAGCCTGCCGGTCCGCAAATCGCTCTCGACCAGCGACTTCCTCGCGATAGCGACGCCCAGACCGCTCGCCGCCGCTTCGACCGCCAACAAGGTGCCATTCAGATTCATGCCGTCGCCAACCGTATCCAGCGGCAGATTGTTTCTCTCGAACCAGTGGCGCCAATTGGCGCCGCTCTCGTCATTTTCGGCCGTCGTGTCGAGGATGCGGAACAGTCGCAGCACATCGTGCTGGTCTCTGACCGGGCCGTTGGCGGCGAGATAGTCGGGACTGACGACAGGAAAGATCGCATCTGCCATCAGCCATTCGGTCTCGACGGCCGGATAGTGTCCGCCGCCGAAACGCAATGCGATGTCGACTGTTCGCTGCGAAAGGTCGACGACTGCAAGATCCGCATTGATGTCGATCTCTGTTTCGGGATGCTTTTTGCGAAACCTGTGCAGGCGCGGGGCCAGCCAGCGTACGGCATGCGAAGGAATGGCAGTGACCCTCAGCCTCGTGCGCTCGTTGCGCGCGACACTCGCGACCGTGCTCTGGATTTCCAGCAATGCGCGTCGCACGCCCGCGGACAATCGTTCGCCTTCAAGCGTTAGTTCGACGCGGCGGACATGGCGGGTGAACAGAAGCACGCCGAGATCGGCTTCGAGATCGGCGATGCGGTGGCTGAGCGCGCTTGGCGTAACATTCAGCTCATCGCCGGCGCGCTTGAAGCTGCCCAGCCGGGCAATGACCTCGAAAGCCCGAATGGATTCCAGTTGTGGAAGCCGTCTTGTCATTTGCCGTTACCCGATCCTGCCCATGGGTTCCTTAGCATGAATGAACAAAGCTCATCCATAGCTTCGTAAATAGTCTTTTGTCCAAGTGCGCAAATCATTGTAGCCATCCAGTGCCCCCGATTGCCGCCGTCGGATGAGAGGCCGTTCATGGAACGAGCCTCGACTACGAACGACAGTGAAATGAAGACAATCGCTTGGGAGTACCCCATGACTATTCGACCCCCCGAGTTTGCGTATGCGCGCTTTTCGACCGCCATGTGGCCGCGAGCGGAATGGCGAAACGTCTATTGCGACCTGTTGCGCCGGATGGTGACCGACATGGATTTTAACGTCACGGAGGAAAAGCTCTCCGTCGACGCGACCATCCTGCGGCTGCCGGGCGTCGGCATTGCCGATTCGAGGACCACCGCCTTCCGCACCATCCGTTCCAGCGCCATGGCCAAGGGGACCGATGACTACATTTTCTTCATGTGTCTGGAGGGCGCTGCCACCTTCTCGCATCTCGGCCGCGAGGCCAGCATCGAGGCCGGCCAGGCAATCCTTCTGTCCTCCTCTGATCCGCATGTGATCGAGCGGGCGATGTCGCATCATCTCTTCATCACCATCCCCAAGGCAGCGCTCGGGCCCATGGCTGCGAATGCGGACGCCGCCCTGATGACGCCGATGTCATGCGTGGGCGAAAAGTTCTTGCTGCTGACCAGCTATGTCCGTCTGCTGATGCAGGAGCCGAACCTGGCCGCGTCCGAATTGCGCTGGCTTGCCGCCAAGCACATACAGGACCTTGTCGCGGTCGTGGTCGGGGCAACGCAGGACGCCACTGAGGTCGCCGCAGGCCGCGGCATACGCGCCGCGCGGCTGCGCGCCATCAAAGCCGATATCGAAAGCAATCTGGCTTCCGGCGATGTCGGGTCGGACGCCCTGGCCGGGCGCCACCGCGTCAGCGCGCGCTATATCAGAAAGCTGTTCGAGGGTGAGGGTACCTCGCTGTCGCAGTTCGTGCTTGGCCGGCGGCTGGCGCTGGTTTGCAGCAAGCTAGCCGACCTGCGCCTGGCACACCGCACCATCGGCGCCATCGCCTTCGACGCCGGCTTCGGCGATCTCTCGACCTTCAACCACGCCTTCCGCCGGCATTTCGGCATGACGCCTTCGGAAGCGCGGCAGAGTGCGGCTGTGCACCGCGCCTCGCTGGAGCCCGGCGGCCGAACAGGCCACGCGCGGCAAAGCGCGACGGGTGTTGCGGCCGCATGACCTCAAAACAAAAGCCCGCAGGATCGCTCCCGCGGGCTTTTGGTCGCCTGAGATGGTGTCGCTTCGGGGGAAGCAAAAATCTAAGGAAGGCGGTCGCTTCTTAGGCGCCGCCGCCAGGAATGGGGGGCGCCAGCTTGCTGGCGCCTTTGATGATCTGGCTAAGGAAGTTCTGGTCCTTGCCGCCGGTCGGCGTGGTGCGCGAGATGAAGTCGAAAATCTTGCCGTCCTTCAGACCGTAATTGGCAATCTGGGTGACGCGCCCGTCCTCGCCAAAATAGACCGCGAGCACTTTCTGGTCGACCAGGCGCGGCTTGTCGAAAGCGACATAGCGCTTGCGCGTCTGCGAAATGTAATAGAACGCCTCATTGTCGAAGGTGGCTTTCGTCGATGGCGTGCCGAGCGCCAGAAGCACCTGTTCGCGGCTGGAGCCCACCGGCACCGAATCGACCGCCTGCTGGTCGATAACATAGCCCTGCGTCAGCGTCTCGCTAGGGTTAAGGTCGCCGAACATCTTGGACGAATTGCAGCCCGACAGCGCGGAAGCCACCAGCACCAGCGAAACCGCGGCGGTGGCCCCAGGCAGAAAAGTCGACTTGAATTTCAGCGCGCGCAACAACAACTCCATTAGCTGGCCGCAACTTGCGCTGGGCGGCAAAACCGGTAAACCAGCTTGCTTGCCGATGCAACAAGGCCCATTCAAACAATCGGTCCCCAGGAGACCACCCTCAATGTTCCAGCGCCTTTTTGGCCGCGAACGCAACGCCAACCGCGCTATCACCGAGGCGCTTTACGCACAAATCGTGGCGGCGGCGCGGCAGACCGTGTTTTATTCCCACTGGAATGTGCCGGATACGCCGCTCGGCCGTTTCGAGATGTTGTCGCTGCACATGTTCCTGTTTCAGCACCGGCTGCGCGGCGAAGAGGGCGTCGCGCAAGAGGTCGCGCAGGTGCTGATCGACGAGTTCTTTCTCGATGTCGAGCATTCGCTGCGGGAACTGGGCGTTGGCGATGTCGGCGTGCCCAAGCGCATGAAGAGGCTGGCCAAAATGTTCTACGGCCGTACCGCCGCCTATGACGACGCGCTGGGACGCAGCGACCGCGACGCGCTTGCTGCCGCCCTGGCGCGCAATGTCAGACCCGATGCCGGCGCCTGGCCGCAAGCCTTGCCGCTGGCGTCCTATGTAATCGATGCCGCCAGGCAGCTTGAAGCACAGCCGTCCGAATCGATCGTTTCCGGTGCCGTGGCGTTTCCCGTCGCGAAAGCGGAGTGAGGAGGGGAGACCAAGATGAAACATGTGGACACGCCTAGCCCGGTCTCATTCGCGGCCAATGTCGGCCGCCTGCCGCACAAAGGTTTGCAGGTGGTGATCGACGCCGACGCCGCGCAGCGCGCAATGCTTGCGCGCGAGCACGAGCTGCTTTCGGTCGAAAACTACCGTGCTGAGCTTTTGGTGGCGCCGTGGAAGCGCAATGGCGTCAAGGTCAGCGGCCGCGTCGAGGCTGATATCACCCAGGCCTGCATCGTCACCCTTGAGCCGGTCGCGGCCCATATCGACGAGGAGGTCGAGGCGCTGTTCTTGCCCGAACAATCCAAACTCGGACGGCAAGGTTTCGAAGGCGGCGGCGAGATCCTGCTCGACGCCGACGGGCCAGACGGCCCGGAAACATTCTCCGGCGACACGATCGACGTCGGCGCGCTCGCCGAACAGTTCTTCGGGCTGGCGATCGATCCCTATCCGCGCAAGGCAGGCGCCTCTCTCGATGCCGCCGGCCCGGACGAGCCCGTCGAGAATGAATTCCAGCAAAAGCTGCGATCCTTGCTTGGAAAATCCTAAAACACGAAGCGATCGGAGAAAAGCCGGTTGTGCGGCAGCCCAAAACCGCTATTTTCGCCGAACCTTCGCGAGCCCCCGAATTTCGCGAGTTTAGTATTTCTTTCGCGGGCCATGTGCCCTGGCCCAAGCTAGTGAGATAAAGACCGCGTGATCAGGATTTCCATCGATGCCATGGGTGGCGATCACGGGCCAAACGTGGTCATCCCGGCACTCATGACGGTCGCCGTCAGGCGTCCCGACATCCGCTTCGTCATATATGGGCGCGAGGAATTGGTGCGCCCCGAACTCGCCAAATTTCCCAAACTGGCCGAGGTCAGCGAGTTCCACCATTGCGAAGTCGCGGTCAGGATGGATGACAAGCCGAGCCAGGCGCTGCGCCACGGCCGCTGGAAGTCGTCGATGTGGAAGGCTGTCGAAGCAGTCAAGAGTGGCAGCGCGCAGGCCTGCATTTCGGCCGGCAATACCGGCGCGCTGATGGCGATGTCGAAGTTCTGCCTGCGCACGATGGCGACCATCGATCGTCCGGCGATCGCGGCGATCTGGCCCACGATGCGCGGCGAGAGCGTGGTGCTGGATGTCGGCGCCACCATCGGCGCCGATGCGCACCAGCTGATCGACTTTGCCATTCTCGGCACCGGCATGGCGCGCTCGGTGTTCGGCATCGACCGGCCGAAAGTCGGCCTGCTCAATGTCGGCGTCGAGGAGATCAAGGGACAGGAAGAGGTCAAGGAAGCCGGGCGCATGCTGCGCGAGGCCAACATGGCCTCGATGAATTATCATGGCTTCGTCGAGGGTGACGACATCGGCAAGGGCACGGTCGACGTGGTCGTCACCGAGGGCTTTGCCGGCAACATCGCGCTCAAGACGGCAGAAGGCACTGTGCGCCAGATCTCAGGCTATCTGCGCGCCGCGATGAACCGCACGCTGATGGCCAGGATCGGCTATGTCTTCGCCAGGGGCGCTTTTGACCGCCTGCGCGAAAAGCTCGATCCGGGCCGCTCCAATGGCGGTGTTTTCCTGGGTCTGAACGGCATCGTGGTAAAGAGCCATGGCGGCGCCGATTCGGACGGTTTCGCGGCGGCCATCGAGCTTGGCTACGACATGGTGCGCAACAATCTGATCGACCGCATCGAGGCCGATCTCGACCTGTTCCATGCGCGCAACCCGCATGCCCAGGCAAGCAGGAAATCCGACGCCACCGTCGACGAAAAGGAATAGGAAAGAGCTTTGATCAGATCAGTCGTGCGCGGCACCGGTGCTGCGCTGCCCCGCCGCATCATGAAGAATGCCGATTTCGAAGGCATGGTCGAGACCTCGGACGAGTGGATCGCCCAGCGCACCGGCATCCGCCAGCGTCATATCTCCGCCGATGACGAGACGACGGCGTCGCTGGGCGAGGCGGCGGCGCGCGCAGCGCTCGACAATGCTGGTCTTACGCCTGCCGACATTGATCTGATCGTGCTGGCGACCTCGACGCCCAACAACACCTTTCCGGCGACCGCCGTCGAGATCCAGAACCGGCTCGGCATGCATCACGGCTTTGCCTTCGACCTGCAGGCGGTGTGCTCGGGCTTCGTGTATGCGGTGACCACCGCCGACCTCTACATCAGAGGCGGCCTCGCCAAGCGCGTGCTGGTGATCGGCGCGGAGACCTTTTCTCGCATCCTCGACTGGAGCGACCGCTCGACCTGCGTCTTGTTCGGCGACGGCGCCGGCGCGCTGGTGCTGGAAGCGGATGAGGGCACCGGCGGCATTGCCGACCGTGGCGTGCTGGCGATGAGCCTGCGCTCCGACGGCGCCCACAAGGACAAGCTTTTCGTCGATGGCGGTCCCTCGACCACCGGCACGGTCGGCCATCTCAGGATGGAAGGCCGCGAAGTGTTCAAGCACGCCGTCGGCATGATCACCGATGTCATCGAGGCGACGTTTTCGCAGGCCGGCATAACCGCCGACGACCTAGACTGGTTCGTGCCGCATCAGGCCAATAAACGCATTATTGACGCTTCGGCCAAGAAGCTCGGGATTGCTGAGCAAAAGGTGGTGGTCACCGTCGATTTGCACGGTAACACCTCGGCTGCTTCCGTGCCGCTAGCGCTTTCGGTGGCCGTCGCCGACGGTCGCATCAAGAAGGGTGATCTCGTGCTCCTGGAAGCGATGGGCGGAGGCTTCACCTGGGGCGCGGTTCTCGTTCGCTGGTAAGTGCCGAACGGTCCGGTTTCGGTCCTTGACCTTGCCGGATCAATTACTTAGGCTCTGCCTTTACCTGTATCGATTTATGTTTTTTGAACTGATGGGACGGTCGCATGGGGGGAAAGACACTTACGCGCGCCGACCTTGCCGAAGCTGTTTACCGTAAGGTCGGCTTGTCACGCACTGAATCGGCAGAACTCGTCGAAGCGGTGCTGGACGAAATCTGTGAAGCCATCGTACGCGGCGAGACGGTGAAGCTGTCGTCCTTCGCCACCTTCCACGTCCGTTCCAAGAACGAACGCATCGGCCGCAATCCCAAGACCGGCGAGGAAGTGCCGATCCTGCCGCGCCGGGTGATGACCTTCAAGTCGTCGAACGTGCTGAAAAGCCGTATCCTGCGCTCGCACCAGAACAGCAAGGCCAAGGGCGGCAAATAGGTTCTGCCGCAGGCTTCGGTTGAAAACGCCGGGCCGTTTTGACGCCGGGCTTGAATATTGTTTCATAAACCGCTGAAATGATACCCGATTCGGTAGACTGGGCCGGATCGCCGTCCAGCGTGAGGATTTCGCCCATGGACAAGAGCCCCGACGCTTTCCGCACCATCAGCGAGGTCGCGGAGGATCTCGATCTGCCGCAGCACGTGCTGCGCTTCTGGGAAACCCGTTTCAACCAGATCAAGCCGATGAAGCGCGGCGGCGGCCGCCGCTACTACCGGCCACAGGATGTCGAACTGATCAAGGGCATCCGCCACATGCTCTACGACCAGGGTTACACGATCAAGGGCGTGCAGAAACTGCTGCGCGAGAACGGCAACCATTTCCTGGTCGCCATCGGCAATGGCGACATGGCTGCCGTCGAAGCGATCTCGCAGCGCAGGCAGGCCGATCAGGTGCCGCTGACGCCAGCCGCCCAGCCGCGCGGCATGGATGACGAGATGCTGGTCGGTCAGCCCAAAGTAAAACCCAGCCGCCGCTTTTTCGGCCTGGGCAAGACCGAGGAGGAAGGTCCGGTCCAGCCCGGCGCATCGAAACTGTCGCGCGACAACCGGGCCTTGCTGCAGGAGGCGCTGTTCGACCTCTTGGAGTGCAAGCGCCTGCTCGACCAGGTGCGCTAACCTTTCCGCTGCCCTCGGGCAAGCAGACCGGAACCGGTTCTGCGGCCATGCGTTTGGCCTTCTCTCAAAAGAAGGAAAAACAATCATGGTATCGCTTTCGACCCTCTCCGATCTCGATCTCGAAAAGCAGGTCGCGACCCTTTCCAAAGAGCTCGCCGCGTTGCGCAAAGTCGTGGCCAAACGCGGCGGTGCTTACTACGAGGACGGGCGCGATGCCGCTTCGGACTATTATGGGCAGCTTGCCGACCTTGTCAGCGATGCGCTGCCGGCGATCAGGAAGCAGGGCAGGGCGATCGAAAAGACGGCGCGCGATCGTCCGGCAACAGCCGCTGCTGTTGGGTTGGTCGTGGTCGGCCTTCTCGCCAGCCTGTTGCTCAGCCGGCGCTAAAACAATTCACGAAAACAAAAAGAAAATGGCGGCCGTCCCGCGGACGACCGCCATTTCCCTGATCTGCGGCCGATTACTTGGCGAGCTTGATCTTGGCCTGCGGCAAAACCTGCGCGGTCTGGCTGCACTTGCCATAGACAGTGCCATTCTTGTCCGTGGCGTCGGTATAGGTGCCTTTGCACTCGATCGAGAGCACCAGGCAATGACCGGAGCCCTTGCAAACCGCGCCGCCGTCGCCCGTGGGATGCGTGCCGTTGGCGAAAGCCGAGGTCGGAACGGAAGCCGAACCGAAGGCCGAGACGATGAGGGCCGCGGCGAGCGTGATGCGCTTGAAGTTGGTCATTTGAGCATTTCCTTCTCTGGATCGAGGATCGCCACCATGGCGTCCTTCTGTGTTGGGATCGCCTTCTCGGCGTCCATGCCGGTTAGTGCGGCCTCCAAAGCAAAGGTTCATGCGTGGTTCGAATTTTCTTCGCGTTTTTTCGCGACGTCGATTTTTAGCCTTCGCCAACGGACGGCGCCTGGCGGGGCCGGCATCGATCATGCATTTTCGCGTGAAGGCCGCTGAGGTAGCGGCGCGGCATCCCATGCGAAGGTCACACCGTGGCGTGCCCAAATGGCCGGCCAAGACCTAGTCCGCGCCCGGCTCTTGTCAGGTAGCGGCAGCAGTCATTGCCGCCACTTGGCACCGCGCTTTCTGCCACTCCCGGCTGCGACTATAACGCCAGTCCAAAGGTACCGGCGGAGGAGACGGGCGTGGTCGCAAATTACATCGACGAGTTCATCATGTTCTGCGCTGGGCTGTGGATGACAGGCGTTGGTTTTGGGCTGCTCCAAAGTCCTTTTCAGGCCCAGAAAGGTCAGCAGCCATGGTGGCTGCAGGTCGCGAAGCATTTCAAATGGATGGGACCGCTTTTGATTTTGATCGCAATAGTGCTCGCGTTCGCGGCGCCGTCCTAGCGGGTTCCGACAGCATTGAGAGACCCGTGGTGTCCTGCAACTGGCAACCGCTGTGTTGTCGGCCTTGCGCCTGATACGTTCGTTGGGGTGCGCTGTGGTTGCTCGCGTTCTGGCGCATCGGCGCCATCGAATCCTGCCTTCAGCTTTTCCACGTGTCGCCTGGCAAAAACCAACGGGAAGGCGGCCTTGGCGAGGACTCCAGGGCCAGCCTTCCCGTTGGGCAAGTCGGCCGTGTCAGGCCTTCTTGGCCTCCACCTTCTTGTGGTGGTGGTGGTGGTGGTGGTGGTGATGGTGATGGCGGTGATGCTTGTTGTGATGATGATGATGGTGGTGATGCTTCTTGTGCAGCGGTGCTGCGTCGGCGCTGCTGGCGCCGATGAGCGGCAGAGAGACAGCCAGGGCAAAAGCCAGCCCGAGAGCCGACAGGAGGGACTTCTTCATGACTTCGTTTCCTTTTCTGCGCGGGCTGAATTTGGCCGTCACCGAGCAAGATCGGTGCCGGTGAACCCCGCAGTCATGACTATCGCCTCCGAACTTTTCGACAGTTTTTCCGGACTGTAGAATTTTGTTTCTGGATTGTGTCTGGCGGCTTCGTCGGCAACTTACATCGGCGGAATGACGCCGTTTGTGCCGACAACGACCCGGCCCGCGGTCAGCCTGCCGTCACTGCCGCGCTCGGCGTTGACGAACACCACAGCGCCAGGCTTGAGGTCGGCGGGCGTCGCCGGCGCGAAGGTCACCACCGGCGTCGTCTGCGGGATCGCGATCTGCTTTTTCTGGCCATTGTCGTAGGTCAGCGTCACCGTGCGACCTGCAATCTCGGTGACATCGGCGACCGTGCCGTTGGTCATCCGGCTGTTGGGCTCGAGATCCCACGGGCGGTCGCCTTCGCCGGCGCCCTTCAGCGCGGCCGGGAAGATCACCACCTCGAGCGCGCCGCTGCCGCCATCGGCCTTCGAAACAGAGGCAATGCCGAGGAAATCGCCTTGCTTGATATCCCCGGCATCCGCCTTGGCGACGCCGGAAATCTTCCACCCTTCAGCCAGCGCGATGGCGTCGGTAGCGCCTTCGCGGGTCTTCACCGTCAGCGTCGCTCCGGCAAAGGCGGTCACCGTGCCGCGAATGCGCACGGCCTCGGCGGCTTGCGCCGCGACCATGCTCGCGCCAGCGAGGCCTGAAATCGTGGCGAGCACGATGGCTGATGTCTTGAATGTCATGGATCTGATCCTCTTGGGAAAAGCTGGCCCGATGCGGCTGCCAGCAACATCAGGCTAACGCGCGAGCGGCGCAAAACCGCTGAACACTTCGGCGTGCGGCCCTTCAAAAGAACTTGATTGGGAGATCGGGGCGGAGATCCTATATGTGCCCTGGCGCCTGCGGTTTTGACGCCGGTTCACGATGCTGTGACGGTCGGTTTGGGCCTTGGCAAATCGCCGTCAAGCGGGCATTGTCCCGGCTCTCAGGCAACACCCTATCATTTGATCCAAAACTCTTTAGCCCCATGGAGTTGCCAATGCCCCAAACTGCAAAACACGAACCCTTCTCCAGGCTGGCGGCCGATGTTGCGGCCGACGTTGCGCTCGAGCACCCCGGCCTCAAAGCCATCCGGGAGACAAAGGGATACAGTATTGAAGAGCTTTCCCTGACCTGCGGTCTGTCGACCAGCGAGATTGCCGACATAGAGAGCGGCAAGGACACCGATCCGACGAAACTTCGCCGGATCGCCGCAGCATTGCAATTGCCGGAAACGGCCCTGATCGATGCCCCGGCGCCCACGGCGCCTGTGGAAAACCGGTCCGTTTCATAAACAACGGCCAAGCGTCGTTCAACAAGCCCGCCATGGTTTGCCCTGGCGGGCTTGTTGCATTCGCCCAACGGCGAATGTCACTTCTTGCTCGGATCGTCCGCCGGGTTGACGTAGGTGATCGCGAACGGCCCCTCGCCATGAACCTGGACGATCGTAGCGCTTGTCGTCCAGGCGTAATGGTTCATTCCCTGTGGGGCTACGCCGAAGCCGCCGGCGGTCAGTTCGATGCCCTTGGTCTCGTCGAGCTTGTCGCCCATGCCGATATGAAAATTGCCGGAAATCACCGTCACATATTCCGAGGTGGGATGGTTGTGCGCGGCAATCCTGTAGCCGGCCGGCAGCTTCAACCGCAGCACGTAGATGCCATCCTTCGAGGGGTCCCCGGCGATGACAGCCATGTCCGCGCCGGCGGGCAAGACAGCAGGAGCAGGGCCCCATTTGATGGCGTCCGCGTTTATCGGCATGTCGTCGGCAAGCAGCGGCGCCGTCCCGATAAGCAGCAGCGCCAGAGCCGAGGCGAGCTTGAGCATGATGATCTCTCCGGTTGGTGGTGGGAGCACAGCATCAGCGCCGGCCCTGATCCATTGCGACCTACCAAGGCAGCAGCCCGAACACATCTCCCGCACGGGGGATGCGCCTTGCGTTGCTGACATGCGGCGCGACCCGCCTGGCCTGGTATCGCTGCAGCCGTCGAGGGGCGGGGAGGTTGCCGCCGACCGAGCGTGAAGCTATCCAGTGTGAACGCTAACCGTTTTCGAATGGGACAATGCCGAGATGAGCCTTGAATCCGTGCGCGCCTTCCTGGCTGCCCATGCGCCCGATGTCGAAGTGCTCGTCACCGAAGCGAGTTCCGCGACGGTGGCGCTGGCGGCTGAGGCGCACGGCGTGGAGCCGGCGCAGATCGCCAAGACCATCTGCCTGCGCGTCGGCGGTGAGACCATGCTGATCGTGGCCGGCGGCATGTCGAGGCTCGACAACCGCAAATTCAAGGACCGTTTCGGCGGCAAGCCGCGCATGCTTGACGCCGATGAGGTTGTCGCGATTACCAGCCATCCCGTCGGCGGCGTCTGCCCATTCGGCCTGCCGGCGCCGCTGCCGGTCTATTGCGACGTCTCGCTGCGCGCCTTCGATGAAGTCGTGCCCGCGGCCGGCGCCATCAACGCCGCTGTAAGGCTCAGCCCGCAGCGCATGGCACAGATTGTCGGCGCCGAATGGGTTGATGTGTGCCAAGGATGAATGTTGGTGATTTGAGAAGCAGGACCTTTGGGGGCATGTCCTGTCTAAAAATGGTCGGAGTGGCCGGATTCGAACCGACGACCCCTTGACCCCCAGTCAAGTGCGCTACCGGGCTGCGCTACACTCCGGACCGCGCAAAGCCATATATTTTCAAGGGGTATGGTGCAAGCGCTAAAACGGCGCGCCGGGCCTGAAAGTCGCCAGCATTCGGCCTTGTCGCCGCAACGCCAAGGCGATATGGCTCGCGCAGTATCGATACGAAGGATTGCGCGTGGCAAATTCCTGTTTTTTTCTGGCGGCCGACGCCAATTATTTTCCGTATGCATGCTTGGCGGCGCGCAGAATTCTGGATGTTTCGGGAGACGCAACGCCAGGCTTCATCCTGCATGTCGGCGCACGTGATGCCGATATGCGTGTTGCTGAACGCCTGCTGAAGAACCGTCTTCGCATAGTGGACGTTTCGGGGCTGTTTGCGGAGGCTGGCCATACTTTCCGGCCAAGCAATGTCGGCACTTTTGTTCGGCTTTTCGCCGACCAACTGCCTCAGTTCGCGGACTATGACCGCATCGCCCATGTCGATTGTGATGTTCTGTTCAATCGAGATATCGCCGACCTGGTGGGCCAGACACTTCATGCTCCGTTGTTGGCCGCTCACGACGATTACATGTATTTCCGCCCGGGCTATCGGAACAAACTGTCGATGCAGCCGGGGGCGCCTTATTTCAACGCCGGCATCATCGTCTTCAACATGCCGCCGGTGCGTCAACAGGGACTTTTGCACCGCGCCAGAGATGTTGCCGTTGCCGGGCAAATGAACGATCAGAACGCGCTGAACATCGTCTTCGAGGGCAAGTGGCAGACGATGCACCCGAACTGGAATTTGATGTCCAACGATACGAAGGAGTTTCGGTTCGCCCAAGCCTATGCGCGGCATTTCGCCGGCGGCAAGCCCTGGGGAAGCCAGGTCGACGTGGAGCCCGAGGCGCTTGCCGTCTGGCGCGATCTGGCAAGGGATACGCCGTGGCTTGAGCCCTTCCGGCAGCGTATTCCCTTCGAGCGGGGCGTCATGAGGCGGTTCGCCCGAAGGTTCGACGGTATCATGGGGATGTTGCCGAACAAGGACCGGTATCGGCGGCGCGCACGGTACGACGGCAGCAAGGTGCATAAGATATATGCCGAGCATGCTGACGCCGGGGCGATGGCTGTGCAGTTTCCGGAAGTACTCGGTGGTTTCGCCTGAGACCCGCAACGGAGCTCTCGCGAATGGGTCAGGCAACAGGTTGTAGCATGCCGCAAAAATCGTGTTTCTTTTTCGCCACCGACCAGAGGTATTTCCCGTATGCCAGCCTGGCGGCGCGCCGCGTGCTGAATGTGTCGGACCTCCTCGACGGCTTTATTTTGCACACCGGTGTCATCTCCAACGAAGACCGAGCTATCGGAGAGCGTCTGCTCGGTGGGAAGATCCGCATCCTGGATGTCACGAAATTCATGGAAGCGACAAACTTCAACCGCGGAACGCACCCAACCCTTGCGACCTACATCAGGCTGTTTGCCGATCAATTGCCGGAGTTCGAACCATATGACCGCATCGCCTATTCCGACGCCGATGTGCTTTTCAACAGATCGATAGAAGACCTCTGCAACGTCCCGCTCAACGCTCCGCTGCTGGCCGCACACGATGAGCAGACCTATTTCGACGTAAAGTATCGACAGCATTTACCGATGCAGCCAGGCGCGCCGAAGTTCAATGCCGGCGTGCTGGTGTTCAACATGCCACTGGTCAGGCAGGAGGGGCTTCTGGAGCGTACCCGGCAGTTGGCCTCCGAGCAGGTTTACGGGATGGATCAAGGTGCATTGAACGTGGCTTTCGAGGGCAGGTGGCAGACGATGCACCCGTTCTGGAACGTGATGACCAACTACACCAGCCAGATTTCTTTCAGCCGCTGCTACGCCCGCCACTTCGCCTGGGGCAAGCCCTGGGACCGTCCGCCGATCGGTGTCGAGGTCGGCGCCATGGCGATCTATCGTGATCTGGCGAAAGGCACGCCCTGGGCCGGCCGTTTCAACAGCAACTGGCCGATCAAGAGAGGCATATTGAAAAACCTCGGCCGCAAGTTCGACGCCATCAGCGGGATTTTGCTGAACGACGAGAAGCGCAAGCGACGGGCGCGGTTCGACGCCGAAAAGGTCAGCGCCATCTTTGCCAGCCATGCGGACAATTCGATGTTGGCCGTGCGGTATCCCGAGCGGGTGACCGGTATCGCGAGATAGACGAAATCGTCGGTCGCAATTCGTTCCGAAGGCGAAGTCATCCGAACTCGGCGGCTTTCCCATCGGTTTAGCTTGCCGCCACCGCCCGCAACCCGCGCTGATGCCTGTATTCCAGCGCGATCGCGCCCCAGATCAGGCCGAGCAGCAGGTAGACATGGCGCCAGTGGTCGATGTCGATGAAGGTGCCGAGCCCGATATTGCCGATGAAAGCGACGTAGGCGCAGAGCAGATAGGGCTGCCATGGCCGGTCGCGCAAAAGGATGCGGAAGCCGGCGGCGATCGTCCACAGCGTCAGCGACAGGAACGAGACGAAGCCGAGCCAGCCATAATCCATCAGCGTCTTCAGCCAGATGTCGTGCGTGTCTTCGCCGAAAATGGTGCCGAATACCAGCGGGCCGATGCCGAGCGGACGTTCGAGCGCCATCTCGAAGCCGATCGTGTAGCGGGCGAAGCGGCCAAGGCGCGCCGTGTCGTAGCTCTGTTCGAGCTGGGCGCGGCTGGAAAACATCTCGCCGACGCCGGGCAGCTGCAGGATGACGATCATGGCGACCACCAGCAGGGTGACGGCGGCAATGGTCATGATGATGACGCGCAGCCGGAACTTGCCGCTGTTGCTTTGCAGGAACAGGGCGCCGGTGAGCAGGATGGCCGAGACGGCGAACATGCCCCAGGCGCCGCGCGAGAACGAAAAGAAGATGCCGGCGGTGATGATCAGCAGCGGCACCGCCAGAAGCGGCATGCGCGCGATCGAGCCGGTCAACAGCAGATAGAGCAGATAGATGCCGGGCAGCACCAGGAATGGTCCGAACACGTTCGGATCCTGGAAGGCGCCCTGGGCGCGGTCGTATCTGGTGAAGATTTCAGCGCCCGGGAAAGCGTGGAAATAGCCGGCAATGCCGAGCAGCGAGGTCACCACCGCGGAGACGACATAGGCGATGAAGATCAGCCGGTAGAGGCCGGGCTGCACCGCCGTCACCGACGAGAAGAACACCGCGGTGAACGCGAGAAACAGCGAGACGGCGAGATAGAGCGGTGTGTTGGCGAGATCGGCCATCTGCGTCATGGCAATCATGCCGCCGATGTTCATCGTGATCAGCAGCACGAGCAGCGGCACGGCGGCGCGCGATATGCGCAGGCCAAACAGCACCCACACCCCGATCAGCCCGAGCATGAAAAGATCGTAGGGCGCCGGTTCGTCGATGACGAAGCCTGACAGGAAGACGCCGAAAAACACCGCGCCCGAGGATATCAGCGCGATCAGCTTGGCATTGACCGCAGCCTTCGGCACATCATGGGAAATCGCGCTCAATAGGCGTTTTCCGTGTTGAGCAGCCGCAGCGGCGTCATGAGCAGGATGCGCAGATCGAACAGCATCGACCAGTTCTCGATGTAATAGAGGTCGTATTCCGTGCGCATGCGGATCTTCTCATTGGTGTCCATCTCGCCGCGCCAGCCATTGATCTGCGCCCAGCCGGTGACGCCGGGCTTGACCTTGTGGCGGGCGAAATAGCCGTCGACCACCTCGTTGTAGAGAAGGTTGTGCGACTGCGCGGCAATCGCATGCGGGCGCGGACCGACCAGTGACAGCGTGCCGAACAGCGAGTTGAAGAACTGCGGCAGCTCGTCGATCGAGCTCTTGCGGATGAAGCGGCCGACGCGGGTGACGCGCGGATCGTTCTTGGTCACCGTCTGCTTGGCGGTCGGGTCCGAGCGGTCGGTATACATGGAGCGGAATTTGTAGACTTCGACGATCTCGTTGTTGAAGCCGTGCCGCTTCTGCTTGAACAGCACCGGACCCTTGCTGTCGAGCTTGATGGCGATGGCCGTCGCCAGCATCACCGGGGAAAACAGGATGATGCCGATCAGCGAGAAGACGATGTCGAAGGCGCGCTTGGCGACCGAATCCCAGTCGTTGATCGGCCTGTCGAAGATATCGAGCATCGGCACCGAGCCGATGTAGGAATAGGCGCGCGGGCGAAACTGCAAAGCGTTCGAATGCGCCGAGAGCCGGATGTCGACCGGCAGCACCCAGAGCTTCTTCAGCAGCTGCAGCACGCGCGTTTCGGCAGTCAGCGGCAGCGACACGATCAGCATGTCGATGCGCGCGATGCGAGCGAATTCCATCAGCTCCGAAATGGTGCCGAGCTTGGGATAGCCGGCCACGATCGGCGGCGAGCGCTTGTCGCCGCGGTCATCGAAGATGCCGCAGATACGGATGTCGTTGTCTGGCTGCTTCTCGACCGAGCGGATCAGCATCTCGGCCGCCTTGCCGCCGCCGACGATGACGGCGCGGCGTTCCATGCGGCCGTTGCGCGCCCAGCGCCGGATCAGCTTCGACATCACCAGCCTGAGGCCGAACAGCAGAAGCAGGCCGACGACAAACCAGGTGCCGAACAGCAGACGCGAATAATCCTCCGACATTTTCATGATGAAGGCCGTCAGCGCCATCAGCGCGAAGGTGCCGGCCCAGACCATCAGCACGCGGCCGAGATTGGAGATCGGTCGCATCAAGGCGGAGATCTGGTAGCAATCGCTGACGTCGAGCAGCACCACGGCCACGAATGACGCCGCGGCAATGGTCAGCGGATATTGCCAGGCGAGATAGTTGAAGAAGCCGACAAAGTGGAAGTAGAGCGCGAGCCCCGACAGGAACAGCAAGCCGAATTCGCCGATGCGCAATACGCCGCTGACCATGACCGGCGACATCGTATCGCGCCGGTATTGCGAGGCGACCTGGCGGGCAACACTGTTCATGCCGCCGGGCGTGGGGCTCTCGGCAGGACTGTCGAATTTGCGCACCGCATCGGCCGAAAAGCGGCGCGTGGGGTCGGTCTCGTTCATCGGGTTTCCCACAAGCTTCCGCGATGACGATAGCAGAAAGAGAGCTAAAAAAACCTTGAGACAACTTGTGGTTTTGGACGGTCGTCTATCTGTTGAGCGCGGCGAAATAGGCCTTTTCGATTTCGGCGGCCATCACATCGGCGCCGAATCGCGCCTTGAGGCTGGCGGTATCGGGCATGACGCGCCGGTAGGCGTCGAGATCGCGCAGCGCTTCACCCACCTTGTCGCCGAGTTGGCGCGGATCGGGACGGATCAGGGCAGGGGATCCCTCACCGAAGATTTCGGGAATGCCGCCGACGGCCGTGGCGATCATCGGCCTGCCTGCGGCCAGCGTCTCCAGCACGATATAGGGCATGGCTTCCGCGCGCGACGGCACAACCACGAGGTCGGCCAGTGCAAAGGCCTCCCTGGCTGGCATAGGCGGCAAGAAGCGGACCTGTTTTTCGAGGCCCAGCCGTTTCACCTGCGCATGGTAGCGCGGCAGGTCGTCGCCATCGCCGACCATGACCGCGGTCAAGCGGCGCTCAAGCTGGGACCCGGCCAGCACCAGCGCGTCGATGAAAATGTCAGGCCCTTTGAGGTCGCGCATCATGCCGATGTAGAGCAGGTCGGCTGCGTCGGGCTGTGTGACCACCGGCTCGAATTCGGCGGCGCGCAGGCCGTTATAGACCAGCGTGTTCGGGATAGGCGGCTCGCCGACCTTCCTGCGATAGGTGCGCCGCTCATAGTCGGAGACGAACAGCAGGCAATCGGTGAAGCGCCCCATGAAGCGCTCCAGCGCGAAGAACAGCTTTCCGGTGGTCGTCGTTTCGTCATAGTGGAGGGAGCCGCCATGCGGCGAATAAAGGCGGGCTACGCGAGACCTTGATACCCGCAACAATGAGCCGAACAGACGGGCATAGGCGCCACCTTTGGCGCCGTGCCCGTGCAACACGTCCGGCCGCAATTCCTTGATGATTCGATAGGTACGCCAAGCGGAGGCGAGGTCGCCCGGTCCGACATGGCGCTGCATCGGCGTGCGATGGATACCGAGCGCCAGGCTGTCCTTCATCTGGTCGAACAGGCGTTCCTCGTATTGGCCGCCGGTGGTCGAATCGCAGACGATGCCGACGACATGTCCGGCGGCGAGCTGGGCCTCCGTCAGGTCGCGCACATGCCGGAAGATCCCGCCGACGGGTGAGCGAAAGCAGTGGACGATCCTGAGCTGGTCCGCCACGTTGATGTCAGAACAGGCGTTCGCGAACGTAGACCGTGTCGCCCGGCAGCAGCGGATCGGAGGTAACCACCCGGCCTGTCATCACCTTGCCGTTGATGTCGCGGGTGATGTCGACGCTTTCCTGGTTGGCGCGCGGCGAGAAACCGCCAGCAATCGCGATGGCCTTCTGCACGGTGAGGCCCGGCACGTAGGAATACTGGCCGGCGGCACCCACTTCGCCCATGACGAAGATCGGCCGGTAGCGATCGATCTCGACCGACACGTCGGGGTCGCGCAGATAGCCTTGGCGCAGTTTGTCGGCGAGCGCTTTTTCCAGCTGCTGGGCCGTGTGGCCGCGCGCCGGCACCGCGCCGACCAGCGGGAAGGACATGTAGCCGGACTGGTCGACACTGTAGGTGTTGGTCAGACCGTCCTGTTCGAACACCGTGACGCGGACACGGTCGCCGGCGCCGAGCCGATAGGGCTGGTCGAGTACCTCGTGGAAGGCCGCCGGCGTCGGCCGGTAGCTGGAGCAGCCGGCGAGCATCGACACGGCCAGCAGAGCGCGAAACAGACCAGCAGCGCTTTTCATGATCGGACACACACCTTCGTCGCTATGGCCGCCAGGACACGGCGGCAAACCTTAAGGATCTGGGTTCGTTATCATCCTGTTAGGGTTAATGGCCGGTAAAGGGACGCGGCCGATTTGGCGGCAATCGACAAAAAGCCGTATAGTTTTGCTGGCTTTGTTTACCGGATGTCAGCAAACCCTAACAGCTGCTTACCGCGATCTTAACGGCTGAGTTACCATAGTTGTTTACGCTACCATCTAGCCTCATGTCCGGAGCAGGAATGCATGTCCGACCAGTCCGCGGCCGCAGATGTCGATGTCGACCTGAGACAGCTCTTCGCCAGCCTGGCGCGGAACTGGCTGCGCATTCTTGTGATCACGCTTCTCGTCACTGGTCTCGCCTTCGCGTTCGCGTGGCTTGCCACGCCACATTATAAGGCCACGACGCAGCTGAAAATCCAGTTGAGCGAATCGGCCTATACGCGGCCTGCCGGCACCAATGAAGACGACAAACCTGTGCTCGATGCGGAAGGTGTAGCAACCGAGGTTCAGGTCATTTCCTCGTCCGACATTCTCAAGCAGGTGGCTGCCGACCTTAAGCTGGGCGACAAGCCCGAGTTCAACTATGCGCTCGGCATGTCGCCGGTCACCCGGCTCCTGGTCATTGCCGGGCTGAAGAGCGATCCGGAAGAAATTCCGCTCGAAGAGCGCGTGCTGACGAAGATGCGCGACAAGCTCAATGTTTATGGCGTGGAAAAGACCCGCGTCATCGCCGTCGAATTTTCCTCTGAAGATCCCCAGCTTGCCGCCGACATTCCGAACGCCATCGCCAAGGCCTACCTGGCCTATCAGGCGGACGCCAAGACCAAGTCGAACGCCGCCGCGACCGCCTTCCTCGGGCCGGAAATCGACGATCTGCAGAAGCAGGTCAGGGATGCAGAGGCCAAGGTCGCGGCCTTCCGTTCCGCCCAGTCGGACCTGTTGATGGGCGGCAACAATTCGGTGCTGGCGACACAGCAATTGTCCGAGCTATCGACCGAACTGTCGCGTGTGCGCGCCAGCCGCGCCTCGGCCGAGGCGACGGCCGAAAGGGTGCGCCAGGCTTTGCAGAATGGCGGTTCGCTGGACGCTGTACCCGAAGTGCTGTCTTCCGATCTGATCCAGCGGCTGCGTGAGCGTCAGATCGAGCTCAGAACCAACATCGCCGATCTTTCCACCACCTTGCTCGACAACCATCCCCGCCTGCGGGCGATGAGGTCGCAGCTTGCCGATCTCGACGGCCAGATCCGCAACGAAGCGCAAAAAATCATGCGCGGGTTGCTGACGCAGGCGCAGACCGCCCAGGCGCGCGAAAACCAGCTGATATCGGACGTCAACAAGCTGAAAGCGGCGTCGTCGCGGGCCGGCGAGGAGCAGGTCCAGCTGGATGCGCTGCAGCGCGAGGCGAACGTCCGGCGCCAGCAGCTTGAATCCTATATGGCGAGCTTCCGCGAAGTGTCCTCGCGCAAGAATTACCTGCCGGTCGATGCCACCGTGTTTTCCGAGGCGCGCGTGCCGTCGGAACCCTATTTCCCCAAGCTCGTGCCGATCGTCGGCGCCGCCTTAGTCGGCTCGCTGCTGCTGATGTCGGTCATCACGCTGCTGCAGGAGCTGTTTTCCGGCCGCGCCATGCGTCCGGCCCCAGGGGCGCGCTTCGAGCGTATCGAGCAGGTTGCGATGTCGGCAATGTCGGCGCCGGTCGTCCACCCGGAACCGGCTCCTGAGGTCGTGGAAGTGGACGATCAGCCGACGACCGTGGAGTCTGAACTGGTGCCAGAGCCCGAGCCGGCTCCTTCAGTGCTGGAAGGAGCAGCGGCTGCCGGTTCCGAACCGCAAGCCGAACCTGTCCGCTCCAGCCTTGGCGAGATCGATGTCGAGAAGGCGGCGGAAAAGCTGATCGCCAGCGGTGCTGCGCGCGCCATCTTCGTGTCGCCCGAAGGCGATGAGGCGGCTGCATCGGCAGTGCTGGTAGCGCGCGAAGTCTCCGACGCTGGCCTGCGCGTGCTGCTGCTCGATCTCACGGCGTCAGGTGCCGCCTCGCGGCCGATGCTGGACAGCGGACTTTTCCCCGGCATCACCAATCTGCTGGCTTCGGAAGCGCAGTTCAGCGACGTCATCCACGCCGACCTCTATTCGGACTGCCATGTCGTTCCCGTCGGCACCGCCGATCCGGTTCGCGCCATGCGCGCCGCCGACCGGCTGCCGATCATCATGCAGTCGCTGACCACCGCCTATGATCTGGTCATCGTCGAATGCGGACCGGCCGATGCGCAAGGCATCAGCCGACTGGTCGGCGACAGCACCGAGGTCTTCATGTCCATGCTGCAGGCGGACGATGAGGTGGCGCAGGCCGCCGTCGAGCTGATCGAAAGCGGCTATCCCGACCTCACTCTGGTGACGCCGATCGGCCACGAGACGCCGGGTAACCCCGTGCCGGGACGACGTAGCGCCGCCTGAGACATCAGACAATTCGACTTAGGCGGCGCTACTACGGATCGGCTCGTCCATCGCCCGCCGGCTCCCGAAAAACCAAGCCTGTCAGTCGGCGCCGGGATCTACCCCAACTCCAGGGTCGTCACGCCAAATATTCGGCGCGAGTCGACCTTCGGAGGCGGGCCCTTGTACATGCGCGTGGTGGTGAAGGTCGGCCTGAAACCAATTGCTGAAAGCGCCGTGGTGAAATCGAAATTTTCGGCAGGAACGTCGATATGCAGGTCGCCACCTTCGCATGCGGCAGCCAGACTGCCCATGAGCTGCATCGCCGTCTCGGTGTCGTCGGCAAACAGCGGGCCGATCTTGTAACCCGAACGGCAGGGACGAGCCACGGCGTAGCCTATGGTGCCGAGTGAACTGATCGCGGCGAACCCGCAATGCGGCGGCTGCGCCCAGCGGTGCAGGAAGGCTCGTCGAGGCGCGGGGAAACAGCGGGCGTCATAGACGATGATGTCGGGCACGAGTTGCGTGGTTATCATGCGCACCCCTTCGCTTCGGACGGGCGGGGTCGCGATACGGCCGCTGAAGCGGATGGTTTCGTACGCCGAGCTGAATCCCGTGCGGCGATAATTCGCCAGCTGCGCGGCGACCCCGTCGAGGCCGACCGTTCGGCCGGCCAGCCTGGCCATGCCCGCATTCCAGACTGCTTTGCCATGGCCTTTGCCGCGCATGTCTGGTCGGCAGATGTAGAGACCGATGAAACCGAAGTTGCCGCCATAGGCGACAGCCGAGATGGCGGCGGTCATCTCGTTGTCGACAAAAGCGCCGATGAACCCTTCAGGATCGGTTGGCCGGAACGCCGCGGCATCGTCAAGGCCAGGGTTCCAGCCTTCAGCCGCCGCCCAGTCGATGAGAACGGTCAGTTCCGGCGGAGACAATGCGCGGACGGTAGGCTTCATAGCGTTCACTCCGCGGCGACCACCCCCGGCGAGAAGGATTTCAGCACGCCGCGATAGGGCTTGGCCAGCGGACTGGCATAGGAGCCGCGCTTCGAGGTCGACAGGCCCAATGCGATCAGCGCCTCGGCCTGTTTGAGGGCGGCGCCGACGCCGTCGATGACGGGCAGGTCGAACTCTTGCTGCAACCGGTGTGCCAGGTCGGCCATGCCGGCGCAGCCGAGCACGATGGCCTCGGCGCGGTCTTCCGCTATGGCGCGGGCGATCTCGGCGCGCAGTTTCTCGACAGCGCCGGAAGCAGCGTCTTCAAGCGAGAGTACGGGAATGTCGGCGGCGCGCACGCGGGCACGCCCGGCCATGCCATAGCGCTGCACCAGCCCCTCGACAGGGACACGCGAGCGTTCGGTGGTCGTCACCACTGTGAAGCGCTGGGCAATGTAGGAGGCGACACTGAGTGCGGCCTCGCAGATGCCGATGACCGGAATGGAGGCCATGGCGCGTGCCGCATCCAGGCCGGTATCGTCGAAGCAGGCGATGATGGCGGCCTGAGCCCCGGCACGTTCGCCGGCGGCGATCTCCATCAAAAGGCCGGGCACGGCCAATGCCTCGTCATAATAGCCCTCGATCGAGGCCGGGCCCATCGAGGAGGTGACCGCGATCACCTCGGTCCCGGCGCCGGCAACGCCGCGCGCCGCCGCCGCGATCGTCTCGGTCATGCTCGCCGTCGTGTTGGGGTTCACCACCAGTATCTGCACAATCAAACCCTGGCCCGCCTGCGGCCAACATAGAGGATGGCGCCCAGTGTGGCCAGGATCACCAGGAAGGAGAACACGGTGGTCACCGTGCCCAGCGCGTAGAGCACCGGCGTCGTGACATTGGTGGTCATGCCGTAGATCTCGAGCGGCAGCGTGTTGAAGGTGCCCGACGTCATCAGCGTGCGGGCGAACTCGTCATAGGACAGCGTGAAGCCGAACAGGCCGACGCCGATCAGGCTCGGCGCGATCATCGGCAGCACGACATGGGCGAAGGTCTGCCAGGAGTTGGCGCCCAGGTCACGCGCGGCTTCCTCATAGGCGGGCGAGAAGCGGTTGAAGACGGCGAACATGATGAGCACGCCGAAGGGCAAGGTCCAGGTCAGGTGCGCGCCGAAGGCCGATGTGTACCAGGCTGGGCGGAAGCCGACCTGCTGGAAGACGACGCCGATGCCGAGCGAAATGATGATCGAGGGTACTACGAGGCTGGCGACCGCCAGGTAGAACAAAGCGGTGGCGCCACGAAATTTTTGCCGGAAAGCGAGCCCTGCCAGCAGCGACACGACGACGGTGACGATCATCACCATAAGGCCGAGCACGAGCGAGCGCTTGAAGCTGCCGCCGAAATCGCCGACCGCCTGGCGCTCGAACAGATTGGCGAACCAGTGCAGCGACACGCCATTGAGCGGGAAGGTGAGGCCGCCGGTCTCGCCTTGGAAAGAAAGGATCAGGATCGCCGACAGCGGGCCGTAGAGGAACAGCACGAACAGAGTGAAGAAGACCGCAAGCACATAGAATTCGAGGGTGCGTTTTTCGTGGCTCACCTCAAAGCTCCTTGCGGATGTCGACGATGCGCAGGATGCCCGCGACCATCAACAGTACCAACACCAGCAACACTACGGCATTGGCGGCGGCTGCGGGATACTGCAGCAGCGACATCTGGTTCTTCATCATCAGTGCGACCGACGCGCTCTGGCCGCCCGACATCACCTGCACAGTGGAGAAATCGGCCATCACCAGCGTGACGACGAAGATGGTGCCGATCGCCATGCCGGGCTTGGCCAGCGGGATGACGACGTTCCACAAGATCTGCCAGCCGGACGCGCCGGCATCGCGCGCGGCCTCGACCAGCGAGCGGTCGATGCGCATCAACGTGTTGAAGATCGGCGTTACCATGAACAGCGTGTAGAGATGCACCATGGCCAGCACCACGGCGAATTCCGAATAGAGCAGCCATTCGATGGGTTTTGGCACCAGCCCCAATTGCACCAGCGTCGAGTTGATCAACCCGTTGCGGCCAAGCACCGGGATCCACGAGATCATGCGGATGATGTTGGAGGTCAGGAACGGCACCGTGCAGACAAGGAACAGCACCATCTGCATGGCGGTGGTGCGGATATGGAAGGCGAGGAAATAGGCGACCCAGAAGCCGATGAACAAGGTCAGAGCCCAGACGATGGCAGCGAATTTGATGGTGTTGAGATAGGTCTTCCAGGTGACCCATGATCCCAGCACGTCGGAATAGTTCGTCGTCAGGAAATCCGGATACATGGCGGCGAAGTCATAATCCCAGAAGGAGACGACGACGATCATGATGATTGGCAAGAGCAGGAACGCACCGAGGATGAGCGCCAGCGGCGCCGATTGCAAATAGGGCGTGACGGCGCCAAGGGAGACGCGGCGGCGTCTGGCGGGCTTGGCTGCTGCGATGGCGGGGCGTTCGAGCGCGACTGTCATTGGGAAAATCCTCCGCGTGATCGCGATGACTTGCGATCCTTCGCGCCCCCCTCTGTCCTGCCGGACATCTCCCCCACGAGCGGGGAGATCGAACTCTCATAACGGCCTTCGCCAAACTCCAACGTTGCTAACGAAGAGCCGGCCATGACGCTGCCAATCTCCCCCCAAGTGGGGGAGATGTCCGGCAGGACAGAGGGGGGCGCGAAGGATCGCAACATCACAGTGAACGCGTCCGCTCTACGCCGCGATGAATTCGTTCCAGCGCTTCACCATGTAGCGGTCCTCGTCCATGACCGAGTTCCAGCAGGCGACTTTGCCCATACGCTCTTCGAACGAGCCGCCGTCGCGCACGGCGCCGGCCTTTTCCATGACGGTGCCGTCCGGCGCCTTGATCTCGCCCTTGGCCGGCTTGCCTTCGATCCAGTAGCCCCATTCGTCCTCGGACATGAACTTCTTGGCCGAGACCATATTGGCGGAATAGTAGCCCTGGCGGTTGAGATAGCCGCCGACCCAGCCCGACGTATACCAGTTGATGTATTCGTAGGCGGCGTCGAGCTCGGCGCCCTTGAGATGGGCGGCAAGGCCAAGGCCGCCGCCCCATGACCGGTAGCCTTCCTTGAGCGGCTGGAAGCGGCAGGCGATGCCCTTGGAGCGCACGGCAGCGACGGCCGGCGACCACATCGACTGGATGACCACTTCGCCCGATGCCATCAGATTGACGCTCTCGTCGAACGACTTCCAGAAGGCGCGGAACTGGCCGGCCTGCTTGGCCTTGATGAGGAAGTCGATCGTCTTGTCGATCTCTTCCTTGGTCATGTTGCCCTTGTCGGCATATTTGATGCTGCCTGTGGCCTCCATGATCATGGCCGCATCCATGATGCCGATGGACGGGATGTTAAGGATCGCGGTCTTGCCCTTGAAGGCCGGGTCCATGATGTCGGCCCAGGTGGTGATGTCGCGGCCGACGAGGTCGGGCCGGATGCCTAGCGTATCGGCGTTGTAGATCGTCGGCACCATGGTGAACCACTTGGTCGGCGCCTTGGCGAAGGTCTTTGAGTCCTGCGCTTCGACATAGCCGACCGTGTGCGGCGCGGTGCCCTGGGCAATGATGCTGTCGGGCGTCAGCTTGCCGGTTTTGAACAACGGCACCAGTTCGTCGTAGTATTTCAGCTTGCTGACATCCATCGGCTGCAGCACGCCGCTCGGGAACACCTTCTTGCAGATCCAGTATTCGATGTCGGCGATGTCATAGCTGTCGGGCTGGGTCACGGCGCGCTGGGCGGCCGCGTCCGAATCGGTCGCCGTCATTTCCAGCGTGATGCCGAGGTCGGCCTTGCACTTGTCGGCGATCGCGTTCAGGTTCGACACGCCGGTGCCGAACTGGCGCAGCGTGATGTTGGACTGCGCCCAGATGGTCGGGAAGCCTGTAATGGCGCCCGAGCCTGCTGCGAGGCCGACGGCGGCCGCACCTGTCTTGAGCAACGAACGGCGCGAAATTCCGGTCTTTGTTTCTACTGTTTTTGTCATTCCTATTCCCCTGTTTTGTTTTGCTTCGTTGAATTCATGAATGAAGGCGGCCGAGGACGATGGCGTCCTCGGAATCCCAGGCGAGCGGTACGGCGTCGCCAAGGGCGACGGGTTTGGCGAAGAAGTCGGAATCGTCGATGATAACGGTGAAATCGTCGATGCCGCCGCCGGTGACCGACAGCTTCACCGTGGCGCCGCGATATTCGATGTTGGAGACGATGCCGGTGAAGCCGAGGCCGGGAGAGGGTGCTTCGCCGATGCGCACATGGTCGGTGCGGATGGCGATGTCGATCGGCGTGCCCACCTCCTGGCCTTGCCCGCGGGCGGCGAGCGAGGCGCCACCATTGACGTCGAAGACGACCATGCCGCCACGCTCGCCGGTGACCCGGCCGGAGATGACATTGTGGTCGCCCATGAAGCGCGCGACAAAGGCCGTGGCCGGCCGCTCGAATACATCGCGCGGCGGTGCCGCCTGTTCGATGCGGCCGTCATTCATCACCACGATCAGGTCCGCCAAGGCCATGGCCTCTTCCTGGCTGTGGGTGACGTGGACGAAAGTGATGCCAAGCGAGGTCTGCAATTTCTTCAGCTCGGCGCGCATGCGTATCTTCAGGAACGGGTCGAGTGCCGACAGCGGCTCGTCGAGCAGCAGCGCCTCGGGATCGGTGATCAGAGCGCGGGCGAGTGCAACACGCTGCTGCTGGCCGCCGGAAAGCTGCGCCGGCCGGCGCGTCGCATAGGCCTCCATCTGCATCAGCTTGAGCATGTCGAGCGCCTTGGCACGGCGCTGCTCCTTGTCGACGCCCTTCATCTTCAGGCTGAAGGCGACATTGTCGACAAGGTCGAGATGCGGAAACAGCGCATAGGACTGGAACATCATCGCCGTGCCACGCTTTGCCGGCGGCAGGTCGGTGACGACAATGTTGCCGAGGCGGACATCGCCCGACGAAATGCTTTCGTGGCCGGCGATCATGCGCAGCGTCGAGGTCTTGCCGCAGCCGGAGGGGCCAAGCAGGCAGCAATAGGTGCCTGCCGGTATTTTCAGGCTGATGGCCTCGACGGCAGTCGTCGTTCCGTACACTTTCGAAACGGACACGATGTCGATCTCGGCGGCTTTGGACATTCAGGCTTCCCCGTTTGGTCGCATTAACCAATGCATTATGCGTGCCAATCGGCGGCAATCGGCCCAAGCGTTTGAATCGTCAGCAAAATCGGGGTTCTTGCCCACTGCCTAGCCGGTAGGCTATCTTGTGCATTGCACAAATTATGGGCGATTGTGCGCGATCTGCGCAAGAATCGTATGCAATCTTTTTTGGCTTGGTGTCCACTTTGCCTCTCGTGCGCAGGCGACGAGTTGCGCTAGAAGAGGCTGGGAACCATCATCGCCATGAACATTGCCGATCAGATCCATTCCGCCGACAGCGCCAACCAGGATCGCGCCCAGGCGATCCGCGACAATCTGCGGGACGCCATCGTCGACCGTCGGCTGACGCCCGGCACCAAGCTGTCGGAAGGCGAGGTCGGCACGCTGTTCGACGTCTCGCGCACCGTCGCGCGCGCGGCGCTGCAGATGCTGTCCTTCGAGGGGCTGGTGCGTACCGAGCGCAACCGTGGCGCCTTCGTCGCCAACCCTTCGCCCGAGGAAGCGCGCCAGGTGTTCGCATCGCGCCGGCTGATCGAGCCGGGCATAGCCATTGCCGCCTGTGGGCGGGTCACAGCCACCGATATCGCTGCGTTCCGCGCGCAGCTCGACGAGGAAGGCCGCTTCATCGCCGAGCGCGGCCCAACCGCGCGGCGCTCCGAAATCAAGGCATCAGGCGATTTCCACCTGCTGCTCGCCTCCGTCGCCGGCAATGCCATCCTGCAGCGCTTCATGGAGGAGCTGGTGGCGCGTTCGTCGCTGGTGATCGCCCTTTACGGACGATCCGGCGTGTCGGCCTGCGGACACAGTGAGCACACGGAAATGGTCGGCGCGCTGGAAAGCGGCGATTGCGGGTTGGTGAGCCGGCTGATGCTGCACCATATCGACCACATCGAGGCAGATCTCGACCTGCGGGTCAGGGCCGGCCCGGCGCTCCGCGAAGCGCTGAATTTCTGATGGCTAGTTTTCGTCGTCCGCTGGAGCGGGCGCTGCCTGTCCGACGGCCTTGCGGCGCAGCATCTTGGTCAGCTTCCAGACCGTCGGGTTGTTCTTGATGAAGGCTTTCGCACGTGCGCCCTGCCGCAGCGCCGACGCCAGGGCGCGTCCCTTCAGCGTCAGGGGCGCCAGCACCTCGAAATGCCTGGTCTCGATATCGCACCAGAGCCGCTTGTAGGGCTCGTCGCCGACCGAGAAATCATAGACATCGAAGCCTGTTTGGCAGGCTTCCTCGATGATGTCGAAGAAAAGGAAATCGCCGGGGCTGGTGTGGCCGAGATCGTCCTCGGCGATGGCGCCGAATTCGCAGATCAGGCGTTTGCCCGAGCGGCTCGAGCCGGTGATTGCGCGCAGCTTGCCGGCCACTTCGAGCCCATGCAGCACAAAGGCCGGTTTCTCCTCGGCCAGCGCGCCGGCGAAGAGGGCACGGAAGAAAGCCCGCACCTCCGGCTCGCCGAAGACATTGGCGATGCCCATCTTGGCGAAGCGGAACTCCTTCATCTCGAAGAAAGCGTCGAGCAGCCGGTTCACGTCTTCCGGTGTCTGCGCCTCGATGCGGCGATGAACGCCGACCGCCTCGAACTTGCGTGTCTGCGAACGGTGCTTCTTGCGCTTGCGCTTGCCGCCCACACGCGACAGCAGCGCATCGAAACCACCGTCGAGATTGACGGCGAGCGACAGGTTTGGGCTCGGAAAGTTGGAGAACGCCGCCAGCGGATTGGCAACGCCATCGAGTTCGGGCAGAAGCCTTTCCAAGGCAACGAGATCGATGTCGGGACGCGCCTTGCCGATCGCCGTCACCAGCCTGCGGATCCCCTTAGCATCGGCCTTTGCCAGCCATGCCGGATCGGCGGCGGCGAAATTGCCGTTGGCATGGCGCCCGCCCATGAAGCGGGCGACGCGGAATGGACCAGTTCGCGTGATTTCCAGTGCCAGTGCAAAGACCGGCCTGTCCTCGATTTTGAGCGTGGCGACGACTGCATCGGGATTGGCCTGCGCCGTCCAGGCACGAACCCAGGACGCGCTTTGCGCCGGCGCAAACAGCGCCGAACGGCAGAATTCGCCGTAAGAGGCGAGCGCGGCAGCATCTGCGATCGACACCGACAGACTGGTCTGGTCGGCAGCCGGCGTGCGCGCAGACGCCTTGCTTGCGGCGAGCCGATTGCCGTCAAATGACGCGGTGGCGTCAACCATACCTCAATCCTTAAGGCGTATTCGTCGCGATCAGGAGTTCGCGTCGGCGCGTTCCGTGCTTGGATCGAGCCTAGGCGCAAAAGGTGAATGAATGATCGACGGTGGTGAGGCAGTTCGGAAACTGGCGCTTAATATCGCCCGCTTTACCGGCCTTGCACCGCTGGCCAAGCCGTTCGTCGGCGGCATTGGCGCCATCCTCATGTTGCATCGGGTCACCGCCACGCCGGAGAAGCCGGACGGCGTCAACCGCCACCTCAACATCGCCCCGCGATTCCTCGACGCTCTCGTCGCCGACATGAAGTCGAGGGGCTATGCCTTCGTCACCCTTGACGAGGCGATCGAGCGCATCAAGGCCGGCGGCAAGGACGGCCAGTTCGCCACCATCACCGCCGACGACGCCTATCGCGACAACATGACCGAAGCGCTGCCAGTGCTGGAAAAGCACGACGCGCCGATCACCATCTATGTCGCGCCGGGTCTGATCGACGGCAGCGCCGATTTATGGTGGGACGTGGTCGAGGATATCGTCAACGCGCGGGAGCGTTTGACGCTGGCGACGCCGAAGGGGCCGGTGACCATAGACTGCTCGACCCACGGCAAGAAACTCCACGCCAATGCGCGTCTGCATGCCTATCTGACGCTCGAGGTGCGCGAGGAGGATCAGCGCGCCGTGCTGCGCGATCTGGCGCACTCGAACGGCATCGACCTCGATGGCTTGCGCCCAAGCACGCTGATGACTTGGGACGATATCCGCGCCGTGGCCGGGCACAGGCTGGTGACGATCGGCGCGCATACGGTCAACCACCGCAATCTGAAGCGGCTCGACGAAGCCGATGCGCGCCATGAAATCGTCGACGTCAGGCGCCAGCTGCAGGCGCAGCTCGGCGAAGACCCCCGTCATCTCGCTTACCCCTATGGTTACGCCAGCGCTGTCGGCTGCCGCGAAGTGGGCTTTGCCCGCGACGCCGGCTACGCCTCGGCGGTGACCACTCGCCACGGCGTGCTGCACGCCGAGCACGCCGGCTTCCTGCACGCGCTGCCGCGCATTTCGATCAACGGCCGCTACCAGAGCGTCGCCCATGTCCGCACGATGTTGTCGGGCGTGACGACGCCGCTGGCCAATGCCGGCAAAATGGTCGTCACCATCTAACCTGGGTCGGGCGCTTCAGCCTTTCGGCGGCGGCTCCAGGATCAGCCATTTGATGATGCCCATCGCCGGCAGCACCCAGAACAGGCCGCTGAACAGGAAGAACAGGAAGTGCACCAGCGGGCTGGATTGCGACAGCTGCGCGACCGCTATGATCGACGCGACCAGCGCATAGATGATGACCAGCGCCACCAGCAGGAAGGTTCCGATCAGCTTTTTCAGGCGGATGGGCATGAGGCGTTCTCGTTGATCGCCTTCGCTTAGGCCCAACCGCGCGCCTGTGCAACCCGGGAGATGCGGCGCGACGGCGTGCCGCGCCGTCCGGTCTTGTCAGCCGGGTTGCGATGGTTCACCAATCCGCCACGTCAACCTGCCGGGACCAACCCATGGCCGCAATATCAGCCGCCGCGCCTTACATTGACCGCGATCGCGACTTGAAGAATCGGGCGCTGGTGCGCGGCTGGCTCTATGTCGTGCTTCTGGTGCTGTTTGCGCTGGTGCTGGTCGGCGGCGCCACCAGGCTCACCAATTCCGGCCTGTCGATCACGCAGTGGAAGCCGATCCACGGTGTGATACCGCCGCTCAATGACGCGGAGTGGCAGGAGGAATTCCAGCGTTATCAAAAGATTCCGCAATATGCCGAGCTCAACAAGGGCATGAGCCTGGACGCCTTCAAATCGATCTTCTGGTGGGAGTGGGCGCACCGTATCCTGGCGCGCAGTGTCGGCCTGGTCTTCGGCCTGCCGCTGCTGGTCTTGTGGGCGACGCGCCGCATCGAGCGCGGCCTTGGGCCAAAGCTGGTCGGTATTCTGCTGCTTGGTGGCCTTCAAGGCGCCATCGGCTGGTGGATGGTGGCCTCCGGCCTGATCGACCGGGTCTCCGTCAGCCAGTACCGCCTGGCCACGCATTTGACGCTTGCCGCCCTGATCTTCACCGCCACCATGGTGGTCGCGCGCGGGCTGGCGCCGCATTCGGAGCCTGCCGCCGGCCGGCCGACACAAAGGCTGGCCGGCTTCATCGTGCTGCTGGTGCTGGTCCAGATCTATCTCGGCGGCCTGGTCGCAGGGCTCGACGCCGGCCTGAGCTACAACACCTGGCCGCTGATGGACGGCAAGGTGATCCCGTCAGATTTGCTTCTGCTCGAGCCGGCCTGGCGCAACTTGTTCGAGAACCCGAAGACAGTGCAGTTCGTCCACCGACTGGGCGCCTACACGGTCTTTGCCGTCGGGCTCTGGCACATGATCGCGACACGCCGGCGTTTACCAGGCACGACACACGCACGCCGCGCGACGCTGCTGTTTCTGCTGGTGCTGGTCCAGGCCTCGATCGGCATCGGCACGCTGCTGATGCAGGTGCCGCTGCACATGGCGCTGACCCATCAGGCCTTCGCGCTTGTCCTGCTGGGATTTGCCGCCGCCCACTGGCGCGGCAACAAGGGCGCCTATCCACTGCCAACGCGGCCGCCCATGAACGCAGGTACATCGTCTACGGTGTTTCTTGGCCGTCGCAATAATCTATTTCGCGAACGAACTGCCTCGCCACGTCTAACGCGCGAGGCTGCGCCGGTCAGAAGCTGAGCCGCACCTTTCGGATCACTCCCGCAACCGACAGCTCGCGGTTCTCGTCGACCGCATTCTCGTCCTCATGATGCCATGCGGCCGACAGGCAGCCATAGGCGATGGCATGGTCGAGAATGGCAGCCGGCGTCTGGCCGAGTGTCCTGGCGAAGATCTCGGCCATATGCGCGATGCGCTCGGGATCGAGGCAGAGGTCGTCGCGCCCCAGTGGGTTGTAGAACAGATTGGCGGCGTCGAAGCCGGGATCGCCGAGCACGCCCTTCGGGTCGATCGCCAGCCAGCCGCGCGCACCGCGCAAAATGTTGTCGTGATGCAGGTCGCCATGCAGCGGCTTGACCGCATGCGGGGCATCGAGCAGCCGGTCCGCGATTTCGGCGGCCTCGATATAGAGGCTGTGCTCTCCGGCGTCGCGATCGGCTCCGGCCTTTTTGAACAGGCTGGCAAACCGTGTCCGCAGCGGCTGCAGGTCCGGCGGGGCAGGGTGTCTTGAGGGCGAGAACAGTCTCCCCATCAACTCGGCCGCGATTGCGGTCGCGGCGTTGTCGCCTTCTTTGGCCAGAACGTCGGAAAGCAGGGTGTCGCCGGCATATTCGAGCAGCATGCGGTGGCCGTCCCGGCCAAGCAGCCGCACCGCGCCTTCGCCGCGCCGCCATGCGAGATAGTGCTCGCCGCGCAACTCGTCCTCGACATCGTCGAATGGTTTGAGCGCCTTGACGATGGCCGGCGAGCCGTCCTCACGCCGCACCTTCCAGATGCGGCTCGAAAACGTCTCCGCAATGAGCTCGGGCGCGCTGATCTTCCAGCGCTTTGGAAATGCAGGCGCGTCCATTCAGAGCGTGATGCCGAAAAGTGTTAAGCGGTTTTCGGGCAACATGCTCTCTCCAACTGAATTAAAGGCCGAGCATCAGATCCATGTTCTGAACGGCAGCACCCGAGGCGCCCTTTCCGAGATTGTCATAGACCGCAATCAGCAGCGCCTGCGCCCTGTCGTCATTGGCAAAGACATAGACCTTCATGCGGTTGGTGCCGTTATAGACCTCGGGATTGATCTCGGGCAGGCGCTCCACGTGCTCGTAAGGAGCTACCTCGACCACGCCGCCCTTGATGGCGGCAAAATGGTCGGCGATTGCCGCGTGCAGTTCGGCGCCGGCCGGCACATGGTCGAGCCCGCCGAGCTGCAGCGGCACCACTGTGATCATGCCTTGGGCGAAATTGCCGACCGCCGGCTGCATGATCGGATCGTGCGACAGCTTCGCATAGGTGCGCAGCTCCGGCACATGCTTGTGCTGCAGGGTCAGCCCATAGACCTGGAATTCAGAGGCATCCTCGCCCTTGGCGACATAGTCCTCGATCATCGGCCGGCCGCCGCCCGAATAGCCCGAAATGCCATTGACCGTGATCGGGAAATCCGCCGGCAGCAGACCGGCAGCGACCAGCGGCCGCAGCGTCGCGATCGGCCCTTGCGGCCAGCAGCCGGGATTGGCGACGCGTTTCGCATTGGCGATGATCTTGGCCTGATCCTTGTCCAGCTCGGCAAAACCGTATTCCCAGCCCTCGGCGACGCGATGCGCCGTGGAGGCGTCGATCACCTTGGTGGTGTCGTTGGCAATCAGCGACACGCTTTCCTTGGCAGCCGCATCCGGCAGGCACAGGATGGCGACATCGGCTGCATTGAGGAACTCGGCGCGCGCCGCCGTTTCCTTGCGGCGCTCGGCCGGGATCGAGATGATCTCGAGGTCGCCGCGCTCGGCCAGCAGCGCCCGGATCTGCAGGCCGGTGGTGCCGTGTTCGCCATCGATGAAGATTTTCGGTTTCATGTGCCCGTCAATTCCCTGCTAATTCAGGCCTATATGCCCTGGCCATGGTTTGCCGCGCCATGGTTGCCGCTGTTCAGCTCTTCCGCCCGCGCTTTTCGCTCGGCCACCAGGCCGAGATAGTGCATGGCCACCATCGAGCCGGCGATCGCCGTTATATCGGCGTGATCATAGGCCGGCGCAACCTCGACGACGTCGGCGCCGACAATATCGACCTGGCCGAGCTGGCGCAGCGTCGACAGGATTTTCGCCGAGGACGGTCCGCCGGCAACCGGCGTGCCGGTGCCGGGCGCAAAGGCCGGGTCGAGGCAGTCGATGTCGAAGGTGAGATAGGTCTTCCTGCCGCCGGTGCGGTCGACGATCGCATAGGCGATGTCGGAAGCCCGCATCTCCTCGATCTCGTGACCGTAAAGGATCTTGATGCCGAACGTATCGGGGGCATGCGTGCGGATGCCGATCTGGATCGAGCGGTCGGGGTCGATGATGCCTTCATTGACGGCGCGGCCGACGAACGAACCATGGTCGATGCGCTTGCCATCGTCAGGCCAGGTGTCCTGGTGCGCATCGAACTGCACCAGCGCCAGCGGCCCGTGGATGGCGGCATGTGCCTTGAGCAGCGGCCAGGTGACGAAATGATCGCCGCCGAGCGACAACAGGAAGGCACCCGATTTCAGGATCTTCGCCGCCTCGCGCTCGATCGTGCCTGGTGTCTTCTGGTGATTGCCCGAATCGAGCAGGCAATCGCCATAGTCGATGACGGCGAGATGCTCGAACAGGTCGCGCGAGAACGGATATTGCGGGTCGTTGTCGAGGATCGCCGAGGCGCGGCGGATCGCCTGCGGCCCGAAGCGCGCGCCCGGCCGGTTGGTGACGGCGGCATCGAACGGAATGCCCCACACGACGGCGTCCGCGCCCTTTGCATCCTTGGTGTATTTGCGCCGCATGAACGACAGCGCGCCGGCATAGGTCGGCTCGAAGGAAGGCCCCGTCTTGGAGCGGGCGGTGAACGCGTTGTCGATGGTCTGGTTCGCCATTACGGGTCCTTCTTTGTTCATCGGGCTGCCACAACTACAGAACCGGCACGCAAGATGCCAGTCACAGCTTGGCGAAGGACTTGTATCGCCAAGGTGCAAGGCCCGGCGGCTTCCTCTCCGGCGGCTGCGGCGATGAACTGGCGGTGCAGGCCGGCATGCCGGCCGAGACCACGGTTTCTGGGCCGAACGCGGCGCCACCATCATCCAGACCGACGAACCGAAGGCTGCCATTGGCTGGCTGGGGGCCAACGGGTTTAGGGTGCCTTATGTGGATGAGGCGAAGCCGGCCGAGCCGCGAATACGGCGAGTATCAATTAGAAATCGTACGTCGGCGCCATCACCCCACCCGGCGCTGCGCGCCGACCTCCCCATCGAGGGGAGGTAGGGCGTTGGCGCTTTAGATTCCGACAGTCGTAGCGATTGCGAGGCATGCAAGGCTGCCGCGACCTCCTACCTCCCCTTGATGGGGAGGTCGCGCCGAAGGCGCGGGTGGGGTGACAGCGCCGCCCGCAAAATCTTCACGCCGCTTTCGCCACCCCATCCAATTCCCTTAGCACATCGGCCGACAGCTCCAGTTCCGCCGCCGCCAGGTTCTCTCTCAAATGCCCGATCGACGACGTCCCCGGGATCAGCAGGATGTTCGGCGAGCGGCGCAGCAGCCAGGCGAGCGCAACCTGCAAGGGTGTGGCGCCGAGCCGCGCGGCCACATCCGACAAGGTCGACGACTGCAGCGGGCTGAAACCGCCGAGCGGGAAGAACGGCGTGTAGGCGATACCGGCGCGCGCCAGTTCATCGATCAACCCGTCGTCGTCGCGATGCGCCAGATTGTACTGGTTCTGCACGCAGACGATCTCGGCGATCCCACGGCCTTCCTCGACCTGCGCTGGGGTGACGTTGCTCAGGCCGATATGGCGCACCAGACCCTTGCGCTGCAGTTCGGCAAGCGCGGTCAACTGCGGCTCGATCGAGCCCTCGGCGGGACCCATCACCCCGAACATGATGCGCAGATTGACGACATCCAGCACCTCAAGACCGAGATTCCTGAGATTATCGTGCACGGCCTGCTCAAGTTCCTTGGCGGAATAGGCAGGCAGCCATGAGCCGTCGCTGCCGCGCCGCGCCCCGATCTTTGTGACGATGACGAGGTCTTGCGGATAGGGCGCCAGCGCTTCGCGGATCAGCTGGTTGGTGACATGCGGGCCATAATAGTCGCTGGTGTCGATGTGGTTGACCCCGGAGGCCACCGCTTCGCGCAGCACTGCAATGGCCGCGTCATGATTCTTCGGCGGACCGAAAACGTGCGGGCCGGCAAGTTGCATGGCGCCGTAGCCGAGCCGTTTCACGGTGTGGCTGCCGAGGGTGAATGTGCCGGATTTTTGGATGGTGGACATGGTCGGTCTCCTTTGAGGAGGCGAAGATAGACGCTGCTCAACCTCGGGATAATAAGGTACAATCCGTACAGCTTGTGCGGAATGGCGAACAATGATGGACCTTGGCGATCTGAACGCTTTCGTGACGGTGGCGCGTGCCGGCGGCTTTCGCGAAGGGGCTCGCGCCGGCGGCGGCAGCGCGTCGGGCCTGAGCGAAGCGGTGCGCCGCCTGGAGACGCAGCTCGGCGTCAGGCTGTTCAACCGCACGACACGCAGCGTCGTTCCGACCGACGCAGGTCTCAGCCTGCTCGGACGGCTTGGCCCGGCGCTGTCGGAGGTGGAGGCGGCCCTCGACGTGGTCAATGGCTTTCGCGACAGGCCGGCTGGTTCGCTGCGCCTCAACGTCCCGGTCAGCGCCGCGCGGCTGATATTGCCCGACATCGTTCCGGGCTTCCTCGCCGCCTATCCCGGCATTCGGCTGGAGGTCATCGCCGATGAGAACTTCGTCGACGTGCTGGCGGCGGGCTGCGACGCCGGCATCCGCTATGACGAGCGACTGGAGCAGGACATGATCGCGGTGCCGATCGGACCGCGCGTCCAGCGCTTCGCCACTGGCGCCAGCCCCGCCTATCTCGAGCGCCATGGGCGGCCGCAGCACCCGAGCGACCTGCTTGGCCATGCTTGTCTGCGCGGTCGTTTTGCCAGCGGTGCGATGCTGCCGTGGGAATTCGAGCGCGACGGCGAGGTGGTGCGTGTCGACACGACGGGGCCGTTGATCGTGCGGATCGGCGGGGCGAGCGATCTTGCCGTCCATGCGGCCATTGCCGGCAGCGGCATCGTCGCTCTCTTCGAGGGCTGGCTTCGCCCTCACTTCGAAAGCGGCGCCCTGGAGCCCGTGCTCGAACCGTGGTGGCAGAGTTTTCCCGGACCATTTCTGTACTATCCCGGACGGCGTCTGGTTCCAGCGCCGCTACGGGCGTTTATCGATTACATCAAGGCCGGCAAGTTCTGAGACTTGAACCGAGGCCGGCGCCATCACCCCACCCGGCGCTTCGCGCCGACCTCCCCCATCGAGCGGAGGTAGGGTGCCGCGTTTTTATGGTCGAACTGGTTTGCTAGCCGCTGGACCATCGTGGATTGTCCGGGCGGCAAAACTGCCGCGACCTCCTACCTCCCCTCGATGGGGAGGTCGGCGCGAAGCGCCGGGTGGGGTGACTGCCGAGACCCAAAAGAAAAGGCCGCCCGGAGGCGGCCTTTCGATGTCTGGAACGTCGCAGCGCTTAGCGCTTCGAGAACTGGAAGGAACGACGGGCCTTCGCCTTGCCATACTTCTTGCGCTCGACGACGCGGCTGTCGCGGGTCAGGAAGCCGCCCTTCTTGAGCACGGCGCGCAGTGCCGGCTCATAGTAGGTCAGCGCCTTGGAGATGCCGTGACGAACGGCACCGGCCTGGCCGGACAGGCCGCCGCCGATGACGGTGGCGACGATGTCGTACTGGCCGGCGCGGTTGGAAGCGATGATCGGCTGGTTGAGGATCATCTGCAGGACCGGACGCGCGAAATAGGTCGCGAATTCCTTGTCGTTGACGACGATCTTGCCCGAACCCGGCTTCACCCAGACGCGGGCGATGGCGTTCTTGCGCTTGCCGGTGGCATAGGCGCGGCCCGACTTGTCGAGCTTCTGGACATGGACGGGTGCTGCCGGCTGGGTGTTGGTGTTGCCGGTGGCGGCGCCCAATTCTGCGAGCGAGGAAAGCTCAGCCATCTTATGCAACCTTCTTGTTCTTGGCGTTCAGCGCGCCGACGTCGAGGGTGACGGGCTGCTGGGCGACATGCGGATGTTCCGTGCCTGCATAGACGCGGAGGTTCTTCATCTGGCGACGGCCGAGCGGCCCGCGCGGGATCATGCGTTCGACGGCCTTCTCGACGACACGCTCGGGGAAACGGCCCTCGAGCAACTGGCGCGCGGTGCGCTCCTTGATGCCGCCGGGGTGACCGGTGTGCCAGTAATAGACCTTGTCGGTGAACTTCTTGCCGGTGAACACCACCTTGTCGGCATTGATGACGATGACGTTATCGCCGTCGTCGACATGCGGGGTGAAGGTGGGCTTGTGCTTGCCGCGAAGATGATTGGCGATGACAGTGGCGAGACGGCCGACGACGAGACCCTCGGCGTCGATCAGCACCCACTTCTTCACCACATCCGCAGGCTTCTGCGAAAAGGTTGCCATGGATTTCTGCTTTCGATTTTGACCTTCCGAAGAAGGCGTTTCTTGTTGCTTGGATTGGCGACAAGGCACTTGCCCGCCGCCAATAACAAAACGGCGGCCTTTGCGGGCCGCTGCTTCGTGACGGCTTATAGGCGAGGGGGTGGTGCACGTCAAGGCGCGGGAAAAGCACGTCTGCTCGTAAAGTGTAATAAAAACAAAGGTTTGATCAAAAGGTATTATTTTACCACATCGGCGGCGCGCTTCGGCGGGATCGAATAGGTGCCGGTCGCATGCGCTACCGTGTGTCCCTTCGGTCCGGCGACGATGTCGATATCGAACACCATCAGGCTCTTGCCCAGCTTCAGGATGCGGCAATGGCCGTCGATCGGCCCGGCTTCGGCCTTGCGGACAAAATTGATGTTGAGGTTGACGGTAACCGAAAGCGCATCCGGCCCGGCATGGCTGAGCACGCAGACATAGCCGCCAATGTCGGCCAGCGTGAACAGCGAGGGCCCGGACACCGTGCCGCCGGGACGCAAATGCCGTTCGCTGGCGTTGAGCCGCACCGTGCAGCCGCCGGGAAACACATCGAGCGCCTCATACGACGTGAACTCGTCGTTGAGCTGGGGGTAGACGCTGGCCATCAGCGCATTGACTTCAGCCGCCGTCAGCACCGGCTTGAGATTGTCCTGGGCGGGCATGTCGGTCTCTCGTTCTATGCCGGGCCTGTATGAACGCAATGATGCGCTTCTGGCAACACCTCTGGCGCAAGCGATGGGTGTTGATGAAACTCGATCCGATATTAGATAGTCTGGCGGCGCCCGGCGGAATCGCGGAGACCCTTGTCATGGCCGAAATCCTTTCGATCAAACCTGTTGCCATAGACGGGCCGGTCATCGCCGGGCTGGACAAGGGCGTGCTGCGCCTGACGCTCGCCAATCCGCCCGCCAATGCCTTGTCGCTTTCCGTCATGGCGGCATTGAGCGCCGAGCTCGACCGTGCCAAGGCCAACAAATCGGTCCGCGTCATCGTCTTGGCGGCCGCCGGGAAAGTCTTCTGCGCCGGTCACGATCTCAAGGAAATGACCGCGCGCCGCGCCGACGCCGACAAGGGCAAGGGGTTTTTCGAGCAGACATTTTCGGCTTGCGCGGCGTTGATGCAGCAGATCGTGCGCCATCCGCTCCCGATCATCGCCGAAGTCGATGGCCTAGCCACCGCTGCGGGGCTGCAACTGGTTTGCAGTTGCGACCTCGCCATTGCCTCGCATGAAGCGACCTTCTGCACGCCGGGCGTCAATATCGGCCTGTTTTGTTCGACGCCGATGGTGGCGCTGTCACGCAACGTGTCTCACAAGCACGCCATGGAAATGCTGCTCACCGGCGAGACCATCGATGCCGCAACCGCCAAGGAATTCGGCCTGGTCAACCGCGTCGTGCCGCGCGAATACCTGAATCAGATCGTCACCAAATACGCGCAAACCATTGCCTCCAAATCATCTCTGGTGGTCAAGACCGGCAAGGAAGCCTTTTACGCGCAGGCCGAGATGGGGTTGGCGGACGCGTATGCCTATACCGGCCGCGTCATGGTCGAGAACATGCTGGCCCGCGACGCCGAGGAAGGCATCGGCGCCTTCATCGGCAAGCGCAAACCGGAATGGACGGACGAATAGGTTTTCGATCCATGGAACCGCGCATCTCCATCATCACCATCGCCACCGACGATCTCGAGCGCGCCGTGCGCTTTTACGAAGGCATGGGCTTGAAGCGCCACGCCGGCATCACCGATGGCGTCGCCTTCTTCCAGATGGGCGGCGCCATTCTCGGCCTGTTCCCGAGGCCAAGCGCCGAGGAGGATTCAGGCATTGCCTTCGCCGCAGCACCGTCGGCGGTCTACCTCGCCTACAACACCCGCTCCGATGCCGAAGTCGACGACGTGCTGGCGGCCGCCGAGAAGGCCGGCGGCAGGATCGTCAAGCCGGCAGGCCGCGCCTTCTGGGGCGGCTGGTATGGATATTTCGCCGATGCCGACGGCCATGTCTGGGAAGTCGCACACAATCCGGCCTTCCCGATCGCGGATGACGGCACCATCTCGCTGCCGGACTGAGCGTCCGCATGGGCTATCGCAAGCAACTGACCCGGCTTAAGGCGCCTTATCTCAAACGCATCCTGATTGACCCCGAGCGCGTGGAAGATTGGGACAAGTATCCCTGGAACCTGCCTCTGTTCCGCGGCCGCGAATTCGAGCTCGAATTCACCACGCCGATCACCATCATTGTCGGCGAAAACGGCACCGGCAAATCGACGCTGCTGGAAGCGATCGGCGCGCTGGCCGGTTACGACGAAGCCGGCGGCGGCAAGGGCTACATGCCCGTCGACCACTCCGGCGCCATCGACGAGAGTGGTGCAGCGCTTGCCGACACGTTGCGCGGCCACTGGCTGCCGAAGGTCACAGCGGGTTGGTTCTTCCGCGCCGAATCTTTTTACTCGGTTGCCCGCTATCTCGATCAGGCGGCGCTGGAATCTGGCGGGGCGCCGCCGGATTTCCTGTCCTGGTCGCATGGTGAAGGGTTCATCCGCTTCTTCGAGGAGCGCTGCCGCCGGCAAGGTATCTACATCCTCGACGAGCCCGAAAGCGCGCTGTCGCCATCGCGGCAGATCGAGCTGCTGAAGATGCTGCGGCGCATGGACCGGTCCGGCACGGCTCAAGTGATCATGGCGACGCACTCGCCGCTGCTGATGGCCTGTCCGGGCGCGCGGCTGTTCCGCATCAGCCGCTTCGGCCTCGACCCCACAGATTTCACCGATACCGATCATTTTCGCATGATGCGCGACTTCTGCACGGACCCGCAGTCCTTTATGGAGGAAGCACTGAGGGAGACCGACGAGTGAATCACGATAGCTACGACAATGCCTATATCGGCGGCATCCTCAATTCTGTGAAGACCATCGCCATGGTCGGCGCGTCGGCCAACGATGTCAGGCCGAGCTTTTTCGTGCTGAAATACCTGCTGGCCAAGGGCTTTTCGGTGTTTCCGATCAATCCGGGGCAGGCCGGCAAGGAAATCCTCGGCCGCATGACCTATGCCAGCCTTGCCGATCTGCCTGAACCGGTCGACATGGTCGACATCTTTCGCGCCTCCGCAGCGGTGCCCGGCATTGTCGATGAGGTGCTGAAGCTCGACCCCTTGCCGAAAGTCGTCTGGATGCAGCTTGGCGTGCGCGATGACGAGGCGGCCGCGCGTGCCGAGGCGGCCGGTATCAAGGTGGTGATGAACCGCTGCCCGAAGATCGAATATGGCAAGCTGTCGGGCGAGATCGGCTGGACCGGCGTCAACTCCGGTGTGCTTTCGTCGAAGAAGCCGCTGATGCGGTCGGGATTCCAGAGTTTCGGTGTGCGCCAGAAGTAAGGCAGTGAATGGTGAATGGTGAATAGAAGGATTTTCCTGGAAGCCGGGTAAAGCCGCATATGAGCGGCTTGCAATCAAGGTGGGACTGGCCGACTTTGCGACCACCATTCATCGCTCACCATTGACCATTTCATCATTCACACGTTTACCGCTCAGGGAGGTTTTCGATGACCCGCACGCCCGGTTTCAACACGCTCGCCGTCCATGCCGGCGCCAAGCCCGACCCGGCGACGGGCGCACGCGCCACGCCGATCTACCAGACGACCTCCTTTGTGTTCGACGATGCCGACCATGCCGCCTCGCTGTTCGGGCTGAAGGCCTTCGGCAACATCTACACCCGCATCATGAACCCGACCCAGGCGGTGCTGGAAGAGCGGATCGCGGCGCTCGAAGGCGGCACGGCTGCACTTGCCGTTGCTTCCGGCCATGCCGCACAGGTGATCGTGTTCCACAATCTCATGCGGCCTGGCGATAATTTCGTCGCCGCCACAAGGCTTTACGGTGGTTCGATCAATCAGTTCGGCCATGCCTTCAAGAATTTCGGCTGGGAGGTGCGTTGGGCCGACACCAACGACGTCTCCACCTTCGAAAGCCAGATAGACGACAAGACCAAGGCGATCTTCATCGAGAGCCTGGCCAATCCCGGCGGCACCTTCGTCGACATAGAGAAAATCGGCGACATCGCCCGCAAGCACGGCTTGCCGCTCATCGTCGACAACACGCTGGCCTCGCCCTATCTGGTGCGGCCGATCGAGCATGGCGCCGACATCGTCGTCCATTCGCTGACCAAGTTCATCGGCGGCCACGGCAATTCGATCGGCGGCGCCATCGTCGATGGCGGCACGTTCGACTGGTCGAAATCCGGCAAATATCCGATGCTGTCGGAGCCGCGCCCCGAATATGGCGGCCTTGTCCTGCACGAAACCTTCGGCAATTTCGCTTTCGCCATCGCCGCGCGCGTGCTTGGCCTGCGTGACATCGGCCCGGCGATTTCGCCGTTCAATGCCTTCCTGATCCTGACCGGGCTGGAGACCTTGCCACTCAGGATGCAGCGCCATTGCGACAATGCGATCACCGTAGCCGGCTGGCTGTCCAACCACCCCAAGGTCGCCTGGGTCAACTATCCCGGCCTGCCCAGCGACAAGAACAACGCGCTGCAGAAGAAATACTCGCCGCAAGGCGCCGGTGCTGTCTTCACCTTCGGCCTGAAGGGCGGCTACGACGCAGGCATCAAGTTCGTCGAGGCGCTCGAACTGTTCTCGCACCTCGCCAATGTCGGCGATACCAAGTCGCTGGTCATCCATCCGGCCTCGACCACGCATCGCCAGCTTTCCGACGAGCAGAAGGTCAAGGCGGGTGCCGGACCGGACACGGTCCGGCTTTCCGTCGGCATCGAGGATGTCAACGACATCGTCGCCGATCTGGAACAGGCTTTGACCAAGGTTTGAATTTTTTTAGTGAGTAGTGAGTAGTGAGTAGTGAGTAGTAGTCGGTATTCACTAGTTAGCAGTGATTAGTGATCAGCCACCCGCTCGAGGGAGCGCTTTCCGCTCACTACTCACTACTCACTACCCACTAGTCACTACTCTGCACTACTCACTAGTCACTAATCTGTTGGAGGCAAACCCTGTCCGCGCATTACTTGGCAATATCGACCGACAGCGTCGACGCCGAACATGGCGCCCCGGCGCCGGATCGTCTGATTGCGGGCGATCCGAAGTTCCGCACCTGGAATGTCGAGGAGCGCGATGGCCGCCTCTATGCCGGCATCTGGGAAGCGACGCCGGGCAAATGGCGCATCGAATATGACGAATGGGAGTTCTGCCACATCCTGTCCGGCGTCTCGGTGGTTGCCGAGGATGGCGGCGAGGCGCGCACGGTCCGGGCCGGCGACAGCTTCGTGCTCAGGCCAGGCTTCAGGGGCAGCTGGGAAGTGCTTGAAACGACCCGCAAGGAGTATGTGGTCAAGCTCTGATCTCGCGGCGCGCTTGGACTTCACAAAAGCCGATCGATGTCAGTGTCGGAAAAGCCGTATCCGCTCATCATCTCCCTGTGCCAGGGACTGCCAAGCAAATCACTGAGGCATAAGTCGACGCGCTGGAGCAGGGTGGCACTGCCTTTGGCGAGAGCGAAAGCGCCGGGCGCTGGCTGTTTTTCGACTGCCGGGACGTCGACGACGTCGAGAGGCGCGTCGGGTCGCCGGCTCAGATAGCCGCGATGCGCGAGCGCTACACTCGCATAGGCATGCACCACGCCGGCCGCGACGGCGTTAGCTGCTTCGGCCTGGGTGGCAAATATCCTTAGCCGTTCGGGCTGAATAGCGTTTTGCAGGGCCGTCCGGTGCTGGATCTGGCCCGATATGACGCCGATCAGCGCCGTCCGATCATTGGCGACGGACCGATAGCCATCAAAGGCGCGGGGATTGTCTTTCGCGACCAGCAATCCATCCGCCAGCATCCAGATCGGCCTTGTGAAGTCGACCAGCTTCCGGCGGTCTTCGGAAATGAACAGGCCGGTGGTCATGTCCCACCCCTTCGGCAAGCCCAGGCAGCAGCTCGGCAAACTCGGTCTCGATGGGCAAAAGTTCCAGCCCGAGCGTCAGGCAGACCCTCTTGGCCAGTTGGGCATCGCTGCCGCCCAGACGTCCCGATCCGTCGATAAAGCAGAAGGGGTGGTTCCTGTAGAAAGGCGAATCTCATTTTCTCGGGCATGCGTCGGCTCCGCCGTCCTCACAAGCTCACAGTGAGCTTTTCCAGCCCATGGAAATGATAGGTGTCGCGGAAGCGCGGCTGCTCCGCAAGATGGAGTTGCGGCTGCCGCTCGAACAGGGTTTTCAGCGACACCTGCAACTCCAGCCGCGCCAGCGGCGCACCGATGCAGAAATGGATACCGGCGCCGAACGAGACATTCTTCTGGTCTAGTCGGCCGGGCCGGAAGGCGCCAGGTTCGGCAAAGGCAAGCGGATCATGATTGGCCATGCCGAGCAGCAGGCCGATCGTCTCGCCCGGTTGTACGACAACCCCCGATGTCACCTCGACCTCCTGATAGGCGTAGCGGGTGAACATGTGCAGCGGCGCGTCGAAGCGCAGGCACTCCTCGACCGTTGCAGCGGTTGCTTCCGGCGAGGTGAAGAAACGGCCGGGGTCGCCGCCTTGCGCCAGCAACGTGCGCACGGCGTTGCCGGTTTGATGGACGGTCGCCTCGTGGCCGGCATTGAGCAACAGGATGGCGGACGAGACCAACTCGTTTTCCGACAGCTTCTGGCCATCCTCTTGCGCCACGATCAGCAGCGATAGCAGGTCGTCGCCAGGCTTCTTGCGCCGCTCGGCGACATAGCCGCGCAAAAAGTCGGAAAAATCGCGCGCGGCGCGATTGGCCGCTTGCTCGGTCTCGCGCGTCCGGCCATGCATGTACATGGCCACCATCCGGTGCGACCAGTCGAGCAGTTGCGGCCCCATTTCGACCGGCACACCGAGCATTTCGGCAATGATGGTGATCGGCAAAGGTGCGGCGAAGCTGGGCAATAGATCGACGTGGCGCGGTTCGAAACGGTCGATCAGCTCATTGGCCAGCGCCTCCACGCGCGGCCGCAGCCGCTCGACCTGGCGCGAGACGAAGGCGCGGTTGACCAGGGTTCTGAGCCTGGTGTGCACCGGCGGCTCCAGCTCCAGCATCGAATTGCTCTCGATGCCGTCGAAAGCGGCCAAATGCGAGCGATCCTCGCCGATGCCGCGGCTGTCGGGAATGCCGGCCGGGTTCTGGCGGCCGAAGCGGCGGTCGCGCAACAGCCGGTTGACGTCGTCGAAGCCGCCAAAGCACCAGGAGCCGAATTCCTCCCAGAAGAAGGCATTCGATGCGCCATGCAGGACGGCATAGGCGTCGTAAGGGTTCTGGAAAAACGCCGGTCCGTGCGGGTCGAGCCGCAGGCGGCGCGTGGCTGGATCAAAGGCGAGGTAGGGCGGCATGGATGTGGTCATGCCAGACCATTACCGCGGCTTGCCGGCTTGGTGCCAGACCGGATGTTGGCACCCGACGGCCCTATGGATTGAGCCAACCGAGGCGGACCTCGGCGAAGTACCGAAGTCTAATCCTCGCAATGCCTGGCAATATGCACGCGGCGCCAGCTGGTCGAGCCTTCCTGCACCACCACCCGGCGCGCCATCCTCTGGTATGACGGCGCTATCTGGGTGACGTGCCGCCGCTCGGGCCGCACCAGCACTTCATGGGCGACGCTCTCATATTCGGCCGGCAGCACAACCCGGCGGGTGCGCTCCGGTTCAACCACCACCGTTTCGGCCACACGCGCGTAGCGGGCCTTGCGCCACACCTTGCACAGCACCTTGCGGCCGTGGATGACGCGCCATTCCCAGGCATAGCCGCCATCGTCGACCTGGACCGTGCGGTAAACGGTGCGGGTTCTCGCCGGTACGATGTCATAGGTGACTCGGGGCGGCGCGATCTGCTCGACGCGCTCCATGGTGCCATAGATCGGCGGATCATAGTCGACCAACTGCCCGCCGGGACTGACCATGACGTCTTCATAGACGGTGTCATAGAGCGCCGGCCTGTGCACCGGCTCATAGCATTCGGCGGCCCGGCCGCCGGCAACCGCATCGGACACCATACCGAGACCGGCAAGGCCGGAGATGGCGAGGCAAGCAGTTTTCCTGATCATGGCACTCCCCCTGTTTGAACCCGAAACGTGAGGTTCAATGTTGAATTGTAGGGGAAGGTTCTCCGGGGGAAAGCGGTTTCGCCGCATTTCGTTAAGCGACGCGGTTAAGGAATTGCTACACCGCAAAAACGCCGCTGGCCGCGTTCGGACTTTCCCTTGCGCGGAAACCTTGATTCGACTTAACCAGATGGCTAGGAGCAGGCGGCCTTGCGCTAGGGTGAGCCGGCATCCTATTTACATTCTAACCATCAAGAACCGATTCTGCCCGATGTTCCGGCGCCGGAATCCCCATCTCCAAAAAGGGTAGTCCATGAAGAACCCCGTCGAAACCTACATGAACCTCGTTCCGATGGTGGTCGAGCAGACCAATCGCGGCGAGCGGGCCTACGACATTTTCTCGCGCCTGCTGAAAGAGCGCATCATTTTCATCACCGGCCCGGTCGAAGACGGTATGGCGACGCTGGTTTGTGCACAGCTTTTGTTCCTCGAGGCCGAGAACCCGAAGAAAGAGATCAATCTCTACATCAACTCGCCGGGCGGCGTGGTGACCTCGGGCATGGCGATCTACGACACCATGCAGTTCATCAAGCCGGCGGTGTCGACGCTGTGCATCGGCCAGGCGGCGTCGATGGGCTCGCTGCTTCTGACCGCCGGCCACAAGGACATGCGTTTTGCCACGCCGAACGCCCGTATCATGGTTCACCAGCCTTCCGGCGGTTTCCAGGGTCAGGCCTCCGACATCGAGCGGCACGCGCAGGACATCATCAAGCTGAAGCGCCGCCTCAACGAGGTCTACGTCAAACACACCGGCAAGAGCTACGAAGACATTGAAAAGACGCTTGACCGCGACCATTTCATGACAGCCGACGAAGCCAAGGATTTCGGCCTCATCGACAAGGTCATTTCGTCGCGCGAGCCGGTCGAAGGCGCTGCGGCATAAGCGCTGCATGGCAGTTGCGTGGCTGGATAACGCGCTTTTGCTGGGATTTGCGGCATTTCGGCCACAATTGGCTGTTCCCTCGGTGGATGGGATTGCCTACGTTAAGGCTATGTTGATTTTCGACGGCTTAGCTTTGTGCAGGGTTGGCGCGAATCATTGCGACGTTTTCTGATTTGTGTTTCGTACGGAATGCGTTGCGGGAGCCGGGACACTGGCGGCGGCGAATTCCCGCGATAGATAGAATATGCGCCCTTTCAGCCAGACCATCGGCGGGCGGCCATGAAAGGACAGGAAAATGAGCAAAGTCGGCAACAACAGCGGTGATTCGAAGAACACGCTTTATTGCTCGTTTTGCGGCAAAAGCCAGCACGAGGTGCGCAAGCTGATCGCCGGCCCAACGGTGTTCATCTGCGACGAGTGCGTGGAGCTGTGCATGGACATCATCCGCGAGGAGAACAAGACCTCGATGGTGAAGTCGCGCGAGGGCGTGCCGACCCCGCAGGAGATCCTGAAGGTTCTCGACGACTATGTCATCGGCCAGCCCTACGCCAAGCGCGTGCTGTCGGTGGCTGTCCACAACCACTACAAGCGCCTGGCGCATGCCGGCAAGAACAACGACGTCGAATTGGCGAAGTCCAACATCCTGCTGATCGGCCCGACCGGCTGCGGCAAGACGCTGCTTGCCCAGACGCTGGCCCGCATCATCGACGTGCCCTTCACCATGGCCGACGCGACGACGCTGACCGAAGCCGGTTACGTCGGCGAGGACGTCGAAAACATCATCCTGAAGCTGCTGCAGTCGGCCGACTACAATGTCGAGCGCGCCCAGCGCGGCATCGTCTACATCGATGAAATCGACAAGATTTCGCGCAAGTCCGACAACCCATCGATCACCCGCGACGTGTCGGGCGAGGGTGTGCAGCAGGCGCTTCTGAAGATCATGGAAGGCACCGTTGCCTCCGTGCCGCCGCAGGGCGGCCGCAAGCATCCGCAGCAGGAGTTCCTGCAGGTCGACACCGCCAACATCCTGTTCATCTGCGGCGGCGCCTTCGCCGGGCTGGACAAGATCATCTCGGATCGCGGCAGGAAGACTTCCATCGGCTTCGGCGCCATCGTCGCTTCGCCCGAGGATCGCCGCACCGGTGACGTGTTCCGCCTGGTCGAGCCCGAGGATCTCTTGAAGTTCGGCCTCATCCCCGAGTTTGTCGGCCGTCTGCCGGTCCTGGCGACGCTGGAAGACCTCGACGAGCCGGCGCTGATCCAGATCCTGACCGAGCCGAAAAACGCGCTGGTCAAGCAGTATCAGCGGCTGTTCGAGATGGAGAGTGTCGACCTGACCTTCCATGAGAATGCGCTGTCGGCGATCGCCAAGCGCGCCATCGAGCGCAAGACCGGCGCCCGTGGCCTCCGCTCGATCATGGAAGCGATCCTGCTCGACACCATGTTCGAACTGCCCGCCCTGGAAGGCGTGCGCGAAGTGGTGATTTCGGAAGAAGTGGTGACCGGCAGCGCCCGGCCGCTCTACATCTATTCCGAGCAGAAGGAAAAGAAGGGCAACGTCAGCGCCTGATCTGGCATCTGGCCTAACCTTTTTATGGAACGGCGCCCGCGGGGCGCCGTTTTGCTGTGGTGAGGTACCGATCCTTGTGACGGAGTGGATGAACGAACGTGTCGACCCTTGATCTTTGCCCCTCGTGCATCCAACTAACATCGGAAGGCCGTGGTGCCGAATTCTGTGCTGTAAAACTCCCGTCACAAACGGTGGTAGGCGGAACGATCCCCGGTCGTTAATATGAGATTCGCGGTTGGCTCAATTAGCGGCCGCGACATGAAAGGTTGGACAATGGCCAAAATATCCAAGGCTCCCAGCGACGGCGTCTTCGCAGTCCTCCCACTGCGCGACATCGTGGTGTTCCCGCACATGATCGTTCCGCTCTTTGTCGGGCGTGAAAAGTCGATCAAGGCGCTGGAAGAGGTTATGGGTCAGGAAAAGCAGATCCTGCTTGCCACCCAGATGAATGCCGCCGATGACGATCCCGAGCCCGATGCGATCTTCGACATCGGCACGCTCGCCAATGTGCTGCAATTGCTGAAGCTGCCCGACGGCACCGTCAAGGTGCTGGTCGAAGGCGCTTCGCGTGCCAAGATCGTCTCGTTCACCGACCGTCCGGACTTCCACGAAGCTACCGCCACGGCGCTGGTCGAGCCGGAGGAGGAAGAGGTCGAGGTCGAGGCGCTCGCCCGTTCGGTCGTCACCGACTTCGAAAACTACGTCAAGCTGAACAAGAAGATCTCGCCTGAAGTGGTGGGTGCCGCCAGCCAGATCGACGACTATTCCAAGCTCGCCGATACGGTTGCCTCGCACCTCGCCATCAAGATCCCCGAGAAGCAGGAGATGCTGGCCACGCTGTCCGTCAAGGAACGGCTGGAAAAGGCGATGGGCTTCATGGAAGCCGAAATCTCCGTCCTGCAGGTGGAGAAGCGCATCCGCTCGCGCGTCAAGCGCCAGATGGAGAAGACGCAGCGCGAATACTACCTCAACGAGCAGATGAAGGCGATCCAGAAGGAACTCGGCGAAGGCGAGGACGGCCGCGACGAGGCCGCCGAGATCGAGGCGCGCATCAAGAAGACCAAGCTCTCCAAGGAGGCCCGCGAAAAGGCGGAAGCCGAGTTGAAGAAGCTGCGGACGATGTCGCCGATGTCGGCGGAATCGACCGTCGTGCGCAACTACCTCGACTGGATCCTGTCGATCCCGTGGGGCAAGAACTCCAAGGTCAAGCAGGACCTGGCGTTTGCGCAGAACGTGCTCGACACCGATCATTTCGGCCTCGACAAGGTCAAGGACCGCATCGTCGAGTATCTCGCCGTGCAAAGCCGCCAGAAGAAGCTGAAGGGGCCGATCCTGTGCCTCGTCGGCCCTCCCGGCGTCGGCAAGACCTCACTCGGCAAGTCGATCGCCAAGGCGACCGGCCGCGAGTTCATCCGCATGGCGCTTGGCGGCGTGCGTGACGAGGCCGAGATCCGTGGCCACCGCCGCACCTATATCGGCTCGATGCCCGGCAAGGTCATCCAGTCGATGAAGAAGGCCAAGAAGTCCAACCCGCTCTTCCTGCTCGACGAGATCGACAAGATGGGCCAGGACTTCCGCGGCGATCCGTCATCGGCTTTGCTCGAGGTGCTCGATCCCGAGCAGAACTCGACGTTCATGGACCATTACCTCGAGGTCGAATACGACCTGTCGAGCGTGATGTTCGTGACGACGGCGAACACGCTGAACATCCCTGCGCCCCTGATGGACCGCATGGAGATCATCCGTATCGCCGGCTACACCGAGGACGAGAAGATCGAGATCGCCAAGCGTCACCTGATGCCCAAGGTGATCCGCGATCATGCCCTGCAGCCGAAGGAATTCTCCGTCGGCGAGGACGCGATCCGCGGCATCATCCAGACCTACACCCGTGAAGCGGGCGTCAGAAGCCTGGAGCGCGAGCTGATGAAGCTCGGGCGCAAGGCGGTGACCGAGATCCTGAAGACGAAGAAGAAGACGGTGAGCATCACGGCGGCGAACCTCGCCGATTACCTCGGTGTTCCGCGCTTCCGCTTCGGCCAGGTCGAGGCTGACGATCAGGTCGGTGTCGTCACCGGTCTTGCCTGGACGGAAGTCGGCGGCGAGCTGCTGACGGTCGAAGGCGTCATGATGCCCGGCAAGGGCCGCATGACGGTGACCGGCAATCTGCGCGACGTGATGAAGGAATCGATCTCGGCGGCGGCCTCTTATGTCCGCTCGCGGGCCATCGATTTCGGCATCGAGCCGCCGCTGTTCGACAAGCGTGACATCCACGTCCACTTGCCCGAAGGCGCCACGCCGAAGGACGGTCCGTCTGCAGGTGCTGCCATGGCGACAGCCATTGTGTCTGTCATGACTGGTATTCCGGTCCGGGCCGATGTGGCGATGACTGGCGAGATAACGCTTCGCGGCCGCATCTTGCCGATCGGCGGCCTCAAGGAGAAGCTGCTCGCCGCATTGCGCGGCGGCATCAAGAAGGTGCTGATCCCGGAAGACAACGCCAAGGATCTGGCGGAGATTCCGGACAATGTGAAGAACGGTATGGAGATCATTCCGGTCTCACGTGTCGGCGAGGTTCTGAGGCACGCGCTGGTGCGCATGCCGGAGCCAATCGAGTGGGTCGAGCCGGTCAATCCGCCGGCTTCCACCGATACCGTTGACGATGCTGGAAAGTCGCTTGCACATTAGAAACTACTAAAGTTGCAGTGCACAAAGAGAGAGCCGGGCCTTGAGCCCGGCTTTTTCATGTGAAAAACCCACCATTTCCGGGCTTTTTTCAACTTTTTTCCGGCTTTTTGACTTGGGTTTGCCAGCGCTTCTTTCTAAAGTCCCTCTCCTGCCGGATGAGTCGAAAGTTCCGGTTTTCTCATGGAAGGGAATTTTTATGAACAAGAACGAACTGGTTTCCGCTGTCGCTGAATCCGCGAGCATTTCGAAGGGTGACGCACAGTCGGCGGTTGAGGCGGTGTTCTCCGTCATCACTGGCGAACTGAAGAAGGGCGGCGATGTACGGCTCGTCGGCTTCGGAAATTTCACCGTCTCCAAGCGTGCGGCATCGACTGGCCGCAACCCGCAGACTGGCGCGGAAGTGAAGATTCCGGCGCGTACCGTGCCGAAGTTCTCGGCCGGCAAAGGCCTCAAGGACGCGGTCAACTAAAAATTTTTCAGAGAATGTTGAAAAGCCGGGTTCGCCCGGCTTTTCTTTTGCCTCGATGGCGGCAGGCCGTCAGCCCGCTGAGGCGAGCCTTCAGCCCACCGGCGCATCCGCGCGCATCAGGCCTTCCTGCTTGAGGTCCGCCCACAGCGCCGCAGGCAGCTTGGCATCGAGCAGGGCGCGGTTGCTTTCGACTTCACTCGGCCGCTGGCCGCCGGGGATGACCGACACCACAGAAGGGTGCAGCAGCGGAAACTGCAGCGCCGCCTCGATCAGCCTGACGCCATGGCGCTGGCAGACGGCCTCGATGCGCCCGACACGATCCATGATGTCCCTTGGCGCCTCGGAGTAATTGTAATAGGCGCCTGGCTTCGGCCCAGTCGCCAGGATGCCGGAATTGTAAGGACCGCCGAGAACGATGCCGATGCCGCGTTGCTCACAGAGCGGCAGGAAGGTGGCAAGCGCTTCCTGTTCCAGCAGCGTGTAGCGCCCGGCCAGCAGGAACAGGTCGAAGTCGCCACGCTCCGCCAGCGTCTGGCAAACCTCCCATTCGTTGATGCCGCCGCCGAAGGCCTTGATCACGCCCTGGTCGCGCAGCGCAACCAGTCCGTTGTAGCCCGAGGCCATGAATTCCTCGATGCGCTGGTCTGACGCCTCCTTGCTGCCATGGGTGAAGATGTCGAGGTCATGGACGAAAAGGATGTCGATGCGGTCGACGCCAAGCCGTTCCAGCGACGCCTCGAACGAGCCCATGACGCCGTCGTAGCTGTAGTCGTAGACCTCCTTGCGCGTCGGTGTGTCGAAGAACTTGCCGATGCCGGTTCGTTCCTCCGGCGGGCAGGCGCGCAACAGGCGACCGACCTTGCTCGACAGCACATAGTCGTCGCGCTTCCTACCACGCAGGAAGGCATTGAGCCGTGTTTCGGCAAGGCCCAGGCCATAGAGCGGCGCGGTATCGTAGTAACGGCAGCCGGTCGCCCACGCCGCCTCCAGCGTCGCGTTGGCATCCTCGTCGGGGACGGCGCGGTAAAGGTTGCCGAGCGGCGCGCTGCCGAAGCCAAGCTCGGTGAAGTCGAGGCCGCCATTGCCGATGCGGTCGAAATGCCGTGTCTTCATGTCGTGCTGATTTCCTGGATTGATTGTCTGACATGACACTATCACGCCGCTGGCTCAGCAAAAGCCGCCATGGCCGTTGGACAGGCATTTTCGCGGTGATAGCATGAACAAAAAACAAGCCTTTTCCGAAAGCGCGCAACCCGAAATCACCGGCCACAACCCAGCCGGACAGATGGGACTCTCATGGCGAATGCCGGCTCGGATATGTTTTCGACGGCCCTGCAAGAGCTGGGCGCCGTACTGGCGCGCGTCGACGAAGCCGGCATCGACACCGCCTGCGAAACCCTGGCCCGCGCGCAAAAGATCGTCGTCTATGGCTGCGGCCGCGAGGCCTTGCAGCTCAAGGGTTTCGCCATGCGCCTCTATCACCTCGGGCTTGAGGTGTCGGTGGTCGGCGACATGAACACGCCACCGCTTGGCGCAGCCGATGTCTTCCTGGTCAGTTCCGGCCCGGGCGAGACGACGACGGTGCTCACCTTGATGCAAGTCGCCCGCAAGGCCGGCGCCACCGTGCTTTTGCTCACCGCCGAGGCAAGCAGCAGTGCGGTCGCCCTTGCCGACTTCACCTTGCTGATCCCGGCGCAGACCATGGCGCGCGACCAGGGGCCGCAAAAGACATCGCTGCTGCCGATGGGCTCGGTCTTCGAAGGGGCGCTGTTCCTGCTGTTCGAGGTCATGGTGCTGAAGCTCAAGGCGCTGACCGGCCAGTCGTCCGAGGCCATGCGCGCCCGCCACACCAACATGGAATAGATCATGCGCTACGAACTGATGCTGCCGCACCAGATCCGCAAGGCGATCGCCGAGAACTGGCCGGTCGCTCTCCCGCTCGGCGTGCTCGAATATCACGGCGAGCACATGGCTGTCGGCATGGACACGCTGGCCGTCATCAAGACGCTGGAGCTCTACGAGAAGGAGGCCGACATCGTCATTCTGCCGGCTTTCTACTACGGTGCGGCGAGCTATGTGGTGGCAGCACCCGAAGGCAACGGCTCGGTGCAGGTCGGCGGCAACCAGCTGGCGCCGTTCGCCGAAGAATTGTTCTACAGCCTGCTGCGCATCGGCTTTCGTAACATCAACGCCATCATCCACCACCAGACCGAGAACTTTGCCGCCGGCATGCCGACCGATCTCGCCTTCAAGGCCGCCGGCCGCCAGGCGATCTTCCGCTTCCTCGAGAAGCAGCGCGGCGAGGGCTGGTGGGGCTCAGACGAGATGGCCGATTATTATGCCGGGCACGCCGCCGGCGAGAATTTCTTCAACTGGGTGCAGGTGCACCCGCTAATGTCGGCTGCCATGAACGGGAAGTATCCGTTCGATCATGCCGGCATCGGCGAGACGTCGCTGATGCTGGCGCTGTGTCCGGAAGCGGTCGATGCCGGGCGTTTTGGCGAGAATACCGCGTGGTATACGGCCAGTGCGCCGGAGGCCTCGGCGGAGCTGGGGCGAAAGGGTGTGGCGATGATCATGGATCACCTGAGGGCGATATTGGGGCGCTAGCAGACAAAGTCGCTCTGTAGCGATCCTTCACACCCCCTCTGTCCTGCCGGACATCTCCCCCGCAAGGGGGGAGATCAGATGTCATTTCCGCTTTCGCCAATCACCTACGTCGCAAGAAAAGCGATGCAGCCAAAGCTGCCGATCTCCCTCCTTGCGGGGGAGATGGCCGGCAGGCCAGAGGGGGGTGCTGTCCCGCCGAGGTCAACAGTAGAGGGGCACGCTGCCTCTCGCCTACTTCACCGCCCCCGCCGTCATGCCCATGATCAGATAGCGCTCCAGCGCAATCCCGATCACCGCCAGCGGTGCGATCGCGGCGGTGGCGAGCGCCGCCATCGACCACCAGTTGATGCCTTGCGAGCCGGTCTGGCTCGCCACCATCACCGGGATGGTCTTGGCGTCGGTCGAGGTCAGGAGTGCCGCAAAAAAGTACTCGTTCCAGCACAGCACCATCGCCAGGATGAAAGCGGCGACCATGCCTGGCAGCCCAATCGGCATGACGATGCGAAAAAAGGCGCCCCAGATCGAGAGGCCGTCGACCAGCGCTGCCTCCTCGAGCTCGACCGGGATCGAGTTGAACTGGTCGCGCATGATCCAGATGACGATCGGCAGCACCATGAGCGTGTAGAGCAGGATCAGGCCGATGCGTGTGTCGAGCAGGCCGACCTCGCGGTAGAGCACCAGGAAGGGCAGGGCGAGCACCACCGGCGGCAGGATCAGCTGCGACAGGAAGAAGAAGGAGATGTCCTCGTTCTTGAACCAGGCGAACTGATAGCGATACCGGGTCAGCCCATAGGCGGCGAGGCTGCCGATGACGATGGCGAGGCTCGATGCGCCGACCGAGGTGATGACCGAATTCATGAAGCGCTTGAAAAACTCCTCCCGCACCGTCGAGGTCTGGAAGATCGAATCCGGCGACAGGCCGAGCGAGCGCCAGCCCTTCCAGTCCGGTTGGAAGTCGACGAACGGGATGAGGTGTCCTTGCGTGACGTCGACCGCGGTCTTGAAAGAGGTGGTGATCGTCCAGTAGATCGGGAACAGGCAGATGAAGGCCCAGAACGCCAGCGCGCCATAGATGAAGATGCGATTGGCCAGAAAACCTAGCGGTGAGCGGATTTCCGAGGCAGTATAGTCGGTGGTCTGGACGCTCATTGTGCCTCGTCAGTTCACGTTGCGCACGAAGCGATTGGCGAATTTCAACAGCCAGGTCACGAACACGACGATGATGACGAGATAGGCCATCGCCAGCATGGTGCCGTAGCCGACATTCGAGCGGTCGCGGTATTCGCGGTAGATGAAGCTCGACACCGAATCGGTGGCGCCGCCAGGCCCGCCGGAGGTCACGGTGATGATGATGTCGGCGAGCTTCAACTTGAAGATGATGCGCAGGATCACCGCCGTGACCGACACCGGCAGCATCAGCGGGAAGGTGACCTGCCAGAAAGTCTGCCAGGGCGTGGCGCCATCGACGCGCGCCGCTTCCAGCACGTCGCGCGACATCGCCTGCAGGCCGGCAAGCAGCATGATCATCATGAACGGGATGAAGGTCCAGGCGTCGAGCACCATGATCGAGATGCGGGCGGTGATCGGGTTGGAGAAGAAGGCGGGGTTCTCCCAGCCGAGATGGCGCGCCAGCGTCGCCGCCGGCCCGAAACGGTACTCCATCAGCGATTTGCCGATCATCCAGGATACCGCGACCGGCGACAGCATCAGCGGCATCAGGAAGACGACTCGGAAGAATTTGCGCGCCCGGATCTGCGCGTTGAGCAGCAGCGCCAGGCCGAAGGCAATCACATACTCAACCAGCACGGCGAGCACATAAAGCACCATGTTGAACAGCGCGTTGCGGTAGTAGGGATCGGCCAGCATCTGCCAGAAATTGTCGAGCCCGTTGAACTTGCGGCCGGAAAAGGACGACAGGTTCCAGTCGGTCAGCGCGATATAGAAGCCGAACAGCGTCGGGAAGATCACCATGGCGATGGTGAACAGCAGCGCCGGCAGCAGGAACAGCGCGCGCTGGCCGTCCTCGCCGCGCGTCAGCACCTGGCCGATGCCGAGCGCCACGCCCCACAGAACATAGGCGTAGACGATCGGACGCCAGGTCTCGAAGCCGAGCGTGGTGATCTCGTTCTTGTAGAGGATCTCAAACGCGATCACCGCCAGCAGGCCAAGCGTGGCGGCCGCCATCAGGGCAAAACCCGCCCGCTTGCGGGCCGGCGAGATCAGATCGGCTGGGCCGGCGTTGGCCGGCCATGCATTGGTGGTCTGGTCAGCCACGCGTCCCCGTCCGTTTAAAAATCAAGCCTGCGACCGGCCCGAGCCGGTCAGGTCCGGCGGCTTGCACCGCCGAACCTGTTGTCACGATAGGATCAGCCTACACGCCGAGCGAGGCCTTGTAGAGCTTGATCTGGTTTTCGCGGCCGATCTGGTCGGTCAGCTTCTCCCAGGCCGCGGCAATGGCGTCGGCGCCTTCCTGCGCCTTCATCTTGCCGGCGAATGTGTTGGCCAGAATGTCCTCGGCAGCCGAATAGTACTGGAAGATGCCGGGGATGCGCGGCTCGATCGCCGCGTTCGGATGGTTGTAGCTGTCGGCTTCCGACTTCAGATACGAGGTGATGAACGCCTCGTCGTAGCCTGCCGCCACCCATTCGGGAATGTCGAAATGCGAGTTGCGGTAGGGCTGGAAGCCGGACGGATACATCGCCGTCCAGATCGACAGGTCCTTGCCGCCGAGATGAGCGGCGGCCGACCATGCCGCTTTTTTCTTCTTTTCGTCCGTATCGACGCGGGCCATGACGTAGACGCCCCAGCCGAGATAGGCGCAGTTCGGCGCATAGTTCGGGCCGCTGGCGAGTTTGTCCCAAGCGCCGGTCTTGGCATTGTAGACGTCGTCGGACCCCGGCAGGATCGAGAAGCCGGTGACGTCGCCGATGACCGAGCTATCGTTGGTCTTGACGTTGGAGCCGACGTCGCCCCACCAGGTGACCATCGAACCGGTGCCGGCCAGGAACTGCTGGAAGGCTGTCGTGTTCGGGTCGGCGTTGATCTGGTCGGCGGGCTCCGACGGCAGCGCGTCGATGACGTCCTGGATGGCGCGCACCCAGGCCGGATTGTTGATGCGCGGCTTCATCGTGTCGGCATCGAACAGCCAGGCCTTGTCGTCGGGATGCTTGGCATAGGCGGTGGCGCGGCTGCCGAGGAAGTAGAAGCCGAAACCGCCCCAGGCCTTGGGCGCATCGAGATAGCCGAAGACGTCCTGATCCTTGAACTTCTTGCCCTTGAGGAATTTTGTGACGGCCTGGACTTCCTGCCAGGTCTTCGGCACACCCCATTCGGTGGCCGCGCCGCCGTCCTTCCACGCCTTGGCGAGGTCGGCATCGGCAAAAACGTCGGTGCGGTAATTGAAGTTGTGCGCATCGCCATCGACGGTGATCCGGTACTGCTTGCCGTCCCAGGTGCCGACCGGCGGCTGCAGATAGGCCACGACATCCTTCATGTCGATCTGCTCTTTGACCCAGTCGGGCATCTCGGACGTCAGGCCCTTGCCGCAGACATCGCCTTCGAAGGGCGCGCCCATCTCGATGATGTCGAAGTCGACGGTGCCGGTGGCGATCGACTGCTGCAGGCGGGCATTGTAGTCGGCCTGCGCCAGGTCGATCCAGCTGATCTTGGCGCCGGTATAGGCCTCCCACGGCTTCAGGAAGCCGCGGAACAGCACATTGTGCAGGTTCTGGTTGTTGAGGCCCATGAAGGTGAGCTCGACGCCGGCGAATTCGCCTTCCTTGACGTTGGCCTTGGTGGCTTCCAGGCAGAGTTCGCCGACCTTCTGGAAATCGGCATCCGTCGGCTGACCCTTGCCGACGCCGGGGATCTGCAGAATTTTGGAGCGTAGCTCGCTGGCGGCTTCAGCCGGGCGGGTGAAAGCGCCGAGCCCAGCGCCCGATGCGGCGGCGATCGCGGCCATCGAGGCCGCGCCTTTGAGTATGTCACGCCGGGTGGCACCCGCGCGGACGAGTTTTTCGTACAGACCGACTCTCATCTATTCCTCCCAGAACAACAGTCGTGAATTAAATGCCAATCCCTCCGACGCCGAAACGTCGGCGGTTCTCCTTTATCATACGGGGACGTGGGACCCCACCCTGCGTCGCCTGGAGCTCCGATTTTCGGATAAAAATCCGACTGCCGGATTGGCAACAGCTAATATTTGCGTAATCGATTACCTTGTCAACACGAATGGCTTTTTATCGATAACATACCGACTTGCCCTTGCCGTTGGCAATGGCTAGCTTCACCGCGAGAAAAGGGGGGACGATGGCTCAAGTCGCGATCAGCAATGTGGCCAAGGCGTTCGGAACCGTCAAGGTCCTGCACGAGGTCAGCGTCGATATCGCCGATGGCCAGTTCGTGGTGTTGGTAGGCCCGTCGGGCTGCGGCAAGTCCACGCTGCTCAGGATGGTGGCCGGGCTGGAGACCGTCTCCGGCGGCACGATCGCCATTGGCGAGCGCATCGTCAACAATCTGCCGCCGGCCAAGCGCGACATCGCCATGGTGTTCCAGAACTACGCGCTCTATCCGCACAAGACGGTGGAGCAGAACATGGCGTTTGCGCTGAAGCTGCGCAAGACCGATCCGGCCGTGGTCGCCGAGCGGGTCAAGCGCGCCGCCGACATTCTCGACCTCAATCCGTACCTGAAACGTTATCCGCGCCAGCTCTCCGGTGGCCAGCGCCAGCGCGTCGCCATGGGCCGCGCCATCGTGCGCAATCCGCAGGTCTTCCTGTTCGACGAGCCGCTCTCCAATCTCGACGCCAAGCTGCGCGTGCAGATGCGCACCGAGATCAAGGAACTGCACCAGCGGCTGAAGACCACCACCATCTACGTCACCCACGACCAGATCGAGGCCATGACCATGGCCGACAAGATCGTCGTCATGCGCGATGGCCGTATCGAGCAGGTCGGCGCGCCATTGGAATTGTTCGACCGGCCGGCCAATCTGTTTGTCGCCGGCTTCATCGGCTCGCCGTCGATGAACCTGCTCAAAGGCGTGGTGCGCAAGGGCGACAAGGTCGAGATAGCAGGCACGCTGTTCCCGATTGCTGCCGGCAGCGCCGCCAAGGAGGGCCAGGCCGTGGTCTATGGCGTGCGGCCCGAGCATCTCGAAATCCATCCCGACGGCGTGCCGGCAAAGATCTCGGTGGTCGAACCCACGGGTTCCGAAACGCTGGTCTTCGTGCGCTTCGGCGACAGCGGCGAGATGGTGGCGCTGTTTCGCGAGCGCCACGACTTCAAGCCCGGCGACACGCTCAATCTCAAGCCGCGCCTCGACCAGGTCCATCTCTTCGACGCCGAGACCGGCAACCGGCTCTGATTTCCAATCGACTTTGACCAAACCTGTTTGACGAGGACTGCCATGCTCAAAGGGATCAACCCATTGCTCAATGCCGATGTGCTCCAGGCGCTCAGGGCAATGGGACACGGCGACGATCTGATCATCGCCGACACCAATTTCCCCGCCGATTCGGTGGCAAAGCAGACCGTGCTCGGCAAGCTGCTGCACATCGACGCCTCGGCGGCCGATGTGGTCAAGGCGGTGCTGTCGCTCTATCCGCTGGACACTTTCGTCGACGATGCGGCCGCGCGCATGGAGATCGTCGGCAAGCCGGACGAAATTCCGCCGGTGCAAAAAGAGGTGCAAAAGGAGATCGACAAGGCCGAGGGCAAGGCCTGGCCGATGATCTCGGTCGAGCGCTACGCCTTCTACGAGCGCGCCAAGAAAGCCTATTGCGTCATCCAGACCGGCGAGCGCCGCTTCTATGGCTGCTTCGCCTTTCGCAAGGGCGTCGTGCCGCCGGACGCCGAGTAGGGCCATGGCGTCGGGCAAACCTGTCGTCATTCTGGGCGTTTTCGTCGCCGACACCGCCTACCGGGCCAATCGACAGCCGCGCATGGGTGAAACCATTCTTGGTAATTCCTTCAAGCTGGGACCTGGCGGCAAGGGCTCGAACCAGGCGGTGGCGGCAGGCAAGCTCGGCGCCGACATCACTTTCCTGACCCGGCTTGGCGTCGATGCTTTCGCCGACATGGCCAAGGCGACCTGGGCAGAGGCGGGCGTGAAATCCGCCGTCATCGACACGCCGCAAAGCTATACCGGCGCGGCCTATATCTTCATCGAGGAGACGACCGGCAACAACGCCATCATCGTCAGCCCGGGTGCGGCGATGCTGATCTCGTCTGAAGACATCGAGGCCAATGCCGGCCTGATCCGTGGCGCCGGCGTCTTCGTCACCCAGCTCGAACAGCCGATCGACGCGGCACTGCGCGCACTCGAGATCGCGCGCGGGGCAGGGGTGACCACCATTCTCAATCCGGCGCCGGCGGCCAAGCTGCCGGACCGCATCTACACGCTGTGCGACTATGTGACCCCCAACGAAACCGAGGCCGAGGAACTGACCGGCATCAAGGTTTCTTCGATCGACGACGCTCGCCGCGCCGCCGACAGCCTGCTCAAAAAAGGCGTCGGCTCGGTCATCATCACGCTCGGCGAAAAAGGCGCGCTGCTGCACACGGCCGCTCGGTCCGACCATGTCCCGGTGGTCAATGCCGGCCCGGTGGTCGAAACCACCGGTGCGGGCGATGCCTTCAATGGCGGCCTGGCCGCCGCACTCGCCAAAGGCGTGGAGCCGCTGCAAGCCGTCCGCTTCGCCTGCGCCGTCGCCGGCATTTCGGTGACAAGGCCGGGCACCGCGCCGTCCATGCCGACGCTGCAGGAGGTCGAGGCGCTGCTGGCCAAGGGGTGACGTCGTTGCGGGAGAGACCGAATTCAGATCCGACCGGATCTGAATTTCCACATGCAAGACCATGATTTTAGACGATTATGTCACATTTCTCCTGAGGAGAAATGGCGCGAGTGACGGGGCTCGAACCCGCGACCTCCGGCGTGACAGGCCGGCGAAAACGCCTGATTCATCAACGAATGGTTTCAATTCCTCACGCTCTCGAATTTGCGGGAAAAAGCGCGAAATTGAAACTTGCTTATCAGAACTCCTCGTCAACTCCGCGAGATGTTAACTCTGATCGACGCCGCCGCTGCTGCCAGCCTAGCGGCTGGACCGGGACAGACTGCTCCCGGCGACTTCTGGATCGGCTGGAGACGGCAGATCGATGCGCTCGCTTCCGCCGGATTCCGGGTCATCGTCCCCGACCAGAGGGGCTACAACACCAGTGACAAGCCGAAAGCCATCCGTGAATACACGCTCCCAAGCTCGTCGGCGATGTCGTTGCCATCGCCGACGCGCTCGGCATCGGAAGGTTTCACCTCGTCGGTCATGACTGGGGCGGTATCGTCGCCTGGGCGGCAGGCGCAAAGCTGCCGCACCGTCTGGAAAGGCTCGTCATCCTGAACGCGCCCCATCCCGAGGTGCTGCTTGCCCATTCCTTGCGATCTCCGACCCAGTTCCTGCGGAGCAGCTATGCGGCCTTCTTCCAGTTCCCCTTGCTGCCGGAGGCTGTTCTGGGAGCAGGGCACTCGGCTCTGCTGGCACGGGCGCTCATCAAATCCAGCCGAACAGATGCCTTCACGGCGGAGGAAATCGCAGAGTATCGGCAGGCCTGGGAACGGCCGGGGGCGCTGACCGGCATGCTCAACTGGTATCGGGCGCTGCGCTTCCGCCCAAGCCTGAAGCAGCGGATCAGGACACCGACCCTTGTACTGTGGGGATGCAGGACCAAGCTCTGGAATATGGCCTGGCCGAGCGCAGTCTGGCCTTTTGCAACGATCGGGGCCTGCAGACGTTCGAGAAGGCAACGCATTGGGTACAGCGCGAAGAGGCCAGCGCGGTGAATGCCGCGCTTCTGGCGTTCCTGGACGGCTGAGATGCCGTTCCGTTCTGCAGGTGGCCTGACTCGCCGTGATCTCCTGACCGTGCTCGCTGCCGCGGTCACAACCCACCACCTTACCTCCTCTGCTGATGCAGCATTGCAGAGGCCTCAACGGAGCATCCGATGCCACACGTCGTCCTTCTCGGGGATTCGATCTTTGACAACGCTGCCTATGTCGCGCACGGGCCCGACGTAGTGCGGCAGCTGCGGGAGCGCTTGCCGGAGGGGTGGCGTGCAACGCTAAACGCCGTCGACGGCGCCGTCACAAGCGGCGTCGAGCGGCAGTTTGAACGGCTCCCCCAGGATGCTAGCCATCTTGTCGTCAGCGTCGGTGGCAATGATGCTCTTCGTCATGCAGGGATTCTGGAGCAGGGGGCCTGTTCTGTGGCCGAGGTTCTGGACAGGATCAGCGATATCCGGGAGGAATTCGAGCACGACTACTGTACGATGCTCGAGGGGGCGCTGGGCCAAAACCTACCCACCGCTGTCTGCACGATCTACGAGGCGCGCTTTCCCGACCCACAGCGTCGTAGACTTGCCGCAACTGCCCTGACGGTCCTCAACGACGTCATCACCCGGGCGGCGTTCTCGCGCGGTTTGCCGCTCGTCGACCTGCGCTTGGTATCGAATGAGGACGCGGACTTCGCCAATCCTATCGAACCGTCAGCGCAAGGCGGCGCGAAGATCGCGGCAGCCATCGCGGCACTTGTAGTCGAGCACGATTTAGCCGGACGTCGGTCGGTGGTCTTCGTCGGCTGAACGGCGTAATCCCGCCCGACCGTCTGCACTCCCGATGGTCGGGCGACTGAAAGCAACAATTCAGACGGCCAGCACGATCTTGCCTTGAATACTGCCGTCGGCGGCGCGCTCATGCGCGCGCGATGCCTCGGCCAGCGGGAATGTGCTGTCGATGACGACGCGCACAATGCCGTCGTCGAGCAGGCGGGCGGCTTTTGCCAACTGCGCGCCATTGGATCGAACCTGTGTGGATGAGACCGTGATCCCCAGCCTCTCTGTCTCCTCGTGACCAGCGAAGCCCAGCGGGTTGACCAGGAACAGTGCGCCGCCCGGCTTCAGAACCTGGAAGAACCGCTCCATGTTCGCGCCGCCCACCGCGTCGAGGACAAGGTCGACGTCTCGGACGACATCTTCCGCCGCGGTTGTCTTGTAGTGGATGAACTGATCCACGCCGAGATCGCGCATCAGCGCCTCGTTCTTGGCCGATGCCACCGCGATGACGCGAGCGCCCCGCCATTTCGCCAACTGGACGGCCAGATGCCCGACACCGCCTCCGGCACCATTGATGAGCACCGTCTTGCCGTCGAGGGGCACCGGCTCATGCGGTAAGGGCTGGAACGGATTCGGCTCGTCGTGGCCAAGTTCGATCAAGAACTGCCATGCCGTCAGAAGCGACATCGGCGCACCAGCCGCATGAATATGGTCGATGCCGGCTGGTTTCAACGCAACATGCGATGCCGGCACACTGACATAATGCGCGTAGGCATTGCTACCCGTCATCAAGTTATCGGGGAAGCGAACCATTGCGTAGACCTCGTCACCGATGCTGAACTCAGCGACGTCAGCGCCAATCGCTTCAATGACGCCCGACACGTCCGTGCCGAGAATCAGTGGGAAGGACGCGTTGGGTCGCCATTCTGGCGGCAGTGCGCGATAGCCATCCCGCAGATACCAGTCGGGCGGATTAAGCCCGGCCGCCTGGACTCGGACAAGCACCTCGCCGGGCTTCACACCCGGCCTAGGCGCGTCTTCGTACACCAGCATCTCGGGACCACCGAATGCGTGCAGACGGACTGCCTTCATCTTATCGCTCATTGGTGAAATCTCCGCTCATCCATGTCATTGGAGCGAATCTAGCGGCATGACCGCCGGTTGATAATCGGTGCCGATGGCGGTTAAGTAATGCCATGGCGGAACATATCACTTTGGATCGGCTCACCGGCATCATCGCCTTCGCGCGTGCGGGATCGCTGGGCAGCTACACGGCAGCGGCGCGCGCGCTGTCGATTTCCCCGTCGGCGGTCAGCAAGAGCGTCCAGCGGCTCGAGCGGCATTTAGGAGTGTCGCTGTTTACCCGTACAACGCGCTCGCTCACCTTCACGCCCGAAGGGCGCGACCTGCATGAGCGCGCGCTGCGTCTGCTACGCGAGGCGGAGGAAATAGAGCAGGCGGCAATGACCGCGCGCTCCGAACCATCGGGCACGTTGCGCGTGGCCGCGTCGCTGCCGATCGGACTCCATCTGATCGCTCCGGCTTTACCGGCTTTCCGTCGGCTCCATCCGAACCTGATCGTCGATCTCAGGCTGGGTGACCAGATGGTGGACATGATCGAGGAAGGGATCGATGTCGCCATACGCATCGGTGATCTGGCTGACACCCGGCTACTATCACGCAAGCTCGCACCCCATCGGCTTTGCTGCTTCGCCTCGCCAGCCTATCTCGAGGAACGCGGCACACCGACCCATCCCGATCACCTGGAAGGGCACGACACCGTCAACCTTCGATATCAGAGCACAGGCCAGGCCTTTCGCTGGCCCTTCCGGATTGGCGACCGTGAAATCGAGATCGTGCCCAATTCCGGTGTGGTCGCCGATGCCAGCGATGCCGTGCTCATCATGCTGGCAGCCGGCGGTGGGATAGGCATAGGCGCCTCCTTCATGGCTGCTCCCTATGTGAAGCGCGGCGAACTGGTCCCAGTGCTGTCCACGTTCGCGGTCGAGCGAAACAATGTCACCGTGCTCTGGCCGGCAAGCCGACGCGCCAACCCCGCCGTGCGCGCCTTTCTGACCATGCTCGACGCCGCTTTCACTCTGCGAATGGCAGCTTCAAGCATCGACTGATCTGGCGCGGAAGGGTCGCTAAAGGGCGAAAGCGGTCAATCACTGCTGATTGGCTGAACGGCAGCTATTCCGGGCACAACGTCCAAAAGCTGCTATTCCGTTTCGGCCCCACTACAGGCCGCCCCTCCTCGTCGAATAGCATTGGACTAGTTGATCGGCTACAACGACCTAGAGTGCTAGCAACGGGGAGGGCACATGTCGGCGAGTGCTTACGCATTGACTGGCTTCATCTCGTGGGCGCTGGCCCTGCTGATCGTGATGGAAGTTATCCGGAGCTACCTGGTGATCTCTGGGCAAGTCCCGGCAAACGGCTTTACGCCAGATAACGGAGCCCTCTCCCCGTTTATGCGGAGGTTAGCCCGTGCCTGCATTGAAGGGCTTCCAATCTTCGGAGGTCTGCTCGGAGTCGCGATCATCATTTCAAAGACAGATGTCACGGATCCCTTGGCCTCCACGATGTTAGGCGCACGTATAGTGCAGTCGGTGATCCACCTCGTCTCAACCAGCCAACTCGCGGTCAGTCTCAGGTTCACCGCGTTCGCTGTGCAAATGGTGATTGGTGCGTATTGGTGCTGGTTGCTGTTGATCTGAAGAGTGGCGGAGCCCCGACGCAAAAGTGGGCCACCTCGATTCCGGGAGCCTTGGCAAACCCACTCCGGATCGTGACCCGAAAGACTGTCCCTTTTGACAGGCGAGCGAACCGCAAAACTGGCAGTGGCAAAACCGCCGTTGAGGCATGATATTGCTGTTGGATTTTGGGGCTACTCCCCAGCTTCGGAGAAGGATCGGCGTTCAGAGAGCAATTTGCACGCCTGGGCGCTGCGGCGCTCCCCAGCTTTTGGCCACACGCACGCCCTGCAAACGCTCGGGCTCCAGAGCGCCTGGCAGCGGAGCAGAGAATTGTTGGACTTTGTGAGTGGTAGAGGGAGAGGAACTGAGATTCAACCTTCTCCACCTGCACTTGTTCCTTGCACGCTGGCCTCAGCAGCACCTAATCCTGCCACGCAACCTGGAGGAGCAAGCCAGTGCTACCGAGCTGTGTAGACACCGATCGGCTCGCGCTGTAGCCATAGGCCTCCGCCCGTCGGGGTTCACCGGCGCCGGGGTGGGGGCCGGCCTAGGGGGGGCCCAGCAACGCGCACGTCAGCCTGGCTATCTTTCGAGTCGCCGGGTCCGGTGACCGCCAGATCGTCAGGCTGGATTATACCCGACAAATCTTGATAGGCTGCCGTTCTGGGGGTCGCACGATGAACGAGGTTGAAAAGCTGGCCGTCGAGGTTGTCGCGACCGGCCTTGGCTGGCCCGAGGGCCCGACGGTGCTGCCCGATGGCCGAATTGTCATCGTCGAAAGCTATCGCAGCCAGCTGACGGCCATAGATCGCGACGGAAGTGCTCGCCAGTTCGCGTATGTTGCCGGAGCGCCCAACGCCTGCGTTCTCGGATCGGATGACCTGCTCTATGTCTGCCAGAACGGCGGCACGACCGGACCTTGGCGGGCCGCGGACATGACGACGCCATCGATCCAGCGGGTTGCCGATGGCGGAAAGCCGGAAATCCTGCTGAGCGAAGTCGCGGGCATTCGGCTCAATGGGCCAAACGATCTTGTATTTGCTGCTGACGGCCGGCTCATCTTCAGCGATCCCGGCACATACAACCCGGGGAATCCGGACCCAAGCTACATCTTTGCCGTCAACCCCGACGGCAGTGCGTACCTTGCTCTCGGCTTCGACAAGCCGACCTTCCCCAATGGTGTGGCGATCGAAGCCGACGGCTCGATCATTTGGGGGGAGTCCTATACGGGGCGCGTCAAGCGGCAGCGTCCGGATGGTTGCGTCGAAGACCTGGGCCGCTTGCCTGGGCCCAATCCGATCCCGGACGGGCTGAAGGTCGGAGCCGATGGCCGCCTTTATGTCACGGATATTGCCGCCAACGGCATTCACGTTCTGAAGCCCAACGGCACAGCGGAAGGTTTCTTCGTCTGCGGCAAGGCAACGACCAACTGCGTCTTCTCGGGCGAGATGCTTTGGGTGACAAATGCCGGCGTGCTGGCGACCGGCAGCGATCCCTCCTTTGAGGGAACACTCTCCTGCGTGCGTGTTCCGGGAGGCGGTGGACCGACGCATCATGGTCGCATCGGCGGAAAGCAACCGTGAGTAGCTCCTCGTCCGCCTCAAACACAGGCGATGACCCCGGCGCCCGCGGTGCGGCATCGTCTGCTTCGATGGCGGCGTTGAAGCGCCTGTACAGCGTGGCCGCGGTCCGCATCGCCGCGCGGCGGACTTTGCCACGCCCGGTGTTCGACTTCGCCGATGGCGGTGCTGAGGATGAGCGAACGCTGCGCCGGAACGAGCAAGCTTTCAACGAGGTTGCCATTCTGCCGCGACCGCTCAACGGTGCAACGACGCGAGACCTTTCCCTTGACCTCTTCGGCGCGAAACTTGCCATCCCGCTGGGCATCGCGCCAACCGGCCTGGCTGGGCTGTTCTGGCCCGACGGCGAGCGCGCAGCCGCCCGAGCCGCAGCGGCCGCAGGGACATTCTACTGCGCCAGCCACGGATCCGTCTGCACGCTGGAGGACATAGCAGCCACCGGAAGTACCCCACGGTGGATGCAGGTGTTCGTCTACACCGATCGCGGCTTCACCCGAGAAATGGTGCATCGGGCGCGTGCCTCAAGCTACGACGCGCTGGTGCTCACCATCGACAACCAGATGCTTGGCAACCGTGAACGCGACATCCGCAACGGTTTTGCCATCCCGCCGCGCTTCGGTTTGGCCGGAACCCTCGCGGCCGCCACCAAGGCGGCGTGGCTTCTTCGTATGCGCACCCGACTCCCGAAACTGACCTTCGGCAACTACGCGCGCCCCGGGGATACGGCGACGGTCGGTGCATTGGCGGGCCGCATGGCCGCAATGCTCGATCCCGGACTCTCCTGGGCCGATGTCGACTGGCTGCGCACTGTCTGGTCCGGACCGTTGTTGCTGAAAGGCGTCCTGCATCCCAGCGAAGCCGCCGAGGCTGTAGCGCGGGGAATCGACGGCATCATCGTATCCAATCATGGGGGCCGTCAGCTTGACGGCGCCGCCGCATCGCTGGACGCGTTGACGGCGGTTGTCGCGGCTGTCGCAGGCCGCATACCGGTGCTTATCGATGGCGGCATCAGGCGAGGCTCCGACGTCGTCAAGGCGCTGGCGCTCGGCGCCTCGTGCTGTCTGATCGGGCGGCCGCAGTTGTGGGGGCTCGCGGTCGCCGGCGAGGAGGGGGTACGCCACGTGCTCGAACTCTACCGCAAGGAGATCGACCGCGTCATGGGACTGATGGGCGCGCGGAGCCTGCGCGACCTCGGGCCGGACTGTATTTCGTTCGTTCAGGGAATGGGGCCGCTACATGATTGAAGACCCACCACTGCTCACCATCAAGCGCCGTTTCGAACGGCCCGCAGCAGAAATCATCAGTGCTTTTGCGGGCGTGCCGGTTAGCCAGGTCGTAGACGCGATGGGGGGACGCGGCGCCTTGCATTATGCGATTAAGCCACTGTCGCCAGCTACTGCGACGATGGTCGGCGTCGCCGTGACCTGTCACTGCGGCCCCGCCGACAACCTCGCCCTGTTTGGAGCACTGGATGCCGCAGCAAGTGGCGATGTCATCGTCGCGGCCACCGACAGCTTTGCCGGTACGGCGGTAACTGGCGATCTCGTGCTCGGCATGGCGCGCAACAAGGGGGTCGCCGGCTTCATCACTGACGGCCTCGTGCGCGACGTTGTCGGGATCGAGGCGGTCGGGTTGCCGGTTTACTGTGCCGGGATCATTGCGAACTCGCCTGCGCGCAATGGTCCAGGCACGGTCGGATTCCCGGTGGTGGTGGGAGGAGTGACTATCTCGCCGGGAGACATACTGGTCGGCGACCGCGACGGTCTCGCCGTGGTGCCTCGCCTGGAGGCTGAGACGGTGCTGGCCCGGCTCTCCGCCATCAGGGCGGCTGAGAAAACTCTTGATGGCCTGGTGCGGCAAGGTCTCGAGATGCCCGACTTCGCCAAGGTCGTCCTCAAATCGAACAGGGCGCGCTTCGTTGACTGAGATGTGAGCTTCTCTAGCTGCGGGACATATGAAGCGCAACACGATTTCGTCCTTCCGATTTGGCACGAAACAGAGCCAAATCGGCGGCATTGACGAAATCGTTTGGCGTCTCGTTCTCGGTGGGCACCGCTGTTGCGACGCCGACGCTGATGGTCACGCGATCCGGGCCGTGGGGTATGTTCAACTCTCGCACGCTCTGGACGAGCCGCTCGGCGATCGCACTGGATTGTTCCAGTATAGTGTCGACCAGCACGATGACGAACTCTTCGCCTCCGTACCGCGCAGCGAGATCGGTGGAACGGCCGGAACCGCTCTGGATTACGCGGGCGATTTGCTTGAGCACATCGTCGCCGGCCATATGGCCATAGGTATCGTTGTATCGTTTGAAGTTGTCGGCATCGATCATCAACAGCGACAGTGGGGACTGTGCGCGAAAAGCGCGTTTCCATTCAGCCGCCAGATATTCGTCAAAATAGCGCCTGTTACCGAGACCTGTCAGGCCATCGATCCGCGTCAGACGTTCAAGCTCTAGATTTGCACTGATCAGCTGTCGCTGGCTTTCCCTCAGCGCTCGGTGTGCCGAGTCTCGCTGGACGTGATCCAGATAGGCCCGCGTGTGATATCGAATGCGTGCAATCAACTCGATACGATCCGGCAGTTTGACGAGATAGTCGTTCGCGCCCGCAGCGAAGGCTTCGCCCTTGGTGGCTGGATCTTCCTTGCTCGACAGCACAATGACTGGAACCGCGCGTGTCGACGCATGCTTCCTGTATTCTCGCACCAGATGTAGCCCATCCACCCCGGGCATGACGAGATCCTGCAGGATGACGGTTGGCTTTACCTCATCCGCGACCGTCATCGCTCTCAACGGGTCGGTGCAGAAGTGTAAGGAAATATCGGGCTCGTTGGCTAGGGCGCGCCTGACCGCCTCGCAAACCATGATCTGATCATCGATGAGCAGAACCATGGATGAATAGTTATCTGCGAGTGGCGGGACCAACTCTGGTTCTTGCGTCATCGGAAGGGGCCTTTCACGTGGAGCGCTCGCAGGCTTCGATTATACGTGAGCCGATCGCACCCAAAGGAAGAATATCAACAGCCGCGCCGATGTCGGCGGCGGCCTTCGGCATGCCATAGACGGCACTGGTTGCTCTATCCTGCGCGATTGTGAGATGTCCCTTGTCACGGAGCTGTCTCAGCCCGCGCGCACCATCCCTGCCCATGCCTGTGAGCAGAACACCAATCACCGAGCCAGGCCACCATTGCGCCGCACTTTCGAAGAACACATCTACCGACGGCCGATAAACATTGTCCTTGGGGCTGGGCGTATAGCCAAGTTGCTGAGCTGACTTGAAAACCAGATGATCCGCAGAACTGGCAACGAGAACGGTGCCCGCTTGTGGACTATCCCTTTCCCCCGCCGGACGGATCGGGAGACGCGTATGCTGCCCTAGCCAATCAACAAGGCCTGGAACGAACTGAGCATCGAGATGCTGGACGAGCACAATCGCGCCGCGAAAATCAACGGGAAACGCGCTCAGGACTGCGGCAACGGCAGCCGGCCCGCCCGCAGAGGCGCCGATTGCTATCACGTGTCGAGTTGACGGCTCAGCCGCACGTGACATCCGCCTTTTTGCCTGGGTAGGCGCATCGCCGATCAACTTGCCTATCGTTCGTATCTTGTTCGTCAAAAGCCGGGCGGATTGCGAGGACGCGTTGCCTTCGATGCCCACTGACGGAATATCGACTGCGTCAAGCGCGCCATGACCCATTGCTTCGTAGACGCCGGCGAGGTTGGCTTCGATACTGGCGGTCACCAGCAAGATTGAGCACGGGGTTTCCGCCATGATTCTGCGGGTCGCTTCCACGCCGTCCATCTCTGGCATCGCTAGATCCATGAGTATCAGATCCGGCAGATCACGTCTGCAGACCTCGACCGCCTCACGCCCATTAGTCGCGATCCACGCGACCTGATGTTCGCCGGTCGACAGAACCAGTCGACGCAGAAGTTCAACCGCCATCGGCATGTCGTTGACTACGCCGATTCTCATTCGCTGGCTTCCAATCTCGGATCTCATTCAGCCGCCTCGCCAATCATGTCCACGACGACGGCATGGATCAGCGCCTCGTCCTGAAAACTACTCTTGGTCAGATAATAGTCCGCACCTGCGTCGAGCCCGCGCGCGCGATCTTCTTCCCGATCCTTGTATGAAACGATCATAATGGGTGTGTTCTTGAGATCAGCGTCCTTTCTAATCAAACTCACCAGCTCGATGCCATCCATGCGAGGCATGTCGATGTCGGTGACGACGAGATCGAAAGGACCAGACCGGACGGCATTCCACCCGTCCATGCCGTCTACCGCCACTTCGACCTCATAACCGTAATTGCCGAGCATCTTGCGCTGGAGTTCGCGAACCGTCAGTGAATCGTCAATCACGAGCACGCGCTTGCGCCTGCTCGCTTCGGGACCGCCCGCGGCGCGCCGAAGAGCTCGAAATCCGCCGGACGATGCAAGCTTTTCCACCGATCGGATCAGATCGTCGACGTCGAAGATCAGAACAGGCGAACCGTCTTCCATCAGGGCCGCTGCGCTGATGTCCTTGATCTTGGCAAACCGTGGATCGAGAGGTCTGATCACTAACTCGCGTTCCCCGAGAAAACGGTCAACGATCAGGCCGTACGCATCGCCCCGACCCGCATCCACGACGACGACCGATAGTTCATTCGGTTCCGATCCGGGCTCACCTCGATCGAGCACCTCGCGAGCGGTGACCAGCCCGATCTGTCGATCGTTCAATCGAAAATGCGGCCGGCCCTGCAGGACGTTGATCTCCGTCCGCTGCAGTTTCAAAGTCTTGGAAATGGCAGCGAGTGGAAAAGCATAGGGCTCTCCATCGACATCGACGAGCAGCGTGCGCAGGACCGACAATGTCAGCGGCAATTGCAGTTGAAATCGGGTTCCGTGGCCAAATTCTGAGGAGACGCTTGCGACTCCCCGGACTTCCTTCGCCATGGCTTGCACTGCATCGAGCCCCACACCGCGACCTGAGACGTCGGTAAGGCCCGCTTTCATGGAAAAGCCTGGCAGAAACAGAAATGCGAGCAATTCGCTTTCGCCGAGTGTTTCAGCACTTTCCCTGGTTGCAAGTTGCCGGGCGACGACGGTCTCGCGCAGCTTCGAGAGCTCTATCCCCTGCCGTCGTCCACCACGGCTATCTGCAGCAGCCCGGCATTGTGCCTCGCTTCGAGCCTGATGAGCCCCTCTTCGGGTTTGCCCATCGCGAGGCGCTCCTCAGGCGGTTCAAGCCCATGGTCTACAGCGTTGCGCAGAAGGTGCCCCAAAGGGGCATCGAGCTGCTCGAGGATATCGCGGTCGATGCCGGTCGAGCCGCCTACGATCTCCAGTCGCACCCGCTTGCCAAGGGTACGACCGAGGTCGCGGATCATTCTCGCATAGTGTCGCACGCCGTCCTCAAAAGGCCGCATCCGGCTCGCCAACGTTTCGTCGTACAATCTGTTGGCAAGATCGGTCGCTTTCCGATCCACTGAATCCAACTCATCGAAACGCTCCGCCAGGAACGCTTGGCTCAACCGAAGCTTTCGCTGCGCTTCAGCCAGCGCCTCCACCACCGCCGCATCGTTTGAAACCGGCGGCAGCACTGCATGAAGATTGTCGAATGCACTTGCGAGGTCCGATTGAAGTCGCTTCAGCCGTAGCAGCCCGTCAGCGAATGGCCTGAGCCGCCGAGCTTCCATCAGCGACTCGCCAGCCAGCCCGAGCAATCGGTTCAGGCTGTCTGCCGTCACCCGAACCATTCTATCAGAGCTGATGCTGCCGTGGGCTTGCGGCACCGCCCCAACGAGGAGGTTCGCTGAAGAGGTCGTCGCCAGTTGCTCCTGGGCATGATCTGGAGTTGCGAAATCAGCTGCAGAATCTTGGGGACCGGGCTTTGCCTGGGGAGGGACAACCCCTCGAACTTGGCGAGAAAGGTTTCGACTTCTGAGTTGGCGCTCTCGCTCGATGATCCCGATGCGATCAATTTCAAAAGGTCAGAACCTTGCAGAAGCGCGTCTATATGCTCCCGTCGCACCCTCAGATGCCCGCGTTGCGCTGCGACCAGGCAGTCTTCCATCGCATTTGCAACTTTGACTGCGGGCATCAGGTCGATGATGCGGGCAGCTCCTTTCAGGGAATGCGCGGCACGCATGCATGCTTCCAGGGCGTCGGCGGCGATAGGATCGCGTTCGAGTGCCAGAAGTCCAGAGGTCAGAGCCCGTGACTGCGTCTCCAGTTCGGCCTGGAAGAGGCTGAGCATCGAAACCTGGCTGAAGTCTTCATCTGTCATGCGATGCTCCGATCCAGCATCGTGAGCAGTTGTCGTGGATCGAGACAACCAACGGCTCGTCCTTGCCATGGCAGCACGGCAACCGTAGCGGCAGACAGTGCCTTCCCAATCATGGCCGGAACAGCGAGAGTGTCGCGTTCCTGGTACCGATGTAAGCCGTGGATCTCATCAACCGTAAAAGCAACCCGCTTGTCGCGCTCGCCTACCACGACAAGGCGGCGAAATACCTTGGTTCGTGTGCCCTGTTCCCCTTCCTTGCGCTCGTCTATCCCGAGCAATTCGGCCAGGGAAAGGCAAATGAGCAATTCACCACGGACATTCGCAATGCCGAGCAGTGCACTGTTCCTGCGATGTGGAAGTGAATGAACGCGACGAGATTCAGCCACTTCATGAAAAATACCGACCGGAAGTGCCAGCCATTCCTCCCCCAAACGGAAGAGAACGGCCGTCTGCAGCGCGTCGCTGTCTGCCGAATCGATCCCTGCACGACCAGCGTTGTCAGGCCATTCGTCGCGAGATGCCGAGGGAGCTGCACGGTCGAGGAGGCGTCGTGCGATCTTCTTGTAGGTCGGGCAATTGCGGCAGTGGAGATGCTGCTCTAGTAGCGGACATGACTTGTCACCCCGTACGCCTATTTGCCGCCAGCAGTCGTTGATTTCGATCTCCTCCACCGGCTGAGCGATCCTTGTCGAAGCCGCCATCAACTGCCGCTCCTTTTCTGGACCCGACCCAGCCGGCCGGCCAGCGCCTCGGCGCCGTTATGGTCGCCTTGCTTGCTAAGCAGCAAGGCCAGATGGACAAGAGCTTCTCGATGATTTGGCGCGAGATAGAGCGCCTTGCGATAACTTTGCGCGGCTTCGGGTGCAGAACCATCCGCATCCTGGACGAGGCCCAGCAGGTAGAAGATTTCTGCGGAAGGACCGAACTCCTTGAGATGCGCCAGGGCGACCTCCTGTGCCTCCTTTACGCGTCCTGCATTGGCGATCCGTTCAACCGCGATGAGGCTTTCCGAGGCGTGTGCAAGCGGCTTGGCCGGAGCCTGCCCGCGGCCTTCATTGCCAATTGTCGGTCGGAACGGACGAAGAGGCTCGCTCTTGTTGACCTTAGGGCTTGGCGTCCGCACCGGGACGGCGGCCGAAACTTTCGGCGCCGTGGTCTTGACGGGCTCCGATTTCAGAAAGGCGAAGGCCAATGGCCATTCAGCGGAAATAAAGCCATGCACCCTTGGAAGAGCTGCTTCCGCCGGACCGACCAGAAGAAGTCCGTCTTTGGCCAGCAGGTCCTTCAGGCAGATCAATGCGCGATCCTGCAGCTCTCGATTGAAATAAATCAGCAAATTGCGGCAAAGCAGGATGTCATAGACCTCTTGCCCGAAAGGCGCGTGAGAACCGAACAGGTTTCCTACCATGAACCGAACCTGTTTCAGCACCCCAGCAACAGGCCGCAACCCGCCCTCGGTCGCTTCGAAATAGCGATCCTTGAATTCTAAATGGCTGCCGCGAAACGAATTGCGGCCATAGATGGCGCGTTCAGCCGTCGCGATATTGCGGCTGCTGACGTCCACGCCATCGATCTTGAACTCATGCGCCTCAAAGCCGGCATCGAACATGGCCATGGCGACCGAGTAAGCCTCTTCGCCGGTTGAACATGGCAGGCTCAGGATTCTTATCGGCTGAGCAGGCTTGTGCGCGCGCGCATGCCGCGCCAGCATCGTGAACGCTTCTCGGTCGCGAAAGAACCAGGTCTCTGGGATCACCACCGCATTGATCAGCTCCTGCAGCTCCTGCGAGGAACCGGCCAAGTGTTCCCTATAGGCCTGAGGGTTGGTTATCCGGCATGCTTCCATCCGTTCTCTGACCGCCTGACGAACCACTGTCGGACCAACGCTGGCACTGTCCAGTCCAATGGTTTCCGTCAGGAGCTTTTCTATTGCTCCGGTCATTGATCACCTATTGCCGCCTGGCGGAGCAAAGCGGTACGAATCTCTTCCGAAAGCAGCGCTTCCACTTTGACCCACTGAATGATCTCCGAACCATCGGAAGCCACCGGCCCAAGATAGGGCGGGGTTCCTGGTTCCAGTCCGAACGGCGCGAAATCGGCCGGGTCTCGCTCGATCGTATCCGTCACCCGTTCCGCGATCAGCCCCAGCAGGCGTCGCTCGCCATCATCCGCCGGATAGCGCGTCACAACGATCCGGGTGCTCAACAGGCGCTCCGATGGTCGGCCAATCGCAAGAAGGGTGACATCGATCAGGGGGATGGGTATTCCGTTATAGCTGACCAAACCCACCACACCAGTTGGCGCACCCGGAAGAACTTTCACGTCGATATAGGGCAGCACCTCTTCAATTTTGTGGACATCGATCAAGTAGCGATCCGGACCCATGCTGAAGGCGAGGAATAGCATTGTCACATCCTACTGCCGGCTCGCTATGCTCGTAGCTTGAACCTCGATATGCTACTTCGCATGCCGCCTGAGACTTGATTGAGCTCGTCGATCGCGAGCGTCGATTGCTGAAGGGACTCGACTGTTTGCTGAGCTGCCTCGCTTAGCTGGGTTAGCGTGTCGCTGATCTGCCCCGCGCCGGTCGCCTGTGCTTGCATGCCTTCATTGGCGACTTCGAAACGTGGCACCAGCCCCTGAACCTGCTGAATGATCTCGAAGAGTTGCCCGCCGACCTGCTGGATGTCCTGCATACCCCGACGGACCTGCTCGGAAAACTTGTCCATGCCCATCACCCCGGCCGCGACTGCCGACTGGATGTCCTTGACCATTTGCTCGATATCGTAGGTGGAGACAGCTGTCTGGTCCGCGAGCCTTCGGATTTCCGTCGCCACCACTGCAAAACCCCGGCCATATTGGCCTGCCTTCTCCGCCTCGATGGAAGCGTTGAGCGACAACAGGTTCGTCTGATCGGCCACTTTGGTGATGGTCGTCACCACCTGATTGATGCTGCCGGCTTTCTCGCTCAGGATCGCCAGTTTGGAATTGATCGCGCCAGCCGCTTCCATGACCTGCTGCATGGTTTCTTCCATACGGGTCAGCCCCGCTTGCCCCCCGCCAGCCACGGCAGCGGTTTGTTCGGCAACTGTGGAGACCTCGTTCATCGTGCGGACCAGTTCGTTTGATGTGGCGGAGATTTCCTTGGCTGTCGCTCGGATTTCTGTTGTGGTCGCTGCGATTTCAGTCGCAGTTGCCTGCTGTTGCTTGGAGGTGGCGGCGATCTCAGTTATCGACGTGCCGACCTGTATGCTGGACCTTTGAACCTGACCAATGAGGGTTGTGAGATCGTCCGCCATTGCGTTGAAGCCGTCGGCAAGCACGCTGAATTCGTCTCGGCGCCTCAGATCGAGCCGTTCGCTGAAGTCGCCTTGCCGCATCAATTGAACCGCGTCGACCAAACGGGTGAGCGGACCTGTAATGGCGCGAAACAGCTGGTAACCCAAAAGAAGGGCTAGCCCGAGGGCTATCAACAAGCCAACGCTCAAACCGACTTCGGCCGTTCTGACGATCGAGCTGATCCGCTGCGTCGCGCTGTTTGCCTCGCCTCTGTGATCCTCAACCATGGCCTGCAGAGCGGACTGCAATTTTACAAAGATCGGCTCTACTTCGTTCTTGATAGCTGGGCTTTCATTGGGAGTTTCACCTTTCGACAAGGCAGCCCGGCTTGTTTCCAGCACAGCAGTTTCAGCCAGACGGAATTGGTTGGCGAGTTGTTTGACGGCTGCATAATTCTGCTTGTCGATATCGGAGACGATCGTTGCCTCATAGTCGTCCATCGACCGCTGCACCTGGTTGCGATTGGTCGTGATCGCGTTTTCAACCGTGCTTCTGTCTGACGGGTTGTCCTGAAGGGCATATTCCTGAAGCAGACTATGGGCCGCCATCTGGCCCGTCATGATCTCGGTACTGTGATAAAGGTCCGGAAGGATGCCCTTCTCGACCTCAGTCGCCTCCTCCCCCGCCTGAAGAAACCAGGCGTACGCGATGAGGGCTATCACGGACATGACCACCAGAACGGCTGCGAAACTGACGAGGATGCGGTGGCGTATTGTCAGACTCTTCATGGAACCGGTTCACCAATGGGGGGCATCGTGGGCTGCGCGACAAGCGCTCGTTCCGACATATTCGAAAAGGTGCGTCGAAAAGCGGTAGTCTGATGCTGAATGGTTTCTTTTCCGTTCCATAGCTAATGATGGCGAGGCGGCTCGCCAATCGGCGCCGCCAGAAGCGGTGGTCAAAGGACGACTGCCGTCCACGCACATCAGCCCGAGATCGGCTGGATGGCACGCCGCGTCAGGAGGAGCGTGGATGAGCTGCTTGAGGCCACGAATTGAATGACTGCTTAGGCCAGGTCGAGGCAAGAAAGCCGACGTCCTGCTTGCTGCCCCTAAGCTGCCAGGCGGGAACGCGCCTCATATCAGCCGTCCAGCATGATCGTCGCTACTGAAAGCGGAATCGCCGAAGCCAGATGTCGCAAACTGGCCAGCGCGTAGATTGGCGTCGAGTGCGGGTTCGGCATTTGCAGGTGACGATAACTAAATGGCAAGCGCCCCCGCCTGAGGCCCTCAGGACTAAAAGATCTTGAGAAAACCAGTTTCAAATGCGCATCCTCAAGCGGCGGCCGCCCACCGCACGAGGATGGGCACAACGTGACGAGCGCTCTGGAGCCTAGAGAGAACTGACCCGACACCACCTTCCTTTGCGGCATTGCGGCGGCGCAAAAAGATTACGAGATGGAGCAGGCGTATTGCCAAATGGGTCCACCAGCGAGAGTTCGCGTTTTCCGCCTCGGCTGTGAACCCCACTTCCATTCGCTGGTCTTGCTCAGGTCGAGGTCTACTTTGCCATCGAGGGCTCATGTTGCGGCTCATAAGCAGGCGGTTGGGTAGGTCTCGGCCAGCACACGGCCCGGTGGCACTCACTGCGGTCCACACCGCAGTTGAAACTGACCACCCGACCCAGGGTTCGAAGACGGTCCCCGATCGGAACACCGAGCAGAGTGTGCTCGCGCTCCTCAAGTCACCGATATCCTTGGTGAAGACGTTGAAGGCGTGTGCAAAGGACGCCTCGACATCGGCGGAGTGATTAAACGGCTCGGCTACCGGATGCTTAGACATCGTTGACAAGGGTGCTATGGGATCATAACGTACCTGACTGGTATAACAGGTATGCCACATGATCGGAGTTCTGATCAAGCAGCGGAAGCTTTCGGACGAGGTGGCAGCGCACCTCGAACGGATGATCCGAGAGGGAGAGTTGGCCGAAGCCGACCGTCTCCCATCTGAACGGGAACTCATGCGGCAGTTCGGGGTAGGGCGGCCTTCCATCCGTGAGGCGCTGCTGCATCTGAGCAAAATGGGCCTTGTCGAGGTAAAATCGGGGGAGCGTGCCCGCGTCACTCGACCCACTCCTCAATTCGTGATTGACGCCCTTTCAGGGCCGGCTCGGCACATGATTTCGGCGCCGGGAGGCGTTCACGACTTCCAGAGCGCGCGCTTGTTTTTCGAGGTCGGTCTTGCCCGCAACGCCGCTGTGCATGCTACCCCGGAAGACATTGACAGCCTCAAGGAGGCGCTCGAACTCAACCGGCAGTCGATCGGCGATCTGGCGCGCTTCGAGCGCACGGACGTAGACTTCCATTACGTGCTGGCGGTAATCACCCGCAATCGGATCTTTACAGCTATTCACGCGGCCTTGGCTGAATGGTTGCTCGAACAGCGTCGCACCACATTGGCCAAGGGTGAAGACCGCAAGGCTTACCAGGCTCATCGCGAAATCTTCGAGGCCGTCGCCGCGCGCGATCCAGACGCGTCAGAGACGGCCATGCGCAGCCATCTCGAATATGTGGCCAAGCGGTATCTGCAACTTGCGAGGCCCAAGTGATGACCGGATTTGTCGTCTGGGTCGATTTCCGCCTGAGGCCTGGTGCCCGGGACAGATTCCGAGAACTTGTCGACGCCAATGCGACCGCCTCGATGCGCACCGAGGCCGGCTGTCGCCGCTTTGACGTGACGGAGGCGCGCGGCGAACTGGATCGGGTCCTGCTCTATGAGATTTACGATAGCGAGGCCGCATTCGAGGACCACTGCCGCACCGCTCATTTCGACGAATTCAATACGCAGAGCGCGCCGCTCGTCGTGACCAAGTTGGTGACGACCTGCGACCTCGTTCTTGAAGCCACGCATTGAAGCGAACATAGGCGGATTGGCCCATTGGGGCGAACGGGAGGAAGTGCATGTCGGAGCCAAGTCTCAGGGCGTTAGCTTCTCACAGGCGGGTCAAGCTCGGTACGCTCGTCGCCGAGTTCGCCACGCCGGGAATCGGTCACATCCTGAAGTCCGCTGGCTGCGATTTCGTCTTTTTCGACATGGAGCATTCGGGATTTAGCTTGGAAACGCTGAAGAGTGCGATCCGTTATTTCGAGGCGGCTGATCTGCCGGTCATGGTGCGTGTGCCGTCGCAGGACTACCATTTCCTCGCCCGCGCCATGGACATGGGCGCCGAAGGCCTGATCGCGCCGATGGTGAGCAGCGTCGAACAGGCGCAGCACATCATCAACTCCATGAAATACCACCCTGCCGGCGCCCGCGGCGTGGCGCTGCAGATCGCTCATGACCGTTACCGGCCAGGCTCGGTCGCTGACAAATTCGATGCCGCCAACAAGCGCTCGACGTTCATCTGCCTGATCGAGACCGCCGACGGCGTCAAGAACATTGACGGCATCGCGGGACTGGACGGGGTCGATTGTCTGTGGGTCGGACATTTCGATCTGTCCGTCTCGCTCGGCATTCCTGGCGACTTCGCCCACCCCACTTTCACTGCTGCAATGGCCAAAATCGTTGCCGCCGCCAAGAAGCACAACAAATCGCTTGGACGCTTGGTGCCCAACGTCGCCCAGGGACACGAGTTCTACGCACAGGGCTTCGATTTCATTTGTTATTCAGGCGACGTTTGGGTCCTGCACGACGCGATCGCCGACGCGGTTTCCAAGATCCGGGCCGGGTGCCAATAGGAGCGGAGGAGACGATGGACAGCGTGAAATTCAGGGTGGCGCTTTCCGGTGATTTCCGCAGGCCGGACGGCTCGCCGACCTACCCAGATTTCGATCTGGAGCCGCTGCGCAATGCGACAGCTGTCGAGATGGTGTTCCTGGAGTCAAACAGTCCGCTTCGCGCCGACCAACTTGAGGATTTCGATGCGCTGATCCTCCTCGCCCATCGTTTCGATGCCACGAGTGTCCCCAGGAGCGGCCGCCTGGCCGTCGTTGCCCGCTTCGGGGTCGGCTACGACACTGTCGACGTTGAGGCATGCACCGCAGCCGGTATTGCCTTGGTTATCACGCCCGATGGCGTGCGACGGCCCGTCGCCGTATCCGTCGTCACCTTCATGCTGGCGCTGACCGGCAAGCTGCTGACAAAGGACGCGCTCACCCGCAAAGGGTCTGTTGGTTTTGAGAAGCGCTCCGAACATATGGGGGTCGGCCTCGTCGGGCGTACGCTTGGGTCGCTGGGCATCGGCAACATCGGTGCCGAGGTCTTCCGCTTGGCGAAGCCCTTTGACATGCAATTCATTGCCCATGACCCGTTTGCCGACAAGGGGGTCGCTGCCGACCTGGGCGTCGAGCTGGTAGGGCTGGAGGATCTGTTTCGCCGCGCCGACGTGCTGTCGGTGAGTTGCCCCCTGTCGTCCCAGACCCACACCCACCACATCGTCAATGCCGAGCGGATCGCCCTGATGAAGCCGACAGCTTACCTGATCAACACCGCGCGCGGCCCGATCGTCGACCAGAAAGCTCTGACGCAAGCACTGCAGGAGCGCCGCATCGCCGGCGCCGGTCTCGACGTGCTGGAACAAGAGCCTCCCGACGCAGACGATGCGATCCTCAAACTCGACAATGTCATCCTGGCGCCGCACGCGCTTTGCTGGACCGACCAGTGCTTTGCCGGCAACGGTGCCGCGGACGTCAAAGCGGTAATGGAGGTGCAGCGCGGTCGCGAGCCGCGCGGCGTGGTCAATCGCGAGGTGCTTTCGAGCGAGCTGTGGAAGACCAGGCTGTCTGGGCTCGCCGCCCGCTTTGGAACCTAGGAGGACACTGATTTTCGGCGCGCCGCCGCGGCCTGTTTGCGGCGACCTTACGGGAGGAAATGCTTGACCGCTGCGCCGGCGGACGAGTGAAGCAAAAGGAAAATGGGAGGACCAAGCACTATGAACGATCGTGAAAAACGTGACTTTCAGGCAGGTCTCGAAGCAGAGGTCGACGCCTTCATGCGCGGCGAAACCACCCGCCGAACTTTCATCACCCGCTTCGGTCAGATGACCGGCATGTTGGCCGTGTCCGGCCCGCTGCTGGGGATGATGACCGATTGGGCGCTGGCGCAGCAAACATTGGAATTGGCGGACGGCACGTCGCCGCTCGGCCAGGCGCAGGCCGCAGCCCTGAAAGCATCGAAGGAAGGGCCTGCGGACGGTTCCGCCTTTCGCGCGGCGGAGGCGGCCAAGGCGCATTCGGGCGTCACCCTCAACATGACCTACGAGGCTGGCCTGCAGGCACTCGACCCGCGCAATTTCAGCGGGCCGATGTGGGAGCAGCTTACCGGGATGAAGTCGAATGTCGTCGAGCTGTCGAACCCGGACCAGTACTCCAAGGCGGTCGCCGAGCACATCGCCGGCTCGGGTGCCTATGACGTCCTCGACATCTCGCCGGCCTGGACGCCGTCGCTTGCCGATGGCGGCGTCATCGCCCCGCTAGACGACTACATCGCCAAATACATGAACCCGGCAGACCTGGAGGACTATCATCCCCTGTACAAGGCGCTGCCGACCTACAAGGGCAAGATCTGGGGGTTCTTCGACGACGGCGACATGTTCGCTCTCTACTACCGCAAGGACATTTTCGAGGATCCGAAAATGATGGAGGCTTACCAGGCGAAGTTCAACACCAAGCTTGGACCGCCCAAGACATGGGAAGAATATGCCCAGATCGCCCAGTTCATCACCGACCAGATGGCGCCAAAGGTCTATGGCGCGGGACATTTCCGCAAGGCGGGCAGCCCCGGCAATCAGTTCGACTTTCTGCAGCAGTACCGGGCCAACGGCGGAAAACTCTTCGGCGACGACATGAAGGCAGGTTTGGTTTCGGATGCCGGCGTCAAGACGCTGACAAACATGCTCGCCGCAAACAAGGCCTCGATCCCCGGCAACAACGAGCTCGACGCCGTCTCCTTGTGGGCGGCTTTCCTGACCGGCAAAGTCGCGATGATCTATTCCTGGCCTCCTAGCGGCCGTATGGCGGCGAACTATTCGCAGTCGGCCACGGCAATCAACTTCATTCCGCAGTCCCAAATCGCCGGCAAGGTCGGCTATGCCGTGGTTCCGGGAAATCCGGAACATGCCACCGGCTACAACAAGGCACTGTCGGCCGACTCGCCCAACCCTGAGGCGGCGTATCTGTTCATGCAGTGGGTATGCTCGCCACCCGTCTCGCTGGCACGTTGCATGCTGCCCTACGCGCTACGCGACCCGTACCGCATCTCGCACTTCAAGTCCGAGCTCTACGGCGCGCTCTTCCCGAGTGCCAAGGAGTACCTTGCCAACCTCAACAACTCGGCAAACGTCGGTCTGCTCGACCCGATCATGCCAGGCGCGCAGGACTACTTCTTGAGCATCGATCGCATGTGCACGGCGGTGTGGGCTGGTGCGGATCCGAAGGCGTCGCTTGAAACGGCGGCCGCCGAGTGGAACGAGACGACCGACCGACTGGGTGTGGATTCGCAGAAGGGCTTCTACACCGAGTTCTTGAAACTGCCTGGCGCCACCGCCGACAACACGGTGGAAAAACTTGGCATGGCGGTCACCCTCTGAAGGGAGGCGGACTCTCTGGAGCAATTGGTGTTGCGGGCGCTTGGCTCGCAACACCCCCCGCTAAGCGGCGATTGGATACGCCTATGCAGCCCACAGCCACGATCCGCCATTTGAAGGCCGCCGGCGCACCGCCCCGGCTGTCTGCCTTTGCCCAATGGGCTGACCGTCATTTCAAGTGGCTGCTGGTCGCCCCCGCTGTGCTGCTGATATTGGCACTGTCGATCTATCCGCTTCTGTTCTCGCTGGTGGTATCCTTCATCAACTACGACTTCCAGGTGCCGGGCCACGCCTTTGTCGGATTGAAGAACTTCGAGCGGGTCGTGTTCGATCCCGTAGCACGTTGGTCGCTGTTGCTGACAGCATCGCTGTCGGGCATCAGCGTCGCTATAGAGTTCGTTCTCGGCCTCCTGGTGGCGCTGACAATGGTGCGCAGCTTTCCGGGCCGCGGTGTGATCATGTCGATCCTGATCGTGCCGCTGTTCATCAGCCCGGTCATCGTTGGCCAAGCCTGGACGCTGCTCTTACAGCGGCCTTTTGGACCGACCAACTATGTCCTGACGCAACTATTGGGGCAGGAGGTTACGATCGGCTGGATGACGGAGCGCCCGTGGCTCTACGTCTCGCTGATCATCGCCGATGTCTGGCAGTGGACGCCGTTCATGTTCGTCATCCTGCTCGCCGGGCTGACCGCAATCCCACCCAATCTCTATGAGGCGGCAGAACTCGACGGCGTCAACGCCTGGCAGGTTTTTTGGGCGATCACGCTCCCGCATCTCGGGTCGATGATGCTGCTGGCGCTGACCTTCCGTCTGCTCGACGCAATCCGTATGTTCGATACCATTTTCATCATGACAGGGGGTGGCCCAGGAACACAAACCTACACGGCCTCCTATTATCTTTATACCATAGGCTTCACGCAGTTTCATCTGTCGCAGGCAACAGCAGGAAGTTGGCTGTTCCTGATCTTTACGGCGCTCATCGTGACGTTGCTGGTGCGTCGGCTCTTGAAGGTGGAACCGGTCTGATGGCCGCCGTCGCGCCCGCCCGCCGCAGGAAACGCCGGTCGTTGCCGATCGGCCGAATTCTGCTGCTGGGGTTCTTCCTGGTGTTCGTGCTCTGGCCGCTCTACTGGATGTTCAACACCTCCATCAAGCCCAGCGACGACTACCTCACCGTACCGCCTGTCTGGTTCCCCGCCGCTCCGACGCTTGTCCACTACAAAGCTGCGCTGTTCGCCTATCGTGGTCTGGACGGGCTCATCAACAGCCTGATTATTTCGCTTTCGGCCACGGTGCTTTCGGCGCTGCTCGGCACGCTGATGGCCTATAGCCTGGCGCGCTACGACACCGGCGGCAAGCATCTGTCTTTCTGGGTGCTGTCGCAGCGCTTTTTGCCGCCGATCGGGATCGTGCTGCCGGTGTTCCTGATCTATCGCCAGGTCGGGCTCTACGACACTCATGTCGGCCTGATCATCGCCTATACGGTCTTCACGCTGCCGGTCTCGGTGTGGATGATGTTCGCCTATTTCCGCGGCATGCCGAAGTCGATGGAGGAGGCGGCCCTCGTCGATGGCTGCACGAGATGGGAGGCGTTCTGGCGCGTTGCCGTGCCGCTCGCAGCACCGGGCATCGTCGCGGCGGCTGTCTTCGCCTTCATTGCATGCTGGACGGAGTTCTTCTTCGCTCTGATCTTGACCAGCCGAACTGCCTTTACACTGCCAACGGTCTTCCGCGCCTTCATCGGCTTCCAGGGCGCGCAATATGGCGAAGCCGCGGCCCTTGCCATCGTCTCCCTTGTGCCATCGATCGCCCTTGGGGTCCTTGCTCAACGTCATCTGGTGCGCGGGCTGACGCTCGGCGCCGTTCGCGGTTAGGAAAGCTCCCGCATGGCCGAAGTCAAAATTACCGGCTTGCACAAGCGCTACGGCGCGTTCCATGCCGTGCGCGGGATCGACCTGGACATTCGCGACGGCCAGTTCACCGTTCTGGTTGGACCGTCCGGCTGCGGCAAGTCCACGCTGCTCCGGACCATCGCCGGCCTGGAGGAGATATCGGAAGGCACGATCGAGATCGGCGGCGAGGTGGTCAATGATTTCCGGCCGCGCGATCGCGACGTGGCAATGGTGTTTCAAGATTATGCGCTCTATCCGCATATGAGCGTGGCCAAGAACATTGGCTTCGGCCTCAAGGCTCGCAAGATGCCGAAGCCAGAGGTCGAGGTGCGCGTGGCCGAGGCGGCACGCATGCTTGGCATCACTCCCTTGCTGGGGCGTTTTCCGCGCCAATTATCCGGCGGCCAGCGCCAGCGCGTCGCCATCGGCCGCGCCATAGTCCGCAACCCGCGCATCTTTTTGTTCGACGAGCCGCTGTCCAACCTCGACGCACAGCTTCGCGACGAAATGCGCGGCGAAATCAAACGCCTTCACCAGGACATTGCGACAACGATGATCTACGTCACCCATGACCAGATCGAAGCGATGACGTTGGCTGACCGCATCGTGCTGATGCGCGACGGGTTGATAGAGCAGCAGGGCGCGCCACTCGAGTTGTTCGAGCACCCGGCCTCAACGTTCGTCGCTGGGTTCCTGGGTTCGCCGCGGATGAGCTTCCTGCCAGGTACCCTTGCCTTGGACGCAGGCGCCGCTGCCATCCGGCTCGCGGATGCACTGCTGCCTTTAGCGCGCGGCAGGGGGCTGAAGGGCGTCGCGGACGGACAGCAGGTGCTGCTCGGGTTGAGGCCAGAACACCTCACTCGTGCGCACACTGCAACGCCGGAGCAGGGCACGTTTCGCTATGAGGCAACGATCGACCTGCTGCAGCCGACCGGCTCGCGCAGTTACGCGACATTCCGACTGGCCGGCGCGCCGGTGATGGCTGAGCTGCAGGCGCACGATGTCAGCCGTCCGGGCGAGAAGCTTGCGATCGACATCAACATGAACCGGGCCTCGATCTTCGACGCCACGACGGAGCGCGCAATTTGACCTCGGCAGCTTCCCTGGCAGTCCGCTTGTGTGGCACCGAAGAGCTCGAGGCACCGCTGCGCACGCTGCGCGCCGGATCCTTGTCGGTCGCGTTCGACAATGGGGCGTTGCGTTACATCCACGTTGGGACGATCGAGGTCTTGCGCGGAATCTCGTTTCTTGTACGGGACGAAAACTGGGGAACATGTACCACCGTTCTCGATGATCTGCGGATCGACGAGAGGCCGGATGCGTTCGCCATTGAATACCGTGCAACATGTGCTGCAACATCCGGCCGCCTGATTTACCGGGCGCGCGTCTCAGGCCGTGGCGATGGTGCGCTGTCGTTTGTGGCGGAGGCAGAGCCCGAGACCGACCTTTTGACGAATCGGACCGGCTTCGTCGTCCTTCATCCGATCGAGGGCTTAGCCGGCAAGCCGATAAAGGTGCTGCATGAGGATGGTCACGACGAGCTATCGTTCTTGCCGGACCACATCGATCCAAAATGTCCGTTCACCGACATCCGGGCGTTGTCGCACGAGATCGCGCCTGGGATCTGGGCGACATGCACCATGGAGGGTGATGCCTTTGAGATGGAGGACCAACGCAATTGGTCTGACGCCTCGTATAAAACATATGTCCGCCCTCTGCGTCGCCCGTGGCCTTACAGACTGCCCAGGGGCCAGAAATTCACGCAGGCCGTCCGGCTTCACGTGTCAGGAACGCTCCCTGCCGGGACGTCTGAAAATCGCAATCCACTCATCAACCTGACGATCGGCGGACCGGTCGGCCGAGTGCCCCGCACTGGCGTCGGCGTCGCCGCCGACGAGGCAAAGCACGCGCTCGAAACCCCCGAGCTCCTACGACGAATGGCTCCCCAGTGGATGGTCTGCCAGGTCGATCTCCGGATCGCACACGGCCAGGACGAACTAGAAAGCTACGCCGCGCTCGCACGGCTGACCGGCGCTGGAGTGGTCCTCGAGATTATCACCAAGGGCACGCGCGATCCATTCGGCGAATTGGCGCCGGTCGCGGATGCTGTCCACTCACTCGGCCTCAAACTAGAAGCTGTCTCCGTCTTTCCGGCGCAGGACATGACATCCGTACAGCCGGGAGCACCGTGGCCGACTATGCCCAGCTTCCACGAAAGCTACTCCGCCGCTCGCCGGGCTTTCCCGGGCATCGCGCTGGGCGGCGGCATGGCCGCTTACTTCACCGAACTCAACCGCAAGCGTCCGCCAGCCGAAGCGCTCGACTACGTGACCTTCACCACCTGTCCAAGCGTGCACGCCGCAGGTGATGTCTCGGTGATGGAGACACTTCAGGCAATCCCCCATCTAATCCGCTCCGCGCATGCTTTCATGGGGGAACGCTTGCCACTGCGTATCGGTCCCATCCAGCTCGGCTGCCGTGAGAACCCATACGGAAAATCCACTGCGCCGAATGAAGCGAACGCTCGCGTCTGTCTATCGCGCATTGATCCTCGTCAGCGCGGGCTGTTCAATGCGGCTTGGACTGTCGGATATTTCGCGGCCTGCGCTCGCGAAGGAATCGAGGCCGTCGCGTTCGGTGACTTCGCCGGCCCCTTTGGCCAAATCCATAGGAAGGCTGATTTCGTGCAGCCATGGTATGACCAGCAGGATGGCCCAACGGTCTATCCCGCTTTCCATGTCTTGGCTGGTCTCTCAAAGCTCGGCGGAGCCACCTTGCTGTCCGTACGAACTTCCGGCGCTGACGGCGTCGCCACGATCGCGGCTGAACAAGATCGCCGCGTGACCCTGTGGGTCGCTAACCTTACCGCCAAGACGCAATCTGTGCGGCTTTCGGATTCGCCGAGCAGCGCCCGCATTGCTCTTCTCGGCGCCGAGCAGTTCGAGCGGGCGGCAACCGATCCCGACTTCATGGAAAGTTCCGCAAGACCGCTGGATGATCAAAGCATCTCGCTTGGCGCCTACGCCGTCGCGCGAGTCGACCTCGATCGATCGTCTTAGGCCTAGCCGATGTTCGCTGTTTGGCCAAACCCCCGTAAAGATGAGGGTGGTAGTTCCATACTCTAAGGCAGCGCGTGGAATCCATCTCGCTTATACGTTGTACTATCGCGACGGCGACCAGGCTCGCCAGGTTCCGCCTGCCGAGACGCCAAGTTTTGAGGCCGCTCGCGCCGAAGCGATCCGTTGCGGAATCGGCCTGTTGGCTGATCTGGGCGATGACGATATGACCGGATGGTTAGTGCGCATGCGCGATCAGGCAGGCAACGAGCTTTGCACGATCAACGTCTGCGAGGCCGAAGCCGCACCGCAAACGGAAACAAGCCGGTTAGGCAGCACCGCTCACGTCTGTGTCGATATGCCGGCCCTTATTCAATTAGATCGTCGCCGGTCGGAACTTTTGTGATGTTGAGCCCTTGTCCATTGAACAGTGGAGGTACCAATGGCTAACCTGGGAAAATTGGCGATCGCGATGCTCGGCGTCTTGGCATACCAAAATCGCGACAAGATCGGCGACATGATCCGTGGAGCGGGCGATCGCAACCCAAATGATCCGCAAGGCGGGATTCTGGATCAGCTTTCAAAAGGCGTTTCGGGGACCGCGCTTGGCGATATTCTCGACCGGTTCAGAGGGGCAGGCGCCGGATCGAAGGTCGATTCGTGGGTAGGCACCGGGCCGAACGAGCCGATCCAGCCAAGCGAGGTGGAAGCAGCCATAGACGAAGACACCCTGACTTCCCTCTCGATGCAGACCGGCCTATCGCGCGAGGAGCTCATAAGCCGGATCACGCGAGATTTGCCTGAGGCCGTCAGCAAGATGACGCCTACTGGTGAATTGCCCGTTGAGGCGCCGAAAAGCTCCGGTGAGACGACCTTGCTCGACGACGTGCCATCGCACAGGACGCAAGCGAATTCAGGCGGTCAAAGCGATATCTAAGGTGACGGCTATCCATCAGGGAGAGATACTAAATCGTACTGGCGCGCGAGTTGGCATGATCGGGCAGGGCGGTCACGATGGTCATACAGCAAACGTACTTGCCGAGTTGGATCTATTGGCCGCGCTACTCGATTCCCGCTGGCGCATTCCAGGCACATCAATTCGTTTTGGACTGGATGCGCTCGTAGGTCTGGTTCCCGTACTCGGAGATGCGGCGACGGGCATTGTCTCGGCCTACATCGTCTTGCGAGCTCGAAACGTCGGTGCCGGAAATGGGTTGGTCGCCCGCATGCTAGGCAACGTGCTGCTGGATACGCTCGTAGGAAGTGTCCCAATTCTCGGCTCGATCTTCGACGTCTATTTTAAGGCGAACAATCGCAACATCACTCTGCTGCGCCGTCACATCAACAAGTGAGGCGGATAACCAATCGTCGCGATGCAATTCTTCTAAAAGGCTCGGAACCGACAGGGGCGCTGGGGCTTGAGTCGCGATTCCTGGAGTCGCGAGCATATGACCAGTGCCATTGACCGGCTTTCGTTCATCGAGTTCCAATCGCCCACACTGGTCGAGAAAGCTCCCGAAGGCGGAGATTGGCTTCACGAGATCAAATATGACGGCTACAGGACGCAGCTGGTCGTTGAAGGCGGAAAGGCGCGAGCATTCACGCGTCGCGGCTACGATTGGTCCCACCGTTACAAGAGGATTGTTCAGGCCGCGGCAAGCCTGCCGGTCAAATCCGCTATCATCGATGGTGAAGCTGTCGTCCTGGGCGACACCGGCCTGCCGGACTATCAAGCCCTGGAACGTGAGCTGGGCAACCCAAGTTCGCTGCGGATGACTCTCTACGCTTTCGACCTCCTGTACCTCGATGGCCGTGATCTACGGGAACAACCGTTAGTGAAGCGCAAGGCTGCGCTGAAGAAGCTGCTGACCGAAACCGAGCCAACCCTGACTTATGCCGAGCATCTGGAGGTGAACGGCAAGGATATGTTCGACCATGCCTGCCGGATGGGCATAGAGGGAATCGTATCCAAGCGAGCGGATGCTCACTACCGCTCGGGCGTCCAGACCAGTTGGGTCAAGGTCAAATGTGTCAAGAGCGACACTTTTCCAATCGTGGCTTTCGTCGAGAAACTTGGCGCGCAGCCGCGCCGCATCGCATCGTTGTACATCGGCAGGCGAGAGGGCGACCGGCTGCTTTATGCCGGGAAGGCCCAGACCGGCTATACGCTGGACGCAGCCCGGCGCGTTAGGGAGCGGCTTGATCCGCTTGTAATCGCCAAGTCACCGCTGTCGGAGCCGATCAAGAAGCCCAAGGCGACATGGGTCGAACCAGACGTTCTTGCCGAGGTGCAATTCAGTGGCGTGTCGGACCGGGGCATCTTGCGTGAGGCGGTCTTCAAGGGACTCCGCGAGGACCTTCAGGCAATCCCGCCCAAGCCTCCATCGCCGTCCAAGCGGAGGTCGGAAGGACAACACGGCGTCCCGCGCGAGAACATTCTCCAGCTGCTACCCGATGCGGTTGCACCTTCCAAGGAAGAGCTGGCAGACTATTGGCGGCGGGTCGCTGATCAAGTTCTAGTTCATCTCGTTCGGCGACCGCTGAAGCTGGTCCGCCACGCCTCCGGCGCAACCTTCTATCACAAGGGACCGCTACCTCGGATACCGTCGTCCGTGCACCAGCTCCGCGTTCAAAAGCGCGAAGGCGGCGAAGGCGTTCGGGTATGGATAGATGACATGGATGGTCTGCTTGGCTTGGTCGAGATGGATGCCGTTGAGCTTCATCCTTGGAACGCGACGATTGAAGACATCGAACATGCGGACCGGCTCGTCCTCGACCTCGATCCCGGAGAAGGCGTGCCATGGGACGCTGTGATCGAGGCCACGCTGGCGCTACGGGGCATCTTGGAAGCGGCAGGCTTGGAGAGCTGGCCAAAGGTCACTGGCGGCAAAGGCATCCACTTGATGGCCCCGCTCGTTGCGAAGATGACCCATGACAGCGCCCGGAAACTGGCCAAGTCGCTCGCCCACCGTCTGGTTGATACCTATCCTGACCGATACCTGTTGTCAGCTGACCCCGCAGCCCGAGGAGGCCGGATCTTTCTCGACTATCTCCGCAACGGACGGGGCAATACCGCAATAGGCGCTTTTTCCCCGCGAGCGCGGCCCGGCTTCCCAATTGCCCACCCGGTCACATGGAAGCAAGTCGAGGCGGGCATCCGGCCAGACGTTTTCACGCTCGCGCAGCCTTTCAAGCCCGCTCGTCGAAAAGCCGCGTGATGCGTCGCGACCATCAGCCGATATCAGCCCGTTTTCTTGCCTCGCGTTCGAGCCTCTTCCGGTCGTTGCCGTGTTCTCTGATTAGTTCGCGGACCTGTTCTGGCGTGATACGATGCTGTTTGGCGAAATAGCGAACCTCATAATCTTCATCGACTGATACACGATTGCGATCTCGAAAATCACGCTTGCTCTTATCGTCTGCCATCATCTTTCCTCCTGATCAGAGAAACAACGACCGACGTTGTATGTTCCCGGCGCCTCACTTCGGCCGCCAGAGCGCGGGCTGTCCGACCGTACTGGGGCCGCAGGCATTGCGAAGGTGATCTGGCGAAAGTTGGTTGGCCAAAGGCGAGGGTGTTTCGTTTGCTGTTCGGGATAGCTGACCGTCGATCGAGCCTGTCTGCGGGCCTCTTGGTTTTTTACGACGCCAGTCGGAACCCAGACGGGTCGCGGATGATTCAGATGCGCATCCGGGCTATCAACGAGGATCGTGAGCAAAATGGCGGGGGGTGACCACGAAGGCGACAAAACTGCGCTCCGGGAGCCCAAAGTTTCGTCTAGGACGCATGACCCGGGTCACAGCGCCGCGGCACGAGTTCGACTTCATCACCAAGGTCGGCCGCATAGACCACGCCGGAGCTCTCGCAATGTTGCAGAGGCATATGGGAGATATAGAGGCGGTCTTTTTCGGAACTGATGTTTTGGCTAAAGCGCTAGACCAGCCTGCCGAGTGACGCTCAGTTAATCCCTATCGCGGCGCCCAGCCAGCCTTTCCGTTGCCGCTCAGTAAGCCGGCACAAGGCGCGTGTTTCGCAACGGCAAGGCCATGGTGAACTGCAAGCCGTCACGATGGTAGTTCAATTCGATCTTGGCGTTGCATTGCACGGTCACGACTTTTTCCAGAAGTGTCGTGCCAAACCCCCGGCGACTGGGCTGCTCGACTTTCGGCCCATCTCGTTCCCGCCAGTCAAGATTGACGATCTGTGTATCGCCGGACCCGCCTAACGACCAGCGGACATCAAGGCGGCCTCCCGTTTGCGAAAGCGCGCCAAACTTCGACGAATTGGAGGCCAGTTCGTGGAAAGCCATCCCGACAGGGACCGCAATGTCGGCGACTAGCGCTACGTTCGGGCCTTCCAGAACGATACGCGGCCTGTCGCGCGTCTCATAGTGGTCAAGCTCGCTTTCGAGCAGCTTGTGCAGGGAGGCAGTCTGCCAATAATCGTCGGTAAGCATCGAATGGGTCTGGGCCAGGGAAACGAGCCTGGCTGAAAAATCGCGTACGAAATCATCGACGTTGCCGCTCGACTTGGCCGTCGCGCCCATCATGGCGCGAACGTTGGCCAGCGTGTTCTTGACGCGGTGATGCAGCTCGCGGATGAGCAATTTCTGCCGATCGGCGACCTCCCGCTTCTGTTCGATGTAGGACTGGACCTCACGCTGGCGGGCGCGGGCACGCAAGGCGGAGCGCACCGAGTTGGCGAGGCTCGAAGCCAGAAATGGCCGTTCAAGCACGATCAGATAGCGGTCCAGAAATGCCATCCGCGTGTCGACTTCGTTCCCCCGCATCGTCAGAAGCACGATCGGAAAATCCGACCATGCGGGTTGGGCTTCAAGCCAGGCCGCAAACTGCGTTCGATCGGAACTGAGCAGGGCCTCCTCGGCCACGACAAGGCACTGAGCCTCGTCGAGAAGCGGCACTGCCTCTTCCAAGCTGCCGCACACACGCGAGGCAATCTGGTTTGTAGCCAGGATGGAGGCCGCGATCCTCGCGTCACGGCCAAGCGGCGCCAGCACGAGAACGGCGGGGCTGGACGACATCATAACGCCTTGTCCCTCAGAAGGTCTGTCGGCTTGCCTTCAAATTCCGGAGATCCCATCAGGATGCCGCGGAATTGTTCCAGTGGCTCACCTACGGCCACGCCGTTACCGCCGATTTTAAACTCACGAATCGTCTCTTCGTGGGGGCCGACACGTTTCTTGACAACGGAAATCGCGCGTCTCAACTGACCTGCGTTCTCGAAGAAGCGCAGAAGCATGATGGAATCGCAGAGATAGGTCATGTCGACCGGCGCTGCCGTTTGCCCAAACAGCCCGTGATTGGCCAACAGCAGGATCGTCGCCACTGCCTTCTGATTGAGATAGGTGAGGATCTCGTGCATCTGAAGCACCAGATGTTGTTCTTCGGACATGGCATTGAGATAGCCAGTTAGGCTGTCGATCACGACGATCCGCACATTGGATTCTTCGACGGCCGCTTGGATGCGCGAAGACAATTCGCCTGGTGAAAGCTCAGCCGGATTGACAGATTCAAGCATCAGCGTGCCGTCCTCGGCAAACGGCTCCAGGTCCATGCCGAGCCCGGCGGCGCGCGCCAAGAAGATGCGCTTTGTCTCGTCAAACAACAGCACCAGCACACGCTCGCCACGCTCGAGTGCGGCATAGCAATAGGTGCAGGCAATTGTAGACTTGCCAACGCCAGACGGCCCCATCAGCATCGTGCTGGTACCACGGGCCAGCCCGCCGCCAAGCAGGGTGTCGATCCGGTTGTTGCTCATGGCCGGCGTATCATGCTCGGCCACCTCATGCTCGGCTGCAACGAGCCGCGGATAGGCGATAACGCCGCCTGGGCGAATGACGAAATCGTGAAAGCCGCCCCGGATCTGCACGCCGCGCATTTTGATCACGCGTAGCCGCCGACGCTCTCCACCATAGACGGGCGACAGCTGCTCCATCCGAATGACGCCGTGACTGATCGAATGCAAATTGAGGTCATCCTGCTCAGCGGTCAGGTCGTCGAGCATAAGCACCGTCACATTGTTGAGCATGAAGAAGCTCTTCAATGCCAACACCTGGCGCCGATACCGCAGTGACCCTTGCGATAAAAGTCGAATTTCAGAGAGCGAATCGAACACCACGCGATCGGGTCTGACGCGTCCGATCTCGGCCATGGCAGACTGCACGGTTTCGCCGAGTTCCAATTCCGAGGAATGGATCAATGTCTGTAGCTGCGCAGGATCGAAACTGAGCTCCGGCGGCACAAGTTCAAGAATTTGCACCCCCTTCAGATCCCAGCCGTGACGGCCAGCAACCGAGAGCAGTTCGCGCTTGCTTTCTGACAAAGTGATGTAAAGGCATGTCTCGCCATTCTTGGCGCCCTCGATCAAAAACTGGAGGCCAAGAGTGGTTTTTCCAGAACCTGGTTTCCCTTCGATGAGATGGGAGCGGTTCCTGGCGTAGCCGCCACGAAGAATGTAGTCGAGGCCGCTAACTCCAGTTGTGATCGCCGAGGCGTCGTCTCTGTCCAACTAATCCCCCAATGTAATTTCGAGAACCAGATAACGACGGGCACCTTTCGCGGTTCCACGTCTCTCGGTGAGCGCCCTTGTCGTGAGACTCACGAAAAGGCGACAAGAAACGCGGCAAAAAAGGGCGCCGTACCTCTCGGAGCCCTTTTTCAAGTTCAGTTTGGAACCGGCGACCTACCAGCCTTGCCGGCCATACCAGTCATCGATGTCGCGCCGAGCGCGGTCCTTCTCAATGCCGTAGCGCTCCTGAATCTTGCCTTCCAACTGATCGCGGTTACCGGCAATACGGTCCAGATCATCGTCTGTGAGTTTGCCCCACTGTTCCTTGACCTTGCCCTTTACCTGCTTCCAATTGCCTTCGACACGGTTCCAGTCCATGGCACCTATCCTTGTTTGTTTCGGATTGAGAAAAACGCCGTAACGCTACCGGAGTTCCCGTCAAGTTTGAGCAGATCGACCGATCGAAGCGTGGCGAGGTAGGCGGCCCCGAAGCAACCCGCTCTGGAACGCGATGATGGCTTGCCGCGCCGGCTGTGTTCTCCACACTCTTGGCCACAGTCGCTCGCGAGACCAGCTTCGTTGGACAAACAGCGACAGGGATAGCGTGAAGCCAACTATGCTGCGTTGGTCATCCAAGCCTGGCGTCAGATACTAATTCTTGCTGTCGGGAGCCATGTTCCCTGCGGCTTTTGCCCTGAAGCGCCTTACCCGGCTGCGTGTGCCGCAGCTCTCATCCGAGCACCACCGTCTGCGCCCGCCACGCGAGGTGTCGATGAAAAGCCAACCGCAGTTCGGCCCGGTGCACTCGCGCACGCGGCGGCGGTCATTCCTGGACACCAAAAACTCGGCTGTCTCAAAGGCCACGCGGTGGCCGATCGTGTTCAGACTGGCTGCGTCGGTCCACTGCCAAGCGAGGCGGTCGCCGGACGGGAAAAGCGAGCGCTTCGGCAGGGCTAGGGCGACTGCATCGCGCACGATTTGCAAGGCATCGTCCGGCACCCGGGCGCCTGCCGCCTCGGCCTGGAGAGCCGCGTAAACGGCCTCGCGCAAAATCTTGGCCTTTTCCAATGCCGCCTCCGCAAGGAGCGGGCGGGCGGAAGCCTCCGCGAGCAGTGCTCGCGCCTCATCGACGTCGATCAAATCGGCACGTCCAGCCCAGACGACCAGGTCGGCATAGGTCTGCAAGAGGTCTGGCCCCCACACATCGCGTCGCGCGTCGACCGTGTTGACGAAGTCCAAGCAGGGGTGACCGCCAACCATGCGCATGTCGACGATAGTCTTCGCACCATCCATCCCGGAAACATCGGTTGGCGGAACCGTATTGGCAAGAGGCCGTTGTAACGAAATAAACGTCTTTTGGCCGTTACGACGAACCAACAACGCCCAGCGAAGGCTGCTTCCGATGAACCGCAACACAGCGACATTTCTGGTTTTATGTGTGATCTGGGGCACCACGTGGATCGGTATCAAGGCAGGGATCGCCACCGTGCCGCCTCTGATGTTCGCAGGCACGCGTTTTACAGTAGCCGGCTTGCTGATCCTCAGCGCGACGCGCCTAAGGGGCGCTGCTCTACCACGGGTGGCGAAAAGGAGTTGGCCGCGTCTTTTCGTTGTTACGTTGTTCATGATTCCGCTTTGCTATGGCCCACTCTTTTGGGGCATGCTCTACGTCGATACGGGCACCGCGGCTGTTCTTGAGCTTTCGCTGACCCCCGTCACGCTGCTTGGGTTTGCGTTGCTTCTGGGGGACGAACGCTATGACGGCCGCAGGCTCTTTGCGATTTTGCTCGGTGCGGCCGGTCTGTGCGTCCTGTTCGGGCCCGAAGCCTATGCTAGTTGGACACACGCAGACCAGCAGGGCAGGGGGCTCCGGCTGCTGGCGATGACAGCGGTGGCGTCGGCAGCTTTAATCTATGCATGGGGTTCGGTGCTCGCGCGGCCGCTTCTTGAGGTATATTCATCGGACTTCATCGCCGGCTTCACCACCCTTTTCGGGGCGCATTCCTAATTCTCATCTCACTCGTTGTGGAGCCAGGCGCGACCGCGGCTCTAAAAGGCAATTGGGGCTGGCCGGCCTGGGTCGGGTGGCTGTTCCTCGTGCTGTTTGGTTCGTTCATAGGCTACACTCTATTTATCCGGCTCCTGCACGAAATCGGCGCCTCGCGCGCCGGAGCATTTGCCTTCGTCTCACCCGTCATTGCCGTCGTGCTTGGCATCATCACCTACGGCGAGGAGGTTAGCCTGATCGACATCATCGGCATGGCTATCATGCTCTTCGCAGCGTTTCTTGCGCTACGCGAGCGCAAACAGGAAACATCATCCGCTTCCCCGCCGTTGATTCCACGCTCCGCGCGGGCTGATGGCAGAATATGAAAGACGGCGCGCGCATCCAGCCGCCAATCAGCCTTGAGACGGAAAAGCACAAGGTTCGCGTCTATGCGAAAAGAGGGCTGTCCCGGCAGCGTATCCCGCCTACCACCGGCGGCGAGGAAAGCTCCAGCTCATATGACAACACTAGTCGGCGAGGGATTTTGCCGAGTTGCTGTCAAGATTGCAGGCGGGATTTGATGGAAATCGCGAGGCTGCAATCAGCGAACTATTCGTTCCGATCGCGATGCAGGCTATCCGCCAACGCGTCGACAAAGTGTCAGCCGCATCGCTTCAGTTCCGCCACCTGAACGCCGAGACGGAATGCCTGACCATCGGCATAAGAACGTGCATAGCTTTCTGCTTCGAACGGAAACGTCAGGGTGCTGCCGTAGGCGGTGATGCGGACCGTCCACTTCTTGTCGCGAACGAGTTCGACCGAATTGTCGGGCGACGTCATGATTTCCTCCGGCACCAGCAAGGCGAAGGCACGGATAACGTCGCAAAGGTCGTTTGAATGCAAACAATCCGACACGCTCATGTCGCTTGTTCTATACGCCCAGACTTTCTCTCGATTAGAGCAGCGCCCGGCTGCAATGTCGGTCGCGTTAAGTCCCTAGCTGCCAAGACCTTTCCCATTGGGTCGGTCCCCTTGCGGCCTCACGCAGCGACCTTTCTGAACCCAATCGCCGAGATCGTCAGCCCGCAGTGTCTTCGAGAGAATAGCCGGCAAGCCGCAGGGTGCGAATGGCAACTCTGCGACGACTGCTTCAACAACTTTCGCGACTGGCTCATGTGAACGTCGACCACCTGGGCGCTCACACTGGCTTTCTGCGAGCAGCCAGCTGCGATGAATTCATCACGGCTGATCACCTTTCAGGATTGTCGAGCATGTGGCGCAGCAACTTGAACTCGATCGGCCCAAGAGGAATCTCCCCGGTGCTGCAAACACGGTGGCATCGAGCTCCATCTCGACGTCGCGATATGTCAGTGGTCTGCGCTTCTGCGCCAATTTCGTGACGGTAGCCCAATCGCGAGCCTTCGCAGGTGGTCGAGGAGCTATTGCGGCGCAATGGTCTGATGAAGCGTTCGTCGACCCCGGGCTGCAACAGCCTGTGCTGACCTTCAGCACCTGGGGATATCGAGGCGACACAGGGCAGGGATGGTCCGGGCATCCCGCTTCAGCCGGCCGCTCCCGTCGCCAGCTCATTGTCTGGCCGACAGTCCAGCACAATCCCCTCGCGGCAAGACCTATCGCGTCACCGATCGAGCGGGCCAGCTTGCTGCCGAAGCCATCCACCTGCAGAATGTCGCCTAGGAGCAGGTAGAACTCCGCATCCTGCGAGGGAGATGCACCGGCCGCGGCTCCGTCGAACTCAGCGAGGGAAACGGAAGTCAGCTCTTCGCAGCCCAACTTCGAGAGCGTTCCTGGATTGGCCTTGGCACATTTATGAACGGTCGATTCCAATGGCTGTCAAAGAGTACGGCGCGACATTGAGGGCGCCAGCGAACCAGCTCTAAACCGGTCGAGCTAGTAGCCGGGCCGGGTCAATCCGAGACAATTTCGTAGTGAAGAAGCTGGGCTTCGTCGAGTGCCGACTTCACTCCAGGCGAGATGACGCCGGAGCCGAAGAGGATAATATCTTCACGGCGTACGAATACTTCATGGCCGAGTCCCATGGACACAAATGTGCCCGAAGAGCTTCGTTCGAGAAGCCGAGCTCTGCCATTCAATATGGTGAAGGCGGCGTGGCGCCTCGATACCCAGGGCCGCTCGACGATGATGTCGCATTCCGCCGATCTGCCGATTGTCACGGATTCGCCGTTTCGACAGGATCGCAGCTGATCTCTGTAGCGGATGACCATATGAATCTGCCGCGGCAGGACCGAGCGTCTATCTGTAGTGGCGCCATGGCTGGTGATCTGCGTACCGGGGGCTTCATCGTCGCTCCACAGGGTATAGACATCGAAGAACTCTTGCTTCCCCTTCAAGGCCATTTTGTCGAGGAGCCGCAGGCCCTTGCGGCTTCTCGGGGAAAGGGCTTCGCAGAAGCTCTGGCTGATCAGCACCTCTCCGGGGTTCGCCGTGGTGGACAACCTTGCGGTGACATTGACAACGTCACCGAATATCGCGCCCCGCGCGCGAATGACCGCCCCGAAATGCAATCCGATGCGGGCGCTCAACGGCCCTTTAGTCAGTTGATGGGTAATTTGGCAGACGGCCCTCAGCGCCATTTCCGGGCTCTCGAAGAGGCTGAGTATGTCATCGCCTTTCGAGTAAATGAAATCACCACGGTGCTTGGCGACAATCTCGCGCATTGTGTCCAGGCAATCCGAGACCTGCTGTAGAGCGGCATCGTCTCCGATCCGCTCATAGAGCGGCGTGCTGCCCACGACATCAGCTAAGAGGACTGCGGCAAGAAGCGTCTCCTGATCCATCGATCTCGTGTCCGACCCGAAAACTCAGCGTGCGTGTATAACACACGAGGTCGCCTGCAACATATCTGCTCGAGCGCCTTTGATCGGGGCGATGCTTCAGGTGATCGTGGCGGACGGACGGGCGTATGCCATTCGTCGGCTTCGTGCCGGCGACATCCAGAACCGTCTTCGCCCCAATCGTTCGCGACTTCGGTGCTATGAGTGGACTTGGTCTTTTTAGGTTCGGAAAGGCTGACCGAGTTGCAACGGGCGACGGCCTTCTCATGCACCATCAACCACGACCCGATCTCGGCCCTCCGACTTCGCACGGAATAGTGCCAGATCGGCGGCTTTGACGAGATCATTCGGGCTCTCGTTCGTATTTGGGACCGGTGGCGACGCCAACGCTGTGCTTTGCGATACGATCACGGATCCATTGATCAGATTTCAGGTATATTCTCTTTGAAGATGACCTGAAGTCGTGGTTGATGCGGTTCATAGTTCAGGTGCCTGACAGAGTGGCTTAAAATGTTGAGCGCTTCCCGCGCCTCGACGCGCGGATTTTGATCTATGACCGCATCGAGCGTCCCATCCAACAAAAGTTCCTTGGTGCCGTCTGTCACCTCGTGGCCGAGAAAGAGAATGTCTTTGGCGCGTCCACGCTCCTTGAGCGCCCGAGCGATGCCGGTGTTGCCGGCGCCGACATTGTAGATCGCGGCAAGATCGGGGTGCCGGTCCAGAAGCGCCGATGCTTCTGAATAAGCCTTCTCTCGGTCATCCAGCATTTCGCGCATCTCGACGATCTTGAGATTGGGCGACTCCTCGGTCAAGATGTGCCGGAATCCCATCTCGCGTTCCTCATGGCCGCGGTAGGACAGCGAACCGGCGAACAGCGCCACCTTGCTTGGGCGTTCCGATCCCATGAAGCGGTTGAGCAGATAGCCGGCCAGCCGCCCCGCGGCGCGGTTGTCGATGCCGATATAGGCCACTCTCGGAACATGCAGGATGTCGGAGGCGATGGTCACCACCTTGACGTCATTGGCCGACAGCGAGCGGATCGCCTCGCGCACCGTTGGATGATCGAGCGCGATCACGCCGACGCCTTGTGTCTGTCCACGCAATTCTTGCAGCAGGCGGGCGAGCCGGTCGGGGTTGAAGCCCTCTATGGTGGCGATGTGGACGTCGAGATCGGGGCGCGCCAAGGCCTGCGCCTCGATGTGTCGATGCAGCATCTTGATGAAGGAATTGGTGCCGGCCGGCAGAGCGAAGTCGAGACGGATGACCTCTCCAGGTGAGGGCCTGGGCGGCGCTCCGTTCGGGCCCTCCGCGATGTAGCCGAGGCGATGCGCCATTTCGAGCACGATCTCACGCGTGCGCGCCCGCACACCGGGCCTGTTGTTCAGCACGCGGTCGACGGTGGCGGCGGAAACGCCGGCTTCCCGGGCTATGTCAGTCAAGGTGGAACGCACCGTCTTTCATCTCCTCAATGCATCAGATCGCACAATGCCGCTAGCCCGTCCGACGGCCACAGCTGCCAGCCATCAGCGATTCTGATGGAAAATGATGTATCCAGCCTTAGCCGATGCGCAAGGAGGTTGGGCTAAATCGCGTCGTGATACGTCCCGTGCTACGAATGCAGATTTCCCATCAAATCGAGGCATTGAGCCGGTGTGTCGACCTTTGCATGACGTATTTTCTCCGCAGTTGCGGTGTTACGATGTATTTTGAGTATTTATGATGTTGACAGCCTTCCGGTGCTGCCGTCAATATCCCTCAGATGGGCTCGTGGAGGAAACATCGGGCCTGAGGGAGGAATTCCAATGTCTGATTTGATCCGCATATCGCGACGCGGCTTGTTGGCGTCCGGAGGAAAGGCGGCGGCGTTCGTGGCTGCGGCTGGTATCGCACCGCAATTCATCCGTCCCGGCCGTGCCGTTGCGGCCGACGCGCTGGCGCCAGGCATGGTAGGCGGCCCCACCGGTTTCGAGGGCGCCGAGCGCTATCAATATGGCGCCGAGACGCCGGAAGGCCGTGCCGTTGAGGCGGCCAAGGCCTTGAAGGGAGCAGGCAAGGCGCCGGCCAAGATCGTGCTTGGCCTGTCGGATGGCTCGATTGGTCAACTCACACAGCCTTTCCCGGCGGGTGCGCCGTCGATCAAGGAGCTGTGGGAAAAGGAAACCGGCATCCAGATTGAGATCGTCGGCCTGCCGAACGGCCAGGAATTCACCAAGACGATGCAGGACATCTCCACCAAGGGTGGGGCCTATGACATCTACTCGACGGAATGGAACCGGCTAGGCGACCTCGCTGAGACCGGCGGCATCGCCAAGCTCGACGACTTCGTCGCCCAGTACAAGCCCGAATGGGACGATCCCAAGACCGGCTATGTCGACGGCGCCAAGGGCGTGTCGCTGCTCAACAAATATCGCGGGTCCAACTATGGCGTGTCGCTGGACGGCGACTTCCAGACCTGGGTCTACCGCACCGACCTGTTCGGCGACGCTGCCGAGCAGAAGGCGTTCAAGGACAAATTCGGCTACGATCTGGCGCCGCCGAAGACCTGGAAGCAGCACAGTGACATCGCGGGCTTCTTCCAGCGCCCCGACAAGGGCCTGTTCGGCTCCACCGACCTGCGCAACCAGGGCTGGGGCTACACCAACTGGTATCAGCGCTATGTCTCGATGGCATCGCCCAACCAGTTCCTGTTCGGCGACGACGGCAAGCCGCTGATCAATTCCGAGCACGGCATTGCCGCCACCAACGAATATGTCGGCTCGCTCGTTCATCACTCGCCGGACGCGATCTCCTGGGGCTGGCCGGAGCAGTATGGAAATTTCGCCAAGGGCGGCGCGGCGATGACCTGCGCCTTCTCGAACCTGCCGAAATTCCTCGACAATGCCGGCAACAAGGATTCCGCCGTCACCGGCAAGATCGGCTCGATGCTGCCGCCCGGCCGCGAAGTCGACGGCAAGCTGATCAGCCGTTCCGTGCTGTGGTTCTCGCTGACCGGCATGGTCTCGTCTCAGTCGAAAAACCAGGAGGTCGCCTACCTTTTGCTGCAGTGGCTGGGCTCCGCCCGCATCTATGCCTGGATGAGCGCCAATCCGGGCGGCTATCTCGATCCGTTCCGGCTCTCGGATTTCTCCGATCCGCTGGTGCGCCAGACCTACCACGCCTACCACATCGACGTGGTGCGCGAGACCGTCGCCCGCACGGTGCCGACGATCAACTATCCCGGCGCCACCGCCTTCCACAACGCATTGGACGAAAACCTGATGGCGTCGCTGACCAAGGCCAAGACAGCGGAACAGGCGATGGCCGACACGGAAGCGGAGTGGAAGAAGATCGCCCGCCGCATCGGCGAGGACAAATTGCTTGAAGCCATAAGGACCAACAAGGAGGCCTGGCCGACTGTTCTCGATCCAATCAGCTGATCCGTCTCCCTGGATCAGCGCTGGAGGGGAGGAGCATCTGTTCCTCCCCGCCGCAGTCAACGCCACCAGCAAAGCAGCCAGATGAAGCGTTCCGTCCCCTTCGAGATATTCCGCTACGCCGCGATCTTCGCGGCGATGGCGGTGACGCTGGTGCCGATCCTTTGGATGGTGTCGATGGCCTTCAAGCCGATCGCCGAATGGTCGGCGACCGGCGCGGACCTGACATGGTGGCCGAAGAACCCGACGCTGGGCAATTTCCAGTTCGTCTTCGGCGAGTCCAACAACAATCTGATCGTGGCGCTCGACCGCACCGCGCTGAAGCCGATCCTGTCGTCGCTGCTGTCTTCGGTGTTCGGCACGGCGATCGCAATGTCGGCGGGCACGGCTGCGGCCTACGGGCTGTCGCGTTTCGGCTCGGGCCAGAACCTGCCGCTGGCGCTGATCCAGCTCAGGCTGTTTCCGCCAATGGCGGTGATGATCCCGGTCATGATCATGTGGGCCTTCCTGAACTTCACCGACAGCTGGTTTGGCCTGGCCCTGATCTACGGCATCGTCACCCTGCCGTTCGCTTTCTGGCTCATGAAGACCTTCTTCGACGACATGCCGCGCGAGATCGAGGAAGCGGCGCTTGTCGAAGGTTGTTCGCGGCTGCGCGTCTTCACGCGCATCACGCTGCCGATGATGCGCGCACCGCTGGCCAGCGCCGCCCTCTTCGTCTTCATCCTCAACTGGTCGGACTATCTGATCGCGCTGCTCCTGACGACGCGTGAATGGGTGACGATCCCCGTCTACATGGCCTCGCTGTCCTCCTCGATGACCGGGCAGCTCTATGGCGCCAAGGCCGCGCTCGGTCTTATGGCCGCGGTGCCGCCGGTCATCATGGGCATTGCCATCCAGCGCCATCTGGTGCGCGGGCTGACGTTCGGCGCGCTCAAGCAATGAGCGCGGTGACCGTGACTGTCTCAAAGGACGCAAAGGCCGCGCTTGGCAAGCCCGCGCTGCGGGACGAGGGAGTGCGGCTGGGATTCCGGCTGACGCTGCCGGCGCAGATCCTGGTGCTCTTCATCTCCGCCTTCCCGCTGCTGATGCAGCTCTACATCAGCGTCACCGACTGGTCGCCCCTCTCCGGCCTGGGCTGGTGGAACGCATGGGAGATGTGGAACAGCTTCGCCAACTACACCGACCTTGCCGCCGATGCGCGCTTCTGGAGCGCGCTGAGGCGCACGGCTATCGTCATGGTCGTGTGCGTGCCTGTCGAATTCCTGCTTGGCCTGGCATTGGCGACGCTGTTCGCGGACGATTTTCCGGGCAAGCGGGTCTTCTATTCGATCCTGCTGATGCCGATGATGGTGGTTCCGGCGGTGGCCGGCTACATGTTCTTCATGCTGTTCCAGTCGGGCGGGCCGCTGAACGACATCCTGTCGGCACTCAGCGGTTCACGCGTCACCATCGCCTGGCTGTCTGACCCCACACTGGCGCTGATCGCGGTGATCATCGCCGATATCTGGCAGTGGACGCCGCTGATGTTCCTGATCCTGCTTGCCGGCCTGGTCGGCGTGCCGCAGGACCAGATCAAGGCGGCGACCCTGCTCGGCGCCAACCCGTGGCAGCGCTTCGTCACCATCGTGCTGCCGAAGATGAAGACGATCATCATCATCGCGCTGGCGATCCGCGTCATCGAGAACTTCAAGATCTTCGACACGCTCTACATCATGACCGGCGGCGGCCCCGGCGTCGCCACGGAGACGATCTCCGTCTACATCTACAAGGTCACGACGCAGGACCTGATCTGGGGCTATGTGGCGGCGATCGCGCTGGCCATCCTTGTCGTGCTTTCGATCGTTGCGGTATTGGCCATGAAGCGCATGGCGCGGGCAAGGCTGGTGCCGGCATGAGCGCGATCCAGCTGCGCAACCTGGTCAAGACCTTTGGCGAGTTCACGGCGCTGAAGACCATGGATCTCGATGTCGCCGATGGCGAGTTCATGGCGCTCCTCGGGCCTTCGGGCTGCGGCAAGTCGACGACGATGAACATGATCGCCGGCATGGAAGAGCCGACCAGCGGCAAGATCCTGTTCGGCGAGCGCGACATGGCCGGCGTGCCCATGGGCCGCCGCGGCGTCGGCTTCGTTTTCCAGAACTACGCCATCTTCACCCACATGACGGTGCGCCAGAACCTTGCCTACGGCCCGCGGATGCGCGGTGCGGCGACAGCCGAGATCGACCGCCGCGTCGGCGCCATCGCCGAGCTGCTGCAGTTGACGCCGCTGCTCGACCGCAAGGCCGACCGGCTCTCGGTCAACATCCTGCAGCGGGTGGCGATCGGGCGCTCGGCAATCATGGAGCCGGCGATCTTTCTGCTCGACGAGCCGCTGTCCAATGTCGACGCCGCCTTCCGGGCGGTGATGCGGACCGAGCTCAAGCAGCTGCAGCGCCAGTTCAGGCAGACGATGGTCTACGTCACCCATGACCAGCTCGAGGCCATGACCATGGCCGACCGCATTGCCGTCATGGATCACGGCGTGCTGCAGCAGGTGGGAACGCCGCTGGAAGTCTACAACAATCCGGCCAACGTCTTCGTCGCACGCTTCATCGGCGCCCCGGGCATGAACCTGCTGAGGGGGAGGCCGGCGGAGAGCGATCGGGGCCTGGTGGTCGATCTCGGGCAGCTGGGGGTCACGCCGACGCTGCCGGATGCGCTGGCCGCCACCTTGCGCGGATCGCGCTCCGAGGTGCTTTACGGCTTCCGGCCCGAACAGGTGTCGCTGGTGCAGAGCGGGCAGGGCCTCGCCATTCCGGTGAGCTTCGTCGAGCGGATCGGCGCGAGGACCATCGTCCATCTCGGCGATGGCGAGACCGCCGTGAAGGCGGTGTTCGACAATGCTGTCGGACTGTCGATCGGCGAGCTTGCCGTCGTCGCCCCCGTGGCATCGTCCGTGCGTGTCTTCGATGCCCGCAGCGGCATTGCGATGAAGGCAGGTTGACATGGCCGATATCGTCTTTCGCAATGTCAGCAAGCGTTACGGCACGACGCTCGCCGTCGACGACGCCTCGTTCACCGTCAATGACAACGAATTCTTCTGCTTCTTCGGGCCGCCGCTGGCGGGCAAATCGACAATCCTGCGCCTGGTGCTCGGGCTGGAGACGCCTGACGCCGGAGAGATCCTGATCGGCGGCAAACCGGTCAACACCGTCTCTCCGGCCGAGCGCAATGTCGCCATGGTGTTCCAGAACCTGGCGCTGTTCCCGCATATGAGCGCGCGCGAAAATGTGCGTTTCCCGCTGGTCGAGCGCAAGGTCGCCGAGGCCCAGATCGAGAAGCGTGTCGCCGACGTCGCCGCCAAGCTGCATATCGGCCACATCCTTCACAAGCCGCCGGCGCAGCTTTCCGGTGGCGAGCGGCAACGCGTGGCCATAGCCCGGGCCCTGGTGCGCGACCCGAACGCCTATCTGATGGACGACCCGATCTCTGCGCTCGATGCGCGGCTGCGCGAGGAAACGCGCGTCGAGCTCAAGCGCATCCAGCGCGAACTCGGCAAGACGCTGATCTACGTCACCCATGACCAGGAAGAGGCGATGTCGATCGCCGACCGCATCGCGATTCTGGAGAATGGGAGGATCCGACAGATCGGCGCCCCGTCCGAGATCTACGACCGCCCGGCGAACACCTATGTGGCGCGACTGCTTGGTTCGCCGATGATGAACATCCTTAAATCCGTTCGCGGCGAAGATGGCGTCGAGGCCGCCGAAGGCACGGTCAGCATCGACGATCGCGCTGCTCCGGCCGACGCGATCGAAATCGGGCTGAGGCCGGAGGACATCAAGGTCCGGCCCTGGGTCGACGGGGGCGCTGGCCGCCCGGCGCGCGTATTCGAGGTCGAGCCGCTTGGCGGCTACACGGTGGTAACGCTCGCCGCCGGAGAGGCGCGGCTGAAGGCGCTGCTGCGCGGCCAGCCCGACATCAGGCCGGATGCGGTGGTAGCGATATCCTGCGAGCCGGCCCGGGTGCATTATTTCGGGCAGGACGGAGGCGCGTTGGCGAGATGATCGCGGCTGCGAAAACAGAATTGCGGGAGGAAGACATGGCGAGCGAAGGCTTCGAGCCGGACGTGAAGGTCCGCACGAAAGAATACCGTATCGGCTGCATCGGCGCTGGCATGATCATGGCCGAATGCCATCTTGCCGCCTATCGCGAAGCGGGGTTCAACGTGGTGGCGATCGCCTCGCGCACCCGTTCCAATGCGCAGAAGGTCGCCGCGCGTTGGGACATCCCGACCGTCCACGACACACCGGAACAGCTGATCGAGAATCCCGAGATCGAGATCGTCGACCTGGCGTTTCCGCCCGATCTGCAGCCGGCGCTGATCCGCCATGCGCTGAAGCAGCCTCACATCAAGGCGATCCTGGCGCAGAAGCCACTGGCGCTGTCGGTCGATAAAGCCGTGAAGCTGCGCGACGAGGCAGCTAAGTCAGGCAAGATCCTCTCGGTCAACCAGAACATGCGCTACGACCAGTCGATGCGCGTGCTGAAGCAGATCATCGACAGCGGCGCCCTGGGCGACATCGTCTTCGCGCAGATCGACATGCATGCGATCCCGCACTGGCAGACTTTCCTTCAGGATTACGACCGGCTGACGCTCGCCAATATGAGCGTGCATCATCTCGACGTGCTGCGATTCCTGTTCGGCGATCCCTCGGAAATCACCACGCTGACACGCAAGGACCCGCGCACGGCGTTCGAGCATAGCGACGGCATCACCGTCTCGACGCTGCGCTTTCCCTCCGGCGTGCTCGCCGTGTCGCTGGAGGATGTCTGGTCCGGACCGCGCCAGGAGGGCTATCTGGACGACCAGCACATCAACTGGCGCGTCGACGGCACCAAGGGTGTCGCCAAAGGCACGATCGGCTGGCCGAAAGGCGTGGCCTCGACGCTGACCTATGCCTCGACCGAGACGACCGGCGGCGAATGGGTCAGCCCGAGCTGGGACACGATGTGGTTCCCGCATGCCTTCATCGGCGTCATGGAGCAACTGCAGCATGCGGTAAAGACAGGCGCGCCGCCGGCATTATCGGTGGCCGACAACGTCAAGACGATGGCGCTGGTCGAGGCCGGCTATCGCTCGATGGCGCAAGGCCGCACCGTCAAGCTTTCCGAAATCTCGATAAAATCAGCCAACTGAATCGCTTACAGGGAGGAATTCACATCATGATGCAGGCAGGTATTTTCACGGGCTATTTCCCGTACGGCCTCGAAGAGACGGCGAAGAAGATCCGCGGGCTCGGTTTCAACACGGTGCAGCTCGACCTGCATTTTAGGGATATCGATCTGTCGGCCGGGCAGATCACTGAGGAAAAGGCCAAGCAGGTGCGCGACGTCTTCCGCGACAACAACCTGCCGATCTGCTGCGTGTCGGGCTACACCAACATCATCCATCCCGACAAGGCCGAGCGCGACAAGCGCGTCGGCTATCTCAAGGAGATCATCCGCAACGCCCGCAGCTTCGGCTCGCCCTACGTGATCTCCGAGACCGGCACCTACAACACCGAATCCGACTGGGTCCATCATCCCAAGAACAAGACCGAGGAAGGATTCGAGGAATGCCGCAAGGTGATCGCCGAGCTTGCCCAGACCGCCTATGACCATGGCGCGGTCTTCCTCCTCGAGACCTACGTCAACAACGTCGTGGGCTCGGTCGAGGAGACGGTGAAGATGTTCGCCCAGGTCGACCATCCGGGCCTCGGCCTGCTGATGGATCCGACCAACTATTTCGAAACCCACAACATCGACAGGATGGACCAGATCCTGAACCAGGTGTTCGATACGCTGACCGACAAGATCAAGATCGCGCATGCCAAGGACGTCAAGCGTTCGGGCAGCGACAAGTCGGAAAAGCATGCCGACATCGGCGACGAGGATGCGATGGAGAGCCACACCTTCCGCGGCGTCGGCGAGATCGAGCTGCCGGCGCCCGGGCTGGGGTCGCTGAATTACGATCTCTATCTGCAGCGGCTGGCGGAAAAGCACCCAAACATCCCGGTCATCATCGAGCATCTCTCGGAAGACGACGTGCCGCGCGCGAAGAAATTCCTCGACGGGAAGTTCCGCGCCAACGGCCTGTGAGCGCCGGTTGCGCCGCCGGCGCATGGCGGCGCAACTCCAACCAAGGGAGGAATGAATGTTGAAATTCGCATTGAAAGTGGCTGCTGCGGCAACGCTGGTGGCCGGGGTCTCCTTGAGCCTGCCGGCATTCGCGCAGGACGGCCAGAAGACCTTCTATCTGCTGTCGCATGGTGGCCCTTCGGACGCGTTCTGGATCGACTGGAATGCCGGCGCAACCAAGGCCTGCGACCAGCTCAAGGTGACCTGCAAGATCTCGTTCAGCGGCGGCGACATGGCGGCGCAGAAGGAGGCTTTCAACTCGGCGCTCGCCGCCAAGCCGGACGGCATCGCCACCACCTCGGCTCAGCCCGGCCTGTGGACGGAGGAGGTGAAGGCCGCCAAGGCCGCCGGCATCCCGATCGTGTTCTTCAACACCGACGATCCGGCGACCGGGCGGCAGGCCTATGTCGGGGCCGACCTCAGGGAAGCGGGCGTCATCTGGGCCAAGTATCTCGTCGACCACAAGATGGTGAAGCAGGGCGACAAGGTGTTCCTGCCGGTCGAAGTGCCGGGCGCCAGCTACCAGCAGCTCGAGACCGAGGGCATCGCCAGCGTCTTCGATCCGCTCGGCATCAAGTACGACGTGGTCGATTGCGGCACCGACCCGGCCGGCATCATCGCCAAGATGACCGACTACATGGTCGCCAACAATCCGCCGGCAATCATTGCACTGGGCGATTCCGTGGCAGCAAGCATCAAACGCGTCTTCGACGGGGCCGGTGTGTCGGCCGGCAAGGTCCCGGTCGTCGGCTGGGGCAACTCAAAGGAGACGGCCGAGGCGGTCAAGTCCGGCTTCGTCAATGCTGCGGCCTGGCAGTACCCGTCGGCGCAGGGCTTCATGCCGGTGGCGCTGCTCGGGCTAGCGGCCTCTGGCGAGCCGATCGGCTACGACATTCACACATTCAGCCTCTACGACGCCTCGAGCGTCGAGCCGATCCTGAAACTCTACAACAAGTGACGACAATCGGCGCCCGCCCCGAAATGGCGGGCGCCGGACGAAACGCATGGTCCTGACAGATATGGCAATCACAGCAGACGACGACACGCAGCGAGCGAAGGGCAGGTCTGCGCTGCTGCGTTCGCCGCAATTCTCCTCGCTCATCATCCTCATCGTGCTGCTCGTGGTGTTCGCCATCGCCGACGGCAACTTCCTGTCGCCGCTCAACATATCCAACATGATGGCGTTCCTGCCCGAGCTCGGCATCATCGCTCTCGGCATGACGCTGCTGCTGACGGCGGGCGAGTTCGATCTATCGGTCGGCGCCGTGTTCGGCCTTGCGCCCGTCGTGGTGATGCTGCTGGTGCAGAATGGCGGTATCGACATCGGCGTCGCCCTCCTGGCCGGGCTTGTGCTGTGCATCGCGATCGGCGCCATCAACGGGCTGATCGTCACCAAGATCGGCATTTCCTCCTTCCTGGTCACGCTGTCGATGCTGCTCGTCGTGCGCGGCGCGGCGCTCTACATCACGCAGGGATTCCCCCTGAAGTCGTGGGACCAGCCCGGCTTCTTCGTCACGCTGCTTGCCGGCAGCTTCAATGTAGGCTCGTTCCGGTTCTACACCTCGCTCTGGTGGTTCATCGGCCTGTCGCTGCTGGCGATTTACATCCTGCGCTACGCCAAGCTCGGCAACTGGATCAGCGCCATCGGCAGCAACCGCAACGCAGCGGTGGCGCGCGGCGTGCCGGCCGACGCGGTCAAGATCTGGCTGTTCATCCTGACCTCGGTGGTGGCCGGGCTGGCCGGCATGATCAGCGCGTTCCGGATTTCGGCCGCCTCGCCGGTGGCCGGCACCGGCTACGAACTCGAAGTGATCGCCATGGTGGTGGTCGGCGGCACGGCGCTCACTGGGGGGCGCGGCACCATCCTCGGCACCATCGTCGGCGCGCTGATGCTGCGCGCCATCCGCAACGGCATCGTGCTGATCGGCGTGCCGGGCTTGGCATACAACATCTTCGTCGGCGTCATCATCCTCGCCATGCTCATCCTGCACGCTTTGCTGCAGAAGAACGCCGCAAGGAGCTGACGATGGAAGTGCTGCGTCTGCAAGACCTGCAAAAGTCCTTCGGCAACGTGCGTGCGCTGAAGAACGCCTCGTTCACCCTCAACGAAGGCGAGGTGGTTGCCCTGCTTGGCGACAATGGCGCCGGCAAGTCGACGCTGATCAAAGCGATCTCCGGCGTCTTCCCGGCCGACCACGGCGACATCTTCGTGCGCGGCGAGAAGGCGTCGATCCGCTCGACGCGCGACGCGATGGACCTCGGCATCGAGACTATCCATCAGGACACATCGCTCGCGCCGGACCTCAGCATCGCGCGCAATCTTTTCTTGGGTCGGGAGCCGGTCAATTTCGGCTGGCTCGGCGTGTTCGCGCCCCTCGACCTCGCCAAGCTTCGCAACGCCGCCTCGGCGCTGCTGAAGCGGGTCGGCATTTCGAAAAAGCTCGATGCCGATGCACTGGTGAGCACGCTCTCGGGCGGTGAGCGGCAATCGATCGCGATCTCGCGCGCCATGCAGTTCGCCGCCAAGGTGATCATACTCGACGAGCCGACCAACAATCTTGGCGTCGAGGAAACCCACGGCGTGCTGCGCTTCGTCAAGGAGGTGCGCGACGCCGGCCACTCGGTGCTGCTCATCACCCACAACATCCACCACGTGTTCCAGGTCGCCGACCGCATCATCGTCATGCGCCGCGGCGAAATCGTCGCGGAACAGACGGTCGCCGACACCGACCTGTTGACGGTGGAAAGCATCATCACCGGCGCCGACATGTCGGCCTTGCTCAAGGAGGCGGGCAAAGTGAAGGACGTCGCATGGTAGAGCTTTACGGCAAGACGCTGTCGCGAAGGCAGGTGGCCGAGCGGTCCGGCATGCTGTCGCAGTTTGCCGGTGTGCGGCTTATGACGCTCGGCGACGGCGTGGAGCGCGGCATCCGGATGCTCGAGTTCCGCACCGGCTCCGGCCTGCGCTTCACGGCGCTGGTCGACCGGGCGCTTGATATCGCCGATTGCGACTTCCGGGGCCAGGCGATCGGCTGGCATTCGCCGAGCGGCTTTCGCCACCCCGGACTGCACGAGCATGAAGGGGAGGACGGTTTCGCCTTTGGCCGGTCGTTCTCGGGGCTGCTCGTCACCTGCGGCCTCGATCATATACTGGGCCGGCAAGACGTGCCGGCCGAAAGCTACAATTATCCCGGGCGCAAGCGGGTATTGCACTCGCTGCATGGCCGCATCGGCACCGTGCCGGCGCGGCTGACCGGCTACGGCGAGGCCTGGGACGGCGACCGCTGCGTGCTGTGGGCGGAAGGCATCGTCCAGCAGGCAACCGTGTTCGGCGAGGATCTCCATTTGCTGCGCCGCATCGAGGCCGATGTCGGCGGCAGCGAGATCCGCCTGTCGGACCGCGTCGTCAATCACGGTTTCAGCCGCACGCCGCATATGTATTTCTATCACGTCAATGTCAGCCATCCCTTGCTCGACGAGGGTTCGCGCTACCTGGCGCCGATCCGGGATGTCGTCTGGGCGGCGCACGCCGGCGAACGCTACGAGGCGCAGAAAGTCGGCTACCGAACCGTGCCGGCGCCGCAGCTGGGGTTCAGCGAGCAGGTCTGGGAGCACGAGCTTGGCTCCGATGCGGCGGGCGAGGTGCCGGTGGCCGTCGTCAATGACCACCTGGGCCTCGGCTTCGAGGTCGTTACCCGCAAGGATCAGCTGCCCTGCACCTATCAGTGGCAGAACTTCCAGGCCGGCCTATATGCCTTGGGAATCGAACCTTCGACGCATCATGTTCTGGGCAATCTCGCCGCGCGCGAACGGGGCGAGATGATCTGGCTGGACCATGGCGAAAGCCGCTCCTATGACGCCGTGTTCCGGGTGCTCGACGGTGCCGGCCAGATCGCCCAAGCGGAAGCGAGGATAGGGTCGATCGCCCGGCAGCCGCAACAGGATTACCCTGCGCCGTCGGGCGCTTTTGCGAGACTGCAGGCGTGACCGGCTTGAAACGCACGATCGGTTGCCGCGGCGGGCGGGAAGTGCGCCGGAATACGGAAGCAGGCGCGGCCCGGCCGGCCCCAGGCGGCCCTTGCGGAGCGCAGGCGGGAAAGCGGAGATGACGATGACGGCAAGCAGGAAGCGCGACTACAGCCTGGTCGGTGAAAGCACCAAGCGCGCCATTGAGACCGGATTGGCTTCGGCCGAATGGTATCACACCGATGTCCCGCGCAAGGCGATCAAGGAGTTGATGCAACGCTCCGACGGGCCGGCGATCCGCGACACGATCATCTGGGTCGCCGCGATCCTGGTGTCGGCCGCCGGCATCGTATGGTTCTGGGCCACGTGGTGGGTGGTGCCGTTCCTGTTCGTCTATGGCGTGCTTTACGGCTCGTCCAGCGACTCGCGCTGGCACGAATGCGGCCACGGTACCGCGTTCCGGACGCGCTGGATGAACGATGTCGTCTACCAGATCTCAAGCTTCATGCTGATGCGCAACCCCGTGCAATGGCGCTGGAGCCATGCCCGCCATCACACCGATACCATCATCGTCGGCCGCGATGCCGAAATCGCCGTCATGCGCCCCCAGATCTGCTGCGGGCGGCGCTCGCCTTCACCGGTATTCTCGATTTCCGCTATTCGCTGCCGGCGCTGGTGCGCCAGGCGTTCGGCAAGCTGTCCGATGAAGAGAAGAGCTATATCCCCGAGATGGAGCAGCACAAGGCGGTGATCGCTGCGCGCTGGCATGTCGCCATCTATGCGGCGACAGTCGGGCTGGCGCTGTTCACGTGGTCGCTGCTGCCGCTGGTGCTGATCGGCCTGCCGCGCCTCTATGGCAGCTGGCACATGGTGCTGACAGGGTTGCTGCAGCATATCGGCCTGGCCGACAACGTGGTCGACCATCGGCTGAACACCCGCACCGTCTACATGAACCCGGTCAGCCGCTTCATCTACTGGAACATGAATTATCACGTCGAACACCACATGTTCCCGATGGTGCCCTATCATGCGCTGCCGAGGCTGCACGAGCTGATCAAGCACGACCTGCCGGTAGCGAACCCGTCGATGTGGCATGCCTATCGCGAGGTCTGGCCGGTGCTGCTGAAGCAGCTGCGGTACGAGGATTTTTATCTCAAGCGCGAATTGCCGCCGACAGCCAGACCCTATCGCGGCGAATTTCACCAGGTGGATATGTCGGCGGCGGCTGAATAGCCATAGCGGATGGTGCGGGAGCCGGAGATGGCCGACTGGATTGAAGCGTGCGCGGTCGATGACATCGAGGAAGAGGATGTCATCTGCTTCGATCCTCGCGGTTTGCCGCTCGCCCGATGACGAGCTCTTCGCCACCGACGGATATTGGACCCATGAGAAGGCGCATCTAGCCGAAGGGCTGGTGATCGACGACGTCATCGAATGCCTTGAAGCACATTGGCCGCTCTGCGACCGGCCAGGTCAAGGGCGCGCCGGTCTGCGTCAAGCTCGCGATCTATCCGATGAGAATCGAGGCCGGCAAGGTGATGATCCAGATCTGACGCGTGGTAACCGGTCCAGCACCGCGTTTAGCAAACTCAGAGTGACGTTTTCCTGAGCCGAAAGAGACAGACCGTCGCCGACGGGCGCGCCATGGAGGGTAAGCGCCAGCTGACCATGCTGCGCGTGCTGGTCATGGACGTGGCCGAGGGCCGCCGACCGGGCTGAGGTCGATCGTCTCGATGCCGCCGGAGTTGTGCTGAACCCTAGATCGCGATGCGGCCCCCAGCCTGTTCACCGTGCCGGGCTAGAATTTCTTCGAGATCGGCACCGCCGACTGTTTTCTAAGTTGGGCTTTCCGGCTCCACAAGACGGGCACCGACGCCGTCATTGCAGCGCCGGCTATGCCACGGTCACCGTGCCCAGACATATGTGCTTGGCCCTTTGACCCTGATCGACGAGGTCCTGATTCACTGCTGCTTCTGCTGATCAGCTTTGAGGTGCTGATTGTGCGGTTTGATCTGGCAGCGTTGATACTGGGCGCTACCGCGATCGAAGCGGAAGGACAGCGCCTACCGCAGCGGCAAAACGACCGCCTGAACAAGATCAGTGTGAGGGAAGGAGATGGAATTTATTGGTGCGCAGCGAGCGCGGCAAAGCTGCGCAGGTGATCGTGGCTGGAAAGCGTCGCTACAAAGGCTGTGCGTTGTCAGTTTGGAAGCCGACACGCGTCCGGCAGACGACGGTGATCTCGCTGGCTGACTGCGGCGCGGGATTATTATTGAACGACGGCAGGAAGTAGGCTCGGTGCCACGCCGTGCGTCCAGGACTCGGGTTGGAGTGGATTATGGTTCGGGGTGACCATAGCCGATCTGCGCAGCCTCGAACCTCCAGCGCTTGCCGCATGTTGGGCAGGGGTACAATTTTCACTTTCACGCTCGACCTGCTCCGCGTGTGCGTCAGGATGATGCTACACTCAAATTCTCACCACGGCTCAAGGTTCTCCTCGGCAGCGAGGCTTCATGCCGTAAGCGAGCCGCCCCGGGAAACTGATTTCAATTCCTTCGCAGCCGCAACGAGGCGCGGTCATTCCCGGCGGCTTTGATGAGCTCCATCACCTGCTCAGGCGTGATGCCGTTCTGCTGGGCAAAATGGAAGAATTCGTTGCGTTCGTTGGACGAGACCCGGTTCCTGTCGCGAAAATCACGCTCGGTTTTGTTGTCCGTCATCATCTTCTCCTTTCAACCTCAATTCGCCGGCCCGAACCGCCCCTTGGAGCAAAACCCGAGACCGCCCAACGCGGAGGCTGATCGAGCCTCGCTAGGGCTGCTGCGAGTAGACGAAAGCTCCAACTGGCGAAAGCTGGGGAGCTTGTCCAACGCCGGGGTGGGCTCGGTGCACGCCGTGGCATCGCTTCGGCGACTTTAACCACCCGCCCAGAACACGGATGGGAGCAGCCTCGGAAAGATCCGCCCACCAGGCAATGAAGCTACGCGAACACCGAGTTCCTCGTCCTGTAGCATCAGCAGACGCTCGTGGATGTCTTACCCGGCATTCTCGCCGGAATGATCGAAGTGGATGGCGAGGCCAAAGGCGAGCGCTCGCTCGGCGATCATATTGACAAGATGGCTTTCGCCGATCGACAGCGCCGGAACGGCCTCTTTCAACGCCTCGAGAGCGTGCCGTATCGACAAAAGACCCCGCCGCTTGCGGCTGCTCACATATTGATCGATCAGGGATTCCAGTGGCATCTGCCTGCCTCCGCTTCGGACAGGATCTCGTAGCGTGGCTGCGGAGCAACAGCATTCACATTGGTTAAGAGATGGCGGCGAACGCCATCATGCATGCCGCCAAAAACAGACGGCGGTGGGGCTGGCTGATTTACCCCGGGTTGGAGCGCTACCCTCGGGTAAGCATGGCACGACCGTCGCGCCGGGTTCGGACATTTTCGGTGCTACTGCTCCGGTACCGCGGAGGTTTGTGGATGGTTGCGTGCCGCCTCGGCGATTTCCGGAATGAATTTCGTCGCGGTGCAGCTTCGGTTTACATTGGCGCGGGCGGTAAATACCTCTTGCCCGCAGACTTGCGAAGCGAGCGCGATCGGCACGTGCACCGCCAGTGGCAACTCGGTCTCAGCCACTCCCAGATGTCTTGCAACCTGTTGCTTCACCTCCGGCCGGCCGAGCGAGACGTCAACGCCGACATCATCCTTGCCGGTCGGCGACGATCCTTGCGCCGGCAGTGGACCCTGCTTGGCTGTTTGCGACGAGTCGCCGGATTGCTGCGCGGGCTGACTTGTCTGCGCAGATGCCTCGACGCCCAAAGTCAGCGAGGCCGCCAGTCCCAAAAAAGCCCGGAGCCCCAAAGACGCAACCCGAAGTCCGAATGTGCTCATTGTCATGTTCCTCACCGTGCGGGGTTCAACCTGGCGCGCTCAGAGTTCGGTGTTGCTTCGGCCTCTTTCGAAGACAGGGATGTCTTCCTCCTCCTCATCATTGTCACCGGTTGGTATGTCCTCGGCGTAGCTGCGGGTCAGTTCCTCGGTTTCGCTTAAGCCGTCGATCGTCTCATTGGCGCCTGCCCCTTCATCATGACGACCGGTAATTTCGCTGCGGGGCCTTGCGCCGATCGGCTGGTCGACATCGTCGGCTCCCCCGAAACCTGGCTCCGCGCCGTGCCTGTCTTCGTGGCCCACGGGGCTGTCCAACACGGCGGCATCCTCCGGGCGAATGGGTTCATCATTGGCGAAGTCACTTCGTCTCGAATGCGAGGTCTCGTTTTGCTTTGGCATGTCAGGTCTCCTGTTCGTTTGGCAAATTCGACGACGCTGGTGCTTGCACGCCGGACTACCTGAGCGACGCACCCTTTAGAGCCTGCATCGACGACCGCTTGAAGGTTGCAGCGTCCCTGGGGGCGGAGGCAGTGCCAGAGGGTTGGCACAGACTCCACAGCGCCGCGAAGAACCAACGTCGTGGCCAGATCCACTCAGCCCTGAGAACCGCTCTTGCTCAGTTGCTGGGCATGTTTGAAATGCTGCCGGATGAGCCGGCGCGGTCTTTTTCGCATGGGCCGCCAAATGTTTTTCCTGACCGTTTTCCGCATAGGAGGTCATCAGCGTCAGGGCTTCCTGGTGCGCTGCAACCTGGGCGTCGACGTAGGCGTTATCGAACGCCCCTCTGCTGTCGTTGCTCAATGCTTCCAATTGGGCAGCATGCTTGCTTGTCATCTCCGGTGCCACTGCGACGTCGTCCTTCTTTGCCGCCGCAATGAGCCGCTTGGAAGAATTCGTGTGGTCCTTGATCATCATGCGAGCGAATTCCTTCACTCGTGATGTCTTCGATTTCCGCAGCGCCAACTCACTCGACTGGATCTCGAACATGTCTGAACTCGCAGCTGCTTTGACAAATTCCTGCGGGGACGTCGTCGCGGTCTGAGCCATTGCCCCCGGGCTGATGAGACCGATGGCGATCGCAGCCAAAAGCACTTTGACGAAATACATGTTGTGCTCCCAACACGGCCGAGCTGCCGTTGTTCCCCTTTTTGTGACAATAAATACCGGGCGGCAGGCGTAGACCCCGAATGGCTCCTGCTCAGCGCTTTGATCATAGATCCGGCCGTATTGCAGGACCGGTGACTGCGCGGAGCTCAGCGCGGTTCTCCGACAAGGCACTATGATCGCAGAGCAGCCGACCGACTTCGTAAGCCCAGTGGATGCGCAGGAGTGCGCTGTTTGCCGACCCGTCGCCGTGGGTCACGCGTCGTGGCAGACCTGTCCGACAGGCCCATGAAAACTTCTGCAAAGCTGCGATGATGATGGGCAAATAGGCCCAACACCTAGCTTAGTATAAAACGCGCCCGCTGGCCCCGGCCGGCGGGCTCTTTCGTTTGCCCTCGGAACCTGGGTCAATTCGCACAGTTGCTCCCCTGGGGTGGCGCGGGCCGCCTCGAATCTGAGATTCTGTTAATCGCCCGAAGCGGGTGCTACCCTCCCTGCCGCGAGCCGGAATGCATAACGATTGCGGATGTGGCTGTTAAAATAGACGCCCTTGGCAAAGGCAGCTTTGAACGCGGCAAAGGCCTCAGCAGGTACGTCCAAAAACTCGTAATGCTTCCCGCTCGCTACAAACCAAACCGAGAGAACCCTGGTGCTGGGGTCATAGTCGAACTTGCGTATCGAGGTCGACGGCATGGTATGCCATTCAAAAACTCAGCCAGCCGAGTTGGATCGTCAGCTACAGGCTGAAACAGTATTCGAAGACGTGCCCGCGCTTCTCGTCGGCAACCCTGATCCAAATGGGTTCGCTGGTGCGCAGGGTGACGTCGCGCTCCGTCGCTTCCCGCGCCGCCCTGATCGGCGTTGTCGCGTGCACGATGTGGGTAGCCGTCACGGTATCGCCATCCATTTCCTCAACGTGGTATTTCGGCACTTGTGTTCCTAAGCGTCTAGTTCGAGAGGCTGATCGTGATCCGGATCGGCATGATAAGCGACCTGGCGAAAATCGCGCATATCGATCTGTTGCCCGCAAACAGGGCAAGGGAGGAAATGCGCGAGTTCGCTCGCGGGCGGGCCTTCATGTCGGTGCCCAGTTATTGGTCTGCCGAGATCCGATAGCCTGGTCATTATTTCCGCAGAGCCTTCGCTTCTCGCTCCAGCGTTTCGCGTTGGTTGCCGTGCTTCGCGATCAATTCCTTGACCTGCTGCGGGGTGATCCCGGCCTTGGCTGCGAAATACTCGACTTCATAATCCTCATCGGCCGAGACCTGGTCCCGATCGCGAAAGTCCCGCTTGCTCTTGTCGTCGGCCATATCGATTCCTCCTTCGCTCATCCCGCAACGCCGAGTTGACGTGTTTGTTGCACCCAAGAGGCTGATTTCCGGTTTCGGAACTATTTTAGCTCAATCTTATTGAATCGCCGGAGGGCGGATCAGTGCATGCGTTTGAAGTTCATCGAGCCGTTGATGCCGACCCTTGTGGAGAACCCTCCCGAGGGTGAAGGCTGGACCCACGAGGTCAAGTTCGACGGCTACCGATCGCAGATGATCATCGATGAAGACGGCACACGCATTTATACGCGCAACGGCCACGACTGGACTGCGAAATATCGCGACCTGGTGAGAGAGGCCAAGCGCCTTGGTGCCGAAAGCGCGATTGTCGACGGTGAGATCATCGTCTTGAACGAAGCTGGCCTTTCGGACTTCGGCGATCTGCGCAAAGCGATCACCCGCCGACAGCAAGACCTCTATTTCGTCGCCTTCGATCTATTGCACCTCAATGGGCACGATCTGCGCGACATGGCGCTTGAGGTGCGGCGCGAGATCCTGGCCAGCATGATCAAGCCCGGGCGGCGTATTCAGTTCAGCGAGCCTCTGCCCGGCGAAGCCAAGGCGATCCTTCACTTGCTCGACCAAGCCGGACTTGAAGGCATGGTGTCGAAGCGGAAGGACAGCAAATACCGCAGCGGTCCGTCAGCCAACTGGCTGAAGGCCAAGTGCTATGCGATCGACGAGTTCGATCTGCTCGGCGTCGAGCGTGAAGCGGGCAAGCCGGCTTTCGCTCTCATGGCCGAGCGGGGCACAGGGCGCTATGTCGGCAGCGCGTTCGTCACCTTGAACCGGGAAATGCGCGAGAGGCTATGGAAACGCGTCCAAGAGCACCCAGGCACGGCGCCCAAGGGCGTCATGAAGCGGCCTGCGACGCAATGGGTCAAGCCGGGGCTGATCGGCCGCGTAAAGCACCTGCGCGGCGAGGATGACCTGCGCCACGCCTCACTGCAGGACTTCCGAGAGGATGACACAGATGGCCGTGGCTAGGAAAGATCAGGAGCGCGCCACCTACGCCTGGATGTACGCCCAAGCGAGCAAGGATGGCAAGGAGACGTGCGGTGCCAGCCTACTGGGGAGAGCATGCCGACGCGTGGCTGCAGGGCTTTGACGGTGAGCCGGTGGCCGCCTTCGGCAAGACCAAGACTGTCAACGACGAAATGGAAGCCGAGGTCGACGAAGCTGCCGTCGAGCGCCCTGCTGGAACCTAAGCGCTGGATCGAGCTTAGGCTTCATGAGCACACGCGGCGTCAACTTTCTCGATCGCTGGATCGGCAACAATTTCCCCGAAACGGCTAAAACCGACGCCGTTTCGGTAAGTGAGTACATACACAAATTGTATGCCGACGCTAAAGCCTTGACGATCGAGCGCGAAGAGATCGACGAAGAGGTTGATAGCCTATATCGGACGCTGGTCGATGCCGTCGTGCACTTTGCCCCAGGTGTTTCCGAATGAGCAAGCCGGCCGTCCTATTTTGAACCAATGGATAAAAAAACACGATCTATCCGACGCCGGTGCGCCGAAAGAGCGAGCGGAGATCGAGCAGCTCGCAAAGCGCCTAATCGCCGACGCAGAGGCTGAGGGGATTGCGGAAAGCGAGCTGACCGAGGCGTTCGACGACAAGGAGGTCGACAGCCTTTATCGTACCCTCCTCGATGTTAAATTTGGGATACCGGAATGAGTGTTCCCGGCCTGAAGGTTCCGGACAGTTTGGGTGGCCGAGCAGTTGCCCACTGTGGCGAGGGGCGATCCGATCGCCACCAGCGAGTTGGCATAAGGTTCTCATGTAAGTGCGGGCGGCCGATTTGAATTCGGCCAACTGTGGCAGAAAAACAACTGCATCAATCGGCGCGCTCTGCTACCAAAAAGGTTAGTTACAGGAGATCACCTATGAAGAAGCTGCTTCTTGGTCTGTCGTTGTCTCTGCTGGCTTCGTCGTCGTATGCTGCCGATGCCATCGTTGCAGAAGCCGCGCCGGTCTTTAGCTGGACGGGTGGGTATGTCGGCCTACAGGCAGGCTATGCTTGGGGGAATGGGAACATAGACGAAATCGGTGGGCCGGGCTTTGTCGACACAGATCCCGACGGGTTCCTTGGTGGCGTCTACGCCGGTTACAACTATCAGATGTCCAATAACATTGTGATTGGCGCGGAGCTGGACGTCGTATATGCGAATGTTGATGGCAGCGGCCAAGTCTTCAGCGCTCCTGGTATCCCGATCCCGGGCGGCATCGCCACCGAAGAACTCAACTGGAGTGCGGCGGCAAGACTGCGCCTAGGATATGCCGTTGATCGCTTTCTTCCTTATATTGCGGGTGGCGTTGCGTTTGGCGATGTCGACATAAGTAATAATGGAGGCGGACCTTCGTTCGGAGATACATTCACAGGATGGACGATAGGCGTGGGCTTGGATTATGCCATGACCGACAATCTGCTGCTGCGAGGCGAGTATCGCTATACCGACTTCGGTACAGAATCCTTTGGTGGTCTGGTCAATGCCGACGTTGATCTGAAGACCAACGAGGTTCGCTTCGGCATCGCCTACAAGTTCTAATCCCTGATGTCATAATAGCCTGTCGCTCACCGCGACGGGCTTTTTGTGCAAGAACCGTTTGCGGCGATCCCCTCAACGGAGTTCGCTACCATGGTCAAGACGAAAACCCCTCACAACACGTTTCGCAGGAACAGCTCGCCCGCTTCAAGATCGAGGCGGAACGGCTGCACAAGGCAATCGTCGGCCCGATTGTCGCCGATCTGCGACAATCACCAGGCCGTGCAGGATCCGCATGAAGTGCTGCTCAAGAACGTGAACAATCACCGACAGGGATGCGCTATCCGATGGCCTCTTACAGGTCCGGCGTCGCTGCCTAGTGCTGGATAAGTGGAGTCCCGAGACCGGGGAAGGGCAGCACGTTGCCGCCCGTCCCCCGCCGGCGGCGCAGTTCAACCTCTCGATAGACGAGGATGCCCATCACCATTTCCGCGCTGGCGATTTCCGATCTCGATGGCAACGACTTGAGCTATTGGTGCAGTTGTCGCGTTTCCATGGTCGCAATGTGGCCGGCGATGGCTTCGATGCTATCGCCCAAATTCGCCAGTAACCCTGCGGACCTCTGCATAGGCTTGCTCTACAGCCGCGAAAACGTGTTGAGATGCAGACGCGACCTTTGGCCTTCTGCAAAGGCCACGGCATAGGATTCGAGCTTGAATGATCGGGTGAGTTCCTGGTCTTCCTCGATCACGCGGACAAACCACTCGCCACAGGGTTTGCCAACTTCGACACAAGGGCGTGCTTTGCGAATTGGAATTATGTCAGCCATGGCGTTGCCTCCCAGCAATCAGGCCAAGCGGAGATTAACGTCGTAAGCGGCCTACAACAAGAAAAGATTGGGCAGCAATACGAAGCTGAGGTGTGGGCCACAAATGGCCGGCGCCATGGGTTGGGGAACCTGGGTGGGCACCGGCCAAGAGCGGACAGGTCCGCCGCGATGCATACATCGCCGATTGGTGCCGCGGTGGTAATGGTGTGATCGCGGAAGCTACGCTTTAGCCTTAGCCGTCGGCCTTGCCTTGCCCGTTGCAGTTGCCGTGGGCTGCGGTGCCTTCCTACCCAGACCGATCGACTTCGCCATGGCAGACCGTGAGGCCGCATAGTTGGGAGCGACCATCGGATAAGTGGATGGCAAGTTCCACTTCGTTCGATACGCGTCAGGAGTGAGACCGAAATCCACGCGCAGATGTCGCCGAAGGGTTTTGAACCGCTTACCATCTTCAAGACAGATGATGTAATCGGGAAATACTGACCTTTTTGGATTTACCGCAGGCACTGGTTCTTCGGTCGCGGCAGCCACGCGATGGCCAATCCCAGACAGCGACCCGTGCACTGAGGCTATCAGGTCCGCCAAGCCCGCGACCGGCACGGGATTGTTGCTGACGTACGCGGATACCACATCCGCCGTGAGTTCTACCAGTTCAGCGGCGTGGTCGGGGGCGTCGGTCATGGTGTGAGTCCTCGAATTTGAGAACGATCTATTATAGCTGCTGCCGCAGCTGCGCAACTCGAGGCCCGATGATGGGCCGCTTCCCTCGTAAGCACCAATCCTGTTGAGCCTGTGTTTGCCGATGGGGAAAGGACCATCGGAAGCAGTGCCAGACTTATCACAGGTTAAGTCGGTCCGGTGTTTATGATATAAGGTCGGGCATCATTCGCGTTCTGCTGGCCGCGGGTGACTGAGAGACCATAGCGCTCCCGCCCAAACGGAGAGCCGACATGCTTTATCAAAGCCCCTTAACCGCCAAGTTCCATCGTGCCTTCACCCTCACGTCAGGTGAGCGTCAAGCTCTCGACGCGGTAAGAATAAGGATCGTTGCGATTGGCGCAAACCAGAACTTGGTCCGGGAAGGCGACCAGCCGTCCCGGTGCATAATGGTCCTGGCTGGCTTAGCCAGCACCTCGAAGGTAACAGGAGACGGGAAGCGTCAGGTCACTGCTTATCATGTGCCTGGCGACATGCCCGATCTGTTGAGCCTGCACCTCGATCTGTTGGATAGCGACGTTCGAACGGTGAGCGCTTGCAGTGTTGGCTTCATAGATCACTCGGCTATCCGGCTGCTCTGCGAACGCCACCCCAGGCTGGCGGCAAATCTTTGGCGAACGACACTGGTTGATGCATCGATTTTTCGCGAATGGGTGGTCAATGTCGGGAAGCGCCAAGCGCTTGGCCGAGTGGCCCACCTTCTCTGTGAAATCATGCTACGTATGGAAGATGCCGGACTTGCGTCCGATCAAACCTGCGCTTTTGGTGTGACTCAAGCTGACCTTGGCGAGGCGACAGGGCTGTCGGCAGTCCACATCAACCGCACGCTCAAGTCTCTTCGGGAGAAGCACCTTACATCACTTGTGAATGGCCAATTGACCATCCATGATTGGGAAGGACTGGCCTTTCTTGCTGAGTTCCGGCACGATTACCTGCACTCAGCAAGGAACAATAAAACGGCCGAGTTCATGTCAATGCACTGATTGCTCCAGGGAAAAATCGCCAGAAATGCGGATTGGCTCCAAGGGTAGCCGGACCACTTGTTGGCCTTCGCTGGCCATCAGCGGTGCGATCGCCCCCCAACATGGTCAATGCTTTGATGGCGCGTCGAAGCGTTAGCGCAAGGGGTTCACTTGCGCGCAGAGTGCATTCGGATGCTTACCGGCCCACATGGGCGTTGACTGTCCGTATGGCCGTCTGCGTAGCACCATCCATCCCCTCAACGTGATACTTCGGCACTACAGGGTTTCCACCTCTCTTCATGGCTTTCGATTGGCCGCGCGATCGACCAATTTGTGGGCTCAGCCGCATCAATTCGAGCCCCGCTATTGGCTAGCGACTGTGGAAGAGGTTCCTGGGGCACACCATGCCGGCGCCCAAGGGAATAAATCTCGGCGACGCAATGGGTCAAGCCCGGGGCTCATGCGTCGCTGCAGATTTCGGGAGGACGGCGGATATTCGCTTTTCTCCGACCGAAAGCGTGCCAAGGGACGTCGCCAGCTAAACAGCAACCGGCGTTGACGCTTGAGAGCGCCTGGCAGCGTTCACGGTGGCCTGTATGGGCGCTCGACATTTCGCGAGTGGCATGTGTTGCGAGCTTGTTGCAGATCATGTTCGCACCATGCAACGGCAAAACGCCTCATCGAGCGCAATGGAAAAGCCGCATTCTCAGTTCGGTCGAGCGAGCGCTTTCTGCACGAGTTGTGACAGGGGAGGGCCTGTCAGGCTTGGAATTCACAAGCTGCAACGCAATTGAGGAAGAAGCCGAAAGGGTGCAAGACCAGATCGATTTCTTGCAGCCAAACTCGGCTCTGGTGTGGTTCAATCCTGTTTGCATCATCGCGGATCAGCGGTCGGACTGTCGAGAACTGAACTGCGCGATCTCAGCCGGTGGGCTTCGAACCAAAACATGCGGACCACCGCGGACGGGGACAGTCGGTCCCGCGTCCCGTCCTGGGGCCGGCGCTATGCTGACGCTCCTACGGCTGTCCTGTTCACCGCCCGCGGCGGGGGGCGAATTTCCTCCGTCCTGCGCGTGACAATTGTCCGCTGTTGCGGCCGCGCGCAGGACTGCGGCTTATGCGCCGTTCTTCCTTGAGCGCCGACGGTCGCCGGCGCGGTGCTTGGGCATGGAACCGAATCCCAGGCAGCGTATTGACATGTATCCGAGTTCCTCATGTCCGAGTAGACGGCACTCTCAACAAAAGGCGCAAACGGCCCAGAGACTCGGCCAATCTCGATCCGGCAACGAGATCGCCGCTGCTGTCGGCGTCAAGCTGACGCATCCGGACAAGGTCATGTATCCAGGCACCAAGGTGACCAAATCCACGCTCGCCGCCTACTACGCAGTGGTCGCCGAGAAGATGCTGCCGCACATTCAGGATCGGCCGCTGTCGCTGGTGCGCGATACTCACGGCGACCTGCAGCAGACCTTCTTTCAGAAGCACAACCTGCCAGGCGTGCCCAGGGCCATCCATGATGGCCACTTGGAGAAGGTGTCCGGTAAGGAAAGCCGCATCTCGTGGTCGATGACTTGGCTGGGCTGATCGCGGGCGTCCAGACGAACGTGCTCGAATTCCACATCTGGGGAAGCCGTCGCCAGCAGCCGGATCTGCCGCACCGCATGATCTTCGACATCGACCCCGACAGGGCTTGGGCTTTGCTGCCGTCAAGCAGGCAGCCCTCGACATTCGGAGCATTCTGGAAGCGCTTGGATTGCAGTCGTGGCCGTTGCTGTCCGGCGGCAAGGGCGTTCATGTGGTCGTCCTGCTCCTCCCGGAGGCAGACTGGGACGAGGTCAAGAGCTTCTGCCAGGACTTCGCCGAACTGCTGGCCCGTACAGATCCGTCGCGCTTCGTCGCCAATATGAGCAAGGCGAAGCGCAAGGGCCGAATGTTTCTCGATTACCTGCGCAACGGCCAGGGCTCCACTGCAATCTGCCCCTGGTCGACTCGGGCACGCGCGGGGGCGTCGTGCGCGGTGCCTGTCAGCTGGGATGAGTTGCCCACCTGCGAAAAACGCCAACGGCTTCGATGTCTTCGCCGCCGCCGCGCGGGCTCAGGTGCGCGAAGCCTGGGAAGGTTATTTCGACGTCGCACAAACGCTTACCGACCGCATTCGGCACGCAGTCCGGCAGCAATAACCATAGGTCAGCGACACTACTGATTGGCGCGGACCGCCTTTGCCCCAAGTCCGGGAGCGTCCCCCTTCGAGGCCTGGGCTAGCCTCTAGAGCGAGAGTACGGACCGGTTTGCCGTGACGGGTTGAGAGCTGGAGGAGAGGCCTCCGGCGCCCGTCGCGGAGAAACCAGATGTCCAGACATTACGCTCGCGCCGGCGCCGACCGGGCAAGCCTCTATGATGACATCACCAACAAGATCATCGCCGAGCTGGAGGCTGGGCGCTTTCCCTGGGTGCCCTGGGGCACGGCGGCGGAGCAAGCACCCCTCGCCATGCCGGCCAATGCCGCCTCTGGCCGTGCCTATTCGGGGATCAACGTGCTGATCCTGTGGGGTGCGGTCGTCGAGCATGGCTTTCCCGTCCAGGGCTGGCTGACTTTCCGCCAGGCGCTATCGCTGGGCGGCCATGTCCGCAAGGGCGAACACGGGACCACCGTCGTCTATTCTGACCGCTTCATCCCTGACGACGAGAAGAAACGCGCGCGGGAGACCGGCGAGGCAGCACGGGCCATACAGTTTCTGAAGCGCTTCACCGTCTTCAACGTCGCGCAATGCGAAAATCTGCCCGACGATCTGGCGGTGTTTCCGCCCGCACCAGAGCCCGGACTGATCGAACCGGCCGTCGAGGCACTGATCAAGGCGACAGGGATCGATTTCCGCATCGGCGGCAATAGCGCCTATTATGTGCCGGCGCACGACTACGTGCAGGTGCCGCCTCCGCAGGCGTATTTCGAGACCATTGACTGGCACCGCACCGCCCTGCACGAGCTTGGCCATGCGACCGGCCATCCCTCCCGCGTCGGCCGTGACCTCGGCTGCGCCTTCGGCACAAAGCGATATGCTTTCGAGGAACTGGTCGCCGAAATGAACGCAGCCTTCTGCTGCGCCTCGCGAGGTATTGCGCCGACCGTGCGCCACGCCGATTACCTGGCCTCCTGGCTCGACGTCCTGCGCGAAGACAACCGAGCCATCGTGCGTGCCGCCTCCCAAGCCAGCAAGGCAGCCGACTGGTTGCTCGCCTTCCTTCCGCAACCCGACAACGGAACCAGGGCAGGGCCCGCCAGCGTCGATGAGGTCGAAATCGAGAAGAGGGCGGCATGATCGTTCTCACCGAGGAACTGCGCGTGCCTGCTCGCCAATAGCCGCGATCGCGACGCCGAACACGTACGGGTGGTGAAGCTCTTCAAATCAACTCGGCGAAGGAATTGGCTCGCAACCGCGCTCGAGATGACGTCGATCCGGCTGCCTTTCGGCATCGGCATCGAGCGGGACATGCTCTTTGGCACCGACCTGCCGATTTCCGTCTGGGCAGAGGCGGTCCGCCGGGGCGGAAACCTTCGCGACGCCGAACGCAACTCGACCATGCCGGCCAATCTGGCCGAGACGGCGAGTGAGATCTCAGCTTGTAATCCGCAAGCCGCAGATGCGCAGTCGTGTCTGCGGCCCTGTCCCCACCTCTGGATCTTCGGTGCGGCTCAGTCCTCAGAGTGAGAGGGCTGCGCCCGTCTTTTTTGACGGGTTTGGAGGACGAGAGAGTTTCGGCCGCCCGTCGCGGAGATAGTCCACATGGCTACGCCCAAGCAGAAGATCACCCTCAACGCTTCACGTGACATCCCCTTCAACAAGCTGATGCTGAGCCAGTCCAATGTCCGGCGCATCAAGCGCGGGGAAACCATAGAGGACCTCGCCGCGTCGATCGCCCGGCGCGGCCTGCTCCAGAGCCTCAACGTCCGGCCAGTGTTGGACGGCGAGGGCAACGAGACCGGCATGTTTGAGGTGCCGGCTGGCGGGCGCCGCTATCGCGCGCTGGAACTGCTGGTCAAGCAGAAGCGCATAAGCAAGACCGAGCCAGTTCCCTGCGTCATAAGCGACGCCCACAGCGCGGTCCCGATCGAGGAGGACTCGCTGGCCGAGAATTTTCAGCGCGAAGATTTACATCCGCTCGACATGTTTCGCGCCTTCCAGACACTTCATGACCAGGGCGCGAGCCATGAGGAGATTGCCGCACGCTTCTTCGTCTCCGCAACATTCGTGCAGCAGCGCCTCAGGCTGGCCAGGGTTTCGGCCAAGCTGCAGGAGATTTACGAGCAGGATGGCATGAAGCTCGAGCAGCTCATGGCGTTCACCGTGACCGACGATCACGCCCGTCAGGAGCAGGTCTGGGAGGCGCTCGAAAACTCCTGGTCGAAGGAGCCGCAGCAGATCCGGCGCCTGCTGACGGAGACCACTGTGCGGGCAAGCGATCGCCGGGCGCTGTTCGTCGGTGTCGACGCGTATGTCGCTGCCGGCGGCGTGGTGCTGCGCGACCTGTTCGAGGCCGACAATGGCGGCTGGCTGCAGGACCCCGCTCTGCTCGACCGCTTGGTCGGCGATAGGCTGAAGTCGATCGCCGACGAGATCGCGGCGGAGGGCTGGAAGTGGATCGTGGTCGATGCCGATCTGCCCTACGGGTACAATCACGGTCTGCGGGCAATCGCTGGCACCCCCGTCGGTCTGACCGACGCGGAGCGGGCGGAACGCGAAGCCCTGCGGGCGGAGTACGACCGGCTGGAAGCCGAGTATGGCGAATCCGACGAACTCCCCGACGATGTCGATCAGCGCCTCGGTCAAATCGAGACCGCGCTTGAGGCCTTCGAGAGCCGGCCGATGCACTACGATGGGGCCGAGATCGCCCGCGCCGGTGTGTTCATCAGCATCGATCGTGATGGCGATCTCGTCGTCGATCGGGCCCATGTGCGCCCCGAGGACGAAGCGATGCAGGCGGTCGACGGCCACTCGGCCGAGCCAGGTTGCGCCACCGAGAACGAAGACAGCAGACACAATCCTTCGGCCCGCGCGATTATCACCATCGGCGCGCAGGCGTCCGAGCCTGAGGAGGATGACGGCGACACCATCAAGCCGCTACCCGAGCGCCTGGTCATCGAACTTACTGCCCATCGCACGTTGGCGCTGCGCAACGCACTGGCCGAGAACCAGCATGTGGCCATCACGGCGCTCTTGCACCGGCTCGTCCTCGACACCTTCGGTCAGCGTTCCGCCATCGGCTGCGTCGAGGCCTTCGTCCGACATGTCCACTTGCCGTGGCAGGACGTCGGTCTCAAGGACAGCCCTGCGGCCAAGGCCGTCCATGAGCGCCATGAGGCATGGAAGAGCGACATTCCACTGGATGACGACGAGGCCCTATGGGCGTGGCTCGACGGACTCGATGAAGCAAGCCGGCAGACGCTGCTGGCGCATTGCGTCAGCTATGGGATCAACGCCTTGTTCGAACGACCCAATCCCTACGGCAGCGGCGTTTCCCAGCATGGACTCGATCAGCGCCGGCGTGAAGCCGATCGGTTGTCCCGTGCCACCGGGCTTGACATGGTAGATGCCGGCTGGCGGCCGACGGTGGATAACTATCTCGGTCGCGTCACCAAGTCCCGCATTCTCGAAGCCGTGCGCGAAGGCGCCGGCGACCAGGCCGCCCAGCTTATCGACCATCTCAAGAAGGCCGACATGGCCAAAGAGGCCGAGCGCCTCCTGGCCGATAGTGGCTGGCTACCCGAACCGCTCCGCCTTCGCGGCAATGACGCCGCCCGGCCGAATGTGGGCGAGGAAGCTGACCTCCCCGAATTCCTGGCCGGTGATGACGAGGACGGCTCGGCCACCCATGAGACTGCCGCACACGCGGTCGCCGCCGGATAGCACCGTCGGCGGAGTGGCGCGGGTCGCTCGGCCCTTTCTTCTTCACTACGAGTTCACGCCGTTCGCTCATCTTGCCGACGGCAATCCCTATGATGCCTACCTGCCGCCCGATCCCGACAGCGCCAATGGTTTCCTACAGAAGTCGGGGCCTGACGGCGGAATATGATCGAGATCGGTTGATACCGGCAAGCGCTCCACCTCATGGCGGGGCGCTTGTTTCATTTTGGCTTCGGTGGAGGCCAGAGAGGGAGAGGCGAGCCGGGATGGTTTTGAATCCGCACGGTCCAGAGAGAGCGCCGCGCGGCTCGATCCTGTCCCCGCTCTCCCGAGGTTCACACCATGTACATGATCTCGCCCGCTGTGGCAGTTCCCGCAGCCGCGCCGCTCCCGCTCCCCCAAACCGGTGCAGCCGGCGCTATCTTCGCCGCCGCCGGCCTTCTGCTTCCCCATCTCGAGCGCGGCGACAGCATCGACGCGCCAAAGTTGCGCGCGGCGATGGAAGCCGCATTCGGCGCCTCCGACGCCGCCGGCGCCTGGGACTGGAAGCAGGCCTACGATGCCTGCGAGGCTGCGACGGTCCTTTTCCTGCGCAAGTACGGAAAGGCGTTGTTCCGCAAGGCCGCGTCTCCGGCTCTCCGGCTGTCAGCATTGTCGAAGATCGCCCGGCTCATGCCGACGCATACCCGCCGATCCGAAGAAGCACAGACCTTCCAGCAGTTCTCGACGCCGATTCCGCTCGGCATGGTCGCCGCAACGGCCGCTGCCATCACGCCGGCCGACCGTGTGCTGGAGCCTTCCGCCGGCACCGGGCTGCTCGCCATCCTGGCCGAGATAGCCGGCGCCTCGCTCATTCTCAACGAGCTTGCCGAAACCCGCGCGGCACTTCTCTCCGGCCTCTTTCCGGCCGTCTGCGCCAGCCGCTTCGACGCCGCCCAGATCGACGACCATCTCTATCCCGGCGCCGTGCCCAGCGTGGTGCTGATGAACCCGCCCTTTTCGGTCATGGCCAACGTCGAGGGCCGCATGGCCGACGCGGCCTGGCGGCACATCGCCTCGGCCCTGGCGCGCCTTGCGCCCGGCGGGCGGCTGGTGACGATTACCGGTGCGAACTTCGCGCCCGACCACCCGGCCTGGACCGCCGCCTTTACTCGCCTGCAGGAACGTGGCCGCATCGTCTTCTCCGCCGCCATCGACGGCTCGGCCTACGCCAAGCATGGCACGACCTTTCCGACACGCCTCACCGTCATCGACCGGGTGCCGGCGGACGATCCGGACGTGTTCCCGGCAGATCAGGGCGTTGCCCCGGATGCCGCGACGCTGATCGCATGGGTCGGCGAGCATGTGCCGGCACGGCTGCCGGTCACCATACCCGCAGGTGCAACTCCCACATCGTCGTCGGCCGCACCCCGCACAGTGCGCGGCTATCTTGGTCCCACGGCAAGAATAACACCGCGGCCACCGCTCACTGATCCCGATGCCGTTGAGCTCGCCTATCAGGTGCTCGACTGGAAGGCCGCCGAGGGCGGCCACATCAGCGACGCCATCTACGAGGACTACGCGCTTCAGGCGATCCGCATTCCCGGCGCGCAGCCGCACCCCACCCAACTCGTGCAATCGGCGGCCATGGCCTCGGTCGCGCCGCCCAAGCCGAGTTATCGGCCGCGCCTGCCGAAGAACGTCCTTGACCTGCTCTCGGACGCGCAGCTCGAGACCGTCATCTATGCGGGCGATGCTCACGCCGAGTATCTCGCCGGCGCCTGGACGCTCGACGATACCTTTGACGTAATTAGCGCGGCGGCAGATGACGCGGCGCGGGCCGTGCGCTTCCGGCAAGGCTTCATGATCGGCGACGGTACCGGTGTAGGCAAGGGCCGCGAGTCCGCCGCCGTAATCCTAGACAATTGGATGCAGGGCCGTCGCAAGGCCGTCTGGATCTCCAAGTCAGACAAGCTCATCGAGGATGCGCAGCGCGACTGGTCCGCGCTCGGCATGGAGCGCTTGCTGGTCACCCCGCTCTCCCGCTTCCCGCAGGGCAGGCCGATCACGCTGGCGGACGGCATCCTGTTCACCACCTATGCCACGCTGCGGTCCGACGATCGCGGCGAGAGGCTTTCGCGGGTCAAGCAGATCGTCGAATGGTTGGGTCCGGATTTCGATGGGGTCATCATCTTCGACGAGGCGCACGCCATGCAAAATGCCGGTGGCGGCAAGAGCGAACGCGGCGACGCCGCTCCCTCCCAGCAAGGCCGTGCCGGCCTGAGGCTACAGCACGCCCTGCCGAATGCCCGCATCGTCTATGTGTCGGCGACTGGCGCCACCACCGTGCACAATCTCGCCTATGCCCAGCGGCTCGGCCTCTGGGGCGGCGAGCATTTTCCATTCTCGACCCGCGCCGAGTTCGTCGAGGCGATCGAGGCTGGCGGCGTGGCGGCGATGGAAGTACTGGCACGCGACCTCAGGGCACTTGGCCTCTATACCGCCCGCTCGCTCTCTTTCAACGGTGTCGAATACGAACTGCTCGAGCATGAGCTGACGCCCGAACAGGTGCGCATCTATGACGCGTACGCTGGGGCCTTCGGCGTCATCCACAACAATCTCGATGCTGCGATGCAGGCGGCCAACATCACCGGCAGCACCGGCACGCTCAATGCCCAGGCCAAGTCGACCGCGCGCAGCGCCTTTGAAAGCGCCAAGCAGCGCTTCTTCGGCCATTTGTTGACCAGCATGAAGACACCGACCCTGATCAAATCCATCACCGGCGATCTGGAGGAGGGCCATGCGGCCGTTGTCCAGATCGTCTCGACGGGTGAGGCGCTCATGGAGCGGCGGCTGGCCGAGTTGCCGACCGAGGAATGGAACGATGTTCGCGTCGACATCACGCCGCGCGAATACGTCCTCGACTACCTCGCTCATTCCTTCCCGGTGCAGCTCTACGAGCCCTTCACGGATTCGGAGGGCAATCTGTCGTCGCGCCCGGTCTACCGCGATGGCCAGCCGGTCGAGAGCCGCGAGGCGGTCGCCCGGCGCGACGAGCTGATCGCGAAACTCGCCAGCTTGACGCCTGTCCCCGGCGCGCTCGACCAGATCGTCCAACATTTCGGCGCGGACCTCGTCGCCGAAGTCACTGGCCGCTCGCGCCGCATCGTGCGCAAGCGCGACCGCCTGGTCGTCGAGCACCGAGCAGGGTCGGCAAATCTGGCCGAGGCGCAGTCCTTCATGGACGATCAGAAGCGCGTTCTGGTGTTTTCCGACGCCGGCGGGACGGGTCGTTCCTACCATGCCGAACTCTTGGCACGGAACACGCGGCTGCGTGTGCATTATCTGCTCGAAGCCGGGTGGAAGGCCGACACCGCCATCCAGGGCCTGGGCCGCACGCATCGGACCAATCAGGCGCAGCCGCCGCTGTTCCGGCCGATCTCGACCAATGTGAAGGCGGAAAAGCGCTTCCTCTCGACGATCGCCCGCCGTCTCGACACGTTGGGCGCAATCACGCGCGGCCAGCGCCAGACCGGTGGCCAAGGGCTGTTCCGGCCAGAGGACAATCTTGAAAGCCACTATGCCGGCGATGCCTTGCGGCAGCTCTATCTCCTGATCGTACGCGGCAAGGTCGAGGGTTGCACACTCCAGCGTTTCGAGGCGGCGACCGGTCTCAAGCTGATGGACAACAACGGCATCAAGGACGAGTTGCCGCCGATCACCACCTTCCTCAATCGCCTGTTGGCGCTGACCATCGAAGTGCAGGGCGTGCTGTTCGGCGCCTTCGAGCAGCTTCTGGCCGCTCGGATCGGTGGCGCCATCGCCTCGGGCACCTATGACACCGGGCTGGAGACCCTGCGGGCCGAGAGCTTCGTCATCACCGACCGGCAGGTCATCTACGCCCATCCGCGCACCGGCGCCGAAACGCGGCTGCTGACGATCACCCAGCGCAAGCGCAATCGGCCCGTCATGCTCGATGCGGCGCTCCATCACCTTCGCGATTTGCGCGCCATCCTACTGATCAACGAGCAATCTGGCCGCGCCGCCGTGCAGATCCCAACCACCAGCATCATGCTCGACGACGGCGAGATCGAGCCGCGGGTCCGCCTGATCCGGCCAATGGAAGGCCAGAACATGCCGCTCAAGGCTATGGGCGAAACCCGCTGGGTCGAGGCCCACCGTGAAGCTTTCGCTGCAGCATGGAATGCGGAGGTCGCCGAGACTCCCGAGTTTGCCGATGCCGTGCTGCACATGGTGACGGGCCTGTTGTTGCCGATCTGGAAGCGTCTGCCAAACGAGTCGACCCGCGTTTTTCGACTTCAGACCGACGAGGGCGAGCGCATAATTGGTCGCCTTGTCACGCCGGCCTGGGCCGCCAACGCCACGGTGACAGGCGTCGCATCGCTATCGCCCGAGCAGGCGCTCGCGGCGCTGATCGACGGGCGGACGATCCTTGATCTCGCCGAGGGTCTCCAGCTTCGCCGCAGCCGCGTCATGGGCGCGTGGCGCATCGAACTGTCGGGCTTCACCGACATGATGCGGGAGCGCCTCACCGCCTACGGTCTCTTCCACGAGATCATTTCGTGGAAGCTCAGGATGTTCGTGCCGATCGACGCCAACGGGCTCGCCGTGCTGGAGCGCGTGCTCGACCGCTTCCCAATCGAGCGGGTCAGTGAGCGGGAGGCTGCATGATTCCGCGTCACGCTGCATCCGACCTCGCACACCGCCTCGCCGAACATGCCGAGGCGGTGTGCCGCCACTACCTCTCCAATGGCCGTCGCCAGGGCAACTATTGGAGCGTCGGCGACGTCCGCAATGCGCCGGGCCGCTCGACGTTCGTGCGTCTGCAGCCATCCCCGAAGGGACCGCCAGGCAAATGGACCGACGCCGCTACCGGCGAGCATGGCGACCTGCTCGACGTCATCCGCGAATCCCTCGGACTGGTCAACTTCCGGGACGTCGCCAATGAGGCGCGCCTGTTTCTCGCTATGCCAGATGCCATGCCACCCCGACCGGCCGCGCCGATCACGCAGGTCCCCATTGGATCTCCGGAAGCGGCTCGCCGACTGGTCGCCATGTCGAAGCCCATTATCGGCACCCTCGTGGAAACCTATTTGCGTGGACGTGGCATTGCGACTTTGTCCGGCACCGGATCGCTGCGGTTCCATCCGCGCTGCTACTACCGGCCCGGCGATCATGGACCGACCGAGACCTTGCCGGCAATGATCGCTGCTGTCACCGACCTAGATGGACATTTGACCGGCGCGCACCGCACCTGGCTCGCACCGGACGGCACCGGCAAGGCGCTCGTCGACACGCCGCGTCGCGCAATGGGTGACCTTCTGGGTCACGCCGTCCGCTTCGGTGCACCCGGCAGCGTCATGGCGGCAGGCGAGGGCATTGAGACGACGCTGTCGCTCAGATGCGCCTTGCCCGATATGGCGATGGCTGCGGCACTCTCGGCAGCCCATCTAGCCGCCATCCTGTTCCCGCCAACCCTGCGCCGGCTCTATGTCATCCGCGACAACGATCCGGCCGGTGACGGTGCCCGCGACAGCCTGCTCGAGCGCGCGACGGACGCCGGAATCGATGCAATCGTGCTGTCGCCAGCGATGCAAGACTTCAACGAAGACCTCAGCCGCTTCGGACTTGCGGCCTTCCGGGCCTCGATTGCAGACCAGCTCATGCGCAAAGATCGCATCCGATATCTGACACAGGCGGCATGAGCCGGGAGGGGAAGCGCGCGGCGCACGGTGCCGGTGCGGCGCATGGATGAGTGACCCGCCGGCAGAGACCCGAGACCCGGCCTTCGAGAGGGCGATCGGCCCACGAACTGGCCGGCCAGGCAATGGCGGCGGCCGACTATTTTCCGGCGCGCGCGACTGGTCGCGAATGGCAGCGATCGGGCGCGACGCCTTTCCATCGCGAGGCAAAATAGTCGGCCGCCGCCATCCTCCGCTGCGCTCCGGCCCTCCGCATCGCTGCGGGTGTCGGACCGTCCCGCCCGTGGGCTCTCGTCGCCATGAAGGCCGCGAGGGTCGCGGTCAAACCGACGGGAGCATCCCCATGAGAGAGCACGACGACACTGAACCGCACCACGCCGCTTCTGCGACCGATCACATCCTCACCGAACTCCAGCTCTATGGCTGGCGACCATTTGCGGACGAGCCCGATCCGCGACCGCTCCCCGGTGGCGACCAAGTGGCCGGAGCCGTGGCCGACATCTTTGACGCCCTCATCGTCACCCTGGCTGACACGCGCCTCGAACCCGACCTCGATGACTTGCTCTGGTCCCTCACCAATGTCTTCCACCGAGCTGTACAACGGATCGAGCGGCAACTGGAAGACAACGAGCAGGCCCAGCGCTGTCTGCAGCGCGAACAGGATGGCAGCGAGATCAAGGCGGTTGAACTCGAGACACTCACCGCCCAGGGCCAGACCATGATCGAACGGCGGGGCGCCTTCGAGCTCATGCGTGACCAGGCCGCCGAACACTACGATCAGTACACCGGTTCTGCCTGGCGACCGCGCACGGGGTCGATGGTAAACCACCACCATCTCACCGCCGCAATGATCGATAGCCGCGACTTCCTCGCGGCCAGGCGGCGCGCGGAAACCGAGGTCATGTTGCCGGCCGGCCCCAAGATCGCCTTCTCCGGCGGCGATACCGCCGATCACGAGATGATCTGGGCAAAGCTCGACCAAATCCGCGCCAAGCACCCCGACATGGTGCTGATGCACGGCGGATCACGCAAAGGCGCTGAAAAGATCGCCGCCCGCTGGGCCGATCATCGCAAGGTGCCGCAGGTCGCCTTCAAGCCCGACTGGAGCAGACACGCCAAGGCCGCTCCCTTTAAGCGCAACGACCAGATGTTGGCGGTCATGCCGATCGGCGTCATCATCTTTCCCGGCACCGGCATTCAGGAGAACCTCGCCGACAAGGCCCGCAAGCTCGGCATCCCGGTCTATCGATTAGGCGGCTCGTGAGCGCCCCCTTTGACCCTAGATCTTAGTCCAGGTTGGTCACCGCTATTCCACAATCTCACCGATGTGGAGGTATGTCTTTCACGACGCGAACGGCGGCTTCGCGCCTCATGACAGTCGGTTCCCCGGTTCAGTCCATTCACCAAAAGCGGGCGTCGCCAAACGGCCAGCCCTCAGGCTGTTATGTTCGCGGCAAATGCTCAGCTGGGCCGAATGGATGAGGCGCGACGATACCAGGCAAAATTCTGGGCACTCCGCCGGACTGTCACGAGTCCTCGAAGCGCAGGCCGATCTTTCCCGCTGCATGTTCCTGCACGCGTTCGGAAACGCAGATCCTGCCAGGCTCGGCGATCCTCTCCAGACGCGCGGCGATGTTGACCCCCGCGCCCAAGACGTGACCGTCCTGTTCGATGATGTCGCCGACGATCTTGCCGCGATGCGTGGCAATACAGGGATCGAGGTGGTCACGTTGATGGCTGTTCAAGCGCTCGAGGGCACCTTCTTCGTCAGCGCCCATCAGTTGACTGTACCCGGCGAGGTCAGCCGCAAGGATCGCCGAGAGCTTGCGCTCGACCCGACCGATTTCCATCCAGTCCCTCTGCAAGGCGTCAGGATCATATTTGCCCAGGTCAAGCGATCCAAGTCCGCTCTTCCGGTTTTCTTTGGGATCGCGTCAACCATGTCGGGCGCACCCGTTCGTACGGAGCAACTGGCGCTCCGCACGAGGGACAGGGCAACTCACTGGTGACTGGGTGCGTGCCTGACGAAGCTCTTCGTTTCGGCTGAGATAAATGCTCTCACTTACGGAACATCGCAGGTTCGTCGAAGTTGGAAAGCTACGGAGGACGTGCACATGAACAGTGTCATCTATCTTATCGGCCTTATCGTTGTCGTGCTCGCGGTCCTCTCCTTCCTCGGTTTTCACTAGGTGGCCTCATGCAGCATGAGAACGATCAGGGCGGACAGCCCACCGATTTCGACAAGGCGAAAAGCGACGTCTCCGACAGACTTCGCCAGGAAAATGAGCGTGCCAGCGAGTTGCTTCACGACGCGCGGGACGAGGTGACCCGTAAGGCTGGCGACTATGCATCTGAAGCCACGCAGGTCATCTCCGACAAGGCGGAGGAGGCGCAGCGCGACATCGGATCGAGCTTGGCGGCGTTGGGTGGTGCACTGCGAGCCGCCAGCGATCACCTTGCCAGCAACGATGAAAGGAACGCATCGAAGTTCGCTTTGGATGCTGCCAGTGGCCTTGAGCGGCTTTCATCGTCCTTGAAACAGAAGCCCTTTAGCCAAGTCCTTGATGACGTGCAGTCCTTCGGCCGGCAAAATCCCGGTGTCCTGCTTGCGGGATCGGTGTTGGCCGGATTGGCTCTCGGGCGGTTCATCAAGGCTTCTCCGCCGGCAAGGCCCGATTCTGAGGCCGCTCCGGGAGGCCTCAGATCACACACCGATCAGCCACAGGGTTGGTCCGCTGATCGTCCACAAGATTTTGGCGTGGTCGGCGATGATGGGGCCACGCAGATCGCGGAGCAGGACAGATGAACACCCAGGACAATCCCAGCCTTGCCGGGCTAGTCACCGATTTGGCCCAGAATGTCACCACTCTGGTGCAAACCGAGGCGAGGCTGTTTCGGGCCGAGCTCTCTGAAAAGCTTACCAAAGCCGGAGCAGGTGCCGCGGAAGTGCTGGGCGGCGCGATTTGCCTGCTCGCCGCGCTCTTGGTGTTGCTGCAGGCGCTCATTATCGCGCTGACGCGGGCAGGGCTTGGCGCGGGGTGGTCTTCCCTGCTGGTCGGTGTGGTCGTGGCGGTCCTCGGCGTCATCCTGCTGCGGACCGGGACGGCCAGCATGGCGCCTTCGGAACTTACCCCCGACCGGACCCAGGGACAGCTCAAGCGCGACGCGAGCGCGATTAAGGAACAGGTGAGATGAACGAGAAATCCGCAGCCGAACTTGAACGCGAGGCCGAGGCTGCTCGCGCTCGGGTGATGGAGACCGCCGAATCCATTCGAGGCAAGATGACGCCTGGACAATTGCTGGATGAGTTCACCGGGCTGTTCTCGGGAGGGGAGAGCGCGGCCATGCTCAGCAATCTCAGAACGCAGGTCCGAGACAATCCTTTGCCGGTCACCATGGTGGGCGCAGGTCTGGCCTGGCTGATGTTCGGCAGCGGTACCTCAAACACCGCCCACCGTTCGGCTGGCTATCCATTGCCTTCAGCGCCGGGACGACATGATGTAGCAGGGGAGCGCGGCGGCTTGGGCGGCACGCTCTCCGATGCCGCGGAATTGGTCTCCTCGAGCGCTGCCAGCGTCGGCGACACCATATCGAGCACCGCAAGAGCCGCTGCGGCGGGTCTGACGGGAAGCGCTGCCAATGCAAGCTCGACGACTGGGGACATGGCGGCGAAAGCCAGCCGCTCCGCGCAAGATCTGTTGGAGGATCAACCCTTGGCCGTTGCGGCCGTCGGTCTCGCCATCGGCGCCGCTATAGGTGCAATTCTGCCCCATACCGCAACGGAGGACGAGCAACTAGGCGCCTATGGCGACAAGCTTCGCGATTCCGCCGAAACTTTGCTCGACAGGGGCCTCGATGAGGCCAAGCAGGTCGCCGCCGACGCCTATGAGACCATCAAGCAGGAAGCTGGCCGGCAAGATATGGAAGCAGACACGATAGCCGATCAGCTCGGCGAGATCGTGAAGTCCACAGCAGACAAGACCGAGCATGCCGTGCGCGAACGTATTTCCGATACGCCTCAGCGTCAAACCTAGCCTGATGGTCCTGGATCAGCGATAGACGGTTCCAGAAGGCGTGCATAATAGTCGCGCTGATCGCTGCGCGTGGAGCTCGATCATGCCCTTCAAAGCACGTGGAAGATGGGCGGACGGGGACTTAATTCCTGACCACCTTGCAACCTGTCAGATTTTCCGACTGGCCAGCAATCTTGTCAGCCAGTCAGGATCCATTTCGGGAACAGAGGACAAAAGCCGTTCGGTGTAAGCGGCATGCGGAGGTGTGAGAACCACGCTCTTCAATCCCTGCTCGACGACTTTGCCGCCGTGCATGACGACAATCTCGTCTGCTATCGCGCGCACCGTGGCAATGTCATGGGTAATGAAGATGTAGCTCATCCCGAGTTCACGCTGTAGGCGCATCAGAAGCTTGAGGATCTCCTCCTGCACAATTTGGTCGAGCGCGGATGTGATCTCGTCGCAGATGATAAGCTCCGGTTCGGCAGCCAATGCCCGCGCAATGCAGACGCGTTGTTTTTGGCCACCTGATAGCTCGCCAGGTAGACGTTCCAGAAAATCCTCGCTCATCTCGACCAGGTGCATAAGTTCGCTTATCCGGCGATCTCTCTGCGCGCCTTTGAGGCCGAGGTAGAATTCGAGTGGCCGCTCTAAGACTTCTTCGACCGTTTGGCGCGGATTAAGGGCGTTGTCGGGCATTTGATAAATCATCTGGACGCGACGCAGGACCTCCTTGGGCCGCGCCTTCAGGCTCTTGGAAAGGAGCTGGCCTGCGAAAGAAATCGAACCCGAACTTGGCGGCAAGAGTCCGGTAACGACTCGAGCGAGCGTCGATTTCCCAGAACCGGATTCGCCGACCACAGCGACTGTTCTTCCGCGCGGAACCTTGATGGAGACATCCTGGAGCACCTTGACCCCTCCGGCATAAGCCGCGGTGACGTTGTCTATCGTCAAGAGATAGTCATCGGCTGGAACTTCGGGCTTGGCGAGCTTGCGGACTGCCCAGAGCGTCCTCGTATATTCCTGGCTGGGGGAGGCCAGCATCTGGCGTGTGTCAGCCACCTCCACGGTAACTCCGTGTCGCAGAACCATGATGCGATCCGCCATTTGCGCCACCACCGCCAGGTCATGCGTTACGTAGATTGCAGCAGTACTGAATTCCTCAACGATGTTGCGAATGGAGGCAAGGACTTCAACCTGCGTGGTCACATCGAGCGCCGTTGTTGGCTCGTCGAATATTATGAGGTCCGGTCGACAAGCCATTGCCATCGCTGTCATGGCCCGTTGCAACTGCCCGCCTGAGACCTGATGAGGATAGCGAAAGCCTATGCTCTCGGGTACTGGGAGCTGAAGACGCCGATAAAGATCCACGGCGCTCCGGTTCGCCTCTTCCCGGCTGACGATTCGATGCGCCACCGCGGTTTCGATGGTTTGTTCCAAAAGTCGATGTGCCGGATTGAAGGAGGCCGCCGCGCTTTGCGCGACATAGGCAATGCGGGAGCCCGGAGACGACGGCGCCCCTTTTCATTGACTGCCAGGAGATCAATCCCGTCGAACAGGACCGAGCCCTGTGTGATCCGGCAGCCCGGTTTGGCATAGCCCATTGCGGCAAGGCCAATGGTGGACTTGCCGGCGCCTGACTCGCCGATTAGGCCAAGAACCTCCCCCCGCTTCAGCGTAAGATCGATCCCGCGGACGATGGGATGCCACTGTTCGTCCGAGGATCCCTCCACATGCAGATTGCGGATTTGCAGTAGATCCTTTCCTTTTTCGCGTGAGCCTGGATCGCTACTTTTCATCCCGCAACCCGCTTGTTGCGTGCAGGTACCAGTCCACAACGAAATTTACGGATACGGTAAGAAGAGCTATCGCGCCGGCCGGAAGCAGCGGCGTGACATCGCCGTAAGTGATCAGGGTTGCGTTCTCGCGCACCATTGATCCCCAATCGGCCGTCGGCGGCTGAATACCGACTCCGAGGAACGACAGCGCCGCGACTGTCAGGAACACGAAGCAGAATCGCAAGCCGAACTCGGCGACCAGTGGAGGCATGACATTGGGAAGGATTTCATTGGCGATAATCCATCTCGGTCCCTCGCCGCGCAATCGCGCCACCTCGACATATTCCATCACGGCCACGTTAAGCCCAACGGCGCGAGAAAGCCGAAAGACACGGGTGGAATCGAGAAGCGCAATGATAACAATCAGGCTGGTGATCGACGAGCCGAAGATCGACAGAAGCACCAGCGCGAAGATCAGACTCGGGATCGACATCAGCACGTCCACCGCACGCGACAAGATCTGGTCGAGCCACCCCCTATACAATGCGGCAAGGAGGCCGAGCGACACGCCTACCGCGAAGGAGAGCAATGTAGTCGCGACCGCGATAGCGATGGTGTTGCGCGCACCGTAGATCAAGCGGGTGAGCATGTCGCGGCCGAGCTGGTCGGTTCCCAATTCGAATTCCTGATTCCACGGCGCGAAGGCTTCGCTGAAGACCTGCGTCTCGCCATATGGGGCTATCCAGTGCGCGAAGACCGCAACAAGGACGTAGCCAACGATCACCACGATGCCGAACCATGCACTAAGCGGTGCCTTCTTCAGCGCTGTTGTCGCCCGGCTGGCACGCGAGCGCCTCAGCCTCTGAACCGCCGCGATAGATTGGGATCTGGTCATCGTGGGTGCAAGAGCCTGGGGTTGGTGGCGATGGAAATAATGTCGGCCAGCAGGTTGAGAAGGATGTAGGTCGCGGCGAAAATCAGGGCACAGGCCTGGACAACCGGAACATCCCTGGATTTTACCGCATCAACCATCAGTTGGCCGATCCCGGGATAGACGAAAACGACCTCGACCACGACCACTCCGACGATGAGATATGCCATATTGAACGCCACGACAGTGACGATGGGAGCCCAGGCATTGGGCAGGGCATGCCTCAGCACGATCACCATCGGGGACATTCCCTTGAGGCGCGCCATATCGATGTAGGGGCTTGCGAGCATGTTGATGATGGCCGCTCGGGTCATGCGCATCATGTGGGCCACGATCACGAGTGTAAGGGTGATTGCCGGCAGCGCCACTTTCCAGAGGTGCTCCCAAAATGGGGTCTGATCGTTCACATTCGACAATGTCGGAAATTTGGGAACCGCATTGAGTGCCCAGGTCAGTGAGATACTGAGCCAATGGGGCAGGGATTGAGCGAAATCGGATGCAATGAACGTGTCGCGCGAGATCACCAGGTAGGCGAGCATATAGGCGACGAAAAACTCCGGGAACGAAATAGTTGTCAGTGTCACGGCATTCACCAGCCGGTCGAACCAGCCGTTGCGGTACAGCGCGGCGAGAATGCCAAGCCCAAGCGCCAGCGGAACCGCTATCAGCGCGGTCACCGCTGCAAGAAACATCGTATTGTAGAGGCGTGGCGCGATGATCTCGGCCACGGTACGCCGATATCCGGTGCGGCTCGCGAACGAAGAGCCGAAGTCGCCGTGAAGCATTTGCGCGACCCAGACGAAATAGCGCTCGACAGGCGGACGATCGATGCCGATTTCCCGCTGAAAGGCGGCGACCGTTTCGGGCGTCGCCGACTGCCCGAGCGTGGCCTTGGCGAAGTCGCCCGGAAGCATCGCGATGGCAGAGAAGATGATGATGGACACGATGAACAAAGTGACCAGGCCGAGGCCAAGGCGCTGCAGAACCGTTCTTGCGACGGGGTTCATGTGAGTGCCGTCTCCCTTTGGGCGGCAGTCCTGCACTCGGAGCAAGCCGACCGGAGCCTCACAACCATCGTGGCCCCGGCCGCCTTTTCATGCCGTGGCGATCCACCAGCGTTCGGCCATTTTCAGTCCATCGTTCTCCCAGTTGGGCGCCACTTCGCCATGTGCGAGCTTTTTGGATTGGGCGCTGACGAAATTGTTGAAGACCAGCACGATGCTGCCGCCATCGTCGTGGGTTAGTTGCTGCATCTCGGCATACATTCCCGCTCGCTTGGCCTCGTCCGTCTCGGCCCGCGCCTTAACAAGCAATTCGTTGAAATGGGGATTTTTCCAGAACGACTCATTCCAGCTGGAGTCCGCGGCGAAGGCTTGCGTGAACATCCAGTCGGCCGTCGCTCGACCGCTCCAATAGGATGCGCACCAGGGTTTCTTGAGCCAGATATTGTCCCAATAAGCGTCCTCGGCCTCCCGCACGACATTGACGTCGATGCCGCATTGGGCTGCCGTCTCGCGAATGAGCGAAGCCGCATCCACCGCGCCTGCAAAAGCGGCATCGGCGACCGAGAGATCCACCTTCAGGTTCTCCATTCCGGCCTTTTTCAGGTAGTGCTTGGCTTTTTCCGGATCGAAGTTGTGTTGCGGTTGCGGATCCTTGGCGAATTTGATCGCTGGCGCGATCGGGTTGTCGTTAGCCACGGTGGCGTGGCCGAGAAAGATCTTGTCGACGATTTCTTGGCGATTGATCGCCCATTTCAATGCCGTTCGCACGTCTGGATTATCAAACGGCGCCATCGCGGCATTCATCGGCAAGGTATAATGTCCGTAGCCGGTGACCTCGACGATTTCCACCTTCGGATTGCGTTTCAACATGCCGAGGGTCTTGAGGTCGGCGCGGCCGATATAGTCCACCTCGCCCGTCGACAAGGCCGCCATGCGAGCGGCAAGATCAGTGATGGCGATGAATTCCACCTCGTCGAGATAGGGCTTGCCGTTTTTGAAGTAGTTTGGATTGCGCTTGAGTTTCGCCGAAACGCCGGGCTGGAAATTCTCAAGGAGGAAAGCGCCGGTGCGAACCCCTGAAGCCCAGTCCGCCTTGCCGTCCTTGGCTGGCATGATGACCAGATGGTAGTCACTCATGATGTAAGGGAAATCGGCGTTGCCGCTCTTGAGCGTGAAGACCACCGTTTCCGGGCCGTCGGCCTTGATCCCGGCGACGGACTCCAACAGCGACTTCGCCGCCGATTTTGTGTCCTTGCCCATGTGATATTGCAATGACGTCACGACGTCATCCGCCGTCACAGTCTTGCCGTTGTGGAAGGTTGCGCCTTTGCGCAGCTTGAAGGCCCAGGTCTTGGCCCCATCCGAAGATTCGAAGCTCTCGGCGAGGTCCGGTTGGACATTGCCTTTGGCGTCGACCTCAGTGAGGCTGTTGGATAGCGAGCCCGAAAACGCGGTTTGTGTGAACGTATCGGGGTAGCCGGCCGGATCGATTGAATCCGTCGTCGCGCCATGAGCCATGCCGAGCTTGGCGAAGCCGCCGTGCATCGGTTCGGCACGCGCCCTGGCGACGAAGAGCGTGTCGGCGGCGGCGACCGTCAGGCCTGCGGCTATCCCAAGATGAATGAAGTCGCGGCGGGAAACTTTGCTGCCACCGACCAGGCTTTGCGCGAGACCAAGCTTGTATTCAGATTCTGACATTTGACTCTCCCATTGCGGAGTTCTCCGCGTTATTTTTTTCAAGCACCTGCGAACAAATCTGCTAGTTGGCTTCGGCCATCTTTCTTCGAATTTTTCCAATCCCAATCGGCTTTTGGGCCAATCAGGCCGTCACATAGATGCTGCCGGCTTCGACGGTGACTGGAAATGTGCGAGCGCGAATGGACGGATCGACCAAGGCTTCACCTGACTTGATGTCGAATTCCCAGCCATGCCAGGCGCATCGAACGATCTCGTTTTCGCGATGATAGATGAATTGCGCTTGTTCAACGGGCGCGGTTGTCCCGCATTGCGGTCCCTCGCAAAGTGGAGCGCCGCGGTGCGGACAGACATTCAGCAGCGCGTGGAATGAATCTCCGATGCGGAAAATCCCGACCGAAAGGCTGCGGATCTTGGCGATAAACGGAGATCCTGTTTCGATCTCGTGGACGCGGCAGATATATGTCTTCTCGGGCATCGTATGGTTCCTCAGGCAGCATTCGCGGCTTGCGCACGGGGGATGCGTTTGTAGACTTCCAACGCATTCAGTCCCATGATCTTGCTCTTCCAGGCAGGAGGGATTTGCAGCGTGTTGGCATCGTCGTAATCCCAGTGCGGATAGTCCGACGCAAACATCAGCGTGTTTTCCCCGTCCATCGCTTCGAGCGTGGACCAGAGATGTTGGATGTTTGCAGGTTGCTCCAGCGGCTGCGTGGAAAAGCGGATGTTGCGCCGGCAATATTCCGATGGCAGCATCTTCAGCCATGGCGTCTCTTTACGCAGCGCTTTGTAGTCGGCATCCAGGCGCCACAGGACCGACGGAACCCAGGCGACACCGCACTCGATGATCACGAAGTAGAGGTCCGGCCACTTCTCGAAGACGCCATGGGCGATCATGCTTGCCACGTGCGACATCGCGGACATGTGCAAAATGGCATGCGTTTCCCAGAAGAATGTCGTGGGCGCAGGCGCAATGGCAGTTGAATTCACGCCGCCATGCCCGCCCAGATGTATGGCGAACGGCAACCCTACTTCAGCGCAAGCTTCGTAGATCGGATGGTAGAACGGGTCTCCATACGGCTTGACGGACCCTTGGGAAGCGAGAACCTGGACCATACGCGGATAACTGCCCAGACGGCGTATCTCGGCGGCAGCGAGCTTCGGATCCTGTGGTGCGATGATGATCGAACCCATGAAACGATCGTCTTTCGGCAGCCATTGGTTGATCTGATAGTCATTGTAGGCGCTGACCAGGGCGCTGGCATAGTAAGGATTGGCGAGGGTCGACGCCTCGATCGGCTCATCGCCGGTGAGGATCGCCACGTCGACTTTGTACTTGTCGAGGTGCTTCTCTTTCATGATGAGATAATTGTCGGCTTCCGTCTTCGGACGGACGTCCTTGCGGGAGAAGTCCTGCGGATGAAACCAGGGGCGATGGCCATGCGGAAATGCGCCGACTGGACCTGTTTTCTCGCCCTCGGTGAACATGTCTTTCCACAAGCCGGAAAGGTATGGCGTCAACACGGTGGCGCTTGACCAGTAATTGTGACAGTCGCAATCAACTATGAACACTTTGTTCCGCTCCGTGGCCCGTCCCGGCGGTGCGCCGGCCGATGATCTGGTGCAGCTTCCCCCTTGAGTATTGTTTGATCAAGCTTATGGTAGGCAGGAACATGATCGAATTTTTCGATCGGGATTTCCATGCAGCTTGATCACATCGAAACCTTTCTCGACATCATCGAATCGAGAAATTTCAATCGCACCGCAGATCGGTTGGGCTTAACCCAATCGACAATCAGCACCCGCATCAAGAACCTGGAGAGCGCAATCGGATCTGAACTGTTCCAACGCGGACGCGCCGGGGCAGAGCCGACTGCCGCAGGGCGCCGGTTCGAAGCCTACGCAAGATCTCTGGTATCCACTTGGTCGCAGGCTCGCCACGATGTCCGGGCCTTCAACCGTTTCGAAGGCACCTTGCGCGTTGCCGCCCAAGTGGGCATGACCCGCTCAGTCCTGCCCGGGTGGGTCGAAACCCTGTGCCAAGCACTTCCGAAGTCCTCAATCCATGTCGAGTCGGATTATTCGAACCAGATGGTCAGCGACCTCAGCATGGGAAACCTGGATATCGCGGTGCTTTATGCCCCCCGCTACTTGCCTGAGATCGCATACGAGCACCTGATGGTCGAGGAATATTTAATGGTTTCGACTGCCGCCAGAAACCTGTCGGACGTCGATCCCGACACCTACATCCGCCCAGGCTACACCGTCGTGCTGGAGAAAACGCACGCAGAGATGCTGGCTCAATTGGCGATCTGCCGACTTTCGACCGGATCGGAAGCTCTGGCGGAGATCATGCTCCGGCGAACGGGCGGCACTTGCTACATGCGCAGCGATGATGCGCGCAGGTTTACCGGTGAGATTCCATCGTTCCTGGTCGAAGGAGCGCCGACCTTGCACCAGCCAGTCCATACGGCGATACTGGCACGCCGCAAACACGAACCGATCATTCGCAAAGGCATCCGTGCTCTCCATCTCGCTGTTATGTCGCTGGAGGTTTAATCGATATTCCCGATCATAACGCTGGGATAATATTGCTGTTCAGCGGGGTAAGAACTGGCATGTTCGCTCGACCTAACGCCGAGCCGCACGATGAATGCATACGCCTCCATCCAAGCCTCAGATGTCGTGCCCACCATGCGTCAGCGGCGATGGGCACAAAAGACGCGAGATATAGTGCTCTGCCGTCGCGTGATAGACGAGACGCACGATGTGAAAACATTTGTTCTCACATCTGCCGCTGGTCGGATGTTCTGCTTCAGCGCGGGCCAGTATGTTCTCGTGCACCTCAGGATCAACGGCGCCACAATAACGCGCGCCTACTCGGTATCGTCACCGCCGACGCGACCGCTTGATCTTCAGATCACCGTGAAGCGAACGCAGGGCGGGCTCACTTCCAACTGGATCCATGACCATTTGACGCCGGGCAGCGAGATCGAGATCGAAGGGCCGCTCGGTTCGTTCAATCTGGATAAATTGCCGTCGGAGAAACCTGTTTTCCTTTCGGGCGGGAGCGGCGTGACTCCGACCATGTCAATGCTGCGTGCGCTTACAGACCGCGCAGACGACAGGGAGATCCGCTTCATTCACAGCGCGAAAACCCCAGGCGACATCATCTTCCGAGCGGAACTGGAAGCACTTGCCGCTCGCTTTCCCAATGTTCAAGTGACTTTGGTTTGCGGCCAGGGAGGTCCCGCTTGGACGGGTTCAACCGGCCGAATTGATGGTCGGATGCTGCTGAGCCTGGTTCCCGATCTTCACAAGCGCACCGTTTTTGCCTGTGGGCCCGAAGGATACATGAAGACGGCACGCGCCTGCCTTGATGCAATAGGCTTCCCGCCGGCGCAGTATCACGAGGAGAGTTTCGGAGGCAGCAATGGTTCTCGGTCGGAATTGGGCTTGGCGATTTCGTCTTCGGTCCGTTTTGTCCGCTCGGGTGTGGAGCATCGCTGCGCGCCCGGAGAGACCCTGCTGGACGCGGCGCGGAACTGTGGCATCTACATCCCAACCGCCTGCCAGCAGGGCGTTTGCGGAACGTGCCGAATAGCCAAACTATCCGGCGAGGTTACCATGGACGATTTGGGCGGACTGAATGCTAAAGAGAAATCTGCCGGCTATGTCCTGGCATGTTGCAGCCGCCCGCGAGGGACGGTTTTGCTCGATGCTTAGCTCGGCGTTGTTGACTGTTGGAAGATTCCGTCGGCGCACGCATCGGCGTCAGGGTCTAATCCAACGGCTCGACGCTCGAAGCTGTCAGTCCGTTATCGGCCCCCAAATGAGACGTTGGAAGCATTGAGGGCAGGGGACAGTTCGTGGCGCAAACGAGATAGCAGCTCCGAGTAGTCATCGCTGTTCGCGAAACGGTCGATTTCTGGACATCGCAATGTCGGGTATGGACTAACGCGCTATCTCGGCTCGAGGACCCATTCAGGTACGCGCCTGACATTAGGTATTGAGCATAGATCCGTGCGTCCCGGAAAGCGGACGCGGCACGATCCGGGTTAGGCGAGTAAGATAATACGCTCGATGACGGCGGCGCGCGCGGGAACGTCGCAACCAAGGATGAAGCTGTTGCTGGAGTCGAGCGGGCATTCACGCGGCCATGCCGGAGCAGATCGGCGCTACGACGGCCCAGCAGCCTTTGTCGCGGGGGGTTGTGTGCGTCAAGTTCTGCAAAATGGGGCAACCATGATGCTGGTCCTGCGGCTTGGCGCAGAGCGACCAGCGATCGCCATTTCCGATGCCAGCGCCTAAGCCTTTTATGAGACCTAAGCGCAGCTTGCCGGCCGCAGCATGGTCCCAATTTGGGACGAATAGTTTGGCACCCATATTGCACCCACATCTTTCGCCGGCTGATCCCCGGTCCTGATCGCGTACTCTGATCAGGTGTAAGGCTCGCCGGGCTCGAGGTTGTTGGGGTCTTCGCCCGGCGAGTTGTCTGCCAATGCGCAGTCACAGCCACATGGTGACGCCATACTCCGAAATGCCGCAAGCATTCCGCGGTTGTGCATCGCCCGACCAAGGTCGATCGGTATGGGACTTCAGTCGCGCTAAAGGGGGATACGGTCTGCGACTCCGGATTTTTTGCTAGATTTCAGAGGGTTACAAAGCGCTTCGCAGTCGTCAGTCGCTCATTGCAACAAGCATTTATCTAAAGTTCATTCAGTCGAATTAGGAAACTCTTATAAGCCGCTCTATAACGAATCGGCGAGGTGGCTATTCGCCTGAGGAGGTACCATGACATCCCGAAAAACCCTTTTGGCGGCGCTTGCCGCGCTTGCGCTAGTGACCGCTCCTGCTTTCGCTGGTGCGGGTGGAAACGGTGGTGGTCACGGCAATGGTGGTGGTCACGGCAATGGTGGTGGTCACGGCAATGGCGGTGGTCACGGCAATAGCGGCAAGTCCGGCAACGGCGGCGGGAAGTCCGGCAACAGCGCTTCGCACGGCAAGTCGGCATCGGCTCACGCCGGAAAGAAGGCCTCGGGCGAAGACCAGGTCGCCGTCGACGACATTGAGGTCGCCGCGACGCCTAAGGACAAGAACATTCACGCCAAGCTTGGCCGGCTGAACTCGCTGCAGCGCAACATCAACGCTTATATGAACTCCAAGAGCAAGAAATTCGCCGGCATTCAGGCTTATGTGACAGCTTCGGCTGCCGCCAAGGGCGCCCAAGCCGCGGTAGATGCCGCCCAAGCGGAAGTCGACGCGTTGAACGCCAAATTGAACGACCCGAATACTCCGGCCGACCAAGTCCCGACCCAGGAGCAGATCGATGCAGCGCAGGCGGCGCTCGATGCCGCCAATATAGCGGCGGCCGATGCTGCTGCCGCCGTCCCATCGCTGGATGACGCGCTCGCCGATATGGCCAACAAGCCGGTCGACGCCGAGGTCACCGAATGGGCCAACAGCGTGCTTGCCGAGAAGATCGACGAGATGGCTTCCAAACAGGATCCTGCGCCAACGCCGTAAGACCGGTCACCGCTGAAACGACCCTAGTCGAACGTGCAAGCCGCCGGGTCACACCCCCGGCGGCAGGGAGACGACGAGCTTGCCACCTTTTCTCCTCTTTGAGGGCGACCCCTAAACAAGCGGAGTCGCTACCGACGCTTAGGAACAAAAGTGCCGAAATACCGTGTTGAGGAGATCGCAGCCGATGCCGTGACGGCCACCCACACCGTCAACGCGAAAACTCCGATCAGGGCGGCGCGCGAAGCGGCGGAACGCGAGGTCATTCTACGCCCGGCCACATCTTCGAATACAGCTCAGCCTGTAGGGCGGTCCATACCCGGCTGGCCGCGGCTCACGCTGGTTTCTTGAAACGCACCATGCCGTCGACCTCGATGCGCAAGTTCGACTATTGACCCGGACCAGGGTTCTCTCGGTCTGTTTGAGCGAGGGGGGAAGCAATACGATTTCCTGGGCGTGCCGCTTGAGGCGTTTGTCGCGTTCAAATCTGCCCCACCAAGGGCCGCTATTCAACAATCACATCCGCAACCAACTATGCATTCCGGCTCGCCCAAGAAAAGGCTGCAGGCTCCTTGGACGATTAAGGGAGGTTCTTTCAGAAAAACGGCCCGCGCTGATCGAAGGGCGCGGGCCGGTCCGTTGCCGCCGGTCGGCAGCGGGAGGCATCCATTCCGGCCGGTGCAAACCAGCCCCTCCCGCCACAATTAGCAACCTTCGGCAGTCGTTTTCATCTGTCCAGGGGCTGCGGACTTGGCACTGGTGTCATCCTGTTGACCAGGAGCGGCCTGCTTAGCACTGCCACTCTGCTGGCCGGGCGCACAGTCCTTCGCTGAGTTCGAATTGGTCGACTTCGTTGTGGTCGAATCCGTGTTGTTATCTGTCGTCGGCATCGTTGTGGTAGTGGAGGAGCCACTCGACGTCGTCCCTGTTGTCCCTGTCGTCCCCGCGAACGCAAGCCCGCTGGAAAGAGCCATCATGGCAGTGGCAAAAAGAAGCCGTTTCATTCTTCATCTCCTAATGGCAAGTAATGTCCCTTCCATTCGATAACGGGGGATGCGAAGGATCGGTTCCAACGCGACCTTGTCTTGACCGGCAGCTTTGGGGCGGCCGTTAGCGGACTGGCAGCCTTCACACGGCGGATCTTCGGTAGCTGACATTCCGGCTAGCGCGGACATCGCCTTCCCCATGGGCAGAAATTAGTCTCCTGGGGCCCGCCCACGTTTCTCTCAAGCCACCGATTTCATGGCCGACAGGTTATCACGATGTGTCTGAAGGTGGAGAAGCTGATCGTCGCCCCTTGGTTGTGCAGCCCTTCAGCCGTGGGCCAACCTCCGAACACCCTTGAAAAAGAACTTGAAGTCGTCCCGCACCAGAGCGAACGTCTTCGGATGATCGGGATAACACGGCGGTCACGAGACACCTGTTCCCGCGTCTTTTGCTCGCTCGCCGGCGCAGCGGCAAATTGATCATAGACGGTACTAAGTGGTCTTGCTGCTCCGGCATCTCGCCGTGAGGAAGAAATGACGCTGAGGATGCCCAACTGTCGTCGGGTCCGCTGGCCGCGCTTATGGGTCACGCGGCAGGCGTTGCAATCCCTTCTAAAGCGATGATCCTGGTGTTAGCGGAACGTTTGCGGATCTCGATCAGCCGGGCGTATTCCGGCGAATTATACCAGCCCATCAATGACGCCATGTCGGGGAATTCGACAATGACCAGTCGGTGTGGATCCCAATCACCTTCCAAAACCTTGGTGGCGCCACCGCGGCCCAGGTACCGCCCACCGTACCGCTCTTCGGTAGCGGGAACGTCCCGCCGATATTCCTCGAACAAGGCAGCGTCTTTTACGTCTACATCCGCTATCAGATAGGCAGCCATCTGTGTTTCCTCCTTAGACCCCGCTCGCCCTCCTCGGCTTCGGCGTCGTCGGTCCGCACCCTAACGACGATCTCCGTGGCGACATCCAGCGCCAGCGCGCTTTTCGATGATTGTTGGCGCTGCCACGGCTTTCCTTCTTTCGCATGGTTCGCAAAGATTAGCATGATCGCTGCTCTCGTGTCTGGCGGTCTCCCTCAAAGCGTCATCGAGCGCCCTTCAGATGAGACACCGCCGTCTCGACAGGTAGGCTCGGCAGTGTTCGGTTTTTCTTCGGTTCTTTTCATCCAAAACTTACTTGTAGAAAAGCGCGAATGAAAATAGGAAATATGCAACCTGAAAGATGATAAAAATCAGCAAGGTCCATGCAAGGGACTTCCAGAACGAATCGGTTGCTAGGTAAGTCCAGGTCGCTACCACGGTCGACGTGGCAAACATCCCAATCAGTAATCGCGGAAAAAACATCATGTTCAATGCCGCCCATAGCTGGACCGACCGGTCTCACGTCTACTCCCCAGAAGAACGTAAGGTTTCACTAAATTAGTAATTGCGCAAGCACCAATGGCCAGAACCAAACCTTCCGAACAGCTTTCCCGGGCTGAAATCGAGCGCTTCCTGGCGGCAGCCGAAGCGCTGCACAAGAGCATATTCGGGTCGCTGTGCGTACCACAGCGAGCATGCCAAGCTCTGTGAGGTCCATCGACCCCTTTTGAAGGCGATCGAGAACATCACCGGCCACAAGGCGCAGTTCATCCAAAGGAACGGGACAGGGCCGTCTCAGCCGCGCGGGAGCCGTCTGGCTAGCCGCCGGTCAAGTCCTATAAGCTCGGATGCGAAGCTTCGCTTCTCTTCCCGCAGGGTATTGCGACGCATTTTAAGCGCTTGAGTTTGCCGACGGTCTTCTCGAAGCGTACACTTTAATACCTGGGGTGGCGAAGCCCGCCAGCCGAGTGGTTGCCCTCCGCTCGCAGCCAACCGGCTCCGTGGCTCGGTGAATGGCTAGCACTGTCGCAGCAGTCCTCCGAACGCAGCCCGCCATGGCGGTGGCCGGCTTAGCAGTCTGATGCCCCCTCGCGGGCGAGATTGTCCACGTCGAGCGGATTGCTGACCAGTTTCAGCGCGCCGTCCGGGTTGCGCGGCCATTCCGCTTCCGGGCGATCCCAATAGAGTTCTACCCCGTTGCCGGGGATCGCGCACATAGATCGCCTCCGAGCCGCCATGGTCATTCGCGCCGGTGAGCGTCACCCCTGCTGCTCGCAGGCGGCGCAGCGCAGCCGCCAACGCCGCCCGTGTCGGATAGAGAAAGGCGACATGGTGTAGGCCCGTCGTGCCAATCGGGGGCGCGGCGCCGCCGCGGCTTTTCCAGTTAGTGAGCGCCAGATGATGGTGATATCCGCCCGCCGCGAGAAAGGCAGCCTCCTCGCTTAGCGACATGGTGACGCCGAACCCGAGGGCACCGCAATAAAAGGCTAGCGATCGCTCGATGTCGGCGACGTTGAGATGGACGTGACCGACCCGAACGCGCGGGTTGATGGCATATTTTTCGACGACGCTGGCGGCGTCATTGGGATTGATCGATTGATCGTTCATGGCCTCCGCTCCCCTGCTGGCGATTTCCACAAGCGAAATCATCGCGCAAATGCATTGCCCGGAAAATATGAGATGACTGGAATGAGCATCCCGTTTTCTGCATAATCCGGGAATGCGCATCGACGAGATATGTGTCTTCATCAACGTCCTCGAGGCAGGGAGCTTTGCCGGCGCGGCGCGCCGTCTCGGCATGCCTGCAACGACAGTGAGCGCCAAGGTCGCGGCCCTGGAGCGACGGCTCGGGCTCTCGTTGATCCAGCGCACGACCAGAAAGCTGCGCGCTACGCCCAAGGGCCAAGCCTATTTCGAGCGGTGTCGCATCGCGCTGCGAGAAATCGAGACCGTCGAAGCTGAGCTTCGCGCAGAGTCGGCGGGGATGGACGGACAGCTTCGGCTGACGGCGTCAGTGGATATCGCGCAGACGCTTCTACCGCCTGTTATTGCAGCGTTCCGTAAGGCTTATCCGGCGGTCGCCGTTGATCTCGTCGTCACCGACCGCGTTGCCGATCTCGTCGCCGACGGCATCGACCTCGCCGTGCGCGTCGGCCCGTTGCGCGATTCCAGCCTGATCTCACGCGCTTTCGTGACGGGTCCTTCAGGACACTTCCAAGGCCTACCTCGGCCGCCGGGGCACACCTGTCTCACTGGAGCAACTCGAACATCACGATCTAATCGCCCTCAGCAAGGCATGGGCGCGACCGCTGCCGATGCTGGCGGGCGACCGGAAGATCGGTGTTGACCTGACAGGGGGCCTCACCTGCGATGATCTGCTAACGGTGAGGGCGCTCGTGGCGATAGGATTGGGCATCAGCTTTCTTCCAGGCTATCTCGCCCATCAGCTCGATCTGGTGCGGGTACTCCCCGAACTGCGTTCACCGTTTACCGGCCTAGTCTTTGCTTATCCGGCACAGAAGTGGGCGCAACGACACCGGTCGCACCTGGTGCAGATGTTCGACAGCTCCGTGGTGCGCGGTCATGTCTCGGCGGTAGGGGCAAAAGGGCCTAGGCGATAAGATAGGTATTGCCCTGCGGAATCGGGTGGGATTCTAACTGCGATGACACACGAATTGCTTGCAGACGACGGTTGGGCCGAGACGATTGAGCTTCTCGGCGGCGAAGATTTGCTTACGCGGAGCGCCCGCGAGACGAAGGCGTTCCTGCGTCCGCAGGGCGTTCAATCGGCGCCCGATTTGTTGCGCCTGACGCGCGGCGGCTTCTCGACCAAAATCCATCTGAAGACACCTAACGCGTTCATTGGACAGCGACCCATTACTTGGCCCGCCGGCTCATGTTGGCGGGCTTTTTTGCGTCAGTCGGGAACAACCTCGCTCTGAGGCTGTTCGTTCACACCCGGCTCGTTCTTCAGCGATTCCTGCCGGTGACCAAGATGTCCTCTCCACTCGTCATGGTCGGCCCGCGCAGCCTCGGAAGCAGGCGCGGGCCTCATTCGCCGTCATTGCTGTGTGCTCGGTGCGCAACCGCTTCTTTGAATGCGCGTGCTGCTGCATCGCAAGCGACACGTGAGGAGCCGTTCACGGACAGGATGATTTCGGCTGCCTTCACGGTCAAACCGTGTTTTTCGGCGAACTCTGCGGCTGTGTATGCGAGTTTTGTTTTTTCGCTACTCCGCATTTCTGACTCCATAGATCTCTTGCGCCTCGTGCAAGCTCTGTCGGGCCTGTTGCAGTGATCGATGCAAGTTCGCCAGCAATTCGTCGGCGTCGGCCGTCGGACTGCCTTCGTGATCCAGTAAGCCGACGATAATATCCTGCTTGGAAACGATGCTCTCGTTGTGAACGAGTTGGCCCATAAAATATATGAGCCGGCTCTGTGCCGGTGTGGGCATGGGCCTTCTCCCTGGTCGGGCGAAAGCCTGATGATCGCTCCCAAGCGCCTCGTGCCTGTTTGTTTTTGATTTTTCGAGGCGACCGCAGCAGTGTGCGCTCGTTAGCAGGCCATGGCAACCGGCCAGGCAATTGCAGCATCCACGCTGCGCACGCCGCCCTGACCGCGCGTGCCGGCCCCTGGCGTCGCTCGGCCGCTACTTCAGTGTTTCCGGTTGACAATCGTGGTCGGCGCACCGCATTTTCGCATTGAGGGACAAACGTGGGGAACCCTGCATGAAGAAGCCTTATCAGAAGCCGGAACTAAAGAAGCGCGAGAAGCTCTCGGCCGTAACGGCTGTGTGCACGCCATCAACCTGCACCGATGAGTGAGAACCTTTAGGCCCAAGGCGCTTTGCCGAAATTCGCTAGAGAGGGACTGCAGTGAAGAAAGAATACAGCAAGCCAGTACTGACCAAACGTGGGCGTCTCAGCGCAGTGACGGCGCAATTGGCACCCAGTGTTGAACCCAGAGGAGCCTAGGCAAACCCCTGCAACAAAGCCAGTTGGCTTCGGCGGCGGGCTTTTCCGCTTCCAGGCGCCGAAACTTATCTTCGCGTGCCTGTCACAACGAGCCATGCGGTTTCCGTGCTCGGTCTCCGCACTTCAGGGTCGCTGAACCCTGCCTCTCGCAAGGCAGCAATGACCTCATCCGGCTCGCGAGGTGTAAAAATATCGGCCGGCATGTTCATCCGGTCCATATGTGCCTTCGGGAGGAAGCCAAGCACGACGCGACCGCCTGGTTTGAGGACGCGATGGAGCTCTGCGGATCCAGCTCTAAGGCTTTGCCAGAAGTACACTGTGTGGACGCTGAGAGCCTTGTCGAATGTGCTATCCGGCAAGGGCAAGTCCTCGACTAGCCCGGTTCGGAACTCGGCTCGTCCGACGCGCACTGCATCGGCGAACCGGTGGGAGGCAGCGTTCACGACATCCTGCGAGCGGTCAACACCGCAAACGAATGCTGCCTCACGGATAAGTTGCGGCAGTAAAACTGCGCCGCCGAAACCGACCTCCACGGCACGATCTACCGGGACCAGGTGCACTTGATCGAGAGCGTAGCCGTTGAGCCGGGCATTGCCCCGGTTCATTCCGGCCCGGACCAGCCAGCCGCCGGTTCGGTCGGCCAGGACAGTGGTTTCGCTATAAATCGTGGCGCCATCCGATCCCACCCATATTCGGGTCATCTAGCCACCATGCGCCTAGAAGCGGCCGCCCCGCAAACGCTGCTTCGATAGCGATGACCAGTTGGGTTGTGCTGCGCTCTTAGGCGTCGCATTCCAGCGGCTGGTGGTCCGGTTGCTCGTGCCACATCACCTGGCGGAAGTCGCGACGGTCTACCTTTTGCGCGCAAATGGGGCGCGCATAGAAATGCTCTTCCCAGTCAGGTCATGTGGCTTGCCGGGGATGGGCGGTCCGAGGTTGGCTATTCTGGCCGTGCCCGACCGAACCCGTCGTAGCGGCAAAACTTCTGCAAGGCGTGCCCGTTGTCCGATCGCCCGCTCGCATTTTTTGTACCATATATTCGCGGCTTCCATTAGCATCCCCTCATGGCAACTCTGCGGTACGGCGTAAGGCGGGAACCGGATGGGACGTGGACGGTGTTCGACGTGTTCACCGGGCTGCCGGCTATTGTAGCGGGCCACCCATCTGTCGACCTTCCCGACATGGAGTATGCCGAAGAGCTGGCGGCCATCCTGAATGCCAACGACCTGAAGCAGAGGCTATCTCAAGGGAGGTTCCCCGGAGGGTTCGCCTGACTGAAGTGGCATTAGCCCCCGTTGTATGCCCATCCAGGATGGTTCGTCCGATCCGAGCAAGCATTTGTTATTGATCTACCGACTACGACGGTCTTAAATCGACTTGCCATTGCGTTTCGTAGGGAGGATGTGATGAGCAACGTGGTGTCAATTCGCAAGGCCACGCCTCGCGTGGAAGTGGTCGGAGCCAGTGGCGAATGGGTCGTCCGCATCATAGAGACCGACCAGGAAATTACACGCTCATTCGGCCTGGAATCGTTTGCGCTGTCCTTCGCTGAAGGCCAGCGGATACGGCTACATCTCGACAAGGTTGTGCGGCTTCAGGACCCTCCTGCGGCTAGGTAACCTCAGTACCTGGACGGTGTTGGACGATTCCATGGCTGGTGAGATGCTTGCGGTGTGACGTCTCTCGTCCGCCGGACGCAAGGGCAGGGCACCTTTTGAATTGACAAGGCGCGGGCTGATTGACAACCTTTGGCTGTAAATGCGCTTTGCCTCAAATTTCCACTGGAGGGACTGCATGAAGAAAGAATACAGCAAGCCAGTACTGACCAAACGTGGGCGTCTGAGCGCAGTGACTGCGCAATTGGCACCCAGTGTTGAACCGCGATCCACATCCTAAGCAAACCACGGCCCTGCAACAAAAGCCCGCTGGCTTCGGTCGGCGGGTTTTGTTCTGACGCGTGGTAGGAACCGGCGATGAGGCTGTTCCTCGTCGCACTCGTTGTTTTGTCTTTGATGGCCGTCGGCTTCTGGCTGGCGGCCCAGTTGTTCCTGCCTCACTGATCGAGCTCCAGCGGCTCATGATCTGGTTGCTCGTGCCACATGACCTGGCGGAAGTCGCGCTTGTCGACCTGCTGGCCGCAGATCGGGCATGGGTGAAATCGATCGTGCCCGTCCTGCGGTTGGTGTGGCTTGCCGGGCTTAGGCGGTCCAAGGTCGGCTATTCTGGTCATGCTCGAACGAACACGATTTCGCGGCAAAAGTTCCTTCAGTTGCTCTTCTCAGTTGGTGAAAGACATCGCACCAAAAGCGATAGTCATCTGGTCGACCGTCGAAATGAGCCTCCAAAGCGCACTGCGCCACGGCGGTCGCCGCTTCCAACCCGTAGAGATCGACCGCAGATTGAGCGGCCTGATCTCGGTACATGCGAGGCGAGGAGGAATTGCAGCGCACCTATTTCGTCTGGCAGGTCGGACTTCATCGAATCGGAATGGGTTTTTTACACATTCGTTTATCTATTCATGGTTTCTAATACATATGGCATCCAACGCGTTCACCCGGATCTGGTTTGCTTTGAGCCGCCTAAGGCGCGCCACGAACGGTAACGTTGCCGTCATCGTTGCCTTCACCTTGCCGGTCGTGGTTGGCGGCGCCGGCCTCGGTGTGGAGACATCCTTCTGGTATTACAGCAGCCTTAAGCTGCAGGCCGTTGCCGATGCCGCGGCCTATGCCGGTGCGCTCGAGAAAGTCGCGGGTTCCGATAACCCGACCATCATCGCCGCCGCCACGCAGTCCGCGACCTCGAACAATTTTGCCACGCCGGGCACGATCCAGGTCAACACGCCGCCATTGTCCGGCCCGAACACCGCAAAGAAGGCGGTGGAGGTCATCGTCAAGCAGAACCTAGATCGCTACTTCACGGCGATTTTCAACCAGGCGCCCGTTGCCGAACAGGCAAGGGCGGTGGCGCTGATCAATGACGCCTCCAAGGCTTGCGTGCTGGCGCTCAGTCAGTCGGCCTCCCAGGCTGCGCTCTTTTCCGGCAACACCACCGTCAACCTCACCGGCTGTTCGGTCATGTCGGACTCGATTGCCTCGGACGCCATAAAGACGCAGGGCTCGGCGGTGCTCAAGGCCGACTGCCTGATCACGGTCGGCGGCATGGTGCTGAACAATCCGGCGACCACGGTCTGCAAGTCCAACATCACCCAGGCCTTGCCGGCAGCCGATCCTTTCTCCAGCCTGGCGGCGCCGACGGCCGGGAACCCGTGCAAGTCTGTCAACGGCAACAAGACGTCGCAAACACTCCAGCCTGGCACCTACTGTAGCGGCATGAGCCTCAGCGGCAACGTCACCCTGCAGCCCGGCGTCTACGTCGTGCAGGGCGGTATGAAGGTCAACGCCAACGCGGTCGTCGCGGGCAGCGGGGTAACCATCTTCATGGCAGGCAGCAACACTGTCAGCATGAACGGCAACGCCAAGGTGACGCTGAGCGCGCCTACCTCCGGAGCCTATTCCGGCGTGCTGTTCTACGGCGACAGGACCGGGACTGCGGCACAGAGCACCTTCAATGGCACAGCGGACTCGCTTTTGACCGGCGCCATCTATTTTCCCAGGCAGCAGGTCAACTATCTTGGCAACTTCTCGGGGAACGGTGGCTGCACTCAGGTCGTCGCCGACACCATCCAGTGGTCAGGCAGTACGACCATCAAGCAGGACTGCACCAGCCTCGGGATGAAGAACATTCCGGCGACGCAATCCGTTCAGCTCGTCGAGTAGCGGGATGGGTGGGCGGACCTTGCGCATTGTCCTGGACAAATCCGGGATAGCTGCCGTCGAGTTTTCCATGTTGCTGCCCATCCTGTGCCTCGTTTGCCTCGGCATCGCCGACGGCTGGTCCTACGTAACGAGTTACCTGCAGATGCGCGCGGGCGTTAAAACCGCGGCCAATCTCGTAATGGCCGGCGCGTCCAATGACACGGGAACGCAGGCGGTCGCGCTTTCGAGCTGGAACGACAAGCCCGAGGACGCCGCCGTCGTGCTGATCCGCTCCTATTTGTGCGGCGCCACGGTCGTGGATGAGACCACCATCTGCGGCGGAACAAAGCTGCCGACTGTCTTCGTCCAGATAACGGCCACGGGCACCTGGGTGCCCCCGTTCAACTTCGGTGTTTTCCCGGACCCGCGCGCGATCAGCCATCAGGAGGTGATCCGTGTCCGCTGAAAGGATCGGATCCAGGTGGCGCCGTGACTGCTCCGGCGCAGCCGGGCTGGAATTCGCCTTGATCGCGCCTTTCCTGGTGATGCTTTTGTTCGGAATCTTCGCCTTCGGCTGGGCCATGAATGCCGTGTCGACCGTCCGCTATACACTGGAAACCTCTTCTCGGGCGCTGCAGCTGAACAACACGCTTTCGCAGAGCGACATCCAGGCCATCGCCACGCAGAAATTGGTGAACCTGGGTCTGCAGAACGTCATTGTGACGATCGCGATCGACCCTGCCAGCGGCGGCTTCAAGATGGCGCATCTGACCGCGAGCTATGCCTTCGTCATCGCTTTCCCGTATTTCGACCAGTATCCGATAAATTACGCCACGACCGTCACGGTGCCTCTGGTTGCTAGCTAGGCGTACGACCGGCTTTCGTTGAGTTGGCGGCCCTGTATTCAGCTTCCCAAGGCAATGCGTCGAAGTCGGGCTTGTGCCCCGCTTCACGGTAGGCGGCCTGAGTGAGGAAACCTGCTTTGTCCCGCTCCACAACGCAAACAAATGGCGGAGTGCCCGGGCACCTATAAACGCCTACAGCTTTTTCCATGCAACAGGTGTGCTACGGGTGCTCGGAGATGTCGTCCTTCATTACGATGACAGAACAAGAGCGAGGACAGCAGCGGCCCGGCATCACTGAAAGGGTGCGGGTTGGTAAAATTCGTACAACTCTTTTCATTGCGGAGAGAGTTTCGGCGAGCTTATTAATGTGTCGTTTGCCATTGCCTTTTCTGGGAGGCTGCGATGGTTGCAACGCCCATAGATATCGCTCGAGCGGCCACTACGGCCACCTTGCTGATGCGCCAGAAGTCCATGGCGGAACCCGCCACATTTCGCCGGGACATGGATCAATCGCGCAGGGCCATCCGAGCCTCACGCGAGCTTCTGAAGCGCCTTGGTCAACGTCGTCGCGACGTGGCGCTAGGCTGGGAAGATGCCGACCCGTCTACTGTTGCCGTCTCCGCCTTTCAAGCCGACGTTCTCCGATGTGCATTCCGAGCCCTAGTAGGGGAAACGGGTACGCCTGAGTGTCAATGGCGCGATTTAGCCAAGGCCCTGGTGCGCGATTTCACTGGGTGCGAGCTGATCGAAACTGGCTTGGTGGATTGGATCGTCAGCAAGTAGCCGCTGCCCGCCAGCGGCCCAGCAGCGGTCTGCGGGGACTTTGCAGCGGACGCGCTGGGCCTGACCGGTGGGGCGGTGTGGTATCCGCCGGCTGGCGAACATATGCGCCTCCTGCCAACGCCAGCGAAACATCCAAACGAACGAGGCGATCTAACCGCGATCTCGCCATCCAAGGCCAACACATAGGCCGATAGCAAAGGCCTATAATCGCTGAGAGAACGAAAATGGCCGACGCCATGGTTGGGGAACCCGGGTGGGTAGGCGCCGGCCACAAGCGGAACAAGCCCGCCGCGCCACACACATGGCTGATTTGTCATCACGTGGTTATGGTGTTCGCGCAGGGCTGCACCAGCGGAACTTAGTAAACGCCGCTTGGTAAGCGATCCTCGACGCGATCGTTCATCGCCACGACGACTTGGGAAACTTGACGGCTGCAGCCTTCTGCCATGTCAAGCTCAAGTCGTTAACAGCGGCCGCCCGGTCATGAGCAGGCATGCGCCCATCCTAGCATATCGCGCTGCCGGTTTCGCAAGGCGCAGCAGCAAGGGGAGGCGACCAGAGCCGATGTGAAGGGGACTAGTCAAGCTAATATTCGCTTGCGCTAATTTAAATGTGCCGTAACGTCATGCTCAGCATTTTTGGGGAGGAGCAACGGTGGGGAGTATGATGAGAGTAGCTGTGTTTTGCGCGGCGATCGTGATCGCTGGGACTGGTGTCGCTATAGCCAAGGAGAAGAAGGTGGTGGTGAGTGACGCCACGGACCTTTGCTCTACGAAGCACTCTGCCAAGAAGCAGGTGCTCGAACTGGACTGCAGGCCGACCGGAACCGCCAAATTGCCGGCCGATGGAACGCCGGAAAAGCCGCGCCTCGGATACGACACCGATCCGTGGCTGGTTAAAGGCCTTTAGAGACTAGCCGCTGGCAATACAGCGCAGCTAAGGGGAATGTGCGCTGGCGGTGAAGCCTTCTTTGTTCTCTCATCGGTGGAACATTGTCGCCTGGAAACGCTTCGGACGGTGCACTGCCCCATCAGTGCAACGTTCCCTTCCTTGTTTGCACTGGCCGGCTGCCGAAAGGTGGCCGGCTTTTTTGTATATAACCGCGACCTGATGTTTGGGATTGTTGATGGACAGCCGCGAGTGGCCGCTGCTGGCCTAGCGTCTAGGATTGGAATATGTAGAGGCGAGATCACCAAGGCAGGGATGACCAGACTAAACAGCGGTTTCGTCTTTTAGCCGCGACGCCGGCGATAATTGAATTCAGAAGGGCGTCGGCCCGGCTGCACAGCTGGGCCAAGGCTGGAAAGAGTTCCGCTCCCGCCCAGCACGATACGCATCGCACCTGGGCGCAAGCGGTACCAATGGCTCGCCTATTCCGCCGCGCCTTTTCGGCAGGAAACCCTCGGCCTCATCACAATGGAGGGCGACATTCGCAGCGCCCTATGGAACCATCCAGAGTGACATAGGCTGTTTCATGGAACTTCCTGATGACATCAGGAGGCCTGTTAAGCATGCCAGTTGTTCGCGCTCGTAGCTCAGATGCAGGTTGGAGCTCTGCCTAGTGCGCCAGTATCGGAAGCGAGAACTAGGAACCGGGAGTGCTGCGGATAGATTGCCGCAGTCGAGCTTTTATCAGAGCATGGCAAGGGCTGCCTTTCTCTCCACGTTGGCGGTCGTCCTGTTGCTCGCGCTATTGCCAGACCACTTGCTGCACGCGTTGGCCTTTACGTCTCATCACGACAAGCTCAACCACGCCGCCGCGTTCGCCACCTTGTCGGCTTTGGGTAGCCTCGGCTGGCCCCAACAGGTGGTCCGGCTGGCGGTTCTACTTGCTTTTACGGGCGCAGCGATCGAAATCCTTCAAAGCGTCACAGGGCGTGACATGAGTGTCTTCGACTGGTTTGCCGACTGCGCCGGAATGGCATACGGGCTGAGAACCATGAGCTGGGTGAACGAGATTCTGGGCGAACCGGTTATTTGATCGCCACAGCTCCGCCTTACCGCCGCCGTCTTGGCCCACTTGCCAGCCTCACGCCCGCGGCCGCCTTCGAACCCTCGCTATTTTTAATTTCCGACGCAAAGGCCGATGGGTTTCAGGGCCGCTCACCATTTAGACTTAGGTCCGATTCTTTCCCGCAAATGGCCGAATCCGGAAACATTTCTCCTTCTACTTTGTTGCAGTGGCCGTGCCGCTGAGGAGAACATGCACAGTGCCTCTATCAAATGAACTGCGCGACGTACCTTTAGAATTCCAATGCCCCTCCTGTTCACGCCCTATGGTGAGAAGGGGATCCTGGCTGAAAACGATTGCCGGTTTCAAATGCGATAGTTGCAGGTCCAGAGTGCGGATCGGCTACGAAGAGAAGCTGGCCATATTCGACCGGCACCTTAAGCGAGGCGCGCCGGATCTGGGCCGACGACCAATGGAGTGCGATCCCGGCAACGGTTCCTGAGAGTGTGTCGGCAATTCAAGCTCCAACTGCTTGCGGTCTGCCGCAAGTCCAAGCTTTCATCTGGTCGCAGGGTCAGGCGGCTCTTTCGTCCGCACGGAACCGATGATGGCGAGAGGTTTCGATGCGTCGGAGCACCGAGCAGGTCTACACGTTTTTCGTAGCGACCACCAATCTCTAGCTGACCACTTCAACGCTTTGACGAGGTGCGAGCAACTTGATTTTCAATAGTCTTTTTCGGGCCAACATGCGCGCCGCCTCTGCGATGCGGCCTCCGTAAGCATCGGCGACGAATGATAGCGTCGACAGGTCAATAATGAGGTCGTCGATCGCGCCCGCCAAGACACTGGACCCGCGCCCAAATTGATGCACCAGCGCCCGCACTTCCTTAAGTGCCGTCGAGGCTTCACCCGCATCCAGCAGCGCCTCGATGTCATCGAAAATCTGCATCCCGACCCTCCCGCTTGAAAACGATGGCAATTTCGCGCGAAAAGAAAGCGCCTGCCAAGGTGCTCGCGCACGAAGGCGGCTATTCAGACAACAAGAAAGCCCTGGTGGACCCACGATGAAGGGCGTCCATGGAGGGCGTTCAGCGAGACGCAACCGAGATCCGGCGCGACATTAAACGACAGCGATGCTTGAGCCGCGCTCTCTTACGAGCAATCCGAGCAGCGCCCAGCCGCCAGCCGATCGAAGATGTACGCCAAGACCGACAAGCTGGTGCAGCGTTTTGCCAAGGCTGAAGACGCGGTGAATCGCTCAGCGAAGACATGACCGGGGTGAAGGCGGCCACTGCCGAGGTGACCCGGTGGAAGTTGATGGGCCTCGGCGCATTCGGCTCACTGCATCGCAGCGGCGGCGCTCGCGTCGCTAGTTACGCCCTATTGGTCCTATCTGGCGCGTGCTGCGTGGCGGATCACGAGTTCTATCCGTGCTGCTAAGTCAGCAGAATTCCACACCACCTCCGGATAGGCCGTCTAGATCCGGTAACCGCACATTCTTGAGCACATTGTACGATTGTTACGCAAAGCAGCGGCCGCATCGACTCTCATCATCTTGGAACTACATTGCCACAATGGCACAGCTCTTTGAATCCGCCCCAGTGAGCGCTTCATTTCAGATGATCGTGGACCACTATGAGACAGCGGTTTCACTCCAGGAGCGCATTGTGACTCGCGCTCGACAAGTCGGCTTGTCAACGAAAAGCGATGACGAATTCCTGGAGTATCTGAATGCCGTCTTAGCGCGGGCGCGCCAAAGCTTGGCTCGCGCTGATCAACGCAGTTGTTAATAAATGGGACATCCGCGGCCCGCAGGCATACAGTGTGCTATCGACGGCAACTCTAAGGGCGTCCGTCGGCTGTGAGCGATCAACATGCTTCCGCCCCAATAGGGAGAGGGAGCTATGACAGACTCCAGTTCACGAACTCACACTGCCGCGCAATGCGACACCCGCCAAAATTCCATCTATCGCAATTCGCTGCTGCTTCGAATGTGCTCGGCAGATTTGGCCTTGCTGCAACCTCATTTGGAAAGCGTCTCCCTTGGACTGAAGACGCATCTCGAAGTGGCGGGGTCTCCAATCAGAACCGTGTACTTCTTCGAGAGCGGTCTCGGGTCAGTGGTGGGCGAACTGCGGCCTGGTATTGAAGCTGAGATCGGAATCATAGGTTGTGAGGGTATGACCGGCTCAGCGCTTATCATGGGCGATGACCGGTCAACGCACGATTGTTACGTCCAATTAGAGGCCCGAGCCTTTGTTATCGACGCGGGCCTCTTCACCAAGGCGCTTTTGACAAGCCCAACCCTGCGAAGTTTTCTGCTCCGCTACGTTCACTACTTTCACCTCCAGGCAAGCTTCACCGCGCTCAGCAATGCCCGGATGAACATCGTCGACAGGCTCTCAAGATGGCTGGTGATGTGCGATGATCGCGTCGACGGGAACAGCTTTGCGATTACGCACGAGTTCTTGTCAGTTATGCTCGGTGTCAGGCGGCCCGGCGTCACCATAGCGCTGCAAACCTTGGAGGGCCAAGGTCTGATACGCTCAATGCGAGGAGAGGTAGTCATTCTTGACCGAGCGCGTCTGATTGCGCTGGCTGATGGGTCATATGGCAGGGCTGAAGCCGAATACGCTCGGCTAGTCGGCAAACTGCATTGACCCCAGACGCCGCGCCCGTGGCACTATCCTGAGTGCCCCTGCAACGGAGCCCGCCGGCTGAGCCACGGTGTTTTTGCGTCAGGCGGGAACATTCCCGCTCTGAGGCTGTTTGGCCACAGCTGGCTCGTTCTTCAGCGGTCCGTGCCGGTGACCAAGATGTCCTCTCCACTCGTCATGGTCGGCCCGCGCAGCCTCCGAAGCAGGCGCGGGCCATCCCTGCAGCGTCGCCAGACGTCAGCGGGCTTTTTATCATTCGCCGTTTATCATGGAAGATTTGCAAGTTCGCGCCTGCGACGTTGCGCCATTGGATCAACACGTCCATGGGACGATCATCAGGCCTCCGCTCGAAAAGCCGGGTATAGAACTCCTCCGCTTTGTCCATCCTTGGCGAGCACGGCGTAAATTCCTTGGATTTGCATTCAAAAATTGATTCCACCCATAATGAACAAAGGGCGGGTCCCGTTCCAAAATGGGGTGTTTGCGGCAACCTGCTTTGTACGTTTCCGGCTCTTGCCTTTTTCGGAAAGTGACCCACAGAATAGCTGGTGAGGTTCTATCTCTCTGGGAGGATGGGATGGACGTTCAAGCACCTGTTCGGCCTGTGCAGCAAACGGCCAAGGAGCTGGTCCGCGAGGTCCTGTTGGGTTCTCAACCGGGCAATATAATTTCCCTGAAGGCGACCATTGCAGCGGTGCGCGAGCGCGGCCATGATCTTCGTGAGACTGACTGCCAGTTGGTCGGAATGATCGTCAATTCAGCCTCCGTTTGGGGACTGTTCATCGCCTTTGACGTTCGAGAGGCTTGATGCCCCACCGCTGGTTCAACCCTCCGGTTTATGTGAAGACTGAGCGCCCGGGGCTTCGCCTTGGTGTCAACCGAGTTGATGCCGCCGCGGAGGAGCTTCTAAAGTGGTCCAATCGTGGCCCCAAGTGGCGGCTGGCGGCTGAGGCTTGCCTATCTGCGATGGATGGCAAAATGCCGGGTAACGACTTCCGGCTGCTGTTCGAAGCCGCAGCCGATGAAGAGGAGATGCTACTGCCGGATTAACAACGCTATACGGACGGGACCATGCGCGTCTGTTCGCGTTGGCGGTCGGCGAATTAACTTGAATAATCTGACGCAAACGGCTGTGGCCATTGCTCTGTTTTGACCTTTTGTGTTACCTATTGTGCTTCGTTCCCGAGCTTCCTTTTCGATCCCTTGAAGAATACCGGAAAGAACGGGTTCGCGATGTCCGACACCAGAACAATAAGCGAATCGGAACGACCCCGGCGAAAATCAATTGCTTGTCGATTGAACTGAAATCCGATCGACCTTACAGCCTCGTTCACGCGGGTTCGGGTATCCTCCCTCACGTCGCCTGTACGCTCGAATTTCTGCTTTTGGGATCCGCTGGGGCCAGCTCAAAGACCGACGAGGCGCTTAGCCGACTGGCGGCTCATCACGAGAGCGGTCCGGCAGCTTTAGGAGTAGTAGATTTGCAATATGGGTGCCAACTATTCGTCCCAATTGGGACAGGCTGCGGCCGGCAAGCTGCGCCTAGGTCTCACAAAAGGCTCAGGCGTTGGCATCGGAAAAGAGGCGGCTGCTAATTCTGAATGACCGATATGAGGCGCATGCGGTCCGGCAGTATATGGAACGAGAGCAGAAGGTCTGCTTCTGGTGCAAACCAGCGGAAAGGTGCCATTCCGCTGGTGGCGCGATCTTGGCCGCAACGACGTTGGTTGCCGCTGCCTGAAAGCAGACACGGTGGTACCGCGTTGGCAGCTTTGGCGCCTCAAAGCGATATTGAGGCTCAGGACGGTTTTAATCTCACCTCGACCAATCAGCTTGGAAAAGCGGCGATAGTCCGGATGCTCGTACCGCCAGCGGCCGGCGGAGATCGCAGGATGCACGCCAGCTTCCTGCGCCGCCTCCAACACCTCCTCCGTGCTGTTGTCCTTGTCGGTGCAAACGAGCCAGCCTCCGCTTCTATGGTTTCCGAACGAACTAAAATGATCTTGAGAAACCATTATCAAATGCGCGTCCCGAAATGGGGGCGAAGGCGATGCGAGCGCATCGGAGCGGAAGTTCTATGCCGGCGACCCTCCGCGGAAGTCGGTGCGAAACTCCTGCCACAGCCCGCAACCGGAACATCACATGTGCTGGTGCATTGCTAGTGAACGCCAATTCGACTGGGGCGCAAAATGCATCGCGCGATCACAAATGCATGGGCAATGGTGCGAGAAGCCGTCGTTGGGTTCGTCAACGACAATGCTCTCAGCCATGGCGCAGCAATCGCTTTTTATGCCACAACATCGTTGGCGCCAATTCTGCTCATCGTGGTTGCAATTGCGGGTCTCGCATTCGGTCACGAGGCAGCGCAAGCGGCATTGTCCGCCCAAATCACAGGGATGATGGGTACAGAAAGCGCAAATATCCTGCAAACCGCACTGAAGAGCGCATCCGAAAAGCCATCCGGCGGCACTTGGCCGGCGGTGATTGGCATCATCACCTTGCTTGTGAGCGCTTCCGGGGTCTTCGGCGAAATACAGCAGTCTTTGAACATGATATGGAAGGTCGAAGCGCAGGGAAGTTCGTTGTCGCGCCTGGTGCGCGCACGTGCGGTAAGTCTGGGACTGGTCACCGCACTTGGCTTCATGTTGCTCGTCTCTCTAGTCGCGAGCGCGGCGATTTCGGCCCTAGGCAACCTCATCAACGCACAGTTGCCGTTCGGGACACTTGTCCTGGGCGTTATCAACGCGGTCGTTTCTTTTGTCCTCCTCGCAGCTATTTTCGCTGCCATCTTCAAGATCTTGCCTGATCGAACCCTGGAATGGCGGGATGTCTGGATTGGCGCTGTTGTGACTGCTGCCCTGTTCACGCTCGGGAAATCGCTTATCGGTTGGTATATAGGCTCCAGCGCGGTCGCGGCCTCATATGGGGCCGCCGGTGGGCTGCTCGTCATCCTGTTGTGGGCTTACTACTCGGCGGAAATTTTTCTTTTTGGTGCGGAAATCACTCGCGCCTATTCCATTCGACACGGCAGCAGGTCCGATCAGGAAGCTGTGCTTCACAATGGTTGACCTGCAAGAGATGCCACTATCGCCGGCTGATCCCCGGTCCTGATCGCGTACTCTGATCAGGTCTAGGCTCGCCGGGATCGAGGTGGTTGGGGTCTTCGCCCGGCGAGCTGTCCACCTGCACGGAAAGTACTGGCCGTGGGTTTGCCCATCAGCCGTGACTTATGCAATATCGGTGCGGTTAAGCCCACAAGCATGCCCAACTGCACCGGCCATTCCCTACGGCTGCGTATGGTCTTCGCGCTCGGCAATTTTTTCCAAGAGCTTCCGTGAAGCCTCTAGGACACGGCGCGTCTCTTGGATGGTCGATTGTAGGGATTCAAGTTCTCTCTCCGCCCATCGCTGGCTACGGCGGGCGCCTTCGACGAACTGGTGGTCAGATTCCCATTTGTCTTTCATGCCTCTCAACGAGCGAGCCGGGGAACTCGTTCTAGTATACTCAAGGCCGATTGCCCGCTGGCTCACGCTGGCGGGCTTTTTTGCGTCAGTCGGGAACATCCTCACCCTGAGGCTGTTCGGTCACACCCGGCTCGTTCTTAAGCGGTCCTGCCGGTGACCAAGATCGCCCCTCACTCATCATGGTCGGCCCGCGCTCGGAAGCAAGCGCGGGCCATCCCTGAACAAGTCCGGGGCAACCGGCCAGGCAATTGCAGCATCGATGGTGGCCGCCGGCCGCCTTGACCGAACTTGCGGGCCAATTCCTCCTAGGTTGACGACGAAATATCGGTAGCAATTTCTACAATTTTCAATTTGGCTGGAAACCCTTTCTACCCGCAAGCGTTGAATTAGCACGGCTGCATTCAAGCAGTTGCATTCGGAGGAATTTTGATGAATTCGAAAATGCTCATTCTCGGCGCGACATTTGCCCTTATGACCGGATCGGCCTTTGCCGGCAGTTCCACTGGCACGTCTGCGCTCGACGATCCTGCAAAAATGTCTCCTTTCTTCACGGACAGCAGCATGAAGACCATGAAGTCTGAGGCCGAAGCGAAAACCGCTTGGTCGGCTATGTCTCAGGAGGATAAGGACGCTGTGATGAAGGACTGCGCTGACGCAGATATTGCGAAGGCCCATGAGAACTTCTGCAAAGCTGCGATGATGATGGGCAAATAGGCCCAGCACCTAGCTTAATATAATACGCGCCCGCTGGCCCGGCCGGCGGGCGTTTTCGTTTGCCCTCGGAACCTGGTCAATTCGCACAGTTGCTCCCCTGCGATGGCGCGGGCCGCCTCGAATCTGAAATTCTGTCAATCGCCCGACGCGGCTGCTGCCCTCCCTGCCGCGAGCCGGAATGCATAACGATTGCGGATGTGGCTGTTAAAATAGACGCCCTTGGCAAAGGCAGCTTTGAACGCGGCAACGGCCTCAGCAGGTACGTCCAAAAACTCGTAATGCTTCCCGCTCGCTACAAACCAAACCGAGAGAACCCTGGTGTTCGGGTCATAGTCGAACTTGCGTATCGAAGTCGACGGCATGGTATGCCATCCAAACTCAGCTAGCCGAGTTGGATCGCCAGCTACAGGCTGAAACTGTATTCGAATATGTGGCCGCGCTTTTCGTCGGCAACCCTGATCCAGATGGGCTCGGTGGTGCGCAGAGTGATGTCGCGCTCTGTCGCTTCCCGCGCCGCCCTGATCGGCGTTGTCGCGTTGACGATGTGGGTAGCCGTCACGGTATCGCCGTCCATTTCCTCAACGTGGTATTTCGGCACTTTTGTTCCTAGGCGTCTAGTTCGATAGGCTGATCGTGATCCGGATCGGAATGATAAGCGACCTGGCGAAAATCGCGCATGTCGATCTGTTGGCCGCAAACAGGGCAAGGCATGAAATGATCGAGCTCGCTCGCGGGCGGGCCTTCATGTCGGTGCCCAATTATTGGTCTGCCGAGATCCGATAGCCTGGTCATTATTTCCGCAGAGCCTTCGCTTCTCGCTCCAGCGTTTCGCGTTGGTTGCCGTGCTTCGCGATCAGCTCTTTCACCTGCTGGGGTGTGATGCCGGTCTTTGTTGCGAAATACTCGACTTCATAATCCTCATCGGCCGAGACCTGGTCCCGATCGCGAAAGTCCCGCTTGCTCTTGTCGTCGGCCATATCGATTCCTCCTTCGCTCATCCCGCAACGCCGAGTTGACGTGTTTGTTGCACCCAAGAGGCTGATTTCCGGTTTCGGAACTATTTTAGCTCAATCTTATTGAATCGCCGGAGGGCGGATCAGTGCATGCGTTTGAAGTTCATCGAGCCGTTGATGCCGACCCTTGTGGAGAACCCTCCCGAGGGTGAAGGCTGGACCCACGAGGTCAAGTTCGACGGCTACCGATCGCAGATGATCATCGATGAAGACGGCACACGCATTTATACGCGCAACGGCCACGACTGGACTGCGAAATATCGCGACCTGGTGAGAGAGGCCAAGCGCCTTGGTGCCGAAAGCGCCATTGTCGACGGCGAGATAGTCGTTCTGAACGACAAGGGCCTTTCGGACTTCGCAGCGCTGCGCAAAGCCATTACCCGCCGGCAGCACGACTTGTATTTTGTTGCCTTTGATCTGCTTCATCTTAACGGCCACGATCTGCGCGATATGGCGCTAGAGGAGCGGCGCGAGATCCTGGCCGGCATGATCGAGCCCGGCGGGCGTATTCAGTTCAGCGAGCCCTTGCCGGGGGAAGCCAAGGCCATCTTTCACTTGCTCGACAAGGCCGGACTTGAAGGCATGGTGTCGAAGCGGAAGGACAGCAAATACCGAAGCGGTCCGTCGACCAACTGGCTGAAGGCCAAGTGCTATGCGATTGACGAGTTCGATCTGCTCGGCGTCGAGCGTGAAGCGGGCAAGCCGGCTTTCGCTCTGATGGCTGAGCGCGGCACCGGGCGCTATGTCGGCAGCGCATTCGTCACCTTGAACCGGGAAATGCGCGAGAGGCTATGGAAACGCGTCCAGGAGCACCCAGGCACGGCGCCCAAGGGCGTCATGAAGCGGCCTGCGACGCAATGGGTCAAGCCGGGCTGATCGGCCGCGTGAAGCACTTGCGTGTGGAGGATGACCTGCGGCATGCATCGCTGCAGGACTTCCGCGAGGAGAACAAATAGCAGCTCCACAACTGGCCATCGCTTTTGCGAGAGGCGCGCATCCCAACGCCGCAAAGGCCGAGCTGAACGCGATACCGCAGGAACTCGCCTCACGCTGATCAACGGTTAACACGGCTAAGGACGCCTAACACTGTCATTGCAAAGAATAGGAAAGGAGTTTTTAGACATTCATTCATCTATCCGTGCTTTCTAATGAGCTATGTCTTTCAGCACCTTCACCCGGATATTGGAGGATGTCGTGGATGATAATTGATGCCGCCAGCGGAGGTTTCCGCATGGCACATCTTACCGCCGACTACGCCTATCTGATCGCGTTCCCGTTTTTCGATCAATACCCAATCAATCACTCAACGACTGTCACCGTCCCGCTGGTTGCGAGCAAAATCCCGCCGGCCTTGGTTTGGAAAAGGGGCCATCCTGGATGCGAATTATGACAAAGATTTTTGAGATCCTGGTGGGAAGCATGGCGATTGGAGCCGTTCTCGCAAATCTTTGCATGCCGGCGAACGCCGCAGTTGGCGACGACGGAACCACTGCCCCCACTGGCACGAGCGGTGCCACTGTCGGAACCGAGTCCCCCGACCATCCGACCAATACGGATCTGCCTCGCATTGTCGACGCTATGTCGAGCGCCGAAATCACTCGGTTCAAGAAGCGCTGCATCGACGTGATCGAGAGCCGGGGCGTTTATGATCGTGACCTGCGCCAGCTCTGCCTGCTGATCTGGCGCCACTAACCAAACCGTTCGCAAGTGCCGGAGCTGTCGACATGACACTCTCCAGTTCCGACAGTAGAGGCCCGCCCACCGAAAGGTTGGCGGGCTTTTAGCTAGCGGCCCTTACCCTACGGTTGGGTAAGTGTTTCCGCCCGATTATCCGCGCCCTAAAAGCGCATCCCCTCGATGCCATCTTCACGCACTTCCCAATCATCCCCACCGTCTAAGTCCGAATGCTTGGCCCTGAAGGTTTCAAGATAGTCGACTATCTGAGGGTCGTTCGGGTCGAACGCTTGCCAATGTGGATCATCATCGACGTTGGCCAGATCGAGAAACTCGGTGATGTCCACCCCGCCATTGAGGGCGGCGACGCCAGAGTTCAAGCCGATGTATCTCAGGTTGAAGTCAAAGCGAAAATCGGGTGACCGGAAGAACTTGGCCCTGTCGCAGTCCGGGAAAGGCCGGGCTCGGAAGTGGTCCATCAAGCGCTGCTTTTCAGCGATGCCTTCAGTAACTGAAATCATGTATGTTTCCGGCCGTGACAGACTTTCGTTGATCCGGCCGGCCGGCTTCCTCATGGCGCCCCAGAGGTGAGGCAAGCCAATTGCAGAGAAGAAATCCTGACCGATCGATTCGCCGGGCCAAAATTTAGGGTTGTATGGTCGAACGACAACACGATCAGGTCCGAGCGCCTCAACAAACGGTCGCAGGATTTCGTAGAAATCAAGTTGATATTCCGCGACTTCGATGGGGCCCGTCAGGTAGTCTTTGACGCATTGCGCATACACGCTCTCAAGCAAGTGATCGAAGCGCCGCAAATAGAACACCACCTTCACCTCGGCGCCAATATCCAACAGACCCTGAAAAAAAGATGGATGAGTGCTGGCTCGCGAAAATTCCTCGCCTGACATCAGCAACGTCTCGCAATCGGAATCGAGTGCGAAGAACGCGCCAACGTTCTGCTCAAACGATTTGCTGTCGTCGTAACCGATTGCGGCTATGCTGTGCTGCGGCCCGAACGCTTCATTGGCCGGGTCGTGGGGGTCGGGGTAATGGATCGAGTTCCCCGCCAACAGATCCCGATTGGAGGCCAGGCTCGCCTGAAGATAAGAGCTTCCAGTCTTGTGAATTCCGCAATGCAAAATAAACTTCTTATAGCGCCTCAATGGCCGCCACTCCCGTTCACTCCTGATTGTTTATCAGGCGCCACTGCGTGCGCTCGGGACCATACCATGGACCGCAGTTGGTGGCATTACCCCGAATGCATACGGCAGGGCAGATGACGGACGCTAGTCCGCGGCGACATTGCGCCGGTGCTTCCAATCGAACGAAACGCCGGCCGGGGCCAGGCGGTAAGTGCTCTCGCCGGAGGTGGATCAGACAGTATGAGCGGCATTGATCTGATCTCCAATCTCGCAGCGACCATGGCTCCGGTCATGGAGCAGATGGGCGTTATCGCAGCTTCAGAACTCGGTCCCGAAACGCTGCAAGATCGAATTCGCGCCGAGGCTTATGCAAGCGGAAGCGTGGTGGTCGGCCGATATGAGGTGGGCTGCGTGGTCACGACGAATGTAGGCACCACGGTCATGCGCCCGCGCTCCCCTCGTCCAGCCCGCTCGAGCTGAAATTGACTGCTCAACGATGGAGGCGGAGAAGGCGCACTAGAGCGGTCCGACCGCTACAGCGATAGCGCCATCAAGACAGCGCTGCTACGTCAGAGCAGCAGGTGAATTGTCACAAGCTCGATGATCAGCAAAACGGCGCACACCGTGCCCGCAAGGGCATAGCCTCTCCAATAGGCACGGATATCCTGATCGGTTTGGAATGCTTCTAGCCAGAGCCCGTCGGGGAAGACGCCAAGGCAAATTGGGATAGGCATCGCGGCTGGCACGATTGTATCAGGTGCTAAAGCATCTCTGCCCAACATGCAGGCGGCTCTCTGACCGCGAAGAACGCATATTAGCCTGCGCTAACTAATGGCGAAAGCCCTTCATCGAAATATCGCCGGCCTGTCCTGATTGTCTCTTTGGTTCTTTCAAACTGGGCAATGGCGTGTCGCCGCAGGAGAGCGGGACAAAGAACAACATCGTCTAGCCCCCTTGACCTGCCAAGAGGCATCTGAACAGGAAAAGGTGACGAAAAGCGCCAGGCGGCGCCGCAAGGCGAAGCTGTGTACGATCTGGAGCTCGCTACCGATCAGGTCATAGCTGGCTCCGGCGCCCCCCAGACCATCTGGCCGCTGGCGAAAATATGCGATCCTGCTAAACTTATCCCGTGTGAACACACATGAATGGGGGCTTTGTGCCGGTATCATATGACCTCATTGGCAAGACAGCCGTCGTAACCGGCGGAGCAAAGAGTATCGGCAAGGCAATCGTAGAGCGCCTTGTAGCGTCGGGTGCTTCAGTGCACGTGTGGGATCGAGATCAGATCGAACTGAAGGGTGTGGTGTCTACGAAGGTCGATATTACCAGCCGCGATCAGGTAACCCATGCGATCAACATGATCGTCGATCGTGGCCTGCGTATAGACGTTCTGGTTAACAACGCCGGTTATCTAGGAACCCTTCACCCGTTTGACCAACACGAACCTGCAGACTGGCGAAGCATCATCGAAACCAATCTGATCGGCACGATGCAAGTGACGCAGTTGGTTTTGCCCCACATGCGAAAATGGGGTGTTGGCCGCATTGTCAATATGGGCTCTTTGGCGGGCAAGGAAGGACTTGCCAACCTTGCCGCCTATTCAGCCTCCAGCGCAGGTATCGTAGTCTTCACAAAGGCGCTTGGGCGTGAGGTTGCCAATACAAACATACGCGTGAACTGCGTCGCTCCTGGGCCAATCGATACTGACATGATCCGAAACCTCGGGGTCGCAGCTGTCGAGACAATGATCGCCGATAGTCCAATGAACCGGCTCGGCCGGGTCGAAGAAGTTGCCCACATGGTGGCCTGGCTGTGCTCGGACGCCAGCAACTTCAATACCGGCGCGGTATTCGACATGTCGGGTGGGCGGGCGCGTTACTAAGCGCCGACTGTCTCGGTGCTTTCAGGTGGCCCGGCGTCACCGTGGACCAAATACTCCCACCCCTAAACGGCGACCTATGTGATCCCCTCATGGCAACTCTGCGGTACGAGGTAAGGCGGGAACCGGATGGGACGTGGACGGTGTTCGACGTGTTCACCGGGCAGCCGGCTATTATGGTGGGCCACCCTTCTGTCGACCTTCCCGACATGGAGTATGCTGAAGAGCTGGCAGCCATCCTGAATGCCAACAACCTGAAGCATAGGCTATATCACGGGAGGTCCCCGAAGGTTCGCCTGACCGAGGTGGCATGACAAGTTAGCCATTCAACCAGCCTTCGTACTGCCCATCCAGGATGGCTCGTCCGATTCCGAGCAAGCATTAGTTATTGAACTACCGACTACGACGGTCTTAAATCGACTTCCCATTGCGTTTCGTAGGGAGGATGTGATGGGCAAGGTGGTGCCAATTCGCAGGGCCACGCCTTGCGTGGAAGTAGTCGGAGCCAGTGGCGAATGGGTAGGGTCGTCCGCATCATAGAGACCGACCAGGAAATTACACGCTCATTCGGCCTGAATCGTTTGCGCTGTCCTTCGCAGAAAGCCAGCGGATACGCCTGCATCTCGACAAAAAGCTCTGGGTGAACGGTGCTAAATCCCCGAGCCGTCCAGTTGCTGGCTGTCTTGCCTCCCCAGGGCGCCGGCATGGAGGCTCGGTTTCGGCAGTAACGTCGAGACGATGCGCTCGACGAGCCTGAAGGTCGATCGTGAAAAATCGGACGCTCAAAGCTCCTGCCTCGGGCCGCGTTCTCGCCGCTCAATGATCGTCGAACTGCCTGCGTAGGTGATCAGGTGAAACCAGACCTATTCCTCGCCCGTCACGCCTCTCTTTCAGCCGTGCGACGACTACATGCTGGCCGCTTTCTGAGGATTTTCACCGCGAAGCTGACGGTCCGCTTGCGGCCCCATCTCAGTCATACCGATCACAGGCAGGGCGTGAAGCGCGCGTCGCATTGCGAGTAGGGAAGGTAGTGTGCTGAGAGTTCTGCAATTCGCTGAGAGAGGGCGGTCATGGCAGGCTGGTGATGTTCAACGTCACCGATTCCCTGGAAGGAACGCCACCATGACCAAGACAGAAGGTAAATCGACCAGCGCTGCCGTCAAAGACATTCTGCTTTCGAACCCGGAGGGGCTGCACGAAGTGATCCGTGCGGTAATGCAGGAGGTTCTCGAGGCCGAGATGGAGGAGGCGCTGGGTGCTTCGAAGGGCGAACGCACGCCTGAGCGCCTTGGCTATCGCTCGGGTTACTACGGCCGCACCCTGGTCACCCGGGTGGGCAAGCTTGAGCTGCGGGTTCCACAGGACCGGGCGGGTCACTTCTCCACCGAGCTGTTCGAGCGCTACCAGCGTTCGGAGCGGGCCTTGGTGGCAACGCTTGCGGAGATGTATGTCCAGGGCGTGTCGACCCGCAAGGTCAAGGCGATCACGGAAGAGCTGTGCGGTCATGCCTTCTCGGCTTCGTCGATCTCGGCCATCAACAAGCGCTTGGACGAGAGCCTGAAGGCGTTTGCCGAACGACCTCAGGAGCCGTTTCCTTACCTCATCCTCGATGCGCGCTACGAGAAGGTGCGTGAAGCCGGTGTTGTCATGAGCCAGGCGGTGCTGATCGCGGTCGGTATCGACTGGGACGGAAGGCGCCAGATCCTGGCCGTGGAGATGGCCAATCGCGAGAGCCGCTCGGCCTGGAGGGAGGCCTCAAGGCGCGCGGCCTCAAGGGCGTCGAGTTGGTTGTGTCCGACGATCACGCCGGCCTGGTCGCGGCGATCGGCGAGGTGATCCCCGAAGCCGCCTGGCAACGCTGCTACGTGCACTTCCTCAGGAACGCGCTCGATCATCTGCCGAGGAAGCACGGCGACGACTGCCTGCAGGAATTGCGCTGGCTCTACGACCGGCGCGATCTCGCAGAGGCCAGGGCTGATCTTGCCGCATGGCTGTCCAAATGGTCCGCCCGCTACCCGCGGCTGACCACCTGGGCGGAAGAAGCCATAGAACAGACGCTGACTTTCTTCCGGCTGCCGCGTCAGCATCACAAGCACCTCAAGTCCACCAACATGCTTGAACGGCTCAACGAGGAAATCCGCCGGCGCACCTATGTCGTGCGCATCTTCCCGAACGCCGAAAGCTGCCTGCGCCTGCGCCTGGTCAGCTGGCCGTCGAAACCAATGAAAACTGGATGGAGGCCAACCGCTATATCAACATGGATGATCTGCGCGAGCACAAGAAGCTCGCTCTACGCCAAGCCGCATGACCAGTTTCATGATCGCCCATTTTGCAGAACTTGACGCACACAACCGTAGGGAAGGGCGGATTTAACCCCCAAAACACCCGCGACAGAGATGCTCAAGTCACGCTCTTCAAAGCCATTCTGATTAGACGTGACGCTGCGTTCGCAAAGGGTATCGAGCGGGTTAGTTATGTATGAAAACTGTGACGCCCCGATCGAGCACGGATTCGCACGCATATTTCTCTAACCCACGCCTCTCGGGCGAATGAACCGCCTCTCTGCTTACTCTGGCCGTGCCGTCTTCTTCTCCCGCGGCAGTTCGCGTCTTTGTTTGCAGACGACCACGATCGATTTGTCCCAGCGATCCACTCGCCGCTGGGATAGATGATTGCTTTGCTGATCTTGAGGAACGATGGCCTGATCCGCATGCAACGCGCCCGTTCGAAGAGTCCCGTCGCTTACCTGGCCGTGACAGCGAGCGATGACTTATTCAGGGGTGAGCAAGTTGAGGGTCAGGCATTGGCGGGACAGATAGCAGAGTTGTGCAACAGATTGTTGCACCCGCGACCACGTCGGTAGAGACCCGAGGAGAAATGTCGGCGGCATCACCGCGGACGCTCGTGGTGACCCGAAGCTCTCAATAGAGCTCAATGACCGCTTTGCGTCTAATATGACAGGTCGAGCGCGCTACCCTCTTGCCTGAAAACCGGAACGGCCGGTTGCCGAATGGCTAGTTATCCAGAACCAATCTGACTTTCTGGGCGAGAGCTTGGAGGGTAGCGGGTTTCTGCAGGAGTTGAACGTTTGGATCGATGATCCCATTGCGAACTATGGCATCACGTGCGTAACCGGACGTAAAGAGCACCCTCAAGTCAGGCCGCAATTCAACGGCAGCATCCGCAAATTCCCGACCGTTCATTCCGGGCATGACAACATCCGTCAGCAGCAAGGAAACGTCTCCTCGATCCTCAAGAATGCGCAGGCCTTCAACCCCATTCTCAGCAGAAATCACCGAATAGTCGAGATCCTCGAGCATTTGCATTGTCAGTTGTCTTACACTCGCCTCGTCCTCGACGACGAGGATCAATTCCTCTGGCTTGCCATTGGCAACGTCTTGGCTGTTCGCCCGCCGTGCTCCATCGGCGGGACCATTGTGCCTTGGCAACCAGATGCTGATGGTAGTCCCCACCCCCAGTTTTGAATCGATTTTGACATAGCCACCGGACTGCTTGACGAAGCCAAACACCTGACTCAGCCCAAGGCCGGTTCCCTTGCCGACACCTTTGGTGGTAAAAAACGGCTCGAAGGCTCTTTCCAGAACCTCCGCGCTCATACCCGAGCCCGTGTCCCTCACCGCAATAAGGACGTAGGGGCCGGGGGAAATGCCATGATCTGCAGCAACCGACTGGTCGACCAGGAGTGCAGAGGTTTCGATTGTCAGGGTTCCGCCCTCCGGCATGGCATCGCGAGCGTTGACCGCCAGATTTACGAGGACATTTTCGAGTTGGCTGGGATCAGCGAGCACTGCACCGTCATCGGATTGCACGACCGTATTGAGTGTTACGTGCTCGCCCAGGGTCCGGCGCAAAAGCTCCGACATATCCTGCACCATCCGGCCGACGTCGAGGGATTCAGGGGAAAGCGGCTGCTGCCGGGAAAAAGCCAGTAGCCTTTGCGTCAGCATGGCAGCTTTGTGGGCACCCTCGGTCGCGGCTGCGATCAGTTGGTGCACGCCGGGCTCGCCGCGGTCGACGCGCCGCTGGATCAAGTTGAGTCCTGAGATGACAACTCCCAACATGTTGTTGAAGTCGTGCGCGATACCGCCCGTGAGTTGCCCCACCGCCTCCATTTTCTGGCTTTGGCGCAGCTGATCCTCCAAATTCCTGCGGACGTTGAGGGGGAGCCGTCATCTGATGCTGGCCTCCGATCCAGCCAGCATCTTGAATCACAAAACCACTCTCACGGGAATCCCGCAGATTCAGTCAAAATCTGAACTGCTCTAAGCGTCCATTCAAGCGGCTCGTGATCTGGTTGCTCGTGCCACATCACTTGACGGAAGTCGCGGCGGTCAACCTGCTGGCCGCATATCGGGCCAAAGGTCGAAACGGTCTTGTCCGTCTGCCGGCGAATGTGGTTTGCCGGGGATGCGTGGGCCAAGGGCTGCTATTCTGGTCATGCTCGAACGAACACGATTCCGCGGCAAAAGTTCCGTCAGTTTGGTCTTCTCAGTTGGTGAAAGACATCGCACCAAAAGCGGAAGTCATTTGGTCGGCCGTCGAAATGTGCCTCCAAAGCGCAGTGCGCCACGGCGGTCGGCGCTTCAAGCCCATAGAGTTCGATCGCAGATTGAGCGGCCTGACCTTGGTCGACGAGATCGGCAATCTTCAAAGCCGTAAATCAGCGCTCCGCATTGCGAGCCTTCCGGTATGAGTTCCGAGCCTAAGACGCTCCTGAGTAGGCTTTTCGCCCTTATTATTTTCTCTGCCGCCGGCGCCACTGTCTATTGTCGGTGGCGAGGCCGCTGCCACCTTCTGAGCGGGCGAGCGATGGAGTGCCTTCGACGGTGAAGACGATTCCGGCGTCTTCAAACGCTTTGCGGATCGCCGCGATGTTGTGGGGACGCGATTTCCTGAATCCGTTCTCAAGATCGCTGATGGCCATTTCGCTAAGATCTGCCTTTGCGGCAAGTCGCACACGCGACCAGTTCAGTAGGGCTCGTGCTGCTCTGGATTGATCTGCTGAGAGTACGGTTCGGCTGTCCATAAACAGTCGAACATTCAATATCGCTTAAATGTTCCTCTTGACCTTCTGCGATTTCTAACGGCGTGATGCCGGCCTCTCGGGTAACGCGGCGGGGTTTTCCAATAACTTTGCGGAACGCTGATCGTCACGCCGCAACGTCTTCTTTTTCGGCTTGGTCTTCTCAACCAGATCTGGCCTTTTCGCTATCAGGTAGTCAGCCTTGTTCGTTCGATAGTCTTCTTTGTGGATGGACATTTCTACAATCTCCATTGTGGAGATCAACGCGGCTGGAAGCCGACAAGGTCGATCCGAACGGCGCACCGTCCTAATACGAGTCTTGTCGACCATACCAGTCGTCGACGTCTCGCCGCACGCGATCCTTCTCAATGCCGTAGCGTTCCTGGATCGTACCTTCGAGCTGATCGCGGTTGCCGGCTATGCGGTCGAGATCATCATCAGTGAGCTTGCCCCACTGCTCCTTGACCTTACCTTTGAATTGCTTCCAATTTCCTTCGACGCGATTCCAGTCCATGATGGCGATCTCCTTTCGTTGTCCTTTCGAATAACGGTCGTATGGCTGTCAGGTTCCGCTGCAGGTAAGCGCGCTTGCTTGTGATCTAGCAATGGAACCTAATGCCCGTCGACCGCATGTGTGCGCCGGCCTTTTCCGGTTTGGGAACACAGCCGGCCTTTTGCCGTTGGTCTGGAACAGCTTCGCAAGGAAATGCACGTGCTCGCCGATCCGGGCATCTGGGTCGCGTTGGCGGCTGTGTTCATCCCTTATGGAGTCGGTGTCGCACTGCTTCTGAGGGTAGCCGGTTGATGGACCTGCCAGCGCTGCTCTGGCGTCAGATGAGCGGATTTCCATAGAAGCCGCCTCAACTTGGCGGCGGGGGGTCTTCGCGTTCGGCCATCTGTTCCAAGAGCTTCCTTGACGCAGCCAGGACGCGGCGTACGTGGGGAGTTGAGTTCGCCGACCATATCGATGGCGAAGGCGCCGGACAGGGCGCCACACGTCTTGGCGGGGCGCTCTGAGGGCGTTGGCGATGTCATCGAAGATCGCTTCCATCGGTCGAGTCTCGAACGCCGAACCTGTGAATCCCCTGTTTGTTCCGTCAAAGTCTAACGATCAGGGAAGCGCCATTGAAAGCACGTGCAGTAACGGTTGATTCAACCATTGCTGGTAAATTGTGAAATGTGGGTGGCGGCTCCGACAGTTCGGGGTGGAACTCAATGCCGAAGCCGCCTGCGCAGCCAAGGTTGGGGTTTGACCGCGCCGTCCTATAATGGGACAGCGCGGTCAACGATTCGTTAAAACGTTCTGGAACTAATTAAGCACGCGCTAATTGACTCGCGGTCTCGGGAGTCAGTGCATGCGTGAAGTTCATTCCTCCGATGGTGCCGATTTTGGCGGGACAGGCCTCCCGAGGGCATTGCACAGCGTCACGTACCGGCCGCCGCCTTCGTCTTCCCTCTTCTTAGAGATCCGCCATTCGTTGGGCGAGTGGGTTGTTCGCATCATAGGGAGGAACGGTGAAACGTATTCCCGAGCATTCGAATATGAAGCAGATGCCGTCGCTTTCGCTGGCGATCAGTCTTCTCGTCTAGGATTGGAAGCTCCCCCGAAGCGAGCAACTTGACGAAATCAGCGAGAGACGCGCTGAAGCAGAGCGACTATCTGTTTCGCGGTCTCGTCGGTCCCGATCACTGGCGACTGTCGTGCGTCATCTTTCTGTATGATCGATGACGCCTGTTCGGGGGTGGTATCATCCTCCAGGTCGAACTCACGGACTCCGATGGGGGTTCTTGCCTTACATCTCACACATGGATTTTTGGTGCGAAGCCAATTCATAGTGATTGGGCCGACGTGCGGCCTGATTGAAGGTCAAAAGCTACTTCGGCGGCTGCGAACAGCCTAGTCTATGACCTCGCCACCGAACAGCCGGAACCTAAGCGCTTAATGGAGCTTAAGGCTCCATGAGTACACGCGGTATCAATTTCCTCGATCGCTGGGATCGGCAACAATCTCCCCGAAACGGCGAAGGCCGACACGGTTTCGATAAGTGAGTACACACACAAATTGTACGCCGACGCTAAGGCGCTCGGGATCAGGCGCGAAGAGATCGACGAAGAAGTTGACAGCCTATATCGGACGCTGGTCGATGCGCCTTCGGAACTTACCCCCCCTATAAATTAGCAGGGGAGGCACGGCATTCTTCAAGCCGTCGCTCTTATCCTTTCCCGATAGCTTCACCGGACATCGCGCTGGCCGACACCTTCTTGCGCAATGCCGCAGTGTGCCTCGATGGCGCTGACCGGGCGGCGGATCTGGGCAGGCGCAATGCGGCCCTTCACGCCATCGCCATCGCCATTGAATTGCTCCTGAAGTCGCATCTTCTCAGAACAGCGACCGACGATCGCTGGAATCGCCGCCATATCGGGCACGATCTCGGCAAGGCCGCTCGTTACGCCGAGAGAGCTGGATTGGGCCTGCCACCGCAACTGCACAGCGTCATCGCCCAGCTTCATCCTCATTTTCAGCGTGGCGGCTTCCAACGGGACCCAGCGCGTTCATGGCCGTCCGGTTTATCGCTCGACGCCCGCCACATCGCGCGGCGGCTTGCTCAGACTCTCATGGAACATAAGCGTCGCGCTAACGACGCCGCTGCTCCTGACTTGAAGATGACCCCACCCCCGCGATCCATTGCGCTGATCCTTGGTCCAGCCGACGGCCTGACGCCATCAACCCGCAAGGGGTCGGACTACGCGAAGCGTGCCGCCGCTCCGGCTTCGCCTTCGCGGTGATTGCGGCCATCCGCCGAACACATCGGGCGCCTGTCAGCGGGGGAGGGTCCTCCGCTTCAAACAGGAGCCGGATCGATGTCCCTCGCCGACGCGCATGCCTTCGCCTTCAGCCTCGCCGCCACCCTCATGGTCGCCATCGTCATCTTTCGTGCCGGCGACGGCACTCTCTCGGTCGTGCCGGCGAACGAGTATGACGGCGACGACACCGCCATCATCGGCGAAATCGACCGTTCGCCCCAGGACGGGGCTAACATTGCCGCTGGCGAAACAGAGCTTTGGCATCTCGCCGGTGCTTTTCGTTGCTATGCTCTGCGCGGCGTTGCGGTGGTGGTGGAAGGCGCAATCGCCAGAGCTATTCTCGGAGACACCACCATGATCATCCTCGGCATGTTCGTTTGTATCGCGGCCATCGGCATCCTGTGCTGGTTGCTCTTCACGCTTGCTATCTTCGCCCTTCCGTTGTTCGCAGGGGTCAGCGCAGGTACGTGGGCATTCAACACCGGCGCCGGCTGGCTTGGCGCGATCCTCGTCGGCATCCTGGCAGCCGGGTTGACGCTCGGCGTCGGCCAAATCCTCCTCGGCGTTATCAGCTCCATGTGGGCGAAGCTGGCGATCACGCTTGTCTTCGTCGCGCCTGCGATGGTTGCCGGCTACCATGCCACCCATGGCATCGCGAAGCACATGATGCCTTCGGAAACCTGGCAGGTCGTCTTCTCCGTCATTGGCGCGACCGCCGTCGGCGTCACGGCATATCTGCGGGTCGCGGGCATGACGTCAGCCGACCAATCCGGCAGGGACGTGGTTCGAGCCTAGACCCCCGCGGGCGGCGCAGGTGGACCAGACCGACGAAGGCCTAGCCTCCTCATTATCGGTGGTTGGAGCAATCGGGTTCCATGCCAGGATCGAGCAACGGCCACGTGCCGGCGCGGCCCCGTCTGGGACTTGGACTTTCTTTGGTCGATGCCCATGGCAGACCGACAAGTCGGTAGCAGGACGGCAGCGCGCGCGGTGGCGGCGGCGTTGCAGGTGCGCGGAATCTGTGCCTGGAATGCGTGGGCGATGCCGGTGAAGCCTGTAGCGATCTGCCGGAGGCGCGTTGCACGCCAACGTCTCCGTTCCCAATCTGTCCCAAGAGCGCTCCAAACGGCCTCTTCAATGGGCTGATCTGGCCGAACGACGGCTGAAGCCTCGACCGCCTAGGCCGCAACGGCGCATCTCGACTTTCTTCCCCTGCCGGCTCCCACCCCATGCCGCAAGCGCATGGGGACCCCGAGCGCCGCCATTCCTCGCGAGACAAGAAAGTCGTTCCTGCGCCGTCCTCCGCGTTGCTCCGGTCGCAAGCGATGCGTCGTCGGTCGCCTTCGGCCACCCGATCGCCATCGAGGCCGCATGGTGCGGGCTCGGGAACAGAAAACGGAGACTTACAATGGCTACCATCGGCACCTGCAAGAAGACCGCCTCGAACGAATTCACCGGGGACATCGTCACCCTCAGCGTCCAAGCCAAGAACGTGCGCATCGTCCCAGACACACGCGCCACCGGCGAGAACGCTCCCAGCCACCGGGTGCTGGTCGGCCGCGCCGAGATCGGCGCCGCCTGGTCGAAGACCTCCAACGAAGGCCGCGATTACCTGGGTCTCAAGCTCGACGATCCGAGCTTCAACGCCCCGATCTACGCCAACCTCTTCGACGACGAGGAAGGGAGGGTTTCTCGCTCATCTGGTCCCGCCCGAACGCGCGGCGGGGTGACTAAGGACCCGCGCAGGCCCCGGCCGGAAGGCCGGGGCCTTCTTCCGCGGACGTCCGGTTCGATTCACTCAAGCCGAGAGCGATGCCGAAACCGCATCGCCTGATGCTTATCAACCGTCCTCCATCGGCGCTGTTGTTTCTATAAAATGCGGGCTTTCACTGTGAAGACGAGGCAAGCGATGATCGAGCCGTTTGACGAAACCGCGCCGACCAGTGACGAACTCACCGAATACGATCGGGAACACGTCAAGCTCTATGTGCGCCTGCTTGACGCCGCCGACGACGGCGCGGACTGGCGCGAGGTGGTCGAAATCCTCTTCGGCATTGATCTGACGAAGGAGCCACAACGCGCCCGGCGCATCCACGACAGCCATCTGGCGCGAGCGCGCTGGATGGCGCGTGCAGGCTACCGTCATCTCTTGCGTCGACCCGGCAACTAGCACCACAGCGCCTGTGGTTCGCGGGTGATGCCGAAGTGGCATCACCCGATGCCCGGCAAGGGTCTTCCGCCAATCGCTACAACCCGGAATCGTTTGGAGGCGGGGTCTACGCGTTGTTTGCGAGGAGCTCTTGGATGAGGCCGGATACGTCGCATTGGCGAGACAATGCCAGCTATGATTATTTTGATACATTACCTATCGAAGGGCTCGCCTGGGAGTGTCTGCGGCGTCACCAACCCTATCAACGGCACTACCAAGCGCTCCTTACCACAAGATCCGAAAAAGCACCCTTCCACCCTGAGGCACAGCGGCAGTGGGGGTTGCGATTTCCCGGCCACGCCGGATTTGTCCGCCTTGGCGCAAGACGTTCTGTGGTCGCCTGACGTCGATCCAGCTGTGGTTTCTCTCGTGCCGGCGCCGGAATTCCTGTCGTCCTTGCGATCGGCGCCGTTGACCGGCCTGGGCGTGGTCCACGACAGCCCGGAAGGACGCCACACTGTCCATAGTGCAGGTGTCGTCACCCAACTTCTCCTTCTGCCCGGCAGTGACCCGCACGGTCACCTGGCGGCCCTGATCCCCTTGGACGCAGAAACATTGGGACGGATCGAAGCACTCACCCGTTTCTGGCGTTCGTTGCAGGGGCGCCCCAAACCTTCGGACACGCGGATGACCCCGCAGCAGCGCCGCCGCTTTCGTCTGATGATGCAGGCCGCTGACGGCCATTCGAATGGCGCGAGCTACCGCGACATTGCCGTCGCCCTTTACGGGTCTAAGCGCGTCGCTGCCGATCCCTGGAAAACTTCCGCACTGCGCGACGCGGTGATCGGCCTGGTCGAAGGTGCCACCGCCATGATCGGCGGTGGCTATTTGCAAATCCTGCGTCATCGCCGCCGATCCTAGCGGGTCTGGCCGCGCAAAAGGGGTGGAGTTTTAGCCCCCTCAACTTCCCCATCCCTGACGAAGCTTACTCTCCGCCACCGTGGTCTCCGCCCACCGCTGAACGCCAGCGGCTGCCCAAGACCCCACGGAGGTTCGACCCATGCGACCCGATATCGCCGTTTTGCCGCCGCGCTTCCTGCGCACCAAGGAGGCCGCGGATTTCCTCAGCCTGTCCGCCCGCACGCTCGAAAAGCACCGGACCTATGGCACTGGTCCTTCCTACCGCAAGCTCGGCGGCCGTGTCGTCTATGCCGTCGACGATCTTCAGGCGTGGGCCGAACGCGGCGCTGTCACGTCTACATCCGATCCGCGGGGGTCGGTCCTGCCGGCCAAGCGTCACACGCCGACGCCGCCGACGCACGGCGGACGATACGCACGCTGACCGCGCGCGGATTTCCAATGGTGGCTCGAAACCAATCCCTTTCGGAGCGCGGGCAGCTCGACCTGTTCCGGGCGCTGCCTGGCGACTTCGCCCCACGAGACGCGCAGGATCTCATGGCCTATCCGTTCTTCTCCCTTTCCAAGACGCATCGCATCACCCCGATCGATTTTGCGGCCGGCAACGTCACGATCCGGGTCGAAGCCGTGCCCGATCATGGCATGGCGACCATCTGGGACGCCGACATCCTGATCTGGGCCGCAAGCCAGATCGTCGAGGCGCGCGACGCGGGCCTTCGCACCTCGCGCCTGATGGCCGCCACACCCTATGAGATTCTCACCTTCGTCGGCCGCGGCAAGAGCCTGCGCGACTATCAGCGCCTGAAGGCGGGGCTTGACCGGCTGCAGTCGACCACCGTCTCGACGACGATTCGTCAGCCCGCCGAAGGCCGGCGTCACCGCTTCTCATGGATCAATGAGTGGCAGGAGCGCATCGATCGCCATGGCAAACCCGCGGGGATCGAGTTGATCGTCCCCGACTGGTTCTACCAGGCAGTCCTCGATGACGCGCTCGTGCTGACGATCGACCGCGCTTATTTCGACCTGACTGGCGGGCTGGAGCGCTGGCTCTATCGGCTGGTGCGCAAGCACGGCGGACGCCAGCCCGACGGCTGGCGCTTCGACTTCCGTCACCTTCACCAGAAATCCGGCAGCCTGTCGCCCCACAAGCGCTTTGCCTTCGAGCTGCGCGACATCATCCGCCGCCAGCCGCTGCCCGGCTACACCCTTGCGCTGGAAGTGGAGATTGGCGGCCGGGTTCTGCTTGCCTTCGAGCGGATCGGCTCCTGTGGAAGGCCTGTGGACGGCCTCGTGCTATCGGGAACCGGACCTATCGTGCCATCGGGAACCGCAGGCTCGTGCTATCAGGAACCGAAACGGCGCCTAACCCTGGGAAAGCAAAGCCGAAATCGCGCCCTTAACTTAGACTCTAACCCAGATTCTAACTTTGAAGCGCGCGCGCAAGATGGGCAGAGGCTCGTACGGCGAGCCAGCCACGCACTCAGCGTAACCACCAACAACACCCCCAACACGTCGACGGTTTCTGGCGGTCGCATCACGGCAACCAGCGCTTCCGAAGGTCCGACTCCGCCGCTTGATCCGCGCTCGGGAGCCGCCCGATGAGCGCCGCACCCCTAAATCGAAAGAGCCGTGTCGGGAAGGCAACTTTGACGCTGCATCTCGCCGGTGAATTGGCCTGCAAGGGAAATCAGTTCGCGACCTTCGTCGTGCGCCCCACCACCGACATGACGACTCAGGAGCGCGCACGCATCGCCGCTTTCGAGAACGACGTCATCGTCGCCGAAACGCTGCGCGCGAGGCTCGCGCGCGAAATTCCCACCACATCAGGAGAACCGAAATGACTGGCATTGCGGCTCCCCGCACGCGCGGCGCATTCCCGGCCACGCACCACGCTGCCGATAATCTCGTCCATGTCGAACTGACCTGGGTCGAGAAGAGGATCGAGAACTGGATACGGTTCGGCACGCCCGCCCAGGAACAGATCGTCGATCGTCGCCGGCGGATCCTGTCCTATCGTCCCGGCGTGGTCTTCGCCTTCGTGCGATGGGCGGCGAACGACTTCGGAACGATCATCTCACGCATCGACATCGTGCGTGCGGTCGCGTCTGGCGAAGCCTATCAGACACTGCCCTTCGTGCGACCCGGCGGCGACATCCTGCTGAAGGTCGAGAGCTGGCCCAAGGTCGAACGCGTGCTGCAGGCGATTGACGCCATCCAGCGCCTCGGCATCGAGCCTGAGTTGGTGTCGCCTGATCATTGGCGGCACATCCACAACCGGATAACCGCCGGCAATGCGCCGCGCAGCTACACACTCGACCAACATCGTGCCTTCCTGCTGCGCAAGAGGACTGAGCCGTGACGCGCGCCGGGATCATCTTAGCCAGCGTTATCGCAACCATGGGCGTCGGTTATCCCGGCCTCACTTCGATGCCCGCGAAGCTCATCTGGAATGCGTCAGCCAGCGCACCGATCGGCTTCTACACGATCGACTTCGACGGACCCTTCGAGGTCGCCGATCTTGTGGCCGTCGACGCGCCCGAGCCGCTCGCGGCGTTCCTCGCCGATCGCGGCTATCTGCCGAGGGGCGTGCCACTCCTGAAGCGCATCCTTGGCGTATCGGGGCAACGGGTCTGTCGCTCGAACCTCACCATCACGGTCGATGGTATCGAGGCGGGGATGGCGTTGACGCGTGACCGGGCCGGTCGTGACCTGCCGGTCTGGCAGGGCTGCCGCCGCATCGCGAGCGGCGAAGTCTTCCTGATGAACCGGCATGTCCGCGACAGCTTCGACGGCCGCTACTTCGGCCTCCTCTCCACCAGACGGATCATCGGCCGCGCCGTTCCGCTGTGGACAGACGAGGACGGCAACGGCCGCTTCGAATGGCGCGCGCCAACGCGGTGAGCGCGCGACCAGCGGCGCGCGTCGTGGCGCCAGTCTTCATCACCGCACGACTCGAAAACAGGAGCCTGACATGCAACAGATCGGAGAATTCACGCGCCAGAAGACTGGCTATAGCGGGCGCATCCACACGCTCAGCCTCAACCTGGATATTGCCATTGTGGCGGCAGAGGCGAGCGAAACGGAGAATGCGCCTGACTACCGCATTCACGCCGCAAGCGAGGACGGCCCCGAGATCGGCGCCGGCTGGAAACGCTCCAGCGAAAAGGCCGGAGACTATGTCTCGATCCAGCTCGACGACCCGACCTTCGCGCAGCCGATACGCGCCAACCTCTTTCGCAATGGCGACGACAAGACGTCCTGGTCGCTGCACTGGGCGCGCCCGCGCGACCGTAGCGAGAAGGATTGAACGATGCGCGCTCGCCGTCCGTCGACGAGCCATCGCGGTGCGCCCGGGCCGCTTCGCGCTGCCTGGCGCATGGCTCTGCTCCTCCTTTGCGGCCTGTCCGTCGCGACCGTCATGCCGGCGGCAGTGGCGCAGGAAACACCTCTCACACGATCGTCGCAACGCGATCCGTTCGGCGCGCATATCGCAGAAGCCTCGCACCGCTTCGGCGTCCCGACCGCGTTGATACGCGCCATCATGCGCAAGGAGAGTGCGGGCGATATGCGTGCCGTCTCCAGCGCAGGCGCCCGCGGCTTGATGCAGATCATGCCCGGAACATGGGACTATCTGCGCGCCCGCTGGTCGCTTGGCCGCGATCCATTCGATCCCCGGGACAACATCCTGGCTGGAACGGCGTACCTGCGCGAACTGCACGATCGCTTCGGCTCTCCGGGATTTCTGGCCGCCTACAATGCGGGACCTGCACGCTACCAGGCCTACCTCACTGGGCGTCCGTTACCGGCCGAGACCCGCGCCTATGTCGCCGCATTTGCGCCCCTGATCGGTGAAAGCGAGGGTATGCGCCCTTTCGCCGTTACGTCTGTCGAGGCCATTCCCTGGAAGCGCGGCTCGCTGTTCGTCGGTCAGCCGGATCGCAAACAAGCTGTCGCTCGGGTGCCAACCGAGCGACCACCAAATGACGCGAGCTCTGCGCCCACCGTGCGCGATGTGTCCGCCATCGTGCCGCTGTCCGAAGGCCTCTTCGTGGCGCGAGCGGGCGAAGGGATACAGCCATGAGCGCACATGGGCGTCTTTGCGCAACCGCAAGCTCCAGCGCACCATGGCGTGGGTGGAGGCGGAAAATGTGCAGAACAACCGAAGGATGGCGAGATAAAAGGCCGCGAGGTGCGGCGTCGATCGGTTGTGCTGTTTCAAGAGGTTATGTGGCATTTCCGCGAGGTGCGAACAAGTGGCGCACCTCGCCGGAACACCGTTTCACCTGTGATTTCGGTGCCTTGAGACGATGTGCGGATCTTCACGATGACTGACGAGGATGGTTTCCGCATCCGGCCCGGCCGCATCCGCTCGCCCAGTGCCCAGCGCGCCAGGCCCTTCATCGCGCAGGCGCTTGCCGCCGCCCGGAAGGCCGGCGCCCGCATCTCTCGCTCCGGCCGGATCAGCCCGGGCAATCGCTCGACCTTCGGGCGTGGCCGCTCGGCGAGCGTGCGCGCCAATCGTCTCCTCACCGGCCGCTCGCGAGCCGTGATCATCAAGACACGGCTGGTGCGCCATCACGCGCGCGGCGCCCCGCTTGCCGCTCATCTCACCTATCTGCGCCGCGAGGGCGTCACCCGGGACGGGGAGAAGGCAAGGCTGTTCGGGCCGGAGGACGGGGAGGTGGATGGCGGTGCTTTTGCCGAGCGGTGCGGCGATGATCGGCACCACTTCCGTTTCATCGTCTCGCCGGAAGATGCCGTCGACATGGCGGACCTCAAATCCTTCGCCCGCGATCTGATGGGTCAGATGGAAAAGGACCTCGGCACGAAACTGGATTGGGCTGGCGTCGATCACTGGAACACCGACAATCCGCACCTTCACATCATCCTGCGCGGCCGCACTGATGACGGGCAGGATCTCGTGATCTCCCGCGATTACATCAAGGAGGGAATGCGCGCCCGCGCCGCCGACCTCGTTACCCAGGAGCTCGGCCCGCGCACCGATCTCGACATCCGCCGCAATCTGCAGCGTCAGGTCGAGGCCGAACGTTGGACCCAGCTTGACCGGCAGCTTGTTCGCGATTGCCGCGACACAGGCGTTGTCGATCTTGCGTCCCCGGCGAGCGCTCAGCCCGATGAGTATCACGTGCTGAAGGTCGGGCGGGCGCGCAAGCTCGAAACGCTTGGCCTTGCCGAACAGGTCGGCCCAGGCCAATGGAGGATCGACGAAAAGGCCGAGGCGACGCTGCGCGAGCTTGGCGAACGCGGTGACATCATCAAGCGGATGCACCGCGCCCTGACAGAACAGGGCATCGAGCGCGGGTCGGCGACCTATGTGCTCGCGGCGGAGCGCCTCGACACGCCAATCGTCGGTCGGCTGGTCGACCGTGGTCTCGATGACGAGTTGAAGGGCAGTGCCTACGCCGTGATCGATGGCACCGACGGCCGCACCCATCACATCAAGCTGTCCGATCTCGATGCCGCCGGCGACAGCGCTCCGGGTTCCATCGTTGAGCTGCGCAAGTTCCATGACGCGCAGGGACATGGGCGCGCAGCACTCGCTGTCCGTTCCGATCTCGATATTGAGCGGCAGGTTACCGCCGCCGGCGCCACCTGGCTCGATCGCCAGAACATCGCCCGCGAACCGACTGCGTTGTCGGAAGGCGGCTTCGGCGCCGAGGTGCGGCAGGCGATGCAGCTCCGTGCCGACCACCTCGTCCAACGGGGCCTCGGCGAGCGGCATGGCCAACGCACAACCTTCACCCGCAACCTGATAGACACGCTGCGTCGCTGCGAGTTGGAGGCGCTCGGCGAAAAGCTCTCGGCCGAAACCGGCCAGCCGTTCAACCGCGTTCGCAGTGGTGAGTTTGTGGCCGGTTCCTACCGGCAACGTTTCACGCTCGCCTCCGGCCGCTTCGCCATGATCGATGACGGCCTCGGTTTCCAACTGGTGCCTTGGACGCCGTCCCTGGAAAAACATCTTGGCAGCCACGTCTCTGGCGTCGCTCGCAATGACGACGGCATCGACTGGAGTTTTGGCCGCAAGCGAGGCCTCGGCATCTAGTCTCAATTTGAAGAAAGGACTGCAGCATGTCCGCCACCAAAATTCTCTGGGGCCAGATCCTCGCCGTCTTGATGATCGTACTGTTCACGACCTGGGGCGCGACGGAGTGGGTGGCCTGGCGCCTGGCATTCCAGCCCGAGCTGGGCAGGCCATGGTTCCGTGTCCTGGGCTTTCCGTTCTACCTTCCGCCGTCATTCTTCTGGTGGTGGTATGGCTTCGATGCCTACGCGCCGTCGATCTTCGTAGAGGGAGCCTTTATCGCGGCTTTCGGCGGTTTCGCCTGCGTCGCCGTCGCCATCGGCATGTCGGTCTGGCGGGCTCGAGAGGCCAAGAAGGTCGAGACCTACGGCTCCGCCCGCTGGGCCGACAAGCAGGAGGTCAAGGCAACGGGCCTTCTCGGCTCCGATGGGGTGGTGCTTGGGCGCTTTGACGGCGCCTATCTGCGCCACGATGGACCGGAGCATGTGCTGTGCTTTGCGCCCACACGTTCGGGCAAGGGTGTCGGCCTGGTCGTCCCGTCGCTGCTGACCTGGCCGAGCTCCGCCGTCGTTCACGATATCAAGGGCGAAAACTGGCAACTCACCGCGGGCTTCCGCGCCATGCATGGGCGGGTCCTGCTGTTCGATCCCACCAATCCCAAATCCTCATCCTACAACCCGCTGCTCGAGGTGCGTCGCGGCGAATGGGAAGTCCGCGACGTTCAAAACATCGCCGACATCCTGGTCGATCCCGAAGGCTCGCTCGAGAGGCGAAACCATTGGGAGAAGACCAGCCATGCCCTGCTGGTCGGCGCGATCCTGCACGTCCTCTACGCCGAGCCGGTCAAGACGCTTGCCGGCGTCGCCGGATTCCTCTCCGATCCAAAGCGTCCGATCGAATCGACGTTGTCCGCGATGATGAAAACCGCGCATCTGGGGCAGGCTGGTCCGCACCCGGTCATCGCCAGCGCCGCGCGAGAGCTCTTGAACAAATCAGACAACGAACGCTCCGGCGTGCTGTCCACCGCCATGTCATTTCTTGGCCTCTATCGCGATCCTGTCGTGGCAGAGGTCACGCGCCGCTGCGACTGGCGCATCAGCGACCTTATCGACGACGAGCATCCGACGACACTCTACCTCGTCGTGCCGCCGTCCGACATCAATCGGACCAAGCCGCTCATTCGCCTGATCCTCAATCAGATCGGCCGCCGCTTGACTGAAGATCTGCAGGTCAGGGCGAAAGGGCACCGGCTGCTCCTGATGCTCGACGAGTTCCCGGCGCTTGGCCGCCTCGATTTTTTCGAATCGGCGCTCGCCTTCATGGCCGGCTACGGGCTGAAAAGCTTCCTGATCGCTCAATCCCTCAACCAGATCGAGAGGGCGTACGGCGCCAACAATTCGATCCTCGACAACTGTCATGTCCGGGTAAGCTTTGCCACCAATGACGAGCGCACCGCCAAGCGCGTGTCCGACGCGCTGGGAACAGCGACCGAGATGAGGGCCATGAGGAACTATGCCGGCCACCGGCTGTCTCCGTGGCTCGGTCATCTCATGGTCTCCCGCTCGGAGACGGCTCGCCCGCTGCTCACGCCGGGTGAAGTCATGCAGCTGCCGGCGACCGACGAGATCGTCATGGTCGCGGGTGCGCCGCCGATCCGCGCCAAAAAGGCGCGCTATCATGAGGATGCTCGCTTCCGGGAACGTATCCTGCCGCCGCCGCTGCTGAGGGCGGCGGCGGAGGAGGGGAGGCCGGACGACTGGACGAACCTGCCTCTGCCTTCTCGTCCGCAGATTGCTGAAGCCATGTCGGCGCCGTTGGCCACGGATGACGACACAACTGATTCCGAGCGTCGTCGGCAACCCGAGCTCAGTCGCGTCGAGCAGGTCGTGAAGCCTTCGACCGAGAACGAATTCGAGATCGATCACCTGGATGACGTGGAGGACGAGGTTGCCCGCAACCGTCGACTGACGCGCCTGATGCAGGGCGTTGCGCGGCAGGCGTCGCTCGACCCCGGCGACGGCGTGGATATGTGAGGCTCCCATGGTAAAGCCACCTCGCAAGCAACGCCTGTCCGTCTATCTCGATCCGAAGGTCATGAGCAGGCTGGCCGAACATGCGGCGCGCCGTGATTTTTCACGGTCGCTCGTCGCGGAGGCGGCAATCGAGTCGTTCCTCTCACCCGATGCCGCCGAGCGGCAGGAGGCGGCGATCACCAAGCGGCTTGACCAGCTGGACCGCCGTATGACGCGCCAGGAGCGCGATGTCGCGATTGCCGTGGAGACGCTCGCTGTTTTCGTCCGCTTCTGGCTGGCGACAACGCCGGCTTTGCCCGAGCCCGCGGCACAGGCAGCCCACTCCAAGGCTGGCGAGCGCTATGATGCCTTCGTCACCGCGCTCGGCCGGCGCCTGGCGAGAGGTCCAAAGCTTCGGCAGGAGATCTCCGAGGACATCGATGGCGGTCTGGACACACACCAGCCCGGCACGCCCGCGCGCTGAACGGACTGGCGGACCGAGATTTTGCAAGCATCGATATGTCAAGCATATCAAAGTATTGTAACGATATGTTGTCATGGAACTCGCGTTGCCAACCTGTCGGGGGGTTTGGCAGACAAGAGCTAGACAGCCGCAGGGCAGGGTCGCTGATACGGGAACCATGTTGGGCGCGAAATCCGCAATTCAAGATCCGTGATTGCATGAGGGACCACGCCTTTATGAGCTTCTAGAAAAAGCAGCCGTCTGAGCCGAACCAGTTATCTCAGTGGCTAGGCGGTGTCAGGATCTTTTCGTTGAAAATTATAGTCTGTATGCTATAAGGCAAAGGGCGAATGAAAAACCAAAAGCTCACGGTATGGATGGGATCGTCGAAGGATGACCTGCGCGAGTTTCCGGTCGATGTTCGCCGGTTGATGGGTGTCGCAATCAACGACGCCCAGAATGGTGAGGAGCACCCGGCTGTCAAAGCCCTGAAAGGGTTTGGGGGCCGCAGCATCCTCGAGGTGGTCGACGACTTCGACGGAGATACCTACCGCGCCGTCTACACCGTCCGCTTCGCTGGCGTGATCTACGTCCTTCATTGCTTCCAGAAGAAGTCGAAGAGGGGCAGGGAGACACCCAAGCATGAAATCGATCTCGTCACAGTACGATTGAAGGCGGCCGAGGCGCACTATCGTGAAAACTATGGGAAAGGAACAAAGTCATGACGGAAGACATCACCGCCGAAGTGAGCAGCGGCAACGTGTTTGCGGACCTCGGCTTTGACAATCCCGAAGAGGAATTGCTCAAGGCCAAGCTGGCCCGCGAGATCCGCGCCATTATCAAGCGCCGGCGCCTGACCCAGGCGAAGTCGGCTGAACTGCTCGGAATGAAACAGCCCGACGTCTCCGCGATCGCCACAGGGCGAACGGGTAAGTTTTCAATAGACAGGCTGGTTCGCTGTCTGGACCGGCTCGACTACAAGGTCGACGTGGTGGTTCGCCACAAGCCTCGACGGTCAACTCGTGCTGAAGCCGCGTGATCTGACGGCTTTACCGACGAGCGCACAATTGACGGCGAGCGCCGCCCTTGCCTGAAGATCGCCGGCCTTGATCACAGGTCGGCACCGCCAATCTCCTGTATTTGCACGCTACGCCACTACGCCTCGATATAGGTGTTGAAACCACTCGAGATGCGGCTCTCTTAATCATCCCCGTCCAGGGGCCGTCCATGTTCCCCCGGATCGAAACGGGGACAGGATGGCAGCTTCGCCTCACAATTCAGAAGGTCTGGCGCGCGGCGCACGCATGCTGCGCACAGCGCTCGGACCTGCGATCGCGCGCTATCTCGACGACGCCGGCATCGTCGAAGTGATGCTTAATCCCGATGGACGTTTGTGGATCGACCGCCTGTCCGAGGGGTTGTCCGACACAGGAGAGCGTTTGTCAGCAGCGGACGGCGAGCGCATCGTTCGCCTCGTCGCTCATCATGTCGGTGCCGAAGTCCATGCCGGCGCCCCACGTGTCTCGGCCGAGCTGCCCGAGACGGGGGAGCGGTTCGAAGGGCTTCTTCCTCCCGTCGTCGCGGCGCCCGCCTTCGCGATCCGCAAGCCCGCCGTCGCCATCTTCACCCTCGAAGATTATGTCGCGACCGGAATCATGTCGGCGCAGCAGGTGGACGCGCTGCGCCAGGGCGTTGCCAACCGCGCGAACATCCTCATTGCAGGCGGCACCTCCACGGGCAAGACCACGCTGATCAACGCGCTGTTGGCCGAGGTGGCCAAGACCGTCGATCGCGTCGTGATCATCGAGGATACGCGGGAACTGCAATGCGCAGCGCCGAATCTCGTGGCGATGCGAACGAAAGACGGTGTCGCGTCGCTCTCCGATCTTGTTCGCTCATCGCTGCGCCTGCGCCCCGACCGCATTCCAGTCGGAGAGGTGCGCGGGGCCGAGGCGCTCGAACTGCTCAAGGCCTGGGGCACCGGCCACCCCGGCGGCCTTGGCACGATCCACGCCGGCAGCGCCATAGGTGCGCTCCGAAGGATGGAGCAGCTGATCCAGGAAGCCGTGGTCACGGTTCCACGCGCGCTGATCGCCGAGACGATCGACCTGGTTGCCGTCCTTTCCGGCCGCGGCTCAGCCCGCCGACTGTCCGAACTCGCCCGTGTCGATGGCCTGAGCCCGGACGGCGATTACCGGGTCGCGCCAGCCGTCCTCGAGGGCGACGACAGCCCGACCTTGCTCATCCAAAGCCCTGAAGGAGAAATTCCATGATCCAACGCCTGCGCCTCGCGCGCCATCGTCTCGCCATGACCGTCTCCGGTGCCACGCTTATCCTGGTGATGGCCGCGCCCGCTTATGCCTCCGGCTCGTCAATGCCGTGGGAACAGCCGCTGCAACAGATCCTCCAATCGATCGAAGGTCCGGTCGCCAAGATCATGGCGGTGATCATTATCATCGTAACCGGCCTGACGCTCGCCTTCGGCGACACGTCTGGCGGCTTCCGCCGGCTCATCCAGATCGTGTTCGGCCTGTCCATCGCTTTCGCGGCGTCGAGCTTCTTCCTGTCGTTCTTCTCGTTCGGCGGCGGAGCGCTGGTCTGATGGCGGGCGCTGTCGAACAGGGCGGCCCAATGCCGGATTATACAGTGCCCGGCTATACGGTCCTTGTACACCGCGCGCTGACGGAGCCGATCCTGCTCGGTGGCGCCCCGCGCGCCATTGCGATCATGAACGGGACGCTCGCGGGCGCCGTGGGGCTGGGGCTGCGTCTGTGGCTCGTCGGCATCGCCATCTGGGCGATCGGCCATGTTGCCGCAGTCTGGGCGGCCAAGCGCGATCCGCTTTTCGCCGACGTCGTTCGCCGGCACCTGCGCATACCCGCGCATCTCACGGTCTAAGCGAGGTCGCACCTATGATGAACCTTGCCGAATATCGCAACCGCAGCAGCCGGCTCGCCGACTTCCTGCCCTGGGCGGCATTGGTCGGCGCTGGAATCGTCCTCAACAAGGACGGCAGCTTCCAGCGCACCGCGCGTTTTCGCGGTCCCGATCTCGACAGCGCCGTGCCGGCCGAACTGGTCGCCGTCGCCGGCCGGCTCAACAATGCCTTCCGCCGCCTCGGCTCCGGCTGGGCGATCTTCGTCGAGGCACAGCGCCATGCCTCGACGCGCTATCCCGACAGCAGCTTTCCGGATGCGGCCTCGACGCTGGTCGATGCGGAGCGCAAGGCGGGCTTCGAGGAGGCCGGCGCGCATTTCGAGTCCAGCTACTTCCTGACGCTCACCTATCTTGCGCCCGCCGAAGACACCGCCCGCGCGGAAAGCTGGCTCTACGAAGGGCGGGAGAAGAAGGGCCTCGACCCCAATGAGGTGCTGACCGGGTTCACTGACCGCAGCGACCGCGTCCTGCGCCTAGTCGAAGCCTTCATGCCGGAGTGCCGCTGGCTCGATGACGCCGAGACGCTGACCTATCTGCATGGCTGCGTCTCGACCAATCGCCACCGTGTCCGCGTTCCCGAAACGCCGATGTATCTCGATGTCCTGCTGGCCGACCAGCCGCTGACCGGCGGGCTTGAGCCGCGGCTTGGCGCGTTGCATCTGCGCATTCTCACGGTCACGGGGTTCCCGACCGCGACCACGCCGGGTCTGCTCGACGAGCTGAACCGGCTGGCCTTCCCGTATCGCTGGTCGACACGCGCGATCCTGCTCGACAAGACTGATGCGACCCGGCTGCTGACAAAGATCCGGCGTCAATGGTTCGCCAAGCGCAAATCGGTCGCCGCGATCCTCAAGGAGGTGATGACCAACGAGGCGTCCGTCCTCGTGGACACCGACGCCGCAAACAAGGCCGCTGATGCCGACATGGCGCTCCAGGAGCTCGGCGCCGACTATGCGGGCATGGCTTATGTCACCGCGACGGTGACTGTTTGGGACGATGATCCTGGCATCGCCGACGAGAAACTGCGCCGGGTCGAAAAGGTCATCCAGGGCCGCGATTTCACGGCAATTATCGAAACCATCAACGCCGTCGACGCCTGGCTCGGCAGCCTGCCGGGTCACGTTTACGCCAACGTCCGTCAACCTCCCATCTCCACCCTCAATCTCGCCCACATCATTCCGCTTTCCGCGGTGTGGGCGGGCGAGGTGCGGGACGAGCATCTTGCAGCGCCCCCTCTGCTTTTCGGCAAGACCGAAGGCTCGACCCCGTTCCGGCTTTCGCTTCATGTCGGCGACGTCGGCCACACGCTGATCGTCGGCCCGACAGGCGCGGGCAAGTCCGTGCTCTTGGCGCTGATGGCGCTGCAGTTCCGCCGCTATGCGGGGTCACAGGTATTTGCCTTCGATTTCGGCGGCTCGATCCGCGCGGCGGCACTCGCCATGGGCGGCGACTGGCATGATCTCGGCGGCGATCTCAGCGATGGAGCGTCCGATAGCGTCAGTCTTCAGCCGTTCGCGCGCATTCACGATGTCCCCGAGCGCGCCTGGGCCGCCGACTGGATCGTGGCGATCCTGACGCGTGAGAATGTGACGATCACGCCTGAGATCAAGGAGCATATCTGGACGGCGTTGAGTTCTCTGGCGTCCGCGCCTGTCGAGGAGCGCACCATCACCGGCCTGGTCGTGCTGCTGCAATCAAACGATCTCAAGCAGGCATTACGTCCCTATTGCGTCGGAGGTCCCTATGGCCGCCTGCTCGATGCCGAGCACGAGCATATCGGATCGGCGTCGGTCCAGGCATTCGAAACCGAGGGGCTGATCGGAACAGGTGCCGCGCCCGCCGTCCTGTCCTATCTCTTCCATCGCATCGAGGACCGGCTCGATGGCTCGCCAACCCTTCTCATCATCGACGAAGGCTGGCTTGTGCTGGACGATGAGGGCTTTGCCGGCCAGCTCCGCGAATGGCTAAAGACGCTGCGCAAGAAGAACGCCAGCGTCATCTTCGCCACGCAGTCGCTCAGCGACATTGACGGCTCGGCAATCGCGCCCGCGATCATCGAGAGCTGCCAGACCCGGCTTCTCCTGCCGAACGAGCGCGCCATCGAGCCGCAGATCACGGCGATCTATCGTCGATTCGGCCTCAACGATCGGCAGATCGAGATCATCGCGCGGGCGATGCCAAAGCGCGACTATTACTGCCAGTCCCGACGCGGCAACCGGCTGTTCGAGCTCGGTCTGTCGGATGTGGCACTCGCGCTCTGCGCTGTATCCGCGAAGACCGACCAGGCCGCGATCGCCAGCATCGTCGCCGAGCATGGCCGCGACGGGTTCCTCGCTGCCTGGCTCACCCACCGTGGCGTCGGCTGGGCCGCTGAACTCGTTCCCGCCCTAACCAGCCCCGCCCTCACCAACAAGGAGAAGTCCCCATGAAACAACGCCGTTCCCTTGGCATGCGGTTCGCCGCCGCACTGCTTGTCGCTCCTGCCGCGCTCTCGCCGATGCTGGCGACGCCGGCACAGGCCTTGATCGTTTTCGATCCCTCGAACTATTCGCAAAACGTCCTGACGGCAGCGCGCTCGCTCGAACAGATCACCAACCAGATCACCTCGCTTCAGAACGAAGCGCAGATGCTCATCAACCAGGCCCGCAATCTCGCGAGCCTGCCGTTCTCCTCTCTGCAACAACTCCAGCAGTCCGTGCAGCGTACGCAGCAACTGCTCGGTCAGGCGCAGAACGTTGCCTATGACGTCCAGCAGATCGATCAGGCTTTCCAGCAGAAATACGGCAACGTCTCGCTGTCGGCTTCGGATCAGCAACTCGTCGCCGACGCGCGCTCGCGCTGGGGCAACACGGTTGGTGGCCTTCAGGACGCTATGCGTGTGCAGGCGGGCGTCGTCGGCAACATCGACACCAATCGCAGTGAGATGTCGGCGTTGGTCGGCCAGAGCCAGGGTGCGACCGGCGCGCTTCAGGCAACACAGGCCGGCAACCAGCTCCTCGCGCTCCAAGTGCAGCAGCTCGCCGATCTCACCGCTGTCGTCGCCGCGAACGGTCGGGCGCAGGCGTTGCAATCGGCCGAACAGGCCACCGCCGTCGACCAGGGCCGAGAGCAGCGCCGGCGCTTCCTGACGCAGGGCTCGGGCTACCAGCCCGGCAGTGCGCAGATGTTCTATGGCAAGAACTGAGGTCGGCGCGATGGAAGGCAAGCTCCTCGCTCGTGTCAGTGCGGTCATCTTCATCGCGGTCGCTTTGACAGTGACCGCGATCGAGATGAGCAGCAAGGACGATGAGCCTGACGCCCTTGGGACACGGGACCGTTCCACCGCGTCACAAGACCCGCTCGCGTTCGAATTGCGCCGCTGTTCCGGGATCGGCGAGGCCGGTCCTCGCGATCCCGGTTGTCTGAAAGCGTGGGCAGAGAGCCGGCGCCGGTTTCTCGCTCCAGGTGACTCGGCAACGGCGCCTGCTGCCGTTGCCCCGAAAACGTTATTCCCTGATGTGCCGGCGTCAGCCGACCGGAAAGGAGGGACGCGGATGGATGTGACCACTCCCGCGATGCAGGTCGAGCCTCCTCGGCCGGAGGCTCGCTGACATGGGCGGCATGGGCGTCATCGACCATTTCCTCGAAGTCTTCACGCGCTACATCGACAGCGGCTTCGGCCTGCTCGGCGGGGAGGTCGGCTTTATCGCCACAACCCTGATCGTCATCGACGTGACGTTGGCTGCGCTCTTCTGGTCCTGGGGTGCGGACGACGACATCATGGCGCGCCTCGTCAAGAAGACCCTATTCGTCGGCGTCTTCGCCTATCTCATCTCCAACTGGAACAATCTCGCCCGCATCGTCTTTGAAAGCTTCGCCGGGCTTGGCCTGAAGGCCTCGGGTACGGGTTTTACCGTCAACGATCTCATGCGCCCGGGCAAGGTGGCGCAGACCGGGCTCGATGCCGGCCGGCCGTTGCTGGACTCGATCTCGAACCTGATGGGCTATTGGTCCTTCTTCGAGAACTTCATCCAGATCGCCTGCATGTTCTTCGCCTGGGCGCTGGTGCTGCTGGCCTTCTTCATCCTGGCAATCCAGCTTTTCGTCACGCTGATCGAATTCAAGCTGACCACGCTCGCCGGTTTCGTGCTCATTCCCTTCGGTCTGTTCGGCAAATCCGCCTTCATGGCCGAGCGGGTGCTTGGCAACGTCATCTCGTCCGGCATCAAGGTGCTGGTGCTCGCCGTCATCATCGGCATCGGCTCAACGCTCTTTTCCGAGTTCACCGCGGGGTTCAGCGGCAACACGCCGTCGATCGACGATGCCATGGCGATCGTGCTGGCCGCGTTGTCGCTGCTCGGCCTTGGCATATTTGGACCTGGCATTGCCAACGGCCTCGTCTCCGGCGGCCCGCAACTCGGCGCGGGTGCTGCGGTCGGCGCTGGGCTCGCCGTCGGAGGCATGGCAGCAGTCGGCACTGCGGCCGGCGGCGCAGTCGTGTCTGGAGGCGCGGCTGTCAGTGGCGGTGCTGCAGCGGCGGCCCGTGGCGGTGCCGCCATGGCGGGCAGGGCGTCCACAGCCTACGGCCTCAGCGCGGCCGGAGAGTCTGGCTTTTCTGGCGTCGCATCCGGGCTCGGCGGTGTCATCAGAGCCGGCGCCCAAGGTGCCATCTCACCGCTCAAGCGTGCGGCCAATAATGCGGCAGGCAGCATGAAGCACAGCTACCAGTCGGGCGCTCGCGCTGCCTTCGAGACGACGGGCGGGTCATCCACGGCTGGCACAATCGGCGCGAACGCGCCCGAAGCCGGCTCCGCACCCGTCGCGTCCTCCGCAACCGAAAGTCAGCCAGCCTGGGCGAAGCGCATGAAGCGCTCGCAACAGATGACCCATGGCGTCCAGGCCGCCGCCCACGCCGTTCGCAGTGGCGACAGCCATGGCGGCGGCTCCTCGATCAACCTCTCTGAAAGTGACTGAGCATGTTCAAACGACCGTCCACGCACTACGGCAAGTCCCACAACCCGAGACCCCCTACCAACGCGCTGCTCAGCTCTGGGACGAGCGCATCGGTTCGGCTCGCGTGCAGGCGCGCAACTGGCGCACCATGGCCTTCGGTTGCCTGGCGCTCGCCGCGGGGTTCTCGGCCGCGCTCATCTGGCAATCCGCCAAAGGCTCGATCGTGCCTTGGGTGGTGCAGGTCGATCGTCTCGGCCAGGCGCAGGCTGTGGGACCTGCGGTCGGCGACTATCAGCCGAACGATCCGCAGATTGCCTTCTACCTGGCGCACTTCATCGAACAGGTGAGGTCGATCCCCGCCGATCCGGTCATCGTGCGGCAGAACTGGCTGCGCGCCTACGACTTCGCGACGCAGGGCGGGGCGCTGGCTCTCAACGACTATGCGCGCGCCAATGACCCGTTCACCAAGGTCGGCAAGCAGCAGGTCGCCGTCGATGTGTCGTCGGTCATCCGCGCATCGCCGGTGAGCTTCCGAATCGCCTGGGTCGAACGCCGCTATCAGGACGGCTCACTGGCTTCCACGGAGCGCTGGTCCGCCATCCTCACCATTGTCGTCCAGCCCCCGCGCGACGCTGATGCGCTGAGGAAGAACCCGCTTGGAATCTACATCAACGCCATCAACTGGTCGAAGGAGCTTGGACAATGATGCCCGTACTCTGCAAAGCCGCCCCCTGGGGGCGTCCGGTTTTCCTCATCCACGCAATGCCGGCCTTCCGCAAAATGGCCCTTCCAGCGCTTTTGCTTTGCACTTCGGCGCTTGCGGGCTGCGCCACCAGGCAGAAGCCGCCGGAGATTTCCTATGACGATCCGGTCCCGGCCGTGCATGCCGTCGATCCGCCACCGCCCGTCAAGGTGGTGGAGCTGTCGAAGCCGCTGCCGCTTCCAGGCCAGTTGAAGCCGGTCGGCAAGGCCGCAAAGCCCGACCCGGAACCGACCGATCCGACCGCGCGCGTGAACTTGGCCAATGCGGCCGCGCGCGTCCAGCCTGTCCGCAACGGCTTCATCAACTCGATGCAGGTCTATCCATTCGTCGATGGCGCGCTCTATCAGGTCTATGCCTCGCCGGGGCAGATCACCGACATCGCGCTCCAGCCCGGCGAGCAGCTCGTCGGTTCCGGTCCCGTCGCCGCCGGCGACACCGTGCGCTGGATCATCGGCGATACCGAGAGCGGTACGGGCGCGGCCAAGCAGGTCCACATACTCGTCAAGCCGACGCGCGCCGACCTTCTCACCAATCTCGTCATCAATACCGATCGGCGTACCTATCACATGGAACTGCGCTCGACGCCGTCGACCTATATGGCGTCGGTTTCCTGGCAATACCCGCAGGACCAACTCATCGCCTTGCGCAGGCAGAACCAGCAAGCTGAGGCTGCACAGCCGGTCTCGACAGGCATCGATCTTTCTCGCGTCAATTTCCGCTACGAGGTGACGGGCGATCGCGCACCGTGGCGGCCGCTGCGCGCCTTCGACGATGGCAAGCAGGTGTTCATCGAGTTCCCGCGGGGCATCGGCCAGGGTGAGATGCCGCCACTCTTCGTGGTAGGGCCGGAAGGCGACACGTCCGAGCTGGTCAACTATCGCGTGCGCGGCAACTACATGATCGTCGACCGGATGTTTGCCGCCGCCGAGTTGCGCCTCGGCGCCGGCAAGAACCAGAGGCGCGTCCGCGTCTCCCGCACCGATGGGGTAAGGAGCAGTCGATTTTCATGGATGCATGGCCCTGGTGAGACCCCGCCAGCGACGAACCTCCGAACAGGCAGGGGAGGGTCGTCATCATGAGCGACAAAATGGATCCCGGGAAGAAAGAAGGCCGGGGGCCGGCGAATGACGCCCGGCCGGAGGCACCGGTCGAGGATGACGCCCGGCCGTTGACAGGTGAGCCGGCCGCGGCCATGCGGCTGCGCGCCGAGCCGTCGCGCGTGACGCGTCTGTCCGCAAGGCGTTGGCCGGATTGGGGCTCGCCGCTAGCCTCGCTGTCGGCGGTGCGCTGATTTACGCGCTTCAGAACCGTCAGCAAGGCCAGGGTCAGGAGCTCTATTCAACCGATAATCGTTCGACGCCCGATGGGCTCGCCGGTCTGCCAAAGGACTATACGGGCGTTCCAAAGCTTGGCCCACCGCTTCCCGGCGATCTCGGCCGCCCGATCCTCAACGCGCAGAATGGCGGCCCGGCGAACGGAGCGCCGTCGTCGGGCTCGGTCGGACCGGATCCAGAGGAACAGCGCCGGGAGCAGGAACTGGAGGCGGCGAGGACCGCGCGTCTGTTCGCGTCCACGCAAACGCGGCCCGCTAGTGACGCGACTGTCGCTCGAGCCACGACAGACACCATGCCACAAACCGATCTCGCCAACCTTGGCCTCGCGCCGCAGTCAGCGACGCCCTCGGCGCAAGACCGCCAACTTGCGTTCCTCGACCAGCCGCCTGACAAGCGCACCGTCTCGTCGGATCGTGTTGCGGCGCCGGCGTCGAAAAACGTCCTGCAGGCGGGCGCCGTCATCGCAGCTGCCCTCATCACTGGCATTCGCTCAGACCTGCCCGGTCAGATTACCGCGCAGGTGACGGAGAATGTCTATGACAGCCCCACCGGACATATCCGTCTCATTCCGCAGGGGACGCGCCTCATCGGCCAGTATGACAATGGGGTCGGCTTCGGCCAGCGTCGCGTGTTGCTGGTATGGACCAGGCTGATTTTTCCTGACGGCCGCTCCATCGTTCTGGAACGTGAGCCTGGCGCGGACGCTGAGGGCTATGCCGGTCTCGAGGACGGCGTCGACTATCACTGGGGCGAGTTGTTCAAGGCTGCAGCACTTTCCACGGTTCAGAGCATCGGCGCGCAAGCAGGCTCATCGGGCCAGGAGAGCGACATCATGCGCGCTCTTCGCCAGGGTGCTTCCGACAGCATCAGCCAGACAGGCCAGCAGATCGTCCAGCGGCAGCTCAACATAGCGCCGACGCTCACCATCCGACCGGGATTCCCGGTGCGGGTGATCGTCACACGCGATCTCGTGCTCGAACCTTATGGGGGGCTGAAATGGCCAAGCTGAAACTGGGGCCAATCGCTGACGACAAGCCTGTCAAGGTCATGGTGGAACTCCCTGCGGCACTGCACCGTGATCTGACGGCTTATGCCGAGATCCTCGGCCGCGAAGCGGGGCAACGGCCCGCCGATGCGCCGCGCCTCATCGTTGCGATGCTGGAGCGGTTCATTGCGACGGATCGAGGCTTTGCCAGGGCAAAGCGTTCGGAGGGTGGTTAGAGGCTGGACGACTGAAGTCAAACCGGGTCAGTCGCACCTCCCAGTCATGGCGTGACTTCAGAAATCGCGCCGCGGCGTCCCGAACTTCCTCCATTGACAGGGGTAGGCCCGGGTCGCGTTGCGGCCACCAGGTTTCTTGCGGTCCCAACCAGGCGCAGAAGCGCACGCTTTGGGTTCGATTCCAGCCACACCGCCTTAATCGAACTGATGCTGTGCTGACCGTCGATGGGTTTCCATACTGTAGCGTCGATGGCGACTGTCCTGGCAAAACCTTCGCCCGCCAGAGTAACGCCTTGACCGAGTTGCACCTTGAGGATGACCGTCGCTTCGCTCGCGCGACATATTTGAATAGCGGGGCCACCACCTGCGGCAATCTTTTCCAACAAAACCGGATCCAGCGGCGATCCGACCGAAACCAGCAGGCAGGTATCTGCAAGATCTGCCCATGTGACCGCAGACCTTTCAGCAAGCGGATGGTAACAGGGCAGGAGAATGAACAAGCGCTCGTGTCCAAATAGCTCGCTGCGGCATAAGGCGCCGTTCTCGAGCCCGTGCGTGAACACGATGTCAAGGCGCCGGCGACGTATTGCCGCCAGACACTGATCATGGGGAACGTCCTCGATGGCGATGCTCACGTCCGGATGCAAGCCGCGAAATCGATCGACAAGCCGCGCCACGAACGCCCGTCCTATCTGACCGCACAACCCTATCTTGACTGTTTTGGCATCCTGGTCGCCAGGACCACCTCCGGCCATGGCATCTTGCAACCCTTCATAATGAGCCCGGACGAGGTTAGTCCAGGCCCGGCCTGCTTCGGTCAGCCGAACGCCATGGACGTCGCGGTCAAACAACTGCATGTCCAGCAATTGTTCGAGAGCAACGATGTTGCGGCTGACACAGGATTCCCTCACCCTGAGAACTCTTGCGGCCTGCCTGAGGCTGCCATGGTCGACAGCCGCGAAGACATGGTCCAAACGACGCAACGTGTTGTTGACCTGTCTCAAGGCACAGGAGCCTATTCCTGCGCGGCGGCGACGCTAACCGGCAGGGTCGGATACAAGCTGATTTCGTAGACGTACTCGTGCGGAATGGCCGGAGCGGCCATCTGGGAAAGGTATCGGTTCAGGTTTTCCTCGCTATTGCTCGCCGCGAGACTACAGAAATTTCCGCTGTTCCAGGTCAGGGCGCAGTAGCTGAAATGCGCGCGTATGGCGTCAGCCATCTTTGCCAAAGTCACCTCATTGCCGAACATCGTATTCAGAACGAGGGTTTGCTTTTTCTCGATTTCGTCTGGGGGAAAATAGCGCGCCTTGAAGCCGAAATCCTTCTGGTATTCGCGACGCCTGTAGTCCGGCTCCTCGGTTGCCCGGAACTTCTCGACGAAGACGAAGATTCCGTCCGGCTTGAGGTGCTGTGTCACGAACTCGATCTGTCCCACTCTGTTCGGCGAGTACATCTGAAAGGTCGTATCTTCCAGAATGATATCGAAACCGTGGGCGAAATTTGCCAGTCGCGGATCCGAGCCCAGGACGTCCTTTGTCAAATGATGGAAGGGACCAATGAAAAAGTCGGCGTGCGGTGGTTGGCCATAAGCCATGAAGCATTTGTAATTCTCCGCGTTCGGGCTGCACGACAGTGAGCGTACCTGCCCATCGGACAGTTCCGACAGTGTCCTCGCCATCGTGCCTTCCGCTGTTCCAAGGCTATATAGCGAAAGCGGACCACCACGATGCCGTGCGTATTTCAGCACTGCGTAGGCCATCCGGCACTCTTCCTCTAATCTGTAGGGAATGCTGCCGTGATAGTGCTGGTCGAAAAAACCTTGTCGTGCCGCATGCAGGCTGACCAAGCCGTGCAGCAGTTCATCGCTCGGCAGAAGGCGGGCGTCCGCGACGGGCTTGCGGATTGGCATCCCGCTCTTGCCAGCGGCGGTCGCGGCGAAAAAGCCGGCTAGTCGGTTGATCCGTGGGCCAGCGTCGCACTCAGCCAGAAAGTCGTCGAGTCCACGCATCGCAGTATGCCTCCAGCACCGTTCCGTTGGTGAGATGCCGATACGTCGATAGGGGAAATGCCACTAAGATAAGTGGGGTCTAATATTTCGCCTGGCTCAAGTATTGGCTGAGCCAACTCGTAGGCCTGCCGGATACAGACGGCTTTCGCTCGTTTGCCATTTTTTCGCTAAAGTCACATCTTCTACCAATCCAGAGTTATTTGCGCGTTGTTCAGCAACCAATGGTTCGCCACATCATGCGACGACTGGCCACTCGCCAGTAAGGAGGCTGTGGATACGTGAATACTCTTGCCCTCGACCCGACCGAGAATCGCCGCTCACGGCACCAATCCCTTGCCCACAAGTATGAGAGTTGGGGGAGCGTGCGGGCGGACGTAGTCAAAAGAACCGGGCTTGAGCGTCAGGAGACAAGGCTCCTCCAGCCAAACCATGTGTTCTTGATGAACCTGAAGGGCACGGCGTCCCGCGGAGAAGACATTGTGGATGGGCGCCGGATTGCCTTTTTGCCGCGCCGGGCCGGTTCGATAATCTTCATGCCGGCCGGCAGTGATTGGAATGGATGGGACGAGGGGGAAGCGACCGCTTCCTATCTCCTGGTCTCGATTGAAAAAGGGTTCGCCGACGAGGTGTTTGCGGGAATGGCTCGCCATCGCCCGGCAGTGCTGCCGCCTTCGATCGGGTTTCGGGACGGCACTGCAGAGTTGGCGTTGCAGAGGATTGCTTTGGAGCTCAAGCAGCCTGACCCCATCAGCGCAACCATGGTGGAGTGCCAGGCCACGCAATTGCTCGGCCAAATGTTAAGGTTGAACGGCGTCCATCAGGAGCCGGCAAAAGGCGGTTTGTCATCGTTCGATCTCAAGCGGGCAGTGGACATGATCGAGACGTTGTCGGACGGCAGACCTACGCTGGCCGATCTGGCAAAAGAAATTGGGGTTAGCCGGTTCCATTTCTGGAGGGCCTTCAAGCAGTCGACAGGCATGACGCCGCACGCATTCATTGCGCAGCGACGGTTGGAGCAGTCCGCGGACATGCTGCGATCGACCAATCTGTCGGCGACGGAAATCGCGATGGAATGTGGTTTCGGCAGCTCCAGCCATTTCGCGACCGCCTTTAAGCGGGCTTTCGGTGCGGGCCCGACGGAATTTCGTCGTAAGTGGCGAATCTAGGTCGCCGCTTGTTGTTCTCAGCAAGTATCGGAAAACCCCAACATCGCAGTAAAGCAGGCTTGGCGGAAGAAGGTATCCATCGGCGGTCAGCTCGGATACGCCGCTCATGTCAAACCTGGTTCGAAATCATCATGCCAAAGGGCGGGCCGGCCGGTCCAATCCGTGCCTCGGATTCCTGGCCAGCACGCTATCGGCGGCCGTTGCCCGAAACGGCTTCTACATCGCCTCCGCCTGGATTGTCGTCGAGCGAGGATACGGAACCGCCGGCGTCGCGACGTTCCTTGCGATCGTCAGCGTTGTCGAATTCATCGCGAGCCCTTTGGCCGGCGTAGCGGCGGATCGATTTGACAGGCGGTGCTTGAACGTTGCGGCAGACCTCAGCCGCTTTCTCGTTATGCTGGCTACCGCTTGCGCGCTCCTCTACATGGACGTGTTTCTGATCATCTGTCTGTCAGCGGCCCTCTTTTCGTTTTGCGACCGTGTCGCCCTTACGAGCTCTCAATCAATGATCCCCGTGATAGCTGACGGCCGCGATCTTGTAGCCTCGAATTCCGCCGTCTTCTTCGTCATGCAGGTCGGCAATCTCGGCGCAGCTCTGCTTGCAGGGGCTTTGCTGCATGAGCGCTCCCCAGCCCTACCATTCACCGTTCTTGCTGCTTTCTTCCTGTTTTCAGCGGGTTGCCTAGCCTTGATGCGGCTGCAACCGGTTTCGCTCGATGTCCGCACCGCCAAAATCTCGGCAGCCCAAATCGATCTGAGCCTGCGCCGTCTCATTGTCGTCTACGCGCTTCTCTATACAAGCGCGGTGCTTGTCAGCGTCGTGGGATCTAGCTTCGTCCAGGAGCAGAAGGGTACTGCCGTGGATTTCGGCTACCTCGAGGCTGCATGGTCGGCGGGCTCACTGATCGGTGCGGTCTCTCTATTCCGGATTGAAAGATCGATGAGCACTCATGCGCTCCATCTCATGCTTTTGGGCTTAACGGCGCTGGTACTCATGGCGCTGGCATTTCTGCCCACGCCCTGGACAGTGATCCTTTTTGCCGCGCTCGGATTTATATACAATCTTGGACGCGTCAGCGTTGAAGTCACATTGCAGACGCGTGTGTCGGATTATCTGTTGGGCCGGGCAAAAGGCATCATGCATAGTGTGGCCGTGGTGCTCGGATTACTCGTGTTCGGCATCGCCGCCGCAGTAGGAAATCGAGCATTTCCTTCGACGATTTTCTTCAGCTTTGGCGTAGCGCTCCTCATCAGTGTTTCGTGTTTGAGCGTCAGTGTCGTTCAGACGCAAGAAAAAGGTGAATCGTGAGGTGGAAGAGCTAACAGCAGGCGTAGATGCGAAACAGGCAGTCCTGGGGTCGCTGACGGCACTCTACCCCTGGATGAGCCCATACCATTCCCGGCCGATCCGCGATTATGCGTTTCGCCTGTTTACGGCGCCGGCTTCGGTTCCCATGCCAGAAATCCGGCTCCGAGCCTTCACCAAACTACTCGACATCATCAGGAAGGCAGCGACACGAAACGGGTTGTCTGCCGATACCGCCTCAGAAATCTGCAGGGATTTCGAAAGGCGCCGCGTGTTGCAGACAGGCCCTCATTTGTTTCTCCTCATGGAGCCAGAAGCCTATTACACGCATATCTTCAGCCTCCTTGGTCTCTCGGCGCACGGGTGTTCGACCTACGTTTCCTACGCCGTTTCGACGGTGAATCTCGTCGAAAAGCCACGCAAGGGCCAGGCTGGCTCACCGTTGACGGGAAGCCGGTCAACGTCTTTGGCCTGAGCCGAAGCCGGATGATCGGGTACAGCCTGCTAGCCGGGCGGGGACCCTATAAGTTCGAGTTGTTACCGACGGAACCAAACACTGGGGGCGACGCGCTCACGCTGCTTCGTGCCCTTCTGCCGAAGACGCAATTCGAGCGGCCCGCGCATGCCATCAAGGCAGCCAATCTTACGCTTTGGCCAAAAATGTTCGGAGGCCACTTTTCCTTCCTGCAGATCGACGACGAGGACATCGCCGACCTGGTGGCCGACCATCTGTCGGACGAAAATTCCTGGCTACACATGAGACTGCTGGAAGACCCGAAGTTCGCCTCCAATATCCTTGCCGGCCTCGACGCGATCGCGTCCGGCCCCTGGAGTGGCTGGCTCGCGCGCGGTACCGATTTCTTCTGGTTCTATGAAAATGGCAAACGCCTTCCGCTGCGTCTGGTCGCCGGAGAACTCATCGATCCCGCGACCGGTATGAAGGTGGCGTGCTTCACAGCCCCCGATATCCTTGAGCGGCTGGCAAATCGCAGCCTTGTCCCGAATCTCCTGCTGATGTTTCTGGTTTTGTCGATCCTGCCCGGCGTGCGCGCGCTTGGAGGCAGCTATCAGCCGATCTATTACCCCCTGATGCGCTATGTCGTCTCCCGGGCGCTCGAGGCCACAGGCGTGGATGAAGATCTTCAGCAGGCTCTCGCAAGCGACGACGTACCGGGTGCTTGGGGACATCGGGTAATTGAGTGTGATGATGATCCGCTCGAGGTATTCCTGAAGGGCAGGAACGGCGCGATGAGTGATCTCATCGGCCGTTTGGGCGACATTTCCTTCGCCGAGGCTTGTGGAAGCATGAAAGGCTTCGTGACAGACCCGTCGTGGAATGAACTTCACAGCCGACTGCGGCAGGGGTTGGTCACGCCGTCCGATGCGGAATGGGCCTTTTCCTGAAATGTTTTATGCGCTTCCGCAACTGGCATGCGTGTGCCGGTTTGCGAACGGTTGCTTCGCGCCTGATTTCGGTCGTTCGGGACGCGCTGACGGTTTCCTGAAAAGGTGCCTGTCCGTTCAGCCTATTGTCTGGCGAGGAGATCGGCACAATTCGGCATCCGCCATCGTAGCCGTAATTCGTCATCTCTCACCGGGTTGACAATCGCTCCTCAGGCGCCATGCTGCAGTGCAACATGGCTAGCTACGAAACCAGCATCATCAAGTCGTCGCGCATCGTATGCCTGGACGGGCTTCGCGCGCTTGCGGCGATCTGGGTGCTGGTCGGGCACTGCCTGCTTTTGACCGGCTGGCAAATTCCGATCGTCGGCGAGCCGGATCTCGGCGTCGACCTGTTCATCATGCTGTCCGGCTTCCTGATGGTGTTCCACTATCAGCTGCGCCAGGAAAAGGAGCCTTGGCAAAGATCGGCAACCTGGCTCAAATTCTGGACGCGCCGCTATTTCAGGATCGCGCCGCTGTTCTATGTCATGCTTTTCCTGGCGCTGGCGCTTGGCCCCTATCTCTACGATTGCAGGATCATCATCGACGATTTCCTCTCCAGATCGCACCAGGCGCCGGAACGCTACCTCGACGGCAGCCTGAAAAACATCGTTGTCCATCTCACGTTCCTGTTTGGGCTGGTGCCGGACCTCGCCTATCGCACGCCGCTGCCTGACTGGAGCCTGGGGCTGGAGATGCAGTTCTATGCCGTGTTCCCGGCCGTCATGCTGCTGGTGCGCAGGCTGGACTGGATCAGGAGCGCCCTTGTGGTCGCGGCGGCCGGCTGCGTCATCGTGTTTGCGATGCGGCTGTTGTCGATCCATTTTCCGATGCCGTCCTTTCTGCCGCTGAAGATACAGATATTCCTGTGCGGGATGCTGCTGGCCGGAGTCGTGCATCAGAGCCGACCGAGGCCGTTCCTCTATCTGGCATTGGCCATGCTTTTGGCGGCGCTGCCCTTTGGCGGCGACCAGGGGCTGGGCAAGCTTCTGGTGCGTGAAGCGCTTGTGGCGGGCTTCTTTGCGCTGGTTCTCTACCGCATGCTGCCTGGAAGGGCGGGAATGTTGGCGCGAGCGATCGCCGTGACGCTCAGCAACCGGTTCTTCCACCTGATGGGCGAGCTTTCCTTCAGCATCTACCTGAGCCATCTGCTGGTGCTGCAGCCCGTCGCGGCGTTCGTCATCAGTGAGTTCGGCCACGAACTGTCGGCGCCGCTGCGCTTCGCCATCGTCGTTGCCGTTGTGCTGCCGACGGTGACGTTGCTGTCCTGGATCACCTACACTCTGATCGAGGTCCCCGGCCAGAAGGCGGGCCGCTTCGTTGTCCAGCGCTTTGGCCGGAAAATTGCGCCGGTGCTCGAGAAGACCCCGGCGGAGTAGGGCGCCAAGCGCGGCGCATAACCACTGACGTTGCCTGCTCCCCCTGAGGGCGTTAGTAGCCCGCAACCGGAACATCACATGTGCTGGTGCATTGCTAGTGAACGCCAATTCGACTGGGGCGAAAAATGCATCGCGGGATCACAAATGCATGGGCAATGGTGCGAGAAGCCGTCGTTGGGTTCGTCAACGACAATGCTCTCAGCCATGGCGCGGCAATCGCTTTTTATGCCACAACATCGTTGGCGCCAATTCTGCTCATCGTGGTTGCAATTGCGGGTCTCGCATTCGGTCACGAGGCAGCCCAAGCGGCATTGTCCGCCCAAATCACAGGGATGATGGGTACAGAAAGCGCAAATATCCTGCAAACCGCACTGAAGAGCGCATCCGAAAAGCCATCCGGCGGCACCTGGGCGGCGGTGATTGGCATCATCACCTTGCTTGTGAGCGCTTCCGGGGTCTTCGGCGAAATACAGCAGTCCTTGAACATGATATGGAAGGTCGAAGCGCAGGGCAGTTCGTTGTCGCGCCTGGTGCGCGCACGTGCGGTAAGTCTGGGACTGGTCACCGCACTTGGCTTCATGTTGCTCGTCTCTCTAGTCGCGAGCGCGGCGATTTCGGCCCTAGGCAACCTCATCAACGCACAGCTGCCGTTCGGGACACTTGTCCTGGCCGTTATCAACGCGGTCGTTTCTTTTGTCCTCCTAGCAGCTATTTTCGCCGCTATCTTCAAGATCTTGCCTGATCGAACCCTGGAATGGCGGGATGTCTGGATTGGCGCGGTTGTAACCGCTGCCCTGTTCACGCTCGGGAAATCGCTTATCGGTTGGTATATAGGCTCCAGCGCGGTCGCGGCCTCATATGGGGCCGCCGGTGGGCTGCTTGTCATCCTGCTGTGGGCTTACTACTCGGCGGAAATTTTTCTTTTTGGTGCGGAAATCACTCGCGCCTATTCCATTCGACACGGCAGCAGGTCCGATCTGGACGCTGTGCTTCACAGTGCTTGACTTGCAACATACGCCACTAACGATGAAATCGACTAGGCGCGCGGCGCGCCGGCTGGCTGCCTTCGCGACGCCACCCGCATCATCACCCGTCGGCGCCGACCGCATCACCGAGCAGGGCACGCGAGCTGGATACGGTCGACGCCATATGATGAGTGCACGGGTCGCTGGTGGGTCAAACCATCGCGGTCACAGTTTGAGTTGGTTGGGAAGACGCGGTTCAGCGGCGACGCGGACGGCGCTTGCGTATCGGCTTTGATCTCGCGCGCCTGCCGTCCGGCGCCTTCTTGGCGGCAGCGGAGCGGTATAGGTTCATGAGGTCAATCAGGAGCCGAACAATGGCAATTGCAGTTGCAGCATCGAGCCAGCCCGCAATGCTGTTGAGCATCGGGATTGTTCTCCAAGCTTACGACGTGAAAGCGGTCGAAGGACCTTGGCGGCAGTGCAACTCTTCGCCTAGGCAGGGAGTGCCACCTAATCGTTGTGGCACTCAGTTGCCAGCCACCATGACATGAAAAAGGCCTCCGAAGGAGGCCTTTGGATGGTGTGAGCGAGAATCTCCACCAAACAAATTATCCCACATTTTATGCATGCAGCGCAAGCCATTCGGCTTGGCCAAGGCGCGCTTGGCGACCTTGATGTTTGGCACCGTGACCGTCACCCCCGCTCTTCAGCCGCAGCCGATGGTCGCTGTCGGCACTTTCAGCTGCGGCAATGCGATGTCATTGTTGGCGCCATGAAACCAGCGCTTCACGTCGCTTCCGCGAAATGGGATCCTTGCAAGCACCAAGCGCAAGCTCATCAGCCAGAGGGTGTAATGGACTGAGCGGGCGTTCTCATATTGTGAAACGCCGAACGGATCCCGGGTCCCTGGAAGAGCGGCAGCAAACGTCAGAGAGCCGCACTTCCAGGGAGGCTGGATCAATAGTCGTTGTTGTAATAGCGATCATCGCAAGGCGCCGTGTAGATCCGGCCGCGGCGGTCCTGGTAACGGCAAAGCTGTTCGCCGCGGCGCTGCGGCGTGGTCGACTGGCCGATGACGGCGCCGAGCAAGGCGCCGCCGGCGGCACCCACGACCGTGCTTTCGGTGTTGCCGCCCAGTGCCTGGCCGGCGAGGGCGCCGACACCGCCGCCAATGAGTGCGCCTGTGGTTGCCCTCTGCTGCTGTTCGGTCTGGGTCGCGCAGCCTGCAAGTGCTGCAGTCATGAGCACGGCGGCAATGGTTTGTCTGATGATCATCTTGGAACTCCTTTGGAGCCCCAAACGCGGATCGGGGCGAATGGTTGCCAGTTGCTGGCGCATTGCGGCCAAACGGCGGCACGCCCGCTCACGAAATGAGACGTGGTTTCTCGGGCCTTGAAGACAATGGTTGCCAAAGCGGAAACGGCTTTCGCGAACAGGTCGGTAACGCCTCGGTTTGAATCGCATATCGATCTATCTGGTCGAGGACATCTTCGGGAATGGTGACGTTGACGCGCACCACCTTTGTGGTTCGGCTTTGAGCGCTACCAGGACGGCGACCCGGCTGAGATTGTCATTGTTCGACATGACATCTTCCAGGGATGATGGCTCGGGAATGGCTTCGCCATCCTCGACAAGGCCTTCGAGATGGAAGGCCAGGGCCTCTTCGGCCATGGCGCGGGCGTCGTCGAGGCTGGTGCCGGCGGTGACCACGCCCGGAAAATCGGGAAAGGATACGCCGAAGTCGCTGTCCGCTTGCTTGTGGATCAATCCGATATAGTGACGCACGGGTCGGTTCCCCCAAGGAGCGGCTTCGAGGCTCGATCAGACTATCGAGCCATTCGACACAAACTGTCGAGGTATTCCTAATGGGACCGTAGGAAGCTGCCTAGTAGGTTGGGCATGCCCCAGGCAGACATTGCCTGGGCAACGGTCAAGAGTGTGGGGAAAGTGCCAAAGTTAGATGGCGGGCACCAGACTGTGCCTAGAGTTCGCGCCGCGCAGTACGTGCGCATGTCGACGGAACACCAGACCTACTCGATCGACAACCAAGCGGATGCCATTCGCGACTATGCCGATATCATGGCTTACGACATTGTCGCCACTTACGAGGACCTCGGTCGCAGCGGTTTAAACCTTGGAGGGCGCCCCGGTCTTCAGAAGCTGTTGGCCGATGTCGAAAGTGGGCGAGCCGATTTTGAGACGGTTGTGGTCTATGATGTAAGCCGGTGGGGGCGTTTTCAGAACATTGATGAAAGCGCAGCCTACGAATACCGATGCCAGATGGCCGGCGTGCGTATCGAATTTTGCGCCGAGCAATTCGCAAACGACGGCAGCATCGGGTCAGACGTCCTCAAAGCAATCAAACGGAGCATGGCTGCCGAGCAGAGCAGAATGCTCTCGCAAAAAGTCTTCATCGGCCAGGCAAGGTTGATCCGGCTGGGCTTCCGGCAGGGCGGGAAGGCCGGCTTTGGCCTGCGGCGCCTGCTTGTCGATCAACACGGCCGCTCAAAATGCATCCTTTCATCCCACGAATACAAGAGCCAGCAGACGGATCGAATAGTTCTGGTGCTCGGCCCGCCTGACGAGATTGCGACAGTGAAGTGGATCTTCAGTCACTTTGTCAGAACACGCAAGACAGAGCTGGAGATGGCAAGACTGCTCAACAAACGCGGCGTGCTCAGCGATTTGGGGCGACCATGGACGCGGGAATCCGTGCACTCGGTGCTGACCAACGAAAATTACATTGGCAACAGCGTCTGGAACAAGCATTCGGCCCGGCTGAGAAGCCATCAAGTCCGCAATCCCCCGGAACAGTGGGTGCGGGTGGAAAACGTCCTGGAGCCGATCGTCGACCGCAAACTGTTCGATCGGGCGCAGATCGTGCTCAAGACCATCTATCGCCACATGACCAACAACGAGATGCTGGCCGCTCTTAGGGCACTACTGGCTCGCCGTGGCGCCTTGTCGTTGGCCCTGATCGACGCGGATCCCGGATGCCCGCCGGCCCAACGCTACCAGTGGCGTTTTGGAACCATTGTCAAAGCCTATGAACTGATCGGATACGAGCCATCCAAAAACTACCGCTTCATCGGCGTGAACCGGCACCTGGAATCAATGAGGCTGCAGATTATCCGGGATCTTGTGGGCGCGATTGATAGGCAGGGCGGGGTTGCTGCCCATGACATGGCGATGGACCTCCTGCGGATAAACGAGGAGATCACGATGGCGATTACAATGGCCCGATGCAGGGTTTCCGGCTTCGGCTATCCACGCTGGTTTTCGAAGGCCGATAAACGGCCACTACCCGACATTTTCGTCCTGATCCGTATGAATCCGGGCGACCTGACCATTCGGGACTATTTGATTGCGCCTGCCCACGAGATCGCGGGTAAATCGGAACTGCATGCCATCAATGGGATACCGCTGGACAGCTATATTTTTCCCACGCTCGACCCGATTATCAGGTTAGCAGAGCGAGAGCCTGTCGGAGGCGTGGCTTGGTAGTCAAGCGCTTAGCCAAGGACGCCGCCTACCGTGCGTTGGAAAACGGTGGCGACAGACATGCGAGCAATATTGTTGCTGGCGCATTAGGGTCCAAGAAGAGGCTTCGTTCACACGAATTTTTGGCGACCTACGATACGGAATGCAAACGCATGCGCGATTTCGTCACGCAAGCGGCAAAGTCTGAACAGAGCCTAGACCGGATAGTAGCGGCGCTCCACCTGATGATGCGCGACAAGCAATTCTGCGCCACGCTGGTGTCCGAGGGCTTCAGGACAATGCCAAGCCTACTGGCACATAGGTTGCGTGGCGCGACCCGCGAGCCGCAAATGTTCTGCTCTCCCGGAAAACCCGCTTCCGAGACAGGCGAGAACCGGAAAGCCGTTAACGGAATTTGCCCTGATGTCCTCGACCTGCTTCGGGACGCGCCGGTAAAAACAAAAATCTTCGGGTTGCTCCAGAAGGTGCTGCCAGCCAGGCAATTGGAGATTGCCCGGCTGATGGTGGCGATGGACCGGGTCAGGATCACCTACGCGAGACTACTCGTCGCTCTGACACCGCAAGCCCTGCTGGTCGAGGGTTTTAATCTCTCAACGATCACCACACAAGCGGAAGACCAGCGCGGCGCGATGGTGCTCGATGTCGGCGCGGTAAGCCTTGCGGTTCTCAGCGCCGCGGAACGTCATGGCCAGGTGGGCCTGGAGCTTGTCGCAGCCAACCGCTTTTTCGACCGGTTGATGGATAATTCCAGAGTGGTGCGGTATCTCGCCCGGACCTTTCCGGGGCATTTTGAAGAGTTTCACAGCTTCTCGATGCCATGCCTCGAACAGGGGCGCTAGATGGTCGGACGTCAACTCCTATAGAAACCGATCGCCGTCGCCGGGATGCAAACAACAGAACCAATGTGACTTCTGTCCAGGCCTCGAAAAGCCAAACCCGCCGAGCTTGCCGCAGCCAGAATGCTCGCAAAGCGATTTTCGATCGGCTCTCGGCCGCGCGGAATCGCTGTCATCCCTTCGGCAAGCCGGCTCGGTTCGTCGCTCATAACGGGTTGATCGGCCCGACCAGGCCGGGATGGTCGTTGGGCAACTTGTTGACGGCGCTCGTGTTCACCTCACGTCCAACGCGGTTGAACTGCAGCTGACCGTCGATGTCGTGGCTGAGAACGTCCTTGAGGCTGTCCTTGGGCGTCGCCGGGTCCAGCCAGGCGTCATAGTAGGCCGGGTCGAGAATGAGAGGCTGCCGATCATGCAACTGCTTCATCGGTTCTCCGGCAGGCTCGGTGATGATGGTGCAGCTGGTTATGTCGAGATTGGAATTGTAAGCCCAAAGCCCGGCGAACGAGAAAGGCGCGTGGCCTGGCTGGTAGATGTGCCAAGGGTCTTTCTTGCCGTCGGCTGGCGATATCGTCCACTCGTAGAAGCCATCGGCAGGGATCAGGCAGCGCTTGGACTTGTAGGCGTCGCGGAAGGCGGGCGCTGTATCGATGCCCTCAATCCTCGCATTGAACATAGCCGCCTTGGGCATTTCCTTTGCCCAGAAAGGGACCAGCCACCAGCGCCCTTCACGGAGCCTGTGATTGCCATCCTCACCGGCAGTGACGAATGGGACATCCTGAGTCGGCGCGATGTTGTACCGGGGCTCGTCGTTGCGGCCCGTCTCCGCCGGCGCAGTCAGGCGGTAGAGCCGGTGGATTTCCGACCACGACAGATATTTGGTGTAACGTCCGCACATCGCTCTGCCTCAGTTGCGCAGGAGTTCAGGCACGCTGAGCGGGCCAAGGTCGGAATTCTCCTATACTCGTCGCTGCGGCGCCAGACGCCGCGTATCTTGGCGGCGGTGACCGATGATTGCGGTTGTGTGCGTCAAGTTCTGCAAAATGGGGCAGCCATGATGCTGGTCATGCGGCTTGGCGCAGAGCGAGCTTCTTGTGCTCGCGCAGGTCGTCCATATTGATGTATCGGTTGGCCTCCATCCAGTTTTCATTGGTCTCGACGGCCAACGCCCTGACCAGGCGCAGGCAGCTTTCGGTATTGGGGAAGATGCGCACGACATAGGTGCGACGGCGGATTTCCTCGTTGAGCCGCTCCAGCATGTTGGTGGACTTGAGGTGCTTGTGATGCTGACGCGGCAGCCGGAAGAAGGTCAGGGTTTGTTCGATGGCATCCTCGGCCCAGCCTGTCAGGCGCGGATAGCGTGCCGACCATTTGGCAAGCCATGCGGCAAGATCAGCCCTGGCCTCTGCGAGATCGCGCCGGTCGTAGAGCCAGCGCAATTCCTGCAGGCAGTCGTCGCCGTGCTTCCTCGGCAGATGATCCAGCGCGTTCCTGAGGAAGTGCACGTAGCAGCGTTGCCAGGCGGCTTCGGGGATCACCTCGCCGATCGCTGCCACCAGGCCGGCGTGATCGTCGGACACAACCAACTCGACGCCCTTGAGGCCGCGCGCCTTGAGGCCGACGAGGAAGTCCCTCCAGGCCGAGCGGCTCTCGCGATTGGCCATCTCCACGGCCAGGATCTGGCGCCTTCCGTCCCAGTCGATACCGACCGCGATCAGCACCGCCTGGCTCATGACAACACCGGCTTCACGCACCTTCTCGTAGCGCGCATCGAGGATGAGGTAAGGAAACGGCTCTTGAAGGGGGCGCCTGGCAAAGGCAGCGAGGCTCTCGTCCAGCCGCTTGTTGATGGCCGAGATCGACGAGGCCGAGAAAGCATGGCCGCACAGTTCTTCCGTGATCGCCTTCACCTTGCGGGTCGACACGCCCTGCACATACATCTCCGCCAGTGTCGCCACCAAGGCCCGCTCGGAACGCTGGTAGCGCTCGAACAGCTCGGTGGAGAAGCGCCCGGCCCGGTCCTGCGGAACCCGCAGCTCGAGCTTGCCGACCCGCGTCACAAGGGTACGGCCGTAATAGCCCGAGCGATAGCCAAGCCGTTCGGGCGTGCGCTCGCTCTTCGAGGCACCCAGCGCCTCGTCCATCTCGGCCTCAAGCACCTCCTGCATCACCGCACGGAGCACTTCGTGCAATCCATCCGGGTTCGAAAGCAAAATGTCTTTGACGGCAGCGCTGGCGGTCTTAACTTCAGTCTTGGTCATGGTGGCGTTCCTTCGCGGGAATCAGGTGACGTTGAACATCACCAGCCTGCCATGACCGCCCTCTCTCAGCGAATTTGCAGAACTCTCAGCACACTACCGAGTCTTGTCCGGGTTCATGACGAATGCCTCGCACATTTCAGTTGCGGGCGATCGGCGCTTCGGCGCGCCGGTCACCAGCTATTGCACCAGGTATCGGTCATACTTTTGGATTGGTTCGACGCCTGATTGCGAAACGCAATGTGCGGGTGTCGGCGCTGGAGCCGGGCCACACCCCGCGCGCAGATGTCTGGCCTTTAGAATTCGGTTTCGCGACGTGACGTCAGCGCAGCGGGTGTCGAGGCGCCCGCTGCGCTTTCAGTTCTGCAATGCCAGGTCGCGCTATGATCGCGACGATCTGCCTGACGCCTCGGCAGGTTCCTGTTGGCCGGGAGGAAGCGCCCTACCTGCCCCCGCTGCCAGATGTCATTTGGCGGCTTCGACCGCTTCCAGAATGACCGCGGCTACTTCTTTTGGGTGCGACAGCATCGGGACATGGCTGGACGCAATGGTTTTGACATGGGCGTTCATGGTCTTCGCGCTGTCTGCAAGCAGCTTGGGATCGATCATCTGGTCATTCTTGGTGACCACTGCCCAGCTCGGTTTCGACTTCCAAGCCGCCGTCGTCACCTTCTCGTCGAAGTTCCCACCGCGCACTGGGCCTTGTGTGACCGCGATCAGATTGGACTCCGCCTTCGGAACATCCGGAGCGAAGTATTTGGCGATATCGTCGTGCGACAGCGTCAGAAAGCCCCCGGCATCAACCTGCGGGTGCGCCAATCCGGGCGGGGTCGGGTAATTTTTGTTGAGATCGGACGTCGACTGCCCATCGCCAGGAGAGAAAGCGGCGACATAGACCAACGCCTTGACGTGGTCGTCATTGCCGGCCTGGGTAATAACGGTCCCTGCCCAGGAATGGCCGACCAGAATGACAGGGCCTTTTTGCTGCGCGATGGCGCGCTGCGTGGCGGCCACGTCGTCGGCAAGCGAGGTCAGCGGATTTTGAACCGCGACAACGTTCAGGCCCTTTGCCTGAAGCAGTGGAATGACTTTGTCCCAAGACGAGCCGTCGGCGAATGCGCCATGGACAAGAACGACTGTTGTCGGGGCAGTCTGCGCCAGCCCCGGTGTCGAACCGCCGGCGGCAGCCAGGAGCGTGGCTGCTGCAAACATCCCGATGCCTGCTCGCCGAATGCCAAGCTTTGAGATGGCAATCCTTATCATGACCTCTCTCCTTTTCATTTGCTTATGATGCCCAGACAGATGCCCGTTCAAAGAACGAAGTGCCATTGCACGTTGGTATAGCCTATACTTTTGGATTGGGCCTGACAGGCGCGCCTTGGACGTGCCAATGAGGATTGCCCCATCAGCGGCCCCGTCTCGAACACGATCCGCCGGGCATACGGTGCGCGCTTGCGGATCACCGCCGCGAGCAGTTGCGGGTCGGACGCGCACTTGCCCCGCCAAATCCTCTTGCCGCCCTGCCGGATCGATATTGCCGTCTCTTTCATGGATACGTCGAGACCGATATACTGTTCCATGGCTGTCCTCCGTTCGATGCCTGGGCCCGGTGTCGATCGTGAGCCCGTTCTTCATCCTATCGGGGGACAGCCAGCCGGCTAGAGGTTCGAACATCGCCGCCACATCGAAGGTGGCCACCGCTCCCGCGATTACGTCATGTTCGTTCTCCGGCCCCTTTTCAGTCGTTCAATGTCACCTGTGCGGATGGCCGCACCTAGTGCAAAAAGCAAGCGGACGTCGGCGATGAGATTTAGACGATCGCTCGAAGCTGCGCCTTGTTCGCTATTGCCGTTTCGCCAAGCGCACGCCAGCGCCACCGCCGTTTTCCGAAATGAACTCGATGCCCGCCCTTTCCAGGGCACCACGGATCGCATTCCGATTTGCTATTGTGATTGGAGGGACGCCATCCGCAGCTTCTGCGCGCCTAACTGTGGCTACTCCCACGCTCGCCGCATCGGCCAAATCTTCGGCACTCCAACGTATTAATCCTCGCGCTCCTCTGATCTGGGCGCCCATAATTTCTTTCATATCATCTAATTTCAAGTTGATCACTTATGGCTCATGTGATATGAAATCGCTCACATAGTTTTTCTGCTTCCAAAGTTTCATAGGAGCAGGGGCTTACATTTGGACTCGGCTGAGGGACGTGCGTCGGGGGGCATCCCAGCCTGACCACAACCAAGCTTCAGGAAACTCGGATCATGGCTGATTCCGACAATATCACGACTTTGCCTCTCGTCACCCGCCGGGGGGTAGTTGTGGCGGTTGCAGCTACGAGACCTGTCCTTCCGCCAACGGGACATTCAAACCTGAGGATCTAAGAGCCGAACACCTTCACCCTTTTGACCAGCGGACAAGAATTCGACACCTGCTTTTATCAGAGCCGCCTCAATGGCCTGCAAAGTGCTGATCCGGGAATCTACCGTGCCGTTTTCCAACCGGACCAACGCATTCAAAGACACAATTGACTTGTCGGCAAGCTCCTGCTGCGACCAACCAAGCAAAGCCCGTGCGGCTCGAATCTGTCGTGGACTGACCATAAGTCCACAATCGGCAGGCAGATTTTTCTTTGCCACCAATAGGGTAATTTTGAACCCTATAAGGTATTTTTAGTGGCGATTCGACCTGCAGATCACATCGGTGCGAAGAGCCCGGCGCGTAGCGACAGACTCTCTGTTCGGCTGACTAGTGGAGGATCGAAAGGCCTTGTTGAAACAGCAACGCTCCGTCCTCCTTCGGACGGGGCCGAAGCCAAATATCGACAGAGACCCTCATCTCGCCGATCAGCATGTCGGCAGGCAGATTGCGACCGTTCGCGTCCAGTCTGACGTATCGCAAGCCCAGCTTGCCCGATCGATAGGCATCAGCTTCCAGCAGCTCCAGAAATATGAGAACGCGCGGAATCGCGTGAGCGCTTCGATGCTCTACGAGATCGCCAGCTCGCTCGGCGTTCCTGTCAGCCGCTTCTTCGAAGGCCTGCCGGGAAACGATGAGACCCGCGTCGAGGCGCGGCCCCTCCCGGTCGATGAGCGCCTGGATTTCATTGCCAGCGCGGAGGGCCGGCGCCTGATCGAGGGGCTTGTCAAACTTCCGCCGCGTGTGCGCGGTCGCGTCTCGTCCCTAATCACAGCGTTAGGAGAAGAACTGGCCGTGATGGACACAAAGGCGGATAGCGAGACAGCCGGCGAATCCGCGCCGGCTGAATTAAAGACGCCCTGAGGGCAGGCGGCTTGTCAGCCGAATTTTCGTGCAGCGGGCACGGCGATGCGGCCGCAAGCCGAGGACACTTCGATTTCGACCCCGAACGCCCGCGAGCGGGTCGCGAATCCCTCGAGGACCTCTCTCGCCGCGCTTCCCGTCACGGCGACGGGCACCAGTCTGCCTGTTGCCGATCCGAGAGACTGAGGGTCCGAACCGATCGCGACGGGCAAGAGATCTATGCCTGCGAGGTTTCCGCCCGCATCATAGCGGCACGCGGCGACGATGCTTTGCCAGACTTCCGGTGGGTTCCATTCGGTTTCGTCGGGGTGGACGTGGAATAGGAAGTTTCCGAGGCCGTAAAAGATCGGGGAGCCATTGTAGATTTCCACGGCCTGCAGCACCGGAGCGCCGTGGCTGACGAGCAGGTTCGCGCCGGCGTCGATGCACATCCGCGCAAAGGTCTGCACCCAGCGGGGCACGTCCTGCCAACCTGGTTCCCAATGATGGTGGTGCAGATAGGCAATGACGAAATAGCCTTGTGCCGCCGCGTGCCGGATGGCGGACAAATGGACACTCGCGCTCCACTGATCGACTTCGATCAGCCGGCCGAAATCGGCGGCTTGCGTGAACACGGTGCCGTAGAAATTGATCTCCTTGCCGGCCGCCACCTCCATCGGGTCCTCCGGTTGCGCATAGTTGGCCAATTCAAACGGGGAGCTTTGCAAATGAGCGCCCAGCCTTGCCAGTCGCCGGAAATGTCCGTCAGGCACCCCTATCTTGCGAACGGTGTTCAGGCGATTGACGCCGGGCCGAGCCGGCCGGAAGGCCGTTCGGTCTTCGGCATACATGTTGGTCGGGCCGGGGCCTGCATCCATCGCAAGAAGCGCGACCTCGCGCGCGCCCAGCCGGCGGCGACCCGGTTTCCTGGCGTCAGTCTCGTCGGCTCCGATGCCGGCATGCAGGAAACCGCGTGCTTCCACTTCCTCCAGGGTCGAGAGGATACCGCCGGCGCCGAGATCGAAGGCGTGGTTGTTTGCCAGAGCAAGCGCGTTGAAACCGATGGCCTGCAATGCGTCGAGCACTTCAGCCCTGGAATATCCGAAGTATTTGCCCTTGGTCGGCCACCCGCCGTGCTTGCCCAGGATCGTCGACTCGAAGTTGGTAAAGACGACGTCGCCTTGGCGCAGGAAATCCGTAACCGCGATGAAGCGTTCGTCTTTGAGGTCACGGATGTCGTGCTTGATCAGGGATTGGCCGGTAACGACCGCGCAGAACTGGTCTTTCATGGAGCTCGCCTTGAAGGAGGGGAGGGCGCTGGCGTTCCGGCCGGCACCTCGTCAATGTCGAAGTCGGTTGCCTCTATTGCGAGATGGCTGGCGAGATATCGCTTTTGAACCATTTCAGGCTCAGCGCCTTGATCGTTCCATCCTTCGTGGCCGCGTCGATGGCGGCGTTGAACTTGGCGAGCAACTCCGTATCGTCCTTGCGCAAGCCGGCGCCGACGCCCGGCCCCCAGAGCCCGCCATTAAGTTCAGGGCCGAAAAACACCACATCCGAACCGGAAGGCGTCTCCAGAAAATCGCGCCAGGTGAAATAGTCGGCGAGGCCGCCGTCGATGCGACCCGCGGCAAGATCGAGCTTCATGTTGTCCTGGCTGTCATAACTTCGAATGGTCACGACATCGCCCAGCATTTCCTTCACGACTGCTTCCGAATTCGACGAGCGCAGGGCCCCGATCGCCCTGCCGGCGAGTGTCGATCTGAGGCGTTCGATGGTCGCCTTTTCCTTGTCGCCGATGGTCGAAAGGTTGACCTTTTCCTTGGTGTCGCCGGCGACGAGACCCAGGTCCTTGCGCACCACGAACTGGTTGAAGCCGGTGGCGTAGGGGATCGAGAACGCGATCGACTGCTTGCGTTTTTCCGTGATCGCCATGCCAGACATGATCACGTCGAACTTGCCGACAAGCAGTGCCGGGATGATCCCGTCCCAATCCTGCGGGACAAAGGTACATTTGATCTCGATGCGACGACACAGCTCCTGTCCAACATCGATATCGTAACCGTAAAGTTGACCGTTCGCGTCGGTGCCGTCCCAGGGCGGCGAGGCGCCTTCAGCGGCAATCGATATGACGCGCTCGCTTTGCGCGCTCGCCGGGACTGCCGACATCAGGGATACGATAGAAACAGCAATAGCCAGGGGTATGCGCATGATGCACCTCTTCGTTGGTTGGATGGAAAGGGGAGCCCAGAACCTGGGCGTCAGGGCAGGGGGGGCGTCGTGATCTCTGGGTCAGGTAGGGCGGGGCGCAATCGCGCCTTTCGTCGGCGAACCGGATGGCCGTCGGTCGACAGCCATCGCTCCAGCAACTGGATCGCTTTCACCGCGATCGAGGTGAGCGATAGGTAGATCGCTCCGGCGACGATGAAGATTTCGTACGGCGCGAACGTGGTCGACACCATCTGTCTCGCCATGCCGGTGATCTCAAGCAGCGTCACGGTGCTCGCGAGCGACGAGCCCTTGATCATCCCGACGATCTCGTTGCCGTAGGCCGGGAGCGATATCCTGAAAGCGATCGGGAAGGTGACCAGGCGAGCGATCTGGAAGCGTTTCAAGCCGAGAGAAGTGGCCGCCTCGGTGACACCCTTAGGCACGGACTGGAGACCACGGCACAGGATCTCGGTGGTGTGTGCCGCGCTGTTCAGCGAAAATGTCAGAAGGGCACACCAGAAGGGGTCGCGCAGGATCACCCAGAAGATGCTTGTTCGCACCGCCTCGATCTGAGCGAGGCCGTAGTAGAGCAGAAAGAGCTGAACCAGCATCGGCGTTCCGCGGATCACATAGGTGTATGCGAGCACCGCGAGCGAGAAGCCGGGACGTCCGAACGCGCGGATGAAGGCCAGCGGCACGGAAAGAAGAAATCCGGCCGTCAGCGACAAGACCGTCAGGGTCAAAGTGAGACCAACGCCCGAAGGCAAGACAACCACTGCGTCAAATATCAAGCCGAGGTTCATGGGCCTTCCCTCCTACCGGCCGAGAGCCGGATAGCGCCGCTCAGTCAGCCGGATCGACAGCAACGTGACGGTGGTCAGCGAGAGATAGAGAGCGGAGGCCGCAAGGTAGAAAGTCAATGGTGCGCGCAAGGATCCGGCCCCCACATACGCAACGCGCATGATGTCGGTCAGGCCGACGATCGAGACCAGTGCGGTATCCTTGAAGAGCGAAATCCAGAGATTGCCATAGGCAGGCAGCGCCAGCCGCAGCATCTGCGGACCGATGACGAACATCCAGCGCTGCCAGGCGTTCAGCCCAAGCGACTTTGCCGCTTCGGTTTGGCCCGCTGGCACTGCCGCAATCGCGCCGCGAAACACTTCGGTCGCATAACCGCTGAAAATGACCGAGAGCGCGATAACCCCTGCGGTGAATGCGTTCACCTCGACATACCGGCCGGCGATCTTGCTGGCGAGCGTGGTTCCGCCGAAGTAGATGAGCAGGATAACGAGAAGTTCTGGTACACCACGGACGACTGTGGTGTAGGCGGCCACGACCGCGTTGAGGCGCGGCTTTGCCGTGCCCTTCGAAATCGCCAAAAACAGCCCGAATGCCGTACCCAGGCAGCCGCTGACAAGAGCCAGGCTTATGGTCACGGTAAGTGCGACAACAAACTGAGTAGTAAAACCACCCATGGGGCGCTTTCCTCGGCTCGCAATTGCCGCAGGATACGCCGGTCTTTATTGCCGAGACCAAGCCATATAACCCAAGGTTGCGAGTTGTTATATTTCTAATGTGCAGTTAATTTGAGATACTGGCCAATTCTAACGCTTGAAATTACACACTCAATCTATAACTTTTATTATTTTATCTATAACGCGTCGTTATATACTGAGGCAGTTCGTTGCTCCCCAGGTTGGCGTTGTCTGCCGCCGGGTGGTTATCAGGGAAAGGCGCGCAGGGAATGGAGTTGTTGCAGAGCGACCTCAAGCTCCGTCAGCTGAAGGTCTTCCGGGAAGTGTTGCGGGCCGGTTCGACTAGGCGGGCGGCGGTTGCGCTCGGGATAAGCCAGCCGGCCGTCAGTCAACATGTGAAGCAGCTTGAGACCACGCTCGGCATCACACTCTTCAAGAGATCAGCCAACCGCATCGTCCCCTTGCAGGAAGCCTGGGAACTCCTGCGAAACGTAGAACTGGCCCTGACGTCGCTGGATCGCCTGGACGCGTCGATCTTCGCTATGAAGAACGAGGAAAAGCAGCGGATTGCGATTGCCGCGCCCTCTGTTTTCGGTTTCGTGACCTTGCCCAAGGTCGTGGCGATTATCCGCTCACAGACCGCTTCGAATGTCCGGTCGATTTCTGGAAGCTACGAGCAGATCGGCGAACACATCCTGGCCGGCCGCGCCGATCTTGGAATTTCGAGACTGCCTCTGGATCCAGGCTTGTTTGAATGGGCGCCGCTTGGGTCGGCACGAAACGTATGCATTTTTCATCCCGACCACCGCTTTTCAAAACAGACCTGCATCGAGGCGCAAGACCTGGCAGGCGAAACGATCGTCGATATCGATCCCCAGTTTGCCGCCCACCAGATGAACTTCAATGCCTTGCGCTTCGCCGGCGTTGAGCCGGACATACTGGTGGAATTCGATTGCAACGGTCACGAAGCCGGATACGTTTCGGCTGGCCTGGGCATTTCGATCACAAACGAGATCATCGCACGTGAGTACGCGGCGTTTCAGTTGGGAGTAAGGCCAGTGGAACCGTCCGCGCTCTATCACTACGTGGCGATTTGGCAGAGGGGCAGGACCTTTTCCAACGCCTTGAATGTATCGCTCGAGGCGATAATCACAGCGTTTTCGAAGACGCCGACGAGAGAGCAACAGTTTCTCCAGACGTCGTCCTAGCCGGCCATGGTTTATTTCGGTTGGGACGTGCCGCATAAGGCCCAACCGGGAGGCTTTCTGCGAAGTGGCGCGAATGGCTAGCCTGAACGGCCAAACTGATAGCGAGCGCTCCGCGAACGGCTGGATCGACGGCCCCTATCCGGCGCAGATGGTGCCGTTGGCCGTTCCCGAAGCGGTGCAGGAATTGGTGGCTTCCAGTCTAGAAGTCCAGTCTCGCCCAATGGGCGGCCCTACGCCGCCTTAAGCGCAGGCAATTGCGGGATTACTCTCACCAGGCAGGGTGCTCGTCTGGACTGGCACTGGCAATCCGAAAAGCGGACAGACCTCCCAGAGCGCCGGCAGCTTGTTGCAGAGCTTGCGCGCTCCACGCCGTCCTTTCATGGCGCGGCGAAGTTTCTGTGTCGCGCTCGCTGGGCAACAACTCGCCGCTCCCTGGATCCTTGGGGAGCGACGAGCGCGGGTTGCTACCGAACCTTCCGCCGTCGTTGAACTATGCTGGATGAGTCCAGCTACTCCAGATCGATTGCCCGCCGGCTCATGCTGGCGGGCTTTTTGCGTCAGCCGGGAACATTCCCGCTCCAAGGCAGTTCGGTCACACCCGGCTCGTTCTTCAGCGGTCCGGCCGGTGACCAAGATGCGTCCCTCACTCGTCATGGTCGGCCCGCGCAGCCTCGGAAGCAGGCGCGGGCCATCCATCACAAAGCCCGCTGATCCGACCGACGGGCTTCTTCAGTTTCACCACGCAAAGAAAGGCCCGGTCGTGAACTGACCCCATAAAGTTGGACGGTTCATTGAGTTGGTAGGTTTAATGCTGGTTCCTGTATTGCACAGGGGCCAGCCCTTTCAAGCCTAGATTCCAATTTCCGGAACCATTCAGCGCCATGGATACACGCTCTGCGGGGTGGCTGATCAAGAGCCGATCTGCGCTCACATCATACTTGACGCATCCTCCCCGGGGGGATACCGGTGGGCATGTCCGAAGGCATCCATAGTTCTCATCCGGCTATCGTGAAGCGCTTAAAGCGCGCACAGGGGCATCTTGCATCCGTGCTTGGCATGTTCGAGGCGCAGCGATCCTGCCTGGACCTGGCGCAGCAACTCCATGCAGTGGAGAGCGCCATCAGCAGCGCAAAGCGAGAACTGATCCACGATCATATCGAACATTGTCTGATCGACACGGAAGCGGGAGGCAACTCGCTGGCAGAGCTCAAGCAACTGGCGAAATACCTATGACCAGTATCGGCGCACGCGTCTTGGATTGGTTCGGCTTCGGGTCACATGATCATGACGCGCATGCTCATGACGATGGCTCGCACGGCCATACGCACGGGGTCATCGACGCAACGATTGCAACCACTGACCGCGGCATCTGGGCCATCAAATGGTCGTTCGTCATCTTGGCCATGACGGCGGCATTGCAGATGGCCGTGGTGTTGGTGTCACGCAGCGTGGCGCTGTTGGCCGATACGATCCACAACATAGGCGACGCCACAACCGCCATTCCGCTCTGGATCGCATTCATGCTGGCACGACGCAAGCCGTCACGGACCTTCAGCTACGGCCTTGGCAGGGTAGAGGATCTGGCCGGTATCATTATCGTGCTGATCATTCTGTTCAGCGCCATCGTCGCCGGGTACCAGGCTATCGAGCGCCTGGTCAGTCCGCAGGCAGTGACTCATCTCGGTTGGCTGACCGCGGCGGGCATTGTCGGCTTCCTCGGGAATGAGGCCGTCGCGGTGTTTCGCATCCGTATCGGCAGGGAAATCAACAGTGCGGCGCTCGTCGCCGACGGCTACCATGCCCGCACCGACGGGCTTACCAGCCTTGCAGTGGTCATCGGCGCCATGGGCGTCTGGCTCGGATTTCCACTGGCCGATCCGATCATCGGGCTTCTCATCACGGTCGCTATATTCGGTATCGTCTGGCAATCGGCGCGCTCAGTGCTCACCCGCATGCTCGACGGCGTCGAGCCGGGCGTGATGGCCGAAATTCAGCATGCCGCTGCGCATGTGCAGGGTGCTCGCGTTGTCGACGCCAAGGCCCGCTGGATTGGCCACAAGTTGCATGCCGACATCGCTATTGCAGCCGACGGAACCTTGCCTCTCTCAGAGGCAAACAAGATCACGGCGGCGCTGGAGAACGAACTGTTCGAACACATGCCGGCGCTCGCAGCTGCCAACATCCGGTTTTCGACCGACCAAGGTGAGCACGAGCATCCGCACTCTCATGATCAGGGCGAACATCACGGCCACCAGCACTGACAACTGCCGGAAACCACTCGCTTTTGCCGGTCTCGGCTGATGTTCCAGGCGCTTGTCGAATTTCAGCGCTCCATATACCTGGCGCTCGCAGATCAGATAAAGCTGCTGTCAGTTGGCGGTGATTGGCTTGCGTTCCTTGCCTTTCTGCCGATGGGCCTCCTGTTCGGTGCGGCACATGCTCTGACGCCCGGCCACAGTAAGGCTGTCTTGGCGACTTACCTTGCAGGTTCGGATGCGAAGGTTTCGCGCGGCCTCCTGGTGTCGATTACGCTGTCCTTCACTCACGTGGCGACAGCGGTGCTGATCGCCGTATTCTCCCTGCCGCTCGTCTCGATTGCATTGGGCAGCGTTGGACGCGCACCACTGCTTGAGGGTGTGAGTCGCGGTCTGCTCGGGCTGATCGGCGTCTGGATGCTTTGGCGTTCGGTGAGCCACGGCCACCATCACAAGCATGAGGGCGAGGCCGTTGGAGTCATGGCCGGTTTGATTCCGTGCCCGCTGACCCTTTTTGTCATGACCTTCGCGATTTCCAGAGGGGTGCCGGGAGCTGGAATTCTGTTCGCAATCACCATGATGGTGGGCGTGGCCCTAACGCTGTCCAGCGTGGCGGTACTGTCGATCTTGTTTCGGGAGCACCTGGTGCATTTTTTCGACAGCAGGCCACGGCTGTTCGATACCATATCGCGAGCAATCGAAGGCGCAGCGGGCCTTGCCCTCGCCAGCGTAGCGGTCTGGCAACTTACAGCCGGATAGAGCCACAGCTGTCCACAGACCCTCTCCTTTCTTAGGAAAAGGCGATGAGAAGCTGCGGCACGCAAGGCTGCTGGAATTCTGGGAGGATGATGGAAATGGCCGTGCCTAAGAAATAGCGCGCCACCTACGCCTGGATGTACGGCGCCCAAGCGCGCAAGGATGGCAAGGAGCGTGAGGCGCCAGCTTACTGGCAGGAACATGCCGATGCGTGGCTGCAGGGCTTTGACGGTGTGGCGATGGCTGGTTTTGGTAAGACCAAGACCGTCAAAGACGAGATGGAAGCCGAGGTCGACGAAGCCGCCGTCGAGCGGCCCGCCGAATAGCCATTTTGCCGTATGCTGTATGGTCGTTTTTGATTGAAGAAAGGGCTTCGTTGGGCCTATAGAGATTGCGTTTACCATTGCCTTTTTGGGAGGATGCGATGGTTGCAACGCCCATAGAAATCGCTCAAGCCGCTACTGCGACTACGGCCACCTTGCTGAAGTGGCAGAAGTCCATGGAGGAACGCGCCACGTTTCGCCAGAACATGGATCAATCGCGCAGGGCGATACAAGCCTCACGCGATCTGCTGAAGCGCCTTCGCCAACGTCATCGCGACGACATGGCGGAAAGTTCGGAAAATGCCAACCCGTCTACTGCGCCGATATCGCAACGCGCCGGCAGCTAGCGGGAGGCGACCAGAGCCGATGTGATGGGTAAAGTTTCACTGGCCGTTCCTTGGGTGGGCAGGCAAGTTAAACTTTGTCAACGAGCGGCCTTTTTCGCGCTCGCGGAAGCGCCACGTGGCTTTCGACCAGGCGCACGTGCTCGGCGTCGACAGTCACCAATGGCCGGAGGCTGACGGTTACCTTGTCCCGTCGATGCGTGTGACAGGCCGATCAATTCCATATGCTGGCCAATTACAGCCTTCGAAGTCGAATCGACAACAGAATGCGGGAAGTCGTAGGAGGGGATCGTCACGCTTATGCGATCGGGCGTCACGCGGCCGCGCACAATCGCCGTGACTGCGACCTCGTTGCCAACTTTGATAGTTCCCCGAGCCATGCCCAAGACTTTGGAGCAGCCGGCGCCAGCGTCAAGATGAGGGGGAGCTAATAAAACCCCTCCGCGCCGCGATGCAACATCCAGCGCTAATGCGGATTCCACCTTGAAAGATCGATTCCCCAGGTCTTATAATCCGTAATTAGCCTGTTGGAGGTGGAGGGAACTGCGATGGGCGGCACAGTTCAGAACACAAACTCAGACAGTGTGGAGTGGCCGAAGCCTGCTGAGAACGGCTGGTCCGCGTTATAGAGAAGGGCAAGGAAGACAGCTGATCGAGCTCGAATCTTATGCCATGGCCTCTGCGGAAGGCCAACGGATCCGTCTAATCTCGAGAAGTTCGGTCGCGAGGCTTTGCCGGTCCTGTCCCATTCCACTGGATGAACTGCGCGACGTACCTTTAGAATTCCAATGCCCCTCCTGTTCACGCCGTATGGTGAGAAGGGGATCCTGGCTGAAAACGATTGCCGGTTTCAAATGCGATAGTTGCAGGTCCAGAGTGCGGATCGGCTACGAAGAGAAGCTGGCCATATTCGAGCGGCACCTTAGAAAGGTGAGCGCCAGCACAAAGTCAGTGAACAACCGCCCTTGTTAGCGGCCGCTTTAGAGATCGGGTGCAGTGGGTACACGGGCTTTTCCCCGCTATCCTTTTTTCTCCCGGCCCCGCCACCGTCTATTATCGGCGGCTAGGCCGCTATCACCTTCTGAGCGGGCTAGCGATGGAGTGCCTTGGACGGTGAAAACGATTCCGGCATCCTCAAACGCTTTGCGGATGGCGGCGATGTTGTGGGGACGCGGTTTCCTGTATCCGTTCTCAAAAGCGCTGATCACCATCTCGCTAAGATTGGCCTTGGCGGCAAGTCGCACACGCGGCCAGTTCAGTAGGGCTCGTGCTGCTCTGACTTGATCTGCTGAGAGTACGGTTCGGCTGTCCATAGCCAGTCGAACATTTAGTATCGCTAAACTGTTCCCCTTGACCTTCTGCGATTTCTAACGGTGTGAGGCCGGCCTGTCGCAAGCCGTCATCGATTGTGGCTGCAACCTTTCGGACGGTTGTTACCTCGGCACCAACAAGACGTGCTGCCTGCATTCTTGCTTGGAGATCAGCCAAGCGGGCAACCAGGGCTTGCGTCCTCTCGAGTTCAGGGTTCGTCATGTTCATTGTCCAGCTGAGTGGCAATTCGATTTGTCCGGCTGAGTATCGTTTGAATGCACACACTCGCCACCCAAGGGTGGCGAGCGTGGGTTCGTTCGAAATCTCAGTCGTAAACTTTCACGATCTTGCGGGTACCCGGATCGACCAGGACCGTGCGGTTGTCGACCACCACGTAACGGTATTTGACGTTCGGGACCTCGTGGATCTCCACAGTTTCCGGCAGAGCTGTCCCGACGTTCAATTCCACGCCGGGAAGGTTCACCGAAGCCAAGGGCTGCTTCTTAACATACTCACGGATGACCGTGTCCTGTTCCGGCTGGATGATAATGTCGTCAGCGGCGGCGGAGCCGATCCCCGCCAAGAGCAACATGGCTGCGGCGGTGTTCACAAAGTGCATCTTCATATCTTCTCTCCTGCAAGGACCGGCACACGACGACCATCGTCCCGCACTGCCCGGCAACCAACTTTGAACCGGGGTAAACGTTCCCGCCTACGCACCTTTGTCTAATCCGATTGGTCTAAAGTCCGACCGTACAACGCAATGGTCTTACCTTTGGACTAGGCGGAACGGATTAGGGCTTCAGCTTGTTGTTTCTCCACAACGGGAGAGAACAAATGGATCAAAGTGTTGGCCAGGCGCGATGGTTGCTCGCACCGATTTTTGCAACAGCCGTTACCTTTCTGGTAATGGCGGTCGTCCTTAGCTGACATGTCTTGGATCGGCGCAGCCAGGTCCCTTCCTGCGCTGATAGGATTCGCGAGTTGCTTGAGCGGCTGGCAAATCCTCTATTTTACCGTGCGCTGGGCCTGCTCCTTCAGCAGGCGGGGCGCTTCGTTCAGCTCATGTAACTTGGGAGGTTTACTATGGATCGGCGATCCTTTTTGACAGCGATATTTGGCGTTGCAGGGGCAGCAGCCTTTGCAAGCGCGGTCCGGCCTATCAACGCATTGGCCGGTGTTCCAGCGGCAAAAAGCGGCATTCTCGAAGAACTCGACGCGCCAGACGCCTTCGACAACGAAGGTACTCACGCGGAAGTGGAGCCGGTCAACCATCGGCGCTACTACGACCAAGATTACGACCCAGACTACGACCCAGATTACTACCACCGGCGCCGCCGCCGCCGGCGCGGCTGGAGAAGAGTCTGCCGTAGTTACTGGCGACACGGGCGCCGTCGGGTCCGGTGCTATCGCCGACGTGGTCCTTCGGTCGTCTTGCGATTTTAGCTAGTCGGCTGCTTCTGCTCATGGCCCGTTCCGGCTGACGTGCTGAGAACGGGCCGGTGCTGCCTCACGGTGGCTGGCTTCAGTTTTTGTGTGGCACGATGTAGCGACTGCTCACCGCACCCGCCCCTGTGCCCCGCGTGACGACAGTCGTGCTATACCCGGCTGGAAGGGAACCTGTAGCGGAGGGATCAATCGAACTGCATCGCCCCACGATCTCCCCGTTGGGAGCGCCCTCGAGCCTCACGGCTAACGCTAACTGGCATGTCTCAAGGGATCCGAACATGGACGGTGATGTATCGAGTGGCTTGCAGACTCCCTGGGCGGGACTGCAAGAAAGCAAAATCATCACAGCTGCAGTTGCCGGATCCATTCGTGAAGCTCCGTTGTTCGACGAGCCTCAACGCGGAATAGCGAGCTTTGTTTCGCAGGTGCTAAAATATGAGTTTTCTGGTCTGGCTCACGGTGGCGGACTTTTCATTGTCACAGCTTTCGCCTCTCAATTGTCGATCCCGAACGGTAAAACAGCCATCCGACGAGACACACCGAGAGGATTGCGATGGCCAGAAGGATGCCGCCGGCAATGTTCACCATCAACATGAAATCCATCGGACCTCTCCCTCTTATATGCCGACAGTCGGAAACTCGTGAAATCAACATGGGTGAACAGGTTGCGAACATGCTGCTACGGTTTTTGCAGAGCCACGGGATGAGACGAGACGGACCAGCACGACAGGGACTAGCTCTCGTCGCAACAAATTGACACACAAGGACTCGACGGAGTCGAACGGCAAGGGCAGGGACGCCATCAAGCGAATTTCAAAACCGGTGCCTTGGCCGACGGGTAATCGCTGATAACATCAAGGTATGCCCTGAGGTGACGTCACAAGGCAGTGTGCTGGGTGCCGATTGGGCGGGCGGGTTGTATGATGCCCGGCGTATTGGCCGGTTTAGAATGGAAGCTTGATTTCGCCGACCGAGAGAGGCCTACCGGCCGCTATGAGCGCCGCAACCGTCTCTCTGTCCTGTTGCCGGCGCTTCACGAGGCCGTTCAGCACCCTGTCGAGAGATATCGCGCCGGCGCCGGCTACGGCCAGGACGAACATGCCGCCCGCTTTGGCGAGATCCTTTTCGAAATGCAGCAATTTCACGACCATATCGCATCCGCAGCGCATGAGGTTTCTTGATCCCGACCGGGGCAGCACCTTGCGGTAGACAGGTGAGTCAGCCGGCCGCAGGCGGCCGACCTCTCGCCTTCCAGAGGTCCTGGAATGCGCCGACCGACCCCGTCGTGCTCGTCAATGTGTAGGTTTGCAGTGTGGTGTTCCTTCAAGGTCAATCAGCAGCTTATGCATGGAGGACCACGGCAAGCGGCGTTTTATTCCCGGACAGCGCAATTTCTGTCTCGGCAATGTGATTGGTCCGGGCGCCTCGTTTTTTTAACGCTCTTTGGCCCGCAACATCGGCCGTCCAGTTCGGGAATATCGGGGCCTTTCAAGAATTCGGATATTATGAGAGCAGCGACGCGTCGGGCGACGAAGGGGGAAACAACTTCGCAGTCTCGTGCGACAGCGGCAAAGCTGCCTTCCTCAGCAGCGTCGGGTAAGTGGCGGAGCAGGCTTTGTGTCCTGTCACTGTAGCCAATTTCCACCCGAGCCGAGAGGAGGCGCCTGGCTCAGCGTCTGCTTGCCGGCATCCTGTGTGGGGCGGGAGCGCGGGGGGCAGTCCAGGCGACCGGCAGGCAACACTCGCGTCTGTCTATCGCGGCGATGGGAGCCTCGTCGAGTTCAGCAGCGTTGTGGAAGCAGTCCGCTGCGCGCGTCAAAACGCTATTGCTAAGCACAATGCCGGGGTGCCCGATGATCGTCGCATTGAGTTCCGGATTGGCATTCATCTGGGTGACGTCGTGCAGGAGCACGATGGCGACCTGATGGGTAGTGGCGTCAACATCGCCGAGGGTATCCGGGTTGCCCGGGCGTAGCGGCTTTGAAGCCGCCGATTACAAGTATTCTCGCCCTGTGGCCGCCGATTCTGCGAATTAAGGATTGGACGAATAGGCATGGGGGAAAAAGGCCGTTATTCTAAGCCTCATTCACCCTCGATGCAGGAATAACGAGATCACGGAGTAGGAAAATCGCATGCTGTGCGGCGGAGGTGCTGACACGGGCGAAATTCACACCCGCTCAACGACAAGCGCCCATCCGCTGTCCCGATGGACGGTGGATAGAGTTTTGGTGCCATGAGCCAAACCCACACATTACAACCGTCATCTATCCGCTTCCCGGTACAGCCGCGGCTCGTGCCGGCGGTCAAGGCGGCGCGTTATCTCCACCTGACGCTGCGGGAATTCATGGAATTGCTGCCCGCGTTGCAGGATCAAGGCTTTCCCAAGGCCTGCCCAATCACCGGCAACTACGACATGGTTGCGATCGACTCCTGGCTCGATCGACGCTCGGGTCTTGCAGGATCGGGATCCGGCGGGCAGTCTAGCATTGACATTGCAAGAGCGAGGCTGGCGACCCTTGGGTAAGATCAAGTTGAAGCACTACGTCATCCGTAAGGGCAGGTACGGCTACTGGCTGCCGACGCCGAAGATGGTCGAAGCTGGCTTCAGATGCATTTCCTGTGGAATCGACGGGCCTGAGGCTTGGACGATAGCCAGGGAGTGGGAAGACCGCTGGCAGGAACTCCGCAAGGGCAGGGAGCCGTCGCGCCTGCATGTATGGCCAAAGGATTCCATCGGAGACGCCTTTGCACGCTATCGCCGCATGGATGCATGGAAGCGCAAGCCACCGCGCACCCGCGAGGATTGGGAACGCGGCTGGACCTTCATCGAGCCGTACTTCGCCGACCTGCCGCCAGCCGACATCACCCTCGAGCTGCTCGACGACTGGTATGGCCGTCTGCTCCGGGTCAAAGGTGTCGACATCGCCTACCGTGCCGTAAAGACGTGGCGTTCGCTCTATAATGTCATGGCCGGCATGAAGCTATGCCCGCCCGGCTCCGACCCATCGCAGGCGATCCGCCGCCAGACGCCACCACCGCGCCACCAGACCTGGACGGCAGGCGAGGCGGTGCGCATGGTCAAGGGCGCCTGGCGCGCCGGCTACCGCGGACTGGCCTGCGTCATCGCCGTTGCGTGGGACACGAGCTTCTCACCCGTCGACGTGCGCACGCTCACACCGGCGCAGGCAATGCAGACAGCACAGGAATGGGGTTTTCTGATTGCACGCAGCAAGAGTGGCGAGGCGGCTTTCGGCACGCTGTCGTCACGCACGCAGCGCCTGGTGCTGGCCTATGTCGAATCACTAGGCGTCACCCTGCTTGACGATGCGCCGATCTTTCGCTCGCGCGGTTTCGCGCCGGGCCCGAAGGGCGGCCGGCCGCGCGCCGGCGTGCCTTACACCAAGGATTCTCTGGTCGACGACTTTGCCGATCTGCGCACGCTGGTGTTCGGGACATCAGAGAAGCGGCGGCTGATGGACATGCGGCGTTCCGGCGCGGTCGAGGCAAATGCCGGAGGCGCGTCGGTCGAGGCAATCTCGGCCAAGATGGGCAATTCGATCGACGGGAACAAGGCGCTGCAGAAGACCTATATGCCGGTCAATCTGGCCGCCGTCCGCTCAGCTGACGCCAGCCGCCGCAAGGGCAGAACGCTGCTTGGCCTGGAACGGAACGAATACAGAAAGTTGAAACTCTCCGGAGAATGAGAGTTGAAACTTTTCAAGGGGCGGTAGCTAACCCCTTGAAATTAATGGCGCGAGTGACGGGGCTCGAACCCGCGACCTCCGGCGTGACAGGCCGGCACTCTAACCAACTGAGCTACACCCGCGCATTGGACGAGCACGTGTCAGCCGTGTTCGTCGTTGGGGCGGTGGATAAGGGGTTCGCCACCGGGTGTCAAGCGCAGCTGGACAGCATAAACGCAAACAGGAGAAGGTTTTTTGACGGGCGGCACTTTGCCCGCGAAAACCACTGTGCGGCTAAGCTCGCAGCTGTTCATTTGGCCTTGCGAAGCCGGTTGCGACCGCTTAAAGGTCCGGCCGGAGCGGGCGATTAGCTCAGTTGGTAGAGCGCTTCGTTTACACCGAAGATGTCGGCGGTTCGAGCCCGTCATCGCCCACCACTCCAATCAAGAGACTAGCGCTCTCCTTCTCCCAAAAACGCTGATAAATCAGTTGCTTACGCAATCTACGACGTTTTCGGTCGGACGTCAAACAAGTTGACTACTGAGCTAATCGCCCGTCTCAAACCGGGCCGACTCGGTCGGTCGTTGTGACACCAGTGTGACAGACAGCGCCCCCACCGGGGTACAAGGGGGACGCCCCGGCCTATACCACTAGGTATCTCACCTCAGAAAATTCGCACAGAAATTATCCGGATTGGGCACCGGAAGGAGTTCCAAATGTGCCAGCCTACGGCATGCGACAAAGAGGAGGAGACAAAGGGAAGGGTCTATGGCTCCTTCGGCGTTTGGGTTGCCGTCAGGTCAGACTTAGCGGCCCGAACTCCCCCGTCCTACCTATAGATACCGGACGGAAAGCAGGGAGTGAACCGGGCCGACATACCTCAAGGTGAATTCCCAGTGCTCGACTTCGAAGAGGGAGGTACGGAACCGTAGGTTCTGTCTCCATTCGCTGGCGTTTTGCCTCAAGATACCCTTCGCCCAAAGCTCTCGAATCCCCTGAGTGACAGAAGAGATAGCTTTCGCTGACAGCTTTGAGCAAGGGTAAACATTTCACTATATACCTATATAGGAAGACATTTACCCCTGATCTTTTTCGTCTAATTCAGCACAAGGGGAATTACCTTAGCCGTTCCGACGTTTACCCTTTCACGCGATACACTCCCGGCTTGCCGGGTAACTGGTCGAGTACGATCCCCGTGCCTTTCAATGCAGCAACAAGATCGGGATGGTTCTTAATGTTGCCGTTGAAATTCTGCTTCGACACGCCAAGATGCCTCATGACCGCAGTCGTCGCACACCCTCCTAGGCGTTCGACCATCGATGCGATGAACTCGAATGCCTTCCGCACATTGCCGCTCAATCGAGCTTCATCCGGACCCTCAGGCTTCCAATCTTCCAAGGCTGCATCCGGAAAGATCGTGTGAAGCTGCTCTTTAGGAAAGCCTGTATCACTGCGCGACGAAAACACTGCGTAGAGATAACAGCCCTCAGGGCATCCTCCGTTCACCGTCTTGCGGATCGACCCACGGCCAGCAGCTTGCAGAACATGGTGTGAAATCTCGCCTATCCGCGTTGCCTTCAAATCGTCGTTGGAAAAGGCTTCCTCAGTCTTCGCCTTTTGGGCTCCTCGACCCATTGCCTCATACGACGCCGGGGGGAACGTCCAGACACCAGCCAGGATTACATAACGGCAGTCCCTGAACTCATTCGTCGCCGTATGCCTACCCCAGTTAATGAAGCGGACATCACCTTGGCGTTTCGGACGCGGCAGACGCTTCTCGATTTCTCTGACGATATCAGGCTGCCCCTTCCTTGCATCAACCTTGTGGTGAACGACCAGAACAGGCTCGTCCTCTGGAATCTCTGCAATCATCTTCACCACACCATCGGCAATCTCGGAGGCGGCTTTGAAGTCACGCTGCTTATTGCTTCCTGCCCCCTTGTCCCAATGTCTGATCGTCAAACCGGCATAGGACTTCTTAGGAGATTTCAATCTGACGAGAGTTCGTCGGTTGCTCTCCCAAAAACGGTATGTGTGCCGAAGGTCGCCGGACGCATCTAGGATTAGCATTGGTGCCAGATCGTCAGGCAGAATGTCTTCGTATCCCAAGGTCACGTTGCCGCTGTATCTGTCCCTGTGGACATTCACAACATGGCCCGACAAATACCAAAGCGCCTCAGCAATATCCTTGTCCCCGGAATAGGAGAAATACGACCGGAAGGTTTCGAGATCGAGGCCGGTCTTATCGATATCAGGCATCGTGACGTATTCGCCTATGTGGCTCTTCAACGAGTGCGCGAAGTCGTCGATTTCGTCAGCAAGCTTTTTGAGAGCGTCGCCCTTCCGTTGGTGCAATTCGAGTGGCAACCGCTTCAGCGCGTAGTTCCCGGCAGTTAGCACCAGTGACGGCAATATGGCTTCGTCCCACACTCGGACTTGCCGGGGTTTACCGTTGTATCGAAGGTCCTTCATGGCAGCGAAAGCTGTCCCGCTCTTCGAGTAGTTCTCCAGCCGCTGTTGCGTCGTGAAGAGAACACGTGCCTCATCATGCACCGGATTACCCAAAGCGTTGAGCGTGTCGTCCGACGTGAGGACAGCAAAGGTCTCCGGCTTCAGGGCCATGTCCTTTACAAGCCGATCGATCTCTTCAAGCCGGGACAGGAAATAGATTACGCCAACGTTCTTAAATTCAGGGTCGGTCAACATGGCTTTGGTGGACTGGACGGCCACGCTGGTCTTACCCATGCCCGTAGGCAACGAAGACAGATAGAAAGCCTTTTCCGCTCGTCCTTCGGCCATCTCTTCATAAACCTTGGCGATCTCGTTCAGGCCCTTCCACTGCTCAGTGTTGGGATCGTGTTTGTAGTCGTCGCGAAATAGCCGCTCTGTCTCCGCAATCGTCACCGATCCTAGCTTGCCCAGCGGTCTCTGCCGCTCTTTCCAAGCGCGGTATTCGTCCCTCATCCCGATGCGGGTAAGGTATTGCTCTTCCGTAATCTCCACGCCACCGATGCGGTAAACAACCCTTCTCTCTTCGACACTAGCCGCCTCATGTGTCTCGGGCTCGACTCCTAACAGCGCTGCGATGTCACCAAACGTGTTTAGTGCCAATGTGATTTCCCTCCTTTCCCTTGGGCAGTTGTTCCGGATGAAGCCAGTAGCCTAGTTTCTTGACCGGGATGGGTTGGTCGTCTGGACCGGCTGAGCCCTCTAGCTTGAGTGTCAACAGTCTCGTGCTAGCGCCGTCGTCTACCTTTCCGAATAGATGGCGAGCGTTGTCCCAAAGCTCTCGCCCGGACCGATAAACTCGATAGTCGCGGCCCTTCCGTTGAAGGACGAAGGAGCCGTCCCGGAGGACGACCCCCCAGACGTTATTAAGTCTGACCGTCATGGCGCGGCTACCACGGGGACGGAGGCCAACTCGATTCCTGTAACGGACCTCAAGAGACCCAAATCGAGGCTGGTACGGTTCCGTTGACCCCCAACTAGATCAACAGGCCACGCCCACCTAGGTTTGCCGATGCTCGACGGGCTTATTGCCTCCTGCAAGGTACTGATTTTCTTATAGAATTTCGGATGATTTCCTCCGTTCCCAGTATAGGGGTAGCGGGGAGGTACTTCTATCGCTTCTTGGCCTTCCCTGACGGCAGACGACTCGACATTATGGACCGCCTGAAGCCGCCTCAGCCGCCCGCGCTTCGCCACATGTCGGGGATCACTTGACCGCCGCCCTGACCGGCCATGCCGACTGGTTTCCTTGCACTCGACCGAGCAGAATCTATGGCCGTGTCTACGCTTGGTAAACTCCTTACCGCAGTAGCAAACAGCCAGGCCGAATTTGACCTGACCGCTTGTCGGGACTGAGAGGTCAAGCATGGGGAACCGACAGATTCCGGGCCTTAAAAACAACCCGGCCCCTGCGACGGGATTTCTCCACCTTGTCAGGACGGAAGATCAGCGGCCTTCGGAAGTTAGGGTGATAGGAACCGGCTTCGATCCTCGCGGTCTTCTCCGCTTCGAGGCGTTCCTTTGCCTCGATCAAGAGAGCCCGGTCATGCTTGGTAGAGAAGCCGTCTCGGATCGACATGTTTTCCCGACGAAGGTTCAACGGATCGCCGTCTAGGTACTCGACGACCTCACCGGCCTTGGCATCCGTGAGAACACGAGCGACGATCAGCCGGAGACCGTCAGGCCCCCTTGCCGAGACCGAGCCTCCAAGGATCGACCAGTTGGGATAGAGTTTGAGGGCTGTGAGTTCGTTGTAGTCTTCGAGGCCCATGACAGCCTCGCCTTCCCCAAAACGTGACAAGGGGACATGGACGACGAAGAGCCCCTTTTGGGAGCTCTCCGCGATCCGGATAGGCCGAGCCTTCATTACTCGACCCGCTTGCCTGAAGCGATTTGAGCAAAGACTGAATGTCTCTTCGGTCCCTTGTCGGCGTAGGGAACGCTCTTGATCGCCTCCGCCATGGCTCCCTTGGACAGCCCTCTCTTTTCGAGAAGAGCCAATGCGACGAGTTCCCCGAATTCAGGGGAGGCAACGCCGTCAAGAGCGTCGGCGGCCTGTTCAACACGATTTCTAAGCATCTCCCTTTCGGCTTCACTCATGTCCCTGAGGGCCTTCGAGATCATGGAGCGGTCGGATACTGCGATAGTTACAGACATAGAAAATTACCTTTCAAAGTGGTGGTTCAAAAAATTGCAGTTCGAAAATTAAGTGTTCACAGTGCCGCGAGGTTTACGTCGAGACGCTCACCCGTCCTGGAGGACACGTGGGCCATTTCGATCTTCCAGCCATTCCGGCCAGACCAATCGCGAATGGCTCGGACTAGGCCGTTGCGGTCAGTGAAGCTCCCAAGCTCTGGGTCTTCAATGCCGATAAATTCGGCCTGATGAAGATTGTGAAGCGTCTTGTGGAGCCTGACATGGCCCTGAGAGCGGCCTTTCTCGACACTGATGATTGTGATGTCAAAAGGGTCAGGGCTGCTACCGATGTAATTCAACTCTTGCGTGCCGACAGCAGCAAGGTTTGTAGGAGTTATGTCGTTCATCGTTTCCTTCATAAAATGCCGCCGAGCCCCCAGTGGAGGGGCACAGTTTTAGGCAGCTTTTGGGATGGTTAGAGTTGGGAATTGCTAGGCGTTAATGCTCTTTGAAACGGCAAAGCCTAAGAGCGGTGAGGAAGACAAAAAATATTCTATCCTCACGTATATTGTAGCACGTTTAAGGCAGAAAGTCAATGGCAAACGCAGGCTATAAGAAGATATACTTCGATCAAACCTTGCAAGCCATTGCGCTATATAAGGTTTATCCCCGCCCGGCGCTCTACATTCAAGGCGGCGTTGTTAGTCTTCTGATGCCGACATCTCCCTTTCAATCAATCTGTGGAGTTCGCAAATGCGTACCTTGAGCCTTCGGCTTTCATCAACGAGTTGAATCAACCTCAAATCCGGGTCGTCAGGCGGAAGCATCTTCGAGTGCGAGATGGAGCGAGAGCCTTTGAAAAGGTCTATGACGGTACCCATTCGAATACGTCCTTCCTGCCGCCAAGGTCGTTGGCGAGTTGCGTCATTGCAAAACTATGAAGGTGCGGTATCCGGCTGGCTCGTCAAATCCGCTCGCATGGGGGAGGACGTTGAGTGCCAGTGGTGGCCGTCATTGATTAGACGGCTCGATTGCGGCAATCCTTAGGCGCACATTCAGTCAGCAAACATTGAGTACAACGAATTGAGTTGGACTTCACCGCCTTCTGTCGGCATCGGTGCTATCCCAAAAAAGATTTCGGCCTCTTTTGAGCCTCTTATCTGACAACCAAAACTCTTTGAAATGGCGATTTGGCGTGCTTCGTCCTTCGTAATATTCGCGTACACTATGACATATATATTATTCACAAACCTCAGTGATCGGTCTGAAATATCAATCGTTTGCGCATCATCGTTGTTGAGCGTTATTTCGACGACGGGGAAATTCTGTAATTCGTCTTCCCTTCCTTGCGCTTCTATAACCGCCCACATTGCAAACCCAGTGGATTTAACATGCGATAGCATGACTTTATGATGACCGTAGAAAGAATCTCTCTCGCCCCTGACGTATATTGATCCCTCCAGCGCATGTACCGTCCATGTCACACCGGTGTCGCCTCCGGTGACAACGTTCATTCTCTCAAGATCACCCTCGCTAAGTATGTTAATGTGTTCGCTTAACGTTGAAGATGAAACCTCAAGGAATTCAGGAGAAACTCCCATCTCGAAGACATACTTTGCCATCTTTGCGGAGAGGATTTGAGATTTGCCCTCTGATAAGGCCATTGGATTTTTAAATGAAAATTGGTGAACGCCAAACTGTGAACCTTTTGAAAAATACCTGAGTCGTCCGCCGATATACATCAATGTCGCTGCACTTAAGCAGGAGCCTGGGATATGCCGACGGGGGATCATGAGCGTAAAGTTTGGATCATGACCAAGAACATACTTGCCGATGGCTGTTCCGAACCATCCATTTCGGATCATCCGGCCCATCTCCATCGCTTCTTCAGGGTCGCCGCCGGTGGAGTCGATGTAAACAGTGATGCGAGGAGGGGGCGACACCCGGTCTAGAAAATCAAGAAATCTAGCACTGTCGCCTGGATTGATTCGTCCAAAAGCATTGATGGAAAAATGCCCGCCCAAGAATTTCTCGACTTCAGTTTGCGGGTTTGTGAATTCGAACTGCAATTGCGGCGGTCCCGGTGAGGTGACTAGAAGGGCGTTTTGTAGGGCAGGCGTGAAAAGAGTATCAACTAGGTACCTAGTTCTCGGATCGTTCTGATTATCTCTTGTAGAAGGCTCTCAACAGCGTTGCTCGCATTCACGGCGGTTGCTGTCGGAACAGTCTCCTTCTTGCGAATATGTTGGTGATGGAACGTGTCGGCAATTTTGCGGATGCTTTCCAATGGCAGAAGCGTCTCTTTCAGTGATTTAGGACGGGAGTTGGCGACCTCCGCGAACGTAGCCTTTCCAAAGATGGGCGGGATGTGATCCATAACGGCGCGAACCAACATGACTACGGATATGTTGGATTCTTGTTGATGGGCGACATTCAATTCTCGACACATCTGGACAAGGCGGGAAAGGTCAAAACGAGGATCGACTAGAGACGCGAGCACCGCGATTGTGCTGACATCTACATAGGTGTGCTTTGGATTTGTGCTCGGATTACCCCCCAATAGCGGGCCCCGGCGAATATGGTTGATAGCTGCTTGGATAACTTGAGCGGCCTCATGAGCCACTGGCCTTACCTCTCGGCCCAGATACCCTTTCTCGTTCATTTGCATCGCCGGCCAAAGGTGTTGAGAAAAATTGTTAATGGGTCCGAAATGATGCTCAATGATGGCAGTGGCTTCGATAGACAAACGCTTGAAAGTTGGTGCGCAAGTTGGATAACCACCCACGATGGTAAAGCTGTCACATGCCTTAAACACCTCGCGAAAACGATCAATGATTGTTGTTAGTTCGGTTTCGGTGGTTGTCATGTTAAGCCCTGAGTCCGCATAAGATTTCCATATCACGCCACTGATGGATAGGTGACCCAAAGAAAAGGCCCAAGACGGATCAAGGGCCTAGGTAATCCGATGGATGCTTTTCTGGGTAGGAAATCGAGTCAAATTAGGCGCTTAGCAGCCCTTGGGTCCGGGCGGCGATGTGGTTCACTCTCGGAAGGCTTGGACGCTCGCCTAACAGCTTGGCTCTGACAGCTTCCTGACTGGCATGGCTGTACCTCATCAATCGAGCGAGTGTCCTGTGACCCGATATCAAGGCGACCTCCGGTACAGTCAACCCGAGTTCGAACAGACGAGAAATCGCTTCGTGTCTCAGATCGTGGAAATTCAGACCATCGATCCGGCTCTACCCGTCAGCCTGGCCATTGGAGCCGTAGGGCCGCCGGAGTGATAGGAAACGCCAACTCGGAGGGCTTGGCATCCTCTGGGCGTAGAGCCTCTAGGGATCGCTACCGCTCTTGCTGTCAGCGGGATCACCCTCGAATAGCCGCTCTTTTGACTCAGGGATGAACGACAGCCGTTAAAAGTCGATGTGGGAACTGCAGCAAATAGGCATCTCGCCCGCCTCATAGCCGTCTCTAAGGCAAACAGGATGAGCCCCGCATAAGGTGGCTAAGTGTCCGCTGGTCCGATATCGAGGCGTTCAGGGCGCGCGCCATAGAGCGCAGGCAGCGCTTAGCGCTCAGTCAAAAAATGCTTGCGGGATAGTCGCCAGAGTTAGGGTACGTCGCAGTTATCCGGCCCCTTCTACCCGAAGGCCAAGGTTCTCGGCGGCGCTCCTTGGGCAGAAAATTGGCAACATCATTGAGTTGACGGTCGGAAGAGCATAGTTTCAACCGTTCATGCGGAGGACTCGATGACGTCGCCAACGGTTTTCATATCCTACAGCCATGCCGATGAATGGTTGAAGAACGAGCTTATCGATCATCTTTCCGCGTTAAAGCGAAATGGCTTCATCAATATCTGGCACGACCGGCTCATTCCACCCGGCGGAATGTTGAACGAAGCGATAGACGGGAAGGTCAATACCGCAGAGATTTTTCTTTTCCTGGTGAGTCCCAGCTTTCTGAGCTCAGATTATTGCTTCCATAAAGAATATGAAATTGCTCGGGCGCGGCAACAGCTGGGAGACGCTGAAATCGTACCCGTGGTAGTCAGAGATTGTGACTGGGATGTCGGCGGGCTCAAGGACTACAACGGCTTGCCCCGGGACGGCAAAGCCATTACCCGGAACGCTGGCAGTCGTTCAGAATCTCAAGAGCGCGATGGTCCCTGGCTTAGCGTCGTCGAGGGACTAAAGGTCCTTCTCGAAAACGTAAAAAAAAGCTTGAGCCACCTAGTTTAACAGACGCCTATATCAAGAAACTTTTTACGATTGAGTTTATTCGTCACCCTCTTGCAGCAGAGTTTGACGAACGCTTGGTATTTGTTGATCCGGATATATATCACGAGAATGAAAAAGAGCAGATGACGAGTTTCGAGCAATTTGCTCAGACTGTAATCAGCAACCAGATCAATATAATCACGGGTGGGGACCGGTCTGGTAAGTCTCTTCTTGCCAAGAAAACGCAGACATATCTCGACAGCAGCCAACAGCCAGCCGTACTCGTTAAGGGCAGGTCGATCAAAAACGCGGATATAGCGAAATTGGTAGAAAGCTGCATTGCAGCACAATACGGTGCGGTGAGCTTCCCTTCGAAAAGGTTTTCTGTAGTAATAGACGACTTTGATGAGTGCACGCTCCCCGATCGTATAAAAGAATCGATCATCATTAAGCTATCAAACGGCTTTCAGCGCGTAATATTGTATTCGTTTACTAGCGCGACCTCTGTGCTGTTCACCTCTGATGAATTGCCGGACCCGCAGGTATTCAACATAAATCAGTTGGCGAATGACAAGATTTATAACTTGGTTGTCAAATGGAAAGGTATCGGATCGCCGCAAGGCGCTTTAATCGATGATCGTGAGGTTTTATCTGCCTACGAAAAGCTTCAGCTGATATTTGATCAGTCAGAAATCGAAAAGTCCGCGTACTCTGCCGTAACATTTCTAGAGCTTATGGAGACCGCTGCAGGAGGTGACATAGCTATTTCGTCCTTTGCCTCTTGTTACGATACTCTTGTCACAAATCGATTACAAAGAGCCGGAATAGACTGGCAAACGTTTGATGAGGCTAAGAACTTCTTGTCCCACGTGGCTTACAGATCGTTTTTTCACAACGAATCTAAGTCTGTTCCGTCTGAAGTGTTTGATGATGTTTTGGCGACGTTCGAGAAAAAATACTTATCTTCCAAAGCTTCACTTAAGAAGATGGCCCTAGCCTCCTTTTTAACATATGACGACGAAAGTCTTGAGTATGAATTTCGTGAGGAGTACCTCTGGTTTTTCCTGTGCGCGAGGTACGTGGCGCGTGAACTGGCAAAGGAGAACGCGGGCGAATATTCTAGATTTGTTTCAAGATGCACAAAGAACATATTTCATAAAAAGTACGCTAATATCGCAATATTTATCGCATACTTTTCTAGCGACGACCTTGTCTTGTCGTGTCTTGTCGATACCTTAAAGGGACTCTTTTCTAAGGCGGAGTCCTGGGAGCTAACGGACGAAGTACGTGAATTGATGCTGGGTATTGTTTCCGATGAGAAGATTATTATCTACCTTCCCGAAAATATTGATAAAAACCGGTTGGAGATACTGAAGGAAAAGATCAACGATATAATCGGTGACGCGATGAAGGTGGTTGCTCAGTATACGTTGCCATTTCTAAACTCAAATATCGCTGACTCTGAGTTGGTCGAAGAGATCAGCAATCCCGAGATAGATGCTGATTCGTATATGCGCAGTGTGAACGCCCTACTTCGTACCCACTCGGTACTTGGGCAGATATTGGCCACCAGAGCGGGAACATTTAGTGCGGATGTTCTGTTAAACTGTATCACGAACATGGTTCAGGCTAGCGGTCGCTATGCGGCACTGAATCACGCGATTGCCACAATATTGATTCATGATGACGAAAGCACTGCTCGCGACGTTGATGCGGCAATAGTAGGAGATCATTCCGTCGAGGACAAGTTGCGCAAGGTGCGAAGAATATTCGCATTCTGGTCTGTATATTTGTCTCAGGCGGGGCTAGCTCGGTATTTGAGTAATTCACACGCAATCCGGGCGCTAGAGAAACTTGTGGACGATTATGAGCCGGACACAGGCGATACAAAGGGGCCGTTCAATTTTACAAGCGTATTGGTTATCGCGCGGCTGTATAGCACTGGTAAGATAAGTCGGTCCGATATCGAGACGTGTATCAAGAAATATGGTGAGAATAGTGCTATCTTGCATTTGTTGCGTGTTGCAATTCACATATACACATATTATATGCCGCTAGAAATTGAAGAAAAGCAGTGGCTGTCTGCTAAGCTGGGTATCCCTGTAAGGAGGATTGAGGCGCAAAGGTTTCGCGCTTCGGAACTTGGAAAAGTGATAATAAAATCGACGCGGGCGGTCTTGCCAGATCCCAAAAAGGACTAGCCCTTGGCAAAGGCAAGACCATTTTCGTATTCGTCAGGGTCCAAGGGGCGATTCGGAGTTCTCCCTGTGAAGTTCCCGGGTGGCGGACCGATTTAGCAGGGCAACTTCCATCTTATGCGGCGCGAACAGCTTCATTCTCACTGCCCACTCATTTGCATGGGAGTAACGCATCAGCTGAGCAAGCGTTCTGTGACCGGATATGGATGCGACCTCCGGGACTGTCAGGCCGAGTTCGAAAAGTCTGGAGATGGCTTCGTGCCGAAGGTCGTGAAAGTTTAGACCATCTACTTTGGCCCGTGCCGTCAGTCTGTCCCATTGGAGCCTCATAGCTACTGGCGTGACAGGAAAGGCAAAGTCGGCGGGCTTGGCGTCTTCGGATCGAACAGCCTTTAAGATTGCAATAGCCCTCGGTGTCAGTGGGATGACCCTCGAATAGCCGCTCTTGGACTCAGGGATGACCAAGGAGAGGCGTTCGAAATCGACGTGGCGGAACTGGATCGAGAGTATCTCGCCGCGCCTCATGGCCGTCTCTATGGCGAACAGAATGATAGGAGCGACAAGCTTGTTCCTCCCTTTCGTCGTCGCATCCAGAAGCCTTTCGAGTTCACCCGATTGGAGCCTCCTTTCCCGCTTGTTGTCGATCACCTTGAGCTTCAACCCGTCGAGAGGGTTCCTGACAGGGATTTCCCATTCAACAACGGCATGGCGGAACATATGGGAGAGGGGAGAAAGCTCACGTTTCAACGACTTCGGAGTAACCGGCTTGTCTGATCGGTGCTTAGGTTCCTTCAACCGCTGATCCCGGTAGGCGGCAAAATCAGCCGTGGTTAGGTCGTTCAGGGTCTTCTGGCAGATCGGGTAGCGAAGGAAGCGGTTCAGGAGGATTGTCTCGACAACCGAACCACGCTTTTTGGGGACGACCTCATCTCTGTAGCGGGTGACTAGGGCAGCAAGGGTCATCGCCTTCAAGGCTTTTCGGTCGGGACCTAGCTCATGCCTGTCGTGCTGACGCTCAATCGTCCTGGCCCATTCGTTGGCGTCTGCCTTGGACATAAATGAACGAGATTGAGTAGGAAAACCTTGGCGTCTGACTTGGACTTGCCATCTGCCGTTACGCTTGCGAAGAGTAGCCATTTTTAGCTCCGGTGTGACTGTGCTGTGACAGCAACCGATCCGGCAGCTTTTGGCCAAAGAGGGTGAGAGCTATGTCTTTGATTTTACGAGAGTAATGAGACCGAGTGACGAGACCTACAGGGAGTGAGCGCTTCGTTTACACCGAAGATGTCGGCGGTTCGAGCCCGTCATCGCCCACCATATCCCGGCCGACCATATCTCGAATGCCGGGCGCGGCCGCAATGAGCCGCACCCGCACTTCTTTCCCAGTGCAACCTATCGCTTGACGTAGCAGTTCTTCTTCACGCGGCGGATGGGATCCTCGCCAAAGGCGTCGACGCTGCATGTGACGCCGTTCCTGAATACGCCCTGGACGTACTGGCCACGCGCCCCGTATCTCACCAGTTTGCGGCCACGGAACTCGCAGAACCGCCCCTCCGAGGCGCAGGCCACCCATCTGCCGCCGCCCTGGCCGTAGTCGTCATCACCGTAATTGTCATCGTCGTTGTTGTCGCCATAGTCGTCACCGCCGCCGCGCCTCACGATATAGCAAGCCTTGTCGCGGCCGGGCGCCGGGTCGCCAAAGACGCGATTCGTACACGGCACGGCACGACGATCGATGAAGCGCGAAGTGGTCTGCCCGCGCGCGCCGTAGACCACTTCCGAGGGGTAGGGCAGGCGGCAGATTTCGCCTTCGTCGGCGCATCGCTGCATCCGCTGGGCGGATGCGGTGGCTGGAAAAAGAATAGAGACGGACGAGGCCAGGCCGACCAGGCAGATGAATGTAAACGTCATCCGGATCAAAGCATTGAAGGTTTTTGACACGATTTGTCTCCCGTTCGATTCGACCAGCATGGTACAGCAGCCTTGTTAAATACACGATGAACGAAAGCCCTCCGGGAAGGCAGGACAATGATGGATCATCCAGGGCGCCTGATGCTGCGGTTGCTGTTCGCATTGGCAATCGTCGGCACTGGACGCTTCGCCTATGCAGGGAATGCGGGCGACGGCGTCGACCAGCCGGCCGCCAAGGCTGCCTTGCTCAAGGCCTATCCCGGACTTTTCACCATCTCGGGCAATGTGCTGTCCTGGACCGACGGCACCACGATGATGTGGGACGACGGCAAGGCGCGCGACGCCGACGCGCTGCTTGAGAGCCCCGACATCGAAGACATGTTTCGCTACGTCTATCCCAGAGCAGCCGAGGGCGCGCTGGTCCCGGCGGAGGATTTCGATCCCGGCCGTATCCGCAATGAACCTTTCTTCGAGAAGCTCTACGGGGCAAGTGCCGCCGAGGTGGGCAAGCACATCGCCAACGTCAAATGGTTGCCGAAGCTCGGCAAGAAGACCGTGCAGGTCACCAGGATTTTCGGCATCAACGACCGGCTGGGCAAGGTCTCCGCTGCGCTTGAGGCGATGCCCGCGGAGCTGAGCCGTTACGGGCTCAAGCCCGGCGGCGGCTTTGTCTGGCGGCCGATCGCCGGCACCGACCGGTTGAGCGTTCACTCGTTCGGAGCGGCCTTCGATATCAATGTCGGCTTCTCCGACTATTGGTACAACAACAGGAACAAAACCAACCCGAAGGCCCACATTCCCTTCAAGAACCGGATTCCGCTGGAAATCGTGGAATTGTTCGAGAAAAACGGCTTCATCTGGGGCGGGCGCTGGTATCACTACGACACCATGCACTTCGAGTACCGGCCTGAGTTGCTGCTGTACAAGAAATCCGGCTGATCACGGCGGCAGCAGCCGGAAATCCTTGCCTTCGGGCAGCAACTGGCCGCCGTCGACGACGATGGTGGTGCCGGTGATGTAGCTGGCATCGTCGGAGGCGAGGAACAGGAAGGCGTTGGCGACGTCGCGCGGACTGCCGAGGCGTCCGAGCGGGATCGAATCCTCCATGTTCTTGATGTAGGCGGCGCCGCGATGCAGCTCGATCGCTTCGGTCAGGATGTTGCCGGGCTCGACGCCGTTGACGGTGATGCCGTAGCCCGAAAATTCCAGCGCCGCCGAGCGGATGAAGCCGTTGATGCCGGCCTTGCTGGCGGCATAGTGGCCGTGGCCGGGGCTGGTGACGTGCGGACCGGTGATCGACGAGGTGTAGAGCATGCGCCCGTAATGCTGCGCCTTCATCGGCGCCAGCGCTGCCAGCGTGGCGTTGAACGTGCCGCGCAGATTGACCGCCATCACCCGGTCCCAATCGTCCGGGCTGGTATTTTCGATGAGCTGCCAGGGATAGATGCCGGCATTCTGCACGACGATGTCGAGGCGGCCGTGGCGGCTCAGCGCCAGCGCAACCGCGGCTTCTGCGTCGGCAATTTGCGAAATGTCGGTGCGAATGAAATCCGCGCCGAGCTCGTCCGCGGTCGCCTGGCCGGCTTCGGCCTCGCTGTCGGCCAGGACCAGCCTTGCGCCTTCCTCGGCAAAGCGCAGCGCAATGCCCTTGCCGATGCCGCGCGCGCTGCCGACGATAAGCGCGACCTTGTCTTGCAGCCGTCCGGTCATGTGAGCTGTCCTGTCATGCGAGTCTTTGGCGAATGGTTTGCTTGAAGGCGTCGAGCAGCACGGCGGCGAGCACCAGCAGGCCATGGATCACCTGGGTGAAATTGGCCGGCAGGCCCATCAGGTTGATTGCCGTGTTGATGGAGGAGAGCAGCAGCACGCCGGCATAGACGCCGGGCAAGGTGCCGACACCGCCTTTCAGGCTGACGCCGCCGATGACGACGGCGGCAAAGGCGTTGAACAGCAGCCCGGTGCCGAGATTGGCGGTGGCGCCCGAGGTGCGGATGGCGAGCAGCCAGCCGGCGAGGCCGGCAATGGCGCCGGCCAGTACGAAGGCGATGATCAGATTGCGGTTGACGCGGATGCCGGCGCGGAAGGTCGCGGTCTCGTTGCCGCCGATCATCACGAGGTGGCGGCCGAACGGCGTCTTGGCCATGATCAGCGAGAACAGGACGAAACAGGCGACGGCGATCCAGGCGGTCAGCGGCAGGCCGGCCATTCGCTGGATGCCGAACCAGCGGATGGCCGGCGCCAGATCCTGTGCCGAGCGGCCGCCGGAAATCACCAGCACCAGGCCGCGCACCCAGATGTAGGACGCCAGCGTAATGATAAAGGCGCTCATCTTCACCTTGACCACGAGATAGCCGTTGAAGGCGCCGATGAGGCCGCCGACGGCCAGCGCAACCAGCAGCGAAACCGGAACCATCAGCCATTGCGGATTGAGCTGTATGCCCATGCCGATGCCCGACGAGCAGAACAGGATGCCGACCGCCATGGCGCTGAGTGCGGCCACCGATTCCACCGACAGGTCCATATGGCCGGCAATGATGACCAGCGACAGGCCGATCGACATCACGCCGAGCACGCTCGAGGCTTCGATGATGTTGGCGAAGATGCCGAGCTGGAAGTAGTTGGGGACGAAGACGGAAAAGACAACCAGCACAAAGATCAGCATGAACCAGACGAGGTTGTCGAGGACGAACTCCAGGGCTTTGCGGCTGCGCGGGTTCATGGGCTGATCCGGTTGGCGCCCCCGAGAAAATCAGGCTGAGAAATCAACTCGATTTCGTCGGGTTCAGGCGCGGGTTTAGGTTCGCCACGGCGTCCTGGGTCGCGGCGTCGTGAATGGGCAGGCTCCGGGCCGCAATGGCCCGGAGCGCTTCGCTAGGCGACTATTCGACAGACTTGATCGTGTCCGTCGGCGGCTTCTGGTTGCCCCAGAAGGCCGGATTGTCGACGTTTTCCTTGGTGATGGCGGCGCCCGGGATCTTGATGTTGGGGCCCCAGCTCTCCTTGGTCACGGTCGACTTCAAGCCGAGCACGTCATACTCGCCAGGCTTGATTTCCTGCTTGCCGGCGATCTTGTCCATGAACATGGCGACGGCCGCGGCCTGCGCATAGAGCGGTTGCTCGACTTCGACATTGAGCCAGCCCTTGCGGATCAGGTCGAGACCGACCGGAGCGCCGTTCGAGCTCATCAGCATGACGTCGCCCGGCTTCTTGCCGGCGGCCTCGAGCGAGGCGACGGCTGCGACCGACAGGTGCGCGGCATGGCTGAAGATCAGGTCGATGTCGGGGTTGGCGAGCATCTGGTCGGCAACGATCGTGCCGGCGTTGCTGGCTTCCCATTGCATGGCCGGCAGCGAGATGATCTTGACGTCAGGAAACGCCTTCAACTTCTCCTCGAAACCCTTCTGGATGTCGAGCGTGTAGGGATCGCCGGGATCGCCGAGCACCTGCAGGATCTTGCCCTTCACCGAACCGTTCTTGGCGGTCAGAAGCTTTTGCGCCTGCTCGGCGGCGACGTAGCCGATCTCGACCGTGCCCGCCACCGAGGTGAAATCGGACGGGGTCGAGGTGATCTGGCGGTCGAACTCGACCACCGGGATGCCGGCGGCGCGCGCCGCTTCGATGGACGGCTTCAGCGCGTTGAAATCGACGGCGGCCAGGATGATCGCCGCCGGCTTCAGCGCAATGACGTCGTTCATCTGCGATTGCTGCGCGTCGGTCTTGTTGTCGGCGTTGAGTGTTTTCACCTCATAGCCGACCTGCTTGAGGAACAGCTCCAGCGCGCTCACCGAGCCGGTCTGGAATTCATCGAGCAGGGTCGGGACCATATAATAGACGGTGCCCTTGGTCTGGGACATTGCCGGCGTGAGCGAGGCAAGAGCCAGTGCCAGGATACCGAAGACAAGAACCAGTATTCGCTTCATGTCGTTCGCTCCTCTTTTATACCGGACCCCTCTTTTGTCCCTCAACCTGCCGGTCCGGCACCGGCAAGCGTCTCACCGGTGATCATGTTGATCACCGCATCGGGACTTGTTTTGTTGCGCGCGACATCGCCGGCCACGACGCCTTGCCGGATCACCACGATCCGGTCGGCGACCTGAAAAGCCTGTTGCATGATGTGGGTGATGATGACGACGCCGATGCCCTGGTTGGCCACCTGGCGGATCATCTCGAGACCGCGCCGCGTCTGCTCGACGCCGAGGGCCGCGAACGGCTCGTCAAGCAGCACAAGCTTGCCGCCCCAGTGCACGAAGCGGTTGAGCTCGATGGCCTGGCGTTGGCCGCCCGAGAGATGCTCGACATTGGTGCGCAGCGACGGGATGCGGGTGCCGGCACTTGCCAGCGCCTTGCCGACGACGGCCTCCATGGCGCGCTCGTCGAGGATGGGGACACCGAGAACCTTGCGAGTGATTTCGCGGCCCATGAAGAAATTGGCGACGACGTCGACATTGGTGCAGAGCGACAGGTCCTGGTAGACGGTCTCGATGCCGGCAGCCTTGGCCTCGGCCGGCGTCTTCGCCAGAAACTCCTTGCCCTCGAACAGCATGCGGCCGGAACTGGGTTCGAGGCCGCCGGCGATGATCTTGACCAGCGTCGACTTGCCGGCGCCATTGTCACCGAGCAGCGCCACGACTTCGCCCTTGCCGATCGAGAAGCTGATGCCCCTCAGCGCATGAATGGCGCCGTAATTCTTGGTGACGTTTTCGAGTACCAGCAGCGGTTCGGTCATGCCGCCACTCCCTTGCTGTGCATGAGGTCGGACCGGCGCTCGCGCTCGGCAATGAACATCTGGCCGAAGCGCGGCGACAGCACGCCCGAAACGGCTAATGCGGCAGCGCCGCGCAGCACCGAATGCTTGCCGCCGGTCGCCACCGTCACGCGCGGTGTCTTGCGGTCGCGCCGCGCCGAGACCGAATTGGGAAGCTGTCCCGCCGTGCCGACCAGCTTTTCGAGCAGGTCGGTGGGCGCAAGCCCGCCGAGGATGACGGTTTCCGGGTCGAACACATTCTCGATGGTGACGATGGCGTTGCGGAAGATCGGCGCGATCTCGGCCACCCAAGCGGCGTCGCTGATGTTGCGGCGGCGACGTGCTTCGAGCGAGAGATACCGTTCGAGGCAGCCGCTGTTACCGCATGGGCAAGGCTCGCCACCGGGAACGGCAGGGATGTGTCCGATTTCGCCGGCATTGCCCCAGGCGCCGCGCATCACCGCGCCGTCATGCACGATGACGCCGCCGAGGCCGACGCCGAAATAGAGGTAGTAGTATTCGGAATAACCGGAGCCGAGACCGTAAAGCCGTTCGCCCATGGCCGCCGCCGCCATGTCGGTTTCGAAGAAGGCCGGCAGCCCGGTCGACGCCGCCAGCCGTTCCGGCAGCGCGACATCCTTCCAGCCGGCCATGGTCGTCGGGCCGACGAAGCTCATCGACTCCACGCCGAACGGTCCAGGCAGCGCCATGCCGATGCCGAGCACGCGCCCGCCGGGCCGCAGCGCGGTCAACTCGGGCACCATCGCGCCGATCAGCTCGAAGGCATGGTCGGGCATCGCATGCGGCGCCTCGCGATGCATGCTCTCGATGACATCGCCGCTGAGATTGATGAGCGCCGCGTCGATCCCCAGCGGGGTGAGGTGGACGCCGACGGCATAGCCGCCCTCGGGGTTGATCCTGAGCGTCGCCGGCGGCAACCCGCGTCCGCGCGGCTCTTCGCGCAGCGACAGCACATAGCCATGCTCTTCGAGTTCGCGAACGATGGTCGATACGGTCTGGACGGTGAGGCCAACGCGGCCGGCAATGTCGCCGCGAGCTATGGGACCGTGAAGGCGGATGGACTCCAGCACGATGCGCCGGTTGTAAGGCCGCCCGAACTCCTGATTGGTTCCCCGCAGTGCCATGTCCCGCGCCCTTTAGGAAGGCTAAGACTTGCATAGGCAATTTATTCAGTCAAATGGAATTCAAAAATAATTCGGAATGGTTCCCAGACGCGGTGCAGGACCTGTCCCATGCGCCGCGCTGGCCGATTGCAGCCGGGCTGAAACCACCGCAATGGTGAATGACGTCAGGCGGGCGCGGGGCTCGCCCGACCAGTGATCCAGCAGGAAAACCGATGATCGAATTGCCTTTTGCGCGCGATGAGTACCAGCGGCGGCTCAAGAAGATCCGCGCCGAGATGGCGACGCGTGGGCTGGAACTGCTGGTCGTCAACGATGTCGCCAACCAGCATTACATCACCGGCTATGACGGCTGGTCGTTCTACACGCCGCAGATCGTGCTTGTCCCGATCGAAAACGAGGCCGAGCCGGTCTGGATCGGCCGCGCCATGGATGCGGCAGGCGGCTTGCTGACGGCCTGGATGAAGCCGGAGAATGTGGTCGGCTTCCCCGAGGACCACGTGCAGCGCGCCGATCGCCATCCGATGGACTGGATAGCGGCCTGCATCGTCGCCAAGGGCTGGGGCGCGAGACATATCGGCATCGAGCTCGAAGCCTATTATTTCTCGCCGAAGGCGCATGCCCGGCTCGTCGCCGGCCTGCCCAATGCGAAATGGCACGACGCCGATCTGCTGGTGAACTGGATCCGCGCCGTCAAATCCGCGCCCGAAATTGCTTATCTGCGCAAGGCGTCGACACTTGCCGAATCGGCGGTTTCGCGGGCCTTCGAAGTCATCGCGCCAGGCGTGCGCGAATGCGATGCGATTGCCGCGATCCAGGCGGCGCAGATTGCCGGCAGTCCAGACTTCGCCGGCGACATCACGGCACTGCCGCCGACCATCCTCGGCGGCGAGAATGCATCGGCTCCGCACATCATGTGGAGCGATCGGCGCTTCGGCAAGGACGAAACGATTGCGCTCGAACTTGCCGGTGTCTGCCGCCGCTATGCCGCAGGCCTCGCCCGAACGATGCAGCTCGGCAAGACGCCGGCCCGTGTCGCCGACACCGCAAAGGCGGTGATCGAAGGCATGGATGCGGTGCTCGACGCGGTCAGGCCCGGGACCACAGCCGAAGCGGTCGAGGCCGCATGGCGCAAGGTTATCCAGCGCTACGGGCTGAAGAAGGAATCGCGCATCGGCTACTCCATCGGCGTCGCTTATCCCCCGGATTGGGGCGAGCACACGATCAGCCTGCGGCCCGGCGACAAGACCGCGCTGCAACCCGGCAACGTCCTGCACTCCATTCTTGGCATGTGGATGGATGGCTGGGGCATCGAGATCAGCGAGACCATTCTGGTGACCGAGACCGGCCATGAGACGCTGACCAAATTCCCGCGAGACATCCATGTCAAATCCTGACCGGTCAGCCACGACGGACGCCACCGCGACCCGCCTGACGCATCTGCTCAATATTGGATCGTCCGGCGCTCGATCAGCACCACAAGACAAAACAGGACGATCGACAGGCCCGATGACAGCACGATCGCCGCGTAGAGGCGGTCCGACTGGTAGTTGAAGGACGCCTGGACGATCAGCGCGCCAAGTCCTTGGTCGGAGCCGATCCATTCGCCGACAATGGCGCCGATCACGGCGGTGGCCGAGGCAATCCTCAGCGATGAGAACAGCATCGGCAAAGCGCGCGGCAGCCGCAGGCTCCAGAACGTGACGCCGGAGCACGCGATGTCGGATTGCCAAACAACAGGATGGTACAACGGGTGAAGGAGGCGGGGGCGTGCAACCAGCCGCCTGGCTTGACCCTACAGATACTGCTCGACCTTCTTGCCGACGGTCAGGAAGCGCAGCGGGTCGATGGCCTCGCCATTGTGGCGGACTTCGTAGTGCAGGTGCGGGCCGGTCGAACGGCCGCTGCTGCCGGTTTTGCCAATGATGTCGCCGGCTGCGAGTTTTTGGCCGACGGCAACGTCGATCTCGCTCAGATGGCCGTAGCGCGTGGCAAAGCCGTTGCCGTGATCGACCTCGACCATGCGGCCATAGCCGCCGTTCCAGCCGGCCTTGGTAACGATTCCGGCCGCCGTGACCTTGGCTGCCATGCCGACCGGCGCGCGGAAATCCATGCCCGAGTGCAGGGCAGCGGTGCCGAGGATGGGGTCAGTGCGCACGCCGAACGGGCTGGTGACGGAGTGGCCCGGCGCCGGGTTGGCGAGCGGCAGCCGCCGCGCCTCTTTCTTCAACTGGTCGAGCGTATCCAGCGCCTCGTCCAGTTCCTTGACCTTGCTGTCGAACATCATCGAGCTGTCAAGCGGGATCAGCGGTCCGCCGACATCGCTTTCGTTTTTGCCGAAATCACTGTCGACCGGCAGACCGGCCGCTTCCAGCGCCTGGGTGATGGCATCGGCGTTCTTGTAGGCGTTGTCGGCCAGGGTTTCGATGCGGGTGAGTTGCTGGCTTTCGATAGCCTTCAGTGAATCATTGATCGAGACGAACAATTTGTCGGCACGGTCCGCAGCCGTTTCGCTGGGCAGCGGATCGGAACGTGTCGACCACAGCGAGAATGGCCTGGTGTCGCCCGAACCAAGGCTGGCGACCGAATAGGCGAGTGGCTCGCCGCCAGTCAGTTCGGCATGTTCGTCGGGTTTTGTTGTCGCTGCGGCATCAGCGGTTGGCGGCGTCCCGACCTCGTTTTCGGCCCGCTCGAGAATCGGGCCGAGGCGGCCATGGCGCTGGCTGAGCTGGCTCTGCCGCTCGATCAATTCGCTGACCTTGGTCTCCATCAGTTTCTGGTCGAGAAGCTGGCGGCTGGTGATGCGGTCGACCTGCGCGCGAAGCGCCGAGATGCGATCCTCATAGGCCTGCTGCATGCGCGCCTGCCGGGCCGTGGTGGCGCCGATCAGATCGTCGCGCAGCACGAGATAGGAGGTCGCCAAGAGATAGCCGATGGCGATCGCCGCCAGTGCCGAGCCGAGAAAGGCGACGAGCCACGGCCGGATGGTGAAATGTCGTATTTCATTGCCCCGCGCAATGATGACCGTATGCGGCTCCTTGCGCCTGCCGAAGACCGCTGACTGACCGGTTAGGTTCACGGGACCAAGCTTTCGTTACGACACCAACGAAGCCCGATTACACATTATTAGGGTTAACAAAGTTTTGCCGTTCGCGGGCGCGCTAGTGACCAACGGTGTCAGCCAACCGCATATATGTCTTATGCCCCTAATGCACTGCGCGGCGTTGGCCAGATCGGTGGCGCCTCAGAGCGCGCGGACCGCCTCCAGCACTGCTTCGGCATGGCCTTTCACCCGGACCTTGCGCCAGATCCCGGCGATCCGCCCGTCCTTGCCGATCAGGAACGTCGCCCGCTCGACGCCCATATAGTTGCGGCCATACATCGTCTTTTCGACCCACAGATTGTAAGCCTCGATCACCTTGCGCTCCTCGTCGGCAACCAGGTCGACGGTGAGATCGTATTTGGTTTTGAACTTGTCGTGCTTCTTCACGCTGTCCGGCGACAGGCCGATCACCACGGCGCCGGCCTTTTCGAACTCCGGCTTCAGCTGCGAAAAGCTGATCGCCTCATTGGTACAACTTGTGGTGTCGTCCTGCGGATAGAAATAAAGTACAACGGGCTTCCCCCGCATCGAGGCAAGGCTGATCGAGCCGCCGCCGTCGCGCGGAAGATCGAATTGCGGCGCAACGTCGCCAACGTCGAGATCAGCCATATCGATGCCCTTGTTTGAGGTTAGGCGGCCCTAAATCAAAGAGATAGAGCATGATGTCTGGACAAACGGAAACCGTTTGTCCGAGAAAACCGCCTCACACTTTTCGGCATCATGCTCTAGCCTGCGTCGTTATAGTGTCGGGCGGGGATTCGTCCACGATCGAATTCGCACAACGGAAAATTGCGTGGATCAGGAAGAACCGCAGCACGAGAAAATCCGGTTCAGGCGTGACGAGATCACCGACCTGGGGGCTTTCCCGTCCGCTTGCCGCGTGCCGCCGCTCGGCAAGGCACGGATCGGCCGCGGCTTTCGCATCCTTGCCCGGCTGTTTGCCGGCATTGGAGCCCTTGTGCTGCTGGCGGCGGCCGCCGTCTACGTCATCGGCGCCACCGGCATCGGCAGCGAACGGCTGCGGTTGGAAGCCGAAACGGCGATCGAGAAACTGGCCGGTTTCGACGTCAAAGTCGCCGTCGGTCCTGCCAGCCTGACACTTGACGGATCGAGCTTCATTGCGCTGCAGGTCAAGGATGTCAGCGTCGAGACGGCCGACGGCAAGCCGATGGCCGATGCCGGGCGCGTCCGCTTCGGCATCCGGCTGGTCCCGCTGCTTTCGGGCGAGGTTCGGCTGACCAGCGCCAGGATTTCCGACGCCCATATCGTCACCGCGGCAATGCCGTCGGGTGGTGACTGGATAGCGCGCCTGCGCAATCAAGACGGTCTCATCGATCCGGAAAAACTGGCCGCCGTCGTCTTCAGTGACGTCAATCGTGCACTCGATGCCGTGCGCGAGGATTCGATGCGCCGCATCGATCTCAAAAATGTCGCGTTCGAGCTGCCCGAGGCCGGATCGGTCAAGCTGGTCACGATCGCCAACGCCACGGTGCTGCAGTCAGGCCCCGGCAGCATGGAGTTCTCGTCCGAGGCGGATGTCGATGGCCGCGCGCTCACCGTCACGGCCACCGCCACCCGCGATACGAGCTCGATGCGCGTTACCGCCTTGAACGCCGCCATCGACATGGCGGATGTCGCGGAGACAACGCCGGCGGCCGGCGGGCGAACCGGCGCGATGGCTTTGAAGCTCACGGGATCCGAAGGCTCGGGCGAGACCGATTCGCGGCTGACGGGCTCGCTGTCGCTAACCGGCTCGGTGCTCGACCTCGGCACACGCGGGCTGTTGCCGGCCGATGTCGATGTCGACGCCGCCCTTGTCTCCGGCTCCAACAAGATCGATGTCGGCAGGCTGGTTCTAAAGACCGGGCGCTCGGCGTTCAATTTCGCCGGCTCGATCGGGCCAAAGCCGTCGACCGGCGCGGCCGGCGAGGAGCCTTCCTATCGTTACGACCTGACCAGCGACGGCTCGACGCTGGCGCCTTCGGAATCGCCCGAGCCGGCGCTGAATTTCTTCGCCCGCATCGCCGGCGTCTATCAGATCAAGAGCCGCAAGCTTGTCGCCGACCAGATCGGCATCAGGTCGGGATCGGGGAGCGAAGTGCTGGGAACCGCTGCGGTTTCCTTCATCGACAACGGACCGCCGGGTATCTCGGTGTCGCTCAACGTCCACGACATGGCGGTCTCGCACGTCAAGCAATTGTGGCCCTGGTTCTCGGCCAAGAACGCGCGGCTGTGGGTGCTGCAGAACCTGTTTGGCGGCCGCGTCGTCGATGCCAGCCTGCAGTTCCAGGTCGTGCCGGGGCGTCTCGGCAACGGCGTGCCGCTTTCGGCCGACGAGGTGTTCGGCCGCTTCCAGGTCGAGGGCTCGCGTTTCGACACCGCCGGCCGCATCCCGCCGATACGCGATGCCGTCGGCGTCGTTTCCTTCCACGGCAACGATGTCGACGTCGCGCTGTCGTCGGGCAGCGTCTATATGCCGAGCGGCCGCACCGTGGCGGCAAGCAATGGCACACTGTCGGTAAAGGCGGCAAACCACCCGCCGGTGATCGGCGCGCTCGACATCGACGTCGCCGGCGAGGCGCCGGCCATCGCCGAACTTGCCTCCTACGAACCGATCAACGCCATGCGCCATGTCGGCATCTTGCCGGACGACCTGTCGGGCACGGTGACCGGCCACGTCAAGGCCGACATTCCGTTGCAATCCGGCGTCGACACGTCGAAGCTCGATTGGCTGGTATCGCTCGACTACAAGGACCTGTCGCTCGCCAAGCCGTTCGAAGGCCAGATGGTGACCGATGCCGACGGCTCGATCGAAGTCGGGCCCGGCAAGGCGGTGATCTCTGCCAAGGCGCGGCTGAACGGCATTCCAGCCGAGCTCGATCTGGTTGAGCCGCTCAGGGATGGCGGGCCGCCGCGCAGCCGCAAGGTGGCGCTTGTGCTCGACGACAAGACGCGCGCCATCGCCATGCCTGGCCTGTCGCCGCTGATTTCCGGCACCATCAAGGTGGCAATCGACAAGAGCGGCGAAGGCGGCAGCCAGAACGTCGACGTCGACCTGACGAGCGCCAGGCTGGACATTCCCTGGGCAGGCTGGAGCAAGGGGCCGGGCATTCCCGCCAATGCCACTTTTACCATGAGCAAGTCCGGCGATACCACGACGCTGTCCGACTTCGACCTCGACGGAAAGAGCTTTTCGGTCGAAGGCGATGTCGTCCTGGTCAAGGGCGCGCTGTCTTCGGCCCGCTTCAGCAAAGTCGCCTTGAACCGGGGCGACGATGTCGCCGTGACGGTGAAGCGGTCGGGCAAGGGCTTCGCAGTCGATGTCAGCGGCAACGCGCTCGATGCCCGCTCGCTGATCAAGCAGTTCACCTCCGATGTCGATACCGCCACCAAAACCACCGGCACGGACGCGGTTTCGGTCAGCGCCGACGTCAATTCGCTAACCGGGTTCCATGACGAGGTCCTGTCCAATTTGAAGCTCGACTACAGTGCCGCCGGCGCCAGGGTGAACAGGCTCAAGGTCAGCGCCGCGGCAAGTTCCGGCGCCGCCATCACCATCAGCAATACGGCAGGCAATGGTGCTCGCGCGCTCACCATGAAGTCGGCCGACGCAGGCGCCATATTGCGCTTCCTCAACATCTACGAGCATATGGAAGGCGGATCGATCACGCTGGCGCTCAGCGGCGCAGCCGACGGCCCGATGCGTGGACAGGTCGATTCGAGCAACTTCTTCATCGTCAATGAACCGAAGCTCGCCTCGATCGTCTCGACCACGCCAACCGGCGACAGCCGCAGCCTGAACGAAGCGGTCAAGGGCAAGATCGACACTTCGCGGGTAAAGTTCGAGCGCGGCTTTACCGAGATCGACAAGGGCAGCGGTTACCTGAAGCTGGCCAACGGCGTGCTGCGCGGCCCGCGCATCGGCACCACCTTCCAAGGCACGCTCTACGACCAGAACAACAATATGGACATGACCGGCACCTTCATGCCGGCCTATGGCCTCAACCGCATCTTTGGCGAACTGCCGCTGGTCGGCGCGCTGCTCGGCAATGGCCGCGACCGCGGGCTGATCGGCGTCACCTACCGGCTTAAGGGCAACGCCAACAAGCCGGTGCTGGACATCAACCCGCTATCGGTAATCGCGCCGGGCATTTTCCGGTCGATCTTCGAGTATCGCTGAGGATCCCAGAAGACGGCTCAGGCAGGCCGCACAAGCACGTGCTTTTTCTTGCCCACTGAAAGCTTTGCGACGTTTTCCGGACTCAAATCCTGAGGCGTCACCATCCGCCGGTCGTCCGCCACCGGCTGGTCGTTGAGGCGCACGGCGCCGCCCTGGATATGCCGGCGCGCCTCGCCGTTCGACCCGGCAAGGCCCGCGGTGACCAGCAGCGACAGGATGCCGATGCCAGCTTCCAGCGCTGCGCCATCCACCTCGACGCTCGGCAGGGTTTCGGCCGTCACGCCTTCCTCGAACGTCTTGCGCGCGGTTTCCTCGGCCGCGAGCGCCGCCTCGCGGCCGTGCACGATGGCCGTGGTTTCTGTGGCCAGCACCTTCTTGGCCTCGTTGATCTCCGAGCCGCCAAGGGCGGCCAACCGCGCGATCTCCGAAAGCGGCAGCCGGGTGAAGATCTTCAGGAAGCGCTCGACGTCGGCATCCTCGGTGTTGCGCCAGTATTGCCAGAAATCATAGGGCGAGAAGAGGTCGCCGTTCAGCCACACCGCGCCCTTGGCCGATTTGCCCATCTTGGCGCCCGACGATGTCGTCAGCAGCGGCGTGGTCAGCGCATAAAGCTGCGGCGTGCCCATGCGGTGGCCGAGATCGACGCCGTTGATGATGTTGCCCCACTGGTCCGAACCGCCCATCTGCAGCCGGCAGTCGTGGCGGCGGCTGAGCTCGACGAAATCATAGCCTTGCAGGATCATGTAGTTGAATTCGAGGAAGGACAGCGACTGTTCGCGCTCGAGCCGCAGCCTGACGCTGTCGAAGGTCAGCATCCGGTTGACCGAAAAGTGGCGGCCGACATCGCGCAGGAACTCGACATAGTTGAGCTTCATCAGCCAGTCGGCATTGTTGACCATGATGGCGTCGTTGCCAGTGTCGCCGAAGCGCAGGATGCGGCCAAAAATTCGCTTGATGCCTTCGATGTTGGTGGCGATCGCCTCGGGCGTCAAAAGGCTGCGCTGGTCGTCACGGAAGGACGGGTCGCCGATCATCGAGGTGCCGCCGCCCATCAGTGCGATCGGCCGGTGGCCGGTCTCCTGCATCCAGTAGAGCATGGTCGCCGATATCAGATTGCCGATGTGCAGGCTGGTCGCCGTGGCGTCGTAGCCGACATAGGCGGTCACGGTTTCCTTCGCGAAAAGTTGATCCAGCCCGGTCTCATCCGAAATCTGGTGGATGAAGCCGCGCTCGCTCATGACGCGCAGGAAATCGGACTTGAAGGCGGGCATTGTTTCTTCCTGAAAGCGCCGGGTCCGAACGGCCCGGCATGGCCTGAACGCGGGCGTTTAGCATCCAAGCGCGTCAAGCAAAAGTGGTTTCCGATTTTGCGCCGGCATGGACAGCCTATTCTGCACTGCCGCGCATGCTTGCTTCATCCTGTCGGCTGGCGTAATGAGGCGCCGCGCCAACGGGTTCGATCCGCTGGAACGGCACCGCACGGCATCCACCGAATGCCATATCTTGTGACAGAGCCCGACGCGATATGCCGGACGCATTGATATCCATCGTCATTCCCTGCCGCAACGAGGCGGCGAACCTGCCGCTGCTGATCGACGAGATCGAGGCGGCGATGACCGGGCGCGACTTCGAAATCATCGTTGTCAATGACGGTTCGACTGACGACACCGCTTCGGTGCTTGCCGCTGAAGCCGCCACACGTCCGTTTCCGCTTCGGCAGCTTCGGCACGAAAAATCCGCCGGCCAGTCGCTTTCGGTGCGCTCGGGCGCCTGGGCGGCGCGCGGCTCGATAATCGCCACCATCGACGGCGACGGCCAGAACGACCCGCAATATATCCCCGTGCTGGTCGATGCGCTGCGTCGGGCAGGGCCCGATTTCGGCGCCGCGCAGGGGCAGCGGTTGAAGCGCCGCGACAGCAAGATCAAGCAATTGGCATCGCGTTTCGCCAACTGGCTGCGCGGCGCGATCCTGCATGACGACACCCGCGACACCGGTTGCGGCCTGAAGGCCATCCACACCGATATTTTGCGCAAACTGCCGTTTTTCGACGGCACGCATCGTTTCGTTCCGGCGCTGGTCATCCAGGAAGGCTACCGCGTCGTCCATTGCGACGTCGTCGACCGCTCCCGCCGCCACGGCAAGTCGAATTACGGCATCTTCGATCGCGGCCTGCAGGGCGCGCTCGATCTCGCCGGCGTCTGGTGGCTTCGGCGCCGGCGCCGCAGAATGCCAAAGGTAGAGGAAATCACGCATGGCTAACGTGTTTCAGGAATTGGCGACCTGGCTGCACCAGGTTTTCGTCAAGCAGTTCGACGCCTGGGTTCTGCTCGGCTTCGTTGCCCAGTTCTTCTTCACCATGCGTTTCCTGGTGCAGTGGATCGCTTCGGAAAAGGCCAAGCGCAGCGTCGTGCCGATCGCTTTCTGGTTCTTCTCGCTGTTCGGCGGCGGGCTGCTGCTGGTCTACGCCATCCAGCGTGAGGATCCGGTGTTCATCGCCGGCCAGGCCATGGGCATGGTGATCTATGTCAGAAATTTATGGCTCATCGCCAATGAGCGCAAGGCGGCGATGACCAAGGTCGACTGAGCCACCAGTCCCGCCAAATCCAGTCTGTCCGGTGTTGACCAGTCTGTCCGGTGTCGAAATGAGCAGGAACTACATCTTTCTCTTCCTGTTCAGCCTGGTGATGACGGCGTCGGGACTGGCCTCTTTGCCGCCGCTCGACCGCGACGAGCCGCGCTTCGTCCAGGCGACCAAGCAGATGACGGAGACCGGCGACTATGTCGACATCCGCTTCCAGGACGCGTCGCGCTACCAAAAGCCGATCGGCATCTACTGGCTGCAATCGGCGGCGGTGACGCTGAGCGGCGAGGGGGCACAGGCGCCGATCTGGATTTACCGGCTGATCTCGGCGCTGGGCATCGCCATCGCCGTCGTCACAATCGCCTGGACCGGGGCCAATCTGTTCGGCGCCAATGCCGGTCTTGCCGCCGGCCTGGTCATGGCGGCGATTTTCGCTACCGCCTTCGAAGGCCGCGACGCCAAGACCGACGCGATGCTGCTTGCCTGCTGCGTTCTGGCGCAAGGCGCGCTGGCGCAGATTTATCTGGCATCGCGCCGCAACGAGCCTGTCGCCGGCCATCTGCCGTGGATTTTCTGGGCTGCGCAGGGCGCGGCGATCCTCATCAAGGGGCCGATTGCACCGCTGCTGTCGGCGCTGACGGTGCTCACGCTGGTTGCTTTCGAGCGCGACTGGCGCTGGCTGGCGAGGCTGAAAGCCGGGCGTGGGCTGATTCTGGTGCTGTTGATCGTGCTGCCTTGGCTCGCCCTCATCACCTGGAAGAGCAACGGCGCCTTCCTGCAGCAGGCCGTCGGCAAGGATATGCTCGGCAAGGTCGCGCAAGGCGAGGAGTCGCACGGCGTTCCGCCGGGCTTCTACGTGCTGACCTATTGCCTGTTCATGTGGCCGTTCGGCCTTGTGGCGCTCGGCGCTGGACTGCAGGCGCTCAACCGATTGCGCGACGATCCGCGCCTGCGTTTCTGCCTCGCCTGGTACGTTCCGTTCTGGCTCGTCTTCGAATTGATCCCGACGAAACTGCCGCATTATGTGCTGCCGGCCTATCCCGGCATGGCCCTGCTCATCGGCTGGCTTTTGACGCTGACGCCGCAAGAGGCAAATGCGCCGCTCAGGCGCTGGCAGACATGGCTGTGGTGGGCGACCGCATTCGGCACCGTTCTGGTGACAGTCGGTCTCGCCGTGCTTTGCGTCGGTGCGCCGATCTATCTCATGAAGACATTTTTATGGTGGAGCGTTCCGGCCGCCGCGGCAGCATTGGGCGCCGGCTACCTCGCTGTTTCGCGCCAGACGCTGGTGCCGCTGGTCCGCATCGGCGGGGCTGCGGTTTGCGCCGGTATAACCTACGCCTTGCTGTTCGGTGTCATCGTGCCGTCACTGAAACCGATTTGGATGAGCCGGGAAATCGAGGCGGCGGTTCGCGCCGATCGTCCCTGTGAGATGAGCGTGCTCGCCTCCGCGCAATATCACGAACCGAGCCTGGTATTTCTGGTGGGCACAAAGACGGTACTGACCGATGTCGACGGGGTTGCGCAACATCTGCTTGGCGATCCGGCCTGCGCGCTGGGCCTGGCGCCGGTCGGCGATCAAAAACGGCTGGATGACCTGCTGGCAGGGCAAGGCAAGAAGGCCAGCCGCGTCGCCGAGATCGACGGCATCAACTATTCGTCAGGTGATAAATTGTCGCTCGGCCTGTACCGTGTGGCGAACTGATACCTCTTCGATGATCGCGCCGAGCTCCGCATGTTGATGAAGTCGCCATCACCGGCGCGTGCCGCTATGCCTGCCATGCTCCGGCAGTCTGTCGATAATTTCCGCGATACTTTCGGGATTGTACGGCATCGCCTGGCGACGCGCCCGGCGCGCTACCCGAAAATCCTGTGGTCGGTCTGGGTGGTGGCCTGGCTTTTGCTGACGGTCGCGGTGTCGCTCCGTTTCGACCATCTTGCGGGCACCATGGCGAGGCAGTGGGCTTCAGGCTCGACCAATGTCTTTCGCATCGCCGCGTTTTTTACCTTCTTCGGCCTCGGCGGCTGGTATCTTGTCCCGTCGGTACTGGTGCTGATTGCGGCGAATCTGGCGGATTGGCGCAGCCTTTCCCGGCGCGCGCGGATGACCTTCTACAACTGGACCTGCTTTGCTTTCATGGTGCTGGGTTCGATCGCACTCTCGGCCATGGTCGTCAACGTGCTGAAATATGGCGTGGGCAGAGCCAGGCCGATGAATTTCGACAAGCTCGGCGATCTGTCGCTGCATCCTTTTTCCTTGGAGGCGCGCTTTGCCAGCTTCCCGTCCGGCCATGCCACGACCATGGGCGTCATTTTCGGCATTGCACTGCTGTTGTTGCCCCAGCGCAGATGGGTGCTGCTGGCTGCAACCTTGTCGGTCGCATCGACCCGGATCTTTATCGGCGCGCACTATCCGAGCGACACTGTCGCCGGCTTCGGCCTTGGCTGTGCTGTTGCCATCGTTTGCGCGATGGTGCTTGGCCGGCTGGGATGTATCTTCCGCTACACGGCGTCGGGGTTGCCGGTGGCAAAAACTACGTTCCGCCTATTCCGTCGGGCTCGCAAACCAAACCAAAACGATGCGCCGAGACAGACGAATTTCCGCATTGGAGCAGCGCCGGCAAGCAACTGAATTGCTGACGCCTTTGGAACCATCTAAGGCCACCCCAGCTAGCTGTCGATGCCACCCCAGCTCCGCACCAGCCGAGCCATGTCAGGCGCGCCGGCGGCTTCCTTCTCCAGCCCTTCGGCGACACCGACGCGGTCGGCGACGGGCCGGTTCTGGCTGACTTTCCACTTGCCGCTGATTTCGGCGATCTCGATCTCAAGCCCGATGATGCCCTTGATCTGCGACTGGATGAAGGTCGGCGGCGCATCGGTCACCGCCCAGGGTGCCTCGCGGGCGCCTTCCTGTGACAGCGTCAGCTCGGTGATCTGCTGTGCGATCCAGGCGGAATCCTCGATCACTCTGACCGTTCCTCGCACCTGGACAATGGCGTAGTTCCAGGTCGGCACGACCTTGCCGGTCTCGCGCTTGGTCTCGTACCAGGACGGCGTCACATAGGCGTCGGCGCCCTGGAAGACGACCAGCACCGGCGATGTCGGATTGTCGGCCAGCTGACGCCATTGCGGGTTGGCCCTGGCCAGATGGGCGCGCAGCCGGCCATTCGGCCCAACCTCGGCATCAAGCAGGAAGGGAATGGCATTGGCGACCGGGCCATCGGCGCCGTTGGAGATCAGCAACCCCAGCGGATGCGTCCGGATCAACCCGTGCAGGACGTCCGGCCGCGTTTCCTGGAAATGGGGAGGCTGGTACATGATCGGTCATGCCTTCTTGCGCTGGCTGAACCGGCATTGTGCACCGTTCAGCCGAGCCGCGCCACATGTCAGGCTGGCTTCACCGTTTGGATCAGCCGAAATGGCATTGTCGCGCCCATGATGGGCACGACTGTGACGGCATCGGACCGGGAGTTTTTGTTTTGACGCAATTCCGGACGGAAAACCCGTTTACACTTTTCCTGGAATTGCTCTTAGCGCAGCCGCTTCGGCCGCGGATCGGACAATTCGCCGGCCAGCCGTCGGTCGAGATAGTCGGCGCATTCCTCGAGCAGCAGATCGGCGTCGTTGGCGAAGAAGTGGTTGGCGCCTGGCAAGGTCTTCTGCGTGATGGTGATGCCCTTTTGCGTGTGCAGCTTGTCGACCAGGCCCTGCACATCCTTGGGCGGCGCCACCTTGTCGGCATCGCCATGGATGATCAGACCCGATGACGGGCAGGGCGCCAGGAACGAGAAATCATAGGTGTTGGGCTGCGGCGCGATCGAGATGAAGCCCTCGATCTCGGGCCGGCGCATCAGAAGCTGCATGCCGATCCAGGAGCCGAAGGAATAACCGGCCACCCAGCAGCTCTTGGAATCCGGATGCAGCGACTGCACCCAGTCGAGCGCTGCGGCGGCATCCGACAATTCGCCGGTACCGTGGTCGAATTCGCCCTGGCTGCGGCCGATGCCGCGGAAGTTGAAGCGAAGCGTGGTGAAATCGCGCTTCTGGAACATGTAGAAGAGGTCATAGACGATCTTGTTGTTCATCGTGCCGCCGAATTGCGGATGCGGATGCAACACGATGGCAATCGGCGCGCTCTTCTCCTTGGAAGGCTGGTAGCGGCCCTCCAGGCGGCCGGCCGGACCGGTGAAAATGACCTCAGGCATGAAACACTCCAAATGGCATACGAATGCGCGGCGCCCGGAACAATTCTTACTCCAGCCCCAGCCCTTCCGGGCCTTGACGCAGGGCAAGCGTCTTCTTAGAAGCTAGTTTAGAATTGTTCAAAACTGGATAGCCAGCCGTGACGGCCCGGCCATCCTCGCCGCAAGCCGCGTAAATAGGACGTCTTGCCTTGCAATTTCAAGGAAATAACGCGCTATCCTTGCGGAAAGGGTCTTGACGGGATCGATTGGGTGAAAATGGCCGCAGCACGCGCCTATCTCGACTACAATGCCAGCGCGCCGCTCATTACCGAGGCGCGCGAGGCGATGATTGCCGCGCTCGATCTCGTCGCCAATCCGTCGTCGGTGCATGCCGAGGGGCGCGCGGCGCGGCGCCTGATCGACACTGCCCGGCGCGATGTGGCGGCACTTGTCGGCGCCAAGGCCGAGCATGTCGTCTTCACCTCGGGCGCGACGGAAGCCGCATCGACGCTGCTGACGCCGGATTGGCGGATGGGCCGTGGCACGGTGCGCATGAGCCGGCTCTATGTCTGCGAGGCCGACCACCCTTGCCTGTTGAACGGCGGCCGCTTCCCGGCAACACAGGTTTCGCGGATCGGCGTCGACGCCGATGGTATCGCTGTGCTCGCTCATCTGACAGCCGCTCTGGCCGCGCATGACAAGGCCGAAGGCCTGCCGTTGGTCGCGATCCATGCGGCCAACAACGAGACCGGCGTCATCCAGCCCATTGAAGCCATCGCCGCGATCGTCAAGGCGGCGGGCGGCATTCTGGTGGTCGACGCGGTGCAGGCTGCGGGCCGTGTTCCCATCGATATGTCAGCGGCTTACGCCGACTATTTGATTCTGTCTTCGCACAAGATCGGCGGCCCCAAGGGTGTCGGCGCCGTCGTTGCGGCAGCCGATCTGATGATGCCGAAGCCGCTGATCAATGGCGGCGGCCAGGAAAAGGGCCATCGCGGCGGCACCGAAAACCTGGCGGCCATCGCCGGCTTTGGCGCCGCGGCGCGGCAGGCTTTGGCTGGACTGAAAGACGTCGAAGCGATCGCGCAACGCCGCGGCGAGGTCGAGAAAACACTCAAAACGCTGGTGCCGGACGCAGAAATCTTCGGAACCGGCGCGCCAAGGCTTGCCAATACGACATTCTTCGCTATTCCCGGCATCAAGGCCGAGACGGCGCAGATCGCGTTCGATCTGGCTGGCGTGGCGCTGTCGGCGGGATCGGCCTGTTCGTCGGGCAAGGTCGGGCCGAGCCATGTGCTGAAAGCCATGGGTTACGGCGACAGCCTCGGCGCTTTGCGCGTGTCCATCGGCCACGCAACGAGTGCCGGGGATATCGAACTGTTCCGTGCTGCGCTGGCGGGTATTGCCCAGCGCCGGGCGGGCAGGGAACAAGCCGCCTGAAGGTGGCAAAACGAATTCAGGCCTCGCCGCCTGGTAGAGCCGTGCGTTTCATGTTGGCCGGGTGAATTCCCGGTCGGGACGCACTATATGAAACTTACGCCGCTTCCGGCGCCTCCAGGGGCAGCCGTGGCGATGCCATAGTTTGAAAACTGTCGGGCCTTGACCCGGCGTGGATGGAGAACGCTTATGCCTGCTGTGCAGGACACGATCGATCGGGTCCGAAAGATCGACGTCGACCAGTACAAATACGGATTCCAGACAGAGATCGCGATGGACAAGGCCCCCAAGGGCCTGAGCGAAGACATTATTCGCTTCATCTCGGCCAAGAAGGATGAACCGTCCTGGATGCTGGAATGGCGTCTGGAAGCCTATCGGCGCTGGCTGACGCTGGAAGAGCCGACCTGGGCGCGCGTCCATTATCCGAAGATCGATTTTCAGGACCTCTATTACTACGCGGCGCCCAAGAGCACGCCCGGCCCGACCTCGCTGAGCGACGTCGATCCCGAGCTGTTGAAGGTCTACGAGAAGCTCGGCATTCCGCTGCGGGAACAAGAAATCCTCGCCGGCGTGCAGAAAACCGACGTCTCCGATCTCGAGGAGCCCAGCGACAACGTCTACAAATCGGGCCGTGTCGCCGTCGACGCGGTGTTTGATTCCGTTTCCGTCGTCACCACGTTCAAGAAGGAACTGGCGCAGGCCGGCGTCATCTTCTGCTCGATCTCGGAAGCCATCCGCGAGCATCCGGAGCTGGTGCAGAAATATCTCGGCTCGGTCGTGCCGACATCCGACAATTTCTACGCCACGCTGAATTCGGCTGTCTTCACCGACGGCTCGTTCGTCTTCGTGCCCAAGGGCGTGCGCTGCCCGATGGAGCTGTCGACCTATTTCCGCATGAACGAGAAGAACACCGGCCAGTTCGAGCGCACGCTGATCATCGCCGAGGAGGGGGCTTACGTCTCCTATCTCGAAGGCTGCACGGCGCCGCAGCGCGACGAGAACCAGCTGCATGCCGCCGTCGTCGAACTGGTGGCGCTCGACGATGCCGAGATCAAATATTCGACGGTGCAGAACTGGTACCCCGGCGATGCCAAGGGCAAGGGCGGCATCTACAATTTCGTCACCAAGCGCGGCGACTGCCGCGGCCACCGTTCGAAGATCTCGTGGACGCAGGTCGAGACCGGTTCGGCGATCACCTGGAAATATCCCAGCTGCATCCTGCGCGGCGACGATTCCTCCGGCGAGTTCTATTCGATCGCTGTGTCGAACGGCTACCAGCAGGTCGATAGCGGCACCAAGATGATCCATCTCGGCAAGAACACGTCGAGCCGCATCATCTCCAAGGGCATTGCCGCCGGCTTCTCGCAGAACACCTATCGCGGCCAGGTCTCGGCGCACCGCAAGGCGACCAACGCCCGCAACTTCACCAATTGCGATAGTCTCCTGATCGGCGACCAGTGCGGCGCGCACACCGTGCCCTACATGGAAGCCAAGAACTCGACGGCGCAGTTCGAGCATGAGGCGACGACGTCAAAGATTTCCGAGGACCAGAAGTTCTACGTCATGCAGCGCGGCATCCCGGAAGAGGAGGCGATCGCGCTGATCGTCAACGGCTTCGTCAAGGATGTCATCCAGCAGCTGCCGATGGAGTTCGCGGTCGAAGCGCAGAAGCTTATCGGCATCAGCCTTGAGGGTAGCGTGGGGTGACAAGGGCGCGCAAACGCGAATCCGTGGAAAAACATGTCTATCTGCGGGATCGAGTGGATAACTGGGAAGCGGGCCTGGGCCTTGCGTTCTGGTTTTGCGCGATAGGGATAGTGCTGCTCGGCGCGGCCTACTCGCCGGATGGCTTTTGGCGAGGACTTTGGCAAGCCCTGACGCAGATGTAGAATAACCGGGCGTAGGCGCTCGGATAGGCAATGCGATGGACACTGGAAGGATAGCGACCCGCCAAGCGTTCAGGACCGTGCACAAGGCACAGGATTGCAACTGAACGTTTGAAAGGAAGTTGAAGTGATGGATACGGTTCCGATCGTTTTTTACGCTTTGGTGTGCGGCGCGCTCTGCGCTGTCGCGCCCTCTATCCAGTCGACGCCGCGCCGGATGGCGGCGGGCGCCGTGACCGGGCTGGTCTCGGCAATTATACTGCCGTTTCTGCGCCACTTGGTTGATGGCTGAAGAGATGACCATGACGCTGTCTCGCGACGAGATCTGGTTTGCGGTTCGCTGGCGGCGGCTATGGGCGGTTCGTCGCGAGGGCAACATCGCCACGATGAAATACGCCGCGGCCGCAGTAGCCTCGGCCCTGGTAGGCGCCGTTTTGGCGGCGTTCGTCCATCCGCTGGTCGGCCTTGCGGTTTTCGCGGTGGGGTTCGGCCTGTCCTTCTGGCGGTTCAAAACCCTGCAGCGCCGGCACACCGATTACACAGTCACCTACGACGACTATTTCAGAGAAAAGAACAATGCTTGAGATCAAGAACCTGCATGCCCGTATCGTCGATGACGGCACCGAGATCATCCGCGGCCTGAACCTGACGGTGAAAAACGGCGAGGTCGCCGCCATCATGGGCCCGAACGGCTCGGGCAAATCGACGCTGTCCTACATCCTCGCCGGCCGCGAGGACTATGAGGTCACCGAAGGCGATATCCTCTATAATGGCCAGTCGATTCTCGAAATGGACCCGGCCGAGCGCGCCACCGCGGGCATCTTCCTCGCCTTCCAGTATCCGATGGAGATACCTGGTGTCGCGACCATGGAATTCCTGAAGGTGGCGATGAACGAGCAGCGCAAGGCGCGCGGCGAGGAGCCGCTAAAAATTCCGGAATTTTTGAAGCGGGTGAAAGAGGCGGCAGCCTCGCTCTCGATGGACATGGCGATGCTGAAGCGGCCGCTCAATGTCGGCTTCTCCGGCGGCGAGAAGAAGCGGGCCGAGATCCTGCAGATGAAGCTGTTGGAACCGAAGCTCTGCGTGCTCGACGAGACCGATTCCGGCCTCGACATCGACGCGCTGAAGATCGTCTCGGACGGCGTCAACGCGCTGCGTTCGCCCGACCGTGCCATCATAGTCATCACCCACTACCAGCGCCTGCTCGAGCACATCGTGCCCGACAGCGTGCACGTCCTGTACAAGGGCCAGGTGATCAAGTCCGGCGACAAGTCGCTGGCGCTCGATCTCGAAGCCAATGGCTATGCCGGCGTGATCGGCGAAGCCGCGTGAGATGCCAGAAGGCCATTTTATGCTGAAAGGCGGGGCAAAACTGATGAATATGCATACACAACCCCAGCGCACACAGGCCGAAACGGCGTTGATCGACGCTTTCGGCGAGCGGCTGTCGCTGCTGCCGGGCGACGGCGCGGTGATGCTGAAGCGCGACGACGCCATTGAGGCGATCAAGCACGGGCTGCCGACGCGGCGCATCGAATCCTGGCATTACACTGACCTGCGCCGGCTGTTGACTGCGGTGCCGGCGTTCGATCCGACGGCCGCCGCCAAGGGGCTGGCGCCCATCGTCGAAGGTTCCGCCGTGCTGGCAGTTCTGAACGGCGTCTCGATTGCGAAATTCCCTGCCATCGAAGGCGTGACCGTCCAGCGCCTGTCGGAAAAGCTGACCGATGGCTCGATTGCGCCCGGCCTCGACCCCTATGGCAGCGATGACGCCATCGGCGCGCTGAACACTGCTTTCGTCGCCGACGGCTATTTCGTCGACGTCGCCGATGGCGCAGCACTGGAGAAGCCGATCGAATTGCAGAACCTGCAAGCCGGCGGACAGACCCATGTGCGCTTTCCCGTGCGTGTCGGCGCCGGCGCCAAGGCTGCGATCGTCGAGCGTCAGGCGGGCGAGGGCGCGGCTCTGGCCAGCTCCGTCAGCCAGCTGGTGCTGGACGAAGGCGCCGAGGTGACCTGGCTGATCATTCAGGAACAGCCGGAGACGGCCACCCATCTGGCGCAGTTCAAGGCGCATCTCGGCAAGAATTCGAAACTGACACTGTTTTTCATGAATGCCGGCGGCAAGCTTGTGCGCCAGGAGATCGTGGTGAAGACCACGGGCGAAGGCGCCGACTTCAAATTGCGCGGCATCAACCTGCTCGCCGGCGACACCCATACCGACGTGACCATGGTGCTCGACCATGCCGTGCCGCATACGACGTCGACGGAAGTAATCCGCAATGTCGTGACCGGCAAGGCGCGCGGCGTCTTCCAGGGCCGCATCAACGTCCACCAATACGCGCAGAAGACCAACGCCAAGATGGCCTGCAACACGCTGCTTCTGTCGGATGATGGCGAGTTCTCGACCAAGCCGGAGCTGGAAATCTTCGCCGACGACGTCATCTGCGGCCACGGCGCGACCGTTACCGAGATCGACCACAACCATCTGTTCTACCTGATGGCTCGCGGCATCGACGAGAAGAGCGCCCGTGGCCTGCTGGTCAAGGCGTTCGTCGCCGAAGTGATCGAGGAACTGGACGACGAAACCATCGTCGAGGCCCTGGAAACAAGGCTGGACGACTGGTTCGTGGCGCATGGGTAGCGCCTCCCCTTCTCCCCTTGTGGGTCCGAAGGACGGGCGAGGCAAGTGACACGCCCCGGGCGGTGGCCGAGCGAAGCTCGGTCGGGTGAGGGGTGCGTGACGAAGTGAGGCGGTGCCTCAAGAGAGCTTGTAATGGACCAGAAGATCGAAACAACCCCATACGACGTCGAGGCGATCCGCCGCGACTTCCCGATCCTGTCGCGCGAAGTCTACGGCAAACCGCTGGTCTATCTCGACAATGGCGCCTCGGCGCAGAAGCCGCAGGTGGTGCTGGATACGATCCAGCACGCCTATTCCCAGGAATACGCCAACGTGCATCGCGGCCTGCATTTCCTGTCGAATGCCGCAACCGACGCTTATGAGAAGGCACGCGAGACGGTGCGCCGTTTCCTCAATGCGCCAAGCACCGACAACATCGTCTTCACCTCGAACACGACCGCGGCGATCAACACCGTGGCTTACGGCTATGGCATGCCCAATATCGGCGCGGGCGACGAGATCGTGCTGTCGATCATGGAGCACCACTCCAACATCGTGCCGTGGCATTTCATCCGGGAGCGGCAGGGCGCCAAGCTGGTCTGGGTGCCGGTCGACGATCTCGGCATCTTCCACATCGAGGAATTCGAAAAGCGGCTGACCGACAAGACCAAGCTCGTCGCCATCACGCATATGTCGAACGCGCTGGGCACGGTAACCCCGATCAAGGAGATCGTGCGCATCGCGCATTCGCGTGGAATTCCCGTACTTGTCGACGGCAGCCAGAGCGCCGTGCACATGCCGATCGACGTGCAGGATCTGGATTGCGACTTCTTCGTCTTCACCGGCCACAAGGTTTACGGGCCGTCCGGCATCGGCGTGCTTTACGGCAAGAAGGATATTCTCTCGGCCATGCGCCCCTTCATGGGCGGAGGCGAGATGATCGAGGAAGTGACGGAAGACGTCGTCTCCTACAACGAGCCGCCGCACCGCTTCGAGGCCGGCACGCCGCCGATCGTGCAGGCGATCGGGCTGGGTGCAGCATTGGAATACATGGAAAAGATCGGCCGCGAGCGCATCGCCGCGCACGAGGCCGACCTCAAGACCTACGCACACGAGCGGCTGCGCGCCATCAACTCGCTGCGCATCTTCGGCGACGCGCCGGACAAGGGCGCCATCATTTCCTTTGAGTTGCAGGGCATTCATGCCCATGACGTGTCGATGGTGATAGACAGGCAAGGTGTTGCCGTCCGCGCGGGCACCCATTGCGCCCAGCCGCTGTTGAAACGCTTTGGCGTAACCTCCACATGCAGGGCATCGTTCGGCATGTATAATACCAGGGCCGAAGTCGACGCTTTGGCCGATGCGCTGGAAAAAGCGCGCAAGTTCTTCGGGTGACAGGTTCTTTGGATGACGACCATGGATGATGCGAGCCACACCACCGCGCCGGAAGCAGCCATCAATCCGCTGGTTTCCGCCTCGGCCATTCCCGCCGACGAACTGGCGCGGCTGACCGACGACATCGTCTCGGCGCTGAAGACGGTCTATGACCCGGAAATACCGGCCGACATCTATGAGCTCGGCCTCATCTACAAGATCGACATCGAGGACAACCGCGCGGTCAAGATCGACATGACGCTGACCGCGCCCGGCTGTCCGGTGGCCGGCGAAATGCCCGGCTGGGTGGAAAACGCCGTCGGCGCCGTCGAAGGCGTCTCCGGCGTCGAGGTCAACATGACCTTCGACCCGCCCTGGTCGCCCGACCGCATGTCGGAAGAGGCGCAGGTGGCGGTGGGCTGGTACTAGGTTGACTGAGGTTGGTGCACTTGCACCAGTGGTAAAACTTCACCATTTTAGGTGAGGAATCATTCGGCAGGCCTTGAACCTGCATGGAATGGAAGAGGAAAAAGAATGGGACGCTTCGCCGTCATCACGATGACCGAAAAGGCCGCCGACCGGGTGCGCGAGATCGTCGCCACGCGCGACAATGCGCATGGCATTCGCCTCGGCATCAAGAAGGGCGGCTGCGCCGGCATGGAATACACGGTCGACCTGGTGACCGAGCCCAATACCAAGGACGACCATATCGAACGCGACGGCGCGCATGTCTATGTCGCGCCCGAGGCTGCCCTTTTCCTGTTCGGCACCGAGATGGATTTCGAGCAGACCACGCTGCGCACCGGCTTCACCTTCCACAACCCGAACCAGAGTTCGGCCTGCGGCTGCGGCGAATCCGTCGAACTGAAGCCCGCCGACCTGAAGGCGCTGGCTGAAGCGCGCGCTTCCGCCTGATCTTTCCTTCGCCCCGTTCACGGGGAGGTGAGGAATGGTCCGCGCAGCGGGCGAAAAGCCAATTGCTTGGCTTTTCGAATGACGAACGGCCCGAAGGGCCGGATGAGGGGCAGCGCTAACCATCGGAAGTCGCGCTCCGAGTCCTCACTTCACCCACATCTTCGTCCGCTTGTGCCAGTCGGCGATCGATTCCTCGGGATAGACGTCGAACGCATTGTCCTTCTTGCCGATCACCGGCTCGACCCAACTCGCCTTGTATTTCAACATCAGATGCACCTTCTCCGGCGGCTTCGGCAACTCGCTGTCGATTGCCGAGGCGAAGGGGTGGACCAGGTCCGGCCATGTCGGATCGTAGAGCCAGAGCGCCGAACCGCACTTCTTGCAGAAATTGCGCTCGCCCGTCGAAATCTCACACTTTGGATGCTCGTCGTCCGCGATCTCGGCCTGGTAGACGCCGAGATTGCGCTTGCCCTTGATTTTCAGCGTCTTGTAATCGGCGCCGAGATTGATGGCGAAGCCGCCGCCGCCCTGCTGCTTGCGGCAGATCGAGCAGTAGCACAGCATGAACGGCACCGGCGTGTTGCTCTCCACCTCGAAATGGACGGCATCGCAGCGGCAGGATCCCTTGAGCAGCAGCGGCATGACAAAACTCCGACGGATGGCTCTCAACTTGCCAGCATGGTTTTTGGTTGCAGCCATGGCAAGCCCGGTGACATGATTGCGGCATGGACAATGAACGCATCGAAGAGCTGTTCGAAGGCCTCGGCCCGGTCAGTATCCGAAAACTGTTCGGCGGCAAGGGTATCTATTTCGACGGCGTCATCGTCGCCATCGTGCTGCGCGGCGAATTGCTGCTCAAGGCTGACGAGCAAAGCGCGCCCGACTTCGAAGCCGCCGGCTGCAAGCAATGGACCTATACCGGCACCCGCCACGGCAAGCTGGTCGCGATGCCGTACTGGAGCATTCCCGACGACGCGTTTGATGATCCTGACGAGATGAGGGTGTGGGCGCGCCGGGCGTATGAGGCGGGACGAAGGGCGGGGAAGTGAACCGGGACCGCCGCGTTTCTTCCCACCCCCCTCTGTCCTGCCGGACATCTCCCCCGCAAGGGGGAGATCAGTTGTCACATTGGCCTTCGCCAATCACCAACGTTGAAAATGGGAGCCTGCGGCTAAGCTGTTAATCTCCCTCCTTGCGGGGGAGATGGCCGGCAGGCCAGAGGGGGTGCTGTCCCGCCGACGTAGGCGATCCTACAGCGCCGTCGCAATCCTCGCCGCCAAACGCGCATTGTTCTCGACCAGCGCGATGTTGGTCTTCAAGCTCCGGCCGCCGGTCAGTTCGAGGATTTTGCCCAACAGGAACGGCGTCACCGCCTTTCCGGTCACATTCTGCACTTCCGCCGCCTTCTGCGCGGCCTCGATATAGCCGGCCATCTCGTCGGCCGGAATTTCATCGTCCTGCGGCACCGGGTTGGCGATCAGCATGCCGCCGACCAGGCCAAGTGCCGCCCTGGTCTTGTAGAAATGCGCGATCTCTTCCGGTCTGTGCAGGGTCAGCGGCGCGCGGAACGGCGAATGCCGCGACCAGAAGGCCGGCATCGTCTCGCAGCCATGGCCAATCACCGGCACGCCGCGCGTCTCCAGCACTTCAAGCGTCTTTTCGATGTCGAGGATCGCCTTGGCGCCGGCCGAGACGACGATGACCGGCGTGCGCGCCAACTCGTCGAGATCGGCCGAGATGTCGAAGCTCTTTTCCGCGCCCTTGTGGACGCCGCCAATGCCGCCGGTGGCGAACACCTTTATCCCGACCATGTCAGCGGCGATCATGGTGGCGGCGACCGTGGTGCCGCCGGTGCGGCCTTGCGAGACCGCAAAGCCGAGGTCGGCGCGCGACAGCTTCATGGCATCGCCGGTCATGGCCAGCGACTCGCGCTCGCCGTCGGACAGTCCGATCTTGATGCGGCCGGCGACCACGGCGATCGTCGCTGGCACCGCGCCATTGTCCAGGATTATCTTTTCGACATTGGCGGCCATGGCGCCATTGTCGGGGTAAGGCATGCCATGGGTGATGATGGTGCTTTCCAGCGCCACGACGGGGCGGCCAGCGGCGAGCGCCTCGGCCACGGGCGCGTGGAGGTCGATGAAGGGGCGGGCGCTTTGCGGTGTCATGATGGTCTCCGATCCGGAGATCCGCGCGTCCGCTTGGACGCCGCGCTCCGGCAATGGCAATTGGCCGCCCTCATGCCATTTCCTGCGCGTCGGGCACAAGAGCCAGTGCCTCGGTGAAGGTCGTGGCGGTGAAGGCCGGCACGGCATCCGAACTTTCGATGGCGAGCGTCGCCGCGGCAACGCCTTCGCGGAGGGCCTGGCGCAATGCCAGGCCGCGCAGCAGGGCAGCGATGGTGGCGCCGGCCAGCGCGTCGCCGGCGCCGGTGACGTCGGCGACTTTTCTCGGCGCCGGCGGCAGGATAGAGAAGGCGCCGGCTTCGTCGAATCCCAGCACCGGGCCGTCGCCCGCCGTCACCACGCCACTGGTGAGGCCGCTGCAGCGCAGTCCGTCGACGGTCTCGCGCTCGGTGGCAATGGCATCGACGCCGGCGAGCACCATGGCCTCGCGCCGGTTCATGAAGACCTGCGCGAGTTCCTTCAGCACCGGTATCAGCCGCACCACCTTGGCCGGCGAAATGGCAATGGCGAACACCGGCTTGCCGGCGGCGACCCCCACCAGCCGCTCCAGCGCCGTTGATGGCAGATTGGCGTCGCAGAGCACCGCATCGGCCTCGGCGACCACCTCGCGCACCTTGGAGCGGCGGATCTGCTTGGGGAACGCCAAATCGTAGAGCGCCATGTCGGCAAAGCCGGTGATCAGCTCGCCATCCCTGTCGATCAGCGCGGTGTAGCTCGGCGTCGTACGGTCGAGGAAAACCGCCGACAGATCGGCAATGCCGGCCTCGGCGATGGCGCGCGCAACCGTCTCGGCCGAGGCATCGCCGCCGCGCACCGACAAAAGCGAGGCCGAGACGCCGCGCCGCACCAGGCTGCGCAGCGCGTTGAAGACGCCGCCGCCGACATCCTCGCGCATCGTGCCGGGGTTGGACGCCGCCGGCACGTAAGCACCGGACACCTGACCGCGCCGGTCGATATGGGCGCCGCCCACCGCCAGTATCTTTGCTGATTTCACCATGCCGGCGATATGACCTTTGTTTTTCGAACCGGACAAGCGCTAGGCTGTGCGACGGAGCTTCGCAGGCGAGCCGGCGATTCGGCCGATCGAAACAGCCGGAGCGTCTGGCCCAATGGTGGATACATCCGGAAACGAAACCATGAGACAAAAAAAGAACAAATCCGGATAAAGAGTGCTTTTCAGATATTTGACCCCTCTTGCCCAACGAGAACAAAAGTAGTACAAAATGGGCAGGGATTACGGATTGTCCGGCCTTCATTGACGACCAAGGGGTGATGTATCATGGCTCAGAATTCTTTGCGGCTTGTAGAGGACAAAGCGGTGGACAAATCAAAGGCTCTGGACGCGGCGCTGTCGCAAATCGAGCGCGCCTTCGGCAAGGGCTCGATCATGCGGCTTGGCGCCAACGAGCAGGTCGTCGAGATCGAAACCGTGCCGACCGGATCGCTGGGCCTCGATATCGCGCTTGGCGTCGGCGGCCTGCCGCGCGGCCGCATCGTCGAGATCTACGGGCCGGAAAGCTCGGGCAAGACGACACTGGCGCTGCACACGGTGGCGGAAGCCCAGAAGAAAGGCGGTATCTGCGCCTTCGTCGATGCCGAGCACGCACTCGATCCGGTCTATGCCCGCAAGCTCGGCGTCGATCTGGAAAACCTCTTGATCTCGCAGCCGGACACCGGCGAGCAGGCGCTGGAAATCTGCGACACGCTGGTGCGTTCAGGCGCCATCGACGTGCTGGTCGTCGATTCGGTGGCCGCCCTGACGCCGCGCGCCGAAATCGAGGGCGAGATGGGCGATTCGCTGCCCGGTCTCCAGGCTCGTCTGATGAGCCAGGCGCTGCGCAAGCTGACCGCCTCGATCTCGCGCTCCAACACCATGGTCATCTTCATCAACCAGATCCGCATGAAGATCGGCGTCATGTTCGGTTCGCCGGAAACCACGACCGGCGGCAACGCGCTGAAATTCTACGCTTCGGTGCGCCTCGACATCCGCCGCATCGGCTCGGTCAAGGACCGCGACGAGGTCGTCGGCAACCAGACCCGCGTCAAGGTGGTCAAGAACAAGCTGGCGCCGCCCTTCAAGGTGGTCGAGTTCGACATCATGTATGGCGAGGGCGTCTCCAAGACCGGCGAACTGGTCGATCTCGGCGTCAAGGCCGGCGTGGTCGAGAAGTCGGGCGCCTGGTTCTCCTACAATTCGCAGCGTCTCGGCCAGGGTCGCGAAAACGCCAAACTGTTCCTGCGCGACAATCCCGACACGGCGCGCGAGATCGAACTGGCACTGCGGCAGAATGCCGGGCTGATTGCCGAGAAGTTTCTCGAAAATGGCGGCCCCGAGCGCGGCGAAAGCGACGACGGCTTCGAGGAAGAATCCGGCGCCATGTAGGGCACGGCCAGAGTTCGGCCATAAATCCAGTCTATTATCCGATGCTTAAGTAACCGAGTTCTTTAGTATTGCGTTTCAAACCGCTGGCCTTCGCGCCGGCGGTTTTCGTTTTTGGGCAGCGTGAAGCCGGCTTGGCAGTTGCCGGATTGGCCCAATTCCGTGTTTCTGGACAGGGTGGGGCGTGCCCGCTAAAAGGCCAAGTCGATCTTCTAAAAAGCAGAGACCAGTGTCCGCCGGCCGCGCCGGCGGTTTTCGCGAAAAGGCAGCAGTCATGAGTGGCGTGAACGAGATCCGGTCGACATTCCTCGACTATTTCCGCAAGGAGGGTCACGAGGTCGTGGCTTCGAGCCCGCTGGTGCCGCGCAACGACCCGACGCTGATGTTCACCAATGCCGGCATGGTGCAGTTCAAGAACGTCTTCACCGGCCTGGAGAAGCGGTCCTATTCGCGCGCCACGACCGCTCAGAAGAGCGTGCGCGCCGGCGGCAAGCACAACGACCTCGACAATGTCGGCTACACCGCGCGCCACCTGACTTTTTTCGAAATGCTCGGCAATTTCTCCTTCGGCGACTATTTCAAGGAGCGCGCCATCGAACTGGCCTGGAACCTGATTACCAAGGAGTTCGGGCTGAACAAGGACAAGCTGCTGGTCACCGTCTATCACACCGATGACGAGGCGGCCGGCTTCTGGAAGAAGATCGCCGGTTTCTCCGATGACCGCATCATCCGCATCCCGACCTCCGACAATTTCTGGGCGATGGGCGACACCGGACCGTGCGGGCCATGCTCGGAAATCTTCATCGACCGTGGCGAGCACATCTGGGGCGGCCCTCCCGGCAGCCCGGAGGAGGACGGCGACCGCTTCCTTGAATTCTGGAACCTGGTGTTCATGCAATATGAGCAGGTCACCAAGGATGAGCGCATCGACCTGCCGCGGCCGTCGATCGACACCGGCATGGGCCTGGAGCGCATGGCGTCCATCCTGCAAGGGGTGGAGAGCGTCTTCGAGACCGACCTGTTCCGCCACTTGATCGATGCGGCGTCATCGGCGCTCGGGCAGGGCCCGGACAAGGAGACGGTCGCCTCCTTCCGCGTCATTGCCGACCATCTGCGCTCGTCCTCCTTCCTGGTTGCCGACGGCGTGCTGCCGTCGAACGAAGGCCGCGGCTATGTGCTGCGCCGCATCATGCGCCGCGCCATGCGCCATGCGCAGTTGCTCGGCGCCAAGGAGCCGTTGATGTGGAAGGTGGTGCCGGCGCTAGTGCGTGAGATGGGCCAGGCCTATCCCGAACTGCTGCGCGGCGAACAGCTGATTACCGAGACGCTGAAGCTCGAGGAGACCAGGTTCCGCAAGACGCTGGTGCGCGGCCTCGGCCTGCTCTCGGAGGCGACAGATACGCTGCACGCCGGCGATATGCTGGATGGCGAGACGGCGTTCAAGCTCTATGACACGTACGGCTTCCCGCTCGATCTGACGCAGGACGCACTGCGCCAGCGCAACATCTCGGTCGACCTTGCCGGCTTCACCCATGCGATGGAGCAGCAGAAGGCCGAAGCGCGCAAGCATTGGGCTGGTTCCGGCGACGCGGCCACCGAGACCATCTGGTTTTCTGTACGCGAGAAGGCCGGCGCCACCGAATTCCTCGGCTACGAGACCGAACAGGCGGAAGGCCTCATCCAGGCCCTGGTCAAGGACGGCAAGACAGTCGATAGCGCCGGCAAGGGCGACGCGGTGGCGGTGGTCGTCAACCAGACGCCGTTCTATGGCGAGTCGGGCGGCCAGATGGGCGACACCGGCATCATCTCCGGCGAAGGTTTCTCGATCGAGGTTTCCGACACGCAGAAAAAGGCCGACGGCCTGTTCGTGCATCTGGGCAAGGTGACGAACGGCACGGTCAAGCCAGGTGCAGCCGTCGAGCTGAAGGTTGACCATGCGCGCCGCACCCGGCTGCGTGCCAACCATTCGGCAACGCATCTGATCCATGAGGCGCTGCGCGAGGTGCTGGGCACCCATGTCGCGCAGAAAGGTTCGCTGGTCGCGCCCGAGCGCCTGCGCTTCGACATCTCGCACAACAAGCCGATCTCGGCCGAAGATCTCGAAGAGGTCGAGCGCATGGCCAACGAAATCGTCGTCCAGAACAGCCCGGTGACGACGCGCCTGATGTCGGTCGATGACGCCATTGCCGAGGGCGCCATGGCGCTGTTCGGCGAGAAATATGGTGACGAGGTGCGTGTCGTCTCGATGGGCACCGGCGTGCATGGCGCCAAGGCCAATAGACCCTATTCCGTCGAACTTTGTGGCGGCACCCATGTCCGGGCGACCGGCGATATCGGCCTGGTCCGTGTCGTCTCCGACAGCGCGGTCGCCGCCGGCGTGCGCCGCATCGAGGCGCTGACCGGCGAAGCCGCGCGCAAACATCTCGATGAGCAGGACAGGCGCCTGAAGGCAACTGCGGCCGTGCTGAAGATCTCGCCGGCCGACGTGCCGGCGCGTGTCGAGACGCTGCTCGAGGAGCGCAAGAAGCTCGAGAAGGAGCTGAGCGAAGCGCGCAAGAAACTCGCGCTGGGCGGTGGTGCCGCGGCCGATGCTCCGGCCACCACCGAAACCGTCGCCGGTATCGGCTTCCTCGGCAAAGCGGTTTCCGGCGTGTCGCCGAAGGATTTGAAGCCGCTGGCCGATGCCGGCAAGACATCGCTCGGCTCCGGCGTCGTCGTCTTCGTCGGTGCGGGCGAAGACAACAAGGCAAGCGTCGTGGTCGCCGTGACGGACGATCTCGTCGGCCGCTTCAGCGCTGTCGATCTGGTGCGCGTTGCCTCGGCCGCATTGGGCGGGCAGGGCGGCGGCGGACGGCCCGACATGGCGCAAGCCGGCGGTCCGGACGCCTCGAAGGCCAATGATGCGATCGCCGCGGTGAGGGCGGCGCTGGAGGCAGCCTGAAAGCCACCCTATGTCGTATCTGGTTCGTGTGCGGCTTTCCGGCCTTCGCCGCCGTGCTTGCCATTCTGTGGCTGATAGTGGCAAGCCGGCAATCAGCTCTTAGACGGTCCGTCTAGCTAGTCTAGTTCTTTTCGCCGCCTTCAGGGCGCGCGTCATTCTGCTGGAATCGCCCCAGGTGGACAGCCAGATCAGCACGTCCGTGGCGATCGAAATCAGCGACCGTAAAAAGTTCAGCGCCGGGCCGGGCGATTTCAGCTGCTCTTCGGCGTGATGGAGATGGGCGAGCTCTTCCTCGCGGATCGCCAGGATGATGCCTTGCAAGTCGTGGTCGCGATTGGCGAGGAAAAACAGCTGATCGTCCAGATGGCGATGCACCGCCGCTTCAACCGCCGCCGTGCAGGCCCAGATGCCTTGCGGACCGAGCAGGGCGGTGACAGAACCCAGCAGCCAGCCACCCCAGCTCCAGAATTGCATCACCCGGCACGGTCGCGCCTTCCGCGCCGGCATGGCGGCACGGAAGGCGGCGCAATGCGTGCGCTCGTGCCCGAGCATCTCCGACAAGGATGGCACGCAATCCGGCCAGAAGCGCCTGGCGACAAGAATCTGCGCCGAATAGATCCTGATCGCACCGAACTCACCGGCGTGGTTGACCCTGACAATTCTGGCGATGGTGAGCGCGTCCTGGCGAGATGGGTCAGCCATGGCCCGAACCCATATCAGCCCGCCGCCAGGCTCGGACGTTTTGCGATGCCGTCCCACCAGGCCTGGATGTCGGCGAACGCCGCAAGCAGCTTTTGCCCGTCGGCGACCTTGACGAAATAGGCGATGATGGATGCCGCATGCAGGTCGGCCAGCGTCAGCTGGTCGCCGAGCAGCCACGGCCCGGGAGGCTTGAGTGCGGTGAGCACCCGCAGCACCGTTTCCGCCTGGCGCAGCCCGTTGGCGACCAGTGCCTCGTCTGGCGCTTCCTTCTCAAGCCGCTCGACGGCGACGTCCCAGACCATCGATCTGTAGGCATAGGCGTCGAGCATGCCGATGATCTGGTTCATCGTTGCGCGGGTGCGGGCGTCTTTTGGCTGCAGTGCCGGGCCGTCGAACGCCTCGTCGACATAGCGGGCGATTGCGCTGGTTTCGAACAGGCGAAACCCGTCATGCTCGACGGCCGGAATGCGGCCGAAAGGGTGATGCTCGAAGTACCAGGCGGGAGTGCCCTCGGCGGCAAAGACATCGACCGGCACAAGGTCGTAGTCGATGCCTTTTTCCGCCAGCACGAGGCGGACGATGCGCACATAGACGCTGTAGTCCGCCCCGTAGACGACCGGCTTGGCCATGGCTGCCGGCTTACGCCATCGCCTTCTGCAAATTCTCGTCGATCTTGTCGAGGAAGCCGGTGGTCGACAGCCATGGTTGGTCGGGACCGATCAAGAGCGACAGGTCCTTGGTCATGAAGCCGCTCTCAACCGTCTGGATGCAGACCTTCTCCAGCGTGTCGGCAAATCGCTTCAACTCGGCATTATCGTCGAGCTTGGCGCGGTGGGCGAGGCCGCGCGTCCAGGCGAAGATCGAGGCGATCGAATTGGTCGAGGTTTCCTCGCCCTTCTGGTGCTGGCGGTAGTGGCGCGTCACTGTGCCGTGCGCGGCCTCCGCTTCCACCGTCTTGCCGTCCGGCGTCATCAGCACGGAGGTCATCAGGCCGAGCGAGCCAAAACCTTGCGCCACCGTGTCGGACTGGACGTCGCCGTCATAATTCTTGCAGGCCCAGACATAGCCGCCAGACCATTTCAGGGCGGAGGCCACCATGTCGTCGATCAGCCGGTGCTCGTACCACAGCTTCTTCGCCTTGAACTCGGCCTCGAATTCAGCCTCGTAGACCTCCTGGAAAATGTCCTTGAAGCGGCCGTCATAGGCTTTGAGGATGGTGTTCTTGGTCGAGAGATAAACCGGATAATTGCGCAGCAGGCCGTAATTCAGCGAGGCGCGGGCGAATTCGCGGATGGAGTCGTCGAGATTGTACATCGCCATGGCAACACCGGCGCCGGGTGCGTCGTATACGTCGTGCTCGATCACCTTGCCGTCCTCGCCGACGAACTTGATGGTCAGCTTGCCCTTGCCGGGGAAGCGGAAGTCGGTGGCGCGATACTGGTCGCCGAAAGCATGACGGCCGACGATGATCGGCTTGGTCCATCCCGGCACCAGACGCGGCACGTTCTTCATGATGATCGGTTCGCGGAAAATGGTGCCGCCGAGAATGTTACGGATGGTGCCGTTCGGCGACTTCCACATCTTCTTCAGCTTGAATTCCTCTACGCGCTGCTCGTCGGGCGTGATCGTCGCGCATTTCACGCCGACGCCCCATTTCTTGATGGCATTGGCCGAATCGATGGTCACCTGGTCGTTGGTGGCGTCGCGGTGCTCGACGCCGAGGTCGTAATATTCGAGCTTCAGGTCGAGATAAGGGTGGATCAGCTTGTCCTTGATGAACTGCCAGATGATGCGGGTCATCTCGTCGCCGTCGAGCTCGACGACCGGGTTCGCCACCTTGATCTTCGCCATGAAAAGAATGCCTCGCTTTTGGGGAACAAAACGGCCTCGCCCGCATGGCTTCGGCCGGGTATGCGGAGCGTATATCAAAGCCTATTTGGCCGCGCAAACGACCATCCGTGCAGAATGGGTCGTCTGTGCCGCGACCGGTGTTTGCAAAAGCTTCATTTTGCCGAGCGGATGTGGCAGGGAACGCTGAAATGCCGCAAACAGCAGTTCATTGAGATCATGTCCGCCGTCGATCATCCTGAAAACGCATCCGCCGCCGGGCCGGCGATCATCCTGGTCGAGCCGCAGCTCGGCGAGAATATCGGCATGGTCGCGCGCGCCATGGCCAATTTCGGCCTTGCCGAACTGAGACTGGTCAACCCGCGTGACGGCTGGCCGAGCGAGAAGGCGCGCGCCGCCGCCAGCCGCGCCGACCATGTCATCGATGCCGTAACAGTGTTCGGCGACCTGGCGTCCGCCGTCGCCGACCTCAACTTCGTCTTCGCCACCACGGCGCGCGAGCGCGACGGCTTCAAACCCGTGCGTGGTCCGGTCGAGGCGGGCAGGGCGCTCAGGGCGCGTCAGATGGCCGGCCTGCGCACCGGCATCTTGTTCGGCCGCGAGCGTTTTGGGCTCTACAATGACGAGGTCGGGCTGGCCGACGAGATCGTCACCTTCCCGGTCGTTCCCGGCTTTTCGTCGCTCAACATCGCCCAGGCCGTGCTGTTGATGTCCTATGAATGGATGAAATCCGGCCTGGAGGACGAGACGGCGACCAATTTCTCCAGTCCTGAAATGAAGCCGGCGAGCAAGGAAGAGTTGCACGGCCTGTTTGCCTATCTCGAAGGCGCGCTCGAAGCGCGCGGTTATTTCCGCCCGGCGCCCAAGAAACCCAAGATGGTCGACAATCTGCGCGCCGTCTTGACGCGCGCCGGTTTCGCCGAGCCGGAACTGAAAGTGCTGCGTGGCATCATCTCGTCGCTCGACCGGTTTTCGCCGGCCATGCCGCGCGGTGACGGCTCGCCGGGAGACGATCCAAGGCGTTTGCCGGCCGCTGCGCGAAAACGCCAGGCAGACAAAGAAGATTAGAAATCGCTAAGCTTCGAACGGCTGAAGTAACCGAATTTTATTTGCCTCTCATCCATTGTTGTCAAAACGGTGGGGTGGCAAATGTTCACGTCCAAAATCGGCCGTATGCGCTTCTTCTTCTATTCGCTCGGCGTAGCCCTGCTCGAGGCCGTTCTAGCTGTGCTGTGCATCGTTGGCACGATCGGCTTTGAGGGGCTGGTCAACTCGGCGCCCGGTCCATTGCGGCAAGGGATGGCAGGCGCGGTTCTGGTCGTTTCCCTCCTGGCCGTGGTCATGCGTGCCAACATCGCCTGGCGACGCAGCCGCGACGCCAACGGCAAAGCCTGGATCCTGTGGTCCTACATCGTGTTCTGCGCCATCTACGCCTTTCTGCAGGCAGGCACGCTGCTGGTCATCGATTTCAACAATCCGGAAAGCACGTCCAGCGGTTTGAACCTGCTTGCGCTGTCGATCTTTGGCCTTTGGTGCACGATTCTGGTGGCTAAGCCGGTGGCGGGCATCAATATCGACGAACTGACATCGGTTTTCGATTTCGATGGCGATACGCCCATGCCTGCGGCATCCGGCCGGACGGCCAGCAGCACGGCACAGTCTTCCATGCGCAACGCCACACCGGCCACGCGCTCGGTGCCGTCCGCCCAGCCTCTGGGCCGTCCGCGGCCCGCCGGGTTCGGCAAGCGCGGGCTCTAGAGCAACCGAGGCAAGGTCGTCTTCGCCGGCTTTGCATGGAAGTTGCTAACATTCGCCACTTCAAGGCCATGATGGTTGCAGATAGAACGGCATTGGCCAATGACCGCCAAGCCTTCTGATCCAGCCTCTTTCATGGTCCGATATCAATGAGCCACCGTCCGATACTGATGTTCGATTCCGGCGTTGGAGGATTGACCGTGCTGCGCGAAGCGCGCGTGCTGATGCCTGACCGGCGCTTCGTCTACGTCGCCGATGACAAGGCCTTTCCCTACGGCGCCTGGGAAGAGCCGGCGCTGCAGGCCCATATAGTCGAGCTCTTCGCCAAGCTGCTCGACCGTTTTGATCCGGAAATTTCGGTCGTCGCCTGCAATACCGCTTCGACGCTGGTGATCGATGCGTTGCGGGAAAAATTCCCTGGCCATCCCTTTGTCGGCACCGTGCCGGCAATCAAGCCGGCGGCCGAGCGCACCCGGTCCGGGCTGGTCTCGGTGCTGGCGACGCCGGGCACGGTGAAGCGCCAGTACACGCGCGACCTGATCGGCAAATGGGCGCAGAAATGCCATGTGCGGCTGGTCGGCAGCAACAATCTCGCCGGACTGGCCGAGGCCTACATGCGCGAGGGCTTTGTCGACGAGGAGGCCGTGCGTGCCGAGATCGCACCGTGTTTTGTCCAGCATGACGATTTGCGCACGGACATCGTCGTGCTCGCCTGCACGCACTATCCGTTCCTGGCCAATCGCATGCGCAAGACCGCGCCCTGGCCGGTCGACTGGATCGACCCGGCCGAAGCGATTGCGCGGCGTGCTCTGTCTCTGCTTCCGGCTGTCGACGGGCCATTGCCGCAAAGCGAGCCCGACATCGCCGTCTTTACCTCGGGAAAGGCGGACTTCGCAATCAGCCGGCTGATGCAGGGTTTTGGATTGAGCGCACGCTAATGCATGTCGCCCAAAAGTGCGCAGCGGTTTTGGGACAACGACATGCATAAAAACAAAAAACTAAAGCGCGTCGCCGACGCGCTTTAGACGGGTTCGAAGACAATGACGCGCCGATCCGGATCGGCCGAAACAAGCCTTAGCGTCAGGCCATCGCCCTGCCTGAACCCTGAGGCCTTCACATTCGCAACGACAGGCATGTCCGAGAGCTGAACGCGCGCACGCTGATCACCGACGTCGGTGACGACGGCCTTGAATGTTTCACCCACGCGCCCCCTCAGCATCACCGCCTCGGCAAGGCCGATGGCCGCGTGGTTGATCTGCGAGGCGCGGGCGCCTGCGCGGCCCATCACCTTAGGCAGTCTGGAAAACGCCTCGGTAACGGCTTGCGGCACCGGCTGGCCGTTGGCGATGGCCAGCACGCAGCGCACGACGTAGCGATCGGCCAGCCGCCTCAGGGGCGCGGTGGCGTGGGCATAGGTCGCGGCCATCGCCTCGTGCCAGGGGACAACGCCTTCTTCATAGGGTTGGTAGGACGCACCGGAGCCGGCGCGGCGGATTTCCAGCATCAGCGCTGCCTGTTGCATGTTCGTCGGATCGAGGGTTCGCTGATAGTCGGACAGGTTGGTCGAAGGAGGCCGGGACAGGCCTAAGGCCCGTGCCGCGCTGCGCAGTCTTTGTACTTTGGAAGCATCGGGCGGCGCCATCACCCGGAACAAGCCGGTCCGGTGTGCCAGCATGGCGTCGGCAATCGCCATGTTGGCGGCCAGCGAAAGTGCTGCGTTGTCTTGCTCGGATTGCAGCAGCGGCCTGAACGCAAGCTGGAACGTGCCATCGGCAAGCTGTTCCACCTCCTGCTCGGGCGGGTCGACGCGCGAAGCGCCGCGACGGTCTTCGGCCGCCGCCATGCGCCGCGCGATTTCGGCGAAGCCGACTGGGACGTCGGCGGCCTGCACGCTGTCATAGGCGAGCTTGGCGCGGCTTTGAATGATTGCCCGCTCCGCGCCATCCAGCCTTACCGCTCCGTCGTCGGCGATCCGGACCGTGAAGATGACAGCCGGACGCGGACCGCCGGGTAGCAAGCTCGCGGCGCCCTCGGCAATGACCCGGGGATAGAGCCCGGCCTTGCCGTCCGGCAAATACAGGGTTTCGCCCCGCGCCCAGGCTTCGCGATCCACCGCGTCGCCGTCCGCGACGAACCAGGCTACGTCGGCAATCGCATAGTGCAACAGAAGGTCGCTACCGCTCGCTTCGATCGAAAACGCTTGGTCAAGATCGGTGGAAGCCGCGGGATCGAGCGTCACGAAGGGCATCGCCGTGCGGTCGGCATGCTGGTCGGGCACGCGCCTGGCCGCCGTCTGTGCCATGGCCATTACATCAGGGGAAATCCCTCCGGCACATGGAACTCGGTGCGGATTTTCGCGAGGCCGGTAGCGAGTGCCTGCGAGGGATCGTTCAACGATTTCATGGCGCCGTCCTACACCGGCGTTGCGGGCACGGGAAGGTGGTTTTGCCGGCAGTTGGCCGACCATGGGCAGACATGAGCGCGGAACGGAAGTTGACCGCCAGCGCTGGAACCGTCGCCGGAGCGCAACGTTTCTTCCTCTGTCAGCAAAGGAGGTGCCGATATGCCTGCAACCTCAAAAGCACAGCAAAAGGCCGCTGGCGCAGCCCTGTCGGCCAAGCGCGGCGAGACCAGGAAGAGCGAACTTCAAGGCGCGTCGAAGTCGATGTACAATTCGATGAGCGAAAAACAGCTCGAGGAATTCGCAGAGACCAAGCGCAAAGGCCTGCCGGAGAAGAAATCGGCAGACTGAAACCTTGAACCGAGTCGATAAACAAAGCCCGTGGCCGAAACCACGGGCTTCTTCGGTTCAGGCCAAGCCCGAAACCCCTGACGTCACCAGCAGCGCTTCACCTTGTAGCGGATGACCTTCTTGTGGCCATGCCGCCAGATGACCTTCTTCTTCACCACGACATGGCAGGTCTGACGATGCTTGTGGCCCTGCCAATGCTTGGCCATCGCTGGCTCGGGCACGGCGATCGACATCGTCCCGGCCAGGACGGCCGCACCGACCAACGAGAGGAAAAACTTCTTCATGCGACTTCGGGCTCCTTTGGCTCCAGTCCCTTCCTAAATGCCGTCGGCGCAACAACCTCCCGCCGCATCCGGCACGGCACTCAACGCCAAAGACGTGATATGGTTGCCGGGCCCAGCGCCAGCGACGCGCTTGACTCTGCTCAAATCTCCGTTTAACGAGCGCACCAACACCGGGCCGCAATGCCCGGTTGTTTCTTTTGCATGGCAAGCCCGGGAAAGCAGGTTTATCGTTTCCTGGGTTTTGTCTAGACTGACGTGTCCCGTGGGTTTTCCGCCGCGTTGCGTGGGAAAACCCTGTCAGGCCTCGAAAACGGAGGCCAGAGGAGGGCGCGTTTCCTTCACCCGGACCATGAGGCTCCGGGTGGTTTGTTTTGAAAGGGAATGCGATGAGCAAGCGCGAATCCGCGAAGTACAAGATCGACCGCCGTCTCGGCGAAAACATCTGGGGCCGCCCGAAGTCCCCGGTCAACAAGCGTGAATACGGCCCCGGCCAGCACGGCCAGCGCCGCAAGGGCAAGCTTTCCGATTTCGGCCTGCAGCTGCGCGCCAAGCAGAAGCTGAAGGGTCACTATGGTGATGTCTCCGAAAAGCAGTTCCGCAAAGTCTATGAAGAGGCTGATCGCCGCAAGGGCGACACCTCCGAGAACCTGATCGGCCTGCTCGAGTCGCGTCTCGACGCGGTCGTCTACCGCTCCAAGTTCGTGCCCACCATTTTCGCGGCTCGCCAGTTCGTCAACCACGGCCACGTCAACGTCAACGGCAAGCGCGTCAACATCGGCTCGTACCGTTGCAAGCCGGGCGATGTCGTCGAAGTGCGCGAAAAGTCGAAGCAGCTGGTCATCGTGCTGGAAGCGGTCGGCCTCGCCGAGCGCGACGTGCCGGACTATATCGAAGTCGATCACAACAAGATGGTCGCGACCTTCTCGCGCATCCCCGGCCTGGCCGATGTTCCGTTCGCCGTGCAGATGGAGCCGAACCTGGTCGTCGAATTCTATTCGCGCTAAGCGATCGCTTTTCTGCGATACTGGAAAGGGCCGCCCGTCGAGGCGGCCTTTTCTTTGTCGGCCATGTCCGCTAATCCGGCACTCTCGGCTATGGAAAGCGACAAGCCATGAACATGCTGGCAGACATCGAAACAGTTGAACCGATTGCTGAAGGCGGCTTCCATCCGCTGTTTGCCGAAGTGCCGTCTTCCGTCGAGTTCAACAAACTGCGTAAGCGGCTGTTGCGGTTAACCCGTCAGGCGGTCGAGGATTTCGCCATGGCGAGGCCCGGCGACCGCTGGCTGGTGGCCTTGTCCGGCGGCAAGGATTCCTACGGGCTGCTGGCCGTGCTGCTCGATCTCAAATGGCGCGGGCTGCTGCCGGTCGAGCTGCTGGCCTGCAATCTCGACCAGGGCCAGCCGAATTTTCCGAAGCACATTTTGCCCGACTACCTCGATGCGCATGGCATTGCCCATCGCATCGAGTATCAGGACACCTATTCGGTGGTCACCGACAAGCTGCCTCAGGGCAGCACCTATTGTTCGCTGTGCTCGCGGCTGCGGCGCGGCCATCTCTATCGCATCGCGCGCGAGGAGGGCTGTTCGGCGCTGGTGCTCGGCCACCACCGCGAGGACATTCTCGAAACCTTCTTCATGAATCTGTTCCATGGCGGCCGCCTTGCCGCCATGCCGCCAAAGCTGCTCAACGACGACGGCGACGTCATGGTGCTGCGGCCGCTGAGCTACTGCGCCGAGGTCGATCTGGAAAAATTCGCCGCCGCTATGAAATTCCCGATCATTCCCTGCGATCTCTGCGGCAGCCAGGAAGGCCTGCAGCGCAACGCCATGAAGGCGATGCTGGACGATATGGAAAAGCGCATGCCGGGCCGCAAGGATACGATGCTGCGCGCGCTGTCCAACACCAGGCCGTCGCATCTGCTCGACAGAAAGCTGTTCGACTTTGCCGCCCTCAATGGCAGCCTCAGCACAGGACAAGACATTTCCGATGATATTTGACGACCAAGCGATCGACTGGCTGGCCGAGCTTCTCGCCGATGCAGCCAGGGCCGAAATCATGCCACGCTTTCGCCGGCTGGGCGAGGGCGACATCAGACAGAAGACCTCGGCTGCCGACCTGGTGACCGAGGCCGACATCAACGCCGAGCGGCTGATCACGGCCAGGCTGCGCGAGCGCTATCCCACGGCGATGATCGTCGGCGAGGAAGCCTGTTCCGACAATCCGGCGCTGCTTCAGGGGCTCGGCGATGCCGACCTCGCCTTCGTCGTCGACCCGGTCGACGGCACCTTCAACTTCGCCTCCGGCGTGCCGCTCTTCGGCGTCATGCTGAGCGTCGTCGTCAAGGGCGAAACCGTCGCCGGTATCATCCATGACCCCGTAGGCCGGGACTGGCTGATCGGCGCCAAGGGCGCCGGCAGCCATATCCGCCATGCGCATGGCGCGCTGGAGACGGTGCACGTCGCCGATGCCGTGCCGATCTCGCAGATGACCGGCTCCGTCTCCTGGCAATATCTGGCGGAACCGCAACGCTCGCTCCTGGCGCGCAACCAGACCAAGACCCTGTCGCAGTTCGGCTATCGCTGCGCGGCACATGAATACCGTCTTCTGGCCAGCGGCCATGCCCATTTCGTCGTCTACAACAAACTGATGCCGTGGGACCATCTGGTCGGTGTGCTGATCCACGCCGAGGCCGGCGGCTACACCGCGCGGATCGACGGTAGCGCCTATCTGCCCTCGCATATCGACGGCGGCATTCTTGTCGCCCCGGACAAGGAAAGCTGGCAGGAGTTGCGCAGGGAACTCTGGGCGCAATAGTCGGTCCAACTGCCGGTAGACGCTTTCGTCAAGTATATTGGCTCTGTTATAGTGGTCCAATCTCTCGCGAAGCCGGAGCCGCGAAATGAAACATCGGTCCGCAATTGTCGCAACGGCACTTGCACTTGCCCTGGTCGCCTGCGCCACTGAGGCACGATCGCAGGAGCGCGCGTGTCGTAGCCCCGATCCCATCGACACCATCGACGAAATGTTCGACGCGATCTTTGCCTGTTGGCAGCCGCCGCCTGGAAGTGCTGGCCTGACCCTGACGCTGAGTTTTTCAATTCGCAAAAACGGCACGCTGATGGGCAAGCCGCGCGCCACTTTCTCCCATATGGGAGATGATGCCTCGCTCAACCGGGTCTTTGTGTCATCCGTGCTCGAAGCGCTCGACAAGGCTCTGCCGATGCCGCTGTCGGACAGCATGGGTGGCGCCATCGCAGGGCGCCCGCTGTTCCCTCGTTTCACGGCAGTGATTGGCGGCGCATCCTGAAACGCGTCGCATAAAGGTGGATGCGGTTTTGAGACCAACAATCTCAAGGCGCGTCGCTCAATGCAGGTCGGTGACGTGCCCTGAAATGGGTGGGTTGTGCGGCTGGAACATCTTGCCGCGCTCGGCGATCAGGATCATCAGCAGGGCCGCGACCGAGACGCTGCAGAAGCCGGCGGCAAGCGGCGTCACCGTGCCGTTGAAGGCCTGGCCGATCAGCGTGCCGAGGATGCCGCCGAGAAAAGTCTGCATGAAGCCCAGGATGGACGACGCGGTGCCCGCCAGTTGGCCGAGCGGTTCCATCGCGAGCGCGTTGAAATTGGCGCCGAGCGCGCCGAACGGGAGCATCGCACTGGCGAAGAAGGTGATGAACAGCCAGAGTGGCATCTTCATTTGAAGCGAAACGGTGAGCCAGGCAAGGCTGATCACCAGGAACAACAGCAGTGCGCTCTGCGACAGGCGGCGCATGCCGATGCGGCCGACCAGGCGCGAGTTGAGGTAGTTCGAAAAAGCGAGAACGCCGGCGACACCCGCGAAGATGACAGGAAACAATTCGCCGACATGAAAAATGTCGACATAGATCTGCTGTGCGGAGGCGATGAAGCCGAACATGGCGGCGAAAATGAAGGTGCTGGCAAAGGCGTAGCAAAGCGCCATGCGGTTGGTGAGCACGATGCGGAAACCACCGACGACGGATGAGACTGTCAGCGGCCGGCGGTACTCCGGATGCAGCGTCTCCGGCAGCCGCAGCAGCGACCACGCCGACACGATCAGCGCTCCGACGGCCATGGTGACGAAGATCCAGTGCCATGTTGCGAACAGCATGATGAACTGGCCGATCCCAGGCGCGATCACCGGGATGGCCATGAACACCATGAAGATCAGAGACATCACCTCGGCCATGCGCCGACCGTCGAACGTGTCGCGCACGATCGAGACGGCGATGACGCGGGTCGCCGCCGCACCGATGCCTTGCACCAGCCGGCACAGCAGCAGGACGGCGAATGACGGGGCGATGGCGGCAGCTGCCGCCGCCACGACATAAATCGCCAGCCCGGCAACGAGTGGCGCGCGGCGCCCGAACCGGTCCGAGATCGGTCCGAAGAAAAGCTGTCCGCCACCGAAGCCCAATATATAGGCGGTGATCACATACTGGCGGTGGTTTTCATTCTCAACGCCAAGCGTGGCGCCGATTTGCTGCAGTGCCGGCAGCATGATGTCGATGGCCAGCGAGTTCAACGCCATCAGTGCCGCGCACAGCGCGATGAATTCCCAGCGCGGAATAGGCAATTTGCGTGCCTGTTGCGGCGCTTTTGCTGGCTGGTCCACGGCGGGTCCGATCTTCAAAACGAATATGCGCCGGCATGCCGGCGCATAAGTTCGTCCTCACTCCGATAGGGGGAGGTAACATTTTGCCGGGGCGGGGCTGCCCCGTCTCAACTCAGAATCAGGCTGTCGCTTTGACGCTGACGCCCTTGTCGACGAGCAACGTCTGCAACTCGCCTGCCTGGAACATTTCTCGGATGATGTCGCAGCCGCCGACGAATTCGCCCTTGACGTAAAGCTGCGGGATCGTCGGCCAGTTCGAATATTCCTTGATGCCTTGGCGCAGTTCGGCCGAGGTCAGCACGTCGACGCCCTTATAGTCGGCTCCGATGTAATCGAGGATCTGGACGACCTGGCCGGAAAAGCCGCACTGCGGAAAACCGGGCGTGCCCTTCATGAAAAGGACGACGTCGTTGCCCTTCACTTCGCTGTCGATGTAGTCGTTGATGCCGCTCATGAGATATCCTTTCACGCCTGTGGGAGTCAGGCTCGAAGCATAGCCATCAAATAAACCCATAGATGGGCCGAAACAAGATGTTTGCGCCGCCGTCGCGGAAATGGCGCAAAGGATCGCCTGTCTTGGGCCAAGCATCCGAGCCGATTGCAACCTTCGGAACATGATGAAAAGACGATATGGCGCCGCCCTTCCGATCGCCATCCTGCTGGCGGCGATTGCCGTTGTCTGGTGGCCGAGACGCCCCGAGCCGCCGCCGCTGGTCATTGGCGGTGACCTGCCCGCGCCTTGCCGGAATGTCGCCTTCGAGGCGGTGACCTATGTCGTCTGCGAGACCGATCTTCGCGCCGACAGCATCGGTGTTTTCCACGCCGGCGCCGATGGCAAGCCTTTTGGTTCGCTCGAAGCCTTCGACAAGGCGGTTGCGGGCGAGGGGAGGCCGGTGCTGCTCGCCATGAATGGCGGCATGTATCACGAGGATTTGTCGCCGGTCGGCCTGCTGGTCGAGGACGGCAGCGAAAAGTCACGGCTCAATCTTGCCGACGGCGAAGGCAATTTCTTCCTGAAACCGAACGGCGTCTTTCTGGTGGGCAATGACGGCAAGGCGGCTGTCATGGAAAGCAACGCCTATGCGGTCACCGAACGCGATGTTGCCTTCGCCACGCAGTCCGGCCCGATGCTGGTGATCGATGGCAAGATTCACCCACGCTTCGAGCCGAACGGAACCTCGCGCTACATCCGCAACGGCGTCGGCGTGCGCGATGAAAACACCGTTTTGCTGGCGATCTCGCGGTCTGAGGTCAGTTTCGGCAGCTTTGCGCGGCTGTTTCGCGACGCGCTACAATGCCGCAACGCGCTGTTCCTCGACGGCGCGGTTTCCGCGCTGTCGGATGGGAAAAGAATGATCGTCGGCGGAAAATACCCGGCGGGCCCGATCATCTCAGTGTCGGCGAAGCCGATCACGTCAGTGTCGGCGAAGCAGCCGCAGAAACAGTAGGCCAGTCTGGCTTCAGTCCGGCACGCTGGTCTGCAGGGCCAGCGCGTGCAGCACGCCGCCCATATTGCCCTTCAGCGCATCATAGACCATCTGGTGCTGCTGGACGCGGCTCTTTCCGCGGAAGCTTTCGGCCACCACTTCGGCTGCATAGTGATCGCCGTCACCGGCGAGGTCGCGGATCGTCACCTTGGCGTCCGGAATGCCGTCCTTGATCAGTTTTTCGATGTCGTGGGCATCCATTGCCATGGCAAAATCCTGTTCTGGGCGGCTAGGCACGAGTGACTCGCACGGCAGCCTAAAGCCTTTCTGGTCCGGGTTGAAGCCGTTCTGTCGGCGACGCAGTGTCTAAGGGCCATCCTGCCGCGGGTGAACCACACCATCTTCGGTAATGTCGTCGCGGGTCGAGAACCCCCGGCCAAGGCTGAACACCAGGACATAGAGCGGGATGTTGAGCGCCAGGTTGATAATCGGGAGATAGCTGGTCATCTGCCACAAGGGCGAAAAGAATGGTTGGCCATAGCCGTCGCAGATCAGCGATGACCCGTATTCCCACAGCGCGCCGGTAATGACCGCAATGGCAAAGAGCTTGATGCAGGTGGCGACATGCCTTGCGCGCGCCGGGTTCGGCAAAAGGCGGCTCCACAGCACCAGGCAGACGATGGGGATCGCATAGATCAGACTTTGCAAGGCCAGCATCTGCAGTGTGCCATTGGCCGCCTCAATGAACTGGTCACGCCTTTCCAGCAGCGGACAGACCTCGCTCGAGGTCGTCGACAGCAGGAAAAAGACGAACGGCCCGAGGAACCAGAAGAAGAACAGCGACGGCCAGAAGACGACTGCGATCAGCGTCCGGGCTGCCAGGCTGGTCAAATGGACTTGTCCATGAAGTTCGGGAACCAGCCTTCGTGGGCGGCGGTCAATTCGCTGACCGGGATCGCCCTGGCATCGCCGAGCTTCAGTTCGTTTCCACCGGTCGAGCCGATCCATGGCGCAAAGATGCCGAGCTTGCTCTGTTCCTCGCGGATGGCGTCCCATTCCTTGCTCTGCGGATCGACGGACAGCGTCAGCAGGTAGCGGCCCTGGTCTTCGCCGAACCAGACCGGGATCGGGTCGGTGCCGGCGAGCCCCGGAATGGTGGCGCCGATGCCGGACGCCATCGCCATTTCGGCCAGGGCTATCGCCAAGCCGCCATCGGAAAGGTCATGCGCCGCGGTCACGACGCCCGACGCGATCAGCGCGCGCACATGGTCGCCGACGCGCTTTTCATGGGCGAGGTCGACGGATGGCGGCGGCCCGTCGGTGCGGCCATGGATGTCCCTGAAATAGGCGGACTGGCCGAGATGGCTGCCCCAGCTTGCGGGCGCGCCGACCAGCAGGATCATCTGGCCCTCGGCGGCAAAGCCGATACGGGTCATCTTCGACCAGTCGGCAATCAGCCCCACGCCGCCGATGGTCGGCGTCGGCAGGATACCTTGGCCATTGGTTTCGTTGTAGAGCGAGACATTGCCCGACACGATCGGGAAGCCGAGCGCCCGGCAGGCATCGCCAATGCCTTTCACCGCGCCGACCAGTTGGCCCATGATCTCAGGCCGTTCCGGATTGCCGAAATTGAGGTTGTCGGTGGCCGCCAGCGGCAGCGCGCCGGTGGCGGTGAGGTTGCGCCAGCATTCGGCCACCGCCTGCTTGCCGCCTTCGTACGGGTCGGCCTCGCAATAGCGCGGCGTGACGTCGGAGGAGAAGGCGAGCGCCTTGGTCGGATGGCCTTCGACGCGCACCACGCCGGCGTCGCCGCCGGGAAGCTGCAGCGAATTGCCCTGGATCAGCGTGTCGTACTGCTCCCACACCCAGCGGCGCGACGACAGGTTCGGCCCGCCGAGCAGTTTCAACAGCGCATCGGCAACGTCGGCCTTCGGCGCATCGCCGGCTGCGAGCGCCGCCGGCTTCTTCGGCTCGACCCAGGGGCGGTCATATTCCGGCGCCTTGTCGCCAAGGTCCTTGATCGGCAGATTGGCGACCTCGTCGCCCTGATGGATGACGCGGAAACGCAGATCGTCGGTGGTCTTGCCGACGATAGCGAAGTCGAGGCCCCATTTGTGGAAGATCGCCTCGGCTTCCTTTTCCTTCTCGGGGCGCAGCACCATCAGCATGCGCTCCTGACTCTCCGACAGCATCATCTCATAGGCGCTCATGCGCTCTTCGCGCACCGGCACCTGGTCGAGGTGAAGCTCGATGCCGAGGTCGCCCTTGGCGCCCATCTCGACCGCCGAACAGGTGAGGCCGGCCGCACCCATGTCCTGGATGGCGATGACGGCGCCAGACGCCATCAGCTCAAGACAGGCTTCGAGCAGGCATTTTTCGGTGAAGGGATCGCCGACCTGCACGGTCGGGCGCTTCTCGTCGATCTTGTCGTCGAACTCGGCCGAGGCCATCGTGGCGCCGCCGACGCCGTCGCGCCCGGTCTTGGCGCCGAGATAGACGACCGGCAGGCCGACGCCCTTGGCTTCCGACAGGAAGATCGCATCGGTCTTGGCGAGGCCCGCGGCAAAGGCGTTGACCAGGATGTTGCCGTTGTAGCGGGCGTCGAAATTGACCTCGCCGCCGACGGTCGGCACGCCAAAGGCGTTGCCGTATCCTCCGACGCCGGAAACCACGCCGCTGACCAGGTGCCTGGTCTTGGGATGGTCCGGTGCCCCGAAGCGCAAAGCGTTCATCGCCGCAATCGGCCGCGCGCCCATGGTGAAGACGTCGCGCAATATGCCGCCGACGCCGGTCGCCGCACCCTGGTAGGGCTCGATGTAGGAGGGATGGTTGTGGCTCTCCATCTTGAAGACGACGCAGTCGCCGTCGCCGATATCGACCACGCCGGCGTTCTCGCCCGGACCCTGGATGACCTGCGGCCCGGTGGTCGGCAGCGTGCGCAGCCATTTCTTCGAGGATTTGTAGGAGCAGTGCTCATTCCACATCGCCGAGAAGATGCCGAGTTCGGTAAAGCTCGGTTCGCGCCCGACCAGATCGAGGATGCGCTGGTATTCGTCGGGCTTCAGCCCATGCGCGGCTATGAGTTCCGGGGTGATCGGCACGGAATTGGAAATGGTCATGGGCGGCGATTGATGTCCATGGGAGAGGGGAATTTGAGTCCCCTCATATCGCAAGCTTTGGCGTGATACACCCCATTGGATGACGAAAAACGCCGGAAAACCACAGGGCGACGATGGTAGCGGGGAGCCGCTGGGGAACGCTATGGCATCCCGGCCGTTAGGCCTCAAACCAATCAGGAGATTTCGACATGGCCACCAAGCAAGGCAAGAAAGACAATCGCCTCTCCGACAAGGAGGCCATGCATATTGCCGAGACCACCGACGTTTCGCCCAAGCAGGCCAAGGACCTGGCCGAGAAGCACGGCAAGGACAAGGGCGCAAAGGAAGCCAAAAACTTCAAGGCAGAGGGCTGAACCTGAGATCGGTACACAGGCGCACGGTTTAGCGCCAACGATTCAGGACGAACTGTCGTAGCCGGCGCGGCCTTCCTCCAGCAGCCGCCGGATCACCGCGACGCCGCCGGTGATGTCCTCGCGCCGCCTTGGCTGCGAGACGCCGAAACGCACGCCGTGAAAAACCTGCTCGGAACGCCCCGCCTTGAACTCGTCCTCGTCGTCGAGGAGCACGCCATTTTCGAGGCATGCGCTCCTGAACGTGCCGGACAGCCAGGGATCGGGCAGCGTCAGCCAGACGAAGGGCACGCTGCCGTGTGACTTGAAGGCGAAACCCGCCAGTGTCTCGCGCACGATGGCGATGCGGGCGGCAATTTCGGCAATGCTGCGTTTGCGGATATCGCCAGCCTGCCCTGACAGCACCAGCCGCGCATTCACCTCCGCCAGCAGGAACGGCATCCCGCCGGTCATCATCTTGTGGGCGACGCGGATGCGATGGCGATAGGCGGGCGGGCAGGAGAGCCAGCCGCCGCGAACACCTGCCGCGACCGATTTCGACAGACCGCCGGCGACAATGGTGCGCTCGGGTGCATATTCGGCGATGAGCGGCGTCGGATCTTCGGTCAGGCCGCCATAGAGATCGTCCTCGATGACGATGACATTGTACGCGCGCGCGACACGAGCGATCGCCTCGCGGCGCGAAACCGACAGGATCGCCAGCGTAGGGTTCTGCACCGTCGGCATCAGGAAGATCATCTTCGGGTGCTTTTGCGCGCAGACGCGTTCGAAATCCTCGGGATCGAGGCCTTCTTCGTCCGATGCCACCAGTGCTATGCGCCGCCCGATCAGCCCGGCGCTGCGGGCGATCTGCGAATAGGTGAGGTGCTCGAAGGCGACATAGTCGCCCGGCGTGGTCAGTGCCGCAATCGCCGCCATCACCGCGGCATGTGTGCCAAGCGTGGGAACGATGGTGTCGGCCGCCGGACGGAACGAATTGCGCGACAGCCAGCGGGCGCCGGCCTCGAACCAGCGCTCCGGAAAATCCCTGGTGTAGCTCGAAATCTCGTGCGGGTGTTCCTGCACCGTGCGCGAGAGCATGTCAGCGACAATGGCGCCCTGGCCGATGTCGGGCGCGGCAGTGCTGTCGAAACGCAGTTTGCCGGGCGGCGCATCGACATAGCGCGTGCCTTGCACGGCAGGCTCGGCGAATTCGGGTGACGCTTCCGATTGCTGCGCCAGCACATAGGTCCCGCGACCGACTTCGCCGCTCACCAGGCCGCGCTCGCGCAGCAGCTGATAGGCTCGGCCGATCGTGCCGACCGTCGTGCCGATATCATAGGCGAGATCGCGCTGCGGCGGCAATTTTGCCCCGGCATCGATGACGCCCTTGTCGATGTCCGACTCGATGCTGTCGGCAAGGCGCTGGTAAAGCGGGCCGGAACCGATGGTGAGGTCAGGGAGCCAATTTGTCATGGTGACAATTCTGTATATTGCACCAGATCGGGTGTCAATGCATATCAGAACCGTACCAAGATGGGTACAATTTGCAAGGTTGGCAGAAAGACAATGGATACAATCGAGACAATCCGCTGCGCGGGCATTGAATTGGTCGGGCCGCGCCCGTCCAGCCGGCGAGGCTTTGTCGGCCGGATCGTGCATGTAGTCAGATCGCTGGCGCGATGGATCGACGTGCTGATCGAGCGCCGTCGCGGCCGCCTGGCTTTGCTCGAAATGACCGACGAGCAGCTCAGGGACATCGGTGTGTCGCGTGACGACGCTCACCGCGAAGGCATCAGGCGATTCTGGGACTAACTTGTAGTCTGGTCAGCGGCGTGTGCCCGGAGCCCTGAGGCGTGAGACGCCCTTATCGGCAAGCACGGCGAGGATGCACAGCACCAGGAAAACACCGGTGACGGCCAGCGCCGCAAGGGCGACGTTGGCCGCGCCGTTTTTCGCAACGTCGAGGAACGGGTAGGGCACTTCGCCTGCGATCGGTGCGCGCGCCAGCGCATAGGCGAGATAGGCGATCGGATAGGCCATCCACCACGAAATGTCGCTCCAGCGTGTCCTGCCGTCAGCGCCTGCAACAAGCCACCACAGCACGAACAGCACCGGCGTCACATAGTGCAGCAGCACGTCACAGAGCAGGAACAGCCCCTGCGGCTGCCAGAGCTGCGCCAGAACCGTCGCGTAGACGATGAAGACCAGGGCGATGGAAGCCGCCACGCCCGCCCGCATCCGCGGCCCGGCAAAGGCCGGCAGCCAGGCGTAGCCCGAAGGCGACAGCAGCGAGACATGGACCAGCACTGCACCGATGTTGGTCAGGATGGTGAAGAAGCTGAACAGAAAGACGATGGAGCCGAGAAAACTGCGGCCGGCTTCCATCGATGCCGGGATGGTGATGCACGCTTGCAGGACAAGCCCGGCCAGACCGATGATCAATCCCGCAAACTGCAGGAAGCGGCCCATGGCGTCAGGCGGCCGCGTTGCAGGAGGGGTTGCCCGTTTGCCAGCGCGCAATGTCGGATCCGATGCGCGCGCCGAGCGGATCGTCCATCAGCGGACCGAACACGTCGACGCGGCTGGAATTGCCTTGCGCCTGGACGACCAGCAGCGGCTTGCCGCCATAATGCTTGGCCGGCACCAGCAGGAAGCGGGGCGTGCCGCTGAACGAATTCAGCTCATTGGCCATCTGATAGGATTTGAAGGCGGGATCCTTGCTGGCGATCCAGCATTTGTGGGCCGATATCGCTACCTGTTCCATGGCCAGCAGCGAAGCGCTCTTGCCCGTGGGGACCGGCGCGCTCTTCGGGCTGGACTGGCAGGACGCCAACGCCAAGCCGGCAGCAGCCAGGGGACCTAGGCGAACAATCGTCAGTCTCATGGTCAACCGCCCCCGCGTTTTGAAAGGAATTCGAAGAGATATCAGGCGGCGATGCCGAGTGCGCCTTCGAACAGCGCCCGGCCGTCACTGCCGCCATGCGCGGCCTCGATCAGGTTTTCCGGATGCGGCATCAGGCCGAGCACATTGCCCTTCTCGCTGATGATGCCGGCAATGTCGTTGATCGAGCCATTGGGATTGGTGCCTTCGGCATAGCGGAACACAACCTGTCCTTCGCCCTCGAGGCGCGCAAGCGTGTCGGCATCGGCGAAATAATTGCCGTCATGATGCGCAACCGGCGTGCGGATGATTTGGCCCGGCTGATAGCGGCGGGTGAACATGGTGTTGGCGTTGGCGATCTGCAGCTTCACCTCACGGCAAACGAATTTCAGCGAAGCATTGCGCATCAGCGCGCCGGGCAGCAGGCCGGCCTCGACCAGAATCTGGAACCCGTTGCAGACGCCAATGACCATGACGCCCTTGGCGGCCTTTTCAGCGACTGCCCGCATCACCGGCATCCGCGCGGCAATGGCGCCGCAGCGCAGATAATCGCCGAAGGAGAAGCCGCCGGGAATGGCGATCAGGTCGACATCGGGGATTTCAGTGTCGGTCTGCCAGACGGTCGCCGGCGCCTGCCCGGAAATCTTGGTCAGCGCCGCAATCATGTCGCGGTCGCGGTTGAGGCCGGGGAGAAGAACGACAGCTGATTTCATATCAAGCGATCTCCACCGCGTAATTCTCGATCACCGTATTCGCCAGCAGCTTGTCGCACATGGCTTTCAGATCGGCTTCAGCCTTGGCCTTGTCGGTCTCCGAGAGCTCGAGGTCGAAGACCTTGCCCTGCCGCACCTGGCCGACGCCGCCGAACCCCAGTCCGGACAGAGCGTGCTCTATGGCTTTTCCCTGCGGGTCGAGCACGCCGTTCTTGAGGGTGACGGTGATGCGGGCCTTGATCATGCTGGACAGGTTCCTGTTCGAAGACTTAGCAATTCCAGGAAAAGTGTGAAGCGGTTTTCCGTCCGGAATTGCGTCAAGAAATGAAGACTTAATGCGGCTTGCCTTTGAGGCCATCGGTCGAGGCGACGAGCACCGGGCCGGTCGGGCGCGGCGGCTCGTTCTCGTTCATGATGCCAAGGCGGCGGGCAACTTCCTGATAGGCTTCGACGAGGCCGCCCATATCGCGGCGGAAACGGTCCTTGTCGAGCTTGTCCTGCGTTGCCACGTCCCACAGCCGGCACGAATCCGGCGAGATCTCGTCGGCAACGACGATGCGCATCATGTCGCCCTCGAACAGGCGGCCGCATTCGATCTTGAAATCCACGAGCTGGATGCCGACACCCATGAACAGGCCGGAGAGGAAGTCGTTGACGCGGATGGCCAGCGCCATGACGTCGTCGATCTCCTGCGGGCTTGCCCAGCCGAAAGCGGTGATGTGCTCTTCCGACACCATCGGATCGTCGAGCGCATCGGCCTTGTAATAGAATTCGATGATCGAACGCGGCAGAACGGTGCCTTCCTCGATGCCGAGGCGCTTGGACAGCGAGCCGGCGGCGACATTGCGCACCACCACTTCGAGCGGAATGATCTCGACTTCCTTGATCAGCTGCTCGCGCATGTTGAGCCGGCGGATGAAGTGGGTCGGAATGCCCATGCGGTTCAGATGGTTGAAGATGTACTCGGAAATGCGGTTGTTGAGCACACCCTTGCCGTCGATGACCTCATGTTTCTTCTTGTTGAATGCGGTCGCATCATCTTTGAAGAACTGGATAAGCGTGCCCGGTTCCGGTCCCTCATAGAGGATCTTGGCCTTGCCTTCATAAATGCGGCGGCGATTTTTCATCTGATTTTTCTCTGGATTTGCGGGCAGGCGGCAAGCGACCAGTTCCTGTCCGTCTGCCTAAATTGGTGCGGCGACGGGTGGGGTTCAATGCCGGGTCTATCCCAATCACAGCGTTTGCTCAATCGGCAAATCCTTTCCATCGACCGCTTTCAGGAATGAAATGCCGCAGCGCAGCAAGTGATGTAGCATATTGACCGGCCCGCGCCCTTTTGGTTTGTGCTGCGGCAACACACATATCCATCGCCAACGCGAATCGATTTCATCGGAGGGAAGCCATGAGCAGCATGAAAGACCGCGAAGAGGGTTTTGAGCGCAAATTCGCCTTCGACGAAGAACTTCGCTTCAAGGCTTCCGCACGCCGCAACAAGGCGCTCGGTCTGTGGGCCGCCGAAAAGCTGGGCAAATCCGGCACTGACGCCGACGCCTATGCCAAGGAAGTTGTGGTTTCCGATATCGAGGAAGCCGGCGATCACGACGTATTCCGCAAGATCCGCAAGGATTTCGACGCCGCCGGCGTCGACCAGTCGGATCACCAGATCCGCCGCACCATGGACGAACTGATGGCGCAGGCGATCGAGCAGATCAAGAACACCTAGAGCGAGTAGCGCTGGACCAATCGACCGCCCGGTCCAGCCGGGCGGTTTTTCTTTGCCTTTTCAGCCTTTTCCGGCTGAAACTGTGCGTAGGCCTGTTACAAGGCTCTACCCAACGAGGAAAGCACCCATGTCCCTGAAGTCACGCCTGGCGGCGGATGAAACGCTGTTCACCGCCTGGTCCGGCGTTCCGGACGCTTTGACGGTCGAAATCATCGCCAAGCAGGGTTTTGACGCCGTCACCCTCGATATGCAGCATGGCGGACACCACGAAGACTCGGTCTTGCGCGGCCTGGTGCCGGTGCTGGCCGCCAACAAGCCGGCGCTGGTGCGCATTCCGGTCGGCCGCTTCGACATGGCCAGCCGCGCCCTCGATTTCGGTGCCGAGGCGGTGATTGCACCGATGGTGAATTCGGTGGCCGATGCAAAACTCTTTGCCGCGGCGATGAAATATCCGCCGATGGGCGAGCGCTCCTGGGGCCCGACCTATGCTTTTCCGCGCCATGGCAAAGGCGACCACGCCGAATGGCTGCGCGACACCAATCAACGCACCATGGCCTTTGCCATGGTCGAAACGCGCGCCGCACTCGATGCGCTGGACGGCATCCTCGACACGCCGGGCATTGACGGCATCTTCCTCGGCCCATCGGATTTCTCCATCGCCTGGTCGAATGGCGCCACCGTCAATTCGACGCTGGAAAGCATGATGGAAACCGTCGCCTCCATCGCCGAGCGGACGCGCAAGGCGGGCAAGCATGCGGCAATCTACGTCGTTGAGCCGGCGATTGCCGGCCGCGTCGTGGCGATGGGCTACCGGCTGCTGGCGATGGGCTCGGACCATGCGCTGATTTCGCTCGGCGCAAAGATACTCATCAAAAGCATGAACGATTCGATCAAGGGCTGAGGCGTGGTGCCTTGCCCGGTCAGGCCTTGAGGTCGGTCAGGAACTTGGCGAAGGTCATCGACCCTTCCGGCCACGGGCCGAAGCCGGCATCCTCATTGAGGTGACCGGTTTCGCCGGCATCGATGAACAGCGAACCCCAGGCGCCGGCAATGTCCTCGGCAACCTCGAAGGCGCAGAACGGATCGTTGCGGCTGGCGATGACGATGGACGGGAAGGGCAGCGGTTCGCGTGCATAGGGGCCAAAGGTCATCAGGTGACGCGGCCTTATCTCCGGGTTGGCGACGTCGGGCGGCGCGACAAAGAACGCACCGGCGACCGGCTTCCTGAACTGCGGAATGGCCTGCACCGCGGCCGCCACGCCCAGGGAATGGGCAACGATCACCACCGGCCGCTCGGCCTCGTTGACAGCGTTCGCCACGCTCGCCGTCCAGTCCTCGCGCACCGGCTTCGACCACTCCGCCTGCTCGACCCGGCGCGCCGTCGACAGTTTCGACTGCCAGCGTGTCTGCCAGTGTTGGGGGCCGGAATTGGTGTAGCCCGGCACGATCAGAATATCTGCGTCTTTGACTTTCATGGCGCTGAGATAGCGAGCGGCCGTGTCTCGTGCAACCCGCGCTGACGCATGCGGTGCATCACAATCGTGAACAACCTGTTCGATTCTTTCCATCTTGTGTGAACGATCAGGATCGACGATTTGAGGCAGGAAGAGATGGACAACAGAATAGACTGGTGGCGCGGCCTGGGATAACGCGCTGAACGGAGAGTTTTATGAGCGAACTGCCTTTTGCCGCGACGACCCCCGTCAGCGTGTCACGCGTGGGCCTGAAGGCGCGCGACGCCGAAGGACTTGCCGATTACTACCGGGCTGTTGTCGGCCTGCAGGAATTGAGCCGCGCCGATGGCGCCATCACGCTGGGCGCTGCCGAGCGCCCGCTGCTGGTCATCGAGCCTGACGCAGCGGCCAAGCCCGACGATCCGCGCAGCGCCGGCCTTTTCCACACCGCTTTCCTTCTGCCCAGCCGCGCCGATCTCGGCCGTTGGATAAACCATGCCGCCGCCAACAAGATCCGCATCGAGGGCGCCTCCGACCATCTGGTCAGCGAGGCTTTGTACCTGACCGACCCCGAAGGCAACGGCATTGAAGTCTATAGGGACCGTCTGCCGCAGGAGTGGAAGTGGAACGGCGACAAGATCGCCATGGCGACCGAGCGGCTGAATCTGGCCGCCGTGGTTGGCAGCGTGCCGGCCGGTGACGCCGGCTGGCAGGGCGCGCCGCAAAACAGCATTATCGGCCATGTCCATCTGCGCGTCGGCCGGCCGGAAGATGCCGAGGCCTGGTGGCACGACGAATTTGGCTTCGACACGGTCGCTAAGTATGGAGGGCAGGCGGTGTTCCTGTCGTCGGGAGGCTACCACCATCATATCGGTGGCAATTCGTGGCACAGCGCCGGCGCCGGCCGCCGCGATCCGTCCCGCTCGGGTCTGGCCTGGGTCGAGATGCGGTCGGACAAGACAACCGCTGAAACCACGCGGGAAGATCCGTGGGGCACGGTTATCCGCACCGTGCCGGGCGCCGCCGGCTGAGCGCCCGCTCGGTTCTTACAAGGAAGTGGCGGCGTAGCCCGTCAGCAGCCCATGCGCCCAGCTGTCGAAGCCGGTGGCTGTCGCGCGGGTGGACGCCTCGGTCCAGTCATAGCTGACCGTATGATGGCTGAACGACCATTGTCTGTCCTTGCGCGTGGCAAGGGCATAGCGGGCATCCGGACTGCCGGTCACAGTCAAACCTGGGAATGCCTGGACGCCGACACTGCCGGGATTGAGGATTGTCCGGTTGTCCGACAAGCGCACAACGCGCGGCGTATGTGTATGGCCGCACAAGGTCAGCCCGGCGCCGGCGCTGCCCAGCTTGTGCCTGATCTGCTTTTCATTGGACGGGTGGAAGTGGCTGCCTCCGTCTTCCTCGAGCAGGAACACGTCGTCGTCACTGGGGCTGCCATGGCAAAGCAGGATGTCCTGGGCAGGCGACAGGGTGACCGGCAATGCGGAGAGCCAGGTCAATGACGCCTGGGACAGGCATTGGTGGGTGAAAGCATCGACGTCTTCCAACCCGGAAGCAGGCGGCTCGACCAGCACACGGTCGTGATTGCCGCGCACGGTCGGCCAATTCTGTGCCATCAGATATTGCGCGGTTTCTTCAGGCCATAGCGGCCCGGAGAGACAATCGCCCAGATTGACGATGATGTCGGGAGAAGCGTCTTTGATCTGCGCATGAACCGCCTCAAGCGCGCGCAGATTCCCATGGATGTCGGAAAGGACAGCCAGCCGCATGGAAGATCCTATCCGAAAACCCGCTTGAAGATCGTGTCGACATGCTTGGTGTGATAGCCCAGGTCGAATTTCTCGCGGATCTCGGCTTCGGGCAGCGCTGCGGTGACTTCCTTGTCGGCCAACAATTCCTCAAGGAAATCAGCGCCATGTTCCCATACCTTCATGGCGTTGCGCTGCACCAGGCGGTAGGCATCCTCGCGGCTGACGCCGGCTTGCGTCAGCGCCAAAAGCACGCGCTGCGAATGCACAAGGCCACGGAACTTGTTCATGTTCTTCAGCATGTTGTCGGGATAGACCAGCAATTTGTCGACGACGCCGGTGAGCCGCGACAGCGCGAAATCCAGCGTTACCGTGGCGTCCGGCCCTATCATGCGCTCGACCGAGGAATGCGAGATGTCGCGCTCGTGCCAGAGCGCCACATTCTCCATCGCCGGCAGCGCCATGGAGCGCACCATGCGGGCAAGGCCGGTGAGGTTTTCGGTCAGCACCGGGTTGCGCTTGTGCGGCATTGCCGACGAGCCCTTCTGGCCCGGCGAAAAATACTCTTCCGCTTCCAGCACCTCGGTGCGCTGCAGATGGCGGATCTCGGTCGCCAGCCGCTCGACCGACGAGGCGATGACGCCGAGCGTGGCAAAGAACATGGCGTGGCGGTCGCGCGGGATGACCTGCGTCGACACCGGCTCCGGCTTCAGCCCAAGCTTTTTCGCCACATGCTCTTCGACATAAGGGTCGATGTTGGCGAAGGTGCCGATCGCGCCCGAGATAGCGCAGGTGGCAATATCCTCTCGCGCGTGCACCAGCCGCTCGCGGCAGCGTGAGAACTCGGCATAGGCCTGCGCCAGCTTGACGCCGAAGGTGGTCGGCTCGGCGTGGATGCCGTGGCTGCGGCCGATGGTGACGGTGTCCTTGTGCTCGAAGGCCCGGCGCTTCAGCGCGGCGAGCAGGCCGTCGAGGTCGGCCAGCAGGATATCGCTGGCGCGGCCGAGCTGCACCGCAAGGCAGGTGTCGAGTACATCTGACGAGGTCATGCCCTGGTGGATGAAACGCGCATCCGGCCCGACGAATTCGGCGAGATGGGTGAGGAAGGCGATGACGTCGTGCTTGGTGACGGCCTCGATCTCGTCGATCTTGCCGACGTCGAATTTGGCGGCGCCGCCTTTTTCCCAGATGGTTTTCGCCGCTTCCCTGGGGATGACGCCGAGCTCAGCCAACGCATCGCAGGCATGGGCTTCGATTTCGAACCAGATACGGAAACGTGTCTCTGGCGACCAGATGGCGACCATTTCCGGCCGGGAATAGCGAGGGATCATCCGTCAGTCCTGATCTTTGGGTGAGTAAGCCAGCCTCCTAACAGACGCCAGCCGAATGCTCAACGCTGCTGGCGCGCAAACCACACGCTGGCGGCGGCAAGTGCGATGAATCCGAGCGGAAAATAGAGCCTGATACCCAGCACTACGAACTGGTAGAGCGCCGTCAGCGAGGTGAAGACCAGTTCGAACGCCCACCGGGCGGTGAAGGCCTCCGCGTGCCATTCGGCATAATAGGAGCGGTATTGCAGCGCAAACAACCCGCCGGTGAAGGCGAGCGTCGTGGCAAGCAGGCAGACGAAGGCGGCGGCGAACGCCACCTCCCAATGCCGGTCGAGCGAGACCAGCCGCGCCGCGAACAACCCGACGGGAAAGGCCAATGCCGCGCCGGTCGCAAACAGCAGGGCGACGAAGCGGATCTTTTCCGGGTCTCCCAATTGTCGAGCCAAAGACCGGTCAGCGCGCTGGCGCCCATGGCCATCGCCCACAGCAAGGCGCCGACAAGCGCCGTGCCCGTCGATGGTACGGCGCGGCTGACGCGATTTCCGGCGCGCTTGCGCCAACTGGATTGATCGAGCGATGTCACAGGCGTCCGGTCACGGCGATCCAGCGAAAATCCGGCCCTTCGAAGCCGTGTTGGCGCACCGCGATCAGCACCGCATAGGCGCTGATGCCGTCCATCGAAAATGTCTGCACCGCGCCGATCCTGTAGCCGTTCGGGCAGCCACGGCTTTTCGGGATCGATTTATCCTCATGCAGCAGATGGGTCTGGCCGCCATCCCTGGCCTCGATCCGCAGCAAGCGAAAACCGTTGATCTCGCCTTGGCTCTGGCAGCTTTCGGTGTCGTTCATGCCGATCTCGTCGAGCCGGAATTCCAGCGGCGGGTCGACCGGCGAAAAGATCGGCCGTGGGTTGACCACCATGCGGAACGGGTCGGCCGACAATTCGGTCACCGGGTTGAAGCCGGCGGTGATGCCGCGGTTGGCGGTAAGCTCGGCCTGGGCAATGATTGCTTCGCCTTTTTGCCTGGCTTGCTGACGGGCCGTCTCGAGCGAGGCGGTCTCATCCTCCAGCCGGACCCGGATTGGCGTGCCCTTCAGGAACGTGTCGTCGGCGGTGTTGATGTAGTAGCGATTGGCATAGGGAAAGCCCGAACCGTCTGCCACACCATATTCCTCGAAGGTGAAGACGCTGCCATCCTTGCTGAAGCCGAGGATTTCAAGCTCGGCGACATCGCCCGCTCGGGCGGCCATGGCGGATGCGAGATGGACCAGCAGGCAAACGCCAATCAGGACGAGATTTCGCATCGGGGTTCCGCTCCGCCTGCCGTGGTTCGATCGTTCCCTATCACGAGACAGTCAAAACATCGTGCTATTCGAAAGGCGATGCATCCAATTTCGCCTCTGTTTGTTATCGTCGATCGTTTTCAAAAGGAGAACACCCCATGACTGAGGCCAGCAAGATTCGCGAGCATATGGAAGTGGTCGGCGCCGACGGCGTTCACATCGGCACCGTCGACAGGGTCGATGGCGAGCGGATCAAGTTGACCAAGGCCGACAGCGGCGAGGGCACCCATCAGGGGCATCACCACTACATTCCCTTGAGCCTGCTTGCCGAGGTCGAGGGCCAGAAAGTCTGGCTGTCGGCGAATTCGGATGTCGCGGTCAGCTTCGAGGAAGAGGAGTCCGACCCGACCTGACTGAAAGTCAGCGCGACGACCACACCGGAAACAGATCGCCATCGGCCGGCGTCGCGGCATGGATGCCGCGGCTGATGGCGCGCGCCATGGTGGCGCCGGCGGCGGCAAAGAAATCGACGGCATCGTCGGCGCTGAGTTCTATGCCGCTCTTCCCCGTCGCCAGCGCGAACACCAGATCGCCGTCAGCCGGCGTGTGCACGGGCCAGATGGCGCGCACGAAGCCGTCATGCGCTGAAATGGCCAGCCGCTTGGCTGCCGCCTTGGTCAGCACGGCGTCGGTGGCGATGACGGCGATGGTGGTGTTGCCACCGGCCTCGGCTTGTCCACCGACACGCTTGTCGCGGTATTTCAATAGGATCCGCCTGGCGTCGTCCGGCATCGGCGAGGGATAGCCGAGGCCTCCGAATTCATCGCCGATCTCGAAGGGTGCTGCCCAGAAATAGCGGGTCCGCGCGATCGTTACCGAGCCGGTCGGGTTGGCGGCGGCGAGTGCGCCGATGGTGACGCCGTTGTCGAGCACAGTCGAGGCAGAGCCAAGGCCGCCCTTCAGCCCGGAACTCAGCGCCCCGGTGCCGGCGCCGATTGTGCCGAGCGGAAAGTCGACTGTTGCCGCCTGGGCGGCTTCGTAGCCGAGATCGCGGTAGGGAGGATAACGGCCCCAATCCTTGTCGCCGCCATTGCGCAGGTCGAACAGGATCGCCGCCGGCACGATCGGCACGCGAAAGCCGCCGACATCGACGCCAATGCCTTTTTCGCGCAGCGCTGCCTGAACGCCGGAGGCGGCGTCGAGGCCGAAGGCCGAGCCGCCCGACAGCACGACGGCATGAACCGCCTCGATGGAATTGTGCGGTTCGAGCAGGTCGGTCTCGCGCGTGCCCGGCGCGCCGCCGAGGATCTGCACGCCACCGACCGCCGGTTCATCGCACAGCACGGTCGTGACGCCCGATTTCAGCCTGGCATCCGACGCGTTGCCGACGCGCAAGCCGGCGACATCGGTGATCAGATTGCGCGGCCCGGTGCGAAACATCAGTTCGTCTCCGCCGGCACGAAACGCGTCCCGTCGAAGCGGAAGGCGCGATAGAGGTTTTGGCTCAGATCGCCTTTGTCGTCGAACCGCAGCGGCCCGATCGCGGTGGTGAAATCATGCCCGGTTAGCGCGTCGGCCAGCCCCTTGCCCGAGGTCTCGGGCGCGGCCGAGGCCGCCTTGGCAATCTCCACCGCCGCATAGGCCGGCAAGGCATAGCCATCCGGCGCGATGTTCTTGGCCGTAAACGCCGCCAGCACCTTGGGATCGGCGACATCGGCCCATTCCGGCGGCGCGATCATCAGCGTGCCGACGGCGTAAGGCACATCGCCGGGTGGCGTGCGCAAATTCTCGCCGCCGGCAAAGACAATGCCGGCCTCGAGCTGGCCGGCGTCGCGGCCCATAATGGCGATGTCGTCGCCGTCGCCACCGGCAAAGACATGCGTCGCGCCCGCCTTCTTCAGCCGGCCGATCAGCCCGATCTGGTTGTCGAGCTGCGGCCGGAACGTGTCTGTGAAGACCGGCTTCAGCGCCGCCTGTTCGGCCGCTGCGCGCAGCGTCTCGGCGATTTCGCGGCCATAGATGGTCCCGTCATCGACGATGGCGAACAATTCGCTCTGCCACAGCCGGGTCAGGATGCCGGCCACCGCATTGCGCTCGTCGTCGCCGCGTGGCCCCAGCCGGTAGACCGGCCAGCCGGTTTTGGCGCGGCGATCGGTCAGGCTTTCGGTGCGCACGCCAACGGTGATGACCGGTATGTCAGCGTCCTTGAGGATCGGCAGCGCCGCCTGGATCGCCTCGGTGCAGAGGAAGCCGACGACGACCTTGACCTTCGCCGCCGCGAACTCCCTCGCGGCGGCGGCGCCGCCATCGGCTGTGCAGGCATCGTCGACCGTCCTGATCTCGGCGCCGTTGGCTTCTGCTGCCAGGGCAGCACCCGCCTCAATCTGCTTGCCCAGGATCGCCGACGGACCGGACAGGGGTGCGGCGACGCCGACAAGCAAAGTCTGCGCGCCGGCGCTTGCCGGCAGCAGCCAGAGCAGTGCCGCTATTACAGCTGTTAGGGGTCGCATTCTGACGACGAATTCCTCCGTGCCGGTCGCATGCTTCCAGCGTCTCTTCCGCCAAGACCTAAAGGCTGCCCGCCCCAGGCGCAACACGGGAATTTGCGGATTGGCGTCAAGCACTTCGCTTGTGGCCTATTGTGTGCCGCCATATATAACGCTTGGATTCCCGCTTATGGAAAATCATCGGTGTTGAAGTTGAACGACATAGGGCCCCAGGCCTATCGCGACGCGATGGCGCATTTTGCCGGCCATGTCCATGTGGTGACCACCGAAGGGGCCGCCGGCAAACGCGGCACGACGGTGATTGCCGCCTGTTCGGTGTCGGACACGCCGCCGACGGTTCTCGTCTGTCTCAACCGCGAGAATGCCAAGAACGAGCTGTTCATGCAAAACGGCCGGTTTGCGCTGAACACGCTGGCTTCGCACCAGCAGCCCCTATCGGTGGCGTTTTCAGGCCTGACCGGGCTGTCGGCCGATGAGCGTTTCGCGCTTGGCGAGTGGGATGTCATAACGACGGGCGCGCCTACCCTGAAGGGCGCTCTTGCGGTTTTCGACTGCGAATTGATCGACACCAAGGATCTCGCCACCCATCGTGTGCTTTTTGGCAAGGTGACAGGCCTGCGCATGGGCGATAATTTGCGGCCGCTGATCTACCACGCCCGCGACTACCACGTGCTGCAGAGCGGAGCAGAGGCGGCAACGGAGAAAGAATGACCGAGCTGAAACCGCGCCCCGCGCCGCGGACGATCGACGAAACGCTCGATCTCCTGACCGGCGCGGACTATGTCGCGGACCGCTCGCTCGCAACGGTGCTGTTCCTGTCGCTGCGCATGCAGCGGCCGCTGTTCCTTGAAGGGGAGGCCGGCGTCGGCAAGACCGAGATCGCCAAGGTGCTGGCGCAGGCACTCGGCCGCCGGCTGATCCGCCTGCAATGCTATGAAGGGCTCGACGTCTCGTCCGCTGTCTATGAGTGGAATTACGCCGCGCAGATGATAGAGATCCGCATGGAGGAGGCGGCAGGCTCGGTCGACCGCTCCGACATGGAGCGCAATGTCTTTTCCGAAAAATACCTGATCCGCCGGCCGGTGCTCGATGCGCTGACCGGCAAGGCGGGTGCGGCCCCGGTGTTCCTGATCGACGAGCTCGACCGCACCGACGAAGCCTTCGAGGCGTTCCTGCTCGAAATCCTGTCCGATTTCCAGGTGACGGTGCCCGAGCTTGGCACGATCAAGGCGGAGGAGCCGCCGATCGTCATCATCACCACCAACCGCACCCGCGAAATCCACGACGCGCTGAAGCGGCGCTGCCTCTATCACTGGGTCGATTATCCCAATGCCGAGCGCGAGCTGGAGATCGTGCGGCGCAAGGTGCCGCAGGCCAACAGCCGGCTTTCGGCCGAAGTGGTGTCGTTCATCCAGAAGCTGCGCCGGGTCGAGCTATTCAAGGCGCCGGGCGTTGCCGAGACCATCGACTGGGCCGGCGCGCTGACCGAACTCGACAAGGTGGCGCTCGATCCCGAAACCGTCTCCGACACGATCGGCGTTTTGCTGAAATACCAGGACGACATTGCCCGCATCGGCGCGGGCGAGGGCCGGCGCATCCTCGATGAGGTCAAGGCCGAACTGGCGGCGGCGGAGTAGGGCAGTGAAGGCGCCGGGTGCTTACCCCAAAGAGACCGAACCCAGAGAGGCGACGGAAGACGGGCGCATCGCCGACAACATCGTCTATTTCGCCCGCACCTTGCGCAAATCCGGCATGCGGGTCGGGCCGGCTTCGGTCAAGGATGGGATCGAGGCGGTGCTGGCAGCCGGCATCGGTTCGCGCGACGATTTCTACTGGACGCTGCATGCCGTGCTGGTGTCGCGGCACGAGGATCACCCTGTTTTCGACGAAGCCTTCCGGCTGTTCTGGAAATCGCGCGAGCTGATCGAGAAACTTCTGGTGATGTTCTCGCCGGTGGCGCCCGACACCAGGGAGAAGCAAAAGCCGCGCGCGGCAGAAAACCGCGTCAGCCAGGCCATGTTCGAAGGCCACGAGAAGAATCGGCCGGTCAGGGAAATCCCGGAGATCGAAGTCGACGCCCGGCTAACCTTCTCCGGGAATGAAGTGCTGCGCGGCAAGGACTTTGCCCAGATGAATGCCGACGAGATGGCAGACGCCAAGAAGGCGATTGCCCGGCTGCGGCTGCCGTTCGACATGGTCCGTACCCGACGCTTCAAGGCAGACCTGCATGGCCGCCGTATCGATCCACGCGCCATGATGCGCTCGGCCGCGCGCACCGGCGGCGAACTGATCCTGCCGAAATTCCGCTCAGCCCGCGAAGTGCATCCGCCGCTGGTGGTTCTCGCCGATATCTCCGGTTCGATGAGCCAGTACACGCGCATCTTCCTGCACTTTCTGCATGCGCTGACCGAAAAACGGCGGCGCGTGCACACCTTCGTCTTCGGCACGCGACTGACCAATCTCACGCGGCAGATGCGCCATCGCGACCCCGATGCCGCCCTTGCCGACTGCTCGGCGGCGGTGAAGGACTGGTCGGGCGGCACCCGCATCGGCGATACGCTGGCGGAGTTCAACAAGCACTGGTCACGCCGCGTGCTCGGGCAGGGCGCGGTGGTGCTTTTGATCACCGACGGTTTGGAGCGCGACGATGTTTCCGGCCTGTCGGAGGAGATGGATCGCCTGCACAAATCCTGCCGGCGGCTGATCTGGCTCAACCCGCTTCTGCGCTTTGGCGGCTTCGAGGCGCGGGCCCGCGGCGTCAGAGCGATGCTGCCTCATGTCGACGAGTTCCGCTCGGTACACAATCTCGATGCGCTGGCCGACCTCTGCGCCTCGCTGGACAAGAAATCGGCCGCTTCGGTCGATCCGCGTCGCTGGCTGGACGCTGGTGTCAGGCGCGCCGCATAGCCATATTGGATTCCGAAAAACAGGCTCCCAGAGAAAAACAGACTTTGAGGCAAGCGATCATGGACAACAGCATCTATCTCGATGAGGCCCGCGACCCCTTGATCATCGCGGAGGGCTGGATGAAGGACGGCAAGGATGTCGCCATCGCCACTGTGGTCGAGACCTGGGGTTCGGCGCCGAGGCCGGTCGGCAGTCATCTGGTCATCGACGCCGAAGGCAATTTCCACGGCTCGGTCTCGGGCGGCTGCGTCGAGGGCGCCGTGGTAAGCGAGGCGATCGACGTCATCGACAGCGGCAAGGCCAAAATGCTGGAGTTCGGCGTTGCCGACGAGACCGCCTGGCAGGTCGGCCTATCCTGCGGCGGCCGCATCAAGGTCTATGTGGAGCGGCTCGGTTAGGCATGGATCCCTACGCTCTCAAAGCCCTCAATGCCGAACGCCGTGCCCGCCGTGCGGCGATCCTGGTGACCGATCTCGGCGACGGCCGCGACCGCATCGTGCGAGAAGGCGACCAGGTTGCCGGCGATCTCGGGCAAGCGATCGCCAAGGCTTTCCGCACCGGCAATTCGGGTTCGGTCGAGGCTGAAGGGCGCACCTTCTTCCTCAACGCGCACCTGCCGCAACCGCGCCTGGTGGTGATCGGCGCCGTCCATATCAGCCAGGCGCTGGCGCCGATGGCCAGGATCGCCGGCTATCCCCTAGAGATCATCGATCCGCGCACCGCCTTCGCCACTCCGGACCGTTTTCCCGATGTAGCACTCCATGCCGAATGGCCGGAGGATGTGCTGAAGCGCCAGCCGCTCGACAGCTACACCGCGCTTGCCGCCGTCACCCATGATCCCAAGATCGACGATTTCGCGCTGAAGGCGGCGCTGGACGCCAATTGCTTCTATGTCGGGGCGCTCGGCAGCCGCAAGACCCACGCCAAGCGCGTCGAGCGTTTGCTGGCGCTGGGCGCCAGCGCCGACCAGATCGCCCGCATCCACGCGCCGATCGGTCTCGATATCGGTGCGGCGAGCCCGGCCGAGATCGCCGTCGCCGTCCTGGCTCAGACGATCCATGCCTTTCGCTCGCGAGGGCTGGAAGCGAAAGGCGCCGCAGCGTGAGATTCGGCCCGGTTCCGATCGACCAGGCCGAAGGCGCGGTGCTCGCGCATGCCACCACGGCGGGTGAGCGGCGTTTCCGCAAGGCGCACACGCTGAGCGCACAGGACGTGGCGGCTCTGAAAGCAGCCGGCATTACCGAGATCGTCGCGGCGGTGCTTGCCGCCGATGATCTCAGCGAAGATGCGGCGGCCGAAAAGATCGCCGGAAGCATGGCCCATCGCAACATCGAGGCAAAACCCGCCGCGACCGGCCGCGTCAACCTCCATGCCAAGGCCGCCGGTCTCTTCACCGTCGATGCCACGATGATCGACGCCATCAATGCCGTCGACCCGACCATCACCATCGCCACGCTAGCGCAGCACGCACCTGTCGAGACGGGGCAAATGGTGGCGACGGTCAAGATCATCCCGTTCGCTGTTGCCACGGCTCTGGTCGACAAGGTGACGAAGATCTGCGCCGGCGGCGAGATCTTCGCCGTCAACGCCTACCATCCGGTGCGCATCGGCGTCATTCAGACGATGCTGCCCGGCATCAAGCCCAGCGTGCTCGACAAAACGCTGCGCGTCACCGAGGCCCGGCTGGCACGCTCCGGCGGCCGGCTGACGACGGAGCGCCGCACGCCGCACGAGATCGCGCCTGTAGCCGAGGCAGCGGCCGCGCTGGCGCGCGACAACGACATGGTGGTGATCTTCGGCGCCTCGGCGATGAGCGATTTCAACGATGTCGTTCCGGCGGCGATCGAGGCAGCAGGTGGCACGGTGATCCGCGCGGGCATGCCCGTCGATCCCGGCAATCTGCTGGTGCTGGGCACGCTCGATGGCAAGCGCGTCATCGGCGCGCCCGGTTGCGCCCGCAGCCCCAAGGAGAACGGTTTCGATTGGGTGCTCGACAGGCTCATCGCCGGTCTCGACGTCACCGCCAAGGACATTGCCGGCATGGGCGTTGGCGGCCTCTTGATGGAAATCCCGACCAGGCCGCAGCCGCGCGAGCCGCTGCCGGCGAGAGCCGGGCTGAAGGTCGAGATCGTGCTTCTGGCCGCCGGTCGCTCCAGCCGCATGGGCGGGCCGAACAAGCTTCTGGCGCTGTTCGACGGCAAGCCGCTGGTGCGCCGGACAGTCGAGCGCGCACTGGCCTCGAAGGCAACCAGCACCGTTGTCGTCACCGGCCATCAGCGCGAGCGGGTGCACGCCGCGCTCTCGGGCCTCGACGTGATCTTTGCCGACAACCCGGATTTTGCCGACGGCCTGTCCTCGTCTCTAAAAGCCGGCATTGCCCGCGTTGGAGCCGAGGCGGCCGGCGCCATGATCGTCCTCGGCGACATGCCGGGTATCTCATCGGCCGATCTCGACAGGCTGATCGAGGCCTTCCGTAGGGACGGCGGCCGCTCAGTGGTGCGTGCCGCCCATGACGGCCGCCGCGGCAATCCGGTGCTGCTGCCACGCGCGCTGTTTGGAGGCATCGCCCACCTCGAGGGCGACACCGGCGCCCGCCATCTGGTCGAGGCCGAGGGACTGGATGTCATCGACGTCGAGATCGGCGACAGCGCGTCGATCGATGTCGACACCCGCGAGGCGCTGGAAGACGCCGGCGGCGTGCTGCAGGATTGACAAAGCGAAGCCGAAAAACGCATGCCTTTAGCATGGCTCTCTCTTTACTTGCCTCAGCGCTTCTACCCCCCTCTGGCCTGCCGGCCATCTCCCCCTCAAGGGGGGAGATCAGCAGCCTCGATGGCGGCGTCTATCCTGCAGCTTTGAAGATTGGCGGAAGGCGGCGTGATATCCAATCTCCCCCCTTGAGGGGGAGATGGCCGGCAGGCCAGAGGGGGGCGGCCGCGCTCCATACCCTTCTGGTTTCACTCCTTTTCCTGTTCTCAGCCGCCCCAGCCGACGCGCTCGAGCTAAAACCCTACAAGGACGATCTCTTCGCCTATCCGGCGACGCTCTCGTCCACGGACAAAGGCGCCTACACGATCATCGACTACCAGGAGCTGCGCGACATCAACGCCCGCGACCAGGTGCCGGAGCGCCGGGTGCAGGCTAAGTATGTCGATGTCGGCGTGCGCAAGGTGCAGCAGGACCTGCTGCTGAACACCGATGCCGGCGATGTCAGGCATGTCGCTGTCGGCAAGACCGAGGGCGCCGGCATCATCGTGCTTTACCTGCACGGGCAGGGCGGCAGCCGCAAGCAGGGCGTCGACGACTTCACCTTCGGCGGCAACTTCAACCGAATCAAGAACCTGATGGCCGGCAATGGCGGCCTCTATCTCTCACCCGATTTCACCGATTTCGGCGACAAGGGCGCGGCCCAGGTCGCGGCGCTGATCGGCCATTATGCCGAGGCCTCGCCGGACGCGAAAATCTTCGTCGCCTGTGGCTCGATGGGCGGCGCGCTGTGCTGGAAGCTGGCCGGCCGCAGCGATACGGGACGGCGCATCAACGGGCTGCTGCTGCTCGGCTCGCTATGGGATGACAGTTTCCTGTCGAGCCCGGCTTACAGGCGTCACGTGCCGGTGTTCTTCGGCCAGGGCAGCAAGGACCCGGTCTTTCCCGTGGAGAAGCAGGAAGCCTTCTTCCGTTCCATCATTGCGAGTTCCAAAGCCTATCCCTATCCGACCCGGTTCGTCCGGTTCGAGACCGGCACCCACGGCACGCCGATCCGCATGGTGGACTGGCGCCAAACGCTGAACTGGATGCTGTCGAAGGCGCCTTGAGGCATATCGCCCAGAGGTGCCCGTTGGTTTTGGTGATCGTGGTTCGGCCGATATCCTCTTACTGGTGTAGGCTGATATGATCCAACAGATCGGAAGCACAGCGATGGACGCTCACCCCTTCAAGATCCAAATTCCGAACGAACAACTTGAAGATCTCCAGCGCCGGCTTAGCGCAACACGATGGCCAATTCCGCTAAGCGAAGCGGGCTGGAGCGATGGGGCCGAGCTGCCGTTCATCAAACGCCTTGCGGATTACTGGCGAGACCGCTTCGACTGGAGAGTGCAAGAGGAGCGGCTGAACCGGCTGCCGCAATATCTGACGAGGCTGAACAACCTAGATGTCCACTTTGTCCACCAGCCAGGCAACGGACCGGCGCCGCTGCCGCTGATCATAACGCATGGCTGGCCCGGCTCGTTCATCGAAATGGAACACGTCATTCCATTGCTGGCAGACCCAGCTGCCCATGGTGGTGACCCGGCCGACGCTTTCCACGTGGTAGTTCCCTCCTTGCCCGGATACGGCTTTTCCCAGGCGCCGACGGAACCAGGCTTCCATTCCGGCCGCATCGCGGAGTTATGGGTACAGTTGATGCGCGGGCTCGGCTACGACCGCTTCGCTTCCCAAGGAGGCGACATCGGCGCGGGCGTTTCCGCCTGGATGGCACGGCTCCATTCCGAAAGCGTGCTTGGCGTCCACGTCAATTACATTCCCGGGAGCTATCGGCCACCCTTGGGTGCAGGTCTGCCACCTGTCACCGTTGAGGAGCAGGCCTTTCTGGAAAAGGCCGCGGCCTGGACGGCAACGGAGGGCGCCTATGCCCATCTGCAGGGCACGAAGCCTCAGACGCTTGCTTATGCTCTGACAGACTCGCCGATCGGTCTCGCAGCCTGGATGATCGAGAAGTTCCGTAGCTGGAGCGATTGCGACGGTGACGTGGAGCGCACCTTCGGCATGGACACGCTCCTTACGGATGTTTCTCTCTATTGGTTCAGCAACGCGCTCACCTCGTCCTTGCGGCTCTACAAGGAGAATCGACTGTTCCCTCTTGCGTTCGAGACGCTGGAACGCGTTTCGCCGCCATTTGGGGTAGCGCTTTTCCCTCGCGAGTTGCCGATGCCGCCTCGATCCTGGGTGGCGCGGGTCTTTGACGTTCAGCGATGGACATCGATGCCGCGAGGGGGCCATTTCGCTGCGCTGGAGGAACCGAGTCTTCTGGTCGAGGACATTCGCGCCTTCTTCCGGCCGATGCGTTCCCGGCCTGAAACGAGAAGGCGAATGTGAAGGACTGCTTGAGCGCGGCGGTTCCTGATAAGATCCCTACGGCGCGGTGTTGTAGTCGACCACCGTCTGCGGGTTCTCCTCGCCATCGTAAGACGCGTCCACATCATATTGGACGAGGGAAAAATCGCCGTTACGGAACAGGTATATCCCCTTGTCCGAGGCGTCGCCGATGCCGCGCCATTTGTTGAACGTGGTCAGCGTCTTGGCGTCTTCGTCATATTCGGAATTGGCCGCCCAGCCGGATGTGCGGAAGCCGATGATATCCATGCCCAGCAGTTTGCCGTCGCTGTCATTGTTCTCGTAACGGATATCCATTTCGGGCTCGGTGAACTGCAACTGCCGCACGCCCGATACTTCGTCGGTCATGTAGTAGACCGAACTTGCGTTATAGGCTGCCGCTTGGCAGTAGAACTCGAAAAGCCGCGTTTCCTTGTCGGGATCGCTGGCAGCCGCGTCCTTTGCCTTGTATTTGATCGAAAAGATGTTCGGCTCCTCGCCGAGAAATTGCTTGTCACACTGATCGCCATAATCAGCGGCGAACAGTTTCTTCACGTGCTCGAGTGCGGTGTCCTTCTTCGGCGGCGGCGGCCCGTCACCACAGCTTGGCGGCAGCGCCCCCTCGAAATCGGCCTTGGATGGCTTCAGCGCGCCCTTGTCGATAAAGATCGGTCGGAACGGCGGGGCCTGGATCTGAGCGCTGACCTGGCGCAGCGTGTAGCAGCCGGCGAAGACTGCTTCCTTGCCGTCCTTGTCGGTGGCGCGGATGGCCACCGGGACGCTGTAATAGATGCTGCCGGCGGCACCTTCATCGGAAATGGCGCCGGTTTCAACGTCGACCTTGTCGGTGCCGTCATAGCCCTTGACGAAAGTGTCGAAATCCTTTGCCGGCTTGGTATCGCCGTAGTAAGCCCAGGCGCGGGCGAATTCGTGCCGGTTGATGGCACTGTAGAGCGAACGGACCACCGCTGCGGCATCCGACCTGTCGTCGACATAAGGTGCCTGGTCATCGGTCGCCGGGTCATCATCGGCCAACAAAGCTTGGCTGGATACAGCAAGGGAGAAAAAAGCGGTCGCTGCCAGAAAGACAAGTCTCATCGGGGATCTCCACCACGACAGGATTCTATCACATCGATTGCGGCGACGTGGTGACGCTTGAAAAATCCTCCGGGAAGGCGCTACGTCCCGCCGTCGGCGCTTCAGCCGCAATGGAGATTTGAACGTGACACTATCGATGTATGAAGCCTCGGTGCCGGTGTTTTCGGCCAGGCTGAAGGCGCTGTCCGGCGTGCTGTCGGCGGCCGAACAGAATGCAACCGAGCGCAAGATCGACCCGCAGGTGTTTTTGACCGCGAGGTTGGCGCCCGACATGTACGCGCTGGTCAGGCAGGTGCAGGTCGCCACCGACCACGCCAAGGGCGCGCCATCACGGCTGGCCCGTCGCGAGGTGCCGAAATACGAAGACAATGAAGCGACCTTCGCCGAGCTTCAGGCGCGCCTGACCAAGACGCTCGATCTGCTGGCGTCATTCTCGGCCGCCGAATTCGATGGTTCGGATGAAAGGGTGGTCGAACTGAAGTTTGGCCAGCGCGAAGCCTCGATGCCCGGCATGCAGTATCTGCTGCATGTCGCCATGCCCAACTTCTATTTCCACGTGACCACCGCCTACGACATCCTGCGCCACAATGGCGTGCCGCTGACCAAGGGCGCCTATCTCGGTAATCGTTGACGAATTGCGCGTTGCGAGGTTTCCCGGCCGCTGCCGGGAAACTTCGTATGACGCTGGTTCAGCGCCAAGGCTTACTCAACGCAGTGACATTTCGCGCGCGATGCGTGGGAAATCGGCCGGCTTGACGCCGATGTCGGCGCGGTCGGCATTGCTCATCGAGTGCAGCAGTGCCAGGGCGGAACGATAACGCTGATGCTCCTGCGGACGCGGACGGGCAAACATTTCAGTGAAGAACCCCATGATTCGGCCCCTTGTTGATCCTCCACGGCGCCGAATATAGGAAAATTGTGAAGATTGTGCAGTGCAGCATTTGCATGGCAGCCATGCCAAGCGAATTTTTTTCGGCACAATTGCCGCGTGCGCTGAAACTTGTGGCGCATCCCCACCGTATGCATAGACGCTGGCACATGGCCGGCTTTTCCTCGCCACTCCTGGCGAATTTCCGGACTGCATGCAAATGCAGTCCGGCTTTTTGTTGGGTCTTGCACATCGCCAACCGGGCCGCGCAAGCCTCGCAAACGCCTAAACTGGTTAAGATCAGCGGCATTCATTTTTAACGAGCCGGTTCTATGCTGCGACCGGCTCTGTTCGCACGCTTAAACGAGGGGGAGGCTGACATCGGCGCCAAGCGGGATTTCGCTTCCTTGCTCGACGATCTGTTCGTCGCCTCCGACAAGGACGAGGCTGGCGCGCAGACGAGCGGCGATACTGGCGCGCGGCCGTCGATCCCGTTCGACTATCTCTCCGTGGCCGACGAGCTTCATTCCGGCCGCATCAAGGTCTCGGGGGAAACATTCGCCGCCGAATACCGCGAGGCGGGAGCCGATCTCGCCGCCGAATTCGCGGCCCTTCTCGATCATGCCAAGCTGGCGCTGGCCGGCGAAGAGACAATGCCCGAGGAGAAGCTGCCGCCGATCGATCCTGACGCGATCGCCATCGAGCTCGGCCTCGATCATCCCGTCAAGAGCGCTGACCTTGGCCGCATGCGCCGCAGCTTCGCCTTCGCCAACCACCCCGACCGCGTCGCGCCGCATCTGCGCCAGCGCGCAATGATCCGCATGCAGGTGGCCAACATGCTGATCGACGAGGCCAAGCGGCGCGCTTTGGCTGGCGTCCGGCGCTGACTTCCAGGGTTCACGCAAAAGTCGGTCCGCTAAGGGTTGGAGAGCGGCGCCGCTTTCCCTATAGATGCGGCTTCCTTCCCGCGTAGCCGCGCAATTCCCGCCGGAGAAAATTCGATGCATAAACGCCGTCTCGGTCGGACCGATCTTCTTGTGACCCAGATCTGCCTGGGGTCGATGACCTGGGGCGAGCAGAACACCGAGGCCGATGGCCATGCGCAGATGGATCTGGCTTTTGAACGTGGCGTGAATTTCATCGACACCGCCGAGCTCTACCCGATCCCGCCCAAGGCCGAGACGCAGGGGCGCACGGAAAAGATCATCGGCAGCTGGATGAAGGCCAAGGGCAACCGCGACAAGGTGATCCTGGCCTCGAAGGTGGTCGGCCGCACCGCCAACAGCTGGTTTCGTGGCGACCGTCCGTCGAAATTGGTGCGCGCCGACATCTTTGACGCCATCGACAAATCGCTGGCCAAGCTCGGCACCGACTATCTCGACCTCTACCAGATCCACTGGCCGGAGCGCGACATCCCCTGGGGCGCCAACCCGACCCGCGTCGGCGCCACGCCGCGCCGCGCCGACGCGGTTGGCGCGCCGGCCGGCGAGACGCCGATCGCCGAGACGCTGGCCGTCTTCGACGAACTGGTGAAGGCGGGAAAAATCCGCCATCTCGGCCTGTCCAACGAAAATTCCTGGGGCGTGATGCGCTTCATCGCCGAGGCCGACAAAGGCGTCGGTCCGCGTGTCGTTTCGCTGCAAAACGCATACAACCTCGTCAACCGCACATTTGAGGTGAACCTCGCCGAAGTCTGCGACCGCGAAGAGGTTGGCTTTCTCGCCTATTCGCCGCTGGCGCAAGGCTATCTCACCGGCAAATACGATCATGGCGCGCGGCCGCAAGGTTCGCGCTCGCAGCTGTTCAACCGCGGCCAGCGCTATGAGACGCCGAATGCGGCGGAGGCGCAGCTCGAATACAACGAACTGGCGCGCTCCTTCGGCCTCGAACCGGCGCTGTTCGCCAACGCCTATGTCGCCAGCCGACCCTTTGTTACCTCCAGCATCATCGGCGCGACGACGATTGCCCAGCTCGAGATGGCGCTGTCCTCAGTCGACGTGACCTGGACCGACGAGATGCAGAAGGCCGTCGACGCAATCCATCAGCGCGTCGGCAATCCGTGCCCATAGGCAAGCCGTTCGAACGAAATTGCCGAGCAAACACAAGGGTAAGGGGACAGCAATGGATTTTCCGATCGAGACCGTCAGGGGGAAATTTCCGGCGCTGGACCTGACCGACAAGGGCCGCCGGCGCATCTATCTCGACAATCCGGCCGGCACGCAGGTGCCACAGGCGGTTGCCGATGCGGTGGCGCGCTGCCTCCTCACCACCAACGCCAATCTCGGCGGTTATTTCGAAACCACGCTTGCCGCGCAAAAGGTGTTCGACGACGCCCATGAGGCGATGGCCGATTTCCTGGGTGCAGCGAGCGCGGAGGAAATAATCATCGGCGCCAACATGACGACGCTGACCTATCACATGTCGCGCACGCTCGGCCGCGGCTTCAAGCCGGGCGACGAGATCATCGTCACCCGCATGGATCATGAGGGCAATGTCTCGCCCTGGCTGCAACTGGCCGAAGATCTTGGCCTCTTGGTGCGCTTCCTGCCTTTCGACGAGAACAGCTGGCAGGTCGAGGAGGCGGCGCTCAGCGCTCTGCTTACCGACAGGACAAAACTCGTTGCGCTGAACTATGCCTCGAACCTCACCGGCTCGATCAATCGGGTGAAAGCGCTGACGGCCATCGCCAAACAGGCCGGCGCGGTGGTCTATGTCGACGCCGTGCAGTTCGCGCCGCATGGGCTGGTCGACGTGCAGGATCTCGGCTGCGACTTCCTGATCTGCTCGGCCTACAAATTCTTCGGCCCGCATATGGGCATATTGTGGGGACGCCGCGACATCATCGATGCGCTGCAACCCTACAAATGCCGTTGCTCTTCCAATGGCCTGCCGGAGCGCTTCGAACTCGGCACGCCGCAGATCGAACTGATGGCCGGGCTTACCGCAGCGGTCGATTACTTCGCCGAACTCGGTGCTGCGGCCGGCGAGGGCGGTTCGCGAAGGCAAAAGATCGCAAAGGCATACGAAGTGTCGATCGCCTACGAAAACCCGCTGGCGCTGAGGCTGATCGATGGGCTGTCCGCCATTGAGGGCCTGACCATCCGCGGCATCACCGATCAGAAGCGTGTCATTGAGCGCGTGCCGACCGTGTCCTTCACCGTCGACGGCATCGTGCCAGAGACGATCGTGCGGCAGATGAATGCCGAGAACATTTTTCTATGGTCGGGTCACAACTACGCCTGGGAGATCGTCCACCATCTCGGCATTCCGGCCGAGCAGGGCGTCGTGCGCATCGGTATTGCCCACTACAACACGGCGGCAGAGATCGACGAGACGTTGGAAAGCGTGCACCGGGTGATCGCCATGCTGAGGCAGCAGCGCTAGTCAGCTATCGCTGTTTGCCGCCGAAACCGGTGAGGAACGCCGTGAGATTGTCGCCGAGCGCGTCGCAAAGATAGCCGCCTTCCTGGACGATAACCGTCGGCAGGCCGAGCTTGGCAATTGCCTCGCCGATCCGCGAGAAACCGGGCGTGGTCACCGAAAGCCCGCCGAACGGATCGCCCTCGAACGCATCGAGACCGAGCGCCACGACCAGCGCGTCCGGCGAAAAGGCGCGGATACGCTGGAACGCCACTTCGAGGGCCTCCAGAAACGCCGCGTCGGCTGATTTGCGCGGCAATGGCAGGTTGAAATTATAGCCGAGGCCCGGACCTTCGCCGCGCTCATCGGCATGGCCCAGAAGAACGGATAGAAGCGCACCGGATCGGCGTGCAGCGACACCGTCAGGACGTCGGAACGCGTATAAAAGATGCCTTGCGTGCCATTGCCGTGATGCAGGTCGACATCGAGGATCACCACCCGCGCTGCCTGCTTGCGCAACACCTGGGCCGCGACCGCTGAATTGTTGATGAAGCAGAAGCCGCCGGCGACATCGGCAAAGGCATGGTGCCCGGGTGGCCGGCAGAGCGCATAGGCGGCGGGCGCGCCAGCCATGACGGTTTCAGCCGCCTCGACCGCGCTCCAGGCGCTCCACAGCGCGCTCTGCCAGGTCTCGGCCGAAATCGGGCAAGCGGTGTCGGCCATGTGGTAGCCGGCCTGGCCGACCGCCGAGGCCGGATAGGACCCTGTGCGGGCCAGTGGATGGATGTTGGGGATGACTTCCGCGGATGCGCTCTCGATGCGCTGCCAGCGCGCAAAAATGTGTTCGAGGAAGGCGAGATACTCCGGCGTATGCACGGCCGCCACCGGGCCTAGGCCATGTTCCCTGGGCCGCTCGATCATCAATCCGGCGGATTTTGCGCCGGCGAACAATCGCTCTACCCGCTCCGGCTGTTCGGGATTGGGCTGCGGCGTACCGCTGGACAGAAAGGCCTTCGGGTCGTGGCGTTTCTGCTCCTCGGCAAAGAAGGCTTTCATTCCGCGTCCCCATCCTGCGCTGCATCGGCAAAGGCGAAAAAGGCATCGCCAACAATCTTCTGCGTCTGCTCGTAGCTCGACCAGGCGATGCCCAGTCTCTCATAAAAAGCCTTGGCGCCGTCATTGCCGGTGTCGACGGACAGCCTGAGATAGGCGCCGCCATCCCGGCGGCAGTCGCGCGCGACCCGGCGCAGCAGTCTTTCGCCGATCTTGCGGCCGCGAAACCGGTCCTCGACATAGAGGTCCTGGATATAGACGCCGGGCCGCCCCATCCATGTCGAGAAGATCGGGAAATGCAGGCAGAGCCCCGCAAAATCGCCGCCGATCTCGGCGATCAGGGTGGAGAAGGCGGGTTTGTCGCCAAAGCCGTAGCGGCGGAGATCGTCGGCAGTGGACGTGATCTCCTGATGCGCGCCGATATGGGTGCCGAGCTTGAGCAGCGCGGCATGGATGGTGTCGACGTCGTCGATGGTGCCGGGGCGGAGGGTGACTGTACTCACGATAGGCAAGGCGCCCAGGCACCCCCCGCTGTCCTGCCGGACATCTCACCCTCAAGGGGGAGATTGGCAGCTTTGGCGCTGCCATCCATTTTGCAACGATTGAGATTGGCGAAGGCCGCAGTGACATCCGATCTCCCCCCTTGAGGGGGAGATGGCCGGCAGGCCAGAGGGGGGTGTGCCAGAACGCCATCATCGCAGATCAATCATCTCAAAACGCCACCCTATCGCCACCCTTCAGCGCCAGCATCTCGCGCGCCTCGGTCGGCGTTGCGACTTCCAGCGACAACCCGTCGAGAATGGCGCGTATCCTGCGCACCTGATCGGCATTGGATTTCGCCAATTGCCGTCCATCGTAGAGACTGTCCTCCAGCCCGACGCGGACATTGCCGCCCATCGCCGCCGCGATCGAGATCAGGGGCATCTGATGGCGGCCGGCGGCGAGCACCGAGAACTGGTAGCTGTCGCCGAACAGCTTGTCGGCGATGCGCTTCATATGGATGAGATTGTCGGGATCGGCGCCGATGCCGCCGAGAATGCCGAGCACGAACTGGATGAACAGCGGCCCCGACACCAGCCCGCGGTCGCGAAAATGCGCCAGCGAATAGAGATGGCCGACATCGTAGCATTCGAACTCAAAGCGCGTGCCGCAGCCCTTGCCGAGCCTTTCGAGCACGCCTTCCATATCGGCAAAGGTGTTCTTGAAGATGGTGTCGCGCGTGGCTTCGAGCAGCTTTGGTTCCCACTCGTGCTGCCACTCCCTTGGCTTGTCGAGCATCGGGAACAGCGCGAAATTCATCGAGCCCATGTTGAGCGAGCACATTTCCGGCTCGGCCCGCAGTGGTGCCGCCAGCCGCTGGTCGAGCGTCATCAGCGACGAACCGCCGGTGGTGATGTTGATCACCGCATCGGTCGCTTGCTTGATGCGCGGCAGGAACTGCATGAACACCTCAGGATCGGCGGTCGGCCGGCCGTCTTTGGGATCGCGGGCGTGGAGATGCAGGATTGAGGCGCCAGCCTCGGCCGCCGCGATGGCGTCGGTCGCGATCTGGTCCGGCGTCACCGGCAGATAGGGCGACATGGACGGGGTGTGCACCGAGCCAGTGACCGCGCAGGTGATGATGACTTTCCTCGGCGCCATTCTTTAGCCCTCAGCCTTCGACCGGCAGGTCGAGTTCGGCGGCCAGAACTTCCAGCGAATCGCCGATGATGGAAATGATCTCGCCGACCTCTTCAGCCGTGACGATCATCGGCGGCGCCACCATGAAATTGTCGCCGTCGACACCGCCCTTGACCCTGCGGCCGTAGATGATCAGCCCGCGCTCGTAGGCGAGGTCGAGCAGGCGCTGCGTGGCTTTCTTGCCCTGTTCGATCGGCCGTAGAGTTTCGGGATCGGCAACCATCTCGGCGCCGGTGAGCAGGCCTTTGCCTCGGACATCGGCGATGAACGGAAAACGCTTCGCCAGCCCTTTCAGCCCGTCCATCAGCACGTCGCCCATCGCGGCGGCATTGGCGATCAGGTCGAGGCGGTCCATCTCGCCGAGCACGGCGAGCCCGGCCGCGCAGGCGAGCGGATTGCCAGCATAGGTGTGGCCATGCTGGAAGCCGCCCGACGCCAGCAGCGGCTCGACCAGCCGCATCGGGGCGGCCAGCGCGCCGAGCGGCGCATAGCCGGAGCCAAGCCCCTTCGACAGCGCGACGATGTCGGGCTTGCAGTTCCAATGGTCGCCGCCAAGGAATTTTCCGGTGCGGCCGGCGCCGCTCATCACTTCATCATGGATGAGCAGGATGCCGTAGCGGTCGCAGATCTCGCGTATACGCGGATAATAGCTGTCCGGTGCGACGAGGGCCGAAGTCGCCGCACCGCCGATCGGCTCCATGATGAAGGCGAGCACGCTGTCCGGGCCCTCGGCCTGGATCTTCTCCTCCAGCATGTCGGCATAGCGGACGCCGCGCTGCTCCATCGAAAGATTGTCGCGGTCGCGCCATGCCGTCGGCGCCGGCACGGTCGGCATCACCCGCATCATCGGTGTGAACGTTTCGGCCAGCGCATCGTCGCCGGTTATCGAAAGCGAACCCAGCGTGCCGCCATGATAGGAGGGAAAACGCGTGATAACCTTCCAGCGCTTCGGCTGGCCGGTCGCGACCGCCCATTGCCGCGCCAGCTTGATGCAGGATTCCGTCGCCTCCGAACCGCCGGAGACGAAGAAGATTCGGTCCATGCCCTCCGGCAGTTTGCCGGCGAGCTCCCGCGCCAGTTCTTCCGCCGGCTCGTTCTCGAAATGCAGGCGGTAGGCGAAGGTGGCGCGGTCCATCTGCCGCTTCATGGCGTCGAGCACGTTGCGGTTGGAATGGCCGATATTGGCGACCATCGGTCCGCTCGATCCGTCGATGAAGCGGCGGCCGTCCTGCGTCCACATATAAATGCCTTCGGCGCGGTCGATCAGCGGCCGGCGCAGGCTGGAGAGGTAGAACAGGTGCGAGGGCGCGCGCGTTTCTGAACCAGTTGATGAGGGCTTCTGCATGTCAGGACTTTCCGAGGTAGCGATCGATTACATTCCTGGTCACGCGCTCGACCATGGGATCCTGCCTGAGCAGGCCGGCGACCCATTCGCAGCTTCCGGCGTGGAAAACCTCGCCCTTGCCGCGCGGAAAATTGACGATCATGCCGTTGCCGCGTTTGACCTTTTCCAGATTGGCGTCGGTCGCCTCGCCAAACAGCGTTTCGGCCGTAAAGCGGCCATCCTCGTCGGTGAGAAACTGGTCCTCGATCGGGATGTCGGCGCTTTCCTCGACCTGGCTCGCCACGCCGACGGCCAGCACCTGCAGCCCGTCAGGCGCACCGCTGTCCGGTGTCGGATAGGGCAGGCCGCCGCGGATCTCGAAATCGAGCCCGTCGACCTCATAGCCATAGACATGGCTGTCGGCGCCGAGCAGGTCGCCATAGTACATGCCGGTGCCGGCAAAGGCCCAGTGCTCGGGCCGATAGACCGGAAAGCCGCGCACGCCGCGCGGTGCGCATCCGCCCCAGCCGGCATAGACGCCGCGCGTTGCGTTGAGGCCGAAGGTCATTGCGCCGGGACGGCCGATCTCCGGCGCTTCCCAGGAATTGGTGGCGCGGGTGACGTCGCCGCCATAGGCCGGGTCTTCGGCGCGCGCCCGGTATTTGTAGCAGACCTGCCGGCGGCCTTCGTCCTCGAGCCTTGTCTGCCACATGAAATTGCCGGCAAAGCGAGCCGCATGACCGCCGCGCTCGACGTAGCTGTCGACGGCGTCCCGCATCTCCCAGGTCCAGTACTCGTCATGGCCGACGAAGACCACACAGTCATAACCATCGAGGATTTCGGGCGAGAAGTGCAAATCGTGCTGGCTGGCGAGATCGACGCCATAGCCGGCGCGCTCGGCAAAGCGGAAGAAGTGGCTGTCATAGCTCGCCCAGCCGGAGGAGGTGTATTTCTTCGAATGTCCCGTGGCGTACGCCCATTCCATGTGCGGATAGCGCGGCACTGTTTTCGGCGGCACGGCAACCTCCAGCGGCACGCGCGGCGCGTCCTTGGGCAACACCACGAAGCCACGGCACCAAGGCCGCTGCGTCGACACCATGCGCGCATACTGGTCGCGGCCCGGGCCGGTGATGCCCTGATAGGCGTTGGAGCCGCCCCATGTGTTGTAGGACAGCCAGGTGCCGGTCGCCGCCACCTGCAGCACGCGACCGGGTTTTCTGCCGGGCAGGGGCGCGACGATGATGAGGTGATGGCAATGGATGGGCTCGCGCCCGTCCGCCGTCAGCGTCAGCCGATAGGCGCCGGATGGCCAATCGTCGCCGATGCGAAATTCGAAAGACGCCTCCCAGCCGCAGCCTTCGACCGAGCACTGGTCGGGCGTATCCTGCCAGCGCGCCGAAAGCCCCGTTTGCTCGAAGACCTTTATCTCGCTGCCGCCGTCGCGGACAATGACAATGCTGAAGCGCGGCGCCGTCGAGCTGACATGCAGCGTCACGGTCTCGCCGGCGCGGTAGGAAAATCGATCAGAATAGCACCAGATCTCGCCCCGCTCGCCGTCCATTCCCGGCCATTCATAGTAATGGCCGCGCACTGCCTCGCGGCGCTGCTCGGGCGTCAGTCCGAAATCGGGAAATTCGGTTGGCAGATGGGTCATGAACACCGGAAAAGTGACAGGCCGCCATTTCGGCCATCTGCCGGCCAAGCGTCAAATGGAAACGATCGGGCCAGCAATTGCATACGACACAATTGCTTGGCCGCTCTTGGCCGCACCCGGCAAACCGACTATCTCAGGCGAGGCGGTATGTTCCGCCTCGGGAGCCGGCATGCTGAGAGTGCAGAAGGTCAAGGTCGACGACATCTACGTGCCGACGGCGCGCAAGAAGACGCTGCATCCCGAAACGGTCCGGCACCTGGCCGAAGACATACTGGAAAACGGCATGAAGACGCCGATCCAGGTTCGCAATGACGGCAAGCGCCACATCCTGGTCGAGGGCCTGCACCGGCTGGAAGCCGCCAAATGGCTCGGCGAGACCGAGATCGACGCCTATCTGGTGCAGGCCAAGCGCCACTGAGGCGCGCGACCCGATCGAAAACAGCCAAACCGGTCATTCTTCCGCGGATTTTTTCGCAGGGCATGTCGGCATGCGGCGTGCTCGCTCGTCCTTGGGGCGGAACCCGAGGAGACCGACATGTCCAGACCAATCTATTTCGCCATTCTTGCCTCGGTCGCTGCCTTGTTTGCAGCGCCCGGCCCAGCCAATGCAGTGGAGACCAAGCCCGCCATGACCACCGAAGCAACAGCCATGCCGAAGCCGGAAAAGTCCGGCCTGCTGCCGATCGACGGCCTGAATTACTACTATGCCGTCTACGGCAAGGGCGAACCGCTGCTTCTGCTGCATGGCGGCCTTGGCACGTCGGACATGTTCGCGCCGCTGCTGCCGAAGCTGGCGGAAAACCGCACCATCATTGCCGTCGACCTGCAGGGCCATGGCCGCACCGCGCTCGGCGAGCGACCCTTCAGCCTGGAGGGGATGGGCGACGACATGGCTGGTATCGTCAAGGCGCTCGGCTATGACAAGGTCGACGTGCTTGGCTATTCGCTGGGCGGCGGCGTCGCCTTCCGTATGGCCGTCCAGCATCCCGAGACGGTGAGACGTCTGGTCCTGGTCTCGACCGGCTTCGCCGCCAATGGCTTCTATGACGAGATGCGCGGCCAGCAGGCGCAGGTGAGCGCGGCCGCCGCCGATTTCATGAAGGACACGCCGATGTACAAATCCTACGTCGCCGTCGCCCCACGTCCCGACGATTTCCCTAAACTGCTCGATGCGCTGGGCAATTTCATGCGCAAGGATTACGACTATTCCGCCGATGTGGCGAAGCTGAAGATGCCAGTCATGCTGGCCTATGGCGACAGCGACATGTACAAGCCCGAGCACGAGATCAAGTTCTACCAGATGCTCGGCGGCGGGCTGAAGGATGCCGGCTGGATGCGTGAGAACCTGTCGCAGAACCGGCTGGCCATCATTCCCAATCGCACCCACTACGACGTCTTCTTCGCACCGGAGCTGACGGCCGCGGCACTGCCCTTCCTCAATGGCGAAACCAAGGTGAAGACCTGGGACGAAGTCCTCAGCGAAACGAAATAGCTTGCCTGAAATACATGCCGGCCGTCTCGAAGAGGCGGTCGGCTTTTTTGTGCCTGCGAAGCTACGGAGCCTTGGCGCAGCCATTGGTCCTATCGGCGCAATCGATGGCGCCATCAGGGCTTTTCAATTGACCGGAAGGTACCTGTCGATATCATCAAGAGACCTTCAGTGCGATGGGTTCGAATGATGACGAAATACCAGGGCGGATGCCATTGCGGGGCAGTGCGCTACGGCACCGAGGCGGCGCCGCTCAACCAGCGCGTCTGCCATTGCCGGCGCTGCCAGAAGGTGATCGGCGCGGCTTTCAATGCCCGCCTTTTGTTTCGCATCGACGATGTCACCGTCGAGGGAGAGGTGGCGACGGTCAACACCTCTCCGGACCTCAAGCGCGGCTTTTGCGCCGCTTGCGGCACCACGCTGTTTTCCCGACGCGACTCCGCCGGCATCGTCGGCATCACCACCGGCTCGCTCGACGATCCCTCGCTGTTCAAGCCGGAAATGCATATGTGGACCGCCTCGAAGCAGCCCTGGCTGCAACTCGATGACGGCCTGCCGCACCATGAAGGCGCGCCGCCTCCGAACTGACGCCGGCCTTACCGGAAATTAATCCCGAAACCACGACATAGCCGGCAAAGCGTCATTGGCGGGCCATGATTGCCTGCCTATCTGTCCTCTGCGGGCCGGTATCGAGGAGACGACCGATGAGCGACAGAATCAGCACCCTGGACGAGCTTTTGAGCGATCCGATGGTCCTCCTCGTGATGGAGCGTGACCGCGTGCGCCCCGAACAGGTTCGCCTGCTGCTCGAACGTGCCCGCCGCCCGGCCGCCGACGCCGTGCCACCGGCGCATGTGGTGGCGAAAAGCTGCATGCAGCAATGGCTGGGAAGGTAAGGCTATGATCCTTCGTCCGGCCAATTCCTAACAACTTGATTCAAACTTTGTTGGTAATTTCTCGTTAGTAATCGAGGCCGGTTTGTCCGGCGGCGTCTGTTTGCCTTCGGTCTGTTGTGTTTTGCGTACAGGTCCAGATGCGGATTTCAGGCGTCGTCAGTTTCATGTTGGCATCGCTGTGGCTTGCCGGCTGTTCGTCCACAGCGGGCGTCGATGGCTTGCAGCCGTCGAACGAGACGACCAGTTCGGTCGTGCGTCCGAGCGCGCCGGTCACAGCGGCTCCGGCGGAGACCGCCGACCTCGCGCCGATGCGGTCCGACATGGTGGCCGACAACGCTGTGGCCGACAATGCGCCGCCCTTTTCCATGGTCGAGGAAGAAGAGGCCATCGTCGCGGGCACGCCGCAGGGGAGCACCAGACCACAGCTCGAGCCCGCCGCTCTGATGTCTGCGCCGAAGCGGTTGACGCGCGCTGCGCCGGCCATGCTGGCCTCGCCGGTCACCCGCTACGGTTTTCGCGACGCCAAGCCGATCAATTTCGGCAAGGCTTCGCCACGCTACCTTGCCGTCCACGGCGTCGACGTCTCGCGCTGGCAGGGCAATGTCAACTGGGGCAAGCTGCGCGCCCAGGGCGCCAACTTCGCCTACATCAAGGCGACCGATGGCGGCGACCATCTCGACCCGATGTTCATGAAGAACTGGCGCAATGCCGACGCCGCCGGGCTGAAGCGCGGCGCCTATCATTTCTTCTACTGGTGCCGCACCGCGGGCGAGCAGGCCGACTGGTTCATCCGCAATGTGCCGAGGGTCGAAGGCGCGCTGCCACCGGTAATCGATGTCGAGTGGAACGGCGAATCTTCCTGCAAGCGGCGGCCGTCGCGGGCCACCGTGCTGGAAAAGATGAAGGTGTTCATGGACAAGCTGGAGCGCCATTACGGCCAGCGGCCCATCATCTACACCGCACCGGATTTCTATCGCGACAATCTCAAGGGTGCGTTTCTCGATTATCCGTTCTGGCTGCGCGCCGTGGCGCGGCATCCCTCAAAAGTCTATCCCGGCCGCAAATGGCTGTTCTGGCAGTACTCCGGCTCCGGCCTGTCGCACGGCGTGACCGGCCGCATCGACCTCAACGTCTTCCATGGCGACGAGCGCGCCTGGCGGGCATGGGCAGGCGGGCAGACGACCGTCGCCGACGCCGACTGAACGTCAGGCCGGTGTCGGTGCGCCTGCGCCGCCTGCCGCTGCGCCTTGGGTTGAATTTTCAGCGTCTCGCTAACGATCCGCTCACTCTGTCCTTTAGCGGTATCGCAACAGCCTTCCGGTAACGTGCCCGTGATCGGGTTTTCGGAGGGATCCATTGCGCAATCCAGTTGTGGCTGTCGCACTTGCCGCCGCCGTCGGCTACGGGTTTTTCAGTTCGCTCGGCCACATGCCGGGCGGAAGTGGCGCTTCGCTGGCGGAGTCGAAGCAGAACGTCGTGTCCTATTCCACCGAGGACAAGGCGATGCAGGCCGCCAAGGACAGCGGCCGCTCGACCCTCAAGCGCTTCCACGAACTGATGGACGCCGGCACGCCGGGCACCTACACGGTAAAATTCCCGCTGACCCAGAACGGCGCCACCGAGCATATCTGGCTGCAGCTGGTGGGCTACAGCGAAGGCTCCTATATCGGCCTGCTTGCTGACGTGCCGGTCAATGGCAACAAGTACAAGATGGGCGACAGGATGACGGTAACCGAGGCCGACGTCGAGGACTGGATGATCAAGAACGGCAAGGTGATCTACGGCGGCTACACCACGCGCCAGGCGCTTGCGGATATGCCGAAGGAGCAGGTTGCAAAGTACGGGTTGACCTTCAAGGACTGAGGGTTGAGGCGGGGGCGAGTTTTATCGCGGTGCCTAGAGGGCTGTCGCGCTTTTCGCGTTCGCGTATCTCTGCCGTCTGCGCCAGCACCCAGTCGCGAAACACCTTGATTTTGGGCACGTTGCGGCGGCTCTCCAGATGCACCAGCCAATAGCCGTCGCCGTCCGATCCAAGCACGCCGAATGGCTGTATCAACTGGCCCTTTTCCAACAGGGCGCTGTAAAGGTTTCTGGTGAGGATCGCGGCGCCCTTGTCGGTCAGCGCCGCCATCGCATCATAGGCCTGCGTACCCAGCTTCGGGCCAGCGATGACGCGATCGGGCTCCAACGGCACGCCGGCAGCCTTGAACCAGATTTCCCACCAGGGATCGTCGGCACAGCATAGCGGCACTTGGTAGAGATCCTCGGGGCGGTGGATGCCGCCGACGCTTTCGGCGAGTCTCGGGCTGAGCATCGGCGTATAGTCCGCCTTGAACAGATAGTGAGCCGTCAGGCCCGGCCATTTTCCACTGCCGGTGCGAATGCCGACATCCATGTCGCCGCGCGTGAAATCGGCCAGCCCGTGCGATGTATTCACCTTCACGGCAAGATCGGGATGCATCAGCTGGAATGTTCCAAGCCATACGGCCAGCCAGTTCGATGCGAAGGTTTCCATGGTCGTCACCGACAGCACCCCGGTCGCTCCACCCTTGGTGGCGACCCATGCGTCGGCCAGGGTCGAGAACGCGCCTGTTGCGTGCGGCGCCAGCTGCTGTCCGGCCTCGGTCAGCGCGATCTGCCTTGTTTTTCTTATAAAAAGCGGCGTTCCGGCACGTTCTTCCAGCACCTTTATCTGATAGCTGGCAGCTGATTGGGTCATGCCGAGTTCTTCGGCTGCCTTGGTGAAACTGCCCAGCCGGGCCGCGGCTTCAAAGACCCTGATGGCTCCTAATGGTGGTAGTTCCCAGCTCATGACGCATCAATCCCGCTGATGCATACTACGCGACGTTCGATTGGAAACCAAGCCCGGAAAACGGCATGCTGCATTCATCGGATCAAACCCTGGAGGATACGGCAATGACCACCACCATCGCTCTCTACAACACGCTTCGCCGCCCGGTGCTCGACCTCTTCACCGCGCCGTTCAGGCCTCGCAAGCGCGGCCTGCTCGACCGCCGCTCGCTGTCGGATCATTTCCTCAGGGATATCGGTATGCTTGACGGACGCGTGCCTCCCGGCACCATTGGCTAAGCAAGCTCTTTGACCAGGGGAGGGAAAGATGACTGTGCCATCCGAGGATCTGGCGAAGAGCCGCGAAACGATCAACGCCTATGAGTACTATGCCGAACGCTACGACGCTCTGGTGCGGCACGTTCCGAACCAAAGAGAACAGAAATGGCTAAAGCGCCTGGTGAAGATCGCCGGCAAAGGTGGCCGGATTCTGGAAGTCGGTTCGGGACCCGGATACGATGCGGACTTCGTCGAAGGGCTCGGTGTCCAGGTTCGGCGCACAGACGCAACGAAGCGGTTTCTCGAGTTGCAGGCCGCACGCGGCAAGCATGGTGAGGTTCTCGATCTCATCACCGACGATCTCGGCGGCCCCTACGACGCGGTGCTCGCATTGTGCGTCCTGATCCACGTGCCGCGCGAGCAGGCCGACCAGGTGCTTGCCAAGATTGCCGGGTCGCTGCGGCCGGGCGGCGCCTTCCTCGTCTCGATGCGCATTGGCGATGGCGAGAAGAGCGGCGAATATCATACGGTCTACTGGCGCAGGGACGACTTCGCGGCCCGCCTTGAAAACGCCGGGCTGGTCCTTGTCGGAGACGAATTCAACGTCGGCCGCGATCGCGAAGAGTGGACCACCTTTCTGGCTGTGAGGCCGTCATGACGCGCCGCGGACTGTTTTTGTTCGTGCTGCTCAGCCTCCTGTGGGGCATTCCCTATTTGTTGATCAAGCTGGCGGTTGCCGAGGTGTCGGTGCCCTTCCTGGTCTTTGCCCGAACAGCCGTCGGCGCCCTGGCGCTGCTGCCCTTCGTCCTTGTCCAGCGCAGTTTCGGATGGCTGAAGACACATTGGCGGGCGGTCGCCGCATTCTGTCTGGTCGAGATGATCCTGCCATGGGGGCTGATCACCCATGGCGAAGTCAGCATCGACAGTTCCACCGCCGGACTGCTGATTGCCATGACGCCGGCCGTAACCGTCGCGCTCTCAAAGCTGATGGGCTCGGATGAGCGGCTGGGGATACGCCGCTGGACTGGCCTTTTCCTCGGTTTTGCCGGTGTCTTCGTGCTGGCGCTGCCGACCTTGGGTGGCGGATTTCTCGCGGTCGTCGAGATTCTCATGGCCGCAGCCTGCTATGCCTCGGGTTCGATCATCGCGTCGCGCTGGCTGAACGATGTGCCGGCAACCTCGCTGACGGCAGTCTGTCTGGCAGGGGCCGCGCTGATCTACGCCGTGCCGGCGGCGTTGGCCTGGCCGGCGGCCATGCCGTCGACAACGGTGGTTGGCGCAATCCTCGGTCTTGGCGTGTTTTGCACGTCGATTGCCTTCGCCACCTATTTCCTGCTGGTGCGGGAGATCGGCCCCGAACGGGCGGTCGTCATCACTTATGTGGCGCCCGCCGTCTCCGTGGCAGCCGGCGTGCTCGTCCTTTCGGAGCCGCTCGATATCGGCATTGTCGCGGCCTTCGCGCTCATCCTGTGCGGATCATATCTCGGCACGTGGCGCGCTCCGCCAGAACCGTCCGTGTCCGCGACCTCGGCAAGTTGACTGGCGGCCGCCAGCCGCCGTCAGAAATAAGGGCGCAGGTTCTCGCGAATGCGGTCCAGCACCGTCTTTCCCGATCTGTCAGCGGTGAAGGTCTTGCCGGTGATGGTCTCAAAGGCCTGCGTATAGACACGCGACGTCTGCTCGATGAGTTCGGCGGGGATTTTCGGAATACGGTCCTTGTAGGGATCGCAGCGCGCGGTTACCCAGGCGCGAATAAAGTCCTTGTCGAAGCTTTGCGGCCGCTCGCCTGCCTTGAAGCGCTCCTCATAGCTTGCCGCAAGCCAGTAGCGGCTGCTATCGGGCGTATGGATTTCATCGGCAAGGACGATGGCGCCATCCTTGTCCGTGCCGAACTCGTATTTGGTGTCGACCAGGGTCAGGCCGCGCTTGGCGGCCAACGCCTTGCCGCGCGCAAACAGCGCCAGCGCATAGCGCGAGACGGTGTCCCATTGCTCTTCCGACAGCAGGCCGCGCGTCAGGATCTCGTCGCGCGTCAAGGGCTCGTCATGGCCGCCATCGAGCGCCTTGCTGGTCGGCGTGATGATGGCCTGCGGCAGCTTCTCATTGTCGCGCAGTCCGTCCGGCAGGCGGATGCCGTACATATCGCGTTCGCCGTTCTTGTATTTCGTCAGCACCGAAGTGCTGGTGGTGCCGGCGAGATAGTCGCGAACGACGATTTCCACCGGCAGAATGTCGAGCCTGGTGCCGACAACGACATTGGGGTCGGGATAATCGAGCACATGGTTTTGGCAGATGTCCGCCGTTTCCTCGAACCAGTAGCGCGCCGTCTGCGTCAGCAGCTCTCCCTTGAGCGGTATTGCGGTCAGGATCACATCGAAGGCGCTCAGCCGGTCGGTGGCGATGATGATGCGGCGGCCATCCGGCAGATCGTAATTCTCGCGGACCTTGCCTTTGTAGTGGTTCGGGAGTTCCGGAATGAAGGCATCCGAGAGAACGCGCAGTGCTGTCATCCTGGTCTCGTGGCTCCTAACAGTTTGGGCGACTCTTAACAAAGTTGGCGGGGCTTCGATACCCGAGGAAGGGCGGTTCGTCCTTTGCGAATAATCAAGACATTGCCTTCGCCGTGCTATCTATTTGCAGCTTCCTGCACTCCTGGGGGACGCGGTGGACGTAGAGCTCAAATTTCTGATTGTCGGATTTGCCTGCGCGATCGCGGGTGGTCTGTCGTTCATCACCTTCGTCAAATGGCGCGAGGTGCAGGCGATGAGCCACTGGCTGCCGGCGCCGGGCAAGATCATCTCGTCGCGCGTCGAGGCGCGTGAAGTCAGAAGGTCGGGCGTCGGCTCGGACAGCAGCGACACCACCGAGATGCGCAATTTTCCGGCGATCACCTTCGAATACAAGGTCGGTAAAAAGAAATATCAAAGCTCGCGCTACAGCGTGAAGGAGAATCTGGGGAATTTCGAAGTCACCGAAACCCTGGCGCAGTTTCCCACCGGCGCTGAAGTGACCGTCTTCTACAATCCGGCCGATCCGGGCAAGGCCGTGATCGAACGCACCCTGCCGGACGGCGCCTTCAAGTTCATGGTCAAGCTCTCGGCCGGGCTGGTGATCGGCACGGTGGTGTTGGTGTTTTCGCTCGGTGGCGTGCTGGAGGCGATCCGGCCGCACCTGCCCAAGCCGCAGAACCTCGGCGCCGGAGCGCTGCTGCTGTTCATGGGCCTGATGATCCTGCGCATGGCCTTCGTCCAGAAGTCGCTTGCCGAGCAGGCGGCAAAATGGCCGGTCGCCCCCGGCCGCATTGACTCCTCGGGCCTGCAGACGCTGCGAAACTACAGCAGCCATCGACGCTGGAGCACCGTCTTCAAATCCCGCATCGTGTACAGCTACGGCGTCGCAGGCCAGCACTACACCTCAGACCGCGTCACCTTCGGCGCCACGGTCACCGCTTCAATGCCCGGCCTCGTCAGCGGCCAGGCGCGCAGCTATGCCGAGGGCGGCAAGGTCGACGTGCATTACGACCCAGCCAACCCCGCCTCGGCAGTGCTCGAATGCAGGGTGCGCGGGCTTTGGCTGCTGTGGGTCTGTTCGGCCGCGTTTTTGGGCGGCGCGGCTTGGCTGGTCGGTTTTATCTGAGGCGCCACTTTCATGACGAGACATCCAATGATCGTTCGCAGGCTGGCCGTCGTTTGCCTGGCTCTGCTCGGCGCCGTGCAGGCAGCGAGCGCAAGAGAGTGTCTGCTAAGCCACGCCACCTACCGCGAGCCGCGTTCGGGCGCGGTGTTGCAATTCCGGCCGCTCGACAATGAACCGGCGGCACTGACGGCCGAAGTGTTTTCGGTGACCGTCCCCAACACCGACACGCGCTTGCCGGCCGACATCACCTGGACCAATGGCAAAAATTCGTTTCCGCTCGGCACCATCCGCCATGCCTGCACCGACGACGACCGCGAAGCGGGGCTGGAGGACGGCAGCGGGATGTGCCGGATATGGATGGGCCAGGTCTATGCCTTGACCGGAGGCGGCGCCGAGCAGCTGAATTCGCGCGAAGCGACACCGGCGCCGAAAGGGCTGTTGCTGCCCGATTTCGGCGCGGGCTTCACCGAATTTGCCGATTTCGCCAATGCCAATCCGGACGGCTCGGCGTGGGACGCCTTCACATTGACAGGATGCAGCGATGAATAACGCCATGAGACTGATTGTCTGGATCTGCACGCTGTTTGCCTTGGCGACGATATCAGCCGCAGCGCGGGCGGGCGAGCTGGCGCCATCGCGCCCGCCGATCGACAAATGCGTCTGGGAGAAACTGGCCGACAAGACGGTCGGTTTGGCCGCCTGGGTGCAGCGCTGCGATTTCGGTTTTCGCCAGATCCACTTCGAATTCGTCGGCAACGCGCTCGCCATCAAATACAGCGATGGCGGCGCGCCCGATCCGCTGGTCGAGGTGTTCGACATCAAATCAGGCGAAACCGCCGAGCCTGCGGTGCTGCGCCTGCTATTGGACAAGACCGACAAATCAGTCAGCGCCCGCTGCGTGCTGGTACCCTACACCGAAGGCACCGTGCCCGCCGGCGTCAAACGCTACACATTCCGTCCCGACGCAGCCTACGCCAAAGAGCTGAAAGCGCTGGCCAATGATGAGGTCCCCGAACCGCCCTGCGGCGACTGGGGCGAAATGCCTGATGGCATTCAGTATTTCGAGTCGCCGGCGGGTGAGGGCGGAGGGTGCTGTTCGTTCGGGCGGGGCAGGACGAGCCGCTGTTCGACGATCAGACGCTGCGGGTGCCGGGATAGGATGTTGTCCTGAAGGCTACCGCTTATGCCTCTACGTATTCCGCGAGACTGATTCCTTTGGGCACCTCCAGCCCATCGGCACGCAAGCCCTCGATGTGAAAGCGTATAGCGTCGCGAATTTCCGTTTCCACCTCAGGCACTGTCGCGCCCGTCGCGATGCAGCCGGGCAGGTCTGGCACATAAGCAGAGAAATTATCGGCCGCTTTTTCAATCACTACCGCATAACGCATACAATCACTCCTTCAGAGGATGCTACGGTGTTCCGGTGCCGCTCATCCTCTCCCCACAACAAGGGGAGAAGATAAGCACTACCGGGTGACCATTAACGCCGTTTCCGGCTGGCCTCTTCGTCAGCAATTAACCTCGCCCGAATTGACGGCCACCTGTCTGCGATCTCTTGACATGAGGCAGCCAGCAGCTTTCTGCGTTGGCTGAAGCTACCGGGTGCAGCGAAAATCTTCTGGGCGAACACGTCAACAACAAAACAAAATTCTGCGCGCGGCTCTCCAGCATCTTCGAAACATTCCTCCGCGTACCAGTGGAGAAGTGCCCCATGCAGCGCCGAAGTTTCTGTCGACAACGGTAGTGTTTTGCAGAGATAAGGTTTGATCAAGCCGAAGCCGACTTCCCCCTTTCCTGTTTGTGGCATCTTGACCGAGTTTGTCGGTCGAACACTAAGAGATACACCGGCAAGAACGAATTTTGGCTGGCTATCTGAAATGCCGGTTATTCTGGCAGCAGTAGGCAGCTTGTCCAAGCTCATAGTCCGGCAAAGTTCGATAGCATCGTGAGCCGTAAGAAGCCTTTGTTCATCGTGCGAGGTGGCAGGTTGGCGCGATAATAAGGCTCTGTCGAGTTGAGATAATCGGCTGTCATCACGCCCGTGAGTTTCAATGAAATGCATCATTGCTCGCTCTATCTCGTTGTAGCGAGTGTCGAGGAGGAAGTTCTTAGGTTTGATGATGTCTTCAATGATCGCGGTTCGCCGCGTGGAGCGAGCGAAACAATATTCAACCAACTTATTAGCGCTAATTCTCGGTTCGATCTTCATAACGAAAAAGCCCTTTCCGGAGCAGTTAAAGTCACACTAGCTGCCGATGCCTTCTCGACTCTCTGATCAGAATCTCCATATAACTACCTTGCTACAGGAGATGGGATTCCGATCTCGTCGCCCCGCGTGGGCTTCGGCGCATCGCGGTACCAAAGGCCGGCCTGAAAGGGGCGGCCTTTGGTGTTTTGAGGGATGTTACATAAAGACATCCTTATGTGGCGTACTCTTTTTGTTCTCGATACCATTTCGGCCCGATCTTACGACCGGGCCGGTGATGTTACGCTTTTGCGCTCAGTTTCCTCAGCTGCACCCGCTCGTCGAGCCGCAGGTATCGCACTTCTCGCAGGTGCCGTTCCGCACCATGGTGAAGTTGTGGCATTCCGAGCATTCGTTGCCGGTGTAGCCTTGCATCAAGGATTGCTGACGCCGCGTAGAGGCAAGCGCCTTTGCCTCGGCCGCTTCTTTCGCTGCTTCGTCGGTGAACAACCCGGTGGGATCGGCTGCCTCCTCGGAAACAATATCTTCGACCAATTCCTTGGCTCGCTCCTCATAGTCGCGCTTGTAGGCGATGGCTTCGTCGCTTGCTGGTTTAAGCGCCAGCACATTGGAGCCTGAGAACGCAGTTGGGGTGACCCGGGCAGGGGCCGCGGCAGGTGATCCGGCAAAACCCTTGGGTTCGCCACCTAGGCCAGACACCAACTTGACCGGCGAGGCGCCGCGGGTAAGGCCCTTCGAGAACGGCGTCGCCTTGCCTTCGTTGATGCCGCGTCCGAGCGCCGTCTTGTCGAAATCCGACTGGTCGACATGGGCGAGGTCGTGGCGGCCGAGGTAGGACACGGCGAGTTCGCGGAACACGTAGTCGAGGATCGACGTCGCATTCTTGATCGCGTCGTTGCCCTGCACCATGCCGGCCGGCTCGAATTTGGTGAAGGTGAAGGCCTCGACAAATTCCTCGAGCGGCACGCCATATTGCAAGCCAAGCGAGATGGCGATGGCGAAGTTGTTCATCATCGCTCGGAAAGCGGCGCCTTCCTTGTGCATGTCGATGAAGATCTCGCCGATGCGGCCGTCGTCGAATTCGCCCGTGCGCAGGTAGACCTTGTGGCCGCCGACGACTGCCTTCTGGGTGTAGCCCTTGCGGCGATTCGGCAGTTTTTCACGATCGCGGTAGAGGCGTTCGATGACGCGCTCGACGATCTTCTCGGTGACCTGCACGGCACGCTGTGAAGCGGGCGCCGCGATCAACTGCTCGACCGCGTCGTCCTCGTCGTCCTCGCTGTCGGCGAGCAGCGACGAATTGAGCGGCTGCGACAGCTTCGAGCCGTCGCGATAGAGCGCGTTGGCCTTCAGCGCCAGCTTCCACGACAGCATGTAGGCGCCCTTGGCGTCTTCCACCGTCGCATCGTTGGGCATGTTGATGGTCTTGGAGATGGCGCCGGAGATGAAAGGCTGTGCCGCCGCCATCATCTGGATGTGGCTGTTGATGGACAGCGAGCGCTTGCCGATCTTGCCGCACGGGCTGGCGCAGTCGAACACCGCGAGATGCTCGGCCTTGAGGAAGGGCGCGCCTTCCAGCGTCATCGCACCGCAGACATGGATGTTGGCGGCTTCGATGTCCTTCCTGGAGAACCCGAGCGCCGGCAGCATCTCGAACGAGAAGTCGTTGAGCTGCTCGTCGGTGAAGCCGAACGTCTCCTTCACCCAGTCGGCGCCCAGCGTCCACTGGTTGAAGACGAACTTGATGTCGAAGGCCGACTTCAGCGCCGCATTGAGCGCCGCGATCTTGTCGTCAGTAAAACCCTTCGCCTTGAGCGAGCCGGGGTTGACCGCCGGCGCCTGGTTCATGTTGCCGTGGCCGACAGCGTAAGCCTCGATCTCGGCGAGCTGGCTCTCGGAATAGCCCAGCGTGCGCAGCGCTTCCGGCACGGCGCGGTTGATGATCTTGAAGTAGCCGCCGCCAGCGAGCTTCTTGAACTTCACCAGCGCGAAGTCGGGCTCGATGCCGGTGGTATCGCAATCCATGACCAGGCCGATCGTGCCGGTCGGCGCAATCACGGTCGCCTGCGCGTTGCGGTAGCCATGCTCTTCGCCGAGTTCGATGGCGCGGTCCCAGGCAGCCTTGGCGTGCGTGGCCAATTCCTGCTGCTTCAGGTCGGACGCGACCAGCGGCACCGGATTGACGGCGAGTTTCTCGTAGCCCTGTTTCTCGCCATAGGCGGCACGGCGATGGTTGCGCATGACGCGCAGCATGTTCTGCGCATTGCGGTCGTAATCGGCGAAGGCGCCGAGCTCGCCAGCCATCTCGGCCGAGGTGGCATAGGCAGTGCCGGTCATGATGGCGGTGAGCGCTGCGCAGATGGCGCGGCCCTCGTCGGAGTCATAGGGAATGCCGGACGTCATCAGCAGGCCGCCAATGTTGGCATAGCCGAGGCCGAGCGTGCGGTATTCGTAGGACTGCTTGGCGATCTCCTTCGACGGGAACTGCGCCATCATCACCGAGATTTCGAGGACGACGGTCCACAGCCGCACCGTGTGCTCGTAGGCGGCGATGTCGATCGTGCCGTCGGCATTGCGGTAGGGCAGCAGGTTGATCGAGGCCAGGTTGCAGGCCGTGTCGTCGAGGAACATGTATTCCGAGCACGGATTGGAGGCCCGGATCGCACCGGCCGAAGCGCAGGTGTGCCAGTCGTTCATCGTCGTGTTGAAATGCAGGCCCGGATCGGCCGAAGCCCAGGCGGCGTAGCCGATCTTTTCCCAGAGGTCGCGTGCCTTCAGCGTCTTCAGCACCTTGCCGTCCTTGCGGGCGGTCAGATGCCAGTCGGCGTCGTCCTCGACGGCGCGCAGGAAGTTGTCCTTCAGCGACACCGAATTGTTGGAGTTCTGGCCGGAAACGGTGAGGTAGGCGTCGGAATCCCAGTCGGTGTCGTAGGTCTTGAACGACATCGCGGTGTAGCCCTGCTTGGCGAACTGGATGACGCGGTAGATGTAGTTCTCCGGCACGGCCGACTTCTTGGCCGCCTTGATCTCGCGCTTCAGTGCGGTGTTGATCGACGGGTCGAAGCAATCGTCATCATGGCCTTCGCAATTGATGCAGGCCTTCATGATCGCTTCGAGATGTTTTTTCACGATCTTGGAGCCGGTGACCAGCGACGCCACCTTCTGCTCTTCATTGACCTTCCAGTCGATGAATTCCTCGATATCGGGATGGTCGGCGTCGACAATGACCATCTTGGCCGCACGACGCGTGGTGCCGCCCGACTTGATTGCGCCCGCCGCGCGGTCGCCGATCTTGAGGAAGCTCATCAGGCCGGACGAACGGCCGCCGCCCGACAGCTTTTCGCCTTCGCCGCGCAGCATGGAGAAATTGGAGCCGGTGCCCGAGCCGTATTTGAACAGGCGCGCTTCGCGCACCCACAGGTCCATGATGCCGCCTTCGTTGACGAGATCGTCCTGCACGCCCTGGATGAAACAGGCATGCGGCTGCGGATGCTCGTAGGAGGACTTCGACTTGATCAGCTTGCCGGTAAACGGGTCGACATAATAGTGGCCCTGGCTCGGACCATCGATGCCGTAGGCCCAGTGCAGACCGGTGTTGAACCATTGCGGCGAGTTCGGCGCAACGCGCTGGGTGGCGAGCATATAGGCGAGTTCGTCGCGGAAGGCGCTCGCGTCTTCTTCCGACTTGAAGTAGCCGCCCTTGTAGCCCCAATAGGTCCAGGTGCCGGCCAGCCGGTCGAAGACCTGGCGGGCGTCGATTTCGGAACCGTAGCGCTCGGCTTCCGGCAGCTTGGCAAGCTCGGCCTCGTCGGCGACGGAGCGCCACAGGAAGGAGGGGACGTCGTTCTCCTCGACCTTCTTCAGGCGCGCGGGCACGCCGGCCTTGCGGAAATACTTCTGCGCCAGGATGTCGGCGGCAACCTGCGAGAACTGCGCCGGCACATCGATATTGTCCAAGCGGAACACCACCGAGCCGTCCGGATTCTTGATCTCCGAAAGCGCCTTGCGGAATTCGATCTCCGCGTAAGCTGATTGGCCTGGCTTGGTGAAACGACGCTCGATGCGCATTGGTCCGGTCCCTTTTGTCTATATATAGCGCTTTTCCCCGGGGATTTCTGCCCCCAATGCGAAACGCGCATGTCCGCCGTCTGCCGGCGTTCGAAAACACCGGCTCTCCTTGTGGCAGTCTTCGTCGCCTTGCTGGTCGAGCTTCTTACGAAGCCGCTGTTCCAACTCTGCGCCGAACCCTGCGGGTCCCTCAAAACTGAATTTTTCCTCGATTCCCTCGACCGAGGGAAATTCACACTATCTAGCGTCGAACCTGCCTGCAAACACTAAATATAGTGTTAACAGACAATTTATTCCAGTCCGACAAATCTCCCTTTTCGCTCCCGAAGCCCCCACGATCCAACGCTTCCGCCAGCCTCGTAAACAGGCGGAAATCATGGCCAAAACGCACAAAATCCGGGAAAAATGACCGGGCTCGAAACTCTCCGGTCGCGCCCTCAACAAGAGCACATGGCACATAAAAGGCGACTCGGTTTGCGTCGTCAAGGATTCGTTTGCGTAGCTTTTGTGACCCCAACATCTTGTGTGTCACATATGTGGATAACGGGGACAAAAAGCGGCTGAGGAAAGCCCGATTCTGCCGGCGTGGACCGCTGGTGAGCGGTTCACCCGAGACAGGCCCGGCCGGATTCTGGCTCACAGCCTTTTCATTTTAGCTGGCGTGCATTATGTCTTTGGCTCGCGCGGGGGCGCGTCTTGTCAATTCCAAGAGCATCCGTTACGCCCCGCCCATGACAGTTACCGTCCGTTTTGCCCCCTCACCAACCGGCCGCATTCATATCGGCAATGCCCGCACCGCCTTGTTCAACTGGCTGTTTGCCATGAACAACAAGGGCCGTTTCATCCAGCGCTTCGACGACACAGACATTGCCCGCTCGAGGCAGGAATTTTCCGACGCCATCCTCTACGACCTGCACTGGCTGGGGATTTTTCCCGACGCCACCGAATACCAGTCGCGGCGCTTCGAAACTTACGACGCGGCGGTGGAGCGGCTGCAGAGAGCCGGCGTTGTCTATCCCTGCTACGAGACCCCCGAAGAACTCGACCTGCGCCGCAAGGTGCGCCGCACGCGCGGCCTGCCGCCGGTCTATGGCCGCGAGGCGCTGGCGCTTTCGCAGCAGCAGATCGCCGAATACCGCTCCGATGGCCGCCGGCCGCACTGGCGCTTTCTGCTGCCGAATTTCACCAGCGATCCGCTGCAGCCCGAGCGCACCGAAGTGCACTGGAACGATCTGGTGCGCGGCGAGGAAACCGTCGATCTGGCCTCACTGTCCGATCCGGTGCTGCGGCGCGAGGACGGCACTTATCTCTACACGCTGCCTTCGGTCGTCGACGACATCGAGATGGGCGTCAGCCATGTCATCCGCGGCGACGACCACGTCACCAACGCCGGCGTGCAGATCGCGTTGTTCAAGGCGCTAGGCGCCGAGCCGCCTGTCTTCGGCCACCACAATCTCTTGACCACGGCCTCGGGCGAGGGCCTGTCGAAGCGCAGCGGTGCGCTGTCGATCGAGAGCTTGCGCGAGGAGGGCATCGAGCCAATGGCGGTTGCCTCGCTGGCCGTCCTTGTCGGCACCTCGGAAAATGTCGCGGCGGTGCATGACATGCCGGCACTGGCCGCGCGCTTCGATCCCGCCGCCACGTCGAAATCGGCGGCCAAATTCGACCCGGACGAGCTGTTCGTGCTCAATCGTGCGCTCATGCACCACATGCCTTTTCCCGAGGCGCGGGACCGGCTGATCGTGCTCGGCATCTCCGGCGACAAGGCCGAGCCGTTCTGGCTGGCGGTGCGCGGCAATCTCGACCGGCTGGGCGACGCGGTCGGCTGGTGGCGTATCCTTGCCGACGGCCCGCAGCCGGCGCCGGAATTTTCCGACGAGGATCGCGACTTCCTGCAGCAGGCCTTCGACCTGCTGCCGGAAGAGCCGTGGACCGGCACGGTCTGGAAAGACTGGACGGCCAGGATCAGGGAAGCCAGCGGCCGCAAGGGCAAGGCGCTGTTCATGCCGCTCAGGTTGGCCCTTACCGGACTTGCTTCCGGGCCGGAGCTTGCAGATCTATTGCCGCTGCTGGGTCGGGAAGGAACGCTGGCCCGACGACCCTGACCTTGCGCTGGTCCGGCGGGATCAGCGACACCGGCGACACCACCGGCTTGACGGCAAGGCGCTTGATGGCGGCGCGGTCGAGCCCGCCTTGTACGTTCGCCAGCGTCTCCGGATCCGCGCCCGGATCGGGTTTGGCCGCCGGCACCGGAATGAATGGCGTTGTCTCGGTATCAGGCTGCGATTGCTCGGGCGGTGGCGGGTTGCCGCCGATGATCTCGAAATTTCCGGCCTGCGCATTGCAGCCACAAGCCAGCGGCCGCGACATGTTGGGCTGTTTGTAGAGATAGGCGGTCGGCAACTCGCTGTAGGGCCTGCCGGTCACCGACGACGTCATGTTGGCCGAATCGTCTTCCATGCCGCGCGAATAGAACACCTGCATTTCGGTGCCGGGGCAGCTCGATTCGCAATTCTTCTGGTCGCGCTCGAAATCGCCGAGCGAAGCCGAGTTCGACATCGGGAAGAAATAGCCGTCGCAGGTGCGCACGCAGCTCGTATGGAACTCGCCGCCAACCGTCGGGAAATCCGGCACGCCGGGCTGGTTGAGGACGCGGCGCACATTGTGCTCCTCGCCGGGATCATCGGGCTGATCGAGCGTGTCGATCTGCCGGTTGCCGCCGAAAAGCTGGTCGAACAGATTGCCGTCGTCGGGTTCGCGGCTGGCTTCCTGCAGCGGCTCCCGGCGCGGCGCGGGCTCGTCGCGGCAGCCATTGGCGTCGAGCGCGGCCAGGATGCGGCCGCGGTCGCCCCGCGAGCCGCCGCCGGCAAGCTGCGCGCGCTTGGCTTGCAACGCATCGAGATTGGCGTTCATGCGATCAATGCTGCTGTTCAGCGCGGCACATTGGCTGACATTGCGCGAAAACAGCGAAATCCCGCAATTCGCATCGCTCGCACGACCGCGCACCTTTGATAGCTGTTCGAACTGGCGGGAGATGGCCTTGTCATACTTCCGCACCATGCTGGAATTGCCGCCGCCATTCGATGAAGAAGCAAGCTCGGCTTCCAGTTGACGGCAAACGCGGGAGGCGGCCTGCGGTTCAGTGGTGGCGACGGCCGAAAGCACAAGCGCGCCGAGCAGCGCAGCCAGATGCTTCAGCCTCCATCGTCCGCCCGTCATTGCCCGAACCCCGCTTGCCTGCCTGTCTACCGGATTCGCGGTTAACCGTTCCCTCAATCTACAACCAAAGATGGTCTTAGCCCATAGACGCGTTGCAGGAGGCGTTTGGATAGGGCGGCAACTGTGCGATCTCACCGCTGCATGAAAAAGGCGCAATCGCCCCGGAATTATCCCACGATCCAGCAATGCCCCGGGGAGCTGGCATGATCGCGATTACCCGTCGAACCGCGCTGCAGTTCGGTCTGTTGTGCCTGGCGGCGCCCGCCGCCCGGGCGCAGGAAAATCCAGCCGCTCCGGACTGGCGCAGCAAATTGGTCGAAGCCGCGCGTGAGCAGATCGGCGTCACCACCTTCTACGACCCGGCCTATGTCCGCCTCGGCTATCCCGGCGGCGACGTCGCGCCGGATAGGGGCGTGTGCACGGATGTCATCGTGCGCGCCTATCGCCGCGCCTTCAATCTCGACCTGCAGAAACTGGTGCATGAGGATATGGCCGCCAATTTCGCCGGCTATCCCAAGACCTGGGGCCTGAAAGCGACCGACCGCAACATCGACCACCGACGGGTCGGCAATCTTGCCGCTTTTTTCGGGCGCAAGGGAGTTTCCTTGCCCGCCAGCGAGTATCCTCCCGACTTTCAGCCGGGCGATATCGTCACCCAGATGCTGCCCGGCAACCTGCCGCACATCGTCATCGTCTCATCCGAACGCTCGGCGGACGTGCCGGAACGAGCGCTGGTCATCCACAATATCGGGGCCGGCGCCCGCGAGGAGGACACGCTGTTTGCCTTCAGGCAGACCGGGCATTACCGTTTCGTGCCTGCCTGACGGCGTCAGTTGAAATGAACCACCGCCTGTGCCTTGTGCGCCGCCTCGACCACCGCAAGCGCCGTCATGTTGACGACGCCGCGCGAGGTCACTGACGGGGTCAAAATATGCGCCGGCTTGTCGGTGCCAAGCAGGATCGGCCCGACATGCAGCGCGTCCATCATCGTGCGCAGCGCGGTCAGCGTGATGTTGGCGGAGTCGAGGTTGGGGAACACCAGGAGATTGGCTTCGCCCTTCAGCCGCGAATGCGGATAGACGCGCTGGCGCAGATGCTCCGACAGGGCTGAATCGGCATGCATCTCGCCGTCGCATTGCAGGTCGGGCGCAACGCGCGCCAGGATCGCCGCCGCCTGCCGCATCTTCAGCGCGCTGGGGGAATCGCGCGAGCCGAAATCCGAATGCGACAGCAGCGCTGCCTTCGGCTCGATGCCGAAGCGCTGGATTTCCTCCGCCGCCAGAATGGTCATTTCGGCGATCTCCTCGGCCGTCGGGTCGACCGAGACATGGGTGTCGGTGAGGAAGATGATGCCGCGTTGCGAGATCAGCATCGACAGCGTCGACAGGTCGCGGTCCTTGACGCCTGCGCGTGGTCCGATGACCAGCGTCACATTGCGCAGATGCCGCTCGAAACGGCCCTCGAGGCCGCAGATCATGGCGTCGGCATCGCCGCGCTTCAGCGCCAGCGCGGCAATCACCGTATTGTCGGTGCGCACCATGGTGCGCGCGGCCTCCGTCGTCACGCCGCGCCGGCCGGCAAGCTCGATCAACAGGTCGACATAATGGCGGTAGCGCGGATCGTCTTCCGGGTTGATCAGGCCGAAATCGACGCCCGGCTTGATACGCAGGCCGTAGCGCTTCAGCCTGACCTCGATGACATGCGGGCGGCCGATCAGGATCGGCTCGGCAATGCCTTCCTCCAGCACCACCTGGGCTGCGCGCAGCACGCGCTCGTCCTCGCCGTCGGCATAGATGACGCGCTTGGCGGTCGACGCCTTGGCCGACGAAAACACCGGCTTCATCACCAGGCCGGAGCGGAAGACGAAGCGGTTGAGCTGGTCGATATAGGCGGCGAAGTCGGTGATCGGCCTTGTCGCGACGCCGGTGTCGCAGGCAGCCTTGGCCACCGCCGGCGCGATGCGCAGGATCAGGCGGGGATCGAAGGGCGAGGGGATAAGGAAGTCGGGTCCGAAGATCGGCGTCTCGCCGGAATAGGCGCGGGCGGCGACGTCGGATGGTTCTTCGCGGGCAAGCGCGGCGATCGCCCGGACCGCGGCCATCTTCATCTCCTCGTTGATGGCGCTGGCGCCGCAATCCAGCGCACCGCGGAAGATGTAAGGAAAACAAAGCACGTTGTTGACCTGATTGGGGAAATCGGAACGGCCGGTGCAGATCATCGCGTCGGGACGAGCGGCGCGCGCGACCTCCGGCATGATCTCGGGATTGGGGTTGGCCAGCGCCAGGATCAACGGCTTAGGCGCCATATGATCAAGCAATTCCGGCTTCAGCACGCCAGCGGCCGACAGGCCGAGAAAAACGTCGGCGCCAGGGATCACATCGGCCAGCGTGCGCGCCTCGGTGTCCTTCACGTAGGGGTCTTTCCAGCGATCCATCTCGTCGGTGCGGCCCTTGTAGGCGACGCCGAAGCGGTCGGTGACCCAGATGTTCTCTACCTTGGCGCCAAGCGAGACCAACAGGTTGAGGCAGGCGAGCGCTGCCGCACCGGCGCCTGAGGTGACGATCTTGATGTCGGAAATGGTCTTGCCGGCGAATTCCAGCCCGTTGAGCACCGCGGCGGCGACGATGATGGCGGTGCCATGCTGGTCGTCATGGAAGACGGGAATGCCCATGCGGGCCTTCAACTGCGCCTCGACCTCGAAGCATTCGGGCGCCTTGATGTCCTCGAGATTGATGCCGCCGAATGTCGGTTCCAGCGCCGAGATCGTCTCGACCATGCGCTCTATGCCCGGCGCGTCGATCTCGATGTCGAAGACGTCGATGCCGGCGAATTTCTTGAACAGCACCGCCTTGCCTTCCATCACCGGCTTGGAGGCGAGCGGGCCGATATTGCCGAGGCCGAGAACGGCCGAGCCGTTGGAGACGACGCCGACCAGATTGGCGCGCGCCGTGTAGTCGGCGGCGGTCGCCGGATTGTCGCGGATTTCGAGGCAGGGGGCGGCAACACCAGGCGAATAGGCTAGCGCCAGATCGCGCTGGTTGCCGAGCGGCTTGGTCGCCTGGATCTCGAGCTTTCCCGGCCTTGGATGCTTATGGAAGTAGAGGGCGGCTTCGTCGAGGTCCGAACGTGCCGTTTTCTTGTTCTCGCCTTCCATGCGGCCGCTCCCTCAAACCTGCTTTGCAGCCTTTTAGCACGCAAAAATGGTTTTTCGCGACGCCAAATAACGCAAGGGCGGCTAAAACAACCGGGGCCGGAAATATCGAACTATTTCAAATAATTGCGCTGAAATCCTGCCGATTATCCATCGAGCCCTTTAGAACGCGCTGACATAGAGGCCGCCATCGACCGGGATGTTCTGGCCGGTGAGATAGCCGGCATGGACCGAGCACAGAAAGGCGCAGATCTGGCCGAACTCTTCCGGCGTGCCGAGCCGCTTGGCCGGAACGTCGGCGCTGATGCGGGTCTTGCGCGCTGCGGCCGCTGCCGGGTCTTCCATCGTGCCGGCCTCATGCGGGCCGCGCAGCCGGTCGGTGTCGAGCTTGCCCGGCAGCAGGCTGTTGATGGTGACGTTGCGGTCGATCACCGTGCGCGCCACGCCGGCCAGGAACGAGGTCAGCCCGGCTCGCGCGCCGGACGACAGATCGAGGCCGGGAATCGGGACGTAGACCGACAGCGAGGTGATGTTGACGATGCGGCCGAAGCCGCGCATGGCCATGCCGTCGATGACGGCCTGCACCAGTTCGATCGGCGTCACCATGTTCTGCGTCACGCCTTCGAGGATCTTTGCGCGGTCGAGTTCGCGGAAATCGCGCAAGGGCGGGCCGCCATTGTTGTTGACCAGGATATCCGGGTCGGGGCAGGCGGCAAGGAGCGCGTTCTGCACGTCGGGTTTCGAGACGTCGCCGACGATCTCGGTCACCTTCACGCCGTAGCGTTCGCGCAGTTCGGCCGCGGTTTTTGCCAGCAGCTCGGCATTGCGGCCGTTGACGACGAGATCGCAGCCGGCCTCGGCCAGCGCCATGGCGCAGCCGCGGCCCAGCCCTTTGCTCGATGCGCAGACGATGGCCTTCTTGCCTTTGATGCCCAGATCCATGACGATTTTCTCCTGTGAATGGCGCGGCACGCTAGCCCTTTGGCTGGCCCAATCGCAACCGTCATACGGTTGTTGCATGAATCGGGGCATAGCCTGCGCGAAAGCAACGGTGACGATCTGATGTCCGGTACAGAAACCCGCACTTTCCGCAGCATGTTCATATCCGACCTGCATCTCGGATCGAAGGCGGCCAAGGCCGAGTTCCTGATCGATTTCCTGCGGTATCACGACGCCGATATCATCTATCTCGTCGGAGACATCGTCGACGGCTGGCGTCTGCGGCGCAGCTGGCATTGGCCGCAGAGCCACAATGACGTCGTCCAGAAACTGCTGCGCAAGGCGCGCAAGGGCACCTCGATCACCTATATCGCCGGCAATCACGACGAATTCGCGCGCCAGTTCCAAGGCGTGCATTTCGGCGGCATCGTCGTTGCCGACCGCGCCATCCACGAAACCGCCGATGGCAGGCGCCTGCTGGTCATCCATGGCGACCAGTTCGACACCGTCGTCCACAATGCACGCTGGCTGGCCTATCTCGGCGATTACGCCTATGACGCGGCGATGCTGGTCAACCGCGCGGTGACGAGGCTGCGCCACCTGCTTGGGCTTCCCTACTGGTCGTTCTCGTCCTGGGCCAAGGTCAAGGTCAAGAAGGCGGTCAACTTCATCGGCTCGTTCCAGACCGTGCTGACCGAGGAGGCCCGCCGCTCGCACGTTGACGGCGTCATCTGCGGCCACATCCATCACGCCGCGATCGAGACTTATGAGGATGTGCAGTACATCAACACCGGCGACTGGGTGGAGAGCTGCACGGCGGTGGTCGAACATTTCGACGGCAAGATGGAGATCATCCACTGGGCGCTGGTGCTGCCCGAAGCACCGGACGAGCCGTTCATCCCGCTGCTCATCGAAGACAGGGTCGTCGAAGCGGCATAACCCTCCTGTTAATCGACTGGTCCAGGCAGTTTCGGACCGCTTTCGCGCATGTTAAGGGATCGATCTGCGTTGCAGCCCTTTGTGCAGCGTAATTGGATCGATTCATGTCGCTGCCGCCGCTCTCGCCCAAACAACTCGTCAAGCCGCGCCATTTCGAACTGCGCATGAGCCTGATCTTCGCGACATTATTCATGTCCCTGGGAACGCATGTGCCTTATTTCCCGCTGTGGCTGCATGCCCAGGGTTTCCACGCCGAGCAGATCGCCATCATCCTGGCGGCGCCGATGTTCCTGCGCGTGGTGACGACGCCGCTGCTGACCGCGCTGGCCGACCGGGCGAAGGACAGGGCCGATGTCTATATTGCGCTGGTGGCCGCGACGATGGTGCTTTCCGCCGGCTATTTCCTCACTCCCACCTATGCGGCGGTGCTTGCCGTATCGCTGGCGCTGACGGTGGTGTGGACGCCGCATTCGCCGATCGCCGATTCGCTCGCGCTGTCGGGTGTGCGCCGCTTCGGCTCGAACTACACCGCGATGCGCAAATGGGGCTCGATATCCTATCTCTGCGCCAATGTCGCAGGCGGCTTTATCCTCGCCTGGACGAGCCCGCAGGCCGTGCCGGTAATCATCTTTGCGGCATTGTCTGCCGCGCTCGTCGCCGGATTGCTGGCGCCGCGGCTTGGCCGCCCGCGCCGCGCTTCGCCGCTATCTGCCGCCGACATCCAGCATCAGGCGCCGAGCCTGCTCAATCCGTATTTCCTCTATTTCACCCTCGGCGTCGGCATCATCACCGCCAGCCATGCCTTCCTCTACGGCTTTGTCTCCATCTACTGGAAATCGGTCGGCATCAGCGATTCCGTCGTTGGCCTGCTGTGGGCCTGGGGCGTGGTGGCCGAGGTCTGCATGTTCGTGTTTTTCAACCGTTTTTTTGCCTCCGTCTCAGTCGTCAAGGTGATGCTGATCGCCGGCGTCGGCTCCATCGTGCGCTGGATCGCCTTTCCGTTGATCTGGCCACTCGGGCTTGGCGTTGCCGGTTTCTTCGGCGTCCAGACCCTGCATTCGGTGTCGGTGGCGATGGTGTTGATCTGCCTGCAGAAGATGATCGGCGAAACGGTTTCGGAAGAACGCACGGGTGCGGCGCAAGGCATTGCCTATTTCTTCAACGGCTTCTTCATGGCGGCGGTGACGCTGGCGTCCGGCCCGCTTTATGAGCGCTACGGCGTCGACGGCTTCCTGGCGATGATCCCGATCGCCATCATCGGCCTGGCGCTGATCGGGCTCGCCGCGCGTTCAGCCCCACAGCATCCTGTCAGGCGGTAACACCAGCGACCCCTGGTACACGAGGCCGGGCTGGCGGTCGCGGGCAAGCAGCAGCGGACCGTCGAGGTCGACGAAGTCGGCGCCTTGCGCCAAAAGCACTGCCGGCGCCATCGCCAGCGACGTGCCGACCATGCAGCCGACCATCACGCCGAATCCCAGCTCCCGGGCGCGGTCGCGAAGGGTAAGGGCGGCGGTCAGGCCGCCGGATTTGTCGAGCTTGATGTTGATGGCGTCATAGAGGCCGACAAGCGCTTCGAGGTCCTTCGCCTCGTGGACGCTTTCGTCTGCGCAGATCGGCACCGGATGCGCGATGTGGCGCAGGATGGCATCATGGCCGGCGGGAAGCGGCTGTTCGATCAGGGCTATGCCGTGTTCGGCGGCGAAAGCGAGATTCTCGATGATGTTGGCATCGGTCCAGCCTTCATTGGCGTCGAGGATGATGCGGCTGTCGGGCGCCGCTTCGGTCACGGCGCGGATGCGGGCCATGTCGTTGTCGCCGCCAATCTTGACCTTGAGCAGCGGCCGCCCGGCATTGGCGCGGGCTTGCGCCGCCATTGCCTCCGGCTCGCCCAGCGACAGCGTGTAGGCCGTCTCCAGCGCCGACAAGGGCACAGCGTGGATGGCGTCCGCGACCGCAACGCCGCTGATCTTGGCCTCCAGGTCCCACAAGGCGCAATCGATGGCGTTGCGGGCAGCACCCGCCGGCATCGCATCAAGCAGTTCCTTGTGGCTGATGCCGCCTTCTATCTGCCGGCGCATGGCCTTGATGGCGTCGCGCACCCCCTCCATGGTCTCGCCATAGCGCTTGTAGGGGACGCATTCGCCCCATCCGCGATTGTCCCCATCGCTGATCGTGCAGGTAATGACTTCGGCTTCGGTCTTCGACCCGCGCGAGATGGTGAAGGTGCCGGCAATGGGAAAACGCTCGGCCTCAACCGAAATGACACGCGCCATAATTTTCTGCTCCGGCTATGCGACAACGCGTCGTCGGCAAATCGACAGGTACGACCCGTCAGGCTAAACAGGACGCCATGTTGACCATCGGCAAACGCGACGCAAGCGGCAACGCCGCCAAGGAGGCCGACCACCAGCCCCGCGTTGCGGTCGGCGAGGAGGGCGGCGTCCTCGGCTGCGCTTTCTCTGGAATCTGGACGACAACGACAGTGGCGCTGATCGACGCCGAGATGCGCAAGATCGAGCAGCGCAAAGGCTTCCAGACGCTCGCTTTGGATCTTTCCCACATCGAGAAGATGGACACCGCCGGCGCCTGGCTGATCGATCGCCTGGTCAGCGTCTTCGAAAAGAAGGGTGTCGAGATCAAGATGCAGGGGCAAAGCGATGTCGCCTCGATCCTGCTCGGCGCCGTTGGCGAAGCTGTCCGGCGCGAGCCCGAATCGCGCGGCGTCCGGCGCCCCAACATCATCCTCCGCGGGCTGGAGGCGGTCGGCCGCCGCATCTATGAGATGCGCGACGATTTCCTCGCCTCGATGAACATCCTCGGCGCCACCATCGGCGGCGCCCAGATGAAGCTCGGGCGCGGCCATGCCATCAATCCGGCGGCGATCTTCAACCAGATCGATCGCATGGGGGTCGGCGCCATCCCCGTGGTGGTGCTGATGTCGGCGATCGTCGGCGCCATCGTCGCCCAGCAGGGCGCCTACCAGCTCAATTATTTCGGCGCCAACATTTTCGTTGTCGATCTGGTCGGCGTGCTGATCCTGCGCGAACTCGGCGTGCTGATGACCGCCATCATGATCGCCGGCCGCTCCGGCAGCGCCATCACCGCCGAGATCGGCTCGATGAAGATGCGCGAGGAGGTCGACGCGCTGAAGGTCATCGGCCTCAACCCGATCGGCGTGCTGGTGTTTCCGCGCCTGGTGGCGCTGGTGATCGCGCTGCCCTGTCTCACCATCGTCGCCAATTTTGCCGCTCTTGGCGGCGGCATCCTAGCCGCCTGGCTTTATTCCGGTATTGCGCCGACGGCCTTCATCGACCGGCTGCGCGGCGCGATCGATATCAGCACCATCTTCGCCGGGCTGATCAAGGCGCCGTTCATGGCCATGATCATCGGCACCATTGCTTCCGTAGAAGGCATGAAGGTCGGCGGCAGCGCCGAATCGCTGGGTCTGCACGTCACCGCCTCGGTTGTGAAATCGATCTTCGTTGTCATCATCCTCGATGGCCTTTTTGCCATCTTCTACGCATCGATCGAGTTCTGACATGATGCGCAGAAACTCAAAGGCGACCAAGGCTGTGCAGGGAATGGAAGAAGACGATATCGTGCTGTCGGTGCGCGATATCACCGTTGCCTTGGACGACAAGCTGATCCTCGACAAACTGGCGCTCGACATCAAGCGCGGCGAAATCCTCGGTTTCGTCGGCGCCTCGGGCGCCGGCAAATCGGTGCTGCTGCGCACGATTCTCGGCCTGCTGCACAAGCAGTCCGGCACGATCAAGCTGTTTGGTCTCGACCTCGAAAAGGCCAGCGACATCGAGCGGTTGCGCATCGACATGCGCCTTGGCGTGCTTTTCCAGCACGGCGCCCTTTTTTCGGCGTTGACCGTGCAGGAAAACGTGCAGGTGCCGATGCGCGAATATCTCGATCTGCCGAAGAAACTGATGGACGAGCTGGCCTTGCTCAAGATCGAACTGGTCGGCCTGCCGCCGGACGCCGCGCAAAAATTTCCCTCGGAGCTTTCGGGCGGCATGATCAAGCGCGCCGCCTTGGCGCGGGCGCTGGCGCTCGACCCCGACATCGTCTTCCTCGACGAGCCGACGTCCGGCCTCGACCCGATCAGCGCGTCCGAATTCGACGAATTGGTGGTGAAGTTGCGCGATACGATGGATCTGACGGTCTATATGGTGACGCACGATCTCGACACGCTGTTTACCGCTTGCGACCGCGTGGCGGTGCTCGGCAACAAGAAAATCCTGGTCGAAGGCACGATCGACGACATGCTGAAAAGCGAAGAACCGTGGGTCAAATCCTATTTCCGCGGAAAACGCGCTCGGCAACTTGATCTTGCCGCGCGCGCATAGACATAAGTGGGGCAATGGAAACCAGAGCCAACTACGTAATTGTCGGCATTTTCACCCTGGCTGCGATCCTGGCGGCGTTCGGGTTCGTCTATTGGACCGCCCAGATCGGTGATCGCGGCGAGACGGCGGAGCTGCGCGTGCGCATTCAGGGTTCGGCCTCCGGCCTCGGCCCCGGCAGTCTGGTGCTGTTCAACGGCGTCAAGGTCGGGGTGGTCAAGCGCGTCTATTTCGACCGCAATGACCCCAATGCCGCCATTGCTACGACCGAGATCGACCAGACAACGCCGCTCACCAAATCGACGCAGGCCGATATCGGCATCGCCAGCCTTGCCGGCCAGGTCAACATCGAATTGAAGGGCGCCGATCCCAAGGAACCGAACCTGCTGGAAGAGGCGGCAAAGGAAGGCAGGACGGCCGAGATCATCGCCAATCCGTCAGCGGTCACCAACCTTCTGCAGACGGCGCAGAACATCTTCACCCGCGCCGACAAGGTGCTTTCCGACCTAGAAGGTTTCACCAGGGATGTGCGCGGGCCGCTGACCCAGACCGTCAAGAACGCCCAGACATTTTCCGATGCGCTGGCCAGGAATGCCGACGGCATCGACAAGTTCCTGACCGCCGTCAGCGCGGTGTCGGATGAGCTGAAGGGTGTTTCCGGCAAGCTCGACGGCACGCTGAAGGCTGCCGAAGGCCTGCTCAATGCCGTCGACAAGGACAAGATCAAGAGCATCGTCGCCAATGTGGACGCCGTCACCGCCAATCTGAAGGAGACCAGCGGACAGCTCGACGGAGTGATCAAGAACGTCGATACCGCGGTCGGCTCGGTCAACGATTTCGCCACGCGCACGCAAGGCACGCTGGCAAAGGTCGACAATGTGCTCGACGGCATCGATCCGGCGCAGGTGCGCGTGGCGCTCGCCAACATTCAGAAGGCCAGCGAAAATGCCAACAAGGCCGCCGCCGACATCGCCAAGGTGACCGACAAGTTCGCCGACCGGGCCGACGACATCGACGAGACGATCAAGGACGCCAAACAGCTTGCGTCGCGCCTCAACGATGCCTCGGTGCGCGTCGACGGCATCCTGAAAAGGGTCGATACGCTGCTCGGTTCGGGCCAGGCCGACGGCGTCATGGCCGATGCCAGGGACACGCTGAAGTCGTTCAAGCAGGTCGCCGACACGCTGAACGCCCGGCTTGGCACGATCACCGACAACATCGCGCGCTTCTCGGGCCAGGGCCTGTCGAATGTCGAGGCGCTGGTCCAGGACAGCCGGCGTTCGATCAGCCGCATCGAAGAGGCGGTGACCGATCTCAGCCGCAACCCGCAGCGCATCCTGTCGGGCGGCGACGGCGAGGTCCGGCAGTTCGATGGCAGGGCACGGCGTTGACTTCCGTGCCCGCCCGCAGCAATTACATGGATCGCGGATGCGGATTCATCATACGATCCGGGGACAGTGGGGATCACGCGTGACGTTCGGGTTGGGTGGGTATAGATCGGCAGTCGTTTTGCTTGGCTTGACGCTGGCTGGTTGCGCGGCATTGGGAGGCAAGCCGGCGCCGCTCGATACGTTCGAGCTGTCCGCCCCGTCGATCGACGCCCATGGCCACAGCCGCCGCCAGATCCTGATCGCCCAGCCCTCCGCGCTCAAGGCGCTGGACAGCCAGAACATCGTCATCAAGCCGTCAGACCGCTCGATCCAGTATCTCAAGGGCGCGCAATGGGCCGACCGGCTGCCGCTGATCGTGCAGGCGAGGCTCGCCGAAACCTTCCAGCGCTCCGGAAGCTTTGCCGGCGTCGGCAAGCCGGGCGAGGGGCTGGCGATCGACTACCAGGTGATCGTCGAGATCCGCTCCTTCGAAGTCCGCGTCAATGGTGGCGAGCATGCCGAGGTCAATCTCTTCGTGCGCATCCTGAACGACCGCAACGGCGAGGTGCGCGCCTCGAAGAGCTTCACCGCATCCGCTCCCGTCTCCGGCGGCGGCAATCCGGCCTATGTCAACGCGCTCGACAGCGCCTTCGGCGAGGCGGCGAAGGATATCGTGGGCTGGACGGATTCGGTGATCTGAGCCGGTCGAGGCTTCGAACGATCGTTCGTCGCGTTAAACCAGCACTCGACCAAATATCGCAGGTTCGCGCTGCCCCTCATTGCGCTGCCGGGCATTTCTCCCCGTATAGTGAGAAAGAACGCCATCGCCAATGATTTCGCCAATTGTCACCGTCGCAGTATGGGCGGCGAGGCTGATGCCATCTCCCTTCACCCTCGCTATACGGGAGAAGGTGCCGGCAGGCGGATGAGGGGCAGCGCAGACCGACGATTTTGCACAAAGAAAAAGGCGGGAACTTCCCGCCTTTTCTGTGTCTGTGGTGTCGCCTCAATCAGTGCAAACGGCCGCTCGCATGGGCCAGCATGGTGTAGACCTTGCCGGTGTCCGACGTCAGGTAGGTCTGCGCCATGATGTTGTCGCGGTCGTTGCGCGAGACGTCCTTGAGCAGCTTCTCGAAATCGTCGCAGTAGCGGTCGACGGCGGCGCGGAACTCCGCCTCGGCCTGATATTTGCGGCGGATTTCGTCAAAGGTCTGCTGGCCCTTGAGCGTGTAGAGGCGGCGCGTGAACACGTCACGCTCGCCGCGCCGGTAGCGGTTCCACAGCTCGATCGAGGCGTCGTGGTCGATCGCCCGGGCAATATCGACCGAGAGCGAGTTGAGCGACTCCATGACATGCAGCGGCGAGCGCTGGACGGGAGTTGCGCGCGGTGCTTCCGCGGGCGCTGCCGGCCTGGCGACTTCCTCCTCGCGCGATGCCCCGGTCAGGAGATCGCGCACCCAGCCGCCTTGCGGCGTGCGGGCGTTGGCGTCGCGCTGGCGCGGTGCTTCGGCAGGGCGTTCGATATCGAGCGTGCCACGCAGGCCGCCGAGCGGCGCCTGCGGAGCAGGGCGCTCCGGCTGTGGCGCCGGCGGCGGGCGGCGTACCGGCTCGGCCGGGCGCTGCACTGGCGCCTGCGGCGCCGGGCGCAGGGCGCGCGGTTCGGCATTGTCGCCGCCGCGTCCCGATTTCGCAACGATATCCGAAAGTTCCTTGAGCGCGTTGATCTGCTCGGCAACGGCACGGCGGATCGCCGAGGTCGATTCCTTGGCCTCTTCCGGCATCTCGATGACGCCCTTCTTGAGCTCGGCGCGGGTGAGGTCGAGCTCGCTCTTGATCGAGCTTGCGGTGCGCCGCATCTCCTCGGTCGCATCGGCGAACCGGCTGGTTGCCGAATCGACCACTTCCGTTATGGCGATGCGGATCTTGTCGGCTGATGCCAGCGTCTTGCCTTCGGCATTCTGCATCGTCTGGCCGACAAGGTTTTCGAACGAACGCATCACCTTCTCGAGGTCTTCCGACTTCTTGACCAGGCCGACGGCGAGATCTTCGAGCGACGATTGCCGCTCAAGCGTGTGCTCCAGATTGCTCTGCGCCGAGCTCAACAGATCCGAAGCCGAGGACAGCAAGCGGCTGTGCTCGTCGAACTTGGTGGCGATCGAGGCCACTTCGCGCAGGGTCGACGACGACAGTTCGGTAAGCCGCGTCGTGTTCGAATCGACCAGGCGTGCCGAGCTGGCGAAGGTCTGCGCGGCCTTTTCGGTGGTTGCCGCGAAGCTTTGCGTGCTGCCGCTCAGACGTTCGTCAACCTGGCCGAGGTTGATCGCCGCCTGTTCGATCAGCTCACCAAGCTGCGAGCTGGAGACGCTCATGCGGCCGATGAGGTCGGCGACGCTATCGGCGAGCGACGAGCGCGCGCCTTCGACGGCCGACAGCGTTTCGGCGGTGCGGCTGGCGAGCGCGTTGACGAGGGCGGCATTTTCGCTGCGCAGCTTCTCGGTCGCGCGTTCGGTGACCTCTTCCATGCTCTTTTGCAGTTCCGAGCCGCCCTGGGCGAAGCGCTCGACCAGCGGCCGCGCGGTTTCGTCCAGGATCTTCGCCATCTCGGCCGAACGCGCCGCCAGCATCGTGTTGAGCTCGCGGGTATTGGTGCCGATTGTCTTGGCAGCGTCGTTGGTGCTTTGGCCGATGTGCTGGCCGACCGCGGTAAAAGTCTCCGCAATCGTGTTGGCGCGCGAGATCAGCTGAGCTTCTGCGCTGGAAACCTGCTCGTTGAGCTTCTGGCCCATCGTCTCCGTCGTATAAAGAAGGCGGTTCTCGACGTTGGCGACCTGTTCCTCGACGCGCGAAGCTGCGGACGCAACGCTCGCGGCCAGCCGCTCATCGGCGCCGGCAAGAGCCTGCTCCATCTCGCGGGCGTGGACGGCAAGTTCCTGGCCGGTCTGGCGTGCACGTTCGGCAACACGCTGCTCGGTGCTGGCGAAGGCGCCGACGATGTTGTCGGCATGCTCGCCGATCGTCGAAGTGGAGTCGGCGATGCGCGACACCAGGCGGTGATCGGCCTCGTCGAAGATGCGGCTGATCTCGGTGGCGCGGGCTGACAGCGCGTCCGAACCCTCGGCGATGCGCGAGATCAGCTGTTGGTCGGCGGCGTCGAAGATGCGGCCAAGGTCCGAGGCGCGGGCGGCCAGCGCTTCGGCGGATTCGCCGATGCGCATGCTCAGCCGCTGGTCGGCACCCTCGAAGTTACGCAGGATGTCGCCGGCGCGGTCGGCCAGCGACTGCGCCGTCTCGACCGCGCGGGCGACCAGCTTCTGGTCGGCGGCGTCGAACGTGCCGGCGATCTCGCCGGCGCGGGCAGCCAGCCGTCCGGCCGTTTCTTCGGCGCGGGCGAGCAGCGAGTTCGACGTCTCGTCATGCCGGGCAAGCAGCACGCTCGTCGTGTCTTCGGCGCGAGCAAGCAAGGCATTCGTCGTATCCTCGGCGCGAGCAAGCAGGGCGCTCGATGTGTCCTCGGCACGGGCGTGCAGACGGCGATCCGCGTCCTCGAAGGTCCGGGCGATGTCCTCGGCCCGGGCCAAAAGGGCGGCCGAGGTCTGCTCGGCACGCTCGGCGATCTTGCGGTCGGCATCACTGAAGGCAGCACCGGCCTGTTCGTGCAGCGCGCTGGTGACTTCCATCACCTTCTCACGGAGCGCGCCGGCAACGAAGACGGCGCTCTTTTCAAGCACGCTGCGGACATTGTCGACACCCACCGACAACGCGCGCTCCATGGTTCCGGCGCGCTCTTCGATGATGCCGGTCTGCTTGCTGAAGGCCTGCTCGATTTTCTCGACATCGGCAGCGATTGCCGCCGAGATATCGGTGCTTCTGCCGGCAATCTGGTCGATATGGCCCGACAGAGAGCGGTCGACGTCCTTGCGTATGTCGGCGAGCTTTGCCAGATCGTCTTCCAGCGCCTGGGTCAACATGTTGCGGCCTTCGGCCAGCTTGCCGACATGGCCGGCGATGATGTCGTCAACCTCACCGCGGCTTGCCGACAGCTTCTGCAGGTCGGCTTCCAGCGCACGTTTCAGGATGTCTCGGCCCTCGGCCAGCTTCTCGACCTGGCCTGCGACCAGTCCGTCGATGCTCGACCGGCTCTCGGCCAGCTTGGCGAGGTCGTCCTCGAGAGCCTTCGACAGCGTCGCGCGATCCCGGACGAGCTTGTCGCTGTGACCCTCGATCAGGCTGTTGACATTTTCCAAATCCGCTTCCAACACCCGTGCGAACTCGCCACGGTTTTCGCTCAGCTTCTGCGACTGGTCGGCAATGGCGCTCCTGATCGCATTGAGATCGGCTTCGAGCGCCCGTGTGAGGATGTCTCGGCCCTCGGCGAGCTTCTCGACCTGTCCGGCGACCAGCCCATCGATGTTGGAGCGGCTCTCCGCCAGCTTGGCGATGTCGTCTTCCAGTGCCTTTGAGAGCGCCGAACGGTCCTGGACGAGCCTGTTTTGATGATCGGCCATGATGCCGCTGACATTGTGCAAATCGTCCTGAAGCGCCTGGGATAGCGTCGAACGATCCTGGACAAGCCGGCTCGAGTGGTCGGTGATCAGGCTGTTCACATTCTGAAGGTCATCCTTAAGCGCCTGGGATAGCGTCGAACGATCCTGGACAAGCCGGTTCGAGTGGTCGGCGATCAGGCTGTTCACATTCTGCAGGTCGGCCTCCAGTGCCCTGGAAAGCTGACCGCGCTCTTCCGCCACCTTGTCGGAATGACCCGTGATGGCGCCCTTGATGGTGTTGAGGTCGGCTTCGAGCGCGCGCTTGAGGATATCGCGCCCCTCGGCCAGCTTCTCGACCTGGCCGGCGACCAGCCCGTCGATGCTCGACCGGCTCTCGGCGAGCTTGGCGAGGTCGGCCTCGAGCGTCTGTGACAACAGGCCACGATCGTCGGCAAGCCGGCTCGAATGGTCGGAGAGCAGGCCCCTGATGCCGGACAGGTCGTTCTCCAGCGCCTTGCTGAGTTCGGTGCGGTCCTCGGCCAGTTTCGCCGAGTGGTTCTCGATCACGCCCTTGATGCCGATAATGTCGTTTTCGAGCGCCTTGGTCAGGATGGCACGGCCTTCGGCGATCTTTTCAACCTGGCCGGCGACCAGCCCGTCAATCGACGCGCGGCTGTCGGCGAGCTTGCCGAGATCGGCTTCCAGGGCGCGCGACAGAATGTTGCGGCCTTCGGCCAGTTTACCGACATGTCCGGCGACCATTTCGTCAATGATCGTACGGGCTTGCACAAGTTTTCCGGAGTCTTCATGCAAAGCCTGGTTGAGCCGGTTGCGGCCTTCTTCAAGCCGCTCGAGATGGCTTCCCAGCGACGCGTCGATGGCGGCGCGCGACTCGTTGACCTTGCGTAGATCCTCTTCCAGGGCGCGCGAGATCAGGTTGCGGCCTTCGGCCAGCTTCTGCACCTGGTTGGTTACGGCCGCATCGATGCCGGCGCGGCCCTCGGCGAACTTCGCCAGGTCCGCCTGCATGGCAGCCGCCATGCGTTCGCGGCTTTCGGACAGCTTGCGGCTGTGGTTTCGACGGCGTCCTCGATGCCGACACGGGCATCGGCAAGACGCTGGATGTCGGTGTCGAATGAGCGCGACACGACATGGCGGGCGGCTTCCATCCGGCCGGCGAAATCGCTGGCGCGGGCTTCGAGCATCGACGAGGTCGACGAGACGATGTCGGCCATGTCGGCGCCGATCTGGGTCTTGCCCTGATCGATCATGGCCGACAAATGATCCTTGCTCTCGGCAAAGGTGTGGGCGATCTCGCGGGCGCGCTCGACCAGCGTTTCGTTGATCTGGCGGGCGCGCGCCTCGAGCGCGGCGTTGAGCTTCTGCGTGCCGGTATCGAGTGCTTCGGCGCGGGTCTGAAATTCGCTGATCAGCGCCTGGCCGCGCTCGGCCAGCGTCCGCTCGATGCCGTTCAGGCTGGACTCGAATTCCGAGCTCAGGGTGCGGGCGGCGCCGCCGAGCAGCGACACCATACCGGTGGTGCGGTCGTCGAGCAGGTCGGTCAGCGACCGGGTCAGGCCGTCTGTGGTGTCCGTCAGCTTGGCGATGCGGGTGTCGAGCAGCGAAGCAAAGGCTTCGCCCGACGTCGACAGCCTGTCGGTGATTGAATCCAGCCGGGTTTCGACGGAATCGAAGATCGACATCGAGCTTTCATTGATGCGGTCGATCAGCGTGTCGCCGGAATTCGTGATCGTCATCGACAGCTTGGTCGACGCGTTGAGGATAGAGTCGCGAATAATGTCGGAGGCGGCGCCGATCTCGTCCTTCAGCGTTTCATGCGCGCCGGTGATCGAGGCGCGCACGCGCTCGGCATGAGTGACGACGGCTTCGCGCTCGCTGCCCAGCCCGTCGACCAGCGACCGGATGCGCGATTCATTCTCCGAATAGGAGCGTTCGATCTGGTTGACCTCGCTGTGGACCAGAGTTTCGAGCTCGACGGCGCGCGCCAGCGTGCGCTCGATGCCTTCGCCCATCGCCGCCACTTCACGGCGAACGGCCTGGCCGATCATCATCACGCGGTCTTGGGCGAGGTTTTCCGGCTCCGCCAAGCGGAAAGCAACCTCCGTCATCGATTGCGCGGCAATGCGCATTTCCTGCGCGCGGCGGATCATCGCCGCGAAGGCCCAAAACAGGACGACCGGTATGATTGCCGCGATCGCCAGGCCGATCAGTTCAGGGCGGGCCAGGATTTGATCGAACGTACGAATTTTCCAGATGCTGGGGCCAAACAGCAGATTGGCGAGGCCGCCGGCGCCGGCGATCCAGGCCAGCGACACGAACGCCACGACCCAATAGATCGTGCTAGACGCGCGCCGGTTGAGGCTGTGCAGCAGCGTCTTGTAATCTTTCTGGCGGTCATCGTTTGCCGGCTTGAAGCCGGCTGGCTGCGCGCTGTTGCGCGATTCGACCGGGCGCAGCTCGGCGGGCTTGGCTGCCGGCTTCGCACTCTGGTTTTGTTGGACGGGCGCGTTTTGAGCGGGGGCGGGCTTCTGGGGGCGGCCTTCGCGCGCCAGTTCGTCCGCGGCCTGCGATATCTGCGCTTCCAGATCTTCCATCGACGCCGCGATATCGAGATCGCCGCTGCCGTCTCCGCTGAGATCGAGGTCTAGTGCCTTTTCGAGTTCCCTGGCTACGTCGCTGTCGAGAGTTCTGGTCGTCGTTGGTTTCTTCGCCATGCCTTCGCTACCCTGTACTAGCTGCCGAGGGACTTCTTATTTTTGCCTGATTCTGGCTCGTCTTATCCCACGCAGGAGGCTGAAAATGGACCTTCGTATCGTAATGACACACAGGGGTAAAGAAAACATGCATTCCGCGAGATACGTAAAACTTTAAATATAAGGTTAACGACAACGTGATCTAACCGCCTCAACGGCAACAAATATTCCAGCCCATTCATTAACGCGTTGGCGACGGAAATCGCCTAGTTTTTTCGGCGATCGGCACAAGGAGTTTCAAATTGGTACGCGGTGAAAGCGGCATTGCCTTCTCAATGCCGGGCGGCGATGCGTCGGGACCGGCCCGTTCGCGCCCAGTGGATCTGGCCCATCTGGCCCGTCAGACTATGGGCGATCGCGCCCTCGAACAGGAGGTATTGGCGCTGTTCGTACAGCAGGCGCTTTCCGTCCGCGACAGAATAGTCGATGCCGATGTCAGGGAGCGACTGCTTCTGGCGCATGGGCTGAAAGGTTCGGCGCGCGGGGTCGGCGCCTTTGCCATCGCCGACTGCGCCACCTCGATCGAACAGCAGCCGGAAGATGCGCGCATCCTCAAGCGCCTCGGCGCCCTGATCGAGGAAGTGCGCGATTTCATCGCCGCCATCAGCCGGTAATGGCTGCCGCTCGGCAGCGGCCACCGGGATGAATCGACGGGGCCAGGGCGTGCTTTGGCCAGCTTTCCGAAAAAACGTCACAAAGCGGCGCTTTCGCGCGGCAGTTGACTTGTCCGGCGGAGTGATTATCTCGGCTGGGACTCCCTTCAGGTGACAAATGACCAAGCTGACCTTCATTGCCCATGACGGCACTCCTTTCGATGTCGAGGCCGAAAACGGCTCGACCGTCATGGAGAATGCGATCCGTAGCGCGGTGCCGGGCATCGAGGCAGAATGCGGCGGCGCCTGCGCCTGCGCGACCTGCCATGTCTATGTCGACGAAGCCTGGACGGCCGAGGTCGGCGAGCCGGAGGCGATGGAAGAGGACATGCTGGACTTCGCCTATGACGTCCAGCCGAACTCGCGGCTGTCCTGCCAGATCAAGGTGCGCGACGCGCTTGACGGCCTGGTCGTGCGCGTGCCGGCTCGCCAGGGTTGATCTCCCGTACCATCTGATTTTTCCCGCCGCCGCTTGGCAGCGGGCCAATGCTCATGCAGTCTCGCGCCAGTTTCGCCCCAGTTTGACAATGAGGCTCGCCTGGCATGACCGATATAATCAAGACGGACGCACTCATTGTCGGGGCGGGGCCGGTCGGCCTGTTCGCCGTGTTCGAACTCGGCCTCTTCGACATGAAGTGCCATCTGATCGATATCCTCGACCGGCCCGGCGGCCAATGCGCCGAACTCTATCCGGAAAAGCCGATCTACGACATTCCAGGCTGGCCCTCGATCTCGGCGCAAGGGCTGGTCGACAAACTGCTCGAGCAAATTCAACCGTTCAAGCCGGATTTTACCTTCAACCGCATGGTCTCCAGCCTGGAAAAGCTGGACGACGGCTCATTTCGGGTCACCACCGACGAGAACGAGGTGTTCGAAGCCAAGGTGGTGGTGATCGCCGCCGGTGGCGGCTCGTTCCAGCCCAAACGGCCGCCCATTCCCGGCATCGAGGCCTATGAGGGCAGGAGCGTCTTCTATTCGGTGCGCCGTATGGAGGAATTCCGCGGCCACGACCTCGTCATCGTCGGTGGCGGCGATTCCGCACTCGACTGGACGCTGAACCTGCAGCCGGTGGCAAAAAGCGTGACACTGGTCCACCGGCGCGCGGAATTCAGGGCGGCGCCCGACAGCGTCAACAAGATGTATGCCATGCAGGAGATGAAGCAGCTGGAGTTCCGGGTCGGCCAGGTGAGCGGCCTGACCGGCGCCGACGGCGAGCTGGCCTCTGCTACCATCAAGGGCGGGCCTGACGGCGACATCGAGGTGCCGTGCACGCGCATGCTGCCGTTCTTCGGCCTGACCATGAAGCTCGGCCCGATCGCCGAATGGGGGCTCAACCTTCATGAGAACCTCATCCCGGTCGATACGGAGAAATTCCAGACCTCGGTGCCAGGCATCTTTGCCGTCGGCGACATCAACTGGTACCCAGGCAAGCTGAAGCTGATCCTGTCGGGTTTTCACGAGGTGGCGCTGATGGCGCAGGCCGCCAAGCGCATCATCAGCCCGGGCGAGCGCATCGTCTTCCAGTACACGACGTCGTCGACGAGCCTGCAGAAGAAGCTCGGCGTCGTGGAGTAGGTCCTACAGGGCTTTCCGGATCACTCCACCAGAACGACCGGCGCCTCGGCGTCGTCGCGGCCGCGCAGTGACTTCTCCGGCATCAGCGCCAGCGTGATCAGCGCCAGCACGAGCGTGACCGCCGCGGCAAGGAAGATCATCATGAAGGGCGTCGCCGAGACGATCTGTCCGGCAGCCGGCGCGCCTTCGCCGGCGAGCGGCAGGCCATAGCCGAGCGCGACGGCGCCGAGCATGGCGACGCCGAGCGCGCTGCCCAGCGAACGCAGGAAGGTCAGCACGCCGGTGGCAACGCCGAGATGCGCGCGGTCGACAGCGTTCTGCACCGACACGGTGGCGACCGGGAAGGTGGTGCCGCTTCCAAGGCCGATGCAGATGGTCAAGAGCTCGACCACCAGCAGCGAGGCGCGGCCGGCGACCAGGCTGAGCACGCCAAGGCAGATAATGGCGAAGAGAACGCCGACCATGGCTATACGCTTGTAGTGGAAGAAGCGCGGTATCGTGCGGCCGCTGAAGGTCGCGCCGGCGACCGTTCCGAGCAGCAGGCCGAGCATGGCAAGGCCCGACTGGCTGACCGACAGGCCGATGATCGACTGCAGATAGACCGGCAGGTACACCGACAGGCCGATATTGGCGGCCTGCAGCAGGAACATCGACGCCGTGCCGGCAAGCACGATCGGATTGCTCAGCACTTCAAGCGAAATCAGCGGCTCGGCCGCACGCATCAGCCTGAGCGCGAACGCACCCCAGAAGACCGCCGAACAGGCGAGCAGGCCGACGATCTCGCGCGAGGCCCATGGATAGGCGCTGCCGCCCCAGTTGAGGGCCAAAAGCAGCAATGCCGTCGCCACCACCAGAAGCAGCGCGCCCGGCGCGTCGATGCGATGCCGCTTTGCGGCGACCGGCAGTTTGCGCAGCGGCTTGTTGATGATGGCCATGGCCAAGATGCCGAGCGGGATATTGATCCAGAAGATCAGCGACCAATGCAGATGTTCGGCAAATCCGCCGCCGAGCAAAGGCCCGGCGATGCTGGCGACCGCCCAGGTGCCCGAAATCCAGGCGGCATAACGCGCGCGTTCGCGCGGCGGCACCAGGTCGCCGATGACGATCTGCGCCAGGGCGAACAGGCCGCCGCCGCCCGCACCCTGGATCGCCCGGCCGACAACCAACACGAACATGTTGGGGGCCATGGCGCTGACCAGCGATCCCAGAAGGAAGATCAGGATCGCCGCATAGACGGTCGGCCGGCGGCCATAGACGTCGGAAATCTTGCCGTAGAGCGGCGCCATGGCCGTCGCCGTCAGGAGATAGCCGGTCACGATCCACGGCAGGTAGTCGGCATGGCCGAGCGAACGGCCGATGGTCGGCATGGCCGGCGCGACGATTGTCTGGTCGAGCGCCGCCAGCAGCATCGACAAAAGGATGCCGGCGATGATGACGTTCTTCTCGCTTTCCGTCAGCGGTGCGGCGGGAGGCAGCCTAGCCGGCTTGTCGACAGCTTGGTCCATATCAGTTCATCCATAAAGTTTGAGAGCGATAGCGCGGCGCCAAATGGCCGCTCCGCTACGCGCCGCCTCGATTGGTCTTGATCTGGTGTTTCGAAGCTCGCGCCTTGCCAGCCTGACATATCTTGCGAGCCTGACATATGTCGTCCCGTATAGGCCGATTTCGACCTATGCCCGAAAATTTTCTGGGGCTGGCCTCATGTTTCGGCAGAATTGGCTTGGTATCAGTCCGTGTTTCAGCCGGGCGGAAGCTGGCCGTTCTCGACGCGCTGCATGCGGTAGCGCAGCAGCCGCAGGATGCGGCTTTCGAAATTCACGCCTTCCACGCGGTCGAAGCGCAATTGGTCCTGGTCATGCCTGGCGAGTTCGGCCGCGGTGATCTGCGCCGCCTTCGCCTTTGCCCCGGCGCAGGTCTTTTGCGCAAAGCTCGCGTTCAGCGCGTCTTCGAGCAGACGGCCGTGGTTCTTGGCGATCTCGACATGACGCTCCTCATGGCGCTTGATGTCGGCCGACAGGGTGTCCCAGAACAGCCTGACATCGGGATCGGCCTTGCGCGGCCTGCGCCACTCCGGAAGGATGACCTTGACCTTGACGGTAACGGCGGCCTTGGCGATGCGGCAGGTGTCTGCGGTTTGCGCGTAGCTGATGCGGGTGGTGAACGCCATCTGGGTGGCGCCTGGATGCCGCATCCCGGTGCTTTTCACCTCGGGTCCATGCTTCGACAATTGCGTCTCGATGTCATCGAGCGTGCTGCCGCCGATGGCAAAATAGCTGTAAGTCTTCACCAGATTGGCAGCATTCGCCGGCAGGACGGTCAAAGCCAGCATCATGGCGCAGAGCAGGGGTCGTTTCATCATGTTGCCTCTTCACTCACCTTGCTTTACGGCCGTTGCCGGCGCAACGGAATTGATCTTCCACCGATCACGCATCGTTGATGGATTGCAAGCGCTCGATGAGCCCCATGCCAATGAGCACCACATGCCAATGAGACACATGGTTGAAGGACAATGACGACAAGGCGATGGCAACTGGCGCATAAGTGCCATCTTGACCTTGGCGAGAAAGCCATTGTGGTCGGCATTCTCAACGTCACGCCGGACAGTTTTTCCGACGGCGGGCTGTTCATCACGCCTGATCAGGCTGTGGCTCAGGCGCACCGCATGGTCGAAGAGGGGGCCGCCGTCATCGACATCGGCGGGGAATCCACGCGCCCTGGCGCATCGCCCGTAACTGCTGAAGAAGAGCAGGGCCGCATCCTGCCGGTGATCGCAGCACTCGCCGTTTCAGGCGAAGCCCTGGTATCGGTCGACACCTATCGCGAGGAAACCGCGCGCCTCGCCGTCGCCGCCGGTGCGCATATCGTCAATGATGTCTGGGGCTTGCAGCGCGAACCGGGCATCGCCCGCGTCGCCGCCGAGACCGGCGCCGGACTGGTCATCATGCATACCGGGCGCGAGCGGCAAAAACTGCCCGACGTCATCGCCGACCAGTTTTTGTTCCTCAAGGCTTCGCTGGAAATCGCCAGGCGCAGCGGCGTTGCGGACGATCATATCGTACTCGATGCCGGCTTCGGCTTCGCCAAGGAGACGGCTGAGGAAAACCTCGACCTGATGGCGCGGTTTTCCGAGCTTAAGGAGCTCGGTTTTCCCTTGATGGCCGGCACCTCCAGAAAACGCTTCATCGGCACCGTCACCGGCCGCGAAGCCGGCGCGCGCGCCGCCGGGACGGCAGCCACCAGTGTCATCCTGAGGCTGAAGGGCGCCGATCTGTTTCGCGTTCACGATGTCGCAATCAACATGGACGCACTGGCCGTCGCCGATGCTATGCTGGCGCGTGAAAAGCCAGGACGCTGAGCCCAGGACACCAAGAAATGCCAGGACACTAAGAAATGTACGTCATCCGCATGAAGAACTGCGCCTTCTTTGCCCGGCACGGCGTGCTGGACGAGGAAGAGGCGCTTGGCCAGCGTTTTTATGTCGATGCCGAGTTGACGGTCGAGCCCAGCCGCCCACTGGAGGATGATTCCATCGAGGACACCGTCAATTACGGCATCGCCTTCACGGTGATTGAAAAGATCGTCACTGGACATCGCCGTTTCCTGATCGAGGCGCTGGCGCTCGAAGTGGCGAAGGCGCTGACTTCACGGTTTCCGCAGATCAGGAAGGCCGAGATCACCGTGCGCAAGCCCAACGCACCGGTGCCCGGCGTGCTCGATTACGTCGAGGTGACCGTTGTCTGGCCAGAGTAGCAAAAACACGGTCTATCTCAGCCTTGGTGGCAATCTCGGCGATCCCTCGGCCTCGATGGCCACGGCGCTGCGCCTGCTGGACGCCGACGAGAACACGCGTGTCATCGCCGTCTCCTCGCTCTATCGCACGCCGCCCTGGGGCAAGCTCGACCAGCCGGATTTCCTCAACGCCGCTGCCGAAATCTCGACCGCGCTGGCGCCAAGGGCGCTGCTCGACCTCTGCCTCGAGGCCGAGCGCAAGCTGAAGCGGGTGCGCGAGGAGCGCTGGGGTCCGCGCCTGATCGACATCGACATATTGGTGTTCGGCGACCGCATCATCCACGAAACCGGGCTGGAAGTGCCGCATCCCCGGATGCTGGAGCGCGCCTTCGTTCTGGCGCCCCTGGCCGAGATCGCGCCGGATCTGGCGGTGGGCGGCAGGAGCGTGAGCGCGCGGCTCAGCGCCGTCGATACATCAGGCATAGAGCGGCTGGCATCCGGCCGCGACTGGTGGCTGGGTTAACCGGAAAATCCGCCGCCATCGAGAAATGCCTGTTCGTCCGCCGTCGTCTCGCGGCCAAGCATCTTGTTCCTGTGCGGAAAGCGGCCGAAACGCTCGATGATGTCGCGATGCTCGATGGCGTATTTCACATACTCCGGCGCCCTGGCGGTGGTGAGCTCGACCGATCTGTCCTGGTCGGCGGGCAGTTCCGAATGTTCGTAGGGCAGGTACAGGAAGACGCGCAGGTTTTCTTCCAGTGAAAGGTCATGGCCTGCCGCAATCGCCTTGGCGGCAAAGTGCCTTGCCAGCGGATCAGTGGCGTACATATGGCCTGAGCCGCGAAAGCAGTTGCGCGGAAACTGGTCGAGCAGGATCATCAGCGCCAGCGAACCCTCGGCATGCTCCGACCATGCGTCGCACTCGCGCCGCGCGGCGGCAAAGTGCAGGTCGAGAAACCTGCTGCGGAAATTCGCGTCGAAGGCGTCGTTCTTCTCGAACCACGCGTCTTCGCCGGCCTCGCGCCAGAATTTTGTGACGGCGAGCGCGCGCTCATCCAATGCGGTCATCAGCTTTCCCCCTGATCGGCGGGCTCGGGCTTGTGCAGCACGCCGGCCGTCTCTTCGTTCAGCGCCTGGCCGGGCCGGCGCGGTTGCGTCAGCGGCGTCGGGATCGGCGTGCCGGTATTGCCCCTGAGGAAACGTTGCCCGGCGCGGACGCCTTCGGCCAGCTGCGTCTCCAGTCGGGCATTGTCGCGCCGTCGCACATCCTCGATGACATCGGCGACATCTTCCGGCTCGACGCCCAAAACCTCGAGCGCGGAACCGCCGAAGACGAGGGCCGATTCGAAGGTCTCGCGCAGTTGGAAGTCGACGCCGGCGCGGATGAGCGAGAGCGCGGTGCCGCGATCGTACGCGCGTGCCAGGACGGTCAGCAGCGGGAACTCCGCCTTGATCAGTTCCGCCATGCGCACGGCGGCGTCCGGCTTGTCGACGCAGATCAGCACGGCGCGCGCGCGGCCTGCACCTGCGGCGCGCAGAATGTCGAGCCGCGTGCCGTCGCCATAATAGACCTTGAAGCCGAAATCGGCGGCCGCCTGGATCATTTCGACATCATTGTCGATGATCGACACATCGATGCCGCGCAACAAAAGCGGCTGGCTGGCGATCTGGCCGAAACGGCCGAAGCCGATGACCAGCACACTGCCGGTAAGGCCGTCGGCGATGTCGACGCCTTCAAGCGACTGCTCGTCGCGCGGCGTCACATATTTGAGCGCAATGATGGCCAGCGGCGTCAGCACCATGGAGATGATGATGATCGCGGTCAGCGTTGCGTTGGCCCGGCTGTCGATGATGCCAACCGCCGCCGCGGCCGAATAGAGGACGAAGGCGAATTCGCCGCCTTGCGCCATGATCACGGCGCGTTCCAGCGCTTCACGATGACCGCTCTTCAGCAAGCGGGCGACGAGGTAGATGCCGAGCGCATTCATCGCCATGTAGGCGACGACATAGACGGCGATCAGCCGCCAGTTGTCGGCCACCACATGCAGGTCGAGCGACATGCCGACGGCGAGGAAGAAAAGGCCAAGCAGGATGCCGCGGAATGGCTCGACGTCGGCCTCCAGCTGGTGGCGGAAGGTCGATTCCGACAACAGCACGCCGGCGAGGAAGGCGCCCATCGCCATCGAGAGGCCGGAAAGCTGCATAACCAGCGCCGACCCCAGCACGACCAGAAGGGCTGCCGCCGTCATGACTTCGCGCGCCTTGGCGTCGGCCAGGATGCGGAAGAACGGGTTGAGCAGATAGCGGCCGGCCACCACCAGCCCGACGATGGCGCCAAGACCGATGCCGATTTCGGCCAGCCTCTGCTGCAGGGTCATCTCGGCGCCGCCCGGCGCCAGGAAGGCGACCAGCGCCAGAAGCGGCACGATTGCCAGATCCTCGAGCAGCAGGATGGAAACAATGCGCTGGCCCTTGGGGCTCGCCATCTCGCCGCGCTCTTCCAGAAGCTGCATGACGATAGCCGTCGAGGTTAGGACGAAACCGGCGCCGGCAACGAAGGATTGCGCGATCGGAAAGCCGCCGGCGAGACCAACACCGGTGAGCAGCAAGGCGCAGACGCCGACCTGCAGCGCGCCGAGGCCGAAAATCTCGCGGCGCAGGCCCCATAGCCGCGACGGCTGCATCTCCAGCCCGATGATGAACAGGAACATGACCACGCCGAGTTCGGCGACATGCAGGATGGCTTCCGATTCGGAAAAAATGCCAATACCGAACGGGCCGATGACCACGCCCGCGGCGAGATAGCCGAGGATCGAGCCCAGCCCCATGCGTTTGAAGATCGGAACGGCGACGACGCCTGCGGCAAGCAGCGCCACCACCTGAATGAGATCGCTGCCCGATGCTTCCGCTGCCATGCCTCTTGTCCCTGTGTCCGACAGCACTCCTTGCATGCACCGGGAGCGGGAGGCAAGGGCGGGAAGCCTGCCAGAATGGGTAGGGTGCCGTGGCAGCGATTCCCCGGTGGAACAACAGTCTGCGCTTGCCTGTCGGACGGCCGGTATCTATATCTGGCAAATGCCTGATTATTCGTCCCGGCCGTCGCCGCTGCCACATATCCCGATGGATGCGCTCAGCGAAGTTCTGCAAGACTTTCGCTTGAGTGGTGTCAACTATGGCCGCTGCGAACTCCGGCACCCATGGAGCATAGACTTTCCGCAACAACAGCTGCTTCGTTTTCACTTTGTCGGCCAGGGTCCATGCTGGATTCACACCGAAGCGCAAGGCTGGCAGGAGTTGCGCGATGGCGATCTGGTGCTGCTGCCGCAAGGCATCGCCCATCGGCTGGCGAGTGCGCCGGACGTGGTGGGCGACTCGCTCGAGGGCTGCCAGGTGATCAAGTTGGGCGGCAACGTTTGCGAAGTGATACGGCAGGGAACGGGCGCGACAAGCACCCTTTTCTGCGGCTCCATGTCTCTCGGCTCCTATGCGCTCAATCCGTTGATCACGTTGATGCCGCCTCTCATCAAGGGTTGCGACGTGGCCGGCAATGACCCGATGGTCGGCCCTTTGCTGGCGGCCATGACGGTGGAGGCCGCGCAACCGCAGATGGGCAGCGCCACCATCCTGTCGCGTATGGCGGATTTGCTGACAGCCAGGCTCATACGCTGCTGGGTCAATTGCAACGGCGCCTCGACCATCGGTTGGCTTGCAGCCATCCGCGACCCCCATATAGGGCGCGCTCTGGCGGCCATGCATCGCGATCCCGGCCACAACTGGACGCTGGGAAGCCTGGCCGGCGTGGCAGGCCAATCGCGTTCGATTTTCGCCGAGCGCTTCAGCGCGGTATTGGGTGAGGGCGCCGCACATTATCTCGCCCGCCTGCGCATGCAGCTTGCCCGCGAATTGCTGGGCCAAAACGGCTTGTCTGTTGCCGAAGTTGCTACCCGTTTGGGCTATGATTCCGAGGCGTCCTTCGCCCGCGCGTTCAAGCGCATCACCAATGTCTCGCCAGGCGTTGTGCGCCGCACAATTCCCGGACGAATGGATATGAATTTCGGATTTTAAGGTACATAACATCCGGGCGGACTCGCCTATCTAAGATCTCCAAACTGTGGAGATCTTCCCGTGACTGACACAACATTACAGCTTGAAGACGCCGCCATTGGCCTTGATGCCGATGCACCAGCCGCGTGGAGCGCGGCCACCTGGTTCGCGGTCCTTTCATTGGCGGCCACCAGCTTTGCCCTGGTGTCTGCCGAATTCTTGCCGGCAGGTCTGTTGACGCCGATGGCGCGCGATCTCGGCATCAGCGAGGGAACGGCCGGACAGGTCGTCACCGCCACCGCTTCCGTTGGCGCCGTGACGGCCATGTTGAGCAATGTTCTCATCGGTCGATTGAACCGCAAGGCGGTGCTGGTTGGCCTCATGGCCCTGGCGGTCAGTTCCAATATTCTTGCGGCGCTGGCGCCCAATTTCTGGCTGCTGTTGCTGGGCCGGGCCGGGTTGGGGATCGCTCTTAGCGCTTTCTGGGCACTTTCCGTTGCCGTCGTGGCGCGGCTGGTTGGCGCCAATGCGACAGGTCGCGGCATGGCGATCGTGACCCTCGGCGTCTCGCTCGCCACCATTGCCGCGCCGTCGATGGGTGCGTTGATCAGTGACTGGCTGGGATGGCGCAGCGCCATGGCCATGACGGCGGGGCTGGCCGCGCTTGCCATGCTGCTGCAGCTTCTCAGCCTGCCGACCTTGCCTGCAACGGCAAGCAACAGCCTTGCAGACGTCTTTCGGCTGACGCGGCGGCGCGGCATCCAACTCGGCATGCTTGCCATTGTTCTGCTGATGACCGGGCATTTTGCCGGCTCGGTCTATGTGCGCCCCTTCCTCGAACAGGTGACGCTCCTCACAACCGGACCGATTGCCCTGGCGCTGCTCGGGTTCGGCATCGCCGCTGTGATCGGCAATATTGCCGGCGGTCGCCTGGCCGACACCAACATCCACATGGCCCTCGCAGTAACCGCCGCGTTGATGGCGTTTGCGGCACTCGCTTTGGTGCTTTGGGGCGCGCAAACCGGCGTTGCCTTCGGCTTTGTTACGCTGTGGGGCTTCGCCTTCGGCATGGCGCCGGTGGTGCTGCCGACCAATATGTCCCGCGCGGCGCCTGATGCGCTGGAAGCAGCAGGCAGCCTGATGGTCACTTCCTTCCAGGTTGCCATCACCGTCGGTGCGGTTGTCGGCGGTTATGTCGTGGACACCTATGGCGCTACGGGGCCTTTGACCCTAACCGCCCTCCTTGCCGCGGCGACGGCCGCACTGGCGCTGCTGCAGCCTCGTGGCTGAAACCTTGCTTCGTCTGACACGGGCGGCCTCAATCAGGCCGTCCGCGCCGTTGCAGCAGCGCTGCACAAGTTTATGCGCCGCACACGTTGCGTTTTGCCGCAATCGGCGGCTATGGGACGCCAGGCTTCGGCCGTTGGAAGGCAGCGACGATCAAGTTCTGCCTTCGTGAGGAGAATGACTGACATGAAGAAGTTTTTGCTCGTCGGCGTGGGTGTCGCCATGCTTGCCGCATCGGCCTGTTCGAAGGCGCCTGAATGCACGCAGGAGATTGCCGCCAAGAAGGCGCAGGAGATGACCGCCGCGCTGCAGGAGGCGATCACCAAGGATCCGTCCAAGGCCGCCGACCTGACCGCCAAGGTGCAGGCTGTGACGACCAAATATCAGGGCGCCACCACGCCGGCCGACGCCTGCAAGGCCTATGACGAGCTGACGGCCGCCATCAAGGGCTGATTCTTCGTTCGGAAATTGAGAAAGGCGGTGGCTCGAGTAGCCGCCGCCTTTTTTGCTGGTGTTCTTAAAGCGCATCGCGCTGACACGAAGGACGGCCGGCACGCACAGGACCCTGACACGTTGGCCTTGCTGTGGCTTGGGCCGTCGGAGACGCTGACATCGTCGGTTGCGCGCCACATGTCCGATCGCGGCAGAAAGGTGCCGCACCGAGCGGCCCGTGCTTGAGGAGCGCCGACCCGGCCGCAAGGTGGCCTGTCATTTTCCGACATCGAGCTGAGCGGAATCGCTCAGCTATCGCGCAGTGCAACCCCGTTCCGCGCTTTTTGGGGGAACCGCTTGAGAGTCAGTTTTTGGCGATGGAGCCAACTTCGACGGCATCGACGCGCTTGAGGCTCATGCCGATGACCGGCACCAGCTGCTGGTCGACGCGCACGGCGATGGTCACCGTCATCGAATTGTCGTCGGGAATGCGGGCCTGCATGACGCCGCGCAGCTGGTTGCGGTTGATGGTGAAGACGACTTTGCGGGCATCGACCACGTTGCCGCCGATGATGTCCAGGCCCGACCCCGCGGCGCCGCCCATGAAATTGCCCTTGTAGTCGCGGCCCTTGCGCTCGACGGTCGCCGACATTTTCTGGGTGAAGACACCGACGCGGCAGTCGCCATCGAGCGTCATGCCGGTCTTGTTGTCCGGCGTCGAGCCGTCGAAGCTGCAGGTGAACTTCGTGCCCTTGTATTTGCCGGCGATGATTTCGCCCGGGCCGACCCATTTGCCTTCGACGGTGCGGAAGAACTGTTTGTCGGGCTCGGCTGCAAAGGCTTTCCCGGTCGGGCCCAGAGGTGCTGCAAGCGCGACCAGGGCAGGACGCAGGACAAGATTACGCTTTTCATAGACGACACCCGGCAACAAGGAGGCTGTTGTTGGACGACCATGAACAAGATTGGTTAATGCTTGGTGACCGCGAGGGGGCGTTCACTTGGTCGAGGCGGGTGCTTCATTCTCTTTTCTGGCCGCAAACGAGGTCAGCGCCGACAGGAAATCGCCCATACCCGGCCGCCTGCCGGCAATGAAGGGCAGGGGCCGCGCCGTCTCCATGGCAGCAATGCCGATACGCGCCGTCATCATGCCGTTGACCACGCCTTCGCCGAGTTTCGCCGAAAGCCGTGCGGCAAGGCCATGGCCGATGATCTGCTGGACAAAGCTGTCGCCGACGGCGATCGAGCCGGTCACCGCCAGATGGGCAAGAACGCTGCGCGCCAGCCGGAAAAAGCCCAGCGTGCCCGGCCTGCCGCCGTAGAGTTCGGACAAGCGGCGGATCAGGCGCCCGGCCTCGAACACGACATAGGCAACGTCTACGAGTGCGCGGGGGCTGACGGCGGTGACCAGCGACACGCGTTTGGCTGCTTCGAGGATCATCACCTTGGCTCTCGCATCGAGCGGCCCGAGAATCTCGGTCTCGGCCAGTCGCACCAGATTGCCGCCATCGATGATCTCGCCGCGCAATTCGGCCAGGGAGCGCCTGCCGGCCGCGGTTTCGGGTTTCGCAGCGACAAAGGCCGAAAGCTCTTCGACGACGGCCCTTGCAGCCTTCGGATCGTCGCGCGCCATGGCATCGAGCGCCCGCTTTTGCAGTTTTTCGACCTCGGCCAGCCGGGCGATAGCCAAGAATTCGCGCACCAGCACGACCGCGAGGGCCAACACGGCAATTGCGGCCATTCCCGCTGCCAGCCACCCCAGCCACTCTGCGCGCTCGAACAGGTCGCGGATGAGTTGGTCGGTCCACAGGCCGACGGCGAGCGAAACCAGCACGCCGACCGCGCCGAAAAACAGGCTGGCAAACAGCGAGCGCCTGCGTGGCGCGGTCGCCGGCGGCGGTTCGGCGGCGACAATGTCGGGTTCCTCGAAGACATCGATCTCGGCCGGCACGACGACGGCGCGCGACTTGCGTGCCGGCGGCTCGGCATGGGGGCGGCGCGTTTCCTGCTTCGGTTCGGCCTCCGGCTCGATGCGGAAAGCTGCCGGTCTGCGGGGCGCGGTCATGCCAGATGGTCTCCGATCAGGAACTGCAAGGCGCGGTCGAGCCTGATATGCGGCAGCGACAGCGTGACGCCTTCAGCGGTGCGTTCGAGCTTTGGCGGGCGAAAGCGCACGAAACGGATCGCCGGATCGTCGCTGCTCTGCCGGTGGTCGGCTTCGGAAACGTCGAAAACCGCGTCAATTTTCTCCGGCAAGTCCCCGGGAAATATGGCGGTTTCGGCTTTGCCATCAAAGGTTTCGCCGTTGATCTTCTCGCCCTTCAGCGGCGTGCCGATGATCACCGGCAGGGTTTCGCGGCCTTGCTTGACCGTGCCTTCGCGCGTCGCGCGCACCGCCGCCATGGCGACCACGTCGACATCGGCGCCGGTGAAATTTGCCCGCGCCACGGCGCGGTCGGCAAGCCGCCGCACGATTGCCTGCAGCCGGTCATGGCTTTCGTGATGCAAATGGTCGGCCTTGGTCGCGGCAACCAGGATGCGGTCGATGCGGCGTGAAAACAGGTCGGTGAGGAAATTGCCTCGGCCAGGACGGAAACAGGAGAGGATTTCGGTCACCGCGCGTTCCAGGTCGGCCATCGCGCCGGGGCCGGCGTTCAGCGCCTGCATGGCGTCGATCACCACGATCTGGCGGTCGAGGCGGGTGATGTGTTCGCGGAAGAACGGTTTCACCACATGCGTCTTGTAGGCCTCGTAGCGGCGCTCCATCATCGCTTGCAGCGAGCCGGAGCGCGGCCGTTTCTCACCCTTGAGCAGCAAGGGCGCGAAGGTCAGCGCCGGCGATCCCTCGAGGTCGCCAGGCATCAGGAAACGGCCGGGCGGCAAGGTCGAAAGCGCCCGCTCGTCGAACTTGCAGGCCTTGAGGTAGGCGGCAAAACTCTCGGCGAGGCGCCGCGCCGTCATCTCGTCGGCGTCGGCATTGGGGTCGATCCTCGCCGACAGCGCCCGCCAGTCCTGCGACAGGTCGGCCCGCACCGGCAGCATAGCCATCTCAAAAGCTTCATGCGAAAAATCGGCGAAGGATTTGCCGAGCAGCGGCAGGTCGAGCAGCCATTCGCCGGGGTAGTCGACGATGTCGACCGACAATCGGCCGCTGGAAAACATCCGGTTCCAACCGGAGGCAGACTCATATTCGATGGTGAGCCTGAGTTCCGAAATGGCGCGCGTCGAGTCCGGCCAGACACGGTCGTTGACCAGGGCGGAGATATGGTCCTCGTACTGAAAACGCGGCACGGCATCGTCCGGCTGTTCCTCGAGGAAGGCGCGAGCGATCCGTCCCGACTTCTGCGCCTCGAACAGCGGCAGGCGCCCGCCATGGATGAGATTGTGGACGAGAGCCGAGATGAACACCGTCTTGCCGGCCCGGGACAGTCCGGTGACGCCCAGCCGAAGCGACGGCGAAAAAGCCCGCTCGCACGCCCCGACAGCGTATCCAGGGCAATTCTCGCTTCGTCGGTGAAAGTGGTCAGCGATGATGCCAAAATCTGTTCTCTCAGGCGTGCTCTTGCGCCCGATATAGGCTTTGCGGTTCAAGTTTGAAATGGCGCCCGGCCTCGGCCGGCTCGGCTCAGAGATCGACGGGCGTCAGGAAGGCTTCGAGGTAGCCCGCGCCTTGCGCAGCCTCGGTGAGGGTGCCGTCGAAGCGCACGACCGCAAGGCCGGAGGTCGGGAAACCATGGTTCATGATGGTCCGAGCAGCCTCGTCGCCGTCGCCCGAGACCGCCATGGCAAGGTCTTCCGTCATCGGATTGTGGCCGATGACCAGCAGCGAGCCGGGGCCGCCATTGCTGCGGATGATGGCGAGGTAGCCGGCGGCATCCTCGCTGTAGAGCGTGTCGAAGAACAGCACCCGGCCGGTATCGGTGTGGCCGGCGATGCCTTCCAGCGTCTGGCGCGCCCGCTTGGCGTTGGAGCAGAGCGTGATATCGGGGATGTAGTTGCGGGCACGCATCGCAGTCCCCATCATTTCGGCATCGGCAATGCCGGATGCGTCGAGCGGGCGATCGAAGTCGCGCACGCCGGGAAGGGCCCAGCCAGCCTTCGCATGCCTCAACAGATACAGTCTGCTCACCGGACCCCAATGGTGTGCTGCCCACCAATGACACAACTGGATTAGCCACGAGAAAGGCCTGAGGCACAATGGGCGGCGACGCCCAAGCGCAGCGAATCATGTGCGAATTCGCCCGCGCCCTTGCTATGGAAGGCTTTGCTGAGGATCGCCCGCGCGGCATTAACAATTGCGTGAAACGCGCGCGGATTACGCTTGTGCAGCCTTCTCTGCGCGAATATATAGGCGCCAAATTTGGGGTTGTTGGGTGAGTCGAATGAACGATATCGTTACAGCCAATTACGTACCCTCTGAAGACGAGCCGTTCATGAACGAACGGCAGAAATCCTACTTTCGCCTGAAGCTCGTCACCTGGAAGACCGACATACTGCGCGAAGCGCGCGAAACCCTCGAAATCCTGCAGCAGGAAAACGCCAACCATCCCGATCTCGCCGATCGCGCTTCCTCGGAAACCGACCGCGCCATCGAGCTTCGGGCCCGCGACCGCCAGCGCAAGCTCATTTCAAAGATCGATTCGGCGCTGCAGCGCATCGATGAAGGCACATACGGCTATTGCGAGGAAACCGGCGAGCCGATCGCGCTGAAGCGGCTGGATGCGCGTCCGATCGCGACCTTGTCGATCGAAGCGCAGGAGCGCCACGAACGCCGCGAGAAGGTCTATCGCGACGATTGAGCCGCTGCCGTCAGGCAGGACTGTTTCATCAGAAATGGCCGGGTTTCCCGGCCATTTCTGTTTTTGGCCGAAGGGTTTAGTCCGCCCCCAAGTTAAAGCGCGTCGCGCTGAAACGGACGACACGCTTAAGCGGCGTTCGATCGGGAATCGGCAAGATGTGACGGTTCGCCGGGCTTTATCGTTTCTGGCTGGCGAGTTCGCCGAGCAGCTTGGTCATCTCGTCGTCGAGAGACTGCGGTGCCTTCGCAGCCGGCTTGCTTGCCGGTTTGGAGTGCGAATCGTCGAGCGAGACCTCGAGCTCCCGCATCAGGGTATCGTCGATGGACTCATGCTTCGGTGGCGGGGCCTGCCGGGCAGTATTGGCGGCGGAGCCATAGGCCGGCAGCGGTGTCACATTGCTCGCCTGGTAGATTTGAGCCGGTTTTGGCGCCGGTGCGGCCTGGCGCGGCGGAACGGCGGCTGGAGCAGCCCTTACCGGTTGCGGCGGTGGCGCCTGCCTTGCGGGCGCGGTGGGAGCGGGTTGTGCTGCGCGCGGCCGCGGCGCCTGTTGCTGCTGGCCAACACCGCCATCGCCGGTCAATGCCGGACGGCGTGGCGCTGCAAGTCTGATATCGCGCTCGACGACGACGTCGGTCGGGCCGCCGATCAAAAGCAGGTGTTCGATGTCGTCGCGACGGATGAGCACCAGCCGGCGGTGGCTGTCGACCGCCGTCGCGTCCATGACCGCCAGCCGTGTCTTGCGGTTCCTGCCGCCGGCAACGAAGGTGCCGAAGGTCAGGTTGCGGACCAGCCTGATGATGATGAGCACGATGACCAGCAGGACAAGCGCGGCAAACGTCCACAGCAGCGCTGCGGCATATCCGGGACCCGCCACATTATCCAGCCACTGCATCGGTGCCCCCAATCGGCTTTTGAAGTGGAGGGACACTAGACCGTTGCGGCCAGCCACCGCAAGTTGCCTTCACGCTTCGTGAACAGCTTGAAAACACCGACGCGTCATTTTTATCCGACATTTGCCGCCAAGGCCTTTTCCGGATTAGGAGAATGTGATTCAACCGGCCGGGGGCGGTGTCGGACAACTCACGAGCAGGGGGCATATGGCCAGGGAAACGCGAGGCGATTTCTATCCGGTACCGATCGTCGATCAGAACACGCGGCCAGGCGCGGTTACCCGGCTCATCGTGTTCATCATCGTCCTGACTGGGGCCGCGATCGTTTTCGGCATTTTCCGCGAGCGTCTTGGCGATCCGTTCCTGCTCGGCATGCTGGGCGTGCTTGCCATGATCGGCGTCGGCTTCCTGTTCGCCACGGCCATCGGCTTCGTGCAGATCGCGCCGCGTTCGACCGGGGACGAACTGTCGAAGGCCTTCGTCGATTCGATGTCGCAGGGCCTGATCGTCACCGACACCAAGGGCCGCGTCGTCTACGCCAACCGGGCCTACGCCGAGATGACCGGTGCTGCGTCGGCCGCCGATCTGAAGACGGTCGAAGGCCTGCTTTCCGATGTCCCCGAAGCTTCGGTGACCATATACCGGCTGGCCTCGGGCTTGCGCGATGGCCAGGCCGGCGACGGTGAGTTCCGGCTGGCACAGTCGATCAGGCCGGGCGCCGAACCCGGCGCGCGCTGGTACCGGGCGCGGGCCCGGACCTTCAGCGTTCCCGGTCAGCGCCTGCCGATGCTTGCCTGGCAACTCGCCGACATCTCGCAGGAACGGGCCGAGCAGGAGCGTTTCTTCCTCGACCTGCAAAAGGCTATCGACCATCTCGACCATGCGCCGGCCGGTTTCTTCTCGGCCGACCAGGAAGGCCGTGTCACCTACATCAACGCCACGCTCGCCGAATGGCTGGGCATCGATCTGGCGAGCTTCACCCCTGGCGCCGTGACACTCCCGGAAATCGTCGCCGGCGACGGCATGGCGCTGGTGCGCTCGGTCAAGGCCGATCCCGGCACCACCCGCAACGCCGTCATCGATCTCGATCTGACGACGACAACCGGCGAGGCGGTGCCGGTGCGCTTCATGCATCGGGTCTCGGCCAGCCGCGAGGGGACCAACGGTCCGACCCGCACCATTGTGCTCAACCGCACCCAGGGCGAGGACGCATCGGCCGACCTTCGGGCTTCGGAAGTGCGCTTCACCCGTTTCTTCAATTCGACGCCGATGGCCATTGCTGCCGTCGACAATGGCGGCCGCATCCTGCGCACCAACGCGCCGTTCCTGTCGCTGTTTTCCTCCGTCGTCGACGGCGACGCGGTTGACCGCCGCGTGCGGCTGGACACCGTGATCCATGAGCGCGACCGGCCGGCCTTTGCCGCCGCGTTCGAAAAGGCGCGGCTGAGGCAGGCCGACATCGAGCCGATCGACACGCTGCTGCCAGGCAATGAGGAGCGTCACATCCGCTTCTACGTCAACGCCGTCGCCGACGGCACCGGCGAGGGCGCCGAGGAATCGGCCATCGTCTATGCCGTCGAGACCACCGAGCAGAAGGCGCTCGAGGGCCAGATGGCGCAGAGCCAGAAGATGCAGGCGGTCGGACAGCTCGCCGGCGGCATCGCCCACGACTTCAACAATGTGCTGACCGCCATCATCATGGCGTCGGATCTTTTGCTGACCAATCACCGGCCGTCGGACCCGTCCTTCCCCGACATCATGAACATCAAGCAGAATGCCAACCGGGCGGCCTCGCTGGTGCGGCAGTTGCTCGCCTTCTCGCGCAAGCAGACATTGCGGCCGGAAGTGCTGAACCTGACCGACGTGCTTGCCGATCTCCGGATGCTGCTTGCCCGCCTGGTTGGCAACGAGATCAAGCTGAAGGTCGACCACGGCCGCGATTTGTGGCCGGTCAAGGTCGATATCGGCCAGTTCGAGCAGGTGGTGGTCAACCTGGCCGTCAACGCGCGCGACGCCATGCCGGCCGGCGGCGACCTCACCGTGCGCACCCGCAACGTCACCGCCGAACAATGCAAGAGCTTCTCCTACCGCGAGCTCACGCCTGCCGACTATGTCGTGGTCGAGGTCGAGGATAGCGGCTCGGGCATTGCGCCGGACGTGCTGAAGAAGATTTTTGAGCCGTTCTTCACCACCAAGGAAGTCGGCAAAGGCACCGGCCTTGGCCTGTCGATGGTCTATGGCATCATCAAGCAGACCGGCGGTTTCATCTTCTGCGATTCCGAAGTCGGCAAGGGTTCGACCTTCCGCATCTTCCTGCCGCGCCATATCGTGGAGGCGAAGAAGCCCGGCGACGTCAGCGAGGCGCCGGCTGCGCCGGTGAAAGCCGCCGACAGCGCCAAGGACCTGTCGGGCTCGGCCACTGTGCTCCTCGTCGAGGACGAAGACGCCGTGCGCATGGGCGGCTCGCGGGCGCTGACCTCGCGCGGCTATACCGTCCATGAGGCCTCCTCGGGCGTCGAGGCGCTGGAAGTCTTCGAGGCGCTCGGCGGCAAAGTCGATATCGTCGTGTCCGACGTGGTGATGCCGGAAATGGACGGACCGACGCTGCTCGGCGAACTGCGCAAGCGCCAGCCCGACATCAAGTTCGTCTTCGTGTCCGGCTATGCGGAAGACGCTTTCGCCAGAAACCTGCCGCCGGACGCGCAATTCGGCTTCCTGCCGAAGCCGTTCTCCCTCAAGCAGCTGGCCACCGTGGTCAAGGATGTGTTGGAGTCTTAGGGCGCCCTAATTCAAAGCTTGCGCAATGACGTGACGCTGCCATGATTGCAGGCGAAACGGGCGGCGGGTATTGGGGAGCATGTCGTGACGCCGCACAACGAGGCTGCCAGGGGCGACTATGCCGCAACGGTGCTGTTACCGGGCGATCCGCAACGCGCCGAGTGGATGGCAAAGACATTTCTTGAGGCACCGCGCTGCGTCAACCGCCGCCGGGGCGCACTCGGCTTCACTGGTCTCTATCGCGGCCGTCCCATCAGCATCCAGGCCACCGGCATCGGTGTCCCGTCTTTCCTGGTCTATGTGCATGAACTCCTGGATGTTCACGGCGTCAAAACGCTGATCCGCACAGGTACCTGCGGCGGCCTGACACCCCGCGTGCCGCTGCGCTCCTTGGTGATCTCGCAGTCGGTGCGCGCCGAAAGCGACCAAAGCGGCCAGGTCTTCGGCCTCTACGATGCTGCCGCCGGGCCCGATCCCGGCCTGTTCGCCCACGCTTTGGCCTGCGCCGCCCAGCTCGGCATCGACCACCAGGCCGGGCTGACCATCTGCAGCGATGTCTTCTACCACCCTGAAGGGCGCGACCGCTTTGCCGAAGCGCAGGCGCTTGGCGCTCTCGCTGTCGATATGGAAACCAGCGCACTCTACCGAATCGCGGCGCATTTCGGCGCCCGCGCGCTGTCGCTGCTGACCGTCGTCGACAACATCGTGACCGGCGAACAGACTGCCTATTCCGAACGTCAGGCGCTGTTCACCGATATGGCGCGGCTCGGGCTCGACGTTGCGGCGGAAGGCTAGCTTCCTCAGGCCGCTTCGCGCTTCGGCGTCAGCTCATCCATGTCTGGCCGGTGACCGCGCAGATAGAGCGCGCAGGTGGTACGCAGCATCGACGCGAAGTTGGGAATGGCGCCGTTGATCTCGATCGCCTCGTCATAGAGTTTTGAGATGAACTTCGGCGTCGTCAGGCCCTGGCTGTCGGCAATTTCGTCAAGCAGCGCCCAGAACGTTCCTTCAAGCTGGATACTCGTAGAGTGACCGTCGATGCGGATCGACCGGTTGATCTGTCGATAGCCTTCCGGATCCTGCCCGGCAAAAACCCTGCACATCCTTACCTCCCGATATTGTTGGTTTTGGGCGCAGCGTGTCGCGCCTTCAAGTTGTGGTTGTCCCTGCATGTTCGGCCTTGTGGGCCGAATCGGCAATCGGACTTTCGTCTTTAGGCGCAGGCATAGCAGCGATTGCAAATTTAGCCGTGGTAACCGGCTGCCACCACCTTTCGCGCGTGTCGCCCATAATCGCCTCCAACATGCAGCGGCGGAGACTGATTTGGCGAAGGCAATCCATTCCATGATCCGGGTTCTCCAAGAGGCCAGATCCGTCGATTTCTACAGAAACGCTTTCGGGCTCGACGTCGCCGACAGGCTGGATTTCGAGACATTCACGCTGATTTACCTTGCCAACGCCGAAACGGGGTTCGAGCTCGAACTCACCGTGAACAAGGGCCGCACCGAGCCTTATGGGCTTGGCGACGGTTACGGCCATCTGGCGGTCTCGGTGTCCGATCTCGACAGCGAACACGACCGGATCGGCGCGCTCGGCCTCAACCCCAAGAAGATCGTCGAATTCAACCGCGACGGATCGCTGATCGCCCGCTTTTTCTTCATCGAGGACCCCGACGGCTACAAGATCGAGGTTCTGCAGCGTGGAGGGCGCTTCCAGTAGGGGATTATCAGCCGCATTCAGCCGCGCGGCGCCAGCAACGGCGCTGTTCAAGGGCGCAAACAGCAAGCAGGGAGGAACAAATGGTCACGATCTATGACGCGAGGCTCTCACGTCGTGAACTTCTCAAACGCGGCGGCATCGGCGCGTTGCTCGTCATTTCCGGCAGCGCCGTCATCAGCCCTGAAAATGCCTGGGGGCTCGAGACATCGGCGCTCAAGCCCGAAACCATGGCGACGCTGATCCAGATGGCGCGCGACATCTATCCGCACGATCAGGTGCCCGACAAATACTACGCCATCGCCGTAAAAGGGCATGACGAGCAGGCCGGCAAGGACGCTGCCTACAAGGCGATGATCGAAGACGGCATCGCCGACCTCGACAAGAAGTCGGGCGAGGGCGGCTATCGCGGCCTCGGCTGGGAGGAGCAGCGCGTTGCCGTGCTACAGCAGATCGAGGCGACGCCGTTCTTCCAGTCCATCCGCGGCGGCCTCGTCGTCAGCCTCTACAACCAGCAGGAGGTGTGGCCGATCTTCGGCTACGAGGGCGAATCCTACTCCAAGGGCGGCTACATCGCGCGCGGTTTCGACGACATAGAGTGGCTCTGAGCCCTTCCGTCGTTCTGAAACCCGGCAAACAGGAATTCATGGGAGGAAACCATGGCAGCTTCATTTGATCTCAACAACGACGGCGTGGTCGTGATCATCGGCTCCGGCGCCGGCGGCGGCACGCTCGGCAACGAACTCGCCCAGAAAGGCGTCGATGTCGTCATCCTCGAGGCCGGCGCGCGCCACGAATACGAGGATTTCATCAATGACGAGTGGGGTTCCTTCAGCCAACTCGCCTGGACGGACAAGCGCACAACCTCAGGCGACTGGCGGGTGTCGAAGGATTTCCCCAATTTGCCGGCCTGGATCGTCAAATCGGTCGGCGGCTCGACCACGCACTGGGCCGGCGCCTCGCTGCGCTTCCAGGAGCATGAGTTCAAGACGCTCTCGACCTACGGCAAGCTGGAAGGCGCCAACCTGCTGGACTGGCCGGTCACATTGGCCGAGATGGAGCCTTACTACGCCAAGGCGGAAGCCAAGATGGGCGTCACCGGCACCAATGGCTGGCCGCGGCTGCCCGGCAACAACAACTTCAAGGTGCTCAAGGCCGGCGCCGACAAGCTCGGCTATAAGGAATGTCATACCGGCAACATGGCAATCAATTCGGTCGAGCGGGACGACCGCAACTCCTGCCAACAGACCGGCTTCTGCTTCCAGGGCTGCAAATGGGGCGCCAAATGGTCGACGCTCTACACCGAGATTCCCAAGGGTGAGGCGACCGGCCATCTCGAGGTCCGGCCAAACGCCATGGCGATCAAGATCAACCATGACGCTAGCGGAAAAGTGACCGGCGTCGTCTATGCCGACAAGGACGGCAAGCTGCAGGAGCAGAAGGCCCGCATCGTTGCCGTCGCCGGCAACTCGATCGAAAGCCCGCGCCTGCTGCTGAACTCCGAGTCAGCGAAGTTTCCGCAAGGGCTTGCCAATTCGTCGGGGCAGGTCGGCAAGAACTACATGCGCCACACCACCGGTTCGGTCTACGCCATTTTCGACCAACCGGTGCGAATGTATCGCGGCACCACCATGGCCGGCATTATCCGCGACGAGGCGCGGCACGATCCCTCACGCGGCTTTGTCGGCGGCTATGAATTCGAGACGCTGTCGCTCGGCTTGCCCTTCATGGCCGCCTTCCTCAATCCCGGCGGCTGGGGCCGTTCCTTCACCACCGCGCTCGACCACTATGATCACATGGCTGGCCTGTGGATCGTCGGCGAGGACATGCCGCGCGCGGAAAACCGCGTCACGCTGCACAAGGACGAGAAGGACGCGCACGGCATGCCGATCGCCGACGTGCATTTCGATGATCATCCCAACGACACGGCGATGCGCAACCATGCCTACAAGCAGGCCACAGCGCTTTACGATGCGGTCGGCGCGACGCGCTCCTTCCCGACGCCGCCCTATCCCTCAACCCACAATCTCGGCACCAACCGGATGAGCGAAAAGGCGGAAGACGGCGTCGTCAACAAGCACGGCCAGGCGCACGACATCAAGAACCTGTTCGTGTCGGACGGCAGCCAGTTCACGACCGGTGCGGCTGAAAATCCGACGCTGACGATCGTGTCGCTGGCTATCCGCCAGGCCGAATACATCGCTTCGCAAATGTCGGCCAAGACGATCTGAGCCGTCCTCCCGGATCGCTACGCGGAACGCGCATGGCGCGTTCCGCCTTTTTCACTAGGACTCACTATGCGCCGACCGGCTGTCCGTCCCTGCGGCGGATGGCGACGACGGAAGGTCGCGGCAACTGGCCGTCTTTGAAATCGGGCCATAGCGTCTGCGCCTTGTCGAGCGTCTCGGCATCTTCCGCAGGGTGCTGCACCGACAGGAACAAAGTCGAGCCGTCCGGCGTGAAGCACGGGCCGGTCGCTTCGGCGCCGTGCGGGCAGGTGAACAGCAGCTTCGGCAGGCCGCGCGCCGCACCTTCGGTGTCGACGCCATAGACGCCGTCCGGCAGGTCGAAATCATTGGCGCCGTCCGTCGCCACCCACAGCCGCCCGGCCGGATCGAAGGTGATGTTGTCGGGGCAGACGAACCAGCCATTGTCCGACGTATCCGGATGGAAGGTGGCGCCGACCTTGGCATCCCTGGGATTGCCGCAGAGCACGAACAGGTCCCAGGCATAGTTTTCGGCCGTGTGGTCGGCGTCCGCGCCGCGGCCGCCGGGCGGGATCAGTTCGACAATATGGCCCCAGAGATTTTCCGGCCGCGTGTTGGCCGGATTGACCTTTGACTGGTCGCGCTTCTTGTTCTTGGTCATCACCGCATAGACGCGGCCGGTCACCGGATTGGTCTCGATGTCCTCGGGCCGGTCCATCGGCGTGGCGCCGAGCGCATCTGCCGCAAACCGCGTCTTCAACAGCACCTCGGCCTGGTCGGCAAAACCGTTCTCGACGGTAAGCTTGCCCTGGCCGTGCACCAACGGCAGCCACGTCATCGAGCCATCGGCATCGAAGCGGGCGACCGACAGCACGCCATGGTCGAGCAGATCGGCGCCGGAGGCCGGGTTGGCCTTGTCATAGGCCTTGGCCGAGACGAAGCGGTACATATATTCGAAATAGTCGTCGTCACCCATATAGACGACAACGCGGCCGTCCTTGTTGAGGACCACGGTCGAGGCCTCATGCGACATGCGGCCAAGTGCCGTGCGCTTCACCGGCCTGGACTGAGGATCGTAAGGGTCGATCTCGATCACCCAGTCGAAGCGGTTGGCCTCGTTCGGTTCCTTGTCGAGGTTGAAGCGGTCATGGAAGCGGCCGCGGCCATAGATGTCGGAGCCGTCGAAGCCGTAACGGTCGAGCAGGTCGGCAGTCGGCGCCTTTTTCGGGTCGCCGCCGAAAATGTCGGACACGCCTTCCTCGCAGGTCAGCACCGTACCCCAGGGGGTGAAACCGCCGCTGCAATTATAGCTGGTGCCGAGCACTTTCGTGCCAGTCGGGTCGGCCGAAGTTTTCATCAGCGCATGGCCGGCAACCGGTCCGGAAACGGTCATTTCGGTGTTGGCGGTGATGCGGCGGTTGAGCGGGCTGTCCGCCACGCTTGCCCACTTGCCGTCCTTCAATTGCACCTCGACGATCGAATGGCCCATCGCGGCCATCCCGAGATCGACCTGTTCCTTGGTCATCGTCTTGCCGGCATCGCCCTCGGTCATCCCCGGAAACATCACATTGGGCGAGATGTATTCGTTGTTGACGCAGAGCAGGCCATGATCGGAATTCACCGTGCCCTTGGGCAGCGGCATGAAGGCGATGTAGTCGCAATTGTAGCCGAAGCGCTTTTCCTGTTCCTCCGCCGCGACCTTGTTGCCGTCGAATTCGGCGAGGCCGGCTGCAAGCGGGTCGCCCCAGCGCGCGACGATGGTCGTCTCATAGCCTTCGGCGGCGGCATGGGTCTTGCCGTAGACCCGTTTGAGCTCGGGAAAGCCGAGCGTCGACTGCGCTGCGGCGGCATGCGTTTCGCCGGCAAACAAGGAGCCGACAAAGCTGCCGCCGGCAATCAGCGCGCCGGAGGCGAGGCTGCCTTTCAAAAGAGACCGGCGCGAGACGCGCTCGGCAATGATTTCGCGGATGACGGGGGAGGATGAAGACGGTGCATTGGCCATGGTGTCTGCCTCTCAGGGTGGATGTTACGGCGCACCGTTGCCCCTAGTCTGCTTAGGCAACATTCACATGACATAAGAGGAAGGTTTTGCCGCAACTGGGCGCGGCACTACGCATCGCTCAGCCCTTGGTGCAGGTCGAGGCGGTGAAGGCGCCGTCGGGCTGCTTCAGAATGATGTCGAATGACGGGGCGGTCTCGCCGTCCAGTGTTGCCTGTGTCATGGAGACGGAGTTGCCACCGGTGGTATAGCCGCCCAGCGGCCCGAGCCAGGTTATCTCGCCATTGGCATTCATCTGATAGTTGTAGCCTTGCGTCGCGGTGCCGAATGTCACCGGGCCGGTATAGACATTGCCCTTGATGGTGATGTCGCCGAGGTTGAGGAAGGCGCCGAGCAGGTAGACCTCGCAATGATAGGTGCCGTCCGGAAGCTTGCCCTCGCTGAAATCGGCGCGCGCGGCGCCGCTCGTTGCCATCAGCAGCAGGATGCCGGAAATGCGTGAGATGCGAGATGTCATGACGTCTCTCTTTTGAAGGGCGAGCTTGCCCTATTTTTGCGCGGTGCCGCAACATTGTTCGCCCGGAAACCACGGCCGGAGATCAAAAACTAGGCATTTGTCTCAATTGGGCGAAAATTAGGCATAAGTCGTGTGCGCTGCGCAAATTTGCCTCAATCAATTTTTACCGGCTGCCTTTGTTGTCTCTCCAGGCTAATATACCAACCGGCTGATAACGCTCGGCTATTACATCTTTATGAGCGGCGCCTTCGCGTTTGGCACGGCAGTTGCTTTGCATTGTCGCGGTGCAATCAAACAGCTTGGGAGTCTTCGGTATGAGGGGTAATTTCTCCACAATAACAAAAATGTTTTCGGCGGGCGTGATCGCCGCCGGCCTGTCGATGTCGTCTCCGGCCAAGGCCGCCGAAGACACGATCAAGGTCGGCATTCTGCATTCGCTATCGGGGACCATGGCGATTTCGGAGACGACGCTGAAAGACGCCATGCTGATGCTCATCGAAGAGCAGAATGCCAAGGGCGGTCTGCTCGGCAAGAAGCTCGAGGCGGTCGTTGTCGATCCGGCCTCCAACTGGCCGCTCTTTGCCGAAAAGGCGCGCGAGCTGATCTCGAAGGACAAGGTCGCCGCCGTGTTCGGCTGCTGGACCTCGGTGTCGCGCAAATCGGTGTTGCCGGTGTTCTCGGAACTCGACAACATCCTGTTCTACCCCGTCCAGTATGAGGGCGAGGAAAGCGAGCGCAACGTGTTCTACACCGGCGCCGCCCCGAACCAGCAGGCGATTCCTGCCGTCGATTATCTCATGAGCGAGGACGGTGGCTCGGTGAAGCGCTGGGTGCTGGAAGGCACCGACTACGTCTATCCCCGAACCACCAACAAAATCCTCGAGGCCTATCTGAAGGCCAAGGGCGTCGCCGCCGAAGACATCATGGTCAACTACACGCCGTTCGGCTTCTCCGACTGGCAGACCGAAGTCTCCGCAATCAAGAAATTCGGCTCGGCCGGCAAGAAGACCGCCGTCGTCTCGACCGTCAATGGCGACGCCAACGTTCCGTTCTACAAGGAACTCGGCAACCAGGGCATCAAGGCCGAGGACATCCCGGTCATGGCCTTTTCGGTCGGTGAGGAAGAACTGGCCGGTCTCGATACCGCGCCGCTGGTCGGCCATCTCGCTGCCTGGAACTATTTCGAGAGCGTCGACACACCCGAAAACAAGAAGTTCATCGCCGACTGGCACAAGTTCATCAAGAATGACAAGCGCACCACCAACGACCCGATGGAAGCTCACTATATCGGCTTCAACATGTGGGTGAAGGCGGTCGAAAAGGCCGGCACCACCGATCCCGACAAGGTCATCGACGCCATGGTCGGCGTGTCCGTGCCGAACCTCACCGGCGGCTATTCGACCATGATGCCGAACCATCACATCACCAAGCCGGTGCTGATCGGCGAGATCCAGGCCGACGGCCAGTTCGAGACCGTGTCGCAGACGCCCGGCCTCGTGATGGGCGACGAATGGTCCGACTATCTGCCCGATTCCAAGGACCTGATTTCGGATTGGCGCGCGCCTCTGTCCTGCGGCAACTTCAACGTTGCCACCGGCAAATGCGGCGGCAAGGGCACGAACTGATCCCTCCCGGGACTGACCGATCGTGGACGCGTCCACGATCGGTACCGCCAAGCATCCGGGCGCTTCAGCCCGCCCGGACGCCAAATTCCACCCTCCCGGAAAGTATCTGAACGGATGATCCTGTTGCGCACTCTCGGCCTCATGCTGGTGTTCCTGGTGGCAAGCCTATTGCCGTCGAACGCAGCCGAAGCCGATCTGCGCGCCATCGTCGCCAAATTCGCCACGGGCACGGGCTTTGCCGCCACTGAGGCTGTTGTGCGCGAACTTGCCGCCACCGGCGATCCGCTGGTTGAACGGCCGCTTGCAGCCCTCGCCGAAGGCAATCTCTACATTCGTAAAGCCGATTCAGCCGTCTTCGTCGGCAGTGAGGCCGCCGACAGCGTCACGCTGCTCGACCCGCTGAGCGGCGAGAAAGCCGGCGACGCCGCCAAGGCCGACATCACCAAGATCAAGGTCAACAACACGCTGCGCCGTGTCATCCGAGATGCGCTGGGAACGCTGACGTTGCGCGCGAAAGATCCTTCTGTCCGCATCGCCGCCGCCGACACCATGTTCAAGACCCCCGATGCCGCCAATATCGAGCCGCTCGATGCAGCCATCGCCGCCGAGACCGACGCCAAGGTCAAGGCATTGTTCGAACAGGCGCGCGCGGCATCGGTGCTGGTCTCCGATAAGCCGGAGGCCGACAAGCTTGCCGCCATTGCCCTGATCGGCGCGCGCGGCGACCGCGACGCGGTCTCGCTGCTCACCGCGGTCCAGGCCAATGCGCAAGGCGCGGTCAAGGATGCCGCGACGGCGGCAATCGCCAGCATCAATTCGAGCCTGGCGCTGTGGGATGCCGGCCAGAACATATGGTACGGCATCTCGCTTGGCTCGGTGCTGCTGCTGGCCGCCATCGGCCTCGCCATCACCTTCGGCGTCATGGGCGTCATCAACATGGCGCATGGCGAGATGGTGATGCTCGGCGCCTACACCACCTTCGTCGTCCAACAGGTGATCCGAACCTCATTCCCCGGCCTGTTCGACTGGTCGCTGGTGATCGCGCTGCCGCTCGCCTTCCTGGTTGCCGCTTCCGTCGGCCTGATCATCGAGCGCGGCGTCATCCGTTTCCTCTACGGCCGGCCGCTGGAAACGCTGCTCGCAACCTGGGGCGTCTCGCTTGTCCTGCAGCAGGCGGTGCGCTCGATCTTCGGACCGACCAACCAGGAGGTCGGCAACCCCTCCTGGATGTCGGGATCGTTCGATGTCGGCCAACTCGCCGTCACCTGGAACCGCCTCTGGATCCTGGTCTTCGCGCTCACCGTCTTCGGCGTGCTGCTCTTTGTTATGAAGCGCACGCCCTGGGGCCTTCAGATGCGCGCCGTCACCGCCAACCGCCGCATGGCCGCCTCGATGGGCATCAGGACGCCTTGGGTCGATGCGCTGACCTTTGCGCTCGGCTCCGGCATTGCCGGCATTGCCGGCGTCGCGCTCAGCCAGATCGACAATGTCTCGCCCAATCTCGGCCGCGGCTACATCATCGACAGCTTCATGGTCGTGGTCTTCGGCGGCGTCGGCAATCTCTGGGGCACTCTGGTCGGCGCCTTCTCGCTCGGCATCGTCAACAAGGTTCTCGAACCCTATGCCGGCGCCGTGCTCGGCAAGATCGTCGTGCTGGTGCTGATCATCCTGTTCATCCAGAAGCGTCCGCGCGGCCTGTTCGCACTCAAGGGCAGGGCGGTGGAAACATGATCACGGGACGCTTCTTCGCCGCGGGTGCCGACCGTCGCATCGCCATCACCATTTTCATCCTGCTGGCGGCCGCCCTTATCGTGCCGCTGCTCAACCTCGCAGTGTCGCCGCAAAGCGCGTTCTATATTCCGTCCTACATCGTTGCGTTGACGGGCAAGTACCTCTGCTATGCATTGCTTGCCTTGGCGCTCGATCTCGTCTGGGGCTATTGTGGCATCCTCTCGCTCGGCCATGGCGCCTTCTTTGCCCTCGGCGGCTATGCGATGGGCATGTACCTCATGCGCCAGATCGGCTCGCGCGGCGTCTATGGCAATCCGATCCTGCCCGATTTCATGGTGTTCCTGAACTACAAGGAATTGCCCTGGTTCTGGACCGGTTTCGACCATTTCTGGTTCGCCGCCATCATGGTGCTGGCGGTGCCCGGCCTGCTCGCCTTCGTCTTCGGCTGGTTCGCCTTCCGCAGCCGCGTCACCGGCGTCTATCTCTCCATCATCACCCAGGCGATGACCTACGCGCTGCTGCTTGCCTTCTTCCGCAACGACATGGGTTTCGGCGGCAACAACGGCTTGACCGATTTCAAGGATATTCTGGGCTTCAACGTGCAGGCCGACGCCACCCGCTCGGCCCTGTTTGCCGCCAGCGCCATCATACTCGCGCTCGCCGTCTTCATCACCTGGGCGATCGTCGGCTCCAAATACGGCAAGCTGCTGATGGCGGTGCGCGACGCCGAGAGCCGCACCCGCTTTCTCGGCTGGCGGGCGGAGAACGTGAAGCTGTTTGCCTTCACCGTCTCGGCGGTCATGGCCGGCATCGCCGGCGCGCTCTATGTGCCGCAGGTCGGCATCATCAATCCCGGCGAATTCGAGCCGTCCAATTCCATCGAAGTCGTGATCTGGGCAGCCGTCGGTGGGCGCGGCACCATTGTCGGCCCGATCGTCGGCGCGCTGCTGGTCAATGCCGGCAAATCCTGGTTCACCGGCCTGCTGCCGGAGTTCTGGCTGTTTGCGCTCGGCGGCCTGTTCGTCGCCGTAACCCTGTTCCTGCCCAAGGGCATCGTCGGCATGTGGGATTCCTGGCCCGGTAACGCTCGGGCGATGCGGGCTGCAGTGATTGCAGAGGAAGCGGGCACAGACCCTGATGCCGCGCCGCCATTGAAGATCGTGCGCAGCGCAGCAACAACGCCCGGTGCCTGGTCCGCGTCCGGGCCTGAACCGCAGCCGGCGGAATAGAGCGATGTCGAAGTCCAACACCATCCTCTATCTCGACGGCGTCTCGGTCTCCTTCGACGGTTTCCGCGCCATCAACAATCTGTCGCTGGTGCTCGACAAGGGCGAGATGCGCGCCATCATCGGTCCCAACGGCGCCGGCAAGACGACGATGATGGACATCGTCACCGGCAAGACCCGGCCCGACGAGGGCGAAGTGTTCTTCGACGGCCAGGTCGATCTGACCCGGCACGACGAGGCGGAGATCGCCATGATGGGCATCGGCCGCAAATTCCAGAAGCCGACCGTCTTCGAAAGCCACAGCGTCGAAGACAATCTGATGCTGGCGCTGAAGGGCCCGCGCTCGATCTTTCCGGCGCTGTTCCATCGCCGCTCGGCCGCCGAAGCCAGACAGATCGACGACATCCTCGGCATCATCCGGCTGGGCGACAAGCGCCACGATCTGGCAGCCAATCTCAGCCATGGCCAGAAACAGTGGCTGGAGATCGGCATGCTGCTGGCGCAGGACCCGAAGCTGCTTTTGGTTGACGAGCCGGTCGCAGGGATGACCGATGCCGAGACCGAGGAAACCGCGCGGCTGCTCAAGGACATAGCGCGCGACCATTCGGTCATCGTCGTCGAGCACGACATGCATTTCGTGCGCGAACTCGGCGTCAAGGTCACCTGCCTGCATGAGGGCTCGGTGCTGTCGGAAGGCTCGCTCGATTTCGTCTCGGCCGACGAGCGGGTCGTCGAAGTTTATCTCGGGAGATGAGCATGGTCTGGCGGGTGCAATTCCATCGCTTCGACTTTTCGTTCCTCCGCTTCTGGAGAAGGCGCTGACATGCTCGAAGTTTCCATCGCCACGCTCCATTACGGCGCTGCTCAGGCGTTGCGCGGTGTGTCGCTGACGGCGGGTGCCGGCAAGATCACCTGCGTGCTCGGCCGCAACGGCGTCGGCAAGACCAGTTTGATGAGATCGATCGTCGGCCACCACCGGCTGACGAGCGGAAGCGTTGCCTTCGAGGGGAAGGCGCTCGACCGGAGCGCGGCGTATGATCGCGCCCGGTCGGGCATCGCATTCGTACCGCAGGGCAGGGAGATCTTTCCGCTGCTGACGGTGCGCGAAAACCTGGAGTCCGGCTTTGCGCCGTTGAAGCGCGCCGACCGCAACGTGCCGGCGCATGTCTTCGAACTGTTTCCGGTGCTGAAGCAGATGCTGGGGCGGCGCGGCGGCGATCTCTCAGGCGGCCAGCAGCAGCAGCTCGCCATCGGCCGGGCGCTCGTCATGCGGCCGAAACTGCTGGTGCTCGACGAGCCGACCGAAGGCATCCAGCCCTCGATCATCAAGGACATCGGCCGCGCCATCCACTATTTGCGCGATCAGGCCGGCATTGCGGTGCTTCTGGTCGAGCAATATCTCGATTTCTGCCGCGAGCTCGCCGACGAGGTCAACATCATGGACCGCGGCCAGATCGTCCACACCGGCCCGGCCGAAGATCTCGACCGGGCGGACGTCAGGAAGTTTCTGACGGTTTAACGCAGGTCGACGGCTGCACGGATCGTACACGTCGAAGATTGGCTGAAATGCCCACAATCACTTCGTCATTCTAGGGCGGAGCCAAGGAGCGGAGCGACGCGCGCAGACCCTAGAATCCATGCCGCGACATCAGCCAAAGAGTGCCGCGATGCAGAACAAGATCGCTTCTGCGGCACATTGGCATTCCACATTCTGCACCGTTAATGACGCTTCTTCATCCCGGCATGGATCCCTGGGTCTTCGCTCCGCTTCGCGTCGCTACGCCCAAGGATGATGAAGTCGCGAAGGTCCGCACCCGTTGCGTCGGACTTTCGTCCGAGGCCGCCACACTCTGGCACGCCGAATACTGCATGCTAGTCTTTCCTAGGCCTCGGTGAGTCGGCCGCTTCCGTATCAGTCTGGTTCTGTAGCAGATCGAGGGAATATGCTGGCTCAGCCTGCAAGTTCCACGCAAGCAAGCCACCCTAGCTTCCCTCGCAGTTCTGATTGTCGGTCAATGCGTTCAGATAATCTTGCCAGGAGAATAGGGCTATGGAACGGTTCGTCGAGGACCACCAGAAACGACGGCTGACAGAGCGTGTCGACATCATTACCGCCATCAACATTCTGCGCTCGCAAGGCTACCAGCAGGATGAGCTGATCGGCGAAATCACCAAGGTTTTCTACGTCGACCTCGACACTTACAACGAGATCGTCATAGCGGCCTAAAAACGCCTCGCGCCTGAACGGCCTCATGCGACGCGCTTTAGGTTGTTGTTTTACGTGTGGTGAGGTTCAGGCCCGCTGAATATCAGCCAGCCTACCCGGCGCGCCGGAAGGCGAGCACACGATTGCGGCCGCCGCGCTTGGCGCCGTAAAGCGCCTTGTCGGCGGCGCTGAGCACCTTGTCGAATTTGGTGCCGCCCTCGCTGCCGAAGGCGTAGCCGGCGCTGACCGTGCAGGAGAGCAGGCGGGTCTCGGTATCGATCCGGCGCATGGCAAAACTGGCCCGGATGCGCTCTGCTATGAATTCCACCTTTTCAGGCAAGGTGCGATCGAGCACCAATGCAAATTCCTCTCCGCCCATGCGCGCGGCGACATCGCCTGGCTGGAGATTGGCGGTCAAATCCTTGGCGAATAGTTTCAGCACCTCGTCGCCGGTGGCATGGCCGAACTCGTCATTTATGGCCTTGAAGCCGTCGAGGTCGAACACGATCACGGCGGTGAAGGACCGGACCGGTGTTTTGCCGTGCAGGTCGAACAAAGCGCGCCGGTTGAGCAGTCCGGTCAGCGGATCGGTCAGCGCTTCGCGGCGATGATGCTGCGCCAGGCGTCCCTGGTTAAGCGCCAGCGAGAGCGCGCCGATGCCGGTCATGCAGGCGATGACGACGATGAGGCTGAAATCCTCGGCCCAGTTGCTCGGCGCATGGCCAAGCACCAGCCTGCCATCCCAGACAAGTGCACCGGAGCACAGCACGAAGGAAATTGCGGTGGCGGTGTAGAGCCCTGCAATGCCGAGGATCGGGGCCGGGAATTCCGTACGACCCTTCCAGTATTCATAGGCCGTCGCAAACAAAAGCAGCGCGGCGAAGGCATTCTCCAGCATGAAGCCCAGCCCGTCATAGCCAAGCGCCATCGGCGGCAAGGCGACTGCCAGCGAGACGCCGGCGCCGACAGCTATGCGCGGCAATGGCGAGCGGCCGGTCGTGAACTGATGGGCCGCGCCCAGCATGGTCGCGAAGCCGAGCAGCAGGAACGTGAAGCTGGCGAGGCCGAGCAGGCGTCCGGGCGCGTCGATATAGGCCTGGTAGGCGAAGACGTCGGCGACGATCAGAAGCACGCTGACCGCCCAGGTCAGCAGGAATTTTTCCGAGCGCGCGGTAAGCCAAATGCCGAACAGCGTCAGGCCGAGGCAAGCGGCGGAAAACCCGACAGCCAACAGAAGGGAACTGTAGTCGAGCGACATGCCCTCGTCCTTGCGCGCGGCGGCCGGCCTCTAGAAAGGACCCGCACCGGATTATGCAGGATGGAGGTATCGATAAGGTTACGATGCGCATAAGCTATCACGCTTCGGTTCATCGTAGCAATTCTGGGTTGAAACCCTTTTCAAGGGAAAGCGCTGACCGCTTTCCCGGGAAAACCGTTCCACACTTTTCCTGGAATTGCTCCTAATGCATGTCGCCCAGAAGTGTGCCGCGGTTCTGGGACAACGGCATGCATCAAGACAAAGACTTAAATCGCGGCGTATGAATCCGTTTCAGCGCGACGCGCTTTAACCGATCAGCTCACCCGCTTCATCAGCGCCATGGCGCCGAACGGCGCGCGCACCTTGCCCTCGGTGATGAAGTAGACGAACACATCGCGCGGTTTCACCGGCGCGTCGAAAGTCGGATCGGCGCGCCGCAGATCGGCCGGCTGCTTGCCTTGCGCCCAGGTCTTCACCCGCGCTGCCCATTCGTCCAGGCCATTCGGCGTATAGCAATCCGGATTGTCGTCGCTGCCGGTCTGCAGCCGCGCATAGATAAAATCGCCGGTGATGTCGGCGATACCAGGATATTTGGCATGGTCGGCATAGACGATTGCCGCCTTGTATTTGCGCGCCAGGCCCACAAATTCCGGCACGCTGAAACTGTCGTTGCGCACTTCCAGCGCATGGCGCAGCGCCACGCCATCCTGCTTTTCCGGCAGCAGCTTCAGGAAGGCCTCGAAATCGTCGGCGTCGAACTTTTTCGTCGGCGCGAACTGCCACAGGATCGGGCCCAGCTTGTCGCCCAGCGCGGCAATGCCGGAGCCGAGGAAGCGCGTCATGGACTCGCCGGCTTCGCCAAGCACGCGGCGGTTGGTGACGAAGCGATTGCCCTTCAGCGAATAGACGAAACCGTCCGGCGCCTCGCCCGCCCATTTGACGAAGGTCGGCTCCTTGAAGCTGGAATAGTAGGTGCCGTTGACCTCGATGCTCGGTACCTGGCGGGTGGCGTAACTCAGCTGTTTGGCCTTGGAAAGCTTGTCCGGGTAGAAGGACGTATCCCAGGGTTCGAAAGTCCAGCCGCCCATCCCGGCGCGGATTGTTCCTTGGCTGATCATCGTCTTCCTCCCAGTTCTAAAAATGCGGTCAGGCTATTTTTCCAACCGGTTTGATCATGTCGACCGCGGTCCATCCGGGACGGTGGGGATTGGCTCGGCGGCCCATTTCGTGGAAGCCATAGGCCGTATAGATCTCGATGTTCCGCTCCATGCGCGAATTGGTGTAGAGCCGCACCTCCGGCACACCCCATAGCCGCGCCTGTTCCTGGGCGAAGTCGAGCAGCGCGGTGCCGAGTTTCCTGCCCTGGAAAGCGGGGGAGACCGCGACGCTGAAGATCATCGCATGATCGGGATGGCGCTCAATAACGATCAGCCCGGCGAGTTCCGCGCCGCTCTCCAAGAGCCAGACCTCGCCACGCTCGATGCGTGGCGCATAGTCCTCGGTGACTGGGAGCGGCGGCGCGCCTAACAAGGGCGTGTAGTGCTCATAGGCGGTCTGCGTCAGCGAGACGACTGCGTCGAGATCACCGGCAAGCGCCTGTCGGACTGTCATTCAAAGCTCTCCAGGCGCCCGACCGGTCTGTCAGTTACTCCGCCGCTTCGCGCTTGCCTCCGGGCCGCCGCTCCAAAAGCTCCTTCAGGAACTGGCCGGTGTAGCTGCGCTTTTCGCGCACGATGGCTTCCGGTGTGCCCTGTGCCACCAGTTCGCCACCGCCATCGCCGCCTTCGGGGCCGAGGTCGAGCACCCAGTCGGCGGTCTTGATGACTTCGAGATTGTGCTCGATGACCACCACCGTGTTGCCCTGGTCGACCAGTTCGTGAAGCACTTCCAGCAACTTGGCGACGTCGTGGAAGTGCAGGCCGGTGGTCGGCTCGTCGAGGATGTAGAGCGTCTTGCCGGTCGCCTTGCGCGACAATTCCTTGGCGAGCTTGATGCGCTGCGCCTCGCCGCCCGACAGCGTCGTCGCCTGCTGGCCGATATGGATGTAGCCGAGGCCGACCTGCTTCAGCGTCTCCAGCTTGTCGCGCACCCCGGGCACGGCGGCAAAGAAATCGACGCCTTCCTCGACCGTCATGTCCAGGACGTCCGCGATCGACTTGCCCTTGAACACGACATCCAGCGTCTCGCGGTTGTAGCGCTTGCCGTGGCAGACGTCGCACGTGACGTAGACGTCGGGCAGGAAGTGCATCTCGATCTTGATGACGCCGTCGCCCTGGCAGGCCTCGCAGCGGCCGCCCTTCACGTTGAAGGAGAAGCGGCCCGGCTGATAGCCGCGGGCCTTGGCCTCGGGCAACCCGGCGAACCAGTCGCGGATCGGTGTGAAGGCGCCGGTGTAGGTGGCCGGGTTCGAACGCGGTGTGCGGCCGATCGGCGACTGGTCGATGTCGATGACCTTGTCGAGGAATTCGAGGCCCTCGATGCGGTCGTGATCGGCCGGATGCTCGCGCGAGCCCATGATGCGGCGCGACGCCGCCTTGAACAAAGTCTCGATCAGGAAGGTCGATTTGCCGCCGCCAGACACGCCGGTGACGGCGGTGAAGGTGCCGAGCGGGATTTCGGCAGTGACGTTCTTGAGATTGTTGCCGCGCGCGCCGACGATCTTCAGCCGGCGGTTCTTCTTGGCCTCGCGCCTGACACCGGGCGTGGCGACTTCGAGCGCGCCCGACAGATATTTACCGGTGATCGAGTTGGGATTGGCCATCACCTGCTGCGGCGTGCCCTGGGCGATGATCTCGCCGCCATGAATGCCGGCGGCCGGACCCATGTCTACGACATAATCGGCATGCAGGATGGCGTCCTCGTCATGCTCGACGACGATCACCGTGTTGCCGATGTCGCGCAGATGCTTGAGCGTGTCGAGCAGGCGGGCATTGTCGCGCTGGTGCAGGCCGATCGACGGCTCGTCCAGCACATAGAGCACGCCGGTGAGGCCGGAGCCGATCTGCGACGCCAGCCTTATGCGCTGGCTCTCGCCGCCCGACAGCGTGCCGGAATTGCGCGACAGCGTCAGATAGTCGAGGCCGACATCGTTGAGGAAGCGCAGGCGGTCACGGATTTCCTTGAGAACGCGCACCGCGATCTCGTTCTGCTGGTCGTTGAGATGTGGCGGCAGTTCGGTGAACCACTGGTCGGCCTTGCGGATCGACAGCTCTGTGACTTCGCCGATATGCTTGCCGGCGATCTTCACCGCCAGCGCTTCCGGCTTCAGCCGGTATCCCTTGCAGACCGGGCAGGGCGTCGCCGACATGAAGCGCTCGATCTCCTCGCGCATCCAGGCGGATTCGGTTTCCTTCCACCGCCGTTCGAGATTGGGAATGACGCCCTCGAACGTCTTGGTGGTCTTGTAGGAGCGCAGGCCGTCATCATATTGGAAGGTGACCTCGCGCTCGCCGGTGCCGCGCAGGACGGCTTCCTTGGCCTCTTCGGTCAGGTCTTTGAACTTGTCGCCGAGCTTGAAGCCGTATGCCTTGCCCAGCGCTTCCAGCGTCTGCGCATAATAGGGCGAGGTCGATTTCGCCCACGGGCTGACGGCGCCGTCGCGCAGCGAGACGTTTTCGTCCGGCACGATCAGGCTGGCGTCGATGGCGCGCTGATTGCCGAGGCCGTCGCAGGTCGGGCAGGCGCCGAACGGGTTGTTGAACGAGAACAGCCTGGGCTCGATCTCCGGAATGGTGAAGCCGGAAACCGGGCAGGCGAATTTTTCCGAGAACAGGATGCGCTCATGCGTCTCGTTCTTCGATTTGTTGACCGAGTCCTCGCCGGTCTGGCTGGCGTCGAGCGGCCGGTCGGCGAACTCGGCCACCGCCAGCCCTTCGGCGAGCTTCAGCGCCGTTTCGATGGAATCGGCAAGCCGTGTCGCCAGGTCGCCGCGCACGACGATGCGGTCGACGACGACGTCGATGTCGTGCTTGTACTTCTTGTCCAACGCCGGCACATCGGCGATCTCATAGAAGACGCCGTCGACCTTGACGCGCTGAAAGCCCTTCTTCTGCAGCTCCAGCAGTTCCTTGCGATACTCGCCCTTGCGGCCGCGCACGATCGGCGCCAGCAGGAAAAGGCGCGTGCCTTCCTCGACCGCCAGCACCCGGTCGACCATCTGTGAAACCGTCTGGCTCTCGATCGGCAGGCCGGTCGCCGGCGAATAGGGGATGCCGACGCGCGCGAACAGCAAGCGCATGTAGTCGTAGATCTCGGTGACGGTGCCGACCGTCGAACGCGGGTTCTTCGACGTGGTCTTCTGCTCGATCGAGATGGCCGGCGACAGGCCGTCGATCTGGTCGACATCCGGCTTCTGCATCATTTCGAGGAACTGGCGCGCATAAGCCGACAGGCTCTCGACGTAACGGCGCTGGCCCTCGGCATAGATGGTGTCGAAAGCAAGCGACGATTTGCCGGAGCCCGACAGGCCGGTCATGACGATCAGGCTGTCACGCGGCAGGTCGAGATCGACATTCTTTAGGTTGTGTTCGCGTGCCCCGCGAATGGAAAGGTATTTATGGTCGGCCATCGCCGGTCGCCGCCTCAGGTCTGGTGTCAGTGGGATCGGCGGGTTTTCCCGGCCATTCCCTATGTAGGTATTTTTGCCGCCAAGTCGAGAGACGCCACACTTCTCGACCAAAGCCGTTTAACCGTCTTTCGCGCGAACGGGCAAGCGGAAAGAACAAAGACCGAACACGCTCCTGACAAAGCTGTGTGCAGAAACTGACAAGGGTGTTTCAGAAACTGACCCTGACGTAAGCTCCCGACGATCACATTTTCCGTAACCGGCTATTCAAGGTTGACGTCGTCGAATCAGGGGCGCACTCTGCCGGAGTCAACGGAGCCGGCCGTCTTTGATGGCCTCGCCGCCCATAGCGGCCTGCGAGACGCCGCAGGTTTTTGCGATTTGTGCTTCGGATTGACACCAGTCGCAACGGACATAGGAGCGGAGCATGACGCCACCGGATAGTCCCTTGAGGCTCCACCTGCTAGTGGAGCCGCGGCGGGCATAAGTGCCAGGTAGTTTCAAGGCATTGGAGTGTATGCGTCCCAACGAACGCATCGCGTCAGTCCAACAAACCACCAGACAAACCGTGACCTGCCGAATCCCACAAAAATCAGAGACGGCTAGTCGGATCGTCGGCTGAATGCCGCGAAGCATCCGAAATCAAAGTCGGTATAACACTACCGGCAGTTTGGATTTGAAATCCAAAAAAAGCCCCGACCGTTTGCGGAAGCAACGGCGGGGCTGTTCGTTTGCGAGGAAGTCGTCGACGCAGGCTTTCTCTCCCGTATAGTAGCTGGGAGAAGGGGCTACCGGCGCGGCGGCTTGATCCCACCCGTGCCGACATCGACAGTGATGCTGCCGGAAATCTTGACATCGGTGTCGCCGATCTTGAACGTGCCGTTCTCGCCGGCAGGCAGCGCGTCGTCCGGCTCCGGCCGCGGCGCGGGCTTGGCGATGCGGTAGTCGCCGGTCACGCCGGGCAGGGCGCCTTTCCGCGACGTGCTGGTGCTGCCCCCGGCAAAGGCCATGCTCGATGTCGCCGCCGTGATGGCAATGGCTATGGTCAGTCTGTTCAGGTGGTAGCGCATGGCAAGACTATAGTGCCGCGCTCAAGGCGAGGCCAGACCAGCGGCGTTGAAATTGAGGGAACACCGGCCTGCATTCGATACGGTGATCAAGCCGCTGCCTGCTTGCGAGTGTCGAAGACGTGGTCGACGAGGCCCCAGTCCTTGGCCTCCTTCGCGGTCATGAAGAAATCGCGGTCAAGCGTGCGTTCGACCTCTTCGTGGGTGCGGCCGCAATGGTGAGCGTAGAGGTCGGCCATGTGCCGCTTGGTGCGCAAAATGCCTTCGGCATGGCGCTGGATGTCGGAGGCCTGGCCCTGGAAGCCGCCCAGAGGCTGGTGCAGCACGATGCTGGCATTGGGCAGCGCGATGCGCCGCCCCGGCGTTCCCGCCATCAGCAGGAAGGAGGCCATCGACGCGGCAAAGCCCATGCACACGGTCGACACCGGGCAGCTGACATATTGCATCGTGTCGTAGATGGCGAAGCCGCTGGTCACCACGCCGCCCGGCGAGTTGATGTAGAGCGAGATCTCCCTGTCGGGATTGTCCGATTCCAGCGACAGGAGCTGGGCGCAGACCAGCGCCGACATGCCGTCATTGATCTCGCCATTCACGAAGATGATGCGCTCGCGCAGCAGCCGCGAGAAAATGTCGAAGGCACGTTCGCCGCGGCTCGATTGCTCGATCACCATCGGCACCAGATTGGCAAAGCCGCTCATCTCATTGTCTCCGTTTTGATTTTTCCGGGTCAGGCAGCGCGCAGCAACAGGCGTGGCGCGTTGGCGGCGACAGGCGGTTTGGGCTTGTATGCGCGCAGCCAGAGCCGGCAGCCGGCGCCGGCCATCGCGACCGCAGGCGTCAGGACAAACCCGTCATGGACGATGCGCAGATGCGTGCCGCCGGAAACGGTGCGGGCGAGTGTGAAGGTGACGATGCTCTCCAGCTCCTCGCGGTTGGCGTCGCCGGAACGCTCGCGCCAGGAATAGCGCAGCAGGCGCCCCGGTTCGGCATCGAGCACTTCGCACTCGATCGGCTTCTCAGGCCCGGCAAAGGCAAAGCGGCTGCCGGTTTCCGGATTGATGTCGTTCGGCATCATCCATTCCGCCAAGAGGTCCGGCACGGTCAGTGCCCGCCACACTTTTTCCGGTGCGTCCGGCAGATCGCATTCGAAGGCGAGGGCATCCTTGGCGGTCTGCGTCTGCTTTTCGTCGGTCATTGGTCCATGTCCTTCAAAACGGCCTTCAGTCTTTCGATGCGCTCCGGCCAGAATGCGCGATAGCGTTCGATCCAGCCGAGCAGCGGCTCGAGCCCTTGCGGATCGGCGCGATAGTAGGCGTTGCGGCCGGCGCGTCTTTCGCTGACCAGGCCTGCGCCGCGCAGCACGGCAAGGTGCTGCGACACCGCCGGCTGCGACACGCTCATGCCAGTGCGCAACTCCGACACGCTCATCTCGCCGGAAGTCAGCCGCTCGTAGACGGCGCGTCGCGTCGGGTCGGCCAGGGCGCGAAAAATCTCTGCTTCGATCATGGCAAAAGCATAAGTCGATACTTATCGATTTGGCAAGGGGTGTTTTGAATGCCCGGTATTGATTGGATCCTGCCGGGCCTCTAATCCACGGGGAACAAGATGGGCCGATCATCGCGAGGCAGGAGTAGTATTTATGAATTCCAACGTCGATCTTTCGTCCGCCGAGAACCTCAACGAGGCTCTGAGGCTCTATCGCCGCCTCGTCCTCGGTATAGGCGCCATCGCCGTCATCGGTTTCGTGGCCGTGATCTTGTTGGCCAAGTTGGGTACGGCGCTATCGCCGCCATACGGGATTTACATCTTCGGCGAAGGATTGGGGACCTGGGGCCTGATCGCGGTGGTAGCGGCGCTCGTCGCTCAGGTCTGGTGGCACGGGCGCGATCGGGAAATTGCTGAATGACCCGGCTCTGAAATCTGAACTTGCAGTCGGGCTGATGTCGGCCCCAACCGTGATCGCACAGCGCGCCCATGCCATGGGCATGGAGTGGAGCGGCTTTTTCGGTCCGTTGCGACCAGTGAAAAAACGGCGCTGACGACACCGCTTCTCGCCGCTGCGTGTCAGCTAAATCCACGCGCCCGCGTCGGCGATTGCTGCCATTCCTTGACAATCCCTGGTTAACAGTATAGGAACGAAAAGGGAACAAAAACCTTGTGGGAAAAGCCAGCCGCGGCAAGCCAGGATTGTCCGCGGCCTGTAAGGTGAACGACTTGAAATTTGTTCGGATGAGCGCGGAGAAGTGTCATGGCGGGTAGCGTCAACAAGGTCATTCTGGTCGGTAACCTCGGCGCGGACCCTGAAATCCGCCGCCTGAATTCCGGTGATCCGGTCGTCAACATCCGCATCGCCACGTCGGAAAGCTGGCGCGACAAGAACTCCGGCGAGCGCAAGGAAAAGACCGAATGGCACAACGTGGTCATTTTCAATGACCAGATCGCCAAGGTCGCCGAGCAGTACCTGAAGAAGGGCATGAAGGTTTACGTCGAAGGCCAGCTGCAGACACGCAAATGGCAGGATCAGACCGGCGCCGACAAGTATACGACCGAAGTCGTGCTGCAGAAATTCCGCGGCGAGCTGCAGATGCTCGATTCTCGCGGCGAGGGCGGCGGTCAGGTCGGCAACTATGCCGCCGGCGGCGGCAGCGCGAGCCGTGGCTCGGATTTCGGCCAGTCTGGCCCCAATGAGAGCTTCAACCGCGGCGGCAACAGCGGTGGCGGCGGTTCCAAGGGCGGCGGTGGCGGCGGCTCGTCGCGCGAACTGGACGACGAAATCCCGTTCTGAGCTGACAATAGTCAGCGATATCTGAGGAGAGGGTGCGATGTCGCTCGGACCGCTTCTATCGGCGCGCCCTCCCATTCCATGGCACGCCTTCGCGGCCCTTGCCGCGCTGGCCGTTGGCGCTACGCAACTGGCGCTGCCGAAAGGCACGACGCGTCATCGTGTCGTCGGCTATGCCTGGGCGGCGCTGATGCTGGTCGTCGCCATCTCCAGTTTCTGGATCCAGCAGATACGCCTCGTCGGTCCGTTCAGCCCGATCCATCTCTTGTCGATTTTAGTGTTGATCGCCGTGCCGCTTGCGGTCTGGCACGCGCATATGCATCGGGTCGCCAAACATCGCAGGGTCATGATATCGCTGTATGTTTTCGCCCTGATCGGCGCCGGCGTGTTCACGCTGCTGCCGGGGCGGATCATGCACACGGTCGTCTTCGGCCAGTGACGCTTTCTGAAAGGAAGATTGCCGTGAAAGCACGGATTAAATGGGTCGAGGAGCGCACCTTCGTCGGCGAGTCCGGCAGCGGCCACAAACTGGTGCTGGGGACCGCCCCGGGCCGGAAGGCAAGACGCCAGGTCCGAGCCCGATGGAGCTGGTGCTGATCGGCACCGGCGGCTGCTCGGCCTATGATGTCGTCCACATCCTCGAAAAAGGCCGCGAGGCGATCGAGGACTGTGTTGTAGAACTCGACGCCGACCGGGCCGAAACCGACCCCAAAGTCTTCACCCGCATCCACATGCATTTCATCGTCACGGGCCACGCGCTGTCGCGCGACAAGGTCCAGCGCGCCATCAACCTGTCGATCGAGAAATACTGCTCGGCCTCGGCCATGCTGGCCAAGGCGGCTGTCATCACCCACGATTTCGAGGTCGTCGATACGGCGGTGGAGTAGGGAGCAGGGAGCAGGGGCTGCCGTTCACCCCGCCATAAGCGCCTTGATGCCATCCGCGACGAACTGAACCGCAAGCGCGGCCAGGATGACGCCGAGCAGGCGGGTCAGGATCGAGCGGCCGGTCTGGCCGAGGATGCGGTCGATGCGCTCCGACAGCACGAACACCAGATAGGTGATGGCAAGACAGACGAAGATGATGCCGACCAGCGCCGCTGTCGAAACTCGGCATCGCTGACCCCTCCCGCCGGGCCGGACCCCTGCGCCACGATAGTGGTAGAGCAAAGCCTGGCCGGTGGGAACCGTCTGACGGCGCGCAGGCCCGGCGCGCCATTGTCGCTGCCGCCTGCACGCAAGGCGGCGGCATGGAAGGCGACGACACTCTGCCTCGTCGGCGCGGCAAAGCAGAAATGCAGACCGGACTTCTCGTCCGATGGCACTGGCCGCTCCGCGTCGTTCACCCACAGCGCGACGGCTTGCGCACCATAACCCAGTGAGCCTGGCGACTGGCCGAGGCAGAATAACCGAGCGGCTTTAGCGCGGCATCGTAGAAGGCTTCGAAAAATTGGTGTCGCGGACGCCGATCCAGACATGGTCAAGCATGTTTTTTCACCTTTTTGCAATATGTTGCGTCATCAGTCCTGGGCGACGCGGCGCGCCAGGAACTCGACTTCGAGACGCCATGTCTTGCCATCGTCGTGCGAACGCTCGCCGAGCCAGCGGAAGCTGTCCTTGGTGATGCGCGAAAAGCTCCAGCGGACCGAGGAACCAGTGCCGTCGGCGCCGACCTGCACAATCGTGTCGCCTTCGGCGCGACCAAGCTGGCGGCTGTAGTATTGGTTGCGCGGGTCGCTCCAGAAGATGTGCCAGGCATCCGAGCCGGGATCATAGGCCCGCAGCGTTGTGCCATAGAAAGTCCATTTGCCGAGAGAAGGCGAGGGGCCGGCATCCCGCGCGGGCAGGATCCATACATCCTGGATCGCCCTGCCTTCCAGGACCCAGCCGAAATGCACCTCGCCGCGTCCGGTGAGAACCGTGCCGTCCTCGAGATGGCGCGTGGCATCGAATGTCCAGGCGCCGACGAAGCGGCCGTAGAGATCAAGCTTTTCAGCCAGGCCGGGGTTGGGGCCGTCGCTGTGGAGCGCTTCGGCAAAGGAGGATGTACCGATCATACTTGCTGCCTTCGTTATGTCAGGAGGCTGCAAGCGATAGGCCCCGACCGGGTGTCGCGCTTGGGAAAAATTGCTATCTTTCAAGCCATGACGACGAGCGAACAAAACCTGGCATCGGGGCAGGATTGGTATGTCTGTGACGTGCTGTGCACGGCCGGCGCCGGCGACCGCCCGTTCGAGGAGGCGCACGACACCTTCTGCGTTGCCGCTGTCACCAGCGGCACCTTCCGCTACCGCACAAGGCAAGGCGCCGCCATGCTGGCGCCGGGCGCGATCCTGCTCGGCAATGTCGGCGCCTGCTATGAATGCGGGCATGAGCATGGCGCCGGCGACCGTTGCCTGTCCTTCCACTTCGCTCCGGCCTATCTCGACCGCATCGCCAGCGACGTGCCCGGCGCGAGCAAGCTCGCCTTCGGCGTGCCGCATATGCCGCCCTTGCCGGCGCTGGCATCGCTGCTGGCCGAGGCGGAAGCGGCGCGCGAGATGGTCGACATCGACGCCTTTGAAGAGCTTGGCCTGCGAATTGCGGGCGCAGCACTGGCAGTTGCCGGCGCAGCACTGCCTGTGGCCAGCGATGCGGTGCCTGGCGTTCGACCGCCGAGCCGCCGCGACCAGAAACGGGTTGCCGAGGCGGTGCGGCAGATCGAGCTCAATGCCGACAGGCCGGTCTCGCTTTCCGAGCTTGCCTGCGCGACGGCGACCAGCCCGTACCATTTCCTGCGCACCTTCCGGCAGGTCGCCGGCATGACGCCCTATCAGTTTCTGCTGAGAACCCGGCTGCACCGCGCGGCGGTGCGGCTGCGCATGTCAGGCGATGCCATCTCGGCAATCGCCTTCGAGGCCGGTTTCAACGATTTGTCGACGTTCAACCGCCGTTTCCGGCGCGTCATGGGTGAGACGCCTGGCCACTATCGCGCCCGGCGGGTGGCTACCCGCTGACGCGTCTGTCTGCCTCCAGATAAGCTCTTGGCTTGGAAAACTGTCCTTCGCAGGCTTTTGCCCCTGGCGGCGGCGAATGCGTTATGGCCAAATCGTCGCAATCAGAGGTATCCATTTGAATTTACCACTGAAATCCTCATTGGAAAAGCACCACGAATATTGGAGTTTCGGCCGTGCTTCCTATATAAGCGGTCAGTGATTCCTGATTAGATTGTGATCCGATTTGACCGACCAAAAACCCCCGCGCGGCGCCGACGGCGGCCCTACCGGCATCGAGCCCATCTCCATCATCGAGGAGATGCAGAGCTCCTACCTCTCTTATGCCATGAGCGTCATCGTCAGCCGTGCGCTGCCCGATGTACGCGACGGCCTGAAGCCGGTTCACCGCCGCATTCTCTATGCGGCGCATGAGAGCGGTTACCACTGGAACCGCAAATATGTGAAGTCGGCCCGCCCGGTCGCCGACGTGATGGGTAAATACCATCCGCATGGCGACGCCTCGATCTACGACGCCTTGGTGCGCATGGCGCAGGACTGGTCGCTGCGCGTTCCGCTGATCGACGGGCAGGGTAATTTCGGCTCCATCGACGGCGATCCGCCGGCGGCGATGCGCTACACCGAATCGCGGCTGACCAAGGTCGCGCATGAACTCTTGGAGGACATCGACAAGGAAACCGTCGATTTCCAGGAGACTTATGACGCCTCCGACACCGAGCCGAAGGTGCTGCCGGCTCGCTTCCCAAACCTTCTGGTCAACGGTTCCGGCGGCATTGCGGTCGGCATGGCCACCAATATTCCGCCGCATAATCTGGCCGAGATCTGCAACGGCGCCATCGCCATCATCGACAATCCGGCGATCGATTTGCCGGCGCTGATGGAGATCATTCCGGGTCCCGATTTCCCGACCGGCGGCATCGTGCTCGGCCGTTCCGGCATCTACAGCGCCTATGCGACTGGCCGTGGCTCTATCGTCATGCGCGGCAAGGTCAATGTCGAACAGCGCGGAAACGACCGTGAATCGATCATCATCACGGAAGTCCCGTACCAGGTGAACAAGGCCTCGATGATCGAGAAGATGGCCGAACTGGTGCGCGACAAGCGCATCGAAGGCATTTCCGACATTCGCGACGAAAGCGACCGCCAGGGCTACCGCGTCGTCATCGAGCTGAAGCGCGACGCCGTCGCCGACGTCATTCTCAACCAGCTTTATCGCTTCACGCCGCTGCAGACCTCCTTCGGCGCCAATATGGTGGCGCTGAACGGCGGCAAGCCGGAAGTGATGAACCTGACCGACATGCTGAAGGCGTTTGTCGGCTTCCGCGAAGAGGTGATTAGCCGGCGCACGAAATTCCTGCTGCGCAAGGCGCGCGACCGCGCCCACGTGCTGGTCGGCCTTGCCATCGCCGTCGCCAACATCGACGAAGTGATCAAGCTGATCCGCACCGCGCCCGATCCGCAGACGGCGCGCGAGCAGTTGATGGAGCGGCGCTGGCCCTCCGGGGACGTGGAGTCATTGATTCTGCTTATCGACGATCCGCGCCATCGCATCAATGAGGATGGCACCTACAACCTCTCCGAGGAACAGGCGCGCGCAATCCTCGAACTGCGCCTGCAGCGCCTGACCGCGCTCGGCCGTGACGAAATCGCCGACGAGCTGAACACCATCGGCGACGAGATCAAGGATTACCTCGACATTCTGTCGTCCCGCGCCCGCATCCAACAGATCGTCAAGGACGAGCTTGCCGCCGTGCGCGACGAGTTCGGCACGCCGCGCCGCACCGAGCTCACCGACGGCGGCGCCGACATGGAAGACGAGGACCTGATCCAGCGCGAGGACATGGTCGTCACCGTCAGCCATTCCGGCTACATCAAGCGCGTGCCGCTGTCGCTCTACCGGGCGCAACGCCGCGGCGGCAAGGGCCGCTCCGGTATGTCGACCAAGGAAGAGGATTTCGTCACCCGGCTGTTTGTGGCCAATACGCATACGCCGGTGCTGTTCTTCTCCTCGCGCGGCATCGTCTACAAGGAAAAGGTCTGGCGGCTGCCAATCGGCAATCCGCAGTCGCGCGGCAAGGCGCTGATCAACATGCTGCCGCTGGAGCAGGGCGAGCGCATCACCACCATCATGCCGCTGCCCGAGGACGAGACCAGCTGGGGCGAACTCGACGTCATGTTCGCCACCACGCGCGGCACCGTGCGCCGCAACAAGCTGTCCGAATTCGTCCAGGTCAACCGCAACGGCAAGATCGCCATGAAGCTGGAGGAGGAGGGCGACGAGATCCTCGGCGTCGAGACCTGCACAGACAATGACGATGTGCTTTTGACCGCCAGCTCCGGCCAGTGCATCCGCTTCCGCGTTGGCGATGTGCGCGTCTTCCAGAGCCGCAATTCGGTCGGCGTGCGCGGCATAAGCATGGCCGAGACCGACCGCATCATCTCCATGTCGGTGATCGAGCATGTCGATGCTTCACCGGCGGAACGCTCCGCCTACCTCAAGCGGGCAGCACTGGAGCGGCGGCTTGCCGCCGAGGTGACCGGCGAGGAAGAAGAGATTGCACTCACCAATGAGGAGATTGGCGAGGAGACCGAGCTTTCCGACAGCCGTTACGAAGAGCTCAAGGCGCATGAGCAGTATGTGCTGACGGTGACCGAATATGGCTACGGCAAGCGCTCGTCATCCTACGATTTCCGCCTGACCGGACGCGGCGGCAAAGGCATCCGCGCCACCGACGTGTCGAAGGTGGCCGAGATCGGCCAGCTGGTGGCGACTTTCCCGGTCGGCAATGACGACCAGATCATGCTGGTTTCGGATGGCGGCACGGTCATCCGGGTGCCGGTCAACGGTATCCGTTTCGCCAGCCGCGCCACCAAGGGCGTGACCATCTTCAACACCGCCGAAGGCGAGAAGGTGGTTTCGGTCGAACGGATTTCGGAGCCGCAGGCCGACGAGGATGTCGAAGAGGGTGTCATTGAGGCCGGCGCCGGAGATGCCGTACCGGACAGCACCGAATAGGTTTGAGCAACAACGCCGGCCCGATGGGCCGGCGCAAACAAGAAAGTAGCAATAAATCAGGGGCGACGGTGGGGCCAGCGAGCGCCGAAACCTTCGAACCGCTTTGTGCGGACACGGACGCGCTCTGCCTCGCTATGCAATCCGAATGCGGTGGCGATCAGCATGGCGACGGTCATTGCGGTGGCGAGCATGTAGATCAGCATGTGCGTGTTCTCCTGCGCCTATCCAACGGTTAGATCGGGTTTTGGTTTCATCTTCCGAAGTGCAAACTAGCGAACGCGGCGTGAAGTCTTCGTGATCAAGGCATTCATCTGTCGTTCATGTCTGCGAAAAGGTTCACGCAGATGTTCCCAATCGCATTTGCCTTCCGCCCAATGCCCCGCTAGAAGCACCTCCCATGACCGATCGCATCGCCCTTTATGCCGGCTCCTTCGACCCGCTGACCAACGGCCATCTCGATGTGCTGAAGGCATCGCTGGCTGTCGCCGACACGGTATATGCGGCGATCGGCACCCATCCCGGCAAGACGCCGCTGTTTTCCTTCGACGAACGGGTGAAGCTGATCGAGGCCGCGACCAAGGCCGAATTTGGCCGCGACGGCGACCGTATCAAGGTCGTCGCCTTTGACGGGCTGGTCATCGACGCGGCCCGCAAGCATGGCGCCTCGATCATGATCCGAGGCCTGCGCGACGGCACCGATCTCGATTACGAGATGCAGATGGCCGGCATGAACGAGACCATGGCGCCGGAACTGCAGACGGTTTTTCTGCCCGCCAGTCCATCGGTACGCACCATTACCGCCACACTTGTGCGCCAGATAGCCTCGATGGGCGGAGACATCCGTCCCTTCGTACCGGCCGCCGTTGCCGGCGCGCTCACCGCCAAATTCGCGAAATAGTGCATGTCGCCCAAAAGTGGATGCCGGTTTTGGGGCAACGACATGCACCCTAACAAAGACCTTCGGAGATCCCTTATGCAGCTGAAAAAGCTCGCCTCGTTCCTCGTCGTGCTTGCCGGTCTGACCGCATCCGTTTCGGCCTTCGCCGCCGAACCGGAAAACACCATGATCATCACCTTGAAGAACGGCGACGTCACCATCGCGCTACGCCCCGACCTGGCACCCAAGCATGTCGCGCAGATCAAGAAGCTGGTGCGTGAAGGCGCTTATAACGATGTCGCATTCCACCGGGTCATCAACGGCTTTATGGCGCAGACCGGCGACGTCAAGTTCGGCAACATGAAGAAGGGGTTCAGCCCCGAGGCCGTCGGCACCGGCGGTTCAGACCTGCCCGACCTGCCGGCCGAATTCTCGCAGAGCGAACATTTCAAGCGCGGCACGCTCGGTATGGCCCGTTCGCAGGACCCGAACTCCGCCAATTCGCAGTTCTTCATCATGTTCGCGCCGGCTCCGAACCTCGATGGCCAGTACACCATCGTCGGCAATGTCGTCAGCGGCATCGAACTGGTGGACAAGATCAAGAAGGGTGACGAGGCCGACAACGGCACGGTCAGCGAGCCCGACCGCATGATCAAGGTACGCATCGCCGCCGACAAGTAACCTATCAAATCAATCTGTTTTTCTGAGATAAAAGGATATCCGACATGGCTGAGATCAAGGACCGCGAAAACGCGCTCATCCTGGAAACGACCAAGGGCAAGGTCGTCATCGAACTGTTTCCCGATTTGGCTCCCGGCCACGTCGCCCGCATCAAGGAACTGGCGCGTGAAGGCGCCTATGATGGCGTGGTCTTCCACCGCGTCATCGAAGGCTTCATGGCGCAGACCGGCGACGTGAAGTTCGGCAATTCGTCGAAGCCGACCTTCGCGCCGTCGCGTGCGGGCATGGGCGGCTCGGAAAAGCCGGACCTGAAGGCTGAATTCTCCAACGCCAACCATGGCCGCGGTACCTGCTCGATGGCACGTTCGCAGAACCCGAACTCCGCCAATTCGCAGTTCTTCATCTGCTTCGACGATGCCGCCTTCCTCAACCGCCAGTACACGGTCTGGGGCCAGGTCATCGAAGGCATGGACAATGTCGACAAGATCAAGCGCGGCGAGCCGGTCGTCGATCCCGACAAGATCGTGTCGCTGAAGGTCGCGGCCGACGTCAAGTAAGGACAAACGACGATGATGGGCGTGGTCTGGTCGCTGCTCGGCATCCTGTCCGGCGCCTTCATCGCCATTCAGGCGCCGATCAACTCGCAGCTGGCGCGCGGCCTGGGGCTCCCGGTCGCGGCTGCTGCGTTTTCGTTCCTGTCGGGCGCGATCGTGCTTGGTATCATCTCCATTGCCGTTGTGCGGCTGCAGGACATCTCGCTCGACTGGAAGGCGCCTGCGCCTTGGCTGTTCATCGCCGGCGGCATGCTCGGCGGTTTCTATGTCACCCTGTCGACCATTCTTACGCCGCGCATCGGTGCAGCCGCGCTGATGGCGTTCCTGGTTGCCGGCCAGCTCTTCGCCGGCATGCTGATCGATCGGGTCGGCTTCCTCGGCGTGGCGGTGCGCGAGATTTCGCTCGGCCGCATCGCCGGCGCGGTGCTGCTCTTGGCCGGAGCACTGCTCGTCCGGCTCTACTGATGCGCGTCGATCTCTTCGACTTCGACCTGCCGGAGGAGCGCATCGCGCTGCGCCCGGCCGAGCCGCGCGACAGCGCAAAAATGCTGGTGGTCAGGCCGGGCGAGGGTCTTTCGGACCGCGCGGTTGGCGACCTGCCGTCCTTGCTCAACGCCGGCGACGTGCTGGTCTTCAACGACACCAAGGTCATTCCTGCCCAGTTGAGAGGCATAAGGCGGCGCGGCGAAGCGCAGGCGCAGGTGGACGCCACGCTGCATATGCGCATGGCGCCGGACCGCTGGCTGGCCTTCATGCGGCCGGGCAAGCGCATCGCCGCCGGCGACCGCATCCATTTCGGCCATGACGGCAATTCCTGTTTCCTCGGCCAGCTCGATGCCACGGTGATCGAGAAGGGCGATGCCGGCGAGGCGTTGCTCGGCTTCGACCTGTCGGGGCCGTTTCTCGACGAGGCGCTGCATGCCGTCGGCCACATCCCGCTGCCGCCCTATATCGCGTCGAAGCGCGACGACGACGCGCGCGACCTGACCGACTACCAGACCATCTATGCCAAAGAGGAAGGTGCTGTGGCAGCGCCCACCGCCGGCCTGCATTTCACGCCGGAACTGTTTGCAGCACTCGACGCTAAAGGCATCGAACGCCGCTTCGTCACCTTGCATGTCGGCGCCGGCACCTTCCTGCCGGTCAAGGCGGACGACACCGCTGACCACAAGATGCATGCCGAGACCGGCTCGGTCAGCGAAGCAACAGCCGACGCTCTGAATGGCGCCAAGGCGCGGGGCGGGCGCATCATCGCTGTCGGCACGACCTCGCTGCGCCTGCTGGAGAGCGCGGCACGGCCTGATGGCTCGCTGACCGCCTGGTCCGGCCCGACCGACATCTTCATCACGCCGGGCTATCGGTTCAAGACCGCCGACCTGCTGATGACCAATTTCCATCTGCCGCGTTCGACGCTGTTCATGCTGGTTTCGGCCTTCAGCGGCCTAGATACGATGCGTGCGGCCTATGCTCATGCCATCGGGAACGATTACAGATTCTATTCCTACGGAGATGCAAGCCTGCTTTATCGAGCGGAGATGAGCGATGGACGATGACCTGCAGGCCTTTGATCGCGAAAGCCTGATCGCCGAAGTGAAGAAATTGCGTGCCGGCATTCGCCAGCACCGAGATTCTACCGGCCATGATTTATGCTGGCATCATCCCAACCTGTGGGACCTGCTGCCGGAAAAGACCGATCCATCGATTGCCGTGCCGCCATGGCCGAAATTCATGCGCGGCTGCATCCAATACCGCCAGTCGCTCGACAGGCAGGCGCCAGGCGCGCCTGTCCATGACAAGGAATTCAATGGCTGAGACATTCACCTTCAAGATCCTCGCCACCGACGGCAAGGCGCGGCGCGGTTCCATCACCATGCCGCGCGGCGAAATCCGCACGCCGGCCTTCATGCCGGTCGGCACCGGCGGCACGGTCAAGGCCATGTATATGGACCAGGTGCGCGGCGTCGGCGCCGACATCATCCTGGGCAATACCTATCATCTGATGCTGCGCCCCGGCGCCGAGCGCGTGGCGCGGCTTGGTGGGTTGCATGAATTCGCCCGCTGGCCGCAGCCGATCCTGACCGACAGTGGCGGTTTTCAGGTCATGTCGCTGTCGAAGCTCAGAAAATTGACCGAGAAGGGCGTCACCTTTCGCTCGCACATTGACGGCGCTGCCTACGAGATGTCGCCGGAGCGCTCGATCGAGATCCAGGGCCTGCTCGATTCCGACATCCAGATGCAGCTCGACGAATGCACAGCGCTGCCGGCCGACCTCAAGGAGATCGAGCGCGCGATGGAGCTGTCGCTGCGCTGGGCCGAGCGCTGCAAGACAGCGTTCGGCGACCAGCCCGGCAAGGCCATGTTCGGCATCGTCCAGGGTGGCGACAACGCAGCACTCAGGGTGCGCTCGGCGCAGGCGCTGAGCGCGATGGAGCTGAAGGGCTATGCTGTCGGCGGCCTGGCCGTCGGCGAGCCGCAAGCGGTGATGCTGAATATGCTGGAGATCACCTGTCCGGAATTGCCTGACAACAAGCCTCGATATCTCATGGGCGTCGGCACGCCGGACGACATCGTGAAATCGGTGGCGCGCGGCATCGACATGTTCGACTGCGTGATGCCGACCCGCGCCGGCCGCCATGGCCTGGCCTATACCAGGCGTGGCAAGGTCAATCTCAGGAATGCCCGCCATGCGGACGATCCGCGGCCGCTGGACGAGGAGAGTGACTGCCCGGCGGCACGCGACTATTCACGCGCCTATCTGCATCATCTCGTGCGCTCGCAGGAGGCGCTGGGCGCGATGCTTCTGACCTGGAACAACCTGTCTTACTATCAGAAGCTGATGCAGGACATTCGCGCCGCGATCGAGGCAAAGGCCTTCGAGGCGCGCACATCAGACATTTCAGAGGGATGGGCGAGGGGCGATATTCCGGTGCTATAAGCACATCTAGGTGCTGAGCGAATTCGCTGCGCGCAAGCTGCAGCCGGTGATTTGAAAGCTGCCGTCGGGCTGCTGTTCCAGCGTGTAGACCGCCTCATAGTCCTTGCCGTCGGGCCCAACGATCAGCACTTGCTGGATTAGCGAAGTTGGCCCCATCTGCTCGACCTTGCCGAAGGAATAGCTCTGCGGCTGGCGCACCGGCGGATAGCCGTTGGTCACCATGTTCATGAAGGTGTCGACGGTCGGAAAGACGCGCTTCACATTTGGAGCGGCGAAACTGTACGCCTTGGCGCCATCATTGGCGATGAGCGCCTTCAACTGACCATCGATGACGGCCTGGCCGGCCTTGACTTCGGCGTCGCCGGCAAGGGCTGCCGACACGAACAACGCGAACAGCAATGAAACGACTGCGAATGCGGTGCGGCGCATGGCCTGTCTCCATTGTCCCCAACAAAACCTGTCCCGGGACGCATCATACCATACGCTTTGCGGAGCCTCACGGTTTCAGCAACCGCAATATTCGCCACGCAAGTGCCACATGATCATGCTTAAGCCTCCTTTAACGCGGGGCGCGCATCGTAGGGACGGGTGGGGACCCGTTCGCGCAACCAGGGGACAACCATGTTCAAGCAGCCGATCGACCGGCGCCTTTTGCTGAAGGGCGCGGCAAGCCTCGCAGTTTTGGCTCCCTTGCCCGCCTGGGCAAGCACCGGGCCGACCGTCACGGAAGTCGCCTTCGATCCCGCCATTCCAGCGCTCGGCAACCCCGATGGCGACGTCACCATCGCCGAATTCGTCGACTATCAGTGCCCGATCTGCAAGCTCGTCTTCGTCGAGCTGAAGAAGTTGATGGAAGAGGACAACGGCGTCCGGCTTGTGATGAAGGACTGGCCGATCTTCGGCGACGTGTCGCGCGACGCGGCGCGGGTGACGCTGCTGAGCGGCGAACACTATGGCGCGGCGGTCGATGCGCTGATGACCAACCAGCGCGGCCTTTCGGAACGCCGCACCAACGACATCCTTTCTTCCGTCGGTGTCGATGTGGCGATGGTGCGTGCCGACCTCGCCATCCGTGAACCCGATATCGACGCTGCCCTTGTCCGCACCGAAGTCCAGGCGGCGGCGTTCAAGCTGCGCGGCACGCCAGCCCTGGTCATCGGCGGCAACTTGTATCGGCGCGGCATGCCGGTGTCCGAACTGAGACAAGCCGTCGCCAAGGCGCGCTCGGCCTGATGCTTGAAAGCCGGGCGGCAGTCTGCCACAAGGGCCGCTTGTGTGCTGAAGCTTGATCGGGACCGGCAATGAAGACGTTTTTCATGCAGATAAAGTGCGATCTGGGCAAGTCCTACGAGGTCGCCAGCGCGCTCGCCGATGCCGAAATCGCCTCGGAAATCTACTCGACCGCCGGCAATTACGACCTGCTTGCCAAATTCTATGTCGACGACGAGGAAGATGTCGGCCACTTCGTCAACGAGAAGGTGCAGATTATTCCCGGAATCAAGGACACCTTCACGGTCGTCACTTTCCGCGCTTTCTAAAGCAATTCCAGGAAAAGTGTGAAGCGGTTTTCCGTCCGGAATTGCGTCGAAGCAAAAAGCCATGGCAGGTCGCCGTTGCCATGAAACGGTGAACTGCTATGGCCGCATCAGGCACTTGCCCGGCGACAAGGCAGAGCCTGATTAAGGTCCCGTTCCGACTGCCCGAATTTTGGGCAGTCGAAACATACTGATCGCCGATATCCTCCAAATCACCGATTGCGCTTGATTTTCTCCCGCGACGCCAGTGAAATGGCGTCACAGGGGAGTATGCGATTGGCAGCGTTCGATGAAATGCTTCCGGAAGTTTCCGGGCTTAGACAACCGTATACGGCTTACGACCGCTGGCTGAAGGAGCAGGACCCGGCCAGGCTTACCGAAAAGATGCAGGACGCCGAGCGCGTCTTCCGCAAGACCGGCATTACCTTCGCCGTCTATGGCGAGCAGGAAGCCTCCGAGCGGCTGATCCCCTTCGACATCGTGCCGCGCATCATCTCCGGCAATGAATGGCGAAGGCTGACGCAAGGCATCGAGCAGCGCGTGCAGGCGCTGAACGCTTTCCTCGACGACATTTACCACCGCCAGGAAATCCTGCGCGCCGGCCGCGTGCCGAGGGAGCTGATCGCCAGGAACGAGGCGTTCCTGCCGGAAATGATCGGAGTGCGGCCACCGGCCGGCGTCTACACCCACATTATCGGCGTCGATATCGTCCGCATCTCGGAGAACGAGTTCTACGTGCTGGAGGACAATGCGCGCACGCCGTCGGGGGTCTCCTACATGCTGGAGAACCGCGAGACGATGATGCAGCTCTTTCCCGAGCTGTTCCAGCAGATCAAGGTGCGGCCGGTGGAGAATTATCCGCAATTGCTGCGCCAGTCGCTGGCGGCAGTGCGGCCGCAAAGCACCAAGGGTGCACCGACCATTGCCGTGCTGACGCCGGGCAGCTTCAACTCCGCCTATTTCGAACATGCCTTCCTCGCCGACCAGATGGGCGTGCAGTTGGTCGAAGGCCAGGATCTGCGCGTTGTAGACGGCCACGTCGCCATGCGCACGACCGAAGGCTACAAGCAGATCGACGTGCTTTACCGGCGCGTCGACGATTCCTTCCTCGATCCGCTGACCTTCCGGCCGGACTCGGCCCTTGGCGTGCCCGGCATCATGGACGTCTACCGCGCCGGCAACATCACCATCGCCAACGCGCCGGGAACCGGCATCGCCGACGACAAGGCGATTTATTCCTACATGCCCGACATCGTCGAGTTCTACACCGGCCGCAAGGCCATCCTCGGCAACATCCCGACCTGGCGCTGCTCGGAGCCCGACAGCCTGAAATACGTGCTCGAACACATCCATGAGCTGGTCATCAAGGAAGTGCACGGCTCCGGCGGCTACGGCATGCTGGTCGGCCCGGCTGCGACCAAGAAGGAATGCCAGGATTTCGCCAAGAAGCTGCAGGCGAAGCCCTCCAACTACATCGCCCAGCCGACGCTGGCGCTGTCGACTTGCCCGATCCTGACCGAAAAAGGCCTGTCGCCGCGCCATGTCGATCTCAGGCCCTATGTTCTGGTCTCCGACCGAATCCAGATCGTTCCCGGCGGCTTGACGCGGGTGGCGCTGAAGGAGGGGTCGTTGGTCGTGAATTCCTCGCAAGGCGGCGGCACGAAGGATACGTGGGTGTTGGACGATTAGGTAGGGAATAGGGCAGTAGGCAGTAGGCAGTAGGCAGTAGAGGGACAAGAAATGCCATATTCCACAGAGATTCAAATGCTTACTAATCCCTACTCACTATTCCCTACTCACTAGCCCCGAAGGGCCACTTCACATGCTTCTCGGCCGCACCGCCAACGGGCTCTACTGGATGAACCGCTATATCGAGCGGGCGGAAAACATGGCGCGTCTGGTCGATGCCGGCCTTCGCATGGCGCTGACCCGCACCCAGAGCGCGTCGGAAGAGTGGAATTCGGTGCTGCTCAGCGCCGGCTCCGACGTCACCTTCACGCAGAAATACAAGGACTATACCGCCGCCAATGTCGCCGACTTCCTGCTGCGCGACACCTCGAACCCGTCGAGCACGATGTCGGCGATCGAGACCGCTCGCAACAATGCCCGCATGGTGCGCACCGCGCTGACGCGCGAGACCTGGGAGAGCATCAACGAAGCCTGGATGGCCCTGAAGCGCATGCTGGCAAAGCCGATCGACGAGCGCGACCTGCCGAGTGTGCTCGACGCCATCAAACGCGAGACGGCGCTGATCCGCGGCTCGTTCTACGGCACGATGCTGCGCAACGAGATCTTCGACTTCTCGCAGCTCGGCACCTATGTCGAGCGGGCCGACAACACGGCACGCATCCTCGACGTGAAATACTACGTGCTGCTGCCGTCGATCTCCTGGGTCGGCTCGAGCCTCGACAACTACCAATGGGAATCGATCCTGCGCTCGGTGTCGGCGCACCGTTCCTATCGCTGGGTCTATGAGGCCGACTACAAACCGACCAATATTGCCGACTATCTGATCCTCAATGTGCGCATGCCGCGTTCGCTGACCTTCTGTTATCGTTTTCTCGCCGAGCATCTGAAGTTCCTGGGCGACGACTATGGCGACCGTCATGCCTGCCACGCCACCGTCGACAGGACACAGGCGATGCTGCAGGCAGGGTCGATCAAGGACATATTCGACGCCGGCCTGCACGAATTCCTGGCCAGGTTCATTCAAGACAACACCAAGCTTGGCGAAGAGATCGCACAAGATTACCGGTTCAATTGAGCATGATCGCGAACCGGAGGGCCGCGCTAGCGACAAGTGAGACCCGGTTTTCGGATAAGATCATGCTTACAAACGGAAAATAGGCATGCGGCTCAAGATCACCCACCGTACCGAATACCGCTACGACGCGCCGGTGCACTATCTGTTGCAGCGGCTACGCCTGTTACCGGTCAGTGGCCCGACGCAGACCGTGCTGTCCTGGGCGCTGAAGATCGAGGGCGCGCGCGAGGAAGTCCGCTTTAACGACCATTTCGGCAACGATAACAGGCTGTTGAGCGTCGAGGGCGAGCGCGACTTCATCACCGTCGAGGCCTCCGGCGAGGTTGTCACGCGCGACACAGCGGGCGTCTCGGGTCCGCATCACGGCTTTGCGCCGCTGTGGCTGTTCAGCCAGGAGACAGCTTTGACCATCCCCGGCGAGGGCATAAGCGAGCTTGCCGCGGCGGTCGGCAAAGGTACCGACATCGAAAGGCTGCATCGGCTGATGGCGCTGATCGTCGAGCGCGTCGCCTACACGCCGGGCACCACCAGTGTGACGACCCCGGCGGAAGAGGCATTGGCGCTGAAGACCGGCGTTTGCCAGGATCACAGCCACATCTTTGTCACCGCAGCCCGCGTCATGGGTTTTCCGGCCCGCTATGTCAGTGGCTATCTGATGATGGATGCGGCCATCGAGCAGGCGGCGAGCCATGCCTGGGCCGAAGCCCATGTTCAGGGTCTCGGCTGGGTCGCCTTCGATGCCGCCAACGGCATTTCCCCGATGAACGCTATGTCAGGGTAGCCACCGGCCGTGATTATCGCGACGCCTCGCCGGTATCGGGAATTCGACTGGGACAGGCGGAGGAACAGCTTGCAGTCACCGTCACGGTAGAGCAGTAGTCTCCGGCAAGATTGCTGCCTGAAGAGATTCCATGACTTATTGCGTCGGCCTCAAGATCGATCGTGGGCTCGTGTTCATGTCGGACACGCGCACCAATGCCGGGATGGATTCGATCTCCACTTTCAAGAAGATGCATGTCTGGGAAGAGCCAGGCGAGCGCGTCATCGTGCTGATGTCGGCCGGCAATCTGGCTACAACGCAGGCCGTGGTCAGCCTGCTCGACGAGCGCACCAAAGCTGTGGCGGAACGCCACGCGACGCTGCTCGAGACCCCATCCATGTACCAGACGGTGCGGCTGGTCGGCGACACCGTCAAGGAAGTCATCGCCAGCTCGTCGCCTGCCGGCGAAAAGGCGGATTCCTATTTCAACGCCTCCTTCATCCTCGGCGGCCAGATCAAGGGCAGCCCGCCACGGCTGTTCATGATCTATCCCGAGGGCAATTTCATCGAATCGACCGACGACACGCCGTTCTTCCAGATCGGCGAGACCAAATACGGCAAGCCGATCATCATCCGTGCCTATGAAAGGACGATGAGCCTGGCTGAAACGGTCAAGCTCTTGCTGGTATCGTTCGATTCGACGCTGAAATCGAACCTGTCCGTCGGCCTGCCTCTCGACCTGCTGTTCCTGGAGGAGGACACGTTCACGGTGGGTTTGAAAAAGCGCATCGGCCAAGACGATCGATATTATCGTGCTATTTCCGAAGGCTGGTCGAACGCGTTGAAGACGGCCTTTGCCAGCCTGCCGGATTTTCCGGGGTAGCGCGGGAACCTTCGTCGCGGTTGCCTGTCTCTATTTAACATGTTAATCAAAATTCAAACGGCTGGCTGATCGGCGCGTCGGGAGGATCCATGGACAACGAGCAATTCCGCGACTGGTCGAGGCGCGCCGCCGACTGGGGCGCTGATTACCGCGCCGGCCTTCGCGATCGGCCCGTGCGACCTGCCATAGCGCCGGGCGAGATCTTCAGGAGCATCGAAGCTTCTCCGCCGGAGGCCGCGGAATCGATGGAGACGATCTTCGCCGATTTCGAAGCCAAGATCGTGCCCGGCATGACGCATTGGCAGCATCCGCGTTTCTTTGCTTATTTCCCGGCCAATGCAGCACCCGTCTCGGTGGTTGCCGAATATCTGGTCTCTGCGATGGCCGCGCAGTGCATGCTGTGGCAGACTTCGCCGGCGGCGACAGAGCTTGAGACGCGCATCGTCGACTGGATGCGCCAGGCGCTCGGCCTGCCCGAAGGCTTTTCCGGCGTGATCCAGGACTCCGCATCATCGGCGACGCTGGCCGCCGTGTTGACCATGCGCGAGCGCACGCTCGACTGGCAGGGCAACAAGAAGGGTCTTTCCGGGCAGGGCAGGCTGCGCGTCTATTCCTCCGACCAGGTGCACACCTCGATCGACCGCGCCATCTGGGTCGCCGGCATTGGCGAGGAAAACCTCGTCCGCATTCCCGTCGCCGGCACCTACCGCGCCATGGATACCGCGGCTTTGGAAGCGGCGATTGTTGCCGACCGCGCGGCCGGCCTATTGCCGGCCGGCATCATCGCGTGCGTCGGCGGCACCAGCACCGGCGGCACCGACGACATCGCTGAAGTGGCCGCGGTGGCCAAACGCCAGGGGCTCTATCTGCATATCGACGCCGCCTGGGCCGGATCGGCGATGATCTGTCCGGAATACCGGCATTTCTGGACCGGTGTCGAGGGCGCGGACTCGATCGTCTTCAACCCGCACAAATGGCTGGGCGCGCAATTCGACTGCTCGATCCAGTTCGTCCGCCAGCCGGAGGATCTCGTGCGCACGCTGGCGATCAAGCCGGACTATCTGAAAACTCGCGGCCATGACGGCATCATCAACTACTCCGAATGGTCGGTGCCTCTCGGCCGTCGCTTCCGGGCGCTGAAGCTGTGGTTCCTGCTGCGCGCCCATGGCCTCGAGGCGCTGCGCACCATGATCCGCAGTCACGTCGCCTGGAGCGAAGGCATAGCAGCGCGCCTGGCCGAGGAGGAGGATTTCGAGCTCGCCAGCCAGCCGATGCTGTCGCTGTTCTCGTTCCGGCATCGCGCCGCATCCGGCGCTGACTGCGACGAGCACAATCTGCGTCTGGTCGACGCCATCAACAATGACGGCCGTATCTACCTGACGCAGACGCGTGTCGATGGGCGGGTCGCCATCCGCTTCCAGGCAGGCCAGTTCGAGACAACCGCGGCCGATGTCGATACCGCCTTCACTGTCATCTGCGAGTGTGCAAGATCCCCGAAGGACTGACAGGGATTGCCCGGGTGGTTGCCGCCGCCGGGGCAAGCCAGCAAGGACTTGCGAGCAAGCATATGGCCGGAAGGGCCGAAGGGGTTAGCCAGAATCTGACGGGCGTCTGGAGCGGGCGCTATTTCTATCCGCGCGAACTGCCGCCGGTTTCCTTCGTTGCAACGCTGATCGAGACGGCAACCAGCTTGACGGGGATGACCCACGAACCGGCGGCGACCAGCACGGCAAGATACGCAAGCCTGCAGGGGCAGCGAGAGGGCAACGCCGTCTCCTTTACCAAGACATACGACAAGGCCGAATTGAAGGCGCACCCGATTCACTACAGCGGCATCATCAACGGTGATGCAACCGAGATCAAAGGCACTTGGCGAATCCCCGGATACTGGTCCGGCAATTTCCTGATGATCCGCTCGCCAGGTAAAGTCGCGGCTGTCACCCGCAAGGTGGCGGAGCGGGTCTGAGCCGTATCTGCCCGGTTCGCCTTTGCAATCATCGATATTTCATTAGCCGGCGTCTCCCTTTTCATTGCTTTCGTTTTCAGCTACAAACAAGAAAAACGAAAACGGGAGGTTCTCAGTGTATTTGTCGCCGCGCCATGCCGAAATCATCCAGATGGCGAAGGACCATGGCCGTGTGCTGGTCGATGACCTCGCCACGCATTTCAACGTGACGCCACAGACCATCCGCAAGGACCTCAACGATCTCTGCGACCAGCGGCTGCTGACGCGCATCCATGGCGGGGCCCTGTTCCCGTCCGGCATCGAGAACATGGAGTATGAGGCGCGCCGCAAGATTGCCGCCGACGAGAAGGAGGCCATCGGCCGCGCAGCGGCCAGGCTGATACCCGACAACGCCTCCCTGTTCATCAATATCGGCACCACGACCGAGTCGGTCAGCAAGGCGCTGCTCGACCATACCGGGCTGATGGTCATCACCAATAATATCAATGTTGCCAACAGGATGCGCATCTATCCTTCGATCGAGGTGGTAATCGCCGGCGGCGTCGTGCGTGGCTCCGACGGCGGCGTTGTCGGCGAGGCCGCGGTCGATTTCATCAGGCAGTTCAAGGTCGACTATGCGGTGATCGGCGCCTCGGCCATCGACCATGACGGCGCGTTGCTCGATTTCGACTTTCGCGAAGTGAAAGTGGCGCAAGCCATTATTGCCAATGCCAGGCATGTCATCCTGGTCTCCGACCAGACCAAGTTCGAACGCACCGCGCCGGTTCGCATCGGCCATCTCTCGCAAGTCAACACCTTCATCACCGACCGTTGCGACATCCCGTCGGTGCGCCGGATCTGCGAAGAGGCCGAGGTGCAATTGATTGAAACGTCGCTCGGATAGCGGCGCCATCACGGCCCCGTGATATTTCGTTTGACATTCGTTCTTATTTCGAAATAATCCCACTACGGTTTCGTAAAAACCTAAAAATGCTGCAATGCGAAATCGCGGGAGGGCTTTGTGGACGCAATCCATGACATCTTCGTCATCGGTGGCGGCATCAATGGCTGCGGCATCGCCCGCGACGCCGTTGGGCGGGGCTTTTCGGTGTTTCTGGCCGAGATGAACGACCTCGCCAGCGGAACCTCCTCCGGTTCGACCAAGCTGATCCATGGCGGCCTGCGCTATCTCGAATTCTACGAGTTCCGGCTTGTGCGCGAGGCGCTGATGGAGCGCGAGGTTCTGTGGAAGAACGCGCCGCACATCATCTGGCCGATGCGCTTCGTGCTGCCCTATGCCAAGGGCCTCCGCCCGGCCTGGCTGATCCGGCTCGGCCTGTTCCTCTACGATCATATTGGTGGCCGCAAATTGCTGCCGGCGACCCGAACACTGGACATGTCCAAGGATCTGGCGGGCAAGCCGCTGAAGCCGCTGTTTCACAAGGCCTTCGAGTACTCGGACGGCTGGGTCAACGATGCCCGGCTGGTGGTGTTGAACGCGCGTGACGCCGCCGACCGCGGCGCCACCATCCGCACCCGCACGAAAGTCGTCGGGGCGCGGCGCGAAGGCGATCTATGGGCGATCCGCGTGGAAGACGTGCGGACGGGAGATGCCGACGAGGTCAAGGCCCGGCTGCTGGTCAATGCCGCCGGTCCGTGGGTCGACCACGTCCTGTCGACCACCGTGGGCCAGAACGACGTGCACAATGTGCGCCTGGTGCAGGGCAGTCATATCGTCATCAAAAAGAAATTCGATGATCCGCGCGCCTACTTCTTCCAGAACAAGGACGGGCGCATCATCTTCGCCATCCCTTACGAGGAAGAATTTACGCTGATCGGCACCACCGATCGCGACTATCCCGGCGATCCGCATGACGTGAAGATCAGCGACACCGAGATCGACTATCTCTGCGCGGCGGCGAGCGAATATTTTGCTGAAGCCGTGACGCGTCCCGATATCGTCTGGACCTATTCTGCCGTGCGCCCGCTCTATGACGACGGTGCTTCGAAGGCGCAGGAAGCGACCCGCGACTATGTGCTAAAAGCCGATGGCGGCGAGGGCAAGGCGCCGATCGTCAACGCTTTCGGCGGCAAGATCACCACCTACCGCCGGCTGTCGGAATCAATGCTGGAAAAGATCGAAGGTTTTCTCGGCAAGCGCGGCAAGCCGTGGACGGCGAACGCGCCCTTGCCAGGCGGCGATTTCCCGGCCACCGGTTTCGACGCCCAGGTGGCGAAGCTGAAGAGCGCCTATCCTTTCCTCGACCAGCGCCTGGCGCGTCGGTTGACCAGGCTTTACGGCACGCGCGCGCAAGTGCTGCTCGGCCTCGCCAAGTCGAACGCCGATCTCGGCCGCAATTTCGGCGCCGATCTCTATGAGGCCGAGGTACGCTACCTCAGCGAAAACGAATGGGCGCTGACCGCCGAAGATGTATTGTGGCGTCGCACCAAGCGCGGTCTGCATCTCAGCCGCGAACAGGCCTCGGCGCTTGACGAATTCATGCGCGGCATCAGCCGGCGCCATGTCGCGGCAGCGGAATAGGGAAGGCGATTGATGCACAAAGCCTGGGAGGAGGCATCATGCTGGAACTGAGAAACGTGACGAAGATGGTCGGCGCGGTGGAGCATATCCGCGACGTGTCGCTGACGCTTCAGCACGGCTCGCTCAACGTTTTGCTCGGGCCGACACTGTCGGGCAAGACCAGCCTGATGCGGCTGATGGCCGGGCTCGACGTGCCGACCACCGGTTCAGTCTGGTTCGACGGCCAGAATGTCACCGGCATGCCGGTGCAGCAGCGCAAGATCGCCATGGTCTATCAGCAGTTCATCAACTACCCCGCGATGACCGTCTACGAGAACATCGCCTCGCCGTTGCGCGTCGCCGGCACCGACCAGGCCAAGATCGACAAGGAAGTCCGCAACGCGGCAGGGCTTCTGAAGCTCACACCCTATCTCGACCGCACGCCGCTCAGCCTGTCCGGCGGACAGCAGCAGCGTACGGCGCTGGCCCGCGCCATCGTCAAGAATGCCAGCCTGGTGCTGCTCGACGAGCCGCTCGCCAATCTCGACTACAAATTGCGCGAGGAGCTGCGCGCCGAACTGCCCAAGATATTTGCCGCCGCCGGCACCATTTTCGTCTACGCCACGACTGAGCCGCATGAAGCCTTGCTGCTCGGCGGCAATACGGCGACGCTGTCCGAGGGGCGGATCACCCAATTCGGGCCGACCATCGACGTCTTCCGCAAGCCGATCGACCTGGTGACGGCGAAAACCTTTGCCGATCCGCCGCTCAACACCATCGTGCTGGCCAAGAAGGGCCCGGATTTCCTGCTCGAGGGCGGCGTCAAGCTGCCGGTGCCGGCCGAACTCGCCGGCATTGCCGACGCCAATTACACGATCGGCTTTCAGCCGCATCATCTGTCGCTGGAGCGGCCCAACGCTGCCGCGGTGCCGGTGCGCGCCAAGGTGACGATCACCGAGATCACCGGCTCGGAAAGCTTCATCCACCTCGATTTTGCCGATGCGCGCTGGGTCATGCTGACCCACGGCATCCGGGATTTCGAGCCGGACGCCGAGATCGAGGTGTTTATCGATCCGCGCCACATCATGGTCTTCGACAGCAACGGCAGCGCCGTCGCCGCGCCGAAGCTTGCGGCCTGAGGGGGAAGAGATGGCGCGCATCGACGTCAACCATGTCAGGCACTCCTACCTGCCCAATCCGCAGAAGGATGCCGATTTTGCGCTGCGGGAAGTGCACCACACATTCGAGGATGGCGGCGCCTATGCGCTGCTTGGGCCCTCGGGTTGCGGCAAGACCACGCTGCTCAACATCATTTCGGGACTTCTGCACCCCTCGCACGGTGAGTTGTTGTTCAACGGCAAGGACGTCACCAATCTGTCGACGCAGGAGCGCAACATCGCGCAGGTGTTCCAGTTCCCGGTCATCTACGACACCATGACCGTTTACGACAATCTTGCCTTCCCGCTGCGCAATCGCGGCGTGCCGGAGGCCGATGTCGACCGCAAGGTGCGCGAGACGCTGGAGATGATCGACCTGGCGTCGTGGGCGAAGAAGAAGGCGAGGGGCCTGACCGCCGACCAGAAGCAGAAGATCTCGCTCGGCCGCGGCCTGGTGCGCTCGGATGTCAATGCCATCCTGTTCGACGAACCGCTGACGGTTATCGATCCGCACATGAAGTGGGTGCTGCGATCGCAGTTGAAGCAACTGCACCGCCGCTTCGGCTACACCATGGTCTATGTCACCCATGACCAGACCGAGGCGCTGACCTTCGCCGACCAGGTCGTCGTCATGTATGATGGCGGCATCGTCCAGATCGGCACGCCGGCTGAATTGTTTGAGCGCCCGCGCCACACATTCGTCGGTTACTTCATCGGCTCGCCCGGCATGAACGTCATGCCGGTGGCGATCGACGGCAAGACCGCGACCATTGGCAGCCAACGCATCGAGCTGCCCGGCGCGCCAAAGACCGCCGCTGGGAGCTCCGGCGCCATCGAACTCGGCATCCGCCCCGAATATGTCAGGCTCGGCCGTGACGGCATGGCGGTTAAAATCAGCAAGGTCGAGGATCTCGGCCGCCACAAGGTGGTGCGCGCCAGCCTCGAAGGCCGCGAGATCGCTGCCGTCATCGGCGAGGACGAGAGCGTGCCGGCCGACCCAAAGGTTCGCTTCGATCCGGCCGGCATCAACATCTATGCCGATTCCTGGCTGGTTGAGATGGGGCGTGTCGAGATGGGGGCATAGATGGAAAAGACCTGGAACAACAAGGCCTGGTTCCTGGTGCTGCCGGTGCTGGTGCTGGTGGCGTTCTCGGCCGTCATTCCGCTGATGACGGTCGTCAACTATTCGGTGCAGGACACCTTCGGCAACAACGTCTTCTTCTGGGCAGGCACCCAGTGGTTCGAGGAACTGCTGTCGTCCAGCCGCTTCTGGGAAGCGATGGTGCGCAACCTGATCTTCTCCTTCATCATTCTGGCCATCGAAGTGCCGCTCGGCATATTCATCGCGCTCAACATGCCGAAGAAGGGCTGGGGCGTGCCGGTCTGCCTGGTGCTTATGTCGTTGCCGCTGCTCATTCCGTGGAACGTCGTCGGCACCATCTGGCAGGTCTTCGGCCGCAACGACATCGGCCTGCTCGGCTACTACGTCAACGCGCTCGGCATCGACTACAATTACGTTCAGGATCCGTTCGACGCCTGGGTCACCATCATCATCATGGACGTCTGGCACTGGACCAGCCTTGTCGTGCTGCTCTGCTATGCCGGCCTGGTTTCGATCCCGGATGCCTTCTACCAGGCGGCCAAGATCGACGGCGCCTCGCGCTGGGCGGTGTTCCGTTATATCCAGCTGCCGAAGATGCAGCGTGTGCTTTTGATCGCCGTGCTGTTGCGCTTCATGGATAGCTTCATGATCTACACCGAGCCCTTCGTCGTCACCGGCGGCGGCCCCGGCAACTCGACGACCTTCCTGTCGATCGACCTCGTCAAGACCGCGCTCGGCCAGTTCGACCTCGGTCCGGCGGCCGCCATGTCGCTGGTCTACTTCCTGATCATCCTGTTGTTGTCGTGGGTGTTCTACACCGTGATGACCAACTACGACGCGGAGCGCTGAGATGAGCGGCGCCAACGAAAGAGCCGACAGAGTGAGCGAAACCACCGCTTCGGGAAAATTGGCGAGCACGCTTTCGCAGGATCAGGTCGCCCGGCTGATGCGCAAGCGCGGCGAGGAATCGCGCTGGTGGTGGATCGTGCCGACGATCTACATCATCGTGCTTCTGCTGCCGATCTACTGGCTCATCAACATGAGCTTCAAGACCAATGCCGAGATCGTCTCCTCGCTGACGCTCTATCCGCATCAGCCTACGATCGCCAACTACGTCACTATCTTCACCGATGCGTCCTGGTATTCGGGCTACATCAACTCGATCACCTATGTTGTCATGAACATGGTGATTTCCGTGGCTGCGGCGCTGCCGGCGGCCTACGCCTTTTCGCGCTACCGCTTCCTCGGCGACAAGCATCTGTTCTTCTGGTTGCTGACCAACCGCATGGCGCCGCCGGCGGTGTTCGCGCTGCCATTCTTCCAGCTCTATTCGGCCTTCGGCCTGATCGACACCCACATCGCTGTGGCGCTGGCGCACTGCCTGTTCAACGTGCCGCTGGCGGTGTGGATCCTCGAAGGCTTCATGTCGGGCGTGCCCAAAGAGATCGACGAAACAGCCTATATCGACGGCTACTCCTTCCCGCGCTTCTTCGTCAGGATATTCATGCCGCTGATCGCCAGTGGCATCGGTGTCGCCTGCTTCTTCTGCTTCATGTTCTCATGGGTCGAACTTTTGATCGCCCGCACGCTGACCACCACTGACGCCAAGCCCATCGCCGCCACCATGACCCGCACCGTTTCGGCCGCCGGCATGGATTGGGGCCTGCTCGCCGCCGCCGGCGTGCTGACGCTGATCCCCGGCGCGCTCGTCATCTGGTTTGTCCGCAACTACATCGCCAAGGGCTTCGCCCTGGGGAGGGTGTGATGAAACAAAAGCACGGGTTCATCCTCACCACCACCGCCAATGGCTTTGCCCTGGGGAGGGTGTCACCATGAATCTCGACCTCACCTGGATGGCGTGGACGTGGCCGACGGCGGCGTTCTTCGGCACCATTCTTCTGCTGCTGTGCGGCATGGCGTTTTGGGAATTTGCCTCGCCGGGCGGCAATCCGCGCGTCGGCGTCCTGCGCTTCGAGACGACGCGCGGCGACCGTCTTTTTCTGTCGCTGCTTGGCAGCGCCTTTATCCATCTCGCTTGGCTGGGTCTTGTCGGATCCAACCTGTGGTGGGCTCTCGCTCTCTCCGTGGTCTACGCCGTCGGCGTGTTCCGCTACGTATAGAGGGGGAAACTGTTGGATCGACCGCGTGCCGGCGGCCGTTCCAGATCGCACTTGAAACCTAAATGTGGAGGAAACCTATGCGACGGCAATTTTTAACATCAACAACTGCCCTTGTCCTGTTGCTCGGGGTAGGCAACGCCTACGCCGGAATGGATGAGGCCAAGGCGTTTCTGGACAAGGAAATCGGCCCGCTGTCGACGCTCGACCGCGCCGGCCAGGAAGCAGAAATGCAGTGGTTCATCGATGCCGCGAAGCCTTTCGCCGGCATGGACATCAAGGTCGTGTCCGAAACCATCGCCACCCACCAGTATGAATCGCAGGTGCTGGCGCCGGCCTTTACCGCCATCACCGGCATCAAGATCACGCATGACGTCATCCAGGAAGGCGACGTCGTCGAGAAGATCCAGACCCAGATGCAGACCGGCCAGAACCTTTATGACGGCTGGGTCAACGATTCCGACCTGATCGGCACCCACTGGCGCTACCAGCAGGTCCGCAACCTGACCGACTGGATGGCGGGCGAGGGCAAGGACGTTACCAATCCGAACCTCGACCTGAAGGATTTTATCGGCACCTCCTTCACCACCGCGCCGGACAAGAAGCTCTATCAGCTGCCCGACCAGCAGTTCGCCAACCTCTACTGGTTCCGTTACGACTGGTTCAACGACGAGAAGAACAAGGCCGACTTCAAGGCGAAATACGGCTACGACCTCGGCGTTCCCGTGAACTGGTCGGCCTATGAGGACATCGCCGAGTTCTTCACCGGCCGCGAGATCGATGGCAAGAAGGTCTATGGCCACATGGACTACGGCAAGAAGGACCCGTCGCTCGGCTGGCGCTTCACCGACGCCTGGCTGTCGATGGCCGGCAACGGCGACAAGGGCCTGCCGAACGGCCTGCCGGTCGACGAATGGGGCATCAAGGTCAACGAGAAATCACAGCCGGTCGGCTCCTGCACGGCGCGCGGCGGCGACACCAACGGCCCGGCTGCCGTCTACTCGATCCAGAAATACCTCGACTGGCTGAAGGCCTACGCTCCGGCCGAAGCCCAGGGCATGACCTTCTCCGAATCCGGCCCGGTGCCGGCACAGGGTGCGGTCGCGCAGCAGATATTCTGGTACACCGCCTTCACCGCTTCGATGGTCGACGCCGGCGCCAAGGCGGTGCTGAACGACGACGGAACGCCGAAGTGGCGCATGGCCCCGTCGCCGCATGGCGTCTACTGGAAGGACGGCATGAAGCTCGGCTATCAGGACGTGGGTTCCTGGACGCTGATGAAGTCGACGCCGACCGACCGCGCCAAGGCCGCCTGGCTCTACGCGCAGTTCGTGACCTCGAAGACGGTCGACGTGAAGAAGAGCCATGTCGGCTTGACCTTCATCCGCGAAAGCACGATCCACGACAAGAGCTTCACCGAACGTGCGCCGAAGCTCGGTGGTCTGATCGAGTTCTACCGCTCGCCGGCCCGCGTTCAGTGGTCGCCGACCGGCACCAACGTGCCCGATTATCCGAAGCTGGCACAGCTCTGGTGGCAGGCGATCGGCGATGCCTCGTCCGGCGCCAAGACGGCGCAGGAAGCCATGGACTCGCTCTGCGCCGAGCAGGAAAAAGTCATGACCCGCATCGAGAAGTCGGGCGTCCAGGGCGATATTGGCCCGAAGATGGCCGAAGAGCATGACCTCGCCTACTGGAACGCCGACGCGGTCAAGAACGGCAATCTCGCGCCTCAGCTGAAGATCGAGAACGAGAAGGAAAAGCCGATCACCATCAACTACGACGAACTGGTGAAGAGCTGGCAGAAGTAATCTTGGCGTACGCGCCAGGATCATAGTGAACGGGGAGGCGGCATCTTGCCGTCTCCCCTGTTTGTATAGGCGAGCTACCGGGAGGACTAATGACCGGATACATCCTTGCAATCGACCAGGGTACGACATCGACCAGGGCGATCCTGTTCGACGGCGCGATGAAGGTCGCCGGCAGCAAGCAGCAGGAATTCACGCAGCATTATCCTGCCTCCGGCTGGGTGGAGCATGATCCGGAAGAGATCTGGGCAAGCGTCGTCGCGACGGTCAAAGGCGCGCTGAAGGCCGCCGGCCGCGAGGCCTCGGATGTGGCGGCGATCGGCATCACCAACCAGCGCGAAACCGTCGTCATCTGGGACAAGGCGACCGGCAAGCCGATCCACAATGCCATCGTCTGGCAGGACCGCCGCACCGCGCCGCTGTGCCAGAAGCTGAAAAAACACGGCCTGGAGAAAAAGTTCACCAAAAAGACCGGCCTGCTGCTCGATCCCTATTTCTCCGGCACCAAGATCGCCTGGATGCTGGACAAGGTAAACGGTGCGAGAAAGCGCGCCGAAAAGGGCGAACTGCTCGCCGGCACTATCGACAGTTTTTTGATCTGGCGGCTGACCGGCGGCAAGGTGCATGCGACGGATGCCACCAACGCCTCGCGCACGCTGGTCTATAACATCGAGAAAAATGTCTGGGACGACGAGCTGCTCTCCATCCTGCGCATCCCGGTGGCGATGCTGCCTGAGGTCAAGGATTGCGCCGACGACTACGGCGTGACGGAAAAAAGCCTGTTTGGCGCCGAAATCAAAATCCTTGGCGTGGCCGGCGATCAGCACGCAGCGACCATCGGCCAGGCCTGTTTCGAGCCAGGCATGATGAAATCGACCTATGGCACCGGCTGCTTTGCGCTGCTCAACACCGGCGCCGATCTGGTGCGCTCGAAGAACCGGCTGTTGACCACCATCGCCTATCGGCTGAACGGCAAGACCACCTATGCCTTGGAAGGCTCGATCTTCATCGCCGGTGCCGCCGTGCAATGGCTGCGCGACGGCATCAAGGTGATCGGCAAGGCCGAGCATAGCGGCGTTTTGGCTGCAACCGCCGACCCCACGCAGAACGTCTATCTGGTGCCGGCTTTCGTCGGTCTCGGCGCGCCGCATTGGGACGCCGAAGCGCGTGGCGCGATCTTCGGGCTGACGCGCAACTCAGGCCCGGCGGAGTTTGCCCGCGCGGCGCTTGAATCCGTCGCCTACCAGACGCGCGATCTCCTCGACGCCATGCGCAAGGACTGGAAGGGGGCATCGGCCAAAACCGTGCTTCGCGTCGACGGCGGCATGGTGGCCTCCGACTGGACCATGCAGCGGCTGGCCGATATCCTCGATGCCCCGGTCGATCGCCCGACCATTCTGGAGACGACGGCGCTGGGCGCAGCGTGGCTTGCCGGCTCGAAGGCGGGTGTGTTGCCGAAGGCGAAGGATTTTGCCAGGAGTTGGGCGCTCGAGCGCCGCTTCAAGCCGGACATGGATGCCACGGTGCGTTCGGCAAAACTGGCCGGCTGGCGCGATGCGGTGCGCCGGACGCTGAGCGTACGGTAGTAAATCGTGGCGGGGGAAGGGGATGAATCCACACTGGTATGTCGCCTGGCGCGACGAGGCTGTCGAACAATTGGATGCAAAGAATGCACGCTTGCACCAGAAATTCCGACTCGGCAGTTGGCCTCGCTATGACTATGATCTGACAGAAGGAAAGCTTCTGTTCTCGGACAACGGCATCACCAAGGTCGTCGCCGAAATCCAAATCGCCGGATCGACGAGTGCCAAGGCCAGCAACTGGCTCTGGGCTTGGGCAAATTCAAACCTGCCTGGCGAACTGCTTGCCGACGCAAAGCTGGTTCGGTCATTCGGACAGGAGCATTCCATTGATGAGCTGGCTCAATCCTATGCGATAGATTTGAACAACGACCTGGAAGTGCTCGGCTGGAAGATGACCGCAGTTGCGGTTCGAATCTGCAACGGCCTCGGTGCATACCGTTCTCCGCGTGGTGAAGGCGGAGCCCTGTATCTGATCTTCAAGAGCGTCAATTGGGCCAGCTAATCCGCCGCGCCCGTACCCAAGCAACCTACGGAAAGGCCCGCGCCGTTGCCGGCGCGGGCTTTTCTACACAACACTTGGTACCAACTCACTCAATAGGGCGAATTGCACTGCCGACGCGGGCCGTAATTGGGCTGGAATGTGTTGTCCGAAGCGCGGTACGACCGATAGTGGTCGTAGCACCACTGCACATGCGCATCGCCGCGGTTGTTCTCGCTGTTGACGATCGCGCCGGTGATCAAGGCGCCGGTGGCGAAGGCAGCCAGCGGGAACCAGTAGTCGCCGTGACGGCGATAGCCGCGGTGATATTCGCGATAGCCGCGATGGCCATTCCAATAGCTGCCGCCATCATTGTTGCGCGAGAATTGGCGGCCTAGGCGGAAATCGCGATTGCCGGAATTGCGGTTGCCATGGCGCATCCACCGCCAGTTGTCATGACGAGAATCGCCCACATTCACGATGTCGGACGAAGTTGCTGATGACTGGGGCACGAACATCTGGGCGGCATTGGCCGGCATAGCGGCGGCCGCGGCAAACGAAATTGACAGGGTGGTCGCCAGTAGACCCGTTGCGATCTTGTTCATGATCTTCTCCTTGAAGGGTGGTTGACGTCCCTTGTGAGACGAAAACGGCCCGCTCGTGCGATGGTTCCCACCAAAACAGTAAGTTGCTGATTTGTAATGTTTCTCGAATTTGGCGCGTGAGAAAAGGCGCGTTTCGCGCGCCAACAGATCGAAGCGGCGACCACGTTGCGGGAGCGGCTCACCGGGCTGGTGACGACGCAATTTGCGGCGCGTCGGGCGATGGCCGAAACCCCGGTGGAACGGCCATCTTTTTCCGGTTGACCGGTCGCGGCACTCTCCCTATGTTCCGCGCAATTTCGAGGGCGGCCTTTAGAGCCCGCGGGAGCGCGTAGCTCAGCCGGTAGAGCAACTGACTTTTAATCAGTAGGTCATGGGTTCGAATCCCATCGCGCTCACCATAAAAAAGATAATAAAATCAGAAAGTTATTTATCGCCGGCCCTAATAGGGAAAGGCTGACGCTTCTTCAAGGGTAACGCTGCGGGTAGCGGATTTCACCCTGCGAAAGCGTTTTGGACTTAAATCTCTCGGCCTTAAGGCGGCCGAGAACGACTCTCGCATCGTGGGTAGGAGGTGTGACAGCGATTTTGTTACCCTGTGTTCATCAAGGTTGAACAAGGAGATCCGCCGTGACCACCCCTCCATCAGATCGTTTGCTGCCCGCCCATGAGATGAAGACCCGGGTAGGGGGCGTCAGTGACATGACCATTTGGCGATGGTTGCGAAAGCCCGGTCTGGACTTTCCCCGCCCTGTCAACATTAACGGTCGCAACTACTGGCCCGAAGCTGAGCTCGCAGCGTTCATCGAGCGCCGTCGGGTTCGCACCTAACGCAGCATGAAGGGCCGCGTGGCTGCAACCAGCGGGCTCTGCATTCACCGCACATTCAGAAGAAAACCGATGACAATTTGTACCCAAACTGCGTCCAGCGTCCAAGTCGCTGGCGACGGCCAGACCGTTTGCAAAGCGCAAACGAACAATCCTCATCTGCATGGTGGCGCCAGTAGGCTCGCTCGTTCGGGCGTCGTACTGACCGACGCCCAAATGTCGCGGATCACCGAGGCAAACGCTTGGAGCCCAGGCCCGGCAATAGTCACATTCCCTGTGTGGCCGCTTCGCGTTGAGGACGGCGCGTTGATCGTTGGGGGTCGGTGTCCACTTTGTAATATCTTCCACACACATGGGCATACGACTAATCCGCTCCGGTCTCCTTCATGTTCGTCGGGATTGCCTCCGTTTAACGATGGGCGACCCATTCCATTTTCCTACCGGCTCGTTGTTACGATTGATGTCCTCCCCGAGGCTATTGCGTTTGCGAACCGCGCGGAAACAAGCGATCTTCTCTTTTATGCTGCGCTGGCATTGAGGTTAGGGATGCGGTGGCGACGCCGGCACACCGCATTAGCCTTTAGCGCTATTTTGCGGTCCGGCGTGCTGAGTGAGCGAATATCGATCTTAAGGTTCGACGCTGGACTCGGCGAAAGTGCTGCGAAGCGAGCAGCCCTTTACGAGTATGTGCGGGGGAGTGGTCGCGGTAAAATACGGTCGCGCATAGCGAACGCGTTGCTGCAATCATGGCGTGATGCCGGGCGCGGTGTCCTGTGACTGACTTTGTATTCGCTACAGGCGACAATCCTCGAAATGATTTTCAGAAATCAACGACCGTTCACAAGGCTGATGCGAACGAACGCACTTTGCCACAGGCTGAGGGCCGCTATGGCGGAACCGCTAACACAACCGAGACGTCTCTAGGCGCCAGACCTGTCGTCTCGAATATCAGGTCGGACCCATCATCGAACGGGATTGGCCGAAAGCCGATTGACGACTTCAGCGTTGGTAGAAGCGGTCCGCCCAAACCCCTCATTAAGATAAAGCAGGGCGATGTCCATAAAGCCGTTGATGATGCGATCGCGGTCCTGTCAAATCCAGCGATAGGCATTTTTGCCCGTGGCGATGTTCTTGTCCGGCCGGTAGAGTATGCGGCGCCGACGAAGACCCTTTCGGTCAATGCCTCGGTGGAGGGCAACTCTCTGCGGCCCGACGGATCAATAATTGTTGGCAGGGTTGACGCTGATTCGCTCGTTGATGTCCTGACCCGCCATGCAACATTCCTGAAATGGAATGCGCGTTCAAACGAGGACGTCGAAATCAATTGCCCCGCTGAGGTGGCCCGCATGGTGCTCGCTCGTCGCGGAGCTGGTTGGACGATCCCGCGCTTGCGTGCCATCATCCAGGCTCCGTGTCTTCGCGACGATGGCACAGTCTTGAACACGTCTGGGTACGATCTTTCATCGGGCCTTCTCTTCCTTTCGAACCGCTTATGGCCGACGGTTCAGGAGTCTCCGTCGTACAAGAACGCATTGGATGCCATCGACGTCCTGCTCGAACCCATCAACCAGTTGCCTTTCGTTGACGGATCTGATCGTTCGGCAGCCGTCGCTCTTCTAATAACCGCCGTTATCCGACCCATCCTCAAGAGCGCTCCTATGTTCGCCGTTACTGCGCCGTCCCCCGGTACCGGCAAGTCGCTCACTGTGGACATTGCCTCAATCCTTACAACCGGTCGGCCAGCCTCTGTAATTACGCCGACGCCAGATGAAGCCGAGCTTGAAAAGCGGATCGGGGCGGCAGCCATAGCCGGTGACGCGGTGATCGCAATCGACAACGTCAGCCACGTTCTCCGGTCGGATCAGCTTTGCCAGATGCTCACATCAGCCGAGACGCAGGTCCGAGTCTTGGGGAAATCCGAAAGCCAGATAATACCGTCCACGACGTTGATATGCTGTACCGGGAACAACCTCCAGATTTTTGGCGACCTGAACAGACGAACGATCCGAATTCGCTTGGACGCAAAAGTCGAGCGACCCGATGAGCGACCGTTCTCATTCGACGCGCTTGATCTTGCCATGCGCAAGCGTTCCGAACTCGTAACCGCAGCGCTCGTTATTGTTCGAGCATATCTTGTTGCGGGTAAACCCAGCCCGGCATCTCCGATGGGCTCTTTCGAGGATTGGTCGGGCATAGTTCGGTCAGCCCTCATATGGCTCAAAATGGAAGATCCCCGAGGCAACATCGCAGAAATGCGTGCCGAAGATCCGGAAAAGACCGCCTTGGCCGAAGTGCTTGCGGCGCTACCCGAAACACCCTTCACAATCAAAGAACTCAAACGCAAATTCGGCGAAGATGCAGATTTGCGATCGGCCTTAGGTCACTTCGCGGATAAAAGCGGCGGGTTCAGCACAGCCCGTTTTTCTGGGTACATTCGGAAGTTCAAGAACACACCGGTCAGTGGTCGAGCAATCCAGCTAATGCACGCTGACGAAGCGCATGGTTCGACATGGTTTGTTGGCCCCCTAGAGGGAGCTTGAAATGTGGGGATGTTGGGTAATGTTGGGACATTAGGGGAGTCGCAAGGAAACTGTCAGTTCAAACGGATTGTAGCGAGGAAGCGGCATAGATTTGGCATCAAGACCCAACAACCCAACAAAATTTGCCTGCAATGAAATGATATCAACGGCTTATGAAAAACGAAGGTACTTCCCCCCAGGTGCCAGGGTGAGGGTAGCGCTGCATCGCACATTTTCACTAGCGACAGAAATTCCTAAAAGCATACCTTCACTACGCACAGTGAACATGTGCCGCCGGGCCAACGAGCTGAAACCAACAGTAAACCGCTATTTTGATATGCGCATCGCTTTCAGCGTGATTGTTACGCGGCTAGCGCGAAGCAGATGGGGGCACGCGCCTCATGTCAGACGAATGGGTAAACGCAGCCGGGACCGAAACCGGACGTTACGGACGAACAGCGAGCGGTAGCAACGATCCACTCCATCATCAACTAGTGGCTGCGGCGCTTGTTTGCCTACCTTTGTGAGATGTGCCATCGTTCTGGTGCGGGGCACAGAATGCAAGTGAGTGGGGCATTGTCGGCCAACTTTGATTACTTGAAGGAGCTCAGTCCTGAACTCCATCGTCTGGCTGTACTTGCCGAGCGATTCTTTACCATCGACGCTAATACCTCGCTGGTCAAGAGCCGCCAATTTGGCGAATACATGGTTAAGGAGATTGCGGCGCTCTCCGGGGCCTATAATCCGGATCGTCGTGAAACAACGTTCGAACTGCTGCGGCGCCTTCGGGCTGCGCAGATCGTTCCGCGTGAGATTGGTGACATCTTCCATGCCATCCGCAAGAGCGGGAACGAAGCCAATCACGACTTCGGGGGAACCCCAGCGGAGGCCTTGGCCGCGCTTAAATTCTGCCGGACACTCGGCGTCTGGTATCGGCGAACATACGGTAGCGACCCGCAGTTCAAGCCGGGGCCCTTCGTTCCTCCGAAGCCCTCGAAGGACACCGACGACTCGACGCGACAGGAACTGGACAAACTGCGTCGGCAAGTGAGGGAATCAGAGGAACGGCTTCGAACACTCGAAGCCTCGGCCGAGGACCTCGCCAAGGCTCGCGCAGCGGCAGAGGACCTCGCGCGCCAAGCCTCCGAAGAAAGCGCCATCTGGGAACAGACGGCGGTCGAACTCGAAGCCAACCAGGCTGAACTGACACGCAGGCTGTCGGAGCTTCAGGCGACGGCCGAGACCGTGCCCGAGCAGCAGCTGCTAGAGTTGAAACAGGCAGGCTTCGAAGCAGCAAGTCGGGTCGAGCTCGACGAGCAGCAGACGCGCCTTCTGATCGATGTTCAGCTGAGCGAGATGGGGTGGGAAGCCGATTCGGACGCCTTGCGCCATTCCGCTGGCACACGACCGGAAGACGGACGGGCATTGGCTATCGCCGAATGGCCTTGCGTGGGCGGAAGCGTCGACTATGCCCTTTTCGTCGGCATGGTCTGCATCGGCGTGGTCGAGGCCAAGCGCGGGTCTTTTGACGTCCCTTCCACCCTCGTCCAGGCTGAACGCTATGCCCGAACCATCCTGCTTGCGCCGGGGCAGCAACACCCAGACGGGCCATGGCAGCACGGACTCGACGAGCCGTTTCGCGTTCCTTTCGTCTTCGCCACCAACGGTCGCCCCTTTGTCCGGCAATGGCTCACGAAATCCGGCATCTGGTACCGGGACGTGCGACGAGAGACCAACCATCCTGTGGCTCTGCCGCAGTGGTTTTCCCCTAACGATCTTGTCGCCAAGCTGCGGACCGACGTCGATGCCGCCGTTCGCGGGCTTGCTGAGGAAAGCCTAGGCAAGGGCAAGCTTCGCCCCTACCAGGAAGATGCTGTCGCCGCGATCGAACACGCCGTTGAGGCGGGCCAGCGTCAAATTCTGATCTCAATGGCCACGGGGACAGGCAAGACCCGTACGGCTATCGCGCTTATGTATCGCCTCCTCAAGCATAAGCGCTTCCGGCGCATCCTCTTCCTCGTCGATCGCAAAGCCCTTGGCAAACAGGCGGGCGATGCGCTGGAAACAACGGAGATCGAAGGGCTCCTGAATTTCGCCCAGATCTACAAGGTCGCGGGCCTCGACAAGAAGGTTCCGGAACCGGAGGATCAGGTCCAGGTGGCGACCGTGCAGTCGCTGATCGCCCGTATCCTGAATGAGCCGGACGTCTCGCAGCGGCCGACTCCGGGCACATTCGACTGCATCATCGTGGACGAGGCGCATCGCGGCTACACGCTCGACGCCGAGCTGCGCGAGAGCGACATCGGCTTTCGGAATCTCGAAGACTACCAGTCGGCCTACCGGCAGATCCTCGACTATTTCGATGCGGTGAAGATCGCGCTCACCGCGACGCCCGCGCTTCACACGCGCGAAATCTTCGGACATCCCGTCTTCCACTACGGATACCGCCAAGCAGTCGTTGAAGGCTATCTCACCGACCACCTGCCGCCGAGGCGTATCACGACAGCGCTCTCGGAAGCCGGTATCCATTTCGAAGGTGGCGAAGAGGTCGAGATCGTCGATCGCAAGACAGGACAGATCGATCTCTTCGCTCTGCCCGACGACGTCTCTCTCGACTACGATCTCGCCGACTTCAACAGGCGCGTCTACTCGGAATCCTTCAACCGGATTGTCTGCCGCGCCATCGCGACCGAGATCCCCCGGACAAGCCTGGCAAGACGCTTATCTTCGCTGCTCGCGACACCCATGCTGACGACATCGTGCGGCTCCTGACCGAGGAACTGCAGGATGAGTACGGCAAGGACGCCATCCCTCACGAGATGGTGGCGAAGATCACTGGCACGATCGACAAGGCCGACGAGCTGATCCTGCGATTCAAGAACGATCCTCTCCCGAAATACGTCGTCACCGTCGACCTGCTCACGACCGGAATCGACGTGCCAGCGATCTCGACCCTCGTCTTCGTGCGGCGGGTGAAGAGCCGCATCCTTTACGACCAGATGATCGGCCGCGCGACCCGGTTATGCCCCGAGATAGGCAAGGAGCACTTCCGCATCTTCGACGCCGTCGATCTCTACGCCGAGTTGCAGAAGATGACCGACATGCGCCCGGTCGTCGTCAAGCCTGATATATCGCTCGGCCAGTTGGTCGCCGATCTCGGTAAGGCCTTGGACGACGAGGACAGGCGCTGGGTCGCGGGCCAGGTGATCGTGCGCATGCGCGCACTCGGCAAGGGCATGGACGCCGAGAGCCGCGAGGGCTTCGAGCGCCACACCGGCGAGTCACCGGAAGCTGCCGTCCAGCGGCTCGCGACCCGTCCCGGCATTGAGCTCGCAGAGTGGCTCAAGGCGCATCCGCGCGCGGTGGAATTTCTGGAGCGTCGCCCTTCTGGCACGGTCCGGGCCAACGATGGCGTAGTGATCTCGACGCACGAGGACGAGCTGCTGCGCATCGAGGAAATTTTCGGCAAAAACACCACGCCCGAAGATTACATTTCCGGTTTCGAGCGCTTTGTCCGCGAGAACATGAACCGGGTCCCGGCTCTGATCGCCGTCACGCAGCGGCCTCGCGACCTTACACGCAGAGAGCTGTCAGAACTGGCGGGTCTGCTAGACGAGCGGAACTATTCCGAATCCATGCTGCGCGCGGCCTATGGCAAGGCGCGCAATGCCGACATCGCCGCCCACATCATTGGCTTCGTGCGGCAGGCGGCATTGGGCGATCCGCTGGTGCCCTACGCGACACGCGTCGAGCAGGCGATCGTTGCCATCGAGAGGTCGCGGGCTTGGACAAAGATGCAGAAGGACTGGCTGCGCCGCATCGGTCGTGCGCTGAAGGACAAGCCTGTGGCCGACCCTACATTGCTGGACCAGGGTGTCTTTGCTGACAAAGGCGGCTTCAATCGGATCTCGCAGGAGTTCGACGGCGCGCTCGACGATGTGCTGCACCAATTCAACGAGGCAATCTGGGGGCCTTCCGCGGCATGAGTTGACCTAGCTCGCTCACCCCTTACAAGCATGAGACTCAACAAGAGACAGGCTGCGCCACAACCATGAATGCCAATGCCATCGTCCAGAAACTCTGGCGCCTCTGCACCGTCCTTAGGAAGGACGGCATCACCTATCAGCAGTATGTCACCGAGCTGACCTACCTCTTGTTCCTCAAGATGATGGCCGAGCGCAACCGCGAGACGGGCAGCCTGCCGAAGGGCATGCGCTGGGCGGATCTGGTGGCGGCGAACGGCCTCCCCAAGCTGGAGCATTATCGCAAGCTCTTGGTGACGCTCGGCGCTACTAGCACCCGCCTCGGCAAGGACGACGTCCTCGTTCTTCCGCCCAGCGACAAAGCCTCGGCGGAGGAGCGAAAGCGCTATGCCGACGCGCGGCCGCTGCCAGAGATGGTGCAGGAAATCTTCGACAACGCCTCCACCTTCATTCGCGAACCACAGAACCTGACGACGCTGGTGACCGCCATCGACGAGTTGGATTGGTTTTCGGACGAGCGCGACCAGTTCGGCGATCTCTACGAAGGCCTGCTGCAGAAGAACGCGGAGGAGACCAAGCGGGGTGCCGGCCAGTATTTCACCCCGCGCGTGCTGATCGAGCTTCTCGTGCGCCTCATGCAGCCAAAACCCGGCGAGGTGATCCAAGATCCCGCCGCCGGAACCGGCGGCTTCCTGATCGCCGCCGACCGTTACATGCGCGCACGCACAGACAACTATTTCGATCTCGGAGAGAAGGAGCAAGAGTTCCAGAAGCACCATGCCTTCCACGGTATGGAAAACGTTCCGGGCACGCTTCGCCTGCTTTTAATGAACCTCTACCTCCACGATCTCGACAGCGACCATGTCGATCTGGGGGACACCCTGTCAGACAAGGGTAAGAGCCTCGGCCGCGCCGATCTCATCCTCACCAATCCGCCTTTCGGCCCGGCGGGCGGCGCGCCGACGCGGGATGATCTCTCCGTCACGGCAAGCGTCTCTTCCTATCAGCTTCCCTTCGTCGAGCACTGTATGCGAGCGCTGAAACCCGGTGGTCGCGCGGCCATCGTCGTGCCAGACAACGTGCTGTTCGAAGACGGACGGGGAAAGCAGCTTCGCCAGATGATGATGAACTGGTGCGACCTGCACACCATCCTGCGCTTGCCGACGGGCATCTTCTATGCGCAAGGCGTAAAGACCAACGTCATTTTCCTGACGCGCGGCAAGAATGAGACCGACAACACGAAGGCAGTCTGGATTTACGACCTGCGCGCCCAGATGCCGAAATTCGGCAAGACGACACAGCTGGCGGAGGCCCATTTCGAATGGTTCGAAAAGGCCTTCGGCATAAACCCGCATGGCACCGAGCGTGGGCCAGACGAAGGCGAGGCTGGACGCTGGCGAAAATTCACCCGCGCGGAGATTGCTGCGCGCAGTGACAGTCTTGATATCGCTTGGCTGCGCGAGGCGGAGGAAGAGGCGGAAGAAGGCCTGATCGAGCCCGAGGATATCGCCGCCGCCATCCTCGGCCATCTGCAGGCCGCAACGCTGGAGATCGAGGCGCTGATGGCGGAACTGGCCGATGAGATTCCGGAGGCGGCGGAATGACCGGGCTGCCGAGGGGGTGGGTCGAATACGAAGCCTCTGAAATCTGTGACTTGGTGCAAAGTGGAGGCACTCCCAAAGAGGGCTTTATTGACAAGCCCGGCGTGCCGTTTCTGAAGGTGTACAACATCGTTGGTCAGAAGATCGACTTTGAGTACAGGCCTCAGTTCATCAATGTCGACATTCATCACTCTTCGATGGCGAAATCACAGGCATTTCCTGGTGACGTGCTGATGAATATCGTAGGACCACCACTGGGAAAAGTCGCCGTAGTACCCGATACATACCCGACTTGGAACGTCAATCAAGCATTGACGATTTTTCGCCCGAACGCATCCATTACGTCTGAATGGCTATACTATTTCCTTTGCGGTGGAGACAGTGTCAAGAGCGTGATCAATGAGACCCGCGGCTCAGCAGGCCAAGTAAATATATCGCTGTCTCAGTGCCGAAGTTTCAAGCTTCCCCTCCCGCCCCTAGCCGAGCAAAAGCGCATCGTGGCCAAACTGGATGCGCTGAACGCGAAATTCGCCCGCGCCCGCACCGAACTCGCACGCGTCGAAATTCTCGTGTCCCGCTATAGGCAGGTCGTGCTCAGGTCTGCCTTCCTAGGGAGGATGACATCGGAGTGGAGGGCAAAGAAGATAAACCTCCAGGCTGCATCAGCTCTAATCGCCAGCACCCCGACGCCGCATCAGCCCAGAGGCGGCAGGGAGGCAACCGATAGGGCGATCCAAGGAAAGGCGGCATTGGCGGTCAACACTTCGACTCGTCAAGCCCCTCCAAAATGGCAGTGGGTCCCCCTAAATCGTATCACGCGGCAGGAGACGGGACACACTCCAAGCCGGTCGCACCCCGAGTGGTGGGGCGGTGACATCCCATGGATCGGAATCAAGGATGCCGGAGCGCATCATGGAAAGGTAATCGAAAATACGATCCAGACAACCAACAAAGAAGGCTTGGCCAACTCCGCGGCACGCCTCTTACCAGCCGGAACCGTCTGCCTTTCTAGAACGGCCTCCGTTGGTTACGTGACGATCATGGGCAAGCCTATGGCGACAAGCCAGGATTTCGTCACTTGGACTTGCACAGAAGCCTTGGTGCCAAAGTTCTTGATGTACGCGTTGATCGCAGAGGGTGAAGACATCCGAGAGTTCGGCAAGGGGACCACCCACACAACAATCTATTTCCCCGAGGTGCGGGCGATGCAGATATGCCTCGCGCCCCTCGAAGAACAACACGAAATTGTCCGCCGCATCGAATCCGCTTTCGCCAGAATTGACCGGCTGGCGGGAGAGGCAAAGCGCGCGCTGGAGCTGGTGGGCAGACTGGACGAGGCGATCCTGGCAAAGGCTTTCCGCGGCGTACTGGTCCCCCAGGTAGAAAACGACGAACCCGCCGAACGCCTGCTCGCGCGCATCCGCGCCGAGCGCGCGGCGGAGGCGAAAGAAAAACCGAAACCATTTAGACGGAAGAGCGCCATGTTGACGGCTCGAGAATTCCTGAAAGAAAACATGCAGAATTGGCCAGAAGAGGGGGTCAGCTTCCAGGATCTTCGGGGGGAGTTCAGGGGCAACTATGATGACCTCAAGGAGGCGGTGTTCGCCTCTATCTCCGATGACGAGCCGACGTTGCAGCAGGTCTTCGACGAAACGCGGTCGTTAATGATGCTCAGAAAGCATAGGCGATGAAGATCGTCAGGGTGAAGATTTTTGAGGCCGCTAGTTGCGGCGGCTTGTTGGACGGTTTGGACATTGAGTTAGTTCGGCCTCGCACAGGCCATGAGAATGCACATTTCTTGCCGATTTGCCTGTTGGGAAAGAACGGCACCGGGAAGTCTCAATTTTTACAAATCATTGCAGAGTTGTTTCAGGCCGCATGGCATGAGCATCGCCCTCAGGAAGAGGCGGCGGCGGCCAATCCCGAACTGCTATTTGAGATCATCTACGAGGTAGAGGTTGCCAGGAGACCAGGGCGTCCGGCGCGTCAAGCTGAGTAAGGTACGGGATCCATCAGGGCGTATCGGCAAGATGCGGATGGAGGTCAAACGGGACGACGATTATCGTCCATTGGCGGACAACCAAGACATCGAGTTTGGACAACATCTTCCGCCTCTCGTCGTGGCGTACACGTCGGGCGACAATGAAACCCTGAGCGTTCCTTTCTATGTCAGCCGATCAGGCTACGCTGCATCTGTCGCGACCGCCGCGATGAAGGATTCTAATGCGACTGTCCCCGACAACAGACTGGTGTTGCTAGATTATTCTACACATCTCGAGGTGCTCATCGCCAACCTGATGTCCGGTACGGACGACCTTCGGGTCGACCTGGTGCGGCACGCCGGATTAGCAGCCCTGCATTCTTTCCGGTTGGTGATCCAACTCAACCATCCAGATGCGCCCAAAGTCAGAGCAATAAAATCGTTGCGGAAGGGAATTCAACTAACTGACGAGTTGGAGGGGTACATCAAACGCCTTTGCAATGCCGCGACGTGTTGGGACTACGATCCCAAACAGGAGGTATACACGCTCGACTACTTGGTCGACGCCGAGAGCCGCAAGGCGTTTCGTGAACTCTGGTCCGACACGGTGGGGCTATTCAGGTCGCTGCATAAACTCGCGATGCTGAACGACCTCATGATACCGAAGAAGGCTCGAGAGCGCCTACGGAGGAACATCAAGGTCCGAAAGTTCGCTTCCAAGCTTCCGGAGCCTCAGGATGAGACGAAGGTTTTCAAGATCGAGGAAGTTCGCTTTCAGAAAACGGGGCAATCCGGTACGTCGGCCGATCTTGACTATGTCTCCCTTTCGGATGGGGAACATCAACAGGCCCAGCTTTTCGGGATCGTTGCAATGTTTCGGGACAGAAATACCTTGTTCCTTCTCGATGAGCCTGAATCGCACTTCAACCCCCAATGGCGCGCCAAGCTGATCACCAGACTGATGGAACTGCCGATACAGGGACTGGGCGAACAAGAGTTCATTCTAACTACGCACGCGCCCTTCGTTCCCTCTGACATGCGTCGTGAGCAGGTCCGTATTTTTTCCAAGGAAGACGAAAAATTATCGGCTCGCAAACCGGAGATCGAAACCTTCGGGGCGACCTACGACGCCATCCTCAGTCACTGCTTCGACATTGATCCCCCGATCTCACACTTAGCGCAGGAGAAGATCAACCGCTTGAAAACGACCGCATCCGCCAACGAGATCGAGGAAGAAATGCCTCGGATCGGTTCCTCGGTCGAGAAAGCGCTGCTCGCGGACCGCCTATTCGAACTGAAGAGCCAAAAATAGCATGTTCTTCACGTATCCGATCGCGGCCACAAATGACAATTGGCTCAGCTCAACACTGTTGGCAGTCCTACATGACGCGTTGGTAGCACTTCAGCATGGTGAAGAGCCACTCGGCTTCCACGCGTCGGTTCCAGAGCCCTACAAATCGGAATTCGCTCGGTGCCACAAGTTTCCGGCCCTTTATGGTGCGTTTGTCGAAGCGAGCCGGCCTCTGCAAGCGGAACAGCGGGACGACATTATGTTGGCGCTGGCGGGGCAAAACCAGTTCCCTGAACTCTTTGCCATCAATGCTCCATCTCACGGCATTGCGGGTACCCTCCCCACCGTTCACGATGCGGCTCGAAGCCTGTTTGAATATGCATTCGGGAAGCTCTCGGACCTCAAGACGCCAGGCAGCGGTGAAACTGTAAGAGGCCGCTACCACCACGTCGTCCACGATCATTTTGCGAGCGGGTGCTGCCCGTTCTGCGGGCTTGAAATTATGGAGGCACCGGATCCGGATCTCGTGGACCCGGATCTCGACCATTACTTGGCCGTATCGAAATACCCTTTCGCCGGGGCAAATCTCCGCAATCTGACAGCGATGGGAACGATCTGTAATCGTTCATACAAAGGTGCCCAGGATATCCTCTTGGATGAACAACACCAAAAAGCGGAGTGCTTTGATCCATATGGGAACGAACATGTTACACTGTCATTGGATGGCACAGTGCTTCTTCCTGGTGGGGGCGCTGGGCCCGCGTGGGCGCTAACCTTCGATCCAGATCTAAAATCTCTAAACTGGCGGCGCATCTTCAAACTCGAAGCCCGGATCAGGGCGAACGTTCTCGAGAAGCAATATCAGATGTGGCTTAAGCACTTCACCGTTTATGCGAAGAGAAATGGAATAGACATCGCAGGGAAGGACGGAGCGATTGAGGCGATAGCGAAATTCAAGGCTACATGCGACATGGAAAGCCTTCCCACGGTCGCTCGGCTGAAGGCTAGTTTCTTCGCGCTGGTAGAGAATGCGCTTAACGATCCAGTCGGCGGAGATCGAATGCACAATTTCCTGATCGAATCTGCGTGATCCGCCGGGCAGGTACTCTTCGGAGAGCGATATCATGATCCCGGACTATCAGAGCCTCATGCTCCCGGTTCTGCGCATCGCTGCTGTCGGCGAATCCCGCGTCGCTGACGTCGCGGAGCGGATCGCCGACGATCTGAAACTTACGCCGGAGGAGCGGGACGAGCTCTTGCCCAGCGGACGGCAGCGCGTGCTGCACAACCGCATTCACTGGGCGAAGTTCTACATGAGCAAGGCTGGCCTGATCTCCTCGCCCGCGCGTGGCCGCTTTGTCGCGACAGATCGAGGAAAGGCGCTGTTGGACACCAAGCCAGAGCGGATCGATGTGCCTCTCCTGATGCGGGAGCCGGAGTTTCGTGAATTTTACAAGAACGAAGGTGGTGCAACCGAGCAGGATGACGCGGTCGCAAAATCGCTCGACGCTGCCTCACCCCATACGACTTCGGAGGAGCAGATCGATGCGGCCCATGCATCACTTACGGCCGCACTGCGCGACGAACTGCTTCTGCGCATTCTTGCGAACAGCCCTGCCTTCTTCGAGCAGCTGATCGTCGACCTCCTGGTCGCCATGGGCTATGGCGGCAGCCACAAGGACGCAGCCGCCCAACTCGGCCGCTCCGGCGACGGCGGTGTCGACGGCATCGTCAACGAGGATCGCCTCGGCCTCGACCGCATCTATGTCCAAGCCGAACGCTACGCGCCCGGCAATCCAGTGAGCCGACCGGACGTCAACGGCTTCGTAGGAAGTCTGGTGGGGCTAGGCGCGACCAAAGGCGTTTTCGTCACCACCTCCACCTTCAGTCAGCCGGCGCGCGACTACGTGAAGCACCTTGCCCAGCACGTGATCCTCATCGACGGGCAGGAACTGGCCGACCTAATGATCGAGCACGGTGTCGGCGTTCGCGGCTACCGCACGGTCGAATTCAAGCGGCTAGACGAGGACTTCTTCGGCGAGGAATGAGGAAGCGGAAATGATTCCGGTTTCCGGAGACATTGACGTTTCCGCTCCTGCGCCGGCCGGCGTCCACCGATAGGCCTTACGAAGCGGATCTTAGTAACAACCCTTCATAACTCTCTGTCTGGAGCCCGAAGCAGACCTAAGGTGGCTCTGTCTGGCCTCAAAGACAGGCGTTCAGGCCGGTCAAGCAGCTGTCATGGTCGGAGCGCCCGGCGAGGAAACGTTAATCGCTGGTCCTGGCCGCCCGCATACGGGCGCGCCATTCCGACACGGCTTCGTCGTTCCGGTGCACCCAGTCAGCCAACTTCTCCGCCTCGTCGATGGCGGCCATCAGCTTCTCGCGGCTGACTTCAATCGTAAGGCGGCGCCATTCCGGGATGTTGCCTTCGGCGAGATGCTCGTTGGCATTGGTGAAGAACGGGTTCGGATGCTTCTCGACGGTCCGCTGGTTGTGCGTCGTCTGGAACGAGATAAAATCTTGACCGTGGGCGAAGTCGTTGCGGGCGAGGGTCACCTGCTCGATGACGTCGAATCTGACGGGGCAGTTCTCGAACGCATCGCCCATGACGTTCTTGATGATCTGCCGATAGGCCTCGACCTTCCCGCGCTTGAACAGGGCAGCGCGCTCCTTCGGGTCGACGAACGCGATGCCGATCTCGCGCTCAAGCTCCACGAAGTAAAGGCTCAAGGTGTCTGCGAGCAGCGACACCGCCAGCATCCCGACTAGCTCGCGGGTTTCATCGGCTTGCATCCACTCGGCGAGGAACGCCGGCTCCGGGTCATCGGTCTCGGGGTTGAAGTAGGGCGGTTCCCATGGCCGCACCTCTTCCTCGATATCGCGCTTGAGTTGCTCGAAGGGTACGCGGCCCTTGTCGTAGAACAGCCGGATGATGTCGGTGCGCTGCCGCATCCAGTAGGATAGGTTCATCTAACCCTCCTGGATTACGTTGAGAAAGGCGTGCGTCCATGCTGACTGCAGATCGGCGTGGGTGCAGTGCACACGCTCAAAGCCTTTCCGTTTAGCATCCAGCAGCGTGAGGACGCGCTGCTCCATTTTGTAGGCGGCGTCGCGGTTCTTCATCCGCTGTCGGAACTCCACGCTCCACTGCTCCAGTCCTCCGAGTTCGACGGGGATGTGCTGATTCACCGTGGCGCAGCGCTCGTCGATGTCGTCGGCCCACCCAATCTTCCACACGTCGCGGTCGCCGTACCGCAAGCCATAGGCCCAGGCCTCTCCTTCAATGGCCGACCTACTGACTTGATAGCTGGTGTCCGTCGGGCGCGGCCCGGTGGTGTTCCGCAGCGCGTCGTTCAGGCGCCGCATCCGTTCGAGCGCTGGGAGTTTCGGTAAATCGATCTCGACGGCATTCAGCGCCTTTATGGCGGCAACGTCCGCAGGATCATCGATCTCTTCGACGCCTGCCGTGGCGACCATCGTTAGCTGCCGGGAAAGCAGTCGGGTCAAAACTGGCGCGGGTTCAAATTGCCAGACGCGAGTGGTGGCGACGGCGTAGGGAAACTTGAAGTTGCCAACGGCGTCGAAGTCCCTCGGATCGAATGCATTGCGCTCGACGAGATCAAGCGTGCGGAGCGGCTCGAAGCCGATCTCGGCCATTCCGAGGATGCGACCCTGAAGCTCGGGGGCTGTGCGCTCTGTTTGCGTTCCTACGAAAATCAGCCGGTCGCCGCGCTTCGCCAGGTTCAGTAGTCGATCGACATTGCCTTTGATGCCAAACGTCGCCAGCGGTAGGCGCGCGAAGCCGAAGCCCCATACTCTCGTTGCGAAGAGCTTCATCGCCTACTCCGCCACAGCCGCCGAGCGAATCTTGCGCAGCGTCCCAGTGGTCGGCACTCTGACCGTGAACCAGTTGGTTGACATGGCGTCCGCCTGTTCCTGCTGCCAGGTTCGGCCGGGACGCGTGACAACGTGATCGCCGGGCGCGTTGAGCCGGTCGTTGATGACGATGCAGTTTAGCGCCGGCAGATCGTTGGCCACGCAAATGTCGCCGACGACCCCGAGCTGCCGGTTGAGCGTGATCCCGGCGCGGCGGTCCATGCCCATCGTTTCGGCGAGATCGCCGTAGGTCATGACCGTCGGGCGCTGCGGGTTGCGCGGAGACGACATCACCTTAGACACCAAGATCAGCCAAACCTGCTGGGCCCGGACATGCACCGGGTCTCCCGCCTTGAAGTAGCGAAGGGGTGGGGCAACTTCATCGACCATCGCACGCTCCTGCACTGACCGTGCAAATCTGCACGTCTTGCGCAGGATTGCAAGCCACATGTCAATCGGCTCGGTGCGCAACTGCCTGAGGCTGACCGGCAATGGCAGCCCTTGGGAAATAGTTGATATTGGTTTGAGGGCCGAAATGGGGTCGAAGCGGTCGCTGGTATTTGTAGGCGCTCTACGGTAGCTAATTCCACCTGGAGCTTGAAACCTAACGGTCCGATATCGGCCTCCAAAGAAGAATGTCTGCTTTGCGACTCAAATTGGACATTCAGCTAATGCTTGCGGTTCCTCAACGCCGCCGCCGTAATGACAACGCTTAAAGCCGTCATGGTAATGATTAGGATCGTCTGAGCCAACCAGCACGCTGGCGTAAGATGATAGTTTCGCCCTCAATGTTCCGAAGGCGTATCTCGAACGGGTTGGCCATGAGTTGCATGGAAAGGTCTTGTACGCCGTTCTGGCCCTGAAGATGCAATGGCTTTGGGGATTCGTCGAAAAGCTTGCCGCTCTACATAGCGAAATGTGTTAGGCGCGTACAGGGGGGTGAACCGGTCGTCGTCAGGAGGCGTTCCTCGAACTGCTCGGCGCCAAGTTGTAAGAACGTGGTCGAGGCAGTTCCTCAGGCTGCCTAGACACCAAGTAGATTCTATTTGGCAAGTCATGCAGAAATTCCTGGCTTGAGCAGACACGAGGGGAGGTCATTAATTGTCGCGCAGAGAGTGCAAGGTCCTGCATGACAGTTTAACTTGTTGCTTTCCTCCGTCTCTCCATCTTAGTTTGGTGTTTCTCCTGGAGCACCACAAGCTTCACATCGGTGCCCGCTGACGTGATGGATCGGTTCATGCTCGACAAAGCCCTTATGGATCGACTGCTAGATGTCCTTATGAGGCTGCCAGGTATTGAGGAGCGCTCAACGCGAACAGCGATGTTGAGCGGGATCGGCGTAGCGCTCAACCGCACTGACAACCAGTTCGTTGATCTCACCAATATAGTTAGTCAGTTAGACAAGCTGGGGCGGCTCGGCAATGGAGAGCGGCCGGTGGTCATCCTGGCCCATAATGCGGCGCGAATGGTGACCGGCACCGACCTCGGACGAGAGATCGACAGCCTCAAGAAGGAGGTCGAGGAGGCATATGGCGGCGACCCACTTATGCCCGACCTTCCTACCAAGCCAGAAGTTCTTATCTTTGGGGGACCCGGCGAATGGGTTACAACCACATTCTTAGCGCAGGCGGCGCTCGTCGCGAATCGGGTCGCACGCATCCGGGTTCCACGGATTGTCAGCGGTGTGCAGGAAGATCCAGTGGGCGCGCTTGGAACGGCGTGGCTGATCGGCCCGCGGCTCCTACTCACCAACCATCATGTCGTTAAGGCGCGAGAGAGAGGCGAGCCCCCGCCGACCGCAAAGGACTTCGCTGCGCAGGCCAAAGGCGCAGCAGTATGGTTCGATTATCATGTTGAAGGCCGGGGAGGCGTCGAGGCCGAGGTGGAGGAGTTGGTAAATAGCAGTGCTGAGCTAGACTACGCACTCCTCGCGCTTGCGGGGAGTGCGGATGTTGACCAGAGAAAGCCGGTGGCCCTGCCGCAGCAGGCACACCACTTGAAGCACGGAACGCGGCTCAACATTGTTCAATGCCCACGTGGTGGGCCGTTGGTCTTAGCAATTCGGAACAACTTCTTTGTTGGCAGGGGCGATCAGCCGTTTCAGATACGCTACCTAACTGACACTGACGAAGGTTCTTCGGGAGCACCTGTTTGCGACGATGATTGGCAGGTGGTGGCGCTTCACCAAGGGGCGCAAAAAGTTGATCCGCAGTCGTACGCGGGAGAGCCCGGCTTCCAGGGCATCGTGAAATTCCACAATCAAGGGATCGACATACAAGCGATCCTAGCGGACCTGCCTCAGGCCGCCACCGATAGAATCAAGCGCGCGCAGGGTTGGATCTGATATCATGATTCCTGACGACCTTCGCCATGAGCTCGTCGACGCATTGAACGCCATCCCGCTCGCCATCGAACACATGGGTCGGACGACACTACTGGCCGGCATTCCGCATGCCGGCTTCTTGACAAGAAATCCCGCGAACGATCGCGGAGATGTTATGGTCCTCGTTCTCCAACTGGAGGAGTCCTACGGTCCACCCCCCAAGCGACAGTGGTGGCTCATAAAGCTTATTGAAAACGCTGCGGCAACCGTGCCGGGTACCGATCTCGGGAATCGGCTCGCCGCGATTCAGCGCTCGCTCCTACAAGCATCGCGCCCACGAAATCCCAGGGCTGCAGAGACCGCTCAAGTACATCTGTTTGACCTTCGGCAGCCGGTTATGATGTGCGTGGGACAGCTTCCTCCTGTTGGCGGTCTGTCCGGCTTCGTCGTGCCCGCTGCGACACCCAGACTTCTGAGATATTTCTGCGACAGCCTCCGGCATCGGGGCGCGGAATATGGGGCCTGGACCCGTGATCGAGCACCCGCAACTCGATCGCCCTTGGTTATCGGGCCACTGCAAACTGCGGTTCCCTTTGCCCTCAGCAAAGCAAAGAAGGTCGAGACACTCCTCGCCGTAAAGCACGTTCTCTGGCCGGCTTATGTTGCGAGCGAAGGGGATGCTGATGCCCTCTGGCAAGGTCTTATCCAAACTATCACGCAACCGAAAGACACTCATCTTATCGTTGTGTTTGGAGTACCCGAGGGTGCGAATATTCCCGGGACTATGAAGCGACTTCCTTCGCCGGCGTTCACGTCCGACGATGTCTCTGCGTGGGGAGCGGACATCGCAAATGCCAATGCCTGGTGTGAGGCGCTTTTGGAGCGGTGGACGACAGTCATCGTCATGGGGTACGCGCGGGAGGAGTATCTCTCGGTCGATCAAGTGTACGATCGCCTCGAGCGCTATCACGGATTAGTCAACGAGTATGGCGAGGACGAGCAGGGCCTGCTCGAGATGTTGCAGGACCTTGAGGCTATTGGAGACTGAGATGCGCCCAATTGATTTGTCGCTGAGCTACGCAGAAGCGATCCAGAAACCGTTGGCCAAGACACGTCAGATTGAGCGTGCGCAGGTCGCCGAACTGCTCGATGCGGGATGGCCCACCGAGGTCGTGGAAAGCGAAGTGTATCAGCCCAGCGCGGATCTCGTCCGTGTAACCGATTTGGCAATTGCGCTTGAACGCCCCTTGTTGCTGCAAGGTGAACCAGGTTGCGGCAAGACACGCCTCGCTCATGCGCTCGCCTATGCGTTGGGATTGCCGCTGGAAATTGCGTATGTGAAATCGACCAGTCGCGCCCAGGACCTTCTTTATACGTATGACGCGGTGCGGAGGCTCTATGACTCGCAACTCGGAGCGAACGGTCCTGTTGACAAAGACGGCCAGCCCCTAGTGAGGGATCCGGGCAACTACATTGAACTCGGTCCCCTCGGCCGCGCGATCGCGCGAGCTGCACTCGGGCGGCGCTCTATTGTCCTAATCGACGAAATTGACAAAGCGGACCTAGATTTCCCCAACGACCTGCTTTGGGAACTCGATCGAATGGAATTCGACGTGCCGGAAGCACCGGCCAAAGGCCGAAGAGCGGGTGACGTTCGTCCGATTGTTGTCATCACGCACAACGAAGAGAAGCCGCTACCTCCCGCGTTCTTGCGGCGATGCGTCTATTTCTATGTCGACTATCCAAGGAGTCGCGCAGAGGTCGAGCACATTCTCGCCCTGCACGGTGTGACTGAGGTACCGCTGGCTAAGCGAGCTGTAGAGATCATTGAGCGGCTGAGGCAGCGTGACCTGCTTAAAAGGCCAGGCCTCGTGGAACTAATCGAGTGGGTGAGGTACGAGCAGCAAAAAAAGACGACGCCGGCTGACCTCGATAAGCTGCAAAATATGGAAGCATTGTTGAAGGATCGAAGTGATCAGGATCGTACGCGAAAGGAGATCGCTACATTGTGACGAAAGCGGGCGAAGAGTTCTTTATCTGGACGATTTTCCAAAAGCTCGTGCGTCGCAACTTTGCCATCGGGCTTGATGAGTATGGGGCCGTGATGCGGGCGCTGCGTGCGGGTTTCGGGTGGACCTCGAGGGACGAACTACGCCAAATCCTCTGTTCGTTGTGGGCCACTTCCCGCGAGGAATCCGTCCTCGTTGGGACGCTGTTTGATCAATGCGTAGTGTTCGACTGGAATGCCAACGCCGCGGTGCCGAATCCGCATACCGGTGCTGAGGGCGCACCGATTGAAACGCCGATTCCGGAGCTAGGTACTTCGGCTCTCAGCCCGACAAATGAACAGCCGCTTCCGCTCGAAGAACCATCTCGTTCGGCACCTGTGGTGGCGCCGTCGCAGCGGCTGCCGCCGCTCAAACCGGAAGAACTGCCCCGACTTCCTTACTCACACGTGTTCCTCCCCCAATATCCTGTCAGCTACCGCGACGTTGCTCAGACGTGGCGTCGGCTTCGCTCGCCTCTACGAGAAGGCCCTGCGACAGAGCTCGACGTTGGCGCGACCATCGCCCGCCGGTCGCGGCTCGGTGTCGGATCGCCTCCTGTGCTCCGACCAAGACGGCGTAACCAGGCTGACCTGCTGATTCTAGTTGACCGCCGCGGTTCGATGGCACCTTTCTATGGCTACGTCGACGAGGTCTGTTCCGCGATCGCGCAGGCGGGGCGTCTTGGTCGTATGCGAATGTTTTTCTTTCACGACACGCCGCTCGAAGGATCGGATCTTGCCGTTCTGGATAGGCTTGACCCGCGGAGCTCGTCAAATCTGGATTCCGTGCTTGGTGAGATCCCGGCGCTCACGCACGGAATTCTCTTCCGCGACCCGGATCTCATTGATATCCACCCGGCCGAAGTGCTGCTGAAGGAATCGAGCGTGGATACCGCGGTCGTCGTCATCAGCGACGCTGGGGCAGCGCGTGGCCGCTTCGACCCCGTCCGCCTGTTGGACACAGTAGCGTCTCTGAAAGGCTTCCGAGCAGTGACCAGACGTGTCGTCTGGCTTAACCCGCTTCCAGAGTCGGAATGGACCGGCAGTACCGCTCGGCAGATTGCGCGGCACGTTCCGATGTTTGCGATGGATCGCGGTGGGATGCATCGCGCGATAAACGTCTTAAGAGGGCAACCCGTTCTATTGGAAAGGCCGTTGCCAACCACTACACCGTCGTCGGAGTTCGCGGCGGCTGGCACAATGTCATGACCCCAATTGAAGCCGAGCGCCTGCTGGCAGCGTTTAAACGAAAGCACCATCCTGGACTTTTGGGGCTGGCAAGTCATGCAGCTCTTCCGGTCGTACTAAACCCCGAAGTCGTCCATCTGCTGCGGATAAACTACTTCCTCGATCCTCCATACACGCTCCCTTACAAGGCTGAGGCATCGCTGCTCCTGTCCTCGGTATGCACGGAAATCGACGATGGGCTCTATATTATTGACCCTGCGATCCGTGACCTCCTCCTGGCGAGGTTGGTTGCAGACTTCACGCTATTGCGAGTGCGTGACGCCGCAAGACTGCTCTGGGAATATAGTGGGCGCGCTACTCCGTGGGGTGAACGGCTTGGGCTCGCTGAAGCCCAGCAACTCACTGCATTGAATTTCATCGACCCAGCGCGCGCGCTGGGTTGGCTTAGCAGGGCTCGTCGGGGCGAGGGAGCGTTGTCAATAAACGACGACCGATGGTTCGTGGCGCTTGAGAGTGACCTAAGAGAACGCGCCAGCGCTGTGGGAGGGGCCGAGGACAAAGCAGTCCGCGCGAAATTTTCGCAATTGGAAGAGAGTGTCTCTCGGTTAACGCTGGCGAAGATCGCCCGATTTTCACGACAGCATGAAACCTTTGTCGCCGATCAACTGCCAAGCGACGTTTGGGCAGCGCTGGCAGCCAGTGGTGTGACCTCCGTTGACGAGGGAGGCAACACGCGTTTGTTGCCAATTGTACGCTCGCTGCTCTTTGAGCGACTGAGGGCTGAGCCACTACTCGGAGTAACGATACTCTGGGTTGACGATAGGCCCATCAATAACGACGATGTAGTGGACGAGTCTCGAACACAGGGGGCTACAGTCATCCAGGTCCTGTCAACAGAAGACGCGCTGAAACACCCGAACCTTCACGGGATAGATTTGGTTATCTCTGATATGGTCAGGCCGCCCGATGGCGATGCGGGATTTCAGTTACTTGATCAACTTCGTGCAATTCGCTTTGCGGCACCGGTAATTATCTACTCGGCTGAGTTTGCTTCAGATGGGGCCAAACGCCAGAGTGTTTTAGACAGGGGGGGCTTTGGCTGCACAAATGACCCCGATGAACTCATGGCGCTCGTGGAGGAAGCCGCGACGAGATCGGTGTTTTTACAAACGCCCACTCCAATGGGAGATCTAAGAAATGCGGCCGAACAGGCGATACAGGAGGCATTTCCGAGTTTCGGCTTGATAATTGACGCGCCCGCGCTGTCAGTAATCGTGGAAGCATCTAAGTTTTCACCGGGGTCCACGACGGTAAGGATAAATATATCTCTAAGTCGGTTGTTTTGTGCTGCTATAATAATCGGAAAGTCATTGCCAGACGATGCTGAAGATGCCGATATGTTGCGCGCATTTTCAAGAGTGATCGCGGAGCCGCGATGGACGCGTCTGAGGGAAAGGATCCTGCGAATATTCAAATATGACAGCACAGAGCAGGCCCTTCATCGTCTCCGCGTGGGATTTAGCGAGAATGCGGAGGCGGCGCTAAATACCGCTATATTCAATGCTGAAGGAGGAGCCAGGATTTCCGGAAACTCTCTCATGAGTGCGCTCCTGGATCCGAAAGTTGCACGCGATAGCCTGTTATCCAGATGGGTACCAGAGCGCGAGATGCTCCAATTATCGGCTGCATTGGCTCGTGCAGGCGATCGGGGTGAACTTACTTCATCAGACGGAGCCGGTCGTCTGAAAACGCCGATTCACGACCCTGATTATTCGACACGTAAAGGCTACGATCCGGGCTTTCTCGGAGTGTCAGTCCCAGCGCCTAGCCCGGCGCCAGAGACGGTCGTTGCTGTCGACGGCAAGATGATGATTGCCTATCACCATTTTTCGCTGGCGTTGCACATGAAACGGCGCCTCGCCCTTTTTACGGCCTCGAACGTTGACGCAAGTCCGGCCGCCAGGAAGCCCGAGCCGAGCTACAGCTACGACCGCAAGAGTCTGACCGGCCTCGACAAGAACGAAACCGAGAGGTGGTTAGTTGATCCCCGCATCGCCCCGGCTTTCCAACTGCCAGGCCGTTTCTTCAGCAACGAAAAGGGCGCCTTTGACAAAGGGCATGCGGTGCGCCGTCATGACGTCGCCTGGGGTAGCAGCTTCCGTGAGGTGCAATTCGCCAATGGGGACACTTATCATTTCACTAATTGCTTGCCGCTTGCCGCTGGCTTCAACCAGTCTGCTCAAGTAATTGACAACTGGGGTGATGTCGAAAACTTCGTAATGGAGCAAGCGAGGTCGAGCCGGATCAGCATCTTTACCGGCCCATCGCTTGCCGATGACGACCCAATCTTTGTCGGCGTTGGCGATATCGAGCCGATCCGCGTGCAAATCTCACGTGAATATTGGAGGGTAATCGTCGCTTTTGATGGCAGCCAATTGCTTAGCTTCGGCTTTGTGCTTCGGCAGCAGCTTTCGGAAGAGGACCTGGAGTTCGTGGTCGATACGGTCTGGCGACCTTCCATGGTGCCGATTGCAGATATTGAGGCGCGCAATCCGTCGGTTCGTTTCGACCGGGCCACACTAGAGGCTGACCAGTTTTCGACTGCCGCCGGCGCGCAGGTAGCAAGGTCAGCTGGGATCGAGATTCTCGGAGACCAATCACGCCGTAACCCGAGCTCATTCGACCCACTCGTTGCGACCATTCCTACCGGCAAGCGTTGGTCGCGGTTCATCAGCCGACAGATCGCTGAAGACCTCGGAGGCAGCACCATGCCTTCCCGCTTTAGTGATCCAAGTGCGGCGTCGCGTTGGCGGGTATTATATCTGGCGGATAGTTTCGGTGCTGCTTTGCAGCAGGCGATCGTCAGTTTCGTGTCGTCAACCGAGCTGCAGGCACGCTCTATCAACGAGGCTGCCTTGGGTGCACTCGACTGGATCGAAGTAGAAACATCACGACAACTAAAGTTAGTCGACCTGCGTCGTTCCCCGCTTGTCGAGCCGGATTTGCCGGATTCGTTGGTTGCCCGCCCGGCCACGGAGACGTCGCGCGAGTTGGCAGAGGCTTGCTTTAGTCATCCACAGAATTTTGACGGGATCATGTGGTCTGTCTCCGACGGATCAGCTGACCAGATTGCTTTATTTGCGGATCGAACACGGGATGCGCTCACTGTTCTGGGCCGCCGCAGTGTTCAGGACAGTCGGATTGAGCTCAACGCCGCATTGGCGGACCTCGGACTTCAACTAGTCTCCTCGGCTCCGCCGCCTCCAGAGCATTCTGAGGCGCCTGGCCGTCTTGTAGCACTGGTGGTGGGAAACGACGGACCGCCCGGCCACGCACTCCATTTCAAAAGCGACCTCGATATCGTATCAACGTTGTTTCAAGACCTCGGGTTCGAGACAACGGTCGTGTACAATCAAAGCGTCGCGGCCGTTCGGGAGGTTTTGTCGTCTGTTGAGCGTCTGCGGGCAGAGGCTGCGGTATTATATTGGTCCGGACATTTTCTCGGGAAAGGAAGCGAGCGACTTTTTCTAGCGTCAGACTCTGGTATTGGCCAACCAGGGTTGGGTGTTGCAATAGGGGAGATCGCCGAAGCTACTCGCCGCAGTTCGGTTCGTAGGACGCTCATATTGTTTGATGGTGCGGTCGAACCCGGCCCGCTCGACACGGCCGTGACCACTTCAAATGAGGTTCTTTGGCGCCGCGATTGGGCGGAGGGGGGCAAAGTAACAGTTTTGGCGGTGGGGACGACAGGGGTTGAACTTGACAATCCGCTCGCGGAAACATTCGCCCGCGTTATCGATGAGAAGCTGCGGCGGACTGTCCTTAGCGGCGGAATAGCGGTTTCGGCCCGGGAACTGTACGACGAGCTGTCGATGCGTTTTCGAAAACAATCAACCCGCCGGCAATCCGTTCATCCGGAACTGTTTGTACAGGATACAAAAAACGAGTTTGTGTTTTATCCGCCGACTCGGCCATCCTACTCGTGAGGCGCACAGCAGGCACGTCGTCGTACGCGCCCTCGGGCTCCGGCCCAGGTTTCAAAGATCCCCTCCGGTGGAGGTGCCATCTCCGCGCCTGGCGGAGCGACATCGTCTTAATAGTCCATCAAACCAAGCATGTGGCGTGATATGGATGGTCTTCCTGCCAGAGCTTGACGAGCAGATCGAATAGCCATTCCGCCACCTTGGGCTCCTTCTACAAAATATCGGGCCGGAGCCCTCCGTCAGGGGCGTTTTTGCAGCACGAAGAGTCCATTCGTTTCGTCGAAACAAGCAGCCCGCTGACCCGTCCGTGATGATAACGTCGCCCCGCTCCCGAGCTGCGCGTACGCCAGTCTTCAAATCCACCGCTCGTAGCGATATCGAGCTTGTAAAAACGGTGGCGTTGTTTGATGATGTAAGCTTAATTGTCTCTGCGCAAACATGGTTTCGCCAAGGTGACACAAACAAAGTCCTCCCAGATAGTTGTCACATTTGGCGAGATCGAAAAGATACTCTCGGGTGTTGAAGCGCTTGAGAGCATCCATGAAGCCTCTCGTCGGGATATCAGTGTCCCGCCCGAGAAACGGGGAGCAATCATGGCGGGGATCGGCAATGCGCTGAACAGCCTGCGCCGGTCGCAGAAAAATGCAGGTGCGTTGGTGCTGAACACACCGCACGACGCTGCGGCCGCGCGCCTGCAAAGTCTTGTCGCTTCGGGCGAAAAGGGCAGATTGATCTTGCAGCCTTTGCCCACCGGCGGACTTGAGGCAAAGTTTGACACCGGCGACTGGTTTGGTTGGGCAACGGTCGCTTGGGAGAAGCTGAAGAATCCTTTTCCGCATCCTTTGATCCGTCCCAAGCGCGCCCAAGCCATACCCTTCCAGGATCAGGGTCGCATCGCGGTTCTTGGCGATTGGGGGACGGGTCTGTATGGCGCGCCGCCGATTGCGACTTCGGTCAGGAACGATCCTGCAGGTTACGCGCTGCTCCTCCACCTAGGCGACGTCTATTATTCCGGCACCGCCAGTGAGGTGCGGCAGCGGTTTCTGGACGGATGGCCATCCCTGGCCAACACGCCCAGCCGCGCCCTCAATTCCAATCATGAGATGTATTCAGGCGGACATGCTTATTTCGACCTGACATTGGCGAAGTTCGGGCAGGAGGCCAGCTACTTCGCCTATCAAAACAGTCATTGGACAATGGTCGGCCTTGATGTCGCCTATCGGGACCACGCCATTGACAATGCCCAGGTCGATTGGCTCAAACAGATAATCGCGCAGGCCGGCGATCGCCGCATCGTGCTGTTTTCGCATCACCAACTCTATTCGCACTTCGAAGAGCAGGGGCAGAAACTCCTTGCCCATCCCGGATTCCGATCGATTCTGGACAGCAAACGGATATTCGCCTGGTACTGGGGCCACGAACATCGCTGCGTTCTGTTCGAGACGCCGGATCCTCAGTTCGGCATGCTGGCCAGATGCGTCGGCCATGGCGGCATGCCGCAGAGCCGGGACGCGACCCGCGGCTTGCCGCGCGCAAAAGAGAAAATCTATGAGCGGGCCGACTGGCGCCGCAGTGCCGGCAAAGTCAGGGACGGACTGACGCTTCCAGCAGCGATCGTGCTCGAAGGACCCAATCCGCTAATACCGGGCGAGGAAGAAAAATTCACGCCGCACGGTTACGCGGTGCTCGCATTCGATGGACCGAGGCTGGTGGAGCAAGTCCTCGATCCGTCTGGTAGCGTGATCTACGAAAAGAAGCTGGCGGGGTGATCCATGGCGCTTGAAGAGAAATACGGCATCTTGCTCGCCCGGGCGGGGCGCGCGCTGGGTAAGAACAAGGTGAGCCAAGCCGTCGCCAAGGTAAAGGCGATCATCGGTCCGCAAAATATTCCCGACAGCGAAGCCAAGGCGCAATCCGCGCTCAACAAACTCCACAAAGGCACGATCCCGTCAGCCAGTGAATTGGCGGCGCTGGAAATCGTCATTCGCCTACTTCGCCCGGTGGTCTACTCACGCCATGGCGGCGTGCTTGACGATCTGCCCGAGAAAGAAGGCCATAATCTTCATTCTCTGGAACTCAAGGACATGTGGAGTGAGTTTCGCAAGAAGGTAGCGAAAGTCGTCAACTCGATCGGCCGTATCGAACTGGAGGGGACGCATGTCGGCACCGGCTTCGTTGTCGGAGAGGGTGGTCTGCTTGCAACAAACCGTCATGTGCTCGCCGCGCTGACCTATGGCAGCGAAGTTCTCGCCGCCGGCAGGGCGCGAGTCGTCTTCAAGCAGGAGTATGACGAGACAAATGCGGACGCCGACTTCGTAGCGATCAAGAGCGTCGCTTCGATCCACCCGAAACTGGATATGGTGCTGTTGAACCTGGCGAAGCACAGACGGCCGCCCGTGGAAGTCGAGCTGGAACCGATTGTCGAGACAGCGCGGGTGGTCGCAATTGGCTACCCTGCCAAGGATGAGATAAACAATCCGCTGTTTCTTTCCGGCGTGTTCGGGGACGGGTTCGGCGTGCGCCGCGCTGCTTTGGGCGAGGTGTTAGACGGTTCTGGAACGCCCACGCTTTTTCATGACTGTTCTACAACGCAAGGCAATTCCGGCTCTCCGATTTTTTCACTCAAAACGGCGCGGGTTGCCGGCATCCACCGCGCCGGTTTTTTCATGTACCGCAATGAGGCGGTTGACGCCTTGGAACTGAACGCATTCATCAACACCCCCACAGTGTGAAGCACCATGGCCGTTCGCGCTCTCATTGTCGCTATCGAAAACTACCCGAATGTTCAGGGAGGCGCGCTGGCGAAGGAGCTTCCAGGTACCCTCAAGGCCGGGCTGGCATTCAGGACATGGCTGGTGAAGAAGTGGGACAGCGAAGGCGTAAAGGCCAAGGACAGACACTTGATTTTCTGTTCGCAACCGGTCCAGCCAGAGGGCCGGCCGGCGACTGCCGAGGGGATCAGGGAAGCCATGCTGGAGCTTAAGCAGAAGGGCGCTGGCCGGACCGACGAGCTTTATGTCTACTTCAGTGGCCATGGCTTTACGTTCGCGAGCGGCCCGGGCGTGAAGAAAAGCATTTTCGTCGCTTCCGACTTCAAGAATGCCAATGTTTCGGGCAATTGCTGCCTGCCGATTGATGAGATCGTCGTTTGGCTTCGTGCTCACCTTGGCCCGGGGAGTCATGCCTATTTCATCGATGCCTGCCGTAACAAGTTGGATGGAAGCGTCATCACCATCAGCAGTCCAATCCTGCCGTTCAACACCGACACGGGCACGGAGGCCTCGACTTTCGTGTTGCACTCGACGACGGATGGCCGGACCACACTTGCTGGCGGCCCCTTCCACCCAAGGTTAATGGAAGGTCTGCAAGGAAAGGGCAGAGCCAAGGTTTGGGACGATAGCGGCGCCGACTTGATGAACGTGCAGTACACTTCGCTGCGCCGGTATTTGAAAACCGCGCTGCAAGACCCTGTTGATGGGGAAGTGGACGGCACTGCCGATGACATGACGCTGGCCTGGCTGAAACCGGCGCCGGATGCGACCTGCACGATCACCATCGAAGGCAGCAAGGTGCCCGACGGGACGATTGCATACAGAAGGGGTCGAGATACAAACTCCGTCGAACAGCCGTTCCAAGGCACCAAGACCGTCCTGAGGCTCAAACCGGACGCATACACGTTCTCGGTGCGGGCAGCAAATACCATCTTCGAGCAGTCTGAGTTGAGGCAGGAACTGTATGATGACGCGGCAATAACCTTCAGGATCGCCTCATCTCGAGGACCTCTTGCCCCTACGCCGGGCGAGCGCGGGTTGGAAAATTTTGGGCTCCGGCCAAAGTGGACGGGTAGCGAATTGGGCACAGCCGTTTCCGCCGGAGAAGTGCTTGAGGAAGCCGTTGTCGGAGCCGACGCGTTCGGCGCAACGCTCGACATCGTCGTGCCACCTGACTGCACGCTCGAACTGATCAATGTCAATTCTAGAACCCAGACAAAGTATCTGGCGTCCGGGAAGGCAAACGTCGAGGCGGGCGACTATACGGCCCTTCTCAAGGATCAAAACGGTCAGATCATTGGGCGCAAAGATATCGGTGTTTCAGCTGGGTCAGACGTAGAACTGGACCTCGCGCAATGGCGCCACAGCACCCCCCATGTCTCGATCGCAAAGAGCCTGGAGATCACCGATGACGGGTGGGTCGACTTTTCGAAGTCGCTGGACGGACCCGTCGTCGACCCTGATCTCGATCTGTGGCTGGCCTTGGCCGGCGCCGGCCGCATTCTGTTGGGAAGTTCCGGCACCGACTTCCGGAAACTGAGCAATCTTCCCCTACATGATTTTAGTGGCGAGAAGGCGGGATCGTCGCCTATCTATGTGCTGGCTGGTCTCGAGAACCCGCAAACCAAGCTCGACGTGGGTTTGTCCAAGGCCACCAATGTGGAATGGCATATGGCCGACAGGCCGAACGGACTTGACGGCATCGCCGAGGCCTATTTTCCTGTGGATCCGGGTTCACATCTGATCTCATTTCATGTGGGCGAAAATGCGCCGTACACGGTTTCGACTCTTGCCAGCCCCAATCGTGCGATGTTGGTAACCCTAGCGCTTGACAAGGATGGTGCTCCTACGGTGTCCCAGTACCTGCTGCCTCTCGGACATCTAATCGACCAACTTCCACACAAGGTGCGAAACGTTCTGACTTCGCGCAATCAACTGAAAGACGTCGAATCCTTGGCCAATGCCAACAGGGCGTTTCGCAAACGGCGAAATGTCTTCGAAGTCCTGCCGGGCAACAGGTTGAATGAAATACTCGATATGAAATGGCTCGATCCGATTACCTCCGCGCTTGCTGCATACGAATGTTTGCGGAGAGGCCAGAAGGCAAAAATGGGCGTTGTCGTCAAAAACATGGCGGAGTTTTTCGGTGACCTGCCGGACAGTTGGGCTTTGGCAAGACTGGCAGGCATGAGCAAGGTTGGTTCGCCGCCTGCCGGCGTGCCCCTGTTTCTCGACGGTCTCAAGGCCGATCCGGACTACGCCGAACGGTTGCCTCTGCCGGCTAGCCATCTCGACTATTCGAGCCCATGGACGGCTTGGTGGGACGCGGTGAAGTAGGGAGAGGTTTCGTTCCGCTTTTGCCCGCCCGAGCAAGGTGCTTCGGGCTGTCGTTTCCGCAGCTGCGAAAGGTCCGCCACAGCGCGGCGCCATAAAGCGCCACAGTGAGAGCCGTAAGCAGGTTGACGATCAGCGGCTGCAGGATCGGAAAGAATGTTACCGACTCGTTCTCGATCGAAATCTCACCATAGTGATAGTAGTTGTTCCAGAAGCCACCTTTGTCGGGCGATGCCGGTTTGACCATGGAGTACCGCCCGGCCTCGGGATGCTGGCACAGATGATTGGATCTGCTCTTCCAGCATTGGCAATGGTGGCCGCTTCCGGCAGGGCATTCCATTGCCTCTATATCTTCGTCGCGAAGGCCGAACGCGCTGCTGTATATCAGCACATCGCCCTGGTTGTGGAATGTCCTTATGAAATGACCCTGCGCATAGAGCGGCAAAAGGATAAGAAAAAACACGCTTGCCGCCCAAAACAGCTTTTCCGAAGCAGAGCCTGCCTCGGCCTTGAAACCGCCGAAGCGTGGGATCCGCGTCGACCAAGGACGCAAGCTGAACTCTTTGGAGTAGCGCCGCCACATCAGGCCGACGAAAGGCGCAACCAGGGCGTATATATTCATTCCGGCAAATGCCGACAATTGCGTTGTCGGCCACTTGTTGCGGTTCATCAAGAATATGACCAGGACCACTAGGAAGAACAAAGACGTGAAGCCGGTCCACAAGCCGTTGAAGGAAGCCGGCAGCCGACGTGTTTCGACCGGCAGGGTTGGCCAGGATTTGTTGAGCGCCGGAACCGGAACCATATAGGCGACCTGCTCTGCCGGATCAGCACTGCGCGCCCTGACCATTCCGACGAGACCCTTTTCCACATTGTCCCAGACTGCCGCGCCGCTGTAGCCACCTTTGACGAAAACGCCAGAATTGTCGCCGGTGCCATCGATCTGGCTCTGACCGACATTGACAGGGCCCATGAATATGGCTCGGACGTGATTTGGAGGCTGATCATCGGAGGCCATGCCAAAGACACTCAGAACGTGGTCGTCAAGCGGATCGACAGTGTCGGTAAAAATCGCAACCCCCACATCGGCGGGCACGTCGGAGCCCAAGGCGAGCACGGCTATATCGTCTACCACGCGCGGCTTCATCGGATGCCACGCGACGACTTTCCCCTCGATGACGGCTGCGGATTGCGAAAGGGGGAAAGTCACTGCGAAGGGACCCAAAGGTTCGGGCTCATCAGCAGCTGGTCGCCCTGCCGCGTAGTTGAGGACATGAGCGCAAGTCATGACGTGCCGGCGCCCGACTACGATCGCCATACCGGCATGCTTGCCCCCTGGGAGGGGAGCGTTCGCGCCGTCCGGTCTGGTCAGTATCCTGGCGATCGCCGAATCCTTGGTTTGCGGTACGAATGTCGCGCTCATGCGATTGGCCTCTGGAAGGGGAAAGAGGCGACACCGCCATGATCTGGAACTTGCGAAAAACCAATCGCGTTTTCTGCATTTGTTCGACTACCCTGCGGCTGCTAAAACGCCGGCCTTTGGCAAAACGGCCTTTTGTTCGGCGTTCCAACGGACTGGCTCTCATGGTTCGCTCGACAGCGTCGGACGTGCGACGATCGTGATGCCATTCGAACCGACTTTCGAAGATTCCGGCCCGAGCGTAGCATTGAGTTTCCGGTCGCCTGGAAGTGCCGTGTTGAATTTCAGCGGATCGGCAAAGACGAATTCGCTCAACGCATGGTCGGTCGGCAGGTTGATCGAGACCCGCACGTCATCAATTCGATTGTGGATATCGAGCGAAACATGTTCCGGGCTGTCGAGGCTGACTGCTCCCTTGAACCAGGCACCTTCGGCATCCTCGCAAGTCAGGGAAAGGCTGATATTTTCAGAAGGAGCTGCCGAGATTTCAACGGGGGAGCCGATGCGGGCGAGCATTGCCTTCAGATGCGCGGTCGCATGGGCGCTGGCCTGGGCGGTGATGACCAATCGAGGCGAGCCGTCTGCCCAATTGCCTGTTAAACTCGAGATCGTCAGGCTGCCCTCAATGGATGGATCGGATCGAAACTCAAGATACGTGCTGCGTCCGGGTACGATCTGACCGTCAATCCGCCTGCTTGCGAGATTGGCAGTAAGGGGTTGCTCGCCCAGTCTATCTACAATGGTTTTTAGAACGTCTCGTCCGACGAAAAGCTCGATGGCATCAGGTGCTATCGTTGCGCTGCCGACCAATTCTGCGACGCGTTTCTTCGCATCGTCGAGCGCGTCCGCCCTGGCCGCGGAAGATACGACGCACAAGGCGAACAAAATTCCTAGCCGATCAATTGGCCTGGCCATAGAGGTAAACCCCGTCCGGAAGTGTGATGATTTCGTTCAACTGCGCGCGGACCGCTCGCGTGAACGGTTTGCTTTGAACACCAAGCGTGACAGCTGCATCCCCGACCTTGAAGTCGATTGTTCCACTCTGCGCGGGCAGCGGGATGTTGACCAGTTTGCCGAGCGGAATAGTCAAAGACACCGCCTTCGCGGCCGCTTGCACCTCAGCTGTCGCCAAAGCCTCGACAAGGTTTGCCGCAGACGCCGGCAAGGCGCCGAGGTCGGGCCTGACGGACAGGACGTCGACGGACAGGCGCAAATTTGCGTCTCTGTCAAAGGCAAAGCGAGCAACGGCATCGATTGCAGCAGGTACGGTCACCGAACCACCAAGTAGGGTTGCACGGCCGGAAAGCGACAATTTTGGAAAACCAATAGAAAACTGCGCCTTCGCGGTCAGCATTTCAACAGTTCCGATATTGTTTTTCAACTTGAACGAGACGGGCGTCAAACTGCTCAGCAGCCGATTGATCAGGTCCACCGGAATTGCCAGGCGCATGCCGTTGCGTGCTTGCAGTCCTCCATTTTTCTCCAGAAAAGCGATCGCGCGCTGCAGGTTTTCTGCTTCGGCCTCGTGCATTGATTGGCCGCCGGCTGGCGCCACCAAGGCAATGCTGCCAACCACCACGGTGCTCGCAGCCCAGCGCCACATTGAGCAGTTCCGCCAATTGGCCGGGTTGCCGGTCACCTACGTCTTCTTCGGACTTTTCTGATCAGCTTTGCGGGTCGGCCTGTCCTTGCTCGCTGCGACCTTCTGTGCCTTCGCCGCTCCGATCTTTCCGCGGCCGTCAGCGGACTTCTTGCGGGACGCGGGCTTCTTTTTCGCAGCAGGCTTTGTTTTGCTAGGCATTTCCATGGAGGCCCCTTCGGGGTCGGCGTGGTCTGGCATGCGCGAATGATCGCTTTTCAGGCCAGGATCTTCTAGAATGATCGCGCTGAACTCGGCGCTTTCCAAGCCTTCGGTGCTTTCGAGCATTAGGAAGTCGACTTCCGTCTTGGTATAGCCTGGGTCCCAATGCGTGTTTTCCGGAACGTTGCTGTGGCCATAGTGGCCGCCTTTCGTATCCCAGTTGGTCGCGTTGCGGTTGTGATTGCCCGGATCGTGTCCATTAACCGCCGGCTTCGGTGGACCATTCGGCCATACTTTTGGTACTCCGTGCGTGCTTTCGATCCAGCGGCAGAGCTTGCGAACGTTCTCCAGCGTCGCGCGTGTCTTTGCCCTGTGCGCGAAGCCGACCACTTCGATCTGCACGGCGGAATCACGATTGGTCTGGACGCCGCCAGTTAGGTTCTTCAGCGCCCGTGCTGCCTCGCCAGTGTCTATGTGCTGATAGATCTTGGTCGCATCGACAGTGAAATGCGGATCAGAACCGTGCGCTTGGAAGGCGTCGAAAGCACCCTGAGCGGTGCTTCCTTCGGTCGTGTGATGAACGATCTTGAACGGCCCGCCGAGATAAGTGCCCGAAGAACCGCTTATCTTTTTCCAGACTGCAAAGGGACAACGCGCCATGAGATCCGTTCCTCCTTTTTCCATTCATCGTCCGGCACCGGGGACCAACCGGCGAATTGCCGGGCCGGATTGCGGCGGTCTGCCGTGCCCTCATTCCACGGAAGGTGTCAGGCACTATCCTATCCGACTCTCGCCAAGCCGGATGATGTGCAGAGCGATGCCGATACGACCAGCGCAATCGCGAACGTTTCGCGATCAAACCCGCGTCAACAAGACACGCGCCCGCAAACCCTCCGCTGCGGCATTTGCCGACTTACAACAATTCACGCAAAGGAACCCAACCGTCAGTGAACGGTTGCTGCTAGCGCGCAATAATTCATCCCATATTTACTTTGCATCCCATGAATAAAATTTGCAATATCGCCCACAAGAAATATTTTATCGACCTCCACCGGAAACCAAGGTCATGATTTTTAAGGATTTATGCAAACGAACGAGAAATTTTCGAATGGGACACCGTAACATTGCAGTCTTGACAAGACCGGCATAGCGTTTGCTTAGCTTAAGCAGCTTGGCAAGCTGCGCGTACCCTTAACGTTGATCTTTATTGCACGGGCTGAAGTTGCCCCCGGCGGTTTTCGACGCGGCCTGCCCTGGGTGAGCATGTCGGTTTTTTTGATAGCTTGTTTCCGGATTATCCGGGGCGGCAGGCAGGGGAGGAGATTCTCATGGGTTCGGCGCCTTCAGGGAAATTGCAAAGCTATCTTTCGCAGATCAGTTCCCCAGCCGCTGGGCCCGTTGAAGAGGGACTGGAATCGTTCCGTCCAGAAGCAGCGGCACGCGGAGGGGCCAAGGCTGCATCTGACGAGGCGGCATCCATTGCCGAGCGCAGATCTCTCTCGGACAAGGACGCGGCGCTGGTGAAGAGCGCGATCGAAAAAATCAACGCAAGCAGGGAGCTCAGTCGCGAAGAGGGTTTCGTCACCGAAGCAATCATCATTCCCGACAAGCGTCCGGCGGTGGATATCATCGATGGTGACTTCGTTGTCGACCACCCGCTGTGGGTTCAGTTTTCGACGGATGCCGCCCTGCATGCCAGCATCAAAAAGGCGATTCCCTCGGTCGGCCGCATCGAGCTTCCGCACCATCCGAGCCTTCCCTACGGAGGCACCGGCTTCGTTGTCGGCGAAAACCTTCTGATGACCAACAGACATGTCGCCGAGATTTTCACCTCCGGGCTGGGCGACCGCAAGCTGACCTTCAAGAGCGGCCTTTCGGCGGGGATCGACTTCGTGCGGGAGCGCGACAGCTTGGCCTCCACGGTGCTTGCGGTGCGCAAGGTCGTTATGATCCATCCCTATTGGGACATGGCCTTGCTACAGGTCGACGGCCTCGGAGCCGCTCATGTCCCACTCGAGCTTTCGGTGCGCGCGCCGGAAGAAATCGTCAACACCGAGATCGCCGTGATCGGCTATCCGGCTTTTGACTACCGCAATGATGCAACGGTGCAGAACCAGGTTTTTCGCGGGCTTTACAACGTCAAGCGCCTGCAGCCTGGCCTGATCTTGCCGCGCGGATCGATCGACAGTTTCGGCAAGAGCGTTTTTGCACTTTGCCACGACAGCTCAACGCTAGGCGGCAATTCCGGATCGGGGGTTTACGATCCGAGAGACGGCAAAATCGTCGCGCTGCATTTCGCAGGTGTTTACCTCGACCGCAACTACTGCGTGCCTACGGCAGAGCTTGCGCGAGACGGACGAGTCGTTGATGCCGGCGTTAACTTCGCGCCCGGCGCGAGGGGAGGAACCCCTTCCTGGCAGGAGTGGTGGGATCGCGCCGAGCCGGAGGATGAGAAACCAGTGCCGAACCCGGACAAGGGCGCGGTTCAGCCCGTCTCCGGTGGGCTTCAGCATGGCCAAACTGCCAGCTGGACTATACCGATCGAGATCAGCATCCGTATCGGCGGGGCAACCACGACCGTCATCGGTCCCGAAGGACAGGCGCCGACCGAGGCGGCGGTGTCGCCCACCCACGACGTCAACTACACCACGCGTAAGGGTTACGACGCCACGTTCCTCGGCGTTACCGTGCCGGCTCCCGAGCCCGCAGTTCAAGGCGACCTCGCGGTCGTCGGAGGGAAGTTGCTCATTCCCTACCATCATTTCTCGCTTGCCCTCCACAAGAAGCGGCGCATCGCTCTCTTCACTGCATCGAATCTGGATGCCAGCAACGCAGCAAAGCGCCCCGAACCGGGCAAGGATTACGATCGCAAGAGCCTCGGCGGCCTTGGTGACAAGGACATGGAGAAGTGGTTTCCTGACCCGCGTGTCGACCCTGCATTCCAACTACCCGATCGCTTCTATACCAAGGACAAGGGTGCATTCGACCGCGGTCATATCGTGCGGCGCGAGGACGTGGCTTGGGGCAGGAATTTTCAGGAAGTGCAATTTGCAAACGGCGACACGTTTCACGTCACCAACTGCTCGCCGCAGGTTGCGGTCTACAATCAATCGGCGCAGGGCGTGAACAATTGGGGCGATCTCGAAAATTACGTGATGAAGCAGGCCGGCGCGAGCAGGCTTTCCATTTTCGCCGGTCCGGTCCTCGCGGACGATGATCCGGTGTTTCTCGGCGTCGACGATGCCGGACCGGTGCGGGCGCAGATACCGCGAGAATTCTGGAAACTCATTGTGGCTTGCGAGAACGGCAAGCTGCAGAGCTTTGGCTTCGTGCTGCGGCAAGACCTGTCGAACGTGCCGCTGGAATTTGTGGTCGATCCGGTCTGGCAGCGCTACATGGTTTCCATCGCGGATATCCAGGCCCGCAATCCGCTCGTCAGGTTCGACAAGTCAGTCGCAGACGCGGACCAGTTTGCCAAGGCAAGTGGGAAGGCGGTGCGTGATACCTCTGGCGTGGTGGCAGCGGCGAAACGTGCTGGCCCGAGCAAATGACCAGGTTGACGAATGATATGAAGTGAGGGGGCGTCTTGGCGAAATCCGAAGATGCAGATTCCGCGGGAGAGGATGCCTCTTCAGCAACCGACACGGCGACGGGTGCCACGCCTCCGGAGGTTCCCTCCGGCGCGACGACCATCGACGATAACGTCAAGATCGAGGTCGATATACTGGCCCTCGGCGCGTTGCGTGAGATCGCGGAACAGATTGCCACCGAGATCAGCGAGCGGGCCGAAAAACCCAACCTGGTGATCATCGGCGGCGACGAGCTGATCCTCGCCGTGCGGGCATATAGCGGGTTCCGTACTCGTGCGCTCGGGTTGAAGGCGGAGTTGAAATCTCTGCTTGCCGCAGTCAAGCCGACTACGAAGGCCAAGCCGGGCCTAGAATCCATGACGGCCGGTGTTGACGACGCATCGCTTGCGGTTCAAGGGCTAACCACCCTGCTTTCCTTCTTCAAAGCGGAAACGGCCTATTTCGGCCGTAGCGTCGAATTGAAGGAAACCGCTCTTTACCCGGCGCTTGCGGGACAGTTGATCGCCAGAAAGATACCGGTGTCGGCGCCGGGATATTTTCCGGCGACCACTGGTGGAGCCGGGGAGCCCGCCTCGCCAATCGTGGCCATGCTGGATGACCTGCACAGCCTTCGCAATCAGGTAGCGGCAATGCCGGCGGAAGAGGCTTCGACGGCAAAGATTCAGGCTTTGCTTGCCACCGTCGACGGTGTGATTGAAGCCGTGCTCAAGGTCGACCCGGAAGCCGGAAAAAGCAACCCATTGGCGCAGCTTCTGCTTGGCGCCGAATACATTGCGCAGATCAAGGGGGCCACTAAACCGCTGTTCCTGTCGGCGAACGTCATCAGCGCTGGCGGTAGCTACCGGACGCGCAAGCACCTTTTCACGACGCTTTTTACCGGCGATCAACTGTCATGCAGCGGCGGCGCGGCCGTGGGCTATTTCGCATTCGATCTTAAATCGTCGAAGCTTGTCTTAAGCGACGTCCTCTATCATGCGACAGGCTACCAGCAGCTCTCGTCTTGTGCAGGCAAGTTCAAGTCAAGCAATCTCAAGCGCCGGACAGCCAAGTGAATAGCGCACCGTTGCCATATCGGGATCGAACGGTGATCGCAGACGGCCATCAGACCTGTTGGCCGTTCGACGTGGCTGAGCCGCTTTTCCCCAAACGCAGACTGAGCAGCAAGGCAGCATCTGTCGAGCGCGGCTGGAACGTTAGGTTCGGGCGCGGCACCATTCGCCGACCGCTGCATGGTCGCTGAAAAATAGCTCACGGCATCGCCAACCTTAGGATCTCGCAATCGGTGTCTTGAGGAATTTCGGTTCGACACTGAGGATCATATCGAACATAGACTCGATAAGCACCACATGATCTTTGCCGGGGTCTTTCAATCCGCTGCTTGTGCATAGGCGCTGCCATCGATCAATGGCAGCAGGATGTGTGTCAGTCGAATGGCTTTTGCCGCGTCTCACATGCTCTGTGAGGTCGAGAAAGCGAAAAAACGTAACCACTGCGATCCCAACTGCTCGTAGATCATGCTTGCTGGAGAGTCTATGAAAGGCGAATTCATCTGCCTCGAACTCGCGCGCGTGATGCTGTGAAATGCCTCCCGCAGTATCGGCCGACTTAACATGGCCGCATGCGATGTGGCCATATTCATGTAAAAGCGCAAACGACTCGATGAGAAGTCCGAGCTTAACACTCTGAAGGTCCCAGGGATCGAGCGAGGGGCAGTGACGAACCTTGACACGGTCGAGGTACCGATAGTCAGCGGTCACGTCGAAATTCGCCAAACAAAGGATCGCGGCTACGAAATCTGCGGGGGTGTGGTCTCGACAATAGGGCTCTGGCGATGACCAACTGGTCAGTGCGAGCATGCAGCGCGCCAGCATGCCAGCAATGACCAGAATGCCTTTGTCGAGGACTATGACCGCGCCACCACGAGGCGTCTTGATGGCATAGCCGTTGAGTTCACGCAAAAACAGCATTCCGACTGGAATCGAGCGCAGGTATTGCTCGTCGGCTCCCAGAAACGAAACGGCGTGATCTCGCAGTCCCTGGGTTGCCCAACCCCGAAAGGCTCTTTGGGGGTCGAACATTTCCTTCACCTTCTGACTGATGTCGGTGTCGACCGGAAAGACGTTTCCAGCGCGCAGCATGCTCACGGCTTCGCTCAGGAACGCTGTATCCTCGGTCGGGTCCGACCGGCTGTCCGGCGAAGCTTCGAACAGCGAGTCTAGGAATTCTTCATCTGTTGGTAATTTTTCTTCCATCGCGGTTCGACCGAGGATCTCTGAGCCACATTTCAACCAGGTGAACTATTCTGACGCGCGTCATGCCCGGCACCCCCCAACGCAATCATCGGCACCACCGCTACGAGAGTTCGAATAAGTTCCTTGCCACACCCAACATCATCGCTCAAATCGCATGCGACTATGCGGACGCATGTCAGTCATGACGACCGCTGCAAATACATCCTGGCCCTGCGGCGGCGCGGATCGTCTACCAAGCGCCGTAGCAGTGGAACGCGTCGGCAAAGCTGGGATGTTGGAACGGATACTCGCCCGTCAGATGGGACAAATCTCCGGAGCCAAGTATCGTCTGCGCCGTCACCCGGTCGGTACGCCTCAGCCGCTGGCGGGCCCTAGTAAGCGCCACCGCAGGCGACGGCTCGGTGCCGCGTCCTCCGCACCATTCCTCGTAGAAATATCGCATCAACAGGTATGTTGCGCGGTCATCCACCTTCCATAGGCTAGCGATGACCGACTTCGCCCCTGCGAGCAGGAACGCGTTTGGCAACCCGGCCAGCTCGCCGCCATTGTGTATCCGCGGGACGCCTGACTCGCAAGCCGACAGCACGACAAGCCGGCATGCATCCAGCTGGAGTTCGCTCATAACCATGGCGACCGTGAGTAGCCGCATGTCACCCGGGCATGGTTCGCGGGAAGGGCGAAATTCGTGCAGCGGCGTGAAGCGATCGAAGTATTGCCGCGCGCCATCCGCTGGACCGATGCCGAACCCACTATCGTACGGATTGTCACTGTTGAAATAACCATGCGCCGCGACGTGGATGACGGATGCAGCCTGGGATTCTTCGCGAAGCGACTGGTAATCGTCAACCATCCGCGCAGTTCCGTGACACGCCCGAAGAGACAACACCTCGGCGAGTTCCCTCCTTGCAAACTCCAACGTCGAAGTCCGATCGGGAACAAGCAGGCTGCCGCCTTCCATGCTGCGGCTGCGTGAGAGGCATGCGGCCGCAACCTCGGCGCTTGGGACGATGCTGATGGCATCAAGCCCGCATTCGTCCACCAGCCTCCAGAAGGGGAGTCGTGCGAGTTCACGATGTGGAACGACGAACAGTCGCTTCACGCCCCGCCTTTCGACCGCCTGCGCAATAAGCTCCAGTTCGCTCTCCCACACCGGCAAGGCTTGTGGCGCGTCAGCGCGTGCAATGGGGTCGAGCCTAAAGTGGCGATCGCTTCTCGCGGCCCCGAGCTGCTCTTGTACCATCTCGGAGACAACAGCCCGCATTTTGTACGGCAAATTGCGGAAGAGCGGCACGCCGGAACTCGCGTCAACCTCGTCTGCGTGTCGAGCGCCGCCGAGCATAAGCCTGTTGGTCGTGTGATCTTTTGACGCGAGCGTCCAGACAGTCCGCCTTCTGCAACTGACGAACGACAGGACGCCGACATCCGGTTTGAGCAGGGTGACGAGCTTGTCGTGTACATGGTTCCAAGGGATGTAGTGTTTATCCAAGTCCGCCGCAGGTACTCGCCGGCGGTGCTGGATATGTTCTGCAGCCGAGCGGCGGCGGCGGTCCAGTTCGCGCAGGCTTTCGCCGTCGGTTTCGCCGAGCAGGTGACGGATTTCTGCCTCGACCTCAGCGGCGCGATGCCACTGAATCGACAAGCTCAGCAACTCGTCTGCGCCGGTGCCGGACTGGGAGCTGTCGCCAAGGCTTGCGATCCTCATCCACCGTGAAAGATTTCTCGCTCTAAACTGCTCCCCGAAGGCTGTCACTTCGGGCCAATTTCCTTCATGAGATGCCAGTTCGGTTCGTACGTCGAGAAGGTCGGACAAGGTCGATACCAACTCCTGCCGACTTGCCGAGTCAATGTTCGTCGACAGGAGGTCGTCGAGTAAAACCTGCGCTCTATCCAGAACGGATCGGCATTCGCGAAACCGCCCGGTCGCGAATAACCGGGCAGAGAACATAGCATGTAGTCTAATGGTGCCGGTGTTTTTCCCGAATTTTTCTGCGGTTTGCAGATATTCGTCAAAATACCGCTCATCTTCCCCGGGCGGAGCGCTCAGAGCAAGATTGGCGAGTGCGTTTGTCAGATCGATTAAGTTGTTCGTTTTGCGCGCTTCTTCTTCAATATCACGCACGTGATTGAAGAAGCGGTCGTCGGCCTTCCCAATATCATAAATATCTAGGTCCGCAGGGTCGGCGTACGCGCGACTTGTTGTTCGCCAGCGCTCCGCCAAGTGGTCCATGCCGATCTCGTCTGCAACAAGTGCGGCTTTGCGAAGATTTTCGGCAGCGTCCTCACGATGCCCGACATCACCAAGGGCAAATCCGAGCTCGCTCAATGCGAGGGCGACGTCGAACCGCTCTACAGATTGTGGAATCTTCTGCACGAGGCGTGAGAGAATCTGGATGGCTTGCGCGAGTTCCCCACTGGCGCGCAGGGTGCGCGCATAGAGAACGCCCTGTTCCCAAATCTTATCGTCCGTTTCGCCGAAATCTACGTCCATCTCCATCCACATGAACAGTTCAAGGCCATTGTTCTCCAATGCTTCCTTTGTTAGCTCGTATTTTCCAAGCCCAAAGAGCGACTCCGCTACCCAGCGGCGCGGTTCCCTGGCTGCTTCACGACCGCCTGTGTTGTTGGCGACTGCGAGCCACTCGAACGCGCTCGCGAGCGCTTCCTCATGTCGCGCGCTCCTTGAGAGACACGTCGTCAACTCGGTCAGAAATAACAGGAGCAGTTCCTGCTTCTCGGCCCGCCCGGGTCCTGCTGCAATGTCGAGCAATGAGCGCGCCGCAGCGACCAACTGCCCCAAGACCTCTGACAGCTCAAACCGTCGGTTGATGTTTCGGAAAAAAATCCTGAGCGACGAGAGTGTTTTTAATTTAAAGAGCGGCGACGTTATCAGCGTAGACAACAGTAGAACGCTGCGCCCCAGAGCGAGCGCATGCTCCGGTTCAGTCTCGCGGATTTGATCTGCGCGTTCAGCCTCTTGCTCCAGGCGTCTCTCCCACTTGGTCCACTGCTCGAACATTTGCGAGGAGAACTCGGCTTGCCGACCCTGCAGCCTTACGGGGATGCGTTGGGACCCGAACGAAACTTGCGGCGCATTCCGACAGCGGTAATCGTCGATCCAGTTGTGAAGGGCGTCGAGCGACGGCTCGGCCGCGCGGCACTCAAAAAATACTTGCGTGATGTCAGGGGGGGCATGTCGGGTGAATTGCTGCGGGCCGCCACCCTGATCCCATTCCTCCAGCCTCCGGGGTTTGCGGAGCAGTCGGTCTTTTCGAAATTCCGGCCCGTCGAAACACCGATCGCAGAGCAGTTCTTCGCCAAGGTCGATTTGTATTGTTCCGCCGGGGTGTTCCCCAAGGTCGACAGGCCCTCGTCGAACGAGAAATCCAGAACCTAAAGGTAGCGGCACTCGGCAGAGATCGCAGCGTGCGCTCTCGCGGCCCGACACGAGCCAATGGTCCACTGCTGCCTTTCGCTCCGGCAGCGGCTCCCACAGATCCGCTTGGTGATACGTTGTAAAAATCTCGACCATCTCGTACATGATGTATGAGATTCCCTGCGCGCTGTTTTCGAGACGAGGCCACAGGCTGCCATCTCCGGTTGCCATCTGATAGGCGCCGGTGACAGCCGTGAGCAACAGCAGATCGCTGGATTGAGAAACGAGGTGACGCTCGACGAACTCCTGTGCAGTGGCGGGATGGCTGCGGACGATCTCGTAGATTTCTTTAATGTTGCAGCGCACGCCTTCGTCATCGCCGAGGTGACCAGCCATGTGTTGCTCGACGCTGCGTCTGAATTCGGCTTGTATCATCGACATGCGCGGCCTTCTGCGAGCTCGGTGTGAATGCTTGCTTTTGTTAGAGCGCCCGACCCCAATTCACGTATGAGCTTTGAACTTACACCGACTTGTCGTTGAGACAACACTGAAGTTTTGTACATCCAGACGAATCGATCTGCTCCCAATTCGTCAATGCCGACATCATGACAAAACTATCGAAACCCTTCTCTCCGACCGACAAATGTGCTTTGTTGCTTGTTCACCACTTTGATCGGTGGTTACATAGGCGAGGGAAAAAACCGAATGTCGAAAACGCTATACGGTCTTCTCGTCGCGATTGATGAGTATCGCTCGCCGGTGCCGCTCCTCAAAGGGTGTGTGAATGACATCGACGCGGTTCGGGACTTGCTGCAGGAAGTCGGCTCCGGCGGCGGGTTCGAGGTCAATCTGCAGGTGCTGAAGGATGCCAATGCGACTCGCTCCGCCATCATCGGAGGCTTTCGAGAACACCTGACGAAAGCAGGTCCAGAGGACGTTGCGCTGTTCTACTACAGCGGCCATGGCTCACAAGAGGATGCTCCGCCGGAGTTTTGGCATCTTGAACCTGACCGCCTCGATGAAACCCTTGTCTGCTACGACAGCCGCGACGAGGGCCAATGGGATCTCGCTGACAAGGAACTCGCGGCCTTGATCGCGGAGGTCGCGAGACCCGGTCCGCACGTGCTGTGCATACTCGACTGTTGTCATTCAGGTAGCGGCACTAGGGCCGCTCTTGAGGAGGGAATCGCTGTACGACGCGCACCGACCGACCGCCGGAGCCGGCCTGTAGGATCCTTCCTCGGCGGCGCGCTCATCGCCGCATCAGACCGCAGGGACGGTTCGTCAGGCGCGGGCTGGAGCGTGGTGCCGTCCGGCAAGCACCTGCTCCTAGCGGCGTGCCGATCAAGCGAGACTGCAAAGGAGGTGATGGAGGCGGGCACACCGCATGGGGCCTTCACCGCAGCCCTGCTCTCAGTGCTGCGCCAGACCTGCGGCTCGATCACCTATCGCGACCTGCTCAAACGGGCCGAGGCGCAGGTTCGCCTACGGGTCGCACAGCAGGTGCCGCAGGTCGAGGCGAGCGATCCGAGCGATCTGCAACGGCTCTTCCTCGGCGGGACGGCCCGCCAGCAGCGGGCGAACTTCACTTTGCGGCGTGACAAGGACCTTGGATGGGTAATCGACGCTGGCGCCGTGCACGGGATTGCGCGGCCGGCTGGGAGCGAAACGACGCTTCTCGCCATCTTCGACCTGCGTGCCGCCCCCGATGACTGGCGCCAGATTAATACGGCGCTGGCCACCGCCGAGGTCGAGGAGGTGCGCCCGGAACAGAGCCGCGTGAAGCTCAGCGTCCACAATGGCGAACTCGATCAGAACTCGACATACCGAGCAGTGGTGATTGCGACGCCGCTCCCAGTCCTCGGCGTCCACTTGCTCGGAGTCCCTGACGCGCTGGAGGGCGTTCGGCGCGCTCTTGCGACGTCCGGCGACGGCGGCGGCCCTTCAACCTTGGTCCGAGAGGTTGCCGACGAGAATGAGGCCGAGTTACGTCTGGACGCCGCGGATGGCTCGTTCCGGATCAGCCGGGCCCAATCGGACCGCCCGCTCGTCGCCGAGATTGTGGGGTTGGGTGACGAGGCCGCCAAGGCTTCGGTCCAGCGCCTGGAACATGTCGCCCGCTGGGAGACCGTGGCCCGGCTCGAGAACACGGGAAGCCGGCTTGGATCTGAGCCAATTGAGATTGTCGTCCTGCAGCTCGCAAATGAAACTGACCTTGTTGGGCGCGAGGCCGACTTGCGTCACAGCATCCGCCTAGAGTATCGGTATGCAGACGGAGGGTGGGTAGAGCCCAAGGTACGCATCGAACTCAGGAACAAGGGGCGCGAGGACGTTTACTGTGCGCTGCTATGGCTTGGCTCAGACTACTCCGTGAGCTCTGGCCTGATCCAAGGCGGCACAGTACACATCCCGGCAGGAAAATCCGCTGCGGCGTACGGTGGTATGCCTGTGTCCGCATTCGTCCCCGATGAGATGTGGCACGAGGGCAAAACCGAGGTCCGGGACGTACTAAAGCTTATCGCCAGCACGGAACAGTTCGATGCCACGCTGTTCGATCAGGAAGAGCTTGATCGATATGTCGTCACCCGTGCCGCTAGAGGTCCCCGGTCATTGTTTCGCAACACTATTGAGCGGCTAGCCGCCCGGGTTCATGATCGCAGTCTGAGGATCAAGCCAGGAGGCACCGAGGCAATCCCCGATTGGGCGACCGGCGACTTAGCGTTCGTGGTAGTTCGGCCGTTGGAAGCGGCTCCGGTCCCACCGCAAGATCAGCAGGTGTCGCTCGGTGCCGACGTCACACTGCTCGGGCACCCAGCGCTCAAGGCCAGGGCGCGTCTTATCTCCCCGACTGAGGCGGGGCGCGGCCTTGGAGATCTTGGCTTACCCGCCATCCTGCGCGACGATCCAGAGGCCTCGCAGCCGTTTCTGTTCGAAATCTCGCGTGGTACCGATCCGGGCCTTTGTGGACTCCAGCTCATCGACATCGAAAACCCGGAAGCGGTCACTGCTGATACGCCGCTCGTGGTGCAGCTACAAACGCAGCTCAAGCCCGGCGAGCACGTTTTGCCTTTCGCTTGGGACGGCGAATTCTTCTTACCGCTTGGTGTGACCCGGCCCTTCGATGCCGGCACCGAGGTCGAGTTGCGGCAGCTCCCGGCACCGCTCCAGACCGCGAGCGACGTTGAGCGAGGCATTGTTAGCTCTGTTCGGATCCTGTTCCAGAAAATCCTGAACTCGAAGCTCGGAACTGAGTTCGACTACCCGCATTTGGCGGCGATAAGTTTCGATGCTGAGGGGCCCCCGCGCTACGAAGCCACGGCAGACGTTGTCCGCGCGAGGGTGGCACAGGCAAACCGAATCCTACTCTACATCCATGGCATCCTCGGCGACACGCTTGGAATGACGAACTCATCGCGGGCGGAGATCGCGCTTCTAAATGCGCCGCCCCAGCGGATCGGGGACCGATACGACCTCGTGCTGGCGTTCAACTACGAGAACATCAACACGGGCATCAAGGAGACGGCCAAGGCACTCAAGGAAAGGCTTGCAACCGTCGGGCTCGCTGCAAATCACAGCAAGACGCTGCACGTGGCGGCGCACTCGATGGGCGGACTAGTCGCGCGCTGGTTTATCGAACGCGAGGGTGGGAACGAAGTGGTCCAGCGACTGGTCACACTCGGCACGCCGCATGCCGGCTCACCCTGGCCGAAGATCCAGGACTGGGCCACTGCGGCGCTCGCCATTGGGCTCAACGGGCTGACGCAGGTCGCTTGGCCGGTCAAGGTGCTCGGCGATTTGGTAGGTGCCATAGAAACGGTAGACGTCACGCTCGACGAGATGGCGCCGGGCTCGCCCCTGTTGGTGGAACTGAGCAAGAGCGCCGACCCAGAGGTGCCCTATGCGCTTCTGGCCGGAAATACGTCGATCATCCCTGCTGTGGCGGAGGGCGCCATGCTCGAAAGGCTGCTGTCAAAGCTCGCGCCCCAGCGGGTGCTGCATGCCGCCTCTTCTCTCGCTTTCCTGAGGGCGCCGAATGACATTGCGGTCAGCGTGGTAAGCGCTATGGCAGTCCCTGAGGGTCGTATTCCGGAGCCGCGGATTGCTGAGGTCGCCTGCGATCATGTGACGTTCTTCACCTCCAATGAGGGTCGGGAGGCTCTCCTCGACGCGCTGGGGCACCTATGAGTTCCTCGAGCCGCATTGAAGGTTTCTCTCGCGACTTGGCCTTCATAGTCGGCATCGACCGGTATACGAACGGAGTCCCAGAGCTTCGCACCCCTGTGGCAGATGCCACAAGCCTGGCCGGGGTGCTACGGGACAAGCACGGCTTTAAGACGAAAGTCGTTGTGAACGATAAGGCGACCATCGTTCGACTGCGGAGGTCACTCAAAGCTCTCTCTCGGTATGTTGGCCCGGATGACCGGGTGCTGTTCTACTTCGCCGGTCATGGGATCGCGGTCGAGAATGATGGAGGTCCGGTAGGTTACATCCTTCCACAAGACGCGGATTCGAATTCGACCGATCGATACCTTCCTATGGTCGAGTTAGATAAGGCACTCTCGAACCTGCAGTGCCGGCATATCCTGGTGGTGCTGGACTGCTGTTTCGCCGGCGCGTTCCGGTGGTCAAATTCGCGAAACTTGGCGCTCAGACCTGAGAACCTGCATCAGGAGCGTTATAGCTGGTATGTCCAAGGTTCTGCATGGCAGGCGATCGCTTCGGCGGCGCACGACCAGAAGGCGCTCGACGTTGCGGCTGGTTGGGATCTCGGTGATCGCGGCCGGGCGGGTGACCACTCGCCTTTTGCCAAGGCGCTGATGGATGGACTGGAGGGCGCAGCCGACCTTCCCCGTGCAAACAGCACTGGGGACGGTGTGATTACGGCGACGGAGTTGTTCCTTTTCGTAGAACAGCAGTTGATGCCAGCCCCAGGCAGCAACCGGTCATCGCAAAACCCCGTTCTGTGGCCGCTGCCCAAGCACGACAAGGGGCAGTACGTCTTCCTCGTGCCTGGACGTCCGTTGGAGTTGCCGCCGGCACCGCCACTTGATCCGACCACTAACCCTTGGCGTGGTGCCGAGCCTTACAAAGAGAGCGATGCCCGCCTGTTCTTTGGTCGGAAGCGGATCAGCGAGCAGTTGCTCGCGCGGGTCCTGCAAGATCAACTTGTAGTTGTCACCGGACCTTCCGGCATCGGCAAATCTAGCCTCGTCAGAGCCGGGCTGCTGCCGCGGCTCCCCGGATCGATCCGCTCCATCGTAGTGCGTCCGGGACAGGCGCCGTTCGCGAACCTCGCGGCGGCGCTGCGTGACAGCACGCCCGCGAATCTCGCGGCTCCCGACCAACGGCTTCTGGAAACGGACCCAAATGCGCTCAAAGTTTGGGCGAACAAGTTGGCCGACGCGGGACATGAGATCCTGTTAGTGATCGATTCGGCTGACGAGTTAGTCAGCCAAGAAATCGACCCTGAAGCTCCCACGAGCATTTTGAGCCTCATTAAGAATGCAATCGACCAATCGAAACAGCGACCGCCTGCGAGTGCTCATTCGAAAGCCGAGGCCGAGTCCGCGCTGCGGTCCCTTGGCTATGACAATATTCGTGAGCTCTCCGAGGATGACGTCGGCGTCTGGCATGTCACCGCTACCAAGGAGGGCGAGTTGGTGCCGGCCAGTTTCGGATTCCCGAGACTGCCCCTTCGCGTAGTTCTCACGGTCCGCTCCGATTGCGATCAAAAGCTTGCTCTGTCCCCGCTGGCTGAAGACGGGATGGCGGCCCGCTTCATTGTGCCACAGATGACGCAGGACGAATTGCGCCGAGTGATCGAGGGGCCGGCAACCGAAGCGGTCATGCGGTTCGAATCGGAGGATCTTGTCGACATTCTCGTGAACAACGTGGTGCAGATGCCGGGGGCACTTGCGATCCTGTCGCGGGTCCTCAGCGAGATATACAAGCTCTTTCTGAGCCAACCGGCCACCGATCGCTCGCTGACGCGCGCGCACTACGAGGCGCTCCAGGGTGGCATCGGCGGTTTCGTCTGCGGCCGCGCCGAGGAGGTCATCGAGGACTTGGACACAGCCCACCGGCTCACAGCACGGTGCGTGCTCGAGCGGATGGTAGAACCCGAAAGCCTTGCGACACGACGCGTGCCTCTTCGCGAGCTCTACACCGCAGACGCTGGCGAGAACGAACGCGTCGACGACGTGCTTCGTCGCCTCGATACCGCTCGTCTCATCATTTTCGACAACGCTGAGGTCGGAGGATCTCTTGAATTGGCACACAATGCGCTGATCCTACACTGGGATCGCCTGCAGAATTGGGTGCGCGAGGACTCAGAACGTATCGCGGCCCTGCGCCGGCTGACCCCTGATGCGCGGGAGTGGGCAACTTCCAACAAGACCGAGTTACTTTGGGCGGATGCGGTCCGCAGCGGTCCAATTCAAACACTCCTGTCCATCAAGCATCCGGGGCTGAATGCTGTCGAAGAGTCTTTTGCCCACGCGAGTCTTGCTCGTGCAGAGAGGATTAGGCGCCGCCAACGTCAAGCAATTGTCATATTGGCTGTCGCGGCGGCCATATTCGCCGCTGTCGCGGTCGCTGCACTATGGTTCCAGCACCTCGCTAACCAGAACGCGGCACTGGCCAACGCGCAGTCGGCGCGAAATAGGTCGCTATTGCTCACGTCGCAGTCACGCGATGTGCTCGGGACCAACGACCAGCGTGCTCTCCTGTTGGCTGTGGAAGCAGCGAAATCCACTTCGGAGCAGGGGTATGTGGTACCTGCAGCGCTCAGCGCCCTTCATGACGCGCTCCGCCGTGTTTCCGGGGTCGGTATCAATGGACATCAGGACCAAATTACCATCGCAGCCTTCAGCGGCGATGAGCACTTCCTCGCGACGGGTGCCGAGGATCCGAGCACAGCACAGCTAAACGAGGTTCGAGTGTGGGACCTGTCTAACCCTTTGGCACCCTCCCTCGCGCAAATCGCGCAGGGACGGAACAGGCTCATGCACATCTCATTTGATCGGAAGGCGGCTCATCTTTTGACCGTCCAGACAGCGTCGTGGGATGAACCGCGAACGGATGCGCTGGTTTGGACTCTCGTCGACGGCGAGCGTTACCCAGTCTCGCGGCCCCTCGTTGCCAGTTCGTATCAGGTCGGTGTGATTGGGCGGTCCAACAATGGGCTGTTCCTTGCCGCAACGACATCCGTCGGAACCGTACAACTCATATCGCTCGAAGATTTATCGACAACGATCGTACTTAGGACGTTGCGCCCCCCAACGGACAGCCGAATTCTTCGCTTCGCGTTTGCTCCAGATGACAGCGTACTTCTTGGGTGCACCGCTACATCCAACGTTTGGATTTGGGACCTTAGCTCGTCTTCGGCGGAACCCGTCGCAAGCATCGATGCAAGACATCGGGCAGATCGGCCTGTATCGCCCGACGTCGGGGTCGATATATGCGGAGTCGATGCCAGTCATTCAATGATCTTCACCGCCAGCTCCGACTGGCTCGATAATTCAACGTGGGCCGATCTCAATCTGAAGCTATGGTCGCTCGATGGTTTGAAGCCTGTTGGTGCCCCGCTCGTCCTGCCGCACCGGGGCGCGCCAAATAGCAGCGCCATTCAGCTCGCGCGTTTCACGAATTCGAATGGCGGGCTTTTCTCGTTGTCTCTGGACGGATGGCTGCGTTCCTGGAGACTTCACCGTGTCGACGACAGTACCGAGGCGGTTCCTTCGACCGAGTTCAGGGCGAATGCGTTTGTCAATTCGACTGCCGTCAGCAAGGACGGCGCCATGATGGCGTACGGCCTAGAGCATGAAATCGCGGTCGTTCCGACCCAGAAGCTCACAGTACCAACGGGCAGCATTGCGCCCGCCGCACTGACTGGGCTCGACAGTGCGGCAAACGTTATCGAGTTCAGTCCGAGCGGACGGTTCTTGTTCGCAGGAAGCAACGACGGCAAAGGGCGGATTTGGGATTTCTCCAATAACGCAACCGCTGAGATCGGCATCAAACCGTCACCTTACAGGCTGGGGCGCGCGGCCTGGCTGTCAGATGACGGAAGGGTTGCAGTCAACCTGCTAGATGACGAGCTCGATTTCTGGAACCTCGTGAGCCCGCTGGAACCCGTTCTACTTCGGCGGTGGCAATTGAAGGACACTCAGGTCAAGAGTATCGCGGAATGCCTCCCCTGCCGCGTCATTGTTTCAAAAACCCATCTTTGGGCCTCGATCCAAGGGGCCTCTGACAATGAAAGCTCGATTATTGAACTCAAGGAGGGCGGCCGCGCTTTTGTGGTGCCGTCGCGGACCTGGATTGGAACCGATGAAATACAGTTCAGCGCTGACAGTCGCTATCTCTTTGTGCAGGAGGGGGAGCAAGAAGCGATATATGGACTAGATGCAACAGGGAGCTCTCAGCCCAAACGGCAGGTGGTTGTTCTTCCGGCGGGTAGCTACAGCAGATACGTCAGTCCGAGTGGCGACGTCGTCTTCTATGGACGATACGTAAATCCTTACCGTGATAAGATTGGCAGGGCAGAAGAGGTTGGCTATGTCCTGAGGCTGGACGGGTCGAGCGAACTTCTTCAGCCAGTCGGAGTCAACGGCTTTGCCGCTGGGATTGGCAGCGTGGCATTCTCGCCTGATGGACACTGGTTGGCACTCGCCGACGAGCGCTCTTTGAACGATGACGATCGCACCGATAGCAACGTTCGCTTGATCCGGTTGGACGAGCCGGGCTCGGCTGCCGTCGATCTCACCGGCCATGAGTTTGCGACCCAACCAACTTTCAGCGGCGATGGCCGCTGGCTCCTTACGGCCTCGTACGACGTGACTCTACAGGGCTCAAGAACCTTAGCGCGCCTCTGGCGACTGGACGGCGACAAACAGTCGCCTGAGGCCTTCGTTCTACCCGAAATTGCCACCTTCTTGCATGGAGCCGAGTTCAGCCAGGATGGCCGATATCTGATTACCATCAGCGGTGCCGGCCCTCTGGCGCAGCTATGGTCACTTGAGAGCCTGCCCAAACTGGTGGCCAGATTGGACGTCCCTCGGCAGACCCATAACTGGCACTGGGATATCAAGTTTGATGCAACCAGCTCAGTTGTGGTCATCTCGAACTCTGACAATCCGATACCTTATCTTTGGAAGCTTGGCGGGCCGATCGTTCCAGAAGCCGGCATGCCGATTTCAACTGGCGGGCGGGCGATCAAAAACATCGAGTTTACGGCAGACAACAACAAGCTTGTCATTTTGACTGAGAGCCAGACGTTGGATAGGCGGTCAGGAACATCCGGCTCCCAAGTCGCCACCGTGGACCTAAGCGCGTTGCCGAACGAAGACGCGGTTTACGCAATAAGCGAGCCTGGAGTGGAGCTTGACCGTGTTCACTTCATCGATGACAGCGGGGTGATGGTAGCCTCGTCCAAGACTGCGCTGCGCCTGAGTTTCACCAAGGTCGAAGATCTCATTCGATCGGCTCAAGCGGTTCTCGGTCGAAATCTCTCTCTCGACGAATGGTCACAAACCAAGCTTCAAGAGGTTTATAGACCTACTTTTCCCGGTGTGCGGGTTGATGCGCGCACGCTCGAGGCACTTGTCGGGCTTTCGTTCCGTCTGCGGGAAGACAGTCCAGAAGCTGGTGCAAGTCTGGCGGACGAGACGGTTCGCTGGACACTCAGTTTGGACGAAGCGGATGTATGCAACAGCGTGGCTTGGTCGTTCGCGTTGCAGAGGGACGGGCAACATGCCCTTGCCGCAATCGAGTGCGCGCTCTCGCAACGTCCGCAAGATCCATACTATCATGATACCCGCGGCGTTGCGTACGCTCTCTTGGGAGAGGCGAGCAAGGCAATCAGCGATATGCAAGTATTTGTAGCGGCACAATCCGAGAATTCGGAGGATGCAATGAGACGGCGGCGGTGGATCAAGGACTTGCTTTCGGGCAAAGACCCGTTTCGGGATGGAGTGAAATAATTACCTATTTGACTCAACTAATCCGTTCTTGCACCCTCTTTCTGGCTTCCAAGGGTGTCGGCGCTGACAAGGCTTTGAGTGTGGGGCCCGGTCTTGAGAGCTAGGCCGCACCGATGTCCGCTATCACTTGTCGGACGCCATATACTGTCGGTCCACTGACGACCATTTGAGCTGTTCCTGGCACCTGCTAGAGCATGATGCCGAAAAGTGTGAATTCAGATTTCAGGTCGATTCGACCTGAAATCATCCGGCTCTAACTGGATGGGGAAGTGGTGCCGCTTGCGTGACTCGAACACGCGACCTCATCAATAAGACATTCGGTTCGCTGTCGATCCAAGATTTAGGGTCGTCAGCAAGATTTAGTGGACGAACCATCTCTGCGTGATGGCGGTTCGCGGATCGGAGCGCTGTTAACCGCCATGATCCCATGCGTTTCCACCGCTCGCCAAGAGATTAATATTAGACGGATATTAGACGAGATTCTTCACAAATGAGCTAATTTATTGAAATGTCTGGTACGCCCAAGGGGAATCGAACCCCTGTTACCGCGGTGAAAGGTGCATCTGTTTTGATTGGGATAGCGACAACAGAGAACAATCAGACCTGCAAAAACTAAATGGGGGCTTAACTCAGCGTCGGGGCTTCGAGACTTTCAAGGTGGCGCGCCCAGAGATCCAGTGCCTGGCGTTTTTCATCTGCGAACGAGTGCTTTTGGTAGACGCCAACAATGCCGCCGAATGAGCCCGAAGTGTGATTTAGCAGCTTTTCAATCACCGGGAGGGAGACACCAAGCCTCGCCATGCCGCTGGCCGCCGACCGGCGTAGGTCGTGCAATGTCCAATGAAGAATTGGGGTTACCTTCGCAGGGTCGTCCGCTCGCTTTGCCGCCTCTTCGCGCCGAGTTTCTTGCATCTTGGAACTGATACGTTCTACCGCTCTAGAAAAACCCGAGGCCGGCGTCTTACCCGTCGTCGTGAACAGTAACTGACTGTCGCCAATTTGGGGCAGGGCTCCAATTATGGAAACCGCCGCCTTGGACAACGGGATCTCATGCTCCTTGCCGTTCTTTGCCCGCTCGGCCGGAATAGTCCAGAGCGGCTTATCGCCCGCCGTTGCAAGCTCACCTCGGCTCATGCTTCCAACTTCCGATTTCCGTTGCGCCGTGAGCAGCAGCAGCCGAAACATTGGGCCGAAAGGGTAACCAATACCGTGGGTAGCTTTGAGAAAAAGGCGGACTTCGTCGTCGTCAAGCACCCGGTCGCGAGACTTCTCGGACGAGGGCGATCTGAGGCCCGCGCATGGCGAGACTTTCAGCACGTCGCGCTCGACCAGCCATCCGAAAAACCTTCGAATCGTTGCGAACACCCGGTTTGCCAACACGGGGGCGTCGCGATCGACCATTGCATCTAGCAGGTCGGTAACGTCTCGCTTCGTGATGTCCTGCACCCGCCGCTCGCCCCACGATGGGTTAACAACAGTCTTGAATTGGCGTTCGACTTCCGGCCAAGACCGATTCCGCGGTTTGCAGTAGCGGGTAATGAACGCATCCGCCTGCACTACCACCAGGTCCCGGTTCCGGTCGGGTAGGGCGCCTTTGCGGGCGCTTGAGCGCTTTGCAACTGCCGCCGGATCCTTTCCTTCGGCGAGCACCTGTAGCGCTGCCCGGCCGGCGGCGCGCGCTTCGGCCAGGGTCATAGCCTCGCCGATGGTGACGAGCCCCGGCACGGCGTCGCCCTCGCGCTCGAAAAGTACCGGCCCAAGCGTGAGCTTCGCGGTCTTCCCATGGCGGCGATAGCGAAGCGCCCATGACTTTGCCCCGCTGGGTTGGATCACCAACCGCAAGCCAGGTAGGAGACCATCGCCGATTTCAACCCGTTTGTCGGGGTCCGGTTTTGCCGCCGAAACTGACTTCACGTTGAGTGCTTTGGCCAAGTGAAAAGCTCCTTGGGGTAACAGAGGGTAACGGAAACGCGCCGGTAGGAGCCGATACCGTATGTTAGGAAGTGCGAAACAGGAAGTCGGAAAACGCTTTGTATTCAAATATTTATGATCTGAAGAAGTTAGGGCGGGTGAGGAAGAGTTGGATGCCTTGTCTTGACTTTTAATCAGTAGGTCTCGGGTTCGACATCGCCGCCCGGTCTTGGTGTCGAACAGATGAGCGCAGGCGCGGTCGATCTCGATGCGCATCTGCTCGCCCTGTTTCAGTGCCAGCCGCTCGCGGAAAAGGCAGGAGATTTCTTCTCCGGCGCAGTCGACCCTGGCAAAGATTTCCGAACCCGTTGCTTCCAGAAGCACGATCGTGCCGGGGATTCCTTTGGCGGTCGTCGCTCGGATGTGTTCGGGGCGGATGCCGTAGATGAGGTCCCCGCCGGGAATGTTGGTCAGGTCGATGCCTTCCGGCAGCGGCAAGATCAGTCCACCGGCGCTGCGGAAAACACCTTCCTCGACATGGCCGCGAATGAAATTCATCGCCGGCGAGCCGATGAAGCCGGCAACGAAGAGGTTGGCCGGGCGATCGTAGAGATCGAGCGGCGCGCCGATCTGCTCGACAAGGCCGTCATGCAGCACGACGATCTTGTCGGCCATGGTCATGGCCTCGATCTGGTCGTGCGTGACGTAGATGGTTGTGGTCCCGAGCCGCTGGTGCAGCGCCTTGATCTCGCCGCGCATCTGCACGCGCAATTTGGCGTCGAGATTGGACAGCGGCTCGTCGAACAGGAACACCTGCGGGTCGCGCACGATGGCGCGGCCCATGGCGACGCGCTGGCGCTGGCCGCCGGAAAGCTGACGCGGATAGCGGTCGAGCAGCTTGTCCAGGCCGAGAATGCTGGCGGCCCTGCCGACGCGGCCGGCGGTGTCGGCCGGATCGGCTTTCTTGATCTTCAGGGCAAAGCCCATATTGTCGGCCACCGTCATATGCGGATAGAGCGCGTAGTTCTGGAACACCATGGCGATGTTGCGGTCGCGCGCCCTGAGATTATTGACGACGCGATCGCCAATGGCGATCCTGCCGCCCGAGATCGTTTCCAGTCCGGCAATCATGCGCAGCAGCGTCGACTTTCCGCAGCCCGACGGCCCGACCAGGATGACGAATTCGCCATCGGCGATGTCGACGCTGACATCGTGGATGATCTTGGCGGCTCCGAAAGCCTTCTGAACGTTGTTGATTGTTACCGATGCCATTGGATTTCTCCCGGAAATGCGTGATGTCGGGGCCGTGCCTCAGCCGCCCTTGACGGCGCCTGCGGTCAGCCCCGCGACGATCTGCCTTTGCGCGAACAGGGTCAGCACCAGCACCGGCAGCGTCACCACAAGTGCCGCAGCGGCGAGCGGACCCCAGCTCACCTGCTCGTAGGAAAGCATGTTGTAGACGGCGACCGGCAGCGTGCGAGTCTCGCGGCTGGCGAGCACAATGCCGAAGACGAAATTGTTCCATGAGAAGATGATCGACAGGATGAAGGCGACGACAATGCCCGGCTTGGCGATGGGCAAGGCGACCAGCCGGAACACCTGCCAGGAACTGGCGCCATCGATGTTGGCCGCTTCTTCCAGCTCCATCGGCGTGGTCTCGAAATAGCCGATCATCACCCAGACCACGATCGGCACCGTCACCACCAGATGGATAATGATCTGCGGCCACAGCGTGCCGAGAATGCCGACCCACTGGAACAGCAGGAACAGCGGAATGAGATACGAAAGCCCCGGCGTCATGCGGGCGATCATGATGACCACCGCCGAGCGTTCGGCCTTGAGCCGCGCGATGCCATAGCCCGCCGGCACGCCGATCAGCAGCGCCAGCAACGTTGCCGTGCCCGTCACCAGAACCGAATTCCAGAAATAGAGCAGGAAATTGTTCTCCTCGAATACCTTCACATAGTTCGACCAGGCGAGATGTTCCGGGATCAGGATCGGCGGGTAGGCACCGTTGTCGATCTCGAACTTCAACGACAGCGAGATCATCCAGAGGAAGAACAGGATCGCCGGCGAGACGAAGACCAGAGCCGCGAAAAACAGCCCGATCCGGTTGAGCAGCCGTGAACTCATCTATTTGCCCTCCACCCCGATCCATTGGGAGCGCTGGCGCAGCATCAGCAGGATGAAGGACAGCGCGACGATGACGATGAAGAACACCACGGCCATGGCCGAGCCATAGCCGATGTCGTAGTAGGAGAAGGCGGTGTTGTAGAGATAGATGTTAATGGTTTCCGAGGCCGTGCCCGGTCCGCCCTGGGTCATGGCATAGATAATGTCAAAACTTTTCAGCGCATCGATAGTGCGGATGATCATCGCGATCATCAGGAACGGCGCGATCATCGGCAAGGTGAGATAGCGGAATTGCTGCCAGGCGTTGGCGCCATCGATCTCGGCGCTCTCGAAGGGCTCGCGCGGCACGGAGGCCAAGCCGCCCAGCACGATCAGCATCACCAGCGGCGTCCACTGCCAGGTCTCGACCGCAACCAGGGACGGGATGACCGTCCTGGCATTAAAGATCCATTCCTGCGCCGGGATGCCGACCAGCGACAACAGATAGTTGAGCACGCCGAGCTGGGGATGGAACATCATCGTCCAGACCAGCGCCACGGCGACTGGCGTTGCCATCATCGGCATGACGAAGACGCCGCGCAACAGGCCGCGCAGCGGAAATTTGGCGTCGAAGATCAGCGCCGCGACAGTGCCAAGGAACATCGGCGCCGCGACCGAAAGCGCCGTGTAGGTCAGCGTATGGAAAAGCGATTCCCAGAAGCGTTGGTCGACTGCCAGCCGCAGATAGTTTTCCATCCCGGCAAAGCTTCGCGCCTGGCCGAGGGTCCAGCGGTTGACGCTCATCCACAGTGTGAAGGCCCAGGGAAAGACGATCACGGCGCCGACGACGACGAGCGCCGGGACGACGAAAGGCCAGTAGTTGGGAGCCAGACGGATGGTCTGGCCCCCTTCGATGGCTTGCGTCGTCACCCCGGTGCGTTCTGGGGTGATGGCGGACATCAGCCTTGCTCGCTCCGGTCGAGCACCGGCTGGAACTGCTCGGTGGCCTTCTTCAGTTCCTCTGCCGGATCGGCGCCGGCGATCAGATTGGTCAGCGCCACGCCATAGATGTCGCGGAACTCGGTGACCGGAATGATGACCGGCAGCGACAGCCGGCTGACATTGCCCGAGCCGACCACGGCATCGAGCCAGCTCGCCGGCATGGTGACGCCTTCGCGCACCTTGGGATCTTCCAGCACCGACTTGCGGAACGGCACGCCGGCACCCGCCTGCAGCAGGCGCGCGCCCATGGCGGGCGAAATCGCCCACTGGCAGAAGAGGTAGGCGGCCTCCTTCTTCTCGCTGGCGGCCGTCACGCCGAGGCCGTCGCCAAAGGTGCCGGCGGCATGCGCCTTGGGCCCCTTGGGCATGACGCCGTAGCCGACCTTGCCGACCACTCGTGACTTTTCCGGGTTTTCCATCGGCGGGGCAAAGCCGACGCCATCGAACCACATGCCGATCTTGCCTTGCAGGAAGGCGGACTGGGCTTCGGCCCAGTTGAATCCGGTGACGCCTGGAGGCGCCGACTTGGTCATCAGCCGCTGGTAGAGGCTGGCGGCCTCGACCGCCTCGGGCGAGGTCGTGCGCAGCTTGCCCTTGTCATCGAGCGGCGTCATGTCGTAGCCGAGCATCAGCGACGTCCACACCGGCGTGTTGGCGTTTTTCAGGCCGCGGGCGACAAAGCCGTAGGTGTTGGTCGACGGATCGGTCAGCGTTTCGGCGGCGGCCACCAGCTGCTCGAACGTCTCGGGGTATTTGAGGCCCTTGGCCTCGAACAATTCCTTGTTCCAGTAGACGATCCAGTAATCCACCGAGAACGGCAGCGAGCGCAGCACGCCCTGGCCGTCCTTGGCAAACAGCATGCCGGCATCGGCGAAATCGGTTTCCACCAGCGCAGGATCGGTCAGGGTCGGGTCGGCGAGATAGCCTGATATGTCGGCCAGCCAGTCGCCCTTTTCGAACTGGCGCTTCTGCACGTGGTAGCTCAGATGCACGACGTCGAAGCTCGGTTTGCCGGAGCTCAGTTCGATCACCGTCTTCTGGCGCTGCTGCTGTTCCGGCGTCGCTTCGGCATTGACCTTGATCCCGGTCAGTTCCTCGAACTCGGCGATGTATTTTATCAGCGTGTCGCTGCGCGGGCTTTTCACCAGATTGACGTCAAGCGTCGTTCCCGCAAAGCGCTTCCAGTCGACGCCGGCGGCAAAGCTTGGGCGAACACCGGCAAAGCCGGCGGCGGCAAGGGCGGCGGTTCCCTGGAGGAGTTGCCTCCTGGTTGGGTTGAACAGATTGGACGACATTTTCTTCCTCCCGGTTGTTGTCGTTGTCGATTGCGCCGCAGCGACCGCGGCGCGGCTCATGCTTCCTCAGATTTGCAGCGCCAGCCGGCGCGCCTTTTCGATATGCTGGCTGATGGCCTCGACCGCCTTCCCAGGATCGCGGCTCTGCATCGCATCAATCACCGCCAGGTGCTCGCGCATGACCGGCACGACGCGCCCGTCGATACGGAACCGCTCCTGGTGGATCAGGCGGATCTTCACCGAATTCACCAGATAGGCCTTGGCGATGATCTCGTTGCCCAGCGCATCGATGAACGTGTCGTGCATGGCCCAGTCGATGGTCTGCGCCTTGGCCTCCATCTCCGGCGTCGGGGTTTGCGCCAGCGCCTGGGCAAGCATGTCCTCATGCTCGCGCCGCAAGCGGGCAAGCTCGGCATCGGAGGCGCTTACCGTAAACAGCGCCACCGCTTCACGCTCCATGAACAGGCGGAACTGAAAGGCCTCGCGGATCAGGCTGATGTCTATATGGGCGATCTGCATGCCGCGCTGCGGGATGGTCGTCAGCAGTCCTTCCGCCTCGAGACGCGGCACGATCTCGCGAATGGCGCCGAGCGGCAGTCCGGTGAAGGCAACCAGCTCACGTTGCGACACGAACTGGCCCGGCTTGAAGTCGCGCGCCAGCAAATGCCGCGTGAAGCTGGCATAGGCCTTCTCCCTGAGGGTGGTCGGTTCGTTGCCGTCTTCCATTTCGGCGCGCTTCCCTTTGCCGGTCAGGCCGGTTCCCTGGCAAACAGGCTGTCATAGGCTGCGGCAAGCTGCTGCTGCCCTTGCAACGCAATCGGCTCCAGCGGCGGACGGACCGCCAGCCAGCGCTCGTCGCCGGTCTTGCGCGCCACCATGACCTTTACCGCGGGGGTGACCGGATATTTCAGCAATTCGAGCACAAAACTTTCGACGCGAGGATCGTCGCGCCCGTCCTCGGCCATGGCGCGGATTTCGCCCGGGACGAAATTGGCCATGCCCGAGATTGCGCCTTGAGCACCCAGTCGCACCGCACGCGCCAGATGCCTTTCATCGCCGATCAGGATCACCAGATCGCCATAGGCGGCAAGCAGCGCCTCGCTGTAGCTCCAGTTTCCACCGGAATCCTTCACCCCGGCGACCACGTCGGGAAAAGCAGTGCGCAATCGGCCGATCAGGCCAAGCGAAAGCTGCACCATGGTAACCGAAGGGATGTTGTAGAGCAGCACGTCACGGGCGAGGGGGCCAAGCGCGGCAAAGACGGCGGAGAACCAGCCGAAAAGGCCCTCCTCGCCGACATTCTTGAAGTAGCTCGGCGGGGCCAGCAGAATGTTTCGGGCGCCTCGCTGCAAGGCATGCTGTGCCTGTTCGGCGGCGTCTTCGGCGGCGTCGACCAGCACGCCGGCAACGAGTTGATGCGGCAAGATTCCAGCAGCCAGCATGGCTTCGGTCACCGACCGCCGCTCCGTCGTGCCCACCGACGCGCCTTCCCCTGTGGTGCCGAAAAGCGTCACGCTGCCGCAACCCTGCGCCAGGCAACTTTTGGCCTGAGCGATCATGGGATCGGTGGCGATCTGCCCGCGGGCATCGAAAGGCGTGGCGAGAGCGGCCGAAAGGCCAAAGCGTGATGTCACCGGAAGGTCTCCGAAGTAGGTGTGTATGCCGTGCTAGCACACTAACATGTTAGTAGCAAATCGTGCCGGTTTTTTTACGATCAGAGGAGGGGTATGACGGAGGAATGGGATGTGCGGACCGTTTTCGGCACCGATGCGAAGGTGGTCAACTCTATCCAGCGCGCGGCCCTGCGCTTGACGAGGTAGCGGCGGGCTGATCTCATCAAAAGCATCTGGCGCGATGCAATTAGGGGCAACGACGTGATCGGGATCTTAGCGCTGATGCTTTTATGGCTAGGCCCTTCGGCGTATGTCATTTACCGCAAAGGCCTAACGAGGGCGGCTCTTTTTATACCGATTTCCCTCTTTGTTGGCTTGGCTGCCTTTTTCGGTTCTGCGCTTGTTGCACAGGAGCTAGGAGCGGTGGGAATTGCAGTTCCCGTGTTCATGTTGTTGGGAGGGATCGTGACAAACGCAGCCCATCTGAGGTTGGAGATGGGGCTTGGCTAAGTTGGTTGCCAATCGACGGCGCAACCTTGTCCCCATCCCAGTCGATGGCTAAACTCAGCCTTTCCCAGGGGAGGTTCTGACATGACACTTCAGCTTTCGGCGGATGCTGTCGCTCCTAAGGCGGCGGCGCCTCAAAAGTACCTCTTCGGCCCGGTCGCCGATTTCCTCATGCTGGGCGGCAGCGCGTTTCTCATCCTGCCGGTGCTGTTTCTCGTTCCGCTCGAATATGAGGGTCCGGTGGCCGCAACGATGGTGATCGTTGCCTATCTCGTGAACTATCCCCACTTCGCCCACTCCTACCAGCTTTTCTACCGCAATTTCGGGCGCAAGGTGACGGGCGACGGCTACGACAGGAGCCTGCAGCTTCGCTACATCTTCGCGGGCATTGTCGTGCCCCTCGCCATGGCCGGGTTCTTCGCCTATGGCGCGGCGGCGGCGAACACGCGCCTGCTCGGCTATGCCACCAACGCCATGTTCTTTTTTGTCGGTTGGCACTACGTCAAGCAGGGCTACGGCATGCTGATGGTGGATGCGGTGCTGAAGCGCAAATTCTTCAACGACCGCGACAAGAAGGTGCTGCTGGTCAACTCCTATGCCGTGTGGATCCTGGCATGGCTGCAGACGAATACGGCGGTCACCCAGGGCAAATATTATGGCCTGGACTATTACACATTCGCGGCCCCTTCCTGGATTACCGACATCGGCATGCTGGCGGCCGTTGCGTCGACGGCGGCCACGCTTTTGATGTTGGCCAATCGCTGGCGAAAGAACAGCGGCGGCCTGCCCTATAACGGTTTGGTGGCCTATGTCGCGTCGCTCTATCTCTGGATCCTGATTGCGCGCGTAAACCCGCTCTGGCTGCTGATCGTGCCCGCGCTCCACTCGCTGCAGTATCTCGCCGTGGTCTGGCGCTACCAGACGAACGTCGAGCGAGACAGTTCCGATGCCGAAGGCGATCCGCAGCCGAAAATCCTGTCCTTTCTCGGCCCCCTCTACAGGTTTCGGCTCTTCGGCTTTATCGTCGGCGGCACCGCCCTTGGCTATCTCGGCTTCTGGCTGATCCCATCCGCGCTGACGGCCTTGATCCCGTATGACAGGCAAGTGCTGGGGTCATCGCTGTTCTTCTTCATCGTGCTCATCTTCATCAATGTGCACCATTATTTTCTGGACAATGTGATGTGGCGCCGTGGCAATCCGGAGGTATCGAAGTATCTGTTCCGCTGACTGATGCGCAGACCGTCGAGCCCGGTTTTCGTCAGCTGTCGAGAGTATGCCATTGCGAGCGTGATCGTCAGTGCAACGGAGAGCCCTGGAATGGCGGAGTGCTTTTCCGAGAGCCGCCTGGAAAATACCCTGCGGTGGCATCTGTACCGGCGTTGGCGCCGCCGGCATGCCATCGATGATGAAGATGGACATTGAGGGCAGCGAAGCCGAATGCCTGGAAGCCATCCTCGAAGCTGGGCTGCAAGATGCTATCGGCGCCATTCTGGTTGAAACGCACGACCGGGTGTCGCCAGACATAGCGCGTCGGGTGGAGCGCATTCGCCAGCGCATCGCCCAGGAAACATCCGAAACATCAATCTGGAATGGATCTGACTGCGCGCCGTCGTTGCCCGGCAACCGACGGCCCCAGTTTGCTTGATCGGCTAACTTTAGGACAACCCGACCAGGGAAAGCGCCTTGCGCCGGACCCGCTTTGCCAGCAGGCGCGCGAGTTCTGCCGTCGACTGGATTGGCGGCTCGACATAAAACCGGGACCTCGACCACCACGGTCTCTCGTTCCGGCGTTTTTGGTGCGGGCGAAAACATTGCGTGGCGTTTTTGCCGCACGTGGTCCGGGAAATGCTAGGCCGGCTTGCGCTATAGGATGTTTTCCGGCAATGGAAACGCAACATCGGGGCGCTGGCGTAGAAATGATTGATGGATTGCGTGTGGCGGTGATCATGCCCGCCTATAATGCGTCGGCTACACTGGAGAAGACCTACTTCGCCTTGCCGATGCAATTGATCGACGACGTTATTCTCACGGACGATCTCTCGAAGGACGATACTGTCGGCATTTCGCGACAGCTCGGCATTCACACAATCGAGCATTCGATCAACAAGGGCTACGGTGGCAATCAGAAGACTTGTTACGATGCGGCGCTGCAGCGCGATGCCGATATCGTCGTAATGCTTCATCCCGATTATCAATATTCGCCCAGGTTGGTGCCGGCCATTGCCTCGATGGTCGCCTCTGGCGAGTATGATTACGTCTTTGGTTCGCGCATCTTGGGCAAGGGTGCCCTGCGCGGCGGCATGCCGGTCTATAAATATATCGCCAATCGCTTTCTGACCCTGGTTCAAAACATTCTGATCGGTCAGAAAATGTCGGAGTTTCACACTGGCTTTCGGTGCTGGAGCCGGAAAGCGTTGACCGAGATTCCTTATCACCGGTGCTCGGACGACTTTGTGTTCGACAATGAGATGGTCTGCCAGGCCGTCTATCTCGGCCTGCGTGGTGGCGAGATGTCCTGTCCGACGAGATACTTCCCGGAGGCGTCGTCGATCAACTTTCGGCGTAGCGTCGTCTATGGCCTGGGTGTCTTGAAAACCGCGGCGAAGTTTCGCCTCAGCAAACTGGGCATTCGACAAGATCCGTTATTCGTCGGGAGCAATATCTGATGAGGCGTCGGACACGAATGGCCCTCGGTGTGGCGGGCCTTGCGATGGTTCTCGTCCCCGCGGCGCTGTCCGGCTATCTCGACGATATCTTGCGGATCGCCAAAGCGAGCGTTCAGCAGACAGGGCTGTTCGGTTTCGTTGCGCTGGTCGTGATGCAGTTTCTAGTGGCCGCCACCGGCATATTGCCGGCGTCCCTGCTCGGGATCGCAGGCGGAGCGGTTTACGGATTCGCCGGTGGATCGGCAATGGCGCTCGTCGGGACTTTGGCCGGCGGCATCGTCGGCTACTACGTAGGCCGAAAGGGTCTCCAAAACGTTCCTTTTACCAACACGAAAATTGTTGGCGGCCTCGACAAGGTCAAACAGTTCCTTGCCGCTGACGGCTGGCGATCGGTTTTTCTGATCCGCCTGTCACCGGTCGTTCCCTTTGCCGCCACAAGCATTGCGCTGGGCGCGAGTGGAATTCGCCTCGCCGACTACGTGATAGGAACCGCAGCGTCGCTTCCCGCCCTTTTTGGTTATGTCTATGTCGGTTCATTGCTCGGCAATGCGGCGTCTCTCGAATCGCCTGAGTTTCACCAGGTTTTTTTGCTGATGCTGGCTGGAGGTGTTATTGCAGGCGCGACGTTGGTCGGCAGGTTCGTCATGTACCATCACAATTCCGAAACAACCTGATGTGCTTGTTAGCAGTGGTATTCTCCACAGTCCGGTAGCTGTACTCCGCCTGCTCCGGGGTAATTTACAAGCGTTTGCGACGGTGACGTGAGATGGGTCGTTGCCTGCGAGGACCAACTGGTGTGGGACGGTGTGAAGAACAAGCCGTCGACCATGGCGTTGTAGTCTCGATTTGCGAGGACCGCGCATAGGCAAATAGCAACCGCCGCGACCCTTGTAACCAACCTCCACGAAGACGCCCAAATCGCCAGAACGATCAGAAGTGTTGCGACTGGCGCGAAGTAATACCTGAAGCCAGATCCTGATTGGAGCAGTGACTCGGCACCTCCGACGGCGAGAATCGCAGTAGCCGAAAATTGCAGCGCAACGATCGGGACGAGCAGCAGGATGGGCTGGCGGCGGGCGAGGAAAACTGCAGCTCCAAGCACGCCAAGGAACACGATGGCAGCTGCTATCAGTTCAAGCGTACCCGGTGTCAAGTTGCTGAAAAACAAGGCCGGCCAAAGGATCGCACCACCCACCTTGAGCAGGAACAGGTCTGGCAAGCTTGCAAAACCGAGGAACGTGAACGGCCGTACGGCCAAGCCGGTATTCGTTGCCGGCAACAGTGCGCAGCCGATCTGCGTCGCCAATCCAGGAATAGACCAAACCAGAGGTCGGACAAGATAAGGCTGCCGTAGCACAAAGCCGGCAGCCGCCATATGATAAGCGCGAAAGCTGCGGGGGTTCCTGTGAACGGCAGCACTAGAAGAAGACCGATATGAACGCGATTGAGCGGCTGTTTGAACGCCAACGACCCAAAAACAAGCGCGGCATAAACAGGTCCCCAGCCTTTGATGTGCAGTGCCGTTCCGAATGTTTCCGATGCGGTGACGCAATAGAGCGCGGTCGCAACCGCCAACAGGATTCCGGTTCGCCACGATATCGATTGCGTTGTGCCGGCGACAACAAATGGAAACAGCAAAGCCACCAGAAGACCGGAGCCGGTGTCAACGACCGGCCACCACTGAAGTCCGGCCGACACCGCAACGGCTGAAGATAGGTTTGCCGCTAGATCGTAGTAATTGCTTGCCGGGTTGAACAGAGCGGCTAACGGACCGTTCGCATAGGCATAGCCGAAGTACAGAGGGCCAATTTCAGCCCAAACCCTGTAGAAGGTAAGCAACGCCGGGGCTCTTGCCGCGACCAGGATCGCAAACAGTATCCCTGCGACGATGGTACACTCGGTCTTGCCCCTGGGGGATAACGAATCGTCTGCCCGGACATAAAGGAAGCTCAACCCTGCAAAGGCGAGAAACTCAACCAAAGTAAATGCATTGAACGGTGTCGACATCTGCCCCCCGGCTGGATGGCGTGGCGCCCCACGCGGTCTGGGGCGGTGATACAGACGGGATGGCGAAGAGTAAATGGCTACTTTTGCTACCTGCTCAGCAGCACTCCAGACAGCCCGAAGACGAATTCTGCGGAGCTAGATCAAGTCCAGGATGTTCGGGTCGCCGCGCTCTGCCCGGAAGCGGTCTGCCCATTCGAGGTTTGATGCATCCCTTTGCAGCTCAACGGTCACGTTGCCGGGGTCCAGCCTGGAGGGCGGCTTCAGGCCCATCAGCTCGGCGACCTGACTGACGGCGTGGCGAGGGTCCTCGATCATTGTCTCGTATTCGAACCGCAAGGGCTCGATACCGGTGCGCGCAAAGAACATCTCCCAGCGGGCTCGTTCACGAGCAAGGGCGTTGAGCTGGCTCTGGATCAGTCCAGCGTCGAAGACCGGCTTCTGGGCCATCGGTTGGCTCGATCGGTATTGTCCTGTCTGCAGCGCGCGTGCCCAGGAAATCGCTTGGCCAAGCAAGTCGCGTCTGGTGAGCAGAACGAAGCGAAGATTGGGAAGGGCATCGACCCAGTTCACCTCGCCCGAAATCCAGTCGTGCTGGTGGGCAAATAACTTCAAGCCGTAGATGCCGTTGGCAGTGGCGCCCATGGTAAGGATCTTCCAGACCTGGCCGGCGATATCCTTGGGGTAGTCCGGGTCATCGAAATAGCGCCGCCCGCCCCAATTGAAATATTCCAGCGGATGTCCGAGCAGGCCCGTGCCGCTCAGATGCTGGCACAAGAAATTGCTGCCGGATCGTGGCGAGGTGCAGATGCTGTAGCCACTCAATTTATCGCGGTCCAAGCCGTCGAGCCCTGTCAATGTCCGGCCCCTTTACGCGCCCGAAGGAGAAGCTTTCTGATGAACAGGGGGATCATACCGTTGTACAGCCGCTTTATCTCGTCCACAAAATTTGAAAGGTTCGAAAGCTGTTCCTCCACCCGGCTCAGCACAGCCGGGTTGTCGCCCAGCGCGGCGGCTCGCGAGACAGCCTCGTCCAGAACAAGCTGCTGGGTTCTGGCGTTCTGTTCGCCAAGCTTCTCCAAAACTCGCGAGTTCGCGTGGGACTGCGCCAGAAGCGTCGCCAATTCGGGCGCATCCGGCCAGCCGTGCAATTCTTTCACGATATGAAACCATCTTCGGCGTGGATGCGAGACCCCGATCTCTTCGATCCACACGGCGGTCGCAAGCGCGCGCTCATCGGGATCCAGCCCCCTGTCGGATCGCAGCACCTGATCATAGATGCGCAGATGTTCCTCGATAAATACGCATCGCCGGCCGCCTTCCGAAAATAGGTGGACACCGCCGCGGCATCGTTCGCACCGAAACCGGATATCGCGCCCAGAAGATTTTCGACCGTGGTCGGCTTGGTCAAAAGCCCAACGCCCAGATTGAAGCGACGCCATGCCTCCATGTTTGCGCTGCTGAGCAATCCCGCGAAACCGCGCGCGTCGCAAACCACGACGGAACAGCCGACCGCAGCTGCCTCGATGGCCATCCGGGCGGTTGCGAACACGATGTCGTAACCAAGCAGATCCTGTTCCAGCTGCTGCGAAAACCGCCCGGTGGCTGGACCTAGCTCATCCAGCTGGATGCCACTTCTCGCACAGGCCTCACGAACCGCCGCCTGGTGCTCGAAATTCTTGGTCAGCAGCAGGCCTCGCGCGGGTCTGGCGGGGAGCGGTGGGCGCTGTTTGAAGCGATTGAGATCGACCGCGTTGTAGACAAGGCTCATCTGGTCGGCCGGTATGCCCCTCGACAGGCATTTGGCTCGGCACGCCTCGTCGACCGCAATCCAATGGCGTATCTGGGGATGCAGCATCGGCGCTTCGACTTCAAAGAAGGCGCTGTGACAGGAAAATACCGCTGGCACGTCGGGAAACCTGGCGAGCGCAGTCAGGCAGGGCGTCAGATGCTGGGCGTGAATGACATCGGGCCTTTCGACGATCTCGGCAATCCGATCGACGACATGATGCCCGCGCCGACGCATTCTATCGGCCATGTCGCCCAGAGTGGGAGCCAGCAGCATGGTCTGATGGCCGGCGTCGCGAAGCCCGTCGGCCAACAGTTCGACGACCGCTTCCGATCCGCTGTTTCGCGACAGGGAGAGATTGGTGATAAGAATTCGCAACGGGCGATTCCTTGCTTGCGCACTACATCTGATATGAGAGAGAAAGGCGCATGAGTTTCTGGCAGCGTCTTAAGTTGAAGCCGCTGACCAAACAAGCTTCGTCAGCATTGTCGCGGCCAAGGTTTGCGCCTGAATTTGTCCCCAGGCCATTCGGCTCGATCGGACCAGAAACTGGATTGGAGCCATTGTTGCCTGAAAAGTCAGGAGAAAAACTGGAAAACGTGCTGATTCTCGCTCACCCCGGGCACGAACTCAGGATCCACCATTGGCTCGAGATCGCCAAACCAAGGGTCTATCTTCTGACCGACGGATCAGGCGGCAAGGAAACATCGCGAACCCGCTATTCGCGCGATCTGGTCGAAGCTGCGGGCGCGACACGCGGCGCGGTGTTTGGGGAAATTCCGGATGGCGCCTGGTACGAAGCGCTGCTGGCCGGGAACCATGATTTCCTGATCGACGTGTTTTCGAGAGTGCGCGCCGATCTAACGACCGCAAAGAATGTCCAGATCGTATCGGATGCGGTCGACGGCTATAATCCCATACATGATCTTGCCTTTGCGTTTGGCCAGGCCCTCTGCCGAGGACTGCGAAAGACGGCACAGGTCGGCAAACAGCTTTGTTCCGCTGCGGTTCCAAATGTGGCGGGACGTGTCGAATCGGCAATTCAGCTTTCCCCGGCCGCACGGGCGCGGAAGATAGCGGCTGTTGAAAATTATAGTCCCCTCGCCGATGAAGCGCGTCGGATACTCGAGAGGGATCCGCAATGCTTCGACAGGGAAAATCTGATGTCCCAGGATTTTGACTGGAATTCCTCCTGGACACCGGAGTGGGAGCGCATTGGTAAACAGCGCGTTGCCGATGGCCGCTACCGCCAATGCATTACATACAGGGATAATGTCCAACCCGCCGCGCGGCGCCTCATGTCTGAAAGTGCTGCGGTATTTGCGGCCGCAAACTAAGTCTCAGGCTTTCACGAAACCAGTGAGACATTGCCGCCGGCATGGCGCTCGATGCGGCCTGCAAGGTCGAGTTCCAGCAGCACCATGGAGACTTGCGCGGCGTTGAGGCCGGTGTGGCGGATGATCTCGTCCACGCCCACCGGCGTTGGGCCCAGCACCTCGATCACGCCGCTGCGTTCGTCCTCACCGGGCGGGGGAGTTGCCGAAAAATCGGGTGCCTTTTCTGGCGGCGCAATGCTTCGCGTTCGCGTGCCCGCCAATGGTGCGATCGCACCGGAAACGTCGGCCGCCTCGGTGACCAGGGTGGCGCCGTCCTTGAGCAGGCCGTTGGAGCCGGCGCAGCGCGGATCGAGCGGCGAACCCGGTACGGCAAAGACCAGCCGGCCCATCTCGCCGGCCAGGCGCGCGCTGATCAGCGAGCCGGAGCGTTGCGCAGCTTCGATCACCACCAGTCCGAGGGCGGCGCCCGCGACAAGCCGGTTGCGGCGCGGAAAATCCTGCGCCCGCGGCTGCCAGCCGAACGGCATTTCCGAAATAACGGCGCCGCCACGCTCGGCAATGTCGTCGCACAAGCCGATATTTTCGGGCGGGTAGGGGACATCGAGCCCACCGGCCAGCACACCCACTGTACCAGTCGAGAGACTGCCCTGGTGTGCTGCCGTGTCGATGCCGCGCGCCAGGCCGGAAACGATGACGTAGCCGTCGCGGCCAAGATCCGCCGCCAGCATGCGCGCCATCTTGATGCCGGCGAGCGACGCGTTGCGGGCGCCGACGATGGCCACCGCCGGCAGGCGAAAGACGGCTGCCTCGCCCTTCACGGCAATCAGTGGCGGCGGATTGTCCATGTTTTTCAGCATCGGCGGGTAGTCGGCCTCGCCGATGCCGACGAAGCGGGCGCCGTTTTCACTGGCTGCGTCGAGTTCCGCTTCGGCTTCCTCCACGGAAGGAATGCGCATGATCCTTTTGGCTCCGCCCGAAATCATCAGCTCGGGCAGCATCTCCAACGCCGCCTCCGCCGAACCAAAGCGGTTGATCAATTCGCGAAACGAGGCCGGGCCGACATTTTGTGTGCGGATCAGCCGCAGCCAGCTCAGCCGCTGCCGGTCGCTGAGGCGCGGCCCGGCGGCGGGCTTGCTCAACCCTTGGCTCCGATCTTGCCTTCGGTGCCGGCAAGAAGGCGCGAAATGTTGGCGCGATGTTTGAAGATGACGATCAGGCTCATCACCAGGAACAGCCCGGCGGTCTCAGGTGTGCTCCAGAAATAAAGCGCGATCGGCACGATGACCGCCGCCGTCAGCGCTGCCAGCGAGGAATAGCGAAACAGAAAAGCCATCGCCAGCCAGACGACGATAAAAATCAGCGCCACATGCCAGCCGAGCGCGATCAGCACGCCGAGATAGGTCGCCACGCCCTTGCCGCCCTTGAAACCGAGCCAGACCGGAAACAGATGGCCAAGGAAGGCGCCAAGGCCCGCCCAGAGTCCAAGGCCGGCCCACAGTCCGTAGTCGTGTCCAAAATGGCGCGCGATCATCACCGCCGCCGTACCCTTCAACGCGTCGAGCACCAGCGTCGCGGCGGCGAGGCCCTTGTTGCCGGTGCGCAGAACGTTGGTGGCGCCGATATTGCCGGAGCCGATTTTGCGCACATCGCCGAGGCCGGCCGCGCGGGTGATCAAGAGGCCGAAGGGAATCGAGCCGAGGAGATAGCCGAACAGCAATGCCAGGATAACGTTATAACTCATTGTTTGCCCCCGCATTTCCCCAGCAACATATCGGTCTGCGACGTGGCGCGATCGCTCTAGCTCGAAAACACTGTGCGGCCCGCCACCAGCGTTTGCAAGACCATGCCTTGCAGCCGCGCACCTTCGAAGCAGGTGTTTTTCGAGCGCGAGCGGATGCCGCTTTCACTCACGATCCAGGGTTCTTCAAGGTCGATCAGCGCAAGATCGGCCGGCGCTCCCGGCTTCAGCGTGCCGCCCGGCAGGCCGAACAGCCTTGCTGGTGCGGTGGACAGTGTTTCGACCAGCCGAAGTAGCGGCACGTCGCCATTGTGGTAGAGCCGAAGCGCTGCTCCAAGCAGCGTCTCCAACCCGATCGCGCCGGCAGCTGCATCGGCGAAGGGAAGGCGCTTGGTGTCGACATCCTGCGGGTCGTGCGAGGAGACGATGATGTCGATCGTGCCGTCCTTGACCGCCTCGATCATGGCCAGCCGGTCTTCCTCCGCGCGCAAAGGCGGCGTCAGCCGGAAGAAGGTGCGGTATTCCCCGACATCGTTCTCGTTCAGCGACAGATTGTGGATCGCCACGCCCGCCGTGACATTGGCCTTGTCGGCTTTCGCGCGCGTCATCGCTTGCGCTGCCATCGCCGTCGAGATCTTGGCCGCGTGGTAGGCGCCGCGCGTCAGCCGTGCCAGCGCCAGGTCGCGCTCCAGCGGGATGGACTCGGCCTCGCGCGGAATGCCGGCAAGGCCGAGCCAGCTGGCATACAGGCCTTCATTCATCACGCCCGCCGAAGCGAGGTCGCCATCCTGTGTCTCATGTGCGATGACGCCGCCGAAATCGCGGGCATAGGTCAGCGCCCGGCGCATCACCAGTGCGCTGGATATTGTGTGCCGCCCATCGGTGAAGGCGACCGCACCGGCCTCGCGCAACAGGCCGAATTCGGTCATCTCGCGACCGGCGAGGCCTTTGGTGATCGCCGCCGCCGGAAAGATGTTGACGCTTGCCGTGTCCCGGGCGGTGCGCAGCACGAATTCGACCAGCGCGACATTGTCGATCACCGGGTCGGTGTCGGGCATCATAACGACGGAGGTGACGCCGCCGGCCGCCGCCGCAACGCTGGCCGAAGCGATGGTCTCGCGATGTTCGCCGCCCGGTTCGCCGATGAAGACGCGCGCGTCGATCAGGCCGGGAATGATCGCCTTGCCGGCGCAGTCGACCACGGTGGCTCCCGCCGGCAGGCCCTGGTTCAGGGCAGCCTTGCCGGCGGCAACGATCTTTTTCCCTTCGACGATGACGGTGCCGACCTCGTCGATGCCGCGTGACGGGTCGACGATGCGGGCGCGCTCAAAGACCGTCGTGCTCATGCGCCGCGGCCCTCTGCATTGCGGCGGGGATCGAGCAGCGCTTCCATGACCGCCATGCGCACGGCCACCCCCATCTCGACCTGTTCCTGGATGACGCTTTGCGGACCGTCGGCGATTTCGGACGCAATCTCGACGCCGCGGTTCATCGGACCGGGATGCATCACCAGCGCGCCGTCCTTGGCGGCCTTCAGCTTTTCGGCATCGAGGCCGAAATAGCGGAAATATTCGCGTACCGAAGGCACGAAGGCGCCTTCCATCCGCTCGCGCTGCAGGCGCAGCATCATCACCACGTCCGCGCCCTTGAGGCCCTCTGCCATCGAGCGCGAGACGATGACGCCCATTTTCTCGATGCCGGACGGTAGCAGGGTCGACGGCGCCACCACACGCACCTGCGCACCAAGCGCGTTCAACAGCATGATGTTGGAACGCGCCACGCGAGAATGCAGGATGTCGCCGCAGATCGCTACGATCAGTTTCGACAGCGGCCCCTTGGCGCGGCGGATAGTCAGCGCGTCGAGCAGCGCCTGCGTTGGGTGTTCATGCGCGCCGTCGCCGGCATTGACCACCGAGCAGCCGACCTTCTGCGCCAAAAGGGCGGCGGCGCCCGCAGACTGGTGGCGGATGATCAGGATGTCGGGGCGCATGGCGTTCAGCGTCATCGCCGTGTCGATCAGCGTCTCGCCCTTCTTCACCGAAGAGCTCGCCACCGACATGTTCATGACGTCGGCGCCGAGCCGTTTCCCGGCCAGTTCGAACGACGACTGCGTGCGCGTCGAGGCTTCGTAGAAGAGGTTGATCTGGGTGCGGCCGCGCAGCGTCGAGGTCTTCTTTTCGGACTGCCGCGAAATGGCGACGGCGCGGTCAGCCCGGTCGAGCAGAAGCTCGATATCACCGGGGGAAAGATCGCGGATGCCCAGAAGATGGCGGTGAGGATAAAGCGGCAGGGACGAAGCGTCGGTCATCTCAAGGCGCTGCTATAGGGGGGAGAATTCCTTGCCGCAAGCGCCAGCTTGGCATTGCGGCCTTTCTCCCCGGTATTTTCGTCGCGCGCGCCGCCTGCCTTGGGCTATATCTAGCCGATTGCTTCGGATTCGAAGCCTCGTGATGATAAGTGCCTTTCTAGCGTTAGAAGGCCCTTCTACTTTCAGAAGGATTGGGCGTGACCGACGACGTGACCAACCAGCCGCCGCCGCTGACGGGCGGCAACGCCTGGCGGGGCGATCCGTTGCTGATCCAGCTTGCCGAGCGTTTTTCCGATCCGGTGCGCAAGGACCTCGACGGGCTTGGCCGGTTCGTCCTGACGCAGGAGGCGCAGGAACTGGCTCGCCTCGCCAATGTCGAGACGCCGAAGCTCCGCACGCATGACCGTCAGGGCCGGCGCATCGACCTCGTCGAATTCCATCCGGCCTATCATGCGCTGATGCGCCGCTCGGTTGCCGGCGGCCTGCATTCCTCGATCTGGGAAAACGGCGATAGCGAGATCGGCCGTCGCCATCAGGTGCGCGCCGCGCGTTTCTACCTGACCGCCGAACTCGAGACCGGGCATCTCTGCCCCATCACCATGACCAGCGCTTCGCTGGCCGCCCTGATGGCCAGCCCAAAGCTGTTTCGCGAATGGGCGCCGCGCGTGACGACGCGCAAATACGACCAGAGTCAGAAGCCGCCGGTCGACAAGACCGGGCTGACGCTCGGCATGGGCATGACCGAAAAGCAGGGCGGCACCGACGTGCGCGCCAACACCACACGGGCCGAACGCGCCGGCAGCGGCTTTTATCGCCTCACCGGCCACAAATGGTTCATGTCGGCGCCGATGTCGGACGCTTTTCTCGTGCTTGGACAGGCGCCGGAAGGGCTTTCCTGTTTTCTCGTCCCGCGCATCCTCGGCGACGGTTCCGGCAACGGCTTCCGCTTTCAGCGGCTGAAGGACAAGCTCGGCAACCGCTCCAACGCCTCATCGGAGGTAGAGTTCGTCAACGCCATCGGCGAGATGGTCGGCGAGCCCGGCGCCGGCATCAAGACGATCATGGACATGGTCACGCTGACCCGGCTCGACTGCGCCGTCGCCTCGTCGGCAATCATGCGAGCGGGGCTGGCTGAGGCCGTGCATCACGCCCGTCACCGCCAGGTGGCCGGCTCGACGCTGATCGAACAGCCGCTGATGCAGCGCGTGCTGGCGGACATGGCGCTCGATGTCGCCGCCGCCACGGCACTCTCGTTCCGACTGGCGCGCTCCTTCGACGAGGCTGCCGGCGACCGCGGCGAGGCTGCTTTTGCCCGCGCCATGACCCCGGTGGTCAAATACTGGGTCTGCAAGATCGCGCCGCCACTGCTCTATGAGGCGATGGAGTGCCTCGGCGGCAATGGCTATGTCGAGGAAGCGCCGCTCGCCCGCTACTACCGCGAAGCCCCGGTCAATGCGATCTGGGAGGGCTCAGGCAATGTCATGGCGCTCGACGTGCTGCGCGTGCTCGGCCGCGCGCCCGGCCTGTTCGAGGAGGTGCTGGCCGGCATCGACCGCGATCTCGGCGCCGGCGGACGCGGAACCATTGGCGTGCTCAAGGCGGCCATGCAGGTCGCCGGCACCGATGAGGGGTCGGCCCGCCTGCTGACCGAACAGCTGGCGCTGTCGGCGGCAGCTGCGGAATTGCGCCGGCTGGGGGCAGGGCGGATTGCGGACGCCTTCGTCGAGACGCGGCTCGCCGGCCAGTGGCGCAACACCTATGGCATGCTCGATTCGCGCCACGATGCGCGCATGATCATCGACACGCTCTATCCGCCGGTGAATTGAGGGCCTTCCGCCAGTCCGTGAACGAATTTGCCTGCCTGTGGACAGCCGTTAACCTTAACGAATGGTTTCCGTTGCAGCCGCAGGCCGCAGACCCCACTGTCTTTGTCACCAAAGCAGGAATGCCATGCGGCACATTTTGACGTCCTTTCTGGCCTTGCACTGGGCGCTGGTTTTCGCCCTGCTGGCGTTCATCTGTGTCGATGGAAACCGCGGCGTTGCGGGCGCTCTGGGCGTGCTCGGCGTCGTCGTGGAAAACACTCGTCTGGCCGATCTCGACAATGCTGCCGTCGTGGCGCCGCTGGCCATCGCCTTGCTGGTCGTGGCGGTGCTGTTTTGCTGGGTCTTCGTCGAGAGCCTGGTTAACGCCGCAGCGAGCCCGGACGGAGCCGACAGTGTGGCGCGGACCGCCTTCATTTCGGCATCCGCGGTGTTGTCGCTCATCCTGGTCGGCGGCGCGGCGCGAGGCATCAACGGCCTGTTTTTGGTTGTCGCCGTGCAATTGGCGGCACTTCTGGCCTCCTATGTCGCCATGCTGGCCGAGCGGAGGTCGGTCTTCGCCGTCATGGTTTCGCGGGAGGCAGAGAGTCGCGCCACCGCACATGCCATGGCCAAGGGTGCCGCGCACGGCTCCTTGCTGTCGCGCATTTCCGGCCGTCCGGACATTGGTCCCAGCGGTCCCAGAGGCGGCTCCAGCCGCAGGGACGGTCACTGATGCGCACGCTGTTCGCATTGTGGGCCGCGCCACTCGCTCTGTTCTGGGGCTGGTTCTTCCTGTCGCTCAACGACATCAATTTCGGCTACGTCATGCTCAGCCGGCAGCTGCATGATTTCGTGTTCCAGCTCTACGGGCAGATGCTGGGCATCGATCCGGCGATCATTCCGGGCATGGTGGCAAGGGCCTGCGTCTTTGACGGCTTCCTGCTGATGGCATTGTGGGCGTTTCGCCGCCGCCGCAACATCATGGCCTGGGTCAGGCGGCAGGCGGGGAATCCGGTTGCGTCCGATCGCGTGGGTCAAGCGACTGGAGCCGGTCCAGAACTCCCTGCAGAATAAAGGCCGCAGCCGCCGAATCGATCTTGCCGGCGCGCTTTCGGCGCGAGAAATCCATCTCGATCAGCGTCCGCTCCGCCGCCACCGTCGACAGCCGCTCGTCCCACAGCACGAAGGGCAGTTCGGTTATGCCTGCCATGTTGCGCACGAAGGCGCGCGACTTCTGGGCGCGGGGACCTTCCGAACCGTCCATGTTGATGGGAAGACCGAGTACAAACGCACCGACATTGTCCTTCTGCAGCTGCGCGAGCAGCGCTGCCGCATCCAGCGAAAACTTTTTGCGCAGGATGACCGGGCGCGGATGGGCGAAGGACAAGCCGCGGTCGGAAACGGCGACACCGATCGTCTTGTCGCCGAGGTCGAGCCCGGCCAGCGTCCTGCCGCCTTCCAGCCGTGCCGGCAGATCCTCGATTGCTATGATGCCCAACGGCTTTCCCCACCAGCGTTACCGTGACCCAGTCTATCGCGACCCAGACTTGCCGTCACAAAGAGCGCGACACGTTCTTTTGAACCGCGAGCACACTATGTCACTTTAATTTTGCTGCCGGCGTTCTATCTTCCGGCGCAACCAAAATCGAGGAACACGATCGATGAAATTGACCTGGTACGGACATTCCGCCTTCCGCGTCGAGACATCAGGCGCGACCATCCTGATCGACCCCTATCTCGTCGGCAACCCATCATGGACGAGCGGCTGGGAGGGGCCGGCGGAAGGCGTCACCCATGTGCTTCTGACCCACGGCCACAGTGACCATGTCAGCGGCGCGGTGGAGGTGCTGAAGAAGAGCGGCGCCCAGCTGGTCGCCAATTACGAGATCTGCATGTACCTGGTCGGCAAGGGCGTCGACGGCAAGAAGATCAATCCCGGCAATCATGGCGGCACCGTCGATTGCGGTGCCTTCACCACCACATTCGTGCAGGCACTGCATTCCTCGTCGTTTGGGCTCGATGGCGGCCAGAACGTCTACCTCGGCAATCCCAACGGGCTGGTCCTGCATTTCCCGGAGGACAAGACGCTCTACCATATGGGCGACACCGACATCTTCTCCGATATGGCGCTGATCGAGGAATTGCATGAGCCGAAGATCGGCCTCGTGCCGGTCGGCGACCGCTTCACCATGGGCGGCGCGGTGGCGGCCCTGGCCTGCCGGCGCTTCTTCCACTTCGACACCGTCGTGCCATGCCACTTCGGCACCTTCCCGATCATCGACGCGACGGCGGAGAAGTTCGTGGCCGGCCTCGAAGGATCAGGTGTCGACGTAGCCTTGCCAGCCATCGGCCAAACGATCACACTATAGAGCGATCGTTGAAACGATCCCTTGTCGCAAAGGGGAATTAAACCATGGGTTTGAGAGAGACTCTTTGCGTTTCGATGCTGGTCGCTGCGTCGCCCGCATCCGCCGCCGAGGACTTCATCAAGGGCGTTTACCTTCAGACCCAGGAGCTTTGCGCGCAAGCCAAAAAGGACACGCTGCAGACGCTGATCGACACCGGCAATGTCATCTTGTCGGCGGACGGCCTGCAAAGCGTCGAGTATAATTGCGAGTTCGTCCAGGTCGCCAAGGCGACGCGCTCGCCGAGCTGGGCGGTCACTGCCATCTGCCAGGAGCCGGGCTTTCTCTTTCCCGATATACTGTCGATCACGCAGATGAACGCGACCCAAATCGACATCGTCTCGGTGCGCCCGACCGCCGACGAAGGCGAGCAGGCCGGCAATGGCGGCAGCTATTATCTGTGCGAGGGTGTATCGCTGCCCTAGGCTGAAATGCCGCCCTGGCATGAACGGGCTCTATCCCCAAGCACGATCGATGTTGCGCGGCACGCGCCACGCCGCTATAGCGCCATCTGGTTTTCCCAAAGGCTAAAGACATGTCCGTTGATCTGCAAACTGTGAAGCGCGTCGCGCGTCTCGCCCGCATTGCGGTGAGCGAGGAGGATGCCGAGCGCATGACCGGCGAGCTGAACGCCATTCTGGGCTTTGTCGAGCAGCTGAACGAGGTTGATGTCTCCGGCGTCGAGCCGATGACATCGGTGACGCCGATGGAGATGAAGAAGCGCCAAGACATCGTCACCGACGGCAACAAGGCCGCCGATATCGTCGCCAATGCGCCGGCCACTGACGAGAATTTCTTCCTCGTGCCGAAGGTCGTGGAGTAGGCGGCCGATGGCAATCGAGATCGCGATCGAAACGCCGCTGCAGGACGATGTCCGCGCTTTGGTCGAGGAGCTCAACGCGGCTCTGCTCGAACTGACGCCGCCGGAGCATTGCTACCATCTGACGGTCGAGCAGATGGCTGGCGGCGACACCACCGTCTTTATCGCCCGCGACGACGGGCAAGCCATCGGCTGCGGCGCGCTGAAGCGCCATGATGCCCGCGTCGGTGAGGTCAAGCGTATGTACACGCGGCCTTCTCATCGGGGCAGGAAGATCGGCGCCAAGATCGTCGAACATGTCGAAACGCTAGCGCGCAGCGAAGGGCTGAAGCGTCTGGTGCTGGAAACCGGCGACCGCCATCCCGCCGCCTGGACCGTCTATGAACGCGCCGGCTTCTCGCGCTGCGGGCCGGTGCTGGATTATCCCGATTCCGAGTGGTCGGTGTTTTACGAAAAGAGCCTTTGATGAGCGAACTGACCCATCTGACAATTTCGCAGGCGCGCGCCAAGCTGCGCGCCAAGGAGATTTCTGCCGTCGAAATCACCGAGGCCTATCTCGGTGCCATCGAGCGCGCCAATCCGGTGCTCAATGCCTACATCGTCGTCACCGGCGACAAGGCGCGCGATATGGCCAAAGCTTCCGACGCCAGGCTCGCCAAGGGCGAGGGCGGTGCGCTGGAGGGCATCCCGCTCGGCATCAAGGATCTGTTCGGGACCGAAGGTGTCCACACCCAGGCCTGCAGCCATGTGCTCGACGGCTTCAAGCCGCGCTACGAATCGACCGTCACCGCCAATTTGTGGGCAGACGGCGCCGTCATGCTGGGCAAGCTTAACATGGACGAGTTCGCCATGGGCTCGTCCAACGAGACCTCCTATTACGGCCCTGTCGTCAATCCGTGGCGGCGTTCGCGCCTCGACACGGTGGTGATGCCGACCACGCATCAGGGCGATGGCGGTTTCGTTTCGGCCGGCGGCACCAAGACCGCGCGCACGCTGGACAATGCCCAACTGGTGCCGGGGGGCTCGTCGGGGGGCTCGGCTTCCGCCGTCTCGGCTTTCCTGTGCGCCGGCGCCACCGCCACCGACACCGGCGGCTCGATCCGCCAACCAGCCGCCTTCACCGGCACCGTCGGCATCAAGCCGACCTATGGCCGCTGCTCGCGCTGGGGCATCGTCGCCTTCGCTTCGTCGCTCGATCAGGCCGGCCCGATCGCCCGGGACGTGCGCGATGCCGCGATCATGCTGAAGTCCATGGCCTCGGTCGACGCCAAGGACACCACTTCCGTCGACCGGCCGGTGCCGGATTACGAGGCGGCGATCGGCAAACCGATCAGGGGCATGAAGGTCGGCATTCCCCGGGAATACCGCGTCGACGGCATGCCGGAAGAGATCGAGGCGCTGTGGCAGAAGGGCATTGCCTGGCTCAGGGATGCCGGCGCCGAGATCGTCGACATTTCGCTGCCGCACACCAAATATGCTTTGCCGGCTTATTATATCGTAGCGCCTGCCGAAGCATCGTCCAATCTGGCGCGCTATGACGGCGTCCGCTATGGCCTGCGCGTGCCGGGCCAGGACATTGTCGACATGTACGAAAAGACCCGAGCCGCCGGGTTCGGTCGAGAGGTCAAGCGCCGCATCATGATCGGCACCTATGTGCTGTCGGCCGGCTACTACGATGCCTATTATCTGCAGGCGCAGAAGGTGCGCAATTTGATCAAGCGCGACTTCGAGACGGTCTTTGCCGACGGCGTCGACGTCATCCTGACGCCGGCGACGCCGTCGGCCGCCTTCGGCATCGCCGACGAGGACATGGCCGCCGATCCGGTGAAAATGTACCTCAACGACATTTTCACGGTGACCGTGAACATGGCCGGACTGCCGGGCATTGCCGTGCCTGCCGGCCTCGATGCCAAGGGCCTGCCGCTCGGCCTGCAGCTGATTGGCCGTCCCTTCGACGAGGAAACCCTGTTCCAGACAGCCGCCGTCATCGAGCAGGCGGCGGGAACCTTCCAGCCGGAGAAGTGGTGGTAGCATGCCGCCTCCGTCTCGCATTTCCATCGTCGAGACGGGAAACGAACTGCTGATCATGAACCCGCCACGCACCTCGGATTTCAGGACCGTCTTTGTCCTGATCGGGGCCGCGATCGTCGCCTACACCGGCTACATGGGATTGACGGATACGTCGTCCGCAACGCTCACCAGCGGCACGCTCGGCCTGCTGTCCTTCGTGGCGGTCATTGCCCTCTTCACCTATTTCCTGGGCAAGGATTTCATCTGGCGGGTGTTCGGCAGGGAAACCCTGCGGCTGACCGACACCGCAGCCGTGCGCTCGGTGAGGGGTTCTTTGCGAAATCGGTGGTCACTGCCTTTGAAAGGGCATCTTAGGGTCGAAATCCTCGACCATACCTATCCCACGGACGAAGTGGGACTGTCGGAAGTCATCAGCTTAACCAACGCGAACGGCGTCCTTGTTTTCGGCAGGGAGTTAAGCCGCCTCGAAGCGGAAGCGGTAGCGAGTGCGGTCGAGCACTTCACCGGCCGTCACAATTTGAGCTGGAGATAGGCAGGCAATGTTCTTCTATCTCTCCAAGGTATTCTGGTTCTTCGTCCAACCACTCAACCTGGCGATCTTCCTGCTGCTTGCCGGCTTGCTCGCGGCGCTGATCGGCCGCCGGCGATTGGCGGCGACGGGCAGTGTGTTCGCCTTCCTGATTCTGGCGCTGTCGGCCTGGACGTCGCTTGGCGCCATGATGCTCAATCCGCTCGAAGAGCGCTTCCCAAAGCCGCCGCTGCCGCGGAAGGTCGACGGCATTGTCGTGCTCGGCGGCGGCTTCGAGGGCGCCATCAACTTGGCGCGCGGCGGCTATGAGCTGAATTCCGGCGGCGACCGCATGGTGGAGGCGGCGATCCTTGCCCGGCGCTTTCCCGAGGCGAAAGTGGTTATCTCGGGCGGCACCGGTGAACTGTTCATCGATGGCGAGGGGGATGCGGCCACCGCGCCGCGGCTGCTCGGTGCGCTTGGCGTCGACGCCGATCGCCTGATGCTCGAGAGCAAATCCCGCAACACCTATGAGAATGCGGTCTTCACCAAGGAACTGGTAACACCGAAACCGGGCGAGACCTGGCTGCTTGTCACCTCCGCCTTCCACATGCCGCGCGCCAAGGCGCTGTTCGACAAGGCCGGCTTTCAGACGGTCCCGTGGCCGGTCGACTATCGCACCTCGGGCAAGGAAGGCTTTGGCCTGTTTCGCGACAACGCACCCGATTCGCTGCAGACCACCACCATTGCGATCCGCGAATGGATCGGCCTCGCCGCCTATTGGCTATCGGGCCGGATCGACCAGCTTTTCCCCGGCCCGGGCGGCTGACCGATCACCGCTTGTCGCGCCGCTGAAAAGAACTGGCGCCGCACCAGCACCGCCAGAAGCAGCAGCGTCGACAGCACGAACACGATCGGGTCGACGAACCAGCCGAGATAGCCGATCGAGAAGAACACCGCGCGCAGGCCTGAATTGAAATGCTTGCCGGCCAGCATGTTCATGCGCGCCGCGCGCCACACCGCCGTTTCGCTGACCGGGTTGCGTGACGCCTCGCCATAGGGGATCGGCACCGCGCCGATCAGGATCGTGCAGTAGTTGAAGAGACGGTAGGCCCAGCCGAACTTGAAGAAGGCGAAGGCCAGGATCAGCACCAGGCCAAAGACCTTGATCTGAAAGGCGGAGCGCGATGAGGTCGCGTTCAACGGCAGGTCGTTCAGCACGGCAAGGACCTGATCCGAGGCGCCAAGCAGCGCGAAACAGCCACCGAGCGCAATCAGCGAACTGGAGGCGAAAAAGGCGGTGCCTTGCTGCAGGCCGCTCATGATGGCGGTGTCGACGATGCGGATTTCGCGCTCGGCCATGGTGCGCATCCAGGCCTCGCGCTGCACGTTCATGGCCATCGTCAACGACACCCGGCTGACCAGTCTGCCGTCGGACGCCAGCGTATGCAGCAACCATGCGAGCAGGAAGAAAGCCAGCGCCGCCAGATCAGCCGTCGACAGATGGAAGGAATCGCCCATGCCCCCTTTTACCACAGGCAAAGCGGTCAGTTCGATGCTCAATGCATGCCGCCCAGAGGTGAGCTGCGGTTCTGGGACAACGACATGCATTGAAACAAGAACTTAAAGCGCGTCGCATGAATCCGTTTCAGCGCGACGCGCTTTCAGCCGGTGATGTCGCTGCCGGAGCAAACAAGGTCGGCAGGTGCAGCGCCGCAATCCGCAAAACAGCACAAACATCATGGAAAGTCCTATATGTAGGTCTTGATCCCATTCCCGGAGACGGCGCAGCGTGTTTCTTTCGGTTTTCGACCTGTTCAAGATCGGCATCGGACCGTCGAGTTCGCACACGATGGGACCGATGACAGCGGCGCGGCGGTTTCTCGACGAGATCGCCGGCGATGACTGGCCGCGCCCGGCCGGCGTCAAGGTCGATCGCATTGGCGCCAGCCTGCACGGCTCGCTCGCCTATACCGGTATCGGCCATGGCTCGGATCGCGCCGTTGTCCTCGGACTTGCTGGCCTGACACCGCAGACGGTCGATCCCGATCAGGCCGAGGGAATCGCCACGCGCATCGCCGCCGAGAAGCGGATATCGCCACGCGGCCATCCCTCCTATCGCTTCGATCCGGCGACGGATCTGGTGCTCGACCGCAAGACGCCGCTCACCGGCCACGCCAACGGCATGGCCTTCTACGCTTACGATGCCGGCGACCGGCTGCTGCTCAAGCGCATCTATTATTCCATCGGCGGCGGCTTCGTGGTGTCCGAGGAAGAGCTGCAGCGGATGAAGGTCAAGGGCTCGGTGACCACAGAAGGCAAGAAGGTGCCCTATCCCTTCAAGAACGCCGTCGAGATGCTGAAGATGGCAGGCAAAAGCGGCCTGTCTATCGCCGACATGAAGCGCGTCAATGAAGAGACACATATGTCGCGCGAGGAGCTCGACAACGGCCTTGATGCGATCTGGGGCGCCATGAAGGGCTGCATCGACCGCGGCCTGTCGCAGGACGGCATCATGCCGGGCGGGCTGAAAGTGCGCCGTCGTGCCCGCATGCTGCACGACAAGCTGCAGGAGCAATGGCAGCAGAACAAGCCCAACCCTTTGCTGGCCAATGACTGGCTGTCGATCTACGCCATGGCGGTGAACGAAGAGAACGCCGCCGGTGGACGCGTCGTCACCGCGCCGACCAATGGCGCGGCCGGCACATTGCCGGCGGTGCTGCGTTACTGGCTGCATTTCCACCCCGAGGCCGACCAGCCGAGCATCCGCGACTTCCTGCTCACGGCCGCCGCCGTCGGCGGCATCATCAAGACCAATGCCTCGATCTCCGGCGCCGAGGTCGGCTGCCAGGGCGAGGTCGGTTCGGCCTCGGCGATGGCTGCCGCGGGTCTCTGCGCCGTCATGGGCGGCACGCCCGAGCAGGTCGAGAACGCCGCCGAAATCGCGCTCGAACATCATCTCGGCATGACTTGCGATCCAGTCGGCGGTCTGGTCCAGGTGCCTTGCATCGAGCGCAACGCGCTCGGCGCCGTCAAGGCGGTCACCGCCGCCTCTCTGGCGATCAAAGGCGACGGCGTCCATTTCGTGCCGCTCGACGCCGCGATCGAAACAATGCGCCAGACGGGCCTCGACATGAACGAGAAGTACAAGGAAACCAGCCTTGGCGGGCTCGCCGTCAATGTCGTGGAATGCTGACCGTGCAACGCCACTGGCACTGTGGAGAAGTCGGGCAGGGCCGTTGACGCAATCGCGCGCCGGACTAAACCTTAAGCGATGGCACTCAATCTCCTAAAACTGTGCGTCGGTTGCGACAGCGTCGAGGACCTCGAAGAATGGATCGCCTTCCGCCTCGATGAGCGCCGCCGCGCCGGCGAACCCGCCGAGCACTGGCACACCACCCGCATGGTGCCGACGCGCGGCGCCGAGGTCACCGATGGCGGTTCGCTTTATTGGGTGATCAAGGGCAGCGTGCAATGCCGCCAGCTGATCACTGATATCAGGCCCTTCACGGACGACGAAGGCATCGGCCGTTGCCGCCTGATGCTCGACCTCGACGTGGTGCGCACCGACTGGCAGCCGCGCCGCGCCTTCCAGGGCTGGCGTTATCTCAAACCTTCGGATGCGCCCGCAGATATCGGCAAGGGCAAGGCCGGAATGGTCGAGATGCCGCCGAAACTGAAGCGCGAGCTCGCCGATCTGGGCTTGCTGTAGAGCCAAGGGCGCGGCCGCTTCTCCCAGAGCGTCGAGCGCTGGCCCTTCATCTTGTCCAAGGCTGGACTTGCAAGGGAGCCGACAACGCCACATCTTGCTTCTTATGAGCGACAAGAAGCAGCGCGTGCCCGCCAGGGCCGATCCTGCGCCGGTCAAGCCTCAATCCAATGCCGGCGAGATCGACGCCTTTATCCGTCAGGCCCGGACGCTTGCCGCGTCCGCGACCGGCTGCGGGCGGCTGATCCTTGCGCTCGACGCCACGATGAGCCGCCAGCCGACCTGGGATCTCGCCACCAAGCTGCAGGGCGAAATGTTCGACGCCGTCGGCAAGGCCGGCACCCTCAGTGTCCAATTGGCCTATTTTCGCGGGTTGGGCGAGTGCCGCTCGTCGGCTTTTGTCGCCGACACCAATGCCCTGAAGCAGCTGATGACGCGGATCGACTGCCGTGCCGGCCACACCCAGATCGGCAAGGTGCTGGCGCATGCGCTGAAGGAAACGGCGGCGGCCAAGGTCAATGCTCTGGTCTATATCGGCGACGCCATGGAAGAGGATATCGACGACCTGGCGCAGAAGGCCGGCAGCCTCGGTCTGCACGGCGTTCCCGTCTTCGTCTTCCAGGAAGGCCATGATCCCGGCGCAGAAAAGGCGTTCAAGGAGATTGCGCGGCTGTCCAAAGGGGCTTGGTTCCGATTTGATCGGCGGGCCGCCGCGACCTTGGCCGGGCTGCTTTCGGCGGTCGCCGTCTATGCGACGGGTGGATTGAAGGCGCTCGAGGCAAGGGACAGGCCGGGAGACCGGCTGCTGATCGAGCATCTCAGGGGCGGCGGGAATTGATGGGCGCTATCATTGCACTTGTTGCACTGTTTCTGGTGCTGCTCGGCGCGGCGACGATCTTTGTCCGCGCCGATGCGCAAAAACTGGCAAGCGGCATGCGCACGCTCGGGCCGGTGCTTCTGGCGCTGGTCGGGCTCGCCGTGCTGGTGGTCGGGCGCGAAGGCATTGCCGGCCTCATTCTGGCCGCGGCCCTTGCGTGGTACGGTTCGATGCGAATGAAGCGGCCGTCGCTCGGGCCGGCGCCCGGCAAGCGCTCGACGGTGCGGACCGCCGCACTGGAAATGGAGCTTGATCACGATACGGGCGGGCTTGAAGGCCTGGTTCTGGCCGGCCGCCATGAAGGCAAGATGCTGGGCGCGATGGGCCTGGCCGAGCTGCAGCAGCTTTACCGCGAACTCCCCGGCGACCCGGAGAGCCGCCAACTCCTAGAGACGTATCTTGACGGCCGTTTTCCCGTCTGGCGCAAAGACGCTGAGGCGAACGGTGGCGAAGGGCTGGGTGTTGCGCCAGGTGCGGGCGCCATGACTAAGGAGGAGGCCTACAAGATCCTTGGTCTTGAAGCGGGGGCCGCCGCGGCGGATGTCCGCAAGGCGCACCGCCGCCTGATGCAGCGCCTGCACCCCGACATCGGCGGCACGTCTTTCCTGGCGGCGCGGATCAACGAAGCCAAGGACGTCTTGCTCTCCAATCACAACTAGTCTCCTTCGACGCAGTAAATTTCCGGGAGATGGTTCCGACGCCGCCCTACTGTTGGACGGCGTAGCAGGCGATTTTCTTTTTCCTCAGGGCATTGCAGGCATTCCAGGCCGCGTCCTTCGAGCGGAAGCCGCCGAACCGGGCGCGGTAATAGGTCTCGCCATCCTTTTCGAAGGCGACGGTGAAACCGGAAGCAGCCCCAAGAACTTTGGGCGCCAGCTTGGCGGTCTTGTCGAGGAAAGCCTGGGCTTCGGACTGCTTGGGCGACGACGCCACCTGCACCGCCCAACCAGCCGGCACCGAGGCCGTGTTGACCGGGTCGACCGCCTGTGGGGATACAGGCGTGGGTTCGGCATAGGCAGCCACAATCTGCGCAGTTTCGACCTTCGGCGCCGTCACGATGACGGTCTTGACCTTCCTGGTCTTGACGACGGGGGCGGGCTCTTCGACCGCGGCCACCGTCTGTTCGTCGGCAGACTGGCCTTCAGCAGACTGCTCGTCAGCGGATGTCGGATCGTCATTGGACGCTACGGGATCGTCTTCAACGATCGGCTTGCCATCCGGCGTCGGCGCGTCATGCTTGGGCAGGAAGACCTTGGCCAGCGCCTTGACCGGATTGTCACCGCCGGCCTTGGCGACCAGGGCGCCGCCGCCGCGGGTCGATGCGCGCGGCATGTAGGCGTTGATCAGGCCGGCCATCTGGTTGTCGCGGCTGCGCCCCGAAGTGCCGCCCATGACGACGGCGACGAGGCGGCGGTTGCCATCCGAAACCGACGAGACGAGGTTGAAGCCGGAGGCGCGGGTATAGCCGGTCTTGATGCCGTCGACGCCCTTGATGCGGCCGAGCAGACGGTTGTGGCCATTGATGCGCTGGCGGCCGTAAAGGAAGGAGCGCTGCGAGAAATAGCCGTAATACTGCGGAAAATGTTCCCTGAGCGCTATGCCGAGCATCGCCATGTCGTGGGCGGTTGTGAACTGGCCGGGATCGGGCAGGCCGTTGGCATTGCGAAACACGGTGCCGTCCATGCCGAGCGCGCGCGCCTTGGCGGTCATCATGCGGGCGAAATTGCTTTCGCTGCCGCCGAGCAGTTCGCCGAGCGCGGTCGCCGAATCATTGGCCGACTTGGTCACCATCGACAGGATGGCGGTCTCGACCGAAACCGCTCCGCCCGCCTTGACGCCGAGCTTGGTCGGCGGTTCGGCCGCCGCTTTGGCCGAGAACGGCACGGGCGTGTTCCTGCTGATCCGGCCCTTCGCCATGGCCTCGAAGGTCAGATAGAGCGTCATCATCTTGGTCAGCGACGCCGGGTAGCGCCGGCCGTTGGCATCGGACGAATAAAGCACCTTGCCGGTCTTGGCGTCGACGACGATCGCCGAAGACCTGGCGGCCATCGAGGACGCGGCATCCGCAACGACAAATGACATCGCCAAAGCGAGGATCATGACCATTTTGAGGGAAGATGCGGATTTTGAACCGAAGACCGACAACGCCTGACGCACTGATAGTTCCTTTGAAACTCATTGCCCTGGAGGCGGCAAAGGGATCCGACCTCACTTGTCGTCAAACTATCGCAGCCAGCGTTACCAATCCGTTTATGGTAACCGGCGCGTTCACCATTTTACTCGGGCTTGAGTCTTTCTTTATTCGAATTTGAGCTGTTGCCGGCGCAGCGCGGCCTGATGCCGCTGAAATCTTGACTTTTGTGCAGCGCACAATATATTCTCGTGCATTGCACAACCGCGCTCAGGCAAGGGCGCTTCAAAACGCCAAGGGAAACGTCAAATGACCCAGACCTACGAGGACTTCTCGAAATACGGCAAGGAGTTTGCCGATACCGGATTGAAGAGCTTCACCTCGCTCTCCAAGGGCGCGCAGGCGATCGCCACTGAAGCTGGCGAATACACCAAGAAGAGCTTCGAAGCCGGCAGCGCCGCGGTCGAAAAGCTGTTCTCCGCCAAGTCGCTGGAAAAGGCGGTCGAGATCCAGTCCGACTTCGCCAAGCAGAGCTATGAGAGCTTCGTTGCCGAGGCGACCAAGTTCGGCGATCTCTATGCCGATCTCGCCAAGGAGGCTTACAAGCCCTTCGAATCGATTGTCGCCAAGGCGAAGTAATTTCGCTCGAGAATACCAGGCACGGCCTTTCGGGCTTGCAAAACAGACCCGGTCGCGGATGCGTGGCCGGGTTTTTTCATGCCGGTTTCAATTCCGGGGCTTTGGCGGTTCACGATTTTGAAAATCGCCTCGGTTTGCCCACCTAGCCATATTGTCAGCTAACAAGAAGGGCTTAAAATCGTCCATCGAACACCTACATATCGAACTCGCCATGGGGATTCGAAAGAGGCAGGATTACGTGACTTCAGGTTTGACTGCCACGACTAGCGTGGTGCGGATGCAAAGTGACGGCGACGGCAATGAGGCCGGTCGCGGCACAGCCGTCATTACGCGCACCAAGACCAAGACCAAGAAGCCCAGCCTTTACAGGGTCCTCATCCTCAACGACGACTATACGCCCATGGAGTTCGTGGTTCACGTCCTGGAGCGTTTTTTTCAAAAGGACCGCGAAGCCGCCACACGCATCATGCTTCATGTTCACAATCATGGGGTGGGCGAGTGCGGGGTCTATACATTCGAGGTGGCCGAGACCAAAGTGTCTCAGGTCATGGATTTCGCCCGACAGAATCAGCATCCGCTGCAATGCGTGATGGAGAAGAAGTGAGGTAACATGCCGGCTTTCTCCCAAGGCCTGGAAAAGGCGCTTCACCAGGCGCTGACGCTCGCCAATGAGCGGCACCATGAATATGCAACCCTAGAACATCTGCTGCTCGCCCTCATCGACGACACCGAGGCGGCCGCCGTTATGCGCGCCTGCAACGTCGATCTCGACGAGCTGAAGCACACCGTTCTGACCTATATCGACACCGAACTCGACAATCTGGTCACCGGTTACGATGAGGATTCCAAGCCGACCGCCGGCTTCCAGCGCGTCATCCAGCGCGCCGTGATCCATGTGCAGTCATCCGGCCGCGAGGAAGTGTCCGGCGCCAACGTGCTCGTCGCCATCTTTGCCGAGCGCGAGAGCCATGCCGCTTATTTCCTGCAGGAACAGCAGATGACCCGCTACGACGCGGTCAACTACATCTCGCACGGCATCGCCAAGCGCCCCGGCGCATCGGAGACGCGCTCGCCGCGCGGCGCCGATGACGAGCAGGGCGGCCAGAACGGCGCCGAGCCGCAGGAGGAAGGCGGCAAGAAGAAGCAGCAGCAGGATGCGCTGACGGCTTATTGCGTCAACCTCAACAACAAGGCCAAGGCCGGCAAGATCGATCCGCTGATCGGCCGCGAGAGCGAAATCAACCGCACCATCCAGGTGCTGTGCCGCCGCTCCAAGAACAACCCGCTCTATGTCGGCGATCCCGGCGTCGGGAAGACGGCGATTGCCGAAGGTCTGGCCAAGCGCATCGTCGAAGGCGACGTGCCCGAAGTGCTGCAGGACGCCACCATCTTCGCGCTCGACATGGGCACGCTTCTGGCCGGCACCCGCTATCGTGGCGATTTCGAAGAGCGGCTGAAGCAGGTCGTCAAGGAGCTCGAGGATTATCCGGGCGCCGTGCTGTTCATCGACGAGATCCACACCGTGATCGGGGCCGGCGCCACCTCAGGCGGCGCCATGGATGCGTCGAACCTGTTGAAGCCGGCGCTGTCTTCGGGTGCCATCCGCTGCATCGGCTCGACCACTTACAAGGAGTTCCGCCAGTTCTTCGAGAAGGACCGCGCTCTGGTGCGGCGCTTCCAGAAGATCGACGTCAACGAGCCGACCATCGAGGACGCCATCGAGATCATGAAGGGCCTCAAGCCCTATTATGAGGAATTCCACAAGGTGAAGTTCACCAACGAGGCGATCAAGGCTTCGGTGGAACTGTCGGCCCGCTACATCAACGACCGCAAGCTGCCGGACAAGGCGATCGACGTGATCGACGAGACCGGCGCCTCGCAGATGCTGGTGCCGGAAGCCAAGCGCAAGAAGACGATCGGCATCAAGGAGATCGAAGCCACGATCGCCACGATGGCCCGCATCCCGCCGAAGACGGTTTCGGCCGACGACGAGAAGGTGCTGCAAGGCCTCGACATCGAGCTGAAGCGCGTCGTCTATGGCCAGGACACCGCCATCACCGCGCTGACCTCGGCGATCAAGCTGGCGCGTGCCGGCCTGCGCGAACCGGAAAAGCCGATCGGCTCTTACCTGTTCTCAGGCCCGACCGGCGTCGGCAAGACCGAAGTCGCCAAGCAGTTGGCTGCCTCGCTCGGCGTCGAGCTGATCCGCTTCGACATGTCGGAATATATGGAACGCCACACCGTTTCGCGGCTGATCGGCGCGCCTCCCGGCTATGTCGGCTTCGACCAAGGCGGCTTGTTGACCGACGGCGTCGACCAGCATCCGCACTGCGTGCTCTTGCTGGATGAAGTCGAGAAGGCGCATCCGGACCTGTTCAACATCCTGTTGCAGGTCATGGACCACGGCAAGCTGACCGACCACAACGGCAAGCAGATCGACTTCCGCAACGTCATCCTGATCATGACCACCAATGCGGGCGCATCGGATGCGCAGCGCGCGGCGATCGGTTTCGGATCGACCAAGCGCGAAGGCGACGATGTCGAGGCCATCAACCGGTTGTTCACGCCGGAGTTCCGCAACCGTCTCGATGCGATCATCCCGTTCGGCTCTCTGCCGGTCCCGGTCATCCACCAGGTGGTGCAGAAGTTCGTCATGCAGCTCGAGGCCCAGCTCTCCGAGCGGGGCGTCACCTTCGACCTGTCGCCGGACGCGATCGCCTGGCTGGCCGACAAGGGCTACGATGAACGCATGGGTGCGCGGCCGCTCGGCCGGGTCATCCAGGAGCACATCAAGAAGCCGTTGGCCGACGAGGTGCTGTTCGGCAAGCTCAAGAAGGGCGGCACGGTGCGCGTCACAGTCGAGAAGAAGGAAACCGGCGAAACCGGCCTGAAGCTCGAATCACTGGCCGACGAAGCCCCGGTGCAGCCGAAGCAGGAGCCGGAAGAGGCGCCGAAAGCCCGCAAGACGGTGGCCAAGAAGCCCGTCGCCAAGAAGGCGGTGGCCCAGAAGCCTCAGCCCAAGGGCAAGGACGAGCCTGAGCCCAAGGGCAAGGATGGCGGCAAGCGCAGCCTGGTGCCGCAACTGCCGCGCAAGAGCTAAAAAGTTCGCCTATGAAAAAAGGGCCCGGTGACGGGCCCTTTTTTCATTGGCTGGCCGGTTTGCCGACACAGCGCCCCTGCTTTTCAGGTCAGATGTTGTTAGGTCAGGCGGCGACGCCCTCGGGTGCAAACTTGCCCAGGAAGTACCCGCACGCCTTCCAGATGGCGATCGAAATCAGAACGCTCGCATAGCCATCCACGGCGCGGCAGCTGCTTCTACCAACGGCTCTGATGTCGCAACCGAATGTTCCACGATTTTGAAAACCCAAACGCATCCCGGTACGGCGCGCGTTATCACGGGTGGTTTGATATTTCCCTAACCGACGTAATGGATTGTGGCTGAGCTCATCGCCTTGAGGCGCGCGCCACCTCAACCGTTCAGCGCTGCTCGGATCCTGGCCGCGTTCTCAGTCAGCACTTCGGACTTCTCCATCTGCCCCGTATGCGGCTTGAGCGCGATGCCTTCGAACCGCGGGATGACATGGACATGCAGGTGGTAGACGGTCTGGCCGGAGGCCGGTTCGTTGAACTGCAGGATCGTGACCCCGTCAGCGCCGAAAGCCTTTTTGACCGCCAGCGCCACCTTCTGGACCGTGGTGAACAGCCGGCCGAGCGTCGCCGGATCGGCGTCGAGCAGATTGCGCGACTGTGCTTTGGGCACCACCAGCGTGTGACCGGGGCCTTGCGGCATCACATCCATGAAGGCGACCACGGCATCATCCTCGTAGACGCGGTGCGACGGGATTTCGCCGCGCAGGATCTTCGCGAAGATATTGCTGGGGTCGTAAGCCTCGGTCATGGCGGCGCTCCGGGAGTATGCTCCCGGTGTAGCGAAGCTGTCCCGGACCGGCAAGATGGTCCGGCGATATCGACAGGCGAGGGCAAGGGCGGATCGCTATTCCTCAAGATCCTTGCGGAACGGCGTATGCTCTTCCAGGATTTCGCCCATCCGCTCGACCTCGCGGCGTTCCCGCCGGAGATAGTCGGCCACAGCGTTCCGCAGGCCGGGATGTGCGATGTAGTGTGCCGAATGCATGGTCACGGGACGGTAGCCGCGCGCCAGCTTGTGCTCGCCCTGCGCGCCAGCCTCGACCACCTTCAGCTTGCGCTCGATGGCGAAGTCGATGGCCTGATGGTAGCAGACTTCGAAATGCAGGAACGGGTGGTCCTCGATGCAGCCCCAATTGCGGCCGTAGAGCGCATCGGAGCCGATGAAGTTGATGGCGCCGGCGACATAGCGGCCATTGCGCTTGGCCATGATCAACAGGATGTCCTGGGACATGCGCTCGCCGATCAGCGAGAAGAACTTGCGGTTGAGGTAGGGCCGGCCCCATTTGCGGCTGCCGGTATCCATATAGAAGGCGAAGAAATTGTCCCACGCCTTTTCGGTCAGGTCCTTGCCGGTCAGCCGGTCGATCGAGATACCGTTGGCGAGCGCCTCGCGGCGCTCCTTCTTCATCGCCTTGCGCTTGCGCGATGCCAGCGTGGCGAGGAAATCGTCATAGGTCGAAAAGCCTTCGTTGAAGAAGTGGAACTGCTGGTCGGTGCGGTGCAGGAAACCGGCTGCTTCCAGCGTTGCAATGTCGCTTTCCCTGGCGAAGGTGACATGCGCGGAGGACACGCCGAGCTTTTCCGTCACCGCCTTCAAGCCCGCTGCGAGACCGGCCTTCACAATGGCGCTGTCCTCGCCCTTGCTGACCAGCAGGCGCGGGCCGGTGACCGGAGAGAACGGCACGGCGCATTGCAGTTTCGGATAGTAGTTGCCGCCGGCGCGTTCGAACGCATCAGACCAGCCGTGGTCGAAGACATATTCGCCCTGGCTGTGCGATTTGAGATAGCAGGGCACGGCGCCCAGCAATCTGCCTTGGGCATTTTCCAGTCTGAGATGATGACCTTGCCAGCCGGTACGCCGCACGGCGCAGCCGGAATCTTCAAGCGCGCTCAGAAAAGCATATGAAACGAGAGGGTTATAGCCATTTTCTGTGTCGCTGCGGGTTGTGCCGGTAAAGCCGTTCCACTCGTCGCAGGTGAAGGCATTGATGCCGGCGGCAACGCGGATGGAAAACTCCGCATTCGCCGTTTGCCCGTCACCTTCATCACCCTGATCCATGGGGCTTATTTAAGCTCTGTCGGGGCCGCTACAAGTCACGTTTCAGGCACTTCCATCAGGCGACATTGGCCAGATCGGGTTCGAACCCTTCGAACGTCATCTGGTCGGCGTATTTGAAGGTGAGATCCACCGCCGGCTGGTCATGCACCGTCCAGGTGATGACAGGCATGTTAAGCCTTTCACGCACGAAGCTGACGAACGGGTTCGGCAGATCGCCCGCGGCATAGGAGGTGAAGGCGAGGTCATGTGCCAGCATGGCAAAATGCGCCTCGATCAACTGATTGTCCCTGCCGTAGGCGGTCAGCCCACCCGGAATGCCAGGCGCATCCTTGGGGAAGTCGCGGACCAGCCAGTGGTCGAACGACATGATCGCCGCCTTGCCCTTGTAGCGCTCCAGCATCTTGCCGACGCCTGCCACCAAGCCCTCGTCGTAACCGGGCACACCCTTCAGTTCGACAACCATCGGCACACGGCCGTCGACCAGGTCGAGCGCTTCTTGCAGTGTCGGCACATGGTCCTTGGTGCCGCCGATCCTGAGCGCCGCCAGTTCCGCTGCCGTGCGCCGCCAGACGAAGCCGTCCTGGCCGGTCAACCGCCTGAGATCGCCGTCATGAATGATGACGGGGACGCGGTCGGACGACAAATGCACGTCGCATTCGATCGCATAGCCGCGCTCGGCGGCAGCAGCGAAGGCCGACAGCGTGTTTTCCCAGCGCGTCTTGTTCATGTCGTGAAAGCCGCGATGCGCCACCGGGCGGGCGGTCAGCCAGGAAAGGTCGGTCATTGTCTTGGTCCTGCTCATGCGACCTCGAAGACGGCTTCGATTTCCACTGCGGCATTAAGCGGCAGACAGGCGGTGCCGACGGCGGAGCGGGCATGCTTGCCGCGCTCGCCAAGGGCTGCGACCAGGAAATCGGAGGCGCCGTTGGCGACCAGATGCTGCTCGACGAAATCCGGCAGTGATGCAACAAAGACGGTGATCTTGACCAGCCGCTGGATTTTTTCGAGATCGCCAAGTGCTGCTTTTGCCTGCGCCAAGATGTTGATTGCACAGTACTTTGCGCCTTCCTTGCCGGTTGCGGTATCGAGGTCGCGGCCGAGCAGGCCGCTTGCCTGCAGCTTGCCGTCCTTGAGCGGCAACTGCCCGGCGGTGAACAAAAGATTGCCGGACCTGCAATAGGGCACATAGTTCGCGGCGGGCGCTGCGGCGGCAGGTATCGTCACGCCGAGATCGCTTAGCCGCTTTTCGATTGTTTCACTCATCGTATTTCCCTATTGCTTGGAGACGCCGCGCTGGCCGGGCCGAAATTGCTATTTTTGCCTCGCTTCCGCCACGACTTTTTTTAAGCTGGACCATCTTTACCTGCGGCCTGCCATCAGCTGCGACGATCGGAGCCCCTTATGCGCGCAACGCGCCTTGCCTTCCACGCCGTTCTCTTTCCGATGCTGTTCTCGATGGCTCCAGCCTTTGCCGTGCCGGCGCTGCAGGCGCATCGCGCCGTCTACGATCTTACCCTCGACAAGGCGTCGGACCGCTCGGGCATCACCGGGATTTCCGGCCGCATGGTCTATGAGTTCAACGGCTCGCCCTGCGAGGGCTATACGGTAAAATTCCGTTTCGTCACCCAGATCGCCACCGGCGACAACACCAGGCTGACCGACCAGCAGACGACCACGTTCGAGGACGCCGAAGGCAAGACCTTCTCGTTCGTGACCAAATCCTTCGTCGACCAGAACCTAGACAAGGAGGTCAAAGGCACCGCCACAAAAGAGACCAAGGGCCTCAAGGTCGATATCGACAAGCCCGAGAAGAACAGCCTCGAACTCGCCGCCACCCAGTTCCCGACCCAGCATCTGGTCGAACTGATCGGCAAGGCCGAGAAGGGCGAGAATTTCTACGAAACCAGCCTGTTCGACGGTTCGGAGGATGCCAACAAGGTGATGACCACCACCGTCATCGTCGGCAAGAAGGCCGAGGGCGACAAGGCCGACCCCGAAGCGCCGGCGCTGGCCAAGCTTGCCGGCGACAAATACTGGCCGGTCGACATCGCCTATTTCGACGAGACCGACAAATCGGGCGAAGAGGTGCCGGAATACCGCATCAGCTTCAAGCTGCACGAGAACGGCATCACCCGCGACCTCACAATGGACTATGGCGAGTTCTCGATGACCGGAAAGCTGGTCAATCTGTCGCTGTTCGATCAGACCAAGCCTTGCCCGGTCTCGAAATAGCAACAATGCGGCGCTGGCACGGCAGGCTTGATGGCAGTTCCCGATGGCGGTCTATGTCGATGCGGCGATCTGGAAATGGGCCGGCCATCGCTGGTGCCACCTGATGGCCGACGATACGGACGAACTGCATCGTTTCGCCGCCGAGCTTGGTGTCAAGCGTTCGTCCTACCAGGGGCCGCCCAGGACATCGGCGCCGCACTATGACATAACCGGCTTCGAGCGCGACCGGGCGGTGCGGCTCGGCGCCATCGAATGCAGCCGCGAGGAGATCGTTGCGATCTTCAGGCGCGTACGGGTACCCAACGGAAAGGGCCGATCGTGACGCTAACGGCATTCCTGGCTTATTGCCTTGCCATCACACTTGCCGCCGCCACGCCGGGTCCGGCGATGTTCACGGTGATCACCAACGGCGTGGCACGCGGCTTCCTGCGTGCGTTCGTCGCCGGAATGGGCATTGCCGCCGGTGATGCCGTGCTGGTCACCTTGGCACTGCTCGGGCTGGTGGCGCTGGCCCAGACCTTCGAATGGGTGTTTCTCCTGTTGAAATACGCCGGTGCGGCCTACCTGATTTTCCTCGGCATCAAGATGTGGCGGGCCGCGGCCGCGCAATCGGCCGCGCAAGGAATCCCCCAAACCGGATTGTCGCGTTCGTTCCTGCTTGGCGCCTCCGTGGCGCTCGGCAACCCGAAGGCGATCCTGTTCCACGCCTCGATCATGCCGCTGATCCTCAACCTCGACACCATGACGTTTGCCGACGGCCTGCTGGTGGTGGCAGTCGTCGTCGGCGCCAATATTCTCACCATGGGCATCTACGCCGCGCTGGCGGGCAGGGCATCCGGCTGGTTCAGGACGCCCGAACGCATGCGGCTGATTAACCGGTTCGCCGGCAGCGCCATGATCGGCACCGGAGCGCTGATTGCCGCACGCTGAGCGATGAAGCACCTCACCGCTTGCGTTTGCAGCGCTTCCCCTCTATATGCGCGCTCATTCCACACACGGACTTTGGTGTCTGCCCGGGAGAAATCCGGCTGAAACCTCCGGTGGCGTTCGAGGACAAAGTCCAAAAATGCCTGTGTCCGTGGAGGCTAACCGGAAAAGGAACTAAGAATGGCACTGCCCGATTTCAGCATGCGCCAGCTTTTGGAAGCTGGCATTCACTTCGGCCACCAGACCCACCGCTGGAACCCGAAGATGGCGCCTTACATCTACGGCGCCCGCAACAACATCCACATCATCGACCTGTCGCAGACGGTGCCTTTGCTGCACCAGGCTCTGAAGCAGGTTTCCGACACCGTTGCCAAGGGCGGCCGCGTGCTGTTCGTCGGCACCAAGCGCCAGGCGTCCGACATCGTCGCCGACGCCGCACAGCGTTCGGCCCAATACTATGTCAACTCGCGTTGGCTCGGCGGCATGCTGACCAACTGGAAGACGATCTCGAATTCGATCCAGCGCCTGCGCAAGCTCGACGAGATGCTGGCCGGTGAGGCCCAGGGCCTGACCAAGAAGGAACGCCTGAACCTCGACCGCGAGCGCGAGAAGCTCGACAAGGCGCTCGGCGGCATCAAGGACATGGGTTCGACGCCGGACCTGATGTTCGTCATCGACACCAACAAGGAAGCGATCGCCATCCTCGAGGCCAAGCGCCTCGGCATCCCGGTCGTCGCCATCATCGATTCGAACTGCGATCCGGACAAGATCGATTTCCCGATCCCCGGTAATGACGACGCGGCGCGCGCCATCCAGCTCTATTGCGACCTGATCGCCAAGGCTGCCATCGACGGCATCGCCCGCCAGCAGGGCGCGCTCGGCGTCGACATCGGCGCCTCGGTCGAAGCTCCGGTCGAACCGGCGCTTGATCCGGCTCCGGCCCCGGCTGCGGACGCTCCGGAAGCTTGACAATCGAAGGCCGGTTGCGGCCTTCATCATTCTCATATTTGGCACGCTAGACAGACGCATCACCGAGTACCGGTGGTGCGTCGGTGCATTTAAAACAAAGAGGCGACAATGAGCATTTCGGCTGCACAGGTCAAAGAACTCCGCGACTTGACCGGCGCGGGCATGATGGACTGCAAGGCGGCGTTGACCGAGACCAACGGCAACATCGAAGAGGCCGTCGACTGGCTGCGCAAGAAGGGCATTTCCAAGGCCGACAAGAAGGCTGGCCGTACTGCCGCCGAAGGCCTGATCGGCGTCGACTCCGGCGTCCGCGAGGCCGCCATCATCGAGGTTAACTCCGAGACCGATTTCGTGGCCCGCAACGAGCAGTTCCAGGAGATCGTTCGCAATGTCGCCAAGGTCGCGCTTGCTTATGGCACGACGGAGGCTGTCTCTGCCGCAAAGTATCCGGGTTCGGACAAGTCGGTCACTGACACCATCAAGGACGCCGTTGGCACCATTGGCGAGAACATGAGCTTCCGCCGTTCGGCCAAGCTCACCGTCCCGCACGGTGCTGTCGCAACCTACGTCCACAATGCGGTTGCCGATGGTCTTGGCAAGCTCGGCGTTCTGGTCGCGATCGAGACGACGGGCAATGAGCATGCCGCCAACGCCTTTGGCCGCCAGGTCGCCATGCATGTCGCCGCCACCAACCCGCTGGCGTTGACCGCCGAGCAGATCGATCCGGCAGCGGTCGAGCGCGAGAAGGCGATCTTCGCCGACCAGGCGCGCCAGTCCGGCAAGCCGGAAGCGATCATCGAAAAGATGGTCGAAGGCCGCCTGCGCAAGTTCTACGAGGAAGTCGTGCTCCTCAAGCAGGCCTTCGTGCTCAATCCCGACATCACTGTCGAGCAGGCGCTGAAGGATGCCGAGAAGGATATCGGCGCTCCGGCCAAGATCTCCGCCTATCTGCGCTTTGCGCTGGGCGAAGGCATCGAAAAGGAAGAGACCGATTTCGCGGCGGAAGTCGCGGCGGCGGTGAAGAAGTAGTTTTAAAATAGCCCCTGAAAAGGGGCTTCTCAGCTCAGGCAACTCGGCCGGGTGTCCGCAAGGATGCTCGGCCGATTTCTTGTGCGGTGTCGATGAAGGCCCTGAGCTTTGGCGCCATCGACGCCCGGCGCGGGAAGTAGAGGAAGAGGCCGGGCTCCTCGATCGCCGTTTGCGGCAGGATCTGAACGAGGCGGCCGGCTGCCAATTCCGCGCGCACCAGCGGCTCGAACACATAGGTCAGCCCGACGCCGGCAAGCGCAAGGTCGATCGCGGCCAGCGAATCGGCGACGATGACCGTACCCTTCGTCTCGGCCACGACATCCTTGCCGTCCTCGGTCAGGTCCCAGCGATAGAGTGCGCCGGAGCGCACAAGCCGGTAGCCGATGCAATTGTGGTCCGAAAGATCCGCCACACCGCGCGGACGGCCATGCCGGCCGACATAGGCGGGGGAGGCGACGATCACGGCGTTGAATGGCGGCGTCAGCCGGACCGTGACCATGTCCTGTGCGATCATCTCGCCCAGCCGGATGCCGGCATCGAAACCCTCGCCGACAATGTCCACCAGCCCCTGATCGGTGAGCAATTCGATGGTCACATCAGGATAGCGTTCAGCCATCGCGGCGACCACGGGAGTGACGGCAAGTGGAACGGCGATGTTGGGAACGTTCAACCTGAGCAAGCCGGAGGGCCGGCCCTTGATGGCGCGGATACGATCCATACGGTCGGCAATGTCCTGAAGGGCAGGGGCCGCCGTCTCCACCAGCGCCTTGCCGGCTTCCGTCAGCGAGACGCTGCGCGTCGTGCGCGCAAACAACGGCTGGCCGATCCGCTCCTCCACGAGGCGCACCGCATGGCTGACGGCGGATGGGGACATGCCCAGTTCGGCCGCGGCAAGCGCAAAGCCGCCGCGTCGGGCAACGGCGACGATGACAGGCAGATGGCTGAGCAGGTCCCGGTCCATTCATGCATGATATCGCATAGTCCTTGCGAACACTTCAATCTTCTCGATGCCGACAGGCTGACCCACATTGCCGTCACCGATGCACAAAGGAGAAAAGACATGAATGCCTTGAAACACGCTACCTTCGCCGCAGGCCTTGCTCTGGCGCCGGTCGATGCCGGCGGCGCCGAGCCGTCCGGTTGGCGCGCGCTCGCCGACGAACGCGCCGTGATCCGCATCGCCGATGCCATCGACCGTGCCGTGGATGCGCAGGACTGGAAGCTTGCCCGCTCCTATTTCCCCGACCGTGTCACCGTCGACTTCAGCAGCCTGTCAGGACAGCCTGCCGCCACCATCCCCTCCGACGATCTGATCGGTACCTGGGCCGGCAACCTCGGGGGCAGCAAGACCAGCCTGCATCTGCGCACCAATCACCAGGTGATCTTTGAGGCGGACGCGGCGACCGTCTCTTCGAACGGCTATGCCTGGAACCGGATGGAAGGCAATGGCGACCCGCTGTGGGAAGTCTGGGGCACCTACGAGCACCATCTGGTTCGCTCCGGGACCGGCTGGAAAGTCGACGGCTTCATTTTCCGCGCCACGCATGAGCGCGGCAATCCCTGGGTCAAGATGACGCCTGGCCAGTGAGCCGGCGTCAAGAAATCAGGATAGGAAAAACACCATGACCATGAGCTATTACACACTGGGCAACAGCGGCCTGCGCGTCAGCCGGCTGGCACTGGGCACCATGACCTTTGGCACCGAATGGGGCTGGGGCGCGGACAGGGAAACCGCGCGCGCCATGGCCGACGCCTATGTCGAGGCCGGCGGCAATTTCTTCGACACCGCCGACCTCTACACCGGCGGCACAGCCGAAACCTGGCTCGGCGAATTCATCGCCGAGCGAGGCTTGCGCGACAGAGCGGTGATCGCCACGAAATTCACCTTCAACGCGGAGCCCGGCAATCCGAACGCCGGTGGCAATGGCCGCAAGAACATCTTGCGCGCCGTGGACGCCTCGCTGAAGCGGTTGGGCACTGACTATATCGACCTCTACCTCCTCCATGTCTGGGACGGGCTGACGCCGGCCGAGGAGGTCATGCGCACGATGGATGATCTCGTGCGTGCGGGCAAAATTCGCCATGTCGGCCTGTCCGATGTGCCGGCCTGGTATGCTGCCCGCGCGCAGACGATCGCCGAGTGGCGCGGCTACGAGCCGGTGTCCGCCCTGCAGCTGGAATATTCGCTGGCGGAGCGTTCGATCGAAAATGAGTTCGTGCCCTTCGGCACCCGCCATGGCGCAGGAATCATGGTGTGGAGCCCGCTGGCCAGCGGGCTGCTCAGCGGCAAGTACCGGCCGACGCAGGACGGCCATGTCGGCCGGCTCGACGGCTTTCGCAACACTACTCATCCGGGGTTCCAGAAGTTCACCGAGCGCAACTGGGCGATCCTGGCGGAACTCGAAAAAGTGGCCGCCGAACTCGGACACAGCATGGCGCAGGTCGCGCTCAACTGGGTGGCAACGCAACCGGGCATCGCCACCGTGATTCTTGGCGCCACCAAGCTGGCGCAGTTGCAGGACAATCTGGCGGCGCTGGATTTCACGTTACCCGCCGAGCTTCGCGCGCGGCTGGATACGGTCAGCAAGACACCGCCGCCATTCCCCTACGCCTATTTCGGGTCCGACATACAAGCCCGGGTTACCGGCGGCGCCGTGACCGGCGACAAGCCGTTGGGCTATGCGCCGCCGCTGCTGGTCGAGGGCGACGCCGTCAGCATCACCAGCAACTGACGGGCCGCGACCGGAAGGCGGAATTGGGCGAGGGGCGCCGCGTGACATCGCGGCGCCCTTCGTGTATCGGAACTCGGCATCGCGCCAGCGGCGGCGCCCGCGCGAGGGCGGCCTGCCCAGGCTGCCACACGAAATAATGACGAGGTCCAGATGACGGCAAAGCCCCTCTATCGACGTGTCCTGCTGAAAGCGTCGGGCGAAGCGTTGATGGGCGAGCAGCATTTCGGCATCGATGTCTCGGTGGTCGACCGAATCGCCGCCGACATCGCCGAAGCCCGCGCACTTGGTATCGAGGTCGGCGTCGTCATTGGCGGCGGCAATATCTTTCGCGGCGTGGCGGTGGCATCCAAGGGCGGCGACCGTGTCACCGGCGACCACATGGGCATGCTGGCCACCGTCATCAACTCGCTGGCGCTGCGCACCTCGCTGAACAAGATCGGCGTCGACGCCGTCGTGCTGTCGGCCATAGCCATGCCCGAACTTTGCGAGAGTTTTTCCCAGCGCCAGGCCACCGCCTATATGAACCAGGGCAAGGTCGTCATTTTCGCCGGCGGCACCGGCAATCCGTTCTTCACCACCGATTCGGCCGCGGCCTTGCGCGCCGCCGAGATCGGCGCCGACGCGCTGTTCAAGGGCACCCAGGTCGACGGCGTCTATTCGGCCGATCCCAAGAAGGATCCGAATGCGACCCGCTTCGAGCGCATCAGCCATGCCGAAGTCATCAACAAGGGCCTTTCGATCATGGATACCGCCGCAATTGCACTTGCGCGCGAAAACAACATCCCGATAATCGTCTATTCGATCCACGAAAAAGGTGGTTTCGGCGATATTCTGCGGGGCGGCGGCCGTTGCACGATCGTCGCCGACGAGTGACCCGGAGTATACTCTCCTAAAAAGGGATCAGTTTTCGAAAGAGGGTCCGGATATAGGCCCTAAGCAGTGAACCCGGATCAAACGGGTCGAGGAGACTAAGATGAGTGGTGAGTTCGACGACCTCAAGCGGCGCATGGATGGCGCGATCGCCGCCTTCAAGCACGATCTGGCTTCGCTGCGCACCGGCCGTGCCTCCAGCAATCTGCTCGACGCCATCCAGGTCCAGGCCTACGGCACCACCATGCCCATCAACCAGGTGGCCAACGTGTCGGTGCCGGAGCCGCGCATGATTTCGGTTTCGGTCTGGGACAAGTCGATGGTCGGCGCGGTCGACCGTGCCATCAGAGAATCCAATCTCGGCTTCAATCCGATCGTCGACGGCACCAATCTCAGAATTCCGCTGCCCGAGCTCAACGAGCAGCGCCGCAAGGAACTGGTCAAGATTTCGCATGGCTACGCCGAGAACGCCCGCGTTGCGGTGCGCCATGTCCGTCGCGACGGCATGGACTTCTTGAAGAAGGCGGAAAAGGACGGCGACATCAGCGAGGACGATCAGCGCAAGCGCTCCGATCAGGTCCAGAAGCTGACCGACGAGACGATCAGCACCATCGATCACCTGCTTTCCGATAAGGAAGCTGAAATCATGCAGGTTTAGGGTCGGCCCACACCGGCCCGAAAGCGAGACCATGGCAACGCCCGCGCATGTCGCGATCATCATGGATGGAAACGGACGCTGGGCCAAGGCGCGCGGCATGCCGCGGCTTGCCGGCCATCGCGCTGGCGTCGAGGCGCTGCGCAAGACGGTGCGCGCCGCGCCCGGTCTCGGCATTTCCTTCCTGACCGTCTACGCCTTTTCGTCGGAAAACTGGTCGCGGCCCAAGGCCGAAGTCAGCGACCTGATGGGGCTTTTGAAGCTGTTCATCCGCCGCGATCTGGCCGAACTGCACCAGAACGGTGTGCGCGTCAGGATCATCGGTGACAGGGCGGGGCTGCAGCCGGACATCAGGGGCCTGCTCGAAGAGGCCGAATCGCTGACTGCCCGCAATGAATCGCTGACCTTGGTCATCGCCTTCAACTATGGCGGGCGCGACGAGATCGTGCGCACGGCACGCAAGCTCGCAGCCGCAGTGGCGCGCGGCGAGATCGACGCAGAGGCGATCACGGCAGACACTTTTGCCGCCGCCCTCGACACCGCAGGCATTCCCGATCCGGAGCTGGTCATCCGCACCAGTGGCGAGCTTCGGCTGTCGAACTTCCTTCTGTGGCAGGCAGCCTACAGCGAACTGGTTTTTCTGCCTTGCTACTGGCCTGACTTCAGCCGCGAACACCTGGCCGACGCATTGCGCGATTTTGCTGGCCGCGAGCGCCGTTTTGGCGGGCTTGCCGCTCAAGATGTCGCTGCCTCGTGATCGGCGGCGGGATGAACAATCTTCAGCTTCGCATCGTCTCGGCGCTGGTGCTGGCCGCAATAACGCTTGGCCTGACCTGGTTGGGAGGGCTGTGGTTCCGCCTGCTTTGCGCCGGGATATCGGCGGTCATCTTCTATGAATGGGCGCGCATGTCGCGCCCCTTGGCCGGTGCGACCCTCGGCTTCATTCCCGAAGCGCTGCTTCTGGTTTTCGTCGTCGCCCTGGTTGCAGGCGTGCCGGCATCGTGGCTTCTGTCTCTTGTCCTGGCCATGGTTGTGATCGCTGCTGTCGGCGCCCGTATGCATGGAGCGGCGCAATGGGATGCAGCCGGTCTTGCCTACGCGGCTTTGTCCGGCTTATCGCTGGCGCTGCTGCGCGGCGGCGACCATCCCGGCCTGGTCGCAATCCTGTTTCTGTTCGCCGTGGTCTGGGCGACCGACATCTTCGCCTATTTCGTCGGCCGCTCCGTCGGTGGGCCCAAGCTCGCGCCATCTATATCCCCCGGCAAGACGCAGAGCGGCGCGCTTGGCGGCGCTGTCGGCGGCGTGGCCGCCGGCGTGCTTCTGGCTGCCGCCGCCGGGGCCGGCAATCTTGGCGTCCTCGCCTTGGTTGCGCTGGTGCTGTCGATTGTTGCCCAGGCTGGCGATCTCTTCGAATCCTGGGTCAAGCGCCGCCACGGCCGCAAGGATTCAAGCGCGTTGATACCCGGGCATGGCGGTGTCATGGACAGGGTGGACGGGCTTGTCGCGGCGGCTTTTGCCCTATACGTGATCGGCTGGATTTCGGCGGGCGCCGATCATCCGGCGCAGGGGCTGTTTCCGGCTTGAGTGATATTTCACGGCGAAGAAATGGCGCACGCCACGGATTCGCCTGGATTGATGTCACAGTCGCGGCGACACCTTTTGCCGCGGGTGAATTTGAGGGCACGACTTGAACGAAATTCTTCACGCGTTTTTCAGCACGGAAGGCTTTGTCCTCGGCACGCTGGTGCCGTTTCTGTTCGTGCTGACCGTGGTCGTCTTCATTCACGAAATGGGACATTACCTGGTCGGCCGCTGGTGCGGCATTGGCGTGAAGGCCTTTTCGATCGGCTTCGGCCCCGAACTTCTCGGCTTCAACGACAGCCACGGCACGCGCTGGAAGCTCTGCGCCATACCGCTCGGCGGTTATGTCAAATTCGTCGGCGACATGAGCGCCACGTCGAGCCAGCCGAGTTCGGAAGATCTGGAAACGCTGACTGACGCTGAACGCAAGGTCGCCTTCCACACGCAGCCGATCTGGAAACGCGCCGCCACGGTGGTGGCCGGACCGCTGTTCAACTTCCTTTTGACCATTGCCGTCTTTGCCGTGCTGTTTTCCCTCTATGGCCGCCCTGTGTTTGAGCCGATGGTGGCGGCGGTCACCGCCGGCAGTCCAGCCGAAAGGGCCGGCATTTTGCCAGGCGACCGATTCGTCGCCGTCGACGGCAGCAAGGTTGAGACCTTCGCCGACGTCCAACGCCTGGTCTCAGGCCGCGGCGGCGACGCTATCAGCTTCACCATGTTGCGCGACGGCAAGGAGGTCACCGTCGTCGCGACGCCGGAGCCGATGGAGCAGCTGGACGCACTGGGCAACAAGGTCAAGGTGGCCGTCATCGGCGTCGTCAACAACAAGGATGTCGGCCAGCCCAGGCTGATCACCTACAGCCCTGTCGGAGCAGTCGGCGCCGCGGTCGAGGAGACGGGGCACGTCATTCAGCGCACCGGCCAGTTCCTGCAGCGATTCGTTGTCGGCCGCGAAGACAAATGCCAGCTGGGCGGCCCGATCAAGATCGCCAAGATGTCGGGGCAGGCGGCAAAGCTGGGCTTCCTATGGCTGGTGCAACTCGTCGCCGGCCTGTCGGTCGGGATCGGAATTCTGAACCTTTTGCCGATTCCCCCCCTCGACGGCGGCCATCTCCTGTTCTACGCACTCGAAGCCGTTTTCCGGCGTCCGGTATCGGAGCGGATGATGGAAATGGGATACCGGGCCGGCCTCTTTCTGGTGCTGGGATTTATGGGCTTCGTCTTCTGGAACGATCTGTTTGGGTGCTGAAATCATGAAGAAATTTGGCTTCAGCACCGGCAATGTTGAGACGCCGTTTACCATGCACGGGGGTATGCGTGACGCGAAAGCCACGCATCAGGGTTAAGTAATTACAAATTAACCAGAAGCCTTGCGTGTAGGGAAAATCCGGTTAATACGGTAGGAGAAATTACCGCACGTCCGGTTTTCTCGCCGTGGGGACTTCGAGAAAAGGTACAAAAGCCCGATGAAGGCAGCATCCAAATTTTTGAGCGCCGCGTCCGCGGTGGCTATGTCCGCCGCTCTGGTTGTACCAGGTGCGCTCGCCGTGCAGTTCGTTGCCACATCTGCGGCGCAGGCAGCCGTTGTCTCGAGAGTCGAGGTCAGCGGCAACCAGCGTGTCGACGCCGACACCATCCGCAACTACATCACGATCAAGCCGGGCAAGGCGTTTTCCAGCGCCGATATCGACGATGCGGTCAAGGCGCTGTTCGGCACCGGGCTGTTCTCGGACGTGCAGATCAATCAGGTCGGTTCGACGCTGGTAGTCAAGGTTGCCGAATACCAGGTCGTCAACCAGGTTCTGTTCCAGGGCAACAAGAAGCTCAAGGACAACGCGCTGGCAGTCGCCGTGCAGTTGAAGCCGCGCGGGACGTTCTCGCAGGCAACGCTCGACTCCGATGTCGAGGCGGTGAAGGCTGCCTACAGGCGAATTGGCCGCGATGACGCCACTGTCACGACGCAGATCATGGATCTCGGCGACAACCGGGTGAACGTGGTCTTCAACATCAACGAAGGCGGCCGCACCAAGATCGCCGCAGTCAATTTCGTCGGCAACAGCGCCTATTCGAGCCGTCGCCTGTCCGACGTCATCGCCACCAAGCGCTCGAGCTTCCTGTCCTTCGTGCTGCGTGACGACGTCTATGACGAGGACAAGCTCCGCGCCGACCAGGAATCGCTCCGCCGCTTCTATTACAATCACGGCTATGCCGACTTCCAGGTGGTCTCAGCTGTCGGCGAGCTCGACGACACGACCAACCAGTACACCGTTACCATCACCGTCCAGGAAGGCGACCGCTATACGTTCGGCGACGTCAGCGTCGAGAGCACCATTCCCGAAGTCGACTCGAAGGCGCTGGAATCGGTGGTTCAGACCCACAAGGGCGACGTCTACAACGCCAAGGATGTCGAGGACACCATCATCGCGCTGACCGAAAGGTCGCGGGTTCGGGCTATGCCTTCGCCCAGGTGACGCCGCGCGGCGATCGCAACTTCGAGAACCACACCATTTCGGTCGTCTATACGATCGACCAGGGCACCAAGGCCTATATCGAGCGCATCGAAATCCGCGGCAACGACCGCACACGCGACTATGTCATTCGTCGTGAATTCGATGTTAGCGAAGGCGACGCCTTCAACCAGGTCTTGATCCAGCGCGCGAAGAAGCGGCTGGAACGGCTGGATTATTTTGAGAAAGTCGACGTTTCCACCGTGCCGGGCTCGGAACCTGATCAGGTCGTGCTCGTGGTTGACGTGGTTGAGAAATCGACCGGCGAGTTCTCTGTCGGCGCAGGTTATTCGACCGGTGGCGACACTGCCGGTCCGTCCGTCGAAGGTTCGGTCGCGGAGCGCAACTTCCTCGGTCGTGGCCAGTACATCAAGGTTTCGGCGGGTGGCGGCAAGAATTCGCGCGACTACAGCCTGTCCTTCACCGAACCCTATTTCCTCGGGCGCCGTATCGCTGCCGGCTTCGACATCTTCCAGCAGACCCGGAATTACAGCAAATACGACAGCGAGACCCTGGGCGCGACAGTTCGGTTCGGTCTGCCGATCACCGACAACATCTCGACCCAGCTGGCGTACAATATCGCCCAGGAGAAATACAAGCTCGACGACGGTTGCGATGACACGCCTCACGATGGGATTCCTGACGCCGACTGCAAGATATCTCCGGCGATCGTCCAGGGAATTGACGAAAGCCCGTGGATCAAGTCGTCGGTCAGCCTTGGGCTGGTCTACAACACCATCGACGACATGAAGAGCCCGCATGAAGGCATCTACGCCACCACCACCGTGGAAGTGGCCGGCCTTGGTGGTGATGCCAAATTCGTCAAGGTTACCGGTCGTGGCACCGTCTACCAGACGCTGTCCGAACAGCTGGATCTGGTCGGCCTGATCTCGGGCGGTGCTGGCCATATTGCGGGCTATGGCGATAACGGCTTGCGTATCTTCGATCAGTTCCAGAGCAGCGACCGCATGATCCGCGGCTTCGAGTATGGTGGCATCGGTCCTGCGGATATTGCAACGGGTGACCACCTTGGCGGCACCACCTATTTCAATGCGTCGGCGGAAGCTCAGTTCCCGATACCGGTCATTCCGGAAAGCTTTGGTGTGCGCGGCGCCGTGTTTGCTGATGCCGCCACACTGTATGGCAGCAAGATTAACGTCGCCGGGGTTACTCAAGCTTCAACTGATCTAGAGTTGCGCGCTTCGGTTGGTGTCGGCTTGTTGTGGTCATCGCCTTTCGGCCCGATCCGCATTGACTACGCGATGCCCGTCAAGAAGGAAAAGACCGACGACGTGCAGGAATTCAACTTCGGCATGTCGAGCCGCTTCTGATCTTGCGGTAACGATGCTTCCGGGCCGTTGGGGTCCGGAAGAGAATTGATCCGACCTAGCTGGATATTGCTTCTGGAATGACCGATCCGGTGTTCTTCGCGCCATCACGCCGGTATACGGCCGGCGAAGTCGCGAATCTGACCGGCGCATCGCTCGTCGATTCCGATCTTGCCCACATATCGATCGATGCGTTGGCGCCAGCCAATGAAGGCGGCGAGGGTGCGCTCGTCTTCGTCGACGGCAAGCGCAATTTCGCGCTGATGCAGTCGCTGAAGGCGGCGGCCGTGTTTTGTCCCGCCGAGTTCGCGGGCAAGGCGCCGGCCGGCATCGCGGTTCTGGTTCATCCGCGCCCGCAGCAGGCCTTCGCCATGATCGGCCGGCTGCTGTTCCCGACGGCGGCTACGCCGGGACCGATGACCAGCGAAACCGGGGTCTCGCCGCAAGCTCATGTCGATGCCTCGGCGCATATCGAGGCCGGGGCGATCATCGAGGCCGGAGCGGTCATCGGCCCCCGCGCTTCCATCGGCAGCGGAACGGTCATTGCCCCCCACGCCGTTATCGGCCCCTCCTGCCAGATCGGCCGTGACGGCTACATTGGGCCGGGTGTCAGTGTTCAGTATGCGCTGATCGGCAACCGCGTCATCATTCATGGCGGCGCCAGGATAGGCCAGGACGGCTTCGGCTTTGTCGGCGGCGCCAAAGGCCCTGAGCGTGTGCCGCAGGTCGGCCGCGTCATCATCCAGGACGATGTCGAAATCGGCTCGAACACGACCGTCGATCGCGGCGCCATGTCGGATACGGTCATCGGTCAGGGCACCAAGATCGACAATCTGGTGCAGATCGCCCATAACGTTCGCATCGGCCGCAATTGCATTATTGCCGGCTCTCTGGTATTTCCGGCTCCGTCACCGTCGGTGATGGTGTCACCATGGGCGGCGGCGTTGGCCTTGCCGATCATTTGACCATCGGATCAGGGGCCAAGCTTGCTGCAAGAAGCGGGTTCATGAGCAACGTGCCGGCGGGCGAGATCTGGGGAGGCTATCCGGCGCAGCCGATGGCGGAAGCCATGCGCGAGATCGCCATGCTGAGGAAGCTCGCCAGGACGCGCAAGCAGGGCGAAGGGGGAAGTAGCTGAGATGGTGCCGGCGACGCTCGAAGCGGTCGATATATTGGGGTTGATGAAGCTTTTGCCGCATCGCTATCCCTTCCTGATGATCGATCGCATCATCGAAATCGACGGCAATGATTCTGCCATCGGCATCAAGAACGTGACCATCAATGAGCCGCATTTCCAGGGCCATTTCCCGGATCAGCCGGTGATGCCGGGCGTGCTCATCGTCGAGGCCATGGCGCAGACCGCCGGCGCGATCTGCATCCGTAACCTCAACACGGAAAAGCCGTCGCTGGTCTATTTCCTGACCATCGATAATGCGAAATTCCGCAAACCGGTCGTGCCGGGCGACCAGTTGAAAATCCACGTCAAGAAAATCAAGATGCGCGGCAACCTGCTCAAATTCGCCTGCGAGGCCATGGTGGAGGGCACAAAGGCCGCCGAAGCCGAGATCTCGGCAATGATGGTTACCGGCTGACGGTTCGAAATGCTCATGAAAATACAGACTTCAATCCACCACTCGGCCGTCATCGAGGCCGGCGCGCAGATCGGCGAAGGCGCCGCAATAGGACCTTTCTGCTATGTCGGCGCTGACGCCGTGATCGGTGACCGCGTCGAACTGGTCAGCCATGTCTCGGTGCTGGGCGCGACAACCATTGGCGCCGCGACCAAGGTCTATCCAATGGCGACACTGGGCGGACCGCCGCAGAACACCAAGCACAAGGGCGGCCGCACCACTTTGGTCATCGGCCAGAACTGCACGATCCGCGAAGGCGTGACCATGCATCTCGGCACCGATTCCAGCCGCGGCGAGACGACCGTCGGCGACAACGGCAATTTCCTTGCCTATGCCCACATTGCCCATGATTGCGTCGTCGGTAAAAACGCCACCTTCGCCAATGGCGCGACCCTGGGCGGCCATTGCGAGGTTGGTGACAGCGTTTATATTGGCGGCCTCAGCGCCGTTCATCAGTTCGTGCGTGTTGGTGACAACGCCTTTCTCGGCGGCTGCTCGGCTTTTGTCGGCGATGTCATTCCCTACGCCATTGCGGTGGGCAATCGCGCGAGCCTGCGTGGACTCAACATCATCGGCCTGAAGCGCGCCGGGTTGCCGCGCGCCGAAATCTACCTGCTGCGCAAGGCTTACAAGACCATCTTCGACCGCTCCCGCACTGTCGGCGAGAACATCGAATTCGCCAAGGCCGAGTTTGCGTCGTCGCCGACGGCCATGAAAATCATCGATTTCATCACCAGTCGCGGCAAGCGGCATTTTGCCGTCCCGTCGCTTAAGGGTGGCGACGGCGACGATGCCGATGACGAAGGCTGAGGCCACTTCAACGGGCCTCGATCTTGCGCCGGACGCAAGGGTCGGCATCATTGCCGGCGGCGGTAGCTTGCCGGTCGAAGTTGCCGCCGGCCTGGCGGAGGCCGGACATCGGCCTGTCATCATCCTGGTCGAAGGTCAGGCCGACCGTCAGTCCGACCTCACAATCTATGAGCGTGAAAGCCTTGCGCTGGAAGACATCGGCTCGCTGATTGCGTTGCTGAGGCGCCGGCGGATCACCCATCTTGTGCTTGCCGGCGAGATCAGGCGCAGGCCGCGGTTGGTCGACATGCGTCCGAACCTTGGGCTACTGGCACTTATACCCTCGCTCGCCATGGCGCTTGCCCGCGGCGATGACGGGCTGTTGAAGATATTGACCCGCGGCCTGGAGGCACGGGGCGTCAAGGTCGTCGGTGCGCATGAAGTCGTGCCCCGGCTCGTCGCGGCCGAAGGGCCGCTGACCAAAGCAGTGCCGCGAAAGTCCGACTGGCGCGATATCGAGGCGGCACACGCGGCGGCAAAGGCCATCGGCGCGCTCGACATTGGCCAGGCGGCAATTGCCATCGGTGGCCGCACTGTTGCCCTGGAAGGCGTCGAGGGCACCCACGGACTGCTCGAGCGGACGCAGCAGTTGCGCGGCCATGGCAGGCTGGCCGGCAAGACGCGCGGTGTCCTGGTCAAATGCGCCAAGCCTGGCCAGGAATTGCGTGCCGATCTGCCATCTATTGGCCCCCAGACCGTCGAGGCGGCGCATGCCGCGGGGCTCGCCGGCATTGCCGTCGAAGCCGGCCGTTCGCTCATCCTCGAAGGCCCCGCCGTTCTCGCGCGCGCCAATGCGCTCGGCATGTTCGTGTTCGGCCTGCCGGCTGCGGGGGCTGTCCATGGCAGCTGAGAAGCCGCTGAAGATTGCCATCGTCGCCGGCGAAGAATCCGGCGACCTGCTGGGCGCCGACATCGTGCAGGCGCTGAAGCGCATGACCGGGCGCGAGGTGCAACTCGTCGGCACTGGCGGGCGGCATCTGCAGGCGCTCGGACTGGCGCCGCTGTTCGACGGCGCCGAGATCGCGCTGATGGGGCTCAGCGCCATCCTGCGTGACTTGCCGCGCCTGATGCGGCGGATCAGCCAGACGGCAAGTGCTGTCGCCGCCGAAAAACCCGACTGTCTGATCACCATCGACAGCCCCGATTTCTCGCTGCGCGTCGCCAAAAAGGTCCGCGCCACCGATACGTCGATCCCGATCGTCCATTATGTCTGCCCGAGCGTCTGGGCGTGGCGGCCGGGTAGGGCGGCCGCGATGAAGCCCTATGTCGACCACATACTGTGCATCCTGCCTTTCGAGGTAAAGGAGCTCAGCCGTCTCGGCGGCCCGCCCGGCACTTACGTCGGACATCGCCTCACGCATGATCCAGGCGTGCTGGGCGCGGCCAGGGCGCAAGCCCAGCCACGCGATCTCTCGGCCGATCACGTCAAGACGCTGCTCGTCCTGCCAGGGTCGCGGCGCGGCGAGGTGAGCCGGCTTATCGGTCCGTTCGGCGAGACGGTGTCGGCGCTGCGCGCGCGTGGCCACCGGCTGCGGCTGTTGCTGCCGACGGTGCCGCATGTCGCCGAACTGGTCAAAACATCGGTGGCGCGCTGGGATCAGGAGCCGGAAGTCATCCTCGATCCCGAGCGCAAGTGGCAGGCCTTCGGCAAGGCCGATGCGGCGCTGATCGCGTCTGGAACGGTGTCACTGGAACTGGCGATGTCGGGTGTCCCGATGATCTCTTGCTACAAGTTCGATCCGATCATGCTGATGGCGCAGAGCCTGATCACGGTGTGGAGCGCTGCTTTGCCCAACCTTATTGCCGACCGGCCGGTCGTGCCGGAAAGCTACAACCAGTATGTGCGGCCGCACTATCTGGCGCGGCAGCTCGAGGCACTGTTCTCAGACACCGCCTACCGCGCTTGGCAAAAGGACGGCTTTGGCGAGGTTGCCAGACGCATGGCCACCGACAGGCCCTCCGGCGACATCGCCGCCGAGGTCGTTCTTCGCCACATCGGGAGAGCGAATAGGCTTAGCGAGTGAATAGTGAATAGTGAACAGTGAATAGGATTAACGCGCTCTCGACTATAATCAAGCTGCTACTTACTACCTGCTATTACTACCTGCTATTCACTACTCACCATTCACCATTCACTCTCTTTCACCTTTTCGCAATCGGCACGTAGTCGCGTTCCGGGGCGCCGGTATAGAGCTGGCGCGGGCGGCCGATCTTCTGGTGCGGGTCCTCGATCATTTCCTTCCACTGCGCGATCCAACCGACGGTGCGCGCGACCGCGAACAGCACGGTGAACATGGTGGTGGGGAAGCCCAGCGCCTTCAGCGTGATGCCGGAATAGAAATCGACGTTCGGATAGAGCTTCTTTTCGATGAAGTAGGAATCGGTCAGCGCGATCTTTTCCAGCTCCATGGCGATGTCGAGCAGCGGATCGTCCTTGATGCCGAGTTCGCCGAGCACCTCATGCGCCGTCTTCTGCATGATTTTCGCACGAGGATCGTAGTTCTTGTAGACGCGATGGCCGAAGCCCATCAGCCGGAACGGATCGTTCTTGTCCTTGGCGCGGGCGATGAATTCCGGGATGTGGTCGACATGGCCGATTTCTCCCAGCATGTTGAGCGCCGCCTCATTGGCGCCGCCATGCGCCGGGCCCCACAGGCAGGCGATGCCGGCGGCGATGCAGGCGAACGGATTGGCGCCCGACGAGCCTGCAAGCCGCACGGTCGAGGTCGAGGCGTTCTGCTCGTGGTCGGCATGCAGGATGAAGATGCGCTCCATGGCGCGCGCCAGCACCGGATTGATCTTGTATTCCTCGCACGGAACCGCAAAGCACATATGCAGGAAGTTGGCGGCGAAGTTCAGCTCGTTCTTCGGGTAAATGAAGGGCTGGCCGATATGGTATTTGTAGGCCATGGCCGCAATCGTCGGCATCTTGGCAATCAGCCGCATCGAGGCGACCATGCGCTGATACGGGTCCGAAATATCGGTGGAGTCGTGATAGAAGGCCGACAGCGCGCCGACCACGCCGCACATTACAGCCATCGGATGCGCGTCGCGGCGGAAGCCGGTGAAGAAGCGCGACATCTGCTCGTGCACCATGGTGTGGCGCGTCACCCGGTAGTCGAAATCGTCCTTCTGTGCCTTGGTCGGCAGTTCGCCGTAGAGCAGGAGGTAGCAGACTTCGAGGAAGTCGCCATGCTCGGCCAGCTGGTCGATGGGATAGCCGCGGTGAAGCAGGATGCCGGCATCGCCGTCGATGAAGGTTATCGCCGACTCGCAGCTCGCCGTCGAAGTGAAGCCGGGATCGTAGGTGAAGGCGCCGGTGGTGTTGTAGAGCGCACCGATGTCGATGACGTCGGGCCCGACCGACCCGCTTCGCACCTTGAATTCATGCGTCTTGCCGGCCAGTTCGAGCGTGGCAGTCGACGGGTGCGTCGTCTTGCTGCCGGTTTCCAGTCTTGTCGCAGCTTCGCTCATTCTCAAACTCCTTCATGTTCCTCATGCCGGCAAGGCAATTCCTGCAAACGACACGTCGAAATCACCGGAATGCGCGAACTCGCCACCGCATTTTGGGAGGTGCGTGCCTGATTGGGCCAAGGCCTAATGTTGCACTGCGAAACCCGCCTTTCAATGCCAATCTTTTTGGGCCAGCTCGCTCCTAATCGATTTGATCCGCAATCCGCGCCAGGCTTTCCTCGCGGCCAAGCACGGCAAGCACGTCGAACACGCCGGGCGAGGTGCTACGGCCGGTAAGGGCCGCCCGGAGCGGTTGGGCCACGGCGCCGAGCTTGTGGCCGCCGGCCGCTGCGAACTCGCGCACCGCGGCTTCAGCCGCGGCAGCCGACCAATCGCCCGAAACAGTCTGCAAAGCGGCATGTGCGCCGCGCAGGATCGCGCGCGCGTCGGCACTGAGCAGTGCTGCCGCCTTCTCGTCGATCGGCAGCGGCCGCTCGACGAACAGGAAGGCCGCGCCATCGGCCAGTTCCACCAGCGTCTTGGCGCGCTCTTTCAGGCCCGGCAAGGCGGCCAGCAGCTGCGCCTTCCTGGCGTCGTCGAGACGGGCGGCGATAGCAGATCCGCCTTCGAGGTATGGCAGAGTGGCGACGAAAATCTCGAACAGCTCGGTATCGGCCATCTTGCGCATATGCGCGCCGTTGATTGACTCGAGCTTGGCGAAGTCGAAGCGCGCCGCACCCTTGTTGACATCGCCGATGTCGAACCACGAAATCATGTCCTTGATCGACATGATCTCGTCGTCGCCATGGCTCCAGCCGAGCCGCGCCAGATAGTTGAGCAGTGCCTCGGGCAGATAGCCCATGGCGCGATAAGCCTCGACACCGAGTGCGCCGTGCCGCTTCGACAGCTTGGCGCCGTCGGCGCCGTGGATCAGCGGGATATGCGACATCGACGGGACGTCCCAGCCCATGGCGTTGTAGATCACCGTCTGGCGCGCGGCGTTGGTCAGATGGTCGTCGCCACGGATGATGTGGGTGACGCCCATGTCATGGTCGTCGACGACGACGGCATGCATGTAGGTCGGATTGCCGTCCGAGCGCAGGATGATGAAATCGTCGAGGTCCTTGTTGGGGAAGCGCACCTCGCCCTGGACACGGTCGTGCACCACGGTTTCGCCCTCGGTCGGCGCCTTGATGCGGATGGCGCCCTTGACGCCGGGAGGCGCCTCCGAGGGGGCACGATCGCGCCACGCGCCATTGTAGCGCGGCGGCAAGCCCTTGGCGCGTGCGGCCTCGCGCATCGCCTCGAGCTCGGCAGGGGTCTCGTAGCTGTAATAGGCCTTGCCCAGGCGCACCAGCTCCTCGGCCACCTCACGGTGGCGTGGCGCGCGCTCGAACTGCGATATGGCCTCACCGTCCCAGGAAAGGCCGAGCCAGGTCAGCCCATCCAGAATGGCCTGTGTCGCCGCCTCGTTGAAGCGTTCGCGGTCGGTGTCCTCGATGCGCAGCACCATCGTGCCGCCGGTGTGCTTGGCGTACAGCCAGTTGAACAGTGCGGTGCGCGCGCCGCCTATATGCAGATAGCCGGTGGGCGAGGGGGCAAAACGGGTGACGACCGTGTCGGACATGGAACTCTCGGGAACCTTGGAAAGCGGGGCGTGATCGCGCGGGCTTTCGCGCTTTGCGCGTTCATGTAGCATAGGAGGTCTGGGGCGCAAGGGGCAGACCCGATGGCTGGATGAGGCCGGGGCACGTCGCCAATTATCGGTTGCGTCAACGGGCGCCGGAGCCTTGTAGCACAAAATCTGTTCGCACCTCCGCGCAACCTCATTTGGCAGCAGCGTCAATGTCTGGGTTTCATTCGGCTGCAGCGTCCGTCACAGTGCCTGGAACATCGCTGCGACGGTGGTAGCCTCCTCTGACGAGCGGACATTTCTTCACGGAGGCGGCACTGCCCGACTACAACGCCGCCGTGACAGCGTTGGCTTGGTCACGCATATTGACCTTTCTGCAATCATTATCGTGAACACCGCAACTGTGTGCAGTCCGGTCTCGCCACTAAGGAAGCATGATTGAAAGAAGGACTACCGATGACCAGAAACGCTGACCATACGGAGGGTGATCCGTTCTACCATGGCACCCGGGCGGATTTGAAACCCGGGGATCTGCTGAGCGTCGGCCACCCTTCCAATTTCAGAGGTAAACCACTGTCATGGATCTATTTCACCCAGACACTGGAAGCCGCCATCTGGGGAGCAGAGCTTGCAACGGGTGACGGTCGTCGAAGGATTTACATCGTAAAGCCGACGGGGTTTTTCATGGATGACCCTAACCTGACCGATAAAAAATTTCCCGGCAATCCGACGAAATCCTACCGCTCCCGTGATCCGTTACTCATCCTGGGGGAGCTCGCTGAATGGCAGGGTCATACACCCGAACAATTGAAGGCAATGCACGATGGGCTTGCTCGCCTGAGGGCGGAGGGCCGGGATATGATTGAGGATTGAGCGTCCTTGGCGAGTGATGGTCAATTCCGGCGCGGTGGACGCGACCGCACGGACTTTCGCGCTTTGCGCGTTCATGTAGCATAGGAGGTCTGGGGCGCAAGGGGCAGACCCGATGGCTGGACGTGGCCGGGGCACGAAGGAAGGCGAAGGCGCCGAGGCAAGCGTCAGCGAACGCTCGCTGTTTGCCGATAGTCCCTATGCCGAGCCGCTGCCCCTCGCGCTGCCGGAGCCGCATCCCGGCGTCGCGCCTGCGCTGCCCGGTCACGCCTTGCCGGCGCAAGCCACAGCGCCCGGATCTATCGCCCGTCTGCGCAGACGGCTTCGCCGTCCGTCATGGCCCGCGCTCCGCCGCAGCCTTGCCGTGGCCGCCAACACGGAGCTCGACCGGGGCGTCGCCTTCCTGCTGGTGCCGGTTTTCCTGGCGGCCGGCGTCATCATTTATTTCTCGCTGGCCGGCGAGCCCGGCTTTGCGCAGCCAATCGCCATTGTGGTGCTGGCGACATGTTGCGCTGTCGCCACGCGACCTCGGCCGAGGACGCATCTGTTCTGCATGGCCGCGATGCTGTGCGCGCTCGGCGTCGTCGCCGCCAAGGTCGAGACCTGGCGCGCCGGAACGCAGATGCTCGGCTCCGAGATCCAGACACGGCTGACCGGCCGCGTCGTCAGTCTCGAACAGATGGAGAGCGGGCGCATCAGGCTGACGCTCGACGTGGTTTCGACCGCTTACCCCAAGCTGCGCTACGCCCCGGAGCGGGTCAGGCTCTCGGCGCGGACCGTTCCCGCCGATATGACCGCCGGCTCCCTGATCACCGGCTATGCCAGGCTGTTGCCGCCGACCGGTCCGGTGCGGCCGGAGAGCTACGATTTCTCCTTCGACAGCTATTTCACCGGCATCGGCGGCAGCGGCTTCTTTCTCGGCAATCCGAAAACCATTGCTACGCAGGGACCGCCGCCGCTGACCGCACGGCTCTCCTCGGCAATCGAGAACGCGCGCGAAAACATTGCCGACCATATCAGGGGCAAGATCGGCGGCGCCGAAGGCGAGATTGCCGCGGCGTTGATTGTCGGCGTGCGCGCCGGCATCCCGGACGAGGTCAACGAAGCGATGCGGCGCACCGGCATCTACCACATCATCTCCATCTCCGGCCTGCACATGGCGCTGGTTGCCGGCACCATCATGGCGTTGCTGCGTGGCGCCTTTGCGCTGTTTCCCGATTTCTCTTCGCGCCGCCCAGTCAAGAAATATGCAGCAGTGGCAGCACTCGTCTCCATCGCCGCCTATCTCGTTATTTCAGGCGTCGTGGTTGCCGCCGAGCGCAGCTTCATCATGCTGGCGGTCATGCTTGTCGCCGTGCTGTTTGATCGCGCCGCACTCACCATGCGCAATCTGGCGATCTCCGCCATCGCCGTCATCCTGGTGTCGCCGCACGAGGTGGTCGGTCCCAGCTTCCAGATGTCGTTTGCCGCCACCGCCGCCCTTGTCGGCGCCTATGCCGGCTGGGCCGATTACCGCGCCGACAAGGTGAGAACGCCGCTGGCAAAGCGCTCCTTCGTCGGCTTCCTGTCGCGAAAATTCGCGCTGGCCATGGGCGGCCTCGCCATGACCTCGATCATCGCCGGCAGTGCAACCTTGCTGTTCGCCATCTGGCATTTTCAGCGTGTGTCGCCGCTCAGCCTGATCGCCAATCTGGCCGTGATGCCGATTGTTTCGTTGATCGTCATGCCCTTTGCCGTGCTCAGCGCACTGGCGATGCCGTTCGGCGCCGACGGGCCGTTCCTCTATGTGATGGGCAAGGGTCTGATGGCGATGATCGCTATATCGGCCTGGATTTCCGAGCGCTCGCCGGTCGACGCCGTCGGGCTGATCTCCATCCGCTCGGTGCTGTTGGTGGCGGTCGCCCTCGTCATCGCCACCATGGCCACCACCTGGCTCAGGCTGGCGGCCGTGCCTTTCGCGCTGGCCGGCCTGTTGACGGTGCCGCAGGTGCTTACGCCCGACGTGCTCATATCCGAGGACGCACATCTGGTGGCCATGCCGATAGGTGGCGGCGAACTCGCCCTCAACCGCGAACGCTCCAACGAATTCACCACGGACAATTGGAAACGGGCGCTGCGGGCCGAAACCATTATCCCGCCCGAGATTTTCGAGGCAACAGATACGCGGTTCGATCTCGATCCGCTCGATCTGCCGCCCGGGTCGCCCTTCTATTGCATGGGCGATCTCTGTATCGCCCGACACCCTTCCGGAGCCATTGTAGCCCTTGCCAAAGACCGCAAGACGGCGCGGCCGGCCTGTGCCTTCGCTAGCCTGATCGTCATCGATGACGCCACGGCCTACAATCCGTGCCGCGACCCGCTGGTGCTGGTCGTGACGAAGAAACAGCTGGCCCGCGACGGCAGCGCCGCCGTCTTCTTCGATCCGCAATCGGCAGCTGCAGCGCCAACCATCCGCTTCGCCGTCGACAAGCCGTATCGCCCCTGGCACGAGCAGCGCCGCTTCTCCCGCGAAGCGCGCGGCCTGCCGCCTTACAACCAGCGTGAAAAGTACAAACCCAAGCCGGCTCAGTAGCGCCGGATCAATCCGACAAGCTTGCCCTGCACCTTCACCCTGTCCGGTCCAAAAATGCGGGTCTCGTAGGCCGGGTTGGCGGCTTCCAGGGCGATCGAGGCGCCCTTGCGGCGGAAGCGTTTCAGGGTCGCTTCCTCATCGTCGACCAACGCCACCACGATCTCGCCGGGGCTGGCTGTGTCGGCATTGCGGATGATGACCGTGTCGCCATCGAAAATGCCGGCCTCGATCATCGAATCGCCCTTGACCTCGAGCGCGTAGTGTTCACCGCCCATGATCATGTCAGGCGGCACCGAGATCGAATGGGTCTGATGCTGGATGGCGTCGATCGGCACACCGGCAGCAATGCGTCCCATCACCGGGATCGACACCGCCGAAACGGCGTCGTCATTGCCGGCCGACATCGAACGCGACGGCGAGCCCGGCTTGATCTGGCGGCCGATACCGCCTTGGCCCATCGCGCCTTGTCCCTGGCCGCCTTGCCCTTGGCCGGTTTGACCAAGACTGCCCTGAATGACGCTCGGCGAAAACTTCCTCGCCGCATTGAGGCCTGGTGCGATCGAGTCGGGCAGCCGCAGCACTTCCAGCGCGCGCGCCCGGTTCGGCAGCCGGCGAATGAAACCGCGCTCCTCAAGCGCCGTGATCAGGCGGTGGATGCCGGACTTGGAGGCGAGGTCAAGCGCTTCCTTCATCTCATCGAAGGACGGCGGGATTCCGCTCTCCTTCAGGCGTTCATGGATGAACATCAGAAGCTCATGTTGTTTGCGCGTCAGCATCGCGGCCCCCAGGGGTTCTGAAACCAGAATCAGAAAAAACAAACCCAGAACAAACACTATCTGTTCCAGTTGTGTTCCGCAACCTTTTAAAGTTTAATGAATGTGTTGACGTTTTGTTCAGCGTGACGTTCGGCACCGCGAGCGGCGCTCGTAGTCGTTGGCCGGCAACGGGGTGAAACGAAGACAAAGTGCCCTGCGTCGTCGGCTACGATCGCCGCTTCCTTTTCGGATGGGGCTGCGCAGCATCCGCGCCGGGTTCACTCTGGGCATAGACCTGCAGCGTGTAGCCGATGTGAGCGGTCATCAGAGTTTTCGCACGTTCGACGTCGCGATCGAGGGCCGCTTCCATCAGGGCGGTATGGTGTTCGATCGCCACGGCGTCGCGCAGGGCCGCCACGGCCTTCCGGTGGCCATCCGTGCGGCCGGCGGCGGCGCGCAGCGTCGGGGCCAGACCCAGAAAGCGGTGATGGCGATGCAATTGGTCGGAAATCGTCGCATTGAAGCGCAGCAGCCAGCTGGATGTCGCGGCACTGAGCAGCGCCGCATGGAAGGCATCGTGTTTTTCGTACCACGCGTCGACCGCATCATCCGATGGATCGTCGAGAACAGACCCGCACCGTGAGAGACGATAGTGGGCGGCAACGACCGCGTCTTCCCACTCACGGTCGCCCTCCTCGATCGATTCCACCAGCAGGGGCAGTTCGACCACCAGCCGCGCACGCGCCAAATCCTCGAGCTCCGCCCGAGAGACGGGAGCGACCGCAAACCCGCGGTTGCTGATGGCGGTCACAAGCCGTTCCGCCTCCAGCCGCGACAGCGCCTCGCGCAACGGCGTCCAGCCGATGCCGTAGGTGTTGCGCAGCGTGCTCAGCTTCAACGGCGCGGCAGGCGCCAGCCGGGTCGCAAGAATATCGCGCCTGAGCAGGCGATAGGCCGCTTCCGTCTTCGAGGTCTGCTCGTCATCCAGCATCGTGATCCATCAGATATAAACGCTCGGCGGATCATTATATATCAAAGCCTTTCAATGGGTGAATTATATATAATGTTTGACAGTTCAAGGGCGACCACTCAAGATCGCCGGCATGTTTGGGCGGCAGGCTCCGCCGCGCGCGTTTGTCCATGGAGGGGCGCCGGATCATGAGCACGACACCCGATCTCGCTACAATCGAAGCAATGGATGCCGCCGATCCGCTGCGCTCCATGCGCGAACTCTTTGTCTTGCCGCAAGGCGTGATTTATCTCGACGGCAATTCCCTGGGCGCCGCGTCAGCGGTCGTCTTCAGCGAACTGCAGCAGGCCGCCACGCAGGAATGGGCGCAGGACCTCATTCGCGCCTGGAACACGGCTGGCTGGTTCAACATGCCGGTGGAACTGGGAGATCAGCTCGGACGACTGATCGGCGCGGCTGACGGGCAGACGGTGGTCTGCGACACAACCTCGATCAACATCTACAAGCTGCTGCACGCCGCGCTCGGCATGCGGCCGAATCGGTCGGTCATCGTTGCCGAGGGCGACAGTTTCCCGACCGACCTCTACATGGCCGAAGGCGTCGCCTCGACCCGGCCGGGAACGCGGCTGCGGCTGGAGGGCGTCGACGCGGCCGCAATCGAGGACCTGATCGACGACAGCGTTGCCGTCATCCTGGTCAACCACGTCAACTACAAATCCGGCCAGTTGCGCGACATGGCGGCGCTGACGCGCAAGGCACATGACGCCGGCGCGCTGATCATCTGGGATCTCTGCCACACCGCCGGCGCCTTGCCGGTCGAACTCGACCGTGCCAATGCCGATTTCGCTGTCGGCTGCACCTACAAATACCTCAATGGCGGCCCGGGCTCGCCGGCCTTCATCTACGCGGCCGAGCGCCACCATGGTGATATCAGCCAGCCGCTCAGCGGCTGGTGGGGCCATGCGCGGCCGTTTGCCTTCGAGCAGGGCTTTGCCGTCGGCAGCGGCATCCGCCGCTTCCTATGCGGAACGCAGCCGGTGCTGTCGATGCGGGCGCTCAAGGGCGCGCTCGATATCTGGAACGACGTCGACATGGCGGCGGTGCGCAGAAAAAGCATCGCGCTGACCGACCTGTTTATCCAGCTCGTCGAAGCCAGATGCGGCGCCTACGGGCTTGAACTGGAAAGTCCTCGCGACGGCAGCCAGCGCGGCAGCCAGGTGTCGTTCCTCCATCCGCATGGCTATCAGGTGATGCGCGCGCTGATCGAGCGCGGCGTGATCGGCGATTTCCGGGCGCCGTCGACCATCCGTTTCGGCTTCACGCCGCTCTATGTCGGATATGGCGATGTCTGGCAGGCGGTCGAAGTCCTGGAGGATATTCTGCGCACCGGCGCCTGGCAGGACGCCCGCTTCGCGGTGAAGACCGCGGTTACGTGAGAAACTAGAGCAATTTCAGGAAAAGTGTGAAGCGGTTTTCCGTCCGAAATTGCGTCAATCAAAGAGCTAGCAGGCTGCTGCAAAAGTCGCATTTGGCTTTGTTTTATGATTCACTTTCGTCTGACAACGGGAGTGATTTGCGATGCGGGGTCGTAGTGAAGGACCGGGAAGCCTTTTCAGCTATGTTCCGTTAGAGAAGCGCATCCCGTTGGATCATCCTCTGCGGGCGATCCGGCAGTTGTGCGATGAAGTGCTTGGTCGTCTGGATGGTCGCTTCGAGGCGCTCTATTCGGGCATGGGCCGGCCGTCGATCCCACCGGAGATGTTGCTGCGGGCGACACTGCTGCAAGCGTTCTTCTCGGTTCGTTCGGAACGGCAACTGATGGAGCAGATTGATTACAATCTGCTGTTCCGCTGGTTCGTTGGCCTGCCGCTTGACGCGCCGGCGTGGCATGCGACGGTTTTCACCCACAATCGCGACCGGCTGCTTGAAGCCGATGTGGCGCGAGAGTTTTTGGGTGAACTGATGGGCCTCAAGCGGGTGAGCAAGCTTCTGTCGAGCGAGCATTTTTCGGTGGACGGCACGCTGATCGATGCCTGGGCTTCGATGAAGAGCTTCCGCCCGAAGGATGGTTCGGGCGATCCGCCAGGGCCAGGGCGCAATGGCGAGCGCAACTTCCGCAAGGAGAAGCGCTCGAATCAGACACATGCCTCCACGACCGATCCCGACGCCCGGCTCTACCGCAAGGCGGACGGCCATCCGAGCCGCCTGTGCTTCATGGGCCATGTGCTGATGGAGAACCGCAACGGGCTGGCGGTCGATGCAACGTTGACGCACGCCACCGGCAAGGCCGAGCGGGAAGCCACGCTTGTCATGCTCGACCGGCGGCAAGGCAAACATCGCATCACGCTGGGCGCCGACAAGGCCTATGACGTCATGGATTTCGTTGGCGACCTGCGCCAGCGCCAAGTCACTCCGCACATCGCCATACAAGGCACGGTCTCAAGCGCGGGCACGGTGCGCAAGACCGCTATCGACGGGCGCACCACGCGCCATGCCGGCTATGTGATCAGCCAGCGCATCCGCAAACGCATCGAGGAGATATTCGGCTGGGTGAAGAAGCCGGGCGGATTGGCCAAAACCAAATTGCGAGGGCAGCCAAGAGTGGAGGCCGTCTTCACCTTTGCGGTCATCGCCTACAATCTGGTTCGCATCCCAAAGCTCCTGAAAGGGCAGATCGCATAACCGTCAGCAGAAAGGACCGCAACTCGCGCAGCAAGCTCAGCTGCAACCCGCCGCGAAAATCGCGCAGACAACAGAAAACTTCCGTCAAAAATATCGAGATCAGCAACGATCAGACTTTTGCAGCAGCCTGCTAGAGCATTTCGCCGTTTCCGTTAAACGGTGAAATGCTCTAGAGCCGGGTGCGGACCGTCCAGAGCTCCGGAAACAGCACGACCTCCAGCATCTTCTTCAGATAGGAGGCGCCTGAGGTGCCGCCCGTGCCGCGCTTCAAGCCGATGATGCGCTCGACCGTTGTGACGTGGTTGAAGCGCCAGCGGCGGAAATAATCCTCGAAGTCGACCAGCTTCTCGGCCAGTTCGTAGAGCATCCAGTAGCGCTGCGGGTCGCGGTAGACGGTTTGCCAGGCAGCCAGCACTTCTTCGTTCTCGACGCGCGTCTCGCGCCAGTCCGTGCGCCCGGCGTCGGCGCCGATGTCGAAGCCATTGCGCGCCAAAAGCAGAAGCGCCTCGTCATAGAGCGACGGCGTGGCCAGGATGGCTTCCAGCCTGTCCGTAAGGTCGGGCCGGTGCTTGTGCGGCCCGAGCATGGCAAGGTTGCGGTTGCCGGCCATGAACTCGATAGCGCGGTACTGCCACGACTGGAAGCCCGAGGATTGGCCGAGCGCGTCGCGAAACTCGGTGTATTCGCTTGGCGTCATCGTGCGCAGCACGTCCCAGGCATTGTTGAGCTGCTCGAAGATGCGCGCGACACGCGACAGCATCTTGAAGCTCGGTTCGAGGCGGTCGGCGCGGATCGAGCGGATCGCGGCGCCGATCTCGTGGAGGGCCAGTTTCATCCACAATTCGGATGTCTGATGCTGGATGATGAACAGCATCTCGTCATGGGCAGAAGACAGCGGCGCCTGCGCATCGAGCACCTTGTCCAGCTGCAGATAGTCGCTGTAGGACATCCGCTCCTTGAACGACATCTGCGCGCCATCGGACGCCGGATCGTGCGGCTTAATCAATTGATCTTCTCCGCGCGCAACCGGAAGCGCTGGATCTTGCCGGTCTGGGTTTTGGGCAAGGCGTCGATGAACTTCACCGAACGCGGATATTTGTAGGGCGCGATCGTTGCCTTGACGTGGTCCTGCAGGCGTTTGACGGTCAATGCGTCCGGCGAAACGCCTTGCACAAGCACGATATGCGCCTCGACGATCTGGCCGCGTTCGCCGTCCTCGGCGCCGGTCACCGCGCATTCGGCGACGTCGGGATGCGAGAGCAGCGCCGCTTCGACCTCGGGGCCGGCGATGTTGTAGCCGGCGCTGACGATCATGTCGTCGGAACGCGCGGCGAAGTGGAAGAAGCCATCCTCGTCCTGCGTGAACGTATCGCCGGTGAGATTCCAGCCGTCGCGGACATAGTCCTTTTGCCTGGCATCGGCCATGTAGCGGCAGCCGGTCGGGCCGCGCACCGCCAGCCGGCCAGTAGAGCCGCGCGGCAACTCCCGCATCTCGTCATCGACGATGCGTGCCTGATAGCCGCCGACGGGTTTGCCGGTGGAGGCCGGCTTCATGTCGTCGAAGCGGTTGGAGATGAAGATATGCAGCATCTCGGTGGCGCCGATCCCATCGAGGATCGGCTTGCCGGTCTTCTCAGTCCATTCCTCGAAGACAGGCGCCGGCAGCGTCTCGCCCGCCGAAACCGCGACGCGCAGCGAGGACAAGTCAGCGCCTTGATCCATGGCCTTGAGCATGGCCCGATAGGCGGTTGGAGCGGTGAAGGAAATGGTCGCTTTGTAGGTCTCGATGATGTGGATCATGTTGGGTGGCGTCGCCTGTTCCAGCAGCGTCGCCGCGGCGCCGAAGCGCAGCGGGAAGATGGCGAGCCCGCCAAGACCGAAGGTAAAGGCAAGGGGCGGGGAGCCGACGAAGATGTCGTCGGGCGTCACCTCCAGGATTTCGCGGGCATAGGCGTCGGCGACGATCAGCAGGTCGCGGTGGAAATGCATCGTCGCCTTCGGCACGCCGGTGGTGCCGGAGGTGAAGCCGAGCAGCGCGACATCGTCGCGGCCGGTGTTGACGGCAGTGAAGGTGACCGGCTTGTCGAGGGCGGCTCGGTCGAGTTCCGCGTCATGGTTGGCCGTGCCGTCGAAGCCAATGACCTGCTTGAGATACGCATTGCCCTTGGCGCAGGCGGTCATCTCGTCCATCAGCCTTGTATCGCAAAGCGCAACCGTGATTTCCGCCTTGTCGACGATCTTGGCGAGTTCGCCGGCGCGCAGCATCGGCATGGTGTTGACGACCACCGCGCCAACCTTGGTGGCGGCCAGCCAACAGGCGACCATGGCCGGGTTGTTGGCCGAGCGGATCAGCACCCGGTTGCCCGGCTTGACGCCATAATTCTCGACCAGGGCATGGGCGAGCCTGTTGGTCCAGTCGGACAGTTCCTTGTAGGTGCGGCGGCGGCCATTGCCGATCAGCGCGGTGTGGTCGCCGAACCCTTTTTCGACCAGCCTGTCGGTCAATTCGACGCCGGCATTTATGTGGTCGGGATAGTCGAAGCCGTCGAGCAAAAACTCCGGCCATTGCTCCGGCGGCGGCAGGTTGTCGCGCGTGAATGTGTCGATATGCGCTGATGGCCCAAGCATTTTCGGCTGCCCCTGTCTGCCTCGCGCCCATGGCTGAACAAGGCGCAGGATCGCACCAGTCGAAATTTGTTTCAAGCCTAAAATGTTTTTAGGCCGCAGCATTGACGCCGCCCTGTTCGGCGGCCATTCCTGTCGACTGAACTGAAGCCATCCGGGAGGGATGCAGATGCTCCAACATCGTGTTGCCGATTGGGACAATGCCTACGCCAACGGCGACAACATTGCCGGCAGCAATCGCTGGCCGGCCGCGTGGGACACACCGGCACAGGCTTTTCGCGACACAATGTCGGCGTCCGGTCGGGCCAAGCTCGACATCGCCTATGGCGACAGCCCGCGCAACAGGCTCGATCTGTTCCTTCCCGATGTCATGCCCAAAGGGCTCGTCGTCTTCATCCATGGCGGTTACTGGAAGGCGTTCGACAACAAGCCATGGTCGCATCTGGCCAACGGCGCGGTTGCCAATGGCTTTGCCGTGGCAATGCCGACTTACACGCTTTGTCCCGACATACGCATTTCCGGCATCGTTAGGGAAATCGCGGCGGCGATCGGCAAGGCGGCGACGATGGTCGGCGGGCCGGTGATCCTGACCGGGCATTCCGCCGGCGGCCATCTCGCCTCCAGGATGGTGACGACAACGACACCCCTGGCCGCCGATGTGGCGGGCCGCGTGCGCAATGTCGTCTCGATCTCCGGCGTCCATGACCTGCGGCCAATCATGCGGACGGGGATGAACGCGACACTGGCCATCGATGAAGCGGAAGCACTGGCCGAAAGCCCGGTTCTGCTGCGCCCCATGCAGGGCGCGCGCATCACCTGCTGGGCCGGCGGCGGCGAGCGGGCGGAGTTCCTGCGCCAGAATGCGCTGCTTGCCAACATCTGGATCGGCCTCGGCGCCACGACCAGCACAGTGGTCGAGCCGGACCGGCATCATTTCAGCATCGTCGACGGGCTTGCCGATCCGACACATCCGCTGACGCGGACATTGCTGGCGGAGTAACAACCAGTCTTGTCTCTTGGAATTAACGGTTTGGATCCGCGACCTTCAGCGCAACATCAGAACGCTGCAAGCGGCGCCTGCTTCTGCCGCCGGAGCGAAGGGCTCGCGCACGATCAGGCCGTTGGCGTCGGCCAGCATTCTCAGCATCGAGGAATCCTGGATGCCGAATGGTGTCGCCACCAATGCGCCGGCTTCTTCCCGGACCACGGCGCGCACATAGTCTTGCCTTAGATCATTGGCCGGCATCGCGGCGCCAAGCTGAGCCTGGCGGATGTCCTGCCGGTGGGGACGGCCGCCGAGCTGCGCCAACAGCGGCTTCAGGAACAATTGCGAGCAGACCAGGCTCGCCACCGGATTGCCGGGCAGGCCGATGCACCTGATATCGCCCAGCCGCCCGAACATCAGCGGCTTACCCGGGCGCATGGCGAGCTTCCAGAAGTCGAGGTTCATGCCTTCGCCGGTCAGCACGTCATGAACGAGATCATGGTCGCCGACCGAGGCGCCGCCGAGCGTGACGATGACGTCGGCTTTCGCATCGACCGCCTTTTTCACCAGCGCCGCGATCGCTTCCTTGCGATCGGCCGCTATACCGAGATCGAGGGCGCGGGCGCCGACCGACTGCGCCACAGCAGCGACGCCATAGGCGTTGGACGAGATGATCTGGTCGGGGCCAGGTTCGCTGCCCGGTGGCAGCAATTCGTCGCCGGTGGCGATGATGGCGACCAGCGGCCGTTGCACCACGTTCAACCGGGGATGATTGGCCGACGCCGCCAGCGACAATGCAGCCGGATCGAGCACGCGGCCTTTCTCCAGCAGCACGTCGCCTTGGGCAAAATCCAGTCCAAGGCGGCGGATGTTGCGGTTCTTCGCCGTCGGTTCGGTGACCTCGATCCGGCCACCGCCGAGATCGCGAACATTTTCCTGGATGACGATGGTGTCTGCGCCTTCAGGCAGCGGCGCGCCGGTGAAGATGCGCACGGCTTCCGCCTTGCCGACAGCGCCGTCAAAGCCGCGCCCTGCAGGCGCCGTGCCGATCACCGAAAGCCTCGCCGGGAGGGTCGCCACATCCTGCGCCCGTGCGGCATAGCCGTCCATGGCAGATGCATTGAAAGGCGGCTGGGTACGCAGCGCCACGACCGGCTCCGCCAGCACCCGGCCGGCCGCATCCGCCAGCGCGACGCTTTCACCGGGCAACGCCACAGCGCCGTCGAGTAGGCGTTGAAGCGCCTCGGCGACTGGAACCAGCGCCATTTACGAACCCGCCTTGTAGTCGCCGGACTTGCCGCCGGTCTTTTCCACCAGCTTTATACCGGAAATCACCATGGCGCGGTCGACCGCCTTGGCCATGTCGTAAATGGTCAGGCACGCGACAGATGCCGCGGTCAGCGCCTCCATCTCGACCCCGGTCTTGCCGGTGACGCGGGCGAGCGCGGTGACCCTGAGGCCGGGCAGCGTGGTGTCCGGTTCGATGTCGACCGACACCTTGGTCAAAAGCAGCGGATGGCAGAGTGGGATCAGCTCATGCGTTTTCTTGGCAGCCATGATGCCGGCAATGCGCGCGGTACCCAGCACATCGCCCTTCTTGGCGTCGCCGTCGAGGATCATCTTCAGGGTTTCGGCCCGCATCGAGACAAAGCCCTCGGCGACCGCCGTGCGCGTCGTCTCCGCCTTCTCGCCGACATCGACCATGTTGGCCTCGCCCTTGGCGCCGAGATGGGTGAGGGCGGCTGCCATCCTCAGATGGCCTCTGCTTTCGCCTTGCCTGTCAAAAGCAGCCGCGTTGCCGCAGCGACATCCTCTTGCCGCATCAGGCTCTCGCCGACGAGGAAGGTGCTGATGCCGGTCTTTTGCATCCTGAAGCAATCGTCGTGGGTGAAAATTCCGCTCTCGCTAACCAGCAATCGGCCGCCCGGCACCATCGATGCCAGCCGTTCCGAGGTCTCGAGGCTGGTCTCGAATGTTCTGAGATTGCGGTTGTTGATGCCGATCAGCTGCGACGAGAGTTTTACCGCGCGCTGCGTCTCGGCCTCGTCATGCACCTCGATCAGCGCGTCCATGCCGAGTTCGAACGCGGTCGCTTCCAATTCGCTCGCCAAGGCATCATCGACGCTGGCCATGATGATCAGGATGGCATCGGCGCCCCATGCGCGAGCCTCGTAGACCTGGTAAGGGTCGAACAGGAAATCCTTGCGCAGCGCGGGCAGGGACACTGCCTTCCGTGCATTGGTGAGAAATTCCGGCGCGCCCTGGAAGGATGGCGCATCGGTCAGCACCGAAAGACAGGCGGCACCGCCTTTCTCATAGGCCTGCGCCAGTGCGGGCGGGTCGAAATCGGCACGGATCAAGCCTTTGGATGGGCTTGCCTTTTTGATCTCGGCGATCAGGCCGAAGCTGCCCGATCTGCGCTTCGCCTCAAGCGCCCTCCGAAAGCCACGCGGTGCGTCGGCATCCTTGGCTCGCGCCTTGATCTCGGCCAACGGTATCCGCGCCTTCGCCGCCGCGATCTCGTCGCGCTTGTAGGCCTCGATCTTGCGCAGAATGTCAGCCACGGCTCATCCGTTCGAAATCTCGACCAGCCTGTCGAGCACGCCCAGCGCCCGGCCGCTGTCGATGGCCTGTGTGGCCGCGGCCATGCCGTCGGCAAGCGTCGTCGCCTTGCCGGCCACCACCATGCCGGCGCCGGCGTTCATCAGCACCGTATCGCGATAGGCCCCGGCAGCACCTCTCAGCATGTCGCGCAACGCCGTGGCATTGTAGGCGGCGTCGCCGCCGCGCAACTCGTCCTTGGTGTGGCGCTGCAGGCCGACGGCTTCCGGGGTGAGCGTGAAATGGCGGATCTCGCCGCCGGCCAGTTCCGCCACCTGCGTTTCGCCGGTGGTGGTGATTTCGTCATAGCCATCCCCATGGACCACCCAGGCATGCTCGGTGCCCAACGCCTTCAATGTCTCGGCCACCGGCACGATCCATTCCGGCAGGAACACGCCGACCATCTGCCTGCTGACGCCAGCCGGATTGGACAGCGGTCCGAGCAGGTTGAAGATGGTACGCGTGCCGAGCTCGACGCGGGTCGGGCCGACATGCTTCATCGCAGGGTGGTGCGCCGGCGCGAACATGAAGCCGACGCCGGCCTCCTGGATGCAGCGGCCGATCACCTCTGGCAGGATATCGATCTTGACGCCGAGCGCGACCAGCACATCGGCAGCGCCCGTCAGCGACGACAGGCCGCGATTGCCGTGCTTGGCGACCGGCACGCCGCAGCCGGCAATGACGAAGGCCGAAGCGGTCGAGATGTTGACTGAATGCGAATTGTCGCCGCCCGTGCCGACAATGTCGATGGCGCCCTCAGGAGCTTCGACGCGCAGCATCTTGGCACGCATGGTGGCGACGGCGCCGGAAATCTCGCTCACGGTCTCCCCGCGCACGCGCAACGCCATCAGGAAGCCGCCGATCTGGCCCGGCGTCGCGTCGCCAGACATGATGATGTCGAAAGCTTCGCGCGCTTCCTCGAAGGTAAGCCCGGTTCCCGTGGCGACCTTGGCGATATGGGTCTTCAGGGCGCTCATTGGGCCAAGACGTTCATTGGGCTAAGGCCATTCATTGGGCGAGGGCTTGGGAAACGGCGGCCTGGTCGACGCTGACGGCGTACTGCGTCTGCAACTGCGCCACCAGCTGGTCGAGCAGATCGTCGGACATGCCTTGCGTGAAGGATTTTTGCGCATCGTCGGGTACCGAGCTGGCGTCGGCTCCGGCCGGCTCGAACACTTCGGCGACCTTGAACAGGATCTGGCCGTCGCCGATGGGCGAGGGGATCAGCCCGGTGCCGCCTTCGCCGACCCCGAACATCGCAGCAGCACCCTCCTTGCCGAAATCGACATCGTCGGCCTCGCGCTTCACGCCGCGCTTGGTCTGCTTTTCAAGCTTCAGTTCGCCGGCGATGACGTCGAGTGTGGTGCCAGCCTTGAGGCGCTTGTCGAGTTCGTCTGCTTTCGCGGTCAGCCGCTTGGTCGTTTCCTCTGTCGTCCAGTCCGCCACCACGCGCTGGCGGACTTCGTCCAGCGTGCGGTCGCGAGCCGGCGTGATCGATGTCAGTTCATAGAACACGAAGCCGTTGTTAGGCGTGGTCAGGGCTTGATTCTCGGTGTTGGGCTCGGCCTCGAACACCGCCTTGATCAGGTCCGGCGATGCCGGCAGGTCCTTGATGATGGTGCCGTCCGGCTTGAGGCCGGTGCGGTCTATGGCCTCGACGGTGACGTCCTTGAGCTTCAGTTTGGCGGCGGCTTCGGCCAGCGTGCTGCCGGCGGCGCGGGTGTCTTCGTAGTTGTCGTGCACGTCGAGCAGGATGCGGCTTGCTTCGCCGAGCGCCAGATCCTTTCGGATCTGGTCTGACACTTCCGCCAGCGGCTTCACCGTTTCCGGTTTGATCTCGGTGACGCGCAAAAGCACCGGACCGAACGCGCCCTGGACGACCGGGCTGACTTCGTTGACGGCAAGCGCGAATGCGGCATCGGCGACCGCCTTGTCGGTGATCTTATCCTTGGAGAGCGTGCCGAGCAGCGTGTCGGCCGGGGTCTTGCCCTGCGCGGTGACGATCTTGTCGAAAGTGGCGCCCGTCTTCAGCGAATCGGATGCCGCCTTGGCGGCGTCCGCGGAAGGGAACACCAGCTGTTCGATGGTGCGCATTTCCGGCGTGGTGTAGCGGCCCTTGTTCTTGTTGTAGTCGTCGCTGACCTGCTGGTCCGTTACGGCGCTGACATCCATGATGTCTTCGGGCTCGAGCCGGACATAGGAGAATTTGCGGTATTCTGGCGCCGCGTAGGTTTTCTTGTTGGCCTCGAAATAAGCCTGAAGCACGCTGTCGGATGGCGCCTCGATGGGCTCCACCAACGCCTTTGGCAAGATCAGATAGTCGATGGTGCGGTCTTCGCCCCGATAGAGCGCAACTGCCTTGAAGAAGGTGTCCGGAGCCTTGAGGCCGTCCGAAACCGCTTCGACGATCTGCTGGCGCACCGCCACCTGAGCCCGGTTCTTCAGATAATCCTCCGGCCGCATTCCCAGTTCGCGCAGCCGGGATTCGAACAGCCGGCGGTCGAACTGGCCATTCGGGCCTTGGAAGGCGGGTTCCTGCCGCGTCAGTTCGGCCAGCCTGTCCTTGGAGAAGCCAAGCCCGAGCTTGCGCGCCTGTTCGTCAAGGACGGCGCCGGACACCAACTGAGCCAGCACCTGGTTGTCGATGCCATAGGCCTTGGCCTGGTCGCGGCTGATGCGCTGGCCGATCTGCTGCTGCAGCATGGCGATCTGGCGATCGTAGGCGAGGCGGTACTCGGTGATCGACACGGTGGTGCTGCCGGCGGTGATCACCGCATGATGGCCAGCCAGGAAGCCGCCCGTCATCCGCGTGGTGACGCCCCAGGCAAGGAAACTCAACACCAGCAGCGACAGCAGGGCTTTCGCGACCCAGGTCCCTGCCGCGCTTCTCAATATACCAAGCATTGTTACTTCCGATTTTTGCGCAGTTTTGCGTGCGCCCGAGTCTGAAACAAGCGCAATAGCGCCCTTCCGGCTCACTGTCGATTGCTTTGTGGCCTGATTTTGATAGGGAGGGCGAGACCCCAATGTCGCCCGGAGAACCAGATCCCCATGACGCCAGGAATTCGACCGCTCGTTGCCGGCAACTGGAAAATGAACGGCACCAGCGCTTCGCTGAACGAGCTCAGGATGATCGGCAACGGCTTCATGAGCGGGCTCGACGCAGAGACCGAAGCATTGGTCTGCGTGCCGGCGACCTTACTGTCGCGCGCCGTCGAAATCCTGTCGCGCACGCCGGTGCGGGCCGGTGGCGAGGACTGCCACATCAAGGAAAGCGGCGCCTTCACCGGCTGCGTCTCAGCCGAGATGCTGAAGGATGCGGGCGCCAGCCACGTCATTGTCGGCCATTCCGAGTGCCGCGAACAGCGCAGCGAGGACGATGCCATCGTCCTCGCCAAGGCCTCGGCGGCGTGGCGGGCAGGGCTCGTCGCCATCATCTGCATCGGCGAGACCAAGGCCGAGCGCGAAGCGGGCACAGCACTCGACGTGTTATCGCGCCAGGTCGCCGGCTCGGTGCCACCGAGCGCAACGCCCGCCAACACCGTTATCGCCTACGAGCCGGTATGGGCTATCGGCACCGGCCTGACGCCGACCGCCGAAGACGTGGCGGAGGCGCACGCGCATATCCGCCAAAAACTGGCGGAAGCGCTCGGCGCAGCCGTGGCCGGCAAGATGCGCATCCTCTATGGCGGCTCGGTCAAGGCGTCCAACGCTGTCGAACTGCTAGGCGTCAAAAACGTCGATGGCGCGCTGGTTGGCGGCGCCAGCCTGAAGGCGTCCGACTTTCTCGCCATCGCCGAGGCATACCAGAATATCTCGTAGGCCCCGGAATTTCGTTGCCGACCAGTTCGGTCATAGACTTATGAACGCAGCAGTTCGGCGGAAATCGTTGCAAAGGGCGCATTGCTTCCCATATTCCGGCCACGGGCTTGGAAATGCCGTTAAAGCATTGTATGGAGCCGCCTCCAAATCACCGGCCCTGATCGCCAGGGAGCGGCAGGGCTTGCCAGGATAAAATATGGAAACCGTACTGATCGTCATCCACCTCATGGTCGTGCTCGCCCTTGTCGGCGTGGTGCTGCTGCAACGCTCCGAAGGCGGTGGTCTCGGCATTGGCGGCGGTTCCGGTTTCATGACCGCGCGTGGCGCCGCCAATGCGCTGACGCGGGCGACGGCGATCCTGGCCGCGGCCTTCTTCGTGACGTCGCTGACACTCTCGATCGTTGCCCGCTATGGCGAAAAACCGATCGACATTCTCGACCGCGTGCCGGCCGACAGCGGCAACGGCGTGCTCAATCAGTTGCCCGGCACGACGGCGCCGACGCCGCCTTCGGGCAACACCGCACCGGCCGCGCCCGCGGCCAACGGCGCCGCCACCACGCCGCCCGCCACCACGGCCCCGGCGACGGCTCCATCTCCGGCGATGCCACCTGCAACCGATTCGGCTACGCCGCCGGCTACCAATGGCGTTACCTTGCCGGTGACACCGCAGGTTCCGAACCAGTAGTCGGTAGCGTCAGATGCCGCGATCTGTTGTTGTTTCAACACAGTCGCGGCAAATGGCACACGATCACGAAGATTCGACCGCACCCCGTGCTTGAGGCCCGTACGCCACTTCGATTATAGATTGCCGGCGGCACTTTCTGCGCCCTTGGGGGGCGCCGGGCGACGCCGTGGGCAACAAGCATTGAACGATCGGATCTTCGCCATGCAGCTTCGCAGCTTCATTTTCATGGGGTTTTGTGCCGTATTCGGCATGAGCTCCGCGGTCTTCGCCGGCACTCCGGCAATGACCTCACCGCAGGCGGTTGGCAAAACCGCTGTCATCAACGTCGCCGCCAAGAGCGATGCGACGCAGCTGAAGCTTCTCAAGAAGAAGAAAAACCCGAGCCCGGATGATCTGGCTCAGATCAGCAAGCTCGAAGACAAGATCGCCGCCGACAGGGATCTCGCCCGCGTCAAGGCGCTCGAGGCCCGCAAGCTGGCGATGCGCGATGCGGCGAAAGCCAGGGCCGATGCCCAGCGCCAGGCGTTCCTGGCAAGCAAGGGCAAGCCGGTCGTGGTTGCCGACGCCAAGCCAGGCAAGAAGACCACCAAGATCATCGCTCCGGTTGACCCGATCGCGCCGATCGAGCCGATCGAATCGGCTGAACCGCTTCCGGCCGAAGCGATGAATATCGCGCTGACCGGCAACAATGGCGAATTGCGCAGCGAGGCCCCGGGCCAGAAGCCGACGAGCGGCGGACTGTTCGCCGGCCTGTTCGGCGGCACGTCCTCTGCCTCGTCGATTGCCTATCTCCCCGAAACGCGCGCGCTCGACCAGGCTCTCGCCAAGCGGCAAGCCAAGAAGCAGTTCAAGGTGAAGCCGGAATTCGTGCCGCAGGACGTCGAATTCAGCGGCTATGAGCCGGGTACGATCGTCATCGATACCAGCGCGCGCCGCCTCTACCTCGTCGAATCGGCTTTCACCGCCCGCCGCTATGCGATCGCGGTCGGCCGCGAAGGCCTGCAGTTCAAGGGCAAGGTTGCCGTTGGCGACAAGCAGGAATGGCCGCGCTGGATCCCGACGCTCGACATGCAGAAGCGCGAACCCAAGCATTATGGCCAGTACAAGGACGGCATGCCCGGCGGCGGCCAGAACCCGCTCGGCGCCCGCGCCATCTATCTCTACGACGGCAAGAAGGACACGCATCTGCGCATCCACGGCACCATCGCGCCGCAGTCGATCGGAACCAGCGCTTCCAATGGCTGCTTCCGCATGATCAACGAGCACGTCATGGACCTCTACAGCCGCGTCAGGGTCGGCACCAAGGTCGTCATCATCTGACGCTTTCACAAACCTGCCGAAAGGGCCGGCTTTTGCCGGCCCTTTTGTTTTGACCAAAACACCAGTCTCGAACCTCGGGACTATCGCGCCTTCTCTGGAAAAAGCCTCAGCGGCGGTTTTTTCTCTGGCGGAATCAATTCGGCCGCGTTAAGCGATGACTCCCATGGCGCGATATGTATTCATCACAGGCGGCGTGGTTTCCTCACTTGGAAAAGGCATCGCTGCAGCGGCCCTTGGGGCTCTCTTGCAGGCGCGAGGCTATCGCGCACGCATCAAAAAGCTCGATCCCTATCTCAATGTCGATCCCGGAACGATGTCGCCTTACCAGCATGGCGAGGTTTTCGTCACCGATGACGGCGCCGAGACCGATCTCGATCTTGGCCATTACGAGCGCTTCACCGGCCGCTCGGCCAACCAGCAAGACAACATCACCACCGGCCGCATCTACAAGAACATCATCGAGCGCGAACGGCGCGGCGACTATCTCGGCGCCACCGTGCAGGTCATTCCGCATGTCACCGATGAGATCAAGAATTTCGTGCTCGACGGCAATGACGACTATGATTTCGTGCTGTGCGAGATCGGCGGTACGGTTGGCGATATCGAGGCGATGCCGTTTCTCGAGGCTATCCGCCAGCTCGGCAACGATCTGCCGCGCAACAACGCCGTCTATGTCCACCTGACCTTGATGCCTTACATCCCCACGGCCGGCGAGTTGAAGACCAAGCCGACCCAGCATTCGGTCAAGGAACTGCGCGGCATCGGCATCGCGCCCGATATCCTGCTGGTCCGCGCCGACCGCGCCATCCCCAAGGAAGAGCGCAGAAAACTGTCGCTGTTCTGCAATGTGCGCGAGAGCGCCGTCATCCAGGCGCTCGACGTGCCCCACATCTATGACGTGCCGATGGCTTACCACAAGGAAGGGCTCGATTCGGAAGTGCTGGCCGCCTTCGGTATCGATCCGGCGCCGAAGCCGCGCATGGAGCCCTGGCAGGCCGTGTCCAACCGCATCCACAATCCGGAAGGCGAGGTAACGATCGCCATTGTCGGCAAATACACCGGCCTCAAGGATGCCTACAAATCGCTGATCGAGGCTTTGTCGCATGGCGGCATGGCCAACCGCGTCAAGGTCAAGCTCGACTGGATCGAGAGCGAGATTTTCGAGAAGGAAGACCCGACGCCGTGGCTGGAAAAGGTGCATGGCATCCTGGTGCCCGGCGGCTTCGGCGAGCGCGGCTCGGAAGGCAAGATCCTGGCGGCGAAATTCGCCCGCGAGCGCAAGGTGCCGTATTTCGGCATCTGCTTCGGCATGCAGATGGCCTGCATCGAGGCAGCGCGCTCGCTGGCCGGCGTCGAACACGCCTCGTCGACCGAATTCGGTCCGACCGACGAGCCGGTCGTCGGCCTGATGACCGAATGGCTGAAAGGCAACATGCTGGAGAAGCGCCGCGAAACGGGCGATCTCGGCGGCACCATGCGGCTTGGCGCCTATCAGGCTGAACTCGCCAAGGGTTCGAAGATCGCCGACATCTATGGCGACACCCAGATTTCCGAGCGCCATCGCCACCGCTACGAGGTCAATATCGACTACAAGGAGCGGCTAGAAGATTGCGGCCTGGTGTTTGCCGGCATGTCGCCCGACGGTGTGCTGCCGGAAACCGTCGAATATCCCGACCATCCCTGGTTTATCGGCGTCCAGTATCACCCTGAGCTGAAGAGCCGGCCGCTGGAGCCGCATCCCCTGTTCGCCAGCTTCATCTCGGCCGCGGTGGACCAGTCGCGGCTGGTATAAGCAGGCCGCGTTGCCATGCAAACCTATGTTGCGCTGCTCTACAGCATTATCCTCGGCGAAGGCCGCCGGGTCGTCATGGCCGACCTCAAGGCGATGGCTGAACAGCTTGGGCTGAAGAACCCGCGCACCCTGGTGGCGACCGGCAATCTGGTCTTCGAGACACGGGCGACCGGCATCGCCAAGCTGGAACAGCGGCTGGAAACGGCCTTCGAAAAAACCTTCGGCCGCAATGTCGTCATCATCGTGCGCACTGCCGAGGATTGGCTGAAACTTGCCGCCGGCAACCCATTCCCGGCCGACTCTGCCGAGGCAGGCGATCAGGTGGCTGTGCGGGTGATGCGCAAGCCAGCGCCAGCGGATGGTGTGGCCGCGCTCCAGGCCTATGCCGCCGAGGACGAGAAGGTGGCTTCGGTCGACGGCGACATCTGGGTCGTCTTTTCGCGCGAGCGGCCAAGCTCGCGGCTGCTCGCTGCCATGAACCACAAGCGCATGGGCATCGGCACCGCACGCAACTGGAACACGGTGCGGAGGTTGGCTGAGATGGTGGAGTAGGGAGTAGGGAGTAGGGAGTAGGGAGTAGGGAGTAGGGAGTAGGGAGTAGGGAGTAGGGAGTAGGGAGTAGGGAGTAGGGAGTAGGGGTATTATTCCCTACTGACTACTGACTACTGACTACTGACTACTGACTACTCCCTATCCCTCAATTTCACGCCTTCGCCGTCCTGGCCCCTGCGCCAAGGGCGGCGGTGCGAAGGACGTAGTAGATGACCCCTGCAATGCCGACGCCGAAGAACCAGCCATAAACGCCCCACCATGCCGGCAGCAAGTTGGTGAAGTTCGGCAGGACCGAGGAGAAGATGGCGCCGATGCCGGCGGCTATGAAGGCGTTGACGTGCCAGCCGCCCTGGAAGCGGAACTCGCCATCTTCGCGGTACAGTGCCTCGACGTCGACCTCGCCCTTCCGGATCAGATAGTAGTCGACCATCATCACCCCGAAGATCGGCCCCATCGTCGCGCCGATGACGTTGACGAAAGACGCGGCACTGCCTTCCCACGGCGCGAAGGGATAAAGCACCAGCGCGATCACGGCCGCGATATAGCCGCCCTTCTTGAAGTCGATCTGCCGGGGAAAGACATTGGAGAAGTCGAAGGCCGGCGAGACGAAGTTTGCCACCACATTGATGCCGAGCGTTGCCACGGCAAAAGTCAGGGCTGCAAGCGCTGCCAGGAACCAGCTGTCGAATTTCGCCGAGATCTGGTCGGGATGCAGAAGCACTTCGCCATAGACGTCGAAGGCAGCGATGGTGGTCACGCCGGCGACCAGCGAGAACAGGATGAGATTGATCGGCAGGCCCCAGATGTTGCCCTTGCGCAGCGATGCCTTGTCTGGGGCATAGCGGGCGAAATCGCAGAAATTGAGATAGAGCGCCGAGAAATAGGTGACCCAGATCGCGGCCACCGCAAACAGCGACGTCCAGGAGCCAGGGGTTCCGGGTACGCCGGCATCCTTTGTCTTGTCGAGCAGCACATCCATCGGGATGTCGCTGGTAAAGGCAAATCTCCCGGATTTTACACAGAGATAGATCGCCAGGATCAACATCATCACCCACACCGCCGGGCCGGCCCAATCCTGGAAGCGGCGCACCGTTTCCATGCCGTTCTGGATGATCAGCAATTGCAGTGCCCAGATGACCACAAAACAGATCACTTCCAGACCCGTATGGCCGAGGAAATGCGTGTTGGCGTTGAAATCGGCGAACCATTGCGAGCGGATCAGCAACGCCACGATCGCGCCCGATGCCGCCGCCGTCTGCGCGCCGTACCAGAAGCAGGCGACGATGGCGCGCACCAGGGCCGGAATGTTGGCGCCCCAGATGCCGAAGGAGGCGCGCGCCAGCACGGGGTAGGGCACGCCGGTCTTCACGCCGGCATAGCCGACCATGTTCATCAGCGCGTAGATGATCAGCGAACCGATGCCGATGGCGATGATGAAATTGACGAAGCCGCCGCAAAACAGGAACAGGCTTGCGGCGAGATAATAGCCCCAGAGGCTGTGGACGTCCGACGTCCAGACGTTGAAGATCGAGAACGGCCCCCAGTTTCGGACTTTGGCCGGAGCCAGATCCTCATTGTATAGATCAGGTGATGCGCCTTGTATGGTCACTGCGATGTCCTCCCCTTGATGCCGCACGCGCCCTCACGCGTCGACTGCGCAGGTTATGCCTGACGCAGGGGAACCGGCAAGCAATCCATTTGCCGGCTTTGGCCTTAAAGATATTCAATGAGAACAGCGCTTATCGATCGGCTTTTGGCGAAGGTCGGCGCAATCGCGGCGATCTTGATTCGACCCGCAGACGGCAGGGATCAGGACGCTTTGCGGTTGAGGGCCGGTGATGCGTCGAAATTGGCGGCAAGCCAAGCTATCGCGCAGGTGACATCATCGAGCCTGTATTGGGCCACGGTCGGCCCACGCGGCTTGACCCGGATCGAGATGCCGCCGGCCTCGTTGATCGCCTCGAAACCGTTTTCGTCGGCGGTGTCGTCGCCGAGAAAGACCGGCCGCCGTCCGGCAAAGGGCGGGATTGCCATGAAACGCCGCACGGCAGCGCCCTTGGCTGCTTCGAGCGGCATGAGTTCGACGCCGGCGTTGCCCGGGATAACCCGATAGCCCTTGGGAAGCTCGGTCAATGCCTGTTCGGCAAGATGCGTTGCCCTGGCCAGCAGATGCGGCGCCGCACGCGTATGGATGGCGAGGATCGGACCCTTGCGCTCGATATGAACAAGGCCGTCATCCAGTTCGGCCTCGATGGCGTCGGCAAGGGCAGCGATATCGGCGGGAGCATCGGCGGTAACGACCGGGCCGTCCGGCGTCAGCCGGTGTTCCAGCCCATAGAGACCGGCAACACGCAGCTTCAACGGATGAAACAGGCGGTCGGCGCCTTCGACCGAGCGGCCGGTGATAAAGGCGACAGCGCCGTCCAGCCGTTCATCGACGACGCCGAGGAGGTTGCGCAGTTCGTCGCTTACGGACACGGCGTCGGGGTGCGCCGCGTGCTCCAGCAACGTGCCGTCGATATCGAGGAAAAGCGCCCATTGTCCTTCCGGCAGGTCGGGTGCGGTTGGCAGGCCCGGTGCTTTTGACAGGCTATTCATGACGCCACCTTCCGCATGCGGTCGAACAGCGAGACGATGTTGGTGTCGGTGTTTGCGGGCCGCTCGGCGACACTAGTCGCTCTTTCGAGGTCGCCGCGTTTGCGCAGGCGCGCCGCATCGAGCAGCATGCTGCCGGCCCAGCGAAAGACATTGTTGTCGCGCACTATTTCGCGCATCGGGCGCATGCGCTCGCGCTGTTCGTCCGGTGACATGGTCAGCGCCTGCAGCAGCACCTGGCTCATCATCGCCGCGTCGTAAGGATTTACGATCAGTGCTTCCAGCAGTTCGCGCGACGCGCCGGCAAATGTGCTGAGCAACAGCACGCCCTGTTCGTCGTCACGCGCGGCGACGAATTCCTTGGCTACGAGGTTCATGCCGTCATGCAGGCTGGTGACCATGCAGATGTCGGCGGCGCGATAGATCTCATAGACCTGTTGCTGCGAATGGTGCTCAGCCACCATGACCACGGGCTTGTACCCGTCATGACCGTAGCGCTGGTTGAGTTCGTTGGCATAGCGCATGCATTCATCGTGCAGTTGCTGGTAGGCCGGCAGCGTGCCGCGGCTTGGGGCAGCAATCTGCAGGAACACTACCTTGCCGATCCACTCGGGGTGGCGCGTAAACAATTCGTCCAGCGCATGGAAGCGGTCGAGGATGCCCTTGGTGTAGTCCAGGCGCTCGACGCCGACGCACAGCTTGACGTCCGCCGACAGGCCGAACCGCTCACGCAGGCGGGCGCGGCTTTCCTCGACCGGTGGCAGTTTGGCCAGGAGTTCGGCCGGCCATTCGATGGAGATGGGATAGGCGTGCACCAGGGTCGTCCGCCCGCCATACGAGATCGCGGCGTCGGCGCGCTCGATGCGGCTTTCCAGGAACCGGTCTACGCTTTCAGTGAAATTATTGGCATGAAACTGGGTGTGAAAGCCGATGATCGAGCTCCCGAGCAGTCCATCAAGAACGCGTTCGCGCCATGGGCAGATGCTGAACACTTCGGAGTTCGGCCACGGGATGTGCCAGAAGGTGATGATGATCGCCTCCGGCAGGCGCTCGCGGATCATGCGCGGCAGGAGCGCGAAATGGTAATCCTGAACCAGCACGATCGGCCGCTCATTGCGCGCCTCGGCAACCACCATATCGGCGAATTTGCGGTTGACGGCCTCATAGGCCTCCCAGTCCGAGGCACGGAAGACCGGCCGGGTGAAGGCAATATGGCAGAGCGGCCAAAGCCCTTCATTGGCAAAGCCGAGATAGTAGCCCTGATATTCGTCGTCGCTCAGCCACACGCGGCGCAGCGTATAGGACGGATTGTCCGGCGGCACCTGAACCCGATCGTTGCTATCGACCGTCAGACGATCCGCCGTTCCGCCGCCATAGGCGATCCAGGTGCCGCTGCAGGCGCGGGTGATAGGCTCAAGCGCCGACACTAGGCCGCTGGCCGGCACCAGAAGCTCGACGCCGTCGTCCTTGATGTTGTGGATATAGGGTTCTCGGTTCGAGACGACGATGACCTGCGCGTCCGGCAGGTCGTCGGCAAGTATCTTGCGCAAGGTGTCGGGCGACCAGTTCACCAGCGCCGCGTCGGGAGATTGTCCATTCTTCTCGAACTCCCGCAAAACCTTGCGCGTCGCTTCCGATGCGACGTCCTCGCCGGCAGTCGGTGCAACCGTCAAGCTATGGCTACGACGTTGCCTGGAGATCGATAACAGAACGGCTAGAATCGAAAGGCCAAGGCTTGCAAGGATCAAGACCCAGAGCAGGGCCATGCCATGATCAGTCATTCCAATTCCAACTCAATTTTGGCCGTCAGGGCCTTTTTCTTCATGGTTCGATTTGAGTGTTCGCAGCGACGATCGCCCGTGAGAACCTGTGTTTTTCGCAACGCACAAACCCTGGGTTCGGTTCCCGTTGAAGGCCGTTCAGATCATGTCCGCACGATCAGCGGAACCAGCCCTTCATGGCGGTCGGCGAGAAAGGCGACGACGCGGTCGCCGACGCGCTGGAAGGTAAGATCGACCCTCTTTTCGCCGACACCCAGATGCCTGAGCGTCAGCGTATCGATGCCGATCGGCAAACGGGGTCGACTGACGTGGATTTCGCCGTTCCAGCCGTCGATTTCCAGACCGAGGCACGCCTGCATCAGCATGAAGGCCGAGCCTGCCGACCACGCTTGCGGCAGGCAGGCGACGGGGTAGGCGATCGGCGCTTCACCCGGCGAGCGGGTAAAGCCGCAGAACAGTTCCGGCAGCCGCATGTTGAAGTGCACGGCGGATTCGAACGTGCCGCTCATCAGCCGCACCACGCTGTCACGCTCGCCGAACCGCGCCAGGCCGGCGCCGCAGATCGCCGTGTCATGCGGCCAGATGGAACCATTGTGGTAAGACATCGGGTTGAACAGCACAGCATCGTCGGAAAGCGTTCGCACCCCCCAGCCGGAGTGGAAGGAGGCCGAAAGCAACTGGTCGGCGACCATCTTAGCCCGCGCCGGTTCGGGCAGGCCGACGTAGAGCAGGTGTCCGGCATTCGACGTGCGCACCTTGCACGGCTCTCCGGCGCCGTCGATCGCCAGCGCATAGAAGCCGAGATCGTCCAGCCAGAAATCACGCTCGACGGCGATCCGCATCTCTTCGGCGCGATTTTCCCAGTGCTCGGCCTGCGCGAACTCGCCCCGGCGGCGGGCGAGAGCGGCAAGGCCCCTGAAGGCGGCGAAGACATAACCCTGCACTTCGACCAGCGCGATCGGCCCCTTGGGAATGCGGCCGTCGGCGTGGAAGACCGAGTCGAAGCTGTCCTTCCAGCCCTGGTTCGCAAGGCCGGATTCGGCAGCGCGCTGATAGGTGACGAAGCCGGTTGCGCGGCTCGCCTCTTCCGTCCACTTGGCGGCGGCGCAGAGAGACGGCCACAGGCTGGCGATGAAGTCCATGTCGCCGGTGCGCTCGGCATAGGCGCAAGCGAGGTGGATGTAGAGCGGCGTGGTATCGACGCCGCCATAGTAGCGGCCGAAAGGCAGTTCCTGCAGCGCCACCATCTCGCCCTTGCGCGTCTCGTGCATGATCTTGCCGGGCTGCGAGTCGCTGAAAGGCGATGTCTCGGTCGCCTGGTGCTGGGCGAGGAAGGCAAGCACGCCGCGCGCCAGGCCGGGGTTGAGCCATAGCATCTGCAGCGCCGAGATGACGCCGTCACGGCCGAAGGCCGTCGAAAACCAGGGGATGCCGGCATAGGGGTAGGGGCCGGTCGACAACTCGGTGGTCAGCAAGGCGACATCCGCGCGGGCGCGTTCGACCCAATCGTTGAAGACGCGACCCGAACTGTGCACCGTCGCGCCATGGCGGCGCTTGGCCCGCATGCCGAAACGGGCGCGCGCCGCGGCCGCCCGGAAGCGGTCGCGGTCGGGCGTTTCGGTCAGTTCCGCGCCGACCTCAACGTAAAGCATCTTGCTGCTGCGCTTGGTCACTGCGATGAGGAAATCCGCGCGCTCGGCGCTCAACTGGTCCGGCGGCTGCGAGAACGAGATCGCCGACACCCGCGCCAGCCCGTCCAGTCCGTCATAGCGCAGCAGCACCGAGGCAGGCGCGATCTCCGCTGCATGCGCCATTCCGCGCTTCGGCCGGGTCGAACCGCGCACCTCGAACATGTCGCGGAAATCGGCGGCAAAATGCAGCGAGACGCGGATTGCCGAATGCTCCTGGCTGTAGTTGGAAAGGGTGATGCGCTCGAACAGCCGGTCCTGCCACAACAGCCTGACGCGCTCGATATGGATGGCGCCCTGCGGGATGTCGCGGCCACCGACGCTTTGCATCGGCAAATTGGTCATATTGCTGGTGAACAGCACATTGTCCTGGCTGAGGGAGGCGCCGAGCAGCGATGTCTGCCGGCCGCCGACGGTGAGCCTGAACTCCGACAGCACCCGGGTGTCGTCACGGAAGAAACCGTCGCCCGCACCCCTGATATCGCCGTAGGCATCGGCCACGGCAAAACAGTCGCCTTGCTTTAGGGCAAACAGCCGGTGCGGCTCGCGCGGCGCGGTTTCGTCCAGGGAGGCAAGGGCCACGGCAGGGTCGAGCTTGCGCTCGTCAAGTTCGGTCATCAGTCACAAATCTCTGTTTCGGGCTCGGAACGTCCGCCGTCGTTCACGACGCTTTCGATTCAGCCGGGGCGCCGATGAGACGCGCATAGGCAGTGAGATAGTCGCGCGCCATCCTGTTGGCGGAGAACCGACTTTCGAAGACGGCGCGCACCTTTCGCCGGTCGAGTTGCAGCAAGGCCGGCACCGCGGCGACTGCGGCGTCGAGAGAATCGACGACAAATCCGGTAACGCCATGGTCGATGACTTCCGGCAACGCACCGCAGTTCCAGCCGATGGTTGGCGTACCGCACGCCATCGCCTCGATCGCGGCAAGGCCGAACGGCTCGGGCCAGTCTATCGGAAACAGCAGACCAGCGGCATTGCCGAGGAATTCAGTCTTCTCACTCTCGGCGATCTCGCCGACATAGTCGATGCGGTCGCCATCGATCAACGGCTCGATCGTCTCATGGAAATAGGCGCGATCATCGTCGCCGATCTTGGCCGCCAGCTTGAGTTTCATGCCCGAGCGCAAGGCGATGTCGATGGCCCGGTCCGGCCGCTTGTCGCGCGAAAGCCGGCCGAGAAAGGCGAGGTATGGTTCGCCTGCCGCCGTCTCGAAGGTCGGCTGATAGAGACCCGTCGGCAGCCCGTGATGGATGGTGGCCAGCCAATTGGCATTCGCAAGCCCGGTCTTCTGGCTATGCGAGATCGAGATCAGCGGAAAGCGCGGAAAACGCTCATAGGCTGGCGCCAGATCGACATAATCGAGCCGGCCATGAGGCGTCGTCACCGTCTTGTCCGGCATGGTCTCGAAGAACGAGAAATGCAGGAAATGGCTGAGGTGAAAATGAATGATATCAAAGTCGTGGGCTCGGTTCCTCACATCGGCAAGCATCGCAAGATGCGCCGCCGTGTCCGATTTCAGTGGACGCGGATCGAGGCGTAGCGCGCGTTCGCGACCTGGTATCAGTCTGGCCGACGTCCGGCTGTCGCCGCTGGCGAACAGCGTCACCTCATGGCCGAGTTCGACCAGCCCTTCGGTCAGATAGGAAACGATGCGCTCGGTGCCGCCATAGAGAAGGGGTGGCACCGATTCGTGCAAAGGGGCGACATGGGCTATGCGCATGGTTTGAACGTGTCCCTCAAGGCAATCACGAGAGCGAAATGCATCAGCCGGCCTAACGTTCCGGACAAAAGCGGGCGTCGGCAACCCAAGCCCACCAGCGCAGATTTTTTTGCAATAAGCGGAACAAACGCGCCATCCGCGAATTTAGTAGGGTTGGTTCGCGCTGCGGCCGACCAGGGAGAGAACAAAATGGACCGCTTGCATTTCTTTACGCCCGTGCGCATTGCGCGCGGGCAGGGACACCCCGTCGAGGAAGTCGATAGCGTTGCCGAAGCGATGGTCTTTTTGCAGAAATGGCCATTGGGACGGCGTGGGCCTGTGTATCAGTGCGCCGTGAATTGCTGCTCCGCGGCCCTGTCGGGCAGAATGTCGGCCGAAGCAGCCAGGAAGGCGTTTACGGGCTTTGCCCGCATCACCCGGCTGCTCGATGATGACATGGCCCTGCCGATGGGCGGCGAAAGCATGGCGGAAGTCCACGCGCTGAGGCGCTAGGCGCCGGTCCAGCCATTTGGCTATTGAACACCCGGGCTTTGGCGGCGCGGGCATCATCTTTTCCGCACCGGAGTATTCCGGCGCGGCCCTTCACCTCATGGGCCACACTGTGCTTTCATGCGGCGTTTCGCATGACCGGTGGGTGACGACCATCCACAGGCGGCCCGAACGTGGAGGGGTAGACAATGCCGAGACTGATCCTGGGAACACTCGGCGCTATCGTCATCGCCCTCATCTGGGCGGTCTTTGCCAGTTTGATGGGCGCGCCATCGATCGTGATCACGGTCGGCGCGGTCGCCATTGGGGCCGGCGTCTACACCTACGTCGACCGACGCTCGACTTGACGCGTCCCCGGTCTGCCGCGCGCTCGACCAATTGCACGCCGGTGTTTGACGCGCGCGGCAGTCGCGGCGGGCATTCTTCAAAGATGAGCTTGCTGGCCGCATAGAGAGCCAAGGCGCAGACAGGGCGCCACACGTCGGACCGGGCTCCGCGAGAACTTGGGAGAGATCGTCAAAGATCTTTCAATCCGGCCAATGTAGATCGAAACGGCGAATCTGTGGATTTCCGGTGGAACATCGTCGCCTCGAAACACTTCGGGCGTTGCACTGCCCCATCAGTGCACGATCCCTTGTTCTGTTGGAACTGGCCGGCTGCCGAAAGGTGGCCGGCTTTTTTGTATATTAGCGGAACCTGAAATTACGGGGCTTGTTCTGCATGCGGCAGCGAGCCCCTCGCTGCTGGTCGAGGGCCGTAACCCTTGGCCGGGCCCGCATCGCTCCGCCAGTGGTGCGGGCCCACGGCCTCCGGTTTTTCCGGGCGTCTCGACTCGCTGATCCTCACCCTGGTCCGGCTATGCATGTCACTCAAAAAAAGGCTCGGTTGTGAGACAATGACATGCACACGCAGCGCGCTTTAGCACAATCATTCACAAAGCCGTGGGTTCAACTGTTGCTACCCTTCTTGGCTGGATTGTGCGAATGATGACTGTCCTTTTCACCGCCACCCCCTGAAACTCGGCTTTTGGATCGACGGTCTTCATCCGCCGGGGGTTTGTTGACCTGCAGGGGTTTTCTGGCGTTCTCGTGCGATGCGCCTGGCCCGCCCTGCCGGATCGTGTTCGGGTGTTTCTTCGATGTGGACATGATCACCGATCCTGCTGACGGCCCTGATGAGTGGTGTTGACCTTGGTGTTGGCTTGCTGCCCTTGGCGCTCCGGATCCGGCGCTCCGTGAGTGCCGTGCTGGGCATCATCGTGGCTAACCTGTCGCCCTTCTCCTCGACCCTTCTGGCTCTGGTTCTCAGGCGGCACGGGCGGCATTTTGCTCGACATCTGCATCTCCTTGGGTTGGCATCGTGACTCAAAACCGTGATCGTGGGGGGAAGTTCCGTCTGCTTCGTCAGCACCTGTGCTTTCGGTGCCGACGGAATCTGACTCCCAACGCGGATTTCAAGGAACGGCAGCGGCCCGCCCGCGTCGCCCCGCCAGTGGTGCGGGCCTGCAATATAAATCCTAAGCCTGGGCTGCTATCGCAGTTTATTGCGAGCTTCCGGCGACTTGCGTAGCGGGCTTCAGTGGCGACCGAAATACAGTGCTTGACCACGTTGCTGACATGATCGGTGACCAGCGCGGTGTCGCGCCTGGATCGCGGCAGCAGCCTCTGGTCCGATCTGCCTGCAGCTGATGGCAGCTAAAACGACGTCAAAAGGCCTAAGCCTCTTTGATCGCCCTCGCTGCTCGCACGAGCGATGACCAGTCAGCTCCCATGGCTGCGACAAGGTCTCGAGCATCTTCGTCTGATATTCCGGTACGGTCTACGAGCTTCCGTGCCAGCAATTCAAATGCCAATTCTATGATCGTCATAGCTCAGCCCCTACGAGAGTGCCCGTGGACGATAGCTTGCTAATGGGTCTTCCGCATTTGCACATGTTAAGCGACCATCACGAACGTCTCATGTACCGCAGAATGTCTGCAGGACGCGCTCATCCGGGCGTGGCGGCTCAGCATAGCGTTCCATTCCCGGCTGCTCATCGAAGGGACGGCTGACGACCGTCAGGATCTCCTCGAACGGTGTGAAGTCGCCGCCCAACGCCGCCTGGATCATCGCCTCGACGCGATGATTGCGGGGGATGAATTTGGGATTGACGGATTGCATGGCTGCCCGGCGCGTGGCCGTGTCGGCTGCTTCGCTTGCGATGCGCTGTCGCCACCGCGCCGACCAGGCATCGAATGAGCCTGGATTCTTAAACAACTGCCGCGCCGTGCCTTGGCCGTCCGCAGCGTCCAGGTCATCGCCCAGGCGACGGAAGCCGAGCGTAAAGTCCGCTTCGCCGCGAGCCAGCACATCCAGAAAGTCGGCAGCGAGCTGCAAGTCGCCTTCCGCTTCGGTCAGCAGTCCGAGTTTTCTGCGGAAGCCGCGCTGCAACACAGCCTCATAGGAGGCCTGGAACGACCTCAGCACCTCTTCCGCTTCAGACACTGCTTCATTCTCGTCCGTGCTCATGAGCGGCAGCAGGGTCTCGGCAAAGCGCGCAAGGTTCCATGTGGCGACACGAGGCTGGTTGGCATAGGCATAGCGGCCGGCGCGGTCTATCGAACTGAACACCGCGCTGGGGTCATAGGCGTCCATAAAGGCGCATGGGCCATAGTCGATCGTCTCGCCCGAGATCGACATGTTGTCGGTGTTCATGACGCCATGGATGAAGCCGACCAGCATCCAGCGCGCCACCAGATCCGCCTGTGCGGCGACAACGGCCTCCAGCAAAGCCCGGTACGGCCGTGCTTCCCCCGCCAGCTGTGGGAAGTGACGCTGAATGGCATAGTCGGCCAGTATCTTGAGCGCCTCGGTGTCGTGGCGCGCGGCGAAATATTGGAACGTGCCGATCCTGATATGGCTTGCCGCCACCCGTGTCAGGACGGCGCCGGGCAGCCGGACCTCGCGATAGACCGGGTCGCCGGTGAGCACCGCCGCAAGGCTTCGCGTCGTCGGAATGCCGAGCGCCGCCATCGCTTCGCTGACGACATATTCGCGCAGGACAGGGCCGAGTGCGGCGCGGCCGTCACCGTTGCGCGAGAACCGCGTTGGTCCCGATCCCTTCAGCTGGATGTCACGGCGAATGCCGTTGACGTCCAGCACTTCGCCAAGCAGCAGAGCGCGCCCGTCGCCGAGCTGAGGCACGAAGCTTCCGAACTGGTGGCCCGCATAAGCCAGGGCGATTGCCTGCAAGCCTTCCGGAAATTTGTTGCCGGCCAGCATCGCCACTCCATCCGGGCTGGTAAGCAGGTCGGCATCGAGCCCGAGTTCCTCGGCGAGGGGCCGGTTGAACCGGATCAGCCGCGGTTCGGATACCGGCTTCGGATGTGTTTGCGCGAAGAAGCGCTCCGGCAGTTGCGCATAGCTGTTGCTCAGGGCAGGAAGCCCCATCTGAATGACCGGGGGTTGTTCAGCAGTCGCAGGTGACGTCATGACGAGCTGTCTCTGAAGAGGAGGGGTTCAACAGATCCCGTTTCGAGGAGCCTGTGTTCATTTGTTCATATAGGGACGCAACGTCGTTGGTGCCATCCGGATCCATCAGGCCGGCACCGGATACAAGCTGGGAACCACCCGCCTCGATTATCGAGGTTCGGGCTGCCGTGGGACGACGGGCCGTGGCGGAATCCAGAGCTGACCCCCGCATCGCCACTGTCTCCGAACTGAGCACCCGGCAATCTAGTCAGTGCGGGCGTGCAATGCCGGGGCGGCGTCTGCCTTGGTTGGCAGCGGCTCTCTCGGGGCCGCTCCCGGCGACGATGTCGAACCCGGTTCGACTCGCTCCTCGGCGATGAGCCGGGCGCCACGCTCATAGGTCAGGTAGCGCCAGAGCCACTGGATCGAGACCTGAACGCGGTGCTGAAAACCGACGAGCAGGTAGACATGGATGAGCGCCCAGGCAGACCAGGCGAACCAGCCTTTCAGTTTCAGCCTGCCCGATTCGAACACGGCAGCGTGGCGGCCGACAATGGCCGTGTTGCCTCGATTGCTGAAGACAAAAGCGGGCAGCGTGTCGCCAGCATTTATCCGGCGTGCCAGTGCCTTGCCGAGGTGCTCGCCCTGCTGCTTGGCGACCTGGGCAAGACCCGGCAATGGCTGGCCGTTCCCATCGAGGACCAGTGCGACGTCGCCAAGCGCGAAGACATCGGGGTGGCCGACGACGTGCAGGTCGGATTCGACCTTCACCCGACCGCCGCGGTCGAGCCCGACACCGAGCTGGGCGACCAGCGGAGAAGCCGCCACCCCAGCGGCCCAGAGCGTCAAGGCCACCGGGATCACCTGGCCGCCGACGGTGATCTGATGCGCTTCGATCGCCTCGACCCGGTTGCCGAGCGCGACCTCGACGCCCAGGCTTTCAAGGCGCAGACGTGCATATCTGGAAAGCTCCGGGGCGAATCCGGCGAGCAGACGCTCGCCGGCTTCTACCAGTATGATCCTTGTCTTCTCGGGCCGGATGTTGCGGAAGTCGCGCGCCAGTGTGTGCCGGCTGAGTTCGGCGATCGAGCCCGCCAGTTCGACACCGGTCGGGCCGCCGCCGATAATGGCGATCGTCATCAGCCGGGATTGCTCGACTGGATCGGTGGTCCGTTCCGCGTGCTCGAACGATAGCAGCAACCGTGACCGGATCGTGCGCGCGTCCTCGATGGTCTTCAAACCGGGACAAACCCGAGCCCAGCTCTCCTGGCCGAAATAGAATGGCTGCGAACCGGTGGCCAAGACCAGGATGTCGTAGGGGACCGTGGTCCCATCGGCCAGCACCAGTATCCTGGCCTCGGTGCCGATCTCGGTGACATCGCCGAAGAGGACCTGAACCGAGGGATAGCGGCCCAGGATCTTGCGGATGGGCTCGGCGATATCAGGCGCCGACAAGGCGGCGGTTGCAACCTGATAGAGCAAGGGCTGGAACAGGTGGTGATTGTGGCGGTCGATGATCGTCACCCCGATTTCCGCCTTGCCGAGCGCCTTGGCAACCTCCAGACCGGCAAAGCCTCCGCCGACCACGACGATGCGCGGTGTCAGGCTCCGGCCGTGGCTGCTCTCGGTGGCGAATTGCATGCTTGATACTCCCCTATCCCTGTCCGGAAGTCATAGCCTGGCAGGAGTGCCTCGCTGCTGGCTGGACCTACTGCTCATTCCGGCGGCATCGGTCCAGGCAAGGCATCCGGCAATGACAGGCGTCGTGCTGACCACCAAGGCGCCGCGTGCGTGAAGGGCTACCAACCCGCGCCATGAGACGCGGTCGACCGCCCAGATGGTGCCGCTGGCGTCGACCCATTTGAGATGGGCGTCGGCGACTTCAACGGCCCGCATCATCGCCGCCGGTTCCATCCCGGCCCGAAAGACGATGATGGAATTGGCGGCACCGTTGAAGAACGGGCCGGCGCCGGCTGCCAGTCCCGCAAGCAGGACGATGCTGGTCAGCGCTGCCGAAGCACCGCGTGCCGGTCCGCCGCGGTTGGGCAGCACCAGCACCAACACCAGCGGCACGATTCCGAAGATGACCAGCCACGCAATATCCCAGGCGAGCGGCAAATCGCTGTTCATCTTGATCCGGTGCAGACCCAGCAGCCAGTGAAACACGACAGCATCGACGACATGCCAGACGCCGAACCCGGCGAAGGCGAGCCGCAGGATCTCCGTGGTGGTCCCGGGCCGCGCGCCAGCCGCCCTCGCGGCCACCAGCAGCACCGTGCCGGCGACGGCGAGCACATACATGAAAAGATGGAAGAGACCGTCGGCCATGATCTGGAAGCGCAGGTCGGAACCCGCCGGATCGGCGACGCCCGAGAGAAGGTGATGCCATTGCAGGATCTGATGCAGGACGATGCCGTCGAAGAAACCGCCGAGCGCGAAGCCGAGCAGCAGCCAGCCGGCTCGCGTTCTCGGGTCGAGTGTCGCTGTGATCGCGTCCATGTCAGGACCACCGGCTCCAGGCCGGGGCGTTCAGTTGCCTGGGCGCCGACATGTCCGGCGGCGTGGGGCCATGGAGACCATGACGCGCCTCGAGCCAGAAGGCGGATATCAGCCCACCAACCACCGTCGTCAGAACCAGGGTCGCAGCAATTATCGCCAGCATGGAGGTCGATCCTCAGCCGCGCAGGGTCGGCCGCGCGGAACCTAACAGCGGCTTCCGTGGAATGTTCCTACCGCCGGTTCGGTGGAGGGAACAATCAAGTTCCAGCACGGTTCGATGCTGGCGACGGACGGCTCAAGCGGAGAAGGTCATGAACGAATATACGGCGGCAGATCCGGGCGGTCTCGACGGCCATCAGCCGAGCGGCATCACCCGATGGCTGTTTTCGACCAACCACAAGGACATCGGCTCACTCTATCTGGTCTTCGCTTTCATCGCGGGGGTGATCGGCATGCTCTTGTCGGTGAGCATGCGAATCGAGCTGCAGCAACCCGGGATCCAGTTTTTCCCCGGACTGGCGTCGATGATCTACGGTTACCAGGGCGACGCGGCGATCGACGCCGGCAAGCAGCTTTACAACGTCTTCACCACGGCCCACGCGCTGATCATGATCTTCTACACTGTGATGCCCGCCCTGATCGGCGGCTTCGCCAACTGGATGGTTCCGATCATGATCGGCGCCCCCGACATGGCCTTCCCGCGCATGAACAACATCTCGTTCTGGCTGCTGCCGCCGGCATTGATGTTGCTTTTGTTGTCGATCTTCATGCCCAGCGTCCCCGGCGGCTATGGCCCTGGGACCGGCTGGTTCCTGTACCCGCCGCTGTCGACCTCCGGCCATCCCGGTCCCGCCGTGGATCTGGTCATCCTGTCTCTGCACATTGCGGGCGCCTCCTCGATCCTGGGAGCCATCAACTTCATCACCACCATCTTCAACATGCGCGCGCCGGGGATGACCCTGCACAAGATGCCCCTGTTTGTGTGGTCGATCCTCATCACCGCCTTCCTGCTGCTGCTGGCCCTGCCGGTGCTGGCCGGCGCCATCACCATGCTCCTGACCGATCGCAATTTCGGAACCACGTTCTTCGCGCCGGACGGCGGAGGCGACCCGCTGCTGTACCAGCATCTCTTCTGGTTCTTCGGCCACCCGGAAGTCTACATCATGATCCTGCCGGCGTTCGGCATCGTCAGCCAGGTGATCTCGACCTTCTCGCGAAAGCCGATCTTCGGGTATCTCGGGATGGTCTACGCAATCGTGGCGATCGGGGTGATCGGCTTCGTCGTCTGGGCCCACCATATGTACACCAGCGGGATAGGCCTCGACACGCAGCGCTACTTCACCTTCGCCACGATGGTGATCGCAGTGCCGACCGGGATAAAAGTGTTCTCCTGGATTGCAACCATGTGGGGCGGTTCGGTCAGCCTGCGGACGCCGATGCTCTGGGCCCTCGGCTTCATATTCCTGTTCACCGTAGGCGGGGTGACGGGCGTTCAACTCGCAAATGCCGGCCTCGACCGTGAACTGCACGACACATACTTCGTCGTCGCGCATTTCCACTACATACTTTCACTGGGAGCGATCTTCGGCATCTTCGCGGGCTGGTATTACTGGTTTCCGAAAATGACGGGATATCTCTACAACCCGCTTCTGGCTGGGGTCCATTTCTGGACGACCTTCGTCGGCGTGAACCTCGTCTTCTTCCCCCATCACTTCCTTGGATTGGCTGGCATGCCGCGTCGTTATGTCGACTATCCCGACGCATTCGCCGGCTGGAACATGGTGTCCTCGTATGGATCGTACCTGTCGGCCGCGAGTGTCGTGATTTTCCTCTTCGGCATCTTGGAAGCTTTCTACCGGCGAAGAGCCGCCGGCATGAACCCGTGGGGGCCAGGAGCTACCACATTGGAGTGGGAGTTGACCTCTCCACCCCCTTTCCATCAATGGGACAGGCTGCCGCAAATCAGATGAGGCTGGGTTGTCGAACTCCTTTGCGCAAGCCCAGCCCGGTTCCCCGCTGAGGGCAAACTTCAGCCTGCCGGTGGCAGACGCTGGCTGCAGCAGGGAACCGGATCGCTATCTGAAGCTGATTAACAGCACAGCGAACAAGCTTGCGAGCGCGACTGACCAGCAGAACAACCAATTGGCGATCAGAAGAAGCGATTTGAGCACCGTGGCATGGCAGTAATCTTCGATAATCGATTGCATTCCAAGCCGCATGTGAACGCAGCTTACGAGAATGAAGCCAATAAGGGCTGGCGCGACATAGATCGATCCTACGACGCTGAGGACGGCGTCTCGAGGCTCACCGACCAGCATTATAACGACCGCGACGATGTAAATGACAAGGATCAACAGGGCAGCAGATGTCAGCCGCTCCAGCATGAACGTTTCGGTTCCGTGTTTCGCCGATCCAAGGCCCCGCACTCGAGCTAGCGGAGTTCTGATTGAGGGTCTGTCAGCCATGGCGTTTCCCCAAAATTACTTGGTTGCCTTGCGCGCAACTCAAGCTGTTGCTGTTTCGATGCCCGGGCCGCCGGTGCCGACGGATAGTGGGCAAGCACGGTCTCCAGTCGAGCAAGGCGGGCTTTGTGGGCGTTCAGTTCGTATCCTGAACGCCATCCAATTTGCCTGGGTCTGCCATCTCTGCATAACTCGCTTTCAAGCAGCGAGATACGAAGGCGGACCGCGTCGATCTCCTTGACAAGCGCGGCCTTCACCGATTTTCGACTCTGCATGGCTGTAGTTCCGGTGCAAGGATGGTTCCAAACCTGACGCGTCTGGAAATGTTCCCGGGTGCCGAAGGCGTGCCGATTAATGCCTCAGTGCTGCACCCGCACAATGGGTCGCCATGAGCAAAGCCGGGCACTAGCTCAACGGCCGCGGTGTGCCCGGCGAATGCTTGTGAAGAGGAGCGAATGCCTGGCGAGAGATAAGTAGCCCTCAGAACAGCGACCGCACGTGGCCGAGATGACCAGAGGGTGTTCTTGGGCCAACATATGTTAACGGCCACTTTTGTTTCTCTCTCCTGCAAAAATATTTGGGCTGAAAGGCCGGGAACTAACCGATCCTCCGGATGTTGCGGAGTTAGTCAGGAGAAACGGACTATGTCGGACAAAGAAATTCATCGGGGCGCCTCGCGTTTTCGCCCTATCCGCGTCGTGGACGCCCGCGTGTTTCGCGGGCCGCACCTCTATAGCATGACGCCAATGGTCCAGATTCGGATCGACCTCGGAGCACTTGAGGCGTTCCCGACAGACAAACTGCCTGGGTTTTCCGAACAAATGGTCCGACTGTTGCCCGGCCTTGCGGGCCATGGCTGTAGCTATGGCGCCGCCGGCGGCTTCGTCCGCCGCATGCAGGAAGGAACCTGGCTCGGCCACGTCGTCGAGCATGTCGCCCTGGAACTGCAGAGCATGCTCGGTCACCGGGTGACACGAGGAAAGACACGGTCGGTCAAAGGCAGTCCCGGCACTTATAACGTCATGTTCGCCTACAAGGATGAGCTTGTCGGGCTGCTCGCCGGACGCGTCGCGCTCGAACTGGTGGACAGCCTGCTGCCGGCCAATCTGCATGGTGTCGAGGGGCTCGGCGACATTGCGGAAACGCAGGGGCCATTCGAGTTCGCAGCCAGGCTGCAGCAGCTCAAGCTTCTGGCCGCCGAGCGTGCCTTGGGGCCTACGACTGCTTCCTTGGTGCGCGAGGCCGAGAGGCGAGGCATTCCGGCGGCGCGGATCGACGACAGCAGCCTCGTGCTGTTTGGTCACGGAAAGCATCAGAAGCGCATCCGCGCCAGTTGCAGCGACCTCACTTCCGAGATTGCGACCGAGATCGCCTCGGATAAGGACCTGACCAAATTCCTGCTGCAACAGGCCGGCCTGCCGGTGCCACGCGGGGAGCTGGTGCGATCGGCGCAGGACGCAGTCGCGGCGGCAGCACGGCTGGGCTACCCCGTGGTCACCAAACCACTCGATGGCAATCATGGAAGCGGCGTCAACATCGGTTTGGCAACAGAAGACGAGGTCCGCTGGGGCTTCGAACAGGCGCGAGAATACAGCCGCAGCGTTATCGTCGAGCAGCATTTCGTCGGCTCGGACCACAGGATCCTGGTGATCGGTGGAAAGGTCGTGGCGCTTGCCGAGAGGGTTCCGGCCCATGTGGTCGGCGATGGCCGGAGTTCTGTCGCCGAGCTCGTCGAGGAGACGAACCGCGACCCACGAAGGGGAGAGGGCCATTCCTCGGTATTGACCCGCATCGAGATCGACGAATGTGTCGAGCATTTCCTGTCAAAATCGCAGCTCACCCTGGCGAGCGTTCCGGCGCCGGGTCAAATGGTGCTCTTGCGGCCCACCGCCAATCTCTCCACCGGTGGGACCGCGATCGACCGAACGGAAGAAATCCATCCCGAAAACGCGCTGATCGCCAGGCGGGCGGCACAGATCGTCGGTCTCGACATTGCCGGGATCGACTTCGTCTGTCCCGACATCTCACGGCCGGTGAGCGAAACCGGCGGCGGCATCATAGAGGTGAATGCCGGTCCTGGCTTTCGCATGCATCTCGAACCCTCGTCGGGGCGCGCCCGCAACGTCGCACGGCCCGTGCTCGATCTTCTCTTCAAAGGCGGCAAGGACGGCCGGATTCCGATCTTCGCGATCACGGGAACCAACGGCAAGTCGACCACTGCCCGGATGCTGGCGCACATCCTGCAGGCGAATGGCGCAACCGTCGGGCTCACCTCGACCACCGGCGTCTACCTGAACGGCGAACGAATCATCACAGGCGATTGCTCAGGCCCGCAGAGCGCCAGGATCGTGCTGCGCGAGCCGGGTGTCGATGTCGCGGTGCTGGAATGTGCGCGCGGCGGGATCCTGCGCGAAGGGCTTGCCTTCGATGCATGCGATGTTGGCGCGGTGCTGAACGTCCACGGCGACCATCTCGGGCTGAGGGGCATCGACACGATCGAGGACCTGGCGGAGGTGAAATCGGTCGTGGTCGAGTCCGTCCGCCGCGGCGGATGGAGCATTCTCAATGCCGACGACGTCCATACGTCCGCAATGTCGCGCGATGCCGGCGGCAGGACCTGCTACTTCTCGCTGGCGAGCAGGAGCGAGTGGCCCGGTTTCTTGCGCAGCCACCTGGCGGAAGGCGGCCGCGCCGTGACGCGGGAGCCCAGCAGCGACGGCTGGGACATTTTCATCCACGAGGATGGGGAATCGATGTTCCTGATGAGCGTCGACGAAATTCCCGCGACCTTCGAGGGTTCGGCCGAATTCAACGTTGCCAACAGCCTGGCAGCCGTCGCCATGGCGCATTGCCACGACGTTCCGGCGGCAACGATCCGGGCGGCGCTGGCCGAGTTTGGCACCTCGTTCGAGCAATCTCCCGGTCGCCTCAACGTCTTCGACGGGCATGGTTTCCGCACGATCGTCGACTATGCGCACAATCCGGAAGGGCTGAAGGCGCTCGGAAAGCTCGTTTCCCACATGAGGCGCGGCTATCAGCGCACGATCGGCTTGGTCGCCATACCCGGTGACCGCCGCGATTGTGATATACGCGAGATGGGCGCGATCGCTTCGCGGATATTCGACGTCATCGTCTTCAAGGAGGATGAGCAGGAGCTGCGCGGCCGAGCCCCCGGAGCGATCGCCGGCTTGCTGCGGGAAGGTGCCTTGAACGCCGGCTGCGCCCCAGGCCGCATTCACGCCGTCTGTCCCGAGAAGGAGGCCGTCGACGTGTGTCTCAGGCTTGCACGGGAAAACGACCTTGTCGTGCTGACCGTCGACGACGTTGAAGCCGTGTGGCGGCAGGTAACCGGCTTCGGAGGCGCGACGCCTTCGAGGGGAGGGCCCGATCAGACCCATATTCGCCATCTGAGGGCTGGCTGATGTGGTCGCTGATCCTGCACGGCGGCGCCAAGGAGATCGATCCGCAAGAGGAGGAGGCGCATCGCAACGGATGCATCGAGGCGCTCGAGGCAGGTCGGGCCGTCCTGGCCGGCGGCGGAACGGCGGTCGATGCCGTGGAAGCTGCCGGTCGCGTCCTCGAGGCCGACCCGACATTCAATGCGGGATATGGAAGTGCCCTCAATTCGGACGGCGAGGTCGAGATGTGCGCTGGCCTGATGGAGGGCAGGGACTTCAATGTAGGTGCCGTCGCAGTGATCAAGGGCGTGCGCCATCCAATCAGTGTCGCCAAGGCCATGCTGCATGAGGAGCCGATCCTGCTGGCGTCGGAGGGAGCCCGGCGTTTCGCCGCCGACAAGCAGCTGGAGCTTTGCGATCCGGCGGATTTGATCACGCCGCAGCAGCGCGACGCCTCCAGCAAGTCTGAGGCGAAGGATACGATCGGTGAGGTTGCCCTGGATCAATACGGGGACATCGCCGTGGGCACTTCGACCGGCGGACTGGACGGCAGTGCTCCCGGTCGTGTGGGGGATTCTCCGCAACCCGGCTGCGGCTATTATGCCGACAACCGGTTGGGAGCCGTCGCCTTCTCGGGAGACGGTGAGCATATCGCGCGAAAGGCTCTCGCGGCCCGTGTCATGCAGGCACTCTCGGCGCGGCAGGCATTGTCTTCGGGACAGGCTGAAGGCGGCCTGGAGCAGGTGCTGAATCCCGCGCTCAAGGAAGTCGAGGCGATCGGCGGCGAAGCCGGAGCCATCGTGCTTACCGCGACCGGCGTGTCTGGATGGGCGCATAACAGCAGGGAGTTCGCAGTCGCTTTCATGACCAGCGAGGACAACCACCCGCACGTTTTCCTGCGCAAGAAAGACGTGGGCAAATGACCGACAAGAAGAAAAAACGATCCTCGAACGGTAAAGCCGGAACGCTCGTCATCATCGGCGGCCACGAGGACCATGATGGCGATCGTGTCATCTTGAAGGAGGTGGCGAGCCTGGTTCCGAACGGCCGCCTGGTGCTTGCCACCATCGCGTCTCATGAGCCGGATGGCTATCTCGAGAAGTATCAGAGGTCCTTCGGTGAGCTGGGCATCAAGGATGTCATCGAGCTCTACGTCAACGACCGCCTCGAGGCAGCTCATGAAAAGAAAATAAGTGCGCTTGCAGACGTGAGCGCGGTGTTCTTCTCCGGCGGCGACCAGCTCCGCATCACCAGCCAGATCGGCGACACGCCCATCGACGAGCGGGTGCACGAAATCTATGAAGCCGGAGGCGTCATTGCCGGCACCTCCGCGGGCGCGTCGGTCATGAGCGACACAATGATGGTGAAGGGGCCGAACGCAGCGTCCTTTCGGATCGGCCACATTCGCATGGCGCCGGGACTGGGCCTGCTGCCGAACGTCATTATCGACCAGCACTTTGCGGAACGTGGCCGCATTGGGCGGCTCATCGGGGCGGTGTCGCAGAACCCGCGCGTCCTCGGCATCGGCATTGATGAAGACACCGCGATCGTGGTGAAGGGCGAGATGTTCAAGGTCATTGGCAGCGGCGCTGTCTATCTGGTCGACGCAGCCGGCGTGACCCATTCCAACATCGCGGAAGGTGAGCCTGATGCCGCCCTTTCGATTCATGATCTGAGGGTTCACGTGCTGAGCTCAGGCGATGCGTTCGATCTCGCGCTGCGACGGCCGGTGGGGCTTCCGTAAGACTTCGCCACGCTCAAGCTGATGGTGTGGCGCGGTCCGCGTACCGCGAAAACCGCATATATGAAGCAGTTCTCCTATTTGAAGTCGCCCAACCAGGATTGTCGCGTTGTTGCGGGCCCGGCAGGATTACAGACGGCCTCTCGTCGGCTCGAATCCCGCAAAGCTGAGACCTTCGCTCGCCCGGCGTTCTGCCGAGCTAGCCCCGCCGGCGACTGGCCTGAATGGCAGCAAAGGTTACCGGACGAAACCCCCATGCGTCGACGCCGACATCATGCTGGCGCGTTATCGGCTTCAGACGACCGTGCGAATGACCGTGCAGGTTTACCGATCTCTTGCCGATCTGGTTCCAGGTGCGAAAAGGATAGTGACACAGAACCAGCAAGCTGCCCTCGACAAGAAGCTCCATGTAGTGGTGCACGCTCGCCCAGGCCGGGTCGCCAATGGTGGCAGCGCCATCATTGTTGCCAATTATCAGGTGCTTGGACCCGTTAAGAGACGACAGCAGTGAAGACACGGTCTCGGCTGGACCCTTGGCGAAATCGCCGAGGTGCCAGACCTCGTCGTTCGGGCCAACCGTTTCGTTCCAAAACGCAACCAGCGCCTGGTCATGCTCGACCAACGAGGCGAAGGGACGCCGGTCGAGGCGCAGAATGCGCGGATCGTTGAAATGCGTATCGGAAGTGAAGAAGATCATGCGCCGCGGCCGGCTGCGATGCGCGATTGGCGGTCGCCTCTAACTGCCGGAGCGCTCTTCGGCTTCATCATCGATCCCGATCGGGGCTTCCCTGAGCATCTTGAGTGCCTCTTCCTTCGTAAGGCCGCACTTGCGCGCGAAGTAGAGCGCCTCGATCGCCTTTTCGCGATCCGCCGTGGATTTTGCGTGCTGTTTGGGGTTTTTGCCCATCGTTCTCTGCCACCTTCCGAGGCCACCAAACCATCACAGTGCCGCGTTGTTCCCGTGCATCGGCTGACCTGCCGGACTGCGCGAATGCCGAGTGTCGCCGACATCCCGCGAGCCCCGGACAGCGCGTATATCAGCCGGCTCGCGACAACGGCGGAGCGACTCCAACCCCGATAGCGTGAATTCAAACGAAAGCCCGCGCCGTGGGAGGGGCCGGCGCGGGCGATCGGGCTACCGATCTTGCAGCGCGGGGGTCGACCGCTGCATGGCTCGAACTGTGCAAGCGGGCATTTGTTCCGGGGCGCATGCAAAGCATCGGCGTTTCATTGCATCCTGGGGGACACAACCAGCATTTCGCTTCAGTCCGCCGCCGATGTGGGAGGATGAATACCGCCTTGCGCTAATTCGTCCGCCCTGGACACGAAACCAACCGCGCATTGAGCGCGTAGCTTCGGCGATTTAAAACACCTGCACTGGAATATTTCCGGGCGCATGGAACATCTCCGGCCGCTGATGTTTAGGCCGGAATGACGATGATCTCTGTTCTTACAATGATTTACTCTCTCGCCATCTTTATCGGCGCGAAGCGGAGCAACCTCTTGGTGAATGCGAAACTCGATAGAGTTTTGCGCAATATGGCTGGCGCAGAACTGAATCAACGTGGCCAGTAAACCGCAACAGCGCCGGTTCCAGTTCACAGCCAGTGTCCTCGCGGCCGCTACTTCAGTTCGGGTGGCAAGCGGCTCGGCAGGACTGCAAGGGCCGCCGCCTCTGGGCTGGCTGGTGCACGGTCGATCCGATTTAGTCGATGACGGCGGGGCACGATGCTCCCGCAGTGCGCCGTGCTGGCTCGAATTGCGGCGCCGCGTCCAAGATCCGCGCACGGGGCACGCACCTTTAGGTCCGGCCCACGCGAGTGGCTTCGGAGGACCTATCCATGAACGATGATGATCCTATAGATTCGCTCGCCAACGCAATTCGTCATCGCAGCGCAATTTTGTTTGTGGGGGCGGGGGTATCGATCAGCGTCGGACTTCCGTCTTGGGAGAAGCTCATCGAGCGAATGGCAAAGGAGCTCGGCGTCGACGATGAATTTTCCACGCGACGCGATCGTTTTCAGACCTTGGCCGAATACTATCGGATCAAGCATGGCAGCATCGGACCACTTCGCAGTTGGATGGACAGAAACTGGTCTGTCGCCAAGGAACGGATCGAGAAATCGGAATTGCACCGTCTCATCGTGACGCTCGATTTTCCCGTCATCTATACGACGAACTATGACCGGAACCTGGAACTCGCTTTTGAAATCCACGGTCGAGAGTACGTGAAAGTGGCCAACGCACGGCACGTTGCGCAGGCCCGTCGAGGCGTAACGCACATCGTGAAATTTCACGGCGACTTTGACGAGGACTCTTCCCTTGTCCTCACCGAAACCGACTATCTTGACCGCCTGTCCTTCAATTCTCCCCTTGATGTCCGCTTTCGCTCCGATGCTCTCGGCAGCACGATCCTGTTCATTGGCTATAGCCTCTCCGATCCAAACATCCGGCTGCTGTTGCACCGGCTTTGGCAAACCTGGCACCGGTCTGGATATGAGAAAGATCGTCCCCCTTCGTTCATCTTCATGCCCAGCCGCAACCCTGTGGAGGAGGCCGTGCTTGGGCGCTGGGGTATTTCGGTGCTCGTTGGCGCAGGTGATGATCCTGAAGCCGGTCTGACGGATTTCCTCAGGCGTTTGGTGGAAGCGGTGACGGTGACCTGAGGCGCGCTCCCTGGTGGACCGCAGTTGGGTTTTCTCAGGTGCGCGGTGACCGACGCACCAGGCGGTGGCCGACAGGCGCCAGATCGGCGACTGTTGGAGCCACGACTTCCACAATCAATCCCGCCGCTCTCATCTTGGCGTGAAGTCGATCTCCGGCGTCAATTGCCGGCAATATGCACAAACCAGGTCAATCGTCGTTTGCACATCATCCAGGCAAACAACTTCCGACGGGGTATGCATGTAACGCAAAGGCACGGAGAGCACCCCACTTGCGACGCCGCCTCGGTTCTGCTGCATGACACGCGCGTCGGTAGGGCTTGAGCTTCCCACCGCCTGAAGCTGATAAGGTAGGCCCTCTTTCTCGGCCACCGACTTCAGCAGATTGAACACCACCGGGTTGGTGTTCGCGCCTTGAGTGATTGCCGGCCCTTTCCCAAGGTCCAGTTTGCCCTGATCCTCGGCGCGAGCGCGCGGATAGTCCATTGCCACGCCCATATCGATTGCGAGGCCGGTTCGAGGTGCGATGTTGAACGCTGAGGTCATCGCGCCTCGGGAACCAATTTCCTCTTGAACCGTACCCAGGATATAGAGGCCCACGCCGGGGTGAACGCCTCCCTCCTCGGAGAGGCAGCGCAGGACCTCGGCGCCGATGAGGAGGCCAACCTTGTTGTCGAACGCTCGTCCGACAGCAAGGTTGCCCTGTAGCGCCGCAAACTCGCCATGGATAGTGACCGCGCTGCCGACCTCTACGACCTTCAGCGCTTCCTCTCGCGAACTCGCGCCGATATCGATCCATAGTTCCATCAGCGAGGGAGTTTGAGACGTGTCAGAGGCTTTGAACGTCTGGATTGCCTTGCGACCCACGACGCCCAGGATCGGCTCCTTGCCGTGCACCCAGACACGCTGGCCGATTTCAGTGGCAACGTCCGTTCCACCTATGGTGCTGAAGAAAAGAAAGCCGTCATCGTCGATGTAATGGACGATGAAGCCGACCTCATCCATGTGCCCGGCATACATGAAGCGCATAGACGCCTCAGGATTGATGATCGCCGTGACATTGCCCATGACGTCCGTCGTCAACCTGTGGGCATACGGACGAACATACTCGCGGAAAAGCTCCGCTACGGGTTGCTCAAACCCGCTCGGCGACGGGGTCGCCACAATTTCCTTCAAGAACTTGAGTGATTCATCGCGCATCAAGCTGACTTTCACGGTTCACGGGGTGGAGGGCCATTCGAGCATGGTCATACTCGTCGGGCTTCGCGCCAATTTTGGCCTTCTTCGGTGCGATCGCCCGCGAATTGGTCAGCCCAAGGCAGGTTGTGGAGCCAGGCTTCGCGCCGGGGGGTCCAAAGCTCGTATGTCGGGAGAAGGTCGTTTGGCGCATCATCGAGAGTGCCGGTCATGATCTCGGCTTCGTCGTCGCGGAGATTCACCACGCGCGACCCGCATGCCGGACAAAAACCTCTGCCGTTGAACGCCACAAGCTCGCCCTTGCACTGGTAAGCCGACCGCGGCCACACGGCAAAGGCACTGTAGGTGCTGCCGCTGGTTCGCTTGCAATCCTGGCAATGACACAAGCCAACGCGCAACGGCGCGCCGGTAACAACATACCTCACAGACCCGCAAAGACAGCCGCCGGTCCGCTCTATCTTGTCAACCTCGTCGTTCATGGTCGCCGCCGACATGAGTGAGGGAAGCGTGTTGGACTCCGCTCTGCTGTTTGCATCGAGGCATCAAGTTAATGGGCAATGTCTTCAACAAGGCCTAGCTCCAAAGCTCTTGCTGCCATCAGGTAGCAGCTGTTCAGGGCATGGTCGCGCAGCTCTTCCAGCGATGTTCGAGAACCTTGGACGAGATCGGCGAACCCTTCATTCTCGAGTCGCTCTGCCGTTTCCAACAGCGCAAGTTGTTCGCGAACGATCTGAAGACAGCTTCGAATTGGTCCGTTCAGAACCAAGTCTTTCTCAAGCCTTCTTTCATGAATCAGCAGGACTGCTTGCGGGCAAAGGAACCTGCAGGCTTTCGGGAAAGCGGCAAGGACCGTTACCCCGGCAGAGTAAACCGTATTCTTGCCAATGATGTAGCCGTTGCGGCCCGAGTGTTTCAGAAAAAGTTTGAACTCTAGAGCTAGACGTCGCGCGCCGTCGGCGTCGCCTCCGGGCGTATCGATTTCAACGTAGAGATCGTCTTCCCCGGAACGCACGGCTTTCAAATCGTCCAAGGCTTTGGTGACGACAGTGTCATCAATCAAGCCGTGTATACGCAAGTTTGGATCGAACAAAAGCCGGTGAAGGTCTGGAGCGGGCGGCGGGGAGACGGTGTGTTCGGCTGACTGGGGCAACAGGTCCATATAGGCATCCTCATTATGGGGGCCGAACTTAGTTGGTACCCTTTTGTTCCCTTGAGGGAGTTCGAGCGGTGGTGATCACAGCCGCGTCTCTCGGCGGCTGTGGAACTCCCTCGTTCATTGCAGATCCTTTTCGCACCAGGCCCGGTAGAGGCACCTCAGCCGCTAGGTTGGCTCCATGGGCATATGGGCATTTGCCGGAGCTGACGCAGTCGCTTTGCTGATTTCTGCCACGTCCGGGACCAGTCCTGTGGACGGTTCAACTCGACGGCCTCAATGGTTCCCGGCTGCTGCCTTCCGGACCCCCGCGGTCGGGCCATTTTTCCTGGCCGTGCCATTTTTCCGGGGGGCTGAAACAAACAGCTTTGTTGGCAGTTCTAGCGTCCGGAGCACCGGCTCCGCGCGGCGCGGCCGAGCGGCCGGGGCTGTCCGGCAGGAGGTCCAGCAATGTCTCACGATATGCAAAGACGATTTGCAACGCGCTTGATCGCGGTTGCGCTGATGCTCTCGGCCAGTGGCGTGGCGCCTGTCCTGGCCCAGGATACCCCGACCGACTTCACAGCGATCATCCAGCAGAAATTGCCGGCCGTGGTCGCGATCACGACCCGGGAGGTTGTCCAGGACCAGACGACGGCGGGCGACTTTACAAGTCCGTTCGACGGCCAGGGCCTCGGACCCGTTCAGCCGCAGGTGAGGGAGGCGCTTGGCTCCGGATTTGTGATCAGTGCCGACGGCTACATCGTCACCAACAACCATGTCGTTGCCGATGCGACAGAGATCCATGTCGTATTTTCCGACAAGGAAACGGCGCCGGCGCAATTGGTCGGCCGTGACCCCGCCACCGATATAGCGGTGCTGAAGGTCGACCCGCGGCCCAACATGACCACGACCAAATGGGGTGACTCGGATGCAATGCAGCCGGGCGCATGGACAATCGCGATCGGCAGTCCCTTCGGGCTCGGAGGGACTGTCACTGTCGGCGTTCTTTCGGCCCGCTCGCGAGACATTCAAGCCGGGCCGTACGACGATTTTCTCCAGACGGACGCGTCGATCAATCGAGGCAACTCGGGCGGTCCGCTGTTCAACGCACGTGGCGAGGTGATCGGCGTCAACACCGCCATCGTCTCACCGTCGGGCGGCAGCATCGGAATCGGGTTTGCGGTGCCATCGCGTACCGCCCAGAGCATCGCCGACCAGTTGATCCGAACCGGCCGGATCGAGCGCGGCTTCATCGGGGTCCGCCTGCAGGACATCACGCCGTCGCTGGCTGAGGCCCTCGGGATGAAGGATGACAAGGGCGCGCTGGTTGCTTCGGTTGAGCCCGGCAGCCCGGCGGAGAAAGCCGGCTTGAAGCCGGGTGACGTGATCACCCGGTTCAACGGCAAGGGCATTGAGGGTGTCCATGACCTCACGCTTGCGACGGCTAGCCAGAAGCCTGGCAGCAAGGCCACTCTGACACGGAGTAACGGCGGCAAGGACCAGGAGATCGCGCTTGTCATCGGTGAGCGCAAGGATGCGGAGGTGAAGACCGGCGCTGTTCCCGACAAGAAGTCGGCGGCCGAAGGCCTCGGCCTATCCCTCAGCCCGATTCCGGATCAGGCGCGTCAGCAGCTAGGCATCAAATCAGGAACAACTGGCGTCTTCGTCGTGGAAGTGGTTCCCGATGGCCTTGCCGCCCGGAGCGGATTGCAGCCCGGCGATGTCATCATATCGGCCAACAATCGCCGCGTGACGGAGCCTTCGGACATCGTCGAGGAGTGGGCGAACTCTCGCCGGCAGAGCAAGCCCATCCTGTTTCGGCTGGAAAGGCAGGGGCAGTCCGTGTTCGTGGCGGTCGCCGGGAAATGACCAGGACGGCCATGTGACTGCACCAGGATCCGCTTGCGGATCCCGCTCCAAGGGTGTCGGACCCCAGGTGCACCGGGGAAGCATCGCCGCAGAAAGTCTGCGGGATGCGCTCATCGGCCGGGTGCGCAACGCGCACTGATTCTGCAGCGCCATCGTGCTCGAAGGCGCTCGCCATCCTCAGGCAGTTTCGCGCCTTGCCGTAAGCCGTGCCTGGAGAAGGACGACGACGAGCAAAAACAGCCCGCGGATCACCGACTGCCAGTAGGCTGACAGCGAAATCCAACCCATGCCGTTTTCGAAGTTCAGGACGTTGAAAAGGATCCCGAGCAACAGCACGCCGGCCAGCGTGGTCAACACCGAGCCCGAGCCGCCGGTCAGCAGCGTCCCGCCCACGACCACGGCTGCGATGGCAAACAGCTCCCAGCCGACGCCCTCGATCGGCTGGCCTGCGCCGAACTGAGAAGCGAGGACGACGCCGGCGAGCCCGGCCAGGCACCCGCTTGCGACATAGACGAGAAATTTGACGCGGTCAGTGCGCAGCCCCATCAGCCGCGAGGCATCCTCGCCACCGCCGATGGCCAGCACCGTCCGTCCCGTGCTGGTGTAGTTCAGGACCACTGAGCCGACGGCATAGGCAACCAGGGCGATGACTGCCGGAATCGGGAAAATCCAGAAATTCCCTTGGCCGATGGCGGTGAAACCCGAATCGTAAGACACCGAAACGGTCTGGTTGCCGGCCAGAAGCAGCGCCGAGCCGCTTGCGGCCAGCATGGTGGCAAGCGTGGCGATGAAAGGCATCAGGTTGCCGCGCGTAACCAGGAGCGCGTTGATCAGCCCGGCTGCCAGGCCGGCGCCAACGCCCGCTGCAAGGCCTGCCACGATGCCGTGCGGGCTCGCCAGGGCCGACGCGACGCTGCCCAAGGCGGCGACGGAGCCGACGGACAGGTCTATGCCGCCGGTCATGATCACGAAGCACATGCCGAGCGCGACGAGCGCGAACATCGAGTTGTAGCGCAGAACGCTCATCACGTTGAAGAGGCCCAGGAAGCGATCGTAGCGCAGGAATCCGAACAGGACGAGGGCTGCAAGCGCGATGACGACACCGTAGGTGCCGATGATGCGAACCAGTCTGGCGCTGTTCATGGATTACACCCGGTGTTGCTGCTGCAGCCAGACGGCGAATGCGATGATGCCGGCCTTGACGACGAGCGCAGCGGCGTCGGGCACGCCATTGGCAAGCAGCGTGTAGCGCACCAACTGGATGGTCAGTGCGCCCAGCAGGGTGCCGATGATTGTGGCCTTTCCGCCACTCAACAGCGTGCCGCCCACCGCGACCGCCGCGATGGCGTCGAGCTCCATGCCCAGCCCCACGAGATTGGCGTCGCTGGAGGAGTTGATCGCAATGACGACGAGACCGGCCAGCCCCGCGCACAGGCCGCTGATCGCATAGACAGCGAGCTTGATCCTCGATACGGCGATACCGGCCAGTTCAGAGGCCTTTTCATTGCCGCCGACCGCCAGGATGCTTCGCCCGAACACCGTGCGGTGAAGGGCCCAAGCGGCCGCCGCAACCAGCACGGCCATGATGATGACCTGCGCGGGAATGCCGAGCGGGCGGGCAAGTCCGATCCACTGGAATTGCGGCACACGGAAGGTCTGCAGATTGCCGTTGGTCATAACCTGCGCGATCCCGCGCCCCGCGATGAACAGCACGAGCGTTGCGACGATCGGTTGGATGCGGAAGCGCGAGACCAACCAGCCGTTGAACAACCCGAACAGGCCGGCGACGAGGATCGAGGCAATCATCGCGACGGCTACCGCCAGATAGATGTTTCCGACCGGGAAGATCGTGCCCATGAAGATCATCGGCGCCAATGCGCCGGAGATCGCCATCAGCGAACCAACCGACAGGTCGATGCCGCCGGTGGCGATCACCAGGGTCATCCCCACCGCGACGATCACAATTGTGCAGACCTGGGTCAGGTTGACGTTGAGTGTCTGCAGCGTCGCGAAATTGCGCGTATAGGCAAGGTTGAAGACCACCAGCAGCACAAGCGCGATCACCGTGCCGTAGCGCGCCAGGAAACCGAACACATCAAAGCGGCGGTTTCCAGCGTCGTTGGCTGCGGATGGTGTGGCCAGATCGCTCACGCTGCCTCCTTCGCCGCGCCGCCATGCGCCATCGCCGCGAGCACGTCCTCCTCGTCGGCTGCCTGGCCTTCCAGTTCGGCCACCCTCACTCCTTCGCGCAGCACGAATATGCGGTCGGCTCCTTCCATCACTTCCTCGAGTTCCGAGGAGATCATCAGCACGCCGAGCCCGTCATCGGCAAGCTTGCGGATGAGGCGCTGGATCTCGGCCTTGGCCCCGACATCGATGCCGCGTGTCGGCTCATCGAGGATGAGTAGCTTCGGGTTCATTGCCAGCCAGCGGGCAAGCAGCACCTTTTGCTGGTTGCCGCCCGACAACTCGCGGACCTTCTGGTTAGGCCCCGAGCATTTGATGTCGAGTTCACGAATGAAGCGCTCGACGATCTCCTTCTGCCGGGCCTCGTTCAGGATGCCATTGCGGCTGATTTTCGGCAGCAGTGCTAGTGTTATGTTCTCCGCGACGGTCATTTCCGGCACGATGCCCTCGGCCTTGCGGTCCTCAGTGCAGAAGCCCATCCCTGCGGCGATGGCATCAGCGGCACGTGCGGGATGGTAGGACGCGCCCTCCATCGTCATCTCGCCTGCGCTCCGGCGGTCGGCGCCGAATACGAGGCGGGCTGTTTCGGTGCGGCCGGCGCCGAGCAAGCCGGCAAAGCCGGCGATCTCGCCGCGGCGCAGGTCGAAGCTCACGTCACGGACCAACTGGCCGGCTGCCAGCCTTTGCGCGGTAAACAGCACATCACCGATCCTCGACCGATCGCGTTCGCCGAACGCGGTCGCGTGGCCTTCGACGGCTGCGACGTCGCGGCCGAGCATGGCCGCGACCAGCTCCAGCTTGCCGATGTCGCTCATCGCCGCGCTTCGCACCGTGCGGCCGTCACGCATGATCGTGACCCGGTCGCAGACCTCGTACAACTCGTCGAGCTTGTGGCTGACGAACAGAACGGAGACGCCGTCGGCCTTGAGCTGACGGATGACGCTGAATAAGACCGAGACTTCACGCTCGTCTAGCGAGGAGGTCGGCTCATCCATGATCACGAGGCGGGCGGAAAAGCCGATGGCGCGGGCGATCGCCACCATCTGCTGCGTGGCGGTGTTGAAATCGCTGAGCGGGCGGCGCACGTCGATGCCGATCGAGAAGCGGCTGAGCAGGCGCTCGGCTTCCGCATGCATCGCGCTCCAGTCGAGCAGGCCGCGGCGGCGTTTCTCGCGTCCAAGGCAGATGTTCTCGGTCACCGAGCGCAGCGGTACGAGATTGATCTCCTGGTAGATGGTGCTGATGCCGCTGACCTGCGCCTGATGCGGAGACCCAACTTCGAATGGCTTCCGTTCGAACAGCACCTGGCCCGCATCCCGGCGGTGATAGCCGGTGAGCACCTTGATAAGTGTCGATTTGCCCGCACCGTTCTGGCCGATGAGTGCGTGGATCTCGCCCGGAAGAACCTGGAGCGAGGCATCGGCCAGGGCAGGGATGCCGGCAAAACGCTTCTGGATGTCACGCATGTCCAGGAGCAGCGCGGCTTGGTCCGGCTGAGCGGTCATCGTCAAACTCCCAAACCCTACCCGCCGGAGCGGGTAGGGCAGCTGGAAAGAGAGTGGATATCAGAACGCAATATCGAAGTCTTTCTTCGCGTTCGTGGCGTCGAAGAAGGCATCCTCGTTCTTGATGAACGGCGGGATCTTCTTGCCGGCCGCATAGTCGGCCATCGTTGCGAAGGCCTTCGGCCCGAACAGCGGGCTGCAAGCGCAGATAGCGCCGATCTTGCCGTCAATGATCGCCTGGACGCCTTCCTTCTCGCCGTCGATCGACAAGATCAGCACATCCTTGCCCGGGGTCTTGCCGGCGGCTTCCAGAGCGGCGATGGCGCCCAGCGCCATCTCATCATTGTGCGCGTAGATGATATCCGCATCAGGGTGCGCCTGAAGCAGCGTCTCGGCGACCTGCCGGCCCTTGTCACGGGCGAAGTCGCCGGACTGCGACGCCAGGATGGTGAACTGCGAGTGCTTGGCGATGAAATCGTCGAAGCCTTTCTTGCGGTCGGTAGCGGCCGAGGCTCCGGTCGTGCCTTCCAGCTCGATGATCTTCGACTTGCCATTGGCGTTCTTGATCAGCCATTCGCCGACGCGGGTCGCCTCCTCGATGAAATCCGAACCGATGAAGCAGACATAATCTTCGCCCGGCTTGGCCATGGTGTGATCAACGTCGCGGTCGACCAGAAACACCGGTATGCCGGCATCGCGCGCGGCAAGAATAACCGGCACCAGGGGCTTGTCTTCGCGGGGCGGCAGGAAGATTGCGTCGACGCCCTGCGCGATCATCGAGTTCACGTCGGAGGCCTGCTTGGCCGACGAACCGGCGGCATCCGTGTAGACCAGCTGATGGCCGAGCTTGGCGGCTTCGTCCTGCATGCTCTTGGTCTCGGCAAGGCGCCACGGATTGTTGCTTTCCGTCTGGGCGAAACCGACCTTGTACTTGTCCTTCTTGGCGAGCGGCGGGAGCGCCGCGAAGGCGCGTGAGCCGAGTGTCAGCGCGACCGCGCCGGCGGCGGAGCCAACCAGTAGTTTTCGACGGGTAATGATCATGCTCTTTCCTCCTTTATTGTCGCTTTCTGCGACTGTGTAATTTCCTCACGATATCGGCCTTGACGGCTTCGGCGATGACGCCGTTGGCAAGCTGGGTCAGGCGCTATGCCGCCTCCAAAATGAAGTCGGCGCAGCGGTCGCCCAGCATCATGGCGGGCGCCGCCGTATTGCCGGCATTGATGTTGGGGCAGGCCGACATGTCGGCAACCCGCAGATTGTCTATTCCGCGCACGCGCAGCGCCGCGTCCAGCACCGCCATCCGGTCGCTGTCCGAGCCCATCCGGCATGTCCCGGCCGGGTGGTAGTTGGTCTTCACAAAGCGCTTGCAATGCTTTGTCATGGCTTCGTCGCTGAGATCATCCTGGCTTGGCACGGCAATGGCCTTGACCCGATCGGCGAGCGGCTTGGTCTGAAAAGCCTGCAGGAAATAACGCTGGCCGGAGATCATTTCCCTCATGTCGTCGGGATGTTTAAGGAGGTTCGGCGAAACGATCGGCATGTCCTTCGGATCCGCCGAACGCAGCCTCACGAAACCGCGCGACTTTGGCTTCACCACCACTGTCGTCACGGTAAGCCCATAGGTGTTCTCGACCAAGGTCAGGATATCGCGGTCCAGATAGACGTGCGGTACGCAGAAGGCCTGGATCGTCGGTTCGCCCTCGGGATCGGCCGGATTGACGAAGGCTCCGGCCTCCACCCCCGCTGACAGCATCGTGCCGGTGCCGAAGAGCTTGAAATGCAGGCCGTTCCTGATCATCCTCCAGCCTTGGCCCTGCCTGAAATAGCCGTATGGGCCGTTTGCGGTGGCGATGATCGGCACCTCCGGATGGTCGATCAGGTTTTCGCCGACCCCGGGCAGGTCGGCGACGCAGGAAATGCCGTGCCCGGCAAGCGCCTCGGCGGGGCCGATGCCGGACAGCATGAGCAGTTTCGGCGAGACGAGGGCACCGGACGAGACGATCACGTCGGCATCTGCATGGACGGTATGCTCGGCGCCCGACGCATCCGAATAGACGACGCCGGTGACCCGACCGTTTTCGATCAGCAGCCGGCTGACTGTGCAATTGAGTTTCAGCGTCAGCTTGGGATCATTCGTCAGCGGCTCGATGAAGGCATAGGCGGCGCTGCTTCGCTTTCCCCGCCGGTTCATGAACTGGTAGAAGCCGACCCCGCGCTGCGACGGTCCGTTGAAGTCATGGTTGTACGGCAATCCAAGGCCTTGGACGGCCTGGACGAACCAACGGGAAACATCATCGATGTGGCCTGGATCCGAGACCAGCAGCGGACCTTCGCTTCCATGCAGTTCGCCGCCGAGGCGGTTGTTTCCCTCCATGCCGGTGAAATGCGGCAGCACCGCCTGCCAGTTCCAGCGTACGCCGGCATTGTTGCCGCGCAGCAGCTCGTCCCACTCCTCATAATCGGCCGAGCGGCCTCGCATGTAGACCTGGGCGTTGACCGAGGTGCCGCCGCCCAGCACGTTGCCTTGCGAGATTTCATGGACGCGGCCGTCGAGATGGGCCTGCGGCTCGGTGCGGTGATAGCGCATGAATTTCGAGCCGTTGATCATCTTGAAGATGCCGGGCGGCATGTCGAGCAAGGGATGATGATGGGAATGGCCGGCCTCCAGCAGCAGGGTTCGCCGTCCCGCTTTGACAAGCCTTGCCGCCGCGACGCAGCCGGCTGCTCCGCCGCCCACCACGATATGGTCGTAGGACTGCGTCATGCTTCCGGCGCCTCACGGCTTTCGAATGTACCGCGGACATACTCCCAGGCCGCCGAGAGGTGGTTGAGCAGCGCCCGCTCGGCGCCGTCAGGATCTCGCTCAATGATGGCCGTGCAGATTTCACGATGGCTGAGGAAATTCACGCGGTTGCGCTCTGGCGACCGTGGCATGCGCATCCAATGCGGCGACAGCCAGGCGGTAAATGCCTTGTGCACGACAGGCAGCACCGGGTTGCGCGCGATGTCATAGAGCGCTGCGTGGAACGCCACGTCCGTCGCATAGAATTTCTCGGAATCCGGGATCGCCGCCTCGTTCATCGCCAGCGCCGCCCTCAGGGCTGCGATGTCATCCTTGCGGGCATGGATGGCGGCGTTGCGCGCCAGCGACGCCTCGAGGAAGACGCGCATGTCGTAGAGGTTCTTCACGCCCGCCTGGTCGCTCAGCAGATGTCCTACGATGCCGTCGAGGGCGCCGAGCGCGGCATCCAGGCCAGGCCGGCGCGCCACGGGCCGGAACCGCGGACGCGCTTCCACCAGGCCGCGGCTGGCCAGGCGCGCAATCGCCTCACGCACAACGCCCCGGCCGACACCATACTCGATCATCAGTTCGCGCTCGGCCGGCAGGTAGCTGCCGTCGCCAAGCCTTCCGGACGTGATGTCGGCCTCTATGCCGGCCACCATCGCGTCGGCCGCGCGGGCGGCGAGAATAGCCGCGGGCATCTCAGGATGCTCTTCCGTATCCAGCAAGCCTTTTTCCTCCCAGATGGTCCTGTTATTAGAAGGTAAATCGGACCAAAGCACAAGCGGATTGATGCTTTTGTAGGACCAAAAATGACAGATTGACTTCAGAAGCGCTGAAAGATCAGCCACGTTGTTGCCAGTCAGCGCTGCCGGTGCAATTATGGTCCGATGAAAAAACCTGAATGGAGCGCAGCATGAGCCGCACCGAAATCAAGGAAGTCGAGACCCGGCTGTTCCGGGTCCCACTGCGTGAGGTGATGACCGATGCCAAGCACGGCGCGCACACGCATTTCGAGCTGGTGACCGTCACGCTGAGGCTTGCCGACGGCACCGAGGGCACAGGCTACACCTACACCGGCGGCAAGGGCGGCTATGCCATCAAGGCAATGATCGATCACGACCTCGCGCCGTTCCTCAAGGCTCGCGACGCGACGCAGATCCACACGATCTACGACGGCATGCTCTGGCACATCCACTATGTCGGGCGCGGCGGCATCGCTTCTTTCGCGATATCGGCGATCGACATCGCGTTGTGGGACCTCAAGGGCCGGCGTAGCGGCCTGCCGCTTTGGCAGATGGCGGGCGGGGCCGGGAAGAGCGCCAAGGCCTATCGCGGCGGCATCGACCTAAACTTTACCCTCGATCAGCTTTTGGCCAGCATCGATTCCTATCTCAATGCCGGCTTCACCGGGGTGAAGATCAAGGTCGGCAAGGACGACCTGGCCGAGGATGTGGCCCGGGTGAAGGCAGTTCGCGAGCGCATAGGACCTCATGTCACCTTTATGGTTGACGCGAACTACGCGCTCGACGTCCCGCGAGCGATCGAGGCAGCGAGAGCATTCGCCGCTTACGATCTGCTGTGGTTCGAGGAGCCCATCATACCCGACGACTATGAGGGTTACGCCAGCATTGCCAAGGCGACCGGAATGCCCTTGGCAATGGGAGAAAACCTGCATGTCATCGAGGAGTTCGAGCATGCCTTCGCTTGGTCGAATCTCGCCTACATCCAAGCCGACGCCTCCAACTGCGGCGGGGTCACGGGCTGGCTGCGCGTGGCAGCGCTCTCACGCAAGGCTGGCATTCCGGTCTGCAGTCACGGGATGCAGGAACTTCATGTCAGCCTCGTTGCAGGTCAGACAAATGCCGGCTGGGTGGAGGCGCATAGTTTTGATATTGACCATTACACCACTGAGCCGCTGAGGCTTCAGGATGGTTTGGCGATAGCACCCGACGAGCCTGGAGTGGGCGTTGTCTTCGACTGGCGGAAATTGGCGGATTTTCGCCAATAGCGCCCCCTGAACGGCGGCACGGCCGCATGCATTTTGTCCAGATCCTGCTTCCTCGTTCCGGCAACGAGGAGAGCGCTTCGCCGAGGAAGACTTCGACCGTCTGAAGAACGAACTCGCCGCCGCCGCAGCCAGCGGGCATACCACTTATCGGATGCCACACTTACATTTGTAATTGCAGCGACGCTTCACCGGCTTTAACTCACGCGATCATAGCAGCGACACGACAAATGCAGGCGGCCGCCCGAACACCGGCAGAAGCTGCAAGCATTGGGTGCGCCTGCAGGGAGGCGGCGATGGTTGCAACGCGTACGGACACTGCGCATGCGGTTATGGAGGACTTCATTCCATCACGGCACCGCTCACTGGTCCGCGAAGTTGGATTTTACGAGGCTATGAGTCAAACCCGACAAGCGATCGCCGCATCGCGCGAGGTGCTGAGGCGCTTTCGCGAACGTCAGGGCGACGACACTGCTCGAGCAAAGAATGCAGACCGTGGTCCTGTCGCCGTGTCAGCCTTCGATGCCGACATCATACGCGCTGCATGCCGAGATCTGATCGCGGAGATGAACGTGCCCGAGTGTCAATGGCGCGAGCTGGCGCGAAGTCTGGTGCGCGAATTCGTGGCCTGCGAGGAGACCGAAGCCGGTTTGGTGGATTGGATCGTCCGCCGGCCAGCGATGACGAAGACGGACGAAGCCGGCCGACCGGAGCCAGCCGGCGAGGCGGCGAATGAGCCAGGAGTCAGTCGACCGCAATCAACGCGAGCAAACAGGTCTCCCGGCGACTTGTTGCGCGGGAACTGCGGTGATCCGAGGATCGGAAACTTTGGCGAGCGGCTTGGACAATTCGATCCTCCTCGTCTCTAGCGTCGGGCTCGTGTTCGCATTTGAAGCATGTAGTGAGACTGGCCGATGGCGTGACCTTTCGTTGAGTGGAGACGAATGCGTCCAGCCCACTGTCCAAGGCAGACGGCGACGGCCATGTAGCGTTGCTCCCGGCCTTCGCTCACAAAGGAGCCCAAGCCGGATGCTAACCAGGCTGCATTAGGCCAATGGGAACAATTTGCGCGGGCCGAGCTTGGGCTAGCGTCGTACAGAGGTGCAAGTATGCAAGATAATTTTGACCGAGCTTCATCCGTCGCGGAGGTTGCGGAATCATTCGTGAGATCCCGGAGGCCGTTCTCTGTCGTATCGACCCGGGATGCGGTCACGATTGTCAGGAAACAGGCAGCTTTTTGCGAGCATACGGATGGCGAGCTTGCGGAGTTGGTGGCGGCAATTGCGGTCAGGCATGGTCGATTGGTCGCGTTCGATCTTGATCTCGACGACACAGGCTTGGAGATCGGTCGCGCAGCATAGCCAACGCCTCACGCAATGAGATAGCCACCGTCAACCGGCAAAATTGCCCCAGTGATGAATCCCGCGAGCGGCGAACACAAGAACAAGGCGGGGCCGGTCAGGTCGCCCGGCGTACCCCAGCGACCCATCGGAGTGCGTTTCATCAATTCCGCGTTGCGAGCTGGATCGGCCCGTGGCGCGGCGGTCATGGCGGTCTCGATCCAGCCAGGCGCCAATGCGTTTACGCGGATGCCATCCCCGGCATAGGCGATGGCGAGCGACTTGGTAAGTTGCACGATGGCGCCCTTGGATGCGGCGTAAGCCGGGGCATGAGCCGCGCCGAAAAACGCGAACATCGAGGCGATGTTGACGATGGCGCCCCCGTTCGAGAGTGCCCCTCGGAACGCGCTCGCACTCCGCATGGAGCCGGTGAGATTGATATCGACCACCGTTTCGAAACCCTGGACAGTGAATTCGGCGGCGCGCAGGTTTACCCCTGCGCAATTTACGAGCGCTGCAACGGATGTGAACTGACTGGAATATCCTTCGACCGCAGTCATGTCCCGGACGTCGAGTACTGAATACGAGACGGCGGTGCCGTATGCACGAGCGGCCGCTACCTCGGCGGCCGTGGCCCCCGTCGCGTGGACAATTGCCCCGGCCTCGGCGAACGCCATGGCGATGCCGTTTCCGATACCTGTCGTGCCTCCGGTAATGACGACGGTCTTGCCCGCGAAGAAGGGCATGGCCCATATGGAGTCGGTCACCAATATCTCCTCGTTTCGCCTCTGTGGCGGACCGCGAACTCACCGCAGCGGAAGGCAAACGGGCGGATGTCTACCGTACGAATTGATCGACGAAATCGTCACCGAGACCCACGCTCGCATAGTGATTTCTGCACATGTCGATCTTGGTGAAAACGTCCTCGAAACCAATCTGCTTGTTATCCTTGTCCAGGTAAACCATGCAGCCGGAAATGTTGAAGAAGGTGATCATCTCGGGCACGTCGCTTGGAACCGTGAGCGTGTGGATTTCACCGGGCGGCTCGAAAACGTAAGATCCGGTCTCTGCCATCCAGTCGTGTTCAAGATAGTGCCAACGCCCCTTGATCACATAGCCATGCACGGGGGCCGGATGCAGATGACGGCTTAATATCCCGGCCCGGCGTACGCGGAGCAGATTGCACCACTGCCCTTGCATTGTGTTGAGCATAAGTGGTCGGAACCACACGCCCTCCGCCTGTGGGACCCAGACACGCTCGTCTTCGGGGACGGCAGCGATCGCGATCTCTTTCGGTGCCAGGGGATGGGCGGAGCCGTTGAAGGATTGATACATAGGAACCTCTGTCGCCAATTTATTGGAACGTCCATATCGGCGCGATCCTAACAACTGGGCCGAGTTCTGCCGAGGCGCAATCGGGCGCCCACGCATTGGGAATGTTGTAGGCGCGCACCCGCCCGCTGCCGCGACCGCAAGCGGGAAGGGTTCGGAACGGTCCGTTGGGCGTCGAAGACGATCAGTGGGTTCATTCTTGCCTCATCATGCGGCTATCCGGGAGTGCACCGGGCTGGTCCTGGTCTGGAAGCCCCGGTTTCGGGCTTCCAAGGCCAGCAAAGCGAGTTCGACCTCGTCCAATCGCGACGGGCGTGCATTTTCCGGCATGCCTTCGGCGGTGGCCATGTCGATCAGATACTCGTTCCAGGCCCAGTTCTTGAGCACGGCGCGTTTCTCGTCGGGTGCTAGCACTGGGTCATCCACAACCTCCATCGGAGAGGCGTAGAATGTCTCGGGCTCCGAAAGCGCCGTCTGTATGTGCGCTGCCTGTGCACCGGCGCCATAGCCGTGGCTTGCCTGGAGCCAAGCCAACTGCAGCCGCTGCCAAACCAGGTCGGAAAAGGCCTGTTTCTCCTCCGATGCATGCTGGCGCGTGACCTTGGCCTGGGAAGCAGGAGGTGCAGCCTGCACGACATAGTTGAGGCCTTGACGCTCGGCATAACGGATCGCCGCTTCCAGCGTCGGAAAGTTCAGTTCAACCTGGGTCAGGGTGTCCCGGCCACCGGTATAGCCCATCAGCGGCTCGATGAACGGGGCTGTGCGGCGTTCGAAGACCAATCGCCAGTCCCTGTGGGGCTTTGCCGAGGTCATGGCCGAGCGGCAGGGCTGGTAGATCCGCGCCACTGCGCCCTCCGGAAACACTGACCGTCCCATTGACAAAGCCGGCCCGTCTAGACGAGGCCGATTGTCATTGTCCGGCCGGACGGACGTCTTGGTTGGGTTCCTGATGTTGTCGCTGCTTTGAACTGTCTCCATTGCCTGTCCCTCCCGTTATGAAGGGTCGCACGGGCAGCGGCCGTAAGGGCCGCCACCCATACTGCATCCGTCAGTTCTTCCCGTTGATTGCGATCCGCTTGGCCTTCGCCTGCGCCCGCTCGGTCTTGGGCAACGTCACGGTCAGCACCCCGTTCTTGAAGGTGGCGTTGACCTTGTCTTCTTCGACCTCGTAGCCGAGCGGAATGAGGCGCTCGAAGCGACCGTAGAAGCGCTCGGAGAACTGCCGGTCCTTGTCCTCGGTCTCGGAACGCTTCTCGCCTTTAAGCTTGAGCGCCCCATTTTCCAGCAGGACTTCTATGTCGCTCTCGTCCAGGCCAGGTATTTCCGCCGTGACGCGGACTTCCTTGTCCGTGTCGGAGATTTCGACACTCGGCCAACTGGCGGCGAAAGAGGGACCGAAGGCCGGCAGTCTGGCGCCAAAGCTGCGGAAGGCGTCATCGAACAGCCGGTTTACCTCCCGGTGGAGGGAGACGAAGGGGTCTCGATCTCCGTCGGGGAAGAGACTGGGCGCCGAGTTTCCGTTGCCCCGGCCCCATGGGATCAAGTCACGTACGCTCATTGTCTTTCTCCTTTCGTAGGTCTCTGAGTCGGGCGGGACGCCCGGCTCAAGCGAAAGCCTTCATGGTGGATTGCTCAGGCGGCCAGCTTGTCGGTCTCGACCTTGGGCGCCTCGATCTTCGGCATGGGAGCCCCGCTGGAGATTTCGATCTTGCGCGGTTTCATCTCCTCGGGAACCTCGCGCTTGAGATCGATGCTCAGCAGCCCGTTCTCAAGGCTGGCGCCCTGGACTTTGACATGATCGGCCAGTTCGAACCAACGCTCGAAAGCGCGCCCGTTGATGCCGCGGTACAGATGCCGGCCGTTCTCATCGCCGGATTGCGACCCGCTCACAACCAGCATGTTGGGCTGGTGGGTGACGGTCAGCTGGTCCTGCGAGAAACCGGCGACCGCCATCGTGATGCGATACTGATCATCATCAACCTTGGCGATATCGTAGGGCGGCCAGTTGTCGAACGAGGCCACACGGCTCGCACTTTCAAGCATGTCGACCATGCGGTCGAAGCCGATGCTGGACCGGTATAGAGGGGTAAAATCGAGGTTTGTCTTCATAGCCACATCCTCCTTTGAGCAACATGGACAAGAAGGCGCCAAGAGCCTTGCCGCCTCCCTGTGTTGCCGGCCCCATTGGGCGGCCGGCGACCATCAATTTAGAATCGCGACGTGCACCTTCAAGAGGAAGAATAGGAAAATTTTCATCGGCAATCTGGGCGAACGCACCGATGCCACACCCCTCCCGCCGGCGGGGTCACTCGCCGACGGGTCCATGGTGCAAGAACAACTACGTCGCCCTTAACAGGCTGCTGCAAAAGTCTGATCGTTGCTGATCTCGATATTTTTGACGGAAGTTTTCTGTTGTCTGCGCGATTTTCGCGGCGGGTTGCAGCTGAGCTTGCTGCGCGAGTTGCGGTCCTTTCTGCTGACGGTTATGCGATCTGCCCTTTCAGGAGCTTTGGGATGCGAACCAGATTGTAGGCGATGACCGCAAAGGTGAAGACGGCCTCCACTCTTGGCTGCCCTCGCAATTTGGTTTTGGCCAATCCGCCCGGCTTCTTCACCCAGCCGAATATCTCCTCGATGCGTTTGCGGATGCGCTGGCTGATCACATAGCCGGCATGGCGCGTGGTGCGCCCGTCGATAGCGGTCTTGCGCACCGTGCCCGCGCTTGAGACCGTGCCTTGTATGGCGATGTGCGGAGTGACTTGGCGCTGGCGCAGGTCGCCAACGAAATCCATGACGTCATAGGCCTTGTCGGCGCCCAGCGTGATGCGATGTTTGCCTTGCCGCCGGTCGAGCATGACAAGCGTGGCTTCCCGCTCGGCCTTGCCGGTGGCGTGCGTCAACGTTGCATCGACCGCCAGCCCGTTGCGGTTCTCCATCAGCACATGGCCCATGAAGCACAGGCGGCTCGGATGGCCGTCCGCCTTGCGGTAGAGCCGGGCGTCGGGATCGGTCGTGGAGGCATGTGTCTGATTCGAGCGCTTCTCCTTGCGGAAGTTGCGCTCGCCATTGCGCCCTGGCCCTGGCGGATCGCCCGAACCATCCTTCGGGCGGAAGCTCTTCATCGAAGCCCAGGCATCGATCAGCGTGCCGTCCACCGAAAAATGCTCGCTCGACAGAAGCTTGCTCACCCGCTTGAGGCCCATCAGTTCACCCAAAAACTCTCGCGCCACATCGGCTTCAAGCAGCCGGTCGCGATTGTGGGTGAAAACCGTCGCATGCCACGCCGGCGCGTCAAGCGGCAGGCCAACGAACCAGCGGAACAGCAGATTGTAATCAATCTGCTCCATCAGTTGCCGTTCCGAACGAACCGAGAAGAACGCTTGCAGCAGTGTCGCCCGCAGCAACATCTCCGGTGGGATCGACGGCCGGCCCATGCCCGAATAGAGCGCCTCGAAGCGACCATCCAGACGACCAAGCACTTCATCGCACAACTGCCGGATCGCCCGCAGAGGATGATCCAACGGGATGCGCTTCTCTAACGGAACATAGCTGAAAAGGCTTCCCGGTCCTTCACTACGACCCCGCATCGCAAATCACTCCCGTTGTCAGACGAAAGTGAATCATAAAACAAAGCCAAATGCGACTTTTGCAGCAGCCTGTTAAATCCGATCGACGAATGGTATGAACGCGGCCACTGCCGCGCTGTCACTGCAGTCAGGACCGGCACGCTCATCCGATTGATCCAACTGTTGCAACGCATCCATGATCGTGTCGAAGCTGACCGGTTCACCCGCTCGCGGCAGCATGCGAAGCGCTGGCACGGATTCTACGGCGCAGGCATCCGATGCCCATGACGAAGAATGGCGCGCTTCTCCTGAGCGTCCAGGGCAACATCGGCCAAAACGTCGTGGGGATGTTTGAAATGCCGCGCCGGATGCAGCAAGCGGTCCAGAAAAACGTCAGGGGCCCACGGGTTCAATCGATGCAAAATAGCTCGAAATAGGTCCTTCCATGGACGGTCCTCCGCTTCAGACAATCTCATGCGTGTTTGGCGGCTCTCGCCAGCGGCTGTCGCGATCACGACCAGGCAGATCATCCAGGAACGACGCTCAACGACTTTCCCTAGGTGATGTCGATACCGAGACTCATCGTCCGGCACCTTGGGCGGCCCGGTCGCGACCAAAACGAATGAGCCGTTCGCGATCAAGGGCAGCTATGTTGCACTTCCCCGGATGTCTTTGGAGCATATCGAGGGCTGCGGCCTTGGAGCGGCGAGGGGACTTGCCTACATCGCACATGTCGTCGATATGAAGGTCGATGGGTTCGCCGAAAGTTTTCAGGCGCGCTATACGGACTTGGTCGGCGTCTCACCGCGATCGACTTGGCGCTCGGTTTAGGTTGCCCAGCGCCTGGCGTCGTCTCGGCGCAGAAAGGTCTCGCTAACGTAGCGACCCTTGCGACGGACTTGGACACGCCATGAACCGGACGAGAGTTTTGCGTAGGCGGCCATTTTCTCGTGTGCGCTCCGTGTGCACTGAGAGATCGAAACGTGGCGAAAAGGGTCGTATTCTGGCGTAAATTCGCGTGCACTCGGGCTGCTCTAACGATTTGATGTTAAAGAAAAAATGCTGAAAAATCAAGATCCTAGACTGGCTATTGCACCCATGATGGACTGGACCGACCGGCATTGCCGGTTCTTCCACCGCCAGTTGACGCGGCGTGCGCTGCTCTTCACCGAAATGGTGGTGGCGGACGCCGTCATCCATGGTACGCGCGAGCGGCTGCTTGGTTTTGACGAGACCGAACATCCGGTGGCACTGCAACTCGGTGGCTCCGATGCGCAAAAGCTGGCTGAGGCGGCGCGCATCGGCGAGGGCTTCGGTTACGACGAGATCAATCTCAATGTCGGCTGTCCGTCCGACCGCGTCCAGTCCGGCACGTTCGGCGCCTGCCTGATGAAAGTGCCTGACCTCGTCGCCAATTGTGTGGCGGCGATGAAGGCGGCGGTGAAAATCCCGGTGACGGTCAAATGCCGCATCGGCGTCGACGAGCAGGATCCGGAGCCCGCGCTCGACGCGCTGGCCGACGGCGTTTTCGCGGCCGGCGCCGACGCGCTGTGGGTGCATGCGCGCAAGGCTTGGCTGGAGGGTCTGAGCCCGAAGGAAAATCGCGACATCCCGCCGCTCGACTATGACAGGGTCTATCGCCTCAAGGCTAGAAAATCGAACAAATTCATTGGCATCAATGGCGGCGTTCAATCGCTCGAAGAGGCGGCTCGCCACCTCGATCATGTCGATGGCGCCATGCTTGGCCGCGCCGCCTACCACACGCCAGGCATCCTGGCCGGCGTCGACGCGGCATTCTACGGCGACAAGGCCGGCGCCTACGATTTTGCCGCGCTGATCGACACGATGGCCGACTACGCCGCGCGGCATATCGAGCAGGGCGGGCGGCTCGGCCACGTCACCCGCCACATGGTCGAGCTGTTCCACGGCCTGCCGGGCGCGCGCCGCTTCCGGCAGATACTGTCCACCGACGCGACGAAACCCGGCGCCGGACCGGATGTGCTGAAGGCAGCGTTCGCTGCCGTCGATTTCGACCGTGTTGAAAAGGCCGCTTAAGCAGTTCAGTCGCGCAGAATCATCCGGTTGCCGCGCACGTCGAAACCCGACAGCGAACCGATGAAATTCATGCCGAGCAGGCTCTGGCTGAGCGCGCCGGGCGCGGCGACCATGACTTGCATGTTCCTGCGCACGATGCCGCCGATCGCCAGTTCGTCGGTGCGCACCGAAGCGGCGCGCGCCATGCCATTGGCGGTCGAGACCGGGACGGTGAAGCTCAGCGCTGCCGGATTGAAGCCGGCCGCCTGCGCGTCTTCGGCGGTGAGCACTGTACTGGTCGCGCCGGTATCGACGACGGTGCGGATCGGCGCGCCGTTGATCGTGATGCGGGCCTCGAAATGGCCGCTGTCGGCCTTGTCCAGGGTCACGGTGGCATGGCCGTCCTCGACGCCGAGCTCCAGCGGGCTGCCGGGAACGAGGCCCGCCGTCACCCGGCTGGCGAAATCCTGCAACTCGTAGCGGTACTGGTAGCCGGCGACGAGCGCCAGCACGATCAGGGCCCACGTGCCGAGATTGCGGGCCATGACGCCGAGCGGCCTGCCGGACCGGACAAGGCCGGCGCTGACGAGCAAGCCGATCGCCCCCAGCCAGACCAGACGGCTGAAATCGTAATTCTCGATGCCGAACGTGCTGCCGGCGTCGTTGTTGATCATCAGCAGCACCAGCCCGAGGCCGATTGCCGCCATCACGATCCAGAACAGTCGGTTCATTGGACCTGCCGCCTCAAGAGAGGACGTCGCGCTCGCGCGCCATGCGGCTGCGGCGTGTTTCCCGGCGCGGCCTGCGCTCGACCGTTTCCAATCGGGCCGGCAACTCGGCCATGACGCTGCGGCGTACCTCCGGCGTCATCCCCATCCAGGCGCCGATTTCATCGCGCGTGCGGCCACAGCCGAAGCAGAAGCCGGTTTTCATGTCGATCGAACAGACCAGGATGCACGGGGATTCGATGGCCGTCATGACTTTCTCTTGAAGGTTCCGTCCGGAATCCCTCGTTCCATCTCCACATGGTGCAACGGCAAAGCCAATGCAAGCCCTTCGGAATGCGGCGCGGGCAACCGCTTTCGCGCCAATGTCGAGGGGAGTTGTGCCGGCCGGGCAAGGCGGTTATGCCGCTGATCAACCACAGGGAATGATCAGGACCGACATGACCAGCGCGCTGCCCTTCGACGACTTTCGCAATCTGCTGGCGAGCCTGCCGCCTGCCGATACAGTCGCGGAAAACAGGGTGCGCACCCTATTTTCCAAGGCCGACAAGCCGAAAGCCTCGCTTGGCCGCATCGAGGACATCGCCGCCTGGCTTGCTGCCTGGAGCGGGCGCGCCCCGCCGGCGGTGAACCGGCCCCTGGTGGCGATCTTCGCCGGCAACCATGGCGTGACCCGCCACGGCATCTCGCCGCGCCCTGTCGCTGCGACCGCAAACGCCGTTGAGCTGTGCGCCGCCGGCGGTGCGGCAATCAACCAGATTTGCGTCGCCAACAATCTTGGCCTCAAGGTGTTCGATCTGGCGCTGCACATTGCGACCGCCGACATCACCGAGGACGCCGCCCTCGACGAACGCGGCTGCGCCGCCACCATGGCCTTCGGCATGGAAGCCATCGCCGGTGGCGCCGATCTGATTTGCCTTGGCGATCTCGGCGTCGGCAACTCCACAGTTGCGGCGGCCTTGTGCGCCGTCCTGTTCGGTGGCAGCGGCGCCGACTGGGTCGGCCCCGCCTCGGGCGCGGACGCGGCCATGCAGGCGCGCAAGGCTGATGTAGTCGATAAAGCCGTCGCCTTCCATGGTGCGGCTCTGAAGGACCCGTTGGAAGCACTGCGCCGGGTCGGTGGCCGCGAATTTGCGGCCATTGCCGGCGCCATCCTCGCCGCCCGGATGCAAAAAATCCCGGTGCTGCTCGACGGCTTCGCCGCGACCGCTGCCGCTGCCGTGCTGCATGCCGCCAACCCGGGTGCGCTCGACCATTGCCTGCTGGCCAGCCAGTCGCCCGAACCCGGCCAAAGGCTTGCCGCCGAGCGGCTCGGCCTCAGGCCGCTGTTCGATCTCGGCATCAGCCACGGCGAAGGGGTAGGGGCCGCCCTTGCCGCCGGTCTGGTCAAGGCGGCGGCGCTTACCAGTTCGGGCATGGCGGCGGCGGTCAAAGCCTAGAACAAGCTGTCAACGTCGGCGGGCCGCCGCCACGGTCTTGGTTGGCAGCGCCGGCAGTTCCTCCATCACTCGGGCGAGCGGGAAAATGGCGATTGCCTCGGTGCCTTCGCGCAATTTCGACTGAAGTTCGAATTCGCCGCCATGCATGGCGAGCAGGCCCTGCACGATCGGCAGTCCGAGCCCGGTGCCCTGTTCGGCGCTCTTGATGGCGATCGAGCCCTGGCCGAAGGCGGACAGCACGATCGGGATTTCGTCTTCCGGTATGCCCGGCCCGTTATCCTTGACCGAAATGTACTGGCCGCCGCCCGCCGTCCAGCCGACGCGCACGCGAACTTCGCCGCCGGTGGCGGTGAATTTGATGGCGTTGGACAGGAGGTTGAGCGTTATCTGCCGCACCGCGCGCTCGTCGGCGAACAGCCGCGGCAGGGCACTTTCGAAATCCTGGACGATGCGGATGTCCTTGTTGCGCGCCTTCAATTCCATCATGTGGCAGCAATCTTCGGCGATGTTGAGCAGCATCACCGGCTCTTCGTTGAGCTGATAGCGGCCGGCCTCGATGCGCGACAGATCGAGGATTTCGTTGATCAGGTCGAGCAGATGCTGGCCGGAATCGTGCACGTCGCGGGCGTAGTCGCGATAGGTCGGGTTGCTCATCGGCCCGAGCACCTCATTGGCCATCACCTCGGAAAAACCGAGAATGGCGTTGAGGGGCGTCCTGAGCTCATGGCTCATAGAAGCAAGGAAGCGCGACTTCGCCAGATTGGCGTCTTCGGCCCGCCGACGAGCTTCGTCCGACATCGATTTCGCGGTCTCCACCTCGGCGAGCAGCGCATCCTTTTCGGAGCGGAAGGACAGAAGTATCAGCGACGAGCGGTTGAGATGGCGCGCGATATAGGCAAAGAACGGCAATGCCGCGACCAGCAGGGCGACCATGATCGTCCCGACCGGCACCCAAAATTTCGTTTCGGCATAGGCATAGACCGCCACCGGAACGACGAAGGTGGCAAGCAGCGAGCCGCGCAAGGACGACGCCATGATAGCGGTCGTCGCCATGGCCAGCAGTAGCACCATCGCCTTGGCCACCTGGAACTGGTCGATCTGGCAGGTGGCGCAGCCGAGCCAGGCGAACCACGCCCAGCCGAGGCCGCACAGCGAATGGCCGATCAGGAAATCCCTGCGGGTGCGAACAGGGTTGAGCTCGGCGGCTTCGGTGCGGCCGACGCGCCGCGCCATGAAGGCGACGATCGAATAGCAGATCAGGGTGAACAGCGCCCAGACGCTGATCTGTTTGTCCACACCGGCCAGCAGCCCGGCCGCCGCGACCGCCAACACCAGCAGTGGGATGACGGCTGCGCCGCCCACCATGGTCCCGGCGTGCAGCTTCAGCAGCTCGCGGTCGAAGTCGAGATTGCCGACCTGCTGCGAAAGACGGTCGCGCGTCTTGCGCACCGCGCGCGCCACATCGCTGTTGCGGTGCGGTTTCCGGCGGTCCACAATGAATTTATCCGCTGTGTTCGAGCGTAGCAGAGGCATGGAAACTTCGATTTATGCGCGCAGCGATCTCAATTCGTTAAGCTACGTTCGAATGATTAAGAGACTGTTTGCCATATGAGCCGTTCGTGGTCGCCAAGGCCGCGCCGGCGATACTATCCGCCGCCGCCGCGAAGCCTGTGGCGCAAGCTGCTGGACTACGCGCTGACGGTCATTCTGCTCGGCCTGCTGATCCTGCTCGCCGCACGCCTCGACCGTTTCGAGACGCGCAAGGCGCAAGGGGCGGCGATCGTCAACGATGGCGATTCACTCACTCTTGGCACCGAACGTATCCGCATGCGCGGCATCGACGCTCCGGAATACCAGCAGATCTGCCGTAGGGATGGCGCGGACTATGCTTGCGGCAGGCTGGCGCGCCAGGCGCTGGTGCGGCTGATATCAGGCAATCCGGTGACCTGCAGCGGCTGGCAGCGCGACCGCTACGGCCGCCTGCTCGGCGATTGCAAGGCCGGTGGAAAGGATCTCAACCGGGCCCAGGTTGAGGCCGGCTGGGCAATTGCCTATGGCGATTTCGACACCGAGCAGGCCATTGCCCGCGCCGGCAAGGTTGGCATCTGGGCCGGCACGTTCGATCAGCCGCAAGACTGGCGCGAAAGCCACCACGGCGGCCCGCTCGAAAGAAAGCACGGCACCCTGGCTTCGGTCGGTGACGCCTTGCGAGAGATGTTTCGCTTCTGGTGACGAGCACTATAGTTGAAGGACCAGATCGGGAGGATAAGCATGAAACTGTTCGACGGCGGCCGCGCCCCCAATCCGCGGCGCGTGCGGGTTTTCCTCGCCGAAAAGGGCATCGCAGTGCCGCTGGTGCCGGTCGACATGGGTGCGATGGGGCACAAGCAGGAGCCGGTCAGGTCGCGCAACCCGCTGCAGCGGCTGCCGGTGCTCGAGCTCGACGACGGTACCATCCTCACCGAATCCGTCGCCATCTGCCGCTATTTCGAGGAACTGCATCCCGAACCGGCGCTGTTCGGGCAAGGCGCGCTCGGCAAGGCCAAGGTCGAGATGTGGCAAAGGCGCATGGAGTTCAATCTGCTCAGCTGCGTCGCCCAGGCTTTTCGCCACATCCATCCGGCGATGAAGGAATGGGAAATTCCGCAGATCCCCGAATGGGGCGAGGCCAACAAGGCGAAAGCGGTTGAATTCCTGAAACTGCTCGAGCCCGAACTGGCAAACCGCGAATTCGCCGCCGGCGACGCCTATTCGATCGCCGATATCACCGGCATGATCGCCATGGATTTCATGAAACCGGCGCGCATCAAAGTGCCGGACGAGTGCACCAACGTGCTGCGCTGGTACAGCGCCGTCTCCAGCCGTCCGAGCGCTTCCGCCTGATGGAGGCGGAACTCGAACGCTTGACGGCAAAGGTCCGCGCCTGCCGCATCTGCGTCGACACTCCGGTCGGCAGGCCACTGCCGCACGAGCCGCGCCCGGTGCTGCTGCCATCATCCAGCGCCCGCATCCTGCTCGCCGGCCAGGCGCCAGGCACAAAGGTGCATTTGTCGGGCATGCCGTTCACCGACGCCTCCGGCGACCGCTTGCGAAGCTGGCTGGGCGTGACAAGCGAGGAATTCTACGACACGGATAAATTCGCCATCGTGCCAATGGGGTTCTGCTTCCCCGGCCAGGACGCCAAGGGCGGCGACCTGCCGCCGCGCCGAGAATGCGCGCTGGCCTGGCGCGCGCCGCTGATGGCGCTGATGCCGCAGATCGACCTCGTTTTGACAATCGGCTCCTACGCGCAATCCTGGCATATAGGCGCCACGCGCCGGCCGTCGCTGACCGAAACCGTGAAGGACTGGCGCACCATCTGGGATGCGCCGGCCAGCCTGAAAGTGCTGCCGCTGCCACACCCGTCATGGCGCAACTCAGGATGGCTGAAGCAGAATCCATGGTTTGAAATGGATTTGCTGCCGTTTCTGAGATCGGAAATCCGCTATCGCATAGATTAGACTTTAAGCAAGATATCACTCGCTTTTGTGCCATCCGGCAGAATTTCTTTCTTGTGAAAGGTCGAAATAAGAGGGAGTATAGCCAATCTATTCCCAAAGCGCGTCGCGCTCGAGGGAACGCGGCCTGCACCAGGAGCACCTCAATGGATCGCCTCGACAGAAAAATTCTCCGCCTCCTGCAGGAGGACGCGACGCTCGCGGTTGCCGATGTCGCCAAGAAAGTCGGCCTGTCGACGACGCCGTGCTGGCGCCGCATCCAGAAGCTGGAGGAAGAGGGAGTCATCAAGCGGCGCGTCGCCATTCTCGACCACGAAAAGGTCAATGTGCGCGTCACCGTCTTCGTGTCGATCCGCACCAATTCGCACAGCCATGAATGGCTGCGGCGTTTCTCGGAAGTCATCCAGGAATTTCCCGAGGTGGTCGAATTCTACCGCATGAGCGGCGACGTCGATTATCTCTTGCGCGTCGTGGTGCCCGATATCGCCGCCTATGACGCCTTCTACAAGCGGCTGATCGCCAAGATCGAGATCCGCGACGTATCGTCGTCCTTCGCCATGGAGCAGATCAAGTACACGACCGAAATGCCGCTCGACTACATGCTGCTGGACAAGGAATCCGGCGCCAACGCGGCCTGAGCGCGGTTGTCCGTGACTGGGCGGTGACGCTGCACAAGCAGGCGCCGTTTAGTTCTTCTTTTTGTTGAGGAAACTCCAGGGCGAGTTGACCGGCAGCGTGATCGTGTCCGGCACCGTGTCGACTGCCACCACATCGGCTTTGCGTACGGTGTAGCCGGACTGGATGATGCTGACGCCGTCGAGAATGAACAACTGGCTCTTCTCCAAGCCGGGCCGCAAAGCGCCGGTCACGGCAACCGACTCATAGGACTGCGACATCTTGTAGGGACGGGCCGGCGTCACCAGCACGATCTGGTTGGGCGGCGGCGTCGGCATGTGGCTGCAAGCGCCTGTCCACGGCACCAGCAGGAATTGGTAGACGAGATCGCCATCACGGTCGACCGGCAATGCGTAGCCGGTTAATTGTACTATCTTGTCTTGCAGGTTGAGCGACAATGTCTCGCCACGATCGGGCAGTTTTGCCGCAATCATCGGCAGACCGGCATCTTCGGCCACCGCCTGCGTCGCAGGACGCAGATCTTTCCAGAAGATGCGCGCGGTTTGGCCTGAGGCGTTGGTAGCGGTGAACACCAACAACGCGGCTGCAAGCGCCAAGGTCGATTTGAGAGGACTGCTCATCGGCCGCTTCCTTTGTGCAGGAGTAAAGACGCCGCGGCCGATCGCGTCAACGCTCGAGCCGCATCACATGTCTGCGAGAGCCGGCCATGCCGACCTCATGGAACCCGCGAGCGATGAACATGTCGCGAAACCCCATGAAACGGTAGCTCGGCGATGCCTCGCCGACCGGGTAGGCCTCGATCACGCCGGCGCCCTTGGCAAAGGCGTGATCTATGGCAGCGTCAAGCAGCGCTGCCGCCAGCCCGCCGCCGCGCAGCGCCCTTGGCACATAGAAGCAGACGATCGACCAGATGCCGGTCTCGTCATCGTCCTGTTGCGACGTCAGCTTCCGATAGGTCTGGCGCGGCGCGACCGACCACCAGCCGACGGTCTTGCCGTCAATCTGGGCCAAGATTCCCACCGGCGTACCGGCCTCGACAAGCGCCATCATGGCCCGTTTCAACTCGGCGTGCTGGACATGCTCGCGGCGGCCGGGCAGGGGCCGCCAGGCCATGCACCAGCAATACTTCGGACCGCCTTGCGCTTCGAAGAGGCCTTCGAAATCGGCGCGCGTCTGCCGCGTCACCTCGGTGAACCGGACGTTGGCTAGGTCAGCCTTTTCTGGCGGCGATCCGCTCGACGATCTTGGCATTGGTGAGTTCCCGTACGGCGTCCTTGCCAATCCAGCGCGCCGTCTTGTCGGCCGACTGGGCCAGTCGTTCGGCCACGGCAAGGGCAGCGCCGTGCATCTCCAACGATCGCTTGCCGATCGAACGAAGCGCCCAGTTTGCCGCCTTCTTCACGAAATTGCGGCTGTCGGCGGCATGCGCTTCGATGATCGGCAGGAAGCCGAGGAAAGTCGCCACCGGCTCCTGCTTCCGGTGCACGACGGACCACGCCATCATGGCAAAGGCCGTGCGTCGAACGAACTCGCGCTCGTCCGCCGCGAACTCTTCAATCAGCTCCTTCCAGGCGTCCGTGTCGACGAAGAGATCGGAGACGCCGTCGACGATATCCCAGGAATCGAAGGACGCGGCCCATTGTCGTGCATCCGCGGCTGAGAAGCGCTTCGGGTCGGCCGTGACGGAAGCGATGAACTGCGCCTCCATGATGCCGGTCTGCCAAAGTTCGAAAGCTCGCTCGTGGTTGCGCTTGATCTTTTTGGCGATCTGCCGCTGCATGCCATGCGAGATGCCGAGCGCGCGCTCGGTCTTGATACCGTAGCGCAACATGCCGCGGCGATTGTCCTCCGAGCCGATCGAGCGCAAATGGGCGACGATCTCATCGGCGCTCGATTGGGGCGAAAGCTCGGCCATTGCGAACGCTTATTTTTCCAGGCGCGCCAGCAAGGACGAGGTGTCCCAGCGCTTGCCGCCCATCGCCTGCACATCCTTGTAGAACTGGTCGACAAGGGCGGTCACCGGCAGTCTCGCGCCATTGCGGTCGGCTTCATCGAGGCAGATGCCGAGATCCTTGCGCATCCAGTCCACGGCAAAGCCGAAATCATATTTACCGGCATTCATCGTCTTGTGGCGGTTCTCCATCTGCCAGGACCCGGCAGCGCCCTTGGAGATGACTTCGATGACCTTCTCGATATCGAGCCCGGCCCTCTTGCCGAAGTGGATGCCTTCGGCCAGTCCCTGCACCAGCCCGGCAATGGTGATCTGATTGATCATCTTGGTGAGTTGGCCGGCGCCCGACGGACCCATCAGCCCGACCATCCGGGCAAAGGCGTCGATGGCCGGCCTGGCCCTGTCGAAGGCAGCCTGCTCGCCGCCGACCATCACCGTCAGCACGCCGTTCTCGGCGCCCGCCTGCCCGCCGGAAACCGGCGCGTCGAGGAAGGAAAAGCCGGCCTTTTCAGCGGCGTCGGCCAGTTCGCGCGCCACTTCGGCCGAAGCGGTGGTGTTGTCGATGAAGACGGAGCCTTTTTTCATCGCGGCGAAGGCGCCATCGGCCCCGGTCGTCACCGAGCGCAGATCGTCGTCATTGCCGACGCAGGAGAAGACGAAATCCTGGCCCTCTGCGGCGTCCGCCGGCGTCAAAGCAAGCTTGCCGCCATGCTGGGCCACCCATTGTTCCGCCTTCGCCGCGGTGCGGTTGTAGACGGTGACGTCGTGGCCGCCTTTGTTCCTGAGGTGCCCGGCCATGGGATAGCCCATCACGCCAAGACCGAGAAATGCCACAGATGCCATGGGTTTGCCCTTCAGACGGAACGGAATTGTCTTGGACAGCTCTAGGCTCTACGCGCCATTCGTCAAGACGCGCATGAGCCGATCGACTGGTACAGCCGAACGCTCAGCGGATCAGATGAATGGTGATCCGTCGCTCGATCCATTCGACGCCGTGGCGCAGGATCTCGACCATCACCAGATAGACGATGGCGACCCAGACATAGGCCTGGAAGTCGAAGGACTTGGCGTAGGCGAGCTTCGCGTTGCCCATCAAATCATAGACTGTGATGATGGCAACGATGGCGGAGGCCTTGATCATCAGGACGAGTTCATTGCCGTAGGGCCGGAGCGCGACGATAAACGCCTGCGGCAGGATGACCTTGCGCAGCGTCTGCAATTTGTGCAGGCCGAGCGAAGCAGCGCCCTCCCATTGGCCCCTCGGAACACTTTCTATGGCGCCGCGCAGGATCTCGGCCTGGTAGGCGGCGGTGTTGAGCGCGAAGGCGAACACACCGCAATTGAAGGCGTCGCGGAAGAACCACCACAGTCCGACGGATTCGAGCTGCACCCGGAACGAGCCCAGGCCGTAATAGACGAGATAGACCTGGACCAGCAGCGGCGTGCCGCGGAAGAAGTAGACGTAGCAATAGGCCAGGACGGACAGATAGCGGTTCTTCGACATGCGGGCATAGGTGACGGGCAGCGAAAAAAGCGCGCCGAGCACCATCGAGATGGCCACCAGCGCAAGCGTGGTTCCCAAGCCCTGCAGATAGGCCGGCGCGTATCTGGCGAAGAATTCGCCATTCCAAGCGTAAACCAGATAGACGGCGATGCCGATGCCGAACAGGATCCAGAAGCCGACCAGCGCGTAGCCGACGATACGGGCCCGCGGCCAGCCTCGCGCCCGTGGTGGTGGCTTCTCGATGTCGACGGCGGCGCGCGTCACGACGCTCATCGTGCCTCCCTCCGCCCGAGCGAACGCAGGATGAAGCCGGTGGCGATCGACGACAGGATGGCGAGGATAAGGAACACCATCGCCGCGACGCTGTAGAACAGGAAGGAATGTTTGGTGACACGGGCCGCCACGCCGGCGTTGCGCAGGGTTTCAGCCAGGTTGACGACCGACACCAGGGCCGTGTCCTTGAGCAGGCTCAGCCAGCAATTCTCAAGGCCGGGGAAGGCGATGCGCAGCAGCTGCGGCAGGATCACCTTGCGCATCGTCTGCCATTTCGACAGACCGATCGCATAGCCGCCCTCATACTGGCCCTTCGGAATGGCGCGAAAGGCCGACAGGAAGACTTCGCTGGAATAGGACGAAAAGATCAGCGACAGCACGATCATGCCGGCGAGGAAGCTGTCGACATCGACCGTCGCTTCCGGCCTGAACAGACGGATGACATACTGCAAGAGGATCGGCATGCCGAAGAAGAACAGGAAAAGCGTCACCAGTTCCGGCAGGCCGCGAAACACCGTGGTGTAGATGTTGGCGGCCACGCGAAGCGACGGCTCTTCGGATTGTTTTGCCCAGGCGACGAAAAAGCCGATCGTCAGGCCGATCGGCAGTGTCGCCAGCGCGAGCGCAATGGTGACCAGTGCGCCATAGGCAATATCGTCAATCCAGCCATCGGGTCCCCAAGTGAGAAGTATCCATATGTTCTGGCTTGGCATTGACGGGTCTTGTCTCCACTTCTGTCAGGCCAAGGCGGCAGGAGGAAACTTCCCCTGCCGCCTTGTTTCAGACGTTCAGGACTCGGCGCCGAAGACGTCGAACTTGAAGTACTTGTCGTTGATTTCCTTGTACTTTCCGTTAGCGCGGATTGCGTCGATGGCGCTGTTCAACTTGTTGACCAGATCCGTCTCGCCCTTGCGCACGGCGATGCCGGCGCCCGGTCCAAAGATATCGACCGGCTGCGGCGAGGGCTGGCCGAGAATCTTGCAGCAGGCGCCATCAGGCGAATCCAGGAACTGCTGCAACACGACGATATCGTCCTCGATCGCGTCGAGACGCCCGTTGGCGAGATCGGCCTGCTCTTCGGGGCTGCTCGGATAGCCCTTGACCGTGCTGTCCGTATAGGTTTTCGAGGCGTAATTGAAATGCGTCGTCGTGGTTGCGACGCCGATGGTCTTGCCGGCCAGGTCTTCCTTGGTCACGCCCTTGAGGGTCGAATCCTTGGGTACCGCGATCGCCGACGGCGTGTTGTAGTATTTGTGGGTGAAGTCGACCTTCTCGGCGCGCTCCGGCGTGATCGACATCGAGGCGACGATGGCGTCGAACTTGCCGGCCTGCAGAGCCGGAATGATGCCGTCCCAATCCTGGGCGACGAAGGTGCACTTGACCTTCATCTCGTCGCAGAGCGCCTTGGCGATGTCGATGTCGAAGCCCACGAGCTGGCCGTCGGAGGTCAGGTTGTTGAATGGGGGGTAGGCGCCTTCGGTGCCGATTCTCAGGGTCGTTTCCTGAGCCTGGGCGACGCCGAGCGTCAGCAGCGCAGCCGATGCGGCGAGCGCGATACGCAGTGCAATACGCATGATAGTCCTCTCTTTATGGCTCCCGGCCGTCGTTCCGGAACGGCTCTGTGGGGCGGTGCTTTTGACCGCCCGCTGGCGCGATACTCCCACTGTTTTCGGGAGAAAAGCAACTGTAAAACCGTTGCTTGCGGGATTTGCGGGTCCAGCCAATGCCGACGCCGGGTTAATGCATGTCGCCCAAAAGTGCGCAGCGGTTTTGGGACGACGACATGCATAAATAAAACAACCTGCAGCGCGTCGCATGAGGCCGTTCAGGCGCGACGCGCTTAGACAATGCAACGGCTGAAGAGGGCGGCTGACCCGGGCGAGGGCAGGGGCCTCAAGGTTTGAGGCCGGTCACGCGCTCGATGAAGTCGGCTATCCCTCCCGTGTCGTCGAGATCGAACACAGGCAGGCTTTCGCCGGTAACCGCGAAGTCGGCGGCAATCGCCACGATATGTCCGTCGTTCGCCGACAGAGGCGAGCGGTCCTTGGCCTCCCGCCGCCGGGTCTCGATCTTTTTGTGCGCCTCGCGCTTGTAGCCTTCGACCAGCACGATGTCGCACGGGGCCAACCGCGACAGGACCGTCTCCAGCGTCGGCTCGTCCTCACCGCGCAATTCATGCATCAGCGCCCAGCGTTTGCCCGACACCACCGCGACTTCGGTGGCGCCCGCCTGGCGGTGACGAAAGCTGTCGGCGCCAGGCTTGTCGATGTCGAACTCATGATGGGCGTGTTTGACTGTCGACACTGTCCAGCCGCGCCGGACGAGCTCTGTGACCAGCTTCTCGGTCAGTGTGGTCTTGCCGGAATTCTTCCAGCCGGTGATGCCGAAGATGTTCATGGGCCGATGCTCTGCAACAGACGCTCGGCCACCGCAAGGTCGTGCGGTGTGTTGATGTTGAAGAACGGGTCGATCTCGTCACTGCCGTGGGTCAGCAACGGAAATTCCACTTCGACACAGTCGTGCCGCTCGATGAAGGCGGAGACGCGCCTGTTGTCCTCGTGGATCAGGAAATGCCGCAAGGACTCACGCAGCACGAGCGGCCACAGCGCGAAGGTCGGATGCCGCCTGCCGCCGGAACTGGCAACCGCCATCGAGCCCGGCCGACTGGTCGCGGCAGCGGCCAGCTTTGCCACCAGATCCACCGGCAGAAACGGCGTGTCGCCGGGGGCCGTCGCCAATGCCGTGCAAGCGGTGTTCGCTGCCGCCCATTCGAGGCCGGTGAGGATTCCGGCAAGCGGTCCGGCATAGCCTTCGACCATATCGGCGAGAACCGGAAGACCGGCCGCCTCGAAGCGCGCCGGGTCACCATTGGCGCTGAGCGCCAGCGATCCGACCTGCGGCGCCAGGCGGGCAACGACATGGTCGAGAAGCGGACGCCCGCCAAGCGCCAGCAAAGTCTTGTCGCCGCCGCCCATGCGCCGTGACAGGCCTCCGGCCAGGATAATTCCTGCAATGTCTTGGCTCATGGCCAAGCTATATGCCGTCCGGCGCCATGTCGGGTCCAGCGCTTTCGGCTGCGGGTTTTTGCCGGCCGGCGACCCGCTCGCGATAGAGCGCGTAGAGGCCGGAGCCGATGATGATGGCGGAGCCGAAGATCATCGGCAGGTCGGGGACATCGCCGAAGATGATGACGCCAAGCAGCATCGACCAAAAGAGGGCCGTGTAGCGGAATGGCGCAATGAAGGAGATGTCGCCAGCCCGCATTGCCATGATGATGAACTGGTAGCCGATCAGCACCAGCACCGCCGCCAATGCCAAAAGTGCCGTGCCTTTGCCGGACATCGGCGTCCAGCCGCCCATCGGCGACAGCAGCACGGCGCCAACGATGGTCATGGCGATTGCCGTTGCCGTCGACACCAGCAAGGTCGGGATAGCCCTCGGGATGCGCTTGGTGGCGAGGTCACGTACTGCGCAACAGGCGACGCTGACGAGTGCGTACAGCGAATAGACGCTGAAGCCTTCGAAGCCTGGCCGCACGATGATCAGCACGCCGCCGAAGCCGACCGCGATCGCCAGCCAGCGCCGCCAGCCGACCGCTTCGTTGAATACGAGTGCGGCCCCCATCGTCACCGCCAGCGGCAGCGCCTGCAGCACCGCCGAGACATTGGCGATCGGCAGATGCGCTAATGCCACAAGGAAGGCGACGGTGGCGCCGGCCTCGGCGACCACGCGAAGCGCCACCAGCGGCTGCAGCATCGACCTCGGTCGCGCGAGCGCGCCTTGCTGCCAGGCGAGCAGGCCGACCAGCAGCGTCGCAAAGGCGCCGCGCACCAGCATGACTTGCGCCATGTTCATCGATTCCGACGAGAACTTGGTGATGGCGTCGTTGAGGGTGAAGCCAATCATGGCCACCATCATGCACAGCGCGCCGCGAATGTTTGGGGAAAGAGGCAAGGGCGTTACCGGTTTTGCAAGAGCAATTCCAGGAAAAGTGTGAAACGGTTTTCCGTCCGGAATTGCGTGAAAACAAAGAATAAAGCGCTTCGACGTTTCGGCGAAACGGTGAACCGCTCAAGCCTGTAGCAGCCGGCGGCAAGACAGCAACGTCAAAGAAATAGGCCACGGATTTTCACCCGTGACCCATAGAAATCCCTGAGAGGGCTGGCCGGATGACCGGCAGGCTCATTTCGGCGTCAGCACCTCGGTGCCGCTGCCGTTCTTACCGGCGATGGTCCACAGGCCGTGCAGCGAGCCGTCATCTTCTACCTTGTAGACGACGAGACCGATTTCCTTGCCCATGACATAGCCGGCGGAGAAGGCATCGTCGTTGCGCATGCAGATGCCGTCCGACGATGATCCGCCCGTCTCCCAATGGATGGTGCAGGTGGTCTCGCTGGTCAGCGTGATGGTGGCTTGGCCGCCATATTTCGAGCCGTCGAAATTGGTGCCCGCGACGGTGTAGCTGCCACCGATGGACTGTGCTGCTGCCGGCGCGGCGGCAAACCCAAGCAGTGCAAGAGAAAGTAAGAATGTGCGCATGTCGTATTCCCCCAAACCGAGCGACGAGCCGCTATGTCCAAGAATCTAGGCTCGAACGCGCTTGCGGTAAATCCGCCAGCTATATGCGCATGAGACTTTTTCTGGTGTGTGTCCGAAAAGCTCACGGTCCTTTGAGGCTGCCGGCGATGGCGCCGACCAGCGGATCGTATTTCGCTTTAACGGCCGGCGGATAGTCGATCCGCACGGTGCGGATGACGCCGTCCTTGCCGAACAGGCGCCGTTCGTAAAAGATCTTGCCATCCTTCAGTCCCGGCAGCACCGCCCAGTTCTTGCCGGTCTTGCTGTAGCTGATCTGGTAGCCCGCTTCCTTGATTGCCTTCTCCTCGGCGACGAAGCTCTTTGGGGTGTCGTCACTGACGTTGAAAATAACCGGAGCAGATCAGGCTGGCGCCGTCGGCGCTGAGCCATTGCTGTCCGTCGCCATTGTACGGCTCGGGCTGGCGATCGGTGAAGATGTCGTCGGGAAAGGTGCAGACCGTGCCGAAGCGCGCATTCGTGTAGGTGAACGGCGCTGCATTGGCGCTGCCTGCCGCGATCAGTGCATTGCCAATCCAATGGAAAGACGCTTCATTCGATGTCTCCAGTGAACTAGAGCAATTCCAGGAAAAGTGTGATCGGTTTTCCGTCCGGAATTGCGCAAAAAACAAAGACATAGAGCGGTTCGCCGTGAAACGGTGAACTGCTCTATGGAGACACTCCTTGCACCAAATCGCGGAAAAATCAGCCGCCGGTGACGCTCATATGCCTGGATACCGAGGGGCGGCTGGTGCGGCGGTCGATGATGAAATCATGGCCCTTCGGCTTGCGGCCGATCGCTTCGTCGATGGCAGCAGCGACCAGTTCGTTCCCTTCGGACGCACGCAGCGGGGCGCGCAGGTCGGCGGCATCCTCCTGGCCCAGGCACATATAGAGCGTGCCGGTGCAGGTCAGCCGCACGCGGTTGCAGCTTTCGCAGAAATTATGCGTCATCGGCGTGATGAAGCCCAGCCTGCCGCCGGTCTCTGCGACATGGACGTAGCGGGCCGGACCGCCGGTCTTGTAGGGGATGTCGCTCAGCGTGAACTGGCGCTCGAGCGAAGCGCGCAGCAGCGATAGCGGCAGATACTGGTCGGTCCGGTCGGCGTCGATCTCGCCCATCGGCATGGTTTCGATGACGGTCAAGTCCATGCCGCGGCCATGCGCCCAGCGCATCATCTCCGGCAGCTCGACGTCGTTGAAGTCCTTCAGCGCAACGGCGTTGAGCTTCACCTTCAGCCCCGCCGCCTGCGCGGCATCGATGCCTTGCATGACCTTGCCGAGATGGCCCCAGCGGGTGATGGCGTGGAACTTGTCGGCATCGAGCGTGTCGAGCGAGACATTGATGCGCTCGACACCGCAATCGGCAAGCTCGGCGGCAAAGCGCGACAGCTGCGAGCCATTGGTGGTCAGCGTTAACTCTTCCAGCGCGCCGCTCTTCAAGTGCCGCGACAGCTGGCGCACCAGATGCATGATGTTCTTGCGCACCAGCGGCTCGCCGCCGGTGAGGCGCAGTTTGCGCACGCCCTTTTCGATGAAGACGGTGCAGAGCCGGTCGAGTTCCTCGAGCGACAGCAGGTCCTTTTTGGGCAGGAACGCCATGTCCTCGGCCATGCAATAGGTGCAGCGGAAATCGCAGCGGTCGGTGACCGACACGCGCAAGTAGCTGATCGTGCGACCGAAGGGATCGATCATGTCCATGCGTTCAAGCGTTTCCAATGCTGCGAGTGGTGCCGTTATATACGGCTATGTGATACGATCCAACCCGCCATTCAAGATAGCCGCTCTCGATCTTTGGTGACATTCCCCGGCCGACATCCGATGTCGGCCGGGTCCAAATGGCCTTTTCCGCTCGCGCGAAGCAGCGTAGGGAATGGCGGATCGATGCGGGATGCAGAACAATGACGGCGCCGAAGGAACTCAGGGTCTCGAAGGACAGAAAACTGCTGTCCGTCACCTTTCCCGATCATCGGCCGTTCGAACTGCCGGCCGAACTGCTGCGCGTCGCTTCACCCTCGGCCGAGGTGCAGGGCCATTCGCCGGACCAGCGGGTGACGGTTCCCGGCAAGCGTAACGTTGCTATCCTGAAGATCGAGCCGGTCGGCAACTACGCCGTGCGCATCACCTTCGACGATTTTCACGACACCGGCATCTTCACCTGGAATTACCTGCACACGCTTGGCCACGAAAAGGACGCGCGCTGGAATGCCTATCTCGCCGAGCTCCAGGAGAAGGGACTGAGCCGCGACCGCTAGTCGGCACTGTCCGCAAAACGTCATTGACTGGGGGTAACGCCGGCAAAGGTTCGGAGACGGGAAAATGTCTGACATCACCACGGTCGAACAGCTCGAAGCCCTCTACGGCCTGCCCGGCGAAGCGTCGACGATCAAGGAACTCGACCACGTCATTCCCGAATATGCCGCCTTCATCGAAGCCTCGCCTTTTGTCGCCCTGGCGACGAGCGGGCCGGAAGGGCTGGACTGTTCGCCGCGCGGCGATCTCGCCGGCTTTGTGCGCATGCATGACCCGAGAACGCTGATGATGCCGGACCGACGCGGCAACAACCGCGCCGATTCGCTTAAGAACATCATCCGCGATCCTCGCGTCGGGCTGCTGTTTCTTGTGCCGGGTTCGGGCACGACGCTGCGCGTCAACGGCCGCGCCCGCATCGCCACCGACGCCGCGCTTTGCGCCTCCTTCGCCGTCGAAGGCAAGCCGGCGCGCTCGGTCACCGTGGTCGATGTCGATTCGGTCTATTTCCAGTGCGCCCGCGCCATCGTTCGCTCGGAGCTGTGGAACCCGGCAAAGCACGTCGACCCGAAATCGCTGCCGACACCCGGAACAATCCTGGAAGTCACTAGCCGCAAGAATATCGATGCCGGTACTTACGACAAGGAATGGCCGGAGCGGGCGAAGAAGACGATGTGGTGAGGTGGGAGGCGCGTGGATCGAACGGCTCAGGTATCCTTCAGCACGTCATAGATCTTGCGCATCTGTTCGCCGATCATGTCGCACTGTTCCGCTGTCGACTGGCTCATCGCCTTTTCGATCAGCGCCATATGCACCTTCAGCGCCTTCATCAAAAGCTCCGTGCCGGCCTCGGTAAGCGTCAGCCGCAGCACGCGCTTGTCCTTCTCGTCGCCTTCGCGGCGCAGCAGGCCGCGCACCTCGAGCTGCGGCAACAGCATGGTGATGTTGGAGCGGCCGACCAGCAGTTTGCGGGCGAGATCGTGCTGCGACATGCCGGGATGGCGATAGAGGTTCATCAGCACGTCGAGCTGCGCCGGCTTGAGATCCAGCGGCGCCAGCTTTACCGCCAGCGCACGCTCCAGCACATGGCAGGCGCGCGCCACCGCGACCCAGTTGCGAAAGCGCGGGTTGTCCCAGGGCAGCTCTTGTTTAATGTTCATGTTTGAACTATTATGTTCATGCTTGAACGGAATGGATGGATCGCCACTATGGCATCATTTGGACTGAAGGTCATCCGGGGCGTGTTCCGCGCCGCCGAGCATGTGGCGCCCCGCCTGAGCGGGCGCGCCGCCTTCGAACTGTTCTGCCGCACGCCGAGCGTGAAGGCGCTCAGTGACGGCGAGCGGCGTGCGGTCGACCGCGCCGCCGGCTTCATGGCCGAGGCGCGCCATCGTCGGCTTACGACCAAGGCCGGCTGCGTCATGGTGCACGAATTCCGGCCCGAGCCGGGCAGGGCGTCCGCCGGCACGGTGCTGGTCGTCCATGGCTGGCGTTCGCGCACGGAATATATGCGCGCTCTGATCGAAGGTTTTCGCGATGCGGGCTACCGGGTCGCCTCGCTCGACCTGCCGGGCCACGGCCAGTCGCTGGGCCGGCATCTCAACATGATCAATGCGGTCGAGGCGGTCAGGGTCGCCAGCGAATGGTTCGGTCCGTTCAAGGCGATCGTCGGCCATTCCTTCGGTGGCGCCGTCGCCGCCAATGCCATTGCCGGTTCGATCAGGGGTATCCACCCAGTGGCGGCCGAGCGGCTGGTGCTGGTGGCCGCGCCAAGTTCCCTGCCGGCGATCTTCGCCGACTTCAGCCGCATGCTCAACGTCGGCCCGCGTTCGCAGGTTTCCATGGCCGATCAGGTGAAAAGGTTGTCGGGCCGGCCGCTGCACGAATTCACCGGCGATCGCCAGCTGGCCGAAGCGCCGGTGCCGACTCTGGTCATCCACGCGCCGGACGACCGCGAAGTTCCGGCCGACCATGCCAGGCGCTACGCCGGCGCCGGCAGCCATGTGCGGCTGCACTGGGCCGATGGGCTCGGCCACCGTCGCATTCTCGCCGACAAAGGTGTCATCGAACGCGCTGTGACCTTTGTCAAAAACGAGCGCGAGCCGATGCTGCATTGATTCCAATCGGTGTATTGTCCGACACCGACAACGCCGGAGCGGTGAGCTAGCCCTTCTTCTTGCCGCCCGGCTCGACGGGCAATCCGGCCGCCTTCCAGGCGGTATAGCCGCCAAGGATGTGCTTGACCGGCGACAGCCCCATATCCTGCGCCGTCTTGGTGGCCAGCGCCGAGCGCCAGCCGCCCGCGCAAAAGAAGACAAAGCTCTTGCCCGAGGCGAAGAACGGCTTGTGGTAGGGGCTTTCGGGATCGATCCAGAATTCCAGCATGCCGCGAGTGACATGTTTGGCGCCGGGGATCTGGCCGTCCCGCTCGATCTCGCGTGGATCGCGCAGGTCGACGAAGATGGTGTCCTCGTCGTCGAGCAGCCCGGCCGCTTCCTCGGGCGAGACCACCTCGATCTCGGCATTGGCCTCGTCGAGCAACTCGCGATACCCTTTTTTCACGGATGATCCCTCCCGGCGCATTTCGCCGCCGACTGGATTTCCAGCACAAGCTCCGCGCTTTGTCACGCTGTTCCGACCAGCCCCTGCCACGCCGCCATCGCTCCGGCCACTGTGGCCATCAGCGCGTCGCACGAGGCGCCGTCGCGGGCCTGGATCGACATGCCGTGCTGGACCGTCGCATAGAAGGTCGCCGCCGCGTTGCTGTCGAAGCCCGCCGGCAATTCGCCTTCCGCCACACCGCGTTCCAGCCGTCTCAGCAAGAGGGTGTGGTTTTCGGCGCGGCGGCGGCGCAAATCATCGCAGATCGCGCCGCTGCTTGAATCCTGGTGCAGTGCGCCCAGCGCGATGAGACAGCCCTGCGGGCGGTCGTCCTGAGAGTACGCTTTTGCCGTCTGGCTCAGGAAATTCTCGATCGCCTGGCATGCCGTCGGCGCTTCGTCCAGCGCGCTCCAGATCTCGGTGCCTTCGTTGCGGGTGTAATACTCGGTCGCTTCCAGAAACAGCGCCTCCTTGCTGCCGAAGGCGGCATAGAGGCTGGGCGAGCTGATCCCCATCGCCGCGGTCAGGTCGGCGATCGAGGTGCCCTCATAGCCTTTGGCCCAGAACAGCTCCATCGCCTGCCGCAAGGCGGCGGTTCGATCGAAGGTGCGGGGACGGCCTCTTTCCGGCATGACGATCTTTTCTGTGTTGACCGATACATAATTCACTTGACGTCGCGAGGCAAGGTTGCCAGATTTATGTATCGATCGTTACATAAAAGGAGCATGACATGTCAGCGAACGGATTGAACGGCAAGGCAGCACTCGTCACCGGCGGCAGCCGCGGCATTGGTGCTGCGATTGCGAAGCGGCTCGCGGCCGATGGCGCCGACGTCGCCATCACCTATGTCAACAGTGCGGCGCCGGCCCAAGCTGTCGTCGCCGAGATTATAGCGGCAGGTGGTCGCGCGATCGCCATCCAAGCCGACAATCGCGACGCCGCCGCCATCGAAGGCTCGGTCGCCGAGGCGGTGAATGCCTTCGGCCGGCTCGACATCCTGGTCAACAGCGCCGGCATCTGGCGCGCGGCGCCCATCGAACAGATGTCGCTGGCCAACTTTGACGAGACCATTGAGGTCAATCTGAGAGCGCCGTTCGTGGCCTCGAAGGCGGCAGCGGCTCACATGGGCGAGGGCGGCCGCATCATTTCGATCGGCAGCAATCTGGCCGAGCGCGTCACCGACACCAGCCTCAGCGCCTATTCGACCAGCAAGGCTGCGCTGGTCGGCCTGACCAAAGCGCTGGCGCGAGACCTCGGTCCGCGCGGCATCACCGCCAACGTCGTTCATCCCGGTTCGACCGACACCGACATGAACCCGGCCGAAGGCCCGCATGCCGAACACCAGCGGCGGAAGATGGCGACGCCCCGCTTCGGCAAGGCTGACGAGATCGCCGGCATGGTTGCCTGGCTCGCCGGTCCGGAAGGGCGCTTCGTCACCGGCGCCGCGCTCACCATCGACGGTGGCGCCAACGCCTGAAGCAGCAGCCGCTTTGACCGGTCTGGGGCGGCAACGCCGCTCCAGACGTCACGATGTTGTGAAACCGTTCTGCAACAGGCCCGCGGAAATTTATGGAAGCTTAACGAAATCGGTATGAATCGGTATAGTAGCGCCTTACATCCGCCATGCGGTTGGCAAGATCGTCTAGCGGCGCGGAACGGGAGCCGGCTTGCAGCCGGAGCGGGTGATTAATGAGATTCCTCGGAAATAAAGCCGCCGTGATGCCGCTTGCAGTAGCGGCAGCACTGGCCTTCGGTGTGCCGCAGGCAAGCGCGCAAGGCCTGTTCGACATGCTGTTCGGCGGTGGCGTCAAGCACAGGCCGCAAGGCGAATTCCCGCCGCCGCCGAAGCGCAAGCCGAAGCCCGCCGTGTCGGGCGGTGGCGGCACCAGGATCAGCAGCCCGTCCTACTACACCTACAAGGCCGACCGGCTGGTGCGCGTCGACTTTGCCGCGTTGGTGGCAGCACCTCCCCAGGTGGCAACAGCTGAAGACGCCGCCTTTGTGCCGTCGGCGACCAGCACTGCCTTCCGCGAAGCCGTTGCAGGCCTCAGCGACTATGAACTCTATGCCGAGCCCGATATCGCCAAGGCACTGATTGCCTATTACTCTGCCAATCCTGATTTCATCTGGGTGAACGAAGGCAATCCCAATGCCCGCGCCCAGGATGCGGTGCGGGTGCTTGGCGAAGCCGCAAGCTATGGTCTCACGTCGGCCGACTACACGGTCGAAGTGCCGGCAGCCAACGCATCGGCGGTCAATGCCGATGCCCATCTGAAGGAACTCGTGCGCTTCGAGATGGCGCTGTCGGCGCGCGTGCTGCGCTATGCCCGTGACGCCCAGAGCGGGCGCGTCGATCCCAATCGCATCACCGGCTACTATGAATTTCCGCCGAAGCCGGTCGACATGGAAGGCGCGCTCAAGACGCTGGCTCACACCCAGGAAGTGCGCACCTACCTCGAATCGCGGCACCCGCAGAACGCGGAATATCAGGCGCTGCGCGTCGAACTTGAATCGCTGCAGGCGAGCGCCGAAAACGAAATCGTGGTCGATCCCAAGCTGTTGCTGAAGCCCGGCGAGACCAGCGCCGAACTGCCGAAGCTGCTGACGCTGATCGCGCGCAATCTCGACGACGAGATGGGCGGCGCTTATGGCGAGATCCTGTCTCGTCTCGGCACCAGCGATGTCTATGTTCCCGAACTGGTTCCGATCATCAAGGCCGTGCAGGTGAAGGCCGGCATGAAGGGCGATGGGGTCATCGGCCCGCGCACCGTCGCCTCGCTCGCCGGCGCATCCAAGGCAGACAGGCTGCAGAAGGTGCAGGTCGCGCTGGAAGAGTTGCGCTGGCTGCCGTCCGATCTTGGTAGCCCGCGGGTGTTCATTAACCAGCCCGCCTTCACCGCCAGTTATATCGACAATGGCGAGGAGAAGCTGAAGACCCGCGTCGTCATCGGCCGGACCACCAACCAGACCGCCTTCTTCTTCAAGGAGATCAAGCAGGTCGATTTCCATCCCTATTGGGGCGTGCCGCAGTCGATCATCGTCAACGAGATGCTGCCAAGGCTGCGTGGCGATCCGGGCTATCTCGACCGTGCCGGCTACGAGGTGACCGATTCGCGCGGCAGGCGGGTTCCCTCTTCCTCGGTCAATTGGGGCGCCTACGGCGCCAACATTCCCTACAGCGTGCGCCAGCAGCCGAGCGAAGCCAATGCGCTGGGCGAACTGAAGATCCTGTTCCCCAACAAGCACGCCATCTACATGCACGACACGCCGCAAAAATCCTTCTTCCAACGCGATATGCGGGCGCTCAGCCATGGCTGTATTCGCCTTCAGGATCCACGTGGGATGGCGGCGGCGGTGCTCGGCGTCTCGGTCGACGACATCGCCGAAAAGCTCAAGCACGGCCATGCCAGCGAAGACGTGACACGCACGATTCCCGTCTATGTCTCCTACTTCACTGCCTGGCCGGACCTGTCCGGCAAAGTCGAATATTTCAACGACGTCTACGACCGCGACACGCGGCTGATGCAGGCGCTTGACGCGACCGAAGCGGTGCGTTCGCCGACGAGCTGAACCAGCGGAGTTCCTCGTTCAACGAAACGAGGAACTCACTTTGTCTCTCTGGTTTTATTAGATTTTTGGCCGATAGACGGTCGGCCGTTTCCTGCGATCAGCGCTGGATGAGCGGACGCCGGAAGCCGGCGTCGCGGCCCGCGATCAGCCAATAGACCAGACCGGCTACGAGGCCGGCGGCGGCGATGATGCCGATATCGGCCCAGTGTCCGGCATCCTCTTCCGCGGCCGGCCAGACCAGGAAAAAGCCGGCTGCAGCGGCAGCGGCGCCAAACAGCATGTGCACCAGGAAATTGCGCAGGGCAAAGAATTCGGCGAGCAGCGCGAAGATCAGCGTCTGCAGGCCGGTCAGCACGATCGTCAGGAAATAGACGACCATGCCGAGCGGCGGCCACAGCAGCACGACAATGGGCGAAAATTGCATGGCGCCGAAATAGTCCGGCGCGTTGGGCAATACGGCGAGTGCGCAATATATCGCCACGACCGCGAACAATCCGATCAGCACCGAAACGAAATAGCCGGCAAGCATCATCAGGATGCGCTTCAAAACATGCTTAACCATGGCCATGCACCCCCGCGCCCTGCAACTGTTACGCGCACTCAGCCATCAAAGGCGGATCGGCGCAAGAGTGCATCCAGCAGTGCTTTGCGGCAAATCTTCAGGCGCCGCCGCATAGATGTTGTGAATCCGGCAAAACCCATGTGCCTTTTATCGTGAGGTCGACGCCGTAATAGACCCGCCCGCGCTCGTCGCCCTGCGGACAATCCCTCGGGATCGATATCAGGCACATGACGACAGGATCGCCGGCTTTCGAACTGGCAAGGCCAGGCTCCCGCTCGTAGGAAACCCCGGCGCCGCCATTGCTGAACCGCGCCAGGCTGCCGGCTTCAGGGCCGGCGGTTTCCAGCGGGTCGTCGCCGAGCCGCGTCGTCAGCGCGGTGATGTGGGTCAAGGCGCATTGGCCGATCGACGAGGGCAGGGGCTGGTCGGGGCTGCCCGGATGGCGGGCCGCGGTGTCGAGCGCCTTCTTGCCGATCAGGGCGATGTTGTAATCCTGCACCCAGGACGGCGCATTGCCGTAGGTCTGCAGCGCATTGTTCTGGGCGCTGACGATGCAGGCGGCATCCTGCCCGCAGGCGTTCCTGTCAGTGATGAGCGCACGGGCGATCTTGCGCTTTTCGCGGCCAAAGGCTGGCTCGAAACCCGTAAAGGCCTTGGCGACCAAGGCATCAATTGCCGACAGTTGCGGGTCGGCACAGATCGCCTTTTCCACCGGCAGGCTGGCTTTGCGGCAGTCGAAGGACGGCCCGTCGGCACGCGCTGGACCAAGGCAGACCGCCCCGCCAGCAAGTGCGACGACAAGCGCAAACGAGTTGGCAATTCGATTGGAAGAAAGCATGGTCGCCCCGTTGTCCGACAACTGCCACCATTCTAGGCAAAAAACGCAGCGGACGGAATTGCCGAAGCGGTGTCGGTATCGGCGCTATTTCGGTTCGGCGGTCACGGGATCGAAGGTGATTTCGACTTTCGCCTTGTCGGCGGTGTAATAGGTGACGGTGTACCCTTCCTTGTCCCAGTCGACCTCCTTCACATAGCGAAAGCCGTCGCGCTGCTCGACCTTGGCGATGATTGCCGACAGTTTCTGGGCATTCGTCGGCGGCAGTGGGCTGTCATCCGCGGCAAAGGCCGTCGAGCCGGCCAGAAGAACGACGACACCGGTCGCCAGAACAAGATTTCGCATGATTACCCTCATTTCACGTTGGCATGAACCGCACCGGAAACTCGCAGGCAGCACAGTTTGTTCCGAGAGCTGACATCGCGCAGCTTCCGTGAAGCCCTGGATCGCCGCGCTCAGAGCGACGGCACGCCAATATTTGCGCCAACCGCCGGCCAACCATGAGTGCTGCTACGGCCCGCGCTGGACAACCCGATGGTGGTAGAGCTTTGCCCAAGACCCTGCTAGACTTCTGGTCCTGGCGGGGTGGCATGGCGCGCCAACCCCGCCGGAATCTTCATCTCTCAGCGCGCGGCGAAGTGTTTCAGGAACGGGTCGTCGCCTGTGCTGGACCAGAACCAGAAAGGGAGCGGGGGCTCGAACATGGCTGTACGGAACTACACCCGTCAGCTGGCGACAATCATTTCTATCGATGCCGTCGGGTTCTCCCGGCTGATGGGCATCGACGACGAGTCTGCTGTCGCGGCATTCGAGGAACGGCGCGACATCATCGCCGACAGCTGTGGCACATTTGGCGGCCGCACGTTCGGCGACGCCGGCGACAGCATCATGGCCGAGTTCGGCAATCCGATCGAGGCGTTGCGCGCGGCCTTTGATTTCCAGGGCCGCATCGTCGCCCTCAACGCCGAGGTTGCCGACGACATGCGCATGCCGTTTCGGGCCGGCATCAACACCGGCGACGTCATCGTGCGTGGTGGACGCCTCTACGGCGACGACGTCAACATCGCCGCGAGAATCCAGGAATTCGCGCCGGGCGACGGTCTCGCCGTTTCGGAGACGACCTGGCACCATGTGAAGGACAAGACGGCGGCCGAATTCACCGATCTCGGCGAATTCATGCTGAAGAACATCGCCTTGCCGGTGCGCGTTCTGATCGCCGGCCGCAGTGGCAACGGATCCTCGCCGGCGGCGTCGTTCGCCGCCATTCCCCAGGCCAATGCGCAGCAGAAGCTGTCGTCCAAGGGGCCGCCGGCGATCGCCGTCCTGCCCTTCCACGCCGATGGCGGCGAGCATGACATCGGCTACATGGCCGACGGCATCGCCGAGGACATCATCTATGGTCTTTCCAACACCAGATGGCTCTCGGTCATCGCCAAGGGCTCCAGCTTCCAGTTCCGCGACGACACGCTGGGCACGCGGGTGATCGGCAACGCGCTCGGCGCGCGCTACATCGTCAGCGGCACGCTGATGCGCAATGGTGGCCAGATCCGCCTCAACACCTCGCTGGCCGACGCGTCCAACGGGCGGCTGGTGTGGTCGCAGCGCTTCGATCGCGATCTGGTCGACATCTTCAACCTGCGCGACCAGATCGGCGCTGAGATCGTTTCGATCCTCGACAAGGAGGTCGACCGGGCGGAACAGGCACGCACCTTCCAGGTTCCCTGGGAAAGCCTGGAGACCTGGCAACTGGTGCGACGGGGCCGCTGGCACATGAACCGGCGCACCCGCGGCGACACCGAAACCGCACTCGAGTTCTTCCAGAAGGCCTACCGCGAGGACGCCAACTCGAGCGCCGTGCTCAACGAACTGGCGTGGTGGTATTTCTGGCGGGCATGGCTGCGTTTCGGCGACAGCGACGATTTGAACAAGGTCGAGCAGTTTGCCCGCAAGGCGTTGCTGGTGGACAGCCTGGATGCGCGCCCGCACGCCCATCTCGGCGCCGTCGACATCATGCGCGGCGAACCGCGGTCGGCCGTCGACCATCTCGAGGAAGCGATCCACATCAATCCGAGCTTTGCCTTCGCGCGCTCGGCCATGGGCAGCGCCCAGCTGCTGCTCGGCAATGCCGCGACCGCGATACCGTTCTTTCTCGATACCGAGCGATTGAGCCCGTTCGACCTCTACCGCTTCCACAATCTGGGGGAACTGACGGCGGCCTATTGTTTGGTCGAGAACTGGCCGGCGGCGATCGCTGCCGCTGACCGCTCGCTCAACCTGTCTCCCGGCTATTTCTATTCCAGGTTCCTGAAGATCGGCGCGCTGATGCGAAGCGGCCGGCCGGAACAGGCGCGGCGCGAGATGACCATTTTCACCACCCGGCATCCCGATTTTTCAGAACAGCGTGTGCGCTGGATACCGTTCACCGACAAGGCCGCGAACGAGTTCCTCGTCGCCAATTTCCAACTGGCCAAATGAACATGGCGTCAGTGCTGGCTGGAACATGGACCAACTGTGAAAAGATTCACATACGTGCAGCCGATGCAAACCTAGGCGTTGAACGGCCGGCATCGCAATGACGTGGATGGCCGGGGGGCTTGAACGCGCATGACCAAACTGAAGTATTTCGACGCTATTCGCGCGGCCCAGAAAACCAGCGCCCGCTGTCGGAAATGCCGCCCTTCGATCTCGGCCGGATCCGGAAGACAGGGCTGATTGCGCGCGTCGTCGGGTCTCTGGCCGAAGACCCCCGCTGGGCGCTTTCCTTGTTGCGGCGTTTCCGGCCGACCGGCAAACTTTTCGGCGTTCTCGTGGTCACCAAGAACGCCGATGTCCGCGACATATTGGAGCGCGGCGACGAATTCCAGACCCCATACGGCCCGGAAATGACCGAGCTTGCCCGGGGATCCAACTTCATCCTCGGCATGCAGGACGGCGCCGACTACCGGCGCATGAAATCGTCGGTGCTGAGTGCATTCCCGCCGGCCGAGGTCGAAGCCGCCGTCAGGCCGATCGCGGCGCGTCATTCGCAAGAGATCATGACGCGCGCCAGCCCCGGCTTCGATGCGATCTCCAGGTTGATGAAGATCGTCCCGGTGCACATCTGTCGAGATTATTTCGGCGTCGAGATCGACGATGAATCCGAATTCGCCGACTGGGCGATCGCGCTGAGTGCGCTGTTCTTTTCGGACCCGACGGCGAGCCCCGTCATGCGCGAACTCGCGGTGGTGGCGGGCGACCGTCTTCTCAAAGTCATCGATCGCTCCATCCAGTCGGCCAGGGACCGGGGCTTGAAGGCCGAGCAACCGCTGGCGAGGCTGGTTGTCCAGATGGATCAGGGCCGCCTGTCGCGGGACGACCTCAATTCGATCATGCTGGGCATGATCGCCGGCTTCGTCCCGACCAATGTGCTGGCCGCCGGCAATTGCCTCGACGTGATCCTGTCGCGGCCCGACGCACGGCAGGCTATCGATGCCGCATTGGCCGAAAACGATACCGCCAAGCTCGACAGGGCCGTCCTTGAAGCCATGCGCTTCAAGCCGATCTGGGTCGGCCCCTGGCGCTACACGGCCCGCGACGCGATCATCGGCAAGGGTACGCGCCGCGAGCGCCTGGTGAAGGCCGGCACGGTGGTGATGCCGGCGACGCTGTCGGCGATGTTCGATGCCGACGCCGTGCAGAACCCGGACCAGTTCGACACATCGCGCCCGTATCGCGACTACATGGTGTTCGGCCACGGTATTCATCAGTGCATCGGCGCCGAGATTGCCAGGATCCAGATCGGCGAAAGCCTGCGCGCCCTGTTCCAGAAGCAGGGCGTGCGCCGCATGCCCGGCAAGGCCGGGCGGATGACCCGCATCGGCGCCTATCCCGAAACCCTCAAGGTCGATTTCGAACGGGCAGAACTCTGCCGCACCGTAACGCAGTCTATGGTGACGGTGGTCTGCTCGGTCACCCGATCCGCGTCGCTGGATGCTGTCCGCGACAAGGTTGCCAGCCTCGGCAACCCGGCCGTCGAAGATATCCGCACCGCGCTCGATATTGCCGGCACCGTCCACTTCACCAGCCTGACCGTGGTCGGCACCGGCGAGATCAGCGCTGATTCCGGTCAGGAAAAAGGAGCTCTGGTTCTCGAGATGTCCGGTGACGGCAGCATCGACGATGTCATCGATGCGGTCACGCACGCCATCGGGCACCGGCTGCGGCCGATCTTCAAGGATGTCTGCGATCTGCCCGATGGCGGCGCATTGAACGATTTCCTGCGCAAGCACAATGTCGACATATCGCCGTCCTTCGGCAGCAATGCCGGACTGGTGTTTTCGGGCACGCCGGGGCACTCGGTCCAGCGTATCAAGGCCGAGCAGCAGCTTTTCGAAGCCGTGCGCGACATCGTCGAGCGGCCACGCAAAGGCGCCGGCAACGCTCCTGCCGTGCTCGCTGAAGTTCGCCAGCATGTCCAGTCATTAGGGACGTTTGCCTGGGCGTTCGAGCCGGCCGAGAGCCTGCTGGAAAAGCCGCCGGGTCATTGGGGCCGTGCCCTGATGACGACGTTGCTGGTACCGCCGGTCTTCGTCACGGTGGCGATCATCTGGGCTGCTTGCTGGTATATGACCTACGGTGTGGTGTTCGGCAGATCTATCGACATCAGTTCCCAGGAAATCTCCTTCACCGCCATAGCCGTAGCAATCACCTCACTTCTGTTGTCGGGACTTGGAGTGTTGGTGGCAGCGGCGCTGCTGGCGTTTTCGTGCTTGCTGGCGCTGCGACGCCGCGAGGACAGGGATCGGCCGGAAAGCACATCGATCGGCATATCTGAATTGAACGCGATACTCGTCAAGGAGGGCCACGCGGCACAAAACCATCTGACTGCGATTTCGACGATGAAGGCCGGCATTCTGCGGCGGCTGGCGCTCAGGTTTTCCTTCTACCTGATCTCGATAGCTGCCCAGAAGGTATTCAAGCCAGGCTTCCTCAACACCATCAACACCATCCATTTCGCCCGCTGGATACTGCTGCCCGGCTCCAACCGATTGATGTTCTTCTCCAACTACGGCGGCAGCTGGGAAAGCTATCTTGAGGACTTCATCGCCAAGGCGTCCGCTGGCCTCACCGGCGTGTGGAGCAACACCGTGGGCTATCCACGCACACGATGGCTGTTCCTGGACGGCGCGCGCGACGGCGATCGTTTCAAGCGCTGGGCGCGGCGCCAGCAGGTGCCGACCCTGTTCTGGTACTCCGCCTATCCCCAAATCAACACAGAGCGCATCCGGATCAATTCCCAGGTCAGGCGCGGCATTGCTTCCGCCGTCGGCAACGAGGCGCGCGACTGGCTGAGCTTGTTCGGTTCGCTACGGCGCCCGGCGAGCGAAACAACCACCGTTCAAAAGACCACTTCGCTGCTGGCCAATATCAGCTCTGCCTTTCCGGCGCCTCTCGAGCAGCAGCTGGAAACCGGCGAGATCCAGTCCATCTTCTTCGGCCCGCTCGGCCCGCTCGCTTATTCGCATATGCTTGCGATCCGGGTGCCGGACAAGTTGCCGGCGCCCAAGCGCAGAGCCTGGCTCGATTTCGTTGTCGAGCAGACGAGTTTCGGCGAAGGCAGGCCCGCCGGGCGAGCTATGATAGTCGCCTTTGGTCCCGGTGGCCTGCGGCAGTTTGGGCTCGACGAGGGTGTGGAGGGCGATCCACTGGAAACATTTCCGATCGCCTTTCGCCATGGCATGGGCAATCCCGAGCGTGGGCGCATACTGGACGACCGAGGCCGCGACGGCCCGGACGAATGGGAGTGGGGGTCGTTGGAGAACCCTGTGGACCTGGTCATCGTCTGCTATGCTGAAGACCCGGGACGGTTGAAGACCGAGATTGCCACCGTGAGACGAAAGACGACCGGTGCAGGCATGAAGGTCGTCGCCGAACTGCCGCTCGCCGTAAACCGGGGTCCGACCGACACGAAGACGAAATCGTCCGACGGGGCAAAGCGTGACGATCGGTCGGAACGTGGGCCAGCCTACGAGCATTTCGGTTTCGCGGACGGGATTTCGCAGCCGATTGTCCGCGGCACGACCCGCGCCAGCAGGGGCGCCGCGCCCATGCATCTGGTCGCGCCCGGCGAGTTCCTGTTCGGCTATCGTGATGAGCATGGGTTCTATCCAGCCTCGCCCTCGGTAAGCGCATCACGCGATCGGACCGGAATCCTTTCGCAGGTGCGCCGTAGCCGGCTGATTCCGGGCCTGCCGCCACCGCCGCGCGATTTCGGGCGCAACGGTTCATTCCTGGTTATTCGCCAGTTCGAGCAGCACGTCGACGTCTTCAACAACTACTGCAAAAAGGCTGCAGCCTTGGTCGCGAGCCAACTCGGCAACCAAGCCATCACGCAAGACTGGATTGCCGCCAAGATGCTCGGCCGCTGGCAGAACGGTAGCTCGCTGGTGCGAAACCCCGATCATCCGGGACGCGTCATCGACAACGACTTCGCCGCTGGCGCCGAGGATCCGCAAGGCCATCGCTGCCCGCTTGGTGCCCACATTCGCCGTTCCAACCCACGCGACTCGCTGGGTGAGGACCGCGATACGCAGATCAATATCGGCAAGCACCATCGTATCCTGCGGGTCGGCCGTACCTATGAGAAGCAGGACGGCAAGAATGGCAAGGTCGAAAAAGGGCTGCTGTTCATGTGCCTCAACGCCGACATAGAGCGCCAGTACGAATTCATTCAGCAGACCTGGGTTTCGTCGGCCACGTTCCAGGGCCTCGTCGCTGAAAAGGACCCGACGATTGGTTCGCGCAGCGGTGATGGCAGGTTCACCATTCCGTCATGGGAAAAGGTCACGACGCTCCGTGACATGCCGCAATTCGTCACCACCAAGGGTGGTGGATACTTCTTCATGCCCAGCCGCTCGGCGCTGCGCTACCTGATTTCGCGGCTCTGAGTCTTAGCCGGGGCTGATTCGGGATCGGCGTCAGTCGTCGTCCTGCGATTCGGCGATATGGCGCAGCGCCCCGGTGTCGGTGATGCGCAGGCCGCCGCGTTTGATGGCAATGAACGAGCGGTTGCGCCAGTCGTTGAGCGTCTTGTTGACGGACTCGCGCGTGGCGCCGAGGAACTCTCCGAGTTCCGATTGCGAGATCGGGATCCAGCCGGCGCTGTCGGCCATCACCTTGGCCAGGAAGACCAGGCGTTTGGCGAGCCTCGCCTGGATGCCGAAGAAGGCCTGATCGCCGAGTTCGCCGCTGACCCAGCGCAGCCGGGCGCACAGAAGTTCGATCATCGCGCGTGCCAGCGGTGGATTTCTCTCAATGCGATCAAAGAGTTGTATCCTGCTGAGCGAAACCAGCTCGCAAGCGGTCAGGCAGATGGCGGTGGCGGTGCGTGGCCGGCCGTCCAGGGCGCCGATCTCGCCCACCAGACTGCGCGACAGCTCGATATTGGCCACCAGCTTCTGTCCGCCGGGCGAATAGATCGAGATTTCCACCGTGCCGCTCATCACCCCGTAGATCCGGTCGGCGGCATCTTCCTGGACGAACAGATGCTGGCCGGCGGCGTAGCGCTCGACCTTGCAGCCGCTGAACAGGATATCGAACAGCTTTGGATCGATGCGTGCCAGGCGCGGCAGATCGTTTCTGTCGTTAGGGCCGCCAAAAGCCATGTTCCAAATTCCCAATTGCCGCAATCGGCGAAGTTTAAGGCCCGAAGTCTAAGGCAAGAGTGCACCGCGTCAAAGGCCGGCGTTCATCCCTTGCGATTACGCCTTGTAAAGGCTTGGCGCCGTGGTCGCGCCCAGTGCCTGGCTCGTGCCGGGCGGAAAGCCGCCTGCACGCGCGGCGAGAGGAGCCGCGCGTGCAGGCGCCAACTGATAAAAATGGATAGGTGATAAAATTTCTGTAAAACCGAGCGGCCGCAATGGCCCTTCCACCCGTTGCGATAGGTGGGCGCAAACAGCGTGAGCGTCTGTGACGGAGATCACATACGGCATCGCTGAAATAATGCGAACGTCATACATCGCGCGAGCGACTGCCGGCAAAGAGACATGCCGACGTTGCGCTCCGGTCATCTTCGACGCAAATTGATTTGTTTCTTTGCCTGCCGGTCAGAATTGCGCCAGTCTAAAATGGGGCAATACAGTTATTTACTTCGACAGAACCTTTGGGGGCGACTATGCCGGTCAGCAGAGAGCAGCGAATCCGTCAATATCTCGATCTCGTCACCGGGGGCGAGGGGACTGAATCGGTCCTCGGCAACATGGAGACGATGGCAGGCGGCGCTCTGGAATCCCTTGCGCCTGCGGAAGCCGGCAAGACGGAGGCGGCGTTTGAATCGGCGCGCGCTGGCATGGAGAGCCTCGCGCGGGGCGCCGAAGTCGCGCCCGAGCAGCTTTCCGATCTGGAAGCCATAATCATCCCGGAGTTGCGGCCGGTCTATGACATCAAGGATGGCACCTTTACGACGCTGACTTTCGACGGCGCTCCGACACCTGGCCATTCGCTGTGGACGAAGCTTACCAGCGAGGCCGCATTGAAGCAGCGCATCGAAGCCGCCCTGCCGGCGATCGGGCGTATCGAACTGTTGTGGAACACCAATATCCCTTACGGCGGCACGGGCTTCGTCGTCGGCCGCAACCTGCTGATGACCAACCGTCATGTGGCGCAGATATTTGCGGACGGCCTTGGCGACCGCAATCTGCAATTCATCAACGGCCGCGCCGCCGGCATCGACTTCAAGCGCGATTCGGCGGCGGGAAACGTCTTCAAGATCCGCAATGTCCGGATGATCCATCCCTATTGGGACATGGCGATCCTCGAAGTCGAAGGCCTGCCCGACAACATCACGCCGCTGTCGCTCGCGGTCGCCGACGCGCGCGATATGCTGCGCCAGGAAGTCGTCGCCATCGGCTATCCCGCGTTCGACAATCGCAACGCGGTCGATGTCCAGAACGAGCTCATGCGCAATCGTTTCCAGGTCAAGCGCCTGCAACCGGGCATGCTGCAGGGCGGCTTCGATACGGAGAGTTTCGGCAAGATCGTCAGCGCGGCGACACATGATTGCTCGACCACTGGCGGCAACTCCGGCACCGCCATGATCAACCTCGCCACCGGCGAGGTCGTGGCGCTGCATTTCGCCGGCCGCTATCTCGAGCGCAACTACGCCGTGCCCACCGGCGCGCTCGCCAAGGACCAGCGTGTCGTCGACCTCGGCCTCAATTTCGCCGGCGCCGCCAGCGGCGGCCCAAACGATTGGGGCGCATGGTGGAACAAGGCGGACAGCGGGTCGCCGGCCGAGGGCGTAAACCTGGTTGAAGTCGGCGGCGTCCAGCAGATCCCGGGCGTCGCCACCCAGACGCCTCCATCCGGAGGCGTCGTCGTTTCGCCGGGCGGCAGCGTCACCTTCGAAGTGCCGTTGCGCATCACCGTCTCGCTCGGCGCAACGCCTGCCCATGAAGCGGTCACGGAATCGGTCGAGCTCGAAGCGGCCAAGCCGACCCCTCCAGGCGGCGCATTCGTTCCCAAAACGGTCGCGGACTATGCCGGCTATAAGGGCTACGATGAGAAATTTCTCTCTGGCGGCACCAAACTCGCGCCGGTCGTTGTGCCCATGCCTGAGGCCACCGACCTCTCCGTGCTGGCGCCGCTCAAGGCCGGCGGCACGCAACTCGACTACCAGAATTTTTCGCTCAAGATGCACGCCAAGCGGCGGCTGGCGCTGTTCACCGCCTCCAACGTCACCGAGGAGAGCAATCTGCGCGAGCCGGAAAAGGGCCGCAACTATTCGCGCGGCGGCCTGTTCAGCGAGCGCTGGTTCCCGGATCTGCGGCTCGACGACAAGTACCAGATCCCCGACGTCTTCTACACCCAGGATCAGGGCGCCTTCGACAAGGGTCATATCGTCAGGCGCGATGACGTGGCCTGGGGCAGCACCTTCGAGCTGCTGCTCAGGGGCAATGTCTGCTCCTTCCATGTCACCAACTGCTCGCCCCAGGTCGAAGGCTACAACCGCTCCGACAGCGGCGAGAAGAACTGGGGCGATCTTGAGAACCACGTCCTGTCGGAGGCGGCGAGCGAGCGGCTTTGCGTCTTCGCCGGGCCGGTGCTCGCCGATGACGACCGGACCTTTGCCGGCAAGGGTCCCAAGGGAACAAGTCTTCGCGCGCCGGTGCCGCGCCGTTTCTGGAAGGTGATCGTGGCGCGCGTCACAGACGGGCTCGCCAGCTATGGCTTCGTCCTCGAACAGGATCTGTCGGACACGGAGCTGGAGTTTGCCGTCTCCGACGAGTTCATCGGCGCCATGTACCCGCTGACCGAAATCTCCGAAATGACCGGCGTCAGCTTCGACCAGTCGTTGATCGATGCCGACCAGTACGAAACGGTTCGCGGCACCGAAATTGCGATGCGGGCGGGATCACGCAAGCGGAAGAAGAAGGCTTAGGGTCGGAGGGAATCCCATGACCGAATGGACGCAATCCGAACTGAACAGTCTCAACCGCATCCTTGCCAACCTCTACCCGATGATCGGCGACGGCGTGCGTGTTGCCAAAGGTGTCGGTCTTTCGACTGCCCAGATCGCCTTTGACAACAAGGCGATCAACAACTGGTTTGCGATTGTCCAGCGCGCAAAGCAGGAGACCAGGGCCGACGACCTCGTCGCCTTTGCACTCGATGAGAATCCCGGCGACCAAGCACTGCTGCAGGCAAAGCAGCACGCCCCGCCGCCGCCGGTCGAAGGCCCCGCGACCGCCAATTGGAGCGGCGCGACGGCGCCGGCCCAGCTCGAAAAAATCCTTGGCGACAAGAGCACGCTGGTGCCGATCAGCTATCTCGAACTCGGCCTTGTCAGGGCAAGATCGGTGGTGCGCATCAAGCGTGCGGATGGCAGCTCCGGCACCGGCTTCATGACCACCGGCGGGATACTGATCACCAACAACCATGTCTTGCCTGACGACGCTTCATTGGCGGGCACGGTGGTCCAGTTCAACTATCAGCGCACCGTTGCCGGGCTCGACGCGCCGCTCGATCAGTTCGACATCGACACCGCCGTGCCTCTTCGTACCTCCAAGGACAATGATTGGTCCGCCGTCCGCATCAAGGGCGATGCCTCCAAATGGGGCGAGTTGGAATTGAAACCCATGACCGTCAAGGCCGGCGACCATGTCAACATCATCCAGCATCCCGGCGGTGCGCAGAAACAGATTTCGTTCGTCGCCAATGTCGTGGCCTTCGTCGGCGGCGGCCGCGTCCAGTATCTCACCGACACACTGCCGGGTTCGTCGGGCTCGCCGGTCTTCGACACCGACTGGAACCTGATTGCGCTGCATCACAGCGGAGGCTGGCTCACCGAGCCCAACGCGCCTACCAAAAGCACATATTATCGCAACGAAGGCATTGCGATCGACACCATCATCCAAGACCTCGCGGCCAAGCCTGTGTAGATGGTGAGCTATGCAGACCGATGGCGCAGCTCGATGCGCGGCGATTTGGGACTACGGCATGTAAATTTTTTCGGATGTGACGGTTTATAACGCCACACACCAAACACCAGGGAGTTCAGAGATCAGCGCCTATTTCGACCTCAGGCTTCAACTGGCTGATCTCTACCCATTGCCTCCCGATTGGTTGCAGGTAACCAAGGACGCTGGGATCGTCGCTGGCGCCATCAACCTCCAGGGCGCGGCGCTCACAGTCTGGTTCAACATCCTCGACTATGCCTTGACCAAGAAGCTGTCGCAGCCGCTGATGAACACTGTCGTTCGGCAAAATCCGCAATGCGCCGCAATATGCAAAGCCTATCTGGATGAACTTGCCGCGGGCGAGAAACCGACGCCCGAACTGCCTGGCCTGACCACCGACGATCGGGTCAACACCGCGCTCGCAGGCTTCAACGCCGTCAACCAGCAGCCCAAGGACATTCAGGCGCAACTCGCCGCTGGCGATGGCCTCACCACCGTCGCCAGCCAGATCGATGTCCTCAAGACCTACAAGGACCTGCATGACCACCTGCAGAGCTTCCAATATGGCATCGGCAGCTTCCAGACCTTGCTGGTCGCCGCCCGCGACATGGGGGCCGACCTGGAACAGGTCCGCGTCCTGCGCAATTTCCTCAAAATATTGAAGCTCTTCTGTGTCTCGATCGGAGAGTCGGTCATGGAGCTGCCGGCGGGGCCGGCGCTTCACGATATCGAGCAGGCCTGGCTCGACGACCTCAAGGCGGCTGCGATCAAGTTGCAGGCTGCCATCGATAACAAGTCTCCGGACGCCTACGACGCGCTGTTTGACGTGCGCACCGTGCTGCGCGTCGTGCCTTCGCGGCTCAACCAGCAGATTTTCGTTACCGCGAAGAATCTGCCGTTCGGGCTTCTTGCCACCGGTCTCGACACGATAGCCGGCAAGCTTCCAGCAGGTGCCCCGGATGTTCCTTTGATAAAGGCTGCGCATGATGCGATCATGGTGCTGTCGTCGACCATCTATGCGCGCGTCGTCGAGCATAAGCTCTGGCAGGACGTCGACAACAAGCTGGCCAGCCTCACCGACATGATCGAGCCGATAGAAGAGGGCGCCGCGGCGGACAAGTCGCTGCCGTTCCAGTTTTCGCCGCTGTGGCGAAACCTGGAAGTGAAGGTCAAGGTTCTTGCCGATCTCGATCCCAATGGCGCCTGGCGAACGACGCTCGTCGACTACTCCACCGACGTCAACGACCAGCTATCGCGCGAGACCGTCGATACCGCCTTCATTCTTGCCTTCGAAGCCTATCGGGACGAGGCCCAGCAACGCTTCGTCCAGGTCGATCTGGCGCTGAAAACGGAATGCGCCTCGATCGTCCGCGTCAGCACGCCTTTGCATAAGATCATTGAGGACCTGGGGCCATGAGCGATGAACTTGCGACAGGCACGGAGACCGAAACTCCGGCCGATTTTATTTCGCTGAGCGACATCCGGATCGCACATCTCGAGCTGATGCGCATCGCCAGCAGCAATGAAGCCGTCGACCCATCGATGAGCCGCAGCGACAAGGCCGGCGCCGAGACGACGGAAGCCAGCATCGACAACACGGCCCCGATGCGCAGGCCATCCGCGACTTCCTGGCCAAGGCACGGCGCGCCGGCAGCACCATCGCGCGGGAATCCGACCGGCGCGCGGCGCAGCGCATACTCGATTATTGGTCCGCCGAACTGGTCACGCGGCCGGGCATCACCTCAGCCGACGTCAGCCCGGCGCGGCTCGCGTCTTTCGCAGGTGGCGGTGGGCTCGAAACAACAGAGCCAATTGCCGTCGCGGTTGACTCCGAATCGGCATCGCGTGAAATCAACGATTCAGGAACGGTCGCCATCGCCGTTCCTGAATCAATGGCCGTCGCGACCAAAGACGGTGCCGAATCCGGCGACGGCTTCGCATCGGACGACGAACTGAGTTCGGACGAGCTGACCGAGCGCTTTCGCATTCGCGTGGCCGCCCAGGCGCGGCAATGGAAGAACACCGGCTATCCCGGCTATCTCCTGCGCGGCGAAGCGCTGAAGGAGGCGGCGGAGCTGCCGCAGGGGCCGGACATCGCCGAGTTCGTCGAGGCGAGCGCCAAGGCGGAGACCGACAGCCAGAAGCAGCGCGATCGCAGCAAGAATATATTGATCGCGCTGTTTGCCATCCTGGCCGCGATCCTTGGGGCAACCACCTATTTCGCCTACGTCCAGAGAAATGACGCTGTTGACGCGCGCAAGGATGCCGAGACGACGGCGAGTGAGGTCGCAAAGCTCAATGGAAAGCTTTCCACCGCCCTTGAAAAGACGGAAGACGCACGCCAGCGAGCCGAGGCTGCACTTGCCGTTGCCGAGAAGAAGGCGGAAGACGCCGCCAAGACGCTGGCCGAGCAGCAAGCCACGCAGGCCACTTTGCGATCCGCGATCTTGCTTGTGGTCGAACAACTCAAACTCGGCAGCGTGTCCCTGGACAAGTTGGCGCCCGATTTGCGACAGGGGGTGCTGGTCGAGCTGGCCGGGCAGGTCAAAAGCGGCGAGGTCGCGCTCGACCAATTGCCGGCGCCGCTGCGCGCCGCGCTTGAACCGCTGCTTGGCAAAGACATAGACAAACAGCCTAACGTTCTTTCGGGATACAAGGTCGATTTCATAGGGGCCACGATCGGCTTGCCCAGGATAACCGACGACCTGGCCAACGACGCCGTGGCGCCGCCGCTTGATTACATCAACTACTCGCTGGTCATGGGCCGAACTCATCGCATGGCCATCTATTCGGCCGTCAACCTGGATCGGTCGCAGAGGTTGCCGCTGCAATTCACCGCCAGCAGACTGAAACCCGACAGCCGATTGTCGGTCGACTACCAGCCTCGTCCCAACTGGTACTTTCGCGCGGACCGGCCCTGGCTGGCGGCGCGATTTGCAAGTGCCAGCGACATCGCCTGGGGTCCGGAGTTCGCCGGCGATCCGGCAACGGCGGCGCTCAAGCTGGCGCAGTATGCCTCTTTCCTGCCAAACACGATGCCGCAGCCGCGTACTTTCTACGGCAGCCGATGGGTGCCGCTCGAAAACTGGGTTCGCTCGCAGCACAATCCGCTCGCCAATCGGGTGACCATCTTCAGTGGTCCTGTCTTCCGGCCCGCGGACCAGCCGGTCGACGGCGTGCCGGTCCCTTATGCCTATTGGAAGCTCGCGGTGTCCTCGGTGTCGGCGGCCGTGAAGGGAGAGGTGAGAGAGCCGGAATTTGAGGTCGATGCGTTCTTCATTCCAGCCGACGCTACGGGGGCGTTCAACGTCGAGCAGTATCGGCTCCCGGTTGCCGAGCTTGAAAGGCTCACGAGCCTCAATTTCGACCCTCTCATCGAATGGACGGATTCACTGAAGAACCGCGGCCCCAATGGAACCGCGGCCGACGAACTGGCGGCTCGCGTCAAGCTGCTCGACGGCGCAAATGATGCACTGCGCGGTGACCTGATTGCCGTCCTCGAAGACGCAGACCTTCCGGTGGTCGAACGGCAGAAGATCGTCGCGGCTCTCGTCGAGATGGCCGGCCTGCAAAGCATAAGCGGGCTGACACCGGCGGGGCGCCGCAACGTGCTTGAGACCCTGCTTGGGGTACCGCCTGAATTGTGGGAACGCCCGGACTGGCTGGCTGTGTTTGCCGGCGCGCGCCGGGCGGTTGCCGATCTCGCCCTTTCGGCAGCCGACGGCCAGACTGTTATCGGTGAGCAGGATCGCAACGCACTCAACACGCTGAAGGACCGGCTGCGTATCCAGCAGAGCCCACAGACGGTTTACGTCCAGTTCGCCGGCATGGCGCGCGAGGACGCCGGGGCGCTTTCCGCAAAAATGCGGGCCTTGGGCTGGGGCATTCCAAACCCTGGCGAAGAACGTGTCGCCGCTGCCGCCGGCAAGAACGAAGTTCGCTACAACCCCTACAACGACGCCGACCGTGGCGCCGCCGAACTGCTGGCCGCCGACCTCACGGTTGCCGCTGGCCGACTGGTGACAGCCCGTGCGGTGCCGATCATCAAGGCCAACACATTGGAGATATGGACCAGCATATAGAAACACTGAAGGCCCGAGCGGGGCGAAGACAAGGGCGCGTAAAAAAGCCGCGATGCGCCGCTCACTATCGTCGCGACAAATACGGGCTGTTCTCACTCCAGAGGTTTTTACATGCGCACGCGTCACGCCGTCATGCTTGCACTTTCCGCGCTTTGCATTCCAGCCGTCTCCATGCCGCTGCAGAAAGCCAACGCGCTGGAGCCTGAAAAATACACGGTCTATTGCGCCAACGATCACATCGAGGTTTCGTTCTGGGATCTCGAGCAGATGAAGGTGCGCAACGGCTCCGATGTCTGCCAGTTCCAGAGCTACACGAGCTACTCAAGCGCCTTGAACTTCGCCCAGAAGAATTTTGGCGGGGAGGGGGCGAGTTGTAGTTGCTAATATTTGGAGTGCGATTTTGAGGAAGCAGATGGTGGGCGATGCACGATGGCGCGTAAACTTGTGTGAGGACGTCTACTGGCAAACCCTGCTGCGCGAGTTCACGCAGTCACCGCCCATGCGAAGCGGTACGGACGCAAACTCGGGAAACGCTTCAGGGACGAGCAATACGCCTTCGAAGAAGCGGTGACGGAGTTGGGCAGCACCTTCCTCTGCACCCGGCTTGGGATCGAGGCGGGTTCCGGTCAGCCAGTTACATCACTGGCTGAAGGTGCTGAAGCAGGATTGCCGTGCCACGCCGGCACCGCCACAAGCAAGCCTCAAAGGGACTTCATATTTTTCCAAGATCTACGACTGTTTTTAGCACTTTCCGGAACGTCAGGATAATCGTGACGGCCCCCAAGGCGATAGCCGCCACACCAGCTTGCTTCGTGGAGAACGTCATTCCAAGAAAATTAAACGCTGTCTCCCCCGAGCCAGGAGCCGACATAAGTTGAACACCGCCATAAATACACAAGATTCCGAAAATCCCGGCCACAACGCCAGTCATGATTAGTACGGGGTTTCCAGCTCTGATATGTGACACGCTAAGGTTTGGTGGACGTTTGTCTTGTTCCATCTCTTCCCGTTTCCTAGTAAGAATCTCACGAGCTTTATGCACATCACTGAGCTGTATCTTGTAGCCGCGATCTCTGGATTCGCCCCAATACTGTGGATCAACCCAACCCATGCCTTTATAGGACATAGCATCCGCAAACCGAGAATCGATTGGTGAGACGGCTTGACTCGCGTCCATCCATAGCTGGGATAGTCGAAGTTCCTCTTCCCGGTCCGGCGGGCCATCATGTCCTTCTAGGTATGCAGCTGTCTTAAGTAGGGCCTTGTCTATCGCATTGAATGCGTGACGATATGTTTCCCGGTCACGGTCTGATAAGTTCAGATGAACAGCCCACTGAACTAGCGCCCCAGGGAAGCGACCGGGTGAACTATCTGCGAGTTCAAGCTTCGTCATTTGCGAGTCCCGCAGGGATTTCAAAACCTGAGCACAGATAATAGACGAGAAAGCAGGTTGAGCTAAGAGGTGCTCAAATGTTTATTTTACAGGAGGTAGTCAGCCAATAGATCTACGCATTTCACCTGACCAAGGTCAGTGGATGCCGCTTCCATTGCCACGTTCAGCACATCGCGCACAGTCTCAGCTGTGTCGTCTTCAGCCACGGAGGGCCTACTTGCCCGGAGCAATGATTTTGGTGGCCTTAATGCGGAACCTGATTGCGGACATATCAGCATTGTAGATTCCCCGTTCGTTCTCTATCTCTCTTTCAGTGCAGGAGGGGACGAGCAAATGGCGGAACCCATAGATTTCGACAACTTGCCAGAAGATCCACACCAGGCGTTTATCATTCTGGTGGGTTTGTTCGATGAGGAGCTTGCTGATGACATCCGAGGCAACGAGGAAGGTGACACCCGACTCGCGCTTATCAGCCATATGAACAAGATTACCGGTGCGGCGAGAGCGCTCGACATCGAGGCGCTCAGAAATTGGGAGTTGCCTGACTACGACGCTGCGTACAACGTCCACCGCGCCTTCGACTTGGCCACCAAGAGCATCGTGCTGCAAATTCAAATCCAGAAGGCTCGGATTGGAGCCATTTATTCGGTCACTTTGGACGCAGCCACCAAGGCCCGTATCCACAACCTGGTAAAAGAAATCCGGGAGTTGGTCGAAGCTGCCGACCTAGACGAGCGAAAAAAGAATTCCCTCTTTGCAAAGCTCAATGCCTTTGACGCCGATGTTGACCGGGCGCGGACGCGGTTTGACAACGTGATGCTTATGGGCATCACGATCACGGACCTCATTCACAAAGGCACGGATGCCTTGAAGCCCGCCAATGAGATGTTGAGGCGCATCAACGAGCTTCTCGGAGGCGCCAAGAGTAAGGAAGCCGACCCGGCTAGATTGCCTTCGCCCGACGACATCAAGCGTGTCGAAAAGCCGAAGAAGCAGATTGAAGATTTCGGTCGAAAGCGCCGAGAGTTGGACGACGAGATTCCATTTTAATTGTACCCACGCTTCGCGCGCTCACGGCCGCCACCCATTGTGAGTGCGGCGGAGAACTTGGAAGCACCAACTTTTTCGCCAAGATTCTGCACCCAGCCGACGGTTTTTTTGGGTTACGCGCCAGTGCTGATTTTCAAGGAAGCCAAATCATCCAACCACTTCGGTAGATTGGATGGTGGGCGATGCAGGGATTGAACCTGCGACCCCACCCGTGTGAAGGGTGTGCTCTCCCGCTGAGCTAATCGCCCGCTCGTTGCCCGAAGGCCAAGCGAGCCGCGATATAAGGGAGGCAGGGTCGTGAAGTCAAGGCGATGCGCCGGCCTTCTGTGCCTGAAATAGCCGAGGACAGGCGCTGCCGCGGAATCCCCGTTTCGCTCAGCCGGCCGCCGCTGCAATCAGCCGTTCCGCCAGGTCGAGCGTCAGCGCGTCGAAATGCGAAATCACCGCCGATGGCTCGAATTCCCTGACATGGCGGTCGGTGTAGCCGAAATCGACGGCGACGACCGGAATGCCGGCCGCCTTGGCCGTGTCGATGTCGGTCTGCGAATCGCCGACCATCAGTGCTCGATCCGGGTCGCCGCCGGCGAGCCGGATGGTCTCGGTCAGATGGCGCGCATCGGGCTTGCGGAAGGCGAACGTGTCCTGGCCGGCGATCGCGGCGAAATGCTTGGTCAGGCCGAGCGCCTCGATCAGCGCTTTCGAATTCGCCTCATATTTGTTGGTGCAGATGGCAAGCAGGTAGCCGGCCTTCTCGAAGCGGGCGATCGCCTCGACCACGCCGGGGTAGGGGCGGGACTTGCCGGGGATGTTGAGCGTGTAGTGGTCGAGGAACAGTTTCAGCAGCCGGTCGTGCTCCTCCACCGCCAGCGACTTCTGCTGCGCGGTATGCGCGCGCTCGATCATCACCCGTCCGCCCTGGCCGACAAAACGCCGGAAGCCGGCCTCGTCGACAGCGGCAAGCTCGCTGGCGGCAAGGCTGTGGTTGAGGCTGTCGAGCAGGTCCGGCGCCGTGTCGATCAGCGTCCCGTCGAGGTCGAACACGATGATCGGTTGGGTCATGGCCTGTCCTGTGGCTGATGCATTGCAGGCAGGCGATAGCGGCTGCGCTTCTTTCAGGCAAGCCGGTGCGAGCCAAAGTCTTTGACCCTGCGGGCAAAAGTGCTAGGAGCGCGCATCCAGAAAAATCAGAACCAAGCCAAATCCCCGGGGCGAGCATGGATGCGAGGCAGTTGAAGGTCGAGGCCGCGCGGGCTGCCCTTGCCCATGTCAGCGACGGCATGCGCATCGGCATCGGCACCGGGACGACGGCCGACGAATTCGTGCGGCTGCTGGCCGAAAAGATCGCCACCGGCTTGTCCGTCATCGGCGTGCCGACGTCGGAGCGCACTGCAGCCCTTTGCCGCGAACTCGGCGTGCCGCTGTCGACGCTTGAGGAAACGCCCGAGCTCGACCTCACCGTCGACGGCGCCGACGAGATCGACGCGGCGCTGACGCTGATCAAAGGCGGCGGCGGCGCGCTGCTGCGCGAAAAGATCGTCGCGGCGGCATCTCAGCGCATGATCGTCATTGCCGATCGCTCGAAGATGGTCGACACCCTTGGCCAGTTTCCGTTGCCGATCGAAGTCAACCAATTTGGCCTGCGCGCCACTGAAATCGCGGTCGCGGCAGCGGCCAAAAGTCTCGGCCTTTCCGGCCCGGTTACATTGAGGATGACGGGGGGCCAGCCTTTTGTTACAGACGGCGGCCATTTTATCCTCGATGCATCTTTTGGCCGCATTCCGGATACAAGAGCGCTTTCGAATGCTCTCCATGCCATTCCTGGTGTGGTCGAGCATGGTCTTTTCATCGGGCTGGCGTCAGCGGCCATCATCGCCGGCGGCGACGGCATCCAAACCGTCCATGCCGCCCGAAAACCAGGGAGTTCTACCGATCATGATGTTGCATAACCGGGTTCGCAATCTTTGCGCCGTTCTGGCGGCTTCGGCCGTTTTCGCCTTCTCCTCCCCGGCGTTCTCGCAGGAGATCACGGAATCGCATCTGAAGGCGGCACGGGCGGCGGTCACGGCAATCCACGCGACCGACTCGTTCGACAACATCCTGCCGCAAGCGGCGGCCTCGCTCGAGCAGCAGCTTATCCAGAAGAACCCTGATATGCAGGAGCTGATCGGCAAGACCGTCAGCGAAAAGGCACTGGCGCTGGCCTCGCGCCGTGCCGATCTGGAGAAGGAAGCAGCGCTCGCCTATGCCAAGGTGTTCTCCGAGAAGGATCTCACCGACATCGCCGCCTTCTACAATTCCGATGCCGGCAAGAAGCTGCTCGACAACGGCCCCAACGTGACGCGCGAACTGGTCAAGGCCGCCGACATCTGGCAGAACGGCCTGGCGCGCGATCTCGCCCAGCAGGTCGGCGAAACGCTGGCAGCCGCCGCGAAGGCCGCTGCTCCGGCCGCGCCTGCGCCGGATAACGCAACTGCCCCCGCCGATGGCGCTGCACCTGCCGACGGCGATGCGCCCGCAGACGGTGACCAGCCGGAAGCGCCGAAGAACTAAGACGTCTGATTTCGCCACCGGCATCCTTGCCGCTGGACCAGAAAGCCCGGTGGAAACCGGGCTTTTCTTTTGGCTTCATGCAGCCTACCTGTCTCAAACATTTCTTGGGGCAAGGAACAGCAGCATGGCCGGTTACGACTACGATCTCTTCGTCATCGGCGGCGGCTCCGGCGGGGTGAGGGCGGCGCGCGTGGCGGCAGCGCTCGGCAAGCGTGTCGGCATCGCCGAGGAATACCGCTATGGCGGCACCTGCGTCATCCGTGGCTGCGTGCCGAAAAAACTCTATGTCTATGCCTCGCAATTTCCCGAGCATTTTGCCGACGCCGCCGGCTATGGCTGGACGGTGCCGGAGGCGAGCTTCGACTGGCCGACGCTGGTCGCCAACAAGGACCGCGAGATCGCCCGTCTGGAAGCGATCTACGAAAAGAACGTGAAAGGCGCCGGCGGCGAGACGTTCCACTCGCGCGCCATGCTGGTCGACCCGCATGTCGTGCATCTCCTGGGCGATGACCGCACCGTCACCGCCGACCAGATCCTGATCGCCACCGGCGGCCGGCCGGCGCCGCACCCGGCGCTGCCCGGTCACGAGCATTGCATCTTTTCCAATGAGGTTTTCGACCTCAAGCAACTGCCCAAGGCGATCATGATCGAGGGCGGCGGCTACATCGCCGTCGAATTCGCCAATATCTTCCATGGCTTGGGCGTCGACACCACGCTGGTCTATCGCGGCAAGGAGATACTGTCGCGCTTCGACATGGACCTGCGGCGCATGCTGCACGAGACCATGGAAAAGAAGGGGATCAAGATCCTCTGCCACGCCGTGTCGGAATGGGTCCGCAAGCGGCCGGACGGCAGGCTGGATGCGTTGGTCACCGGCGGCAAGGTGCTGACCGTCGACCAGGTCATGCTCGCCATCGGCCGCCTCCCCAACACTGAGAATATGGGCCTGGAAGGCGTCGGCATCGAACTCGGCATAACCGGCGCCATCGTTGTCGACCAGTATTCCCGCACCAACATCGACAACATCTGGGCGATCGGCGACGTCACCAACCGCGTGCAGTTGACACCGGTGGCGATCCACGAGGCCATGTGTTTCATTGAGACCGCATTCAAAGGCAATCCGACCGCGCCCGACCACGACACCATCCCGACCGCCGTCTTCTCACAGCCGGAGATCGGCACCGTCGGGCTGTCCGAGGACGATGCCGTCAAGCGCTACTCCGATATCGAAATCTACCGCGCCACATTCCGGCCGATGCGGCACACGCTGTCGGGCCGCGACGAAAAGATGCTGACGAAGCTGGTGGTCGATGGCGCCACGCGAAAAGTGCTCGGCGCGCACATCCTCGGGCCGGACGCCGGCGAGATGGCGCAGTTGCTCGGCATTCCGCTGAAGGCCGGCGTCACCAAGGATGATTTCGACCGCACCATGGCCGTCCACCCGACGGCAGCGGAGGAACTGGTCACCATGTACAAGCCCACCTACCGCGTGAAGAACGGCGTGCGGGTCGATTGACGCCCGCGCGCTCGATCTTGAAGAACCCCCCATGGCAGCCGCTGTTGCCACCGCGATGGGAGGCCTGAAGCTTATTACAACAAAGTGCCGCGCAGGATGACCAGCGCCACCGAGAAATAGATCACCAGGCCGGTGACATCGACCAGCGTGGCGACGAACGGCGCCGAGGCGCTGGCCGGATCGAAGCCGATCCGTTTCAGCGCGAACGGCAGCATCGACCCCGACAGCGAGCCGAAGGTGACGATGCCGACGAGTGCTGCCCCCACGGTCGCCGCAATCAGCGGCCAATGCGGCCCATAATCGTAGAAGCCCATATATTGCCAGAGCGCGATGCGGCAGATGCCGACCACGCCAAGCATGGCGCCGAGCACGAAGCCGGTGGGCAATTCGCGCAACGCCACCCGCCACCAGTCGCGAAGGCCGATCTCGCGCAGCGCCAGCGCGCGAATGACGAGCGAGGTCGCCTGCGAACCGGAATTGCCGCCCGAGCTCATGATCAGCGGGATGAACAGAGTGAGCACGATCGCTTTTTGCAGTTCGCCTTCATAGCTTTGCATGGCATTGGCGGTCAGCATCTCCGAGATGAACAGCGCGCACAGCCAGCCGCCGCGCTTCTTGATCATCGCGAGAAAGCTCATCTTCATGTAGGGCTCGTCGAGCGCCTCCATGCCGCCGAAACGATGCGCGTCCTCGGTCGTCTCCTCGATCATGGTGTCGATGATGTCGTCGATGGTGACGATGCCGAGGATCTTGCCGTGGTCGACGACGGGAACCGCGAGCAGGTCATATTTGGAGATCGTCTGCGCCAGTGTTTCGCGATCGGTCAGCGGCGTCACCGTCACCGGGGCGCGATCCGGCGCCACCGACAGGATCGGATCGTCCGGCTCGCCGGTGATCAGCCGGCGCAGGCCGGTCGAGCGCACCAGCACATGCGTGTCTGGATCGACGATGTAGATGGCGTAGACGGTCTCCCGCGTCCGCTCCACCTTGCGGATGTAGTCGAGCGTGCGCCCGACGGACCAGTCCGACGGCACGCTGACGAATTCGGTCGTCATGATTGAGGCGGCGCTGCCTTCGGGATAGCCGAGAATGGAAAGCAGCGTTGCCCGCAGCGGCGGGACCAACCCGCCGAGCAGCTCGGAGCGCGCCGGTTCGTCCAGTTCGCGCAGGATATCGGCGGCGCGGTCGACCGACATGGCGGTCAGGAGCTTGCACGCCTTGGCGCGCGGCAGCGCCTCGGCCAGATCGGAGGCGCCGTCGAGTTCAGGCTGGTCGAAGATCTCGACCAGCCGCTCGAACGGCATTTCGCAAAGCAGTTCTATCGCGGTATCGCGAGCTTCCCGGTTCAGGGCCTCGACGACATCGGCGACGTGATCATTGGCAAGGATACGCGCGATAGCGACGGCATCGTCGCCCGCTACGACGGGGGTAAATTCGTTCATGGCTCACTCCTTGCCGTCCGGCGGGACGTGAGCCGTTAGAGGTCACATCGAGGCGGACGGCGGTTGCGTTCGACTACTGTCGCCAGGCATGGCGCGGTGACCTTTCTGCTCGCGGGTTCGAGTTGGAATTCAGCGAGCGGGCGCAACATAGGAGCGCATCTTGGCGAGTCAATCGCGGGGGTGGCGGAAAACAGCCGGGAGCCGGCCCAATCGCGAGACTGTGATGATTATTGAAGGGGGAGGGAGCGAGTGCCCCGCCGCCAGTGGCGGAACGCGCTTCGGCGTGGCTGCTATTTCTGCTTCAGCCGGCGTGAAAAACGCATCCATTTGTCCTCGACCGGCCGCGGCTGCGTAAGGATGGTGGTGAGCTCGCGCGGAAGGTTCGGAACAAGCGGCCTCTTGGTGGCGACGCCGTCGGCGATCGCGACCACGCTATGGTAGAATTCCTCGCCCGAGGCCGAACGTGGCGGCACCGCCTCATGCATGATGCTGATCACCGTGACATCGGGACAGTTGTCCTTGATGGCCTGGTGGAAGGCGATCTTGCCATCCGGATCGAGCGCGCCGGTCGCTTCGTCGAGGAACAACAGTCCCGGTTGCTGCAGCACGATGCGGGCCACAACCAGCTTCTGCTTCTGGCCGCCGGACAGCAGCTGGTCCCAGATCTTTCCCTCGCGGCTTTCATCGGCCATGTGTTCGATGAAATCGCCAAGGCCGGCCTTGTGCAGGGCTGCCGCTACCTGCGCATCGCCATAGTCGTCCTCGGAGCCGGGCAGGCACACCAGCTGCTTCAGCGACACCTGCTGCAGCTTGACCTCCTGGGCGGCATAGAAGCTCCTCACACCGTCAGGGAAGACGATGGTGCCGCGGCCATAGGGCCACAGGCCGTTGATCGCCTTGATCAGTGAAGTCTTGCCGCAGCCGGATTCGCCCTTGAGGAATGCCCACTCGCCGCGCCGGAAGCGCAGATTGGCAGCACTCAGGAATGGCGTGGCGTCCTCGCCCTGATGCGCCAGTTCGAGCTTCTGGATGGTCAGGCCGAAGACGGGGTTCTGGCTGGCATAGTGGAAGTCGGACTGGCCGGTCTGGCTGTAGAAGTCTTGCGGCTGCTGGACGTTTTCGATGGCGTTCGCCAACTCAATGACGCGCTGGCTGTTGGCCCGCAACGTGGCGAGACTCGGCATGACATGGATGAACCAGGAACATTTGCTGATCAGCGCGTTGACCTGCTCGGAACCGGTTATGTAGCCCTTGAGGTCGACGCCGTTGTGGATGAACGGCACCAGACCAGGTCCGTAGGCGACAACCTTGGCCCCGACAAAATTATAGACCGATTCGAATCCCGCATAGAGGGTGTTGACGATGTTGAGCTTCGACCAGGTGGTATCGATATCGAGATAGAGCCGTCCATGTATCGTCTTTTGCACGTCTTCGCCTTGCGACGCCGACACATGGAAACTACGGCGCAACAAGGTGATCAGCTCGCTGCGATAGGTGCCTTCGGCCTTCTGCATCCTGACGTTGAGCCACTCCAGCATTCCGCCGAGTTTGATCGCGATCCAGGTATTGACGGGCACGTAGATGGCAACCGCCAGCAGAGCGAGGACGGCGCTGCCATAGCTGCCGAGGGCATCCAGGCCTTTTACCTCCACGGAATTCGCCAGCAAAGCGCCGCCGACAAAATAAAGTGAGGTGAAGACGCCGAAGACACCTTGGGCAAGCCCGATGGCGCCGCCCGCCATGTCTTTGATGGATTCCTGCACGCGCTGATCGATGTTGTCGGGCGCTGGCGCATCTGGCGAGCCATTCTGAGCGTGGTAGTGAGTATGGTTGGTATCAAGCAGCGCCGCATTGAAACGCGCGTTCAACCAGGCGCGCCATTTGCGATGCAATGTCGCCGATACAAATTTGCAGGCGCCTATGATTCCCATGTCCTTGAACACGACCAGCAGCACAAGCAGGCCGGCATTGGTAAGCACTGATTCAAGGGGCGTGGTATTCGCGGCGTCGTGGAAAAAAGCGATTGAGGCTGCCAGTTCGCCCGCCAACACGGTAAACCAGACGTCGGCCTTGCTCGACAGGGCTATGATGAGTGCGAGGACGACGGTGAGAGCCCAGGCCTCTCTCCACCGGTCCGAGAACCAGTAGGCCCGCATCAGTCCCCAGAAGGTCCGCATCGACGATACTGGCGTCAGGGGCGACGGCCCGGCGGGGGCGTCGCGGTTCCAAAGTGCCGATATTGAACGTCGCGGTCTGTCGACCCGAATCACAATCCCGCCCAAACCTTTTTTAGTTTTGTTACGGATAGTAACACCAATTGATCATTTTCTATGAATTTTATCCCGGCGAATGTGAGGCAGCCCACCCGCCGTTGCCATGAGGCAACAGTCGGTGCTGGGATGCCGCCGTTTCCAGGCCAAATATCCCCTTCGTTTCAGTGCTTTGCGAGAACGCTCAGATGTGCGGAAATATTCCCTGAGGGAAGGCTCATACACGGCTTTGTGACCAAAAAGCCTTGCCCGTCAGCCGGTTTTCCTGGTGCGCGCTAACCGGATCGGTCGAAAAACTGCCATCGGTGATCGCTCCAAGGCTGCGCGAATCATCTCACAGGCCATCATGTCGGGCCACGCAAGATCGCCCTGCACAGCGACTGTTCATGAGTCCGCACGCGCTTTTTAGCTGCAGCTTAACGCCGTTTGACAATCGTGCGCGCTGGAATGAACCTTGCCGGCACTGTCGGCACCCATGCATATCCGGTTCTTGAACAAGGAAGCTCTCCATGCTTGCACGCGCCGCCGCTCCCGCAATCCTGTCGTTCCTTGCCTGGCTGCCTCTGGCGCACGCCGGCAGCCAGACCATTGCGGCAAGCGCCGAAGGGCAAATCGAGTTCAATGCTCCGTCCGGCAACATCGGCTGCATCTATACGCCCAAGGGTGGCACCAGCACCTACGAGCCACAGGATGGCGGTCCCGAATTGAGCTGTTCGCGCGTCGAGCCCAGCTACGTCACCGTGATCCTCGGGCCGAACGGCCCGGCGACATTGATCAAGAACCCGGGCGAGCAGGGCTGCTGCAGCGATGTCGCGAAGCTGGGTTACGGCAGCAGCTGGAGCAAAGGGCCGTTTACCTGCCAGTCGTCAACCAAGGGACTGACCTGCATGGGCAGCAGCGGGCATGGCTTCTTCCTCAGCAAGGCCAAGGTGACGGTGAAATAACCTGAGCTTGATCCCGAAAAGTGGTTGCCGGTTTTCTCGGACAAACGGGAAACCGTTTTGTCCAGAGATCATGCTCAAACAAGGAGATAGAGCCCCAGCCCGATTTCCATCGGGATGGAACAGGCACTAGCCCGTCTTTTCCAGCTCGCCCTTGGCCTTTGCGGCCGCGACCTGGCGGATGGCATCAGTCAGCGTGTCGGCGTCCTGCGCGCCCATGACGGCGTATTTGCCTTCGAGCAGGAAGCACGGCACGCCGGTGATCCCCATCCGCGATGCCGTGGCGATTTCTGTGCGCACCTCCTCGACGTCGGCATCGGTCGGCAACAGCGTCTCGACCACGGCGGCGTCCATGCCGGCCTCGCGGGCGGCGTCGATCAGCACGGCGTGGTCGCCAATATTGCCGCCTTTCTCGAAATACAGCTGGAACAGCCGGCGCACGAGCCGGTTCTGCACGGCTTCACCGGCGGCGCCCGCCCAGCGGATGACGCGATGCGCGTCCAGCGTGTTGGCGGCCACCTTGATGGCGTCGAAAGCGAAATCGATGCCTTCGGCTTCGCCGAGCGGCTCTATGCGGGCATGCATCTGACGGATGCGCTCGTCGCTGCCGAATTTGGCCAGCATGTATTCGCGCCGGTCCTTGCCCTCGGATGGGATGGTCGGGTCGAGCTGGAACGGCCGCCAGCGCACATGAACCTGGACGTCGCCAGCAGCGGCGATCGCCTTGTCGAGCCGCCTCTGGCCGACGAAGCACCAGGGGCAGACGACGTCGGAGACCACGTCGATGGTAATGGAATTGTCATCGCTCATCTTGATCTCCTGCAGCCGAACGTTTCAGCGAGACCGATCTCGGCTACGCTCAGTTCGGCTTGCGCCACCATGTCGGCCATTGATAACCGAATATGGGCGTCTTTTTGGGATGGTCCAGGTAATTCCAGTAAGCGAGCCATTGCTGCGCGTTGTACTGCATCGGCACCATGTAATTGCCGGAGATGAGCAATCGGTCGAGCACGCGCACGGCGGCGACATAGTCTTCCTTGGTCCGTGCTCTCAGCATCGCGTCGATCGCCGCGTCGACCGCTGGATCGGCGACGCCGGCCAGATTGAATGAACCTTCTCTTTTGGCCTCTGAAGAACCCCAGCGAAGGTTCTGCTCCATACCGGGCGACAGCGAGTTGCTGAACCCGCTGGACCCGACAAGAACCTCAAAGTCGAAACGCTGCTTGCGCGACTGGATCTGGTCGGCCTCGAGGCTGCGGATCGTCACCGCGATGCCGATCTTTTCCAGCGAGCGCTGATAGATGGCGGCAAAGCGTTCCTCGTCCTGCGACGCCGTCAGGATCTCGAAACCGAACGGGTTTCCCTTGGGATCCAGCAGGACGCCATCCCTAACGGCGTAGCCCTGGCTCTTCAGCAGGTCGAACGCCAGCTTCAGCACCTTGCGGTCCTGGCCGGTGCCGTCATTCACCGGCGGGCGCCAGCTGCCGTCCATGACATCGGCCGGCACGCGGCCGGGGTAGGGCGCCAGCAGCGCCTTTTCCCTGTCGCTAGCGGGATGGCCGAGCGCGGAAAGTTCGGAATTCTGCCAGTAGCTCATCGTGCGCGTGTACTTGCCGCCGAACAGGTTCTTGTTGGCCCATTCGAAGTCGTAGAGCATGCCGAGCGCGCGCCGCACCTCCGGATTGGAAAACTTCTCCAGCCGCGTGTTGAACAGGAACCCGGTCACCACGGGCGGTATGCCGGTGTCGAAGGTCTCGGCGATCACCTCGCCGCGATGGAAGGCGGGAAAATCGATATCGCGCTCGCGCTTGACCGGATCGCCCTCATCGTAAATGGCGCAGATGCCTTTCTTGAACGCTTCCGTCTTGGCGTTGGCGTTGAGGAAGTACTCGATGGTGATCTGGTCGTAATTGTCGAAGCCGCGCTTGGAAGGGATGTCCTTGCCCCAGTAATTTGGATTGCGCTTGAAGACGATGCGCTGTCCCGGCTGCACCTTGTCGATGATGTAGGGACCGCTGCCGATCACCGGCTTCAACGTCGTCTTGTCGAAGGTATCCTTGTTGAAGGCGTGCTTTGGGATGATCGGCGTTAGCGCGATGATCAAGGGGGTCTCGCGATTGGCCTTGTCGTTGAAGGTGAAGCGCACGCTGTGATCGCCGGTCTTTTCGAGCTTGGCGATCAGGCTCATGCGGTCCCTATAGGGCGGGCGGCCCTTGTCGGTGAAGACATCGTAGGTGAAAAGCACGTCATCCGGCGTCACCGGCTCGCCATCGGACCACCTTGCATTTGGGTTGAGATGGAACTCGATCCACTTGCGCTCGGGATCCATATCGGCCGTGTCTGCGAGCAGGCCATAGAGGCTGAAGGCCTCGTCGTAGTTGCGCATCATCAACGGCTCGAAGACGAGATTGCCGAAAATGAGGTCCTGCATGCCGCGCGCCGTGGTGCGCAGGCTCTTCAGGATGAACGGGTTCAGATTGTCGAAGCTGCCGACGACGCAGTAAGTGATGTTGCCGCCCTTGGGCGCATCGGGATTGACGTAGTCGAAATGCTGGTAGTCGGCTGGCAGCGCCGGCTCGCCCTGCATGGCGATGGCATGTTTCGGTTCCGACATCGCCACGCCGGGTGCAAAGGCGAAGAACGAAATTGCGGCGATCAGCCAAACAAGAATGCGGCCCATGACCGTCTCCTTACTGGGCGGCTTGATGATTCGGAGTGCACCCTAACATGGCGCCGCGGCGCTCCGGCCAGATACATCAACCCAAATCGCACGACCCAAATTGCGAGGCCAAGAATTGCAGGCGGCGGGCTGGATTCGGCTGCTCATGCAGTGTAACACGCGCTCCGAAGTCATTCTGTTGCCTCAATTCGGCAACAGGTAGCAGGACCACACGGCGCGAAGAAGCCGGTCCCGGGATCATTTGAGAGGAAATGCACGACATGACGAGCCTGAACAGCAACGCATACCGCCTTTCGGTCCTGGCCGCGGGCGTGGTCGGCTTTCTGGGCGCCGGACTTCCCACCGCTTCGGCACAGCAACAGATTCCGCAGGGTTGGTTCAAGGCCTGCACTAAGCAGGAAGATGTCGACATCTGCAATGTCCAGAACATCATCACTGCCGGCAACGGCCAGTTCGTCACCGGCGTCAGCCTGATCGAGTTGAAGGGCAAGGTAAACCGCAAGGTCTTCCAGGTCACGGTTCCCCCAGGTCGCCTGGTGCCCCCGGCATCGCCCTGCAAATAGACGCCGGCAAGGCGACGAAGCTGGATTATGTCATTTGCTTCGCCGACCGTTGCGTTGCCGAAGTGCCGCTGACCGACGCGCTCGTCGCGTCCTTCAAGAAGGGACAGGCGATCACGCTGACCTCGATCAACTTCCAGAGTCAGCCAAATCCAATCAAGGTTGCCTTGACCGGCTTCAGCGGCGCCTTTGACGGCGCGCCGCTGCAGCAGTCGGACATCGAGGATCGGCAGAAAAAACTTCAGGATTTCGTCGTCAAGAACAACCAGGACTTCGCCAAGAAGCTCAAGGACGAGCAGGCCAAGGCCAAAGCCGCCAACTAATCGCCGGGACAGATACCGGAGCGACAAAAAGCGGGGTCATGCCCCGCTTTTTTGTTGTCGTCACGTCGATGCAAGGTGATGTCAGTGTCTCGACTGGCGTTTCGGCTCATAGCGTCCGTCCGGCCGCTTGTCGAACATCTCGCCGATCTGCGGATGCCGGACCGGTTCGCCCGATTGATCCTCGAGCAGATTCTGCTCGGAGACATAGGCAATGTATTCGGTTTCCGAGTTTTCAGCGAGCAGATGGTAGAACGGCTGGTCCTTGCGCGGCCGCACGTCGGCCGGGATGGCTTCGTACCATTCGTCGGTGTTGGCGAATTGCGGATCGACATCGAAAATGATGCCGCGGAACGGAAACAGCCGATGACGAACCACCTGTCCGATCGAAAATTTGGCCGTTTTCATCATACTCACCACTAAGCCTCTAGAGCGCCCGGCGTCCCCTCGAATGTGCGAAGAGCGCTCTAAGACTTTGAATTTACACACACCGTGGCCAAAAATCGAGCCCGACTTAGGTCTGGGATCAGGCTTTATTTGGCGCAGATAGCGTGTCAGTTCAATGCCGAAGCGCTTGACGCCCGATGAAGCTACGGGCTAGCCCGGTCCAGGGGTTTCGGGCCAGGGCAAAAATGTCTGACGTCGTCGGTCTTGTTCTTCCGTTCTTCGGGCTGATTTTCATCGGCTTTCTGGTCGCACGCATGACCAGGCAGCCGCTGGAGGCGCTTGGCTGGATGAACACTTTCATCGTCTATGTCGCGCTTCCTGCCCTGTTCTTCCAATTGCTGGCCCGCACGCCGTTCGAACAGTTGACCGAATGGCGCTTCATCTTCGGCTCGGTATTTTCCACCTACACGATCTTCTCGATCATGTTCGTATGGTCGGTGACGGCGTCGCGCGGCGAGATCGCCCAGTCGACGATCAAGGCGCTGGCCGCGGCCTACGGCAATATCGGCTATATGGGGCCGGGGCTGGCGCTGCTCGCCTTCGGCGAACAAGCGGCGGTTCCCGTCGCGCTGATCTTCTGCTTCGAAAATATCATGCATTTCGCCATCGCGCCGATGATGATGGCGCTGTCGGGCGACGACAAGACATCGCCGTGGCGGCTCATCCTCGGCGTAGTCAGGAAAATCGTCCTGCACCCGTTCATCATCGCGACCGCGCTTGGCGTCGGCGCCGCCTATCTCGGCTTTCACCCACCGCAGCCGGTCGATCGCCTGCTTGAATATCTTTCGCGGGCAGCCGCCCCTTGTGCCCTGTTTGCCATGGGCGTGACGCTTGCGCTCCGGCCGCTCAACCGCGTGCCGCATGAACTGGCGTCGATCGCGGCGCTGAAGCTGATCCTGCATCCATTGCTCTGCTACGTCGTGCTGAGCTGGATCGGGAACTTTTCCGAAATCTGGGTTTTTTCAGCCGTGCTTTTGGCGGCATTACCGACTGCAACCAACGTCTTCGTCATCGCCCAGCAATATGGCGTCTGGGTGCAACGCGCCTCGGCCAGCGTCATGATCACCACCTGTCTCTCGGTGCTGACGGTGACCGGGCTGCTCTACATGATCCGCCACGGCATCTTACCGCCGGACCTGTTTCCCTGAACCGCCGGTAAGCGCCGCAAAGCCGCTGCCCGGCCTCAAGCCTTCGCGCATGAAAAAGGCGCGCAGCGGCGCGAAACTGCCGAGCACATTGAGGCCGGCGCTGCGTGCCATCTGCGCCGGCAACATGTCCGACAGCAACGACATGTTAAGCAGATTGACCGCGCCCGAACGCGCCAGAACGTCGGGACGGCGCCTGGAATCATAGGCGGCCAAAGCCCTTGCGGCGCCAGGGTCGCCGCGATTTTCGCGTGCGATTCCAATCAGATCCTCAACGTCCCTGATGCCGAGGTTTAGACCTTGGGCCCCGATCGGAGGGAACACATGTGCAGCCTCGCCGACCAGCGCCACACGGTTTTGCGCGAAGCGCCCCGGTGATGCCGCTGAAAGCGGGTAAATTTGTCGGCCGGGCTCGACCGACACCCGGCCCAGCATCGACTGCATCTGCTGCTCGACACGCTCGGAAAGCGTCGCGTCATCGAGTGCGGCGAGGTCCTTCGCCGCCTCCGGTTTCACCACCCAGACGAGGCTGGAGCGGTTGCCGGGCAGCGGCACCTGGGTGAACGGCCCGGTCTCTGTGTGGAACTCGGTCGAGGTGAAGCCGTGTTCGCTGCGATGGCCGAAATTCAACACCAGCGCCGCTTGGCGGTAGGATCGCACCGAGGCCACTATGCCTGCCGCCTCGCGCGCCGGCGACAGGCGCCCATCGGCAGCGACCGCAAGCGCGGCCGAGACTTCGCGACCATCAGTCAAGACGGCATGCGCCTGATCGGCGTCCAGACGCCAACTCTCGACCATCGACGTCAGCCATTCGATGCCGGGATGGGCCGCGACGGACTTGGCCAGCGTCGGGTTCAGCGCACTGTTGGGCAGGTTGAGCCCGAACTGCTCCTCGCCGATCTCCATGGCGCGAAAAGTCACCACCGGGCTGCGGATCAGCCGGCTGGTCGCATCAACGATGCGCATGACCTTCAGCGGCGCGGCCTTCGGCGCAAGTTCGGCCAGCACGCCCAGCCGATCGAGAACCTTGAGAGCAGGGTTCATCAGCGCCGTGGTCCGGCCATCGGGCCCGCCTGCTTCGGGTCCGACCAGGGTTACCGGAAAGCCCGCCTCGGCGAAACCGAGCGCCGCGATCAGTCCGGCAGGGCCGCTGCCGGCTACCAGTATCCGTGCTGTCTCGCGATGATCCAAATTGGACTTCCAGTTTGCGATGCAGGTGTCTACCCATGGATATAGGTCAGACCATGCGGCTTGATCAACGCGGCGATTAGGCTCATTCGGTTGTCATGACCGGCCAGCAGGACGATTTCAGCCATCTCGACCGCGCCGGCCGCGCCACGGCAAGCCTGGCCCGCAGCCCCCGCCTGACGGTCAACATCGCCATCGCCGGCGGCATTCTGCTCGCCTGGTTCATTCTCGGCGCCATGGCGATCCGCGGCGCCGAAGGCCGGCTCCCCGGCGTACCAGGCGATGTGGTCCTGCGATATCTGCCGCAACTGCCGCTGCCGGATGTCCTCGACCGCTTCTTCGGCATGTGCCTGACGCCCGCACCACTTGATGCCGGCGGCGCACCGGTTCTGGCGCTGATCGTGATGTGGTTTTTTGATGGCCGTGGCGACGATGCTGCCGTCGGCGGCGCCGATGATCCGTACCTATTGTGAAATCGCCGACACCGCCCGCATCAAGGGCGAGCCGGTGGCCCATCCGCTGGTCCTGGTTGCCGGCTACCTCTCGACATGGCTTGTCGCCTCTATCGGCTTCGCGGTGCTGACGTTGCTCGTCCACGCATTTGCGTCCTCCGCTCGATTGCTCGATCCGGTGAGCGGCCTTGCCGCGGCGGCCGCGCTGCTGGTTGCCGGCCTCTACCAGTTCAGCAGCCTCAAGCAGGCCTGCCTGACAAAATGCCGGAACCCGTTCTCGACACTGTTTTCCAACTGGAGCGCGGAGCCGGGTGGCATCTTCCGGCTAGGGCTGAAGCAGGGCCTGTGGTGCCTCGGCTGCTGCTGGGCGCTGATGCTGGTGATGTTTGCCGTCGGCGCGATGAACGTGTTCTGGATGGCGCTGATCGGCCTGTTCACCTTGATCGAAAAACAGACCACCGGCAGCCTTCCAACCCGAGTGGCCGGTGCGATACTGCTTGTCTGGGTAGTCGCCCTGCTAGTAGTCTCGGCATGACGGGGGATAATTCCATGGCAGAGCAAGGCTGGGCAATGAAAGGAGAGCTCGTACTCTCCTGCAATTGCACGGTTTTTTGTCCTTGCGTGCTGTCGCTTGGCAGCCATCCGCCGACGGAGGGTTATTGTCAGACCTGGGCGGGTTTCCGCATCGACGCAGGCCATTTCGGCGAGGTCGACCTGTCCGGCCTCAATCTCGGACTGGTCATGGAAATCCCCGGTTATATGAGCCGCGGCAACTGGACCGCAGGCCTGTTCATCGACAAGCGCGCCTCCGTCTATGCGGTGAAAGCGCTGACCAGGATCTTCACCGGAAGGCCGGCGGAACCACCACGCTGTTGTCCATCCTTGTCGGCAAGTTCCTCGGCGTCGAGCAGGTGCCGATCACCTACGAGACGCGTGACAAGACCCGTATTTTCCAGATACCGAAGATCATCGACGGGGCGGTCACACCGATTCCCGGCAAGGATCGCGAGAAGGATACCGTGATCGGCAACTCGGAATACTGGATCGCGCCGGAGATCATCGTGGCCAGGTCCGACAAGAGCAAGATGCGGGCTTTCGGCCGCAACTGGAACTTTGCCGGCCGCTCGGCCGAAATCTGCAAACTGGATTGGCGGGGCCCGTGAGCAAGAACACAACCGCCAGGAACGCCGCCAAAAAGATCACCGACCGGATTCCGAGGCCGAAGAAGAAGGTCACCTGGCCGCAGGCGCGGGCATTCTCGGTGCATCTGTTGACCGCGTCTGGCTCGTTCCTGGCCTTCCTGTCGCTGGTGGCGGCAAGCGAGCAACGCTGGACGGCGATGTTCTGGTGGCTGGGGCTGGCGCTGTTCGTCGACGGCATAGACGGGCCGATCGCGCGCAAGCTCGAGGTCAAGGAGATTTTGCCGACCTGGTCGGGCGAACTCCTCGACAACATCATCGACTATGTCACCTACGTGCTGATCCCGGCCTTCGCACTCTACCAGCGCGGCTTCATGGGCGAAGGGCTGTCGTTCCTGTCGGCGGCCATCATCGTGGTGTCCAGCGCCATCTATTATGCCGACACCGGAATGAAGACGAAGGAGAACTTCTTCAAAGGCTTTCCGGTGGTCTGGAACATGGTCGTGTTCACGCTGTTCGTCATCGAGCCGGGACAGTGGGTGTCCTTCGGCGTCGTCGTGGCGGCCGGCATCCTCACCTTCGTGCCGATCAACTTCATTCACCCCGTGCGGGTGGTGCGGCTGCGGCCAATTAATCTTGGCATGACGCTGCTCTGGTGTGCTTTCGGTGCGCTGGCGCTGGCGCAGGCGGCCCTTGCCGCCTTCTACGACCAGATCGGCGTTTTGGGCGAACAGGTCAGCGTCTTTACCAAGGTCGGCATCACCATCACCGGACTTTACCTCGCCTGCATCGGCGGTATCATGCAGTTCTTCCCCAAACTCGGCGCCAAGCCGGACACTAAGAAAGCCTGACCGCAGGAAAGCCCACAATGTCCAAAGCAGTCCGTATCCACGCCCATGGCGGTCCGGAAGTCCTGACCTATGAAGACGCCGATCCGGGACAACCCGGCGCCGGGCAGATCCTGGTCAGGCACACCGCGATCGGCCTCAATTTCATCGATGTCTATCACCGCATCGGCCTCTATCCGCCGCCCGGCGGCTTCCCGCTGATCCCCGGCGGCGAGGCGGCAGGTGTGGTTCTCGAGGTCGGCGCAGGCATCGACTGGCTGAAGCCGGGCGACCGCATCGCCTATGCCGTCAACGTCGGCGCCTATGCCGAACAGCGCGTCGTCGCCGCCGACCGCGTCGTCAAGGTGCCGGACCGCATCAGCGACGAACAGGCCGCCGGCATGATGCTTAAAGGCATGACGGCGGAGTATCTGTTGCGCCGGACCTTCAAAGTAAAGGCAGGCGACACCATCCTGTTTCATGCCGCCGCCGGCGGCGTCGGGCTGATCCTGGGACAATGGGCAAAACATCTCGGCGCCGCCGTGATCGGCACGGCAAGCTCAACCGATAAGATCGAGCTCGCCAAGGCGCATGGCTTCGGCCATGTCATCAACTACAAGGAGCAGGATTTCGTCGCCGGTGTCGCCGCCATCACCGGCGGCAAAAAATGCGACGTCGTCTACGATTCGGTCGGCAACGACACATTCCCGGCCTCGCTCGACTGTCTGAAGCCGCTCGGCATGTTCGTCTCTTTCGGTCAGTCCTCTGGACCGATCCCGCCATTTTCAATGTCGCTGCTGGCGCAGAAGGGCTCGCTGTTCGCTACCAGGCCGACGCTGTTCGTCTACAACGCCAAGCGTGAAGACCTAGAAATCTCCGCCGCGGCATTGTTCGACGTGGTGTTGAGCGGCGCGGTCGAGATCAAGATCAACCAGCGCTATGCGCTGAAGGACGCCGGCAAGGCGCAAGCCGATCTCGAAGGGCGCAAGACCACGGGTACGACAATACTGATCCCCTGACGGAGGTTTGCCTTGCTTTCAGCGTTTTGCCGCGACGCCAGGCACTGTTTACCCGAAAAACCGGGCGATCGGTTTGTTGTGCGAAGCAGGTCAATCTTTACCCCTTGAGTTTCCGCTGAAATTCTTGAAGCTCTTTCAAGGTGGGTGCTGCTTTCGCACGAGAGCGGCCAGCGCATACCATGCTGGCGGGAACACAGAACATGTCCGGGAACCGGATGGGAGGCACTGTGAGTGCAGATCATGATGGAGCGAACCTGCTTGAGGTTCGTGGCCTGACCAAGATATTCGGCACGCTGACGGCGTGCGATCATATCGACCTCAACATCGCCAAAGGCGAGATCCACGCGCTGCTCGGCGAAAACGGCGCCGGCAAGTCGACGCTGGTCAAGATGCTGTTCGGCTCGCTGGAGCCCAATTCCGGCGAGATATTCTGGAACGGCGAAGCGGTGCGGATCACCAGTCCGGGCATGGCGAAGAAGCTCGGCATCGGCATGGTGTTTCAGCACTTTTCGCTGTTCGAGGCGCTGACCGCGGCCGAGAATATCGCTCTGTCTCTGGATGACGGCTCACCGATCAGCTCGATCGCGGCCAAGGCGAGGGCGCTTTCCTTCAGCTATGGCCTGCCGCTCGATCCGGACTCGCTGGTCGGCGATCTCTCGGTCGGCGAACGCCAGCGCATCGAGATCATCCGCTGCCTGTTGCAGACGCCGCAGCTCATCATCCTCGACGAGCCGACCTCGGTGCTGACGCCGCAGGAAGCCGACAAGCTGTTCGAGACGCTTGAGCGCCTGCGCTCCGAGGGCAAATCCATCCTCTACATTTCGCACCGGCTGGAAGAGGTCAAACGCATCTGCGACCGCGCCACCGTGCTGCGTCACGGCAAGGTCGTCGGCCATTGCAATCCGCGCGAGGAAACCGCTTCGTCGCTGGCCCGCATGATGGTCGGCAACGAGGTGAAGGCCGTGGTGCGTGCGCCGGCCGAAGGCATCGAGGCCGCGCAGCCGCTGCTCGAAATTCGCGCCCTCAGCCGCAAGCCGGCAACGCCGTTTTCGATCCCGCTGAAGAATATCAACCTCGCTGTGCGCGCTGGCGAGGTGATCGGCATTGCCGGTGTCGCCGGCAACGGCCAGGGCGAGTTCTTCGAATCCGTCTCCGGCGAGGTGCTGCAGAAGGACGCCGCATCCGTGCGCATCCGCGGCAAGGATGCCGGCTCGCTCTCGATCACAGGCCGGCGGCTGATGGGCGCTGCCTTCGTGCCGGAAGAACGCCTCGGCCATGGCGCGGCGCCACGCATGAAGCTTTCGGAAAATCTGCTTCTGTCGCGGCACGCCACCGACGGCAAGGTTTTTGTCGGCACCGGCGGCGCGGTGAAAAGCGGTGCGGTCTATGCCGCCGCCCAGCGCATCATCGTGGCGATGGATGTGCGCAAGAGCGCGCCCGATCCGGAAGCCGCGGCCCTTTCAGGCGGCAATCTGCAGAAATTCATCGTCGGTCGCGAACTCGACCGCAGCCCTGCCGTCATGGTCGTCAACCAGCCGACCTGGGGCGTCGACGCCGGTGCCGCCGCCCACATCCGCCAGGCGCTGATCGAACTGGCGCGCAGCGGCTCGGCAGTTCTGGTCATCAGCCAGGACCTCGATGAGCTGTTCGAGATTTCGGACGCGATCGCGGTCATGCACAATGGCGAATTGTCCAAACCGCTGCCGATCGCCGAGGCAACTTTCGAAAAGGTCGGTCTGTTGATGGGCGGCGCCGAGCCTGGCCACGCCGAACATGGTCTGGAGACGGCATGATGCGCCTCGAACTCGTCAAACGCCCGCAGCGCTCTATGCTCTTTTCGGCGCTGTCGCCCTTCATCGCCTTCGCCCTGACGATCATCGCCGGCGCGGTTCTGTTCGCGCTGCTCGGCGTCAACCCGCTGAGCGCATTTGAGATCTATTTCATCGAGCCGATCAGCCAGGTCTGGCAGCTGCATGAGCTGGCGATCAAGGCCGCGCCGTTGATCCTGATCGCGGTCGGCCTGTCGGTCTGTTACAAGGCCAACATCTGGAACATTGGCGCCGAGGGACAGTTCATCCTCGGCGGCATTTTCGGCTCGGCCATTCCGGTGCTGTTTCCCGGGTTCGAAGGCCCGCTTGTGCTGCCGCTGATGCTGTTGTTCGGCATGGTCGGCGGCGCCGCGTACGCTGCAATCCCGGCTCTCTTGAAGACGCACTTCGGCACCAACGAAATCCTGACCAGCCTGATGCTGGTCTATGTCGCCCAGCTTTTCCTCGACTGGCTGGTGCGCGGTCCCTGGCGCGATCCGCAGGGCCACGGCTTCCCGCAGACGATCCAGTTCAACGACTCGGCGGTGCTGCCGGAACTGATGCCGGATGCCGGCCGCGCAAATTGGGGTTTTGTCTTCGCTCTCATCGCAGCCGTGCTGATCTGGGTGCTGATGAGCCGCCTGCTCAAGGGTTTTGAGGTCCGCGTGCTCGGCTCCAGCCCGAGGGCAGGGCGGTTCGCCGGCTTCGGCCTCAACCGCATGGTCTTCTTCGCCTTCCTGCTGTCAGGCGCGCTGGCCGGACTTGCCGGCATTTCGGAAGTCTCCGGCGCCATCGGCCAGCTCCAACCGGTGATCTCGCCCGGCTACGGCTTCACAGCGATCATTGTCGCGTTCCTCGGCCGGCTCAATCCGCTCGGCATTGTCGCCGCCGGCCTGGTGCTGGCGCTGACCTATCTCGGCGGCGAGGCGGTGCAAAGCGCGCTCGGCATCTCCGACAAGGTGGCGCGTGTGTTCCAGGGCATGCTTTTGTTCTTCGTGCTCGGTTGCGACACGCTCATCCATTACCGCATTCGCCTGGTCGGCATGGCGCTGACGAAAAGCGCGGCGAAGCTTGAAGCCGCGCCGAAGTTGAAGGAAGCCCGCTGATGGACATCGCCGTCAACATCCTTTTGACCATCGCGACCGCGGCGACGCCGCTGCTGATCGCGGCAATCGGCGAACTCGTGGTCGAGCGCTCCGGCGTGCTCAACCTCGGCGTCGAAGGCATGATGATCATGGGCGCCGTCGGCGGCTTCGGCGCCGGCTATCTCACGGGATCGCCCTGGATCGGCTTGTTGGCGGCAATCGCCATGGGTGCCGTGTTCTCGCTGCTGTTTGCGGTGATGACGCTGTCGCTCGCCACCAACCAGGTGGCGACCGGCCTGTCGTTGACGCTGCTTGGCCTCGGCCTGTCCGGCATGATGGGGACCAGCTTCGTCGGCCAGCCCGGCGAGCGGCTGCCAAACCTCTACGTTCCGGTGCTCACCGACATTCCCGTGGTCGGCAGGCTGTTGTTCGGCCAGGACCCGATCTTCTACATCTCGATCGCGCTGACGGCGGCCGTCATGTGGTTCCTGTTCAAGACCCGCACCGGCCTCACACTGCGCTCGATCGGCGACAGCCACACATCAGCGCATGCGCTCGGCATCAAGGTCATCCGCTACCGCTATCTCGCGGTCATCTTCGGCGGCGCCTGCGCCGGCCTTGCCGGCGGCCATCTGTCGCTGGTCTACACGCCGCAATGGGTGGAGAACATGAGCGCGGGCCGCGGCTGGATCGCGCTGGCGCTGGTCGTCTTCGCCTCCTGGCGGCCGTGGCGCGTGCTCGCCGGTGCCTACATCTTCGGCGCGGTGTGGATCGGCCAGCTTCATGCACAGGCATTTGGCATTCCGGTGCCTTCGCAGCTGCTTTCTTCTCTGCCCTATCTGGCAACCGTCGTGGTTCTCGTTCTAATCTCGCGCAACAAGCGTCTGACGATGATGAACACGCCGGCTTCCTTGGGGCAGCCATTCGTTCCGGATCGTTGACAACAAAAACAAACGGGAAGCTCCAAGGCTAAACTCAGAGAGGTAACACAATGAAAAAACTGCTTATCGCGTTGATGACCACGACCGCCGCCATGTCACTGGCGGCGTCCGCACAGGCCGCCGACAAGTTGAAGGCATGCTGGGTCTACACCGGCCCGATCGGCGATTTCGGCTATTCCTACCAGCACGACCAAGGCCGCCTCGAGGTGGAGAAGGCGCTCGGCGACAAGGTCGAAACCGCCTATCTCGAGAACGTCTCGGAAGGTCCCGATGCCGACCGCGCTTTCGAGCGTCTGGCGCGCGAAGGCTGCAAGATCATCTTCGGCACCTCTTTCGGCTTCATGGACCCGGAAGTGAAGGTCGCCAAGAAGTTCCCCAAAGTGATGTTCGAGCACGCCACCGGCTACAAGACCGCTGACAATCTCGGCATCTACAATGCGCGCTTCTATGAAGGCCGCTACGTGCTCGGCCAGATCGCCGCCAAGGAATCGAAGGCAGGGGTCGCCGGCTATATCGTTTCTTTCCCGATCCCCGAAGTGGTGATGGGCATCAACTCCTTCATGCTCGGCGCGCAATCGGTCAACCCGAACTTCAAGGCCAAGATCGTCTGGGTGAACTCCTGGTTCGATCCGGGCAAGGAAGCCGACGCGGCCAAGGCGCTGTTCGACCAGGGCGCCGACATCATCGTCCAGCACACGGATTCCACTGCGGCACTGCAGGTGGCGGAAGAGCGCAAGCTGCACGGCTTCGGCCAGTCCTCCGACATGATCAAGTTCGCGCCGAACGCGCAGCTGACCTCGCTGACGGACGAATGGGGGCCGTACTACATCAGCCGCGTCCAGGCAGCGCTCGACGGCACCTGGAAGCCGGACAATGTCTGGCTCGGCATCAAGGACGGCGCCGTCAAGCTGGCGCCCTTCACCAACATGCCGGACGATGTTAAGGCGATGGCCGAGGCAACCGCCAAGAAAATCGCAGATGGCTGGAACCCCTTCACCGGACCGGTCGCCAAGCAGGACGGCACGCCGTGGCTCAAGGACGGCGAAGTCGCCGACGACGGCACGCTGCTCGGCATGAACTTCTATGTGAAGGGCGTCGACGACAAGTTGCCGCAGTAAGTATCGGAAACGCAAAAGAGAAGGGGCGCCGCGCGGCGCCCCTTTTCATTTCGCGGACTGCACGCTTCGACCGCGAAACCGCGCCGAGGGCTGTGCCAAAAATCCGAGGGCGCCGGGAGGCGCCCTTTTTGGTAATTTTCTAAACCGCCGAGCCGTAAAGGTCGTAGGCGTCGGCGCGGTCGATCTTGACCGTGACGATGTCGCCTTGGCGCAGCGGGCGGCGCGACTGGATATGCACCGAACCGTCGATCTCGGGCGCGTCGTATTTTGTCCGGCCCTTGGCAGACGTGCCATGCGCCTCGTCGATCAGCACCGGCAGGCGCTTGCCGACCTTCTTGGCCAGCTGCGTCGCCGAGATCTTCTGCTGGCGCTGCATGAAGCGATGCCAGCGCGCTTCCTTGATCTCCTGCGGCACCTGTTCGAGGCCGAGATCGTTGGAGCGGGCGCCGCGGACCGGCTCGTATTTAAAGCAGCCGGCGCGATCGATCCTGGCCTCGTCCAGCCAGTCGAGCAGCATCTCGAAATCCTCGTCGGTCTCGTCGGGGAAACCGACGATGAATGTCGAGCGTATCGCCAGATCCGGGCACACCTCGCGCCAGCCGCGAATGCGCTCCAGCGTCTTTTCGCCATGGGCTGGACGGCGCATGTTCTTCAGCACCTGCGGCGAGGCGTGCTGGAAGGGGATGTCCAGATAAGGAAGGATTTTTCCATCCGCCATCAGCGGGATGACATCGGCGACATGCGGGTAGGGGTAGACATAGTGCATGCGTACCCAGATGCCGAGCTTGCCCAGCTCCTCCGACAGGTCGAGGAATTTCGCCCGCACTTCGCGGTCGCCGAACATCGACGTCTGGTACTTGATGTCGATGCCGTAGGCGCTGGTGTCCTGCGAGATGACCAGCAATTCCTTGACCCCGGCCTTGGCCAGCTTCTCGGCCTCGCGCAGCACATCGGCCGCCGGGCGCGAGACGAGGTCGCCGCGCAGTGCGGGAATGATGCAGAAGGTGCAGCGGTTGTTGCAGCCTTCGGAAATCTTGAGATAGGCGTAGTGGCGCGGCGTCAGCTTGACGCCTTGCGGCGGCAGAAGGTCGATATAGGGATCGTGGCTGGGCGGCGCCGCCTCATGCACCGCGGCCATCACGCTCTCATAGGCCTGCGGGCCGGTGATGGCGAGGACGTTGGGGTGCTTCTCTCGGATGACGTCCGGCTCGGCGCCGAGGCAGCCGGTGACGATCACCCGGCCGTTTTCCGAAAGCGCCGAACCAATGGCGTTGAGCGATTCGTCGCGGGCTGAGTCGAGAAAGCCGCAGGTGTTGACGACGACAAGGTCGGCGCCGTCATGCTTGCGTGCGATCTCATAGCCTTCGGCGCGCAGGCGCGTGATGATGCGCTCGGAATCCACAAGCGCCTTCGGGCATCCAAGGCTGACGAAACTGACGCGAGGCGCAGACATGAGAAAACATCCGGGTTTTTCGGGATCGGCGGCCAGTACCACACTTATTGCGGCATTGGTATGGGCAGCGGCTGCGGCGAACGCGACCACTGCCTCCGGCAGATACCCATGCTGCTACAGAAGCTGTGGGACCGGCAGCGTCAGCTCACCACAGGACTGACATGCGGCCAGACCTCGACAACGCCGCGATAGACCATATCGATCGCGACGTAGAGAATGATCAGCAAGCCGACATAGGCGATCCAGCGGTGGCGATGCAGCAGCTTGGCAATGAAGCTCGCGGCCAAGCCCATCAAGGCGATCGACAGCACCAGGCCTATGACAAGCACGGGAAAATGATCGCGCGCCGCACCGGCGACCGCCAGCACATTGTCCAGCGACATCGAAACATCGGCGACGACGATCTGCAGGGCCGCCTGGCCGAGCGTCTTGCGCGGCGCCTTGCCACCCACCGTTCTGTCGCTGTTGAGGTCGGAATCGGACAGCGCCTCGGTCGCCTCGAACTCGTCGGCATGCGACGTCCGCAGCTCGCGCCACATCTTCCAGCACACCCACAACAAAAGGATGCCGCCGGCCAGCAGCAGGCCGACAATGGCAAGAAGCTTGACGGTGACGGCGGCAAACAGGATGCGCAGCACCGTCGCTGCCAACACGCCGATCAGGATGGCTTTCTTGCGCTGCTCGACCGGCAGGCCGGCGGCGGCAAGGCCGATGACGATGGCATTGTCGCCGGCAAGCACCAGATCGATGGCGATGACCTGGAGGAGGGCCGTCATGCTTGCAGCGCTGAAAATGTCCATCGACCGGAGCCCCTTGCTGTATCGGCGTGTTCGTCGTCGGATATGCCGACGCCCTAACGTGTATGGTTCCCGCGCGTCAAGAGACTGCCGGCGCAATTCCAGGAAAAGTGCGTAGCGGTTTTCCGTCGGGAATTATGCAAAAACAAAGAGTTAGAGTGGGTCAGCTGCTCCATAAAAAGCTGAACCGCTCTAACGGCCGACGCTGAAAGCCACGGGAATAGGGAAGGTCGTTCTGCCAGAGAGAATTCTGGTCGCAGCGAATTCAGTCGTAGAGATTGTACTTCGCCCAGTCGGCTTCTGGAATCTCGTCGCCGATGCGGTAACGGAACTGCAGAACCTCCATATGGTCCGGCGCCGTCTCGCATTTGAACTTCAGCCGGTACCACTGTCCCTTGCTGCGGAAGGCAGCACCCGGGCTGCGGATGACATCGGCTTTCATTTCCGGCGTCGCGAAGGCGTAGGCGACGACGCGGTCTGCCTTGTACTTGTGGTCGTCATGGCTGATGCGGTCGAGCACTTCGGCGTCGCATCTCTGCTCCAGCCGGGTCTCCGGGTCGAGTTTCAGCAGGCCGGCGCGCAGGGCGGCGTCCATCGCGTGGGCGGGCCAGGCCAGCGTCACCGAGGCCAGCGCCGCAAGGAATAGTTTTTTCATGGGCGGGAGAACGACCATAACTCGCGTGAAAAATCAACCGGAGTGCCATTTTGGGGCAGCCGGATATGCGCGGAAATCGTCGTTGGCCGGGCAGGGTGTCTTGACGCAGCCGCTTTGACACGTCGCCGGCGCCATTCTTAATTGTCCGGGCTGCCATGCACCGATTGCCTGTTTCCCCGTCTTTCCGCTTCTCGCGATCGCGGCAGCCACCGCCACGGCCGCAAGGCGATATAGGCAGCGAGGAAGGTTCTCTGTGCAAGGCCGGCCTCGCTGTGCCAGACCTCCCTTATCCCCGCCGCCCTCAATGCCCTTCGTTGGGTGCTGTTGCGTTCCCAGCGCCGGCTGATGCTGCCCGCCCGATAGTATTTGTGGCAGAGCACTTGCGGCACGCGGACAAAGCCGCCGAGCAGCGACAGATGCAGAAGCCAGGTCCAGTCGGCGCTGAATTCGCCTTGGGTGTTGGGCTTGATCCCGCCGCTACGGTGGAACGCCCAGGCCCTGAATATCCCACGATTGGGAACCCACCATCCATGCGGCTGGCGCGCCATCACCCGGCCACGCGCAAAACCGTCCTGCAAGCCCTCTAGCAGGTCGAACTTCCACGTGGCACTTTCGCCTCTGACTTCGATCACTTCGACATCGCTGAACGACAGTACGGCCTCGGGATTGGCATCGAGCGCCCGCACCAGCGCCTCGATATAGTTTGGATCGATGACGTCGTCATGGAAGGCAAAGAACATCAATTCGCCGCTGGCATTGGCCATCAGATCGTTGGAGTTCTTCAGCCATCCCAGGTTTTTGTCCCGGCGCAGGATTCGGACATCGTCGCGGCCGCTGGCGAAGGCTGAAACGATCTCGAATGTCGCGTCGGTCGAATTGTCCTCGCCGACCAGGATCTCGATATTGTCCCAGGTCTGCGCGGCGAGGCTGTCCAGCGTACGCGAAATGAATGCCGCCGAATTGTAGCATGGCACCAGCGCGGTGACCTTCGGCCGCCAGCCGGATCGAAGCTCGACTTGTTTCTGCGCTACCTGCTTCGCGCCGCCCTGTTCTGTCTCACCCATTCACTCGATCCCGCAGATTTGCCGCGCCAGCCTGTCGGCAAGCCACGGCGCCGTCGAATATTACCTGTGTCGACCGAGATGTAGTTGCCCAGGCGGTTGACCCCGAATTGGTCGCGGCGATGGATCGTGGCTTTCGGGTCGCTGAGCGAACCACGCCCTTGCGCAAACACGAAGCCGCCGCGTACCTCAAGCTCCTCGGCATCGTCGAACATGCTGGAAACAACGGGCACCAACCGAGTGAGCGTGGCGCGAACGTCGCCGATGAACCGCTGTCGTGCGTCGGCATCGAGCGCTTGTGGCGTTTCGATCGACAATTCGCCACTCTCCGCAAGCAACCCGCTCGGATACCAGGAGAGATAGAAGTTGCGCCCGTTATAGTTTTTTATGTCGCCGAATGGGCCAAGGGCGACGACCGCGCACGGCACATCGACAGGCTGGCTGGTGCGGCCGAACAGGCAAAGCCGGTAGCGGTGCGACCATCCGGGAACCGGCTCGATGCCGGCCGTGCGGTCGACAGCCAGCCGCCCCTCCCATAGGCAATTGACGACAATGTCGAACGCCTCGCTTTTCTCGCCTGCGACCGCCACGCGCCATTTCCCGTCAATTCCGTCCACCGGCTTTGCCGACAGGACTTTGGCCGCCGCACCCCGAAGCACGGCGCAAAGCCGGTCGGCAACCCATCGCGTGTTGATGGATCGCTCCGGCACCTGGAAGCCGCCGACGATCTGGTCCGAGTTGGTGACATCGGCCAATTCAGTTTTGGAAAGCCGATTCGATCGCGCCGCCGATACGTCGGCAAGGTAGCTGGTGGCGTCAGCGTGGCTGCGCACCAATACATCCACACGTTCAAAGATCGCCCCCAGCGCCTCGGCAGCGACGATCGAGTTGCGATGGACCAGATAAAGGTCTTCCGAAAAGGTCGTGTGCGCTTCCAGATTGCTTCCGATCAGCTCGGAAACAAGCCTGCCGAAACACAGTCCTCCCGAAAGCAGATGCCGGGCGGTCAGCAGCGAGGGATCGTTCCCGTAGAGATAGCCGAGATGAATCTTGCCCTCGTTCCAACGGCTGGCGCAGGCCATCGGCTCGCTCTTCTTGTCGAAGAGGGACACCGCGTAGCCTCTGCGGGCCATCATGAGAGCGAGGCTGGCGCCCATGATGCCGGCGCCGAGAATAGCCATTCTGCCGCGAGGCGCTGTCATGTCCTGGCGCGCATCGCGGCCTCTCCTTTCCTGACGATTGTCATCAGGGATACGAGACGTAGTCTTTAGGGTCGTATTCGGTATCGCAGAAAACCAGCAAAGACGGGTTCTCGCCTTCATAGGTCTGCAGCGCCCACACCGGGGCGTCGACCAGCACCGCGCGGTTCGATGCGGTAAGCGTCAGCCGTTCGATCCGTTCCTGGTAGCGAAATTCGATGCCGATCTCGCCCGACAGCTGCATCATCAATTGCCGGCCCGAGCCGTGTGCATGTCCCCCCCGCGACGTGCCGCGCGGCGCGGTGACGACGAACGCCCGCACGGCTTGGAAATTGTAACCGCTGAACTCGATAGCGGTCAGCATTCCCCTGGGATCGCAATGTAACGAAGTGGGGATCTCGGTGACCTTGCCGCCAAAGAACGTTCGATGCTGCATAACGTAAGCCCGCCAGATGCCGGTCGAAATTTTACCTCAGACTAGCGCTTATATCAAAAGACAGGGAATACAACCACTTAGGCGGTGTTTGGGAACACTGCAGCGGATCGGTGTCGAGCTCGGCCTCAGGCCGATAGGTGCCGACTACCGAAGGTCGCCGCGCCGTCACGACTTCTGAGTCGCGGCCGAAACCACGGCTTAAGACCTTGGTCCGAGCGGTCTAGGACCTTTGAGTTCGGAAGGCCGGCCGGTTCCAAGGAGGGTGATCTACTTCAGCAATTTCAAAGAGTTATGCTGGTTGGCGTTTCGCCGGCCGACCGCTTCGTTCTCGCAATGAAAGCACAGCTATATCTAAGTTTACCCTTTGTGTTAGCGATTCCTCATGTTGCCCGCTATAGCGGTTAGTGGCGGTGGCAATCTCGGAGGTAGTTATGACATCCCGAAAGACCCTTTTTGCTGCATTTGCGGTGTTCTCGCTTCTGGTGTCGCCGGCCCTGGCTGCTGCTGGTGGCAACGGCCATGGTAACGGCCATGGCAATGGTAACGGTAACGGCAATGGCAGTGGCAATAGCGGAGGAAACGGTAATGCTGGCGGCAATGGCGGAGGCGGCGGTTCGCTCGGCAAGTCGGCATCCGCCAAGGGCCAGGTCGCCAAGGCCGCTACCGGTTCAGTGTCCAAGGAAAAGAATATCCATGCCAAGCTGGGCCGATTGAACTCACTGCAGCGCAACGCCAACGCCTTTATGCACTCCAAGAGCAAGAACTTCGCTGGCGTGCAGGCTTTTGTGACACAGTCGGCAATAGCCAAGAACGCTCAATCGGCGCTCGATGCCGCTAATCAGGCGGTTGCCGACGCCAAAGCGGCGCTCGACGCGCTGAATGCGAAAGCGGCTGACCCGAATACCCCGCCCGAAGATGTCCCGACGCAGGCCGACCTCGATGCAGCACAGGCAGCGCTCGATGACGCCACCCAGGATGCGGCCGCTGCTCAGACCGCCGCCACAGCTGCCGCTGCCAACGTCCCATCGATCGATGCAGCCCTTGCCCAAATGGCCAACAAGCCCGTTGACCCTGAGGTGACAGATTGGGCCAATAGCGTACTTGCCGACAAGATCGACCAAGTAGCCGCCAAACTGGCGCCGGCCGCGCCTTAAGGCCCCATGCGGCGGCAGCGATCCAATCGACGATAAGCCGTCGGGTCCGCCCGGCGGCTGCACCTTTCTCGCCTATCTGCAGCGTTGGTCCCAATGCAGGTCCGAGATTCTGGTCATGGCTATTTTGCAAAATCTCCAGCCGGGCCGCCGTCCTCAAGGCTGAATTCATGCGTGCTTCGCGCATCTTCATCGACCACACGAAACCAATGCTCCTGAAGCGCTCTAGGCGACACCCTTTGGCCCGTGACCTTCTCTACCGCAGATAACGGATCATCGGCGCTCGTGGCCTGAGTTGAGACACACTCCTCTCCATGCCACTCTTCCACCTGGTACTCTGGCATGCCGGCCTACCTACCGCTCCCCAGAGCCTTCGCTTCCCGCTCCAGCGTCTCGCGTCGGTTGCCGTGTTTCGCGATCAATTCCTTGACCTGCTGCGGGGTGATGCCGGCCTTGGTGGCGAAATACTCGACTTCATAATCCTCATCGGCAGAGACGCGGTCCCGATCGCGGAAGTCCGTCTTCGTTTTGTCGTCGGCCATTTGCTTTGCTCCTGGTTGAATGATCAACCGCAACGTGCAGCCGCAGCCTTTTGTTGCAGCGGAGCCCGGATTTCCGAAACGGTCACATGGGAAAACGGCCCTCAGTCGCAGGAGGTGCTGGTGTTGCTGTAACTTTGAACGGAACGGTTCTTCTCCTTGACGGTTGTGACGTGAAGGAGATGCCTCATGTTTGAAAGTGTGATGTGGTTGATCGTCGTTGCTGGTGGGCCACTGTTGCTGGCCCTATTGATGGCATACGTTCTTATGACCCGACGCCACCGTGGTCCTGCAGAACGCATGGAAAGCGACCGCGCGACCAAACGGCTCTACCGCCAGGACGAACGTTGATCCTGAGGCTGGCGCAACGTTTGCGCTCACGCTGGCCCGCTGCCTCACGGTGGCAGGCTTCTTCGTTTTAGGAAGTTAGGAATAACTTAGGAAAGATTTGGCCCTCTTTGAAAATACAGAGGCAATTCAGCACGGTAGCCAAATATCTGGCGGAGGGAGTGTCTTCTAAACCCACGTCCGCTGGTGTTTGCCGGGGTATGAAATAAGCGTTGATTCCCTTGGCTTTTCGGCATTCTTCGTTTGCTGCTATCCGGTGCAATCCGCTAACATCGCGCATCGAAGTTAGGCACGGAGTTGCTGGGAAATGGTTCGCTCGCTCAATCTGCTCGCCGAAACGACCATCCGAAAGAAAGACCTGAAGGCTGGTCGGTATAGCGACGGGGGCGGGCTCTACTTGCGCGTCAAGAAGGAGGGGACCAAGTCCTGGGCCTTCATTCACTTCAAGGGCTCTGGCGCCGACCGCGCATGGAAGGAAGCCGGGCTCGGCTCCTATCCCTCCGTTTCCTTGAAGGATGCCCGGATCGCGGCGACCGACTGTCGCGACCGTCTGCGGCGCGGCCTCGAACCAATCGACCCGGAAGCCAAGGCCGAAGTGCCGACCTTTGCCGAATGCGCTGCAGACTTCATTGCCGAAGTCGGCAAGAGCTGGTCGAATCCCAAGCACAAGGCGCAATGGGAAATGACCCTGGGCGAAGCCTACTGCAAGCCGATCCTGAAAAAGCCGGTCGACAAGGTAACCACCGCCGATGTTCTCGAAATCCTGAAACCCGTCTGGCAAAAGAAACCGGAAACGGCGCAAAGACTGCGCGGCAGGATTGAACGGGTGCTGGACTTCGCCAAGGCCTCGGGTCATCGATCGGGCGAAAACCCTGCATTGTGGCGCGGCCATCTTCAACACCTGCTGGCGAAGGGACAGAAGCTGTCACGCGGGCATCACAGCGCGATGGCTTATGGCGACGTGCCGGCGTTCGCGAAGCGCCTGAGGGCATCTGAAGCCCTGTCTGCGAAGGCGCTGGACTTTCTGATCCTGACGGCCGCGCGCTCGGGCGAAGTCCTCGGCATGAAATGGCCGGAACTGGATCTGGCCGAAAAGCTCTGGACGGTGCCGGCGGCGCGCATGAAGGCGCGCAAGGTGCATCGTGTTCCCTTGACCGATGCCGCCATGACGATCCTGATGCCGCTCTATGAGGCGCGGCTATCCGATGACGGCTATGTTTTCCCGAGTGAGGATCGGCGCGGCAACCTCGGCCCGCTCTCGGTCATGGCGATGACGATGCAGATGCGTCGCATGGAAGTCGGGCAGTACACGCCACATGGTTTCCGGTCGGCTTTCAGGGATTGGGCTGGCGACAACACCAGCTTCCCGCGTGAAGTGGCTGAAGCCGCGCTCGCGCACAAGACAGGCGACGCGGTGGAGAATGCCTATCGGCGTTCCGATGCCTTGGAAAAGCGGCGAAAGTTAATGGCAGCTTGGTCGAACTATCTAGGCGCCACAGGCAAGATCAATCTCCGCATCGTCGCTTAAACCCTGCTGACGGGCACAGAGTCAGCAGCATCCGCTTTCGCCTGTTAACGTACGTCCGGGACTCTTGACCCGCGGAATCACTAAGCACATACTTATCTGGTTTCGAGGGAAAAGGTCTGAGGACCAAGATTCGCGGCTGTGCGGTGCCGTGATAGCTGCGTGGGGCGCAGCGGCTTTCCTCATACTTCATTGCATGCCTGGGAGGGTGGAAAATCGGGGATTTCCCGACGCCACTTTACCGTGGGTAAAGGTCAGAACCAAAGGGGAACAAATCCTTTGGGGATAACCTGTGGAAAAGTACCCTGTTTTGAGACCTAACTTATTGGAAAAACGGAGATAATTGCCCGGCGCAAAATAATTGTGAACACTCGCTTCAGGGTTCGACAGCGAGTCAACGCAGGGTGTATTATGTCCACTGTAATCCGAGCTAATGCGTCGTGAACCAAGAAGGAGATTAGACGGAATGGAAGTAACGCCACACGCCTTTACCATCCGGCACCTGTGTGCCGCGTACGGTCTCGGCAGATCGTTCGTTTATGAGCAGATCAAGCTTGGTCTGTTGGAGACCCGCCGTGCGGGCACAAGGAAGGTCCTTGTGCGCAAGGTCGATGCTGACAAATGGCTCGATAGTCTTCCAAAAGGAAATCCTCAGCCGGGTTCGGCGAGGGGAGCTTGAGCGGTCTGCAAACCGCTCAAGCCAATCTGCCACCTAAGTTTTCGAAACCCCTCCCCAGGGATCTGAAAAAGGAACCAGACAATGCACGACATAGCAGGCGAACAGCCTCGCGTTAATTCACAAAATGGCCTGACGGCCAAGAAGTCCACAGTCACAGTCTGTATCGAGCCCGATGGGCGCATCATCAAACTCGAAGGCCGCCCCGCTTGGATGCTTCGGGAGCTGGTGAAAGCCGGCAAGCGTGGCGTCACCACGATCGAGCTGCCGGCCGGCGTCAGAATTTCGCATTACGTCATGATGTGTCGGCGAGCCGGCCTAACCATTTCATCGCCTCGCGAAAGCCACGGCGGCGAATTTTCTGGCTCACATTCTCGGTATTGCCTCGAAACCGATGTGACCATCCTTGACGACATGAGCGCCGCTGCATGAGCGCTGCGGCCGATTTTCAGAAACAGCCGGCGGCGCCGGAAGTCGCCGCGTCTCGCTATGTCGAGACAATCGCCCGCCTCGGCAGCGCGGGCTACAAGCTCCTCCCGCTCGGCGACGGGCCGGACGGCAAGAAACCGTTGATTGCGAACTGGTCGGCAGCTCGCGGCTGCTCGGTTAAAACCTCCATTGAGTTGATGCAGAAGCGCGGCTCGCAGATGTACGGCATCCGGCTGGAAGGCCTGGTCGTGGTCGACTGCGATACGGACAACACCGCCACCCGCAACTACGTCGAACAGCACTTCGGCCTCTCGCCATTCATGACCCGCACGACGCGCGGACTGCACTATTGGTTCAAGGCCGGGTTCTATGTGCCGCCGAAGGTCCGCCTGCCGGATATCTCGATCGACTTCAAGACTGGCGCCGGCTCGTTTGTCGTCGGCCCGGATTCAGTGAGGCCGGATAATGGCAAGGTCTATCAGACGGCTGGCTCGCCGCTCGGCTTCGCCGCGCGCTTGCCGATTTTCCAGGCAACGCCGCCGCTTTGGGAGCGGGACTCCAAAAGGGCAGAGGAAGGCACACGTGACCGCCATCTGTATCGGCGCGGTATTGAGCTCGCTCTTGTGGCCGACAGCGAGGCCGAAGTTTTCGAAGAGCTTTGTGCTTACCGGGATCTGGAATGCGAAAACCCGGAGGGAGTTTCGAATGCTGAGGTCCGGGCAAAAGCCAAGTGGGCATGGCGCCACCGCGAGAAGCTCTATCTGTGGGGCGGCCGCAACTCAACCTTCGCCATCAACCGGTCGGCGACCGCTGCCCTGGCGGGCCACAAAAAGGGCGACGATGCAGCGCTGCTCTATATGGTCCTCAGCCAAACCCATGGTCATCGACACGAAATTTTTTTTACTGTCGTGGCGGAGGGTTTGATTGCCAAAGGCCACCTCCCAAACCAGAGCAAAAGCCGGATTTACCGCGATATCCTGACCTTGATCGAGGTCAACCTTTTGGCTTTGGTCCGTCGCGGGCACTTCGATAGCGTCAGCAAGAGGCGACAGCCTCACATCTACAAGCTCTGTCTTCCTCACCATAACGGGGAGGGGGAGGTGTAATGCTTACTTTATTCCCACCTGTGGAACATGAGCATTCGGCGACTATTCGGGGAACGGTCGGCGACCTTTCGGCGCCTGATACTGTCCCAGGGCTGTGGGTTCGTCATAGGGCAGATAGCCGGCCGCTCGGCCAGATAATGGCAGAAGCCCGCAACAACAAATTGCCCGGTGCGCGGCTGTCTGCCGATGGCGTGGTTGTAGTCGATGACGCTGTCGCCGTAGTCGCCGCCATGAAAAATCAGGGGGCATAAAATGTTGGGGTCAGAAGCCAAATGTGATAACATTACACCAACCAAATCGGGGGTGCCGATGTCCAGCATTGTTCCGTTTCCGCTCGCCAAGTCTGACGGCGCCGTCAAGGAAGTTGTGGCCGCCCTGGCCGGGCTCGATGGCCGTGCGGCCGATGCCTACTGGCGGCGGCTGATCAAGGCCAAGCGCCTCGGGATGAGCGCCCAAGGTGTCTCCCAGGCTGAAGCAGACGACATACTGCTGGCCTTCGGCCAAGAGGTGTTCCTAACTCTGGCCCGTCGTTACCTTCCGAACGAAGGGGACGCGGCATGAGGGCGCGCGCCTATGAATGGCCGGAAGGCCTATACCCGCTGCGTGACTGGCTGAAACGACAGGGCGTCGATGTCGATAACCTGAAGACCGAACGCCAAGCGCTCTACCTCACACAACGCCTGATGAGCGCTCGCAAGGTGAAGATGCCGATCGACCGGCGTTCTCCGCTCTTCCCCGAACTGCAGAAGCTTCAGGGCGTCTTGCGCCTTCAGCACCAGTTGCCGCGACAAGCGAAGGAAAACCGCTACCCCGGTAAGAGCCTCGGTTCATTCGGCGCCGCGTCAACCGTTCGGCGGGTGAGTGTAGAAGACTACCTCGCTCAAGGCGGTGGCCATGACCATTGATGAGCGGCGGGCTCGCGAAAAGAGCGAGAAGGAAAACCCTTGGCGTCCGGTCCGCGAAGCGGTCGAAGACGGCATGATTTGCGAGATGCGCCTAAGCAATCTCACAACGCTAGGTTTTCAACGGTTCTTTCGGCATCTCGGCCGGTGGTATCGCATAGATCCTCCTTCGCTGATGGCAAACTATTGGGACGTGATGGAATACCGCCCGATCGGCATCAAGCTGAGCAAGCACCGCATGGCAAACGCCATCTGGCTGGCCGAAGAGGGCGGCGCCTACGAGTATCGAGGCGGCAAGTTCCTCCCTAAGCCAAAGCCATACAAAAACTATTGGCGGGCTCCCGACAAGGAAGGCGACGAATGAACCAGCGCGCGCAAGCTAACCTCTGGTACGTGGTGGAATCGGCGCCCTCGGCCGAACGGAAGGCGAGGGACGAGCTTGTGCGCGCCGGCTACGATGTTTTCTGGCCGTTCTGGCGGAAGGAAATCAAACACCATCGGACCAAGAAATGGGTGATGAAAGACTTCGCCCTCTTCGTCCGCTACGGGTTCGTGCGCCTGGCGTCACCTGACCGCTGCTCTGAGCTGGGCGACATAGATGGGGTCAACAAGGTGCTGCGCGTCCAGGGCTTCCCCGTGCCGGTCAATGACGATGTGGTCGTACGGATTCGCCGGGCGGTGGATAGCGGCGCCTTCGATGAGACGCGGGAACATGGCTACCGGCTCCGTGCCGGGGACAAGGTGCGGATCGCCGAAGGGCAATTCCTCGGGCTCGAAGGCCTCATTGACGCGGTGAAGGATAACCGGAAGGCCAAGGTGCTGGTTTCGATCTTCGGCCGCTCGGTGCCAACATCGGTAGACCTTGAAAATCTGGCGAAGGTAGCGTAATACCACACATAGGCGATTTGCGGCTGACTGAGCGGGATCTTCGGATCACTCGCCGGGCCGATGCGGGGGCAAGATTTCGCCGCCCCTGCGCTCCGGGACATATTCCACAAAACAAACGTTAGCTGCTGTTTGCAAACGTTGGTCACGTGACCTCACGTGAGCCGTCAACGCGTCACGTGACCGTCACGCGTTATGTAACGTTACGTCACGTTACCGAACGTTTCAGCGGGGAGGGCGCGAGCATGAACTATCTCGACAAGCGCCGCCTGAAGCTTCCGCCGGCAACAATCAAGGCACTGCAGGAAGACACGCGCCAGAAACTCGCCCTGGCTGTGTCGATCGCCAAGCGCAAGACGCAAGCTGAAGTCCTCGAAGCGCTCGCTGCTGTCATCTCCCAAGGCGAAGATGCCTGAGCTGACCGCCCAACAGGAAGCTTTCGCTGCCGCATATGTCGAGACAGGGAACGGCTCCAAGGCCTATCGGCTGTCCTACGATGTGGGCGCCGACACGAAGCCAGAGACGGTTTGGTCGAACGCCTCGCGCCTCCTGGCTGACAGCAAGGTTAAAGCAAGGGTCAAAGACCTTCAGGCCGAAGCCCGCGAACTGCTCATGGTATCGGTCGGAACGCTCACTGATGAGCTGGAATCAGCCCGCGCCAAGGCGATGGCCGAACCGAAGGGCGCCTCTGCTGCCGTCTCTGCCACGCTCGGCAAGGCAAAGCTGCATGGCCTGCTGATTGAGAAGGCCGAACTGACCGGCAAGGATGGCAAAGACCTGATGCCTGCCGACCATTCGCCGCGCAAGCTGGCAAAGGCTGTGGCGCTGATCCTCGCCAAGGGCATGAAAGAGGGCAATGGATAGCGGGCTGGATCTTCGCTCGCTCGAAGCCGTCATTGCCAAGCTATCAACGGAAGACCGGGCCGAACTGGTTGCGCAAGTCGCGGCTGAGCTGGACAAGCCCTTCCTGCCTAACCCTGGGCCTCAAACTGCGGCGCTCCAAAGCCTGGCCGATATCCTGCTCTACGGTGGGCAAGCCGGCGGCGGCAAGTCTGCGCTCGAAGTGGGCGCTGCGGCCAATGAACACCATTCCAGCCTGATCCTGCGCCGTGAGGCAACTCAGCTCGACGGGCTGATTGAGTTCTCGCGGGAAATCCTGGCCGGTCACGGTGAGTTTGTCGGCGGCAACGAAAACGTCTGGCGCCTCAATGGTGGCGGTCGTCTCAAGTTCGCCGGCCTGAAGCAACCCGACGACTGGCGCAAATATGCCGGCAACGCGCGGGATTACCTCGCATTCGATGAGGCAGGCGAATTCCTCCGGGAACAAGTGTTCTCGCTCATTGGCTGGCTGCGGTCGACCAGGGAAGGGCAGCGCTGCCGCGTCATCCTCGGTTCAAACCCTCCGCGTGGTGGCGATGGCCTCTGGCTAATTGAAGAGTTCGCGCCCTGGCTCGATCCGAACTATCCGAACCGGGCAATGCCTGGTGAACTGCGCTGGGCCATCGTGGTCGGCGGCGTCACTGAATGGGTCGACGGTCCTGGCGACTATGAGCGGGGCGGTGAACAATATCAGGCGATGTCGCGGACATTCATCCCGGCAAGCCTCGATGACAATCCTTACCTGCGCGACACGGATTACAAGGCCAAGCTGCAAAGCCTGCCCGAACCGCTCCGGTCGCAACTGCTCTATGGCGATTTCCAAGCCGGCCGCGCCGATGACGAATGGCAACTGCTGCCCGGTGAATGGGTCAAGGCTGCTCAAGCTCGATGGAAGCCTGACGGGTTCAAGGGCCTGCAGATGACGGCGCTGGGTGTCGACGTGGCGCAAGGTGGCGCTGACGAATCGACCATAGCGCCACGCTACGGGACATGGTTCGCGCCCCTGGTGGTGAAGCCTGGGAAGGAAACGCCAGACGGTCCATCGATCGGCGCCATGGTCTTCGGAGTTCGCCGCGACGGTGCCGGCGTCATTGTCGATGTCGGCGGCGGGTATGGCGGTGGTGCTGTCACTTTCCTGAAGGACAACGGTGTCGCTGTCTCGGGCTACAACGCCTCCCACACGTCCACGGCGAAGTCAGCCGATGGGCAATGGCATTTCCTCAACAAGCGGGCTGAAGCGCATTGGCGGTTCCGTGAGGCTCTAGACCCGTCGCAAGAGGGCGGTTCGCCCATAGCTCTGCCACCTGACCCGCTGCTGCTCGCCGATCTGATCGCCATCCGGTGGAAGCCGGTGGGTACGGCAAAGGTTCAAATCGAAAGCAAAGACGACATCAAGGTCCGGCTCGGCCGCTCTCCTGACCGTGGCGATGCAACCGTCATGTCGTGGTCGGAAGGCTCGAAACTGGCAATCCGCAAGATGCATGACGCGGCACTCGGCGGCCGGCTGCCGCAAGTCAAGGTCGGCTACTCCCAACAGAAGGCAGGCAGACGATGACATTCGAAGACTCGATCAAGGTTCCGAAGCCGCCGAAGGGCGCAACGCGCGGCTCGATCACAGAAAAGCAGGCTGCAGCATCGCTCGCCCTGGCCGGCAAGGCGTTCGGGGAAGCCCGCTTCGGCCTGATCCGGGCAGAGCGCGGCGGTGGTGCTGTGTCGGTTCTTTATGGGCTCAACGGCCGGGCGCTGGACGCCAAGGGCCTGGCCTATGAACTGAACAACTGAGGCGCGCCATGAACAAGAACACGTCTGGCGCCGTGCTGGTGCTGATCATCGCTGCCGCCGGCCTCCATCTGAACAATCTATGGGCCTGGGGCCTTGCCGCAACCACGTGCGCGCTCGCCTTCCTGGCTGAAGAGTTCTCCGATGTCGGGACCGTTGGCGCTGCCGTGCTTCACGTCTGCCTGGCGGTGCTGTCCTGGGTGGCAATCGGCGCCGCCTTCCTCGCTCTCATCGTCTGAAAAGGACCAAGACCATGGCAAGCCTGTTCAAGCCCAAAGCTCCGAAAGTGGAAGAGCCGGCTCGTATGCCGGATGCGCAAGACCCGGCCGTCCTGGCTGAGAAGCGCCGCCAGATGGCAGAGATGCGGGCGCGCGGTGGTCGGGATTCGACCATCATGTCCGACAATCTCACCGGTTCTGTTGGCAAGCTCGGCGCCTAAATGACCGCGACCTCTGCCGCCGTCCAAACGATTGTCGACAACGGCAACCGGCTCTTCAGCGAGAAGACGCCGCTGCTGAGCCATTGGCAGGAGCTGGCAGAGCATTTCTATTACGACCGGGCAGACTTTACCGGGCCGCTCAACATCGGCTCTGACTATGCTTCCGGCTCGTTCTCGTCTCGTGCCGCCATCTATCGCCGCGACATGGCCGACCTCTACCGCACGATGCTGCGGCCTTCCGATTTCTTCGAAGTCAAATCGCTCGATGATGCGCGCAACAAGGTGCCTGACGCCCGTGCATGGCTCGAATATGCCACGGCTATGCAGCGCGCCGTCATGTACCGCAACGGCGCTGGCTTCACCAAGGCGACGGAAGCAGGGGACCATGATCACCTGACCTTCGGGCAGGCGGTTATCGAAGTGACGCCAACGTCTGACCGTCGCAACCTGTTCTATCGCAACTGGCATCTGCGCGACTGCGCCTGGTCGGAAGACTATGCCGGCTCGGTGTCGGACGTGCACCGCAATTGCAAGCCGACGATTACCCAGCTCATGCAGCTTTTCCCTGGCAAGGTGCCTGAGGCGCTGACGCGTGACGCTGCGAAAGACCCTTACAAGAAAATCTCTGCCCGGCATGTGGTGGTGCCTTCGGCGTCTTACGCTACCGGCATCTCGGTTCGGGCCGAACACGAGTTCATTTCGCTGTGGGTGCTGCCCGACTGCGAAGGCGAAGTCCTCGAAAACATCGGCCGCACCTATCGCGGCTATATCGTGCCTCGCGGTCCTACCGTCTCCGGTTCGCAATATGCTCGCTCTGTCTTCACCTCGATCATCCTGCCCGATAGCCGGACGCAACAGGCCATCGAACGCATCCTGCTCGAAGCCGGTGAAAAGGCGATCGACCCGCCGATGATTGCGGCCATGGATGTCATCCGCTCGGATATCGGCCTCGGTGCCGGCGGCATTACCTGGCTGGACAAAGAGTATGATGAGCGGCTGGGCGAAGCGCTGCGGCCTCTACAACTGGACTTCTCGGGCCTGCCTGCCGGGCAGAACATGTCGGATCGTCTCGACCAGACCATCCGCATGGGCTTCATGACCGACAAGGTGCAGATCCCGGACACGTCCGGCATGACTGCCTACCAAATCCGCAAGGTGGTCGAACAACAGATGCGGGCTCACATCCCGATGTTTGAGCCGGTCGAAATCGAATATTCGGAACCGCTCTGCGCGGAAACGTTCAAGGTGATGCGCTCCCTCGGCGCGTTCCCTGCCAATGAGATACCGGACGCACTCAAGGGCTCCGGTGTGGAGTTCTCTTTCAAGAGCCCGATCAAGGATCTGGAAGACGAGGGCATGCAGCAGAAGCTTATCGAAGGCCTGGGCGTGGTGAAGGAAGCCGCTGCACTCGACCCGATGGTTGCCAAGCTGCCGAACGCCATGGCGATTGCCAAAGACCTCCTGCGCCGCACTGGCTGGCCGGAAGAATGGCTCAACAACGACAAGATGATGAAGGAAGCGGCCGACCAGATGGCGGCCGACGCGCAAGCGGCAAGCGTCGCTGCGAGCGTCGGCGGCGCCGCTGAAGTGGCTGGCAAGGCCGCTCCGATGGTCCGGGCTCTGCAGGGCGCGCAAGCCGCATGACGCAACACCCAGCGCGCAGCGGGTCGCCGCGGTTCAATCCGATGGCGCCAGCTACATACGATGACCTCGATGTCGCAGCGGTCAAAGCACTCGCTGCCGGGAATGCTTCTGAGGGACAGCAGAAGCGGGCAATTGCCTGGATCGTCCACAAGGCGGCGATGACATACGACGAAGTCTTCGTCCCCGGGCAACCTGACGTCGGTCACCACCTGACCGGCCGGCGCAATGTCGGCAACCAGATCCTAAAGCTGGTCAACACGCCAATCGATTTGCTGAGGAAACCGAAAGGAAACACCTGATGGCCGATGACACTCTTGCGGGCGCGGCTACGGCCGAAAACCCCGCTCCGGGTGCTGCTGAAGCGGGGGCATCTGCTCCGGCTCCTGTGACTTCCGAACCGGCGAAAGCCGCTCCTGCCGCCACGCCTGCGCCTGCCGCTCCGGCGGCGACGCCTGCGAAGGAAACGCCGGCCGCTACCGAAGAGGAAGGAACCTTCGGCAAAGACTGGCGCGACAAGCTGGCGAAGGGCGATGAAAAGAAGCTCGCCATGCTCAAGCGCTTCACGTCGCCTGAGGCGCTGTTGCAGGCACAGGAAGAGGCACAACGCAAGATTTCCGAAGGGTTGAAGCCCAAGGGCAAGCCTGGCGACAAGGCGACCGACGAAGAGTGGGCGGCCTATCGCAAATCGAACAACATTCCTGATGCCGTCGATGACTTTGTCAAGGCCATCGTGCTGCCTGACAAGCGAGTGATCGGCGACGAAGACAAACCGATGGTTGCCGCCTTCGCTGAACGTGCCATCAAGAAGGGCATTGCGCCGTCCGATATGGCCGAAATGGTCGATGAGTATTATGCGATTCAGGAAGAGGGGCAGTTTCAACAGGCGACCGCTGACGCCGACTTCAAGAAAACGGCCGAAGCGGATCTGAAAATGGAATGGGGAGGCGACTATGCCGGCAACTTCGCGGCGATGCGGCCCTATTTCGAGAGCGTCAGCCCTGAATTATTTGACAACCTGATGGGCGGCCGGATGGCTGACGGTCGGAAAATCGGCAATCACCCGGACGCGCTCCGGTTCTTCGCCGCAAAGGCTGTCGCCGAAAACCCGATGGCTACCATTGTGCCGGCCGGCGGCTCGTCCGTTGAAAGTCTGCACAGCGAAATCGCTGCCATGGAAAAGCGGATGGGTGAAGACCGTACCGCCTGGCACAAAGATGTCGGGGCGCAAGAGCGCTACCGCAAACTGATCACGGCCAGAGACAAGTTGAAGGCCTGATATCCTCGCCATCTGACGGCCAACCCGCCACGCGGCTCCGTCAAGCGAGTTTCCACCAAAAACAGCACGTCGTCAGCGCCGAAGGGCGGTTTAGCGGCTCCGGGTAACACTGGACAACCCGCGACACTGGCCTGCGGACAACCTGCCTGCGGCTCCCGATCCCTCCATAGAAGGAATCTGGACCATGGCCGACACGGCATTCCAGAAACAATATAGGCAAGAATACATCGCCGGCTTTGAGCAGGGCGAAAGCGACCTTCGACGTGCCGTCACCACGGAACACGTTCGCAAGGGCAATGAGGCAGTCTTCCTCGTCGCCGATTCCGGTGGCGCTACGGCTGTCACGCGTGGCGTCAACGGCTTGATCCCGGCTCGTGCCGACAACCTCAATCCGTTCTCGGCAATCCTCACCGAGTGGCATGACCTCGTTCGCAAGACCGAGTTCAATATCTTCGCTTCGCAGGGCGACCAGAAGCGCATCATGCAGGACACCACCCTGAAGGTGATGAACCGGCAGATCGACCAGGACATCCTGACCGAACTGTCGAACGCAACCAACACGACCGGCGCCGCCGTCACCGGCTCGCTGACTGTGGTGACCAAGGCGCTCGGCATTCTCGGCAAAAACAAGGTGCCTGTGCAGGAGATTGACAACATTTGGGGCGTCATCACGCCTGCGATGTGGGCCTATCTCATGCGCGATTCCGCGTTCACCTCGGGTGACTATGTGGACTATCGCCCGCTGTCTGGCGGGCCGATGCGCAAGGTCTTCCGCTGGGCAAATGCGAACTGGATGATCCATTCGGAGCTTCCGGGCGCCACGACCAACGCGGAGAAGTGTTTCCTCTTCCACCGTTCGGCCATCGGGCACGCGGTCGACAAGGACAACCTTCAGTCCGAAGTCGGCTGGGACAACGAGCAGGCCTATTCCTGGGCTCGAACCTCGGCCTTCATGGGCTCCAAGCTTCTCCAGAACAGCGGTGTTGTCGTGATCAATCACGATGGCTCGGCTATCGCCTAAGGAGGTCTGAAAATGGCTTACTCCACCTCGCTGCCTCCGGTCCTGATTTCTCAGGGCATCGCCGGGTTCCGCTTTTGGAAATATGAAAGCGCCGACGCCGCGACTGCTGTTCGCGTCAACGGCTATTTCACCAACGGCTTCAAGCTCGGCATGCGCGCGAACGATATTGTCATCGTTACCGCCACCGGCACCAACGCGACCACCATCCACACCGTCAACCAGGCGACTGCCGCTCTCGGCATCGATCTGACAGACGGCCTGGCGGTCGGCACCACCGACACTGACTAAACGTCGGTCCTGGGCGGGGGCTTCGGCTCCCGCCCTTCTCATTTCAACGGAGAAATTCCCCCATGCCTCTGAACGTCAACGGCCTAGTGCTGGCCGAAGTAAAGCGCTCGATCTATCGCATTGCGCTATCGATCGATGACAAGCCAACCGACCTGCTCGACCCGGCATGGTGGGTTCATGTTGCATCTCGGATGCGCGCAAACGACCGGATCGAAGTGCTGGGTTTTGGCAACGAATGGTTCGCCGAACTCTTCGTCCTCGAAGTCGGCAAAATCGGCGGCGCCCGCGTGGCTTTCATCACCGAACCTGTGCTGCTGAACAATGACGCGAAAGTACCGGCGCTTCCTGAGCTGCTGGTCACGTGGGGCGGACCGTCCGACATGTGGAAGGTCGTCAAGCGCAAGGACAATTCGGTGGTGAAGGATCGCTTCGACACCAAGGAAGCGGGCCTTGCCTGGATCGAAGAGCGTCAGCCGGAAAAGCAGGCGGCCTAGTCGATGACGGACCAGCTTTCCCTTTACAACGGCGCGCTGATCAAACTCGGTCAGCCGCGCCTTGCCGCCCTCACGGATGAGGGGAAGGCGCGCCGTGCGCTCGATGCCGAATATGCAAAGACCGTGAAGGGCTGTCTCGAAGCAGCGTTCTGGAATTTCGCCATGCGGTTCGTCCAGCTCGAGGCCACGCCATCGGTCGAGACCAATTTCGGCTATCAATACGCGTTCGACAAACCGGACGACTGGCTGCGCACCGCTGGCGTGACCTCTGACGACTTCGGCAAGGTGCCGCTGCTGGACTATGACGACCGAACCAGCCGCATCCTGGCCGGCCAGTCCATCATCTACCTTCGCTATGTGTCCAACGACGAAGACTATGGCCTGGATCTCGGGCTTTGGCCGCAAACCTTTGTCGATTACGTCGAGACGTGCCTTGCCTGGGCGACATGCGAGGAAGTGACGGGCTCGGCTGAGCGGAAAGACCGACTTGAAAAGGCGCGGGACAAGGCGAAATACAAGGCTTCGAACACCGATGCCATGAATGAGGCGGTAACTAGATACCCGCCTCCCGGCCGGCTGGTCCAAAGCCGTGGCTCTTCCTCGCGTAGCAGGCCCTATGGGCTCCGCTAAATGGCAAAAACCAATGCGCCACTGCTGGCCTTTAACCGGGGGCTGGTTTCCAACTCTGCGCTAACGCGGGTTGATGTCGATCGCATCCGCTTGTCTGCGGAAATCATGGAAAACTGGCTACCGAAGACGGCCGGCTCGATGTTCCTGCGGCCTGGCACTGGTTACCTCGGCACCAGCCGCAACAATGCCTTTGCGATCGACATTCCCTTTGTCGCTGCAACCGACGACACGGCGCTAATCGAGATGGCAGACGGCAAGATGCGGGTCCGCATCAACGATGTGCTGATTTCCCGCGTATCGGTCGCCACGACAATTTCAAACAGCACCTTTGCCACGTCGACCAGTTGGACCGATGCATCGACCAGCGGCGGCACTCTGGCCTTTGGTGGAACCGGCCTGGTCCTGAATGCGGTCAATGTCGGCGGGCTGGCTGTCTGCACGCGGCAAATCACGGTGGCAGGCGGCGACGCCAACAAGGAGCATGCGCTGAATATTAGCGTCACGCGGGGGCCGGTGGTGTTCCGCTGCGGGTCAAGTTCTGGCGGCGATGAATATGTCAGGGAAACCACACTGCGCACTGGCGCCCATAGCCTGGCCTTCACGCCTGCCGGCAACTTCTGGGTCCAGTTTCAAAGCGACCTGGACATCAACAAGATTGTTGCATCCTGCCAAGTTGCGTCGACCGGCACGATGGAGCTGGATATCCCTTACGCGACCGCCGATCTGCCCTATGTGCGGTGGGATCAATCGGCAGACGTTCTCTTCCTGGCCTGCGATGGCTTCCAGCAGCGGCGCATAGAGCGGCGCGGAACTGGCCGGAGCTGGTCAATCGTTCGCTATGCGCCTGTAAACGGCCCGTTCTTCGCCGGCCGATCGGCGAAGGTCAAACTGAAGGTGGCGGCGACCAACGGCAACACCACGCTGACATCGGATCTGCCGTTCTTCAAGCCTGAGCATGTCGGCGCTCTTTTTCGCGTCTTCAATGAGGGCGTCAACCAAAGCTATCGGCTCGGGGCCGAACTGACTTTCACTGATCCTATGCGCGTTACCGGGCTCAACACATCGGATTATTATGACCGGAACTGGTACTACACTGTGAGTGGAACTTGGGCTGGAACCTTGCGCTGGCAGCGTTCATTCGATGGGCCAGAAATCGGGTTCAAGGATTTCCGCCGGGCCAGCGGGACGAGCGGACAAGATATAACGGGCAACACCGGATCGACACAAAACAACGACGACGACGACAACGCCATCATTTACTACAAGCTCGGTTTCAAGCCTGGGCTGTATACGTCTGGAACGGCTATCGTAACGGTCACCTATGATGGCGGCGGCGGCAACGGGATCTGCCGTGTGGTCGGCTACACCTCAGCCACGGAAGTTGATGTCGAAGTCCTGAGCCGCTTCAACGCCACCAGCTATTCCGACAATTGGCAGGAAGGCATCTGGTCCGATCGACAGGGCTGGCCTAGTGCGGCGGCCTTCGATAAGGGCCGCCTCGGCTGGGCCGGCAAGTCGCGCTTCATCTTCTCGGTGGCGGATGACTACGAGAATTTCGACCCGGACTTTGAAGGCGATAGCGGGCCGATAAATCGAACCCTCGGTGCCGGGCCGGTCGACACCATCAACTTCATGCTCTCGCTCAGCCGGCCGATCATTGGCACGCCAGGCGGGGAGTTCTCGATCAAGTCGACATCGTTCGATGAGCCATTAACGCCGCAGAATGCACAGGCTGGCATTCCTTCAACCCAAGGCTCTCGCCAAGGCGTAGCCGCAGCTAAAGTCGACAGCAACGGCATCTTTGCCCAGCGCTCGGGAAAACGTATTTTTGAATTGGTGATGAATGCCAAGACATATGAGTACTCTCCCCAAGACCTGACGCTGCTCTGCCCGGACCTGACCGGCAACGCCAATGTCGTCGGCATGGCAATTCAGCGCCAGCCGGACACGCGTGCGCACGTCTGGCTCGATGACGGGACTGTCGTGCTGCTCACCTATGAACCGTCCGAAGACGTGACTTGCTGGTCAAGGTGGCGCGCTGGCGGCTCTGGCTTCATCGAAGGCGTTTCGGTTTTGCCTGGTGAAGACGAAGACCAAGTCTTCTACCGGGTTCGCCGCACTGTCAGCGCCTCAACGGTTCGCTATCTCGACAAGGTGGCGCTCGAATCTGAATGTCTGGGCGCCACCATGAACAAGATGGGTGACAGCTTCGTGGTCATCCCTGCGGTGACCGGAACGTCTGTGACCGGCCTTTCGCATCTGAATGGCCTGGGCGTGGTCGCCTGGGGCGCTGGGAAGTATCTTGGCGCTTACACGGTCGCGGCTGGCGCAATCACGCTGACCGCTCCTGTGGCGGCTGCTGATGTCATGGTGGGCCTGCCTTATGTCGCGCGCTACAAGTCGACCAAGCTGGCCTATGCCGCTGCGGCGGGTACGGCACTCAGCCAAATCAAGCGCGTGAACTATGTCGGCCTGATCCTGGGCCGGGTCCACAATGACGGCATCGAAGTCGGCCGCGATTTCACCAACATGGACAAGCTGCCGCGCCTGTACCAGGGCAGGCCCGTCACGGCCGATGAAATCTTCACCGAATACGAAGAGCCGGCAACGGCTTTCGGCGGCGAATGGAAGCCAGACAGCCGCCTTTGCATCCGTGCCACGGCCCCGAAGCCCTGCGTTCTCAACGCGGCGGTCGTCACTGTCGAGACCAACGATAAAGTCTGATGGTTCACGAAGTCGTGCCGCTCACGCGGGAACACCTCACCGAATGGTATGGCGACAAGGGCAGCGGTCCAACGGTGCGCGGTATCGCCGGCATTGTTGACGGCAAGCTGGCGGCGGTCGCCGGGTTCTGGTTCTCGCGGGGCAACGTGATTGCGTTCTGCTCGCTGAGGCCTGAGGCGCGGCCATACCGCCACGCAATTCATCGGACGGCGCTGGCCCTCATGCAGGAAGCCAAGACGCGGCACAAGCGCATCATTGCGCTCTGCGACCGTGACGAAAAGACCTCGGCGAAATGGCTCTCGCGGCTTGGTTTCAAGCCTGACGAAGGGACGTGTGGACATGGCAGACTTCGGAATAACTGAGGTTCTAGCGCTCGTCGGTGCCGGCGTGTCGGCGGCTGGCACGCTTGCGGCCGGCGCTGCGAAGAAGAGCGCGGCCGATTACCAGGCGGCGCAGCTTGATCAACAGGCGAAGGAAGAGACGGCAGCGGCCCAACGTGAGGCGGAACGCGCCAAGAAGGAGAAGAACTTCGTTCTGTCGCGGCAACAGGCTGTGGCGGGTGCCTCCGGCCTCGGCGCGCTCGATGAGACGGTGCAGGACCTGGCTGGCGACATCGCCACGCAAGGCGCGGTCAACGAAGGCATGATCCGCTACGGCGGCGAAGAGCGCGCAAAGGGCAGGCGGGCTCAAGCCGCCTCGGCGCGCATGGAAGGCAAGGCGGCGCAAACCGGCTCCTACTTCGGCGCGGTCGGCACGTTGATGGATGGCGTGGGCTCGTTCGCGAAGGATTGGAACCCGACGCCATACGCGGCGCCGTCCTCGGGGATCTATTACTAATGGCGCTGAAACTGCCTGGCGCTGAAGACCTGAGCGCGCCGACCAGCGGTCGTTCGGGCCGACCGATTGCGAGCTTTGACACCTCGGCCATCGGGCAGGGCGTGGCGCAACTCGGCGCCGGCCTGCAGTCGATGTCGAACAGCTTGAAGGTTCGGGAGACCAAGGCAAAAGAGACCGTCGATAAAACTGAGCTCTTCGACACGGAAAGCCGTTACCAGCAATTCAAATCCGCACAGGCGCAAGCCCTGACCGCTGCCGGCGACAAGGCAGAACCGGGCGCGTTCGGCTTCAAAGAACAGTACCAAGGCGCCTACAAGGAAGCCGCCAAACAGTTCATGACGACCGTGCCGCCGGAGCTGAAGCCAGTCTATGACGCCAAGCTTTTCAGCACGGAAGAAAGCCTGATCAACGGCGAAGGCGGCGCGGGCGATTTCGAACGAAAGCAGCGCAAGGCCTATTACAAACCAATGTCGATGAAGGCCTGACCGCCATTGAAAGCCGGCTCTATAGCGACCCATCGAAATTCGATGACGCGGTCTTCGAAGGCAACAACTTCATCGATGCGATTCCCGACGAAGACGTAAACCCGATTGAGAAGGATGCGCTGCGCCGTGGCTGGAAGGCTAAGGCGCAGATGGCGGCGCTCAACGGCATGAAGCCTGCCGATCGGCTGCGGGCTCTCGGTGAGGCTCCGGGGCAGGACGATATCATCAACGCCATGAAGGGCGTCGAAAGCGGTCATGATCCGAACGCTGTTTCCGGTGCCGGCGCAATCGGTGAAATGCAAGTCATGCCGGACACGGCAGTCGAGATTGCGGAAGAAATCCAAGATCCGAACTTCCCGCGCACGCCTGAGGCACAGGCCGAATATCTGAAAAATGAAGACGTGTCGAACAAGTACGGCCGGTACTATTTCAACAAGATGCTGGCTCGCTACGATGGCGACACGGAAGCCGCTCTCATTGCCTACAATGGCGGCGCCGGCCGGGCCGACAAGTGGCTTGCCAGCGGTCGCAACGATGCCGTCATCCCGCAAGAATCGGCCGACTATTACAAGAAGGTTCTCGCCAAGACCAAAGGCAGCGACGGCGCCGCACAGTCTGCGCCTCGTGGCCTGAAAGAAGCTGGCAACATCGACCTGAACGCGCGGCCGGTGGTGAAGAATGCTGACGGCACGATTTCAACCGTGCGCTCGATGTCGTTCGAAGAGGACGGCAAGGAAATTCTGATCCCGACCGTTTCGGACGATGGCAAAATCCTGAGCGATGCCGACGCCATCAAGCTCTATCGACAGACCGGCAAGCACCTGGGCAAGTTCGACAATGCCGACGACGCCACGGCATACGCTCAAGACCTCCACAACGCGCAAGCGAAGCAGTACGGGGGCGAAGACCAGCCGGTCATCATCGGCAACCAGGCGGGCCGCGTCGGCAGCGCTGACGTTGCCGGCGTCAACAGCGTGGTCTTGTCGCGCTTCAAGCAAGTGCAGAACGCTTTTGGAGCGTCCGTGCCTATCGTCTCGGGCTTCCGTGATCCTGAACGCAATGCGAGGGCTGGCGGGGCTCGCAAGTCCGAACACATGCACGGCAACGCGCTGGACCTCGATGTCAGCAAGCTTTCACCCGATGAGCGCGTCCGGCTGATCCAGACCGCTTCATCGCTCGGCTTTACCGGCATCGGCGTCTACGCCAATTCCCTGCATCTCGATATCGGTTCGCGCCGGGCCTGGGGCGCCTCGCATCATTCGGACAGTGTTCCGATGTGGGCGCGCGATGCCATCGCCGCACATATGGCGGGCAAGTCCGTTCCGCTCGGGCAGCGCGGCGGCGCCGGCTTCAAGGTCGATTCCCGCTTCGCGGATATGGATTACGTTTCGCGCGATACCATCGCCAAGGGCGCGCAAAAGGACATTCAGACCGAAGCGACCGCAACCCGCATTCAGCAGCAGGCGCAATACAAGGCCTATGACGACGCGATGGGGCTCAACATCGAAACTGGCAAGATTGTCAGCGAAGACCAGATCCTCAGCGACCCGATGCTGGACGATGGCGATATCACCAAGCAGTTGAAGGCGTTCCGCTCGAAGCAGAAGGAAGACGGCGGCGTCGGCGCGCTGGTGTCGGCTATCCTGGCCGGAAGCCCGGCGGCCTCGATCAACAGCTTTGATGGCGACCAGAAGTCGCTTGGCAACAAAGCCTATGATGCGATGATCAAGGTGACGCCAGAAGAGCAACAGCCGGTTGTCACGCAAGGCTTCGTCAAAGCGACCGGCTACATTCCCGACACGCTACAGGCTCAAGTGAGGCAGGGCGCCGCGTCGAAAGACCCGGCCGTCTTCGCCGCTGCCATGTCGCAAGCCGATGCGCTGCAGACCGTGGCGCCTGTCTCGTTCGGTGCTGTCGAGGGCGCGGCCGACATTCGCGACAAGCTCGCGGCCTTCCGCCATTTCGTCAATGATCGGGGCATGTCCGGCGAAGAGGCCTCGCAGCGCATTCTTGCGATGGATGACCCCGCAAAGAAGGTGAACCGTGAGATTCTGAAACCCGGTCTCGACAAGTTCACAAAGACCCTGACCGTGGCCGATGTCACCAGCGAATTTGATCCCGGCATCCTGTCACCGGAGCCCGGCGCCGGCATCATGCCTTTGCAGACAAGCGCACTGATGGCCGAATACAAGGAAATCGCGGAAGAGAAATTCTATGATACCGGCGGCGACGAAGGCGCGGCGAAGGCTCAAGCCCTGGCCGAACTGAAAACCCGCTGGAATGTCAGCAACATATCGGGCGCACCTAACCTGATGCGCCTGCCGCCTGAGCTGCACTATCCGCCGATCGACGGCAAATATGACTACCTGCGCACCGACGCCATGAAGACGGCCGAGACCTACGTGGCCGGCCTGCATGACGGGCGCAAGGTCGAAAATGTCGCCATCATCCCTGACGCGACGACGCGGGCCGATATCGAGAGGAAGCGCCCACCGCGCTACCGGCTTTTCTACCAGTACTCCGAAGGCGGGCAGACCAAGTTTGATGAGGTGTTTGCGGGGCAGTGGGGCATCGATCCGAAGACCTTGAACGTGGGCGTAGCGAAGGGCGCGGAAGATGCAAAGAAACGCTTTCTGACCCGCCACGCCGTCGATGACCAGGCCAACGATATCGACCGTGCTGCGGTCGCCAAGGCCAAAGCCATCAACGCCGACCCGAACACGCAAGACTTCATCCGGGCGCTCAATTCGGAAGCGACCATCGGCGCCGGCCGGGTTCAATCGGATCTGGTGCGCCGCAAGGGTGCCGAAGACGAAACACCGTCCGCGCCGGCCGAAGCCAAGCCGCCACAGAACCCGCGCGGCGGCGGCGATCCCAATGCCGGCAAGGCGTTCCGTAGTGGATCGGGAGGCAACCTGTAATGCCGATTCTCGATTATCCTGAAGACCGGCCGGCGCTCGGCACGTTTGGGGCCGTCGACTACAAGCCGGCGGAAACCGAAGTGGCGCCGGATACGGCAACGCTTCTCGGTGCTGCCTTCCGGCAAGGCAACACGATTGGTTCGATGGCTTCGAACAAGCTGGCCGGCGTCGACCTCGCCACGCGTGAAGACGGCTTCACTGGCGATGTCATGTGGGAGAAAATCAAAGGGACGCCTTACGAAAAGAATTGGGATCGGTTCGCCAATGTTTTCAACGCGCCTGGCTTCGAGGCCATGAAGGCGCAAATCGACATGGAAACCGAAGACCGGCGCACGATCGACGCGGCCGGCTGGTGGGGGACCGGCGCGTCTGCCCTGGCCGGCGTGGTCGATCTGCCTACGCTCATTCCTGGCGGGGCTGTCGTCCGTGAAGCGACCATCGGCGCCACGGTAATCAAGGGCGCTCTTCGCACGGCGGCGGCCGGCGCCCTCGGGGCTGGCGTTTCTGAAATCGCCCTTCAATCGACGCAGCAGACGCGGCCCATTGCTGAAAGCGCGATGGCTGTTGGCGCCGGTACTATCCTCGGCGGCCTGCTCGGTGCTGGTGTGGGCGCTATGTTCTCCCATGCCGAAAGAAAGGCCGCATTCGCCTCGGTCGAAAAGGCGCTGCAGGAACACGTTCCCACGCCTGAAGAAGTGGCGGCTCACGCTGAAGGCGTTGGCATGGGCGCGCAAGCGGTCGACAAGCCTGTCCTCGGTGACTACGGCATCGCCTCGGGCGCCAAGTCGGTCGGCGCTCTGCAGTCGGGGTTCAACCCGCTGCTGCGCGCCGCTCATAGCCCCTCGGCGCCGTCTCGCGAGATAATGGCGAACATGGCCGAAACTGGCTTCTACCTCGAAAAGAACGTGCGGGGCGAAGGCAACCTCGCGGTCGAAAGCGCGGTCAAGTATTGGGATCGGGGCGCCCTGACCAAAGCTCTGGAAGACATGCGCGGAACCTATGCCAAGGCGCGAAAAGAGCCTGGCTTCGACATGACAAAGGAAGAGTTTCGCACGGCTGTCAGCAAGGCGATGCGCCGTGGCGATGTCGGCGAAAACGATGCGGTTTCGGCGGCGGCTCAATCCTGGCGCAAGACCCTCTTCGACCCGCTGAAGGACGAAGCAATCGCCGCCGGCCTGCTGCCGGACGATGTGAACGTCAAGACGGCAACGTCCTACCTGACCCGCCTCTGGAATTCGAACCGGCTGAATGCTGGGGAAGGGCGCTTCAAGGCTATCGTCAAGCCGTGGATCGATGACCAGCTTTCGCAGCTCGAATTCAAGGCCGATGAAATCAAGGTCGGCAACCGGATTGTCGATGCTGAAAAGCAGCGCGAAACCTTCGGCAAGGTCTCCGAACGTCTCGACAATATCGAAAGCCGCCTGACCGAACGCCAAGGCATCCGGGAACGCAAGGTGGCTTCCCTCGGCCAACTGCAGCAGACCAGGCAAGACGTGCTGAAAGAGCGGGCGCCGGCCGATGTGGTGCGGATGCTGCGCGGTGCCGATGAGAATGGCGTGATGGCCGACACGGTAAAACAGGCGAGGGCGGCCGAACGCTCGGCCAATCGAAAGCAGACCTTCGCTGAACGGTCGCCGATCCTGGCGCTGATCAAGGCAAAGGGCGGCATTCGTGTCGGCTCGAAGCTCGACAATGAGCTGCGGGCAATGGGTGTCACGCCTAAGACCCATCCGGGCATGTTCATTAAAAAGGGTGGCATCGGCGATGTCGACAACTTCGTCCACGCCGAAGACGAAATGTTTGCGAACCTTCCGCAAGACGGCAACGGCTATGTCGACCCGGTGGCGGTTATGGAATCGATCCGCTCGGAGCTGAGCGGCAATCCCCTGCGCACGCCAGAGGAAGAGGCTACAGCGGCGGCGATGGACAATCTGGACAAAGTGGCGGCCGAATGGCTGGACCGCGTGGGGCTGGCTCCCAACGCCTCGGTGAAGGACGTTCGCGACTTCATCGGCCGCGTGACCGGCGCCGAAAAGAACACCGCGGGCATCGACACGCGCATCTCTCGCTTTGAGCAAGAAATTGAAGCCTTCGACCAGGCAACCGACGCCATCGTCAATGAAAGCAAAATCACTGCGGCCGAAGCGAAGACGGTAGGCGAAGAGCTGGAAAAGCTGGAAGCCGAACTTGATGCGGTGAAGGATCTGTCCAACTCGTCGCCGCGCGTGGCGCTGGTGGTCGACTACGGCACAACCCGCCGCGACCTGTTCAAATCGAAGCTGAAGGAACGCAACCTTTCAAAGCGCGTCGAAGCCCTGAAGCGGCTCGATGCCGAAGGCGGCGCGAATGATGAAATCCTGGCCGAACTGTCGGCCAAATCGATCGAACTGGACCGGCTGCGCGCCAGCATCGGAGGGCTCAAGGCAAAGGCTGACAAGCTCGAACCGATGATGCCCAAGGTGAAGCAGGAGATTCCCGAATTTGTCTCGCCGGCCGACCGTGCCGATTATGTCGGCGGCATCGTTGACGATATCTTTTCGCAGCTCACCGGCCGCGCAAACCAGGGCATGCCGTCCTACGATATGACGATGTCTTCGCGCGGGCCTCTGAAGGAACGCACCTTCAACATTCCAGACCACCTCATAGAGGACTTTTTAGAACACGACATTGAACTGATCGGGCGGCGATATGCCCGCGTCATGGCGGCCGATGTCGAACTGACGAATATGGACAAGCGCCTGGGCGGCGCCGGCAAGCCGACACTGGCAAGCCAGCTCGATCGGGTGAAAAACGAATACCTGAACCTACGCAACGCCATCGAAGACAACCCGGCCTTCACTGATCCCGAGGCGAAAGCCAGCGCATTGAAGGCGCTCGCCAAGAGCGAGAAGAGCGACGTTGAAGACATAGCCGGCGTCCGGGATCTGCTGCGCGGTCAATACAAGGTCGACACGCAACACACGAATTACGCTCGGGTGCTGCGCATGGCCGGCGTGTTCAACTTCATGCGCTCGCTCGGGGGTGTGGTGGTCTCGTCGCTGTCTGACGCTGCCCGGCCTCCGATGGTCCACGGCATGGGCCGCTACATGAGCGAGGGGATAGCGCCGCTCCTGACCAATCTGGATGCGGTCAAGCTGGCGGTTGAAGACGCGAAGCTCCTGGGCGCGGTGACGGAACGGTCTCTGCAGGGCCGGCTTGCGACCATGGCCGAACTTGCCGACCCTTATGCCAGCAACTCGCCCTTTGAACGATTCATCGACAACGCCGCGAACGTCTTTTCCAAGATGACGCTGCTGCCCTGGTGGAACGACATGCACAAGTCCATTGCCTCGGTGCTGGTGCAAAACCGGCTGCTGAAAAACGCCGCGGTCGATTATGAAAGCCTCGCGCCGGCCGAACTGAAATATATGGGCTTCCTCGGCATCGACGCTCACATGGCCGAACGGATTTCGAAGCAGTTTGCAGAGTTCGGCGATGTCGACGGCAACGTCCACATTCCGGGGATTGCCGGCTGGTCGGATGAGGGCGCTCGGCGCGCTTTCGCCGCTGCGGTCAACAAGGACGTTGACAGCATCATCGTCACCAAATCGGTGGCTGATGTGCCGCTGTTCGCCCATACGCCGACCGGGCGGGCGCTGCTGCAATTCAAAAGCTTTGCCCTGGCGTCCAATCAACGGGTCTTGATGCGCGGGCTGCAGGAAGGGCCTGGCTCGTTCATCACTGGTGTGGTCGGCATGAGTGCATTGGGTGCTGTTGCCTACTACGCCAAGCAAGTCGAATCCGGCCGCCCGCTCAACGATAACCCTGGTCACTGGATCGCCGAAGGCCTGGATAAGTCCGGCATCTTCCAACTGGCTTTTGAAGTGAACAACACATGGGAAAAGCTGGGCGGTCCTGGCATCTACAATTTGAGTGCGGCGGCCTTCCCCAGCAAGACACAACAGGCCCCAGCCTCGCGCTATGCGAACCGCGACGCCTTCGGCGCGCTGCTCGGCCCGTCATTCCAGTTGGGAACTGACGCGGCTCAATTGCTTGGCGTCCCCCTGAAGGCGCTGTCGGCCTTGACAGACCGTGACCCGACCACAAATCCCGATCTGGCGCCGGCCGATATCGACCGCGCGTCAAAAATGATCCCGTTTCTGACGCTGCCATACTGGCGGTGGATCATTGAAGGCGGCGGCCTGACCGAAGATTTTAAACTCGGGGATGCCGGCCTAAAGCCGATGCTGAAACAGACGGTCGCCAACTAGCAATCGGTGTCGTCCGACCGGCCACCGTAATTCCAGCACTTTTCGGAAAATCCCCCTTTGGTGGGGATGAACGTGGTGACGATTGCGTACGTTATCGCGCCGAAGATTAGAACCCCGATCAAAGCCCCAAGCCCACTATAGCGCGGGTCGCGCCAGAACCCCGGCTGAGCCGGGACAACCTTCTTTTTAGCTGCGGAGTCCATCAAAATGGCGACCACTTCGGTTGATCAAGTGACTGGCTATGGTGAAACCGTAGCATACAAGGCGCCTTGCCGCCTAGCGACCACCGGCAACATCACGCTGAGTGGTTTACAGTTGATCGACGGAAGCGTCACGGCTGCGGATGACCGGGTGCTGGTGAAAGACCAGACCGATGGCCGGGAAAACGGCATCTATATCGCCTCGTCCGGCCTCTGGCAGCGTGCGCGGGATCTGGACAGCAACCGCGACGTGACCAAGGGAACGCGGGTCAGCGTGACAGATGGCGCGGTCAACATCGGCACCGTCTGGCTGGTCTCGACCAGCAACCCGATTGTCGTTGGAACTAGCGTTTTGGCCTTCGTGCAGGAAGGGTCACAGGTCTATCAGGCCATTCTTGCACCGAGGAACAAGGGCGTTTTCGGGCAAAGTAATGCGGTTCTGAAGAGAACCTCGGCGCTGTGGACGCCAAGCTCTCTGCATCGCATGTGGACCAATGACAATGCTCACCCGGAGACGGTCACCGGGGATGAAGAGTGGGCGCTCGTCACCAACGATGACACCAACGAAATCACCTGTGCGCTGACGAATGAATCGACCAGCGACCAGGTGCCTATCAACCAGGTGGTTGTCGGCTATGGCGGCGTGCCTATCAGCCATTTCCTCGGCGGGCAAAAACTCACCTGGTCCACCAACACGGCAAACACCGATCCGGGCGCCGGGGGCATCAAGTGCAACAACGCAAACCCGGCTCTGGCAACGTTCATCTATGTCAGCGCGATCGACCGCAACGGCGTCGACCGTAGCTTTGACTGGACCTTCCTGAATATCTCGCCGAACAATCAACCGCTGCGCATCCGCAACGAAGCCGAAACGGTCTTGGCGCAATACCTCGTCACGGGCGCGCTGACGATCAATTCCGGCTGGTACGCTATCCCGGTTGGTACATATACCGGGCCGGGTGGCCTCACGAATGGGCTTGCCTGCCGGGCGCTCGGCACGGCAACCGATCTGTGGGAGGCAACCAAGGCGCATGTGCCGCTCGCGCTGGCAGCGGCCGGCGAAACAATCTTGCACGAAGGCCACTGGCGCGGTTGCGAAAGCGACAAGGGTGCGCCGTCATGGATACCCCAAGACCTGGCGGAATTTCGCGCCCGGCTGGAAACTCAAGACTGGTGGCCGGTCGGCACTCCCCTGGTCATCCATGGCTGCACAAGCTCCGTGCAGACGGCTGACGTGCAATTCGATGACGTGAACGTGCAACTTGAGACGTTCGCCTCGCAGACGCCTGAAAGCTGCCGCTTCGAATATCCTGCCGCTTGGGCGCGTGATCCGTGGTGGTCGGGCGGTGCGGACTTCTACTATCACATGATGCCTGACGGCATGGTCATGCAGGGCATGGCAAGCGAGCTGGCGCGCCAAGGCTACGGCATCGGCCTGCGGTATAACACAGGCGTCAACCGGGTGACCGGCACGGAATACACCGGGGCCTTGTCGCGGCACAAGATGGCGTGGTGCGGGGCAGAACGTTGCCCGGTCCCTAACCGACCTCTTCTACAATTTCCTCAACCATGCCAGCAACACGATTGGCCGCACGGTGCAGGCAAGCACGAACCTTGCGCAGATATTCGCGCAAGCGCCGGCCGCTGGCGGGCTCATGGGCCTGCTGACCTCGGGCATGACCTCGATTATTTCGGGTGTCGGCACGCGGATTAGCTTCAAGCCTGGTGGGGTGGAAAAGGTCTACGTTGACGCAACGGGGCTGATCGTTCCAACAGGCAGCACCGTCTACCTGGGCGACGCTCCCGCAACTTCGAATTCTGCGGCCCACAAAGGTTATGTCGACGGCGCCACCATTCCGATCAGCTATCTCGACACTGATGGCACGCTGGCCGCCAACAGCGACACAAAGGTTGCATCGCAGAAGGCGGTCAAAACCTACATGGATGGGCGCATCGCAGCGCAAGATGCGATGGTCCACAAGGGTGTCATCGACTGCTCGGCCAATCCGAACTATCCGGCCGCCGATCGGGGCTGGACTTATCGCGTGTCCGTTGCCGGCAAGATTGGCGGGGCGTCGGGCATCGTTGTCGAGAATGGTGACCTGATCATTTGCCAGACCGATGGCACCGCGTCGGGAACGCAAGCCGCTGTCGGCGCACAATGGGACGTGATCCAGACCAATCTTGACGGCGCGGCCATTGGCCCGGCGTCCTCGGTGTCTGGCAATATCACAACCTTTAGCGGCACGTCCGGCAAGATAATTCAGGACAGCGGCGTTGCGGTCTCGATCGATGGCACGATGGCCGCGAACGTCGACACCAAGCTGCCGACCGAAAAGGCAATTCGCACCTATCTCGTCGCGACATACCAAGCCATCACTGCGGCTCTGACCTCCTGGGTGGCAATCACTCGCGCATCTGGCTTTGACGCATTCGTTGCCGCGCCGACATCGGCCAATCTCCTGGCGCTGCTGACGACCAAGACCGGCACCGGCTCGAACGTCTTCGGCACCAGCCCGACGCTGACAACGCCGGCCGTCACGACGCGCATTGAACCGGACGTTGATGGCTCATCGGACATGGGGCAGGCGTCGAAGCGCTGGGCGAATGCCTGGTACAAGATTGGCGCGGTGCTGACCTTCGGCGCTGAAACGCTGACGCACTCGGCCGGCGTCCTGTCTTGGTCCAGCCACTTCGTTGCCACTGGCCTCGTCTCGGCGGCGGGCGGTATCTTCGCCACCGGACAAGCCGGCTTTGGATATGCTGCCGGCGTCGGCGGTGCTGTAGCGCAAGCCACCTCGAAGGCAACAGGCACCATCAACCATATCTCGGTCGGCACCTTCGGAGCCTACACCTTCAATTTTCGACCCGCAGCGGGATCGGCAACGATAGACGTTCGAAACGTCAGCTTGGGCTCGCTTTCGGAAGCAATCGTTATCCGGTTCACGGTCGTCAAGAGCGTCAACACCTAATCCCAAAAACCTAAAGCCGCCCGATCGGGCCGAAAGGAACAGCCATGGCCGTTTCACGCGAGAAGGAATCGCTTGCCAAGGTGCTGGCGCACGAAGGCGGGTACTCGAACAATAAGAAGGACCCTGGCGGCCCGACCATGAAGGGCGTCACCCAGCGGGTCTATGACGCCTATCGAAAGGGCAAGGGGCAGGCCACACGTTCGGTCAAGAGCATCTCGACCGATGAGCTAAACGAGATTTACGACCGGCAATATTGGGACGCGGTGAAGGGTGATCTGCTGCCCGATGGCGTCGATTACGTGCTGTTCGACGGCGCGGTCAATTCCGGGCCTGGCCGCTCCATCATGTTCCTTCAGCAAGCGCTGCGGCCGGTCTACACCGGCAACATCGACGGCGTTATGGGCATGGGTACGATTACCGCGCTCAAGGCGATCAACAACAACGACGCGCTGATTGATCGGATCTGCGACGCGCGGATGAACTTCCTGCGCCATCTCGGCACCTTCGCCGTTTTCGGCAAGGGCTGGTCGGCCCGCGTGAAGGAAGTCCGATCGATCGGCAAGGCCTGGGCAACCGGCGAAGCCCCGCAAGCCGCGAACTTCATTGAGGCGGGCAGGCAAAGGCGCTCGTGCAGGACGCGAAGACTGCGCCGTCGACCGCGCCGGCTGATGCCGCCATCGGCGCCGGGGGCGGTGGCCTCGGTGTGTCTGGTACGCTCCAAGGCCTTCAGGAACAGCTCTCGCCGCTGTCCTACGCCAGCGAGTGGATTACCAAGATTGTCGTCATCCTCGCACTGGTTAGCGCTCTGTTGCTGATCTGTGGCGGCGCCTATCGCTGGTGGACCAACCGCAAGGCCAAGCGTCTGGCTGAAGCGCTCGGCACGGTGCCGGCCTGATGTTTACCCTGCTGGACTGGATCAAGCTGGGCGGTGCCGCTGTGGCCGGCGCCGCGCTTGCTGCCGCTGTCGTCTATCCGGTCGCGCACTGGAAAGGCGACACCCAAGGATACAACCGCCGCGTCGCCGAAGTGGCAGCGGCCGACCTCAAAGCTGAACTTGAAAGGAAGGGCGACAATGCGAAGCTCGCTGGTATGTCTGACTATGATCTGTGCGTTTCTGGCCTGCGCGGGAGTGGCATGCCAGTCGATGCCTGCGAGCAGTTGCGCGGGATTTCAATCGAACAGCCTGAGCCCTGAAGGGACAATCGCTTTGATCAAGGCGAACCGCCCTGGCTACGAGCGCGTTATAGGCAATGACCGTAACGGGCAGCGCCGCAAATGCTGGTAGCAGTGCATGAAAGGCAGCGCCTATGACCGACAACATGGAGAAGCTGGCCGACAGTGTTGGCCTTCGCTTGATCGCACGTCTGTCGATGATCGGCGCAACGCCGGTTCTCGGGATGCTCGGATATCTGGCTATGGGCTGGCTCGATGCCAAGTTCATTGAACAGGCCAAGGCAACGGCTGTCGTGGCGTCGCAAGTTCAGGATGTCAGCGAGCAACTGCCCCAGCTAAAAGACCGCGTGCTGACGCTGGAAACCAACAGCACTCGCGGCCGGGCAGAGCGGGAGAGATTCCAGGATGACGCTTTAGAACAGCTCCGGCTCATGCAATCTGACATCCGGGCGCTGATAGCCGGGCAGGCTGCAATGACTGCCACGATGGAAGCCGAGCGTCGGCAGAAACGCTGAACCGATCGACCGGCGAAATGGGCTAGCGATCCGCCTCCACTTACGGCATATCGAGCGCGATGATTCAACGTCGCAGCCTTGGTGCATTTGTTGTCGGAACGGGCGTTGGTTCGCTTGGCGGCTTGATCGGCCTTGGCGGCGCTGAATTCCGCCTCCCATTCCTTATCGGCCTGTTTCGGTTCGCTGCCCTCGAAGCCGTGATACTGAATAAGGCAACCAGCTTGGTCGTTGTTGCGTCCGCCTTGCCTTTCCGGGCAGCAACGGTGCCGCTTGGCGACGTGGCAGCGCAGTGGCCGATTATCCTCAACCTCTTAGGCGGAAGCCTCCTTGGCGCTTGGTTTGGGGCGGGATGGGCGACTCGCCTCAAATCCGGAACACTCTACAAGGTCATTGCGGCACTGCTGATCCTGATTGCTGTGGTCCTGGTCTTCGGCCATCATCCTGGGGCTACCGGGTCGCCGCTTTTTACAGGAGCGGCACTGATCATTGCAGGCATCATCGCGGGGTTTTGTATAGGGGTCGTGGCTTCTCTGCTTGGTGTCGCGGGTGGCGAATTGCTGATCCCAACGCTCGTGCTGTTGTTCGGGTCAGATATCAAGCTGGCGGGTTCTCTGTCGCTTGCAGTGAGCCTACCAACGATGCTGGTAGGCTTCACTCGGTATAGCCGTGACCAAAGTTTTACAGTGATTGGCCGGAACAAGACCTTTCTGCTTGTGATGGCGGTTGGGTCAATCCTCGGGACATTCATCGGAGGGCAGTTTCTCGGGATAGTTCCTGAAAAACTCCTGCTCCCGCTATTAGCAGCAATTCTGGTAGTTTCGGCTTACAAGGTGTGGCAGCACAAGTAAGGCGGTCGATGGTAGGGCTTGCCCGCGCCAAATAGATCAGGAATCAATGAGCCGTTGCGGCGATCCCCTGAAACGGAGTTCGCTACCATGGCTAGGACTAAACCTTCAAAACAGCTTTCCCAGGAACAAATCGCCCGCTTTCTCGCTGCAGCGGAAGCCTTGCACAAGAGCATCGTCGGGCCGCTCCTGTCGTACAAAAGCGAGCATTACCGCGCGCTTCAAGACGTTCATGAGCCGCTTCTGAAATCGATCGAGACAATCACCGGCAACAGGGCGCCATTCATTCAATGGAACCTGACAGGTCCGGCGCAACGTTCGGGGCAGTAGATACATAGCGCCTGCGGCGCCAGTCGAACGAAACGCCGGCCGGGGCCTGAAACCCTCGCGCCGGCTTTTTGTGCCTTCGTGCCGGGCTTGCTGGCGCTTGGCCTTCCTGATCCTCGGCAAGTCCTGGGTGTGGGTCTTGACCTCGCCGCAAGCGAAATGAGCCGGGCCGCAGTTGGTGTTCAAGTCCGGGCCTAGCAGGGCGAGGGCGCGCTTATGTTCGATAATCCAGCGGTCGTTGCGGCGGTGGATCGGCTCGCCGCATAGGCAGCAAGGCGCGACGTTGTGGCCGGTGCAATGCTCGGTGAAGATGGCTTGCCGGCGCGCGGCCGACATGCGGGCTCGGGGCGTGTTGGTGGTCACGGCCTTTCCTTTAGTTGGACGCCTGGCCTGCCATGGTTCAAGAATTCGACGCCAAGGCCTTCCAATGCCCGCTGTACCGCCTGCACGTTTTGCGAGCGGCCGGCGATGGGTCCGGCTCCGGCCGCCTCCATGCTTCGGATTGTGTTGACGTTGACTTCAACAAGGTCGGCGACTTCCTTTTGCTCGATCCCGATCAAGGCTCGTGCGGCTTTCAATTGATTTCCAGTAGTTAGCATTTTGCCTCTCAAGTTATCTTTTCTAGTTATCACACCTAGAAAGGCATTGACAACACCCGAATGCGCTTTTAGGTTACCGGACATAGTAAACAAGTTCTGGTAACTAGCAAACGGGAGAAAGTAACATGCCGAACACACCTGTTCGGGCAGCCGCCGAAGGCATGCCCAATCTCAGCCGCCGCCGCCTTCTCAACCTGACCGGGGCGGGGCTTGCTCTCGCCGCAACCGCAATGGCTACGAAGCCATCCGACGCAGCACCTAGCGCCCAGGTTGCCGAGCTCGAAGCCGCTTTTCTTGCCGAATGGGCAGCGCTCCGCTCCTTGGAGCCGGCGCTGAATGCGGCCGAACTACGTTATTACTCCGTCAGGGGTAAGCGACCAGTCGCGGGCGAGATGACAGCGGAGGAAGTCGAAACGCTGCGCCGGACGACTGTCGCTGAACTCGCAACGATGCAACCGAGCCGCGCCAGCGTAGAGCATGCCGAGGCCCTCCGGGCCTATAACAAGGCTGATGCTGCTGCTCGCCGTAAGACGGGCTATGGCAAGATAGATAAGGCATACGCAAAGGCCACCCACCGCACTTCGGATGCGGCCAACGCGCTTCTTCGCTATCCGGCCGCGACGCTTGAAGACCTTGCCTCCAAGGTGCGGGTGCATCGGATTTGGGAATACGATGGATCGGACTTCAACTTCATCATGAACGACATCGCCCGGCTGGCCGGGATGGGCGGCGAGGTATGAGCCTCACCCGCCGCCTGTTCCTCCGCAACTCGGCTGTCGGCGCTCTCGCGTCGGCCGTCGCGGTTCCGATCATCGCCGAAGCATCCCAGCCAGACGCCGCGATGGCGCGAGCCCGCTACCACTACGACCAGTTCGCCGCAGCCATGGACGAGCTGACGACCGGCTATCACGGCTGGCTCATTGGAGGCGGTCACCGTCGCGAGTTCTCGGCGCCGGGTTGCCGTACGATTGAAGATGCTTCGTGGCTCGGGCCGAAGCTGGTCACCTACGAAGCAGGCACAGACCCGCGCTGCCCCAGCGGTGTTGTCGAGTGGAACCACGACATTATCGGCCTGCAGAAGCAGCCATCGGGCTGGCTCGATGTGCCACTGTACCGCGATGGAAAGGCGGTGCGGCTATGAACGCGCACGTCCGGACACTGAAGCCACTGGGATGCCCCCACGGCGTCGACCCGCGCATATGGCGCCAGTCTGTCGAGAAGCGGCTGAACGACCTCCTAGACCGTGCCATGAGCCTGATAACGGCACTGGATCTCATGCAGGCAGATTGCGATCTGGAGGAAACGGCAGACGACGAGCCGTCGCTTGGCTGCCTCGATGATCTGGAGCTAGACAACGCCGACGACGAGGAAGGCGCCGACGCAGAGCCTTGTCCAGACATTTTCGGCGAAACCGTCATGTGGGGCGATGATCTGAAATCCCAGGAAGTGCTGGCTGGTTCTTAAAATTGTCTGGAACAAAGAGCCGCCTCTGCGGGTTTATGTCGTGCAGCGGCTTTCTCAGGAATATGGCCGCTCTATTCAAGGTGCAGAACCCGCCGCCCTGGGCCCCCCTCACAGCGGCGGGTTTCTTGTGGCCAGAGAGTGCCTTCCGAAAAGCCCGCTGCCTCACGGTGGCGGGCTTTTCATTTAGCTCCGCCGGCTTACTGCGAGTGTTTTAACTGGACCCCACATTCCGCCTGTAAAACTGTCCGAATCGGCGATCTGCAAAACATTTGGCAGGTCTCGCTGATATTTTTCTCCGAACCAACCTTCATATTCGATCTGAATCGGGAACTCGGCCTGCGCAATCCAAAAGCTCTGGCGCGGATCTCTATGGGTCAGACCAAATGAGCATGACGTCCGAGCACCGTTTTGGAGAAGACGGATCACGCTAGAAGGCTCGAAACAAGCCAACCATCGGCCCTTGTTCTCGTCATCGGCGCCGGCGCCTAGCGCCGCCCGGAGCGCTGCCTGATCGCTTACAAGCAGCCTTATGTTCTTTGCAGGGATCGATCCGGAGTTAAGGATGACCAAGTCATATGCGATCCCCTCGTTGCCCCCGTGGTGCGTCTCAACCATTGCTGTGAGGATCGGCCGAAACTGCCGGTACCAAAAGAAAATGGAGAATCCCAAGGCCACCACTGAGACGATCAATGCTACGGCCGCGACTGCAAGGTTAAGCAAGTCTGGGTTCACGTACATCGCGCGCTCCATCGATTTGAGACGTTAGGCACCAAGTTAGGCACCCAGGATTGCTGCCCGAAAAAACGATGCCTTAACAATCCGATAGCCAAATATCTGGCGGAGGGAGTGGGATTCGAACCCACGGTGGGCTTGCACCCACGCCGGTTTTCAAGACCGGTGCCTTAAACCGCTCGGCCATCCCTCCGTCGTGATTTTTCAATCATCTAGGAACATCAACCGACCCACTGAACGACAGTTGGTATCAAATGAGACCTATGCCTTCCGGACCAGCTTGCGGTTCATTTCTCTAGAGCGTTGCCCAGCGCCAAGTCAACCATCGGCGCTGCCATGGATAATAGGGGGTGGCGTTCGTTACCCGAACGGAGCTGCGAACCCGTTTTCGAAGGCGCCGGGATCTAATTGCGATCCTTGCTGCCGACCTGCACAAGTTGCAGAAGACCCAGCACGACAAGTGCGAGCAAGGTAGCCAAAGCCGCGATCTGCCAGAACCCGAGCCCAACCGCCAGGCCTATGGCGCCTGCCAGCCACATGCCCGCCCCAGTGGTAAGCCCTTGAACCTCGCCCTTGGAGAAGAAGATCAAGCCCGCGGCCAGAAATGCCACGCCGGCAGTCGTGGCTTCGATCAAGCGGATAGGATCAATGGCGATTTCCTGACCATCGAAGACGTGAAGATGAGTAATCTCGATCGTGAGGATGGCAATTAGAGCCGTCGCAACACAGACCAGGATGTGTGTCCTCAATCCGGCCGGCCGGTTACGCCATTCGCGTTCGATCCCAACGATGGAGCCAAGGACGGCCGCGAGCAAAAGCCTGGCTGAAATTACGGAAAAGGGCAGCCACGTCTGTTGCCCGAAACGTTCAATGAATTCATCCATGAGGCGCAGAACGTATCTCGGGTCGGTCGGTTCCAGGCAGCCGCGCTTCATGCCACAGGTTCACTTCCAGACTCCAAAGGACAGAGGTCTCGGATGCCTCCTCACAGGCGCCCGGCCAGCCCGGGACCTGGCCGCCACATTCCTGCCCGGTTCCGGACACAATCGATTAATACGCTGATAAACAATTCCTGCGCACAAGGGATGGGGATTGGCGCGTCGCAGGCATTGCTCATCTGGCTCCGCCGAAATTCTAGAAGCGGCGCCTGTGTCGAGACGGTAGGGGACATCGGAAAACATGCAGACCACGACGCATCGGCGTCTTCGTCGCGCTCCTGCTTTGGTGTTGTGCGCTCTTTCGGCTGCGTTGCTGGCCGCGTGCGCGTCGCCGCAGTCCGAGCCGAAAGCCATGGTCTACAAGAAGCCTCGCTCGAAGGAATATTTTGCCGAGACCGAATACGGCGTGAAGGCCAGCCCGCGCGTTCAGTACATGCGGCGCGGCGGCGGCCGCGACCAGTTGGGCAAGCCCTATCAGGTGCGCGGCAAGTGGTATTACCCCAAGGAAGACAAGCGCTACGCCAAGGTCGGTCTCGCCTCCTGGTATGGCGATGCCTTCCACGGTCGTCTCACAGCCAATGGCGAAGTCTACGACATGACCCATCTGACGGCGGCGCATCCGACCATGCCGCTGCCAAGCTACGCCCGTGTCACCAACACCGAGACCGGAAGCTCGGTCATCGTGCGCGTCAACGACCGCGGCCCCTATCACGAGGGACGCATCATCGATGTCTCGGAACGCGCCGCGCAAATGCTCGACTATGCCAAGGTCGGCACGGCCAGGGTCAAGGTGGAATATATTGGCCGCGCACCGCTCGACGGCGACGACGACCAATATCTGGTCGCCTCCTACCGCCCGGGCAACCGCCCGGACCCGTCCGATGGCTTGCCGACCGGCGTCATGGTTGCGATGAACGGACCTTCGCCGAGCCTATCTGTTGGCGCACCCCCTGCCGTAGTGCCGTTTCCTGGTCAGTTGACGAATTCCGACACACAGCCAGTGATGTCGATGCAGGCACCGGCCTCAAGCGATGTGACGCTGCCTGAATTCGGGCCGATCGTGCCTCAGCGCCCGGAATCGCCCTTTGCCGTGGCTTCGCTCTCCTATGCGGATGAGCGCGTACAGCGCGCCGACGTCTTTGCAGCGCTTGACGATCAGGGCATGTCGCCAGCCGACATCCTGCAATCGTGGAAGAAATCCAACCCGCAGGCATCGCCTGCCGTTTCCGACTATGTCGCCGCCGGATCCTTCGACGATGCTGCCGAGGCAAAGCGGGTGGCTGCGGCTCTCGAACCGTTCGGCAGGACCGAAATCCAGAGCACCGAACTCGACGGCAATGACTGGTACGCGGTCAATCTCTATCCGGATGGCCATGGCAATGTCGACGACCTCTTGCGCGCGGCATGGTCGCATGGCGCGCCGGACGCGCTGGCTGTGCGCAACTGACCAACAAAGGCACGCCGGTTTTGTCATTGCGCGGTTGATCCGCCGGGAAGAAGCCTGATAGCGTTGCGGCAAGTTTCTGCCGGCTAACAGTCGAGCCTCTTCATGCGATTTCGCCTTTTCCACCCTTTTGCCGGGCTTTTTGGCCTTGGCTTCTTGCTTGCCGCGCTGGTTCCGGCCAACGCGCAGCTTTTTGAGACCAAGGCCACGCAGGCATTCATGATCGATGCCGAGACAGGCACGGTGCTGTTTTCCAAGGATGCAGACCAACCGATCCCGCCGGCCTCGATGGCCAAGCTGATGACCATGGAGATGGTCTTCAACGCCATCAAGTCGAAGCGCATGAGCCTCGACGACACCTTCGTGGTTTCGGAAAATGCCTGGCGCAAGGGCGGTGCGCCTTCGGGAACGTCGACCATGTTTGCCAAGCTCAAATCGGCGATCCGGGTCGAGGACCTGATCCAGGGGGTCACCATACAGGCCGCCAATGACGGCTGCATGGTGCTGGCCGAAGGCATGGCCGGTTCGGAAGAGAATTTCGCGGCGCAGATGAACGATCGCGCCCGCAAGATCGGGCTGGCGAAATCGACATTCGTCAATTCGACTGGCCTGCCGGCCGACGGCCAGCAGACGACGGTGCGCGAACTGGCGCAGCTTGGCCTGCATATATGGCGCGAATATCCGGATCTCTATCTCTATTACGGCCGGGCCGATTTCACCTGGAACAAGATCTCGCAAAAGAACCGCAACCCGTTGCTGGCCATGGGCATCGGTGCCGATGGGCTGGCGGTCGGGTCGAGTGAGGCGGGCGGTTTCGGCATCGTCGGCTCGGTCAGCCATGACGGGACCAGGGTGTTCGCGGCGATGAGCGGATTGGCCAATGATCGCGAGCGCGCCGAGGAAGCGCGCAAGCTGCTCGAATGGGGCGTCCGCTCCTTCGAGAAGACCGAGATTTTCGCCAGCAACGAAGTGGTCGGCGAGGCCCAGGTGTTCGGCGGCGCCAAATCCAGCGTAGCGCTGAAGGCAAAGGCGCCGATCGACGTCCTGCTGCCGATCGCCAACCGCGACAAGCTGACCGCCAGGATCGTCTATCAGGGGCCGGTATCGGCGCCGGTGGAGGAGGGGCAACCCGTCGGCGCGCTGCGCGTCTGGATCGGCGATACGCTGAGCCAGGAAACGCCGCTTTTCGCCGCCGAATCGGTCGGCGTCGGCACGTTGCCGCAACGCGCGTTTGATGCCGCCAGGGAACTGGCCGTAGGCTGGCTGCGTTGAGTTCCTGCGGCGTGGACCTTTTCTCGGGCGCGGACTAAGACACCAGCGCAAAGCAGGACAAAGGCCTTTCGATTGGCAAGCGGATTTTTCATCACCTTCGAAGGCGGCGAGGGCGCCGGCAAGTCGACGCAGATCGAACGGCTGGCCCAGAAGATGCGCGCCAAGAAATACGATGTCCTCCTCACCCGCGAACCCGGGGGGTCACCCGGCGCCGAGGCGGTCAGGCACGTGCTCCTGTCCGGCGCCGCCGAGCCTTTCGGGCCGAAGATGGAGGCGCTGCTGTTTGCCGCCGCGCGCTCCGACCATGTCGAGCAGGTCATCCGGCCGGCGGTGGAGCGCGGCTCCATCGTGCTTTGCGACCGTTTCCTGGATTCGTCGCGCGTCTATCAGGGCGTCACCGGCGGCCTCGATCCGGCTTTCATGGAAGCTCTGGAGGAGGTCGCCATCAACGGCATGATGCCGGACATGACGCTGATCCTTGACATTGACCCCGCCGAGGGCTTGCGGCGCGCCGCCGCGCGGCGTGGCGCCGAGGACGGTCCGGACCGCTTCGAAAAGGAGACGCTGGACATCCACCAGCGCCGCCGTGACGCCTTCCTGGCGATCGCAACCGCCGAGCCGGACCGCTGCATCGTGATCGACGCGTCGGCGCCTCCCGCTACGGTGGAGGATGTCATCACCGCGGTGGTGTTCGCCGCACTTGAGGCGAGGGCGCCCGCGCGCAACCGACAGGCGGCGCCCGCATGATCTTCGAACGCATCGCTCCCGAGCAGCACGACACGCTGGACGGTGTACCGGAGCCGTCCGAGACGCTGCGCCTGGTCGGCCATGAGCAGGCGGCCGCGATGCTCGCTGCCGCCTATCGCTCGGGAAAACTGCCGCATGCGGTGATCTTTGCCGGGCCGATCGGCATCGGCAAGGCGACGCTTGCCTTTCACCTGGCGCACCATCTGTTGAAGCATCCGGCCTTCGACCAGGCGCCGGATGTGTTTGCCGTTCCCGATCCGGCCTCATCGCTGTTTCGCCAGATCGCCACCGGGGCGCATCCCGGCGTGCTGCACCTGACCCGGCCGCTGAACGACAAGACCAAGAGTTTCAAGACTGTCGTCACCGTCGACGAGATCCGCAAGGTCAACCGCTTCCTGTCGCTGACCTCGCATGACGGCAGCTACCGGGTGGTGATCGTCGATCCGGCCGACGACATGAACACCAACGCCGCCAATGCCTTGCTGAAGAACCTCGAGGAGCCGCCGAGCCGCACGCTGTTCATCCTCATCGTGCATGCGCCGGGCAGCCTTTTGCCGACCATCCGCTCGCGCTGCCAGATGGTGCGGCTGACGCCGCTCGATGCCGGCAGCCTGATGAGCGTTCTGGAAACCGTCGAGCCGCCGCCACCTTCCGATCCTGCCGCGCGCGCGGCACTGGCGGAACGGGCAGGGGGCAGCGCCCGCAATGCGATCCTTCTGACCCAATATGGCGGGCTGGAGATTGCCGGCACGCTCGACGCCCTGGTCACGTCGGGCAGGAGCGACATCGCCGGCGCCTATCGCCTTGCCGAGGCCGTCGCCGGCCGCGACCAGGCGATCCAGTTCGACATCTTCAACCGCCGCGCGCTCGATCTGCTCTCCACCGGCGCCAGTGAAGCCGCGCTGGCTGGGGATCTCGCGCGGGCGAAAACGCTGTCCGACACTTGGCACGAGGCGCTGAACGCCATATCTGAGACCGATACCTACAATCTTGACAAGAAGCAGCACGCCTTGACCATGATCGACCGCCTGAATTCCGCAATGCGAATGTGACCGGTTTCGGCATTGGGGCGGGATGGCAATCGCCGTCTCGATGCGATATCCACCGCTCACATTCATTCGGCCATTCATGACGGTTAATTCATGTTACGCGACACATTCTACATCACAACACCGATTTTCTATCCGAACGGCAAGCCGCATATCGGCCACGCCTATACGGTCATTGCAACCGACGCGCTGGCCCGCTTCCAGCGCCTGGACGGCAAGGACGTGCTCTTCCTCACCGGCACCGACGAACATGGCCTCAAGATGCAGCAGACGGCCGAGAAGGAAGGCATAACGCCACTCGCGCTTGCCGACCGCAACTCGGCGATCTTCCGTTCGATGACAGAGGTCCTGGGCGGCTCGAATGATGACTACATCCGCACGACGGAACCACGCCACTACGAGTCGTGCCAGGCGATCTGGAAGGCTATGGCGGCCAATGGCGACATCTATCTTGACCGCTATAGCGGCTGGTATTCGGTCCGCCAGGAAGCCTATTTCGAAGAGAGCGAAACCACGCTCGGCGACGACGGCGTGCGCCGCGAGCCACTTGGCTCGCCGGTCGAATGGAATGAGGAGGAAAGCTACTTCTTCAGGCTTTCCGCCTATCAGGACAAATTGCTTGCGCTGTACGAAAGCCAGCCCGATTTCGTCGGTCCGGCCGAGCGTCGCAACGAGGTGATGAGCTTCGTCAGGTCCGGCCTCAAGGATATCTCGATCTCGCGCACGACCTTCAATTGGGGCGTGCCGGTGCCGGGCGACGACAAGCATGTGATGTATGTCTGGGTCGATGCCCTGACCAACTACATCACCGCTGCCGGCTATCCCGACACCAAGGCCGAGCAATGGCGCTACTGGCCGGCCACGCACATTATCGGCAAGGACATCGTCCGCTTCCATGCCGTCTACTGGCCGGCTTTCCTGATGTCGGCCGGCATCGAACTGCCGAAGCGCGTCTTCGCGCATGGCTTCCTGTTCAACCGCGGCGAGAAAATGTCGAAGTCGGTCGGCAATGTCGTAGACCCCTTCACCATGGTCGAGCACTACGGCCTCGACCAGGTGCGCTATTTCTTCTTGCGTGAGGTGCCATTCGGCCAGGACGGCAGCTACAGCCATGACGCGATCGTCAACCGCACCAATGCCGATCTCGCCAACGGTCTCGGCAATCTGGCGCAGCGCTCGCTGTCGATGATCGCCAAGAACTGCGGCGGCGTGGTGCCGCATCGCGGCGAGCTGACCGAAGCCGACAGCGCGATCCTCGACCAGGCGGTGGAAGCGCTGGGTACCGCGCGCCAGGCGATGGCGGAACAGGGCATCCATCTCGCGTTGGCGGCGATCTTCGGCGTTGTGGCGGAAGCGGATCGCTACTTCGCCTCGCAGGCACCCTGGGCGCTGAAGAAGACCGATCCTGCGCGCATGGAAACGGTGCTGTGGACGACCGCCGAACTGGTGCGGCGCGTGGCATTGCTGTGCCAGCCCTACATTCCGGGGTCGGCCGGCAAGCTGCTCGATCTGCTGGCGGTGCCGGCGGACACGCGCGACTTCGCGCATGTCCATGCCGACTATGCGCTGGTGCCCGGCACGGCGCTGCCCGCGCCGGAGGGCGTGTTTCCGCGTTATGTCGAAAACCCTGAGGCGAGCGCCTGATGCTGGTCGACAGCCATTGCCATCTCGAGTTTCCGGATTTCACCGAGGAGCGGGCGGCCATCGTCGCCCGCGCCAAGGCTGCCGGTATAGGTCACATGGTGACCATCTCGACACGCGTGAAGCGGTTTGCGCAAGTGCTTGAGATTGCCGAGAGTTTCGACGAAATCTATTGCTCGGTCGGCACTCATCCTCACAATGCCGGCGAAGAGCTGGATGTGACGGCTGAGGACCTTGTGCGCCTGTCCGCGCACCCGAAGGTGGTGGCGATCGGCGAGGCCGGGCTCGACTATTTTACGACAAGGCGCCACGCGATGCGCAGGCGCAGGGCTTTCGTACTCACATAGCGGCCGCGCGCGAGACCGGCTTGCCGCTGGTGATCCATTCGCGCGATGCCGATGACGACATGGCTGCCATCCTCGAAGACGAAACAGGGAAGGGCGCCTTCCCCTTCATCCTGCATTGTTTTTCGTCGGGGCGACGGCTGGCCGACGTGGGCGTCAAGCTTGGTGGCTATGTGTCCTTCTCGGGCATACTGACCTTCAAGAACTCAGCCGATTTACGCGCCATCGCAGCCGATGTGCCGCATGACCGGCTGCTGGTCGAGACCGACGCACCGTATCTGGCGCCGGTGCCGTTCCGCGGCAAACGCAACGAGCCGGCCTATGTCGCGCATACAGCCAAGGTGCTGGCGGAGACGGTCGGCGTTGGCGAAGCCGAGATCGCGACGCTGACGACGGCGAACTTCTTCCGGCTGTTCGGCAAGATGCCGCGGCCCGCCGGGCTCTGACGCATGAGCGACCGGCTGCGCCTCACCATCCTCGGCTGCGGCTCGTCACCTGGCACGCCGCGCATCACCGGCGATTGGGGCAATTGCGACCCGGCCAATCCGAAAAACCGGCGTACACGCTCAGCCGCGCTCGTCGAGCGGATAGCAGCCAACGGCGCCAGAACCACGGTCGTCATCGACACCGGGCCTGATTTCCGTGAGCAGATGCTGATGGCGGCCGTCCGGCGCATCGACGCCGTCGTCTATACGCATCCGCACGCCGACCACATCCACGGCATCGACGATCTGCGCGGCTACGTGCTGGAGCAGCGCCATTTGATCGATGTCCATGCCGACCAGCCGACCATGCTCAGGCTGCGCGAAGCGTTCGGCTATTGCTTCGAGACGCCGTTTGGCAGTTCCTATCCGCCGATCGTCAGGCCGCACATCATCGATCACGCAAGGGCGGTGACGATCGAAGGCGAGGGCGGTGCCCTCACCCTCGAGCCGCTGCCGCAGATCCATGGCGACATCATTTCGCTCGGCTTCCGCATCGGCGGGCTGGCCTACTGCCCCGATATAAGCGACTTCCCGGATGCCACCGCCGAGCGGCTGCGCGGCCTGGAAATGCTGGTCATCGATGCCTTGCAGTACCATACCCATCCCAGTCATCTGTCGCTCGTTCAGGCGCTTGGCTGGATTGAAAAACTGGCGCCGAAACAGGCCGTGCTGACGCATATGCATGTGCCGCTCGACTATGCCACGGTGAAGGCCGAGGTGCCGGCCAACGTCACTCCGGCCTATGACGGCATGGTGATCGAAATTCCTTTATGAGACAGCATGATACGAGCAGATCTTTATAAGGACGTTCGGTTCTTCGGCGCGAAGATCAACAGCGTTCCAATCCGCTCATAGCCCATGCGGGGATAAAGCAGCGCTCCGGCACGCGTCGCCAACAGCATCGAGCACCGCGACCCATGCGCTTTGTCGTCATGCAGCATTTTGGCCATCAGCGCCTGGCCGATGCCTCGACGCCGGTGCGAAGGCTCGACAAACATTGCCGAGCACCATGTGGCGCCGACGGCGTCTATGCTGCGCACACGCCCGACGATGGCGTCGCCATCGAGCGCCACATACTGGCGAAACGGCGCATCGTCGCCGAGTTGATCGTCTGGAAGTGGCCGCCTGCGTATGACCTTTCCCAGTTGTGCAGCGCGTTCAGCCGTCCTCACGCGTTCGATAGAGACGATTGCTGGCGGGTCTGGAATTTGGCGCAGCGACTGGATGAAAAAGCCTTCCGTCCGCAGCAGCCGGTAGCCGAGCGCCTTGTAGGCCGTTCGCGTTGGTTCGTCCGGGCCGTCATTCGCGATCACGACCGAAACGGCAAAGCCCGGCCGCGCATGCTGCCGCACGATGGCATCGGCTTCCTCGGCGGCGACGTCATGGACGATCCATTCTTCGCCACGGTAGTCGCGTGCATTCTTGCGCTCGGCATCGCGCATCAGCCACAAGGGTCCGACGCGGCTGGCTTCGTATGGAAAGGTGCGGCTCTTGTCGGTGCTGAAGCCGTGCACGAACACTTCGATCGCCGCTTCGATGTCACGCTTTCCTGTCGTCATCGACACAGCGTAGCGTTGGCCAACGGCTCATGCCAAGTCATCTGATGCTGGCCTCCGATCCAGCCAGCATCTTGAATCACAAAACCACTCTCACGCTTCTGTCAAAATCTGAAACGCTCTATGAAAGTCCGCGTCCTTTCCCAGCTGCGGCCTGATGCATAAGTTCCATAATCTATCTTATGCGACTTTCATATGTGGCTGCTGCTTCCATTAGCGGCGTGCCAATATACGCCCTGCTGACTGAGATGCAGGCCGGCGCTCACTGGGCGGTCACCATCCCACCATCCCATGGTTGCGATACAACGCATGATTTGCCGACAACGTCCCAACGGGTACCCTCAGGGGCATCCATCTGCCAGCGATCTGGCCTGCTGACGCGCGGTTCGTATAGCTTCCCCGAATGCAATCGTTCCCCGAGGTCATCACTCACAACTACGATCCCCGTCGAGGACCGTGCAGAAATATTTGCGAGCTGTCCGAAGAGCAGGCAGAACGGGTTCTTGACGAGATCAGAGCGTCTGGGCTGCGCGCTATCAAAGCAAACTACTTGGAGAGGCGACGATTAACGGAGGAATGGCTCATTCGAGAACGGCGCCGACTGCTTGGGCCCACGAAGCTAGAGCGTCCGGTCTATTTCTTAGCTTGGCGACTTTGCCGACGGCAAAGACCCGTCACGGCCAAGCTCACTCGTTATGCGACTGCGAGAGTTCCCACCGGAGACGCTCACTTTCACCTATCCAGACAGCATGGCAAGTCTTCCGATCGCGACGCGTGACGATCTTCGCCCCCAACGAAAGCGATACCACGGGCAAGTGTTTACTCTTGGTGAGATCGAAGCCGTCGTGGCCGAATTTGGGATGCCCGGTGAGCGCTGGAAGACCGATCCAACGATGAAGTATGACAAGTTCATCGAGGTGCAGGTATGGGATGATCGCCTCATTAACGAGCGGCTGCTTCAGGTCGATTCCCCCCTCTCCCCTTAGCGATTGGGATGGCGCCTTTCGCAAAGGCCTCGACTTCCTGCTCGACGGGCTGGCACCAGGATAACGAACAGGAGCGTCATCCCGAGAAGCTTTCCAGGAGGCCGCTGAAGGCTGCTGCGATTGCAACAAGATGGAAGACGCCAAGGGCCAGCCATCTGGAGCCGCCGGCGCCCGCAACAAATGCCCCATAGGCAGGAAACTGCAGCGCAGCCAATCCGATGGAAAGGCCGGTGATCGTTGTGTTGGTCAACAGCGTTGCCAGCATGGGGACCGGATAGAGAAGTCGCGCCAGCCCATAGTCGCCATGCCCGGCTCCGGCCGAATAGAGCGCCAGGAAAAAGGCGACGGGCGTGATGCCGAGGCCGACAAGGAACCCTGCCCGCGAGGAGAATTTTGGCGACGTCATCTGGCCATGGCCATGGCAGCGGACGGGTCGCGGTCGTCAGGCGCGAGCTTGGACGAAGTGACAAGCAGCTTCTCCTGATCGGCCCGCGACTTCGGCTCGATCGCGATTTGCAGCAGAGGCCAGGGCGCGGCAGACTTTTCCATCATGACGCCATGGTTGCAGATCGATCCGATGACCGCAACGGAGGGGTCTACGCCCGGCCGGCCGCCCTGCCCGTCCCTTTCGCTTCCTGACTGTGGACGCGCGCCAGAAAATCGCGCACCAGCGGAAGCGCCTCATCGAAATGGGTTTCGAGCAACCAGTGGCCGGCGCCGCCGATGAGATGAAGTTCTGCTTCCGGCAAATCGCGCTGGTAGGCATGCGCCGATTGCGCCGGCATGTAACCATCCTCGGGACCCCAAACGATGAGCGTCGGAGGTTGGTGCTCGCGCAGAAAGCTCTGATAGCGGGGGAACCAGCCGAGGTTCGCCTCCAACTTCTCCATCAGGTTGACCGCGAGCCGCCGGCGGATCGGCGTGTCCATCAAAGGCCAGTGGAGTTTCCAAAGATCGGGAGGCACGCGCTCGGCTACAGCGTCATCCACCTCTCCGACAAACTCGTGCCGGAAGCCCTCCTCGCTTACCGCCTCTTCCAACGGCCGATGCTTTTCGGGCGTCTTTTCCTTCCAATAGGCTTTTATCCCAGCGTATTTCGGCCCGAGAACATCCTGGTATATATCGCCGTTCTGGATGATGAGTGCCGCGATGCGCTCGGGATGTGCGATGGCGTGGCGCAGTCCGATCTGAGAGCCATAATCGTGCAGCCAGAGCGCATAGCGCGACGTGCCGAGCGCATCGGCGAAAGCTGTCAGAAACCCGGCATAGGCATCGAAATCATAGCCAAAGTCCGACATTTCGGGCGTGCCGCTGTAGCCAAAGCCGGGAAAGTCCGGCGCGAATGTATGCCAGCGATCGGCAAGTGCCGGCATCAACCGTCGGAATTGATAGGACGAGCACGGATAGCCGTGCGGCAGGAGAAGGACGGGAGCATCAGGCGGGCCGTCTTCGCGATAGAAGATGCTGTTTCCGTCAATGTCGATCCGGCGATGTTGCAATTATACCTCCTTGCTCAAAGCTTGCCCGCCACTTTGTTTACGGCGCTCGGGCAAGAAGGTTCCCTTGAAGTCAGGGCGTGACGGCTTCCGGCTCTCCATTGCCCGACAGGATCTGCAGCGTTCCGCGCGTGGCGTTGCGGAACGCATCGTCGAAACTGACGCCACGTACCTGCCAGCGATACTCCTTATCCTTGAAGCTGAGCCGCCAGTCGCCGACCCAGCCCAGCGCTTCCTGGCGCCATACCAAAGTGCCGGCAAGCAGGGCGTCCCCATCCAGCGTGTTGGCCACGTCGGCGAGCGCGACGTCGGACGGCCGAGGCAACTCCAGCGGCAAACCGGTCCGGTGCGCCGCGTCCGCCAGCGCAACGCGCATATCCGCCGCAAGCTCGCCGCCGCCATCGCGCACCAGCGTGAAGCCGTCGCCTTTCATCGGCCTTACATCCAGCAGTGCGACCATTTTTGGCCGCGGCACCGCCCACGGTTTGCGCCCGAGCGACGCCAGCAAGGCATCGATCTTGTCCGGGTCGAAATCGGCGGTGATGTAATGCGGCCGGTCGTGGGTGCCCTGCTCGTCATGCGGCGGGCGGTTGTTGAGCAGGTCGCGGTAGCCGACACCAGTGACATAGTCGGCCGCGTGCCGGCTCATGTCCGCAACACGCGGGTCGCCGATCAGCCGCGGGTCGCCGGAAACCTTGACCAGCACCTCTTCAAGGCACGGCGCCAGGCCCCAGGCCCGGTTCTCCTCGCCAGTGCCGCTGGTCACCGATTGCGCGCGGTAGAGGCTGGCGCGGTCGATGTCGGCGGCAGCGACCGGAAAGACAATCAGCACAGCCAGCGCCGCTGCCACAAAGCCCAATTTCAAGCATCCAGGCACCCGCCGACCCTCCCGAAACGGTCCGGAACATCCGTTGGAGCCATACTCCTGATCATCAGGGAATTTCAAGGTACCGCCCATCAAGGCGTATCGCCGACGATGCGCCGGTGTACGCCGTCCAGGCTCTCGGTGAGCGCCTCGAACATGTTTCGCGCCGTGAGTTCGCGAAGAACCTGTTCGTTGATGCCGCCGCGCGTCGCATAGTCCTGCGCCAGATGCATGAAGTCGGCATCCGGCGACATATCAGGAGCGCATCCCAAGGCTTTGAAAAGCGAGGCGATGTAATCGCGCCCCTTCCCTTCCTCCACGCCATTCCTCTTGAGCCAGCTGTTAATCGTATCGAGATATCTAAAGTAGCTGGCATAGGTTGCGGTGGCCACGCTCAACGCGTTGAATTCGGCTGGGTTCTCGACCTCGATCACTTTCCCCAGATTGCCGAACAAGGCAGCGACAGTGGCATCCGGCGGGCAGATGATCGTTGCCCCCAGCCGGTGGGCGATCATCGGCATGGGCAGCGCTTTCGTCACCTGGTGCGCGGGTGCGGTCAAGCGGGCAATCTCCTCGCGCGGCAGCGTGGCGATCAAGCTGATGAGGTGATGCTCGCGCCGAAACCGCAAACCCGGCAGGACGTCATGCGCAATTTGCGGCCGGACAGCCAGCATGACCAGGTCGCATTGATCGAGAACCGCCTGATTGTCATCAGCGATACGCACATCCGGATAACGGGCTGCCAGCTCTGCGGCGATCTCTTCATTGCGCGGCGACAGCAGCACGGAGACGGAGTTATCCGCGACGGATTTGAGCCCGCTGACAATGGCCGCTGTAAGGGCACCCGTGCCGATGAAGCCAAGTTTCATCGCGCCTGTCTCTGGTTCATCGGTCACAGCGGCGCATGCTCGAGCCGTACCTGATAGCTCAGCACGCGCTTTTCACCGGGCGCGATCAGCATCACGCCCGGCTTGTCCGCGAACTCGCCATCGAAATCCACGGGGCTGGCAAGCCCGTGCCAGGGTTCGATGCACAGGAACGGAGCGCCGCCCGGCTTCGACCAGATGCCCAATTCCTTAAAACCCTGCCACGACATCTCGATCGCCGCACCGTTCGCGGCGGCATAGCGCACGCTGGTGCTGGCCGGCCGGTCGAGGATCACGGCGTCTGCCTCGAACAGCTGTTCGGAAAGCGCCAGCGTTTTGCCTTCGATAGGCGTCGGCCGCGGTGCAGCCAGCACCAGGCCATCCTTCAGCCGGCGGATCGGCGCCGGCTCGTCCTGGGCAAAGGTCAGGTGGTAGTCTGTCTTGGCGAGCCCCGGCTGCAATGGCCAATTGAAAGCCGGATGTGCACCGATGGAGGCTGGCAGCGTCTCGTCGCCGGTGTTGGCAATCTCGAAGCTCACACCAAGTTCGCGACGCTCGAGGGTGTAGGTGATGGCAAGGCGAAAGGCGAACGGATAGCGCGTGCGTGTATCGGCATCGTCGGTCAACACCAGCGTGCAGGATCGGGGGCTCGCGTCAGCCCACACAAATGGCTTGTCGCGGGCAAATCCGTGCTGCGTCAGGGGATAGACCCGGCCCCGATGGCGAAGCTGGTCCCCCTTCAGCCGGCCGACGATCGGAAACAGCACCGGCGAATGCCGCCGCCATTCCGGCCCGGCCTGCCACAAAAACTCCAGACCCTCGGCATTGCGCAAGGAGACGAGCTCGGCCCCCTGCCCGACAATGGTTGCCGAGATGCCGTCGCCCTGAAGCGTCACTTGTTCCATGCGTTCTCGCGGAAAGCTGCGTGCGAGCGGCAGGTTAGCAAAAGCCCGCATGGACTCAAGGGCGCAGCGACATCGCGCTGATAGAGGAGCGATGTCTCCACGCCAAAACGACAGTGGCCGGAGATTCTCCTCCGGCCACTGCGAGATCGAGATTGTTGCCTTGCTACGGTTCGACTATTCGCGTTCGCCGGTGAAGTTCAGCAGCAGCTGGAAGATGTTGACGAAGTTCAGGTAGAGCGACAGCGCGCCGAAAACGGCAAGCTTCTGCTGCGATTCCGCGTCGAAATTCTCCGCATACTGTTCCTTGATCGTCTGCGTGTCCCAGGCGGTCAGGCCGACAAAGACGGCAATGCCGATCACCGAGATGGCGAACTGCAGCGCGGTCGAGCCAAGGAAGATGTTGACGACGCTGGCGATCACCACACCGATCAGGCCCATGATCAGGAAGGACGAGAACTGGGTCAGGTCGCGCTTGGTCGTGTAGCCGTAGAGGCTGGTGGCGCCGAACATGGTAGCGGTGATGAAGAAGGTGCGCGCGATGCTGGTGCCTGTGAAGACCAGGAACACCGAAGCCAGCGACAGGCCCATCACCGCGCAGAAGGCCCAGAACATCAACTGGGCGCTCGCCGCCGACATCGTCTGCATCTTGAACGAGAACAGCAACACGAAGGCGAGCGGCGCCAGCATCACCACCCATTTCAGCGGGCTGGAAAAGATCGGCACGTAGAGGGCCGGCGTCGAAGCGACCACCATGGCGACGATGCCGGTGACGACGAGGCCAATGCCCATATAGTTATAGACGCGCAGCATGTGGCTGCGCAGGCCCTCGTCATAGACGGCGCCGGCGCGCGCGCCAGTGCCCATGCGGTATCCGAGGTCAGGGGTATTCATGCGGGTTCTCCTTATGTGGTCTCAGTAAAGCGTCTTGATCAGTAAAGTGTCTTGGCAAGCGTCTCGGCGGCGCGGTCGAGGTCGTGGACATCGCTGCGCGCGACGACCGCGTACGCGACCTCGCCGATCTGGAAATAGGCAGAGGAGATGTCGCCCGATGGCGCGATGGCAGGCTTGACGACGTCGAAGGTTCCAGGCCGGATCGCAAACAGCGAGACCAGCCCCATATCCTTCGTCTCCAGCGCCACTTCGACGCTCGGCCCGAAGCGCGACGGATAGATCTGCACGTCGCGAACCTTCCAGTCCTTGGGCAGCGATGGCATGACGATTGCGGTGGCGGCGCGGATTTCGTCGCCATTGTAGTTGGGCGCCTCCAACTGCGAGGGCATCGCCTCGCGCATGAGCGTCGTCTTGTGCGCCCGGATCGCTTCTTCGACATAGGCGGGCGGCGGCGGCGAAGCCACAACCTTGGTCACCAGCAGCGGCCCGAAGAGGCCGTTCGCCAGCCAGCCGGCAGCGACAAAGATGGCGACCGCCGCCGCCCGCTGCAGCACGGCGAAGACGCGGCGACTGGCCAGCCCCCTGCCCAGCCGGCGCGCGACTTCAGTCGTCGCGGGCCGCGCCATTCCTGTGGATGCGGCCAGCGCCAGACGCAGCTCGTCGCGCGTCCTCAAATCGGACATCACCCGGGCCGCTGCCTCCGGACGAGCCGACAGGAACGCCTCGACCTCAATGCGGCGCGCGACATCCAGCTGGTCGTCGACATAAGAATCGAGATCGGTATCGGTCACCGGGTCCCGCAACAGGTCGGTCATGACGGGTCTCCCACGATCCTCAGATGGCTTTTGGCCGGCGAAGGTGCAGCGTTTTCCATCTCGCGCAGTGCTGCGCGCGCCCTGCCGATGCGCGACATCAGCGTGCCCAGCGGCACCCCGCTGGCGTCGGCGGCCTGCTGGTAGGAAAGGCCCTCGATGGCGACCAGATGCAGCGCCGAACGCTGCTCCTCCGGCAGACTGAAAAAGGCCTCGCGCACCTGCGCCAGGCGCACGGAATGTTCCTGAGGCGCCGGCGTGCTGGCATCGGTGAGATAGCCGGCCTGCTCGACACGCGCTGCTTCCGACCGGCGCGAGCGCATCTTGTCGATGAAAGCGTTGTGGACGATCGACAGCAACCATGCCCGCAGATTGCCGCCCGAGCGGAATGTGTCGCGCCGCTCGTAGGCGCGCACCAGCGCATCGTGCACCAGATCCTCGGCGTCAGTGCCGTCGCGCGTCAGCGAGCGTGCGTAGCGCCTGAGCGAACCCAGCTGTCCGACAATATCGAAGCGTGGCATCGACCGTTTCATGCCCCGTTTACGAAACAGGCGGGGATCTTAATCCATCGCCACCAAAACTTTTTTGCGTCGCCACAATAGGCATCATGCAATCAGAAGTCCGCTGCGCACTTACCCATCTCCCGTGCGGCAGATGTTTGCTTTATGGATGAAGTCTAGCCTTATCCGTCTGTCCCAGGAGCAAAAGATGGCCAATGGTAGTCGTGTAACGGGTTTTGCAGCGTTGCCGATCGTCGGCAGGGTGTTCATCATCTTTGGCATTGTCGGACTGATCGCTTCCGGCGTGCTGGCCATCGTCGAGATGTACGGCCCTCGTACCGCTTCGGCGACAGGCAGGATTGTCGCCGCCGAATACAATCCCCGCATCGAGTTCTCGACCGCCGACGGCACCGTTATCCGCTTCAACAATGCCGTCCACAGCTCGTTCTGGGGTGATGGCGACAGCGTCCCTGTCGCTTACGACCCAACCAATCCGCAAAATGCCTCCGTCGACAGCTTCGCCGGACGCTGGTTCCTTGCCGGGCTGGCCGGCATGCTCGGCGGTTTCTCCCTGCTGACCGGCATCGGTCTCGCCGTGATTGGACGGGTGCTTATCCGGCGGATTGGAATGAACCCGTCGCCATAGCCGCCGACCCCTGCCGTACAGACAAAGCTTGGCGTAGCGGTCCAGTACGCTAGCGGACTGGCGCAGATGGAAGCACTGGCGAAACGCGGCCGCTTTGCGTATTACTCCGCCGCCATTGGAGCCGTATTGATGTTCGAGACCCTGCAACCTGCCCCGGCTGACAAGATCATCGCCTTGATCGGCCTCTATCGCGCCGATCCGCGCCCCGGCAAGATCGATCTCGGCGTCGGCGTCTACAAGGACCGCGACGGCAGGACGCCGGTCATGCGCGCCCTGCGCGAGGCCGAGAAGCGGTTGCTGCAGGACCAGGACACCAAGACCTATCTCGGCCTTGCCGGCGACACCGGCTTCAACACGGCGATGGTCAAGCTGGCCTTCGGCCCCGCTGCCGACATGACGCGCATCCGCGCCGCGCAAGCGCCTGGCGGTTCCGGCGCGCTGCGGCTGGTGGCGGAGCTGTTGAAGCGGACCCGCCCCGACGCAACCGTCTGGCTGTCGGACCCGACATGGCCGAACCACCCGCCGGTGATGCGCGGGGCCGGCCTCAAGGTGCGCGATTATCCCTATTTCGATGCCGTTTCCGGCGCGGTGCGCTTCGACGAGATGCTGGCAACGCTTGGCGCAGCCGAGCCCGGCGATATCGTGCTGCTGCATGGCTGCTGCCATAACCCGACCGGCGCCAATCTCGATATCGCGCAATGGGCCAGCGTCACCGATCTTGTCGTCGAGCGCGGGCTGTTGCCCTTTGTCGACATTGCCTATCAGGGCTTTGGCGAAGGCCTGGACGCCGATGCGGCCGGCTTGCGCCTTCTCGCGGGCAAGGTGCCTGAAATGGTCGTTGCCTCGAGCTGCTCGAAGAACTTTGCCGTCTACCGCGACCGCGTCGGCGCGGCGATGATCCTGGCGAAGGATGGTGCGCAAGCCGATGTGGCGATGAGCCAGATGCTGGCGGCGGCGCGCGCCATGTATTCGATGCCGCCGGACCATGGCGCCGCCGCCGTGCGCATGGTGCTGGAAGATGATGGCCTTCGCGCCGACTGGGAGGCGGAGCTGGAGGAGATGCGGCTGCGCATGCTGAGGATGCGCGTCCAGTTCGCCGACGCGCTGCGCCGGCAGTCCAACTCCGACCGCTTCGACTTCATCGCCAGCCATCGCGGCATGTTTTCCAGGCTTGGCCTGACCGAGGCGCAAGTCGAGCGGCTGCGTGCCGAGTATGGCATCTACATGGTCGGCGACAGCCGCATCAACGTTGCCGGCCTGCCCGAGGACGGCATGGATGACCTCGCCAAGGCGGTTGTGTCGGTACTCGGCTGATACGGCTGAGCTGTGGACAAGGTCAGGCCGCCAGCTGACAGCGTTGGCCGCACGACAGGCAGCGGGATAGCATTCGCCGCATGAAACCTTCGCGCGACATTTCCCGGCTGATCGAGATCATGGCGGCGCTCAGGGCGCCGAAGACCGGCTGTCCCTGGGACATCGAGCAGGATTTCTCGACCATCGCACCCTATACGATCGAGGAAGCCTACGAGGTGGCGGACGCCATTGCGCGCGGCGATCTCGACGATCTGCGCGACGAATTAGGCGATCTCCTGCTGCAGGTCGTCTACCACGCGCAGATGGCTGAGGAAGCCGGCGATTTTGCCTTCGGTGATGTGGTCGAGGCCATCACCACCAAGATGATCCGGCGCCATCCGCATGTCTTCGGCGACGAGAAGGCGCGCAGCGCCGGCATGGCAAAGGGCATGTGGGAAAAGATCAAGGCTGAGGAAAAAGCCGAAAAGCGAAGTGCGCGCCTCGCCCGCGGCCTCGACCCCGAGGACAATGGCAAGGGTTTCCTGGACAGCGTGCCCGTCGCCCTGCCCGCTTTGACTCGTGCGCTGAAGCTGCAGGAAAAGGCAGCACGTGTCGGTTTCGACTGGAGCGAGGCAGCCCCCATCCTCGACAAGATCGAGGAAGAGATCGGCGAACTGCGCGAGGCGCTGGCCAAGGGCGAAACGGCTGAGATCAAGGACGAATTCGGCGACATGCTGTTTGCCGTCGTCAATCTGGGGCGTCACCTCAAGCTCGATTCGGAAGCGGCGCTCAGCGGCACCAACGAAAAGTTCCGCTCGCGCTTCCACTATGTCGAGCGCGCGATCGATGCGTCGGGAAGCACGCTCGAAAAAGCCACGCTGGACGAAATGGAAGCGCTCTGGCAGCAGGCCAAGAGCGCGAAATAATCAGGCTTACTGCCTGTTTTTGCGGTGCAATCGGCTTTCGATCTCATGCCGCGCGCTGTGCGTGGCCTTGAGTGCAATGGTTGCGCTGCCATCCTCATTGTCTACCCGCGAAACGACGTCGCCATTGCGGTAGAGCCAGTCGACAAGGCCGAACTGCGCCGGTTCGATCGTCACCGTCAATTCCTCGAGTTCGCCCGACATCCTGGTCTCGATCAGCGCCTTCAGCGCATCGATGCCTTCGCCGGTGACGGCCGAGATGGCGATCGGCGGCGCCTTGTTGGCGTCAGTGCCGTCGGCAAGCAGACGCTCGCGGTTGCCGTCGTCGAGCAGGTCGACCTTGTTCCACACTTCGACGACGCGCTTGGCATCGCCGGCATCGACGCCGAGATCGGCGAGAATGCGCTCGACGTCCTCGGCTTGCGCTGCGGTATCCGGATCCGAAATATCGCGCAGGTGGATGACCAGATCGGCCTCGACGACCTCTTCCAGCGTGGCGCGGAAGGCGGCGACCAGATGCGTCGGCAGGTCCGAAATGAAGCCGACTGTGTCCGACAGGATGATCGGCGTGCCGTGCGGCAGGCGCACGCGGCGCAGCGTCGGGTCGAGCGTGGCAAACAGCATGTCTTCGGCCAGCACGTCGGCCCCGGTCAGCCGGTTGAACAGCGTCGACTTGCCGGCATTGGTGTAGCCGACGATCGCCACCACCGGGAACGGCACCTTCTTGCGCTTGGCCCGGTGCAGGTCGCGGGTGCGGCGCACCGTTTCCAGCTCATGCTTGAGCTTGATGATTTTTTCCTGCAGCTGCCGCCGGTCCGATTCGATCTGGGTTTCGCCGGGGCCGCCGAGGAAGCCGGCTCCGCCGCGCTGGCGTTCAAGGTGGGTCCAGCTCCGCACCAGGCGGCCCTTCTGGTAGTTGAGATGGGCAAGTTCGACCTGCAGCGTGCCCTCCTTGGTCCGCGCGCGCTCGCCAAAAATCTCCAGGATCAATCCGGTGCGGTCGAGCACCTTGGCATTCATTTCTTTTTCGAGATTGCGCTGCTGCACCGGCGTCAGCGGATGGTCGACGATGACCACCTCCGCGTGACCCTCTTTGACGATCTCGGCGAATTCCGCGACCTTGCCGCTGCCGAGCAAGGTCGCCGGGCGTGGATCGTTGACGGTGACCACCGCCGTGTGGATCAGATCCAGGTTGATGGCGCGGGCAAGGCCGACCGCTTCGTCGTGGCGCGCATCCGCCGAACGCGTCAGCCGTGGACGGTTCGTTTCGTCATCGTTGCGCTGATGCCGGGTAAGCACCGGCACAATGACAACCGCCCGGGTCGGACCTGTGGCTTCCGTCCCGGAATTATGTGCTGGTTTCCCGCGGACGCCGCGGTCCGCGTCTTTTTCACGTGCCAATCAGGCGCCCTGGCTTTCCTCGCCATCGAACATCTGAACCGGCTGGCTCGGCATGATCGTGGAAATGGCATGCTTGTAGACGAGCTGGGAGTGGCCGTCACGGCGCAGCAGAACACAAAAATTGTCGAAGGAAGTGACCACGCCGGTCAGCTTGACGCCGTTGATGAGAAAGATGGTGAGTGGATTTTTGCTCTTGCGAACAGAATTCAGGAACAGGTCCTGAAGGTTTTGCGATCGTTCCGCCATTGTTCTTGTCTTTCGCCGATCCCCTTCGGTTTGCAGGCTAATGCGCCAAATTAGCGGGCACATGTCAAGCTTGCAAACACCCCCTTGCCGTCAGTAACGACAAGCAGAACGAGATATATTGATGTGCAGTCCGTCTGTGCGGTTATCAGGCTGGACTTTTTTCCGCAACGTCAAAAAAGGCTTGCCGCAATGAAAGTGTTATCGAACCGGGGTGCCCATTGGCGACCGCGGCACCGTCGATTGCCACGACCGGCATGGCGATTGTCGTTGCCGAACTGATGAAAGCTTCTCGCGCCGCCTTGGCTTCAGTGACTGAAAACCCGCGCTCCTCGATCGTCAACCCGAGCTTTGCCGCCACTTCGAACATGGTCGTGCGGGTGATGCCGCGCAGGATGCCATGCTCCGCCGGCCGGGTGACCAGAACGCCGTCCCTTGTAACGATCCAGGCGTTGGACGAGCCGCCCTCCTTGACGTTGCCATCGGTGTCGACGAACCAGGCTTCCTGGGCGCCGGCCTCCTTGGCTTTCTGCTTGGCCAGCACGTTGGGCAGCAGGCCGGTGCTCTTGATGTCGACCCGGTCCCAACGGTTTTCCGGCACGGTGATGACCTTGATGCCCGCCTCGGCTCGCTTGGCGGCCGCCGCCGGGTCGGCCTTTCTGGCCGTAATCACCAGCGATGACGGTGTATCGGCCGGGAAAACGAAGTCGCGGCTGGCAACACCGCGCGTAACCTGGACATAGACCAGGCCGTTGACGACGTGGTTGCGCCGCACGATCTCGCGCAGAAGAAGCGGCAGCACACCCTTGGTGACCGGCCAGTCGATCGACAATTCGCTAAGGGAGCGGCTCAGCCGGGCAAGATGGCGCGGCATGTCGACGATAAAGCCCTGCGCCACCTCGCAGACCTCGTAGACGCCGTCGGCGAATTGATAGCCGCGATCCTCGATATGCACGGCAGCGTCGGCATGGGCGACATAGCGCCCGTTCACATAGGCAATGCGCGGCATGGGTGATCCCTCAGAAAAGTTCCGGTTTTTCTATGCGATTCCGCCGCTGCCGTAACCGGCAATTGAATGGGCCACAGCCCGCTGGACCAACAACAACGGGGGTCAGACCCCCAGCGACTTCAGTTTCCGGTGCAGCGCCGAGCGCTCCATGCCAATGAATTCGGCCGTCTTCGAGATGTTGCCGCCGAAACGGTTGATCTGGGCGATCAGATAGTCCTTCTCGAACTGTTCGCGCGCCTCGCGCAGCGGCAGCGCCATGATGTGCTGGTCGGACTGGTTCGGCGTGCGCGGCATGACATCGCCGATCTCCGACGGCAACAGGTCGGCGGTGATCGGCGCATCGATATCGTCGCCACGCGCCAGGATCATCAGCCGTTCGACATTGTTGCGCAGCTGGCGGACATTGCCCGGCCAGTTGTGCGCCTGCAGCACGGCAAGCGCATCGTCGCCGATGCGGCGCGGCTTGATACCGGCCTGGCGAGCGATCTGCTTCATGAAATTGTCGACGAGGTAGGGAATGTCCTCGCGTCGCTCGGCCAGTCCCGGCACCATGACCGGAACCACCGCCAGGCGGTGATAGAGGTCTTCGCGAAAACGGCCGTCGGCGATCATCGCCTCCAGGTTCTGCGAGGTCGAGGAGATGATGCGGACGTCGACCTTGACCCGCTTGGTGCCGCCGACCCGCTCGAACTGCTGTTCGACCAGCACGCGCAAAATCTTGTTCTGCGTCTCGCGCGGCATGTCGGCCACTTCGTCGATGTAGAGAATGCCGCGGTGCGCCTCTTCAAGCGCGCCGACCTTGCGCTCGGTGCCGTTCGATTCGGTGCCGAACAGCTCGATCTCCATGCGCTCGGGCGTGATGTTGGCCGCGCTCAGCGTCACGAACGGCGCGCCCTTGCGCGTCGACAGCGTGTGGATGGCGCGCGCGGCGAGCTCCTTGCCCGAGCCGGACGGACCGATGATCATGACGCGGCTGTTGGTCGGCGCCACGCGCTCGATGGTCTGGCGCAGCTGGCTCATCGCCGACGACATGCCGATCAGGTCGAAGGTTTCGCCGCTGCGCTGCTTGAGGTCGGACACCTCGCGCCGCAATTTCGAGGTTTCGAGCGCCCGCTCGGCGATCAGGATCAGCCTGTCGGCCTTGAACGGCTTCTCGATGAAATCATAGGCGCCGCGGCGGATGGCCGACACCGCTGTCTCGATATTGCCGTGGCCGGAGATCATCACCACCGGCAGGCTCGGATGCATCGTCTTGATCTCGTCGAGCAGCGCCAGCCCGTCCAGGCGCGAGCCCTGCAACCAGATGTCGAGGAAAATCAGCCGCGGCGCCCGGTCGGCGATTGCCGCGAGCGCGCTGTCGGCATCGAATGCCGTGCGGGTTTCATGCCCTTCGTCGCTCAATATGCCCGCGACGAGTTCACGGATGTCTTCCTCGTCATCGACGATGAGAATATCAGACGCCATTACCGACCTTTTCAGTTTCTCGTTCGTGTTCCGTTTCGCCTTGACCGCGTGGCGGCGCGGTTGCGGCAGCTGGCGGCAGGATGATCGAGATCATCGCGCCGCGTCCACCGTGGAAATCCGCGGGCGCATCGTGCAATTCGAGCCGCCCGCCATGGTCCTCCACGATCTTCTTGACGATGGCGAGACCGAGCCCGGTGCCCTTCTCGCGCGTCGTCATGTAGGGCTCGAGCAGCCTTTGGCGGTTCTCGCGCGGCAAGCCTTTGCCATTGTCGATGACGTCGATTCTGATCGCGCCATTCTGCCGGGCAGCTTGAATCCGGATTATGCCGTGCGAACCGTCCTTTTGTTCCAGCCCGTCAATCGCCTCGGCCGCGTTCTTGATGACGTTGCCGAAAGCCTGCGCCATCAATCGGCTATCGAACGTGCCCTTGAGCGGTTCGTTGCCGAACACGCGTTCGAAAGCAATGTCGGCGCGGCTGACTTCGACCAGGAACGACGCCTCGCGCAGCGATTCACGCAGATCGATGGCTTTCATCTCGGGCTTGGGCATGCGGGCGAAAGCCGAGAACTCGTCGACCATGCGGCCGATATCCTCGACCTGCCGGATGATCGTGTCGGTGCACTGGTCGAAAATCTCGCGGTCCTCGGTGATGACCTTGCCGAAGCGTCGCTTGATGCGCTCGGCCGAGAGCTGGATCGGCGTCAGCGGGTTCTTGATTTCATGTGCGATACGCCGCGCCACATCCGCCCAGGCCGACGAGCGCTGTGCCTGGACCAGATCGGTGATGTCGTCGACAGTCACGACGTAGGATTTCTCCTCCTCGCCGTCGTCGCCGGCCTCGATGGTGATCTGCACGTTGAAGGTACGCTCGGCGCCGGTGCGATAGAAGGTGACCTGCTCGCGATAGACCGGCTTGCCGGATTTGCGGCCGATCTCGAAGACACGGCCGACATGCGGTAGCACGGCGGACAGGTTCTGCCCCAGCGCCGCCGTGGCCGATATGGCCAGCATCGTTTCGGCCGATTTGTTGACGATGGAGACGATGCCGTAGGGATCGACGCCGATGACGCCGGCGGTGACGCCGGCCAGCACCGCTTCCGAGAAACGACGCCGTTCGTCGATCAAATCCTTGGCCGACAGGATCTCGTTGCGCTGCGATTTAAGCTCCAGCAGCATCTTGTTGAACGTATCGCCAAGCGAGGCGACATCGCCGTCGGAAGGCCGTACCGGCACGGCGACATCGAGATTGCCGGTCGCAACCTCGTCAGCCGCGCCGATGAGTTGACGGATGGGCCGCACCAGACGGTCGGCCACCGCTATGCCGGTCCAGATGGCCGACAGGATGATGATCAGCGTCAGTGACAGATAGGGCAGCGCGAACGCCACCTGCGACGTCCGCCTGTTGTCTTCCAGGCCGCGATATTCGGCGGTGTTGGACTGGACGATCGCCCTCGCCTTGATCACTTCGGGGTCGACCAGGCGATTGGTGTAGAGGTAGAGGCCTTCGATCTCCCGCAGCTTGATGATGGCGCCCATGATGTTGCGCGTCTTCGGCTCGATCAGCACCGGTTTGCCGTCGGCCGCGGCGCTGACCGCGCCCTCCGGCGGTGGCGGCATAGAGAAATCCGCATCGGTCTTCGCGCTCATGACAAAGGAGCCGTCTTCCCTGACCAGCGCCGCATGCACCAGGCTCCTGCCCACGGCTTCCTTGTTCATCAGGTCGAGAAAGCCGGTTCGATCGAGGCCGTAAAGCGTGCGCGAGGCGTCGAGATCATAGGCCATCGACAGCGTCGTGCCCTGAAGATTACGAGCGTTTTCCTGCACATAGGCGTCGGCGATCGACAGCGACGAGTTGACGATCGCCTTGGTGCGGATTTCGAACCAGCGGTCGAGGCCGATATCGAGCGTGATCGAGGCAATGATGGCCACCATGATGGCGGGGATGGCCGCGACCAGCGCAAACATCGTCACGATGCGCACATGCAGCCGTGACGCCGCCTTGCCGTGCCGGCGCGCCATGGTGATGCGATGCACCTCGCGGCCGACCAGAGCAATCAGCGCCAGCACAAATAAGGCATTGGCCGCAATCAGCGTCAGCGTTGTGTTTGCGTCTGGCGTGATCGGCGTGGCGCCGACAAGAATCGCAAACGAGATTGCCGCCGTAACCAGCGCGCCGGCAATTGCCACAACGCCAGGCAACGCAAGCAGCCGCCGTCCATCCCTCTGGCCGGGTCTGCTGAAAAGCGGTTCGTTTGATGTGAGAGCTTGCGAAGCCATGTCGCCGTCTAAGAGCCAGTGATTGCGTTGGATGTATGCAACGCATTGTGGCGATTATGCAACAAGTGTGGCCGTGACGGAAATCTTTCGGCCGCCGATCCCCTGAAAAGGGGATGACCTCGCGTCACTTCGGGCAGCAGGCGCTCATGATCTCGACGATTTGTACACGTTGACACCCAGCTCGCGAATCTTCTTGCGCAACGTGTTGCGGTTGAGGCCCAGCAGTTCGGCGGCCTTGATCTGGTTGCCGCGGGTTGCCGTCATCGAGGCAAGGACCAGCGGATATTCGACCTCCGACAAGATGCGTTGATAGAGACCTGCCGGCGGCAAATCACCGGCAAAAGAGGCGAAATAGCGCTGCAGGAAGTGCTCCACCGCCTGGCCGATGGATAGATCGTCCGGGATCAAATTGCCGCCGCCGGGAATGACCGGCCTTTCGCCTGTCTTCAGTTCGGCCTCGATGATCTCGGCTGATATTTCGTCCTGCGAATAGAGCGCCGCAAGCCGGCGCACCAGGTTTTCCAGCTCGCGCACGTTTCCCGGCCACGGATAGCGCTTCATCAATTCGATGCCGCCGGTCGAAATGCGCTTGGTCTGCAAGCCTTCGCTGGCGCCGATCTTGAAGAAATGCCGCACCAGATCGGGAATGTCTTCCGATCTCTCACGCAAGCCAGGCAGCCGAAGCGGCACGACATTCAGGCGATAGAACAGATCCTCGCGGAAAAGCCCCTGGTTGATCAGCGTGCGCAGATCCTTGTTGGTGGCGGCGACGATGCGCACATCGGTCTTGATCGGGGTGCGCCCGCCGACAGTGGTGTATTCGCCTTGCTGCAGCACGCGCAGCAGCCGCGTCTGCGCCTCCATTGGCATGTCGCCGATCTCGTCGAGGAACAGCGTGCCGCCCTCGGCCTGCTCGAAGCGGCCTGTCGAGCGGTTCTGTGCGCCGGTGAAGGCACCCTTCTCATGACCGAACAGTTCCGATTCGATGAGGTCGCGCGGGATTGCCGCCATGTTGATGGCGACGAACGGACCGCCTCGGCGGCGGCCATATTCGTGCAGCGCGCGCGCCACCAATTCCTTGCCGGTGCCGGACTCGCCCGAGATCATCACCGTCAGATCGGTCTGCATCATGCGCGCCAGCATGCGGTAGATGTCCTGCATGGCGGCCGAGCGGCCGACCAGCGGCATGGCGTCAGGCTGTTCTTCCGGTCGCGTATCGATCTTCGGTCGGCGCGGCTCTGACAGCGCACGATTGACGATGTTGAGCAGCTCGGTCAGGTCGAACGGCTTCGGCAGATATTCATAAGCACCTGTTTCGGAAGCACGAATCGCCGTCATGAAAGTGTTTTGCGCGCTCATCACGATGACCGGCAGCTCCGGCCGGGCCTTCTTGATGCGGGGCAGCATGTCGAAGGCGTTCTCGTCCGGCATGACAACGTCGGTGATCACCAGATCGCCCTCGCCCGCCGCCACCCAGCGCCACAGCGTCGAGGCGTTGGAGGTCACGCGCACCTCATGGCCGACGCGCGACAGCGCCTGATTGAGCACGGTGCGGATGGCCGCATCGTCGTCGGCGACGAGAATATTGCCGCGAACCGTCATTTGCGGTCTCCTTCGCCTTCATCATCGGCAGTGTCGATGGGTGTTTCTTTCCAGGCCGGCATCAGGATTCGGAAGGTGGTGCCGCGCGGCGTCGAATCGCATTCGATGATGCCGCCATGCTCGCCGACGATTTTCGCCACCAGCGCCAGGCCGAGCCCCGAGCCGTTCGGCTTGGTGGTGATGAACGGATCGAACAGGATCGGCAGAATGTCTTCCGAAACGCCGGACCCATTGTCGCGCACGCAGAATTCAAGCGGTAGCGACACGCGGTCCTGGGTTCCGGGAACGGAAACGCGGATGCCCGGCCTGAACGCGGTCGACAGCACGATCTCGCCCTGCGGGTCGCCGCCGATCGCCTCGGCAGCGTTCTTGACCAGGTTGAGAAACACCTGGATCAGTTGGTCGCGGTTGGCGAAAACCGGAGGCAATGATGGATCATAGTCCTCCAATATCCTGATTCTCTTGGCAAAACCGTTCTTCGCGATTGCCTTCACATGATCCAGCACGACATGGATGTTGACAGGATAGCGGTCAATCGGCCGCTCGTCGGAAAACACTTCCATGCGGTCGACGAGGGAGACTATGCGATCAGTCTCGTCGGTGATGAGGCGGGTCAGCGCGCGATCCTCGTCGGACGCCGAGAGTTCGAGCAGCTGTGCGGCGCCACGTATGCCGGACAGCGGGTTCTTGATCTCATGTGCCAGCATGGCGGCAAGGCCGGTGACCGAACGCGCGGCACCCCTGTGTGTCATCTGCCGGTCGATCTTGTCGGCCATCGAGCGTTCCTGGAACATCACCACGATCGAGCCTGGGAATTCCGGCACCGGCGCGACATAGAGATCGACGACCTTCTCGATGCCGAGACGCGGCGACGACACGTCGACACGGTATTCGTTGACCGGCGCACGGCGCTCGCGCACCTGGTCGACCAGTTGCAACAGCGGGCTGCCGAACGGGATCAGCTTGGACAGTGTGTTGCGTGCCAGCATGTTGGCGCTGGAGCGGAAGAAGTCTTCCGCGTCGGCATTGGCGTAGGTGATGAACCCATCGGGATCGACCATGATCACCGGACGGCGGATGGTGTTGAGCACGATATGGGCAGCATTTGCCATCTCGGTGCCCGGTGCAGCAGGCGCGTTCATGCAGCGCTCCGCATGGATGCGGCCTCGCCCCCGCCGGAAAACACCTCACGCAGCACGGCCATGACGCGGGCGGGCTCGAACGAGGTGAGGATGGCTTTGCGCCCTTCATTGGTGACGCCCACAGCGTGGCGATCGAGATACCAGCCGAGATGCTTGCGCGCCTGGCGCAAGCCACTTTCGACGCCGTAAAGCGTCAGCATGTCTTCGTAGTGGGAAACGATGTAGTCCGCCATGGCTTGCGGGCTTTCCGGCACGCCGGAGGGCGCGTTGCCCGCAGCCGTTGCCGCGATGTGGCCCGCCGTCCATGGCGCGCCATAATGCGCGCGGCCGATCATCACCGCGTCGGCGCCCGACTGTTCAAGGATTTCGGCGGCCTCCGCGGGCGAGCCCACATCGCCATTGGCGACGACCGGGATCGAGACGACGTCCTTGATGCGGGCGATGGCGCCCCAATCGGCCTTGCCTTGATAAAACTGGCAGCGCGTGCGCCCATGCACGGTCACCATTTTAACACCGGCCTCTTCGGCGCGGCGCGCCAAGACGGGTGCATTGAGCGCATTGTCGTCCCAGCCGAGCCGCATCTTGACCGTGACCGGCACCTGGACCGCGCCGATCACCGCTTCGATCAGCGACAGCGCGTGGTCGAGATCGCGCATCAGCGCCGAGCCGGCATAGCCGCCGGTCACCTTCTTGGCCGGGCAGCCCATATTGATGTCGATGATGTCGGCGCCCTCGCCGGCAGCGATGCGCGCGCCCTCGGCCATGTGCTCGGCCTCGCGGCCGGCAAGCTGGACCATATGGACGGGCAGCCCGGAATGACGGATGCGCAGGTCGCAGCCGGCCCTGCCCTTGGCAAGCTCGCCGCTCGCCACCATTTCCGACACGACCAGGCCCGCGCCATGCGCGTAGGTGCGCTGCCGGAACGGCTCGTCCGTTATTCCCGACATGGGCGCGAGGAAGACGCGGTTGCGGATCGTCACGCCGCCAATGTCGAGCGGCGAAGCCAATTTTGTCACTTCAGGCATGCACAAAAACCAAGCATATCGGATTGCTGCACATTCTCTAGCCATAAGAAAGGCATTGTGCAACGCGCAATGACGTCACATTGCGGCGCATTTGGGAAAATGCTGGCCTTCGCCATAAGCCGCGACTAAGCCTCTCGGCATGACAGACGCAAGCGAAAACCGGCCGAGGCGACGACCGACAAGGTCGGCGTGGTCATCGTTGCAGCCGGCCGCGGCGCGCGTGCCGGACAGGCCGACGGGCCGAAGCAATATCAGCGCATCGGCGGCCGTGCCGTTATCGCGCGCACGCTGGAGACTTTCCTGGCGCATCCCGAAATTGGTCCCGTCGTCGTCGCGATCCATGCCGATGACCACGCGCTTTTCGACAAGGCAGCCGGCGTATATGCCGAGCGGGTTACCGCCGTGGTCGGTGGCGAGTCGCGCCAGGCCTCGGTCCGGCTCGGCCTGCTGGCGCTGAGGGAACGTACGCCCGGCCGTGTCCTTGTCCATGACGCGGTGCGGCCGTTTGTCGACACGGCCCTGATCGACCGTATCATCGCCGCCATTGGCGAGCGCCAGGGCGCGCTGCCCGCTTTGCCCGTCGCCGATACGCTGAAGCGCGAGTCGGCCACCGGCATGATCGAGGAGACGGTGCCAAGGGCCGGCCTTCATGCCGCGCAGACGCCGCAAGGCTTTCCGTTCTGGCCGTTGCTCGCCGCGCACGAAAAAGCCCATCATCTCGGCAAGACGGATTTCACCGACGATGCCGCGATCGCCGAATGGGCGCATATTCCGGTGAAAATCGTTCAGGGGTCGCCGGACAATGTCAAACTGACCTGGGCAAGGGATATTGCGATGGCGGATCAGCGGCTTACTGGCGAGCGTTTTCCAGACATTCGCACCGGCAATGGCTATGACGTGCACGCCTTCGAGGCAGGCGACCATGTCACTCTGTGCGGCGTCGCCATTCCGCACGGCAAGAAGCTTTCGGGACATTCGGATGCCGATGTCGGCCTGCACGCGCTGACCGATGCGCTGCTCGCCACTTGCGGCGCCGGCGACATCGGCACGCATTTCCCGCCTTCCGATCCGCAATGGAAGGGCGCGGCGTCGAAGATCTTCGTCGAGCATGCGGCCAGGTTGGTGCGCGAACGTGGCGGCCGCATCGCCAATGCCGACATCACGCTGATCTGCGAGGCGCCGCGCGTCGGCCCGCATCGCGAGGCCATGACCAACGCGTTGTCGGCGATACTGGGCATTTCCAGCGATCGCATCTCCATCAAGGCGACTACCAACGAAAAACTCGGCTTTGTCGGCCGCGAGGAAGGCATCGCCGCCATCGCCACAGCCAGTGTCGTCTTCCCGGGGAGGTTCCCGCATGAACAACAGCGATCTTGCCAACGCCCTGCTCCAGGTCTGCCAGCAGCGCGGCATCATGCTGGCGACGGCCGAGAGCTGCACCGGCGGCATGATCATCTCGGCACTGACCGACATTGCCGGCTCGTCCGCTGTCGTCGATCGCGGCCTCATCACCTATTCCGATGAAGCAAAGATGGAGATGCTCGGCGTCTCGCCCGCCACACTCGAGGCGCATGGCGCCGTCTCGCGCGAAACGGTTCTGGAGATGGCGGCGGGCGCTCTGGCGCGCTCGCGCGCCGGGCTGGCGCTTGCCGTCACCGGCATTGCCGGCCCAGGCGGCGGTTCGCCGGAAAAACCGGTCGGCCTCGTCTGGTTCGGAGTTGCCCTAAGACGTGGGCCGGTGGCTGCCGAGCTCAATATGTTTGCCGACAATGGCCGCGACTTCATCCGCCGCGAGACGGTCAAGCATGCGCTGGAGATCGGGCTGCGCGCGCTCGGCGACACTCATGAGATGGGCGTCGTTCCGTAGATGACGTCCGCACGTTTTTCGAAGGCTTCGGAAAACATGCGGAAGGCGCGATCGAACATGGTGCCCATCACCACGCCGAGGATGCGGCTCTTGAACTCGTAGTCGATGAAGAAGCGGACGTTGCAGCCGCCGCCGTCGGCCGGCTCGAAGCGCCAGATATTGCTGAGATATTTGAACGGTCCATCGATGTATTTGACATCGATTGTGTTCTCGTCCGGCTTCAAAAGCACCTGCGTCGTAAAGGTCTCGCGGATCGCCTTGTAGCCGATGCTCATATCGGCGAGGAGAATGGTGCGGCCGTCACGCTCCTTGCGCGAGCGCACCGTCAGCGCCTCGCAAAGCGGCAGAAATTGCGGATAGGTCTCGATATCGGCGACCAGAGCAAACATCTGCTCCGGCGTGTGGGCAACGCGGCGTGTGGCTTCGAATTTCGGCATTGAAGCAGGATTTAACTGGCTTTTTGAGCTGCGCCTCACGCGCGGCCCGCAGCCTGGCGAAATCGTCGCCGGCGTGGTGCGAGGAGCGCGTCAGCGGGTTCGACGCCACCAGCAGGAAACCCTTGGTCTTGCCGATCGTCGCGAAGGAGCTGAATTCCTCCGGCGTGACGAAGCGGATCACCGGGTGGTGCTTCTTCGACGGCTGCAGATACTGGCCAATGGTCATGAAGTCGACATTGGCCGAGCGCAGGTCATCCATCAGCTGCAGGATCTCGTTGCGCTCTTCGCCGAGGCCGACCATGATGCCGGACTTCGTGAAGATCGACGGGTCGAGCTCCTTGACCCGCTGCAACAGCCGGATCGAGTGGAAATAGCGAGCACCCGGCCGCACCGTCAGGTAGTTCGACGGCACGGTTTCGAGATTGTGGTTGAAGACATCGGGCTTGGCCGCCACGACGATCTCCAGCGCGCCCTCCTTGCGCAGGAAATCGGGCGTCAGGATTTCGATCGTGGTCAAGGGCGTCGCTGCTCGGATCGCCCGGATAACCTCGGCGAAATGCTGCGCGCCGCCATCGGCGAGATCGTCGCGGTCGACCGAGGTGATGACGACATGGGTCAGCCCCATCTGCTTGACGGCATGCGCGACACGCGCCGGCTCATCGGCATCGAGCGCGGTCGGAATGCCGGTGGCGACATTGCAGAAGGCGCAGGCGCGCGTGCAGATCTCGCCCATGATCATGAAGGTGGCGTGCTTCTTTTCCCAGCACTCGCCGATATTGGGGCAGCCGGCCTCTTCGCACACCGTGACCAGCTTGTGCGACTTCACGATCTCGCGGGTTTCGGCATAGCCCTTGGACATCGGCGCCTTGACGCGGATCCAGTCGGGTTTGCGCAGCACGTCCTGGTCGGGCTTGTGCGCCTTTTCGGGATGCCGCAGGCGCGGCGCGTTGGCGATCGTGTCGAGGACGGTGACCATCTCAAACCTGACTTGTTGGCGTCTGCCCGTCGGCATTCGCCCTCCTGACGTCATCTAGGACTTTTCGGTGCAAAGAAAAAGGCCGCGGCGGCGCATGCCGCCACAGCCTTTTTCGCATAGCGGTAGTCTAGCGGCGTATCAGCCGCCCGGCAAAGATCAGCAGGCAGGCTCCGATGAAGCCGGTGATCAGGTAGGCGAGCCAGCCGACACCGAAGGGTTCGATGTTGAGCGCCCTGAGAATTGCGTTCAGCACCACCGCGCCGACAATGCCCATAATGATGTTCATCAAGACGCCGGTATTGCTCTTCATGACCATCTCGGCCAGCCACCCGGCCAAACCGCCGATGATGATGGCCGCAATCCAGCCCACGCCATTCACGTCCATATGCCAACTCCTCCAGTGTCAGGTGAAAATGCATCCGGAAACGAACTGTCTTGCCGTAAGGTTCCTCCGGCGCATGCGTCTGAGTCTCGCGGCAGCAATTTATCACGCGTTGAGCGCACGGCCATAGGCATCGAGCACGCTTTCCTTCATCATCTCCGACAGCGTCGGATGCGGGAAGATGGTGTGCATCAGTTCTTCCTCGGTGGTCTCCAGGTTCATCGCCACGACAAAGCCCTGGATCAGCTCCGTCACCTCGGCGCCAACCATATGCGCGCCGAGCAGCTGGCCGGTCTTCTTGTCGAAGATGGTCTTGATGAAGCCCTGGTCCTCGCCAAGCGCGATCGCCTTGCCGTTGGCGCCGAACTGGAAACGGCCGACGCGGATGTCCTTGCCTTCGGCCTTCGCCTTGGCTTCGGTGAGCCCGACCGAGGCGACCTGCGGGTTGCAATAGGTGCAGCCCGGGATCTTCAGCTTGTCTGTCGCATGCACGCCGGGGAAATTGGCGATCTTCTCGATGCAGACCACGCCTTCATGCTCGGCCTTGTGGGCGAGCATCGGCGGTCCGGCGACATCGCCGATAGCGTAGATGCCGGGAACGTTGGTCTTGCCATAGCCGTCAATGACGACGCAGCCGCGATCGGTCTTCACGCCGAGCGTCTCGAGGCCGAGATTATCGATGTTGCCCTGCACGCCGACGGCCGAGATCATGCGGTCGGCGGTGATCTTCTCGACCTTGCCGTCCTTCATCTCGACATGGGCGGTGATCGAGTTGGCACCCTTCTCGACCTTGGTCACCTTGGCCTCGAGGATGATTTCATACCCTGCTTCTCGAACTGCTTCTGCGCGAATTTCGAGACCTCGGCATCCTCGACCGGCATCACCGCCGGCAACAGCTCGACCACCGTCACCTCGGCGCCCATGGTGCGGTAGAAGGAGGCGAACTCGATGCCGATGGCGCCCGAACCCATGACCAGCAGCGACTTCGGCATCTCCTTCGGCACCATCGCCTCGAAATAGGTCCAGATCAGCTTGCCGTCCGGCTCGATGCCGGGCAGCGCGCGCGGCCGGGCGCCGGTGGCGAGAATAATGTGCTTGGCGGTGTAGGTCCCTCGCCCTTGACGCCCTTGGGCACCGGCGGCTGCGGCTCCATCGGTTTCTTGGCCGTCTTGGAGACGACGATTTCACCCGGCTTGGAGAGCTTGGCCTCGCCCCAGATAACGTCGACCTTGTTCTTCTTCATCAGGAAGGCGACGCCGCCATTGAGCCTCAACGACACTTTGCGCGAGCGGTCGACGACAGCGGCCGTGTCGGCGCTGACCTTGCCGCCTTCGAGCTTCAGGCCGTAGTCCTTCAGATGATCGGAATAGTGCATGATCTCGGCCGAGCGCAGCAGCGCCTTGGTCGGGATGCAGCCCCAGTTGAGGCAGATGCCGCCGAGATGCTCGCGCTCGACGATCGCCGTCTTGAAGCCGAGCTGGGCGGAGCGCACCGCCGTGACATAGCCGCCGGGGCCTGAGCCGATGATTATGACGTCGTAGGATTCAGCCACGGGGTTTCTCCCTGATTTTCTCTAGAGTTCCAGCATCACACGCACCAATGGCGCCAATGCGTCACCTATATTGCGCGTGTTTTCGGCATCGAGATGGACCCCGTCGATCGGTGTGGTCTCGGCCACCGTGCCGGCATCGAAAAAGCCGCAGCCGGCCTCGTCGGCGAGCGCGGAATATTGCGGCGCCAGCCGCTTCGAGGCCTCGTCGCCGCCGGCAAACATTTCCTTGAATTCGGCATTGTCGGTGCGGCTGACCGCTGGTGGCGCGACGATCAGGATTTGCGGCGCGGCCCAGTCGAACGGATAATCGTGGCCGCGCACGATGTCGATCAGCCGCTGCACCCCCTGCTTGGCCGCGACCGGATTGCCGTGGATCCAGGGCTTCATGTCGTTGGCGCCGAGCATGATGATGATCAGGTCGAGCGGCGCATGGCTGGTCAGGATCGTCGGCAGCACCTTGGCGCCATTGCGGTCGGCACCAGCCAGGTGATCGTCGAAAGCCGTGGTGCGGCCGTTCAGACCTTCGGCAATGACTTCGATATCATCGTCGCCCAACGCCGCCTTGAGCACGCTCGGCCAGCGATCTTCCAGCGCATGACGCCCGAGGCTCGCCGCGTCATAGCCCCAGGTCAGGGAATCGCCGTAGCAGAGGATCGTCTTCATGCACCCGCACCCGCCTCCGCCCTAAGCCCGCGCCGCACGCGCCATCCCACGAACAGCCACTGCACGATAACCGTGGCGATGCTTGGCAAAAACAGACCGGCGACAACGGGGAGATCGCCCGACCACTGGGCTTTGCCAGGCGGCTGCGAGAAGGTCCAGGCAATCAGCCCGATTCCGGCCAGCACGAACAACGAAACCCCAACAAGCCCCGTCAGGTTTATCGCCCTTTGCGGGTTTGGCACGAACTGCGCGATGAAAAACGCCACGGTCGCAACGATGGTGACCAGCGCCGAAACCATGAAGACCAGGATGTATTCGGAATTCGCATTGGTGACGATTGCCAGCCACAGCGCCACCAGCCCGCCGGCCAGGCCGGAAAGGATCAGGGCGAAAAGGCTGGTGACGAATTTCCGCACAGCCTTTTTCCTTCCTAGACCAGCATGCCCATCGGATTTTCGATCATGCGCTTGAAGGCGACCAGAAGTTCGGCGCCGAGCGCACCGTCGACGGCGCGGTGATCGGTCGACAGCGTCACCGACATGATATTGGCGATTCTGATCTCGCCATTCTTGACCACCGGCCGCTGCTCGCCGGCACCCACCGCCAGGATCGTCGCATGCGGCGGGTTGATGACGGCGGCAAAGTCCTTGATGCCGAACATGCCGAGATTGGAAACCGCCGTCGTACCGCCTTGATATTCCTCAGGCTTCAGCTTGCGGCTGCGGGCACGGCTCGCCAGATCCTTCATCTCGTTGGAGATAGTGGACAGCGTCTTTTCGTCGGCGTGGCGGATGATCGGCGTGATCAGGCCGCCGGGATCGACACGGCAACGCCGACATCGGCGTGCTTGTGCTTGACCATGGCGCTTTCGGTCCACGATGCATTGGCATCCGGCACCGCCATCAGCGCCATCGCCATCGCCTTGATCACCATGTCGTTGACCGAGAGTTTGTAGACGGGAGCCTCGCCCTTGTCGGTCTTCTTCGTCGGAGCAGCCGCATTGATCTGTGTGCGCAGCGCCAGCAGGGCATCGAGCTCGCAGTCGAGCGTCAGGTAGAAATGCGGGATGGTTGTCTTGGCCTCGACCAGGCGGCGCGCAATGGTCTTGCGCATATTGTCGTGCGGGACGAGCTCGTAGGATCCTTCGGCAAACAGCTTCAGTACCTGTTCGTCCGACATCGCCTTGGGTGCCGCAGCCGGAGCCGCAGGTGCCGGAGCGCCGGCAGGTGCGGCTTTCGCGGCCGGTGCAGCCTTGGCGCCACCGCCGGCAATCGCCGCCTCGACATCGGCCTTGACGACACGGCCATGCGGGCCGGTGCCACTCACAGCGGACACGTCGACTCCGGCATCCTTGGCGATGCGACGAGCCAGCGGCGAAGCGAAGGTGCGCTCGCCTGACGATTGGCTGATCTCCCCCCTTGTGGGGGAGATGGCCGGCAGGCCAGAGGGGGGCGCGACAGACTGAGAGGTCGGCGGGGCAGCGCCCCCCTCTGTCGACTTCGTCGACATCTCCCCCACGGGTGGGGAGATTGACGCCTTATCCTGCTTGGCATCGGCTTTCGCGGGCGCGGCATCGCCACCACCCTTTGCCGCCGCCCCTGCATCCTCGCCTTCGCCGGCCAGAATGGCGATCAGCGCATTGACCTTGACGCCTTCGGTGCCAGCCGGAACGACCAGCTTGGCGACGGTGCCCTCATCGACCGCTTCGACTTCCATCGTCGCCTTGTCGGTCTCGATCTCGGCAATCACGTCGCCCGGCGAAACCTTGTCGCCCTCCTTGACCAGCCACTTGGAAAGATTGCCCTCTTCCATCGTGGGCGAGAGTGCCGGCATGGTGATGTTGATTGGCATAGTTACTCTCCCTGCAAGCCAGCCGGGCTAACCACGGCAAGTTCTAGACGTTTGCCTTTGAATTCCTTGCCAATCGATCGGGCCAAGAAGAAATTCAAACAAAGGAATGATGCTACAAGCCCAAGGCATGCTCCCCCAACAGAGCTCAGTACCTGAATTGCCTCATGGCGAAGTCCAAAAAAACCGCCAATGAACCCAATGACGAACCCAACAATCGCGCCAGCAACAAGTCCACAAGCGATACTAGACAGGAAGCTCCGCCAAAATAGAGACCAAGCTATTCTCCTCACATCTGCCATCGTCGCCATTTCTGCCTCCCCCGCAAGAAAGACCGTCAGCGATACGTGACGGCTTTGACCGCCTCTATGACCTCGCCGACATTGGGCAAAGCCAGCTTTTCGAGGTTCGCCGCATAAGGCATCGGCACGTCCTTGCCGGCGATGGTGATGACCGGCGCGTCGAGGAAATCGAAGGCGCGCTGCGAAACCTGGTTGGCGATGTGGTCGCCGACCGAGTTCTGCGGGAAACCTTCTTCCACCACGATCAGGCGGTTGGTCTTTTTCACGGAGGCAATGACGGTGTCGAGGTCGAGCGGGCGGATGGTCCGGAGATCGATGATCTCGGCATCGATGCCCATGCCGCGCAGCTCGGCTTCCGCCTTGATGGCATAGGTCATGCCGATGCCGAACGAGACGATGGTGACGTCCTTGCCCTGCTTGTGAATGCGCGCCTTGCCGATCGGCAGCACGAAATCATCGAGCTTCGGCACGTCGAAGGACTGGCCGTAGAGGATTTCGTTTTCAAGGAAGATGACCGGGTTCGGATCGCGGATCGCCGCCTTGAGCAGGCCCTTGGCGTCGGCAGCCGTGTACGGCATCACCACCTTCAGGCCGGGAATATGGCTGTACCAGGCGGCATAGCACTGCGAATGCTGGGCGCCGACGCGGGCGGCCGCACCGTTCGGTCCGCGGAACACGATCGGTGCGCCCATCTGGCCGCCCGACATATAGAGCGTCTTGGCCGCGGAGTTGATGATCTGGTCGATCGCCTGCATGGCGAAGTTGAAGGTCATGAACTCGACGATCGGCTTCAGGCCGGCCATCGCCGCACCGACGCCGACGCCGGCAAAGCCGTGCTCGGTGATCGGCGTGTCGACGACGCGGCGCGGCCCGAATTCCTGCAGCAGCCCTTGCGTGATCTTGTAGGCGCCCTGGTATTCCGCGACCTCCTCGCCCATGACGAAGACATCGCCGTCGCGGCGCATTTCTTCAGCCATGGCATCGCGGAGCGCTTCGCGCACCGTGGTCGAGACCATCTCGGTGCCGGCGGGAATATCCGGATCGGCGGCAGGTTTGGCCGCCGGAGCGGCGGGAACTGCCTTCGGAGCCTCGCCGGCATCCTGGGGAGCCGCTTTTGTACCTTCCTCGGCTGCATCGGTCCGCTGACCGCCAGCGGAAACGGCATCCTGGGTGGAGGCAGGCTTGCCGCTCTTTTCGACATCGCCTGCACTTTCACCGTCCTGCAGCAACACGGCGATCACCGCGTTGACCTTGACGCCTTCGGTGCCGGCGGGAACCACGATCTTGCCGATCGTGCCTTCATCGACGGCTTCGACTTCCATCGTCGCCTTGTCGGTTTCGATCTCGGCGATGACATCGCCGGCGACGACCTTGTCGCCCTCGTTCTTCAACCATTTGGAAAGATTGCCCTCTTCCATGGTCGGCGAGAGAGCGGGCATGAGAATTTCGATCGGCATGTCCTTGCCCTCCCGTTACAATACGATGTCGGTCCAGAGCTCGGACGGATCCGGCTCTGCGTCGTGCTGGGCAAATTCGGCGGCGTCGGCGACGATGTCGCGGACTTCCTTGTCGATGTTCTTGAGTTCGTCCTCGGTCGCCCACTTCTTGGCCGTCAGCCGCACCTTGACCTGCTCGATCGGATCATGATCCGAGCGCATCTTCTGCACTTCTTCCTTGGAGCGGTATTTTGCCGGATCCGACATCGAGTGACCGCGATAGCGATAGGTCTGCATCTCGAGGATGATCGGACCGTTGCCGGCACGGCACCATTCGGTCGCCTGATCGCCGGCGGATTTGACCGCACGCACATCCATGCCGTCGACCTGAATGCCGGGAATCTTGAACGATGCGCCGCGATGCGAAAAATTGGTTTCCGCCGACGAGCGCGACACCGAGGTGCCCATGGCATAGCGGTTGTTCTCGATGATGTAGATCACCGGCAGCTTCCACAGCGAGGCCATGTTGAAGCTTTCATAGACCTGACCCTGATTGGCAGCGCCATCGCCGAAATAGGTCAGCGACACATTGTTGTTGTCGCGGTAGCGGTTGGCGAAGGCGAGACCGGTGCCGAGCGAGACCTGCGCGCCGACAATGCCGTGGCCGCCGTAAAAATGCTTCTCCTTGGAGAACATGTGCATGGAGCCGCCCTTGCCCCTCGACAGGCCACCACGGCGTCCGGTCAGCTCTGCCATGACGCCCCGCGGTGACAGTTCCATCGCCAGCATGTGGCCATGGTCGCGATAGGCGGTGATCATCTGGTCGCCGTTGATCAGCGACATCTTCATGCCGGTGACGACCGCTTCCTGGCCGATATAGAGGTGGCAGAAGCCGCCGATAAAGCCCATGCCGTAGAGCTGGCCGGCCTTTTCCTCGAAGCGACGGATAAGCAGCATGTGCCGGTAGGCGGCAAGCTCCTCGTCCTTGGTGAAGTCGGCCGGCTTGGGGGCGGAAAGCCCCGTTGATTTGGCGGATGTCGATTTAACGGATTTGGCAGGCGCTTTTTTGGCGGCGGTGGCCATGCATCACTCCCTGTTGGCGTCTCTTCGCGGACACTAAAGCAGACCATGTCTGCTCCGGGGAGGATCAGCTCCTCCCCACCGATTGGAAGGAAGCTAACATGCGAGACCGTGTTTCGCCATGCAGAAAAACGCATGGCTGGCATGCGCCTAAACGCCCAGAATCATTAGAGATAACAGCGATTAACCGAAATTCGGTTATTTCGAATTGGCCGGCAGCATGATGGTGATTTCATCGGGCTGGGACAGATTGAGCGCCCGGCGTGCCTGCTCGTCGAGCATATCCTTTTCGAGCGTGCCCTCATGCAATAGCTGGACGCGCCGCTCCAGATCGATCCGGCGCGCCTTGATGGCATCGTACTTGGCCTGCAATTCGATGGTCTGCGCTTCGAGCTGATATTTGGAATTGATGCCGAACTCGCCATGATAGGCATGGAAGCCGAAATAGGCCAGGAACGCCACGCAAAGCGACGGGATGATCAGCCGGCCGGTGTTTCTCTGCTTGTGCTGGCGTGTCCACATGGTCGCAATCCTTTGACCGCCATTTGTCGCTCGATTGTGCTTAATGGACGGTTACGGACAGGTGCATTAGCCAGCGGCCGCAACGAAAAAGGGCGGGAAAATCCCGCCCTTCCATCGTTTTCGCCAGTTCGGCAGAATTTAGGCTTTGACCACCGACTTGCCAGCGTAGCGCGCCTGCTTGCCGAGCTCTTCCTCGATGCGGATCAGCTGGTTGTACTTGGCCATGCGATCCGAGCGCGACAGCGAACCGGTCTTGATCTGCCCGCAATTGGTGGCGACGGCGAGGTCTGCGATGGTCGAATCCTCGGTTTCGCCCGAACGGTGCGACATGACTGCGGTGTAGCCTGCCTTATGCGCGGTCTCGACAGCGTCGAGCGTTTCGGTAAGCGAGCCGATCTGGTTGACCTTGACCAGGATCGAATTGGCGACACCCATGCGGATGCCGTCGCGCAGCCGCGCCGTGTTGGTGACGAAGAGGTCGTCGCCAACCAGCTGCGTCTTGTTGCCGATCAAATCGGTCAGGTACTTCCAGCCCTCCCAGTCGTCCTCGGCCAGGCCGTCCTCGATCGAGATGATCGGATAGTCGGCGGCGAGCTTGGCCAGGTACTTGGCCTGCGCCTTGGGATCGCGGGTCTTCTTCTCGCCCTCATAGACGTAATTGCCGTCCTTGAAGAATTCGGTCGCCGCACAGTCGAGACCGAGCGCGATCTCCTCGCCCGGCTTGAAGCCGGCCTTCTCGATCGATTCCATGATGAAATCGAGCGCCACCGGCGCACTCTTCAGATTGGGCGCGAAGCCGCCTTCGTCGCCGACATTGGTGTTGTGGCCGGCACCCTTCAGCTTCTTGCGCAGCGTGTGGAAGATTTCGGAGCCCCAGCGCACACCTTCGCGCAGCGTCGGCGCGCCGACCGGCAGGATCATGAATTCCTGGAAATCGATCGGATTGTCGGCATGCGCTCCGCCATTGATGATGTTCATCATGGGCACCGGCAGCAAATGCGCCTTGGTGCCGCCGACATAGCGGTAAAGCGGCAGTCCGGCGGCTTCCGCCGCGGCCTTGGCGACCGCCAGCGAGACGCCGAGGATGGCGTTGGCGCCGAGCCGGCTCTTGTTGGGCGTGCCGTCGAGCTCGATCATGGTCTGGTCGATGTGGATCTGGTTTTCGGCTTCCATGCCGCCGATCGCCTCGAACAGCTCGCCATTGACGGCCTCGACCGCCTTAAGCACGCCCTTGCCGAGATAGCGGGCGCCACCGTCGCGCAGTTCGACGGCCTCATGCGCGCCGGTCGACGCGCCGGACGGCACCGCGGCGCGGCCCATCGAGCCGTCCTCGAGGACGACGTCGACCTCGACGGTCGGATTTCCACGGCTGTCCAGGATTTCACGCCCGACAATGTCGATGATGGCGGTCATTGCGATGTCCCCGATTGATCGATTGAAAGCGTCGCGCCCCTCTTAGCCAAAGTGCCGCAAAAGGCAATCAGGAATGGCATGAAATAATGGTGACGATCGCCCCTTGCGCTCAGGCCGTGGGGCATGGGCGACGCCATCTGAACGCAAACAGCCCGCCCTGACGTCATATGTCTGGCGCCGCATGGGGCGGGTGCCCTCCCCTTTGATCGCGGCAATCCCTTATCACAAAATACCAGGCGGCACACAAACTCCAGCCGATGATTCAAAAGAGGCTACCGCCAACGTGACAAACTTCACAATGCAGAGAATTCGAAGATGTTAGGGTCACATCTACAACGCGGACTATTTGACGACGACAGCGAAGTCAACAAACTTGAACTCTTTGGGGAGGCGGCAATGGCAGCGATTTCAGGAACTGGCTGGGAACTTCTTATTAGCCGCAAAGTCGAGCATATGAGGGGCACCAGACGCAGGACAGTTGGTGCCTATAAAGTCTTTCACAACGGCACGGCAGTAACGGGTCTATCGGGGTTCGTGTGTGAATCTCGCGGCCCAGGCGACAATTCCAAAGAAGACAATGGCAGGCGCATCGAGCCCGGCACCTATCCGCTGGCGACACAGGCCGGAGGCAAATATGTGACGATCGGCTACACTGGCGCCAAGACGCCACCCAAACCTGGACTCGAACTGCTGAAGACCAACAAGCGCACCGAAATCCTGATCCATCCGGGCGTCAATTTCCTGTCCAGCGTCGGATGCATCAACCCGACGAAGAAGGTGAGCGGTCCGCTTTCCGACATGGATTTCACGGAGAGCCGGACACGCGTAATCGCCCTCATCGACGATCTGAAAACCTTTGCCGGCGGTGGCTTCCCGAAAAGCAACGGCAAGCGAATTCCCAATGCTTCGGTGGTCGTCGAAGGCGAACCGGTGCTGTCGACCGAGAGTGTCGAGAGCGTGCTCGAAGCCGTTGCGGGCGATCCGAACAAGGGTTTGCCAGCAGCGGTCTTCCAGAAATTCGCGCCGAGACCGGCAAGCGGTTCCAAGCGAACAATCTATGACGGTTACATCGGCGCCTTTACCTCCGACAAAGGCCTCAAGACACTTGGCGATCATGGCGTGTGCAACAATTATGATCGGCTGATGCATTTCTTCGCTCAAGCGGCGATGGAAACCGGTGGCTTCACCCTCATTCGCGAATCCCTGACCTACACGACCGTGGCGGCAATCCGGAACGCATGGAGGTCGCGAGCCGCGGGCAAGACCGATCAGTGGATCGAGGACAACCTGCTGCGCAAGCCGCAAGCCCTGGGCGACTGGGCCTATGGCGGCCGCATGGGCAATGTGAAAGGAACGTTGGACGGCTTCAATTTCCGCGGCGGCGGCACGTTCCAGACCACCGGGCGCGACGCGTACACGGCCAAGGGCAAGCTCGCCAAGGTCGACCTCGCCAATCATCCTGAACTGATCGAGGATCCGCAGATTTCGCTGCTCGCAGCTTGCGCCGAATGGAAAGGGTCAGGCTGCAATGCCTTTGCCGATGCCGGCCTGATTAAAAAGATCTCGCGCGCGATCAACGTCGGCAACGCCAATTCCACCACGCCGGCCAATGGCGAAGCGGATCGGATCGCCTGGCATGAAAAGGTTTTCAAGGCGGTGAAGAATGCCGGACTCCTCGGCTGAGCATGCCTCGGATCACGTTCGACAACACCACGTCATCATAATTCAGAGATAACAATCTATGTGTCGATTAGGATGGTGATGCGCGGGGCGAAACAGGAGGAGTTTCGCCATGTCCGAGTTGAGCGGTATCGTGAGTTTGTTCCTGATCGCGGCGGCGTTCCTGACGTCGTGCGATACGCAGCAGCCGCCAAAGGCGGCGACGCAGCTGTCCACGCTTTACGCAGCAGAATAGAAACTGTCGGGTTACACTGAAAAGGCCCCCGTTTCGGAATTCGGGGGCCTTTACGTCAGGCGTCAGCGCAGCTGATCAATGCCAATACGGCGTGACCTTGTAGTAATCATAGGAAGCATCACGTGCGGCCTCGCCATCGGCGCCGGCCAGTTCATTGATCGAATAGGCGGGTGCTGCCTTCAGCTGCTCCTTCGAGAACGGCACGACATAGCCGCCCTTGTCCTCGTCATAGTCGAGGCTCGCCCACGGAATGGCGTGATACTTCTCGCCAATGCCGAGAAATCCACCGAACCCGATCACCGCGAACATGATGCCGTTCGACGTCTTGTCGAGCATGATGTCCTCGATGCTGCCGATGCTCGTGCCTTCGGTGTTGTAGACCGACGTGCCGATGACGCGCGAAGCGGCGATGGCTTCGGTGTGGCCTGTCTGGGTGGTCATGGCTGCTGCTCCTCATGTCGTTGATCGATACTTTGACAATGAGGGGCGCGGGCGAAAGTTCCCGTTTTTTCGAGCGGCGGGCGGTTACTCCGCGAGGATGAACGTCACCTTCATGTTGACGCGATAGGCCGCGATCCTGCCGTCCTCGACGACGATCTTCTGGTCCTGGATCCAGGCGCCTTCGACGTTCTTCAGGGTCTTTGAGGCGCGCTCAATCCCCTTCTCGATGGCGTCCTGAAAGCTCTTTTTCGACGACGACGTGATTTCGGTGACGCGGGCGACGGACATGGCTTCCTCCTGCCAAGACGCTCATTTGCAGCAGCGAGCCTACAGCCCGCTTATGCCTTCCACAAGCAGGGCAGCGCGCGCGCCATGCCGAAACCATCAGCCTCGGTTCAGGTCAGCAGCATTCTTGGCGATGCGGTCGAACGCCATCAGTCTTTCGAGCAGCGCCGGCATGTCCTTCAGCGGCAGCATGTTGGGCCCGTCGGAGGAGGTCGAATTGTCGGGATCCTGGTGGGTCTCTATGAACACGCCGGCGACGCCGACGGCAACGGCAGCCCGCGCCAGCGTCTCGACAAAGCGGCGCTCACCACCGGAGGAACCGCCCTGCCCGCCCGGCTGCTGCACCGAATGGGTGGCGTCGAAAATCACCGGCGCGCCGATCTCGGCCATCACAGGCAAAGCCCGCATGTCCGACACCAGCGTGTTGTAGCCGAAAGACGCGCCGCGCTCGGTGGTCAGCACATTGAGGTTGCCCGAACCGGTGATCTTGGCCACCACGTTCTTCATATCCCAGGGCGCCAGGAACTGCCCCTTCTTGACGTTGATCACCTTGCCGGTCTTGGCGGCGGCGACCAGCATGTCGGTCTGGCGCGACAGGAAGGCCGGGATCTGCAGCACATCGACATGGTGCGCTACGATCGCGCACTGCTCCTCGGTGTGGACATCGGTCAGAATGGGAAGCGAAAACGCCTTGCGCAACTCGTCGAACACCGGAAGCGCCGCGTCCATGCCGGCGCCGCGCGTTGCCGACAGCGAGGTGCGGTTGGCCTTGTCGTAGCTGGTCTTGTAGACGAGGCCGATGCCGAGCTTGCCGGTCAGTTCCTTCAGCGCGCCGGCCATGTCGAAAGCGTGCTGGCGCGATTCGAACTGGCACGGGCCGGCGATCAACGCCAAGGGCCCGCTGTTGTCGAAGACGACGTTGCCGACGGTTACCGACGAATTCGGCGCCATCGAATTGGGCCCTTGCGGCTTGCTCATGGGGTCTCCCGGAAGATGAAAGCCGCGCCCTGTCCGGATGCCGGCTGCACGACGATTTCGTTGCCCGCTATATCGTGCCCGACGGCGTTGTCTGCAAGCAGCCTCGCGACAGCGCCGACACTGCGGGCCGAAAAGACGATCGCGGCGAAGCGAAGGCCCGTCGGCGCGCCAGCCGAAATGCCGAAGCGCGCGGTGAAAGCCGCAGGATCCAGAACGGTCAGACGCGCATTCGGCAGGTCGAAGACCGCGCCGCTCTGCTGCTCCGAGCCAACCACTGTCGAGATCAGGCTGATCTGTGTGGAAGGCGCGTCGCTGACCGCGACGATTTCGGCAATGCCGGTCACGCCGTTGGCATGGGCCTGCAGTGCCGTACGGTCGATTTGAGGGGCGTTGATCCGCTCGCAAGCGAACAGAAAGGCGTCCGTCGTCTCGGCGCCCGCGGCGAAAGCCAGTTTGAACGAGGCCATGTCGCTCTTTCCGGCCGTATCGGTGAAGGCGCGGGAAAAGCTCAGCACGTCTCCCGCCGACATACCGGCCGAGACATAGCGCGCATGATCCGCATCGGCGTCGTCGGTGGCCAGCACTACGGCGGAAAAGCCCTCATCGCCCAGGCTGGCGCGATAGAGGCGGTCGCGCGCGACAAAGACATTGCCGCCGGCGATCGCACTCGCTGCCACCTGTTCATTCCCAACCGCCAGCGGTTCGAGATAGGTGCCGTCGGCAAGGAAGACGCAGCAATTTTCAGTGCCGAAGGGATGAATGCCGGTTGGCGCGACGACGAAGCCAAGCGATGTCAGCCGCGCCCGCGCCACGGCGAGGCTCGCCGTCGGCAGCACCAGGTGGTCAAGCGGATGGGTCGTGCTGGTCATGCCGGCGCGGTGTGCATCATTCCCGAAATTGCTTCAAGGCCTCTTTCCGGCCCGATCAGGCCGTCGCCACGACATCGGCCGAATAGCGCAATTCGCGCAACGGTTTGACCCGGCTGGTCGTCTCGGCATAGAGCGGGTGCGCCTTGTAGGCGGCAAGCGCGGCATCGTCCTCGAACTCGGCATAGACCACCACGTCGATCGCATCCGACAGCGGATCGACCTTGGTGTTGAGCGTCACCTCGAAGTGGCTTGAATGCGGGATCTTGCCCAGCGTGAGCAAGCCCGTGCGCACGGCCTCGACATCGTCCTTGCCCCGCGCGCTGAAGAAAACGATATGCCGGATCACGCCTGCCTCCACGTTCGATTTGCGGGCATGTTTTGTGTGAGCGGGACCGTCGCGTCAACCGCCACGATGTCGCGCCCGGCAACGCCGGCAGGCGACTTTGCAGAGGCGCAAAAGCTAGGCTTTGCCGGTGACGTAGCGCACGACGCGCGACATTTCCCTGACCGTCGTGTCGAGATAGCGGCCCTGATTATAGAGGCCATCCCAGATCAGGAAAAAGGCGATCGCGGTGATGACGATGACGTAACGCATGGCTGAAACTAACGTATGTGGCTGTTCCTAACCATAGCGATTTCACCGGCGGTCGCTCGCCCTCACCGATTCTGGCCCCAGGCACGCCACCTGGGCCAGTGCCGGGCACGGCTTGCCTCTTGAAGTTCCGGTCGATGCGGTGGAAGATTGTGGCGAAAATTTAAGCAGGCTACGGCGTTCGCGCCTGGCGAATGAAAGTGGAGGATGTGGAGGCCGGCAGATCTTGCGCCGCCCCCGCGGAAGTCCAGGGGGGTGTGAGATGGCTGTCAGGGAATACAAAGGCATCGGCGACGCCATCAGGCTGGACGAACTCAATTTCGCCGAGATCGTCAAGGGCCTGCCGGCCAAGGCGCGCATGGTGCTGTCGGCGGCGATGAAATTGCCGCGCGGTTCGCTGAAGGTGAGGATGCCGGATGGCCGGGCGGTGCTTGTCGGCGGCAACGGACCCGGGCCGGATGCCGAGCTGGTGTTGAAGAACTGGCGCCTGCCCGGCCGTGCCTTTTCCGGCGGCACCATCGGCGTTGCCGAATCCTACATGGACGGCGACTGGGAAAGCCCTGATGTAACCAGCTTCCTGGAACTGTTCGTCGTCAACTCGGCCGTTGGCGAACGCATTGCCGGCGGCGCCAGCTGGCTCATCAACACGGTCCAGCGCATCCGCCACTGGTTCAACGAAAACACCCGCACAGGCTCGAAGCGCAACATCTCGGCGCATTACGATCTCGGCAACGCCTTCTACAAGCAATGGCTCGATCCCAGCATGACCTATTCGTCGGCGCTCTATGCGACCGGCGCCAACGACCTGGAAAGCGCTCAGGCCGCCAAATACCGCGCGCTGGCCAAGGATACGGGTATCGGCAAGAAGGACCATGTGCTCGAGATCGGCTGCGGCTGGGGCGGTTTTGCCGAATTTGCCGCGCGCGAGATCGGCTGCCGCGTCACCGGCCTGACCATCAGCCGCGAACAGCACGATTTCGCCAAGGCGCGCATCCAGAAGGCGGGACTGTCTGACAAGGTCGACATCAAGCTGCAGGATTACCGAGACGAAACGGGCACTTACGACCGCATCGCCTCGATCGAGATGTTCGAGGCGGTCGGCGAAAAATATTGGCCGGTATTTTTCGGCAAGATGAAGGCATGCCTGAGGCCCGGCGGCACCGCCGGCCTGCAGATCATCACCATCAACGAGGCCGCTTACGACACCTATCGGGCGCGGCCGGATTTCATCCAGCGCTATGTCTTCCCAGGCGGCATGCTGCCGACGCCGTCGATCCTGAAGACGCTGGGCAGCGACCATGGCCTTGCCCATCTGCGCGAGCGCGTCTTTCCGGACGACTATGCCCGCACGCTTGCCGAATGGCGCAACCGCTTCTGGGCGTCGTGGGAAAAGATCGTCCCGCTCGGCTTCGACGACCGCTTCAAGAAGCTTTGGGAATTCTATCTCCACTATTGCGAAGCCGGCTTCAGGGCCAGCTACATCGACGTGCGCCAAGTGGTCTACAAGGCCTGATCCGAAGCGTGATTGAGCGGGCGTATGCCCGCTCGTTTTCCCTGTTAGCTGCACGTTGCCTCAAAGCAGGATGCGATACTTCGCAAACCCGGATTCGCCCTCGCCGGCCGGCTCGATCTTGAGCGATTTCACTCCCGATATAAAATCCTTCGCTTTGGGGCCGGTCTCGAACACGACGCTGGTGCCGGGCAGCGGCGTGAACGACCAATTGTCGTCGGCCGAGGGATTGATCGTGCCTTCGCTGACGACGTAGCGCACGATCACGTCGCGGTTGGTGTCCGGCGCCTCGTAGATGATCTTCGAGGCATTGATGTCGGGGAAATTGCCGCCACCGCCGGCGCGGTAATTGTTGGTGGCGACGACGAATTTCGCTGCCGGATCAATAGGCTTGCCGTCGAAGCTGAGGCCGACGATGCGGTTCGAGCCGGCATTGGCGACGCCACCCTTGGCATCGTATTTCGGCAGCTGCGACAGGTCTATTCCGTAGCTGACGCCATCGATCACATCGAAATTGTAGGACGGGAATTCGGTGTCGATGAGCGCCTGGTCGGCCTTGCCCGGCTCGATCTTCCTGAAAATGCCGGCCGACATTTCCAGCCATTCCTTCACTTGCGCGCCGGTGATTTCGACGGCGCGCACCGTGTTCGGATAGAGATAGAGGTCGGCGACGTTCTTGATGGCGAGGTCGCCCACCGGCACGTCGGTATAGTAGTCGGCGCCGTTGCGCCCGCCGGCCTTGAAGGGTGCTGCCGCCGACAGCAGCGGCACATCCTTCCACTGCGTGCTCTTCAATATGTCCTTGAGGTACCAGCTCTGCGCCTGGTTGACGATCTGCACCGACGGATCGTCGGCGACCAGCGCGAAATAGGAATAGAGCGGCGCCGAGGTCTTGCCGACCGGTCGGCGGACATAGGCAAGTGTCGCCTCATGGTCCGCCTTCAGCGCATCGACGACGCGCTGGTCGTCCGCCACCGTCGGCTTGTTTGCCTTGTCGACGCGCTGGTAGATCGGCCTTGCCTCCGATGTGGCCGAGGCTACGCGCCATTTCGATCCGTCCCGTTCCAGAAGCAGATCGATCAGTCCCATATGCGAGCCCCAGAAACCCCCCATCACGGCGGGCTTGCCCTGCAGCGTGCCTTTCTCGGTGTCGACGCCTTCGAGCGCCTGAAAATCCTTCTTGCCGGGGAAGACCAAATGCTGATGGCCGGTGAACACCGCATCGATGCCTTCGACGCCGGCGACGAAGAAGGAGGCGTTCTCCATGCCGTCGCCCTGCTTGATATCGATGCCGGAATGCGAGAGCGCGATGACGATGTCGGCGCCCTCCTCCTTGATCTGCGGTACCCAGCCCCTGGCCGCCTCGACGATATCGCGCGTCCTGACATTGCCTTCCAGGTTCTTCAGGTCCCAGACCATGATCTGCGGCGGCACGAAGCCGATGATGCCGATCTTGATCGGCTGCTCGGCGCCCGACCCGTCCTTGATCTTCTTGTCGAGGATGACATAGGGCTTGAGGTAGAGCTTGTCGTCGCGCGGGTTGGCGGCAAGCTCGGTGCCGCGGATCAGATTGGCGCAGACGAACGGGAAATTGGCCCCGGCCAGCACCTTGTCGAGGAACGACAGGCCGTAGTTGAACTCGTGATTGCCGAGCGTCGAGCATTCATAGCCCAGCAGGTTCATGCCCTTCATGATCGGATGCAGATCGCCTTCCTTGAGGCCCTTCTCATAGGCGATGTAATCGCCCATCGGATTGCCCTGCAAAAGATCGCCATTGTCGATCAGCATCGCATTGGTGGCTTCCTTGCGCACCGCCGCGATCAGTGAGGCCGTCCGCGACAGGCCCATCGTGTCGTTGGCTTTGTCTGCGTAGTAGTCGTAAGGCAGCACATTCACATGGATGTCGGTGGTCTCCATAATCCTCAGATGCGCCTGATTGGCCTGCGCGCGGGCGGAAAACGGATGGAGCATGATCAGCGCCCCGCTGGCGGCCGTACCGGCAAGAAAACTACGGCGGGAGACGGGGTAATTGAGATGCGGCATTGGTTTTCCTTCCCAGCGACGTGACAAGATCCCAGCCCCGGGCGGAAGCTTCGCGCCGAAAACCGGCCATGTCCATCGGGAAGTCAGTCGATCAGCAAAAGGTGACGGCTGGATGAATATCCTTGGCCGCGGTTGAGAACCTCAGCCCTTGTCATCGTCGCCCTGGGTGATCAGCCGCGCGCTGCGCTGGCCGGTGAAATAGATCCATAGCCAGCTAAGCGACACCGAGAGCCGGTTGCGGAAACCGATCAGGAAGTAGATATGCGCCACGCCCCACAGCCACCAGGCAAGCCATCCCGTGAGCTTGATCGAGCCGAAATCGATCGCGGCTGCCCACTTGCCGATCGTCGCCAGGTCGCCGGCATGTTTGTAGCGGAAAGGCCGCGGCGCGCCATCGCCGGCCAGCCGCGCCCTGATCGTCGCGGCGACATGCTTGCCCTCCTGCTTGGCCGAGGGCGCCACGCCGGGCACCGGTTTGCCGTCCGGCCGCAAGACATGCGCGGTGTCGCCGATGACGAAGATTTCAGGACTGTTCGGCACGGTCAGATCGGGCTCGACCATTACCCTGCCCGCCCGGTCCACCGGCGCGCCCAGCCACTCTCCCGCGGGGGAAGCCGCCACGCCGGCGGCCCACAGGATGGTTCGCGCCGGCAGATGCGTATCGCCAAAGACGACGCCTTCGGCATCGAGGCGCGTGACGGCGCGGCCAAGCTCGACCGTGACGCCCCGCCGCTCCAGCGCCTTGCGCGCATAGTCGGACAGCTTTGGCGCGAAATTGGCTAGGATCCTGTCTCCGGCCTCGACCAGCACCACACGCGCCTCACGCGTGTCGATGTTGCGGAATTCGCCGCGCAGCGTTTCATGCGCGAGTTCGACAATGGTGCCGGCAAGCTCCACGCCGGTCGGGCCGCCGCCGACGATGACCAGTGTCAGCAGTGCCTGGCGCTTGGCCGGATCGGTCTCGCGCTCGGCCTGCTCGAAGGCGAGCAGGATGCGCCGCCGAATGGTGGTTGCGTCTTCGAGCGTCTTCAGCCCGGGCGCGAAAGGCTCCCATTCGTCGTGGCCGAAATAAGCATGACGCGCGCCGGTGGCGAGCACCAGCGTGTCGTAGGGAACAGAACTGCCGTCCTCAAGCAGCACGCGTTTGCCTGGACGGTCGACGCCGGTGACGTTGCCGAGCAGGGTCGTCACGTCCTCGCGCTTGCGCAGCAGATGACGGATCGGCCAGGCAACTTCCGAGGTCGCCAGCGAGGTGGTCGCCACCTGGTAAAGCAGCGGCTGGAAAAGGTGATGGTTGCGCTTGTCGACCATGGTGATGCGCACGGGTGCGCCGGCCAGCGCCCGGGTGAGTTCGAGACCGCCGAACCCTGCGCCGACGACAACGACATGATGGCTGGTTTCACTCATCGCATTCACCCCTGTTTGTCTCTCTTTATCTAGTGATTTTTGTGCACCGCAACAATGTCGCGGCGCGCTAGACTGCCGCGCGTAAGGCTGCCCAGGACTCGTCGCCGGATGTCGCGAATGCCTATGTCGGCAAGCCTGGACGGGTATAGCCTTGCAGGGGCTGGAACCACGGGAGTGAAGCATGGCCAACGACGATGACAAAGATCGCAAAGGGCGGGCGCAATATTCTTCGCCGCCTTGCTTCATGCACGAACTCGATCCGGAATTTCGCGCGCCATTGACCGACTGGACCGATGTGCGCCGTTGGCGCAAGGCCGAGCGCGAGCGTCTGATCGCGGCACGGTTGGCGGTTTCGGCCGATGCGCGGGTGGCGATGTCGCGGGCTATCACCGAAGGCCTCGACGCGGCAATCGGCGACATTGCCGGCCGCATGGTCAGCCTGTACTGGCCGTTTCGCGGCGAGCCGGACCTGCGGTCGTGGATGGCGTCGATCAACCAGCGCGGCGGCCGCACGGCACTGCCCATCGTGATCGAGAAGGGCCAGCCGCTGATCTTCCGCGCTTATGTGCCTGGCGACCGGCTGGAAAAAGGCGTCTGGAACATCCCTATTCCCGCCGAAGGCGACCCGGTGCTGCCCGACATCGTCATCTCGCCGATCGTCGGCATCGACCCGCGAAACTACCGCCTGGGCTATGGCGGCGGCTTCTTCGACCGCACGCTGGCTGCCATGCCGTTCAAGCCATTGGTCATCGGCGTCGGCTACGAACTGCAGCGCATCCCCACCATCTACCCGCAGCCGCACGACATCCCGATGGACCAACTGGTGACCGAGGTATTAAAAGCCTAGCGTGATGAGATTCAGAGACCCTCCGTGTGATCGCACATATTCATAAATATCACGCTTAGAAAAGATCGCCGTTGGTGTCATTCCCAGGCAACTGAGGAATATCCGCCTTACCGGCATCTTTATACTCGGCCAACAAACGAATGCGGCGATACACACTGAACAGAATTTTCAGCAAGACAAGCGGATCTCCGGTGCGCGCGTGTAGCGCACCTGCAGACGGAAGCTCAATCAATCGGGCCATGTCATTGGCACTGTCGGCGATTATCTTCACCTCTTCAGCGGCTTTTCTAGTATCCACTTTATTTGATTTTACGCACAATTCCGTGCACTCCGCTACTCAGCTTCTAAGCCTCTCCGCTTCTTCTCCATCGCCGCGCGATCAACAATCGCGCAAGGCAAAGGACGAACTGATCTTCATCACGTGCGGCATAACAGACAGCCACTTCTTGTGGATGCGTTGATAGCCCACGAGGTGCTTCGCCGCGATGCGCAGGATGTAGTCGTATTCACCCGACATCAGGTGGCAGGACAGCACATTTGGGCAGCACTTTATCGCCGCATCGAGGCCGGTTGACCGCCGTGTAGCAACACAAATGTTACGTGACAAAAATCCGACGTGGTCGATAAATACTCTTTAAGGGAACCATGCTGCAGCGAACCGCTTCGACATGCGCTTCGGGCGGATCCAACAGTGTCGAGCCGCTCTTGAATTGGCTTCGCAACGGGTGGCGAGATGATCGGACGAACCATAGCAATTACCCTCGCAATTGCGTTTTCCCTTTCGCCTTTGCATGCGCAACCACGGCATCGTTTGCCGAGCGGCTACAAGTGGGGCCGCTGCCTGCTTGTTGTTGGCGGTCAGACCCGCATATCCGGAAGGTGCTCTTATCAAATCGAGCAGGGCGGCGATTTCAATATCCAGGGACCGAAGCAAGTTTTTGCAGGGATCGACTATCCTGATCCGCATAGTGGCGCTGGTGAAATGTCTAAAGATTACTGGGCGGATGTCTACAAGGACGGTGATGTCTGGGCGGGCTATGCAAACTCCGACATTCGCGCCACCCACGGTGATGAACGCTGGGAAGAACTTCGCCGCGAAGGCGCATGCTATATCGGGAAGGACGTCCGAGTATGTTTGTGGCGTTAAGCCAGTTCCGGCTTCATTCCCATGGCGGTCCGATCGACGATCTCGCGCAGGGCAAAGGATGAGTTGATCTTGGTCACATGCGGCATCGCCGACAGCCACTCCTTGTGGATGCGCTCATAGTCGACCAGATCCTTGGCGGCGATGCGCAGGATATAGTCGTATTCGCCCGACATCAGGTGGCACGACAGCACATTGGGGCAGCGCTTGATCGCCGCCTCGAAATCCGACAGCGTCTTTTCGAACTGTCCCGACAGCGATATGTGCACGATCGCCGTCATCTGGTGGCCGAGCGCGGCATTCGAAAGCCGGGCGTGATAGCCGCGGATGGTGCCGGATTTCTCCAGATTGTCGAGCCGGCGCGAACAGGCCGACTGCGACAGGCCGACCCTTTCGGCGAGCGCCGCATTGGGTATGCGGCCATCCTTCTGCAGTGCCTCGAGAATGGCGATATCGATCCTGTCGAGCGGCATTTACAGTGATTCCTGCGAAAATTCTGCAATTTCGCGCAACGATTATCGAAACGCGTGACCCCGCGCAAGCGCATTCGCAAACACCTGCGCAACGATTCGTGGTTCACTCGGTCGATACAGGGAACGAGCCCGAAGGGCCGGATCAGGAGAAGACTATGCGCGTCGGTTGCCCCAAGGAAATCAAGAACCACGAATACCGCGTCGGCCTGACGCCGGGCTCTGTCCGCGAATATGTTGCGCATGGCCATGAAGTGCTGGTCGAAAGCGGCGCCGGCGCCGGCATCGGCGCCGATGACAATGCCTATCGCGCCGCCGGCGCCACCATCGCCAGGACCGCCGCCGACGTGTTCGCCAAGTCGGACATGATCGTCAAGGTCAAGGAGCCGCAGCCCAACGAATGGGCGCAGTTGCGCGACGGCCAGATCCTCTACACCTATCTGCACCTGGCCCCGGATCCGGAGCAGACCAAGGGCCTGCTCGCGTCCGGCGTCACCGCAATCGCCTATGAGACCGTAACCGACGACCGCGGCGGCCTGCCGCTCCTGGCGCCGATGTCGGAAGTTGCCGGCCGCCTGTCGATCCAGGCCGGCGCGACCGCGCTGCAGAAGGCCAATGGTGGCCGCGGCGTGCTGCTCGGCGGCGTGCCCGGCGTACTGCCCGGCAAGGTCACCGTGCTCGGCGGCGGCGTCGTCGGCCTGCATGCCGCCCGCATGGCCGTCGGCCTCGGCGCCGACGTCACCATCATCGACCGCTCGATCCCGCGCCTGCGCCAGCTGGACGACCTCTTTACCGGCCGCGTCCACACCCGCTACTCCACAGTCGAGGCGCTTGAGGAAGAATGCTTCTCGGCCGACATCGTCGTCGGCGCCGTGCTCATCCCGGGTGCTGCTGCACCCAAGCTGGTGACTCGCGAAATGCTGTCGGGCATGAAGAAGGGCTCGGTGCTGGTCGACGTCGCCATCGACCAGGGCGGCTGTTTCGAGACCTCGCACGCCACCACCCATGCCGAGCCGACCTATGAGGTCGACGGCGTGATCCACTACTGCGTCGCCAACATGCCGGGCGCCGTGCCGGTGACCTCGGCGCACTCGCTCAACAACGCGACGCTGCATTATGGCCTGCAACTGGCCGACAAGGGCCTGAAGGCGCTGGTCGACGACCATCATTTGCGCAACGGCCTCAATGTCCACAGGGGCAAGATCACCAATCGCGCCGTGGCCGAAGCACTCGGCTATGAGCTGGTCGAACCGAAAGTGGTTCTGGCTGCCTGACCAGACCTGGCATTTTGCCTCCCTTACCCGCCGGTTGTACCGGCGGGTTTTTCTTGGCTACAAGACCGCAAAACGCCCGCTCCAGGGCAAGGTGCAGCCCCTCTCGACAGCGCTTTTGCCTGTCGATGTGACATTTTTGTCATTCCAATATTAACGAGCATCCTGTTAGAACACGGACGGGTTTGTTCTATGCTAAGGGGCTAAAATGTTCATTTCTGCTAAATCCGTTCTTCTCAGCGCCGTTTCGGCAATGGCTTTGATATCGGTAGCGCATGCCGCCGACGTTGTGCAGCCGGTGGAAGAACCTGCCGGTTTCAACTGGAGCGGCGCCTATGTCGGCATCGGCGGCGGCTTCGGCGCCACCGTGCACCGCATCAGCGTCGACCCGTTTCTCGACTTCAATGGCATCGGCGGCAACGGCGTGTTTGGCGAAGTGACCGCCGGCTACGACTATATGGTCTCTGAACGCTTCCTGCTCGGCGGCTTCATCGACGCCAACATCGGGAATATCGGTCCGTCGATCAGCCTTCCGGGCGCTGATATCGACCTGACGAACGCTTATGGCTTCGACGTCGGCTTGCGCGCCGGCTATCTCTTGAACCCCAGTACGCTCGGCTATGTCCTTGGTGGCTACACCTGGAACCATTTCAAGCTGGAAGGGTCCGGAGGTCTGGACGGGCTTGAGTTTACCGAGGATCGTGGCGGCTATGTTCTCGGCGTCGGCATGGAAACCGTGCTGCGCGGCAACTGGACGCTGAAGACCGAATACCGCTACGCCAACTATGGCGACGACTCGGTGGCTGACCTCGGCATTATTGGCGGCCCGGGAACCTCTCTGGATGTCGAGCCATCCAGCCACACCTTCCACATCGCGGCCAATTACCGCTTCGGCGCCCAGAATGGCGGCGGGGCCTCGTTTGCTGCTCCGACCTACAACTGGACCGGCTTCTATGTCGGCGGCGCGCTTGGCGCCGGCACCGTGGTGCATGACCTGACGCTCGCCAGCGCCCTCGAATTGGATGGCATCGGCGGCGAAGGCGTGTTCGGCGAGGCGAGCATCGGTTACGACCATGATTTCGGCGGCTGGGTCGCCGGCGTTCTGGTCGACGCCCGCTATTCCGGCATACGCTCGAAGCTGGACATTCCGGGTGGGTCGATCAAGGGCGATGCCGACTATGGCTTCGATGCCCTGGCCCGCATCGGCGCCAAGGTCAACGAATCGACGCTGGCCTATGTCCTCGGCGGTTACAGCTGGCAGCATTTCGACCTGCATGCCTCCTCGCCCGTTGGCGACATCGTCGACTGGGGCTCGAGCGGCTTCTCGGTCGGGGGCGGCCTGGAAACGGCCGTTTCCAGCAACATGACGCTTGGTCTCGAATACCGCTATTCGCAGTATGAGAAAGAAGATTTCGGCTCGGACGGCTTCCTCACCGACGAGCCTTCCTTCCAGACCGTTCGCGTCGGCGCGAAGTATAAATTCAACTAAACGCCGCACACACACACGGCGAAGGCCCGTCGGTCAATTCCGGCGGGCTTTTTCTTTGCGCAAAATTCCTGGCGCCGGAATTGAACAGGCTGGCGGACAACAAAAAAGCGGAGCCAAAGCCCCGCTTCCTCGGTCATCGAGATCCCCGCCGGTTCATCCGCGGTCGGCAATCCATCGACGCTGGTCTTTTACCGAGAGAATGCGACGGGAGTACGACAAGTCCCAACCGCCATCGGCGTGCGTCGCCATGCCGGCGAGGATCGCGATGCTGTGTGAAGTGCTTCACATCCGCAATTCGAAAAGCATGCGCAGACAGGGATGCGAACTTGACGGATCGAGCCGTCACACGGTTCCCAACTGCCCGCCAGACCACCGGCGGGCATCTTTTTGTCAGAAACGCTCGATGCGGCACTGATAACAATTGTTGCGCGCCGAGCGGACGTGGACATAGGCGATGTCAGCGCGCTCAAACAGCGTCTCTGCCCGCGCCGCAATGCCGCCAGTCGGAATGACGCCGCCGCTGCCATAGACGATGCGGTCGTCCGCACCATAGCCGCGCACGATATAGTCGCTGCTCTCAAGGATCTCTGGAAGCGCTTCCGTCTCGGCTGCGCGTTCGCATTCCTGCGCATGCAGGAAGATCGGCCCTGTCTCGGCGTAAGGCTGCAACGCCGGAAACGGCCGATAGGCCATGATCAGATAGCCATCGCCTTCGGCGACGTTTCTCAGGCAATGCCGGCACGGCACGCCGTCGCCATCGGAAACCTTCCGCTCCGGCGTTTGGCCATAGGCGTCCGCCCCGCCGCGCTGCAGCGCTCTCACATCTTCAGTCGGCAAGGCTTTGAACTGGACGGTCATGGCTAAATCTCCGGTGTGGTTGACCGGAAATTATGCCCCCGCCGAGGTGCTTCCCACCCGATTCCTGCCAACTGTCAGCAGCCCGGCCAGTCTCAGGCCGGACTGCTTCGGCATTGGGCAGGTCCCGCGCCGGCTCAGCGGATGAAATCGTCGAAGCGGCGCAGCGTCACCCGGCGGCTGCGCCAGTTCTCGTCCTGGGTCCGCACGAGCAGGAATTCCTCGCCATGAACGGTCGGTTCGGCCTTCAGTCGGAGAAAGTCACGGCCGCATGACGCTGGCCGAGCGCTCGGCGAACGACAGCGGATGCACGGTCTCCTTCTTTTGCGCCACCGGCGCAAAACCGAGCTTCTGGTAGAGCGGCAAGGCAGCCGGATGGTCGAGCGTGCAGGTCTGCACCGTCACCCGTTTCGGCCCATACGACCATGCTGCGGCGATCGCCGCACCGAGGAACCAACGGCCAATGCCTTGCCCGGTCGCATGTTCCATCATGCCGAAATAAGCGAGTTCGACTTCCTCTGGCAAATGCGGCTTGAGGTCGAAGAAACCGGCCGGCGCGCCGTCGAGATAAAGCACCCTGATGTCGCGGTCCTCGCGGTGGATGCCGGCGGCAAGCTCGTCATCGTCCAGCCTCAGCACATTGACCCAGTGCCATTTGCGCCCGACCCGATCCATCAGATAACGGTAGAAATGCAGCGGAATGTCCTTGGTCCTGAGCAGCGCGATCTGCCTGTTGTAGGGCAACGGCGGCGAATAGGCCGGCGGCACATGCATTTCCAGAAACGTGACCGTGACCTCGATGTCGTCCAGCGCGCCATTTTCCATCGCCATCATTCCTTGCCCGTCACCACAGGCGTGTCTGCCAGCCCGCCCCATTCCGTCCATGAGCCGTCATAGAGCCGGTTGTCGGTGTGACCGAGCGTCTCCAGCGCCAGAGTGACGACGGCCGCCGTTATGCCGGAACCGCAAGAGGTGACGACCGGTTTCGACAGATCGATACCGGCACCCTCAACGGCCTTGCGCAACTGGTCCTTCGACAACAGCGCGCCATTCTGTGACAGCGCCGAATAAGGCAAATTGCGCGCGCCGGGCATGTGGCCGGAGCGAACACCCGCGCGGGGCTCTGGCTCGGCGCCGGTGAAGCGGCCCGCGCCTCGGGCGTCCGCAATCTGGCTCTCGCCAGTCTCGACGATGCGACGCATGTCGGCTAGCCTGGCGACGCGGGCGGCGTCGAAATCTGCGTGGAACACGTTTGGCGCGATCTTGGTCGGCTCCGCTGTCACCGGCCGGCCCGCCACCTTCCAGCGGTCGAAGCCGCCGTCGAGCACATAGACCTGGAACACGCCCATGACGCGGAACATCCACCAGGCGCGCGGCGCCGAGAAGAAACCCGGACCGTCATAGACGACAATGGTGTCATCGGCCGAAATTCCCATGGCGCCTACATATTGCGCGAAATGCTGTGGCGAGGGCAGCGTGTGCGGCAGCTTGGCATCAGGATCGGAGGCCGCATCATGATCGAAGAATCGCGCACCCGGAATATGCGCAGCCTCATACTCGGCGCGCGCATCGCGCTTCTGCGCCGGCAGATACCAGGATGCATCGACGATCGTCAGGCCGGGCTCGCCAAGACGGCTCTGCAACCAGTCCGCATCGACGGTGAAAGGGCTGTCATCGGCCATTGTTCTTCTCCTGCTCCGCCTTGGCGAAGCATTGCTTCCTGTTGACCATGATCTTCCCCGAAAACCGGCTTCCACTTTTCGGGATCATGGTTCGTTCAAGCTACCGGCAGCGGTCCGAAGCGAATGCGAAAACGCCGGTTTTCGCGGCCCTTCTTCTCGATCTTGCCGATATGGATTTCACCGACTTCGCCGGTGCCTTTGACATGGGTGCCGCCGCAGGGCTGGCTGTCGATCGAAGCGTTGTCGCCGATGCAGACCAGGCGGATCTTGCCGGTGCCTGCGGGCGGCCGGACATTCTTGGATTTCACCAGGCCAGGATTGGCTGCCAGTTCCTCGTCGGTGATCAGCCTGATGAAGATCGGATGATCGGCTCGCACCAGCTCCATCAGCCCGGCGGTGACGTCTTCCCTGGTGAAGCCGGCATCGGGAGCGTCGAAGTCGACGCGGCTGTCATCTTCGGAAACCGCAGCACCGGTAATCGGAAACGGACAGACTACGGTGAGCAAATGGCAAGCTGCGTGCATGCGCATCAGGAGATGCCGCCGCTCCCAGTCGATGGCGAGTTTCACCTGCTCGCCGACCTCGGGTGCCGGCTGCTCCGGCGCCGGCACATGGATAATCTCGTCCTTGGTCTCGCCGGTGATGGTGGCGGCAATGGCGATGCGGCTGCCGTCGGCGCGCTCTAATGTTCCGGTATCGCCAGGCTGGCCGCCCGATGTGGCATAGAAGATGGTCCGGTCGAGAATGATGCCGCCGCGCTCGTTGATGGCGACAACAGTGGCGTCAGCCGCTCTGAGATAGGCGTCGTCGCGAAACAGCGCTTCTGTTCTGTGCGCCATCAGGCGACCTTCTCATACGGCACCGAAATTGTGCTGCGCTCATCCATCCAGCCCGGCACCGGCAGGTTCTTATCCCGCAGGAATTCCGGGTTGAACAGCTTCGACTGGTAGCGCGTGCCATAGTCGGCAAGGATGGTCACGATGGTGTGGCCGGGGCCAAGCTCGCGCGCCAGCCGTATCGCGCCGGCAATGTTGATGCCGGTCGAACCGCCGACGCACAGGCCTTCTTCCTGGATCAGGTCGAAGACGATCGGCAGCGCTTCCTCGTCCGGCACCTGGAACGAGAAGTCCGGCGTGAACCCATCGAGATTTGCCGTGATGCGCCCCTGCCCTATCCCTTCGGTGATCGAGCTGCCGTCGGACTTCAATTCGCCACTGGTGTAGAAGGAATAGAGCGCCGCACCCAGCGGATCGGCGAGTGCGATCTTGACGTTGCTGCTCCTGGCCTTCAGCCCGAAGGCGACGCCGGCCAGCGTTCCGCCCGAACCCACCGCCGAGACGAAACCGTCGACCTTGCCGCCGGTCTGCGTCCAGATTTCTTCCGCCGTGGTGCGGATATGGCCGTCGCGATTGGCAACGTTGTCGAACTGGTTGGCCCAGATCGCGCCGTTCGGCTCCGACCTCGCCATCTGCTCGGCCAACCGCCCCGACAGTTTCACGTAATTGTTGGGGTTCTTGTAAGGCACCGCCGGCACTTCGATCAGCTCGGCGCCAAGCAGCTTGATCGTGTCCTTCTTTTCCTGGCTCTGGGTGTCGGGAATGACGATCACTGTGCGATAGCCCAGCGCCTTGGCGACCAGCGTCAGGCCGATGCCGGTATTGCCTGCCGTGCCCTCGACGATGACGCCGCCCGGCTTCAACAGCCCGCGCTGTTCGGCGTCGCGGATGATGAACAGGCCGGCGCGATCCTTGACCGACTGGCCGGGGTTCATGAACTCGGCCTTGCCCAGGATCTCGCAGCCGGTCTGCTCCGAGGCCTTGTTGAGGCGGATCAGGGGCGTGTTGCCGATCGCTTCGATCACAGAACGGGGCATCCGGGATTCCTTATGTAGCTGCGGCGAGACCCTAGAAACCCGAAGCGTGCGTTTCAAGGCAAGAATTCGCCTGGTCCAGTCGCATTTCGGGCACTGCAATCTCCCGCGGCCGGACAACGCGCGATGACGATCATTTCAACCAGTACGGAAAAGCACTCTTTTCATTCGATTTTTTCACCGCTAGAGCACTAATGACAGATCGGCAGGGCGCAGAATGACACTTTACCGGGCCAACCCGAAGCACGGCGTCGCCTGGATAACCGGCGGCAGCAGCGGCATCGGCCGTGCGCTGGCCAAAGACCTCGCGGCAAAGGGCTTTGTCGTCGCGGTCACCGCACTCGACGGCGACCCACTCGACGCGCTCATCGTCGAGACGGCGCAGATGCCGGGACGTGTCGTCGCCTACCCTTGCGACGTCACCGATGAGCCGCGCATGGCAAGCACGGTGGCGGCGATTGAAAAGGAGCTCGGGCCGATCGTGCTCGCCGTCTTCAACGCCGGCAACTACATCGCCACGCCCGGCGAAGACCTCAGGGTCCGCGACTTTCGCCAGACCTTCGAGGTCAACTATTTCGGTATCATCAATGGCCTCGTCCCGCTCATGGAGCGCATGCGCATCCGTGCGCGCGGCCATATCGTGCTTGTCGGATCGGTTACCGCCTATTTCGGCTGGCCGACCACGGCGGCCTATGGCGGCTCGAAGGCGGCGATCAACATCCTGGCCGAGTCGCTGAAATACGATTTCGACAAGATGAATGTCCGGATCCAGGTGATGAATCCGGGCTTCATCGACACCCCGCTGACGGAAAAGAACATGCTGCCGATGCCGGGGCTGATGCCGGTCAACCGCGCCTCGCGCCGCCTGCTGCGCGGCATCGAGCATGGCGGCTTTGAGGTTACCTTCCCTCACCGGCTGAGCTGGGGGCTGAAGTTGCTGGCACTGCTGCCAAGGCCAGTCTGCCGGTGGTTCATCAGCACGGCGACCCGCTGGACAGGGCGGCCGCTGAATTTCGACCGCAAGCCGCCGAACGAATAGCTGTCCACAGCCCGGCTGTTGCCTGACTGCACCGGCCGCCATAGCTTTAGAATTGTCGTGGAGTCTGAGATGGGGCGGCGGATCGTGCTTGCGGTGCTGGGCGTCGTCATCATCCTTGTCCTGGCCTTCCTGCTTGGTCCGCGCGTTCCCGTCGACACCACGATCCATTTCGATGACAAAGTGATCGGCGACGACCCGCAAGCGTATGTCGCGCGCGAAGAGGCTGCCGTCCCCAATATCCGCGACGGGCTCGAGAAAGAAATCATCTGGGCCGATCCGATGATTCACGCCAGGACGCCATTGGCGATCGTCTATATCCATGGCTTTTCGGCATCGAAGGGCGAGGTTCGCCCGCTGGCCGACGAGGTCGCCGACCAACTCGACGCCAACCTTTTCTACACCCGCCTCACCGGTCATGGTCAGGACGGCGCTGCTATGGCGCAAGGCAGCGTCAATGCCTGGATCAACGACTATGAGGAGGCGCTCGCCATCGGCCGAGCCATCGGCGACAAGGTGATCGTCATCGGCACCTCGACCGGTGGATCGCTGGCGGCATGGGCGGCGACTGAGCCTGGCGCATCGGACGGCGTCGCTGCAATCGCATTCATCTCGCCGAATTTTGGCATCAGGGCTTCAGGCGCCGAGCTGCTGACCATGCCCTGGGGCAGGCAGATCGCCGATTTCGTCGGCGGCAAGGAGCGCAGCTTTCCGACCCGCAACGCGCTGCACGAGAAACTCTGGACGCACACATATCCAATGGCAGCTGTGCTACCGATGGCGGCGCTGACCAACCTTGCCTACGCAGCGCCTGTGGAGAAGGCAACCATACCGGCGCTGTTCATCTTCTCGGATTCCGACAAGGTGGTGCGCCAGGATCGCACCCGCGAAATCGCCGGCCGCTGGGGCGCACCGCATGAACTGGTGCCCGTCGACGACAATGGCGATCCCGACGACCACGTCATTGCCGGCGACGCGCTGTCGCCCTCGACCACGGCTTTCCTGGCGCAGCGGATCGTCGTGTGGGTGAAGGCAATTACCGGGCAGCCCTAAACGAAAAGGACGGCCGAAGCATTGCCCCGGCCGTCCTCATATTCAATCGTCAGCAATCAAGCCAGGCTCGACGAGCCTGACCGGTTCGTCTGATCAGGCAGCCCGCGCAGCGGGCCGCTTGCCGCCGAAGCGGCGCTTGTTGTTGCCCTTGAAGGCCTTGGCGCCTTCCGGCTTGCGCTCGCTTGCGCCCGCAAAGGCCGGCTTGTCACCAAAACGCTTCTTGGCGAAGCCGTTGTTCTGGCCACCGGGCCGCCTGCCGTCGCGACGGCCATTGCGGTCGTTGCGATCATTGGCGGGCTCGAAGCGCTCGTTCTTTTCGGCCGGATTGCGCACCGGATCCGGGCTGCCGAGATGGTCGGCAACGATCGGCAGCTTGCTGCGGATGATGCGCTCGACCTGACGCAGCTTGCTGTTTTCGGAAGGATCGCAAAGCGTGATGGCGATGCCGTCCATGCCGTTACGGCCGGTACGTCCGATGCGGTGGACATAGCTTTCGGCCTCATCCGGCAGGTCGAAATTCACCACATGGCTGATGCCGGGAACGTCGATGCCGCGCGCCGCGATGTCGGTCGCGACGAGAATGCGCACCGAACCCTCGCGGAAATCGTTGAGCGCCTTCTGGCGGGCGTTCTGCGACTTGTTGCCGTGGATGACGGCGGCCTTGAAGCCGTCGCGCTCGAGGTCCTTGGTCACCCGGTCGGCGCCATGCTTGGTGCGCGAGAAGATGATGACGGACTTCATTGCCTCGTCGGCGAGCATCGTCGACAGCACCTGGCGCTTCTGCTTGGTGCGGGCAAAGACGACGCCCTGCACGATCTCGGCGGCCGCGGTGCTCTGCGGCGCGACTTCGACGCGGATCGGGTTCTTCAACAGGCCCTTCGCCAGCTCGGCGATTTCGTTGGGCATGGTGGCCGAGAACAGCACCGTCTGACGGTCGGGCGCGGTCGCCTTGGCGATCCGCTTGACGTCGTTGATGAAGCCCATGTCGAGCATGCGGTCACCCTCGTCCAGCACCAGCCATTTGGTGTCGGAGAGAATGAGGTCGCCCTCGCGCACCAGGTCGGTCAGGCGGCCGGGCGTGGCGATCAGGATGTCGACGCCGGGCGCAACCTTCTTCACCTGGCTGAAGCGCGAGACGCCGCCAAGCACGAGAGCGGTCGAGACATGCGCGCCCTTGGCGAGGATCTTGATGGTGTCCTCGATCTGGACGGCGAGTTCGCGCGTCGGCGCCAGGATCAGCGCACGAGTGGTCTTGGCTCGGCGCTTGGTGCCGAGCGCGATGATCTTCGACAGGATCGGCAGCGCGAAGGCAGCGGTCTTGCCCGAGCCGGTCTGGGCGATGCCGAAGATATCACGGCCTTCCATCTGCGGCGGGATCGCCTGCGTCTGGATCGGCTTCGGCTCGGTGAAGCCGGCGCCATGCGTCGCCTTGAGCAGCGCGCCGGTAATTCCAAGAGCTGCGAAACCGGTGAGTTCCGTAGTGTTGCCGGCCGAGATTGCGTTACCGGCTGAGGTGTTTTCGTTGGTCAAAATAGTCTTCTTTCACGCGGTCTTGGCCGCAAACATCGATGGCGGCAGGGCGCAACCTGCCGTCGAAAAATTTGATATGAAACGACAAGGCGGGCGGACGGTAACGTCCACTCGGCTGCGCTGTCGTGCCCGCAGGCGTCATGCCACGGGGCTCTTTCGCCACTTCGTGATGTATCGGAAAGAGAGGCCGATATACCGGAAAGAGGGAAAACAGACGCAACCAGTCTCATTTGTCGAGAAGGCCGGAATCTCCGGCCCAAGCGCCTATGGGCTGCATATGGCTGAGTTCGCTCCGGAATGCAAGGGGCCACATGTTGCAGCGCAATAATCGAGGCCGAAAGCGGCGCTTGCACACGCCTGCAGCCATCATTACCACAAAGGCAGCTGCCATTTCTGGGGACCGAGCGATGAAGGACGTGCTGAAGGAACTTGAGCGCCGCCGCGAGATCGCCCGCATGGGCGGCGGCCAGGCCCGCATCGACGCCCAGCACAAGAAGGGCAAGCTCACCGCGCGCGAGCGCATCGATGTCTTTCTCGACGAAGGCTCGTTCGAGGAGTTCGACATGTATGTCGAGCATCGCTCGACCGACTTCGGCATGGAGAAAACCAAGATCGCCGGCGATGGTGTCGTCACCGGCTGGGGCACCGTCAATGGCCGTCCGGTCTATCTCTTCGCCAAGGATTTTACCGTCTTCGGCGGCTCGCTGTCGGAGGCTCACGCCGAAAAGGTCATCAAGGTGCAGGAGATGGCGCTGCGCAACCGCGCGCCGATCATCGGCATCTACGACGCCGGCGGCGCCCGCATCCAGGAAGGCGTGGCGGCGCTAGGCGGCTATGCCGAGATCTTTCAGCGCAACGTGCTCGCATCCGGCGTCATTCCTCAGATTTCCGTGATCATGGGCCCGTGCGCCGGCGGCGACGTCTATTCGCCTGCGATGACCGACTTCATCTTCATGGTGCGCGACACCTCTTACATGTTCGTCACCGGGCCGGATGTGGTCAAAACGGTCACCAACGAGACGGTGACGGCCGAGAGCCTTGGCGGCGCGTCCGTCCACACGACCAAATCGTCGATTGCCGACGGCGCCTACGACAATGACGTCGAGGCGCTGTTGCAGATGCGCCGGCTGGTAGACCTTTTGCCCGCGTCAAATACGTCGGAGCTTCCTGAGATCGAGTGCTACCAGTCGGTCACCGACCATGATCTGTCGCTCGACCGGCTGATCCCAGACAACGCCAACAAGCCTTACGACATCAAGGAGCTGATCCTCAAAGTTGCCGATGAAGGCGATTTCTTCGAGATCCAGCAGAACTTTGCCAAGAACATCGTCACCGGTTTCGGCCGCGTCGAAGGCCGCACCGTCGGCTTCGTCGCCAACCAGCCGATGGTGCTGGCCGGCGTGCTCGATTCCGACGCAAGCCGCAAGGCGGCGCGCTTCGTGCGCTTCTGCGACTGTTTTTCCATTCCCATCGTCACCTTCGTCGACGTCCCCGGCTTCCTGCCCGGCACCGCGCAGGAATATGGCGGCCTGATCAAGCATGGCGCGAAACTCCTGTTTGCCTACGCCGAGGCGACCGTGCCGAAAATCACGGTCATCACCCGCAAAGCCTATGGCGGCGCCTATGACGTGATGGCCTCAAAACATCTGCGCGGCGATATGAACTATGCCTGGCCGACGGCGCAGATCGCGGTGATGGGGGCGAGAGGCGCGGTCGAGGTCATCTACCGCAAGGATATCGGCGACGCCGAAAAGATCGCAGCTCACACAAAGGCTTACGAGGACCGTTTCCTGTCGCCCTTCGTCGCCGCTGAACGCGGCTATGTCGACGAGGTGATCATGCCGCATTCGACCCGCCGCCGCATTGCCCGGGCACTGCGCATGCTGCGCAACAAGGACATGCAGAACCCTTGGAAGAAGCACGACAACATCCCGTTGTAACATCCAATGTCGCGACTGATCATCAGCGCCGGTCGGCGGTTTGGCAGGTTCACGGTCCTGTTTTTCGTTGTTCCCGCTCTCATCATCTTCTGCGTCTGGATGTCCCTGCTCGACAACCATCCAATCTGGTTTATCGCCAGCGGCTTCGTCGTCATGCCGATCGCCACCACGGCCTTGGCATTTCTGTTCGGCACATTGTTTGCGGGCTTCCGACGCAGCAAGATCAAAGGCGTCAGTGAAGCAGAAGCGCCCGGCCTGTGGGCGCTGTGGCGGAGCGTCGCCGGACCGCACCGTGCTGCGCGCACGGTTGTCATACTAGAGGGCAACCTGAACGCCAGCGTGCGCGAAGAGCGCACGCTTCTCGGCCTTCTCGGCAATCGGCTGTTTCTAACCATTGGCATCCCTCTCCTCGCAGTGACCGATGAAAGAGCGCTTGCCGCGATCCTTGCCCATGAGGACGCGCATGTGCGCAACAAGGATACCAATGGCAGCCTCAATCTCGCTGAGTTCGAAAACGGTTTCGGATTTGTCTTCGAGTATGCCCCGCCCGGAACCACGATCACAGGCAGCCTGCTCCACGCCGCTATCGGCTGGCTGTCGCAATCGTTCGAGCGGGAAGAAATCCGGCTTTCGCGCGAAGCGGAGATCAAGGCAGATCGACACGCGGCATCCTCCGGCGACGCCGAGCACGCCGCACGCGCGCTGTTGCTTCTTGCCACGGCAGACGTGCATTTCACGGAGACGGTCTATGACCCTTTGCAGCATGAATTGCGAGGTGCTTTGCGTCCGCCGCGACCGCCGCTCGAGCGCATGCTGGAAGCTGCCAGCCAGCTGCGAGAACCCATTTGCCTCGATGTTTGCGCCCGCAAGGCGTGGGCAAGCCCGGATGACGCAAAGTCCACCCATCCATCATTGGCTCAACGGCTGGCGGCGCTTGGCTACACGGAGCCGCCCGACCTGGACCCGATCGCCGTGACCGCGCTCTCGACGCTGCTGAACTCGAGCGTAGCACAGCGGCATATTGCGGAATTCGACACCAAATGGACTGCGCGGATGGAAGACCATCTGCAGCGCTGAACTGGTGGTCGCCCAACTCCCAGGCTCACTCCTCTTCTGCCGCCCCGAACCCCGCATCCCTGGGGGCGCTGGTCGCGCTCGCCCAAGGCGTCGCGTGGTTGTCGATGCGCATCTGGAAGATGAAATAGGTCGGCGAGCAGTAGCCGATGCCTTTCACCTTGGCGGCGCCCGGCGTGTCGGGCGGCAGCGACTGGCACATATAATCCTCGCGGCAGAAATGATCGGCCGAACAGGCGGGACGGTTGCCGCGGTTGACCGCGCCGCCGAGGCACTGGTCGAAATTGTTGGTGGCGACGCAGGTGTCGAATTTCTTGCCGCCGACCATGCCGCAAATTTCCGATGGCATCGGCTTGCCCGTCTTGAAGGCGGCGAAGCTGCGGTCCTTGTCGTCGCAGCCGCGATAAGCGATGCCTGCCGGTACGCCGATTTTCGGTGGCCGGCAGGTGTAGGCGGTCCGCGAAAAGGTCGGCGCAAAAGCAGCGAACTGGCCGGTGATCTTGTAGCGGTCGTTGAACGGCTGAGACGGGTTGCTGGCGATCGACCCGGTCAGGCAGGGATGGCCCGAAAACATCTTTGGACTGTCCTTGGGCAACAGACATTGCGCCAGCGTGGTGCGCACGCCTGAGGCCGTCGCCAGCGGCGTGCAGACGGTGCCGCTACCGCATTGCCAAGTCGCGCCGAAGCGTCTTGCATCATCCGGCATAAGGCACGTCATCGCCATCTCGGCCGGGGCGTAGTCGACATCGCCGGCATCGGTCCATGTCGCCGGCGGCGCAAAGGACAGCGGCCGGTAGCGGTTCGGCTCCTTGCCTTCTTCGGTCGCGCGCAGCCAGGCCTCACGTCGCGCAATCTCGGCATGGAGATGCGGCGAGATGCCGACTTCGATGCGGTTGAGCGGCGACGTCGTTTTGTCGTCGAGGCCGATGAAGTGAAAGCCGGCCGTCGAGCCCGCCTGGTGGCAGCCCTGGCAGGCGCCATTGTCCAGCCGCTCGACCAGCGCCTCCGGTGTCCGCACCAGCTTTAGCGCCGCATAGTCCAGGCCGGCGAAATCCGCTGGCTGGAACAGCGGCGTGAACGGATGGTTGGCCTGTCTCGCGCTGCCGAAGGTCGACCACGAAATGATTTTCTTCGCCAGGAATTCGTCGGGGATTTCGTAGACGCCGAGATCGACCGCCGCGACATCGGCGATGACGTAGTCGGCGAGCCTTTTCTTGAGTGCAGCATTGTCCGAGAGCTGCGCAACGTCAGGCGTATTCTCCAGCGGCTTCTCGGTGATGGCAGCGCCATCGATGCCGAAGATCCGCATCAGATAGGCCGCCTGCCCGCCGAATTCGGTCTCCTGTCCCGAGGGAAAACGCACCACCTGCGCATTGAGCTCAAGCTGTTTGAAGTTCAGTTCCTCCGGTGCCAGCGGCCCGCCGGCCAGCCAGCCGGCATCAACGTTTTCGTCGATCTGCGGTGTCCAGCGCCCGGCAACGCCGACGCAGCCGCCATCGGCATCCGGCGCCACGCTGTAGACGGCGTTGAAATTGAATGGCAGCCGCGATGCCAGAACCTTGCCGTTCTTGCGGAAACTGTAGGCCAGGCGATAGACAAAGCGCACCTCGCCACAGCTCTTGTCACCTTGCAGCGCGGTGAAGTCACGCCGGTCCAGCCGGTTGACGACGCCGACCAGGCGGAAGCGCGCGGCCTCGGTCTTCAGCCAGCGCATATCCATGATGCGGCCGACATTGCCGTCGGTCACCTCGTAGAGCGTGCGCCCGCCGGCCTTTATCTCGGCCCGCAGCGTGGCAATATCGGCCGCAACCATGTCGACAACGGCACGATAGGCCGGCGCCTCACTGTAGAGCGTCTTCAGATCGTCCGGGCCGTCGACGGCGAAAATGCGGGCGAAGCCAAAACCCTTGACATCGAGGGCGGCGAGCACCGCCGGATCGTCGACGATGGTCACGGGCTCTTGAGCACGCACGCCATGTGACGCGAACAGCGCGATGATGGCCGCAACGACGAACGCGAAATGCTTCATCTGATCGCCACCTTCTGCCGTGCATCGACCAGTTCACGCAGCACCGGCACCAGTGCCAGCGGGAGATCCTCGGCGATCAGACCCGGTCCAAAGCGGCTGCCGGCCTCGGCGTGTATCCAGACCGCTGCGCAGGCGGCCTCGAATGCCTGCATGCCCTGCGCCAGCAGCGCGGCGACAATGCCCGCCAGCACGTCGCCGGAACCGGCGGTGGCGAGCCATGGTGCACCATTGGCGTTGATCACCGCGCGGCCGTCCGGCGCCGCGATGACGGTGTCGGCGCCCTTGTAGACCATGATGGCGTTGGCTCGTTCAGCGGCTGCGCGCGCCTTGGCGAGTTTCGACTGCTTCTTGTCCTTCGCGATGTCGGGAAAAAGTCTGGCGAATTCGCCCTCATGCGGCGTCAGCACCAATACCGGCGCCAACGGGAGCAGCGCGGCGTCGAACAGGGCCTGAGGCTGATGCGCCAATGACGTGATGGCGTCAGCATCCAAGACAATGGCAGGGCGCTGAATTCCGAATGAACTCGTCGACATGCGGTTTAGGTCAGCGACCGTCGCGATCAATTGCAACGCGAAATCCCCCACCTTGGGTTTCGGCCCGAGCCCTGGTCCGAACACAAGTACTTCGGGGTGCCTCGCCGACAAAAATTCCTGCACTTCCTCCATCGAACCGGCCTCGCGCAGCATGATCGATGTCAGATGCGCGGCGTTTACCTGTATGGCATTTTCAGGCGAGAGCACGGTCACCGCCCCTGCCCCGGCTCTGGCTGCAGCCATCGCCGACAGCCGCGCCGCACCTGTCGCGCTCGGCCCGCCGGAAAAGACGCTGACGTGGCCGCGCTTATACTTATGTGTATCGACCGCCGTTTTCGGAAAACTGTATAGCCAGAAGTCAGGCGTGTTCTCGAACGTCTTGATCTTGAACTCATCGACGATCGCATCCGGAATGCCGATATCGGCGACGATGATCTCGCCGCAGAGGCTGCGCCCCGGCATCAGCAGATGGCCGGGCTTTTTCCGCACGAACGTCACCGTCACGTCGGCCTTGAAATAAGCGTTGCTCAAGCCGGTCTCGCCCGACACACCAGAAGGCAGATCGATTGACACCACAGGCACGCGCTCCGCCGCGGCCAATCCTGAGACGGCAGACGCATGCAGGGATATCTTCTTCGACAATCCCGCACCATAGAGCGCGTCCACGACGACTTCACCCGGTTCCGGGTAGCAGTGTCCGATGTGCTCGACCGGCAGATTGCAGGCCTCGGAAGCTCGCGCCGCATCACTCCCGGGCTTCTGCTTGCCTTCGGCCCAGAGCGCCACATTCACACCAGCCTCGGCCAGCAACCGCGCTACAACATAGCCGTCGCCACCATTATTGCCGGGGCCGCACAGCACGTGCACGCGGCTTGCTGCGGGATAGCGTGCCAGGACCACAGCAGCGACCGCTTCGCCGGCGCGCTGCATCAGGCCATAGCCGTCGAGCGGACCGGCCGCGATCGCCAGCCGGTCGGCCTCGCCCATCTCGGCCGGCGACAGGACTTCATTGCTCATGGATTGCCGATCCGCATTTCGTTCAAGGCCGACCCCTTTGTCCCTATCGAGCATTGTCCAGTTTCGGATTCGAAGCAAACGGCCAGGTGCTGCGTTGGCGTGCGGCCAATCCTTTCGCAGACTGGTGCCACGGATCCGCGCGGGCCTGCAAAATGCGCAATCTGCCTAATTATCGTGCAGACGCCCGAAGCGGCAATGTGTAGGCTTCGGGCAGCTTTGCCGCAGCCGAAGCAGAGGATGACGCGAATGTGCATCCCGGCGCGGCGCGGCATTGGAATTGCGCGAAACCGCTTCGCGTGGGCTGAAATTGGCACAGTTCGTGCTTGATGGAGGCGCAAGCGGGGCGCACAACCCGTTTTTTTGGCAGTGGAGGCCACTTTTTACATGAAAAAGATCGAAGCGATCATCAAGCCGTTCAAGCTAGACGAAGTGAAGGAAGCGCTTCAGGAGGCCGGTCTGCAAGGCATTACCGTGACCGAGGCTAAGGGCTTTGGCCGCCAGAAAGGCCATACCGAACTCTATCGCGGCGCCGAATATGTCGTCGACTTCCTGCCCAAGGTGAAGATCGAAGTCGTGCTGGGCGACGACGCCGTCGAAGGCGCCATCGAAGCCATCCGCAAGGCGGCGCAGACCGGCCGCATCGGCGACGGCAAGATCTTCGTCTCCAACATCGAGGAGGTCGTTCGCATCCGCACCGGCGAAACGGGGATGGACGCCGTCTGAGCTTTCTGATTTCAGATTAACGTCTCCTCGAAACGTCATCACACAGGGAAGAAACGACATGACGACAGCCAAAGACATCATGAAGCAGATCAAGGACAACGACGTGAAATTCGTCGACCTGCGCTTCACCGATCCGAAGGGCAAGCTGCAGCACGTGACGATGGATGTCATCGAGGTCGAGGAAGACATGTTCGCCGACGGCGTCATGTTCGACGGCTCCTCGATCGCCGGCTGGAAGGCGATCAACGAGTCCGACATGGTGCTGATGCCCGATGCGGACACCGTCCACATGGATCCGTTCTTCGCCCAGTCGACCATGGTCATCCTGTGCGACATTCTCGATCCGGTCTCCGGCGAATCCTACAACCGCGATCCGCGCGGCACTGCCAAGAAGGCCGAGGCCTACATGAAGGCCGAAGGCATCGGCGACACCATCTATGTCGGCCCCGAAGCCGAGTTCTTCGTCTTCGACGACGTCAAGTACAAGGCCGATCCCTACAACACCGGGTTCAAGCTGGACTCGACCGAACTTCCGTCCAATGACGACACCGACTACGAGACCGGCAATCTCGGCCACCGCCCGCGCGTCAAGGGCGGCTACTTCCCTGTGCCGCCGATCGACAGCGCGCAGGACATGCGCTCCGAAATGCTGACCGTGCTCGCCGAAATGGGCGTGCGCGTCGAAAAACACCATCACGAGGTTGCCGCTGCCCAGCACGAGCTCGGCATCAAGTTCGACACGCTGGTCCGCAACGCCGACAAGATGCTGATCTACAAATATGTCGTGCACCAGGTCGCCAACGCCTATGGCAAGACGGCCACCTTCATGCCGAAGCCGATTTTCGGCGACAACGGCTCGGGCATGCACGTCCACCAGTCGATCTGGAAGAACGGCAAGCCGACCTTCGCCGGCAATGAATATGCCGGCCTGTCGGAGTCGTGCCTGTTCTACATCGGCGGCATCATCAAGCACGCCAAGGCCATCAACGCCTTCACCAACCCGCTGACCAACTCCTACAAGCGCCTTGTGCCTGGCTATGAAGCCCCGGTGCTGCTCGCCTACTCCGCGCGCAACCGTTCGGCCTCCTGCCGCATTCCGTTCGGCTCGTCGCCGAAAGCCAAGCGCGTCGAGGTCCGCTTCCCCGATCCGGGCGCGAACCCCTACCTCGCTTTCGCCGCCATGCTGATGGCCGGCCTCGACGGCATCAAGAACAAGATCCACCCGGGACAGCCGATGGACAAGGATCTTTACGATCTGCCGCCGAAGGAACTGAAGAAGATTCCGACCGTCTGCGGTTCGCTGCGCGAAGCGCTGCAAAGCTTGGACAAGGACCGCGGCTTCCTGAAAGCCGGCGGCGTCTTCGACGACGACCAGATCGACAGCTATATCGAGCTCAAGATGGCCGAAGTGATGCGCTTCGAAATGACCCCGCATCCGGTCGAATACGACATGTACTATTCGGTCTGAGCGATAAGCCTCAGCGACAAGGAAAAACCCCGGCGTCAGTTCAGACGCCGGGGTTTTTGTTTGACCAATAGCAGACCGTAGACGTGGTAGCAGCAGGCTACGGCGCAGGCTTACGAAGCCTGCGCCGCTATAGATGCTTAGGCGGCCGCCGAGACCTGCGCGCTGGTCGAAACCTCCGCGATGGTCTTCAGGATCTGCGAAGCGATCTGGTAGGGGTCGCCTTGCGAATTCGGGCGGCGGTCTTCCAGGTAGCCCTTGTAGTCATTGTTGACGAAGGAATGCGGCACGCGGATCGAGGCGCCTCGGTCGGCGATGCCGTAGCTGAAGCGGTTCCACGGAGCGGTCTCATGCTTGCCGGTCAGGCGCTTGTCGTTGTCCGGGCCGTAGACGGCGATGTGGTCCATCAGGTTCTTGTCGAATTGAGCCATCAGCGCTTCGAAATAGGCCTTGCCGCCGACTTCGCGCATATAGGCGGTCGAGAAGTTGGCGTGCATGCCCGAGCCGTTCCAGTCGGTGTCGCCGAGCGGCTTGCAGTGATACTCGATGTCGATCTCGTACTTTTCGGTCAGGCGCTGCAAGAGATAGCGGGCCATCCACATCTGGTCGGCGGCCTTCTTGGAGCCTTTGCCGAAAATCTGGAATTCCCACTGGCCCTTGGCCACTTCGGCGTTGATGCCTTCATGGTTGATGCCTGCTGCGAGGCAAAGGTCGAGATGCTCCTCGACGATCTGGCGCGCGATCGGGCCGACATTCGAATAGCCGACGCCGGTGTAGTACGGGCCCTGCGGCGCCGGATAGCCGCTCTCGGGAAGCCGAGCGGACGGCCGTCCTTGTAGAAGAAATACTCCTGCTCGAAGCCGAACCAGGCGCCTTCGTCGTCGAGGATGGTGGCGCGCTTGTTGGACACATGCGGCGTCACGCCATCTGGCATCATCACTTCGCACATCACCAGCACGCCATTGCTGCGGGCCGGGTCCGGGAATACGGCGACCGGCTTCAGCACGCAGTCGGAGCTGTGGCCTTCGGCCTGCTGCGTCGAAGAACCGTCGAAGCCCCACAGCGGCAGCTGCTCGAGCGTCGGGAACTCGGCGAACTCCTTGATCTGGGTCTTGCCGCGAAGATTGGGGACCGGCGTGTAACCATCGAGCCAGATATACTCGAGCTTGTATTTCGTCATTCTAGAGCCTCTCGTTGCTTGATCACCGAACCTGGATGACGCCGGCGCGCCGAGCCATCCAGCAGCCCAGCTGCCGGTCGATAAAATGCAAATCGTGTGCCACTTCAGTTGGTCAGGGTGCGGCAAAAATGCCCTTTCATCCCGCCGGTGATGGCAAGCCGCCTAAGCAATGCGCCCGGATCAATCAAAGGCAGAATTTGCTTAAATAACAGGCAAATGCCGATCTTTCTTTAGGCATCTTGCCTAAAAGGATTGCAGGACCTACCTTGATGGAAAGATGAATCGAAGAGCCTCTCCAGAAGAAAGGAGACCGACCATGGAAATCACCTCAGCCCGTCCGTCGGCCAAAATCCTGATGTTCCCGGTGGCAGCGCGTGCGGGTGCCTCAAATTTAGGCGTAAAGGCCAAGTTTGCGGCAGAGCTTGCTTCGCTGCGCGATCACCCGCTTGCCCATGGCGGGGCCTGGTATCATGAGGCCGCCATTGCGGAGGCCGAACAGCCTCGCAAGAGCTAGGCGTCTTCCGCGCTGATAGATCGAACAGGCCCACAAATCAAAAACCCGGCGCGATCGCTCGCGCCGGGTTTTTTGTTTGATACAGAGCCGTCGGCTACTGCTTGGTATGCAGGTCGGTGCCGAGCGTATCCCTGACGAAGATCATGCCGATGATCAGCGTCACCGCCGCGATCACCACCGGATACCAAAGGCCGTAATAGATATCGCCCTTGTAGGCGCTGAACGCGAACACGATCGCGGGCAGCAGGCCGCCGAACCAGCCATTGCCGATGTGATAGGGCAGTGACATGCCGCTGTAGCGGATGCGTGTCGGGAACATCTCGACCAGGATCGCCGCGATCGGCCCGTAGACCATGGTCACGTAGAGGACCAGGATGAACAGGATGCCGATGACCTTTGCCCAGTTGACCTGTGCGGGGTCGGCAAACATCGCGAACGCGCCCGCTGCCGGAACGCTGTACACGGTCACCTCGGTGGCGCCCGCGGCCTCATCCTTGGTCAGCACCTTGTCCTTGATGGCCTGTTCGGTCGGGACCGCGGTCTTTTCGCCGGCGCGGATGGCTGCCGCATCGAGCTTCAGTTCAGGATTGGCCGCGACAAAGGCGTCGAGCTTCTGGTCGGCAACCTTGGCGGCAGCGCGCTTCAACGGGTAACCGCCACCCTGAAGCGCGAGGTTGATACCCTTCTTGAAGGCAGCGTCGCTTGCAGCCTTCTTGTCGCCCGCGGCCTTGGCATCATAAGACGCCACAGTTTCGCTGCCGATCATGACACTCGCCGGGGTCCCCGCCGCCGCGGTAGAGACGATGTCGTAAGGCACCGAGTTCTTGGCAAGGAAGTCGGTCGCGATATCGCACGAACTGACCGGTACGCGCGTGCCGGTCGGGTTGAACTGGAAGTTGCAGTCTCCCGGAGCCGCCGTCACCGTGGCGCGCGTGTTCTGCTGTGCGGTGGCGAGCGCCGGATTGGCGGCCCAGGTCAACGCCTTGAACAGCGGGAAGGTGGTGACGACTGCCAGCGCAAGGCCGGCCATGATGATCGGCTTGCGGCCGATCTTGTCGGACAGCCAGCCGAAGAAGACGAAGAAGCCCGTGCCGAGTGCCAGCGCAATGGCGATCATGATGTTGACCGACTGCGCGTCGACCTTGAGCACATTGGCCAGGAAGAACAGTGCATAGAACTGGCCATTGTACCATACCACGGCCTGACCGGCGGTGAGGCCGAACAGCGCCAGGATGGCGATCTTGGCGTTTTTCCACTGGCCGAAGGCTTCCGACAGCGGCGCCTTGGAACTCTTGCCCTCTTCCTTCATGCGCAGGAAGGTCGGCGATTCCGAAAGCGACAGCCGGATCCAGACCGAAATGCCGAGCAGGATAGCCGAGACCAGGAACGGAATGCGCCATCCCCAGGCGTTGAAGGCGTCCTTGCTTACGGAATTCTGCACCAGCAGGATGACAATCAGCGACAGGAAAAGGCCGAGCGTCGCCGTCGTCTGGATCCATGAGGTGTAGAAGCCGCGACGGTCGTCCGGCGCATGTTCCGCGACATAGGTCGCGGCGCCGCCGTACTCGCCGCCAAGCGCCAGGCCCTGCAGCATGCGCAGCGCGATCAACAGGATCGGCGCCAGAATGCCCAGTGTCTCTGAACCCGGAAGCAGGCCGACAAGGAAAGTCGACAGACCCATGATCATGATGGTGACAAGGAATGTGTATTTGCGGCCGACGAGATCGCCGATGCGGCCGAACACCAGCGCGCCGAACGGGCGCACGATGAAGCCGGCGGCGAAGACCAGCAGCGTGAAGATGTAGCGGGTGCTTTCGGGAAACGAGTTGAAGAAGGTCAAGCCGATCGCGCCGGCCAACGCTCCGTAGAGATAGAAATCATACCATTCGAAAACCGCGCCCAGCGAGGAGGCGAAGATGACCTTCTTCTCCTCTCGTGTCATGCCGCGGCTGGCTCCGCCGGCGGTCGATGCCAATGCCATTGAACTGTCCTCCCGTGAATCGTCTGCCTTCGACGCTGGGCGTCATCGTCGGCGTTCCCTCTGAACGCGACTCGAACCAGCCATCAGCGTAAAAAATGACAGAAAGCGACCGCCGGAGGCAGACAGACCTTGGATTTATGACTTTGGTATTAGGTGCAGTGCGGCAAAGGCCGAGGATCAGGTCTTCAGCGCATCGAGCAGGCCGACGGCCGCCATCATGTCGCGTTTGCGGGCCGAGCGGCGTGCGACAGCCTCGGCATCCTGGCCCCAATGCTCGATCTGCCAGTCCTCGTCGACATGGCCGGCGGCCCAAGCCGCGTCGCCATCGAGCGCGCCGTAATCGACCGCCAGCGCCAGCAGCGCCGACCCGGTCAGCGAAGTCATGACATGGATTGCGGCCAGCCGCAGCGGCTCGGCACGCTGGGCAAGATGAGCGCCGAGCACTGCGATGCTCTCGCGCGGCTGCTCGACATGGATGATGCCCTCGGCGAGATTGAACCGAGCCCCTAATGTCGCTCTCGCCCAGTCGATCACCGGATCCCAATGCTGGTTCTGCCGCTCGACCAGCCCCTGTGGCGCGTCGGCGCGGTAGCAGGTCAGATCGGACGAGGCGAAGCGCAAGACGTCCTCCAGCACCGCCTGCGGGTCGCTGGCGACGCCGTCGATGGCGGTGTTGACCAGACGCAGCACCGGCATCGTGACCGGGTCGATGGTCTCGCCCTGTGCAGCGAACTCACTGGCGACCAGGGCGGCGGCCTTTTCGGTCGGCAGCGCCAGCAGCGCCTTGCCCGGCGTGCGCACCGGCTTGCCGTCGAGATGGACGGCAAAACCGTCCTCCACAGCTGCGACCGACACGTCCTTGTAGAAGCGCTTCGGCAGGTGCGTCTTCATCTGGATCTGCGCGCGGCGGACCGGATCCGGATCGGACAGATGCTTTCCCGCTTCGAGGTCGTTGAGGATGTCACGCATGGTCGAACTTTCTATCCAGGTACCTGCTTGCGCGCCGGCCGGTTGACGATGATCAGGCCGACTGCGATCAGCCCAAGCGCCACAAAGATCCTGGTCGTTGGCGCCTCGCCAAGAATGATAGCGCCGCAGAGGACGCCGAACACCGGCGACAGGAAGGCGAAGCTCGACAGGCCCGATGCCGGATAGCGCCTGAGCAGCCAGAACCACAGCACATAGGTGAAGGCAACTATATAGAGCGACTGGAACAGCAGCGCCAATGTCGGCAAGGCACTGACCGCGCGGATCGGCGGGCCGGCGAAAGGCAGAACCAGGACACCGACAATGGCCGCACCGGCCAGCTGATAAAGCAGCAATTTCTCGGCACTGGTCTCGACCAGTTTCGAACGCTTGATGACGATACTGGTCGCCGCCCACAGAATACCGGAGCCGAGGCTGAGCAGATCGCCCATCAAGGTCACGTCGGTGCCGCCGGCAATCCCGTCTGAAAACACCGCCACCAGGCCGCAGAAGGCGAGAACGAGCCCGCCAAGCTTGCGCGCGTTGATACGCTCACCGAGCAGGAAATGGCCGCCGATCAGGACCCAGAACGGCATGGTGTTGACCAGCAGTGTGTTGCGGGCAACGGTCGTGTATTCCAGCCCGATATAGAGGCACAGGAACTCGACGCCGAACAGCACGCCGACGATGATGCCGGCGACAAGCGACCCGTCGGCCTTAAACAGCCTGATGCCGCGCAGCCAGCACCAGCCGAGCACACAGAGCCCGCCAATGATCGAACGTGCGATCGAGACGAAAACCGGATCGAAGCCGGCATAGGAGATCTTGGCGGCGACGTAGTTCAGCCCCCAGGAAAAGGTCAACCCGACCATGATGGAAGCAGCCGCCAGATCGACCGCATCGCGGCGATCCAATACCGAGGCAACGGCCAATGTCAGTCCTCCGCGCTGGCGTCGTCGAAGCCGATCAGGTTCCAGCTCTGGCGCATATGCGGCGGCATCGGCGCGGTGACGTCGATGACGCCCTTGTCCGGGTGCGGAATGACGATGCGGCGCGCATGCAGATGCAGGCGGTTCTGAATGCCGCCCGGAAAGTCCCAGTTGGTGTCGGCCTCGAAATATTTGGGGTCGCCGAGGATCGGGCAGCCGATATAGGCGGCATGAACGCGCAGCTGGTGGGTGCGGCCAGTGTACGGCTCCATTTCCAGCCAGGTCATCGTCTGAGCCGCCTGCTCGATGATGCGATAGTAGGACACGGCGTGGTCGGCGCCCTTTTCGCCATGGGCTGCCACGCGCACGCGGTCGCCGTCCTCGGTCGGCTCCTTGATCAGCCAGGTCGAGATCTTGTCCTCACGCTTGGGCGGGACGCCCTTGACCAGCGCCCAATAGGTCTTCTTGGTCTCGCGCGCCCGGAATGACTCGGAAAGCTTCATCGCCGCAAGCCTGGTGCGGGCAACCACCAACACGCCCGACGTGTCGCGGTCGAGCCGGTGCACCAGGCGCGGCTTCTCGCCCTTCTGGCTGCGCCAGGCCTCCAGCATGTCGTCGACATTGCGGGTGACGCCCGAGCCGCCTTGCACCGCCAGGCCGGCCGGCTTGTTGAAGACGAAGACTTTTGGATCTTCGTGGATCAGCATCTTGGCCAGCACATCGGCGTCGCCCTGGTTGCGGATCGAGTAACCCGTAAGCGCACTCTCGCCCTTCTTGTCGACCTCGAGCGGCGGCACACGCACCACCTGGCCGGGCTCGACACGGCTGTCGGCCTTGACCCGGCCGCCATCGACGCGGATCTGGCCCGAGCGCAGCAACTTCTGCAGATGGCCAAAGCCGAGGCCGGGGAAATGGGTCTTGAACCAGCGATCGAGCCGCATGCCCGCCTCGCCGGCCTCCACCGTGATCTGTTCTACGCCTGCCATGATTTTCGCTTTATCCGTTTCTAACGCGTGACCCCGAAAATCTACTCCGGCTTTCGGAAAGGATCATGCGCAAGATCAAAGTTTCTGCAGCGCGTCCAGAGGATGCGGCGTGCTCCAGGTCGGGGCAATAACACTATGAAACGGTTCTTGCGAGCCAAAGTCCCAGAAACAGGGCGATAATGGCGCCAACGACGCTGGCAAGCGCATATCCCAACGCCGTCAGCGTCGCTCCGCGCTCCCACAGGGTCGCGAAATCGAGCGAAAAGGCGGAGAAGGTGGTGAAGCCGCCAAGGATGCCCGTGGCGACGAACAGCCGGAGCTCATTGGAACCGCCGCGCCGCATCAGCGCGGCGACGAACAGCCCCATAACAAAGGAGCCGAGGATGTTGATCGCCATCGTCCCCCAGGGGTAGTTGGGACCGACGAGGCGCAAGGCGCCGATGTTGGTCAGGTGGCGGATGCCGGCGCCGATGCCGCCGCCGACCACAACAAGAAGCAGATTGAACATGCCCGTTTACTGCCCGGCCAAGGCAGTGCGGTCAATCCCTTCAGGCTAACGCCTCAGGTCGTCTCGACCTTCTTTGCCTTGCTCGAGCCGATCATCTTCCAGTTCTTGTAGAACATGGAATTGATGCGCTCGACGGTGACCGAAACGATGGCCAGAAGTCCGGCGATGAAACCGGGGAACGGCGACGGGCGGATGATGTCCATGAACACGCAGTAGCGGCGCCCATCATACTCGTTGACCGAGCGGTGCAGCAGCGTGTCGTCGAAAATATAGAGCGGGTTGTCGTGCCAGTAATTCCTGGCGCCGTTGCATTCGACGAAAACCTCTGCCTTCACCGGCAAGAGATTGTAGAGGATGCGCAGGCTGAGCCGCAGCGGTCCGAAATGCCAGGAAGTCGATTCCTTGCCTCTGAAGACAGACACGGCAATGGTCTTGATGTATTTGAAATCCTTGTTGAATTCCGCAACATTGTCGATCCGGTGCTTGCCGTACCACTGATAGACATACATGCCGCGACGACCGGTGCCGAAATTGGCGTCGATATCGGCGATGATCTCGTCCTTGCGCGCCTTGAAGACGTCAAGAACCTCGTTGACCTCGCGCTGATAATCGGCAGGAAACTGCTCCAGCTTCCACACACCCGGGTTGCGGTAGCAAACGAGGTCCACCAGCAGATTGAAGGGCGACAGCAGCCAGGTGAAGATGCCATTGCCGAGGAAATAGCCGCGCAACAGCGACAGATCCTTGCTGGCGTTGCGCAGCACATCGATCAGGCCGCAGACGATCCAAATCGTGGTCAGGATCGGAATGAAATAGAAGCCGAGCACGAGCAGCGGGACAGCAATCACAGCCTGGCGAAGCGTTTTGCGAAGGGATTTTGTCATTTCTGTTCGCGCCGCGCGCTGTCCCCGTTCCGAATTATCGCCCGTCCTGGCAGCCTCCCGGCCGAGTCATGCGACGTGATAGGGCTTTTTGTCATGCGGTACAATCACACTGCTGTGACTGGCGGGGACAGAATTTCAGTTCATCGCGGGCAGGCCGAGTTCGTCCCGTTTGTCCCGCGCACCTATTTTTCCCGCTCGCTGCGCAGCTTTGCCCAATAGTCCAGCCGTTTCTTGATATCGCGCTCGAAGCCGCGTTCGGGCGGATCATAAAAGGTCTGCCGGCCCATCTTTTCGGGGAAATAGTCCTGGCCGGAAAAAGCATCGGGCTGGTCGTGATCGTAGCGGTAGCCGGCGCCGTAATCCTCCTCTTTCATCAGCTTGGTCGGCGCGTTGAGGATGTGCTTGGGCGGCAGCAGCGAACCGAACTCCTTCGCCGCCCGCGTGGCTGCCTTGAAGGCGGTATAGACGGCGTTGGATTTGGGCGCGGTGGCGAGATAGACGGTGGCCTCGGCGAAGGCCAGTTCGCCTTCGGGCGAGCCGAGATAGTCGTAGGCGTCCTTGGCGGCGTTGGCGATAACCAGCGCCTGCGGGTCGGCCAGCCCGATATCCTCCATCGCCATGCGCACCAGCCGGCGGCCGAGATAGAGCGGATCCTCGCCGGCGTCGAACATGCGGGCAAGATAATAAAGCGCCGCGTCCGGGTCGGACCCACGCACCGATTTGTGCAGCGCCGAGATCAGATTGTAGTGACCGTCCTGGCCCTTGTCATAGATCGGCGCGCGGCGCTGGACGATGCGCTGCAGCCCTTCGGGATCGAAAACCTCGCCGGGTTTGGCGGCGCGCCAGACTTCCTCGGCCAGCGTCAGCGAGGCCCGGCCGTCGCCATCGCTCATGCGGATGAGCATCGCCCGCGCCTCGTCGTCGAGCGGCAGCGCCCTGCCCTCCGTCTCCTCCGCGCGCGTCATCAGCTTGGCAATGCTGTCCTCGCCCAGCGAGTGAAACACCAGCACCCGCGCGCGCGACAGAAGCGCGGCGTTCAGCTCGAAGGACGGATTTTCGGTCGTGGCGCCAACCAGCACGACGGTGCCGTCCTCCATGACCGGGAGAAACGAATCCTGCTGGGCGCGGTTGAAGCGATGGATCTCGTCGACGAACAGCAGCGTCTGGCGGCCATTGGTGCGACGCAGCTTTGCCGCCTCGAACACTTTCTTCAAATCGGCAACGCCGGAAAACACCGCTGAGATCTGCTCGAAGGCAAGGCTGGTCTCGCCGGCCAGCAGCCGCGCCACCGTGGTCTTGCCGGTGCCGGGTGGCCCCCAGAAAATCATCGAGCCGAGCGAACCGGAGTTGATCAACCGCGTCAGCGCGCCGTCCGGCCCGGTCAAATGCTCCTGGCCGACAACCTCGCCGAGGTTTTTCGGACGCAGCCGATCGGCCAAAGGCCGGCCGGGCGGCGCTCTTTCCGGTTCATCGACGCTGAACAGATCGGCCATCTAGGTCTTCTGGTTGGAGCACGATCCTCAGAAATGGGAAGATCGCCTCAGTAACGCAACACCTGGCGCAGTATCTGCCCGCCGCGCTCGACGGTAAAGCGCCACCAGCGTGTATCCTGCTGGGCAAGCTGCGCCAGTGTCGCCGCCGTATCGACCGTCGTGCCGTTCACCTCGCGCACGATGTCGCCCGGCTGGAAGCCGAAATCGGCGGCCGGCGAATCGCGGTTGATGTCGACCACGGTGACGCCCTTGAGGTCGGTGCGCAGGCCAAGCCGCTGGGCGAGCCTGGGCGACAGTTCCGCGACCTTGGCGCCGGAGAATGGGCTGCGGCCATGCAGCGTCACTTCCGACGCCTTGGCGCCTTCCGGCGCGCGCTCCAGTGCGATCTCCATCGTCGCCTGCTGGCCCTTGCTCAGGATGGCGAAGGTCGCCTTGGTGCCGATCGACAGGGTCGCCATGCGGTAGTCCAGCGCCTCGATGCCTTCGACGGTCGTGCCATTGAGCTGCAGCACGACATCGCCGGGCTTCAGCCCTGCCTTGGCCGCCGGTCCGGCTTCCTCGACCGACGACACCAGCGCGCCGGTCGGCTTCTCCATGCCAAGCGATTCGGCGATCTGAGGTGTGACCGCTTCGAACTCGGCGCCTATATAGGGCCGCTCGAAGAAATCGAGCCCGGCCTTGGCCGCATCGGCGAAGGCACGCACCATGTTGGCCGGGATGGCAAAGCCGATGCCGATCGAGCCGCCGCTGCGGCTGTAGATGGCGGTGTTGATGCCGACCAGCTGGCCGCCCATGTTGATCAGCGCGCCGCCGGAATTGCCGGGATTGATGGCGGCGTCGGTCTGGATGAAATAGCCCGAATCCGAAACGCCGATATGGCTGCGGGCAAGCGCCGAAACGATGCCGCTGGTGGTGGTCTGGCCGACGCCGAACGGATTGCCGATGGCCAGCACCAGGTCGCCGACCTCGAGCGCGTCGGAATCGCCGATGGCGATCACCGGAAACGGCTTGTCGGAGGTGATCTTGAGCACGGCGAGGTCGAGCGTCTCGTCCTTGAGCATGACCTTCGAGGTGAATTCGCGCCCGTCGGCGGTCGCGACCTTGACCTCGTCGGCATCCTTGATCACGTGGAAATTGGTGACGACGACGCCGCTCGGGTCGACCAGCACACCCGAGCCGAGCGAGGATTGCGCGCGCGGCTGTGCGCGGCCGAAGAATTCCTCGAAGAAAGGATCGCCGTCGAAGGGCGACGTGACCTTGGCCGTCTGCGAAGCATAGACATTGACCACCGCCGGCGCCGTCTGCTTGACCAGGGGCGCAAACGACAGCTGTACCTCTTCGCGGCCGAACGGCACGCGCTTGTCGGGACCGGAGGTGCCGTTCTCGCCTTCGACGCCATGCAAGAGGTCGGTCAGCACATCGGAGAGCCCCGGATCGGCTGGCTTGGCGGCGTCCTCGGCCAGGGCGTCTTTCACGGCCGGTGCCGCGGCAAAGGCGGCCAGCGCGCAAAGGGCAACAAGAAACAGCCGTTTGAAGTGCATTCCGAATCCTCCAGGTCGGGCGCCATTGTCCCGACGATTGTGCAAAATGAAAGGCTAAGCCGCTGAAATCTGATTATTCTGGCCCGCAAAGCAGCTATAGGTCGGCTTGAAACTGAGAACCTTCGTCGACCTTCATGAAAAAACAACTCCTGTCATTCCGTGACTTTTTGAAGACCGGCACTTTTGGGCCCGTTTCCCCTTCTCTGAAAATGATCGACATCGCCGGTGTGCTGGGTCCGCCTGACGGCTGGGTCACGGAACCTGCAGGGACGATTCCGGTCTATTGGATTTTCGGAAAGCTCGAAATTTCCTTTGATGAAGAAGCACCTCATTGGATGAACTGGTTTCAGATCGAAGAAGCGGGCTATCTCGAAGGTGATTTTGAGGTTCTCACCGATCGCCTTGTGCTCTCATTGGATGGGTTCAGTGGAGAGACGAAGCCTTCGGAATTCCTGGCTGCCGGCCTTTGGGCTCCAGAAGAGGCAGCGGTTTTCTACGCCGCCTTGAGCGACGATATCTTGCTGAACATCTGCGCGGGTCCCATTCAGATTCATTTCCGAGTCGATACAGACTTCATCGAAGATGGGGACGCCCAAAAATACCTGGCCAATTCCACCGTGTCGCAAGTGGTCAGCGATATCGATTCCCGCGCCACCCTCGACAGTATCTATTCCTATCCCCAACCGGCGTTCGAAGAGATCCCCGGCGCCTTCAATTGGAATCTGCTTAGCGGTCGCGACTACCTGACGCTTGCTCGCTAAACGTAAGGCTCGCTAAACGTAGGACGCTGGTAACAAAAAGGGGCCCGAAGGCCCCTTTGAATTCATCCAGAAACCCCCAGCCTTATGCGGCCGCGGTTTCCTCATTGGTGCCTTCAGCTTCGAGGCGAGCGCGGTCGCCGGCGCCCTTGGCGTCGGTGTCACGGTCGACGAACTCGATGACCGCCATGGCGGCATTGTCGCCGTGGCGGAAGCCCGCCTTCATGATGCGCAGATAGCCGCCATTGCGGGTGGCGTAGCGCGGCGCGATCGTGTCGAACAGACGCTTGACGACGCCTTCATTGCCGATCTGGGCAATCACCTGGCGGCGCGCATGGAGGTCGCCGCGCTTGCCGAGCGTCACCAGCTTCTCGACGATCGGACGCAGATCCTTCGCCTTCGGCAGGGTGGTGACGATCTGTTCGTGCTCGAGCAGCGACACGGCGAGGTTGGCGAACATCGACTTGCGATGGCTAATGCTTCGGGCGAAGCGGCGGCCTTTAAAACCGTGGCGCATGGCTCTTTTCCTTCTTCAGTTGTTCAAGAGGCCGTGGCCTCTGATGGTTTTCCGCATGACCGTCGGATCGAGCGGCTCACGCCGCCGATCCTTGGAAATTCATGCTCAATATTGGTCTTCGTAACGCTTGGCGAGGTCTTCGATGTTTTCCGGCGGCCAGTCCGGCACTTCCATGCCGAGGTGCAGGCCCATCGCCGCGAGCACTTCCTTGATCTCGTTCAGCGACTTGCGGCCGAAGTTCGGGGTGCGCAGCATCTCGGCTTCGGTCTTCTGGATGAGATCGCCGATGTAGACGATGTTGTCGTTCTTCAGGCAGTTGGCCGAACGCACCGAAAGCTCGAGTTCGTCGACCTTCTTGAGCAGCGCCGGGTTGAAGGCGAGCTCTGTGACGGCTTCGGTGGCGACTTCCTTCTGCGGCTCGTCGAAATTGACGAACAGGCCAAGCTGGTCCTGCAGGATGCGGGCAGCGAATGCCACCGCGTCCTCGCCCGAGATCGAACCGTCGGTCTCGATGGTCATGGTCAGCTTGTCATAGTCGAGAACCTGGCCCTCGCGGGTATTTTCGACCTTGTAGGAGACCTTCTTGACCGGCGAATACAGGCTGTCGACCGGGATCAGGCCGATCGGCGCGTCTTCGGCGCGGTTGCGGTCGGCCGGCACGTAACCCTTGCCGGTGTCGACGGTGAATTCCATGCGGATTTCAGCGCCCTCGTCCAGCGTGCAGATGACGTGGTCCGGGTTGAGGATCTCGACGTCGCCAACCGTCTGGATGTCGCCAGCCAGAACCGCACCCGGGCCCTGCTTGCGAACGACCATGCGCTTGGGACCATCGCCTTCCATGCGGATGGCGATTTCCTTGATGTTGAGGACGATGTCGGTCACGTCCTCACGCACGCCGGCAATCGACGAGAATTCATGCAGAACGCCGTCGATCTGCACGGCGGTGACAGCCGCACCGCGCAGCGAAGACAAAAGCACGCGGCGCAGCGCGTTGCCGAGCGTCAGGCCGAAGCCACGCTCGAGCGGCTCGGCGACCAGCGTGGTCAGCGTCTTCTTCTTCGACGAGAACTCGATCTTGTTCGGCTTGATCAGTTCCTGCCAATTTTTCTGGATCATGATGCTTTCCTTCCGTTGACCCGCCACCATCCAATCGTGGCGGGCGACCTGGAGTGCCGTGGAGGAGCGCCTTGAGGCGCTCACGCGGCGTTCGGTAATGTCTTAGACGCGGCGCTTCTTGCGCGGGCGGCAGCCATTGTGCGGGATCGGCGTCACATCACGGATCGAGGTGATGGTGAAGCCGGCCGCCTGCAGGGCGCGAAGCGCCGATTCACGACCGGAGCCGGGTCCGCAGACCTCGACTTCGAGCATGCGCATGCCGTGTTCCTGGGCCTTCTTGGCGACGTCTTCGGCAGCCATCTGGGCGGCGAACGGGGTCGACTTGCGCGAACCCTTGAAGCCCTGGGCACCGGCCGACGACCAGGCAATGGAATTGCCCTGCGCGTCGGTGATGGTGATCATCGTGTTGTTGAAGGTCGAATTGACGTGGGCAACGCCCGACGAGATGTTCTTGCGTTCGCGACGGCGAACACGAGCGGCTTCCTTGGCCATGATAGTCCTTTCAGTTGATCTCTACACCGCCGTAGTGCCAGCGGCTCCACCTTTGAAAGCGAGTAGTGAGCAGGGACCAGCGAATAGGGAACCCCTACTCGCTAATGGCTACTCGCTATTCGCTCACTTACTTCTTCTTGCCTGCAATCGACTTGGCCGGGCCCTTGCGGGTGCGTGCATTGGTGTGCGTGCGCTGGCCGCGAACCGGCAGCGAACGGCGGTGACGCAGACCGCGGTAGCAGCCGAGGTCCATGAGACGCTTGATGTTCATCGACACTTCGCGGCGCAGGTCGCCTTCGACCTGGTAGTCGCGGTCGATGGTCTCGCGGATCTGCAGCACTTCCGCGTCGGTCAGCTGGTTGACGCGGCGCTCGGCCGGGATGCCGACCTTGTCGACGATCTCCTGGGCGAACTTCTTGCCAATGCCGTGAATGTACTGAAGCGCAATGACGACGCGCTTGTTGGTCGGAATGTTGACGCCGGCTATACGAGCCATATTCTTCTCTTCTCCATGTGGGACCGGCCGGCCTTCAAAAAAAGGGGCATGCGCGGCGCTGTTCAAATTACCCCGCGTCCGGTGGAGGCCGGCCCTTGCGGGAGTTCCCTAGTTTCAATGCGGCTGCCTTGCCCTTGCGGACAAGCAAGCCTCATGCCTGATAGGAAGACGGGCCGCCATAACCCAGCGAACCGTTCCAGTCAAGCGCAATCTTTACTTTACCGTAACGGTCTCCCGCGTCACCGCCGCGAGCAGCGCTTCAATCTCCGCCGTCACGGTGTCGACAGGGGCCATGCCGTCGACACTCCTAAGCGAGCGTTTGGCATAATAATAGCCGATCAGAGGCGCGGTCTTCTTGTAATATTCCCGCAGGCGCTCTTCGAACACCACCGGATTGTCGTCCTTGCGCACCGGCTGTCCGGCGGCCTTGGCGTCGTCGGCGCGCTTGACGATGCGGCCGACCAGCGCTTTGTCGTCGACGACGAACTCGATCACGGCATCGAGGCCAATGCCGCGCTCGGCGAGCATCGATTCAACCGCATCAGCCTGCACCAGCGTGCGCGGATATCCGTCGAGGATGAAACCGTTGGTGCAATCGGGCTGATCGATGCGCTCGGCCACGATGGCGTTGACGATTGCGTCGGAAACCAGCTCGCCGGCATCCATCACCGCCTTGGCGCGCTTGCCGACTTCGGTGCCGGCCTGCACGGCCGCCCGCAGCATGTCGCCCGTCGACAGCTGCGGTATGCCGTATTTTTCTACCAGTCTTTGTGCTTGCGTCCCCTTGCCCGCTCCTGGCGGCCCAAGCAATATCAATCTCATCTGGCCTTCTTCCCCCCGCGCAGCTTCGACTTCTTGATCAGGCCCTCATACTGGTGCGCGATCAGGTGACCCTGGATCTGCGCCACCGTATCGAGGGTTACACTGACCACGATCAGAAGCGATGTGCCACCGAGGTAGAATGGTACGCCAGTCGCCGAAATCAGGAACTCGGGCAGCAGGCACACCAGCACCAGATAGATGGCGCCGACGACGGTGATGCGCGTCAGGACATAGTCGATGTAATCGGCAGTGCGCTCACCCGGACGGTAGCCCGGAATGAAGCCGGAATGCTTCTTGAGCTGGTCGGCGGTGTCCTTCGGATTGAACACGATGGCCGTGTAGAAGAAGGCGAAGAACACGATCATTGCCGCATAGAACAGCATGTAGAGCGGCTGGCCGTGGCCGAGCGAGGCGAGCACGGTGCTTGCCCAGGCCGGCAGGTTTGTCGTCTGCGAGAAGCCGGCGACCGTTGCCGGCAGCAAAAGCAGCGACGACGCGAAGATCGGCGGAATGACGCCCGACGTGTTGAGCTTCAGCGGCAGATGCGAGGTATCGCCCTGGAACATGCGGTTGCCGACCTGGCGCTTCGGATACTGGATCAGCAGGCGGCGCTGCGCGCGCTCGAAGAACACGATCAGCGCGATGACGATGATAGCCAGCACGATGATCGCGAGTATCAGCCCGGTCGATAGGGCGCCGGTGCGGCCGAGCTCCAGCGTGCCGGAGATGGCGCGCGGCAGGCCGGCGACGATGCCGGAAAAGATGATCAGCGAAATGCCGTTGCCGATGCCGCGGGCGGTGATCTGCTCGCCCAGCCACATCAGGAACATGGTGCCGCCAACCAGCGTGACGACGGTCGAGATGCGGAAGAACATGCCGGGATCGTTGACGATGCCGTTGCCGCCTTCCAGGCCCACTGAAATGCCGTAGGCCTGCACCAGCGCCAGGAGTACCGTGCCGTAGCGCGTGTACTGGTTGATGACCTTGCGGCCCTGCTCGCCTTCCTTTTTCAGCGCTTCCAGCGACGGAATGACCGAGGTCATCAGCTGCATGATGATGGAGGCTGAGATATAAGGCATGATGCCGAGCGCGAAGATCGCCATGCGCTGCACGGCGCCGCCGGCGAACATGTTGAACATGCCGAGCACGCCCTTGGCCTGCGAAGAGAAGGCCTGCGCGAATGCATCCGGATTGATGCCGGGCAGCGGGATATAGGTGCCGAGGCGATAGACGAGCAGCGCGCCGACGGTGAACCAGATTCGCTTCTTCAGGTCCTCCGCCTTGGCGAAAGCCGCAAAATTCAGATTCGAGGCTAGTTGTTCAGCAGCCGAAGCCATGCCTGATTCTCCGCTAGAGCATGATGCCGAAAAGTGTGAAGCGGTTTTCGGACAACGTCATGCGCTACTTCTTTGATTTGTATGTCACGCTCGATGCCCGCAGCTCAGGCGGCGCGTGGCACCGAAGCTCACGAGATAAGCTCCGGGCTCTAAACATGCAAGCGGCCGCGTTGACGCGGCCGCCTAATTGATCGGATCAAAGCGCAATCGTGAACAAAAACGGATACCGTTCCTGCCGACCGCGCTTCAAATTGCCGTTACTCCGCTGCCGCTTCCGGCAGCTTGACCGAACCGCCGGCCTTTTCGATCTTCTCGATCGCGGCCTTTGAGGCGCCGGCGACGTCGAAGGCAAGCTTTGCCTTGAGCTCGCCGTCCGAGAGGATGCGCACGCCGTCCTTGACGCGGCGGATGACGCCGGCGGCAACGAGTGCCTCGGCCGTCACGGTCGCCTTGGCGTCGAGCTTCTTGGCATCGAGCGCCGTCTGGATACGAGCCAGCGACACGACGACAAAGCTCTTGGCGAAGATGTTATTGAAGCCACGCTTCGGCAGGCGCCGATAGAGCGGCATCTGGCCGCCCTCGAAGCCGTTGATGGCGACGCCGGAGCGCGCCTTCTGGCCCTTGACGCCGCGACCGCCGGTCTTGCCGGAGCCGGAGCCGATGCCACGGCCGAGACGCTTCTTGGAGTGCGTCGCGCCGTCCTTGTCACGCAGATCGTTGAGTTTCATCTGGGTTCTCCTGCGCTTTTGCTCAGCCCTCGTCCACGACGCGGACGAGATGCTGGACGGCAGCGATCATGCCGCGCACCGAGGGAGTGTCCTCCAGCGTGCGCTGCTTGTGCATCTTGTTGAGGCCGAGGCCGACCAGCGTTGCGCGCTGTTCCTTCGGGCGGCGGATCGGCGAACCGATCTGCTCAACGGTGATGGTCTTGGTTGCTTTCTTGGCCATGGTCAAAATCCCTGGTCAGATCGACTATTCTTCAGCCGCAACGGCGGTGCCGCGGCGGGCCTGAAGGGTCGAATATTTGATGCCGCGCGCAGCAGCCACATCCTTGGGATGCATCTGGCTCTTCAGCGCGTCGAATGTGGCACGAACCATGTTGTAGGGGTTCGACGAACCCATCGACTTGGCGACCACGTCATGCATGCCGAGCGTCTCGAAGACAGCGCGCATCGGGCCGCCGGCGATGATGCCGGTACCCTGCTTGGCAGCGCGCAGCAGCACGCGTCCGGCACCCCAGCGTCCTTCGACGTCGTGGTGCAGCGTGCGGCCAGAGCGCAGCGGCACGAAAATCATGTCGCGCTTGGCCGACTCGGTTGCCTTGCGGATCGCTTCCGGCACTTCGCGCGCCTTGCCGTGACCGAAGCCGACGCGGCCCTTCTGGTCGCCGACAACGACGAGTGCTGCAAAACCGAAGCGACGGCCGCCCTTGACGACCTTGGCGACACGGTTGATGTGGACGAGCTTGTCCACCATGCCGTCATCGCGTTCTTCACGATCGCGGCCGCGGCCGCCATCCCTACGTTCCTGTGCCATATCCTGTTCCTTGTTTTTTTCCGGAAGCACGGTTGCTGATAAGATCCGGTGCGCCTCTTTGGGTCACCGGGGGCGAATTATTTTTCCTTGCATGATCTTGTCCGAAAAGTCTGCAACTTTTTGCTGCGCTGACCTTCGGTTCTGGATCAGGCAATTAGAAGCTCAGACCGCCTTCACGGGCAGCCTCGGCCAGCGCCTTGACGCGGCCGTGATAGATGTAGGCGCCGCGGTCGAAGACGACTTCCTTGACGCCGGCCTTCGAAGCGCGCTCGGCGATCAGCTTGCCAACAGCGGCTGCTGCCTCGGTGTCGGCGCCGGTCTTGAGCGAACCCTTGAGGTCCTTCTCGAGTGTCGATGCAGCCGCGATGGTATGGCCCTTGGCGTCGTCGATGACCTGCACGTAGATGTTCTTCGACGTGCGGTGAACCGAGAGACGCGGACGTTCGCCGGCGACCTTCTTGATCTGGCGGCGGACGCGCTGCGCGCGGCGCTGGATGGATTCCTTGGTAGCCATGATAGTCTTCCTTGCCTTCAAAAAACGGGGGCCGCCATGTGCGGTAGGCGAAAGCGCCTCCCGCGACCGCTCCCCGCGGCGTTGCACTTCTTTGGCCTGGCTTTTTCCGAAAAGTCTGCAACTTTTCGGGGTCAGGCCTACTACTTCTTCTTGCCTTCCTTGCGGACGATCTTCTCGCCGGCATAGCGGACACCCTTGCCCTTGTAGGGCTCGGGACCGCGATACTCGCGGATCTCGGCTGCAACCTGGCCGACCTGCTGCTTGTCGATGCCGGTCACGGTGATTTCCGTCGGCTTCGGCACAGTGATCGTGATGCCGGCCGGCGTCTCGTAAACGACGTCGTGGCTGAAGCCAAGCGCCAGCTGCAGGTTCTTGCCCTGGAGTGCCGCGCGATAGCCGACGCCGGTGATCTCGAGCTTCTTCTCGAAACCGTCCTTGACGCCCTGCAGGATGTTGACGATCTGCGTGCGCGACATGCCCCACTTGGAGCGGGCGGCCTTGGTCTGGTCGCGCGGCTGGACAGCGATTTCGCTGCCTTCCATCTTGACCAGCACTTCGTCGTTCACCACGAACTTCAGCTCGCCCTTGGGGCCCTTCGCCGTCACGGTCTGGCCGTTGACGGTCGCGGTCACGCCCTGCGGCAGCGAAACGGGTTTCTTTCCAATACGAGACATTTGGTTGTCCTCGTCACTTCTCTTGTTTCAGGTCTGCCGAATTAGAAAATCTGGCAGAGGATTTCGCCGCCGACATTCTGTTCGCGTGCTTCGTGATCGGCCATCACGCCCTTGGGCGTCGAAAGGATGGCGATGCCGAGGCCGTTGGCGACGTGCGGGATCGACTTTGCCGAGACGTAAACGCGGCGGCCAGGCTTCGAAACGCGGGCGATTTCGCGCACGACCGGAGCACCGTCGAAATACTTCAGCTCGATTTCGATTTCGGACTTGCCGTTGTCGAAGTCGGTCTGGCTGTAGTCGCGGATATAGCCTTCAGCCTTCAGCACGTCGAGGACGCGGGTACGCAGGCGCGAGGCCGGCGTCGAAACGCTCGACTTCTTACGGCCATACGCGTTGCGGATGCGGGTCAGCATATCGCCGAGAGGATCGCTCAATGACATGTTATGTCCTCCTTACCAGCTCGACTTGACCAGGCCCGGGATCTGGCCGTTATTGCCGAGATCACGAAGCGCGATGCGCGATACTTTGAGCTTGCGATAATAGGCGCGCGGACGGCCGGTAACTTCGCAGCGGTTGCGGATGCGGATCTTGGCCGAGTTGCGCGGCAGGGCAGCAAGCTTCAGCTGAGCGCGGAAACGCTCTTCCATCGGCTTGGACTGGTCCATGATGATCGCCTTGAGCGCTGCGCGCTTGGGACCGTACTGGTCGGCAAGCTTGCGGCGCCTGTTGTTCTTCTCGACTGAGCTGGTCTTTGCCATTTCAGATTTTTCCTTTTCTCGCTGCCGTTACTGGCGGAAGGGGAAGTTGAAGGCCTTGAGCAATGCCCTGGCTTCGTCGTCCGTCTTCGCAGTCGTACAAACGATGACGTCCATGCCCCAGATCTGATCAACCTTGTCGTAGTTGATCTCCGGGAACACGATGTGTTCCTTGATGCCCATGGCGTAGTTGCCACGGCCATCGAAGCTCTTCGGATTCAGTCCGCGAAAGTCGCGGACGCGCGGCAGTGCGATGTTCACGAGACGGTCGAGGAACTCGTACATGCGTTCCTTGCGCAGCGTGACCTTGGCGCCGATCGGCATCTTCTCGCGGACCTTGAAGCCGGCGATGGAGTTGCGAGCGCGGGTGACGACGGCCTTCTGGCCGGCGATCATCGCCAGGTCTTCGGCCGCGATCGAAGGCTTCTTCGAATCCGCGGTCGCTTCGCCGACGCCCATGTTCAGCACGATCTTGTCGATGCGCGGAACCTGCATCTCGTTCTCGTAGCCGAACTGCTCCTGCAGCGCCTTGCGGATGGTCTCATTGTAGACCTGCTTGAGACGCGGCGTGTTCTGGGCCTTGGACTGTTTGCTTTCAGCCTTGGGCTTCGTGGTTTGAGCCTTAGCCATTGATGACTTCTCCCGAGCGCTTGGCGACGCGCACCTTCTTGCCGTCCTTCTGGAAGATGAAGCCGACGCGGGTCGGCTTGCCATCCTTGGGGTCGGCCAGCGCGATGTTCGACAGCTGGATCGGCGCTTCCTTGGTGATGATCCCGCCCTCTTGGGACTGGGACTGCTTCTGGTGACGACGGATCATGTTGACGCCGCGCACCAGCGCGGTGTCTTCCTTCGGCTGAACCGAGAGGACTTCGCCCGAACGGCCCTTGTCCTTGCCGGCCAGCACGACGACCTTGTCGCCTTTTCTAATCTTTTGCATTGGTCCGGCTCCTTACAGCACTTCAGGCGCGAGCGAGATGATCTTCATGTGGTTCTTGGCGCGGAGTTCGCGCGGAACCGGTCCGAAGATACGCGTGCCGATCGGCTCTTTCTTGTTGTCGACGAGAACGGCCGCGTTCTTGTCGAAACGGATCACGCTGCCGTCCGGGCGGCGGATGTCCTTGGCCGTGCGAACCACGACCGCCTTCATCACATCGCCCTTCTTAACGCGGCCGCGCGGAATGGCTTCCTTGATCGACACCACGATGATGTCGCCTACGGAAGCGTATTTCCGCTTCGAGCCGCCCAGCACCTTGATGCACATGACACGACGGGCGCCGGAATTATCCGCGACGTCGAGGTTTGTTTGCATCTGAATCATGACTGGCCGCCTTCTTCTCTTCTAACGGGACGGGCTCAAAGCCCCTCCCCGGTCTGTCCAAAATTCGGTTTGTTACGCCTGGTCCGAAGACACGACGATCCAGCGCTTATCCTTGGAAATCGGCTTCGATTCCTGGATGAACACCTGATCGCCGACCTTGTGGGCGTTGTTCTCGTCGTGCGCCTTGTACTTCTTGGTCATGCGCACGGTCTTCTTCATCACGGGATGCGTGAAGCGCCGTTCGACCTTGACGACTACCGTCTTCTCGTTCTTGTCGCTGACGACAGTGCCCTGCAGAATGCGCTTTGGCATGATTTTCGTCCTTAAGCCTTCTTGGCCGCGGACTTTTCCGCAGCGATGGTCTTGATACGCGCAATGTCCTTGCGAACCTGCCGCACGCGCGCGGTCTTCTCGAGCTGGCCGGTGGCCTTCTGGAAGCGCAGGTTGAACTGCTCCTTCTTCAGGCTGGCCAGATCGTCGGTCAGCTGGTCCTGGGTCTTGGTCCGGATGTCTTCGGCTTTCATGATCAGCCCGTCCTTATTCTGCGATGCGCTGTACGAAGCGCGTCCTGACCGAGAGCTTGGCCGCGCCGAGACGCAGCGCCTCACGGGCGGTTTCTTCGTTGACGCCGTCGATCTCGAACATGATGCGGCCCGGCTTGACGCGCGCCGCCCAGTAGTCGACAGCGCCCTTGCCCTTGCCCATGCGCACTTCGGTCGGCTTCGACGTCACCGGCACATCAGGGAAAATACGGATCCACACGCGGCCGGCACGCTTCATTTCACGAGTGATCGCGCGGCGGGCCGCCTCGATCTCACGCGCGGTGACGCGGTTCGGCTCAAGCGCCTTCAGCCCGAAACCACCGAAATCCAGGTTGGTGCCGCCCTTTGCGGTGCCATGGATACGGCCCTTGAACTGCTTGCGGAACTTTGTGCGCTTTGGCTGCAGCATCGTTCTAACTCCAAATTCCTAAATAATCAGGCGTTTTCGCGACGACGACCGCGTTCGCGATCACCACCACCGCCATGCGCAGCATCACCCTCGGTCGCGCGACGCTCCGAAGCCATCGGATCGTGCTCGAGGATTTCGCCCTTGAACACCCAGACCTTGACGCCGCAGATGCCGTAAGCCGTGTGCGCTTCGGCCGTGCCATAGTCGACATCGGCGCGCAGCGTATGCAGCGGCACGCGGCCCTCGCGGTACCATTCCATGCGCGCAATCTCGGCGCCGCCGAGACGGCCGGCGCAGTTGATGCGGATGCCTTCGGCGCCCAGGCGCATCGCCGACTGAACGGCGCGCTTCATGGCGCGGCGGAACGCGATACGACGCTCGAGCTGCTGGGCGATCGACTGGGCGACCAGGGTCGCGTCGATTTCCGGCTTGCGCACTTCAACGATGTTCAAGTGCGTCTCGGACTTCGTCATCTCCATCAGCTTCTTGCGAAGCTTTTCGATGTCGGCGCCCTTCTTGCCGATGATCAGGCCCGGGCGCGCCGCATGGATGGTGACGCGGCACTTCTTGTGCGGGCGCTCGATCACGACCTTCGAAATCGCAGCCTGCTTGAGTTCCTTTTCAAGATATTTGCGGATCTTGATGTCCTCATGCAGCAGTTTGCCGTACTCGCCGGTGTTCGCGAACCAGCGCGAATCCCAGGTACGGTTGATGCCGAGGCGCAGACCGATCGGATTGACTTTCTGACCCATTATGCGGCCTCCCCTTTTTCTTCGACTTCACGAACGACGATCGTGAGGTGCGAGAACGGCTTTTCTATACGGCTGGCGCGACCGCGGCCACGAGCATGGAACCGCTTCATGACGATCGACTTGCCGACATAGGCTTCCGCCACGATCAGCGCATCGACGTCGAGGTCGTGGTTGTTTTCCGCGTTGGCGATCGCCGATTCCAGCGTCTTCTTGACCGTGCCGGAAATCCGCTTGGCCGAGAATTCGAGATCGGAAAGCGCTGTCGCGACCTTCTTGCCGCGGATCAGCGCGGCAACCAGGTTCAGCTTCTGCGGGCTGATACGGATCGTGCGCAGAACGGCGCGCGCTTCGTTGTCAGCAAGCCTGCGCGGAGCTTTGGCCTTGCCCATGATTATTTCCTCTTCGCCTTCTTATCCGCGCCGTGACCGTAATAGGTCCGGGTCGGAGCGAATTCACCGAACTTGTGACCGACCATGTCCTCGTTCACCGAGACGGGAACATGCTTCTGGCCGTTGTAGACACCGAAGGTGAAGCCGACGAACTGCGGCAGGATGGTGGAGCGACGGCTCCACATCTTGATCACCTCATTGCGACCACCTTCACGAACCTTGTCCACCTTCTTGAGAAGGTAGCCGTCGATGAAGGGGCCTTTCCAAATAGAACGAGTCACTTGGCGTTACCTCTTCTTAGCTCTTGCGCTGATGGCGCGAGCGCAGGATGAACTTGTCGGTCGCCTTGTTGGACCGCGTCTTCTTGCCCTTGGTCGGCTTGCCCCACGGGCTGACCGGATGACGGCCACCGGAGGTGCGGCCTTCACCACCGCCATGCGGATGGTCGACCGGGTTCATGGTCACGCCGCGATTGTGCGGGCGCTTGCCGCGCCAGACCGTGCGGCCGGCCTTGCCGTCGTTGATGTTGCCGTGGTCGGGGTTCGACACGGCGCCGACGGTGGCCATGCAGGAGCCGTGAACGACCCGCTGCTCGCCCGAGTTGAGGCGCAGGATCGCCATGCCCTGATCGCGACCGACCAGCTGGCCGTAGCCACCTGCCGAGCGGGCAACCTGGGCGCCCTTGCCCGGCTTCAGCTCGATGTTATGGACGATCGTGCCGACCGGCATCGAGGCCAGCGGCATCGCATTGCCCGGCTTCACGTCGACCGATTCACCGGCCACGATCTTGTCGCCGGCGGCAAGGCGCTGCGGAGCGATGATGTAGGACAGCTCGCCATCGTCATACTTGATCAGCGCGATGAAGGCGGTGCGGTTCGGATCGTATTCAATGCGCTCGACCGTGCCGACCACGTCGAACTTGCGGCGCTTGAAGTCGATGATGCGGTACGAACGCTTGTGACCGCCGCCGATGAAGCGGGCCGTGATGCGGCCGTGATTGTTGCGGCCGCCCGACTTCGTCAGGCCTTCGGTCAGGCCCTTGACGGGCTTGCCCTTGTAGAGGCCCGAGCGGTCGACGATGACCAACTGGCGGGTGCTCGGCGTTACCGGGTTGAATTTTTTAAGTGCCATTGTCCTGTCCTCGCGGCCTAGCTCAGAGACCCGTCGCGACGTCGATCGACTGGCCGTCGGCCAGCGTCACGATCGCCTTCTTGACGTCGCTCTGGCGGCCGATCGTGCCGCGGAAGCGCTTGATCTTGCCCTTGCGGACAAGCGTGTTCACGGCCGTAACCTTGACGCCAAACAGCGCTTCGACAGCGGCCTTGATTTCCGGCTTCGACGCCTTCTTGGCGACGTTGAAAACAACCTGGTTGTTCTCGGAAGCCATGGTCGACTTTTCGGTGATCGCCGGCGAGACGATCACGTCGTAATGACGGAGGTCGGTCATTTAAAGCGCTCCTCGAGAGCCTCGACGGCGGCCTTCGAAAGGACCAGCGTGCCGCGGCGCAGAATGTCGTAGACGTTGATGCCCTGGATGGGCAGCACGTCGATGTTCGGGATGTTGGTCGCCGCCAGCTTGAAGTTCTGGTCAAGCTCGGCACCGCCGATCACCAAGGCGTTGGTCAGGCCCAGCGTCGCGAAATTCGCGATCAGCGCCTTCGTCTTGGCCTCGGTCAGCTTCAGCTCGTCGATGATGATGATCGACGCGCTCTTGGCCTTGGCCGAGAGAGCATGCCGCAAGCCCAGAGCGCGCACCTTCTTCGGCAGATCGTGCTCGTGGCTGCGAACGACCGGGCCGTGGGCCTTGCCGCCGCCGCGGAACTGCGGAGCGCGTGCCGAATGGTGACGGGCGCGGCCCGTACCCTTCTGCTTGTACATCTTGGCGCCGGTGCGCGCGATTTCGGCGCGGCCCTTGGCCTTGTGCGTGCCCTGCTGGCGCTTGGCCAGCTGCCAGCGCACGACGCGCTGCAGGATGTCCTCGCGCGGATCAAGGCCGAAAATCTCCTCGGAGAGTTTCACCTTGCCGGCGTCCTTGCCGCCAAGCGTTGTGATCTTGAGATCCATTATTCTGCTCCCTCTGCGGCCGGAGCCTCGTTCTTGGCGCCACTCTCGGCAGCAACGGCGCGGATCGCGGCAGGCTTCGGCGCATTGGCCGGCAGTGCCACCTTGGCCGCATCGCGGACCAGGATCCAGGCGCCCTTCGATCCGGGAACCGCACCGCGGATCAGGATCAGGCCGCGATCGGCGTCGGTCGAAACGATCTCGACATTCTGTGTGGTGACTCGGGTGTCGCCCATGTGGCCAGCCATATGCTTGCCCTTGAACACTTTGCCCGGATCCTGACGCTGGCCGGTCGAACCGTGCGTACGGTGCGAAACCGAGTTACCGTGCGTCGCGCGGCCACCACCCATGTGGTGGCGCTTGATGACGCCCTGGAAACCCTTGCCGATCGTCGTGCCCGTCACATCGACCTTCTGGCCGGCGACGAAGTGCTCGACGGTGATCTCGGCGCCGACATCGATCATGTTGTCGGCGGAGACGCGGAACTCGGCGACCTTCGCCTTAGGCTCGACGGAAGCGGTCGCGAAATGGCCGCGCATCGCCTTCGACGTGTTCTTTACCTTGGCAAGGCCAACGCCGAGCTGGACGGCGGTATAGCCGTTCTTCTCCTGCGTGCGCTGAGCCACGACCTGGCAGTTCTCCATCTGGAGAACGGTGACGGGAACATGTTCCCCGGCATCATTATAGATGCGGGTCATTCCCACCTTCTTTGCAATCACACCTGAACGCATCGGTTCAATTCCTTTAGAGTTCCGGGCCAGGGGCACCGCCCCTTACCGCGCTCTCATTCCCTTAGAGCTTGATCTCGACGTCGACACCGGCGGCCAGATCGAGCTTCATCAAAGCATCGACCGTCTGCGGGGTCGGATCGACGATGTCGAGCAGACGCTTGTGCGTGCGCATCTCGAACTGCTCGCGGCTCTTCTTGTCGACGTGAGGCGACCGGTTGACCGTGAACTTTTCGATCCGCGTCGGCAGCGGAATGGGGCCGCGGACGTTTGCTCCGGTGCGCTTGGCCGTCGACACGATTTCTTTCGTCGAGGCGTCAAGCACGCGGTGATCAAACGCCTTCAGGCGGATGCGGATATTCTGTCCGTTCATGCGTCACTTCCTTGTTCTGGCGCGGCGCGGGCAAATCCTGCGCCCGCGACAGATCGGTTTAAGTCCAAATTACTCTTTGATGGTGACGACGATGCCGGCACCGACGGTGCGGCCGCCTTCACGGATGGCGAAGCGCAGCTTCTCTTCCATGGCGATCGGCACGATCAGCTCGACATCGACCGTGATGTTGTCGCCGGGCATAACCATTTCCGTGCCTTCCGGCAGCGACACGATGCCGGTCACGTCGGTCGTGCGGAAGTAGAACTGCGGACGGTAGTTGGTGAAGAACGGCGTGTGACGGCCACCTTCGTCCTTGGTCAGGATGTAGGCTTCGGCCACGAACTTCTTGTGCGGCTTCACCGTACCGGGTTTGGCCAGAACCTGGCCGCGCTCGACACCTTCACGATCAACGCCGCGCAGCAGCGCGCCGATGTTGTCGCCGGCCTGGCCCTGATCGAGCAGCTTGCGGAACATCTCGACGCCCGTGCAGGTCGTCTTGGTCGTCGGACGGATGCCGATGATTTCCAGTTCCTCGCCGACCTTGACGATGCCGCGCTCGACGCGGCCGGTCACGACCGTGCCACGGCCCGAGATCGAGAACACGTCTTCAATCGGCATCAGGAACGGCTTGTCCAGCGGACGAACCGGCGTCGGGATGTAGGCATCGACCGCAGCCATCAACTCGCGGATCGCGTCTTCGCCGATGGTCTTGTTGGAATCTTCCAGAGCAGCCAGAGCCGAACCCTTGACGATCGGAATGTCGTCGCCGGGGAACTCGTTCTTCGACAGAAGCTCGCGAACCTCGAGCTCGACCAGTTCGAGCAGCTCGGCGTCGTCGACCTGGTCGACCTTGTTCAGGAACACCACGATCGACGGCACGCCGACCTGACGGGCAAGCAGGATGTGCTCGCGGGTCTGCGGCATCGGGCCGTCGGCGGCCGACACGACCAGGATCGCGCCGTCCATCTGCGCGGCGCCGGTGATCATGTTCTTCACATAGTCGGCGTGGCCGGGGCAGTCGACATGGGCGTAGTGGCGCGCTGCCGTCTCGTATTCGACGTGCGCCGTCGAAATCGTGATGCCGCGGGCCTTCTCTTCGGGCGCCGCATCGATCTGGTCGTAGCGCTTGTATTCGCCAAAATACTTCGTGATCGCCGCCGTCAGCGACGTCTTGCCATGATCGACGTGGCCAATCGTGCCAATGTTCACATGAGGCTTGTTACGCTCGAATTTACCTTTTGCCATGTGATGTCTCCAATCTGCTCGCCCGTACGGGCCTTGAATTAAGTTACCGATGCAACCCGCTGGGGTTACGCGTATTTCTTCTGGACTTCCTGGGCGACCGCGGTCGGCACAGGCTCATAGTGATCGAACTGCATCGTGTAGGCAGCGCGGCCCTGGCTCATCGAGCGCAGGTTGTCGACGTACTTGAACATGTTGGCCAGCGGCACCATCGCGTTGATGACGACAGCCACGCCACGCGCTTCCTGGCCCTGGATCTGGCCGCGACGGCCGTTCAGGTCGCCGATGACGCTGCCGACATAGTCTTCCGGCGTCACGACTTCGACCTTCATGATCGGCTCGAGCAGCTGCACGCCAAGCTTGGGTGCGGCTTCACGGAAGCAGGCGCGGCCGGCGATTTCGAAGGCCAGGACGCTGGAGTCCACATCGTGGTAAGCGCCGTCGATAAGCGTCGCCTTGACGCCGATCATCGGGAAGCCCGCGAACGGACCCGACGACATGACGCTGTTGATGCCCTTTTCGACACCCGGGATGTATTCCTTGGGAACCGCACCGCCGACGATCTTGGTCTCGAACTCGAACTCCGAGCTTTCCGGGTTCGGTTCGAACACGATCTTGACGCGAGCGAACTGACCGGTACCGCCGGTCTGCTTCTTGTGGGTGTAGTCCTGCTCGTGCCTGCGGGTGATGGTCTCGCGGTAAGCCACCTGCGGCGCGCCGACATTGGCCTCGACCTTGAACTCGCGACGCATGCGGTCGACGATGATGTCGAGGTGAAGCTCGCCCATGCCCGAAATGATAGTCTGGCCGCTTTCCTCGTCGGTCTTGACGCGGAAGGACGGATCCTCGGCGGCCAGGCGGTGAAGGGCGAGGCCCATCTTTTCCTGGTCGTTCTTGGTCTTCGGCTCGATGGCGATCTGGATGACCGGATCTGGGAATTCCATGCGCTCGAGGATGACCGGGTGCAGCGGATCGCTGAGCGTATCGCCGGTGGTCGTGTCCTTGAGGCCGGCCAGAGCGACGATGTCGCCGGCAAAGGCTTCTTCGACGTCGGCGCGCGAATTCGCATGCATCTGCAGCATGCGGCCGATGCGCTCTTTCTTGCCCTTGACGGTGTTATCGACCGAGATGCCTTTGGTCAGCTTGCCCGAATAGATGCGGGCAAAGGTCAGCGAACCGACGAACGGGTCGTTCATGATCTTGAAGGCCAGCATCGACAGCGGCTCGTTGTCGTCGGCATGACGCTCGATCTCGGCGTCGGTCTTGGCGTCGACGCCCTTGATGGCGGGAACATCGGCCGGCGACGGCAGGTATTCGACGACGGCGTCGAGCAGCGGCTGCACGCCCTTGTTCTTGAAGGCCGAGCCACAGAACATCGGGTAGAACTTGACCGCGATGGTGCCCTTGCGGATCAGCGCGCGGATCTCGTCATTCGACGGCATCTTGCCTTCGAGGTAATTCTCGAGTGCCGTCTCGTCCATTTCGACGGCGGCTTCGATCATCTTCTCGCGGTATTCTTCGGCGCGAGCCTGCAGATCGGCCGGGATCTCGACGACGTCCCAGGCAGCGCCCAGCGTCTCGTCGCGCCAGACCAGCGCGTTCATCTCGACGAGGTCGACGACACCCTTGAACTCGGTCTCGGCGCCGATCGGCAGCTGCATGACGACGGCATGCGCACCAAGACGCGAGCCGATCATCTCGACCGAGCGGTAGAAGTCGGCGCCGATCTTGTCCATCTTGTTGCAGAAGATCATCCGCGGAACTTTATACTTGTCCGCCTGGCGCCAGACGGTTTCCGTCTGCGGCTCAACACCGGCATTGGCATCGAGCAGCGCAATGGCGCCGTCGAGCACGCGCAGCGAACGCTCGACTTCGATGGTGAAGTCGACGTGTCCGGGAGTGTCGATGATGTTGAAGCGGTACATCTTGCCGCTGCGACCCTTCCAGAAGGTCGTGGTGGCGGCGGACGTGATGGTGATGCCGCGCTCCTGCTCCTGCTCCATCCAATCCATGGTGGCAGCGCCGTCGTGGACTTCGCCGATCTTGTGCGACTTGCCCGTGTAATAGAGGACGCGCTCGGTGGTCGTCGTCTTGCCGGCGTCAATATGCGCCATGATACCGAAATTGCGGTAGTCTTCGATTTTGTATTCGCGGGCCATCTTGGATGCCTTCTCAGTCTCGTTCGCGCTTTACCAGCGGTAGTGTGCGAAAGCGCGGTTGGCTTCAGCCATCTTGTGGGTGTCTTCACGCTTCTTCACGGCGGTGCCGCGGTTGTTAGCCGCGTCCATCAGCTCGCCGGAGAGGCGGTCGACCATGGTGGTCTCGTTGCGGTTGCGGGCCGCGGCGATCAGCCAGCGGATCGCCAGGGCCTGACGGCGCTCGGGGCGCACATCGACCGGAACCTGGTAGGTAGCGCCGCCGACGCGGCGCGACCGGACTTCCACATGCGGCGCGACATTGTCGAGCGCCTGATGGAAGACGGTGACCGGCTCCTGCTTGGTCTTCGACTGAACCTGGTCGAGCGCACCGTAGACGATGGTCTCGGCAACCGACTTCTTGCCGTCATACATGACGGCGTTCATGAACTTGGTGACGATCAGATCGCCGAACTTCGGGTCCGGATTGATCTCACGCTTTTCTGCACTGTGACGACGCGACATGGCTTTTGTCTCTCAATCTCGTAGCCCGACGCATTCAAGCAGCGCCAGGGCCGGAAAGTCTTACTTCGGACGCTTGGCGCCGTACTTCGAACGGCGCTGCTTGCGGTTCTTCACGCCCTGCGTGTCGAGCACGCCGCGGATGATGTGGTAGCGCACGCCCGGAAGATCCTTGACGCGGCCGCCGCGGATCATGACCACGGAGTGTTCCTGAAGGTTGTGGCCTTCGCCGGGGATGTAGCCGATCACTTCAAAGCCGTTGGTCAGGCGGATCTTGGCCACCTTGCGCAGTGCCGAGTTCGGCTTCTTCGGCGTCGTTGTATAGACGCGCGTGCAGACGCCCCGCTTCTGCGGGTTCTGCTGCATGGCCGGGACCTTGTTGCGCTTCACCGGCGCAATGCGCGGCTTGCGGATCAGCTGGTTGACGGTAGGCATTAAACCCTCTTGTCTCTCAATTCCGTGTCTCGCCCGGTCAGGGCCGCTCAAAGCGCCAATTCCATACGCAAATTCGGGCCATAAACCGCGCCTCGCGGTCCTGCCCGAACAAAATGCAGAGGAAGCGGGAACCGCTTCATGCGCGCCGGAAATGTCTTTTCGCTCGTAAAACGAACCCTGTTTGAGGCAAACTCCAAAGCGTGTCGCTTCGGAAGGGAGAGCCTCACATCGGTTCTGACTGGGCGGCTTCTACTCGCAAGACCGTGAACCGTCAACCCCGGCACGCCAAATATTGCGCGCTGACGACGGCTTGGCAGCCATGCGAAAAACGCATGTAATTTTCTTTCTTCATTTTGCACGGCAAAGGAAGAAAGTGACCGGGGCAGACAAGAAAGTGACCGGCTTTTGGCTGTCCCGCACCGGCGCTTCATGGCAAAAGGCGGCATGGACAGCCCAAAACGCCTCGCCCGCCCCCGTCTCAAGAGGAATCAGCCCGTGAACGACAATGAGGAACGCCCGGTCACCATCGTCACCGGCCGGGTCTGGAAAAAGAAGGGCGGCAAGCCGGAAGGCGTCCATGTGATGCTGGTCGCGCCCGACGACGATTCGGCCGTGCGCCGGGTGCTCGAATCGCTTGCGGCCGAAGGCTATGCCGAGGTCGAGCTCGACCAGATCGGCGATATGGACGGCGAACCCGACGAGGAGCCGCATCTGTCAGCCTTTCAGGGTGCCCTCGAAGGTGAGGTGTCGATCGTCACGTTTGACGTGCCGCTCTGAGCGTCGCCGGCTGCTTGCGCCTGTCACCGCGCCGGCTTGCCCGGCACCGGTTCTCTGCTAAGAACCGAGCGACTTAACCAGCCAAATTCGAATCCGCGGAGTTCCCATGCCCTCGAACAATGGTCCCATCAAGCTCGGCATCGTCGGCGTCGGCAAGATCGTGCGCGACCAGCATCTGCCGGCAGTGGCCAAGGATGCGGACTACCGCCTCATCGCCGCCGCCAGCCGGCACGGCAAGGTGGACGGCATCCCGAATTTTCCGACCATTGAGGCGATGCTCGACGCGGTGCCGGAACTCGAGGCCGTGTCGCTGTGCATGCCGCCGCAGTTCCGCTACGACGCGGCACGCACGGCGCTGATTGCGAAGAAGCATGTTTTCCTGGAGAAGCCGCCGGGCGCTACGGTCAGTGAGGTCGAGGACCTGAAGCAGCTGGCGGCAGCCAATGGCGTTTCACTGTTCGCCAGCTGGCATTCGCGCTACGCGCCGGCAGTGGAGGCCGCGCGCGCCTTCCTGGCGTCGGCCAAGGTCAACTCGGCTGCCATCGCCTGGAAGGAAGATGTCCGCCGCTGGCATCCGAACCAGGATTGGATCTGGGCGCCGGGCGGTTTCGGCGTCTTCGATCCCGGCATAAACGCACTGTCGATCGCAACCCACATCCTGCCGGCGATGTTCATCACCTCGGCCGTCCTCGACTTCCCGGAAAACCGCGCTTCGCCTGTGGCGGCCCACGTGACCTTCCGCACCTCGGATGGGTTGCCGGTGACCATGGAGCTCGACTGGCTGCAGACGGGACCACAGAGCTGGGACATCCGGGCGGACACCGACAAGGGCAAGATGGTGCTGTCCGGCGGCGGCACCAAGCTTGCCATCGACGGCAAGTTGGTTCACGACGAGCCGGAGGCCGAATATCCCCAGCTTTACCGGCGCTTCGCCGAAGTCGTACGCGACGGCGTCTCCGATGTCGATTTGGCACCCCTGCAGCACGTCGCCGACGCGTTCATGCTCGGCAAGCGCAATGTGGTGGAAGCGTTCTTCGATTGAGCGATGAGTTCTGCCGGACCGCAGTCCGGACACTCACCATGCAGCCTTACTCGACGATCGCAATCGCAAACCCGTCATAGCCTTTGGCGCCGACGGTCTGGATGGCGGTGCCGTCCAGGCCATTGTCGCCGCCGATGAAGGAAAACGCACCGCGTGCGCCTTCGACATACGCGTCACGGCCATCGTCGTTGAGCACGGTGCCGTCGCGGATGACGTTGTCGCAGATGATGACCGTCCCCGGCCGCGACAGGCGCATGGCCCATGACAGATAATTCGGGTTGTTCGGCTTGTCGGCGTCGATGAAGATCAGATCGAACGGAGCGGCATTTTCGGCAACCAGCGTCTCAAGCGACTGAAGCGCGGGGCCGATCCTGAGCTCGACCTTGTCCGACACCCCTGCCCGCTCGAGATTCGAGTGCGCGACTTTTGCATGATGCGGCTCGAGTTCGAGCGTCACGATCTTGCCGCCGACGGGCAATCCCCTTGCCATCCAGATGGTCGAGTAGCCGCCAAGCGTGCCGATCTCCAGCACCTTCCTGGCGCCGCTGATGCGGACCAGCAGCGACAGCAGCTTGCCCTGCGCCGGCGATACGTCGATGGCCGGCAGGCCCTGGTCGCGGTTGGCCGCAAGCACCGCGTCAAGGACGGGATCCACCTCGAAGAGAGAGGAAACGATGTAGTCGTCGACGTCAGTCCAAACCTTCTTGCTCATGTTTTCCTCGATTCGATTAGGGGTCAAAACGCGAAAAGGGGCCACTGGGGCCCCCTTCCTTCTTCTCGTCCTGCCGCGCTTACTGCGCGGCGTTGACCATGTCGGTCAGCATCGGCTCGGCGACCTCGACACCGGAGGCCTTGCGGCGCTCGTCGATGATCAGTTCGTCGCGCGAGGTGGCGATGCGCCGGATCTGGCTCATCGTGCCGCCGGTACCGGCCGGGATCAGCCGGCCGACGATGACGTTTTCCTTCAGGCCCTGCAGCATGTCGGTCTTGCCGGCAACCGCAGCTTCGGTCAGCACCCTGGTCGTCTCCTGGAAGGAGGCGGCCGAGATGAAGGACGGCGTCTGCAGCGAGGCCTTGGTGATGCCCAGCAGCACCGGCTGGCCTTCGGCCGGCTTCTTGCCGTCCTCGACCAAGCGCTCGTTGACCTCTTCCAGTTCGATCACGTCGACGTGGTCGCCCGGAATGTAGGTCGAGTCGCCCTGCACCGTGATCTCGACCTTCTGCAGCATCTGGCGAACGATCACCTCGATGTGCTTGTCGTTGATCGACACGCCCTGCAGACGGTAGACTTCCTGGATTTCGTTCACGAGGTAGGAAGCAAGTGCTTCCACGCCCTTGATCGCCAGGATGTCGTGCGGCGCCGGATTGCCGTCGAGGATGTAGTCGCCCTTCTCGATGACGTCGCCGTCCTGGAGATGGAACGGCTTGCCCTTCGGGATCAGGTATTCGACCGGCTCAAGCGTCGAGTCATGCGGCTCGATGATGATGCGGCGCTTGTTCTTGTAGTCGCGGCCGAAGCGGATCGTGCCATCGATCTCGGCGATGATGGCGTGATCCTTCGGACGACGTGCCTCGAACAGTTCGGCAACACGCGGCAGACCGCCGGTGATGTCCTTGGTCTTGGCGCTTTCCATCGGGATACGCGCCAAAACGTCGCCGGGACGAACCTGCGAACCCGGCTCGACCGAAAGAATGGCCTCTACCGAGAGCAGGAAGCGGGCGTCGCCGCCCTTCGACAGCTTGCCGACCTTGCCCTTGGGGTCAAGGATGGCGATCGCCGGCTTGAGGTCGTTGCCGCGCGGCGTCGAGCGCCAGTCGATGACCTCGCGCTTGGTGATGCCGGTCGATTCGTCGGCCGTTTCCTGAACGGAAATGCCGTCGACCAGATCCTCGTACGACACCTTGCCCTCGATTTCGGTAAGGACAGGGCGGGTATAGGGATCCCATTCGGCGATACGCTGGCCCCGCTTCACCTTGTCGCCATCGTCCACGAAGATGCGCGAACCATAGGTAAGGCGATGCGAGGCACGCTCCTTGCCGGCTTCGTCGAGGATCAGCACCGCCATGTTGCGGCCCATGACCATCTGCTGGCCGTCCGAGTTGCGCACCACGTTGCGGTTGCGGATCTCGACCTTGCCCTCGTACGAGGCTTCAAGGAACGAGCTGTCCACCACCTGCGCCGTACCGCCCATGTGGAAGGTACGCATGGTGAGCTGGGTGCCCGGCTCGCCGATCGACTGCGCCGCGATGACGCCGACGGCTTCGCCCTGGTTGACCGGGGTGCCGCGGGCAAGATCGCGTCCGTAGCAGACCGCACAGACGCCGATCCTGACCTCGCAGGTCAGTGCCGAGCGAATGCGGACCGACTGCACGCCGGCCTTTTCGATCTTTTCCACGTCACGTTCGTCCATCAGCGTTCCGGCCTTGACCAGAACCTCACCCGAAACCGGATGCGTGATGTCGTCGAGCGAGGTGCGGCCCAGCACGCGCTGGCCGACCGAAGCGACGACCTGACCGGCATCGACGATCGGCTGCATGGTGAGGCCCTTGTCGGTGCCGCAATCCACGGAGTTGACGATGCAGTCCTGCGCCACGTCGACCAGACGACGGGTGAGGTAACCCGAGTTCGCCGTCTTCAAGGCAGTGTCGGCCAGACCCTTGCGGGCGCCGTGGGTCGAGTTGAAGTACTCGAGCACGGTCAGGCCTTCCTTGAAGTTCGAGATGATCGGCGTCTCGATGATTTCACCCGAGGGCTTTGCCATCAGGCCGCGCATGCCGGCGAGCTGACGCATCTGGGTGGGCGAACCACGCGCACCCGAATGCGACATCATGTAGATCGAGTTCATCGGCTTTTGACGGCCACTGTCCTCGAACTCGACGGCCTTGATGCGGGCCATCATCTCGTCGGCGACCTTTTCCGAGCACTTGGCCCAGGCGTCGACGACCTTGTTGTACTTCTCGCCCTGAGTGATCAGGCCGTCATTGTACTGCTGCTCGTATTCCTTGGCCAAAGCTTCGGTGTCGGAAACCAGCTTGATCTTGGCGTCCGGGATCAGCATGTCGTCCTTGCCGAACGAAATGCCGGCGCGGCAGGCGTGGCTGAAGCCGAGGGCCATGATGCGGTCGCAGAAAATGACCGTCTCCTTCTGACCGCAGTGGCGGTAGACGGTGTCGATCATCTTGGAGATGTTCTTCTTGGTCATCTCCTGGTTGGCGGTCTCGTAAGGCACGTTGACGTTCTTCGGCAGCAGTTCGCCGATGATCATGCGGCCAGGCGTGGTGTCGTAGATTTTCGACACGACCTTGCCTTCGGCGTCGACCGTGCGGAAGCGACCCTTGATCTTGGAGTGCAGCGTCACCGCCTTGGTCTCGAGCGCATGCTGGAGTTCGCCCATGTCGGCAAACACCATGCCTTCGCCCGGCTCGTTCTGATTGACGATCGAGAGATAGTAGAGACCCAGAACCATGTCCTGCGACGGCACGATGATCGGCGCGCCGGAAGCCGGGTGCAGGATGTTGTTGGTCGACATCATCAGCACGCGGGCTTCAAGCTGCGCTTCCAGCGACAGCGGCACGTGAACGGCCATCTGGTCGCCGTCGAAGTCGGCGTTGAAGGCCGTGCAGACCAGCGGATGCAGCTGGATCGCCTTGCCTTCGATCAGGATCGGCTCGAACGCCTGGATGCCGAGGCGGTGCAGCGTCGGCGCACGGTTCAGCAGCACCGGATGCTCGCGAATGACCTCGTCGAGGATATCCCAGACTTCCGGACGCTCCTTCTCGACCAGCTTCTTGGCCTGCTTGACGGTCGAGGAGAACCCTTGGCGTCGAGGCGGGCGTAGATGAACGGCTTGAACAGTTCGAGCGCCATCTTCTTCGGCAGGCCGCACTGGTGCAGCTTGAGCTCCGGACCGGTGACGATGACCGAACGGCCCGAATAGTCGACGCGCTTGCCGAGCAGGTTCTGGCGGAACCGGCCCTGCTTGCCCTTCAACATGTCGGACAGCGACTTCAGCGGACGCTTGTTGGCGCCGGTGATGACGCGGCCGCGACGGCCGTTGTCGAACAGCGCATCGACGGCTTCCTGCAGCATGCGCTTTTCATTGCGCACAATGATGCCGGGCGCGCGCAGCTCGATCAGCCGCTTCAGGCGGTTGTTGCGGTTGATGACGCGGCGATAGAGATCGTTCAGGTCGGACGTCGCGAAACGGCCGCCATCCAGAGGAACCAGCGGGCGAAGGTCCGGCGGGATCACCGGAACCACCTTCATGATCATCCATTCCGGACGGTTGCCGGACTCCATGAAGTTCTCGACGACCTTGAGCCGCTTCAGATACTTCTTCTGCTTCAGCTCGGACGTGGTCGAAGCCAGTTCCGAACGCAGGTCGCCGGCGATCTTCTCCAGGTCCATGCCGGCCAGAAGGTCATGAATGGCCTCGGCGCCGATCATGGCGGTGAACGAATCCTCGCCATACTCGTCGACGGCGATCATGTACTCTTCCTCGCTGAGCAGCTGGTGCTCCTTCAGCGCGGTGAGGCCAGGCTCGGTGACGATGTAGTTCTCGAAGTAGAGGACGCGCTCGATGTCCTTCAGGGTCATGTCGAGCAGCGTGCCGATGCGCGACGGCAGCGACTTCAGGAACCAGATGTGAGCGACAGGTGCCGCCAGCTCGATGTGGCCCATGCGCTCGCGGCGAACGCGCGACAGCGTGACTTCGACGCCGCACTTTTCGCAGATGACGCCCTTGTACTTCATGCGCTTGTACTTGCCGCATAGGCATTCATAGTCCTTGATCGGGCCAAAAATGCGCGCGCAGAACAGACCGTCACGCTCCGGCTTGAAGGTGCGGTAGTTGATGGTCTCCGGCTTCTTGATCTCGCCGAACGACCAGGACAGAATCTTCTCAGGGCTGGCGAGCGATATCCGGATGGAATCGAACACCTGCGCCGGCGCCTGCGGATTGAAGAGATTCATGACCTCTTGGTTCATGCCGTTCTCCTTTTCGGGGTCCTCGAAAACCCCTTGCATCTAACGCGGGCCAAATGCCCGCTGAGTGGTCGGCCCACTGGCCGTAGAATTTGTCGCATCCGGTCGCGGCGTTCCGCGACCGGATGTCTTGCTTACTCGGCCGCGCCCCTATTCGGCAGCATCTGGCAGCCGGACAGGGTTGTCGTCGAGCTTGGTGTTCTCCAGCTCGACATTGAGGCCGAGAGACCGCATTTCCTTGACGAGCACGTTGAAGCTCTCGGGAATGCCGGCCTCGAACGTGTCGTCGCCGCGCACGATCGCCTCGTAGACCTTGGTGCGGCCGGCGACATCGTCCGACTTCACCGTCAGCATTTCCTGCAGCGTGTAGGCGGCGCCATAGGCTTCCAGCGCCCAGACCTCCATTTCGCCGAAGCGCTGGCCACCGAACTGCGCCTTGCCGCCCAGCGGCTGCTGGGTAACGAGCGAGTACGGACCGATCGAACGCGCGTGGATCTTGTCGTCCACCAGGTGGTGAAGCTTGAGCATATAGATATAGCCCATCGTCACCTTGCGATCGAACGGCTCGCCGGTGCGTCCGTCATAGAGCTGCGACTGACCGCTGGTGTGCAGGCCCGCCTGCTCCAGCATGATGTTGATGTCGACTTCATGCGCGCCGTCGAACACCGGTGTCGCGATAGAGACGCCGCGGCGCATCTGCTCGCTGAGGCGAACGATGCTCTCGTCGTCATATTCGCGGACCGGCTCGTTGCGGTCGTTGGCTGGGATGAAGCTCTCGAGCGTCTTGCGCAACGGCTTGATGTCTCCAGCCGTCTTGTACGCGTCGATCAGCTCGCCGATCTTCTTGCCCATGCCCGCGCATGCCCAGCCCAGATGCGTTTCCAGGATCTGGCCGACATTCATGCGGCTCGGCACACCCAGCGGGTTGAGCACGATATCGGCATGCGTGCCGTCCTCGAGGAAAGGCATGTCCTCGACCGGAACGATCCGCGACACGACACCCTTGTTGCCGTGACGTCCCGCCATCTTGTCGCCCGGCTGCATCTTGCGCTTCACGGCCACGAAGACCTTGACCATCTTCATGACGCCCGGAGGCATTTCGTCGCCGCGCTGGACCTTCTCGACCTTGTCCATGAAGCGCTGCTCGAGCGCCTTCTTGGAATCGTCGTACTGGCCACGCAGGGCTTCCAGTTCGCTCTGGAGCTTTTCGTTCTCCACCGCAAACTGCCACCACTGCGAACGCGGATACTCGTCAAGCGTGTCCTTCGACAGTTTCGAGCCCTTCTTGAAGCCCTTCGGCCCGGCAATCGCTTCCTTGCCGACGAGAACGTCGGAAAGGCGCGAATAGACGTTGCGGTCGAGGATCGCCTGCTCGTCGTCGCGGTCCTTGGCGAGGCGTTCGATCTCCTCGCGTTCGATCGCCATGGCGCGCTCGTCCTTCTCGACGCCGTGGCGGTTGAAGACGCGCACTTCGACGACGGTGCCGAAGGTGCCCGGAGGCATGCGCATCGAGGTGTCGCGAACGTCGGACGCCTTTTCACCGAAGATGGCGCGCAGGAGCTTTTCTTCCGGCGTCATCGGGCTTTCGCCCTTCGGCGTGATCTTGCCGACCAGGATGTCGCCCGGCTGCACTTCCGCGCCGATATAGACGATGCCGGCTTCGTCGAGGTTCTTCAGCGCTTCTTCCGAAACGTTCGGAATGTCGCGTGTGATTTCCTCCGGTCCAAGCTTGGTGTCGCGGGCCATGACCTCGAATTCCTCGATGTGGATCGAGGTGAAGACGTCGTCGGCCACGATGCGCTCGGAGAGCAGGATCGAGTCCTCGTAGTTGTAGCCGTTCCACGGCATGAACGCGACCAGCACGTTGCGGCCGAGCGCCAGATCGCCGAGCTCGGTCGACGGACCGTCGGCGATGATGTCGCCCTTGTTGACGCGGTCGCCCATGCGCACCAGCGGACGCTGGTTGATGCAGGTGTTCTGGTTCGAACGCTGGAACTTCATCAGCCGGTAGATGTCGACGCCCGACTTGCCGGGATCGAGATCTTCCGTGGCGCGGATGACGATACGCGTCGCGTCCACCTGGTCGACGATGCCGCCGCGGCGGGCGCCGATGGCGGCGCCCGAGTCACGGGCAACGATCGGCTCCATGCCGGTGCCTACGAACGGCGCTTCGGCGCGCACCAGCGGCACGGCCTGACGCTGCATGTTGGAGCCCATCAGCGCGCGGTTGGCGTCGTCGTTCTCGAGGAACGGGATCAGCGCCGCGGCCACGGACACCATCTGCTTGGGCGACACGTCCATCAGATCGACGTTTTCGCGCGGCGCCATCATCACTTCGCCGGCGCTGCGGCAAATGACGAATTCGTCGACGAAACCACCATTCTTGTCGAGCTCGGCATTGGCCTGCGCGACGTGGTGCTTGGACTCTTCCATAGCGGAGAGATAGACGACCTCATTGGTCAGCTTGCCGTTGACGATCTTGCGGTACGGGCTTTCGATGAAGCCGTACTTGTTGACGCGCGCGAAGGTCGCCAGCGAGTTGATCAGACCGATGTTCGGGCCTTCCGGCGTCTCGATCGGGCAGATGCGGCCGTAATGCGTCGGGTGCACGTCGCGCACTTCGAAGCCGGCGCGCTCGCGGGTCAGACCGCCCGGGCCAAGTGCCGACAGGCGGCGCTTGTGGGTGATCTCCGACAGCGGGTTGGTCTGATCCATGAACTGCGACAGCTGCGAGGAACCGAAGAACTCGCGCACGGCGGCAGCCGCCGGCTTGGCGTTGATCAGGTCCTGCGGCATCACCGTATCGATCTCGATCGAGGACATACGTTCCTTGATCGCGCGCTCCATGCGCAGCAGGCCGACGCGGTATTGGTTCTCCATCAGCTCGCCGACAGAACGCACGCGGCGGTTGCCGAGATTGTCGATGTCGTCGATCTCGCCCTTGCCGTCGCGCAGCTCGACCAGCGTCTTGACCACGGCCAGGATGTCGTCCTTGCGCAGCACACGCACGGTATCCTCGGCCTTGAGCTCGAGGCGCATGTTCATCTTGACGCGGCCGACGGCCGACAGGTCGTAGCGCTCCGAGTCGAAGAACAGCGAGTTGAACATGGCTTCGGCGGTTTCAAGCGTCGGCGGCTCGCCCGGGCGCATGACACGGTAGATGTCGAACAGTGCGTCCTGGCGGCTCTCGTTCTTGTCGACGTTGAGCGTATTGCGGATGTAGGCGCCGACATTGACGTGGTCGATGTCGAGAACCTTGATCTCGCTTTCGCCCGTGCCGAGCAGCACCTTCAGCGTCTTTTCGTCGATCTCGTCGCCGGCTTCGAGGAAAATCTCGCCGGTGCCGTAGTTGACGATGTCCTCGGCCAGGTAGTTGCCGAGCAGATCCTCGTCGGTCGCCTTGATCGCCTTCAGACCCTTTTCGCCAAGCGCCCTTGCCTGGCGGGCGGTGATCTTCTTGCCGGCCTCGACGACAACTTCGCCGGTGTCGGCATCGACGAGGTCGCCAACGGCCTTCAGGCCGCGGAAACGCTCGACGTTGAACGGGATGCGCCAGTGGTCGCCGGCGCGCTTGTAGGTGATCTTGTTGTAGAAGGTCGACAGGATCTCTTCGCCGTCCATGCCGAGCGCCATCAAGAGCGACGTCACCGGAATCTTGCGGCGGCGGTCGATACGGGCGTGCACGACGTCCTTGGAATCGAACTCGATGTCGAGCCACGAACCGCGATAGGGAATGACGCGCGCCGCAAACAAAAGCTTGCCCGAGGAGTGCGACTTGCCCTTGTCATGGTCGAAGAAGACGCCCGGCGAACGGTGCATCTGCGAGACGATGACGCGCTCCGTGCCATTGACGATGAAGGTGCCGTTGAGCGTCATGAGCGGCATGTCGCCCATATAGACGTCCTGCTCCTTGATGTCCTTGATCGACTTTGCGCCGGTATCCTCGTCGATATCGAACACGATGAGGCGCAGCGTCACCTTGAGTGGCGCGGCATAGGTCAGGTCGCGCTGACGGCATTCGTCAACGTCGAATTTCGGTCCTTCGAACTCGTACTTCACGAACTCCAGCATCGAGGAGCCGGAGAAATCGGAGATCGGGAAAACCGACTTGAAAACGGCCTGCAGTCCCTCGTCCGGACGCCCACCCTTGGGCTCCGCCACCATCAGGAACTGGTCATAGGATGCTTTTTGAACCTCGATCAGGTTCGGCATCTCCGCAACTTCCGGAATCTTTCCGAAGAACTTGCGTACGCGTCTGCGGCCATTGAAAGTCTGGGTCTGGGCCATCGTCGCTCCTTAGCTATAAACTCGGGGCGAGCCTCGCCGCGGCTCACCTTGCATGCGCGGCCACCTCGGCGGCGGCCCCTGATCTGTTTCCCGCCGCCTGGCGGCGACGGCTAAAACGGGAGAAAACCCGTTTCCTGAAGGCCGGTTCGGCCCTCAGGAAAGAGGTTCTCGTACATCTCGCGCTACGCATCCTCCCCTCTGATGAAGGGAGTGGCGGACGGCGCGAGGCCGCCCGCCGCTTTTACGCTTACTTCAGGTCGACCTTGGCGCCGGCTGCTTCCAGCTGGGCCTTGAACTTCTCAGCGTCAGCCTTGGAAACGGCTTCCTTGACCGGCTTCGGAGCTGCTTCGACCAGATCCTTGGCTTCCTTGAGGCCCAGGCCGGTGATGGCGCGGACTTCCTTGATGACGTTGATCTTCTGAGCGCCTGCCTCAGTGAGGACGACGTCGAATTCCGTCTTTTCCTCAGCCGGAGCAGCAGCAGCGGCAGCGCCGCCGGCAGCGGCAACCGCCACCGGAGCAGCAGCCGAAACGCCCCACTTTTCTTCCAGAAGCTTCGACAGCTCGGCCGCCTCGAGGACGGTCAGCTTCGAAAGGTCGTCTACGATCTTTGCCAGATCAGCCATTGTTGTATTCCTTCATCAGGTTCGAACGTGTGTTTGTGATAGCGAGGAACGGCCTCATGCCGCCTCGTCCTTCCGGGCGTAAGCGCCGATGACGCGCGCGACCGAAGCCGCTGGCGCATTGACGATCTGGGCGATCCGGGTTGCCGGCGTGGCGATCATGCCAACCAGCCTGGCGCGCAACTCATCGAGCGACGGAAGTGTGGCGAGTGCCTTCACACCGTCGGCGTTGAGCGAGGTGGTGCCCATTGCGCCGCCGAGAATGACCAACTTGTCATTTCCCTTGGCGAAATCGGACGCGACCTTCGGCGCCGCAATCGGATCCTCCGAATAAGCGATCAGCGTCTGTCCCTTGAACAGGTCGATGATCGATGCGGAGTCCGTGCCCTGAAGAGCGATTTTGGCGAGACGGTTCTTCGCGACTTTGACGGTGCCACCGGCAGCGCGCATTTTCGACCGAAGGTCGTTCATTTGCGCGACGGTGATACCGGCGTAGTGGGCCACGACGACTGAACCAGCGCCTGCAAAGGCACCATTCAGGCCCGTGACGAGTTCGCGTTTTTCCGCTCTGTCCACTGCCTATCTCCAGTTGACCCCTGCCCCGCTAGTGGGACAGGCGTCGGGTTGCCTTTTTGCCGGCCGGGCCATCCATTACAGATCTCCCGAACGACGCTCGAGGATCCTGCCCCCTTTCGCCACATCGACGGCAAGCCGGAGATGCGCAGACAAAAGGCAAACACGGTTCGAACCTTTCATTGGAGCTTGTCGCTCCGTTGTCCGGTTTTCACCCGTCTCATGCAGGCCTAGTTCAATTAAGGCTTCTGGGCCGCCTGCAATCTCGGACAGGATGTCCGGAAGCCTCTCGACTTCCGGTACCGGGCCGCCGACAAGTCGGAGGCCCGGAATTCACTTGCGGATCAGCGCCTTGGCAGCCGATCCAGATGTTCGTATCAAGACGCTGCGAGCGTCGAGACGTCGAGCTTGAGGCCCGGGCCCATCGTCGAGGTGACCGACACCTTCTTGACGTAGTTGCCCTTGGCGCCAGCCGGCTTTGCCTTGGTCACGGCATCGGCGAAGGCGCGGACGTTTTCTTCCAGCGCCTTGACGTCGAACGAGACCTTGCCGACGCCGGCATGAACGATGCCGGCCTTCTCGACGCGGAACTCGACAGCGCCGCCCTTCGATGCCTTGACGGCGGCGGCGACGTCGGTGGTGACGGTGCCGACCTTCGGGTTCGGCATCATGCCGCGCGGGCCCAGCACCTTGCCCAGACGGCCGACCAGCGGCATCATGTCCGGCGTGGCGATGCAGCGATCGAAGTCGATCGTGCCCTTCTGGACGATGTCGACCAGATCCTCGGCACCGACGATGTCGGCGCCGGCGGCGCGAGCCTCATCGGCCTTGCCGCCACGTGCGAACACGGCGACGCGGACAGAGCGGCCGGTGCCGTTCGGCAGGTTGACCACGCCGCGGACCATCTGGTCGGCATGGCGCGGGTCGACGCCGAGGTTCATCGCAACTTCGATGGTCTCGTCGAACTTCACCGTCGAACGGTCCTTGAGCAGCTTCAGCGCCTCACCAAGGGCATAGGCCTTGTTGGGGTCGATGCCGTCGCGGGACTTCGATACACGCTTTGCAATCTTTGCCATGATCTCAGCCCACCACTTCCAGACCCATCGAGCGGGCGGAGCCCTCGACCATGCGCATGGCCGCCTCGACGTCGTTTGCGTTCAGATCCTTCATCTTCTGTTCGGCGATGGCGCGCACCTTGTCGCGACCGATCGTGCCGGCCTTGATCTTGCCCGGCTCTTTCGAACCCGAAGTCAAGTTCGCCGCCTTTTTCAGGAAGTAGCTCACCGGCGGCGTCTTCATGACGAAGGTGAAGGACTTGTCCTGGTAATAGGTGATGACGACCGGGATCGGCGATCCCTTTTCCATTTCCTGGGTCTGCGCGTTGAACGCCTTGCAGAATTCCATGATGTTGATGCCGCGCTGACCAAGTGCCGGGCCGATCGGCGGAGACGGCGTAGCCGATCCCGCTTTGACCTGGAGCTTGAGCTGGCCTGCAATTTTCTTAGCCATCTCTTTCCTGCCTTTATCTCATGCCGGCCCCAGTATCGGGAACACCGGCGGTTGCAGTCTGGTGGTGCGGTCCGCGCGGCCGGCTAAAGCCGCATTCGCCTCCCACCCGTTCATGGCCGCGCGCTTTCCGCGCCGCCTCCCCTTGCCGGCGAACCGGCGCAGGGTTTTCGGATCAGCCCTTTTCGACCTGTCCGAATTCCAGATCGACCGGCACGGCGCGCCCGAAGATCGAAACTTCCACCTTGAGCCGCGCCCGCTCCTCGTCCACTTCCTGGACGAAACCGTTGAACGAGGCGAACGGACCATCCGAAACGCGGATCGCCTCGCCGATCTCGAAAGTGACCGAGGGCTTCGGCCGCTCGACGCCTTCCTGAACCTGGTTCAGGATGCGCTGCGCCTCGGCTTCGGTGATCGGCACCGGCTTGGAGTCACCGAGGAAGCCGGTGACCTTCGGCGTGTTCTTGACCAGCGAGAACACCGCATCGGTCAGATTGGCCTTGAGCAGCACATAGCCCGGAAAGAACTTGCGCTCGGCATCGACCTTGCGGCCGCGGCGGATTTCGACGACCTTCTCGGTCGGCACCACGATCTGCTCGATATCGGCGGACAGGCCCTTCTGCTTGGCCTTGTTCTCAATGTCCTCGGCGACCTTCTTTTCGAAGTTCGAATAGGCGTGGACGATGTACCAGCGCGCGGTCATTTCAAGACTTCTCCGTAATCGCCGGACTTAATGGCCGAGGCTCAGTAACCGCTCGATCGCGTAGCCCATGGCCACGTCGGCGGTGAAGAAAAAGATCATCGCGATGACCGCGAATACGAGCACCATCACCGTCGAGATCATCGTCTCCCGGCGCGACGGCCAAGTCACCTTGGCAGTTTCCGCGCGGACCTGCTGGAGAAAGACGAAAGGATTTGTGGTTTTCGAAGCCATATGCCGCTCTGTCTTCAAGACCCGTTGGCCGGGTCTCCTGGATGATCCCGCTGGCCGGGACGTGCCGCCTGGGTTCAAGTCGACGCCGAATCAGCGCCATTTCGCCCATGCAAATCGGACGCGTAAAGCCGGCTTCCCAGCTCCACGCGTCGCGTGTCTGTTGTGTCTACATAAAACCGATTCTTGATCCACGCAAGTGGCAAGTGTCCGCTTTATGACCAAACGCCGCCTCGGAACCATCCAGTCGTCCCGTCCCGGCTATCGAGGCCTTATGCCTCAGTTCGCCCAATATGGCAAGCCACCTGCCCTTTTTCAATGCCGGACCCCAATTCCAGGAGGTGGATCCGGAAATCAGGCACGCGATTACAAGTTCGAGGAAATGGCGTTGCGGACGAACCTGCGACCTGCTGTTTTGGAAACCAAATGAAGCGCACGCAAGATTGGAATCCAGCTGCCCATGCCGAGGCAGCTGGATCAACCCAGGGTTAGTTAGGCACAGGCGAGTTCGACCCCGGCCACTGCGCCGATTCCGCATGGTGGGCGTGGGCGCGGCGCGATCACTGCCGGGCACGGGGGCGGGTCGTCGTCATCGTCGGGGCCGAAAGAACGGCCCCGACGCCGCCAAGCCTTGAGAACGCTGCGGCGCGAGGAGGGTCGCCAAGGCAGCACCCGGCCTGAAGTCTCTTTCCCCAGCGTGGGTTTCTCATCCAGAGCCTTCAACGCACTCAGAATCTGGTCGACAGGGATTACCGTGCCGTTGTCCAGGCGGCGCAAGGCAGGCTGGTTTTCCACCGCGCAGGCATCGGACGCCCACGAGGAAAGCAGTGCCCGCTTTTCTCCACTGCTGAGGCGTGGATGGTTGATGACGTTGTCTGGATTGTCGAGCAGGCACAAAGAAGTTTCAATTTTGCCCGAGCGTGCCGCAGAAAGTGTCGGTGTCTCGTAGAAGTTGTCCATCTCCATTCTCCGCAATCTGGGCCTCCCGGCCGAAGCCGGGAGGCGGACCGCCGGGATAACTGAATCGATACGATCAGGCCGCTTTGCGGGTGCGTTCCGTATCCTGGGCGATCTGCTTGCCCACCTGGGCGTCGCCGGCCCCGATGCTAATGCGGCGCGGCTTCAGCTCTTCGGGAATCTCACGGACGATGTCGATGGTCAGGAGACCGTTCTCAAGGTTTGCTGCCTTGATCTTCATGTGGTCGGCAAGCTTGAACGTCTGCCTGAAACTGCGGTAGGCGATGCCCTGGTGCAGCAGCTGGCGTCCGCTCTGGTCATCAGCCTTCTGGCCTGCCACGACCAGTTCGGGTCCATGCTGGGTCAGCTCAACCTCATCCTGGCTGAAGCCCGCGATGGCCATCGAGATACGGTAATCGTTCTCGTCGACCTTCTCGATGTTATAGGGTGGCCAGTCGGGCCGCGTACCATTGTCGGGCATGTCGAAAAGACGGTCAAAACCGACGGTGCTGCGATAGAGAGAGTCAAAGGTTCTCATAGCCACATCCTCCTTGAAGCAACATGGGTACAAGGGCGCCGCCCAGCAGCGCCGCCTTTTGCCAAGCCAATCGGCCTCGGCGGGAAACGAATTAGGAAGGGCTGAAAACCGGTTCAAGAGCCCTGTTCAAAAAAATTCCAGTAGCCAGGCCAGCATCCCGCTTCCAATAATTCGCAGCCGCTGAAAAGCAGCCGGCGGCAGCAAAATAGGCCTATTCTGAATTGTGAACGCAAATGGCAATTGGCTCGCCAATGGCAGTTGAATCAAGGAAATCGGTTCGTGGAAATACGCCGACTTCGGCATTGCGCGTCAGCGCTCTCGCTCTGCGCATGCCTTCGGAACGTCGCTCGTCGAGTACGCGGCTTCAGCCCAACCAAACGAGGAGCCAAAACAAGGCGTTTCTAAAATGCCGGATTCCAACGAGGAAAATGGCACGGGCAGCAGGGCTCGAACCTACGACCTGCGGTTTTGGAGACCGCCGCTCTACCAACTGAGCTATGCCCGTACGCGCGTTTCAGCGCAGGCGCTTCCTAAAAGCTTCCGGGCGCGCTGTAAAGAGTTGTCTGACGCGCTTTCAGATCCTTTGCCGGAAATCCGAATAGGTGATGACCAGCCCGTCCCTGCCGATCTCGATTTTTCGCCTGCCTGAAGCCGCATGCCGGCGCTCAATCCCCGGCCGGCGGCTTGTACGGCCCGCCCGGTACGCCCCAGCCCCAGGCCGGCATCGGTTCGGTCTGCGGGTCGCAGGTCTCGCCGAGGGTGGAATTCATCTTGGCAAGCCGTGACCCCCATTCGACATAGCCCATGAAGGCGGAACGGAATTCGGGATCGTCCGGCAGCCCGACCGCATCGGCGGCATCGGCAAGCAAGCTGATCCAGCGGCGGCGCTGTTCCTCCGTCAGATGCTTGCCCAAGTGATGCATGACCATCTCGCGATGGCCGCCATGCTGTTCGCTGTAGGTCTTGGGTCCGCCAAAAACCTCGCCGATGAAGGCCGCGACATGCGCGGGATGATCCGGCGACATGTGTTTGAACACCGGGCCGACCACCGGGTCGCGCGACACCTTGTCGTAAAAGGTTTCCGTCAGCCGGTTGAGGGCTTCGATGCCGCCGGCCCATTCGTAGAGTGTCGGGATATCCTGGCTCATTCTCGATCCTCCCCCGGGCGACGCCTGCCACGACGATAGCGGAGAAATCGGGCATGGCTCAACCTGGCTCGATGGCCAGTTTCTGCGATGCCTACAGTTTGGCGGGCGACTCGGCCTTGGCTGTCGGCGGAAACAAACAGTTGTCGGGCTTGGGTGAGGTTTTGCAAATAGCGGGGCCAGTTAGCGCCTCCACCGACTCCGGCCCGGTTGTCAGCCCGACTTTGAGCATCATGTCGGGCTCGAGCTGACGCTCGACCGAGCCTATCGCGGCGAACAGAGCTGGGTCCATCTCCATCTCCTCCAGGTAGGCTTTAACCAACTGCGTCTGTCCCCTCGAGGACATGCTGAGCCTCGCCTTGGGATCGACCAGCCTTTTGGCGCCGGCGGCAAGCATGAGCGCGCAGGCCGAATCGCACTCCACTCCAAAATCGCTAATCAGCCCGACATAGGCACCGTTATCGGCCAAGCAGCCTGCCTCGGGCGGGTCGCAGCCGACGATAGTGGTGCGAGCGACGGCGACGTCGAGCTTCCGTTCATGGATAAGCCTTCCCGCGGCCAGAGCGCTGAACAGGCTGCCCCCCTGTGAGCTGATCACCACCGGCAGCCGCCGGTTGCCAAGGGTGTCGAGCAACTGGCGCAACTTTTGCGGGGTCTGAGGCGTCATCGCGCCTTCCGCCGAGATCCATTCCGGGCAATCGGGATTGCAGAGCGAGTCTCTGCCGCGAACGACAACGAAGCGCATATCTGGCGTCGAATTCCCTGGCGCTGCCTGCAACGGCTTGGGAGCTGGAGCCTTGGCCGCCTGAGAAAGTGGGGGCCGGTCTTTGCCTTGATCGCAGCCACCACGGCCGGCTTGGCCACGGGCGTTTGTCCGCCGGCTGGCTTGTTTCCCGGTATTTCCCGGCAGTTCGGAGCCGGCGGGTCGAACATGCACAAACTTGCTCTGGTAAACAGGTCCAGAGTGTCCGTGCTGGTGGCCAGTTTCATCGTCAGCATATCGTGGAGGCCGATCTGCCTGATGTCGCTGGCCGGCGTCGCCTTCATCAAGTCCAGCACGCCCTGCCCGATACCCATCTCTCGGAGATAGGCCGAGATCTTTCTCGCGTACCCCTTGCTCATCTCATAGGTCTTGTAGCTTTCACCGGGAGTGACGGTTTGCGTGGTGACCCGATATTTTTTGCCCCGTTTGACGCGATAGGTGGTCCGGTAGTGCGTTGTGGAGGGGAACCAGGTGGTGGTGATCTGATGAACACCCAGATAGTTCCAGCCGCCGGCGACGCGGCGGACGCCTCCGGCAAACATTAGCGGACAGGCGGAATTGCAGCTGGCACCGTCAGACGCTCTGCCGAAAAAAGCCGTGCCCTTGCCGTAGTCGGCGCCACAACCCTCTGTCCCGGGCCAACAATCGGGAAACTCGGTCTTGCCGATGGCGATATCGAGCTTGTTTTTGCGGATTATCCGGCCAAGCTGGAGCGCGGCTTCGACATTGCCACCGAAGGAATTGACGATGATGGGCAGTTTGTGGCTGCCAAGCTTCTTCAAGGTGCGCTTGAGCAGGGCTGGCGTCCCGGCTGCGATGTCGCCTTCGGCGGAGATCCACTCCGGACAATTGGGCTCGCAGCCCGGTGCGTTGCTGCGCGCGACGACAAACTTCATCTCCGAGCGATCCTCGGACCATATCGTCGGATCATTCGTCGGATAGGGCACTCCCTGCAGAGGGAGCAATGTCTGCCATGTCCCGGGGCGGCATCCTCGGCCTTCGCGGCGAAGGCAGCCATCGCCATCGCGGCCACCGTCGCCAGCCGAACCAGCCCGCGCCGCCACCTTGCAGCATTGCCTGAACGGTGTCCCCAAACCACGCCCGGCAAACCCCTCAATGCAATCCATAATAGTTGCGGCGACGGTGCTTGCAATAGCTTTGAACCAACCGTGCAATACTTGTGCCGCGCAACGCCGGAAACAAAAGGCAGCCCCAAAGACCGCCCTCTCCTGGTCGATCCGGCTGACGCCGGCTCGACTATTTCTCGATGGTGATGACGACGCCGGCACGACGGTGCGGCCGCCTTCACGGAAGGCGAAGCAAGGCTTCTCTTCCATGACGATAGGCGCGATCAGCCATTGGACGACGGCACCACGCGGCAATTCTCAGGTTTCGGCGCCGATCTGCAGATGCTGGAACCCGTCAGCGCATCCACCGACTGGCGCCCGGTCGTCAGGCCAACCTTCAGCATCATGTCGGGTTCGAGCTGGCGCTCGACCGAACTGCCCTGGAGCGCCCTGAACAAAGCGGGGCTGATCGCCATCTCGTCGAGGTAGGACTTGACCGCCTGCTTCTGCCCCATCAGATAGAGGCTGAGCCGCGCCTGGGTACCGACAAGCCGCCTGGCGCCACCGGCCAGCATGAGCGCGCAGGCCGAATCGCAGTCGCCGTCGCCATCGACGCTCAGCCCGGCATAGGCGCCTTCCCTGGCCAGGCAATTCCACTCTGCCGGGTCGCAGCCGACGAAATCGGTGCGGGCAACGGCAACGTCGAGCTTCTTTTCATGGATGATCCGGCCCGCCGCCAGGGCGCCGGAGAGGTCGCCGCCTCGCGAGCTGATCACCACCGGCAGCCGCCGGTTGCCAAGCGTGGCGAGCAATTGGCTGAGTTTCTGCGGCGTCTGGGGCGTAATCGCGCCTTGCGCTGCAATCCATTCCGGGCAGTCGGGATTGCAGAGCGGGTTGCTGCCGCGAACCACGACAAAGCGCATGCCGTCATCGTGCGGCGCGCTCTCCGGCTTCACCGGCAGCGGCGCAGCCTTTGCCACGTCCGGCAGGCCGCCGGCTGGCTTGTTCGCCGGTATTTCCCGGCAATTCGGAGCCGGAAGGTTCAGCCTGCACAGGCTTGCGCTGGTCAGCAAATCTGCAGCGTCGTCGCTGGTGACCAGCTTCATTGTCAGCATGTCGCTGAGGTCGATCTGCTGGATGTCGCTGGCCGGCGTGCTCTTCATCGTCTCGATGATGCTGAGGTCGACACCCATCTCCTTGAAATAGGCGGACAGCTTGCGCTCCACCCCCTTGCTCATCTCGTAGGTCTTGTAGCTGCCGGTGTTCTTGCGGCTGACGACCTTCTTGCTGATGACCCGCTTCTTGCCTTTCACGATCCGGTAGCGGACCTGATATTGCACGTTCATCTGCACGATCGTGGTCGTGATCTGGTGGACGCCGAGATAGGCCAGCGGCCCGACCAGGCGCCTGGTGCCGCCGGCCAGCATCATTGGACAAGCGGACGCGCAATAGCTGCCGAGCACATAGGGGCTGCCGATATAGTGCGCGCCTCTGGCGTCGTTCTCCTTGCAGTTTTTCATCCCCGGCTCGCAGCCGACGAACCAGGTCCTGCCGACCGCGATGTCGAGCTTGTTCTTGCGTATCATCCGGCCCATGGCGATGGCCGCATCGACATCGCCGCCCGGAGAGTTGATGACGATCGGCAATTTGCGGCCGCCGAGCGTTTTCAGGGCAGCCTTGAGCAGCGCCGGCGACTTGGCCGATATGGCACCCTCGGCCGATATCCATTCCGGACAGGTCGGCTCACAGCCCGCCGCGCCGCTGCGCACGACGACGAACCGCATCGGCGGATCCGGATCCGGCTCTGAATTTTTTGTCTCGGCCGCGAAGGCGGCGCTGCCCACGGCAAGCATCGACACCAGGCAGATCAGCCCCAGTGCCAACCATGGCCGACTATGCAAACGGTGCTGTGGAACCATCCGACCAAGCCCTCAACGCAATCTATACTGTAGAGGCTCACAGACTTGCAACAGAGATTGGGACCCCAAATAGGCACATCTAGCCAACGAAAAAGGGCGGCCCGAGGGCCGCCCCTATCCGTTTCGATCCGGCGATGCCGGGCTCGATTACTCTTTGATGGTGACGACGATGCCGGCACCGACGGTGCGGCCGCCTTCACGGATGGCGAAGCGCAGCTTCTCTTCCATGGCGATCGGCACGATCAGCTCGACATCGACCGTGATGTTGTCGCCGGGCATAACCATTTCCGTGCCTTCCGGCAGCGACACGATGCCGGTCACGTCGGTCGTGCGGAAGTAGAACTGCGGACGGTAGTTGGTGAAGAACGGCGTGTGACGGCCACCTTCGTCCTTGGTCAGGATGTAGGCTTCGGCCACGAACTTCTTGTGCGGCTTCACCGTACCGGGCTTGGCCAGAACCTGGCCGCGCTCGACGCCTTCACGATCAACGCCGCGCAGCAGCGCGCCGATGTTGTCGCCGGCCTGGCCCTGATCGAGCAGCTTGCGGAACATCTCGACGCCCGTGCAGGTCGTCTTGGTCGTCGGACGGATGCCGATGATTTCCAGTTCCTCGCCGACCTTGACGATGCCGCGCTCGACGCGGCCGGTCACGACCGTGCCACGGCCCGAGATCGAGAACACGTCTTCGATCGGCATCAGGAACGGCTTGTCCAGCGGACGAACCGGCGTCGGGATATAGGCATCGACCGCAGCCATCAACTCGCGGATCGCATCTTCGCCGATGGTCTTGTTGGAATCTTCCAGAGCAGCCAGCGCCGAACCCTTGACGATCGGAATGTCGTCGCCGGGGAACTCGTTCTTCGACAGAAGCTCGCGAACCTCGAGCTCGACCAGTTCGAGCAGCTCGGCGTCGTCGACCTGGTCGACCTTGTTCAGGAACACCACGATCGACGGCACGCCGACCTGACGGGCAAGCAGGATGTGCTCGCGGGTCTGCGGCATCGGGCCGTCGGCGGCCGACACCACCAGGATCGCGCCGTCCATCTGCGCAGCACCCGTGATCATGTTCTTCACATAGTCGGCGTGGCCGGGGCAGTCGACATGGGCGTAGTGGCGCGCTGCCGTCTCGTATTCGACGTGCGCCGTCGAAATCGTGATGCCGCGGGCCTTCTCTTCGGGCGCCGCATCGATCTGGTCGTAGCGCTTGTATTCGCCAAAATACTTCGTGATCGCCGCCGTCAGCGACGTCTTGCCATGATCGACGTGGCCAATCGTGCCAATGTTCACATGAGGCTTGTTACGCTCGAATTTACCTTTTGCCATAGTCTCTTTCCTTGGACGGCCTTGACCTTCAGTTCAGTCGAATGCGGGGCGATTAGCGACTACGGCCGAAAAACACAAGTGCCTTGTGGCCGGGTGCGCTGTCCACTCGGTCTCAACCGATGATCCGATTGCGGGGATGTGGCGCTGATATAGGAACGCGCGAGCGGAAATGAAATGGGGGCTGCGGGCTCCAGCACCTGTTTGCTATTCCCGCCCATGTCCTGTCCCGCCCATGTCCTGGCCTTTGCCTGCCGGATTTGCAGCCGGCGCCTGGCCCATTGCCGCTGCGGCGGCGGTCTGATTTGGTTGCCCCATGCAATTCATACCGACCTCCATACGCGGCCCGCTGTTCATGATCGTTTCGACGGGGTCGTACCTCGTCAACGACACGATGATGAAGCTCGCCACAGCGGGATTGCCGTCCTATGAAGTGCTGTTCCTGCGCGGGGTCGCGGCCACGCTATGGGGCATGCCGCTGCTGTTCCTGCTGGGCTATCGCAGGCAGATCCCTTTGATCTTCGACAAACGCGTGCTGCGCCGCAACCTGCTCGAGCTGGCGGCCATCCTTTGCTACGTCGTGGCGCTGGCCAACATGCAGATCGCCGATTCGACCGCGCTCGGGCAGATCACCCCGCTTTTGATGCTGGTCGGCTCCTCCATCCTGTTCGGCGAACGGATCGGCGGCGTGCGCATGGCGCTGATCGGGCTCGGCTTCATCGGTGCGCTTATGGTGGCCCAGCCGACCATGCAGGGCATCTCGGTCTATGCGTTGCTGGCGCTCGGCAACGCGGCATTGGCGGCGGCGCGCGATCTTGCCGGCAGGCGGGTCGCGGCCGAGGTGCCGGGCATGATCGTCGCCATTTCCGCCGTTGTGGTGGTGCTGATCGGCGCGGGCGCCGCGCATCTCGTTTCCGAGCGCTGGGTCATGCCGGAAGCCCGGCACCTGCTGCTCATGGCCGGCGCCGGATTCTTCCTGATCTTCGGCCATTTCTTCATCTTCATGGCCTATCGCGTCGGTCCGACCGGCGTGGTGGCGCCGTTCTACTACTGCTTCACCGTCTGGGCGGTCATCTCAGGCGTTCTGGTGTTCGGCCAGTTCCCGAATGCCCTGGCGGTCTGCGGCATCCTGCTGGTGGTCGCGAGCGGGCTGACCATCGTCTCGCTTGATGAACGCAAGCGCAGGCTGACCGTCGTCGCCTGACCTTCAAGTCAACGCGTCGAAGCAGGTTTGGCCGACCTGCGGTCGGCCAGTCGGCAGACTGGCGCCTAAAGCGTTCGCTTGCCGGAGAACTGGTGATAGGCCCACAGCACGACCACCGCGCCGATGATGGCGACGATCAGGCTCCAGATGTTGAGGCCGGTCACACCCGTGGCGCCAAAGGCGCTGAAGATCAGCCCTCCGACGATGGCGCCGACAATGCCGAGCACGATATCCATGATCAGGCCCTGGCCGGTCTTGTTGACGATCTTGCTGCCGATAAAGCCGGCGATGACGCCGAGGATGATCCAGCTGATAATGCCCATTTTTCCTCTCCATTCCCCGCCCGCCGATCATGGTCACATGATTGTCAAAAGCTCAAGCCAACTTGAAATTCCGCCCGCATGGTCCATTGTAGCCGGCGGGACGGGCTTGGTCGTTATGGAGGATTGACCTATGGGACTTTTTGACAACGCCGTGCCCGGCGGCAACATCACCAAACCGCTGATGATCGCGCTCGGCGCGCTGCTGGTGGGAAAGATGCTGAGCGGCAGAAGCGCCGAACAGACGAGTGCCGAAGAGACGGGCGAGCCCGCCCAGCCTCAAACGCCAGCCCCCACCGGAACCACGGCCTCAGGCGACGGCGGCCTGCTTGGCGGACTGGGCGGACTGCTCGACAAGCTCAAGAATGCCGGCCAAGGCAATGTTGCTGACTCCTGGGTCGGCACCGGACAGAACCAGCCGATCAACGCCAATGATCTCGGCAAGGCGATCGGCCCGCAGGTCATTCGAGAGATCGCGCAAAGGACCGGACTGGACGAGCAGGAGTTGCTCAAGCAATTGTCCACAGCCCTGCCCGGCATTGTCGACAGACTGACGCCGAACGGACAGGTGCCGCAGCAACACCAGGTCGCGTCCGCCTTCAACAGCTAGACTTCTGCGCCTGCATCACGCGCAAACACGCCCGGCACCGCCTTGCGGCTGTCGGGCGTTGCTGCGACCAGCGCCGCGAACCGCCTGGCAGTCGACGCATCGACCGGCGTGTAGACGGAAACCGAGAAATCACTGTCGCGGCCGCCCGGCTGCAGCGTGGCGAAATCGAACGACATCGCGCCGGCGACAGGGTGCCGGATGGATTTCCGCCAGATCGGTGGCTCGGCGATGTCGCGGCTGTTCCAGCACGTGGCGAACGCTTCGCTTGCCGCTTCCAGTGACGAAACCAGCGCAGCCAGCACCGGATCGCGAGTCATGGCGACAGTGGCAAGCCGGAACTGCGCCGCCGCCGAGCGCAAAACCTCCGGCCAGTCGACAAAGCGCTGCCGCCATTCCAGGTCGAGAAACAGCCGGGCGAGCAGGCTGCCGGACCACTCATCATCCGTCTCGAAATCCCCGAGCAGCACCGCCGCCGGATGGTTACAGGCGACGACCTGCCAGTAGCGATTGACGACATATGCCGGGTGCGGCGCCAGCCCGTCGAGCAGGCTGAGCAACGGCGCGCTGGGCAGGCCTTGCGCGCCGAGCCGGTTTCGCCAATCGAGATCGGGCCGCGCCAATTGGAAGAGATAGGCCTGCTCCGACCGGCTCAGTCTCAGCACCCGCGCCAGCGAGCGAAGCACCTGCGGCGACGCGTTCACCTCCCGTCCCTGCTCGAGCCAGGTGTACCAGGTGGTGCTGATCCCCGCCTGGGCGGCGACCTCTTCGCGCCTGAGGCCCGGCGCCCGGCGGCGGCCATTGGCGCCATCGATCCGCGGCAAGCGGTCCCGCCGCTCGCGCAGGAAGCGGGCAAGCTCGTCGTGCCGTGGGCCGTCATAGGTCATGCTGTCACCTCTGATACCAGTATAAGCGGTAGTCTTGTACCCCTTTAAAGGAAAGCTAGGTTGCGAGCGATCGCCTGAAAGAACTCGTCCATGCACCTCGCCCGACGCCAGCTATTTCCCCTCACCTTCCCTGTGTCGTGTCCGGGCAGGCGCGGGCCATCGAGGCCACAACGCAACATCGCCCCAAAGGGCATCGACCCAAGGACATCGACAATGAATGCTCTCAACCAGATCCGTCAGATCGACTACACCGTCATCTTCGCCCGCGACATGGCCGCCATGCGGCACTTCTACGGGGATGTGATGGAATTTGATCTGCAGCGCGAACTCGGCGACAGGTGGATCGAATACCGGGTCGGCCCGAACACGCTGGCCTTGACCAGCCTCGGCATGATGTTCAACGACACGCCGCAGCAGCGGGATGCGCTGTCGCTGCAACTGGCATTCCGGGTGGCGCCGGAGATGCTCGCTGCCTGCGCCGAGGCGCTTCAGGCCAAGGGCGTGCAGCCGGTCCTGCCGCTCACCGACCAGGAATGGGGCCACAGAACAGTGTTCTTCCGCGATCCGGACGGCAACGTTGTCGAGATATTCGCTGAGATCTGATGCGGAGTGGGGAGTTTGGAGCGGGTAGCGGGAATCGAACCCGCATATTCAGCTTGGAAGGCTGCTGCTCTACCACTGAGCTATACCCGCATCGTCCTCAAGGTTCGCGGGCTGGCAGTGGTGGAGAGGGTTGGATTCGAACCAACGTAAGCTAAGCTAACGGATTTACAGTCCGTCCCCTTTAACCACTCGGGCACCTCTCCAGCCTGCCGTCGAAGCCTTGCAACGAGGCATTCTCGCCGATCAGGTCGAAACCAGGGTTTTGTCCGAAATCAGCGAAGCGCCTTATGGCGGCAAGGCCAGTGGGTGTCAACCGCACCGCAAGGCAAAATGCGCTGAATTTGACAGCCTGCCCGGCAAGCCGGCTTTCTGCCTGTATCCACAGCCCGGCGACGCGGCTATAGAAGCCGGCCATGAGCAATGACAACACGCCCAAGACCGCCAAAGACACCCACTACGCCAAGCTGCGTCGCGCCCATCGCGACGAGAAGGCCGGCGGCGCGCCTGCCTTCCGGCCGCGCCAGCCGGTGCCGCCGGGCGAGAACGCCGCCGACGGGCTGGTGCGGCTTTATGGCCTGCACACGGTGCGCGCCGCGCTCGACAATCCGCGCCGGCGGATCAGAAAGATGTTGGTGACGCGCAATGCCGCCGAGCGGCTGGCGATCGCCGACCTCGCCGCTTTGCCGTTCAAGGCCGAACTGGTCGAGCCGAAGGACATCGACAAGATCACCGGTTCGGACGCCGTCCACCAGGGCGTGCTGATCGAGGCCGAGCCGCTGAAGCCCAAGCGCCTTGACGCGCTCGGCGATACCAAACTGGTGCTGGTGCTCGACCAGGTCACCGACCCGCACAATGTCGGCGCCATCCTGCGCTCGGCGGTCGCCTTCGGCGCCGGTGCGCTGATCACCACGGCCCGCCACAGCCCGCAGGAATCCGGCGTGCTGGCCAAATCCGCCTCCGGCGCGCTGGAACATATCGACCAGATCGAGGTGAAGAACCTCGCCGACGCGCTGGAACAGCTGCACGAAGCCGGCTTCCAGACCATCGGCCTCGATTCGGACGGGCCGGCCGAACTCGAAACGGGTTTTTCAGGCGAGAAGATCGCGCTGGTGCTTGGCGCCGAAGGCAAGGGCCTGCGCCAGAAGACGCGCGAGACGGTGACCACGCTCGCCCGCCTTGACATGCCCGGCGCCATCCGCTCGCTCAACGTGTCGAATGCGGCGGCGGTGAGCCTTTATGCGGCACGGAAATTCCTTGGAGGGTGAATGGTGAAATAGTGAATGGGAAAGCGTTCTTACCGTCACCATTCACCATTCACTATTCACCATTCACTATTCACCCACTTCATGCCCCGCCATCCGCTCCAGCGCCCGCACCAGCGCCGAATGATCCTCTTTCGCCCCGCCATTCGCCGCGCACGAGTTGAACAGCTGCTGCGTGGTCGAAGTATTCGGTAGCGAAACTCCGAGCGCCTTGGCGCCTTCCAGCGCCAGGCTGAGATCCTTCTGGTGCAGTTCGATGCGGAAGCCCGGCGCGAAGGTGCGCTTTATCATGCGCTCGCCATGCACCTCGAGGATGCGCGATGCCGCCAGCCCGCCCATCAGCGCCTGCCGGACCTTGGCGGGGTCGGCGCCGGCTTTTGCGGCAAAGACCAGCGCCTCGGCGACCGCCTCGATGGTCAGGGCCACGACGATCTGGTTGGCAACCTTGGTGGTCTGGCCGACGCCGTTCGGGCCGACAAGCGTGATGTTCTTGCCCATCTTTTCGAACACGGGCTTGGCGCGCTCGAACGCCTTGTCCTCGCCGCCGACCATCATGGTCAGCGACGCCGCCTTTGCGCCGACCTCGCCGCCCGACACCGGCGCGTCAAGATAGTCGCAGCCGAGATCGTTGATTTTCTTGGCGAAAACCTTGGTCTCGATCGGCGAGATCGAGCTCATGTCGATGACCAGCTTGCCCTTGCTCAGGCCGGAAGCGACACCGTTCTCGCCGAACAGCACCTCGGCTACCTGCGGGGTGTCGGGAACCATGGTGATGATGATATCCGCGGCCTTCGCCACTGCCGCGTGGCCGGTGATGCTTCTCAAGCCCTTGGCGACGAGATCGGCCGGCGGCTTCGAGCGGTGGTCGCTGGCAATGACGGCGTAGCCGGCATCCAGGAGATGCCCCGCCATCGGCGCGCCCATGATGCCAAGGCCGATGAAGCCGATGGTTTCCATTGTTTTCTCCTTTGTTGAGGCTGAGTTCCTTCGCGCCCCCTCTGGCCTGCCGGCCATCTCCCCCACTTGTGGGGAGATTGGCAGTTTCGGCGCCTCGCTCACCCTGCAATGTTGGGGAGCGAAAGCCGGGATGACGTCCGATCTCCCCACCTGTGGGGGAGATGGCCGGCAGGCCAGAGGGGGCGCGAAGGAACGCGACTTCAATCGTAACAGCTAAGCCGCGGCACTCCCCTGCCCGTTAAGCTCCCGAAACCACCCCAGCCCAGCCTCCGTCCCCGCCTTCGGTTTGTATTCCGCTCCGACCCAGCCGGAATAGCCGATCCTGTCGATATGCTCGTAGAGGAAGGGATAATTGATCTCGCCCGTCCCGGCTCGTGACGGCCGGGATTGTCCGCAAGCTGGATATGCGCGATGCGGCCGAGGTTGGCCTCGATGGTACGGGCGAGATCCCCTCCATGATCTGCATGTGATAGATGTCGTATTGCAGGAACAGGTTCTTCGAACCGACGCGCTCGATCAGCGCCAGCGCCTGCTCCGAATAGTTCAGGAAAAAACCCGGTATGTCGCGCGTGTTGATCGGCTCGATCAAAAGCCGGATGCCGGCCTGCTCCAGTTTCTCGGCTGCAAACGCGAGGTTCTCGGCTAAAGTATTTTCCAGCACCGAACGATCCACGCCCTGCGGCGCGATGCCGGCGAGGCAATTGACCTGCTCGCAGCCGAGCGCATGGGCATAGCTGATCGCCTTGGCGATGCCTTGCCGGAATTCCGGCGCGCGGTCGGGCAAAACCGCGATGCCGCGCTCGCCGTTGCCCCAGTCGCCGGCCGGGAGGTTGAACAGCACCTGTGTCAGGCCGTTCTTCTTCAGCCGGGCCGCGACCACGTCAGGCGTATGATCATAGGGGCCGATATATTCGACGCCCTTGAAGCCGGCGCGGGCTGCGGCATCGAAGCGATCGAGGAACTCATGCTCGCCAAAGAGCATCGACAGATTGGCTGAAAAACGCGGCATTCTTTTTCTCCTTCTTCTGCTTGGCCCTAGGCGTGTTGAGATTCAGGTCGGGCAGAGTCGAAAACGGTGACTTTCGAAAACCGGAGCGGAACGTACTTTCTGTACGTGAGCACCGGAAGCGCAGGAAGGCGCCGTTTGCAGGCCTGTCTCACCTGAATATCGGCGCGCCTAATCGAGCAACACAATCGCCGTTGGCGCATCCTCATGGCTTTCGGCAAGGTCCTCGAATTCGGTGATCTTGTCGATTTCCGTGCCCATGGAAATGTTGGTGACGCGCTCGAGGATGAATTCGAGCACCACCGGCACCTGGTATTCCTTCATCAGCCGCTGCGCTTCCTTGAACGCGCCGGCGAACTCTTCCGGTTTGCGCACCCGGACCGCCTTGCAGCCCATCGCTTCTGCGACCGCGACATGATCGACGCCGTAGCTGGCCTCCGGATCGTTGGCGCGGTTGACGTTCTCGAAGGCCAGGCTCACCTCGAAATCCATCGCAAAACCGCGCTGCGCCTGGCGGATCAGGCCGAGATAGGCATTGTTCACGACGACATGGATATACGGCAGTTTGTGCTGTGCGCCGGCCGCCAGTTCCTCGATCATGAACTGGAAGTCGTAGTCGCCCGACAGCGCCACGATGGTGCGATCCGGATCGGCGGCGCGCACGCCAAGCGCTGCCGGCAGCGTCCAGCCGAGCGGGCCGGCCTGGCCGCAATTGATCCAGTTGCGCGGCTTGTAGACATGCAGGAACTGCGCCCCGGCGATCTGCGAGAGGCCGATCGTGGTGACGTAGGTGGTTTCACGGCCGAACGACTTGTTCATCTCCTCATAGACGCGCTGCGGCTTCAGCGGCACCTGCTCGAAATGCGTCTTGCGCTTCATCGTCTTCTTGCGGGTCTGGCATTCCTTCGCCCAGCCCGACCAGTCGCGCAGCTTTCCTGCCGTCTTCCATTCGGTGGCGACGTCGAGCAGCATCTTTAGTGCCGCACCGGCGTCCGAGACGACGCCGAGATCCGGCGCGAACACCCGGCCGATCTGGGTCGGTTCGATGTCGACATGGATGAATTTCTTGCCCTTGGTGTAGACATCGACCGAACCGGTGTGGCGGTTGGCCCAGCGATTGCCGATGCCAAAGACGAAATCGGCTTCCAACATCGTCGCATTGCCGTAGCGATGCGAGGTCTGCAGCCCGCACATGCCGGCCATCAGCCGGTGGTCGTCGGGGATCGCGCCCCAGCCCATTAGCGTCGGGATGACCGGCACGCCCGTTATCTCGGCAAATTCGATCAACAGATCCGACGCATCGGCGTTGATGATGCCGCCGCCGGCGACGATCAGCGGCTTTTCCGCGGCATTGAGCATCGCCAAGGCCTTTTCGGCCTGGGCGCGCGACATTGCCGGCTTGAACGGGACCAGCGGTTCATAGGCATCGATATCGAATTCGATCTCGGCCAATTGCACGTCGACCGGCAGGTCGATGAGCACCGGGCCCGGTCGCGACGAGCGCATCAGGTGAAATGCCTTCTGCAGCGCCATCGGCACGAGATAGGGCTCCATGACCGTGACCGCCCATTTGGCGACGGGTGCGGCTATGGCGGCGATATCGACAGCCTGGAAATCCTCCTTGTTGAGCCGTGCCCGCGGCGCCTGACCAGTGATGCACAGGATCGGGATGGAGTCCGCCGCCGCCGAATAGAGCCCGGTGACCATGTCGGTGCCGGCCGGGCCCGACGTGCCGATGCACAGCCCGATATTGCCTGATTTAGCTCTCGTGTAGCCCTCGGCCATATGCGAGGCCGCCTCGACATGGCGCGCCAGGATGTGGCGGATCGAGCCCCTCGCCTTCAGCGCCGAATAGAACGGATTGATCGCCGCGCCCGGCACGCCGAAGCCGCAGGAAACGCCTTCCTTTTCGAGAACGAGAACCGCTGCATCTACAGCGCGCATCCTGGCCATGTCCAGCCTCCGCAAATTGTTGGTCGACCGACAATGCCAGTATGGTTTTCATTTTTCAATTTTTTCAGAATAATTTTTCATTTCTAGAAAACGGCTCCTGTCCACTGATTTCGCTGGCTTTTCCGTTTTTCATGAATCCGGGCACCAGAATCTGTGAAAAAGTTTTTCATTGCGATTTCGGCGAAACCGGCGACAATGCCGCCATGGAAACCAGCGAAAAACGCCAGCGCGGCCGGCCGCGCGCTTTCAACGGTCCGTCCGAGGCTGGTTCTGTACAGTCGCTGGACCGGGCCTTGCGCATCCTGGCCATCGTCGCTGAAGGCAGTGGCCTGTCGCTGAGCGAGATTTCGGCGCGTAGCGAGCTCGCGGCGTCCACCGCCTACCGCATGCTGACGACGCTGCAGAACCACGGCATGGTCGAGTTCGATACATCGGACCAGCTGTGGTCGATCGGCGTCGAGACCTACCGCATGGGTGCCGCCTTCCTGCGCCGCCGCAAGCTTGTCGACCGGGCCCGCGTGGTCATGCAGGAATTGATGGAGAAGACCGGTGAAACCGCCAATCTCGGCGTCGCCGAGGACGATTGCGTCGTTTTCGTCAGCCAGGTCGAGACCCATCAGGCGATCCGCGCCTTCTTCCGCCCGGGCACGCGCAGCTCTTTCCATGCCTCGGGCATCGGCAAGGCGGTGCTGGCGCAGCTCGAGCCGGAACGCGTCGCCGCCATCCTGCGCAAGTCGGGCCTGCAGCGCTTCACCGACAAGACGCTGTCCGACATTTCGGCGCTGGCCCATGACCTGGCTGTCATCAAGCACCGTGGCTGGTCGGTCGACGACGAGGAGCGGCATCCCGGCATGCGCTGCGTGGCCGCCGCCATTTTCAACGAGTTCGGCGAGCCGATCGGCGGTGTCTCGGTTTCCGGACCGACGGTGCGGGTGACGATGGAGCGGCTGGACGAGATCGGGCCGCTGGTGCGCGACGCCGCCGCTGAGGTGACGAGGATGATCGGCGGGTTCCGATTATAATGCGGAGAACGCTTCAGCTTTTGCTCGCCGCTTCACTGTGCGGATGCGTGGCGACGGCGCCCGAACCCGCCCCTGTCTCCCAGCAAGTCAGCGAGATTCCGATCTCGCTCGCTTTGGAGGAGACAATCACGATCGGCATTCGCCAGCATTTGCAGGATCCTGTATCCGCCAAATTCGGGACGATGCGCGCCGGCGAGCGGACGCTCAACGGCCGCCGGGAAATCGTGGTCTGCGGCCATGTCGCCGCGAAGTCATCGTCCGGTGGTCATACAACAGACCAACCGTTCGCCGCCAAGATCTATCCGGATGAAGGAAGCAGCTTCGAACTCATCGCCATGGGCGATCAATCGCTGAATGCGAGCGGTGGTGTTGTCGGCACCTGCCATGCAGCCGGATTACCGATCTCCAAACCGTAGCTGACACTGCCACGCGCTCAAATGTAGGAAAGAGGGGCTGCGTACAGCCCCTCCTTCTTGTGGGGAGCCTCCTCTTAGAGGCGGCAATAGTGGCGGTAGCCGTCATAGCCGACATAGGTGTCGGAGTACGGATCGTAGCTGGCGTAGCGATTGGCGCAGCGGCGGACGTGCCAGGAACCACCCTCGTCGTCGACATAGACGGTGCGGGGCTGCTGGTTGAGCAGGCTGCCGAGCACGAAGCCGCCGACGCCGGCGGCGATGCCGATGCCGATTTCGCGGTTGTGGTGATGGCTGTGGGCGGCCGAGGGCTGGACGGTGCCGACCAGCGAGGTGGCGGCGACGGTGCTGGCGATGAGGGCAGAAGCGATTTTGCGCGTGAACATGACGATCTCCTTGTTTCGTTGCGAGAGGCGATCCATCCGCCTCTTGATCATCTGTCGTTTCGGCGCGGAAAAAGGTTCGAAAGAATTTGGGATTTTCTTGAAGGCCGGAAATCAGCCGATGGAAACCAAGATCTGATCGATCGAGCGCTCAACGCAAAAAAGGGCGGCCGAAGCCGCCCTTCCGCGAGGCAGGTCGTCTCGCTCAAAGGAAGATGATCACCTTGCCGTGGTGATGATGATGCTTGTGGTGATGGTGCTTGTGTTGATGGTTCCACCACCAAGAGGGCTTGTCGTGGTGCTTGTGATGGTGGTGATGATGGCTGTGAGCGGAGGACGACTGCACGGTACCGGCGAGCGCGCCGGTGGCGACGAAGATGGCGACCAGGCCCGAAGTAAGACTGCGCTTCAACATGATGATCTCCTTGATCGAGGCGACCATTCGCCTCTGGAGATCAGTCGGGGTGACGTGGTGAAAGGTTCGAGGTTTTGAGCGAGTAGTGAGTAGTCAATGGTCCGAAAGGCGTTCGCCCATTCACCATTCACCATTCATCCCCATCCCAGTCACATGCCGCAGCCAAACGCCATCGCGATAAAACCGACGATGGCGGCGATGCCGGTCCAGTCGACATTGGCGCTCTTCACGTCCCTGATGAGCTTTACCGCAAGCAGCCAGGCAATGACGACAAGCGGCAGGATGATGACAAGTCTGATCATGCGACACCCCGTTCGATGCGTTTGCACCTGAGAGATATGTAGGGATCGCATTGGCCGGTTTTCAGCATGGCGGCCCGCCCACCTCGGCGGGGTCCATTAGCGATCGAAAACGGAGTTTTGTCTTTACTGGCGCACGAAATATGCTAACCGGAGCGCCGTGCCCTTGTAGCTCAGCTGGTAGAGCAGCGGTTTTGTAAACCGAAGGTCGGCGGTTCGATTCCGTCCGGGGGCACCACCCTTCGCTCTTCGAGCTTCGGGTGGCAGGCCACTCGAAGCTCGTTAGTCGAAGGAGGACTGCCGACGGTTCTATTCGGCGGAGCTGGCAGCACGACATCAGGCCAACTCGCAGCCGTCGGACCTTCTAGGAAAATGTGGCAGCCTGTATGGCTGCCGTATCGCCGAACGTGTTCCTCACCCTAACCGACCTGTAGACGTAGGCGGCCCAGATCCCTGTGACTATGAAGGATGCCAAAGGTGTAACCAGAGCTCCTCCGGCAAGCAAACGGTTTACCGGGACACCCAGAACAGTCGATATCCAAACTGTGTCCAGTACGAATAAGAGAGGGATCGCGAACCACAGACATATGAACAGCTGCGGAAAGCGGTGGCTTCGCCGCAGCATCGAAACAAGCACGACCAGCTGAAGCACCAGAAATGCCAGATTGAGGGCTGCCTCGCCATAGATGGCCAAGGCCCCGTTGGGCACTGTAACAAGCTGTTGGTAGGTTTTGACCAGACTGGCCATATCGACAAGTGTGCGCAACGGCGAAAGGGACAGGCTGATCGCCAGCAGGATCAGCCAGCCGCCGAACCCCACGAGGTCATCTGGGCTCTGTGACGATTTGCGCGACGACCGGACGGCGAAGAAAACCGGCACGCCAATCAGCAACAGAAGTATCGCCCAATGCCACATTTACCCACCCTCGAATACATCCCTGGGTTGTTTAGCTCGCACCTCTGGATTGTGCAAGCGTTTTTACAGAGATCAAGGCATCGTAGAGATTTTCGGGTTTAGGTTTGCAGAGGACGCTTTCGTCGCTCGCAATGGCCGCATCTCACCCCAAGTCAAAATGCCGCGGAAAGGCCTGGTGCAGCAGGAGCAGCATGGTCTTGCGCAGCACGTCGGTGTCGCGGCTGGACGGGTTGAGATGGTCCCAATACCAGGCGCCATGCACCAGATAGTTCAGGCTCTCCGACAGCGTGTCTATGTCGACGCCGGTGTAACCGCCGCTGCGTGAAATCTCGATCAGCAGCTCGCGCGCTTCGGCCGTGTAGGCGAGATCGCTCGGCAGGCCGATTTCATTGTAGATCTGCATGCTCTTGCGGTCGCTGGAAAACACGACGAAGACCGAGACCCATTTCGGATGCTGCCGGGCAAAGCGCTGCGCGCAATCGACCGCGCCCAACACCCGCTCGACCGGCGACAGGCCGGGCGCCCGCACCAGCGTCAGCCACAGCGCGTCATATTGGTCGCTGAGATATTGCAGGACGGCCCGGAACAGGTTCTCCTTGCTGCGAAAATGAAAGACCACCAGTGCGTTGGACGAGCCGACATGCTCGGCAATGCGCTGCATGGTGACGCTGGCCAGCCCCTCCTCCGCGATGAGCTCGATGGTGGCGTCGATGATGCGCTGGACGCTCGCTTCGCCGCGCTCGCGCCGGCGGTCCTTGGGCGCGGCGTCGTTCGCCGCACCCTTGGCCGCCTTGCTTTTTCCCGCATCCGGAGTGGCTATGCGTTGCGCCATTGTCGTCAGGCCTTTCCCCGGCGGCCGAAACATCCCGCCGCTGCCTTGGCATGCCGGCGCCCTGCGGACTCACAGCGCCGGGCGTGTCCCTGCATTCGTGTACCACTGACCACGAGCCGTCTCATAGGCCATACCCGCCCGGAACACGTCAGCGTCGCTATAGGTGCGGCCGACAATCTGGATGCCTGTCGGCACGCCGTTGGCGGCGCGGCCCGACGGGATCGACAGAACCGGGCAGCGGCTCAGCATGTTGAACGGCGTCGTCATCACCCAGCCCAGCGACGGGTTCACCTCTCGTCCATTGATCTCGACCTTGCCTTTGGTCTGATCGAATTCCGCCGGCACTGCGGGAAGCGCATTGGTCGGGCAGATCAGCACGTCGTATTTTTCCAGCAAAGGCCCCAGCGTCAGGTACATCCTGGCCGCCACATCGAGCGTCGCGACAAAATCCGTCGCCTTCGACTTCTGCCCGTCCTGCGCGAACTGCCTGGCATAGCTGGTCATGTCCTTGCCGTTCTTGGCGAGCAGCGGCGACAGCGAGGCGCCGAAGAGATGTTCGAGATAGGCCATGCCGGCCTTGAGCACCTCGTCGCCCCAGCCGAGGTCCACCTCCTCGACGGTGGCGCCGAGCGAGCGGAACACATCGCAGGCAGCGAGCGTGTTCTTGCGCACGTCCGCATCCACCTCGAAGGACCCGAGATCCATGGAGAATGCGATCTTCCAACCCTTGATCGGCTTGTAGTCGAGCGGCAGGCGCAGTTTCGGGCGCAGCGTGGCGATGTCGAGCGGGCTCGGCCCGGCCATGACGTTCTGCAGCAGGATCGCATCCCCGACGTTTCGGGCCAAGGGCCCGGTGTGGCAGAAAAAATCGAGATTGAACGGCGGCTCATCGGGATTGCGGCCGTAAGGCGGCTTGAAGCCGACCAGGCCGCAGGCCGAGGCAGGGATGCGGATTGAGCCCGCTATGTCCGAGCCGGTTGCGATCGACGACGTGCCGGAGGCCAGCGTTGCCGCCGAACCGCCCGACGAACCGCCCGGCGTGAAATCCGGGTTCCAGGGGTTGCGCGTGACGCCCCAGCGCTTCGACCAGGTATAACCGGCGCAGCTGAATTCGGGCGTCGCGGTGCGGGCGTGGACGATGCCGCCGGCCTTCATGACACGCTCGTTCATGGTCGAGGTATGGCCGCCAATGGCGTCCCCGGACAGCAGCGAGCCATGCGAGGTCGGCTTGCCCTTGATGTAGCTCTCATCCTTGATGCCGATCGGCAGGCCCTCGAGCGCGCCGGTCCTGGCGCCTCTGGCGTATTTCGCCTCGGCTTTTCCGGCGAGATCCATCGCCTCGTCGAAATGCGTGAAGGTGAGGCAGTTGATCGTCGCCTTGGTTGCCTCGGCGCGGCGGATGGTGGCCTGCATCAGTTCCAGAGGCGACAGTTTCTTCGCCTTGAACAGCCGCAACGCCTCGCTGGCCGGCATGTAGCAAAGGTCGAGATCGGACATAAAAAATCTCCCGCGGCGGCTTTACGGCATCTGGCATTGGGGATGGCCGAGCCGCGATGCGCGGCCCGATGTTGGTCAGCTTCGGCCGGCGGCGCTGCTATTTCTGCAGATCGGTCCAGATCCTGGTGTAGAGCGCCTGGACGTCTGCGGGACAGGCCGACATGAATTGGCCCTTGTCGGCAAATTCGGCCGGAACATCCACTTCGGGCGCGCCCTTCATATCGGCCGGCAGGAAGGGCTCGGAGCCCTTGATGCCATTGGCGTAGTGCGCGAAGGCCGAGATCATCGCTGCATTCCTGGGGTCCATGATGAAATTCTGGAAGAGCTTGGCGTTCTCGACGTTCTTGGCATCCTTGAGCACCGCGACATTGTCCATCCAGATTGGAAAGCCCTCCTTGGGATAGCCGTAGACGATCTTGTCGTTCTCCAGCCGCTCGCGCAGCGATATGCCGTTCCAGTTGACGCCGGCGGCAATGTCACCCCTGCCGAGACCGTCGACGGCCGCATAGTCGAGCGACAGCCATTTCGCTTTCGCCTCGATGAGCTTGTCATGCACCTTTTTCAAAAGCACCTTGTCGTCGGTGCAGTACTTACCGCCCTCATAGGCAATGGCGAGGAACATGATGTCTCCCATTTCGGGCACGACATTGATCTTGCCCACGAGTTCGGGCGGCGGATCGAGGAAAATCGCCGAGGTGTTCGGATCGCCCGCATAGACCGATTTGTTGACCGAGATGCCGGTCGTGCCCCATTGCCACGGCACCGAATATTTGCGGCCGGGGTCGAACGGCACGTCGACCCATCTCGGATCGACGTTTCTAAAGTTCTCCATCGTGTTGGGATCGGTTTCCAAGAGCAGGCCTTCGCTGATCCAGATCGGCATCACGCTGGCCGATGGAACGACGATGTCATAGCCGGAAGCGCCCTGGCGGACCTTGGCCAGAGCCGTATCGTTGGAGTCGTAGTCGGTGACGGTAACCTTGACCTTGTAGGTTTCCTCGAACTTCTTGATCAGGTCCGGGCTGGTGTAGTTGCCCCAATTGTAGATTTGGAGTTCGCCCTCGGCGCGGGCAATGCCGGTCATCGCCAGCAGCGACAGGCCGAGCGCCGTGGCGGTCGATTTCAACTGCATGCTTGTGTCTCCCATTGTTGGGACCGGCGGGATTGCGCCTCGAGTCCCTAAGTTCCCTTCGTCCTGGTGATCATTCACCGGCGAATGCCGGCTGACCAACTCGGTATCTCGGCAACGGTATTAATTACTAAACATACAGTCAATATCTTTTGCGACACAACTGCATGATCGGCACCGGCAGTGCGCCGGCGAAGCCGACATGATATGGTCAAGGTTGGGCCATTGATGAATTGGGGCAAGCCGTGGCGTGAGCGCCGCAGCCTGCAGGGCTTGGATCACGGTCATGCGCCTTTTTCTGGCGGTCGTGCTGCTGATGACCATGGCGCTCTTCTCCGCTGCGCGCGGCGAAGCGCGGATAGCGCTGGTTGTCGCCAATCCGGCCTCTGAGGGCTCACCGGCAATCGCCAACGCCGACCTCAGTGCCGAACTCGTTGCAGCGACACTACGATCGCTTAGCTTCACCGTCCGGCAGGTGTCGGATGGCGACCGCGCCGATGTCGCGCGCGCCATGCATGATTTCGCCCAATCCCTGGCCAAACCGGACTCCGTCGGCATCTTCTACTATGTCGGCCACACCGCGCAGGCCAACGGCAGGAACTATTTACTGACGCGCGGCACCCGGATCGATTCAAAGGAAACGGTCGACCAGACGGCATTGCCCCTCGATCTGTTCATGCAGGCGCTCGAGGCAACCCCGACATTGAAGGTGGTTCTGCTCGACAATCCCGGCGATGGCCACAACCCTACTTCCGGCGTGATGCAGGGTCTGGCGGCGGTCGATCCCCTCACCCACGCCATCGTCGCTCTGTCGGCCAAACCCGGAACCGTTGCACTGGACGAAGCCCGCCCCGTCACCGTATTTGCCGATGCGCTCACCGCTGCGCTGGTCAAGCGCGGCGCGGACATAGCCATCATCCTCGCCTCGGTCAGGCAAACCACTATCGACAAAACGTCAGGCGCCCAGTGGCCATGGATGGCATATGGCCGCTCGGCAGACGCTGCCTTTGTGCTGACGCCGGACCAGGTGGCCGGCGCGGCACCGGCGCTGCCGCTTGTGCCGGAACCGGCACCGCCGGCGATGGCGAGCGGCGGCTACATCTCCGGGAGTGGCGGTTGGGAGCCTGATGGCAGCGACTACGCCGATGGCAGCGGTCAGGAGCCCTACCCCATGGACGTTGCACCGGGCTCCGGCAGTCCCGATGCCGCGATGGGCGACAGCGCCAAGGAGGCGGCGCTCTACGAGGAATACAAACGCCAGGAACAGCAGCGCCAATTGCAGGAAGAGCAGGCTCGGCAACGATACGAAGAGGAAAAGCAACGTCTTGAAGACGCAGCTGTGGCCGCTGCCCAGAACAATCTCGGCGGGACCTATCCGCAGGATGGCGGAGCCACCGGCGCCGAACCGCCCCCCGATAAGGCAGGGATCCCCCCTGAGGACGGCATGACATCGGCCCCGCCACCCGCGACCGGCGCCGAAAGTCCGCCGGAGGCGCAGGCGCCACCGAAACCAGCGCCGCCGCCCATCGACCAGGCGCAAAGCCCTCCTTCCGGCGGCGCCCTTCCACAACCCGAGACGGGCGCTGTCGAGGTGGTGCGCCATCCAACCATCGATGCGCCGGATGAGATTGTCGCCGGCGAGACGGTGACCGTTTCGATCGCCCTTACCGAAGAGCAATTCACGCCCGAAGTGAAGGTGAAGGCAGCGCCGGGCTCGTCGGTGACGGAAGATGGCGCCCTGGCCATGGCGATGCCGGCGGGAACCGAGCAATGGCCGATCGATATCGATCTGTTCGCCTCCGGCTTCGATCTCGCTGACGGCGGCAAATGGAGCCGACGGACGACGCTCTACCGCCAGGGCGACAGCGACTTCGTCCGCTTCGACGTCAAGGCGCGGCCGATCGCCAAGGACAGCAAGCCGGCCCAGTTCATCGCGCGCATCTACAGCGCCGGGAGGTTCCTGGGATCGGCATCGCGGTCGGTTATCATTCGCCGCACCGCGCCTGTCGAGGCAGCCGCTCTGAGCGCCACAGCCGAACGCTCCGCAGCACCTGCCATGCTGATGCTGGCCGCAGCGGCGCCGCAGCCGGCGGTAACTGGCAATGTGACGCTCGGCGGCGCAGCCGGCGATGACGTCCCCGATCTCGACGTGACCATCCTCTATGACGATCCGAGCGGGCTGGGTTCGGGGCAGATCATCATCCATTCGCCGCATCTGGCCGGTCCGGTGACCGATACGTTCTCGACGCCACCTGAGATGGCGGCATGGCTGGACTCCGAATACCGCCGCCTGCTGCAGCTCGGATTGAGCCTGCGCGGCGCCGTTTCGCTGCAGCAGCCTGCCGCAAGCAGCGATACGGGGGCGCAAAAGCGCTTTGTCACGCTCGCCGCCGAAGGTTTTGGCGATGCGCTCTACCGCGACTATGTGCCGAAACCGTTCAAGGACGTGTTCTGGTCGCTGCGCGGCAAAGGCGAACTCCATTCGATCCAGATCACCTCGAACAGCCCGACGCTGCCCTGGGAATTGATCCGCCCGCGCAGCGCCGACGGCGCCGTCGCCGACGGTTTTCTCGGCATGGGCTACCGGCTGGCGCGCTGGGCTCCGCGCAGCAGTGCCTCACAGGTCGACAACCCGCTCGACCGCATGACCTTCACCGGCGTCGCGGCCGTCGCGCCCTCCTATCTCGACAAGCGCTCGCTGCGCTTTCAGCAGGACGAGATCGCGGCGCTGAGCAAGCTTTACGGCTACCGCCGCTTCGATGGCGATTTCACCTCTTTCGAGAAACTGGTCGGTGAAGTCTCGACCGGTTTCATTCATTTCTCCGGTCATGGCGAGGTCAACCAGCCGAGCAGTGGCCGGCCGGTCTTTGCCATCGATCTCGTCGACCAGTCGCTCGACCCCGATACATGGGCCGCGCTGGTCGCGGCCGCGCATGGCAAGGGCAATCCGTTCTACTTTTTCAACGCCTGCGACACCGGCCGTTCGCAGATGCTCGGCGGCTTCGTGCAGGGCTGGGGTCCGGCGGTGCTGGCGGGCGGCGCTTCCGGCTTCATCGGCGGCATGTGGCCACTGACCGACCGCGCGGCAGCGGCCTTCTCGACCGATTTCTATGGCGGCATCAGCACGCGGATCAAGGACGGGCCGGTCTATCTGGCCGAGATCCTGCAGGATGTCCGCAGAGAATTCTACCGGACCGGCGATCCGACCTATCTCGCCTACACATTCTACGGCAACGCCAATCTGAGGATTGTCGGGCAGTAGGCGACGGATCGTCGTTGGCGGATTGGCTTCGCCTACAATGCGTTTTGCGGGCATGGCACGCCGGCGCCGCCGCAGCGTGAGGCCATCGGCCTGGAGCTCATGTCTTCGGACTGCCGCACAAGCTCCGCAAAGAGAAGGGCGAAACTTCCCATCACAAGGAAGACGATAATCAGGCGTGTCACCGGCAATAGACAGGTCTCGACTGGCTAGCCCCCCAGCCACCCATCCTCTGTCGGCTAACATGATCGATCAGGCTTTACGAGTGCTTAAGCTCGCACTTAACCATCACATTCGCCGTTCCGGCGACATGAAGCGCGAGCCGCCGATTTCGTTTCGCCGCGGCCGCAACTGGCCCGGACGATGCCTCCCTTTGCAGATGCGCTTGCCCATGCTACCCCACGCAACCGCCGCCGACCGCCATCGGCCGACCGCCATCGGAATGTCATGAGCAAAGCCAATCTCGCCTTCGTCTCCTCCGACACTGCCGATGCCAAGGCGGCGATGGAGAGCCTGTCGGCCCGCTATGGCCAGGCATCCTTCGACGACGCCCAGGTGGTGGTGGCACTGGGTGGCGACGGCTTCCTGCTGCAGACCTTGCGCGACACGATGAGCACGGGAAAGAAGGTCTACGGCATGAACCGTGGCACCATCGGCTTCCTGATGAACGAGTACCGCGTCGGGGGCCTCACCGAGCGCATCGCGGCCGCCGTCGCCGAAACGATCCGCCCGCTGGAAATGCTGGCGTTGACGCATGAGGGCGAGACGGTTTCGGCACTCGCCATCAACGAGGTGGCGCTGTGGCGTCAGTCCTACCAGACGGCAAAGATCCGCATCACCGTCGACGAGCAGGTCCGCATCGAGGAACTGAACTGCGACGGCGTGATGATCGCGACGCCGGCCGGCTCCACCGCGTACAATCTTTCGGCGCACGGGCCGATCCTGCCGCTGGATGCGCCGTTGCTCGCGCTGACCCCGGTCAGCCCGTTCCGGCCGCGCCGTTGGCGGGGTGCCTTGTTGTCAAACAAGGCGACCGTACGCTTCGATATTCTGGAGTCGGAAAAGCGCCCGGTGAACACCGCCGCCGACCACACCGAGGTCAAGGCGGTGGCTTCCGTAACGGTCCGCGAATCGCCGACTGCGACGGCAACGCTGCTGTTTGATCCCAACCATTCGTGGAACGAACGCATTCTCGCCGAGCAGTTTCGCTATTGAGCCGGCGCAAAGAGTGACTACCTAATTAAGCATCGCGATTAAGCTTACGTTTTCACAATCGTGCCAATCCCGCCCGTTTCTGTTGACAAATCGCGGGCTTGCGCCTAATCGCAATACCAATCTTGCAGGCACGCTGTGCTTGCCGCGACGGATGCCGTTGCGCTTCCCCGAACCAGCCAAAGACAGCAACTCTTGTCCTCAGACACCACGACCGCTCTAGAAGCGTTGACCTTTTCAGACCTCGGCCTGTCGCCCAAGGTCCTTTCCGCAGTCACCGATGCGGGCTACACCGTGCCGACGCCGATCCAGGCTGGCGCCATCCCGCATGCCTTGCTCGGCAAGGATATTCTGGGCATAGCACAGACCGGCACCGGCAAGACGGCTTCCTTCGTGCTGCCGATGCTGACCCGCCTCGAAAAAGGCAGGGCCCGTGCCCGCATGCCGCGCACGCTGATCCTCGAGCCGACGCGCGAGCTCGCCGCGCAGGTCGAAGAGAATTTCATCAGATACGGCAAGAACCACAAGCTCAACATCGCGCTGCTGATCGGCGGCGTCTCCTTCGACGAGCAGGACAAGAAGCTGGAGCGCGGCGCCGACGTGCTGATCGCCACGCCCGGCCGTCTGCTCGATCACCGCGAGCGCGGCAAGCTGTTGCTCAACGGCGTCGAGATCCTCGTCATCGACGAGGCCGACCGCATGCTGGACATGGGCTTCATCCCCGACATCGAGCGCATCTGCGAGATGATCCCGTTCACCAGGCAGACGCTGTTCTTCTCAGCGACCATGCCGCCGGAGATCACCAAGCTCACCGAGAAGTTCCTGCATGCGCCGGTGCGCGTCGAGGTTTCCAAGGCGGCATCCGCTGCCACCAACATCATCCAGCGCCTGGTCAAGTCCGGCTCCAAGCCGTGGGACAAGCGCGAGACGCTTCGCAATCTGATAAAGGCCGAAGACGCCGAGCTGAAGAACGCTATCATTTTCTGCAACCGCAAGGTCGAGGTCGCGGAGCTGTTCCGCTCGCTGCTGAAGTATGATTTCGACGCCGGCGCCCTGCATGGCGACATGGACCAGCGCGCCCGCATGCAGATGCTGGCCAATTTCCGCGATGGCAAATTGCGCTATCTCGTGGCGTCCGACGTCGCCGCGCGCGGCCTCGACATTCCCGACGTCAGCCACGTCTTCAACTACGACGTGCCGATCCACGCCGAAGACTATGTCCACCGCATCGGCCGCACCGGCCGCGCCGGACGCTCGGGCAAATCCTTCACCATCGCCACCAAGTCCGACACCAAATACATCGACGCCATCGAGCGGCTGATCGGCAACAAGATCGAGTGGCATGACGGCGACCTGTCGACCGTGGTCGCCAGCGAAGGCGGCGAGGACGAAGCGCCCCGCCGTGGCCGTGGCGCTCCGCGCCGCGCCGGCCGCAAGGACGAGGACCGCAAGGTCCATGATCGCAAGGACGGTGGCGAGCGCAAGCCGCGCGAACGCCATGCCAAGCGCAGCGACGACGCGCCGGCGGCAGATGCCGCACGCGAGGAACAGCCGGCGGTAGCCGAGGCCGCGGTCGCCGACATCGGCGAACGGCATCAGCGCAAGGAAGCGATCCGCTCCGAAAACAGCGACCGCAAGGTCTCCGATCGCAACAACGAGAACCGCGCCCCGGAACGCGGCGACACAAGGCCGCAGCGCGCCAGCGGCAACAGCCGCCCTGCCCGCGGCAACAACCGCGGTGAAGACAATGACGGCACCGTCGGCTTCGGCGACGACATGCCGGCCTTCATGAAGATCGTCGCCAAGGTCTGATCGTCGCAGTCCTAAAATAGCTGCCAAGTGATCGGCAATTGCTCACGGCCCCCATTGGCACGTGTTTCGAACATCGTCGCGAAGGTCGGCGAGGTTATTGCCAAAAAAGGCAGGCAGGATGTGGGGGAACCTCCCTGCGTAGGGCACGAGAAACTGCAGATCGATGCCCGCCTGCTGGAAGTTCTCGGTGGCATAAAGGTGGCGCCCACCGGCAGCGTTGATGTAGCGCTGTCCGCCGAGCGCTCGAACGATGCCGATAATGCGCGCTTGCCCTCGCAAGGCGGGATCAACGCCGAGGCTGGAACTGCGCAAGATGTTTGCTTTGAGTTCGAGCGCGTCGGCGACGAGCCGAAGACCGTTCTCGAGAAAGCTTGTCACGTCGCCAAGCGACCCGGTCAGATGGCGGCTGATCCGCTCCGCGGCCGGCGTTGTCGCCTGGCCCGGCAGGCCGAAAGCGGCCAGGCGCTTGTCCAGAGCGGTTCGGGCGCCGTCCGCCCAGCGCAGATCCTTTATCTGTGTATTGAACGGCATAGGCGCGAGCGGCAATGTCAGCCAGCGGCCCGGTGTCATTTCGCAACGATGCACCCGTCCCCGGCGCGGGAACTGGACATCGTCGAAAACAACGAAGACGTCGCTCGCAGCCATCAGGCGAAAATAGCCCGCATGCGGGAAGAAATATGGCTGCATGACAGCAATGGTGAGCTTGCCCGTCACTGCGTCTTGCCTTCGCCATAGAAGCAATGAGGCAAGCTTCGAACGTGCTGCTGGAACGCTTGAAGGACCGGCGATGCGAACGACTTGCCACAGAAGGCGTCGAATTCGTCGCGGTTGCACAGGAAGCTGTGGCGATCGAACTGCTCGCGGCGAAGATAATGCAGCACCCGGATATCCGCCGGGTCGCGCAGCCCGTGCGCCAGCATCTCGTCGGAGTTTGGACAATTGTATTCCGGCCCGAGAGGCAACGCATCGGCCCCGACCGTCAGGATGGCCAGCGACAGCGCGATCTGGCCGGAAAAGAAGATCGAGGGCTGATCCTTCAAATAATCCAGTACGCGTGCGGTAAGCGGGCGGATCAGTGGCTGAATGGCGCTGAAAGCGCTTTTGTTGAAGACGACGAAGCCATAGTTGATATAGGCGGGGCACCCGCCGAAGGCGCCATCCGACGACTCGGAATATCGCCAGTTGAGAGGCGTATCTGCAAAGCCGAGCGTCTCAAGAAGCCGACGCCATGCAGCGTTGTTTTCCGAGCCATCTCTCGAAAATGGCGAGAAATGCGCCGGTAGGCCGGCAACACTCGGCCGATCAGCGTCGCGCATGCGTTGCAAAAGCTCGTCGATCGGCCGCATCAGGCAGGCGTCGGCATCGGCGAGGATGACGACATCGCCGCGCGGCGCCTCGGCATAGCGGTCAAAGCCCGAGGAGAAACCCCGGTCGCTGATAGCACGCGGCACGGGGCGCCACGTTACCGGGAAGGCCGAGGACCAGGTGTTGGCGGCATGGAGTTCGTCGATGTCGGCATGCCCGCCAACAGAGACCACAATGGGGGCGGCCGCATAGACGCCGCCGAGCTTGGCCAACGACAAAGCTGCCAGCTTGACGTTTGAGAAAAATTCCGGCTCCGGCAGGATCGGGATGCGAAATTCGAAAGTCATGCCGGTCCCCGTCATGTCAAATCGCGAGTCGCCCAGCCGATGCCGGCCTCGCCGAACCCGTTACCGTTGTAGAACATCACTTCACCGGAAGCGCGTCGCATGACGCAACAATAGGCCTGCATCCAACTGTCGAAGTCGCCGGCCGCCGGCGGATTGCTGAAGATCACAGGTTCCGCCTCGCCAGCCATGCCTTCCCGGACATCTATCAGGCGGGAAAAAAGGCGGTAGGCTTCATTGCCACCATCGCGAAAGTCCCGCCCGCGGCGGCTGTACCACAGCCGTATACCGCCAGCCTCATGCGTGACCCAGGGACGCGTCTGGCTGTTCCCGTCCCCGAGGTCGTCACCTAGGACCGGGACCGAGCCTGTTTCCCACAGAATTCCGTCTGGCGAAACACAGCTGCGGAGCACATAGTCAGGCTCCCGGACACCTCTGGTCTCCACCCAACCGGTGCCGCTCGCATACCACATGCGATAGCCGCCCTTGATCGCACCAACGAAGGGCGTTGACACGAAATAGGGATCTGCCGGACCGATACTGCGGACCGGCCCCGCAAATGCTCTCTCGAAATTCAGCCCATCATCGCTGGTGGCGAGCCCGATGGCGATCTGAAAGCTGACATCGCTACGTGAGTAGATGCCCGAATAATACAGATGCACGCGCCCACCGATCATCACCGCGCAGGAGGGCCCCAGCCCCGAGCAATCGAAAGTGCCTGGCAGGCCCGGCTCCATGATCGGGTCGAAATACTCACCCAACACACGCATGCCGTCTTGCGGGTCGACATCAACGGCCAGGATGGATGACCGGTTGGCGCTATTGCGCCCGGCGAAATAGATGCGCCAAAGCCGAGGCGAAAGGGCGAGGACCGTCGGAACCTGCGCGTAGCTGCCCCACCACCCGTGCCCCGCCTTTATGGGCACCAGCAACCCCTGCCGGGTCCATTTCCTCTGACGGCCAGGCATCAGCGGAACTTCATCGACTTGATACGGGCGCTGGAATAGGGCTTCGGCAAGTCCGAGGGATGACGCACTACACTGTTGGCGGGCACATCGCGCCGGATCATGCAACGGGACTCGATATAGCTTCCGGCACCGATCGTGATGCCGTTGTCGATGCCGACCTGGCCGCCGATCAGGCTGCACGTGCCGATATGGACACCGCTCGCCAGCCCCACCTGCGACGAGACGAAGCAGAAATCCTCGACGATGGAGTGATGACCGACATGGCTACCGCTCCACATCATGATGCCTTCGCCGAGGCGGACAAACGGCTGCAGCGTGCAATTCTCGAGAATGAAGCAGTTTTCACCAACCGTGTCCGCCATATTGTGCGTAGAGGGGTGGATGAAGCGCGTGAAGCTGTACCCGCGCGCCCGGCCCTGCTTATGCCGATCACGGCGGAACTCGTTGAGGTTCTGGTAGCTGAGCGGACCAAGCAGCTTGACGGTTTCAGGCGGGAATCGGTCCTCAAGCTTTTCCCAGGCGACCACGGGAAGACCTTTGAACTCGGTTTGTGTGAGGAAGTCTTCGTCGACAGTAAAACCGACGACGCGATCCTCTCCGAACCTGTCGAGGTAGGCCCACGCGACCTCGGCGATCTGGCCCATCCCAAAAATAACCACGTCCGCCATGCCGCCCCCGCGCCTATGCCCATTATATTATTGACCCGCAAGCCGGAAATCCGCGGATCGTCGGCTACGTGGCAGCCTTGTAGACGTAAACCGTGTACTCGTAGAGCCCGTAGTCGGCGCGAATGAGGTGATGACGCGACAATTGACCGACGACGAAGTGGCTTATCCGATCATAAGGCACGTGAAAAAGGTCCTCGCGTTCCCAGTCGACGTGCTTCGACATCAGGTTGAAGGCCATTCCCTTGCGGGCATGAGGGAACACCCTTGCGATCAACCGGGTCATGGTGTCGAACATCGTCTCGTAGGCGACGCCACAACGCTCCGTGAAGACCCCGTTCATGATGATGTAGTCGGCCTCGGGCACAACCACCTCATTCTGCATCACGTCCATACAGTCAAAGGTCACGCCGGGATATTTGCGCCGGCACAGGTCAATGAACCGTGCGGACAGATCGAGCCCCCTATATCGCAGTTTGCGATCGTCGGATTGGCGCAAATAGTCGAGGAAATGGCCGGCGCCGCAGCCGAAGTCCAGCACATCGACCCGGTCGCGCTCACGCATCGCCTCGGCCATTATGCGGTAACGTGTCGCTGCCCCCCCGGCATCCGGCCAGTCGACTCCCTGGGGCGTATCGCCATGACGTGCAAGACACGCCTCGTAGTGGGCGACCAGCGCGTCGTATGGACCACTGTCGGGCAATTGGAATACCTCGTCTAATTGGCAATAGAAGGCGTCGGCTGGCTTGTATATCACTCTATAATCTGCGCGAAACATCATGTCACTGAATCGCTCACTCACAGGCTTATACTCGATGCACACTTCGAATATGCCTTTGCCGCGCAAGCTTCGGGTTTGCCTCATCAATCCGCGGTTCCGCCCTTCCGTCTGGAGCCGGGACGAGGTGCTTCCCGTTCTGCCTGGCAAAAAAGGCAGCTGGATCGTGACAGGTTCCCTGCCCGCCCTTGCGGCGCTTGCTCCGGATCATTGTGATGTCGTCCTGCTCGATGAGAATGTCGAGGACCTGGATTTCGAGCGGCTCGGTGCCTTCGACATCGTCGGCGTGACCGGCATGATCGTGCAGCGCGACCGCATGTTTGAAATCCTCGAGAGACTGCGCGATCTACCGATTACCGTCGCCGCGGGCGGTCCCTATGTCTCGGTGTCGGAGGCGGAGTTTGTCGACCGCTGCGACGTGCGCTTCATCGGCGAAGCCGAGGAAACGTGGCCTCGCTTCCTGACGGCTTTCGCTCGCGGAGAGCCTGTCCAGAAGCGCTACGAGCAGGACGCGAAAACCGATATGGAGACCGTCCCCACGCCTCGATATGACCTGCTGAAATCTGGAAGCTACGTGGTAGCGTCTCTACAGTTCTCGCGAGGATGCCCCTTCCTTTGTGAATTCTGCGACATCATTACCATCTTCGGTCGCCGGCCACGCCTGAAGTCGCCGGCGCAAATGATTCGCGAGTTCGATGCGATCGTGAAGGCGGGCTTCCGTACCTGTTTTCTGGTCGACGACAATTTCATCGGTAACAAGGTCAAGGCCAAGGAACTCCTGAGAGGCCTGATCGATTGGCAAAAGGTAAACGGCTATCCATTGGCCTTTTCGACAGAAGCCAGCATCAATCTGGGTGACGACGCGGAAATGCTCGATCTGATGCGTCTGGCCAATTTCCGCCAAGTCTTTGTCGGCATCGAGTCGCCCCGCGCCAAGTCGCTGATGGAAACGAGGAAGATCCAGAACGTTCGTGGCGACAGCATGATCGACAAATTGCAGCGCATCCGCGACAGCGGGTTGGTGATTCAGGCGGGTTTCATCGTCGGTTTCGATAGCGACGATGAGGCGATCTTCGATGAGCAGTTCGAGTTCATTCAGCAAATCGGTATCGCGCAAGCATCTGTGGCAATCTTGTGCCCGATCCCCACGACGCCGCTCTATGGGCGGCTGAAGATGGAGGGTCGGCTGGACCTCAGCGACCCCTATGTCAGCTTCCGCCCGAAGAAGATGACGCGCGAAGCGCTGAGGGCCGGCTATGACAGGTTGGTGCAGCGCCTTTACGAGCCGGACGCCTACTTCAGCCGCCTTGTGGATGGCTATTTCGGATCGCCAGGCTTTCGCAAGAGCCGGGCGACGCTTGCAACCCTGATCGGCCGGAAGCGTTCCGGCGTGACCCGGATTGCGGAATTGGCCGGTGCCATCCTGATGGCTGCCCGACTCTTCAGAGCTTTGCTTGCCAAGCGCAGCGCGATGTCGCTGGGCGGCGCCTATGTCAGGCATTGGCGCCGCAACCGGCGTCTCTGCGGCCGCGAGGCGATACCATTCGCCAGTTTCGTGCTGCTTTGCGCCGATCACTGGCATTTTTACACCATCTCGCGGACCAGCAGTAAGATCGAGATCGGGACCAGCCGGCCCGAAACCTTGCGGCCCATACCCGCAAATGAAGGCCTCTATCTGGACAAGACCGCAGGCGGTAGAGCTTGAACGCCGACGGATTGTGGGATGCCGATCCCGGCCCAGCGCCCGATGTTCCCGTGTCGCGCCCGCGACTGCCGACAGGCGACAGCATCCTTCCCTATCTGCACGAGATCGATGCAACTCGCTGGTACAGCAACAACGGTCCGTTGAACCGGCGTTTCCAGGAAGCTCTCAAGACTCGGACCGCTGCAGGCCATGTCGTATGTGGCGCAAACGCCACGCTGGGGTTGGCGCTCGCATTGATGGCGCAGAAACCGGCGAAGGGAAGTCTCTGCATGATGCCGTCCTGGACCTTCGCGGCCAGCGCGCACGCGGCGGTCCTCGCAGGGCTCGTTCCATGGCTGGTCGACGTAGACCTGGACAGCCAGCAACTGTTGCCCGAGAGCGCGGCAGAACTCCTCCGCCAGGCTCCCGGCGGCGTCGGAGCGGTCATGCCGGTCATGCCGTTCGGCCGCCCGATTGGTGTCGCGAACTGGGATCGGTTCAAGAGCGATACCGGTCTTGCCGTGGTAATTGACGCAGCCGCAGCCTTCGACACCTTGACGCCATCGCGGGTTCCGGCAGTCGTCAGCCTGCATGCCACCAAGGCACTCGGCATCGGCGAAGGTTGTTTTATCGCGTCAGACGACGGCTCTCTGATCGAGGAAATCGCGGAGGGTGCCAACTTTGGTTTTTCAAATTCGCGCGAGGCGGTCAGACCGGCCCTGAACGGCAAGCTCAGCGAGTATGGTGCGGCCGTCGGCCTGGCCGCACTTGAGCTGTGGCCACATACGCGTGCCGCCTACAAGCGCGTTGCCACAAGCTATAGCCGCTCGCTGGGGTCGATTTCCGGGCTGAGCTTGCCGGAGGGGTTCGGTGAAAAATGGATATCCTCCACCGTCACCATTGGCCTGCCGCCTGGTTCGATGGACCGGGCGCTCACGGCGCTGGCGAAAGGAGGGGTTGGTGTGCGCCGGTGGTGGGGTGGCGGTCTGCATCGGCACGCAGCCTTCGAACATTTTCCCAGGCTGCCGCTACAGACCACTGACATACTGGTAGCGACTCAACTGGGGCTACCCTGTTGGACCGATCTTGCGGATGAAACAATCTCCCGCATCTGCTCGATCCTCAGCGAAGTGGCTGCTGCGGGCTGAGCCGAATGTCTGGTCGACTCTTAACGCAAAACGGCCCCTTAGCGCCCAGCGCGATGCTGGCGCGTGCGCAATTTTGCCGCCATTGTCGGCTTCCGCGACGACATCATGCGGGCAGCCTTCATGCGCGCCGGCCCTCATGCCGATCGTCGTCCGAGCCTGATCCCGAGCGCTCTCAAATGCAGCCGGCCAGCTTGCACCCTTGGCAAGCTTCTATCCTGGCCCGTCCGTCACATCGGGCCGGGCATCATCTTGGTCGGTTTTTCCAGCATCGGAAACTCTGCCTTGCTGCATTTCACGTTCGGGTTGGTCGGACTGAACATGCCGTTCGGATTGTCTCTGAACAGCCAGGCATGAAGGTCGTAGTGGACGAACTCCCTCGGAATGAGCGGATAGTGCCCTTCCATCGGTCCCATGAAGGTCTGGCCAAATAGTTTTGGAGGTTCCTTGGTGTCTGGCGTCAGGGGCATCAGCCATTCCACGCCAACCAATTTCAAGCCTTTCTTGGTCGGCTCGTAGATCAGCACATTGGGGCGCATCGGATCGAGTTTCTGACCGACACTCGGAACGTTGACGAAATGGATGCCCATAGCGCCCTTCGGATAGTCCATTGCGCCCTCGATCCTGTCCCCGCTGTAATAGACGCACCCGACAGTCGACAGATAAAGGTCGCGGACGGCGACCGTGTAGTCTTCATATTTGGCGAGCGATTTCTTCAACGCTTCGATGTCGGCTTTGTTGGCGTCCTCGGCTCGAGCCGTGGCCGCCGCGCACCAAGCAGAGACCAGACCTGTCAAAATGAGGACGCCGCAACGCCCAAAACGAGCTGTTCTTGTCATGCATTCCTCCCAGATTTCCTTATCAGGCCGTGCAGGACCGGGGCCGACTAAGTGACTGCGCGGCCGTTTGTACCGCCCCATCCCCTCTGGAACCGCGCCAATGCTAATCCCTTCAAAGGTCTCCGGAAAGGGATTATTAGAAATCTCTAATGCATTAGACCTTTTGGCGGACCACAGGAGCCCAAAAAGAAAGCGGCCCCTTGCGGGGGCCGCCTTCGCATTTCGATGCCGAACAATTCAGGTCAGCGGCGAAAGCTGGATCTCGACGCGCCGGTTCTGCGCACGGCCGGCCGCCGTTCCATTGGACGCGATCGGACGGGTCTTGCCGAATCCGGTGACGGCGAAGCGGCGCGAATCGACACCTTGGCCTGAGAGATAGTTGGCGACCGCCAATGCGCGGCGCTGCGACAGATCGAAATTGTGTTCGTCGCCACCGGTCGAATCGGTATGGCCGAACACGTCGACCGTGGTCTGCTTGAACTTCTTCAGCACCAGCGCAACCGAGTTCAGCACCTGGTAGAAGCCGGGCTTCACCGCATCCTGGTCGACGTTGAAAGTAATGTCGGACGGCATGTTGAGGATGATCTGGTCGCCGGTGCGGGTGACGCTGACGCCGGTGCCTTCGAGTTGGCGGCGCAGTTCAGCCTCGTTCTGGTCCATGGTCGCGCCGATGGCGCCGCCGGCCAGCGCGCCGATACCGGCGCCGATCAGCGCGTTGCGGCGGTCATTGCCGCCGGCAAGCAGGCCGAGGCCCGCACCCGCCAGGGCGCCAAGGCCGGCGCCGGCTGCGGTGTTCGAAACCTTCTGCTCGCCGGTGTACGGATCGGTCGTGGTGCAGGCACTCACCAGCACAGCCGTCGCAACGGCGACGAGCACAGTCTTTTTCATAGAATCGTCCCTCTCCAAAGCGCGGCCTTTGCGGCTCGCGCACATAAGCCCTTCTCCGGTCTTGTAACATGAAATGCGGCGAAAAACCGAGCGGCGAAAGCGGCTTTTCCCTGCTCGCGCCACTCTTCCGCTTCGGTGGCTGGTGCTGGCCTACCAGAGGTTCTTGCCGTCAATGACGACCACCTCGACCTTATCGAGGTCGAAATCGTCGAACAGCCGCGAATTGACTGATATCTTGGGATTGTCGAAGTCCGGTTTGCCGGTTGACCAGTCCGGCGTTTCGGTGAAGGTGCCGCAGCCGCAAATGGCGCAAAACCCGTGTTTGACGGTCTTCGATCCCCATTGATAGAAGGAAACGTTTTCCGGCGAGCTGGTGAGCTTGAATTGCGACGGAACGTAGTAAGCCCACAGCGAACCGCGCTTGGAGCAGAACGAGCAGGTGCATTGTGTTACCGTCTCGGGCGCCTGCGAGACCTCGAACGTCGTCGCCTTGCAATGACAGCTGGCCTTGATGGTCATGAAAAGCTTTCCTCTCCGTTGCTCGCCACCCATGCGGCAAGGCACCATAAAGGAAGGCTCCTGACAACTGTCTGTCAGCAGGCTCCGGTCGATCGAGCCGAGCGGCGATCTGGCTGAAGCAGGCCCCGTCGTCACCTCCCAATCGTCGTCACCTGCCGATATAGGCGGCCAGTTCGTCCGGCGTCCCGTTTGGGAAAGCCTGTTTCAGAAAATCCAGGAACGCCGACACGCGCGCGCTGAGCAGCCGCCGCGACGGGTAGAGCGTCCATAGAGAGATCTCCGGGCCGTCGATATCCCCCCAATTCACCAGTGTGCCGTCAGCCAGGTCGTGGGCCACCAACGAAATGGGAAGCCGTCCTGCGCCGATGCCGGCTCGCACCGCATCCCGGACCATGATGAGCGTCGACAAGGCGAGGACCGGCTCGATTCTAAGTGTTGCCCGGCCACCTGGTGTCTTCACCTGCCATGTTTGCCGCTCGCCCGTCCCGCGCGCAACGCCAGGAGCGGCGAGCCCGTCGGCCGGGCGAGGAAGGTCCGGGCTCGCGACGACGACCAGGCGGTCGCGGAGAAACGCCCGTCCGACCAGGCTTTCATCGGGATCCGGATTGACCCGGATTACCAGATCGTAGCCTTCCTCGATCATGTCGACATGCCGGTCTTCGGTGGTCACTTCAAGCCTCACCTCAGGATACCTCAGGGCAAATCCCGCAGCGATCCTCCCCATTGCAGTCTGCGAAAAATGCAAAGGCGCGCTGATCCGCAATCTGCCCTTGGGTCTCTGACCGCCCGAGGCAATCGCCGATGCCGTCTCGTCCAGCTCGGCAAGCAACGCCCCCGTCCGCTCGAAGAGCGCCCGTCCTTCTTCGGTCAGCTTCAGGTTACGCGCACCCCGTTCGAACAGACGCAGATCGAGACTGCTTTCCAATTCGCCAACGCGCCGGGACAACGTTGCCTTGGGCCGGCCGGTGGACCTTGCCGCTTTGCCGAAGCCGCCATGGCGAGCCACGAGGTTAAAATCGGCAAGGGCTAAAAGATCCATGACTGTCCCACCAGTGAGACGACGTGTCTAAAATTGCCGTCTACTGGGCTCTTTGTGAGCCACACATATTGGGACTGTCAAGCAACCCAACAGGAGAAATTCCATGACCATTCTCGTTACCGGCGCCACCGGCAATATCGGCCGCCAAGTCGTCGAACAGCTCGCCAAGCGCGGCGCCGATGTGCGTGCTCTCGTGCGCGATCCGTCGAAAGCCAGTTTTCCGGCAGGCGTATCGGTCGTGCAAGGCGACTTTCTCGATGTCGATTCGCTGCGCAAAGCCATGTCTGGCGTTTCCACGCTGTTTCTCTTGAACGCCGTGGTGCCGGACGAATTCACCCAGGCTTTGATCGCCTTGAACGTCGCCCGATCGGCCGGCATCGAGCGGATCGTCTATCTCTCGGTAATCCACGCTGACGTCTATGTGAACGTGCCGCATTTCGCGGGCAAGTTCGGCGTCGAGCGAATGATCGAGCAGATGGACTTCAAAGCTACGATCTTGCGCCCGGCCTACTTCATCCAGAACGATCTGACGGTCGAAGACGTCATCACCGGCTACGGTACCTACCCAATGCCGATCGGCCCCAAGGGTCTCGCCATGATCGATGCCCGTGATATAGCCGAGGTCGCCGCTCTTGAGCTGCTGCGTCGCGAACGGTCCAAGGAGCCGCTTGCGTTCGAGAGGATCAACCTCGTCGGTCCGCAGACATTGACCGGGACGGATATTGCCGCAATCTGGTCAGACGTACTCGCCCGCCCGATCAGCTACAGCGGCGACAATACGGAGGGTTTTGAGCAAAATCTCAAGCAGTTCCTGCCCGCCTGGATGGCCTACGACATGCGCCTGATGGGCGAGCGCTTCTTCACCGACGGGATGCTGCCCGAGGCCGGCGACGTCGAGCGCCTGACGGCACTTCTGGGTCGCCCACTGCGCCCGTATCGCGACTTCGCCTCAGCACTCGCTGCTTCCGTCTGACGCAAGCGCCTTCAGCACCAAGGCCGGCCTTCCGATGAGAACTGCCAACAGAACTCAGTAGGAACGCGGTGGCACGAACAGGCAGATCGTCTTGCCTGCGTCGAGGCCGGCCTGGTGCGCGCACCAGTGGAAATCGCCGTCGGGTGAGTCCTTGACCCGCTTGTCGCTCATCGGAACGACCTCCCCCGTTCCGGCGATGACATAGCCCTCCGGCTTTTCCAGCACCTCGCCGGTATGGGTGGTGCGGCAGTCGTAGTTTGCACAGCAGGCGAAGGGATAACTCCAGCCTTGCGGCTTCGCCGCCGTGGGCTTGGCGTCATGGGCGAAGGCGGGTGCGGTCAGCACCGCCATCGCAAGCATCGCGATGGCAAAGATCGGGGTCACGAACATTGAAAACAGGAGTCGGCCAGCCGGTTGAACGGCTCTGGCCGATCGGAGAGTGGCAGCAGACATGGAAGCGTTCCTTTCAAACGAGCATCAAGCGTTTCGCTTGCCCGTTCCCGGAACGTGTCTTCCCAGTGGCCGGATCGTCAGGTCGCAGATATGCCGCGTCCGGCCATAAATGCTTTTTCTCTTCCAGCCCTCGGATGCTGGGCTGATTCCTTGGCCGGCGCAAGAAGTTGCTGCGCGAGGCCGCACATCTACGCCGCTATCTGCAACCGCTGACGAGATCCAAGGCCAGGCTCAAATCCCGGCAGACGGGCAACGAAACAACGGGATTGGCCGTATGTGGTTCCAGCCTATACGTCGCCTGGACCGGCGATCACATGCCCTTCATATTGCGGCAAGTCGTCGGCGATGGTGAACCATGGCGCTTTGGAGCCGACGAAGATGTGCGCGGTCGGCCGGATCGTCGGATCGTCGACCAGCGTGCCCATGGCGACATGGACATAGGCGCCGTCGCGGACCAGCGAATACAGCAACGAGCCGCAGCGGCTGCAATGCGCATCGTGGCCGCTGTCATCGCCGAAATGGATGAGCCCGTGATGCCCTTCGGCAAGGGCAAGTTTCTCGCGCTCGATGCCGGCGAAGGGCTTGAAGGCGGAACCTGTGGTGCGCCGGCAGTTCGAACAATGGCAGTTGGCGGCATAGACGAACTCGTCCGCCACTTCATACTGGACCGCGCCGCAAAAGCATTTGCCGGTGAGCCTGCGACTCATGGTACCTCCTTCGCTCCCCCGCCCAGGGATGTTCTTATTCAAGTCAGCCGAGTCGAAAGTGGCGGAAGCGCAGGAATTAGCCATTCGCAGGCCGGCCTCACCTGAATATGGACATATCCTAGTCGAGGTCGGCCACGGCTTCACCGGCACCGCCCTCGATGCGCTGCGACAACGAAGCTTCCATGAAGTCGTCGAGGTCGCCGTCGAGCACGCTCGACGGGCTGGTGCTCTCGACGCCGGTGCGCAGGTCCTTCACCAACTGGTAGGGCTGCAGCACATAGGAACGGATCTGGTGACCCCAGCCGATGTCGCTCTTCGACGCTTCTGTGGCATTGGCCACCGCTTCGCGCTTCTTCAGCTCTTCCTCGTAAAGGCGCGAGCGCAGCATTTCCCAGGCCTTCGCCTTGTTCTTGTGCTGCGAGCGTTCGGCCTGGCAGGCAACCGCGATGCCGGTGGCGATATGGGTGATGCGAACCGCCGAGTCCGTGGTGTTGACGTGCTGGCCGCCCGAACCGGATGAGCGGTAGGTGTCGATGCGTACATCCGATTCCGAGACGTCGATCTCGATCCTGTCATCGACGACCGGGTAGACCCAGACGCTGGAGAAGGACGTGTGGCGGCGCGCATTGCTGTCATAGGGTGAAATGCGGACCAGGCGATGAACGCCCGACTCGGTCTTCAGCCAGCCATAGGCATTGTGGCCCTTGATCAGGAGCGTGGCGGACTTGATGCCGGCCTCTTCGCCGTCATGGACTTCCAGCACTTCGACCTTGAAACGGCGACGCTCGGCCCAGCGCGTGTACATGCGCAGAAGCATCGAGGCCCAGTCCTGGCTCTCGGTGCCGCCGGCGCCGGCATGGACTTCGAGATAGGTGTCGTTGGCGTCGGCCTCGCCCGACAGCAGCGTCTCGACCTGGCGGGCCTTGGCCTCGCCCTGCATCGAGCGGAGGGCTGCTTCCGCCTCGGCGATCACGCTCTGGTCGCCCTCTTCCTCACCCAGTTCGATCAGGCCGATATTGTCTTCCAGCGCCTGAGTCAGGCTTTTGACGCCGGCGATCCCGTCTTCGAGGCCCTGGCGCTCGCGCATCAGCTTTTGCGCTTCCAGCGGATCATTCCAGAGGCTGGAATCCTCGGCGCGCACGTTCAGGTATTCAAGCCGCTTTATAGCCTGATCCCAGTCAAAGATGCCTCCTCAGCAGGGTGATCGCCTGCCTGATCTCGTCGACAATATTCTGCGTTTCCGCGCGCATGGCTGGTTGTTCTGTCCTGTTTTCGAAGTGGCGCTTGGGTCGGCGCGATACATAGGCACGGCATTGCTGCCTGTAAAGCGAAATGGGCCGGCTCAACAAGCCAGCCCATTCGACGTAAAAAATCAGGTCGTCAGTAGAGTCCGCCGCCGGGTGCCTGGATGGCTTCCGTTGCCTGCGGCGATAGCGGTCCGCCGGCGCCGTTGGACCCGTCGGCGCCCATGCCGATCACCCAATAGCTGTCGGCTGGGCCGGTGCCGGGCTTGAAGGCTTCGATGATGGTGCCGGGATCGCCCGACGCGGCACGCATGCCGGTCTTGCGGTTGATCGCGACCAGGTTCATGCCTTCCGGCACCTTGAAGTCGACATTCGGCGTGCCGTCCAGCGCAACGCGCATGAAGTCCTTGAAGATAGGTGCCGCCAGACCGCCGCCAGTGGCGCCATGGCCGAGACCGCGCGGCGTGTCGTAACCCATGTAGAGGCCGACGACGAGGTTCGGCGTATAGCCGATGAACCAGGCGTCCTTCTCGTCATTGGTCGTTCCGGTCTTGCCGGCGATGTGGCGGCCAAGCTCGGCGATGGTGGCGCCGGTACCGCGCTGGACGACGCCTTCCATCATCGAGGTGATCTGGTAGGCGGTCATCGGATCGAGCACCTGCTCGGAATTGTCGACCAGTTCCGGTTCGGGCTGGTTGTTCCATTCGGGCGCATTGCAACCTTCGCAGCCGCGCTCGTCCTGCTTGAACACGGTCTTGCCGTAGCGGTCCTGGATGCGGTCGATGAGCGAGGGTTTGATCGACTTGCCGCCATTGGCCATGATCGAATAGGCCGACACCATGCGCATCACCGTCGTCTCGCCGGAGCCTAGCGCCATAGGCAGATACGGCGCCAGATGGTCGTAGACGCCGAACCTCTCGGCATATTCCACCACCAGCTTCATGCCCATGTCGTTGGCGAGCCGCACCGTCATCAAATTGCGCGACTTTTCGATACCGGAGCGCAAGGTCGCGGGGCCGGCCACCGTGCCGTCATAGTTCTTCGGCGTCCAGGTCGTGGTGCCGCTCTGGATGGTGATCGGTCCGTCCATGATCACCGAGGCCGGCGTATAGCCATTGTCGAGCGCGGCCGAATAGACGATCGGCTTGAAGGACGATCCCGGCTGGCGCATCGCCTGCGTGGCACGGTTGAACTCCGACTGCGCATAGGAGAAGCCGCCGACCATGGCCAGCACGCGCCCGGTATGTGGATCCATGGCGATCAGGCCGCCCTCCACTTCCGGCACCTGGCGCAACGTGTAGGCGCCTTCCGACCCTTCGTTCTTCTGCACGAAGATGACGTCGCCGGGCTGCAGTACATCGGCCGGAGACTTGGCCTTGACCGTCTTGCCATCGACCACATGGCGCATGGCGAAGCTCATGTCTTCCTTGCTGACGGCGCCTTCGATGCGTTCCTTGACGATATCGCCCGAAATCTGCCGCGTCGGCTGCAGGCCGATGGAAAGGCCGGTCGCCGAGCTGTCGAGCACGACGGCAAGCGACCATTCCGGCACGTCTTCCAGCCCCTTGACGTTGCCCAGCGCCACGCCCCAGTCGCCGGAAGCATCGATATGCGTCACCGGTCCGCGATAGCCGCGCAGCGTGTCGTATTTGAGCAAGCCGTTCTGCATCGACTTGCGGGCGATGAGCTGGATCTTCGGATCGAGCGTCGTGCGCACCGAAAGGCCGCCCTCATAGAGCGCGTTCTCGCCATAGCGCGAGATGATCTGGCGGCGCACTTCCTCGGTGAAATATTCACCCGCAAACAGATAGGAGCCGTTACGACGCGGCGTCACGCCGAGCGGCTCGGCCTTGGCCTTGTCGCCTTCCTCGCGCGTCACGTAGCCGTTCTCGACCATCTGGTCGATGACCCAGTTGCGGCGCTCGATGGCGCGGTCGGCATGCTTGAAGGGATGGTAGTTGTTGGGCCCCTTCGGCAGCGACGCCAGATAGGCGGCTTCCGCGACCGTGAGTTCGTTGACCGACTTGTCGAAATAGGTCAGTGCCGCGCCCGCAACGCCATAGGCGCCGAAGCCGAAGAAGATTTCGTTGAGATAGAGCTCAAGGATGCGGTCCTTTGAATAAGCCTGCTCGATGCGGAAGGCCAGGATCATCTCCTTGATCTTGCGCTCGTAGGTCTGGTCCGAGGACAAGAGGAAGTTCTTCGCCACCTGCTGGGTGATGGTCGAGGCGCCGACCTGGCGCCTGCCCGAACCCAGATTCTGCAGGTTGACGTAGATGGCGCGGCCAAGCCCGGTGATGTCGATGCCGGGATGGTTGTAGAAATTCTTGTCCTCGGCCGACAGGAACGCCGCCTTGACCCGGTCCGGAACCGCCTGGATCGGCAGATAGAGCCGCCGTTCGCGCGCATATTCGGCCATCAGCGAGCCGTCGGAAGCATGGATGCGGGTCGTCACTGGCGGCTCGTACTTGGCCAGGACCTCGTAGTCGGGCAGGTCTTTCGAGAGATGGCTGATGTATATCGCCACGCCCGCGGCGACCATAAGCGCCAGCGTCGTGCCGATACCAAAGAAATAGCCGATAAGACGAATCATGCCCGCTCCAGTCCGAGGTTCGGGAATTTCCTAGACGAAGCCGCCTTTCGCGCAAGCCTTCGCAACTGTCCCGATCCGTGATGGAAAACCCATGTCGCCACCATGTGGGCAAAATACGGCAGTGCCCGGTTTAGGCATCCCCCACCTGAAATAAAAGCGCCTGGTGTTGTCGTCGTGCAACGCTGCCTCCGGTCGTGGGCGGCGGCGACCATCTCAGCCTCCGGTTCCCGTTCCCATCTTGGCGGAGGCAAACAGGGCGACGGCGTTGGTGATGCTCTGCGCCGCCTTGCCGCGCCAGTCGGCGTCGAGCAGTTGCGCTTCATCCTTGGCGTTGGAGAGATAGCCAAGTTCCACCAGCACCGACGGCACATCGGGCGCTTTCAGCACTTTGAAGCCGGCCGAACGCTGCGGATTATTGATCAGGCCGACGCTGGTGGACAACTGGCCGACCAGAGTGTGGGCAAAGCTCATCGAGAAATTATGCGTCTCGCGGCGGATCAGGTCGATCAGTATGTCGGTGACTTCCTTGTTGTCGTCCTTGATCACCATGCCGGCGAACTGGTCGGAGAGGTTTTCACGGTCGGCAAGCGCCTGCGCTTGCGGATCGGACGCCTTGTCGGAGACGGTATAGACGGTGGCGCCTCTGATACCCTTGACGCTGATCGTGTCGGCATGGATCGAGATCAAAAGGTCGGCCTCGTGCTGCCGGGCGATGCGCACGCGGTCATCGAGCCGCAGGAACTCGTCGGTATCGCGCGTCATGAACACGTCGTAGTTGGCGACGGCGGCGAGCTTGTCGCGCAATTCGGTGGCGAAGGCCAGCGTCACGTTCTTCTCGATGGTGCCGTTGAGGCCTTCGGCGCCACCGTCGATGCCGCCATGGCCGGGATCGATGACGATGGTGAAGCGATGCCCGGGATTGGAGATCGGCCCTGTGCCGACCCTGGAGCCCTTGTCGGTGGAGACGGTCGAGCCAGTGGTCAGCGCCTGGTTGGCAAGGGCTTCGTCGAACTCGCGGTCGGAGGCTGCCGACATGTCGATGGCGATGCGATAGCCTGCGCCGTCCTCGTTCTTGAGCACCTCGAGCTTGTCGACCGAGAACGGCCCCTTGCCGGTCAGGATCAGCCGCGATCCCTCGCCCTGATCGCCATAACGCACCGCTTTGACCAGGCCGCGGGCCTTGGCGTCCTTCGCGCCAATGGCGAATCGGGTGCGCGGCAGGTCCACGACCAGCCGGTTGGGGCCGCGCAGCAGGAACCATTTGATGTCGGGCTCGCGGTCGAAATCGATGACGATGCGCATCTTGGTTGCGTCGCCGGCCATCTTGTAGGCGGTGGCGCCGAGTGGCGCATCGGCGGCGCGTGAAACCGGCGCAAAAGCAAGGCAAAGCGCCAGCAGCAACAGCACACCGGCAGCGCGCAGGAAACGGCCTGCACGGCCATGGCCCTTGTCTGTGATGCCCGCCAGTCCCATTTCTTTGCAGTCGCTCCCGGTTTGGCGCTTGCGCCCGCGTGGTTGGTCGAAATGCCGGTCAGGCCGCAGACTCGATTAACGATTGGTATCCAGAGAAGGTTAACCAAGCCTTTTCATTGAGGATTAAGGCCTGTGCTTCCGTTACGGCACTGCTTTTTGCCGGCATCCGAAATCGGGGTTGCCTTCCACCCCGTCAAATCATAAAAGCGATGGTGGATCACTGCAATCCTGGAACCGCTTCTCCCGCAGCTTCCTGCTACAGGTCAGATGAAAGGCGGCTCCTTTCGCTCCAGCGAAAAGGCTTCAGGTGATCGCGACGAATTTCGCAGGTGTGCGCCCGTGGCGGGGGAATCGCCTGCGTGAGGAAAACGGCCGGGTTTGTTCCCGTGCCGGCTCTGTATGAGCAAACAAGCTGGTCCGGTTCGTCCGGGCTTTGGTTCAAAAGGTTCTGCTGGTGACGATGGCTTCAAGCGCAATCATGGAAAGGTCCGCATCAAACCGCGCCATTGTGGCTGCGGGCGGCACCGCCATGGCGCTCAAGCGGCGTCCGGCGGACATTCAGACATCCGGCACCCACATCCCAGACACGCAGCAGCGGGCTTTGCCTCGCAAGCTGCGGCTGACGGCTGCCGGGAGGAAACGAAATAATGCCCAACAAAATGCTGATAGACGCCTCCCACCCGGAGGAAACACGCGTTGTCGTTATCCGCGGTAACCGTATTGAAGAATTCGACTTTGAATCTCAGGACAAGAAGCAGCTCAAAGGAAACATCTATCTCGCCCGCGTAACGCGTGTCGAACCTTCCCTTCAGGCAGCCTTTGTCGAATATGGCGGCAACCGTCACGGTTTCCTCGCCTTCAGTGAAATTCACCCCGACTATTACCAGATCCCGGTCGCCGATCGTCAGGCTTTGCTGCGCGCTGAAGCGCAGGAAGCCGAGGACGAGGAGAACGAGGACAATGACGGCGACGACCGCCAGAGTCGCGATCGCGGCCGGCGCGGCCGCCGGCGCGGCGGCAAGGGTCGTGAGCGCGGCGAACACAAGCGCGACGCCGGCGCCGATGATGAGAACGGCGAACATGGCGATGCCGGCAGCGATGCCGTCTCCGAAGCGCCTGCTTCCGAGCATGCCGCGGCCAATACCGCCGGGCATGACGATCATGCCGGGCATGGCGACAGCGAAGCCTCCGACGCCGAGACATCCGGGACCGAACCGTCGGAAGGCGGCCCGACATCGATCGCGGCAAGCGTCGAAGCGGATGTGATCTCCGAAGCTGTCCCTGCGGCGGAGCCGGCTGACGAAAGGTCGTCCAGCGAGGCAAGTGGCGAAGCCACCTCCGAGGACAATGATCGCGGCATGCTGGAAGAGGTGCAGTCCTCGCATCCGGACGACCACGAGATCGAATCCGTAGGCGCCGAGGATGCGCTGGAAGAGGTGCGCAGCCGCCGCAAGCCGGTGCGCCGCCAGTACAAGATTCAGGAAGTCATCAAGCGCCGGCAGATCCTGCTGGTGCAGGTGGTCAAGGAAGAGCGCGGCAACAAGGGCGCTGCGCTCACCACCTATCTGTCGCTTGCCGGCCGCTATTCCGTGCTGATGCCCAACACCGCACGCGGCGGCGGCATTTCGCGCAAGATCACCAGTGCCGTCGACCGCAAGCGCCTCAAGGAGGTCGTTGCCGATCTCGAAGTGCCGCAGGGCATGGGCGTCATCCTGCGCACCGCCGGCGAAAGCCGCACCAAGGCGGAAATCAAGCGCGACTACGAATATCTGATGCGGCTTTGGGAAAACGTCCGCAATCTGACGCTGCAATCCACCGCCCCTGCCCTCGTCTATGAGGAAGGCAGCCTGATCAAGCGCTCGGTGCGCGACCTCTACAACAAGGATATTGACGAGATTCTTGTCTCCGGCGAGGAAGGCTACCGCGAGGCCAAGGATTTCATGCGCATGCTGATGCCGAGCCACGCCAAGGTGGTTCAGCCGTTCCGCGACACGACGCCGATCTTCGTGCGCAACGGGATCGAGGCGCAGCTCGACCGCATGCTGCAGCCCCAGGTGACGCTGAAGAGCGGCGGCTATATCATCATCAACCAGACCGAGGCGCTGGTCGCCATCGACGTCAATTCGGGCCGCTCCACCAAGGAGCACTCGATCGAGGACACCGCTCTCCACACCAACCTTGAAGCGGCGGAAGAAGTCGCCAGGCAATTAAGGCTGCGCGATCTCGCCGGCCTGATCGTCATCGACTTCATCGACATGGAGGAGAACCGCAACAACCGCTCCGTCGAGAAGCGGCTGAAGGATCACCTCAAGAACGACCGAGCCCGCATCCAAGTCGGCCGCATCTCGCATTTCGGTCTGATGGAGATGTCGCGCCAGCGCATCCGCGCCAGCGTGCTGGAATCAACCATGAAGCCCTGCCCGCATTGCGGCGGCACCGGCCATGTGCGCTCCGATTCGTCGGTGGCGCTTATGGTGGTGCGGGCGATCGAGGAATTCCTGCTCAAGGATTCGCGCAGCCACATCACGGTGCGGACCCCGGCGGCGACCGCTCTCTATGTGCTCAACCACAAGCGCGGCACGCTGGTGGAACTCGAAAGCCGCTTTGGCCTGACCATCACCGTCGAGGCCGATGATACGGTCGGTGTGCAGCACTACGCGATCTTCCGCGGCGCCATTGCCGAAAAGCCGGAAGGCTTTGTCGAAGCGCGAACCTTCCCGGCTATGTCGAGCCGGAAGAGCCCGAGGACGAGATCGTCATCGAGGAGGAAGACGACGAGGTTGTGGTACAGGCCGAGCAGCCGCGCCAGGCGCAGCCGCAATCGCAGCAGCAGCAGCCGAGATCGGCTGAGGACGGCGAAGGCCGCGATCGCAAGCGTCGCAAGCGCCGCAGGCGGCGCGGCGGCAAGGATCGCGAACGCGAACATGGCGATCGCGAGCATGGCGCCGAAGGTGCTTCGGTTTCGGCGGCAAGCGACGACTTTGCCGCTGAACCAGGCGATGACGATGCAACACAGCAAGACGAAGCCCAGGTTGGCGCCGTCGAAACGGTGGAAGCATCAGATGACGCCCAGGGCAAGAAGCGCCGTCGCGGCAAGCGCGGCGGCAAGCGCAATCGTCGCGAAGACGGCACGGAGACCGAAGCCGGCGAAACCGCCTCGGTGGCCGAGGCCGCTGAAGTCGGAACGGCCGCAAGCGAGCCCGTAGCAGCCGTAGCGGTTGAAGAAGCAGCGGCTCCCGCCGCGGCGAACGACGACGCTCCAGCCGAAAAGCCGAAGAAGAAGCGCGCTTCAAGGGCAAAGAAGGCTGTGGTGGAAGTCGCCGATGAGATGGCGGCCGAGGCTGCACCGGAAGCTGCCGTCGAAGCTGCCGCCCCCGCTGCGGCCGATGCCGCCACGGAAACGACCGTCGACGACGAGCCCGCCAAGGCTCGCCCGTCACGGCGCAAAGCCGTGGCCGCGGATACCTCCGCGGTGCCGGTCGTTTCCTCCAGCGTTGCCGACGAGGCAAAGGCCGAGGAAAAGCCGAAGCGCGCCGGCTGGTGGCAGCGGAAGGGCTTTTTCTAAGCTATTCAGCCGATTAAGATAGGTTCCTGACAAAAATCCCGCGCCGTTCAAACCACGGCGCGGGATTTTTGCATGCGCGAATGACGGAAGGCGTCAGGGGGAGAAAATCGACCAGTTCATCATCCTGGCCAGTTTTTCCAAGGCGATCGATCCCAGCTTGGAATTGCCGTTGGCGTTCAAGCCCGGCGACCATACGGCGAGCGAAGCAACACCCGGCACGATCCCCAATATGCCACCGCCGACGCCGCTTTTGCCGGGAATGCCGACACGGAAGGCGAAATCGCCGGAACCGTCATAGTGGCCGCAGGTCAGCATCATGGCGCCGATGCGCCGCGCCCGCTCGGCAGACACCACGGAGTGCCCGGTTGCCGGGTTTCTGCCGCCATTGGCGAGGAAGCGGCCGGCCAGCGCCAATTGCCGGCAGCTCATGGCGATGGCGCAATGGTGGAAGTACACGCCCAGCGCCAGCTCCGGTGCATGGTTGAGATTGCCGAAGGATTTCATGTAGTTGGCAAGCGCGAAGTTGCGATAGCCGGTGGCGCGTTCGGAAGCCGCGACCTCGCGGTCGATGATGATGGTTTCGTCATCGGCAAGGAACTGGATGAAGCGCAGGATTTCGCCGATCGCCTCGCGCGGCTGGTGGCCGGCAAGCAGTATGTCGGACACGACGATGGCGCCGGCATTGATGAACGGATTGCGCGGAATGCCGTTCTCATGCTCGAGTTGCACGATCGAGTTGAACGGATTGCCCGACGGCTCGCGTCCGACACGCTGCCACAGCGCGTCGCCGACATTGCCGAGCGCCAACGTAAGCGTAAACACCTTGGAGATGGACTGGATCGAAAACGCCTGGTCGGCGTCGCCGGCGACCAGCACGCGGCCGTCATTGGTCACGGCGGCAATGCCGAATTTCTTCGGATCGACCTTGCCGAGCTGCGGAATGTAGGTGGCGACGTCACCGCGATCGGTGCGCTCGGCCATCTCGGCGGCGACATCGGCCAGCGCTTGTTCAAGATCCGGCATGCTCGTCCCCGCTATTTCAGCCAGCGCTCGATGCGCGCCATCGCCTCGACCATGTCGTCATGGCTGCCGGCATAGGAAAAGCGCATCGTGCGGTGGCCCTGAAGTGGATCGAAATCGCGGCCGGGCGTAGCCGCCACATGCGCCTCGGCCAGCATCTTGCGCGCAAAGGCCATGCTGTCATTGGTATGCCGGGTAACATCGCAGAAAGCGTAGAAGGCGCCGTCCATCGGCGCCGCCAAGGGAAATCCGAGTTCCGGCAGGCGCCGCATCAACAGCTCGCGGTTCCAGGCGTAGCGCGCCTTTACCGCTTCCAGCTCTTGCGTCGCCTTGAAGGCTTCGATCGCCGCGATCTGCGACAGTTCCGGCGGCGAGATGTAGAGGCTCTGGGCGATGCGCTCGATCGGCCTCACCAGAGCTTCCGGCAGCACCATCCAGCCAATGCGCCAGCCGGTCATGCAATAATATTTCGAGAAGGAATTGATCACCGTCACGCCTGAGCCATGGGCCAGCGCAGTGGTGTCGGGCGCGGCATAGGCCAGCCGATGATAGATTTCGTCCGATATCACCGCGATGCCGAGTTCTTCGGCTGTCCTCACCAGTGCGGACAACTCGTCGACGGGAATGACCGCACCTGTCGGATTGGCCGGGCTGGCGAACAACACGCCCTTCAGCGGTTTTTCCTGGTGCGCCGATTTCAAATGCTCGGCGTGCAGGTAGGCGTCCGTGCCGAGCTCGATCTCGACGATCTCGATGCCGAGCGCGGCCATGATGTTGCGGTAGGCCGGATAGCCGGGTGATGCGATGGCGACGCGGTCGCCGGGATCGAACATCGCCAGGAAGGCCAGATTGAAGGCGGCCGACGATCCCGTGGTCACGGCGATCCGGTTCGGCGAGACATCGATCCCGTAGTGGTCGCCATAATGCGCGGCGATCGCCTTGCGCAGATCCGCCAGACCGAGCGTGTCGGTATAGCCGATGCGTCCGATCCTCAGCGCATTTGCGGCTGCTTCCCTCGCGCCCACGGGCGCCGGATCGGATGGCTGGCCGACGGCCATGGAGACGACAGGCACGCCCGTCGCCTTCAGCCGGTTGGCTTCGGCCAGAATGTCCATGGCGTGAAACGGCTCGACTTCACCGCGGCGCGACAGCGAAACTACCATTTGACCTCCGTCCGGCCCGCCGCTCGAAGCCATGAACCGGCGGCAGCGCCGCACAAATGCCCGATTGATGTGAGGATCACAAGTTCGCCTAGTTTCGGTGCCGTGACTTTTCATCGTTCGCCCGCTCGTTTACCAGTGGACCTCATGCTGAGCCGACCCAAATCGACGATGTCCAAATCTTCCATCGGGAAGACAGCGCGCGGCTTCGCGACGCTTTTGCTTGCCGCCGCCGTCGCTGTCACCGGCTCGGTGACGGCCTTCGCGCAGGCGGTGCCGGTCGTGCGCGATGCCGAGATCGAGGCGCTGGTGCGCGACTATGCGCGGCCGATCTTCAAGGCGGCCGGTCTTGCCAATGACGGTGTCGATATCGTTCTGGTCAACGATCAGAGCTTCAACGCCTTCGTCACCGGGCGCCGGCTGTTCATCAACACCGGCGCGCTGATGCAGGCAGAAACGCCCAACGAGATCATCGGCGTCATCGCCCATGAGGCCGGCCACATCGCAGGCGGCCATCAGCAGAAATTGCGCGACCAGCTCGAGCGCGCCAAGACCATGGCCATCATCGCCACGCTGCTTGGCGCCGGCGCCATCGTTGCCGGCGCCACCACCAACAGCCGCGGCCTTGCCGGCGCCGGCATGGGTGTCGCCGCGGGCGGCGGCGAGATGGCGCAGCGCAGCATTCTTGCCTACCAGCGCACCGAAGAGTCGACCGCCGACCGCTCTGCCATCACCTATCTCAATGCCACCGGCCAGTCCGGCATGGGCATGCTGAAGACCTTCGCCCGCTTCCAGAGCGCGCTGTCGCTTTCCGGCACGCAGGTCGATCCCTACCGCATCAGCCACCCGATGCCGCAGGAGCGCATCGCCAATCTCGAAGTGCTGGTCAAGCAGAGCCCTAACGTCGACAAGGTCGATCCCCCGGCACTGCAGCAGCGGCACGACATGATGCGCATCAAGATCGCCGCCTATATGGGCGGCCAAGCCGCGGCCACGCGGCTGATCCGCAAGGCCCCGGGCAGCCTCGCCTCGCGCTATGGCGAAGCGCAGATGGCCTATCTCTACGGCAATCTGGGTGCGGCGCTGACCAAGGCCAATGCACTGATCAAGGAACAGCCGAAGAACCCCTACTTCCAGGAAATGCGCGGCGACATACTGATGAAGGCCAACAAGCCCAAGGACGCCGCGGACGCCTATGCCAAGGCGGTCAGCCTCGATCCGGTGAGGTCGGGCCTGTTGCCCGTTTCTCTCGGCCAGGCGCTGATGGCCATCGGCACGCCCGACTCGCTGAAGAAGGCGGTGGTGCAGATCAACAACGGTCTCGGGCGCGACAAGGAAAACACGGTCGGATACCGCTATCTCGCCCAGGCCTATGGCGAGCTTGGCAACATTCCGGCGGCGGAACTCGCCACCGCCGAGGGCCACTTTTATTCCGGCGATTACACGAATGCGAAAATTTTCGCCATGCGCGCGCAAAAAGACTTGAAGCGCGGCGAGCCCGGCTGGATTCGGGCGCAGGACATCATAAACTACAACCCTTCAGGCAAACTCAAGAAATGAACCTTCCGGTCGCCCGCGGCGACTAGGATAGACCGGAACCGGTAAAGAGGATGAGACGATGAACAAGGCAATATTGCTCGGCACGACGGGAGTGGCGGCTGCTCTTGCCATGCTCGCTTTCGGGTTCGTCGCCGGCAGTCCGCAGGTGGCCAAGGCCGGCACGGCGCAGACCGTGCAGACCGCCTCTGCCGACACCAAGATCGATCGCACCGAGGTCGAGGGCATTATCCGCGACTATCTCCTGAAGAACCCCGAAGTGCTGCTTGAAGTGCAGGAGGCGCTCGAGGCCAAGCAGAAGGAAGAGCAGCGCATAGCCAGCCTCGGCGTCATCGAGAAGGCCAAGTCCGAGATTTTCAACTCGACCTTCGACGGCGTCGTCGGCAATCCGAAGGGCAAGGTCACCATCGTCGAATTCTACGACTACAATTGCGGCTTCTGCAAACGCGCCATCGACGACATGCAGGCTCTGACAAAGGCCGATCCGGAGCTGCGCTTCGTGCTCAAGGAATTCCCGATCCTCGGGCCGGATTCGCAAAAGGCCAGCGTCGTCTCGATGGCTTTCCACCTGATGCATCCGGAGAAATACGGCGAGTTCCACAACGCCCTGCTCGGCGGCCAGGGCCGCGCCACCGAGGCGGCGGCCATCAAGGTTGCGCTGTCGCTAGGCGCCGATGAGGCGAAATTGCGCGAGAAGATGAAGGATCCGACCATCACCGAGGCTTTCTCCAAGACCTTCGACCTCGCCAACAAGCTGGCCATCACCGGAACGCCTTCCTACGTGGTCGGCAATGAGGTGGTGTTCGGGGCGCTCGGCCAGGAAGTGCTGGCTGAAAAGATCGAGGCGGCGAAAGCCGCGCTCTGATCTTGCACGCGAGCCTATTTCTCACGGGCACATTTCCGCCTGTTGTGGACAGTGAAAGATCGCACTTGTGCTCTTTCCGCGGGCGGCTATGCCCATTATAGAAGGCCCTGCGCGCCGGCTTGAGGCCGGCGTCGGAAAAGGTCGGCATTTTTGAAAACGATTTTCGTCCTGAACGGCCCCAACCTGAACGCGCTCGGCAAGCGCGAGCCGGGCATCTATGGCGGCAAGACGCTTGCCGCGATCGCCGACGACTGCAAGCAGGCGGGCGCCGCGCTTGGCCTCGAGATTGATTTTCGCCAGTCGAACCATGAGGGCGACCTCGTCGACTGGATCCAGGAAGCCGGCGACAAGGCAGCCGGCATCGTCATCAATCCGGGTGCCTACAGCCACACCTCGATTGCCATTCACGACGCCATCCGCGCTGTCGCGCCGCTGCCCGTCGCCGAAGTTCACCTCTCCAACATCCACGCGCGGGAACCATTCCGCCACGTCTCCATGGTCGCGCCGGTCGCTGTCGGCATGATCTGCGGGTTCGGGCCGCTTGGCTACTCGCTGGCGCTGCAGGCGCTGGCGGCACGCCTATGACCGGCCCACAAACAGAAGGCTCGAAAATGTCGATAAAGAAGACCGGTGTTGACCAGCAACTGATCCGCGATCTGGCGGGCATACTGAACGACACCAATCTCACCGAGATCGAAGTCGAGCTCGGCGACCTGAAGGTGCGCGTATCGCGCCAGGCGCCGGCCGTCCACGCCATCGCCGCACCGCAGGCCGGTTATGCTCCGGCAGCGCAGCAGCCCGCGGCGGGCGCGGCTGCCGCACCAGCAGTGGCCGACCCGTCCAAGAACGCGGTCCCCTCGCCGATGGTCGGCACCGCCTATCTCGCGCCCTCGCCCGACGCCAAGGCCTTCATCGAAGTCGGCCAGAAGGTCAAGGAAGGCCAGACGCTGCTGATCATCGAAGCGATGAAGACGATGAACCAGATCCCTTCGCCGCGCGCCGGCACGGTGACGGCGATCCTGTTCGAGGACGGCCAGCCGGTCGAGTACGGCATGCCGCTCGTCGTGATCGAGTAGAGCGGGCCGGATGTTCCAGAAGATCCTCATCGCCAACCGCGGCGAAATCGCGCTTCGGGTGCTGCGCGCCTGCAAGGAACTCGGCATCCAGACCGTGGTCGTGCATTCGACCGCCGACGCTGACGCCATGCATGTCAGGCTCGCCGACGAAAGCGTGTGCATCGGTCCGCCGCCGTCGCGCGACAGCTATCTCAACATCCACCAGATCGTCGCAGCCTGCGAGATCACCGGCGCCGATGCCGTGCATCCGGGCTATGGCTTCCTGTCGGAAAACGCCAAGTTCGCCGACATTCTCGCCGCCCACAACATCACCTTCATCGGCCCGTCGGGCGACCACATCCGCATCATGGGCGACAAGATCGAGGCCAAGCGCACCGCAAAGCGGCTCGGCATTCCGGTTGTGCCGGGCTCCGACGGCGCCGTCACCGACCAGAAGGAAGCCAGGCGCATTGCCGCCGAGATCGGCTATCCCGTGATCATCAAGGCATCGGCAGGCGGTGGCGGGCGCGGTATGAAGGTCGCCCTTACCGAGGCTGACCTTGAGATCGCCTTGCAGACAGCGAGCACGGAAGCGGGAGCCGCCTTCGGCGACGATGCCGTCTACATCGAGAAATACTTGGAAAAGCCGCGCCACATCGAGGTGCAGGTATTCGGCGACGGCGCCGGCCGCGGCGTGCATTTCGGCGAGCGCGACTGTTCGCTGCAACGCCGCCACCAGAAAGTCTGGGAAGAGGCGCCCTCGCCGGCCCTTAACGCCGAGGAGCGCGCCCGCATCGGCAATATCTGTGCCAAGGCCATCGCCGACCTCGGCTACTCCGGCGCAGGCACCATCGAATTCCTGTACGAGAATGGCGAGTTCTACTTCATCGAGATGAACACGCGGCTGCAGGTCGAGCATCCGGTGACGGAGGCGATCACCGGCATCGATCTCGTGCACGAACAGATCCGCGTCGCCTCCGGCGGCGGGCTTTCAGTGCGCCAGGAGGACATAAAGTTCAACGGCCACGCCATCGAATGCCGCATCAATGCCGAGGATCCGCGTACCTTCACGCCTTCGCCCGGCACGATCACGCATTTCCACACGCCTGGCGGTCTCGGCATTCGCGTCGATTCCGGTGTCTATTCCGGCTACAAGATCCCGCCCTATTATGACAGCCTGATCGGCAAGCTGATCGTGCACGGCCGCAACCGCGTCGAATGCATGATGCGGCTGCGCCGGGCGCTCGACGAATTCGTCGTTGACGGCATCAAAACGACGCTGCCGCTGTTTCGCGACCTGGTCGGCAATGCCGATATCGCCAATGGCGACTACGACATCCACTGGCTGGAAAAGTATCTGGCCAAAGAGGAATAGCGCCCGAATTGCCGCTATGATGCCGCGATGACCCGCCCTTACGCACCCGGCTATCGCATTCCGACCGACCTCTTGCTCAAGGCCTATGCCTCGGGCGTCTTCCCGATGGCGGAGAGCGCTTCCGACCCGGAAGTGTTCTGGGTGCGGCCGGAGACGCGCGGCATCATCCCGCTCGACGGCTTCCACACGCCGAAGAGCCTGCGGAAGACGATCCGCAAGCACCCGTTCGACATCCGCTTCGATTTCGATTTCGAGGCGACGATCGACGGCTGCGCCGAAAAACGCGAGGAGCGCCGCTCGACCTGGATCAACGCGCCGATCCGCGAAGCCTATATCGAACTGCACCGTCTGGGGCACTGCCATTCGGTCGAGGCATGGCGCGAGGAACGGCTGGTCGGCGGCCTCTATGGCGTCTCGCTCGGTCGCGTGTTCTTCGGCGAAAGCATGTTCGCCCGGGAAACCGACGCGTCCAAGACCTGCCTGTATCATCTGGTCGAGCGGCTGAAGGCGCGCGGCTTTGCCCTGCTCGACACGCAATTCACCACTGAGCATCTCAAACGCTTCGGCGCGGTCGACGTGCCGCGCGTCAAATACGAGAAGATGTTGGCCGACGCGCTGAAGGGCGAAGCCGTTTTTTATCCCTGATCGGAGACCGAGCGGCCGAGCCGGCTCGACCGGTGAAAGGGGTCAGCCCTTCGCGGCTTCCATCGGCGTCTGCGAATGGAACATCATCTTCCAGCCGTTGACACGGTGGACATAGCCAGTGCTGACCAGCGCCGCGTAGGGCTCGCCGTTTTCCCGTGTCGCATGAGCCTCATAGGTCAGCATGATAATGTCGCTGCCGGGCTCGATGATACCCTTGAGGTCGATCTGAAGGTCGCGCCAGCGGTTGGGCTTGGTCGCGGTCTTGGCCAGATCGGCATTGTCCATTGCCTGTGCCATCTCAGGAAATGCCACCAGGCATTCTGTGTCGACATTGGCGGCGTAGTAAGCTTCGTCGCCCGTCCAGAACCCCTTTTCGAGTTCGAGCAGGTCGTCTTTGCTGGCCGTTATCCGTTTGCTGTCCGACATCAGAATATCCTCCAAGCGCATAAATGCGTCATCGTCCATGGCCCAACGCATAGTTGCCACCACGGTTCCGGAGGATCAGTTGGTGTTGGTCGCGTCAGGTTCCGTGGGGTCTGGCTGTTCGGCGGCCGGAGCAGCGGCGGGCTTTGGCTTGGACGTGTCGACCTTGGGCGTCTCGGCATTGGCCGCGTCGGGCGGCGGCACATCCGACTTCTGCTTGCAGCCCTTTAGCCAGACGTCATAGACGGCGTGCTCGACGGCGTTTAGGCCGGGGCTCTCGGCGAACATCCAGCCGGTGAAGATGCGGCGGATCTTGCGGTCGAGCGTGATTTCGTCGACTTCGACGAAGGAATCGGTCTTCGGCTCTTCATTCTCCGGCCGCGAATAGCAGATGCGCGGCGTCACCTGCAAAGCGCCGAACTGCACGGTTTCGTCGATGTAGACATCGAAGGTGATGATACGGCCGGTGATCTTGTCGATGCCGGCAAATTCGGCGACCGGATTGGTGATGCGATCGGAGATTGCGGGTGCTGCCGCAGGCGCCTGCGCCGCGGCAAACGCTGTCGGGAACATGGCGATAGCGCCAATTGCCGCCAGTCCGGCCATCGATGTCAGGCTGAAAATGTTCATGCGGAGATACCGGTGGTTTGGGCCCGGGTGATTCTGTCACGCCCAAGGCTATTCGCCGTTGTCATATCAGCAAGCAGCTAAACGCCAATTGTGGCGACAAAGGACCGGCCGGCGGTCAAGAACCAGGCGTCCACGCATCGTAGTCGCCCGTCACCTGCGGACGGTGCTGATTGGTGAGCACGGAACCCTTCGGGCGATAAGCCGCCGGTGTTCCCGTGAGGTTCGGCTCATGCGCCTTTTCCCATTCGCGCGGCCGATAGTCATCGCTTGGCGGCGCCACATCGACGCGGTGATGCATCCAGCCGTGCCAGCCCGGAGGGATCGCCGACGCCTCCGAATAATTGGCGTAGATGACCCAGCGGCGGGTGCGGCCTTCCGAATCGACGCCGCCTTCGTAGTAGACGTTGCCGGCCCCATCCTGGCCGACCTTGTTGCCGTGGCGCCAGGTGTGAAAACGGGTTCCCAGCGTCTGGCGGTTCCACCAGGTGAAAAACTGCAGAAGGAAAGTTTTCATTCAGATCCTCGCGGGGCGCACGGCGGTGCCAGCTTCCTGCTTATGGCGTCAGGACTCCGCGAAGGCAAGGGTTTTGCGGTGCCTGCGGCACTGACGGCATGCCGAAACGCTCAGTGATTGGCCGATCCATTTCGCACCTGCGAACCGACGCTTGCCAAGCCGGCTGTGTGTTCCTAAAGCTCTCATCGTCGGCGCTGCCGCATGACCCCGAAAATCGAAATCGATTTTCGGAAAGGATCATGCGCAAACCAAAGTGCTACAGCGTCCTTTGCGCGTCCACGGGACGCGCGGCGCTGTAGTCAACGCCGGCTGCGGGAGGTGAGGAATGGCCCCAGCTGTCGCCAGGATCAGTGCGGAGACAATACGCGCCCGCAAGGGCGGCGTGCCGGTCGTATGCCTTACCGCTTACACCTATCCCGTCGCCCGCCTGCTCGACGATCATGTCGACCTTCTCCTGGTCGGCGACAGCGTTGCCATGGTGCTGCATGGCCACAAGACCACGCTTGGCGCGTCGCTGGAAATGATGATCGTCCATGGCCAGGCCGTGATGCGCGGCTCGGCAAAGGCCTGCGTGGTGGTCGACATGCCGGCCGGCAGCTACGAGACTTCGGCCGCGCAAGCCCTTGCCTCGGCGCGCCGCATCTCTGAGGAAACCGGCTGCCAGGCGGTGAAGCTGGAAGGCGGCGTCGACGTCGCCCTCCAGATCGCCGCAATCGTCGCGGCCGGCATTCCAGTGATGGGCCATATCGGCTTGCAGCCGCAATCGGTGGAAAAGGACGGTGGCTACAAGATCAAGGGCCGCACGCCGGAGAATGTGGCCGCGCTCATGCGCGACGCCGACGCGGTCGCAAAGGCCGGCGCGTTTTCGCTGGTCATCGAAGGCACGGTCGAGACCGTTGCCGCCGACCTCACCCGGCGCATTGCCATTCCCACCATCGGCATCGGCGCCAGCCGCGATTGCGACGGCCAGATCCTGGTCATCGACGACATGGTCGGCCTGACGGTCGACCGGGTGCCGAAATTCGTCAAGGAATACGCCGATTTGCGCAGCGCGGTCGCCGATGCCGCGGCGCGTTATGCGGCGGAGGTGCGCAGCCGCACCTTCCCCGGGCCGGGCCACGTCTTTTCAGCCGCGAGCGACAAGGACAAGGCATGAACCGGCCCCCCATAAGCCAGCCGCTCGTCGTCGACACCGTGCCCGGCCTTCGCGCGCAGATCCGCGAATGGCGGCGCGAAGGCCTGAGCGTCGCCATGGTGCCGACCATGGGCGCTTTGCATGACGGCCATATCTCGCTGGTCGGGGCCGCGCTCGCAACGGCCGATCGCTGCGTCGTCTCGATCTTCGTCAACCCGGCCCAGTTCGCCCCCACTGAAGATCTCGACAAGTATCCGCGTCAGCTGGCCCGCGATCTCGACCGGCTGACCGAGGCCGGCGCACAGCTTGCCTTCACGCCTACGGTTTCCGAGATGTATCCGGCAGGCTTTGCGACGAAGATTTCGGTCGGCGGCCCGTCTTCTGGCCTGGAATCGGATTTCAGGCCGACCTTCTTCGAGGGCGTCGCCACGGTCGTGGCCAAGCTCTTTCTGCAAGCCCTGCCCGACTACGCCATCTTCGGCGAAAAAGACTACCAGCAGCTTTGCGTCGTCCGAAAGCTCTGCCGCGATCTTGACCTTCCGGTGGAAATCGTCGGCGCGCCAACCGTGCGCGATGCGCATGGCCTGGCAATGTCGTCGCGCAACGCCTATCTCGACGCCGCCGAGCTCGACGTCGCGCGACAGCTCAATGTCATCTTGCGCCAGACGGCGGCAGCGCTCGCGGCCGGTGCCGATGAAAACGGCGTGACCGGTAAAGCCACTGCCGCGCTTCTCGAGGCAGGCTTCGACAGCGTCGACTATGTCGCCGCGCGCGAGAGCCTGACGCTCACCTCGTGGCGGCGTGACGGCGATGGCCGCCTGCTTGCCGCGGCGTGGCTTGGCAGAACCAGGTTGATCGACAATGTGGAAGTTTACTCATTTATTCCCTGAAAAATTCCAATTCCGTTCACTTTGATTTGTATCGCAGAGCGGCCCGAGCGCTCTTAGACAACGGCTCATCAGGTACGTTCTGGCCAGCCCGTAAGCGCTCACGATACACCGAACGCCGCTGTGAGACGTTTCACAGACGTAACCAAGCCGGCTATGTTGTGTGCGACCCCAGGCAGAGACAGTGTGTGACCTGCCACTACGCTGCAATCCTTACGAGGCTCTACGTGTCTGTCCAGGCCAACATAGTCGGTCGCGCCCTGCCGCAGATCGTCGAGGCAATCTACGATTCGATTGTCGATGTCGGCCGTTGGCCATCGACGCTTGAATCAATCTGCAAATTGGCGCTCGGCCGGCTTGCCATGCTGGCGGTCGTCGATACGGCGAGAAACTCGGCCCGGTTTTCGACTTCCTGCGGCGATCCGGTTCTGCTTGAGCCGCTGCAGCGCGACTACGCCTGCGAGGTGCCCTTTTTCAAGGCGGTGCCGAAGATGGAAGTCGACATACCGTTGACCGTCGACAGCGTCTACGCCCTGCAAGGCCCTGACGCCCGCCAGAACTGGCTCGAAAGCCGCATCGTGCGCGAGTGGGTGGAACCCAACCGTCTCGACGATTTCTTCTGGGTAGCGCTGATGAAGCAGCCGGCGCGCACCGGCACGCTGATGGTGGTTACCGACAAGGACAGGCCCCAGATTTCAGCCAGGGATATCGACCTGATGTCCAGGCTCGCCCCCCATGTCCGGCGTGCGGTGACCATCGGCGACCTGTTCGAGGCCGAGCGGCGCAAGGCCGACATCTTTCGCTCGATCCTTGAGAGCCTCGACCATCCAGTGCTGATCGTCGCCGACGATATGCAGATCATTTTCGCCAATCCGGCAGCCGAAGCCCTGCTCACCGAAACCGCCTCAGTGTCCTCGGTGCGCGGCCAGCTGTCCTTCGCTTATGCCAACGCCAACACCGCCATCGGCCGCGCCGTCCAGCTCGGCACGCGCGACGAATTCGCGCTCGGACCGTCCGGCATCAACATTCCGCTGGTGAAGGCCATGTCTCCGGCGGTGGCGCATGTCATGCCTCTGGCGCGACGCGACATTTCGGCCCGCATGTCGCCGCGCGCCGCCGCGGCCATCTTCATTGCCGCCGCCGGCGCCGCATCAGTGCCGGCGCTGGAAGCGATCGCTGCGCTGTTCGGACTGACCGCAGCGGAAAAGCGTGTCGCCGGCCATGTCGCCGCCGGGCTGACACGGCGTGAAATCGCGGCTGCCAGCGGCGTCTCGGACGGCACCGTCAAATCACAGCTGGCAACCATCTTCGACAAGACCGCCACCGGCGACCAGCGAGAGCTGGAACTCCTGATGCGCGAATTGACGCCGCCGCTGCGCTCGGCCTGAAGCCATACTCGGAGCCAATCATCAAATTTTTCAACTATTTGCCGGTACGCAGGCGTAATCCACAATACCAAGCCGGCATCGTTGCAATTCGGCCAAAATCATGGTGCGGTTCTGCTCCGGTCCGGAGACGGTGCATCGTGCACGACCGGACGTGGAAAACCATTTCCTGGGCGGTCCCCGAACTTGATACCGACACGAATTGAACGGCTGCTGCCTTACCTCTTCCTGCTGGCCCTGCTTTGCATCGCGCTCGCTTTCCGTCCGCTACTGCCGGTCGACGAGACGCGTTATCTCAGCGTCGCCTGGGAGATGTATCTCGGTGGACATGTCTTCGTACCGACGATGAACTTTGCGCCCTATCTGCAGAAGCCGCCGCTGTTGTTCTGGCTCATCGATCTCGTCTGGAACATCTTCGGTGTGAGCCGCGCGGCGGCGATGCTCGTCATCTTCGCTGCCTCGTCGCTGGTCATCTGGCTGACGACACTTCTGGCCAAAACCCTGTTTCCCGAGCGCCCGGAAATCGCCAGTCGCATCCCCTGGCTGGTGGCCGGCAGCACCGTCTTTGTCATCTATTCGACCCTGATCCTGTTCGACATGCTTTTGACGGCCTGTGTGGTCGCCGCACTGCTGGCGTTGCTGGGCTTCGCCAGGACCGGCAACCGCTGGCAGGCGGTGCTGGCGGGTCTCTTCATCGGGCTCGGCGTGCTGGCCAAAGGCCCGGTCGTGCTCATTCACATCGGCGCGCCCGTCCTGCTCTATCCCCTCTGGCGTGACCGGCGAGCCGGCCTTGCCCCTTTGCAGTTCTTTGCCGGAGCCGGCCTGGCAATTCTCGCCGCCCTTGCCCCGGTCGCTATATGGCTGGCGCCCGCGACCATCCTGACCAAGGGCAGTTTCGTCTACGATCTCGTCTGGAACCAGTCGGCAGGTCGGGTTACCGGAAGCCTGCACAATTCGCATGGCCGGCCGTTTTACTTTTACCTGATGCTGTTGCCGCTCATGTTCGTGCCCTGGGCCTTTATCCCCCCGGTGTGGCGGCTGAGGCCGGTTGCCCGGATACGCAGCCTGATCGACACCAAATCCCCGGATCTGCGTGCCCTGCGCCTGCTGTCGTTCTCGTTCATTGCGGTGCTGCTGGTCTTCAGCGCCATATCCGGCAAGCAGCCGCACTATGTCGTGCCGGCACTACCGTTCGCGACCATTCTGCTGGGCTATTTCATGGCCGAGATTTCAGTCGCCAGGCTGAGGGCGACGGCCTTTGTCATGCTTGCCCTTTTCGCCATCGGCCACGCCGCCGCCTCTGCGACCGTGTTCAAACGCTACGATCTCACGCAGCTGGCGAGCTTCATCGACGAACGAAAGGACGCCGACTGGGCCGTCGCTTACGACTATCAGGGCGAGGTCGGTTTCCTTGGGCGAATAGAGAAGCCATTCGAGAACGCCGACAAGCCTGAGGAATGGCTCAAGTCTCACCCCGGCGGCTACGTCATCGAAAAGCAATCGAAAGATCCGGGCACATCCGAACAGATCGCCTTCCGGCAGCCGGTGGAACGCGGCTATCTGGTCGTGCTGAAAGGACAGCACTGAGCGTTTCGTCGGGCGCCTATCCCAGCGGTTTCTCGAAGATCAGCGCCGGCAACCCCGAACCGCCGCCGCAATCGGCGGTGCTGCCGACCGGCAAAAATCCCTTCGAACGGTAGAAGGCGATGGCCGGCACGTTGGCCTCTTCCACCTCGACGCGCAACCTGTTCGTCTCGGGAAAGCTGGCTTCGACCTCGTCCAGCAAGGCCTGGCCGATGCCTTGCCGCTGGCAGGCCGGCAGTACATAGAGCTGGTTCAGCAGCACGATCTTCGCATCCGTCGTTGCGGCGGCAAAAGCCATGCCGCCGATACGCTTGCCGTCATCGGCGACCAGGAATTCCGAGTTCGGCCTTGTCAGCCGCGCCTTGAGCGAGGCGATCGAATGCCAGTCGTCGGTAATTTCGATCACCCGCTGGGCGCCATAGATCGCGTCGTAGGTTGCGTGCCAGGTTTCGACCAGCAGCGCGCGGACAGCGGCAAGGTCACGTTCGCTGGCGGTGCGGACGAACATTGTTCTATTCGATACCGAGCTTGGCCTTGACCAGATCGTTGACCGCCTGCGGGTTGGCCTTGCCGCCGGTGGCTTTCATCACCTGGCCGACGAACCAGCCGGCCATGGTCGGCTTGGCGCGAGCCTGCTCGACCTTGTCGGGGTTGGCGGCGATCACCTCGTCGACCGCTTTCTCGATGGCGCCGGTGTCGGTGACCTGCTTCATGCCGCGGCTTTCGACCAACTGGCGCGGATCGCCGCCCTCGTTCCAGACGATCTCGAACAGATCCTTGGCGATCTTGCCGGAGATGGTGCCTTCCTTGATCAGGTCGATCACGGCACCGAGCTGCTCCGGTGTTACAGGAGCATTTTCAATGCCCTTGCCGGCCTTGTTAAGCTGGCCGAGCAGGTCATTGATGACCCAGTTGGCGGCAAGCTTGCCGTCGCGGCCCGAGGCCACCTGCTCGAAATAGTCGGCGATCGGCTTTTCCGACACCAGGATCGAGGCGTCGTATGTCGACAGGCCAAGTGAGGAGATCAGGCGCGCCTTCTTGTCGTCGGGCAGTTCCGGCAACTCCTTGGCCAGCGCGTCGACATAGGCCTGGTCGAACTCCAGCGGCAAAAGGTCGGGATCGGGGAAGTAGCGGTAGTCATGCGCCTCTTCCTTGCTGCGCATCGAGCGCGTCTCGCCTTTGACGGCGTCGAACAGCCTGGTTTCCTGGTCGATCTTGCCGCCATCCTCGAGGATGGCGATCTGGCGGCGCGCCTCGAACTCGATGGCCTGGCCGATGAAGCGGATCGAGTTGACGTTCTTGATCTCACAGCGCGTACCGAATTCGCCGCCGGGCTTGCGAACGGAGACGTTGACGTCGGCGCGCATCGAACCTTCGTCCATGTTGCCGTCGCAAGTGCCGAGATAGCGCACGATGGTGCGCAGCTTGGTGACATACGCCTTGGCCTCGTCGGCGGAGCGCATGTCGGGCTTGGAGACAATCTCCATCAGCGCCACGCCGGAGCGGTTGAGATCGACATAGGACATGGTGGGATGCTGATCGTGCATCGACTTGCCGGCGTCCTGCTCCAGGTGCAGGCGCTCGATGCCGATCTCGATATCCTCGAACTCGCCCTGCCGGTCGGGACCGACCGAAATGACGATCGTGCCTTCGCCAACGATCGGCTGCTTGAACTGCGATATCTGGTAGCCCTGCGGCAGGTCGGGATAGAAATAGTTTTTCCGGTCGAAAACCGACTTGTGGTTGATCTGCGCCTTCAATCCGAGGCCGGTGCGGATCGCCTGCTTGACGCATTCCTCATTGATGACCGGCAGCATGCCGGGCATGGCCGCGTCGACCAGGCTGACATTGGCGTTGGGCGCCGCGCCGAAAGTCGTCGACGCCCCGGAAAACAGCTTTGCTTCCGAGGTTACCTGCGCATGGACCTCGAGGCCGATGATGATCTCCCAATCGCCGGTAGCGCCGGGAATAAAACGTTTGGCATCGGGCGTGCGGGTATCGATAAGGGTCATGGTGGCCTGCGCTTTTGGCTCGCGAAAACTGCGATTTTCGCGAATTTGGGTATCGGTCTTCGCTAGTGCAAACCGCTTCGCGAGACAAGCGCCCAAAGCAGCGCAGAGCAGTGGGCTGGCCTTTTCAGCCCCTTTCGGCCGCTCGGCAACCGATAGAATGAACGCCGCCGGCCGGTATTCGGACGGCGGTTTCTTCGTCAGGTCAGGCCGTTGCGATATAGGCCCTGATTTCGTCGGCCTCGCGCTCGACATCCTCGATGCGGCGCTTGACCACGTCGCCGATCGACACGATCCCGTCGAGCAGCCCATCCTTTTCCACCGGCAGATGGCGGAAACGGCCTTTGGTCATGATCTCCATCACCTCGTTGACCGTGTGGTTCTCGTTGCAGATCTTCACTTTCGGCGTCATCGCCGAGCGTACCGTTATATCAAGTGCGGCAGCGCCTTCCCTGGCAACGACCCGCACGATGTCACGCTCGGAAAGGATGCCGACGATCTTGCGATCGCCGTTGGTGATGACCAGTGCACCGATCTTGTGGTCGGCCAGGATTCGAATGGCTTCGCTGAGCTTTACATTCGGCCCGAGCGTGAACACGTCATGGCCTTTTCTCTCGAGAATTGCCTTAACCGTCATGGCGTCCTCCTCCTCCTGCTTGGCTAGCCAGCTCCCGCCCTGACCGGCTTCACATAAGAGTGAACATCGTGCGCCGTGATCGGTTGCTTTTCAAGTGTGCCAGTGGGGTGTGCCAGTGGGGTGCGCCAATAGAGTGCGCTAGTGGGGGGTGCGCTGGTCGTCGGGGATCTCCCATTCAGGCGCCCGCCAGCGCCGGTCGAACCAGCGCAATCCGAAGAAGCCTGCGACGAGGCCGCCAATGTGCGCTTCCCAGGCGATCTGGCCGGGTTCTCCGAGCCCGAGACCGTAAAGGCCGGTGGCGAGATTGATGACCATCCAGGCGCCGAGAAAATTGACGACGCCGCGCATGCGCAAAACGACTGCGATCGGCAGCACGGGACCGGCAAAGGCCGCCCTGCCGGAGGAGCGGTCGGTACGGAACCCGAAGCGAGCCGCCGCACCCATCATGCCCGATATCGCCCCGGAAGCGCCGACCAGCGGTGCTTCGCCGTATGGATGGACCGCCCAGAACAGCACCACCGCGGCCAGCCCGGTGGCGGCGAAAAACAAGGCGAACCAGAACCAGCCGAGACGGTTGGCCAGCGGCGACCCGAAGGCGGCCAGCGCAACCATGTTGATGGCAATGTGGGCAACGCCACCATGCATGAAGGCATAGGTGAAAGGACGGGTGAAAAGGAACCAGTCGAAACCGTATTGGCCGGTGTAGAGGACCGGAATGAAGGCGCCGTCGGTGAGCAATGTTATCTGCTGCTCTTCGGTCAGCACATATTGCTGCAGCAGGAAGACGGCAACGCAGATGCCGATCACCGCCAGCACCGCCGGTGGCAGGTTGAACACCGGCTCGCGGCGCGGCGGCGGCGCCTCCGCGGTCTGTTCGGTCTCCAAGGGGCCGGCCGGTTCGCTCATATGCTCTGATCCAGGGATTTGCGTGTCGTCGCGAGCATCTAGGCCATGCCCGGACAAATCACAAACTACGAATCACAACCGCGAATCACCAGGGGCGCGAATCAAAAAGAAGCCGTCCAAGGTTTCCCTTGAACGGCTGGTCGAGCCCCCTGCTCCCCTAAAACTATTGACCGAAGTGCTGTTGGTCGTCGCGAAACGACCGCTTCTGGAGTGGTTTTGGTGTGCCATGGCGAGCCTGTGCGCGCAACGTAAACCACTTGTTAACCTTAACGTCCCCGACCCGTGAACAAGTCTTAACGACGCTGGCACGCATCCTGCTCCGGAACGCATGTAGGTCATCGGAGGGCGCCCTTTCTGTTCACCGATGGGACCATCAGACGGCAGAATGCGCGGAGTTTCATAGCATGAACCAGAACGGATCAATCGCGCTGTTCCATTATTGGAATCGCCTGCGTGGTGGACGTCCTGCCCCAAAGCGTTCGGAGGTCGAACCGGCCGACATCAAGGCGCTTTTGGCCGACACCTTCATCCTGGAAAGGGATACGCGCGGCGAAGCGGTGTTCCGGCTTGCCGGCACCAGGCTTTGCGCCGGCTACGGCCGCGAGCTCAAGGGGTTTTCGTTCCCCTCGCTATGGCGTGAGAAGGACCAGCGGCTGGTGTCGCGCCTCATTCACGGCGTTTTCGAGCAGAAATCCGTGGTGTCGATCACTTATGAGGGATTCAGCCGCAACGGCCGTTCCAACCACTTCGAACTGCTTGCGCTGCCGCTCGATGGCGGCGTCGAGAACCCGCGCTGCCTCGGCGTCATCAGCGCCGTGGAAAAGCCGTTCTGGCTGGGCGCCGACCCGATCACCGACGCGCTGATCGATGCCATCCGCGTCATCGATCCCGACAAGGACCCGATGTTCCTGAAAAACCGGCCGGAAATATCCGTTCCGTCGTTGGCTCCCGAACTCGAAGCGCCGGAGACCATCTCGGCGCTCGGTCGGTCGCGCCGTATCCGCCACCTCGTCGTGTTCGACGGCGGGCGCGAGCAATAGTCTCCAAGCCGGCGCTAATCTTAACTATCGGGGGCCCACTTTTCCCCTTTGTTAACCTGCTTGGCTGTAGTTTTTGCCGAGATTCCACGCACGACGCGGGAATGCCAACGGGGTGTAGGCAGTCATGAGGTCAGCGGCGGTCGAATACGCACCGTCCCGCGCCGAAAGGCGTAATTTTCAGCGCGTCCGGGTCAAGATCTACGGGCGCTTCATGCTGGAGGACCGCACCGAGCACCCCTGCCAGGTCGTCGATATGTCGCCGGGCAATGTCGCGTTGCGCACCGAGCGCGTCGGCATGCCGGGCGAAAAAATCATTGCCTATATCGATCATATCGGCCGCATCGAGGGCGTGGTGACGCGCACCTCGCAGGACGGCTTCGCCATGACCGTCATTGCTTCGGATCGCAAGAAGGACAAGCTTGCCGCGCAGTTGACCTGGCTCGCCAACAAGCATGAACTCGACCTGCCGGAAGACCGCCGCCACGAACGCGTGGCGCCGCGCAATCCGACAAGCGTGCTGCAGCTCACCGACGGGCGCCAGTATCAGTGCCGCATCATCGACCTGTCGCTGTCGGGCGCGGCGGTCGAGATCGACGTCAAGCCGGCGCTCGGCATCCAGGTGATGCTGGGCACCATGCGTGGCCAGGTGGTGCGTCATTTCGAGGATGGCGTCGCCATCGAATTCGCCGTCATCCAGCGCCCGGAAACGCTCGATTCCGAGTTCAACGCCCCGCGCGCCTGAACGATCGGCAACAGGCAGCAAAAACGAACCGGCCCTGCGCGGCCGGTTTTTTGTTGCCGGCGTTCCGCCTGCCTCTCCAGCTTGTAGCGGCACGCAGCAAATCCACGGCTCCACCCGGAAATCCGCGCCCCGACACCGCGCTTTTACGCCGAGACCTGAACGATTTTATTTTAAAATAGGTCAAATTTTACGCGTATTCTATTGAGCTTTTACTCAATGTCTACTTCGGGTTTTTGCGTCAAATAAATCCAGCGCTGTCATTGTCTCCTCAAACGGGGAGACTGACCAATGGCGAAGATTTGGGGCAAGCTGTTGCTCTTGGCAATGGCGATGCAGCTTTCCGCTTGGGGAACGGCGCAAGCAGCAGGACCGGCCTACATGCACACTGGCGGCCGCACGACACAGCCGGTCGGTCACTACGAATTCTGCCAGAAGCTGCCGCAGGAGTGCGCTCAGCGCACGCCGAAGCAGGCACCGGTCGAACTGACCCGCAAGCTGTGGGCGGCGATCGTCGACGTCAACAATTCGGTCAACACCCGGATCGTGCCGCGCACCGATATGGAAATGTGGGGTAAGGAAGAGGTCTGGTCCTATCCCGACAGCGGCTTCGGCGACTGCGAGGACTATGCGCTGGAGAAGCGCCGCGAATTGATGGCGCTCGGCGTTCCCGCCGGCAATCTCTTGATGACCGTGGCGCGCCAACAAAATGGCGACGGCCATGCGGTGCTGACCGTGCGCACCAGCCTCGGCGAGTTCATCCTCGACAATCTGGAGTCCAAGGTGCTGTCCTGGACCGACACCGACTATACATACCTGAAGCGCCAGTCCGACCAGAATTCCGGCGTGTGGGTGACGATCAATGACGGTCGCGCCGACGCGGTTGCCAGCGTCCGCTAGGACGCCATCACAGAGGTCAAGCACATCGAATAATGCGACGTGCCTAACGAGAAAGCCCGGTCGAGTCCCCACCCTCCCCGTCCCCAACGACCGGGTTTTAAGGAGCCGGCCCCGTCCCGGGCCGGCTCCACCATTTCTGGAGGATGGCTAGAAGATCAGCCAAGCTCCCGAAGCTGGCACAGGCCAGCTATTGAGCTGCTAGGGGCTTGTCCACGAGTTTCTCAACCAGCCGCTTGAGTTCGGAAGGTGTAGTGTGGCCACCGACGATCTCGTGGTAACTGATACCCGCTATTCGCAAGGCTTCCCTCTTAACCGCATCACGCGCCGCAGCCGAACCCTGATGATGCGCGTGACCTTGGTATTCCAAGGCATGTCGAGGCAAACAATTCTCGTCCACAAGGAGGAGGTCAACGCGTTTCGAGTTGATACAGCTGTAGGCGTCCGCGTCCTTGCTGCGCAGGATCTCCCCCAAAGACACTTGTGCCATAACCTGCCATGCTGGATTACAGCCAATAACCATACGGTCGAGTTCCTTGAAGACGCGCGCTTCACTCTTGTTGAGAAGCGGTTGAACGGTGAAGTTCGCATCCATGACAATTCGCAACTGGTCAGCTGGATCAATTGGTTTCGGTGGCGCGGAAACAGGCTTCGAGGCGGTCCACAGGCCACTAAGGATGTCACCACTACTGCGCTCTCTCGCCCACCGCCAGCGGTTTCTCTTCCTCCATGCCTGCCTTCGAATTCTTGACACGAAACGCTCTAGGGCCATGCCAGCGAAAACGCCCGCAAGGAAAATAGCGGTTGGCAGAAGAGGTTTCGCGATTAGCTCAACGTAATCCGGTGGCATGCAAGTAAGCTACCTCCACGACTAGATTATTCATTGACGGCCTAGTTCCAGTTGCAACAATAAGCGGCCAAGGGGCAGCGATGTCAATTTTGGGTAGTGGGGTCAGTTTGAACTTGTCGCTGCGCTTTTTGCCGGGCACGGTTCTTTTGTAGGCCGCGATGTTGATTGCAATGGAAGCAAGCGGCTGCAAGGTTGCTCAGATCGTCAGAGCCGCCGTCCATTCGAGCTTTCTTGTGTTCAATGGTGAAACGGGTCGAGCCGCTCTTCGTGAACTGGCGCTTGCAATAGCAACATTTCCCGCCTTGGCTCTTAGCCAAATGTCGGCGCACCCACGCACGATACTGAAGGTTTCTTAGATCCGTCATATCCCCCCGCAACAGGGAACTATGGCAGCGGCCAAACGTCAATCCGTCTCTTGTAAGGGACCGTGCACAGTCGACACCTCCCTATCGCCCCCGCCAAGCGCATCTAACGACCGCCTTTCCACGCAGGAGATCGAGGCACTATAGGCCGTTAGTTTCGCCTTCTGGATCGCGGCGATGTTGGAAATCCCCGAAGATCACTGCGAGCGCCATCGCCTGTTCGAGGCGATCGACGGTGCCTTCAAGACCGGCGATTTCGCGGGGCTCGGCGTGGCATTGCGGCACGCCCCGCTGGTTCGACGAGCACATGCCGTTCGAGATCGGCCTCGGGCACCCGCTGGAGTATGCGATCTATTGAAGCCCCGTCGGGTTCATCTTGACCTTGCTCGATGCCGGTCGAATCCGAATTATCCGGATCATGGCGGGTTTCCGGCAATCATTGCTGCTCTGTCCACCGACCGAACCGACAGACTGGAAATCGCCCAGGTGCTGGTCAACGGTGGCGCCGACCCCGACATGCGGGGCGTGAACGACTGGACGCCGCTTCACTATGCTGTGGCCATCCGCAGTGTCGATGCGATCCGCCTGCTTTTGGCGGTGGGTGCCGACCCGGCACTCGAAACCCGCATTGATGACTATACGACAGCCCTCAAGGAAGCCGACAATGCCGGCTTTGAGGACGGCGCTTCATTGTTGCGCGATGCGATGGCCGGGCGCGGCTCCGACGGACAGTGAGTTGGGCGCAATGAACCGTCGGGACAAGATTGGCCGGCTGGCCTTACGTCTCTTTCAGCCCCGCCTTGAAGCGCTTGCCGTTCGCGACGTAGTGCGCGGCCGAGGCGCGCAGCCTGGCGACCGCGGCGTCGTCCAGCGTCCTGATCACCCGCGCGGGCGAGCCGACGATCAGGCAATTGTCGGGGAACTCCTTGCCTTCGGTGACCAGCGCGCCGGCGCCGACCAGGCAATTCTTGCCGATCCTGGCGCCGTTGAGGACTATGACGCCCATGCCGATCAGGCTGTTGTCGCCGATCGTGCAGCCATGCAGCAAGGCGCGGTGGCCGATCGTGCAGCCCTGCCCGATCGTCAGGGAAAAACCGGGATCGGTGTGCATCACCGTGTGTTCCTGGACATTGCTGTCGGCGCCGATGATGATCGCCTCGTTGTCGCCGCGGATGACCACGCCAAACCAGAAGCCGGCATTGCGGCCGACGCTGATGTCGCCGATCAACGTCGCATCGGGCGCGATCCAGTTGCTGTCGGCATCCTCGAAACGGGGCGCTTTTCCGTCGATTGCGTAGGTCGGCATTTGCAGTCTCCGATTCGTCGCAGGCCGGGACAAACCCTAGAACAATCCGAGGAAAACCGCGTGCCGGTTTTCTCCCGCATTTGCCTCAAGGCAAATACCGCGCCAGCGATTCCACCAAAAGCAGAAGCGCACCAGGAGAGTTGATGCCCCAGGAGGCAATGGCGATCAGCACGATGCCCAGCACCAGCGCCCAGGCGATCACCGTGCAGCCGCAGGACATCAGCATGAGCGTGGAAATGCGGCCTTCGCGCCGCGCATCGAGCGCATCGTTGGCGAGCATGAACGGCCCGGCGCAAGCGGTCGTGGCCAGCGAGCGCAGGATGTACGCCGGCGACACATAAGGCTCGGCAAAGGCAAGCCGGCGGCCCGCCGCCAGTACCATCACGGACCCAGCGAGCCCGCAGGCGGTGAGCCCGACGGCAAAAGCGAAGAGAACGGGTAGCAGCAGGCTCATCTTTACCTTCCGTTTACCATGAAATCGCACAGTCGCGTCCAGCGCAGCAAGAGCCATGCCGCGGCATGTGTGCCGCCCAGGGACAGAGGGCGGCGACTATGGGGATTGCGATGAAGCAGGCAGCGACCGCAGAAGAGTTCAACGTCGTCGATTCCGTGCTGATGAAGCGGGTGTTCTATGCTTTTGCCGCACTGGCGCTGCTGTCGCTGGCGATCAGCCTTGGCGGAAAATGGTTCGGCCGCTCGATCGCCATGGCCGGCTACACCGACGACATCACGGTCCACAGGGTAGTGATCGGCAACAATGTCATTGCCGTGCCGGCCAACGCCATCCGCTTCCTGCAGGCGCGGCGCGACGGCATCGCTTCGCGCCTCGACCTCTATCTGCGCTATCCCCAGATGGACGGCTACAGCGAAGCCGCCCGCGACGATTTCAACCACACGGGGGCCGCCAAAAACATCATCTTCCTGTCGTTTGAACCGCAGATGATGTCGCGCGACATGAGCGGCCGTTTCGCGCCGATCTATAGCGCGCTCATCAGCCAGCCCGGCGCGCCCGGCCCCGGCGGCACGACGATTTACGGTTTTACGGAAAAATCAGGCTATCTCAACGAGGTGCTCGCGGTCGCCGGCCGGGCCGGCAAGGACCCGTTCGTCGCCCGCTGCCTGAGCGGACCGAGCGCTGAGGAATCGCTGGCGCCCTGCGAGCGCGACATCCAGGTCGGCGACAGCCTCAGCCTGACCTACCGCTTTCCCCGGGAGTTGCTGGGCAACTGGCCGGCGCTTGACGCCGCTATCGTCGCCGAGGCCACGCGCGTCCTGAAGACGGGGCGCTAGCCTGCCTCTGTTCGGGCGAAGCGAAGCGGCGCAGAAGTTTACGAACGTTGGCGGGACAGCACCCCCCTCTGTCCTGCCGGACATCTCCCTCGCAAGGGGGGAGATTACGCCCCCATCACTGCTTTCGCCAATTATCGAGGTTGCAGAAGAAGAGCCGAGGAACTGCCGATCTCCCCCCTTGCGGGGAGATGTCCGGCAGGACAGAGGGGGGTGGGAAGGATCGCCGAGGCTTGCTCTTCATCTCCCCACTTCGTTGGAGATAGGCAACTCCGATCCCCAGTTCCGCGATCAGGCCAGATCGATGTCGAGGATCGCCATCGAGAAATTATAGTCGCCGTCGTCCTCGTCCTTGAAGACGATGCCGAGGAACTCGTCGCCGACATAGACCTCGGCCGAATCTTCCTTGCGCGGCCGCGCCTTCACCTCGAGTTTGGGATTCTGGAAGACGCGCTTGAAATAGGCGTCCAGCTTTCTGATTTCGTCCGGCTTCAAAAGTCTTCTCCGATCGTCGGGCTTGCTCGTTGGAACGCGCTTCTGGCACGTCGACAATGGCGATGTAAAGGCAAGCCGGTTGGATAGAACGCGAACCCTGGAGCCGGATGATTTCAGGTCGAATCCAAATCCGCCTCTAAATCAAGGAGGTAGAGCATGATGTCGTCCGAAAACCGCTTCACACTTTTCGGCATCATGCTCCAGAGGCAACGGCGCCGGCAACCGGACTCAGTCCGGCACGCCGGGTGTTGCAAATCAGATGTCGAAGCTGACGACCTGGTCCATCGACTGCGACGGCAAAAGCTGGTCCATCTGCCGCGAAGGCTGGTCGCAGCCGGTCTCGCCGACGACGCGGGCCGGTACGCCGGCAACCGTCTTGTTGTGCGGCACCGGCGACAGCACGACCGAGCCTGCCGCGATCTTCGAGCAATGGCCGATCTCGATATTGCCGAGAATCTTGGCGCCGGCGCCGATCAGTACGCCGTAACGGATCTTGGGGTGGCGGTCGCCGCCGGCCTTGCCCGTGCCGCCCAGCGTCACGCCGTGCAGGATCGACACATCGTCCTCGATCACCGCCGTCTCGCCCACGACGAGGCCGGTGGCGTGGTCGATGAAGATGCCCTTGCCGATGCGGGCGGCCGGGTTGATGTCGGTCTGGAACACCGAGGACGAGCGGCTCTGCAGATAGAGCGCGAAATCCTTGCGGCCCTGATTCCACAGCCAATGTGCCAGCCTGTGCGTCTGGATCGCATGGAAACCTTTGAAATAGAGCACCGGCATGATGAAGCGGTCGCAGGCCGGATCGCGGTCGTAATAGGCCTGGATGTCGACACGCACGATCGACGACCATTCCTTGTCGTCGGCCAGCATCGACTTGAACGTCTGGCGGATGAGGTCGGAGCCGATGTCCTGATGCGCGAGCCGCTCGGCGAGCCGATGGATGACAGCTTCCTCCAGGCTCTCCTGGTTGAGGATGGTCGAATAGAGGAACGCCGCCAGAAGCGGGTCGCGGTTGACCGCTTCCATCGCCTCGTCGCGGACCGAACGCCAGATCGGATCGACCGGCTGGACCATTGTGGGGCGGGAAATGCTGATGCTGTTCATCGACGTCTTGTCCTGCGTCCTGGCCGCTTGCCTATTCTCCGGCGGCACATATAAGCCAGATCATAGCACGATTGAACTCAATTTTCCTTAGTGCTCGGTGAAATGGATTTGGTTCACGGAAATTCAAGCCGCCATGGAAAACGAACCCTTGATCGACGCTCCGCTGAAACGCGCGCTCTCCGCGCTCTATCAAGCTCCGGATCGCCACTATCACAACCTCGCCCATATCGAGGCGTTGCTGGCGCTGGCGGACGAATATCGAGCATCGCTGCATGATTCCGGCGCCGTCGAAGCCGCAATCTGGTTCCACGACGCCATATATGACAGCCGCGCCAAGGACAACGAGGCCAGGAGTGCGGCACTGGCGCAGGACAAACTTGGCGCCCGCACCAATCCGGAGCGCCTCGGCCGCATCGCGGCGATGATCGTCGCCACCGCCACGCATGAACTGCCCAGCCTTCAACCACGGGGCCTCGCCGATGAGAACGCCCTCCGCGACGCAGCGCTTTTCCTCGACATGGACCTGGCGATCCTGGGTGCGTCACCCGGCGCTTTCGACGCCTATGAACAAGCGGTCCGACGCGAATATGGCTGGGTCGAGGAGCCGATGTGGCGCGCCGGCCGCGGCGTGATTCTCAAGACTTTCCTCGCGCGCCAGCATATTTTTCACTCGCAGGAATTCCGCCAGAGGTTCGAGCCCCAGGCCAGGCAAAACATGGCGCGGTCGCTCGAAACGCTCAAACCCTAATCCGGAAAGGTCTCAATGCGCTGCGCATAGGCTTTGAAACCGGCGCGCCGGTAAACCGCTTGCGCGCCAGGGTGATCGAAGGTGTCGGTGTGAAGCCAGACCCTTTGCGGCGCATGCAACCAGACGGCGCGAAGCGCCTGGTCGAGCAGGAATGGCCCAAGCCTGCGGCGGTGGAAGACGGGGATCAGCCCGAAATGAACCAGCTCGACCTCAGGCTGGCCGACGCCGTTGAATTCGCACAGGCCAGCGGCCACGCCCTCGACGCGCAGCACGTGGATATGTGTCGAGGGCAGCGCCAGCAGGCGCTCGAGGTCTTCCGCCGGCATGCGCAGCCGCTGGTCCCATTGCACGGGCTCGCCGACCGCGTGGTAGAGGCTGATATAGTCGGCCACATCAAGTGTTTCACGCGCCACCGTGGCGCCCGATAGCGGGCAGTCGAAAGCCGGCGCCGAATTGGGTTCGCGCATGTCCATATAGGTGACGAGAAGGTCAACCAAAGCGGCACCGCCTCCGGCTGCAAGCCAGACGAAGATCGATCACCTGAAGGCGCCAACGGACTTGGTGGCCGCCCAAACAAAGAACAGGCCGATCACCAACGACAGCCCGTTGAGGATGATACCGACGATGCCGAGGACACGATTGTCGTTTGAACGTCCCAGTGCCATCAAGCCAAAAACCACGCCGGTGATGTGCGCCAGCGGCGCCGCAACGAGAAACACCAGCAGAAAAACCCCGCCGAGGACGTTTTGAGCGGCCAGCGACGCCTCGCCTGGCATCAACGCCAGCGTGACCACCGCCGCAAAATCCATTGCGAACGCCAGCAGGGCCAGGATCACCGAGCGTTTGCCCAAGCTGCTCCGCCCCGCCACGCCGGGCATTGCTATCGTGCTTCTTCCCCATCCGGCCATTACTCGTCCCCGATCAGGTGAAAGCGCCGATCGTCGATGCCATTGCCACAAGCAGCAGGAAGCCAACCGCCAGGGAGCCGCCGTTGAGCAGGATGCCGACGACCCCAAGCACGCGGCTATCGTTCGAACGCACCAGCGCCATCAGCCCGAAAATCAATCCGGCAATATGCGCCAACGGCCCTGCCAGCAGGAAAACCGCCATGAAGAAAGCCGTGGCGATGTTCTGGGCACGCTCGGATGCGTGGGCCGGCAGCGCCACCATTGTGGTCAGCGCTATCACACCGGCACCGAAGGCGAGCAGCGCCAGGATGACGGAACGCTTGCCGAACATGCTTGTCACGACGGCGCCCGGCAGAGCGTCGGCGCTTCTTCCCCATTGAGCCATTGTTTGCCACCCCTCGCCGGCCGCCCAATCCATTTCGCCCGAAAAATCGCTTACCGGTTAAAGCGGATTTTCGGCATAAAACTCCAAAACCCGCTGCTTGAAAATCTTGTCGCCCACAGCCAGCATATGGTCGCGGCCGTCGATGTGAAATGACTTGGCATTCGGCATCAGCGCGGCGAGCTCGTCGGGCGAGCCGCCGATATCGTCTGTCGTCCCGACCGCAATCAGCGTCGGTTGGGCGATGCGCGTCATGTCGTGTTCGCTGAGCAGTTCGCGCGACGTGGCGATGCAGGCAGCCAATGCCCGGCGGTCGCTGCGCGTCTGATCGGCAAAGGCGCGAAAGGAGCGACCGCGCGGATGGCTGGTGGCGGCCGGATCGTCGGCCAGCAGCGCCTCGGCGATCGGATCCCAGTCGCCGACCCCGTCGACCATGCCGATCCCGAGCCCGCCGAAGACCAGCGTCGCCACCTTGTCCGGATCCGACAGCGCCAGGAACGCCGAAATGCGCGCGCCCATCGAATAGCCCATGACATGCGCGCGGCCGATGCCGAGATGGTCGAGCAGGGCCGCCGCGTCCGAAGCCATTTTGGCCGGGGTGTAGTCGGCCTCGTCATAGCTTTTCGACGACGAGCCGTGGCCGCGATTGTCGAAGGCGATGGCGCGATAGCCGGCATCGTTCAGCGTCTTGAACCAGCCGGGCGATACCCAGTTGACATAGTGGCTGGAGGCAAAGCCGTGGATCATCAGCACCGGATCGCCCGCCCCCGACGCCGGCCGGCGGTCGAGGAAGGCGAAGTCGAACCCGTCATGGGAGAAGAATTGCATCGGGAGCGGCTCAGCCGGCGCCGGGCGTGGGCGCGTTGCCGTTGTCCGATGGCGGCATGCCGGGGCCGGACACCGTGCCGACGGCCGGATGGCGCAGCAGATCGCCATGGTCGATGCCGTTTTTGGCGGCGGTGCCGGCCTTGAGCTCCAGCACGAAGCGCACTGGCACACCCGGCGAGATGACTGCATCGGACAATGGAGTGCCGTGCTTGACGGCCCGGACCTTGCCGTCCTGTCCAACAAAGATCAGGTCGAGCGGCATCGGCGTGTTGTGCATCCAGAAGCCGACCTGCTTCTGCATCTCGAAGACGAACAGCATGCCATGATTGTCGGCCATATCCTGGCGATACATCAGGCCGGCCTCGCGTTCCGAGTCGGTGTCGGCGACTTCGATCGAAAAGGATTTATCGCCGCCTTTCGTCGCCACGACCAAGGGTGTCGGATCGACGGGAAGGATCATCGCCTGACCGCCGGCGATCGTCTGCTGGGATGCGGTCGGCTGCCCGGAATAGAAGTAAGCGCCTGCGGCTACCGCAACAATGACGCAGAGCGCGCCCGCTGTCAGCCAGTTCCTGTACGCCATTGGAAATCCTCGACCAAAGACCATGATCCCTAAAAGTGGTCTCAGGTATTCGGATAAGATCGTGGTGAAACCAAGAAAAGAGCCGTCCTGACTTCCTCAGGAAGGCTCGCGTCCTAATGCGCGACCGGCAAGGTGCCCATATCGGGGTGAATCTCGGCAGCCATGAGGCCCTTGTCACCGCGTCCGAAACGCACCAGCACGACCTGTCCGGGCCTGAGCTCGGTGATGCCATAGCGGCGCAGCGTCTCCATATGGACGAAGATATCCTCGGTGCCCTCCCCGCGCGTCAGAAAGCCGAAGCCCTTGGTGCGGTTGAACCACTTAACCAGCGCCCGCTCGAGCCCGCTTTCCGGCGTCACCGCCACATGGGTGCGCTGTTCCTGCATCTCGGCCGGATGGACCGCGGTGGTGGTGTCCATGGACAGCACCCGGAAAGCCTGCAAACCACGGTCGCCATGCTTGACAAGGCACACGACACGCGCGCCCTCCAATGCCGTCTGAAAACCGTCCTTTCGAAGGCAGGTGACATGGAGGAGGATGTCGCCCGAAGAACCGTCATCGGGCAGTATGAAACCGTAGCCCTTGGCCACGTCGAACCATTTGATGGCGCCGGCGATTTCGACAAGGTCGGCGCTATCGCCGCCACTGTCACTCTTCAGGGCGTCGTCAAGGTTCTCATCCCGCCTCGTGAAAGAGGCCTTATCCCCATAAGAACGCCCCCTTTTTTCAAGAAAACCGCAAGTGATTCTTGACATTAGATTAACACCGCCGCTTCCGGGGTGTGCAAGACCTGCCGTGCCTTTTTTCACGGTTGAATACAGGAATAGCTGACTTGTTGTTGCCGGCGTCGCTGCCGACAGCAATGACGATCCATCAGGGCGGTCAACCGGTCGGCAATTTGCAAGGGATTTCGCCGAAATCGGCAACCACTTGTGTCCGGCGCTTTTGTCAGAGCAATCTGATTTTTCGAAAACCGGTGACCACTTTCAGTCGATGCTCGTTGCCCTTCGGCGGGGTGGACCTTATGTTGCCTCGCAACCCAAACATCCCCGAGGAAATCCCATGCGCTACCTCCACACAATGGTCCGTGTCGCCGACGTCGATGTCTCGCTCGATTTCTACTGCAACAAGCTCGGCCTTAAGGAAGTGCGCCGCTACGAAAACGAGCAGGGCCGCTTCACGCTGATCTTCCTCGCCGCCTCCGAGGATGTAGAAAGCGGCACCACTGAGAAGGCGCCGCTGATCGAACTGACCTACAATTGGGACCCGGAGGAGTACAAGGGCGGACGCAATTTCGGCCACCTCGCCTATGAGGTCGACGACATCTACGCCACCTGTCAGCATCTGATGGACAATGGCGTCGTCATCAACCGGCCGCCGCGCGACGGCAACATGGCCTTCGTCAAGTCGCCGGACGGCATCTCCTTCGAACTGCTGCAGAAGGGCCTGGCCAAGCCCAAGGCCGAGCCGTGGGCATCGATGCCGAACACCGGCACCTGGTAGCGATCACGCCATCTTGAGCGAGGCGGCCGCGCCGACAAGCCGGCCGCCTTTGCCATTTCGAGCAACGGCACCTATTTACCTGCCTGTCGCGCCAGCCAAACAAAGCCAGTGCCTCATCCAGGAGAATTCATTTATGCCGACCAGCCGTGCCGATGTCACCACCGCATATGCCAGCCGCTATTTGCAGCAGCTGTGCAAGCACTGGGCGCACAAATTTCCCGTCGAGTTCGATCCAAACCACGGCACCATCGATCTGTCGCTCGGCCGCACGGTTCTCGATGCCGATGCGGCAGCGCTGCATATCACGGGTGTCGACGGATGAAAGTGGATCGCTGGAGCGCATGGAGAGCGTTGTTGCCGATCACATCAAGCGCTTTGCCTTCCGCGAGGAACTGACTTTCGAGTGGAAGCAGGCTCCGGCGACCTGATCTGCTGTCAGCCGCAACGCCGAACGCCGGAAGCTGCCAGCCCCGGGCGACGTTATGGCGTCACTTGGTTGCGACGCCGTCGGAACGACGGATCGATCAGAACTTGTAGTTCAGGCCGATCTTGATCGTATGGGCGTCGATCTTCACCTTTGCGTCGTTGCCCTCGATATCTGTCAAACGGACCTTACCGAAGTCGAAGTACTGGTATTCCAGCTTCGTGGTCCATTTGTCGGCGAAGGCCCATTCGACACCGCCACCGATCGTATAGCCGAAGCGGCCTCCGCTCCTCGATGCGCTGCTGTCCGGGTCGGGCACCCCGTCAAAATCGAAAGTATCGCCATAACTCAATTTGTAGTGAGTCGCCGCCGCGCCGCCCTTGGCGTAGATCAGCAGCCTGTCGGTGGCGTAGCCCAGACGTGCCGTCAGATCGCCATAGACGCCCAGTTTCGCCGATCCGAAATTGTCCGGCTCTTCGACGATAGTCCTGTCGCCGTCGAGGCCGAGATAGCCCAGATCGGCTTCGACGCCATAGACAAATGCTCCGGACTGCCAGTTGTAACCGGCCTGAACGCCGCCGAGGAAGCCGTCGGTATCGACGTCATGGGTCTGACCAAGCTCCTCATGAAGAAGGAATCCGTCTGGTCGACCGCGTCACCGCGTCCCCAGCCATAGCCGGCGTTGATGCCGACATAGCCACCCGACCAAACAAACCCTGCCGGTACGGTCTCAATCACGTCGGCGGCGAACGCCGCGCCGCAAGCCGAAATCAGGAAAGTAGATGCGAGAAGCAGACGTTTCATGAAACTCCCCAATGCGTCGGAAGGAGCATAGCACAGACATGCAGTAGTCATTAAGCTGCCCAGGCCGGATAATCGAAAATTGTTGCAGAAAAACAACTGTTTAGCCGAGACTTAATTAGCATCGCGACCGCAATGCAGATCTAAGCGATTCAAAGCGAACGCGCCATCTCCAGCAGCGCAAGCACCGAGCGCCAGTTGCGCGCGGTGCCGGGCACTTTCAACGTGCGCGGGATGAGATTGCCGAACATCGATTTGCCGAGCCCGTCCGGCGCATTGAGGTAGAGCACGTCGCCCTTGACCTCGAAGCTTTCCGGGCCGGTGCATTTTTCGGCAAGCCTGGCGATCTCGTCCGCCGTCGGCTGGCGCTCCAGCGTGTAGGCATGGAGCTTGGTCGAATCGCCGGCGACCTCCGGATATGGGTTTTCGTTCACCAGCCGTTCGAGCCAGCCGAGATCGCGCACCAGCATGCGCGAGTGAAAGCCCCATTTTTTCTCGAACGCCGTTTCGATCTGTTTCGCCAGCGTGGCGGTGTCGCCCTTCTTGGTCCGGAACACGACATTGCCGCTCTGCACATAACTGGCGACATCGGTGAAGCCTAGCGCCTCGAATAACGCCCGCAACTCCGCCATCTGGACGATGCGGTTGCCGCCGACATTGATGCCGGAAAACAGTGCGACGAAGACAGTGCCGCTCATATGATGAACCCGGCCAGGGTCTCGTTGTCGGTGATGTCCTGATAGTGCACGCCCTCGGCCTCGAAATTCGCCCTCAGCAAATCGAAGTTTCGCCGGTCTTTGGTTTCGATGCCAATAAGCACAGAGCCGAAATTGCGCGCCGATTTCTTCAGATATTCGAAGCGCGCGATGTCGTCGTCGGGACCGAGCAGTTCGAGGAAGTCGCGCAGCGCGCCCGGCCGCTGCGGAAAGCGGATGATAAAATATTTCTTCAGCCCCTCGAAGCGCAGCGCCCGCTCCTTCACGTCGGGCAGCCGCTCGAAATCGAAATTGCCGCCCGACACCACCGCGACGATGGTCTTGCCGCGGATTTCCCTGCGCGAAAAATCCTTCAACGCGTCGATCGCCAAGGCACCGGCCGGCTCCAGCACCACACCTTCGATGTTGAGCATCTCGATCATGGTGGCGCAGAGCCGGTTCTCAGGGATCAGCCGCACCGCCTGAGCGGCGAACTCCTTGAGGTGGCGCAACGGCTCGCGGCCGATCTCGGCCACCGCCGCGCCGTCGACGAAATTGTCGACATTGGCGAGCCGGACGCGCTTGCCGCTGGCGAGGCTCTGATGCAGGCTCGGCGCACCGGCCGGTTCGCAAAAGACGTAGCGCGCGTCACGTTGCTGATCGGCGAAATAGTGCGTCACCCCCGCGGCCAGGCCACCGCCGCCGACCGGCAGCATGATGATGTCGGGCATGCGCGCGCCTGGCATCTGGTCGGCGATCTCATAGGCGACCGTCGCCTGCCCCTCGATAATATCCTTGTGGTCGAAGGGCGGCACCATATGCGCGCCGGAACTTTCGGTGAATTCGAAGGCGGCGCGGTAGCAGTCGTCGAAGAAGTCGCCGACCAGCCTGATCTCGACGAAATCGCCGCCGAACAGCCGCGTCTTGTCGATCTTTTGCTGCGGCGTCGTCACCGGCATGAAGACCACGCCCTTCTTGCCGAAATGGCGGCAGACGAAGGCAAAGCCCTGCGCATGGTTGCCGGCCGAGGCGCAGACGAACAGCTCGGCCTCGTTGCCGGCGGCAAGCGCCTTGCGGAAAAAGTTGAAGGCGCCGCGGATCTTGTAGGAGCGCACCGGCGAAAGATCCTCGCGCTTCAACAGCACCCGAGCCCCCGTCTTCTTCGACAGATAGTTGTTTTCCTGCAGCGGCGTTTCGGGAAAGATCTCGCGGATCGCGGCTGCGGCGGTGGCGACACGGGAGGAGAAACTGTTCATGGCGCCGTCACCTCTGGATCGAATGGTTCGAAGGCGAAGCCTATTGCACAATTCGCCGTTTGCAGCCACCGATGCGGCGCGGCCGCTTTGACGCGCCAGCAGGAAATCCATTGGAGCCATCTTCATGCCTGTTTCGGCTGTCGCCCTGAAGACCGTAGACCTTCCTGAATTCGGCGAACCAACAGTGATGCCGCTAGTTCAGCGGCGGACCTACGAAGCGCGCATCGAGGCTCTGCTGGCGCGCGGCGCCGAGGCCGGGCTCGACGCCTTTGCCGTCTATGGCGACCGCGAGCACGCGGCCAATGTCGCCTATCTCAGTGGTTACGATCCGCGTTTCGAGGAGACGCTGCTGGTCATCGTTCCCGGCAGCCAGCCAAAACTTCTCGTCGGCAATGAGGGTTGGGGCTATGCCGAAATCTGCGACGGGCCTTACGAGCGCGTCCTCTACCAGACCTTCTCGCTGCCGGCGCAGCCACGCGACCGCTCCGCCTCGCTTGCCGACACACTTGCCGCCTGCGGCCTGAAAGCCGGCCAGCAGATCGGCGCCATCGGCTGGAAGCCGTTCGGGCCCGGCGATGGCGGCTTTGGCGAGACGACGCTCGACCTGCCGTCCTTCATCGCCGATACGCTGCGCACACTGGCCGGCGACAGAGGCGCGGTGGTCAACGCCGCCAACCTGTTGATGAACCCATCCGACGGCCTACGCGCCATCAACGAGGCAGACCAATTGGCGTCCTTCGAATTCGCCGCGACCTTTTCCTCGCAGGGCCTGCGCAACGTGCTTGGGAATATCGAGCCCGGCATGAGCGAATTGCAGGCCGCGCGGCTGATGGGGATCAACGGCCTGCCCCTGTGCTGCCACCCGATGCTGTCCGCCGGCAGGCGTGCGCCCTACGGCTTGCCTAGCCCGCGCCTCGACATCATCAAGCGCGGCGATCCCGTCACCATGGCCTATGGCATCCAGGGCTCGCTCAACGCCCGCGCCGGCTTCCTGGTCGAGAGCGCGGCCGAACTGCCGCGCGAGATAAGCGACTATGTCGAACAGCTGGTAGCGCCCTATTTCGCCGCCGTCGTCGACTGGTACGAGACCATCGGCATAGGCGTTGCCGGCGGAGCGCTTTGGAAAGCCGTGCATGACCGCATAGGCGACCCGTTCTTCGGCGTCTCGCTCAATCCCGGCCATCTCGTCCATATCGACGAATGGATGCATTCGCCGGTGTTTTCCGGCTCGGACACCAAGCTGCAATCGGGCATGGCGCTGCAGGTCGACATCATTCCGGCGACCGGAACCAGCTATTTCACCACCAACATCGAAGACGGTATCGCGCTTGCCGATGAGTCCCTGCGCGAGGAGATCGCGGCCCGCTATCCCGAGGCATGGCGCCGCATCGAGGCGCGCCGCGCCTTCATGCGCGACGTGCTGGGCATCAGGCTCAAACCCGAGGTATTGCCCTTCTCCAACATTCCGGCGTTCCTGCCGCCATTCTGGCTTTCGCGCAACAGTGCGATGACCGTGACCCGACGCTGACCACATTTCGGCTGGACACGACTTACTTCTGCCGCACTCTCACTGTCCGGGAGGTGTCGCGGAGGGTAGACGGGCCGAGGGTAGACAGGCCTTTGGGCCTCAAAGTGAATTCTAAGTGAATTCATCTTTCGATTGGAATTTTTGACGTGCGTTCGAAGACAATTTGCATTCTTGCACTTGCCCTGTTGATCGCCGGCTGCGGCGGCCGCAAAACCGAGGAACTGCTCGGCAGCGCCGTCATGTCCACGCCGGTGACCGAAATCTCGGGCAATCACTCGATCTTCATTGCCACCACACGCAAGAAATCCGCCGATCCCAACAAAGTTTTCGACGGCGAACGCTCGGCGACGCTGAACTACGCCCGCGTCACCGTCACCGTTCCCGGCGTCCACCAGACCGGCCAGATCGAGCGCCGCTCGCGCGGCAAGTCGAACGACCCGGCGAAATACTTCATGGCTTCCGAGGTCGTCGGCTACGATGCGCAGCCTCAATTCTCAAGCGCGCTCAACGCCGACATCGCCGCGCGCGGCGGCCGCGTCATGGTCTTCGTGCATGGCTACAACACCGGCTTCGACGACGCGGTCTACCGCCTGACCCAGATCGTCCACGATTCCGGCTATCCCGGCACGCCGGTGCTGTTTTCCTGGGCATCGGGCGCCAGAACCACCGACTATGTCTATGACAAGGAAAGCGCCAGCGCCGCCCGCGATCAGCTGGAGGTGACATTGCGCATGCTGCAGCAGTCCGGCGCGCGGCGCATCGACATCGTCGCCCACTCGCTCGGAACCTGGGTGACCATGGAAACGCTTCGCCAGATGGCCATCACCGGCGACCGCGATCTCGGCGGCAAGCTCGGCGATGTCGTGCTGGCTTCTCCCGACATCGACGTCGACGTCTTCAAGAGCCAGATGCGCCGCTACGGCAAGCCGGACAAGCCGTTCATCCTGCTGCTCTCCGACGACGACCGGGCGCTGCGGCTCTCAGGCCTGATCGCCGGCTCGCGGCCACGCGTCGGCGACTACAAGGATGCCGCCGACCTCGCCGCTTATGGCGTCACGGTGGTCGACCTCTCCAAGGTCAAGGGAGGCGACAGCTTCAACCACACCAAATTCGCCGACAATCCCGAACTGGTGAAGATGATCGGCCAGCGGCTGCGCGAGGATGACGGCTTTGCCAGCGACCAGACGGTGACCGACCGTATCAGCGCGCTCGGACAATAAGGCTGTCGCCTTGCGGCGACCGTCGCCGCGTGAGGTCGCGAATGCCGCTCGGCCCGATCACTTTCAACTGGACCGGGCCGGTCTCTGCCTCTACGACATTGAAATCGGCGCCAATGCGCCAGCGGGAGCCCGCGTGAACGAGCGTTGGAAGACTGTCCTGGTCCTTGCGTTCGCGCTCGCTGCCGCCGGCTGCGCCGGCCCGAACACCCATGACCTGTTGAACGAGACGACGGTTTCGGTGCCTGCCTCCGACATCGCGGCCACCCACGAAATCTTCGTCGCCACCACCCGCAAGCAGGCGACCAAGGACCCACGCCAGGTGTTCGATGGCGATCGCTCGCTGACCACCAGCTACGCCCGCGTCGACGTCACCGTGCCGAAGGTCCACCAGGTCGGCGCCATCGAGCGCGCCAAGGGCTCGGCCAATTCGAACCCGGCCAAGCAATTCACCGCCACCGACGTCGTCCACTATGGCGACGCCTCGCAATTCGCCAAGGCCGTCGGCGCCAACATCACCATGAATGGCGACCGCGCGCTGGTCTTCGTCCACGGCTTCAACAACGGCTTCGACGATGGGGTCTACCGGCTGACGCAGATCGCCCACGACACCGAATATCCGGGTACGCCGATCTTGTTTTCGTGGGCTTCGAGCGGCAAGACCACGGGCTATATCTACGACAAGGACAGCGCCAACGCCGCGCGCGACGACCTCGAAGCGACGCTCAGGATGCTCGCCAAGACAAAGGTCAAGAGCATCGACATCATCGCGCATTCGATGGGAACCTGGGTGACGATGGAAGCGCTGCGCCAGCTCGCCATCACCGGCGACCGCGATCTCGACGGCAAGCTCGGCCGTGTCGTCCTGGCATCGCCCGATATCGATGTCGACGTCTTCAAGAAGCAGATGATCCGCTACGGCAAGCCCGACAGGCCGTTCGTCATCCTGCTTTCCGCCGACGACCGTGCTCTGAGACTGTCCAGCCTGCTATCCGGCGACAAGCCGCGCGTCGGCGACTACGGCAACGCCGCCGACATTGCCAGTTACGGCGTCGTTGTGGCCGACCTCAGCCAGATCAAGGGCGGCGACCGCCTGAACCACGCCAAATTCGCCGACAACCCGTTCCTGGTTCAATTGCTCGGCGACCGTCTGCGCGCTCCAGCCGGCCTGGCATCGGACGAACCCACGCAGGGCCAGATCGACAATCTCGGCCGAGGCCTCGGCAAGGCAGTCGGATCCGTCGCCGAGATCATCATCACCACGCCATTCAAGGTGCTGACCATCGCCACCGGCGGATGAGAGCCAAGCACCGGGGCTGATCTCAGATAAACAAACCTACCTTCTGGAACGTCGTCACGTCGATCAAGCCGACATCGGAAATCCTGAGTTCCGGGATGACGACCAGCGCCAGCAGCGAGTGCTGCATGTAGGCGTTGTTGAGCGAGCAGCCCATCTTGCGCATCGCCTCGGTCAGTTTCTCCGCCTTGGCCGCCACGATTTCCGCCCGCTCGTCCGACATCAGCCCGGCGATCGGCATTTCGACCAGCGCAAGCTCCTTGCCCTTCGAAAACAGCACCACGCCCCCGCCGACCTCGCCCAGCCGGTTGACGGCCAGCGCCATGTCTTCCTTGTTGGTGCCGACGCAGATGATGTGGTGGGCATCATGTGCGACGCTCGACGCCATGGCGCAGTCGCCCATATAGCCGAAGCCTGAGACGAAGGCATTGGTGACGCCGCCGGTGCCGCGGTGGCGCTCGACCAGCGCGATCTGGCAGATGTCGTTGCGGCGGTCCATGGCGACCAGCCCGTCCTCGACCGGCAGGTCGGCCTCCAGCGCCCGCGTCGGCGCCTGGTTTTCGATCACGCCGATGACCCGCACCCGCACCTCGTTGGCGCCCTTGGGCGCCGCAATGTCGAAGTCGCCTGGCTTCAGCTTCTTGCCGAGCTTGACGGTGTTCTTCGCCGATTTGGGGTAATCATAGGCCGGAATGTCGATCTCGAGCTTGCCGCCCTTGGCCAGCCTGATACCGCGGCCATAGACCTCGTCGATGGTCATGGCGGCAAGATCGGAGACGATCAGCAGATCGGCCAGCCGTCCCGGCGCGATCGAGCCCAGTTCGCGCTCCAGCTTGAAATGCTGGGCGGTATTCAGCGTCGCCATCTGGATCGCCGTCACCGGCTTCAATCCCTGTTGGATGGCGTGGCGCACCACCCGGTCCATATGGCCTTCATGCACCAGCGTGCCGGAATGGCTGTCGTCGGTGCACAGGATGAAGTTGCGCGGGTCGAGCCCGCTCTCGGTCACCGCCTTAATCTGCGAGGCAACATCGTACCAGGCCGAGCCCAGCCGCAGCATTGCCTTCATACCCTGGCGCACACGGGCGATCGCGTCCTCGGCGCGCGTGCCTTCATGGTCGTCCTCCGGCCCGCCGGCGACATAGCCATGGAACGGCAGGCCGAGATCGCGCGAAGCATAGTGGCCGCCAACCGTCTTTCCCGCTCGCACCGTGGCGGCAATCTCGCCCGACATCACCGGATCGTTGGCGACGACACCGGGAAAATTCATCACTTCGCCGAGCCCGATGATGTTTTCCCAGGTCATCGCTTCCGCGACATCGGCGACCGTCAGTTCTGCCCCGGCATGCTCCAGCCCCGGCGCGGACGGCACGCAGGACGGCATCTGGACATGCACGTTGATCGGCATGGCAACGGCCTCGTCATGCATCAGCCGCACGCCGGGCAGACCCAGCACATTGGCGATCTCGTGCGGATCGATGAACATGGAGGTGGTGCCGTGCGGGATGACAGCGCGGCAGAACTCGGTCACCGTCACCATGCCGCTCTCGACATGCATGTGCGCGTCGCACAGGCCGGGCACGAGATAGCGGCCGCCGGCATCGGCCACCTTGGTGCCCTGGCCGATGGCATGGCTGGCATTCGGCCCGCAATAGGCGAAGCGGCCGCCGGCAACGGCGATGTCGGTGCCGGCTATGATTTCGCCGGAGTGCACGTTCACCCAGCGGCCGTTGCGAATGACGAGATCGGCAGGCTTGCGCCCCGTCGCGACGTCGACCAGATGCGTCGCCATCTCGGTCCAGGGCCTGGGTTTCGTCGCCGACGGTTGCTTGGCCATGAAAGACTCCTGTTTGCCCGACTGTGCCAAGCCGGCAAGGTTTTGGCCAGCGATCACGGACGAAATCCGCTCGATGAGAACTCGCCCTGGCGGATGCGCCGCACCTGTTCACACCGACGGCAGGCATCAACGGTGCGGTCATTCAGTTTGGCTTGTGCCGGCACTTATGCTACCATTCTGGCGATGGTGCTGATTTGCGCCGACGACCCGCCGCGAGGCGGGTTTTTGTTGTGATGAGGCCGAAACCTCCTGAGGTAAGTCATGACCCGGATCCTGCAAGCACTCGCCTTCGTCACCCTGTTCCTGATCTCGGCCGGCTTTGCATCCGCCGAGGAGCGCTGGCTGACGCTGCCCGAACCGGCGGCCATGCCCAAACCGGATCAGAGCGGCTATGCGCCGGTCAACGGCATCCAGATGTACTATGCCGTTTTCGGCGCCGGCGATCCGATTCTCCTGATCCATGGCGGCCTTGGCCATGGCGACATCTGGGCAAGCCAGGTGGCGACGATGTCCAAGATGCACAAGGTTATCATCGCCGACAGCCGCGGCCATGGCCGCTCTACCCGCACCGAGCAGGCTTACGGCTATGACCTCATGGCGTCGGACTATCTTGCGCTGCTCGACTATCTCAAGATCGACAAGACCGCTCTTGTCGGCTGGAGCGACGGCGGCATTATCGGCATCGACATCGCGCTGCATCATCCGGAGCGGCTGACACGGCTCTTTGCGCAGGCCGCCAACGTCACCACCGATGGCGTCGATCCGGGTGTGCTGACCAACAAGACCTTTGCCGCCTATATCGACCGCTCGGGCCGCGACTACAAGAAACTGTCGAAGACTCCCGACCAGTACGATGCCTTCGTGGCGCAGATCAGCCACATGTGGGAGTCGGAGCCGGCCTGGACCAAGGAGCAGCTCGGCAAGATAACCACGCCGACCGCGATCGTTGCCGGCGACCATGACGAGGCGATCAAGCGCGAACACACCGAATACATGGCCTCCGTCATTCCGGGCGCCAAGCTCATCATCCTGCCCAACGCCAGTCATTTCGCCATGCTGCAGGCGCCGGACGAATATAGCCAGGCGGCGCTGGACTTCATTGACGCCAAATAGCGCCCCCAGCTAGGGCACCCAGCACAGCAACGGGTGCATTCCGATTGTTGAACAATGGGTTCCGTTTTGCGGCGAATAGGATTACCTTCCGACAAGGCGCCTTCTGAACCGCCTTTTCGGAGAACTCGATGCGCTGTCTGACGCTTGCCAGTGCCGGATTTCTGATTGCTCTGGCCGGGCCGGCATTCGCCGCCGACCCGATGGCGGTGCCGATGACCGAACCAGGCTTCGACTGGACCGGCTACTATGCCGGCCTGCAGGCCGGCTACGGCTGGGGCCAGTCCGACATATCAGTGACGGAAGGCGCGCCGTTTTCCATCTCGCCCGACATTGACGGCGGTTTCGTCGGGGGCCATGTCGCCGGCCTGTGGCAGTTCGACCAGGCAGTGCTCGGCGCCGAGGCGGAGCTCAATTATTCCGCCGTCGACGGTACGGCGGTATCAGGCCTTGGAAGCACATTCCGCACGGACATCAAGTGGTTCGGATCTGTAAACGCCAAAGCGGGCTTCGCCATGGACCGCGTGCTGGTCTACGGCGTCGGCGGCGTCGCCTTTGCCGGCATCGAAACTTCGCAAGTCGCGGGCGCGTCATTCGCCGGCACACGCACCAATGTCGGCTGGACCTTGGGCGCCGGCGTTGACTATGCGCTGACCGACAAATTCATCGTCGGCGCGCAATATCGCTATTACGATTTCGGCTCCGAGCACTATGACGTGGCGGAACCCTTCAACGATCGCGATCAGGATGTGAAGATGAACGCGGTCGGTATCAATCTCAGCTACAAATTCTGAGCCTTCTCGGCGACTGAGATTTTGGCAACAACCAATTGTTTTGAAATCACGAACCACCTTTCATGAGTCCGACACTCGGCAAAAGATGGCTTGACGGGTTTTCGCTGGCGTCTGAAAAGGGCTGGCCTGCGGACGGAATTGGTAGACGCAAGGGACTTAAAATTTGCCGTCAGCTGGAGCAAGGGATGGCGTGGGTTAGGGTTGTTGAACGTATCGGTTACGGAGTTTGCCCAAAGTGCGGAAATCCCGGCTTCGACCTTGAAGCGGGCGAAGATATCCATGACGAGAGAGCCAAGATAAGGTGCGGCAAATGCGAATACATTTGCTCTGCCAACGAGTGGCCGACGGTGTCCGAAATCAAACCGGAAACACCATAATTTAGATTTCCTACGGCTGGTCAGTACTGCTGCTTTTCGGCCATTTCATTTTCGATGGCCACGCGCTGAACCACCTCGGGGACACATGCATGATGGTGATATCGAAAGCCCGATAAGCCTCATCTGGCGTAATGCCGCGTTCGATTTCCGCCTCCGTCATGCCATCCTTCAGTTGCTCGTTGCGCAGTTTGGTCAGGATTGATCCAAGCCCATGGTGATGGCCGAAACTCGGCGCGATATATTCGCCTGAGGGCGTCCAGCCGCCGAAGTGCATCGCAAGATGCACATCGTGGAGTTCCTCCGGATCGGACGCGCTAATCCTGACTAGCTCTTTGATGAGGTCCTCAATTGCAGCTTTGGTCATGTATGCGGTTACGCCCATGGCATCCAATCGCAGCGCCAAGCTGAGCGGTCCGGCTGACATCTTTTTCGCTGGTTTTTTAGATGGTCGCCTAACCATGTTTAAAATTGCCTCCGTACCGTGATGCGATCCTATGGGAAGCATGGTGCCGGCGGCGGGACTTGAACCCGCATGGCCGAGGCCTCCGGATTTTAAGTCCGGTGTATACCAATTTCACCACGCCCGTAGTGCCTGCACATGTACCCGTGGTGTGGGATTTTGCAAAGAGCGAGGGAGCATGCTCGAAGCATGGTGCGGGCGGCGGGACTTGAACCCGCATGGCCGAAGCCTCCGGATTTTAAGTCCGGTGTGTATACCAATTTCACCACGCCCGCAGTGCCCGCACATGTACCCGTGGTGTGGGATTTTGCAAAGAGCGAGGGAGCATGCTCGCACACTTGATTGCGTGGGAAATATCGTGGGATTTCCCTCAAATGTGGGAGAAAACCAGACTCACCATCAGCTCGACGTCCTGGTTTTCAGGCTATTGAGCGAGAAACACGCAGAAAAAGAGACTTTAAATCCCTCGATCTCTGATCGTACGGGTTCGATTCCCGTCGTCCGCACCAGTTGAAATGCTTAGGATCGTTCCGTACGAACTCACTGGCTACCATAGAACAGGCTGACGCGGGTAGCCGCAGGGGCAGCCGGGATACAAAGCCGGGAACTGCCTTGCTGGATTTTCAAGACTTGGTCGCTCATAGGGAAGCTCTGCTAAATGAGCAGTTGAGGCCGAGATGCAGGAAAAGCCTAGCTAGACTTCAAGACACCCGCGGTCGGGGAAACAGGGGCCCGCTTTCACACCTCACGAACAACCAACTAAGGATGGTCGGGCGGCGTTGGCAAAAGCACTGTCAGCCTTCATCAATTCGGCCGGTCGTGTTTTGGTGTTCGGTATTGGCTGCCGTAAGAACAGTGACGGGGCTGACTGCGCAACTGCGCTGAGCCAATCCCGAACTGGAAAGTAGCCCCTTCGGTCGTAAGCTCGGCAGTTGGGGATCTACTGCATCCGAAAAACGACGGTATCCGTGTCGCTGGATTTGCATCGAATGCCGACCAAAACGCCGAGTTCATAGTCATCGACGTGCCACGGTCGGAACGTCGACCACATCGCAGCGATCAAAAGCAATATTACAAGCGTGCTGGTAGCTCTTCATACGCTATGGAGCATGTCGACATCGAGGATGCCTTCCGAAGTACCGGAACTTACAATGAAGGCCGACATGAGAAATACCCGTCGTCCGGCCTTGACGGTCATTATGAGATCAGGATGTGGCCGCAGAACGGGAGCCGGCTGGGGCCGCAGCGGCCTCAACCCGGTGGGCATGCTCCGTCGCGATTTTAAGAAGAGTTGCAGCCGTTTCCTGTGGCGTCCAACCTTGCGCTTCTGACGCAGTCACCAAGGCCGCAAACGCGGCTTCTAATGCGACTTCACAGTTCACCTCACGGTCTGGGCTATCCTCTGGCAATATCGGGGGTTCGACGGATTGGGACATGGTGACTTCTTTCAAAGGGGAAAGCCCGCCGCCCCAGCCTTTTGCCACTCAAACATTTCAGCAAAGGATCATTCCAGCTATCAGCAGCGTGATTAGAACTGACAACGGCACGGCCAGAAGACCGACCAACTCAACATTTCTTGTGTTTTGTCGCTTGTCCATCTTCGTCGCCCGCATATCGTTGGCTTTGGCATCTTGCCGTCAACGTGCAGCTGTTGGAACCAACCACAAGTGCCGCTGATCGGAGATTCAGTCGGTGCTGCATATTAGCAACACATTGTGGAACGATCGGGCGGCATCAGCCAATTGCTTTTGAATGCCCTTGCACTTGCTTCGTACGATTCCGTACAGTTTCCCCCATTGGGGGAGGCGGCCGATGGACCATGACGAGGAAGGCTACAGCATTAACGCCCTCGATTTCGATGTGGTGTGCGAGACCTTCAGGAGATCCGTTCGGGAGCTGAACCTGGCTGAAGAGCATTGGGTAGACCACGCGAAGGCGCTCCTACGGGAATTCACCGACAGCGCACCTGACGACGACATGATTAGCCGGATCGTCGGGCGCTAGTGGCCTATACAGCCGTAGTTTGTTAGAATCGTACCCCGGTCCTGCCACGGAAACCTTTTCCAAGGTTTGGCGCGTCATAGAGGCATCACAGAAGCTCTTGGAACAGATTGCCCAGCGCGGAGGCCCATTAACGAAAAAGCTCGCCACCTTGAGGCAACGGGCATCGCCAATGCCCTCAGAGAGCCCTGCCTGGACGTGTGGCGTCCTGTCCGGCCCTCGCCATTGATTTCGTCGGCAAGCTTGTCTTTGGCCTCGTGATAGGAGTTGGCATCGGGATGGCAATCGCCGGCTGCCAAGGATGCCGGGCCGCTGGCCGACCTATCAGTTAGGCGTCCGTAGCCAGAGCGTTATAAAGCAGCAAACACGCCAGGATAGAAACGGCGCTGCCTAGCAGCTGGTCTGCCGTCAGGCCGGAAAAATATACAAGATGAAACGTCACCATCGCTCCACCAATCACGGTTCGGAACCTGCCGAATTAACCGTTAGCCGACGCTAATGTTCCGCTCTGGACTCACTACCGCTTTGGAAGAATCCTGCCGCAGCGATCAGCGCCCCGCCGACCTTGATCTCAACGTCGGTGCCACAAGGCTTTCCTTCGTTCGCATGGTTCGCAGAGATTAGCACGATCGCATACTCTCATCTCATCCGGCGTCGTCTCCCTCACAAAGCAGCGCCGGTAAGGCTCGGCGACCTTCTTGTTTGTCCCGTGTGCCAAAGGAGGTCGCCGGGCCTGCCGTTGCTCATCTTTGCTGGTGGTTGCTCCTGATGGCTGCGCATGGCGCCGTCGCCCTACTGCTACCTGCGGGGTAAGGCCGGCGAGCCCTCTTGTCAGGCAGTCCGGCATGCAGGATTATAGTCCTCGTTGCGGCGACCCCTCAATGGAGAGCGCCAATGGCCAGAACCAAACCTTCGGAACAACTTTCCCGGGCTGAAATCGAGCGCTTCCTGGCGGCAGCCGAAGCGCTGCACAAGAGCATCGTCGGGCCGCTCCTGGCGTACCACGGCGAGCACTACCAAGCTCTACGTAAGGTCCATGGACCCCTGTTGAAGTCGATCGAGACCATCACCGGCCAGAGGGCGAAGTTCATCCAGTGGAACGGGACAGGACCGGCACAGCCCCGGGACAAGCCTCCGGGCTAAGTCTCCTCCCGGAAATCCAGCAGCTTGGCATGGCGAAGCTTCTCCTCGCCCTTTAGGAACCGCACGCGGCCGACCAGGCCCGGCTTTAGCCATTCGGCCTTGTCACTCTTGAGCCCTTTCGGCGCCGGCCCGCCAATCTTGCCTTGCACGCGGTCCCATAGGCGCTGGCGCTTGTCCGCCTTGAAGGTGACGAAGGCGCCGCCGGCATAGTGGCCTTTGTCGGCCATCAGCACCATGGCAGGCTTGCCGGCCTCGCGCTGCACGCCGATGATGTCCATCTCCTTTTCGGCATAGCACTTGATCTTGCGCCAGTTCGTCGTCGGACCCGACCGATACTTGCTGCCCTTCCGCTTTGAAACGATACCTTCAAGCCCAGCCTGGTCGACCAGATGAAAGACGGCGTCGCCAGTGCCCGGCATCGCTTCGCTGAACTGGATTCGGCCGCCGTCCGGGATCAACGCCCGGAGGATCTCGCGACGGTCTTCCACCGGCGTGTCCCGCAAGTCATGCCCGTTCAGATGCAAGAGGTCGAATGCTGGCAGATACAGATCGCGCGACGGCTTGCGGCTGGTCGCGGCTGATTGATGCGCATGGAAGTCGGATAGGCCAGCCTCATTGATCGTAATGGTCTCGCCGTCGATGATGAAGTCTTTCGCCTCGATCGCTTCCGCCTCACCGGCAAGTTGGATGTAGCGGCCCGTCCAATCATAACCGTTCTTGGTGATCAGCCGAATCCCGTCATCATCCTTGATGACCTGGGTGCGGTAGCCATCGAATTTGATCTCATGAATCCAATCATCGCCCATCGGCGGCGTGTCGACCAGTTCGGGTTCCATAGGCTTGATGAATTTCAGACGCATGCACTGACTCGCAGAACCACGACTTCAATTAGCTATCGCTAAATTAGTTCCGGAACATTTTAGACGAATTGGATGTTTGAAGGGCTATGAAGATCGAAGCCGACCAATGCCGGGCAGCGCTGACGCTCATCCGGCGCACAATGGAAGAGCACTGTCCTCCTGGCGTGCTGCCGAGCGAAGAGATGGTCAATGGGCTCTATGGTCCGGAACTGATCCATGAGGCGGAAGCCATTGCCGCCGGCATCGTCGTAACCATTGACCAGCTGCAATTGCCCGTGATGAAACCGCCGTCCCCTAGTATCAAATAGAGACCGACACAGGGAAGGTCGCTTGGCCGCGCGATCGTGGGCTCGCAACGACCGGCGAGGCGATGCCGGCCTCACCAAGGGTTACAGCCCCTCGACCAGCAGCGAAGGCGGCTCGCGGCAGTGCAACGCCCGAAGTGTTTCGAGACGACGATGTCCACCGAGCGTAGCCAGCGCGCGTCGTGCTGCACAAGGACCGAGGCAGCGACACGGCCGCCCGGGTTACTCCAAAGGCGGCTCTTCGCTCTGTGGAGCCAAAACGGTGATATCCATCCTGGCGATTGTCGATGCGGCGCGCCCCTGGGCGCCAGAATCCGTGTCGCCACTTTCTGCCGCCATTGCCTTGGCGCGATGTCCTACGCTGTCTGCGCTTTTGCCTGGCGCAAATCCTTCGCCCGGTTCTGTCTTTGCGGGTTTCGGTCGAGTTTCAGCTGCCTGCCGATGTTGGTTTCCAATCGCCGAGACCATTGATACCTCCCCTTGATGAGGCCGCGACTGTACCTGTCAAGGCTGTAGCGAGGCTGATCACTTAAGTGGTCGGGTTGCGCCCGCTCGTAGTGGCCCTCCGATCACTGAGCTCTCGATACCTTGGCGCTCGCGGACGTCTGGTCGGGTGGGAAGTTCAAACTCAGCCGCCCTTTGCGGCACCGGCTTCGCCCGACAACTAGGAACGATTTCGGCCGCCATGTGTTACGCAATCATGAATCTCGCGGATCCCGGATCAACAATGGCAACCGATCTTTTCACGATGCAACTCGCTGATGCTCAGCAGCGCATCAAACAGACCGAGTTCGCGCTGGTACTCAGCGAGAAAATGGTGGCTGAGAACCTCGCTTTATCCAGCAGGATACGATCGGCGAGGCGGCGTGTCCTGAAGGCCGGAAGGCCTCTGGCGACAGTCGACTCAACAAGCTGAAAGAGTTCTTCAAATGATCTCGACCCAGTCCGGACGTGGGAGAGCTTGCCGGTAACCTTAGCGGTAATCGGCCGAGTCGCAGCAGGAAGCGCGCTGAAAACTTGCTCGATGAAGACTGCGGCGTCGCTATGAATCTCGCCTTGTGTTGCCGAATCCGATCTGCGCAAAGGCGCGTGGTCGAGACCAGGCAGCGGCTCACGAAGATTGATCCCAGCAGGGCAAATTGACCGCTACGGCTCAGTGAGGCAGCACTTCGAAATCACGGCTATTGACCTGCTGAGCTATCAGTTTCCCTCGATCTCTAATCGTATGGGTTCTCCGCACCACCCTTCGCTCTTCGAGCTTCGGGGTGGCAGGCCACCGAGTAGCCGTCAAACGTCGAGATAGCCGGCGGCGACCAGCGTTGCCTTATATCGCCGGGCAAATCGGCTGGGCAAACGACTGAGGTAAGCTGACGCGCCAATATCCCAATGCGCGCCCAGTTCGCGGTCGAAGGCAGCCGGGTCGAATTGCAGCAAGCCGCTGCGTGGGTAGACCGTGAATTCTCCGAAGATCGGCTCCCCCTCCTCCTCGTAGAAATCGACACGCACCATGTCGAACTCGCTGCCAAGCGCCTCGGCTGCCTCGATCATCCGCGCCAGGCTCTTGGGACGGGGAATTTCCAGGCTCGAGTCGATCGCGCCCTGGACGATGTTCAGCGGGCGCCAATCGCGATCCAGGTGGGCGGTATTCTTGACCGTGGAACGGAAGGCAACGACGACAATGTAGGTGACGCGGCCAGCCAGCACACAGAATTTGTAGTCGACCGGGTCATAATCCTGGTCCTTGCCCACAAGTGCTTCGACGAAAACCCGCCGCTCTATGTGCGCATAGCTGCGCTCCAGCTTGCGGGCGCCATAGGTTTGGCCAAGGTATTCCGTCATCTCGGCAATGATCGCCTCCCGGTCGGCGTTGGCCGGATCGCGAACGATGACATTCATGGCGCAACCGTGGTTGCATTTGACGGCGTAGGGGATTTTCAGGTCATCGAAGGGGATCTGGCGCGGATCGTCGCCCTGCCACAGTACCTCAGGGATGGCGAGCCCGGGAAGCCGCTCCCTGACGATTTCCTTGGACTTGAGCTTGTCGAGAAGACCGGTAAAGCGAGGATCGTCATCGAAAATCTTGCGCCAGTGGATCTTTTCCGTGAACGTCACCGGGGCTGCAAAATTCGGCAGATGCCGCATCCGCTCAAGGAAACGCTGGGTCAACCGACGGTAGCGGACAAGCAGCGCGGCGTTCAGCAACAGGAGAGATGCCCGCGCGCTGTTTCGCTTCAGCCATGCCTTCGCGCCACGCGCCATTCCGGTGTCCTTGCAACCTGCGCAACTTCATCCGCGAAGTGGACGTGCCACCCTGCCCGCAGCAGTGAGGCACGTCGAGCTTCGCCGAGCTAGCCCTTCATCGGGTACAGTTTCAAATGCTGGATCAGGATGATCGTCTTGGCGTCGATGATGCGGCCGTCTGAAATGCCGGCCAGCGCTTCATCAAGCCGCATTTCCAGAACCTCGATGTCCTCGCCCTCGTCGGCCGCGCCGCCGCCGGCCGAGATGCGGTCGGCGGGTGAATAGCGGGCGACGAAGAACCACAGCCGTTCGGTGACGCTGCCCGGGCTCATATAGGGGGAAAACAGCCGCTCGATGTTCTGTAGGCGGTAGCCGAGCTCTTCCTCGGCCTCTTTGAGGATGGCGGTTTCGGGATCGTTTTCGTCGAGCAGGCCGGCGCAGGCCTCGATCAGCGGTTCGCGGTGGCCGGTGACGTAGGCGGGGTAGCGGAACTGCCGCACCAGAAGCACCGTCTGACGCTCGGGATCGAAAGGCAGGATCACCGCGCCGTCGCCACGATCGTAGGTCTGGCGAATCTGCGTCTCCCACTGCCCGTCTCGCCGACGGTAATCGAGAACGGTCTTCTTCAGGACCGCCCAGTCGTCGGACAGGACTTCCTCCGAGCGGATGCGGATACGATCTTCCATGATGAGCTCCAAGCTGTCGGCGCCATGGCGTAACCGCGAACGGTTTTGCGCGCAACCGAAACGGCGAAGCTTTCACCGCCTCGTGTCTGGTGCCGGCAACTGCCATCGCCTAAATAGCTGCAGTCCCTCTCCGGAGTTTTTTTGATGACCGCAGCGCTTTTCCAGCCGATCGCCCTCGATGGCCTGACCTTTCCGAATCGTATCGCGGTGGCGCCGATGTGCCAGTATTCCGCCGAAGACGGCTCGGCCAGCGACTGGCATCTCTATCACTGGATGAACCTGGCGATGTCGGGCGCCGGCATGGTCACCGTCGAGATGACCGACGTCGAACGGCGCGGCCGCATCACCCATGGCTGCCTCGGCCTCTATTCCGACGACAACGAGGCGGCCGCCCGGCGCACGCTGGATGCAGCAAGGCGCGTCGCCGCGCCGGAAACGAAATTCGGCATTCAGCTTGCTCATGCGGGCCGCAAGGCCTCCAACCGAAAGCCCTGGGAAGGTGGCGGCCCATTGCAGCCGGGCGAGGATCCCTGGCAGACCGTCTCGGCCTCGGCCATCGCCTATGACACCGGCTGGAATGTGCCGCATGCGCTGGAGGAGGATGAAATCCTGCAGCTTATCGAGCGCTTCACTCAAGCCGCGAGGCGGGCCGAGCGCGCCGGCTTCGACTTCCTCGAGTTGCACGCCGCGCACGGCTATCTGATCTTTCAGTTCCTGTCGCCGCTTTCCAACCAGCGCACCGACCGCTGGGGCGGCTCGCTGGAAAAGCGCATGCGTTTCCTCATCGAGATCGCCAAATCGGTGAGGAAGGCAGTTCCAAACCTGATGCTTGGCGCCCGCCTGTCGGTAAAGGACTGGGTCGATGGCGGCTTCGAGGTCGACGAGGCGATCGAGGTGGCCAAAGCCTTGAAGGCGCTTAATGTTGCCTATATCTGCTGTTCGAGCGGCGGCAATTCGCCGTTGCAGAAGCTGCCGACCGGCGCCGGCTATCAGGTGCATCTGGCCGAAGCGGTGCGCAAGGGCGCGGGCATCCCGACACGGGCTGTCGGCCTGATCGACGATCCCGCGCAGGCAGAGGCGATCGTCGCCGACGGCCGCGCCGACATGGTCGCGCTGGCCCGCGCCTTCCTCGCCGATCCGCGCTGGGGCTGGCGCGCCGCCGCCACCTTCAGCGAGAAAATCCATCCCGCGCCACAGCTCGCCCGCTCGGTGACGACGATGCAGCATTGGACGAAGGGCTGAACAGGCAGCGCCGACGGTGGTCGCGCTGTCGTTCGCCGCGTCGTCTCCGGTCGGCGCGCAATATTGCGAAGGCACGGTGCACGGCCTGTCGAGGCACTACGATCTCGATACCGGCAGCGGGTTTCTCGCCGTGCGGGCGCGGCCGAACTCGTCGTCGCGCATGATCGGGCAATTGTTCAACGGCGACCACATGGAGATTTTCGACCGCCGCGGCAACTGGTACCAGGTCGAAATCGGCGGACGGACCGGCTGGGCCAACGCCCGCTGGCTGCGCAACGACTGCGGTTACTGAGACCAACGATTGCGGTTGGTGAGACGTTTGGGCGCAGGCTGACGGCCACTTTTGCAACCATATTGGCTGCTTTGCGTTGCGGCCATCATGGATAACAAACCTTTTGAAACCCCGGTCGTGGTCGAACTCGGCCATGTCGGCAAATATCGCCAGATCCGCAGCACCCAGGAAGCGGCGGAGTGTCTGATGACGGTGTGGCCGCTCAATCGCGGCCCGTGCCATCGTGATGCTCTCGACACTTGCCTCAAAGTGCTGGAAGGTTATCGTTCGACGGCCGATGCACGCAGGGCCTTGATCGAAGCGGCCAAGGAATCGGAAGTGCTGGTTCCCGAAGACCGGCTGCCAGACGCCAAGTTGCATTGAAGCCCAAATTGCAATGAAAAACGGGCCGCATTGAGCGGACGGACGAACCGGAGGATTTCATGGCGAAGCTGACTTACAAGATCGTCGAGCATGACGGGGGCTGGGCCTACAAGGTCGGTTCGACATTCTCGGAGACATTCCCGACCCACCAGGATGCGCTACGCGCCGCCGAGATCGCCTCGGCCGAACAGCAGATCGCCGGCGCCACGGACGGCATCCAGTATGAGGATGCCGAAGGCAAGTGGCACGACGAACTGGCCGACGGCCGCGACCGGCCGCAGACCGAAGTTTCCGACTGATCCTTGCCCCTCAGCTTTCGCTGCCGGCCATGGATGCTCGCCTAAGCAATTCCCTTGGGAATTGCGTGTCAAAACAAACAGGCGGGACATCCTGCCGGTCAGTCGAAGCCGCGGCTTGATCACTTGCCGCAATATTGATCGTTCACGTTGGGCCTCACATTTCCATAGGGTCCTGACGGGTCGGAGGCGCACGGCCCCGTAGCGCCGCCATAGCCTTGTCTGCCGTCGGCATTGATGCTGCCGGTGGTGCTCTGGTCGACGGTCGATGACTGCTCGTTCCCGAACGGCCACCAGCTGTGATGGTTGGAATACGTGCTGTCCGATGACTGCGCCATCGCCGATGTGGCAAGACCGATCGTCAGCACGGATGCTGCAAAAACTTTCCTGTACATTGAATTACTCCGTATCCGCCGCCTTGGGTGCGACACGGGGTAAAACCGGATATCAGCCGAATGGTTCAGTGAAATTGTTGTGAGGCTGTGGTGAGGTCTTGGCCGGCGAATGTCCGCTCGGCAATGCGCTTGATGAAGGCGATGACGCGGTCCGGCTCGACGAATTGCGGCATGTGGCCGAGGCCTTCGACCGTCTCGAAATCGAGCCCTTCGATCCTGTCCTTCATCGGCTCCCCATGTATGCGCATGGCGATGACGCGATCGGCTGTCCCGAAGAAAATGCCGGCCGGCATGGCGATCTCTTCATAGCGCTCTTCGATGCGGCCAAGATCCTGTTCGACCGCTACGAAATCGGTGGAGGTTGCATGGAAATGGCTTGGCCTCAGCCCGAGCCATCCGCCGCCATCGATCATGTAGTCGGCGGGAACGGCCTGCGGCGCGAAGATAAACTCCAGTGTCTGCCGCGCATATCTGAGGCTTGTCGGTATCGCGACGGTGTAGGCCATGATCCAGCGCCAAAGCCGCGAACGGATATAGAGCAGGCCCGCTTTCTCGCGGGCGCCGGCTTCCAGATGCGTCAGCGGCGCCAGCAAAGCGATGCCGGAAATCGCGCCGGGATGCTCCAAGGCCAGGGTCAGCGCGACGGCGCCCCCCAGCGAGTGCCCGACCACGAGCGGCCTTTCCAGCCCGAGTGTTTCGATGAAGCGCCTGATGATCTCGACCTGTTCAGGCAGACGGCCGGTGGCTCCTCGCGCGCGAACAGAATAGCCCGATCCCGGCCGGTCGAGTGCAATGAGGCGGTAGCCAGGGCCAAAGCGCTCAAACAGCGTGTGGCGAAACTGGTGGAGCTGCGCGCCAAGTCCGTGCACGAACAGGATCGGCCGTCCCTCGCCCGTTTCGACATAATGGATGCGGCTGCCGTCGATCTCGACGAAGTTTCCGCTGGCCGGCACCAGCCTTTCGGCCTTGGCGGCAATCAAGAGCGTAGCGGCCACCAGACAGGCCACGATGACGAGAGCCAGCACGGACAGGCCGGCGACAAGCCAAAGCAGAATCGATACCAGCATGTTTTCACCCGGGAAGCGGGCCGGCGCGCACCATCACCCACTGACGAACGCTCGGCAAGGCAGATGGCGGCTTGTGTCGGCATTGCCGCCAGTTCGATGGCGCGCTATCTCAGGCGACCTTCTTTCTGCCTCAGGCGACCTTGTCTGCCAACGGGCCTGTTTGCCGGAGCCTTCCATGCCTGAAATCGTCACTGCCGCCATGCTTGTCATCGGCGACGAGATTCTGTCCGGCCGCACCAAGGATAAAAATATCGGCCACCTCGCCGACATCATGACGGCCATCGGCATCGACCTGAAGGAAGTGCGCATCGTTCCCGACGAGGAGGACGAGATTGTCGCTGCGGTGAATGCCGTACGCGCCCGCTACACCTATGTCTTTACCACCGGTGGCATCGGCCCGACGCATGACGACATCACCGCCGATTCCGTTTCCAAGGCTTTTGGGGTGCCGTGCGAATACGACGCCAAGGCCTATGCCATGCTGGGCGAGAGCTATGCCGCGCGCGGCATCGAATACACCGAGGCGCGCAAGCGCATGGCGCGCATGCCGCGCGGCGCCGACCATATCGACAATCCGGTCTCCGTCGCGCCCGGCTTTCGCATCGGCAACGTCCATGTCATGGCCGGCGTGCCGGCGATTTTCCAGGCCATGCTCGACAATGTCGTGCCGACGCTGAAGGCCGGCACCAAGATGCTGTCGGCCACCGTCCATTGCCCGTTCGGCGAAGGCCTGATCGGCGGTCCCCTGGGCGACATCCAGAAGGCGCATCCCGACACCATCATCGGCTCCTATCCGAAATATGGCGACGGCAAATTCTGGACGGAGCTGGTGGTCCGCGCCCGCAGCCAGGAGGCGCTGGATTCGGCACGCAAGGACGTCGAGGCGATGGTGGCCGGCTTCACCGCCGCCAATTGACCCTGGGTTCGCGGACCATCGCCGGGCCGGAACCAAGCACCGCACTCCCACGTTTTCCCTCGGGCGCAGCACGCGCTGGCAGATTTGAGGGATTTCGCATGCGCTTCAAGACCATCGTCGCCATATTGCAGAACGAACAGGACGCCGAACGCGTGCTCAACTGCGCCATCCCGCTTGCCGACCGGTTCGAGAGCCATCTCATCGGCATCCATGCCGAAGCGCTGCCCGTTCCCTACACCTCGGCAACCGGCTTCCCCGACACTGAGTTCCTGCAGGTCTCCGCCGACATGAACCGCGAGCGCGCCGAGAAATTGCAGGCGCTTTTCGTTGGGCGGATCGAGAATTCCGGCCTTTCCTTCGAATGGCGCAGCCTCGAGAGCTTTTCCGGCGACAGCGCGCTGACGGGTATTTCCAGCGTGCGCGCCGCCGATCTGATTATTGCCGCGCAGCGCGAGACCGGGGGCGACACGAGCGCCGATGTCGACACGCTGGTTTACGATGCCGGCCGGCCAGTGCTGGTGGTGCCGCATGAGGGGCCGTTGGTCACCACATTCAAACATGTGCTGCTGGCCTGGAACGGCAGCAAGGAGGCGGCGCGTGCCGCCTTCGACGCGCTGCCCTTCATCATCGAGGCCGAAAAGACCGACATTCTGGTCATCGATCCGCCGGATACGCTGGATGACAACCCGGAAGCCGCCGGCGCCGAGATCGCCGCGGCACTCTCCAGGCATGGCGCAACGGTCAGCGTGTCGGTGCAGAAATCGGGTAATGCTTCGGTCGATGACGTAATCCAGACCCGGATCGCCGAGACCGGAGCCGACCTTCTGGTGCTCGGCGCCTACAGCCATTCCTGGCTGCGTCAGCTTTTGTTCGGCGGCGTCACGCGCACCGTGTTGCGCAGCGTGCCGGTTGCGGCCTTTTTGTCGCGGTAACTCCACAGACTGGCCCCGCCCTTGCCAATGCCCTGACTTTCCAGTTAATTCCGCGCGCATTCCACAATGTTGCGCGCGGAGTGCAGAATGTCCCTTCCCGAAAAAGCCTTTCCGGTCTCCTGGGACCAGTTCCACCGCGATGCCCGGGCGCTCGCCTGGCGGCTTGCCGGCGCCAACAAGGGTCAGTGGAAGGCCATCGTCTGCATCACCCGTGGCGGCCTGGTTCCCGCTGCCATCATCTCACGCGAACTCGGCATACGCGTCATCGAGACGGTCTGCGTCGCCTCCTATCACGACTACACCAGCCAGGGGCAATTGCAGGTGCTGAAGGAGATCACGCCGGCGCTGCTCGCCGATGATGGCGCGGGCGTGCTGATCATCGACGACCTCACAGACACCGGCAAGACGGCAGGCATCGTGCGCGCCATGATGCCCAAGGCGCATTTCGCCACCGTCTACGCCAAGCCGAAAGGCCGGCCGCTGGTCGACACCTTCATCACCGAAGTCAGCCAGGACACCTGGATCTACTTTCCCTGGGACATGGGTTTCACCTACCAGAAGCCGATCGCCGACGATCACGCCGGCTGATTCGCGCCAGCCCCATTTCTGCCCAGACGGCCAAACCCGCCCCGTCTGCTATGAAAACAGACACTGGAAGGCACATTATTCTGTCGAATCGACGCCTGTTGGCGGATTGGACGGTTGGTGTGATGTTTTTTACTTTTAAGACTTACACTTGTCGGTAAGATTCATACGGCGGCTAACGATTCTGAGGGCTGGGGTAGCTTTCACTGATGCTGACGACACCGGCGACACACGACCATCTGGCTGAAAGGGTCCGCAAGCTCTTCGGCACTTCGCCTTGTCGCCTGCAGGTTGCCGCTTTGCCATGGCGCAATAACGAAGACGGCGTCGAGATCATGCTGATCACCAGCCGAGACACCGGGCGTTGGGTGCTGCCGAAGGGCTGGCCCGAGGCCAGGGAGCCGCTCTGCGAGGCAGCGGCGCGCGAGGCGGGCGAGGAAGCCGGATTGCGTGGCAAGATTTCGCTTTTCGAGGCCGGTCGTTACTTCTACGCCAAGGCCCTCGCGTCCGGCGAGGAAGTCCCTTGCGAAGTGCTGGTGTTTCCGCTGCAGGTCGAGCACGTTGCCGACCGCTGGAAGGAAAAGCGCGCGCGCACCCGCAAATGGGTCAATGGGGCCGAGGCCGTACGCATGGTCAACGAGCCGGACCTCTGCCAGATCATCGCCCATTTCTGCGCCGATCCCGACAAGTTCGTCGTTAGAGCCTAGTCACAACTCCGCAGCGACCGCGCCACATTTCCATGCGCCCGCAGGTCTTGCCCATCAATACCATTCGACGTATCGCCCGCAGCGCCCATTGATCCGACTCCATCCGACATCGACGACAAGAGATGTGCCGGTATCACCTGCCCCCGACCCACTGCCGGATCTCGTCAGCCAATTGCTCGAGAACGCCTGCCGTCCCGGCGGGGAGCGGGTCCGGAAACCGTTGCTCGGGATACGCGAGCGTTCCCCCCAAATGGACCGGCTGGACACAAGGCATCTCGTGCTGTTCGAAAAGCTTGACCATGTTGTCCGCGCATTGGCGCACACTCGGATCGTCCGCGGGATCGCTGGCGCCGTTGACGATGACCGCTCCGAGTTTTCCTTTGAGCTGTTGTCCGTCGCGCCACAGGGGATCGGATCTGTCGAGCAAGACGACGCCCAGGGCCGGCGGCATTCCGAAGCAGGTGGGAGTAGCCATCAGAATCACGTCCGACTCTTTCATGAGTGACAGAACACGATCGATCCCGTCGCAGTGGTATCCGAACGTTTGATAACACTGCTCGCACCCGAGACAGTCGATACGCTCATCGGCCAGGCGCACCTGTTCCACGACCTTCACCCGCCGCTCTCTCTCCAGCGAGCGAAGAACCTCGCCGAGCATCCGCCCTGAGTTACTGGACGCGCGCGGGCTGCAGTCTATTCCAATGATGGTCGTCGCTTTGTCCATGTGAGAATCCCTAGTAAGGCGTGTCAGCTCGATGCCGAACGGCACGGGCGAAGTTTTGAGTATCCCCAACGATGGCTTCAAAGTCGACGATACTGCTCTTTACGGCTGAACTCTCCGGATCACTCCCGATACGTGACACCAAAGCCATCCCCAAATCCCCAGCCATGGCCCTTTACCCCAAACGAAATGAGCTCTTGGGCAGAGTCTAACGGAAGCAGCCGTTGAAGTTCGCGACTTGTCGTACAATCGGACAGACCCTCCCCTTTCAGGTTACGATTGGTTGCGGCTTGACATGCAGGTATTTACCTGCATATTGTGTCTTCAAGATGAGTGAGACCGATGGACGCCGACAAGGTTTTCAAAGCGCTGGGCGACCCGACCCGCAGAATGCTGCTCGATCTTCTGTGTGAGAAGAACGGCCAGACGCTCGGCGAGCTTTGCGAAAATCTCGACATGGCGAGGCAATCCGCCACGCAGCACATCGATCTGCTGGAAGCGGCCAATCTGATCAGCACGGTCAAGCGTGGCCGCGAGAAGCTGCATTTCATCAACCCCGTGCCGCTGCACGAAGTCTACGAGCGGTGGGTGCGAAAATTCGAACGGCAGCGGCTGAGCCTGCTGCACGACCTGAAACAAGAACTCGAAGGAGACGACCAATGACCCGGGAAACCACCAGTTTTGTCTACGTGACCTACATCAGATCGACGCCACAAAAGGTGTTCGAAGCCATCACCAGGCCCGATATCGCCAAGCGCTACTGGGGCCACGAAAACGTCTCCGACTGGAAGCCCGGCTCGAAATGGGAACACATCCGCGCCAATGACGAACGGACCGTCGAACTCGTTGGCAAGGTCGTCGAAATCTCGCCGCCGACCCGCCTGGTCATGAGCTGGGCCAACGCCTCGCAGGCCGACGATCCCACCAAGCACAGCCGGGTGACGTTCGCCATCGAGGAATACGACACCATGGTCAAGCTGACCGTCAGCCATGACGAGCTCGAAGCCGGCAGCGGCATGGCCAAGGGCATCAGCCAGGGCTGGCCGGCCGTGCTGTCCAGCATGAAATCCTTCCTCGAAACCGGCACAGGCATCGACCTGTTCGCCAAGCCGAAATCGGCCTGAAGCAATCTGACAGCGGGAGAACGACAATGACCAGGCACTATACCGGCGGCTGCGCCTGCGGCGCGATCCGCTATGAGGCCAGCGGCGAGCCGATCTTTCAGAACCACTGCCAATGCCTCGATTGCCAGAAGCGCAGCGGTACTGGCCATTGTTCCTATGTGACCTTCGGCCGGCGCGCTGACGTAAAGATCACCGGCGAGCCGAGCACATGGCGGATGATCGCCGACAGCGGCAATGAAAAAGCCCAGGCCTTTTGCCCGACCTGCGGCACGCCGGTCTACGTAACGTTCGTCGCCATGCCGGAGGTGACGGCGATCCAGGCCACGAGCCTCGACGATCCCGGCCAGTTCGACCCGCAGGCGGTCACCTACACCGTGCGCGGCCACGTCTGGGACACGATCGACCCAGCGCTTCAGCCATTCGAGCGAATGCCTGGATGAACCAAGCAGAGCCCTATCCCTCGGATAGGGCTCTGCGTTCAGCTCAGATCACCAGGCCCTTGGTCAGTTCCAGCGCCTGCCGCTCGAACAGGCGGCGGTAGATGCCGCCCTTCAGCCGGATCAGCTCGTCATGCGAGCCTTCCTCGACGATCTTGCCACGGTCGAACACGAGCAGCCTGTCCAGCGCCCGCACCGTCGACAGACGGTGCGCGATGACCAGCGTCGTGCGGCCAACCATCAGCCGCTCCATCGCCTGCTGGATCAGCACTTCCGATTCCGAATCGAGGCTCGATGTCGCCTCGTCCAGGATCAGGATGCGCGCATCCGCCAGGAAGGCGCGCGCGATCGCCACCCGCTGGCGCTCGCCGCCCGACAGTTTCACGCCCCGTTCACCGACCAGCGTGCCGTAGCCCTTCGGCAGGCCGGTGATGAAGTCGTGCGCGCTGGCGAGCTTGGCGGCATGCTCGATCTCGGCCTGCGTGGCGTCCGGTCGGGCATAGGCGATGTTTTCCGCCAGCGAGCGGTGGAACAGGATGGGCTCCTGCTGGACGATGGCAATCTGCGCGCGCAGCGACGCCTGTGCAACCTGCGAGATGTCTTGGCCATCGATAAGGATCCTGCCGCCGCTGACATCATAGAGACGCTGGATCAGCTTCACGAAGGTCGTCTTGCCCGAGCCGGAATGACCGACCAGTCCGACCCGCTCGCCCGCCGCTATCTCCACCGAAAAGTCGCGGTAGAGCGGCAGGCGATGGCTGCCATAGTGGAAGGTGACGTTATCGAAGGCGATGTGGCCATGCGTGATCCGGATCGGCTTGGCGCCGGGCCGGTCCTCGATGCCGAGCGGTTGCGACTGGAAATCGACCAGTTCCTCCATGTCGTTGACCGAACGCTGCAAATTGCGGATATGCGTGCCGATGTCCCTGAGGTAGCCCTGCAGCACGAAGAACGAGGTCAGCACGAAGGCGACATCGCCCGCACTTGCCTGGCCCCAGGCCCACAGCATCAGCGACAGGCCGATTACTGCCGTCCGCAGCACCAGCAACATGGCGCCTTGCGTCGTGCCGTTGATGGTGCCGCGCACCCAGGTGCGGCTGGTCCGCGCGCGCCATTTGGCGACGACCTTGGCAAGACGCGTCTCCTCGCGCGTCTCGGCACCGAAACCCTTGACCACGGCATTGCAGCTCACCGCATCGGCAAGCGAGCCGCCAAGCCGCGTATCCCAGCTGTTGGCGAGCCGTGCCGCGGGCGCGACATAGCCGAGCGACAGCAGCGCCGTCACCGTGATGAACAGCAGCGAGCCGACTGCCACGACCAGCCCCATCAGTGGCCAGAACCAGCCGAGCAGCAACGTCGAGCCGACCAGCATGGCGACCGACGGCAACAACGCAATCAGGATGGTGTCATTGAGCAGGTCGAGAGCCCACATGCCGCGCGTGACCTTGCGCACCGTCGATCCGGCAAAGCTATTGGCGTGCCAGTCGGTTGAGAAGCGTTGCACGCGATGGAACGCGTCGGCGGCGATGTCGGCCATCATCTTCAGCGTCAGCTCGACAATGCCCATGAAAGCCAGGTTGCGCAGCACCACGCCGGTCATCGCCAAAGCGATGAGCGCGAAGAACGCCGCCATTGCCGCATTCCACGCGACATCGTCAGCCAACGCACTGCTGGCGACGGCGTCGACCAGCCGGCCGGAATAGAGCGGCGTCAACACGTCCGCTATGGTCGACAGCAGGAAGCTGCCCATGATCAGCGAAAGCCGCCACGGCTGGCGCCGCCAGTGGCTGAGCGTGAAGCCAAGAACGCTGCGAAAGGCGCTTGCACGCAGATCGATTCGAAAACGAGCCATGATGTCATCCGGGCGCAAATCTGCCCGGTCCCGGTAAGGTCTGAAAATTGAAAACCGCGCTGGGCAATTCGCCCGGGGCTGCGGAGGTTCGGCATGGGTGGCGGCGCGCCCCGGGTTGTCGGGTGGCGACCGGCATCGGCAGAAGCCTGTACTCGACCCGGCATCGGTGCGAAGGGCAAACCTTCGCCGGACGCCAGGTGAGACCTAGGCTTCGCGGCCTCGCATTACCATGTGAAATACTGCCATTCAGACCTCCCGCAAGACACTTGCGGAGCGGTCCTTATAGAGACGCCATGAAGGATCGCCAAGGCCGGGCACGTGGCAAAGCGTAACTGGTCCAACCAGTGAGGTTATTTTGCAACAACAGCGGGTCAACCCCTCGCTATGCCTCATTCCGGGTTGCGATCGAGGCGCATGTAGCGGCCGTCGGTCGATGCCTTGAAGCCCAGCTTCTCATAAAGGCCATGCGCGTCACTGGTCGACAGGCTCCAGTGCGAGACCGTGTTGAGTTCAGGGTGGTTGATGAGCGCCCGCACCAGTTGCGTGCCAATGCCTTGGCCGCGATGCTGCGGCCAGATGATGATGTCGGCGAGATAGGCAAACACCGTACGGTCGGTGATGGCCCGGCCAAAACCGACTTGGTTCCTATCGATATAGGCCGCGGTGCAGAACGAGTTGCCAAAGGCGCGGCGATGAAAGTCATCGCTGCGGCCGGCGCCCCAATAACTCGCCATCAACAGATCGGAGGTCGCCCGGAAATCGATCCGTGACATGTCGAAGCTGATTTCACAGTCGGGCATGGTGCCTCGCAAAGAATGGAGGGCGGCCGAATTCAGTCCGGCCGGTGATTTGGCTGCCCACGTGGCGCGCTTATGGCACCACGAGATAGGCCTTCTGGTCGGCGATCGCGATGGTCACGTGGGTGCCGGAATTGAACTCGACGAAATCGAGCTCCATCCCGTCGCTGAAGATGACGCCGCCCCTGCTCTGCCGCGAAGAAACCACCAGCGGCCGGTCGCGGGTGATGACGCCATGCACAAGCGACACGCCGGTCGTGTTGCTCGGAAACGGTTCGCGCACCGAAAAGAACAGCTGTTCGGCTTCGCGGTCATAGCCTTGCGGCGGCACGGTCGGCACGGAGTTGTCACCATAGGCCGCGGCCAGTCCCGCGGCGCCCGCCATCACCGAGCGCAGCCAGCCGGTAGAGCCGGCGCCCGTGGAGATGATAATGCCGCTCGACGACTGGCGCTCGGTCCTGCCGCCATAGGTCAATTCGTAGCGCGCCGAGACATGCGTCGAGGCGCCAACGAACAGATCGTTGAAGGCGATCAGCCGGCGTCCGTCATTGGAGCGCGCTTCGGCCATCACCACCGCCTGGCGCTTCGCCTTGCCGGCGATCGTCAGGCCGAGGACCTTTTCGGTATCGTCGGCATTCCACGGCAGCAACACGCCGTCGAAAAGCGCCGGGTCCGGGTTGATGCCGATCAGCGGCTGGTACGGGAGGTACTTCGCGGTGTTGGACACCAGCCCGTCCTGACCGAGCGCGATCACCGCGTCGGAGCCGAATTCGAACTGCGGGACCAGTTCGCGGTCGAGCCGCAACTGTTTGAGGCCTTGGGGAAGCGAACCCATCACCCGGTCGAGCGCCTGGTGATAGACGTCATGCGCCGCCTTGACCGGGTCGAAATTCATGCCGGCCTGCCGGAGATAAAAGCGCGCCTGTCCCTGCGTGTTGAAGCGCGTCGTCAGCTCCTCCAGCTCGGTCTTGCGGGTGACGACGATCACCCGGTCGATCGGCCTGCCGCTCTGGTCGCTTGCCACCCGAGCTTGCCTTTCAGGACCCGGCTTTCGGAGTGGAAAGCTGGCTGAGCGCGCTGGTGAGCATATCAGGCGTGATCGACAGATTGCCGACCGAACCGCCCTTTTCCGCCCAGGCCTTGAAGGCCATCGCCGTGAGCACGTGCGCCGGCGCCGACGAATAGACGGTGAGTTCGAGCTGTTGGGCCTTGGCTTCCGCCTCGGCAAGCGTCAGCTTGTTGCGCGCCTCGGTATCGACCAGCAGCTTGTTGCGTTCGGCAAGCTCGATTTCGGTCGCGAGCTCGCTCTGCTTGATCTCGCGCTCCTTCTCCACGCCCCAGGCACGGCGCCCATAGATCGCGGCATCGGCCTGGCGCTGCAGCGCCTCGCGATATTCGGTCTGGAGCGCCTTGCGGATCTCCGGCGTCGGCTGGACCGAGGTGATGTGAACCTCCTCGATCGACAGGCCGGCGGTCGCGGCAATCGGATCGTTGCGCAGGAGTTCGGCGAGATTGCCACCGAGCTTGGTCACCTCGGCCAGCGCCTGTTCCAGCGTCATGCTCGAAACCACCGCGCGGGCGCGGCTCTGTATCGCAAGCACCAGGCGCTCGGCGATCTTCTCCCGGCCGTCGCCGACGACCTCGGCACGGCTGAGCTTGGCGCTGAAATCAAAACCTTCGGCTGCCTTGAGTGGATCGATGATGCGGTAGCTGACCGACCCCTGGATTGCCAGATCCTGGAAATTCGCCGTCGTCTCGGTGAAGATGAAGGGGTTATCGAGCGACGTCACCGGCACCATCGCTATCGTGGTGCCGAACGTGCCGTACCAGAAGGAGATGCCGCGCCCCTGCTCCCTGATCTTGCCGTTCTTGAAGCGCAGGATGTGATACTCAGGTGTTCCCTTGAAATAGCTGATAAACATGCGTCCCCCAAGGTTCATCAATTTAATCAGATGTTTAGCCGCGATCCCTGAAACGGTTGGTGATGGGATAGCGGCGGTCGCGGCCAAAATTCTTCCGGGTGATCTTCACACCCGGCGCCGCTTGCCGGCGTTTGTACTCGGCAATGTAGAGCAAATGTTCGACGCGCGTCACCGTCGCCCGGTCGTGGCCGCGCGCCACGATGTCGTCGACGCCCATTTCGTTCTCGACCAGGCATTCCAGAATGTCGTCCAGCACCGGATAGGGCGGCAGCGAATCCTGGTCGGTCTGGTTCTCGCGCAATTCCGCCGACGGCGCCTTGTCGATGATATTCCTGGGGATCACCTCGCCTGAGGGACCGAGCGCGCCCGGCGGCACATGGCTGTTGCGCCAGCGCGACAGCGCATAGACCTGCATCTTGTAGAGGTCTTTTATCGGGTTGAAGCCGCCATTCATGTCGCCATAAAGCGTGGCGTAGCCCACCGACATCTCGCTCTTGTTGCCCGTGGTGACGACCATCGAGCCGAACTTGTTGGAAATCGCCATCAGGATCGTGCCGCGCGCGCGGCTCTGTAGATTCTCTTCGGTGATGCCTTCCTTGGTGCCTTCAAAAAGCTGCGCCAGCGTGTGTAGGAAACCCTCGACCGGTTCGAAGATCGGCACGATGTCATAGCGGCAGCCAAGCGCACGGGCGCAATCCTCGGCATCCTTCAGCGAATCCTCCGAGGTATAGCGGTAGGGCATCATCACCGCCCGCAGCCGCTCCTCGCCGAGCGCATCGACGGCCAATGCGGCGCAGATCGCCGAATCGATGCCGCCGGAGAGACCCAGCACGACGTTCTTGAAGCCGTTTTTATTGACGTAGTCGCGCAGGCCGAGCATGCAGGCGCGGTAGTCCGCCTCCTCGCGCTCGGGGATTTTCGACATCGGCCCTTCCGAGCAGACCCAGCCGTCGAACTCTTCTGCGTTTTGCGCGCCTGCGGCGACGCGGTTGCGCTTCCAGGTGGTGACGTCGACAGTTTCCTCGAACTGGCTCATCTGGAAGGCGAGCGTCTTGTCGGCGCCGATGGCAAAAGAGGCGCCGTCGAAGATCAGCTCGTCCTGGCCGCCGATCTGATTGGCATAGATCATCGGCAAACCGGTCTCGATGACCTGGCGGATAACGACCTGATGGCGCACGTCCATCTTGGCGCGGTAGTAGGGCGAGCCGTTCGGCACCAGCAGGATTTCCGCGCCGCTCTCGGCCAAGGTTTCACAGATGCCGACGTCGCCCCAGATGTCCTCGCAGATCGGAATTCCGATGCGCACACCGCGGAAGTTGACGGGTCCCTGAGCCTCGGGGCCGGCCTGAAAGACGCGCTTCTCGTCGAACTCGCCATAGTTTGGCAAATCGAGCTTGTAGCGCTCGGCGAGGATCTTGCCGCCATCGGCGACGATGATCGAATTGTGGGTGCCGCTCTTGCGCTTCAGCGGCGTGCCGATGATGACGCCCGGCCCGCCATCGGAGGTATCCGCGGCGAAATCCTGAGCGGCCTTCTCGCAAACCTTGAGGAAGGCCGGCTTCAGCACCAGGTCCTCCGGCGGATAACCGGCAAGGAAAAGCTCGGTGTAGAGCACGATGTCGGCGCCCTGGCGGGCGGCATCCGCCCTCGCCTCGCGCGCCTTGGCAAGGTTGCCGGCGACATCGCCGACCGTCGGGTTGAGCTGGGCAACGGCGATGCGCAGAATATCGGGTGCGGTCTTCTGGGTCATCTGTGCGGTTTAGCGCGGCAGAATTGCCCCGGCAATGGCGTTCGTTTGGACCAATTCGGTGATCAGTCATCGCCCATATATTCGCGCAGCGATTGCGGCGAATGGTTCTCTCCGATCGACATCGCCAGAATGCGCGAGATGTGCCGGCGCGGCAGGCCGGTTTCCTGCGCCCATTTGTTGATCTGCGCCTGAATCCTGTCGAGATCCCTCTTCGACGTCGGACTTTCGGCGATGTCGAGGCCGGCGTCACGCAAAGCCGCGACCATATCGGCCGAGATGACGAAGGCGTCCCAGCCCAGCCAGCGCAGGAAATACTGGCCGGTGTTGCCGCCAAGCCGGCTGCCATGCTTGCCGAGATACGCCATCAGCCCGACCTGGTCGTCGTCAGGCCACTCCGCGAGGAATTTGCCGAAACCGCCATGTTCCTTCGACACACGCTCAACGAAGGCGGCGTTGTCGCGGACGGATTTGATCTTCTGCGGGTTGCGCACAATGCGTTGATCAGCCGTCAGGTCGTGCCAGAAGTCATCAGGTTGAAACAACAGCCGTTTCGGCTGGAAATGGAGAAACGCGTCCTCGAACCCGGGCCATTTCTGTTCAATAACGCGCCAGACGAAGCCGGCGGCAAACACCCGCTCGGCCATCGTCGAGAGGATACGATCGTCCGTAATGTCAGCCACGGCGGCATTTTCAGGCGCCGGCCCGAGCAGCGACATCAGCACCGCGTCGCCGCCTTTGCGTTTTGCAGCACGGGCGCGAATCTTCGCGAAATCGGGCATCCTGCATCCTCGCGCCGCGCTTTTGACGAAACGCCATCTTCCTATATGCAAACGAGGCTGCCAAGCCGACGCTTTTCCTATGGAGACATCCATGCACAAGACCGTGCCAGAACTTGCCAACCGCTGGTTGAGGCGAACGCCTGAAACCCTCAGCGAGCTCGAGCGGCGGGTGTTGCAGAGCACTGTCGACCGCAAGCCCATCTCGCAGGATATCAACGACAGCCTCACCGGCCTTCAGGGCGCCGGCGACCGGATCGCCGATGCCATTGCCCGCATCGGCGGCTCATGGACGTTCATCCTGTCCTTCATTGCTTTCCTGGTGCTGTGGATCGGCACCAATTGGTGGCTGCTCGGCGAGACTCGTTCGACCCCTACCCCTTCATCTTCCTCAACCTGGTGCTGTCGATGATCGCCGCCTTGCAGGCGCCGGTGATCATGATGTCGCAGAACCGCCAGGCCGCGCGCGACCGCATCGACGCCGCGCATGACTATGAGGTCAACCTCAAGGCCGAGATCGAGATCATGGCTCTGCATGAAAAGCTGGACGAACTGCGCCACAGCCAGATCATCGGCGTGCGCGAGGACATCGCGCGCCTGGCCGAACAGGTGAACCGCATAGACGAAAAACTGTCGGGCCGGCAAACCTCTCAATGACCGGGATCGTCCATCACCTCATCGAGCAATATGGGTTGATCGCGGTTTTCATGGGCTGTGTCGCCGAAGGCGAAAGTGCGGCCATCCTCGGCGGCTTCTTCGCCCATCAGCATGTCTTCATCCTCTGGAAGGCTTTCCTCACGGCCGCCATTGGCGCCTTCGTCGGCGACACGTTTTTCTTCATTCTCGGCCGCAGCTTTGCCGACCATCCCAGGGTGCTGAAACTGAAGGCGAGGCCCGGCTTCAACCACGCCTACCGTCTCGTCTCGTCCCATCCCAACATATTCGTCCTGTCCAACCGCTACATCTATGGCCTGCGCCTGGTCGGCGGCATCGCGGCCGGTTTCGCCAGCATTTCGGTAGCGCGCTTCGTTATCCTCAACGCGGTGTCGTCGCTGGTCTGGGCGGCTTTGTTCTGCGGCATCGGCTACGTCTTCGGCCTCGAAGCCGAGCAGATGATAGGCAAGGCACTGCTCCATCACGAACGGCTGCTGATCGCGCTTGCCATAGGTCTGGGTGTCGCCATCCTTGCCTGGCTCATCGCCCGCACCGTCGCCGGCAAGGAGCGCGCCAAGGACGCCCGCGACAGCGAAACCACATCGTAAGGTTCAGTCGTCGTCCTCGACCAGAGCCCGGTCGCCGCGATCGAGGATCAGCGGGATGATGAGATCTTCCTCGTCGGCCAGATGCCGCTTCAGCATGGCGATCAGCCGGCTGTTCTCGTCCGCATAGGCGTCGGCGGCGAAGCGTTGCCTGTCCTCGCTCTCCTCGAGCGTGCGGATGAAGGCGTTCGCCGTCTCGGCGTTGCGCTCCAACCCCTCATGAATGGTGTGATGGTCGGCATCGAGGATTTCGAAGCCGCGCTTCAGGCGCGGCTCCGCCTTGGCGAAAGCCGGGAAATATTGGTAGTCCTCGACATTGTGGTGGCCGTCGAGATTGCCGAGAAAGTGGTTCAGCCGCGGCGCGAACCAGCGCGCGAAATCCGGCGCCGTCAGCCTGCCTTCGCGATAGTCGCCAATGCCGTTGGTGAGCATGCCGCCCAGCTCTCGGAACATGTCGTGCCGCTGCAGCCACATGTTTGCCATGCCGTGGATGTTGGCGTGGCCCTGCCATGTCTCGCGCGGATATTTTTCCGCCAGCCAGCGCAGGTCTTCCGGCAGGCCGGCTCTTTCAAGCAGCAGAAAATTGGCTTCCACGACGTCAGTCTCCTTTGGTGACTAACATATGGGAGCGTTCAGATCAGATCGGTAGTCCCGTGATGCGCTCGATGAGGGCGATTCCCCAGACGCCGGCGACGATAACAACCGAAATCAGCACCGCCAGCGAGCCGCAGTCCTTGGCGAGCTGGATGTCGACGTTGAACTCGCGACTGAAGGCATCGCAGGCTGCCTCGATGCCGGTGTTCAGCACTTCGACCATGATGAGCAGCAGCACCGCGCCGATCAACAGCGCGTAGCCGCGCCACGAGACCGAGACGAACCAGCCGAGCGGCAGCGCCAGCACCAGCAGCATCAGTTCCTGCTGAAATGCCCTTTCGCTGGCGGCGAGCTTGCGAAAGGCTCGCACAGAATTGAAGTAAGCACCGATCAGCCGCTGCATGCCGCATCCCCTTCGAATCACCGGCAGGGGATATCGCAATGGCTGGATCAAGGGAATAAGGCAGCCGCCGCAAAATCACTCCTCCGCAACCTTGATCGTCGGCGTCGACTTCTCGAACTGCGGCAGTCCATCGTCGATCGTATAGTAATCGCCCTTGTCGCCGACAAAGATGTGGCATTGGCCTTCGAGCCCGGTCGGGTTGTCGAACGATCCGGCCAGAACTGAGACATACGCATTCTGACCCGGCTTCCAGAACAGCACCGAGCCGCAGATCTTGCAAAAGCCGCGCTTCGCAAAGGAAGACGATTCGTACCAGCTGATGTTGTCGGCGCCGGTTATCGTGATGTCGCCGTCGGCGACGTTGGTCGCGGCGTAAAAATGCCCGCTCTGCTTGCGGCACTGCGAACAGTGGCAATAAATGACGCCGCGCAACGGCCCTCGCGTCTGGAAACGCACGGCTCCACACAGGCAAGATCCGCTGTGGTTGTTGCTCATCCCTACCTCCACCAGCCATCGTCCACGGCTTCGCCGCTGGCCGAGAGGATTTCAGTTTTGCCGCAGCCGGGCACCGGCAAATGCGACATGGGGTGGGCGTGTTCGGACCTGACCTCAGGATCTTTGCAAACCATTTCTGCAGCCTGCGGTAGAACGGACGCGTTACCTGGCGGCACATTAAGGAAACTTTAGCGCCGGCGCATCTATGGTCGTTGCCAAGCGAATGTCGCGATTGGGGACGTGTCTTTCGCAGGATGATCCGAAATACGGCTGGCACTCTCCGGTCGGCGGCATCTCGCACGGTCTGCGATGGTTCCCAGAGGCAGAGTGAACAGAACATGCAGCCGGCAGCCGTCCAGACCGACCGAAACAGCGACATTGCAACAGCCGTTGTGGCGACCATGCGTCAGCTCGGCGTGCTTGGCCTGCCGCGCAATTACGAAATCTTCTACGAAGCACTGAAAGGCACCAATCGCGAACTCGGCCTGGCCGTCGTCGCGCTGGGCAACCAGCCGACGCAGGACGATCTCGACCGCATCGGCCGCGCTTTCTTTGCCCAGCATCACGGTCCCGGCATTGTCGAGCAGGCGCGCGACGTGCTGGCCAGGGAACTCGAGGACATCGCCTTGCTGCTGCGCAGCGAACGTAGCCATATCGAGAAATACGGCAAGATCCTCGATGAGACATCGAGTGGCCTCGCCAACCGCAGCCTGCTTTCGCAGGATCTGCTGCAGAAGGTCGCCAGCGCCATGGCGGCGGCCACCAACTCGACCCTCGACCACGGCAAGCAGGTTGCAACCACGCTGAGCGACAAGACGGCGGAACTGGAGAGCGTCAAGTCGAAGCTTGAGGAGTACAAGCGGCTCGCCGACACCGACCCCTTGACGCATATCTGGAACCGCCGCGCCTTCGACAAGCAAATCACGGCGATTTACACCTCCAACAAGGGGATCCTGTTCAACGCCCTGATCCTTGCCGACATCGACCATTTCAAGGGTGTCAACGATCGCTACGGCCACCCGGTCGGCGACAAGATCATCCAGATCGTCGCTGAAATCTTCCAGACCAGCATCCGTGAAGACATGTTCGTTGCCCGCACCGGCGGCGAGGAATTCGCGCTGATCGTCGAGGGCGCCAGCGAGGATACCACTTACGAGATCGCCGAACGCATCCGCGTGCTGATCGAACAGACGCCGTTCACCAGCAGCCAGACCGGCGCCAATTACGGCACGGTGACCGTTTCCATGGGCATCTGCATGGCTTCCGAAGCGGAAAGCCCGGAGGATCTTTACACCAAGGCGGACCGGGCGCTCTACCGCTCCAAGGTTGGCGGGCGCAACCGCGTCACCCGGCACTCGACAATGGCCGGCCGCACCGGCAAGAACTGGCTGCTCTACAAGAAAGACTGACGCTTCGGCGTGCAGCCAATTCCCGGGCACAGGCAAATTTATCGGATCCCGCCTCTTTCCATATGAATTTCCGTGGACTATATTTTCCATGGAAAGAGAGAGGCCATGTCTGTTACACCACCCAATGCTGCCGCCCCTGATCTGACCGCGAAGGCGGCCGAAAACGCGGTTCTGACCAAGGCCACGCTGCGCGCCGCCGAACTCTTGGATATAACCGCCAGGGTGCTTGCGTCGATCATCGGCGTCTCGGAAGCCACGGTTTCACGCATGCGCAGGCAGGAATTCCTGCTGGAGCGCGGCACCAAGCCGTTCGAACTCGCGGTGCTGTTCGTGCGGCTGTTCCGTTCGCTCGATGCCATTGTCGGCGGTGACGAGACGATAGCCCGGGCATGGCTGAAGAACGCCAACACGGCTTTCGATGGCAGCCCGCTTGAAAAGATCCTCACTATTACCGGGCTTGTCGATGTCATTGCCTATCTGGACTCCCGACGCGCTCTCGTCTGAAGCCGTCCGGCTCGACGGCAAATACTGGCGCATGGTCGAGGCGCAGCACCGCGTCTCGACGCTGAAGATCGTCGACACGCTGGACGAACAGGCGCTGCTCGAGGATCTGATCGAGGAGACCAAGCCGCAAATCCCCATGGAATGCCGGCATCTCCACTATCTCCTGGCGACGCCCTTCCGCTACGGCTCGATCTATCCCTACGGCTCGCGCTTCCGCCGCGCTGGCCGCACCCTGGGTGTCTACTATGCCGCGGAGACGATCATGACGGCGGTCGCCGAAATGGCCTTCTACCGCTTGTTGTTCTTCGCCGATTCGCCCGACACGCCATGGCCGCACGACGCCGCCGAATACACCGCCTTCGCCGCCGCGATCCGTACCGACAAGGCCATCGACCTGACGCGGCCGCCGCTCGACCGCGACCGGGCCCATTGGACGCATCCGACCGACTATGCCGCCAGCCAGGCGATTGCCGATGTCGCGCGTGAGGCTGGGCTGGAGGCGATCCGTTACCGTTCGGCGCGCGACCCGAAGGGCGTCAATGTGGCGCTGCTGACATGCCGCGGCTTTACCAAGGCCAAGCCGCTGGAGCCGCACACATGGCGCATCCGGCTGGGCTCCCTCGGCGTCCAGGCGATCTGCGAATTTCCGGAAAGGCGCATCGAGTTTTCCAGAACCGCCTTTGCCAACGATCCCCGGCTCAACGGATTGCGCTGGGAACGCGGGCGTTGATCAAAACGAAAAAGCGCCGGATCTCTCCGGCGCTTTCCACTTCAATCTGAAAACGGGTTCAGCCGTTGGCCGCCTGCTTGTGCTGCACGGGATGGCTCTTCTTCAACAGGTCGGAGACGAGGAAAGCCAATTCGATCGCCTGGTCGGCGTTAAGGCGTGGGTCGCAATGGGTGTGGTAGCGGTCCTGCAATTCCTCTGCGGTGATGGCGCGGGCGCCGCCGGTGCATTCGGTAACATTCTTGCCGGTCATCTCGACATGGATGCCGCCGGGGTGCGTGCCCTCAGCGCGATGCACCTCGAAGAAGGTCTGCACTTCCTTGAGGATGCGGTCGAACGGCCGCGTCTTGTAGCCGGCGGCCTCGATCGTGTTGCCGTGCATCGGATCGGACGACCACACGACGCTGCGGCCTTCCTTCTGCACCGCGCGCACCAGCTTCGGCAGATGGTCGGCGACCTTGTCGGAGCCGAAGCGGGCAATCAGCGTCAGCCGGCCCGGCTCGTTCTCCGGATTGAGCAGGTCGATCAGCTCCAGCAAACCATCCGGCGTCAGCGACGGACCGCATTTGAGGCCGAGCGGGTTCTTGATGCCACGGCAATATTCGACATGGGCATGGTCGGGCTGGCGGGTTCGGTCGCCGATCCAGATCATGTGGCCGGAGGTTGCATACCAGTCGCCCGACGTCGAATCGACGCGGGTCAGCGCCTCTTCATAGCCCAGCAACAGCGCTTCGTGGCTGGTGTAGAAATCGGTCTCGCGCAAGGCGTAGTTGGTTTCCGAGGTGATGCCGACGGCCTTCATGAAGTCCATCGTCTCGGTGATGCGGTTGGCGAGCTTGCCGTATTTCTCGCCCTGCGGGCTGTCGGAGACGAAACCCAGCATCCAGCTATGCACGTTCTCCAGGCTGGCATAGCCGCCCTGGGCGAAGGCGCGCAACAGGTTGAGCGTCGCCGCCGACTGGCGGTAAGCCATCTCCTGGCGGGCCGGGTCGGGAATACGCGACTTCGGGTCGAACTCGATGCCGTTGATGATGTCGCCGCGATAGCTCGGCAGCGTCACCTCGCCCTTGGTCTCATTGTCGGACGAGCGCGGCTTGGCGAACTGACCAGCAACGCGGCCGACCTTCACCACCGGCTGCGCGCCGGCGAAAGTCAGCACCACCGACATCTGCAGGAAGACGCGGAAGAAGTCGCGGATGTTGTCCGCGCCATGCTCGGCGAAACTCTCGGCGCAATCGCCGCCCTGCAGAAGGAATGCGTCGCCGGCAGCGACGGCCGCAAGCTGCTTCTTCAGCTTGCGCGCCTCACCGGCAAAAACCAGCGGCGGAAAGGTGGCGAGCTGGGCTTCCGTGCTCTTCAGGGCGGCAAGGTCCGGATAGGCAGGAACCTGCTTGATCGGCTTCGCTCTCCAAGAATTCGGCGACCATTTCGTCATCGCTGCACCCAAACGCTCTTTCCAGCAGGCTTTTGCCCGCCATTCCGCCCCATATGGGGATGGCGGCTCCATACACGAAGCCGATTTCCTATTCTAGACCGGAATTCAAGCGCTGGCGAATGATGGGGAGCGCCATGCCGCGACCCACTTTGGCTTCTTATCTTCGCGACGGCTGTGCAATATCGCTTGGTGCCAGAATCGATCCTCACCGATCTAGTCGCGCCGGTCATCGTCCGCCGCGCAACAATTCTCCATGGAGTCCCTATGTCCGTGTCCGCCTACTTTGACCGCGTGCGCCGCGAGCAAGGCCTGTTTACGATCGAAGAGGTGGTTGGCCTGTCCGAGCGCGGCAACGTGATCTACGACCCCTACTCCACGCTGATTTCCGCAGGCGCCGTCATCGGGCGAGGCAACGTCTTCTTCCCCGGCGCCTACCTGTTCTGCACCGACGGTGGCGCGCTGGAGATCGGCGACGCCAACATTTTCCACGCCAACACACTGTTCGAAGCAGCCACAGGCATCATCCGCGTCGGCTCACGCAACCAGTTCGGTGAAGGTGGTTTTACTGCAAAGGCCAACAGGCCGGGAGCCTCGATCGTGATCGGCGATCAAGGCCGCTATCTCAACGGCGCGGCGGTCTTCGGCGAAACGGTGCTGGGTTCAGGCAGCCAGCTTCTCGGTGCAATCACGGTCGACAGTTGCCGGCTGGAACCGGGCGGCAGTTTTCGTGAGCCCGACCCCGACCGACGGGCCGGATTGCTGAAAGGCGCCGGCGCCGCGCGCGGCTTCACCGTGCCTGCCGGGCACGTCATCGTCGGCGCCGGCACGTTCTCGGCATCCGACCTGCAGTTGCAGTCGAATTTCCATCCGAAAGTCTAGGTGGCCACCAGCCGCGCCAACTGCGTCATGACGACAGCCGAGCCCGCCAGACGCTTCTCGGCTGTCGGCCAGTCGCGGATGAAGACCACGCTGTGGTCGGCCCTGATCTTGGCCAGCGAGCCCTGTTCGCCGATGTACTTGACCAGCCCGACCGGGTTGGAAAACTCGCGCTTGCGGAAATGGATGACGACGCCCTTGGGGCCGGCATCGAGTTTTTCGACATTGGCCCTGCGGCAGAGTGCCTTGATGAAGACGATCTTGAGCAGATGCTTCACTTCCTCCGGCAGCGGGCCGAAGCGGTCGATCAGCTCGGCGCCGAAAGCATCGATCTCCTCGGTGTTTTCGAGATCGCCAAGGCGGCGGTAGAGCGCCAGCCTGAGCTGAAGGTCCGGCACGTAGCTTTCCGGGATCATGACAGCCGTGCCGACAGCGATCTGCGGCGACCAGCCGCCGTCCTGGACCTCGCCGGAGTCCTTCACCTCGGCCACCGCCTCTTCCAGCATCTGCTGGTAGAGCTCGAAGCCGACCTCCTTGATGTGTCCGGATTGTTCTTCGCCGAGTAGATTGCCGGCGCCCCTGATGTCGAGGTCGTGGCTGGCGAGCTGGAACCCGGCGCCAAGCGTGTCCAGCGACTGCAGCACCTTCAGCCGGCGCTCGGCCGTGTCGGTGAGCTTGCGGTTGGCCGGCAGCGTGAACAACGCATATGCCCGCACCTTGGAACGGCCGACGCGGCCGCGCAGCTGGTAGAGCTGCGACAGGCCGAACATATCGGCGCGATGGATGATCAGCGTGTTGGCGGTCGGAATGTCGAGCCCGGATTCGACGATGGTGGTCGACAACAGCACGTCGTACTGGCCGTCATAGAAGGCGTTCATGATGTCGTCGAGTTCGCCCGGCGGCATCTGGCCATGGGCCACCGCCACCTTCAGCTCGGGGACGGATTCGCGCAGGAAATCATGGATTTCGGCGAGATCGCTGATGCGCGGAACGACATAGAAGGAATGGCCGCCGCGATAGCGTTCGCGCAGCAGCGTCTCGCGTATGACCAGCGGGTCGAAAGGCGAGATGAAGGTGCGCACCGCCATGCGGTCGATCGGCGGCGTGGCGATCAGCGACAGTTCGCGCACGCCGGTCAAGGCAAGCTGCAGCGTGCGCGGGATCGGCGTCGCCGACAGCGTCAGCACGTGGACGTCGGTTTTGAGGTCCTTCAGCCGTTCCTTGTGCTTGACGCCAAAATGCTGCTCCTCGTCGATGATCAGCAGGCCGAGATTCTTGAACGAGATCGCCGACCCGAGCAGTGCATGGGTGCCGATGACGATGTCGACCTGCCCCTCGGCGATGCCTTTCTTGGTTTCCGCCAGTTCCTTGGCGCCGACCAGCCGCGAGGCCTGGCTGACGCGGATCGGCAGGCCGGAGAAGCGCTGCGAAAAGGTCTTGAAATGCTGGCGCGACAACAGCGTCGTCGGCACCACGACCGCGACCTGGAACCCTTCCATCGCCGCGATGAAGGCGGCGCGCAACGCCACTTCGGTCTTGCCGAAGCCGACATCGCCGCAGATCAGCCGGTCCATCGGCTTGCCGGCGCCGAGGTCGTCCACGACGGCCTCGATCGCGCCCTGCTGGTCGTCGGTCTCCTCATAGGGAAAGCGGGCCGAGAACTCGCCGTAAAGCCCTTCCGCCGGCACCATGGGCGGCGCGGTACGCATCTGGCGCTCGGCGGCAATGCGGATCAACTGTCCGGCCATGTCGAGCAGGCGCTTCTTCAGCCGCGCCTTGCGCGACTGCCAGGCGCCGCCGCCGAGCTTGTCCAGCGTCGCCTCGGCTGTGTCAGAGCCGTAGCGCGACAGAAGCTCGATGTTTTCCACCGGCAGGAACAGCCGGTCGTCGCCGGCATAGTGGATTTCCAGGCAATCATGCGGCGCGCCGACCGCCTCGATGGTGCGCAGGCCGATGAAACGGCCAATGCCGTGATCGGCATGGACGACGATGTCGCCCGCCGACAACGACGACGCCTCGGCGATGAAATCCGACGCGCGCTTCTTGCGCTTCGAGCGCCGGATCAGCCGGTCGCCCAGAATATCCTGTTCGGCGACGACGACCAGTTGTTCGGTCTCGAAGCCGGATTCCAGCGGCAGCACGGCGAGTGCCGCCTGCCCCGGCTCGAGCTTTTCCGCCTCGGCCAGCGTCGCCACCGGCACGAGATTGCCGAGATGGTGCTCGGCCAGGATCTGGCCAAGCCGGTCGAGCGAGCCTTCGGTCCAGCCGGCGACGATGACCCGCCGGCGCGCCGCGCGCTCGTCGGCGATGTGTTTTACGACGACATCGAAGACGTTGATGTTTGGGTCAGCCCGTTCCTCGGCAAAGCTGCGGCCATGGCGCGAGCCGCCATGGAAGACCTTCTTGGCCCCGACATCGGGCGCGTCGAAGGCGGTGAAGTCGATGGCTTCGCGCGGTCCGAGCGACGCTACGAGGTTTTCCGGTGAGAGATAGAGCAGGTCCGGCGCCACCGGCTTGTAGGGCACGGCGTCCTTCAAGGCGGCGTCGGCCTGTTTGCGGCGCGCTTCGTAGTGGTCGAGGATCAGCGTGTGACGCTCAGCCAGCGCTTCGTGCGCCAGATGGTCGAAGATGACAGGCGCATCCGGCAGATAATCAAACACTGTCTCCAGCCGCTCGTAGAACAGCGGCAGCCAGTGCTCCATGCCGGCAAAGCGCCGCCCTTCGCTCACCGCCGCATAAAGGCCGTCGTCGCGCTGCGGCGCGCCAAAGGCTTCGATATAGGAGCGGCGGAAGCGGCTGATGGTTTCGGGGGTCAGCGCCACTTCACTCATCGCCTGCAGCGCCATCGACTTGCGCTGGCCGGTGGTGCGCTGCGTGGCGGCGTCGAAGACGCGGATCGATTCCAGCGTGTCGCCGAAGAAATCGAGCCGCAGTGCTTCCGTCCAGCCGGGTGCGTAGAGGTCGAGGATGCCGCCGCGCACGGCGAATTCGCCGATACCGCGCACCGTCGGCACTCGCTCGAAGCCGGAAATCTCCAGCCGGGACACCAGCGCGTTCATGTCGATCTGGTTGCCGGGCTTTGCGTGGAAAGTCTGCGCTTCGACCAGATCGGCCGGCGGAATGCGCTGCAGCAGCGCATTGGCAGTGGTCAGGATGACCGCGCGATGCGGCTTTTTTGCCAGCGCGATCATCGCCGTCAGGGCATCGAGCCGCTTGGCGGCGGCATCGGAGCCTGGCGAAACGCGGTCATAGGGCAGGCAATCCCAGGCCGGCAACTCCAGCACCGGCAGGCCGGGGGCGGCAAAGGTCAGCGCCTCGATGATCGACGGCAGGCGCTGGCCGTCGCGCGCCACGAACAGCACCGGTTTGTCAGGCGCAATCTCATGGATCGCCTGCACCAGCGCAAAGGCTTCGTAGCCATCGGCAACGCCGTCGACGATGAACTGGCCGGCACGGCCTTTCGGCAGACCGATTTTGGGAATGAGGCTCATGGTTGCACGTTTAAAATGTCATGGTCCGGCGCGATGCCAGGATCTTTTGCAGGACGGCACAGTCGATATTCCTGGGAACCGGGCGTTCGCCGGTGACCATGGGCAGGAATTCGGCGTCGGGAATGTCGAGCAGCCTTTCATATTGGTCGATTTCATCGCCGGTCAAGGCGCCGATCTCGTTGTCGGCAAACGTACCGAGGATAAGGTCCATCTCGCGCATCCCGCGATGCCAGGAGCGGAACAACAGCTTGCGGCGCCTGATATCCAGCCCCTCGCTTGATCGTTTCGTCCCGGTCATCGTGCCGCATCCTTGCTTGGTGCGGCGCATATAGCGTGGATAGAGGGCGGTGTCAGCCTTGCAACGCACGGGTGGGCGGCTAAACATCCCGGGTGTGAAGAACACTCCTGACAACGCTGGTGCCGGACACCGCCCGCACTTCACCCTCCCCCTTGTGGGGAGGGTCGGCGAGCACGCTTCGCAAAGCGAAGCGAGTGAGACGGGGTGGGGGTGCGGCGCTGACCTACCGACTTCCTCGAAAGTTAGACGCGCACCTACCCCCACCCCGCTCCGCTTCGCGGATCGACCCTCCCCACAGGGGGGAGGGTAAAGGCATGCGCCCCTCCCTCCTCGACCCTCTCTTCGTCCCCATCACTTCGCTTGCCGGCGTCGGCCCCAAGGTTGGCGCTCTGATCGAGAAGGTGGTGGCGGCCGATCTCGGCGAACGGCCGGCGCGCGCCGGCGACCTGTTGTTCGTTCTGCCGCACACCGTCATAGACCGCCGCAATCGTCCCGGCATCGCGCTTGCGCCGGCCGGCTCCATCGTCACGCTCGACGTGCGCATCGACCGCCACCAGCCGCCGCCGCGCGGCAACCGGTCGGTGCCTTACCGCGTCTATGCCCATGACGACACCGGCGAGATCGGGCTGACCTTCTTCCACGCCCATGCCGCCTATCTCGAAAAGGCGATGCCGGTGGGCGAGCATGTCGTCGTCTCCGGCCGGATGGAATGGTTCAACGGCCGCCCGACCATGGTCCACCCCGACCATATCGCTTTGGCAGGTGACACTGAGAGCCTGCCGCTCGTCGAACCGGTCTATCCGCTCACTGCGGGCCTGTCCGGAAAAGTGCTGCGCCGCGCCATCGGCCAGGCGCTCGGCCGGCTGCCGGAATTGCCGGAGTGGCAGGACGCTGCCTTCATGCGCAAGCAGACCTTTCCGGCCTTTGCCGACGCGCTCGCCCGCGTCCACTATCCCGCGGACCCGATCGATGTCGCCATCGAGGGGGTGGCATGGCGCCGCCTTGCCTATGACGAGCTTCTCGCCGGCCAGGTGTCGCTGGCATTGGTGCGGGCAAAAGTGCGCCGGCTGTCGGGCCGGCCGCTCATCGGCGACGGTCGCATCGTCGAGAAACTGCGCGCAGCCCTGCCCTATTCATTGACCGGCAGCCAGGAATTCGCGCTTGCCGAAATCAATGCCGATCTGGCCGACCCCGAGCGCATGCTGCGCCTGCTGCAAGGCGATGTCGGCTCCGGCAAGACGGTGGTGGCACTGCTGGCCATGGGGCGCGCAGTCGAGGCCGGTGGCCAGGCGGCATTGATGGCGCCGACCGAGATCCTGGCGCGCCAGCATCTGGCGACGATCACGCCTTTGGCCGAACAGGCCGGCCTGCGCGTCGCCATCCTCACCGGCCGCGAAAAGGGCCGCGAGCGCGCCGATACGCTGGCGGGCCTGGCCAGCGGCGACATCGACATCGTCGTCGGCACCCATGCGCTGTTCCAGGAAACGGTGACCTATCACGACCTCGTCTTTGCCGTGGTCGACGAGCAACACCGCTTCGGCGTCCACCAGCGGCTTGCCATCACCGCCAAGGGCGACGCCCCCGACATGCTGGTGATGACGGCGACGCCGATCCCGCGCACTCTGGTGCTGACCGCCTTCGGCGACATGGACGTCTCCAAGCTGACGGAAAAGCCGGTTGGCCGCCAGCCGATCCGCACCGTCACGCTGCCGCTGGAACGGCTGGACGAGCTGGTCGGGCGCATGCTTGATGCCGTTGCCGACGGCCAGAAGATCTACTGGATCTGCCCGCTGGTCGAGGAATCCGAAGAGATCAAGCTGATGTCGGCCGAGGACCGTTTTGCCTCGCTGCAGCCCTTGTTCGGCGATCGCATCGGCCTCATCCATGGCCGCATGAGGGGCGCCGAAAAGGACGAGGCGATGCGCGCCTTCAAGGCCGGCGAAACCCGCATCCTGATCGCCACCACCGTCATCGAGGTCGGCGTCGACGTGCCGGACGCCACGATCATGGTCATCGAGCATGCCGAGCGTTTTGGCCTGGCGCAACTGCACCAGCTGCGCGGCCGCGTCGGGCGCGGCGACAAGCCTTCTTCCTGCGTGCTGCTTTACAAGGACCCGCTCGGCGAGACGGCAAAGCGCCGGCTGTCGGTGATGCGCGAGACCGAGGACGGTTTCCTGATCGCCGAAGAGGATCTGAAGCTGCGCGGCGAAGGCGAATTGCTCGGCACCCGCCAGTCCGGCACGCCGGGCTTCCAGGTGGCGCGCATCGAGGTGCACGCCGACTTGCTCGAAGCAGCCCGCGACGATGCAAGGCTGATCCTGTCGCGCGACCCGGAACTACAGTCTGAGCGCGGCGAGGCGCTGCGCCTGCTGCTCTATTTGTTCGGCCGCGACGAGGCCGTACGGCTCTTGCGCGCCGGCTGAGCGCCCTCGGCGATCAGCCCGCCAAGCGGCGGGTTGGCGAGATCTCCGTCGATCGGCTGGCCGTTCATAGTCACCATTTTCGGCTTGACTTCGGGCGCCACCAGCCCGGCCGAGACGATCAGCCTGGCGCCGTCCTCGATCGTCATGTCGAGCAGCACGATGTCGGATTTCGGCACGTACATCAGGAAACCGGTGGTAGGGTTCGGCGTGCACGGCATGAACACGGCGATCATCGGGTCGCCTGCATGGTCGAGCTTCTGGTTGATCTCGGTTTCCTTCTCGCTGGCGACGAAGACCAGCGACCAGACGCCTTTTCGCGGATATTCGACCAGCCCGACCTGGCGGAACATATCGCCCTTGTTCGACAGCACCGTCTGGAAAATCTGCTTCAGCGAACCGTAGATGCCGCGCACCAGCGGCATACGGCCAAGCAGCCGTTCGCCGAAATTGACGATCGCGCGGCCGACGATGTTGGCGGTCATGAAGCCGATCAGCGTGATCAGCACGAGCGCCACGATCAGGCCGAAGCCGGGCACCGGAAACGGCAAATAGGTGTCGGGGCTGTAGCGCGCCGGAATGTACGGCTTCACCCAGGAATCGACCCAGCCGACGAACGACCAGGCGATATAGGCGGTGATCGCCAGCGGCGCGCAGACGATAAAGCCTGTGAGGAAATAGTTCCTCAGCCGGGTCATGCCGGAAGTTCTGGGAGCATCGGACATGGTTCACCGGGGACGCGGGTTGCAGGGCCACACTAGTGAAGCGAACGGCGCTTTGGAACCGCGAAGTTTTTAAGACCGCCGATGAGCGCCGACTACTCCACGGTCACCGATTTCGCTAGATTGCGCGGCTGGTCGACGTCTGTCCCCATAAAGACGGCGGCGTAGTAGGCCAGCATCTGGATCGGCAGCGCATAGATAATCGGCGAGATGATTTCCGGCACGTCGGGCAGGATGATCGTCTCCATCGTCTTGACGCTGACCTGCGCCGCGCCCTTGGCGTCGGTGATCAGGATGATCTTGCCGCCGCGCGCCGCCACCTCCTGCATGTTCGACACAGTCTTTTCGAAGATGCGGTCATGCGGCGCGATGACGATGACCGGCATGTTCTCGTCGATCAGCGCGATCGGCCCATGCTTCAGCTCGCCCGCGGCGTAGCCCTCGGCGTGGATGTAGGAGATTTCCTTGAGTTTCAGTGCGCCTTCCATGGCCAGCGGGAAATTGGTGTCGCGGCCGAGATAGAGCACGTCCTTGTAGCGCGAGATTTCGCGCGCGATGCGCTCGATCTGCTCCTCGAGCTTGAGCACCTGGTTGGCGTAGCGAGGCGCCTCCGAAAGAGCGCGTACCAGCGTCTTTTCCTCGTCCTTCGAGATCGTGCCGCGGGCCACGCCGGCGCGCACCGCCAGCGAGGCCAGCACCGAAAGCTGGCAGGTGAAAGCCTTGGTCGAGGCTACACCGATCTCCGGACCGGCCAAGGTCGGCAGCACGACATCGGATTCGCGCGCCATGGTCGATTCGCGCACATTGACGATGGCGCCGATCTTCATGCCCGCCTTGCGGCAATAGCGCAGCGAGGCCAGCGTGTCGGCGGTTTCGCCGGACTGCGAGATGAAGAAGGCGGCATCATCCGCCGATAACGGCATTTCGCGGTAGCGGAATTCCGAGGCGACATCGATGTCGACCGGCAGCCGCGCATAGCGCTCGAACCAGTATTTGCTGATCAGGCCGGCTAGATAGGCGGTGCCGCAGGCCGAGATCGCCAGCCGGCCGATCTTGGCAAAGTCGAACGGCAGTTCCAGCGGCTTCGACACGCCAGAGACGAAATCGACATAGTGCGCCAGCGTATGCGAGATCACTTCGGGCTGTTCATGGATTTCTTTTTCCATGAAATGGCGGCGGTTGCCCTTGTCGACCATGAAGCTGGTCGACAGTGATTGCTGGCGCTTGCGGGCAACCTCTTTGCCGTCGATGTCGAAGATGGTGACGCCATCGCGGCGCACCACCGCCCAGTCGCCGTCTTCGAGGTAGGTGATGGAATTGGTGAACGGCGCCAGCGCGATGGCGTCGGAGCCCAGAAACATCTCGCCATCGCCATGGCCGACGGCCAGAGGCGGACCATTGCGGGCGCCGACGATGAGGTCCTCGTCGCCGGTGAACATGATGGCCAGCGCAAAGGCGCCTTCCAGCCGCTTCAGCGCCTGGTGCGCGGCCTCGATCGGCTTCAGCCCTTGGCCAGTTCGCGCGCCACCAGATGCGCTACGACCTCGGTGTCGGTCTGCGACGAGAAGGAATAGCCGTCGCGGATCAGCTCATCGCGCAACTCGGCGAAATTCTCGATGATGCCGTTGTGAACGATGGCGACGCCGTTGGAAAAATGCGGATGGGCGTTGGTCTCGTTGGGCACGCCATGGGTCGCCCATCGCGTGTGGCCGATGCCGATGGTGCCGTCGAGCGGTTCTTCCTTCAGCCGGCGTTCGAGGTTGATGAGCTTGCCTTCGGCGCGGCGGCGGCCGAGCGCACCTTTCTCGACGGTGGCGACTCCGGCGGAGTCATAGCCACGATATTCAAGCCGCTTCAAAGCATCGACAATGAGCGGCGCGACTTGGCTCTGGCCGACAATTCCGACGATACCGCACATGCGCCTGCCCCCGATTCACCTGGAAAACCAGTCCCGATGGAAAACCAGCGTTATCTAGGGATTGCCGGCCCGCCGCGAAAGTCACTTTGCATTTCGTCTGGTGTAACGGAACGCTTCTCAACCCGATGCACCATGACACACCGCTCTTGCAATCCGGTTACCGCAATTCCTCGGTTGTTCAATTGCTTCGGCGGTTAATGGTCGGTGCCGGCCTTTTTCTTCGCCGCAGCGGCCGAGGCAAAGCGCTCGCGCAATTCCTTGCCTTTCCCGGGAATGGTCTTCTGGCGGGCGCGGCCGAAGGCCAGCGCATCGTCCGGCACGCTTTCGGTTATGACGCTACCCGAGGCGATGTAGCCGCCCTTGCCGATCGTAACCGGCGCCACCAGCGACGAGTTCGAACCGATGAAGGCGCCCTCGCCGATGTCGGTGAAAAACTTCGAGTAGCCGTCATAGTTGCAGGTAATGGTGCCGGCGCCGATATTGGCCCCCGCGCCGACGCGGGCATCGCCGATATAAGTCAGATGATTGACCTTGGCGCCTTCCTCGATGACCGCCTGCTTGACCTCGCAGAAATTGCCGACCTTGGCTTTCTCGCGGAGATCGGCGCCTGGCCTGAGCCGTGCGAACGGACCGACGTCGCAATTGGCAGCGACGGTCGCGCCTTCGATATGGCTGAAGGCGTGGATCTTGGCGCCGCCGGCGATTTTCACGCCCGGGCCGAACCAGACATTGGGCTCGACGATCGTGTCGGCGCCGATTTCGGTGTCGTGCGAGAAATACACCGTCTCCGGCGCGATCAGCGTTACGCCTGACAGCATGGCCTCGTAGCGCCGGCGCACCTGCCAGATGCCTTCCGCCTGCGCCAGCTCGGCCCGGTTGTTGATGCCTAGCGCACTCTCGAAGCTGGTTTCGGTGGCAACGACATCGAGCCCTTTCGCACTGGCGATCTCGACGATGTCGGTGAGATAGAACTCGCCCTTGGCGTTCTTGTTGCCGACCTTGTCGAGCAGTTCGAGCGCATGCTTGCCCGCCACCGCCATCATGCCGGCATTACAGAAGCCGATCTTCTTTTCCTCGGCGGAGCAGTCCTTCTCCTCGCGGATGGCGGTGAGCTTGCCGCCCTTTTCGATCAGCCGGCCATAGCCGGCCGGGCTGGGCGGGCGGAAGCCGATCACCACAACAGCCGCGCCATCGGCAAGCTTTTGCCGCGCGGCCACCAGGGCTTCAGCATCGATCAGCGGCGTGTCGCCGAACATCACGAGAATGTCGTCATAACCCGTTGATATTGCACCGCGTGCGGCCAGCACCGCATGCGCGGTGCCGAGCCGCTTCTCCTGCACGAACGTCTCGGCCTTGGGCGCGAACTTCGCCGCTGCCTTGCGCATATCCTCGGCGCCATGGCCGATCACCAGCGCCTGGCTGCGGGCGCCGGCGGCCTCTGCCGCCCTCACCACATGGGCGACCATCGGCAGTCCGGCGATCTGGTGCAGCACCTTCGGCGTCGCGCTCTTCATGCGCGTGCCTTCACCGGCGGCGAGGATAACGGACAGGCAGGATCTGGTTTGCATGTTGGGAGTTTCCGAGGACCGAGATTCGTTGCAGTCTTAGCACCGGAGGCATCGCGGTCCAATGCGGCTGAATTTCGGTAGAAACCTAACAAAGACCCTTGGCGGTCGTCAGGTAAGTATGGTCATCCGCAGGAGACAGAAAGTGCTTTGGGGATGAATACCCAGATTTCGTTCCCGCGAGCTGTCAGTTGGGCCTTTCGGTCCGATTTCGACAAACAGCGGCGATTTGAGTTGGAGAATTCGCCTGCTTTTGACGAGATTGTAGAGCGAATATGCAAGGAAGCCGCTTCAAGAAAGATAGATGCGCCTGTAAGGCCCGGGAACCGAGCCGAATTATTCGGGTGTCATCGCGCTGGGTTTTGTTTGCGGGTTAAGCCAACGACCTTTGACATTTTCTTTAATAGCCCCACGGGTTTGCGAGCTCAGTATCTAGTTCATCCTGATCTTGGACAGGCGGCAAACTGCGTGTTGATCGCGGCTCTCAGATTGCAGTTGCTTGATGCCTATAAGAATGAATCGCTACCGATTGCGCATAAAAATTGGTCAATCGACAACTCCATCGACGCAACATCGGCAAGGATATGGCGATACGAGTTGGTCTCTACCGCACCCAAACACGATCTTAACATCCCAGGGTGGGACGGACATGGATCGTCCGCCCCAATGGGAGAATGCTTAGTTGTAAATGGTGCGTGGATCGACTCGGATGGCCAGGAGGTAGTCATTCCGGAGAAGATCGGACGGCGATTTGAAGTGCACAGAAGCGGATATTCCTAGGGTCAAGCCCAGCACCTACCCCAGCCGGCCCAGCACCGGAAAATTCTCCAGCAGCCAGTAGGACACCGTCTGCACGCCGCCGGTGAGAAAGAACACCCCGGCGACGACCAGCAGCGCGCCGATCGCCTTTTCGACGCGACCGAGATGGACGCGGAACCTGCCGAGGAAGCGCATGAAGGCGCCGGAGAACAGGGCAGCGATCAGGAACGGAATGCCGAGGCCAAGCGAATAGGCGGCGAGCAGCAGCGCCCCCTCGCCCACCGTCTCGCGGCCGCCGGCCAAGGTCAGGATCGGCCCCAGCACCGGGCCGATGCACGGCGTCCAGCCAAAGGCGAAGGCCAGCCCCATGACATAGGCGGCGACCATGCTGGCGGGCTTGCCCTGCGACTGGAAGCGCGCCTCGCGCGACAAAAGTGGTATGCGCAGGATGCCGAGGAAATTCAGCCCCATCAGGATGATCAGCACCCCGGCAGCCATCGCCAGCGGCTCCTGCCACACGCGCAGCCAATGGCCGATGGTCGAGGCGCCGGCGCCGAGCGCCACGAATACCGTGGAGAAACCGAGTACGAAGGCGAGCGAGGAATAGATGAGCGCGCCGCGGGCGCCGGCCTTGGCCGCGACGCCGGCACCGCCACCGCGAAAGTCGTCGACCGACACGCCGGCCATGTAGCAGAGATAGGGCGGCACCAGCGGCAGCACGCAAGGCGACAGGAACGAGATCGCCCCCGCTCCGACCGCGCTGACATAGCCGATGTCCAATGGCATTCCAGAACTCCAGATTCCTTGGCGCCGATATAGCGACGCAAAATCGTGTTCGCCAATCACCATCGTGTGGAATTTGGCTACAGATACGATCCGGCCGGACGAATTGTTGTCGGCCAATCCCAAGTTGACCAAGCCGGGGAAGAAATGTCCCTCGCCGAACGTTCACAGAGCGAAGCCGCGATTTCTGCGCGCTTCGTCGGATCACCAGGGAGATTTCCATGAAAACGATCACCGTCGGCCTGGCCGCCCTTCTGCTCAGCACCGCCGCATCCTTCGCCGCCGAAGCGTGGAAGGAAGCGGAAGTCGCTGGCACCAAGATCTACACCGATGCCAACGGCATGACGCTCTATACCTATGACAAGGACGAGAAGGGCAAGACCAACTGCTATGACAAATGCGCCACCAACTGGCCGCCGCTGAAGGCCGAGGATGGCGCCAAGGCGGACGACGAATGGACCATCGTCGAACGCACCGACGGCACCAAGATGTGGGCCTATGACGGCAAGCCGGTCTACACCTTCATCAAGGACAAGAAGGCCGGTGACGTCACCGGCGACGGCGTCGGCGAGGTCTGGCACATCGTCAAGGCCGACTGATCGTCCGAACCTCTATCCCGCGCGCCGTCGGCGGGACTCGGCTGGCCGCCGGCTCCAAGCGACCCGGCGGCCAGTTCGGCATTTACGGGCAGCGCGACGCGGTCGCGGCGCCTTTCCCGGGGGCTCGGCACACGAACCGTCCCAGACAAAAATTTTGTGATCTTCTCCATACACTCTAAGAGTGTATTGCGGCACACGCCTCCGCATTTTGGCCGCTTGCCCTTGACCGATCGCAAAAGCGCGGCCATGTGAGCGACCAATTGAATGCGTCACGCAGCGGAATTCTTCTGCCGCCCCACAGCTGATATGAGACCTCATGGACGTCGTCGTCGTCGAATCGCCGGCCAAGGCAAAGACAATCAACAAGTATCTCGGCAAGAACTTCAAGGTTCTGGCCTCGTTCGGCCATGTCCGCGATCTGCCGGCCAAGGATGGTTCGGTGCGTCCCGACGAGGATTTCGCCATGTCCTGGGCGGTCGACACCGCTTCCGGAAAGCGTCTCACCGACATCGCCAACGCGGTCAAGGATGCCGATGGCCTGATCCTCGCCACCGATCCGGATCGCGAGGGCGAAGCCATTTCCTGGCACGTGCTGGAGGTGCTCAAGCAGAAGCGCGTGTTGAAGGACAAGCCGGTCAGCCGCGTCGTCTTCAATGCCATAACCAAGTCGTCGGTGCTGGAAGCGATGGCCAATCCGCGCCAGATCGATGCACCATTGGTCGATGCCTATCTGGCTCGCCGCGCACTCGATTATCTCGTCGGCTTCACGCTGTCGCCGGTGCTGTGGCGCAAATTGCCGGGCGCCCGTTCGGCCGGCCGCGTCCAGTCGGTGGCGCTGCGCCTGGTCTGCGACCGCGAATCTGAGATCGAGCGCTTCATCCGCGAGGAATACTGGCAGATCGCTGCCCTCCTCGGCACGCCACGTAACGACAGCTTCGAGGCGCGGCTGACCGCCTTCGAGCGCAAGAAGCTGCAGAAGCTCGACATCGCCAGCAAGGCGCAGGCCGACGATATCAAGGGCATGCTCGAAGGCGCGACCTTCAAGGCTCTGTCGGTGGAAGCCAAGCCGACGCGGCGCAATCCTGGCCCGCCCTTCACCACTTCGACGCTGCAGCAGGCGGCATCGTCGGGCCTCGGCTTTTCGGCGACGCGCACCATGCAAGTGGCGCAGCGCCTCTATGAAGGCATGGAGATCGGCGGCGAGACCACCGGCCTGATCACCTATATGCGAACCGACGGCGTGCAGATGGCGCCGGAGGCGATCGACGCCGCCCGCGACACCATCGCCAAGGAATTCGGCCCAAAATACCTCCCGGAAAAGCCGCGCCAGTACACAGCCAAGGCTAAGAATGCCCAGGAAGCGCACGAGGCGGTCCGCCCGACCGATTTCATGCGCACGCCGGCTTCGGTCAGGCAGTATCTCGATTCCGACCAGCTGCGGCTTTACGAATTGATCTGGAAGCGCGCCATCGCCAGCCAGATGCAGTCGGCCGAGATCGAGCGCACCACGGTCGAAATCGAGGCGGTCAATGGCGCCCGCACGGCGGAGCTTCGCGCCGTCGGTTCGGTCGTTCGCTTCGACGGCTTCATCGCCGCCTACACCGACCAGAAGGACGAGGACGCCGAAGACGAGGAAAACCGTCGCCTGCCCGAGATCCGTGCCGGCGAGCAGCTGGCCCGTCAGGCGATCAATGCCACCCAGCACACCACCGAGCCGCCGCCGCGCTATTCCGAGGCGTCGCTGATCAAGAAGCTGGAAGAGCTCGGCATCGGCCGTCCGTCGACCTACACCGCGATCCTGAAGACGTTGGAAGACCGTGACTACGTCAGCATCGACAAGCGCCGGCTGGTGCCGCAGGCCAAGGGCCGGCTGCTGTCGGCTTTCCTCGAAAGCTTCTTCGAGCGTTATGTCGAATATGACTTCACGGCCTCACTCGAGGAAAAGCTTGACGAGATTTCCGACGGCAAGCTCGCCTGGAAGGACGTGCTGCGCGACTTCTGGAAAGACTTTTCCGGCGCGGTCGCCGACATCAAGGAACTGCGCGTCACCGACGTGCTCGATGCGCTGAACGAGGAACTGGCGCCGCTGGTGTTCCCCGCGCGGGAGGATGGCTCGAATCCCCGCATCTGCCCGAAATGCGGCTCCGGCAATCTGTCGCTGAAACTCGGCAAGTTCGGCGCCTTCGTCGGCTGCTCCAACTATCCGGAATGTTCCTTTACCCGCCAGCTCGGCGACGCCGCCAACCCGAATGGCGAGAATGGCGGCGGCGAGGACGGCACCAAGGTCCTCGGCAACGATCCCTACACGGCAGAGGAAATCACGCTGCGCTCAGGCCGCTTCGGTCCTTATATCCAGCGCGGCGACGGCAAGGAAGCCAAGCGCTCCAGCCTGCCCAAGGGCTGGACGCCCGACTCGATCGACCATGAAAAGGCCTTGGCGCTGCTGTCGCTGCCGCGCGATATCGGCAAGCATCCTGAATCCGGCAAGATGATCTCCGCCGGGCTTGGCCGCTATGGTCCATTCGTTTTGCATGATGGCACCTATGCCAATGTCGACAGCATAGAGGATGTGTTCTCGATCGGCCTCAACCGCGCTGTCACCGTGATCGCCGAGAAGCAGCTGAAGGGCAAGGGCGGCCGCAATGGCGGCACCGCGGCGGCGCTGAAGGAACTCGGCGACCATCCCGATGGCGGCGGCAAGATCGTCGTGCGCGATGGCAAATACGGGCCCTATGTCAACTACGGCAAGGTCAACGCGACACTGCCCAAGGGCAAGGATCCGCAGTCGGTGACCGTCGAGGATGCGGTGGCGCTGATTGCCGAGAAGGAAGCCAAGGGCGGCGGCAAGAAGCCGTTCCGCAAGGCGGCAGCCGCCAAGGCCCCCACAGCCAAGAAAACCACTGCCAAAACAACCACTGGCAAGAAAACCACAGCCAAGAAGTCGGCGACCAAGAAGCCGGCGGCGAAGAAAAAGGGATAGCAGAGTGGCGCGCAGGATCACCGGTAGAAGCCACGGCGATCCGCGCACCGCCGACACGAGGGCCAAGGTCAAGGACGACTACAGGCCGTCGCGTGACGAAATCCTGCGCTACATCGCCGAGAACCCCGACCGCGCGGGAAAACGCGACATCGCAAAGGCGTTTGCCTTGCGCGGCGACGACCGCATTTGGCTGAAGGACATCCTGCGCGACCTGCAGGACGAAGGCATCCTGACCAAGGAGCGCAAACGGCTGGCCCGTGTCGGCGCCTTGTCGCATGTCGCCGTACTCGACATTTTTGGCCGCGATGGCGACGGCATCCTGCTGGCGCATCCGGCGGAGGCCGTCGGCACCGGCGAACCGCCGGTCATCTCGATCCGCGTCTCCCGCGGCGGCAATGGCCCGCAGCCGGGCATCGGCGACCGTGTGCTGGCCAAGACCTTCCCGACCGACGATGCGACCGGGCCTGCCTACACCGGCCGCGTGATGAAGATTTTCGAGAAGCGCACCGATGCCGTGCTGGGCGTCTTCCGTATCCTGAGGGACGGCACCTTCCGAATCGAGCCGGTCGAACGTCGCCAGCCCGAACTGATCGTCGACAAGGAATTCCAGAACGGCGCCAGGAACGGCGACCTTGTCGAGGTCGAGCCGGCGCGGGCCTCCCGGTATGGTTTGCCGCGCGCAAAAGTGGTGGCGGTGCTGGGCTCGCTGACCAGCGAAAAGGCGGTCTCGATGATCGCCATCCACGCGCACGACATTCCGCATATCTTCCCGGCCGACGTCATCGCCGAATCCGAGGCGGTAAAACCGGCGACGCTTGCTCACCGCGAGGACTGGCGCGACCTGCCGCTGGTGACCATCGACCCGGCCGACGCCAAGGACCATGACGACGCCGTCTTCGCCACGCCCGACCTCGACGAGAAGAACCCCGGCGGCGTGATCGCCACAGTGGCGATCGCCGATGTCGGGGCCTATGTCCGCTATGGCACCGCACTCGATCGCGAGGCGCTGAAACGCGGCAATTCTGTCTATTTCCCCGACCGCGTCGTGCCGATGCTGCCAGAGCGCATCTCCAACGACTTGTGCTCGCTGCGCGAAGGCCAGGACCGTCCCGCGCTTGCCGTGCGCATGATTTTTGCCGCCGATGGCCGCAAGCTGCGTCACACCTTTCACCGCGTCATGATGAAATCGGCGGCAAAGCTCGCCTATCCGCAGGCCCAGGCCGCGATAGACGGCCTTCCTGACGACAAGACCGGCCCGATCCTCGATACGGTGCTGAAGCCGCTATGGGACGCCTACGCCATCCTCAAGCGTGGCCGCGATGGCCGCCAGCCGCTCGAGCTTGATCTGCCGGAGCGCAAGATCCTGCTCAAGCCGGACGGCACCGTCGACCGCGTCATCGTCCCGGAGCGGCTCGACGCCCACAAGCTGATCGAAGAATTCATGATCCAGGCCAATGTCGCCGCCGCCGAAACGCTGGAAGCGAAGAAGCAGGCGCTGGTCTACCGCGTCCACGATGCGCCGTCGCTGGCCAAGCAGGAATCGCTGCGCGAGTTCCTGCAGACGCTCGGCCTGTCGCTGGCGCGTGGCGCGCAGATGCGGCCCGCCCAGTTCAACGGCATTCTCGAGCGCGTGCGTGGCGCCGACAATGAGGGGCTGGTCAACGAAGTGGTGCTGCGCTCGCAGAGTCAGGCCGAATATTCGCCCAAGAACATCGGCCATTTCGGCCTCAACCTGAAGCGCTACGCGCATTTCACCTCGCCGATCCGCCGCTATGCCGATCTGATCGTGCATCGCGGGCTGATTGCCGCACTTGGGCTCGGCCCGGCGGGCTGACGCAGGACGAAGAGACGCGGCTGGAAGACGTCGCGGTGCTGATCTCCGGCACCGAGCGCCGCGCCATGGCGGCCGAGCGCGACACCGTCGACCGGCTGATCGCCGCCTACCTCGCCGAGCGCATCGACGACCGCTTCGACGCCCGCATTTCGGGCGTCACCAAATCGGGACTATTTGTCCAATTGGCGCAGTTTGGCGCAGATGGCTTCATCCCGGTGTCAAGTCTGGATGGCGATTACTATATATATGACGAAACCGCGCGATCGCTGTTCGGAGAACGCACCGGCAAGGGCTATCAGCTTGCCGACCGCGTCGAGGTTCGCCTGATCGAGGTGGCGCCTATGGCCGGCGCGATGCGTTTCGAGATGCTGACCGACCCGAAGCCCCTGCCCGGCTCCAAACGGTCGTTTCACAAGGCAAAAGGCCGCGCCCGCGCGTCGCAATCGCGCCCGGGGTCGCGCGGCAGGAGACGATAATGGCAAGCGAAATGGGAATCCAGAAGCAGGTTTTCGGCGGCGAACATCATTCGGGCCGAGTCGCCCGCCCGCTGTGGACGGCGATGAAGCGCGGCGCCCTTGGCCGCTGCCCGCATTGCGGCGAAGGCAGGTTGTTCGCCGGCTTCACCAAAAGCGTCGACAAATGCGCCGTGTGCGGTGAGGAGTTCCACCACCACCGCGCCGACGACCTGCCCGCTTATCTCGTCATCGTCATTGTCGGCCACATCGTTCTCGGCGCCTTCATGGGCGTCGAGGCGACCTCGACGCTCTCCATGTGGCAGCACATCGCCATTTGGGTGCCGCTGACCATCGTGTTGTCGGTCGCTCTGCTGCAACCGGTCAAGGGCGCCGTCATCGGACTGCAATGGGCGCTCTATATGCACGGCTTCGGCGGCGAAAAAGACGGCACCGAGCCGCATCCCGGAACCTAGTTTGCGTCAGGGCAATGTCGCCTGGCGCAACATGCCGACCGTGAAAGGCCACTTTCGTTTGCCAGAAGTTTCCGCTAGGTCCTGCGCATGGAAGGTATGACCAAGGCGGAAGTCAGCAGGATGGACCGTGGCGCAGCCGCCCACAGCGGCCTGCCCATACGCCCGCGCGATGCCGCCACCCTGATCCTGCTCGACCGCGAGGGCGACGAGATTCTGGTGCTGATGGGCCGGCGCCACGCAGGCCACGCCTTCATGCCCGGCAAGTTCGTCTTTCCCGGCGGCCGCACCGATTCGGCCGACAGCCGCATTGCCGTTGCCACCCCATTGCTCCCGGAGGAAGAAGCCAGGCTGACCGCCGGCGTCGGCCGCATCAGCCCGTCGCGGGCCCGTGCCATCGCGCTCTCGGCCATCCGCGAGACTTATGAGGAAGCCGGCCTGCTCATCGGCAGCAAAGGCTCTTTCGCAACCGACAAACGCGACTGGCAGGGCTTTGTCGAGCACGGCGTCCAGCCTTCGCTGGCGCCGCTGCGCTTCCTCGCCCGCGCCATCACCCCGCCCAATCGCGTGCGTCGTTTCGACACCCGCTTCTTCAGCGCCTGGCGCAGCGATGTCGCCGTGGAACTGCCGGGTGGCGGCCCGACCAATGAGCTGGAAGAACTGATCTGGCTGCCGCTTGCCAAGGCCAGAGAGGCCAATATCCCCGACATCACCCGAACGATCTTGCTGGAGCTGGAGACGCGGCTTGCCGGCGATCCGCGCCTGCGACCCGGTGGGTCCGTGCCGTTCTACCGGCTTGTCCGCAACCGCTTCGTTCGCGAAATTCTTTAGAGCAATTCTAGGAAAAGTGTGACGCGGTTTTCCGTCCGGAATTACGCAATATCAAACAGACAGAGTATTCAGGCATCACATGACGGTCGATACCCAGCAAGAGGGCGACGAGCGCGTACATTGGCTACCGATGATCGCCGCGATCTCGTCGATCAGCGTCGTCGGCATCGCCATAGGCCTCGGCATGCCGCTGCTCAGCGTTATTCTCGAGAGCCGCGGCCACTCGGCATCGATGATCGGCCTCAACACCGCGGTCGCCGGCCTCGCCTCGATCGCCGGCGCCCCGCTGGCCACGCCGCTGGCGATGCGCTTCGGCGTCGCCTGGACGATGATCGCCATGATCGCCGCCGGCGCGCTCGCCTTTGTCGGCTTCCACTTCGCGCCGGACTTCTGGATGTGGTTCCCACTACGCATCGTGCTGCACATCGCGCTGACGGTGCTGTTCATCCTGTCGGAATTCTGGATCAGCACCTCGGCGCCGCCGCGTCGGCGCGGCCTGGTGCTCGGCATCTACGCCACCGTGCTGTCGCTCGGCTTCGCCGCCGGGCCATGGATCTTCGCCCATATCGGCAGCACCGGCTTCTTGCCGTTCGGCGTCATCATCGTCCTGGTCGCGCTGGCCGCAATCCCGGTGCTGGCCGCACGGAATGAAAGTCCCACAATCGTGGTTGACGGCGAAACCAGCAACTTCCTGCGCTACATCTGGCTGGTGCCGACAGCGACCGCCGCCGTGCTGGTGTTCGGCGCTGTCGAGACCGGCGGCTTTGCGCTGTTCCCCGTCTATGGCAACCGCATCGGCTATTCCGAGGCGGATGCAGCCCTCCTGCTCACCATGATCGGCCTCGGCAACGTGCTGTTGCAGATCCCTATCGGCATGATCAGCGACCGCGTCTCAGACCGCCGCTATCTGCTTTTGGCCTGCGCCACGGTCGGACTTGCCGGCACCATCTTCATGCCGTTCTTCGCCGGCAATTGGCATCTGATGGCGACGCTTCTGTTCGTCTGGGGCGGCGTGGTGGCCGCCATGTACACGATCGGCCTTGCCCATCTGGGCTCGCAGCTCTCCGGCCATGAACTGGCCTCGGCCAACGCCGCCTTCGTGCTCTGCTACGGCGTCGGCATGGTGCTTGGCCCGCAGGCGATCGGCATCGGCATGGATGCCTTCGGGCCCTCCGGCTTCGGCTGGTCGCTCGGCCTGTTCTTTGCCGCCTATATCGCCTTGGTCAGCGCCAGGCTGATCCGCAAGATCTGGTAGCCTGTCCGTCGCCAGCCTGCGCAATCCTGACGGGATGTCGCCGCTGCTGACAGAACCGTGTCAGGAGACCTCAGCTAAAAGGGTGTCCCAAAAAACCCGAGTTTGAGGATACGGCGATGATCGACAGCGGCTTTGAAACCACATCTCTGCGCATGACGCTTCTGCTGCTTGTCAGCTTCCAGGCCCCGGCAACCGATGTCGACCGCATCATGGACGCCGTGGTCGCGATCGCGCCGCTGGCAATGGGCAAATACGACCGCAACGCCTATCAAACGGCGCACGGCATCGAACGCTACCGACCGCTGGAAGGTGCAGCCGCCGGCGTCGAAACCGAACTGCGCCGCCGCCCCGGCACCGTCGAGGTCTCGTTCGAGTTGCCCGACGACCAGGTGCTCGCCGCCCGCGTCGTCGAGGCGATTTTCCAGGCGCATTCCTACCAGGAGCCGGTGATCCGCATCCAGCCGATCCTCGCCAGCCGCTCCAAGGGCCTGGACGACCGCGCCAATCCGAATCGCTGGTGGAACACCACCGGGGACTGGAAAAAAGCGCTTCCAGTTAAGGAAGAAGCCTAGAAATCCGGCCCCGCTGAGGGCGAGCAACAGCGACCTTACCTTCTCTCCTTGTGGGGTGAGAAGCGGCCTCGTAGCGGACGAAAAGCCAATTGCTTGGTTTTCGAGATTCGAACGCCCTGAGCCTCAGCCTCCATCGAGCCGGTGATAAAACCGGACAACTCATGTGCTACCTAATCCGGACAACTCATGTGCTTACGACACGGCGGCCGCGCCGGGCTTGACTTTCCGGGCACGTTCTTTATGTGTCGCGCCAAGTTTCCCGCGTCCGGGTGTTTTCCCCCGCTCCAGCGGCCAAAACCCCACGAACATAACGGACTGATACAATGGCCAAAGCCGCAAACATCAAGATCAAGCTTCTGTCGACCGCCGACACCGGTTTCTTCTACGTGACCAGCAAGAACAGCCGTACCAAGACCGACAAGCTGTCGTTCCGCAAATACGACCCGGTCGCCAAGAAGCATGTCGAGTTCAAGGAAACCAAGATCAAGTAATCTGGTTTTCATACGCTCTGTCAAAAGCGCCGCCCCTTCGGGCGGCGTTTTTGATTCAAGGCCCCGAAAAGCCAGAACCCTCCGCTGTTTGGCGCGAAGTGCTCATCTCATTTTTTGGCAAAAAAGGGGGCCGGTCGGCGTATGGCAGCGGTACGAGGAGGCCACTATGTGCCAGCGCCGGCCGGCCGACCCCACGGACCCAGGAGATGCGGCGGACCTGAGCATCATGGGGTATTCGGCGAAGCGATGCGGCTGTCTACCCTCGTGCCCGCATCGCCCTTGTTCTTGCACCGCACATTTGCGCAACAATGTTTGAAAATCAATAGTTTCTTAACCAAGCCTGCCGAATCGCTTGGATTAAGGTAAATTCCTAACCCTGTCCGATTGACTGCATAATCGGTGGTCTAGCCTACGCTGCCTTGGCGACGACCCGGTTGCGGCCGCCACTTTTGGCTTCGTAGAGCGCCACGTCGGCACGTTTCATCAACGCCGCGACCGTGTCCGCGCCCTTCAGAACCGATGACACGCCGACGCTGACCGTGACTTCGATCGCCTTGCCTTCAGGGCCGATGGCAAACGGCAGCTGGGCGATTTCAGCGCGAATGCGCTCGGCAACTTTCTCCGCCACCGCGCCGTCCGTGTCCGGCATCACAACGACGAATTCCTCGCCGCCGAAGCGGCAGGCAAGGTCGATACCCCTGACGTTCTTGCGCAGCCGCCTTGCGAACTCGCGCAGCACATCGTCGCCGCCATCATGGCCATGCGAGTCATTGACGGTCTTGAAGCGGTCCAGATCGGTGATCATCACCGACAGAGGCCGCCGCCGCGCCACGGCGCGGTCGAACAGCGTCTGCAAATGGCTGTCGAGGTAGCGGCGGTTGTGCAGGCCGGTCAATGCGTCGGTCACCGCCATCTCGATGGTCTGGGTGACGCTGGCGCGCAGCTGGTCGTTGTAGCGCTTGCGGCGCACCTGCGTGCGCAGCCGCGCCGTCAGCTCCTGCTGGTCGATCGGCCGCATCAGATAGTCGTTGATGCCGAGCTCGAGCCCGCGAATGATGCGCCCCTCCTCGCCTCCATCGGCAATCAGGATGATCGGCAGGAAGCGGGTGCGGTCGAGCGAACGAAATTGCGAACACAACCGCAGCGGATCGAAATCGGCAAAACCGGTCGAGATCAGCACGCACTCATAGGGCGCCTCGGCGGCTTGGAAGAAGCCGGCATGCGGATCGGTCGCAATGTCGAGCTCGGCGCTGCCGCGCAGCATTTTCTGGATGCGCTCGAACGACGATTTGCGCTCGTCGATCAACAGCACCTTCGGCGTGGCGTCCTCCGACGCGAAGCTGCGGCTCAACAGCGCCTCGATGCCGATGTTGCGGGTGGTCGATGCGCGCAGCCGCAGCTCGTCGGTCAGCGACTTCAGCCTGACCAGGCTCTTCACCCGCGTCATCAGCTGCAGATCGTTGACCGGCTTGGTGAGAAAGTCGTCGGCGCCTGCCTCGAGGCCGCGCACCCGGTCGGCAACGTGGCCCAGCGCGGTCACCATGACCACCGGTATATGCGCGGTCGCCGGATCGCTTTTCAGCCGCTTGCAGACCTCGAACCCGTCCATGCCGGGCATCATCACGTCGAGCAGCACGACATCGACCTTGCCGTTTTCGCAGGTCTCGATCGCGTCCGGCCCGTTGAAGGCCGTCAACACCTCGAAATATTCGGCCAGCAGCCGAACCTCGAGAAGTTTGACATTGGCAGGGATGTCGTCGACGACGAGGATCCGCGCGGTCATGTCACAAGGCTCCGGCTGAAGGCATCAGGCATCACCGAGATAGGATTTGATGGTCTCGATGAAACGCGGCACCGAGATCGGCTTGGAGATGTAGGCCTCGCAACCGCCCTGGCGAATGCGTTCCTCGTCGCCCTTCATGGCGAAGGCGGTGACGGCGATGACCGGAATGGAATGGAGGTCGTCGTCCTCCTTCAGCCATTTCGTCACTTCCAGCCCCGACACTTCGGGCAGCTGGATGTCCATCAGGATCAGGTCGGGCCTGTGCTGGCGCGCCAGATCGAGCGCCTCGAGCCCGTTGCGCGTGCGCACCGTTTCATAACCGCTGGCTTCGATGAGGTCGCGAAAGAGCTTCATATTGAGCTCGTTGTCCTCGACGATCATGACCTTCTTAGGCATCGATTTCCCGTCCCGGCCAGGCTTCTGCCCGAAGCCCTGCCGCTATGCGCCCTTGTCGAAGCACACCAAACCCTCGCTCACTCTTAAGGCAATATGATTGACGAAATGGAAACCCGAAGCGGCAAAAGCCATTCGGATTCCACCTCGAAAACCACATTGGATCGGGGCTGTGGCTTGCCGCAGGCGACGCTTGCGATTACTGCGGAAAAGAGACTCATTTCCGCAACGAGAAAGTAGTGATGGCAAACGCAGCGTCAATGCGCGAGGAAGCGGAAACCATTGCCGTGAAGGCACTGGGCTTCGTCGCCGCCGACCCCGAACTCCTGCCGCGCTTCCTGGCCCTCACCGGCATCGAGGCGTCCGCCATCCGCCGCGCCGCGGCCGAACCGGGATTCCTTGCCGGCGTGCTGCAGTTCATGCTTGCCCACGAGCCGACCTTGCTGCGCTTTGCCGAGGAAACCGACACGCCCCCGGCCGCCATCGGCAAGGCGTTGCGGGCGCTGCCTCTTGGCGGCGACGACCATGAGCATTCGATATGAGCGACGATCCCGAGACGGCACGCCAGATCGCCGAACTTGCAGCCGACGACCGGCCTCTGCTGATCCTCGATGTCGACGATGTCGTGCTCGAATTCATCCGGCCGTTTCCGCATTTCCTGAAATCGCGCGGCTTCGGCCTGACCCTGGCCTCCTTCCGTCTCACCGGCAACATTGCCGAAACGGCGAGCGGCCGGCTGATCGAACAGCCGGAGGTGACGGCACTTCTCGGAGATTTCTTCGATACGCAGGCCGACTGGCAGAGCGTTACCGACGGTGCCGAACAAGCGCTTGCCAGCCTCAGCGACCGCGTCGAGATCGTCCTTTTGACCGCCATGCCGCACCGGCATCGCGCCGCCCGCCGCGCCCATCTCGATGCGCTCGGTCTGCCCTATCCGCTATTGACCACCGAAATGGCTAAGGGACCCGCGGTGGCCAAATTGCGTGGTAGCAGAGGCCGGCCGGTAGCCTTTGTCGACGACCAGCCCGCCAACCTCATCTCGGCACGCAACTCGGTTGCCGACGCCCATCTCTTCCACCTGATGGCCGACAATTCGCTGCGCGCCTTCCTGCCGCCGGTGCCGGACGACATCATCTCCGTCGAGGACTGGCACGAGGCCACGCCAAAGATTGCTAGCGCGCTGGGACTCTGAGTTAGCCGCCCCCGAGGTCAGTGCTCAAGGCTTCGTTGCTGTCCCAGGGATCGCATCCGGATCGGCGTTGTCTTCCACGACCGGATCAGGCCCCTTCAGCATCGCGCCGTTGACCGTCACCGACCCATCATGCCTGGCGTTGATCACCCATTCGATACGGCCGTCCGGCAGCGTCTTGGCGAATCCCTTAATCGCAAGCGCCCCTGTGAAAGCCTGCGAGGCCTCCGGGTCAGATTTAGCCGCCGCCTGCAAGGTTTCAACGATCTTGTCGTAGCCGGTTACGTTGACGGTCACGCTCGCATCCGGCTTCTTGCCGGGGAACGTCATTTCGCCCTCCATGGCGACCTCGATGTCGCCGTTCTTCACCGTGCTGTGCCCGAGAACGAATTTTGGTATCTTGGCCAGGAAATTGGCGGAAATCTCGTCGCCGAAATCTGGCGGCAGCGGTGGATCCTTGCTGAAATCGAGGGTGTCGATGGTTTTCCTGGCCATACTGTCGAGATCGATGTTGGCGCCGCCGAAATTCAGGTCGAGATCCGTCGGCAGCAACGCAACGGTCCAACTGGGCAGCATCTGCTGCGGTATTGTCAGGCCGGAAACCTTGAATGCGTAGCTGATCTTGCCGTCCTTGCTGATGCCGTCCATGCCGACAACGGTGTTCAGCTGCGCCGCGCCGAAATTGCCGGCATATGTTTCAATGGCAAGGTTTTTGAATGCGTAGGTCCCATCGATCCGTTCCCATAGCGGCAGCGCACCGAGCAGAAGCGTTTTGAACTCTGCTTGATCGGCCTTCAGCCGGGCCTCGTCCTCATGGGCGACGGCGAACGCCAAAAGATCCAGAAGCGGCTTGGTCTGAATGGCCTTAGCGGTCACGTTCACAGCGAGCTCCGGTGCCCGGAGCGCTGCGATTGACCGGTCATCGATTTTGACCGTTTCGACGAAGTCCGCCATCGCCTGTGTGAAATTAAGATCGACGCCGCCGTTGGCCGACTTCCTGGCGTCAAATTTGGAAGAGCCCAGCCCCACGCTCAAATCGGTCAATTGACTGACTTGGCGCGACGTCATCGTCATGCCCGCAATCGAACTGGTGCCGCTGGTAAATGCCGCCAGTTCCGGGTCATAGACGCCCGTGAACTTGCCATCCTTGACAACGATTTGCCCGGTGTTCAGGCCATTTGGGCCATTTACCTCGATGGACCCAGTCGTAGAGAAATCCGAGGCGACATCCCAGCCTCCGTCGCTGCGCGGTTTGACCCGCAGCGTGACGGGCGGGAAATCGAACCGCTTCAGATCCTGCTTCGGCATCTTCGCCACAAGCGCCTTCACATCGAAGGTGATCTTGTAGGCACCCTCCTCGGCTGAGATCTTCAAAATGCCTTCATTGAGCGCCTGTTTGCCGACATAGCGAGAGAGCTCATCGGAAAGTTGCTTGGCACCTTGGGCATCGACAGCCTGGCCAAAGGCAGGAGCGCTGAGGGCGAGAAGGAAAGCAAGCGGCAGGACACGGTTCACAAAATTCTCCATTTGACCAAAAAGGAACGCTTCGTTCGTCTGCTATGAAACCAACCTACAGCTTCCACAGGACATCAACAAACGCCGACGGGTAATTGACTACAACACCAGCCGCATCAGCGGCCGTCCGGCCTTGCGTTCGACAAGCCGCTCGAAGCCGGCCTTTTCAAACACACGCGACGAGCCGACGAACAGCCCGATCGAACGCGAATCGCGCGACACGTCGATCGGACACGCCTCGACCAGCCGCGCCTTGTTCTGGCGGGCAAAAGCGATGCCGCCCTCGACCAGGCGGTGGCTGACGCCCCGGCCGCGCGCGCTGGCGCGGATGAAGAAGCAGGAGATGGCCCAGACGCCGGGATCTACGGCGTCGGTTGGATCGACCGGCGCCGAGCCCCGGCCCCGATTGTTCCATTCGGGCACGTCGGCGCGTGGACCGATCTGCATCCAGCCGACCGCCTGGCCGTCCTCGAAGGCCAAAAGCCCCGGCGGCGGCCCGGCCTCGATACGCGCCTTGATATGATCCTTGTTGCGCTGCTTGTCGCTGGCCCGTCGGACCGCCGGCGCCATCCGGAAATGCGTGCACCAGCAGCCGTAACAGGCGCCCTGCTTGCCGAAAAGATCCTCGAAATCCGCCCATAGGTCAGGCGCCAGCGGCGCTATGGTGGTGCTCATGAGTTCTCTCCCGGCTAACCGCTTGTGGCGGCTTCCGTCCTGACGTACCATTGCATCTGTTCTCTTTATGTTCGCAGCGATGGCGGCCCCTGTCAACAATCCCGAGCACGGTTTTTGCCGCGACTGCCTGACCTTTCAGCGCAGCGATACCAAGCGCTGTGAGCGTTGCGGCAGCCCTCGACTCACCCGCCATCCCGAGCTCTACCAGCTGCATCTGGCGCATATCGATTGCGACGCCTTCTATGCGGCGATCGAAAAGCGCGACAATCCGGCGCTGAAGGACAAGCCGCTGATCATCGGCGGCGGCAAGCGCGGCGTCGTTTCCACCGCCTGCTACATCGCCCGCATCCAGGGGGTGCGCTCGGCAATGCCGATGTTCAAGGCGCTCGAAGCCTGTCCGGAAGCGGTCGTCATCCCGCCCAATATGGAGAAATACGTCCGCGTCGGCCGCGATGTCCGCGCCTTGATGCAGGCGCTCACGCCGCTGGTCGAACCGCTCTCCATCGATGAGGCGTTTCTCGACCTTGCCGGCACCGAGCGCCTGCACGGCATGCCGCCGGCGGTGGTGCTGGCGCGCTTTGCGCAGACCGTCGAAAAGGAAATCGGCATCACCGTTTCGGCCGGCCTTTCCTACTGCAAGTTCCTGGCCAAGGTTGCCTCCGATTTCCGCAAGCCGCGCGGCTTTTCGGTGATCGGCGAAGCCGAGGCGCTGGGTTTCCTGGCCGAACAGCCAGTGACGCTGATCTGGGGCGTAGGCAAGGCTTTTGCCGCAACGCTCGAACGCGACGGCATCCGCAGCATCGCCCAGTTGCAGCGCATGGAGCGCGCTGATCTTATGCGCCGCTATGGCGTGATGGGCACCCGGCTCTACCATCTCTCGCGCGGCCAGGACGACCGCCGTGTCGATCCCGACCAGGATGCGAAAAGTGTGTCGGCCGAAACCACTTTCGACACCGACATAGCTGAAATGGGCGAACTGGTTCCAGTGCTGAGGGGATTGTCGGAAAAGGTCTCGGCGCGGCTGAAGAAGTCAGGCATTGCCGGGCGCACCGTGGTGCTGAAGCTGAAGACGCAGGATTTCAAGCTGCGTACCCGCAACCGTCAGCTCGGCGACCCGACCCGGCTGGCCGACCGCATTTTCCAGACCGGGCTCGAGCTGTTGCGCAAGGAGGCGGACGGGACAAAGTACCGGCTGCTTGGCATCGGTGTCAGCGATCTCTCGGATGACGAGAAGGCCGATCCGCCCGATCTCGTCGACGTCGGCTCGCGCAAGCGCGCCATGGCCGAAAGCGCCATCGATACGCTGCGCGACAAGTTCGGCAAGAATGCGGTGGAAACCGGCTACACCTTCGGTAAAGGCCGCAACGCCAACCCGCCGGAGCCGATCGAGGAGTGAGACGGCTTAGATACGCTTGAGATCGATGCGGCTCGTCACCACGTTCTTGCCGGTTTTCGGATCGACGTCGGTAACGGTCAACCGCATTCCGTCGCCGCTGGTTTTCTCCACCGTCAACCGCGCCTTGCGATCGCCATTGACCTCCGCCGCCCAGCGAATGCCGAGACTGATCGCGTTCCCGGAACGGCTGCCGGCGAGCTGTGCCGGCCCGGTGCGCGACCCGACATAGACGCCAGTATACTTCGCCCCGCGGGCCTTCAGATTGGCGCTGATGGCGCGCGCCACCACGACAAGACCACGGCAATTGCCGTCAAGCGACAATGAACTCGAGGTCGCGTCGGAATTGAAGGTGCAGGACACATTCACCGTCGGTGCGTCGGTGGTGACCTTGACTGTCCCCTTGCCGGAGAAATTCCCTTGCAAGGAGCTGAGAAAATTCGCCTCGTCGGCATCGGCCGTGGCGCTTGCAGTTAGCAGGCAGCCGGCTAGCAGAAACCGCGCGAATGATTTCATCGGAATCTCTCCCCCGTTGATGTTGAAGAACGATGCGTCCAGCAATTGGCCAATACCGGAACCAACGCCTGCCGTCGCGTCAGGTTCCACTTCCGGCATGGCTGTTTTTGCAACGGTCTGGCCCAGTCGAATGCGTCGCCTAACGGTTGCGATAGAAGTCCCGGCTTGCGACATAGCGCCTATGGCACCTTCCCCATCGATCCCGAAAGCCGCGTTCTGGATGGCGCTGTCGATCGCCTCGTTTCTGGCGATGTCAGTCGCTGGCCGCGCAACCACCGCCGAGCTCAACGTCTTCCAGGTGCTGGAACTGCGCTCGGTGATCGGCTTCTTCATCCTGTTGCCGCTGGTGACGATGAGCGGCGGATTCGCCGCAATGCGCACGCAGCGCCCGTTGGCCCATATCGCTCGCAATGTCATCCACTATACGGGCCAGGCGGCATGGCTCTATGCGCTGACGCTGATCCCGCTTGCGGTGCTCATATCGATCGAATTCACCACGCCGATCTGGACCGCGATCCTGGCGGTGACCTTTCTTGGCGAAAGGCTCTCCCGCCCGAAAATTGCGGCGGTCGTGCTTGGCCTGATCGGCGTGGTGGTCATCGTTCGCCCCGGCGTCGGCTCCATGGATCCGGGTCACCTCGTCGTTCTCGGCGCGGCCGTGTGCTTTGGCGTATCGGTGGTGTTGGTCAAGTCGCTGACCCGCACGGACAGTGTCGTGCGCATCATCTTCTGGATGCTGATCATCCAGTCGGTGGTCGGCCTGATCCCGGCGCTTTATGAATGGCGCAACCCACCGCTCGAACTCTGGCCATGGATCCTGCTGATTGCCTTCACCGGCATGTCGTCGCATTTCTGCATGGCGCGTGCCCTCACCTATGCCGACGCTACGGTGATTTCACCGATGGATTTCCTGCGCGTGCCACTGTCGGCGCTGATCGGCTGGCTGCTCTACAGCGAACAGATCGACATCTTTACAGCCGGCGGCGCCCTGCTGATCCTGATGGGCAACCTGCTCAACCTGCAGCGCAAGGCGCCAAAGCCGGCCGAGGTCGCGGCCTCGTAGCGGTCGGTCAATTCCCCTCATCCGGTATGTTGAGAAGATGCCCGCAGGCCTTGCAGTGCACGGCGTCCGGCTCATGCCGTTGCAGTCCGCACTGCGGACAGGGAAAGAACACCTTGGCGGGTCGAAAAATCGCCGTCGCCAGTCTGACGAACAGCGAGATGCCGATGATCATGGTGGCGATCGCGGTCAGCTTGCCGGCGATCCCCGGCAGCACGATGTCGCCGAAACCGGTCGTCGTCACCGTGGCGACGGTAAAATACAGCGCATCGATATAGTTCTCGAGGCCGGCGCCGGTGCGAAAGAAGAAGGTGTAGACGAAGCCGGTGATGACGAACAGGAACGTCAACAGGTTGATGACCGCGTGGCTCGCCTCGCGCCAGGGCCTTAAGCCACGCATTTCGAAATGCTGCCACAGCGAACCGCTGCGCGACAGCGACCACAGCCGCAGGATGCGCAGGAACGCCAGATTTGCCAGCGCCGTCGGCATCAGCAGCGTCAGAAGGATGAAGACATCGACCCAGGATGTCGGCTGTTTCATCAGCCGCAGCATGTCGTTGGAGGCTAACAGCCGGGCAATCAGGTCGGCGGCGACCAATGCGGCGACGGTATAGTCGAGCCACAGGAATGACGGCTTGTCCTGGAGCACCGGCGTGGCAACGAAGAAGGCGATGATGGCGAGGTCGATGATGACCGCCACCAGTTGAAACCGGAACGCCGCCGGCGTGCGTCCGTGATAGAGCTTGCGCAGCCTGTCACGCAGCCGCGCGATGGCAGAGCTTTGCTGCGATCCGTCCTTCTCGGCTGCTTTCATCACCAAGTGCGTAACGGTCCCAGGCGGGGCCGTCTAGAGCATGATCCCAAAAAGTGGGTGCCGGTTTTTGGAAAAGATCACGTTCCAACAAAGGGTTAGATCATGATGAGATTTCAACCGAATCTCATCATGATCTAATGGCCCCGGTGATCCTCAGCCCTCCACCACCTTGCCGTCCGGCCCGACGAGGCGCCAGGCCGAGGCGGTGTCGTAGACGAACCGCTCCTCCGCAATCCGGTCACCACGCCAGCGCTGCAGGGCCACCTCTTCCAGCCGGCGCACGGTGCCGGCCTTGTCGACACGGTCGAAGGTCCAGCGGATGGCGACATTGTCGCCATCGACCAGGAATGTCTGGACAGGATGGGTGTGCATCTTCTCGATCCGGTCGAGTGCTGCCTGCTCATGCGCCATCAGTGTTTCCTTGCCGCGCCGCGGGACGCCGAGATTTTCCTGCATGGTGGCATCGTCATGGTAGAAGTCGGCGATCGCTTTGACGTGGCTGCCTTCGACCACCTCCTTGAGGAAGGCTTCGACGCGTTCGCGGCTGGGCATGATTGTGCGTTCCTTTGAAGTTTCTGCTCAACGCATGTGGTTCAAAGGAAGGTCAGGTCAACCACGCCCCGCACGCTGGCCCTATCGGCTGCAATGTCAGGCCCAGAGCATCTTTATGCCGTCATGCACTGGCCGACGTCGATGCGATTGCCGTGTATATCAGCGCAGCCTAGACGAGCTCGACTTCGACCACACCCGGCACCGCGCGCATGGCCGACGCGATCTGCGGCGAGATGCGGTAGCGGTTGGGCAATTCGATCTCGATCTCGCCCTGCGCCTCTTCTTTGATGACGATAATGCTTACCTGACTTTCCCCACGCTGGGTAAGCTGCGATTGAATCGCCGACGCAGGCCCGTCATTTCGAACGAAGATGCGCAGCGCCTTCTGGATACGGCTGGCCTCATCCTCCAGCGACTGCACCGTCTGGATGCGCAGATTGACCCCTTCGGGCCTATCCTCGGCCGAAACGGTGATCACCACCGAACGTCCGGGCTCGAGCAGGTCGCGATACTGCGCCAACCCTTCCGAAAACAGCACGGCTTCATATTGGCCAGATGTGTCGGAAAAGGCGATGACGCCCATCTTGTTGCCGGTTCGGGTCTTGCGCTCCTGCTTGGTGGTGACGGTGCCGGCGAGCCGGCCCGCGGCGGCACCGCGTTTGACCGCAGCCGAGAACTCGCCCCAGTTTTGCACCCGCATCTTCTGCAGGGCCGCCTTGTACTCGTCGAGCGGATGCGCCGAAAGATAGAAGCCGACGACCTGGAATTCACGGTGCAGCCGGTCGGCGGCAAGCCACGGATCGGTCTGCGGCAAATTGAGCGCCTGCTGCTGCGCGCCGAGCGACGCGCCGAAAATGTCGTGCTGGCCCGAAATGGCATTCTGCTGCGCCAGCGAAGCCAGCCCCATCATCCGTTCGACGCCGGCCATCATCTGGGCGCGGTCGTGGCCGAAGCAGTCGAGCGCGCCGGCCATGATCAGGCTTTCGAAGACGCGCTTGCCGACGATCTTGGGATCGACCCTTTCACAGAAATCGGCGAGATTCTTGAACGGCTTTTCGCCGCGCATGGCGACGATGTGCTCGACCGCAGCGTCACCGACGCCCTTGAGGGCCGCCAGCGAATAGTAAATGCGGTTCTCGCCGACCTCGAAATTGCGGAAGCTGGTCATCACTGACGGCGCCACCACCTCGATGCCGAGACGCAGCGCATCCTGGCGGAAATCGGCGAGTTTGTCGGTATTGCCCATGTCGAGCGTCATCGACGCCGCCAGGAACTCGACGGGATAATGCGCCTTGAGATAGGCGGTCTGGTAGGACACGACGGCGTAGGCGGCCGCGTGCGATTTGTTGAAGCCGTAGTCGGCGAACTTGGCCAGAAGGTCGAAGATGAAGTCGGCCTGCGGCTTGCCGACGCCGCGTTCGACCGCACCTGTGACGAAGCGCTCGCGCTGCTTGTCCATTTCGGCGCGGATCTTCTTGCCCATGGCGCGGCGCAGCAGGTCGGCTTCGCCGAGCGAATAGCCCGACAGCTCCTGCGCGATCTGCATCACCTGTTCCTGGTAGACGATGACGCCTTGCGTCTCCTTCACCAGATGGTCGATCTTGGGATGGATCGATGCCATCTCCTCTTCGCCATGCTTTCTGGCGTTGTAGGTCGGGATGTTCTCCATCGGGCCGGGACGGTAGAGCGCCACCAGCGCGATGATGTCCTCGATGCAGTCGGGCCGCATGCCGATCAGCGCCTTGCGCATGCCGGCACTTTCCACCTGGAACACACCGACCACTTCGCCGCGCGACAGCATGGCGTAGGTTTCAGGATCGTCGAGCGGGATCGTCGCCAGGTCGATCTCGATGCCGCGCCGGCGGATCAGCTTCACCGCCGTCTCCAGCACCGTCAGCGTCTTCAGGCCGAGGAAGTCGAATTTTACCAGCCCGGCCTGCTCGACATATTTCATGTTGAACTGGGTGACCGGCATGTCGGAGCGCGGATCGCGGTACATCGGCACCAGTTCCGACAAGGGCCGGTCGCCGATCACGATGCCGGCGGCGTGCGTCGAAGCGTGGCGGTAGAGCCCTTCCAGCTTTTGCGCCATATCGAGCAGCGTCTGCACGATCGGCTCCTTCTCGGCCTCCTCGGCAAAGCGCGGCTCGTTGGCGATGGCATCCGCCAGCTTGACCGGATTGGCCGGGTTCTGCGGCACCATCTTGGAGAGCTTGTCGACTTGGCCGTAAGGCATTTGCAGCACGCGGCCGACGTCGCGCAGCACCGCGCGCGCCTGCAGCGTACCGAAGGTGATGATTTGTCCCACCTGGTCGCGGCCATATTTCTGCTGGACGTAGCGGATGACCTCTTCGCGCCGATCCTGGCAGAAGTCGATGTCGAAGTCGGGCATCGACACGCGGTCCGGATTGAGGAAGCGCTCGAACAGCAGCGAGAAGCGCAGCGGATCGATATCGGTGATGGTGGTGGAATAAGCGACCAGCGATCCGGCGCCCGAACCACGGCCCGGCCCGACCGGAATGCCTTGCGCCTTCGCCCATTTGATGAAGTCGGCCACGATCAGGAAGTAACCGGGAAATTTCATCTTCTCGATGATGGAGAGCTCGAAATCGAGCCGCTCGCGGTATTGTTCGACCGTGTAGCCGGCGGTGGGTCCATGCGCCGCCAGCCGGGCCTCCAGCCCCTCATGCGCCTGCCGGCGTAGCTCATCGGCCTCCGCTTTCAGCGCCACCTCATTGTCGGCGACATCGCCGCCGGTAAAGCGTGGCAGGATCGGATTGCGGGTCTTGGGATAATAGGAACAGCGCAGCGCGATCTCGACGGTGTTGTCGATCGCTTCCGGCAGGTCGGCGAACAGCCGCGCCATATCCGCCTGGCTGCGCAGGAAATTGTCCGAAGTCAGCCGGCGACGGTTGTCGGCGGCAACCACCGAACCCTCGGCAATGGCGATCAGAGCATCATGCGCGTCATAGTCGTCGCGGGCGGCGAAGAACGCCTCATTCGTGGCGACCAGCGGCAGATCATGGATATAGGCAAGGTCGACCGATGATTTCTCGATAGCGCGGTCATAACCGGAAACACGGTCCAGCTCGACATAGAGCCGGTCGCCGAACAGCGCCTTGAGTGCCAGCAGCCGCGTCTCGGCAAGATCTCGGCGATCCTCCTTCAGCGCCCGGCCGATCGGGCCGCGCGGCCCGCCGCTGAGGCAGATCAGGCCATCGCTATGGCCTTCCAGCATTGCTGACGTCAGATGCACGGGCTCGCCCGGCGGCGTCTCCAGATAGACCTGGCTGACCAGCCTGACGAGGTTGCTGTAGCCGGCCTCGGTGGCGGCGAGCAGCACCACGGCGTGCATCTCCGGACCATGGCGGCGGCGGTCGCGCTGCGCGTCGCTGGTCTCGCCGGAAAAGGCGAGATCGATCTGGCAACCGATAATCGGCTGGATGCCTTCCTTCACCGCCTTCTGGGCAAATTCCAGCGCGCCGAACAGATTGTTTGTGTCGGTGACTGCGATTGCCGGGCACTCGTCCTTGACTGCATGACCGACAACGGCGGCGACCTGCAAGGCGCCCTCGAGCAGCGAATACGCCGAATGCACGCGCAGATGGATGAACGGCCGCGCCGGCGCCTCCGGGCGCGCAGCAGCGAGCGCTGCTTCGCGCCTCAGGGGATCGCGTGGAAGTTTGTCATCCGCCATGATGTTTCAAATTGCTCGAAGGGCTTTGAGTCGATGGAGATGTATTGTCCCGGACCGGGCGATGCCAGTCCAGCACAAATGACCACCGACCACAGGCTTCCGTACCCAGCCGCACGGCTCAGAGATTGTTCGAAATTCGCTCTGGCGAGTCATAATGATGGTGGTTTCGAGAACCGGAGCGCAGCGGCCATTGGTCCGTGAGCACGGGAAGCGCAGAAACCACCTTCAGATGGCCGCCGGAGTAGAATTTCCAAACAATCTCTAGGCGAACTCCATGATCACCGCATCGACAGCCAGGCTGTCACCCGGCTTGGCGTTGAGCTTCGACACGACAAGATCGCGGTCGGCGCGCAGCACGTTTTCCATCTTCATCGCCTCGACCACGGCCAGCGTCTCGCCGGCCTTGACCTCCTGCCCCTCGGCAACCGCGATCGACACGACCAGGCCCGGCATCGGGCAAAGCAGCATCTTGGACGTGTCCGGCGCCACCTTCTCCGGCATCAGCCTTTCCAGCTCCGCCGTGCGCGGCAGCATGGCGCGCGCCGTCACCGACATGCCTTTCCAGGCAATGCGCAGGCCGTTCGGCGCCGGCCTGATCTGCGCCGTGACCTTGCGGGCACCGACAGTGCCGCGCCAGATGAGGTCGCCCGGCCGCCAGTCGGACGCCACGGTCAGCGCTTTGCCGCCATCGACCGACAGATCGATTTCCATCGGAATGGAGATCATGCCCTCGATGATCGAAGCCTGGAGATAGTCGTCGCCGAGCTTCACCACCCAATCGCGCTTGAGTGCGCCCGAATGCGGCGCCAGCCGCCCGCCCAGCCGGTCAAGCCGATCGCGGCGCAGAAGCTCGACCGCGGTGGCGATCGCCGCCAGCACTGCCTTTTCATCGCCATTGGGCACGATCGGCGCGAAGCCGTCAGGATATTCCTCGGCGATGAAGCCCGTCGATATCCGCCCCTCGCGCCAGCGCGGATGCTGCATCAGCGCCGCCAGGAATGGAATGTTGTGCTCGATGCCGTCGACGACGAAACTGTCCAGCGCTTCCGACATGGCGTCGATTGCCGCCAGCCGTGTCGGCGCCCATGTGCAGAGTTTTGCCACCATCGGGTCATAGAACATCGAAATCTCGGAACCTTCGGTGACGCCGGTGTCGTTGCGGATGACGATGTCGCCGAACGTGCCCTCCTCCGGCGGCCGGTAGCGCGTCAAACGGCCGATCGAGGGCAGGAAATTGCGATAGGGATCCTCGGCATAGAGCCGGCTTTCCACCGCCCAGCCGTTCAGCTTGACGTCGCTCTGCTCGATCGCCAGCTTCTCGCCGGCGGCGACACGGATCATCTGCTCGACTAGGTCGATGCCGGTAACAAGCTCCGTCACCGGATGCTCGACCTGCAATCGTGTATTCATTTCAAGGAAATAGAAGTTCTTTTCAGCATCGACGATGAACTCGACGGTGCCGGCGCTCTGGTAGTCGACCGCCTTGGCCAGCGCCACGGCCTGCTCGCCCATGGCCTTGCGCGTCCTGGCATCGAGGAATGGCGACGGCGCCTCTTCCGCAACCTTCTGGTTCCGGCGCTGGATCGAGCATTCGCGCTCGCCGAGATAGAGGGCGGTGCCATGCGCGTCGGCCAGCACCTGGATTTCGATATGACGCGGATCGACGACGAACTTTTCGATGAAGACTCGGTCGTCGCCGAACGAGCTTTTCGCCTCCGAGCGCGCCCGGTCGAAGCCGTCGCGCACTTCCGACTGGCTCCAGGCAATGCGCATGCCTTTACCGCCGCCGCCGGCCGAGGCCTTGATCATCACGGGATAACCGATCTCGCCGGCGATCTTTTCGGCATGGTCGGCATTTTCGATGACACCAAGCCAGCCGGGAACCGTCGACACCTCAGCGGCCTTGGCGAACTTCTTCGATTCGATCTTGTCGCCCATCGCCTTGATAGCCTTGGGTTTCGGACCGATGAAGACAATGCCCTCAGCCTCAAGCGCTTCGCAGAAGGCGGCCCGCTCCGACAGAAAACCGTAGCCGGGATGCACGGCCTGCGCGCCCGTCTCCTTGCAGGCAGCGATGATCTTTTCAGGCAGAAGATAGCTTTGCGCGGCAGGCGATGGCCCGATATGCACGGCTTCGTCGGCCATTTCGACGTGCACGGCGTCGCGATCGGCGTCGGAATAGACCGCTACGGTGGCAATCCCCATCCTGCGCGCCGTCTTGATGACGCGGCAAGCAATCTCGCCGCGATTGGCGATCAGGATTTTCGTGAACATCGAAGGCGTTTCCTCGGTCTTTCGTCCTTCTTATGGGCTTCGGCAGCCGGGCTCAAGCACCGCCGGCAGCGCACCCATCAAGACACTCCCTGCCCGCCAGGGCCGTGCCGAGGGGCGAAGGTTGGGCTCGCCGACGACTGGGCCAAGATTTGCGCCATATTTGGTCGCCAAATCGGGTTGAAACAGTATAAAAACCCTGAAAGCCTGAAGACCAATCGCCTTGGGAGGAATTGCCTAATGAAAACCCGCGCCGCTGTCGCTGTCGCCGCCGGAAAGCCGTTGGAAATCATGGAGGTCGACCTCGACGGACCGCGCGAAGGCGAGGTGCTGGTCGAGATCAAGGCGACCGGCATCTGCCACACCGACGAGTTCACCCTGTCGGGCGCCGATCCCGAAGGCCTGTTTCCGGCAATCCTCGGCCATGAAGGCGCCGGCGTTGTCGTCGATGTCGGCAAGGGCGTCACCTCGGTCAAGAAGGGCGACCACGTCATCCCGCTCTACACGCCGGAATGCCGGCAGTGCCCATCCTGCCTGTCGCGCAAGACCAATTTGTGCACCGCCATCCGCGCCACGCAGGGCCAAGGCTTGATGCCCGATGGCTCTTCGCGCTTCTCGATCGGCAAGGACAAGATCTTCCACTATATGGGCTGCTCGACCTTCTCCAATTTCACCGTTTTGCCCGAGATCGCCGTCGCCAAGGTCAACCCGGACGCGCCCTTCGACAAAATCTGCTACATTGGTTGCGGCGTCACCACCGGCATCGGCGCGGTCATCAACACCGCGAAGGTCGAGCAAGGCGCGACTGCTGTCGTCTTTGGTCTCGGTGGCATCGGCCTCAACGTCATCCAGGGCCTGAAGCTCGCCGGCGCTGACATGATCATCGGTGTCGACCTCAACAACGACAAGAAGGCATGGGGCGAGCGCTTCGGCATGACGCATTTCGTCAACCCGAAGGAGATCGACGGCGACATCGTCCCTCACCTCGTCAACCTGACCAAGCGTGGCGCCGACCAGATCGGCGGCGCCGACTACACATTCGACTGCACCGGCAATACCAAGGTGATGCGCCAGGCACTGGAAGCCTCGCATCGCGGCTGGGGCAAGTCGGTTATCATCGGCGTTGCCGGCGCCGGCCAGGAGATTTCGACCCGGCCGTTCCAGCTGGTCACCGGCCGCACCTGGATGGGCACCGCCTTCGGCGGCGCGCGCGGCCGCACCGACGTGCCGAAAATCGTCGACTGGTACATGGACGGCAAGATCCAGATCGACCCGATGATCACCCATTTGCTGAAGCTTGAGGACATCAACAAGGGTTTTGATCTCATGCATGAGGGCAAGTCGATCAGGAGCGTCGTCGTTTACTAAGTGCGATCAGCAAAAGTGGCGCCCGGTTTTGCGTCCGATCGCACACCAAACGGAGGAAGAACAAGCCGCCGACCGAAGGGCCAGCGACTGAAGTTGCACAGGTTCAACAAGGGAGGAAGACAATGCCTGAGAAACTGCATCCCAAAATCGACAATGGCTTGCCAAAGGAGAGCGCAAGCTTTGCCGGCGGCACGCTGGTCTGCGCCTGCACCAGCAAGCCGGTGAAGGTGACGGTCAAGGGCCAGATCGCCCACAACCATGCCTGCGGCTGCACCAAATGCTGGAAACCGGACGGCGCGGTGTTCTCGGTCGTGGCGGTCGCCGGCACTGGCGACGTCACCGTCACCGAGAATGGCGACAAGCTGAAGGTGGTCGATCCGGCAGCGTTGATCCAGCGTCATGCCTGCACCGGTTGCGGCGTCCACATGCACGGCCCGGTCGAGCGCGACCATCCGTTCAAGGGTCTGTCCTTCATCCATCCCGAGCGCTTCCAGGAAGACGGCTGGTCACCGCCGGGCTTCACCGCTTTCGTTTCGTCGATCATCGAATCCGGTGTCGACCCCAAGCGCATGGACGGCATCCGCGGCCAGTTGAAGTCGATCGGCCTCGAACCCTATGACTGTCTCAACCCCGGCCTGATGGATTACATAGCCACCTGGACGGCGAAGAAGTCGGGCGCGCTGCCGGCCTGACAGTACGAGATTTCTGGCATGGGGCCGGGTAACATGCCCGCCCCATGTCCGTTTTGGAGAGATAATGCCCGCACCCGCCATCTACGTCGACGCCGACGCCTGCCCGGTGAAAGCCGAGGTCGAGAAGGTCGCCGAGCGCCATGGCGTGGTCGTCACCTACGTCTCCAATGGCGGGCTGCGTCCGTCGCGCGATCCGATGATTCGCAACGTCGTCGTCTCTAAAAGCGCCGATGCCGCTGACGATTGGATCGTCGAGAACGCAAAGCCCAACGACATCGTGATCACCGCCGACATCCCGCTTGCCGCTCGCACCGTGGCGCTCGGCGCGCATGTGCTTGGGCCAACCGGCCGGCCGTTCACGCCGGAGACCATCGGCATGGCGGTTGCAATGCGCGATTTGAAGCAGCATCTGCGCGAAACCGGCGAGAGCAAGGGCTACAATGCCAGCTTTGCGCCACAGGATCGCTCGCGTTTCCTGGGTGAGCTCGACCGTATCTTGCGGCGGGCTCTGAAATCCGTCACACCCGACCAGACGTGAAGCATCATCCGAGGTCGGGCTATGGCCGACACATCGCCGAATAACCCCTTGCAGCGGCACAAGCAGTTCTTTGTGTCGCTAGCCGTCGGTCTGGTCGTATTTGCCGCGGTATTGCCTTTGATTGGATCGCTCCCCGTCTCCACGCGGCTTGCCTATTCGATCTCGATTGCCGCCGATTCCTTCTTCGTCGTCTTCATCGCGCTCGTCATCGCCAAGATGCCGCTGCTGTCCGGCCGCTATCTCAGCAAGAACGCGCGCGAACTGGACCTCCCAGTGCTGGGCATCTTTGCCATCACGCTCGGCATCGTCGCCATGGCCATTGTCCTGCTGTTCCTTTTGATCAATCACAAGGATCGCGACCCCATCGAACTCGGCTTCGCCATGCTGTCGATCCCGCTTGGCTGGTTCACCATCCATGCCATGGCCGCCCTCCACTATGCGCATGTCTACTGGATGGACGGCGACGCGATCGATGCCGAAACCAAGAAGAAGATACCGGTCGGCGGCCTCGATTTTCCCGGCAGCAAACGGCCGGACGGTTGGGACTTTCTCTATTTCGCGACGGTGATCGGCATGACCGCGCAGACCGCCGACACCGCGATCACGACCTCGCATATGCGCCGCGTGGTGCTTGTCCATTCGATCCTGTCGTTCTTCTTCAACGCCGTCATCGTCGCCGCCGTCGTCAATCTCGCGGTGAGCCTCGGCAATTGAGTATCCGTGCCCGCGATAAACCCGTGCCCGTAATAAAAACGTGACCGCTTGAAACATCGCTTTCGATAGCGACGTATTGGGAGGACAAGGACGAGCGCGGCCATCCCAGGATCGCGCAGCCGGAGGCGAGGAAAAGATGGAAACCATTACCGTGAGTCAGCCCGGCGCAGGCGTCGATGCCGCCTCAACGAAGGATGCGACGCTGATCTACCGGCAATCGCGCTGGACGCGTCTGACGCACTGGCTGTGGGCCATCTCGCTGTTCTTCATGCTCTTGTCCGGCCTGCAGATCTTCAACGCCCGCCCGCAGCTCTACATCGGCAAGCAATCCGGCTTCGGCTACAACAACACTGTCTTTGCCATCGGTGCCGAAAACACCGCGACCGGCCCGCGCGGCTACACCGAAATCTTCGGCCATCGCTTCGACACCACCGGCGTGCTCGGCTGGTCGGGCCCGGCCGGGCAGCAAACGTCGCGTGCCTTCCCGTCCTGGGCGACAATCCCGTCCTATTACGATCTCGGCACCGCCCGCGTCGTGCATTTCTTCTTCGCCTGGATACTGACAACCACCTTGGTCGTCTGGCTGGTCGCCAGCCTGGTCAACGGCCATCTGCGCCGCGATCTGGCGCCGCGCCTTGACGATCTCAAGCGGCTGCCGCAGGACATCATCGAGCACGCCAAGCTCAGGTTCCACCACACACGCGAATACAACACGCTGCAGAAAATGGCCTATGGCGGCGTACTGTTCGTGCTGTTGCCACTCATGATCATCACCGGCCTTGCCATGTCGCCGAGCATGAACTCGGTGCTGCCCTGGCTCAACGAACTGCTCGGCGGAAGGCAGACGGCGCGCACCATCCATTTCACGGTGATGGTGCTGCTGGTCGGCTTTTTCATCGTCCATATAATGATGATCCTCGCCGCCGGCCCGATCAACGAACTGCGCTCGATCATCACCGGCTGGTACCGCACCGATCCGCCAAGGCATGGCGACACCGAGAGGAGTGCGTGAGATGGCCAAATTCCAGATCAGCCGCCGAAAGTTCCTGACGGGCGCCGGCCTCGGCGTTTCCGGCATCATGTTGTCGGGCTGCGATGCCTTCGACAGCCAGCTCGGCATGGGCGATGGCCTGCGCAGTTTCCTCGAAAACGCCAATGGCCTGACCTACCGCGCGCAACGCTGGCTTGCCGGCCGCGATGCTCTGGCGCCGGAATTCACCGAGGCCGACATCCGCCAGCCGCAGCGGCCGAACGGCGTCACCGCGCCCGAGGATGACACCTACAAGGGCCTGCTCGCCAACAATTTCGCCGACTGGCGGCTGGAGGTAACGGGCGTGGTCGAAAAGCCGCTGTCGCTCAGCCGCGAGCAGTTGGAGAACATGCCGAGCCGCACGCAGATCACCCGCCACGACTGTGTCGAAGGCTGGAGCTGCATCGCCAAATGGACCGGCACCCCGCTGTCGCTGGTGCTCGACCAGGCTGTGGTCAAGCCGCAGGCCCGCTATGTCATGTTCCACTGCCTCGACACGATCGATCGTAGCCTCTCCGGGGAAATCAAATATTATGGCACCATCGACCTGATCGATGCCCGCCACCCGCAGACGATCCTGGCCTACGGCCTCAACGGCAAGCCGCTGCCGGTCGAGAACGGCGCGCCGCTGCGCGTGCGCGTCGAACGACAGCTCGGCTACAAGATGCCGAAGTATCTCTACAAGATCGAGCTCGTCGACAGTTTTGCCAATATCGGCGGCGGCCGCGGCGGCTATTGGGAAGACAATGGCTATGACTGGTATGGCGGGATTTGATAGGCCTCGCATTCTGACCGAGCACGATCTGACTCCGACCGAACCGAGCTTGCCTGAGGAAGCCGGTTTCGAGCGAGTGGCCGAACTTGGCGATTGGCCTGAAGACACTCCAATATCGTCCTCTGCAAAACGGTCGCAGAAAACGGCGCGGCTTAAGCAACCTTGTCGAGCAGCGGCTTGAGCGCCGGATGTATCTCGGGCGAGGCGAGTTTGATCAGCGTCAGCAGCGCGCGTTCATTGTCACGCAGCGGGCGGTCGGTGCCGATGCGATCGGCCAGCCATTTCGCCTCGCTGGCTTCGATCGTCTCGGCGCGGCGCGCGAGTGCCTCGGCGGCACGGTTCTTCGACTCCCATTCGGCCTCGATATCGCCGGGCGAACGATAGGCTTCCATGATGCCGGCCAGTCCGCCCGACACCATGCGGCTGAAGAAGCCACCAATTTCGGGCTCGGCCTGGTCCAAGAAACTGTCACGACGCAGCGCCACATCGCGCGTCGGCGCTTCGTAGCCGGCCGAACACATGACGAAATTGGCGAGCGCCTTGACGAACAGGTCGTTCCAGGACGGGTCGTTGTGGGCCGCTGCGGTCTGCTCGTTGATCTGGAACAGCACCTCGGCCTCTACCCGTGTGATGGCAATGTTGCCGTCGCCGCCATAGGCATGGAGAATGCGGCGCAACAGATCGACCTCTGCCTTGGCGACCAGCCCGGGAACCAGCGCGCCGCCGAGCATCAGTGGTCCCTTGCCGTCGACCCACCGCGTTGGCGACCTGCTCGAGCGCATAGGCGGAGAGCCGGCCGGGCGATGATTTCGCCCTTTCCAGCACATGCACCAGCAGCTCCAGTTCGGTCACACTGTCGACCATTCCGTCGCGCGAGATGGTCTGGATCAGCCAACCGGCATTGTCTTCAGAGATATAGCCTGCCGGCTTTTCCTGGTAGACGATGTAGTCGGTAACGGCCTCGACGAAGAATTCAGGCCATTGCGGGCATTTGTCCGTCGCTGTCGCATCGAGCGCGAACAGTGCTTCAGCCTCGCCGCGCGTCACCACGCCGTCAGCGAACACTTCGCGACGCAGCATGACGACATCTTCCGCCGTGATGCGGTCCTTGGAGGCCAGCCCCGCCACCGGCGCGCTCCCGATCCGTTCGCCCATCTGTCAATCCCCATCCGCCGTGCCCAACGCAATTGCCGGCCAAACCGTCAGCCCAGAATATCGCCATTGTCTTGAAAAACCGGCAAACGGCGTGGTTAGCGAAGACTGTAAAGACGACGCGCTTTACGTGTCGCTGGCAGGTGACAAGGTGTCGCCGACAAGCTATGGATGGCGCGTCGAGGGCTTAAGTTTTGAGTCCTACCTGTTTGCGGGAGAGAGCAGCGCGAGCTGTCGCCGAAGGGGAAATCGCCCGAAATCTCTCAGGCAAAAGAACCGTAGACGGGAAAGACACTCTGGAAAGTCGGGGCTTGCCCCCGCGCCGAAGGTGTAAGCGTCGCCGACAGAGTTCCGGTTGCGCGAGTCTCTCAGGCTTCAGACAGAGGGGCACGGACTGGTCGCCAGCAGCGGCCGATTGCGTGCGACTCTGGAGATGACATGACGGGCGACGACACCAAACACCTTCCTCTCGAAGATCTGCACACCGCCGCCGGCGCACGCTTTGGCGCCTTTGCGGGCTGGTCGATGCCGCTGACCTATCCGGCCGGCGTGATGAAGGAGCACCTTCACACCCGCGAACATGCCGGCCTGTTCGACATTTCGCATATGAAGCTGTTCGCTGTCAGCGGACCGGGCGCTGCGGCACTGCTCAACCGCGCCAGTCCGCTCGATGCCGGCGCGCTTGAGATTTCACAGTCCAAATATAGTTTCTTCCTCAACGAGGCCGCCGGGATCATCGACGATCTGATCGTCACCCGGCTCGGCGCCGAGCGCTTCATGGTGGTCGCCAACGCCGGAAATGCGGTCGAGGACGAGAAGCATTTGCGTGCGCTGGCCGCGGACTTCGACGTCAAAGTCGATGCGCTCGACCGCGTCTTCCTGGCGATCCAGGGGCCGGAAGCCTGGGCTGCCTTGTCCCGCGCCGGCATCGAGACCGGCTCACTCTTGTTCATGCATGGCATCGAGCCGAAGCAAAACTGGTTCATGAGCCGCTCCGGCTACACCGGCGAGGACGGCTTCGAGATCGGCCTGCCGGAGGCGGATGCGCGCGCTCTGGTCACGAAACTGCTCGAGGACGAGCGTGTGTTGTGGATCGGCCTTGCTGCCCGCGACTCGCTGCGGTTGGAGGCCGGCCTGTGCCTGCACGGCCAGGACATCACGCCGGAGATCGATCCGGCGAGTGCCGGCCTGATGTGGGCGATCCCCAAAGATCTCCGCGCCGGCGGGTCCTTCATCGGCGCCGATGCGCTGCGGTCCATCCTGGAGCGCGGGCCGTCGCAAAAGCGCGTCGGCCTGAAGCCGGACGGCCGCCAGCCGGTGCGCGCCGGCGCTGCTTTGTTCGATGCCGACGGCGATCCGACCGGCTACGTGACATCAGGCGGCTTCGGCCCGTCGGCCGGCCATCCCGTCGCCATGGGCTATGTGTCAACGGCCTTGGCCAAGCCGGGCACGAAACTGTTCGCCGACGTTCGCGGGACGAAAATCCCGGTCGATATCAGTTCCTTGCCCTTCACTCCTCATCGCTACCGCAAAGGATAATTCCGATGGCAAAAACCTATTTCACACAAGATCACGAATGGCTGAGCGTCGAGGGAGGCATCGCCACCGTCGGGATAACCGACTATGCGCAGGAACAGCTTGGCGATCTCGTCTTCGTCGAACTGCCTCAAATCGGCACCAAACTCAGTAAGGGCGACACCGCCGTGGTCGTCGAATCCGTCAAGGCGGCATCCGATGTTTATGCGCCGGTTGATGGCGAGATCACCGACGCCAACGGCGCGCTGTCCTCGGACCCGTCGCTGGTCAACTCCGCTGCGACCGGCGACGGCTGGCTGTGGAAGATGAAGCTCGCCGACGAAGGCCAACTCGCAGGCCTCATGAATGAGGCCGCCTACAAAGCCCATATCGGTTGACATCAGGACCTATTGCCATGAGCGCAGCACTTACCCCCTTCTCGGCCCGCCACATCGGTCCTGATGTAAACGACGTCAGAGCCATGCTTGCCGTGATCGGCGTTCCCTCCGTCGAGACGCTGATCAGCCAGGCCGTGCCGCAGTCGATCCGCCTCGATCTGCCGCTAGCCCTTCCCGCGCCGGCGAGCGAAGCCGAAGCGCTGGCCGAATTGTCGGCGATCATGGCAAAAAACAGGGTGCTGAAGAGCTTCATCGGCGCCGGCTATCACGGCGTCCATGTGCCGCCGGTCATCCAGCGCAACCTGTTCGAGAACCCGGCCTGGTACACCGCCTATACGCCCTACCAGGCCGAGATCAGCCAGGGCCGCCTGGAAATGCTGTTCAACTTCCAGACCTTGGTCACCGAATTGACCGGCCTGCCGGTGGCTTCGGCCTCCCTGCTCGACGAAGCGACGGCGGTGGCCGAAGCGGTCGGCATCGCGCTGCGCCATCACCGCGACAAGCGCACCAAGGTGGCGCTGGCCGGCACGCCGCATCCGCAGACGCTGGACGTCGTGCGCACCCGGGCCGAGCCGCTCGGCATCGAGATCGATGGCGAGACCATCGACGACAACACCGCCGCCCTGCTGGTCTCCTGGCCGGACACGTTTGGCGTCTATGGCGACCACAAGGCGGCGATCGAGAAGGCTCGCGCCACCGGCGCCGTGGTCGTCTTCATCGCCGATCCGCTTGCGCTCACGCTGACCGAAGCGCCGGCCAGGCTTGGCGCCGACATCGCCGTCGGCCCGATGCAGCGCTTTGGCGTGCCGATGGGCTTTGGCGGCCCGCACGCCGCCTATTGCGCCGTCTCCGACAAGCTGACCCGGCTGATGCCCGGCCGCCTCGTCGGCCAGTCGATCGACAGCAAGGGCCGGCCCGGCTATCGCCTCGCCCTGCAGACGCGCGAACAGCATATCCGCCGCGACAAGGCGACCTCCAACATCTGCACCGCGCAGGCGCTGCTTGCCAACATGGCGACCGCATACGCGATCTGGCACGGGCCTACTGGTTTGCAGGCGATCGCAGCCCGAATTCATGAGCTCGCCAACGGCCTCGCAGCAGGCCTGAAAACCGCTGGTGTTTCCGTGCTCGGCTCAAGCCGTTTCGACACGGTGACGGCCGAAGTGAAGGGCAAGGCAGCTTCGATCGCCGCTGCCGCTGAAAAAGGTGGCCGGCTGCTGCGCGTCATCGATGCCGACCGCATCAGCATCGCCTTCGACGAAACCTCGACCGAGGCGGATCTCGAGGCTATCGCCGCCCTGTTCGGCGCCAAGTCCGGCGCTACTGAGGCCGGCGCGATGCCCGGCAAGCCGCGCGGCAAGGAGTTTCTGACCCAGCCGGTTTTCCGCGAAAACCACTCCGAGACCGACATGATGCGCCTGCTGCGCAGGCTAGCCGACAAGGATTTGGCGCTCGACCGCACCATGATCCCGTTGGGCTCCTGCACCATGAAGCTCAACGCGGCGGCCGAAATGATGCCGGTCAGCTGGCCTGTTGTCGCCAACCTCCATCCCTTCGCGCCGGCCAGCCATTCGGCCGGCTATCGCGCCATGGTCGGCGAGCTGGAAGGCTGGCTGGCGGAGATCACCGGCTTCGACGCCGTCAGCCTGCAGCCCAATGCCGGCAGCCAAGGCGAATATGCCGGCCTGCTCGCCATCCGCGCCTATCACCGTTCGCGTGGCGACGGCCATCGCACCATCTGCCTGATCCCCCAGTCCGCGCATGGCACCAATCCGGCGAGTGCGGCGATGGCCGGCATGAGCGTCGTCGTCGTGCGTTGCCTGGAGGACGGCAATATCGACATGGACGATATGCGGGCCAAGGCCAACGAGCATTCGAAGAATCTCGCAGCCCTGATGTTCACCTATCCCTCGACGCACGGCGTCTACGAGGAAGGCGCGCGCCACCTGTGCGCTCTCGTTCACGAGCATGGCGGCCAGGTCTATTTCGACGGCGCCAACCTTAACGCCCTGGTTGCTTTGGCGCGGCCCGCCGATATCGGCGCCGATGTCTGCCACATGAACCTGCACAAGACCTTCTGCATCCCGCATGGCGGCGGCGGTCCGGGCGTCGGTCCGATCGGCGTCAGGGCGCATCTGAAACCCTATCTGCCGGGTCATGTCACCGAAGGTTCGGCGCATGCCGTGTCCGCTGCCCCGTTCGGCAGCGCTTCCATCCTGCCGATCACCTGGATGTACATCCGCATGATGGGCGCCGCCGGCCTGAAGCAGGCGACGGAGACGGCGATCATCTCGGCCAATTATGTGGCGACGCGGCTCGCGCCGCACTTCCCGCTTCTCTACAAGGGCAGGCACGATCGCATCGCGCATGAATGCATCCTCGACACGCGCGTCCTCAAGGAGAGCGCCGGCATCAGCGTCGATGATATCGCCAAGCGGCTGATCGACTACGGCTTTCACGCGCCGACCATGTCGTTCCCTGTCGCCGGCACGCTGATGGTCGAGCCCACAGAGTCCGAGCCCAAGCGCGAACTCGACCGGTTCTGCGAGGCGATGATTGCCATCGCCGGCGAGGCAGCGAAAGTGGCGAAGGGCGAATGGCCGCTCGAGGACAACCCGCTGGTCAATGCCCCGCACACGGCGGCCGAAACCCTTGCCGGCCAGTGGACTCACCCCTATTCGCGGCTGGAAGCGGCCTACCCCGCTGGCGATGTCGATACGGCGGCCAAATACTGGCCGCCGGTCTCGCGCATCGACAATGTCGCCGGCGACCGCAACCTCGTCTGCTCCTGCCCGCCGCTGTCGGAATATCTCGGCGCCGCCGAATAAAGCTTAGCCGATCAAGCTGAACGCAAGGCCGGCCCATCGGCCTTGCTTACCCGGTTCAGAACAAGCACGCGGTTCCGCCCCGCGTGCTTGGCCGCGTAAAGCGCTTTGTCGGCCTCGGCCAGGACGTCCTCGAGGCTGCTGCCGTCCTCCTTGCCAAAGCCAATGCCGCCGCTGACGCTGCTGCGCAACGGCCCACGCGGCGTGGGCACCACTTCCGTGCCGAAGGCTACGCCGATCCTGCTGGCGAGATCGTAGGCCTTGTCTTCGGTCATCCGAGACATGACCAACGCGAACTCCTCGCCGCCCAGCCGGAAGGCGTCGACGCCAACCCTGTCATACTTCTTGATGACTGCGGCGAAACGGCAAAGCACCCGGTCGCCGACGGGATGGCCATAGATGTCGTTGGTCCGCTTGAAGTGGTCGAGGTCGAACATGGCGACCGACATGAACGGGCCGAAGACGCGCTCGCCATAAAGCGAGTTCAAAGCCCGCCGGTTCATGAGACCGGTCAACGGGTCGGTCAAGGTCTCGGCCTTCAGTTCGATCTGTGCCTGCAGATGATGCAGCGACAGCGTCAGCGCGCCGAGCGCCGTCATGCAGGCGACTGCCACGACCGAATTCAACCGCTCGGCCCAATTGTCGGGTGCGACGCCGAGCACCCACTGGCCCTTGACCAGAAGCACGGCGCCGCAGAGCCCGAAGGATATGCCGCAGACGCCGCTTAGCGCCGAAACGACCAGCAGAATGCCGCGATCCTGACCGCCCTTGATCCAGAACATCACCCCGATCGAGGCGAGCAGCACTGTTACCGTCGTGTAGGTGAGGATGAAGCCGAAACCATCGAAACCGAGATAGGTCACGCCGGCGCAGACAGCCATCGCAAGCAGGGCCGGCAGGAAGCGCGACTGTAGTTGCGCACACCGAGATATTGCATGGCCGAAAGTGAAAGCGCCAGGAAACCGAGGCTGAGCAGCGCCAACGCTGCCTGACAAAGCAACGGACTGGGCTCCCTCGTGTAGCGCCAGAAGACGATGACGTGGGCGACAAGGACGAGAATGCCGCACGCCACCGTCAGCACGAAGCGTGCACGCGGCGCCGTGAACCAGATCACAAACATGGTGACGCTCAGGCATGTGCCCGACAGCGCAGCCGCCAGCAATAGCGAACTGAAATCCAGCATGGATGAGGGGCAACCTTTGGGATCTTCGATTTGTGGCGCATCATAGGCATGCAACCGGCCGGAGATACCGTTTTCGGCCGGTTTTCAAAGCAACCTGCCGACAGGGTTTACAAAGCGTCGACTGCCGTCCCGCGAAGCTCGGCACGCGAGTGTCCCTAGTCTCAGCCCTTGTTGAGCAGCGCCAGATTGGCGTTGATCACGCTCGGGTCGGCCATGCCGGCCCTTGCTTCCATGAGCAGCGCTCTCGCCTTGTTCTTGTTGCCGCGCAGCAGCTGCGAATAGCCCATATTGTTGACAATCTGCGGCTTGCGCCCGGCAACCTTCAAAAGCTGGTCGTAGGCGCGGTCGGCGAAGTCGAAGCGGCCGAGTTCGTCATAGGAGGCGGCAAGCCCCATCCATCCCTCGGCACTGTCGGCCTTCAGTTCCACGGCCTTGCGGAAATGCTGTTCGGCAAGGCCGTAATTGGCCTCGCGGAACTGCGCCTTGCCTTGCGCAAGGTCGGAGGTGCTGACGTCTTTTGCCACCGGTTGGATCGATGTGGTCTTGGTTTTGTCGACGTTGTCGGTCGTGCAGCCGCCGACCATCAAGACGGCCGCTAGCGCGGCCATTACCGTGAAACTTCTGTGACGCATGCCCCTGGCCCCAATCGCCCGATTTACCGGGTCGTTCTCTGAGGAAGCAGACTACAACAGGGCGATTAAACTTCAGTGCGGAAACGCGCCTAAAATTTGGTTTCGGGCACAGAAGCCATTAACCAACCGAAGCCTATTCCGGCTCCAGCGCCTTGAGCCCCGCCGGAAACTGATAGCGCCTGCCGTCGTAGCGCAGCCGGTAGGTTCGTTTCATGGACCTGCCGGGATGGGACTGGCACTCGCCATTCTTGTCGACAGACGGATTGTCGGTGTCCAACCGCTCGAACACTGTGATGTCGTGATAGCCGTGATGTCTCGCCGGGCTCATCGCCAGGCTGACCCGGTTGGATTGAAAGGATCCTGCGCAATTGGTGTCGCCTTCGCCGCCAAAGCCGGCCACGATGATGCCGTCGAGCACCAGGCGCAGAGCACCGCCGTCAAGGGCATAGAGCCGCAGGTCGGTTTCACTGTAAGGATTCGGCTGCGAATGGTTTGCCATGTCGATGCGCAGGCCGAAGGCGCTGACATCGGGCGCCAATCTGTAGCGCCCGGTATCGAAGTCGATCTCGCGGATGCCGACGGCATCATCGGTCATCAGCCCGGGCTGGAGCAGGCGCTGGCGCACCTGCCGGGTCTTCCTGTCGACGACCAGAAGCTCGACATCGCCGAAATGCCCGTCGTCGCTGGATTGGGAGCTGTCGATCAGCGGCACGGCGACCAACAACAGGTCGTCATGGGCGGGCCAGATCTTGCAGACCACGCCGAATGGCGCATCGCCATCCCAAAGCGTCTGGGCGATGCTGGTATGAGGTTCGAGCGTGAAGGAGGCGCCATCGGCACTCTTTTGGGCCTTGGGATATGCCTGCTGCACCAGAGCGGCAGAGTCGCCGCAATCGTCGGCCGCGGCCGAGGCCGGCGACAGACTGGCCGCGGCGAGGCCGAGGAAGGCGGTGCACAAGACTATTCGCATGGACGGCTCACTCATTTTGCTTTTTGCGGACTTTGCCGAAGGAGAGCGGCCAAACCGGCCGGATATGACATCCAGGCGAAGCGTAGTTGAAGTGAGTAACCGCAGAAAGCCGCCGGGCGGCCACTTGGTATCTACTGCCTTGGTATCTACTGAACCGCCGTCATTTTGACGATGATCGGGATGACGGCGATCATCAGCACCACCGGCAGGATGCACACCACCACCGGCACCGACATCTTGGCCGGCAAGGCATGTGCCTTCTCCTCGGCCAACGACATGCGCTTGTGGCGCATTTCGTCAGAGAACACGCGCAGCGCCCCGGCGAGGCTGGTGCCGAGTTCCTTCGACTGCTGCAAGAGCGTGGCGAAGGAGCGCACCTCGTCCAGGCTGAGGCGGTCGGCGAGCGCCTTCAATGCATCGTCGAGGCTGCGGCCGGCCCTGAGTTCCAGCGACACCAGCTGCAGGTTTTGGCTCAGCGACGGATAGGTCTTGGCCAGTTCCTTCGAGACGCGCTCGATGCCGGCCTCCATGCTCATGCCGGCATCGGAGCAGACGATCATCAAATCCATGAAGTCGGGAAAGCCGTTGCGGTATTCGCGCATCTTTTCCCGCACCTTTTGGCTGAGCACCAGGCCGGGCACGAAATAGCCGGCGGCTCCCGACAGGATGATGAAGGTCCAGCGGCTGGTCGCGGTGGAATCGGCGCTGCCCATCCAATGGTTGACCAGGAACGCGCCGATCGCTGCGCCCACCAGGCAGGCGAAGCGGATCAGGAAGAATGTGCCGACCGCGCGCGGCTCCATATAGCCCGCCTGGATCAGCTTCATACGCAGCCGGGCGACATTTTCCGGATCGCTCTTGGCGTAGAATTCCTGCGCCCGCTTCACCGCCTTCTCGCGCACGACGCTCTGGTTCTTCTTCGGCGCCACCTCGGCCTGTTGGGGAGTCTTGCTGTCGTCGATCTTGAGCCGGCGCTTGAGATCGTTGCGGTCGCCTTTGGCCACCACCAGCGGCCATGCCACCGCGCTGCCGCCCAATGCCAGCAGCATCGCGGCTGCCGGCATCAGCGACGTCGGCGCCAGCGAGGCAAGAAACTGGATCACCTGCTCCATCTCAGAACCGGAAGTTCGACATCTTGAACATGATGATGTTGCCCAGCATCAGCCATGTCACCGAACCGCCCAGCAGATACCAGGTCTTCGGCACATCCCAGACGCTTTGATAAAATTGCGGCATCATCACCATGATGGCGGCGAACAGCAGCGCCGGCACCGCCGTCAGGATATAGGCCGACATACGACCCTCGGTCGAAATGGCGCGCACCTTGCGGCGCAGCTTGCCGCGTTCGCGGATCGTCGTCGACAGCCCGTCGAGGATCTCGCGCAGATTGCCGCCCGAACTCGTCTGGATGGAAACCGCGGTGACGAACAGCGGCAGATCCTCCTGGCCGACGCGATCAAACAGTGAATTCAACGCCGAAACCAGGTCGGAACCATAAGTCACCTCGTCGGAGATAACGCCGAATTCGGTGCCGATCGGATCGGGCATCTCGCGCGAGACCATGGAGATCGCCACCGGAACCGGATGCCCGGCCTTCAAGCCGCGCGTGATCAATTCCAGCGCCTCCGGCAACTGCACGCCGAAACGCTTCACCCGCCGGGCACGCTTGGAACGCAGCACAATTACCGGCAGCAGCGCTGTCAGCACCACAAACAGCAAAATGGCGAGCAACAGCGGCAGGCCGTACCAGAGCGCGACGAGCATCATCGCCAGCGCCACGCCCGTCGTCATCGTCAGGAATTTCGGCAAGGGCATCACCATGCCAGACTGCGTGCGCAGCGCGCGAAAACGGTCGGGCGAGAAGAATGACGTGCCGGAATCGAGGCCGCGTTCCTTGCGCAGCTGGATCAGCACCTGTTCCTGGCTGATCTTGTTTTCCTGCAGCTTCATGCGCCGGTTGATAGCCAGGCGCTTGTCGCTGCGGCCGGCATAGAGCAGATAGCAGCCTTCGGCGATCATGATGCCGGTCAGCGCTGCCGCGGCATAAACGACATAGATCGGGCTGAAATTCTCGAACACCCGGCTACTCCTGCGGCCGGCCGGGTTCGAAATATTTGCCGGGGAATTCAATGCCCATATTGCGCAGGTCCTCGAGGAAACGCGGGCGAATGCCGGTCGCCTCGTAGTGACCGAGGATCTTGCCGTCGGCCTCCATGCCAGTGCGCACGAAGCGGAATATCTCCTGCATCTGGATGACGTCCCCTTCCATGCCGGTCACCTCGGCGACGCTGGTCACCTTGCGCTTGCCGTCCGACAGTCGCGTCAGCTGGACGATAAGGTCGAGCGCGCTGGCGATCTGACTGCGGATCGACTGCACCGTCATCGGCATGCCGGTCATGCCCAGCATCTGCTCGAGGCGTGAAATGGCGTCGCGCGGCGTGTTGGCGTGGATGGTCGCCATCGAGCCTTCATGTCCGGTGTTCATCGCCTGCAGCATGTCGAAGGCCTCCTCGCCGCGGCACTCGCCGAGGATGACGCGGTCGGGGCGCATGCGCAGCGCGTTCTTGACCAGGTCGCGCTGCTTCAGCTCGCCATGACCTTCGATGTTGGCGGGGCGCGTTTCCATGCGCGCGACATGCGGCTGCTGCAGCTGCAGTTCGGCCGCGTCCTCGATGGTGATCAGCCGTTCGTCTTCCGGAATGAAGGCCGACAATGCGTTGAGCATCGTCGTCTTGCCGGTGCCGGTACCGCCCGAGATGATGGTCGTTTTGCGGGCGTGGACTGCAGCCGCCAGCACCTCGGCCATGTTCTGGGTGATGGCGCCGAACTCGACCAGCTTGTGCAGGCCGAGCTTGTTCTTTGAAAACTTGCGGATCGACACCAGCGGCCCGTCGACGGCGACCGGGCGAATGGCGGCGTTGAAGCGCGAGCCGTCGAGCATGCGGGCATCGACCATCGGTTGCGATTCGTCGACCCGGCGGCCGACGGCGGCGACGATCTTGTTGACGATGCGCAACAGGTGCGCCTCGTCCTTGAACGGGATATGGACCTGCTGCAGCTTGCCCCGCTTTTCGACGAAGCAGTTCTGGTGGCCGTTGATCAGGATATCGTTGATGTCGGGATCCTTGAGCAGCGGTTCCAGCGGCCCGAGGCCGACCATCTCATCGACGATGTCGTCGACCAGTGCTTCAAGTTCGACGGTGTTGATCGCCATACGCTCCTGGCGGGTCTTTTCCGACACGAACTCCTGCACCTGCCGGCGCATCTCATCCTTGGGCAGGCGCTCCAGCGCGACCAGGTTGATTTCCTCGAGCAGCAGCCGGTGGATGCGCACGCGGGCATCGAGCACCTTGTTGGCGCTTTTTCCCGGTGTTGTCTCCGGCTTCGGCGGCAAGGCCTTGCGGTTCGTCGGGATGACCACGGCGTGATGCGCGACCGGCGCCGCCTCGGCCGGCTTCAGCGCGCGGACGTCACGGTTCTGCAGGGTCGAGAAGCGGCTGGTCATCCGGCTTTCCTCTTCAGGAGGCCCCTGCCGATGCCGAACAGCGAGCGCGATTTCTCCGGCGTCACCACGGCTTCTTCCGGCAGGATGATCCTCTTCAGATCGTTGACGACGTTGGCGTTCGGGTCGATCTCATGCAGCGGCACGCCGCGGTCGACCGCTTCACGCACAAGCCGGTAATTGTTGGAGATGCCGCCGACGAAATGCTCGCCCAGGATTTCCTGGACATCCGCCTGCTTGATGCCGTTGTCGAACATCTTCTGCTCGAAACGATTGACGATGACGTTCGGCTTCACTTCCTTGCCGGCCGTCTCGTAGACCGCCTGGATCAGCCGCTGCGTGTGGCGCAGGCATGGCACCGTCATTTCGGCGACGATGTAGAGCTTGTTGGAGCCGAGCAGCACCGTCTCCGTCCACGGAAACCAGGTGCGCGGCATGTCGATGACGACGTTATCGAAATAGGCCGAGACGAGATCGAGCATGCGCACCACGACATCGGTCTTGAACGAGCGCATTTCCGACGGATGCGTTGGCGCCGCCAGCACGCAGAGCCCGCTCGCATGCTTGGACAGCATCACATCCAGCAGCTGACGGTCGAGGCGCTCGGGCTGGTTCTCGATTTCGGTGATGTCGAAGCGCGGCTCGAGGTCGAGATATTCGGCGCAGGCGCCTTGCTGGAAATTGAGGTCGACCACGCAGGTCGACGCGCCGCGCGTCACCGAATGATGCAGCTGGAAGGCGGTCTGCAGCGCCAGCGTCGTGGTGCCGACGCCGCCGGCGGCCGGCATGAAGGTATAGATCTGCGACTCGGTGTTTTCCTCGCGCCCCGGCCCTTGCAGCGCGCGCACGACCGACCGCACCAGATCGGCGGTGGTGATCGGCTTGACCAGGAAATCGGCGACCTGGAGCTGCACCAGGATACGCACTGCGGCTGCGTTGAATTCCTGGGTGACGACGACCACCGGAACGCGGCCTTCAAGCCGGCGCATGATGCGCTGCAGCGACTCGATCTCTTCCAGCTTTGCCGCATCCATGTCGACGATGAGCGCGCCGAAATCGGCTTCCTGGACCTCGCCGCGCAGTTCGGTAATGTTCTTCTCGACGGTCGAAAGCTGGATCACCTCCGAGGCCGCGAACGCGGTGCGCGTATCCTGCGCAAAGGTCCGGTCGCTGGACACCAGCAGGATCTTCTTGGTCTTGATGCCGCTTGCCATTTTGTCAGCCTGTCAGGTCATTCCCGGTCAAATCACCGGGCAAATCAATCGGTTGTCGCTGTCGGTTGCACGGCCTTGGCAGCAGCAGCCTGGTCGGCGGCGTTGACTGCCGCCTCACTGCGCTGCGCCGGCACCAGCAGCCTGGTGTTCTGGACGCCGTATTTCCAGGGATCGACCATCTGCATGGCCGTATTGGCGGCCTGTGCGTTGCCGGCGGCAATCGTCGGTCCCTCGGAGCGGACATAGTCGTCGCTGGTGCAGCCGCCGGCGAGGCCGGCGATCAGCAGGGCGATGCATGATTCCACGCGCATGGCTTCAATCCTTCGGCAGGTCGAGGAAATGCCCGACGGTGGTGACCGCGGCCGGCTGTGCCGTACTGCCGCTGGCCATTGCCACTGCACGATTGGCTTCGGACGATTTCACTTCCTCGGTGTTGTTGAGGAAATAGTCGACATTGCTGGCTGGCTGCGTGCCGTCGGTCGGCTCGAGCAGCTTCTTCGACGGATCGACCGGCTTGACCAGATAGGGGGTGACGATGATCACCAGATCGGTCTCGCGCCGCTGATAGGATTTGGAGGAGAACAGCGAGCCGAGCACCGGCAGCTTGCCGAGGCCGGGAAGACGCGATGTGGTAATGTCGTTCTGTGACTGCAGCAGGCCGGCGATCATGAAGCTCTGGCCATTCTTCAGGTCGACGGATGTTTTGGCGCGGCGCACGATAAAGCCCGGGACCGAGATATTGCCGATATTGTAGGAGGCCGAAGCGTCGATCGAGGACACTTCCGGCGCGATGTCGAGGCTCACCAGCCCGTCCTTGAGAACCGTCGGCGTGAAGTCGAGGCTGACGCCGTATTTCTTGTAGCTGACGGAAATCTTGCCATTGTCCTCGGAGACCGGGATCGGGAACTCGCCGCCGGCGAGGAAGCTTGCCGTCTGGCCCGAGCGGGCGATCAGGTTCGGCTCGGCCAGCCGCCTGGCGAGACCACGTTCCTCCAGCGCCTTGATGGCGACGTCGATCGACAGGCCGTTGGACAGCAGCCGGCCGATGATCTCGCCATTGCCGGCTCCCGGCACCGTGCCAGGATCGAGGGTGACGTCGCGCCCGCCAATGCCGTAAGCGAAATTGGCGCTGTATTTGGCGCCGAGATCCTGTCCGGCCTGGCGATTGATCTCGACGAAGCGGACGTTGAGCTGAACCTGCTGCGAGGACGAGATGTTGACCGAATTGATCACTTCTTCATTGCCGGAGAAGCGGCTGGCGATCTTGCTTGCCTTCTCGGCGGCGACCGCGTCATCGGCCTCGCCCGACAGCACGACGCGGCCATTGGCCGAGCCGACCTTGATCTTGGCGTCCGGCACGCTGGCGCGAATGGTGCTGGCCAGCTGGTCGGTGTCCAGCGTCACCTCGATGTCGACGGTGCCGACCAACTGCTTGTTCTCGTCGAACAGCGCGATGCCGGTGGTGCCGAGATTGTTGCCCAGCACATAGAAGGATTTGTCGGTCAGCGGATTGACGTTGGCGATCTCCGGATCGCCGATGACGATCTGGTAGAAGGCGGCATTGGTCATGACCGTCTTCGGCTTGCCCTTGGCTACCTTGATCGACGCATTCGTTGTCGACGAGACATGGACGATATCGTTGTCGGCCTTGGCTGGCGCACTGAGGCCGAGCATTGCGGCCGCGGCCAGGCAACCCCCCACCGCAAGCGCCCGCATTGGGCGCAGCCCTTTCGTAGTTCGAAATGCATGAAGTCCCGACATCTGTCCCGTCCCTCGCCCGGTCCCCACCGGCAGTTATTGCTGGTCCCGCGCAGGAACCTGGTATTCTTCGACCTGCGTGCCGCGCGTCACGATGATCGTCTTGAATTTCGGCTTCTCAGGCTCCTTGGTCGCGGCAGTGAACAGCGCGCCGGCAGCGGCCTGGACGCCGGATGCGACCGATCCGCCGAAGGACGAGATGGTGGTGACGCCGTCCTTGGCGGCCCCTCCGTCTGCGGCCGAGCGGAGCGACAGCGACAAGGTGCCGACGGTGCGGGCAAGCGCCACTTTCTGCGCGCCTTCGGTCGTCACCTCGATGGTGACGGAATTGGCGATCTGCGGTGTGGTCTGGCGCTCGTCGGCGCCCTGCCCCACGGTCAGCACCTTGGCGTCGGAGACGACAATCTCGGAGGTAACGGTCGATCCGGCGGCGCCCTGCGCGTTCTTGGCCACTTCCTGGATTTCGCCCGCATCGCGTGTCAGCACCACGTCGACCCGGTCGCCCGGCATGACGAAGCCGCCGACACCGGCGATCTCGTCGGTGCGGATTGTCACCGCCCGCATGCCGGGCGTCATCATGTTTGATAGCGTCGCGCGGCCGTTCGGCCCCGACAATTTGCTGATCAGCACCGGCTCGTTGACCTCGATCGGCGACAATACCACGCGGCTGCCTTCGGCGAGCAATGCATTGACTGTGGTGAACGCGCCCTGCGGCACCGAATCCTCGGACCATGGGATTTCGCTGAGCTGCGCCCGGTCAAGCTCCATGCCGTAACGCAGCGGCGCGTTGGCCACCACTATGGTCTTGAAGACGACCTTGGGGACGGCGGGCGCCGGGATCGACGCCGTTTTCTCTTCGGCATCGGCCTTGGCCTGGCTTTTCACCCAGAAATCCGCGGCAAAGATTGAAATCGCGCCGAAGACGGCAGCGATGCCAATCATCGTTATGGCCTTGCCCCTCACAACCAACCCCTGACATTCGTGGTCTTTTGTTTTGTTGGAGCGACGCTAGGCCGCTTTGTTAAAGATTCAGGAATCGCGGCCGCTCCGCACGGACCTATTTCCGCCGGCTTGGTTATCGAAAGGTTTTAGGATAAGAAGGGTTTAATCCCCGAACGTAACAGGAACTTCCGTCGCTTGGCGCCGAAAAGCGTGGCAGTATCGACGGGTGATTCGCGGCACGGATTCTATGGTAGGCATGGACGACAACAACGATCTTTTCGGCAATCTGGAAAAGCAGCCCCAACCGGCTCGGACACCTTCGCGCCCGGCCGACCCGCTGGTGCAGGCCACGAAGCGTCCTGCCGCGACCAAGGACGGCAGCGAGGGCTATAGTGCCGCCGACATCGAGGTGCTGGAGGGGCTGGAGCCGGTGCGGCGCCGTCCCGGCATGTATATTGGCGGCACCGACGACAAGGCGATGCACCATCTGTTTGCCGAGGTCATCGATAATTCGATGGACGAGGCGGTCGCCGGCCATGCCACCTTCATCGATGTCGAGCTGTCGGCCGACGGATTTCTGACCGTCACCGACAATGGCCGCGGCATTCCGGTCGATCCGCATCCGAAATTCAAGAAACCGGCGCTCGAAGTCATCATGACGACGCTGCATTCGGGCGGCAAGTTCGATAGCAAGGTCTATGAGACCTCCGGCGGTCTGCACGGTGTCGGCGTCTCGGTCGTCAATGCGCTGTCGGACCATCTCGAAGTCGAGGTCGCGCGCGGTCGCCAGCTTTACCGCCAAAGGTTCTCGCGCGGCGTTCCGGTGAGCGGGCTGGAGCAGCTCGGCGAAGTGCACAACCGGCGCGGCACCAAAATCCGCTTCCATCCCGACGAGCAGATTTTCGGCAAGGGCGTCGCCTTCGAGCCGGCGCGGCTCTATCGCATGACCCGCTCGAAAGCCTATCTGTTCGGCGGCGTCGAGATCCGCTGGAGCTGCGACCCATCGCTGATCAAGGAAAAGGACCAGACGCCGGCCAAGGCGGAGTTCCATTTCCCCGGCGGCTTGAAGGACTATCTCAAGGCATCGCTCGGCGATGATTTCCAGGTGACCCGCGAAATCTTCGCCGGCAAGAGCGAGAAGCAGGGCGGCCACGGTTCGCTGGAATGGGCGGTGACCTGGTTCGGCGGTGACGGCTTCGTCAACTCCTACTGCAACACCATCCCGACCGGCGAAGGCGGCACGCATGAGGCCGGCTTTCGCAATGTGCTGACGCGCGGGCTTCGGGCCTATGCCGACCTGGTCGGCAACAAGCGCGCCTCGATCGTCACCTCCGAAGACGTGATGATCTCGGCGGCAGGCATGCTGTCGGTGTTTATTCGCGAGCCGGAATTCGTCGGCCAGACCAAGGACAGGCTGGCAACGATCGAAGCCATTCGCATTGTCGAGACCGCCATCCGCGATCCCTTCGACCACTGGCTGGCCGACAATCCGCAGGAAGCCTCCAAGCTGCTGGAATGGGTGATTGCGCGCGCCGACGAGCGGGTGCGCCGGCGGCAGGAAAAGGAGGTGTCGCGCAAGAGCGCGGTGCGCAAGCTGCGCCTTCCCGGCAAGCTCGCCGACTGCACGCAGAACGCCGCCGCGGGCGCCGAACTGTTCATCGTCGAAGGCGACTCGGCCGGCGGCTCGGCCAAGCAGGCGCGCGACCGTGCGAGCCAGGCGGTGCTGCCGCTGCGCGGAAAAATCCTCAACGTCGCCAGCGCCGGCAACGACAAGCTCGCCGCCAACCAGCAGATATCGGACCTGATTCAGGCGCTCGGTTGCGGCACGCGCTCGAAATACCGCGATGAGGATTTGCGCTACGACCGCGTGATCATCATGACCGACGCCGACGTCGACGGCGCTCACATAGCCTCGCTGCTGATCACCTTCTTCTACCAGGAAATGCCGAACCTGGTGAATGGCGGCCATCTCTATCTGGCGGTGCCGCCGCTCTATTCGATCCGGCAAGGCGGCAAGGTTGCCTATGCCAGGGACGATGCGCACAAGGACGAGCTGTTGCGCACCGAATTCACCGGCCGCGCCAAGGTCGAGATCGGCCGTTTCAAGGGCCTGGGCGAGATGATGGCCGCGCAGCTCAAGGAAACCACCATGGACCCGAGGAAGCGCACGCTGCTCAGGGTCGATGTTATCGACGCCGTGGCGGCGACCAAGGATGCTGTCGACGCGCTGATGGGCACCAAGCCGGAAGCCCGCTTCCGCTTCATCCAGGAACGCGCCGAATTCGCCGCGACGGAAGTGCTGGATATCTGAGCGCCGGCCGACTCTTCGTTTTGACGCAGTTCCGGGCGGAAAACCGTTTCAAACTTTTCCTGGAATTGCTCTAGCCTGCACTTCCGATACGGAGACCAGCTTGTGATCCGGGCGCGGCTGAAGAGCTACTTCGAAACCAGTTTGGCGGGCCTGACGCAGCCGACGCGCTCGGATTGGATTTTCGCCCTGCGCACGGTTTCGGCCGGTCTGATCGCGCTTCTCGCTGCTTACGCGTTGAAACTCGACCACCCGCAATGGGCGATGATGACGGTCTTCATCGTCGCCCAGCCGGTCGCCGGCATGGTGCTGGCGAAAGGTTTTTACCGGCTGCTCGGCACGCTGGCCGGTGGACTTGCGGCGATCGGCATCACCTCGGTTTTCGGCACCAATCCCTGGCTGCTGGTCACGGCGCTATCCGTCTGGATTGGGCTGTGCACGCTGGTTTCGTCGCTGCTGCGCAATCCGGAAGCCTATGGCGCCGCACTTGCCGGCTATACCGCGATGATCATTGGGCTGCCGGCTTTCGGCCAGCCGCACGTGGTCGTCGATCTCGCTGTCGCGCGCTGCGCCGAGATCGTGCTCGGCATCGTCTGCGCCGGCCTGACCAGCCGGCTGATCCTGCCCAAGCTGGCCGCTGACGCCATCATCTCCAGGCTGAAGCGCAGCATCCTCGACCTTGCAACCTATGCAGGCGGCGCTTTTTCCGGTGGCGACCCGGCGACGCTGGCCGGTCTGCACCGCAAGCTGATCACCGACGCCCAGATGCTGGCCGAGATGCGCGCCTATGCCCGGCTCGAAGCCCCGAGCTTCGCCACCCGCGCCCATCCGGTCCGCCTAACCATCGGTCAGCTTCTCTCGGCGCTGTCGGCGGCGCGCGCGCTGCATTCGCATGCCGCGCCGAAAAACGCAGCGCTCATCCCGGTACGCTCCGAACTGCAGTCGTTGGTCAGCGAGTTGGCAGCGACGCCCGAGGCGCTGGACGACACGTCGCCCTGGGTGACGCGGCTCGACGCGATTGCCGGCAAGGCCCGGCAAATGCCCGACGCCTCGACCGATCAGGGCGACGACAGGGTCGGCACCATAACCCGCCTCACCATCGCCGCCGATTTCGCCGAAGCCTTCAAGCAGGTGCTGCGCGGCCTCGACGCCCTGCGCGCACCGGTGACGGGCCCCAGCCGGAGCAACAGGCAGCCGCCTGCGCTGGTGGTGCACCGCGATTATCCCGGGGCTTCGCGCAATGCCATACGCGCCGGCCTTGCCACGTTGGCGGTCGCCGCCTTCTGGCTGACGACGAAATGGTCCGACGCGGCCGGCACCGTCATCCTCGTTGCCGTCGTCTCCAGTCTTTTCGCCGCGCGGCCTGACCCGGTGCGGGTGTCCTGGGGCTTCTTCAAGGGAACGCTGCTGGCTTTGCCCTTTGCCTTCCTTGTCGGCCAGGTCGCGCTGCCTGCTTTGCCCGGCTTCGGCTGGTTCACGCTGTTTGTCGTGCCGATCCTGGTACCGACGGCGCTGGGCATGGCCAATCCGCGCACCGTCGGCGTGGCGACGGCCTTTGCCATCAATTTCCTCGCCTTCCTCAGCCCGCATCAGGCGATGACCTATGCCCCAGGCCCGTTTTTCGCCGGCTCGGCGTCGGTGCTGGTCGGCATCCTGCTGGCGATCGGCGTCTTCATCGTGGTGCTGCCGGTGGATCCATGGCGCGCGGCCAACCGCATCGTGCGGGCCATGCGCGAGGATCTGGCGCGGCTGTGCCTGCATGAGCGGGTGCCGCGGCGTTCGGCCTTCGAGAGCCTGGCCTATGACCGCATCAACCAGCTGATGCCGCTCTTGCAAAATGCCGGCAGGAAAGGCGATGCGATTCTGGGCGGCGGGGTCGCCGCCGTTACCGTCGGCCTTGAAATCCTGCGTCTGCGCGCCGCGCAGCAGAGGCCGTCCACTCCTTCCGACACCGCGCTCTCGATCGCCAATTTCCTGCGCGGCCTGGCGCGTGAACTGCTCTTTCGCGCACCAGGCGAGCCCCAGACGGCGACCATCACTGTGGCCCGGCAATATGCAGCCGGCCTCTCAGAGCGCAGCGGTAGTGCCGACACGCTGCAGATCGCAGCCTCGCTGCGCATCATCGCCGCCGCGATCGAGGATTTCCCGGATTTCTTCACCAGGGACCGTGGCTAGGGCGTCAGGCCGCGGCTATCGCCAGCGCATGCCCGCGCGCGTTTTCCCGCAGCGCGTCGAGATGGATCGACTTGACCAGGCCAGCGAGATCGCCCTCAGTGGATTGACCTCCGAGTTCCTTCAGCATCAGCCAGCTGACTTCCTGCACGCCGGCGAGGCGCTTGCCGTTGGCGACTTCGCGCCAGATCTTGAGCGCGCGCAGGATGATGCCATGGGTGGAAGCGGCAAGGCCGGCGCTGCGGAACAGCGCCTGCAACGCAACGTCCTGGCCGCCGGCGAGCAAGGCCCGCACCCGCTGCTCCGACTGCTGGCTGAGCGCGACCAGGGCCGAGCCGAAAAAGTCGACCTTGCCGTGGGCAATGGCACGGATGATGAAACTTGCGGTCAGGTCGCCGCGCAGGCGCAGATGTTCGATAAGTGCCGCATGTTCCTCCGCGCGCGTGCCTTCGACCAGCCGCACCGAAGCCTTGACGCAAGCATCGCGCGTGACGCGCTCGGCTCTGGCCGCCCCCATCAGCGCCATCACCAGCGGCGAAGCCTTCAGCGTTTCGCCGAGCTTGACCAGTAGCATGTGCCGGCAGTCGGCCGGCAGCCGCACATCCGTGACCATTGCCTCGCGCAAATGAGCGATATGGCCATGCCGCTCGGCGATGCGGCGGAAGGAGAGCGAGGCTATGTCGGCGCCGTCATTGGCGAGCAGCGCCGCACACGCTTCCGGTTCGCCGATCTCGGCGATCGCCGCGGCAACCGCCATCGAAACGACCGGCCGGTCGGCGATCAGTTTTTGCGTCGCCTTGTGACCGGCCGCGACGCGGTCGATCAGGTCGGCGTCCGTCAGCAGCGGGGAGCGCGCCAGCACCAGGGCTGCCACTTCCGGCTGATCGGAGGCAAGCGCGCTGATGATCTGCAGCGGCGCGTGATGGCTCATCGACAGCGCTTCGGCCATAGCCAGCCGCACCTTCGACGAGGCGTCGTCGAGCAGCAGCGTCAGCGCCGCTTCGGCCGCGCAACGGTCTTCGAAAGGCAGGTCGGAATTGACGTAGGCGCGGGCCAGCGCGCTCGCCGCCGCGGCGCGCTCCGAAACTCTCGCGGTGTAGATCCATTTGAGAAAATGCGAGACAACCATACTGCCTGCTACGCCCCTTGCCGGAAAGCTTCCGGCCCCAGGAATGACCCTAGGCAGAAATGGTTTACGAACGGTTCACCATGTTTATTAACTGGCTTGCGGGTGGCATGGGCAGCGCCTATCAACCGTCAGGCAGCGGAGGAGAAAAACGATGCCCGGGCTTTATCTCGAAGAGTTCGTCGTCGGACATGTCTTTCGGCACACGCTGCGCAAGACCGTCACCGAAAGCGATAACATGCTGTTCTCGGTGATGACGCTGAACCCGCAGCCGCTGCACATCGACTTCGACTTCGCCGCCAAGAGCGAATGGGGCAGACCGCTGGTCAATTCGCTGTTCACGCTCGGCCTGATGATCGGCATTTCCGTCAATGACATCACCGTCGGCACCACAATTGCCAATCTCGGCATGAGGGAGACGGTGTTTCCGCACCCGGTCTTCCATGGCGACACCATCCGTGTCGAAACGACTGTGATCTCGGTCAGGGAATCGAAATCCAAGCCGGACCGCGGCATCGTCGAGTTCGAGCATCGCGCCTACAATCAGAATGATGTGCTCGTCGCCAAATGCACGCGCCAGGCGATGATGATGAAAAAGGCGGCCTGATGCGCTCGCTGCTGTTTGTGCCCGGCGATTCCGAAAAGAAGCTGGACAAAGGCTTTGGCGCCGGCGCCGACGTGGTCATCGTCGATCTCGAGGATTCCGTGGCGCCACAAAACAAGGCGTCGGCACGCGACATCGCGGCACGCTTTATCGGCGGCAACCGGCAGCAGACAAGCTCCGCCATCTATATCAGAGTCAACGGCCTATCGACCGGGTTGACCGACGATGATCTGGCCGCCCTGGTTCCGGTCAAACCCGACGGCATCATGCTGCCGAAGTCGAACAGCGGCCAGGATGTCCAGCAGCTATCCGTAAAGCTCCGCGTACATGAGGCCGAAAACGGATTGCCGGATGGCGGCATAAAAATCCTGCCGATCATCACCGAGACCGCTGCCGGCGTGCTGGCGGCCGCGACCTACACCGGGGCAAGCGCCCGGCTTGCCGGCCTCACCTGGGGCGCTGAGGATCTGTCGGCGGCGATCGGCGCGCGCGCGTCGCGCGACGAGAACGGCCGCTACACCGATGTCTTCCGCTTCGCCCGCACGATGACCATCCTTGCCGCCGGCGCAGCCGAAGTCGCGGCGATCGACACAGTCTTCCCCGGCTTTCGCGACATGGCCACCTTCGAAGCCGAATGCACGGAGGCCGAGCGTGACGGCTTTGCCGGCAAGATGGCGATCCATCCGGCGCAAGTGCCGGTCATCAACGCCGCCTTCACGCCATCGGCGCAGGCAGTGCAACGCTCGCAGGCCATCGTCTCCGCCTTCGAGGCGGCCGGAAATCCCGGCGTGGTCGGCATTGACGGCAAGATGTATGACCGGCCGCATCTCAGGCTCGCCGAACGGCTTCTGGCTCGCGCCAAGGCAGTCGGGGTTTAGTCCCGCGCCAGCACGATTACCCGGTCCTCAGGCAGGTAGGCCAGCGCTTGCGACTTCAACGGGTTGACGGTGACGCCGCCCAGCGCCCGCTCATCACTCTGCGCGGCGCGAACGCGCCGGTGCCCGATGGCGATCTCTCCGCGCAACCGCGCCGATTCCGCGATCGTCCAGAACGTCACCGGCTGGTCGATGGCGACATAGTCGCCGACCGGACGCATGTAGATTTCGGAGCCCTCCTCGTCGAGCAGGTCATCGAAGATCGCGGCGAGATGCTGGTTCTCCGATGCCTGCGCCAGCATCAGGCTGACCAGCCGGTTGCTGACGACGAAGTCATCGGCCTTGGTCACCGCCGCCAACTCGCGGTTGCGCACGTCGATCATTTCGCTGACAATCGAGATATGCGTGCCGGCATCGTCTGCGATTTTGCGCAGATGCAACAGCGTCACCAGCGTGCGCGTATCGGCGGGCTGCGCTGCCATGGTCTCGCTGTAGCCGAGGACGAGCACGTGGTCGTAGGAAGGCACGTCCAGGCTTGCCAGTGCTGTGCTGCTCGACGTGTCGGTGATCCGGCAGGAAACCGACAGATTGTCGCCGACGACCGGCAGCCCGGCAACTTCCTGCTCGAGGCCTGGCGTATCGGCGGCGATGGTCAGGATCGAACCAGGCGCGACATAGCGCGACAGTTCATAGGTTATGATCGGACCGCGCCGGTTCCAGCCAAGGATCAGCGTGCGCTCCGGCTTCGCCTCGATGGGCTGATGGCGAAGAATCGCCGCGGCATCGATCTTGGCTCCGGCGCTTCCCAGCTTGATGGCGGCATCGTCCTCGGCAATGATGATGGCGCGCATGTCCTTGCCGATTACCAGCTCCGACGGCGGGTTGAGATTGACGCGCCCCTGCTGGTCGCAGAGCCCGATCAGCGTGCAATGCTCATACGCCATCACTGCCTCGCCGAAGGTCTTGCCGGTGAGATCAGGCTGCTCGGTCGTGTAGATTTCGCAGCCGTCGAAATCGAGCAGCTCCGAATAAACGCCGCTGAGACCCGACTGCCGGCTCGAATGCACGACGATGCGCGAGATCAGCTGGTCGGCCAGGACAAGCTGTACCTCGGCCCCGCCGACGACGCGGGCGACCTCGGCGTTCTTTCCGTCGCGGATCTCGGCGGCGATGTTATAGGGCGCGGTGCGCCGGTTCGGGTCGTTGGCCAGCGCCAGCACCGTCTTGATGACCTGCGAATCCGGATCGTCGCCGTCCGGCGACAGCACGATGATGGAGCGCGAGGTCTGCGGGTTGACGATGGCCAGATCGTAGAGGTCGGTCGGGTCGCCGCTGCGGCAGATGATGCGTGTGTTGCCCAACCTGCCGACCTTGGCGGCGATCTCGTCCTCCATCGTGACCTTGTCTATGTTGGCCATGACGACAATGCGCGGATGGCGGCGGCTGGCATTGGCAATGACGAGTTCGGAGATGACGTCGAAGACCGACGGCGACCAGTTGAGGATGATGGTGTGGTCGCTCTCCAGCACCCGCGAACGACCCTTGCGCAATTCATCGAGCTTGCTGTCGACGCCGGCGCTGAGCACGCCGATGAGGGCCGACACAACGAAGATGCCGGCAAGCGTGACAAACAGCATGACGAGACGAAAGGCCCAGCCGGTGTCGCCGCCCATCGTGCCGGAATCGAGCGTGCGCATCAGCGATTCCCAGAACGCTTCGAAGAAGTTCAGCGGTTCGCCGCCCTCCGGCGCGATGCGGGTCACCGCAAGGAAGGCCGCGGCGGCGATGATGATCAGCAGGGAAAGGACGGCGAGCCAGCCGATCAGCGCGATCGGCCCGGCGGCCATGCTCTTGTCAAACCCATAGCGCAGCCGGGTTCGCAGCGAGTCTCGTTTCTTCATGTCGCCGGCGACCCCCAATATCCTATGATCGATACGCCAACCCCACGCATCGCCAAGCCGCCGTCTTAGCCTGTGTTTAAATAAAGGGGAATCGCTTTCGGGTGTCAGCCGTTCCACGGCCCAGTATAATCGGCATAGAGCTTTGCCGGATCGGGCCGCGGCCGTTCCGGCGCCGGGCCCTGGTAGGAGCCGACATGGATGAAGCCGACGACGCGCTCCTGCGGCGCCAGCCCCAGGATCGCCCTGCCCTCCGCGACGTCGGAATACCAGTTGCTGATCATGTTGGTGCCATAGCCCAGCGCGTTGGCCGCGATCATCAGGTTCAGCGCCGCCATGCCGCCGGACAGGAACATTTCCCATTGCGGGATTTTTGGATTGTCCTTCGGAACCGACACCACGCCGATCACCAGCGGCGCGCGGGAAAACCGCGCAAGCTCCTGGTTGCGGCGGTTTTCCGGCAGCGGCCCTTCGCGCTGTTCGGCGAGCGCCGCCAGCTTCCTGCCGATCTCGAATCGCGCCTCGCCGCGATAAAGGATGAAGCGCCACGGCTCCAGTCGGCCGTGATCGGGCACACGGCTTGCAGCCGCGATCATGGTCGCGATATCGGCATCGCTGGGCGCCGGTTCCTTCAATTCAGGAATAGGTGCGGAGTTTCGGGTCAGCAGGAAGTCGATGATCGGCGACGCCATGGGGGCCAGGTCTCCTAAAGCACTCGATTTTGAGCTGAAGCGCGCCATTGCGGATCGGGGCGGCTCGGGCATTGGCGCGGGCGCGCCGGACGAAAGAACCTGTTGCCAAGGCGGTCGGACTCTTAAGCCTTGAAATTGCCACCGCCTTGGGCTTCAACGCAAGGCATGTTTGAGGGGACATCGCGCCTTTTCCTGATTTGGCTCGCCGTAGCGCTGTTTGCGCCGGCCTCGATGGCCATGGCGCAGAATGCCGACGGCATCGGCAATCTGAAACTCCCCGATATTTCGAGCTATGCACCGCCCAAGGGCGAGACGCCGCTGGCACTCGGTGGCGGCGGTGCCATAACGCTGTCGGCGCAGTTGACCGACAAGGGCGCCGACATCACGCGCGGCATCGTCTGGCGCGTCTTCAAGCCCGAGGCCGCCGGCGACGGCAAGCTGCCGATGGTGGCTTCCGCGCATGGCGGCAGCGCCGTGTTCCAGCTCGAACCCGGCAGCTATCTGGTCCACGCCTCATACGGACGCGCCGGCGCCACCAAGCGCATCACCGTCGGCAAGGACGCCAGGCGCGAAAGCCTGGTGCTCGATGCCGGCGGCCTCAAGCTCGACGCGGTGCTGTCGGGCGGCGTGCGTATTCCGCCGAAAAAACTGCGCTTCTCCATTTATGAGGGCACCGCCGAGGCCAATGGCGACCGCGCTTTGATCATTCCCGATGTCGAGCCGAACAGCGTCGTGCGGCTCAACGCCGGCGTTTATCATGTCGTCTCCACCTATGGCGCGGTCAATGCCGTTATTCGCTCCGACATCCGTGTCGAAGCCGGCAAGCTGACCGAAGCCACCGTCGAGCATCGCGCGGCGGAGGAGACCATGAAGCTGGTGCGCGGGACCGGCGGCGAGGCCATCGCCGATACATCCTGGTCGCTGCTCAACGAATCCGGCGATCCGATCAAGGAGGCCGTCGGCGCCTTCGCCTCGATGGTGCTGGCCGAAGGCCAATACACCATCATCGCCAAGAACCGCGACCGCATCTACCAGAAGGATTTCACCGTCGTTGCCGGACAGAACCAGGAGATCGAGGTCCTGGCCACTGATGCCTCTGCGATCGATCCGGAGGAAGGCGCCGACTGACCGGCGCGCCCATTGGCATCGGTTTGGCTGCTCAGTTGAAGTGGTAGTTCAGGGCTACGTCAGGCGGCCTTGCACAGGCGGCGCTGCAGGAAGTGGACCCGGCCGCGCGGCGCGTCGGGCGCTAGGTCGAAGACACCGCGATGAAGACGGTCGAGCAGCGTCTTGCGGTCGCGCAATGGCTCCAACTCATCCCAGCTCAGCACATCGCCGACGCGCACGTCGATCGCCTTGCCGGACAGCCGCGCAAATTCGCGGATGAGCATTGAAAGGCGCAACGTCAGCGACGCCTTGCCGACGAATTTCGCCAGCCTTCCTTCGCGCTCGGCCATGTTCATCGGACCGCTGACCAGATGGAACAGCCGGCCGTTCTGACCTGAAAAATGCATCGGCACCACCGACGCCTTGGCGTCCTGCACGAGGCGCGCCGGAAACATCTTCCACGGCAGGTCGCGCGCCCGGCCAAAGCCTTTCGGCGCCGTGGCGACGCCGCCGGCCGGAAATACGACGATGGTGACGCCCTCTTTCAACAGCCGCACTGCCTCGTGGCGCACCGCCATGTTGTTCTTCACCGCGTCCTTGGTCTCGGAAAAGTCGACCGGCAGCGAGTACGGTTCCATCTCGCGGATCTTCAGCAGATCCTTGTGGATCATGACGCGGAACGGACGCCCGAGCTGCTCGACGAGCGACAGCACGGCAATGCCGTCGCCAATGCCGAACGGGTGGTTGGCAACGATCACCAGCGGCGTGTCGGGCAGCCCCGCCGGCGGCCACTGATCGGTGCTGCGCACCTTGACGTCGATCAGCTGCAGCATGCGGCTGAACACCCGCTCGCCGGTCGGCGCCACCTGGCGGCGCCAGAAATCATAGAGCGCGGCATACCGGTCGCGCCCCGACAGACCTTCAATGGAATGGATGAACCAGCGCGTCAGCGCCGGCTGGCTCGCATTGGCGTAGGAGAGTTCGGGAAACGGTCTTTCCCGTATCTTCAGCTTGAGCATGGGGGCTCGTTACAAGGTTGGCGTGACAGGCATGTGAAAATGGCGGTGGATCGCTCCACCGCCATTTCTACGAAACATTGTTTGCTCAGGCCGCGCTGCGCCTTCGGTCGGCTGAAACAGCCTCGTCGGAAAGCAGCTTCAGCGCGTCGGCCAGCTTGAGCGATTCCTGATCGCGCGAGCCGAGCCGGCGCATGTTGACGGTCTCCTCTTCCGCCTCGCGCTTGCCGCAGACGAGGATCACAGGAACCTTGGCCAGCGAATGCTCACGCACCTTGTAGTTGATCTTCTCGTTGCGCAGATCCGGTTCGGCCAAAAGTCCTGCCGCCTTCAACTGTGCGACAACCTTTCGCGCATAGTCGTCAGCATCCGAGGTGATCGTCGCCACAACCACCTGCAGCGGCGCGAACCACAGCGGGAAATGGCCGGAATAATGCTCGATCAGGATGCCGAGAAAGCGTTCCATCGAACCGCAGATGGCGCGATGCACCATCACCGGCTGCTTCTTTTCCGAATCCGAACCGATGTAGAAGGCGCCAAAGCGTTCCGGCAGATTGAAGTCGACCTGCGTGGTGCCGCACTGCCATTCGCGGCCGATCGCGTCCTTCAGCACATATTCGAATTTCGGCCCGTAGAAAGCGCCCTCGCCCGGATTGATCGAGGTCTTGATGCGGTTTCCCGAGCGCGTCCTGATTGTATCCAGCACGTTGCCCATGATCGCCTCGGCATGATCCCAGGCCTCGTCGGTGCCGACGCGCTTATCCGGCCGCGTCGACAGCTTCACGCTGACATCGTCGAAGCCGAAATCGGCGTAGGTCGACAGGATCAGATCGTTGATGCGCAGGCACTCCGCGGCCAGCTGCTCCTCGGTGCAGAAGATGTGCGCATCGTCCTGCGTGAAGCCGCGCACGCGCATCAGCCCGTGCAAGGCGCCGGACGGTTCGTAACGATGCACATTGCCGAATTCCGCAAGCTTTACGGGCAGATCGCGATAGGATTTCAACCCATGCTTGAATATCTGCACGTGGCCCGGACAATTCATCGGCTTCAGCGCGAACACGCGGTCGTCGTCGGTGTCGTCGCCGGCCACCGTCACCTTGAACATGGCATCGCGATACCAGCCCCAGTGGCCCGACGTCTCCCACAGGCTCTTGTCGAGAACCTGCGGTGCGTTGACCTCCTGGTAGCCTTGCTCGTCGAGGCGGCGGCGCATGTAGTTGACCAGATTCTGGAACATCTTCCAGCCCTTGGCGTGCCAGAAGACGACGCCCGGCCCCTCTTCCTGGAAATGGAACAGGTCCATCTCGCGGCCGAGCTTGCGGTGGTCGCGCTTCTCGGCCTCTTCCAGCATCGTCTGGTAGGCATCGAGTTCAGCCTGCTCGGCCCATGCCGTGCCGTAGATGCGGGTCAGCATCGGGTTGTTCGAATCGCCGCGCCAATAGGCGCCGGCCACCTTCATCAGCTTGAAGGCGTTGCCGATCTGGCCGGTCGAGGCCATGTGCGGGCCGCGGCAGAGGTCGAACCATTCGCCCTGGGAATAGATCTTGAGATCCTGGTCTTCGGGAATGGTGTCGATCAGCTCGAGCTTGTAGCGCTCGCCCTTCTCGGCAAAGACCTTTTTCGCCTTGTCGCGCGACCAGACTTCCTTGGTGAACGGCTTGTTGCGCGCAATGATCTCGCGCATCTTCTTTTCGATCACCGGGAAATCGTCAGGCGTGAACGGCTCGTTGCGGGCGAAGTCGTAATAGAATCCGTTCTCGATTACCGGCCCGATGGTCACTTGCGTTCCCGGCCACAGTTCCTGCACGGCCTCCGCCAGCACGTGTGCTGCATCATGACGGATGAGCTCCAGCGCGCGCGGATCGGTGCGGGTGATGATCTCGACCTTGCCGGACTTGCCAAGCGGGTCGGAAAGATCGCGAACGGTGCCGTCGATGGCATAGGCGACGGCTTTCTTGGCCAGCGACTTCGAGATCGATTCGGCGAGGCCTGCACCGGTCATCGCCGCGTCATAGTCGCGAACGGAGCCATCGGGAAATGTCAGGGAAACGGAATTCAGCATCGGGTATCTCCTATCCAGTCCCGCAAACGAGCGCGGGTGGTCGTGGTGTGAAGCCGGAGGCATCCGGCAGCGGGCGGGTTTTAGAGGCCACGCGGCATCAGGTAAAGAGCCGTCGTTGGCGCAGCTGTCAGGAAATGGCGCGACAGATGTCGCAGGCCAGTCGCACAGGCTTGCGAATTTCCCCGACACGAGGTTGGAATCCCCGGCATGGAAGACGCAAAACCCAGCCGAACCGCCTTGGGCGTCGCGCGCATGCGGGCCCTCCACCAGTTCTCGCAGCAGGCGGCGCTGTTTCGCGACCCATATGCGAGTGCGATACTGGGCGATGCCGCACCGACGGTGCAGGAGCTCGAGCAGGAAGGTGAGCGCAGCCGGCGCATGCGCCTGTTCGTGGCAGCGCGCGCCCGCCTCGCCGAGGACTGGCTGGCTGCGGCGGTGCGCCGGGGCGTCCGGCAAGTGGTGGTGCTCGGCGCCGGCCTCGACACTTTCTCGCTGCGCAATCCGTACCCTGATGTCGCGGTGTTCGAAGTCGATCACCCGGCGACACAGGCCTGGAAACGCAAATGCATCGCCGATGCTGGTCTTGCCGAACCGCGGGCCACCATGTTCGTGCCGGTCAACTTCGAGCGCCAGCGCCCCGCGGATGAACTGACGTCGGCCGGTTTGCGGCAGACCGAGCCCAGTTTCTTCATCTGGCTGGGTGTCGTTCCGTATCTGAGCCAGGACGCAATCTTCAGCACCCTGTCCTGGATTACCGGCATGCCCGGTTCGGAGGTCGTCTTCGACTACAGCGAGCCGGCCGAGAACCGCGATGCGGCTGGACAGGCTGCCCTCTCTTTCCATGCGGCGCGCGTCGCCGCTGCCGGAGAGCCCTGGATCAGCTTCTTCGTGCCCGCGGCACTGGCGCAATCGCTGCGCGAGCTCGGCTTCGATGAGATCGAAGATCTGGAAAGCAGCGACATCGCCGCCCGCTTCTCCAGGACGCCAAAGGCGGATACAAGGAATTCCGGCGGCCACATCCTTCGTGCCCGCCGGAGCACTTGAAGCTAAAGCAAGTTCACTTCACCAGTTGCGGCAACTCCCTCAGTAACGCCGCGCGTGTCGCCGGGCCTTTCGGCATGTCGATCGGCTTGGTGTCGACGACCAGCCGGGCGAAGACGATCCGGCGGCCGCCCTTTTCGGCCCAGCCGACGAACCAGCCCAGCGCGCGCTTGTCCTTGCTGTTTCCCAGCCTGGTGCTGCCGGTCTTGCCCCGCACCGTCCAGCCGCCGGCCTGGAAAGTCGGCAGGATGGCTCGGGTCATCTCATGCGCCTTGGCAGAAACCGGCATCTTGCCGGCGAGCAGCTGGCGCAGGAAGGCTGTCTGTTCGACCGGCGATATCTCAAGCGAGGAATTTATCCAGGATTGCGTGAGCCCGTTGTCCTTGTCGGCATCGCCCGAGACATCCATGTTGCCGTAGCCGAATTTCGAGACGTAGCCGGCAAAGCTTTTTGCGCCGAGCCGGCGCACGATCTCGCGCGAATACCATACGATCGAGTCGCGCTCCCAGATAGTCGGGTCGACGGCTTTGTGGTCGCGGCTCACGGCCCTGAATTCAGGCTTGTAGTCCCAGGTCGGCGTATGCGCATCGCTCAGGATACCGCTGTCGTAGCCGATCAGCGCCAGCGGCACCTTGAAGGTCGACGCCGGGCTGACGCGTTGGTCGCAGACGCCGCTTTGATAGAGCGTCTCGCCGCTCGCCGCGTCCTGGATAAGCGTGCAGGCGACATCGCCAAGCGGCGCCGATTGCGCCCGCATCGGAAATCCCAGAAACCAGGCCAGCAGGAAGAGGACCGCGGCAATGATGAAGGGATGGGTTTCGATCCGACGCATGTGGGCTCTCCTGGGAATGAACAGGAGGCGCTTAGCGAAGTGTCTTGGCTCGATTTTGACTCAAATGCGCAGTCTTTGTGCAGCCCGTTGTTAACCTTACCGGATTGTAAAGAAATGCCGCGCTGGCGATCTGGATCAGGGACCAGCGCGCCCGCCGTCAGGCCTCGCCGCGCTTCCTGCCGATCTGCCAATAACGCCATGGCATGAACCAGACATAGCGCTGATCGAGTACCTCCGGCACGCGATCGATGCCATGCGAACCGAAAGGGCCGCAGCGCAGCACGCGGAACAGCCCCATGAAGCCGCCGGCCCACAGACCATGGCGGGCGATCGCCTCATGCGCGTATTCGGAACAGGTCGGCAGATGCCGGCAGGAATTGCCGACAAATCCGGACAGCGTCAGTTGATAGAGGCGCACCAGCGACGTGCCGAAAATGCGGCCGGGTGTTTTGCGCCAGGGACCGGGCCAGTTGCGCCCGCGCCGGGTCCGTCCGGCGGCATGCACATGCCGATGCTGGTCGCCCACCGCAGTCTCTTTCCGAACGCGACCCGAAACCGGCTTCCGGGTCAGCTTGCGTTTCCAAACCGATAGATGTGAGCTTCGGCCGGCAAACGCAATCCTCTTCACTCACTCGCCTCTTTGTCGGCTTCAGGGTCGCGAGCGGCGAAAGGGATGCCGCTCCGCTGGAGCCGCCCAGCGGGTGGCCGGCCTTTGCTCGGTGCGCTGCACATGATGCTGCCTGTCGCCATGCCACTGAAATGTCGCGATCTGCATCACATCGCAAAAGATTTCCAGTAACTGGATCATGGCCGCATCTCCTTTGAGGCGGATTAGACGCCCGCTGGCCTTCGCCTTCAAACGAGTATAATTTCCGGTTCGGATAACTTCGGGTTATGCGAAATGAAGCGCGGACGGCTCCCACTGACGGCGTTGCGAAGTTTCGAGGCAGCCGGCCGGCAATTGAGTTTCAGCCGGGCCGCCGAGGAGCTGTTCGTCTCGCAGGCCGCCATCAGCCGGCAGATCCGCGAACTCGAGCAGTTCTTGCGCCAGCCCTTGTTCCACCGTCATCACCGCCGCGTCGAGCTGACCGAGGCCGGCCAGCGCCTGCTCGATCAACTGGTCAGGAGTTTCGACGACATCGACAGGCTGCTTTCGGACCTGGTGGCGGCCCCGGCGCAGTCGGTGGTCCGCGTCAGTGTCGAGCCGTCGCTGGCCTCGGTATGGCTGTTGCCGCGGCTCAACCGCTTCAGCCAGTTGCGGCCCGATATCGACGTTTCCCTCGAAGTTGACCCAAGGCCGATCGAGTTCCGCAGCGATCAGCCCGAACTCGCCTTGCGCTTCAGCGCGCGCGCCACCTCATGGCCGCGCAGCGAGGCCGAATGGCTCGCCTCGACCGTCGATTCACCGGTCCTGTCGCCGGCCTTGCTGGCATCGGGCCCTGCCCTCGAAAAGCCGCTCGACCTTGCCCGCTACACGCTGTTGCACGAGGAGAATCGTCAAGGCTGGGCGCGCTGGTTCGAGGCAGCCGGCGTGTCAGCCGACACCATTCCGGCGCGCGGCCCTATGCTGGCGGATGTGTCGCTGTCGAAGCAGGCGGCCCTGCTCGGCCACGGCGTGGCGCTGGGCGACCTCTTGCAGATCGGCGAGGAGATTGCGTCCGGCGCGCTGATCAAGCCGTTCGACATCGACGTCGCATCCGGCGCCTACTGGCTGGTGGCCAGGAGTTTGAAGGACCTGCCGGAGCCGGCTAAGGCCTTTGCCGACTGGGTGAGAAGCGAATTTGCCGAAAGCAGACGGGCGCAGGAACAGCAGACCTAAGCCGTCGTGCTTCTTAAGCCCTCGGTTCTATTTCTGCTGCGCGCCGGATGACATCACTCGGCCGTCGAAATTGACCGTCGTCTCGCGCCAAGCCTGGTAGCTATCGGCATAAATCGCAAGGCCAATGAAGGGCGCACAACGGGTAATCGCCCGAACTGCGCTGTCATCGAACTTCTTGCCCTGTGGTTCTGTTGCAAGATTGAGTACCTTCGGCGGCGCCGCCAGCGAACCATCCCGGTTAAAGCTGATTTTGACGCGTGTGGCCACAAGTTCGTCGCCGACGGGGATAATCCAGCAGCCAGCCAGCTTGTCAGCGAGGTAGGCGGCAGCCTTCTGCTGCGAGGCGTTTTCTGCGCCGGCAGCATAGCCACTCGTGACCAGCGAAACCACAAGGCCCGAAGCCACCATCAACCAATGCAAACACTTCCTCCGTCATGTCCTGCGCGAAGCCCGCGCTATGTCACGCTGCTTCTTCTGCGCGTTTCTTCTCGATTTGACCTATGGCATCGACGACCGCATCGAAGGTCAGCATGGTCGAGGCATGGCGCGCCTTGTAGTCGCGCACCGGCTCCAGATATCTCAGATCGGCAAAGCGGCCTTGCGGCGGCGCGCCATTTTCCTTGAGCATCTTCAGCATGGTGTCGCGCACCGCCCGCAATTCGTCGGCGCTGGCGCCGATGACATGTTGAGCCATGATCGAGGACGAGGCTTGGCCGAGGGCGCAGGCCTTCACGTCATGCGCGAAATCGGTGACGACGCCATTGTCCATCTTGAGGTCGACGGTTACCGTCGAGCCGCACAATTTGGAATGAGCCTTGGCACTCGCATCCGGATGATCGAGCCGGCCGATGCGTGCGATGTTTCCGGCAAAACCCAGAATTTTCGCATTGTAGACGTCGTCAATCATATTTTTCCAATCCGTCGCCGCCAAGCGAACAGCGATTGCCGTTGTAGCGTCTTTCATTCGCTGCGTACGACCATATATAATGGTGGCAGTCGGGTATCGACAAGGCAAAGCAAAGCCATCGTCCTTGCCCATTTCGTTCACGCCGCTTGCGGGCTGGAAACCGGGCGAGTTTTCAGCACCCGAAAGGTCGTGGTCCGTTCAACTCGTTCCTCCTGAGAGAGGAACTACGGGAGACGCCTTTATGGATGCCGTCATCAAGAAAATAATGCCCCCTTCCGACTATCTGGACAAGCCGGTCACCGACAGGCCGAGCGAAGCCGAGGTCGAGGCCGCCGTGCGCACGCTGTTGCGCTGGACCGGCGACAATCCGGACCGCGAGGGCCTGATCGACACGCCCAAGCGCGTCACCAAGGCCTTTCTCGAAATGTTCAACGGCTATGACATGTGCCCGGCCGAAGAGCTCGGCCGCACCTTCGAGGAAGTCGCCGGCTATGACGATCTCGTCATCGTCAGGGACATCCAGTTCCACTCGCATTGCGAGCACCACATGGTGCCGATCATCGGCAAGGCGCATGTCGGCTACCTCCCGGATGGCAAGGTCGTCGGCCTGTCCAAGATTGCCCGTGTGGTCGATATCTTCGCCCATCGCCTGCAGACTCAGGAGGCCATGACCGCACAGATCGCCGGCGTCATCCAGGACGTGCTCAATCCGCGCGGTGTCGCCGTCATGATCGAGGCTGAGCATATGTGCATGGCCATGCGCGGCATCCGCAAGCAGGGCTCCACCACGCTGACCTCGACCTTCACCGGCGTGTTCAAGGACACGCCCGAGGAACAGGTCCGTTTCGTCACCATGGTGCGCGGCCTCGGGGCGTAAGCCCCTCGCCGGCATCGCTAGATCAAGGACCGGCGATGTCGGCACTAACATTTCCCAAGGCTCCATCAGACAAGAAGGCTCTCGAAGAAGGCGCGGTGTTTTCCCCGCGCTTCGATGCTGCCGGGCTGGTCACCGTCGTCGTCACCGACGCCGCTGACGGTATGCTGCTGATGGTCGCGCATATGAATCCCGAGGCGCTGGCGCTGACGCTCGAAACCGGCATCGCGCACTACTGGTCGCGCTCGCGCAGCACGCTGTGGAAGAAGGGCGAAACATCAGGCAATTTTCAGACCGTCGTCGAGATGCTCACGGATTGTGACCAGGACGCCATATGGTTGCGCGTCAAAGTGTTGGGCCACGACGCAACTTGTCACACCGGCCGGCGTTCATGTTTTTATCGGACGGTGGGGCTAATCGGCGGCAAGGCAACGCTTGCCGACGATGGCAGCACGCCGCTGTTCGATGCGGAAAAAACGTATCGGAAGCCCGCGTGAACCATTCAACAGTCGCAAACCACTCATATTCACTATTCTCAAACGTCCTTCCTGTAGAACGGACGCGGGACAAGGGAGATCATGATGCTCGAGTGGGCGTCATTGCGTAGCAGACCGGACGTGCGGGAGGCCAATGGCCCCTCATCGTCCGGCGGCGTGCCTGACCCGCAACCCGCGGGCAAGACAGGCATTTCGCTCGCGCTGGGCGGCGGCTGCGCACGCGGCTGGGCGCACATTGGCGTGCTGCGCGCGCTCGACGAAGCCGGCATCGAAGTCTCGATGATCGCCGGCACTTCGATCGGCGCGCTGGTTGGCGGCTGCTATCTCGCCGGCAAGCTGGACGAACTCGAGGAGTTCGCCCGCAGCCTGACCAAGCGGCGCATCTTCGGCCTGCTCGATCTCAATCTGCGCGGCAGCGGCCTGTTCGGCGGCATGAAACTGGACGTCAGGCTGCGCGAGCACATGGCAGGCATCCGCTTCGAGGATCTGACGAAACCCTTCGTCGCCGTTGGCGCCGAAATTCGCACCGGCCATGAGATCTGGCTGTCCAGCGGATCGCTGATCACCGCGATGCGGGCTTCCTATGCGCTGCCCGGCGTGTTCGAACCGGTGAATTGCAACGGCCGCATTCTGGTCGACGGCGCGCTGGTCAACCCGGTTCCGGTTTCGGTCTGCCGCGCCTACGAGCAGCCGCTGGTCGTCGCGGTCAACCTTCACTACGATCTGTTCGGCCGCGCCGCCGTCATCAAGCACAGCGCCGGCGAACTGCTCATCGAGAAGGACGCGCCCCGGCCAGGCCAGGCCAGCCCCGACCACCAGCCGCACCAGAGCCGTCTCGGCATCACCGGCGTCATGGTCGAAGCCTTCAACATCATCCAGGACCGGATTTCACGCGCAAGGCTAGCGGGCGATCCGCCCGACATGTCGCTCCAACCGAAACTCAGCCATATCGGCTTGACCGAATTCCACCGCGCGGATGAGGCGATCAGCGTCGGTTACCAGGCGACGATGGCGCAGATCAGCGAGTTGAAGCGGCTGCAGACGGTTCTCGCTTAAACCAGTTCGGCAATGTCAGGCTTTGGCCGCATCGGTGATGCGGAACTGCACCGTGCGGTTGCCGTTCCAATAATTCCCCGACAGCGAGCCGGCTACATGGATCGTGTTGCCCCTGTTCTTGAACAGGAATTCGCCCAGCGCGGTATCGACGGATCGAAAGGCGATGCCCTGGATGCGGCCGCCGCTTTCCGACTGCAGATCAGCCCGGATGTGGTTGGTGCCGACGGCCCGCGCGTCGGCCAGCCGATGGCGCGGCAGCGCGAACACCGGCGCGACATGGCCGGCGCCGAAAGGCCCGGCCTTTTCCAGTGCATCGAGCAAAGCAATCGTCGCGCCCTCGGCGGCGAGCGCGCCGTCGACGGCCAGACTTTCTTCGTCCTGGAGCCGGAACACTTCGGCCGCCGCGCGCTCCTCGAAGAAAGCACGGAGTTCGCCGAGCTTGGCGCGTTCCACCGTGATGCCGGCGGCCATGCCGTGGCCGCCGCCCTTGACGATCAGCCCGGCATCGGCGGCTGCGCGCACCAGCCGTCCGAGATCGAAGCCCGACACCGAACGGCCGGAGCCGGTGCCGATGCCATTGGCGTTGAAGGCGATGGCGAAGGCCGGCCGCCGCGCATGGTCCTTCAGCCGCGAGGCGATCAAGCCGACAATGCCGGGATGCCAATTGGTGCTGGCGGTGACGATGATGGCCGGCCCGTTGCCGCCGGCAAGTTCGGCGTCAGCCTCCGCGCGCGCCGCTGCCAGCATCTCCAGCTCCATCTGCTGGCGTTCCTGGTTGAGCCGGTCGAGTGTCTCGGCAATGGTCCTGGCCTCAACCGGATCGTCGGTGGCGAGCAGCCGGCTGCCAAGTGCTGCATCGCCGATGCGGCCGCCGGCATTGATGCGCGGCCCAATCAGATAGGCGAGATGAAAGGTGCTTATCGGCTCACCAATGCGGGACACCCGCGCCAGTGTGGCGAGCCCCTCATTCTTCTGCTGCCGCGCCATCTGTAGTCCCTTGACGACGAAAGCGCGGTTCACGCCGATGAGCGGCACCACATCGCAAACCGTGGCCAGCGCCGCCAAGTCGAGCAACGACAACAGGTCCGGTGGCGCTGCGTCGGGCAATCGGCTGCGCAGGACCCTCGCCGTCTGCACCAGAGTGAGGAAGACGACACCGGCGGCGCACAAATGGCCTTGCCCGGAAAGGTCGTCCTCGCGATTGGGATTGACGACCGCGGTCGCCTCCGGCAGCGGGCCGCCGACCTGATGGTGGTCGAGCACCACCACATCGGCGCCTGCGGCCTTGGCGGCATCAATGGAGACAGCGCTGTTGGTGCCGCAATCGACGGTGACGATCAGCGTCGCGCCGCGCGAGACCAGTTCGCGCATAGCCTCCGGATTGGGGCCGTAGCCCTCGAAGATGCGGTCGGGAATGTAGATCTCCGAAGGCACCAAGAAATGCGTCAGGAAGCGTTTGAGCAACGCCGAAGAGGCGGCGCCGTCGACATCGTAGTCGCCGAAGATTGCCACCTTCTCCTTGGCCATGACCGCTTCGGCGATGCGGGTCGCAGCCTTGCCCATGTCGGTCAGCGAAGCCGGATCCGGCAACAGATTGCGGATCGTCGGATCGAGGAAGCGCTCGGCCTGGTCCGCGGTCACGCCGCGCCCGGCGAGCACGCGCGCCACAATGTCGGGCACGCCGTGGCCCTGCGCAATGGCAAGCGCCGTCATGTCCTGCCGCTCGCTCAACCGGTGTTCCCAGGAAACACCGGTCGCCGACTGCCTGACATCGAGGAAGAAGCGTTTGTCGCCCGTCATAGGAGGCGTAATCTATAGATTGTCATTTCCGGCAATATGCGACGGCTAAACAGGAAAGTCTCAAAACTTTTCCACATCCTGGTGACGCGCCTTGATCTCGCGACTCACGCCTCCGCCAGAGCCCGATGATGATTGGTGGGTTCGACCTGAAATCTCAATCCGGCTCCAAATCAAAGAGATAGAGCATTATGGCGTCTGAAACCACTTTTCAGCAGCAGCATCAATCGGTTAAAGGAGAAAAATGACTTGGCCTAGCCCGCACGCTCGATGCGGATAACCTGCGGCTTGTCTGTGAGGTGGCCGTCCTTGGTGATGCCGTCGACAGCCTTGCGCACCGCTGCTTCCGTCGTCTCGTGGGTGACCAGGATCACCGTCTTTTGCGCGTCGGTCTCACCGCTGACGGCATGCTGGACGATCGATTCCAGCGAAATGTCGTTGTCGGCCATGCGCTTGGCGATCGCGGCAAAGACGCCGATGCGATCATGCACGGTCAGTCGGATGAAATAGCCGCCGGCATGGCTGCGCATCTGCGCCTTCTTGTAGGGCCGCAGTTCCTTGGCCGGCAGGCCGAACACCGGACCGTGCTGGAAGCCCGGCCGGCTCTTGGCAATGTCGGCGATATCGCCGACCACGGCGGACGCGGTGGCGTTGCCGCCGGCGCCGGGGCCGGAGAGCAGCAGCTCGCCCAGAATGTCGGTTTCGATGGCCACCGCATTGGTCACGCCATGCACCTGTGCGATCACCGACGCGGTCGGCACCATGGTCGGGTGCACACGCTGTTCGATGCCGCTGTCGGTGCGCTGCGCGACGCCGAGCAATTTTATCCGGTAGCCAAGGTCGCCCGCGGCGCGGATGTCGGCCTGGCTGATGTTGGAAATGCCTTCCATGTAGATGTCATTGGCCGCGATCCTGGTGCCGAAGGCCAGGCTGGTCAGGATCGACAATTTGTGCGCCGTATCATGGCCCTCGATATCGAAGGTCGGGTCGGCCTCTGCATAACCCAGCCGTTGCGCGTCCTTCAGGCACTCGTCGAAGGAGATGCCCTCGGCCTCCATGCGGGTCAGGATGTAGTTGCAGGTGCCGTTGAGGATGCCGAAGACGCGGGTGACCGAATTGCCGGCCATCGCCTCGCGCATCGTCTTGATGACCGGGATGCCGCCGGCAACTGCCGCCTCGTAGTTGAGCAGCACGCCCTTCTTCTCGGCGATTTCGGCAAGCGCCACGCCGTGCTTGGCCAACAGCGCCTTGTTGGCGGTGACGACATGACGTCCGCCTTCAAGTGCTGCCTTGACCGACGCGCGCGCTGCCCCCTCATCGCCGCCGATCAGTTCGACGAAGACGTCGATATCGGCGGCCTGCGCCATCTTGATCGGATCGTCGAACCATTTGGCGGCGCTGAGGTCGACGCCACGGTCGCGCTTGGGATCACGCGCGGAAACGGCCGCGACGATGACATCGCGTCCGCACTGGCGCGTCAGTTCCGCTGCCTTGTCGCGCAGCACGCGCGCCACCGAGGCACCGACAGTACCCAGACCGGCAATTCCAACACGCAACGCTTCAGCCATGCCCGGCGACGCCCCTCAAAAAATCTACTCGAATAAGATGTGCGGCGACTTTAGCGATGCGCGGCGAGCGGCACCACATTGTTCGGCTGCTTGGCGCTGGACGCCAGGAAGCGCTTGATGTTGCGCGCCGCCTGCCGGATCCGGTGCTCGTTCTCGACCAGCGCGATGCGAACATGATCGTCGCCATGCTCGCCAAAGCCGATGCCCGGCGCCACCGCCACGTCGGCGTGCTCGATCAGGAGCTTGGAAAACTCAAGCGAGCCGAGATGCTTGAACGGCTCCGGGATCGGCGCCCAGGCGAACATCGAGGCAGCCGGTGCCGGAATGGTCCAGCCGGCGCGGCTGAAGGCGTCGACCATGACGTCGCGGCGCTTCAAATAGACCTCGCGCACTTCGGCGATGTCGGCGCCGTCGCCATTCAGCGCATGCGCCGCCGCCACCTGGATCGGCGTGAAGGCGCCGTAGTCGAGATAGGACTTCACCCGCGTCAACGCCGAGATCAGCCGCTCATTGCCGACGGCAAAGCCCATGCGCCAGCCGGGCATGGAGAAGGTCTTCGACATCGAGGTGAACTCGACGCAGACATCGATGGCGCCCGGCACTTGCAGCACCGAAGGCGGCGGATTGCCGTCGAAATAGATCTCCGAATAGGCAAGGTCCGACAGGATGATGATGTCGTTCTTCTTGGCGAAGGCGACCACGTCCTTGTAGAAATCGAGCGAGGCGACCAGCGCCGTCGGGTTCGACGGATAGTTGAGGATCAATGCCAGTGGCTTCGGGATCGAATGACGGACACCGCGCTCGAGCGCCGGGATGAAGCCGTCATCCGGCTCGACCTGCAGCGAACGGATGACGCCGCCCGACATGATGAAGCCGAAAGCATGGATCGGATAGGTCGGGTTGGGGCACAGGATCACGTCGCCCGGCGCGGTGATCGCCTGCGCCATATTGGCGAAGCCTTCCTTCGAACCGAGCGTCGCCACCACCTGCGTGTCGGGATTGAGCTTCACGCCGAAACGGCGCTGATAATAGGCGGCCTGGGCGCGGCGCAGACCTGGGATGCCGCGCGAGGAGGAATAGCGATGCGTGCGCGGATCGCGCACCACTTCGCACAATTTGTCGACGATCGCCTTCGGCGTCGGCAGGTCCGGATTGCCCATGCCAAGGTCGATAATGTCGGCGCCGCGCGAACGGGCGCTGGCCTTCAGCCGGTTGACCTGCTCGAACACGTAGGGCGGAAGCCGGCGGACCTTGTGAAATTCTTCCATGTCAGTTCCAGACGATTTAAGATTGGCTTTAGCACAGTTGGCTTGGCTAGGCGCCTTTGGCAAAGACCGCTTTCGGCGCGCGATATAGCCTTATTTGCAGGTAGGGTCGAGGGCGGGATCGCATTTGGCTTCGATCTGCTTCAGCGTGTCCTTGCCATGGTTCTTCGCCAGCGAATTCAGCGCCGCCGGGCTGGTGGACGGGGCACCGCCGCCGCCCTTGGCCACTTGCCCCTGCTGTTCGCCCTTCAACTGGGCAAGCTTGGCCTGCGTCTCCTCAGGGGTGAGCTGCTTTGCCGCCACCTGCGGTGGGATGTTGAGATTGGGATAAGAGCCGGTGTCCTGCGCGCCCTGGGTCAGGCCGACATTCATCCCGTTGCCGGTGTTGGCGCTCGTGCAGCCACTTGCCGCCAGCAGCCCTGGCGTCAGACAGGCGATTGCAACCGCGACGCGGCAAAAGCGGCCTGCTCCCGAAAAAATGGTCTTGCCGGTGTTAATCGTCATATTGTTTTCCTGGCAGCCGGGGTACAGCGCATTGGACCCGGTCAGATGTCCCATGATAATATGTCAAGAAAACGCCTCGGGAGGAACCCCGCGAGCCATGTCCAAAACACCTGATTCGAGCAAAGCGGAAGATGATCAATCTTCGACCGTCGAGCAATATCTGGTGAAAGACCCGGAACGCTTCGCGTTGAACATGGCGCGCATGGTCGAACAGGCCGGCAAAGCCGCCTCGGCCTGGGCCGAGCCGCGCGAAAAAGGCGAGGTGCGCGATCATGTCGCCGAACCCGTGGTCGACATGGTCAAAACCTTTTCCAAGCTCAGCGAATATTGGCTGGCCGACCCGCAACGCGCGCTGGAAGCGCAGACGCGACTGTTCGCCGGCTACATGACGGTCTGGGGCAACGCCATCCAGAAGGTTAGCCCGAATGCCGAAGCGCCGGACGATGCTGTCAAGCCCGAGCGCGGCGACAAGCGTTTTCAAGACCCCGAATGGGGTCGCAACGCTTTCTTCGATTTCCTCAAACAGGCCTATCTCGTCACCTCGCGCTGGGCGGCCGACCTGGTCGAGCACGCCGAAGGCCTCGACGACCACACCCGCCACAAGGCGAGCTTCTACGTCAAGCAGGTGTCCAATGCCATCTCGCCGTCGAACTTCATCCTGACCAATCCGGAGCTGTTTCGAGAAACCGTCGCCTCGAATGGAGAAAACCTGGTGCGCGGCATGAAGATGCTGGCCGAAGACATCGCCGCCGGCAAGGGCGACCTGAAGCTGAGACAAGCTGACTATTCGCCCTTCGAGATCGGCAAGAACGTCGCGACATCTCCCGGCAAGGTGGTCGGCCGCAGCGATGTCGCCGAAATTATCCAGTACGATCCGACGACGGAGACGGTGCTCAAGCGCCCGCTGCTGATCTGCCCGCCCTGGATCAACAAGTTCTACATCCTCGATCTCAACCCGCAAAAGTCCTTCATCCGCTGGGCGATCGAGCAAGGCCATACCGTGTTCGTCATCTCCTGGATCAATCCCGACGAGCGGCACGGCGCCAAGGGCTGGGAAGCTTACATACGGGAAGGCCTGCAATACGGCCTCGACATGATCGAGAAGGCGACCGGCGAGAAAGAGGTCAACGCCATCGGCTATTGCGTCGGCGGCACGCTGCTGGCGGCCGCACTCGCACTGCTGGCACAGGAAGGCGACAACCGCATCAAATCGGCGACCTTCTTCACCACGCAGGTCGACTTCACCCATGCCGGCGACCTGAAAGTCTTCGTCGACGAGGACCAGGTGGCAGCGGTCGAGAAGTCGATGAACGAAAAGGGCTACCTCGACGGCACCAAGATGGCGACCGCCTTCAACATGCTGCGCTCGGGCGACCTGATCTGGCCTTATGTCATCAACAATTACATGCGCGGGAAGGATCCCCTGCCCTTCGACCTGCTCTACTGGAACGCCGATTCCACCCGCATGGCGGCTGCAAACCACTCCTTCTACCTGCGCAACTGTTATCTCGAGAACAATCTGACGCGTGGCGTGATGGAACTCGCCGGCCGCACTGTGTCGCTGGCCGACGTCACCATCCCGGTTTACAACCTGGCGTCGAAGGAAGATCACATCGCGCCGGCCCTTTCGGTGTTTCTCGGCTCGCAATATTTCGGCGGCGACGTCGAGTTTGTGATGGCTGGTTCCGGCCACATTGCCGGTGTCGTCAACCCGCCGGCAGCCAAGAAATACCAGTACTGGACCGGCGGCAAACCGACGGGCGATTTTGGCCAGTGGCTCGCCTCCGCGGTGGAGCATCCCGGCTCCTGGTGGACGCACTGGCAGCACTGGATCGAAACCCAGGACGACACCCTCGTTCCGGCCCGCAAACCGGGCAAGCATATGAAAACCCTGGGTGATGCCCCCGGCACCTATGTGAAGGTCCGCGTGTAACGGCCGGCACCTTTTGCAGGTGCCTGTGTGTAACGGAATGTAATGTCTGGTGAGTTGACGGGCCGGCAAAACGGGGCGAAATGGTGTCGTCAACCTTCAAGAAGCCTCAATTGGCCTCCAACGAGCAAATAATTCAGAGCCTTGCAGAATTGACACAAGTCTCGTTTCCGGTTTGGGAACACAAGGTTATTGGACGTGAACGTTTCGACGCCGCACCAATAGCAGGCCGACCGGACACCGAGGGGGAATTTAGTTTTGAAATCAGTAGGATCGCGTCTCGCGGGGAGAGAAGGTCGCACTATAGCGGCAGCGCTTTTCTCCGTGCTTCTGGCGTCCTGCACCTCCGCTGGCGACCCCACAATGTCCGTCGGCATGCCTGGCTACAACGCGACCGCTTCTGACATCGCCGCGGCTTCCGGCGCCAGCCCTGCGGCGCCGGGCGATTCGACCGTGCAGGTCACATCCACCGGGCCGCAGATGATGATGACGGCAGCGGGCGATGCGACACTGCCCGAGCAGGTCGCCTATGTGCCGGTGGCCAAGCCCGGCACCGGCTTCCCGGTCAATGTTCCCGCCGGCTCCGAAACCATTGTCGGCCAGACGCCGCAGTCGCTGCAGCAGTCAGCACAGACCGCGGCCGCAACGGACGCCGTGGCGCAGAAGATCGCCGCCGCCGATGCCGGCGTGACCGCGCCGAAACCGACTGCCGCGGCACCCGCGCCCGGCGAGGTCTACGTGACCGCCGCGCCCCTGCAGATCGACACGCCGAAGAAGGGCTTCCTGGCCTCACTGTTCAGCACCACGCCAACCTCGGCGGCACCTGCTCCGCTGGTCAACTCGCGCTCGGGCGAACAGCCTGCGGTTGCTGCCCAGAAGGCCGCCCCGGCAAAGCCGATCATCACGTTGGCCTCAGCCAGTTCGGCCGACAAGCCCTTGCAGCTTGCCTCGCTTGGCAACGAGAGCAACCACATCACCGGCAGCGATGCCTTGCCCGGCGTGCGCCAGACGGCGCTGTTCGAGATCAAGCGCAAATCCGGCCTCGACGACGAAAGCGACGTCGACCTGAACGAGGACGAGGGTTCGGGCGGCGCCTATCAGGTGGCTTCCGCCGCCGGCCTCGCCCGGCTGGCGCCCAACGGCCTGTTGAAGCAAAACGAGAGCGTCGACGTCGCCTGCCTGAAGCCGTCGCTGGTGCGTGTGCTGAAGACCATCGAAGGCCATTACGGCCGCAAGATGATGGTCACATCAGGCTACCGCGACCCGGCCCGCAACCGGCGCGCTAACGGCGCCAAGAATTCGCTGCACATGTATTGCGCCGCCGCCGACATCCAGGTTCCCGGCGTCTCCAAATGGGAACTGGCGAGCTACATCCGAACCATGCCCGGCCGCGGTGGCGTCGGCACCTACTGCCATACCGAATCCGTTCACGTCGACGTCGGCCCCGAGCGCGACTGGAATTGGCGCTGCCGCCGGCGGGGGTAGCATCCCCATTCGGCAAACGGGCCGAGGGGCCGTTAGCAGCCTGCCGTTTTTCCCGATTAGCTATCAGCGACGTTCGAGATTAGCCGAGGCACCCGCGACTTCGTCATCCTATGGCGAAGCAAGGCGCGCAGCGACGCAGCGCAGACCATAGGATGACGACTGCGCGGGGCGTTCAGGCTAATCTCCAAAGATGTGCAATGACGCGAGGGCAGAAAACCTGGGCTGGCTCACCAAACTGGCCCTTTTCGCCCCTCTTGAAAAAAGTTTCCGCATCTGGCGGCTGATGGGTTGCCGGTTGGCAACAACGCAATTATAAGCCGCTTCGTCTGAGCGCGCCCATCGTCTAGCGGTTAGGACACCGCCCTTTCACGGCGGTAACAGGGGTTCGATTCCCCTTGGGCGTACCAGATCTTTCAAGCACTTAGCAGAAAATTCCCCGTCCCTGTCCAACGTTTGGCCAATTCTCTGCCGGCGTTTGTCGCGCTTCGTGATTCCTGTCACACTCCGTTTTCGGCTTGGAGGAGGAATTATGGGTTTGATTTTTACGGGTGAGCGAGGAAACAGCAGCGAGTTTGAGCTTTTGCTTGAAGCATTAGACGGGGAAGAACGCGTGGTGGTTGTCACCTCGACGGAAGCAATCGAAGACTATGGCTTGGAGGCCGTTCAGGACAAGGCTTCTGAAAAGTACGACGCTAAGCGGTTCAATGAAAACGGCCGCGTTACCGTGACGACAAGCGATTTCATAAGCCCACCACCGTAAGACGTATCTCTGCTGCGTTGACTTGACGGATCAACAATAAAGGCGACTTGCGATGGACTTGGACGAATTCATTTCTGAAACCCTGGGGCAAATCCTTTCGGGCATCGCCAAGGCCCAAGGCACCGATATCGGAAAGAATGTGAATGCGGCGTTCCCTGGCGTTCTGGGCAGCAATCTATCTGCGCTGCCTGAATTCGGCGTTTTCGCGCGCGTTGACTTTGACGTCGCAGTGACAGCCGAAACGTCTGTGGGCGGCAAAGGATCTATCAGGGTTTGGGGGATCGGCGCTGAGGGGGGCAAGGACAGCAAATCTCAGACCGTGAGCAGAGTCGTATTCGCAGTGCCGCTGAGGTTGCCTGATGGCGATCAATCGAAGCAAATAGCTGCAGACGCAGCCGAGGCAGAGAGAAAACGGAAGCTGCTCGAAAGCATCAAAGCGCGACCGGTTGGCGGCCCCGAAGGCTGGATGGCGCGCTAAAGTCCGCCACCGTGAGGCAGCTTCCGTTCGCTTGTTCTCCAGCAATTGTCCCAACATCGCAGGCTTGGGAGAGGATCATGCACTGGCAGAAAACAATCGTCGCCATGTCGCTCTGCCTTTGGCTCGTTCCAGCCTCTGCCCAGACGCAGAGCGTGGCGAACATGAGAGTCATGGCGTACAGCGCATGTGTGCAGGTTCAGTCGAGCCAATATGCTCAACTAGATGGCAGCATGGTGGACATCGCGGAAGCCTCGATGGCAAGTTGTGGGACCGAAGCAGAGCAGTTGCAGGACCTAGTCGAGTCAGAAAATGCTCCGGACGTTGCCAAGCTGATAATGCAAAAGCTAACCACACGGATTCGCCGCGAGGCATTGGCAAACGTAGCGGAAACTCGTCTTTCTCTTAAGCGCGCAAAACCATAATGTGGGAAAGCCCGCCAGCGTGAGGCAATGGGCTTAGTGAAGACGCCGAGTTTGCCGCAACCAGTGAAGCGCGCCCCTAGACGCGCGCAGTGCCACTCTCCCGGTGGCCGAAATGCCGTGGCGCTGATGCTCCCAGCGAGCAAACCTTCATAGTCGACTGGCCGGCGATCCCTTCAATTCACGTCGACGGACTCAACGGCGGCAACTTAGCCGACAGGTGTGGCTTACTAGCTACATACAAGGTTGCAGGTTTATGGCACTAAGTTCCTGACATTGTGCTGGGGATTCCGATGAAAGCCTTTCTTTTCGCTTCACTTATCGCGCTTTCGGTGACCGCGCCGGCAATCGCCGCCGACACCATTACTGCTCCTGTGGACACCCCCGAATGGACCTGGCAAGGACCTTACGCTGGTATCTTCGGCGCGGGAACGCTGGAACACTACAAGATCCATGAGCCGAACATTGGCGCCGGAGCTACTCACAGCCCCGGCTCGGCAACAATCGGCGGCTTTGCGGGCTATAACTTCCAGTCGGGCAAGATTGTCTACGGCGTCGAAGGCGAGCTTGGGTACCGCTTCAAGAAGAACACCTTCAACGACATTCCAGGCCCAGGCGTCCTCGACGCTTCCACCGGGTTGTTTGGCTCTGTAAAGGGTCGGGTCGGCATGGACATGGGAGCGTACATGCCGTTCGTCACGGCGGGGGTAACCGCCGCAAAGTTGAAGACGTTCTATCCAGGCGGTGACGCGGAGCGCGATGCCACCTTGGTAGGCGGCATCGTTGGAGCAGGTTTAGACGTCGCACTCACCCACAACGTGTTTTTGCGCGGAGAGTATGATTTCTCCTTCTTTGGCAAGAAATCGCTAGAATATTGCGGTGGCGGGTGCACACTCGAACACACGGTTCAGACGCACGACTTCCGCGTCGGCGTCGCGATGAAATTCTAGCAGTAGAGAGGCTCTGGCCGGCTGCCGTGTTCAGAGCTTGCATAGACAAGCCGTCGATCTCTCCCGAGCGGAGCCGCGAAAATCACACGAAGCCCCACGCTCAGTCTGCGACGGGGCTTTTTTGTGTCTGCGCTTGTAAGTCAGGACGATGTGTAGGATTATTGTCCTCGTTGCGGCGAACCCCTTCAACGGAGATCGCCAATGGCCAGAACCAAACCTTCCGAACGGCTTTCACAGGCTGAAATCGAGCGCTTCCTGGCGGCAGCCGAAGCGCTGCACAAGAGCATCGTCGGACCGCTCCTGGCGTACCACGGCGAACACTACCAAGCTCTACGTGAGGTCCATGGACCCCTGTTGAAGTCGATTGAGACCATCACCGGCCGGAAGGCGCAGTTCATCCAATGGAACGGGACAGGGCCGGCACAGCCCCGGGAGAAGCCTCCGGGCTAATGCCCAGCTTCGCGCACCTGTCGCCGCCGCATCACCTCTAAGAGCAGTTCGAAGACGGTTTCAACCTCGCCGTTGATTTCGTCGGCGTCGATGCCGGCCTTCTCGGCAGCTGTCATCAACTGGTCTTTCAAGTCACCGATGGTGATCGGAATCTTCCAGCGCCACAATGGGCAGCTGCTTGGCCACCCACTTGTCGAGAAACGTCATGCCGAGTGTGCTCATTTCTTAGCAACCTCTCATCTTGACGCCGCAGCCGCCCGCCCCAGAGTCTTGCACATGGCTCGGGGAAATATCAAAGTTGGCGACGAGGTCGCCGTCACGGCGGTTGTGCGCGGTCGGGTGACACCCGATCGCATCAGCGTGACGATTCCTTCCAATGCCTTCCCGCATTCCGTTGTCGATTCGACTTCGAAAGCAGTGATCGGGCAAAACATGGAATTGACCGGCCAAGTCACGCGGGTCGATGGCGAGAAAGTGACCATTAGTCTCCGGCCGCTGGTGACCGTCGACGCCGAGCACGTGCGATTGGTGGAAGGCCATGTGGCGCCGAAGCGGAAGACGCGGCTTGTTGATAAGGCCTAGTTCAGCAAACAAAAAAAGCGGGTTTTGAACGGGGAGGCTCAGGCTGGGCTCGCCACCTTTGCAATCTTATGAGGTTCTGGGACTCCGACCCGTTGAAGGTAAAATGCCGCCCGTGTTTGAAACTGCTCACGGTAAGGCATCTCCAGACGACACCTTCGCATCGCCGTGCCAGCCTGAATTTGTTTTGCTAAGTCCGCCGGTGAAATACTAAAGAACCGTCGAAAGTCAACGACTAGGTCGGGCAAGCCCACATTACAGAGATCAAATCGTGCGTGGGCAGCCTCTAAAGCGTGGTATCGCTCGTCATTATTCTGAACAATCCGCTTCCAGATATCGCTGCCGGCCACTTGGCCACGGAGTACAGGAGTTTCGTGCGCTTCATAGAGCAAAACGCTGTTCAACTGGCTAAGACCAGTGGCTACTTTGCTATTATGATCCTGCAGAAGGTCGCAATCTTGCGACGCTATGAGGGCATATGCGTGGGGAATTTCTTCGACGCTGCCGTCCTCGGGATAGTAGCGATACTGAACGATGCCAGAGATAATTTCGCCTTGGCGAAACTCCAAGTTCGGATCGACCGTCGCGTATATCGACGGTCCCGATGGCAGTTGGACAGCGACCTCCCCCGCGGTCATGCCCAATCAGTCTGTGAAGGTAAGCGGCTGACGTTCGACCCGCCGAACATTCTTTGCCATGACGCGTTTCTGCGGCTGATCGATAACAGGCCTCCGATCCGCCGCGAGCCTAGCTTGATCGAACTCATAGATGCCACTGAGCGCCTCGCACGCCTCGCGAAGAGCGGTGCCCCGTAACTGCCCCAAGACATATAGGCAGACCGCCCTGTAGGCGGCGGAGATGGGCAAATTGCTTGCGCGCCCAGTGACCTCAATGTTCGTCACGAAGTTTGCCTGAGATTCAATCCCGTGATCAGTGACGGACCATTTCAGCGACGGGCTTTGGTCCAAGTGTGTCATGAAGAAAGTCGGAAATGCACCACCGGAAGGCGTATCTCGCCCGAGCGTTGAATCTTCGCAGGTGGGAATGCGTACTAGCGACGTCATTCTGCTTCTCCGTGTAGCAGTCTATATCAAATACGTAGGCTTTGTCGGGTCCGTTTTCACGTTGTCCGAGGCCGTGCTGTAGAAGAATGCCTTCTTGCTGACCAGGCAGCATCGCTCTAACGACGCTGAAGGCCTCAGTAATTCGGTCATTCGAAAATCCAGGGTGGGCCAACCCGCCGAGAACATTTTTGCTCAACAGCGCCGCCCAAGGCGATCCTTCGATGCCGAAATCGCCGGGCACCACTGCATTTTGGTATCGCAGGCCGATTCTCGTGAGGAAACTTGGCTTATATATGTTGCTAAGCGCATCGATCGCCAGTTTGACAGGGGCTTCAAAATCTTCCCATCTGCTGTAGTTGGACGAGGTCACCGACAGGGCGTCTGGTGCCAAAGCAATCGTTGTTGCCCTGTCCTGTGACAAAAACTGATATTGCGATTTTAGCGGGCCGGCGGCACCGAGCATTTTGCCACTTCGGGCGGCAGATCTTGCATTCCCGGCGGAAGCTGCTGCTCGACTATGGGATAAAGATCCCGAACCTGGTCCTGAAAATCGGCCGGCGGACTGGCCTCAATGCGGAGTATTTTCGGAAAGCGAATTTGGCAGATGACCTGGACCAATGGCGATCTTGCGTAAATCACGCGCTCGGAATTCGGAAAGAATTCGTCGCGTTCAATCATTGCAGCCCGAGTCCCCCAGCATTTTTCGTTTTGGCAGCATACGCCGCGAGATCCTTTAAAATGCAATACCAAGGCTTGGCAATTGGCCAAAAAATTCGCACTTGGGTGCATTTCTCGGATTTTTTCGCCGCGCGGCCGGTACTGTCCGCGACTTAAGTCCTGCCGGTGCCACTACATCCGTGGTCACCGAACAGGTGGGGCGAGCCGTGGAAGGCGATCATCGATCACCCCGCCATCTTGCGGAAAATCACCGCGGCAATTGCCGGCTGCAGCTCGTCCAGCCAGAACCAGAATCCATGCGCCTCGTCGTCGGTCAGATTGTCGGTCAGCCGCTTGGCGCGGGCTCGCAGCATCGCCACCTTTTCAGGAGCGAAAGAGCCCCATTCCGCGACAAGGGTGCTGCCTGCCGGGGTAGCCTGAAACCGCTTCACTTCTGCCGCTGGCGCCGGGGTCACATAGATGCTCGGGCCGGCTGCAATTTCCGCATAGACGGCGTACCGCGCCTCTTCCGGCAGATCGCGATCAAAACGCTCCATGAAGACGCGCTGCTCTCGATTCCCGCCCATTGCCTTGACCATGTTACCGACATCGGCCTGGACGTGGCTCAGGTGAGTGCGAAAACCGCCCATCTCGTCCCAGTCGGAAACCAACCTGCGGCCGGCCTCCGAACTGCAGAGAGCGGTGCGGGATTGATCGGCATCCATCGGCCGTGTCGGATTGATCAGGTCGGGGTTGATTTCCGACTGCTCGGCCTCCAGCAAGGCAGCGTATTCCGCGTCAAGTTTCTCGTCATAGTACCGGTGGATGTCGGTTGCCATGATGCGGGCGATTTCTGCCTTACGACCGGGCTCAGGAAGCCGAGAGGCAAAATCAGTCCCCTGGTTCCCGGTCGTAAAGCCTTCTGTCGCAGAGCCTGCTCGGGCCTCGCCAGAATCCTCGGAAATGGTAAGTTCGTTGCTCATTTGTTGCCCCCTCTCGCGTGCATCCACACACTGATTGCCGTGGTGCCGTCCCCTGCTGTGACGCTAGGCCGGGTCTGGTGCGACAGCATACCGATTGGCTTCATTCCCGCCGCTGTGAACGTCAGCGCGTTGCCAAGAGGATCTGTCAGCGTGGTCCAAGTCGTGCCGCCGTCGTTCGACCCCTGGATTGTGACCGACCCAGCCGCGCCGAAGGTGCCAAACACCTGGACGGTTCTGTCCTGATAGGTGTTGAGGGAAACCGCATTCCCTTGGTTGCCATTCGGGATTGCCAGCCATTTGTAGCGCATGACATGGATATCGGGGTCAGAGACCTGTACTCCGTTTGTCGTCGCCATCAGGCAGCCCTCGCCGGATAAAGTTGGGTCAGGAGGCGTGCTGCGAGATCGGGATTCGCTACGGCGGCCGTCATCACATGACCGTCAGCCTTGCGCTCCACAACGTAGCCATGCCCATTCCACGCAACCCGATATTTGTCATCCTGGAAGAGCTTGTCGTAGCGCTCGGGCATGGTCGTGATGCGTGGCTTCGCCAGCACGGCGCCTTTGCCGTCTGCACTCGCCACAATCGCTTCAGCAACCCAGGCCTCGTCATAGGAGACGACATAAACCCGGTCATGTTTCTTCAGCGCGTTGCGGCTGCCCGATACCTGCAGCCTGCGCCAGATTTCAGGGTGCTTCAGGTCGTCGGAAACCATGTCCGCTGGGCAGCGAACCATGAATTCGCGCCAAATCTGGCCGGCGTTCTGTAGTGAGACGCGGGCAGGATCGATATCGGGGGTTTGCCTGGTCGCCGATTTCAGAGTGGCCGGGTCGATTGCCTTGGTCATCAGAATACTCCCTTTGCGAGCAGTTCCTTGGCGCGGGCTTTTGCCTCTTCGAACGAGGCGCGCTTTTCCAGCCGGTCACCGTTGGGGTGGCAGATCCAGTGTTCGATCACGTAGGATTCGATTGCTGCCTTCCCCTTCAGGATGGGCGTCAGCGGGTTGTTGTTCTTCACTGCATGTCTCCTTTGAGAGCTTTGGAAATGTAGCGGCCGACGATCGCCTGTTCTTCGGCGCGCCAAGGCTGGTCGTAGGGGCTGCGAGCTTCCGGAAAGACGATTTGGCCGAAGCGGCGGACATGGCCGACCAGCGGCTTCAGCGCTGCCGTGAGGCGCCAACTCATCCTGTGATCGGTCTCGTCCAGAGCAAGGACGTTGTTCACCCCCAGCGCACGAAGCAGGCGGGCTGCGTCGGCGCTGCGAAGACGGAATTCTTTTAAGGCTTCTGCCACGTCGCGAGCGGCCTTTTCGGCGCGGTCAGCGGCTTCGAGGCGGTGTTCTTCCACAACGATCAGGGTTTGCCGCAAGCCTTCAAGGCGGGCTTCCTCAGTCTTGGCAGCCTCAAGGCGCTCGCGGCGGACGGCTTCACCTTCAGCGGCCTCCAGCCCCGAAAGTTCACGCTCGACATCGGCCATCTCGGCAAGGTCGAAAGGCTTGCCATCAAGCATGGCGATGCCGTGCATGTGTTTCAGTTCAACAAGGCGGCTTTCCGCCTCCTGCCTGCGTGATGCGAAGTCAGCCATTGCGTGATGGTCCTTTCATTTGCACAGGGCCATATCGTCCTGTTTTTGCCTTCATGTTGGCGTGGGACAGATTGACGACTGGCGTGCGGTTGCTACCGCCATAATGGTTCGCGTCGGCGCGGTTCAGGGACGGCACATGCATGATGGCGCCAAGAGCCGCGTTGCACAGGTCATCCGAGGCGCCGGACATGTGGTCGATGTTGTCTTTGCCGGTGCGCGTGGTGCGCCGCTCAAGCTGTGAGATTTGACCGACAAGCCGGATGTTATCCAGCAGCGAGGCGGTTCCGCCCATGAGCTGCGGCAGCGCGTCCAGATAGATTTCCGAGCGGGATCTTTCAGACGCGACGTAGCGAATTCCTTCCTTGCGGAATGCATCCGAAACCCAGGAGCCGGCATATCGATCGCCGGTCACGCTGGTGATCTTGTAGGTGTTCAAAACCCTGGTGAACTCACCGACGACATCGGCCGGGGCGAAGGGAGGCTTCACCTCTCGCAGGCAGTCCAGAACGCCCCTGTCGCCTTCCCTGTGGGCAATGCCAAGGGTCATCGAGTCGTGAGCGCCGCCGCTCGGGTCGGCAAAACCCACGTAGCGGTATTGCCGCAGGTACGGGCGCTCATGGATGCCGATATCAACGCAGCGCTCCACCACGGCCCGATCAACGAATGTGGACAGGTCACCGCGGAATTTTGCATCCCATTCAGCAGCAGCCGATTCCGGGTCATCCCGGTGCGCCTGGTCGATGATGTCTGCGTCGATGGTCGGGTTGAAGACCTTGGTCCCGGCCTGCACCACCAGAACCTGTGCATCGTCCTTGCCGTAGCAATCCCGGTGCTTGGTGTAGAGCAGCCCACGCTGGGCATACGGGCTTGAGATGCCGATCAGCATCCCGCCGGTCGTTGCCAGTGCAGGCAGCACGGCGCGGTAGGTCTCGACATCGGGCAGTGATGTGGACTCGTCACGCCAGAAGCCCACCTCGTCAAAGATGCAGGCGATCAGGGTGCGACCGCGAACGGTCCTGTAGTTGTTCGTGTGGACCGAGATGCCAATGTTGCCGGCAAGCTTGATCTCATCGTTTGTCACGCTCTCGACAAGCTGAGAGAGGATTGGCGAAGCTTCGAAGAATGCCTTGATGTAGTCATAGACGGCCCGAGCCTGCCGTTGTGAGGCGGCCAGCACGAGGATGGTTCCGGTCTCGCCTGGAGCAAGCTTGCCACTGTGGTCTTGGAAGGCGGCAATGAAGTCAGCCAGGGCAGCCGCTACACGCGACTTTCCCGAGCGGCGGCCGATGATGCACCAAAGCTCACGAACGCGCTTGACGGGCGGCGCCCTGCCACCGGCAACGGCATTGAAGGCGGTAAGCTCGTCGGGGGATAGATCCAGACCATAGGCAGCGCGGAGGATGGCAATCCATGTGTCCCACGTCACTGATGGGCCGAGAGCAGCACCAAGCAGGTTCGGGTCACGAAGCGCCGTATCGATGGTGATGTTGGCCAGGCTCACGAGGAAGCACCTGCGTACCTAGTGGCGGCGTAGTCTCGCAGCGTCGGGGTGATGTCCTTCAAGGCACGGCGCTCTAGACCGAGATCGGCCAGCAGCCGGCGCTGTGCGTTGGTCAGGGCCATGAACTCGGTGATGTCCACCTCTTCGCCTGTGATGTAGCTGGCGGCGCTGTCCTTCAGCATGGCGCCAAGCACGGCCACGTTGTCGATAAGCTCCAGCTTCATGCTCGACAGATTGGCCTTGCCACCGAGATCGGCAGCCAGGGTGTCACGTAACTCGAACACCACGCGGGCAGCAGTCGTGCGGCGGTCCAGATCGTCCAGCGTCCTAAGCCGAACCTTTCCGCCCTGCTTCGGGCTGGACTCGCCTTCCATCTCTGCTGCGTCTGCTTGCATTTTCCGCCTCGAATTGGCTAAACGTTGGACAGAGTACCAGTGAACACCCGACAAGTCACTGTTTTTGCTAGTCTATGTGCGTTCAAGTGAGTGCAATTTACCGCCTTGATACAGCGGCAAGGCAGTTGGGTGACACTGATTTGGGGTTGGCCATGTCTCAGGAGAAAACATGCTCCGGATGCTCGGTGGACTCAGGCGATCACCTTCGTCCCGATCACGTTTGCAGCCGCTTTTTGCGTCCTCCAGGGAGTAGTGGATGGAGTAGGCCCGCCACCTGCCATCTTCGTAGACCTGGAGTTCGTACATCTCAGCGATACGATGGCACGGCACAGTGCGAACACCTTGGCTGGGGAATGGCACTACCTCACCCATGACCTGCACCCCGAGATATAGATGTAGTGGTGGAATCCGCACTAAGCCCTGTAGTGGTGGAATCCGCACTAAGGATTTCCTGTTTGTGGTGCACAATCCGCACTGAAATCTGGCGTTTTCCGCCACTGGAGTTTTGTTTCTCAGATGCAGCTCTGGCCGCTCTCGCAATCATCTCTGCAGCCTCCAGGGTATCGATCTGGCGCCAGTCATTTGTCGGCTCTGCCTTGTCGAGATGGCGATAGGTCAGCCTGAATAAATTAGGCTGACGCCATTCAGCATTGCCAGCCCTGCCTTCCTGAGTGATCTCAACGAAGCCGAGCGCCACCACCTCACGCACCGCCGGCGCGATAGCGTGTCTGTGGATCCCATAATCCTCGAACTGGTCGAAGGTCGTCGGCAGCTTGCCGTTGTCGTTGCCACCGTGGTGGCCTAGTTCGATCTCAAGCCGGTCCAGCACCCGGTGGCCAGATTGCGAGAGTACCCGATAGGCCGGGGACTCCTGCATTTCGACAAGGCGCCATGAGAACTGGCCTGCGATCTTGGTCTTGCGGCCCTTGCGCGCTACGCCCTCAGCCATCGGCGGCCTCGCACTTCAGCCGGCGGTGTTCACGCTTATGATGCTTCCGGCACAACCACACGCCATCCAGCGGCCGGTCATAGTGATCCGGGTCGTGATGGAAGTCTGTCTTTGAGATGCCGCAGACCGCGCAGTCCTGCTTGACCAGGAGTCCGCGCTTGAGAGCGGACTGGACAGCGATGTGAGCCCAGCGCGCCAAGGGGTTGGCCAGACGCCATTTCTCTTGCGGAGTGAGCGCAGCAGCGATAGAAGTATGGGGTGACGTTTTTCCATTGCCGCCGCTCCGATGCCAGTCGGTAGCGGCGGTTTCCATTTCAGGGCTTTGCATTGGTGAGCCCCCTCATGCGGGCGCTCTCGCGCATGGACTCAATGGCTTCGTGATTGGAGAGCCCGAACCGCTTTCGCAGAAATGGCACCAAGGGCCGCTCTGCCTTCCACCAGTTCGCAGTGAGCCAGATAGCAGCCTCATCGGCCTTGTCGGACAGTTCGTGATCGACACCGCTGTTCATGCCGCCACCTCGACGGCATCCTGTTCGCGGGCAAGCCGCCATTCCGCATTGGCCTCTGGAGAGATGAGGACGCGGTTGCCGACGATCATCAGGCGCGGCGCCTTGCCGGCCTTCTTGAGATTGTAGAAGCTACCCCGGCTGATGCGGTTGGCTTGGCAAAATTCCGGGATGGTGAGAGCCGCTGTAACGGTGTTCATAGTAATCCTTTCCGGTTCAAGTGAACCAATGGAGAGGATGCCTATTTGAACCATGCGGAGGCACGGAGCATCTGAGAATAACGGAGGCTCCGTTATTCTCCGGGGTATACCTTCTTGTAAAGGTCGCTAAGACGCCGAACGATGCTGGGTTCAGTCGTCGTCTTGGATTGGAGGCTAGGATTTCCCGCAATCACCTTTCTCGCAGCGTCGGCCATGCTGTTTGCCTGTTTTGACGCCAACAGATCTCGCATCATGGTGACGAATGGCGCGTCCGTTGTCGTCTTCCCCGTTCCCGGCTTCCGCCCGTAGGCCGGCTTCGGTTGCGTCGCCATATGGCCTCCTGAAAGACGGTCAAGCCATGCCAGTAGGCTAGGGAGATACACCCTGGTCATCGCATAGCGATCGGCCGCACTCATAAATGCTGCGCGCGTGTTTAGGTGATAGTCAGTCCAAGCATCGGAATTGGAATCGTCATCCGCATCGCCGGGAAAGCTGCCTTTGATCCTCTTCCGCCGGATGACATCCCATAGCCTGGACGCGGGGTTGGAAACTTTGCGGGCCTCGACATAGGCCAGCGCCTCATCGAAGGAAATCCAGTCCTCAGACATTGGTCGCCTCCATAGGGACGACATTGGTATCCTCAATTCCAAACCTTGGTGCGCCAGCCCTCACCGCGTCGGCAATGTAGGACTTGGACAGGTGGCCGTAGTGCTTTTCCACCATTCGGGTGTCTGTGTGGCCTAGCTGCGCAGCGACGACAAGCAGCGGCATGCCGTTCATGACCGCCAAGCTCGCCCACGTGTGGCGCAAGCCATGGAAGCCGATCACCGGATTGATCTTGGCTGCAGCGCACGCGTCCGTCATCGGCCGCGACTGGTGAGACTTCCCCAAGGGTTACCGGCAGCGTTGGTCATCAACAGCGCCGTGCCTTCTTTGCCGCTGGCGAGCTGGCCAAAGAGCTTCTTGCCTTCCTCGGTCAGGACGACGTGCCGGACTTCCCCCGACTTGCTTTCACCAATGGTCAGCGTACCGACATCAGAGTTGAAATCAGCGACGGTGAGCCGAGCCAACTCCCCATAACGGGCGCCGGTTTGAAGTGCGGCCTGGACAATGCTGCGAAAATCAGGCTCGCAGGCATTCACCAGACGCTTCGCCTCGGCAATGGATAGGTATCTCACCCTCGCGGTCTCTACGTCCTCGAATGGCTCCACGCGCCGCCATTCCTTATCAGAGTCTACCTTCCCCTCCCGCCATGCATAATTCAAGGCAGCCTTGAGAATGGTCAGCACACGGTTTGCCGTGGCGCGGCGCTGGCGGATCGATGCACTGTCCGTCCCGAGATCGCGGTAACGCTGCTGCTCCCCTTCCTTGGTCCGGAGCCGTGGCGGCGTTTCTGAAACTTTGCGGTGCCATTTCCGGATTTCATCGGCGGTGAGTTTGGCAACTTCTTTATCGCCCAGCTCGGCCTCGATCAGCTTGCGACGCCATTTGGTGTCCCTCGCCGACTTCCTCTTGCCCTCCATCCAGTGGACATAGGCATCCAGAGCATCGTTGACCGTGTAGGGCCCCGCCTTGGGTGTAGGCGCGTGACGATCGGCTTGAAGCTGGCGGGCGCGATCCTGGGCTTGGGAGAACGTAAGGACAGTGGTGCCGTTGGCCTCCAGCTTGTCGTCGGCGTCGGCGATGGTTTCCACAACGTAGTCCTGCCCACCGATATAGTGCCGTGCGACCCACCGGCCGCCAGTCTGGCCCTTTCGGTATCCAAGGTGCAGGCCCTTGGCGATGGTGCGGTAATAGGGCTTCCCCCTCGCCGGCAACGCCTTGCGAGCGTTTGGCGTGTCCATCTTCCTGTCGCGTACCTTCTCGACCATTTGCCGGCGCCTTCCGTGTCCAACACTTTGTCCAATATATACCCCTCAACAGAGTTGGACAAGCATAAACACAAGTGAACATCATAACGGTTAACCAGTTGATTGTCTTACACATGTGTGCACACGGTTGGAACTGATAGCGACCCTTTCACGGCGGTAACAGGGGTTCGATTCCCCTTGGGCGTACCAGATCTTTCAGGAAAACAAGAAGCCTCGTAGCAGCCGCCGAACTAGCAGCGGCTGGAACGGTGGCGCGGCGCATCGGTTGAACCGGCGCACGCGCTGCCGTGCCGAGTCCCCTGGCGCCTGCTCGCGGCAATCTCCGGCCACTCATCCCTGGTCGTGCGCCACCTGCGGCCAGCGCTGCAACGCCGCGTGACCACCCTCGGTCAGCGCGTAGACGCCGCGCTCGGCCCTGGCGAACCAGCCATAGACATTGTCCAGGAGGATGCTGGCCGCGCGCGGCGAAATCGCTTTCAGATCGCGCGGGCGTTTCGGCCCGTCGGTCATGGCTGCGGCGCAGGCCAGCGCATCCTGCCGGTAGGCGGTCATGATCGGCGCGCGCGAACCGCCGCCGACCACCGGATCGCCGCGCCGGCGCCGGTGTTCCTCCATCAGCCGCGAGCGCCGCTTTGGATCGCGACGCGGCGGCAGAGCGGCCGGGCTGAGCAGCAATTCGACCTCCCCCTTGCCGCTGACAGCCAGAAGCCCGAAGCCGAGCCGCCGGCACAGCGCGCGAAAACGGCGGTCGTGCTCGCGGCCTTTGCCACGCGCCGACATGCGCGCGGCCAGCCACACTTCGTCGCATGCCGCGGCGCGATCGACACCTTGCAGCACCAGTTCGAGGTTGAACTGCAATTTCAATTCGCAGATGACCAGCACAGGCGGCTCGCCGTCGCGCACCGCCACGATATCGCAGTGCCCGACTTCGCCCTTGACCGTGAATTCCAGGCTCTCGAGAAACCGCTTCACCGGGATGTAGAGAGACGTTTCCTGCATCGCGCAGGCATAGCCGATTCGGATCGGGTCGGCACAGGGATCGCCGAGAGGCCGACGCCTTGCGCTAAGCCGCGTTGAAACCCACTGTTTGCAAAGGCGGCCGTCAGGCAGGTCTCCGGCATGATAGTCCCGCCATAGCGCTCGACGATTTCCTTGGCGATGACCGACGTCGCCAGGGCCGAGCGCGACCAGTATTTCATCGCCTGTCTCGCGTTCAACAAGGCGCCCGCCGTGGCTGGGACGGCACAATCGACAGCGTAAGACCCGAGATCCGTCGACGCCAAGACCGGTCCACGGTTGGCCACACAATGATGAGCGCGTGTGTTTTGAGGCTAGGGGCGGGTGCGCGTCCGGCGCTGCCCTGGTGCGGTATCGTCCGCCTTGAAATGCATCTCGTCCTGGACCGCGGCAAAAAACCGGCGGACATCGTTGGCCGCCGAAGCCGCATCGCAGCCGGCCGCGACCGCCTTGTCGAGGAGTTCGCGCGCCGTGGCCTTCCAGAACGACGTGGCCGTGTCGCCGTGCAGTCTGCCCAGCCTTGCGGCGACCTCGCGCACCAGCACGGTCTGCCGGTCTAGCGGGAAGGCACGCACACTGGCTGAGGACATATTCTGCACCATGAAACCGACGCAACGAATCAGACGCTGCTCTATGGCTCATGCCTAGCTGTGAAGTCGGAAACGGAACCTTAACGCCGCGGAGTCCGCGCCGATTGGAACGAGTCGGTTGGCCGGCCTCCAGGCCAAGCAGAACTCTAGACCCTCAGGCCCCTCGCCTCGCCGGCGCGCTTGGCCGTAACCATCATGTCCCTGGCCAGCAGGCCACTGACCCGGCAAAACGCCATGAAGGCGCGCCATGCGTCCTCAGTCCTGACCACATCCACCGTGGCCCCGAAACAGGCATTGAACGCCGCTTCATAGACCTTGCCCTGTCGCTTCTTTGGCCAGTCATGCAGGATATCCAGCGCCTGTTCGACGCTGTATATTTCCTCTACCGGCAGCCCGGGCGCGGGCGCGATGCGCACCGGCACCTCGAATTGCAATCTGTCCATTCTATATCTCCCGAACTGGCGTCGACCACAGCAACGCCGTTCGTCGTCAAAAGTTGCTTTGGCTGCTTTTGCGCGAAAATGTGTCGTCAGTGCGATCTCGGCATTCGGAGGAGATCGCGCACCTGGATGTCATCTGAGCGGCCGCGCAAGCCAGGAATATCGCCAGTATCAGTCCATTGCCGGCAGTTCTTCCTTGAACCTTGCGGCTTGCAGTGCCAAATCTGGGGAAATTCTCTAACGGGCTGGTATGCGCCGCCCGCTTACAGGCAAACGGACACTATGGTCACCTATCTCGACGCCACCACGGCACCCCTCAGGAATACCGGCCAGATCCGCCTCTATGGCGAGGAAGGATTTGCCGGCATGCGCAAGGCCTGCGATCTCACCGCGCGCTGCCTCGATGAACTGGTGCCGATGGTCCAGCCGGGTGTCACCACCGCGACCATCGACCGTTTCGTCTTCGAATTCGGCATGGACCAAGGCGCGCTGCCGGCGACGCTCAATTATCGCGGCTACACCAAATCGTCCTGCACCTCGATCAACCACGTCGTCTGCCACGGCATTCCAGACAGCAAGCCGTTGAAGGACGGGGACATCGTCAACATCGACGTCACCTACATCCTCGACGGCTGGCACGGCGATTCCTCGCGCATGTATCCCGTCGGCACCATCAAGCGCGCCGCCGAACGCCTGCTTGAAGTCACTCATGAGTGCCTGATGCGCGGAATCGCGGCGGTCCGGCCCGGCGCCCGCACCGGCGCCATTGGCGCCGCCATCCAGACCTATGCCGAGGCAGAGCGCTGCTCGGTGGTGCGCGATTTCTGCGGCCACGGCGTTGGCCAGTTGTTCCACGACGCACCCAACATCCTGCACTATGGCACCGCCTCGGAAGGCGTCGAGATGCGGCCGGGCATGATCTTCACCATCGAGCCCATGATCAATCTTGGCCGGCCGCATGTGAAAGTGCTGTCGGACGGCTGGACGGCGGTGACGCGCGACCGCTCGCTGTCGGCGCAGTACGAACACACGATAGGCGTCACCGAAACTGGCTGCGAGATTTTCACCCTGTCGCCAAACAAGCTCGACCGCCCCGGCCTGCCGGCGGTCAGCTGAAAACAAGATCGCCTCAAGCCGCGGCTTTGAGGCGCCGTCGCCGAAAAAACTCGACCGCGCGCTGCTTACCGCTCTAATCTGCCGTCGAAGCCTTCGGGGAGTGTGGGGGGTCGATGGGGAAGAGTGGCGACGACGAACGGGGGTTCTTCTCCGAGCGGTGGCTTGAACCACCGGCGAAGGACAAGGCACCAAGAGACAAATCGACGGAGAAGCCACACTATCACGGCCATCGCGACCGTTTGCGCGAGCGCTTCGTTGCCGGCGGCGCAGACGCCCTGCCCGACTACGAACTTCTCGAACTGCTGCTGTTTCGCCTGATCCCGCGCGTCGACACCAAGCCGATCGCCAAGGCGCTTTTGGCGCGCTTCGGCACTTTTGGCGAAGTGCTTGGCGCACCGGTGGCGCTGCTGCAGGAGGTGAAGGGCATCGGCCCCGCCGTGGCGGTCGACCTGAAGGTGATTGCCGCTGCCGCGCAGCGCATGGCGCGGACCGAGGTTCGCGACCGCGAGGTGCTATCCAACTGGACGCAGCTTCTTGCGTACTGCCGCTCGGCGATGGCGTTCGAGAACCGCGAACATTTCCGCATCCTGTTCCTCGACAAGAAGAACGTGCTGATCGCCGACGAGGTACAGCAGGTCGGCACCGTGGACCACACGCCGGTCTATCCGCGCGAAGTGATCAAGCGCGCGCTCGAACTGTCGGCCAGCGCCGTCATCCTGGTGCATAATCACCCATCAGGTGATCCGACACCATCGCGTGCGGACATCGAAATGACCAAGCAGATCATCGACAGCGCCAAGCCGCTCGGCATCGCCGTCCACGACCACATCATCATCGGCAAGAAAGGCAACGCCTCGATGAAGGGCCTGCTGCTGATCTGAGCCTGATGGGCGCCGGTGCCGTCATCCAAACGCCACCGCTCGCGAGCCAATCAGCAACATTCCGGCTTGGCTCAAATGCCCACGCTTGCGGTGTAGAAGTGATATTGCGACGGAAGCGCCCGCTTCGGCGACAATGTGGTAGACCCGCGAATACGAAGCAGCCAGTTCCCGACAGCCATTGCAGGAGATCTATTCAATGACGCTCGAATGCATAAATCCAAATGACCTGCCGATTCCGGAAATGTACTCCCAGGTCGTCGTTGCGACAGGAAGCAAGCTGGTGTTCGTCTCGGGCCAGCAGCCAGAAGACATACACGGCAAGCTCGTTGGCCATGGTGATTTCGCAGTCCAGGCGCGCCTGGCGTTCGGGAATCTCGGCCGAGCGCTTGCTGCCGCCGGCGCTCGGCCCGAGCAAGTCTGCAAGATCACGATCTACATCGTCGATTACAAACGCGACGAACACGTGCCGATCATCGAAGCGGCCCAGGTCGAGCTGTTCGGCGATCACAAGCCGGCAAACGTAGTGGTCGGGATAGCAGTGATGTCTCCCGGCTACCTGATAGAGATCGATGCGATCGCGGTCATCGACCCGTAGGCCAAGCGAGGACGCGTCAAGTCGCCCAAACCAATCCCGGAGCTCGCTGCGAGATTGCCACGACTTTGATCTCTCCATCCATCCACGATCACATCGTCATCGGCAGGAATTGCGATGTCTCGATGAAGAGCCTGCTGCTCACCTGATCAGCGTCGGAAACAGGAAACACGCAATGCCCCAGCCCGGCGACGAACCATGGCCGTTCGACAAGCAACGCGCAGCCCTTCTGGTCATCGACATGCAAAGCGACTTTGTCGATGAGGGCGCCGTCATGGAAGTGGCCATGGCCCGCCATCGCATTCCGGCGATGCGGCAGGTGGTCGAGCTTTGCCGCGCGCAAGGCGTCCCGGTTATCTACACCCAGCATGTGCTCAGCGACCATTTCGATATCTCGCCGCTGGAAACCGGCTATCAGCCGAAGCTGAAAACCAAAGGAATGCGGGAAGGCAGCGCCGGCGCCGAAATCGTCGCCGCGCTTGCGCCCTTGCCTGGGGATGTCGTCATCAAGAAGCACCGCTACGATGCCTTCCACAACACGCAGCTCGAGACCGTGTTGCGCAACATCCGTGGCGCAGGCCGGGTCGACACGGTGATCATCATCGGCACCGTGACCAGCATCTGCTGCGAATCCACCGCGCGGAGCGCCTTCATGCGCGACTACAAGGTGGCTTTCATCAGCGACGCCAATGGCGGACTGGACGAGGCATCGCACAATGCAACCCTCGACATCAGGCAAGGTGTTCGGGCGCGTGGTGACGGTTGCCGAGCTTGGGAACCTGTTGCGGAGTTGAACCCCAGCGTCAGCTGGCGTGCGTCTCAAGCTCCGGCGCCGAGCCTGCCCTCAAGAAGGTCGCGCCGCTGCTGCAATTCGCCGGAGACGAATTTGGTGAAGGCGTGGACGCGCGCCGTGCGGCGCAAATCGTCGTGCACCAGCACCCACAGCGCCGAGCCGATCTCCTCGATCAGCCCTCCGACCCTTACAAGCCCGGGCAGGCTGTCGCCGAGATAACAGGGCAGCGCCGCAACCCCGATTCCGGCGCCCGCCGCATGCGACATCGTCACCAGGGAATCGGCGCGCATGGCGATCTCGACATCGGGCAGCGACGACCGCATCCAGCGGGCGACGCCGGTGTTGGCTAGGCTGTCGTCGGGCGCGATCCAGCGCAGCGCACCCAATCTCGGCTCCGGGGGTAGCGTTTCGGCATAGGAACGTGTCGCGTAGGCGGCGAAGGCGACGCCCGAAATGCGCCGGCCGACCAGGATTTCCTGCGGTTGCGACACCGGCCTGATCGCCACGTCTGCATCCCTTTGCGTCAGGTTGGCGATGGAATTCTGCGTCATCGCCTCGACCCGTATGCCGGGATGGAGCTTATGAAACGCCGCCAGGATCGGCGGCAGCACCGACGCCATCAGCGTATCGGTGGTGGTGACCCGCAACCTGCCTTCGAACCTGAGATCCTGCCCCGACAGTTTGCGCGCCAGTTCATTGACCGTCTCGGCCATTGTGCGTGCCGCGCCCAGCAGTTCCTCGCCGCCCGCGGTGAGGGCATAGCCAGTCGGCAGCCGATCGAAAAGGCGGATACCCAGCCGCGCCTCGAAGGCGTTGACGCGCCGCAGCACAGTCGTGTGGTTCACGCCCAGGATCCGAGCCGCCGCCGCCAGCGAAGCGCCATCGGCGACGGCCAGCACCATGCGCAGATCTTCCCAGTCGATATCGCGTGAGCTGTGCATTCTTGCAGAAAGATAAAAGAAAGCGCTGCGCTCTGCGAGTCAAAATGACGCTTCGCTGTGCAAAAACGCAGAGCAAGCGGGCGAATCGGCATGTCGATCTGCGCATGCACGCGCGCCATATGGAGTCCGACGACAAAAGAAACAGTCGCGGAGAAGAGCCATGACGCCGATAGAACTCTACACCTGCCAGACACCCAACGGGCACAAGGCCTCGATCATGCTGGAAGAGGTCGGCCTGCCCTACTCGGTCCGCTTAGTCGACATCGAAAGGGGCGACCAGACCAAGCCTGATTTCCTGGCGCTCAATCCCAACAACAAGATCCCGGTGATCGTCGACCGGGACGCCGGCCGCACGGTCTTCGAATCCGGCGCCATCCTACACTACCTGGCGCGACGGTCGGGCAAGCTTCAGCCGGTGGGCGCGCAGGAGGCGGACGACACGCTGACCTGGACCTTGTTCCAGGCGGCACATGTCGGCCCGACGCTTGGCCAATTGTGGAATTACAAAATCTTCGCGCCGGAAAAAATCCCTTACGTGATCGAGCGTTTTGAGCGCGAAACCGGACGTGTCTTCCGCGTTCTCGATAGCCGGCTCAAGAACCATGAGCACATCGTCGGCAAAAGCTACGGCATCGCCGATGTGATGACATGGCCATGGATCAACGCGGCCGTCACCAGGCTCGGCCTCAGCCTCGATGACGCGCCAGACCTGGCGCGTTGGTATGCCGCCATAGGCCGACGCTCCGCAGTTGTCAGAGGCATTGCCGTTCCCGCCCTACCCGAAGCATCGGCTGCCGCTTAGATCATGATGAGATTTGGTTGAAATCTCATCATGATCTAACCCTTTGTTGGAGCATGATCTTTTCCAAAAACCGGCACCCACTTTTTGGGGTCATGCCCTAGCCGCCGCACCCCGCATTCAAGGAATACGATCGTGGAAATCCTCTTCATCCCTCTGGCGCTTGTCGCCGGTGGCCTGCTCGCAGTGCAGGCTGGCGCCAACGCCCAACTTTCAAAGGCGGTCGGCTCACCCTTTGCCGCGACCACGCTTCAGCTCGCGGTCGGCGCCATCGTGCTGTTGTCGATCACGGCCCTCACCGGAACGACACCGGCTCTGCTTGCCGTTCGGCAAGCCGAATGGTGGCATGCGATCGGCGGCATGGCTTCGGCCTTCTACGTCGTTTCGACCATTCTTCTGTTCCCTCGCCTTGGCGCCGTCGTGTCCGTCGGGCTCTTCATCGCTGGGCAGATGCTTGCATCCTTCGCCCTCGACACGTTCGGCTGGCTCGGGATCCCCGAAGCCGGACTGCGAGCCGGGCCTGCCTTCGGCATGCTCGTCTTGCTTGCCGGGGCTGCCCTCATCGTTCTGGGACAGAAGGGCGCGGCCGACAATACCGCATCCTCAAGACCAGGGTGGATCGGACTGGCGCTGCTGGCAGGCGCCGTGCTTCCGGTGCAAGGCGCTGTAAACGCCTTGCTTCGGCACGACCTTGGCGGCGCGCCGTTTGCGGTCGGCACCATCTCGTTCCTGGTGGCGATGCTGGCCATGGCCGCGGTGCTTCTGATCGCGCTTGCCCTGACGAAGACGCCCCGCCCTCGCCTCGCCGGCCTGTCGTCGATGCCCTGGTGGGGCTGGCTCGGAGGTTTTGCCGGCGCCACCTATGTCACGACCGTGTTCACCGCCATCCCCGTCATCGGAGCGGCAGCTGCCGTCAGCCTGACGGTGGCCGGCCAGCAGGTCGCCGGCATCTTCGTCGACACCTTCGGCTGGTTCCGCCTGCCGCAGCGGCTTGTCTCCGGCATGCGGCTCGCCGGCGTCGTGCTGCTTTTGGCCGGCTGCATCATCATCAAGGCGCTTTGATCCCGCTGGAACAAGGCAAGCCGAATCAAACCAGCCCCTGCCCTCCCTGATTTGGGGGGTCAGGTGTCGCTCCGGCGTCACCAACGAAGCAAGGTCCGGGCGCCGCAGAAGCAATTTTTCGCTCCTTCCACAACCGGCTCTAGAATTTCAATCGCAAATCACGCATGATGCACTTGGTATTTTCCCGGGACGGCTTCGCGCCCCCTGAAATACCGGGAGGAACGGGACATGCCCATAGTGGTTGTACTCGTTTTGATCGTCGTGGGCTCGGTGTTGTTCCACTTCCTGAGCCCATGGTGGTGGACTCCGATTGCCTCGAATTGGGACTATATCGACAACACCATCATCATCACCTTTTGGATTACCGGCGTCGTCTTCGCCGCAGTCGTCCTATTCATGGCCTATTGCGTCTTCCGCTTCCGTCACCGCGAAGGCAACCAGGCGGCCTACGAACCGGAGAACAAGCGGCTCGAGTGGTGGCTGACGATCGTCACCGGAGTGGGTGTTACCGCCATGCTGGTTCCCGGCCTGTTTGTCTGGAGCCGGTTCGTCAACGTTCCAAGCGACGCAACCGTGGTCGAAGTCGTCGGCCAGCAATGGCAGTGGAGCTTCCGCTTGCCCGGCAAGGACGGCAAACTCGGCACATCCGACACCCGCGACGTCACCGCTGAAAATCCGTTGGGCGTGATCGCCAAGGATCCCAGCGGCCAGGACGACGTCGTGGTCGAAGCGGCCGACCTGCATCTGCCGGTCGGCAAGCCGGTCAAGATGCTGCTGCGCTCGATCGATGTGTTGCACGATTTCTACGTTCCGGAATTCCGCGCCAAGATGGACATGATACCGGGCTCGGTCACCTATTTCTGGTTCACCCCCACCAAGACCGGGACCTTCCAGGTTCTGTGCGCCGAACTGTGCGGCCAGGGGCACCCGATGATGCATGGCATCGTCATGGTCGATACCGAGCAGGACTATGTGGCCTGGCTCGACCAGCAGCAGACGTTCGCGCAGTTGTCGGCGCCGCAGCAGACGGGCTCGGTGGAACAGGCGCCGGGCAACGCGACGGCGTCAGCTCTAGAAGTTGCGGCAAAACTCGAAACTGTCGGGTCCCGCTGAAGGGCACGGAGGTGCTCCGCCTATGGTCGATATCACGCCTGCAGATGCCGTCCCGCCCGCCGAAGTCGCGGAAATGGAGCTTTACCATCCGCACAGCTGGTGGACGAAGTATGTCTTCTCGCAGGACGCCAAGGTCATCGCCATCCAGTATTCGGCGACCGCAACGGCCATCGGCCTGGTCGCGCTGGTGCTGTCCTGGCTGATGCGGCTGCAGCTCGGCTTCCCCGGCACGTTCGATTTCATCACCCCCGAGGCCTACTACCAGTTCATCACCATGCACGGCATGATCATGGTGATCTACCTGCTCACGGCACTCTTCCTCGGCGGCTTCGGCAACTACCTGATCCCGCTGATGGTCGGCGCCCGCGACATGGTCTTTCCCTATGTCAACATGCTGAGCTACTGGATCTACCTCCTTGCCGTGCTGGTGCTGGTGTCGAGCTTCTTTGCGCCCGGCGGACCGACCGGCGCCGGGTGGACGCTCTATCCGCCGCAAGCCATCATGACCGGCACACCTGGCGGCCAGGAATGGGGCATCATCCTGATGCTCGTCTCGCTGATCCTGTTCATCATCGGCTTCACCATGGGCGGTCTGAACTATGTCGTGACGGTGCTGCAGGCCCGCACGCGCGGCATGACGATGATGCGCCTGCCGCTGACCGTCTGGGGCATCTTCACCGCCACCGTCATGGCGCTGCTCGCCTTTCCGGCGCTGTTCGTCGCCTGCGTGATGATGCTGCTTGACCGCGCGCTTGGAACCTCCTTTTTCATGCCCGCGGTCGTCGAGATGGGGGAACAGCTACAGCACAATGGCGGCAGCCCGATCCTGTTCCAGCATCTGTTCTGGTTCTTCGGCCACCCGGAAGTGTACATCGTGGCGCTGCCGGCCTTCGGCATCGTCTCCGATCTGATCAGCACGCATGCGCGCAAGAACATTTTTGGCTACCGGATGATGGTCTGGGCCATCGTTGGCATCGGCGCGCTGAGCTTCGTGGTCTGGGCGCACCACATGTATGTCAGCGGCATGCACCCCTATTTCGGCTTCTTCTTCGCCACCACGACACTGATCATCGCCATCCCGACGGCGATCAAGGTCTACAATTGGGTGCTGACGCTGTGGCGGGGCGACATCCATCTCACCATACCGATGCTGTTTGCCATGGCTTTCATCGTCACCTTCGTCAATGGCGGGTTGACCGGGCTGTTTCTCGGCAACGTCGTCGTCGACGTCCCGCTGTCGGACACGATGTTCGTCGTCGCTCACTTCCATATGGTCATGGGTGTTGCTCCGATCGTCGTCATCTTCGGCGCGATCTACCACTGGTACCCGAAGGTCACCGGCCGGATGCTGAACGAGACGCTCGGCCGGTTCCATTTCTGGGTCACATTTCTCGGCGCCTACCTGATCTTCTTTCCCATGCATTACATCGGCCTGATGGGCGTGCCGCGGCGCTATGCCGAACTGACCGACGTGACGGTCATGACGGAGTCGGCGCATCACCTGAACTCGTTCATCAGCATCATGGCGTTTATCGTCGGCTTCGCCCAGATCGTTTTCCTGTTCAATCTTATCTGGAGCATCCGCCATGGGCGCGAGGCCGGTGGCAATCCATGGCGAGCCACGACACTCGAATGGCAAACGCCGCAGACGCCACCGGCGCATGGCAATTTCGGCAAGGATCTGCCGATCGTCTATCGCTGGGCCTATGACTACAGCGTGCCCGGCGCCAAGGAGGACTTCATTCCGCAAAACATGCCGGGCACGTTCGGCCCCTCCAGGGAGCCGGCATGAGCGTCATCCTGGTCTTCCTTCTCGTGATCGCCGGCTTTGCCGGCTGGTGGCTCTCGCATCAGCGGCTGATGGCGAAACCATGGCTCGAGCAAGGTGTGGCAGGAGATTTTGTCGCCTTCGACCGATCGAGCCTGCCGACCGCCAAGATCGGCCTCGGTGTCTTCCTCGCCGTGGTCGGCTGCCTGTTTGCGCTGTTCACCAGCGCCTACTTCATGCGTATGGCGCTGTCGGACTGGCAGCCGCTGCCCATCCCACGCCTGCTATGGCTCAACACCGGCGTGCTGGTGCTGAGCAGCATCGCGCTGCAATGCGCCTCGATCGCGGCGCGCAAGCGCCAGATGGACACGGTCAGGCTCGGCCTTGCCGCGGCTGGGCTCACCGCGATCGCCTTCCTCATCGGGCAGCTCATGGCATGGCGGGACCTGACCGCCAATGGTTATTTTCTGGCCTCCAATCCGGCCAACAGTTTTTTCTACCTGATAACCGGGATGCACGGCCTGCATATCGTGGGAGGGCTGGTGGGCCTGAGCAGGACAACCGCCGGCGCCTGGAACGGTGCACGCCCGGAACGGCTTCGCCTCAGCGTCGAATTATGCGCCATGTACTGGCATTTCCTGCTTTTCGTCTGGCTCGCCATCTTCGCTCTTTTGGCCGGCTGGGCCGTGACGTTCATCGATGTTTGCCGGCAGTTGCTGACCTAGGAGGTCGAGGAGCATGGCAGAAACCACACTGACGCATACCGGCCAAACGGAGACGCGGCCCGCAGGCTGGCAAGGCATAGCCGCCGACTGGTCCTCGGATCAGCGCGCGTTCAAGAACGTGTCCTGGGGCAAGGCCATGATGTGGATCTTCCTGCTCAGCGACACCTTCATCTTCGGCTGCTTCCTGCTCTCCTACATGACAGCGCGCGTTTCCACGCGCGTGCCGTGGCCCAATCCGAGCGAGGTCTTTGCGCTTCGCATCGGCGGTTCGGACATTCCACTGATCCTGATTGCCATCATGACCTTCGTGCTGATATCGAGCAGCGGAACGATGGCCATGGCGGTCAATTTCGGCTATCGCCGCGACCGCCGTAAAACCGCAATCCTCATGCTTCTGACGGCAGCGCTAGGAGCCACCTTCGTCGGCATGCAAGCCTTCGAATGGACCAAGCTGATCACCGAAGGGGTACGGCCGTGGGGCAATCCCTGGGGCGCGGCACAATTCGGCTCGACTTTCTTCATGATCACCGGCTTCCACGGCACGCATGTGACGATCGGGGTGATCTTCCTCATCATCGTGGCGCGAAAGGTCTGGCGTGGAGACTACGACGTCGGTCGCCCCGGCTTCTTCACCAGCCGCAGGGGTCGCTACGAGAACGTCGAAATCATGGGGCTCTACTGGCATTTCGTCGACCTGGTCTGGGTGTTCATTTTCGCATTCTTCTATCTTTGGTGAGAGGCTGACATGGCTGAAGCAACCGCAAACGGCCTCGGGCAACACGCGCTGCACTCTGATCATGCGCATGAAGGGTCATCGACCGGCGTCGCGGAGATTCATCAGGAACATCCAATCAAGCTCTATCTGGTGGTCTGGGCATGGCTGTTCATCCTTAGCGCCTGCTCCTACATGGTCGATTATCTCGGCATCCACGGCTATCTCAGATGGTCTCTGATCCTGATCTTCATGATCCTCAAGGCCGGGCTGATCGTCGCCGTGTTCATGCACATGGCCTGGGAGCGGCTGGCGCTTACCTATGCGATCATCCTGCCGCCGCTTCTGATACTGGTGTTCGTGGCGATGATGCTCTTCGAAGCGGACTACACGCTTCTCACCCGGTTGTCCTTCTTCGGACCGGGGCCCTGACGCACAGCTTCATCTCCGGTCAAAGACCGGAGATGAAGCTTCCCATCAGTTGATCTGCGGGGTCAGAGGCCGACCGTCCTCGCGGACGATGGCGGCTCCACAACCTTGCGGTAGACATGCCAAGTGGCGTGACCCAGGATCGGCAGCACGACCGCCAGCCCGGCAAACACCGGCAGCGAGCCGATGATCAAGGCGACGGCGACAATCAGTCCCCAGACAGCCATGGGGATCGGGTTCGCCAGCACAACTCGCACCGAGGTGTGGATGGCTTCGTAGGCGCCGACGTCGCGGTCGAGCAACAATGGGAAGGCGACGACCGTCGTGCACAACACCACCACGGCGAAGACGAAGCCGATGGCGTGCCCCAGGACAATCAGAGACCACCCGCGTCCGGTGGCAAATATTTCATTGATGAAGCCCGAAATCGATACAGGCGGAGCCGGGCCGAAGAGATATTCGTAGAACACCTGCGCCGCCAAAAGCCAGGCGATGAAGATTGCAACCAGCATGATCCCGACTGCGGCGATGGCTGGCAGGGCCGGAGAATTCCTGACCTCGAAAGCGTGCGTCCAGGAGGTGTCGAGCCCGGCTTCTCGTCTGCGGCTGATCTCATAGAGGCCGATCGCCGCGAATGGACCGATCAGCGCAAAGCCGGACACCAGCGGAAACAACATCGGCAACGCATTGGCGCCCGAAGTCCAGGCAGCGAGCACCACGCCGACAAGCGGATAGATCAGGCAGAGAAAGACGATGTGCGACGGTTTGACCATAAAATCGTCAACACCGCGCTTGAGCGCATCGAAAAGATCGGAAACACTGATTTTTCGGATTTTGGTGTGTTCCAGCGTTTCGCTGGCGCCTGCAATCACGTGAAAACTTGTCATGCCCGTTCCTCCAGACCAGGTCCGGCAAGGTCGCGGTTTCACGGTGCTGCCGTTCTGCATGACTGGCCACGCGAACCGCGACCTGCACCGCAATCAATATACTCCATTGACTGGAGCTTGTCGCCCGTTCTTACAAAAGGCTCCCGGAAGGCGAGGTTTCCGAGCACAGCGTCATGCCGTCACCCTCCGGCTGACATGAACGCGCGCATCGCGATGGTATCGGCAAGCAGCACCGCAAAGATCGCGAAAAGATAGAAGATCGAATAGGCAAACAGCGCCTTGGCCGGTTTCATCTCCTTGTCGAGGATGACCAGGGCGTTCCAGGCATGCCAGATGAAACCCGCGCCCAACGCAGCCGAAACAATCCCATAGACCCCGCTCGTAAATCCGAACGCCCAGGGCAGCACTCCGATCGGTGCCAGGAGCAGTGAATAGGCGAAGATCTGCCTTCTGGTCGAGGCCTGGCCGGCCACGTTCGGCATCATCGGGATGCCGGCAGCGGCATAGTCGCCGGCCTTGAACAGTGCGAGCGCCCAGAAATGCGGCGGCGTCCACAGGAAAATGATCAGGAACAGGATGAGGCTTTCAATGCCGATGGCGCCGGTGGCCGCCGCCCAGCCGATCATCGGAGGAAGGGCACCCGCCGCGCCGCCGATGACGATGTTCTGCGGCGTCGAGCGCTTCAGCCACATCGTATAGATGACGACGTAGAAAAAGATGGTGAAGGCCAGCAGTGACGCGGCAAGCCAGCCCACCAGCACGCCGAGCGTCATGACCGAAAGTGCGGAAAGCACCAGGCCGAAGCCGAGCGCTTCGCCGGCCGTGACGCGGCCCGACGGAACCGGCCGCTTTGACGTGCGCGACATCAGCGCGTCGATGTCGGCGTCGTACCACATGTTGAGCGCGCCGGCCGCTCCCGCTCCAACCGCAATCGCACCTATGGCGATCACGGCGATGACCGGGTTCATCGCGCCGGGCGCCACCATCAGACCGACGAAGGCGGTAAACACGGCAAGGGCCATGACCCGAGGCTTCAAGAGCGCAAAGAAATCACTGGCCGTCGCTTCCGAGAGGCGGACGCCGGTATCCTTGAGGCTTTCCTTGACCGACATTTGAGACGACCATCGATGGAAACCGGGCAGCCTAGAGCAATTCCAGGAAAGTGTATGGGGTTTTCCGCCCGGAATTGCGTAAGAACAAAGAGATCGAGCGGATCGCCGTTTCCGTGAAACGGTGAAACGCTCTGGCCGGCCGAAGAGCCAGGTTACGGGGAAAATTGCTTCAGATAGGCGATGACGTTGGCGACGTCCTCGTCCTTCTTGAGGCCGGGAAACGCCATCTTCGTCCCTTTGACCATTGCCTTGGGGTCGTGAAGATACGTCGTCAGTGTCGGCTCATCCCATTTGACGCCGGATGTGCCGGCCGCGATCATGGCTTCGGAATATTTAAAATCCGGATGCGTGCCGGCCGTCCGGCCGATAACGCCATGCAACGAAGGGCCTATCTTGTTGGTGTCTTGGTCTGCGACGTGGCAGACCTTGCATTTGGTGAAGACCTTCTCGCCCGCCGCGGCGTCCTGTGCCCGCGATGGATTGGCGATGAAAGTTGCAACGGAAACGACGGCGAAAAACGCAACCAAGCGCATGGCATTCCTCCCTGATCGTCAAATTTTCCTCAGACGGTCTGCACATGCCGGTAGCACCAGCATGCGCCCTGCACGGCAGAATAGATTCTCCGCTCCTCCCCAGATGGAATTGCGCCACCTGTGTACCACAGAATCTGGCCGGTAGGTAGAACAGGTCGACCGTACAAAGGTTCAGGTGGGCTGCGGTGGCTCAAGGCACATCCGCCACAACGAAAAAGGCCGCCTCGAGGGCGGCCTTTTCTGATCTTGTCGTCAGACGCTTATTCGGCGTCCTTGGCGGCCTTCTTCTTCGGGGCTGCCTTCTTCTTCGGCTCTTCCGCGTCGTCGGCCTTTTCAGCCTTGTCGGCCTTCTTGGCAGCGGCCTTCTTCGCCGGCTTGGCCTTGGCGGTATCGCCCTCTTCGTCGTCAGCCATCAGCTCTTCCTTGCTGACCTTGACGTCGGTGACCGAGATCTGGCTGAGCAGATGGTCGACGACCTTCTCCTCGAACATCGGCGCGCGCAGCGTGTTCAGGGCTTCCGGATTGCTGCGATAGAACTCGAAGGCTTCCTGCTGCTGGTTGGCCGGGTAGCGGCGCACCTGCTCGAACAGGCCGCGCTGCAGTTCCTCGTCGGAAACGGTGACGCCGGCCTTCTCGCCGATCTCGGCCAAAACCAGGCCGAGACGCACGCGGCGCTCGGCAAGCCGCAGATATTCGGCGCGTGCCTCTTCTTCCGTCGTCTCCTCGTCGGCGAAGGTACGGCCGGCGGCTTCGAGATCGCGGTTGACCTGGGTCCAGATGTTGTTGAACTCGGCATCGACGAGCTTCGACGGCGCCTCGAACGAATAGGCCGCGTCAAGCTGGTCGAGCAGCTGGCGCTTGACCTTCTGGCGGGTCATCGAACCGAACTGGTTCTCGATCTGGCCGCGCACCACGTCGCGCAGGCGCTCCAGCGATTCCAGGCCGAGGTTCTTGGCCATCTCGTCGTTGATTTCCAGCGCGCCGGGCTTGGACACTTCCTTGACGGTGACGTCGAAGGTGGCTTCCTTGCCGGCCAGATGCGCTGCCTGGTAGTTTTCCGGGAAAGTGACCGTGACCTGCTTCTCGTCGCCGGCCTTGGCGCCGATCAGCTGGTCCTCGAAGCCCGGGATGAATTCCTTGGAACCCAGAACCAGCGGCTGGTCGGTGCCGGCGCCGCCGGAAAAGGCCTCGCCGTCGATCTTGCCGAGATAGTCGATCAAAACGCGGTCGCCTTCGGCGGCCTTGCCGGTCTTCGGCTCGAAGCTGCGCGCCGATTCGGCAACGCGCTGGACCTGCTCGTCGATCTCGCTGTCCGGCACTTCGAATACCTGGCGCGTCACCTTGATGTCGGAGAAATCCTTGATCTCGATCGCCGGGATGACCTCGTAGTTGAGGCGGAATTCGAAGTCGGCGCCGCCGGCCAGGATCTTCTCGGCCTCTTTCTCATCTTCCGTCATGATCACTTCAGGTTGCATGGCGGCCTTTTCGCCGCGCCCCGTGATGATCGAACGGGTCGAATCGTTGAGGATCTCATTGACCACTTCGGCCATGAACGACTTGCCGTAGACCTTGCGCAAATGCTGCACAGGCACCTTGCCGGGACGGAAGCCGTTGATGCGGACCTTGTTCCTGGCGTCGGACAGCCGCGCCATCAGCTTGGCTTCCATATCACCGGCCGGCACGGTGATCTTGATCTCGCGCTTGAGACCGGAGTTGAGCGTTTCGGTGACCTGCATCGTAAAACCTTTATCTTCACCAAAGAGGCTGCCACGGCGTCTTGCCGTTCACAGCCTGCCGGTACAATCTTGCCGGGAATGGCTTTTGGTACGGAACCTGGCGATTTGACCGAAATTACGGCTCAAATTGTTCCAAACTGCGTTCCAAGATGTGAATAAGTTCTTGTTTTCCTACTTCTTATCACATTCTGCAGAAGCGGATCGGCGCGTCCCGTCACATTTGACACGCCTTTTGTCACAGGCGAGGCCAATTTTCAACCATCTTCGCGTTGCAGCGAATTGACGCCATTTTCGCCCCGACATTGACAGAATGATGGCTACATGGGATTGCCGACAAATGCGGATGTGGCGGAACTGGTAGACGCCCTGGATTTAGGTTCCAGTGCCGAAAGGCGTGGGGGTTCGAGTCCCTTCATCCGCACCACCCTTCGCTCTATCGAGCTTCGGGTGGCAGGCCACCCAGGAGCTTGATAAAGCGAAGGGTGTCCTCCGAAGCCGTGGCGTAGGAGGACTGGCGGCGACGGCCTACACTTCAAACACTTGACCGGTAAACCACTCCGCCAATTTCGCCAGCTCCGGCCCCAGCACCCGGTCGGCGTCGACCGGCGGCACGATCTTCCTGATATCCGCGACAAAATCCTGCAATGCCGGCGGCGCGGCGCGTTCAGTGACGTGCAGCGCCTGCGAGGCGATCATGGCCAGCATCGCCATCGCCGCATCGAGGCAGCGTCCGGCGGTCGCCTCCTTGGTCCAGGCGAAGAATGCCGTCGTGGCGACGTCGTCCTGACCGGCGCCCGCCGATTCGGTGCCCGGGATGAAGGTGCGCTGCGCCGCGAGCTTGGCCTGCTCGAGATAGCCGGTGATCGCCATCGGGACATAGCCGACATTGCCGTGGCCGTCGCTGTCGGCCCAGTGGTGCCCGGTCATCAACAGATCGGGCAGCAGCGACACCTTGCCGTTCAGCAGTTTTGAGGCGTGGCGGTCGCAAAGCAGGCAGAGATCGGCCCAGATCGCCGCCAGATCGTCTAATGCCGGCGTCGCAATGGCATTGTGATAGCCGCCGGTGGAGATGCAGCGTCCGAGCGGGTGCGCGGCGTCGGGCGGGATATAGACCGGATTATCCGAGATCGAGGCAAGCGAGACGGTGGCCGCCTGCTCGGCGCCGGTCAGCGCCCGGTGCGCATGGCCGAGCACGCGCGGCACGATGCGGTAGCTGACCGGCGCCTGATAGTTGCGCCGGCCGTCGCCGGCGCCAACCAGGTATTGCCGCAACCCTTGCAAGGCGGCCGCTTCGTGCGCGTCGCCCCAGAGCCCGTCGAGAGCTGCATCATAATGCTCGAGCGGCGCGCGAAACGATTCGATCGACAGCGCGAACACCTTGTGCGCCATGGCGAGGCGACGACGCGCGGCAAGTGCTGCGTCCGCCACCAGTGCCGCCGCGCAAGGCGAGCCGTTGATCAGCGATCCCCGCTCCTTCACCTCAAGCTCAAGGCTGGCGGTAAGCGCAGCAAACAGCGGATAGAGCGCCAGGATCTCGCCGGCGCCGCCCTGCCCCTGCGACGACACCACCGGCATCGGGCCGCCGTCGAGCATCGCCGCAACGGCTAGCGCGATGCGCGGCGTGGTGGCGGCATTGCCTTCGATGAAATTGGTCAGCCGTGCCAGCACGATCGCCCTGACCACGCGCTCGGGCAACGGCTCCCCGAAGGATGTGGCGGCGGCATACGCTTTGATGCGCGCATGGCGGTCGCGCTCGTCAAGTTCGAGCTTGCGGCTTGCCAGCTCGCCCATCGCGGTGGTGACGCCGTAGATGACCGGCGGCGGATCGGACTCAATGAGTTTCAGGAACGAGGCGCGGCATTCGGCAATGCGTTGCAAGGCCTTGTCGCCGATTTCGACCGTGTCGTTTCTCCAGGCGACGCGCAAAACGGCATCGAGATTGATATCTTCGCGCGTCGTCACCGTAATCGGCATTGTCTCCGCCCGTCTGGTTTGCATGAGGGCGAAGCGATCGATCGTTGCCGAAATCCATGCCCTGGGTAATGTCTTCTAGTAGAGCGGTTCCTCAAACAATGTCTTGTCGCCGTCCATCAGCGCCTTGATCTGTGCCTGGCCACTGGCCGCGAGCGCGACGCGCACGCCGAATGGCCGCACCCGCATGTCGTTCTGGACCGCCATGCCCTGGCCCTCAGGTAGGTAGAAGCGGTCGATGCCGTATTGCGGTGCGATCGTGGATTCAGGATCAAGCGTCCAGCCCGGCGCGACCTGGCCGACGATGTCGGCTTCGTCGGCGGCTGCCGGCGTCGGAGCCTTGCCGAACCAGGCCGTGGTCGCATGCCAATAGCCGTCGGCGCCCGGCTTCAGCCGGACCACGATCGGCGTGTTCTCGCTCACGAGCTGGCCGGCCGGGATGTTGGCGATCAGCTTCATCGGCAAGCGCGATATTTCATAGCCGAGGATAATATAGTCGCCGCGCAACAGATCGCGCGGATCGACCGGCTCGACTTTCAGCAAGACCTCCTTGCCGTTGCGCAGGATCGCCGCGCGGCCGGCGATGATCCAGCTCAGGAAACCGATCTGGACGAGCGCCAGGACCAGCGCCGAGATGACAAGTTTCTTTCCCGACATCATGCTGCCGCTCCTTCCGGGGCCTTCATGCGTTTTTCCACACGGATGATAACGAGAGCCAGGATGCCGAAAAGCACCGCGGCAGCCAGGAAGAAGCCGGCCGTGCCGAGCATCGTCTGCAAGGTCACGACGTAGATAATGGCGAGCTCGAAGGCAAAGCCGGCATAAGCAACCCAGCGCAGCCCCCTGCTCTCGCGCCCGCCCAGAACGATCGCCGCCGCAATCCCGGCCAGCGCGATAACCGAGGCGACGGCAAAGCCGTTGCTGAAGGCGTTATCATCGCCCAGTTCGATCTGGATCATCGCCAGCCCGGTGAGAAAGCCGGTCAAGGCGTGCAAAGGCAGCCGCCCGCCGAGCTGCAAGATCCGGTCGGCCGGCCCGGCGGCGAAGATGGAAACCGCAAACAGCAGCGCCGACACCGCGACCAGAGGAATAGCCAGGGCGAGCGTGTTCTGGTCCAGGCCGCGCACCGCGATATAGAAAATGACCGAAAGAATGATCAAGTGGCGTGCCGGCTGGCTGCGCGTCCACAACGAGACGACAAAAAGCACCGGCGCCATGATAACGAAGAAATCCGGAAATACGGGGCGGTCATAAAAGTCGAACGCGCGCACGAACAGCCAGGCAACGGATATGCCGACGGCAGCGACCGTCAGCGGGTTCGAGCGCAACGCCACCGCGGCTAATGCCGTGCCGATGCCCCAGGTGACGATGGCCGAGGCTTCGTCACCCGTGAGATGGTACATCTGGCCGATCAGCGCGATCGATCCGCCGAAGGCCGCGGCGGCCACGATCCACAGCGCCTCGCCGATCGCCGCATGGTCGCGCATCTTCAACACCGCGCCGCCGACATAGCCGGCGAGAATGACGGCAAACAGCGCCGCGACCCGCACCAGCCGCGGGATCGCGTCCCAGTTGGCGGCGACGAAGAGCAGGATCGCGGCGCCGAACAGCAGCGCTGCCATCATGGCCAATATAGTGCCGAAGCTCAGCGATTTGCGCTCGTTTGCGTCGATGTCGCGCTTAAGCGCATCGGCCGTCTTCGCGTCGATCAGGCCAGCCTGCAGCCACCGCCCGATATCGGCCCTCGCCCGTGACGAATAACTCGCCATGCCGCTTCTCCCCCAGCTTGGTCTTTCTGACAGCCGATCCGCTCAAATCGTTGACGCAACGTCATTTTCCGATTCGGGTTTCTTCATGACGAAGCCGTGAACGCGCGTTAATGTTGCATTGCACAATTTGCATTGCTGCCATGCGCCAACAGCACTTTTAAATCGATATAACCCAGCCTATTTACTGTTCGTACACAAACGGAATGATCCGAAGAAAGACGAAACGAGCACTACCATGAACCTGATCCGCAACTACCGCAACTGGCGCCGCTACCGGGACACCGTCTCCGAGCTGAGCCGCCTGTCGAACCGTGAACTGACCGACCTCGGCATCAGCCGCAGCGACATCCACTACGTCGCCCGCAAGGCGGTCTAATCCTCTTCGGATCGCAAATGGTCCGAACCAGTTTTGAAAAAGAGAACGACAATGAACCTGATCCGCAACTATCGTAACTGGCGCGTTTACCGCGACACCGTTACCGAGCTGGGTCGCCTTTCGAACCGTCAGCTCCATGATCTCGGCATCGTCCGCGACGAGATCAAGATCATCGCCCGCAGGGCGACGATCTAACCAGAATTTCGCCAGGGTCGACCTCCTCCCCGACCCTGACGGATACGGTCAGCCTTCACCTCCTCCCGAGGGTTGACCACCAAAACGGCGCCCGCCGCACCTCCTCCCGCGGCGGGCGCTGTTTCCAAACCGAACGCAGTTCGTCTCCAAAGTGAACGCAGTTCGCCTTCCAGGGATTTCGCCTCCCTCGATCCGGCGAAAAGAATTTCGTCAAAGCCGACCTCCTCCCCGGCGATGACGAATACGGCCGATCCCCACCTCCTCCCGAGGATCGGCCCCAAAAACGACACCCGCCGCACCTCCTCCCGCGGCGGGTGTTGTTGTTTTTGGGCAGGCTTTTCAATTGCGCATGCAGTCGATCGAGGCGCTTTACGCCGCCATCAGAGCGTCGCCGCGGACATAAGAAAGTCGAGCTCCGTCGTTGCACGACAATGACCCACGCTCGCACCGGCCAATTGCAAACGGCGCGCCAAGCGATTATTCCGGCGCTCATGAGCAAAAATCCTATCCACATCGTCGGCGGCGGCCTCGCCGGCTCCGAAGCCGCATGGCAGGCAGCACAAGCCGGCGTTCCCGTCATTTTGCATGAGATGCGCCCAGTGCGCGGCACCGATGCGCACAAGACCGATGGGCTGGCCGAACTCGTCTGTTCCAATTCCTTCCGCTCCGACGATGCCGAGAACAATGCCGTCGGCCTGCTGCATACCGAAATGCGACTGGCCGGCTCGCTGATCATGAGCGCCGGCGACGCCAACCAGGTGCCGGCCGGCGGCGCGCTGGCCGTCGATCGCGACGGCTTCTCCGACGCGGTGACGAAAAGGCTCGAAACGCACCCGCTGATCACCATCGAGCGGGAGGAAGTGCCGGGCTTGCCGCCGGCGGAATGGGACCAGGCGATCATCGCCACCGGCCCGTTGACCGCGCCGTCGCTCGCCCAGTCGATCGCCGAGGCAACCGGCGCCGACGCGCTGGCCTTCTTCGACGCCATCGCCCCGATCATCCATTTCGACACGATCGACATGGACACCTGCTGGTTCCAGTCGCGCTACGACAAGGTTGGGCCCGGCGGCACCGGCAAGGACTACATCAATTGCCCGATGGACAAGGACCAGTATCTCGCCTTCGTACAGGCGCTGGTCGACGGCCAGAAGACCGAATTCAAGCAGTGGGAAGGCACGCCCTATTTCGACGGCTGCCTGCCGATCGAAATCATGGCCGAGCGCGGCGTCGAGACGCTGCGCTACGGGCCGATGAAGCCGATGGGGCTGACCAATGCCCACAATCCGACGGTAAAAGCCTATGCCGTGGTGCAGCTGCGCCAGGACAATGCGCTGGGAACGCTCTACAACATGGTCGGTTTCCAGACCAAGCTGAAGCATGCCGAGCAGGTGCGCGTCTTCCGCACCATTCCGGGCCTGGAAAACGCCGAGTTCGCCCGTCTCGGCGGCCTGCACCGCAACACCTACATCAATTCGCCGACCTTGCTCGACGCCTCGCTGCAGCTGAAGTCGCGGCCGGGCCTGCGCTTTGCCGGCCAGATCACCGGCTGCGAGGGCTATGTCGAGAGCGCGGCGATCGGCCTGCTCGCCGGCCGCTTCGCCGCCGCCGAGCGGCTCGGCCACGCGCCATCGCTGCCACCGCTCACCACCGCCTTCGGCGCCTTGCTCAACCACATCACCGGCGGCCACATCGTTTCCGACGACGAGCCGGGCAAACGCTCGTTCCAGCCGATGAACGTCAATTTCGGCCTGTTCCCGCCGGTGGAAGCACCGAAGACCGAAGGCAAACGCCTGCGCGGCAAGGACAAGACGGTGGCCAAGCGCCACGCGATCACCTCACGCGCGCGGGCAGATTGTCGGGAGTGGCTAGGGCTGCCGGCGCAAACATCGGAAGCTGCTGAATAGCCAAGTCTCAGAGTCCTAACGCGATTGACGTTTACGTCAACTCGCTGGCCAACCCCGCGTTGCGCGCCTGAGCAACAGCCAATGCCGGCGCAGAGCCGAAAGCCGGGCTGCGCCACCAAGCGGCGAGCGGCCATTGGCCATCTTGCCGAGATAGGCGCTGGTCAGCGCCAGCGGCAGGAACGCCGGACGCAGCGTTTCCGGAAGTGCGGACGCCCCTTGCTCGAAAGCGCGGAGATGCTCCTGCGCCAATGCAATCATCGCAGCCACCGCGCGCTGAGCGCCGGGGCCGCCGTCGCCGCTGACGAACTCCTCCGGCGACGAGCCGGCCGCTGCAAGGATATCCGCCGGCACGAAGCATTGCCCGCGTCGGCGATGCAGCGGCAACAGCAGCAACAGGCCGGTCATCGCCTGGGCGCAGCCGGCCCTGCCCGCCAGTTCGGCAAAGCGCGGCGCCTGATTGGGATCGAGCACCATCGCCGCCAGCTGGATCAGCGCGGCCGCCGTCTCGCCGCAATATCCCTCGAGATCGGTGCGCGACGGCATCGGATCGTCATAGAGGTCGAAGATGCGGGCCTCGAGCATGTTGTCGAAGGCAGTTTTGGGCAGGCCATGGGCAGAAATCGTCGCCTTCAGCGCATCGGCGAGCGGGTTGCCTGTGGCTGCGGCTTCAGCAGCGATGACATCGCGCCACCATTGCAGCCTCACTTCGCCCGGCAATGCCTCGTGGATGCGGTCTCGGACAGACGCAATCTCGGCATTGAAGGCGTAAAGCGAAAACAGCGCCGCGCGCTTGTTGGCCGGTGCATAGAGTGCGCTGACATAGCGGTCATGGTCGCCGGCGCGCACCGTCTCCATGACGATGTCAGCTGTATCGGTCACGTCAGTCGACGGCGATGAGCGCCGCGGCCACGGCGCGGTCTTCGGCAAGCAGAACATTGTAGGTCCGCACCGCTGCCCCCGTAGACATCGGGTCGGAGCCAATGCCAGCCGCTTTCAGCGCCGCCCGAAGTGCTGTCGGCAAGGGCCGCAAATCCTTGCCTGTACCGACCAGCAGGATCTCGACCTTGCCGGCCTCAGCCAGCAGCAGGTCGAAATCCGCCGCCGTCAGGGCCAGCGGATCGGCCGGCTCCCAGCCATGGATGCCGGAGGGCAGGCAAAGAAGCGAGCCGCGATGCGACATGTCGGCGAAGCGGAAGCCGCCATTGCCGTAGGCTTCGATCGGCGCCCGTCCGGGGAAATGCGCCTCGCGGATGACGATGCCTTTTGCCACCAGCGCAGCCGTCAGGTCGCCATGGCCTTGCCGCCACCAACCGGCTTCTCCTCATCGGCGCTCGCTCCCTGCGGCCTGAGCCTGAACAGGATCAGCAAGGGCGCTGCGATGAAGATCGACGAATAGGTGCCGAAGACGACGCCGAACAGCATCGCCATGGTGAACGAGCGGATCACCTCGCCGCCGAACAACACGAGCGCCAGCAGCGCCAGGATGGTCGTCACCGAAGTCAGCGTCGTTCTCGACAGCGTCTCGTTGATGGCGTTGTTCAACAATTGTGGGAGCGGCATTCGTTTGTATTTTCGCAAATCTTCTCGAACACGGTCATAGACGACGATCGTGTCGTTGAGCGAATAGCCGATAATGGTCAGGATCGCCGCCAGCGAAGACTGGTTGAACTCGAGCCCGGTGATGACGAAGAAGCCCAGCGTCATCACCACATCGTGCACCGTCGCCACGATTGCGCCGACCGCGAACTGCCATTCGAAGCGGAACCAGACATAGACCAGGATGCCGATCAGCGCGATGATCATCGCAATCGTGCCTTGCTTGGCCAGTTCGCCCGAAACGGTGGGACCCACCACCTCGACGCGGCGGAAATCGTAATTGTCCTGCAGCTCGCCGCGCACCTTGTCGATGACGGTCTGCTCGGCGTTCTCACCGCCATCCTGGGTGCCAACGCGGATCAGCACGTCATTCGGCGCGCCGAATTGCTGGACCTGCACTTCACCGATATTGAGCTCCGACAGCCGGCTTCTGATATCGCCAATATCGGCGTCGCCTTGCTTGGACTGCACCTCGATGATCGAGCCGCCCTTGAAGTCGATGCCGTAGTTGATGTCGATGGTCAGGAATCCGATAACCGACGCGATCGACAGCAGGCTGGACAGTGCGAACGTCCAGCGGCGGATGCCCATGAACGGGATTTTCGTGCCGGCCGGAACGAAGGTCACCGGCGCACGCGGCAATTCCTTCGGACGCGCACGGCGCAGCCAGATCGACACCAGCAGACGGGTGAAGGTGAAGGCGGTGAACACCGTGGTCAAAATGCCGATGGCATAGGTGATGGCGAAGCCCTTGACCGGTCCGGTGCCGAGATAGAACAGCACGACCGTGGCAATCAGCGACGTCACGTTGGAATCCACGATGGTCGCCAACGCCTTGGTGAAGCCTGTGTCGATCGACTGGATGACCGAACGGCCGGCCCGTCGCTCCTCTCGGATACGCTCATAGATCAGCACGTTGGAATCGACCGCCATGCCGATGGTCAGCACGATACCGGCAATGCCGGGCAAGGTCAGTGTCGCGCCAAGCAGCGACAAGACCCCGACGATCATCGCCACGTGCACGGCGAGCGCAATGTTGGCGAGGAAGCCGAGAAGTCCGTAGGCGACGAACATGAAGGCGACGACGAGAATGGAGCCGATGATGCCGGCGACCTTGCCGGCATGGATCGAATCCTGGCCGAGGCCCGGGCCGACGGTGCGTTCTTCGATCACGGTCAGCTTTGCCGGCAGCGCGCCGGCGCGCAGCAGCACGGCGAGGTCGTTGGCGCTTTCGGCGGTGAAATTGCCTGAGATCTGGCCGCTGCCGCCGAGGATCGGTTCGCGGATCACCGGCGCCGAAATCACCTGATTGTCGAGGATGATGGCGAACGGCTTGCCGACATTCTGCTGCGTCGCCTGGCCGAATCGTGTCGCACCGCGCGAGTTGAAGACGAACGAAACCACCGGCTCGTTGTTTCGGGAATCATAGGTTGCCGTCGCCTTGGCAAGATCTTCACCGGACACGATGACGCGATTTTCCACCAGATACGGAACCGGCGGATCGTCCTGCGAATAAAGCACCGAGGAGCCTGCCGGCGGGCGGCCGTTCAGCGCATCCTGCACCGACATCGAGGTATCAACCATCTGGAAGGTCATCTTGGCGGTCTGGCCGATGATCTCCTTCAGCCTTTGCGGATCCTGCAGGCCCGGCACCTGGACGAGTACACGGTCGTCGCCCTGCCGCTGCACGATCGGCTCGGTGGTGCCGAGTTCGTTGACGCGACGCTCGACGACTTCGATCGACTGCGCCAATGCGGCCGAGGTGCGGTATTTGATGCCGGCGTCGGTGACGGTGAATTTGAGCAGCCCGGCTTCGGAATCATCCAGGGACATCTCCTGGATGGAGCCACCGGTGAACAGGCCGGCGGCGACCGGATCGGTCAGCGGCTTAAGCGCCGCCTTGGCGGCATCGATCTGGGTTGGATCGGTGATGCGCACTTGTACGGTCCTGCCGGTGCCGCCAAGGCCGGTATAGCCCACCTTGGCATCGCGCAGCAGCGTGCGGATCTCGTCGCGCGTCGTTTCCAGCTGCGCCTTGACCAGGTCGTTCTGGTCCATCTGCAAGAGGATGTGCGAACCGCCCTGCAGATCGAGACCAAGCGTCATCTGCCGCTTCGGCACCCAGTTGGGCAATTGCGCCAATGTGCTGGCCGGGAAGAGATTTGGCGCGGCAAGGATGAATGTGACGGCCACGGCGATCCAGATCAGGATCATCTTCAGGCGCGAAAAATACAGCATATGGCGTTGTCCGTCAGGGCGTACTGGCGGATCGTTCCGCCGACAATTCGGTTATTTCTTGGCGTTCTTATTTGCCACCGGCTCGCCCTTAACCCGCACTTCGCCGATTGTCGAGCGCGCTGAGGTCAATTTGGCGCTGCCGCCGGCAGCGGTTTCGGCGTCAATCGCCTCTGTCGGTTCCATTCTAATTCTGATCACCGCCGGGCGCTATCGTGCGCTACTCGACTATTTTCAATTGTGCAGGCATCGGTCCGGAACGCAAAAGCAAGGCCAGATCATCGGCGTTCTCCTTTGTAAGGTTGCCCGATATCTGGCCGCGGCCGTTAAGAATTGGCTCGCGGACGACTGGCACCGAAAGCACTTGGTTGTCGAGGATCATCGCAAATAGCTTGCCGACATTCTGCGAGGTCGCCTGCGCAACGCGTGCCGTTGCCCTGGAATCGAAGGTGAACGAAACCGCCGGCTCATTTGTGACGGAGTTGGGAGTCGCCTGAGCATTGACAATGTCGTCACTGGAAACGATCGTTCGGCTCTCAACCAGATAGGGAACCGGTGGATCGTCCTTCGAATAAACCACCACCGAGCCAGCGGGCGTCCGGCCATTGATCGCATCAGCGACCGGCATCGACTCATCAACCCACTGAAAAGTCAGCATTCCGGTTCGGGTGAGAATTCTCCTCAGCCTTTGCAAATCCGCAACGCCCGAGGTCCGGACCAGCATACCGTCTTCGCCCTCTGGCCGCACTACTGGGTCGGCTACACCAAGATCACGCAGGCGATTCTTAATGACCACGATCGACTGCGCAAGCGCGATCGACATCCGATACTTGATACCTGTGTCTGTTACCGTGAACTTGAGCAACGCTGCTCCGGTATCATCCAGGATCACTTCCTGGACCGGACCAGCGCTGCCAAGGACAGGATCAGTCACCGCCTCCAATGCCATCTTGGCCGCGCCGACCTGAGCGGCGTCGGTGATATGCACCTGAACGGCCCGACCCGAATTAGCAAGACCAGTATAGCCGATCCTTGCATCGCGCAGCAGCGTCCTGATTTCGTCACGCGTCGCCTCCAACCGGCGATCGATCACATCGGTCGCGTCCAATCGAAGCAGCACGTCCGCGCCGGCAGCGTGAAGACTGGGCGCGTCGACGAGCATTGTGGCCATAGCAAGCCAGATCAGGATCATTTTCAGGCGCGAAAAATGGACCATACGCCGTCTTTTGTCAGAGCTCTGCCCGCGGATCGCTCCGCTTGGGAAACTGGCTTACTTCTTGGCGTTCTGGTTGGCCACCGGCTCGCCCTTGACCCGAACATCGGCGATCGTCGAGCGCAGCGCCGTCACCTTGGTGCCGCCGCCAAGGTCGATCTCAAGCTCATTGTCGTCGATCACCTTGGTCACCTTGCCGACGAAGCCGCCGCCGGTGATGACCGTGTCGCCACGGCGCACGGCCGAGATCATCTCCTGGCGCTTCTTCAACTGGGCGCGCTGCGGCCGGATGATGAGGAAATACATGATCACGAAGATCAGAACGAACGGGAGTATCATGCCGATATCCCCGAACGGACCAAGCGGAGTTCCGGTAGCTTGGGCGTATGCCGGTGTGACGAACATCAAGAACTCCTGGTTACGAAGAAGGCCGTAGGGCGGCCTCGCCAAATTTGGCCGGAATATAGTGGGTAAAGTTACCAATGCAACTGCGCGGCCGGGCTTTCAGCTGCTTTTCCGGCCGGTTGACCCGTGTTAGAGCATGCTCCCGGAATACGGGCGTGGTTTTCGCAAAAGATCATGCCCAAACAAAAGCTTGGAACCAGTTTCTATCTCGCCCGGATCAAGACGATTTCGGCCCCTACGCACGTTCGTGCGGAAACATAAAAGACGAGACATGACCGACAGCACCATCGAGGCCCTGAACCAAAAGCTCGACCGCCTGATCGAGGCGGTCACCCGCCTCGCCCCGCCGCCGGTGCCGCAAACCGATCTTGCGGTTGCCGATTGCTTCGTCTGGCAGGCCGACCCCGGCTATCTCGAGCCGGTGCGCAAGGTCAACCGCGTCGACATCGGCCTGATCCGCGGCGTCGACCGCGTGCGCGACATTCTGGTCGAAAACACGGAACGCTTCGCCGCCGGCCATGCCGCCAACAATGTGTTGTTGTGGGGTGCGCGCGGCATGGGCAAATCCTCGCTGGTCAAGGCCGTGCATGCGCAGATCAACGCCCAGGCCAAATCCGACCTGCCGCTCAAGCTGATCGAGATCCATCGCGAGGATATCGACACGCTGCCCAGGCTGATGGGCCTGCTGAAGGCGGCGCCGTTTCGCTTCATCCTGTTTTGCGACGACCTCTCCTTCGACCATGACGACACCTCCTACAAGTCGCTGAAGGCAGCCCTTGAAGGCGGCGTCGAGGGCCGCCCGGCCAATGTCATCTTCTACGCCACGTCGAACCGCCGGCACCTGTTGCCGCGCGACATGATCGACAATGAGCGCTCGACCGCCATCAACCCGTCCGAGGCGGTCGAGGAAAAGGTTTCGCTGTCCGACCGTTTCGGCCTGTGGCTCGGCTTCCACAAATGTTCGCAGGACGAATATCTCGACATGGTCAACAGCTATGCCAGCCATCACGGGCTCACTATCGACCCGGAGCAGCTGCGCGCCGAGGCGCTGGAATGGGCAACGACGCGCGGCAGCCGCTCGGGCCGCGTCGCCTGGCAGTTCACCCAGGATCTGGCCGGCCGGCTCGGCAAGCCGCTGAACGACTGATTGATTTCCGTCAGGTCACTGAAAAAGCCCGCCCCTTGCGGAGCGGGCTGAGCCGGCGGGCCGGACTGGAGGTCAGACGGCCTGCAAAACGTTTATTGTTCTATTCGAGATAGCCAGAGGGGTCGACCGGGGCCGAGTTCTTGCGCACTTCGAAGTGCAGTTTCGGCGAGTCGGTGGTCCCGCTCATGCCCGACAGCGCGATTTCCTGGCCGCGCTTGACCTTCTGGCCGCGCTGCACCTCGATCGACCTGGCGTGACCATAGACGGTGACCAGCCCGTTTTCGTGGCGCACCAGAACCGTATTGCCGAATTCCTTGAGGCCGTCGCCGGCATAGATGACCACGCCGTTTTCGGCCGCCTTGACCGGCGTCCCCTCAGGCACGGCGATGTCGACACCATCCTTGCCGCCACCAAAATTGGAGATGACGCGGCCACGCACCGGCCAACGCATCTTGCCGATGCCGGTGGCATCGGGCGCAACAGCATCGTCGTCCTCGGCCTGCTGGATAACCTTGGCGTCCTTCTTCGGCGGCGTGTAGGTGGCGAGTGTCTCCGTCGGCTTTGCCGCCGGTTGGGTGGTCGCGGTCGTCACCGGATCAACTTTGGCCGGCTTGGCGCTGGCGACCGTTGCGGTGCCACCTGCCGGAACCTTCAGCGTCTGGCCGATCTTGAGCAGGCCGTCCTGCATGCCGTTCGCCTGCTTCAGCGCCACGACGCCAACGCCGGTCTTCCTGGCGATGGAGGACATGGTGTCGCCCGACTGGACCGTGTAGGTGCCCGCGCCGGCCTTTGGCGCGGCCGAGGCCGTCTGCGCCGGCTTGTCGGTCTTCGGCTTGTTCGCTGCCGAAGCGTCAACCTGCGCGGCGGACTTGCCGTCCTTGAGTTTCGGCTGCTGCGGCAGCACGGCGACCTTTTCCGGCGCTGGCGCCTTGGGGCTGTTTGCCGGCTTGCCGTCGGCAAGTTTCGGCTCTGCCCCCTTGCTTGAATAGGCATAGGCCGGGATGACCAGTTTCTGACCGGTCTTCAGCCCCTTGGTGGCGCTCAAGCCGTTGACCTTCATGATCACGTCGGCGGGCACATGATAGCGATGAGCGATGCCGGAAATGGTCTCGCCGTCGCTGACCACGATCTCGGTCGCATGCGGCGTACCAGCCGCAACTGGTTTCGGATCGGAGTCACCGGCATTCTTGAACGGCCTCGCCGGCTGGACGGTGCCGGTAGTCGTTCTGTCGACATGCGGTGCCGGTGCAAGCGCCGGCGCGGAAGCGGTACGCATCGGAGCAGCTTTGGGCGCGCTCGGCGGCGGCAGCTGCTGGACGGTGACCGGCTCCAGGCTGGAGCGGCTGACCGACTGGTTATGGCTGCCATCGACAGGTGCCGCAGCGATCGGCTCGGCCGCCACATCGCCCGGATAGGGCTGAGCGGTGCTCTGCTTGTCGATGATGGCGCGCTGATTGTTGGTCGAGGAGGTGAAGACGTCGTCGACACCGTTGAACCGCGAGACTTGGGAGCTACACCCCGCCGCCACTCCGGCTAGCATGAGGACAGCGCAGCCCCGCGACAGAGTACGCCCGTTTGCCTTCAAAACACTGAATTGCATCGCACTAACCCGCACAGACCCGGTACACACTGGTCATGATTAAAGCGCGTTAATGTTACTGGCGGGTTAACCCCATAGAATCAGACGCAAATTTTCTTAAAACATTTTCGAACGCGCCGAAGGTGCGTTGAGATTCAGGTCAGGCCGAGTCGAAAATGACAGGTTCTGAGAACCGGCCTACGCCGGCCGTAGCCTTCATAGAGCGGAGGCATTTATGACGGCTTCGACCGGCGAAGGCCGGAGCGGAGCGTACTCAAACATGTGAGCACCGGAAGCGCAGGAACCTGCCATTTGCAGGCCGGCCTCACCTGAATGTCAGCGCACCTAAATAACCGCCGCGACGCTGCGCAGGATCGGCTGCAGGCGCACGGTGCCGATATCCTCGCGCTCGAAGCGGCTGCCGACCTTGGTCAGCTTGGCCAGCACCTGCTCGCCCTCCTCCGGCCCGATCGGGGCAATGACGATGCCGCCGCTCGACAATTGGTCGAGCAGGAAGCGCGGCAGGCTGTCGAAAGCCGCCCAGGCTACGATGCGGTCGAACGGCGCTTCGTTGGCAAGCCCGTTGGAACCGTCGGCCTGGCGCACGATGACATTGCCGATGCCGAGCGCCTCGAAGCGTTGCCTGGCCTGCTCGGCCAGCGTTTTGTAGCGGTCGACGCTGACGATGCGCGCCGCGAGCCGCGACATCACCGCTGCCGTGTAGCCCGAGCCGGTGCCGATCTCCAGCACCCGGTTGCCGGGCTCTATTGCCAGGGCCGCAATCACCGCCGCCTGCAGATCGGCGCCCTCGATCGCCTCGCCGCATTCGATCGGCAGCATGCCGTCCGACCAGGCGATGGAATGGAACTGGCCGTTGAGGAAGCCGCGCCGCGGCGTCGCCTCGAAGGCTGCGATCAGCGCCTTCGGCACCGCGCCTTGGCCGCGCAGGCGCAGCAGGAAAGCGGCAAAACCCTCGCGATCGTCGAGCGGCAAGTTCATGCCAGAACCTTCTTCATGCGAACACCTTATTCAGACAGCGCCTTGGTCAGTTGGTCACGGATTTCATGCGCGGTGAGGTCAAGCTGCAGCGGCGTCACAGACACGAGCCGGTTGCGCAGAGCATGGAGATCGGTGCCCTGCTTGCCCTCGACCGGCTCGCGGCCGAAGCGCAGCCAGTAATAAGGCAGGCCGCGCCCGTCGCGGCGCTCGTCGACCCAAAGGCTGTGCACCAGCTTGCCCTGCGACGTCACGACGGTGCCGGCAACCTCGTCAGGGAGGCAGTTGGGAAAGTTGACGTTGAGCAGCACGCCGTCCGGCAGCGGCATGGCGACGAGCTTTTTCAGCAACGCCGGCGCCAGCGCCTCGGTGGTCTCATAGGGAACGACGCGGTCCTCGCCGACATAGGAATAACCCTGGCTGAGTGCGATCGAGCGGATGCCGAGCAGCGCGCCTTCCATGGCGCCGGCGACGGTGCCGGAATAGGTGACGTCGTCAGCGATGTTGGCGCCGGAATTGACACCGGACAGGATCAGGTCCGGCGCGCCAGGCAGGATCTTCTTGACGCCCATGATGACGCAGTCGGTCGGCGTGCCGCGCACGGCGTAGTGTTTCTCGCCGATCTTGCGCAGCCGGAGCGGCTCCGAGATCGACAGCGAGTGCGCGTAGCCGGACTGGTCCTGCTCCGGCGCCACGACCCAGACATCGTCCGACAGCGTGCGGGCGATGCGTTCGAGCGACGCCAGGCCCTCGGCATGAATGCCGTCATCATTGGTCAGAAGGATGCGCATTACTTCGATTCGATCTTCGCCAGACCGCCCATATAAGGCCGCAGCACTTCAGGAATGGTTACGCTGCCATCCTCATTCTGATAGTTTTCGATGACGGCAATCAGCGCACGGCCGACAGCGGTGCCCGAACCGTTCAGCGTGTGCACAAAGCGGTTGCCGTTGCCGTCCCTGTCCTTGTAGCGGGCATCCATGCGCCTGGCCTGGAAGTCGCCGCACACTGAACAGGACGAGATCTCGCGATAGGCGTTCTGTCCAGGCAGCCAGACCTCGATGTCGTAGGTCTTGCGCGCGCCAAACCCCATGTCGCCCGTGCACAGGACCATGGTGCGGAACGGCAGCTCCAGTCGCTTCAGCACCTCTTCGGCGCACTGCGTCATCCGCTCGTGCTCGGCGAGCGAAGACTCCTGGTCGGTGACCGAGACCAGCTCGACCTTGTAGAACTGGTGCTGGCGCAACATGCCGCGCGTGTCGCGGCCGGCGGAGCCCGCTTCCGAGCGGAAGCACGGCGTCAGCGCCGTATAGCGCAGCGGCAGCTTTTCATGGGCCGTGATTTCTTCGCGCACCAGGTTGGTGAGCGGGACCTCGGCGGTTGGAATCAACCCGAGCCGGCCATCGCCATGCTGCACGAAGAACAGGTCGTCCTCGAATTTCGGCAGCTGGTTGGTCCCGAAAAGCACTTCGTCGCGCACCATCAGTGGCGGGATGACTTCTTCATAGCCATGCTCGGTCGTGTGCAGATCGAGCATGAACTGGCCGATGGCGCGCTCCATCCGCGCCAGCCCGCTCTTCAGCACGGTGAAGCGTGATCCCGACAGCTTTGCCGCCCGCTCGAAATCCATCATGCCGAGCGCTTCGCCGATCTCGAAATGCTCCTTCACCCAGTTCGGCCGAGTCGGCACCTCGCCGACGATATGCTTGACGACATTGTCGTGCTCGTCCTTGCCGACCGGCACGTCGTCGAGCGGCACATTCGGCAGCACCGCCAGCGCATCGTTCAGCGTCTTGTCGAGCTCGCGCTCGCGCGCCTCGCCATTCTGGATGAAGGTCTTGATATCGCCGACTTCGGCCTTGAGCTTTTCGGCAAGTGCCGTGTCGCCCGAACGCATGGCGTTGCCGATCTCCTTCGAGGCGGCGTTGCGGCGTTCCTGCTTGGTCTGCAGCTCGGTGACGTGCTCGCGCCGCGCTTCGTCCTTCTTGATCAGCTCATCGACCGTGGACTGCGCCTCGTCAGCCGACCACGAGCGCTTGGCCAGCGCTTCGACAAGGGCCTTCGGGTTGTCGCGAATCCATTTGATATCAAGCATGGTTGGTCGTCCTCGAGCTAAGGCCTGAGGGCGTAAACCGCATCCTTCATCGATGCAAGATGGCGGCTGTCGCGTTTTTCCGCTAACGCGGATACCCGAACGCGACAGCCTATGAACGAGCCTGCTTTGAGGACGCGTCCGCCGCCTTTTCGGCCACGGCTTCGGCGGCTTCCTGCTTCTCGCGCGCCAGCTTCTGCTTGACCTGATCGCGCTCGATCAGCCGGGCCGCCCAGATCGACACCTCGTAGAGCAGGATGGTCGGGATGGCCAAACCGATCTGGCTCATCGGATCAGGCGGCGTCAGCACCGCCGCGACGACGAAGGCGATGACGATCGCCCATTTGCGCTTCTCGGCCAGCGCCTTCGACGACAGCATGCCGACGCGCGTCATCAGGCTGGTCACCACCGGCAGCTGGAACACCAGGCCGAAGGAGAAGATCAGCGTCATGATCAGGCTGAGATATTCCGACACTTTCGGCAGCAGCGAAATCTGCACCTGATCGTCGGTGCCGGCCTGCTGCATGGCGAGGAAGAACCACATCACCATCGGCGTGAAGAAGAAATAGACCAGCGACGCTCCCATCAGGAACAGGATCGGCGATGCGATAAGGAACGGCAGGAACGCGTTGCGTTCGTTCTTGTAGAGGCCTGGCGCGATGAATTTGTAGATCTGCGTGGCGATCAGCGGAAAGGCGATGACCATGCCGCCGAACATGGCGAGCTTGACCTGGGTGAAGAAGAATTCCTGCGGCGCCGTATAGATCAGCTCGACCTTGTGCGGATCGAGCCCGGCCCACTGCGTGGCCCACTTGAACGGAACGACCAAAAGATTGAACAGCTTCTTGGCAAAGAAGAAGCAGACGAGGAAGGCGACGAAGAAACCGCCGATCGACCAGATCAGCCGCCGGCGCAGTTCGATCAGATGCTCCATCAGCGGAGCCGACGACTTCTCGATCTCGTCCTTTTCGCTGTCCGTAATGCTCACTTGGCGGCCCCCGCCGTCTTCTTGGACGCGGGCTTCGTGGCCGGCGCAGGCTTCGGCTCAGCCTTTGTGACTGCCTTCGGTGCAGCAGCCGGCTTGGTGGCGGCTTTTCCGGGTGCAGCCTTGGCGGGCGCCGCTGACGGCTTGGCCGCAACCTTCGCCGCAGGCGCCGGCTTTGCCGGTGCTGCCTTGGCTGCCGCTGTTTTGGTTGCCGGGGCCTTTGATATCGCAGCTCCCTTGGCGCGCGCGTTTCGTGGCGCTGCTGTTGCTGCAGCCGGTGTCACCACCGCCTCGTCGGTCATCGCCGGAAGGATCGGCGCCGCCGGCGCTGTTTCCGGTCCGTTGACGCCGGGCATCACCGTCGCGCCGTTCTTGAGCGGCTCGGCCGCCTGTGGTGTTTCTGCCGCCGGCGTTGCGGGGTCGACGGCGGGCTTCGGCTTAATCACCGCATCGACGCCGGAGCGAACCTCTGCTGCCGCCTGTTCGAACGGATTGAGCTGCTTGCGGATCTCGGCCGCCGGATTGAGGCCGCGCAGCGTATCGACCGACTTCTTGACGTCGTCGAGCTCGGCTTCCTTCAACGCCTCGTTGAACTGCTTCTGGAAGTCAGAGGCCATGGCACGCAGCTTCGCCGTCGTGCGGCCGAAGGTGCGCAGCATATTGGGCAAATCCTTGGGTCCGACGACCACGATCATGACGATCGCGATCACCAGCATTTCGGTCCAGCCGACTTCAAACATGGCAATCAGTTCCGACTAGTGCTTGTCGCCCAAAAGTGCGAAGCGGTTTTGGGACAACGACTTGCACAAAAGCAACAACCTTCGGCTCAGCTCTTGCTGGCCTTTTCCTTCACTGCCGAAACGGTCTCGTCCGGGCGGTGCTCGACGGTGCGCTTGTCTTCGGCGGTATCGTCATCGGCCATGCCCTTCTTGAAGCTCTTGATGCCCTTGGCCATGTCGCCCATCAGCTCGGGTATCTTGCCGCGGCCGAACACCAGCAGCACGATCACCAGCACGATCATCCAGTGCCAAATCGAAAATGAACCCATTGTAACTCTCTCTCGAATGTTTTCCCTGGCGATGATCTATGCGTTTTCGCGTTGGGATTCAAACACAACAGCGACAAAGTTTATGAAGGCGCGGCTTATGTCACGCATTTTCGGCAAAGCTGCCCGCTACCAATCGGCGCATCTACCGCAGCAATGCAGCTTTTTGACAGCGGCTTGCGGTCAATCTTCCGTGACGCGCGGCGTCAGCAGGCCGAGTTCCTCGAGATCGATGTCGGTCAACGCATCCTCGTCCTCGGTCAGCGCGTCCGGATCGGCCGGCGGCAACGGGATGGCGAAATTCGACGGCATGCGGCCGGAGAGCAGCCCTGCCCCCTTCAGTTCGTCCATCCCGGGAAGATCGCGGATCTCCTCCAGTGCGAAATGGTCGAGGAAAGTGTCTGTCGTGCCGTAGGTGACGGGACGGCCGGGCGTGCGGCGGCGGCCGCGCATGCGCACCCATTCCGTTTCGAGCAGCGTATCCAGCGTGCCCTTCGAGGTCTCGACGCCTCTGATGTCCTCGATCTCGGCGCGCGTCACCGGCTGGTGGTAGGCGATGATCGCCAGCACTTCGAGCGCGGCGCGCGACAGCTTGCGCTGCTGCACCGTGTCGCGGCTCATCAGGAAGGCGAGATCGCCGGCGGTACGGAACGCCCAGGCATCGCCGACCCGAACCAGATTGACGCCGCGCCGCGCATAGATCTGCTGCAGCTCAGCCATGGCAGCGGCAATGCTGATGCCATCGGCAATCTGGCTGCGAGCTGCTTTTCGCTGACCGGCTCGGCGCTGGCGAACACGATCGCCTCGGCCATGCGTATGGCTTCGGCCATATGCAGCCGTTCGCCAGGATTCAGAAGCAGGGTATCAGTCGGGTCCTGGGCGATAATGCCCTCCTCGGTCTCTTCTTCGACCTTGAACGGAATGACCGAAGCGTTGGCGCGTTCGCTCATGATGCCACCTCGACTGCCTTGATTGGTTGCGCGCGGCCGCGCAGATAGAGCGGCGCGAACACCTGGTCCTGTCGCATCTCGATGCTGCCTTCGCGCACCAGTTCCAGCGACGCCGCGAACGAGCTGGCAATCGCGGTACGCCGTTCGTCCGGGCTGGTCAGGTAATTGATCAGATAGCTGTCCAGCGCCGTCCAGTCGCGCAGCGAGCCGATCAGCCGGGTCAGGATATCGCGCGCATCCTTGAGCGACCACACGCCACGCCGGGCAATTGTCACATTGGTGATCGCCTGTTTCTGGCGCTGCTGCGCATAGGCGGTGAGCAAATCGTAGAGCGAGGCCGAATAGGCGTTACGCTTCTCGACGATGACCATTTCAGGCATGCCGCGTGCAAACACGTCGCGGCCGAGCCGGTTGCGGTTGACCAGCCTTGCCGAGGCGTCGCGCATGGCCTCCAGACGCTTCAGCCGGAACTGCAGCACCGCGGCCAGTTCCTCGCCGCTTTCGCCTTCCTCGCCGGGCTGCTTGGGATGAGGAGCTTCGACTTGAGGAAGGCCAGCCACGCCGCCATCACCAGGTAGTCGGCGGCAAGCTCAAGCCTTAGCGCCCTCGCCGTCTCGACGAAGGTCAGATACTGCTCGACCAGCGCCAAGATGGAAATCCGCGACAGATCGACCTTTTGGTTGCGGGCGAGATGCAGCAAGAGGTCGAGCGGACCTTCGAACCCGGCGACGTCGACGACAAGCGACGGGTCGCCGGTGACCCGTGAATCGTCGTTCTCGGCCCACAGACGGTCCATCGGTGCGGCCTTCGCAGCCTTGCTGTCCAATGTCTCCGCCACTTGTTCCTTTACCTCTGGTTAGAGCATGATGCCGAAAAGTGTGAAGCGGTTTTCGGACGACATCATGCTCTCTCTATCTAATTTAGAGACGGATTCAGATTTCAGGTCGAACAGACCTGAAATCATCCGTCTCTAGGCCACCGCATCGAAATAGGTGGCAAACTCAGCGCGTATCTCGGTTTCGTCGGCCCGGTCGCGATCCCTTATATAGGTCAGCGCCCGCTTGGCGCGCTCCAGCGACGTCCCTTCAAGTCCCGTGGTTCGCGATGCGATGCCCGCCATCTCCTCGAAAACGCCATTGCAGTGAAGGACCAGATCGCAGCCCGCCGCAAGGATCGAGGCCGCCTTTGTCGGGAAATCCCCAGAAAGTGCCTTCATCGAGGTGTCATCGCTCATCAACAGCCCGTCGAAGCCGATCTCGCGGCGGATGATCTCGTCGATGACCTTGCCTGAGGTGGTCGCTGGGTTGTTCGGATCGATGGCGCTGTAGACGACATGCGCCGTCATCGCCATCGGCAGATGGCTAAGCTCGCGGAACGGGGCGAAATCATGCCGCTGCAGGTCGCTCAGCGAGGCATCGACCACAGGCAGTTCGAAATGCGTGTCGGCAAAGGCGCGCCCGTGACCCGGAATGTGCTTCATGACCGGCAGCACGCCGCCCGACATCAGCCCTTCCGCCGCCGCGCGGCCAAGTTCGATGACCGGGCGCGGCTCCTTGCCATAGGCGCGCGCGCCGATGACGTCGCTGGCGCCCTCGATCGGCACGTCCAGCACCGGCAGGCAATCGGCAGAGATACCGTAGCGTAACAGGTCGAAGGCGTGCAGCCGCGCCATCAGCCAGGCAGCGCGGGTGCCGGCATCATGGTCCTTGCGCCACAATGCACCGAGCGCGCCGCCGGCGGGATAGTTCGGCGCCAGCGGGGGCCGCAGGCGCTGCACCCGGCCACCTTCCTGGTCGATGAACACCAGCGCATCGGGGCGCCCGATACAGTCGCGCATTTCGGCGACCAGATCGCGGATCTGCTCGGTTTCGCCGATGTTGCGCGCAAACAGGATGAAGCCCCACGGGCATTCATTGCGATAGAAACGGATTTCTTCGCGGGTCAGCGATTTCCCGGCACAGCCGAGGATCATGGATTTTGATTCGGTCATTCCACCAGTTTAGGGCTTCGCGCCGGCAAAGGGAATCTCCCCGGACGGCAAGCGCCTCAACCTCTCGCCCATCCACATGAAAAAGCCGGCGCGACCCTTGGGAACGCACCGGCTCTGATAATTGGATCCGGCCTTACCGAGACACGAAGCAGTTGCCGCCGGCAGCCTTGTAGCTGGTGCACAGATTGATCGCATCGTTGCGCGATTGCGCAGGCACCCGGACACGGTAGAAGGTGCCCTTGCCGGCGATCTCCGCCTTGACGATGTTGGCGGTGCGACCGGCGAGCACATTTCCATAGCGGCGCTGCAGGTCGGCGTAGTTGGCCTGGGCGCTTTCGACCGTCGGCTGCGAAGCGATCTGCATCGACCACGAACCGCCCGATGTCGAAGCCGTCGCCGGGATGGAGGCAACCTGGTCGGGCTTGACCTCGCCGACCACGTCGACCGGCTGGTCGGACGGGCGCTGCGGCGCTACGGCAACCGTCTGCGGCGTGTTGGCGGACTGGGTCTCAGACTTCGGCGTGGCCGCCGGCTTCACCGGCTTGACCGGCTTGGCGGTCTCGGCACTTGCCTGGTCGCTATTTGCCTGATCGGCAGGCGCCACGGTGCCGGTCTGCTCGGCATCGGCCGAAGGGGCGACGTGCTGCGGCGCCGGGTCAAGCGGCTCAGTCGCCGCAACCTGTGGCGCGGCCGGCGTCGAGTCCTCGCGGGCCACCAACGAGCCGTCGGGCTTGACCACCATGGTCCGCACCTTGCGCGGGGCAACGGCGACCGTATCGGGGTTCTTGTCGGCTTCCTGCAGCACCTGAGCGATGCGGTCCTCGGACTTTGGCGCCGGCGCGACAGCCGCGTCGGGGTTGACGGCAGCTTCGGGGTTGCCGGCAGCGTCGGGGCCTGGGCAGCGTCGGTATCGTCGGGCGACAGATCGACGACGCGGCTTTCAGGCTCCTGCGCCTTCACATCGACCGGCTCTTCGGTGTTGGTGACCAGCTTCTCCTGAACCGGCTCGGCCGGCTTGGTGCCCTTGGCGACCGCATCATAAACCTTGTTGTCCTGGTTCGGCACCACGGCGCCGCCCGGATTTCGGGCTTGACCTTGATCGGCCTGTTGTCGGCTTTGACAATGACCGGCGCATCGCTGCCGCCCTTGCCGCCGAACGACAAGGCGAAGGCGCCAAGGCCGCCGGCAATCGCAACCGCAGCAACGACCCCCGCGACCAGCAGGCCGCTCCTGCGCGGCCGTGCGGCTTCCTGCTCGGCGAGGCCCGGCACCGCCATTGCCTCGTCCAGATCCGGATCGTAGTCGAGTTCGTCGACCGCGAAATCGTCGGCCTGCGAAACCGGCTGGCTGCCGGGCAGATCGTCCATGTCGAAGCCGCCGGCGGCATCGGCGTGGTGAGCTTGCGTGGCTGCAAGCACTTCGGCTGGCCGCGCCGCATAGGCGCGCTGGTCGAGCTCGTGGCCCGAACTGAAGCCGGAACTGTAGGAATCGTCATCATAGCCGGCACTGCGTGCGGCAGTGGGCGGCGCCACTTCCACCGCGTTCATGTCGTTGAGCATGCCGGCGAATTCGGCGTCGATGTCGTCATAGGCGGCCGGCTCGTCTTGCTCGAAGCTGAGTTCTGGAATGTCGAGGTCGTCGGCAATCGCCACCACACGCTCCGGCACATCGACCGTCTCGACATCCGGCATCTCGTCATAGGCCTGAGGCGGCGCCTGGCGCGATGGCGTCGGCGCCACATAGGCAGCAGCGGCAACCGGCTGGTCGCGATAGCTTGGCGCTGCCGCCGGCGGCATGGACGGCTTTTCTGCAAAAGAAGCTTGCGGCTGCGCTGCAAAAGAAGGTTGCGGCTGCGCTGCAAAGGAAGGCTGGGCCGGGGTGGGAGTCACGCGGCTCCACGAACGCGCCGGCTCCGGCGGCGTCGAGCGCCAGTCGCCAGCGACCGGTGCTGCCGTGTCCTTACCGAGATCGATGCCCTTGGCGAGCGCCGCATCGAAGGCGTGATCATTGAACTCGATCTCGGCTCATGGCCCTCAAGTTCGCCGGCAAGCAGATCGTCGAAATCGGAATCGTTCGCCTGGGCCTCCTGAGGAGCCGGCGCGTGTTCGTCCAGGTCCCAGTCGAGATTATCGACCGGAGCGACCGGCGTCGCGACGGACTGCTGCACCGGGGCAACCGGCTCATAAGTCCTGGTGGGCTCGATGGCGGCAGCCCTGGTGGGCTCGGTGACGACCGGAATCGGCGCGACTGGCGCCGGGCGTGGTGTGGTCATGGCGCCAAGCAGCGCGTTGAGTTCATCTTCCAACGTCCGTTCGTCAGCGACCGGAGCGGCCGGGGTCGCCATATTGGTAGGCGCCACATAGGCTGGTGCGACCGGAGCTAGCTGAACCGGAGCGGGTGCGGTCTCGGCCACCGGCTCGTGATCGGCAAGCGCATCATCGATGCTCAGATCGAAATCGTCGAATGCTTCGTGCGCAGTCTCATGAGAGGGGCTGGCCTCCACGGTCCAGGCCGGCGTCTCGTCCACTTCCGGCGCATCCATCTCAACCGGCGCGCTGACCTGCAGATCGCTCTCTTCCGGATCCTCGGCCTCAACAGGCTGAGCCTCGAAAGCCCGAGGCTCGAAATCCTCCGCCGCAAAATCCTGGTCTGCAAAATCCTGGGCCGCAAAGTCCATGTCGACATCGGCCATCGCGTCATCGAAATGACCCGCAAAATCCTCGTCGGCAACAGTGTGGTCGGCGACTCCGACGACCGGCGCCTCGGCTACTGGCGCGGCATACTGGTCCTGCGCCGGCGCAGGACCGTCCAGCGTCAGCTCGTCTTCCAGCGACATCGAGACGGCATTGTCGAAATCATCGTCGAACGCGAGATCGTCGGCAGGCGCAGCAGCAACCTGCGCGACATCTGCGGCATGGGCGACGGTCGCGCCGTCATCGAGCAGCAACCCCTGCTCGAGCGAAGCGGCAAGGTCATCATCCATCGGCAGGTCGTCTTCGAGCGGCGATACGTTTTCCAGCGAGCTGGCGACGGCATTGTCGAAATCATCGTCGAATGCAGCTTCGTCGAATGCGGGCTCGGCAAACGAAGGTTCGGCAAACGAGGGTTCAACGGGAGCAGCCGCAGCCTGCGGGGCAGCGCCGAAATCCAGATCGGCGGCATCGTCGAAGACGAAATCATATTCCAGCGAAGCAGCCAGCGCATCGTCCATCGCGGCATCGGTGGTTTCGAAAGCCGGCTCGCGAATCTCGGCAGCAGGTTCGTAGGGCTCAGCGGCAGGCTGGTGAACCTCGGGAGCTGGCTGGCTGGCCTCCATGGAACCGACTTCATCGCCGAATTCGCCCATCAACTCCTTCTCGAGGTCGATGTCGAAATCGCCCTCGTCCGCAGCCGTCTCGACGGCTGGCGCCTGCGGCTTGACCGGCTGGCGCGGATCGAAACCCATGATCCTGGTCAGTTCAGCGAACGGATCATCTTCGGCGATGTCGTTGTTGTCGGCTACTCTCAGCTGGGTTCTGTCTGCCATTATTGTTCCCGAACTCGCACTCATTCGGACGCCATGGACGTCGCGTAGGGTTGGCCCTTACCAGCGCAATGTGGGCAAATGGTGACAGGTGTTTTAGTTAAACCTAACGCATCTCAGTGGGCGCATCAGCCCCAATCAGCGTCAGGCCGGAGGTCAAAACATCCGAAACAGCCTGCACCAGCCCTAGTCTGGCATGAGTCAATTGTCGGTCGTTAACCTTAACAAAACGTAAGTCGGCATTCTCGGTGCCCCGATTCCAGTGTCCATGGAAGCTGGAAGCCAGATCGTAGAGGTAGAATGCCAGCCGGTGCGGCTCCAGCGCAAGGGCCGCGGATTCGATCAGCCTTGGATATTCAGCCAGCTTCCGGATCAGGCCGATCTCGCCCTCGTCGGTGAGCGACGCCGAGGCCGCGGCCAGGCTGTTGCGGTCGAAATTGGCCTCGCCCAGTTGCTCGCTCGCCTGCCGGAACACCGAATGACAGCGCGCCGAAGCGTACTGCACGTAGAACACGGGATTGTCCTTGGACTGTTCGGTGACCTTGGCGAAATCGAAGTCGAGCGGCGCGTCGCTCTTGCGGTAAAGCATCATGAAGCGGATCGCATCGCGGCCCACCTCCTCCACCGCTTCGCGCAAGGTCACGAAGTCGCCCGACCGCTTCGACATCCGAACCGGTTCGCCATCGCGAAACAGCTTCACCAGATTGCACAGCAGCACCGTGAGTTGCAGCTTCAGATCATCGCCTGCAATCGCCCGCGCCAGCGCTTCCAGCCGCTTGACGTAGCCGCCATGGTCGGCGCCCAGCACATAGATCAGGCCGACGAAACCGCGGTCGACCTTGTCCTTGAGATAGGCGACGTCGGCGGCGAAATAGGTGAACGAGCCGTCGGACTTGACCAGCGCCCTGTCCATGTCGTCGCCGACCGCCGTCGAGCGGAACAGCGTCTGCTCGCGGTCTTCCCAGTCGTCCGGCTTCTCGCCCTTGGGCGGCGGCAGCTTGCCCTTGTAGATATGGCCCTTCAGCGTCAGATCGTTGATCGCCGAGCGGATTTTTTTGGCATTGTCGGCATGCAGCGTGCGCTCGGAGAAGAAAACGTCGTGATGCACATTGAGCAACGCCAGATCCTCGCGGATCATCACCATCATGGCGTCGATCGTGCGGTCCTTGACGATTGCCAGCGACTGATCGTCGGGCATCTGCAAGAGCTTGCGGCCAAATTCGGCAGCCAGCGCCTGACCGACCGGCACAAGATAGTCGCCGGGATAGAGACCGGCCGGTATCTCGCCAATGTCGTCGCCCAGCGCTTCGCGGTAGCGCAGGAAGGCCGAACGCCCGAGCACGTCGATCTGCGCGCCGGCGTCGTTGATGATGTATTCCTTGGTGACGTCATAGCCGGCGAAGGCCATCAGATTGGCGAGCGTGTCGCCGACAACCGCGCCCCGGCAATGGCCGACATGCATCGGCCCGGTCGGATTGGCCGAGACATATTCGACATTGGTCTTCTTGCCGCCACCAATGGTCGAGCGGCCGTAGTTTTGCCCCTCGCCGAGCACCGCGGTCAGATGTGCCTGCCAGAAAGCGTCCTTGAGCCGGAGATTGACGAAGCCGGGACCGGCGACGTCGGCTTCGGCAACATCGGCGTCGCTGCGCAGCACTTCCACCAGCCGCTCGGCCAGCGCCCGCGGGTTGTGCCCTGTCGGCTTGGCCAGTACCATCGCCGCATTGGTGGCGAGATCGCCATGGCTGGCGTCGCGCGGCGGCTCGACGGCGATGCGCGACAGGTCGGGCGAAACGCCATTACTGTCTTTCAAATCAAGCGCTTCGACGGCTTTTGTGATTCGCGCGCTGAAATCGGCGAAGATGTTCATGGGTCTTGCTCTGGCGGACTGTGCAGGGGAACCGGCTCATTGGCCGGCAAATCGCGCCCGCCCTAGCTTAAATCGGGCGTATGGTCAAACAGACGGCGGTGTTCCTTCAAGGCGTAGGTATCCGTCATCCCCGCCAGGAAATCGGCGACGCTGCGCGCCTTGATGCGGTCCTCCGCCCGGTCGAGCCCCTCCCGCCAGCCGTCCGGCATGGCGCGCGGATCGGCGAAATAGACATCGAACAGGTCGCGCACGATCTGCTCGGCCTCAATGCGAACGCGCATCACCTCGTCATGCCGGTAGAGATGCTTGTAAAGAAAGGTCTTCAAATCCTTCTCGGTCGCCGCCATGTCTGCGGAAAAGGTCACCATCGTCTCGCCCGCCGCCCGCACCGCTTCGGCGCTGTCAGGCTTGATGCGCTCCAGATTGGCGGTGGTGGAAACAATGACGTCCTCGACCATCATCGTGATCTGCCGGCGCATCAGCTCATGGCCGGTGCGCACATCGTCCAGGCCCGGATAGCGCGCGCGCACGCTTGCCAGGATCGATCCCGGCAGCGCCACCGTTTCCAGCATGTCCAAGGTCAGGAAGCCGGAGCGCAGGCCGTCGTCGATGTCATGGGTGTTGTAGGCGATATCGTCGGCGATCGCAGCACATTGCGCCTCGATGCCGGCGAAATGGTCGAGTTCGAGGTCGTGCAACTCGGAATAGTCGCGGATCGCCTGCGGCACCGGGCCTTTGAGCCCTTTTCCCTTGGCGTCGGTCAGCGGGCCATTGTGCTTCACCAGGCCTTCCAGCGTTTCCCAGGTCAGGTTCAGCCCGTCGAACTCGGCATAGCGCCGCTCCAGCCGCGTCACCACGCGCAGCGACTGCGCATTGTGGTCGAAGCCGCCCCATTGGGCCATCCGCTCGTTCAGCGCGTCCTCGCCGGTATGGCCGAACGGCGTGTGACCGAAATCGTGCACCAAGGCGACCGCCTCGGCCAGATCCTCGTCGCCGCGCAGCGCTCGCGCCAGAGCCCGCGCAATCTGCGCCACCTCGATCGAATGCGTCAGCCGGGTGCGGTAGTGATCTCCTTCATGGGCGACGAACACCTGCGTCTTGTGCTTCAGGCGGCGGAAGGCAGTCGAATGAATGATACGGTCACGGTCGCGCTGGAATGGCGTGCGAGTCGGGCTCTCGACCTCGTCATAGAGCCGCCCGCGCGACCTGGCTGGGTCGCTGGCATAGGCCGCGCGCGGCCGATAGCCGAACCCAATGTCGCCAAGCTCATTTGTCATGGCTGATGCCGCCGCAGTTGACTTGCCCCTTCCCGCTTCATACCTATCATGTGAAACTGAAAGCAAGGTGACGCCCATGGGCGCTGATGCCAAGACTGCCATGAAAGTCGAGATGACCGAGTCCGCCGCCAGGCGGATCGCGAAAATCGTCTCTGGCGAGGCCGGCAAGACGGCGCTGCGCGTCTCCGTAGAGGGCGGCGGCTGCTCCGGCTTTTCCTACAAGTTCGACCTGGTCAATACGCGCAACGACGACGACGTCGCCATCGAAAAGGACGGCGCCACCGTGCTGATCGACGATTTGTCGCTGGTCTATATGGGCGGCTCGGTGATCGACTTCGTCGACGATCTGATGGGCCAATCGTTCCAGATCCGCAACCCCAATGCAGTCGCCTCCTGCGGCTGCGGCACCAGTTTCTCCATCTAGGCAGATGTCCGGCGTCGGCGCGGTCCGTCAGGTCGCACTGTCGGCCGGGCGCGATCTCGACGTGACGCTGGCCTTCTGGCGCGATGTGCTCGGCCTCAACGTTCACGCCCGCTACGATCCGCCGGGCATCGCCTTCATCATGGCCGGTGATATCAGGTTGCTGTTCACCGATGGCGTTCCGGCCGGCACCGTCTATCTCGATATAGCCGGGCTCGAAGCCTTCCACGCCGAGGCGAAAGCGTCCGGCGTTCCCTTCACCGCACCGCCGGCGCTCGTCCACAACGACACCGAAGGCACGTTCGGAACGGCGGGGGAAAGCGAGTGGATGGCCTTTCTAAAGGACCCGGCAGGCAATACGATCGGGCTTGTCGAACGTCTTTCGCCCGAACATCCCTGAGGCCGCCCATGAAAATCGTTACCTGGAACATAAACGGCATTCGCGCCCGCATCGGCAACCTCACCCACTGGCTGAGCGAAAGCCAGCCCGACATCGTCTGCCTGCAGGAGATCAAGTCGGTCGACGAGCAGTTCCCGCGCGCCGAGATCGAGGCGCTTGGCTACAACGTGGAAACCCATGGCCAGAAGGGCTTTAACGGCGTCGCCCTACTGTCGAAACTTCCGTTCGACGAGGTTATCAGAGGCCTGCCCGGTGATGACGCCGACGAGCAGGCGCGCTTCATCGAGGGCGTGTTCTCGACCGACCAGGGCGCGCTTCGCGTCGCCTCGCTCTATCTGCCCAACGGCAACCCGGTCGATGACGAGAAGAAGTTTCCCTACAAGCTGGCCTGGATGGAACGGCTGCATCGCTGGGCCGAGCAGCGGCTGCTTCTGGAGGAGGCGCTGGTGCTGGCCGGCGACTACAATGTCATCCCCGAGCCGGTCGATGCGCGCTTCCCCGAGAACTGGCTTGGCGATGCGCTGTTCCAGCCGCAGACCCGGCAGGCCTTCCGGCGGCTGAAGAATCTCGGCTTTACCGAGGCGGTGCGCGCCGTCACCGATGCGGCCGACGTCTACACCTTCTGGGATTACCAGGCCGGCGCCTGGCAGAAGAACAACGGCATCCGCATCGACCATCTGCTGTTGTCGCCCGAAGCGGCCAACCGCTTTTCCTCGGCCTCGATCGAAAAGCATGTGCGCGCCTGGGAAAAGCCTTCCGACCATGTGCCGGTGGCGATCGATCTGGCGCTGCTGCCGGCCTGATATCAGCCGAAACCCTGATATCGCCACAATCGCGCCATTCAGTCAGAGATCAGCATGGCGGCTGGGGTTCCATGGCACTACGATTCCTCCTTTGCCCGATCGGCCTGGCATTTGCCATGGCTTCCCCTGCAGCGGCACTTGCCGACCAGCAGTGCCTGGCCAATGGCAAGTCCTACCAGGTCGGCCAGGTCACCTGCCTGACGGTTTCAGACAAGAGCCATATGGCCCGCTGCGACCTGGTGCTCAACAACACCTCATGGACCAAGATCGACGACAGCTGCCCCGACACCACGATGAAGCCGCATCTGCACGTCACGCCGATCTCGATGCCGGTACACAGAGCGGCGCCGGCGGAACTCACCGAGAACTGATGGATGTGAGCTAATCTCCCCCCTTGAGGGGAGATTGGCAATTTCACTGGTCGTCACCACCCTTGGTGAGAATATCGTCGGCAAGCGAAATCGCCGTGCGGCGGTCGGCTTCGCCGGCGGCGGCAAATGCCTCTTCCTGCATGCCGCGGATCCACGGCTGGTCGCTCGGCGAGGCGCGTTCGAGCGCGGCGGTCATCATGGCCAGACCGCGCACGATCTTGCCGCTCTGGAACAGAAGATTGCCAAGCGTCGCCTGGGCGCCGGCATGGCCTTTTTCGGCGGCGAGTTGGAACCAGCGGCCGGCCTGCTTGACGCTGGCCTTGACGCCGCCCTCGCCCTTCAAAAACATCTGGCCCATCTCGAACTGGGCGTTCGGGTTGCGGTAATTGGCGGCCGCGCGCATGTAATATTCCTGCGCCGCGACCTCGTTTTCCTCGACCGGGCTGCCGGGGATACCTGTCCGGAGATAGTCGCCCAGCGCCACCAGCGCGTCGGAGACATAGCTTTCCTCCGGCGATCCCGGCTCGACATCCTGATCGACGATCTCGGAGAAGAATTTGAAGGCCGCATAGTCGTCGCGCGTCACGCCGTCGCCTTCGGCATACATGCGCGCGAGCTTCCAGGTGGCGCCGATCTGGCCGTTCTCGGCGGCGTATTTATAGGCCTCGACCGCCTGTTCCTTGTGGCCGCTCTTGTAAGCGGAGAAGCCGAACTGGAACACGGCCCATGGGCTCGATTGCGGCTTCACGCCGGTCTTGTCGTCGAACACCTTGTCGTCGAAGGCCATGGCCTGGCCCACGGCGCCAAAGATCGCAACAGCGACCAGTGCCGGAAGGACAGACGACCTCAACAACTCAGATATCCGCATAGCAATGTGTTTCTTTGGCACCGCCCGGATGGGTGACCGCGCCGTGGCGGGCAGGCCCTACCGTCTGTGCGTATTTCCAGATCGCGCCCGACTGATAGTCGGTCGTGCGCGCCTTCCAGGCCTTCGCCCGCGTTGCCAGTTCGGCCTCGGACAGGTCGACCGCGATCCTGCCTTTGGTTGCATCGATCGAGATCACATCGCCGTCTTTCAAGAGCCCGATCGGGCCGCCAACGGCAGCTTCGGGCCCGACATGGCCGATGCAGAAACCGCGGGTCGCGCCCGAAAAACGACCGTCGGTGATGAGGGCGACCTTGCCGCCCATGCCCTGGCCGTAGAGCGCCGCCGTCGTCGACAGCATCTCGCGCATGCCCGGGCCGCCGCGCGGACCTTCGTAACGGATGACGAGAACCTCGCCTTCCCGGTAGTTGCGGTGCGTGACCGCCTCGAAACATTCCTCTTCCGAATCGAAACACCGTGCCGGACCTGAGAATTTCAGCTCCGTCATGCCCGCGACCTTCACGATCGCGCCTTCGGGGGCAAGGTTGCCCTTCAAGCCCACGACACCGCCGGTTTGGGTGATTGGTCGGTTGGCGGGACGGACCACATCCTGGCTATCATTCCAGGCAACATGCTCCATGTTTTCGGCCAAAGTACGGCCAGTCACGGTCATGCAGTCGCCATGGAGATAGCCGTGGTCGAGCAGCGTCTTCATCAACAGCGGAATGCCGCCGGCCTCGAACATGTCCTTGGCGACATATTTGCCGCCCGGCTTGAGGTCGGCGATGTAGGGCGTCTTCTCGAAAATCGCGGCAACGTCGAACAGGTCGAACTTGATGCCTGCCTCATGCGCGATCGCCGGCAGGTGCAAAGCCGCATTCGTCGAGCCGCCGGTGGCCGAGACCACGGTCGCCGCATTCTCCAGCGCCTTCAGCGTGACGATGTCGCGCGGCCGGATGTTCTTGGCGATCAGCTCCATGATCTTTTCGCCGGAGGCGAAATTGAAGCGGTCGCGCATCTCGTAAGGCGCCGGCGCGCCGCAGGAGTACGGCAGCGCCAGGCCGATCGCCTCGGCGACGGTGGCCATGGTGTTGGCTGTGAACTGGGCCCCGCAGGAGCCGGCGGACGGACACGCCGCCTGCTCGATCTCGAGCAGTTCGGCATCGCTGACCGTGCCGACCGAATGCTGGCCGACCGCCTCGAACACGTCCTGCACAGTGATCTGGCGGCCGCGATAGGAGCCCGGCAGGATCGAGCCGCCATAGATGAAGATCGACGGCACGTTGAGCCGCACCATGGCCATCATCATGCCGGGCAGCGACTTGTCGCAGCCGGCAAGGCCGACCAGCGCATCGTAGCAATGGCCGCGCATGGTGAGTTCGACCGAATCGGCGATGACATCGCGCGACACCAGCGACGACTTCATGCCCTGGTGGCCCATGGCGATGCCGTCCGTGACGGTGATGGTGCAGAATTCGCGCGGCGTGCCGTTGGCTGCGGCGACGCCCTTCTTGACCACTTGCGCCTGGCGCATCAGCGAGATGTTGCAAGGCGCCGCTTCGTTCCAGCAGGAGGCGACGCCGACAAGCGGCTGCGCGATCTCGGCGGCAGACAGGCCCATGGCATAGAGATACGAACGGTGCGGCGCACGCGCCGGACCGACGGTCACATGGCGGCTCGGCAGCTTGGCCTTGGAAATGACTCTGGCGTCCATACTCTTCCTTGCCGCGGGCGGTGCGGCCTGCCCCATCGCCGAGCCTTCTGGCGCGTGTCCCGAGACAAATTCGAGGTGCGCCGGGTTTATGGCGGGAAATGGGCAATTTGGTCTGGCGGAGTTGTAGCGCGGGGGTTGTTCAGAAACTGTTGCCAAAACGTCACAATCGCGAGAGGCGACGCCAGTGCGGCGTATCTGCAACGCTGGCGCGCCCGCCAGCGCAGGGCCAACTCTGTCCGAAAAACGTAAAAGGCCGGGCAACGCCCGGCCTTTTACCTGTATTTTCAGAAGCTTAGAACCTAATTTTAACACCGCCCGAAATGGCCGTGATCAGATCGTTGCCAAAGTCGTAGGTTGCGTCTGCACCAACGACTTTGCCGTTCTCGCCAATCATTATGCCGGAGTGACCGCTGGTCAGCACGCCGATTGCACCGCCCAACCGAACCTCGATGTTGGGCTGTGGCGTATAAGCGACGCCGCCACCCAGCGTCCAGGTATCGGACTGCGAACCATAGCCATGCGAGGTGCCGCGATCCCAGGAAATCTGGGCCGCACCGCTCCACTGATCGTTGAACTTGTGGCCGACGCCACCTGAAACGGTCCAGCCGTCGCGATACATCAGGTCAAGCGAGGTGACCTCTCCCGGACCATTGGTGTAGCAAAGTGACGATGGAGCAATCGTCGGGCAGATCGGAACGCTCTGCAGCACACTCCAGTTCACCCACTTGATCGAACCGAAGGCTAGCCATCCTGGAGCGATACCCGACTGCAATTTCAACTCCACGGTATCAGGCATGTACTGCGTTGAGCCGTAGATCGGGATAACGCCTTGGCCGACACTGGTGAGATCGAGTTCACCTGAGAGATTGTCGAGCTTGACTTTCGAATTGTAGACGAGGCTCGCGCGCAACGCGATGTCGGGGATTTCGTAGGCAACGCCGGCGCGCCAGCCCCAGCCGTTAGCCTCCAGATCGACACGACCTGTCAATACCGGGAAAACGCTTACCAAGCTTTCTTTGAAGCCCCCTATGTCTTGGTAAAACAACCCGCCGATAAAACGAAGCTGGCCCTTACCAGCATCAAATTTATATGAGCATGTACCGGCGTAGTTGTTGCTCTTGATATCGGTTTCCGTGTTGGAAAGCGCACCGTTCCATATACCAGGTGCTGTATGCGCACCCCAAGGCTGCGAATAGTCGACCATGCAGTCGACGCCCTGCACAACCTGAACCTTCATTCCTATGTGCGGTATCCAGTAACCCTCGGCTCCGTCGGCCGTCGTGCCAAGACCTAGGTTGGCGCCGTTCGGACCGGCCGCATTCTTGAACTTGCGATCCGGCATGACATAGGTCGCTTCAGCTTCCGTCGCAAACGGCGCTGGGTCGAAAAGCAGGTCGATGTCGTAGCCACCACGCTCCAGACCGCCGGCACGCGCCGGATGCATCGCGGAACCAATCAAAGCCAGCGAAAAACACCCCGCCCCCAGCAGTGTTTTCAAACGCAAATTGTTCATGGATGTCCTCCCCGAAATACAGTGCATCAAGCTAGAACCAATTCGGGTTAACGGTGCAACAATGAATTCACATAGCGTACATGTACACTCTTGCGGACCGCATTTCGAACACAGTGGCGGCTTGGCCGGTAGGTTCGAAAATGACCATTTGGGCGGCAGACTGGGGAACAAATCAGAAAAAACCGCTCAAAACGGCACCAAAACCGGCTATTTTGCCGGCATTCGGCCCCATTGTTACATTATGGCAACAATGGGGTCGAAACTTTCCGTTTACGTCAATATTAACGCAACGTAACGCCTGTTTTTCGAGCAAAAGAACCTTCGCGAAGCGCTGCAAGCGTCTCGCGAATCCGGCGCTCAACCGGCGTCGCGCACCCTGGTCAGCGCCACCGAAAGCTTCTCCTGCTGATCACGGTATTCCCCGAGTTTTTCGCGCTCGGCTGCGACGATCTCTTCCGGCGCGCTGGCGACGAATCTCTCGTTGGACAGCTTCTTGTGCAACCGCGCGATCTCCTCGGTCACCTTGGCCAGTTCCTTCTGCAGCCGCGCCGCCTCGGCGGAGAGATCGATCAGGCTGCCGAGCGGCAGGCAGATCGTCGCCTCGTTGAGCACGATCTGGGCCGAGCCCTTGGGTGCGGCGTCCTGCAGCGAGATGTCGCCGACCCGCGCCAGCCGCTTGATGGCGGACGCATGGCGTTCCAGCCTCTGGTGAGTCTCGGCGCTGGCGCCGACCACCACCAGCGGCGCGATCGCCGCCGGCGGCACGTTCATTTCAGAGCGCACGGAGCGAATACCGGAGACCAGATCGACCAGCCAGTTGATGTCGGCGGCTGCATCGGCGTCCTCGAAGTCGGGCGACGGCCAGGCGGCGTGGCACAGCAGCGTTGCGCGCGTCCTGCCCTCACCTGCCGTCTGCGCCCACAGCTCCTCCGTCATGAACGGCATCATGGGGTGCAGCAGCTTGTAGATCTCGTCGAGCACGAAGGCGACGCAGGCCCGGCTTTCGGCTTTGGCCGCCTCGTCAGTGCCCATGAACACCGGCTTGAGCAGTTCGAGATACCAGTCGCAGAACAGGTTCCAGACGAAGCGGTAGGCGGCGCCGGCTGCCTCGTTGAAGCGGTAGCCGGTGATGCCCTCCGTGATCGCGTGCGACGCCCTGGTCAGCTCGGTCAGGATCCAGCGGTTGACCGGCAACTTGGCGTCGTTGAGCCAGAAATCGTCATTGCGCGCGACCTCGTTCATCTCGGCAAAGCGTGTCGCGTTCCACAGCTTGGTACCGAAATTGCGATAGCCGGCGATGCGCGCCGGATCGAGCTTCACGTCGCGCCCCTGCGCCGCCATCACCGTCAGCGTGAAGCGCAGTGCATCGGCGCCAAACTCGTCGATGAGGTCGAGCGGATCGATGACGTTGCCTTTCGACTTCGACATCTTCTGCCCGTTCTTGTCGCGCACCAGCGCATGCACATAGACGGTGTGGAACGGCTCCTCGTGCATGAAATGCAGGCCCATCATCATCATCCGGGCGACCCAGAAGAAGATGATGTCGAAACCGGTCACCAGCACGTCGGTCTGGTAATAGGTCTTCAGCTCCGGCGTGTGATCCGGCCAGCCCAGTGTCGAGAACGGCCAAAGCGCCGACGAGAACCAGGTGTCGAGCACGTCCTCGTCGCGGCTCAGGATCTCGCCCGGCTTGAAGGTCTCGAGCTTGTCCTCGACCCAGGCCTTCCACGGGCCTTCCAGCGCCAGATAATATTCAATCGCGGCGCCCAGCGCCTCTTCCTCGGTCTTCTCGACGAAGACCCGGCCGTCCGGCCCGTACCAGGCCGGGATCTGGTGACCCCACCACAGCTGGCGTGAAATACACCAAGGCTGGATGTTCTCCATCCAGTCGAAATAGGTCTTCTCCCAGTTCTTCGGCACGAAGTTGGTACGGCCTTCACGCACCGATGCGATCGCCAGCTTGGCGAGCTCGGCGGCGTTTGCATACCACTGCTCGGTCAGAAACGGCTCGATCGGCACGCCGCCGCGGTCGCCATGCGGCACGGCGTGGCGGTGCGGCTCGATCTTGTCGAGGAAGCCGCCGGTCTCCATCAGCTCGACGATTTTCTTGCGCGCGACGAAACGGTCGAGACCGTCGAGCTCGTCCCAGACGGCCTGACGCTCCGGCGTCACGTCGAGCCCGGCGAGAAAATCCTCATTATCCCTGAGCGTTATTGCCGCCTCGATGGTCAGGATGTTGATCGCCGGCAGCTTGTGGCGCTTGCCGACCTCGAAATCGTTGAAGTCGTGCGCCGGCGTGATCTTGACCGCGCCGGAACCCTTTTCCGGGTCGGAATACTCGTCAGCCACAACCGGGATTTTCCGGCCGACGATCGGCAGCACGACATTTTTCCCGACCAGATGCCGGTAGCGCTCGTCGTCCGGGTGCACGGCGACCGCCGTATCGCCAAGCATCGTCTCGGGCCGTGTCGTGGCCACGGTAATGAAGGTCGCCGAATTTTCCGGATCGAAAATCTCGCCCTCGATCGGATAGCGGAAGTGCCAGAGATTGCCGTTGATCTCCTGCGGCTCGACCTCCAGGTCGGAGATCGCCGTCAACAGCTTCGGGTCCCAGTTCACAAGGCGCTTGTCCTTGTAGATCAGCCCTTCCTTGTAGAGGCTGACGAATACTTCGAGCACGGCCTTGGACAGGCCTTCATCCATGGTAAAACGTTCACGCGACCAGTCGGCCGAGGCGCCGAGCCGCTTCAGCTGGTTGAAGATGGCGCCGCCGGACTCGGCCTTCCACTCCCAGACCTTCTCGATGAACTCCTCGCGGGTGAGATCGCGGCGATGGATCTGCTTTTCCATCAGCTGGCGCTCGACCACCATCTGCGTGGCGATGCCGGCATGGTCCATGCCCGGCTGCCACAGCACGTTCTTGCCGCGCATGCGCTCAAAGCGCACGAGTATGTCCTGTAGCGTGTTGTTGAGCGCGTGACCCATATGCAGCGAGCCGGTGACGTTGGGCGGCGGGATGACGATGGTAAAGGCCTCGGCCCCCTCTTCCGCACCTGCGCCGGCGCGAAATGCGTCCGCCTCTTCCCATATTTTGGCGATCTTGGGTTCGACGGTCTTGGCGTCGTAGGTCTTTTCAAGCATGGGAAAGTGGTCCGCGCGGTCGGGAGTTTTGCTGACCCGGTGTAAATCGGAAGGTTTTGGCCAAGTCAACCGCGAGGGCTGCCTCAGTCCTTCAACGCAGATAGGCGGGGCCCTGGTCATTTCAACGGGAAGGCCATGCCCGCACCTTCATCGTCAGCGATCCCGACGGTAACCTGATCGTGTTCGCGACATCGGCCGGAAGCTGACCTGCAGCGAAAGCTCCGCCCGAAGGCGGCGCTTTAATCCGGAACGGGCTGTGGTAATGCCTACTGCGCGCCGCGCGCGACGCGCTCGATTTCTTCGCGTACCAGGCGCTCGACCAGCGTCGGAAGGTTGTTGTCCAGCCAGTCCTGCAACATCGGCCGCAGCATCTCCTCGGCCATCTCGTCGAAGGTCTTCTTGCTGCGGCTGGCAAAGGCGTCGGAGAGCTCGCCGAAGGCCGCAGCGACCTGCCGTCCCGTATGTTCCGAAACGATCGCCGGCCGAACCGGAGTTGTATCGGCCGGGCGCGCGTGCTCGCTGCGCGAAGGATGAGGCTCGAAAGCCGGCTCGGCAGCGAGATCGTCTTCGAAAGCCTCGACCTCCGCGATTGCTGCCTGCCGATTTTCAGTCTCTGGCTGCCTGGTCTCCGGCTGCCTGATCTCGGGCTGCCGTACTGTCTCAGCCGGTTTTGTCTGATTGCCAACGGCCGCGATTTCGCGGCGCCAATCGGTGACGATCGAGTCGGTGGTTTCCGCCTTTGCCCGCACTGCAGCTTCTGCCCTGACGGCGGGAGCTGGCTCACTGGCTATCCTGGCGCTTACTTCCGCCAATGTCATCGGAGCATGCGCGGGTGGCGCGGCGGTCGTGGCATTTGCCGCAATGGCAGGCTTCACTGGCGACGGCTCGGAGCGCGGCTCCAGCCGCGCAACCACCGGCTCGGCCAGTTGGGCCTGCACCTCGGTCAGCGTCACCGGCTTCTTGCTTTCGGTCGAGCTGTGCAATTCGCTGCGGAAGGCCTCGACATCTGAAACAGGCCCGGCGGCCGGCACAAGGTCCTGGCGCAACTCATCGGCGTCGCCCGGCAGCTTGCGGCCGGTGTCGCTGTCTTCGATGATCCTCCTGATGGAAGCCAGTATTTCTTCCATGGAAGGTTCGCGCTGTGCGCTGCTTGCCGTCGCCATCGTCACACCCGCCGCCCCCGCGCATGATCCCGAAAATCGATCTTCGATTTTCGAAGAGGATCAGGCGCAAAATCAAAGTTCTACAGCCTCCTTTGCGCATCCATCGGACGCGTGGCGCTGTAGTGACCCGTTCCTGGATTCCTGTCCGGCAAAGCCGGATACGAATCATGGCGACAGCGTAGCCGACGGATCGCCATCCGAGAATCCCCAATCTCGGAAGACGCCGGATTTCAACAATTTAGGCTACAAAAGACAAACGCCGCGCATCCTTGGGAAGCGCGGCGCTACGATACTTTCAATCTTGGCGGGATTTGAACCGCTCAGTCGCGATCAACGACCGTCCGGCGTACGCAGCCCGATCCATTTGTCCTTGACGGCTCTGTAGTGCTCTTCAGGCTTGTACTTCACCACATTCAACGCCAGGCGATCGGCCGACAGGCGGCCCATGGCCGACAGGATGGCGTAGCTCGCTACAACCACATCGCGCTCGGAGCTGGCGAGGTCGATCTTTGCCGAGATGACGGCGTTCTGGGCATTCAACACGTCGAGCGTGGTGCGCTGTCCGACATTGCGCTCCTCGATGACGCCGTTGAGCGCCAACTGTGCGGCCGCGATCACCTGCCGATTAGCGTCGACGCTTTCACGCGCTGCGATGTATTGCGTCCATGCCGAGGTCACGGCCTGGCGCACCGAGTCACGGCTGACATCCACCTCGATGCGAGCCTGGCTGAGCGATTCCTTCGACTGACGAACGAGGGCGGAGGTACGGCCGCCCGAATAGATCTGAACGGTCAGCGTCGCGCCGACGGTGGCGGCATTGGAATCGCCGTCCGAATCCCCCGCGCCAGGTACGGTATTTTGATAGACATGGGAAAGGCCGGCACTGGCAGTCAACTGCGGCAGCAACGCACCTTCCTGCGTCTTTACATCAAATCCCGCTGCATCGACGGAATGTAGGGCGGCCAGGATGGCCGGATGCTCGTTCGATGCAATACCGATCGCCGCCTCGAGACTCCTCGGCAACAGCTTCGCCAACGGCGACGCGGCCTTGAGCTTGCCCGGCTCGTCACCGACGATCTGATGATAGGTTGCCGCACTGGCCAGAGCCTGCGCACGGGCAGCACTCAATTGCGCCACCGCGGCCGAACGCGACGCGTCGGCCTGCGCCACATCTGTGCGCGTGCCCTCGCCGACCTCGAAGCGCGAGCGCGCCGCGCGTGCTTGCTCGGTCAGGAACTGAAGGTTCTGTTCGGTTAGCACCGCCACCTGGCGGTCGCGAATCACGTCCATATAGGCGCTCGCCGCGTTGAACAGCGTGTTCTCTTCGGTGTTGCGCAGGCCCTCGACCGAGGCCCTCACCTGTGCAGCGGCCGACGCGACCCTGTTCTTGGTCTGGAAGCCGTCGAACAGCGTCTGGTCAATCCGAACGCCGAAGCTGCCGGTGGTCAATGCCAGGCTCGCGTTCCTGCCGTTTAGGTGCCTGGAGGTGTAATCGATATCAGCCGAACCAGTGATCACCGGGCGATAGCCCGACTTGGCGATCGCCACGCCCTCATCGGTGACGCGCACGCCTGCACGGGCCGAATTCAGCGAGGAATTGTTCTGGTAGGCCTTGGAAAGCGCGCCGAGAATGGTTTCCGCCGAGGCGGCTATCGGCGAAAGCGCTGTCGCGGAAATGAGGACGGTAACAAACAAACTCTTGGCTAAGGACGGCACTTTATATCCCTCATTCGTTTTGCACGGGAACCACGCCACGCCAGCCCATCCCTAGGGATCGGCCAGCGCCGCGTCGATGTATCGTTCCCCCGCTGACAGCCTCCCGAAACCCCGGTTAACCAATCAGCAACGATTGTTCAATCGCAAGCCAACATGACAGAGTCTTTGCTGCAAGGCAAAATCACTTAGAACTCGAAGGCATGAATGCGTTCAAATCCGGGTAGTGGCTTAATTGCCGCATTAAATGCCCGTCTTCCGGTTACAACCCCCCCTGCATTGAAAAAGAGCTGGGCTACGCCCGCATTGCCCTGCCCTTCCACAGCCACCAGCCGGCCGCCTTCGGCAAGCTGGTCAAGCAGCGCCGCAGGCACTTTCTCGACGCTGCCGCCGATGAGAATCACATTGTAGGGCGCCTTGGCGGCATGACCTTGCGGCAGTGGGCCGGTGACCACGGTGACGTTATCGCAGCCCTGCGCCGAAAGCGCCGCTTTGGCTGCTTCCGCCAGTGTGGTATCGCTTTCCAGCGCCACGACGGATTTGGCCAGCCTGGACAGCAGCGCCGCGGAATAACCGGTGCCGCAGCCGACATCGAGCACCGAATCGCCGGCGTCGATCTCGGCCAACTGCAAAAGCTTGGCCAGTGGCGACGGCTCCATGAGGTAGCGCGCACCGCTGCCATCGGCGCCGTCGGAGATGCGGATATCCTCGTCGATATAGGCGAGAGCCTGTTGGCCGGCCCCGACAAAGGCCTCGCGCGGCACGGCAAGCATGGCATCGAGCAATGCTGCGTCGGTCACATCGGTGGTGCGGACCTGGCCGTCGACCATCTTGACGCGAAGTTCGGAGAAATCAGCGCTCATGTCCCAACCAATCCGTCAAAGCCAATGCGCTGAAATGCGCTTGTCGCGCCGACACTGCGGCGCATTCGACCGGAACTCAAGCCCCCGGCATGCGGGAGTTGAAGCGATTGGAGGCCTCGCCCGGAATCGAACCGGGGTGCAAGGATTTGCAGTCCTCTCCATGACCACTCTGGCACGAGGCCCCATCGCTGCGTTCCGCGCAAACCCAATAGGTTCAGGGTATAGGAACGTCAAGCGGCATTGTCACAGCTGGCACAGATTTGGCACAGCGTGGCACAGTGTGACACAGGTCAGGATACGCCCTTCTTGGCATCCTTGTTGACACCGTGTCCGTCGATGCGACCGGCTGGGCTTGTGACCGTGCCGACCACCTTATCCTTGACCTTTCGCCACTTATCGATGCGGCGGCGGATGGCCTTAGCTGTCTTCTTCTGCGGCATTACGCTGCCATCGCCAGAGCTTTGGCGGCTACGTCAAGATCGTCAGGGACGAGGTTCGTGTAGCGCATGGTGACCTGGATGCTCTTATGCCCGAGCCACTTCATGACCATGGGCAGAGGAACCCCCGCGATGACCAGCCGGGTGGCGCAGGTGTGCCGCAGCATGTGCGGGACGAACTCGTCCTCGTCGACCTTGAGGTGAGCCTTGAGTGCCGCCCAATGGTCGCGGAACGTCCAGTAGGGCATCAGTTCCCCGAACGGGGTGGCGCTGTTCGTGAGCTTGCACACCTCGGCCCATGCTTCTGCAGCCTGGGGGACGAGCGGCACCGTGCGGGTCGACGACGTCTTGGACAGCGTGTGGTGGAAGATCACGCTGCGGCCCGGCGTCACGCGCTTGCGGTCGAGGGTCAGCGCCTCGCCAATGCGGCACCCGGTGTAGAGCAGGAAGTTGAACAAATGCTTCGCTACCGGCTTGCCGATGTGGTCGAAGTATAGGTTCGAGGCCCTCTCCCACTCGCGGGACAGCGTGAGTTCCCTCGCGTTGCTCTCCTTCTGGCGCTTCTCGAACGCCGGGAGCGACATGATCACCTTCTTGCGATGGGCGAACTTGAGGAGCTTGGTGATGTTCGCAACCTTGCGGTTGATCGTGCCACCCTGCTTGCCGTCCCGGTGTAGACCGTTGACCAGCTTGTCGATCATCGCCTCGTCGATCTTGTCGAGCGGCGTCGTGGGCGGGATGTAGCGATAGATCACACGCCAGTTCCCCTGGATGTACTTCGCGGACTTCGCGTCCCGCCACAGGTCCTTGTCGTAGAAGTTCTCGTCGACATACGCCTGGAGGGTGTTCGCAGCGGAAGGCTTGAAGCCACCCGCCACGGCTGTCTCGTATTCTTCGGCCTCTGCCTGGGTCTTGAACGAGACGCGCTTCCGCGCCCCGTCTATCAACACGTCAGCCTGCCAACGGTTACCCCGTTGCCTTGCCATAGCTCTGCACTCCTCTGACCAAATCTGCGATGAACGCTCGGCCCTTGTTGGTCAGGACAAGTGAGCGCTTCCGGCGATCTTCGCCGAAACCGATGGTGATCATTTCGTAGCCACCGGTCATTTCCTGATGGCCTTCGCCCCAATAATAGGCGTTGCGGGATGCGGCGCCGGACTTAATGCCGACGTTCTTCTCGATGTCCTGCACCGAGATGTCCTCGTGTTTAGCGTTCGCCACCGCCACTTCGAGCAGCGCCAGGATGGTGGACACCTGCATCTTGCTGTCGAGTGTGTTGAAGCGCCTCAGCGCGTTCATGATGACGGTTAGTGCTTTCAAGTCGGACACTTCGGTGGTCATTGGTAGCCCCTTTTCCTGTTAGGCCGCTATTACCTCCTCTAAACGGGAGATCGCGTTAGCGGTAAGTAATGCATTTGAGCAATCCACGAAAGCCTCGACGGGCTCGTGGACCTGAAAATCTTCAGCGCCGGGGAAGGTCCCCGAGGCAATTAGCGCGTGACCGATCAGACAAGCGTCCCAATGGTCATTGGTACCTGCCCGTTGCTCGCCAACGAAGAGGTTGTCTGCATCGTAGAATGTAATCCGCATTTTGGGGTAAGTCCCGGAGAAGTGTTATTCTTGTTGGGGGGTCAGGAGCCACCCTCGCTGCTCCTGGGTAAATCGGTACAGGAAGTGCGGCGTCTACCCGCTGTGAAGTGGGATCATGATCGGCTCTCGGACGATCTCGCGGCGGATCAGCGTCAGAGCGTTGTCGAGCCCGTAGTAGGCGCTCTTGATGGCTCGCTCAGCCTCATCGGGCTTGTCGCTGGCGATCTTCTCGATTGAGATCGTGCCAGCCACGATGGCGTCGGTGAGCAGCAGGATGACTTTCTGTTTGTCCATGAGGTTACTCCGGTTACACTTACGATTGGTCGTCGAGCCAGCGGTCGAGCCAGCCTTGGCGGTCGGTGTCGGTCACGGCCTGCTCCCCTTCAATTCGGTGAACAGAGCCCACAGGGCGAGGACGATAGGTCCCCCAAGGGTGGCGGCAGCCACGAGTTTGTAAGCCATAGGAATTATCTCCTAACACTAGGTGATTTGGTTTGGCCGCGCAAGTACGTTTTGTACCGCGCTGTCGTACAATTTGCACTATTCGATCCTCCAGGCATCGACACGGATCGGGTTGTCGCGGACCTCAACCTTGCAGCGCCAGCCAGCCATGAAGGACGCGACGGTCTTGCAGGCCTTGCGGGTGCGGTGGAACCCGAGGAGCGTCTTGGCGCCGTCAGGGTACTCGACCCCGAGGAGCCAGTTGTTGCCCCGCTCGGTATAGGTGTTGAGCCTCTGGCAGACGTAGGTTGGGACGTTCATCGTGGGGGAACCTCGCGATAGCCGCTGCGTCATGCGATGATGGCGAGACACAGGAACATGAAGATGATCAGGCCGATGAAGATGACGACAATGGGCGCGATGCTATCGTCCTTCGGGGTGCCCTCGTTGGGATAGACCTTCTGGTGCGTCTGCTGCTGGCCGTTGTGGTGGAACAGGAGCGGCGCGAGGACCAGGGGTGCCACGTAAGGCATGGGCGAGGACGGGCGCGGTGCCGGGCGATAGCTCGGGCGGTAGCTTGGGGTCACCCGAGGTGCCACGCGGACAGCTGGAGCGCGGAACACAGGAGCCCGGAAGCTCGTGAATGCTGCAGCTGCTGGTGTGGCGACCGTGAGGGCCAGGGCGAGAGCGAGGAACTTCTTCATTTGTAGACGCCTTTCATTCGCTGCCCCCATTCCTTCACGAGGAACAAGGGGACGCAGTCTGGTGGGCTGTTGGTGATTTCGTTGCGGGCCAGCACCTCATCGGGCACAGGCTCCTCGACGACCTCGACGTAGCGGTGAATGCCGTCGATGCCGCACAAGCCGTTGAGCAGCGCGGCGAGATCGTCGCGGCTCTCGATGCGAAGGGTATAGGTTCCGCTCGGAGGAAGACCCTCGGCCTTGCGATAGGCCTCGGCGTCGTTCTTCATGGTGAACCAGCGGCGCTTGACGTTGTAGACGATCATAGCTTGACCCTCTCCAGCCACTGACAGCCCCGCTCGTTTCGGATGCTGCGCAGGATGCCGGTGTCGCGGCCTGCCATGTGGACGCCCTTGTAGGCGTAGGACAGCCATGCGGCCTGCAGGTACTGCCGCCACTCGCGGCCATACTCAGCCTTGAAGGCCAGCAGCGCCTCGCGCTCCTCGGTGGTGATTGGGGTGCCTCCGGTCATCGGTTGCCTCCCCGCTCGTACTCGTCGCGCCAGTCCTGCTCAGGCCCCTCGTATTTCTCCACGCCGTCGTCGAGGTACCAGAAGCCCACGTCGAGGACGTCGAGGCAGTCAGGCTCTTGGCCGGTATAGGTCTTGCGCCACTCGTCGAGATCGACACGGACGTAATCCGTATAGCCCCGCTCCGGTGGGCAATCGGGATCAGGCAGGGTGCCCCCGTCGTCGTAGGACAGGACGTTGCCGGTGCTGGCGTCGACCGTGAGGGAACCCCACGATCCGTTGATGGTTACGGTCTTGGTCATGGCTAAAGCCCCTTCACGAGAGCGGCGGTGCGCTCGTTGTCAGTGTGGTCGCAGATGACGTCGTCTTCGTTGCCGTGGACGAGGTAGATCGAGCCGACCATGTTGCCGGTCTCGTCCCTCATGCGCAGCGTGGTCTCGTCGGTGGCGTGGACCTCGGCGGTGATCGCTTCGAAGTCCGTCGAGCGCTCCAAGGCCCACTCCTCGCCGTCGTAGACGGAGACGGTGAAGCCCAACGCGAGGGCTCGCTTGATGATGGCGCTGATGATGCGCTTTTCGGTGGCGTTGGCGTGTGCTGGAAAGCTCATTTGGGTGACCTCAGGGTTGCGATGAAGAACACGGCGCAGCCAGTGATCAGGCCAGACCACAGGACAGCGGCGACTAGGGTTTCGGTTGCGGGCATCAGAGGTACCTCAGGGTTTTGCCTTCGAGATCGTTGATGGCCACGCGGTAGCCACGGTCGACGGTGCCATCGGCCCAGCGGACGACGCCGTGCTGGATGTGGAAGCGCTCAGCGCTCTTGATGGACTGACGGGCGATGCGCTCGGCGCGGTCGCGGTTGACAAACATGGTGATGTCTTGCGGTGCCATGGGATTGCTCGCGGTATAGGTTTGGGTTGACGTGGGTGCCCCTAGCGGAGACACCCGGCTAACGGAGAGATCAGCCGACGACAAAGCCCGAGTTGTCGCGCTTGGCGGGACCCTTGGCGTAGAGCCCGACGATGACACCACGCGGATCAGTGAAGCGCATGTCGGTCTCGTCGCCGTCGATCACTTCACGGCTGGTCAGGACTTCGTCACCAATGGCCATCCATGGTGCCTGTCCGACGATTGCATCGCGGCCATGCTTGGTGCGGTAGACCACAGCGACATTCGCGCCGGTCTCGTTCGCGGTGTTGATGATGGCCGATGCATAGGCCGGGTTCGCCTCGCTATAGGACAGCGTCAGGCTGTAGTTGCTCGGCAGCGACCGATAGGCCCGCTTGTAAATCTTGGTGTAGTCGTAGAACTGCACCTCAGGGAAGGCCGCGAAGATCGAGGTATAGGTTACCCCATCTCGGCTGCAGGGATGCGCCACTTCCCACTGGATGTCGCTCGTGCCGTTAAGACGCACTGCAGCCTTCACTTGTTTCTTGGCGCAGTAGCGAACGAATGCGGCGATGTCCTTGACCAGATCGGCCATGAAGGTCTCGCGGCTCTTGAAGTAGCGTTGCGTCTTGGCAATCCGCGCTTCGACGATGCTTGAGAACATGCCAGCGCGGCCAGCCTTGGAGAGACAACCCATCTCGCAACCCGCTTGCCCCGCCATTGGGCAGACGTTGCCCATGAGAGACTGTGATGCTGGCGCTAGGTACATGATGGCCGTTTCATACTGGCCGAACTTGTCGCCCTTGATGGTCTTAGCGTTGCCGCCTGAGCGAATGGTCTTGGACTTGAACATCGGAGAGTTCCCGTTATCGGAGAGGTGAAGACATAGCTTCGCCGTCGTGAAGCCATAGAAACCCAGAGAGCCCCTGAGTTTGTATGGCTCCACCACTTGATGGTCGTGGTGAAGGATCAGCGCAATCGGGTGCTACCCCTTAGGACGTTGCGCTTGCCGCCCGTTGACCTATCGCGTGTCAACCGCGCCCCGTTTATGGTCTTAGGTGACCTATTCGATTGTCAAAGAACATGCGGCCCGGCTTGGCCACCCTTCCCGGCATCAGGCCCCGAAGGCCCCGTCGCCGCCACCAATCTCTGGTGTGATTTCAAGGTAATCTCTCGGTTATCGGAGGTAAACAAGAAAAGTCATAAATCGTATAAGTTGTTGATTTTGTTATTATCTTTCTTTGCCGTCAACGGTACTTTTCCGCTATCGGAGAGGATTTTTAGACCCATGAAACCACAAGAAATCTCGAGTCAAATCAATGTGTTAGTCGAGGTCAAAGCCTGATTTGCACCATGTGAAACCATGCGAACGGTATAGGATCGCCTTAGATCAGTGATCAGAACGCGCACGTAAGGGTCACCAATGGTAACTAATGGGTCTCGGGTTGAACGTATGGCCAGCCGATCAGGTCAGCGCCGGTAAACGTGAGGAGCCCTCGGGTTTCCCTTGGGGCAAAAAGGTGGGAGGGCACAGAAGGGAACGAATGTTCCAAGATGGAATGAGCGTTCCACGCTAGGGAACTCGGGCAATCTAGCGGTGCTAGGATGGTATGACCCATGAGTACACTAATGAAATCAGTGCGTTAGCATGTGCTTGTGCCATGATCTGTGCCAGCGATGGCGCGTATAGGGCGGATCGCAGGTCTTCTAGGGGGGCAACGGGGGAACTAGGCCCCTGGGCGTATACGTAAGGGGAAATACATTTTCCGCAAAAAGGTCCGCCTAGGACCTTAGGGGGCCTTCTGGAAGGCTGTCGCCTCCTTCTTCTTACGCGTCTCGTCAATGGCGGCAAAGCGCTCAGGGCCGATGCTCATGACCAACTCTTGCAAGCTGTTCTGGTCAGTTATTGCCCATTGGACGATGAGATTGGCCAAACGGAAAAGCGTCGCCACGGTCGCTGCGTCATCCTGTCCGTATAGCTGACCGGCATGAAGCACTTCGTTGCCCGTCAGTCGAACGACATCCATAGCGACCGTTATCTGCTTGGGGACGCCACGGAGTTCAAGTTCGTGAACAGCGTCATTGAAGTTGTCTTTCTTTGTGACGCTCTTGCAGAGACCCTCAATGCACATTCGGAGCAAAGCAGCTGCCGCTCGGGGACTGGCATCCGCGACTGATGCTGCTTCTTCAAAATCTTTCATTAGCGGGGCTGGTAGGTCTTGCGGAACGGGGTGGTCTGTCGAGTTGCTTGGGTAAACCAAATTGCCCTCGAACCACAGCGAGCGCTGCCCACATGCGTCACACTTAGATAGACCTAGATCTTCGAGAGTTCCCTCCACCTGCTGCGCCGGACGGTTACCAAAACTCTTGTAATACCGATGATATGGGATGGTCCAACTTTGGACAGCAATGACTGGACAGCGTGGGCACTTGAATTTGGTCTTCCGGAAAGCTGGCGTGTATTCGCCTTGCACTGCAGGGTTCCTAAGACCACTCGTAATCGATTCCCTTTCTGCTGGTAGCGGTGATGATGGAAGTGTCGCCATGCTCAGGTCCCTCGCCTCCAAATACCTTGCCCCTAAAGAAGCTCCCAGGCAATCCACAGTCTTGACGTAGCACTGTCGGGTCCCCAAGTGTAACGACGACGACGAACAGCCGAGGCGTGTGGGGGTCACCGGGTGGCTGTTTAAAAACCCAAAAACCCCGCTTGCTGGTCTTTATGCGCGATGTTCGGCTCATCAAGAGACACGCGCAGGATAGAGGAGAACCCCGGATGACGGTGTTCCTCACTATTGAAGCCAGCCAGCCGAACGGGGCGACCTATCGCTTGGCCTTTGGGTGTAAATGCACCTTGGCTTCGTGGATGGCTTTTCTCGGACGGTTGTTCTGATGAAGGAGGGGTGCCCTGGAAACAGGGTGCCCCTTTTCAATTTACTCACTGAAGGTCCGTATGGTCAGTGGCAGAACTTTGGTTCAGCCCCAAGGTCCCTGTGAGGACGCCTGAGGGGCACCGCTACAACGTCGGGAGCGTGGAGGCTGCAGCCGAGGTTCTCCTCGGGTGGACCAAGCGTGGCCCTAAGTGGAACCTGGCCGTGAGGGTCTGCATGGCAGCACTGGCAGATCAGGCGACCCCCTCGGAGGTCCGAAGGTGCTTTAGGTTGGCTGCTCGGGAGGAAGGGAAGCTCCTGCCGGATTTCGAGGACCACGATCCTTGACTCGATTCCTAGACGCGCGCACGTATATCGCCCGAAGCGGGAAGGGAAAAATATGGCAAACCGAATCGACGTCGATCAGAACAAAGATCACATCGGAGGTAACTTCGATTGGGACGTGGCACCGAGCTGCTGCGACCTGCTTAAGGATGCTGTCGACGAGGAGAAGTTCATCTTTGTCAGTAATTTCGTCAGCGAGGAATCGAACACTTTTTATATGTTGCCGGTAACCAACGAAGGGCGCTTTGCGCGTGACACCGGCATTACCCTTAGCTTCTGCCCCTGGTGCGGAACCAAGATTGTTGGAAAGAAAAAGTACGCTTAGGAGAATCCAGCTTAAGGGCAGGTTGGGGAAAACTCAAAATACCTGTGGTTGTTGCACTTAGGACCCTTGTCAGCGAGTCACTGCAAGCCTTACACCGGAGGTAGTGCAGTCGAAACCGCGCCAATGAAGCCTTGATTCCAACCGGGTGGAGGTAGCGACACTGCGCTAGTCGGAGGGGGACACTGGGTGTCCAAACCTCAGCGTTCCCCACCGGCACCCTTATCCTGCACGGAAATTCCCGCACCGGATGGTTACATGTGCCTACAAACGTAGGCCTCGTCAATGCGGGACCCCCAAGGTTTTCTGTGCATAACGCACACACAAACAGGCACAGGGAAGATCCATTAACCTGTAGCCATGGAGGCACAGGCGGCCACTGCATTAGTCACATCACCTTCCCCAGCGGGCTTCGACACCCACGTTCCCTTTTGAAAGATCGGGTCGTAGCAGCGAGGATCGAACGCGCTTCCCGAATGGACAACAAACGGGATATTCCGCTCGTAAAGGAGCCTGGCCACGGCATCGCAGTTTCCATCATTCAGCTCGATATCAAGGACGGCTACATCGGGGGAGTTTGATTGCAGCCACTCAAGAGCCTCGGAACAAGATGACAGGACTGCCAAGACATTGAAGCCGGCATCACACAGTGACTGTTCAACGTCGAGCGCAATAAGCGCCTCATCTTCCAAAACGACAACCGACAACACCGATTGGCTGCCCATCGTCATCACCCTCGTGGGGGCGGGAGGTTGAAGACCCTCACCATTCGCCAGCGCCCACAACTTCAGCCAGCGACGGTCGGAAATCAACTTCCACCATTGTACAATGTCAAGAGCTTTTTTCAGGCAGACCCAGCGACGATTTTTTCGTCCAATCCGGTAGGTTTCTGTCGCCCAATGCGGCCTACTCTGCCGTTGCGCTTTTCATCAATCTCGGCAAGCAGTGATTGATGTCTCCTGGGCAGCTCAGTCTCGACATGTAGCTTCAGCAACTCGCGAAGGTGACGGCGGATCGTCTCTGACGTAATCCACTTGCGAATGAGGCGCGAGATAGCCTGTCGCTGCGCTTTGCTAAGGTCCATTGATCTTAACTCTAGGGGACCTTGTTGGTTCCTCTGAACGGGCCGGAACAGCGCCGGGACACTCTTGACGAGGTCAGAGGACTGGACCTAACAGTCGATACTCAATCCAAGTCTGCCAGGAACTAACAATGATCAAATCGCTTATTCTGTCTATCGCCCTCATTGCGTCCACCCAGGTGTCCCAGGCGGGCACCTACGAGAACCACATCATGGTCTGCACCAATCAGTGCATCGACCAGAGCGATCATTCTGAAGCAGCCTCCTACCAGTGCAAGCAGTGGTGCGAGGATCACGCAGAGGATCAGAACTAAGGTTCGATAGGAAACCCAAGTAGGGGGGAACTTATGGGGAAACCTTTGTTAACGGAAGTATCTCCCCTCTGTATGGGTCCCTAATCGAAGGGGACTACATCTAGTAGCCCCCCTCGTTCACTCACACAATTCTCTTCCCAGCCCAGGACATCCTCTCTCCACCGAAGTGCTGGTTGAGGGGGCTCTGGTGGAGCTTGGCGATCTGAGCCTCCATCCATTCCTGATGCTCCCTCGCGACGATCTTCCCAGCATCCTGGTTCATCATCTCGACGAAGTGTCCGATCAGCATGGCCAGGGCGTCCACGCGGTCGTCGAAGCGCAGCGCGTCCTTCTCCCGGCAGATGTGGGTCATCTGGTGGAACACGGACTTGTGGCTGCGGATCAGGCTCTCGTACTTCTGGATCGAGGCATCGTCCTTCTCGAACACGTCGGGGTCGACGATCAGCCTATGGGAACCGATGACCGGCTCCAGGATGTCGAGGATGCGCTGCTCCTTCATGGTGGTCGAGCGGACCTCCACGATCTCAGCCGTCACGCCCTTGCGGAGCAGGACGGGCTCGAGGAGCTTGGCGAACATGCCGTCACCGAAGTTGCTCTCGATGACGATGGTCTGGATGCGGTGCCGCTTGGCGATGCCGACCAGGGCGAGGAGCGTGTCCTCGTCGTAGCCACCCTGGAGACCACCGGCCTCAGGGACCCAGGTGTTGCCCGCGAGGTGCAGGCCCACAGCGTAGCCCGTCTCGTCCTTGCCGCGACCCGAGGGATCGATCGACATGACGCGGTGCTGGTAGTCGAGGAACTCGTTGGAGTGCCCTCCTGGGGCATACAGGCGGTCGCCAGCCATGCCGTGGTTCGGGAGGTCCTTGAGTTCCCTGTCGGGATTGGGGAGCCAGAAGACGTCCACGGGTGCCTTCTGAGGGGGCACCGGCATGATGATCAGGTCCTTGAGCTTGAGCGGGTAGCGCTCCTCGTCGGAGAGCTTGGTGTTCAGCATGAACTGCAGCTGGTAGCCAGCGGCCCCGTACTCGGCGCGGCGGGAGATCAGTTCGTCCATGTCGAACCGCTCAGGGTCCGTGGGCATTCCGTACTGCTTGTTGTGGAACATGCGCAGGATGCGGGGTGCCAGGTCTAAGCCGTACCCGGCGATCTCGTCGACCGTGGGAACCTGCGAAGGCCAGATGCGCTTGGTGAATGTCTCAGGCAACTTGTTGTAGATCGAGTCCTCGGTCTGCGGGGTGCCGAGGTAGATGACGCGAGCGTGAGCCAGGGGCTTCAAGATAGCCGAGTATTCGCGGGTCTTCTCGATGAGCAGATCGCGAGCCGCGACCGTCATGGAGTTGTTCATGACCTCGACGTCGTCCGAGACGATGATGTCGGCGCGACCACCGGTCAGCTGGCTGTCGATGCCCTTCGCGAAAACGCTTGGGGTCTGGTCGGGCTCAGCCGGGCCGACGTCGAACTCGACGCGGGAGGAGCGCTGGTTGGCCTTGGGCTTGAGGAAGGCAAGCTCAGGGACCGTCTGGATCAGCTGCTGGCAGAAGATGACGAAGTTGTCGGCGCGGTTCTTGGACGCCGAGACCACCATGATCTTAAGCTGGGGGTTGCAGTAGAGGCACCACAGGACGAACGCCGCAGTCAGGAAGGACTTGCCGACGCCACGGAAGGCCTCGATACAAATCTTGTTCGGGCCGTGCTGGAGGAACTGGGCGATGTCGTACTGAGTTGGCGTGGGGCTCGGGAGCCTCAGGTGCTGCCAGATCAGCCAGATGAAATTGCGGAGGTCCTCGCGTAGAGGATCAGGGCTCGACATCGAAGTCGAAGCCAGCAGGGTTTGCGTTGACAAGGGGGAACTCGGGGGTGGGCGCGAGGCGAGCGCCTGGGAGCTTTAGACCCCCAGGGCACCGCGGATTTTACCGGTGGTCGCGACCGACTGGCTCAAGAGCGAGCTTGGCGTCCCCGGTCAGGGTCACAGTGATCGTGCAGGCAGGCAGTGCGATGTAGCCGAAGGCGCTCGCGGACTTCGCGAGTTCCGCCAGGGCGACAGCGGTCAGGCCATTGATGCTGATGGTCGCTGCGGTCGAGCCAGATGTCATCGACGCATGGTAGGCGTAATAGCCGCGCTTGAACGCGGTCTGGGTAGCGGTAACGAGGATCATGAGGTTTCCTTAAGGGAGTGTGGTCCAGAGCCGCGCCTGAGCGACTGAGGGGATGGTGCGCGACGTGAAGAAGCGCGTGATCCTGCCGTCGATGCGGAGGTTCGCTGCGCCGTTGGTGCCGAGGTCCCAGTGGGTTAGCGAGCCGTCTGGCGTGAAGCCTGGGCCGGTGACCACAGGACCACCATTGAGGCAGAGGCCACTGGCCGTTGGGCTGCGCCACGCCATGACGCGGTTGAGGACAAGAAGGCGCTCGTCCGAGAACCCCGGCTTGTTGACCGTTGGGCCGAGGCCGAGGGCATACACACCAGCCGCGTTGCTGCTGATCTGGAGGTCCCCATCGGAGGCAATCAGGGCACCGTCGCGGCGCTGGGCATACTCGAAGAAGTAGACCTGGGTGGTCTCGTTATCGGCGAAGATCGCGAGGGGCGAGCCATCCACGACGTAAGCCGCAGCGCGGTCGCGCCACGCTCTGGCGTTGATCGATACAGGGTCCTGCTCGTATTCACTCTCGTCGACGTTGGCGAAGTCGATCAGGTACGAGTTGCCAGCCTTGCCCCTGAAGCCCACCGAGTAGGTTGCGAGGGTCTGCGCTGGCAGGGAGTAGCGTCCAATGCCGTTGTAGCGAGGGGCGTTGATCGTCTTGGCCGTGAACGTGGTACCGTCCATCGTCAGTTCGAGCGGGTCGGTGCCCGTGATCTGCTTGATGTCGACGTACATGCGCCGCGCCACAGAGGTCGAGGAGATCGCCTGGAGGCATGTCCCGTCAGCCGTGAAGGTCAGCAGGGAGGCCGAGTTGGCGACTTTGGTTCGACCCGTCTGGTTCTTCGCCGCCGTCACGCCCGAGCCTTTCACCCAGGCGACGTTCGTCAGGTCCCGAGGGGCCACCACGATGTTCGTGTGGTCGTGGTTGATCGCCAGACCGCGAGACGTTCTGCGGCAGGCTGAGGTGGTCGTGAAGGTGCGGAGGGAGCCGTCCGTCTCCTCGTAGAAGCTCGGGCTGACGCCAGTGACGTACCCACGGAAGAAGCGACCATCAACGGAGGAGGAGTTGGTTTCGGGCTGTGCGCCACCGAAATACTGGAAGCCAGCGAAATCCAAGTCGTGGACCGCGTTGGCTGCAGGGAACGCGAGTGGCACAGGGCCATTCACGCCACCCGCCGACAGCAGGTGCATGGGGAGACGGAGAGCTAGGTTCAATTCACCGCTCCCTCATGGTCGTCGTCATTAAACGTCGGGAACTGCCGGGCGAGGCTGTCGAGTGCCCCGCCCTTCCCCATCACTGCTTCGATGCCATTGTCCTTGAGGAACTTGATGGCGTTCGAGATGTCAGCTGCGGAGGCCTCACCGCTCTTGACGCGGTCAGTCAGTTCCTTTGCGACGGCGGCATGGAGGAGGTCCATGACGTCTTTCGCGGCTGCGCTCATTCCTTGCCTCCGTTCACGAAGCTGATGATCTTGAGGACCGTCAGGACGATGCCGAGGATGGTCAGGATGGCGGCGAGTGCCGGGTTGATCGTGGCGAGCCACGTCACCCAAACAGGAGACGTGACGCCCGAGACGGCGAGGCCGACTGTGTTGACTTGATTGATCACCGCTTCCACCTCCCGAGGACAGCCTTGGTGCCGTCGACCAGGAACAGGGCCGAGATGATGTAAGCCGCCCAGTCGTCGAGCGGCTCAGGGAGCTTCGCGACGTTGAGGCCGAGGTGCCAGATGCTGTCGAAGCAGACAGCGGCCCACCACATGCCGAGGGGGATCACGAAGAACAGCTGGAACCACCAAGTGCGCCCGACCATCAGGTTGGCCTGGGCCTGCACGTAGGTCTTGGTGACGTCTGCCTTGATCTCCTCCTTCTTGGTCTCGTCATCCATGTGGTGTTCGATGGTGTCGAGGATGTTGCCGAGGGCACCGCCCGTGAACAGGGAGGCGCACCACTTTACGATTTTGAGGAACATTGAACTACTTCTTGAGGACGATGCGGAGCAGCGTGACGATGAGCTTCACGATGATCTTGAGGACCCCTCCGGTCTGTTTGATACCAGCGGGGGTCGTGATGGGTTCTGGCGTTGCCTCACGCGGCGCAGGAGGCGTGATGACGATGCGGGCGTCAGCCAACACCTTGGTCACCTCGGCAGGCGCTGGCGCCCCACCCTCGGCCCGACCAGAAGCCCTAAGGGCCGCTTCGAACTTGAGGGCGATCTTGCCGATCTCGACCTGCTTGTCAGTGCCGTTGATGATGCGCCGACCATTGGTGAACTCGCGGAGGTCTTCGGCGTCACTCTCGTCGATGCCGTCGAGATAGTCGCTGAGGCCCTTGCCGGTGAACCAGCCGTCGAGCATCCCGACAAAAAGGATCTGAACGGCGACCACAGGGTCCAGCGCGAGGTCAGGGTTACCGATCAGGTCGATGCCCAGGCGCTTTCCGGCTCTCAGGTAGTTGGCACGGCCAGTCAGCTGCACGTAGCCACGGCCACGGTATAGGAAGCCGTCGCCCTTCTTGGTGTTGCCAAGGCGAGCGCCGATCTTGGTGCCGGGCTCGTACTTGTCGAAATAGGAACGCTTGCCCAGCTCGTGGATGGGCTGCATGGTCTTGGCCGTCTCCCAGGCGGGAGTGGCGAGGATGTAGGCGAGGAACTCAGTGTTCACGCCACGCTTGTCGGCCTCGGCCAGGATGAGGTTGATCCCGTTGACTTGGTCAGTCGTGAGGGAGCCGCCGAACACAGTCGAGCGGACACTTGCGAAGAAGATAGAGGGGGTCACAGGATTGCCTGGGATGGGGCGAAGGGCCACCCCGAGGGGAAACTCGGGATGGCGTAAGGGACTTAGAGGTCCTGGGCGTAGGCCCACAGACTGTCGATCTGCACCGGGGTGATGGAGAAGATCGCGCCGAGGCCTTCGACGAGCGGATGGGACCGCTTGAAGTAGGTGGCGTATTTCCACTCGATCTGACCGGCAGGGTCATTCACGAGCGCGGCGTCGACCTGGGCCTCGGTGATGCCGATGGTCAGGAGGGTGAGCCTGAGCTGCCTCGGGGTGATCGGGGCCAGGGCCGCACGAATCTCCGCCTCGGTCAGCGGGGGCAGGATTTCAGGGACCCGCGTGGGAACCCCGTCGAGCAGCTGGAGTGACCAGGAGCCGACACGGGAGCCCTCGGGGGCCTCTTGGGTGACGATGGTGGCGAGCCGGTAGTCCTCATTGGACCACCCCTCATACGCAGGCATTACCCAGTCGGAGCCGATGGCAAAGCCTGAGCCTTCTGCGACCTCCGTCTTGATGACGTTGTCGTTCAGTAGAGCGAGCATTGATTTTTACCTTTTTGCCGACGATGCGGTCTTTCCATTGAGAGCGACGGAGAAGAAGTCGACCTCCGTATTTGGGTTCACATTGTCTGAGTAAATTCCGGTCCACCCAGCCGCCGTGAAGGAACTGTTCACCACGGTGCCACCCCAAGAGACCGGCTCCGCGTTACCGTCCAGCCACGTCTTTATGGAAAGCGTCGTGCCCAACAGGCGGAACCGCTGCCATACCCATGCACCCGTGGTCCAGTTAGGGGCCGGGGCGTTGTAAGGCGGGATGACATCGGCGGTGTAGACACCGGCAGTCCACTTGTTCATGTTCGCCCGGTACAGGGTAGGCGAACTTGTGTGCTGGAACATCGCCATGCCGTAGAGGCTTTCCGACCCAGCAGCACCGAAGGCCCGCGCACCGATGTAGGCTTGTGGGAACGCAAGGCTGGGTGCGGTGATGTTGCGCTGGCGCAGCAGAATTTCCACGTCCGCGACGAGGGGAACAGTGTCCCACGACATGAACTGCTTGACGGTGCTGGCCTTGGTGATCCGCAGCGCCTTGCCGCTGAAACTGCCAGCGACCGCCTGCACCAATTGCGTTCCGTTGACCCCATACCTTTGCGTCCAGTCGGCGGGAAAGGCCCCCACCATGTACTCGCTAAAGTCCGTGACGAAGTGGTCAGGATCACGATGGATGTACGGAGGGATGATCAAGGCACCCACTCCAGAATCGCAGTCACGCCAACATCGGTCTTCGAGATGTGCAGCTTGAACTTGACACCGTTGGTCGTCGTCAGGACGTCGCCCTTGGGGAAACCAGCGGAGAACCCACTGAACATGACGGCCCCAGCGGTGGCGCTGTTCGTGATGTCGATCACGATGTTGTAGCTTCCGGTCGCCGTGGGGGCACTCAGGGTGAAGGCCCCGCCGTTGACGATCTTGCGGTAGTTGCCACCAACCGGCGTGACCGCGTACGTGCCGCTCGACTTGGTGCCATCGTTGACGGCAGTCTGCGTGACGCCAGCGGACAGAGCGTTGTCAGCCGCAAGCCTAAGGAACCGGGAGTCCTGCTCTGCTTGTGAAAGCGAGAGCTTGTACCAGGCACCCCAGGTGCCGTTGTCTTGTGCCCGCCGCCAGACCTTGGTGTCCGCTGCGCCATCCACCGTGAACGAATGCACGGTTTGGGTGCGCCACCCGCTAGAGCCGTGAGCTTCGACGTTACCGAGCCACCAGCTTGTGTCAGGGGCGTTCGCAACGTTGCTGCCCATGTACCAGCCGTTGTCGAGGGCGTTATTCCAGTCGGTGATGGTCTGCGCGACGGTACCCAGGCGAGCCGGGATCGTCCCCGCCCTGATGGAAGCGACGGTCACCTTTCCGAGCGCCCAGGCTCCTGCGCTGTCAGAGATCGCAATCTCGTCTGCGTCGGCTGGAGTTGCCTTGATGGTCGCCCCGTGTATCCACCCGGCGAGCCCGTTGAGGACCGTCGCAGCGGAAGCAGCAGCATTTGCCGCCCAATGGAGAGCCGAGAACTTCCCGGTGGTGACCGGCACGTCTTGCGCCTTCGAGGCCCAGTCACCCGCGAGGGTCGCTGAGGTGGCCGCGTTGGTGGCCGAGGTGTCCGCACCAGCCTTCGCCGTGTCAGCCCCAGCCTTCGCAGTGTCCGCTCCGGTTTTCGAAGTGGCTGCATTCGTGGCAGAGGTGGCCGCAGCGTTCTGGCTGGCGAGCGCAGCAGCAGCGGAGTTGGCCGCAGCGGTCTTGCTGGCATCCACTTGTACCTTGTCGGCGTCGAAGCGCGTGTCGACGTAGGTTTTGTTGGTAGCGTCGGTGCCCACGGTCGGGGCCGCGAGGTTCTTGAGCTTGAGGTTGGTCGCATCCCAGGAACCGTCAGTGGCCACCTGCATGGCGTTGTCGGCAACCTCCTCCGAGACGTGGAGGGACTGCAGGAACGAGCCATTCAGCTGGCTGTCGACGAGGATCGAGCCGTTGATGTAGGTGTTGACCGGAGCCTTGGAGGTCTGGCGATAAATCTTGAGGGCACCCACGGGGCCGTGGTGAACCGGATCATGTAAGTCGAGAGGAACGTAAACGGGACCGAAGCCCCGTTCACTGTAGCCTTCACGAACGTTTGAGACAGATACTCGAAGGGAACCGAATAGTCCGTCGTCGACCCCGTAGCGCTGGGGTAGAACACGTAGCTGTTGGCCATGTAGCCCTATTTGATTGCGAAGATGTCATCCAGCGTGGAGCCCCTGGTCCGTTGGACCTGAGCGCCGATGCCCTTGGCGACCTTTTCGGTCACGTCGAGGGTATCTGGAGAAGGCAGGCGAACGCCGTAGCGGTCGTCCGTGAAGATGGTCGGGTCGACCACGAGGTTGTGCTTGAGGTAGTCCTTGGCGTTCTTGGTGAAGGCACCGAAGATCGTCTTGAACACCTTCACCTGGGCGTCAGGCGTTAGGCTCTTGTAGCCCTGGCTGTCGATGGTGCGACGGAGGGTGTCCTCAAAGTTCTCACCCTTCTTGATCAGGACCTTACCGATGTCGATGCGGTCGCCAACCGAGGCGGTGGACTTGAGGAGGTCCTTGTCGGCCCTGCCCTTGTAGACGAGGTCACGATAGCGGTCCCAGGCGTTTCCACCGTCGACCGTTTTCATCTTCGTCAGGGACGGAGCTTCACTACGCGTGAGCCAGTCCAGCTTGCTCGGCTGCACACCGAGGCCTTTCCAGTAGGCGGCGTCGAAGACACCATCCGGTCGATCCAGGCTGAGCCCGAGGTCCCCGAGCTTGTTCAAGCGAACGTACTCGGCCCGAAGCGGATCATCCGTCTTCACCGGCTTGCTGTTGAGCGGGTCCATACCGCGCAGCGGGTCCTCCACAGGTTTCCCCAGGAAGTCCAGGCGGGTGTAGCCGGTGTGGAAGCCAGCCGACGCCAGTACCTCGTTGAGGAAGCCCTCAGCGCTGTCCTGGGTCCAGTCGCCAGTTACGGCACCCTGGTTCTTGCCAGCCATACGCACCGCGCCGGGCGTGAACGCCTTGACGTAGTTCTCAGCGAACGTGAGGAGAGCCCGAGGGTCCCCTTCCTTCGCAACCTTGGCCAGGGTGTCCCACAGGTCCCCAATGCCCCGCAGGCCCGACGCATCGGACATGAGGTTGAGCGAGAGGTACCCAAGGGCTGAGCCGTAGGTGGTGGCGTAGGAGAAGGCGCTGTCGTTGTCGGTGAGGTAGTTGCCGTTCTTCATCTGCAGGGCGTTCTCCCGCTGCATGTCCTTGAGAACTCCGAGGAGCATCAGGGGTGCGCTGTAGGGGAGCAGCCGTGTCAGGTCGACGGCATGGCCACCAACGATGATCGAGGACGCAGGGTACTCCTGCATCTGAGCCATCTTGGCGTCCCAGCCTTTGTAGCCAGCCGGGCCGGTGATGTCGATCTGACCGCTTTCCATGAGAGCCCATCCGGCACCCAACGTGAGGTACCCGAGGCGCTGCCGACCGATCGCTCGTTGCTTGGCCGCGAGACCATTGATCCCCGAGAAGTCCGACATGAACTTCACGAGGCCAGGAGCCTGCACCAGCTTGCCGGTTTCGTCCTTGATCATCCCACCGACGAGCTTTGCGCCCCAGCGGGTCTTGCCCAGGAGCGTCAGGACCGAGGCCGGGATCGGCTGGACCGTCTGCATCGAGTTGGACGAGATGTTCACCAGGGTACGCCAGAACGGGATTGAGCCCTGGGCGAAGGCGTTGACGATGGGGTTCGGATGGTTCCTCAGGTTGTCCGCGAACTGTGCGAGCTTGCCGAGGCCGTACCGGGTGTCGAAGGCTGACTGCCAGCTTGTTGAGGCCACGTCGATCTTGAGGGCCGCGTTGGAGATCGCACCCTTCTCGTCGAACATGCTGGCCGCATAGTCTCGAGCCAGCTTCTTGGCGTTGGGCCGGGTCGCGCCGCTCTTGAGGGCGAGATCGTAGCCGTCCGCGTAGGCAACACCAGCTGCCCTCCAGACCTTCGAGCCTTCCGAGGCTGCGTGAGCCAGGGTCGCCGCGAAGTCCCACATGCGGTAGAACATGTACTGGACGTACTTCTTGTCGTCCGCGAGGGTCTTGAAGTCCTTCTTGATCGCCTTACCGCCACCATGGTTGGCACCGTCGAACAGGTCCTGGGTGTGATCCAGGGATCGCCCGGTCACGTAGACATCCTTCATCGCCTTGAAGCCACGAGCGGTGGCAGCGGCGTACCCGGCGTACTCCCTCCAGGCTCGCTTCACGTCACCTCGGAGGAGGTGCTGCGAGATCGGCAGGAGAGCGTTGTTCATGGTGTTTGACAGGGCTTCCAGGGAGGCCGTCGAGACTTGGCCCAGCATGGCGCTGGCCCGCATGTCGTTCAGGTACCGGAGGAAGGAACCCTCAAGGGCCTCACGTTCGCTCTTGCTCAGCCGGGCGAGCCGGTTGGAGTTGAGGTTGTCGATCACGCCAGCACGCTGGGCGTCGAACTCGTCGAACATCTTGTAGAGATCGTCCAGCACGTCGAGGGTGCTGAAACCCATCTCCTCCAGCTTGTAGGCGTTGGCCGCGATGAACTCGGCCTTCGAGGAGAACAGGTGGTACCCCTCGCCCAGGCCTTCCTTGACCTTGGCCTGCATTTCCTTCTCAGCCTCGTCGAACATCTGGAGTGTCCGGTCGTCGAACCTGCGGCCCTGACGGAGGTGGAAGGCGTAGCTCGATGACGTGCCGATCTCTCGGTACATCTCGGCCAGGACGCCCTTGGACTGGTAGTAGTCAGCCGACAGGGACTTCCAGGTTGCCTTGGTCTTGAGGGACGGGTCCTCACGGATGCGCCTGATGATCTCGTCGAGGTTGTCTTCGACGCCCTCCAGGGCCGTGCGCAGGGCAGCGGTCTTGTACTCGTGACCGACGGTCGCCGCTGCGGGCAGCTTGTCGATCTCCTTGGTGAGCCGGATGATCGCGTCAGTGTCCTTGCGGTGGATGGCCGAGGCCACCTGCTCCGCGTGAGCCGAGTATTTCAGGCCGGGCTCCTCGCCCACGATCTCGCGCACACCGGTCTTGGTGTTGTATTGCGCCACGCGCTCCTCAAGGGCCTTGATGGGTCCCAGGAGACGCTGACGGAGATCAGTCGCCACGTCCTGCGGTATAGGAGCGGCCTCAGCTTCCGTCTTGATGATCGGCTTGCCGAAGTCCTTCTCCGTGATGTCCGCGATGATGGCGTCCTTGGCGACCTTCTTGCGAAGGCTTGCGCTCTCCACCGGAGGCGGGATGTCGTCAGCGGCCTTGCGAGCCACGTCCTTCACGACGGTCTGGGCAGTCTCGGCAGAGGCTGGGGTGTCCCTCAGGGGGATACCGTTGGCGTCACCGATCTGCTTGAGCGAGTTCATGTCGACGAACCCGTCAGGAACACCCTTGACTGCCCGGTACACCCCGCCGATGGCGTGGGAGAGACCAGCGGTCGCGAGGTCGACGATCAGGTTGGTGGCGAAGTTCTTGGCCGTCTTGGCTTCCTGGGTGTCCTCAGGGTTCACCACGAGGAAGTCCGGCACCGCACCATCAACGTAGTCGTTGGCGAGGTTCTGGATGTTGTCCTCGTCGGAGAACGTCAGGGTCGAGATGCCAGCGCCCACGATGGCCGCAGGGACCACGCCACCGGCAGCGAGAGCGCCACCAGCTGCAGGAGCCGCCTGACCGGCGACCTCAGCGATGTTTTCACCGAACTCCTTCTCAGTCGAGAACTCAGGGTTCACGCTGTCGGAGTAATCCTGCATGGTCTGAGCAGCGCCGTCGAAGCCGAGCTTGCTGGCCGCGACCGCACCGGCCTCTGCCGCACCCTTACGGATGTCGGGCATGGTGACCATCTTGGCGATGGGACCGAGGACAGAGCCGCCGAACGTGTTACCTGCGGCGTAGGGGTTGTCGACAATGGCCCGCACCTCCTCTTGGGTCTTCCCGCTGAGAGCTACTGCGTCGTCGATGAAGTTGGGGAACTGATCGGGGTTCTCGCGGTAGGCCTTGGCGAGTTGGGCGGATGGGAGTTGCGTCCCATCTTCCTGAGGGACCCAAGGGGAGGTTTGATCCATTATTGATTTCCTATGTTCGCGTACTCAGGTCGGCCAGTTCGCACCTGCGCCTCCTGTGCGTGGAGGGCGAGGATGTGCTGCTGAACCTGCTGAGCGGCTGCTTGTATTTCTTGAAGCGAGGGGCGCTTGCCGTCGTTGGCCTTCATCAGGTCATCGATAGCAACCGCCATCTGGGCGTCGAAGATCGTCTTGTTCTCGTCGCCCGGCAGCATCAGCTTCATCTTGTCGATGGATGGCTTGACTGCAGGCATTGAGAGGATGGGCTTGGCCTGGGCCTGGACGGTGTACTGGTCCATCGCCTGGGCGTAGGTCTCCTGGTCGATCTGACCGCCGACGTAGGCTTTCAGGGCGTCCTGACCGAACCGCGGATTTCCGTAGTTGGCCGTCTTGAGGAACCCATCGTTATCGAGGGACTCGGTGTCGACCGGCTTGGTCTGTAGATCGAGGAGCTTCTGGTAGACGTCGTAGTTCTTGGTGCGCAGCGTGGCGAGAGCCTCGGTGTCGCGGCCTCGAACAGCCTTGTCGGCCAAGTCGACGATCTCCTGAGTGGCCTTCTGCTCGTCCATGTCGGCCCGTTGCTGGCTCTCATTGCGGAGCTTGTCACGGGTCTGCAGGACGCGCTCACGGTCAGCCTGGGGGAGCTTCTTCGCTGCCATGTAGTCTTCGATGTCGTCGCGCTCGGCCTCCTGAGGGTTCGCCTCAAGGTGCCTGATGATGCTGTCGGCACGGGCAGACCTGGCAGTCGGAGTGTCCACGCCAAACTCGGCATCGGCACTCTCGTCATTGTCCGCGTCATCGTTGATCGTCCCGAGGCTGATGCCGCCCTTGCTGTCGGCCTTGATGACCTTCGCCGGGTCCTGCAGGTAGGCCTGCTTGAACTCGATGAGAGCCGCCAGGGTCTTACGAGCCGAGACGCCACCCTTGTTCAGGCCGTCGCCGTCGTACTCACCGCGACCGTTGGTCTTCTTGAGGGAGGCGAACTCCTTCGCGAGACCGCTGTCGAGGAACTGCTCGGCCGAAATCTTGTCGTCGAGATAGTCCTTCATGCCACGCGTCTGGACGAGCCGGTTGAAGATCAGCTGATCCTGCACGGCGGGGGTGAACTTGGTGTCCAGCGACATACCCGAGGCCCTCACGGTGTCCCTCAGGGTGCTTTCGATGAACTGGTACTTGCCCACTGCGGAGCTACCGGCACCCATGTGCCTCCAGTCACCCCGTCGCTGCCAGTCGAGGACCTCGCCAACAGTCATTTCGGTGAAGCGAACCCGCTGGTTGCCTGCGTGGTTGTGGAAGGCGTTGTAGTTGCCAGCGCCCTCGCCGCCCGAGATGTTGTCCATGAACGCGCCGAACGCGCCACGCTCCTTGTTGGTCGCCATCTCGACGGCCACTCGGGAGTCCATGCGGGTCTGCAGGGCCATCTTGTTCTTGCTGGTGATGAACTGGTCGAGGTTCCCGGCGTGGGACTTCGTCATCTCCTCGAACACGCCACCGATGCGGGTGACATAGCCGTGGTAGTAGGACTGGTCGGAGCCCTGGAGCTTGCCGAAGATGGACTTCTGCTGGTCCTGAACGAACTTGGCGAAGGCCTTGGGATCGTCGCTGTCGGCCAGACCGGATTGAGCATAGGCGTCCCTGAGGGCGCCAGCGGCTAGATCGGCGTCACGGCGTCCACGATTGATCTCGTAGGCGTCCATGGTGCCTTCCTTGCCGGTCAGGAGGCCGAACACGCTGTCGCCCTTGGCGAGCCTCAGGCGGTCCTTCTCAGCCCCCATGGAGGCCAGGGAGGCCAGCTGTTCCTGCTCAGCTTGGGACTGCGGCATGTTGGCGATCTCCCCCTGCTTCTGCGCTGCCTGGGGCACCGCGTTGAGCAATCTGGCGAGGGCCGCGCCGGGCGTCGACCGGTCATCGAACGTGTTCCAGTCGACCTGCTTGGTCTGGATGTTCGCCGTTTCCTTGTAGGTCGGAACGGCACTCTGCTGTGTAGCTGGCATTACTGGAAGGCTCCATAGTTGCTCATGCCGGATGTCGCGATGTCCATGAAGGCGGTCATCGGGTTCACGGCCTGGGTGTTGATCTTGTTCTGCGCGGCGATCTGCGAGGACTTGCCTGCCATGACGTAGTTGGCCTTGGCGGCGTCGGCGCGGTCGCGAGCGTTAGCGATGGATAGGGCCTGCTGACGGGACTGTTCGGCCAGCCTGAGGCCTGCCGTGTTGCCGTTCATGCCAGCGCCTGAGGCGACTGCCGTGGACTTGGCGCGGTCGCCCTCCAGTTGGGCCTGATAGCCGTCCTTGAGAGCCGCGTTGTTCTCGACAACGAACTCACGTTCCTGCTGGGCGTACTCCAGGTTGGTCTGCTGCTGCACCATTGCTTGGTTCTTGGACGCAGCGGAGGCCTGACCGGCGACACTGGCGATGCCAGACCCGATGCCCAATACGAGACCGAGGTCACACATTGTATTTGGTTCTCCGAATGGTGAAGGGCACGAAGTTCTCGCCCAAAGGACCCATCGGAAGCGGAGGCAGAAGCTCTGCGCCGCACAATCTCAGCCACCTGTGGTGGGCCGTATTGCTCTCGTGGGTGAAATTCATGAGGTACTCGACCGAGGGCCGCTCCTCGAACCATCTTTTGAAGGTCGAGCGGGTGGTCTCAGTGAGCGCCTTGGGCAACTTGAAGATTGCCGGTGTGCCACATGCCCAAATCAGGGCTGCGCGTGGCGTGAATTGACGGATACCCCACAGCATCGCCGGGGGTTCGCCGGAAGGACACCCAACCTGGGCCTCCTCCGACAAGTGAACCGATCTTTGCAGACCGGAGAGGAACCGCGTGTGTCCATACGTGGCCATAAGCTCACGGACATCAGCGGCCCTCAGGTTTTCTGCGAGGTACGGGAGGTCACCCTCTCGGACCCCCCGTATCTCATAGTTCATTTGGGGTTACGTCCTGCGTTTCTTGGCGCGGTACGAGCCGTCCCACTCCAGGGTGGAGAAGCGGACACGCCACGGCGTCGTTCCGGTGATCACGAGGTTCAGAAGCTCCCCTGCCCCGTTGACGGCAACGCGGAACTCACCGCTGTCGAGGCTGAGAGTGCCCATGTTGTCGCCTGAGGCACCCACACGGAAACCTGAGAAGGTCGAGGTGTAGGTCTGTCGGGCGGTGGGGGTGAACTTGGTCGTGAAGGGACCGGAATAGTTGTAGAGGATCGAGATGCGCCGCAGCTGCAGCCTGCCGTCCTGAATGGCCACCATGTTCTTGTCGCGCAGATAGATCGGGCTCAGCGCCCACGAGAAATCGTAGCGGAAGCCGACCACGAACTGGCTGTTCGTCAGGTTCACGTTCTTGAAGGTCAGTACGGCACCAGCCAGGGAGGCCGGGACGTAGGTCTGCGCCTTCGGAGCGGAACCCATGTTCTGCGGAGAGACCACCAGGGCGAACTTGGAGAGGTCCCCAGGAATTGGTGTGAACGGGAGGGTCACAAGGGTGTCGGCCCCCGAGAGGGTTCGGGTCACCTTGGTCTCGTCACAGCCCATGTCGAGCAGGATGCTGCGCTTGTCGAGCTTGGTGTCCGCGCCAGCGTCGAAGATGTGCTGCACGAGGTTCAGGAAGCCGTTGTAGGCCACCGCTACCACCAGCTTGTCGCGGCTGTAGTCGATGCTGTAGACGGAGCCGGTATAGGCCCAGTCCTGCCAACTCGATTGCACCTTGCCGTCGCTGTTGAAGTAGTAGTTGTAGAGCCACAGCTTCGACCGGTCGGTCTTGGAGACCACCATCAGGTTGTTGTAGGTCGACGAGCCAATGACCTTGTAGACCCCGGTGGGGACGTACTCGGGCACGGCGTCGGTGATCGGCAGGGCAACCTCGGTGCCAAACGTCTTGTCCACCTGGTACTCCCGCATCGAAGCGAACCCTTGGGTCCCGTAGTCGTCCACGAAGGCGACGTTGGGGCCAATGAAGCTCGGCTCGACATCCTGGGAGTTGTTGTAGGAGTTGACCTTCTTGATCGTGACGGTGTTCGGGGACAAGAGCCCCTCGTTGTCAGCGGAGATGCGGAACTGGTCGAACGCGGTGAAGATCAGCAGACCCTCGGCAAACTCCTTGGCGAAGTTCGCGGAAGCGCCACGGCTGTTGGCCGCTGCGATGTCAATCGGGTCCTCGTCGAGCAGCTGCGTACAGGTCTGCCGGTAGAAGTTCTCGAAGTTGCTGATGCGTGACGCGATGAAGTTCTCGTCGGACAGGACGCACATGCGGCCCTTGTAGAGGAACATGCTGCGGATGGTGCTGCCTACGAAGCTCGGCGTCGGGTTGCTGTCCGCGTCACCAACCTCACGGCCAGGGTACGTGTTGTACTTGAGCGTGAACGTGCCGTCCTTGTTGTCCTTGAGGATCACCGGCATGGTCGTGTCGTCGGGCTTCTCGTAGAGGTTCCACCCGTAGGTTTCCTCCCAGCGGCCCTTGCGGTACCAGACCCAGTAGTCGTCACCCTCGTCTTCCATGGCTCCCTTGACGAGGACCAGTCGGCCCTCCTTGTCGATGTTCGGGAGATCGGTGAACTCGTCGATGTAGTCGTTGTAGCCGGTCATGGCCTGATCGCCGTAGTCGTCCTTCGTGGTGATGAAGTCGCCTTCGACGGCGAGCGTGACCGAGATGATCGAGCCAGCGACGATGTTGTTGGTTACCCCGTTGGTCGTCAGGTTCGTCGAGATCGCATCAGCGATTTCCGATGCGGTGTTGGCGTCGGTCTTGCGGTTCCCCTTCAGGACCCCGTTGTAATAGACCGAGTAGTTGTTCCAGCCAGCACCACGCTGCTTCACCCATGCGGTGCCGTAGCGGTTCGGGTTCAACCGGGCGGTGCCACTGTCGACGCGCCCTGAGAGGCCACTCTCGGCCCCCACGGTCTTCGTGACGGTCTTCGAGCGGTTGTAGATGAACGTCGTGTCGGCCACGGTGACGAAGCCGAAATTGGCGGCAGCGTCGGTGACCCCTGCGAGGTAGGCGTTGGCCCCACCCTCGACGATCACGGTCTGCGTGACGGTGCCCGTGGCGGTGGTCTTCACGACCTTGACGGACCCGTCGTAGATCGCAACGTGGTAGTCGCCGGTCGGCTTGTTGATGACGTGGGTGGCCACGGTGGAGCCCGGTACAGGAGCCGCACCAATGTTGCCCAGGAACATCGCCGGGGGCCTCGTCGAGAGTCCGGTGACCACATCAGACCATGTGTTGGTCAGCGCGGTCGAGCAGTTGAGAGCCCGGATTTCCGGGGGCTGTTGGGATACGCCCCCAATCAGGTTGGGGATCGCGCTGGAAACGAATGACATTTAGAGAACCGTGCCGCTTGGGATGCGAGACACGACGTCTTGGACTGCCCAGGACTGGCGCAGGCTCACCGGCTCCGCTGCCAATTGCTCGGCGTGGAGTTCGGCCATGGCCTTCTGTTCGTCTTGGTTGTCCTCCTGGGCGTTCATCTCGTCGCCGGTCTCACGGACCTGAAAGACCCGAGCGGCCCTGAGGGCGATGTAGCGACGGGCGACGGACGGCAGTTCCTCGAAGTCCAGTCCGAAGACGATGGCGAGGGTCATAGCGCCAGTGAAGGTGTCACCGGATGCCAGGGGCGTCATGTTGTAGAGCTTGCGGCCACGCGTGGTGACCGGGATCGAACGGGATGCGCCAGTGGACCTAACGCTCAGGGCGTTCGGCGGCAGCAGGATGTTTCCGTTGTTGTCGGGGGAAAGTTTGAAGACCTCAGTGTTGAAGAACCAGCCTTTGGACTGGACGTCTTCGGATACCTCGATCAGGGTCTCGCGAGCCTGAGAAGCCTCCAAAGGTAGCTCGCCTGAAAGCGAGTTCACTGGGGTCTCACCCGCATTGCGGAGAATGAGGTTGACAGCGCTAAGCTCTGTCTTGGGGGTGATGGCCACCATGTGGGAATCCTTTGAAACGAAAAAAGGGAGCCCCCGAAGGAGACTCCCTTGATGACCCGAGGGTCGGTAGTGATTAGGCGAGCGCCGAGATCAGACGCAGGCACTCGGGGCGCAGAACGCCGTGGCCGACTGCCATACGCGAGACCATCAGGGTGCCCTGACGGCTCGTCTGGTATTCCTTCTCCGTGGAGAGGTTCATCAGCTTGACAGTGCCGAGGGCCTGCTTCTGCATGACGAGGGCCAGAGCCTTCGTGCCGTCGACGGTGTAGTCGGTGACGTCCGCACCAGCGCGCTTGCCCACCAGCGTGTTGACGCCGAAGTTCTTCGCCAGGTTGTTCGTCGGGACCACGTCAAAGGTCGCAACCTTCAGCTGGCCACCCGAGTTCTGGTTCGCACCACCGTTACCGAAGTCGCGGTTGATGAACGAGCCATCCTGGATCAGGTCCCAGTACAGCGACGGCGTCACGAAGACGGTGCGCTCGTTGGCCGGGATGTTGGTGGCGTCGAAGTAGGTCGCAGCCGCGTAGATCGAGTCGACGACGTTGGTCAGCGACGGAGCCGCGCCAATTTTGTCTTCGGTCGCCACGCCCATCTCAGCGACGGCACCAGCGGTACCAGCCTTCGCGGCCTTGAGGGCAATCGCGAACAGGTGCTGGTCGTAGGCCTGAGCCAGCGACTCACCCATCTGGAACGCGTATTCCGAGCGGGTTTCGTAGTGGTTCATGGCTTCTTCGAAGTTCGAGACGAACGTCGAGGAGATCAGCATGTCGTCGATGCTGATGACCTTTTCACCGTGGTTGATGTCTTGGCCCAGGATCACGTTGCCGGGCGTGTGGTACTCGGCAGCGGCGCGACCGATGGCGGCGAACTGAGCGGACTTGCCGCTGGAGATCGTGCGCTCGCGGTGACGGCCCTTCATGACGGTGCGGGTGTTGAAGACCTTCATGGTTTCACCCGAGAAGACCTTGAGGTAGAGGTTGTCGCTATGCGACGGGCCAGCAACGATGCCAGCGTTAACAGAAGTGGACTGTGCCATTTGAGAATGTTTCCGTAAGAAGTCAAAAGCGAGCCGGGGCTCGACAGGTGATTTCGCTTGGAAACTCTGGATTTCATTTGGGATTATCGCCGAAGCGGTCCGGAACTACTTTGCAAAGTTCGTATGCCGAAATCTAAGGGGGGTCGCCCTCCTAAAGAGGAGCGGGGACATGCCTTATGACTACTTGGGAAACCGGAAGACCTCCCCGGTGCGCTTGAGACGCTGGGTGACCATGGCCCTACAGAGGCGGGGGAGGTTCTATCCGTTACTTACGTTTTGGCTGTTTGGAGCGGTTAGCCTTCCGCGAGAGGATCGTCAGGTTGCTCCTGGCGTTCGAGCCGCCAGTGGCGAGCATCTTGATGTGATCCACCTCTTTGCCCTTGAGGGCTGCGGCTCCCTTCTCCTTGATCATCAACCTACGGGCGCGTTTGCGCTCGATGTTGTCCTTGCGGCGATCAGGGCGGCGAGAGGCCGCGTACTCTTTGTCGTAGTCTCTCGCCATGGTGAGCCTTACATGATGCTGGAACGGTCGAGCTTATCCATCACCTTGCGGCGGAAGGTCTCGCTCGTGTCGTAGCGAGGGTCGTTCAGGTCAGCCATGTAGTCGTCCAGGGACTCATACGTGGTCGTCGGCGTCTTACCGCCCTTGCTGATCTGCTCAGCCGGTTCCTCGGAAGCGTTGGCTTTCACCGCAGCGTCCATGGTGGCCTTGAGACCCTTGACGGCCATGAGGACCGTCGCCTTGTTGTTGGAGTTGACCGCACGGTCGAATGCGCCCTGCTCGTCCTCGGTGAGGTTGGCAATGGCCCAGTCGATCATCTCGCCGTAGCCTTCCTGGCCACCCGTAACCTCGTAGGCCGCGTTGGACGTGGCGTTGAGGCGGTTGGTCAGGCCTTCGATGTAGATGTCGACCATCTCCTTCGGATAGCCAGCCGCGTCGAGCTTGGTATAGGTCTCGTCCGTCAGACCACCCTTGTCCAGGTACTCCTGGGACACGGTGCTGAGATCGAGGCCTGCCTTTTTGGTCGCATCTTCTGCGGCCTTGCGTTCCTCGGCGCTCGCCTGGGGCTTCGGGGTTTCTGCTTCCTCAACGGGAGCCTCCTCCTTCTTGCCTGAGCCGAGCTTCTTCTCGAGTTCCTCGTGGGACTTGAGGAACGCCTCGACGGTCTTAAACTTCGCGGGTAGCCAAGACGGACGTTCTTCGTTCGAGTCCTTCGCCGGGGCATCCTTTTCGGTCGATGCCTCGGCTTCCTGGCCGGGGATGTCCCCGTCGTCTGCTATTACGCCTTCCTCAACGAGGGCCTTGTACTGGTCTTCAATGGAGGGGCCTTTGTTGCCCTCGTCGCCGGTGTTGAGCGTGACAGTCTGTTGGGTCATTTATCCTCAGGGGGTTCGTGTGGGTTACTTGCGTTTGGTCTTCTTGCCCATGCCGTCGAGCATGGACTGAGCAGCGGACTTGGCGTCCTTGTTGGCTGCAGCTGCGGCGTCCCTACGGGCACCACGGTCCACAGCGGACTGGCCGATGCGGATGCTGCCCTTGATGCGGTCGCCAATGCTCAGCGGCTTGACGCCAGCGAAGGCTTTCCCAGGGGTATCCCGAGGGCCAGCCTTGGCCATGTTGTACCGAGCGGTGTCGTTGCTGACCGACTTGCGGGTGCTGGCGTTCGCCGGGTAGTCCTTGACGCTGGGCGTCTTCGGAGCAGCCTTGGGCTTCACCAGGGCACCCACGGTCTTCCCGGCCTGAGCGGCGCGGGTGTCGACGGATGCGGTCTTGGTCTTGGTGTCGGGACGAGGCCCTGGCACGGGACCCTTCTTAGGGGTCGCCGCAGCCATCTTGGTCGTGTAGCTCTTACCGCCGAACTTGAAGGTCGATTTACCGGCCTTCCGTGCAGCGCTGAACGCTTTACCGAATGTGGACATTATTCTGGTCCTTGGTCTTGATTGGCGATGCCTTCGACAGCGGCCTTAGCGAGGTGCGGAGTGGCACCCTTGACGGCGTCGACCATCATCTGCTGAGCCATCTGGCCCTGCTGAGCGCCCTGCATTTGCTGGGCCTGCTGAGCCTTCTGCTCGGGGGTCTTGAACAGACCGTCGATGTCGATGGACAGGGAGACGAATGCTCGTTCCGCGAAGTCCCTCAGGTTCATCTCGGGACCCAACTCGTTCTTGAGCGGCACGATGATCTGCGTCATGGCCGTCATGTACTTGTTGAAGTCCTGGCCGCGACCGAGAGCTTCAATGCCGGTGACGATCTTGGGCTTGGCGACGGGCTTGCCGTCAGCGCCCTTGATGGTCTCAAGGTTCGGTATCTTCTTCTCGCGGACCATGCGGTCCATGATGCGGATGACCAGCGGCAGCTGGAGTTCCTGGGCGAGCAGCGAGTAGACGCCACCCAGCACCGTGTCGATGTCGGACACCATGGCCCGAATTTCTTCGGCGGTGACCCGCTCGGCGTCACGCTGGACGGACGAGTTCATCATGAAGGCGTGGGTGAGACGGCTGATCAGGTCCTGCAGGACAGACTGAGCGACTTGGAAGTCAGCCTGCTTGTCGAACTGGAGCATCGAGACGTCGTCGGCGCGACCCGAGATAACCTCAAGGTTCTCGGCGTTGGCGATGTCCTGGGCGCGGGTGAGGCCCACAGGATTGACCATGGGGTTCATCTTCGCCGCAGCTGCTGCACCCTCACGGATGGAGCGGGACAGGCTCTCGACGCCGGTCAGATCACCGATGTATTCGTCGATGTAGGCGCGGCCATAGGGCTCGTCATGCAGGTAGCTCCAGCGGAGCGGCATGATCGGCGTCTTGTCGGCCTTCCACGAACCACGAGACTTCGGGAGCTTGACGCCCTTGATCGTCTGGAACGTGTGCATCCGGTCGCCTTCGCGCTCGAACACCGTGTAGATGTCGACCTCTTTCTCCTCGACCTTGGCGGCGTCAGATGGGAGGTTGTCGGAAGGCTTGAACACGAGTGCCCTGACGTCCTCGGGGAGGACCTCTTTGGCCACCGTCTCTTTGATGATGGTGCGAAGCAGATTGCCTTCGTAGTCGCGCTGGACCACGTAGCGGTCGAGCTTGTAGACACGCAGGTTGCCCTTGGGGGGCAGGTATAGGAGAACGTTGCCAGCAACGATTAGCTGCTTGATGGCTTCGACCAGTGCGGCGCGGATGCCTAGACCCTCGATCTCGTCCATGACGGATCGCTCGATCTCATTGAGCTTCTTCTCGACGCCCGACCTCAACATGGTTGAAGCGGACAGTTCCTCGACCACCTGATCCGTGACCGACACCCGAAACATCGGGGAGTTCGCAGGCAGGATGGTCATCACCAGCTTCGCCGTCAGCGTGTTGACGCCGTGGGAACCGATGGACTGGAATGGGGTCGAGAGCCGCTGGCCTGGGGCGTAGCCTTCGGGCGGCATGAGAGACGGAATGGTTAGCTTCGCGTTCTCTCTGGCTCGGTCGAGAAAGTTCTGCCTTTCGCTCTCCAAACGGGAGTACATCGAGGCAATGCTGTCTTCATCCGCGACCACACCGTTGTTGGTGGGGTCAATGTTGGACAATGGGAAACTCGGGGTTAGACGGCGATGCCGCTAGGGGCCTTCTTGGTGCCAAGTCCCGCCGTGCCAATGTTGGTCTCGTTGCGGTACTTCTTGGTGCCAATGGCCAGGGTGTTCGATTTGGTGGGCTCTGCAGCCGTCTTCTTGTCGGGAGCCGACTGGGTCAGCATCTCCGGGGGCGCAGCCGGAGGGGCTACCTCGGGCGTGTCAGCGAAGCACATGGGCTATCCTTGGGATTGTCGTAGAGCGGCAGCAGTGAGGACGTCGATGACGTCTTGCGCTCCCTGGTACCGATAGAGTTGTTCGATCCCTTTGACGTTCTTGAAGCCCGCGAGCGGGAACTTGGTCTGGAGGAATCTTAGGAGTTCCTCGGAAACTTGAGGGTCTTGATCGTATTGGAAGATTTGGTTCATCCGAAAACTTCTTTCGTATCTCTGTATGGGTCCCTAATGCAAAAAGGGGACCCGAAGGCCCCCTTAGTTTATTTCTGCAGCTTTTCCCGCTCGAACTCGATCAGAAGTTCTGTGCAGTGAATGGCCTTTTCCAGGTCTTCAATGCCGCCCTTCTCACGGAACCGCGAGACATACTTGATGATCGTGTGCTGACAGGCGTCGAGACCATTGACCATCGAGTAGGTCATCGGCTGGATCGGCATGTCCTTGTAGTGACTGCCGCCGACCTGAGTGTCCAAGGCGGGTGCCTTCGGAGCCTCGTTGAACGACTGGCGCTGTGGGACGTCAGCCTTTTCCCTCAGGGACTTCTTGGCGCAGCGTGTGACCTCGGCCACTCGTGGGTTGTCACAGGGGAAGCGGGTGTCGGTCAGACAGACCGGACAGTTCACGAGTGCGGGTTGGATGGTACCCAAAGTTTGATCACTCCATTCTCGTAATCCTCGGCGCGGAGGATTTTGGCGAGACGTGCTTGGCGCAGCGCCTCAGCAGGCTTGAGCCCGGCTCTCCGGTAGTGGGACAGCACGGTCTTCCATGGGTTCTCAGCGGGGACCTCGACCCACCGGGTCTCGATCTCGCCCTTGCGGGGGCCGCGCTTGAGAGTGTGTTCTTCGGGCCAGAGCTTGGTGCCGCCCTGAAGCGCCTTAAGCGCGGTCTCTTTGCCAACGCCAGGGCATCCCGAGTAGCCGTCAACCGGATCACCGGCCAGCGTCTGGAACATGTGGAAGGCGTCAGCTTCCTCCAGGGAGATCGTGATGATCTCGTCGTCGCGGAGGTGGAGCCCAGGCACCTGCTTGAGGTCCTTGTCGAGCGACCAGATGCAAGTCGAGCCGGGCTCAGCGCGTGACTGCGTGATGCCCAGCGTGTCGTCGGCCTCCAGCGTGGGGATGCGAACGAACGGGTAGAGCCGCTCGATCTCCTCGACCACTGCCCAATAGGCCAGCGGCTTGCGGGAGGACTTGCGGTTCGACTTGTAGTCTGGCTCGACGAGTTCCTTGCGCCAGTTGACCTCGGGGTCCGAGAAGTGGAACTCGATGTCGTCGGTGCCTGCGATGTCCGTCAGGTCCTCAAGGGTTCCCTGCAGGACGCCCCAGGCGTCGTTGAAGTCGGAAAACAAGATGTGGTAGCGGTCGAGAAAGCGTGTGTCCTTCTCGACGGCCACGGTCGACCGGTGGACGACCATGTCCCCGTCAATCAGCAGCTTCATCAGCACTCCAGATGGTTTTGATAGAGACCCGCTTGATGCAGACCGTGGTCCGACGCAGGTAGTAGTTTTCTTCAACCTCGGTGATCGCCTTGGCGGCGGTCGGTGCCGTCAGAAGCTGTCGGCGGTTGAACTTGTCGTAAGCGTAGAACTCAGACATCAGTGGCAGTCCTTCCAGTTGTCGCCAATCTTGTATTCGCCCGTCAGGGGCACCCGCAGGTTGAGCATCTGCCCAGCCTTCTCGATTGCCTTGACGCAGAGTTCCCCGACGATTGAGGTGCCGTCCTCACGGATCAGGTCGGGAGCGATCTCCATCTGGAGTTCGTCGTGGACCCAGGCCATGATGCGGACCTTCGTCTGGTAGAGGTTGTGTTCCTTGAGGAGCTTCACGAACTCGATGATCCAGAGCTTGCACATGACGGCACCGGCTGATTGGAGCAGCAGGTTGAGCGCCGAGTGCGGTGAGCGGGAGAACAGGATGCGACCGTCCAGGCCCCTGAGGGACTTGGTCTGCTCGACCTTCTTCTTGATGCCTTCGATCAGCGCCTTGAGAGCCGGAAGGCCCTTCATGACGTTGCGCTTGAGCTTGCGCCCGAGCTTGTCGTCGCCACCTGCGATGAGGCCGAGGAGAGCCAGACCGGAGCCGTATAGGAACGCGTAGAACCACCGCTTCGCGATGGAACGTGACGAGAGCCCAGCGGCCTTCTGGTTCTTGGTGTGGACGTCGCCGTTGACCACCTCGTTCGCGTACTCGCCGTCGTCGTGGCGGTACATGAAGTGGCCGAGCATCCGCAGTTCCAGACCGGACACGTCGCAGCCAAGCTGTTTCCAGCCCAACCTGCGGTACTTCGTGGTCGGCCCGAAGCACTCGCGGCACTCAGGTCCGAACTCCTTGTCGCAGGAGGGAACCTGACCGACGTTGAAGTTCGAGTGCGAGGCGCGGCCAGAGACCGTGCCACCCGTGTTCGTCGTGGTGTAGACGTTGCCGTCAGGCTTGACCGCCGACAGCCAGGCCTGATCGCCCTCCGCTATCTGTCCGATCCGTTTCTGGATCATCTTGTAGCGGTAGAGTTCCTTGGCCTCGGGGTACGGGAGGTCTTCCAGAACCGTTTCGTCGAGCTTGGGCTTCCCTGACGGGGTAAGCTCGATGGGCTTCCACCCGTAGAGCTTGATGAACCGGTCAGCGATCTGGTCGTTGCTGTTCGGGTTGAAGACGTTCAGCTTGATCTTTTGGATCGAGCATCCCGCCATGTAGCCGAACTTCGCGTTGTCCTTCTTGGGTGTCCACGGCTTGCCGTCGCGGACGTACCAGGGCTTGAAGATCGACCGCAGGCTCTCGGCCAGTTCGGCGCGGAGGACCTGCAGCTGGTGGAGGAGCTTCTCGGCATTCTCGACGTTGAAGCCGAAGCCGTTGCGTTCCATCTGAGCGATGATGAAGCAGACGCCCATCTCGATTTCCATGGCCTGCTGGCTTGGCTTCTTCGAGAGGACCTTGCGGTAGAAGGCCTCGGTGACCTCGACGTCCTGGCCGCAATACTCGTGCATCTCAGGGGACCACTCGGCCCACACGAGACGCATGATTTCCTTCTCGTCCTTCTTGGGGTCGAGGCCCCTCTCCTCAGCTACCTCTGCCGCCTTGTTCTTGGAGTAGTCGCCCTTCCACAGACCCAGCCGGTGGCCCCACGCTTCGAGCGAGTGCCAGCCAGCCAGGGATGCCGTGAGGGTTGTCCGGTTGGCCCTGATGTTCGCCATGTCGGCGTCCACGAGGTTCGTCCAGATCATGCGAGAGGCGACGACCGTGTCGACGACCTTGGTCTCGTCGATGACGAACCAGGGGTACAGCTTCTGGATGGCTGCGATGTCGAACTTGATGATGTTGTGACCGACTATTAAGTCTGCCTCCATGAGCATTCGGAGGCCGTCAGCAATGGGGCGGTAGCCCGGTTGGTCAGCGAAGTCGAAGCGTTCGCCAGTGATGAAGTCTTTGAGCCAGAGGCAGTGGAGCTTGGTGATGGTGTCGAGTAGGCCATCACCCTCAATGTCGAAGGTGTAAATCGCCAAAATGGATCCTGTTATTTGGGGAGTTGGACCCCAGCGCACAGGGGCATCAAGTCGAGCAGCTGCTTGCCCTGGAGGTAGACAAGGTCAGCCTGCAGACCGCCGCGAGAGGCGAGCCAGCTTTGGATTTTCTTGGGGTAATGCTTGGTGAACCAAACGTCGTAGACGTCGTTGAAGACCTTCTTCCCGTCCTCCAGGTAGAAGGGCCTGTGGAAGCCTAGCTTGGTCGTCGGGTAGACGCAGGCCTTCGGGAGATCGGTGAACAGGGTGCAAGCGGAGTCGCACTCGCCCACGATCTTGAGGGTCAGGTTCTGCTTGCGCAGTATCTCGCGCACGGCCAGGAAGTCATCGACGTAGCCACCGGGGCTGTTCACGATGTATCCGACAGTGTGCTGCTTGGTGTAGATGATCTCGGGGGAGTTGCTCTCCGACCGCGCTTGGGCGGTCAAGAGAAGCGTGAGGATGACTACGGCAAACGCCATGATCATCGCCAGTGTGTGGTCGAGCCGCCTCATACGCGGCCCTGCAGGGCTTCGAGGCGCACCTGAACCTGCTCGAACTGCGCCTTGTAGAAGTCACGCTCAGTTCGGGCTTCGTCGCGATGCTGTATCGCGTCCCCAAGGTCATTCATGAGTTCGATGACGTTGTCCGCCATCTGCATCTCGAAAGCCTTGATCAGGGTCCTTACGACCTTGTTCGTGCGCCTCGTCGAAGACGCTCAGGAGTGCCTTCGCGACGGGGCTCACGCGGCCACCAGGAAGTAGCGGGTGTATTCCTGGCCGGTGACCTTGTTGCGCCGAAGCTCACCACGGAGGCGGTAGCCCGCGTCCTTGAGATCGGTGAGACGGCGGTGGAAGCTCTGGATGCCGTGGTCGAGGTAGGCCTCGCGCTGGGTGATCGAGCCGTTCTTCTGGATGTGTTCGAGGATTTTCTCGGCCTGTGTCATGCGGGTACGTCCTTTCCAGCCAGGGGCTCCTTCGAGCGCCTGGGCGTGTTTCGTTGCTGCGATGTATTGGGGGATCAGTGCGGGGTCGTCGGTGGCTTCCAGAGCGAGCCTCTCGGCCTGCTCAAAGGGGTCCATCAGTAGTCTTTCGGGGTTTCGTCCTCGAAGTCGTTGAGTTCGAGTGTGGCCGGGTCGACGCCGATCACGACGCGTCCGGTGTCATCCTCAAACCGCAAGAAATCCGCGGTGCCTGTTCGGCCCGTCTTGCGGCACTTAAGCACCGTGACGGTCGAGGTGTTTGCAGCGGCGGGGTTCTCGTCCTGCTGGTTTCGGGAGATGGCGAACACGCCGTTGGACAGCTGCTTGATGCCGCCCGAGCCGCGTAGATCGTCCAGGCTGGGCACTGCGCCCTGCTCGAACGACTTGCCCTGCCCTGGGGGTTTCCTGAGGTGCGAGATCAGACCGATGTAGATGTCCAACTCGACCGTCAGGAGCTTGAGGTTGTGCATGATGCTGTCGATCTTCTTCCGCTCGTCGCCGTCCTGGTCCATGTCGCTGACAAGGATCGAGAGGTGGTCGAGCCAGAAAATCCTCACGCCACACGCGATGGCCTGATAGCGGATGACGGAGTAGAGGCTTCCGTCCTCAAGGGCACCGAAGGCGTCGTACAGCTGGAGCCGTGCGTTGCCCTTCTCGTCCGTGGCGAGGAACAGGTGTTCCGCTGCCGCCGCGTACTCGGGTGTGTCCTTGAACTCGGGGTTGTCGATCTGGAACCGCTTACCGACGTGGTAGGCGATCAGGTCGTCCCCGGTGTCCTCCAGCGGCTCCTCAAGGTGGATCAGAGCTTGGTTGTAGGGGGTCGTGTGGAAGTAGTGGTGTTGCAGGGCCTTGATGATCGTCGTCTTGCCCATGCCGGTGCCTGACGTCCAAACGTCGAGTTCACCGAACCGGATGCCGCCGCCCGTGCGCCAGTTCATGCGCTCCCAATCGGCGGGATAGGGCAGCGCCAGGACCGTGAGCCGGTTCTTGAGGCGGTCCAGAACGCTCTGGCCGCTGACGATGCCCTCGGGGCGGTACTGCTTGGCACCCCAAATGCAGTCGATGATCTTCGCGGACTTCCCGGCCTGGAGTAGGTCGGATGCGTCCTTGAAGCCCTCGGGTGCCCAGGTGATCCAGCACTTGCCGGGTGGCAGGAGGGACTTGACGGCGTTGACGGCCTCGCGGCCCGGCTCGTCATTGTCGAAGAACAGGATGATCTTCTCGAAGGTGCTGAGCCAGTCGAGGGCTTCCTTGATGCCCTTCTCGGCGCTGCCTGAACCGTCGACCAGTGAGACCACCGGCCACTTGTTGTTCTGAGCCTGGGAGACCGACAGCGCGTCGAGTTCACCCTCGGTGATCACGATCTGCTTGCCACCGTTGCGCCACAGCCACTGGCCGTAGAGCCCCTTGAAGGCCTTGCGGTTGCCGACCCATGGGAAACTCTTGTCGGGGAACCGGAGCTTCTGCGCGACCACCGTGCGGTCATCGAGGAGGTACTGAGCGGCCTGGACCTTGGTGCCGTTCTTGTCGGCCATGATGTAGGACCAGAACCGGCAGGTCTCCTCAGTCAGCTGGCGTTTGCCGAGCCCGGTATAGGAGCCCCTCAGGAGGTCCGATGGACCCTTGGGCGCCACCGGGCGTTCGTCGTCGATCCCGTCTGTCTTGGTCGTCTTCTGGCAGGAGAAGCAGAAGGTGTGGTCGTGGTAGATGGCGAGTGCATCGCTAGAGCCGCAGTCGTCGCACGGCTGTCGTGTCTGCAGTGCCTCACTCATTCGGTGGCACGTTTTGGGATTGCTGCAGCTGGGCTATCCAGCGTTCGCGGGAAACAAGCATCGGTGACCTCATTGATTGCGTCAGCCATCGCCCGAGCCCCGTCAGGGGTCAGGACGACAGTCGCGGTGCGAAGGTGGATGGTGATCCGGCCTCCCCTCGCGGTGACCTTGAGGTCTGAGGGGAGGCTGTCGTTCGTGAACTCGTTGAACGTCATCCGACCAGGGCGGTGACCTTGGCGGCGACGGCAGTTGCCTTGTCGCGCTCCACGAAAGCGTCGAGGCGCTTGGTGGCGAGCTTCGTCAGGTGGGCCTCGTGCGCCTCCAGGGCAGCGGCGAGTTGGCGCTCATGCTTGGCGGTGGTGATCTCGATGTCAGCGAGCAGGCGTTCGCCCTTCTCGTGCATCTTGGCCGCGTGGGCTTCGAGCTTGCTGACCATCTTGCTGAGGGCCTTGGTGATGCGAGCGACTGAATTGAACATGAATTGTCTCCGTTAACCGTGGGATTTGGTTGAGTTTTTAGCGTTGGGAAAGCGAGTAGAGCTTGCCGTATTCAGCCCTGATTTGCTGGGTCACGCTCTGGACGAACCCCCGCTCGAACTCCCGCATGGTGGCTTCAAAGAGCCTTGGGAACTCGTCTCGGTCGTAAGGTTGGTCAGGCATGGCGATCACGGCCTGCCGGGGGTCAGGTGACCAGCGGAGGCGGAAGTGATGAACCATCTGGAACGGGTTGATCTCGTGGTCACTCGTAACGCGCCCATACGACACCTTGACCATCGTGCGCTTGGCGTACTCGGTCTGCAGTTCGTCCAGGTGCTTGAGGAGCCCCTCGTATTGCATGTGCAGCTGATGGTGCTGCCACAGGAGGTCGTACAGCTGCTTCTCGTACTGGAACGCCATCCGCGTGTACTCGTCGCGGGTGACGGTCGGGACGTACTTGTCGATCAGCTTGAGCAGCGTCGGGCGTTCTTTTTCCTCGCTCATTCTTCGAGCCATTCCTTAGGGATTTTCCCCTTGTCGGCCCACTTGTAGCCCTTGTCCTCGGCCCACTTGGCGTAGGTCGTGGCAGAGCCCTTCCCGATCTTTTCAGACGCTCTCTGAAAGACGAACCGAATGTCGATGTCGGGAAACTGTGCGCGGATCAGGAGATGTTTCTGTCGATCTGCGGTGAGGAACCGACCCTTGCTCTCGATGTACATCGGGGAGCCGTCGCGCTTCCTGATGACGAAGTCGGGATTGTACTTCGCCTTTTTCGCGGGTTTGAGGTAGTCGATCTTGACCGTCTCAAACTCGAAAGAGCGACCCGCCAGCTTCAACTGGCGAGCCACTTCTCGTTCTAAACCGGAACGGTACCGATTGAGATCAGTAGTCACCGGCCTCGTCGTCGGAGGAACCGGATGCCGAGCCGTCGCTCTCGTCGTTGAAGTCCGACGTGTCGGTGTTGTGGCTTGCGAAGCCGTCTTCCTCGTCGAAGTCGTCCAGCTGAGGCTCCTGGCCCTGGCCAGTCTTCAACTCGATGATCTGGACGACCACCGGCTGCAGCGAGACAGCCTTGACGCCGCCGAACTCCCACTCGAACATCTCGGCCTGGACACGGGCGATGGTGCCACCCCAGGGGTTGACGTCGACCGGGGTCTTCTTGGCGTCGATCAGCAGCGGGCGGCGATCCCAGGTCTTGCCGTCCTTCTTGCCCACGCGGTTCTTCACGCGGATCGAGAAGATGACGAAGCCGGTCTCGTTGCCCTCGTCGTCGGTTTCCTTCTTGTAGAAGGCGTTCTTCGTGCCGGGCTTGGCGGGCTTACCCGACCACGCCTTTACCACCGCCTGGATGCGGTCGATGAACGGCTTGGCCTCCTCCAGCGAGAGCCGGATGTCAGCCTTGTACGCGCCGAGGGCGTCGAACTTGGTGTCGGGACGCTGGAGCGCCGGGTAAACGAGAGGGGCCTTCGGGAAGGTGATTTTCTTGGCATCAGCCATAGATGATGTGTCCTTTTTCCACGGCCTCGACAATGTCGCAAAGGTCCATGGTTTCGCTGTAGAGTTCCTCGGGGTATTCACCCTCCAGAACGTCGTCGTAGAGAGCCTCGCGGGTCCCCTGTGCGCCGACGAGGTCGGTGCGCAACTCCTCACCCAGGGTGGCCAGCACGTCGGCTTGGTCGTCCACATGGGCGATGGCGTTGTTGGGGTTGGCGAGGTAGTCGTCGATCTCGATGTTTGAGAACCAGAGGTCCTGTCCGATCAGCTTAGGCATTGGCAAAGGCCTCCTTCATGTCGAGGTTGGAACAGAGGAAGCCCTGAGCGGCCATCGAGACGATGGTGCTGGCGACGGTTCGCTTGGCGTTGATCTTCCTCCAGCCCTTCGTCGGGTGGAGAGTGCGGTTGGCCTGACGCTCATTGAAGGCGTCGAGGGGGCCACTGGTCCGTGCCTGCCGGGCGATAGCCATGGCGCGGCGACGTGCTTTCCGGTTTCCCTCGGGCTTTAATTCCGCCAACTGAGTGGCTCCGTTAACCGAGAGATTGCGAGAAAAGTTGGAGGCGTTCAACATTAAGCGGGGTCCTTGTGGGTACCTGGGTTGCGGGGATTGATCGACTGCGGCTTGCCCTTCGGTCGGGCCGTGGCCTTCTCGATGCCCTGGGCGTCAGCGATCAGCTGGGCTGTCGGGTCGTGCGTCCCTGCGCAGTTCTGGCAGGCGTCGGTTTCTTCACCGACCGAGACGTAGAAGCGTTCGCCGCAGGCGCGGCAGCGGATGGCGCGGTTCATTAGGCCTCCTGCTGGTGGCGGAAGAAGCGCACAGCGGCCAGGGCGTCCTGGCGGTTGCTCTGGACGTCGAGGACAACCTCGCCGCCGATGTTGACGCCAAGGTCATCCATGGTGCGATCGGTCAACCGGGCGACCACCTCGAAGTGCTTGTCGAAGGCGCGGCGGTTGTAGTGGACCGAACCCGTGATGTAGTTCGAGTTGGCGCGGATGGTTTCCATGCGTGGGGTGATCTTCATTATCGAAGCCTTTCCGTTATCCGAGAGATTAAGAGAAAAAGAATGGATTTGACAGGATGCCCTTGAGATCAAGGGAGCCCATCGGTGGTATAGGAGGGATGTCCTCCTTGAGTTCGTCGGAGATCAGCTGCTCAGCCGTCTCGTAGAACTCGGAAAGCACGTCGTGGGTCTCGTACATTTCCACGAATGCCTCCCTGATGATCAGGCTGAAACGCTCGACGTCACATGCGTGAACCCCGAAGCTGTCGTGGACAGCGGCGAAGTCTGTGATGCCTTGCTCTGCAGCCTTGCTTACGGTGGCATGGAGGTGGCAACCGTCGAGAGAGTGGACGAAGGACGGCGGTACGCTGCTGGCCATCTGCCGAGGGTCAAGGGTGTCAAGGTCCTCGCTCAGGCGGGGCTTGATGATCTTGCCGTCGAAGAAGGTCTTCACCCTCCGAGACGTGGTGTCGAACTTGTACTGATGGACCGGGAAACCGAGCGGGGTCTTCCACTCGATCCGCTTCTCGACCGGCTGGGACTTCCCAACCAACCGCGACATGGTCATCAGCCACTTCATGGCACCGTCAGCTGCGATGACGACCTCGGGGATCGCCTTCCACACCTTGTCGGCTCCGTACATCTTGAAGGTCCAGAGGTCTTCCTTGGGGAACGGCATGGCTGCGCCCTCCCCGATCTTCTCGTCGACCGCCTCGACCACATACTGGCCGCAGGACGTTCGGGTCCCTGAGTAGGGCTTCACCATGACCGGGCGCTTGGTGATGCTGCGGTCGATGCCGAAGTTCACCCAGGCGCGGGATAGGTTCGCGAAGGGGATCGAGGAGACCACCTTGCCTTCCTTGTCCTTGATCTCGACGCCCTCGTTGCTGCTGAAGTCCTCACGCATGAGGCGTTCAGTCACCTTGGCGACAGCGCCATAGACGTCCTGGCGTTGCTGGTTCGGGGTCATGTTGACGTGGAAGCCGCCCACCTTGTCCCGGAGCATTGCAGAGAAGTGCTGCAGGCCCGAGCAGGTGGCGTCGAGGTCGACGTGGAGCTTGCTGACATGCTGCTCAGGGAACGGCCCTGCGTGAGCCTCAGCCCAGTCGAAGCACCATGCTAGAAACTGGCAAGGGTTATCGCTTTTTGTCCATTCAAGATTGTGCCTTGGGTCAGCGGCCACACGTCGGGCGAGGTCAAGATTATCTTTTCCCCAGTCAGCCCGTTCGTGCATAAGTAGCTTGTCTTTCCCGAAACAGTTAGCGCCGTGGATTGCCAACCATTTGAGACCATCTCGTCCGAGAGGCTTCCCGGTCGCAAACTGAAGCAGCCCTTTGACATAGTCGGGTCCTTGTGGGTTCAGGCCGGATGGCTTCGGATAGGCGCGGCCCCGGCTGTCGAGATCGTGGGGGAAGTAGATCGTGTCGTACTTCGACATCTTCCTGGCGATCTGGAACGACCTTGCCGCCATGACGCGCTTACCGACCACTCGGCGGTTGTGTTCGTGGATGCCAAAGCAATACGCACGGTACTCTTTGACGGCGGGGTGATCAGCCTCCAGGCCTTCGAGGTTCCTCGGGGCCGGGTCGGGCTTACGATTGTTCGCCCTGGGCAGACCGCCGCAGGGGATGTTCCGGTTGTAGACATGCTCGATGGCGTCGAGGACGCGGACGTTCACCTGCCAGCGGGTGCGCTGGAGGGCGTTGACGGCCCCCAGGACGCGGTCGAGGACATTGGTCGCCACGAGTTCCTTGAGGATTTCGCGGTAGGCCTTCTTCGAGCCCTTGACCAACGGGTACGGGCTGACGTGGTGCGTGTGGTAGCCACCGACGTTGAGCGTGTCGACCGACCAGTCCTTCGGCGGGATCACCGTGGGGTAGTAGGTCGTGAACAGCGCCTCGCAGAGGCCCGAGTTCTTCTCGACGGTCAGGAGGAGCCCTGGGGACGCCTTGACGACGTCGCGCTTGGCCTTCCCGCTGCCGGTGGTCTCGACCTCAATGTCGCCGGTCACTTCCTTGAAGACATTCAGCAGCGCCAGACCGACGAGGAGCATGTCGGACTTCGTCCAGATGGCCCACTCAAGGTTTGCCTTGGAGAAGACCTTCTGCATGTACTCCTCCCGCTTGTGGCGGGGCAGTTCGCGCTTGTTGAAGTCGTCGTGGATGCGCTGCGACCACTTGTGGTGTTCCTCGTCGAACTCGCGGAGGCGAAGCTCGTCATGGATCAGGCCCCCGGCGTAGATCGCCAGGGACGTGAGACCGCAGGGCTTGCCCTCGTGGTAGACGCCGATCTTGTTGAAGATGGCCTTGAGCGCCAGGAAGGCGCAGAGCGCAGGATCGATCTCACCGATCAGCTTGTAGGCTGTGGTCTTCTTACCGGCTCGGCCACTGTTGGCGTCGTCAAGGAACCTCGTGATACCGCTAGTGAACGGCATGAGATAGTTCCTGATGATGTGAGAACCGAGAAAGGTCTCACTAAAGGTTTCCTCTAAGGTCCCCTTAAGGTGTTCCTTATGGAACCTCTGGATGGTCAGCCCTCGGGCGTCCTCCTCCAGCTGCAGTTCTTCGAGGTAGAGATGGTCGTTCATCGTGCCTCATTTCGTGGGGAGCTTATGATGTGCTGTATGGGTCCCTAATTCCCGGTTGGCGGGATTTCGCCGCTAGCGGAGAGATCAGGAAATAGCTCGAGTTGCCCTGGGGCGGTATAGGTCAGCCGGTCGATTTCCAGGCGGGTCTCAGCCTCAAGGGCGTGAAGGAACTCCAGCAGGTACTCGACGTCGAGCGGACGGTAGCGGACGCGGACGCGGCCCAGGTCACGCTGCCACCCGAGGCTCTTGAGAGGGGTGCCCCCTATCAGGACGTGCATTGCCAGCCCTCCACAATGTCTGATTTGTAGATCGGCTGTCCGTCGCGGGTGCGCTCCATTGTCACACGCGGGTCCGACGACAGGTGGCGCTTCCAGAAGGTGACGGCCTCATGCTTCACGGTGAAGCAGGCGTGGGGATACAGGCTGTCGGGGTCGTAGAGGATGTAGATGTAGGTGGATCGAGCCACTATTCTCTCCGTTATCTGGTGGCACACCGTAAGCGGAACCTCTCCGTTTACGAGGATAATTGGCACAAACAAAAACCCAGGAGCCGCTAAGCCCCTGGGATTATTCACTCCGTTAACGAGAAGTCTCGGTAGAGGATTTGCAGTCCTCTGCGTAACCACTCCGCCACGAGGCCTCATCGCTCCCGGCGAGCGAACTCAATATGGTGGCAGCGAAAGGTCGTCAAGCGTCCGCGCGGCATTCCGGCGCGCTTTCCTCATCAGCCGCCGCAACGTGGTTCCCGAGCGGTTTCAGCGCTTGGCGCACCGGCATATTGGCCGCTCCTCAAGCATGGCTGCGCGACCGGCGAAAATCGAACCCGCGGCTTTATGCAGCGGGTGCAAACTGGCTTCCACCGTAAACGCGCGGCTGACACCAGGGCTGCCGTTCTCAAGGAGATATTCGAGGGAAGGTCTGCGAGGGGCTGGAAGCGAAGCGTCCGCTGAACCGGGACCGCGCGCCATCGCTTTCAATTTGGCCGGCGACGCCGTTCCCACCAGACGACGAACCGGCGCCGCAGGCGGCGCACCGCGGCAAATTCGTAGGAAAGCACCAAAAGGCCGAGCGGAATCATCCAGAAGCCGAGAATCGGCAGGAAACCGAGAAGGCCGAAAAACACCAGCACGATACCGATGGCGATCCTCAGCCCGCGCGAGCGCGGCATGGTGAACTCGCGCCCGAACACCGAGATTTTCCGCGCCGGTGCCTGGTTTTCGTCTGCTGCAGTCATGTCGAAAGTCGATCCGGTTGCCTTCGATAAAGCCATATGCGCTAAAGGCTGCAATCGCCTTTCAGGTTCCGCCGACCAAGGTCCGACGGCGCCCAAGACGGCTCATATGTGGTGTCATCCGGCGATTGCCAGAAACCATTGGGTGAAAATGCGCTAAAAAATGCGAAATGCTTCTTTGCAAAGCCGAAAAGGGTTTGCTATAGGCTGCGCCACTCACATGAGAGCCTCTATTCCCCGGTAGCTCAGTGGTAGAGCAACCGGCTGTTAACCGGTTGGTCGCTGGTTCGAATCCGGCCCGGGGAGCCACCGCCTTTTCTAAGCCGTGGTGCGATCTTGTACACTACAGCGCCATTGTCCGCGCACTTCGGTCCGCTTAGCTTCTGCCAGAACGGCTGGTAACAGCTACGAAGCCGATCGAGGCAGTTTGGTGGGCATCGCGCCCCTGCCCTCGCCCGAAGGCAGCCTGATAACGCCCGGTATCATCTATGAAAATACCAAATCGGGAGGACGTTGGTGCAAACCAAGAAGATCATCAATGACGGCAATCGCGCCGTCGACGAGATGCTGGAAGGCATCCTGGCTGCGCATCCCCGCCATCTCAAAGCCGTTGACGGAAGCCCGCGCTCGATCATCGCCCGCGATGGACCGCGCCAAGGCAAGGTAGGCCTCGTCATTGGTGGCGGCTCGGGCCACGAGCCGAGTTTTCTCGGCTTCGTCGGCAAGGGGCTGGCCGACGCGGCGGCGATCGGCAATGTCTTCGCCTCTCCGCCGCCCGACCCGATCCTCGAATGCGCCAAGGCGGCGAGCGGCGGCGCCGGTGTGCTGTTCATGTACGGCAACTATGCCGGCGACGTCATGAATTTCGACATGGCGGCCGAGATGGCCGCGATGGACGACATCGAGGTGCGCACGGTGCTGAGCACCGACGACGTCGCTTCCGCGCCGGTTGGCGACAGGCACAAGCGGCGCGGTGTCGCAGGGAACTTCTTCATCTTCAAGGCGGCAGGCGCCGCCTGCGACCGCATGTTGTCTTTCGATGAATGCGAACGCATTGCCGGGAAAGCCAACGACCACACCTTTACCATGGGCGTCGCATTGGCGCCCTGTTCGTTGCCGCAAACCCGCCGGCCGAATTTCGAAATCGGACCCGACGAGATGGAGATCGGCATGGGCATCCATGGCGAACCCGGCGTCGCACGCGGAAAACTCAAAACGGCCGACGAGATCACTGACGAAATGCTGGACAGGATTCTCGCCGAGATGCCGCCGGCACGCGGCGAGAAGGTCGCCGTGCTGGTCAATTCGCTGGGTTCGACACCGCTGATGGAACTCTACATCATGAACCGGCGCGTGAAGCAGCGGCTTGACGATATCGGTGTATCCATTCACGCAAGCTGGGTCGGCAATTACTGCACCTCGCTCGAAATGGCCGGCGCTTCGATCACGCTGCACCACCTCGACGACGAGTTGCAAACGATGCTCGACCACCCTTGCGACTGCGCCATGTTTCGCGCCGGGTAAACTGGGGACGGCAAGGAACAACAGATGACGACAATCGACACCACCCGCCTTGCCGCGATGTTCGCGGCCATCGCCGACGCTATGTCAGCCGACCGGGATCGGTTGTGCGCGCTTGACGGGGTGATCGGCGATGCCGACCACGGCATTGCGATGGAGCTTGGATTTTCCGCGGCACGCGATGCGGTGGCCGCATTGGATACCGGCACCACCGATCCGACCATCTTGCTGAACACGGCGGCGAAGTCGTTCCTCAACGCCGTCGGCGCCTCCTCGGGCCCGCTCTATGCCACGGCATTCATGCGCGGCGCGGCCGCCGTCAAGGGCAAGGCGACGCTCGACGACGCCGACGCGGTCGCTATGTTCCAAGCGATGGCCAGAGGCATTCAGGATCGCGGCAAGGCCGAGCCTGGCGAAAAGACGATGATCGATGCGTGGGCGCCGGCCGCGACGGCTGCGGGCGAGGCACTGGCCGCCGGCAAGGGGCTGGCCGGCAGCCTCGCGGCTGCAGCCGAGGCGGCAAAGGCCGGCGCGGAGGCGACCAAGGCGATGATCGCCACCAAGGGCCGGGCCTCCCGCCTCGGCGAACGCTCGCTTGGCCATATGGATCCAGGCGCGGCGTCCGCCGTAACCGTCATCGAGGCGATGCGGATCGCCTTGACCGGCTAGGTCGGGAGCGGATCCTCAGCGCTTCGCGTCGAGCTTGTCGACAGCCTGCACGTTGGCGGCAGAGGGACCGTTCGGATCGAACTCCGAGGCCAGCCAGGCGTCGGCGATCGATTTGGCCAGTTCGGGGCCGATGACGCGCGCACCCATGGTGATGATCTGGGCATTGTTGGATTTCGCAGCGCGTTCCGCCGAATAGGTGTCGTGGGTTAGCGCGGCACGGATTCCGGGCACCTTGTTGGCCGAGATGCTGACGCCGATGCCGGTGCCGCAAAACAGGATGGCGCGGTCGTAATTGCCGTCGACAATTTCGTGGCCGACCGCAGCGGCAATATCGGCGTAGAATCCGGCCTGGCTGAGATCGACGACCTGCAGTTCTGGCTTGGTGGCGAGATGCTTGGCGATGACATCGAGCAGCGGCTTGCCGGCGCTGTCGGCTCCGAGTGCGATCTTCATGGCAATTAACTCCTTCGTTTTCGTGGTCAGCGCGCGATGGCGGCCGACGCCTTTTTGAGAATGTCGATATAGCCTTCCGCTTGCCATGCCGAGCGGCCGATGAACAGCCCATCGATATGCGGCTGGCCGATCAGTTCGGCCGCGTTGCCGGGATTGACGCTGCCGCCGTAGAGCACAAGCGGGGCGGTCGGCAACCGGGTTGCTGCGACCTGCTTGATCAGCGCCTGCTGCTTGTCGGCATAATCGGCGCTGGCCGGAATGCCTTTCTCGCCGATCGCCCACACCGGTTCATAGGCAAAGAGTATCTCTGCCGACAACTCATTGTTTGCGAGACCCTGCAGCGCGCCCAAAACCTGCGCGGTCAGGATTTCGTCGGCGCGGCCGCCCTCGCGCTCGGCCAGCGTCTCGCCGACACAAATCAAGGGTACGAAGCCGTGCTTGACTGCCGCTGCGGTTTTCAGTCCCACGATCTTGTCCGTCTCGCCAAAATGCTCACGGCGCTCGCTATGGCCGAGTTCGATCAGGTCGAGCCCACAATCCCTCAGCATCACCGGCGAAATCTCGCCCGTCCAGGCACCGGCATCGGCCCAATGCATGTTCTGGGCGCCGACCTTGACGCGGGTGTTGGCGAGCGCCGCCTTGACCTGCCGCACCGCGGTGAAGGGGGGAATGACGAAAGGCTGTATCGCCGGATCGAAGCCCGGCACGAACGCCGCCAATGCCTCGGCGAACTGCAGCGCCTCCGCCAGCGTCTTGTTCATCTTCCAGCTCGTGCCGACCCAATATGGGGCCATTCTTCTCTCCTTCGATCCGAAATTCGAATGATGCGTGTTTCCGGGTCTGCGCCGCCTTCGGGCCGGCGGTTTGCCTCAAGCGCGAGGCTTGAGACTTTCGCGGCCGCTGTCGATGTAAGGCGCCCAGAAATCCACCGACTCACGGATCATTGCAATAACCTGATGATCGACCGGTTCCCTCTCCCGGAAGGAAAGTTCAAGGCAGATTTCATTGTCGGTTCCGCCACCCGCCCGCACGGCGTCGAGCAGCTTCTGCGGGATGATGCGGCCATCCTTGTTGTAGGCGGCGGTGAACGGCCAGTGCCCGCCCTTGTTCATCGACGATTGCTTGATGTGGATGATCGGCGATTGCAACGGGAACGCTTTCGCCCAGGCATAGGGATCAGTGTCGTCAGGATTGGGCGAGGTCACGTCGCCATGGTCGATGTCGACCATCATCTGCATCGGGATCGGCAGCTTGGCCGCATCGACGGCGCCTTGCAATTCGACGCAGCTTTCGATCGTGTGGCCAAACTCGCGGCCGACCGACATCGGTTCCCAGAAAAGGTAGGTCAGGCCCGCCGCCTTGGCGTGCTCGGCCACTTCGCGCCAGCATTCGAGCGCGATGTCGAGAAGCGCCGCGCGCCGCTGCGGATCGTCAAAATCCTTGTAGGTGAATATGGCGAACTGCGTGCCCATGCCCGACGCGCCGAGTTCGGCGGAGATGTCGGCGAAGGTCTTGAACCAATCGACATAATAGCGGCGCACATCCGCGTCCGGATGGCCGAAATGATTGAGCCGGCCATAGGGACCGGTCATACCCGAAGTGATCCGCACGCCGGTCCGCGCCAGGGCGCTGTTGAACAGGCGAACGAACTTGGCGATCGTTGCCGCCGGCCAGCCCGGATTGACGAATTCATGCGTCAGCTGCACGTCGCGGATGCCGATGCCATAGGCAATGGCGTCGATCAGATCGTCGGGATCGGCGAAGCGATTGACCAGCGGGTTGGTGTTCAGCGAAAGCGTGAAGGCCATCAGTTCACCGCCGCCATTGTCTTTGTGCACCAGTCTTGGAATGTTTTCCGCTCGGCCGCATTGATATGCAGCCCGTGTTTGGTCCGGCGTTCGAGAACGTCGGCGGCGGTCATCGCCCATTCGGTCTCGAACAGGAAGACAGCTTCGAGCTCATAGAAATCCGGGCCGAAACGACGTCCGAGATCGGCTTCGCCTTTTACGCCTTTCAGCAAGGCGCGCGTGCGCGTGCCGTAGCTGCGGGCATAGTGCTTCACCAGCGACGGGCTAAGCCACGAAAACTCGGCGTGCAGATCGCCCAGGAACTGCTCGAAATCCGCGTTGGGCAGGTCGCCTCCCGGCAGGGGAATTTTGGCTGTCCAGGCCTTCTTCATGGTCGGAAAGAAGGGCTGGATCTTTTCCAGCGCATGTTCGGACAGTTTGCGGAAGGTGGTGATCTTGCCGCCGAACACAGAAAGCAGCGGCGCGCCACCGTTCGGGGCGTCGAGTTCGAAGATGTAGTCGCGCGTCACCGCGCTCGGGTTGTCGGCATTGTCGTCATAGAGCGGACGCACGCCCGAGAAACTGTAAACCACGTCTTTCGCGGTCAGCTGTCGCTTGAAATAGCGATTGACCACCTTGATCAGATAATCGATTTCGCTGGCCTCGGCCGCCACTTCTTCGGGCCGGCCCTCGTAGGGAATGTCCGTCGTGCCGATCAGCGCCAGATCGTTCTCATACGGGTTGACGAAGATCACCCGCTTGTCGTTGTTCTGGATCAGATAGGCCTGCCGCCCCTCCCAGAATTTCGGCACGACGATATGGCTGCCCTTCACCAGGCGAACGTTGCGGGTGGAATTCTGCCCGGCGACGCGGCTGACGATGTCATTCACCCACGGCCCAGCCGCATTGACCAGCCCGCGTGCGCGGACCTTCGTCACCGCACCGGTGCGGCCATCCTGCATGTCGATGGACCACATGCCGCCTTCGCGCCGGGCAGCAATACAGGCGGTGCGGGTGAAGACTTTTGCGCCGCGCTGACTGGCGTCGAGCGCATTGAGCAGCACCAGCCTGGCGTCATCGACCCAGCAGTCGGAATATTCGAAGCCGCGCTTGAATTCGTCCTTGATCGGCTCCCCTTCCGGCGCGGTCCTCAGGTTCAGCGTCCTCGTTCCCGGCAACCGCTTGCGGCCGCCAAGATGGTCGTAGAGAAACAGCCCGAGCCGAACCAGCCATGCCGGCCTGTCTTCGGGGCTGTGCGGCAGCACGAAGCGCATCGGCCAGATGATGTGCGGCGCCGCCTCAAGCAGCACCTCGCGTTCGATCAGCGCTTCGCGCACCAGCCGGAACTCGTAATATTCGAGATAGCGCAGACCGCCATGCACCAGCTTGCCGGAGCGCGAGCTGGTGCCTTGTGCAAGATCGTCCTTCTCGCACAGGATGACCGACAGCCCGCGACCGGCAGCATCACGCGCTATGCCGGCGCCGTTGACGCCGCCGCCGATCACGAAGAGATCGACAATATCTGACGTATCACTCAAGACTTTGCTCCTGTGCGGTGCGCCATGCCCTTCCACACCGGCCGCAGCGCCTGGCGCGCCGCGACGAAGGATGGAAACAGCGCATCGTAGGTTTGGGAAAGCGCCTCGTCATAGGCGTCGCATTCGCCCAGAAGCGGCGTCACCCATTCGGCGCAGCAATCATCCATGGAGCGATAGACGCCGAGCCCGACCGCGGCCATCATCGCCGCACCCGCGGCGCCGGCTTCCTGGCGGCTGCTGGTCCTGACTTGCGCGCGGGTCGCCGCAGCGATGATACGGCGCAGCGACGGGCTGCGCGCGGCGCCGCCAGACAGGCGGATTTCGCCGGGCACGCTGCCCATTGCCTGGTAGCAATCGCGGGCCGCGAAGGCCAATCCTTCGAGAACTGCGCGCGCCAGATCGCCAAAACCGTGCTTGACGGAAAGCCCGATGAAGCCCGCGCGCGCGTCTGGATCGACGAACGGTCCGCGTTCGCCGGCAAGCGAGATGTAGGGCTGATAGACCAGCGACCCCGGTTCCGATCCTTCGACCCAGACATCGAGCGCTTTCAGCAATTCGTCGCGCGAAGGCTTGGCGCCGCTGGCGGTCAGCACGTCGCGCGCCAGGCCGAGCAGCCAGTCGATGTTGAGCGTCGCCGCCATGTTGGATTGCAGTTGCGCATAGGCGCCGGGAACCGGCATGGCGATCGTGTAGCCGGACGCGTTGTCGTTGAGGATGACATCGTCGGCTGTGCGCGCCAGGCGCGTGTGGATGCCGGTCGAGCCGATGACCGTGCAGCCAACATTGCCGCTTGGATCATAGAGGCCGGCGCCGAGCGCGGTGCTGACCATGTCGACATAGCCCAGCACCACCGGCGTGCCCGCAAGCAGGCCGGTCTCGCCTGCTGCCGACGCAGAAAGCGGATGATGGTCGGTCGTGCCTTCGAGCATGGGGGGCAGCAGGCGGCGGTGCGACGTCAGATCGAGAATGTCGAGCACCTCGTCGGAATAGCTGCGCGCGCGGAAATCGCCGAAGGTGAATGTTCCCTCCGAAGGATCGGTGGCGCGCTCGCCGGTCATCTTGAAATAGAGCCAGTCCTTGCAGTGAAAGGCAGTGGCGGCGCGCTCCAGGATTTCCGGGCTGTTTTTCTTCAGCCAGCTGAGCTGAGCGCCCTGCTGGCAGGCGTTGAGCCCGGTGCCGGTGATCTCGAACCGCGTGCGATCCCGGGGATCGCCGCGCATCTCGTCCACCAGATGTCCGGCGCGCGCATCGAGCCAGAGCCACGCGCGCCCGACCGGCATGCCGTCGCCATCGATCAGCCAGGTGCCGTCGCCCTGCCCGGTGACCGCGACGGCCGCGGTTCGCCGCGCGAGGTCTGGAATTTTCGTCGCCAGATCGAGAACGGTCAGCACCATGTCGCGCCAGGTCTGATTAAGGTCCTGTTCGGCGCCGCCGCCTTCCAGCGTGACGAAGCTGTTGGTCACCGATGCCATGTCGAGCTGCCGCCCCGATAGATCGAAAGCGACCGATTTGATCACGGACGTTCCCGCGTCGATCCCGATCAGCAGGTCTTTCATGCCGCAAGTTCCGGATGGTTATGAAGGCAAGTCACAAGGAGCAGTCTTTGTTGTCTCGAAGCCATGGAAGAGCCAGGGAGTGTCCGCAAAGGACACCCCCTGAGCAGGTTTTTATTCCGACAGCACGAAGGGTGCGGTGTACTTGTCCACATTGTCCTTGGTGATGAGCAGGCAATCGAACAGCTGCTTCTCGCTGGTGGCGCCAGTAGCGCCCGACTTGATGAACGAGTCGGCCTGCTGCACAGCCTTGGCCGAGAAGATGGCCACCGGCTGAAGCACGGTGTACTGCAGTTCGCCGGACTTGATGGCCGCAACCGCATCCGGGGAACCGTCAAAGCCGCCGACCTTGATGCCGGCGAGCTTGCCAGCTTCCTTCAGCGCCGCAACCGCGCCAAGCGCCATTTCATCGTTGCCGCTGATCACGGCGATGATGTCGGGATTGGCCTGCAGCATGCTCTGCATCTTGTCATGGCCCTGGGTACGATCCCAGTTGGCGACCTGCGAAGCGGCCTTTTCGAGATCCGGATACTGGCTGAGCACAGTCGCGTAGCCGTTCGAGCGCGTGGCGGCGTTGTTGTCCGACGGGGCGCCGAGCAGTTCGACATACTTGCCCTTTTCACCGACCGCCTGCACCCACTGCTGGGCACCGAGAGCCGCACCCTGGGCGTTGTTGGAGACGAGCTGTCCCTTGGCAAGACCTTCCTGGTTGATCTCGGCATTGACGAGGAAAACCGGGATGTTGGCGGCAATCGCCTTCTTCACCGCGCCGACCGAACCATCGGCATTGGCCGGGTCGAGGATGATCGCCACCGACTTGTTGGTGATGGCGGTGTCGATCAGATTGCTTTCGGTATTGGTGTCGCCCTTGTGGGCGGCGACGTTGGCTGTATAGCCAAGCTTTTCGGCTTCGGCCTTGGCAACGTTGCCTTCGGTCAGCCAGTAGGGGTTGGCCGGATCGTTGACGATGATCGAGATCAGGCCCGCGGCCGATGCGGCTGCGCTAAACCCGACCACCATCGCGGCGGCAAGCAAACTTCTAAGCACGATTTTCATGTACATTCCTCCAATGATTTTACGCGGTCTTGCTGCCAGTCAGCTGGCAGTCTTCCCTTGGGCAGGATTGGCCGGTTCGGCCTTCCCCCGTTTCTGAGAAGTCGGTTGGCCGCCCGTCGAAGCTGGAAGCTTGCTACGGCGGCGATACTGAACGGCATTGAGGAGCACGGCGAGCACGATGACGGCGCCGGTGAACACTGTCTGCCAGTAGGATGAGATGCCGATGATCACCAGACCGTCGGACAGGAAGCCGATGACGAAGGCTCCGAGCAGGGTGCCGCGAATGTTGCCGCGCCCGCCGGTGAGTGCGGCGCCGCCGATGACGACGGCGGCGATGGCCGTCAGTTCGTAAGTGGTGCCAGCGGTCGGTCCGGCCGAGGTCAACTGCGAGGACAGGATCAGGCCGGCAATGGCGGCACAGATGCCTGAAAGCACATAGACCGAAATCTGCACAGTCTTGACCGGAACGCCGGACAGTTCGGCGGCGCGCTCATTGCCGCCCGAGGCGTAGAGCCAGCGCCCGAACGCGGTGCGGTTCAACACGATGCTGCCGATCAGCGCGATGACCGCCAGCACCACCACGCCGGTCGGCACGCCGAACAGACGGTTGAAGCCAAGCGCGTCGAAACCGGTGTTGCCCAACTCCGGCTTGCCGCCGAGATTGTTGTAGGTCAGGCCGCTGGTCATCAGCAGTGCCAGGCCGCGCGCCATGTACATGACGCCGAGCGTGGCGACAAAGGCCGGAACCTTGAACCGCGCGATCAGCACGCCGTTGATCAGCCCGACAGCGGCGCCCAGCATGCAGGCCAGCACCGCGACCACCCAGACCGGCGGATAGAGAACGACGCCGAGCCAGGTCAGCGTCACGCCTTGCATCAGAAAACCGGCGACGACGCCGGCAAGCCCGAGCGTCGACCCCACCGACAGGTCGATGCCGCCATTGAGGATGACGAGCAGCATGCCGATGGCGAGAATCCCGAAGATGGCGACATGCGAAGCCATGGTCAGGAAATTCGCCACCGAGAGGTAGTAGGGCGACAGGATCGAGAAGACGACAATGATGACGATCAGGGCAAAGAAGGCCCGGCCTTCGAGCAGCAGCTTGGCCACGTCGAAGCCCTCTCCGCCCGCATTGGGGCTGGACTGTTTGCTGGCCTGGCTGACATCGCTCATGGGTCGGGGCTCCGGAAATTCTGTGGTCAGGCGACCACGGCTTCGCCGGAGGCGGCCATGATCTGCTCTTTGGTGGCGTTGGCGCCGAATTCGGCTGAAATCTTGCCGCGCCGCATGACGACGATGCGGTGGGCGATGCTGAGGCACTCATTGACCTCCGAGGTCGAGAAGACGACCGCCAGGCCTTGCGCGGCACGCTCGCTGAGCAAGCGAAAGACTTCGGCCTTCGCGCCGACGTCGATGCCGCGGCTCGGCTCGTCGAGAAGGATGACCTTGGGATTCGTCGTCAGCATCTTGCCTATGACGACCTTCTGCTGGTTGCCGCCCGACAGCGATCCGATCATGGCGTTGCCGCCCGCGGTCTTGATGGTCACCTTGCGGATCGAATCGTCGATCAGTGCGCGCTCCCTCTGCCGGGAGAGGAAGAGCCCCTTGGCGAATGCCTCGATGCTGGCAAGCGACAGGTTGCGGCCGACGGTCATGGTCTGAACCAGGCCATCGCGCTGGCGATCCTCGGGGACCAGAACCAGACCTCGGGCGATGCGCTGGGCAATGGTCAGTCCCGAAACGTCCTCACCCTCCAGCAGCGCCCGCCCGCCCGCCATGGGCACACGGCCGGCGACGGCCTCCAGCAATTCCGTGCGGCCCGCGCCCATCAGCCCATAGATGCAGACGATCTCGCCCGCTTTGACATCCAGCGACAGATGATCGACGACGTAGCCTGAACCCGAAGCGTCAGTGACGCTGACATCCTCCATCGACAGCGCCACCGCGCCGAACTCGTGGCCGGTCGGCGGCGAGCCGAGATCGAAATTCTCGCCCACCATGTTGCGGACGATCCATTCGAGGTCGATGTCCTTGGCCTCGGCCGTTGCCGTGATCGCCCCGTCACGCAGCACGACGGCGTAGTCGGTGATCTGCAGCGCCTCTTCGAGGTGATGCGAGATGTAGACGATGGAGACACCGCGGCTGGTCAGGTCGCGGATCACCTTGAACAGCACCTCCACCTCGGTCGCACTGAGTGCGGAGGTCGGCTCGTCCATGATCAGGATGCGGGAATCGACCGACAGCGCGCGTGCGATCTCGACGATCTGTTGCTGCCCCAGGCGCAGGTCCTCGACCAGGGTCATCGGATCGATGTCTTCTTCGAGGTCGGCTATCAGCGCCCGCGCCTGGCGCGCCTCCTCGGCGAAGTCGAGGCCGGTTCTGGTGCGCAGTTCGCGGCCCATGAAGATGTTGTCGCGAACGCTCAGATTCGGCGCCAGGCTGAGCTCCTGGTGGATGATCGAAATGCCGCGATCGCGCGCGTCCGAAGACGAGGCAAAGCTGACGAGATTGCCGTCGAGCACGATGTCGCCGGATGTCGGCGTCACCACGCCGGACAGGATCTTCATCAGCGTCGATTTGCCGGCGCCATTCTCTCCGAACAGGGTGGTGACCTTGCCGCGATGGATGTCGAAGTTGACGCCCTTGAGCGCGTGGACGCCGCCATACGACATGACGACATTGCGCGCCGAAAGCACGGCATCGCCAGTCGCGGGTTCTGTGCCGGCAGTCATTGTCATTTGACGTCCAGCCTCACCGGTGTGACCAGCCAGCTCTTCGGATTGACCAGCTTGAAGACGCCGACCACCGCTATTGTCTTGCCGGTCAAGGCACTGGTATCGACTTTCGCCAGCACCTCCTTCTTCATCTCGTTGTTCAGCGCCGAGCCGGCGTCCTGATACTCGATCTGGTTGGTGAACTGACCAAAGGTGATCTTGCCGGTGGCGTCGCGAAGCTCGGTTCCGTTGATCGCCGGCCCAGTCTGTACGCGGACGGTCAACGTGTCCGGCAAACCGTCGACGGCGACCTTGTAGATGCCCGATTTTCCCTCGCCGACGACGCCGGTGAACTTGACCGAGATGACCGGTCCGACTCCCGCCGGCACGCCATATTCCTTTTCGGCCGTCGCCCTGTCCTTGGCGATCGCCGCCGCCACCGTCGCGGCGTCGGCGGCACGCGCTTCGACATCGGCCTGCACCTTGGGAAATTCAGACTTGCCGTAGTCGGCGGCCGAAAACACCGCGTTGCGAACATCGCCGGCAGAGCCGATCTTGATCACCTTGGTATCGAGCGCCATGGCGCCGAGCAGAACCACAACCGCAGCGCCGGCAAGCACCCGGCGCAGGCCGGGCGAAGCTTGCCGGGCGGTGGCCTTCGCGCTCATGATGCAACCACCAGCGGTGCGGATTGTCCGTTGTCACGCATTCGAAGTTCCTCCGTTCACGCAGCGCTTCGCGGTCCCGGCTGCATCGTCGAGCTCGACCAGCGCGCGGGCCGTGCATTCGTCGGTGATCAGGCCGCTGAGATAACGGCTTTCGAGTACTGCCTTGATGGCGCGCACCTTCACCTTGCCGCCGGCGACGGCAACGATCCTGCGGCCCTTCAACTGATCGCGCGGAAGCGCCAGTATTCTTTCCGACAGCGCCGTTTCGACCGGACGCCCCTTGTCGTCGAAGAAATGCGCCAGCAATTCACCAACGCCGCCGTCACGCTTGACCTCGTCGATTTCGGAAGGCTCGATCATGCCGGTGGCGACCAGCGACGCCTCCCGCTCGGCCGTGCCTATTCCGACGAACATCAGGTCGGACCGGCTGGCGAGAGCGAACACATCGCTGATGCCGCGCTGGCCAAGCAGCACTTCGCGGTCCTCGGCGGTATTGGCGACAAAAGGCACCGGCATGACGAAAGCCTGCGCGCCGGTCCGCTCTGCCAGGCGATGCATGACGTCGTGCGGGTTGGCGGCGAATTTGCGCGTCACGCCGCCAAGCAGCGAGACGAAACGGATGTGAGCAGCAGTTGCGCGCGTCAGATATTCGACGCTGGCGGCAAGCGTGCGGCCATGGCCGACGCCGATCAGCATGTCTTCGCCGCGATCGATTTCGCGCTTCAGGAACTGGGCGCCGGCAATGCCCAGCCCCTTGAGCGGCAGTTCGTCCTGATCGAGATCGGGAACCACCTCGCAATAGTGGAGCCCATAGGCGGCGATCAGGCGCTGTTCCAGGTCGACGCATTCGGCGACGTCGCCGTCGATGAAGACCCTGACCAGACCTTCCTGGTTGGCCTTGGTGATCAGCCTATGCGCCTTGAGGCTGGTCAGGCCAAGCCGCTTGGCCACCTGGGCCTGGGTCAGACCACCGGCATAGTGCAGCCAGGCCGCGCGCGTGGCGAGGCTGGATTCATGGTCGCGGTTTGCGCTTCCGCCGGAATTCAAGCCATCCCCTCCCCAGGGTGATAATATTATCTTTGTGTGCAAAAATTTTCATACCTTTGCACCGCTGTCAATCCCTCCGCAGATGGTTGCCTCAGCCGACGTTCGGCAGCCAACGCGAGCCTATTAGAAGGTAAGCATACAATATGACCATACGGTAGTGTTAATTTAACGTCAATTTGTGTTACCGTATCCAGTGACGGCATGAGCCCGTAGGCGCCGGCAAATCCCAATCCGGGTGCAAAATGGGAAGGTTGATGCACAGGGCGCAACAAGGGCAAATCGATCGGATTGCCTCAGGAAAAGCTAGGCGTCGGCGATCAAGCGATCAGTCCAGCCGCATCAGGTTCCTGCCTTCGAGCTCGACAACAGCGGCTTCGACCTCCCGCGTGAGGCGCTCGGTGCTCCACCCCAACGCCCGCCCCGCGATCGCGGCAATCTCCTGCAGGTCGCGGCTCGTCAGCGAGCCGCCTATCGCCAACGTGCTGCGGCGCATAACGACATCGGCCAGATGTTCGACGAACTCGTTGCGCGCGATGTAGTCGATTTCCGCCTTGCCGTAGCCGCCGGAGTCCGGCAGGCAACCCTCATCATCCGACCCGTGCCTGGCGATCTCAACGGCTCTGGTCCCGTAGCGCGACAGCAATTGATCAAGGCGCCCTTCCCCGGCGCCCGTTGCCTGCTGTGCCTCAGCCAGCCAGTCCGCGCGCGCGGCGGCATTGGCCGGAAAATCCCGCCCACCGCCGATCGGCATCGACTGAGTCGACATCTTGCGGCTGCGCTGCAAGCGCTTGAGTACGGTATCAGTGACTTCCTCGGCAAAGCCGCGGAACGTCGTCCATTTGCCGCCGACCAGCGAAATGACTGCAAAGGGCTTGTTGCCGTCCGGCTCGGCAACGGGCGCCGAATGATCGCGGCTGATCAGTCCGGGCGTCGCTGCTTCAGACGTCGGCAGCGGCCGGATGCCGCTATAGGCGTAGACGATCTGGTCGCGCTCGAACGCCATGCCCGGCAGCAGCGTTCGCACGCTGTCGAGCAGATAGTCGACTTCTTCGGGTTCGCAGCGGACCGCGTCCGGATTGTCGGCCTTGATGTCGGTCGAGCCGACCAGCGCCAGGCCGAGATAGTCGTAGACCAGGCAGATGCGGCCGTCATCGGCCTCGAAATAGAGCATGCGCCCGGCGAGGCTTTTGACCAGTTCGTCATGCCTTAACAGGATATGCGAGCCCTTGGTGCCGCCGATCATCTTCGATGGAGCACCAAGCAGCGCGTTGACGTCGTCGATCCACGGACCGGCGGCGTTCACCACCAGCTTCGGCCGCACCGAAAAGGCCGCGCCGTTTTCCGGCTGGAAGGTGAGCACGCCATTGGCTGAAGCCGCCAGTGTCGTGTAGTTGGCACCGGCAGACGCCGCGTGAGCCTGCAAGCCGTCGAGGATCAGTTCCAGCACCAGCCTTTCCGGGTGACTTATCTTGGCGTCGTAGTAGGTGCCGGTGGCGACGATCGCCGGATTGAGCGCCGGCATCTCAACAAGCGCCTGCCGCCGCCCGACCATGCGGTGGCGCGGCATGACCTGGTTTCGTGAACCGTAGAAATCGTAGATCATCAAGCCGATCTTGATCAGTATGGCGCCGCGGCTGCGCGGCGCGCTGGTCGAGCCGAACAGCGTTCGCAACGCCGCGAGCATGCCCTTGCTCCACGAGAAGATCGGGATGACGGTCGGCAGCGGGCTGACATAGTGCGGCGCGTTTTGAAGAAGCAGATTGCGTTCGAGCGTCGACTGCGCCACCAGCCCGAACTCGCCGGTCTCGAGATATTTCAAGCCGCCGTGGATGAGCCTCGACGGCGCGGCACTGGTGCCCGAGCCGAAATCCGCCTTTTCGACGATCAGGCAGCTGACACCTTGCGCGCACAGATCGCGAAACAGCCCAGCCCCGTTGATGCCGGCGCCAAGAATGACGACGTCGACTTCGCCGGTCCCGGCCATCGCGGCGAGACGCCCTGCGGGATTGTCCGCCCCGGCTCCATCTGCTGGGTTCATGGCGCCTTCGTCTTGACGATGCGCAACTTCACCCCCGCCCGTTCGAGGCTCTGCGCCTGCGCATCGCCCAGGCCCTCGGTCACCAGCACGGCGTCGAAACTGGTCAGATCGTCGAAGACATGCAGCGCGATCCGGTCGAATTTTGCGTGGTCGACCAAAAGGATGCGCTTCACGGAGGCGGTCATCATCGCCTGCTTGACCCGCACGACATTCGGATCCTGGATGAAAGCAGTGGTTCCGGTGACGGCCGAAGCCGAACAGATCAGCACATTGGCGCGCAACTGCGCCACGGCGTTCTCGCAGACAATGCCGATATAGGCATTGTAAGTGGGATGATACTGGCCGCCGAGGCAGATGAAATCCATATCGTCCACATTGATCAATTGGCCCGCCGTCGAGACGCTGTTGGAAATGACGGTCAGCGGCTTGACGTCGAGCAGCAGCGTCGCGACCGCGTTTGCCGTCGATGAATCGTCCAGCATCACCACCTGGCCGGCCTCGATATAATCCAGTGCCGCTCGCGCCAGTGCATCCTTCTCGGCTCGATTGACGGTCACCCGGTAGCGGAAAGCGCTCTCGTAGAGGCCGGAAGGCTGGACCGTCACCGCACCGTGCAGCTTGCGCAGCACGCCCTGCTGCGCCAGCCGGTCGATATGCCGGTGGATGGTCATGCGCGACACGCCGAAATGCTCGACCAGATCATCGATGCGCACCTGGCCGAGCTTGATCACATAATCGGCGATCTCTTCGCGTCGTTCGTCGGCCTTGATCATGCGTTTACCCCCGGCCGCGCCAGCCTTTCGATATCAGGCCAATGCCACTTCAGCTGCTCGGCTATGCGGCAGTAGAGCGAAAACCGCTCATTGAACACAGCACTGGAGGCGGGCACGGTTTGGTACGTCCGCTCCGTCATGCCGACCTGCCTGGCGCCCTCTTGCGGCGTCTTGAACAAGCCGACCGCGGCACCTGCGCAAAGCGCGGCACCGAGGGCCGCGGTCTCATCCGTCGAGGTGACAGTGACCGGGGCGTTCAGCACGTCGGCAAACATCTGGACGAAAGCAGGATTACGCGAGCCGCCCCCGGTCAGGCGGATCTCGCTGACGGCAAAGCCGTCGCGCAAGGCCTCGACATGGGTGCGGTGATTGAAGGCGATGCCTTCCAGAACCGCCTTCAGCATGTCGCCGCGATTGTGCCAGCCATGCAGGCCGACAAAGCTGCCGCTGGCCAAATCGCCATAGGGAGAGCCGAACAGATAGGGATGAAACAGGATGGTCGAAGGCTTCTTCAACGCCGCGTCGATCTCTCCCGCCAGCAATTCGTGGAGGGAGCCGCCATCCGTCCTGTCCTGCTCCGCGCGGCAAAACGTGTCGAGAAACCAGTCGTAGTTCGCGGTCGAGGCCGGCGAGATCGACATGTTGTTCCAACGGCCCGCGTCGATGGCGTTGCGGCAGAACCAACGCCGGTCGACGCGCGGTTGCGAAGAGACGACTTCATTGATGGAATAGGTGCCGGCGACGATGGCGAGCACGCCGTCTTCATGGCCGCCCATGCCAAGCGCCGAGGCGGCCACGTCGTGCAGGCCGCAGGCGACCGGTGTTCCCTTGCGAAGGCCGGTCCTTTCGGCGGCATCGGCTGTGACTTGACCGGCGATGTCAGCGGAATGCGCCACCGGCGGCAGCGCGTTGAACAGATCCTCCAACCCGAAGATGCGCAGCGCTTCAGGCGCATAGGCTTGCGTGCGAAAATCCGTGAATGAAGTGCTGGCCTCCGTGCGGTCGGTCCCGATCGTGCCGGTCAGGCAAAAGCGCAGCCAGTCCTTGCAGGCCAGCACATGGCCGATGCGGCCATAGCGATCAGGATCGTTCTGCTTAAGCCACGCCAGCAGCGCCGACGGCGCCGAAACATGCGGCGTCTGGCCTGTCGTCGCCAGCGCATCGGTGAAAACGGTACCGGCGGACCACCTTTCGACAATGTCGCCGGCGCGGCTGTCGAGCGACAGGATGCCTGGTCCCAAAGGCTGACGATCATGATCGAGCAGATAGAGACCATCGCCATGCGCGGTCGCCGCCACCGCCTTGATGTCTTCCGCCGGCCTGCCGGAGAGCGCGATCGCCTCCTTGATGGCGTCGGCTGTTGCTTGCCACAGGCCTGACATGTCGCGCTCCACCCAGCGCGCGTGGGGCATCGATTGCGGCACCCGGCGACGCGCCACGGACAATTGCGTGCCGTCGGGATCGAAGATGACCGCCTTGGTGACCGTGAGGCCGTTATCGATTCCGAGCAGGCTGGGCATGATCACCGCCTCTTTCAGCAACTGGCGATTGCTACAGGGCGATCCTGCAGTCTGATGCAAGGGCGAAACACATGGCGACAACCCCGATTGAGCAAGGGGGACAAACGGCAAAAGCACCTCGCCGCAACAAAGAACTCATATCTTCATGTGAATTTAACGTCAACATACGGGACAAAAAGGCTTCGGCGCCACGGCCACGGATGGATCTCGCGGTTGCCGGAGCGACGCGTTGTCAGCTGCTAAGGCCGTCGCGCATGGCGCTGAAATAGCGGTCGGTTCCGACCTGCCCGCCCTTGAGCGCCACCTCCAGCCCATCGATCGCCTCAATACGCGAGTGAGCGACGCAAAGCGGCGAGCCCGGCGACGCCGGCAGCGGCATCCGCACCGTCAGCGCACCGACGCCCATCTGGCCGAGAGCGTGGCTCGACGTGTCGCCTCCGGCTATGACCACGCGCTGCAACTTCTGCTCGATCGTCAGCGCGCGAAGCAGTTCGCCGAGGCCCCGCCGAGCTTGTGGCGGGCGCCTTCCTGGCGGTCGATTTCGCCCCCCCTGTCGGCCGCGGGTCCAAGGGCCGTGTAGAGAACGACGCTGCGTCCGCCTTCCAGGCTGGCGCGACCGGCTGCCGTCGCGCGTGCGATCGCATCTCCGGAAGCTTCGGAGATCAGTTCGACGGGATCGACCTCGATGCCATCGAAGCCGTCGGTCAAAGCGTGCCGGATCTGTCGTTCGGTCGTCGGCGAACAACTGCCCGAGACGACCGCGATCCGGTCGGCGGCACCCGGCGGCGAAAATTCTGGTTCAGCTCTGACTGTCCCGTTCGACACCCATTCGGCCAGCAGCGCATATTCGATCCCCGACGAGCCGACGACGAACGAACCGCCCGGCTTGCGGGCGCGCCATATCTCCTTGCCGGCAAGCGCCTGCGTCTCGAGGCTGTCGACATCGACAAGTACGATGTCGGTGCCCTTTGCTAGCAAGCGGTCGAAGGCTTCCGAGCGCGACGCCGACTGCAACGTCGCGAGATCGACCAGCCCCGACGTGAGCTCCGTCTGCCGCGACAGATGGATCAGCAGGTCGGATTCATCCATCGGCGTCGTCGGGTGGCGGCTCATCACCGGATGGCGGTCGATGCGGAAATACTTTTCACGATAGGCCGCGAATAGATGACCGAAGGCAGTGTAACGCTTGAGTTGCGGCGCCCCGACCAGCAGCGGCACGCTGTCCTGCGCGAAGACCGAGCGGCCGATCTCGATCGCCCGGCCGATGCTGCCGATCGCCGGGCTGGAATCGAAGGTGGAGCAGACCTTGTAGTGATAGATCGCGGCATTCAGCGTCTTCAGCCAAGCGAAGGCATCGCTCAGATGCGTGTTCATCCATTGCGGCGTCTCGCTGCGGCTGGTGCCGGCCAGGCCAATGGCGCGGCAATGGCTGAACTGCTCAACCATGGCGGCGTCCGGCTGGCGCATGAACAGCACGGTCGGGACGCCGCCGAGTTCAAGCGCTTCCATGACGTCGGTCGAACCGGTGAGGTCGTCGCCATAATAGCTGAGCAGCAGGTCTTGCATCGCTTCAGGCCGCTTTGCCGTCGCCGAATTTTTCGATCGACCGCGCCAGCTCCGGATGGCTCAAGGCGAAATCCGCCAGCGGAATGCCGTCGACCGCCGCCTGCCAGGCTTGCTGCACGGCACGCACCCCGGCGCCCGGTCCATCCGGATGGCTGACGATGCCGCCGCCGCACAGATAGAGCAGATCGACCGTCCGGCCGGTCCGTTCATAGGTCTCGGGCGCTTGCCCGCCCCATTGGCCGGAGCCCGCCACAGGCAAGGCGCAATCCTCAGGCGCAAAAATCGGCGTCGTCACCGCCTTGAAGGACTCGACGAAAGACGCGTCCGGCTCCCAGTATTTCGATTGGATGCCGTTGATCTGGAACTGGTCGACGCCGAGCAGCCGCCAGAATTGCTGCCAGACCTTGAAATCCATGCCGAGGCCGGGATGGCGAGTAAGAATGTCCCAGCCGTTGCGATGGGCATGCAGCACCAGGGTGGAGCGTCTTCTAAGAAACGCCATGCCACCGAAGCCTATCGAGTTGATGTTGACCACCGCGCAATTGCCGCCGGCCTTGGCCACCAGATCGTGATTGCGCATCATCTCGTCCGGGTCGGCATGCGAGATGCCGAAGGCATACATCACCTTCTTACCGGTCCTCTGCTCGTGGCCGAGGATCAGCGGCATGATTGCCTTTACCCGCTCCGCCAGCGGCGAATAGGCCGGGCTCATCAGCTTCTCATCGTCCTTGATGAAATCGACACCGGCGGCAATCAGCTCGCCCACCATCGCGGCGGTCTCGGGGGGCCGCAGCCCCAGCGCCGGCTTGACGATGGTGCCGATGATCGGCCGATCCGTGACACCTGTCAGCCTGCGGCTGCCGGCGACGCCGAATTGCGGACCTGGATGCGCGCCGCGGAATTGCTCCGGCAGCTTCATGTCGACAACGCGAATGCCGGTTAGGCCCTTGATCGAATAGGCGCCGCCGATGGCAATGGTCATCAGAGCCGACAGGTCGTGGCCGATGGCATCGAATGGAAAGGCGATGTCGACATCCGCGCGCTTGAACGGCCCGTTACCGGCCTCGGGAATGGAGGGGCGAAGTGCGTCCGGCAGGTGCCGAATGGCCAGAACGCGCGCGGCCACCCGGGCCTTCAGTTCCTCGGTTTCGCCGGGCAGCGCGACGAAGGTTCCGGTCGACTGGTCGCTCGCGATCTTGGCTGCCAGCGCCTCGATGCTGCCTGATGTTTCGATGCGGTAGGTGAGCGTGATCATGGTTCGTTGTCTGAGGGCGGAAGGTTCGAAAAGAGTTCCTTGATCGTCGAAATCTGGTATAATGAGTACATAAGCTTTGCAAGCAATATCCTGTCTTGCGGCTATGGCCGATGGGGGCGACGGCCATTCCGGGAATGGCTGTGGCAATGCTAGATAGAGACAGGTCAAGGGAGTGATTCGCGACGATGAACCGTTCGGAGCCGATCGTCCGGCGCAAACTTTCCGACGAAGTGTTTTTGCGGCTGAAGCGCCTGATCACCAGCGGAGAATTGACGCCGGGCGACGACATGCCGTCGGAGCGCGAGTTGATGGAGCGCTTCGAGGTCGGCCGTCCCGCGATCCGCGAGGCGATGCAGGCGCTGAGCAATATGGGCCTCGTCGCGATCTCGCATGGGGAACGCGCCAAGGTGCTCCAGCTGACCGCCAAGTCGATCATCAAGCAGGTCGATGGCGCAGCCAAGATCATCCTGTCGTCGTCGAAGGACACGTTGGAACACCTGAAAACGGCGCGCATCTTCTTCGAGCGCGGTATGGTCAGGGAAGCCGCCGAAAACGCCACTGCCGAGGACGTTGAGCAGCTGCGGGCCACAATTGCCGAACAGCGTGGCTTTCGTGGCGATTCCGAGGCTTTCATTTCAGCCGACATGAAGTTTCACACCCAGATCGCGGCCATTTCAGGCAACCCGATCTATATCGCCGTCAGCGAGGCGATGCTCGGTTGGCTGAAGGAATATCACACCGAAATGCTGATCTGGACCGGCAAGGAACAGTTCACGCTGACCGAGCATGAAGAGATCATCGGCCGCATTGAGAAGAAGGATGCCGACGGCGCCGAGAAGGCGATGATCAAGCACCTCGAGCGCTCGCGCGCGCTTTATGTGATGAACTCCGGCAACTGATTTCAGCCGATCCGCGTGATCGCGTAAGGGGTCATCACCAGTTGGCCTCGGCCAAACGCTGAGATGTCGACCGTCACGTCGTCCGCCGTCAGGTTCGCCAGCCACGCCACGGTCTTGCCCGAAGCGGAGCGGCCGGCCAGCGCCAGCACCTTCGTCTGATCGCTCGTCCTTGCCGCCACATACGCAAGGCCGGCCATTTCGCAAAGACCCTTGATGGCATCGAAGATCGGCCGGGGTGCGCCTTCGGCGACGGGTTCGCCGGACGCTGCGAGCACGCCGAACGGTCCGGCGAAGCCGGAGAGCGTGAGCAGTTCCAGCCCGGCCGACGCGACACGCGCGGCATAGCCGATCGCCCATGCGGCTGCGAAGAGGCCGGCATGGCGAGGGTCGCGATCGGCCATGGCGATGCGCTGTCCCTCGGGATTGGGTTTGGTCGCGCCCCCGTAGGGGTTCTGGCGCATGGCGATCGTCGACGGACCGATGCGGTAAGGCTTTGCCCCGAAGATTGCCCGCGCCGACGCGGTGATGAAGGGCAGCGCCTCCAGCGACTGCATGACGCTGAGATCGTCGGCGGCGTGCACGATCGGGCACGTGCAGTGAGTGATGAAATCGAGCAGGCCCGCCGGCACGCGCTTGCGGTTGAGCTCGGTGAAATAGCTGAACATGCCGCCGCCAAGCTTGATACCCGGAAAGGCGCGACGGGCAGCGGCATAGACGTCTTCCAGCGGCGGACAGTCCGGCCACGCGCTGCCCGGCGGCGTCGACTGCCGGTCGACCGAAGGCGAGACGGCAATGGCCGAGAGTTTTAGTCCGGCCTGCCGCCCCAGGTTCGCGACGGCTGAAAGTTCAGCGTCGAGATCGCCCGCGCAGGCAACGACGCATTCCAGCGTCGTCTGCACCGGATAGGCGGCGGTGAGCCTTGCATAAGACTGCAATGCTTCGAGACCGTGGCCGCGCGTCGGATCGTAGTGGAAGACAAGTTGCTGCGGGCCGAGCTTGGTCAATGTCGAAAGATTTGCGAGCGCTGCTTCGACCTCATCCGGGTAGATGATCACGCCGAGATCCGGCAGCCTCTGCCCGGTCTCGCCGAGTTCGACGCTGACCGGTTCGGCGGCAGATGCTGCGGCCGGCATTCCCCCTCGCCGGTGATGCGAAGGCTGACCGTCTGGCTTACAGTTTGGCCGGCCGGCAGCACATAGGGCCATGGCAGCGCCAGCGGCCGCACATAGGTCTTGTATGACGCGTCCGACCAGTTGCGCTGGTCCTCCATCTCGAAAGTGTCGCCTTCCATCCGGCATTCGGCAGTGATGCCCGGCCGGACTTCATGGGTGATCGCGCGCAAATCCTTGAAAGGCTGCCAGGGATCGATCAACAGCGGCAGCTTCGCCGCCACCAAGCTGCCGTCCGTATGCTCGACCGTCACCGGGCTTCCGGAGAGGCCGGCGATCGGATGCAGGATGCAGAAGCCGCAGCGATTGGTCTCGAAATCGCTTTCAGGGACCGCGCTGACGTCGAAGACCAGGTGACCGTTGGCGGAGCCCTTGATCGTAGCGCGAAGGTCGAGCCGGCTTCCGCCCGGCGCTAAGCAACTTGCGGAGTAGCTGACGGAGAAGCTGTCGGCGTCCTGATCGACGGCAAGGTCGGTCAGTTCAGGCTCGTAAGTGCCCCAGTCGCGGTCGCGCACGATGTAGGCGATGGCGCGCAGCACTTCGATGCCGCCGTAACGGATGGTGCGCAGATTGCCGTTGACGAAGTCGGCGCTGAGCAGGCCCGCACTCAGCCTGACCGGCTCGGCCTCGACCACGCGTGTGCCGTATAGGAGGAAGGCGTCGGCTGTCATGTCAGCAAGCCATCCAGGTGGACAGGTTCGTGGCTCGCGGCGCCCAGATAGGCCGCCTCGACCAGCGCGAATGTCTTGAGATTGTCGGCGCCCGAGGTCGCCGGCTCGGTTCCCTTTGCCAGGCAGTCGACCCAGTGCTGCTGGATGGCGACGACACTCTCCTGGATGTTGTGCCATGGGCGCGATGCCCAGGCGAGTACGGGCGGCGAAACGTCGGTGATCTTCGTGCCGCTCCTGCCGGTCACGGTGAGCCGATATCCCTGCGCCAGGCGGATTGTGCCGTCGCTGCCGTCGATCTCGATAAGCGTTTCGGGAAACGGCTCCACGGCAAGCTTCGTCGCGTAGCTGCAGTCGACGACTGAGGTGGCGCCGCTCTTGTGATCCATCAGCATCGTTACGACGTCCTCGCCGGCGATATCGGGGTTGATGCGCGCCGTTCGCGTCGTGATCGTCGATACGTCGCCGAGTAGAAAACGGGCGATGTCGAGGATGTGGATACCGAGGTCTTCGATGATGAAGCGCTTTCCCTTGGCGAGATAGGGCTGGCCGGAAAACACGTCATAGGCGGAGCGGAAGGAGATGCGCCCGAAGAACGGCGTGCCGATCTCGCCGCTGTCCAGCACGGCACGCACCGCCTGGATCGCCGACTGCCAGCGAAAATTCTCATGCACCATCAGCGGTACGCCGGCTTCCACGCAGGCCCTCACCATCGCCTTGGCGTCGGCAAGCGTCGGCGCGAACGGCTTTTGGCAAATCACCGGCACACGGTGCAGCGCCGCCATCTCGACCAGCGGACGATGGCTGGGAACGGTGGTGGCGATATCGACGAAGTCGAGGCTTTCGCTTGCAAACATCTCTGCCGCGTCGGTGTAGCGCTTCGCAATGCCGAACTGGTCGCCGATGATGCGCAGCCGCTCCGGGTCGCGGTCGCAAATGGCGACCATCGCGGCGCCTTCAATGTCGCGCCAGGCATGCATCTGGTTGATGGCAAAGAAGCCGCAGCCGATGAGCCCTCCCCGCAACTCCGCCATGCTCAGCCTGCCTTTGCCATCTGCATCAGCGTCACCCGGCTCTGCAGCCGGCGCTGCGCTTGGTCGACGACGACGGCGACGATGATGACAAGGCCCTTGATCACCATCTGCCAGAAGGAACTCACGCCCATCATCACCAACCCGTCCGAAAGAATGCCGATGACGAAGGCGCCGACAATGGTGCCGCCGATCGTGCCGCGCCCACCCGACATCGAGGTGCCGCCGAGCACTGCCGCCGCGATGGCGTTGAGCTCGAAACTTTCGCCCGTTGCCGGGTGCGAGGCCATCAGTTCCGACGAGATGATCAGGCCGACGATCGCCGCGCAGAAGCCGGAGAACATGTAGACGAACATTTTCACCATGTTGACACGAACGCCCGAAATTCGCGACGCCCGCTCATTGCCGCCGACGGCGAAGATGTGGCGGCCGAGCGGCGTGTATTTGGCGAGATAGGCCGCAGCCAGCGCGACGACGATCAGGATCCAGATCGCCACAGGCAGGCCAAGCAGCCGCCCGGCGCCGAGGAAACCAAACCCGGTGGTGCCGAGCTCCGGCTTGCCGACGAGGTTGGGGAAGGTGCGGCCGTCCGACGACAGCAACGCCAGGCCGCGCGCGACATAGAGCACGCCGAGCGTGGCGATGAACGGCGCGACGTTCAGCCTGGTGATCAGCAGTCCGTTGACAGCGCCGATCAATATGCCGACCGCCAGCGTGATCAGCGCGATCTCGACGACGTTGAAATAGATGGTGTAGCCGAATTGCAGGTCGATGCCGTTCAGCACGAGGTAGCCGGCGACCATGCCGCACAGACCGACGATCGAGCCGACCGACAGGTCGATGCCGCCGGTGATGATGACGAAGGTCATGCCCATGGCGAGGAAGGCGTTCAGCGCCACATGTTTCGACATCAGGATCAGGTTGGCGGTCGACAGGAAATTCGGCGCCGCGATCGAAAAGAAGATCAAGACGGCGATCAGCGCGATGAACGTCCTCGCCTTCATCAGCGTCAGCAGCAGCGAGCCGCTCGAGACGGAGGAGACAGCCGCCTTGGCCGGGATGTCAGTCATGGGCGCTTTTCTCCGTGTGCGGGGTCGGTCCGTGGCCAAGTGCCGAGGCGGCGACAAGGGCTGCCTCCGTCGCCTCGGAGCGATCGAACATGCCCGTCAGTTTTCCATTGCTCATCACCGCGATGCGATCGGACAGCGCCATCACCTCATCGAGATCCGAGGTGGCGAACAGAATACCGAGCCCATCGCGCGATAGTTTGCGCATGGTGCGGAAGACGTCGGCCTTGGCGCCGACATCGATGCCACGGCTGGGCTCATCCATCAGCAGCACCTTCGGCCCGGTGAGCAGCGCCTTGCCGATCACCACCTTTTGCTGGTTGCCGCCCGACAGCGATGAGACCTCCTGCGCCGGGTCGGCGACCTTGATCGCCAGTTCCCGCACCATCTGCGTCACCGCCTGCTTCTCGTGGCCGCCGCGAATGTGAAACAGGCGGACAAAACGCGACAGGCTGGCCAGTGTCAGATTGCTCGCGACGGACAGGATCGAGACTAGCCCTTCGCGTTGGCGGTCTTCGGGGATCAGCGCCAGCCCGCGCCGGATACGCCGCGTCGTGTCGCGCTCCTTGACCTTTTTGCCGGCGATGAAGATCGCGCCGGTCGCCTGGCCATGGCGGCCCATGATGCAGTCGAACAGCTCGCTTCGCCCGGCGCCCATCAGGCCGTATATGCCGAGTATCTCGCCGGCGCGCAGCGACAGCGAGACGTGATCGACCGCCAGCCCGCCGGTAGCCCGCGGCAGGCAGATGTCCTCGGCGCGGAATATCTCTTCGCCGGGAACATGGCCGTCGGCTTTGGCAAAATCCTTGGCGTCGGAGCCGATCATCTGCCGCACGATCCACCGCGTGTCGACGTTTTTCATCTCTTCCTGGCCGGTGATGTGTCCATCGCGCAGCACCGTGATGTAGTCGCCGATGCGGATCAGCTCTTCCAGCCGGTGCGAGATGTAGACGATCGCCACGCCGCGCGCCTTGAGGTCGGCGATCACCTTGAACAGGATCTCGACTTCCGCCGCACTCAGCGCCGAGGTCGGCTCGTCCATGATCAGGATGCGTGCATCGAGCGAAACCGCCTTGGCGATCTCGACCAGCTGCTGCTGGCCGATGCGCAGATCCTCGACCAGCATGTCCGGTCGGATCCCGGCCTGCAGGCGTTCGAGAAATTGCGCCGCACGGCGCTCCTGTTCCTTGCGGTCGATCTTGCGGAACCGGTTGGTGATCTCGCGCGTGGCGAAGATGTTCTCGGCGACGGTCATATTGCCAAACAGGTTCAGCTCCTGGAACACCATGCCGATGCCGCGGTTCACCGCGTCGCCCGAGGACGAGAAGGAGACCTCCTCCCTTCCAGGAGGATCCGGCCGAGCGTCGGCTGTTCGACGCCGGCGATAATCTTCATCAGCGTCGATTTGCCGGCGCCGTTTTCGCCGACCAGCACATTGACCGCCCCTTGCGTACCTCGAAATTCGCGCGCTTGACCGCGACGGTGCCGGAATAGACCTTCGAGACGTCTTCCAGCTTCAGGATGACATCGTGAGCGGCGGCGGCACTCATGGCTTCGGCCCGATCTCTGCCTCCGCCGGCGTCACCAGCGGCAGGTCCTGGCCGCTTTCGAGCGTATAGGCACCGAGAACCTTGGCGGTCCGGCCTTCCAGGGCGTCACGCGGCAGTTTGGCAAGCACGGCCTTGACGGCATAGGCGTTGAACGCCTTGCCGAACTGGGCAAAGTCGATCTGATTGGTAAAATCGTTGAACTGGATGAAATCGAGACTGTCGCGCAGCGCGGTTCCACGCATCGCCGGTCCGATTTGCACCCGCGCATCGGCCTTGCCGTCGCCGTCGACATCGATATCCATGGTCGCGGCCCGCGACTGCGTGTTGGCTGCGATGATCTTGCCCTCGACCCGAACCGCGAAGGTCCATGGCGAATTCGCCTGCTTGTTCGGATTGCCATATTTGGTGCCGGCGGAAGCAGGATCAGTTTTTGCCAGAGCGTGGACCTCGGCAAAAGGCCCGGCCTTCTGCTGGAGGTAAGGCACGACCTTCGCGGCCCAGATCTCCTCGACCATCTTGTCCGGATTGAAGGCGGCAGCGCTGCCGCTATCCCCGAGGGAGTCGGCAAAATCTTGCAGGCGGTCAGGCTGATGCCGACTGCAACGACAAGCATCGGCCAGATCGGCTTGTTGTTCAGCATGATGGCCTGTTGAGCATGGTGATTGGCACCCACGGAAAATGGCGGCGAGGGACGACCTTGATCGCCCCTCGCTATTCATGTCACGCCGGCTCAGTTGGTAAGCGCAAAAGTTTCCAGCTTGGAAGCATTGTCGCCATTGACCAACACGCAGTCCATCAGCTGCTTTTCCTTCTCGGGCGACTTCTTGTTCTTGATGAAGTCGTTGGCCTGCTCGACCGCCATCTGCGCCTGCGCATAGGCCGGCTGCAGCACGGTTGCCTTGATGCCGCCCGCGGTGATCGAATCGCGCACGTCGTTGGATCCGTCGAAACCGACGACGATGACGTCCTTGCGGTTCGCCGCAACCAGCGCCGCATACGCGCCCATGGCCATCGTGTCGTTGCCGGAGATGACGCCCTTGATATCCGGGTTGGCCTGCAGGATCGATTCCATCTTGGAATAGGCTTCCGTCTGGCTCCAGTTGGCCGATTGCTGGGCGACCATCTTCAGGTCCGGATAGTCGTCGATGACGTCATGATAGCCCTTCGAGCGAATGCCGGCATTGGTATCGGATTCCTTGCCGACCAGCTCGACGAAATTGCCCTTCTCGCCCATCAGCTTGACGAACTCCTGCGCGCCGAGCTGGGCGCCCTGGTAGTTGTTGGAGACGATCTGAGCCACGGCGACGCCGGTGGCGTTGATCTCGCGATCGATCAGGAACGACGGCACGCCTGCGTCCTTGGCCTTCTGCACGGCAGCGACGGTGGCGTCGGCGCCGGCATTGTCGAGGATGATCGCCTTGGCGCCGCGACCGATCGCCGTATCGATCAATTCGGATTGCTTGTTGGCGTCGTCGTCATGGACGAGCACAAGCGCTTCGTAGCCGAGTTCCTTGGCCTTGGCTTCGGCGCCGACGGCTTCCGCCTTGAAGAACGGATTGTCATGCGAGGGCGTGATGATGGCAATGAGGTCGGCCGCATAGGCGGGCGCCGCCGTGCCAAGCGCCAGCATGCCGGCGAACGCCGCAAGTGTCATTCTGCGTGTGAGTTTCATGATGTCCTCCCGTTTGAAAAATTGCCTTGATCAATCAAGGCCCCTGCATTCGAATTCGTCGCGCAGCGCGGGCCGCTGATCGGTTCGGGCTGAAATGCCGTTGCCGGCTTCCCAAACGATCGCTGCTCCCCCGCTGTCCCTCCACTCGCCCAGGCTTCGTACCTCTCGCGAATCCTTGCCCAAGCCATCAACAGCTAAGCCAACTGGTATGATGAGTCAATCACTAATTGAGGTGACATGTGCCCACTGAGCGAAAGCATCTGGGCATGGCGGGTGTGTCGAGCCATCGAGGCGCTCCGGCAAGCGCCCGACTCGGCCTGTCTCAGGTAATGCGCCGAATGCTCGCGGCGATCTCTTCGGGCTCGAACACCCGCTTCCAGTCGTCGCGCATCAGCACCGGCTTGCCGAATTCGATCGCCTTGTTGCAGGCATCCGAGAATACGCCCTTGGTCTCGCCGAAAATCACGGCGCCGAGCACGTTCATGTGGCCGAGCAGGAAGTCGAGCGCCGCCTGTTGGTCGACGCCTCGCGCGACGACCTCGTCGACGGCTTCCTTCATGACGACAAGCAGTGATGCGCACACCGTCTCCGATAGACCGGGCTCCAGCAGCGCCATCTGTTCGACGGTGACACGGTGCGAGCGCATGACCGGCGCCCAGATGATTTTTGCGACCGCCTCGCCCTTGGCGTAGTCCGCTTCCGGCCCCTGCATCAGCGCGCTGACCATATGCTGCTTGGCCTTGACGCCACCAAAATAATCCTTCTTGGCCGCCATGTCGGTCTCGTCGTTGAAGATCGGCGGATGACAGGGATGGGTGACGAAATAGGTCAGGTCCGGCCGGTTGGGCAGATGGCCGGCGAAGGGTGCGGCCGCGTCGAGCACTATCACCATCGTGCCAGGCGCGAGCTTGCTCTCGATATCAGCCGCCACCTTGCCGATATGCGTGTCGGGAACGGCCAGGATGACGATATCCGCCCCGTCGAGCGCCGCATCGGCACTGACCGCGTCGAAGCCCAGTCCGGTCTTCAGCCGCTCGCGGCCGGCCTCGCTGACCTCGACATGGCGTACCGTGTAGGGCGATCCGCGAAAATTGGTCGACAGGCGGTAACCCATTTTGCCGCCGGCACCGAACAGCGCAATCGTCGTCATCTATCCCTACTCCCGCATTAAACGACGGCCGCGCCGATCGTCATGTTATTAACTGGTATAATCACCTTACCACGAATTGAGGAGTTGAACAGGGCTTTGATGAGCGGCTATACGGGCGCCCGTTTGGATTCCGTCCGCACGATTTCCGCGGTGGCGGTCGAGAATTCAACCAAGCCAGAGCGCCGTTGCCTTTCCAGACGTTCGATGCCCGCGTTAGAAGCCTCCAGGTCCATTTTTGCGGGGGCTCGGTCGCGAGGTGACGGTGGGGGGCCACCAGCAAGGCGAAGCGCGTCCGCGCGGTCCGGTCGCGTTTTCGGGCCGTGAGTTCTCGCGGCGATTTGGCGAAGGGCTATAGAGAGCGCTTCGCCGGGGTTCCGGCGAGCCAAATCACTTCTAGTCGATCATGCCGACAATTATTTACCGGTAGCTTCCCGGGTCCTTGGCTTTCTCCGCCCGACAGCTGTCCGTGCGTTGCGCCGCCGTGCGGAAAGCGCCTTCATAAAACCTGATGGCTCTCTTGAATTTGGGGGGATTGGGCATCAGGTGTTTATCTTGCACATCGTACAAGATGTATATCGCCGTTATTTTGGATTTTCCGTCTGGAGTCAGCTGCAGCGCCGGGCATCGCGTCGTAACGGCGATGACGTTGGCTGACCATGTTACGACCAATTTCAACTGGGCGTCGGACAGCCCGGCCAGATAGTTGATGTTTTTTGATAGGCAGGGTCGATGTGTTGTCGATTATCTTTTGCAGACGCAGCGGAAGACAGGACACCTACCACGCCGAGTATAATCAATATGCATTTCAAAAGCTGCCTCCCCCAATGTCATGGCCATCTCGACCACGGCATTGTCCGTCCCCACAAAGCAGGTTGAAACAAGTCAATTCGAAAAGCAATTGGGGTTCGCGACCTTATACGGATCACCGCACCTTCAGAACCCGGTTGCTCGCGGACGCCCTTCTTCAACCAATTGAAACCGGTAGCGGTCGCGCACGAACTCGTTGAAAAATTGCCCTTTCGAGAAGGCGGCCCGGAACGCCGCATAGGTCTCGGGCTCGACCTCTTCATAGTCGTAGCGGGCTCCGCTCGGGACGAACCAGACCGAGAGGATTTTCGTCGACGGGTCGTAATGGGTGTTGCGGATGGCGGTGGACGGCATGTCGAAATCCTGCTTCGTCCCCAAATCTTTCGCCCCAAATCCTGCTTCGAACATGCGTAATGCCGCAACGATGCGGAGGTTCCGACAGGGAGGCGCACCACAACGCCGAATCTTGCCCGGGTGGCGAGGCTTCCTATCTCTCCGTCAGATGGCACAGACGAAATCCAGTACAACAGCGTATGCCAGCCAGGGCGATCTCTTCGGCGCGGCCGACACGCTGCCGGAAGGATTTTCTTACCGGCCTAGCCTGATCACAACGGACGAAGAGGCGGAACTGGTCCGTCACCTCAATGAACTGTCCTTCAAGCCGTTCGATTTCCACGGCCACCTTGCCAACCGGCAGGTCGCCGGCTTCGGCTGGCGCTACGACTACGACCGGCGCCAGGTCGTCGAAGCGCCGCCCATCCCGAAATTCCTGCTGCCGCTTCGCGACAAGGTCGCGGATTTTGCCGGCAGGCAGGCCACGGAATTCGCCCAAGTGCTCATCAACGAGTATCCGCCGGGCGCGGGCATAGGTTGGCATCGCGACAAGCCGCATTTCGATCTCGTCGCCGGCGTCTCGCTGCTGGCGCCCTGCAGCTTTCGGCTGCGCCGCAAAAACGGCTCCAAATGGGATCGCGAGACGATCGAGGTCGAACCGAGGTCCCTCTATCTCATGGACGGTCCGGCGCGCCACGAGTGGGAGCACAGCATTCCGCCGGTCGCCGGTCACCGCTACTCCATCACGCTGCGCACTCTTAAATAGGCGATACTCCAAGCCACGCAGCAGCCGCTCTGGAAGGCCGAGCGCTGTTGTGCTTCGATTGCACATGAGCGTTGACCGCAGCAGAATTTTAGTTACCCGCGTAGCGCCCTTTCTGTGGGCATGCCTGTCCTGCCTGCTGGCTCTGCAGTGGCTCGTCGACCTTGGCATGGTCGGCTTTCCCGACGGATACATAACGCCCTATGCAAGAGCAACGAGCACGCTGTTGCATGTCCTTGTCTGGGCGTGCCTGGCTCAAAGTCTCTACTTCGCTTGCCGAGCCTTGTTTGGCAAACGCTTCGAGCCTGCTCCTCTCTTCCTGCAAATCCTGATCGCCGCCGCACTGACTGTCGTGCCGGCATTCATCGTAAAACACTGTCCGCGGTCTCAGGTATGCAGCAACATCTATGAAGCGCTCACGAATACGATGATGGACGACGGCACCGGCGGATGACGTTGTGTCTCCAGTAACTGACGAGAGTTAGAACTTTGGCGTCGCGCCGCGCGGTGGCGGTAAAACCTGGAGGAACCATGCGAAAGATCCTGGCATCGATGCTGCTGTTCGCGGCAGCGCTATCTGCAAACCCCGCTCGGGCGCTGGACAGTACCATCCCGCCGGTTGTCGTCACACCGCTTGCCGATCGCAGCCAGACGGCGTCCAGCCAGCCGATCGTGCTGCCGCAGAAAAATGTCCAGGTCCTGGTTTCAACCTATGACATTGCGGTCGGTGCCACTCTGCCGGTGCACAAGCACCCGTTTGCCCGCTACGCCTATGTCGAGGCCGGGACACTCAAAGTGACGAATGTCGAGACCGGCAACAGCAACACCTACAAGACGGGCGATTTCATCATCGAGATGATCGGCCAGTGGCACCAGGCCACCAACATCGGCGACGGCCCGGTCAAGCTGCTGGTCATCGACCAGGTCGAACAAGGCGCCAAGAACACGGTGCTGCGCCAGTAATTGCGGATCGGCCGGGTTGCCGGGCTGGCCCAAGCAGCGACTGGCTGTTCCGGCTTCCCCACCAACCGAGCCGATGCTAGGGCTGGCCGTCATGCAATCATGAAGGATCGCCCCTTGGCCGGAAATGCTCGCCCCCTGATCGAAATCTGCGTCGAAGGCATCGATGGACTGCTGGCTGCGCAGGCCGCCGGCGCCGACCGGGTCGAGCTCTGCGCCAGCCTGGTCGAAGGCGGCATCACGCCCAGCCTCGGCACGGTGCGCGCCGCACTCGAGAGCGCGACCATTCCCTTCCATGTCATCGTGCGGCCGCGCGGCGGCGATTTCCTCTACAGCGAGGCCGAATACAGCTCGATGCTCGCCGATGTCGCAGCGCTTCGTGACCTCGGCGTCGCCGGTGTCGTCGTCGGTTGCCTCAATGCCGACGGCACCATCGATGAAACCCGCATGGGCGCACTGGTCGATGCCGCCGGTCCGCTCGCCGTCACCTGCCACCGCGCCTTCGACATGACGCGCGACCCGGCCGAGGCGCTGGAAGCGCTGATCCGCTGCAAGGTCGGCCGCGTGCTGACCAGCGGCCAGAGGGACACCGCGGTGGAAGGCGCCGGCCTGTTGGCGGATCTCGTCCGCCAGGCCGACGGCCGCATCATCATCCTCGGCTGCGGCGCGCTGGACCCCGAAAACATCGCCGGGGTGCTGGCATCAACCGGGCTGACGGAAATGCATTTCGCCGCGCTCAAGGATGTACCGAGCGCTATGGCCTACCGCAACCCGCAAGTCGGCATGGGCGGCACCGATCTCGACCGCGAGTATCGCACCACAGTCACCGATGGGGCGCTGGTTGCCGCGACGATTGCGGCGGCCAGAGCATGATGAGCGAAGCCGTGACTGGGCCGTCGCCGATCAGCCGTGTCTCGCCTCAGGACGAAGTGGCCATCCTCGCACTCAACAACGAGCACGCCGCCGAACTGTCATGGCTCGAGCCCGAACGGCTGTCCTTCCTGCTTGGCGAAGCGTTTTACGTCAGGCGCATCGGCGCGCTCGAAGCCTTCGTCATGACCTTCGACCAGGATGCGCGCTACGACAGCCCGAATTTCCTCTGGTTCCGCGAGCGCTATCCACGCTTCGTCTATGTCGACCGCGTCGTCGTCGCGGCGCAAGCGCGCGGCCGCGGCCATGCCCGCCGGCTCTACGAGGATCTGTTCGGGGAAGTCGCCCGCGCGGGCCACAGCATCGTCACCTGCGAGGTGAATGCCGAACCTCCCAATCCGGCTTCGGACGCCTTCCATGCCGCGCTTGGCTTTGCGCAAGTCGGCGAAGCGGCGATCCATGGCGGCCAGAAGACCGTGCGCTACTACCTCAGGCAGATTGCGGGCTGACGCATCGCTGGCTGATGATCGGCAAGCAGATCGCCACGGCAGCATAAGATTAGGAGTCCGTAGCCCTCACCAATTCCGGTTCAGCCAGGCCCGCGCGGGCTTCTCGACCAGATAGTAGCTGCATAGTGCACAGGCGAAGACAGCCGCCAGCATCGGGATCGGCGCACTGCCCTGCTCGGCGACGAATTTGTAGAAGGGCTGTTGCCAGAGATAGAGCGAGTACGACCATAGCCCGATCATCACCATCGGCCTGGATGAAAGCAGGCCGGTAAGATGCCAGTTGCTGGTGTCCAGCGTATTGACGGCAAGCGCCAGCAACGGCACCGCCAGTAGGTAATGGATCGGCGTCGGCACCGGATCGAGGAACAGCAATATAGCCGCCGCCGCCGACACGAGGCTGACATAGGGGCTCTTCAGGAATGCCGGCAGCCGGTCATCGTGCTTGAGCAGGCAGATCGATGCCGACAGCAGGATCGAGGCGATATGCACATCGGTGCGCCAATAGCTGTGCTCGTAATCCATGCCGAGTACCCAGTAGGAAATGGCGCCATTGGCCATCGCCAGCAGCGACAGCGTCACCAGCAGCCGAACGACATTGCCCCGCCCGGTCACCACCACGCTGATCAGCGCCAGGATGATGTAGGCATGCTCTTCCACGCATAGCGACCAGATGTGGTCGAGCGCGCCGGCGCGGGTGATGAGAATTCCGGCATAGTTGTAGGTGAATGTCAGCGCCGTCAGCGCCGCCTTCCATTTGAAGGCGATGAAGGTGCCGGAGAGCCCGATCATGGCTGATATCACGAACACCAGCAGCGCGGGATAGATGCGCGAAAAGCGGCGCTTGAAGAATTTTTTCAGCGGAAAGCGTTCGATGAACAGGATCTCGCCCATCAGCCGGCCTGAGAGCACGAAGAAGAACTCGACGCCGAGCACGCCGAGATTGATCCCGGGAACGGGGAAGAAATGGCCGATCAGCACCAGTGCGATCGAAAGCCCGCGCCAGCCATCGAGATAGGCCAGTCTTGCTCTAGCTGCTTTGTCGGCTGTGGCCCGCGGCAGGGCAACAGACGCTGCGGAGATGTCGGCCATGCCCGTCCTTCGCACTCAAGAACCGATGCAGCGCGCATCGCTGCGCCACGGATTCGTATTCCCGCCCGGTTTATATTGCAGTGCGGGATAACTTTGTGCAAGTGCGAAGCTTTGAGATTGGCGCGTGTTGGCGCCAACGTTTGTGATCGCAAAAAAGAAAAGGGGCCGCAATGGCCCCTTCCCGTCTCGAATTGGCACTGTTCAAGCGTTGGCGGCGTTCACCGCGCGCTTGGCCATCACGGCGATCAAATTGGCGCGGTATTCGGCCGAAGCGTGGAGGTCGGTCATCAAATTCTTAGCCGGCACTTTCACGCCGTCGAGCGCCGATGCCGCAAAATTCTTCGCCAGTGCGGCTTCGATCTCCTTCGAGCGGAACACACCGTCATCGCCGGCGCCGGTAACGGCAACGCTGACCCCGTCCTTGCCCTTGGCCACGAACACGCCGACGATCGCATAGCGCGAGGCCGGGTTGCGGAATTTTTCGTAAGCAGCCTTGGCCGGCGCGGTAAAACTCACCGCGGTGATGATCTCGCCTTCTTTCAGCGCCGTTTCGAACAGGCCGGTGAAGAATTTCGCGGCTGAAATCTCGCGCTTGTTGGTGACGATGGTGGCGCCCAGCGCCAAGAGCGCCGCCGGATAATCGGCGGCTGGGTCGTTGTTGGCGACCGAGCCGCCGATCGTGCCCTTGTGGCGCACCGCCGGATCGCCAATCAGCGACGCAAGGTGCGCAAGCGCCGGACAGGCCTTCCGCAGCTTCTCGTCATTGGCGACGTCGTAATGGGTTGTGGCGGCGCCGATGGTGACGGTCTTGCCCGACACCTTGACGCCTTGCAGCTCCCTGATCCGCGACAGGTCGATCAGGTCGGACGGTGCGGCGAGCCGCGTCTTCATCGCCGGGATCAGCGTCATGCCGCCTGACAAAAGCCTGGCGTCGCCGCTCTTCACCAGCTTGGCGGCGTCGGCGACCGAGGCGGCGCGGTGGTAGTTGACTGCGTACATGGGATCCTCCCCTGAAGTGGTTAGGCAGTAGTGAGTAGGGAATAGGGACGCTGTCATCTCCGGCGATGCCCATTCCCTACTCACTACTCCCTACTCACTCATTTCTTCGCCCGTATCGCCGCCCACACCGTCGACGGCGAGGCCGGCATGGGGATGTCCACAATCCCCAAAGCGTCGGTGATGGCGTTGATGACCGCTGGCGGCGAGCCGATGGCGCCGGCCTCGCCACAGCCCTTGATGCCGAGCGGATTGCTCGGACACGGCGTGTTCGACGTCGACACCTTGAATGACGGCAGGTCGTCCGCGCGCGGCATGGTGTAGTCCATGTAGCTCGCCGTCAGCAGCTGCCCGCTATCGTCATAGTGCGCGCCTTCCAGCAGCGCCTGGCCGATGCCCTGGGCGATGCCGCCATGCACCTGACCCTCGACGATCATCGGGTTGATGATGTTGCCGAAATCGTCCGCCGCGACGAACTGGACGATCTCGGTCGTGCCGGTTTCCGGATCGATCTCGACCTCGCAGATGTAGCAGCCCGCCGGGAAAGTGAAGTTCGCCGGATCGTAGAAGGCTGTTTCCTTCAGTCCCGGCTCCATGCCTGCCGGCAGATTGTGAGCGGTGTAGGCGGCAAGCGCCACCTGGAACCAGGGCAGGCTCTTGTCGGTGCCGGCAACCTTGACCTCGCCATTCTCGATGACGATGTCGCCCTCGTCGGCCTCGAGCAGATGGGCGGCGATTTTCTTGGCCTTGGCCTCGACCTTGTCGAGCGCCTTGGCGATTGCCGACATCCCGACCGCGCCCGAGCGCGAGCCGTAGGTGCCCATACCCATCTGCACCTTGTCGGTATCTCCATGGACGATCGAGACCGAGTCCAGTGGCACGCCAAAACGCTGGTTGACGAGTTGCGCGAAGGTCGTCTCATGGCCCTGGCCGTGGCTGTGCGAGCCGGTCAGCACCTCGATCGTGCCGACGGCATTGACCCGCACTTCGGCGGATTCCCACAGACCGACGCCGGCGCCGAGCGAACCGACCGCCGCCGACGGCGCGATGCCGCAGGCCTCGATATAGCAGCTCATGCCGATGCCGCGCAGTCTGCCCTGGCTGCCGGCCGCCGCTTTGCGCTTGGCAAAGCCGGCATAGTCGGACGCCTGTGTCGCCGCATCGAGTGAAGCTCCATAGTCGCCGGCGTCATAGTTCATGATGACCGGCGTCTGATGCGGAAACTCGGTGATGAAATTGGCGCGCCGCAACTCCGCCGGCGAGACCCCAAGTTCACGCGCGGCCGTCTCCATTGTCCGTTCGAGCAGATACGTGGCTTCCGGCCGCCCTGCCCCGCGATAGGCGTCGACGGGTGCCGTGTTGGTGTAGACGGTGCGCACATTGGCGTGGATCGTCGGGATGTTGTACTGGCCCGACAGCAGCGTCGCGTAGAGATAGGTCGGCACGCAAGACGAGAACAGCGACATGTAGGCGCCGAGATTGGCGATGGTGTCTACCTTGAAGCCGGTGATCTTGTTGTTCTTGTCGAACGCCATTTCGACCGTCGAGACATGGTCGCGGCCATGCGCGTCGGTGAGAAAGCTTTCGGTACGGTCGGCGACCCATTTGACCGGGACGCCGGTCTTCTTCGACGCCCAAAGGCAGACGATCTCTTCGGGATAGATGTAGATCTTCGAGCCGAAGCCGCCGCCGACATCGGGCGCAATGACGCGCAGTTTGTTTTCCGGTGCGACATTGTAGAAGGCGCTCATCACCAGCCGCGCGACATGCGGGTTCTGCGACGTCGTCCAGCAGGTAAAATGGTCCTCGGCCTTGTCGTAATGGCCAAGGGCCGCGCGCGGCTCCATGGCGTTGGGAACCAGCCGGTTGTTGACGATCTTCATGCGGGTGACATGGGCCGCCGCCTGGATCGCCGCATCGGTCGCCTTGGCATCGCCGATCTCCCAGTCGAAGATAAGATTGTCCTCGGCTTCGGCATGGACCTGCGGCGCACCTTTTTGCAGCGCCTTGGTGGCATCGACCACCGCCTTCAATTCCTTGTAGGTGATCTCGACCGCTTCGGCCGCGTCGCGGGCCTGGCCCTTGGTTTCCGCCACCACGATGACGACCGCGTCGCCGACATAGCGCACCTTGTCGACGGCCAGCGGCGACCACGCGCCCATCTTCATCGGCGAGCCGTCCTTGGAATGGATCATCCAGCCGCAGATCAGGTTGCCGATGCCGTCGGCCTTGAGCTCCTTGCCGGTCAAGACGCCGATGACGCCGGGCATCGCCTGCGCTCGTCTGACGTCGATCTTCTTGATCTGAGCATGCGCGTGCGGGCTGCGCACGAAAGCGGCATGCTTCATGCCGGGAACCACCATGTCGTCGACATAGCGGCCGGCGCCGGTGATGAACCGTTTGTCTTCCTTGCGCACGACCCGAGCGCCGATGCCTTCAATGCCCATAGGAATTCCTCCGGAATAGCGAATAGTGAGTAGCGAATAGTGAACAGTGAGTAGGGAATTGTGCTCGGAGCGGTTCGGCTAAACCGACTACTCGCTATTCACTATTCACTACTCGCTTCTTTCTACGCCGCTTGTTTCACCCTGCCCTTCGGCGCCTTCGCCATCGTTTGCGATGCGGCAAGGATCGCCTTGACGATATTGTGGTAGCCGGTGCAGCGGCAGATGTTGCCTTCGAGCTCGGCGCGCACCGTCGCCTCGTCAAGGCCTTCGGGATGGCGCGCGATCATGTCGGTCGCGGTCATGATCATGCCCGGCGTGCAGAAGCCGCATTGTAGCCCATGATGTTCCTTGAACGCGGCCTGCATCGGATGCAGGTCGCCGCCATTGGCAAGCCCTTCGATCGTCACCACGGTCGACCCGGAGGCCTGCACAGCCAGCATCGAACAGGACTTCACTGCCCTGCCGTCGACATGCACGACGCAGGCGCCGCATTGAGAGGTGTCACAACCGACATGCGTTCCGGTGAGACCAAGATTTTCGCGCAGGAAATGAACCAGAAGCGTTCGGTCCTCGGCAGCGCCGCTGATCCGTTTTCCGTTCACGACAAACGAAACGTCCGACATGCATCCTCCCTGGGTATGACCTTGGTAGTCATGCTGCCGATGCGGCTTTGGCGCTCGGCCATGCCCTATTGGTACACTGCACAAAGCGCAAAAAACACACGGCGCTCATTGTACTTTCGGTCATGGACAAAACGAAAATCATGGGCCTGTCCGCCCCATTGCCAAAGAGCGAATAGGGGGCAACAATGCCCTCGACGCCAGCGCGCCGAGAGACATAAAACGGGCGCGCGCAGGAAGCGTCGGAGGATATCGGGAGGAAGCCTCTGGCCAGTTCACGGACGAGCTATGCATCCGGTCTGTCGGCGCTCACCACCGACGAGCCCGACGCCGATGCATTCGCCCGAGCGGTCGCCGCCGAGGCCGCAGCCATCGATGCCGGCTTTGCCCTGCTGTTCTTTTCCCAGAGCCTGCTTGATGCGAGCGTCCTTTCGCAAGCGCTGAAGACCCAAGCGCCGACGCTGGCCTACGCCGCCTGCTCGACCGCCGGCGAGATCACCCCGCAAGGCCTGGAGGAAGGTCATGTGCTCGCCATGCTCTTTCCCTCCGCGTCGTTTTCGGCGGTCAGCACCATGGTCGACAATCTCTCCTCGTCGGGCATGGACAGGATCACTGATGAAGTCGAGGCCTTGCGGCGGTTGCTGCGCGGACGCACCGGCAGTTGCCATGCCAAAAGCACCTTCGCGCTCTGCTTCATCGACGGCCTGTCCTTTGCAGAGGAAGCGGTGACCTCGGCCATCCATTGGGGGCTGGACGACATCCCGCTGATCGGCGGTTCGGCGGGCGACGATTTGAAATTCGAAACCACCAGGCTGATTTCGAACGGCAAGGTAGCGTCCGACAGCGCCATCATTGTGCTGATCGCCACCGAGATTCCGTTCCATGTCTTCAAGACCGACAATTTCATCCCCACCGACGAGAAGCTGGTGGTGACGGCATCCGATCCGGACCACCGCACCGTGCGCGAATTCAACGCCACCAATGCGGCTGAGGAGTATGCAGCCTCCGTCGGCATCGTTGCGCAGAACCTGACGCCGATGAGCTTCGCTTCGCACCCGGTGGTGGTGAAAGTGGGTGGCGAATTTTACTGCCGCTCGATCCAGAAGATGCATCCCGACGGCTCGCTGTCATTCTTCTGCGCCATAGACGACGGCGTCGTGCTGTCCATCGCCCAGCCCAAGGACATGGTGGAATCCACGCGCGCCGCACTGCGCGACGTCGAGCAACGGCTCGGCGGCATCGACATGATCCTCGGCTTCGATTGCGTGCTGCGCCGGCTCGATGCGCGCAACCGCCAGGTGTTCCGCGACATTTCGGAGCTCTACCGGGTCAACAATGTCATCGGCTTCGGCACCTATGGCGAACAGTACCGCTCGATGCATCTGAACCAAACCTTCACCGGCATCGCCTTCGGCGAACGCCAGGCGGCGGAATAGCCCATGCCGCTCAGGGACATCGACGACGTCGACAGGCTGAAGAAGATCAACGCCGCTCTGGTCAGCCGCGTCGAGCGCTCGATGGACCAGCAAGGCAATGCCTTCTCGCTGTTCCAGACCGCGATTTCACTTGAAAACCGCGTGCGTATGCGCACCGAGGAACTGCACTCGACCTTGCGCCGGCTGGAACAGTCGAACATCGACCTCAGCGCCGCCAAGGAAAACGCCGAGCTGGCAAACCTGTCCAAGACCAGGTTCCTGGCCGCCGCCAGCCATGACGTGCTGCAGCCGCTGAACGCCGCCCACCTCTCCGTCTCGGCGCTGGCCGAAGTGCAGACCAGCGACGAGGGCAAGAAGCTGGTCCGCCAGGTCGAGCGCTCGCTGGAGACCATGGAAGACCTGTTGCGCACGCTGCTCGACATTTCCAAGCTCGATGCCGGCGTGGTCCAGCCCGACATCGGCGATGTCAATCTGGAGACGCTGTTTTCCTCGCTGCGGTCGGATTTCCTGCCCGTGGCCGAGATGAAGGGGCTGGCGCTGAAGTTCCGCCCGGTCAGCGCCGTGGTGCGTTCGGACCGCACGCTCTTGCGCCGCATCCTGCAGAATATCCTGTCCAACGCTCTGCGCTACACCCGCTTCGGCGGCGTGCTGGTCGGCACCAGGCATCGCGGCGACACCATCCGCATCGATGTCGCCGACACCGGCTGCGGCATTCCCGAGGATCAGCGCGAGGCGGTTTTCGAGGAGTTCCATCGCGGCTCCGCCATTCCAGCCGATACCGGGATCTCCGGCGGCGGGCTGGGCCTGGGCCTTGCCATCGTGCGGCGCATGGCCGCCGCGCTCGGTCATCCCGTGACGTTCTCCTCGAGGGTTGGGCGCGGCACCATCTTCCACATCGACGTGCCGGTCGGCATCGGCGCCAGCGCCGACGCCATCGCCAGCCTTGCCGAGATGGAGCGGCCGCGCGGCTACGGCCTGTTCGGCACCAAGGTCCTGCTGGTCGAAAATGACGCCGACGTGTTGCAGGCGATGACCTTCCTGCTCGAGCGCTGGCAGTGCCTGGTGCGCGCCGCGACTTCGACCGAGGCTGCGATCAGCCTGCTTGGCGACACCGACTGGGTGCCCGACATCGTCATTGCCGACCAGCATCTCGACGACGGCGACCTCGGCACCGCCACCATCGCCGAAGTCCGCGATTATCTCGGCCGCGCCGTGCCGGCGCTGATCGTCACCGCCGACGGATCGGAGGCCGTCGCCAAGGCAGCCCGCGCCGCAGGCATAGAGCTGATGCGGAAGCCGCTAAAGCCGGCGCAGCTAAGGGCGCTGCTGGCGCATTTGCTGGCTTGAGCCCCATACCCTCCCTCGATGGGGAGGGTCGGCGCGCAGCGCCGGGGCGGGGTGCAGCGCCAAGCTCCCCACCCCGCTCCGCTTCGCGGATCGACCCTCCCCACAAGGGGGAGGGTAAAGATCAAAACCCCGCCTGATCCCTGAACAACTCAGCATTGTCCAGCTTCGACACCTCGATCACCGCTTGCGTGCGGCTGTAGACGTTTAGCTTGCGCAAGATCTCCGAGACATGCGCCTTCACCGTGGTCTCGCCGACCTGCAGCTCGTAGGCGATCTGTTTGTTGAGCAGGCCCTGGCGCAGCATCTGCAGCACGCGCAGCTGCTGCGGCGTCAGTTTGGCCAGCCGCTGCACCATATCGGCGCGGTCGGCGCTGTCGGCGTCGGGTGGCTGTCCCTCATATGTCTCCGGCACATAGATCGCGCCCTCCATCACCGAGCGGATGGCGGCGGCGAGATCGCTCTTGCGCGCCGATTTCGGGATGAAGCCGGCAGCGCCATAGGACAGTGCCTCGGAAATGATCTTCGGCTCCTCATAACCCGAGACGACGACCACCGGCAGCCGCGGATGGCGGGTCCTGAGCTGCAGCAACCCCTCAAAGCCATGGACATCGGGCATGTTGAGATCGAGCAGCGCCAGATCGAATGGCTTTATCCCACCCAGAAGATCGAGCGCTTCGGCGATCGAGCGCGCCTCCACCGTGTCGACTTCCGGGTACGCCATCTGCACGGCGCTGTGCAGCGCCTCGCGAAACAGCGGATGGTCGTCGATGATCAGAAACCGGGCGCGATCGTTGATTGCGGTCATGGTGTTCGTTTCAGTTCTCCGTGGGCACGATACTCCCGCTGGTATGGCCAGCTTATTGGCAAATAGTCTATCGCCATCTTAACCCCCGGAGGCGAAGCCGACTTTATCCGACAATCAAGGCGCAGCCGATGCTTTTGCGGAGGCTCCTGCCTTGCCCGGCGGTTCAAATCGGTCAAATGTGCCCCAGTTGAAGCAGAGACCCGCGCATGACAGATTTCGTCCTTCCCCTGCCCGCAACACCATCGGTCGCCATAGAAGGCTCGGCCGAGCGTTTTGCGGTGCGCCGCATCTTCTGCGTCGGCCGCAACTACGCCGCGCATGCCCGCGAACTCGGCAATGACGAGCGCGACCCGCCCTTCTTCTTCACCAAGCCGGCCGATGCGGTGGTCGATAGCGGCACCACGATCCCCTACCCGCCTTTGACCAAGAACCTGCATCACGAGATCGAACTCGTCGCGGCGATCGGCAAGGCCGGCTTCCGCATTCCGCGCGCTGAGGCGCTCGACCATGTCTGGGGCTACGGCGTCGGCATCGACCTCACTCGCCGCGACCTGCAGGACGAAGCCAAGAAGGCGGCGCGGCCCTGGGATTGGTCGAAGGCCTTCGACCGCTCGGCGCCCTGCGGTCCGCTGGTGCCGGCCGCCAAATCCGGCCATCCGCAAAAGGGCCGCATTTGGCTCGCCGTCGACGGCGCGGTGAAGCAGGAGGGCGACCTCGCCGAACTGATCTGGCCGATCGCCGATATCGTTTCGATCTGCAGCGGTGCGGTTGTACTACAACCGGGCGACCTGATCTTCACCGGCACGCCGGCCGGTGTCGGTGCGGTGGCGCCGGGACAGACGATGACCGGCGGCGTCGACGGCATCGGCACCATCGAGATCACTGTCGGCCAAGATTCGATCGGCCAAAATTCCACCGGCAAGCCGTGATCCGATGAGCGACCTCGTCCTCCACAACTACTACCGCTCCTCCACTTCCTACCGCGTCCGCATTGCGCTCGAGATGAAGGGGCTGGGCTACGATTACGTGCCGCATCATCTGCGTCATGGCGACCATCTGGAGCCGGCTTACCTGGCGGTCAATCCGCAGGGGCTGGTGCCGGCGCTGATCCTGGGCGACGGCACGCTTTTGACGCAGTCGCTGGCGATCATCGAATATCTCGACGAGACCCACCCCGAACCGCCGCTGCTGCCGAAGGACGCGCTCGGCCGGGCGCGCGTGCGAATGCTGGCGCAGATGATCGCCTGCGACATCCACCCGGTGAACAATCTGCGCGTGCTGACCTCGCTGCGCACTTTGTTCGGCGCCGGCGACCAGGATGTCATCCACTGGTTTCGCCACTGGGTGAACGAAGGCTTCCAGCCGCTTGAAAAGATTCTGGCTTCATCGGATGAGACCGGCACATTTTGCCATGGCGACGCACCGGGCCTCGCCGACATCTGCCTGGTCGCCCAGATCGCCAGCAACGCCCGCTTCGGCGTCGACCTGACACCCTACCCCGAGATATCGCGCATCCACGCCGCCTGCATGGCGCTGCCGGCCTTTCAGAAGGCGGCGCCGGAGAATCAGATAGATGCCGAATAGGCTCACAATGCCGGAGCAGAGCACGGAGAGTTGCCGATGAAAGCCGTCGTCTTCGAAAAATTCGGCGAGGCGCCGAGAATCCAGACCGTGCCGGATCCGAAGCCGGCCGCCGATGGCGTCGTCATCAAGGTCGAGGCGACGGGGCTGTGCCGCAGCGACTGGCATGGCTGGATGGGCCATGATGACGGCATCACCCTGCCGCATGTTCCCGGTCACGAACTGGCCGGCATTGTCGTAGCCGTCGGCAAGCGGGTGACCCGCTGGAAGGCCGGCGAACGCGTCACCGTGCCGTTCTGCGTCGGCTGCGGCCGCTGTTTCGAATGCACCTCCGGCAACCACCAGGTCTGCGAGCATCAAACGCAGCCAGGCTTCACCGCCTGGGGCTCGTTTGCCGAATATGTCGCCATCGAACATGCCGACACCAACCTCGTGCGGCTGCCCGAGGAGATGGAATTCGCCACCGCCGCCAGCCTCGGCTGCCGCTTCGTCACCTCGTTTCGCGCCATTGTCGACCAGGGCCGGGTGACGCCGGGCGAATGGGTGGCGGTGCATGGCTGCGGCGGCGTCGGCCTGTCGGCGATCATGATCGCCAGTTCCATGGGCGCCAATGTCATTGCCATCGACCTTACCGACGAGAAGCTGGAGTTCGCCAAAAAGATCGGCGCCGTGGCGACCATCAATGCCTCGAACACGCCGAATGTCGTCAAGGCGGTCAAGCAGATCACCAATGGCGGCGCACACATGTCGATGGACGCGCTCGGCCACCCCACGACGTCGTTCAACTCGATTTCCAATCTGCGCCGGCGTGGCCGCCATGTGCAGGTTGGCCTGATGCTGGGCGAGCATGCCCGGCCACAGGTGCCGATGGACAAGGTGATTGCCTTCGAGCTCGAAATCCTCGGCAGCCATGGCATGCAGGCCCACCGCTACCCCGCCATGATGGAGATGATCCGCACCGGCAAGCTCAAGCCCGAACTGCTGGTCGGCAACAAGATCAGCCTTGATGAGGCGCCGGCGGCGCTGATGGCGATGGGCGGTTTCGAGGGGATTGGCATTGGGGTGGTGACGAAGTTCTAGGGCGGAGTCGCCCTCCACCACCAAACTCCTAGCGTGCAAATTTCTTCGCCCCGAACACGCAGGCCACCACGCCGAGCGTGACAACAATCATCAGCGGGCTGACCTGCTCGTGCAGCAGCGACGCTGCCAGCGCCAGGCCGAAAAAGGGCTGTAGTAGCTGCAACTGCCCGACGGCAGCGATGCCGCCTTGGGCGAGGCCGCGGTACCAGAACACGAAGCCGATCAGCATGCTGAACAGCGAGACATAGGCGAGACCCATCCAGGCGCCGGAGCCGACGCTGGCGAAGGACGACGGCAGCGTCGCAAAGGTCAGAACCAGCATGATCGGCAGCGAGATCGCCAGCGCCCAGCAGATCACCTGCCAGCCGCCCAGCCTGCGCGACAATGCCGCCCCCTCGGCATAGCCCAGGCCGCAGACGATGATGGCGGCCAGCATCAGGCCGTCGCCGACAGGTGAGGCCGTCACCCCTTGCATCAGGGCAAAACCGGCGACCAGCGCGCTGCCGATGCAGGAAAACAGCCAGAAGGCCGGGCGCGGACGCTCGCCACCGCGCAGCACGCCGAAGATCGCGGTGGCCAGCGGCAGCAGGCCGACGAAGATGATAGAGTGGGCAGAGGTGACGTGCTTCAGCGCCAGCGCGGTGAGAAAGGGAAAGCCGACAACCACGCCAAGGGCGACGATCACCAGCGACAGAAAATCGCCGCGCTCCGGGCGTTTCTGCCGAAACAGCATCAGCATGGCGAGACCGAGAAGTCCGGCAATCGCGGCGCGGGCCGAGGTCAGGAATATCGGATCGAAATCGGCCACGGCCACGCGCGTTGCCGGCAGCGAGCCTGAGAAGATCAATACGCCGATGAATCCGTTCATCCAGCCGCTCGCGGTCTTGTCCATTCCAGGCTCCAGTGCTTTCGCCCTCTATTGGGCAAGTGCCTATGGTGCAGCCAGAGACAATGCAGTACAATTCCGCAAAACTGTAATGGCTATCAGAGCAATACAGATGACCGAACTCATTTTGGAAACCGGCGATGCGCACCCTCCTGTCGCGACCACGCTTGTGGAAACTGTCATGGCGACCATCCGCCAGCGGATATCGGCGCGCAGCCTGACGCCAGGCGCGCGGCTGCCTTCGATCCGCGCCTTTGCCAAGGCCATGCAGGTGTCCAAGTCGACCGTGGTCGAAGCCTATGAGCGGCTCGCCGCCGAAGGCGCGATACGCTCACGGCCGGGCTCGGGCTTTTATGCCGCCGGATCGCTGGCGCCACTGTCGCTGACCGAGATAGGCCCGCGGCTCGACCGCGCCATCGATCCACTGTGGGTCTCGCGCCAGTCGCTGGAAGCCGGCGACGACATGCTGAAACCAGGCTGCGGCTGGATGCCGGCCTCGTGGATGCCGCAAGCGGCCCTGCGCCGGGCGCTGCGCACGGTGGCGCGTGCCGACGATGTCGACCTCACCGATTACGGCACGCCGCTCGGCCTGCCGCCGCTCAGGCAATTGCTCGCGCGGCGCATGGAAGGCCACGGCATCGAGGTCTCGCCCGAACAGATCATGCTGACCGAATCGGGCACGCAGGCCATCGATCTTCTGTGCCGCTTCCTGATCGAACCCGGCGATACCGTGCTGGTCGACGACCCCTGCTATTTCAATTTCCACGCGCTGCTGCGCGCCCACCGCGCCAAGGTCGTCAGCGTGCCCTACACGCCATCCGGGCCTGATATCGAGCTGTTCGCCCAGGCACTGGCCGAGCACAGACCGCGCCTCTACATCACCAATTCCGCCATCCACAACCCGACCGGCGCGATCCTGTCGCCGGTCACCGCGCACCGGCTGCTGAAGCTCGCCGACCAGTCGGACCTGACCATCGTCGAGGACGACATCTTCGCCGATTTCGAGCACAGTCCCGCGCCCCGGCTGGCGGCGTTCGACGGCCTCAACCGCGTCGTCCATATCGGCAGCTTCTCCAAGACGCTATCGGCATCGGTTCGCTGCGGCTTCATCGCGGCACCGCGCGACTGGATCGAGCAACTCACCGACCTCAAGATTGCCACCACCTTCGGCGGCGGCCGGCTGGCGGCCGAACTGGTGCTGACGCTGCTTAGGGACGGCAGCTACCGCAAGCACATGGAATTGCTGCGCGCGCGGCTTTCCCGCGCCATGGGCGAGACGGGCGTGCGCCTGAAGGCGATCGGCATCACGCCCTGGATCGACCAACCGGCCGGCTTGTTCCTGTGGTGCAGCCTGCCGGATGGCGTGGACGCGGCTGAAATGGCACGCCGCGCGCTGGCCGACAACATCGTGCTGGCGCCCGGCAACGCATTCAGTCTGTCGGGAACCGCCAGCCGCTTCCTGCGCTTCAACGTTGCCCAGTGCCAGGACGAGCGGATTTTCAGGGTGCTCAAGGCGGCAATGGCGCGCTGAGCGCTCAGCGGGAGGCCGCGCAGACCTCCCGAACGCAATCTCGCAGCCAGCGTTGCGCCGGATCGGCATCGAGCCGTGGATGCCAGAGCATCGAGATGGTGACCTCCACAGTGGCGACCGGCAGCGGAAAGCTGACCATGCCGGCGCGTGCGCCTTGCGTGTGCCGTTCGGGCACGCTGGCAATAAGGTCCGAAGCACGCGCCATGGCGAGTGCAGCCGAAAAGCCGGAGACCATGCACGCCACGGTTCGCTGCAGGCCGAGCTGCGCCAAAGTCTGATCGATCGGCCCTCTTTCCCGACCCCGCCGTGAAACGCTGATGTGGCGGCCGGCCGCGTAGCGTTCAGGCGTTACCGCGCCTTCACTCAAAGGGTGGCCGGCTCGCACAGCACCGACGAAGCGGTCGCGAAACAGCGCCTGTATCAGCACTTCAGGTCCGGCCTCGCCGGCAACGCCGATTTCGAGGTCGATGTCGGCGTCGCGCAATGAGGCGACGTCCTTGTCGGCTTTCGGCGCAAAGCGCAGCCGCACGCCCGGCGCCTCGGCCTGTATGCGGGCGACAAGACCCGGCCCGAACTCCTCGACGAACCCCTCATTGCTGCGCAGCGTGAAGATCTGGCCCAGCTTTGCGAGATCGAGCAGCCTGGCGGGACGCAGCAGCATTTCCGCTTCCTGGACGACACGGCCGGCCTGCTGCCGCAATGCCTCCGCGCGCGGCGTTGGAACCAGGCCGCGGCCGGCGCGGACCAGCAGCGGATCACCGGTGGCCTCGCGCAGCCGCGCCAGGGTGCGGCTCATCGCCGACGGGCTGAGCCGTAGCTGGGTTGCCGCCCGAGCCACGCTGCCTTCGGCGAGCAAAACGTCGAGCGCGAACAGTAGATTGAGATCGGGCGATGCCATCGGCGGATTGTAGCACATGCCATGGCGTTTGGTGCACGAATAAGATGCAAATGCTGCGCCTTCCGCCATTCCACCCTGACGACTAGATCTCCGACAGGTCCGGTTGCGGGACTGACAAGGAGGAAATCGCCATGGCAATTGCTGAGCAGAACGAGTGCGCATCGGCGCCGCAGAACACCCGGTCCGCAGGCCTGGCCCACTCTCCTGTCTTGGCATTGGCCAGCCTGTCGCTCGCCACGCTGCTGTCCTCGCTTGGAACCAGTATTGCCAGCGTTGGGCTGCCTTCCCTCATGCAGGCGTTCGGTGTGTCCTTCCAGTCCGTGCAATGGGTGGTTCTCGCCTATCTGCTCGCCATCACCGCCCTGATCGTCAGCGCCGGGCGCCTGGCTGACATGGTCGGCCGCCGGCCGTTGCTGCTCGGCGGCATCGCGCTGTTCACACTGGCCTCGGTGCTCTGCGGCCTGGCGCCGACGCTCTGGCTGCTGATCGCGGCGCGCGCCGTGCAAGGACTGGGTGCCGCGCTGATGATGGCGCTGACGCTGGCCTTTGTCGCGGAGACTGTAGCCAAGGAACGGACCGGCAGCGCCATGGGGCTGCTCGGCGCCATGTCGGCAATCGGCACCACGCTCGGCCCCTCGCTCGGCGGCTTTCTGATTGCCGGCTTTGGCTGGCGGGCGATCTTCCTCGTCAATGTCCCGCTCGGCCTCCTGACCTTTGCCCTCGCCTGGCTGGCCCTGCCCGCCCGTGGCAAGGCTGCACAAAGCGTTCAAGGCGGGTTCGACGCGATCGGAACGGTCTTGCTGGCCCTGACGCTCGCCGCCTATGCATTGGCCATGACGCTCGGCCGCGGCCATTTCGGCGCCCTCAACATCGGCCTCCTGGTGGCCGCCGGCATCGGCGTCGTTCTGTTCGGCGTTGCGCAGACGAAGGCGAAAAGTCCCTTGATCCGGCTTGCCCGGTTGTACGACATCCGGCTCAGCGCCAGCCTCGCCACGAACCTCGTTGTCGCCACAGTGATGATGGCGACCCTGGTGGTCGCTCCATTCTATCTGTCGCGAGCGCTGGGGCTCGATGCTGCGATGGTCGGCGTGGTCCTGTCGACAGGTCCGCTGGTCTCCGCGCTCTCGGCGCTCGTCGCCGGCCGCCTCACCGATCGCTTCGGCGCGCACAGGATGATGGCCGTCGGACTGTTCAGTCTTGCCGTCGGAACCTCATTGTTGTCGCTCGCCGCAACAAAACTCGGCATTGCCAGCTATATCGTGCCGATCGCCGTCACCTGCTTCGGGTACGCCCTGTTCCAGACATCCAACAATGCCGCCGTCATGAGCGGTGTCGCTGCCGGCGAGCGCGGCGTGGTGTCCGGCCTGCTCAATCTGTCGCGCAATCTCGGCCTGATCACCGGCGCATCGCTTATGGGCGCCATTTTTGCGGCTGCCTCGACGGGAGAACGGCAAAGCCAGGACATGCTGACCTCAGCGGCAGCCGCGCACGGCATGCAGGTTACCTTTCAGACGGCAACGGTCCTGGCGGTGGCTGCGCTGTTGCTGGCACTGCTCTCGACCCGCGCCGGCGGCAGGCTGTCGGTGCGGCAACAGCCATCATGACCGAAGATAGGGAGCTTACGCTCCCGCCCGCTTGCGCCGCTCATAAAGCATGACCAGCGTTTCGGCGGTCAGCGCCGGCCTCTGTTCGCCCTCGATCTCGACCGTATTGGCGGCCTTCATCAGATACTGGCCCGGCCCCTTGTCCTCCACCGACAACAGCGTCGTGCGCAGCCGGATGCGTGCGCCGACCCTGACGGGCGCCAGGAACCGCACCTTGTCGAAGCCGTAATTGAAGGCGGCTTGCGTGTTTTCGGGTACGATGCCCATGCCCAGCGCCAGCGCGCCGATGATCGACAGCGTCAGATAGCCATGCGCGATCGTGGTGCGAAATGGGCTCTGCCGCTTCGCCCGCTCCGGATCGACGTGGATCCACTGATGGTCGCCTGTGCATTCGGCAAACTGGTTGATGCGGTTCTGGTCGACGGTCGTCCATTCCGACACGCCGAGCTCCTGCCCGGCCATCGCCCTTAACTGCTCGAAGGTCGGCGGCGTTTTCGGCCGTAGTTCCGTCATTCCTGCTTTCCCGGTGGCTCCCAGTGCCTCGGACCACGAACGGACGGCTCCTGTCAATTCGCCCGTTGCGATTCCGTTCCGCCATTTTCCGCCAAACAGCGTCCCTCGTCCATGCTCATGCGCCGCAACCGGCCCACTCCTCTCATGGTTGCGTTGAGAGTCACTTCTTGTCATAGCCCGAGCGGATTTCCTCCATCGCTTCCTTGATGCGGCTGCGCAGGATTTCGATCGATTCGGTGCCGGATTTCTTGACCAGCTCGGCCACTTCGCCGGCATTTTTCAGGGCGGCTTCGAAGGATTTCCTGGCGAACTCCGCCTGTTTTGTCATCAGTTCCTGGGGATTGCCCGGCGCCTTGTAGCGCTGCGCCATGTCGCTGACTTCACGCAGCGTGTCCTGCAGCATCTCGCGCTGTCTGGACAACAATGAGGTCGCGCCGGCAGCTCCCGCCCGCGCCGATCTTTCCAGGGCCTCGAGGTTCTTGCGATGATGCGCGAGGATCGCCTCGACATTCGGCACCTTCAGGTCACGGCCGAACCGGCTGAACATGTCCAGGAATGAATCCGAGTCGGGTTGTTTGGCCATTGCTCGTGCTCCCCAGTGTCGCAAATGCTGAACCCTGTTCTGGACAATAGCACTCGCGCGCCGTGTGTCCATTCGGACGCCCAAGCAATTCAGCGGCAAATGCAGCATCAGCCAGCGAGAAACAGCCTCTCCGCCGTGTAGAGCACGAGACCGGCCAGGCCGCCAATAATCATGCCATTGAAGCGGATATATTGCAGGTCCCTGCCGATGTTCATCTCGATCAGCCTCGTCAGCTGGGCAAGGTCCCAGCGCTTGACCTGATCGGCGATGAACGTCGACACACCGCTCTTCTGGCTCTCCACGAACGACGACAGCGCCACGACAAAGCCCTGGTTCATGTCGGCCCTGATCTGCGGATCGCCTGAGAGATGGCGGCCGACCTCGACGAACATGTTGGCGAGATGCGCGCGAACAATCGAATTCTCCGCCTTGGCGTCCTGTTCGATGAACACGCTGAGGCTCTGCCACATGTCGCCGGCGAGCGACTTCACTTCCGGCCGCGCCAGGAAATCGCGCTTCAGCTTCTCGGCCCGTTTGGCGTATTGCTTCGAGGTTCTGAGCCGCTCGATGAAGCTGTGCGCGAAACGGTCGAATTCGGCGCGCATCGGATGGTCGGGATCGGCCCGCACCTCGTCAAGCAGCGAACCGGCAGAAGCGACGATCTTCTTCAGCAGATAGGCGTCGGCTCTGAACAGGTTGAACAGCGACGGCAATTCCTCGCGGATTTTCTCGCGCATGGTCGCCAGCGCCTCTTCATCGTTCAGGAACCGGCCGATCACCCTGGTGAATTCGTCGAAGAGTTTCTGGTGGCGGCGGTCGTCGGTCAGTGCCGACAGCAATTCGGCCGCGAGCGGCGCCAGCGGCACCTTGTCGATCTGCTCCAGCATGCGGCTGGTGACGAAGCCGCGCAGGCCGGATTGCTCGATCGCCGCAAGCGTCTGCGGCACCAGCCGTACGACGAAGCGCGACAGGCCGGCAGAGCGTTCGGCGTCAGTCAGCCAGTCGGCGACGAGTGCTGCAAAATCAACCTCGGCCAGCTTTTCGCGCACCGGCTCCGGCGCCAGAAAATTGACCTCGATGAAGCGGCCCAGATTATCGGCGATGCGGTTCTGGTTCGCTGGGATGATGGCGGTGTGCGGGATCGGCAGGCCCAGCGGCCGCTTGAACAGCGCCACCACCGCGTACCAGTCGGCCAGGCCGCCAATGGTCGCCGCCTCCGCGAAGGCCGCCACGAAGCCCAGCCACGGATACTTGGCCTCGAACGATTTGGCCACGGCAAAAACCACGACGCAAAGCACCAGCGCAGCCGTGGCGAGGAACTTTGTCCGCCGCAACGCGAAAAGCTTGGCGCCCGTCTCGGCATCAAAACCGCCAGGCGCCAGGGACGAAGCCGATTGGGACATGATACGCCGCTCCTCATCGATCTCTTGGCTATCTGGCATGGGCTATTTAGGGGGTGTTTGGGCCCGTAGCATGATCGGATGGGCCGATTTCGTCCGGGAATTGCCGGTTTCGCACGCAAAGTTGACAAGAATGTTCATCTATCATGCAATCCCAGTCTGGAATTGTTCCAAGGTATAGGCCATATTCCGATCAGGCCAGTGTGGGCGAATCCGAAACTTCGGGTGAGAAAGCCGCACCAGCACAATCTAAAATCTGGTGCAGTTCCAGCGCGCCAGCACTCGGGTGAGGAATGAAATGCGGCTGACGCGCCAGACCAACTACGCCATGCGCATCCTGATGTATTGCGCCGCCAACAACGATCGCCTGAGCCGCATCCCCGAGATTGCGGCCGCCTATTCGGTGTCGGAGCTTTTCCTGTTCAAGATCCTGCAGCCGCTGGTCGAGCATGGCCTGGTCGAGACAGTGCGCGGCAGGAATGGCGGCGTGAGGATCGGCCGCCCCGCCGAGCAGATCAGCCTGTTCGACGTCGTACGGGTCACCGAAGAGAGCTTTGCCATGGCCGAATGCTTCGAGAACGATGCCGCCGAATGCCCGCTGGTCGACAGCTGCCAGCTGAATTCGGCGCTGCGCGAGGCGCTCAACGCCTTCTTTGCCGTACTCTCCCGCTACACTATCGCCGATATGGTGGCGGCGCGCCCGAATGTGCGTCATTTGCTCGGCATCGACATGCTGGTCCAGCGAGCTCCGGCCGCCTGAGTTTTCTAGTGCATGTCGCTCAAAAGTGGCCCCGGTTTTGAGACAACGACATGCATAAAGACAAAGACCTAAAGCGCGTCGCCTGAGTCCGTTCAAACGCGACGCGCTTTAGGCGGCTGACTGCGGCAAGACAAACGGCATGTTCGCCGCCGGCAACACACCGACCCTTAGCCGACAATCGAACACTTTTTCGATCAGATCGTCGCTCAGGACCTCCTGCGGTGAACCGTCGGCGGCGAGCCGGCCGCGATGCATCACGAAAATCCGGTCGGCATACATGGCCGTCAGATTGAGGTCGTGCAGGATGGCGATCACACCGCCGCCGCGCCGGGCGAAATCGCGGGCGATGTTCATGATGATCAGCTGGTGCTTGATATCGAGGCTGGAGACCGGCTCGTCGAGATAGAGATAGCGCGGCTTGCCGTCCAGCACCGGCGCCCAGACCTGGCACAGCACGCGCGCCAGCTGCACACGCTGTTGTTCGCCGCCCGAAAGCTCCTGATAGAAGCGGCCGGCAAAGCCGTCGAGGTCGACCCGCGCCAGCGCCCGCTCGGGCAGACGATCATCTTCGCCCGGCAGAACGCCGGAACGGCCGCCGATAAGGCCGAGCCTGACCACTTCGTGCACGGTGAAGGGAAAGGACAGGGTCGTCGCCTGCGGCAGCACGGCACGCACGGTCGCGGCCTCCACCGGCTTCATCTCGGAGAGGTCGCGCCCGTTGACGGCCACTGTCCCCGTAAACGCCAGATCGCCCGACAACGCCTTCAAGAAAGTCGTCTTGCCCGAGCCGTTCGGTCCTACGATGGCGGCGATCTCGCCCGGCCGTGCGACAAAATCGACATTAGCGACGATGCGTTTGCCGCCCATCGCCACCGAGACATCGCGTGCTTCGATCATGCCGCCTCACAAGTCGATTACGCCGCGCTTGCGCAGCAGGATCCAGAGGAAGAACGGCGCGCCGGCGATCGCCGTGACGATGCCGATCGGCAATTCGGCCGGCGCCACGATGACGCGGGCAACTGCGTCGGCAAGCAGCAGCATCGAGGCGCCGAGCAGCGCCGATGCCGGCAAGAGATAGCGATTGTCCGGACCGATCAGCAGCCGCAGCAGATGCGGCACGACGATGCCGACAAAACCGATGCCTCCGCTGACTGCGACAGAGGCGCCGACCGCTGCCGAGACGCCGACGATCGCGGTGTATTTCAGCCGCTGTACCGGGATGCCGAGATGTCCGGCCGTCGCCTCGCCGAGCGCCAGGGCGTTGAGGCCTTTGGCCAGGAACGGCATTGCCGCAAGCGCCAGGATGATGATCGGACCGACGGAAGCGATCTTCGGCCAGGTCGCGCCGCCCAGCGAGCCCAGTTGCCAGAAGGTCAGGTCGCGCAACTGCCGGTCGTCGGCCATGAAAATCAGGATACCGGTCAGCGCCATGGCAAGGGCTGCGAGCGCAATGCCGGCAAGCAGCATGGTAGCGACCGATGTGCGCCCCTGCCGCGTGGCGACGCGGTAGAGCACCAGCGTGACCGCAAGGCCGCCGCAGAAAGCGGCGAGCGGCAAGGCCAGCCCGCCGAGCGCCAGAGTGAGCGGCGCCAGCCACGTCGTGCCGAGCACGATGACGGCGACCGCGCCGAGGCTCGACCCGGCGGAAACGCCGATCAGGCCGGGATCGGCGAGCGGGTTGCGAAACAGGCCTTGCATGACCGCACCCGATACGGCCAGTGCCGCCCCGATGAGCACACCGAGCAGTACGCGCGGCATGCGGATATCGTAGACGATCAACCGGTCGCGGGCACCAAGCGCGGCGTCGTCCGGCATGGCGCCGGTCAGCCAGTCACGAATGACACCAACGGCCGATGCATCGGAAGCGCCCGACCTCAGCGACAGGAACATCGAAAGGGCAAGCGCCACACACAGGAGCACAATAACCAGGCGAGCGCGCCCGGAACGATCGCCCTCGGCCACCTTGCCCGCCGCGCCGGCGATCGACTGATCCACCATCGGCTCAGTCCGTGACCTGGCTGCCATAGAGCGAGGCGGCCAGATCGTGGATGGCATCGGCCGTGCGCGGCCCGAAGCCGAGGAGATAGCTGCCATCCATCAGGGTCAGCTTGCGGCCTTCGCCCGCCGGCGTCGAGGTGATCGACGGGATGGCGAACAGCTCGGCCTCCGCAATCGGCGGGCCGGCATTCTTCATGGCCAGGATCACGTCCGGCCTGGCAGTGACGATCGCCTCGTCGGACATCTGCTTGTAGCCGGAAAAACCTTCGACCGCATTGACGGCACCGGCGAGCTTGATGATGCCGTCACCGGCGGTGTCGGTGCCGGCGGCCAGGATCTTGCCGCCCTGGATCGACAGCACGAACAGGATGCGCTTGCGCTGCTTGATCGACGCCGTCTGCTTCTCGGCCGCCTTCAGCTTGGCGTCGGTCTCAGCCACCAGCGTCTCGGCCTTGGCGTCGACGCCAAGCGCCTTGCCGACGATGCGGATCTTTTCCAGGATGCCGTCATGGCTGTAATGCTCGGGCACGTCGATGAACGGAACGCTCGACTTTTTCAGCACATCGACCGCTTCCTTCGGCCCACTGCCATGCAGCGCCAGAATGCCCGAAGGATTGACCGACAACACGCCTTCCGGCGACAGCTGGCGCATATAGCCGACGTCGGGCAGCGCGACCGCGGCGGCGGGGTAGCGGCTGGTCGAATCGCGGGCGACGAGATGACCTTCCTCGCCAAGCGCGTAGACGATCTCGGTGATCGAACCGCCGATCGCCACGATCCGCGACGTGTCGGCCAACACGGCCACGTTCTCGCTGGCCGGCACTGGGGCGGCAATAAACAGCGACAGGCCCATGGCCGCGGCAAGCGTCCTGAACAGTGAAATCATCGTCGTTTCCTCAGGCTGCGGTCGGGCTTGGAATGCGCGGCAGGTTCTCGGCAAGGAACCGCCAGTCGTCGCGCTCGCCCTCGCCTTCATGGCGCTTGCCGAAGAACTGGATGATCATCTTGCCGTCGGCGCCATAGGCTTCGAGCGAGGTAACATGACCGTCCTTGGTCGGTTTGCGCACCGCCCACACCTCCTGGATGTGGTCGGTGCGCAGATGCAGGTGGAACGTCTCGTCCATGACGTTGATCCACGGCCCCATCGGCTTGATCGACTTGACGGGACCGGAATGGATCTGGATGCAGCCTCGGTTTCCGACAAAACACATGATCGGCATGCCGTCGGCGGCGGCATGGTGGAACATGGCGCCGATGGCGTTATTGTCGAGCAGCCAGGCATAGTCCTGGCCGACCATGCGCACGGCCTGGTGGCGGGTGAGCTTCAGCGCTTTCAACATGCCAAAGAACTGGTGGACGTCGGTCAGCCGGCTCCAGCGGTCACGCAGATCGTCGGTGTCTGCGGCAACGCCCGACGTCTCCGCGTCGTCGTCGGCCAGGCCTGCGATAGACACAGTCGCCTCCTGGTTCGGCGATTCGAGTGCGGCCACGAGCTTCTGGTAGGCATAGAGATTGGACGCCGGCCGCAGATGCACCTTGTGCACCGCATCGCCGGCCGCGTCGAAGAATTGCAGGCTGCGGCGGATGTCGCCACCGTCGCGCTTCTCGACGGCAAAGCCATGCGCCCAGACCTTTGGAAAGATACGCAGGTCGATGTTTTCGCCCAGTACCATGGCATTGTGCGCACCTGTGACAACCTTGTCGTAGACGCCGATCTTCTCGTGCACCGCGCTTTCGTTGCGGGTCAGTGCCATCACTTCGCCAACGGCATCGAGGCCGGTCAGCAGATCGTTGACCCTGGGCTCGACGCGCACGACACCGTCGCCGCAATGCGCGGCGACCAGTTCGGCTTCGGAAATACCGAGCTCGGCGGCAAGATCGCGCTCGCGCGCTTTCGGATTGTCTGCCCGCGCTCGCCGGATTTCATGCGGTGCGGGTTTTACGCGCTGGTCCATGTCCTGCTTACCTGTCCTGCCTGGCGTTTTGGCCTGCCTGGCTGTTTCATCACTTGTTGAGGATGAGCTTGCCCTGGCGGGTGATCTTCAGCCGATAGAGCGCGCCATGGTGCTCGATGCCAATCTCGTGCTCGCCCTGGAACAGCGTGTTGGAGGACAGCGTCCGCACCGCCAGCGGCACCCGGTCGAAGCGGGTCGGCGTCTCCTCGGAACGGCGGACGCGGTAACGGAAGTCGTTGGGATTGTGGGTGTTCATCTCTTTCGATCCCTTTCCTGTGCCGGGCAACTGGCTAGGCGTTGCAAATGCCGATTCATTTCTTGACTTTAATCATCATGTTTATTAGTCAGTGCAATACCGGACTAAATGAGTCAATATTTAAGACGCCGGACGGAATGAAAAAAGCCAGCGAGCGCCAAGCCAGCCAGCGTCGAACCTGGAATTTGGAGTTGGGGCATGGGCTTGGGAAATTCTGGACGACTGGGTCTGGCGAGCACCGGTCCGGTGCATCGGTCTATGGCAAAGGTGGCCTTGCTTGCGGGGGCAGCGACGATCGCGCTGCTGACATCGCCGGCCAGCGCTCAGCAGGCTGCTCAGCCGGCCGCTGACCAGGCCGACCAGACCAGGAAAACCGAAGACACCAAGCCGGCGCCCGCCGGCGCGACCCTGCTGGACAAGATCCTCGTCATCAGCCGCACCGGCGAGACGGCAATCGAATCGCTGGCCTCAGCCAGCCATGTCGACCAGGAACAGCTCGACCGCCGCATGGCGACGACGCCGAACGAAATGCTGCTCGGTGTGCCTGGTGTCGCCGTGCAGGCCGATGCGCGACGCGTCAGCTCCAGCATCAACATCCGCGGCCTGCAGGATTTCGGTCGCGTCGCCGTCATCGTCGACGGCGCCAGGCAGAATTTCCAGCGCTCAGACCACGGCACGCAGTCGACCTTCTATGTCGATCCCGAGCTCATCAAATCCGTTGACGTCATTCGCGGACCGACCGCCAACACCTACGGCTCCGGCGCCATTGGCGGCGTCGTCTTCTTCGACACCAAGGATGCGGTGGATTTCCTCAGATCGGGCGAAACCTGGGCCGGCTCCGTCACCGGGCGCTATGAAAGCAACGGCAAGGGCTGGACCGCCAGCGCCAGCGGCGCCTACAAATTCAACGACGATTTGGATGTGCTGGGCAACATCGTCTACCGCGACTACGGCGACTACAAGAATGGCAGCGGCGACACCGTCGCCGGTACCGGTTTCGACGTGCTGAGCGGCCTGCTCAAGACCACAATCCGCCCGAGCGAGAACAGCGAATTGAAGCTCGGCTGGGTCGGCTCGAGCGACGGCTGGACGGAAACCAGCGGCGGCGTGCCGGCCAACGACGTCGACCTGAAGTCGAACACCTTCACCGCCCGCTACAACATCACTGACGACGCCAAGAGCTGGCTCGACCTCCACATCAACGCCTCCTACAACAAGACCAATCTCGACCTCACCACGCTGGTCCCGCAGAACCGCTTCGATCCGTCGACCGGCCTTCCCGTGCTGCTGCCCGTCGGTTCGACCTCGACCTTCGACGTTGGCACGGCCGGCGTCGACATCTGGAACACGTCGCGCTTCGAAACAGCCGGTGTTGCGCACGAATTGACCTATGGCGGCGACTGGGTGGGTGACGATGTCGAGACCGGCGGCACCGCCGGCGGCGACAGCTTCTACACCCCATCGGGCAAGCGTAGTGTTTCGGGCGCCTACATCCAGGACAAGCTCACCTGGGACTGGCTCGAGGTCATTGCCGGGCTGCGTTACGACAATTACAGCCTGGAGGATTCCGACAATGGAACGTCAGGTGATCGTCTGTCGCCGCGCATCACCGTTGGTGTCACGCCCTTCGAAAGCGCCAGCCTGGCGGGCCTGCAGTTCTATGGCACCTACGCCGAAGGCTACCGCTCGCCGTCGCTGACCGAAACGCTGATCAGCGGCAACCATCCGGCAGGCGTCACCTTCCCGTTCCTGCCCAACCCCAACCTGCAACCCGAAACCGGCAAGACCACCGAATTCGGCGTCAACTACAAGCTGAACGACCTTATCGAGGCCGGCGACGCGTTCCGGCTCAAGGCCGGCTACTTCCACAACGATGTCGACGATTACATCGAAGGCGTCACGTTGTCGCCATTCGACCCGACCAGCGGCTGCCCGTTCGGCCCCGGCATTCCGATCTGCTTCCAGTACCAGAACGTCGCCCAGGCCAGGATCAACGGCTTCGAACTGGAAAGCGTCTACGATGCCGCCTGGGGTTATGCCGGGCTGTCGGCCTCGATCATCAACGGCCACACCATCTCCGATGAAGGCGAGCGGGCCGACCTTGCCACCATCCCGTCCTCGCAGGTCACCGGGCAGCTCGGCTTCCGCTTCCTTCAGGACAAGCTGACCGTCGGCGGCGAGGTGCAGTACAACGGCAAGCCGAAGGGCAACCCCGTGGCCAAGGATTATACTCTGGTCAACGCCTTCGCCAGTTACCAGGCCACCGACAATCTGAAGGTGGACTTCCGCGCCGACAATTTGTTCGACGTCAAATATACCAACCCGCTGAACGGCGGCACCACCGCCGTCATCTATGAACCCGGCATCACGCTGAAGCTGGCCGCAACCATGCGCTTTGGAGGCTGACACCCATGACAAGTTTGACGGCATCGCTTCGGCTCCTGACCTCGACGCTGGCGATGTCGCTTGGCTTGATGCCGGCGTGGGCTCAGTCCGCGCCGGCTCCGCAACTCAGCCTCGAGCTCAATGCCGCGCAGCCCTCCGAAAAGGGTTGCCGCCTGACCTTCGTCGTCAACAATGCGCTCGGCGCCGATCTTTCCAAGGCGGCATTCGAAATCGCGCTGTTCAACGAGGCCGGCATTGTCGACCGCCTGAGCGTGCTCGACTTCAAGGACCTGCCGGCCGGCAAGACCAAGGTGATCCGCTTCGACCTCGCCGGCACCGACTGCACCAAACTCAGCCGCGTGCTGATCAACAGCGCCACCGAATGCGCCGGCGTCGAACCGGGCGCCTGCATGCGCGGCATGAAGACGCAGACCAAGTCCGGTATCGCATTCGGCGTTTGAGGTGGGTCTGCATCCCGCCTTCCTGCACGACAATGCGACACGACCCGTCGCAGCTCCGCCGTTATGGCCGGCAACCGATCTTGATTTGACAATCCCGCCGCGCTCGCGGCAGGTCTCGCCGCGAACCATGCAGGACATCACCCCCCTCCCCGACGCCGGCAACGAACCGGCGATAACAATGGACGAGCTCGTACAGCCGGCGGCCGCGGACCGCAAATGGACTGTGGCGATCGTCGCGTCCTGCCTGCTCCATGCCGCTGCCGCAGCGGCGTTCTTCATCGGACCCGCAGGGACATTCGATTCCAGTAACGCGATACAATCCGAAGGCACCGACCAATCGGGCGCCGAGGTGGTCGGCAGCGCCTTGGACAGCCAGGCTCCCGACGCGGTCGATGTTACCCTGGTAACCGATCCGCAGCCGGCCAAGCCCGAGGCCGTTCGACCCGTGCCGCCGACCGAGGCGCCTCAACCGGTAAAGGAGCCGGCGGCGCCCAAGCCTGCGCCGGAAGCCGCCGAACAGGCGACCGCCGCGCCAGATACACTGACGGCCGCCATCCCGAATGATCAAACTGTCGCCCCAAGCGCTGAGACGTCGACTCCGCCAGGGGTTCAAACGCAAAGTTCAGAGGCACCGCCCGCCGACGAGCCCGCCGTTGATTTGCCTGCTGCCAAACCACCAGTCCCGAGCCCGCGGCCGACCCCTCCAGCCGGATCTGGAGATACCCGCGGTGCGGCAGATGGCGAAGAACGCGACGCACCGGCGGTTGCCAGCAAGGGTAAAAACCAGGACGCGGCTGGCAATGCGATGGAATCTCGTTACGGCGGTGAAATTCAAAAGAAGCTTGCCCGCGCTAACCGGCGCGTTTCGAAGGAAATTCAAGCCAAGGCTCGCAACAATGCCAGGGTCTATTTCGTCGTCATGGCTGACGGCAGCGTCAGCGACTTGCAGCTTGTCGAAAGTTCAGGGTCTGCCGAGCTAGACCAATTCGCTTTGAAACTGGTGCGCCAGCAAGCCCCGTTCCCGCCCATTCCTCCCGAGACCGGATTATCAAGTTGGGTGTTCAGGGCGCGGATCGGTCCGTTTTAAACAGCTCGTAGACCTTCGCCAAATGTCATCGTCCACCAATTCAAGAGGAAGCTCAATGTACATCGCCATGAACCGCTTCAAGGTCCAGAACGGCTCCGAGACCGCCTTCGAGGATGTCTGGAAGAACCGCGATTCGAGCCTCTCGGAGATGAAAGGCTTCAGGGAATTCCACTTGCTGCGCGGCCCGGTCAACGAGGCCGAGGGTTACACGCTGTTTGCCTCGCACACGGTGTGGGCAAGCCATGAGGATTTCGCCGCCTGGACCAAATCCGAGAATTTTCGCGCCGCCCATCGCAACACCGGCACCTCGAAGGTGCATTATCTCGGCCATCCGCAGTTCGAAGGCTTTTCGGTCGTCGAAGGGGCCTGATTGAGATTTCACCCGTCGACGAGATCTGACGACGGGCAGATGCCGTCAGGTTCCGGTTGAATTCCGGCCGCCCAGTCGCCGAAGCCACTGGGCAATGTGCAGGCGCAGCCGCCGCCAGGGCTGTCCGCGTGTCAGGTAGCGCGCCAACCGCGGATCACCGGCCAACTCCGGGAACTGGCTCACATGCTGCGTCAGGAATGCAGGTATGAAATTGCGCCCGTTGAGATCGCTGAGCCAGGCAGAATTCGCCAGCAAATAGTCTGCGGCATCCGCCGCCAACACGCTCCTGTAGCTCCTGTATGCAGGCGTTTGCCGCACATTGCCGCCAGCAAAGGCAGTTCCGGTGGACAGGTTGGAGCCATGCAGGCGATAGAGCCCGAGACCTTCTGACAGGATGAGGCTGCCGCCGGCCTGGTGCGCGAGTGTCGCCGTCAGATAATCCGTCCCGACCTTGGCCTTGAACGGGAAGGACAATACCGGTTCCAGCGCGCCACGCCGGTACATGATCGCCGAGCATTGCGACCACAGCCAGCCCGTCACCGCAGGTGCGAAATAGGTTACCGGATGCTCCGATGCGTAGGCGATCCCAGGCGCCATGCCGGCAAGCCAGCCACCGGGCGCGATGGCGACGCCGCTGCGATCCGCTCCGGAGCGCGGTTTGCGCAAGGCAAGGAAGGTGCCGCCCAGCAACGTGCCGTCGCCATCGACAAGGAACACATCGGAACTCGAGAGAGCGGCCGAATGCGTCGTGTTGAGATGGGCGGACAGATGCGCGAGGAGAAAATCCGGCAGCCACACGTCATCGGAATCCAGAAACGCGACGAAAGGCGCGGCGGTTGCGGCAAAGCCGTCGCGGAATCCCGCGATCTGCCCACCATTCTCCGTGCGCGCCATCAGGCGCAGGCGCGGGTCGTCTATATCCCTTAGGAGCTGGCGGACTTGGTCGGCCGAGCCGTCCGTCGAGGCATCGTCGACGATGACGCATTCCCAATTCCGGTAGGTCTGCGCAAGCACCGAGCGGATCGCCTGTTCGACGTACGGCCGATAGTTGAAGCAAGTGATGACCACCGCCACGCGCGGCAGCTCAAACGGTCGGGACGTGTCTTCCATCTGTTCGGCTGCCCCGCTCGAGTTGCTCTCTGTCCCTTGCGCATACCCTTGCAACCCGACGCAGGCAAGCGAGCCGCGAAAAGCCCCCTAGGCCGCCGCAAGCAGGCTGGCATTGCCGCCGGCAGCCGTGGTGTCGACGCAGACAGCGCGTTCATGCGCATAGGCCGCCGGGTTGAGCACCTCGCTGACCAGCGGCACGATCGGCCCGCTGCGGTCGGCAATGACCTTGCGCACGATCCGCGCCGCCTCGGGCCTGCCCGAGAAGGCGACGACATCGACGCGCAGCGAACGCGCTTCGACTGGGTCTGGCCGACCGTCTATGGCCGCCAGCGGCAACCCCTTGCCGGTCAGCGCCGACAGTGCCGCCGGCGCGCCCGGCGCCACGGCCAGCACCGCATTGCCGGCGGCCAGCGCCTGGATCGTCTGGGCAAGCAGCGTTTCGGCGTCCGGACCGAGGCACAGCACCCGGCCGCGCGGCGACAGCGACAGCGTGTTGGCCTCGCCGGTCGGTCCGGGCAGGTCGACCTGGCCGAAATCGATGGCGGCTGCAGCGCCGATGGCTGCAGCGCCCTTGCCACGCAAATGCTTTCTCAAGATGGCGATGCGATCCGGCCGCGTCGACCAGCCGCCAAGCGTCGGATCGGGCAGATTGTCGGCGAGTTCGGTCGCAGTCACCTTGTGGCCCTCGGCAATCTCCGTGCCCGCCTCCGGCCCTTTGCGGAACCGCCGGAGATAATGCGGCCCGCCGGCCTTCGGCCCGGTGCCCGAAAGCCCCTCGCCGCCAAAGGGCTGCGAACCGACGACGGCGCCGATCTGGTTGCGGTTGACATAGATGTTGCCGGCATGGATGCCGTCGACGAAATGCTGGGCGCGGCCTTCTATGCGGGTGTGCAGGCCGAAGGTCAGGCCATAGCCCTTGCGGTTGATGGCGGCGATGACGGCGTCGATCCCGTCGGCGTCGAAGCTGGCGACATGCAGCACCGGGCCGAACACTTCGCGCTCCATCTCCTCGATGCCTTTGACCCGGAACACATGCGGCGCAACGAAGCGGCCGTCCTTCGGTGCTTCGAGTTTGGCAATCAACCGGCCCTGCAGCCCCATCTTGGTGCAATACTCGCGGATCGATTCCTGCGCCTCGTCATCGATGACCGGCCCGACATCGGTCGAAATCTGCCAGGGATCGCCGATGGTGAGCGCTTCCATGGCGCCCTTCAGCATCTCCAGCATCTTCTTCTCGACATCCTTCTGCACGTAGAGCACGCGCAGCGCCGAACAGCGCTGACCCGCACTCTGGAAGGCGGATGCCAGAATGTCGCGCACCGCCTGTTCGGGCAGTGCTGTGGAATCGACGATCATGGCATTGAGACCGCCGGTCTCCGCGATCAGCATGGCGTCGGGCGCGGCTGTCTCGGCCAGTTGCTTCTCGATCAGCTTTGCAACCTCGGTCGAGCCGGTGAAGCATACGCCGGCAATGCGCGGATCCGCAGTTAGCGGTCCGCCGACCGCCGGACCGTCGCCCGGCAGAAGCTGGATGACATCTTCCGGAACGCCGGCCTCGCGCAGCAGCTCGACGGCGCGGAAGGCGATCAGCGGGGTCTGTTCGGCTGGCTTGGCGATGACCGAATTGCCGGTGACGAGCGCTGCCGCGATCTGGCCGGTGAAGATGGCGAGCGGGAAATTCCACGGCGAAATGCACACGATCGCGCCGCGCGCCTCGGTGCCCGCTTCGTTGTTGGCCGCTTCGGCAGCGTAGTAGCGCAGGAAGTCGACGGCTTCGCGCACTTCAGCCACGCCGTCGGCCAGCGACTTGCCGGCTTCCCTTGTAGCCAGCGCGAAAAACTCGACCGCATTGGCCTCATAGAGGTCGGCGGCGCGGTTGAGGATGGCGGCGCGCTCGGCAACGGGACGCTTCGCCCAGGACGGCTGCGCTTCCACAGCAAAGCGCACCGCGGTCGCGACCTGCTTGGCAGCGGCTTCGGCGACCGTGCCGACGATCTCGGCAGGCTTTGCCGGATTGACCACCGGGCGCTGCTTGCCGTAGCCGGCGGCGCGCGTCATCGGCTTGGCATGCCAGCGCTCGGGCCCGGCAAAGGCCGCCTTGGCCTTGTCGATCGCCGCCAGCGTCACCGGATCGGTGATGTCGAACCCCTTCGAGTTGCGCCGACCAGCGCCGAAGATCGTCGCAGGACGAGCGATTGCCGGATTGGCGGCGGGGCCCTGGCTCTCGACCGTCTCGAGCGGATCGCGCGCAATATCCTCCGGCTCGACGTCCTCGTCGGTGAGCTGATGGACGAAGGAGGAGTTGGCGCCATTCTCCAGCAGGCGGCGAACCAGATAGGCCAAGAGGTCGGAGTGCGCGCCGACCGGCGCATAGATGCGGCAGCGCGTGCCTTCGGCCCGGCGCACCGTCTCATGCAGCGCTTCGCCCATGCCGTGCAGGCGCTGGAATTCGAAAGCGTCACGGTTGTCAGCCATCGACAGGATGGCGGCGACGGTATGGGCATTGTGCGTGGCGAATTGCGGATAGATACGGTCGGTCATGCCAAGCAGCTTCCTAGCGCAGGCCATATAGGAAACATCGGTGTTGGCCTTGCGGGTGAAGACGGGGTAGCCGGAAAGCCCCAGCGTCTGCGCCCGCTTGATCTCGGTGTCCCAATAGGCGCCCTTGACCAGCCGCACCATGATGTTGCGGTCGTACTTTTTCGCCAGCGCATAGAGCCAGTCGATTGTGAAGGCCGCGCGCGGGCCGTAGGCCTGGACGACGACGCCAAAGCCGTTCCAGCCGGCAAGCTCCGGCTCAGCCAGCACGCGCTCGATGACATCGAGCGACAGGTCGAGCCGGTCGGCCTCCTCGGCGTCGATGTTGAGGCCCATGCGCGAATGGCGTGCGGCCAGCGCCAGCGACAGCAGCCGCTCGGCCATCACCGGCAGCATCTTTTCCTTCTGTGCCTCTTCATAGCGCGGATGCAGCGCCGACAGTTTGACCGAGATGCCGTGGTTCTGGCGGATATCGGGACCGTTGGAGCCTGAATCCAGCGAGGAGATCGCGTCGGCATAGGCCTTGAGGTAGCGCAGCGCATCGGCCTCGGTGCGGGCGGCCTCGCCCAGCATGTCGAAGGAATAGAGATAACCTTTCTGGATCATCGACTTGCCGCGCTTGACGGCTTCCGCAATGGTGCGGCCGAGCACGAACTGCTCGCCCATTTCGCGCATGGCGGCGGCGACCGCCTTGCGGATCACCGGTTCGCCCAGCCGGCGAACCATCGAGCGCAGCGTGCCTTCAATGCCGCCCTCGCCTTCGTCGAGCACACGGCCGGTCAGCATCAGCGCCCAGGTCGAGGCGTTGACGAAGATCGAGCTCGAACCGCCCGAATGCGCCGACCAGTCATGCGGTGCGATCTTGTCGGCGATCAGGTCGTCCATGGTCTCGGTGTCAGGCACGCGCAGCAGTGCCTCGGCCAGGCACATGAGCGCCACTCCTTCCTTGGTGGAGAGGCCGTAGGCCGAGAGAAAAACCTCCATCAGCCGCGGGTCGGACGAGCCGCGCACCGCGCGCACCAGATCCGCGGCACGGGCCGAGACGGCTTTGCGGTCATCGGCCGAAAGTTCTGTCGCGGCAGCCAGGCGCTTCACAGCCGCGTCTTCGTCGGGCAGGTAGTTGGCGCGGATCTGCTGGCGGATGGTGTCGAGCGGCATGGCGGTCCTGCGGAGCAAGCATCTGGGAGCGGGCCGGCGGTCGCCGGACCGAATGGCGCAAGCTAGCACAGAGCCGCATTTTCGGCCGGTCCAAAGAAATCGACATGGCAGGCCGAGCGGTCTATCATGCGGCTAAATTGTTATCAGATGGACTGTGATATCCGTGACAGGAGACCAATTGGACCGCATCGACAGAAACATCCTGTCGGCGCTGGCGCGCGACGGGCGGCTGTCCATGTCGGAACTGGCCGGCAAGGTCGGCCTGTCGAAGACGCCGGTGCAGGCGCGGGTGAAGCGCCTGGAGAAGGACGGCTATATCAGGGGCTATCAGGCGATCATCGATCGCGAGCGCATGGGCGAAGGTCATGTCGCCTTCGTCCAGGTCAAATTGTCGGACACACGCTCGGCCGCGCTCGATGCTTTCAATCGCGCGGTGCAGGCCGTGCCGGAGATCGAGCAGTGCCACATGATGGCGTCGAGCTTCGATTATCTCCTGAAAGTCCGTACCACCGACATCGCCGCCTATCGCCGTGTTCTCGGTGAGCGCATCTCGGCGCTCCCCCACGTCGCCCAGACCTCGACCTTCGTGGCGATGGAGACGGTGAAGGATCGCTAGCTCACTCCGACAGCGTCTTCAAAAACGCCACCAGCGCCGCGCGTTCGCGGTCCGACAGTTGCAACGGGTGCACTTCGGAGGTGCCTTCAACGGCCGCCTCCGCCTTCGCGTAGTGCGCCACCACCTCCTCCAGCGTGGAGAACTGTCCGGCATGCATATAGGGCGGCCGTGTCGCCGCGCCCCGCAGCGACGGCGTCTTGTAGGCACGCATCAGTTCGGGTGCTGCCTTGACGATGAAGCGCAGTTCTCCGCAGGCGCCGGCGTCGCCATCGCGGAAGGCGCCGAAGCAGTTGAATGGGTCGGCCTGAACCTGGGCCACCGCATCGAAACGGCCGCGATCCAATGGCAAATCCCTGACCGGCCGCACGCCGGTGTTGTGGAAAGCGTTGTCGGTGAAGCGCGGGCCGTTATGGCAGGTGACGCAATTGGCCTTGCCGATGAACAGTTTCAGCCCGAGCATCTCCTCCTGCGAAAAGGCATCGTCGGCTTTCGGCTTGGCGCCTGACGCAAGATCGATGGCAAAGCGGTCAAAGCGCGTCTGTGCCGGTTCGATCGACCGTTCGAAGGCGGCGATCGCCTTGCCGATGTTGGAAAAGACGCGGTTGACGTCGTCCATTTGCGCCGCGGTCATTGCCTTCCACGCCGCCTGCTCGGCCTCATTGCCGAGCGGGCTGGCGTTGGCCGGCACGGCGGAAAGATCCGGCAGTGGCCCGAAGATGCGCTCATAGCGCTCGCCGAACCGCTTCTGGATGTAATGCGCGAAGGCCGCGCGGTTCCCCGCCTGCTCAAGCGGGTTTTCCAGCGGCGTCAGCGCCTGCGCCCACAGGCTGTCGCGCCGTCCATCCCAGAAGAACCACGGATTGCGGGCAATGCCGGCCAGCGGCATCGAGCGCCTGTTGGTTCGGCCAACGCCGACGGATTGCGGCAGGTCATCCTGGAATTGCCGGTCGATCTTGTGGCAGGTCGAGCAGGATACGTTCCCGTCACGGCTCATCCCCTGATCGAAGAACAGAGTGGAGCCCAGGGCGGCGGCGGCCGGCACGTCGGCGAAGCGGTTGGTGGTGTCGGGTTTGAGCGCCGGCAAGGTGTTCAGCGCCAGCGAAGCGATGGTCTTCTTCTCGGCATCGGAAAAATCCGGTTTGCCGCAGCCGGCAACGAGCACGACCGCCGCCAATGCCAGAAGGCGCAACAGGCCGTTCATCCGCTCACAGCACCACGTTGAAGACGACCGTGTCGGAACCGGCCGCCGCCGAAATGGCGAAGCGCAACTGCCACACGCCGCTCATGGTGAATTTCAGCCCCTCGATCCTGTAGCGCCCCTCGCCAAGATAATCGGTCGCCTGCGGACTGGTCGGCAAGCCGTGATTGTGCTGCGGCATGCCGCCGGACACCGAGATCGCCGCACCTTCCACGGAATCGCCGTTGACCGTCTTCAGGGTCAGCAACCAGGATTGCAGTTCGCCTTGCCGGATAACGCCGCGTTCCGGCTGAATGCTGGCGACAAACAAGCCGTTCGCCGTCTTCTTCGAGCGCGAAATATCCGGGCCCGGCGCCGACTGCGGCGCGGTCAGATAGACGATCGCCAATATGCCAGCCAGCAAGCCGGCCAGACCAACGCCCGCAAGAAGATAACGCCATATCGATGCCAAACCGGTTCCTCTTCTGGGCATAACGTCTCGGGAAGCAATTCGCGTCCCGCCGCTTCTGTGGGAAAACGCTTCTGGCGCAAAAAACCGCCGCCGCCAAGCATGGCGCTGCCGGCCGCAAAAAGCTACAGCAGCGAACTGATCCGGAGACAGATACATGGCAGCAGACGGCGTCGCTTCGATCGGTGAATGCATGCTCGAGCTGTCCGGCCAGGCCGGGCCGAACTGGCGCATGGGCTTTGCCGGCGACACGTTCAACACGCTGTGGGCGCTGCATGCGCTGAGCGGCGAGCGGCCGGCGACCTATGTCTCGGCCTTCGGCGACGATCCCTTCTCGCAGGGCCAGATTTCGTTCTTCGCCGAAAACGGCATCGACATCGGCGCCAGCCCGGTCATCCCAGGCGCGCGGCCCGGCCTCTACGCCATCACCTTGACCGGCGCCGAACGCGCCTTCACCTACTGGCGCAGCGACGCGGCGGCCAGGCGGCTCGCCTCGGACCCGGCCGCCTTGGCAAAAAGCCTTGAAAACCAGGCTCTTGTGTATTTTTCCGGAATCACTTTGGCAATTCTGGATGCCGCCGCGCGCAAGACGTTGCTGGCGGAAGTGTCCAAGGCGCGGGCTGCCGGTTCGCTCGTCGCCTTCGACCCCAACTACCGGCCGCGCCTGTGGCAGAGCCGCGAGGAGGCGCAAGCCGCGATCCTCGACGCGCTTGCCGTCGCCGACATCGCGCTACCGACCTTTCCCGACGAGCAGATGCTGTTCGGCGACTCGGCACCGCAAGCGACCGCCGAGCGGTTCGGAAAACTGGTCGGCGAAGTCGTCGTCAAGAATGGCGAGGAACCCGCGCTGATCGCCACTGGCGGAGCCCTGCAGCCGGTTCCGGCCCAGCATGTCGCCACCCCGGTCGACACCACCGGCGCCGGCGATTCCTTCAATGGCGGCTATCTCGCCGCCCGGCTGGCCGGCCATGCCCCGGCGGATGCCGTGCAGCGCGCGCATCGCGTCGCCGCCACAGTCGTCCAGGTGCGAGGCGCGCTGGCGCCGTTCGAGGTTCTAAGAACCGCTTTCGAGGGCTAAGACCTTAGGGAAGCCTGAAACGATATTCCGTCACCTGATGATAGATCTGGCCCGGCCACAGCGTGGCCTGTGGGAAATAGGGCCGGTTTGGCGCGTCGGGCCAGGTCTGCGCTTCCAGGCAAAAGCCGGAAAACGCCTTGTAGCGCCGTCCGTCCAGGCCGCCCGAGGTCGGCGTGACATACTGGCCGGTGTAAAGCTGCAGGCCAGGCTCTGTGGTCCAGACCTCCATCTCGACGCCGGAATTGGCGCCTTGCGCCCACGCCACCTGGTGAAGCGGGCCCCGGGCTGACGCCAGGCAAAAATTGACGTCGTAGGGAAGCTGCTCGCCTTCCGTTTCCATGCGCAGCGGCCGCGCCTGGCGGAAGTCGAAGGGCGTGCCGTCGACAGGTTTGACCACGCCGGTCGGGATCATCTCGCCATCGATCGGCGTATAGGCGCCGGCATTCAGCATCAGCCGGTGGTCGAGAATGTCACCGGCGCCGCCATCGTCGAGATTGAAATAGGAATGCTGCGCCAGATTGCACAGCGTCGGCTCCTCGCAAGTGGCGGTCAGTTCCATCGAGAGCGTGCCGGGAATCTTCAGCCGGTAGGTGCAGGTGACGTCGAGCGCGCCGGGAAAGCCCATCGTGCCCTCGGGATCGTGCAGGGTCAGCGTGACAAAATCCCGGCCGTGCAGCGAAACCGTCCACGGCCGGTGGAAGAAGCCCTCCGAGCCGCCATGCAGCGTGTGCTTGCCGAGGAAATTGCGCTCGGTCTGGTAGCGCTGGCCGGCAATGGTGAAGCGGCCGTCGCGGATGCGGTTGGCATAGCGGCCGACGACCGCGCCGAAGAAGGCCCGGTCAGTCTCGTAAGGCTCGAAGCGATCGTAGCCCAGCACCAGCGGCGCATCGTGGCCGGCGAGCCGCAGATCCTGGATGATTGCGCCGAGCCCGATGATGTTGGCGCTGATGCCGCCGCCCCGGATGGTGAAACGGCGAACGGATTCGCCTGCCTGCGTCGTGCCGAAGACTTCGCCGTCCTTCATCGCTATGTCCAAATGCTAATTCATCGATCTGTCGACTTAGAGCAATTCCAGGAAAAGTGTGAAACGGTTTTCCGTCCGGAATTGCAAAAAACAAAGAACTGGAGCGGTTCGGCGTTTCCGTGAAACGCTGAACCGCTCCAGTCCGGCTGAATGTCGTCTGGCAAGGGCAGGCGCGCGGCCTGCCCTGCCCGTGAATGATTTAGAGGCCGAGACCCCCGATGCAGACATATTTGGTGTCGAGATAATCCTCGATGCCCTGATGTCCGCCTTCCTTGCCGAGGCCCGATTCCTTGACGCCGCCGAACGGCGCTTCCGGCGTGGTGATCAGGCCTTCATTGACGCCGACCATGCCGTATTTCAGGCCTTCCATGACCCGGAAGGCGCGGCCGAGGTCGCCGGTGTAGAAATAGGCGGCCAGGCCGAACTCGGTGTCGTTGGCGAGCGCAATGGCTTCCTCCTCGGTCTCGAACTTGAACACCGGGGCGATCGGGCCAAAAATCTCTTCCTTCATGAAGCGCATGTCGGGCTTCGCATCGGCGATGACGGTCGGCTGGAAGAATGAGCCGCCAAGCGCGTGGCGCTTGCCGCCGGCAACGACCTTGCCGCCCTTCGACGTGGCGTCGGCGATGAATTCCTCGACCTTCTCGACCGCCTTCACGTCGATCAGCGGTCCCTGCTGCACGCCCTCTTCCAGGCCCGAGCCAACCTTCAGCGCATTGCTGGCAGTGGCCAGCTTCTCGACAAACTTGTCGTAGATGCCGGCCTGCACCAGGAAGCGGTTGGTGCACACGCAGGTCTGGCCTGAATTGCGGTATTTGGCGGTGATGGCGCCGGCGACGGCGCGATCGAGGTCGGCATCGTCGAAGACCAGGAACGGCGCATTGCCGCCGAGTTCCATCGAGACCTTCTTGACGGTGACGGACGACTTCTGAATCAGCAGCTTGCCGATCTCGGTCGAGCCGGTGAAGGTGATCTTCGACACCAGCGGATTGGCGCAGATCTCGTCGCCGATTTCGCCGGCAGCACCCGTCAGGATGTTGATGACGCCCTTGGGGAAGCCGACTTCCTCGGCGAGCGCGCCCCATGCAAGGCCGGAATACGGCGTCTGCGAGGCCGGCTTGACCACGGCGGTGCAGCCGGCGGCAAGCGCGGGGCCAAGCTTGCGGGCAAGCATCGAGGAGGGGAAATTCCACGGCGTGATGGCGGCAATGACGCCGACCGGCTCCTTGGTCACCAGGATGCGGCGATCGCCCCATGGCGATGGCACGACATCGCCATAGGTGCGGCGGCCTTCCTCGGCAAACCACATGATATAGGCGGCGGCCGAACCGATCTCGCCCTTGGATTCGGCGAGCGACTTGCCCTGCTCGATGGTGAGCAGTTCGGCCAGCACATCCTGATTGTCCATCATCGCGTCATGCAGCTTGCGCAACAGCTTCGAGCGCTCGAGCGCGGTCGTCTTGCGCCAGGTCTTGAAGGCTTCGCTTGCGGCTTCGATGGCGCGGCGGGTTTCCGCCTTGCCCGACTTCGGCACGGTGCCGATCTTGAGACCGGTGGCCGGGTTGTTGACGTCGACCGTCTGGCCGCTGTCGGCCTGCACCCATTCGCCGTTGATGAGATTGGCCTGGCGCATGAAATGGCTGGTTTTCTGCAGCATGGTCTAGCCTCCGTTCGGCGCACTGACGGGCCGGTTTCCTGGATCTCTTGAACGAGCGTGCACAATGGCGGCGGAGCCGACACGCTGAAGCCACTGCTCTTTACCTAGGGCAAGCCCGGCAAGCAATTGCAAGATGGCATATAGGCTTTGGGCCAGCCCAACGCCAGAGAAAATTCACATGTAAATTAGTTTGGGCCGCAGCCTTGTCAAAGACCAGCCTTGCCAAAGACCAGCCTTACAGAAGACCAAGCCTACCCAAAGACATGCACCACCACCGTCAGCCAAAAGGCGGTTGTAACAACCGCGCTTGCCGTGGCGATGGTCATCTGGTTCGACGCCAGCGCCTGGCCGGTGTTGAACTGCACGGCGATGAGATAGGAATTGATGCCGGACGGCAGCGCCGCCACCACGACCGCCACTTTGGCCGTCAAGGGCGGCAGGCCAAACAGCCAGACCAGGCCGAGCACCAGCGCCGGCATCAGGAACAGTTTCAGCGTCGACAGCGCCAGCGCCGGTCGGATGTTACCGGAAATGCCGAAACGGCGCAGGCTGAGCCCCATGGCGAACAGCGCCACCGGCCCGGCGGTGTTAGCCAGCGCATCGGCCAGTCGCATGGCAAGGTTCGGCAGCGGCGCGCCGGTGAGGCGCCATGCCAGCCCGGCCAGGATGCCGATGATCAACGGATTGGTGAACAGTCTTCTCAGAAAGCTCTGGATGATGCGCAGCGGGTGTACGGGCTCGCTGCCGCCGCGGCCAAATATCTCGAACATGATGATCGAAGCCATCATCATGGTCGGCAGATGCACGGAAACGAGCAGCGACAGCACTTCGAATCCGCTGGACCCGAATACGCCGAGAACGAAGGGAATGCCCAGCAACACCACATTCGAGAAGGATGACGACACTCCACCGACGATGCCGGTGCGCGCGTCCCGCCCGAAGATCCGTGTCGTCACCAGATGGCCGGCGGCCCATGTCATTGCAACCGCCGCGAAATAAGCACCCCACAGCGACCAGGGCGCCACGCCGTGGAAATCCGAATTCACCATCGTCCGAAACAGCAGCAGCGGCATCGCGACGTTGATGGCGAATTCGGAGATGCCGTCCCCGCTGGCCGGTTTCAGATAGCCGGTGAGCCCGGTGACATAGCCGAGCGCGACGAGGCTGAAGACGAAAAGAACGGTTTCGGTGAGCGGAGACATTTTCAGGGATAGGCGAGCCCGGATTCCAGTGCAATCGCCATGATCTTCAGAAACTGATCCTCGATCCGCCCGGCGCCTGAATTTGATCATGGTCGGGTGGCAGCGCTATACAGGCTTGGGATCATCAGGGCGGACACACAGCGAATGGTTGCGACGCCGAAACAGCGTCATTTCAGACAGGGGTGGCTGGTCAGACAAGTGTGGCTGGTCAGACAGGGGTGGCTGGCGGGTTTCGTCGCTATACTGCTTTGCCTTGGCGTATCTGAGGCCCAGGCCGCCGAGACCAAAAGTCTCAGGGGCGTGGCGCTGATCATCGGCCAGTCGAAATACGAACACATCGCAGCCCTTGCCAACCCGGCCAACGACGCCCGCGACATGGCCAAGATGCTGACCGACCTCGGCTTCGACGCCCGCAACGTCACCGATCGCGATGCCGCCAAGCTGAAGCGCGATCTCGATCGGTTTGTCGAGGACGCCGAAGGCGCCGACGTCGCCTTCATCTATTATTCCGGCCACGGCATCGAGGCGGGCGGCGAGAACTATCTGGTGCCGGTCGACGCCGACGTCTCGTCGCTGAAAAATGCCGGTGAGGCGCTGGTGCCGATTTCAGCCGTCATGGACGAGCTGAAAAGGGCCGTGCCGGTGACGATCGTGCTGCTTGACGCCTGCCGCACCAACCCGTTTCCGCCGGACGCGGTCGTGCGACGCGGGCCGACGGCTTCCGCCGAGCCTGTCGGCGCCGGCGGGCTGGAACCGGTGCGCGGCGCAAAAGCCCTCGCCGATGCCTCATTGGATAATGCCAGCCTGGGAACCGTGGTCGGCTTCGCCGCTGAGCCGGGCCGACCCGCACTTGATGGCGCCGCCGGCGAAAACAGCCCCTACGCCGCCGCCCTGCTGCGCCACCTCACCGCGATGAAAGGCACGGAATTCGGCTCGGTCATGCGCATGGTCACCGAGGAGGTCTATCTCGACACCAAGGCAAAGCAGCGACCTTGGGTCAGCGAGAGTCTGCGCCGGCTGCTGTATTTCGGCGTCGCGCCGCCGGAACCGACCGGCGACGACGGGCTGATCACCGGTGAGCGGCGGCAATTGCTGCTGACCATTTCCGACCTGCCCGATCCCAAACGGGCTCAGGTGGAGTTGGCTTCTCTGCAGGACGGCGTGCCCCTTGACGCGCTCTACGGCGTGCTCAAGGCGCTCGGCACGGAAAAGATCCCTGAGGATCCCAACGACCTGCAGAAGGTGCTGGACAGCCAGGCCGAGCGTCTGAAGAAGATGATGGCCGAGCGCGCCGCGCTGCGCACCGACGATCCTGAGATCAGTCGCCTCGTCGCATCCGCCGACAAAGCCATCGGCCAGGGCGCCATGGTGACGGCGCGCAAATTCCTCGACGACGCGGTCGGCCGGATCGAGGAAAACAGCGGTGCGGTGGATGAGGCCGAGGACCTGCTCCGGCAAAAGCGCATCGCCGACGCCGCCATCTATGCCAAACGCGCCGACGCCGCCGCGCTGGTCTTCGACTACAAATCCGCCGCCAACGACTATGCCAAGGCGTATTCGCTGGTCGAGAAGTGGGACGAAAAGCTGCGCTGGAACTACAAGAACCAGGAGGCCGAGGCGTTGAACGCTCATGGCTACGCCACCGGCGACCTCGATGCGCTGCAGCACTCCATCGAGGCCTATCGCACCATCTTGAACTTCATCCCCAACGGCGAACAGAATCGCGACTGGGCAATCACCCGCAACAACATGGCGGTGGTGCTGCAGACCATTGGAGAGCGCGAAACCGAGACTGCGCATCTCGAAGAAGCAGCGGTGATTTTCCGCGATTCGCTGGTGGTGTTCGAGCGCGAGAAGGACGACCGCAACTGGGCCGCGGCGCAGAACAACCTGGCCAACGTGCTTCTGAAGATCGGCGAACGCGAGAGCGACCCGCAGCGTCTCAATGAAGCGGTGGCGGCGACGCGCGCCACCCTTGAGAAGCGTCCGCGCGACAAGCTGCCGTTGGACTGGGCCGGTTCGCAGAACAATCTAGGCCTCGCGCTCTATGCACTCTCCGAGCGTGAGCCTGCCGGCGAGCATCTCACCCAGGCGGAAGCAGCCTACCGGCTGGCGCTTGAGGAATACACACGCGAGAAAGCACCCGTGGAATGGGCGATGGTCGAGAACAATCTCGGCAACACGCTTGTAACGCTTGGCATCCAGCTCAACGACAAGGCGAAGATCAACGAGGCGGCCGACGCGTTTCGCGCCGCGCTGGAAGTGCGAACCCGCGAAACTTTCCCGGTGTCCTGGGCGACCAGCCGCCTCAACCTGGGCAATGCGCTGAGCGGTATCGCCCGCTTCGATATGGGCACGGCTACGCTCGAAGAAGCTGCTGCTGCCTATGACGACGCTCTGACGGTGTTTACCCGCAAGCGCTTCCCGATGGACTGGGCGTCAGCCCAGAACAATCTCGGCTCGATCTATCAGACGCTGGGCCAGCGCACGCGTGATGCGGCCAAGCTGGCACAGTCGGCGGCAGCCTTCCAGGCGGCACGGCAGGTCTATGTCAGGCGGAAGTTCCCGCAGGACTGGGCGATGAGCTACTACAATCTCGGCAACACGCTGCAGCTTCTCGGCGGCGTCACCGACAAGCCCGAGCATTACAGCGAGGCGGTCGACGCCTACGGCAATGCGTTGCGCGAGTACAAGCGCGAGACCAACCCGCGGCAATGGGCAATGGCCCAGGCCGGCCTGGGCTCGACGCTGCACTGGTTGAGCATGAGCAATGGCGATGCCAAGACGCTGCAGGATTCGATTGCGGCGCGGCGGGCAGCGCTCGAAATACTCACCATCGAGGCCGCGCCGGTCGACTGGGCCAACGCTCAAAATGGCATCGGTATGAGCCTGCTCAATCTCGGCAATCTCCAGCGGACCGACAAATATCTCAACGACGCCGAAGCGGCGTTCACGGCGGCGCTGAAGGTGTTTACGCGCGAAAGTCAGCCGCTGCAGTGGGCCTTCGAGCAGAACAATATCGGCGACGTCCACTGGAACCGCGCCAGCTATGGCGCGGGCAAGCCGGAATATCTCAAGGCGATCGAATTCTTCGAGAACGCCAAGCAGGGCTTCACCGAAGCCGGCTACACAATCCCTATCCCGCTCACCGATCAGAAGATCGAGCTGGCGAAGAAGCAAATGGCGAAAATGTGAAGCGAACCGAGGGTTCGCCTTTCGCTTGTCTTTGTGCCGGCTTTCCGATCCCTATATCAGAATGACCGGAGCGGCATCCGGCTCCCGGAAAGGTTTCGATGATTCGATTTGTGCTGTCGCTGTTCCTGCTTGCTGTTCCCGCCGTCGCCCACGCGACCGACGCCGGCTGGGCGCTGCTGCGTGACGGCGGCCATGTCGTGCTGCTTCGCCACGCACTGGTCACCGGCACCACCGACCCCGCCAATTTCGTCATCGACAACTGCGCCACCCAGGTCAACCTATCGGCGCGCGGCAAGCAGCAGGCGAGCAAGATCGGCGCCTTGTTCGGCGCCCGTGCCGCCCCCATCGAGCGGGTGCTGTCCAGCCGCTACTGCCGCTGCCTTGACACCGCCCGCATCGCCTTCGAGGCGGAGCCGGAGCTTTTTGCGCCGCTCGACCTCCTGAGGAGCGATCCGACCGAGAAGGCCGCGCAGCTCGACGCGGTGATGAAGGAAATCCGCGCCTACACCGGTTCCGACAATCTGGTCATGGTCACGCATCTCGAAAACATCGTCGCGCTGACCGGCGTCTCGCCGCGCGAGGGCGAAGCGGTGGTGGTCGAGCCGCAGGGCGATGGCTTGCGCGTGCTCGGCCGCGTCACGTTCTGAGAAAGCCAGTGGTCAAGCTCCGTGAAAACTGAGCTGACGTAACGCCAACTGGGAGGGCCGCCGGCTTGTCGGGCGGCCCTTCTTGTCTTTATGGGAAGGCCATCCCATCTGCGCCCGGCGCATCAGGCCTTTTCCTGCCGGGAAAAACCGATTAGACAGCGCCCAAACCAGATGCGGACAGATTCCGCCCGCAACCGAAGGAAGAGCCCTTGTCCACCACGTTCGACAAAGTCGCCAAGATCATTGCCGACACCAGCGAGATCGACATCGATACCATCACTCCCGAGAGCCACACGATCGACGATCTCGGCATCGACAGTCTCGATTTCCTCGATATCGTCTTTGCCATCGACAAGGAATTCGGCATCAAGGTGCCGCTGGAAAAGTGGACCCAGGAAGTCAATGACGGCAAGGCTTCGACCGACGATTACTTCGTCATGAAGAACCTGTGCGCCAAGATCGACGCGCTGGTCGCCGCCAAGACCGCCTGATATCGGCTGGCGCGCGGCCTTGACGGGCTGCGCCGCCTGACCCACAAAGCCGCTCATGAGCAGCCCTCGCGACGTCGTCATCACCGGTATCGGCCTTGTCTCCTCGCTGGGAGAGGGTCCGGATACCCACTGGCAGAAGCTGGCGCAGGCGGGCCTGCAGCCGGTGCTCGAATCCGCGCGCTTTGCGCCCTACACCGTGCATCCGCTGCCGGAGATCGACTGGAACCTGCAGATCGCCAAGCGCGGCGACCAGCGGCAGATGGAAACCTGGCAGAGGCTGGGCACCTATGCCGCCGGCATGGCGCTGGATGACGCCGGCATCAAGGGCAATGACGATCTCTGCACGACGATGGACATGGTGGTGGCCGCCGGCGGCGGCGAGCGGGACGAGGCGGTCGATGCCGCCATCCTCGCAGCGTCCGAGAGCCGCAACGACCGCGACGTGCTGCTCAACGAGAAACTGACCACCGAATTGCGGCCGACGCTTTTCCTGGCCCAGCTCTCCAATCTGCTCGCCGGCAACATCTCCATCGTCCACAAGGTGACGGGATCGTCGAGGACCTTCATGGGCGAGGAAGGTGCCGGCGTCGCCGCCGTCGAGACCGCCGCCGCGCGCATCCGCTCCGGACAGTCGACCCACATACTGGTAGGTGGCGCCTTCCAGACCGAACATTCCGACATGCTGCTCGGCTATGAATTGGCCGGCTATCTGCATCGCGGCCCATGGAAGCCGGTCTGGCAGAGACAGGGCGCCGAGGGCGGCGGCCTGGTCTCCGGCTCCGGTGGCGCCTTCCTGGTGCTGGAGCAGCGCGAACACGCGCAAAGCCGTGGGCGGAAAATCTATGCCGAGCTCGGACCGGTCGTCTCAGGCCGCGCCCGGCGCTCGCGCGGCGAGCTTGACGCCGAGATCGCGGCATTGCTCAAACAGGCGGCTCTCCCGAACGGCAAGTTGCTGGCCCTGTCGGGCGCCTCCGGGGCGCATACCGCGACGTCAGCCGAAAAGTCAGCGCTGGATGCCAATCCGGCGATATCGGCGCGCGGCTTCGCCACGCTGACCGGGCATATGAAGGAAGCGCAGTTTCCATTCGCGGTCGCCCTCGCCGCCCTGGCCGTCGACCGCAAGGCCGCCTACCCCGTATTCGACGCCGCGGCCGAGAAGCCGTTCGAAGGCATTCCCGAAACCGTGCTCGCAACGGCGATCGGCTATCACCAATTCGAGGGCATGGCGCTGGTCAACGCTGCTTGAAGCAGCGCTGCGCGATCATGCTGCAAAGTTAAGAGGTTCCGGATGGCCAATCTCAGAGATCACATGGGCAGGCCGATCGTCGCCGTCACCGGCATCGGCGTGGTAACCTCGCTCGGCGTCGGCAAGGCAGACAATTGGGCGGCACTGACCTCCGGCAAATCGGGCATCCACCCGATCACCCGCTTTCCCGTCGACCACCTCAACACCCGCATCTCCGGTATGGTCGATTTCCTCGACTCAAGCTCGAAAGGCGCCAGCCTGCTGACCTACGAGCTGGCCGAAACCGCCGCGAATGAGGCGGCGGCCGAATCCGGCCTCGATTCCTCTGATTTTGGCGGGCCTCTGTTCCTCGCCTCGCCGCCGGTCGAACTCGACTGGCAGGATCGCTTCGCGCTCTACAATTCCGACGCCAAAGGCGCCGGCGCCGAAAGGCTGCTCAGGGTGGCGCGCGGGCTGAAGGAAACGGATACGTTCGCAAGCACGCAGTTCGGCGCGATCGCCGACCGGCTGGCCGACCGCTTTGGCACGCGCGGCCTGCCGATCACGCTGTCGACGGCCTGCGCTTCGGGCGCCACCGCCATCCAGCTCGGCGTCGAAGCGATCCGCCGCGGCGAATGCGACCGGGCGCTGTCGATCGGCGCCGACGGTTCGGCAACCGCCGAGGCGCTGATCCGCTTTTCGCTGCTCTCGGCGCTGTCGACCCACAATGACATCCCTGAAAAGGCGTCAAAACCCTTCTCCAAGGACCGCGACGGCTTTGTGCTGGCGGAAGGCTCCGGCGCTCTGGTGCTGGAATCGCTTGAGGCAGCCCTTGCCCGGGGCGCCAGCGTTCTCGGCATCCTGCGCGGCTGCGGTGAAAAGGCCGACGATTTCCATCGCACCCGTTCCAAGCCCGACGGTTCGCCGGCGATCGCAGCAGTCCGCGCCGCCCTTGCGGATGCCGGCCTGAGCAAGGACGAGATCGACTACGTCAACGCTCACGGCACCTCGACGCCGGAAAACGACAAGATGGAGCATCTGTCGCTGTCGACCGTGTTCGGCGATCGCATCGGCTCGATGCCGGTCTCGTCCAACAAGTCGATGATCGGCCACACGCTGTCGGCGGCGGGTGCTGTCGAAGCGGCGTTTTCGCTGATGACCATGCGCGAAAGCGTCATTCCGCCGACCATCAACTACGACAATCCCGACCCGGCAATCGTGCTCGACGTGGTGCCCAACAAGAAGCGCAATGCCGAGGTTCGTAGCGTTCTGTCGAACTCGTTCGGCTTCGGCGGCCAGAACACTTGCCTTGTCATGGCGCGGGAACCGGTCTAAGCGACCTTTTTCAGCCAGACTGAACTGACAGGCCCCATGCGCGCACTGCAACTTATCGAGGACCGCCGTCTTGAAACGGTGGACCTGCCGCCCCCGCCGCCCCCCGCATTGGGCGAAGTCACGCTGCGCATCAAGGCGGTGGCGCTGAACCATATCGACGTCTGGGGCTGGCGTGGCATGGCCTTCGCCAAGCGTAAGCTGCCGCTGGTCGTCGGCGCCGAAGCCTCCGGCGAGGTCGAAGCTGTCGGCCCCGGCGTCTCCAGCCTGCTGCCCGGACAATTGGTATCGATCTATGGCGCGCGCACCTGCGGCCTTTGCCGCGCCTGCCGCGAAGGCCGCGACAATCTCTGCGAACATGTCTCGGGCGTCCACGGCTTCCATCTCGATGGCTTTGCCCAGGAGAAGATCAACCTGCCGGCGCGCCTGCTGGTCCCTGCTCCTCCCGGCGTGACCGATGTCGGCGCGGCTGTCGCCCCCGTCACCTTCGGCACCGTCGAGCACATGCTGTTCGACAATGCCAAGCTGCAGCCCGGCGAAACCATCCTCATCCATGCCGGCGGCTCCGGCATCGGCTCGGCGGCGATCCAGCTGGCCAGGCGCATGGGTTGCACCATCATCACCACGGTCGGCTCCAACGACAAGATCGACAAGGCCAAGGCGCTCGGCGCCGACCATGTCATCAACTACCGCGACGACCGTTTCGAAGGCGCCGTGCGCAAGCTCACCAGGAAGAAGGGCGTCGACGTCGTCTTCGAGCATGTCGGCGCCGACACCTTTGCCGCCTCGATGCTGTGCCTCAAGCGCGGCGGCCGCCTGGTCACCTGCGGCTCGACCTCCGGCGTGTCGACGCAGATCAATCTGATGCAGCTGTTCCAGCAGCAGCTGAAGCTGCTCGGGTCCTTCGGCTGCCGCATGGAGAACATGGCCAACGCCATGCAGAAGATGGCGGCGGGACAGGTAGCACCTGTCATCGACACCGAGGTCGGCTTCGACGGCATCGACGCCGCGTTGAAGCGCATGGAAGGCCGCGACGTGTTCGGCAAGATCATCCTGCGCGTTTCCTAGGACAATGGCCGGCAAGGTGTTCAAGAAAGCCCGCCGGGACTTCATGTTCCGCTATGGCCGAAGACTGCGCCAGATGGAGCACTGGCTGGTGGCGCGCGCGGCGATGACGATCATCTCGCTGCTGCGCCTCTTGCCCGCCGACAAGGCGCTCAATTTCGCCGACCGCGCGGCCCGCCGCATCGGCCCCCGTGTCGGGCGCCACCGCGTCGCCGTCAACAATCTGCGCCTTGCCTATCCCGAAAAGAGCGATGCCGAGATCGAGGCCATCGCCTCCGACATGTGGGGCAACATGGCCCGGCTCGCCGCCGAATACATCTTTCTCGATGCGCTCTTCGACTATGATCCGAACGCAGCGACGCCCGGCCGCGTCGAAGTCGGTGGCGCCGACCATTTCCATCAGATAGCTGGCGAGGACAAACCGCATATCCTGTTCACCGGCCATCTCGGCAATTTTGAATTGCTGCCGGTGGCTGCCGCGACGTTCGGCATGAAGATCACGGCGCTGTTTCGTCCGCCGAACAATCCTTACCTCGCCGATTATATCCATTCGACGCGGCGTTCGAGCATGGGCGCCTTGCTGCCGTCTTCGACCGGCGCCTCCTTCGCGTTGGCGTCGATTCTGGAGAAAGGCGGCAATATCGGCGTTTTGGTCGACCAGAAATTCTCCAGCGGACTGGAGACGATCTTCTTTAATCGCCCATGCCAGAGCAATCCGGTTCTGGGCATGCTCGCCCGTCACTATGATTGCGACGTCTATCCGGCGCGATGTGTGCGGCTGCCAGGCAACCGCTTCCGCCTCGAGATCGAGGACAAGCTGACCTTGCCGCGCAATGAAAGCGGCAGCGTCGATGTCGCGGCCACCACCCAACTGCTCGCCGACGTGGTCGAGCGCTGGGTGCGCGAAGATCCGGGACAGTGGATGTGGTTCCACAAAAGGTGGGAAATCTCAGGCCGGCGTCGCCGCCGGCGCGGACAGGCCAACGCCACCGGCCAGGGGCAGCGTCAATCTTAAGTCGTCGAAAGCCTCAGTTCGTCACAACGATCCGCGTATTGCCGAAGCCGACTTCGCGCACCATCGCATAGAACATCGCGGCATTGGCGGTGTGCAGCCGCACGCAGCCATGCGATGCCGGACGCCCTAGCTGCCTGACCGCGCCGGTGCCGTGGATGGCGTAGCCGCCATGGAAGAACACCGAGTAAGGCATTGGCGACATGTGGTATTTCTTCGAATACCACATCCGCGCCGTGCGTTGCGGCCGATAGGTGCCGCGCGGCGTGAAATAGCCGCTGCGGGCGGTCGACACGCTCCAGCGATAAAGCACCTGGCCGTATTGGCTGACGGTCATGGTCTGCGACGAGACGTCGATGCTGGCCACCAGCGAGGCAGCCCTGCTTTCGATGGACGTGCCGAACAGCATCGCCGCAAAAGCAGCTGCCATGAGAACGATTTTAGTCATGAGATCAAACCCCTTTGATGCCCCTTGCCTGCCCTGTCATCACGCGGTTTTTCATCTTTTTAACGACAGGTGAGTGATCTAACACACACTCCTTGATAAATTCGCCAATCTAAAGCAGCGAATTTGAACGATTTTCCGCCATAGTTGCCGCTGCGACACGAAGTTTCGGCGCCAGTGGCGCGATGCTTGCAAAACCACCCCCTTGCCTGCTCAAATCCGGGAATGAACAAACGACTCTTCAAAGCGATAGACGCCCGTGTTGATGACCTGGTCGCACTGACCGCCGACCTGATCCGCTTCCCGACCATCAACCCGCCTGGCGAAGCCTATCGCCCCTGCGCCGAATATATCGGTGCGCGCCTAGGCAGGCTTGGCTTCGAAACCGAATTCATCCGCGCCGAAGGCACGCCCGGCGACACCGACCGCTATCCCCGCGTCAATGTCGTCGCCCGCTTCGACGGCCGCTCGCCTGGAGCCTGTGTCCATTTCAACTCGCACATCGATGTGGTCGAAGCCGGCGAAGGCTGGAGCGTCGATCCCTTTGCCGGGGTGGTGAAGGACGGCAAGGTCTACGGCCGCGGCGCCTGCGACATGAAAGGGGGCATGGCCGCCTCGATCATCGCGGCGGAAGCCTTCATGGAGGTATTCCCCGACTTTCCCGGCGCCATCGAAATTTCGGGCACGGTCGATGAGGAGTCCGGCGGCTTCGGCGGCGTCGCCCATCTGGCGAAGCTTGGCTATTTCTCGAAACCCAAGGTCGACCACGTCATCATCCCGGAGCCGCTGAACAAGGACCGCATCTGTCTTGGCCATCGCGGCGTCTGGTGGGCGGAGATCGAGACCAAGGGCGAGATCGCGCATGGCTCGATGCCGTTCCTCGGCGACAATGCGGTGCGCCACATGGGCGCCGTGCTGCAGGCCTTCGAGGATGAACTGTTTCCGGCGCTCGACCGCAAGGTGACGCGCATGCCTGTCGTGCCCCAAGGCGCAAAGCGCTCGACCATGAACATCAACTCGATCCATGGCGGCCAGACCGAGGATTTCCGCCCCGGCCTGCCCTCACCCAACGTGCCCGACGCCTGCCGGCTGACCATCGACCGCCGCTTCCTGCTCGAGGAGGACCTTGCCACGGTCAAGAGCGAGGTGACCGATATCCTCGACCGGCTGAAGCGCAAGCGCAAAAAGTTCGACTACGAGATTCGCGACCTGATGGAGGTGCTGCCGCTGATGACCGAGCGCGACGCGCCGGTGGTCAAGGCGGTGGCGCAAGGCATCATGGCGATCTTCGACCGTGAGCCGGATTATGTCATTTCACCAGGCACTTACGACCAGAAGCACATCGCCCGCATCGGCCACATCTATGATTGCATCGCCTATGGCCCGGGCATTTTGGACCTCGCCCACCGGCCCGACGAATGGGTCGGTATCTCTGATATGGTGGAGTCGGCCAAGGTGATGGCGATCGGGCTGAATGTGCTGCTTAGGGGCACGGCCGCGGACTGAACCATCGACTTCGCTGAAAAAACATTCCTCCCCGCGCCGCTGCGGAGCACGAAACGCAATTTACTCCACCTCGAAATCACGCTTCTATCGCACCAGGGTTCGAGCATTTGGGAGTTGCACGATGAAATTGTGGAAAACCATTCTTGCCGCCGCGGTGCTGGCACTGGCCGGCAGTCAGGCATTTGCCGCACGCACCGATCTGGTGATCGGCATTACGCTCGAGCCGCCACATCTCGATCCGACCGCCGGTGCTGCCGCGGCGATCGACGAAGTGCTCTACGCCAACGTCTTCGAGGGCCTGACCCGCATCGGTCCGAATGGCGAAGTGCTGCCCGACCTTGCCGAGAGCTGGGCCATTTCCGACGATGGCAAGGTCTACACCTTCAAGCTGCACACCGGCGTCAAATTCCATGACGGCAGCGATTTCGACGCCGGCGACGTGAAGTTCTCGCTCGACCGCGCCCGCGCCGACAATTCGGTCAACGCGCAAAAAGCCCTGTTCGCCTCCATCGATACGGTCGAAGTCGTCGATCCGACGACGGTCAAGGTGACGCTGAAGAACCCGCAGGGGTCGTTCCTCTACAATCTGGGCTGGGGCGACGCGGTGATTGTGGCGCCCGAGAGCGCCGACACCAACAAGGAAAAGCCCATCGGCACCGGCCCGTTCAAATTCCAGAGCTGGGCCAAGGGCTCGTCGATCACGCTGGTGAAATCGGACACTTACTGGGGCGCCCCGGTGTTCCTCGACAAGGCCGAGTTCCGCATCGTTCCCGACGCCGCCGCCGCCGTGCCGGCGCTGCTCTCCGGCGACATCCAGGCTTTCCCTTTCTTCGATCCCGACAGCGTCGCGCAGGTCAAGGACGATCCGCGCTTCAAGGTGGTGATCGGCTCGACCGAGGGCGAGACCATTCTGGCGATCAACAACAAGAAGCCGCCTTTCGACAAGCTCGAGGTGCGGCAGGCAATTGCCTTCGCGCTCGACCGCAAGGCGATCATCGACGGCGCCTCGGCCGGCCTCGGCGTGCCGATCGGCTCGCACATGTCGCCGGCCAGCAAGGCCTATGTCGACCTCACCGGCCTCTATCCGCACAATGTCGACAAGGCCAAGGAACTGCTGAAGCAGGCCGGCCTGGAGAACGGCTTCAAGGCGATGCTGAAACTGCCGCCGCCTTCCTATGCGCGGCTTGGCGGCGAGATCATCGCTTCGCAGCTGCGCGATGTCGGCATCGACCTGGAAATCATTCCGGTCGAATGGGCGCAGTGGCTGGACCAGGTGTTCACCAAGAAGGATTACGACCTGACCATCGTCTCCCACACCGAGCCCAACGACATCGATATCTACTCGCGCAAGGACTACTACTTCAACTACGACAACCCCGCCTTCGACAAGATCATCGCCGAGCTGAACCTCACCTCCGACGACGCCAAGCGCAACACGCTGCTCGGCGAAGCACAGAAGATCCTGGCCGACGACGCCGTGGTCGGCTTCCTCTATGAACTGCCGAAGGTCGGCGTCTGGGACGCCAAGCTGCAGGGCCTGTGGGAGAATGCGCCGATCCAGGCGAATGATCTGACCAAGGTGAAGTGGACGGATTGAGGCGGCGCCCGACAGGCAACAGTGTGCATTCCTTCACACCCCCCTCTGCCCTGCCGGGCATCTCCCCCGCAAGGGGGGAGATTGGGCTCTCATCTCCGCTTTCGCCTATCGCGAACGTTGAACGCTGGTCGACGACACGGAAACTGCTGATCTCCCCCCTTGCGGGGGGTGAGGAGTGGTCCGCGCAGCGGACGGAAAGCCAACTGCTTGGCTTTCCGAACAACGAACGCCCGAAGCGACAGCGAAGGGCCGGGTCCGGCAGGACAGAGGGGGTGGGGGGGAACTCGACTTTCAAGGCGCAGCCGCACCGGGCGCCCCTCCACCATGACCGCCTACCTCCTCAAACGCCTCGCCATCGCCATCGCAACCTTGATCCTGGCCTCGATGGTCGTCTTCGCCGTGCTAGAAATCCTGCCCGGCGATCCGGCGCGGCTGATGCTTGGCCTCAACGCCAGCGCCGAGCAGGTCGAACTCCTGCGCAACCAGATGGGCCTCAACGCACCGCTTCTCCTGCGTTACCTCCACTGGGTCGGTGGCCTGCTCAGCCTCGATTTCGGCCGCTCCTACACTTATTCGGTGCCGGTCATCGACCTTGTCCGCGAGCGCATGGCGGTTTCCCTGCCGCTGGCGCTGATCGCGCTGGCGCTGTCGACCATCATTGCCATCCCGGTCGGGCTCTATTCCGCCAGCCGGCGCGGGCGGGCCGGCGATACGATCGCCATGGGCGCCGCCCAGCTCGGCGTCGCCATCCCGAACTTCTGGTTCGCGCTGATGCTGATCTACCTCTTTGCCGTCTGGCTGCGGCTGGTGCCGGCCGGCGGCTTTCCCGGCTGGAGCGCCGGCGCCTGGCCGGCGCTGAAATCGCTGCTGCTGCCGGCCGTAGCACTCGCTCTGCCGCAGGCCGCGATCCTGGCTCGCGTTGCCCGCTCCGCGCTGCTCGAGGTGCTGAACGAGGACTATATCCGCACCGCCCGCGCCAAGGGCCTGCCTTACCGCGCCGTGCTATGGCGGCACGCGCTGCGCAACGCGATGATCCCGGTTCTGACCATTCTGGGCCTGCAATTCGCCTTCCTGCTCGCCGGCACCATCATCATCGAGAACGTCTTTTATCTCCCCGGCCTCGGACGGCTGGTGTTCCAGGCGATCACTCAGCGCGACCTGATCGTGGTGGAAAGCATCGTCATGCTGCTGGTCGTCGCCGTCATTGCGGTCAACCTCGTCGTCGACGTCTCCTACGCCATCGTCGATCCGCGCCTTCGAGGCCGGCAATGACGCTGCACATCGACATCCCGCAGGAGACGTTGGGCAGCATTCTGGCCAAGGCCTTCCGCAACCGCTCCTTCCTCATCGGCTTCGCCATCACGGTGCTGGTGGCTGCAATAGCGGTCATCTCCTACGTCTGGACGCCCTACGACGTGACCAAACTGGTGATCTCGGACAAGACGCTGGCGCCCTCTGCGGCGCACTGGTTCGGCACCGATCATTTCGGCCGCGACATCCTGTCGATGATCATGGTCGGCGCCCGCAACTCGATTGCCGTGGCGCTGGTCGCGGTCGGCATCGGCATGGGCGTCGGCGTGCCGCTCGGCGCCTTCGCCGCGGCGCGCGGCGGGTTGGTCGACGAGGCGCTGATGCGGCTGACCGACCTCGTCTTCGCCTTCCCGGCGCTGCTGTCGGCGATCATGATCACCGCCATCTTCGGACCGGGCGCAATCAACGCCATCATCGCCATCGGCATCTTCAACATCCCGGTGTTTGCGCGCGTCGCCCGCGCCGGCGCGCTGGCGATCTGGCCGCGCGAATTCATCCTCGCCGCCCGCGCCGCCGGCAAGAGCAAAGCGCAGATTACAACCGAGCACGTGCTGCCCAACATCGCCACGCTGCTTCTGGTGCAAGGCACCATCCAGTTCGCGCTTGGCATTTTGGCCGAAGCCGGCCTCTCCTATGTCGGCCTCGGCGCCCAGCCGCCAATGCCGAGCTGGGGCCGCATGCTGTTCGACGCTCAGACGCGCATGGTGGTGGCGCCTTGGATGGCCATCTTCCCCGGCATGGCCATCGTCGTCACGGTGCTTGGGCTCAATCTGCTCGGCGACGGCATCGCCGACATACTCGACCCGAAATCGCGGCGGCAGCGATGAGCCTGCTGCAGATGGAGAACCTGTCGCTGGCCATCGGCGACACGCCGATCCTGAAAGGGGTCGACCTCTCCGTCGCGCCCGGCGAGGTGATGGGGCTGGTCGGCGAATCCGGCTCGGGCAAATCGATGACGGCGCTGACCATCATGCAGCTTCTGCCGCATGCTGCGCGCGCCACCGGCCGCGTGACCTTCGACGGCATCGATATTCTGGCCGCAACCGAGGACCAGATGTGCGCGCTGCGCGGCGACGACATCGGCATGGTGTTCCAGGAACCTATGACGGCGCTTAACCCGGTCAAGACGATCGGCGAGCAGGTCGCTGAAGGCATACGCTGGCACACCAGGGCAAGCCGCGCGGAAGCCGAAGACCGGGCGCGCAAAATGCTCGACCGCGTCGGCCTGCCCGAGGCCAAATTCCCGCTGTCGCGCTATCCGCACGAACTGTCGGGCGGCCAGCGCCAGCGCGTCGTCATCGCCATTGCCTGCGCATTGAAACCCAAGCTGCTCATCGCCGACGAGCCGACCACGGCGCTCGACGTGGTGCTGCAGGCGCAGATCCTCGACCTCTTGCGCGGCCTTGTCAGCGAAAACCGCATGGGCCTGCTTCTGATCTCGCACGATCTCGCCGTCGTCACCGAAATGGCCGACCGCATCACCATCCTGCGTCATGGCGAGGTGATGGAAGCCGGCGACACCGCACGCACGCTATCGGAACAGCTGCATCCCTACACGCGCCAGCTGGCGCTGGCCTCCATGCACGTGCCCGCGCGCGCCAAGGTTCACGCCACCGGCCAGGGCAAACCGCTGCTTGAGGTCGAAGGCGTGACACGGGACTATCCGGGCCGGCGCACCTCCCTGTTCAAGTCAGCGGCTCCAATCCGCGCCGTCGACGACGTGTCCTTGTCGCTGGCGCCGGGCCAATCGGTGGCGCTGGTCGGCCGCTCCGGCTGCGGCAAGTCAACGCTTGCCCGCATGATCCTGGCGCTCGACAAATCGACATCGGGAACGATCCGCTTTCGCGGCGAGACCATCACCGGCAAAAGCGAGGCGGAGCTCAAAGCCGCGCGGCGCGACATGCAGGTGGTGTTCCAGGATCCCTACGGCTCTTTCGACCCGCGCCAGAAGGTCGAGAAACTGGTCGCCGAGCCGCTGCATGTACTGGAAAAGAAGCCGACACCGGCCGAGCGGCGCGAGATGGTGGCGCATGCGCTGCACGAGGTCGGCCTCGGCGTCAGCGACATGGACAAATATCCGCATGAGTTTTCCGGCGGCCAGCGCCAGCGCCTGTCGATCGCCCGCGCCATCATCACAAGGCCGAAGCTGGTCGTCGCCGACGAGCCGGTCTCGGCGCTCGACGTGTCGATCCGCGCCCAGATCCTCGATCTGTTCGCAGAGCTCAACCAGAAGCTCGGCATCGGCTATCTCTTCATCACCCACGATTTGACCGTCGCCCGCGCCATCACCGATGAGGTGCTGGTCATGCATGACGGCAGGATCGTCGAGCGCGGCAAGACCGGTGACGTGCTCGATCATCCGCAGTCGGAGGCGGCCAGGGCGCTGGTGGCGGCTGCGCCCGAACTGCATCGGGCGATCGCTCACCGTATGCAGGAACAGGGGTAAGTGACCGGTTCGCGCAGCGAATTCATCGTGCCAGTGGCACGATGAAAGGTCACAAACGCTGGGACGCTGCGAAGCAGCGGGGACCCGGCTGGGCGGCCGTTGCCCCTGGTCTGCCTCACTCCTCCGGCTTCACCACATCGACCGGGCTGATGTCGAGCAAATCAAGCGTGCGGCGCAACAGCCGCACTTCGCTCTCGGCCAGTTTGGAATCGGCTTTGGCGATCTCCGCCATGTGGAGCGCCAGCAACTTGCGCCGTTCGACATCGAGATCGCGGAACAGCGCAATGGCTTGCGAACCGTTGGTCTCGTAGCCGAAATCATTGAGATATTCGATGACCGCGTCGATGCTGGTTTCCGGGATGCCGAAGGCGTCCTTGCAGATGCGCCGGAAGGCGACCATCTCGCTCTCCGAAACCGAGCCGTCGGCCAGGATCATGCGAAACAGCATCAAGAGTTCCGCCGACAGCACAGGGTCGTCGGCAACCTTGCGCACGCCGGGGTCACCATCGAAGATCGAGCGTATCTGGTCGAGCAATGCCATCGCCAACAGTGTCCCTTTCCCGAGCCCGCCCAGCGCACATGACCCAAAACTGCGCAGCGGTACTGAGATAATGACATGCACCACAGGAAATCCAAGCGCAACGCGCTTGGATGGACGTAGCGCGGAATCGGCCTTGCGCAAACCGGATGGCCATGAGAAGGCGCGGCACCACCTTTCCCGCCGGAATGTTCAGAAAATCCCGATGCTCGACCTCGCTACCCAGACCGTCATCATGCTTGTCTTCGCCGCCTTTGCAGCCGGCTTTGTCGATTCGATAGCCGGCGGCGGCGGGCTGATCACCATCCCGGCCCTGCTGCTTGCCGGCTTCCCGCCGGTCGCAGCACTTGGAACCAACAAGCTGCAGGGCATTTTCGGCACCGCTTCGGCGACCATCCACTACGCCATGAATGGCCATGTCGATCTGCGCCGACAGCTGCCATCGGCGCTTCTGGCCCTTGCCGGCAGTGCCCTCGGCGCCTTGCTGGCGGCATTCGTGCCGGGTGATCTCCTGCGGGCGCTGCTGCCGCTGCTTTTAATCGCCATCGCGATCTACTTCGCCGTGAAACCCAACATGAACGATGTCGACCGCGCCGAGCGCCTGTCGCCCTTCCTGTTCGGGCTGATCATCGCCCCTTTGGTCGGCTTTTATGACGGGCTGTTCGGGCCGGGAGCCGGCTCCTTCTACATGCTGGCCTTCGTCAGCCTCGCCGGCTTCGGCGTGCTCAAGGCCACGGCACACACCAAGCTGCTCAATTTCGCCTCCAACATTGGCGGCTTCATCGTCTTTGCTATCGCCGGCGTCGTCTACTGGAAGATCGGGCTGATGATGGGCATCGCCCAGTTCCTCGGCGCCCGGCTCGGCGCCAGCCTTGCCATCCGCATCGGCGCAAGGCTGATCAAGCCGCTGCTGGTGATCATCTGCCTCGCGCTGGCGGTGAAGCTGCTGGCCGATCCGGCGAACCCATTGCGCCAGCTAGTTGGTGTATGAGCCGCACGCCTGATAGGATGCCGTTGTACGAATCATGTTGGAGGGACCACACATGAATCTTAGTGCACCCACTCAGCTTGTTTTCATCATATCCCTAGTCATCGCCATCATCGGCGTGCTCGCCGCGCTTGGCGTTCTTGCGTTCATTCCTCTGGCTGCGGTGTGGATTGTCCTCATCGCATACATCGTGCTTGCCGCCGCCTGCCTGATGCGCGGCGCCTAGGCACCCGCGACCTCTGCAATTCGAAGCGCCCGGTCAAAAGCCGGGCGCTTTTGCTTTGGATGCATGGTCTGTTAGGGTCTTCCGCGGAAGGATGGCCACGAAGCAAAGCGGACGCGCAGCCCCGAGGATGACGAAACGGTGGACGGCCCTACCTCGCTAACCCAAAAATCGCATCGCAATCGAGATGGCGCTCCAGTTCGGCTGCGATCTCGTCCAGAGCGTTTTCCACGTCCGCCCGATAGTCGACGCCGCCGCCTTTCACGCCGAGGCTTTCCAGGAATCTCGCCCGGAAAGCGTCGGCGGAAAACAGGCCGTGCAGATAGGTGCCAAAAACCTTGCCGTCGGCGGAAATCGCACCGTCGTCGATGCCGTTGATCACAGCCGACGGCCGCGCCATGTCCGGCCCGGTGGTGCGGCCGAGATGAATTTCGTAGCCCTCGAGCGCCAGGCCGAACGGCACTGAGCGGGCGCTGACATTGCGCACCGTCTTTTCCGGTTCCATCACCGTCTCGATGTCGAGCAGGCCGAGTCCCTCGGCCTCGGTGACACTGCCCTCGATGCGATCGGGATCGCGCACCAGGCGGCCGAGCATCTGGAAACCGCCGCAGATACCGACGATATGGCCGCCGCGTTTGCGGTGCGCGAGGAGATCGCGATCCCAGCCATTCTCGCGGAACTTCATGAGATCCCCGATCGTCGATTTGGAACCGGGAATGACCACCAGGCCGGCATCCTCCGGCAAGCGCTGCCCCGGCGGCACGAACACCACTTCGACCTGCGGCTCGGCCTTGAGCGGGTCGAGGTCGTCGAAATTGGCGATGCGGCCAAGCATCGGCACGGCGACCTTCAACGCCCGCTTCTCGCCCGATGCCAGGCGTTCGAGCACGACCGAATCCTCCGAAGGCAATCGCGCAGCCGCCTTCAGCCACGGCACGACGCCAAAGCAGCGCCAGCCGGTGAAGCTTTCGATCGACCGGATGCCGTCGTCGAACAGCGAGACATCGCCGCGGAACTTGTTGATGAGGTAGCCGACGATCATGCGCCTGTCTTCCTCCGGCAGGATCAGATGCGTGCCGGCGACCGAAGCGATGACGCCACCGCGGTCGATGTCGCCGACCAGGATGACCGGCACGTCGGCGCGCGTGGCAAAGCCCATATTGGCGATGTCGCGGCTGCGCAGGTTGATTTCGGCCGGCGATCCGGCGCCCTCGACGACGACCAGATCGGCGCCCTCACCGACCTTCGTCCAGGACTCCAGCACGGCGTCCATCAGCCCCGCTTTCATTGTCTGGTAGTCGCGCGCTCGCGCCTCGCCGAACACCTTGCCCTGCACGATCACCTGCGAACCGATGTCGCTCTGGGGTTTGAGCAGCACCGGATTCATATGCACAGTCGGCTGAACACCACACGCCAGCGCTTGCAGCCATTGCCCACGGCCAATCTCGCCGCCGCCGGGGCGGTCGTCGCCCGGAATGTCGGCGACGGCGGCATTGTTCGACATGTTCTGCGGCTTGAACGGCCTGACTTTCAGCCCGCGATTCCTGGCCGCGCGGCAGAGCCCCGCCACCAGCACCGTCTTGCCGACATCCGAACCCGTGCCTTGCAGCATGATCGCCTTGGCCATGCTCAGCCCCTGCCCTGCGCGCCGGAAACGGTCGATTTCTGCGCCAGCGGCCCGCCGCGCCAGATGTAGAGCGCCAGCAACGCTTCGCTGCCGGTGCGCATGGCATGGCTGACATTGGAGGCGTGATGGATAATTTCGCCCGCCTGGCGGGTGTGAAAGCCGCCTTCGCCCATGCGCCACTCGGTGCCGCCGGTCAGCGGAATGTAGATCTCCTCGGCAATGTGATGATGGTCGGGATAGGTGATGCCGGGCCCCAGGATCAGCAATCCGGCCGCGACCTCTTCATTGGCGAAATGGCCGCGCGTGCCAAACACCTCCAGCCAGCCGTATTTCTGCAAGAACGCTTCACCAAAATCGCTCGCGTTGTAGGTCTGCCCCCAGCACAGATCGTCACGACGCTCCGCCAGCAGTTGCACCAGAGGCTGCGGGTCCGGCGGCGCCAGTTCGACAATGCGGTCGAGCAGACCAAGGCAAGGCAGCGGATGCGCTTCGAGCACGCGCGCCGTCATATTCCAGCCGATCCGGGTCACGGCGTCCCGCACCAGCGCGTTGTCCACGCCCCGGAGATAGGCATGGAAGCGGTCGAGCAATTCGTCGAAATATGTCGGCACGCAATGCTCCGTTGATCCATTCATGCACAGCGGCTGCGCGGCGAGCCGGGTTGCGCGGCGGCATCATTGGTCTAGATTGAGCGGCGCGCAAAGCCAAAAACAACAGGCCAGCAAGCCAACCCCAGCTGGGGAACACAGGGAGCACGCCATGGACGCCGCGGTCGATGCGAGCACCAGTCAGTTCGAACTCAATGAGGAGCAGCGCGCCATCCAGGAGATGGCACAGGCCTTCGCCGCCGATCGCGTTGCGCCCAATGCGCTCGAATGGGACCGGGCAAGACACTTTCCCGCCGATGTAATCCGCGAGACCGGCCCGCTTGGCCTTGGCGGCATCTATGTCAGGGACGATGTCGGCGGCTCGGCGCTCGGCCGGCTCGACGCCGTGCTGATCTTCGAGGCACTGTCGCACGCCGATCCGGCGTTTTCCTCCTTCATCTCGATCCACAATATGGCGGCGTCGATGATCGACCGCTTCGGCGACGACGAGCAGCGCCAACGCTTCCTGCCGAAGCTGACCTCGATGGAATGGCTGGCGAGCTACTGCCTGACCGAGCCGGGCTCAGGCTCGGATGCCGCGGCGCTGAAGACGCGCGCGGTGAAGAGCGGCGACGACTATGTGCTCAACGGCGCCAAGCAGTTCATCTCCGGGGCCGGCGACAGCGACCTCTATGTCGTCATGGCGCGCACCGGCGCCGACGGGCCGAAGGGCATTTCCACCTTCGTCGTGCCGAAGGATGCGCCCGGCCTGTCCTTCGGCGCCAACGAGCACAAGATGGGCTGGCACATGCAGTCGACCCGCCAGGTGATCTTCGAGGACTGCAAGGTGCCGGCTGCAAACCTGCTGTCGGGGGAAGGCGCAGGTTTCGGCATCGCCATGGCCGGCCTTGACGGCGGCCGCCTCAACATTGCGGCATGCTCGCTCGGCGGCGCGCAATCGGCGCTCGACAAGGCTTTGGCCTATACGGGCGAACGCAAAGCCTTCGGCTCGAAGATCAACCAGTTCCAGGCGCTGCAGTTCCGGCTGGCCGACATGGAAACCGAACTGCAGGCGGCACGCATTTTCCTCTATGCTGCCGCCTCGAAGCTAGACCGCAAGGCGCCGGACGCCGGCAAATGGTCGGCGATGGCCAAGCGCTTCGTCACCGACATCGGCTTCAACGTCGCCAACGAGGCGCTGCAGCTGCATGGCGGTTATGGCTATCTTCATGATTACGGTATCGAAAAACTGGTGCGCGACCTGCGCGTCCACCAGATCCTCGAAGGCACCAACGAGATCATGCGCGTCATCATCGCGCGGGCGTTGATTGGACGGCAGTAGGCAGTAGGCAGTAGGCAGTAGGCAGTAGGCAGTAGGCAAAGGATGACCGGCAAGATCAACTCGTACAAGGATCTTATCGTATGGCAGCAGGCGATGGATCTGGCTGTCAGCACCTACTCATTGACCAAGACATGGCCCAAAGAGGAATTGTATGGGCTGACCAGCCAAATCCGCCGTTCAGCAACCTCTATCCCTGCAAACATCGCGGAAGGCTATGGCCGAGACAACCGAGGCTCCTATCAGCAATTTCTCAGGATAGCCCAAGGCTCGCTGAAGGAGTTCGAGACACACCTCCAAATCGCTCAACGCATTGGCGTTGCCACGCATGGGCAAGCTGAGCACCTGCTTCTGGCGGCCGAGGCCATCGGAAAGATGCTTCGCCAACTTATTATCAAACTCGCACCCGAATAGGTCGCCCTACTGCCTACTGCCTACTGCCTACTGCCTACTGCCTACTGCCTACTGCCTACTGCCTACTGCCTACTGCCTACTGCCTACTGCCTACTGCCTACTGCCTACTCATCATGGAGCACCGCTATGACCACCATCGCCTTCATTGGTCTCGGAAATATGGGCAATCCGATGGCTGCCAATCTCGTCAAGGCGGGGCACGCGGTGCACGGCTTTGACCTGATGCCGGAAAACCTCACCGTCGCCCGCGAGCATGGCGTCATTGTCACGGCGAATGCCGTGGCGGCGGTGAAGGACGCCGATGTCGTGATCACCATGCTTCCCGCCGGCAAGCACGTGCTCTCGGTCTACGAGGACATCGCACCCAAGGCCAAACCAGGCGCCCTGTTCATTGATTCCTCGACCATCGATGTCGAGTCGGCCCGCAAGGCGCATGCCGTAGCAAGGAAGCACGGGCTGCATTCGATCGACGCCCCCGTCTCCGGCGGCACCGGCGGTGCTGCTGCGGGAACGCTGACCTTCATGGCCGGCGGCGCCAAGGATGCCTTCGCCAAGGCCGAACCGGTCCTGAAGCCGATGGCAGGCCGCATCGTCCATTGCGGCGACGACGGCGCCGGTCAGGCAGCCAAAATCTGCAATAACATGATGCTCGGCATTTCGATGATCGGCGTCGCAGAGGCCTTCGTGCTGGCCGAAAAGCTCGGCCTCTCGCATCAGGCCCTGTTCGACGTTGCCTCGACCTCGTCGGGCCAGTGCTGGTCGCTGACCACCTATTGCCCGGTGCCGGGTCCCGTGCCGGCCTCACCCGCCAACCGCGACTACAAACCGGGCTTTGCCGCAGCACTCATGCTGAAGGACCTGAAACTGGCGCAGGAGGCGGCCCAAAGCGCCGGCGCGGTGACGCCAATGGGGGCCGAAGCGGCCCAGCTTTATGCGCTGTTCAACGCCCAGGGAAATGGCGGATCGGATTTTTCCGGCATCATAAATTTCCTTCGCGGCAGTTCTCTATAAGTTTCGAATTTGGCAGCGCTTTTCTCGATTTTTATTGCGCGGAAAAATTGCAAATTTAGATTTGCTTAAGCTCTCGATAACCCGGCGGTAACGATGTGCCTATATAACGGATGGCGAGGCGGACATATCGCATCCGCCCGGCGCTCCGGATCAGGTCTCGCGTACCGGAGCCCGTAAGTTTCGCAAGTGTATTGTTGGCGAAATGCCATGCGTATCTGGCAAAGCCGCGTTCCTATGGAGCGCGGTTTTTGCGTTTTGCAGTACTATACTGCTCGGTCTGAATTATTATTCCGATTGCAGCGTTCGGAATTGCCTCATGGCCTTCATTGACCAGCACGATCGGTGCGCTGACCCCGTCGACCCTGACGATAAGCAGGCGCACAGTCCGGGCGCCCTGTTTGCAAGGCGCCCGGCGCTCGTTCCATCTACTTCTTGCGCAAATCCGCTTGCGCCAGATCCAGCGCTTTGGCGATGCGATCGCAAGCCATGTCGATCGTCGCGCGGGTCCAGATCAGCGGCGGCGACAGGATCATCGTGTCGCCGGTGGCGCGCAGCATCAGGCCTTGCGCGATGGCGTGGTCGCGGACGGTGACGGCGGCACTGCCCGCCGGCAGGAAGCGCTCCTTGGTCGCCTTGTCCTTGACGATCTCGATCGCGCCCATCAGCCCGATCGATCGCACCTCGCCGACCAGTTCGTGGCCGGCAATGCGCTCTTGCAGCGCCTGGGCGAAGTAAGGTCCGGTGTCGTTCCTGACCCTGTCGACCAGGCCTTCGCGCTCCATGATCTCGAGATTCTTCAGCGCCACCGCGCAGGCCACCGGGTGACCCGAATAGGTATAGCCGTGGTAGAATTCGCCGCCCTTTTCGACCAGCGTCGCCGCGATACGGTCGCCGACCAGCAGCGCCGACAGCGGCTGATAGCCCGAGGTCAGTGCCTTGGCCGTGGTGATGGTGTCGGCCTCGACGCCGAAGGTCTGCGCCGCAAACCATTCGCCGGTGCGGCCATAGCCGGTGATGACCTCGTCCAGCATCAAAAGCACATCGTATTTGCGGCAGATGCGCTGCACTTCCGGCCAATAGCTCATCGGCGGTATTTTCACCCCGCCCGCGCCCATCACCGGCTCGCCGATGAAGGCCGCCACCTTGTCGGCACCGGCTTCGAGGATGGCGTCCTCGACGGCCTTGGCCGCGCGCAGGCCGAAATCATGGTCGCTTTCGCCAGGCAGCGCCAACTCATAAGCATAGGGCATCATGACATGGACGATGTTGGGAACCGCCCCGCCGAGCTGCTTGTGCATCAAATCCATGCCGCCCAGCGACGTCCCGGCGACGGTCGAGCCGTGATAGGCCGACTTGCGCGAGATGATGCGGTTCTTCTCCGGCTTGCCTTCCAGCACCCAATAGTGGCGCACGAGCCGCAGCGCCGTGTCGTTGGCCTCCGAGCCGGAGGAGCCGTAAAACACCTGGGCGATGCCCTTGGGCGCCAGCTCGGCCAGCTTCTTCGACAGCAGCACGGGCGTCGGCGTCGAGCATTTGAAGAAGGAATTATAGTAGGGCAATTCCTTCATCTGCGCGTAAGCGGCGTCGGCCAGCTCGTCGCGGCCATAGCCGACATTGACGCACCACAGCCCGGCCATGCCGTCGAGTATTTCGGTGCCGTCGGCATCGTAGATGAACGGGCCGTTGGCGTGGGTGATGATGCGCGAGCCGGTCTCGCGCAATTCCTTGTGGTCGGTGAAGGGATGCAGATGATGCGCGGCGTCAATCTGCTGAAGCTGCTTCAGCGAATAGTTCTGGTAAGTCATGGGTTTGCTCTTTCCTCTGGAATCAAACCGGCAAGCTGCCGGGGCGACTTCGTCAGAGGACGGCGGGCGGCGAATAGCCGATGCGGGCGCACAGCCTGAGCAGTTCGGCGCGCAGCGTGCGCGGCGACGGTGTCACCGCGACCCCGAAAGCGCCGGATGTGCTCATGTAGACCATGGCGGCAGTCTATGCCGCCCGAGGCCCGGAATTCAAGCGGTGCCGCTCAATACCCTTTGCAGGAAAACGTATTTCATGGCGGTTTGTGCCGCTTGCGGCCGGCGATCGCCACGCCCGCCATGGCCGCCTTCCGTCTCCTCGAAGAACAAGGTCTTGTCGTGACCTGCTTCCTGCAGCTTCGCGGCCATCTTGCGGGCATGGCCGGGATGGACGCGGTCGTCGGCGGTCGATGTCGTGAGCAGCACCGGGGGATAGTCGGCATCGGCCGAGACATGGTGGTACGGCGAATAGGCGGCGAGCCACTTGGCCTCTTCCGGTTTTGCCGGATCGCCATATTCGCCGATCCACGAGGCGCCTGGCGGCAGTTCGGTGTAGCGCAGCATGTCGAGCAGCGGCACCTCGATGATGACGGCGCCGAACAGTTCGGGATGCTGCGTCAGGGAAACGCCGGTAAGCAGGCCGCCATTCGAGCCGCCCTGGATGCCGAGGGAAGCAGCCGTGGCGATGCCGCGCCTGACGACGTCCTGCGCCACCGCGGCGAAATCGTCGAAGGCAGTCTGGCGATTGCCCTTCAGCGCCGCCTGGTGCCAGGCCGGCCCAAACTCACCGCCACCGCGGATGCAGGCCTGCACATAGGCATTGCCCTTCTCCAGCCACAGCCTGCCGCGCACGCCGGCATAGCCGGGCAGCAGCGGTATTTCGAAGCCGCCATAACCATAGAGAAGCGTCGGTACCGGACCCTTCTGGTCGCGCCGCCTGACGACGAAATACGGGATCATGGTGCCGTCCTTCGAGCGCGCCTCGAACTGTTCGGAGACCAGCGGCGCGGCGTCGAACCGCGCCGGCTGCGATTTCACGGTGGCCAGCGTCACCCCGTCATCGTCCGACCAGATGATCGAACTCGGCGTCAGGAAATCGGTGAAGGAGAAGGAGACGCTGGAACCGAAATGCTCGGCATGCGCGATGCCGACATTGCCGTTCTCGGGCAGCGCCACCGGCTTCAGCGACCAGCGGTCGCCGCTGCGCTCGGCGATAACGACCTTGCCGCGCACATTGTCCATCAGATTGATGAACAGCCGGTCCTGAGTGCGGGCAATGCCGGCGACCGAAACACGGTGCGCTGGCGCGAGCATGGTTTCAACAGGGCCCAGGTCGCCGGTGTCGATCCAGTGTTCGAAATCGAAGGAATAGAGGGCGTCCGGCAAGCACTCAGTGCCGCCCGGCGCCGTCCATGGGCTGCGCACCCCGAACACGAACCGGCCCTTGAACAGCGCGGTGTCGGTGACATCGTCCGGCAGCGGGATGCGCCGGTTTTCGCCCGACGGCAGGCGCAGAAAACTGTGCGAGGAGAAGAAGGCGATCGTGCGGGCCAGAAACAAATACTGCCTGTCGCCATCATGCTCGACCCCCGCGCCGGCCGCGAGATCCTGCTTCTCGGCCTCGAAGATCGGCGTCGCCTCCTCCAACCGGGTGCCGCGCTTCCACAGCTTGACGACGCGCGGATAACCGGACTGGGTCTTGTCGTCTTCATCGAAGGCAGCCGAGACAATGACCGTGTCCCTGTCCAGCCAGGAAAAGCCGGATTTCGAGGCGGGAGCGCGGAAGCCGCCCTCGATGAATGATTTGGTCTCGATGTCGAATTCGCGCATCTCGCTCGCATCGCCGCCATCCGGCGACATCGCCACCAGGCAAAGGTTGAAATCGGGGTAAAGGCGGCTGGCGCCGCTGAACACCCACTTCACCCCCTCCTTGGCCGACAGCACGTCGAAGTCGATGATCGTCTCCCACACAGGCTTCTCGGTCTTGTAGGAAGCAACCGTCGTGCGGCGCCAGAGGCCGAGCACATTGGTCTTGTCCTGCCAGAAATTATAGACTTGGCCGTTGAGCGCGGCACCGACCGCAATGTTGTCCTCGGCCGTCATCAGGTCGAGCGCCGTCTCGAAGGCCGCCTGGTAGGACGGATCGCCCTGTAGTTCGGCCACGGTGATCTGGTTCTGGCGATGCACCCAGTCGAGCGATTCCTTGCTGGTCCGGTCCTCCAGCCAGAGGAACTTGTCCTCCGCGGTGGCATCCGTCTGGCGTTTTGTCGTCGATTGGGTCACGCATGGTCTCCAGGCTAGTGGCGGGCAGCCCTGCCTACATCGCGTTGCAAGCGGTTTTATTCAAGATGGTACGTCAGGTCATCGGGGGAATGCGGCCTCAAACCATCCGCCGGCGCAGGACCGTGGCCACAGCCAGTGCCAGACAAATCGCGCCCAGCGTGATCGGCAGACCGGAGGCGCCGATCACATCCATGACGCCACCCGCCAGCGGCGGCACCACGATGCCGCCGATGCCCCACATCAGGGAGAAGGCGGCATTGCCGGCGACCAGCGCCGAGCCGGTAAAGCGCTCGCCGAGCTCGATGATCGACATGGTGTAGATGCCATAGGAGACCGCGCCCCAGATAAAGACGCAAGGCCAGATCAGCGGCGTCTCGATGAGCAGCGGCAACAGGGCGCAGCCCAGCACCGTCACCACGACGCAGATGAATCGCACCAGACGCGCCGTCAGCCGTTCCGCCAGCAAGCCGAGCGGCACCTGCATGGCGATGTTGCCTGCGATCATCACCGACAGCAGCGCCGACATGCGCGCTTCCGCGATGCCATAGTGCGTGCCGTAGACCGGCAGCAGCGCCAGCACGCCCTGTTCGAAACCGGCGGCAACGACCACCGCCGACAGCAATAGCCATGCCAGTGGCATGAAGCCCATGACCGAAACCCTGCGCCCGGCTTCGTCGACCTTCGGCAGTTGCGGCAGCACCAGCGCCAGGCAGGCGCCGCAGAAGATGAAGGCGGCGATCCCCACCAGGAATGGCGGCCATCCCACGGTGCCGACAACGAGCAGGCAGAGCGGCCCGGCAGCGAAGCCGGCCGAGATGATGGTTGAATAGACACCCATGACGCGACCGCGGCGCGATGGCGGCGCCAGTGCAATGACCCAGATTTCGCTCAAGACATAGAGCGGGTTGGTCACCACCCCGATCAAGAAGCGCAGCGGAAACCACAGATAGACATTCTGGGTCCAGCCGATCAGCGCAAGCACAATAGCCGAAAGCGCCGCGCAGGTAAGCGCGGTGCGCCCTGCCCCGAACCGGCGCGCCAGTGCCGGGATCAGCGGCGACGAGACAATGAAGCCGATCGGCGTCATTGCCGCCGAGAGCCCGATGATGGCCGGCGAAACGCCTTGGCGTTGCAGGATGAAGCTCAGCAGCGGATAGGACAGGCCTTGCGCGATGGCGAACACCGAGACGGTCGCGATCACGCCGCTGATCGCCGCCCACTGCATCTTCTCGTTGTCAGCTTCCGCCAGGTTCATCATTGGCACCTAAACCAGGCTCAGGACTAGCTTTTCTGTCCGACGCGGGTAAGCCCCGCCCCGGTAAAAACCGTTTGCTCCAGACAAGGCCTGTCATGAGTTTGGGCCTGTCAGGAGTTTTTGGGCCTGTCAGGAGTTTGGCGCTTGAACGATCGGTAAAGCGCGAAGCTCACCAGCAGCGCGTCGAGTCCGGCGATCACCACCGGCAGGCCGAGCGGACCGATGACCTGCATCAGCGCACCGGCGCCGGGCGGGCCGACAATGCCGCCGGCGCCCCACATCAAGGCAAAGGCGGCGTTACCGGCGACCAGCACGGTTCCCTTGAAGCGGCTGCCGAGCTCCACCAGCGCCATGGTGTAGACGCCATAGCCGACCGCTCCCATGACGAGAAGGACGAGCCAGATCGCCGGCGTCGTGATCAACAACGGCAGCAAAACCGCGCAGGCCGTTGTCGCCAACGCACAGAAGATGATCATCGCCCGCCCGCCGAAACGCTCGGCAAGCAGGCCGAGCGGGATTTGCAGGAAGATGTTTCCCAGCGACAGTGCCATCACCAGGGCCGCCAGCGTCCTTTCGGGCAGGCCATAGGCAGCACCGAAGACCGGCATCAATGCGTAGGTGCCCTGCTGGACCGCCGCCGAAACCAGCACGGCAAACAACAGCGCCGGCGCCAGCCTGGCGAAACCGAAAAAGCCGCCGGGCAATTGGCCGTCATCCTCGAAGCCGGCGAGGCTTGAGGAAACAGCACGAAGGATCGCGGCGCACAGGATGAAGCCGGCCATGCCGACCAGGAAAGGAACCCAGCCCGATATCCCTACCGCGGTCAGGACCAAAGGCCCCGCAGCATAGCCAGCGCCCAGCACGGTGTTGAATGCCCCCATCACCCTGCCGCGGCGCGACGGCGGCGCCAGCGACAGCGCCCATACTTCGCCCAGTATATAGAGCGGGTTGATGACGATACCGATGATGAAGCGGATGACGAACCAGCCCACCCAGTCCTGCAGGTAGCCGATGCCGAGGAAGCACAGCGCCCCAATCAATGAGCAACCCACAGCCAGGTTGCGCGCGCCGACCAGCCGAATGGCTGCCGGCACGAACGAGGCCGAAAGGATCAGGCCAAGCGGCATCATCGCTGCCGACAAGCCGATCAGCGCCGGCGACATGCCTTGCTTCTGCATCAGCAGCGTAAACAGCGGCGAGCTCAGCCCTTGCGCCGCACCGAACATCGCGAGGGCGGCAGTTACGCCGGCAAGCGCCGCCCATTGCGTCCCCGCTTCGCCATCGCTCGAACCGGTCGCAGCCATGATGCCTTCCACATGAATTGCCGGCCCATCCAGCGGCAAACCACTGAGCTAGCGGTTCGATTTAGGGAAAGGAAGGGCCGCGCCTGAAATCCCCTTGCGCCAAGAGCCGCAGTGGGCGCGTCCTGTCCGCTAATCCCCGGCAAGGTTGTCAACTATCGGACTGCCGTTCGGGCATGTCGCTTCCCTCGTCCTAGTGGTCGCCGCCTCCGCAATGGTCGGACAGCCGCCGGTCCATTATGCCGCCCGCTACCAGCATCGTACGAGGACCATCATGACCGCCGCCCTGCATCCAGCCGAACCGCCTTTGGCAACCGACCGGGCCCGTCGCGGTGGCCGTGCGGGCAAGCGCGCCGGCGGCTCGGCCGCCTTCGAACAGCCGGCTTTTCGGCAACTGAGAAATCCGCTAACGCCGACCAAGCTGGTCTCTGACGACGAGCTGGAATCGATCCACCTCGCCTCGCTGCGCGTCTTGAGGGAAATAGGCGTCGACGTGCTGCATGACGAAGCGCGCCGCATCATGAAGGAAAATGGCGCTGATGTCCGCGAGGGCAGCGAGCGCGTGCGCTTCGACAGCGACATGATCCTCGATCTCATCTCCAACTGCCCGTCGGAATTCACGCTCCATGCCCGCAACCCGGCGCACAATGTGCGCTTCGGCGGCAACAATGTGATCCTGTCGATGATGGCGTCGGCACCGAACTGCTCCGACCTCGATCGCGGCCGCCGTCCGGGCAACCAGCAGGACTACCGCAACTTCCTGCGCCTGGCACAGATGCACAACATCCTGAACTGCACCGGCGGCTATCCGGTCGAGCCGACCGACATCCACCCGTCGGTGCGCCACCTCGAATGCATCCGCGACCTCGCCACGCTGACCGACAAGGTGTTCCACATCTATTCGCTCGGCAAGGAGCGCAATGTCGACGGCATCGAGATCGCCAGGATCGCCCGCGGCATCAGCCATGAGCAGATGCTCGAAGAGCCGTCCGTCTTCACCATCATCAACACCAACTCGCCGCTGAAACTGGATGTGCCGATGATGGAAGGCATCATCCAGATGTCGAGCAAGGGTCAGGTCGTCGTCATCACGCCCTTCACCCTGTCCGGCGCGATGGCGCCGGTGACCATCGCCGGTGCGCTGGTGCAGCAAAATGCCGAGGCGCTGTCCGGCATCGCCTTTGCCCAGATGGTGAGAAAGGGCGCGCCGGTTGGCTATGGCGGCTTCACCTCGAATGTCGACATGAAGTCAGGCTCGCCGGCCTTCGGCACACCTGAATATATGAAGGCGCAGCTTGTCGGCGGCCAGCTTGCCCGCCGTTACAAGATCCCCTACCGCACCTCCAATACCTGCGCCGCCAACACCGTCGACGCGCAGGCAGCCTATGAAAGCGTGTTCTCGCTGTGGGGCGCCATCCAGGGCGGCGGCAATCTGATGATGCACGGCGCCGGCTGGCTCGAAGGCGGCCTGCGCTGTTCCTACGAGAAGACCATCCTGGACATCGACCTGTTGCAGATGGTGGCCGAGTTCCTCACCCCGCTCGACCTGTCCGACGAAGCGCTCGGCTTCGACGCCATCCAGTCGGTCGGCCCCGGCGGCCATTTCTTCGGCACCCAGCACACGCAGGACCGCTACAAGACAGCCTTCTACTCGCCCATCCTCTCCGACTGGCGCAATTTCGAAACCTGGGCCGAAGCCGGATCGCCGACCGCGCTGGAAAAGGCCAACAAGGTCTGGAAGGAGCGGCTGGCATCCTACGAGGAACCCTATATGGACCCGGCGATCCGCGAAGAGCTCAACGACTTCGTCGAAAAGCGCACGTCCGAAGGCGGCGCGCCGACCGATTTTTGATCGGCAAGCAACTGGCGGCATCCTGCCAACCGACACACCTGATTCAATTTACGCAAAAACGGACCTATCTCTCATGAAATCTCATGTAAAAGCGGTTGTCATTGGCGGCGGCGTCGTTGGCTGCTCGGTGCTCTACCATCTGGCCAAGGCCGGCTGGACCGACATCATGCTGATCGAGCGGTCCGAGCTCACCTCCGGCTCGTCCTGGCACGCAGCCGGCGGCTTCCACACGCTGAACGGCGATCCCAACGTCGCCAAACTGCAGGCCTATACGGTGCAGCTCTACAAGGAGATCGAGGAAATCTCCGGCCAGTCCTGCTCGCTGCATCTGACCGGCGGCGTGATGATGGCCGATACGCCCGAGCGCATGGATTTTCTGCGCCTGGCCCACGCCAAGGGCCGCTATCTCGGCATGGACACCGAGCTGATCACGCCCTCCGAAGCCAAGGCGATGTTCCCGCTGATGGACGAGACCAATTTCGTCGGCGCCATGTGGGATCCGGTCGAAGGCCATCTCGATCCCTCCGGCACGACGATCGCCTACTCCAAGGCGGCCAAGAAGCTGGGCGCCGAGATCGTGCTGCGCAACCGCGTCGTCGACTTGACGCAGGAAGTTGACGGCACCTGGAACGTCGTCACCGAACAGGGCACCGTCCACGCCGAGCATGTCGTCAACTGCGGCGGCCTGTGGGCGCGCGAGATCGGCCGCATGGTCGGCGTCGAACTGCCGGTGCTGGCCATGGAGCACATGTACCTGCTCACCGAGCCGATGCCCGAGGTCGAGGAATTCAACAAATCGACCGGCCGCGAGATGATCGGCGTGCTCGACTTCAAGGGCGAGATCTACACCCGCCAAGAGCGCAACGGCATCCTGCTCGGCACCTATGAAAAAGCCTGCAAACCCTGGTCGCCGGTCAATACGCCGTGGGATTTCGGCCATGAACTGCTGCCGCCCGACCTCGACCGCATCGCGCCGTCGCTGGAGATCGGCTTCAAGCATTTCCCCGGCATCGAGAAAGCCGGCATCAAGCAGATCATCAACGGCCCCTTCACCTTCGCGCTCGACGGAAATCCGCTGGTCGGGCCGGTGCAGGGCCTGACCAATTTCTGGTGCGCCTGCGCCGTCATGGCCGGCTTCAGCCAGGGCGGCGGCGTCGGCCTCGCGCTGTCCAACTGGATGGTGCATGGCGATCCCGGCTTCGACGTCTGGGGCATGGATGTCGCCCGCTTCGGCGAGTGGGCCGGCCTGCGCTACACCAACGCAAAGGTGCGCGAAAACTATTCGCGCCGCTTCTCCATCCGCTTCCCCAATGAAGAGCTGCCGGCTGCGCGCCCTGCACAAACCACCCCGCTCTATGACACGATGCTCGCCAACAACGCCGTAATGGGCGATAGCTGGGGCCTGGAGACCCCGCTGTGGTTCGCGCCGAAGGGCAAGGAGCCGAAGGACGTCGTCTCCTTCCACCGCTCAAACGATTTCGGTCCTATCGGCGAGGAAGTGCGCGCCACGCGCGAACGCGTCGGCGTCACCGAAATCGCCAACTTCGCCAAATACGAAGTGTCGGGACCTGCGGCTGAGGATTTCCTCAACCGGCTGATGACCAACCGCATGCCGAAGATCGGCCGCATCGTGCTGACGCCGATGATCAACGAGTTCGGCAAGCTGATCGGCGACTTCACCATCGCCAAGGCAGGCGAAGACAGATTTATGATCTGGGGTTCGTCCGCCGCGCAGAAGTACCACATGCGCTGGTTCGAGAAGCATCTGCCGAAGGATGGTTCGGTGCGCATCCACCGCTTCGATCAGACGCTCGTCGGCCTGTCGATCGCCGGTCCGAAATCGCGCGACCTCTTGCAGAAGCTGGTCGATGTCGACATCTCGACCAAGGCATTTCGCTTCATGGATTTCCGCGAAATGGCGGTCGGCGGCGCGCCCTGCATGGTCAACCGCATCACCTATACCGGCGATCTCGGCTATGAAATCTGGATGGCGCCGGCCTATGAGCGTCTGGTCTACAAGGCGATCAAGGACGCCGGCGAGGAGTTCGGCCTCGTCGATTTCGGCATGCGCGCTTTGCTCTCCATGCGCCTGGAGAAGAACTTCCCGACCTGGTACCGCGAGCTGCGCCCGATCTACGGCCCGTTCGAAGGCGCGATGGACCGTTTCATCAAGCTGGAGAAGAACGACTTCATCGGCCGCGAGGCCGCCGCCAAGGAACAGGCGGAAGGGCCGAAACTGCGCCGCGTTTCCTTTATCGTCGATGCGGCCGACGCCGATGTCATGGGCGACGAGCCGATCTGGGCCAAGGTCGGCAAGGACTATGGCACGGTGGAAAAGCCGCATGGCTATGGCGCGCCACGCTTCGACATGGCGGGCAAGGAAGTGCGTGGCTCGAAGGCTGCCGAAGGCGCTTCCGCCGTGCGCGGCATCGTCGACGGCGACTGGCGCGTGGTCGGCTGGGTCACCTCGGGCGGTTATGCGCACTATGTGCAGAAGTCGATGGCGCAGGGCTATGTGCCGGCGGCACTCGCCGAGGACGAAAGTGCCGGACTGTTCGAGATCGAGATCCTCGGCCACCGGCGTCCGGCGCGTATCAATGTCGAGGCGCCCTTCGACCCCAGCGGCGAGAAGATGCGGACCTGAAAAGGCGACAGGGAGCGTGAGATCGTGTAAGGGGCCTTCGGCAGTTGGCCGCAGGCATTTCCCTCGATGAGAAGACGATCCCCTTGCAGTATCTAGAGAAATGGACGGACTGGCTCGGCGAAGGCAAGGTCGGTCCCTTCAACGCCGCACTGGTCTGCGTCGCGGTCTATTGCGTCGTCCAGATCGTGGTGATGGCGCTGCTGTCCCATGTCGTAGGAACCGGTGTCGGCGTCGACGATTCCGAACAGCTGATGTACATGCACTACCTCTGGGCTGGCTATGGTGGCTCGCAGCCGCCGCTCTACACCTGGCTTGCCCGCCTCGTCGCCGCCGTGGTCGGAACGAACATCCTGGCGCTCAAGATCGTGAAGTACCTGCTGATCGGAGCGGCGCTGGCGTCGGTTTTCATCGCTGTCCGCCGCCTGGGCTATTCCAGCCGCGCTGGCGCCGCCGCATTGTTCGGCCTGCTGTTGTTTCCGCAGATGGTGTGGGAGATGCAGCACGCCCTCACCCACTCGATCGCCGCTTTCTGTTTTTCAGTGGTGCTGTTTCTTGCGCTCGTCGAACTGGTGCAGCGGCGTTCCCTGGCCACCTATGTGCTGTTTGGCGTGGCGATGGCCGCCGCCATCCTGTCGAAATACAACAACGCGATCTTTCTCGGCGCGCTGATCCTGTCCACCCTGTCGCTGCGCGAAACGCGCGGCGTCATCCTCAACCGCCGGTTTTCGATCAGCCTTGTCGTGGCGGTGCTGCTTTGCCTGCCGACGCTCTACTGGAACCTGACCTACACCGACCAGTTGCTGTCGCACAGCGGCGGCTTCGGCATGGGCAGAGGAGAAAGCGCCATACAAACCGCATTCTACGGAATGCGCGGACTGGGCAAGGCTATCCTGTATTTCGCCGTGTTGCCGGCCGGCATATTCGTCGCGGCTTTGCTCATCGCATGGAAAAAGCCGGCGCCGGCTCTGCAACCGGCGCCATGGACCGAGAAACTGGTGTGGCGCACCATCGCTTTTGCCCTGGCGATGACCATCGTGCTCGTCCTGGCGAGCGGGACGACGCAATTTCGCGATCGCTGGATGCTTCCCATCCTTGTGTTGCTGCCGGTCGCGCTGGCCTTGCGGATGGATGCCAGAGGCGACAAGGGAAGGAAGGTGCAGGACGTCGTCGTCTTTGTCGGCGCAACGCTTGCCATGCTCGTGCTGCCGGTGACTTGGTACACGCACCTCAATGGCGGCGACAGCCGCGGCAGCATCGTGCGTGTCGACTACCAGTCGCTCTATGGCCAGCTGACGGCAAACGGTCCGGTTCGCACGTCGATATCGAGCTGGCACTGGGTGGGAAATCTGCGTCTTGTCGATCCCGATCTGGTCGTGCTCGACGACGAGATGCCGGACTTCGGCCATTTGCTGATCGAGCCGGCGGTGCTCGTGATGGCCAATGACAAGGAACCTCCTGAGGGCATCCTGCGGGCCTTGAGCGAGGCCGGCTATGTCGCTGACGGCTCGCCGCAGCAGTTGGTCGTCCCGATGCTGTTCGACAGCGAGCCGCCCACCCGCACGCTGACGGTCACGCGGCTGAAGAAAGCGGCCGCGGGCGCAGCGCCACAGTAAGTCGGCAGGGAGGCGTCGGGTGGAGAAACAAGGGTTCGGCCGTCACCGCAAGATCATGCCGTTCGAGCCGGGCTCCGTCGAAGCCTTGCGCGACGCCTCGCGCCAGAAAGCGGCGTCGCTGAACCAGCATGTGCTGGGCTATGGCGCGCTGGCTGAAACCGAATGGCAAGCGGCAGGCATCGCCGCGCCCGATTTTGCCGCTATGCGCCAATACCGGCTCGAGCGCATCCGAGCCGAACTGAAGCGCCGAAACTACGCCGGCGCGCTGCTCTACGACCCCGTCAACATCCGCTACGCCACCGATTCGACCAACATGCAGCTGTGGGTCGCGCACAATCCGACCCGCCACTGCTTCATCGCCACTGAGGGACCCGTGGTGCTGTTCGACTATTTCTCCTGCGAGCATCTGTCCGACCATTCCGGCGTCGTTGACGAGGTGCGGCCGGCAGTGTCGTGGATGTACCTCTATGGCGGTGAGCTGACCGAGCACAAAGTCCGCCGCTGGGCGGCCGGCATCGCCGATCTGGTCAAGGAGCATGGCGGCGGCAACAGCCGCATTGCGGTCGACCACATCAACCCGGAAGGCGTCGAGGAACTCGCCCGCCTCGGCATCTCGATTGGCAATGGCGAAGCGGTGATGGAAAATGCGCGGCTGATCAAATCGCCGGACGAGATCCTCGCCATGCGCCGCGCCATCGTCGCCTGCGAGGCGGCGATGGGCGAGATGGAAGCGGCGTTGAAGCCGGGCATTTCCGAAAACGAATTATGGGCCGAACTCCACCGCGGCAACATTGCGCGCGGCGGCGAATGGATCGAAACCCGGCTGCTTGCCTCGGGGCCGCGCACCAATCCGTGGTTCCAGGAATGCTCATCGCGTGTGATCGAGGAAGGCGACCTCGTCGCCTTCGACACCGACCTGATCGGTCCCTACGGCTTCTGCGCCGATCTCTCCCGCACCTGGCTTTGCGGTGACGCCAGGCCGTCGAACGAGCAGCGCGACCTGTTCCGCATCGCCGCCGACCAGATCGCCCACAACACGCAATTGATGCAGCCCGGCATATCCTTTCGCGACCTGGTCGAACGCTCCGTGGTGCCGCCGGGAGATTGCTTCCCGACACGCTACGGCGTGCTCTATCACGGCGTCGGCCTGGCCGACGAGTACCCGACCCTGCCGCATGCAAGCGACTGGACGCCGGACACGCCCGATGGCGTGCTGGAGCCGGGAATGGTCCTGTGCGTGGAAAGCTATATCGGCCGTCTCGGCGACCATGAGGGCGTCAAGATCGAGGAACAGATCCTGATCACCGAGACCGGTAACGAGCAGCTTTCAACCTACCCGTTGGATGCGAGGCTGCTCGGCTGATCCGGCAAGCGCCTCGCGCAGAGCCTTGAGCGTCTTTTCCGGCGTCGTCCTGGCGGTGATGTAGGGCAGGCCTTTGCGCCTTGCCGTCCAGCCGACGACCTTCACGGCGTTTGCCGCAGGCTCGAAACGCTGCGCCAGCGCCCAGCTCTCACAGTCGATGGCAGCTATATCCGCCTTGCCCTCGGCGACCGCGACGATCGAGCCGCGATGGCCACCGCTCTCGCTGCACGAGGGAAACATATCCAGGCTCTCGCCGGCGGCCTGCAGGTCGCGCGTCAGCGCGATGATGCCCGACATCGAATCGAGGCTGTTGTAGGTAAAACACTTGCCACGCATCAGATCGAGCGGCAGCAAGGCTTTGCCATCCGCGGGCGAGCGAACCTCCGGTCCCTCGCCCGTCCGCATCACCAGCGCGCTCGAATAGAGTTCGCCTTCGCCGCCCTCGTAAGCGTCGTAGCTCGGCTGGCCGACCACCTGCACATGCTTGCTCAGGCCGAGTTCCATCGGCCCCCAGCAGGTCTGCGCGAACAGCAGCGCCGGATGCAGCCAAAGCTGGTGATGGTCGAGTTCGTCCGGCGGCAGTATCGCCGGATCGGGCGCGATCAGTCTGCCCTCGGCGTCGTGGATACCGCCCGGCACCGGCGGCAGGTCGCCATTGCGGCGCACGATTGTCTGCGGCCCATCGACGCCCTTGTGCCGAAAAGCATCGCGCAACGCTGCCCATTGCGCGTCGACCTCGCCGCGCACTTCGGGCCAGTCATACATCGGCAATGCCGCAACCAAATCACTCATGCCGACACTCAATCATCATGGCTCGGGAAAGGATCGCAAAAACGCGGCGTCCAATCAGAATTGGCCGACACGGGTTCGGGAAGTCCGGGGATTATTCCTTCGGCGGCTCGGCCGGAACCGGCGCGCTGCCAAGCCCGCTGATGCTGCGCGCCCTGATGCGCGGCTTGAACGCCCTGCCCGGCTCGGGCTGGCGGCGCAGCACCGGGTGCACGATCGGCTCCTTGGCCTTGAAGGCGTAGGCTTTGATCAGTGCGAAATAGTTCGGATAGGCGTAGCCATTGTTCATCCGCAGCCACTCGTCGCGGCGGTCGGCAAACAGTTTTGGCAGCCTGTACCAGGCAACGGTCGGGGTCTTGTGGTGAACGAAGTGCAGATTGTTGTTGAGGAACAGGAACGACAGCGGCGAGCGCTCGATGATCACCGTGCGTCCTTCAGGGTGCTCGGACCACTGATGTTCGGCGAAAGTCCGGACCGCGATCAGCGACTGGCCGAGCCAGACCGGCACCAGAATGTAGAGCCATACCGGAATGCCGAAGCCGAACTGCACGATCGGCACCACGATGGCGAGGCCGATCGCATGCAGCAGCCATGCCTTGCCGATCACCTTGTCGCCGGCAATCACATGCCTGGCGTCGTCGACGAAGAAACCGATGCAGGACAGCCAGGGGCCGAGAAAGAAACGGCCGGCCATGGTGTTGTTGATCTTGAGCAGGAATTTCATCGTCGGCGGCAGATCGTCATGCATCCACAACGCCTGGTAATAGCTCTCGGGATCGTCGAGCGGATCGGTCAGGCGCTCGTCGGCGTGGTGGCGCAAATGGAGCGTCTTGAAGCGACGGAACGGCCAGACCAGGCCGATCGGCAGGAAGACGAAGGCTTCGTTGATGAGCGCGCTGCGCGTCGGATGGCCATGCAGCACTTCGTGCATGATCGACGACTGCAAGGCCAGGATGAAGCCGAGGAGAAGAAGTGCCGGGGTCGGATAAGAGGGCCAGAGCAGGAGCCCGGCAGCGAGCCACATTCCGTAACAGAAGAAAGCGAGGACCACGGTCGGCCACTCGATGGCCGCTGCGTCGCGTCGCTTGATGCACTTGCCTGTCATGCTATCGACCACTGCCCCTCAGTCGCCGGAATTGGTTCCTGACAGCATAGTGTCAGGAGAAGCGATTCCGCTCAACGAGACAAAGTGTACAAAATGTTGCGATTGCGCATTTTTGACCGCAGATGTTATACATTGTAAACAACCCTACGGATTCATTTACGCTGGAAGTGCTGAATCGACGGCTCGGGCGCAAATTTTTCCTAAGAGAGCGCGGAGAACGAACAGTGGACAAACGGGACCTTTCGGCAATCTTCCGGGAGCGCCTGAAGCTGCTCCTGACACGGTCCGATCTCAACCAGTCAGCTTTCGCGTCAGCAGTCGGCATCGACCGGTCGGCGCTGTCGCAACTGATGTCCGGCGCCTCGACGCGCCTGCCACGCGCCGAAACGCTGCTCAACATCGCCGCCGAATTCAAGATCTCGCTGGACTGGCTGCTCGGCCTCTCCCAGGACGAAGGCGTCACCGGCGAAATCCGCGAAAGCCTGGAGATCGAAGAGGCGCCCGACGGCTTCGACCGCACGCTGCTCGCCAAATGGTTCGCGGAAGCCGCAGGCACCAAGATCCGCTATGTGCCGGCCGGCATTCCCGATCTCCTGCGCACACGCCAGCTGGTCGACTACGAAGCCAACATCACCAACCGCAGCCGTCTGGCGCAGGCCAGCGAGACGCAGTACCGCATCGAGTACAACCGGCGCCCTGAGACCGATATGGAGGTCTGCATGCCGCGCCACACGCTGGAGATTTTCGCCCGCGGCCTGGGCGTCTGGGACCGCTTTCCCGAGGCTGACCGCCGGCAGCAGCTTGCCCATATGGCGACGCTGCTTGACGATCTCTACCCCACCTTCCGCCTGTTCCTCTATGACGGCCGCATGCGCTATTCGATCCCGCTGACAATCTTCGGTCCCTACCGCGCCGCCATCTATGTCGGCGACATGTATGTCGTGCTGAACGCCACCCAGCCGGTCCAAGCGCTGACCCAGCATTTCGACAATCTGATCCGGGCCGCCGACATCAACCCGCATGAGGCCGCCGCCTACGCGCGCAATCTGGCCGGCGCGTCATTTCCATCGGGTTCTGCCTGATCCCCAACGCCCCGGAAAGGTGCGCCGCGCGGCATTGCAGGTTGCAAACACATTGACTGGACATAAAGACTTCTTTATATCCTTATTCCATTCAAATATCTGAAAGTCGATCCGATGACCGCGAACAATCCCATCGATGCTCTGCTGGCCGAAAAGGGCGTGCTGCTCGCCGATGGCGCCACCGGCACCAATCTGTTCGCCATGGGTCTGGAGGCCGGCGAAGCGCCGGAGTTGCTGAACGAGACAGCGCCCGACACCATCACCAGCCTGCACCAGAATTTCGTCGACGCCGGCGCCGATATCATTCTCACCAACTCGTTCGGCGGCACGCGCCACCGGCTGAAGCTGCACCATGCGCAGGACCGCGTGCATGCGCTGAACAAGCGCGCCGCCGAGATTGCCCGCGCGGTCGCCGACAAGGCCGGCAGGAAAGTCATCGTCGCCGGCTCGGTCGGCCCGACCGGCGAGTTGCTGGTGCCGCTCGGCGCCATGACCTATGACGAAGCAGTCGAGGCTTTTGCCGAGCAGATCGAGGGTCTCAAGGAAGGCGGCGCCGAAGTCGCCTGGATCGAGACCATGTCTGCGCCGGACGAAATCCGCGCCGCGGCGGAGGCCGCCATCCGCGTCGGCCTGCCCTACACCTATACCGGTTCATTCGACACTGCCGGCCGCACCATGATGGGCCTGCTGCCCAGGGATATCCACGGCGTCGTCGACGGACTTTCAGAGACACCGCTCGGTGTCGGCGCCAATTGCGGCGTCGGCGCCTCCGACATCCTGGCCTCGCTGCTCGACATGACCGAGGCGAAGCCGGAAGCGACGGTGATCGTCAAGGGCAATTGCGGCATTCCCGAATTTCGTGGCACCGAGATCCATTATTCCGGCACGCCGGAGCTGATGGCCGACTATGTCCGGCTGGCGGTGGATGGCGGCGCGAAGATCATCGGTGGCTGCTGCGGCACGTCGTTCCAGCACCTTGCCGCCATGCGCAAGGCGCTCGACGCGCACACCAAATCCGAACGCCCGACCGTCGCGGCGATCGTCGAGCGCATCGGTCCGATGCGCAACAAGGTGGCGACGGAAAACACCGCCGAGACCAGCGAAGCCCGCCGCGAACGCCGCCGCACCCGGGCCTGATATCGAACTTATTCGCTGTTTTCAGCGTAACGCGATAGCGCCGTCTTGAAATCCAGGGCGGTGCTGTCGGCGCTTTCATTCATCGTCACCAGGTCACCCGACGACTGCGGATTGCCGATCTGCTCCAGCATGACGCGAAAGCGGTCATTGGTCAGCGCCGACTTTGCGGTATTCCGGGCTGCGTCGACGTCATCCATGATGCGCCTGGATTCTGGCGACAGCGTTCCCGACGCCTGCGTGTGTCTCACCGCCGGCGTCGTGTTTCCAATGTTCATGATCTGCAATTCCCGGCTCCCCAAGCCCAGTCCCGACCCCATGCAATAATAGCAGGGCATTGCGATGACGTTCCGGAAAAGCTGCGCAATTTAACGATCAGGCGGATCATCTGTGCGCTTCGGATCAATCGATCCGAAAAAAGGCCGGCAGGGTTTTCCCCGCCGGCCTGCCTCACCCGCCCGTAGCCGGTTCCCCGTATCAGAACGACCCCCGTCTGAAAGGAACCGGCTGTATTGCCACTACCGGTTACCGCCGAGCGCCGAGGCAAGGCGCACAAGCGAAAGGAACTCGGACCTGTACCCAAACGGGTCGGCTCCTCGGGCGGCGGTGGCAATCTCCATGATCTTGTCGTAGCCGAACTTCGCGGTCGCATCCTCGTCGCGCAGCTTCTGGCCGAAGGCGGCGACAGCGATGGAGAAACGCTGGTCGGTGCTGGCCTGGTCGAAAGACTGGACCTCGTTGGCCGACGTCACCGGCGTGGTGATCAGCTTCGAGACGTCTTCGTTCGGCAGCTTGTAGCGGATCTTGACGAATGCATATTCGTCGGCATTGGCGACGCCGCCATTGTTGACCGTTGCCTGGCCGTAGCGCAGCGGATCCATCTGCTCGCCGCCACTGCCCTTCGGCGTGATCTCGTAGATGGCCGTCACCGAATGACCTGAGCCGATATCGCCGGCATCGACGCGGTCATTGTTGAAGTCCTCGCGGTTCAAGGCGCGGGTTTCATAGCCGATCAGCCGGTACTCCGAGACCTTGTCCGGATTGAACTCGACCTGGATCTTGACGTCCTTGGCGATGGTGAACAGCGTCGATGAGGCATCCTCGACCAGAACCTTCTCGGCCTCGGCCAGCGTGTCGACATAGGCGGCGGTGCCGTTGCCGTTCTGGGCGATGGTCTGCATCATCTGGTCGTTCAGATTGCCGCGGCCGAAGCCGAATACCGACAGGAACACGCCGGTCCTGCGCTCCTGCTCGATCAGCCGCTTCAGATCGTCGTCATCGGTCTGGCCGACATTGAAGTCGCCGTCCGTGGCCAGCATCACACGGTTGATGCCGTCCTTGACGAAGGACTGCTGGGCAAGCCTGTAGGCTTCCTTGATGCCCGCCTCGCCGGCCGTCGAGCCGCCGGGCGACAGATTGTCGATGGCGTTGAGGATCTTGTCCTTCTCGGTAACCTTGGTCGGCATCAGCACGGTGCCGGCGTCACCGGCATAGGTGACGATCGAGATGGTGTCGTCCGCCTTGAGCTTGCTGACCAGCAGCCGGAAAGCCGACTTGAGCAGTGGCAGCTTGTCAGGCTCGTCCATCGAACCCGAGACGTCGATCAGGAACACCAGATTGGCCTTGGGCTGCTCGACCGGCTTGATGTCGAAGCCCTTGATGGCGACGTGCATCAGCTTGGTGTGCCCGTTCCACGGCGTCGGCATGACGCTGACGGTCGAATTGAACGGCGTCGAAGCCGAGTCCGGCCCCTTCCAGTCATAGGGGAAGTAATTGACCATCTCCTCGACGCGCACCGTGTCGGCCTGCGGCAGGTAGCCCTGCTTCAGCGAGCCGCGGACGAAGGAATAGGAAGCGGTGTCGACGTCGATCGAGAAGGTCGAGACCGGATCCTGAAGCGCTGCATGCACCGGATTGGTCTTGAAATCCTCGACGCGGTCGCGGTTTGGCTCCTGCGGCGCAATCTGGTCGGCCGGCATGGTAGAGGTCTGCGCCAGGTACTTGGATTCGGTCGCGCCGGCCATGCGGTCGACCCGCGCGCCGCCGGCCGGGGCAGCGGTGCCGTCAAGCGAAAACTCGCGGCTCTCAACTGGCGCAGGCTCGGCCAACACGCCGCGCCCCAGCGCATCCTGCTGCGCAGGGGCGACAGCAACGGTCGATTCGGGCTTCGGCGGCGCGGGCGGCGTAAGCGTCGTAGTAGTGTCGCGGCTTCGCGCGTCGGCGTCGGCCTTCTTGTCGCCTTCAGGCGCCTGCTTGTCTTTTACCGGCGCGTTGATCGCCGGCCCATTGGTTGCCGGCTTGTCGGCCAGCGTCTCAGTGATCTTCTCGTCGCTGCCGAACGGCGACGGCTGTTCCCTCAGCATATGAAAGGTGGCGTATCCGGCGATCGGCAGGGCGACGAGCCCGGCAATGGCTGGCGTGGCGATGAGTTTCTTTTGCATGATCTCGCTCCAGAGCTTTTGTGCTCGCTCTGTGAGACGAAGCCCGCCGACCGATCCTTGGGTGACGGCAGAAATATTTTCCTGATCATAGGCGCTCATGGCGGCTTCGAAGGCGCGTGCCTTCGCGCTTTCGCCCGGCGCCGGTACTGCTGCGTCGCGCAGCCTGTTGAGTTCGTTGTCGTCGACCATGGTCACACTTCCCCGGCTGAACGCATCAACGTCTTCAGCCGTTTCTTCGCTTCATGGATGTGCCAGGAAACCGTCGTCTCCGAGATTGCCATCGCCTCGGCGGCGGCCGCGTGGCTCAAACCTTCGCCATAGACCAGAAGTACTGCATCGCGCTGCTTGTCCGGCAATTGCCGCACCGCTGCCCAGAGCGCCTCAGTCGGATCTTCGGGCTCGGCCGAGGCCTCTCCCGAAATCATGCTGTAGGCGCCGAAAGCCTCGGTCTTGACGTTTTCGCGCGTGGTCTTGCGCATCATGTCGCGCGCCGCGTTCAGCGTCACGGAATAGAGCCATGTCGTGAACGCGCCGCCGCCGCGATAGTCGCGGATCGCCTTGCCGAGACGGACACAGACCTCCTGGGCGATGTCTTCGGCATCGGCCTTCTTTCCGCACCAGCGATAGGCGGCGCGATAGACGAAGTCGTAGTGCCGCTCCAGCAATTTGCCGAAGGCACCCCTGTCTCCGCCCTTCGCCCGCCCGATCAATTCGGCGTCGGAGGCTTCGCTTTCATCCAGCATCATCGCCATCATTTGCCTGTTGGACGAAGGCTAATGGCCAATCCTTGGGGTTATGGAAAGATTTTTTTCCGAGGCGACGGATGCACGCGCAACAGGTGCGCTGAGATTCAGGTGAGGCCGAGCCGAAAACGATGGATTTCGAGAACCGGAGTGGAGCGTACTTTTGGTACGCGAGCACCGGAAGCACTGAAAGCCGTCGTTTGCAGGCCGGCCTCACCTGAATATCAGCACACCTGGCCCGAGGCCCAGCCGGACGACCAAGCCCACTGAAAATTATAGCCGCCCAGCCAGCCCGTGACATCGACGACTTCGCCGATGAAAAACAGCCCCGGCACGGATTTCGCCTGCATCGTCTTCTGATCGAGCCCGTTGGTATCGACACCGCCAAGCGTCACTTCCGCCGTGCGGTAACCCTCGGAGCCGGCCGGCTTGATGCGCCAGTCGTTGACGGCGGCTTCGACGGTTTTCATTTGCAGGTCTGTCAAATCAGCGAGATTGCCATCGATCCCACTGCGCTCGGCGACTGCTTGCGCAAGGCGCTTCGGCAAATGGTTTGCAAGCACCGTCTGCACCGCTTGCCTGCCGTTGACGCGCCGGGCGGCGCGAAGCAGTTCCGCCACATCCCTCCCCGGCAGCATGGCGATGCGGATCTCGTCGCCCTCGCGCCAATAGGACGATATTTGCAGGATGGAAGGCCCGCTCAAGCCGCGATGCGTAAACAGCATCGCTTCTGAAAACCGCGTCTTGCCGCAGGCGACTTCGGCATCGACGGCATTGCCGGCCAAAGGCGCCAGCCGCTCCAGCGTTCTTGCGTCGAAGGTAAGCGGCACCAGCGCCGGCCGTGTTTCCACCACCGCAAGGCCGAATTGCGCCGCAAGCTCGTAGCCGAAACCGGACGCGCCCATTTTGGGGATCGACTTGCCCCCGCAAGCCACGACTAACGAGCTGCAAGCGACGCTGCCAGCGGAGAGCGTCAGCACAAACCCGTCCGCGGTCTTGCTGACGTTCCTCACCTCGGTCGACAACGCCAGTTCCACACCCCAATCCTGCATGTCGGAAACCAGCATGTCGATGATCAGCCGCGCCGAGCCGTCGCAAAACAGCTGTCCCAGCGTCTTCTCGTGATAGGCGATGCCGTGGCGTTCGACGAACTCGATGAAATCGCGCTGCGTGTAGCGGCTGAGCGCCGAGATGCAGAAATGCGGATTGCCCGAGATGAAATTCTTCGGGCTCGCATGGATGTTGGTGAAATTGCAGCGGCCACCGCCGGAGATGCGGATCTTCTCGCCGGGCTTTGCCGCGTGATCGAGCACCAGGACCGAGCGGCCGCGCTTGCCCGCCTCGATGGCGCACATCATTCCGGCCGCACCGGCGCCGATCACCACGACATCATAGGATTGCATCAGGCTGTTCGTTCCCGCTCGACCGGCGCTGTTTTAACAGGCCGCGCCAATCGTGCAGTCTCTACCCGTTCGTTGCGACTTCAGGCAACGCCTCGTTAGATCAGCGTCTCGGCGAACAGCGTCGTCAGTCGCTTCCAATGACGTTCGGCGCCGGCCGCGTTGAAGACGCTGTGGTCCGACACGCACCAGCCATGCGCCATGCCGGCATAGTTTTCGATGGCGTGGTCGACCTCCGCCACGCGCAGCGCCTCGACCAGCCGCGCCGACTGCTCCGGCGGAAAGCTGCGGTCGACGCCCGATGTCCCGACATAGACGCGCGCCTTGATCATTGCGGCCTTGCGGTGCGGGCTGTCGGCGGCATCGCTGGCCAGATTGCCGCCATGGAAGCTCGCCGCCGCCACGATGCGATCGGGATAGGTTGCAGCCGCATTCAAGGCCCGCGCCCCGCCCATGCAGTAACCGACGACACCGACCGGTCCGGTGACACCTTCAGCGGTAAGCGTGTCGAGGAACGCCCTGCTGTCGCGGATGGTCATGTCCTGTGTCGTGCCGTGGACCAACGCCGTCAGCGCGACCTTGGTCTCCTCGACGACGAAAGCGGTCTTGGGCTCGAACGGCCCGTAGGGTGCTTTGCGATAGAAAAGATCCGGCACCAGCACGGCATAGCCCTCGCCTGCCAGCCGTTCCGCCATTGCGTCGAGCGCCGGTCGCGGACCGAAAGCGTCCATATAGAGAATGATGCCGGCCCTGGACGAGGAAGCGGTCGCCGAGCGGAACAGCCCGGCTTTCGCCACGCCGTCCCCGGTCTTGATCTCAATGTCCTGCTTCGCCATGGCCCGCTCCGTTAAATGTCGTGCGATACATATAAGCAGGCACCGTCAGGGCAAGCCGTTCCCTGACAATCCCGTTCAACACTTTGTGCGGGCTTTCGACCCGGCTACAGGCCGGCAAACGCCGTCATGTGAAAGGCCTGAACCTCAGGCGGATAGCGATGGGCCGTGCCATACGGACAGGCGTTGCGGTCGAGGCAGCCGCCGCCGCGGCATGGTTCGCCCTTCGATCCCCGCACATGCGCCAGGCAAGCCTGATGAGCGAAACCATCCGCGGAATAGGCGTCAACCGGACAGGATTTCAGGCAAGGTTTTGCGACACAGGCGTCGCAAAGGTGAATCGCTTCGCGACGTTCAGGAAGCGCGATCTCATCCTCGAACAGCAACGCGCCGCGATAGGCATGCCAGAGCCCGTACTGCGGATGCATCAGGATGCCCAGCGGCGACGGTCTCAGCCCCTCCGCTCGCATCGCCCATTGCTGGAACGGCAGATAAGGTCTGTCCGAAGGCGAAACGGCGCGCGCGCCGAATTTCTCCGCCACCGCACCGATCACTGCGCGCGACCATGTGTCGAGCGGATTAGCAATGGTTTGCGGTTGCCGGTCGCGCCAGCGCAGGAAATGCGGCCAGGGTGCCGCTCCCGCCTGCCCCACCAACAGCACGGATTTGGCGGGGGCAACTGAAGGGCCATGCGGCGGCGTTTCGCTTGTTGCGAAATTGAAGCCGCCGCGCAGGATGAGGCCGTCGGCGGAAAGCGCGGCCGCTATCTCGTCAGCCGGGCGCCGCGCAATCATCCCTTCTTGTCCGGGTCGGAGAAAGCGCTCCGCCAGACTTCCTTGTGGATGATGTTGGCGACTTTAGCCCCGCCTGACTCGGGCTCCTTTCAGGTGAAGGCGTCAGCCATCGACGCCTTCTTCGTCGCTATGTAGTCCTTCAGGCCGTCGTCGATGCCCGGATCGAGATAAGGCGCCTCGTAGGTCTCCAGCCAGCGGCGGGCGAGTTCGTTGGCGCGCTGCGGCGCTGTCTTCTCGCCCTCGGCCAGCCACTGCTCGTAGGAATTGTTGTCGGCGATGCTGGAGCGGTAGAAGGCGGTCTGGAAATTGGCCTGGGTGTGGTCGCAGCCGAGATAGTGGCTGCCCGGGCCGACCTGGCGGATGGCGTCCATCGCCTGGCCGTTTTCCGAGAGGTCGACGCCTTCGGAAAACTTTTGCGTCATGCCGAGCTGATCGATGTCCATCATGAATTTTTCGTAGCAGGACGCCAGTCCGCCTTCGAGCCAGCCGGCCGAATGCAGGACGAAATTGGTGCCGGCAAGAATGGTCGAGTTGAGCGTGTTGGCGCTCTCGTAGGCGGCCTGCGCATCCGGAACCTTGGAGGCGCAGAGCGAGCCGCCGGTGCGGAACGGCAGACCGAGCCGGCGGGCAAGCTGTGCGGCGCCGTAGGAAACCAGCGACGGCTCCGGTGTGCCGAAGGTCGGCGCACCAGACTGCATGGAGATCGACGAGGCGAAGGTGCCGAACAGCACCGGCGCGCCGGGACGGATCAACTGCGTGAAAGAGGCGCCGGCCAGCACCTCTGCCAGAACCTGCGTCAGCGTGCCGGCCACCGTGACCGGGCTCATCGCGCCGGCAAGGATGAACGGCGTGACGATGCAAGCCTGGTTGTGACGCGAATAAACCTTCAGCGCGCCCAGCATGGTTTCGTCGAACACCATCGGCGAATTGGCGTTGATCAGGCTGGTCAGCACGGTGTTGTTTTCGACGAAATCGTCGCCGAACACGATCTTGGCCATGGCGACGGTGTCTTCGGCCCGCTCTGGCGCCGTCACCGAACCCATGAACGGTTTGTCCGAATATTTGATGTGGCTGTAGATCATGTCGAGATGGCGTTTGTTGACCGGCACGTCGACCGGCTCGCAAACCGTGCCGCCCGAATGGTGAATCGACGGCGCCATATAGGCGAGCTTCACGAAATTCCGGAAATCCTCGATCGTCGCGTAGCGCCTGACACCGTCGAGATCGCGCACGAAGGGCGGACCATAGACCGGCGCGAAGACCGTGGCGTTGCCGCCGATCTGCACCGAACGTTCGGCGTTGCGCGCATGCTGGGTGTAGATGGGCGGCGCGGTCTTCAGCAGCGAGCGGCAGAGGCCCTTGGGAAAATGCACGCGCTCGCCCTTGACGTCGGCGCCCGCCTCTTTCCAAAGCTGCAGCGCCTCGGCGTCGTCGCGAAAGATGATGCCGATCTCTTCCAGCACCGTATCGGTGTTGTTTTCGATAATCGCCAGGCCTTCCTCGTTGAGGACCTCATAGATGTTGATCTTGCGCTTGATATAGGTGAGCTGGGTGCCCGGTCCGCCGCCCGAGCGCGCCGCCCGCCTTGCAGCCGCGCCGCCGCTGGCAGCACGTCCACGTCGCGCATTGGACGCTTCCTGGTCGACTGACGCGTTTTCACTCATGATCGTTTTTCCCTAAAAACCGTTTGCGGCCGCGTATGGCGGCTTCTCGCCCGGATCGTAGCCATGCACCCTATTCGAAACGGCCCGCCAGCGCCAACGCCTGTCGCAAAATCGACAAGAATTCCAATAGATTTGCGGTCGCTTTCCTTTTGCGGGAAGTCGCAAATCAGCTATGGATACCTGCCCCCGCCGGGTTAGGTATTGACGCGATTATTTTAAGCCGCCGTGGTCGCATCCCGTGCGGCAAGGAGCCCGAGAAAAATGGCCGACGACGAGATCATCCTCTCCGAGCTTTCCGACGACGAGTTGGTGCAGCAGATGCACGACGATCTCTATGACGGGCTGAAGGAAGAGATCGAGGAAGGCACCAACATCCTGCTCGAGCGCGGCTGGGTGCCCTACAAGGTGCTGACCGAAGCTCTGGTCGAAGGCATGCGCATCGTCGGCGAGGACTTTCGCGACGGCATCCTGTTCGTTCCCGAGGTGCTGCTGTCGGCCAACGCCATGAAGGCCGGCATGTTCATCCTGCGCCCGCTGCTGGCCGCCACCGGCGCGCCGAAGCAGGGCAAGATGGTGATCGGCACCGTCAAGGGCGACATCCACGACATCGGCAAGAACCTCGTCGGCATGATGATGGAAGGCGCCGGCTTCGACGTCATCGATCTCGGCATCAACAATGCGGTGGAAAAATACCTCGACGCCATCGAGCAGCACCAGCCCGACATTATCGGCATGTCGGCGCTTTTGACCACGACCATGCCCTACATGAAGGTCGTCATCGACACGATGAAGGAAAAGGGCATCCGCGACGACTATGTCGTCCTGGTCGGCGGCGCGCCGCTCAACGAGGAATTCGGCAAGGCCGTCGGCGCCGATGCCTATTGCCGCGACGCGGCTGTGGCGGTCGAGACCGCGAAGGACTTCATGAAGCGCAAGCATAATATGCGCGCTTCAGCCTGATCTCTTCCGTAAGGCGTCTGGCCCACAATCGAAAGCCGCGCCTTGCAGCGCGGCTTTTTTGTTCCCAGCTATTGGAACGGATGGCTGCGTCAGGGTTTGGTGACGGTGTCGTCGACGGCTTTGGCAGTCGATTTGATATCCCGGCCGACACCACGGACGGTGTTGGCACAGGCCGTAAGCGCCAGGACGCAGGCAAGGATTGCAATCGGCGCAACGCGTAACAGTTTCATGGACGGTTTATCCCTCTCTCGATAGATTCGCCCCACAGCAACGAAGGCCGCTTCGACCGGGTTCCATGGCCAGAATGCAAAAAACGAAACCGAACCAAGACGACAGGCTGCTGGTCATCGCCTGTGGAATGATTGCGCGCGAAGTTTTGGCCGTCAAGGAGCAGCTCAAGCTCGACCATCTCGACCTGACCTGCCTGCCGGCGGAGTTCCATTTCTACCCCGACCGCATCGCACCGGCGATGGACAAGGCGATCGAAAAGGCCAAGGCGGAAGGCTATAGCAACATCTTCGTCGGCTATGCCGATTGCGGTACCGGCGGCATGCTCGACCGGGTCCTGGAGAAGCACGGCGTCGAGCGCATGGCCGGGCCGCACTGCTTTGCCTTCTACCAGGGCATGGACGCCTATGCGAAGGTCGCCGACGACGACATGATGTCGTTCTACATGACCGATTTCCTGTGCCGCCAGTTCGACGCCTTCTTCATGAAGCCGCTCGGCCTCGACAAGCACCCGGAGCTGATCAAGGAATATTTCGGCAACTACCAGAAGCTGATCTACATCGCCCAGACCGACGATCCGGAACTCGACAAAGTCGCCGAGAAGGCCGCGAAGATGCTTGGCCTCGCCTATGAGCGCCGCTCGACGGGCTATGGCGACCTGACGGCCGGGCTGGCGCAGGCCGCCGCCCACGCCTGAAGCGGTTCTTGAGCCGGGACGCTGTCGAGAACAGATGACAGGCCGCCGCGGATGGTTAAGTTGTGAGCAACAAGCAAACAGGCTGATTCAGCCATCCGAACACGGAACGTCCCGATGACCCCTCGCGTCCTGCTCTCCGCCCTTGGCCTCCTCTGCCTCGTCTTGCCCGCTCGCGCCGACGGCGAGGTGCAGAAGATCATCACGCCTGCCGACAAGGTGCGGCTCCACAAATATGGCGAGACCCGCAAGGCGGCGCTGGCCGAGGCAAAAGCGGGAGACCCGGCTGAGGTCAGCCAACTCGACGCGCTGCTGGCAAAGCCGATAGTGGCCTTTTCCGACAAGGACCTGAGCGGCAACTGGCAATGCCGAACCATCAAGGTGGGCCTGACCGGCCCGCTGGTCATCTATGGCTGGTTCAAGTGCAAGGTCACGGACGATGGCTCCGGCTGGCAGCTGGAAAAGGTCAGCGGCTCGCAACGCACCAAGGGCCGTTTCTTCGACGATAGCGAAAAACGCGCGATCTATCTCGGCTCCGGCTATGTCAATGATAACAAGCCAAAACCCTATGGCAGCGGCCCGGAAAGCGACCAGGTCGGCTATGCCTTCCGCACCAGCGCCAATGAATGGCGCATCGAATTCCCGGCGCCCTACTACGAATCGAAACTTGACATCATCGAGTTCAAGCGCTGATCCGTTGGTCTCTCGCTGGCCCGGCGGTCATCAAGATTTAACCTCGCCCGGCACAGAATTGAGCCGGGCGGCGCACGGCAAATGGTTGCGCGCCGGCAAGAAAGCGCGCCATGGCATCAGCGGTTGAAAAAAGTGCTGCGATCGTCATCGTCACCGAAGGCGGGCCGCACATCTGGGCCATCGTCAACGCCATCGCCGACCAGTTCGGTCCTGTCAGCGTCATCCTCGAAAGCCCTGAATCCAAAAAACAATTGCTGCTCGGCCGGGCGCGCCGCCAGGGCTTGTTTTCGGCCATCGGCCAGCTTGGCACGATGGTGCTGACCAGGCTCGGCAAACGCTTCTTCGCCGGGCACGCGGAGCGGCTGATCGCAGCGCAAAAACTGCAGACAGAGCCGAGGCCGGGACAAAAGATCATCCACGTCTCCTCCGCCGACGGGCCCGATTGCCTGCAGGCGGTCGCCGACATCCGCCCGGGCGTGGTGCTGCTCGCCGGCTGCCGGATTTTGTCCCGGCAGACGCTGGCGCAAATGCCCTGCCCGGTGCTCAACTACCACGCCGGCATCGCGCCCAAATACCGCGGCATGAATGGCGGCTACTGGGCGCTGGCCTCCGGCGATCTCCAGAATTTCGGCACCACCGTGCATCTGGTCGACGCCGGCGTCGACACCGGCGGCGTGTTGAAACAGGCGCGCGGCAAGCCGGAGCCCGGCGACATCATTTCGAGCTATGCGTTGCGCCAGGCGGCGTTCTCGCGCGACATCTGCGTCGAGGCGGTCCGCGACGCCTTGGACGGAAAGTTGGCCACGATCGACCCCGGCCTGCCGTCGAAACAATGGTACCATCCGACGATCTGGTTCTATCTCTGGACCGGCCTGACCAAGCGGGTTTGGTAGCCAGCCTTCCCTCGGAATCTCGCCTTTCTTTTTGCGACTCTCAATAGCGTCGCTTTTGAATGCGCGCGCGTCGTCCCATAACAAGCAGCCCCACTGCGCATCCGGCAATGCTCACACCAGCTGGATAAAGTGGTGGAACGTCGTTTCCCTCATGGACGCACGGCGCTCTACAGGGAGTGAGAGAATTCATGGCCGATCTGATCGTCGTCTATTGGCGCGACATCCCCGCCCAGGTCATCGTCAAGAAGGGCCGGCAGAACGCCAAGCGCGAACTGCCGCTGCGCTTCACCGAGGCGATCGATATGTGCGCCATGCGCACCGGCGCCGGCGGCACCGACGATTACCTCGCCGAATGGCGCAAGGCCGATCCGATCCCGGTCGGCGACGACCTCGAAGCCGAGGTCGAGAAGGCATTCAGCGACATCGACGCGAAATACGACCGCGAGCGGCTGGTCGCTCTGGTCAAGGCGGGCGGGAAAGAAAATGTCTGAAACCACTCCTGCCAAAGAGGGGCCAAGGGTTACCCAGCCGGTTACCCAGGCCACTCAGGTCAAGAAAGCAGCGCCGAAATCCGACTACAAGCCGGCCGACGTGTCGCCGCAGCGGCGCGTGCAGCGGTCGTTTGCCATCAGGCTGTGGTCCATTCGGCACTCGCGATTGCTCGAATGGTTCTACTCCAGGTTCGCCGACATGTTCCTGCTTCTTCATCCGCTTTGGAAAGGCCTCGGCTATGGGCGCGTCGAGGCGCCGATCAAGTTTGTCGAAAGGCGCGTCAAGGGCTTCATGTTCGACTGCCGCATGTGCGGCCAGTGCATCCTGTCCTCGACCGGCATGTCGTGCCCGATGAACTGCCCCAAGCAGCTGCGCAACGGCCCTTGCGGCGGTGTGCGCGCCAACGGCAATTGCGAGGTCGAGCCCGATATGCCTTGCGTCTGGGTCAAGGCCTGGGAAGGCTCGCGGAACATGGAGCATGGCGACAGGATCCTGACCGTGCAGAAGCCGGTCGACCAGTCGCTGCGCGAAACCTCGGCCTGGCTGCGGGTGACGGCGCAGTCGGCAGCGGCCCGTGAAGCAGCGGCCAAAGCCAACACTGGAGCGGCCGCGTGATCGGCCGCCAGCGCGATGAAAACCCGGCCGGCATCCATCTGCCGCTCGATCCCCTGCCCGGCCACTCCTCACGTGGCCGACTGGAGCGTGTGCTGCGGCGCGGCGAATTCGCGGTTACCACCGAGCTCAACCCGCCCGACAGCGCCGATCCCGAAGACGTCTATAACCGCGCGAAAATCTTCGACGGCTGGGTCGACGCCATCAATGCCGTCGATGCCTCCGGCGCCAACTGCCACATGTCCTCGGTCGGCATCTGCGCGCTTTTGACCCGCATGGGCTATGCCCCGATCATGCAGATTGCCTGCCGCGACAGGAACCGCATCGCCATCCAGGGCGACGTGCTGGGCGGTGCGGCGATGGGCGTCGCCAACATGCTGTGCCTCACCGGCGACGGCGTCCAGGCCGGCGACCAGCCCGGCGCCAAGCCTGTCTTCGACCTCGATTCCATGTCGTTGCTGGAAACCTGCCGCATCATGCGCGACAACGGCAAGTTCCTGTCCGGCCGCAAGTTGACGACGCCGCCGCAAATTTTCCTCGGCGCCGCCGTCAACCCCTTCGCGCCACCCTTCGATTTCCGCCCGATCCATCTCGGCAAGAAGATCGCCGCCGGCGCGCAGTTCGTGCAGACGCAGTATTGCTTCGACGTGCCGATGTTCAGAACCTTCATGCAGAGGGCGCGGGACTTGGGGCATACGGAAAAAGTTTTCATCCTGTGCGGCGTCGGCCCGCTGGCTTCGGCCAAGACGGCCAAATGGATCCGCTCCAACGTGCCGGGCATTCATATTCCCGATACCATCATCAAGCGGCTGGAAGGCGCGCAGGACCAGAAGAAGGAAGGCAAGCAGCTCTGCACCGACGTCATCAACGAGGTGAAGGAAATTCCTGGTGTCTCCGGCATCCATGTGATGGCCTACCGCCAGGAGGAATATGTCGCCGAGATCGTCGATGAATCGGGTGTGCTGAAAGGCCGCCAGCCATGGAAACGTGAGATCCGCCACGACGATCAGATGGTCGCCGACCGGCTCGAGAGCATACTGCACGACGACATTACCGAAACGCAGGTGGATATGGTGAAGACCGCGCACTGACAGCGCGGACGGCCAGCCATTCGCTTGAATGAAACCAGACAACGATATAAAGAAATCTTTATATCAGGCGGAGAAACTTCATGACCCGGACCATCGTCGCCTCGGCGACACGAGAGATCATCATCGGCTTCGACCAGCCTTTCTGCGTCATCGGCGAGCGCATCAACCCGACCGGCCGCAAGAAGCTGGCCGCCGAGATGATCGCCGGCAATTTCGAGACCGTCATCAAGGATGCGCTGGAACAGGCCGCCTGCGGCGCCACAATGCTCGACGTCAATGCCGGCGTCACCTCCGTTAATCCGAACGAAACCGAACCCGGCCTGCTGGTGCAGACGCTGGAGATCGTCCAGGGCCTGGTCGACCTGCCGCTGTCGATCGACTCGTCGGTGACCGCCGCCATCGAGGCAGCGCTCAAGGTCGCCAAGGGCCGGCCGCTGGTCAACTCCGTGACCGGCGAAGAGGAAAAGCTCGAAGCCATCCTGCCGCTGGTCAAGAAGTACAACGTTCCAGTCGTCGCCATCTCCAACGACGAGACCGGCATTTCGATGGATCCGGATGTGCGCTTTGCCGTCGCCAAAAAGATCGTGCAGCGCTGCGCCGATTTCGGCATTCCCGCGCATGACGTCGTCGTCGACCCACTGGTGATGCCGATCGGCGCGCTGGGCGATGCCGGCCGCCAGGTCTTCGCGCTGTTGCGCCGCCTGCGTGAAGAGCTCAAGGTCAACACCACTTGCGGCCTGTCCAACATCTCGTTCGGCCTGCCGCACCGCCACGGCATCAACGCCGCCTTCATCCCGATGGTGATCGGCGCCGGCATGACCTCGGCGATCATGAACCCGGTGCGCCCGCAGGAAATGGAAGCCGTGCGCGGCGCCAATGTGCTCAACGGCACCGACGAGAACTGCACCAACTGGATCAGGACCTACAAGGACTACAAGCCGGCCGAAGGCGGTCAGGCGGTCGCAGCGCCCACCGCGGTTAACGCTCCGGGCGAAGGCGGCGGCAATGGCGGTCGCCGTCGCGGCGGCCGTGAAGCCCGCATGGCCAGGGGATAGAGCGAGACAGGACACGGTTTTCTTGACAGATCAAGACCGCACAAGGCCTGAAATGCCGAACTGGCAGGTAATTCTGCGAGTGGCTTTTTGCAGCGTATTTATGCTTTTGGCCGGGTCCTATGCCTTCGGCTATCTGAGTCATGAATACCTCCGGTATTTTGTTCTGTGTATCTACGCCACTGCCTTTCTAATGTTTGTCCTGATCGCATTTCCACTTCTGCTCGGGGCAATTCCCGCAAGGACATTGGACCGGCAAAGACTGGACAATTTCTCCATGTTTTGGCTGCGATGGTATCCGCTGCCGCTCATCGCTTCCTATCTGGCAAGCCTCGCATATGTGAAATCTTTTCCCAGTGCCGGCTTAGTCGAGTAATGAAAATATGAACTCGCCTGCAAACATTACTGATCCGCTCGTGCTGTTCATGCCGTCAGGCAAGCGCGGGCGGTTTCCTGTCGGCACGCCGGTGCTCGACGCCGCGCGCCAGCTCGGTGTCTATGTCGAAAGCGTCTGCGGCGGCCGCGCCACCTGTGGGCGCTGCCAGATCGAGGTGCAGGAAGGCAATTTCGCCAAGCACAAGATCGTCTCGTCCAACGACCACATCTCGCCCAAGGGCGCCAAGGAAGAGCGCTATGAGCGCGTCCGCGGCCTGCCCGAGCGGCGCCGCCTGTCCTGCTCGGCGCAGATTCTCGGCGACCTCGTCATCGACGTGCCGCAGGACACGGTCATCAACGCCCAGACCATCCGCAAGGATGCCGACACGCGCGTCATCGCCCGCGATGCGGCGATCCGCATGTGCTATGTCGAGATCGAAGAGCCCGACATGCACAAGCCGCTGGGCGATCTCGACCGCCTCAAGATCGCCTTGATGAAGGATTGGGGCTTTAAAAACCTCGAATTCGACTTCTACCTGATGCCGCAGATGCAAGGCATACTGCGCAAGGGTAACTGGACCGCGACCGCGGCCATCCACAAGGATGCCGAAAGCGACATCGCCCGCGTCATAGCACTCTGGCCCGGCCTCAAGAACGAGGCCTATGGACTGGCCTGCGACATCGGCTCGACCACCATCGCCATGCATCTGGTGTCGTTGCTGTCGGGCCGCGTCGCCGCTTCGTCGGGCACCTCCAACCCGCAGATCCGCTTCGGCGAGGATCTGATGAGCCGCGTCTCCTATGTGATGATGAACCCGGACGGCCGCGAAGGCATGACGGTCGCCGTGCGCGAGGCGATCTCGGGCCTTGTCGACAAGGTCTGCGCGGAAGGCAATGTCCAGCGCAACGACATCCTGGATTCCGTCTTTGTCGGCAATCCGATCATGCACCATCTGTTCCTCGGCATCGATCCGACCGAACTCGGCGGCGCGCCCTTCGCACTCGCCGTCTCGGGCGCGGTGCGCATCAAAGCCTCCGATATCGGCCTGAAGCTCAACCAGGGCGCCCGCCTCTATATGCTGCCTTGCATTGCCGGCCATGTCGGCGCCGACGCCGCAGCCGTGACGCTGTCGGAAGGCCCGCACCGCCAGGACGAGATGATGCTGATCGTCGACGTCGGCACCAATGCCGAGATCGTGCTTGGCAACCGCAAGCGGGTGGTCGCAGCCTCCTCGCCCACCGGTCCCGCCTTCGAGGGCGCGGAAATCTCCGGCGGCCAGCGCGCTGCCCCCGGCGCCATCGAACGCGTGCGCATCGACCCCGATACGCTGGAGCCGAAATACCGCGTCATCGGCTCTGAACTCTGGTCCGACGATCCCAGCTTCCTCGACAGCGTGCAGGCGACCGGCGTCACCGGCATTTGCGGCTCCGGCATCATCGAGATCGTGGCCGAAATGTACCTCGCCGGCATCATCTCCGAGGATGGAGTGATCGACGGGTCGCTGGCCGAGCGGTCGCCGCGCGTCACGGTCAACGGCCGCACCTTCTCTTATGTCTTGAAGGAAGGCGAACCCAAGATCACCATCACCCAGACCGACGTGCGCGCCATCCAGCTTGCAAAGGCGGCGCTCTATGCCGGCACCAAGCTTCTGATGGAAAAGCAGAACACCGAACACGTCGACCGCATCCATTTCGCCGGCGCGTTCGGCTCGTTCATCGATCCGAAATACGCCATGGTGCTCGGCCTGATCCCGGACTGCGACCTCGACAAGGTCTCGGCCGTCGGCAACGCCGCCGGCGCCGGTGCGCGGATGGCGCTGCTCAATCGTGGCTATCGCCGCGAGATCGAGGACACGGTCAGCCACATCGAGAAGATCGAGACCGCTCTGGAGCCGAAATTCCAGGAGCATTTCGTCTACGCGATGGCGCTTCCCAACAAGGTCGATCCGTTCCCGAAACTGTCGGCGGCGGTGAAATTGCCGCCACGCAAGACCGTCAGCGAGGATGGCGTCGCCGGCGACGCCGCCCCGCGCCGGCGTTCGCGCGAAGGCCATGCCGCCAGGCGCAGCCGGGAATAAGCCGCCTTACGAAGGCCGCCAATTCGCCCAATTTCATTTGTATGCAAATGTTTCCAGATCGCACCGATCTGGAAACCGAAACGCTGTTTTGGCGCAATCCGTCCGATACAGACGTGAAGCATTTAACGGACATCGAATGGCGGACCGGACTATTCCGCCGCCACAACGCTCCAAAGGAGAATAGAGATGTTCGAGACCCTGGGCCGTTTTCGTGCGGCCATGAAGAATGCACAGGCCGTGCGCGCCATGAACAACCTGCCACCCGAAATCCAGAAGGACATCGGCTGGCCCGTGTCGCCGCGCATCGACGCCCAGACCAACCTGTCGCGTCTGATCCTGGGCTCGGGCCGCTGATGACCTTCGCCGACAAGTGCAAATTGCTGACCAAGCGCCGGGGCCGCCGCATGGTCCCGGCTGCGACCGACATCAAGCTGCGCGCCGCGCTGCTGCCCCGGCGCTGAGCCGCGCTGCGCAAAACAGCGGACCTGGCTGATCAAACAACCGTGTTGGCTTGGGCCAGAATCTTGACATTTCGGCTGGAGGTACGATCTTCGAGACAGTGGGGGAATTCTCTTAGTCGGCTGCGGCCGAGCTTGTGTACGCGAATGCCCAGTTTCAAAAGCCACCTCGTTTCCTTCATCCTCCGGCACAGCCGCAAGAAGGCATTTGCCAGCCCGGAAAACCTGCAGCGCTGGATCGCCTATGCCCGCAAGACCGAGGATCATCATCCCCCGGCATTGCTGCGGGAGCAGCTCGATATCACCGAGCGCAGCGTCGATGGCTTCCCTGTCTATGAAATCGCGCCGAAGGCCGGCGAACGCAGGCGCATCCTCTACATGCATGGCGGCGCCTATGTCTTCCAGATCACATCCTATCATTGGGGGTTGATCGCCGAGGTGGCCGAGCGCTTGGGTTTCGGCATCACCGTGCCGATCTATCCCATCGCGCCGGAGCATGATTTCCACGCCATGTTCGGCATGGTCGGCGACGTCTACCGGCAGATGCTGGATGAGACCGACGCTGAAGACATCGTCTTCATGGGCGATTCCGCGGGCGGCAACATGGCCGTCGTGCTGACCATGATGGCGGCTGAGGAAGGCCTGCCCTTGCCGTCGCGCCACGTGCTGATTTCACCCGGCCTCGACATGTCGCTGTCCAACCCCGAAGTGTTCGAGGCGGAACGCAACGATCCGTGGCTCGGCATTTCCGGCGGGCTGGAAGCGATCCGCATGTACAGTGCCGGCATCGATCGCAGGGACTGGCATATCAGTCCGCTCTATGGCGACCTCTCGGTGCTGCCGCAGACCCTGCTTCTGACCGGCTCGCACGACCTGCTCAGCCCCGACAATCTGATCTTCGCCAAAAAGGCACGCGCTGCCGGCGTCGATATCGACGTCGTCTATGAGGAAGGCATGTTCCACGTCTGGCCGCTGATCGAGATGCCGGAGGCGCGTCGCGCCAGGGACAGCATCGTCGCCTTCCTTGAAGGTGAGCCCACCAAGCGGCGCGCAACTGCGCGGCGCACGGCGCGACCCGCTCTCGCGGCGCGCCCCGCCCAAGCAGCGGAATAGCAGAGCAATTCCAGGAAAAGTGTAAAACGGTTTTCCCGGGAAAGCGTGTAGCGCTTTCCCTTGGGAATTGAGTCAAAACAAGGAGTTAGAGCGGCTCGCCGTTTCCGTGAAACGGTGAACCGCTCTAGAACTTGCCGGTTTCGCGGAAAAGCTCGAACGTCGCACGGATATGGTCGGCGACGGCCTTGACCGGCGCGCTGGCGTCCGGCGACACCACCATCGCCAGATTGTAGGTGCCGATATCGGGCATGCCGTCCTTCGGGCAAAGCTCGACCATGTCGTTGCCCAGGAACGACTTCGGCAACGGTGCAACCGCGAGATCCGACATGATGGCGGCGCGCTGGCCTGCCGTGTGGGCGCTCATATAGGCGATGCGGTAATTGCGGCCTTCACGGCTCAGCGCATCGAGCGCGCCGGCCCGCCAGGCGCAGCCCTCTTCCCACAGCGACACCGGCAAAGGCTCGCGCAGATGCGCGCTGCCGCCCTTGGCGCCGGCCCAGACGATCGGCTCGGTGAGCAGCACCTCGGCGCCGAGTGCGCTGGTCTTGAAGGAATTGGTCAGCAGCGTGATGTCGAGCGCCCGGTCGTCCATGCGGCGGCGCAGATTGCTGCTCTGGTCGATGGTGACGTCGACGGCAATCGACGGATGCGACTGCGCGAAACGCTTCAGCACATGCGGCAACACGCGCTCGCCATAGTCGTCCGGCGAGCCGAGCCGCACCACGCCGACGATCTCGGGGATGATGAACTTCGACACCACCTCGCGGTTGATCGACAACAGCCGGCGGGCATAACCGAGCAGCATCTCGCCATCCGTGGTCAGCGTCACCGAGCGCGCATCCCGCGCGAAAACAGAGCGCCCGAGAATGTCCTCGAGCTTCTTGATCTGCATGGAGACCGCCGACGGCGTGCGGAACACCGCATTGGCCGCCGTGGTGAAACTGCCGGTCTCTGCAATGGCCACGAAGGTGCGCAAAACGTCGAGATCGAGCAGCGGCAGCGGATGATTGAGTGGGGCGTTCATCGGGATCGACCTTCAATTTTTCTGATGTGAAGCATCATTCCATTTCGTTTGATTGAACATCAGATTGGGAGGATAGTCAACTCCATCGAAGGCAGGACGTGCCATGGCTCCAACGCTCCTGACACGGAATTGCACTCGATGCGGAATATCCAGGCGACGGAACGCGTTCATGCGGGACGTGCCACAACCAAAGGAGAATGAAATGTCTATCCTGTCATCCATCGGTCGGCTTGCGACCGAATTGAGCGCGGCCCGCGCCCGCTTCCAGACCGAACGTGCGATCCGCTCGCTGCCGATCGAACTGCAGAAGGATATCGGCTGGCCTGAAGCTGCCGACACCAAGACCGGTGCACGCCACGGCGTCGGATCCTGGGCTGGAGCAAAGTAAACCATTGTGTACCTTGTGCTGAAGGCCTGCCGCGCAGACCAGCCCGGCAGGCCTTCTCTATTGGCCCTGCAGGCTTTCTCCAACTTATTTGCACTCAAATGATTTTCAGAGCCGTGTCGCCGCTGCATGGCGCATATGCGTCACTTGCATGGCGCCTCAATGTCGCCGATAACACACTGTAAGTAATCGTAAATTTTGGGCACCATGCCCAATAATGTCGCAAACGATGTCGCATTTCCATTCAAGCGCTTCGCATTTGCGATTTAGTTTCTGCTCACGCAGGCCTATATCACCGTCAGCAAACGAGCTGCCCCACTCCATCAAGCGAAGGCGACCCGTCTGAGCAACCGATAGGAGATGATGATGAAGCTTTTTGCCCGCCTCTTTGCCCGCCGCGAAATGAACCTGACGACCGCTCTCGAGCGCCAGCGCCTTGCCAATACCATGCCCGGCCAGACCGGTGCCATGAATGCGGTGCGCCTCGGTTTCGTTGCCTGAGATAACGGCTAGCGCTCAGCGCTTCCCTGCCGCTGCCGATAGTCGATAACAGCGCCGCTTCGGCTTGACCGAAGCGGCGTTTCTCATTTTTGGCACCTATGCCGCCGCCACCATGCCCAATCCGTCGGCAGCCCGTGCCTGTCATCCCGGACGATTGCTCATTTGCGACCCATGTCGCAAATATAGTTTCCGCTTAGCCCCCTAGCCGATTGACAGGAATGGTTTTTCCTGATGTCGCTGTGCTGTTCGCGACATCCTGTTCGCGCCATGGCCGCGTGAGGTTCCCTTGAACGCCGTAAAGCATCCGATCAAGCGATCGTTTGTATTCTTCCTTGTCCCGGACTTCACCATGATCGCCTTTGCGACGGCGCTCGACCCGCTGCGCTCGGCCAACCGCATGCTCGGCTATGAGGCCTATCGCTGGCGCCTCGCCAGCATCGACGGCAAGCCGGTGCGCGCCTCCAACGGCGTCGAATGCGCCGTCAACACCTCGCTCGAGGAAGAGCGCAAGAAAATGGCCGGGCCGGATCGGCCGAACATGGCCATCGTCTGCAGCGGCATGAATGTCGAGCGCTACCAGAATAGGTCGGCCTTCGCCTGGCTGCGCGAGGAATACAACAGAGGCGTCGCCGTCGGCGGCCTGTGCACCGGCGCGCATATCCTTGCCGCCGCCGGCCTGCTCTCCAACAAGCGCTGCGCCATCCATTGGGAAAACCTGCCGGGCTTTTCCGAGGCCTTTCCCAAGGCCAACGTCTTTGCCGACCTCTTCGAGATCGACCAGAACATCTACACCTGCGCCGGCGGCACCGCCGCCCTCGACATGATGCTCAAGCTGATCGGCGACGATTTCGACGACAATCTGGTCAACCGCGTGTGCGAGCAGGTGCTGACCGACCGCGTGCGCAGCCCCACCGACCGCCAGCGCCTGCCGCTGCGCGCCCGCCTCGGCGTGCAGAATTCCAAGGTGCTGACCATCATCGAACTGATGGAAGGCAATCTCTCCGAACCGCTGTCGCTGATCGAGATCGCCGACCATGTCGACCTGTCGCGCCGCCAGATCGAGCGCCTGTTCCGCACCGAGATGGGCAGATCCCCTGCCCGCTACTACTTGGAAATCCGCCTCGACCGCGCCCGGCACCTGCTGATCCAGTCCTCGATGCCGGTGGTCGAGGTAGCGGTCGCCTGCGGCTTCGTCTCGGCGTCGCATTTCTCCAAATGCTACCGCGAACTCTATGCCCGCTCGCCGCAGCAGGAGCGCGTCGACCGCAAGCAATTGCTGGCGGCCTGATCCGAAAACGCACTCAGGCTTCGGCGGGCTGCGCCTGTACTGTGCGCATCGCCTCGACGCGGATATCCTCGGTCAGCCGCGCCTTGAGCGCCGAGAACTCCCGGCTGGTCTTCAGCGTATAGTGACGCGGATGCGGCAGGTCGATGGCGACATCCGACTTGATGCGGCCTGGCCGCGCGCTCATCACGATCACCCGCGAAGCCATGAAGATCGCCTCCTCGATGTCGTGGGTGACGAACAGCACTGTCTTCTTGCGCCGCTCCCAGATGCCGAGCAGCAGTTCCTGCATCAGTCCGCGCGTCTGGTTGTCGAGCGCACCGAACGGCTCGTCCAGCAACAGGATTTCGGGGTCGTTGGCCAGCGCCCGGGCGATCGCCGTGCGCTGCTGCATGCCGCCGGACAGCTGCTTTGGCCAATGGTTCTCGAAGCCCTTGAGCCCGACGAGGTCGACATAGGAAGCGACGATCCCGTCTCGCTCCTTTTCGGCCATGCCACGTTCGCGCAGGCCGAAGGCGATATTCTGCGCCACCGTTAGCCACGGAAACAGCGTGTAGGACTGGAACACCATGCCGCGATCCGGTCCCGGCCGCGTCACCGCCTTGCCGTCGAGCAGCACACGGCCTTCGCTCGGCGCTTCCAGGCCGGCAACGATCCTGAGCAGCGTCGACTTCCCGCAGCCGGACGGCCCCAGAATGGTGATGAAGTCGTTGGCCGCGACCGCAAGGTCGACCGGCATCAGCGCCTTGACCGGCTGCCCGCCGCGCACGCCGGCGAAGGTTCGCGAGACGCCTTCGATAAGCAACTTGCTCATGCCAGGCTCCAGGGAAAGAGCCAGCGATTGAACGCCTTGAAGGCGAAGTCGGACAACAGTCCGATCAGCCCGATGACGATGATGCCGAAGATGATCTGCCCTGTCGCCAGCCGCGACTGGCTGTTGATGATCATGTAGCCGATGCCTGAGGACGAACCGATCAGCTCGGCGACGATGACATAGGTCCAAGCCCAGCCGAGCACCAGCCGCAGCGTCTCGGCAATCTCGGGCGCATTGGCCGGCATGATGACCCGTTTGACGATACCGCTGTTGGTCGAGCCCAGCGTATAGGCCGCCTCGACCAGGTCGCGCCGCGTCGAGCCCACCTTGACCGCGACGATCAGGATGATCTGGAACACCGAGCCGACGAAGATGACCAGCAGCTTTTCCAGCTCGCCAATGCCGGCCCACAGGATGAGCAGCGGAATGAAGGCCGAAGCCGGGAGGTAGCGGGCGAAGGAGACGAACGGCTCCAGAAACGCCTCTATTGGTTTCCAGGCGCCCATGGCGATGCCGATCGGCACGGCGACGATCGACGCCAGCAGGAACCCGCCGAAGACCCGCCAGATGGTGATCAATATGTCGAGCCAGAAGCGGTCCTCGACCAGCAGCCGCCAACCATCCCGCAGCATCGACAGCGGGTCGGCGAGGAAGATGCGGTTGACGTGGCCGCCAAGCGTGATCCACGCCCAGAAGGCGACGAACAGCACGAAGAAGGAAATGCCAAGCACGGTTCGAATGCCCGGCGACACCGGATGCAAGGGGCGCATCTTCAGATCGTCCGCATCGTCAAATCATCACTTGTCCAGGAGAGAGCGGCGGCCCTAGGCGCCGCCGCACAATGGTCAAAGGCGAGGCCTGTCAGTTCGCCACCGCGCTGGTGTCGGCCAGCGTGGCAACGTCTGGCGCTTCCTTGATCAACCCCATCTGCAGCAGAAGCTCGCCGGCGGTCTTGGAAAAGTCCTGGAATTCCTTGGTGAAGAACTGCTTGTTCTCCGCCTTGTCGGCCCATTTCAGGTATTTCGCCGAATCCTCGAATTCTTTTGCAGACTGCTTCACGTCGGCGCCCATGATCTCGTAGGATCTCTGCGGATCGCTCTTGATCAGGTCGAGCGCTTCGAAATAGCTGTCGGCCAGCGCCTTGGCGGCGTCGGGATTGGCGGTGAGGAATTCAGGCGTGCAGCCGACCGTGTCGAGCACCATCGGGTAGTCGAGCGTGGTCGCCAATATGTGGCCCTGATCGGACTTGTCGCGCACCGCCGAGATGAACGGCTCATAGGTGACCGCCGCATCGTTCTGGCCGGCGAGGAAGGCTTGCGCCGCCGCATCCGGTTCCAGGTTGACGACGGTCACATCCTTGGTCGACAGGCCGTTCTTGTTCAGCACCCAGGCCAGCATGAAATAGGGCGACGTGCCCGGCGCCGAGGACGCGACATTCTTGCCCTTGAGGTCGGCGACGGTCTTGATGTCGTTGCGCACGACAATGCCGTCGGCGCCATAGGATTTGTCGAGCTGGAAGATCTGCTTGGTGGTGACGCCGCTGGCGTTCCACACCAGCCAGGTCTCGACCGTGGTGGCGGCGCATTGCAGATCGCCGCTGGCGATGGCGAGCGGCCGGCTGGCCTGCGGCACCTTCTTCAGGGTCACGTCGAGGCCATGCTTCTCGAAGATGCCGGCCTGCTTGGCGAGCGTCAGCGGCGCAAAGCCGGTCCATCCGCTGATGCCGATGGTGACCGATGTGGCAGCCTCGGCCGGCACGGATATTGCAGCCGCAAGCGCCAATACCGCGGCAGCGACGATGGTCTTGTTCATGTCGGTTCCCCTTGTTTTTTCGGATGCCGAATTGTGTCACAGACGCCCATGGGCTTGTCAATGAAACCGGCCCTTCACGGCAGCGTGATGATGCGAACGCTAACGGGCATCGAACATCCAGCTGCGGTCGCGCCACATCTTTTCGCCGACCTGGCAGTCGGTCGGCCGGTCCTGCGCCAGCACCACCGGCGGATGCCCGGCCTCCTCGCGCGCCCGTTGCGGCGAAGCGGCGCCGGCCAGCTCCAGCACCAGCTTGCGGCGGATGGCTTCGGGAAACTGCGTCCAGTCATTGACCGGGATCATGAAGGATCCGGGACCGCCGATGACGCAGTCGCTGTAGTAGCGGTCGAGATTGTTGACGTCATAGGCGCCGCCGAACCCGCCGCGCGTCATCAGCGGCAGGCCGTTGATGATGATGCCTTGCTTGACCACCGCGTCGCGGGTGATGTCGACGGGCGCGCCCTGGTTGTTGGGCCCGTCGCCGGAAATATCGATGACGCGCTTTGTCCCCTGAAAACCGCTTTCGGCGAACAGATCGCTGCCGAATTCCAGCGCGCCGGAAATCGAGGTGCGCCGGGCGCTGGCCGGCGGATGGGCGGAAAGCTGCGCGGCCACCCGCTCGGCATCGGCCCGGCTGGCGATCACCGTCCACGGCACGACGACCTGCTGCGTGGTCGCTCCCGCCCATTCGACATAGGTGACGGCGACCTTGCCGTAGGCGCCATCGGCGATGGCCTGCAGAACATTGTCGTGCGTCAGCGCAGCAGCATAGCCGTGACGCTGGATTTCAAGTTCGCCCGGCGACATCGACAGCGACACGTCGACGGCCAGCACCAGCTCGACGTCGACCGGCTCGGCGGCTTGAACCGGCGGCACCAGCCAGAGCCCCAGCGCCAGCGCGGCGCTGCCTGAAAGGAAATGTCGTGCGCAAGAAAAAGCAGACATACCCGAAGGTAAGCGAAAACCGGCTGCTGACAAAGCGAAAAGCCCGGCGAGGTGCCGGCTTTTCGATATGTTGGTTGGAACCGATGAAGCTCAACTCCTCGGCTTCAGATTCTCTGGATCGTAGAGCGGCTTGTAGCCGACGGCAGCCACCTCGACCGGGTAGGTCTCGCCGAAATATTCGATGGCGAACTTGCGGCCTTCCTGGGCATGGGCCCAGGGCAGATAGGCGAGGCCGATGTTCTTGCCGATGGTCGGGCCATAGGCCATCGACGTGGTGAAAGACCGGCGGCCGAGTTCGTCGACCAGCGTCTCGCCGGTCTTCGGATCCATCACCGGCATGGTGCCGACGGGATAGCGGGCAACGCCTTTCGCATCGACGTTCTCGGTCATCACCAGCGTGCACAGGATCGCCGGCTGGTGCTCGCGGGCGCGGTATTCGACATGTTTGGCCTTGCCGCAGAAATCGTTCTCCTTGACCTTCGGTCGGGCAAGGTCGGCCTCGAGCAGATTGTACTCGGTCAGAAGGTCGGCGTTCTGCAGGCGCAGGCTCTTTTCCATGCGCCGCGTGTTGGCATAGGTCTCGACGCCGAACGGCATGACGCCGGTCGAGCGCAGCGCGTCCCAAACGGCCAGGCCGTCCTCGTAGCGCATGTGCAGTTCCCAGCCCTGCTCGCCGACATAAGAGATGCGGAAGGCGGTGACGTCCTTGCCGCCGATCCTGACCGGCTTGATCGCCGCGAACGGGAAGTTCTCGAGCGAGAGACCATCCGGATTTTCGACCACTTTCTGCAGCGTCGCCCGCGCGTTCGGTCCCCAGATGCCGATGGTGACGTATTTTTCCGTCACGTCGGTGATGGTGACGTCAAAGCCTTTGTCCTGCGCGGTGCGCTGCATGTAGCGGAAGTCGCGCGGACCGGCGTCGGCGCCGTCGATCAGCCGACAGCGGTCGGCCATGCGGATGACGGTGAAGTCGGCGCGCACCATGCCTTCCTCGTCGAGGAAGTGGGTGTAGATACCCTTGCCGATGTTGTTGTCGCCACCGATCTTGGCCGCACACAGCCACTCCAGCAGCGCGACATGATCCGGCCCTTCGATCTCGTACATCGAGAAATGCGAGAGGTTGACGATGCCGCAATCCTCGCTCATCGCCAGGTGCTCGGCATTGGACACCCGCCAGAAATGGCGATTGTCCCACTCGTTCTCACGTATGGGAACCCGGTTGCCATACTTCTCCAGCAGATGCTCGTTGGCGGCATAGCCATGCGCGCGCTCCCAGCCGCCCAACTCCATGAAGTAGCCGCCGAGTTCCTTCTCGCGCTCCCAGAACGGCGAGCGGCGGATGTTGCGACCTTTGGAGAACGGCTCGCGCGGATGCACCGCCGGATTGTAGACCTTCATCGCCGTCTCGGTGCAGCGATCCCAGATGAACTGCTCTTTCGTCTGGTGCGGATAGAAGCGCGCATAGTCGATGGCGTGATGGTCGATTTCCGTGCGGCCGTCCGTCATCCAGTCGGCGATCAGCTTGCCCATGCCGGGGCCGTCCTTGACCCAGATGGCGACGGCGTACCAGAGGCCCCTCACCTTCTGGCTCTCGCCCATGGACGGGCCGCCATCGGCGGTCACCTGCAACAGGCCGTTGAAGGAATGGCTTTCATTGTAGCCGAGTTCGCCCAGAATCGGCGTCAGTTCCATGGCGCGCTCAAGCGGCGCCAGGATCTGCTCCATGTCGAGATCCCGCTGCGACGGTGACAGCCGCGCCTGATCCTTTTCCAGCAAATCGCGCGGATGGCAGAGGCGCGGATTGGTCTCTTCGTAATAACCCCATTCGATCTGCCCACCCTCGGCGGTCCTGGGGTCGCCGGTGTCGCGCATATAGGCCGAATTACCCTGGTCGCGCAGCAGCGGCCAGCCGATCTCCTTGCCCGTGCCGGCAAACTCATTGTAGGGACCGAAGAAGGTCAGCGGATGGTCGATCGGCATGACCGGCAGGTCCTCGCCGACCATCTCGGCGATCAGCCGGCCCCAGATGCCGGCGCAGACGATGACATAATCGGCCATGATCGTGCCGCGGTCGGTAACGACGCCCTTGATGCGGCCTTCCTCGACGATGAGAGATTTGGCGGGCGTGTTGGCGAAGGATTTGAGTTTCCCCGTAGCTTCCGCCTGGTCGACCAGCTTGCCGGCGACGGTCTGCGAGCGCGGGATGACCAGGCCGGCGTCCGGATCCCACAGGCCGCCCTGCACCATGGACTCTTCGATCAGCGGGAATTTTTCCTTGATCTCGGCCGGTTCGATCAGCCGGGCGCGGGTGCCGAAGGATTTGGCCGAGGCGATCTTGCGCTTGATCTCGTCCATGCGGCTGTCGTCGCCGACGCGCGCCACTTCGAGGCCGCCGATGCGGGCATAATGGCCCATCTTTTCGTAGAAATCGATCGAGTAGAGCGTCGTCCAGCAGGACAAGAAGTCGTGGCTGGTGGTGTAGCAGAAGTCCGAGGCATGCGCCGTCGAGCCGATGTCGGTCGGGATGCCCGATTTGTCGATGCCGACAATGTCGGTCCAGCCGCGTTCGATCAGATGATGGGCGATCGACGCGCCGACAATGCCACCCAGGCCGACGATGACGACCTTCGCCTGTTTCGGAAACTCTGCCATTGCCGCGACTCCAAGGGGATAAAGCGGGCGTGTCCGCGCCCGTTCGAATGGCGCACAATATGCAGAGGACGTGGATGGAGCTACCGCCTGTTTGCGACACGTCGCGGATGCGACGCGACCCGGCGCGCCGGCGTGCCGCCAGTGGCGATCTATCTCAGGCGAAGGCCCAGATGTCCTCGGCCTGGAAGCCGACCTGATAGCCTGATGTCTTGAGCTTGACCACGACCTCGCCGATTTCAGCCGCCGGCAGCGCGCCGACCTCGACCTTGATCATGCCGGGGCGGTAGCGCTTGAGGTCGAGCTGTTCGAAGACGATCCAGTCGGCGCCCTCGCAATCGACCAGGAAGGCGTCGATATGCGTGATGCCGTTGCGGTCGAGCAGCGTCTGCAGCGTTTCCGACGTCACCTCGATATCCCTCACGTGCGGCGCGAACTTGTTGAAATTGGCGTCGTCCTCGCCCCAGGCATTCTTGCCCGACATCAGATTGGTGTCGGTGACCGACGAGCAGCCGATGAACTCGATCGGCAGCGTGCCGGCCTCGAGTGCCGCGGCATCGAAAGTGTGGACGGTGATCGTGCCCTTGGTCTTCGTCACCGCGACCGGTTCGATGACGAAGCGTTCCGTGTCGGGATAGTTGGCGCGCAACCGCTTCTGATTGTACGGGATCGGCTCGACCAGCACGGCCCGCGCCCGCGGAATGCGGTGCAGCCACGGCGTGACGTCGTCGAACAGCGCGCCGTCGCAAGCGCCGACATTGACCATCTGGAAGGCTTGCCCACCGCCAAACCGCGCCTTCAGCGCCGCCTTGGCCAGGAATTTCGTGCCACGCAACGCCGGCCCGCGATCGAGCAGGCCGGCGGGCAGGCCGAGCGAAAGGGCGATGCGCGCCAGCCCGGAAATGGAACTCATGGCTTACCTCCAGGTATGGCGATGGGCCGCCTTCCATTCAGGCTTGCCGACGCCCACAGCGCCATGATCGGGCCGACAAGCAAAAGGTAGGGCGGCAGAAGGTTCGGGAAGTAGATGCGGGTGTCGTGGATCGGAAAGACGGTGAATTTCGCCAGCACGCCAAGCACCAGTGCTGCAAGCAGGATGCCGGCGCGACGATCGAGCCGGAAGCCGGCGCGGCCGAGCGCAAACCACGCGGCCAGCGCCAGAACCGAGACCCCGACCCAGCTGTTGATGCTGATGGCGCGAATGAAGGATGCGGCAAACGCCTTGAGATAGGCGCCAACCGAGAACGGCGGCTCGAAGCCATCCATATTGTAGTGCTGCTCGATGCTGGAGAACCACAGATGCGGCCACCAGCCGGGATGTTGGGCCCAGTGCGAAATCGCGAAATAGGCGACGAAGGACGCGGCAAAGCCGGCCAGCGCGCCCCACGCCCGCTGCCGGAAGACCAGCAGCAGCACGGCGAAAATGGCCAGGAACACGATGTTGTCCGGCCGCGCCATGAAGGCCATGAAAAGCAGGAAAGAGGTCGCTGCCTCGCGGCCGCGCACATAAGCAAACAGCCCGCCGAGGAACAGGGCCGAGCACATCAGATCCGGAGTCGAGGCGCGCGCCGCGTCGCCGAAATCGGCCATGATCAGTACCGCGCCGGCCGCCGGCGCCAGCGCCAGCGCACCTTCGGTTCGCAGCCACAGCAGCGTGATCATCCCGAACAGCAGGACCGAGACCACCTGCAGCACCCGCATCGCCTCGACCGGCGACATCACCGAACTCATCGTCGACAGCATCTCGGCATAGAGGAACTTGATCCGGTACATGCCAAGCAGCGAGTGGAAGTCGGCGGCATTTTGCGCCATATGGCTGCGGAAGCCGCCGCCATCGTCTGTCAGCGCCTTGTAGTCGGCGGCCGAAACGCCGGCCTGGACCGTCCTGTAGGCATAGTCATGCAGCGCCTGCGCATCTGGGTAAGCGCCCTCCTCGGCGATTGCGAGATAAGGCAGCATGTCCCAATTGGCATCGGGCATCGTCCAGGCGGTAAACGCTGTCAGCAGGATATAGAGCGAAAACGCGATCGCGCCGATTGGCGCGGCCCATCGCGCATAAGTCCCCTCGCCCCACGCCAGAGCGGCCGCGGTCAGCCGGTCGAGTGTGTTTTGCGGGGCGGGAGACTTGCTCAGCATTGTCGGACTCGGGACTTCGCTCAACGGACTTCTTTAACGGACTTGGCTTTTGACGAAATCCTTCACGATCCCCACGATGCCGCGCGACAGCAGGCTATCGAAGGCATCGACGAAATGGTCGACATGCTCGCGCTGGCAGATCAGCGGCGGCTCGAGACGGATGACGTTGCGGTTGTATTCGGTGAAGGCGACGAGCACGTCATAGTCGCGCAGCAACAGCGCGCCGACGAAGCCCGACAGCGAGCCCTTCAGCTTGTCGTCGAGGACGCTGACGATCGGACGCAGCACCATCGGTAAGGTCTGCGAGAAGTCGTGGAACTCGAGCCCGACCATAAAGCCTTTGCCGCGCACATCCTTGATGATCTTCGGGTACTTCTCCTTCAGCGCCTGCAGGCGCTGAAGCAGATAGTCGCCGGTAGTGGCGGCGTTGTCGATCAGCCCCTCATCATAGAGCACGTTGATGCCCTCGATCGCGGTGACGCAGGCCTCGCCCATGCCGCCAAAGGTGGCCATGGCATGGATCATCGCCGTCTTCGGCGTGCCATAGGCCTTCATATAGACCTCGCGCCGGGCGATCATCGCGCCGACCGCCGCCTTGCCGGCGCCGAGCGATTTCGCCAGCGCCGTCACATCGGGCACGACGCCATAATGCTCGAAGGCATAGAAGCGTCCCGAACGGCCATAGCCGCACTGCACTTCGTCCGCCACCCACAGCACGCCATACTGGTCGCAGAGCACGCGCAATTTCTGCCAGTATTTGGCCGGCGCCTGGATGATGCCGCCGCCGCCCTGGATTGTCTCAAGCACGATGACGCCGACCTCCGGGTCGGAGCGGAACAGCCGCTCGACCGCTTCGATATCGGCGAACGGAATGCGAACGGTGTTCTCAGCCATCTTGAAGTCCGCGCGGTAGAGCTGGCCATCGGTAATGCCGAGCACGCCCTTGGTCTTGCCGTGGAAGGAATTCTCGGCATAGACGATTTTTGGCCTCTTAGGCCCGGCGGCGCGCTCGGCGAGCTTCACCGCCGCTTCCATCGCTTCCGAACCCGACGAGCCCAGAAACACCATGTCGAGATCGCCGGGCGAGCATTTGGCGATGTTGTGCGCAAGGGCCGATGCATATTGCGACATGAAGGCGATGGCGATTTCCTGGCGCTTCTCCTCCTGGAATTTGCGCCGGGCCTCCAGGATGCGCGGATGGTTGTGGCCGAAGGCCAGCGAACCGAAGCCGCCGAAGAAGTCGAGAATCTTGCGGCCGTTCTGGTCGATGTAGAACATGCCTTCGGCACGCTCGATCTTGATCTTGTGGAAGCCGAGCAGCTTCATGAAATGCAGCTGGCCCGGATTGAGATGCGCCTTGAACAAGTCGGTCATGCGCGCAACATCCATCGCCTTCGCCTGCTCGACGCTGATCAGGTCGGGCTTGGCGATGGCGGTAGGCGACAACGCCGGCGCGCCGACCATGGTGCGCGCGTTCGTCTGCTCAGGCTTGGCCATGACGGTCATTTCGGAGTTCTCCTGGTCGTCCCACCTATTCGGCGGGGACATGATTTGCGGTGACGGCAAGCCCGTCTTTCTTGGCGCGGTATTCGCTGTAGGCGGCGATCAGCATGTCCTCGTCGCGATATTGCGGCACCCAGCCGAGCTGGCGCTCGGCCTTGGATACGTCGAGCACGCACTCCTCATCGGCGATCAGATATTGTTCGGGATCCATGATCGGCATGTTCATGAGATCGAGCAGGTCGAGGGTGCGCTTGACCGCCCAGCCCGGCGTCGGGATCAGCAGCGATTTCGAGCCGGCATGCTTGATCAGGTCGCCCAGCAATTTCTTCACCGGCGGCGGATTGAGGGAGCCCAGATTATAGGCCTGGTTGGGCACGCCTGCCTTCCAGGCCGCGCGGGCAGCTTCCGCGCAATCGAACACCGAGATGAACTGATAGGGGTTCTTGCCCGAGCCGATCATCGGCACAGGAAAATTCCAGTCGATCAGTTTGAACAGCTTTTCCAGGATCCCGAGCCGGCCGGGACCGATGATCAGCCGCGGTCGAAAAAGCGAGATCGACATGCCGCGCTTGCGCCATTGCGCGGCGAGCTCCTCGGTCTTCTGCTTCGACCAGCCATATTCGCCGAGCGGCGCGACCGGGTGCTCCTCGGTCATCGGCTGGGTGACCGTGTGGCCGTAGATCATGTCCGTGGTGTAGTGGACGAGCTTGGACGCGCCGGCCTTGTCCATCGCCTGCATGATGTGTTCGGTGCCGTGGAGATTCACCGGAAAGAAGAAGTCGTGACGCTTGGCCCGCACCTGGATCGGCGACAGCATTTTGGCCGACAGGTTGTAGACCATGTCGTCGGCCTTCAATCCGATGTTGGCCACCGAGGCCGTATCCGTGACATCGCAGGTGACGAAGCGAACGTTGCGATAGTGCGCCAGGTCGCTCTTGACGATGTCGGCAACGACAACCTCTTCACCATCGGCCACAAGCTTCGGGGCAAGATGACGGCCGACGAAGCCGTCGCCGCCGAAAATAACATGTCTCATCGAACGATCTCGCTGGTCTTGTTGGGGATGATGGAAGCGGTTTGGTCGTCATGCCCGCGCCCGCCCAAGTCTCGACCGCTTTGCGCGATCAGCACGGTGCCGACGCAGATGAAGGCGATGCCGGCAATGCGCCAGGCATTGAGGTCCTCGCGGAAGATGAAATAGGCGAAGATCGCAACCGCGACATAGGCAAGGCTGAGGAACGGATACGCAAAGCTGAGCTCGACCTTGGACAGCACATAGAGATGCGAAGCCATCGAGATGACGAAGGTGCACAGGCCGAGAAACACCCATGGGCTGAAAACGACCTGCAACAGCCTCAACAGCGGATTGGTGCCTTCGAACGAAATCGGCCCGAGTGACATCATGCCTTGCTTCAGCATCAGCTGCGCGGCGGCATTGGTCATGACCGTGAACAGAATGAAGACGATGTATTTCATATTTTGCACCCGCCACTCGCAACGGTCGTATTACGAACCTGCAAACATTTCATGAAGTCACGACAATGCTTTGAGTAAACCACGGAAATTACGATCTATTCACCATGACTTATTCGGATTGTACCTATTCAGCTGCCTCGACACGCCCTGGCCGGACGTTGAGCTTTTTCGCCGTCCGCAGCCAGAAACTGGACACGAACGCCGGGTCGCGCAGCGCTTCAAGCCGCTGCCAATTCGGGAAGGAGGCCGCGAAAGTATCAGCGCCCATGCGCGCATCCTTGTACGGGTTGACCGCGCCGCCGGCCGCGACCGTGATGCCGTCGAGTTCGCTGAGCAGGGCCAGCGTCCTGTCGCCGCGATTGGGGAAATCCAGCGTCAACGTGAAGCCTGGCCGCGGAAAAGACAGCAGCCCCGGCGAGCGGATCGAGCCGAAGCGCTTCAACACGGTGAGGAAAGAGCCCTGCCCGGCCCGTCGCGCCGCCTCGAGCAGCGCCGGCACGGTCTGGCGCGCGACATTTTCCGGCACCAAGCTCTGGTGCTGGTAGAGACCTTTCGGGCCATACAGCCGATTCCAGTCGCCGACACCATCAAGCGGAAAGAAAAAGCCCTGGTAGCCGGTTTGGCTCGGCCCCGGCGAGCGCCCCTTCTTCCACCGATAGGCGGCGTTGAAGGCGGTGAGGAACGGCCGGTTGAGCACATTGAACGGCGGCTGGAACGGCACTGAAAAACGGGAGCCGGCGCGAGACGCCGCATGCGAGCCATACTCGGCATGATTGCCTGTCAACAACAGGCCGCGCCCGCGGCCATGGCCGCCGGCAAGCTGGTCGATCCAGGCGACGGCATATTCATTGGCCTGGTCGGCGGCCTCGGCCAGTTCGAAGAATTCGCCGAGATCGGCAAACCGCGTTACCTTCTCGGCGATATCGAGCGAATGCACCCGCATCAGCCGGATCGAGGCCGACAGGATCAGGCCGGTCAGCCCCATGCCGCCGATCGTCGCCGCAAACAGCCTTGCATTGTCGGTTGCCGAGCAGGTGTAGGTCCGCCCGTCCGAGCGCAGCAGCGTGAACGACACGACATGGCAGCCAAAGGTGCCGCGCCGGTGATGGTTCTTGCCATGGACGTCATTGGCGATCGCGCCGCCAAGGGTGACGAACTGGGTGCCTGGGACGACAGTCGGAAAGAAACCGTAAGGTGCAGTGTGCGCAATGATATCGGAGAGGAACACGCCGGCCTCCGCCTCGAGCAGGCCGGTCTCGGCATTGAAGGCGCCGATGCGGTTCAGCGGCCGCATGTCCACGACCGCACCTGGCCCGTTCTGGCAGGAATCACCGTAGGAGCGGCCATTGCCATAGGCGAGCAGAGCGTTCTTTGTCGCCTTGCCGCTTCGCATCAGCGCGATGGCATCGTCGGCCGCGATGGCTCGCTTTGCGGCCGGCGTGGCGAGGCCAAAACTCCGGTACCGTTCGCCGGCCATGCCCTACCAGCCTCCCGCGACCAGAAGGGCGGCGCCGATCACCACGACGATCTGGCTTCGCCAGTCGCGAATGATGAAGATGACCGGATCATCATTCATCTCGTTGCGGCGCGCCAGGATCCAGACCCGCATGGTCAAATACAGCACGATCGGCGCCAGCGGCCAGACCAGCCTGGGATGCGGATAGAGTTCGCGCACGGAGACGCTGTCCATGTAGAGCGCCAGCACCAGCGCCGAGGAGAAGGCCGACGCCATGCCCGCCTGGGCGACGATCTCCTGATCTTCGATGCGGTAGCCGCGACCGGCAATGCGCTCGCCCACCGGAATGGCTGTGGTGCGCAGTTCGACATAGCGCTTCACCAGCGCCAGCGACAGGAAGAAGAAAATCGAGAAGGCGAGCAGCCAGAACGAGACTTCGACCCCGGTCGCCGCAGCACCTGCCAGCACACGCACTGTGTAGAGCCCCGCCAGCGTCAGTACGTCGGCCAGGAGCATGCGCTTGAACGACAGCGAATAGGCTGTGGTCACCACCAGATAGCCGGCGAGCACGCCCAGGAACTCGATCGGCAACAGAAGCCCGGCGGCGATGCCGATCGTCAGCAGAGCGGCCATCGCGCCGAGACCGAACGGTATCGACAGCGCGCCGCTGGCGAAAGGCCGGTTGCGTTTGGTCGGGTGCTTGCGGTCAAGCGCAAGGTCGAAGAAATCGTTGAGGATGTAGATGGCGGAAGCCACGGCGCTGAAGGAGACGAACGCCAGCAGGCATTGCCAGATCATGTTGATGTTGAAGTATTCATGCGACAGCACCATCGGCACCGCTATCAGCGAATTCTTCAGCCACTGATGCACCCGCAGCATCTTGACGAATGTCTTCAATGTCCTTTTCGGCGCCGGCATCCTTTCGGCGCTATGCGCGGCCTGCCAGCGCCTCGCATGGCGGTCGGGCGCCACGACGATGGCGTTGCGTGCGGCTCCGAAAACCTTGAGGTCGTGCCGGCTGTTGCCGGCATAGTCGAAACCGCCGTCGCCATAGGCGGCGATGAGCGCGTCGCGCTTGCGGCCCGAGGTCATGTTGTGGGGACCGTCGGTCGCCAGCACATAGTCGAAGACGCCCAGATGCGCGGCGATCGCCTCGGCGAACTTGCGTGGCGTACCGGTCGCCAGCACGATCTTGCGTCCGTCGCTATGGTCGGCGCGCAGCCGCTGCAGCAGCGCTTCGCGATAGGGCAGCGAGGCCGGATCGATGTCGATGCGGTCTGCGATCGCTTGTTTCAGCCGCGCCGGGCCGGCGGCCAGCCAGAACGGAACCAGGAAAACATAGAGCGGATTCTTCTTGAGCAGGATGAACAGGCCTTCCCAAAGAAGATCGGTCGCAATCAGCGTGCCGTCGAGGTCGACCGCAAGCGGGATTGCGTTCTTGTCCGACCGCGCATCCATGTCCGTTCTGCCCTATTCATAACCGGTTGCGCCGTGTTTCGGCGTCTTCGCACCGGTATAGCGGCGGAACGGCGTATTGAACGTTAAAACGCACGGTTGCAGCCGGTAGGCGCCACGATATTTCCCGCGTCATTGTTAAGCAATCGCTACCGCGAACAATAAAAGGCCGGGCATTGCCCGGCCTCTACTACATCTGCCTGCCGACTTTACTTGATGCGGGCAACGCCACCCGAGATTTCGACCGTTTCCGAGCCGGTCAGGGCCTCGAGGTCACCATTGGGCAAGGTGACAAAACAGCCGTTCGGGCAGAATTCCACGGTTTCGCCAGCGGCCAGCGCCAACTCCGTCTTGCCGCCGCCTTCCGTCACGATCAGCGTACGGGTCTCAGCATCCTTGTTGACCGCGCTGGCGGCAAAGGCCGAGCCACTCGCTGCGGTAAGAGCGATGGCGACGACGAGCGACTTCCACATTTTGCAATATCGGTGTTTCCACACCGCCTCTGTTGCATTTCGCAAGGCATTCTCGCCTTTGCATGTGAGCTTATATGAGATGCAAGCTGAACCGCAACTGAATGCCGCATTCATGCCGCAATCGGTTTGGGAGGAGCTTGGGGCCTAGCTGGGATCGGGTTTGCGGGCCTTGCGACCAGTTTTGGCCAGCCGCTTCGCCTCGGTGGCGGCTCTGGCCTCCGCCTGCTCCTTCTCGGCGAACTCGACTTCGATCTTGTCGTCGTCGATCGGCCATGCGTCGGTCTGCTTGACCTTGACCTCGGCGCGCGGCGTCGAGGGGATTTCTATGTGCTCGGCGTCAAAAGCATCGAGAACGGCAAAGCGGATATCGTTCTGAACGATGGCGCCGTTCAGCACATCGGCCAGGAACACGCGGATCTCGAACTCGAGTGCTGCCGGCCCGAAATTGGTGAACAGCACGAAGGGTTCCGGGTTCTTCAGCACCAGCGCATGGCCGCGCGCAATCTCAAGCAGGACCGCGTGTACCCGCTTGACGTCGCTGCCATAGGCGACCCCGACCTTGATCTCCACACGTCCGAGCTTGTTGCGGTGCGTCCAGTTGCCGACGGCGTTGTTGATGAGGTTCGAATTGGGCAGGATCACCGATTGCCGCTGGAAGGTCTCGATTTCGGTGGCGCGCACGCTGATCTTCTTGACCGTGCCTGATGTGTCGCCGGCGACGATCCAGTCGCCGACCTTGAACGGCCGCTCGGCGAGAAGGATCAGGCCCGACACGAAGTTGGACACGACATTCTGCAGGCCAAAGCCGATACCCAGCGAGAGTGCGCCGGCAACGAGCGCCAAATTGGAAAGATCGATGCCCGCCGCCGAGATGCCGACCAGGCCGGCGAGCGCGACGCCGGCATAGCCGACCGCCAGCCGGATCGAGTTGCGCACGCCGGTATCGACCTTGCCGCGAGCCATAACCGAGCCGTCGAGCCAGCCCTGGAACCAGCGGGTCAGGAAATAGCCGATGATGAAGACGACGATGCCGGTGAGGATGCCGGTGACCGAAATCGTCACCGAACCGACGGTGACGCCTGTCGCCAATTTATAGCCCCAGGCCTGGATATCGCCGGGCTGGAAGCCCCACATCAACAGGATCAGCGGCAGGAACACCAGCACGATCATCAGGTTGATGGCGACGCTGACGACGAGGCCGAGTTGGTCGAGCGCGGTGTCCTCATAGCTGGAATTGGTCTTCAGCCAGCGCCCGATGGACGTGCCGGCGAAACCACCCTCCTCGCCGATCTCGCGCGCCGACAGGAAGCCGATATAGGCGGTGAGCAGGATGGTACCAGTGACCACGACCTGCAACGAGACGAAGATGGCAAGACCGATATAGCCGAACAGCGCCGCCGCAATCGTGAACAGGCCGAGCGCGACACAGGTGTAGCGCAGCCAGGCCGGCCAGCGGCGCCAGCGCCCAGCGACGTCCTTGTAAGGCTTCAGCAGCGCCATCAGGATCAGGATGACCCCGACGATCACGGTGGCGACAAAACTCCTGGCCACCGTCAGCGACAGAGGCGAGCCCATCTTGTCGTTGACGATCGACAGGAAATTGTTGATGCCGATGACGACTGCCATGGCCGTCGTCAGCCGCACCAGCCAACGCGCCGGGCCGGTCTCGACCTGGATCAGACGCCAGTTCGGCATGCTGGGCGACAGAGCCGCATTGGTCAGGCGGTTGACACAGAACACTATGGCGATGACGGCTGCCAGAGCGTTGAGGAACACGCCTATGTCGCCGCGCAGCACATTGTAGTAGTTGTACAGGAACACCGTCGAGGCGAGGAAGGCGCTGACCGCCAGCGTCGGCAGCAAGGTCGACCAGAACGCCACCGACAGGCGACTGAGATACGTCGGATCTTCAACCGACGCGTCGGGCTCGAAGATGCGCCCAAACAGGCGGCGCCCACCGACCAGAAGCACCACGGCCAACGCAAGCGCCATGAGGGTCGCCGCGAGCATCGCCTGGAACTTGAACTTGAAGGCAAAGCTCAGCCACGACGACACCGCCCTGTAAAAATTGGCGTATTCGTCCCTTGCGTCGGAAAACACCTGCGGGCTCAGTGCATCGGACAGCACATAGCGCTTGGTTAGGCCGCTGCGAAACAGCTCGCTGCGCATATTACCGATCTTCTCGATCAGCGAATTGATGCGAATCGACAGGTTCTGCGCCCCGGCGATGACGGCGTTGATCTCCGCCTTTTCCGACGCCAGCGCCTGGCGCTCGCCGGTAACGATATCCGGTTCAGGCGGCTGTCCGGCAGCCGGGGGCGCACCAAGCTGCTCAAGCCTCGAATTGATCTCCCCCAGCCGGGACCGGAACGCCAGCGCGCTGTTCAGCGCAGCGCGCGACAGCTCTTCCAGCTGCAGGCGGATCTCGACAAGGGTGGTGTCGTCGACGCCGTCCTCCTGGACTTTCTTCTCCAGAGCGTCGGTCTTCGTCGCCAAACCCTGCAGGATTTTCTGCTGGTCGGCGACCAGCCCGGCAGGCGCCTGGCCCAGCCCCTGCGCCATGGCGCCGAACGAATGCGGCGCCAAGGCAACGAGCGCTAGGACCAGGATCAGGCGAAAGAAGCGAAAAAACATAATGGTGGCGACTCAAAGGGCGGCAAAGGCCGCCTCTAAAGCGGTCCTTGATAGAGACGCTCATCCCGTGGGGCAAGTAGTGGCGAAGTCATGACAGTTGGGCGCCTTGCGGGAGTCGGCCAGTCGAAAAGCCATGGCGCAATCTTGGCTTTGCGCACGCCGCCTGCTCTATAGTCTGCCGCATCGCACCCGAGCCGGATGGCTTCAGGTCTGTTGGACCTGAAATCATCCGGCTCTAAAAATCAAAGATATAGAGCATGATGTCGTCCGAAAACCGCTTCACACTTTTCGGCATCATGCTCTAGGGATGACATGAAGAATGGCGGAATATTCAGCCCTTTCGCTTCTCACGAACGCGCTCAAGGGAAACAAGGACTGGAAACCGGCCTGGCGCAAGCCCGACCCCAAGGCTTCCTATGACGTCATCATCATCGGTGGCGGCGGCCACGGCCTGTCGACGGCGTACTATCTGGCCAAGGAGCACGGCATCACCAATGTCGCGGTGCTGGAAAAGGGCTGGCTGGGTTCCGGCAATGTCGGCCGTAACACCACGGCGGTGCGCTCCAACTACCTTTTGCCGTCCAACACCCGCTTCTACGAACATTCGATGAAGATGTGGGAGAACCTGTCGCACGACCTCAACTACAACGTCATGTTCTCGCAGCGCGGCTGCCTGAACCTGGCTCACACGCCGGCCCAGTTCGACGACTTGGCCAGGCGCGGCAACGCCATGCGCCATCTCGGCGTCGATGCCGAGCTGATGAGCACCGCCGAGATCGCGCGCCTGATCCCGGCGCTGGACATGTCGGCCTCAGCGCGCTTTCCGATCGTCGGCGGCCTGATGCAGCCGCGCGCCGGCACCGCCCGTCACGATGCGGTGGCCTGGGGCTATGCCCGCGGCGCCGACCGCCGCGGCGTCGACATCGTCGAGAATTGCGAGGTCACCGGCTTCCTGCGCGACGGCGACCGCATCACCGGCGTGCAGACGACGCGCGGAGAGATCCGCGGCAAGAAAGTCGCCGTGGCCGTTGCCGGCAGCACCGGACGGGTGATGCAGCTTGCCGGCATCGACAGGATGCCGATCGAGAGCCATGTGCTGCAGGCCTTCGTCACCGAATCGCTGAAACCTTTCGTCGACACGGTGCTGACCTTCGGCATGGGTCATTTCTACATGTCGCAGTCCGACAAGGGCGGCCTCGTCTACGGCGGTGACATCGACGGCTACAACAGCTACGCTCAGCGCGGCAACCTGCCCATCGTCGATGAGGTGATGAGCGAGATGCTGGCGCTGTTTCCCGGCCTTGCGCGTGTACGCATGCTGCGCTCCTGGGGCGGCGTCTGCGACATGTCGATGGACGGTTCGCCGATCATCACCACCGGCCCGCTGCCCGGCATGTATCTCAACTGCGGCTGGTGCTATGGGGGCTTCAAGGCCACGCCGGCCTCGGGCTGGTGCTTCGCATACACCATCGCCAAGGACGAACCGCACGCGTTCAACGCGCCGTTCACGCTCGACCGTTTTTATCGCGGCCTGGTGATCGACGACAAGGGCCAGGGCGCAACGCCCCGGCTGCATTAGGGTTCAAACAAATGCTTATCACTTGTCCCTATTGCGGCCCGCGCGACGTCATCGAGTTCACCTATCAGGGCGACGGCAACCGCGAGCGCCCGCAGCCCAACTCGCAGGACCTCGACGCCTGGAACGCCTATGTCTACGATCGGCTGAACCCGGCCGGCGACCACAATGAGATCTGGCAGCATTCGGGCGGCTGCCGCACCCATCTGAGGATGGTGCGCAACACGGTCACGCATGAGATTTCCAGCACCGGTTTCGCCCGCGGCGACCACAATGCCGCCGCCCGGCACAAGGCCGGAGGCAAGTCGTGAGCCCGCGCCGCACCGAGACCGGCGGCCGCGTCGACCGCATGCGCACCATCCGCTTCACCTTCGACGGCACGCCTTACACCGGCCATGGCGGCGACACGCTGGCCTCGGCGCTGCTTGCCAACGGCGTCACGCTTTTCGGCCGCTCGTTCAAATACCACCGCCCGCGCGGCCTGCTCTCGGCCGGCGTCGAGGAACCGAACGCGCTGGTGACGGTGCTGCGCGGCGAAGTGCGCGAGCCCAACATCGCCGCAACCATGGTCGAGATCTATGACGGGCTGGTGGCCGTCAGCCAGAACCGCTTTCCCTCGCTCGCCTGGGACATCAACGCCGTCAACCAGCTCGGCGGCAAGATCCTGGCCGCCGGCTTCTACTACAAGACCTTCATGGGCCCTGTCTTCGGCCCCCTGAAAGGCACCCGCTTCTGGATGTTCTGCGAGCATTTCATCCGCCGCGCCGCCGGCCTGGGCCGCGCCGGTATTGCCGCCGACACCTCGCGCTACGAGCGCATGAACGCGTTTTGCGACGTGCTGGTGGTCGGCTCCGGCCCGGCCGGCCTGTCAGCCGCCAAGGCCGCTGCCGACCAGGGCGCGCGCGTCATCCTGGCCGAACTCGAGCCGCGTTTCGGCGGCTCGGCCAACTGGTCCGGCGAGGCCATCGACGGCGCGCCGGCCGCCGACTGGGCGGCGCGCGCCGTCAGCCAGCTCGAAGGCCATGACACGGTCCGCCTGCTGCCGCGCACCACGGTGTGGGGCTATTACGACGGCAACACGCTAGCCGCGCTCGAGCGCGTCACCGACCACAAGGAAACGCCCGGCAAGGGCGAGCCGCGCCATCGCTACTGGGCGATCCGCGCCAAGACGGTGGTGCTGGCCACCGGCTCTTTCGAGCGGCCGCTTGTGTTCCCCGGCAATGACCGGCCGGGCGTCATGCTGGCGCATGCCGCCGAGCGCTATGCTAACGATTATGGCGTGCTGCCCGGCGACAGGATCGCGCTGTTCACCAACAATGACAGCGCCTATCGCTCGGCGCTGGCGCTGAGGAAGGCCGGGGCGGCTATTGTCGCCATCGTCGATGTGCGCCCCGAGCTTTCGGCCGAAATGCGCAGCCTCGCCACCGAGGCCGAAGCCGAAATCCTCTCCGGCCATGCCGTGGTCGCCACCGAAGGCGGCAAGGCGCTCTCCGGCCTCAAGGTGCAGCGCTTCGACATGACCTCGGGCGCGCTCAGCGGTGACGCCCGCAGCATCCACGCCGATAGCCTGCTGATGTCGGGCGGCTGGTCGCCGACTATCCACCTCGCCAGCCAGGCTGGCGCGATAGCCGAGTGGAATCCTGCCCGCCAGGCCTTCCTGCCGCCAAAGCAAACGCAACAGCGCTGGCCAAATCAGCAATGGATTGGTGCGGGTGCTTTCAACGGCAGCTTCTCGACCATCGAAGCGATCACTGAGGGCCGCGCAGCCGGCCTGTCCGCAGCGGGCGGAGCGGCTGCGCCGGCAGCCTTGCCGGATGTCGAAGCAGCCCCGGGAAACCCAGATCCGGCCCCGGTGTTCGAGATCAAGGCGAAAGGCAAAAGCTTCGTCGACTTCCAGCATGATGTCACCGCCGAGGACGTGCGGCTGGCGCATCGCGAAGGCTTCGTCTCGGTCGAGCACCTGAAGCGCTACACCACGCTCGGCATGGCGACGGACCAGGGCAAGAATTCCAACGTGCCGGGTCTCGCCATCATGGCCGAGGCGCTGGGCAAACCGATCCCCGAAGTCGGCACGACCCGCTTCCGCCCGCCCTATTCGGCGGTCTCCATCGGCTCGCTCGCGGCCGAGCGCTTCGGCGATCTGAAACCCGAGCGGCTGACGCCGATGCATGACTGGCACCTCGCCAATGGCGCGACGATGTATTCCGCTGGCCTCTGGTATCGACCAATGATCTACGGCCTTGCCGGCGAGACGGTCGAGCAGGCCTATGTCCGTGAAGCCAGGGCGACGCGCGAAAGTGCCGGCATTGTCGACGTCTCGACGCTGGGCAAGATCGCCGTGCAGGGACCGGATGCCGGTGAATTCCTCGACCGCGTCTACACCAACATGTTTTCTACCCTCCCCGTCGGCAAGGCCCGCTACGGCCTGATGCTGCGCGAGGATGGGCTGGCCTTCGACGACGGCACCACATGGCGGCTTGGCGAACAGGATTTCCTGATGACGACCACCACGGCCAACGCCGGCAAGGTGATGCAGCATCTGGAATATTTCCTCGACGTCATCTGGCCGGAACTCAAAGTGCATGTCACCTCGGCAACCGACGAATGGGCGGGCGCGGCCATCGGCGGGCCGAAGGCGCGGGCCATCCTCGCCGCCTGTGTCACCGGCACTGGGGTCGACAACACAGCCCTGCCCTTCATGGGCATCGTGCGCGGCGAGATATCAGGCGTGCCGGTGATGATTTGCCGGCTGTCCTTCTCCGGAGAAATGGCCTTCGAGGTCTATTGCGGCGCCGGCTACGGCACCCATGTCTGGGAAGCCCTTATCGAAGCCGGCAAGCCGTTCGGCCTGGTCACCTACGGGCTGGAGGCGTTGGGCACGATGCGCATCGAAAAGGGCCATGTCACCGGCGCGGAGATCGACGGCCGCACCACGGCGCGCGACCTGCATCTCGACTGGATGCTGTCGAAGAAGAAGCCGTTCATCGGCTCGGCGATGATGGACCGCGAAGGCCTGATCGCGCCCGAGCGGCTGCAGCTGGTCGGTCTGGTCTCGCTCGACAATCGGCCGTTCAATGGCGGAGCCCACCTCGTCGAGGAACTGGACGAAGCCAATCCGCACGACTCCATCGGCCATATCACCGCCTGCTGCTACTCGCCGGCGCTGGGCAAGCACATCGCGCTGGCTTTGGTCGAGGGCGGCAAGGCGCGCCATGGCACCCGGGCATTCGTCTCCGATCCGCTGCGCAAGCGGTTCGGGCCGGTCGAAATCGTCTCCAACCATTTCTACGACCCGGACGGGAGCCGCATGCATGGCTGAGCGCCAATCACGTGAACGCCAGCCACCCGAGCGGCTCTCGCCGCTCGAGCCGGTGTTCCATCCGGGTTCGCACGGCAACTTCGAGCATGGCGTCGATGTCATTCTGACCGAAATCAGGCCAGGCTCGATTCTGCAGCTGGCCGCATGGCCGGGCGCGGAAAAGCAGCTGATCGAAGCGATCCGCAAGGTCACCGGCCTAGATTTGCCCGATGGCGCCGGCGGCGGCGTTGCCAAGGACGGCAAGGCCGCGTTCGGTTTCGCGCCTGGAAAATTCACGGTCGTCGACGATGCCGAGGGCCTGGCGGCGCGTTTTGCCGGGGACGTAACCCCGGCAATCGGCACGATCACCGACCTGTCGCATGGCCGCACCGCAATCCGCATCGCCGGCCCTAAGGCCGAATGGGTGCTGGCGAAATTCTTCGCCATCGACTTTGCGCTGCCCGCCTTCCCCATAGGCTCCGGCCGTTCGACCACCCATCACGACGTCTTTGCGCAGATCCAGCGCACCGGCGCCGACCAGTTCGACATCTATGTCTTCCGCTCCTTCGCCCGCTCGTTCTGGAAGGCGCTCTGCCATGCCAGCGAGGAGGTCGGCTACGAGGTTCAGTAGATAGCGCTGCCGTGTAGCCGTTTCACTCTGCTTCTGGCATCAAGGGCAGCCGGTTCTGCAGCTAGAAAATCCTGCAGTAGAAGCCCATGGTGGGAAACGTGGCCGCCCAACCGGTCCAAGGGGTTTGAAAGAATCCCGTCTCAGAGTCGGCATCGTCGTTTGGTTCGAACATCCCCATGACCGCAGAACTATCCGCCGGCGCCACGGATCGCGCCGATGTGTCGGCCAGAGCCTTGCTCCTGCTGCCGCTGACGGTCGCCTGCGGCGTGTTCATGACCAGCCTCGACCAGAATGTCGTGGTCACCGCCCTGCCCGGTATCAGCGACAGCCTCGGCCGGCCGCCGAGCCAGCTCGGCCTGTTGATCACCGTCTATGTCGCCAGCCTGATCATCTCGATGCCGCTCGGCGGCTGGGCGGCCGACCGCTTCGGCTTGCGCAACGTTTATTGCTTCGCCTTGCTGGTGTTCGCCGCGTCATCGGCGCTGTGCGGATTGTCCAACGACATCTGGACGCTGGTCGGCGCCCGCGCGCTGCAAGGCTTCGGCGGCGCCTTGATGGGGACGCTCGGCCAGGTCGTCATCCTGTCGACCTTCCCGCGCAGCCGCACGCTGAAGATCAACATGTATATTTCGCTGGCCGGCCAGTCCGGACCGCTGGTCGGCCCGCTGGTCGGCGGCGCGCTGACGACTTATATCTCCTGGCGCTGGATCTTCTTCATCAACGTGCCGTTCGCGCTGGCGGCGGCCGTTCTTGCCGCCTCGCTGTTTCCGACTGTTACCAAACCGGTGCGCACGCCGTTCGATTTCCCGGGCTTCCTGCTGGTCGGCAGCGGCATGGTCCTGCTGGTCTTCGGCATGGATTCGCTTGCGGCCAAAGACGCCGCCGGCAGCATGATCGCGGCCGAGCTGACGCTGGCGATCGTCATCCTGACGCTTGCTTCCTTCTACTGCCTGCGCGCCCGCAACCCCTTGCTTGACCTGAAACTCCTGCGCATCCGCACCTTTCGCATCTCCTTCCTCACCGGTGGTGGGCTGGACACGATCGGCCTGAGCTCGGTCGTTTTCCTTTTGCCGCTGATGTTCCAGCTCGGCTTCGGCATGAGCGCGGTGCAGGCGGGATCGCTGACTTTCGTCGCCGCAATCGGCTCGCTGATCATGCGTGTGTTCATGCCGCGCCTGCTCAACCGTTTCGGCTTTCGCCGCGTGCTGGTCGTCAACACGCCGATCGTTGCTGCCATGGTAGCGGGCTTCGCCTCGATTGAGGCGACAACGCCGGTCTGGATCGTGCTCGTCTATATCTTTGCCTTCGGCGTTCTGCGCTCGGCGCAGTGGGCTTCGACCGGCAACCTCGCCTATTCCGACATCGCGCCCGACCAGCTCGCCCGCTTCAGCGCGCTCTACTACATACTGTGGCAGTTGGGGGTGGCGATCAGCGTCGGCCTGGCGGCGGCGCTGTTGTCATTCCTGGCTGGCGGCAGGCCGGCGGTGACCAACGATTTCCGCATCCTGTTCGTGGTCGAGGGCGTCATCACGTTGTGCGCGCTGATCGCCTATCTCAGACTGACACCGCAGGACGGCGCCCATGTCAGCGGCCACGGCGCGCAGATGAACGTGGAATGAGGCCCCGGTAGCCGAGTCCTAGCCGCTGAATGTCACCCACTCTTCCAGCGGCACGCGGTCGGTGCGGAAGTCGTTTTCGGGTTTCGACGTATCCTCGAGGCCGAGCGCCATGCCGCAGACGACGATCTCCTCATCGGGGATGTTGAGCACCGGCCGGATCTGCCGGTGATAGGGCGCGAAGGCGGCCTGCGGGCAGGTGTGCAGGCCCCTGCCTCGCGCGGCCACCATGATGTTCTGCAGGAACATTCCGTAGTCGATCCACGAGCCCTGGTTCAGCCGCCGGTCTATGGTGAAGATCATGCCGACCGGCGCGTCGAAGAAGACGAAGTTGCGGTCGTGCTGGGCGCGCATCTTGTCGACCTCGCGGCGGCCGATGCCGAGTGCCCCATAGAGCCCGAAACCGTTGGCGCGGCGGCGGGTGAGATACGGCTCGAAGAACTGGGTGGGGTAATAGCGATACTCGTCCCAATCGGCCTTTTCGGCCCGGATACCGGAATTCAGGATGGCATCGGTGATCTGCTGCTTGACCTCGCCCTTGACAACATAGACCCGCCAGGGCTGCATATTGGTGCCCGAAGGCGCGCGCGCGGCGACGCCAAGAATGGCTCGGATCGTCTCGTCATCGACCATGTCGGGCAGGAAGGCGCGCACTGAACGGCGCGAGATGATCGCCTCGTCGACAACAGCCGCGTTATGCGCTGCCAGGCCGTTTTTTTCCAGCATGGGCCGTCCCTTTGCGCACACTTCGAAAGCCGAACCGGCTATCGGAGAAGACCTTGCGCAGATTTCAATCCTTGGTCGCCGACCCGCATTCCCACACCCGCCGCTCGTGCCAGAGCCTTTGCATGAACCGCCAAAATCGCGCAAGCAAATCTTGTGTGTCCATGAAAATTCGCTTGATTTTTTCACGGACATGAGCTCTCATGAAATTCATTTCCAGTTTTTCATCAAGTGAGCGTTTTGCCCCCAGCTATCCCCAAAACATTGCAGGGACCTGACGAGCGCCTGCTGGCGAGCGACATCCGTGCGCTGCGCAAGGCGCGTGGGCTGACGCTGGCTGAGATCGCGCTGAAGCTTGGCCGCTCTGTCGGCTGGGTCAGCCAGGTCGAGCGCGGCCTGTCGATTCCTTCGCTCGGCGACCTCAGGGCCTTCGCCGATTTATTCGGCGTGCCGCTCAGCCTGTTCTTCAGCCACGACGTGCCTATCGAGAAGGAGCGCGGCGTCATCGTGCGCGCCGGCAGCCGGCGCACGCTTGGCACAAGCGAATCCGGCCTAGTGGAGGAGCTTCTGTCGCCCGATCTCGGCGGTAGTTTCGAGATGGTGCGTTCGATCTTCGCGCCGGGCGCCGAGATGAAGAGCGAGCAGCTGCGGCCGACCGAGGAAGCCGGCTACATCGCCTCTGGCATTTTCGAGATCGAGATAGCCGGCGTCTGGCACCGGCTCGGCGAAGGCGATTCTTTCCGCTTCGAGCGCAAGCCGTACCGCTGGCGCAATCCCGGCAGCGAGCCGGCCGTGGTCATCTGGGTGGTTTCGCCGCCTGTTTATTGAATGCATGTCGCCCAAAGTGTGCAGCGGTTTGGGAAACGACATGCATCAAGCAAAAAGATAGAAGCGCAGCGCGCTTCAGGTTTGGGAGAAGAATATGGCCGGTTTGCCAACCACGGCACGCGTGGTGATCATCGGAGGCGGTGTCGTCGGCACCTCCTCGCTCTACCACCTTTGCAAGGCGGGCTGGACCGATTGCGTGCTGCTTGAAAAGAACGAGCTGACATCGGGCTCGACCTGGCATGCCGCCGGCAATGTGCCGACCTTCTCGTCGTCCTGGTCGCTGATGAACATGCAGCGCTATTCGACCGAGCTCTATCGCGACTTGGCTGATGCCGTCGACTATCCATGAACTACCACGTTACCGGCTCGCTGCGGCTCGCCCACACCAAGGAGCGCATGCAGGAGTTCCAGCGCGCCAAGGGCATGGGCCGCTACCAGGGCATGGACATCGACATTGTCGGCCCCGAGGAGATCAAGCGCCGCTATCCCTTCATCGAGACGCATGACCTCAAAGGTGCGCTCTACGATCCAAACGACGGCGACATCGACCCCGCGCAGCTGACGCAGGCACTGGCCAAGGGTGCGCGCGACATGGGCGCCAAGATCGTCCGCTTCTGTCCGGTGTCAGGTGTGCGTCGCGACAACGACGAATGGGTTGTCGAGACGCCGCAAGGCGAGATCCGTTGCGAGATCGTCGTCAATGCCGCCGGCTACCGTGCCGCCGAAGTCGGCAAAATGTTCGGCCGCGACGTCCCGATGATGGTGATGAGCCATCAGTACATCTTGTTCGAGGAGATACCCGAACTGGTGGCGTGGTCGAAGGAGCAGGGCAAGAAGCTGCCGCTGCTGCGCGACGTCGACACCTCCTACTATCTGCGCCAGGAAAAGAACGGCATGAATCTCGGCCCCTATGAGCGCAATTGCCGCGCGCATTGGGCAACCCACCACGACCCGATGCCGGAGGATTTTTCCTTCCAGCTCTTCCCCGACGATCTCGACCGTCTCGAGCACTACCTTGCCGATGCCGTCGCCCGCGTGCCGATCCTCGGCACTGGCGGCCTGTCCAAGGTGATCAACGGGCCGATCCCTTACGCGCCGGACGGCAATCCGCTGATCGGTCCAATGCCCGGCGTTCCGAACGCTTTCGAGGCCTGTGTCTTCACGTTCGGCATCGCCCAGGGCGGCGGTGCCGGCAAGGTGCTGGCCGAATGGGTGACGCAAGGCCAGACCGAATGGGACATGTGGTCCTGCGACCCGCGCCGCTTCACCTCATTTGCGGCCGCCCCCGACTATAGCGTCGCCAAGGGTATGGAGATCTACGGCAACGAATACGCCATCCAGTTTCCGCGCCATGCTTGGCCGGCCGGGCGCGACCGCAAGCTGTCGCCGATCCACGATCGCATCAAGGCGCTCGGCGCCCAGTTCGACGCCTATAATGGCTGGGAGCGTGCCACCTGGTATGCGCAACCCGGTGACGACACGTCGGAAGAAGCAACACTCACCTTCCGCCGCGACGGGCCGTGGCAGCACCGCGTGCGCGAAGAATGCCTGGCGGTGCGCGACGCCGCCGGCATTCTGGACCTGCCCGGCTTCTCGCGCTTCAACCTCGAAGGTCCTGGCGCAGCCGAATGGCTGGCGCTGCAGGTCACCGGTCTGGTGCCCAAGCCCGGCCGAATCGGCCTCGCCTATTTCGCCGACGACAAGGGCCGCATCGTCACCGAGATGTCGGTGGTGCGCCATGGCGAAGAGCAGATGACGCTGATCACCGCGGCGGTAGCGCAGTGGCACGATTTCGAATGGCTGAAGTCGCGCCTGCCGAAGGACGCAGCTTTCACCCTCACCGACAGGACCGAAGACTATTCGACGCAAATTCTCGCCGGTCCCAATTCGCGCAAGATCCTGGCCGAGGTCTGTGGCGCGGATCTCTCGCTGCCCTGGCTGACGCATCAGGAAACCACCATCGCCGGCCGCTGGGCGAAGCTGGTGCGGGTATCCTTCGCCGGCGAACTCGGCTGGGAAATCCACACCAAGGTGGGAGACACCGCCGCCATCTTCGACGCCATCTGGGCGGCGGGACAAAAACACGGTCTGAAACCGTTCGGCATGTATGCGCTGGATTCGCTGCGCCTCGAAAAGGGCTACCGGACCTGGAAGGGCGACCTGTCGACCGACTATACGGTCCTGCAGGGCGGGCTCGAGCGCTTCGTAAAATGGGACAAGCCCGACTTCCGCGGCAAGGCAGCCCTGCAGAACGAAAAGCAGCAAGGCGTAAAGAAGCGCTTCGTCACGCTGGTGGTCGAAAACCCCGGCGATTGCGACGCGCCGTCGGTGTCGACGCTCTGGCATGACGGCAAGATCGTCGGCGAGACGACGTCCGGCGGCTGGGGGCATCGCATCGACAAATCGATCGCGCTCGGCATGCTGCGCGCCGACCTGGCTGAACCCAATACCGCGATCGAGATTGAAATTTTTGGCGATCGTTTCAAGGCGGTCGTGCAGAAAGACGAGCCGCTGTGGGATCCGAAAAACGAAAGATTGAGAGCATGAAGAAAGTCATTCTCACCGATGGCGGCATGGGCCAGGAACTGGTCCGCCGCAGCAGCTCCGAGCCGACGCCGCTCTGGTCGGCCAGGGTGCTGATCGACGAGCCGGATCTGGTGCGTGACCTGCATGCCGAATTCATCCGGGCCGGCGCTCGCGTCATCACCATCAACACCTATTCGGCAACGCCGGAGCGGCTCGCGCGGGAAGGAGCAGAAGACCTCTTCAAGCCCTTGCAGAAGCGCGGCATCGAATTGGCAAGACAGGCACGCGACGAGGCAGGCGATGCAGCGATCGCCGGCTGCCTGTCACCGCTGTTCGGCAGCTATGCGCCGGCGCTGACCGTATCGTTCCAGGAGACGCTGGACATCTATCGCCGCATCGTCGCCGAGCAGACCGACGGCGTCGACCTGTTCCTGTGCGAGACCATGGCCTCAGCCGAGGAAGGCCGTGCGGCCGTTACCGCTGCGTCGGAAAGCGGCAAACCTGTCTGGGTGTCTTGGACGCTCGCCGATCACGGCGCGCCGCGGCTGCGCAGCGGCGAAACAATAGCGGCAGCGGCGGACGCCCTCGACGGCCTGACGGTTGCAGCGCGCCTGGTGAATTGCTGCCGGCCAGAAGCGATCGCCGCGGCACTGCCCGAATTGATTGCTCTCGGCGGCCCGGTCGGCGCCTATGCCAATGGCTTCACCTCTGTCGAAGCGCTCAAGCATGGCGGAACGGTCGAAGTGCTGCACGCACGCCACGACCTTGATCCGGATGCCTATGCCGACCAGGCGCTCGGCTGGGTCGCCGCTGGCGCCACCATCGTCGGCGGCTGCTGCGAAGTCGGCCCTGCCCACATCGCCGCGTTGCGCGACCAGCTGGAACAGGCCGGCTACGAAATCTCGGGAGTATCCTGATGCCCAGACCGTCATCGCGCATTTCCGGCATCGTGCCTTCGGGCAAGGATGGCTGGGAGGTCCACACCGAGGCCTGGGCCCGCAAGGAGGCCGGCCAGGACATCATCATGCTGTCGGTCGGCGACCATGATTTCGATACGCCGAGCCAGACGATCGAAGCCTGCGTGACGGCGGTTCGCGGCAGCAACCATCACTACACCCCGCTTTCCGGCGTTCCGCGCCTGCGCAGGGCGATGGCGGCGGCCTCGACCGCTTGCACCGGGGTCGAGACGGCACCTGACCAAGTTATCGCCACGCCGGGCGGCCAGGCTGCCCTTTACGCGGCCGTGCAGGCCGTTCTCGACCAAGGCGACCACGCTATCGTGGTGGCGCCCTACTACGCGACTTATCCCAACACCTTCAGCGCCGCCGGCGCCAGCTTCACCGTCGTCGAGACGCCGGCCGAAGACGGTTTCCAGCCGCACGCCGAGATGATCCGCGCGGCGCTCAAGCCCAACACGCGCGCCATTTTGATCAACACGCCGAACAACCCGACCGGCGCCGTCTATTCGCGCGAGCGTCTGGAAGAGCTGGCCGAGATCTGCCGCGAGCACGATCTCTGGCTGCTGTCGGACGAGGTCTACTGGACGCTCGGCGGCGGCGAGCACATCTCGCCGCGCGGCCTGCCCGGCATGGCAGAGCGCACGCTGGTCATCAATTCGATGTCCAAGAGCCATGGCATGACCGGCTGGCGCATGGGCTGGCTGACCGGCCCAGCGCAGATGATCACGCTGTTGACCAATCTCAATCTGGTGACGACCTACGGCCTGCCGGCCTTCATCTCGATCGCCTGCGCCGAGGCGCTGGAGAACCGCTATGGCGTGAAAGAGATCGCCGAACGCTATGCGGCACGCCGCACCGTCCTGCTCGACGCCGTGCGCGGCATGAACAATGTCAGCGTGCACGGCTCGGAGGGCGGCATGTATGTCATGCTCGACATCTCCGCCGTCGAGCCCGACGACGAGAAATTCGCCTGGGCCTTTCTCGACCAGGAGAGTGTCGGCGTCATGCCGGGTTCCAGCTTCGGCAAGGCCGCTGCCGGCCACATCCGCATCAGCCTCTGCCAACCGGAACCGGTGCTTCAGGAAGCCGCAAAACGCCTGCGCCGCTTCGCATCCGGCTATCGCCGCGAGGCCGCATGACCAGAAGCATTCCCACCAAGGCCCGCGCGGTTATTATCGGCGGCGGTGTCTCCGGCTGTTCGGTCGCCTACCACCTGGCCAAGCTCGGCTGGACCGACATCGTGCTGCTCGAACGCAAGCAGCTGACCTCGGGTACGACCTGGCACGCCGCCGGCCTGATCGGCCAGCTGCGCGGCTCGCAGAACATGACGCGGCTGGCCAAATATTCGGCCGACCTCTACGTCAAGCTGGAAGCCGAAACGGAAGTCGGCACCGGCATGCGCCAGGTCGGCTCGATCACCGTGGCGCTGACCGAGGAGCGCAAGCACGAGATTTACCGGCAGGCCTCGCTCGCCCGCGCCTTCGATGTCGATGTGCGCGAGATTTCGCCTGGTGAAGTCAAGGAGATGTACCCGCATCTCAACGTGTCCGATGTGGTCGGCGCCGTGCATCTGCCGCTCGACGGCCAGTGCGATCCGGCCAACATCGCCATGGCGCTGGCCAAGGGCGCCCGCCAGCGCGGCGCCACAGTCGTCGAGAATGTGAAGGTCACCAAGGTCCACACCAAGGCCGGTCGCGTCACCGGCGTGTCGTGGGCGCAAGGCGACGACCAGGGCACGATCGAGGCCGACATCGTCGTCAACTGCGCCGGCATGTGGGCGCGCGAACTCGGCGCCCAGAACGGCGTCACCATCCCGCTGCATGCCTGCGAGCATTTTTATCTCGTCACCGAGCCGATCCCCGGCCTTGGCCGGCTGCCGGTGCTGCGCGTGCCGGATGAGTGCGCCTACTACAAGGAAGACGCCGGCAAGATGATGCTCGGCGCCTTCGAGCCGGTGGCCAAGCCCTGGGGCATGGACGGCATAAGCGAGGATTTCTGCTTCGACCAGTTGCCGGAGGACATGGAGCATTTCGAGCCGATCCTCGAGATGGGCGTCAACCGCATGCCGATGCTGGCAACCGCCGGCATTCACACCTTCTTCAACGGCCCCGAAAGCTTTACCCCCGACGACCGCTACTATCTCGGCGAAGCGCCGGAGCTGTCGGGCTACTGGATGGCGACCGGCTACAACTCGATCGGCATCGTGTCGTCCGGCGGCGCCGGCATGGTGCTGGCGCAGTGGATCAATGACGGCGAAGCGCCCTTCGACCTCTGGGAAGTCGACATCCGCCGCGCCCAGCCATTCCAGAAGAACCGCCGCTATCTCAAGGAGCGGGTCTCCGAGACGCTCGGCCTGCTCTATGCCGACCATTTCCCCTACCGGCAGATGGCAACGTCCAGGAATGTCAGGCGATCGCCCCTGCATGAACACCTGAGGGCGCGCGGCGCGGTCTTCGGCGAAGTCGCCGGCTGGGAGCGCGCCAACTGGTTCGCCCGCGAAGGGCAAGAGCGCGAATACCGCTATTCCTGGAAGCGGCAGAACTGGTTCGACAACCAGCGCGAGGAACACCTGGCGGTCCGCAACAAGGTCGGCCTGTTCGACATGACCTCGTTCGGCAAGATCCGTGTCGAGGGCCGCGATGCCTGCGCGTTCCTGCAAAGGCTCTGCGCCAACGACATGGACGTGGCGCCGGGCAAGATCGTCTACACTCAGATGCTCAACCAGCGCGGCGGCATCGAGAGCGATCTTACCGTGTCGCGGCTGTCGGACACGGCCTATTTCCTCGTCGTACCGGGCGCGACGTTGCAACGCGACCTCGCCTGGCTGCGCCGGCATGTCGGCGAGGAATTCGTTGTCATCACCGATGTGACGGCGGCAGAAAGCGTGCTCTGCCTGATGGGTCCGGATGCGCGAAAGCTGATCCAGAAAGTCAGCCCTAACGATTTCTCCAACGAGAACAATCCGTTCGGCACCTTCCAGGAGATCGAGATCGGCATGGGCCTCGCCCGCGCCCACCGCGTCACCTATGTCGGCGAACTCGGCTGGGAGCTTTATGTCTCTACCGACCAGGCGGCTCATGTCTTCGAGGCGATCGACGAGGCCGGCGGCGATATCGGCCTGAAACTTTGCGGCCTGCACACGCTGGATTCCTGTCGCCTCGAAAAGGCGTTTCGGCATTTCGGCCACGACATCACCGACGAGGACAATGTGCTGGAGGCCGGCCTCGGCTTTGCGGTCAAAACCGCCAAGGGCGAGTTCATCGGCCGCGATGCGGTGCTGAAGAGAAAAGAAGCCGGCCTGTCGCGCCGGCTGGTGCAGTTCCGTTTGAAAGACCCTGAACCCCTGCTCTTCCACAACGAGGCGATCCTGCGCGACGGCAAGATCGTCGGCCCGATCACATCGGGGAATTACGGCCACCATCTCGGCGGCGCGATCGGACTGGGCTATGTGCCCTGCCAGGGCGAGAGCGAGGCGGATGTGCTGGCCTCGTCCTACGAGATCGAGATCGCCGGCGAGCGTTTTGCGGCGGAAGCATCGCTGAAGCCGATGTACGATCCCAAGGCGGAACGGACGAGGATGTAGCACCTTTTTACCCTCCCCCTTGTGGGAGGGTCGACTCGCAGTCGGAGCGAAGCGGCGATTGCGAGACGGGGTGGGGGTGCGCCCTACGAGACCCCCACCCCGCTTCGCAAAAGCCGCCTTGCGGCATTTGCTGCGCGACCCTCCCCACAAGGGAGGGTGAAGAAGCTCAAAACCGCTCCAGCTTCGTCCGCACCTTCACCAGAAACGCCGCCCTCGTCCTTGGCGTCGAGGCGTCCATCAGGTAGTGCGCCAGGAAAAACGTCCGGCAGCGGCGGGCGCACAGCGCGCGCATACCGCGCAGCAAGGTCTTGCGGCCGGGCTGGCCGACGACGACGCTCCACCAGGTCGGCGCGCCGCAGGTGGTGATGACGCCGACCCTGGTGACATGTGTCATCAGCGACGTGATGCGCCCCTTGCCCAGCTTGAAGGCGACATCGGTCGCCCAGACCCGGTCGAGCCAGCCCTTCAGCATGGCCGGCAGCCCGTACCACCAGGTCGGATAGATGAACAGGATCGCCTCAGCCCAGGCGAGATGCTCGAAATGCGGTTTTAGGGCCGGATCCTCCGGCGCCCGCTCATTGTAGGCGCGTCGCTCTTCGCAGCCCATCACCGGATCGAATTTCTCCGCATAGAGGTCGAGCAGCCGCACCTCCCAGCCGCGTGCCTTCAGCACATCGACTGCGGCATCTCTGATGGCTGCGCAAAAGCTTTCGGGCACCGGATGGCAATAGACCACCAGCACGCGCATCAGAATTCATCCATCCCGGCCGCGACCTTGGCCATGAAGGCTGCCCGCGTCTCGTCGGTCGACAGGTTCATCGAATAATGAGCGAGGTAGGACACCGAGGCGCCGGGCCTGATCGTCGCGCGCAGCATCCGCTTGACCAATCTGCGTGGCGGATCGCCCATCAGCATGGCGCGGAAGCGGCTGCCGCCATAGGTGGTGACGGCGGTCAGCTTGCGGATGTTGTGGAGCGAAGGCTGCGCCTTGCCGTCGACCAGCTTGAACGACACGCCGGGCAGAAACACGCGGTCGAAAAAGCCTTTCAGTATGGCCGGGAAGCCGTAGTTCCAGACGGGATATGACAGCACCAGCGCCTCGGCCTTGAGCAGCCGCTCGACATAGGGCGCGGCCGGGTCCGCAGGGCTGCGTTGGTTATGATAATCCAGCCTCTCCCCGCGCGTCAGCCTGGGGTCGAAATCCTCGGCATAGAGATCGCAATCGTCGACCTCATGGCCGGCGGCCGTCAGCCGCTCGACGATCGTGCGGTGCAGACCTGCATTGAAGCTGGTCTCCACCGGGTGTGCGTAGAGGACGAGGACTTTCATGGGGAAATACTTGCGAGGTGGGCGCGAGGCACCCCCCTCTGCCCTGCCGGGCATCTCCCCCTCAAGGGGGGAGATCGGACTGCCGCATCGCTTTCACTAATTGTCAGCGTGTCAGATTGGCCGCGGCGTTCAGGCTGCCAATCTCCCCCCTTGCGGGGGGTGAGAAGTGGTCGGCGAAGCCGATGGGAAGCCAATTGCTTGGCTTTCCAAACGACGAACGCCCGAAGCGGCAGCGTAGGGCCTGTGCCGGCAGGACAGAGGGGGGTGCTCAAGCTCAAACCTCTGCTCATTCTGCTTTCTGCAACCCCTTGAACAAAAAAGTCCGGCCCGAGCGATAGTCGTAATCCGGATTTTCCCAGGCGATCATCTTGCCGGGATTGAGCAGGCCTTGCGGATCGGTCTCGCGCTTGAAGGCGAGCTGGATTTCATCCGTCTGCTTCATGCCGCCCTCTTCCAGTGTGTAGCGGTGCGGGTTGAAGATCGGGCAGCCGTTCTCCTCATGCAGCCGGATGATTTCGTTGAGCCGCGCCTCGGTGGTGAATTTCACCAGCGGCAGGCCGAAGCAGGTGATGTTGCCGTCGAGGCGCACGAATTCGAGATGCGAAAAGACCTCGTTCGGAAACATCGCGTCCATCTTCTCCACCAGCGCCAGCTGGTTGGGAAACGGATAGAGCGATTGCAGATAGGTGATCGCGGGATCGACCCGCAGTGCCCTGAGCGTGGTGTGGTTCCACGCCAGTTCGAAGCCCGGCGGCAGGCCCTTTTTCTCTTCGTCCGTGGCCGTCGCCGCATTGAAGATGACTTCGCCGCCGGCGCGGCGGGTGAAGGCGAGGAACGCGTCTACCCCATGCCGGGCAACCATGACGACGCAGATGCTTTGCCCACCCCGGAAGTACTTCTGGTGGCGCTTGAAATAGAGCTGCGGCACGGGCGCGGCGACCGGCGTGATCAGCTTGGTCAGGATGCCGTCCTGGCGTGCCAGCGCGTTGCCGTAGCGGGCTGCCGGCATGAAAGCGTCGAAGCCGACGATCACGTCGATCCATTCATAGGCTGCAGTCAGCGGCATCTCGACCTCGGTGATGATGCCGTTGGTGCCATAGGCGTGGGTGACCTTGTGCAGGTCCTCGCCGGCGAGTTCGAGCGCCTTCGGCTCCGCCTCCATAGTGACGACGCGCAGGCGCAGCACATTGCCGAAATCACGCAGACCGCCGAAATTGATCGAGCCAACGCCGCCCGAGCCGCCGGCGATGAAGCCGCCGATCGAGGCGGTGTTGTAGGTCGACGGCGACAGCCGCAGTTCCTGCCCGGAATGCGCGCGCGTCGCTCTGTCGATGTCGGCGAGGATCGCGCCCGGCCCGGTGACGACGCGGCCCGGCGCTATGGCCTTGATCTCGTTCATCTCGGCGAGGTTCAAAACCACGCCGCCCGACAGCGGCATCGCCTGGCCGTAATTGCCGGTGCCGCTGCCGCGCGGCGTCACCGGAACGCCATGACGGTGGCAAGCGGCAAGCACGCGGATCAGTTCGGCCTCGTTCCTGGGCGTCACGATCAGGTCGCCGGTGACGTGGTCGAGCTGCTGCTTCAGCACCGGGCTGTACCAGTAGAAGTCGCGGCTCTTCTGCTGGACGATGGCCGGATTGTCGTCGAGCTTTATCCCGTCGAGATCGCGTTTGAGCGCCGAAACATCCATCATTCCACCATCAGTTCGTCGAGCTCGGCATAGTCGGGCAATTGCCTGTCGATCGCTCGGCCGTTGCGCACGACGATGCGATCCGATTCGGGCCGCGACAGCAATTCCGTCCAGCTCCGCCCTTTGAAGACGATGAAATCGGCGCTGCCACCGGCTGTCAGTGTCCCGACACCGTCGAGCCGCATCACCTTGGCCGGCGTCGCCGCCACCGTCTGCGGCCAGTCGCCGACCGGATGGTCGAAATGCAGGATGCGCGTCGCCATGCGGTAGACCTCCAGCATGTCGAGATCGCCATAGGCATAGAACGGATCGCGGGTGTTGTCGGAGGCGACCGCGACCGGGATGCCCCTCGCCTTCATCTCATGCAGCAAGGTCACGCCGCGCCAGCGTGGCGTGGTCTGGTCGGCGCGCCGGTCCTGCAGATAGAGATTGCACATCGGCAGCGACACCACGGCAAGCTTGGCCTTGGCGACCTTGTCCAGCGTGTCGAGCACGTCGAGGTCCGGCTGGCGCGCCAGCGAGCAGCAATGTCCCACCAGGATGTTGCCCTCAAAACCGTTCCAGAGTGCGGCCTCGGCAATCTTCTTCAGCGATATCGCCGCGATGTCGTCGGTCTCGTCGGCGTGGAAATCGAGATCGAGCCCGTGCCTGTTCGCCTCGGCGAACACCTTGTCGAGAAGCTCTTCGAGATCCGGCACCATATAGGTGACGACGCCGAGCACGCCCTTGGCCGCAGCCACACGCTTGGCCAGCCTCTCGAACCACTTTCTGTCGCGCACGCCTTCGATGCCGAGCAGGCAGGCTGCCTGCAATTCGATGCGGCCGCGCCATTTCTCCCGCATCGCCTCGAACACCGGCCAGGAGATTTCCTCCTGTGGCGGCACGCTGTCGAGATGAGTGCGCAAGGCCTTGGTGCCGTGCGCGTAGGCCGAGCGCAAAGAGAAATCCATGCGCCGCGCCACGTCCTCGGCGCTCCAGCGCGCTGCACGGTCGGCGCCGGTGGCATTGAGCGCGCCCATGAAACTGCCGTCGGGATTGGGTTTGCGCGGCCAGATCTGGCCCTTGTCGATATGGGTGTGGCAGTCGACGAAGCACGGCAGGATGATGCGGCCGGCAAGGTCGATGGCGGTGGCTGGCGCTTTTGATTTCTTGTGCGCGGCGATGCTGGAGAGCTTACCGTCGGCGACGGCGATGTCGGCCAGCGCGAAACCGTCGGTGTCGTAAGTGGGGGCAAGACCTGATGTCAGCGACCGGTGAAGGCGGACGTTGGTGAGATGGTACGAGCCAGAGGTCGGTATCAAGGACCGCCCCCCTCTGCCCTGCCGGGCATCTCCCCCTCAAGGGGGGAGATTGGCAGCTTTTCCGACAGCACCCGTCTTCCAACGTCGATAATTGGCGAAATCCCGGATGACGTCCAATCTCCCCCCTTGAGGGGGAGATGGCCGGCAGGCCAGAGGGGGGTGTTTCGCGCCAGCATCTCAATCACGTCACCCAACCCCCTACCGCTCCTGCTTCAGCGCGCTCTCGTGCCAGCGGCGCAGGATGAGATGCGACACCAGCGACAGCACCAGGAAGATCAATATGCCGGTGAGCGAGATCAGGATCAGCGCCGCGAACAGCCTTGGCGCGTTGAGGCGGTAGCCGGCCTCGATGATGCGCGACGCCAGCCCCGACGACTGCCCCTGCGCGCCGGCGACGAACTCGGCCACCACGGCGCCGATCAGCGACAGGCCGCCGGCTATCTTCAAGCCTCCTAGAAAATACGGCATGGCCGCCGGCAGTCTGAGATAGCGCAATTGCTGCCAGCGCGTCGCGCCGTTGAGCTTGAACATGTCGCGCAGATTGCGGTCGACCGAATTGAGGCCGAGCGTGGTGTTGGACAGGATCGGGAAGAACGCAACGATCCAGGCGCAAAGCAAAAGCTTCACCGTCTGGTTGTCCACATAGATGTTGATGAGCGGGAAGACCGCCACGATCGGCGTTACCTGCAGCACGATGGCGAAGGGAAAGAACGACATCTCCACCCATTTCGATTGCGCAAACAGCACCGCCAGTCCGACGCCGCCGACGACCGCGAGCAGCAGGCTGAGAAAGGTTATGCGCAACGTGACCAGCAGCGCGGAGAACAGGAGCCCGGCATCGCTATAGAGCGTCCACAGCACCACGCCGGGGCGCGGCAGAATATATTGCGGGATCGCGTTCCACACGCAAATGCGGTCCCACAGCCAGATCGCCAGGATCATGATCGCCAGCGGCAAGACCCACCGGCCGATCCGCTCCAGCCGCTCCTGGCGTACGCGGCCCGCCTCTTCCGCGTCGAGCGTTGCGGCATTCTGGTCAATGGCCGTCATGGTGCGGTCCGGCTGATGTGTTGATGGCGTTGACCAGGATGTCCGAGGCCTGGCGGCAGAGCGCGGCATAGTCGGGCGAGGTGCGAAACACCTCGTCGCGTGGATAGGCGGCATCGATTGCCAACTCGGCATGGACGCGGCCCGGCCGCGCCGCCATGACGACGACGCGGTTGGACAGGAACACGCTTTCGAAGACGCTGTGGGTGACGAAGACGACGGTGAAGCGCTCTTCCTGCCACAGCTCCAGAAGGTCGTTGTTGAGCTTGAAGCGGGTGATCTCGTCGAGGGCGGCGAACGGCTCGTCCATCAACAGAATGCGCGGCTTCGTCACCATCGCGCGTGCGATCGAGACGCGCATCTTCATGCCGCCGGAAAGTTCGCGCGGCACGGCGTTTTCGAAACCGGTCAGGTGCACCCGCTCCAGCATCTCCATCACCACCGGCGCCGCCTTGGCACGCGACACGCCTTTCAGCCTGAGCGGCAGCCAGACATTGTCGAAGACATCGGCCCAAGGCAGCAGCGTCGGTTCCTGGAAGACGAAGCCGATATTGGCGCGGTCGATCGAACCGCCCCAGTCGAGTTGACCGGATGTCGGCGTCGACAGGCCCGCGATCAGCCTCAACGCCGTCGACTTGCCGCAGCCGGACGGACCGAGCAGGCTGACAAAATCGCCCTCGCGGATGGCGAGATCGACGTCGCTCAATGCAGTCACGCCATTGGAAAACACCTTGCCGACATGGCGCAGCGTCAGCAGCATCGGGCCTTCACCCGATGCCGTCATGGGCGCCTGCGCCATCTTTTCCAGCTTCACGATTACTTCTTCAGCTCGATTCCGACACCTTTGTTGATGAAGGCCAGCGTATAGGCCTTCTCGATATCGATGCCCTCGGGCGTGACCTTGGCCTTGACCATCTTGTCATAAAAGCTCTTGATCCGGTCTTCGTTCATGGCGCCGATGCCGAGCTTTTCGGTGTCGCCGGAATCGGCCAGGCCGAACTTCTTCATCTGCTCGATCGAGAAGGCAATCTGCTCGTCGCTCATGTCGGGATTGTCTTTCTTGATCATCTCGTTGGCGGCCTTGTTGTCGCCGTAGAGGTAGTTGTACCAGCCCTTGGCCGAGCCATCGACGAAGCACTGGACCACCTCCGGCCGCTTGTCGATCGTGTCCTGCATCACCTCGATCGTCGTCGAATAGGTGTCCCAGCCATAGTCGGCGAGCAGGAACTGGTTGGGCACGAAGCCGCCTTCCTTCTTGACCGCAAAAGGTTCCGAGGTGACGTAACCCTGCTGGATCGACTTCTTGTTGGCCAGGAATGGAGCGGTGTTGTAGGTGTAGGGCACGCGCTTGGCGGCATCGAAACCGAGTTCGATGACCATCCACTGGAAGAAGGTCTGGACGCCCTCGTCGCCGAGAATGTACTGGTCGGCGTTCTTCAAATCCTCCCACTTGTCCAGCCCCTGCCCCGGGTGGGACATGATGACTTGAGGGTCCTTCTGGAAATCGGCGGCGACGACGCGCATCGGGATGCCCTGCTGGACGGCGTCGAAAGCCGACAGCAGATTGCCGCCCATGTAGAAATCGAGCTTGCCGGCCAGCAGCAGCGGCCGCCCGCTGACCTGCGGACCTCCCTGCGAAATCGTCACGTCGAGGCCACATGCAGCGTAGGTGCCGTCGGCGACGGCCTGGTAGTAGCCGCCATGCTCGGGCTCGGCCAGCCAGTTGGTGCCGAAGGTGACCTTCTCGTTTGCTGCCGCGCCGAACGTGCCGGCTCCAAGCAGCGCGACCGCAAGCGCTGAAATCTTCTGTTTTCCGTACATCGACACCACCCTTTGTTGGCTCCGGAGCGTCACGCGCCGGGCTCGACACCATTGATCCAAGAAGCAAGACACATGCCACCGCCCGGGCCGCCTGCTTGCGCGGCAGTCACTGCCAACACCGGACGGGTCATGCTGTGCGGGAGGCATCGTGCCTATTTTTTGGACGCCTGTCCACAATCGCCCTTGTGCCATGCACCACATCTTGAACGTACTATCGGTCACGTCTTAGGCTGCTCTCGCAGACAGGAGATTGCCATGTTCAGATACCTCGCGCCGAAGTCGATCAAGCCGCCTTTCGCCCGCTACAGCCACGGCGTCGAGGTGCCGCCAGGCAAGCGGCTGGTTCTGTGCTCCGGTCAGGTCGCCATCACGGCGGACGACCAGATCCCCGAGGATGCCGGCGCGCAGGCCGAGCTCTGCTTTCAAAACATAGCGGCGATTCTGGCTGAAGCCGGGCTGGGGCTAGGCGACATCGTGCGCATAAACGCCTACGTCACCGACCGCGCCTTTCTGCGGCCCTATATGGACGTCCGCGACCGCTTGTTTGCCAGCCCCGCGCCCGCCTCGACGCTGATGATCGTGTCAGGCTTTGCGCGGCCGGAGTTCAAGGTCGAGGTCGAGGCGATTGCGGCTGGGTGATCGACAGGCGACGTTTGGCGCGCTAGGTCTCCCTCACAGTCAAGAGGCATGACATGACCGTTGCAAACAGACGCGTGTGGTGGGGCGACTACCGGACCACCGAATACGCCGCGATCGATCCGGAGGCGACGATTGCCGTGCTGCCGGTGGCGGCGATCGAGCAGCACGGCCCGCATCTGCCTGTATCAACCGACACCTCGATCATGAACGGCATGCTGGAGACGGTCATCGCCCGCCTGCCCGGCGATCTCGACATCCGCATCCTGCCGGTCCAAACGGTCGGCAAGTCGAACGAGCATCTGCAGGCGCCGGGCACGCTCACCCTGCCGGCGGCCACCCTGGTCGATACCTGGACCGAGCTTGGCCTGTCCGTTGCCCGCGCAGGCGTAAGGAAACTGATCGTCGTCAACTCGCATGGCGGCAATGAAGAGATCATGGGCATCGTCACGCGCGAGCTGCGCGTGCGTGAGAGGATGCTGGCGGTGAAGACCAGCTGGCAGCGCTTCGGCCGCCCCGCCGGCATGTACACCGAGCTTGAGGACCGCCATGGCATCCATGGCGGCGACGTCGAGACCTCGTTGATGCTGCATTTTCGCCCGGAGTTAGTCGACATGGCCAAGGCCGACAATTTCGCCTCCAAGGTCGCCCGCGCCGAAACCGAATTTGCGCTGCTGCGCCACACCGGAACGCACGCTTTCGCCTGGATCGCTGGGGATCTCAACCCCAACGGCGTGGTCGGCGATGCCAGCATTGCCACGGCCGAGAAAGGCCGACTGACGGCGGAGCATCAGGCCGACGGCTTCATCACCCTGTTGAAGGATGTGCGCAAGGCGAAGCTTGCCGACTGGCTGGCATAGCGGGCCGCCTTAGCCGTCGATCTTCAACACGAAAGGCGTACCCTCAAAAGCATCGGCGCCCCGCCCGATCGCTTCGATCGCTTCGATCATGCGGCCTTGTCGTGAGAGCAGAGCATCCGCGACGGCGATCAACCGTGGATTGGGTGTCGCCGAGGGCGAAAGCTTCCGCAATGTCTGCGCAAGTTCGACTTCGTCGCGCTTCGGGGCGAGCGCCGCCGCAATGATATAGGCCGAGGCGGTCGAGCGGCTGATGCCGGCATAGCAATGGACGACCATGGGTTTGGCGCGGTCCCATTTCCGGGCGAAATCGAGCAGATTGCGCACATGGCCTTCGCCGGGCATGGTCATGCCGTCCTGCGCCACCGCGATGTCGTGCATGACCAGATGCAGGTGGTTTTCCCTCGCGATTGAGGCCGGCCGCGTCACCTCGGTGCCGGCAGCGAGCAGCGACAGCACGCGCTCGGCGCCGCTTTTGGCCACCGTCTCCTCAAGCTTTGCCAGCGAACAGATATGGATCATGGCGCGATCTCCTTCGACCCATCGTCGCGCCGTGCGTGCCAGTCGGCAAGCGCCGATTCGAGCCGCTGCCATTCCTCCTGACTTCCAGGCAGCCCCGCGCGGAGCACCTGGGACGCTCGGAAAAATGCCTGAGCAATATGCCGCGCTCACCGAGCGTCGAAAACAGCCCCGGTGCATCGGCAAGCCGGAGATAGCGAAACAGCGTCGTGCCGCCGGCGACAGCAACGCCAAAGCGCGAAAGCAGCGCATCGAGCCGCGCCGCATCCTGCGCCAGCCGCCGCCGCATGTCGGCCTGCCAGCCGCTGTCGGCAAGCGCGCGGATGCCGTATTCGAGCGCTGGGCCGGCGACCGCCCAAGGGCCGAATTGCGTTTCAAGCCTTTCGACCGTCACCGCATCGGAAAGTGCGAAGCCGAGCCGCAGGCCGGCGAGACCGAAGAACTTGCCAAACGAGCGCAGCACGACGATGCCGCCCCGCCCGACATCGCCGGCCAGGCTTTCCGCGTGCGGGCCGACATCCATGAAGGCTTCGTCGACGACCAGCAGACCGCCTATGGCGCGCAATGTCTCGGCAAGCCGAAGCAGCCTCTCCCGCGACACGACGCGCCCGTCGGGATTGTTGGGATTGACGACGATGGCAATTTCGGCTCCCGCAAGCGCCTCGAAATCGTCGACCTCCGCCACCGCATGGCCGGCAATCGCGGCGGCCCTGGCATGCTCGGCATAGGTCGGCCCGAGCACCAGCGCCTTGCCGGGGCTGACCAGCGAGGCGACGCGCGGCAGCAGGATCTGCGTGCCCGGGGCGACCGCCACATTCTCGGCCGAAGGCGCGCCATAGGCGCCGGCCGCGACCCTGGCCAGCTCACGCAGGCGCGCGGCCTCCGGCAATCGTGACAGGGCGGTGGCGGGCAGCTCGAAAAGCGGGTAGGAGTGCGGATTGATACCTGTCGAGAGATCGACGAAAGGTTGTGGCGCGTGAGGGAAGAGCGCCTTCGCCCGGCCAAGGGATCCACCGTGATCCACCACAGTAATCGCTCCATCAGAAAGCTTCATGTCGATCCTGATCGCTTTCCTGTCGCTGGCCATCGAACGCATCCTGGGTTACCCGGACTGGCTGTTCCGTGCCGTCGGCCATCCCGTCACCTGGTTCGGCAGGCTGATAGCCTTTCTCGACCACAGGCTCAACCGCGACACTGATTCCGACGCGCTGCGTCGCCGCCGCGGCGTGCAGGCGCTGCTGGTGATCGTGCTGGTGCCGGCGGCAATCGCCTTCATCGTGCAAATCCTGCTCTGGCAGCTCTTTCCTGCCGGCATGATCATCACGGCAATCCTGGCCTCGTCGCTGCTGTCGCAAAAGAGCCTTACCGAACATGTCGAGGCGGTGGCCGATTCGCTGGATACCGGCGGGCTGGCGCTCGGCCGCATTGCGGTTGCGCGCATCGTCGGTCGCGATCCAGAGAAGCTCGACCATGCCGGCGTCAGCCGCGCCGCCATCGAAAGCCTGGCCGAGAATTTCTCCGACGGCATCGTTGCGCCCGCCTTCTGGACAGGTGTCTGCGGTCTGGCCGGCGGCGTGGCCTACAAGGCCGCCAACACCGCCGATTCGATGATCGGCCACCGCACCCCGCACCACGAGGCCTTCGGCCGCGCGGCAGCACTCTTCGACGACTGGATCAACCTGCCGGCGTCCCGGCTGACCGCGTTGCTGATCGTTGCCGCCGCCTTTCTCGTTGACGGCGCCGATCCCCGCAACGCCTGGCAAGCAGTGCGGCGCGACGCCAAAAAGCACCGCTCGCCCAATGCCGGCTGGCCGGAAGCGGCAATGGCCGGCGCACTCGGCCTGGCGCTCGCCGGCCCGCGCAGCTATGGCGGCGTCATCATCGAGGACGCCTATATGGGCGAAGGCGGTAGGCGCGCGGCGGAAAGCCAGGACATCAGGCAGGCGCTGAAATTGTACCAGGTGGCGGACTATCTGCTGATTGGGCTGTTCGGGTTGCTGTCGGCGGTGCTTATCGCGGTGACGTTCTGAGAGCTTACCGTCGCCCTTCCTTTACCCTCCCCCTTGTGGGGAGGGTCGGCGCGAAGCGCCGGGGTGGGGGACTGCGCCCTACGAGAACCCTCACCCCGCTCCGCTTCGCGGATCGACCCTCCCCACAAGGGGAGGGTACGAAACCCTCAAAACTCGATCCCCTGCTGCGCTTTCACGCCGGCCGAAAAATGATGCTTGGTCACGCCCATCTCCGTCACCAGATCCGCCGCCTCGACCAGCGCCGGCTTGGCGTTGCGGCCGGTGACGACGACATGCAGACCTTCGCGCCGCGCTTTCAGCGCCGCCACCACTCTGTCGAGATCGAGATAGTCGTAGCGCAGCGCAATGTTGAGCTCATCGAGGACGACAAGGCTGACAGAGGGGTCGGCGATCAGTTCCAGCGCCTTGGCCCAGGCGGCTTCGGCCGCCTTAATGTCGCGCTTCAGATCCTGCGTCTCCCAGGTGAAACCCTCGCCCATCGTGTGCCAGACGACGCGGTCGCCAAACGCCGCGAAGGCATCCTTCTCGCCGGTGTGCCATTTGCCCTTGATGAACTGGACGATTCCGACGCGCTTGCCATAGCCGAGCATGCGCAGCGCCAGCCCGAAGGCAGCCGTGGTCTTGCCCTTGCCGGGTCCGGTGTTGACGATCAGCAGCCCCTTCTCGACCGTCTTTTCCGCGACCTCGGCGTCCTGCACCGCCTTGCGCTTGGCCATCTTGGCGCGATGGCGCTCTTCGTCTTTTGTGTCGATATCGGTCATCTCATTTCACCTTGAGCGGCAGCCCCGCCACCATCAGAAGCACCATATCAGCTACGACCGCGATCTGCTGGTTGAGCCGGCCGGCGGCATCGCGGAACCGGCGTGCCAGCGCATTGTCGGGCACGATGCCTTGTCCGACTTCGTTGGAGACCACGAACCACGGTCCGCGCGGCCGCGAAAGCACATCGGCCAGCCGCCGGCACTCCCCCTCCAGATCATGATCGGCCAGCATATGATTGGTCAGCCACAGCGTCAGGCAGTCGACAAGCACCGGCTGGTTGTCCGGCAATGCCTCGAGCGCACCGGCAAGATCAAGCGGGGCGTCGATGGTCGCCCACCCCTCGCCACGGCGCGAGCGGTGCTGCGCGATGCGCTCGCGCATTTCGCCGTCATAGGCTAGCGCGGTGGCGATATAAGCCCATGGCGGCAGCAACGCCGTCGCCAAAGTTTCGGCATGCGCGCTCTTGCCGGAGCGCGCACCGCCGATGATGAAGGTCAAACTGCGATCAGGCAAAGCTGTCGCGCAGGCTGGTCGCGGTGCCGGCGAAGCGCGCGCGCACTACACCGACAACTGCGCCGAGCACCAGCCAGAACACCAGATTGGTCAGCGTCACCGCCACCACGAACTGATGATGCAGGCCCTCCGGGATCGGCGTTACGAAACTGTCAGGCTGCGGCGCGCCGACAATATGCGGGGCGACGATCAGGACGACGGCGAGCACGGTCAGGGGCGCCGACGTGCGGAAGGTGATAAGGGCAAGACCGATCGCCGTTGTCATCACCGTTGCCCACCACCAGATCTGGCGCTGCATGAGATCGGCCGCCGGCATTGCCGGCAGTTCCGGCGGCAGGCCGAGGCCCGGCGCCAGCGTGAACACGGCAAAGCCGGCCAAGCCCCAGAACACGCCCTGGCGCCAGCTGCCGATGCCGCCGGCGAACTCGGAAACCGCCACCAGGACCAGCGCGAAGCCGATGCCGGTGACGATATTGGCGACGACACTGAAGGCGAAACGCTCGAAGCCGTCGGCCGGCGCCCAGCCTTCGTCCTCCGCCGGCGCGGCTGCTTCAGCCGGTGCTGCGCTGCTCACCGCATTTTCCGCCGGCGCGGCGGTGCTCATGGCATCGGTGTCCGCAGCGTTGGCGGCGGGCGCCGCGGCATGCTGATGCTCATGGCCGCCACCAGCCTTTTCGTAGACCTCCGCCTTGAGGATCAGCGGCACGGTGGCGTAGGCCTGCATGCAGGCGAGAGCGACACCCGCCACGAGCCCTGCGATCGCCGCGATGAACACGACGTTGCGAAACAGGTTCATGATGTCAGATCCTCGTCAGTGGCAGGGAAACGCCATCGAATGGCGATAGTCGTGCGCCGCATTGTGGACCGCATCGATATGCGAGAAACCGACAACGCCGACGACGAAAATGCCCAGAAACGCGCTAAGCACGAGCTGCATGAAGCGCGACTGCGAGGAGACGGATGCGCCGAGGGAGACGGAAGCGGTATTCATATCTTGTCCTTTCGCCCTCCACCCGAGGGCATCGAAGTCAGTTCCCTGTCGCCGGCAGGTCTCCTGGCTCGCGGATCAGCGCCCTTCCCCACCTTCCCGAGGAAAAATCCTCAGTGGCTTGGAGAGGACTACCGCACACAGTTGCGGGGGCAGCCACGGCATTGGGCAACAAGTCAGCCCTCACCGCATTCCCTCTTGGTCCCTAACGGAACCGACGACATGCATGACTATAGGCTGAAACGGCCGCATCCGGCAAACCAAATTCCGCCGGCCAACAGCGCGAATGCGCCATGCGGCGTTACGGGTTCAACGCGGTGATCCGCTCGGCAACCAGCCGCTGCAGCCGCCACAGATGGCGATCGTGAATGCCGCGCTCTTCAAGGTTTTTCACCGTGTTGTAGAGATAGTCGGCGCCCGATCCCCAGTGCCCGCAGGACGTGGCCAGCCTTTCGACGATCTTGCCTTCGTCGAGCGGGCCGGAATAGGTCAGGCCGTTGCGGTTGATCACGAAGGCCAATGCCCTGAGCGGTCCGGCCTCGCTTGCAAGCTTCAGCATGCGCGGCCGGTAGCTTGTCGGCTTCAGCGTGACTTCGCGCCGGAAAAGCCGGCCCAACTGCTCGCGCCGGTTATTGTCGGTCAGCCGAAAGGCGACGCCCTTGCATTGTCCGCCACGGTCCAGCGCCATCATCAGGCCGGGGCTGACCTTGGTGCCGCGCCAGCGCGTCATGTTCATGCAAAAGGACCGATGCCAGCCGCGCGCCAGCGCAACGCGGTCCTCGACATAATCTATTTCCGGTTTCCAGATCAGCGATCCATAGCCGAACAGCCATAGCGGTTCGCTATCCGGGAGTTCGACCTGCAATTCATCCAGAAGCGCGTCATAGTCGGCTTCATCGAGATGCATCGCGTCCGGATCAGGCCCGGGGTCCCTGATCTCGCGCCAGCAGCGCGCGACCAGCTCCGGCGTAAGCGACATCTGTCGTGCGGCCACGTCCGAATCCCCCCAATTCCGAATGTCCCATGTCCACGACATGATTATGCGCCGCGCCTGCAACCGGCAATGCGGCACTCTGATTGACAAACGATTTGCCGGGGTGTCGGCTGACGCTTCATAGGAAGCCAGCCATGCATCCCAACCCGAGCGAGCGCGACCCCTATAACGGCCTGAGCCGGGCCGAACCGACGCTACCGTCATCGGCCTATTGGGATAGCGAGGCTTACCAGCGCGATCTCGAGGCCATCTGGTACAAAAGCTGGCTGCTCGTCTGCCGCGAGGCCGATCTTGCCCAGCCTTTGGCATTCAGGACATTCCGCGTCGGCACGCAGGAAATCGTCGTGCTGCGCGACGACACCGGCGAGTTGCGCGCCTTCCACAACACCTGCCGGCATCGCGGCTCGCAGCTTTGCCAGGAAAGCGAGGGCCGGCTGAAAGCGCGGCTCATCACTTGCCCCTACCATGCCTGGTCCTACTCGCTGCGCGGCGATCTCGTGCGCGTTCCCTCGAAATCGCTGCCAGATGGTTTCGACAAGGCAGATCATCCGCTCTACCGGGTGGCGCTGTCGGTGTGGCGCGGCTTTGTCTTTGTGAACCTTCAGCAGGCGACGGCCGGCTCCGCCGAGACCTCCTTCGATCCCGCATCCGGCGACCTCGCCAACTGGCCGCTGGAAACGCTGGTATCAGGCCATGTCCTGCGCAAGGTGATGAACTGCAACTGGAAAATTTTCTGGGAGAACTTCAACGAGTGCCTGCATTGCCCAGGCGTCCACAAGGACCTGTCTCGGCTGGTGCCGATATACGGCCGCGGCCTGATGAGCCGGCACGACGACCCCGACTGGGTCCGCCATGCCGACAATGACGCACCGGAGTTTTCGGGTGGCCTGCGCGCCGGCGCCGAGACCTGGTCGCGCGACGGACATGCCCATGGCCCGGTCTTCCCGGGCCTGACGCCAGCCGAGCGTGCGGCCGGACAGACCTATGCCACCAGCCTGCCCTCGATGTTCATCGTCGGCCATGTCGATTATGTCAGGACGGTGCGACTGATGCCGCTCGGTCCCGAACAGACCGAACTCACCGCCGAATGGCTGTTCGCGCCCGAGGCGCTGGCTGAGACGGACATCGACAATGTCGTCGCCTTCGGCACCCAGGTGCTGGAGGAGGATGCCGCGATCTGCGAGATCAACCAGAAAGGCCTGCGCTCCATGCGTCACGCGGCCGGCGTGCTGATGCCGGAGGAGTACGATCTGCACCGCTTCCACAACTGGGTGCGCGAGCGGCATGCAGCGCTTGAGGCAACCGCCTGATCGGCGACTAAAGCGACTTCGGCAGATAGCGCCAGGTGATAAAGCCGCAAACAGCGGCCAGAATGCCCAGCGTCACGAACACCGAGCCGAGGCCGAAAAACGCCAGCACCACCGAATAGACCAGCGGCGGCGTCAGCTCGGAAAAGTCGAGATAGGTGCGGTAGACCGCGGCCATCTGCGCCCGCTCATAGGACCGCACCGAGCGCATGAAGGCGGTCGAGCCCAGTGCATCGAGCGCGATGGTGAAGAAGGCGCCGCAGAGCAGGAAAAAGCCCGTAAGCAGCGGCGCGGTAGTGCCGACCGCGCCCGCCGCAAGCAGCGTCGCCGACATCGCGAAATAGGCGAAGGTCATGGTGCGCCGGCCGCCGAAGCGTTTTCCCGCTTTGCCCCAGAAGATCGCCATGAACAACAGCGCATTGCCGGCCGAAACCAGCAGGCCGCCGGCAAGCTTGCCCTCGCCGGTAATCACCATGAACAGCGGCCCGTAGACGAAGAACGTCGTCCAGAAGCAGGAGCGGCCGAAGGCGATCAGCCAGGCCAGCCTGAGCCTGGGTTGTGCTACGAAGCGGCCGATATTGGCCAGCGGATTGGCCGGCCGTGTCTTGCCCGGCCGGATCGACCGGTTGTCGCCCAGCCTGTAGGTCCAGAACAGCGCCAGCAAGGCCAACGCAAACACCGCGACCGCGCCATGCGCGGCATAGATGCCGTAGCGTGTGTAGAGGAAGATGCCGAGTGTCGGCCCGCCGGTCCAGGCCAGCATCGACCACGCCATGCGCAGCGATTCGGCCTGCATGAAATCGGTCTTGCGGATGTGGTCCATGATGTAGAGGTTGAGCGTGATCGACAGGGCGCTCGCCCCCATGACGCGGCACAGCATGCCTGTCAGTTGCCCGGCAAGCGTGTGGGTGACGAAGAACAGAGAGCCTATCGCCAGCAGGCAGGCGCCGGCGGTATAGACCCAGCGCCGGGCAAACCTGCGGATCAACATCGGCATGAACAAGGTCATCGACAGGCCGAGCAGCGCCACGATGGTGTAGAGGATCGAGACGATCTGCTCGTTGTGCAGAATCTCATAAGCCTGGATCGGGATGACGCTCGATACCGTGGCGCGGGCGAAGGATTCGACCGCATAGAGCGAGGCAAAGGTGCGGGCATCCGCCGGACGCAGGGCCGGAAGCCAGATCGGATGGCGCACATGGGTGGACATTTGATCCCCAAATCAGACTCGCGGCGTCAAATCTGCGCTGGCGCTTCCTCCGCCGGTAACAGGAAACCGACCCCTTCCCGGCAAAAAGCGAATTCGGCCAAAGGCTTTCCGGCTCTGGCCTAAAGCGCCGCCCGATGCAGCCGCACGGCGCGACCCGGAGCGTAGAGGGCGGCCTTCTTTTGTCCGGTGCAACCGTGATAGTCGTCTTTGGGGCTGAATCAGATCGCGAGACCATGAGCATCCATACCGCACCCCCTGGAGATCAACTGAAGCGAGATCAACCGAAGCGCATCGTCGCCATCGATGTCGTACGCGGCATCGCGCTGATCGCCATGGCGAGCTACCACTTCACCTGGGATCTCGAAAATTTCCACTACACCGATCCCGGCCTCACCGCCGTCGGCTGGTGGAAGATCTATGCGCGCTGCATCGCCTCGACCTTCCTGTTCCTGGTCGGCGTCAGCCTGTTTCTCGCTCATGGCAGGCAGATCCGCTGGACCGGCTTCTGGAAACGTTTTGCCATGGTCGCCGTCGCGGCCGCCGCTATATCGGCGGTCACGTACTTCATCACGCCGGACAGCTTCATCTTCTTCGGCATCCTGCATCAGATCGCGCTGGCCAGCTTGCTCGGCCTTTTGTTTCTGCGGCTGCCTTCCTGGCTGACGCTGGTCGTGGCGGCGGTGGTGATCGCAGTCCCCCTCTATCTCCGATCCGAAGCCTTCGATCATCCGGCGCTGTGGTGGGTCGGCCTGTCGGCGATCAACCCGCGCTCCAATGATTACGTGCCGCTGTTTCCCTGGTTCGGCGCCGTGCTTCTCGGCATCGCCGCGGCAAAGTTTGCGTCCACCACTGGCCTGCTGGCGCGGCTGGCCACGCTGGGATCAGGAAGCTGGACCAGGCCGCTCACCTTCATCGGCCGCCACAGCCTGGCTTTCTACCTGATCCACCAGCCGCTGCTGTTCGGCTGCGTCTGGCTGTTCTCGCAGATTGCGCCGGCGCCCGTCGAAACAAGGGAAGTGATCTTCCTCAAGGAATGCCAGGTATCTTGCGAACAGCAGCGCGACACGGAGTTCTGCACCAGCTATTGTGTGTGCATGCTGGACACGCTGCAAAGCGAAGCGGCATTCGACCGGCTCTACAATGGCGACCAGACCCCGGAGTTCAAAGCGCATCTCGGTGAACTCGCCGGCATCTGCACCGCAAGGACGGAGGAGAGTCCGATGACGCAGGGAGGGCAACAATGACCGACAAGCTGGCAAAACCCGATCTACCGAGACCACGGCTGATCCCATGGCCGCCGCTGATCTACATCGCCGCCATCGCCATCAGCATCGCGCTCGGCCTGTTCTATCCCCTGCCCTGGATCGGCGACCTCTTGGGCGACCTTTTGTTTGCCGCCGGCTTTGTGGTGCTGTTTGCCGTCGCAGCCCTCTGGTTCACCGCTATCCGCACCATGATCCGGGCCAAAACGACGATGAACCCCAATGGCGTGCCGGATCATCTGGTGACGTCCGGCCCGTTCGGCGTGACTCGCAACCCGATGTATCTGGCCAACACGCTGCTTTTGATCGGCGTCGCCTTCGTCTCGGGGATCATATGGTTCCTGCCGCTGGCCCTGATCGCGGCTTTTGCAACGCAGAAGGTCGCCATCGAGAGCGAGGAGAAGGTGCTGTTCGCCAAATTCGGCAAGAAGTACCGCGACTATACGAAGCGGGTGCGCCGGTGGATTTGAGGCGGGTGTGATCGCTGGCAGGGTTCGCATGCCTTGGCGACTAGCCGAACGCCCATCTCTTCGTCATCCACGGGCGGAGCAAGGAGCGTAGCGACGCAGCACAGACCCGAGGATCCATGCCGCGACGTACAGCAGTTGCCACGGTCCAGAATTCTGCACCGCTGCACTCCACGGCCAATGTCACGGAATGGATTCTAGGGTCTCCGCGACGGAGCTTCGCTCCTGCTCCGCCCTAGAATGACGAAGTTCTGTAGCGATCGCCGCTCAACGCGCGATGAGTCCGCTCAGGTATTAACCCCCAGCTCCACCAGCCGCTCGACGCAAGACTCCTCCGCCTGGTCGAGCTCCGCCAGCGTCTCCTCGAGATCGCGGCGCTTCTGGCGCAAATCCTCGCGCTTCTCCTCGATGCGCTTGATCATCAGCTTGAGTTGACCGACCTCGCCGGGCGGTTCCTTGTACATCTGGATGATTTCGCGGATCTCGTTGATCGAGAAGCCGAGCCGTTTCCCGCGCATGATCTGACGGATCAGATGCCGGTCCGACGGACGAAACAGCCTTGTGCGGCCCCGCCGCACCGGTTGCACCAGCCCCTCGTCCTCATAGAAGCGCAGCGTCCGCGTCGACACGTCGAATTCGCGGGTCAGTTCGGTGATCGAATAATATTCCCGCATCTTTGCTCCAAATGTCGGAACATCGGAAACGCCCGGTCGCCCGGTATTTCCAACGCAGTCCGATCAACCCCGTTCCAGGCCGGACTCGGATGGAACCCCGCGCAAGCCTCGCACCACATTTACGTAAAAGTCAATTGAGCCCGCTCGCCTCTTTCTCAAGGGATAGCGAACCACCAGGTGGCCAGCCCGAGGAAGGCAAAGAAGCCAACGACGTCGGTGACCGTGGTGACGAAAACCGCCGACGCCACCGCCGGGTCGATCTTGAACCGGTCGAGCAATAGCGGGATCAGGATACCGGCAAGGGCTGCCACGAACATGTTGATGATCATGGCCGCCGCTATGATGCCGCCCAGATTGGCATCGCGGAACCAGACGGCCGCGACAATGCCGATCAGCACGGCGAAGATGATGCCGTTGATGGAACCCACGCCCATTTCGCGGCGGATGATGCGGCCGGCATTGTAGATGTCGAGATCCCTGGTCGCCAGCGCGCGCACGGTGACGGTCATGGTCTGCGAACCGGCATTGCCGCCCATGCCGGCCACGATCGGCATCAGCACGGCCAGTGCTACAATATGCTCGATGGTGCGGTCGAACAAGCCGATCACCGATGCCGCCAGGAACGCCGTCAACAGGTTGACCAGCAGCCAGGGAACGCGCGAGCGCCAGGTCGAAAGAATGCTGTCGGACAACTCTTCGTCGCCGACGCCGCCCATGCGCAGCAGATCTTCCTCGGCCTCCTGCTGGATGACGTCGACGACGTCGTCGATGGTCAGCACGCCGACCAGCCGCTCGTTCTCGTCGACGACGGCGGCGGACAGAAGATCGTATTGCTCGAAGTCCCGCGCCGCCTCTTCCTGGTCCATGGTGGCCGGAATGGCGTGCCTCGTCTCGTGCATCACGTCTCCGACCTTGGTCGTGCGCTTGGTGCGCAGGATCTGGTCGAGGTCGATGGCGCCGAGCAACTTGAAGCTTGGATCGATGACGAAGATCTGGCTGAAGCGCTCGGGCAGGTTCTTGTCTTCGCGCATGTAGTCGATGGTCTGACCTATGGTCCAGAACGGCGGCACGGCGACAAACTCGGTCTGCATGCGGCGACCGGCCGTCTCTTCCGGGTAGTCGAGCGAGCGGCGCAGCCTGATCCGCTCGGTGAACGGCAACTGCGACAGGATCTCGTCCTGGTCTTCCTTTTCGAGGTCTTCGAGAATGTAGACCGCGTCATCGGAATCGAGGTCCTGCATGCCCTGGGCAATTTGCTCATTGGGCATATTGTCGACGATATCGCGGCGGATCGCCTCGTCGACCTCGGTCAGCGACGAGAAGTCGAAGTCGGCGCCGAGCAGTTCGACAAGGGCGCGACGCTGTTCGGGGTGCAGGGCCTCGAGCAGATCACCAAGTTCCGACTGGTGCAGGTCGTCGACTTCGCGCTTCAGCGTCAGCGTATCGCGATCGGCGATCGCCGCCCCGATCTGGGCCAGGAATGATGACAGGACGGCGCCGTCCTCGCCATAGATGTCGGCGTGGGCATCGTCAGCGGCTTTGGCGCCGGTCGTGTGGTCGTCCTGGCGTTCCACCAGCGGCTCCCGCCATGGGAATTTCGGAAAAGGTGCCTGTCAGGTCTAGCGCGCAACGCACGGGAATATCAAACGAAATGCGCCCCGCCCTGCATATGGGGAGAGAGCGATTTCATCAGGATATGACGCCGCCCAGGATTCAGGCGGCGCGACAGCACATGTCGCTGGGGAAAGAGCACCCCAGCACGGTTGGGGCAGAATTGTCATGATGCAGGTCCAGGCAAAGGCCGGACCCGCCCAGGCGACAACCAGAACAGCCGGAAGCCCTTGAAGATCAGGTCGCAGACGCAGAAGGCAATCGAGGAACGGCGCGTGCGCGTGGTCGTGGCCGAACGCAATCCGCTCGTCATATCGGCGCTGCGCGACATGCTGGACTGCGACGGGCGCTTCGATCTCAGGGCCTGCGTGCAAAGCGGCAGGCATTTTCTGGAATTGGCAGCCGAAGCGGAATTCGACGTCGCCGTTATCGGCTGGAAGCTCTCCGACATGGACGGCGCCGATGTGCTGGCCGAGGTTCACAGCCGCAAGCTCGGCGTGCGCATCGCGGTGTTTTCCAACGACCACGACATCGGCATCCTGAAGCAGTGCGTGCGGCTCGGCGCCCAGGGCTACTGCTTCCAGTTCGACGATCCGGCGATCATCTTCGAGACCATCCTGGCCGTCGCGCATGGCCGCATCTGCATCCCCTACATCGACATCAATAAGGTCAACGACACACCCTTGTCGCTGCTCACCGTGCGCGAGCGCGAGCTGCTGGCGGTGCTGTCCGACGGCTGGACCAATCTGCAGATCGCGACGCGCACCGGGATTTCGGAGAACACGGTGAAATACCACCTCAAGAACCTCTACGACAAGCTCGACGTCCGCAACCGGGCGATGGCCGTCGCGCTCTACGCGCGGGAGAGGCGTACCCAGAAGCAGCCGTTGGGGTAGGCGAGCGACTGGCCACGGGTAGGTCACCCGGGTAGGCAAGCCCCACCCGCGCGCGGCAAGATGTTACCCCTTGAGGTGTTGTCGCCTTTAGCCGTCGTAACGAAACTCCCCATCACCGCTTTGCTGGATCAGGAGGAGTTCGCGACATGGCCGGTTTCACCCATCTTTTCATTCCCGGACCGACCAACATCCCCGAACAGGTCCGGCAGGCGATGAACCTGCCGATGGAGGACATGCGCGCCGCCTCCTTCCCCGATCTCACTCTTCCGCTGTTCGAGGACATCAAGCGCGTGTTCAAGAACGAGACCGGCCGCGTCTTCATCTACCCCTCCTCCGGCACCGGCGCCTGGGAAGCGGCGATGACCAATGTGCTCAGCCCCGGTGACCGCGTGCTGATGTCGCGCTTCGGCCAGTTCTCGCATCTGTGGGTCGACATGGCCGAACGGCTCGGCTTCGAGGTCGATGTCATCGACTGCGAATGGGGAACCGGCGTGCCGCTCGAGCTCTATGCCGAGCGGCTCAGGGCCGACAAGGCGCACCGCATCAAGGCAGTCTTCTGCACGCAGAACGAGACCGCGACCGGCGTGACCAGCGACGTCGCCGGCTGCCGCGCCGCGCTCGATGACGCCAACCACCCTGCTTTGCTCTTCGTCGACGGCGTCTCGTCGATCGGCTCGATCGACTTTCGCCAGAAGGAATGGGGCGTCGATTGCGCGGTCAGCGGCTCGCAGAAGGGTTTCATGCTGCCCGCCGGCCTCGGTTTCCTCTCCGTCAGCAAGAAGGCGCTGGTGGCCTCGCGGAGCACCACCCACCGCCGCTGTTTCTTCTCCTTCGAAGATATGATCCGCGCCAACGACGCCGGCTATTTCCCTTATACGCCGGCTACTCAGCTGCTGCGCGGCCTGCGCGCCTCGCTCGACCTGATCGCCGAGGAAGGGCTGGAAAACATCTTCGCCCGTCACCATCGCCTCGCCGAAGGCGTGCGCAAGGCGGTCGACGCCTGGGGCCTGAAGCTCTGCGCCAAGGCGCCGAAATGGCACTCCGACACCGTCAGCGCCATCCTGGTGCCGGACGGCGTCGACAGCGGCGATGTGGTCAAGCGCGCCTACCAGAAATACCAGACCTCGCTCGGCGGCGGCCTCAACAAGGTGATCGGCAAGGTCTTCCGCATCGGCCATCTCGGCTGGCTGAACGAGGTGATGGTGCTGGCCTCGCTCTCGGCCGCCGAAATGGCGCTGCTCGACTGCGGCGTACGGCTGGCGCCGGGCTCGGGCGTCGGCGCCGCCATCCAGCACTTCCGCGCCTCGGCCGCCGTGCCGGTCGCCGAAGCCGCCTGAGGAGCCGACAATGAGCCACACCATCAACCACCTGAAGAAACTCCGCCTGCAGCGCAGCGAGCTGGCGGTTCCCGGCTCCAGCCCGGAAATGATCGACAAGGCGGCGAACAGCGCCGCCGACTTCATCTTCCTCGACATCGAGGACGCCGTTGCCCCACCCGACAAGGAACGCGCCCGCAAGAACATCATCCAGGCGCTCAACGACATCGACTGGCGCGCCAAGGGCAAGACCGTCTCGGTGCGCATCAACGGCCTCGACACGCACTACATGTACCGCGACGTGGTTGACGTCATGGAGCAGGCCGGTGACCGGCTGGACACCATTTTAGTGCCGAAGGTCGGCGTGCCGGCCGACCTCTACATGGTCGAGGCCATGGTCAACCAGATCGAGATGGCAAAGGGTTTCAGGACCCGCGTCGGCCTCGAAGCGCTGATCGAGACCGCGCTCGGCATGGCCAATGTCGAGGCGATTGCCGCGACACCCGGCCGGCTGGAAGCAATGCATTTCGGCGTCGCCGACTATGCGGCAAGCTGCAAGGCGCGCACGGTCAACATTGGCGGCCTCAACCCCGACTATCCCGGCGATCAGTGGCATTTCGCTCTGTCGCGCATGACCGTCGCCTGCCGCGCCTATGGCTTGCGCGCCATTGACGGGCCGTTCGGCGACTTCTCCGATCCGGAGGGCTACATCGCTGGCGCCAGGCGCGCGGCGGCGCTGGGCATCGAAGGCAAGTGGGCGATCCACCCCTCGCAGATCGCGCTTGCCAACGACGTCTTCTCTCCACCGGAAAAAGAGGTCACCCGCGCCCGGCGCATCCTCGAAGTGCTGAAGGAGGCGGAGGCGCAGGGCAAGGGCGCGGCCGCCCTCGACGGCAAGATGATCGACGCCGCGTCGGAACGCATGGCGCGCAATGTTCTGGTGGTCAACGAGGCAATCGAACGCGCCGGTCAATTCTCTAGTGAGCCGCGCGTCGCCACGCATTGACCGTTCAGGGAGGACAAAATGGACATCCACGAATATCAGGCCAAGGAACTGCTGGCACGCCACGGCGTGCATGTGCCGCGCGGCGGGCTGGCCTACAGCCCCGAGCAGGCAACCTACAGGGCGCGCGAGATCGGCGGCAGCAAATGGGTGCTGAAGGCGCAGGTGCATTCCGGCGCCCGCGGCAAGGCCGGCGGCATCAAGCTATGCGCCAATGACGAGGAAATCTCCGACGCCGCCGAAGCCATGCTCGGCCGCAAGCTGGTGACACAGCAGACCGGCCCGCGCGGCAAGCTGATTTCGCGCCTCTATCTCGAGGAAGCCGTCGACATAGCGCAGGAGCTCTATGTCGGCTTCGTCCTCGACCGCAAGGAAGAGCGCGTCATGATCGTGGCTTCGGCTGCCGGCGGCATGGAGATCGAGGACATCGTCGAAAAGGCGCCGAACTCCATCCTGCGCACATCGGTCGATCCCGGCGTCGGCATGCAGCGTTTCCAGGCGCGCGAAATCGCCTTCGGGCTCGGCCTCGACCACAATCTGATCGGCAAGGCGACCGAGACCATCTTCAGCTGCTACCGGGTGTTCCGCGACTACGACGCCTCGATGCTGGAGATCAATCCGCTGGTGGTGACCCGCGACGGCAATCTGATCGCGCTCGACGCCAAGATGTCGTTCGACGAGAACGCGCTGTTCCGACGGCCGGAAATCTCCGAGCTGCGCGACAAGAGCCAGGAAGATCCGCGCGAAACCTTCGCCAGCGACCGTGGCCTCTCCTATGTCGGCCTCGACGGCAACATCGGCTGCATCATCAATGGCGCAGGGCTCGCCATGGCGACCATGGACATGATCAAGATCGCCGGCGGCGAACCGGCCAACTTCCTCGACATCGGTGGCGGCGCCTCGCCCGAGCGGGTGGCGAAATCCTTCCGCGCCGTGCTCGGCGACAAGAATGTCGAGACCATCCTGGTCAACATCTTCGCCGGCATCAACCGCTGCGACTGGGTCGCCGAAGGCGTCATCAAGGCGATCCGCGAGGTCGGCGTCAACGTGCCGCTGGTGGTCCGTCTCTCCGGCACCAGGGCCGAGGAAGGCCGCCGCATCCTGGCTGATTCCGGCGAGGCGGTGATCGTTGCCGGCACGCTTGCAGAAGCCGCCGAAAAAGCCGTCGCCGCATGGCGCTCGGCCACCAAGAAAAAAGCAGCCTAGAGCCGGATGATTTCAGGTCGAATCGACCTGAAATCTGAATCCGTCTCTAAAATCAAACAGATGGAGCATGATGTCGTCCGAAAACCGCTTCACACTTTTCGGCATCATGCTCTAGGGAGGTCGAGAAAATGGCAATCCTGCTCAACCGCAGCACCCGCGTCATTGTCCAGGGGTTCACCGGCAAGATCGGCAGCTTCCATGCCGACGACATGAAACGCTATGGCACCAAGCTGGTCGGCGGCGTCACCCCCGGCAAAGGCGGCCAGAAGCATCTCGGCCTGCCTGTCTTCAACACGGTCAAGGGCGCGGTGCGCGAGACCCGCGCCGAGGCCAGCATCGTCTTCGTGCCGCCGCCCTTTGCCGCCGATTCCATCATGGAAGCGGCCGACGCCGGCATAAAACTCTGCGTCTGCATCACCGACGGCATCCCGTCGCAGGACATGATGCAGGTCAAGCGCTACATGCTGCGCTACCGCTACGAGGACCGCATGCGGCTGATCGGCCCGAACTGCGCCGGCGTCATCACGCCCGGACAGGCGCTGATGGGCATCATGCGCGGCAGCATCTATCTGCCTGGCCGCGTCGGCATTGTCGGCCGCTCCGGAACCCTGGGCTACGAGGCGGCGTCGCAGATGAAGTCGCTCGGCATCGGCGTCTCGACCAGCGTCGGCATTGGCGGCGACCCGATCAACGGCTCGTCCTTCAAGGACATGCTGAAACTGTTCGAACAGGATGACGACACCGACGCGGTGGTGATGATCGGCGAGATCGGCGGACCGCAGGAAGCCGAAGCCGCGATCTGGGCGCGCGATAATATGCGCAAGCCCCTGATCGCCTACATCGCCGGCCTCTCCGCCCCCAAAGGCCGCCGCATGGGCCACGCCGGCGCCATCATCTCGGCCTTCGGCGAGTCGGCGCAGGAAAAGGTGGAGATCCTCAAGGACGCCGGGGTGATCATCGTGCCGACGCCGTCGTCGTTTGGTGAGGTGGTTGCAGAGACGCTGGCGAGGATGAAGAAGGCCGCCTGAACAGCGGCCTTCGCGTTCGACCGCGCCTCATGCCGCCTTGTCGGCTGCCGGCTTCGCGACCTTGGTGCGGGTGGCGCTGCGGCGGCCGTCGACGCTGACCGGAATGTCGCCGTCGACCGTGGCGCGACGCACCACCCGGTGCTGGTCGCCGTAATCGTTGACGGCGTAGTGCTGCGTCGCGCGGTTATCCCAGATCGCCACATCGCCGGCCTTCCAGCGCCAGCGCACGGTGTTCTCCGGCGCCGTGACATAGGACTGGAACACCTCGTAGAGCTTCGCCGAATCGCTTTTGGAAAGACCGATCAGCCGTTGCACGAAATTGCCGAGCAGCAGCGAGCGCTCGCCTGTTTCGGGATGGACGCGGACAACGGGATGCTCGGTCTCGTAGATCGTCGAGGTGAAGATTTCCTCGAAGTGCTTCTTTTCCGCGGCGCTCGCACGCGGCCGCACCGCGGCGTAATCGTAGGCGTTGCTGTGCACCGCCCAGAGATTGTCGGCCAGCAGCTTCAACGGCTCGGGCAGGTCCTGATAGGCGGCCGCGGTGTTCGACCAGATGGTGTCGCCGCCGGCCGGCGGTATGACGACGCCGCGAAGAACGGAGAATTTCGGATAGGCGTCGACGAAGGTGACATCGGTATGCCATTGGTCGGCGCGACCGCCGCCACGGCTGGAATCGAGTTCGAGAATGGACGCCGTTCCCTTGACGGGACCTTGGGTCGGATGCGGGACGAGGTCGCCGAGACGCTGGGCAAAGCGCTCCTGCTCGGCATCGTCGAGATGCGCCTGGTCGCGGAAGAACACCACCTTGTGCCGCAACAGGATCTGGTTGATCGCCGCGACCGTCTGCTGCGGCAGGTCGCCGGAGAGCCGAATGTTCCTGATCTCTGCGCCGACGCGTCCGGTAAGCGGGACAATATCGGCATCCGGGATGATCTGCTCTACGGGGGTAAGTCTGGTCATGGGAACCTCTTCCTCTAAAGCCGCGGGCTGGTGGCAATGCTCCGCCGTCTGCCGGCCGCATAGCGATCGGCGGAGCAACTCCCTCATCGGGAGCCGACTTGCTTGGCAACGAGAGCACTGATCTCAACTCAGGAGGCGAAGGCCGCCAAGGCTTGCGAGCAGTACCGAGATCCCATTCAAAGCGTAATTCTACAAATTCCATAGACATTTCTTTTCAAAGTTCGGCGGCCCTGAGAAAAATGCCTTCTGTCCAATTCGTTCGTGAGCGGCAGGCGGTGGAGCGCTGCGCGACGCGGCCCGCACCAGTAGTGACGCTGTCGTATCCCCTTCGATATTGGAGATGGCGGGTGAATTGCATGCCTGATATTGATGGCTTCCACGCATCACGCAGGCGCCGAGATGACAGACTCCGATAAGGCTGACGCTGTCGAGCAATTGCTCGATACGCCTGACCTCGCCACCGCGCTGGAAAGCGACCAGTTCAAGAAATTTCTCGACCAGATGCCGATCGCGATCGCCGTCTCGGAATTGATCGCGAAGGAACGTGTCGTCTACGCCAATCCCGAATTCGAGAAGCTCTCGGACCTCAAGGCGCCGAAGCTTGCGCGGGAAAACTGGGCGGCCCTTTCCGGCAGGGGGCTTCATCGGCAGAAGGACAGGCCGCTCGCCGAGGCTGTCGTTGAAGACACCGATTTCGTCGGCACGTTTCGCCTCGAGCGCGGCGAGGACAAGCCGGCAATCGTCGACGTTTATTCCAACGTTATCGAGGACGACAACGGCAAGCTCTGCTTCCGGCTGGTGGCGCTTGTCGACGTCACGGCACACGGTGAGACCGAGGACGCGCGACCCGCGGAGGAGCTCATCCGGGAGAAGGACACCCTGTTGCGCGAACTGCAGCATCGGGTGAAAAACAATCTGCAGATGATCACCGCTTTGATCCGGATGGAAACCCGCAACGCCACCGAACCGGACCAGAAGCGTTTCGAAAGGCTTGCCGGCCGGGTAGACGCATTGGCAATCCTCTACCAGACATTGTCGGCTGACCAGCAGAAGGATGAGGTGGATCTTGGCGTGTACCTTAGCCAGATCGCGTCCGCCGTCATGGCGTCGCACGCAGTCGAAGGTATCCGCCTCGACCTTAAGGTGGATACCTATCCGGTATCCATCAACGTTGCCATGCCGACAGGCCTGGTCGTCAATGAGTTGCTGACCAACGCTCTCAAACATGCATTCGTCGGGCGCGATGGCGGCACGATCACGCTGCACAGCGTCGTCAGCGGCGATGGTTGCCGGGTGACTGTCGCCGATGATGGGATCGGTCTGCCGACGGGTGAGACCTGGCCCAGGCCCGGCAAGCTCGGCTCCTTGATCGCGCGGTCGCTGACCGAAAATGCCAAGGCGCAATTCGACGTCAAGTCGAGTGCCGGCGAGGGAACCAGGGTCACCATCGTCTTCAAGCGATCGGCGGCGACGGACTGAGGCTATGCAACGGCGCGCCGGCAAATCCCGGCCGGACAGGTGCTTCGGGCGCTCGCGGGTGTGGCCTTAAGTCGCAAACGATTTGGCTGCAGAAGCGGGGCGCCGGGCTTCTTTGACGGTGCTATCAGCACCATATGTGGTCCACAGCCCTCCAAAACGAGAGAAGCTCGCTCCGACCGGTCGCATCGCGGCCGTCAGCCGGCAATGGCTATGAACCAGGAAACTGAAAACCATCATGCGTGAAAATATCAGACCAGCGTCGAGAGACGTCCCCCTCATTCAGCTAGGCCTGCACCAGTGCCGCTTCCCGGTGAGCGAAGACCGGTCGGTACCCGGTGGTTACCGGTTTTGTGCCGGGCCGACGTCGCCGGATCGCGTCTACTGCGATCACCACCACACCGTCGTGACGGCCGTTGACCCTCGTCGAGCCCGTCCGGGTCTCCATTTCCCGCAACGACGCGCCGCTTAGGTCAACCACATCCCCTGCCCCGCCACCGGCAAAGCCGGGGACTCAGGTGCAGGAGGCTGGCCGGTGCGAGCCAAGCGGCGTTCGCGTGCGGCTCTGCGACCTCTTGTTGCAACTCTGCTGCGGCCGGTTCAAGCGCCAAAGGCGATGATTTGGCGTCGACGGCCTGAGAAGCCGCAATGATTTCAATGGCCGAAAAATTATGGTGCGGTCGAGAAGACTCGAACTTCCACGGGTTGCCCCACAGCGACCTCAACGCTGCGCGTCTACCAATTCCGCCACGACCGCCCGTGGTAGGAGCCGGAACGAACCGGCTCGCGGCGTGTAGCAAATCGTTTCCTGCGAAACAAGGGCGCGGCGCGCAATAATCGCCGCGAATTGGCATATCGGCCTCTACAGCGCCGCGCGTCCTGTGGGACGCGCAAAGGACGCTGCAGCACTTTGATTTGGCGCATGATCCTTTCCGAAGATCGTTCCTATCTTCGGGGTCGTGCGCGAAGGCCGAAATGCGTGGCGAACTGGACGTTTCAGCCGGATACCGCCATATGAAGGGCAAATGCATTTGGCCCCAGAGCGCAAGGCGGTTTCGCCAAGCCGGCGTGCATCACGCGAAAAACGAAAAAGCCATGACCGAACGCAGCCAGATCGCCACGTCGTTCCTGCCCTTGCCGGGTTCGGCGCCGGTCGAATGGCGCATCGAGCCCGGCCTGACCGGCTACACCGATGCGCTGGCCCTGATGGAAGCGCGCGCCGAGGCGATCCGCGCGGGTGCAGCCGCCGAGATGGTCTGGCTGGTCGAGCATCCGCCGCTTTACACCGCCGGGACCAGCGCCCGCATCGAGGACCTGATCGACCCCGACCGTTTCCCGGTCTTTGCCGCGGGGCGCGGCGGCGAATACACCTATCACGGACCGGGGCAGCGGGTTGCCTATGTCATGCTTGACCTGAAGCGCCGGCGCGAGGATGTGCGCGCCTTCGTCGCCGCGCTCGAGCAGTGGATCATCGGCACGCTTGCCGCCTTCAATGTGCGCGGCGAACGCCGCGAGGACCGCGTCGGAGTCTGGGTGGTGCGGCCCGAGCGCCCGTCCCTGCCCGACGGCTCGCCGGCTGAAGACAAGATCGCGGCCATCGGCATCCGGCTGCGGCGCTGGGTGAGCTTTCATGGCATTGCCGTCAATGTCGAGCCGGATCTCAGCCATTTCAGCGGCATCGTGCCATGCGGCGTGCCGGATCACGGCGTCACCAGCCTCGTCGACCTCGGCTTGCCCGTGACCATGGCCGATTTCGACCTGGCGCTGAAGTCTTCCTTCGAGGGGGTTTTCGGCGCAGCCGCGAATACGCCAGCTGAGCCAGTGCGTAAGACTGGCTGAGACCGCGACTCGATCAAAACGCTCAGAGAAGTTTCGCCGACGCCCACAACAGCCCGTAGCCATGGATGGCGAACACCGCCAGCAACGCGCCGGCCATGGCGAAGCGGTCGAAGGTGCGGATCGGCGTCAATTCGTGGCGCGGTTTTACCCCGCTGCCCATGGTCAGCAGGCTGAGGATGGCAAAGACGGCGCCTGCCACAAGCAGAAATCCTTGGGAAAAACCAGCGAGCCAACCCACCGCCAGCAAGGCCGACAGCAAAGAGAAAGACGCCAGCGCAAGCGCGATCGGGCCAGGACAAATCTGGCGCAGCACCTGGCCGCCGTCGAATTTCCACACCGGCACCAAATTGGCGATGTTGAACAACGCGGCAAAGCCGGCGAGCGTCGCCATAAGGGCCGCGGCGAGCCGATGTCCCTCGCCGGACGCGAGCCCGCTGGCGACGATCAGCAGCGGAACCAGGAACGCGGAAAAGCCGGCGCCCATCAGCGGCACGAAGGCGACCTCGAAGCGGCTGTCATAAGGCCGGCCACCAATGGCGATGCCGCCGAGCAGCGGAATAAAAATCATCCGCGCCTTGCGATGACCGGTCAGCCGGAAGGCCGCCATGTGGCCGAGCTCATGCAGGGCGACCACCGAGGTCAGGATCGCGGCCAGCGCCAGGCCGCCAAGATTGAGCCCGAAGAACGGCCAAAGGATGAAAGCCGACAGAACGGCGAAACCGACCTGGCTCAGCGGATGCTCGAACCAGCCGCCGTTGCGATACTGTCCGGTCCTCGCCCAGATCTCCAGCTTGCCGAGCTCGCGGCGCATGGCGAAGTAGCGGAACACCAGGAAGGCGACGCCGCGATAGCGATCGGTCTGACTGAGCGTCACCCGCGTGCCGACACCTTCCGAGGTGAGTTCAGTGGTCTCATAAAAATCCTTCCAGAACGACGCGTCGAGCGCGGTATCCTCGATGACCCGCATCGAAAAACGACTGCCTTCGACGACGTCCTCGAAGCGCGACCTGCGCTCGATCGGCTGGCCGTCCCGGCCTTCCCACGACAGGAGGATGCGGGCCGTGCCCTGCCCGTCCAGCGGCTGGGCCGAGAGTATCTCGCCGGACCAGCCGGCATCGCTGCCGAGCGGCCACAGCGCCTGCCAGAGGCGCTGCCGGTCCATTGCGACCACGCGGCTGAGCCTCACCGTGCGCAAACCGAGCGGCGCGGTCATCAAAAGGAAAATCAATCCGAGATTACCGGCCACGAGAAGGGCCGTCACGATCGGCGACACCTAAGGTTTTGCTCCCTGTATTTGGCAGGGCACCCTAGCGGCACGGCGGCAAGAAAGGCTTAACGGCACAACGCCCTCCTGCCCGCCTAAAACACTGCGGCGAACAGCAGTTGCATCACATGGCGCCGATCCAGACGGCCATGGAAACCAGAAACGCACTCATGCACACCAACGAAACGACGTCCTGAACAAGATCGCTCATAACTCTCTCCTGTTGTTGCTATGTTCGTATTTTGTTCTAACTTTGTTCGAAAGTCAATGAGCGGAAAGCGGCATGCCGACAAATCCTGACAGCCGGTTTGGGCAGGGTTAAGGAAAGGTTGACGGGGTGACGGCAGTGCTGACGGAGGGCGCATCGCATGCCTTTGCGATCGGCCGACACGCACCAGTTGGGGCCTACAACGGAACGACCTTGCCGTCCGCCAGCGTCACCCGGCGGTCCATGCGCGAGGCGAGCTCGTGATTGTGGGTGGCGATCAGCGCGGCAAGGCCGGACTGCTTGACCAGCGCGCCAAGCGCCTCGAAGACATAGGACGCGGTGACCGGGTCGAGATTGCCGGTCGGCTCGTCGGCCAAAAGCAGCAAGGGCGCATTGGCGACCGCGCGAGCAATGGCGACGCGCTGCTGTTCGCCGCCGGACAGCTCCGACGGCCGGTGCGACGCGCGCTTGCCAATCTGCATATAGTCGAGCAGCTGTGCTGCGCGCTCCGACGCCTCCTTGCGCGAAAGCCCTTTGATCAGCTGCGGCATCATGATGTTTTCCAGTGCCGAAAACTCCGGCAGCAGATGATGGAACTGATAGACGAAGCCGACATCGTTGCGGCGGATTGCCGTGCGTTCGTCGTCGGAGAGCCGTCCGCAGGCGCGGCCGGCCAGAATGACGTCACCGGCGTCGGGGCGCTCGAGCAGGCCCGCCGTGTGCAGCAGCGTCGACTTGCCGGTGCCCGACGGCGCCACCAGCGCCACCATCTCGCCGCGCTTCAGCGAAAAGTCGGCGCCGTTCAAAATGGTGAGCTTGCGCGGCCCCTGGACATAGTGCCGCTCGACGCTCTTCAGCTCGATAATGATCTCGGACTTCATTCGTATCTCAAGGCCTCGACCGGATCGAGCCGTGCGGCGCGCCATGCCGGAAACACGGTTGCAAGGAAGGACAGGCCGAGCGCCATCAGGATGACGTAGGTGGTCTCGCGTGGGTCCATCTTTGCCGGCAGTTGGCTGAGGAAATAGAGTTCCGGATTGAACAGCACCTTGCCGGTCATCCAGGAGAAGAACTGGCGGATCGATTCGATGTTGGTGCAGATGAGCACCCCGAGCAGCACGCCGGCGAGCGTGCCGGTTACGCCGATCGCAGCGCCCGTCATCAGGAAGATGCGCAGGATGGCGCCGCGCGAGGCGCCCATTGTGCGCAGGATGGCGATATCGTGGCCCTTGTCCTTCACCAGCATGATCAGGCCGGAGATGATGTTGAGCGCCGCCACCAGCACGATCAGCGTCAGGATCATGAACATGACGTTGCGTTCGACCTGCAGTGCTGAAAAGAACGTCTCGTTGCGCTGGCGCCAGTCGACCATGTCGATCGGCCGTTGCGCCGCCGCATCGACCAGCGGTTTCAGCGCGTCGACATTATCGGGATTGTCGACATAGATCTCGATCGTCTGCGCCCTGCCGTCCATGTTGAAATAGAGCTGCGCTTCGGAAAACGGCATGTAGACGATGGAGCTGTCATACTCCGACATGCCGACCTCGAAGATCGCCGCCACCTTGTAGCCCTTCAGCCGCGGCGTCGTGCCCATCGGCGTCACATCGCCGTCCGGCGAGATCAGCGTGATGGTGTCGCCGAGCACAAGGCCGAGATTCTCCGCCATGCGCTTGCCGATGGCGACGCCATCGCCGGAGTCGAAGCCGTCAAGCGTGCCTTGCTTGACGTTTTGGGCGACGATGGCGATCTTGCCGAGGTCTTCGGCCCTGATACCGCGCACCAGCGCGCCCATGCCGCCGCCGACATTGCCTTGCGCCAGGACCTGGCCGTCGATCAGCGGTATCGCGTATTTGACGCCGGCCACGCCGTTGATGCGGGCTGCGACCTGCGCATAATCCTCAAGCGGCGAATCCAGCGGCTGCACGATCAGATGGCCGTTGACGCCGAGGATGCGGGTCAGAAGTTCGGCTCGAAACCCGTTCATGACAGCCATGACGACGATCAGCGTGGCGACGCCCAGCATGATGCCGAGGAAGGAGATCGAGGCGATGACCGAGATCACCGTCTCCTTGCGGCGCGACCGCAAATAACGCCAGGCGACCATGCGTTCGAACATGGAGAACGGGCCGGCGACCGGAGACTTGGTGACCGGAGACTTGGCGACCGGAGACTTGCCAACCGGAGACTGAGCTACCGAAGACTTCGCTGCCGCGGCTTCGCTCATGCGGTTGCACCGAAGCGTTTCCTGGCCTCCGCGACCGGCAGCGTCTCGCGCTCGCCGGTCCGGCGGTTCTTGATCTCGATCTCGCCGGCGGCCACGCCGCGCGGCCCGACGATCACCTGCCAGGGCAGGCCGATCAGGTCGGCAGTGGCGAACTTGCCGCCCGGCCGCTGGTCGGTGTCGTCGTAAAGCACATCCTTGCCGGCGCTGGTGAAGGCGGCGTAGATCTCGCCGCAGACGCGGTCGCACTCGGCGTCGCCGGCCTTCATGTTGATCAGGCCGATGTCGAACGGCGTCACCGCTTCCGGCCAGATGATGCCGCTCTCGTCATGGCTGGCCTCGATGATCGCCGCCACCAGCCGCGACGGACCGATACCGTAGGAGCCGCCGGAAACGAAATGATCCTTGCCGTCGGGCCCGGTCACCTTGGCGCCCATGGGCTTGGAATATTTGTCGCCGAAATGGAAGATGTGGCCGACCTCGATGCCGCGTGCCGAGACCCGGTCGGCCTCGCCAAGCTTGTCCCAGGCCGCCTCGTCATGCATCTCGTCGGTGGCGGCGTAAGGCGTCGTCCACGTCTTGACGATGTCGGCGATCTCGCCGTCATTGCCGAAGTCGGTTTTCTCGCCGGGCACCTGGAGCGACAGATATTCGCGGTCGCAATAGACCTGGCTCTCGCCGGTGTCGGCCAGGATGATGAATTCATGGCTGAGATCGCCGCCGATCGGCCCTGTGTCGGCCCGCATCGGAATGGCCTGCAGCCCCATGCGCGTGAACGTCCGGAGATAGGATACGAACATGCGGTTATAGGCGGCCTTCGCGCCCTCGAAATCGAGGTCGAAGGAATAGGCATCCTTCATCAGGAATTCGCGCGAGCGCATGACGCCGAAGCGCGGCCGCACCTCGTCGCGGAACTTCCACTGGATGTGGTAGAGGTTGAGCGGCAAGTCCTTGTAGGACTTGACGTAGGCGCGCACGATCTCGGTGACCACTTCCTCATTGGTCGGACCGTAGAGCATGTCGCGGTCCTGCCGGTCCTTGATGCGCAACATCTCCTTGCCGTAATCGTCATAGCGGCCGCTTTCGCGCCACAGATCGGCCGACTGGATGGTCGGCATCAGGATTTCCAGAGCGCCGGCGCGGTTCTGCTCCTCGCGGATGATGCGGCAGACCTTGTCGAGCACCAGCTTGCCTAGCGGCAGCCAGGAAAAGCTGCCCTGCCCCTGCTGGCGGATCATGCCGGCACGCAGCATCAGCCGGTGCGAGACGATCTCGGCCTCGCGCGGATTTTCTTTCAGGATGGGCAGGAAAAACTGCGACAAACGCATGGACAGGTCCGTGAGAGAGGAGGCTGCGCCGGAATCGGCGCGGCTGGCTTGCTTGCCCCGGCTTCATAGCTATTTCGTGACGGAATGGAAACCCGACCGGCCGCATCGGTCCGAAATCGCAAAAATCGATTCTTCTTCCAAAGACCTTCGCACCGAAAACGATAATGCTTTTGATGCAAAATGATGACCCGGACTCCGAAGTGCTCACACACGCTTTGCGCGTCCGGGCGACGCGGCACACCTGACCAGATTAAGGCGGCAGCCCCGGTGTTGTTCGTTTCGCAAGCAAAGCCTGCCGCACTATTGTGCACTGCAGCACAGATTGCCCGATTGCGGGCAAAATTCTGCGTGACAATTTCATCAGGGTTAGGCTAGTGTGCCCCGATAACCGAGAGGGTGGAGAAAAATCTGCTCTCCTACGCGGTCAAAGTCTTGGGAGGATGCGATCTAGGCGCGGTTACCCGCTGCCGCCGGAAACCGGAAAACAGATCGGAACGCGTTTAAATTGCAAGGCCTTGTGCCTTGCATTTTTTTTGCCCGATCATCTGGTTAGATCAACCTGTTCCCAAATCACGTGAGCTTGCGTCAGCCTGATGCCCAGTCGTGATTCTAATGCGGGTCGGCCATGCCTGGCCGCCGATTGTGCATCGCAGGCTGGCGAGACAAAACCTGAGTTTGGCGCTCCGAAAACAGGCACGAACACCCCACCCGATCTGCCGGCGGGAAAGTGGTTAGTTTGCAGGTGCCTGGCTGGCTTCGGGGATGATGTGCGGGACTTCGTCGAGGCTGTAGCCCAGCCCGTGCGTCAGGCTATAGAAAACCCCCATGACGACAGCCGTGACGATGGTGGTGCGGATCACGGCGCGCAGCATATGCGGCCCGCGCGGCGCACTCGCAACCGTGCCCAGCGTCACGTCCTGGTCGTCATCCTGCGTCTTGACGCTGAACGGCAGCACGATGAACAGCATCAGCCACCAGGTGATGAAGAACAGCGCGGCAAACGAAATCCAGCTCATGCCTGCTCCAGTTCGACCAGCGTGCCGAAGAAATCCTTGGGATGCAGGAACAGCACCGGCTTGCCGTGGGCGCCGGTTTTGGGATTGCCGTCGCCCAGCACGCGGGCGCCGCTCGCTTTGAGGTGATCGCGCGCGACAAGGATGTCGTCGACCTCGTAGCAGACATGATGCATGCCACCCGAGGGGTTCTTGTCCAGAAAGGCCGCGATCGGCGACCGTTCGCCCAGCGGCTCCAGGAGTTCGATCTTGGTGTTGCCGACATCGACGAACACCACGGTAACGCCATGCTCGGGCAGCGCTTGCGGCGCGGTGACCTTCGCGCCAAGCGTATCGCGATAGGCCGCAATCGCCGCGGCCAGGTCCGGCACGGCAAGCGCTACATGGTTCAGGCGTCCGAGCATCGATGCTCCGTGGCTAGTGGGTGAATGGTGAATACCAATCTCGATCAGCGCAGCACGTCGACCCTTCACTATTCACTATTCACTATTCACTATTCACTATTCACTATTCACCATCCACTACCTCGTCACAAACACCGTCACCAGCGGCTTCTTGCCCCAGGCCTCGTTGGCGGCGCCGCGCACGGCGCGGCGCACCGCTTCCTGCACCAGATCGAGGTCCTTGCGGCGCTGGCGAGGGATCGAGTCGACCGCGCCGACGGCCGCGTCGAGCATCAGATCTTCCATGTTTTCGCCACGGGCATCGGCCTCGGCGACGCCGATGGCGACCAGATCGGGATCGCCGGCGAGCTCATATTTGTCGTCGAGCACGACATTGACCGCGACATGGCCGGCGAAGGATAGCTTGCGCCGGTCGCGTATGCCCATCGCCTGGTCGGTGCCGATCAGCCTGCCGTCCTTGTAGATGCGGCCGAACGGCACCTGGTCGATGATCGTGGCCGGACCCGGCGCCAGCCGCAGCATGTCGCCGTCGCGCACCTGCGCCACCTGGCCGATGCCGGAGGTCGACATCAGCGACCCCTGCGCCACCAGATGCGCGGCTTCGCCATGCACGGGAACGCCGATCTGCGGCCGCACCCACTCATACATCCTGCGCAATTCGCTGCGGCGGGGATGGCCGGAGACATGCACAAGCGCGTCGCCATCCTCGATGATCTTGATGCCGAGGTCGATGAGGCGGTTCTTGATCTCGAGGATCGCCTTCTCGTTGCCGGGAATGGTGCGTGAGGAAAACACCACCGTGTCGCCGGCCGTCAGCGACACCGATTTCATCTCGTCGCGCGACAGTTTTGCCAGCGCTGCCAGCGCCTCGCCCTGGCTGCCGGTGCAGATGATGACCAGGTTCTCGCGCGGGATGAAGCCGAAATCCTCTTCGGCGATGAACTCCGGCAGCCCGTCCATGTAGCCGAGCTCGCCGGCGACATCGATGACCCGCCTCAGCGAGCGGCCGAGCACCAGGCACTGGCGGCCGGCATCGCGCGCCGCCTTGGCGATCGAAACGATGCGTCCGACATTGGAGGAGAAGGTGGTGACGGCGACACGGCCGACGGCGCTCTGGATGACGCCCCTGAGGCCTTCGCCCACCGCCACTTCCGACGGCGATTCGCCTTCGCGCAGCGCATTGGTCGAATCGCAGACCAGCGCCAGCACACCCTTGTCGCCATAGGCGCGAAACCGCGCCTCGTCGGTTTTCGGACCGATCGTCGGTTCCGGATCGATCTTCCAGTCGCCGGTATGGATGACGGTGCCGGCCGGGGACGTAATCGCCAATGACATCGGCTCGGGGATCGAGTGCGCCACCGGAATGGCCTCGATCGAGAACGGGCCGACGGTGAATGTTTCGCCTGCCCGGTAGATCGTCACCGGAATTTTCTTCGGCGCGCCCTGCTCGCCCTGGCGCTTGGCGTCCAGCAGGCCGGCGCTGAACGGTGTCATCCACACCGGCGCCTTCAGCTTCGGCCAGATGTCGAGCAGCGCCCCGTAATGGTCTTCGTGCGCGTGGGTGATGATGATGCCGCGCAGGCCGGCGAGGTTCTCCTCGATGAAGCGCGTATCGGGCAGGATCAGGTCGACGCCCGGATGCGCCGCGTCGGGAAAGGTCACGCCGACATCGACGACGATCCACTCGCGCGCGCTAGGCGGCCCATAGCCGTAAAGGGCGAAGTTCATGCCGATCTCGCCGACGCCGCCGAGCGGCACGAAGACGAGTTCGGCGTTTTGCGCTTTCGCCATCAATTTTCCCTTCCCGGCCCTTGCGGCCAGCCCTAAATCTTTGCCGACGCGACGGCGCCGAAATGCACGTCGCCGGCGGCTACCGTCACGACCGACCCCTCATCATCGCGGATCACGAAACGGCAGTCCGCGTCAATGGTCTCGAAGGTACCGCGCACCACATTCCCGTCAATCCTGACAGCAACCTCGCCGCCAAGCCCCGCCGCGCGCGCCAGCCAGCGACGCCGGATGGCGTCGAGCCCGCGTCCGTCATCCCACAGCCGGGCATTGTCGGTCCAGGCATCGGACAGCGCCAAAAACAGCGTTTCGGCGTCGCATGTCGCGCCCAGCGCCTGAAGCGATGTCGCCGGATACGGCAAATCCGGCGGATGCGCCACCACATTGACGCCGATGCCCACCGCCACCGCGAAACGGCCGCCATCGAGAATGGCCGATTCCAGCAGGATGCCGGCCAATTTGGCGCCGGAGGCAAGCACATCGTTCGGCCATTTCAGCTCGAAGCGGTTCTGCCCTTGGCTGGCGCCGTCGAGGCCGATGGCGATCCTGCCCTTCGGCACCACGGCGTCAAGCGCATCGGCCAGCGACAGGCCGGCGACGAAGCCCAGCGTCGCCGCCAGACGCAACTCACCGCCGGTGATGACCAGCAATGTCGCCGCCAGATTGCCCTCGGGCGATACCCAGGCCCTGCCGCGGCGGCCACGGCCGCTTTCCTGCTTCTTGGAAACGACCCACAATTTGCCGGGATCGCCTGCCCTTGCATGGTCCAGCGCCAGCGTGTTGGTGGAACCCACGCTGTCATGCGCCTCGAGCCGGAACCCTTCCGTCTCAGAGGTTGGAGCCAGCCGAAATGCCATCCGGTCAGAAAAATGTCTTGGCGGCGGCTTCGGCGTAGGTCGCGATCGGACCGCCGATCAGCACATAGAACAGCACGAAAGCGCCGGAGACACCAAGCACGAGGCGCAGCTCAACCGCCATCGGCACGAAGCCACCGGCCGGTTCGTCGAACCACATGATCTTGATGATACGCAGATAGTAGAAAGCGCCCACGACGGAGGCCAGCACGCCGATGATCGCCAGCGCATAGAGGTTGGCGTTGATGGCGGCGAGGAACACGTACCATTTCCCCCAGAAGCCGGCGAGCGGCGGGATGCCGGCCAGCGAGAACATCAAGATGGTCAGGATCGTCGCCATGATCGGATTGGTCGACGACAGACCGGCGAGATCGCTGATCTGCTCGACATTGCCTTCCTTGCGCCGCATGGCGAGGATGAAGGCGAAGGTGCCGAGCGTCATGACGAGATAGATCAGCATGTAGATGGCGACGCCGCGCACGCCGGCCTGGCTGTTGGCGGCAAGGCCGACCAGTGCGTAGCCCATATGGCCGATCGAGGAGTAGGCCATCAGCCGCTTGATGTTGGTCTGGCCGATTGCGGCAAAGGAGCCGAGCGCCATCGAGGCGATCGAGATGAAGACGATGATCTGCTGCCAGTCGGAAGCGATCGGCTTGAAGGCGCCCATGGTGACGCGCACGATCAGCGCCATTGCCGCCATTTTGGGGGCAGCCGCCAGGAAGGCGGTGACCGGCGTCGGCGCGCCCTCGTAGACATCAGGCGTCCACATGTGGAACGGCACCGCCGAAATCTTGAAGGCAAGGCCGGCCAAAACGAAGACCAGGCCGACGACGAGACCCAACTGGCGCTCGCCCCTGCCGAGCGCCGAGGCGATTTCCTGGAAGCCGACATTGCCGGTGTAGCCGTAAATGAGGCTGATGCCGTAAAGCAGCATGCCCGACGACAGCGCGCCAAGCACAAAATACTTCAAACCGGCCTCGGTCGAACGCAGATTGTCGCGATTGATCGCCGCCAGCACGTAAATCGCCAGCGACTGCAGCTCGAGGCCGAGATAGAGCCCGATCATGCCGTTGGCCGAGATCATCAGCATCATGCCGAGCGTGCAGAGCAGGATCAGCACCGGGTATTCGAACTTGTCGAAATGCTCCTGCCTGGCGAAGCGCATCGACATCACCAGCGTCACCGCCGAACCGATCAGCGACAGCACCTTCATGAAGCGGGAGAACGGATCCTGGATGAAGGCGTTGCCGTAGGCTGCGCCCTGCCCCGTGGGAAAGATCAGCCATAGGCCTGCGATCACCAGCACGGCGACGGCAAGGCCGGTCACCAGAATGGCCTTGTTGGCGCGCGAATAGGCGCCGACCATCAACAGCGCCAGCGCGCCGATGGCGAGGATCAGCTCCGGCGTCGAGAGCGAAAGGCTGGAATAAAGGTCCGGCGTCATGGTTCGCAAAACCTCTGGTCAGTTCGCCGCCGCGGTCTGCGCGGCGCCGATGGATGCGGTGACATTGGTGACGAGCGCCTTGACCGACTGGGCCGTGGCATCGAAGACGGGAGCGGGATAGACGCCGAAGAAGATGACCAGCACGACCAGCGGGTAGATGATCGCCTTCTCGCGCGTCGACAGATCGAGCAGGCCCTTCAGGCTTTCCTTGGTCAGCGCGCCGAAGATCACCCGGCGGTAGAGCCAGAGTGCGTAGGCGGCCGACAGGATGACGCCGGTGGCGGCGAAGAAAGCCACCCAGGTGTTGACCCGGAACACGCCGAGCATGGTCAGGAACTCGCCGACGAAGCCTGACGTGCCGGGCAAGCCGACATTGGCCATGGTGAAGATCAGGAACACGGTTGCGTATTTCGGCATGTTGTTGACCAAGCCGCCATAAGCGTCGATCTCGCGCGTGTGCATGCGGTCGTAAATGACGCCGACGCACAGGAACAGCGCGCCCGAGACGAGGCCGTGGCTCAGCATCTGGAAGATCGCGCCCTGCACGCCTTCCTGGTTCATGGCGAAGATGCCCATGGTGACGAAGCCCATATGGGCGACGGAGGAATAGGCGATCAGCTTCTTCATGTCCTCCTGCATCAGCGCCACCAGCGAGGTGTAGATGATGGCGACGACCGACAGCGTAAACACCAGCGGCGCGAACATTTCCGAGGCCAGCGGGAACATCGGCAGGGAAAAGCGCAGGAAGCCGTACCCGCCCATTTTCAACAGGATGCCGGCCAGGATCACCGAGCCCGCCGTCGGCGCTTCGACGTGGGCGTCGGGCAGCCAGGTGTGCACCGGCCACATCGGCATCTTCACCGCGAAGGAGGCGAAGAAGGCCAGAAATAGCCATGTCTGCATGTGGGCCGGGAAGTTGTGGGTCAGCAGCGTCGGGATGTCGGTGGTGCCCGCCTGGAAGAACATCGCCATGATGGCGAGCAGCATCAGCACCGAGCCGGCCAGCGTGTAGAGGAAGAACTTGAACGAGGCATAGACGCGGCGCTTGCCGCCCCAGACGCCGATGATGATGAACATCGGGATCAGGCCGGCCTCGAAGAAGACGTAGAACAGCACGATGTCGAGCGCGCAGAACACGCCGATCATCAGCGTTTCCAAGAGCAGGAAGGCGATCATGTAGGCCTTGACCCGCTTGTCGATCGCTTCCCACGACGCCAGGATGCAGAGCGGCATCAGGAACGTCGTCAGGATGACGAACAGCATCGAAATGCCGTCGACGCCCATATGGTAGGAGATGCCGGAATCCAGCCAGGCAAACTTCTCGACGAACTGGAAGCCGGCTTGCGAATTGTCGAAGCCGGTCCAGATGAACAGCGAGATGATGAAGGTGGCCGCTGTCGTCGTGAACGCGATGGCGCGGATGTTGCGACGCGCATTCGGGCTGTCATCCCTGATGAACAGGATCATCAGCACACCTACGAGCGGCAGGAAGGTGACCAGCGAGAGGATTGGCCAGGCGGTCATCAGAGCATCATCCAGGTGACGAGTGCGGCCACGCCGATCAGCATGGCGAAGGCATAGTGATAGAGATAGCCGGTCTGCAGCTTGACGACGCGGTCGGTGACATCGACGACACGCGCCGAAATGCCGTCAGGGCCGAGCCCGTCGATGATGGTGCCGTCGCCGGTCTTCCACAAGAACCTGCCCAGCGCCTTTGCCGGCCGCACGAACAGGACGTCGTAGAGCTCGTCGAAGTACCATTTGTTGAGCAGGAAGGCATAGAGCAGCCGATGGTTGGCGGCGACGCTCCGGGGCAGTTCCGGCGAGCGGATGTAGAACTTCCAGGCGACGGCAAAGCCGATGATCATGGCGACGAACGGTGCCAGCTCGACCCACAGCGGCAATTCGTGGATATCGTGCAGGATGTGGTTGTCCGGCAGCGTGAACAGCGAGGCCTTCCAGAATTCGGTATAGCCTTCGCCGATGAAGGCACCATGGAAGATAACGCCGGCAAACAGCGCGCCCGCGGCCAGGATGAACAGCGGCACCAGCATCACCGGCGGCGATTCATGGACATGGTGCATGACGTCGTGGCTCGCCCGCGGCTCGCCGTGGAAGGTCATGAAGATCAGCCGCCAGGAGTAGAAGGACGTGAAGCAGGCGGCGATGACCAGCAGGACAAAAGCGAGGCCGGCGACCGAATTGTGGCCGGCAAAGGCAGCCTCGATGATGGCATCCTTGGAGAAGAAGCCGGCGGTGCCGATGACGGTCACCGGAATGCCGACGCCGGTCAGCGCCAGCGTGCCGATCACCATCATCCAGTAGGTCTTCGGAATGAGCTTCCGCAGGCCACCCATCTTGCGCATGTCCTGCTCGTCGGAGACGGCATGGATGACCGAGCCGGAGCCCAGGAACAGCAGCGCCTTGAAGAAGGCATGCGTGAACAAATGGAAGATCGCCGCGCCATAGGCGCCGACGCCGAGCGCCACGAACATGTAGCCGAGCTGCGAGCAGGTCGAATAGGCGATGACGCGCTTGATGTCGTTCTGGACCAGGCCGACGGTCGCCGCGAAGAAGGCGGTGAAGGCGCCGATGAAGGTCACCACCGTGAGCGCCGAATGCGACAGTTCGAAGAGCGGCGACAGCCGCGCCAGCATGAACACGCCGGCCGTCACCATGGTGGCGGCATGGATCAGCGCGGAAACCGGCGTCGGGCCTTCCATCGCGTCCGGCAGCCAGGTGTGCAGCGGCACCTGCGCCGACTTGCCCATGGCGCCCATGAACAGCAGCAGGCAGACGATGGTCATGGCCGCCTGCTTGTCCAGCGCATAGCCGAGGAAGGTCAGCACGGCGGCCCCTTGCGGCGCGCCTTCAGCCGGAATGAACGTCGCGGCATTGGCGAAGATGGTGCCGAGATTGACCGAGCCGAACAAAACGAAGACGCCGAAAATGCCGAGCGCGAAGCCGAAATCGCCGACGCGGTTGACGACGAAGGCCTTGATGGCAGCGGCATTGGCCGACGGCTTCTTGTACCAGAAGCCGATCAGCAAATAGGACGCGAGACCCACCCCTTCCCAGCCGAAGAACATCTGCACCAGGTTGTCCGCCGTCACCAGCATCAGCATGGCGAAGGTGAACAGCGACAGATAGGCGAAGAAGCGCGGCCGGTTCGGATCGTGGTGCATGTAGCCGATCGAATAGATGTGGACCAGCGCCGACACCGTGTTGACCACCACCAGCATGACCACCGTCAGCGTATCGATCCTGAGCGCCCAGGACGCGTCCAAGCCGCCGGATTGGATCCAGCGCAGTACCGGCACGGTGAACACCTCGCCTTCGCCGAAGCCGACGGAGAAGAAGGCGACCCAGGACAGCACGGCCGAGATCACCAGGAAGCCCGAGGTGATATATTCCGATGCCTTGGCGCCGAGCGCATTGCCGAACAGGCCGACAATCAGGAAGCCGAGCAGCGGAAGGAAGACGATCGCTTGATACATGTTAGCCCCGTCAACCCTTCATCTGGTTCACGTCTTCGACCGCGATCGAGCCGCGGTTGCGGAAGAAGACGACGAGAATGGCAAGACCGATGGCCGCTTCGGCGGCCGCGACCGTCAGCACGAACAGGGCAAACACCTGGCCGACGAGATCGCCCAATGCCGCCGAGAAGGCGACGAAATTGATGTTGACCGCCAAAAGGATCAGCTCGATCGACATCAGGATGACGATGATGTTCCTGCGGTTCAGGAAGATGCCGAACACGCCGAGCGTGAACAGGATCGCCGATACGGTCAGGTAATGTGCGATGCCGACGACCATCTCAGAGCCCCTCGCCCGACTTGACCTTGCGGATTTCCATGCCTGTCGCCGGCGTGCGGCCGACCTGGGCGGCGATCGACTGCCGCTTGACCCCTTCCTTGTGGCGCAGCGTCAGGACGATGGCGCCGATCATGGCGACCAGCAGGATGAGGCCCGAAATCTGGAAGTAGTAGAGGTAGTCCGTATAGAGGATGTCGCCGAGTGCTGCGGTGTTTGTCCGCGCGGCAAGATCCGGGATGGGTTTGGAGACCGTCGAGGCCAGTTGCGGCGCGAAGGTGTAGCCGCCGAGCACCACGATCAGCTCGGCCGCCAGGATCAGCCCGACCAGCGCGCCGATCGGCGCATATTGCAGGGCGCCTTCCTTCATCTCGGCGAAGTCGACATCGAGCATCATGACGACGAACAGGAACAGCACCATGACCGCGCCGACATAGACGACGAGCAGGATCATCGCCAGGAACTCGGCGCCGGTCAGCATGAACAGGCCGGCGGCGTTAAAGAAGGTCAGGATCAGGAACAGCACGGAATGCACGGGGTTGCGCGACGAAATGACCATGAAGGCCGACGCCACCGCGACAAAGGCGAAGAGGTAGAAAAAGGCCGCCTCTAGTCCACTCAGCATTGGGGATCCCCCGGGTTCCTGTCCAAACAGGACATCCGTCCTGTTTGATTTCTGCGACCGCCTCCGGCCGGCAAGTTGCGTTGTCCTTAGACGAGGCCCCTCGCCCCGTCCATGCGTCAAATGTCAGCGGTAGGGCGAGTCCAGCGAGATGTTGCGCGCCAGTTCGCGCTCCCAGCGGTCGCCATTCGCCAGCAGCCTGTCCTTGTCGTAGTAAAGCTCTTCGCGCGTCTCCGTCGCGAACTCGAAATTCGGCCCCTCGACGATGGCGTCGACCGGGCAGGCTTCCTGGCAGAAGCCGCAATAGATGCACTTCACCATGTCGATGTCGTAGCGCACGGTGCGGCGCGTGCCGTCATTGCGGCGCGGGCCGGCCTCGATGGTGATCGCCTGCGCCGGACAGATCGCTTCGCACAATTTGCAGGCGATGCAGCGTTCCTCGCCATTGGGATAGCGGCGCAGCGCGTGCTCGCCACGGAAGCGCGGGCTGGTCGGCCCTTTCTCGTGCGGATAGTTGATCGTTTCCTTCGGCGCGAAGAACTGGCGCATCGACAGGAAGAAGGCGCTGACGAAATCCTGCAGCAGCAGCGATTTTGCGGCTTGAGCAAGCGCACTCATTCGGCACCCCCAAAAATCTGTATTGCAGCGATGGCGCCGACAAACCCAAACAAAACACGCATCAGGAAACGGTAAGCAAGTGTCGTCAGAGCAGCCAATTTCTGCTTGTCCCAGCTAAACACCGGGGCTCGATAGTTTGCTGCCAACCTTTGTTCCTGTTGCCGCAAGACGTAAGGAAGCACGACCAGATTGCCGAACAACGCCACGACTACGCCGGCAACTGCTCCCACAAAACCAAGGGTGAAATCGCCCATCACGCCATCCCCGTGATCTTGAGGAAGGCCGCGGTGGCAACGACCATGAACAGCGAGATCGGCAAAAATACTTTCCAGCCGAGGCGCATCAGCTGGTCGTAGCGGTAGCGCGGCACGAAGGCCTTCACCATGGAGAACATGAAGAACATCAGGCAGATCTTGAGCACGAACCAGATCACGCCGGGCACCCAGGTGAAGGGGGCGAAGTCGAAGGGCGGCAGCCAGCCGCCGAGGAACAGGATGGTGGCCAGCGCGCACATCATCACCACGGCGACATATTCGCCGAGGAAGAACAACAGGAACGGCGTCGAGGAGTATTCGACCATGTGGCCGGCGACGAGTTCCGACTCGGCTTCCACCAGGTCGAAGGGCGGGCGGTTGGTCTCGGCCAGCGCCGAGATGAAGAAAATGACGAACATCGGGAACAGCGCCAGCCAGTGCCAGTCGAGGAAGCTGTTGGGCAGGCCAAGCTTGGTGCCCAGACCGTCCTGCTGCGACAGCACGATGTCCGACAGGTTGAGCGAGCCGACGCAGAGCAGCACGGTGACGATGACGAAGCCGATCGAGACTTCGTAGGAGACCATCTGCGCCGCCGAGCGCAGCGCGCCGAGGAACGGGTATTTCGAGTTGGACGCCCAGCCGCCCATGATCACGCCATAGACCTCGAGCGAGGAGATGGCGAAGACGTAGAGGATGCCGACATTGACGTTGGCGATCCCCCAGCCCGCATTGACGGGAATGACCGCCCAGGCTGAGATTGCCAGCACGGCCGACACCAGCGGCGCCAGCAGGAACACGCCCTTGTTGGCGCCGGACGGAATGACCGGTTCCTTGAAGACGAATTTCAGCAGATCGGCGAAAGCCTGCAGCGTGCCCCACGGGCCGACGACGTTCGGGCCGCGGCGCAATTGCACCGCCGCCCAGATCTTGCGGTCGGCGTAAAGCAGATAGGCGACCCCGATCAGCAAAACGACGATCAGCACGACCGACTTTAAAAGGATGATCAGCGTCGGCAGCACGTAGAAGGAGAAGAAGGTGTCCATGTCTACTCTGCCGCCTGCCTGAAGCCGTTTTTCGCCAGCGCCGAGCATTCCGCCATGACGGCGGAGGCCCGCGCAATCGGGTTGGTCAGATAGAAATCCGTGACCGGCGAGGTGAAAGTGCCCTTGTTCAGCCGCCCGCCGAGCTTCGCCACCTTGGCGACGTCATCGGCATTGCCGGCTTCGACATGATCGATGCGGGCGAGATGCGGGTATTCGCCATAGAGTTTGGCGCGCAACTGCTGCAGCGAATCGAAGGGTAGTTTCTTGCCCAGCACATCGGACAATGCCCTCAGGATCGCCCAGTCTTCGCGCGCGTCGCCCGGCGCGAAGCCCGCGCGGTTGGTCTGCTGCACGCGTCCCTCGGTGTTGACATAGGTGCCGGACTTTTCGGTGTAGGCGGCTCCCGGCAGGATGACATTGGCGCGGTGCGCACCGGCGTCGCCATGCGTGCCGACATAGACGACGAAGGCGCCGCCGGTCTTGGACATGTCGACCTCGTCGGCGCCGAGCAGGAACAGAACCTCGCTCTCCCCCAGCATGCCGGCAACGTTCTTGCCGCCCTTGCCAGGCACGAAGCCGACATCGAGACCGCCGACGCGCGCGGCCGCAGTGTGCAGCACGGCAAAGCCGTTCCAGTCGGCGCGGGCAGCGTTGACGGCGGTGGCGAGTTTCGCCGCCTGGCCGAGCACCGCCGCGCCGTCGGCACGCGACAGCGCGCCCTGGCCGACGATGATCAGCGGATGCGTCGCCTTCTTCAGCACCTGGAAGAACTTCCCATTGCCGTCGGCCAGGTCTTTCAGCGACTCCGGGCCGGCGCCGAGCTGTTCGTAGTCGTAACGCGTGTCGCCGACCTCGCCGATGACGCCGACCGGCAGATTGCCGATCCGCCAGCGCTTGCGGATGCGGGCATTGAGCACCGAGGCCTCGAAGCGCGGATTGGCGCCGATGATCAGCACCGCGTCGGCCTGCTCGATGCCCTCGATGGTGGGGTTGAAGATGTAGCTGGCGCGGCCGAGCGCGGGATCGAGTGCGGCGCCGTCCTGGCGGCAATCGGTGTTCTTCGAGCCCAACGCAGCCATAAGCTGCTTCAGCGCGTAGATTTCCTCGACGGCGGCAAGATCGCCCGCAATCGCGCCGATTTTCTCGGGCGCAGCATTCGACACCGCATCCCTGATCGCAACGAACGCTTCGGCCCAGCTGGCCGGCGCCAACTTTCCGTCCTTGCGGACATAGGGGCGGTCGAGGCGCTGCGTGCGCAATCCGTCCCATATGAAGCGGGTCTTGTCGGAAATCCACTCCTCGTTCACCGCTTCATTGACGCGCGGCAGGATGCGCATCACCTCGCGGCCACGGCTGTCGACGCGGATTGCCGAGCCGACGGCGTCCATGACGTCGATGGATTCTGTCTTGGTCAGCTCCCACGGCCGTGCCTGGAAGGCGAAAGGCTTGGAGGTCAGCGCGCCGACCGGGCAGAGGTCGATGACATTGCCCTGCAGCTCCGAGGTCATGGCGCTTTCGAGATAGGTGGTGATCTCGGCATCCTCGCCGCGGCCGATCAGGCCAAGCTCGGAAATGCCCGCAACTTCCGTGGTGAAGCGAACGCAGCGCGTGCAGTGGATGCAGCGGTTCATAACCGTCTTGACCAATGGGCCGATATACTTGTCTTCGACCGCGCGCTTGTTCTCGTGATAGCGCGAGGAATCGACGCCGAAGGCCATCGCCTGGTCCTGCAGGTCGCATTCGCCGCCCTGGTCGCAGATCGGGCAATCCAGCGGATGGTTGATCAAAAGGAATTCCATCACGCCTTCGCGGGCCTTCTTGACCATCGGCGTGTTGGTGAAGATTTCAGGCGCCTCGCCATTCGGACCCGGACGCAGGTCGCGCACATTCATGGCGCAGGAGGCCTGCGGTTTGGGCGGCCCGCCCTTCACCTCGATCAGGCACATGCGGCAATTGCCGGCGATCGACAGCCGCTCATGGAAGCAGAAGCGCGGCACTTCCGCGCCGGCGTCCTCGGCCGCCTGCAGCAGCGTGTAGTGGTCGGGTACAGTGATCTCTTTCCCGTCGACCTTGAGCTTTGCCATCAATTGCCCCCGGCGGTCTGCGCCGTCTCATATGCCTGAAACAGATCGCTCAGCCTGATGCCATTGATCATCATGCCGGCGACTTCAGCGTTTTCTATCTTCAAATTGCTCATATTCACATTGCTGAAAAACGCGTCCGAGAGGTTCGCGTCGTCCACAACGGCCGCCGACAGGTCGACGTTGTGAAACTGCGTGTTCGACAAGTTCACATCGTCAAATCTGGAGTTGCTGACGATGGCATTGCGCACATCGAGAACATCGCTCCTGTCGTGGATCTCCATGCCTGCCACCCCTACTTCTTCGCCTTGGCGGCCAGCGTCAGCGCCGCGGCCTGGCGGGTCCACTCGTCGCGGCCGATTCGGCCGGTGAGCGACAGGTAGTCCTCGACCCAGGCGATCTCTTCCGGCGTCCACGCCGCGATCTGGGCAAAGGTCCAGATGCCGAGGCCGTTCAGCACTTTTTCCAGCTTCGGTCCAACGCCGGTGATCGCCTTGAGATCCGACGGCTTGGCCGGACGAGCCACGGCCTTGGGCTGTCTGAAATCCTCCGGCATCAATCCGATCGTCGCGCCTTCGGCGACGGCATCGGTCTTCTCCGGCTCGGCATCGACGGTGCGAGCGGCAATATCGGTCACATCCTGGGCAAAACTCTGCGCCTCGGCGATCAGGGTTCTGGTCGCCGCGCGCGCCTTGGTGGCCGGCGCGGTCTCGGAGAACTCTTGGGTGCGCTGCTCGAAATCGTCGATGATCGGCTGGAAAATCCGCTGCGATGCCTCGGCAGCACCCGACAAGGCGCCTAGCCACACGCCAAAGGCATGGTTGGCAAGGCCGAAGCCCAGCGCCGACATGGCGGCGGCACCCGCGACAGGATGCGCGAGAAGGTTGACGGCGCTGGCCATCTCCTTCGGCATCATCCTTGTCAAATCCTGGTTCATCTTCTCAAGCTGGTCCAAATTGGGCATCAAAGGGTTCGAATAGGGCGCCATAGACATCTCCTGGTCGTTTCTTCGTCAGCCCCGCCCCTATATTTCCGTCCGGGGCTTGCGCCCGATTTCAATCTACTCAGCAGCCACCATCACCGGTTCGGCCCGGTGCGCGTTGCGCGAAAACTCGTCGATGCGCCGCTCCACCTCGCCGCGGAAATGCCGCATCAGGCCCTGGATCGGCCATGCCGCGGCATCGCCCAGCGCGCAGATCGTATGACCCTCCACCTGTTTGGTGACGTCGAGCAGCATGTCGATCTCGCGCTTCTGCGCCTCGCCGCGCACCAGCCGCTCCATCACCCGCCACATCCAGCCGGTGCCTTCGCGGCATGGCGTGCACTGGCCGCAGCTCTCATGCTTGTAGAAATAGGAAAGCCTGGCGATCGCCTTCACGATATCGGTCGATTTGTCCATGACGATGACAGCCGCCGTGCCAAGGCCGGATTTCAGGTCGCGCAAAGCATCGAAATCCATCGGCGCATCGATGATCTGCTCGGCCGGCACCAGCGGCACCGAAGCGCCGCCCGGAATGACCGCCAGGAGATTGTCCCAGCCGCCGCGAATGCCGCCGCAATGGGTTTCGATCAGCTCGCGGAACGGGATCGACATCGCCTCTTCGACGGTGCACGGATTGTTGACGTGACCCGAGATGCAAAACAGCTTGGTGCCGACATTGTTGGGCCGGCCAAAGGACGAGAACCAGGCGGCGCCACGGCGCAAAATGGTCGGCGCGACCGCGATTGACTCGACATTGTTCACGGTAGTCGGACAACCGTACAAGCCGACATTGGCTGGGAATGGCGGCTTCAGCCGGGGCTGGCCCTTCTTGCCTTCGAGGCTTTCGAGAAGTGCTGTTTCCTCGCCACATATATAGGCGCCGGCGCCGTGATGCATGTAGATGTCGAAATCGTATCCGGACGTGTTGTTCTTGCCGATCAGCCTGGCCTCGTAGGCCTCGTCGATGGCGCGCTGCAGCGCCTCGCGCTCACGGATGAACTCGCCGCGCACATAGATGTAGGCGGCGACCGCGCCCATGGCGAAGCCGGCGATGAACGAGCCCTCGACCAGGGTGTGCGGATCGTTGCGCAGGATATCGCGGTCCTTGCACGTGCCGGGCTCGGACTCGTCGGCGTTGACAACGAGATAACTCGGCCTTCCATCGCTCTGCTTGGGCATGAACGACCATTTCAGCCCGGTCGGGAAGCCGGCGCCGCCACGGCCGCGCAGGCCGGACGCCTTCATCTCATTGACGATCCACTCTCGCCCCTTGGCGATGATGCCGGGCGTGTTGTCCCAGGCGCCGCGCGCCATCGCGCCGGCCAGTGACTTGTCGAAGAGCCCGTAGATGTTGTTGAAGATGCGGTCTTTGTCAGCCAGCATGACTTACCTCTTTCCCCGCAAGACGATCGAGACCCACACCAGCACGCCTATGCCGGTCGCGGCCATCGATTCCAGGGTATCCGAAAACGGCAATTCGACGAGGCGCCGAAGCCCCTCCAGAAGGATGTTGGCAGCAGCGATGCAGACAACGCCGATGACAATGCTGCGCAGCGACAGCAAAGATCCGGTGCTTTGCGCTTCAGCCATCAACGTGGCTCCTTGCCGAAGACGCGGATGTATTCGGCGACGCCGCCCTTGGCGAGCGCCTTGGCCTGCTTGCCCCAGTCGTCGCGCTCGATGCGGCCCTGGAAAGCGAGATATCCATCCACCCAGTCGCGCTCGGCCTTATTCCAGGATGCGACCTGTGTGAAGGTGAAGATGCCAAGCGAATGAAGGATGCCCTCGATCTTCGGGCCAATGCCCGAGATCAGCTTGAGATCGTCGACCGCAGCCGGCCTGTCGATTCCGGCCGGACGGTTCTTGTCCTCGAGCGACGGCTTTGCGGGTCTGGCTGTCGGCGCCTTGACGGTCGGGGCCACCGGGGCGTTGGCCGCTGGCGCCTTGAATTCCGGAGCGATGAAGGCAGCTGCCGGCGTGGAGGTGGTCTTCGGGCCATTACGCTGCTTGGCGACCTTCTCGACTTCAGGCGCCGCGGTGTTGGCGTTGGCGGCCGAATGCAGGGGCGCCGGGACGCTCGCCGCTTTTTCCGCCGCCGGTGCAACCTTGGCCCTGGAGGGCGACTTCAACGCCGAGCTGGTTTCCGGCGCATCGGTTTTCGGTTTGCCGGCGTTGGATGGCGCGACCGGGGCGGCCGCTGCAGGAGCGGCAGGAGCCGGAACAGGCGCCGCAATGATTGCGTCGGGCGCCGCGTGGGCAGCCTTGCTCGCCGCCCTGGCTTCCTTGTCGCGCGTTGCTTTGAGGATCGCCTTTTCGCTCTTCAGCGTCGTCAGGCCAGGCGCCGGCTCCGAGCCGGTTCTGCCGTTTTGCGGTCCCGTGGGAACCGAGGCGCCCTTGCCCGCATCGTAAAGATCGATGATTTCGGCCAGCCGCTCGGGGGTGAGATCCTCGAACGTATCCTTGAAGACCATCACCATCGGCGCGTTGACGCAGGCGCCGAGGCATTCGACTTCCTCCCACGACAGTGTGCCCTTGTCGTTGGTGTGGAATTGGTCGTGATGGATTTTCGAGCGGCACACATCCATCAGCGCTTCCGAGCCGCGCAGCATGCAGGGCGTGGTGCCGCAGACCTGGATATGTGCGCGCGTGCCGACCGGATTGAGCTGGTACTGCGTGTAGAAGGTCGCGACTTCGAGGCCGCGAATGCGCGGCATGCCGAGCATGTCCGAAATCGTCTCGATCGCCGCCTTGGTGACCCAGCCTTCCTGCTCCTGCGCAATCATCAGCAAGGGAATGATCGCCGACTGCTCGCGGCCCTTCGGATATTTCTTGATCCATTGCTTCGCAACCGCCGCATTCGCCCGGTTGAAGGCGAAGGAGGCTGGCTGGACGCTTGCTTCTGCGAGACGGCGGACTGACATTTAGCGATCGGGCCCCTGCTCTGCTACGAGAGCTATTGCGGTTTCACATTCTTTCTGATGAGAAAACGGAATGCGTTCGGCAGATCGAGCAACACTCGCAAATCGCTCTGCGGGCAACATGTATTGCCACAGCCCCAGAACAGTTTGCCTTACTTGAGGCGAGATCCATGCCATGACCGCATCAGCGTCGATGTCATCGTCGAACAAGTGCTCGTAAAAAGCGACACCAGCCGCATTCCAAATCTGTTTGTTCGGGTGAACGGCAGCCCATTGGGCGAACCCGTGCATTCTACCCAGCTTGTCGACGTCATTGTCGCGGTGGGCAAGGCGCGTCTTGGGTAGCAGGGTAAAAAAGAAGTCATAGATCGAACAGTGCTGAGTCGAGTTGTAAGAAGCCTCTGCGAACTCGACCGGCAGCATGGCTTTTGCCAATTCGCGCCACCGCGGTAGGGCAGCGTCGGCATTCCCTCGAACACCGACCTGAGAGCGCACTGTAGGATTGGCTGCCGCCATCACCGATCAACCTCCCCGAAGACGATATCGAGGGAACCCAGGACGGCAGTGACGTCGGCCAGCATGTGGCCGCGGCAGAGGAAATCCATGGCTTGCAGATGCGCGAAGCCGGGCGCGCGCAGCTTGCAGCGATAGGGCTTGTTGGTGCCGTCGGAGACGAGATAGACACCGAACTCGCCCTTCGGCGCCTCGACGGCAGCATAGACCTCGCCGGCCGGCACGCGATAGCCCTCGGTGTAGAGCTTGAAATGATGGATCAGCGCTTCCATCGAGCGCTTCATCGCCTGGCGCTTCGGCGGCACCACCTTGCCGTCGAGGTTCGACACCGGCCCGGTGCTCTCCTTGCCGAGCAGAAGGTCGACGCACTGGCGCATGATTTTCGCCGACTGGCGCATCTCTTCCATGCGCACGAGATAACGGTCGTAGCAGTCGCCGTTCTTGCCGATCGGGATGTCGAAATCCATCTCGGAATAGCATTCATAAGGCTGCGACTTGCGCAAATCCCAGGCCGCACCCGAGCCGCGCACCATGACGCCGGAAAAGCCCCAGGCCCAGGCGTCGGCAAGCGACACGATACCGATATCGACATTGCGTTGCTTGAAGATGCGGTTGCCGGTAAGCAGCCTGTCGAGGTCGTCAAGCGACTTCAGGAACGGGTCGATCCACTTGCCGATGTCCTCGACCAGCTTCGCCGGCAGATCCTGGTGCACGCCGCCGGGACGGAAATAGGCCGCATGCATGCGCGAACCGGAAGCGCGCTCATAAAACACCATCAGCTTTTCGCGTTCGACGAAACCCCACAGCGGCGGCGTCAGCGCGCCGATATCCAGCGCCTGCGTCGTCACATTGAGGATGTGCGACATGATGCGGCTGAGCTCGGAATAGAGCACGCGGATCAACTGGCCGCGCTTCGGCACTTCGATGCCGAGCAACCGCTCGGTGGCGAGCGCGAAGGCATGCTCCTGGTTCATCGGTGCGCAATAGTCGAGCCGGTCGAGATAGGGCACTGCCTGCAGATAGGTTTTGTGCTCGATCAGCTTTTCGGTGCCGCGATGCAGCAAGCCGATATGCGGATCGACGCGGTCGACCACCTCGCCGTCAAGCTCCAGCACAAGACGCAAAACACCGTGCGCCGCAGGGTGCTGCGGTCCGAAGTTGATGTTAAAGTTGCGGACGGAGGTTTCAGCCATTCTGGCGCCTCTGGCGAAGAGTCAGTAGTGAGTAGTGAGTAGTGATCATCAATCTCAATGCCTGCTTCATTCCGCCTGCTTGGCCTGCACCGTTCGGATAAGAGATCTCATCATTTTTCCAATCTCTTCGCATCGCAGCAGCAGCTCAATCTCATTGTCTTTTCGCAGCAGGCCAACCCGACATGCCAGCAGTATGTGTGTCTCCAGTTCCTTCAACGAGCCTTGCGCCATGCGCAAAAATTGAACGAACGACCCTCTGTTCTCCCGACCGTATCCCTCCGCGACGTTCGCTGCGACCGAAACCGCCGATCGGCGCATCTGAGAGGTCATGCCGTAAATCTCATCCCTCGGAAACTCTTTGGTGAAACGGTAGCAATCCTCAGCAAGCGTCATCGCCGATTGCCACACCTTCAAGTCGCGATAAGATTCGATCCGTTGCTCCAAATCTTTTGCTACTGACTACTCACTACTTCCTACTCACTGTTTCGCCTTCTCATCGCCCGGCAGGACGTAGTCCGTCCCTTCCCATGGCGAGAGAAAATCGAAGTTCCTGAATTCCTGCTTCAATTCCACCGGCTCGTAGATCACGCGCTTGGCTTCGTCGTCGTAGCGCACCTCGACGAAACCGGTCAGCGGGAAGTCCTTGCGCAGGGGATGGCCCTCGAAACCGTAGTCCGTGAGGATGCGGCGCAGGTCCGGATGGCCGGAGAACAGCACGCCATAGAGATCGTAGGCCTCGCGCTCATACCAGTCGGCGCCGGGATAGACAGCGGTGAGCGACGGCACCAGCGTCTCTTCGTCGGCCTGCACCTTGATGCGGATGCGCAAATTCTGCTTCGGCGAAAGCAAATGATAGACGACATCGAAACGCTTGACGCGCGACGGGTAGTCGGCGCCGCAGATATCGATGATCGAAATGAACTGGCAGCCCGAATTGTCACGCAGGAAGCTTGTCACCTCGATCAGATTGTCTGTAGCAACCGAGATCGTCAGTTCGCCATAGGCAAGCACCGCATCGGTGACGCGGCCCGGCAGCTTTTCGCCGAGATAGGTCGACAGTTCGCTCAGGGATGCGGCCATGGGTCTACCGTTCGATCGTGCCGGTGCGGCGGATCTTCTTCTGCAGGAGAAGAATGCCGTAGAGCAGCGCTTCGGCGCTCGGCGGGCAGCCGGGCACATAGATGTCGACCGGCACGATGCGGTCGCAGCCGCGCACCACCGAATAGGAATAGTGATAATAGCCGCCGCCATTGGCGCAGGAGCCCATCGAGATGACGTAGCGCGGCTCCGGCATCTGGTCGTAGACCTTGCGCAAAGCGGGGGCCATCTTGTTGGTCAGCGTTCCCGCCACGATCATTATGTCCGACTGGCGCGGCGACGCGCGAGGAGCCACGCCAAACCGCTCCGAATCATAGCGCGGCATCGAGGTGTGGATCATCTCGACGGCACAGCAGGCGAGACCGAAGGTCATGAACATCAGCGAGCCGCTGCGTGCCCAGGTGATCAGCGCCTCGGTCGAGGTGACCAGAAAACCCTTGTCGGCCAGTTCATTGTTGATCTCGAGGAAGAACGGATCGTCGGAACCGACCGGACGTCCGGTATTGGGGTCGATCAGGCCTTTGGGCTTCGGCGCGACGAGCGTTCCGGAACTGTCGTTCAATCCCATTCCAGCGCTCCTTTTTTCCACTCATAGGCAAAGCCGATGGTCAGCACCGCCAAAAACACCATCATCGACCAGAAACCGAGCATGCCGATCTTCGAGAACGACACCGCCCACGGAAACAGGAAGGCCACTTCCAGATCGAAGATGATGAACAGGATCGACACCAGGTAGAAGCGGATGTCGAATTTCATCCGGGCATCGTCGAACGAGTTGAACCCGCACTCGTAGGCGGAAAGCTTCTCCGGATCGGGATTGCGATAAGCCACCAGGAACGGCGCGATGATAAGCGCCAGGCCTACAACTGCGGCCACGGCGATGAAGAGGACGATGGGCAGGTATGAACTGAGGAGTACGTTCATGCTCGGCTTTCCGTTGGCGGCCAATCCACTTTGATTACAGCAACCAACCCTAATGCGGAAGCGCGACAGTTTAACCGCTGAACCGTTTTAGGTGCCTTTGCTGCAACGCGGCGAGGGTTAGCGCACGGCTTTCAGCGAAGCAAGTCAAACCTTGTTCAAAAGACAGTGCTGGACGGCAGGCCGGGAAAAACTGGTCCGATCTCCTCCTGTTTGATTTCCTTCATCTTTCACTCCACTTTTGTCTCCTGACACATCTCCCGCCATTTGCCTGCTAGCATGACCGGAATCGCCGGCTAAAGTCGGGAAAATGGTTCGAGGCAAGACACTTTGACGAAGGACAAAATCTCACTCCCCGCGGCCAGGCGCATCGCGCTCGCCGCGCAAGGATTTCTCGATCCCCGCCCGGTCGGCACGCCCGATCGCCGCCACCTCGCCCGCGTGCTGTCGCGCACCGGCTTGCTGCAGATCGATTCCGTCAGCGCGGTGGTGCGCGCCCACTATATGCCGCTCTATTCGCGGCTTGGCCCCTACCCGCTGGCTTTGCTCGACAATGCGGCCATCACCCGCAAACGCACGGTGTTCGAATACTGGGCGCATGAGGCCTCGTTCCTGCCGGTCGAGACCTACCCGCTGATGCGCTGGCGCATGCAGCGGGCCGAGCAAGGCGACGAAATGTATCTCGGCCTCGCCAAATGGGGCCGCGAGCACGCCGCCTATATCGAAGAGATCTACCGCGCGGTCGCCGAGCGCGGCCCGATTGCCGCTTCGGCACTGGAAGGCCAGAAAGGTTCGGGCGGCTGGTGGGGCTGGAGCCACGCCAAGCACGCCTTCGAATGGCTCTTCTGGGCCGGACGCATCACCACGGCGCACCGCCGTGGCTTCGAACGCTTCTATGACCTGCCCGAGCGCGTGCTGCCGCAGGCGATCCTCGATCTGCCGGTGCCGGCCGCCGAGGACGCGCACCGCGAATTGCTGCGCATTTCTGCCCGCGCCCACGGCATCGCGACGTCGGGTGACCTGCGCGATTATTTCCGCTTGTCGCCGGCCGACATGAAGGGCCGGTTGGAGGAACTGGTCGAGATGGGCGAGTTGCTGCCGGTAAACGTCGAAGGTTGGGACAAGCCGGCTTACCTCTATAGGGACGCCCGCCTGCCGCGAAAGATCGAGGCCCGCGCCTTGCTGGCCCCCTTCGATCCGGTGGTCTTCGAGCGCGCGCGCACCGAGCGTCTCTTCGATTTCCGCTACCGCATCGAGATCTACACCCCGGCCGACAAGCGGCAATATGGCTATTACGTGCTGCCTTTCTTGCTCGGCGACAAGATCGTCGCCCGCGTCGACCTCAAGGCCGACCGGCCTGCGAGTGTCTTACGCGTCCACGCCGCCTATGCCGAAGCAGGCGCACCGCCTGAGACCACCGCACAGCTTTTCGAGGAACTAAAGGAGATGCAGGGCTGGCTTGGCCTTGAGCGCATCGAAGTGACGCCGGCCGGCAATCTGGGGCCGGCATTGGCTAGCGAGAGAGATGGCCAACCCTTGCAGCGTCTGTCATAGACGCCTCAATAAGCCTCGTAGGTTGTGCAATGGCATCGGACAAAGTGCTCGACATGATCCATGGCGCCCTCATTGCGCATGGAATAGATGCAGTCCGCAGAGATAGGGACGTCATGCTCCAATCGAAGCAGCTTCGGTTTGAGGCTGAGGTGTTCGAGACGAGTTCTGACCGGCTGGTCCTGGAAATCTACATTTTTTCTCCGCTGCTTGATGTTCAGCCGGTCATTGAATCCTTTGCTGGCTTCGGCGACACGCGCGAACAGGAACTGAACCAGGCGTTTGAAAAGTTTCTCCGTGGTGTTTTCCATGTGGCCATTGAGGGACTGGCCGATCACGTCTGCGAGAACATGCAGGCCGAAATAGAGCTTTGGCAGCGAAGCAGCGCCAGTTGGAAGATCTGGCGAAAAGATGCCCGCTGGAAAATCTATAGCGGCCCGGTCATTTCCCAGGCCACAACCGAGCTATGCTCGCTGACACCAGGCTATCCAGCATTCTATGCCAAGCTGGAAAAGCTGTTCACAGCTTCGGTACCCCCCGGAAGCCATTTTGTCCGGACCTTTCTGGCAGGCTTGAAGGGCACGCTGATTAGTGCCGAAGTCCTTCTGGACAACGCGGTTTGGCATGAGGGACAGAATCTGGCTGTCGGTCATGACTGGGACTATAGCGATGGCTATCAAGCTATCCGACAGGTCATCCTGGCACTGCCGGAAGCCGGGACATGACAGCCCTGCCGACATCGCCATGTCGTAGCCGTGCGTTGACACCGCTGCCTGCAAAAGCCTAAATCCGCTCCAGACGGTCCCCTGCCCGCAACGGCAAGGGCCAAGAGGGAATGCGGTGCGGGACGAAAAAATCCCAAATCCGCGGCTGTCCCCGCAACTGTAAGCGAAGAGCCAAGGCCGAAAGCCACTGGGTAACACCGGGAAGGCGGCTAACCAAGGCAATGACTCGCGAGCCAGGAGACCTGCCGTCTGAGACAAAGTATCCGATCGCCTGGCGGGTTTCCGGGCAAGGAGCACGGTTTTTGGACCAGAACAGCAGTTTTTCGGCTGGCACAACGGACATTGCGTCCGGCGACAACGACGCCCTGACCGGCGTGACCGTCATCGTCTGCGCCTCCTGCCGCGATGAGACCGGTTCCGACGCCCATCCGCGCGCCGGCGAATTGCTGGCTGAGGACACACGCCGCGCCGCTGCCGGCGATATCCGGGTCCGCACCGCCGAATGTCTCGGCAATTGCAAGCGCCGCCTCAGCGCCGCGATCCTGCGCGATGGCTGCTGGAGCTATGTCTTCGGCGATCTGACCGCAACCAGCGGCGCCGACCTCGTTACCGGCGCAAAGCTCTTCGCGACTTCGGCCGACGGCCTCATCCCGTGGCGCGGCCGGCCCGATAGCCTCAAGCGCGGCCTCGTTGCCCGCATCCCACCCCTCGACATGCTGAAGGACTGACGATGAACGCTTCAAACCCGGCCGCCAACCTCTCCCGTGTTCCCTGCACTGTCGTTACAGGCTTCCTCGGCGCCGGCAAGACGACGCTGGTCCGCCATCTCCTGGAAAATGCCGGCGGCAAGCGCATCGCCATCATCGTCAACGAGTTCGGCGACATCGGCATCGACGGGGAAATCCTGAAAGGCTGCGGCATCGACACCTGCCCCGAGGAAAACATCGTCGAACTGGCCAATGGCTGCATCTGCTGTACAGTCGCCGACGATTTCGTGCCCGCCCTCGACAAGATCCTCGCGCTGACACCGAAGGTTGACCACATCCTGATCGAGACCTCGGGCCTGGCTCTGCCCAAGCCGCTGGTCCAGGCGTTCCAGTGGCCGAGCGTGAAGAGCCGGGTAACCGTCGACGGTGTCATCGCCGTGGTAGACGGCCCGGCGCTGGCCGAAGGCCGCGTCGCCAACGACATGGACGCTTTGCAGGCACAGCGCGCTCAGGACGAGACGCTCGACCATGACGATCCTGTCGAAGAAGTGTTCGAGGACCAGATCGCCTGCGCCGATTTGATCATCCTGTCGAAGAGCGATCTGATGGACGCCCCCGGTTCGGCCCGCGCCAACGCCATCATCAATGAACATTCCGCCCGCGCGGTAAAAATCGTGCCGACTGCGCATGGCAAGGTCGACCCGTCGGTGCTGCTTGGCCTCGGTCTCGCCGTCGAAGACGACATCGAGAACCGCAAGTCGCATCACGACGGCGCTTTCGATCATGAGCATGACGATTTCGACACCTTCATCGTCGACATCCCCTCGATCGCCAATCCCGACGACCTGGCCAAGCGCGTCGCCACCGCCGCCGAACAGGAAAACGTGTTGCGTGTAAAAGGCTTCGTCGATGTCGGCGGCAAGCCGATGCGGCTTTTGCTGCAGGCCGTCGGCCCGCGCGTCAATCATTACTATGACCGCGCCTGGGCGGCTGAGGACGACCGCCGCTCGCGTCTTGTCGTCATTGGCCTGAAAGGACTGAACCGCCCGGCGATCGAGCGTATACTCGCCGGCTGATCCAAACCACGAGCCGAAATGCATATACTCACCACCACATCCGCCTCGCTCGACGATCTCGCCGAGCCCGTCGATCTCGGGCAGACGCCGGCGGATATCGTGGCGCTGTCCTTCACCGACAGCGACCTCGCCGGCCTCGCGGCGGCGTGGAAGGCCGATGCCGCCCGCCTGCCGTCGATGCGGCTGGCGGCGCTGCGCGACCTGCGCCATCCCATGTCCGTGGACCTCTGGATCGACAGCGTCGCCCGCCACGCCAAGGTGATTTTGGTGCGCATCCTCGGCGGCTACGACTGGTGGCGCTATGGCTGCGACCAGCTTGCCGCGACTGCCCGTGCGAACGGCATCAAGCTGGCGCTGCTGCCGGGCGAGAGCCACGACGAGGATCTCAGGCTGATCGAAGCCTCGACGCTGCCGCGCGAGGATCTGGACGTCCTGCTTGGTTATTTCCGCGAGGGCGGACCGGAGAATATGGCAGCACTGATGCAGCGGCTGGCGGGGTTGGCTGGGCAGGATGCGGCGGCGGCTGAGCCGGTCAGCGTGCCGAAAGCTGGTTACTACGAGCCTGGCCGCGGCGTCGTAGGCAAGTTGGATTTTGCCGATGTCGGCGTTCCTTCACACCCCCCTCTGTCCTGCCGGACATCTCCCCCGCAAGGGGGGAGATCAGCCGGCGCGGACCTCGGCACTTTTTCTGCCCAGCCGATAATAGATTCCTCTGCAACATCCCCGATTGGCGAAAGCGTCGATGAGAGCACAATCTCCCCCCTTGCGGGGGAGATGTCCGGCAGGACAGAGGGGGGTGGGCGGGAACTCGGCGCAGACAACATCAACTCTCCCATCTTCCCCATCCTCTTCTACCGCTCGATGCTGCTGGCCGCCGATGTCGCGCCAATCGATGCCCTCTTTGATGCACTCCGCCAGCGCGGCATGAGACCGGTCCCGATCTTCGTCTCCAGCCTCAAAGACCCGACCTCCCTGGCCTTCGTCGGAACCGCGCTGGCCACGCTCAAGCCCACCGCCATCATCACCGCAACCGCCTTCGCTTCCGGCGCCGAACCCGGCGTCGAAACGCTCTTCGACCGCGCCGGCGTGCCTGTCTTCCAGGTCATCGTCGCCACCACCCGCCGCGACGTCTGGGACAACAACCAGCGCGGCCTGGCGCCCGCCGACCTCGCCATGCATGTCGTGCTGCCCGAACTCGACGGCCGCATCCTCGCCGGCGCGATTTCCTTCAAGGGCGAGAGCGAGACCGACCCGGCGCTCGGCCACCGCGCCTTCGCCAACCGCCCGGAACCGGATCGCGTGGCGCAAGTGGCGGACAGGCTAGCGGCGTTCACACGGTTGCAGCAGACGCCCCGCGCGACGCGTAAGTTGGCGATCCTCATTCCGGACTATCCGAGCGCGCCCGGCCGCACTGGCTATGCAGTGGGCCTGGATGTGCCGTCCAGCGTGCTGGCCATGCTGCATGACCTGAAGGAGCAGGGCTATCGCGTTGACGGGATTCCAGAAACGCCGCGTGCGCTGCTGGACGCGTTGGAGCGGAGCGATGGTGGGCTGGGGCTGGATGAGTATCTGGACTTCTCAAAGGATTTGCCGGCTGAGGCACTGGCTGCAGTCGAGGCGGCATGGGGTGCTCCTTCACGCTCCCCCTTGTGGGGAGGGTCGGTTCGCGACATTCGCGAAGCGGATGGCGCGAAACGGGGTGGGGGTAGCGGTGCACCACCCCCACCCGGCCCTGCGGGCCACCCTCCCCACAAGGGGGAGGGTAAGAGCGGCTTCCCCTTCCGCGCCGCCACCTTCGGCAACATCACTGTCGCTCTCGCCCCCGACCGTGGCCGCTCGGCCGACCGGCGCGCCGATTACCACGACCCGACGCTGCCGCCGCGCCACGATCTGCTGGCCTTCGGCCTGTGGCTGCGCAAATCGCTCCGCATCCATGCTCTCATCCATGTCGGCGCCCATGGCACGCTGGAATGGCTGCCCGGCAAGGCGGTTGCGCTCTCACAAAACTGCTTCCCCGAGATCGCCACCGGCTCGCTGCCCGTCATCTATCCCTTCATCGTCTCCAATCCCGGCGAGGCGGCGCAAGCCAAGCGGCGCATAGCAGCCGTCACGCTTGGCCATCTGCCGCCACCACTGGCAGCTGCTGGCCTAGACGAAGGGCAGCACAAGCTCGAACGCCTCGTCGACGAATATGCCCAGGCCGACGGCCTCGACCGCCGCCGCCGCGATCGTCTGGCCAAGCTGATCGTCGACACGGCGCAAAAGACCGGCTTCGCCTCCGAAGCCGGCGTCGCCGGAACCGATGCGCCCGACGAGGCGCTGCGCCGCATCGACGCCTGGCTCTGCGACCTCAAGGATTTCGCCATCAAGGACGGCCTGCATATTTACGGCCGCGCGCCAGACGACGAACCCGACGCCATGCGCCGGCAAAGCGCCGAAGCCGAGAAGGCCGCGCTGCTGGCGGCGCTCGACGGCCGCCACGTCAAGGCCGGCCCGGCCGGGGCGCCTGCGCGTGGCCGCTCCGACGTGCTGCCCACCGGCCGCAATCTCTTCACCTCCGATCCGCGCACCATGCCGACGCCGACCGCCTATGATCTGGGCCGATCGGCAGCGGAAGAAGTCGTGCGCGGCTACATGCAATCGCATGGCGACTGGCCGCGCTCGCTGGTCATCGACCTCTGGGGCTCGGCCTCGCTGCGCACTGGCGGCGAGGAGATCGCGCAAGGCCTGGCGCTGATGGGCTGCCGGCCGCAATGGGACAGTGCCACCGGCCGCATCACCGGCATCGAAGTGCTGCCGCCGGCCACGCTCGGTCGCCCGCGCGTCGATGTCACCTGGCGCATTTCGGGCCTGTTCCGCGACATGTTCCCGACCCAGATCGCGCTGATCGACGCCGCTGCCAACGCCGTTGCCGCGCGCGACGAGGACGATTCGGAAAACCCGCTCGCCGCCAGAACCCGTGCCGATGGCAAGATCGGCCCGCGCATCTTCGGCACCTCGCCCGGCACCTATGGCGCCGGCGTCGAGGACCTGTTGTCGAGTGGCGACTGGGCCGCGCGCGAAGAAATCGGCCGCGCCTATCTCGATGCGACATCGCATGCCTATGGCGGCGCCGAGGGCGAAGGCATCGCCTCCCCCGGCGCTTTCGAGACCCGCATCGCCGAGGCCGATCTGCTGGTCCACACCGGCGACGATCCCGGCCGCGACATTCTCGAGGGCTCCGCCGACGTCGCCTTCATCGGCGGCTTTTCGGCCGCCCTTGCGGCATTGGGCCGAAATGCCGACGTCATCGTGCTCGACACCACCGACCCGCAAAAGCCGCAGCCGCGCTCGGTCGGCGAGGCTGTGTCGCGGGTTGTGCGGGCGCGAGCCGTCAATGTGCGTTTCATCGCCGGCCAGATGCGGCACGGCCCACGCGGCGCCTCGGAATTCGCCGAGACCGTCGACCGTCTCATCGGTTTCGCCGAAACCACCCACGCCATTTCAGGCGCGGTGATCGAGGCTGTGCATGACGCCTATGTCGGCGACGCCAATGTTCGCGCTTTCATCCTGCGCGAAAACCCGGCCGCAGCCAAAGTCATCGCCGAACGCTTCCTGTCGGCGCGCCGGCGCGGGCTGTGGCATCCCTTGCGCAACGCGATCGACGACGATCTCGCGGCGTTGATCGCCGAGGCCGAGGCGCTCGGAGTCGCGGCATGAACGCCTTCTCGCGCCGCGGCGCCTGTCCGGCTCTCTCGGCGCCGATGCAGACCGGCGATGGCCTGCTGGTGCGGCTTAATCCTGTAGCTGGAGGTCTTTCGCCCAAGCTTTTGATCCGACTCGCCGAATCCGCCCTGCGGCACGGCAACGGCATCATGGAAGTGGCCGCACGAGGCAGCCTGCAGATACGCGGCCTGACAGCGGAAAGTGCTGGGCTGCTGGCGGCGGAGGTGGATGCGCTGGGCATCGCCGTGCGTACCGGCGTGCCGGTCGAGACCGGGCCGCTGGCCGGCATCGATCCGCGGGAGATTGCCGATCCGCGAGCTTTGGCTGAGCGGATCAGGGCTGCGGTCGAGGAAGCTGGGCTGACGCCAAGGCTCGGGCCGAAGGTTTCGGTGGTTGTCGATGGCGGCGGGCAGTTGACGATGGATGGGGTGACGGCTGATGTCAGGCTGAAGGCGGTGCGGGTGGGCGGCAACGTTATGTGGGCTTTGTCTGTTGCCGGCGACGGTCAAAGCGCGAGGCCGCTTGCGACGGCCGATGAGGATGCAGCGCGCGATATTGCGGTTGCTGCCCTCAGGATGACCGCGGAGAAAGGCCGGGAGGCACATGCGAGGGATTTGTCGGAGAGGCAGCTAGCGTCTCTCGCAGGTTGGCATTCCTTCGCGCCCCCCTCTGTCCTGCCGGACATCTCCCCCACAAGGGGGGAGATCAGCAGCTTCGCTGTCAGCTCTTCGCCTTCGACGTTGAAAACTGGCGAAACCGGCGGCGACAGCACAGTCTCCCCCCAAGTGGGGGAGATGTCCGGCAGGACAGAGGGGGGCGCCGTAGAGCGCTCTCGCTCGCCGATTGGCCTCTTCGACTTGAACACCGGCCACGCCCTCGGCATCGGCCTGCCCTTCGGCAGCATGCCAGCGCAAAACCTTATCGACCTTGCCAGCCGAGCGTCGAACCTCGGCACCGCCGAAATCCGCCTCGCCCCCGGCCGCGCCTTGCTGTTCCTCGGCCAACCACCAGCCGCGAACCCCCTCCTCCAAACCACCGCCGCCGCCCTCGGCTTCGTCACCACCGCCGCCGACCCGCGCACCCGCATCGCCGCCTGCCCCGGCACCCCTGCGTGTGCCTCCGGCCGCATCGCCACGCGCGACATCGCCGAGACAATCGCCGCCGAAAACGCTGATATCCTCGACTTCACACTGCACATTTCCGGCTGCGCCAAGGGCTGCGCTCACCCCGGCTCTGCCGCGCTAACAATCGTCGGCGGCGAAAACGGAGCCGGACTTGTCGTGAACGCGACGGCAAAGGCCCTTCCTGCGGGCTACAGGCCGGGCTATGACGCCGCGCGCGGCATCGGTCGCGTCGCAGCGATGGTCCGCAGCGCTCGATATCCAGGTGAAACCGCCGCCGCCTGCCTGACAAGGCTCGGACCGGCGGCAATCGCCAAGGCTTACCGACAAATTGAACAACGGAAATGAGCATGGCCGCCTACGACTACATCCATGACGGCAACGCGATCTATGAACGTTCCTTCGCCATCATCCGCGCCGAGGCCGACCTGTCCCGGTTCTCCGAGGCGGAAGCCGACGTCGCCATCCGCATGATCCATGCCTGCGGCCAGGTCGAAGCATCAAGTCATTTTGTCTTCTCCAGCGATTTCGTCGCCGCCGCCCGCAGCGCTTTGGCGGCCGGCGCACCGATCTTCTGCGATGCCGAAATGGTCTCGCATGGCGTCACCCGCGCCAGGCTGCCGGCCGGCAATGAGGTGATCTGCACCTTGCGCGACCCGCGCACGCACGACATCGCCAAGCAGATCGGCAACACCCGCTCGGCCGCCGCGATCGACCTCTGGGGCGAACGCATGGCCGGTTCGGTCGTGGCCATCGGCAATGCGCCGACAGCGCTCTTCTATCTCCTGGAAAAGCTGCGCGATGGCGCGCCGAAACCGGCCGCCATCATCGGCATGCCGGTCGGCTTCGTCGGTGCCGCCGAATCCAAGGATGCGCTGGCTGAAAACTCCTACGGCGTGCCCTACGCCATCGTGCGCGGCAGGCTTGGCGGCAGCGCCATGACTGCAGCCGCCCTCAATTCGCTGGCGAGGCCCGGCCTGTGAACGCAGCCGTCAAAGAAGATCTGGCAAAAGGCCGTCTTGTCGGCGTCGGCACGGGGCCTGGCGACCCCGAGCTGCTGACGCTGAAGGCCGCGCGCGTTCTGGCCGAGGCCGATGTCGTCGCCTACTTCGCCAAGCGCGGCAACAACAGCAATGCGCGCGCCATCGTCGAGGCGCGCTTCCGGCCGGATATGCTGGAACTGCCGCTGCTCTACCCCGTCACCACCGAGATCGACAAGGATCACGACGACTACCGTTCGCAGATCACCGATTTCTACGAGGAGTCGGCCGAGAAGGTCGCCGACCACCTCGAAGCCGGCCGCATGGTCGCCGTGCTCTCCGAAGGCGACCCGCTGTTCTACGGCTCCTACATGCACCTGCATGTCCGCCTCGCCCATCGCTTCCCGACCGAGGTCATCCCCGGCGTCACCGGCATGTCCGGCTGCTGGTCGCAGACCGGCGTGCCTATCGTCCAGGGCGACGATGTGCTGACGGTTTTGCCCGGCACGATGAGCGAGTTCGAGCTGACACGCCGTCTCGCCGACACCGATGCCGCCGTCATCATGAAGGTCGGCCGCAATCTGTCCAAGATCAGGCGGGCACTGGACGCCACCGGCAAGCTCGCCCGCGCCGTCTATGTCGAGCGCGGCACCATGGCCGGCAGCATCACGATGAAGCTTGCCGACAAGCCGGACGACAAGGCGCCCTATTTCGCCATCGTGCTGGTCGCCGGCTGGTCCGGCCGGCCTGGCGTTATGGGAGCCAAGCCATGAGCGGCCGCCTCACCGTCATCGGCCTTGGGCCCGGCAATGCCGATCAGGTGACGCCGCAAGCCAGCCGCGCCGTCGCCGAGGCAAAGTTCTTCTATGGCTACAAGCCTTATCTCGACCGGCTGGAGCTGCGCCCGGACCAGACCCGCGTCGCCTCGGACAATCGCGAGGAACTCGCCCGCTCCAAGGACGCGCTGGTAAAGGCGGCGGACGGCCATGACGTCGCCGTCGTCTCCGGCGGCGATCCCGGCGTGTTCGCCATGGCGGCCGCCGTCTGCGAGGCGATCGAGGCCGGTCCGGCCGAATGGCGCACCGTCGATGTCACTGTCGTGCCGGGCGTCACCGCCATGCTGGCGGTTGCCGCCCGCATCGGCGCGCCGCTCGGCCATGATTTCTGCGCCATCTCGCTATCCGACAATCTCAAACCGTGGGAGCTGATCGAACTGCGCCTGCTCGCTGCCGCCGGCGCCGGCTTCGTCATCGCGCTCTACAATCCGATCAGCAAGGCGCGCCCTTGGCAGCTTGGCCGTGCCTTCGAATGCCTGCGCGCCATCCTGCCCGGCACCACGCCGGTCATCTTCGGCCGCGCCGCCGGCCGCCCGGACGAGCGCATCGAGGTTTTTCTGTTGGCCGATGTCGAGGCGGAAAGGGCCGACATGGCGACCTGCATCATCATCGGCTCGCCGGAGACAAGGATCATCAAGCGCGGTGACAAACCGGCGCTGGTCTACACACCGCGTTCCGCGACGGGGTCGAGACCATGATCGATCATCGCGGCCAATGCTTCGACAGTTTCGGCCGACGGCACCTCCGGCAGGATGGGCCTGCGCACCATCACCACCTCGATACCGAGCGCCCGCGCCGCCGCGATCTTGCCGTAGGTGGCCTCGCCGCCGCTGTTCTTGGATACGACGACATCGATGCGGTGCTCCTCGAGCAGCGCGCGTTCATCCGCCTCGCGAAACGGCCCACGCGCCAGCAGGTAGGTCGCATCAGGCACCGCCAGTTTCGGCTCGACCGGATCGACGCTGCGGACAAGGTAATGATGCTGCGGCGCCGCCTCGAAAGCCGCGACCTCCTGCCGGCCGAGCGCCAGGAAGGCACGGCGCGGCGGCGATCCAAGCGCGTGCACCGCATCGCCTGTCGTATCGACCTGCGTCCAGCGGTCGCCATCTATTGGCTCCCAGCCAGGGCGGCGCAAAGCAAGGATCGGCACAACCGAAGTGCGCGCGGCTTGCGCCGCATTGGCGGAAATTCGCGCGGCATAGGGATGCGTCGCGTCGATCAGCAGATCGGTTCGCGTCTCCTTCAGATAGGCCGCCAGCCCGTCGGCGCCGCCAAAGCCGCCGCTGCGCACCGGCACGCCTTGCGCGACCGGGCTTTCGGTACGGCCGGCCAGCGACAGGGTGACGAGGAAATCTTCCACCAGTTTTCCGGCCAATTGGCGCGCTTCTGTCGTGCCGCCAAGGATCAGAATCTTCTTCATGAGCACCATGTTGAACAGCGTCTGCGCTGCCCCTCACCCCTACCCTCTCCCCCTGAAGAACGGGGAGAGGGAGGCGTCAGCGCCGGAGCGTCTCCCTTCTCCCCGTCACTACACGGGGAGAAGGTGCCGGCAGGCGGATGAGGGGCGGCGCGACATGTCAAAAAAACAGCCCACGCCAAAATGGCTTGCAATCGTCGGCATCGGCGAGGACGGTTTAGCGAGTCTCGGCGACGAGGCCAAGCGGCAGATCGCTGACGCCGAGACCGTCTTCGGCGGCAAGCGGCATTTGGCGCTGGTGGCTTCGCTCATCAAGGGTGAGCAGCGCCCATGGCCGGTGCCATTCGATGCCGGCATGGCAGACGTGCTGGCGCTGGCCGGCCGGCGCGTCTGCGTGCTCGCCTCCGGTGATCCATTCTTCCACGGGGTCGGCGCCACCCTTGCCCGCAAGGTCAAGCCTGAAGAGATGCATGTCATCCCCGCGCCATCGGCGATTTCGCTGGCTGCCGCCCGGCTCGGATGGGCGTTGCAGGACATCGAGACGATCTCGCTGCATGGAAGGCCGCTCGACCTGATCCGGCCGCTGCTGCATCCCAGGGCGCGCATCCTGGCGCTGACATCGGACGGCGACGCACCAGCGACAATAGCGCGCCTGCTCGTAGAGCTCGACTTCGGCGCTTCGCGGCTGACGGTTTTGGAAGCGCTGGGCGGACCGAACGAGAAGCTTCGCTCGGCACGTGCCGACGCTTTCGACGTCAGAGACATCAATCCGCTCAACGTGCTGGCGCTTGAGCTTGAATCGACACAAGAGGCCCGCATCCTGCCGCTGAGCGTTGGCCGCGCCGACCATCTGTTCGAGCATGACGGCCAGATCACCAAGCACGACATCCGCGCCATGACGCTTGCGGCGCTGGCGCCGAGGCGTGGCGAATTGCTGTGGACATCGGCGCCGGTTCCGGCGCCATCGGCATCGAATGGATGCTCGCTCACCCCTCGATGCGCGCCATCGCCATCGAGGCCAACAGCGACCGCGCCGCCCGCATCGTCCGCAACGCCGCGCATTGCGGCGTGCCCGGTCTTGTCGTGGTGGAAGGGTCGGCGCCCAAGGCACTGGCCGGGCTGGACACGCCGGATGCGATCTTCATCGGCGGAGGTGGCAGCGACGCCGGCGTACTGAACGCCGCCATCAAGGCGCTGCCATCCCGTGGCCGTCTCGTTGCCAATGCGGTGACGCTGGAGATGGAGGCGCTGCTTCTCGCGGAGCACATCAAGCGCGGCGGCGACCTTACCCGCATCACCATTTCCCGCGCTTCTCCTGTCGGTTCGATGCAGGCCTGGCGCCCGGCCATGCCGGTCACCCAGTGGAGCTGGGTGAAGCCATGATGGTGGCGGGCATCGGCAGCCGGAAGGGCGTGAGCGTCGAAGACGTGCTCGCGGCGATCGAAACCGCCCTCGAAGCGCACGGGCTGGCGATAACGGCGCTGTCGGCCTTGGCGACCGCCGCGCTCAAGAAAGACGAAGAAGCGATCTCTGCCGCTGGCCGCACGCTCAACCTTCCCGTCATCATCGTTGATGACGCAGCACTTCAGGCCGTCTCGTCGGAGGCACTCAGCAAATCCGATCTCTCGCAGGATCTCGCCGGCACACCCTCCGTCTCAGAAGCCTCCGCCCTTGCCGTTGCCGGCCCCGGTGCAAAGCTGCTTGGTCCACGCACCGTGCTCGGCCCGGTCACCTGCGCCATCGCCATCAGCGGAGACGCGCCATGACCGTGCATTTCATCGGCGCCGGTCCCGGCGCCGCCGACCTCATCACACTGCGCGGCGCCAAGCTGCTGGCAAGCTGCCCGGTCTGTCTGCATGCCGGCTCGATCGTCGCGCCGGAATTGCTGCAACACTGCGCACCGGGGACCAAACTGATCGATACGGCGCCGATGTCACTCGACGAAATCGAGGTCGAATATGTGACAGCCCACCAGGCCGGCCACGATGTCGCCCGCCTGCATTCCGGCGACCTCTCGGTGTGGAGCGCCGTGGCCGAGCAGATCCGCCGGCTGGAAAAACACGGCATTCCTTACACGCTGACGCCGGGCGTTCCCTCTTTCGCCGCCGCAGCCGCAGCCCTTCGCCGCGAACTGACCATTCCCGAGGTGGCGCAAAGCCTGGTGCTGACCCGCGTCTCCGGCCGCGCCTCGAAAATGCCGCCGGGCGAAACGCTGGCCGGCTTCGGCCGCACCGGCGCCACACTGGCCATTCATCTCGCCATCCACGCCATCGATCGCATCGTCGCCGAATTGTCGCCGCATTATGGCGGCGATTGCCCGGTGGCGATCGTCTTTCGCGCTTCATGGCCGGACGAGCGCGTGCTGACCGGCACGCTAGCGACCATCGAGGCACTGCTCGCCGCCGACCCGATGGAGCGCACGGCGATCATCTTCGTCGGCCGCTCGCTGGCAGCGGAAGGTTTTGGCGAGAGTTCATTGTACGACGCCCACTATCAGCGGCGTTTCCGGGGACGGGACGGATTGTGAGCGGTAAAAGCGAAAACACCACGCTCGAACAGGCCCTTGCCCGGCTGAACTTCAAGCCGCGCCGGCTTGAGCCGGGCCATGTCTGGCTGGCCGGCGCCGGCCCCGGCGATCCCGGCTGCCTGACGCTGGAAGTGCTGGCGGCATTGGCCGAGGCCGACGCTGTGGTCTATGACGCGCTGGTCTCCTCTGACGTTGTCGCCGTTGCGGACAATGCCCAGCTGTTCTTTGCGGGAAAGCGCGGCGGCAAGCCGTCGATGAAGCAGGACGACATCACCGCTTTGCTGGTGCGGCTGGCGCGCGATGGCCGCCGCGTCATCAGGCTGAAGGGTGGCGATCCCTATATTTTCGGCCGTGGCGGCGAAGAGGCGCTGGCGCTGGCGCGCGAAAAAATCCCGTTCCGCGTCCTGCCCGGCCTGACATCGGGGCTGAGCGCGCTGGCCGCCACCGGCATTCCCGCAACCATGCGCGGCATCAACAAGGCGATCATCCTGGCGACAGGTCATGCCGCCGGCACAGATGACGATCTCGACTGGGGCGCGATCGCCCGCACCGGCCAGCCGGTGGTCATCTATATGGGCATGGCCAATCTGCCTGTTATCGCCGCGTCGCTGCTCGAAGGCGGGCTGGCGCCGTCGACGCCGGCGGCTGTCATCGTTTCGGCGACGACACCGCAGGAGCGGACCGTCGTCGCGACACTCGCCACCATTTCCGAAGCGGCCGCCGCGGCGGAATTGGCCTCGCCGGCCCTCATTGTCGTCGGCGGCATCGTCGCCATGCGCGCAGCACTGGCGGGTAACGCATGACCCGCGCCATCATCATCGGCGCGCCGCGTTCCGGCTCCGGCAAGACCAGCGTCACCATCGGCATTTTGCGCGCGCTCGCCCGGCGCGGCATCAAGGTGCGCGGCGCCAAGTCCGGCCCCGACTATATCGATCCGGGTTTTCATACCGCCGCCACTGGCCTGTCCGGCGTCAACCTGGACAGCTGGGCGATGTCGCCTGACCTGCTCAACGCGTTGGCCGGCAATGCCACCGAGGACGCCGATTTTATCTTCCTCGAAAGCGCCATGGGCCTGTTCGACGGCATCCCGGCCGGACAAGGCCGCACCGGCTCGGCCGCCGATCTGGCGCGGCTCTACCACCTGCCGGTGCTTTTGGTGCTCGACGTCTCGGGACAGTCGACGACGGCGGCCGCCGTCGCCAAGGGTTTTGCCACCTACGACCCGGATGTGCGCATGGCCGGAATCGTGCTCAACCGTCTCGGCAGCGAGCGCCACCGCAAGCTGTGCAGCGAGGCGATCGAAACGCTCGGCCTGCCGGTCGTCGGCGCCATCCTGCGCGATCCCACGCTCAATTTGCCGGAGCGCCATCTCGGCCTCGTCCAGGCCGGCGAATATGCCGACCTGATGACGCATCTCGACCGCCTCGCCGACATGGTCGAGAAATCCCTCGACCTTGACGCCATCATGGCGCTGGCCGCGCCGTTTTCGCCGGCATCAGGCAGTTTCGAACATGCCTTGCAGCCGCCCGGCCAACGAATCGCGCTCGCCGAAGACGCCGCCTTCACCTTCCTCTATCCGCACGTCGCCGCCCACTGGCGTCAGGCCGGCGCCGAGATCGTGCCGTTCTCGCCGCTAGCCGACGAAGCACCGGTGCAGAATTGCGATGTCTGCTGGCTGCCCGGCGGCTATCCCGAGCTCCACTCCGGCAGCCTCGCGGCGGCGACCAATTTCCGAGCTGGCATGGCCAGGTTTGCCGAGACCAAGCCGATCCATGGCGAGTGCGGCGGCTTCATGGTGCTGGGCGAAGCGCTGGAGGACGCGGCCGGCGAGACGCACGCCATGCTTGGCCTGCTCGGCCATTCCACCAGCTTTGCCAAGCGCAAGATGAACCTCGGCTACCGCGAGGCACGCCTGCGCGTCGCCTGTCCGCTGGGGCCGCAAGGCGCGCTGATCCGTGGCCATGAATTCCACTATGCGCAGATGATTGCGACCGGCAATGACGAGCCGCTGGCCGACCTAGCCGATGGCCAGGGCAATCCGCTCGGCGCCTCCGGCTACCGGCGCGGCCATGTCAGCGGCACCTTCTTTCATGCCATTGCGAGGAGTGCATGACCGCCGTGCCCTCGCCCCGGCAAGCGCTCGAGGACGTCGCGCTTTGCCTCGTCTTCTTCACCCGGCTGCCGCTGCCGGTCTTCGACTTTCGTGGCCGCAGCCTGGCCGATGCGATCTGGGCGGCGCCTGTCGCCGGCCTCGCCATCGCTGTGGTTGGTGCTGTCGTCTACGCAGCGGGCGTACAGCTCGGCCTTGCCCCCGGCCCGGCAGCAGCCCTTGCGCTTGCAGCAACCCTGCTCGCCACGGGCTGCCTGCATGAGGACGGGCTGTCGGATGTCGCCGACGGTTTTGGCGGCGGCAAGACGCGCGATAAAAAACTGGAGATCATGCGCGACAGCCGCATCGGCGCCTATGGCGCAGCAGCTCTTGGCCTGTCGATGCTCATCCGCTGGAGCGCGCTGTCGCAACTGGCCAATCCGACAAGCGTGCTCTTCGCGCTGATCGCCGCACACGCCGCATCGCGCGGCCTGCTCGGCGCGTTCATGCATCTGGCGCCGGCGGCGCGCAGTGACGGCCTGTCTGCCGGCGCCGGGACCGTCTCGGCCCAGACAGCTGTTCTCGGCGCCGTGCTCGGCGCCATCCCCCTTCTGACGCTGGGGCTCGGCGGCGCCTGTGCCGCACTGATCCTGCTCGCTCTCGTGTTCAGCGCCTTGCGCGCGCTCTCCCTCAACCAGATCGGCGGCCACACCGGTGACACGATCGGCGCCCTGCAGCAGCTGGGCGAGATCACTGTCCTGCTCGTCGCTTCCATTTCCCTGTCCTGATTCTTCCCCGGAGATTCCTTCCCCATGCCATTCAAATCATTCGACGAACTGCGCGCCGCCTGTCTCGATCTGCCTGCCGGCAGCGATACCGCCGCCAACGCCGTCGCCCGCCGCCAAGACACGCTGACGAAGCCGCAAGGCAGCCTGGGCCGGCTGGAAACCCTCGGCGCCTGGCTGGCACGCTGGCAGGGCCGCGACATGCCGAAACTCGATCGCGTCAAAGTCTTCGTGTTCGCCGGCAATCACGGCGTCACCGCGCAGGGCGTGTCGGCCTTCCCGTCGGAAGTGACCGTGCAGATGGTGGCGAATTTTGCCGGCGGCGGCGCCGCCATCAACCAGCTGGCCCGCATCGCCGGCGCGGAACTCGACGTCATCCCGCTCGATCTCGATCATCCGACAGGCGACTTCACTGACGTGCCGGCAATGGACGAAAAAAACTTCCTCGCCGCCGTCTCGGCTGGCTATGACGCGGTGACGAACGACCTCGACCTCGTCTGTTTCGGCGAGATGGGCATCGGCAACACCACGCCGGCGGCCGCCATCTCGACCGCCCTGTTCGGCGGCGGCGCTGAAAAATGGACCGGGCGCGGCACCGGCGTCGACGATGCCGGGCTGAAGCGCAAGGTCACCGCCATTGAATCCGGCCTCAAGCGCCATGCCGACGCGCTGTCCGACCCGCTGAAGATCGCCGCCGCCCTTGGCGGCCGCGAACTCGCCGCCATCTTCGGCGCCACGCTCGCCGCCCGCCGCAAGAACGTCCCGGTGCTGCTCGACGGCTTCGTCTGCACGGCAGCGGCAGCGCCCCTGGCGCGACTGCACCCCTCAGGCCTCGCCCACACCATCGCCGCCCATGTCTCGGCCGAATCCGGCCACCGCCGCCTGCTCGAAGCGCTCGGCCTGCCGCCGCTGCTCGACCTCGGCATGCGGCTCGGCGAAGGCTCCGGCGCCTGCCTCGCCGTCAACATCGTCCGCTCGGCGCTGGAATGTCATGCGAGGATGGCGAGTTTTGCCGAGGCCGGCGTGTCGGAGAAGTAGGCTTTCGCAAGGTTTGCAGGGACGCGCGGACTGGGTGGCCATATCAAGTGGAAGGCCACCCGCGCGGGCCATGTCGCGCCTCCTAGGGTGGAAAGAACGTCCATGACGCGCCCGGCCAGTCGCGCAACAAAAAAGCCTCGCCGAAGCGAGGCTTTGAAAGAAGGCACAGTCAGAAATCAGAACTTGTAGGCAAGTCCAACGCGAACATCGTTGGTGGTCAGATCAAGTCTGGCTTGCTGTGTCGGGAAGTCGAACGGCGCAGGCTGCGATTTGCGGCCATAGTCGGAATAGCGGTATTCGAACCGCGCAATCAAATTGTCGGTGACGGCATAGTCAAGTCCGGCGCCTACCGTCCAACCAACCATGTTATCGCTGTTCTCAATCGACCCACCTGGAAAATTGTTTGCGCCGGAGTAATGACCGATAGCGAGACCGCCAGTTACAAATGGCAGAAAACGATCGAACGCATAGCCTGCACGCAAGCGTGCCGACCCGAACCATTTTAACTCACCGCTTGCGAAGACAACGGGAGGCCCCGCAGGAAACGTATTGTCGCCCTTTACGTCGGCGAAATTGGCATCCGCTTCAACGCCGATGACATAGTTGCCATTGAACTGGTAGTTATAGCCAACATAGGCACCGCCAAAGCCCCCTTTGGGATCGACGGAGGTGCTGATGAAGGGAGGCCCGGCCGGAGACCCCGCGCCGTCGTAAGTTGAATTTCCCCAAGCGTACCCGCCCGCCGCACCTACATAAACACCGGTCCAAGTATAAACCACAGGTTCGGTTGGCTGGGGGGAAAGGTCCGCCGACAATGCAGGGCTGGCCAATGCAAGGGAAGCAAGAAGGGCAAATTTGAGCGCGCGCATCGGGCGATTCCTTGGGGGGTGGAGACAGGGCCGAATAGCTTATGTGTAGCTGGTCCCTTGGAAAACGATGTAGCGTTTCTGCCACAATCGAGATTTGTTTGATCACCACAGAAAGCGATATCGACTATAGAGTAAAGAAATCCGAGCTTTGTGCAGAACCTGTGCCGGCTTTTTTATGATTTCTGGCGCAAAAAATACGCGTACTCGACATGTTCCGGGCGGCCGGCGCGCTGGTCGACACCACGGTGCGATATCGTCGAGCGACCACTACCAGCTAGCGGGTAACAGCCTTTGACGAATCGCCATGACGGCCAGGTTGCTTCGGCCTGCCCGCAGACGCGTCAACGCCTCTCGCTTTCAAAGGTCTTCCACCAAGTTTTTGAAAAATTTGGTGGGTGCGCACAGGATTGAACTGTGGACCCGCTGATTAAGAGTCAGCTGCTCTACCAACTGAGCTACGCACCCACTCGACCGGTAAAAACCGGCGTTGGCGGGCATATAGCCGCCGATACCGGTCCTGTCCAGCCCTGCCGGAATCATTTCCCGACAAATCGCTCCGGGCTTCGGTTTCGAGTGTTGCAGCGAAGCAAAAACCAGAGTCGGCGGCGGGACAGCGCCCCCCTCTGCCCTGCCGGGCATCTCCCCCACTTGGGGGGAGATTGGCAGCCTTGCCGTTTCGCCTGTCTTTCGGCGTTGGAGATTGGCGAAAGCCAATGCGACATCCGATCTCCCCCTCGTGGGGGAGATGTCCGGCAGGACAGAGGGGGGCGTGAAGGATCGCCGACAGCGACGATCTCAGCCACGGGCCACTCAAACGAACAGCTTGCCTTCCGCCACTTTTACCGCATGGCCGCCGATGCGCGCCGAGGCCAGTTTTCCGCCCTCGACAGTGAGTTCGAGCCGGATACGCGATGGCCGGCCCATCTCCAGCCCCTGCTCGATCCACAGCTGCGAAATGCCGTCGGTCGGGCCATCGAACTGCATGATGGCGCCGGCAAAGGCCGCCGCCGCCGACCCGGTCGCCGGGTCCTCATAGGAGGGAGTACCCGGCACGATCATGCGGACATGGAAGGCGCTGTCATGGTTCACCGTCTGGCGGCAATAGACGTACGGGCTGGCGAAGGCCCATTCGCTCTTGCGCGGCGCCAGTTCCGACCAGGCCTGGTTGTCGAGCTTGACCCGGGCCGCAGCCTCCAGATTGGCGACCGGGATGGTGACGTAAGGCACGCCTGCCGACCAGAACGACACCAGGTGATTCTCGAAGCCGATCTCGTGCGGCGCCAGCCCGAGGGCGGCGCCGATCGCCTCCGGGTCGGCATCGAGCTTCAGCGGCTCCGGCAGCTTCGCCAGGTCGAACTCGGCAAAGGTGGCGCCATCGTGCCGGCTGACGGCGCAGCGCACCGGGCCGATATTCTCCTCCAGCACGAAGATGCCGGCTTCGCCCTCGCCTGTCAGTTCGGCCAGCGCGATCGCGGCGCCAACTGTCGGATGTCCGGCGAACGGCATCTCATAGTCGGGCGTGAAAATGCGGATGCGGTTGCGATGTTTTGGATTGTCCGGCGGCAGCACGAAGACCGATTCGGACAGGTTGAACTCGCGCGCAATGGCCTGCATGGCGGCTGTATCCAGCCCTTGGCTGTCGAGCACGACAGCCAGCGGATTGCCGGCCAGCCGCTCCGTCGTAAACACATCGTAGAGCAAGTAATTGCGGGTCTGCATCTTGAAAAACCTTCCGCCTCAATCCGAACATGGCCGAAATTTAATTTGATATTCGAACCACCAAGCCTGATCTGTGCACAACTAGGGACATTACGCTTTCATAGGGGTCCGGCGTGGACCAGCTTGTCAATCTGCCAAAGACGGAATCGGATTCCGCCATCGAGGCGGCGCTCGGGCTTGATCAGAGCGGCGTGCGCAAGACGCGCCGCCGGGGCTGGCTTTACGCGCTGCTGGCGCTGATCGCACTTGCCGCCGGGTTGGCAGGCTACCAGTGGTTTGCCGGCTCCCCGGCCAAGATCGACTACACCACCACGCCGGCTACCATTGCCGACCTCACCGTCGCGGTTTCGGCGACCGGCACGCTGCAGCCCCTCACCCAGGTCGACATTTCAAGCGAGCTGTCCGGTATCATCCGCTCGGTCTCGGCCGAAGAGAACCAGCAGGTCAAGAAGGGCGACGTGCTGGCGACGCTCGACACGGTGAAACTCGAGGTCCAGATCGAACGCGCCGAAGCCTCGGCCAAGGCCGCTGCCGCCAATGTCGAGGACGCCACGGTAACCCTGAAGGAGAACGAAAGCGCCCTCACCCGCGCGGCCGAACTGACCAGGCGTGGCATGGCGACCGATCAGTCGCTCGAGGCGGCGACTGCCACGCGCGACCGCTCCAAGGCGGCGCTCGATAGTGCGCAGGCCAATCTCGCCATCGCCCAGGCCGATCTCAAGGCGCAGCAGACCGACCTTGCCAAGAGCACCATCTATGCGCCGATTGACGGCATCGTCTTGACGCGTTCCGTCGACCCCGGCCAGACGGTCGCCTCCTCGCTGCAGGCGCCGGTTCTGTTCATCATCGCCGCCGATTTGAGGAACATGGAATTGGTGGCGGCGGTCGACGAGGCCGATATCGGCGCGGTCAAACCAGGCCAGCATGCACGCTTCACCGTCGATGCCTTTCCCGAGCGGCCGTTCGACGCCGAGATCCGCGACATCTCCTACGCCTCGGTCACCACCGACGGCGTCGTCACCTACAATGCACGGTTGGAAGTCGACAATAACGAGCTTTTGCTGCGGCCCGGCATGACCGCCACGGTTTCGGTCGTCACCAGGCAGGCCAAGGGCGTGCTCACCGTGCCTTCAACAGCGTTTCGCTATCGGCCATCGGCACCTGCTGCCCGCGCGTGGAGCCTCAGCGATCTGTTCACCGGCCGCATGGGTCGTGGCGGCAACCGCCGCCAGCCGGTGAAGGCGCCCACCGACGGCTCACGCACGCTCTATGTGCTGGAGAACGGCCGGCCGCACCCGGTCAACGTGAAGATCGGCTCCACCGACGGCGAACTGACCGAGATCACCTCCGGGCTGGATGAAGGTGCAGAGGTTATCACGACCTCGCAGCTGCGGAGCTGACGCCATGGCCGCGGGCCTCATCGGTTTCGACACGGTCTGGAAGAGCTATGGCCAGGGCGAAGCCAAGGTCCATGCGCTGGCCGGCGTCGACCTCGCCATCCAGCGTGGCGAATTCGTCGCCATCATGGGCCCGTCCGGTTCGGGCAAATCGACCGCGATGAACATCATCGGTTGCCTCGACACGCCGACGGCCGGAACCTACTCCTTCATGGGCATCGACGCCGGGCGGCTCGACCGCAACCGCCGGGCGCTTCTGCGCAATCTCTATATCGGCTTCGTCTTCCAGGGTTACAATCTGTTGCCGCGCACCACGGCGGCGGAAAATGTCGAGCTGCCGCTGATCTATCGCGGCGCGCCGGCCCGCGAGCGCCGCGATCTTGCCATGCAGGCGCTGGCGGAGGTCGGCCTGGTCGGGCGCGAACATCACACGCCGGCCGAACTCTCCGGTGGTCAGCAACAGCGCGTGGCGATCGCGCGCGCCATCGTCACCAGGCCGACGCTGCTCGTCGCCGACGAGCCGACCGGCAATCTCGACACCGCCCGCACGCATGAGATCATGGAGTTGTTGACGCGGCTGAACCGGGAGCTCGGCTTGACCATCGCCATGGTCACCCACGAGGCCGATGTCGCCGATTATGCCGAGCGCACCATCCGCTTCCTCGACGGCCACGTCGCGTCCGACACGGCCAAGTCGGAGTTGGCGTCATGATCTGGGAAACCGTCCGCCTCTCTCTGCGCTCCATCCGCCGCAATGTGCTGCGCTCGTTCCTGACGCTGCTCGGCATCGTCATCGGTGTCGCCGCCGTCATCGCCATGCTGACCATCGGTTCGGGCACCACGGCCAAGGTCAAGTCGGACATCGCCAAGCTCGGCTCGAACCTGCTCGTCGTCCGTTCCGGCCGCCCGGCAGGCACCGGCGGACCAGGCGGGCTCGACCAGGCGGTACGGCCTCTGGCCGACAAGGATGTAGCCGCCCTCGTAGCCCACCTGACCGGAGCGCGCGCCATTGCGCCGGCGTCGCAGAAACAAGTCCGCGTCATCTTCGGCACCGAGAGCCTGACCTCGGGCGTCACCGGCACCGACAGCGCCTATCTCGACGCCCGCGACTGGAAGCTGGTGTCGGGCCGCCCGTTCTCGGATTCGGAAACACGCTCCGGCACCGGCGTCTGCCTGATCGGCGAAACGGTGCGCCAGCAATTCTTCGGCGCCGGCGAACCCGAGGGCGAGATCATCCGCGTCAACCGCACCTCGTGCAAGATCATCGGCCTGCTCGAACCCAAGGGCTATACCGGCTTCGGCCAGGACCAGGACAATGTCGTCTTGATGCCGCTTGCCGCCTATCAGCGCCGCATCGCCGGCAACCGCGACATCGACAACATCTACGTCGCCGCCGACGACCGCACCCCGACCACCGAATTGCAGCCGCGAGTCGAGGACATTTTGCGCGACACCCGCCGCATCACGCCGGACCGCGAAGACGATTTCTCGATCCGCGACATGACCCAGATCGCCGACGCCATGGCCAGCGCCACCACCACCATGACCGGCATGCTGGGCGCCGTCGCGGGCGTCAGCCTGCTGGTCGGCGGCATCGGGATCATGAACATCATGCTGGTCTCGGTCACTGAGCGCACCCGCGAGATCGGCATCAGGCTCGCCATCGGCGCGCATGAAAAGCACATCCTCATCCAGTTCCTGGTCGAGGCGACGGTGCTGTCGCTGCTCGGCGGCATTATCGGCATCCTGATCGGCCTGGCGCTGGCCGGCCTCGCCTCGGCAACGCTGGCCATACCGTTTGCGCCGAGCCCGGCGGTCATCCTGCTCGCCGTCGGTTTTTCGGCGCTGATCGGCATGGTGTTCGGCTTCTTCCCGGCGCTGCGCGGCGCCAGGCTCGACCCGATCGACGCGCTGCGCCACGAATAAGCGCCAGATCAGCTCCACCGCAACCAACCGCTATCCACAAGGATGGGTGCTTGTCGACATCGGCAATACTTGTTGTCGTCCGGTCTGCGATGCTAATTTTAGAGCAAAGGCATCTGGTCAAGGAGTGGCAATGAGCAAGAAGGCGCGGCTGATTCTGACGATGGTGATCATCGAAGGCGCCCTTGCGGGACTTTGGTGGTATCTCGCCCGCTACGGCATGGCCAATCCCGATCGTGTCACCGCCGATTTTCAGGCAGTCGTCGGCCAGACGATGGGCATGGTCATGGGTGGATTGCTGGGCATCGGCGTCATCCTGTTCCTCGTCGCCGCCCGCAACGACCGCAAGGCGGCGCAGAACAATCCGCGCCGTTAGCCCCCGCCACCGCCAAAATGCCACTCGACCAGCGGCTTCATATGCGGTGCCAGCCCTTCCGGCAGGTCGGCGGCGTGGCGGATGATCACCGGCCCCTCGATCTCCGGCTCGGTCTCGGTCGCGACGAAGGCGCCGATGCGCCGCGCAATCTCGTCGGCCGGCGCATCGACGTGGTAGCGGCGGAAGAGGACCGTGCCGGTCGAAGTCGACAGCGCATGGTAGCGCTTGCCGCGCGCAGCGCCTGTCAGGTCAAGCCCGGTCTCCTCGCGCACTTCACGGATCATGTTGAAATCGACATCGACGCGGCCATCGCGAAAATCGATCGGCTCGAACGAGCCGGCAGCGAAGTAGACACTGCCGGCCGGGACCGTGTGCGCGCCCATGCGGATCGCCACCAGGGCGTTGTCGCCGGCGACCAGCATGGCGTGGCCATAGGCATGCTCGGCGCCCGTCCCCTGCCGGTTCTTTCGCCACAGCAGGAAGGTCGAGTACTTCACCGCGTGACAACGCCCGACGATCCGGTTGTCGCGCCAGGCGAGCGCCGAGAGCAGCACCACCGTGCCGTCGAACAACGCCGGATTGGCCGTGACCTCGCGCCGCCAGTTGTCAGTGATCGCCTGCGCGTTGTCGCGCTCGAACGGATGCGGGCCGGGGTCGAGCCGGACGTCGATTTCGTCGACGGGCAGGATGACGTTGCGCGGCAGGTCGAAGCTCACCGTGCTCAAGCCATGTCCAGGGTAATTGCGACGGGACAATGGTCCGACGCCTTCGGCCGGTCCCAGCCGGCGCGCGGAAAGCGCTCCACCGCCTGTCCGGCCGGAAAGATGGTGCGCCAGGGCTGGCCGTTGCGGATGATGTCGGGAACCGCCGTCGCATTCTTCGCCGCCAGCCCTTTCGACAGCAGGATGTAGTCGAGCTGGCACAGATGCCGCTCCTTCGGCCCGCGCGTGTGGTAGAAACTCCAGCGGTCCATCTCCGGCCGGCGTTCGACGACATTCTCGCAAAAGCCGCCGGCGGTGAGCACATCGATACAGGACTGGCTCTCGTCGATCACCTGGAAGCGGTAGCCGTCGATAGCGTCGCCCTCGATCTTCACCCGCTGGCGGTAGTCGTTCATGTCGCCGCAGATCGCCCAGTTTTTATCGGCTGCGTGCTCTTTGCCGAAGCGCTCCTCGATGATGCGGCGCACGGCTTGCGCCTCGGCGATGCGCACCGGCATCGTCGCCTCGCGGCCGTCGAGCCCATTGCGCGGCGAGCCCATCGATTTGAAATGGACGAGGTAAAGCGTCAGCGGCACGCCGCCGACCTTGATGTCGACCTCCAGGCAATCGCGCCGGAAGATGCGTTCATTGGCCAGGTTGCCGAGCGCCTCGAGTTCAGGCGTGTGCAATCCGAACTGCTCGAACGTGACATAGGCATGGCTGGTCATGCGCACGAATTCGATCGGCTGACCTTGCGCTGTCTCGTTGCGCATCATCAGGGCAACGTCGATGCCGCGCGAATCATTGCCGGCGGTGGTGTATTTCTGCCGGTAACCCTCGCCCACCATCTTGAAGAGATAGCCATACTCGAACGCCTTCAGCGCCTCGATGTTGTCAACCTCCTGCATGCAGATGATGTCGGCGCGGGTGGCGGCGATGGCGAGCGCGGTCAACTGGCGCGTATCGTCGGATTGCGCGATGGCGCGCGCCTGCTCCAGCATCCGGTATTCGGCTTCGCTCTGGATGTCGAAAAGCGCCAGCGTGCGGTCTTCGTTGAGCTGGTTGCGGAAGCCCGAGTAATCGAACCTGTTCATCAGGTTTTCGACATTGAAAGTGGCGAGGCGCAGCGACATGGACTGACCTTTGCCTGCAAGCGCCAATGAAAACAAGGGCTGCTCGTCATGGCTGATGGAACCTTTCTGTTCATCCTCCGTTCAGACGCCAAGGTCCATCAATAGGCCACTTCCCTGGGGTATCCGGGCGTGGGGCCTGTATCACTTGGAGAGTGCAATGAGCTCGCTCTTTTCGTCCACAGTCAAATCCGGGCTGTTAGCGCTCGGTCTTTTCTCGGGTCTCACGGCGCCATCCGCCGCGGGCCCGATCCTGCAGCCGGACTTGTCGGTGCCGGCAAGCACCGCATTGTCTGACATCACACCGGTTCGCGACAGCTGGGCGGGCGGCAATGACCGCCGCTCCTTCAACGATTGGCAGTGGCGCCGCCACGACGGCCGTCGCTTTGCCCGGTCAGGCAACTGGAACAACGGCAACTGGAACGGCGGCGACAACTGGCGCTGGCGCCATCACCGCCACCATCGCGGCCGTGATTTTGACACCGGCGCCGCAGCAGTTCTCGGCCTCGGCCTGGGTCTGGGCCTCGGCAGTATCTACAACAACGGCTACTACAACAACGGCTATTACAATGACGGCTACTACGTGCAGCCGGCGCCCCGCCGCTATTACCGCACGCAGCGTCTGTCCAGCGCCCATGTACAGTGGTGCTACGACCGCTATCGGTCCTACCGGGCCTGGGACAACACGTTCCAGCCCTATGGTGGCCCGCGCCAGCAATGCTGGTCGCCCTACAGCTGAACTATAAACGACAATACACGACGGCGCCGCCCCATCGCGGCGCCGTTTTCATTTGGGAAAGACGGCTGGTCTCGGTCACCGCTAACCATATGTTTATCGGCTCAGCCTATCCGTGATATCGTGCCCCATCTGACGATCGCGCCGATCCGGTCGCGAAGGACGTGCCGTCATGGCCGACAACGAGTTGCGAAACAAACACCGGCAGCGCGTGCTGAAAGGCGCGACGATTCTGACCGGCCTCACCAATTCCGAGGTCAAGTGCACGGTCCGCAACATGCATGCCGGCGGCGCCGAACTGAAAGTGTCGATAGACGCGCGCGTGCCGGACGAGTTCCTGCTCTATGTGCCGGTCGACGGCATCGGCTACAAGGCCATCGTGCGCTGGCGCCGCGACGACCGCATCGGCGTCGAGTTCACCGGCACCGAGCCGAAGCCGCATTGGCACTATGGCTGAGCGTCCTGATCGATAAACCGGCATGAAAGAGCCGGCGGATCGCTCCGCCGGCTCCTTGCTCCCAATCCTGAAGATTGCGGGTTAGTTCTTGGCCTTGTCGACCAGTTTGTTCTTGGAAATCCAGGGCATCATGGCGCGCAGCTTGGCGCCGACTTCCTCGATCTGGTGGCTGTCATTGTTGCGGCGGATGCCCTTGAAGCGCGACATGCCGGCGCGGTATTCCTGCATCCACTCCGAGGTGAACTTGCCGGTCTGGATATCCTTCAGCACGCGCTTCATCTCGGCCTTGGTCTCGGCGGTGATGATGCGCGGGCCAGAGACATATTCGCCCCATTCGGCTGTGTTCGAGATCGAGTAGTTCATGTTGGCGATGCCGCCTTCATAGATCAGGTCGACGATCAGCTTGACCTCGTGCAGGCACTCGAAATAGGCCATTTCGGGCGCATAGCCGGCTTCCACCAGCGTCTCGAAACCGGCGCGGATCAGTTCGACCAGGCCGCCGCAGAGCACGACCTGCTCGCCGAACAGATCGGTCTCGCATTCCTCGCGGAAATTGGTCTCGATGATGCCCGAACGGCCGCCCCCGACGCCGCAGGCGTAGGACAGAGCGAGATCGAGCGCATTGCCGGAAGCATCCTGGTTGACGGCGACCAGGCACGGCACGCCGCCGCCCTTCTGGTATTCGCCGCGCACCGTGTGGCCGGGGCCTTTCGGCGCGATCATGACGACATCGACGGTCGACTTCGGCTCGATGAGGCCGAAATGCACGTTGAGGCCGTGCGCGAAGGCAATCGCGGCGCCGTCACGAATGTTTGGCGCGATTTCGTTTTTGTAGATGTCGGCCTGCAGCTCGTCAGGCGTCGCCATCATCATCAAATCGGCCCATTTGGCAGCGTCGGCCACGCTCATCACCTTGAGCCCGTCAGCCTCGACCTTCTTGGCGGTCGCCGATCCCGCCTTGAGGCCGATGGCGATTTCCTTGGCGCCGGAATCCTTGAGGTTGAGCGCGTGCGCCCGGCCCTGGCTGCCATAGCCGATAATGGCGACCTTCTTGCCCTTGATCAGATTGAGATCGGCGTCGCGATCGTAATAGACACGCATCTTTTGCTTCCTTCCCGTAGAGATTAGAGGCCTTGCGGCCCGGTTTTTGCTCCGTAAAGAGCGAGAAACTGCTGCGTTGCCCGGACGGCATCGCCGCCGATCGCCGCTTCAGTCAATTCCAGCCTGTCGCCGAGCAGGAGACGGATCTGCACGTCGCGGGCGACCAGCCCGAAAAAGGTCCGGAACGCCATTTCGGCGTCCGTAAAGTCGAGCAGCCCGGCCTGCTTGCCGGCAAGCAGCACCGGCTTCAGCCGTCTGGCCAGCGCGAAACGGCCATTCTCCAGCACGATGGCGCCGAGATCGTCCTTTCCGGATCCGGCATGGCCGACCGCGACGCGGTTCAGGGCGATCGAGGTATCGCTCGAAATCACCTTTAGCCAGTCCGAGGCGAAGCCTTCCAGGCTTGCCGTCATCGAGGCAAGATCGAGCCGCTCACCGTCGACCGGCACCACGCGCACTTTCGATGCCTGCCACTGCACGGTCGCCGTCAGCAGTCCGTCGCGGTCGCCGAACCATTTGTAGAGCGTTTCCTTCGAGCAGCTGGCGCGGCGCGCCACCGCGGTCATAGTCAGGCTGTCGCCCTCCTCGACCAGCAGGCGCAAGGCAGCGTCCAGAACAGCCTTCTGCCGCTCCGTCAGCGTCGCGCTGGTGTCGATGTCGGCGTTCGCCTGCAACAATTTCCTGCCCATCCGATGAGGTAGCCGAACCGCCGAAAAATGCGTACCGTACGTTACGGTTCGGCATATTGCGCAATCCTGTGCTCGACGCAAGGGGCCAGGTAGAAAAATCGTTGACTTGAGAGCCGCCGAGCAAACGGCGAGGTTCTGACGGATCAATCATCGGCAGGCGGATGGCGCAACTCTCCAAGCAGGCTTGCCAGTATCTTCAGCTCCTCCGTCGAGAGTTTGTCACCGACCAATTCCGCAATCGAGCGTCCGTAGACCGCCCACATCCGCCGCCGCGTCTCACGGCCCTTGGCCGAGATGCGGATGGTCTGGCCGCGGCCGTCATCGGCAACCCTGAGCTTCTCGACCAGTCCGTCGGCCTCGAGCCGCGCCAGGAGCCGCGAGATGTTGTACTGCGCAAACAGTGTGCGCTCGGTCAGCTGGAACGGCCGCAGCCCGCCCTCGCCCGCCTCGGCTAGCTCGTGCAGCACGTCATACCAGTCGAGCGGCGGCAAGCCGCTGGTCTTCAAAGCCTCTTCCGCCTTTTCGATGAGCTGGCGCGAAACCCGCATCAGGCGGGCCCAGGCCTTGACGGCTTCGGGCGAAGGCGTGGTTGTTTTGGTCATGACCCATCCTAGGCAATAGATGCAGTTGCATCAAGCTTGACGATCGATGCACTAGCATCAAGCTTGACGATCGATGCACATGCATCTATATGCATGCAGCTGCATCAATCCGGGAAAAATCCATGAAACACGAAATCTGCAAAGTCGCCGACGTCCCGCAGACGGGCAGCTTGATTGCACCGTTCTTCGGCCGCGAGGTCCATGTCTGGCGCAGCGGCGAGCGTGTCCGTGCCGCCGCCAATGTCTGCCTGCATTTCGGCGGGCCGCTCGACTGCAAGGACGGCAAGCTGGTCTGCCAATGGCACGGTGCCGCCTTCGATATGGAAAGCGGCGATCGGCTTGAAGGTCCGGCGCCAAAAGCGTCGCGACTGATGTTCCTGTCGACGCGGGTCGAGGACGGCGCGTTGAACTATGTCTGGGGAGAGTGACATGCCTCAGAAGAATGAAATGCCTGGCAAGCTCATTCTCGTCAGCCATCATCTGTGCCCCTATGTCCAGCGCGCCGCGATCTCGCTGACTGAGAAGGGCGTGCCGTTCGAACGCGTCACCATCGACCTCGCCGACAAGCCGGACTGGTTCAAGCCGATTTCGCCGCTGGGCAAGGTGCCGCTGCTGATCGTCCACGCAAATGGCGAGGAGACGGTGATCTTCGAATCCGCCGTCATTCTCGAATTCCTCGAGGAGACGCAAGCCAATCCTCTGCATCCGGCCGACGCCTACGCCCGTGCCCGGCATCGCGCCTGGATCGAGTTCGGCTCGGCGACATTGAACACCATCGGCCGGTTCTACACGGCTTCGACGGAGGCCGCCTTCCTGGCAGAGTCCACGGCACTTTCGGCCATGTTCGATCGTCTGGAGGACGAACTGGCCGACCAGGCCGGACCGTGGTTCAATGGCGAGTGCTTTTGCCTCGTCGATGCCGTCTACGGCCCGGTCTTCCGCTATCTCGACGCCTTCGACCGGATCGGCAATTTCGGCATTCTGGACGGCAAGCCATTGGTCCAGGCCTGGCGCAAGGCGTTGAGCGAACGCGCCTCGATCAAGGGTGCCGTGGCGCCGGACTATCCGCAGCGGCTGCGTCTATTCCTGCGTGCGAGAAATTCGCTTCTCTCGAGCCTGATCCCGCCGGATGATCTGGCCAGTGCACCTCCTCTAGCCCGATCCGCCTGAACGGATCGATCAGCGTGCCGGCCACCATCGAGGCAAGCACGCTTGGCACTGGCGGGATTTTGGCGATGGTTGCCACCAGCCTGTCGCGGAAGAAGGGCAGCATCGTGCCGTCCGACTGGTAGAACGGCGTCAACGCCAGCGACAGCAGTTGGAAGATCCGGACGTGCCATCGCCGCGCCCGGGCGTAGCTTTCCAGCGCTGCCTCGACGTTGCCCGTCTGTGCCAAGGCATGGCTGAGCGCTGCCGCGTCGAGCAGCGCCATGTTGGCGCCTTGCCCGAGCTGCGGGCTGGTCGAATGCGCGGCGTCGCCGATCACCGCCAGCCGGCGGCCGGTCGGCAGCTTCATCGTGTGATGGCCGTAGCGCGCCAGCGACAGCTGGTCGAAGCTGTCGATCTGGCTGGTGAACGCCTCGCACTGTGGCCACAGCGAGACCAGTCTCGCCTTCCAGGCGTCGAGCCCTGCCGCGCGCACGTTTTCGGCATCCGCCGGCTTCAGGCTCCAGAAGAACGCCGCCATCTTTTCCCCGCCCGGTTCCGGTCGGCCGATCGGCAGGACGCCGATCATCACGCTGGCCTTGTCGTAGCGCTGCAGCAGCGCATTTTCGTCGAAGCCTTGGCGCCAGCCGAGCGAGGCCCAGAACGCGCCGTAAGTGAGCTGCCGCGGCTGGGCCGGATCGTTGAGGCACCGGCGCAGCTTCGAACGCGAGCCGCTGGCGTCGACCACGAGGTCGAACGGCCCTGCCCTGCGGCCCCCCACCGTTCGGCTCTTGTCGAAGATCAGGATCGCCCGCTCACCGACGTCCAGCGTCTCGATCTCGACACCGGTTTCGATGGCGATGCCTTGGCGCTGCGCGGCGCGAAACAACATGTTGAACAACGCCGCCCGGTGCACCGCCAGCCCGAAACGGCCGCCAGGCTGCGCATCGTAGCGCACGGCGAGCACGGTGCGGCCGCTCGAGGCATCGGCGCCATGCAGACGCTCGATGCGGCTCCCCAGCGCCAGAATGTCGTCGAGCAGGCCGAGATCGGCGAGCACGCTCAGCCCGGTCGGCTGCAGGATCAGTCCGGAACCGACGGGCTTGGGTTCCTCGAAACGTTCGAAGATGGTGACGTTGTGGCCCGCGCGCTTGAGATAGAGCGCGGTGGCGAGCCCCGCCGGGCCGGCGCCCGCAATCGCGATGTCGAGAGATTTTTCCATTGCCCGCCCAACTACTGGCCGGACAATCCTTCAGCGCCATTGTCAAATCAAGCCTTTGCTGCATGGACCAAAATATCAGCCACCGGCGTCGAAGGCAGCGCGCGCCTTGCGCACCGCACCATGGTTGAGTTCGGCCCACAGGATCAATTGATGCAAGGCGCCGAACATCGAACGGCCGAGATCGGTCAGGCTGTATTCGACGCTTGGCGGCTTGGTCGGGAACACTTCGCGATGAACAAAGCCGTCGCGCTGCAGATCGTGGAGCGTCTGGGTGAGCATGCGCTGCGAGATGTCGGGCACCAGGCGCCGCAACTCGCCGAAACGATAGGGCTGCTCTGCGAGCGCCGCCATCAGCAGCGAACTCCATTTGCCGTTCACGCCCTGCATCACGTCGCGAACCGGGCAATCGGCAATGTTTGCGCCATCGCTGGTGGCTTTGAATATATTGAGCTTGGTTCTCAGATTGACGACCTTGCCGTCCATCGCTGCTGGTTCCCTGGCGGTGCCTACCTCCCTAAAAACTGCCTTCTTTACGGTGGCCGGTCAATTCTTATTTTAGTGCTGGTCTCTTTTTGAGACTGTCAAAAGCACCCGCCACCCGGCGCAATTTCAGGATCCCCCATGACCGCAACCCTTCTCGTCACCGGCGCTTCCGGCCAGCTTGGCCGCGGCGTCATCAACCACCTGCTGGACACATTAAAGATCTCCGCAAACCGCATCATCGCCACCACCCGTACACCCGCCAACCTTGCCGATCTGGCGGCGCGCGGCGTCGTCGTCAGAGCCGCTGACTTCAACGACCCGCAATCGCTTGCCGAGGCCTTCGCGGGAGCCGACCGGGCACTCGTCATCTCGACCAACGAACTTGAGGTACAGGGGAAGCGGCGCGAGCAGCAGCTTGCGGCGGTGACGGCGGCCAAACAGGCTGGCGTCGGCCACCTGCTGTACACCTCGATGCCCAACCCCGAGCCTGGTTCGCCGGTTGTTTTCGCGCCCGACCACTACGACACCGAACAGGCGATCAAGGCGAGCGGGATCCCCTACACGATATTCCGCAATGGCTGGTATAACGAGAACCTGTTCATGGCGTTGCCGCAGGTTCTGGCATCGGGTCAGTGGTACACCTCCGCCGGCGACGGCGCCATTTCCTACGGCACGCGTGACGATTTCGCGGCGGCGATCGCAGCGGGGCTCGCCTCGGACAGCAGCGAAAGCGCGACTTACACGCTCACCGGCCCCAGTGCGTATACGGCTGCCCAAGTGGCGGCGTTGGTCACCGAGGTCACCAGCAAGCCGATCCAGGTCATCCAGCTTTCCGACGAAGCCCTGACCGAGGGAATGAAGTCGGCCGGCCTGCCTGAACCCTTCGCCAAGGTGCTGGTTTCATTCGACGCCGCCGCACGCGCAGGTGACCTCGGCATGGTGACAGACGCGGTCGAAAAACTCTCCGGCCGAAAGTCGGTGCCGCTGAAGCAGTTTCTGGAGACGAACAAGGCTGCACTGGCCGGCTGAAAGCTGCCGTTGCGGGACGCCGAGCCCTTAAGGTTCGGCCTCCCGCACAATTACTTACGTCGCTTGACCAGTCCCAGCCGGATCAGGCTTTCGCCCGTGGCAATCAAAGCATCTTCGCGCGAGCGTGGCGCCCAGCCGAGCACGCGCACCGCCTTGGCGTTGGTGGCGTTCTTGATCTTGCCCAGTTCCGTTGCGAGTTGTGCCGCTTCCGGATTAAACAGCCCGATGATGCGCACCAGCCAATCGGGAAACTCCCGCGTCGAGACGCGCGACGCCGCCGGCCCGAGCCGCGTCTTCAGGGTCTGCGCGATCTCGCGCACCGTCATGAAATCGCCGGCGACAGCGAGGAACCGTTCGCCCTTGGCGGCGGGGTGGGTCATGGCGCGAACATGCAGATCCGCCACGTCGCGCGCGTCGACGACGCCGAAGGACAGGCGCGGCAGCCCAGGCACGGCGCCGTTCAGCATGCGCTGGACAAATTCGGTCGAGGTCGAATGGTCCGCGCCGAGCACCGGTCCAAAGATGCCAACGGGATTGACGACCGCAAGCTCCAGCGCGCCGCCCTGCTCGGCGATGAAATCCCAGGCCGCGCGCTCGGCGAGCGTCTTGGACTTCACATAGGCGCTGACCTTGCCTGCCGGATCGGTCCAGTTTTCCTCGTTGAAAGGCTGCCCATCCGCGCGCATCTTGCCATAGCCGACGGCCGCGAAGGATGAGGTGAGCACGACGCGCCTGACCCCGGCATCCCGCGCCGCCCGCAGCACGCGCAACGCGCCCTCGCGCGCCGGAAGGATCAGGTCATCCTCATGCGTGGGCACGCCGGGCGGAAAAGGCGATGCGACATGCAGCACGTAATCGCAGCCGGCCACCGCCGCCGGCCAGCCTGCGTCGGCCATCAGATCGGCATGGGCGAATGAAAGGGCGTCACCGGGCTCCGTGCCACCTGCCTTGAGCATGGCGAGCACATCGGCTTCGCGCCTGGCCGATCGCACGGAGGTGCGGACGCGGTAGCCGGCCTTCAACAGTTCGAGGATGCAGTGAGCGCCGAGGAAGCCGGACCCGCCGGTGACCAGCACCAATTCGCCGCTCATATTAGCCTCCTCGACGATTTATCCGTTCGAGACCCTCAGATCGCCACCTGCGTGCCGATCTCGACCACACGTCCGGTCGGGATCTGGAAATACTCCGTCGCATCGGCCGCCGAGCGGGCGAGCCCGATGAACAGCTTGTCCTGCCACACCGGCATGCCGGAATTGGGCGATGCCTTGAGCGAGCGCCGCGACAGGAAGAACGACGTCGTCATGATGTCGAACTTCCAGCCCTGCTTGCGGCAGATCGCCAGCGCGCGCGGAATGTTGGGCTGCTCCATATAGCCGAAGGTCAGCGTCACCCGCATGAACAACTCGTTGACTGTCTCCATCTTGACCCGCTCGCTGTCGGGCACCAGCGGCTGCGGTGCGGTGACCACCGACAGAATGACGTTCTGCTCGTGCAGCACCTTGTAGTGCTTCAGGCTGTGCATCAGCGCTGTCGGCGCGCTTTGCGGATCGCTGGTCAGGAACACGGCGGTGCCGGACACCAGCTGCGGCTTCTTCTTCAGCAGATTGCCGGCGAGGAAATCGAGCGGGATTTCGTTGCGCCGGGTCTTGTCGAACAGATAGCGGCTGCCGCGCACCCAGGTCCACATCGCCAGAACGATGGTGAAGGCCACCGCAAGCGACGCCCAGCCGCCCTCGAACACCTTCACGATGTTGGAGGCGAAGAAGCCGATGTCGATGAAGCCGAACAGCGCCGTCATGGCGACCGCCACCCACAGCCGCCATTTCCAGATGCGGGTCATGACGACGAACAGCAGCACCGTCGTCACCAACATGTTGCCGGTCACCGAGATGCCATAGGCGGAGGCGAGCTTGCTCGATTCGCCGAAACCGACGACCAGCAACATCACCGCCAACGCCAGCAAAACATTGACGCGCGGCATGTAGATCTGGCCCGACTGCCGTTCCGACGTGTGCAGGATTTCGAGGCGCGGCAGCATATTGAGCTGCACCGCCTGCCTGGTCAGCGAGAAGGCGCCCGATATGACCGCCTGGCTGGCGATGACCGTCGCCGCGGTTGCCAATACCACCATCGGGATCAGCGTCCAGCCTTCGTTCATCTCGAAGAATGGATGGCCGACGTGACCGTTCTTCGCCAGCACGAAAGCGCCCTGCCCGGCATAGTTTAGCAGTAGGCAGGGAAACACGATGGCCAGCCAGGCGAGCACGATGGGCTTGCGGCCGAAATGGCCGAGATCGGCATAAAGCGCTTCGGCGCCGGTGACGGCGAGGAAGATGGCGCCGATGGTGACGAAGGCGACATCGGGCGAATTGATCAGGAAGGCGACGATGTAGTGCGGGCTGACCGCCCACAGGATTTCGGGATCGGCGATGATGTGGTTCAAGCCCGAAAGACCGATAGCCAGGAACCAGACCGCCGTGATCGGCCCGAAGATCAGCGCCACACCGCCGGTCCCGAAGCGCTGCACCGAAACAGGATCGCCAGGATGACCAGCGTCAGCGGCACGACGTAGGGCTGGAAGGTCGGGGTAACGACATTCATGCCTTCAACCGCCGAAAGCACCGAGATTGCCGGCGTGATGACGGCGTCACCGAAGAACAATGACGCGCCGACAATACCGATGGCCAGGATGATCGCCGAGCGGGTCGGGAAACTGCCGCGCGCCAGCGCCATCAGCGACAGCACGCCGCCCTCGCCTCGGTTGTCGGCTCTGAGCACAAACATGATGTATTTGATGGTGACGATAATCGTCAACGACCAGATGATCAGCGACAGCACGCCCAGAATATCGCCGCGCTCGGCGATTTCGCCGCCGGAGGACGCAACAAGCGCTTCCCGGAAGGCGTAGATCGGGCTGGTGCCGATGTCGCCATAGACCACGCCGAGCGCGCCCAGCATCAGAACTTTGGTGCTGTGCTGTTCGATTTCGGGATGGCTCGATTGTTCGACGGGTTCTGCCTCAATACCAGCATTGGTAAGGGCCATGGACGACACTCCGATAAGCGCGCGGTGCTCTACGCTTGCTGCGATGCAATATCAAGTGCCGTGACGGTAGGGCTACCATGTTCCCAGCGCAGGGCTTGCCCCGCAATGACCGGTGCGTGGCGTCAAAGGCTGCCGGAAACCTCAGATCGCCACCTGCGTGCCGATCTCGACCACACGTCCGGTCGGGATCTGGAAATACTCCGTCGCATCGGCCGCCGAGCGGGCGAGCCCGATGAACAGCTTGTCCTGCCACACCGGCATGCCGGAATTGGGCGATGCCTTGAGCGAGCGCCGCGACAGGAAGAACGACGTCGTCATGATGTCGAACTTCCAGCCCTGCTTGCGGCAGATCGCCAGCGCGCGCGGAATGTTGGGCTGCTCCATATAGCCGAAGGTCAGCGTCACCCGCATGAACAACTCGTTGACTGTCTCCATCTTGACCCGCTCGCTGTCGGGCACCAGCGGCTGCGGTGCGGTGACCACCGACAGAATGACGTTCTGCTCGTGCAACACCTTGTAGTGCTTCAGGCTGTGCATCAGCGCTGTCGGCGCGCTTTGCGGATCGCTGGTCAGGAACACGGCGGTGCCGGACACCAGCTGCGGCTTCTTCTTCAACAGATTGCCGGCGAGGAAATCGAGCGGGATTTCGTTGCGCCGGGTCTTGTCGAAGAGATAGCGGCTGCCGCGTATCCAGGTGGTCATGATCAGCCCCATGAGGCAGGCAACGGATATTGACACCCATCCGCCTTCCACGATCTTGACGACATTCGCCAGGAAGAAACCCATGTCGATGGTGCCGAACAGCAGCGCCAATGCCAGGGCGAGCCCAAGCTGCCATTTCCACAAATTGCGCATGACAACGAACAGCAGAATGGTTGTCATCAGCATCTCGCCGGTCACCGAAATTCCGTAAGCGGAAGCCAGCGAACTCGAGCTGCCGAAGCCGACAACCAGCAGCATCACTCCCATCGCGATGAGCAGGTTGACGCGCGGCATATAAATCTGGCCGCTCTGCATTTCGGACGTGTGCTGCACCTCGATGCGGGGCAGCAGGTTGAGTTGCACTGCCTGACGTGCCAGCGAAAAAGCACCCGAGATCACCGCCTGACTGGCGATCACGGTGGCGGCCGTTGCCAAGCCGACCATTGGCATCAGCGCCCAATCCGGCAACATCTCGAAGAATGGATTGGTCGGCCTGCCGCCATTCGCCAATACAAAGGCGCCCTGGCCGAAGTAGTTGAGCAGCAGGCAAGGAAACACCACGGAAAACCACGCGAGCACGATCGGCTTGCGCCCGAAATGTCCAAGGTCGACATAAAGCGCCTCGGCCCCCGTTACCGCCAGGAACACTGCACCAACGGTCACGAAAGCGGCGGTCGGCGTGCCGGCTAAGTAGGCGATCGCATAATACGGGTTGATCGCCAACAGCACCGAAGGATCATCCATCAGGTGGTAGAGCCCGGAAACGCCGATGGCCAGGAACCATAGCGCCGTCACCGGCCCGAATACTGCCGCCACCTTCCCCGTGCCGAAGCGCTGCACGGAGAACAGAAATGCCAGGATGACCAAGGTGATCGGAACGACATAGGCCTCCAGCGTCGGTGTCACCACTTCCAGGCCCTCAACTGCCGACAGCACGGAAATGGCCGGAGTTATGATAGCGTCTCCGAAAAAAAGCGACGCCCCGCAAAGTCCGATGCCGAGGATAAGCTTGGCGCCTTTTGGATAGGCGCTGCGCGCCAGCGCCATCAGGGACAGCGTGCCGCCCTCGCCCTTGTTGTCGGCGCGAAGCACGAAAGCGACGTATTTTATGGTGACGATAATCGTCAGCGCCCAGACGATCAGCGACAGCACGCCCAGGACATCTATACGCGCGTCGGTACCAGGCGAAGCGTGAAGCGCCTCGCGGAAGGCATAGATCGGGCTGGTGCCGATATCGCCATAGACGACGCCAAGCGCGCCCAGCATCAGAACTTTGGTGCTGTGCTGTTCAGTTTGGGAGTGGTTCGGTTGTTCGACGGGTTCAGCCTCGCTACCGATGCTGGAAAGAGCCATCGACTACTCCCCGATCACCGCGCGGTGCGCCTTGCTTGCTGTCATGCGATATCACCTTCGACACGAGCCTACCACCGCTACCAACCGCAAGCCTTCAGAAACCGCCCCACCGTGCCGGCCATGCCATACTCCAACGCATCGGCTGTCAACCCGTGTCCGATAGACACTTCGGCCAATGCCGGAATGCGCTTTGCCAATGCCGGAAGGTTGTTCACCACCAGATCGTGCCCGGCATTGACCTGGAGCCCGGCGGCGAGTGCGGCATCCGCGGTTTTTCCCAATCTTTGCAGCTCCTTCCGCGCCTTGGCGGAATCGGAATGATAGCTGCCGTAGGGCCCGGTATAGAGCTCGATGCGGTCGGCGCCGGTGTCGCGCGCGGCATTGACGCCGGTGGGATCCGGATCGGAAAACAGCGACACGCGGAAGCCCCCTTTTTTCAGACGCTTGACGATCGGGATAAGGAACGCCGCCTCGGCGGCAAAGTTCCAGCCATGGTCCGATGTCGCCTGCGCCGGATCGTCGGGCACCAGCGTCACCTGCTCCGGCTGGTGTCTTTCCACAAGCGCCAGAAAATCCTCGGTCGGGTAGCCCTCGATGTTGAATTCCGCCTTGGGAAACTCGTCGTCGATCAGCGCCCGGATCTCCGGCAGGTCGGAATGCCTGGTGTGGCGCTCGTCGGGCCGCGGATGAACCGTCAGCCCGTGCGCGCCGGCCGCCAACGCCAGGCGGCCGAGCCCGGTGACGCTGGGCCATGGCAGGTTGCGGCGGTTGCGCAGCATGGCGATGGCGTTGAGATTGACCGAGAGTTTCGCGGGCATGGCGTGAGGTCCGGCTGTTTGTGCAGCGCATCTATACTGCCTTTGATGGGAACAGACAGGGGCTTTCGGGTGTTCCAGTGATGACATCTGCTCGCAAGGGGGAACCCAGCCAATGAATTTTCTCCAGTCCGTGCCCGCAATCCGCCGCCTCGAAACCGACCGTGAGGACCTTTTCGCCATCGACGTCGTCGGCCATGTCTCTGCCGCCGACGGCGAAAATCTGTTCGGATTGCTGGAGGCTGCCTACGCGCTGCACCCGAGGATCGACGTCTTGGTGCGGCTGGTCGACCATGAGGGCGTCGACTGGATCGATATGGACGACGAGACGCTGAAACAAGGTACGGTTCATGCGCTAGAGCATATCGCCCGGTGCGCGACGATCGGTGAGCCCGACTGGATAGCGGATGCGCGGAACTTCCTTCCGGCTTCGCCACCCATCGAGTTCAGGCACTTCGCGGCCGAGGATGAAGCGGATGCCTGGCAATGGCTGGGTGCGACGCCACTCAGCCCTGCTGCGCCGGCTGCTACCTGACGCCAGCTATCTAACGCCAGCTATCTAACGATCGTCAGGCGCTCTGCCGCCCGCGTGATGGCGGTATAAAGCCAGCGCTGGCGGGTTTCCTTGAACGCCCAGCTCTCGTCGAACAGCACGACATCGTTCCACTGCGAACCCTGCGCCTTGTGCACGGTCAGCGCGTAGCCATAGTCGAAATCGTCAAAGCGCTTCTTCTGCTGCCAGGGGATATCGGCGTCCGGATCCTCGAAAGCCGACTTGAGCAGCTTGATCTTGGCGACGCCGCGGTCGGGATCGTCCTCCTCGGGCGAGACCAGAAGGTTGATGCCCGGCTTCACCGTTTCGCGCGACGAGGTCATTACCTTCCACAGCGAACCGTTGAGCAGGCCCTTGGCGGGGTCGTTGCGCAGGCAGACCAGCTTGTCTCCGGCCTGCGGATAATCGGCATTGAAACCCTTCAGCTCGCGCAGGCGCTGATTGTAGCGGCGGCGTGTGCGGTTGGTGCCGACCAACACCTGGTCCGCCTTCAGCACCAGCTCCTGGGTGACGTCCTCCTTGCCGATGACCTGCGCGGTGCCGTAGTCGCCACGCATGAACTCGCGGCCCTCGCGCACGTCGAGCGCCAGCTGGATGATCGGATTGTCGCGCGCCTGGCGGTGGATTTCGGTCAAGAGCACATCCGGCTCATGCTCGGTGAAAAAGCCGCCGCCCGAGATCGGCGGCAGCTGCGCCGGATCGCCAAGCACCAGGATCGGCGTGCCAAAACTCAGAAGGTCGCGGCCAAGCTGCTCGTCGACCATCGAGCATTCGTCGATGACCACCAGCTTCGCCCGTGAAATAGGACTTTGCCGATTGAGCGAGAAGGTCGGCGACATCGAGGTCTTGCCGGTCACCTCGTCCGACACCGATTCCTCGCCCTTCGGCCGGTAGATCAACGAATGGATGGTGCGGGCATTGACCGCGCCCTTGGAACGCAGCACCTGCGCCGCCTTGCCGGTGAAGGCGGCGAACTGCACCTGCCCGTCGACATGCTCGGCAAAATAGCGCGCCAGCGTGGTCTTGCCGGTGCCGGCATAGCCGAACAGCCGGAAGACCTGCGGCCGGCCCTCTTTCAGCCAGCGCGCCACCGCCTTCAACGCCTCATCCTGTTGGGGAGAGAATTCCATCGATTCGACAGACCGGATTCGCGAGAGAAAGACAAGCTTGGTGCCAACCACCGCTTAAAACGATGGGATTGCCTCACCTTCAACGGGACAAACTAGCAGGCGCAAATGCGAACGTAAAGTGAACATGCAAGCGGATAACGAACGATTTGAATTCAGGCATTTGAACCTAGATCGGGCAATGCCACTATCACGGACATGATCCAGATGCAGATCGGCGCAGACACCTATAAGCGAGGATATTGATGAGGTCGTTCGCAGACAGGCTGATCGGAAAGTCGATAAAGAAGATCGAAATCGGCGAACCTGGTTATGGCATCGTTGTCTCCTTGTCGGATGACGCAGGGTTCGCGATATATACCGAGGTCACGGCCTGTCTGAGTGACGAAAATGCCAGAACCATAGAACGTGTTACCATCAGCGACGAGCAAGTGATCCTCCACTTGGCTGACAACGACTTCGTCGCCATTTCCAAAAACCGTGGCCGCTTCGCCGTCGTTGAGGCGTTTGTCTATGGGGACGACGAAGGCATGGTCGTCGAAAATTAGTTGTATCGGCCGCCAGATTTCAAACACCAACCACAGGCGGACTATATGTTCGCGCCGCCGCCGCTACCTCTGGTCGGCCCGGGATCGTTCTCCAACAAAATCGGCTTGCCGTGCGAGGTTGCATGCGCGGCGCGTTCCCAGGCGGCGGCGAGCGTGTCGACGTCACTTTTTCCCGCGACGCCCTTGGCCTCCAGCAGCATCTCCAGCGCAGCCAGCCAATGCTCGTAGTAGTCGTGGCCGTCGCTTGCGGCGCCCGGCTTCTTCACTTGCGCCGACAGCGCATCGGCCCATTCGCTCCACGAAAACAGGCCCTTGTCATGCAGCGCCACCGTCATGGCGAAGGCTTCGGCCTGCCAGGGTTCGGCGAATACCGGTTCGTCCAGACCCGCCGGCAATGCACCTTCAGGCCGGCTCAAGATAGCTCTCCCAGGCATCGATCGAGACGGTCAGCGTCGGGTCGGCGCCCTCGCCCCAGATTTCCGAGCCATCGAAGACCACGGTATAGACCCATTGCGGGTTTTCACCGTTGCCATGCGCGTTGCTGTCGGGGAACACAAAACCGTCACGCACGGCCTCGACAACTCCGTGCTTGCCGCGCGCATAACGCGGCAGCCTCGTGTGGGCGGTGGGATTGAAATTCCTTGTCCGCACCGGGTCGCCGGCCATGAAGCGCGGCGCCGTCTCGACCGGCCGGTCGCAGGGACTGCCCTTGGCCAGCACCGCCGGAACGTTTTCGGCCTTCAACACCCTTGTGGGCGTCGCCGCCGGATCGACCGCCCGACCTTCCGTCAGATCGCGCTCGCTGACGAAGCCATGGCGCTTCAGCAGCACCTCGAGCGCTTTGATCCATATCTGGTAGTAGCTTGAGGAATAATAGACGGCCGGATGCAGCGATTCCCTGGCGTGCCGGCTCTCGTCGATGTTCCACGCGCCCATGGCGCCGGCAGTCAGCGTCACGCCGAGCGCCCGCCTCTCCCAGTCGGCATGGAAGTAAGGCTCGTCCCTTTCGGGCGCGACCGGCCCGAAACCCATCTGCCCACCGAGATCCTGCGGCCCGTTCATGCCGGTACCTTCTTTGTCCCGGGTTCTTTGGCCGCCGCCGTGCCGATCATCGCATCGCGGCTGACCAGTTCGGCGAGCTGGTCCTCGCTCCAGCCTTCGGTACCGTCAGGCCGCATCGGCACCACGAGATAGCGCAGTTCGGCGGTGGAATCCCAGACGCGGATGTTTTTCTCCGCCGGCAAGGTCAGCCCGAACTCCTCCAGCACGCCGCGGGGATCGATAACCGCCCGCGAGCGATAGGGCGGCGCCTTGTACCAGACCGGCGGCAGCCCGAGCACCGGCCACGGATAGCAGGAGCACAGCGTGCAGACGACGAGGTTGTGCGTCTCGTCGCTGTTGAACACCGCCTGCATGTGCTCGCCCTGGCGGCCGCTATAGCTCAGCGAAGCGATCGCTCCCGTCGCATCGCGCTTCAGCCACTCGGCATAGGCCGGATCGCTCCAGGCTTTCGCCACCACCCTGGCGCCGTTGCGCGGCCCGATCTTGGTCTCGTAGGTGTCGACGATGACGTCGATTGCGGCCGGATCGATCAGGCCTTTTTCGGTGAGGATGGTCTCCAGCGCGCGCACGCGCGCCGCAAACGGGTCGAGCTCATTGTCGTGGTCATGATCATGGGACATGACCCTCAGATTAGGATCGGCGGCACGCGGCCGCAAGCATGACAGCTTGGGCCACGGGCTATCGCCTATTCGGCGGCGGCCTTTTGCGGCTCGAGCCGATCCTCGGGACCGAACAGCGAGGCCTGCTCGCCGCTCTCGACCGCATGCAGCTCCGGCCTGTTCTTTTTCGAAGAGAAGAAGCTCACCAGCCAGCCAGAGAAATTCTCGAAATAGACATAGATGACAGGGGTGACGAACAGCGTCAGCGCCTGGGAAGCGAGCAGCCCGCCGACGACCGCGACACCGAGCGGCTGGCGCAGCTCAGCACTGGCGCCGGTGCCGAGCGCGATCGGGAACGTGCCCATCAGCGCCGCCAACGTCGTCATCATGATCGGCCTGAAACGCATCAGGCACGCCTTGTGTATGGATTCCTTGGCCGACATGCCTTCTCGTCGCAGCTCCAGCGCGACGTCGACCATCATGATGCCGTTCTTCTTGACGATGCCGATCAACATCAGGATGCCGATCACCGCGATCACCGACAGGTCCATGCCGGCAAAGCGCAGCGCGACCACGGCGCCCAGCACCGCCGAAGGCAGGCCGGTCAGGATGGTCAGCGGATGGATAAAGCTCTCATAGAGGATGCCGAGTACAATATAGATGGTCAGAATGGCGCCGCCGATCAGCAGGCCCTGATTGGCCAGCGAATCCTGGAAGGTCTTGGCGGTGCCGGCAAAGCTGGTCGAAATCGCCGGCGGCATGCCGATCTGCTCCTTCAGCGCGGCGATGCGGGCCGTGCTGTCGCCCAGCGCCACGCCTTGCGGCAGGTTGTAGGAGATGGTCACCGCGGGCAGCTGGCCGAGCTGGTTGACCGTCAGCGCGCCGGCGGTGCGGTCGACGCGGGCAAAGGCGCCGAGCGGCACCAGGCTGCCGCTTGCCGTCCTGACCTGGATGGCCAGCATGCGCTCGGGCGACCATTCGATGTTGGGATCGAGCTCCATGATGACTTCGTAGCTGTCGGCCGAGCCAAAGATCGTCGAGACCTGCTCCGTGCCGAAGCCGCCATAGAGACTGGAGCGCAGCGTGTCGGTGTCGATGCCGAGCGACGCCGCCTTGTCGCGATCGACCACCAGCGTCGCCTGCAATGAATTGTTCTGCAGATCGCTGGTGACGTCGGTGAAATTCGCATGGTCGGCCGCCATCGCATCGTTGAGCTTTTGCGCCCATGTGTCGGTCAAGCCGGTATCGAGGCCCTGAACGACGAGCTGGTAGGCGCTGGCGGAAGAACGCGCGCCAAGCCGCAGGTTCTGCACCGGCTGCATATAGGCATCGATCCCCGGCACAGTGGCCAGTTGCCGCCTGAGATCACCGAGCACCTTGTCGATGTCGGGCCGCTGGCTCTTGTCCTTCAGCTGCACATAGAGCTGTCCCTGGTTCAGCGCATTGTTGCCGCCGCCGGCCGACCAGGCGACATGCGAGACATAGGGCGAACGCGAGAAGACACTTGCCGCCTGGTTCTGCAGCTTGACCATGGCGTCGTAGGAGATGTCCTGCCTGGCGATCGTCGTCACCGAGACCTGGCCGATATCCTCTTGCGGGAAAAAGCCTTTCGGCGAGACTTCGATCAGCCACACTGACGCTGCCGCCGTGCCGGCGAAGACGAGGAACACCAGAAAAGTGTGGCGCAGGCAGAATGTCAGAAGCCGGTCGTAGCCGCGGGTGACGATATCCTGCTTGTGTCCGGGGGCATGCTTGTCGCGATCGGCCTTGGTCACCGACAGCAGGCGCGAACACAGCATTGGCGTCAGTGTCAGCGACACGAACATCGAAGCCAGGATGGCGACCGTCACCACGACGGCGAATTCGTTGAAGATGCGGCCGATGACGCCGCCCATCAAAAGCACGGGGATGAACACCGCCACCAGCGAGATCGAGATCGAGATGATGGTGAAGCCGATTTCGCGCGCACCTTTCAGCGAGGCGTCGAAGGCCGAGAGACCGTCTTCCTCCATATGGCGAAAGATGTTTTCCAGCATGACGATGGCGTCGTCGACGACGAGGCCTACGGCGAGCGTCAGGCCCATCAGCGAGATGTTGTCGATGGAAAAGCCGAACAGGAACATGGCGCCGAGCGTCGCGATCAGCGAGATCGGCACCGCCACGGCCGGAATGATGGTTGCAGTCACCCGGCGCAGGAAGACGAAGATCACCATCACCACCAAAGCGATGGTCAGAAGCAGCGTGAACTGGACGTCGTCGACGGCCTGGCGGATCGAGGTCGAGCGGTCGTTGAGCAGCTTTATGTCGGCTGCGGCCGGCATCTGATCCCTGAACGACGGCAGCATCGCCTTGACCTTGTCGACGACGTCGACGGTGTTGGCGTCGGGCTGGCGCTGCACCGCCAGGATGATGGCGCGCGTGCCGTCATACCAGCTTGCAGTCGTCGTGGTCTCGACCGAGTCGATGACGCGCGTCACCTCGCCCAGCCGCACCGGATGGCCGTTCTTGGTGGCGATGATGAGGTTGGAGAACCCGGCGGCATCGGTGAGCTGCGTATTGGCCGTGATGGTCAGCTGCTGCTTGTCGTTCTGCAACACGCCAAGCGGCGTGTTTGAGTTGGCCGAGGCGATCGCCGTCTGCAGCTGATCGATCGAAATGCCGCGCGCGGCAAGTGCGGTCGGATCGATCTGCACGCGCACCGCATATTTCTGCTGGCCGAAGATCGACACCTGCGCCACGCCGTCGATGGTCGACAGCGAGGGCGAGATGACGTTTTCGGCGAAGGCGTCGAGGTCGGTGAGCGGAACCGTGTCGCTGACCAGCGACATCAAAAGGATCGGCGCGTCGGCCGGATTGACCTTGCGATAGCTCGGCGGCGCCGTCATCTCGGGCGGCAGCTGGCGCTGCGTGCGCGCGATCGCTGCCTGCACATCGGCGGCGGCAGCGTCGATATCCCTGTTGAGCACGAACTGGATGGCGATCGAGGTGCGTCCCAGCGAATTGCTGGTCGAGATCGAATCGATGCCGGCAATGGTGGCGAACTGCTTGATCAGCGGCGTCGCCACCGAAGTGGCCATGGTTTCGGGCGAAGCGCCGGCCAGGGTGGCCGAGACGTTGACGACCGGGAATTCGGCGCTCGGCAGCGCCGCCACCGGCAGGAACTTGTAGGCGAACAGCCCGCCCAGCACGAGGGCGAACGACATCAGCAGCGTGGCGACAGGCCTGCGTATGCAGAATTCGGAAATCATTGGGCAGCCGCCTTGCCGGCCTCGGCGACCTTGGGAGCAGCTTGATCACCGCCGGCCGCCTTGCCTTCGTGAATGGCGGCGCCGTCCTTCAGCCTGGTCTGGCCCTCGACCACCACCTTCTCGCCTGATTTGACGCCCTCGCTGATGGCGCTGTTTTCGCCTTCGGTCAGCGCCACCTGCACCGGTCGCATCTCGACCGTGTTGTCGGGCTTGACGACATAGACGAACGGTCCCTTTTGGCTGGGCTGCACGGCAACGGTCGGGATGGATGTCATCTGCGGCATGATGCCAGCGTCGAGCACGACATTCACATATTGGCCGGGCCACAGTGAAAGATCGGCGTTGGGAATGCTCGCCCGTGTCGCGATGGTGCCGGACGCGGTGTCGACGCTGGAATCGACGAAGTCGAGCGTGCCGTTGCCGATCGGCGTCGGATCGCCATCCTTGGTCAGCGTCACCGCGCCTTGCTGCGGGTTGGCCAGCGCCTTGTGCAGCAGCGCCAGGTTGCTCTCCGGCAGGTTGAAGTTGACTTGCAGCGGATCCATCTCGGTGATCGTCACCAGCGGCGTGGCCGTGCTCGAGTTGCCGTTGCTCAAGGTGACGAGGTCACCGACCGAAACGTTGACCGCGCCCAGCCGGCCGGCAATCGGCGCCTTGATGCTGGCAAAGCCGAGCTGGACATTGTCGGCGTCGATCGTCGCCTTGTCGGCATCGACCGTCGCCGCGGCAGCCTTTTGCGCCGCCACCGCCTGATCGTAAGTCTGCTGCGTGCCGGCCTGCTTGGCGACGAGATCCTTGGCGCGCTGAAGGTCGGAGCCCGAACTGGTTAGCAGCGCCTGGTCCTTGGCGAGCGTCGCCTGATCCTTGGCAAGCTGCGCCTTGAGCGCCCTGTCGTCGAGCGAGAACAGCAGGTCGCCGGCCTTCACCATCTGGCCGTCCCTGACGTCGATCGATACGATCTGGCTGGACACGCGGGCGTTGATGTTGACCACGGCCGGCGACGACACGAAGCCGATGGCGTAACGGCGGATCGGAAAATCGGCCGTTGTCGCGGTGGCCGAGACGATCGAGGCCGAACGGGCGGCATTGCCGCCGGCGCCGGATTTGCCCCCTGCCTTGTCGGCCGAAGCCTTGTCCGATCCAGCCGGCTTGTCCGCCGCTGCCGTCTGCCTGGCGCCCGGCAGCATCTGCTGCAGACTGCTCATCGCCGCCGGCGAAAAATAGACCCACGCCGCGGCGACACAGGCCGCTGCCACCACCACCGCCAGAACGACTTTACCGCGCATCGACTAAAAGCCCTATGATCCGACACGCCGAACCCGGTGGTCTCATTCTACGCAATCACGGCGCCTTGCCGCGATCTCGCCGAAGTAGATAGGACGCACATTTGTCGGAAAAGGGCCAAAACACGGCATTACGAAGATTTAATGTGCACTGCACAATGACTATGCAGCCGGCTCAGCAGTCGGAAAACCAGCCAGGATGCGGTTGAGATCTCAGGCGGGATGCGTCTATTTCAGCATCGGCCAGAGCGTCGCCGCCAAGAGCACGCCCATGGCGATGTTGAACCATTTCAGCCGCACCGGATCCGACAGGAACCCGCGCAGCGCTGTGCCGAAACCGGCCCACATCGAGACGCTCGGCAGGTTGACGACGGTGAAGGCGATCGCGATCAGCGCCACCGACAGGAACGGGTGGTCCGGATTGGAGTAGACGGCCATGGCGGTGATCGCCATCACCCAGGCTTTCGCATTGACCCACTGGAATGCGGCTGCCTCGATGAACCGCATCGGCCGTGCCTCCGTCTCACCCTTGCTGGACAGCGAGCGCGACATGGCGATCTTCCAGGCGAGATAGAGCAGATAGGCAGCGCCGGCGATCTTCAATCCGGTGTGCAAGGCCGGAAACGCCGTAAGCACCGCGCCCAGGCCAAAGCCGACAGCAAGCAACAGCACCAGGAAACCCATGCTGATGCCCAGCATATGCGGGATGGTTCTGACCAGGCCGAAATTCACGCCCGACGCCAAGAGCATGAGGTTGTTCGGCCCCGGCGTGATCGAGGTCACGAAGGCGTAGACCAAAAGGGCAAGGAAAGCGTCGAGGGTCATGACGGCTCACAAAGGTCAGCAATGCTGACTTAAATCGACAGAGCGCTGGACGCAACCTCATTCCATTGGTCCAAAGCGCTCCGCCGTGATCCGCCTATCCCGAGCCAGCCAGGCCGGCACAGTCTACCTGCCGTGGGCCCGCGCCGACAACAGGCTGGGAGCGGCGGCGGCCTCCTGACGGCCAGCCACACGCCGCAGGCCTTTGCGCCTCGGCGTGTTCCCGGGAAGCTTCACGCCATGCGCGAGGCCGAGGGCAGCCAGGATGCGGATGAAGAGCCAGCCGAGATCGATCTGCCCGCGTTCCAGGCCGAGCTTTGCGGATTCGGGAAACGCATGGTGATTGCCGTGGAAACTCTCGCCAAAGGTCACCAGGCCGAAACGCGGCAGGTTGTAGCCCTGCACGGCAACGCCATCGACGCGCCAGCCCTGCTGCCCGCTGCGATGTGCGAAATGCCCGACCAGCCAATGCCCGGTCAGCGACACGGAGATACGCACCGCAATGCCCCAGACCACCCAGCTCCACCCGCCGAGGAGCAAGAAAAGGATCGCCCACGGCAGTTGCTGCAGCATCCAGGTCCGCTCGACGAATTTGTAGAAGCGGTCGTTTCTGATCGACGGCTCGATGACGAAGTCAGGCGGATTGCGCAACGCTACGGCGCAATGCATTTGCCAGAAAGCGTCGGTGAAGAAAGGCCGGCGGTGGGCGTGCAGGTCGTGACAAGCCGTCTGGCGCTGCGCCCAGTCTCGTATGTCATGCGCATAGATCATGCCGAACGGACCGGCCATGCCGACGAGCGTGCCGAGATAGACCAGCGCGTGTTTGAGCCAGATGTGAACCTTGAACGAGCGATGGATGAGCAGGCGATGCATGCCGACCGAGTGTCCGGCGCAGATCGTCACCGCCGTCGTCGCTACGAACAGGGCGAAAGCGCTCCAGCTGAAGGTCAGCGGCCCGAACACCAACGCAATCAGCGTCATCGCACCGACCCAGATCGACTTGGCCGGCATCCAGACGACCTCGCCATCTTCGGCATCGCTCAAGGGCTGCGAGATCATTCTGCCTGTGGATATGGTCTTCATCGGTACCCCTCCTCTGCAGGAAACATTTCCGGACCAAAGAGCCTTGCCTTCCGGCGCGCCGGCGCTTATTTAGGCAATAAGCTAACTATCTACTATTCCGATTTAGGTATTTAGGCAATAGACTAAATACCGGAAGCGAAACGACAGAGGCAGGCGGTGATCGAAGACAATGCAGCGGATGGCGACACGGCTATCGGGGCAAGCAGCGCCATACAGCGCGTGTTCGAGGCGCTGTCATCGCAGCCGAGGCGCAAGATCCTCGCCTATCTCGCCCACTCCTCGCTGACCGCGGGCGAGATCGCGGCGCGCTTCGACATGTCGAAGCCGTCGATCTCGCAGCATCTGAGCATCCTGGAGACGGCCGGCCTCATCGCCAGGGAGCGGCAGGGACAATTCATCCGCTACTCGCTGGTCCAGAACAATCTGGTTAACACGCTGAACGGCTTCGTCCAGGACGTCTGTCCGGTATCGCGCCCGATCAAAAGGGAGAGTAAGAATCTGGCGAGCGGCAAGGTCGATCCCAAGCCGGTAAAATAGTTGGACTGAGACTACATCCCTTGCGGGCCGCGGTTCATCGCCGCCACGCCGGTGCGGCAGATCTCGACCAGGCCGAGCGGCTTCATGATGGCGATGAACTGGTCGAGCTTCGAACCCTTGCCGGTAATCTCGAAGATGAAGTGCTCGGTGTTGGCGTCGATGACCGAAGCGCGAAAAGCGTCCGCCAGACGCAGCGCCTCGACGCGGGCTTCGCCGGTGCCGGCGACCTTGACCAGCGCCAACTCGCGTTCCAGCGGCCGCTCCTGGCCGAACTCGTGCGAGCGCACGGTGAGATCGACGACGCGATGCACCGGTACGATGCGTTCGAGCTGGTGCTTGATCTGCTCCAGCACATGCGGCGTGCCGCGCGTCACGATGGTGATGCGCGACAGGTGCTTCTCGTGTTCGGTCTCGGAGACGGTGAGGCTCTCGATGTTATAACCGCGGCCGGAAAAGAGGCCGATGACCCGGGCAAGCACACCGGGCTCATTGTCGACCAGCACGGAGAGCGTGTGGTTCTCCGGCTTTTCCGTTTCCTTGGCGATGAAATAGGCGGAGCCGGTCGGTTGAAGCTGTGCGTTCATGACATGAATCTCGATTTCAGACTTTGAGCTAATTCTCTGTTTGCGCACGGCTTCTCGCGACAGCCCTGCCCCGGCTTGGACCTAGACCAGTTCCCTGCCCTTGGCGTCGATGGCGTTGGCCACGGCTTCGTCGGTCGCCTCGTCGGGCAGGAGCATTTCATTATGCGCCTTGCCCGACGGGATCATCGGGAAGCAGTTGGCGAGCGTCGCCACCCGGCAATCGAACAGCACCGGCTTCTTCACCGCGATCATCTCCTTGATCGCATCGTCCAGCTCGTCCGGCTTCTCGCAGCGAATGCCATGGCCGCCATATGCGTCGGCCAGCTTGACGAAGTCGGGCATCGCTTCGGTGTAGGAATGCGACAGACGGTTGCCGTGCAGCAGCTGCTGCCACTGGCGCACCATGCCCATATACTGGTTGTTGAGGATGAAGATCTTGATCGGCGCATTGTGCTGCACCGCCGCGCTCATCTCCTGCATCGTCATCTGCACCGAGGCATCGCCTGCGATGTCGATGACCAGCGCATCCGGGTGCGCGATCTGCACGCCGAGCGCAGCCGGCAGACCGTAGCCCATCGTGCCCAACCCGCCCGACGTCATCCAGCGGTTCGGCTTCTCGAAATGATAGTGCTGCGCCGCCCACATCTGGTGCTGGCCGACCTCGGTGGTGATGTAGGTGTCCATGTCCTTGGTCAGTTCGTAGAGCCGCTGGATGGCATATTGCGGCATGATCACATCGTGGTTCATCTTGAACGCGAGCGAGTCACGCGCGCGCCATTTGGCGATCTGCTCCCACCAGGGATGGAGCGCCTTCTTGTCGGCCTTGGCGCTCGCCCGCCACAACCGCACCATGTCCTCCAGCACCCGGCCGACATCGCCGATGATGGGCACTTCCGTGTGCACGTTCTTGTTGATCGACGATGGATCGATGTCGATGTGGATCTTCTTCGAGTTGGGCGAGAAGGCGGTCAGCCGTCCGGTGATGCGGTCGTCGAAGCGCGCGCCGATGCAGATCATCACGTCGCAATCATGCATCGCCATATTGGCTTCATAAGTGCCGTGCATGCCCAGCATGCCCATCCAGTTCTTGCCCGATGCCGGATACGCGCCGAGGCCCATCAGCGTCGAGGTGATCGGGAAGCCGGTGAGGTCGACCAGTTCGCGCAGAAGATGGCTGGCCTCCGGACCGGAGTTGATGACGCCGCCGCCCGAATAGATGATCGGCTTCTTGGCGCTGGCCATCAGTTCGACGGCGGCCTTGATCTTTTCCAGGTCGCCCTGGACCTTCGGCTGGTAGCTGGTGCGCGGCGCCGCCTGCGGCGGCACATAGATGCCTTTGGCGAACTGCACATCCTTCGGAATGTCGACCACCACCGGGCCGGGGCGGCCGGTCGTCGCGACATGGAAGGCCTCATGGATGGTGGCGGCCAATTCGTTGACGTCCTTCACCAGCCAGTTGTGCTTGGTGCAGGGGCGCGTGATGCCGACCGTGTCGCACTCCTGGAACGCGTCGGAGCCGATCAGCGAAGTCGGCACCTGCCCGGTCAGGCAGACCAGCGGGATCGAATCCATCAGCGCATCCTGCAGCGGCGTCACCGCATTGGTGGCGCCCGGGCCGGAGGTCACCAGCATGACGCCGGCCTTGCCGGTCGAGCGGGCATAGCCTTCGGCCGCATGCCCTGCGCCTTGCTCGTGGCGGACGAGGATGTGCTCGACCTCGTCCTGCTGGAAGATTTCGTCATAGATCGGAAGCACCGCGCCGCCGGGATAGCCGAAGACATGCTTGACGCCATTGTCCTTCAGCGCCTGCACCACCATTTCGGCGCCAGTCATTTCCCTGTTTGGCATTTCGCGCCGTTCGTTCTGTCCGTTGCTCATCGGTCTGGTCCCGTACTTCTAGCCATGAGGCGATTGCTGGTCGTTTAGTCGTGTTTCGGGCAATAAAAAAGGCCCCCGATGGGAGCCTGTGTGTTGCGCATGGGAGGTTTTCGCCCGGCGGTTACACCGCCTTGCCCACGCGCTTTCCTACGAGAATGAGTGCCTTTTTCATCGTGGCGGACACTACGAGGGTGAAAGGCAAGGTGTCAACGGGAAAAACGCGCGATGCGAAAGACAAAGCAAGTGGCCCGCCGCCTCTGGTCGGCGGGCCACCGCGGCGCATACGATACCCCTCAATCGCACCGCGCCGGGAACAAGAGCCACTGCCGTGTCACGTCAGGATCAGCACGATCTTGTACGTATCCGGGTCGACGATGACGATGCGCCCGTCGGCCAGCACGAAGTACTCATAGGATTCGTAAGCCGGGACGATCTTGACAATGCGCGCCGGCAGACGGTGCAGGCGCACTTTGTGCCGCGGCACCTCGATGCCGACCGAAATGTCGAAGTCGACGTTCTTCACCGGCTCAACCCTGGTCTCGTGGATGATCTGCGTGACCTGCGTCTTCTGCTCGACTGTCACGTTGTTGATCGAGGCCGTATTGCCCTGGTCGGTCTGGACGTTTGTGTTGCCCTGAGCGTTCTGCTCGGTGGTGGTCCCGGCCTTGCCCTGGGCCTGCTGGTCCGTGCTGGTGCCGGTCTGGCCCTGAGCGTTCTGCTCGGTGCTGGTCCCGGCTTTGCCCTGAGCCTGCTTCTCGGTGCTGGTGCCGGTCTGGCCCTGAGCGTTCTGCTCGGTGCTGGTCCCGGCCTTGCCTTGGGCCTGTTCATCCGTCTTGAGCTTGGCCTTGCCCTGAGCCTGCTTCTCGGTGCTGGTGCCGGTCTGGCCCTGAGCATTCTGCTCGGTGCTGGTCCCGGCCTTGCCCTGGGCCTGTTCATCCGTCTTGAGCTTGGCCTTGCCCTGAGCCTGCTGATCGGTCGTGGCGCCGGCCTGACCCTGAGCATTCTGCTCGGTACTGGTCCCGGCCTTGCCCTGTGCCTGTTCATCCGTCTTGAGCTTGGCTTTGCTCTGAGCCTGCTGATCGGTCGTGGCGCCAGCCTGGCCCTGTGCATTCTGATCGGTCTGTGACTTCATCTTGCCTTGCGCCTGTTCGCCGGCCTTGCCGCCCTTCTGGCAATCGGCCGCGCCAGCGGCGCAGTTGTCGCCGCCGCTCGGCTGCACAGCCTGGGTCTGGGCGATCGCGGCGCCGCACCCGACGCCAAGCGCAATCATGCTCGTGATCAACACATGTTTCATCTGCTTTCTCCTTAAAGAGTCGGTCCCTCAGCCTAGCCAACTCTGTCAAAAATACTTTGTTCCGCATTTTGCGAATAAAATCGGGCTTCTAAGAAGACCAATAAATGTAGGCAGTAGTTTTGCCAACAATCAGCTACAAATTGCATCAAAAAATTAATGCAACGCAAGATTTTTGCTTTTTTCTGAGCTTGTGATCCCATAGCGATGACACCAGCCTCACAAGCTTAGAAGTACTCCCGTCGTCATGACCAGGATGGCTACCCCGAAAACAGGCAAGAGCAACCATCGTGCCTGATGGACGCTGTTGTCCATTAACGCCTCCCACAAGTGCTGATCTCAACGATGCCGAGAACCCTGTGTTCCGCCCTGAGGAGGCTCTAGGACCTCTACAGCCTGGCACCAGACTTTGGTCCCTCTCCCTATAGTCCATTGGCCCGATGACGCCCGGACCGAAGCCCCACGCGGGAACGCAGCCGCGAAAAGCCCGTTCGGCTTGCGGTGTGCATCAACCTCACCAACAACCACCGTATCGGAATCGAGCTCGCGCAAGATGCATGAGCGTTGATGAAGGAGAGAATCATGACGACCATGTACCAGTCGACCGCAATTGCCGGATTCTTGCTGCTCGCGAGCGCGGGCGTAGTTGCCGCTCAAGACGTCATCATCGCGCCGGAGCAGGAAACGGTTGTGCGCGAATACGTGAAAAAGCAGCCCCTTGCGTCGGTGAAGATTCCAGGTGTCGAATTGAACGTGGGGACCGCCATTCCCGACACGGTGGAACTGCATGAAGTGCCGAGCGTCAAGTATCGCTACGTTGTGGTCGACGGGCGAACCGTGCTGGTCGACCCCGGCACGCGGAAGATCGTCAAGATCATACAGTAACGCTGATCCCACCGCCGTTCCCCGCGGGTGGCGGTGGGATCATGCCTTGAAATTGCGGTTTCCCCGGCATTCAACCTAGCGCTTGCTCGCACCATCGACCGTTCTAGATGTAGGATGGCTTAGGCATTTTGGCACGGCCAAAGTCGCGGGGTCGGTTGAGACGTGCGCTACATTGATAGTCTCTATCAAAACTGGAACAGGCTATCGTTGGCTTGGCAGTTCATCATAGTCGGAAGCATTGGGCTGCTGTCGCTGATGCTGGTCGTCGGCCTATGGGTCACCTCGCAAATACGAGATGGAGTGATCCGCAACTCTGCAAGCACGACCGCGCTTTACGTCGACAGTGTCATCGCGCCAATCCTGCCGGATATGCGCAAAAGCCAGCAGCTCAGCGACACCGTTAAACGGGCACTCGATGAAACCCTGGACCAGGGTGCTCTCGGAAAAAAACTGGCGTCGTTCGTGCTTTGGCGGCGTGATGGCAAGGTGCTGTACGCCAAAGACGCGGCTCTTATTGGCCAGACCTTCGAGCCAAATGCGAACTTGCTGCATGCGTTCGGCGGAAACGTGGTGGCGCAATTCAATGATCTGGACGAAAATGAAAGGAAGGAACGGAAGAGCCCCACCGCCTCGCTGCTCGAGATCTACAATCCGGTTCGAGAGCCGTGGTCGGGCGATGTTGTGGCCGTTTCCGAGTTCTACGAGATAGCCGACGATCTTCAGGGCACTTTAAACTCGGCACTATGGTCGAGCTGGCTGCTCGTGGCTGGCGCGACCGCGGTCGCCTTGGCGATGCTCTCGGGAATCGTGCTTCGCGGCAGCAGCACTATCGAAACGCAGCGTTCAGCGCTTGAGACACAAGTGGCGGAGCTTCAGTTGCTTTTGGAGCAGAATTCCGCTTTGCGGGAGCGCGTCCAGCAGGCGTCGCGCCGCGCAACGGCAATCAACGAACGTTACTTGCGTCGCATCGGGTCTGATTTGCATGACGGTCCAGCTCAGCTCGTCGCACTGGCTGCGCTGCGCATGGACAGCCCTCTGCTGCTCGATCCCGCCGCATCCCCAAGCCACCGCAAGACCGAGATCGCCGATATCCATCATACGTTGGATGAGGCGATGCGGGAGATCCGCGCCATCTGCACCGGCCTCGTGCTGCCACAGATCGAAGCTTCGACAGTCGCGGAGATATTGCGGCTTGCGGTTGCCGAACATGAACGCCGTACAGCCTCTTCCGTATCGCTTTCACTGCCATCTCGCCTGCCCGACCTGGGGACGTCCGAGAAAATAAGCATCTTTCGCTTCGCGCAGGAGGGGCTAAACAATGCCTGGCGACACGGTCTGGGCAAGGGGCAGGCTGTCAAGGCGAGAGTGACGCAGGGCAAGCTCCTCATTCAAGTGCTTGATCACGGCCCTGGATTCCAGTCGGGATCGTGTGAAGGACTTGGACTCGCCGGTATGAGGGAACGTATCGAAAGTATCGGAGGTCACTTCGAGACCTTTTCGAGCCCCAGGGGGACCCGGCTGACCATAACGCTCAACATCGAGGACCAGAAATGACCGCTCCCATAAGGATTGCCATTGTTGATGATCATCCGCTGTTTCGCGAGGGTGTGGCTCGCAGCCTCGCCGAAATCGGCGGCTTCGAAGTCGTTGGTGCGGGCGAAACCGCGACGGATGCCGAACAGCTTGCGGCCTTGGCAAATCCCGACATATTGCTGCTAGACATCAGTTTGCCGGGAGGGGGTCTGGCGGCAGCGGAAAATATTCTTGCAACTCAGCCTGACTGCAAGATCGTCATGCTCACCGTCTCGGAGGCGAACGCCGATTTGGCAACGGCGCTCAGGCTGGGCGTACGCGGATATGTGCTGAAAGGGATTGGGGCGGCATCGCTGGCCGAGGTGCTGACTTATATAGCCGCAGGAAAAAAATATGTTTCGCCGACCCTGTCAGCGCAGCTTTTGAATGAACTGATCCGGCCGGAAAAGCGCACAACCGATCTCGTTGCCAATCTCTCGGGACGCGAGCTTGGGATAATCTCTTTGGTAGGCGAAGGACTGAGCAATAAAGAAGTCGCCAAACGTCTCAACCTGCAGGAGAAAACGGTAAAACACCACATGACTCGGATATTTCAAAAGCTAAGGGTGCGAAACCGCACCGAAGCAGCCATTCTTATGCACGCGCCCAAAACGGGTCTTGTATAGGGAGATCGGGGCTTGTCTGAAGGTCGGATGCTGGTTGGCGAACCAACAGTCACAGCCCTTTCAGACGAGCAATGTCGGAGGCCCTTACGGCGCGTTCGACAATTGTCCTTCCAAGCGGATCCTTCATAGTGAAGCGGCCGGCCTCGATGCTTTCGCTGAATCCATCGCGATGCACGACCTGGATTTTGGCGCCCTGTACCGTCACCGTGTCGCCAGCGGCATTGACTTGGCTACTGGGAGCTTGGCTACCGGGGGCGTTGTCGCCGGCACCATTTTTTCCCTTTCCGTTGGCGTTGCCATTCCCGGCGTTGCCGCCTGAGCCATTACCGTTACCACTACCGTTGCCACCACCGTTACCATTGCCATTGTTTCCGCTCTTGGCGCTGGCAGCGGCGAATTCGATCTTGTAGCCGTCGACATGGCTCAACCGCAGACCAAGCACCGGCATCGCCACCGCAACCGCCGCGAATACGCGCAAGCTAAAGTACGCCCGGCGACGCACGGATGAAAACAGGGGCTGCCTTGCTCCATTCATGCCAGCATCACATCATGATGTGTCACGGTATTCAAGAATGAACAGCCCAAAATTGCGGCTCACAAACGCTGAGGAAACTCTCCTTTCGTGCTTGCAGCTCGATTCTCAGACCTTCGTCTGAGTCAAATATACACCGAAGTCTGACCTACTGATCTTGGGCCGCGCCGACGGATGTCGCAATAAAATCCGCGGTGACAAGGCTCGTCACCGGTAGGGATCGGCAGCGAGGCGCGAGCGCCTGCGGCACGCAGACTCTTGCGGCAGATCTCCGGCATACAGTTTGCGCATGCTCGCCGTCGAAGCGGTAGCACATGCCGTTCCTCCCCCGGACTATGGTCAGACGCGATTGGCGAAGTCGCGGACAACCCGTTGCAGCAGCGGCATGTAGTCGCGAAATGCCCGGGTCTTCATGTTGGCGATCTTGCCGGCCTCGTCCCAGATGCGGACCCGAACCGCTTCCTCGTGGAACGGGTTCTTGCGGAACTCGGCCACCTCTTCGGCATTCATCGGCCCGCCTTGCAGCGACAGCGTGTGGACCGAGGCCTGCGACAGCCTGCCGAAATAGGTCGGGTCGGTAGCGCAGAGGTAGCGCTTGGCCGCGACGTGCAGCCTGACGCATTCGACGATCACGGGTGGAAAGAACGGCGCCAGCACCTCGCCGCCGGCTTCGTCATGATGCTTGTCCTCGACATCGTCGGGCGAATAGGTGCCGAACTCGCTGGTGTAGTGGCCGATATCGTGCAGCAGTGCTGCCGCCACCAGCACATCGGGCGCGCCGTCCTTTTCGGCGAACCAGGCGCCCTGCAACATGTGCTCCGACATGGTGACGGGTTCGCCGAGATAGGATTCCGCCCCTCGGCGTTCGAAAATATCGGCGATGAATTCGACGATGTTGCCCGCGTTCAAATCCTGGCCGCTCATTCCGCAGCCTCCTTGAAGCTGTGTTCGATCGCCGACAGCGTCGACAAAAGGCCATCCTTGTCGGCGTAGCAGCCCTGCAGCCAGCGCTTGCCGGCGCCGGAGAATTGCTTGCGGGCATGCATGACGCGGGTGTTATCGACGATGAAGGCCTGGCCTGCCTCGAGCCTGAAGGTGACTTCGAAGGAAGGATCCTCGATCAGTTCGGCAAACCGGCGATAGGCGGCGTAGTAGGCCTCCATCTCCGCGAACGGCACATCGACGGTCGGCGCCAGCGAGCGGTTGTTGAAACGGATGGCGATGAGTTCGCCATCCGGCCCGAGCTCGATCATCGGCCGTTTGGCCTGCAATCGCACGCCCGACGACCCCGCATATTCGAAACGCGCCGGGTATGAACTCAACAGCCGGAAGCCTTCGGGGTTTTCGGCCTGCAGCGCGGCCGCCACGGCAAAACCATCGACGACGCTGGATTCGCCGCCCTCCACGGTGTTTTCGATGCAGGACAGGATCTGCAAGGTCGGCACCGGATCGCGATAGGGATTGTCGGTATGCGCCTGCAGGCCAAGATTGGTGTAGGCCAGATTGGTTGGATTGACCTCGGCGCGCACCTCGAACCATCGGCCGTAATTGGTCTCCCTGATATAGCCGAACAGATCGGACACTTTGCACAGCGCCCCGGATTCGGGCGGCAAATCGTCCATCACCGCGAAGCCGTAGGTCTTCACCGCCGACAGCCATTGCCGCAAGACGGCGCGGTCGCGGCTGGCAGCGAGATAGCCGGCGCGCGGCACCGAATTCTGCATAGAGGCCCTGGTCCATCGCACGGTGCCCTCGCCTGTCCAGCCGGGCTGTCGGGCGGCATCGCGGTCATAGGCATTGGCGCTCAGCCATGCCGCAGGAAAGCGCACCGTCTTTCCCTCCGGTTCGAAACTGACTTCAAGCGCATCGCCCTTGATCGCGGCTGCGCCGATCCATGTCTGCGCGGGAATGTCGAGAATGGTGATCAGCCGCTGGCCGTTGCCGGCGCTGCGCGTCTTGTCGTCAAGCGCATTGTCGCGCAACCACACGGCGTGAAAGCGAGTGCGCGCGCCGTCCTTCCAACCGAGGTCGATCGTTCTTCCTTCGTCGCCGATCAGCGCTTGGCTAAGCATGGGGATCCGTTCCTGTCCGCTGCGCCCCGCAGCCAACTCCGCAGGGTCCGATTGCATCGTGATGATGTCGAAGGCATAACTCAAATTATCATTTTGCAGCCAAAGGCCCTAAACGGTTTATGACTGAAACAACCCTGCCCTTGCCCCCGCTTGACTGGCTGCGGAGTTTCGAGGCCGCCGCGCGGCTGTCGAATTTCACCGCCGCCGCGGCCGAGCTTGGCCTGACCCAGGCTGCGGTCAGCCAGCACATCCGTTCTCTCGAAGAGCGGTTGAAGCAGCCGCTGTTCATCCGCCTGGCGCGCGGCGTCGAATTGACGCCGGAGGGTGCCGCCTACCTGCCGCATCTGCAATCGGCCTTTGCCGTGATCGCCAACAGCACGCGCGAGCTGTTCGAACCCAAGACCGTCCAGAGCGTGACGATACGCTCGCCGATCTCGTTTGCCGTGCTGATGATCGCGCCAAAGCTGCCGCAAATGGCCAAGGACCTGCCCTTCGTCCAGCTGCAGATCGAGACCATCCACACACCGGCCGATTACGGCGAGCGCTTTGTGGGTCTCGACATCCGATTCGGCATTGGCTCCGGCTCCTTTGCCGGACGGCAGGCCGACCGCCTCACCCGCGAAACCTTGACGCCGATGGCGTCGCCAAATATCGCCAAGGCCAAGGATTGGACAGGATTGCCGAGACTTACAGTGGTCGGCGCGCGGGAAATGTGGGGCGAGTGGTTCGCCGTCGCCCGGATGAAGCCGGCGCTCGGGCCCACGCACAAATTCGACAGTTTCGTTACCGCACTGGAGGCGGCGAAGCACGGCGCCGGCATGGTGCTGGGATCGCGACCGTTGGCCGACGCGGCACTGCGCGAAGGATCTCTCGTCACCCTGTCCGGCTTTACGCTGTCGAGCGGTGCCGGCCACTATCTGACCGCACCTTCGGGCGCGCATCTGAGCCCGGCCGAAGAAGCGGTCCGCCGCTGGTTCGCAACGGTCTTCGGCGTCCCGATTTCCCGATAAGCCCCTGAATACGCGGCAAACTATTGGACGACGTGACGCGGCGCATAATTTGTCGCGATACTGCGCCAGGCCGGACGTCAAGCTTCGGCAGGGTTCCGCTCGCTACAGGCGGCCAGGAAAAATCGCGGAGGAAATGCAATGCTCGACAAGGCCCCCAACAAGAAGCTTTCCGACCTGCTCGATCGCTTCGGCGCGGCACTCGCCGCCGGCGACATCGACAAGGCGGTCGCCTGCTTTCAGGAGGATTGTTTTTGGCGCGATCTTGTTACCTTCACCTGGAACATCAAGACGATGGAAGGCCGCGATCAGGTGCGCGACATGCTGGTCAGCCAGTTGGCCAGGACCAAACCGTCGAACTGGGCGATCGCCAGGGGCGAGGATGCCACGGAAAGCGACGGCGTGCTCGACGGCTGGATCAGTTTCGAGACGTCCGTGGCGCGCGGCTTCGGCCACATCCGGCTGAAGGACGGCAAGATCTGGACGCTGCTCACCACCATGGTCGAGCTCAAGGGCCATGAGGAGCCGGCCGGCTTCGACCGCCCGCTCGGCGCCAAGCACGGCCATGGCAAGAACCGCCCGACCTGGAAGGAGGAGCGCGAGAAGGAGGCCGCCGAACTCGGCTTCAAGACGCAGCCCTATACGCTCATCATTGGCGGCGGCCAGGGCGGCATCGCGCTCGGCGCGCGGCTGCGGCAGCTCGGCGTGCCGACCATCATCGTCGAGAAGAACGAACGGGCCGGCGACAGCTGGCGCAAGCGCTACAAATCGCTCTGCCTGCACGATCCGGTCTGGTACGACCATCTGCCCTATATCGACTTTCCCAGGAACTGGCCGGTCTTCGCGCCCAAGGACAAGATCGGCGACTGGCTGGAAATGTACGCCAAGGTAATGGAGCTGAACTACTGGTCGTCGACCGAGGCCATGAGCGCTGTCTATGACGACAGCAAGAAGGAATGGACGGTGGTGGTGCGCCGCGACGGCAAGGACATCACGCTGAAGCCGAAACAACTGGTGCTGGCCACGGGGCAATCCGGCAAGGCCAACATGCCGAACTTCAAGGGCATGGACACATTCAAGGGCGACCAGCATCACTCCTCGAAGCATCCGGGACCCGATGCCTATGTCGGCAGACAAGCTGTCGTCATCGGCTCGAACAACTCCGCCCACGACATTGCAGCAGCCCTTTGGGAGGCCGGCGCCGACGTCACCATGGTGCAGCGCTCGACCACGCATATCGTCAAGTCGGACACGCTGATGGAGATCGGCCTGGGCTCGCTCTATTCGGAAAAGGCGGTCGCGAGCGGCATGACCACCGCCAAGGCCGACCTCGTCTTCGCCTCCCTGCCCTACAAGATCCTGCACGAATTCCAGATCCCGGCCTATGCCGAGATGAAGAAGCGGGACGACAAATTCTACAAGGGCCTGGAAAAGGCCGGCTTCATGCTTGACTGGGGCGATGACGGCTCCGGCCTGTTCATGAAATATCTGCGGCGCGGCTCGGGCTATTACATCGATGTCGGCGCCTCCGACCTGATCATCGACGGGTCGATCAAGCTGAAAAGCGGTGTCGACGTGAAGGAGATCAAGGAGCATTCGGTCCTGCTCAGCGATGGATCGGAACTGCCGGCCGATCTCATCGTCTACGCCACCGGCTACGGTTCGATGAATGGCTGGGCGGCCGATTTGATCTCACGGGAGGTCGCAGACAAGGTCGGCAAATGCTGGGGCCTCGGCTCCAACACCACGAAGGACCCAGGCCCCTGGGAAGGCGAGCTGCGCAACATGTGGAAGCCGACGCAGCAGGAGGCGCTGTGGTTCCATGGCGGCAATTTGCACCAGTCGCGCCATTACTCCCAGTTCCTGGCGCTGCAGCTGAAGGCGCGCATGGAAGGCATCGCGACGCCGGTCTACGCGCTGCAAGAGGTTCACCACAAGGCTTAGGCAGCGCCGCCGATGCGCTTCCAGTAGATGAGCGTGCCGGTCAGCCCGCCATGCGGTTTCAGGGCAAAGTCCGGTATTTCGCCAGTGAGCGTGAAGCCGAGTTTTTCGTAAAGGCCGGAAGCGCCCTCCTCGGTTGCGGTGTCCAGCACCAGAAGCGTGCGGCCTTTCTCGACGGCGAGCGTTTCGGCCGCCCGCATCAGCCGGCTCGCTATGCCCTTGCCGCGGTGTTCGACGCGGGTCATGAGCTTGGCGATCTCGGCCCGGTGCGGCTGATTGACCGGAAAGTCGAGCAGCAAGGTGACGGTGCCGATCAACGCGTCGCCATACCAAGCACCCAGCACCGCTCTTTCACCTCTCTCTGCTGCCATCAACGAGTTGCTCCAGAAGGTTTCCGCCGCTTGCCTGGATAAGGGATGCATGAAGCTGACGGAGCCGCCGGCCGCGACCGTCTCGATCAGGAGGTCGGCCAGCATGTCGCGTGTTTCCGCAGTCAGCGACCTGATTTCGATGGGACTCACCTGCACTTTCCCTTGCTAATCCAGACGCGCGACGCGGCGCCGCTTTCGTCTCGCCTTGATCGCGGCGATGCGATCGGTGTCTTTCGGCTGCAGATGCAGCCCGCGTTCGAGGATTTCGAGCGTGTATTCCTCATAGGTCAGGCCAAGCCGCTCGGCCTTTTCCATGCGCATCAGCATCACGTCACGGCTTGGCGCCTTCCACGCCTTGGCATGCGCTGCCTGCCAGGCCAGGAAGATGTAGGGATCGCCCCTGCCCCATGGCGGACCCTTGTAATCATCGAGCGGCGGTCCGCCATTGTCGGAGCGCTTGGGACGTCTTGCCACGATTTCAGCCCCTGACCAGCGCAACCAGATAGTCGGCCGGCTGCGGTCCGACGGCATGGAACGTGCAGTCCGACGGCGCGCCGAGCGCCAGGCAGTCGCCGGGCTCGAGACTATGCACCATATCACCCTCGGTGAACTCAAGTCGCCCGGAGATCAGCCACATCTGCTGCTTGATGAAGGCATAGGACGCCGCCGGGAAACTCACACTGGCGCCAGCCGGCAGTTGCACCCGGATCAATTCGAGCGGCGTGTCGGAAACCGGCGACAGATGCCGGCGGACATAGCCCGTACCGGGGTCGCGCCAAACCGGCTGCTCACTCTCGCGCAGCAGGCCGCCACCTTGCTGCTCGGCGCGTGCAATCAGCGTCGACAGCGTCATGCCGAAAGCAGCGGCGATGCGCACCAGCAGCGCGGCCGTCGGGCTGGTCATGCCGCGCTCGATAGTGCTGAGCATGGCTTTGGAGACGCCGGAGCGATTCGCCAGGTCGGCCAACGACCAGTCCCGCAAGGCTCTTTCGGCGTGGATTCGTCTGCCTATCGTAGCCGACATGTCATTCGCTATATCAGTCATTCGTCCAATATATCGAATATTTAGATTCGGAAAAGAGGCCGGCTGGTTGAATTTTCGCTGACCGGTTAACCCCTGCTACACCATCCCGCATCACGCCACCTTAACCCCGTCTGTGTAGGATCGAGGCTCCACGAGAATGGGGATCGGATCGTATGTTTGTCGAGCGCGAAGCCTCCGTCGGCGAACCGACCTCGCAGGAGCGCCGCCGCGCAGAGCAGAGCGACAAGCGCATTCTCGGCAACGTCGTGCAGTGCGACGGTGCGCGCGCCACCATCAGCGCCTATGCCGACGACATCGAAGGAGCGGTCACCGGCCTGTGGACCGTCGGCAAGATGATCTCCATCAATCTCGGGACATCGCGCACCGTTGGTCTGGTCTACGAAATCGGCAAGTCGGATCGCGCCTGGAGCAATGAGGGACAAAATCCCATCGAGGTCAGCGTCGAACTAATCGGCGAAGTGCGCGACGGCGCGGAGCCCGGCGCCAAACCGGTGTTCGACCGCGGCATCACCACCTATCCTCATATCGGCGCCATAGCGCACCGCATCCGTACCCGTGACCTGCAGGCGGTCTACGATCTCGCCGGGCGTCATTCCATCACCATCGGCACGCTGTCGCAGGATGAGTCGATCGACGCCAACATCGCCATCGACGACACGCTGGCGCGCCATTTTGCCGTTGTCGGCACAACCGGCGTCGGCAAATCCACCGCCATCTCGCTGCTGCTGCGCAAATCGATCGCCGCCCGGCCCGATCTGCGAATCCTCATTCTCGATCCGCACAATGAATTCGCGGCATCCCTGCCTGAGTTCTGCGTCCGGGTCGATTCCAAGACGCTTGACCTGCCGTTCTGGATGTTCAGGCTTGAAGAATTCGCCGAAGTGCTGTTTCGCGGCCGAGAGGTCGTGCCGGAAGAAGTCGATGTCCTGCGCGACCTGATCCCCGCCGCCAAGAACCTCTATCGCAATCCCAATTCAGGCTCTTACGTGCGCCGCGGCAGCGATGCGCTGACCGCCGACACGCCGGTGCCCTACCGCATGGTCGATCTCATCAAGCAGATCGACGAGCGCATGGGCCTCCTGGAAAGCAAGAACGACCGCCCGACGCTGAAATCGCTGAAGACGCGCATCGAGTCCGCCGCGTCCGACCCGCGCTATCGCTTCATGTTCAATTCGCGACTGATCGAGGACACGATCCACGAAACGATCGGCAATATTTTCCGTGTGCCGCATCATGGCCGCCCGGTGACCTGCTTCGAGATGGCCGGCATGCCGTCCGAAGTGGTCAACTCCGTCTGTTCGGTGCTGGCTCGGCTCGCCTTCGACCTTGCGCTGTGGAGCGAGGGCCGGCTGAAGCTGTTGCTGCTGTGCGAGGAAGCACACCGCTATATGCCGGCCGATCCACGCCTTGGCTTCGCCCCGACAAGGCATGCACTGTCGCGCATCGCCAAGGAAGGCCGCAAATATGGCTGCTATCTCGGCGTGGTCACCCAGCGCCCGGGTGAACTCGATCCGACCATCCTGTCGCAATGCTCGACCTTCTTCGCCATGCGGCTGGCCAATGAGCAGGACCAGGCGATCATCCGCTCGGCGATCGCCGATTCCTCCGCCTCGACGCTGGCCTTCCTGTCCTCCATGGGCCAGCGCGAAGCCATCGCCTTCGGTGAAGGCGTGGCGACGACCATGCGGCTGAAGTTCGAGAAACTGGCGGAGAACCTGATCCCCGGCACCGCCAAGCGAGAGCAGGACGAGTTCTCGCAGGACGGCAACGACGTCGATCTCGCCGCCATCGTCGAGCGGCTGCGCAACGTCCCGAAACCGCAGCAGCAGATGGCCTTCGCCGAGGTCGTGGACTCCGGCCGCCAGGCCGGCGATCCCGATTACCGCAAGCCGGCCACCGCCCAGCGCGTCCAGCCCGACGACGATTTCGACCTGCGCTACGGCCTCAAGCCCACAACCTTCGGCATGCGCCCGCAGAACGATTGACCTTCAGCGTAGCGACTTTTTTGCCGGCCAATTGAGAAGCCGCCGGAGCGCCAGGGCTCCGCTTCGTTGGCCCGCTTGGGCAAAATCCCGAAAGGGAATTCATCAGGCCGGATTGAATGGCGTGGCTTTCGAGAAGCCGGAGCGGAGCGGACATTTAGTCCGTGAGCACCGGAAGTCGAGAAAGCCACGTCAGGCAACCGGCCTCATGAATTCTTCTTCGGGATTTTAGGCGCAGACGCGGTTGCGGCCTTGCCTCTTCGCCTCGTAGAGCTGGCGGTCGGCGCGGCGGTAGAATTCCTCGGCCGTTTCCTTCCGATCCCAGACGGCAAGACCGACGCTGGTGGTGATCTTGAGGCGGACATTGCCCGACAGCACCGACATGTTGGCAATCGCCTTGCGGATGCGTTCGGCGAACTTCCCCAACAACTCCGCGTCCATGTTGGGGGTGACAACGGCGAACTCTTCGCCGCCGAGCCGCGCCACCACGTCGTGATAGCGCGTCATGCCTTTGAGGCAATTGGCGACTGCCCTCAGCACCTCGTCGCCGACATCGTGGCCATGCGTGTCGTTGACCTGCTTGAAATGATCGAGGTCGAGGATCATCAGCCCGACGGGCTTTTCGATGCGGCGGAATTCCTCGAGATATTCCTTCAGCGCATCGTCGAAATAGCGCCGGTTCTGCATGCCGGTAAGGCCGTCGGTCAATGCCGCATGCTGCAGCGTTTCCGAGCGGGCGCTGAGCGAAACCGTCATGGCGCGCAGCTTGCCCTCTTCCGTGGCCTGCCTACGGATCAGCGGGTAGATGAAGAACACGCCGAAGAACAGCGCTGTCGCCAGCAGCACCCCGGTGACAAACAGCAGCGTGTTGAGATAAGCGATCCTCTCGACCCGGGAAGTCGTATCGTGACCGACCGCGATGGACTGCAATTGACCATAGGCATAAAGCGTCACCAGGCCTGCGGCCAGGATCACGAAAATAAAGACGAAAAATGCGGATTCCGCCTTGTGGAAACGCATCTGCTCCCCGTTGGAAAAGTACCCCCGGATCTATGGCATGCCGGCGCCTTACGGACGGTTAATCCAGACAACCGGAGCGGGAATGTTCATTCCTACTTCTGTTTCTTTAATTGTATTAGCAGCACGAAAATCAAATCACGGCTTGCAGGCCGTCGCCGGGCCGCAATCTCAGCCATTCCGGTCCCAGCTGATGGCGAAACCACGTCGTTTGCCGTTTGGCATATTGCCGCGTCGCTGCCTTGCAGCGCTCGATGGCCTGAGGAAAGCTGATGTCACCCGCCATGGCAGCCGAAAGTTCGCGAACGCCGATCGCCTTCATCGCCGGCAGGTCGGGATCGAGGCCAAGCGCCGCAAGCCGTTCGACCTCATCGAGCGCGCCGAGATCGAGCATGCGGTCGAACCTTGTTTCGATCCGCTCGACAAGGGCGGCGCGGTCCGGCTCGATAACGAAGAACTGAGCGCTGTCGCGGTCGATCAGCGGCCGGCCGCGCGCTGCCTGCCATTCTAGGATGGAGCGGCCGGATGCGTCGAGCACCTCCAGCGCCCGCACGATGCGCTGGCCGTCGGTCGGCTTCAGCTGCATGGCGACCGCCGAATCCTCATGCATCAGGATGCGGTGCAGCTTGGCTGCGCCTTGCTCCTTTAACTCGTAGCGCCAGCGGTCGCGTACCTGCTGCGGAATGTCGGGCATTTCCGAAATGCCCTCGGCAAGTGCGCGAAAATAGAGCCCGGTGCCGCCGACGAAAATCACCGGACGTTCGAAGCCGGCGTCATCGGGCTGTCGGGCGAGCGTGCCGTTATCGATCAGCTTCATCACGTCGCGCAGCCAGGCGCCGGTGGAATAGGCGGTCGAGGGATGCACGTGGCCATAGAGAAAGTGCGGCGCGCGGGCGAGGTCGGCAGCGCTCGGCCGCGCCGTCAGCACATCGAGCACCGAATAGCCCTGCATGGAATCGGTGTTGACGATGACGCCGCCCTTGCGCTCGGCGAGATCGAGCGCCAGCGCCGACTTGCCGCTGGCGGTCGGCCCGGCTATCAGGATCGCGTTCTTCACGCGGCCCTCGCCCGCCTGCCCGCCCTCGCCTAGCTGCTTGGAAGTCTCGATGCCGCTCATTGCCACGCTTGTGTCTCACCCCGTCCGCCGCGCGATGTCGGCCTCGCTTGCGAATATGGCCTCACGGTCGGTCGGCGCAAGCGCTGTTCGCTGGCTGGGCGATGGCGTCGCCTGCGACCTGGTGCTGCCCGAGGGGGCAGAAGCCGCCGAGGCAAGTGCCGCCTTGCGCACAGCACTTGGCTCCGAGCCGGTCGACGTGATCGTTCAGCAGGCCGAAAGCCGCCGCAAGACAATCCTGCTTGCCGATATGGATTCAACCATGATCGACCAGGAATGCATCGACGAACTCGCCGACGAGATCGGCGTCAAGGACCGCGTTGCCGCCATCACGGCACGCTCGATGAACGGCGAGATCGCTTTCGAGCCGGCGCTGCGTGAACGCGTGGCGCTGCTGAAAGGCCTCGATGCCGCCGTCGTCGGCCGCATCATCGCGAACCGCCTGACGCTGGCGTCGGGCGGCCGCGCCCTGGTGCGGACGATGCGCGCCAATGGCGCGTGGACGGCGCTTGTCTCGGGCGGCTTCGACGTCTTCACCAGCCGTGTCGCCGCCATGCTCGGCTTCCAGGAAAACCGTGCCAACCGCCTGATCGAGGAGAACGGGCGCTTTGCCGGCCTTGTCGCCGAGCCGATCCTCGGCCGTGCCGCCAAGGCCGATGCGCTGAACGATATCTCGGCCCGCCTCGGCCTGACGCCATTCGATGCGATTGCGGTCGGCGACGGCGCCAACGACCTCGACATGATCCGCCTGGCCGGCACCGGTGTCGCGCTCCACGCCAAGCCGGCCGTTGCTGCCGAAGCCAAGGTCCGCATCGACCATGGCGATCTCACCGCGCTGCTTTATCTCCAGGGCTACCGCCAGGAAGAGTTCGCCCAATGAAACCGATGCGCACCGAGCGCCTCATCCTGCGCAACTGGGAAGACCGCGACCGCGAACTCTTCCACCGCATCAATTCGGACGAGCGGGTGATGGAATTCTTTCGGTTCCGCCGCGACCGCGCCGAGACGGATGCCAAGATGGACGAGTTTCGGGGCTGGATCGCCGAGGACGGCTTTGGTTTTGCCGCCGCCGAGATCGCCGCGACTGGGGAATGCATCGGCTTCGTCGGTCTCTTAAAGACCGATCACGTGCCGTCCCTGCCTTCCGATACGATCGAGATCGGCTGGCGGTTGGCGCCGGAATTCTGGCGCAAGGGCTATGTCACGGAGGCCTCCGAAGCCTGGCTCGCCTTTGGCTTCGAAACGCTTGACCGCGACGAGATCGTCTCCTTCGCCGTCGCAGCCAACCGCCGCTCGACGGCCGTCATGGACCGTCTTGGCATGAGCCCTGACCCGGCTCGCGATTTCGACCACCCATCCATCCCTGACAGCCACCCGCACCTCAAGCGGCATGTCCTCTACAAACTGTCACGCACGGACTGGCAGGCACGAAAAAGGGCGGCTCGCTAGCCGCCCTTTCCCTGAAGACAATCGGTTATGGGGCTTTCCGGACTCAATCCATCCGGATCGTCACGAAGCGCAACTCGCCTGTCTTGGACGCCAGCATCAAGAGCGCATTCTTGCGGCCCTGCTCCTTCAGCGCGCCGATCCGGTCCATCACGTCCTTCGGGGTCGCGACCGATTCCTGGGCGATTTCGGTGATCACCTCGCCGGCCTGGATGCCGCGCTCGGCGGCGGCCGAATCCTTGGTGACGTCGGTGATGACGACGCCGGAGACGTCGGCCGCGATGCCGAATTTTTTCCGTGTGTCGTCATTGAGCTCGCCGACGGTCATGCCGAGCACCGAGGCCGTGGAGACCGCGGGCGCCTTGTCGCCGCCCTTGTCCTCATCGGTAGTGCCGTCCTCACCGGCAGCGACCTTCTCGCCGTCCTCAAGCCGGCCGAGCGTCACCTTCACCGTCTGCTCGACGCCCTTGCGCACGATGATCACGTCGACCGCCTTGCCGACCGGGCTTTCCGCCACGACGCGCGGCAGGTCGCGCATTTCATGGATGTCCTTGCCATCGAACTTGATGATGACGTCGCCGGCAAGAATTGTGCCGTTGTCGACCGGTCCGCCCTTGATGACGCCGGCCACCAGCGCGCCCTTGGCGGTCGCCATGCCGAGGCTCTCGGCGATGTCGTCGGTCACCGGCTGGATGCGCACGCCGAGCCAGCCGCGACGGGTCTCGCCGAACTGGCGCAGCTGGTCGACGACGCCCGAGGCAAGCTGCGAGGGGATGGAGAAACCGATGCCGATCGAGCCGCCCGACGGCGAGATGATCGCCGTGTTGATACCGATGACCTCGCCCAGGCTGTTGAACAGCGGCCCGCCGGAATTGCCGCGGTTGATGGCGGCGTCGGTCTGGATGAAGTCGTCGTAGGGGCCGGAATTGATGTCGCGGTTGCGGGCCGAGACGATGCCGACCGTCACCGTGCCGCCAAGGCCGAACGGATTGCCGATCGCCATCACCCAGTCGCCGACGCGCATCTTGTTGGAATCGCCGAACTTCACCGCCGTCAGCTTGTGGCCCTTCGGGTCGACCTTGAGCACCGCCACGTCGGTCTTGGTGTCGGTGCCGACCAGCGTCGCCTTGAGCGTCACGCCGTCGGAGAAATTCACCTCGATATCGTCTGCATCGGCGATGACGTGGTTGTTGGTGACGACAATGCCTTGCTCGGCGTCGACTACGAAGCCGGAGCCCAGCGACTGCACTTTTTGCGCGCCGCCATCCTTGTCGCCGCCACGGTTCTTGAAGAAGTCGTCGAAGAAATCCTGGAACGGCGAACCCTCGGGCAGCTGCGGCATCGGCACCGCGCCCGGACCTTCCGTGCCCTTCACGGTCTGCGAGGTCGAGATGTTGACCACCGCACCGAGCAGGCCTTCGGCGAGGTCGGCAACCGAAGCCGGTCCGTCCGCGGCCACCGTCGGCGTCACGAAAGCGGGAACGGCAAGCGCGCCGACCATAAGTGCCGCAGCACCTGCGATGAACGTCCGCCGCGCCGCGCGCAGAAGGGTGTTGGATGTCATCGAAAGCCTCCCGGAATCTGAAAAGAAAAAGCGCTTCGGCAAAACGCCGCGTCGCGTCATGTTGGCAAGAAATACGGCACGTTTGCGGCTATGGCCACATCAGGAGGATAAATCCTCCGTTACACCTTAGAGCGGTTCGCCGTTTCGCGGAAACGGCGAACCGTTCAATCCCTTTGCTTTTACGCAATTCCGGACGGAAAACCGCTCACACTTTCCTGGAATTGCAGATCAGCGGTCCTCAGCCACGCACCAACCAGACGATGCCGACGCCGATGGCGATCGCCACCAGCCCGACGATGCGCAGCGCAATTTCCGGCGTCGACAGCACTTCGCCGGCAAGACGTCTGGCAAGGCCGGGAAAGCCGCCATAGACCAGACCCTCGACAACGAGGACCAGGCCTATGGCCGCAAGGAAATCCTGCACCGCCCTACTGGGCGGGTGCAGGTTGTGCAGCCGGCGCGGCAGGTGCCGTCGCCGGAGCCGCAGGCGCCGTCGCCGGCGCGGCAGGTGCCGTCGCCGGAGCCGCAGGCGCCGCCGGCTTCGCGTCCGTCCCGTCCGGATTGCGGAAGAAGCGGAAGAACTCCGAGTTCGGCGACAGCACCATCGTCGTCCCGGAGTTGTCCAGCGCCGTGCCATAGGCATTCATCGACCGGTAGAAGTCGAAGAACGCCGGATCGCGTTTGTAGGCGTCGGCAAAGGTCGCACTGCGCTGGGCTTCACCTTCACCACGCAGGATTTCCGATTCCTTGCGCGCCTCGGCGACGATTTCCACCACTTCGCGGTCGGCGCGGGCGGTGATGCGCTGCGCGGCCTCTTTGCCGCGTGCCCTCAGCCGTTCGGCCTCGGCCAAACGTTCGGCCTTCATGCGGTCGAAGGTCTGCTGCGAAACCTCGGCCGTCAGATCGGTTCGGCGGATGCGCACATCCTCGATCTGCAGGCCGAGCGAGGTGGCGTCGGGCCGAAGCTGATCGCGCACTTCGCGCATCATCACGGCCCGCTCTTCCGAAAGCGCCGCCTCGAAGTCGCGCAGACCGTAGACACGGCGCAGCGCCGCATCGAGACGCGTCCTCAGTCGTGCTTCGGCCAGTGTGATCTGACCGGACACGGCTGAGCGGAACACGCGCGGATCCGAGATGCGGTACGCGATGAAAGCGTCGACCTCGTAGAACTTGCCGCCCGAAACCTGGACGCGGATGTTGTCGAGATCGAAGCGCAGCACCCTGTTTTCGATCAACTGCACGCTGTCGGCGTCGAAGAAGGCGAAAGGCGCCTTGAAATAGATGCCGGGTTCATTCTTGACGTCGACGATCTCGCCGAACCGCAGCACGAGCGCCTGCTGGCGCGCGTTGACCACGAAGACCGAGGAGTAGAGCAGGAACAGAAGCACGGCCGCGATGACCGCGATGATGGGAAGACGATTGGCCATCACTGGGCTCCTCCCGTGGTCGCAGGCGGCGGCGCCTTCGGTTGCAGTGCCGGCAGCGGCAGATAGGGAACGACCCCTTGCCCATTGCCCTGTTCGACGATCACCTTGTTGGAATCCTTCAGCACCTTCTCCATCGTTTCCAGATAAAGCCGCCGGCGCGTAACATCGGGCGCCTTGGCGTATTCGTCATAGACCGAGATGAAGCGCTGCGCCTCACCTTCGGCTTCCTGGACGACACGGTTCTTGTAGGCTGCCGCGTCCTCGCGGATCTGCGCCGCGGCGCCACGCGCCTGGCCAAGCTTCTGGTTGGAATACTGGTTGGCCTGCTCGACGAACTTGTCTTCGTCCTGCTCGGCGCGCTGCACTTCGTCGAACGCGTCGGCCACTTCACGCGGCGGCGCCGCGTCCTCGATCGAAACCGCGTTGACATTCAGGCCGGCCTTGTAGCCGTCCAGCGTCGTCTGGATGATTTCACGCACCGACGCGGCGATGCCCTGACGGTCGTCGCGGAAGATGTCCTGGGCCGGTCGCCGGCCGACCGCTTCGCGCATGGCGCTCTCTGCGACCTGCTGCAGCATGCCTTCTGGGTCGGAGACGTCGAACAGATAGGCCCGGGGATCGGAGACCTGGTAGGCCACCGAAAACTGGACGTTGACGATGTTCTGGTCGCCGGTAAGCATCAGCCCCGACGAGTTGCCGCTCGTCGCGCCGCCACCACCGATATCGACGAGTTGTTCGGCGATGTTGGCCGTCTCGACGGTTTCGACGGGCCACCAATGGAAATGCAGACCTGGCTGCGACAGCTCCGCCTTCGGCTTGCCGAAGCGCAGCTCGACCGCAACCTCGTCCGGCTGCACGGTGTAGACCGCCTTGAACGCCCACAGCACGATCAGAGCCGCTGCGATCAGCGCAAAGACGGCCGGGCTGGCGCCGCCGCCACCGGGCAGCGCGCGCCGCAGCCGGTCCTGGCCGCGGCGGATGATGTCTTCGAGATCGGGAGGTGACCCCGGCGGGCCGCTAGGCCCCTTCGGTCCCTGCCCCCAGGGTCCCTGATTGTTGCCGCCGCCGCCCCATGGGCCGCCGCCGCCGCTCTTGTCGTTCCAGGGCATGAATGTCCTTTCGCTTGGGATTCCCTCAGCGCCGACGTTGCGGCGCAAAATCCAGTTGTTCTTCTATAGGGACGCAGCGATGCGCTTTCAACGCGATCCGCTGCCGAGCATGTCCGTTTTGGACGTTCGCGACCCTTTTATCGTCTCAATGCACGCCGCGGCGTCGCTCGTAAACCGAATAGCGCGTCGCATGGCTGTCCTTTTCACCGGCCGGAACGTCCTGAGCGCTGACAAGGCGCCACAAATCCGGATCTATGTCGGGAAAATGCGCGTCGCCATCGACCGTCGCCAGCACATGGGTGACGTGCAGCCGGTCTGCCAGCGGTAGCGCCTGCGCATAGATCTCGCCGCCACCGATGACGCAGATTTCGTCGACGCCGGCCATGCAACGCCCGCGCACCGTGGCCAGCTGGATCGCGGCTTCCAGCGAGTGCGCCACCTCGATGCCCTCGGCGCGCCAGGCCTTGTCGCGGGTCACCACGATGTTCAATCGGCCCGGCAGCGGCCGGCCGATGCCTTCATAAGTCTTGCGGCCCATGATGACGGGCTTGCCCATCGTATCGGCCTTGAAGCGCTTGAGATCGGTGGACAGCCGCCACGGCAAGCCGCCGTCGCGCCCGATGACGCCGTTCTGAGCAATGGCGACATAGATTGCGACGTCCATCAGTTGGCTTCCCCGGCGCCGTCATCCGACGGCTCCAAAAGCAATATGTCGATGTTGTGCTCGGGATAGAAATCCTGCGCCTTCGTCTCGAAGGTCGTCGGCCCAACCTTCTTGACATTGCCGCCGCAAAACGAGATCAGCGCTTTCGGGTTGCCCTTGTCGACGGTCAGCTTGAACTTGCCGATGCTGCCATTGGCCCAGTTGCCGCCGGTGGTCAGGATATAGGCAATGCGGTTCTCGTAAAAATGCGGATAACCGTCGGCCTTGGCGGCCTGCCGCACCGCATTCTCGAAGCTGTCGTCCATGCAGTAGCGGGTCTTGTAGTTCGTGTACTGGCTGCCCTCGGTGAACTTGCCGTCATAGAAGAAACTCACCGATGACGTGCCGCCGACGCTCGGTTTGTAGCGGTGCGAGACGTGGACATCCTTGTTGGCCGGAAATATCGCGCGCCACCAATAGGTCGAGCGCAACTGCCACCACGGCGTATAGACCTTGTTCGCCTCGGTACCGTCGCTGCCCGTATCCTCGATGATGATGCCGCGGTTTTCCCAATCCTCGGCGACCGTTTTCGGCAGCTTCGCCAGGGCCGCCTTGGCCGCATCGCCGAACGGATTGAACGGCACGTTCTGCGCCTTCAGATCGGCGCCGATATCGATGCCGACAGCAAACACTTTCTGCTCGAGCTGCGGCTTTGCCGGCGCTCCGTCGATCGTCACCTCGAAGCCAAGGAAATTGTCGCTCTGGTTTTCCGGGATGGCCGGCATTTCCTCCGGATTGCCTTCGATGTCCGGCAGCGGAAAAGCGACGATGGCATTTACATCCTTGTCGGTGTTGTTGTGGAAGACGTAGTCGACCGTGATCTTTTCCGGCGAGATATAGAGGTCCTCGCTTTGCATCGACACCGCGTCGCTACGCGACAGGATCAGGCCACCTGTGCCGAGTTCGGCGGTCGTATCATTGGCCAGCGCGGGCACAGCTAAAAGCGCCAGCGCTACGGACAGAACATATTGCAACATCGAAGCCCCTCGCCAAGAATGCCGCGACCCTAGCCGTTTCAATGTGGCGTTTCAAAGCCTTCCGTCTCCCAGCAGGACGCCACAGTGTCTGGACACGCCAATCGGCGGTCTGGACTAACAGGTTTCGATCGGGCAGGAGTTCGCGTCATGCGCAAGCTTCTCGTCATCGGCATCGGCGCCGGCAATCCCGACCATATGACCGTGCAGGCCATATCAGGCCTAAACCGGGCGGACGTCCTGTTTATCCCCGACAAGGGGGCGAAGAAGAACGACCTTGCCGAATTGCGCCGCCATATCTGCGACCGTTTCGTCAGCAATCCGAAATCGCGCCGCGTCGAGTTCGACGTGCCGGTGCGCGCCGAGCCGGCGCCTTCCTATCGCTCGACCGTCGATGACTGGCACGAGGCCATCGCCCAGATTTATGAGAGCCTGGTCCGCGACGACCTTGCCGAGGACGGCTGCGGCGCCTTCCTGATCTGGGGCGACCCCTCGCTCTATGACAGCGCGCTGCGCATCCTCGCGCGCGTACGACTGAGGGGCAATGTCGCATTCGAACTGGAGGTCATTCCCGGCATCACCGCCGTCCAGGCGCTAGCCGCCGGCCACAAGATGGCGCTGAACCGCATCGGCGACCCCGTGCTGATCACCACCGGCCGCCGCCTCGCCGAACAAGGCATGCCGCACAATGCCGGCAGCGCCGTGGTCATGCTCGACGGCAAATGCGCCTTCAACACGCTGGCAGACAAGGATCTGATCATCCATTGGGGCGCCTATCTCGGCACACCGGACGAGATCATCGTTTCCGGTCGCCTGGGTGATGTCGGCGAGGAGATTGAGAGGACGAGAGAAGAAGCCCGGAAAAGAAAGGGCTGGATCATGGACACCTATCTGCTGCGTAAAGCAGGAGAGCCCGAGGAATAGCGCGCTCAAAGGTCGAGTTCCTTCGCGCCCCCCTCTGTCCTGCCGGACATCTCCCCCTCTAGTGGGGAGATTGGCCGTCACGGAGGATTTCGCCAATCGCCTAACAGATTAGCGCCCGTCTACGGGCTAGCTGATCTCCCCCCTTGCGGGGGAGATGTCCGGCAGGACAGAGGGGGGTGTGACGGATCGCAAGCTTCAACCCTCACCCAGCATCAATCTCCGCCTGCAAGGCGTCCATATGCGTGGCCGCCGCTGCCGCCGCAGCGCGCTCGATAGCGCGAAAACGGCTGACAACTGCAAGGCCAACTGAGGTCAGCTGTGCGCCGCCGCCCTTTTTGCCGCCGGTCTGCGCCGCGACCAGTGGCTTGCCGAACACACGGTTCATATCTTCCACCAGATCCCAGGCGTGCTTGTAGGACATCTCCATGCCGCGTGCCGCAGCCGAGATCGAGCCGAAAGTGTCGATCTGCTCCAGCAATTCGATCTTGCCCGGACCTATGCGCCCGTCCGGATCGAGATTTATCCGCAGGCTCAGCGACGGCATCTCTTGTCCTCCACAGTCACACTAGCCCCTCTCGACCCATAGCGCTATTCCAAAACGATATAGCGGCTATCAGCCATCCGCTTCGGCCGGCAGGCCGGCGCCGGTGTTGGCACGGTCGAAACTGACCGTCTTGATCACCGCGAACACCTTGCCGCCGAGTTGAAGGTTCAGTACCTGCCTGGATTGTTCGGTAATGCGCGCAAGCACGGTTGCGCCATTGCAGTCGATGCCGATTTCGACCGTCGGCCCCTCGCCCGAGCCGATTGCGACGATGGCGCCCGGCAGGATGTTGAGCGCACTGAGACCTTTCGGCTGTTCGGTGGCTATCATCACGTCGCGGGCGCGGATTCGGATGCGCACAGGCGCGCCGACCGAGACCGCCAATTGCGGCACCCGGATTTCGCCCGCCGCCGAGCCGAGCACGGTCATCCCGAAGATCTCATCATGGCGCAGCACCTTGGTGTCGAGAACCGCGCCGCCCTCGCCGCGTTCCTCCGCCGGCAGCAATTCGAGCCGTTGCATGATCTCGCCGGTCGGGCCTGAGGCAGCGACCTTGCCTTGCGCCATCACCACCACGTCGCTGGCCAGCCGCGCCACCTCGGCGACGGAGTGGCTGACATATACGATGGGCAGCTTGGTCTCGTCGCGCAGCCGCTCGATATAGGGCAGGATCTCGGCTTTGCGCGCATCGTCGAGCGAGGCCAGCGGCTCGTCCATCAACAGCAGTTTCGGGCTGGCAAGCAGCGCCCGGCCGATCGCCACGCGCTGCTTCTCGCCGCCCGAGAGCTTTGCCGGTCGCCGGTCGAGCAGAGGACCGATGCCGAGCAGTTCGACGACCGCGTCGATATCCGCATAGCGCTCCGCCGGTGGCGTGAACCAGCGGCCATAGCGCAGATTGCCGGCCACGCTCATATGCGGAAACAGCCGCGCGTCCTGGAACACCATGCCGATCCGGCGCTTGTGCTTCGGCACGAAAATGCCGGCATCGGTGTCGACCAGCACACAGCCGTCGACCGCGATACGGCCCTTGGTCGGCCGGATCAGGCCGGCGATCACGTTGATCAGCGTCGTCTTGCCGGAGCCCGAGGGCCCGAACAGCGCCGTCAGCCGCCCGGCGCTTTCGAAACGCGCGTCGACGGCGAAACCGCCGAGCCGATGGCTGATGTCCACCAGCACGCTCATTCGATGTCCATCCGCCGGCCGACGCGCCGCGCCAGCACTTCCGAGGCGACCAATGCGGCCATCGAGATGACGATGGAGATCAGCGTCAGCCTGAGTGCCCCGTCATCGCCGCCAGGCACCTGCGTGAAGGTGTAGATCGCCGAAGGCAGCGTCTGCGTCTCGTTGGGAATGTTGGAGACGAAGGTGATTGTGGCGCCGAACTCGCCCATCGCCTTGGCGAAGGACAGGATCGAGCCGGCGATCAGCCCGGGCAGGATCAGCGGCAGCGTGATGGTGGCGAAGACCCAGAGCGGGTTGGCGCCGAGCGTTCCCGCCGCTGCCTCCATTTTGCGGTCGACCGCCTCGATCGACAGCCGGATCGCCCGCACCATCAGGGGAAAGCCCATGATACCGCAGGCCAGTGCGGCGCCGGTCCAGCGAAACGAGAAGACGATGCCGAAATGCTCGGCCAGGAACGCTCCCGCCGGCCCGCGCCGGCCGAAGGTAAGCAGCAAGAGATAACCTGTCACCACCGGCGGCAGGATCAACGGCAGGTGAACCACACCGTTGAGCAGCGTCTTGCCCCAGAATTTTCCGCGGGCCAGCAAAAGCGCCATCAAGATGCCCGGCGGCAGGCTGAACAGCATCGCCACCGTCGCCACCTTGATCGACAGCCGGACCGCATTCCATTCGTCGGGAGTGAGGTCCAGCAGCCAGTTCATGCGTCAGCCGCTACCTTAATTGCTCGGCGTGAGCACGGTGAAACCCTGATCCCTAAACAGCTCCACCGCCTTGGCGGACTGCAGGCACTTCAGGAAAGCCGGGGTATCCTTGTCCTTCGAATCGGTGGTCTGGGCAACCGGATAGATGATCGGCGGGTGCGAATCCTCCGGGAAGGTGCCGACCACCTTGACTCCCATGTCGGCATGCGCGTCGGTGGCATAGACGATGCCGAGCGCGGCCTCGCCCGTTGAAACCAGCTTCAGCGCGGCGCGCACATTCTCGGCCTGCGCCACCTTGCCTTCGACCGACGACCAGACGCCGAGCGATTCAAGTGCCGCCTTGCCGTATTTGCCGGCCGGCACCGCCTTGAAATCGCCCATGGCGAGCTTGCCGTCGCCGATCAGCTTGGCGAGATCGAAGCCTTTCTCGATCCTGGTTTCGACAGTCGAATCCTTCGGCGCCACCAGCACGATCTGGTTGCCGAGCAATTTCACCTCGGTGTCCGGCTTGGTCAATTTCTTGTCGGAGAGATATTTCATCCAGTCAAGATCAGCCGAGATGAACACATCGGCGGGCGCCCCGAGTTCGATCTGCTTGGCCAGCGCCGAGCTCGCGGCGTAGGAGACGGTCGCCAATTCACCGACATCGGCTTCGCAGGCCTTGGTGACGGCGTCGAGCCCGTCCTTGAGGCTGGCTGCCGCGAACACGATCACCTTGTCTTTTGCATGCGCGGCCGGCATCGCGGCCATCACCGCTGCGGCAAAGCCGCCAATCGCGATCGCCCTCAATCCAAAACCTTTGTGCCCCAACATGAAAACTCTCCCTGGGCTTGAAATCTGCTGGCTCGACTCCTGCCGACCGATATATCTGGATGAATATAACAAGGGAAGGCCGCCTCCCTGCGAAAGCGTATGGTCGGCATCGATTGTTCTGGTTTGGACGTGCACCGAACCCGGAAAAGAACTTCGATGAAGATCAGCGCCCGCAACATCCTCAAGGGAATGATCGTCGAGATCGTCAAAGCACCTCGCCTGTCCGCGGTGATGTCGCCGGCTCCGTCGTCACGCTTCGATCACCAACGAGGCCGTTGCCGATCTCAAGCTCGAAAAAGGCAAGCAGCCTATGCCATGATCAGGCAACCGACGTCATGGTCGACATCGATTGAGGGTCGGAATTGATTGAAGGTGGGCGGATCAGACCGCGATTGGCGCCTTGATCGACGCGTCGGCAAAATAGTTTTCCAGCCGGAAATCCTCGAAGCGGAAGGCGAACAGGTCCTTCACTTCCGGATTGATCCACAGCGTCGGCAGCGCCTTGGGCGTGCGACGCAATTGCTCGCGCGCCTGCTCGAAATGGTTGGAATAGAGATGCGCATCGCCCAGCGTATGGACGAACTCGCCGGGCTTTAGCCCGGTCACCTGCGCCACCATCAAGGTCAGCAGCGCGTAGGAAGCGATGTTGAAGGGTACCCCGAGAAAAATGTCGGCCGAGCGCTGGTAGAGCTGGCAGGACAGCTTGCCTTCCGAGACGTAGAACTGGAACAGGCAGTGGCACGGTGGCAGCGCCATCGCCTCCACTTCGGCCGGGTTCCACGCCGAAACGATCAGCCGGCGTGAATTCGGATTCCGGCGTATCTCCTTCAGAACATTGGCAATCTGGTCGATCGACCCGCCATGGCCATCCGGCCAGGAGCGCCACTGCTTGCCATAGACCGGGCCGAGATCGCCATTCTCGTCGGCCCATTCGTCCCAGATCGAAACGCCATGATCTCTAAGGTATTTGATGTTGGTGTCGCCGGCCAGGAACCACAGGAGTTCATGGATGATCGACTTCAGATGCAGCTTCTTGGTGGTGGTGACGGGAAAGCCGCGCGACAGGTCGAAGCGCATCTGGTAGCCGAACACCCCACGCGTGCCGGTGCCCGTGCGGTCGCCACGATCGGCGCCATTGTCCAGCACATGCTGCAAAAGGTCGAGATACTGGCGCATCGGCTTCGCCTCGATTCGGGATCGTCAGCATCATAGCCGACTGGCCGCCGGCCGAACACAGCAAAAGGGACCAGAACGCGGCTTGCCCCATCTCTCAAGAGGTGGCGCTGCCCCTCACCTGCCTGCCGCCAACCTCTCCCCGTATAGGACGGGGAGAGGGGCGCTGTCATCAGCGGTTTCGCCAATCACAAGCGTTCGAGAGAGAGAGCCAAGGCTGCGGTCAGCCCTTTCTCCCCGTCACTATACGGGGAGAAATGCCCGGCAGGGGCAATGAGGGGCGGTGCTGACCTCCAGGTGAGGAGCAAATCAAGCGCGCTCTGCCTATCGGCAATAATCTCTACAAAGAGCCGAGCTTGCCCAGATCCTTGGCGACCAGATAGTAGAAAGTCACGCGGCTCTTGGAGCTGTCGGCGGCCAACGCCTTGCAGGTCTTCTCGATCGCTGAGTCGGCTTTCGCCCCGTCGGTCACGCCGAGTTTCTTGGCAACCCAGTTGGTCTTGACGCGCTCCAATTCCTTGGGGTCGGTGCAGGATACCAGCGAGGAATCGCGGTTGCGCAACGCAATGCCCAGATGTTTCACAATCTTGGCAACCACATCGGCATTTGCGGCGGCGTCGTATTTCTTCACGTCTGCGAGATAATCGGCCATCAAATTTCCCCATGTCGGCGCCACGGGATCCGATCGATGAGGGCTGTGGCGCGCTGCCGCAACTTGTGCGCTCGGTCGGTACTCCTCACCGTCGCAAAGCTTCGGTTGAGACCGCGCGCGAGTCAACCCTCGGCGCCGCAGTTTGGTGCGGCCAAGAAGTGTCATTGCGGCCTTTCATTTTGTGCGCCGCCCCCCTATATTCGTTTTGTCGGCTTGACCGACTATGGCGATAAATGGGCGATGTAATAAGCCGTTCGGACCCGGGGGCGGTACCCGGCGCCTCCACCAAGAACCGCTCTGTGATCAGAGCGGCTGTTGCTGGGGGCGAAATAGGATCGACGAAGGTGTAAAGATCGTACTTTTGCCCGGCATGGTACCACCGTCATCGGGCTAAACCTGTAGTTGCAAATGACAACTATGCGGAAGCACGTCTCGCCGCGTAAGCGGTGCGATAGCTTCAAATCAAGCCCTAGAGGTTCGCACTTCTAGGCGGGGTTCGGAGGTACCTGGCAACAGAAACCTCCACTTCTCCCCTCCTCGATATCGTAGGCGCAATGCCGGCCGCCGCTGGCCGGATTTCGCATGACGATGGGACGCGAAGCCTACACCAAATTGAGCCATGAGCTGGTGCAATTTGCCGCTGGCGTCGGTCGAAGGCCGTGGTTCTGGCCGGGGCCGGATTACCCCAGACGTGAAAAAGGCCGGGATGACCCGGCCTTTCCGGTCGATTGCGGTCAGCTTACTCGGCCGGCGCTTCAACGGCTTCGCGCGAGCGGCCAAGCGTCAGTTTGGCCAGCGTGAACGAGATCACCGCGCAGAGCGTGATGCCGGCCACCATGGGCAGCGGGGTGCCGTCGAAGAAGATGCCGGCGACGCCCATCGCCAGCGCACCGATGGCGAAGTGCAGCGTGCCCATCAGCGCCGAGGCCGTGCCGGCGATCTCGCCATGCTCTTCCATGGCCAGCACCGACGTCGTCGGGATGACCAGGCCAAGGAAGCCGTAGCCGACGAACAGCAGTGCCGCCATAACATCGAGCCGGTCGACCCCGGTCGCCATGACTGCGAACAGCACAACCATCGTCGTGGCATAGCCGGTTACCGCCACCCAGACGACGCGCTTCAGCCCGAAGCGCTCCGACAGCATCCCCGTCAGTTGCGACATGCCGATGAAGGCCACCGCATTGATCGAGAAGAACACGCTGTAGACGGAAGGCGACAGCCCGTAATGGTCGATCAGGATGAAGGACGAACTCGAGAGGTAGACGAAGAAGCTGGCGATGCCGAAGCCGGCGATCGCCACCAGGCCGAGGAAATTGCGGTCACCCATGAGGAAGCGATAGCCGGCGAGTGCGGTTCCGAAGGAGGAACCGACGCGTTCTTCCGCCGGCCGCGTCTCCTTCAGCGAGGTCGCCAGCAGAATGGTGGCCAGCAGGGCCGCGCCCGTCACCGTCCAGAACACGGCGCGCCAGCCGAAATTCTCGATGATCTGGCTGCCGGTCAGCGGCGCCAGGATCGGCGACACCGAAAACACCAGCATCAGCAGCGACATCAGCTTGGCGGCTTCGGTGCCGGTGTGCAGGTCGCGCACGATGGCGCGCGGCACCGCCATGCCGGCGCTGGCGCCCAGTCCCTGCAGGAAGCGGAAGGCGATCAGCCATTCGATGGTCGGGCTCATGGCCGAACCGATACCGCCGACCATGAACAGCGCAAGGCCGCCGTAAAGCGGCAGCTTGCGGCCGACCATGTCGGAGATCGGTCCGACGACGATCTGGCCGAAGCCCATCGACAGGAAGAAGATCAAAAGGCTCATCTGAACGGCGGCGGTGCCGGCATGCAGATCTTCGCCGATCGAAGGCAACGCCGGCAGATACATGTCGATGGCGAAGGGGCCGATAGCGGACAACAGGCCGAGCACGACCGCGATGCGGAGGAATTTGGGACTCATGATAAAGGCTTCTTTCAAGTCTGGTTGGCGCCGCCAACGCGACGACTAACCCTAGGACGTTCCATCCCGTTGAAATCCGACGGCTCAGAGCGAGATTATTCGTCTCTACGGAGCGAATTCCCCATTTATTGTGTCCACAAATTTAGACAGCCTTGTCTAATTCGTCAATCACCTCTATATAGATTTCTATGAAGCTTGCCGTTTCTCCTGACATTTTCCCCCCACGCGGCCACGAGGCCAAGCGTATGTCGATTATCGATGCGGCGGCTTCGGTCTTTTGCCGGGAAGGCTTTGCCGGCGCGAATATCGACCTGATCGCGGTGGAGGCCGGCGTGTCGCGCCAGACCATCTATAATCACCACCGCGACAAGGAAAAGCTCTTCATGGCTGTGGTGCGCGATCTGACGGAGCGCTGCAATGCCGGCATCTTCGCCACCTTCGCCTCTTTCCCAGACCAGCCGAAGGATCTGGAAGCCGACCTGATTGGCTTTGCCGTGCGCATGAATCAGAACTGCATCTGCAACCGCGACGGACGCTTCCTGCGCAAGCTGATCCAGACCGAAGGCGAGCGCTATCCCGAGCTCTTCGCCGAATGGCGCGACCAGGGGCCGGGCCGGACCTGGCCCGCACTTGCCGCCCGTTTTGCCCGCCTCGCCCATGCCGGCCATCTCGCGGTCGACGATCCCGATGTCGCCGCGCGCCAGTTCCTGGCGCTGGCCAACGCCGAACTGCAGACCACCTTCATGCTCGGCGGCATGCCGTCCGAAGACGAAGTGCTGCAATCGGCGACCCACGGCGTGCGCACCTTCCTGCGCGCCTTCGGCAAGCGCAGATCAGCGGCAGCGGTGGAAAAACAGCTGGCCAGCGCCTGAACGTCAAAGCCGGCGATCAAATCGTCCGTTACGGGGTTCGCTTCGGCGCATCAGCGATCTATATCCGGTTTACGCCGCGCTCAAGCTTGATTACAGCTATGCGGACGATTCAACGGAACCCGACCAGCACATGGCCGACGACCACATCCGCTACGACATCCTGGCCCAGGAGGCATTGCGCGGCGTCATGCGCAAGGTCCTGGCCGAAGTCGCGCGCACCGGCCTTCCCGGCAATCATCATTTCTTCATCACATTCCTGACCGGCGCGCCGGGCGTGCGGGTGTCCTCCAGGCTGCGCGAGCGCTATCCCGAACAGATGACCATCGTCATCCAGTTCCAGTATTGGGACCTCAAGGTGACCGATACCGGCTTCGAGGTCGGGCTGTCCTTCTCCGACGTGCCGGAGAAGCTGGAAATCCCGTTCTCGGCCGTACGCGGCTTCTACGACCCATCGGTCAATTTCGAACTCGAATTCGACGTCAAGACCGACGTCCCGGCGGAAGACGATGCAGCCGCCCAGCCGGCTGCCGAGCCTTTGGCTATCGTCTCCGAGAAAAAGCCGAAGGCCGAGAAGAAGGCAGCTGCCACTGAGGCGGAGAAAAAGCCCGCCGTGGCCGATGCCGCCGCCGGCAAGGGCGCCGACGTCGTGTCGCTCGACGCCTTCCGCAAGAAGTAGCGGGACGGTCGGCGCGACATGGGCGAAATCGTCAACCTTCGCCAGGTCCGCAAGCAGAAGGCGCGCACCGAAAAGGAAAAGCTCGCCGGCGAGAACCGCGCTCTGCACGGCCGTTCCAAAGCCGAAAGAACTCGTGACCGTCTGACATCGGACAAGGCCGAAAAATTCGTCGCCGGCCACCGCCGCGAACGCCCGGAAGACCAGGGCGATTGATGGACCGCCTGCGGTGAGCCCGGTCGAAAAACGCTCCGTGACCATCCGCGGCCATCGCACCAGCTATTCCCTCGAAAAACCCTTTTATGACGATCTCGTCGCCATCGCCGCCGCGCGCAAGCTGACCCTTGCTGCCCTGGTCGCGGAGATCGACGAGACAAGACCGCGCGATGCCAATCTGTCCTCGGCGCTCAGGCTCCACGTGCTGGACTGGGCCAAGCGCGACGCCGTCTGAATGGTTCTTAATTGCCCAGCGACTTCAGCAAATTGTCGACCGAGAACGGATTTGTCCTGGGCTTCGGCGGCGCCGGGGCCGAACCGTCACTGACGCCGGGAAGTGAGCGGTCGACCTTCGGCGCCTGCTCCTGAGCCTTGCGCTCGGCCTCCAGCCTGGCTTTTTCCTGCGAAGCGATCCGAGCCTGTTCGGCCTTCTTCCGTTCGTCCTCGGCCTTGGCGGCGTCTTCGGCAGCCTGCTCTTCGGCCTGCGCTTTCGCGTCCGCATCCGCCTTGGCCTTGGCGTCAGCCTCTGCCTGCGCTTTCGCATCGGCATCGGCCTTTGCTTTGGCATCCGCCTTGGCCTTGGCATCCGCTTCGGCCTGTGCCTTCGCATCTGCCTGCACTTTCGCCTTGGCGTCGGCCTCGGCTTTGAGCCGTGCCGCTTCCTCCTGCTTGCGCAATTCCTCGGCGGCGTTGTCGCGCTCGGTCTGCAGGGCGGCGTAATAGCGCACCTCGCGCCGCAGCCGCTGCTTCTCGAGCAGTGCGGCCTGCATCGCCTCGACCCGCTGCTGCTCCTTTTCCAGCGCGCGCTGGGTCAAAAATTGCGCCAGCGGCTCGCTGTCGAACTGCTTTTTCAGCGCCCCGAACGGCCCATCGACGCTGAAATTGACCGTCGGATCGGAGCCGACCAGCGCCTCGTCGCCAGGCTTGTAGGTGACCGCGCCCTTGGTGGCGACGGTGCCGGTGTTGAGGTCGGCCGTGATGTCGGCAGACAGCGTCGCCGCCTGGTTTTCGAATTTGATCGGTGGTGCCCGCAACGTGCCGCCGGCGACCGTGAAGGCGATGTCGGCATCGCCGGCAGCAAAGCTGCCGTCGCCAGCGATCTCAGGTGCAAAGCCCGCGGTCTTTGCTGTGTCGATGTCGCGCCCGATCGCATCGGCCTTGGCAATCAACGCGCCGAAGGCATCGGGATTGACGCCGGCAATGGTGAGGCCTTTCAGCGCCGCCGTGCCCGAGCCGGAGAGTGCGGCAATCATCGCGTCGACCGATTTGCCGCTGGTCGACAGCCCTGTCGAGAAATCGCCGTTGCCACTCAATCCGGCAGCCGGCAGCACAGTCGCCAGGTCGGCGCCGGCAAGCCTCATCTGGCCGGAGAACAGCCCCGTGCCGTCTGTGTTCTTCAACTCGAACAATCCGGTGAGCGCGCCGCCGAGCAGTTTTGCCTTCAGGTCCGAAACGCGGATGCCTTCCTGGTCCAGTTTCAATGACAGCGACGCATCATAGGCTGTCGCCAGCGGTCCGGCGGCAAGCGTCGCCGTCGTCAGATCGAGATCGGCGCTGAACGGCAGGCTGGATTTCTGGCTGAATGGCGCCGTCGGCCAGTTCGCGTTGCTGCTGAGGAACGACTGGTCACCGAACAGCGCAACCGCAATCGGGTCGAGGTCCAGTTCGTCGAGCGCCAGCGCACCGGCAAAATGCGGCAGCCCCTGCTTCGCATCGATGTTGACGTCGCCCGAAATCTCCGACTCGTTGATGGATCCGCTGAGACCGCTCAACACCAGCAGGCCACTGCCGAAATCGGCATCCGCGCTGAGCGAGGTCGAGGTGCCCGTTCCCATGCCCGGCAGGCCGGCGCCAGTCGTCATCAGCCAAGGCTCGATGTCGGAGGCGTCGAGGCCGATCTTGCCCTTGGCGGTGGTGCCTTGCGGTGTCTGAGCAACGGTGCCGTCGAACGTTGCCTTGAAGTCGTCGGCGGCGAAATTGAAGCTCGTCGCCAGGCCGCCGCCGAGCGTGCCTTTCGCCGAAATATCGGTGCTTGCCTGGCCGAGCATGCCGAGCGGCAGCGCCGGCAGGCCGTAGAGCGCCAGCAGCGCCGTGGCGTCGGGATTTTTGGCGTTGAAGGTCAGCGTCACCGGCGCGTCAAGCAACTGGCCTACGGCCCCCTTGCCCGACAGCGACGCCGAAAAGGCCGAACCGCCGGCCTTGCCTTGTCCGCTCACCGCCAGCCCGGTGGTGCCGTCGCCATTGTCGGCGGCGCTCGCCACCAGATCGACGCGCGCGTCCTGGAACAGTTCAGGATAGGCGGCCGTGCGGCCAGCCAGTCCCTTCAGCATCAGATTGTCGGGATAGTGTTGCGCGGCAATGTCGATCAGCGGCTTCAGATCGACGGCGACCACCGAGGCATCGAGCTTGCCGGTCGGGCTTGCGGGAAAATCCTTGATCCGGCCGGTGGCGCTGATCGAGGCGCCGGCAAGGCCGCCAATCGACAGCCGGTCGATTTCGAGCAGCCCGTCGCGGAGCCGGAGCGCGGTATCGACCGTGTCGGCGGTGAGCCCGCCAGCATTGACCGGCCCTGCCTTGATCTGAAAATCGAGGTCACGGTCGGAAAAGCGGTTGGCGCCCTTGTCGCTGACGAAGATCGAGGCGAAGGCCGTCAGCCCGTCGACATCGAGTTCGCCGCCCTCGAGCCGCATCAGCACCGAGGACTTGGCGTCGTCGGGCTGGCTGGAATCGATGCGGCCGGTGAACTTCGACTTGCCGAGGATCAGTTCGAGGTCGCTGAACGCCTGCCGCTTCTCCGACAGCTCGACCTTGGCCTTGAAGCCGGCGGCCGGCAGCCGGCGGATCGCCTCGTCGACATCTTTGGACAACCAGGCAGCAAAGCCGGAAGGCTGCGCCACCGCCAGCAGCATGGAGCCGCTGAAACCGAAATGATCCGTTACGCTGAGCATGCCGCTGGCTTCCAGCGTCGTGCGCCCGGGCAAGGTCGCGGCCAGCGATTTCACCGACCAGCCGCCCTCGACCGGCTCGGCCGAGAGATGCACGTCGCGCACCGTGGTGTCGCCAGCCACCACCGCCGGCAGCTTGACCTCGACAGTGCCGGGGATGCTCGGCTTCGGCAGTTCGAGCAGCGCCTGCTCGATCCCGGCAATGCGCTGGTCCAGCGTCAGGCCGGCGCCCTTTTCAGCACCCACCGCCTCGTCCAGTTGCACCTGCGCGCCATTGGCCTCGATTGCGAAGTTCGGCTTCAGGCCGAGATCGACCGAAGCCTTGCCGTCGGCTGTGTAGGGATTGTCGAGCGGCCCGGTCTCGAAGCGGAATTCGTCGACGCCGAGCTTCTGGTGATCAAGCGAGAACTTGCCGTTCAGCCGGAAGCCCGGATCGGGCTTGCCGGCGCTGACCTTGCCCGTATTGATCTCGACAACCTCACCATCGCTGCCGCGCAGCGTAGCCGAATTCTTGTCGTTGCCGGAAATCTTGAACTGGCCGGAATAGACGGCAGCCCCATTGACGATGCCGGCATTGCCGTCGGTTTCGATGACCAGTGGATAGGCATCGGGATCGACCTTGAGCCTCAGCCGCATCTGGCCGCTGCCTTCGGCCTTGCCGGTCGAAGCCGCAACAGTCGAACGCAGTCCGTCGAGCAGCAACGTTCCGTCCATGCGCCACGGCCCGGCCAGCGACTTGGCAGAGATGGTCGAATTGATCTCGGAAATCAGATGGCTGCGCCCGCCTGCGGCATGGCGGAGCGCAATTTCTCCCTCCGTCACCGTCAGCTTCTCGATCGAGATCTGGTTGAGATCGAAGGGCGAGGACGGCCGTATCGCCCAGTCGACCGTGCCGTTATCGGCGATGTCGATCGTCGCCTTCGGATGCACCAGCCGCATGTCGAAAATCAGCACTTCGCCGCGCAGGAACGGCGCCAGTTCCGCGTCCATCGAAAAGGTCTCGACGGTCATTGCCGGCTGGCCGCCGGGGCCGCCGGCGACCGTGACGTTTGAGAAGGTCACCGAGGGGAACGGCAACAGCCGCGCCGTGGCGTCGCCTTGCACCGTCACCTTGCGGCCGAGAATGGCGCTCGCCTCGCGCTCGAATTGGGCGCGGTACCCGGTCCAGTCGACAAAATACGGCACCACCAGCGCCGCAACCAGCACCAGCACAAACAAGCCACCGAAGATCACGAACAGGCGTGCGAGCATCAGCTCCGAACGGGTTGATTGAAAGTCAGCCGCACTCTACCCGCATCAGCGTGTCGATAAAGAGGCAATTCATCCAGAGTTGCTTGATCTCTGTATCTGGACGAGCAGAGATTTCGGACGCCTGTGACTGCGTGCCGGCCGACATGCAACAGACTAACCCGCCACCGCCCGTCGGCGATATTCGTTCAGCAGCACTACCATCTCCTCGGGCGACAATGTCCAGCCCTGCGGTAATGCGGCTTCGGCGCCGAGGCTTTTGGTCACGCTGCCCATGACGGAGCTTTTCTTGACCCCCGGTGCGAAATTGTACCCGATCATATTGCCGATTCTGCGCCGGCGATGGACGACGAAGAAGCTTTCGATATCCTTCCAGGGGACCAGCTTGGGCGATCGAACAAGGCCTCCGCCGAGACTGAAACCTTGTCCGTTCAGCACCAGAATCTGCGGCCGCACAAGCTGCCAGGCAAACACCAACGCGACCAGCCCGAAAAAGGCCACGCACCACCAAAGGCCGGCGGTGTCGCCGTCCTCGGAGACATAAATCAGGAAAGCGCAGGCCAGGACAAAGAAGAGGCTGGCCGACAGCAGTAACAGTGTCTTGCCAAGCGATGCCCTTATAATCAGGGTATCCATTGCCGCTCCTCACATTTCGGCTATGCAGGTAATATCTTGCCCGGGTTCATGATGTCTTGCGGGTCGAGCGCTTTTTTTATGGAGCGCATGATGTCGACACCATGGCCGAGCTCATGGCGCAGGAAGCCGATCTTGCCCTGGCCGATGCCGTGTTCGCCGGTGCAGGTGCCGTCCATGGCGATCGCCCGCATGTTCAGCCGCGCCACGAATTTCTCCGCCAGCGCGATCTCTTTGGGGTCGTTGACGTCCATCAGCACCAGCACATGGAAATTGCCGTCGCCGGCATGGCCGACGATCGGCGCAACCAGGCCCATCTCGGCAATGTCGGCCTCGGTTTCGGCAACGCATTCGGCCAGCCGCGAGATCGGCACGCAGACATCGGTCGACAGGCCCTTGGTGCCCGGCCGCAGCGTCAGCGACGCCCAATAAGCATCGTGCCTGGCTTTCCAGAGTTTCGTGCGCTCCTCGGCGACGCTCGTCCACAGGAATGGCCCGCCGCCATTGTCTTCAGCAATGGCACCGAAGGTCTCGGCCTGTTCGGCGACGCCGGCATCGCTGCCGTGGAACTCGACGAACAGGCACGGGCTCTCGGGATAATCGAGCCTCGAGTAATTCTTCATCGCCCGCATCTGCAGTCCATTGACCAGTTCGATGCGCGCCACCGGAATGCCCATCTGGATGGTCGCGATGACCGCGTTGCAGGCCGCCTCGAGGTTTGGAAACGGGCAGACGCCGCCGGAGATCGCCTGCGGAATGCCTTGCAGCTTCAAGGTCAGCGAGGTGATGATGCCGAGCGTGCCTTCCGAGCCGACCAGAAGCCGCGTCAGATCGTAGCCGGCCGAACTCTTTTTCGCCCGCTTGCCGGTCGTCACCGTCTCGCCATCGGCCATGACGGCCGTCAGCGACAGCACGTTTTCACGCATCGTGCCGTAGCGCACCGCATTGGTGCCGGAGGCCCGCGTTGCCGCCATGCCGCCGAGCGAAGCATTGGCGCCGGGATCGATGGGGAAGAACAGGCCGGTATCGCGCAGGTGCCGATTCAAATCCTCGCGCGTTACGCCAGGCTCGACCGTGCAGTCGAGATCCTCGGGGTTGACCGACAGGATGCGGTTCATGCGCGAGGTGTCGACCGAGATGCCGCCACCCGGCGCGTTGGTGTGGCCCTCCAGCGAGGAACCGACGCCGAAGGCGATGACCGGCACGCGGTGCGCGGCGCAGGCACGTACGATCTCCTGCACCTCTTCTGTCGTCTCCGGGAACGCGACACCGTCAGGCGCCTGTGTCGGAATATAGGTGGTGGTATGCGCATGCTGCGAGCGGATCGCCGCGCCTGTCTGGAAGCGTTCGCCGAGCTGCTGCTTGAGAATGCCGAGCACGGCGGCGATGCCTTCCTCGTTGCGTTCGACCGGATTGAGGTCGCTCAGAGCCATGAATTCCTCCGCGAATGAACCAGCGTCCACGCTTGTTATGCGATTATGGATGCGTAGTCTCGACTGCCGCGCTCTGTCCAGCACCAGAACAAGGAACTTTCCATGCCTGTTCCCGCCCCTTCGTTTCCAAACAGATGGACATCGAGAAGGACTGGATCGACTACAACGGCCATCTCAACATGGCCTATTACAACGTGTTGTTCGACCGCTGCTCGGATGAGGCGTTCGAGGCGATGGGCATGGGGCTGGACTATGTCAAAGAGCGGCGCCTGACCATCTACACGGCCGAAGTCCATGTTTGCTATGTCCAGGAACTGCACCTCGAACACAAGGTCGTCGTATCCTTCCAGCTGATCGATCACGACGACAAGCGGCTGCGGGCCTACCAGGAAATCCGCCATGTCGATGGCTGGCTCGCCGCCACTTCCGAAACCCTGTCGCTGCATGTCGACATGTCCGGGCCGAAAGTCGCGCCCTTCCCCGCCGACGTGCAGGCCAAGGTGGAAGCGATGCGCGCCGCCCACTCTGCACTGCCGATGCCCGAACGCGCCGGCCGTTCGATCGGTATTCGCCGCAGGACCGCTTGAAGCGCTGCTGCGCCCGCGTTAACCTTACCAAGGTTTTAACGTGAACAAGCCATTTGAGCCATTGAACGACTCAGCGGACCGTTTGAGAACGGTGCCATGCGAGTTGCGATGCGGGCGGCGGGCAACAGGCGGTTCGAGGAACGTGCATGAAAACCGACATCAAGGTCGAGGTGGACAGGCTGGCTGCCGATCCGCGCATCACCGACTATGATTTCTGGCGCTCGTTGAAGAACGTCAACAACGAGATCTTCCACATCGCCAACAACAACGAGCCAATCCCCTTCGACATGATCCGCTGGCGCGCCATCCTGAAGCAGGCGCGCATGAAGCGTGGCCACGCCTGACGTTTCCCCTGCTCTGAGAAGCCGACACTGGCGAGCGCCGCCACGGACAATTGCGACCTGATCATTTCTATAGGTCGGCGCCACCCCTGCTTTCAGCGAATCGGCTACATCCGACAACCTTCAAACCCATTTATTTCAATCCGTTGTGGAACCGGCGATTCGGTTCCGCAAATGGCTGCCCGCGACAAGAAGATCAAGATTGAACCAATTCCACGTCTAAGCCGTTGTGACCCCTGAAAAACGGCTTGGAGTGAAAGCATGGACTGGAAAAGGACCAGGGAACCGGCCGACGCATGGCACATGACGGACAATCTGCATGCCGAGCACGGCAAGGGCGATCCGTTCGCGGCCGCCATCCGCGCCACCCGCATGTCGATGGTCATCACCGATCCCCGTCAGGCGGACAATCCGATCGTCTTTGCCAATGACGCGTTCCTGCGCCTGACCGGCTACGAGCGCGACGAGGTCATGGGCAAGAACTGCCGCTTCCTGCAGGGGCCAGAGACAGACAAGGCAGCTGTGGCTAGCGTGCGCGACGCGATAGCAGCGGGAACCGATATCGCCATCGATCTGTTGAACTACCGCAAGGACGGCTCGACGTTCTGGAATGCGCTCTACATCAGCCCGGTTTCCAACGACAAAGGCGAACTCCTGTTCTTCTTTGCCTCACAGCTCGACGTCTCCGATCGCAAGCGCTCCGAGGATCGCATCACCGCCGACAAGAACCGTTTTGAAAAGGCTGTCAAGGAACGCACACGCGAGCTTGAGGCCGCCCTTGAGGCGCAGACCACGCTGCTGCACGAGGTCGACCATCGGGTGAAAAACAACCTGCAGATGATCTCCTCGCTGATCATCATGCAAAGCCGGGCAATCAAGGATGAAGCGACAAAGCGATCGCTGACCACCATGCTGGAGCGCATCGAGGCGCTGAGCACGGTGCATCGCCGTCTCTACCAGTCAAAGGATGTCAGCCGCTTCGATGTCTCGGATTTCGCCAGGGATCTGGTCACCGACCTGCTGACCGCATCCGGACGCGCCGAGATCAAGCCGACGCTGGACCTCGAACCCATCGTCATTCCGGCCGAAAAAGCCACGCCTGTTGCCTTGATGGTCAATGAGCTTGTCACCAACGCGCTGAAGCACGCCTTCAAGGCAAAGCCGGACGGCACCACCGCGGGGCGCATCGGCATCAAGATGAGCCAGCCCGACGGCCACTTCAACATCGAGGTTTCCGATGACGGCGTCGGCATGGCCGAGGCCAGTGGCGATGCTTCCTTCGGCATGCGGCTGATCAAGTCGCTTGCCCGGCAGTTGCATGCCGACATCGAATGGCGCGACGCCGGCCCGGGCACAAAGGTCGTCATCTCGATGCCGAACGAACCGCAGCAGAAAGGGAAGCTGTCATGAACGAACCGCTCAAGGTCCTGATCGTCGAGGACGAGGCGTTGCTGGCGATGGAACTGGAAAGCCTCGTCGAGGAAGCCGGCCACAGCGTTGTGGGTTGGGCGACATCCTTGGCCGAAGCAAGAGGTATGATTGATACCGCCGATGCCGATATTGCCTTTGTCGATATCCACCTCGCCGACGGACCAACCGGGGTCGAGGTTGCCGAGCATATCCGCGAGGGTAACCGTTCCATGGTGGTGTTCATGACCGCCAATCCAAAACGCATCCCCGACCATTTCGCCGGCGCGATCGGCGTCATCGCCAAGCCCTACACGATGAACGGACTGGTGTCGGCGTTGCGCTATCTGCAGGAGGGCGTGCGGCGCCCGCCCCCGGTCTCGGTGCTGCCGGCCGGTTTTACGCTGTCGCCGGCCTATGAAAGCGTATGGGCGTCGTCGGCGGCCTGAAGCCTACGCCAGCTTCTCCTTGAGGAAAGCGATCGTCCGTCCCCAGGCGAGATCGGCTGCCTTCTTGTCGTAGCGCGCGGCCGAGGTGTCGTTGTTGAAGGCATGGTTGACGCCGTCATAGACATAGAGCGTGTATTCGACATGGGCGGCGTCGAGCGCTTTCTTGTAGGCATCGATGCCGGCGTCGATGCGCTCGTCGAGCCCGGCATAGTGCAGCAACAGCGCCGCCTTGATCTTCGCCACATCCTCGGCCTTCGGCTGCATGCCGTAATAGGCGACGCCGACGGCGAGATCGGGCGCGTTGACCGCCAGATTGTTGACCGTGCCGCCGCCCCAGCAGAAGCCGACAGCACCGACCTTGCCGTTGCCGTCCTTCTCGCCCTTGAGATAGGCGATGGTCGCCAGGCCATCGGCGGTGACCTGGCTGGCGTCGAGCTTGGTGAACATGTCGCGCGCCTTGTCTTCGTCAGCGGGCGTGCCGCCGAGCGGCGACAGGAAATCCGGCGCCAGCGCCACGAACCCTTCCAGCGCAACGCGCCGCGCAACATCCTTGATATGCGGGTTGAGCCCCCTGTTCTCATGCACCACGATGACGGTGCCGAGCTTGCCGGACTGGTCCGCCGACCTGACCAGATAGCCCTTCATCTCACCGCTGCTGCCGGAATAGGTGATATCTTCAGCCTTCACGCGCGGATCGTTGTCGGCGACGATTGCCGCCTGCGCCGAATTCGCCGCAAGCAGCGGCGCGATCGCGGCCGCCGCCGCGCCCGATCCGGCAAGCCTGGTCAGCTGTTCCATGAAGCGGCGGCGGTCGAGCGTCAGATGCGTGTATTCGTCATAGGCATCGATCATCGCCTGGGTGATGGCAGGTTTGGCAGGTTTGACGGCTTCGGCGGTGGGTTTCGTCATGGCGTGCTCCTCGTTAGGAGATGATCTCACGGTCACTCCGGGATGACCTCATGGTCACTCCGGGATGACCTCGCGGTCACTCCGGGATGACTCGCGGATCAAGATAGGGTGCAAGCTCGCACGGTCCAGTCTCGGATGGGTGACGCTTGCGCCATCGAACGATGCGGCGGCCCCGCGGAACGCGCCCATCACATTTTGGTCATTTCAGAGAATGTCGATGGTGCCGCCACAATATGGAAGGAAGCTGATGATGGTCTCGCCCGTAGCGGCGAGCCCGACGAGAAGGAACAACGCCATGACCTTGTCTACTCCGATCCTTGCAAGCGCGCTCGTGCTTGCTGTTGCTGCCTTGCTGGCAATGCGCTCCGCTGCTGCCGCAGCCGCCGCTCGGATGGTGAAGGTCCGCGTCGACCGGCGTCGGCCGTCACCACGCTGATCTAGCAGGCCGAAACAGGGCCGCAGCTAACCAATGAAGTACTGGGCTCCGTGCCCAGTCTCAAAGGCCATCTCTTACGCAAGCTGACCAAGGCTGCTGCTGCCCCTCATCGCCCTGCCGGGCACTTCTCCCCGTATAGATGCCGGCAGGCAGATGAGGGGCGGCGCGACATTGCCAGAATATCTGCCGGGCCGATCACTTACCTAAGTCACATCGCTGCTACTTCGGCAGCGTATAGGCCATCACATAGTCGCCGGGCTTGGTGCCGACCGAGCCGTGGCCGCCGGCGACGATGACCACGAACTGGCGGCCGTCGGCGACGGTGTAGGTCATCGGCGTCGACTGCCCACCGGCCGGCAGCCTGGCCTGCCAGAGCTGCTTGCCCGATGTCAGGTCATAGGCGCGCAGATAGTCGTCGACCGCCGCGCCCAGGAAGACGACACCGCCGGCGGTGATCATCGGCCCGCCAATGCCGGGAACACCGACCTTCAGCGGCAAGGGCAACGGCGTCATGTCATAGACGGTGCCGTTGCGGTGCTTGTAGGCGATCTTGCCGGTTCTGAGGTCCGCTCCCGCCACATAGCCCCATGGCGGCGCCTGGCAGGGCACGCCGAGCGGCGACAGGAACGGCCCCATCACCACCGCATAGGGTGCGCCCTCATTGCGGTTCAGCCCCTGCTCGCTGCCGCGCCCCTCATCCGGCGGCGGCACCTGGTCGCGCGGAATGAGCTGCGATTTGAACGCCAGATAGGTCGGCATGCCGAACATCACCTGCCGCACCGGATCGACGGCGACGCCGCCCCAGTTGAATGTGCCGAAATTACCGGGATAGACCAGCGACCCCTGCACCGATGGCGGGGTGTAGCGGCCCTCGTAGCGCAGGCCCTGGAATTCGATCCGGCAGGCCAGCTGGTCGAACATGGTGATGCCCCACATGTCGGCGCCGGTCAGCGGCCTCGGATTGAAGGAGAGATCCGAGACCGGCTGCGTCGGCGACGTGTGATCGCCCTCGACAGCGCCGCCCGGCGCCGGCACTTCCTTGATCGGGATGATCGGCTCGCCGCTGCGCCGGTCGAGCACGTAGAGGTCGCCCTGCTTGGTCGGTCCAACCAGGCCCGGAACGACGCCGGCAGCGGTGGTGATGTCGACCAGGGTCGGCTGTGCCGGCACATCCATGTCCCAGAGGTCGTGATGCACGGTCTGCCGCACCCAGCGCACTTGTCCGGTGGCCAGATCGAGCGCGGTGATCGAGGAGGAAAACTTCTCGACATTGGCGCTGCGGCCCATCCCGAGCTGGTCCGGCGTCTGGTTGCCGAGCGGCACATAGAGCAGGCCGAGCTTCTCGTCGGCGCTTGCCGTCGACCACATGTTGGGCGAGTTGTGGGTGTAGGTCTGGCCTGCCGCCAGCGGCGTTGTCTGGTCCGGATTGCCGGAATCCCAGTTCCACACCAGGGCGCCGGTGTCGACGTCGAAGGCCCGGATGACGCCGGACGGCTCTTGCGTCGAATAATTGTCGTTGACCGCGCCGCCGATGATGATCTTGCCGCCCGCAATCAGCGGCGCCGAGGTCGAGTAATAATAGCCCGACTTCGGATACGGCATGTTGGTCAACAAATTGAGCGTGCCGGCTTCGGCGAAGGACGGGCAGACCTGGCCGTTGGCGGCGTCGAGCGCGATCAGCCGCGCATCCGAGGTCGGCAGATAGACGCGCGTCGCGCAAGGCTGGCCGGCGGCGATCTTGGCATCGGCATAATAGGACACGCCGCGGCAGGTCTGGTGCTGGCGGTCCTTGTCGAGCTTGATCTTGGGATCGAAACGCCATTTCTCCTTGCCGGTGGCGGCATCGATGGCGATGGCGAAATTGTGCGGCGTGCAGATATAGAGCGCATCGCCCACCTTCAGCGGCGTCACCTGGTAGGTGGTTTCGCCGACATCGTCCGGCCCTTTCACGTCGCCGGTCTGGTAGATCCAGGCCGGCTGCAATTTGGCGACATTGTCGGGCGTGATCTGGTCGAGCGGCGAATAGCGCTGGCCAAATTGCGTACGGCCGTAGAAATGCCATTCGCCCGGAGGCACATTGCCGCCGAGATCGGCAGTCGGCGTCACCTTGTCGGCGCTGAGGTCGCCGGCGATGTCCTTGGGATCGGCCGTCATCGAATAACCGGCGACGGCGAGCGATGCGAGCACGGCCAGAATGAGCGGCGCGCGCGCGTCGGGGCCGATCAGGCCCCGCCTTGCCCAAGGCGTCAGCAGCCACAGCGCCAGAAGCACGATGATGCCGCCGCGCGGTCCGAGTTCCCACCAGTCGAAGCCGATTTCCCACACCGCCCAGGCCAGCGTGCCGAGCACGATCGCCGCGTAGAGCCAGAGCGCCGTCGATTTGCGCCGGAAGAGCAGCCATGCGGCGATCAGGAAGGCGAGACCGGTGATGACATAGTACCAGCTGCCGCCCAGCATCGCGAGCCAGACGCCGCCGCCGCCAAGTGCGAGGCCGATGAGGAACAGGATGAGGGAGGTGATGACGACAGCCAAGACGATACTCCTTCGACTGATGCGCATTCCGCGACGCGGCCATGGGCAAAGGTATGCCAATCCTGCCCCCGGCGGTACAACCTTCTCCCGCCCGCCGTGCCTGTCAAGCCGCCGGGGAGCGATCCATGGCGAAACCAAAAGGCCATTGCCGCAGGCTCTCTTGCGTAACAGGGCGTTTTTCGAGGCCACACGCCAAGGTGGCAATCCCGCCTTGCCGGCATCCGGGTTTTCCAGCAGTCTGCTTTCGACCAATCATCAGGAGCAACCAGAGTGACGTCATTCACCTCGCCTCTGACGCGCGTAGTCCTTGTCCTCTGTAGCTTCGTCGCGCTCACGGCCGGCACAGTGGCCGCGCCGGCACAGACGCTTAGCGAGATCAATAAGGCAAACGGCTTTCACGAGATGCTGATGGGCATCGGTCCCGGCATCGCCGCAGCCACGAAATCCATACCCGAACCGTTACCGGCAAATTTCCAGGACGCCTTGTCGGTCGCGCTGGAAGGCGCCTTCGACGCAGTCAAAATGGAGACTGCCATCGAATCGCGGATGGCGGACAGGCTGTCGGCCACCGATCTGTCCGACCTCGCAGCGTTTTACGCTTCCCCGTTGGGCAAGCACGTCACCGCTTTGGAAATCCAGTCGTCTGGCCCGGAAGGCAGGCAAAGCAAGAAGACAGAGGGCAAGCAAATCCTCGCCGAGCTTCCGACCAAGGATCCAGCCCGGCTCGAATTGTACCGCAAGATCATCGACGATATCAGCGCTGTCGACACCGGCGAGGCGATAGCGCTGAACATGAGCTACGCGATGGTTACGGGGATGCTGGGCGCAGCCGGAAAGCCTCTGTCGGACGAACAGATCATGGCGCTGGTACGTCAGCAATCCGTGAAAATTCGCCAGAACATCGAACAGAATGCCATGCAGGGTAGCGCTTATACGTACCGGGATCTCCCGCTCGGCGATCTCAGACTGTACTCGACATTCCTGGCGTCACCCGCGGGCAGCCGCTATTACGACCAGATGCTGACGGCCTTTGGCATGGTTATGACAGAGGAAGCGCGCTCGTTCGGACATCGATTGTTCGTCGCGCTCGGTTACCGAAAGGCCTGAGCCGCGGTATCGGGCACTTTAGCAGAACAAAACGTAGACACTTCTGGTCTTTCGCTCCCGAATCACTACATTCGGGGGAGATGTCCGGCTTTGCGGAAGACATGCCCTTTTTCGACGAACCCAATGCGCGGCCCGCGGCCCCGTCGGGCATAGCCGCGCGCGCCATGGCGGCCCGCAGCGGACCCAACAGCGCACCCGATTATCTCAACGGCCTCAACCCCGAGCAGCGGCTGGCGGTGGAAACCACCGAAGGCCCGGTCCTGGTGCTGGCCGGCGCCGGCACCGGCAAGACCCGCGTGCTGACCACCCGCATCGCCCATATCCTGGCCACCGGCAGGGCTTTCCCCTCGCAGATCCTGGCAGTGACCTTCACCAACAAGGCCGCGCGCGAGATGAAGCAGCGCATCGGCCATCTCGTCGGCGAAGCCGTCGAGGGCATGCCGTGGCTCGGCACCTTCCACTCCATCGGCGTCAAGCTCTTGCGCCGCCACGCCGAGCTGGCCGGGCTCAAATCCGATTTCACCATCCTCGACACCGACGACGTCGTACGGCTGATCAAGCAGCTGATCCAGGCCGAAGGCCTCGACGACAAGCGCTGGCCGGCCAAGCAGTTCGCGCAGATGGTCGACGGCTGGAAGAACAAGGGCCAAGGCCCCGCCGACATTGCCGAGGGCGACGCCCGCAGCTTCGCCAACGGCAAGGGCCGGGAACTCTACAAGGCCTATCAGGAGCGGCTGAAAACCCTGAACGCCTGCGACTTCGGCGATCTGCTCTGCCACCCTATCCGCATCTTCCGCGCCAATCCGGACGTGCTGAAGGACTACCACAAGCGCTTCAAATACATCCTCGTCGACGAGTACCAGGACACCAACACCGCGCAATACATGTGGCTGCGGCTCCTGGCGCAAAGACCTACCTCCCCCTCGATGGGGGAGGTCGCGCCGCGTAGCGGCGCGGGTGGGGTGGCAGCGCCGGCGCCAGTCACCCCTCCCCGCCGCTTCGCGGCGACCCTCCCCATCCAGGGGAGGGTAAAGCGCGCTCGGCCGAAGGCCGCAAGCCCGACCAGGCGTCCGAGCCGTTGCGAGGCGACTCCCGCGACGCCGAAGGCGCGCAAAAAAGAGGGGGCGGAGGGCCTGTGCCGGCAGGCGCGGAACGGCCCGTGAGCGAAAACAAAGTCAACATCTGCTGCGTCGGCGACGACGATCAATCGATCTATGGCTGGCGTGGCGCCGAGGTCGACAACATCCTGCGCTTCGACAAGGATTTTCCCGGCGCCACCATCATCCGGCTGGAGCGCAACTATCGCTCGACCGCGCACATCCTCGGCACCGCCTCGCACCTCATCGCCCACAATGAGGGTCGCTTCGGCAAGACGCTGTTCACCGAGAAGGTCGCCGAGGACGACGAGAAGGTGCATGTCCACGCCGCGTGGGATTCCGAAGAGGAAGCGCGCGCCGTCGGCGAAACCATCGAGACCTACCAGCGTGCCAAGCACAAGCTGAACGACATGGCGATCCTGGTCCGCGCCTCCTTCCAGATGCGCGAATTCGAAGACCGCTTCGTCACGCTCGGCCTCAACTACCGCGTCATCGGCGGCCCGCGCTTCTACGAGCGCATGGAAATCCGCGATGCACTGGCCTTTTTCCGCGTCGTCGCCCAAGGCGCCGACGACCTCGCCTTCGAGCGCATTGTCAATGTCCCAAGCGCGGCCTGGGTGAAGCCACCATCCGGCAGATCCACGACACGGCGCGGAGCTTGCGCATCCCGATGCTGGAGGCCGCGGCCAAGCTCGCGGAAAGCGATGAGCTGAAGCCCAAGCCGCGCGCGGCCTTGCGCGAAGTGGCGGCCAATTTCGAGCGCTGGCAGAAGGCGCTGGAAACCACGCCACACACCGAGCTCGCCGAGACCATTCTGGAGGAGAGCGGCTACACCGACATGTGGAAGAACGACCGTTCGGTCGAGGCGCCGGGCCGGCTGGAAAACCTGAAAGAGCTGATCCGCTCGATGGAGGAGTATGAATCGCTGCGCTCCTTCCTCGAGCATGTCGCGCTGGTCATGGACGCCGAGCAGAACGCCGAGCTTGACGCCGTCAACATCATGACGCTGCATTCGGCCAAGGGCCTCGAATTCGAGACCGTGTTCCTCCCCGGCTGGGAGGAAGGCCTGTTTCCGCACCAGCGCGCGCTGGACGAAGGCGGCCGCTCCGGCCTGGAGGAAGAGCGCCGTCTCGCCTATGTCGGCCTGACCCGGGCCAAGAAGAACCTGCATCTGTGGTTCGTCTCCAACCGCCGCATCCACGGCCTGTGGCAATCGACCATCCCGTCGCGCTTTCTGGACGAACTGCCGGAAGCCCATGTCGAGGTCGCCGAAAGCGGCAACTCCTATGGCGGCTACGGCAATTCCTATGGCGGCGGTTCTTTTGCGTCGGGCCGTGGCGGCCAGGGCGCAGGACGGCAGAACCCTTACGGCGCCTCGCGCTTCGACAATGTCGGTGCGGAAAAATCCGGCGCCTTTTCCAACACCTATGCGACGCCGGGCTGGCAGCGCGCGCAGGCCAACCGCACCGAGGCGACCGACCGCAACTGGGGCTCGCGCTCCGGCCACCAGGTCGAGCGCATCGGCTATGGCGAGACCGACTCCGGCTACGGCGCCGGCCGTACCTCGGTCAAAGGCCGCACCATCGACGGCGAACTGGTCGCCAAATCCGTCGCCGACACGCCGTCGCCCTTCAGCGTCGGCGACCGCGTCTTCCACCAGAAATTCGGCAACGGCAACATCTCCAACATCGAAGGCAACAAGCTGACCATCGACTTCGACAAAGCCGGCCAGAAACGCGTGCTGGACGGGTTTGTGGCGGCGGTGTGAGCGCCCGCTTGTCCTGTTGTCCTACAAGCGACCACATTGTTGTAGTCTGGCGGAGCCCTCCCCGCCTCGTCATCCACGGGCGGAGCAAGGAGCGTAGCGACGCAGCGTAGACCCGAGGATCCATCCCGCGTCTTCAACGCGTTGCCACGGTGCGGAATCCTGCGCAGCTGCACTCCAAGGTCGCGGAATGGATTCCAGGGTCTACGCGACGGAGCTTCGCTCCTGCTCCGCCCTAGAATGACGAAGCGACGGGCGTCTGCCCAGTCGTCGGGGCATGCGGTCCGCAACATGAGCGTCCCCGTCAATTTAGCCCGCCCCTCACCTGTACCGCGCCTGGTTCCACTTGTGCCCCAGCAGCGACAGGATGATGATCAGCCCGTTGAAGAACTGGACGTAGAAGCCGCTCAGGCCCGCCGCCACGACGCCGGTCTGGATGAACGACACGGTGACCGCGCCGATCGCTCCACCGGCAACCGTACCGATGCCGCCCCAGGTCGGCGTGCCGCCGACGAACACCGAAGCCAGCACCGGCAAGAGATAGCCGTCGCCCGCGGTCGGCCACCAGGTGAAGTTGATCATCACCGAAAACGTGCCGGCGATCGCGGCCCCGATGCCGGTGAAGATGAACACTTTCACCCGCACACGCTTGACGTCGATGCCCATTTGCTGGGCGCTGTCGGGGTTGTCGCCGACCACCCTCACCTGCGCGCCGAAGCGGTGCCGGTTGTAGAGCATTGCCGACAAAATGACGAAGGCGAGTGCCCAGAAGACCTGTACCGGAAAACCCCACACCTGACCGGAGAAGATGGTGTACGCCCAGCTGTCGCTGAGACCGGTCAATGCCGTCGATCTGCCCTCGTTGATGATCTGGATCAGTCCCCGCAGCAGGAAATTCATGCCGAGCGTGGCGATCAGCGACGACAGCCAGCCATAAACGACCAGGGATCCGACGAGAAAGCCGAGCAGCGTGCCGGTGAGAATCGCCGCTGCGATGCCGAGAAACGGATCGTAGCCGGCCTGCACCACCAGCGCGAACACCCAGGAGGCAAAGCCCATGGTTGCGGGAAACGACAGGTCGATCTCGCCGCAGGTGACGACGAAGACCAGCGGCACCACCACGAACAGGGCAACCGGCAGCGTGGTCAGCACGGATCTGTAGAGATACCAGGTGGTGAACACGGTCGGGTTGGCGATCAGGAACGCCGCCATCATGATGATGAACACGGCGAGCGTGCCGAGCGCTGCGCGGTTGTCGATGACGAAACCGCGCAGCCAATGGTCGGACGGGTGCTTCCACTCAGGCCGGGCTGCCTTGCCGCCGAGCGGGCTCTGCAGATCGGGTTCCATGGTCTTGCTCATCGTGCTGCCCTCTCCGCGTCGCCGGCCTCGTGCAGCCCCGGCAATCCTCCGGGATGCGCAACGTCTTCCATGAAATTGATCAGCTCTTCGGCCGACTTGACCTCGGTGCGATCGGCGGTCAGCGCCACCTTGCCGCGGTCAATCACCACGAAGCGGTCGGCGATGTCGAAGACATGGTGGATGTTGTGGCCGATGAACAGGATCGAACGGCCGCTCGCCCGCACCTGGCGCACGAAATGGAAGACCTTGGCGGTCTCGGTCAGCGACAGCGCCGTCGTCGGCTCGTCGAGGATGATCAGCTCGGCCTGCTTGTAGATGGCGCGCGCGATCGCCACGCCCTGGCGCTCGCCGCCCGAGAGCTGGCCGACGATCGAGTGCGGCGTGAACACCTTCGAGGTGAAGCCGATCTCGCGCATCAGCCGGCTCGCCTCCTCTATCTCTTTATTGACCTTCAGAAAGCCCATGAAGCTGGTGAGTTCGCGGCCCATGAAGATGTTGCGCACAATGGTCTGCTGCACGGCCAGCGCCCGATCCTGGAAGACCGTCTCGATGCCGGCGTCGCGCGAGCGTGCCGCACTCCAGCCGGTCACCGGCTTGCCGCGCACCAGGATCTCGCCGCTGGTCGGCTTGACGACGCCGGACAGGATCTTGATCAGCGTCGATTTGCCGGCGCCATTGTCGCCGATCAGGCCAACCACCTCGCCGCGGTCGACCGAGAGATTGACCCCGCCCAGCGCATAGACCTGGCCATAGGATTTGCTGATGTCGCGCAGTTCGATGATGCGTTCGGCCATGGCGATCCTCGGTTGGGCAATTCCAGGAAAAGTGTACGCGGTTTTCGTCCGGAATTGCGTAAGAACAAAGAGATAGAGCGGTTCGCCCTTTCCTTGAAACGGTCAAATGCTCTCGCTTGCCGGCATTCTCGCCAGCGGTCCTGCCGGCCGGGCTTGGGCCCAGCCGGCAGCTTGGGAGGTCAGCGCAGCGCCTGCTTGGCGAGCTCGGCGACGATCTCGTAATTCTGCGGCGTGACGAAGCCGGCGCCAGTGTCGACATTCATCGGCGCCAGGCCCAGCACCACCTGCTGGCAAAGGCTGAGGATCGGCAGATAGCCTTGCAGAAACGGCTGCTGATCGGCCGTCAGTTGCACCCAGCCGCCCTTGAACGCCTCGACGATCTGCGGGCTGGTGTCGAAGCCGAAATTGAAGATGTCGCCCGGCTTGCGCCCCGCCGCCTGCATGTAGGTGGCGACGTTGCCCAGCATCTGGCCGCCGGGATAGCCGACCGCCTTGACGTCGGGATTGTTGAGCAGGGCCGCGGTGATCACCGGTATCGCCAGATTGGGGTCGGACGCCCATTCGCCGCTCGGCGGCGACGACAGCTGGATGACCTCGACGCCGGCTTCCTTGAGTGCTGCCACCGTGCCGCGCTCGCGCGCGCCGCGGGCCTCGTTCTCGAACGGGCCGATCATGATCGCCTTGTCGCCGGACTTGAGATTGCCGAGCTTGAACGCTTCGACGCCGAGCGCGCGGCCCTGCTGCTCCTGCTGGGCGCCGACATAGCCGCCGCCGAACGCAGCCACCACCGTCGGCACCGGCACGTTCTGGTACATCATCTTGATGCCGTCCTTGTGCGCCTGTTCGGCCAGCGGCATGATCGCGGCGTCGCCGGGATGGCCCATCATGGCAATGCCGTTGGGCTTCACGGCGACGGCCTCGCGCAATTGCTGAACCATCTTCTCGACGTCCCACTGCGAGAAGATGTAGTCGACCTTGGGTCCGAGATCGGACGCCGCCTGCTTGGCGCCATTGTAGACGATGGTGCCGAAAGCGTCGCCCTCGGCGCCGCCGACGAAAAAGCGGATGTGGACATCCTTGCACCACTGGGCGTCGAGCGCCTGCGCCGGCAGAGTGGAGATGGCAGCGCACAGCGCCGTGGCGGCGGCCACGACGGTCGAGCGCAGAAGTGTCGTTCTCATTGCGATGCTCATGCACGTTCCTCCCTTTTGTCCTCGGTGAGCCGAGGGGTTTCGTCGTTCGCCTGTCGGCAGTGCTTGTCGGCAGTGCTTGGCAATCTGTCAGGCCGGCTCCTCCCACCGGCCCTCGGTCACGCCGGGTTCGGCAGGTAGGTCGCTCCTCCCCGGCATTGCTTGAGGTATTCCAGCCCGCGCACCTGGCCTGTGATTTCGAGGTCGCCGCGATAGACCGGGTCGTGCCAGCCCTCGATGTCGATGGCGCCCTTGTAACCGGCCAGCCGCAATTCGCTGATCACCCGCGTCCAGTCGCTGTCGCCAAACCCGGGCGTGCGCATCTGCACGAAGGGCAGTTTGCCGAACACGCCGTGCTCGCGGATCACATCCCAGCGCACCGTCGCGTCCTTGCCGTGGACATGGAAAATGCGCGGCGCCCATTTGCGGATCTGCGGCATCGGGTCGATGAGGTAGACAAGCTGGTGGCAGGGCTCCCATTCGAGGCCGAGATTGTCGTCGGGCAATTCGTTGAACATCAACTCCCAGGCATCGGGATTGTGGGCGATGTTCCAGTCGCCGGCCGCCCAGTTGCCATCCATGGCGCAATTTTCGAAGGCAATGCGCACGCCCTTGTCGGCGGCGCGCTTGGCCAGTGGTCCCCAGACCTCACGGAAGCGCGGCAGGCTGTCGGTCAGCTTCTTGCCGCGAAGGCGGCCGGTGAAGCCGCTGACCGTCGAGGCGCCGAACAGATGCGCGTTGTCGATGACGGTTTCCCAGGCCGCGAGCACGCCGCGATCGACCTCGCCATCCTCCAGCGGATTGCCGAACACGCCGATCGACGACACGGCGACATCGGCATCGCCGATCGCCTCGCCAATCTCACCGGCGAGCCGCCGCAAATCCTTGCCGCCCAGCGTCTGCCAGAAGAAGGGCTGGATGCTCTCGAAACCGAGCGGCAGAATCTCTTTGATGTAGGCGGCGGGGTCTTCGAGATTGGCCCGCACCATGGTGCCGATCCGGATGTCGAGAAGCGGGTTTGGCATCATGATGCTTCCTGTGTGATTGCGACGCGCCGTCCGGTCTCGGCGCTTTCGATGGCGCCGAAAACCATGGCCAGGCTTTTGATGTTGTCGCTGCCACGGGTTTCCGGCTCGCTACCGGTCTCGATGGCGTGGATGAAATCCTTGATGACGCCGAGATGACCGCCGATGCGGTCGGCGGGATCGAGCGGCGGCACGATGATGGGCTGGGTCAGGTCGAAAAGGCCGTCGCGGACCGACAACACAACTTCGGCCTTCAGCCCGTCCTCGCCGTCCCAGACCAGGCTGCCGTGCTCGGCGACGATGCGCCATGTGCTCTCCCAACTGGTGCGGAAGCCCGCCGCGCACCAAGAGCCTGCATAGGTGAACCGCTTGCCGCCACCGAGATCGAAGATAGCGCTGGCCGAGGAACCCTGCCGGTACCAGGAATTGGCCGGCTCCCATTCCTGGCAAAAAACACCGGCGGGATCGCCTGCGACCATGTAGCGGGCGGCATCGAATGTGTGGATCGCCATGTCGAGCAAGAGCACATGCGCCATCTCCTCGCGAAAGCCGCCGAAATGCGGCGCGACGAAGAAGTCGGCATGGATGCTGGTTGGCTTGCCGATGGCGCCGGAGTCGAGAAAGCGCCTTATGCGCCGGACATTGGCGACGTAGCGGCGGTTCTGCACCACGGCATGAACGCGCCCTGCCTGGCGCGCCGCGTCGACAATGGCGCGGGCATTTTCCGGAGTATCGGCGAGCGGCTTTTCGGTGAGCAGATGGCAATGATGGGCAAAGGCGGAAAAGGCGACGTCGCGGCGGGCGGCGGGAACCACGACATCGAACACCGCTTGCGGTTTGGTCTGGTCGAGAACCTGATCGAGGCTGGTGCCGATGACGACGCTATCGAGCCCGTATTCGCGTGCCCTCGCCCGCGCCCGTTCGGCGTCGAGATCGACAAGGCCGACAATGGCGAGCCCGTCGATCTGCCTCGCGGCATCGAGCCAGGCCTTGCTCATCGCACCACAGCCGACGAGGACGGCATTCATCATCCGGCATTCCTCCCGTCCGGTCCCTCCAGACCGAATGTCACGGCATTTGCGGCATCACCGTAAACGTTTTTCCGTAAACGTTTACGAGAACACACCCGATGGCGTAGAATGTCAATCGGCTGCCAGCGAAAATCATCCCGAAGCCTTGGCCTGGGCGGCAGCCGGTGCTAGCCAAGACAGGGGGAGAACTGTCCTTGGCGTCCAGCATCCATGACCTTGCGCGTCACCTGAACATTTCGATCGGCACCGTGTCGCGGGCGCTGAACGGCCGCGCCGACGTCAACGCCGACACCCGCCAGCGCGTGCTCGCCGCCGCCAAGCAATTGAACTATTCGCCCAACCAGTCCGGCCGCAGTCTGCGGCAAGGCACCACCCATTCGATCGCCTTCATGCTGCAGCCGCATCCGGGCGACCAGCAATATGGCGAACCCTTCTTCATCCCGTTCCTGATCGGTCTGCAGGGCCGACTGGCCGAGGATGACCTGGATCTGATGGTCGTCATGGGCGAGCCCGGCCAATATCAGCAGGAGAGGCTGCGCCGCGTGGTTGAGACGCGCCGAGCCGACGCGGTCGTGTTGGCCAATACACGGCGGGAAGACGATCGGATCGACTATCTCAGCAAGGCTGGCTTTCCCTTCGCCACGCTTGGCCGAAGTCAATCCGGCGACGACACCTATCCTTCGCTCGATATCGATTTCGAGAGGGCGGGTGATGAAGCCGTCGACCGGCTGGTCGCGCGCGGCCACCGCCGCATTGCCGCCATCCGCCCTTCGCTGGATCTCAACTTCGGCTACCTGTTCCTCGACGGCTACCGCAAGGCGCTGGGGCGGCATGGCATCGAAGTCGACCCCGGCCTGATCGCCGACGGCTTCATCAACGAGGCCGGAGGCTACCAGGTGACGCCGCGCGTGATGCTCTCCAAGGACCGGCCCACAGCCATCATCTTCAACAATGACGCAATGGCGCTCGGCGGCTGCAAGGCACTGGCCGAGATGGGCATCAGGCCCGGCCACGACATCGCGGTGATCGTCATCGTCGACACGCCGCTCTGCCGTTATTTCTCGCCGGCGCTGACCGCCTTCCGTCCGTCGCTGGAGCCGATGGGCCGGCGGCTGGCCGAAATGTTGCTGGCCTCGCTTCCCGCCTTTGCCGGCCCGGAAGGTCCGCGCATCATCCGCGAAGTCTGGCCGCTGGAGCTGATCGCGCGCGACAGCGATTGATAGTGCGTCTCTCCCTTCTCCCACAAGGGAGAAGGAAGAGGCCCGCTCTGTCACGCAGGTATCATGTTCGCGTCCTAGACCGCTTTGCGAGAGGGCGACATCGTCGATGCGATGCGGTGGCCCCTTTGCGCCGCTCAAGGCTTGTCACAAAGAGGATCTCCATGAAAATCTCGCACCGAACCGTGTCGCTCGGCGCCGCGCTGGCGCTGTTTACCGCCCTGACCCCTGCCCTTGCCGACAGCACAGCCACCGTTGGTGGCTTCGTCAACAAGGGCCTGGTCGGCGTCGGCCGCATCCCGGCCGATCAGAAGGACAAGTTCGGCGAGACCTTCGGCTCCGGCTCCGGCATGTCCATCGACGCCGCAAGCTGGACCCGTGGCGCGGACGGCTACAAGGGCTCGCTCTGGTTGCTGCCGGACCGTGGCTACAATGTCGTCGGCACCACCGATTACCGGCCGCGCCTCAACACTATTCGCATCGAGTTCACGCCGGTAGCACTAGGCGCCACGCCCACCTCCGGCCAGGAACAGACAGGCGTCAAGGCGACGCTAGCCGATTCGCTGCTGCTCACCGACGACAAGGGCGCAGACGCCACCGGCCTCGATCCGCTCAACGGCGTGCGCGCGGCGAGCGGCGACCTGCCGATCCTGCCCGAGGCCAACGGCAAGCTGGCGCTCGACAACGAGGCGATCGCGCGGCTGCCCGACGGCACCATGTTCATCTCTGACGAATACGGCCCCAACATCTACCGCTTCTCGGCCGACGGCCATCTGTTGTCGGCAACGCAGCCGCCGGCCGCTTTGGTGCCGATGCGCAAGGGCGGGCCGAACTTCGCCTCCGACAATCCAGGCCCCGGTGCAGCCGAACCCGATCCGAAGGATCCCGAAACCGGCCGCCAGAACAACCAGGGCCTCGAAGGCATGGCGCTGACGCCGGACGGCAAGTCGCTGATCGCTGTGCTGCAGTCGGCGCCCCGCCAGGATGGCGGCGATTCGCCCGCGACGCGCCAGAACACCCGCGCCCTGGTCTACAACGCCTCCGACCCGGCCCATCTCAAGCTGGTGCATGAATATGTCGTGCCGCTGCCGGTGTTCAAGGTCACCAAGGACAAGACCAAGGTCGCCGCGCAGAGCGAGATCATGGCGCTGTCCGACAAGACCTTCCTGATGCTGGCGCGCGACAGCGGAAACGGCCAGGGGGTGAAGGGCGATACTTCGCTGCTGCGCCAGATTTTCGTCGTCGACGTCTCTGGCGCCACCGACATTGCCGGCGGCGCCTTCGATGCCGCCGACAAGCCGCTGGCGCCCAAGGGCGTGCTCGACCCCTCGGTGACGCCGGCCAAGCTGACGCCGTTCATCGACATCAACGACAACAAGGAACTCGGCCGTTTCGGCCTGCATGACGGCAAGCCCAACGACAAGAACAATCTGTCGGAGAAGTGGGAAGCAATGTCGGTGGTCAGCGTGCTCGATCCGGCGCTGCCCGACGACTATTTCCTGTTCGTCGGCAACGATAACGACTTTCTCACCGAGGACGGTTTTCAGGTCGGCGCGCCCTACAAGGCCGAAGACGGCGCCGATGTCGATACCATGTTCCTGGTCTATCAGGTCACGCTTCCGGGCCTCGCCAAGAAGTAGCCGTATACGGAGAGGCGGACGCGCTCGGCGCGTCCGCCTCTAACCGTTTGTCGGCGATCAGCGATGCCGTGAAGGCACCTATTTCAAAATCTCCGCATCCCTTGGCACGCCGGCATCGATCGGCTCGGCGGTCCGGCTCGACACAGCCATGATCTTGCCCGCGGCCGACAGGTTCGGGCGCACATAGACCTGGGCTACGCCGTTGACCCGGCTGTAGAGGTCGATGATGTCCTGGTTCATGAAGCGCACGCAGCCCGACGACGCATTCTTGCCGATGGAATCCCATTCCGGCGTGCCGTGCAGCCGGTACATCGTGTCCTTGCCGTCGCGGAACAGATAGAGCGCGCGCGCGCCGAGCGGGCTCTGCGGTCCCGGCGGCATGCCGTCCTTGTATTTCGCCAGTTCCGGCCGGCGCTGGATCATTTCGGGCGGCGGCGTCCACACCGGCCATTTCTTGCGCGCCTGGATCACGGCGCTGCCGGTCCAGCCAAACCCGGCCTTGCCGAGGCTGACGCCATAGCGCATTGCCTTGCCGCCGTCGCGCACCAGATAGAGAAAATGCTCGGATGTATCGACGACGATCGTGCCGGGTTTTTCGCCGGTCGGATCGTCCACGATCTGGCGCACGAACTTCGGATCGAGCTTGGCCACGGGGATTGCCGGCAATGAAAAGCCCTCATCGACGCGCGCCGAATACATGGTGGCGGCATCGCCCAGAGCCGGTTCGGGCGCCGGGGCGGGCGTTGGCGGCACCACGACGTCGGTCGTGGTGCAGGCTGAAAGCGCCATGGAAGCGGCACCCAAAGCGGATATTCCAAGAAACGCGCGCCGGTTCAGGCGCTCGGAAAAAAGCGGATTGTCGGACATGATCCCCCCAGCCTATTCATCATATCCAACAGGATATGCGACCCCACGCGGCGACGACCCATATCCCATCCCGGATCTTTTGAGAACTGATTAGCGTGAAGCCGCCAGGTGGCATGTTCCAATGCCGCATCGACCTTGTCCGTCAAATCGGCGATCATTGCCGGGCGGACTTTGAGATGAACCTTCGCCGAACAGCCCATGGACGAAAAAATACCACCGCGCCGGCGCACCGGCGACCTGACCAGCGGCCCGATTCCGCGCACGCTGCTTTTGTTCGCTCTGCCGGTGCTCGGCTCCAACGTGCTGCAATCGCTCAACGGTTCGATCAACGCCGTCTGGGTCGGCCGCTTCCTCGGTGAATCGGCGCTGACCGCCACCTCCAACGCCAATCTGGTGCTGTTCCTGATTCTCGGCACCGTGTTCGGCATCGGCATGGCCGCGACCATCCTGGTGGCGCAATCGGTCGGCGCCCGCGACCTGCCCGAGGCGCGGCGCATCGTCGGCACCAGCGCCAGCTTCTTCTTCCTCTTCTCGGCTATCTTCGCCGTCTGCGGCTGGATCTGGGTCGACGCCATCCTCAACACACTGGGCACCCCGCCCGATGCGCTGCCGCTGGCGCGCTCCTATCTGCGTATCATCTTCGTCGCCGTGCCGATGATGAATCTTCTGTCCTTCGTCATGACGGTGCTGCGCGGTGCGGGTGATTCGCGCACGCCATTCTTCTTCATGGCGCTCGCCGTCGTGCTCGACATCATCCTCAATCCGCTGCTCATTCGCGGCATCGGCCCCTTCCCCGAGCTCGGCATCGCCGGCTCCGCCACCTCGACGCTGATCGGCCAGACAGTGAGCGTGATCGCCATCCTCGTCGTGCTTTATGCCAGAAAGCATCCGCTGCGGCTCGCCGGCGCCAACCTCGCTCTGCTGCGGCCGGATCCGGCGCTGCTCAGGATCGTCGTCTTCAAGGGCGTGCCGATGGGCCTGCAGATGATCGTCATTTCGGCGGCGGCGCTGACCGTCATGGGCATCGTCAACTCCTACGGCTCGCAGGTCGCCGCCGCCTACGGCATCGCGGCGCAGCTGTGGACCTATATCCAGATGCCTGCGCTGGCGATCGGCGCCGCAGTCTCGTCGATGGCGGCCCAGAATGTCGGCGCCGGGCGCTGGGACCGCATCGGTCGCATCGCGGCGTCCGGCGTCGGCTTCAACCTGGTGCTCACCGGCGCCCTGGTGGCGCTGTTGTTCTTCTTCGACAGGCCGGTGCTCGGCCTGTTCCTTAGCGGCGACAGCACCGCAATCGACATTGCAGCCCACATCAACAAGGTGGCGTCCTGGTCGTTCATCCTGTTCGGCGTCACCATCGTGCTGTTCGCCACTGTGCGCGCCACCGGTGCCGTGATGCCGCCGCTGATCATTCTGGTGATTTCCGTGCTGGTCGTGCGTACCGGCTTTGCCTACTTCTTCAGGAGCTACATCGGCGAGGAAGCGCTGTGGTGGAGTTTTCCGGCGGGATCGATCACCTCGCTGGTGCTGGCCGCCGCCTATTATCGCTTCGGCCGCTGGCGCACCATGCACATGATCGAGGACCGGCCGGCCGCCGGCGAGCCGCCCGACACCGGCCTCGGCATCCCGCGCGGACGGGCAAACATGGCGCCCGAGACGCCAAACGGGTGAGGCTCAGCGCGCGTATTTGACGCCGAACCCCAGCGCTACGACAGAGAACAGCGTGATCATGCCGGCGAAGGCCAGGCTTGCCGTCGTCGGAGTGGCCCAACTCGACAGCAGCCCAATGCCGATCACCGGCAGCGCATTGCCGCAGAAGCAGCAGATGAAGAACGCCGACACCAATTCGGCGCGACGCTCGGCAGGTGCGATCTGGTTCACCACCTGCAGGCCGCCGCGATAGCCGAGCGCCGCCGCCACGCCGCACACAGCGGTGGCGGCAACCATCAGGGACATCGACGCGAAAAACTGAGCAGCAACCATCAGCCCTACGGCCGGGATCATCAGCGCCAGCGCGGCCAGCATGCCGGCGCGGCTGGACAGTCGGGCCGTGGCCAGAATGGTCGCGGCCGCAACGATCGACAGTTCAAAGAACAGCGCGCCGGCCTCGGCATGGTTGGCCACATGCAGTTGCTGCGCCAGGATGCTCGGCGCCAGGGCTGCATAGAAGCCGACCAGCGCCATGGCGCCGAAACCGGTGACCGCCGGCGCCACGAAGGCAGCGCGGATATCGCTCGGCACCGATAGCCGTGGCCGCAACGAAACGTCGGTCAGCCTGCCCGGCCGGGACACGGTTTCGCGGGTACGCCAGATCAGCAGCGTCACCACCACCAGCAAGGCAAGATAGACCGCAAACGTTAGTCTCAACGGCCAGGGCGCATATTCGGCGAGCAGGCCCGATGCCAGCGCGCCGAGGCCAAGGCCAACGAAGTTGGTGCTGGTGGCGATGATTGCCGCGCGCGATTTGTCCTTACCCTCGATCAATTCGGCAAGCCAGGCTGTGCCCGTTCCCGCGCCGATGCCGATGCCAAGGCCGCTCAATATGCGGGCGACATCGAGCCAGGCGACATTCTCGGCCAGCAGGAACACCACCGCGCTGACCACCGCTATGGCCATCGACGCCAGCGCCGCAGGACGGCGGCCAATGCCGTCGGACAAGCGCCCGAACATCAGCAATGCGCCGAGATTGCCGACGACATAGACGGCGTAGACCAGCGTCAGCGTGATCTGCGAGAAACCGAAGGCTTGCTTGTAGATGACGTAAAGCGGCGTCAGCACCGTGCTGCCGGCGAACAGCGCGGCGATCATGGCGGCAACCGCCGCCATCGCGGGCCGGCCATCGAGTCCGCTGTCGCGCGTCGTGGTCTCGGCATAGCTGGTCATGGCAACCTCCGGCCAATCGCCCACCGCCCAATTGCGCCCCAACGTCCATGTAAGGATGGCCGTTCCACGTGCCGAACTTCATCCTGACAACCTTGTCAGGATGGTCTTGCCCGAAATCCTCGCTTAACGTCTTTCCATCCAGAGGGAGAATCCATGGGAAAAGGCAGAGTCGAGGCATTCACCGATGGCGTCGTCGCCATCATCATCACCATCATGGTGCTGGAGCTGAAAGTGCCGCATGGCGAGGATTTTTCAGCGCTTCTGCCGCTGTGGCCGATCTTTTTCAGCTATGTCTTGTCGTTCATCAATGTCGGTATCTACTGGAACAATCTGCACAACATGTTCCACACCGTCCAAAGGGTCGACGGCCGCGTGCTGTGGGCCAACCTCAACCTTCTGTTCTGGTTGTCGCTGATGCCGGCAACGACGGCCTTCATGGGCGAGAACCATTTCGCGCCGGTCCCCGTCGCCGTCTATGGCATCGACCTGGTGCTGTGCGCGGTCGCCTACACCTTTCTCGCCACCAAGCTGCACCATTTGCACGGCAACGACACCGCCTTCGCCAAGGCGCTGGGCAATGACCGCAAGGGCAAGATCTCGGTGGCCCTCTACGCCGCCGCCGTCCCGCTTGCCTTCGTCAACCAATGGATCGGCGTTGCGATCTTCGTGCTGGTGGCCGCCGTCTGGTTCGTGCCGGACACGCGTTTTTCGCGGGTGCTGGAAAAGTAGCGTAGGACGCCTCTACTTGCGCATCGCCTTCAGCTTTTCGGCAACCGACGCCGCAAGGTCGGCATAGCGCTCCTCCAGCCGCTCGGCCGCCTTGATGATCGAAAAATCATGGCCGAATTTTTCCAGCGCCATGCGCAATTTCTCAACGAACTCGGCCTGTTTTTCGAGTGCCGAAAACAAGGTCTTCACCTGCGCTTCGCTTATGTCCGGATTGGCAAGCATCTGTGGCACCTCGCGGCCCATCTGGTCGCCGGTGGCGGTCTGCTCCTTCAGGATCGCAACCCAGTCGGTCAATCGGCAGTCTCCTGTTCGGCCGCAGCATGCACAGCCGCCGTTGATGCGGTCAACCCGAACACGCGGGACGGCCTTGCACGATGCGCGTCCCGCGCTAAGTTCGGCGCCACCCGAACCCTAGGAAAAAGATCATGAACTCCGACGCCGAAATCCAATCCGCTTTGCCCGCCCTCAGCCGAGGCAACGTCGCCGTCATCACCGGGGGCGCCAGCGGCATCGGGCTTGCCGCTGCCAAAAGGCTGGCGGCTATGGGCATGAGACTGGTGCTGGCCGACATTGGCGGCGCGCGCCTCGATGCGGCCCGCCAGGCAGTCGCCGTGATCACCGGCGAGAATGCCGTGCTTGCCGTCGCCACAGACGTCTCGAAGGCCGACGAACTTGGCCGGCTGGCGGAAAAGACGCATGCCGCTTTCGGCGCCGTATCGCTGCTGATGAACAATGCCGGCGTCGGCAACAATCCGGGAAAACCGTGGGAGAACGGCGACGCCTGGAAGCGGCTGATCGACATCAATTTCTGGGGCGTCATACATGGCGTCGAGGCCTTTGCGCCGGCCATGCTGGCCTCCGGAGAGCCGGGCCTGATCATCAACACCGGCTCCAAGCAAGGCATCACCACGCCACCCGGCAATCTCGCCTACAACGTCTCCAAATCGGCATTGAAGACGTTCACCGAAGGGCTGGCGCACGCATTGCGCAACGAGCCGGGCGCGAAGGTCGCGGCGCATCTTCTCATTCCCGGCTTCACCTTCACCGGCCTCACCGAAGGAGCGGTCGAAAAACCGGCTGGCGCCTGGACCGGCGAGCAGGTGGTCGACTTCATGCTGGCTTCGCTGGCGCGTGGGGACTTCTACATCCTGTGCCCCGACAATGAGGTGATGCGGCCGACCGATGAAAAGCGCATGGCCTGGGCGATCGGCGACATCATCGAGAACCGGCCTGCTCTCTCGCGCTGGCACCCCGACCATAAGGACGCTTTCGCGGCCTTTATGGGAAACTGATCGTCGAACTCAGGCAAAGCCGAGAGTCAGGCGGCCGCGCGTTTTTTCGCGGTGCGCTTTTGCGCGACCGCCTTCTTGGCCGCGAGTTCGGCGAGTTCGTGGTCATGGCGTTTTGCCGCCCGCTCGCATTTGTCTCTGATCTCCTCGACCTCGGATTCGGTCAGGTGCTCGATGCCGATGAAATGATTGTGGCCCTCGCTGACGCGGATCAGTTCGTCGAGCTTGGCCTGAACCGCGGCGCCGTCGCGGTTCTGGGTGTTCTGGATCAGGAACACCATCAGGAAGGTGATGATCGTCGTTCCCGTGTTGATGACGAGCTGCCACGTATCGGAAAAGCCGAAGAATGGCCCGCTTACCGCCCAGACGATAACTATGGCGCAGCAGGCGATGAAAGTCGGCGGCAGGCCCGCCAAGTGCGAAACGGTGTTGGCGATTCTGGTAAACAGCTTTTCGATCATTCACATCCTCGACCGTTCAAAGCGCGACGAGCTGACCAAGGCCGCATTCATCGCTCCAACAATAAACAACCGGCAGCCGCTTCCGGTTCCCTGTCGCAGAGGGCATCGCTGATGCAATTGTATGCACGCCAAAGGCGCAGCGCCGTGAAAAGCCGCCTTATCGGTTTGTTGCCATTAGTCACCATGCAGGCAAAAAACCTGTTCCTTCCGCTTCACGCGGATTTGTCTCCAAGCCCCTTCCGCTGGGCCACCCCCGCATGGCGGAAGGGGTTCGTTGCGTTGCCGCAGACCAGCGGAACTCTTCCCGACACGTGCCGTTCAGAATTTGGCGCCAGGATTTCGGCCAGCCAGTCGATGAAAACGCGCACGCGCGGCGAGCTCTCAGGAATGCTCTTGCTCCCAGCGATCGAGGAAATCCTCAATCGGCAAGGCCTGCATGTCGGGAACCGCTTTGGCGAGTTTCTCCGGCGGCCAGTCCCACCAGGCGAGGCTTTCGATCCGCGCCGCGATCTCGGAGGGAAAGCGCATGCGCAACGGCTTCGCCGGTACGCCGGCGACGATTGTGTAGGCCGGTACATTCCGCGTCACCACCGAATTGGCGCCGACGATCGCGCCATTCCCGATGCTGATGCCGGGCATGATGACGGCGCCATGGCCGATCCAGACATCGTTGCCGATGCCGACCGCCTTGGCCTGCCGCCGCGCGCGGAACGCCGCGTCGACGCCCAGCCAGCGGAAATACTCGTTCGGCCGGTAGCTGAGCTTGTGCTGCGTGATCCGCTCGATCGGATGCTCCAGCGCATTGATGCGGCTGTTGGCGGCGATGGAGCAGAATTTTCCGATCGTCGTGTAGATCGCCTCGGCGTGGCGCTCGAAATAGGAGAAATCGCCGACATTGACCTCGCGCAGCACCACCCGTTCGCCAATCGAGGCATAGCGGCCAAGCTTGCACGCTTTCAGCTCCGCGGACGGATGGATGCGCGGCTCCGGATCTTTCAGGACGAGGTTTTCGGTACGGTCCATGCGGCGGATTTACGTCAGCGCAATTGCGGAAGCAATTGTCGCGTCGCGATTGGCCCGCAAGGGGGCCAACCGTCCGTCAGAGCAATTGCGCTGACACAGGATCCGCTATTTCGGCTTGCCGCCGGTCCACACCACGTTCTGGCCGAACAGCGGCACGGTCGTCACCGACATTTTCGCCGAGCCGTCCTGCACTTGGCGCGAATGCGAGAGATAGATCAGCGTCTCGTTCTTCTTGTCGTAGATGCGGTTCACCACCTGCTTCTTCCAGATCAGGCTGATGCCTTGCTTGAACACCTCTTCGCCGCCCTCGCTCATGTCGATGTCGCCGATGGTGATCGGCCCGGTCTGGCGGCAGGAGATCGAGGAATCAGACGGATCCTCGAACCAGTTGCCCTTGTGCAAGCGGTCGATGACGCTGCGGTCGAAATAGGAGACATGGCAGGTCACGCCGTCGATCTTGGGGTCCTTGATCGCCTCGACGATGATGTCGTTGCCGACCCAATCGACGCCGACCTTGCCGACCTCCTCTGCCGCGGCGGCACCGGCGCCAAGGGCAATGCATGCGGCCAGCGCGCCGCCGATCAGTTTCTGCCCAATCCGTCTCTGCCCAGTCCGTCTTTGCAAGGGAGCCTCCTCAGGTTCGGTTTGCCGGTCTCAGGTGGGATAAGGGCCAGCTGTTTGCAAGGTAGCGTCCAGCCCGGTTGCGGCAACGCGGCATCTTTGCCTTGCTCCCTGCGACCGGCTAAGACTGCCGGCAGAGAGGCGCCGATCCGGCGCTCGGTGATTTCTGCGACGGACACTTCCTTATGATGCGTTCAATTCTGGTCGGCATTCTCGTTCTGATGGCGGCGGGCATCGGCTGGCTCACCTTTGACTTCTATCGCGGCCACTATGGTGGCGAACCGTATGGCGCGCCATTCACGCTGGTCGACCAGAAAGGCGCGCCAATCACCGAAGCCGCCTTCAGGGGAAAACCCAGCATCGTCTTCTTCGGCTTCACCCATTGCCCGGAAGTCTGCCCGACCACTTTGTTCGAAATGGCCGGCTGGCTGAAGACGCTGGGCAACGACGGCAAGAACCTCAACGCCTACTTCGTTACCGTCGATCCAGAGCGCGACACGCCGCCGGTGATGAACACTTACGTCAGCAATTTCTCCGACCGCATCGTCGGCATATCGGGCGATCCCGACAAGGTGCACGCCATGGCGAAGTCCTTCAACATCTACTGGAAGAAGGTCGACACCGGCGACGGCGATTACACGATGGACCACACCGCCTCCGCGCTGCTGCTCAACGCCAAGGGCGAGTTTTCGGGCACCATAGCCTATGGCGAAAGCGCCGATACCGCGATCGCCAAGCTGAAGCGGCTGGCGGCAGGCTAGGCATGATCCCGAAATGTGGAATCCGGTTTTCTCGGACAGAAAAGTGTTGTCCAGAGATCATGCTCAAACAAGAGACCAGCTGATGGGTCAGACCAGGCTCCACTTCATCGCTGGGAAGATCGAGGCCGACCGCATCTTTGCCGCGCTCGAACCGGCTTTCGAGGATGAAGGCCTGCCGATCGCCGTGCTCGAAGTCGATGAAGACCGCGACATCTACGAGGTTTCGCTCTACACCGACGGCAATGTCGACGCGGTTGAGGCGCGGCTAAGGGACAGCCTTGCCGGACTGTCCCTGTCGAAGCCGATCGAGCGCGAGGTTCTGCCCGACATCGACTGGGTGGCGCGCTCGCTGGAGGGACTGAAGCCGGTGCGCGCCGGACGTTTCTTCGTCCATGGCGCGCATGACCGCAGGAAGCGCCACAGCGGCGAACTGGCCATCGAGATCGAGGCCGGCCTTGCCTTCGGCACCGGCCATCACGGTACCACGGCCGGCTGCCTCGAAATGCTGGAGCGGGTCGTGCGCCGCGAACGTCCCAGGAATGCCCTCGACCTCGGCACCGGCAGCGCGGTGCTGGCGATCGCCGTCGCCAAACTGGCGCATATTCCGGTGCTGGCGACCGACATCGATCCGATCGCCGTCAGGGTCGCCGCCGCCAACGCCCGCCTCAACCACGTCAAGGCGCTGGTTGAAACGGTGACGGCGCCCGGCTTCCACCACCCGATCTTCGGCAAGCGCGCGCCTTTCGATCTCATCGTCGCCAACATATTGGCGCGACCGCTGATGCGGCTTGCGCCTGAGATGGCCAGGCATATCAGTCTCGGCGGCTCGATCATGCTGTCCGGCATCCTCGAGCGCCAGTGCAATGCGGTGATCTCGGCCTATGTCGGCCAGAATTTCCGCCATGTCAGGACCTTGCATCGCGAAGGCTGGGTGACGATCCACCTGAAGCACTGAGACGCAACGCGCTTTGGACCAATCCGAGCCTGTTGCGATTGGCGAAAATCGATTCCGGTTTTCCGGGTCATGCGCTACGGTCGCGCCCGATACAGGAGGCATACCATGTTCCAGACCTTCGATTCCGCAGGCGACCCGAGCGTCGGCAAGCCGCGCGTGACGTTGCTGCGGCGATTGCTGGCGGATAATGGCATCGACGGTTTCCTGGTGCCGCGCGCGGACGAGCACCAGGGCGAGTATGTCGCCGATCGCTCGGCGCGGCTGAAATGGTTGACCGGCTTCAGCGGCTCGGCCGGCGTAGCACTTGTGCAGCGTGACCGCGCCTTCATGTTCGTCGATGGCCGCTATACCTTGCAAGTGCGCCACGAAGTCGATCTCGACATTTTTGCAATCGAGAGTCTCGTCGACAACCCGCCGGCCTCCTGGATCAAGGACAATCTCGGCAAGGGCGCCAGGCTTGGCTTCGACCCCTGGCTGCACACGATCGCTGAGGTCAAGGCGCTGAAAACCTCGGCCGAGCAATCCGGCGCGACGCCGGTGCCGCTCGACAGGAACCCGATCGACATCATCTGGAAGGATCAGCCGGCGCCGCCCGTGGCGCCGGTCGAAATCCACCCGATCGGCTTTGCCGGGGAACTCGCCAAGGACAAGCTGGCGCGGCTGGCGGCGGTAATCGGCAAGGAGGGCGCGTCGCACGCCGTGCTCACCGACCCCTCCTCGATCGCCTGGGCCTTCAACATCCGTGGCGGTGACGTGCCGCACACGCCGCTGGCGCTCGGCTTCGCGATCCTTGCCGCCGACGGCAAGCACCAGCTGTTCATGGACCAGCGCAAGTTTTCGCGCACGGTCGCCGCCTATCTCACCCAACTCGCCGATCTGCACGAGCCCGGCGAATTCGAGGCGGCGGTCGTTACCCTTGCCAAGGGCGGCGCCAAGATCGCGCTCGACCCGGTGCTGGCGGCGGAGAAGCTGAGAATGCTGGTCGAGGACAATGGCGGCACATTTGTTTCAGCAGCCGATCCCGCCCGCATTCCGCGCGCCACCAAGAACCAGGCGGAAATCGCCGGCAGCCGCGCCGCGCATCGCCGGGACGGCGCGGCGGTGGCGAAACTGCTGTGCTGGCTGGAACGGCAGAAGCCGGGCACGCTCGACGAAATAACCGTTGTCACCAAGTTGGAGGAAACGCGCCGGCAGACCGGCGAGGAAACGCAGATGCCGCTGCGCGACGTCTCCTTCGACACCATTTCCGGCAGCGGTCCGAACGGCGCCATCATGCACTACCGCGTGTCGCGCGCCACCAACCGCGAGCTGGCAAAGGGCGAGCTGTTCCTGCTCGATTCCGGCGCCCAGTATCAGGACGGCACCACCGACATCACCCGCACGGTGCCGATCGGCCAGCCGACCGAGGAGATGCGCGAGCGCTTCACACTGGTGCTGAAAGGTATGATCGGCATTTCCACTCTGCGCTTTCCCGCCGGCACGCGCGGCTCGGAAATCGACGCGGTGGCGCGCATGGCGCTGTGGAAGCATGGCTGCGACTTTGCCCACGGCACCGGCCATGGCGTCGGCTCCTATCTGGCGGTGCACGAAGGGCCGCAGCGCATCGCCCGCACCGGCACCGAAAAGCTGCTGGCCGGCATGATGCTGTCCAACGAGCCCGGCTATTACAAGGAAGGCTCCTACGGCATCCGCATCGAGAACCTGATCCTGGTGACACCGGCTGAACAGGTGGAGGGCGGCGACATCGCCATGCACGGTTTCGAGACGCTGACGCTGGCGCCGATCGATATCAGGCTGATCCGCACCGACCTGTTGACGCGCGAGGAGTTGCACTGGCTGGATACTTACCATGCCTGGGTGCTGGCCGAGATCGGCCCGATGCTCGACGGCGAGACGCTGGCCTGGCTGGAGAAGGCAACAGCGCCGCTGCCGCACGACGCCAAGATCTGAAATGAGTGTCCAGCCGATAGATGGGTAACACTTTGAACCGGATATATAGGTGACACTTCTCTCCCCCTATGCGTCCGCCGCAGCGCCAAGCGGATTGGTTGGCGCGGCGCTGCGGCGGACAAGCTTCATGTCCGTGTGTCGATGATGCCGAGCGGGTGGGCATGGAATGAGAGTGTCCATTGTCCGTCTTCGGTCTCCAACGCAGCGACCGGTTCGCCCGCCAGCGCTTGCGAGACATATATGAAGCCGCCATTCCATCGGATCTCGCCATTGTGGCGCACGCGGCGGACCGAGGCCTCGGCCGGATAGACGGGCTCGGGTGGTGTCCTGGGCATGGCGCGCTGTGAGGACCGGTAGTGCTGGGCGGGCGTATCCATGCCCAGCGCCTCATGGGAACGTTCCTCATTGTAGCTTTGGCGGAAGGTCTCGAAGGCCTGGCCCTGTGCCGTTCGGTCGGCTTCCGGTGCCTCGGCCATCGGCAGCATGGTCAGGTGAAAGCGCTCGTGACGTCCGTTCTGCTGTGGCCTGCCGGGTGCGATCCGCTCCAGGGTGATGCCGAGCTTGATGAAGCGCACGACAAGCGGCGTCAGCCCGGTGACGCCGGCCGATGCGAAGGGCGGGCCATTGTCGCTTCTGAAGCGATCCGGCAGGCCATGCTCTTCAAACAGCCGTTCGAACACCGGCCAGGCTTCGCTATCGGCCGTCGACCCCGTCGCTTCGAGCGCCAGAAGATAGCGGCTCGACGCATCCATCACCGTCAAGGGTTCGCAACGCCAGCCGTCGCGGGTCCGGAACCAGCCCTTGTGATCGCCAGTCCACACCGCGTTCGGTTCTTGCGGCTGTGGCCAGGGTCCATTGCCGCAGGCCCGCAGGCGGGGTCGCTTGCGGGCGCGGACAAGCCCATGCCGCGCAAGGATCGCGCCGACCGTCGAGGCTGAAGGCCACATGAACTCGGGAGCCGTGCGCCTGAGCCGTGCCACGATCTTCTTTGGACCCCAAAGCGGATGCAGCTCCTTGGCCGCCACAATCCGCTCAACCAGATCCTGAGCTGTCGCCCGGCCATGATTGAGCGGGGCTCGCGGCAGGTCGTGCAAACCCTCAGGCCCAAACGTCCGATAGCGTCCTAGCCATTTGTAGCCGTTCTTGCGTGAGATCCCGTAGGCCGCACAAAGCGCAACCATCGTCTCATCCCCAGAAAGACACTCCACAACAAACCGTAGCCGCTCGTCCATGATGCCAGTCTCTCGCCAAACCATCGCCGGTCCTCCGGCGGACAAGAAAACTGTCACCCATGCTATCGGTCCATTCTGTTACCTATCTATCCGGTTCGGACATGAGCTTCTTTCTCCCCGTCACTATACGGGGAGGTGGGGAGCGGTCCGCGAAGCGGACGAAAAGCCAATTGCTTGGCTTTTCGAGTGACGAACGCCCGGCAGGGCAATGAGGGGCGGCGCCGACAGTTCGAAACTGTTCTGCCGGCAGGCGCCCTATGCCACAAACTGCCGCGCTAGGATCAGCACCACCGCCCCGGCCAGAAACATCGCCATCAGGCCGCCGCGCAGCGAGACCACAGCGGCGACGACCAGCGCCGCCCATTCCGCCGGTCCGGCGCTGAGTGCGGCGGGCGCCACCAGCGTCGTCAACACCGCGGCCGGCACGGCGTTCAAGCCAGCCTCGACGCGTGGATGGATGTGGTCGAAGCGCGAGATCACCAGATGGCCGCCGACGCGGGTGAGATAGGTGGCGATCGCGCCGGCAATGATGATCCACAAAGTCGCGCTCATCGTTTTGCCTCCACACCGCTATGGTGCGGCGGCAGGATGACGGCCAGAAGCACGCCTGCAACGGCGCCGATGGAGACGTGCCATGGCGATCCCACAGTTTTGTAGGCAATGATCGACGCCGCGGCGCTGGCGATCACCACCGGCAGCCACAGTGGCCGGTTGCGAAAGCCCATGACCAGCCCGAGGAAATAGATCGGCAGCAGGAAATCGATGCCCAGCGCATGCGTGTCGGGGATCAGCTTGCCGAACACCGCGCCCAGCGCGCTTTCGATCCCCCAGAACACATAGACCGGCAGGCCAAGGCCCATATACCAGGCAAAGCCAACGGTCTCGCCGGCTTCGGCCCTGCGCTCGGCCACCGCGAACTGCGGATCGGTGAGCACGAAATAGCCCAGCGCTTGGCTGATAACCGGCCAGTGCGCGATTCGCCGGCCGATGCTGGCGGAGTAAAGCACGTGGCGGAAATTCACCGCGAAGATCGACAGCACGACCAGCCATGGCGCGACATGCTGGCCGAACAATTCGATGCCTACCATCTGGCTGGCGCCGCCGAAGATCAGCGCGCTCATTAAAAAGCTTCGAGAACGGAAAAGCCGTTGTCGACGGCGATGGCGCCGAACAGCAGCCCAAATGGCGCCGCGGCGACAACCACCGGCATCGACAGCCGCACGCCGTCCCAGAATTCGCTGGCCACGGAATTTTCGCTTAAGGTCTCTGCCGACATGTCACATTCCCATCTCGCGCTGCTATGTAGGAGCCGGCGTTTGAAAAGTCAGACGAATTCGCTTGAGCCAACAAATCAGCGAAACTGATGTTGTAAAAAATGAGGGGTTCGGATGATCGCTTATGATTTCACCGGCAGGCACGCGGTCGTCACCGGCGCCGGTGGCGGTATGGGCGAGGCGATCTCGCTGGCGCTGCTCGAGGCCGGCGCCTCGGTCACCGCCATCGACGTCAAGCCGCGTCCGGCGTCGCTTGCCGCCTATGACGACCGGCTCACCTTTGCCCAGGGCGACCTCACCGACGCCGCCTTTGTCGAGCAGACCATCAACGCCGCGGGCCGCAAGCGCGGCGGCATCGATTATCTCGCCAATGTCGCAGGCGTGCTCTGGTTCGGCCGCGACAAGTCGGCCCTCGAGATGGACCTTGATGTCTGGGATCAGGTCTTCAACATCAATCTGAAATCCTTCGTCCACACCGCGCGGGCGGTGGTTCCGCATATGCGGGCCGGCGGACGCGGCGGCGCCATGGTGCACTTCTCCACCATCCAGTGGTATCGCGGCGATCCGACCCCGCAGGATGCCTACCAGGCATCGAAGGCCGGCGTCTGTGCGCTGTCGAAGTCGCTCGCCATGCAGTTGGCGGGCGATGGCATCCGCTCCAATTCGATCTGCCCGGGAATGGCGTTGACGCCGCTGCAGGCGCGCTGGGACACCGAAGAGAAACGCGCGGCCGTTGCCAATTATGCGCCGCTCGGCCGCATCGGCACGCCGCAGGACATGGCCAATGCCGCGCTATTCCTGCTTTCCGATGCGGCAAGCTACATCACCGGCATCGAACTGGCAGTCGACGGCGGTCTTTTGATGCGGATGTAGCCGTGCAGTGCGCCGGGCTGATTTAGCTCCGCGGTGCCGTGCCCTGGATCGCCCTGCCCCAGTCAAGCAGCGGCTTGGCGCGCAAGGCGAAATCGACAAGCTCGTCGACCAGCGTCGGCGCGTGAATTCCAGCCGGATCGATCATGTGCTGGACATAGAAGTGCCGGTTGCGGATGGCGTCGACAAGATCGGGTTCGTTGACCTGCTCGAAGCCGCGCGGCGTGCGCTTCATGCGGCCCTCGGTTTCAAGTTCGAAGCCGTTTTTCTTCAGCGTTGAGAGCAGTTTTCGGAACTCGGCCGGCCGGGCGACGATCGCCTTGCGCATCGCCAGCAGCAGGGACGGCTCCGGATTCCACCAGGCGACATCGGCAAAGCAGCGGTCGATCCCGACATAGACGAAGAACACGCCCTGCTCCATCTTGGTGCCATCCGGCGACAGCATGGCCGACAAATGCTGGTTGTAGGGCCGCTTGTCCTTGGCGAAGCGCACGTCGCGGTTGATGCGAAACAGTGACTTCTTGCGGTCTCCGCGCAAGCCCAGACCCGCCGCCGCGAAGCGCTCGGTCAGCGTCTCGACCAGATCGCAGAACGGCTCATGCAACTCGCTGTCGTAAAGCGCGCGGTTTTCCTGGAACCATTCGCGGCTCTGGTGGAAGTCGAGCGCCTTGAGGAACGGTATGGCCTTTTGCCCGAACCCTTTGAACGAACCGGCGGTCATGCCTTGCCGACCCGTTGCAGCCATGTGTCCTCGTCGATGACTTCGACGCCGAGTTCGCTGGCCTGCTTCAGTTTGGAGCCAGCGCCCGGCCCGGCCACCAGCAGATCGGTCTTCGCCGACACCGAACCCGCCACCTTGGCGCCCAGCCGTTCGGCCATCGCCTTGGCTTCGGAGCGTGTCATCTTTTCCAGCGTGCCGGTGAAGACGATGGTCTTGCCGGCAACCTCGCTGTCGGTCGACACGGTGACGACATACGGCTTCGGCTTGACCTGTTCGAGCAGTCTGTCGAGCACGTCGTCATTGCGTTCATTGCCGAAGAAATCGCGCAACGCGTCGATCACCGTGTCGCCAATGCCGTTGATGGAGGGGAAGACGCTGTGCGGATCCTCAGCCGCCGCCGTTTCCTTGCCGACGCGGATCAGCTCCTCGATGGTCGAAAACGTCCGGGCAAGCACGGCCGCCGTCGTTTCGCCGATATGGCGGATGCCGAGTGCGAAGATGAAGCGGTCGAGCTCCGGCTCGCGGCGCGAATCGATGGCCGCGAACAGCTTGTCGAGGCCTTCATAATTGCGGTTCTCGACACCGCGCACATTCTTGCGCGCCTTGCCCGATGCCGCCTCGCGCTGCCTAGCCTGCTCCTCGCGCCGCTCGGCCAGCGCCCTGGTGACGGCCGGGCGGCGATCCCTGAGGGTGAAGATATCGGCGGCGGTCTTGACCAGTCCCGAATTGAAGAACAGGTCGATATTCTCGGCGCCCAGCCCCTCGATGTCGAGCGCGCCGCGCGACACGAAATGACGCAGCCGCTCCACGGCCTGCGCGGCGCAGATCAGCTCGCCGGTGCAGCGCCGGCGCGAATCCTCCTTGCCGGTCTTCTCGTTGATTTCGCGCGTCGCCGGCGAGCCGCAGACCGGACAAATGTGCGGGAATTCGTAAGGCACCGCATCAGCCGGCCGCTTGTCGACGACGACGCTGACGATCTGCGGAATGACATCGCCCGCCCGTTGTATGACAACCGTGTCACCGATGCGGACATCGATGCCGTCGCGAATCGGCAAGCCGTTGCTGTCAAAGCCCTTGATGTAGTCCTCATTGTGCAGCGTGACGTTTTCGACCACCACGCCGCCAACCGTGACCGGCGCCAGCCGCGCCACCGGCGCCAGCGTACCGGTACGGCCGACCTGGATGTCGATCTTCTGCACCGTCGTCATCGCCTGTTCGGCCGGGAATTTATGCGCAACCGCCCAGCGCGGCTCGCCGGTGACAAAGCCCCAGCGACGCTGCAATTCCAGCTGGTCGACCTTGTAGACGACACCGTCGATGTCGTAGCCGAGCGACGAACGCAGCTCCTCGATCTTGTGGTAGTGCGCGATCAGCTCCTCGACAGACTTCGCCCGCACCATCAATGGGCTGACCTTGAACCCCCATTCGGCGAATTTCTGCACCGAATCATATTGGGTCGGCGCCGGATCCGCTGTCGTATAGCCCCAGGCATAGGCAAAAAATTTAAGATTGCGGCTGGCGGTGACGGACGCATCCTTCTGTCGCAAGGAGCCCGCTGCCGTATTGCGCGGATTGACATAGTCCTGGCCGCCCACCGCCGCCGAGCGGGCCTTCAGTGCCTCGAATTCCGCATAGGTCATGTAGACCTCGCCGCGGATCTCGATGGTCTCGGGCCAGCCCGATCCTTTCAGCTTGGCGGGGATGTCGGCGATGGTCCTGAGATTGGCGGTGATGTCCTCGCCTACAGTGCCGTCGCCGCGCGTAGCACCCTGCACGAACACACCGCGTTCATAGCGCAGCGACGCCGACAGGCCGTCGATCTTCGGCTCGGCCGTAAACGCGATGTCGAGGTCCTTGTCGCGGTCGAAGAAGCGCCGGCCACGCTCGATGAAATCGGTGACGTCCTCGTCTGTGTAGGCCTTGGCGAGGCTGAGCATCGGCACCGCATGGCGCACCTTGGCAAAGCCTTCCGCCGGCGCGGCGCCGACCCGCAGCGAGGGCGAATCCTCGCGCACCAGACCGGGAAAGCGCTCCTCGATGGCAAGATTGCGCCGCCGCAGCGCGTCATATTCTGCGTCCGTAATCGTCGGCGCGTCCTCGGCATGATAGCGCCGGTCATGACCGGCGATCTCCTCGGCCAGCCGCTGGAGCTCATCCGCGGCTTCGCTTTCGCTCAACGATTCGACTGGTTTTTCAGACATGCAGCGGTCCCTGGACAGTGGCGAGGCACCATAAATCAGGATTTCGGAAAAAGCATTCCTGAACAGCGGGATGGAGCCATATCCTGACTCAGTCCGAAAGCCTTGCGACGACTACGCTGCAGCAATATTCTCGCGCAGCAGCCGTTCCGCGGCTGCGCGCGCCTCGTCGGTGATGGTAGCGCCGGCCAACATGCGCGCGATCTCTTCCTGGCGCGCCGCCCGGTCCATTTCGGCGATGCCGGTGGCGACCTTGTCCGAGCCGCCGGATTTGGAGATCAGGAAATGCGTCGCAGCACGTGCCGCCACTTGCGGAGCATGCGTGACCGACAGCACCTGCACGCGCTTCGACAGCCTGGCCAGCCTTTGGCCGATCGCATCGGCCACGGCGCCGCCGACGCCGGTGTCGATCTCGTCGAAGACCAATGTCGGCGCCGAGCCACGGTCGGCCAGCGCCACCTTGAGCGCCAGCAGGAAGCGCGACAGCTCGCCGCCGGAGGCGACCTTCATCATCGGCCCAGGCCTGGTGCCGGGATTGGTGCGCACCCAGAACTCGACCTGGTCGATGCCTTCTTCCATGCGGTTCTCGCCATCGCTGGCCAGTTCGACGATGAACTCAGCCCGTTCCAGCTTCAGCGCCGGCAATTCGGCCATCACAGCCTTGGTCAGGCCGACCGCGGCCGCATGGCGAAGGGCGGAGAGCTGGGCTGCGGAAATATCGTAGGCTTCTCGCGCCGCTGAGGCCTGCTTTTCCAGGACATGCAGGCGCCCCTCGCCGGCATCAAGATCGGCGAGATCGGCGGACATGGTGTCGCGCAGTTGCGCCAAATCGTCAACGGCCACACTGTGCTTACGTGAGGCCGCACGCAGCGAAAACAGCCGCTCTTCCGCCTTCTCCAGCCGCTGCGGGTCGTATTCGGTGGCGCGCAATGCCGCCTCGACGCCCGATTGCGCGGCATCCAGCGACAGCATCGCCTCATCCAGCGACTTCACCACATCCTCGAGCAGGCCCGGCGCTTCGCTGGCCTTGCGCTGCAGGCGCCTGAGCAAACTGGCCAGTTGCGGCAGTGGCGAGGACGGGCCTGACAGCACATCCTGCGCATCGTGTATTTCCGAGGCGATCTTTTCGGCCCGCATCATCGTGGCGCGCAATTCGGCCAGTTGCGTCTCTTCGCCGGGCTGCGGATCGAGCTTTGCCAGTTCCGCCACCGAGGCCCTGAGATAATCGGCCTCGCGCGCCGCTGCCTCGACCTTGGCGCGGTGCCTGGCAAACTCCTGCTCGGCGCCGCGCCAGTAGCGCCACGCCTCGCCGGTCGCGCGGGCGGCACCGAGATGGCCGCCAAAACTGTCCAGCAATTCGCGATGCGCGCCTGGATCGACCAGGGCGCGCTCGTCATGCTGGCCGTGGATCTCGACCAGCGCGTGGCCGATGTCGCGCATCAGCGTGACGCTGGACGGCTGGTCGTTGACGAAGACACGAGTACGGCCATCCGACGTCTGCAGCCGGCGCAGGATGATGTCGCCGTCATCCTCGATGGCGTTCTCGGCCAGCAGCGCGCGCACCGGGTGGTTGCGCGGCACATCGAAGACGGCAATGACCTGGCCCTGGGCAGCACCGTGCCGCACCAGCGAGGCGTCGCCGCGGGCGCCAAGCGCCAGCGACAGCGCGTCGAGAAGGATGGATTTGCCGGCGCCGGTTTCACCGGTCAGCACGGAAAGGCCGGGCTGGAAGTCGATATCCAGCTTCTCGATCAGGACGATATCGCGGATCGACAGTCTGGAAAGCATCAGAACCCGGACCTCAAGCAATTCCAGGAAAAGTGCGTAGCGGTTTTCCGTCCGGAATTGCGTAGAACAAAAAGTTAGGACGGTTCAGCGCCTCAATCAAACCACTGAACCGCTGTGAAGCGGCATGCGACCGATGGAGTCGCAGCGCCGCACTATCTTTTTGTTTGAGCGTCGGATCAATCCGAAAAGCGCGTTCCGCCTCAGTCGATGCTCGGGCGTCAGGCGCCGGTGATCAGCTTGCCGGCCTTGGATATCCACGATCCGGCATTCTCGCGCGGCTCAAGCCCGTTGCTCTGCAACAGCTTGTAGGTATCCTTGTACCATTGGCTGTCGGGATAATTGGTGCCGAGCACCGCAGCGGCGGTTTGCGCTTCCGAGGTCAAGCCCATCGCGTAGTAGCTTTCGGCCAGACGCGCCAGCGCCTCTTCGACATGGCGGGTGTTGGAATAGTTCTCGACCACGTTGCGGAAGCGCTTGACGGCAGCAATGTATTCGCGCCGCTCGAGATAATAGCGGCCGATCTGCATCTCTTTGCCGGCCAGCTGGTCGTTGGCGAAACGGATCTTTTCCTTGGCGTCGTCGACATATTCCGACGTCGGCCAGCGCGTCACCAGATCCTGCATCGTCTGCACGGTCTGGCGTGCTTCCTTCTGATCCTGGGTGACGTCCTTGATCTGCTTGTAGTAGCTCAGCCCGATAATATACTGGGCGTAAGCCGCGTCGTCGGTCGACGGATAAAGCGTCAGATAGCGCTTTGCCGAGCCGATCGCTTCGTCATAACGGCCGGCGCGGTAGTCGGCGAAGGCGCCCATCACCATCGACTTGCGGGCGAATTCCGAATAGGGGTGCTGGCGGTCGACGGCGTCGAACTTCTTGCTCGCCTCATCCAGGCGGCCGGCATTGAGATTGGCAAGGCCTTGATTGTAAAGGACGTCGGCCGGTTCGGTCTGGTCGACATAGGTCGACAGGTCGACGTCTTTCTCGGACGACATGCAGGCCGAGAGGAACAGCGATGGCACAACCACCGAAAGCGCCAGGAAAACAGCCCGATACGGCGCTTTCGATTGACCAACTCGCTTGAAGAACATGATTGGATTGCGCCCTTTCGGCGTTAGTTCAATGCCTTTCGCATGGCGTTCCCTCAAAACTGATCCCACCTTTGAGCGACATGCGCCTAACAGACGGCAGCAGCCATAAACCATAACTGCCTTGCCCAGCAACGCTATGTCTAGCCAATCGCACATTTTTGTGGCGGCTTGGTGTTGCCCGGAAAGCTATGCACTTTCACGGCCGGTGATGCATCCGTGCAACACCGGCCAGCGTTCAGAAAGCCAGAAATACGTTAAGAATCAGATCACCCAAGGTGCAAAGACAGGGCCGGTGACGGCGCTCATCTCGGCGGTGCGGCCGCGCTCGCGGCGCGTGGTCTCGACGACCTCGAAGGCCGAACGGTCGGACAGAAGCCGCCGCAAAGCAGCCGCATTCATCCGGTGACCGCCGCGATAGGAGCGGAAACAACCGATGAAACGGGCGCCGGCCAGCGCCAGATCGCCCATCGCGTCCATCGTCTTGTGGCGAGCGAACTCATTGGGGTAGCGCAGGCCGCCCATGTTGATCACCCGGTTGTCGTCGCCGATCACCAGCGAGTTCTCCAGCGAGGAGCCCAGCGCATAGCCGGCCGCCCACAGCCGCTCGACATCCTTCATGAAGCCGAAGGTGCGGGCGCGCGCGATATCCTGGCGAAAGATGTCGGGGTTGATGTCGGAGGCGAATAGCTGGCGGCCGATCGCCGGGCTTTCGAAATCGATCTCGACCTCGAAGCGCGTGCCGCTATAGGGCCTGAACTCGGCCCAGGACGCGCCATTCTCGATGCGGACGGGCTTGACCACCCTGATGTAGCGGCGCTTGACCGCCAGCGTCTCGATGCCGGCCTGGTCGATGGCTTCCACGAACGCCACCGCACTGCCATCGAGGATCGGAACCTCATGACCGTCGATCTCGATGACGATGTTGTCGATGCCGAGCCCGAAAAGCGTCGCCATCAGATGTTCGACGGTGGCGATATGCTCGCCTGCCGGATCGCCGAGCATGGTGCAGAGATCGGTCGCGCCGACTTCAGCAACCAGCGCGCGGAACTCGCGGCTCTCGCTTCCGTTCGAAAGGTGGAAGAGCACGCCGGTGTCGGCGTCCGCAGGGAGGAAATTGACGGTGACCGGTTTGCCGCTGTGAACGCCGGTACCGGTCAGCGTTGCACGCGATTTCAGTGTCGTCTGATAGTCTTGCAAGACAAACCCCATAGCCCAAACGCCTAAGTCCGCTTTAACCCAAAAGGCGCGGCTCTTTTTTTATCGGCAGGCAGGGCCACTTCCCCGAATCCCAGCACACCGAAAGTGCTGCGGCAAAGATAATGGTCTGTCAGGGAGACTCCAAATCACGGTTTCTTACTCTGTGTAACCGCGACAGACCTTGAGCGTCACATCGTAACGCCTTGTTATTAAACCCCTTTAAACGTTAACAGGCAGACAATCTCTCGTCTGCCTGTTAACAAGTGTTACATACCGTTAACGGCTCAGTTGGCCTGGCGGCGCAGGAAAGCCGGTATCTCCAGCTGGTCGTCTTCCTGGGTCGACCTGGTCTGCGGCGTCAACCGGCCCTGATCGTCGAGCTGGCCGCGGCGCGGCGCGTAAAGCTGCGGATCCTGGCTGGCAAGGCGGCGCATTTCCGGCGCCGCCTGGCGCAGTTTCGGTTCGCGCGGCTGTGCCGGCTGCAACCGGGCCGGCTCTTCTTCGCGGCGCGTCAGCCCGTTGGTCAGCCGCTTGAGCAGCCCCATCGGCCCGCTGTTTTCATGGTCGGCCGGACGGCCCTTGGCTTCCACCTCGGCCCGCACCACAGGCGGAAAATCCTCCACCCGCGGCATGCGCTGCGGTGCGGCAGCCACCGGCTGCGGCATTTCCCGCATCGGCGCCGGTTGCATCACCTGCTGCACGACAGGCTGCGGCTGGGCAGGCGGGGCCTGGAAGATCTTGCTCTGCGGGCGGAAATCTTCCGCCTGGGCCATCGGCGCCGGACGAGCCATTGCCGCCGCATTGGCCTCGGCAAGCTGGATCGCCTCGGCCACCGGATCGGCCGCGCGCTGCTCATAGGTCTGCTGCTGGACCGGTGCCGGACGGCCTTCCGCCCCCGGAGCCGCTGGGCGGCTGACCGGCTTCTGCTGCGGGGGCACGGCCCGGATCGAGATCGGCGCCGCGGCAATTTCAGCTGCCGATTTGTCGATGCCGGTGGCGACCACCGAGACGCGGATGACGCCTTCGAGTTCCTCGTCGAAGGTGGCGCCGAGGATGATGTTGGCGTCCTGATCGACTTCCTCGCGGATGCGGGTCGCGGCCTCGTCGACTTCGAACAGGGTTAGGTCGCGGCCGCCGGTGATCGAGATCAGCAGGCCCTTGGCGCCCCTCATCGAGGTCTCGTCGAGCAACGGATTGGCGATCGCCGCCTCGGCGGCGGCCATCGCGCGGCCCTCGCCCGAAGCTTCGCCGGTGCCCATCATCGCCTTGCCCATTTCGCGCATCACCGAACGCACGTCGGCGAAGTCGAGATTGATCAGACCTTCCTTGACCATCAGGTCGGTGATGCAGGCAACACCGGAGTAGAGCACCTGGTCGGCCATGGCGAAGGCGTCGGCAAAGGTGGTCTTGTCATTGGCCAGCCGGAACAGGTTCTGGTTGGGGATGACGATCAGGGTATCGACACATTTCTGCAGCTCCTCGATGCCGAGATCCGCCGTCTTCATGCGGCGCTGGCCTTCGAAATGGAACGGCTTGGTGACGACGCCGACGGTGAGGATACCCCGTTCGCGCGCCGCGCGGGCAACCACGGGAGCCGCACCGGTTCCGGTGCCGCCACCCATACCGGCGGTGACGAAGCACATATGGGTGTTGGAGAGATGATCGATGATCTCATCGATGCACTCTTCCGCCGCCGCACGGCCCACTTCAGGCTGCGAGCCGGCGCCGAGCCCCTCGGTGACATGCGCGCCGAGCTGGATCAGCCGCTCGGCCTTCGACATGGTCAGCGCCTGTGCATCGGTGTTGGCCACGACGAACTCGACACCGCGCAAGCCCGCGGTGATCATGTTGTTGACGGCATTGCCGCCGCCGCCGCCGACACCGAATACGGTGATCCGCGGCTTGAGCTCGGTGATGTCCGGCTTTTGCAGATTGATCGTCATTGTCTCCGTCCTTTGCCTTTCCCGCCGCTTCGCCGCCGCGGCCGCCTATGGGGCTGTCCCCGTCAATTAGAAACTGTCTCTCAACCACTGACTCATGCGATGCAGTTTTCCGCCCGTCCCGGTCATCCTGAGACCGGAAATTCCTTTCGCCGGATGGCTCTCGAAGCTCGCCATCTGCGGATAGATCAGCAGCCCGACCGCCGTCGAGAAAGCCGGCCCCTTGGCAGCTTCCGGCAGGCCCGCCACGCCGAGCGGGCGTCCGATGCGCACATTGCGTCCCAGAATGCGGCGCGCCGCCTCGGGGAGACCCGCAAGCTGGCTGGCGCCGCCGGTCAGCACGACGCGTTTTCCCACGGCATTGCCGTAGCCCGACTTGTTCAGCCGGTCGCGCAACAGTTCCAGCGTCTCGTCGATGCGGGCGCGGATGACGCGCGTCATCACCGAGCGCGGGATCTGCAGCGGCATCTCGCCGTCTTCGCCGATCGGCTGGATCGAGACCAGGTCGCGATCGTCGGCACTGCCAGGCAGCGCCGAACCATGCATCACCTTCAGCCGCTCCGCGGCGTCGAGCGAGGTCGACAGGCCCTTGGCCATATCGAGCGTCACATGATTGCCGCCGATGGCAATGGCATCGGCGTGGACGAATTTGCCTTCCGAAAACACCGAGATGGTCGTCGTGCCGCCGCCCATGTCGATGCAGGCCGCACCCATTTCCAGTTCGTCGTCGACCAGGGCCGCAAGCCCGCTGGCATAGGGCGTCGCCACCATGCGCTCGACCGAAAGATGCGAGCGGTTGATGCAGAGCTCCAGATTGCGCAGCGGCGCGGCATCGCCCGTCAGCACATGCATATCGACGCCGAGTTGGTCGCCGACCATGCCGCGCGGATCGCGCACGCCGCGCTCGGCGTCCAGCGAAAAGCCGACGGGCAGCGAATGGATCACGTCGCGTTCGGCCTTGAGCGCCTGCTTGGCGCCGGCGGCAAGCACGCGCTTGATGTCGGCTTCGTCGGCCTGATGGCCACCGAGATTGATGGTGGCCGAATATGTTTCGCTCTTCAGCCGGCCGGCCGTCATGTTGACGATCAGCGAATCCACGGTCAGTCCCGCCATGCGTTCGGCTGCGTCGACGGACAGGCGAATGGCGTGCTCCGCGCGGTCGAGATCGACGACCACGCCCGACTTCACGCCTTGCGATTTCTGGTGGCCGATGCCGATCACCTGGATGCGGTGCGAGCGGCCGCGCAACAGCTTGCCGTCCTCGCGCGGCTTCAGTTTCGCCACCACGCAGCAAACCTTGCTTGAGCCGACATCCAGCACGGTGAGCGTGCCGGAACGCCGCGAAGAGGCATCGCTCTTGCCGCCAAGCCAGCTCATATCTTCGTCCCCGACTTGCGCTTCAGATTTTGCGGCTTTTCATTGAGCGCGGCCTGGCGCTGCGTCGCCGCTTCCGGCGTCAGCTGCACCACCAGGCGATCGGAGATGCGCATGTCGACGGCGGCGATGTCCCGCGTCAGAAGCCCGTTGTCGTGGTCCATCCGAACCAGATCGGCGATCGCCTGATCCTCGCCATCCTCGGGCAGCTTGATCGTGATGCCGTTTTCCAGCTTAAGGTCCCAGCGCCGTTCGCCGATGCGGATATAGCCTTTGACCCGAGCCGCGAGCTCGGGAAATTTGTTGATCTTGGCCACGAAGTCGGGGGCCTTGGCCGGCGCGCCGGTGCCGATGATCAGCGGCAGCAGCGCCTGCTTGCCGCCGGAGAACGGCGCGATCACCGCGCCGGAGCGTTCGATGACCGAAAGCTCCGCGCCCTGCTGCCAGAGCGCGAAGGGCTCGCGCTCCTCGACACGCACTTCCAGCGTATGTGGATAGACCTTGCGCACCGCCGCCACTTCGACCCAGGGCAAGGTATCAATACGTTCACGCGCGGCCTCGGCATCGAAGCCGATCAGTGACGTCCAGCCGTCGAGCTCGAGCCGGTCCAGTATGTCGATCTCCGAAGTCTGGCGGTTGCCGACCACCTTGATCTGGTCGACGGCAAAGCCGGTCCGGGCGGTGATGCTCTGGACGATGTCGTCGGCATGACCGCCGAGAATGGCGCCATAGAGGCTGCTTGATGCAATGAGCGAAGCCGACAGGATGGCCGCGGAAAAGCGCGGCGCGACGAAGTCGCCGCCGCCCAGGCGCGCCAGCACGCGCACCGGCCGGCGCAGCACGCGCGGCAGCACGAAATGGTCGAACGACAACGGCATGCCGAACAGCGCCGGCCCGGCGCCGCCCCTGCCCTTGTCCTGTCCCCATTTCAACGCAGACACGAAGCGTCCTCCACCATCCAACTCAACAATTCGCCAAACGAGTGCCCGGCCTGGGCGGCGATTTCAGGCACCAAAGACGTCGGCGTCATGCCCGGCTGAGTGTTGATCTCGAGCCAGACAATCTCGCCGTTTTCGGAGTGACGGTCGTCATAGCGGAAGTCCGATCGGGAAACGCCCCGGCAGCCGATAGCCAGATGTGCCTTGAGCGCCAGTGTCTGTATTTTTTGGTAAATATTTGATGAAATTTTAGCAGGGATTTCGTGTTTTGATCCGCCGGCGACGTATTTTGAATCATAGTCGTAGAAGGAATGGCCGGTCGGAATGATCTCGCAGACGCCGAGCGCCACGTCGCCCATGACGGCGCAGGTCAGCTCGCGCCCATGGATGTAGCGCTCGACCATGACGGTCTCGCCATATTTCCATTCGGACGAGCCGATGACCTGCGGCGGATGCGACTGCCCTTCATGCACGATGACGACGCCGAAGCTTGAGCCTTCATTGACCGGCTTGACCACGTAGGGCGGCTTCATCGGATGCTTGTTCTGGATGGCAAAGCGGCTGGCAACCTTCGATTCCGCCACCGCGATGCCGGCAGCCTTGGCGACCTTCTTGGCTTGTTCCTTGTTCATGGCGAGCGCCGAGGCGAGCACGCCCGAATGGGTGTAGGGAATGGCCAGATATTCGAGGATGCCCTGGATGGTGCCGTCTTCACCGAACGGGCCGTGCAGTGCGTTGAAGACGACATCGGGCTTGAGTTCGGTGAGCACGGCGCCGACATCGCGCGCAACATCGACGCGGGTAACCTGGTAGCCTTCATTCTCAAGCGCATCCGCACACGCCTTTCCCGAAGACAGAGACACGGGCCGCTCGGACGAGAATCCGCCCAGGAGGACAGCCACATGCTTGTTCTTCATATCCCGTCATCCCTCTCACGGCGGGCCCGCAACCACGCATTCAGCGACCAGATTGAGTCCGAGTCTCCCGGCAGGTTGCCCCCCAGACGGAAAACGCGGTCGACGCGTCGAACGACTCAAATCAGGAAACGCTTTAAGGCAGAGAATCAGAGAGTTGATTCGCTGGCAAGTGCTTATGATTCCGACAGATTCACTTTCCGCGAAAACGGCCGGAAAAAGCGTGTTGTGAGTCTTTGGAGCAACGGTGGCGCTGTTGTTTCAGACCGTTTGAAGTTCAAGCATCACATGAACTTCAGCTTGCGCTAAAGAAGCTGTCCGAGGAATTCCTGCACGGCATGGCCGGGGCGGAAATTACCGAGCCGCTTGATTTCCCACTGCAGGCGGATGCCTGAATTTTCAAGCACGCGGGCGCGCACCGTCTCGCCGAGATATTCGAGGTCGTATCCGGTCGCTGTTCCGGTGTTGATCATGAAGTTGCAGTGCATCGGCGACATCTGCGCGCCGCCGATCATCAGCCCGCGGCAGCCGGCCTTGTCGATTTCCTTCCAGGCCGAGGTGCCTTCCGGATTCTTGAAGGTCGAGCCGCCGGTCTTCTCGCGGATCGGCTGCACCGTCTCGCGATGCGTCTGGACGGCGTCCATAGCCGCCTTGATCGCCTCCTGGTCTTCCAGAACACCTTCGAAAACCGCGGAGGTGAAGATCAGCCCGGCAGGTGCGGCCGAGTGACGATAGGCATAGCCCATGTCTTCATTGCTGAGGGTGTGGAGATTGCCCTTGCGGTCGAGCGCCCGAACCTCGACGACACGTTCCCGCGTCTCGACGCCATTGGCGCCGGCATTCATCCTCAGCGCCCCGCCGATGGCGCCGGGAATACCGTGATAGAAATGAAAGCCGCCAATACCGGCCTCATAAGCGACGGCCGCGACGCGCTTGTCGGGCGTCGCAGCACCGGCCTTGATGACGGTCGGCGAAACCACCTCGGCCTCGCCAAAGCCCTTGGCCGAAAGCCGGATGACGAAACCCGGAATACCGCCGTCGCGCACCAGAAGGTTGGAGCCGACACCGACGATGGTGAGCGGGATGTCCTCCGGCACGGCGCGCAGGAAGGCAGCCAGATCCTCCTCGTCGGCCGGCTGGAACAGGGCGTCCGCCAGACCGCCGGCGCGGAACCAGGTGATCTTGTCCATCTCGGCATTGGGCGTGATGCGGCCGCGCAGGCCGGCAAGCCGGTCGCCAAGTTTGTCGAGCAGGTCCTGGCCGCGCATCATGAGACGGTACCGCCGAGTTCCCCAGGCAGCGCATAGGCCCATTGGGTGATGTTGCCGGCGCCGAGGAAGATGACGAAGTCGCCCGGCTTCGCCAACGCGCGAATGACGGGCGAAATCGCGGCAGGGGTTTCGACGTAGCGCGCATCGCGATGGCCGCCGGAGCGGATGCGCGACACCAGCGCCTCCGAGGTCACGCCGTCGATCGGCTCCTCGCCCGCCGCATAGACCGGCGCCACCATCACCGTGTCGGCATCGTTGAAACAGACCGAAAACTCGTCGAACAGATCGTGCAGCCGGGTGAAGCGGTGCGGCTGCGCAATGGCGATGACGCGGCCCTTGGTGGCGCTGCGCGCCGCTTTCAACACCGCCGTGATCTCGACCGGGTGGTGGCCGTAATCGTCGAAGATGTCGACGCCGTTCCACGAGCCGGTGTGGGTGAAGCGCCGCTTGACGCCGGCAAAGGACGACAGCCCTTTCTTGATCGCTTCGGCCGACAGGCCGAGTTCATGCGCGACCGCGATTGCGGCGGTGGCGTTGGAGACGTTGTGGCGGCCGGGCATCGGCAGCCGCAGATCAGATATCGTCGTCTGGCCGCCGGTCTTGCGGTCGCGGATCACCACGTCGAATGCCGAGACGGCACCGGCCATGCGGTGGTTGGTGAAACGCACATCGGCCTGCGCGTTCTCGCCATAGGTGATGACGCGGCGGTCCTCGATACGGCTGACCAGCGCCTGTACTTCCGGATGGTCGGTGCACATCACGCCAAAACCGTAGAACGGCACGTTCTCGACGAATTGCCGGAACGCCTCGCGCACCTTGTCGAAACTGCCATAATGGTCCAGATGCTCGGGATCGATGTTTGTGACGACGGCGATCTCGGCCGGCAGCTTGAGGAAGGTGCCGTCGCTTTCGTCGGCTTCGACCACCATCCACTCGCCATCGCCCATACGGGCATTGGTGCCATAGGCATTGATGATGCCGCCATTGATCACCGTCGGGTCGAGCCCGCCGGCATCGAGCAGCGTCGCCACCATCGACGTGGTTGTTGTCTTGCCATGCGTGCCACCGATCGCAACCGCCTGGCGGAAGCGCATCAGTTCGGCCAGCATTTCGGCGCGGCGGACAATTGGGAGCAACTTCTCCCGCGCGGCCTTCAGCTCGGGATTGGATTTCTTGATCGCGGTGGAGACGACCACCACTTCGGCGGCGCCGATATTCTCGGCCTTGTGGCCGACAAAGCATTCGATGCCCTTGTCGCGCAGCCTCTGCACATTGGCGCTATCGGACTGGTCGGAGCCCTGCACCTTGTAGCCGAGATTGTGCAGAACCTCGGCGATGCCGCTCATGCCGATGCCGCCAATGCCGATGAAATGCACAAGGCCGATGGTCTGCGGCATCTTCATCAATGCGTCCCTTTCCTGTAATCCGAAACGGTTTTTCTGGACGCAATAGCCTCTGTGAGATCAGCGAGCAACCGTGCCGCATTCGGCCGGCCAGCCGACTTCGCTCCGGCAGCCATGGCCGTCAGCCGCTCGGGATTGTCCATCAGCCCGCCAATGAGAGCCGCGATGCGCTCCGGCGACAGCGACGATTGCGGATGCACCTCGCCGCCGCCCGCCGCGGCAAGGGCGGCTGCGTTCGCCGCCTGATCGTGATCCAGCGCATAGGGATAAGGCACCAGCAGCGCCGGCCGGCCGATGACGGCGATCTCCGAGACCGTCGAGGCGCCGGAACGCGAGATCACCAGATGCGCCGCGCCCATGCGCTGTGCCATGTCGGTGAAGAAGGGCGAGACCTCGACATGGACGCCGAGTGCCGCATAGCCAGCCTTCACCCGCGCCACGTCGTCGGCGCGGGCCTGCTGGGTGATCACCAGCCGCTTGCGCTGCGCCTCCGGCAGAAGTGCGATCGCCGTCGGCATGGCGTCGGAAAAGAACTGCGCGCCCTGGCTGCCGCCGAACACCAGGAGCCTGAACGGATCCGCCCTTTGGATGCGGTGTAAGGCGTCTTGGCCGCCTCCAGGATTGGCGGCCTGACCGGATTGCCTGTCGTCACCGTCTTGGCGCCTGTGGCACTTTCATCTTGCGGCAGGAAGCCGCCGGCAATGGCATCGACGCGCCCGGACAGCGCCCGGTTGGCGCGGCCCATCACTGCGTTCTGCTCATGGATCAGCGTCGGCAGCTTGCGCCGCGTCGCGGCATAGAGCGGTGGCAAGGTCGGATAACCGCCAAAGCCGACGACCGCATCAGGCTTGATCCTGGCCATGACGGCGGAGGCCTGGCGCACGCCGCGCCAGATCTTCCAGAACGCGCCAAGCAGCGCGACAGGGTTTTTCGAGCCCATCGTCGCCGACTGGATCGGATGGATGGCGGCGGCCGGGAAATGGCCGGCAAAGCGCTCGGCGCGGTCGTCCGTCGCCAGATGCACGCCCCAGCCGCGCTCGATCAGCTCATGCGCCAGCGCCTCGGCCGGAAACAGATGTCCACCGGTTCCGCCAGCCGCGAGAAGGATCACACCCCGCGCCATATCACTCCGCCGGCAGGGCGCGCTGCGACAGGGCAAAGCCCATCTGCTTGCGCTTTTCCGGTCGCTTGCGGGTCAGCGCCAGCACCATGCCCATCGAGATGGCAATGGCGATCTGCGAGGAGCCGCCATAGGAGATGAAAGGCAGCGTCATGCCCTTGGCCGGCATCAGTTGCAGGTTGACGCACATGTTGATGACCGACTGCAGGCCGAACACGGTGACGAGACCGCCGACGGCGTAGCGGGTGAAATCATCATGTTCCTTCAATGCCGTGCTCAAGCCGCGCAGCACGATGAAGGCGAAGATCGACATGATGAAGAAGCACATGATCAGCCCGAACTCTTCGCCGGCGACCGAAAACACGAAGTCGGCATGCGCGTCGGGAATGACCCGCTTGACCGTGCCCTCGCCCGGCCCGACGCCGAACCAGTGGCCGTTGATCAGCGCCTCGCGGCCCATGTCGACCTGGAACGTGTCGCCTTCGCCGGTCAGGAATTTGTCGATGCGGGCGGCGACGTGCGGGAACACCGTATAAGCGGCAAACAGGCCGCCGGCGCCGGTGGCGCCAAGCGCGATGATCCATAGCCAGGGCAGGCCGGCCATGAAGAACATGACGCCCCAAGTGCCGGTCACCAGCATGGTCTGGCCGAGATCGGGCTGCGCCACCAGAAGCGAGATGACCAGGATCAGTAGCAGCATGGCAAACAAATTGCCCGGAATGTCGGGCTGGCGCTTGTGTTCGGCGAACAGCCAGGCGCAGACGATGACGAAAGCGGGTTTCAGGAATTCCGACGGCTGGATCGACATGCCGACAAACGACACCCAGCGCCGCGCGCCTTTCACCTCGACGCCGATATAGAGCACGGCCACCATCAGCACCAGCATGATGCCCAGGATGATCAGCGCCATGCGCCGGATCTGCCGCGATTCCAGGAAGGACACTGCCAGCATCACGCCGAGCGCCGGCACGGTGAAGATGATCTGCCTGGTGGCAAAGTGGAAACTGTCGAGGCCGATGCGTTCGGCCACCGCCGGGCTTGCCGCAAAGGACAAGACGATGCCAAGCCCCATCAGCGACAGGAACGCCGCCAGGAACCAGCGATCGATCGTCCACCACCAGGTTGCAACCGGGCTTTTGTCGAGACGGCTTTGCATTATCGTGCCCCTCCGATGGGTTTCACGCCCTCGATAGCATTCGCAGCTTGCCTGAAGGCTTCGCCGCGAACTTCGAAATTCTTGAACTGGTCGAAACTGGCGCAGGCCGGCGACAGCAGCACCACCGCCTCGCCGCTGTCATCCTTGGCCGCGTCTTTCGCGGCATGGTCGACCGCGGCGGCCAGCGTGCCCGAGATTTCATAGGGCACGGCTTCGCCGAGCGTCGCCGAGAACGCGGGCGCCGCCTCGCCGATCAGATAGGCCTTGGCGATGCGTGGGAAGAAACCGCGCAGCGGCTCGATGCCGCCTTCCTTGGGCAGTCCGCCGGCGATCCAGTAGATGCGCGGGAAGCTCGACAGCGCGGGTGCCGCCGCATCGGCATTGGTCGCCTTGGAATCGTTGACAAACAGCACGTGGTCCTTGCGTCCGACCTGCTCCATGCGATGCGCGAGGCCTGGAAAGCTCTCCAGTCCCGCCTGGATCTCGCCCAGGCTCAAGCCGACCCTGAGGCAGGCGGCAACAGCGGCAAGCGCGTTCTGCGCATTGTGCTGGCCGCGCAACGAACCGATGCCTTCGAGGAAGGCGACGCGGCTGTAGCGGCCATGGACGGCTTCCATCAGATCGGAACCGTCTGCGAAATAACCGTCGGTCAGCGGCAGCCGCTTGGAGATGCGGATCACCTCCCGGCCCGCCCTCTCCAGCCGGTCAGCGATCTGCGCGCACCAGGAATCGTCAACGCCGACGATCGCCGTCTCGCTGCCGGCAACCAGCCGCTCCTTGATCGAAGCGTAATGCTGCATGGTGCCGTGGCGGTCGAGATGGTCGGGCGTCAGGTTGAGCAGGATGCCGGCCGTCGGGTTGATCGAGGGCGCGAGATCGATCTGGTAGGACGAACACTCGACGACATAGTCCCGGTCAGCCTGCGGTGGATCGAGCGTCATGATGGCCCGGCCGATATTGCCGCCCATCTGCGTGTCGCGCCCTGCCGATTTGAGGATATGCGCGGTCAACGCCGTGGTCGTCGACTTGCCGTTGGTGCCGGTGATAGCGATGAACGGCGCATCAGGCGCGCGCGCAATCCGCTCGCGGCAGAACAATTCGATATCGCCGATCACCTCGACGCCGGAGCCACGCGCCAACTCCACCGTCCAGTGCGGCTTGGGATGCGTCAGCGGCACGCCGGGCGAGAGCACGAAGGCCGAGAATTTCGACCAGTCGGCGCCGCGCAGATCGGCGGTCGCAATGCCTTGGTCAGCAGCCTTGGCGACGCTATCGGGATTGTCGTCCCAGGCAAGCACGTCGGCGCCGCCCTCGATCAGCGCGCGCGCCGTGGCGATCCCCGAGCCACCGAGCCCGAAGAGCGAAACGCGTTTGCCCGAAAAGGATGCGGCGGGGATCAAGCGGGTTCCTATCTCAGCTTGAGGGTCGACAGGCCGACCAGCGCCAGGATGACGGCGATGATCCAGAAGCGGATCACCACCTGGCTTTCGGTCCAGCCGAGCTTTTCGAAATGATGATGGATCGGCGCCATCAGGAACACGCGCTTGCCGGTCATCTTGAAGTAGCCGACCTGGATGATGACCGACAGGATTTCCACGACAAACAATCCGCCGACGATGACCAGCACGATCTCGTGCTTGGTGGCAACCGCGACCGTACCGATCAGGCCGCCCATGGCCAGCGAACCGGTGTCGCCCATGAAGATCGCCGCCGGTGGCGCGTTGAACCAGAGGAAGCCGAGGCCGGCGCCGATGACGGCGCCGAGCACGACGGCCAGCTCGCCGGTGCCGGGCACGAAATGGATCTGCAGGTATTCGGCGAACACCGCGTTGCCGGAGAGATAGGCGATGACGCCGAAGGATGCCGCCGCAATCATGATCGGCACGATCGCCAGCCCGTCGAGGCCATCGGTCAAATTCACCGCATTGCCGGCGCCGACAATGACGAAGCAGGAGAACGGCACGAAGAACCAGCCGAGATTGATGATGAATTCCTTGGCGAAGGGGAAAGTCAGCGACGATGAGAACGGCGCCTGGCCATTATGCATGATCGCCCAGGCGGCAATGCCGGCGATGACGAATTCCAGCGCCAGCCGCGCCTTGCCGGAAAAGCCGAGATGCGACTGCTTGGTTACCTTGAGATAGTCGTCGTAAAAGCCGATCGAACCGAAGCCCAGCGTCACCAAGAGCACCACCCAGACATAGATCGAGGAGAGGTTCGCCCATAGAAGCGACGAGCCGACGATGCCGCACAGGATCATCAGCCCGCCCATCGTCGGCGTGCCGGCCTTCTTGAAATGCGTCTGCGGGCCATCGGCGCGGATCGGCTGGCCCTTGCCTTGCCGCAGCCTAAGCGAATTGATGATGGTCGGCCCGAAGATGAAGACGATCAGCGCCGAGGTGATCAGCGCACCGCCGGTGCGGAAAGTTATGTAGCGGAAGACATTGAAGACCGAGACCTTGTCCGCAAAATCGACGAGCAATGTAAACATACGATTCCGTTCCCCGGACTAGTTCTGTTTCGTGCCTGCGGCTTCCGCCGGATATTTGCCGAGCAAGGCCTCGACCAGCTTTGAAAAGCCGATGCCTTTCGACGATTTGATCATCACCACGTCGCCTGCCTCTAGCGTCGACAGCAGCAGCGGCTTCAATTCCTCGGCGCCGGCGCGGTATTCCGTTTTGATCTCGTCGGGCAGGATGTCTGCCAGCGCCCGCATTTCCGGGCCGCCGAGAAAGACCGTGTGCGTGCCGGTCCCGACGATCAGTTCGGCCAGGGCTGCATGCAGCTTGGCCGAATGGTCGCCCAGTTCGAGCATGTCGCCGAGCACGGCGATGCGCCGGCCCTCGCCCGTGACAGGCGTCGCGTTGAGCAGTGCCATGGCAGCAGCCATCGAGGCCGGATTGGCGTTGTAGCTCTCATCGATCAGCGTGATCGGTCCCTTGGGATGGCGAAGCACATGGCGCTTCCCACGGCCACGCTCGGCCGACAGATCGGCCAGCGCTTCTGCCACCTTTGCGATGTCAGCTTCAACGAGATACGCCGCGCCAAGAACGGCGAGCACATTCTGCACCATGTGGCGGCCGGGCGCGCCGATCCGGGCAACTACATCCTGCCCGCCGATCCTGGCGGTGATGTCGGAATGATCGGCATGCAGCTCGCATTTGGTCAGCTTGTAGGTCGACCGCGCATTCTCGCCGAAGCCAAAGACATGTTCGACGCCGGCGGTCCGCGCCATCTTGTCGAGCAGCTTCCAGCGCGCATCGTCGCGGTTGAGCAAGGCCGCACCGCCGGGCTCGATACCTTCGAAAATCTCGGCCTTGGCCTTGGCGATCTCGTCGAGATTTCTAAAGAAGCCGAGATGCGCGGCGGCAATCATCGTGACGATGGCGACATGCGGCCGGACCATCTTGACCAACGGCCGGATCTCGCCGGGATGGTTCATGCCGATCTCGAACACCGCATAGTCGCAATCGCCGGGCATGCGCGCCAGCGTCAGCGGCACGCCCCAATGATTGTTGAAGGACTGCGCCGAAGCATGCACCGTGCCGACGGCCGACAGCACATGACGCAGCGCCTCCTTGGTGGTGGTCTTGCCGGCCGATCCGGTCACCGCGATGATTTTTGCGCTGGAACGGGCGCGGGCGGCAACACCGAGTTTCTCCAGTGCTGCCAGCACATCCTGCACGACGATCATCGGCGCCGTCAGCCGCCCAAGCGACGGCAATTTGCCCTCGGCGACGACCAGAACGCCGGCGCCGGCCTTGATCGCCGCGGTCGCGAAGTCATGGCCGTCCATCGCCTCGCCCTTGATGGCGAAGAAGGCGTCGCCCGGCTGCAGGCTGCGGCTGTCGATCGAGATCCCCGAAATTCCCTCCGGCATCGGCCCGAGCGGCCGACCGCCCATGGCGTCGACCAGCGCCTCGGAAGTCCAGAGCACGCTCATGCGGCCCGCTCCCGCAGCGCCGAGCGGACTTCCTCGTGGTCGGAGAAGGGAAACGTCTCGGCGCCGATGGTCTGGCCCTCTTCATGGCCCTTGCCGGCAACGATCAGCGTATCGCCCGCTTTGAGCATGGCGACCGCTTCGTGGATCGCCTTGCGGCGGTCGCCGATTTCAATCGCGCGGGGCGCGGCTGCCAGGATCGCGGCACGGATCGTTTCCGGCACTTCCGAGCGCGGATTGTCGTCGGTGACGATGACGACGTCGGCCAGCCGCGTGGCGATTTCGCCCATGATCGGCCGCTTGCCCCGGTCGCGGTCGCCGCCGCAGCCGAACACGACGATGACGCGACCGGTGGTGAACGGGCGCACGGCGGCCAGCACATTTTCCAGCGCATCCGGCTTGTGGGCATAGTCGACATAGACGGGCGCGCCATTGGCGGTGGCGCCGACAAGGTCGAGCCGTCCCGGTGCCCCTGAAGTTTCTCCAACGCCATCAAAGCTTTGGCGACCGGCGTTCCGGTGGAAATGGCCAGCCCGGCCGAAACCAGGGCATTGGCGATCTGGAAGTCGCCGGCGAGCGGCAGGTCGATCTCGTAGAGCACGCCGTCAGCTTCGACCTCGGCGCGCTGGCGGTGGCGCTCGTGCTCGACCCGCTTCAGGCGCAGGAAATCGCCATGGCGGCCGACAGTCAGCACATTGAGCCCCGCGGCCTGCGCAGCCTGGATGGTCGGCGCCGACCACGGATCGTCGGCAAAGATGACCGCCGGCGCGCCTTTCGGCAGCAGCGTGTCGAACAGGCGCAATTTGGCGCGATGGTAGTCCTCGACCGTCGGATGATAGTCCATATGGTCGCGGCCGAGATTGGTGAAACCGCCCGCGGCGAGCTTGACGCCATCGAGACGGCGCTGGTCGAGACCATGGCTGGAAGCCTCCATCGAGGCGTGTGTGACGCCGGCCTCCGCCAATTCCTTGAGCAACTGGTGCAAAGCCACTGGATCGGGTGTGGTCAACGAACCGTAATCGTTGCGGCCCGGCGCCACCACGCCGGTGGTGCCAATGGACGCGGCGGCAAAGCCGGCCTGCTCCCAGATCTGCCTGGTGAAGGCGGCGACCGAGGTCTTGCCTGCGGTGCCGGTAACCGCGACCATGGTCTCCGGCTGGCTGCCGAAGAAACGTGCCGCGCTCAGCGCCAGCGCCAGGCGTGGGTCGTCGACGCTGAGCACCGGGACGGACAGGCCGGAAACGGCGCTGGCCTTGCCCACGACAACCGCCGCTGCGCCGCGCTTTGCCGCATCGGCGGCATAGGCCGAACCATCCGCCTTGCTGCCGGCGAGCGCGAAAAAGACCACGCCGGTCTTGACCGTGCGGGAATCCGACGAAATCCCGGTTACCTCCACATCGCGGGAAGATGTTCCCTCGACAGGCAGGATACCGGCTAAATCTCTCAGGTGCATCGAACCCCGTTTATCTCAACAAAATGGCGCGCAGTTGCCGGCGCGCCCTAAGAATCACTGATAGGAAACCAGCGTTGCGCCATTTTCATGGCTGAAATCTGGCTTCACGCCAAGCATGGCGGCTGCCCGCCTGATGATGTTTCCGGCCATGACACCCGCATTGTTGGCGGCGACGTCGGTCATCCCGGGCTTTTCCGGGTGCGGAGCGTCAGCGATCGTAAACACCAGATATTGCGGATCGTCCATCGGGAAGGCAGCGACGAAGGTGTTGAAATTCAGTTCCTTCGAGTAGCGGCCATTGATCACCTTCTCGGCGGTTCCGGTCTTGCCGCCAACGCGGTAGCCGGGGGCCCTGGCGTTTCTGGCCGAGCCCTTCTCGGCATTGAGCGTATAGAGGTAGCGCATGCCCTCCACAGTCTTTTCGCTGACCACTCTCTTGGCCACCGCCATGGCATCCTGCTCGCTGCGGACCAGGAAAGTCGGCGGGATCAGGTAGCCCTGCATCAGCGCCGCGCAGCCGACGGCCGCCTGCAGCGGCGTCGTCGACACGCCATGGCCGAAGGCGATGGTGAAGGAGTTGACCTGCTTCCAGACCTTCGGTTCGGTCGGGCGGGCGACTTCAGGCAGTTCGGTCTGCATCCTGTCCAGAAGGCCAAGGCGATGCAGGAATTCGCGGTGCCCCTCGATGCCGACCATTTCGGCCTCACGGGCCGATCCGATATTGGAGGAGTAAAGGAACACCTCCGGCAATGACAGCACGCGGTTCTTGCCGTGGAAATCGTGGATGGCCTGATGGCCGACCCGGATTGGGTGCGAGGCGTCGAAACGGCTGTTCATATTCGCTTTGCCGGAATCGAGTGCCATGGCCGAGGTGAAGCTCTTGAATGTCGATCCCATCTCGTAGAGGCCGGCCGACATGCGGTTCAGCCGATCCTTGTCCTGCGCATTGAAGGGATTGTTCGGATCGAAATCCGGCACCGAGGCCATCGCCACCACCTCGCCGGTCTTGATGTTGAGCACGACGGCGCCGGCGCCCATGGCGCGATAGCGCTCGAGGCCGGCGGCAATCTCGTCGCGCACCACATGCTGGACGCGCAGGTCGATCGACAGCTGAACCGGCTTCAGATCCTTGGCGATCGCCAAGCCTGAGGCCTGCAGGTCGCTCAGGCCCTGCTCGTCAATGTACTTCTCCATGCCGGAGATGCCCTGATTGTCGATGTTGGTGAGGCCGACAATGTAGGACGAGGTCACGCCGGCAGGATAGAAGCGGCGCTTTTCGGTGCGAAAGCCGATTCCGGGAATGCCGAGCTGCATGATGTCGGCCTGCTGCTTGGGCGTCAGCTGCCGCTGCAGCCAGACGAAGCCGGCGCCGCTTTTCAGCTTGTGATAGGTCTGCTCGGGGTCGATATCTGGCAGAATGGTCGACAGCTTTTCGATCGCCTCGTCGGCATCGACGATGCGGCGCGGCTCGGCAAACAGCGATGCCGTCTTGATGTCGGTCGCCAGCACCTCGCCGTTGCGGTCGATGATGTCGGGACGCGACGCCGTCACCCGGCTTTGCGGCCCATTCGACATGTCGGGGGACTGGAAACCGAGATAGACCAGCCGCCCGGCGATGGTCGAATAGATGCCGAAGAACACCGCCATCGTCATCACGATGCGGGTCTTGGCCTTGCCGCCGGTCGCCTTGCGCGCGCCTTCGACCACGATGGAGCCGTCCTCGCCGGTCCGTGCGCGGCGCTTCAGCAATTTGCCGACCGACGGAAGTTTGGCGCGCATTGGAAATCCAGCGATCATTGGACGATGGCTCCGGTGACCACGGGATCCTTGTCGGCTGGTCCTTTGCCGGAATTGTCGGCCATGCCGCCAAGCCGTTGCGACGACAGGTCCTCGATGTTGAGCGGTTTTGCCGGCAGGTCGTCGAGCCCGACGATCTGCCGCGCATTGACCGGCTCGAGTGCGAGCTGCGATTTGTAGATTTCAGCCAGCTTCTGCAGGCGCGACGGCTGGGTCAGCAGGCTCCAGTCGGCCTTGAGCAGGTCGATCGTGTCCTCCTCATAGCGGATCTGCGCCTCGATCTTCTGCACCGAAGCCAGCTGTTCCTCGGCCTCGCGCTTGGCCTTGTAGGTCAGGGCCGCGGCCGAGACCATGACGGCGATCAGGACTATGTCGCTGGTTCGAAACACGTATTCACCTCTCTCGCGGCGCCTGGATGCCGGGAAGCTTTGGAAGGCCGAAAATGGTGAGATCACCGGCGCGCGCCGGCGCCTCGGTGCGGATGGCGGTACGCAGCCTGGCCGAGCGCGCCCGCGGATTGGCAGCGACCTCGGCATCGCCTGCCGTCACGCCGCCACCAGCCTTGCGGAAGGTCGCAGTGCGCGCGTGCGCCTCGGGCAAATGACGTGAGCCGGTGGCGACGTCGGCGCGGTCGGCGATGAAGCGCTTGACGATGCGGTCTTCCAGCGAATGGAACGTCACCACCGCAAGCCGCCCGCCGGGCTTCAATACCCGCTCGGATGCCATTAGGGCTTTGGCCAATTCGCCCAGCTCGTCATTGACGAAAATGCGCAGCGCCTGGAAGACGCGGGTGGCCGGATGAATCTTGTCCTTCGGCGCGCGGCCGATATGCGTTTCGATGGCGTCGGCGAGATCGAGCGTGCGCTCGAACGGACGTTTTTCGCGGCGTGACTCGATCATGCGGGCAATGCGGCCGGCATTCCGCTCTTCGCCGAGGAAGCCGAAGATGCGGGCAAGGTCGCCTATCTTGAACGAATTGACGACGTCGGCAGCACTCAAGCCCGCCTGCGCCATGCGCATGTCGAGCGGCCCGTCGGTGCGGAACGAAAAGCCGCGCTCGGGCTGGTCGACCTGCATGGAGGAAATGCCGATGTCGAGGACAACGCCGTCGGCGCTTTCGACCTGCTCGTCCAGCGTCGAAAATGGCGCCTGCACTAGCCTTAGCCTGCCGCCGGATTGCTGTTCCAGGCCGCGCCCGGCGGCAATCGCATCGGGATCGCGATCGATCGCCACCACCGAGGCGCCGCTCGCCAGGATCGCCTTGGTGTAGCCGCCGGCGCCAAACGTGCCGTCGACGATCACATCGCCGGCTTTGGGTGAGAGCGCCTCCAGCACTTCGGCGAGGAGGACCGGAATGTGGCGGACCGGTCCGCCAACGGCGCTGAGATCATCGCCGTGATCCGCCATCATTCCGGCCGCTCCCCAGCCTTGGCCTCGTGAGCCTTCGTCCCCTGCCGAAGCTGCAAAAGCCGAGCGCGCGCCTGCGCCCCATAGGCGGCAAGCCGCCCGGGTTCCCAAACTTGAAAGAAATTGCCGCGGCCGACAAAGGCCACTTCGCTCGTGATGCCCGTATGCTCGCGGATGAATTCGCTCATCGTGATGCGGCCATCCTGATCGAGCTTCAGGAACGTCCCGTCGCCATGGCAGAAGAACGACATGTCGTCCGCCGTCTGCAAAAAAGGGTCTTCCAGCGCGATGCGCTGTTCGTAGCGGTCGAGCAGATCGAGGCCGCCGACGTCCATCGCAGGCACGTCCAGTCCGCGCAGCGCGTAGAGCTCCGAATAGCCGCGTTTCTGCACGACAGTGCGGAAATGCGCCGGAACGGAGACCCGCCCCTTCGCATCGATCCTGTTCACCGCGCTTGACAGAAACCGGTCCATTACACGCTGCAGCCGCTTCCGCCGCCGCACCCCTCTCCATGTTTTCGTCCGCGCCGAAGCGCGTCCCCTGCCGAAAATCCGCTTCGATCCCAGCGGCAAAACCCCGCAAACGCACAGCCGCCGCGGCTGCCCGATTGGCGTACGCTTTACCCTGACGCGGAACGAAGGCTTTGGTATCGAAATGGGATATCATGGGGCACTATGGGCGTCAACGGGAACAGGCTTCACAAACGCGCGCGCCACAACCGGTGAGAGCAGCTCTGACAACACTCCCGTCTTTATCTCCCATTAAGCCTAACGAACCGTTTAGAGCGGGCTGGCCCAAGCGGAAGCGGCTTGCCGCGCATCACTGCCGCGAATAGCGTCGTCAGTCTTTTCGCTGAGCAACAAGGTCAGAAATCCATGTCCGAAACAGCCAGGTCCCGCGCGGCCTCCCTTGCCCATCTGCGTCGCGACGGACTTGCCAAAGGCGACCCCATCCCATTGCCGCTGACCATGGCCGCTATTTTCCACAACCCGGGCGACGGCGCCGGCTACAGTCAGTACGGCCGTTACAGCAACGCCACCTGGGATGCGGTCGAGCACATGCTGGCGCATCTCGAAGACGCGCCATGCGTCGGCTTCCCCTCGGGGATGGCGGCGATCTCGGCGGTGTTTTTCGGCCTGTTGAAATCCGGCGACCGCGTGCTTTTGCCCTCCGACGGCTATCACGCCACAAGGGCGCTGGCCGAGCGTTTCCTCAAGCCGTTCGGCGTCATTTATGATCTGCGGCCGACATCTACATTCCTCGACGGCGGCTTCGACGGCTACCGCCTTGTCTACATTGAAACCCCGTCAAATCCGCGATTGGACATTTGCGACATCACAGCCGTCGCCGAGGCGGCGCACCAAGCGGGCGCGATCGTCGTCGTCGACAACACCACGATGACGCCGTTCGGCCAGCGTCCGCTCGATCTCGGCGCCGACATTGTCGTTGCTGCCGACACCAAGGCGGCCAATGGGCATTCCGACGTGCTGTTCGGCCATGTCGCCAGCCGCAATCCAGATATCATCGCGGCCGTCACCGGCTGGCGCGAGACCGCGGGCGGCATTCCCGGCCCGTTCGAGGCTTGGCTGGTGCATCGCGGCCTGGAGACGCTGGAGGTACGCTTCGACCGCATGTGTTCTTCTGCCGAGGTGATCGCGAAGCGCCTGAAAAACCATCGCGCCGTTAGCGGCTTGCGCTACCCCGGGCTGGAGGGCGACCCGTCGCACAACCTCGCCCGGGCGCAGATGGAGCGCTTCGGCTTCCTCATGTCCTTCGAACTCGCTTCCGAAGACAAGGCCGAGGATTTCATCAACAACTGCACGCTGATGCAGGCGGCAACGTCGTTCGGGGGTGTCCACACCTCCGCCGAGCGGCGGGCCAAGCGAGGAGATTCGGTTCCGCCCGGCTTCGTGCGCCTGTCGGTGGGCTGCGAGCCGGTGGAAGAACTCTGGCAGGCGATCGAGGCATCGCTGGACAAGATCGGCGTCTGAACTGGTGGATTAGGTCACCAAGTCGTCGGCGCCAATATCGCGCCTGCCGTGCAAAACGCGGACGATCTCGATCGCGTCTTCGCCCATGCGATACAGAGTGACATATTCGCCGACGATCAGATGACGAATGCCGGGCGCGATATCATCGCGCGGCGCACCTGAGAACGGGTGCAAGGTGAGCAGTGTCCAGCGCCTCTCCAAAGCGTCCACAAGGCGCATGGCTCCCTTTGGGCTATGTTCCGCAATGTAGTCACCGATGCCTTCGACATCTGATATCGCCTGAGGAAGCAGCCGATATTTCACTCTTCCGAGCCTGCAGCTTCCGACATCCTGTGATATTTGGCTCGCAGCCGGTCCATGAAGGGCTGGCCGTCCACCGCCGGTCCGCTGTCGATCCCCTCCTGAATCAGCCTGCGCAATTCTTCGACCGTGTAGCCGAGAAGATCGCGGCGGTCTTTCCATTGCCGCAGCGCATCACGGATGACTTCGCTGGCCGAGGCATATTCGCCGGCGGCCACGACATCGTCGACCGCCGCCGCCAGTTCCGGCGAAAGCGTGATGCTGCGTTTGTCGACGTGACCCATGATGCGCTCCTGATCAAACCATGACAATCATGGTACGATTAAATCGTACCAGCTTCAAGGATGCGTTTGTCTCGACCCCAGCATGAGTACTTGATTCAATCGCTCAAGCACCTGAATCGCCAGCTGCGCCCGAAGGCGCAGACTGCTGATCCAAAGGATTAATCGCGATATGGGGGAGAAATTGCCAGCTGGCCTGTAAGCCGGGTTTTGTATGGCCCTCGCCCCTTTCGGGGCGAGAACGTGGCGGCCATTCATCTTGGGCGCATGTTGCCATGCGCCTCACGCAACCTACCCGGACGGTGAGCCGGAAACAGCCCTCGAAGGTTTCCCCTCGCACCGTCCCTATTCGGTCTTGCTCCCGGTGGGGTTTACCGTGCCGCTCCTGTTGCCAGTCGCGCGGTGGGCTCTTACCCCACCCTTTCACCCTTGCCCCGATAAATCGTGGCGGTTTGCTTTCTGTGGCACTTTCCCTGGGGTCGCCCCCGCCGGCCATTAACCGGCACCGTGTCTCCATGGAGCCCGGACTTTCCTCACCCGCAGCCTTTCGGCTTTGCGGGTGCGGCCGCCCGGCCAGCTGGCAGAGCGTATAAAGGGGTTCACGTTCCAAAACGCAAATGAAAAAGCAGACTTATGCCGGCGATCCCAATGCCGCCAACTGCACCTTGACCTTGCCGCAATAGGCCGCCGACACCGGGTTCATCCGCGTCGCGGCATGGCCGGCATTGTATTTCAGGATCGTGCCGCAGGTGGTGCCGCCGCCGAGATTGCGCGCCATGGCAAGGTACTTCATGCCGTATTTGATGTTGGTGTCGGGATCGAACAGACCCTTGGCCGAGCCGCTATACCCCATCATCCGCGCCGTTGCCGGCTTGATCTGCATCAGGCCGATTTCACCCGCGCTGCCGACGATGTTCGGCCGGTAGTTGCTCTCGATCTTAATGACCGCCTGGGCCAGCGACACCGGCACGCCTTCGGCCGCAGCATAGCGGGCAATGATTGCCGAATACTGGCCGCCAAGCGCGCCTGCCGCAGTCGACTCCGCAGCGGTGCTTGGGCGGATCGATGCGGTCGTCGTCAGGTCGACGCTCTTCCTGTTGCGCTTAACATGCCTCTTGGCCGTGGCTTTTCTGGCCTTCACCACGGCTGCTTTGCGCACTTTCGCGGTGGTTGCCCTTTTTGCTTTCGGGTTTGCCTTCGTCATGGTGGCCTTGGCGGGTGCGGCGATGAAGCCCTGGTCTGCCCTCTGGCTCAGTGGTGCGGCATCGGCCGTGCTGAAGGCAAAAGTCATTACGCCGGCAGCAATAGCTGCCGTTACAACGGTCAATTTCTGCATGTGGTCCTGTTCTGTTTGGCCGCGCGAAGATCTTCACGCAGCAAGGCCTAATCAATATCGGAGCATCCGGGGGCTGGAGGTCCGATAACTTGCACGAACTGCCTTTGAGGGCGGAATTTGTGTCGAACAAGGCGAGGCAATTCACTTTCAGTGACAGGCTGTAACTTGAATATCCGGAAAAGATTATTTAGACGCAACTGACCTAAGGGAAGTCAGCAGGCTTTGCAGCGTGCTAGATGTAGAGCCGTCGGCGACGCCATCCACCAGGCGTGGTCGGAAATGCCGCTGAAAAGCTTCGACGACGATTTCGGTCTGGCGGTCGAAGACACCTGATATCTCGACGCCATAGCCATAGAGCGCCAGCATCGACTGCAGTGCCTCGACCTCGGCGCCGGTATCGCCGGCTTTCAGCACCGCGCCGCGCCGGACCGGCGCCGCAGGCACGAGATGGCCGACCCCGGCCGCAAACAGCGCCTTCCAGGGGAATTTCTCGCCCGGGTCGATCTTGCGCCCCGGCGCTATGTCGGAATGGGCAAGCACCCTTTGCGCCGAAATGCAATGGCGTTCGATGATACCAAGGCAAAGCCCGATCACCGCTTCCACCTGCCGCTTGGGAAAGACCGAATAGCCGAGCGAATGGCCGGGATTGACGATTTCGATGCCGACCGAACAGGAGTTGATGTCGGTACGCCCGAACCAGGAACTTGCACCGGCATGCCAGGCGCGGTCGCTTTCGCGCACCATCTGAATGATGCGGCCATCCTCGTGGACGAGGTAGTGCGACGAGACTTCGCTTGCGGGGTCGCACAACCAGGCTTCCGCGGCAGCACCAGTCGCCATGCCGGTATAGTGCAGCACGATCATGTCGGGCCTGAGGGTTTCGCGCCGCGGGCCGAAATTCGGCGATACCCTGACCTCCGCGCTTGGCTCGTCGGGCGGGAAGCCGCTCATGCGTGCCTGAGGCCCCGCTCGATCATTTCATAGGCCGCGTTGATCGCCGCGACCCTGGTCGTTGCAATCTTGATGAATTCCTGCGGCAGGCCGCGCGCTATCAGCCGGTCCGGATGATTGTCGGAGACCAGCTTGCGGTATCGCTTCCTGACCTCCTCGAACGGTTTCCCGCGCTCAATGCCGAGCACGATATAGGGATCGCCGGCGCCGAGATTGACGTGCCTGGCCAGGATGGCCTCGTAGTGCACCTCGTCGATGCGGAAAATCTCGGCAATACGGTGCAGGAAAATCCCTTCGCGCTCATGCACCAGCCCATCCGCCTTGGCGATATGGAACAGACCGTCGAGTATGTCTTCCAGCATGACGCAGTTCGAATGGCCCGAGCCGCACATCTGCGCCATACTCTCGGCATAGGTCTCGAACCCGGCGACGTCGCGCTTGGCCAGATCGTAAAGCCGCGCCACATTGCGGGTCTGTTCTCGCGGCACCTCGAATATTTCCTGGAACGCGCGAACCTCGTCCTGGGTGACGATGCCATCGGCCTTGGCCATCTTGGCTGACAGCGCAATCATCGCCACAGAGAAGGCGACGCGCCGGCGCAGATCGGCGTCACCGGAGAAAACCGTGCGCACGGCCTCGACCACATCGGCTACGCCGGACGTGGCTGAAGATGAAACGCGGGTGATGAAGTCGCCGAGGCGATCCCAAATCGACATGAGCGCTTATTAGGGCCGCCGGCCATCGCTATCAAGCCAAGACAGCGCCGCAGAGTGGATCGAATTTACGCAAGCAACCGACGCGCCAGATCCCAAACCGTAGGAAAGAGCCGGTTCAAGGCCCTTGAGCCCCGAATCGACCTAAACGCAGGAAGGCCGGCGCGAAGCCGGCCTCCTCTCTCGTCACGTCAAAGTGACCGAGACTGCTGCTACTGCGCGGGGGCAGGAGCAGGTGTTGCCGGAGCCGGTTCTGCAGGCTTCGGTGCATCCGGCGTCGCCGGCTTCATGGGCTCGGCGGCTGGCGGATTGGTGCTCTGGGTGGTGGTGTTATCCGTACCGCTGTCGCTGCAGGCGGCAACGCCGAACAGGGCCAGGGCGGAAACGGAAGCAAGAATGAGCTTTTTCATGACATCTCTCCTTCAACACACGCTCACGTTGCGGTGAACGGTCGAAGGCAAAATGCATCAAACGGCCATGAGTTTCGTAACGTTGCGTTTCCTGATGTAACATCCGCGCACTACCGATTGCGGGCCGGGCGATGCCGAACTAACAGTCTGGACCCAAATGCAATGCCGGAGTTCTGCGTGGACAAGAAATGGGATTTTTGGATCGACCGCGGCGGCACCTTTACCGACGTGATCGGACGTGATCCGCAAGGCGGTTTGCATCCCAGGAAATTCCTGTCGGAAAATCCCGAAGCCTATCCCGACGCGGCCATAGCCGGCATCCGCGAGCTTCTGGGGCTGAAATCCGGCACCGCTATTCCTCCGGGCCTGGTCGGTGACGTCAAGATGGGTACCACCGTTGCCACGAATGCGCTGCTGGAGCGCAAGGGCGACCGTGTGCTTTTGCTCATCACCAAGGGCTTTCGCGACGCGCTGAAGATCGCCTATCAGGCGCGGCCGGACATCTTCGCCAAGGAGATCATCCTTCCCGAACAGCTCTACGAGCGAGTCATCGAGATCGACGAGCGTGTGCGCGCCAATGGCGAGGTCGAGCGCTTGCTCGACATCGCCGCCTGCCGGCCCGCCATCGAACAGGCGAAGGCCGACGGCATCGATGCGGTGGCCATCGTCTTCATGCATGCCTGGAAATATCCCGACCACGAGAAGGCGGTGGCGAAAGTCTGCCGCAAGATCGGGTTCAGCCAAGTCTCGGTCAGCCATGAAGTCTCGCCGCTGATCAAACTGGTCGGCCGCGGCGACACCACCGTGGTCGATGCCTATCTGTCGCCGATCCTGTCGCGCTATGTGCAAAGGGTGGCGGGAGAACTGGGCGCGACGCCAATCTCCCCACTTGTGGGGGGTGAGGAGCGGTCGGCCAAAGGCCGAGAAAAAGCCAACGATTTGGCTTTTTCAGCGACGAACGCCCGGAGCCATAGCGAAGGGCAGTCCGCAAAGCCGACAGGGGGGGGCGCTGTCCCGCCAGCGCCTCATTCCGTCACGCCCCCCTCTGCCCTGCCGGGCATCTCCCCCACGAGGGGGGAGATTGGCCAATCTCCTCGCCTGATGTTCATGATGTCGTCGGGCGGGCTTACCGCCGCCGACATGTTTCAGGGCAAGGACGCGCTGCTGTCCGGCCCGGCCGGCGGTGTCGTCGGCATGGTCGAGACGGCGAAACTCGCCGGATTCGAGAAAGTCATCGGTTTCGACATGGGCGGCACCTCGACCGACGTCGCCCATTATGACGGCGAGTATGAGCGCGCCTTCGACACCGAGGTCGCCGGCGTGCGCATCCGTGCGCCGATGATGCGCATCCATACCGTCGCTGCCGGCGGCGGCTCGATCCTGCACTACGAAGCCGGCCGTTTCCGCGCCGGCCCGGATTCCGCCGGCGCCAATCCTGGCCCCGCCGCCTACCGGCGCGGCGGCCCGCTGGCCGTCACCGACGCCAATGTCATGCTGGGCAAGCTGCAGCCCGATTTCTTCCCGGCAATTTTCGGCCCAGGCCAGGACCAGCCGCTCGATGTGGCCGCCGTGCGCAAAAAATTCGCTGCGCTGGCCGTCGAAATCGGCGATGGCCGCACGCCGGAAGCCGTCGCCGAAGGCTTCGTCACCATCGCGGTGGAAAACATGGCCAATGCCATCAAGAAGATCTCCGTGCAGCGCGGCTATGACGTCACTGAATATCTCTTGAACTGTTTTGGCGGCGCCGGCGGCCAGCATGCCTGCCTGGTTGCCGACGCGCTCGGCATGGAGGCGGTACTGATCCACCCCTTTTCCGGTCTGCTCTCAGCCTATGGTATCGGCCTGTCGTCGGTTTTCGCGTCGCGCCAGCAGGCGCTCCTGAAGCCGCTTGCCGAAGAATCCAGGACCCAGATCGGCAGCCTCATCGGCACGTTGAAAAAAGCCGTCATCGCCGAATTGGCAGCGCAAGGCATCGCCGAGGACAAGATTGCGGCAAAGCCGGTGCTGCACATCCGCTATGACGGCACCGACACCACGCTGCCGGTGAATTTCGAACAGGACTCGATCTTCCAGGCCAGGCGCGATTTCGAAGTGGCCCATAAGGCGCAGTTCGGGTTCGTCTATGACGACAAGCCGATGATCGTCGAGACCGTTGGCGTGGAAGGCGCCGAGATCGTCGAGACCACGGCCGAAGCCGTTGCGCCCGCCGGACCGGCAATGGTTGAAGCCGGTGCGTCCGGAACGCGGCGCATCTACACCGAGGGCCGCTGGCATGAGGCCGGCATCCATCGCCGCGAAAACCTGCGCCCATCCAATCTGGTCCCAGGCCCCGCTTTGATCATCGAGCCGAACCAGACCATCGTCGTCGAGCCGGGCTGGCGGGCCGAAATCACCAACCTCAATCACGTCGTCATCCGCCGCACGGAACGGAAAGTGCGCACGGCTGCCCTCGGTACCGAAGCCGATCCGGTGATGCTGGAGGTCTTCAACAACCTCTTCATGTCGATCGCCGAGCAGATGGGCGTCACGCTGCAGAATACCGCCTATTCCGTCAACATCAAGGAAAGGCTGGACTTTTCCTGCGCCGTCTTCGACCGTCATGGCGCGCTGGTCGCCAACGCGCCGCACATGCCGGTGCATCTCGGCTCCATGGACCGCTCGGTCGAAACCATCATCCGGCTGAACTCCGGCGACATCCATCCCGGCGACGTCTTTGCGCTGAACGCCCCCTATAATGGCGGCACGCATTTGCCTGATATCACCGTGGTGACGCCGGTGTTTTCCCTCCCCCTTGAGGGGAGGGTGGCCGCGCAGCGGCCGGGTGGGGTCCTCTCAGAAGGCACCACAAGAGCGTCGAGCACTGCCGCAACCACCCCCTCACGCGGCTCCGCCGCCACCTCCCCCTCAAGGGGGGAGGAAGTAATCTTCTACGTAGCCTCGCGCGGCCACCATGCCGACATTGGCGGCACGGCTCCCGGCTCGATGACGCCGCTTGCCACCACGGTTGACGAGGAAGGTGTGCTGTTCGACAATTTCCGCGTTGTCGATCGTGGAAAATTCCGCGAGGCGGAGTTGCAAACGCTGCTCACCGACCACCCCTATCCTGCCCGCAACCCACACCAGAACATCGCCGACCTCAAGGCGCAGATCGCCGCGAATGAAAAGGGCGTGGCGGAATTGCGCAAGATGGTCGCCCATTTCGGCCTTGACGTCGTCGAAGCCTATATGGGCCATGTCCAGGACAACGCCGCCGAAAGCGTGCGCCGCGTGCTGGAGCGGCTGCCAGATAGTTCCGAGTACGAATACCCGACCGACACTGGCCAGGTGATCAAGGTGAAGATTACCGTCGATCGGCAAAAGCGCGAGGCGACCGTGGACTTCACCGGAACGTCGAAGGTCGAGAAGAACAATTTCAATGCGCCCGAGCCCGTCGCCCGCGCATCCGTGCTCTATGCCTTCCGTGTCATGGTCGAGGACATGATCCCGATGAATGCCGGCTGCCTGCGGCCGATCAACATCATCATCCCCGACGGCTCGATGCTGAAGCCCGCCTACCCCGCCGCCGTCGTCGCCGGCAATGTCGAGACCTCGCAGCATGTCACCAACGCCCTGTTCGGCGCCATGGGCGCCATGGCCAATGCGCAAGGCACGATGAACAACCTGACCTTCGGCAACAAGCAGTACCAGTATTACGAGACGATCTGCTCCGGTTCGCCGGCCGGACAGATGAACTCCGGCCGCGGCTTTGCCGGCACATCCGGCGTCCACACCCACATGACCAATTCGCGCCTGACCGACCCGGAGGTGCTGGAATTGCGCTTTCCCGTGCTGCTCGAGGATTTTCACATTCGCGAAGGCTCCGGCGGCAAAGGCAAATGGGATGCCGGTGACGGCACCAGGCGCACCATCCGTTTCCTCGAAAAGATGGAATGCGCCATCCTGTCCTCGCACCGCAACCGCCCGCCGCAAGGCCTCGACGGCGGCGGTGACGGCGAGGTCGGCTCGACCAAGGTCCGCCGCCAGGACGGCAGCGTCGAGACGCTGAAGGCCTGCGACCAGACCGTGCTCGACGCCGGCGACGCCGTCATCCTGACGACGCCGACACCGGGGGATTTGGCAAGGCCTGAACTCGCGTCAACAGGCTGTCACCCGCCTGTCATGCCCCTGAGTTACCCGCTTGCGGCAAAGCAAATGGGGAATCACTTTGCCATGACGGACGTCTCCTCGGATCTCGTTTTTCGCCGCGGCAAGGAAGTTGGAAAGGCCGTCTACCAGAACCGCCCGCTGTCGCAGGCCGGCATCTCGGAGCGGCTGTTCGCCCTCTTGTTTTCCGGTCTCGTCTATCCGCAGATCTGGGAAGACCCTGAAGTCGACATGGACGCCATGCAGCTTGGCCAGGGTCACCGCGTCGTCACCATAGCGTCGGGCGGCTGCAACATCCTCGCCTACCTCACCCGCTCGCCTGAACGCGTCGATGCGGTCGACCTCAACGCCGCCCACATCGCCTTGAACCGGATGAAGCTGGAGGCGGTGCGGCATCTGCCCTCGCAGGGCGATCTGTTCCGTTTCTTCGGCGCCGCCGGCACCAGCCACAATTCGCAAGCCTATGACCGCTTCATCGCGCCGCATCTCGACCCGGTCAGCCGCCACTATTGGGAGCGTCGCAGCTGGCGCGGCCGCCGGCGCATCACCGTCTTCGACCGCAATTTCTACCAGACCGGCCTGCTCGGCCTGTTCATCGCCATGGGCCACCGCATCGCCAAATTCTTCGGCGTCGATCCCGCCGGTATCATGGCGTCGAAGAGCCTCGCCGACCAGCGCCGCTTCTTTCACGAAGAGCTGGCGCCGGTCTTCGACAAGAAGCTGTTGCGCTGGGCTACCTCGCGCAAGGCTTCGCTGTTCGGCCTCGGCATTCCGCCGGCGCAGTACGATTCGCTGATCACCTCGGGCGATGGTTCGATGGCCAGCGTGCTGAAGGCCCGGCTGGAAAAGCTCGCTTGCGATTTTCCGCTGAAGAACAACTACTTCGCTTGGCAAGCCTTCGCCCGTCGCTATCCCAATCCGGGTGAGGCCGCCCTGCCCGCCTATCTAGAAGAGGCCAACTACAAGGCGATCCGCAACAATGTCGATCGCGTCGGCATCCACCACGCCAATCTGATCGAATTTCTGGCCGGCAAGGACGCAAGCACCGTCGACCGTTTCGTCCTGCTCGACGCGCAGGACTGGATGACGGACGACCAGCTCAATGCCCTTTGGTCGGAGATCACCCGCACCGCCTCGGTCGGCGCCCGAGTCATCTTCCGTACCGCCGCCGAGCCCAGCCTGCTGCCGGGCCGCGTCTCGATCTCGCTGCTCGACCAGTGGACCTACGAGGACGAGGCCTCGCGCGACTGTTCGGCCCGCGACCGCTCGGCCATCTATGGCGGCTTCCACCTCTATGTGAAGCGCGCGGCATGAGCGCGAGCGGGCTGCCGGCCGACCATGCCGAACTGATGGACGGCGTCTATCGCTGGCAACGCCATATCTACGACCTGACCCGCAAATACTATCTGCTTGGCCGCGACCAGATGATAGTCGGGCTGGATGTGCCGGCGAATGGCAGAGTGCTCGAACTCGGCTGCGGCACCGGCCGCAACATCGCGCTTGTAGCCCGCCACTATCCCGACGCCCGCCTCTACGGCCTCGACATCTCGGCCGAGATGCTGGAGACGGCGAGCAAGGCGATCGGCCGCGACGGCCTGTCCGGCCGCGCCGTGCTGGCGCGCGGCGACGCCACCGATTTCGACGCCAAGACGCTGTTCGGCGTCGAGCGCTTCGACCGCATCTTCGTGTCCTATTCGCTGTCGATGATCCCCGGTTGGGAAAAGACGGTTTCGGCAGCCCTTGCGGCACTCGCGCCCGGCGGCTCGCTGCATGTCGTCGATTTCGGCCAGCAGGAAGGCTTGCCCAACTGGTTCCGGACATTGCTGCGCGGCTGGCTCAAGAAATTCCATGTCACCCCACGTGAATCATTGCGCGAAGTCTTGGAATCGGAATCTCGGCGAACCGGCGCAAGCTTCTGTTTCCGCGCGCTTTATCGCGGCTATGCCTGGCTGGCGGTCGTCAAGATCGCGCACTCTTACCTCCCCCTCGATGGGGGAGGTCGCGCTGAAGGCGCGGGTAGGGGTGAAGTGCCAGGCACCCCGCCCGGCGCTACGCCCCCGCCCTCCCCATCAAGGGGAGGGTAAAGGGAGCTAGCGCAGTGCCTTCATCAGCGCGCCGACCATCACCTGCGGCCGGTAGCCGAGCTTGGCCGGCGTCAACCCCAGCCGCACCACCACCAGTTGCTCCGACGGGATGATGGCGACCGTCTGGCCGTCATGGCCCTCCATCCAGTAGGTATCGTTGGGCAGGCCGGCGGCGACGCCGGCGCCGGGATTTCCTTCGTCCCCCGGGGCTTCGATCCAAAGTTGCCCCTTGCCGTAGACTTTCGAGGCCGGTGCCGGTTCGCGCATCCAGTCGACGAAACCGGCCGGCAGGATCTGGTTGCCGTTCCAGACGCCGCCCTGCAGCAGGAATTGGCCGAACCGCGCCCAGTCATGCCCCGTGGCATAGAGGTAGGATGAGCCGACAAAGGTACCCTCCTCGTCGGTTTCGAGCACCGCGCTTTGCATGCCGAGCGGCCCGAACAGCGCTGTCCTTGGCCACATCAGCGCCTTGTCCTTGTCGCCGATAGCATCCTGCCACAGCCGCGACAGCATCACCGCCGTGCCGCTCGAATAGGAAAAGACCTTGCCGACGTCGCCGGTCAGCGGCTTGGCCTCGGCGAAGCCCGCCATATCCGGTTCGAGGTAGAGCATGCGCGTCACATCGGCGACGTCGCCATAATCCTCGTTGAACTCGAGCCCGCTCGACATCGCCATCATGTCGGCAAGGCTGATGGCGGCGCGGCCGTCCGCCTTCCATGAGCCGAACAGACCCTGATTGGTCACCGCCATCTTGCCGTCCTTGACCAGCGTGCCGACGAGCGCGGCGTTGACCGTCTTGGTCATCGACCAGCCGAGCAGCGGCGTTTTCGCCGAAAAGCCCTCGCCATAACGCTCGGCAACAATGCGGCCATTTTTGACCACCACCACGGCGCGCATGCCGATGCCGGTCATCGCCGCACCGTCGAGGATCTTGTTGATTTCGGGATTTTGCGAGGCGTCGACTCGATCTCCCCTGGGCCACAGATCGCCCTTGGTGGCCGCCGACGCCTCGGCAGGGATTGACGTGCGCCGTGCCTCGCCGACGTCGCCATCGGGAACCGAGGCGCAACCCAGGCCGGCGCGCGCAACGGCAACGCTCTTGCCGAGGAAGCCAAGCAGCCCGGCCGAGACGGTCCCCCTGTTCTTGTCGACCGACACCTTCATCAGCCTGAGAAGCGGATGGCCGGGCGCCTGCACGTCGATGGCAAGCACCTCATTGGGATCACGGCCGGCGATAAAAACATTCGAGCAGACAATCTTGGCGGAATAGCCGGAACCGACGCGGATCAGTTCGGGCGGCGCGACGTAGAGCCAGGCAAACAGGGCGGCTATGGCCAACACGACCAGGCCGAGCAGCCATTTGATGATCTTCACGGCGATCCGCATCTTTCCGTCCCTGCTTTTCCGCTGCCCGTGGCTTGCGGCCCGATTTATGTCATCGATTTGCCGCCATTGCTTCCGCAAAATCGGTGTTCTTGTCGAGCGCCGTCAACCTGTTATCAACCATGATCGGCGATCACTGATGCATGTCGCCCAAAAGTGCGCAGCGGTTTTGGGACGACGACATGCACGAAAATAGCGTATCAGGCGATGCTGTGGGGCGATCGCCTGAGGGGCACCTGCAACGACAACCCAACAGCGACCGGCTGATTCCGGCTCGGGAAATGCGATGCGCCGTTTCGCGGCCCTCATCACGTTGACGCTGCTGGCCGCCTGCTCGACCGCCGGCGATCTCGTGCCCTCGATATCGCCATCCAGCAGCCCGACGGTTGCCGTGCGCGCACCGCGTTTCGAAGACTCCAAGCCGCATGAATGGGATAGCGGCGCGCCTTGGAACTATGCCGTTCACGGAACCGACGTCTCCAAATACCAGACCTCGGTCGACTGGCCGACGGCCAAGGCCAGCGGCATCTCCTTCGCCTTCATCAAGGCGACCGAGGGCGGCGACCGTTTCGACGAGTATTTCAACGAGCATTGGTCGCGCACCAAGGCCAATGGCATTCCGCGCGCGGCCTACCATTTTTTCTACTTCTGCACGCCTGCCGCCACCCAGGCGCGCTGGTTCATCCAGAACGTGCCCGTCGACCGCTCGGCCATGCCGCCGGTGCTCGACATGGAGTGGAACCCGCAATCGCCGACCTGCCGGCTGCGCCCGGATTCGGCGACGGTGCGGGCCGAAATGACCACCTTTCTCGAGATGATCGAGCGGCACTATGGCAAGAAGCCGATCATCTACACCTCGGTCGACTTCTTCGACGATAACGACCTTTCGACGTTCCGCGGCTATCCCTACTGGCTGCGCTCGGTGGCCGGCCACCCCCGCCAGAAGTACGGCAGCCACCCTTTCACCTTCTGGCAATACACCGGAACCGGTATCGTTCCCGGCATGACCGGCAAGTCCGATATCAACGTCTTCAACGGCACTGAGGCAGCCTGGAAAAAGTGGCTGCGGCAGAACACCCGTTGACACCGGCTCAGCCGCCTGCTTTTCGACGTCCCATGCGCACCTACCTGCAGCCACTGGGATATTTACGCCGGAAACAGTCGAAGAGCCGCCTGCGCTCCGGGCTGCTCGCGGCCCTGCTGCTCGGCGCTACGGCGATGCCGGCGGGGGCGCAGGAATGCGGCGGCGACTTCGAAACCTGGAAGCAAGGCGTGGCGGCGGAAGCCAAGGCGGCCGGTGTCGGCGCTGTCGGCCTTGACGCACTGGAAGCCGCCACCATCGACGACAAGGTGCTGGCGCGCGATCGCGCCCAGGGCGTCTTCGCACAGACCTTCATCCAGTTCTCCAACCGCATGATCTCGGCCTACCGGCTGAAGCAGGGCGCGGCCAATCTGAAGAAATACGCCGAAATCTTTGCGCGCGCCGACCAGCAGTTCGGTGTCCAGGCGCCGATCATCACCGCCTTCTGGGGGCTGGAGACCGATTTCGGCGCCGTACAGGGCGATTTCCACACGCTGAGCGCCTTGGTGACGCTGTCGCATGACTGCCGCCGCCCGCAGCTGTTTCGGCCGCAACTGGTGCCGCTGTTGACGCTGATCGATCGCGGCGTCGTTCCGGCCGACGTCACCGGCGCCTGGGCCGGCGAGATCGGCCAGACGCAGATCCTGCCTTCCGATTATCTCGCGCGCGGAGTCGACGGCGACGGCGACGGCATCGTCGACCTCAGGCGCAGCGTACCCGACGTGATCATGACCACGGCCAACAAGGTGCTGTCGCGCGGCTGGAAACGCGACCAGCCCTGGATCGAGGAAGTGCGCGTGCCCGAGGACATGCCCTGGGAGCAGACCGGCCGCACCAACAAGTTGCCGCTGTCGCAATGGGCCGCCTGGGGCGTCACCAATCCCGATGGCACGCCGCTGATCGACAATGGCCTGAAGGCCGGCCTGGCGCTGCCGATGGGCCGCAAAGGTCCGGCCTTCCTGGCCTACGACAATTTCGACGTCTATCTGGAATGGAACCAGTCCTTCACCTACGCGCTGACCGCCGCCAACTTCGCCAGCCGGCTGGCCGGGGCAAAGCAGTTCGACCCGCGCAATCCCGAAACCGGGCTCAATGGCGACCAGATGAAGGAATTGCAGACCAAGCTCGAAGCCAGGGGCTATGACGTCGGCACCGTCGACGGCATTCTGGGCACCAACACCCGCGAAGCCATCCGCAAGGAACAGATGCGGCTCGGCATGCCGGTCGACGGCTGGCCAACGCCGGAGCTTTTGGGGAAGTTGTGAAGAGAGTGAGTAGGCGTTGGGGTTGGGAGTAGAAGCTCCCCAAGCCGAATTCCCTATTCCCTACTCCTTGCCCGGACGAAGTCGATAAATGCCCGCAAAGCCGGGGGGACGTGCCTCGAACTCGGGTGATACAGGAAGAAGCCTGGAAAGCTGGGCGACCAGGGCTCTAGAAATCTCATCAGCCTGCCCGCATCGATCCACGACTGGACCTGATAGTCGATCATGTAGGCGACGCCTGCTCCACCCAGCGCCGCCTTCAGCATCAGCTCGGTGTCGTTGACAGTCAGGCTGCCCTGAACAGCAATTTCCAAAACCCGCTTGCCGCGAGAAAACTCCCACCGGTAGAGGTTGCCGCCGCCCGGCCATTGGAAGTTGATGCATTGGTGCTGGTGCAGATCCTGGGGATGACGGGGAGTTGCGCGGCCCTCAAGGTAGGCCGGGGCGGCCACCGCCGCCATCTGCAAATCGTCGCTGAGCTTGACCGCCACCATGTCCTTCTGCAGCCGCTCGCCGAGACGGATCCCGGCGTCGAACCGGCCCTCGACGATATCGGTCAGCGTATCGTCGACGATGACGGTCAGCGCGATATCAGGATAGGCGCGTTGGAAGTCGCCAAGGATCGGGCCGATGAACCGCACCGCGGCAACACGCGGCACGTTTATTCGTAGCGAACCCGCCGGCCGATCACGCGCGGCATGAATGTCCGCTACGGCGCCCTCTAGCTCTTCGAACGCAACGGCAAGGCGCGCAAACAGCGTCTCGCCGACACCAGTGGGTGAAACACTACGCGTCGTGCGATTCAGCAACCTGACGCCGATGCGAGCCTCCAGTTGCCGGATCGACTGGCTGAGCGCCGGCGGGGAAACACGCAGCCGGGCGGCGGCGCGGACGAAACTACGCTCTTCCACGATTGCGGCGAATGCCTTGAGCTCGGCGAATTCAGAACCGCGCATTGTGTATCCCTAGATTAACAAGCTAGTCAGATAATAGGCCATCATCTGATCAGTTGCATGGCCCTATTTCTCGACTAGCGGACCCGTCGGATGAAACCGGCACGGGCCTGAATGATTGAAGGAAACGTATCATGCCCAAGTCCTTGCAAGGCAAAACCGCACTCGTCACCGGCAGTTCGCGCGGCATTGGGCGAGCCATCGCCGAAGGCCTCGCCTCCAAGGGCGCTGCCGTCGTCGTCAACTATGTCGGCAACCACGAAGCCGCTGACGAGGTCGTGGCCGCCATCGCCGGCAAGGGAGGAAAGGCGATCGCCGTCCAGGCCGACATATCAAGCGTCTCGGATATTCATCGCCTGTTTGACGAGGCTGAGAGTGAGTTCGGCGCGATCGACATCGTGGTTGCCAATGTCGGCGTCGCCGTCATCAAGCCTCTGACCGAGGCAACCGAAGCCGATTTCGACCATGTCTTCGGCACCAATGCCAAGGGCACGTTCTTCGTGCTTCAGGAAGCAGCGCGCCGTGTGCGAAACGGCGGCCGCATCATCGCGGTCTCCACCGGCGGCACCAAGATGTTCTTCACGCAAACGGCGCTCTATCTCGGCAGCAAGGGCGCCGTCGAACAATTCGTTCGTGTGCTCTCGCGTGAACTCGGACCGCGCGGCATCACCGTGAATGCGCTGTCGCCTGGCTTCACCGACACGGACCTGCTTCCCGAGCGCGATCGCGCCGTGGCGGCCGGCATGTCTCCATTTGGCAGGATCGGCGCGCCCCGCGACGTTGCCGATGTCGCGGTCTTCCTGGCCAGCGACGAGGCCCGCTGGCTGACCGGCGAGAATATCCAGGCCGGTGGCGGGGTCGCTTAGTCCGCCATCGTCTCCAGGCTGGCGAATCCCTGCGGCGCATCGCCTTCATCGAAGGGTGTCGTCACCTCGACAAATGTGTCGGGATAAAAACCGTTGAAGCGGGTTCTCAGCGACAGCGAATAGGCGCCGATATGGCCGATCTCGATCCAGTCGCCGGTGTCGACGGTTTCCGGCAGCCAGAACGGCCGCGACAGGATGTCGACGGAATCGCAGGTCGCGCCGCAGACCTTGAACGGCACGATGTTCTTCTCCTCGCCATTGCGCGAACGGATCGCCGGATCGGGGATGAAGCGGGCCGGCAGTGTGATCTTGCCGGTCCAAGAATCCGACAGCGACGCCCAGATGCCGTCATTGATGTAGAGCCGCTTGCCCTTGCGCAGCAGCACCCGCACGATCAGCGACAGGCAGCGCGCCACGATCACCCGGCCGGGCTCGGCCACCAACGGGATCTGGTCGAACTGGTATTCCCTCAGGTCGCCCGACAGCCGCGACATGATCTGGCCGAGCGACGGCATCTCGAGCTGCTTGCGATTGGGGTCATGGCCGTACTCGGCGGGAAAGCCGCCGCCGACATCGAGGCCCGCAATGTCGAAGGTCAGCCGGTTGCGCACCCAATCGGCGGAGGCCAGCGCCCGCTCATAGGTGTCGGGATCCTCGATCTGGCTGCCGACATGGAAGCATAGGCCGACCTTGTAGCCGGTGCGGTTGAGCCGCTCGGCGAGTTCCACCGCATAGGCCGGCCCGGCGCCGAATTTCTTCGACAGTTCATAGGCCGCCGAACCCTTGGTCTGGATGCGCACGAACACGCTGATGGAGCCCGGATCGATGTCAAGCGCCCGCACCACCCGCGTCAGCTTGGTGATCTCGTCCTCATGGTCGAGCGAAATGACGCGGATGGCGTATTTTTCCAGCGCAAGCTTGATGTCCGACTGCGCCTTGACCGGATGCATGTAGAGCATCTCGGCGTCGGGTGAGACGGCGCGCACTGCGGCGAACTCGCCGGGCGAGGCCACATCGAAAGCGGTGACGCCGGCTTCGACCAGCGCCTTCAGCACGATCTGCTCGCCATTGGTCTTGACTGCGTAGGCGGTCTTGCCGGGAAACATGCCCATGAACTGTTTGGCATCCGCCTTCAGCACCTGCGGGCGAAAGCAGTAGACCGGATCGTCCGGCCGAAGCGCCAGCGCCGCCTCGCGGGCATTCTCGAATCGCTGCATGGACGAATCCCCTGACTTCTCGGCTGCGCACAATTAATCCAAGCTAGCGGCCAAAGAAAACAATTCTGTGTCTGGCGGGCACTGACCCAGCGGCGCACCCTCCTGGCAGCACTGTTGCCAGCAATCAGGTTTCGGGTGGCTCTTGTCGCCGGACCCGATATGCCTTCTGCCTGAGTGGCTGGCATTGATGCCGCGGGGAAGGACGTTCACGATGGCAATAGCCACGACAGCCGTGCAGCGCGGACCGATGACGCTGAGGGACTGGGGACAGCTTCTGCTGCTCGGCGCCATCTGGGGCGGCTCGTTCTTCTTTGCCCGCATCGCCGTTGCCGAAATGCACCCGCTGGTGCTGGTGCTGTTTCGCGTTGCCATCGCGGCCATTGCACTGCAGCTCTATCTCGGCATTCGCGGTCCGTCCTTCCGCCTCGCCTTCCCGCATGCCGGCCTGTTTTTCCTTTTGGCGCTCGCCAACAATGTCGTCCCGTTCTCGCTGATCTTTGCCGGCCAGACCGCGCTTGGCGCCGGCGTCGCCTCGGTGCTCAATGCGACGACGCCGTTCTGGACGCTGATCCTCGCCAACGCGCTGACAGCGGACGAAAAGCTCTCCTGGAACAAGCTTGCCGGCATCGGGCTCGGCATCGCCGGCACCGCTGTCATGATCGGCCCCGGCCTGCTGGCCGGGCTCGGCGGCCCGGTCTGGGCGAAATTCGCGCTGATCGGCGCCTCGCTGTCTTACGCCGTCGCGCTGATGATTGCCCGCCGCTTCAAGGGCGTGCCCTCGCCGGTCATCGCCACCGGACAATTGACGGCGTCGACCATCATCATGATCCCGGTGGTGCTGCTCACCTATGGCCCGGCCGGCCTGTTCTCGGCCTCGCCGCCGGTCTGGACGGCGGTGCTGGCGCTGGCGCTGCTCTCCACCGCCTTCGCCTACATCCTCTATTTCAACCTCGTCGCCTCGGCCGGCGTCACCAACGCCTCGCTGGTCACGCTCATCGTCCCGGCCAGCGCCATCGTGCTCGGTCTCCTGTTCCTCGGCGAGCGGCTCGCTCTGTTCGAGTTCTGCGGCATGGCACTGATCGCGCTTGGCCTGGTGACGATCGACGGGCGGTTGTTTAGTCGGCGCTAACGCCTGTCGACCAAAAGTGCGCAGCGGTTTTGGAACAACGACGCGCTTTAGGTCTGGTAGCGCTGCCATGCCTCGCTTTCGCCACGGCCGCGTCACAATTTATTCACAGGCTGCCAGCGGCTTTTGCCGAAGAGTTTCAATGCCTAACGACAGGTGGCAGGTCGCAAATTCCACAATCGCGTCGCATTGCAGCATATTTTCCGCTTGCCTGTGGCACAAATGCCCCTAGACTCCACCCATAGCTCTTGAAGAGGAGACTATGACATGGGACTTACGAGGCCAATCAACGCATTGATGATCTGTGCTGCATTTGCCTTCATTGGCGCCCTTATCATAGGTGTTCTTCCGTAACCGCCGGAGCGGAAGAACAGCAGCAATAGCCCACAAATTCGAAAGGCCGGGTGTTTCGCCCGGCCTTTTGCATTTCAGATTTCATACCACGATGAAGCTCAGGCGGCGGCGGATCCAGCTGCCTCTGTTTCGTGGGAGCGGATGCCGATCATATGGCAGATGGCAAACACCAGGTCGGCCCGGTTCATGGTGTAGAAATGGAAGTCGCTGACGCCGCGCTCGACGAGATCGAGCACCTGCTCGGCCGCCACGGCAGACGCCACGAGCGCATGCGTCTGCGGATCGTTGTGCAGCCCTTCGAACCGCTCGGCCAGCCATGCCGGCACCAGCGCGCCGCAGCGTGCGGAGAAATTGGCGACCTGGGTGAAATTGTGCACCGGCAGGATGCCGGGCACGATCGGGATGTAGATGCCGGCGCGGCGCGCCTTCTCGACGTAACGCTCGTAGAGATCGTTGTCGAAGAAGAACTGGGTGATCGCCCGCGTCGCGCCATTGTCGGCCTTGCGCTTCAGCATGTCGAAGTCGGTGGCAAAGTCCGGACTTTCCGGATGCTTTTCGGGATAGGCCGAGACCGAGATGTCGAAATCGCCGGCGTCCTTCAGCGCTCCGACAAGTTCGGCGCCATTGGCATAGCCATCGGGATGCGGCCGGTAGGCGGTGCCGACGCCGGCCGCCGGATCGCCACGCAAGGCGACGAAGCGCTTCACGCCCATATCGGCGAATTCGCGGACGACGGCGTCGACCTCATGGCGGGCGGCGTCGACGCAGGTCATGTGAGCCGCCGGCGTCAGCGTCGTCTCGTTCAGGATGCGCTTGATCGTGCGCGCCGTGCGTTCACGCGTCGAGCCGCCGGCGCCATAGGTCACCGAGACGAATCTCGGCTTCAGCGGCTCCAGCCTGGTGACGGTGTCCCAGAGCCTGGCTTCCATCTCGTCGGTCTTCGGCGGGAAGAACTCGAAGGAGACGCGCACCTTGTCGCCGATGTCGGGACGGCGGGAAAAGCGGAACTGGTTCATCAGGCGATTTCCCCCATAGGGTACGCTTTGGTGGGTTGGGTGTCATTTGAAGGCTCGGCCATCAGCATGCGGCGGTCGCGGCCGAGCCACAGCTTGACGGTCAGCCTGGCTTCGTTGCCGCCGCGCGGCTCGAATTCCTGGGCATCCTCGAGATCGAGCCCGGCCTCGGCAAACCATTCGGAGATCTGGCGGTCGGAAAAGCCCAGCCTGACATGCGCATGCTGGTCGCGCAGGAATTCCAGCGCATGCGGCGCGAAGTCGACGATCACCAGCCGGCCCGCCGGACGCAGCAGCCGCGCCGCCTCGCGAATGGCGCGTGCCGGATCGTCGAGATAGTGCAGCACCTGATGGATGGTGACGAGGTCGAAGGCGTCGCGCTCGACCGGCGGCGCGAAAATGTCGCCTTGGCGGACCTGCGCATTGGCGATGCCTGCCTTGTCGAGATTGGCCCGCGCCACCGTCAGCATTTCCCGCGACATGTCGATGCCGACGCCGCGCCGGTAGAGCGGCGAAAATATCTCCAGCAGCCGCCCGGTACCGGTGCCGAGGTCGAGCATCGACTGGAATGGCCGCTTGCCGACCAGCTTGAGGAGTGCGGCTTCCACGGCGCGGTCCGGCACATGCAGCGAGCGGATGTGATCCCAGCTGGCGGCGTTCTCGGAGAAATACTCGGCGGCACGGTCCTGCCGCTTGCGCTTGACCGATGCCAACCGCTCGAGATCGCGCTCGACCTGCGGATCGGCGCCGCGAATGCCGGAGACCAGCCCCATGACGAAGTCGCGCGCGGAATCCGTATCCGACAGCCGGAAGAAGGCCCACGAGCCCTCCTGGTAGCGGCCGATCAACCCGGCCTCCAGCAGCAGCTTCAAATGCCGCGACACCCGCGGTTGCGACTGGCTGAGGATCTCGGTGAGGTCGGACACGGTGAGATCGCCGCGCGACAGCAGCGCCAGGATGCGGAGCCGGCTCGATTCGGCCGCAGCCTTCAACGTATCAACCATCGTATCGAGCGAAACATGCATCGGCGCGTTCTCGTTGAAAAAGATATAAACATATGTTTATGTCAGCTTTGACGACATGGCAAGGCCTATGTCGCTTCCTGACAAGAAAATGCCGCACACATGATCCCCGCCTGAGAGAACCGCTTTTCCCTGACGATCGGCTGGAAACTTGTGCTAGGGCGAAAGCCATGTTCGAGAAGCGCGACGGCGAAAAGCTCCTGCAGGCCGACCCGGCTGACATGCCGGCGGATGGCCATATCGTGTTCATCGGCCGCATCGCCTCGCCATGGAAATCCAGGCAAACCTGCCCAAAGAACATGCGCGCCGCCCGCGAGGCCGGACAGGCGGCCACGGTTCTCATCGACCCTGCCTATCGCGACGGCCTGCTTGCGCTGGAGCGGGCCAGCCACATCGTCATCCTGTCCTGGCTGCATCACGCGCCGCGGGCACTGATTGTCCAGAGACCCCGCCATGCGGCTGAGCCGAAAGGCGTTTTCTCGCTGCGCTCCCCTGCCCGGCCGAACCCAGTCGGGCTGCATATCGCCGGCCTGATCGCCGTCGACATCGACCACGGCCGCATCGCCATCGACGCCATCGATGTGCTCGACGGCACCCCGGTGATCGACATCAAGCCCTATTTCGCCTCGACCGACGCCTTTCCCGAGGCGACCATTGCCGGGCGTGACGAAAAATGAGCGCGCCCACTGGCCGCCGCCGCGCCATCGCCAAGGCGCTGACCGCACTGCTGCCCCTGGCGCCCTATGCCGATATGGAGAAAATCCGCACCGAGGCCGGCGCCGTGCACATGAAGACACTGCCGCCGGGCATCGCGGTCTGGCTGGCGACGATTGCGCATATCAGGCACGGCCATACCGACTATGAAAAGCTGCTGGCCGAGGGCTATGACCGCGACTCGGCGCGGTTCTTCGTCATCGAGCAAACAAACATGGTGCTGACCCGTTGGCGCGCCACGCGCCTGCTCGATGCAGAGGACGAAGAGGAATAATTTCAGCTACTGTCGCTTCAATACGGCAACCGCATTGTAGGGCTGGCCGTCCGCCTGCCCAACCCAGGTCCAGGACAGGTTCCCTTTGAAGAACCGGACGGTGATGCCGCCACCGTCGATGCACTTGTCCTGGCCGTAGCTGATGCTTTCCCGGTATTCCGCCGAACTGTCGTCGCGAGAAATCTGGGTCAATGGTCCGCCGCAGCCGAGCGACGGATAGTCGATCGACGCGGCGCCATCGCCGATGGTCATGGCGATCGCCCAATCGGCGCCGGCAGCCCCGGCCGGACTTTGATGGCCGCTGCCGGTCCAGATCCCGTTGAGCCCCGTCGCGTTGACCACGCAAGGCACATTCTGAAAGATCGGCGTCAGTTCGCTGCCCGTCTTCTCGCAACGATAGGTCTGGCCGTTCTGGCACAGCGCCTCGCCCTCGCGAGCGCATTGCGCGAAGGCATCGCCAGTGACGAAGACGAGGAAAATTGCAAAGCTGACGGTCCGAAAAGATTTGCCCATTTTGCCCCTCCCGGCCGGATATTTTCAAGCCGGACCATAGGGCATATCGAATGTGCTACCTAGGACAAACAGCGATGGTTGGGTGGCCCTATGCCGCCTGCAGGGGACCACTAGCTTGACTCTGCCGCATCAAGCCGAAGGGACCAATCGCCATGAACCGAAGCGCAGCAGCCGGTAGCATTGTGCCATTGCCGGCTTTGTCGGATCGCCATATCGATCCGCATTCCTATCCCGACGGCGTCGCCTTTCTCGATGGTCAGTATCTGCCGATGTCGCAGGCCAAAATCTCGGTGCTGGATTGGGGCTTTCTGCATCCGACGCCACCTACGACACCGTGCATGTCTGGGACGGGAGCTTCTTCCGACTCGACCTGCATCTCGACCGCTTCTTCGCCGGCTTGCAAAAACTGCGCATGACGATCCCGTCCGACCGCGATGGCGTGGCCGAGATTCTGCACAATTGCGTGGCGCTGTCGGGCCATCGCGCCGCCTATGTCGAAATGCTGTGCACACGCGGCGCCTCGCGGACCTTCAGCCGCGATCCGCGCCAGGCGGTCAACCGCTTCATTGCCTTCGCAGTTCCCTTCGGCTCGGTCGCCAATGCCGAGCAGTTGCGGCGCGGCCTGCATGTCGCCATTAGCGACAAGGTGCGCATTCCGCCGGTCTCGATCGATCCGGCGATCAAGAACTACCACTGGCTCGACCTCGTGCGCGGCCTCTACGACGCTTATGACCGTGGGGCCGAAACCGCATTGATTCTCGACTTCAACGGCAATGTCGCCGAAGGCCCCGGCTTCAACGTGTTCTGCGTCAAGGACGGCAGGCTGTCGACGCCAGCCGCCGGCGTGCTGCCCGGCATCACCAGGCGCACCGTCTTCGACCTCTGCGCCGAGGCAGCGCTTCCCACCACGGCCATCGACGTCAGCGTTGCCGCGCTGAAGGCTGCCGACGAAGTCTTCATCACTTCCACCGCCGGCGGCATCATGCCGGTGACAGTGATCGACGGCGCTGCTGTCGCCGACGGCAAGATAGGCGGGATCACAAAGCGCTTGATGGCGCTCTACTGGCAAAAGCATGACGACCCGACCTGGTCGAGCCCGGTGCGCTATCCCTGACCGGCGAAGGTCCTGCTCCACACGATGTCGTGACCAAAAAGATTCCCCCTCGCCTCTGGAAAATCGCTCGACGCACCGTATATCGCGGAAGCGGAGAAGCCTCCGCTTCCCAGTTCACGGCCCGCATGGGCAAGGATTCCACGTCATGACAAGCAAGGTTTGGTTCATCACCGGATCGTCGAAAGGCTTTGGCCGAGTCTGGGCCGAGGCCGCACTCGCTCGCGGCGACCGTGTCGCCGCAACCGCGCGCGATGCCGGCACGCTCGCCGATCTCGTCGCGAAATACGGCGATAATGTCGCCGCGATCAAGCTCGACGTCACCGACAAGAAGGCTGTCGATGCGGCCATCGCCGAGGCGCACAAGCGCTTTGGCCGGCTCGACGTCGTCATCAACAATGCCGGCTATGGCCATTTCGGCGCCATCGAGGAAGTCAGCGAACAGGAAGCCCGCGACCAGATCGAAACCAATGTGTTCGGCGCGCTCTGGGTCACCCAGGCGGCTTTGCCGATCATGCGGGCGCAGGGCTCCGGCCATGTCATCCAGATCTCGTCGATCGGCGGCGTCAACGCCTTTGCGTCGCTCGGCCTTTACCATGCCTCGAAATGGGCGCTCGAAGCCTTCAGCCAGTCGCTCAGCATCGAGGTCGCCGAATTCGGCATCCATGTGACGCTTGTCGAACCGGGCGGCTTCTCCACCGATTGGTCCGGCGCCTCGGCCAAGGTCTCCAAAGCGATCGAGGCTTACGCGCCGGCCCGCGCGAAGATGGCGGAACGCCGCGCCAACTCGGTCGCCGGCGACCCCGAGGCCACCGGACCGGCGATGCTTGAAATCGTCGACGCGGCCGAGCCGCCGCTGCGCGTCTTCTTCGGCGATGGCGGCCTGCCGATGATCAAGCAGGAATACGCCAACCGCATCGCGCTGTGGGAAAAGTGGGACCACGTTTCCGTCGAGGCGCAGGGCGCTAAGAAGAACCGCAAGGCGGCCTGAGCGCGTCTTGAAATCCGGCTGCGTCGCCCCGGCGGCGCAGCCCGCGCCCTAGCCCGGTACTAGGATCGATAAATCCACTGCTCGGGCACGCGCACCGAGATCTCTTCCCCTGTTGTCATACGACCCGGTTTCTCGACCCAGGCAACGAGGCCGCGCAGCCGTTTCGCCGCCTTCGGGAAGGCCAGCGCGCCGGCCTCCCGATCGGCCATCCCGGCGTTTTCGGCGATCGAACGTCCAGCAAGCCGGCAAGGCCCGTTCTGCGCATCGACCTTGATCGTCACGCCACTTCTAAAGAACAGCAGCGTGCCTGACGGCAGCATCGAGAGATGCGGCACGCCTTCGATCAGCAGATTGGCGCCGATCCATTCCGGCTTGATCTCGGCCAGCCCCATCCGCTCGGCAACGACGGCGAGTTCATCGGCGGCTACGATTGATATCTGCCGCTCGTTGCGGATTTCGGTGCCGCGCGGATACCAGGGTTCGCGACCGCCGGAACGACGGGTGGCGCCGGCGTGGAAGTCGCCGTCGATGCCTTCGAAACCGAGCTGCAATGCTTCCACCGGGCGCGTCTGGAAGTGATTCGACGGTGCGACGTACAAAGCGGCCACTTTGGCGGACAGCTTCCTGGCGGGGATGATGTCGACCGGCTTCTCAGACTCCGGGAAGAGGTCCAGCATGGCTTCGTTCCTTCTGCAGGATGACGTCGCAAATAGCCGTAGCCGTGGGCTCGGGTCCAGTCGAAAGCGATGATGATTCGATCAAACCGGCTGATGGCGTCAATCGGCATCGTCATGAAGGCAAGGCTGGAGGAACGCTTTCTGCGCGGAGAACTCGGCAACGCCTATGATGACTATGCCCGCAGCGTACCGATGCTGGTGCCGTTCATGCCGGCCTGATTACAGCATCCGCAAAAGCGCGCCACCGATCGAATAGCCGGCGCCGAAGGCGCACAGCACGCCGAAATCGCCGGGCTTCATGTCGGCGTGGTTTTCCGACAGCGCGATGATGGCGCCAGCGCCGGCGGTGTTGCCGAGCCGCTCCAGCACCATCGGCGCGCGGTCATGGTCGACCTCGTGGCCGAAGGCCAGTTTCAGGATCATGGCGTTCATTCGCGCATTGGCCTGATGCAGCCAGAATCGCCTGATGGCTTGCGGCGTCAGCCCGTGCTCGGCGAGGAATTCGACAATGAATTTGTGGCCGGCGACGGTGACTTCCTTGAACACCTTGTTGCCGACCTGTTTGATCAGATTGCCTTCGAGGTTGATCATGTAAGGATCGTCCTGGGCGGTGCGGGTGTGATAGCCCAGATTGGTGCGGATATTGTTCGACATCTGCGTCCAGGTGCGCGTGTCCAGCACCTCGAAACGCCCCGGCCGCCTCTCGCCCTCGCCCAGCCCCTCGACCACCATCGCCACCGATGCATCGCCGAAGATGAAATGCGTCTGCCGGTCGCGGAAATTGAGATGGCCGGTGATGATCTCCGGCGTGACCACCAGCACGCGCTTGTGCGCGCCCGCCCGGACCAGATTGGCCGCAATGTGCAAGGCGGCCGCGGCCGATGAACAACCAAGCCCCATGTCGAAGCCGGCGCCCTTGGTGCCCAGCGCCTCCTGCATTTCGATGGCGATCGCCGGATAGGGCCGTTGCTGGTGCGAGGCCGAGCAGATCACCAGGTCGATGTCGGACGGCTTCAGGCCGGCATGGTCGAGCGCCTTCCGGGCCGCGGCCACTCCAAACTCGGCCTGCAGCGACAGCGCATCATCGGGCCGCGCCGGAATGCGCGGCGCCATGCGGGTCGGATCGAGAATGCCTTCGCGCTCGATGACATGCCGGGTCTGGACGCCTGAGGCATGGACGATGAAGGCGCTGTCGGATTTTTGCAGCAGCGTCTCATCCGGGCCTTGCCGGCGCGCATTCTCCGTGTCGACCCAAGCGTTGAAACTGGCGACCAGTTCTTCATTGGTGATCTTGGCTTCAGGGATTTCAACGCCGATGCCGCTGATGATGACGCGATGCATATCCAGTCCGTCCATGCGCAGGCGTTGTCGTTCTCATGTGAACGACCAGGGGGCGCGACACAACACTTTTCTCACCCCACCGGTTTACGCCGGCTTAAACCATAGGCTGTGGCCGGATGTCATCGGGAGTGCTAGCCGGCCCGCTTGGCGACGATGAAAATGCGCGGGAAGCGCAGCAGCACCTTGCCGTTTGCGGTCTTCGGATAGGCCTTGGCAATTTTGGCCGTGTAGCTGTCGAGGAAGATCTTGCGCTCGTCGGCGTCCAGCGGATCGAGGAAAGGCTTCAGCCCCGTCGACTTCACCCATTCGACGATCGCCTCGGCGTCGGTCAGCGGATGATTGTAGGCCGTATGCCAGATATCCACCCGGTCGGAGAGCGGCGACAAGAGATCATAATAGAACGACACCGCCGGCAGCGGTCCGCGCGCAGCACCTGCCATCTTGGCGGCGAACGGCATTTCGGCGGCCGTCTCGCGCATCAGCCGATGCGACGGCTCAAGCAGATTGTCGGGCATCTGGACGGCGAGCGCACCGCCCGGCGCGAGAAAGCCCATCAGCCGCTGGAACACTACCGGGTGGGTGGGCAGCCATTGGAACACCGCATTGGCGAAGATGACGTTGACCGGCTCGGCCGGCCGCCATGTCGAGGCATCGGCGAGGTCGAAATTGACGCTGGGCAGGCGCGCCTTCGCCTTCTCGATCATGTCGGGAGAGGTGTCGAAGCCGCTGATATCAGCATCCGGCCAGCGCTCGACCAGCAGCTCGGTCGAATTACCCGGGCCGCAGCCGATGTCGACCACCCGGCGCGGGAAATCCACCGGTACCTGCGCGACAAGATCGCGCGCGGGCCGCGTCCGCTCATCCTCGAATTTCAGATATTGGGCGGCGGACCAGTCGGTCATTCAAGCTTTCCTCGTATCAGTTGAGAAATTCGCCGCCCCGGTTGCTCCCTTACCGCGTCAACCTCTTGTACGTCATCCTGTGCGGGTTGACGGCCTCGGGGCCGAGCCGGCGGATCTTGTCCTGCTCGTAATCCTCGAAATTGCCCTCGAACCATTCGACATGGCTGTCGCCCTCGAAGGCGAGGATGTGGGTGGCCAGGCGGTCGAGGAACATACGATCGTGCGAGATGATGACGGCGCAGCCACCGAAATTTTCCAGCGCGTCTTCGAGCGCCGCCAGCGTTTCCGTGTCGAGGTCGTTGGTCGGTTCGTCGAGCAGCAGCACATTGCCGCCGGTCTTCAGCATTTTTGCCAGATGCACGCGGTTGCGCTGGCCGCCGGAGAGGTTGCCGACCTTCTGCTGCTGGTCGCCGCCACGGAAGTTGAACGACGCACAATAGGCGCGCGTGTTGGCCTCGAACTTGCCGAGCTTGACCACTTCTGCGCCGCCGGAAATCTCCTCCCACACCGTCTTTGACGGATCGAGCGCATCGCGGCTCTGATCGACATAGCCGAGCTTCACCGTTTCGCCGATGCGGACAGAGCCGGCATCCGGCGTTTCCTGGCCGGTGATCATGCGGAACAGCGTCGTCTTGCCGGCGCCGTTCGGGCCGATGACGCCGACGATGCCGCCTGGCGGCAGCTTGAATTCCAGACCCTCGATCAACAGCGTGTCGCCAAAGCCCTTCGACAGGCCTTCCGCCTCGATCACCACATTGCCGAGCCGTTCGCCATGCGGAATGACGATCTGCGTATCGCTCGGACGCCGCTTGTCGGCTGCATCCAGCAGGTCCTGGAACGCCTGGATACGCGCCTTGGACTTGGTCTGGCGAGCTTTCGGGCTGGACTGGATCCACTCGCGTTCGCGACCGATGGCACGCTGGCGGGCGTCGTCCTCGCGGCCTTCCTGCTTGAGGCGCTTGGCTTTGGCTTCGAGGTATTTGGTGTAGTTGCCCTCATAGGGGATGCCGCGGCCGCGATCGAGCTCGAGGATCCATCCGGTGACATTGTCGAGGAAGTAGCGATCGTGGGTGATGATCATCACCGCGCCGGGATAGGCGCGCAGGTGTTTTTCCAGCCACGCCGTAGTCTCGGCGTCGAGATGGTTGGTCGGTTCATCGAGCAGCAAGAGGTCGGGCTGACGCAGCAGCAGCTGGCAGAGCGCGACGCGGCGGCGCTCACCGCCCGAAAGCTTGGTGACCTCGGAATCCTTGGGCGGGCAGCCCAGCGCTTCCATCGCCATCTCGACCTGCTGTTCGAGATCCCACAAATTGAGCCGGTCCATCTCGTCCTGGAGCTTGGCGGACTCGTCGGCCGTCTCGTCGGAGTAGTTCATCATCAATTCGTTGTAGCGCTCGATGATGGCGGTCTTGGCGGCGACACCTTCCATGATGTTCTCGAACACCGTCTTGTTGGCATCGAGCGCCGGCTCCTGCGCGAGATAGCCGACGGTGGCGCCTTCGGCGAGCCAGGCTTCGCCGTTCCACTCCTTGTCGAGCCCGGCCATGATCTTGAGGATCGTCGACTTACCCGAGCCGTTGGGGCCGAGGATGCCGATCTTGGCGTCGGGATAGAAGGAGAGATGGACATTCTCAAGCACCTTCTTGGTGCCATAGGCCTTGTTGAGGCCGGCCATGTGATAGATGAACTGGCGTGCCACGCGCGCTTTCCTTGATGATTGACCGAAATGTCGGATTGAATGGAGGTTGGCCGCTATGTAGGCGATGCCGGGCCGAACGGCAATCGCTTTTGCCATTTCAAGCGGGTGTACACCGCACGTTAAGTTTTCCGCCGGTTGTAGGGAGCGTTGAAATCCCCGGTTAACCCTTCAGCGTCAAAACAGGATCGATCGCTGGCCTGTCGCGATCGAAAGTAAAGATCGGACCGAAGGTAGTGCTGAACAGTTTCCTGCTCCTTGCCGAAGCGGTCGTCTACTTCAGCGTCATGGTCACGCTGTTCCGCTTCAGGGATCGCATCGGCCTCGGCGTCTTCGTCTGCGCGCTGGGCGCCATGCATTTCCTCGAAACCTATCTCGCCAGCGTCTTCTATGTCGCCCTGCCCTTCGGCATGGTCTCGCCAGGCTCGGCGGTGCTGTTTTCCGGCAAGCTGGTGATGCTGCTTCTCCTCTACATGAAGGAAGATGCGGCCACGGTGCGCCAGCCGATCTATGGCCTTTTGCTCGGCAACGCCTTGATGATCGGGCTGGTCCTGATCCTGCGCCTGCACGATATTTCAGCCTTTTCCGACGGCAAGCTTCCCGATATCGGTTTCATCGACCAGTTGGGCTGGCTGATGGTGTGGGGCACGACGCTGCTCTTCATCGACGCCATCCTGATCATCCTGCTTTACGAAAAGCTCGGGCGTTATCTACGCAGGGCGCCGTTCTCCCGCATCCTGATTTGCGTCGCCTGCGTGCTCACCTTCGACCAGGCCGGATTTTTCAGCGCCCTGCATTTCGTCGCCGGCGCGCCGATTGCGGTCTTCTTCGGCGGCTGGTTCGCCAAGATGGGTGCCGCTTTTGCCTACAGCGCCATGCTTGTCGCCTACCTCAGATGGTTCGAAACGCGTCAGGTCGTGGCACCACGTGGGTTGTCCGACGTCTTCGACACCTTGACCTATCGCGAGCGCTACGAAGCCCTGGTCGAACATGTCGGCCGCGACGGCCTCACCGGCCTGTTGCACAGGGGACGCTTTGACAGCGACGGCGAACGTCTGGTCGCTGTCAGCCTGCGCACGGCCCAACCGCTCAGCCTGCTGATCGTCGACGTCGACCATTTCAAGTCGATCAACGATCGCTTCGGCCATGCCGAGGGCGACAGGGTGCTGAGATCGATCGCCCAGGTGCTGACCCAGGCGGCCGGCGCACACGATCAGGTTTTCAGGATCGGCGGCGAGGAGTTCGCCATCCTTTGCTCGCAGCCGCATGCGGTCGCCAGGTTGCTCGGAGAAAACCTCCGCCAGGCCGTCAAAGCGTGCGTAAACCGGTTCGACATCAGCGTCAGCGCCGGCATCGCCACTGTCGATGAGACCGTAGGCTCGCTTGCCGATCTCTTCGCCCTTGCCGACGAGCGTCTCTACAGGGCCAAATCCACCGGGCGTGACCGCGTCGTCGGCGAAGCGCATGACGATGCCGAAGACCTCAGTGCCTGGACATTGTCCACACGTGGCGTCAGCGGATAAGGTTGTCAGCTCCGCTTGCGCTGCTGCAACGCGCCGACCGCAACTGAAACGGCTATCAGCGCGATGGCCAGCCATTTCAGCGTGGTGATGATCGGACTGGCGTCGATGTCATAAGCGATGAACAACAGAATGCCGGGCACCAGCAGGCCGCACATGACCAGCATGATGCGGTTGATCTGCCAAGACACTTTTGCTGCCAGCGCTTCGTCACCGGCTTCGCCGACAAGACCGGCGCGCATCTCCCGGGAGATGGCCAACGCGCTCGACAGGCGCATGGAGATCGGCAAGCCGAGCCCGATTATGAGAAAGGCACACGCCGCCAGCAGAGCCGAGAATTTGAGCGCGCTGGTGTCGGCCGGCACCGGAAACAAAAGTGTCGCCAGCGGCAGGAAGACACAGACGATGCCGAGCGCGGCAATGGCGATGAAGATCGCGGCGTTGACCCAAGTGAACAGCTGGTAGCGGCTTGCCCCGATCGGCGCGGCAAGCACGCGCATGCGCGCCCACTCGGCATCGGTATAGGAAAAGCCCGGCCATTCCATGCGGCCGTCTTTTATGGCGGTCATCCCCCTGGCCCAGAAAGCCAGCCGCGCCAGCGCGCCTGATGTCATGCCACTCATCGCCACCCCCGCCGAATGAAACACATCCAGACCATATCACCGCGTCAGTGCCAAGCGACAGACGGATATCTACTGGAACCCGGCCGCATCGACCGAACCCTTCGGACAGCCCGCCTTGGTCGTCGGCGCCGAGGCGAGCATGAGAGTGCCCAGCGAACTGTCGGGGCCGATCGGGCCGGTCAGGCCCAGCGTCAGCTCGCCGATCAGCCGCCTGCCGCTCGACGGATCGACCAGGCAGGAGACACGCACCCGCGCGCCCGCCCCGGCGCCGAAGGCGCTGTCGAAGGTGCTGCGGATCTGGTCCGAAGTCAGTTGCTTGCCGACGTTCCTGGTGAAGAGCTCGCGCACAGGCGAGGCATTCACCGCCCGCATCAGGTTCAGCGCCTCGGCAAAATACTCCTGCTGGCTCTTGCCGTAGCAGGTGCCGTGCTTGATCCATTCATGCCGTTCGAGCTTGGAGGCGGTGCCAGGCATCACCTGGTCGAGTTCGGCGCGCGTATTGGCATCGAGGTTGACCGGCGGCAGGTCGGCCCAATGGGCCGGATTATCATTGGCCTTGTCGCTCGCCGGCACCTGGCAATAGAAATTGCCGTTCGGTTGCGGCCACAGACCATGCAAAGTGAAATGCGACGCGTCGAAACCGCCCGCCGTCTGCGCCTGGCATTCGGGCTTGCTTGCCTTGGTTTCGCAGAAGGCCGGCTGCCAACTCAGCGCAAAGACATATTCGGGCTTTCCCGAAGCCGCAGGCTTGCCCTGATCGGCGGGCGCGGCCGGCTGGGCGGCTGCGCTGCCGCCGGCGACATGACCGCAGCTGATCTTGACCCAGCGACGCTCAGGATCGGCGCCCGGCACGCGGATGAGGTAATGCGTCGGCGCATCCTTGTTGCCGGCCAGGAGGTCGTAGCTCTGTCCAGCCGTTGTCGCGATATTGCCGGGGTTCTTGCCGCTCTTGATCGCCTGCGTCGCTGGACAGGCGGCATCGGCCACGAAGGAGCCGCTCATCTTCACATCGGCACGCGCTAGGCCGACACCGGCCAGCGCCACCAACACCGCACCCCATATCGCCGATATCCGCATTCCAGCACTCCTAGCGTTTCATAGCGCAAGCTAGAAACGTGTGACATGTCAGAATTACGATTTCTTTCGTCCGCCGCAAAAAACAATCGCTCGGTCGATCAGACCCCGCCCTCCTCGACCCGCTTCGTCAACATACGCAGCAGATCAAGCGCTGTCTCGAGCGCGCGAGCCTCGATGCCCTCGCTGATGCGGTTGGCCCAGACATGCTGGCGCGTGCCGATATCCCGGATCGCGGCCCGGCCGGCATCGGTCATCGCCAGGAGCTTCGCGCGGCGGTGCGCCGGGTTGTCCGCATAGGCGGCAAGCCCTTCGGCGGCCAGAATGTCGGCAAGGCGCTGCACGCTCTGGCGGGCAAGCCCCATGTCGCGGGCAATGTCGGCCACCGATTTCGGCTCCTTCAGCACCGCGCCCAGAACCTGCCAGCGCGCCGCCGTCAACCCGGCAGGCTCGGCCAGCCGGTCGGCCGCGTCGAGAAACCCGCCATTCAGCCGGAACACGGCAAGCACCAGGTCGGTGAGCACATCTCCGGCTTCGGTCCTGCTTGTCATTTCTGGCCGGCCTCGATGGTGGAAACAAAAGTGTTGACGGCTTCAGCCACCGCCTCCGGCTTGTCAAGCATCACCCAATGGCCGGAACCGGCGACGGTTCTGTGGCCAATTCCGATGCGCAGCCGAAACAGGGCCGCCGCATTGTCATTGGCCTCCGTGGCCAGCACGAAGATCGGCCCGTGATAGGCATGGAGCGTCGGTTCGGGATTCCATTCCGCCAGCGCCTTGCCGACGCCTGCCCGAGCCGCCGGATCGACCACCGCCGCATCGGCCAGCACCGTTTGACGAACCGCTTCATCGGAGCCGGCAATCGAGGTGTAGTAGGCTTTGAGGACATCGAGGCCTTGCGGCCCCGCCAGATCGCGAACGAAACCGTCGCGGATCTCCTTTGGCAACGCACGCGGATCGGTCGCCGGATCGACCAGCAGGATGCCGGCGACCCGGTCGGCATGGCTGGCGGCATAGGCAAGGGCTGCGCCACTGCCGCCGCTATGCGCGACCAGGACAAACCGTTGCAGCCCGAACGCATCGGCCACGGCGCCGATATCGTCCGCGCGTCCGTCATAGCCATAATTCGCATCGGCTGCGGGCGCCGATGCGCCATGGCCGCGAAAATCGAAGGCGACCGCCTCCTCACGGCCACCTGCGGTGAGCTGCATCACCCGGTTCCACTGTGTGGCGCGGCTGCAATCGCCATGCGCGAACAGGATCGGCAGGCCGCCGCCGGATTTGATGTCGTAGCCGGCAAGCTGGCCCTGCGGGCCGGCAATGGTTGAGGTCTTCATGGTCATCTCCCTGGTTTTGCTGGATGCAATGCCGGGCAGGAGCATTGCGGATGACAGGCTCGCCAGCAGAAACGCGCGGCGCGAAACGGTCGAAAAGGTTTTCATGCTCATGCTCCCCATTTTGACAGTATGCTGTCATATAATCAAATTGACAGCATACTGTCAATAGCCCTCCCCTTGACGCCGGTCACGCCGTCGCCCAACAGTCGCCGACGGAGCGAGAGATGGCATTTGACGAGCAGACGACGCTGGCCTCACCGACCGGGGCCACGCTCAACCTCTATGTGAAGCACGCGAGCGGCTCTCCACGGGCCGTCGTCCAGATTAACCATGGCTTGGCCGAACACGCCGCGCGCTATGCCCGCTTCGCGGATTACCTCAGCACCCGCGGTTTTCACGTCTACGTCCACGACCATCGCGGCCATGGCGCGACCAAGGCGCCCGATGCCCCGCTCGGCAGGTTCGCCGGCACAAGCGGCCCGGCCAAGGTGATCTCCGATGTCGACGCAGTCCACGATTTGATTGCGAAGGAGCAGCCCGGCCTGCCGGTCATCCTGTTCGGCCATTCGATGGGTGCGTCGGTGGCGCTCAACTACCTGCTGGCGCACTCGCCGCGCGTCCACGCCGCGGCGATCTGGAACGGCAATTTCTCACAAGGCCTGCTTGGTCGGCTTGCACTCGCCATCCTCGCTTATGAGCGCTTCAGGCTCGGCTCCGATGTTCCCTCACGCGTCTTGCCAAGGCTGACCTTCCAGACCTGGGGCAAGGCGGTGCCCAACCACAAGACGCCGTTCGACTGGCTGTCGCGCGACGAGGCTGAAGTGGCCAAGTACATCGCCGACCCGCTGTGCGGCTGGGATGCCTCGATCTCGATGTGGCGCGATGTCGTGGAGATGACGCAGAAAGGCGGCAAGGATTCCGGCTTTGCCGGCATCAGGCGCGACCTGCCCGTCAGCATCGTCGGCGGAGAGAAGGATCCGGCCTCCGACTATGGCAAGGGCATCGATCATCTCGCCAAACGCATGCGCGCGATGGGCTTTTCGAATCTGGTTTCAAAGGTTTACGCCGACACCCGCCACGAAAGCCTGAACGAGGTGAACCGCGATGTCGTCATGGACGATTTCGCTGCCTGGGCCGATAGCGTGCTCAAACGCTGACATCGCTGGCCCACCGCAAGGCCCGTGACAGCGGCATCCCGGGTTGATAGAGGCTGCGGTTCCGACCCGTTTTTGGTGATTTATGGCTGAACCTCCGCTGAAAGGCGTCCGCGTCGTCGAACTCGCCCGCATCCTGGCCGGCCCGTGGGCAGGACAATTGCTGGCCGATCTCGGCGCCGATGTCATCAAGGTCGAGAGCCCCGATGGCGGCGACGATACCCGCAAATGGGGTCCTCCCTTCGTCATGAGCCATGATGGCGAGAACCTGTCGGCCGCCTACTACCACTCCTGCAATCGCGGCAAGCGCTCCATCGCCGTCGATTTCTCGACGCCCGAAGGGGCCGAGACGGTGCGCCGGCTGGTTGCCACGGCCGACATTCTGATCGAGAACTTCAAGCTCGGCGGCCTCAAGAAATACGGGCTCGATTACGAGAGCCTGAAGGCGATCAATCCAAAGCTCGTCTACTGCTCGATCACCGGCTTCGGCCAGGATGGGCCTTACGCACCCCGCGCCGGCTATGATTTCATCATCCAGGCCATGGCCGGCATGATGTCGATCACCGGCGAGGTCGGGCGCGAGCCGCAAAAGGCCGGCGTCGCTATTTCCGACATCTTCACCGGCCTTTACTCTGTGATCGCCATCCAGGCAGCGCTTCGCCATGCCGAAAAGACCGGCGAAGGCCAGCATATCGACATGGCGCTGTTCGACACGCAGATTTCCGCACTCGGCAACCAGAACCTCAACTATCTCGTCTCCGGCAAGGCGCCGGTGCAGATGGGCAATGCGCATATGAACATTGCGCCCTATGAGGTTGTCCCGGTCAGGGACGGCCACATCATCCTGGCGGTCGGCAATGACGGCCAGTTCGCCAAATTCTGCGCCGCAGTCGGTCTCGACCATCTCTCAGCGAATCCCGATTTCGCCACCAATCCGGCCCGCGTCGCCAACCGGGTGAAGTTGCGCGAGCACTTGATCGAGACGCTGAAGAATTGGGATCGCGACCCGCTGCTGGCCAAGCTCGAAGCGGCAAGCGTGCCGGCGAGCCCGATCAACAATATCGGCCAGATGTTTGCCGACCCGCAGACGATCGCACGCGGCATGCGCCTCGACCTCGACGATGGCCATGGCAATCGTCTGCCCTCGGTACGCGCGCCCATGGTGATGTCCGGCACACCGCTGGTCTATGAACGCCCTTCGCCACGCCTTGGCGAACATACCGAAGAAATCCTTGCCGAACTGGAGAAGTCTGGACGATGAAGACCGGTGGACAACTGATTGTCGACGCACTCGAGGCGAACGGCACCGACCGCATCTTCTGCGTGCCCGGCGAATCCTATCTCGCGGTGCTCGACGCATTGCATGACTCGCCCATCCGCACCATTGTCTGCCGACAGGAAGGCGGCGCCGCCATGATGGCCGACTGCCAGGGGCGGCTGACCGGCAAGCCCGGGATCTGCTTCGTCACCCGCGGCCCCGGCGCCACCAATGCATCGGCCGGCATTCACATTGCCATGCAGGATTCGATACCCGTCATCCTGTTCATCGGCCAGGTCGCCAGCCACGCCAAGGAGCGCGAGGCTTTCCAGGAGGTCGACTACAAGCGCTTCTTCGGCGACATCGCCAAATGGGTGGTGGAGATCGACGATGCCGCGCGCATCCCCGAACTCGTCACCCGCGCCTTCGCCGTCGCGACATCGGGCCGCCCCGGCCCCGTGGTCATCTCGCTTCCGGAGGACATGCTGACCAGCCTGGTCGACGCGCCTGCGGCCTTGCCGCATACGCCGGTCGAAACCCGCCCCGGCGGAGCCGAGCTCGACGCGCTGGAGAAACTGCTCGGCAAGGCCAAACGCCCTTTCGTCATCCTCGGCGGCACACGCTGGGACGAGGAAGCGGTGGCGCGCATGCGCGCCATTGCCGAGGCCTGGTCGCTGCCGGTCGGCTGCTCCTTCCGCCGCCAGATGCTGTTCGACCATCTGCACCCGAACTATGCCGGCGATGTCGGCATCGGCATCAACCCGAAGCTGGCCACCGCCATCAAGCAGGCCGACCTGGTGCTGCTGATCGGCGGACGCATGGGCGAGATGCCATCCTCCGACTATACGCTGCTGAAGAGCCCCTATCCCGACCAGGCGCTGGTGCATGTCCACGCCGATGCCGGCGAACTCGGCCGCGTCTACCGGCCGACACTGGCGATCAACGCTTCGCCTTCGGCCTTCGTCGAAGCTTTTGCCAAGCGCAAGCCGGCCGGCACGCCAGCCTGGGCGGATGAGACAGCGAAAGCACACGCTGCCTACCTCGACTGGTCGACGCCGCCTGAGACCGGCCCCGGCCCGGTCCAGATGGGGCCGATCATGAACTATCTGGAAAAGGTTCTGCCCGACGACGCCATTTTCACCAACGGCGCCGGCAATTACGCCACCTGGGTGCACCGCTTCCACCGCTTCCGCCGATTCGCCACGCAGGGCGCGCCGACCTCGGGCTCGATGGGTTATGGCACGCCGGCCGCGGTCGCCGCCAAGGCGCTCCATCCCGACCGCACCGTGATCGCCTTTGCCGGCGACGGCTGCTTCCTGATGAACGGACAGGAATTCGCTACCGCCGTGCAATACGACCTGCCGATCGTCGTAATCGTCGTCAACAACGGCATCTACGGCACCATCCGCATGCACCAGGAGCGCGACTATCCCGGCCGCGTCGTCGCCACCGATCTGAAGAACCCTGACTTTGCCGCTCTTGCCCGCGCCTATGGCGGCCACGGCGAGACGGTCGAGAACACGGCAGATTTTGCCCCTGCCTTCGAGCGTGCCCGCGCGAGCGGCAAGCCGGCGATCGTCGAAATCAGGCTCGACCCCGAGGCGATCACGCCGACGCGGACGATGACGCAGATCCGCGACAAGAGCTGAGAAGTTGGCAGCGAAAGCCGAGTTCCGTCACACCCCCCTCTGTCCTGCCGGACATCTCCCCCTCAAGGGGGGAGATTGGATGTCACGTCGCCCTTCGCCAATCTCCAGCGTTGCAGACAGGGCGCTATGGTCAGAGCTGCTGATCTCCCCCCTTGAGGGGGAGATGTCCGGCAGGACAGAGGGGGGTGCTGTCCCGCCGACGCTGCCAAGGCGATCGCCCCTTTCCTGATATCTACAAGCGAGCTATCAGACCGCTGCCAGCGCCTGCGTCAGGTCGGCGATAAGATCGTCCGGATGCTCGACGCCGATCGACAGCCTGACCGTGGTCTCCAGCACGCCGATGCGCTGGCGCACGTCGAAGGGAATGCCGGAGTGCGTCATCGCCGCCGGGTGGCTGGCGAGTGACTCCGTGCCGCCAAGGCTCACCGCCAGCTTGAATATTTGCAGCCCGTTGAGAAAGGCGAAGGCCGCCTTCTCTCCGCCCTTGATATCGAAAGAAAATGTCGAGCCGGCGCCGCTGCATTGCGCTTTGTAGGCCCGTCCCGCTGCCGTGTCCTCGCCCAGGAACGGCAGGTAATGCACCTTTTCCACCTTGGCGTGATCGCGCAGGAATTCAGCCACGAGCCGCGCATTGTCGTTGGCGCGCTCCATGCGGATGGACAGCGTCTCCAGCGAGCGGCCGAGCATCCAGCAGGAATGCGGGTCGAGTTGCGTGCCGATGGCGCCGCGCAGCGCCTTGATCGGCTTAGTCACCGCCTTGCTGCCCATCGCCGCACCGGCGATCAGGTCGGAATGGCCGCCGACATATTTGGTCAGCGAATAGACGGAGACATCCGCGCCATGTTCGATCGGTCGCTGGAACACCGGGCCGAGCAGCGTGTTGTCGCAGACGATGATCGGCGTTGATCCTTGGCTTGCGCCGATCTCGTCGGCAAACTTCCGGATCAGTGCGATGTCGACCAGGCTGTTGGTCGGATTCGACGGCGTTTCGATGAGAATGACCGAGACACGCCCCTTCGCCACCGCTGCATCAGCAGCGGCCCGCACCGCCTTGTCGTCGACGCCGTCGGCGAAGCCGACAGCGCCGATGCCGAAGCCGGACAGCGTGCGCGTCAAAAGCGTCTCGGTGCCGCCGTAAAGCGGCTGCGAATGCAGGATGACATCGCCCGGCCGGGCATAGGCGAGCAGCGTCGTGGCGATCGCCGACATGCCCGACGAGAACAGGATGCAGGCGTCCGTTCCCTCATAGACCGCCAGCCGGTCCTCGACGATCTCCGAGTTGGGATGATTGAAGCGCGAATAGACCAGGCCGGACGCCGTGCCGCTCGGCGGCTCCTTGCGGCCGGATGTGTAGTCGAAGAAGTCGCGTCCCTCCTCCGCCGATTTGAACACGAAGGTCGAGGTCAGGAACACCGGCGGCTTGACGGCGCCTTCCGACAGTTGCGGATCGAAGCCATAGCTCAACATCAACGTTTCCGGATGGAGCTTGTGGTTGCCGATGTGGGTTTTCGACGGGCGCGGCGCGGTCATGGCTTTTCCTGCGTTCTGGAGGAGTCTCGTCCAGCAATTTATGCGATCCCGGTCCACCAGTCCTTGCTATTTTCGGCCTCGCATGGCTGCATTCCGGCAACAAATTGCCGAGCGAGAGCAAAAGTGCAACAGAAGATAGCCGACGATTTCGACCGCAAGATCCTGCGCCAGCTGCAGGCCGACGCCCGCATCACCAACAATGAGCTGGCGGAGCGCATCGGCCTGTCGCCGTCGCCATGTTTGAGGAGGGTACGCCGGCTGGAGGAGGCCGGCATCATCAGGGGCTATACCACGCTGGTTGATCCCTCAGCCTTCGGGTGGAACATGGTCGCCATCGCCACCGTCCGGCTCAGCCGCCAGAACGAGGACGAGATCGTCATGTTCGAGGACGCCATCCGCGGGTGGGAAGAGGTGCTGGAATGCCACCTCGTCACCGGGGCGCGCGACTATGTGCTGAAGGTGGTGACCGGCAGCCTCGAACAGTACGAGCGCTTCATCAAGGAAAAGATCGCGCGGCTGAAATGCGTCGCCTCGATTGAGACCAGCTTCGTCATGAACACCATAAAGGAACGGCGCCTCTGACATTTGGTCAAAGGCGCCGCTCTCGAGGTCGAAATTGCCTGGCCAGGCTTATTTGATCGCCTTGTCGGTGATGGCCGTGGTGTAGGCGCCGGTCGGCGCCTTGGTGATGATCTTCTGGTCGAGCAGCGCCTTGGCGGTGCGCTCGTAGGTCGCCGGGTCGAGCTTGCCGTCGGCATTGTCGATCAGCTTGGCGACTTCGCTCATCATCCGCTTCTGGTGGTTTTCGTCCTGGCCACCGCCGTCCATGACAATGCCCGCGGCCTCGTCATTGTTGTCGATGGCATATTTCCAGCCCTTCATCGAGGCGCGCACGAAACGCACCATCTTGTCTTCGAAAGCCGGATCCTTGAGCTTGTCTTCCGAGGCGTAGAGCCCGTCCTCCAGCAGGTCGTTGCCCATCGCCGAGTAGTTGAACACGGTCAGCTGGTCCGGCTTGTAGCCGGCATCGATCAGCTGCCAGTACTCGTTGTAGGTCATGACCGAAATGCAATCCGCCTGCTTCTGGATCAACGGCTGCACGTCGAAGCTCTGCTTCAGAACCGTGACGCCGTCCGGGCCGCCTTCGGTCTTCAGGCCGAGCTTGTTCATCCAGGCGTAGAATGGATATTCGTTGCCGAAGAACCAGACGCCGAGCGTGTGACCCTTGAAATCGGCTTCGGTCTTGATCGGGCCGTCCTTCGGACAGACCAGCTCCATGCCGGCCTTCTTGAACGGCTGGGCGATGTTGACCAGCGGCACGCCCTTTTCGCGCGCGGCGAGTGCCCCGCCCATCCAGTCGACGATGACGTCGGCGCCACCGCCGGCGATCACCTGCTCGGGTGCGATATCGGGACCGCCCGGCTTGATGTCGACGTCGAGGCCTTCGGCTTCATAAAAACCCTTGGCCTTGGCGACATAGTAGCCGGCAAACTGCGCCTGCGTGACCCATTTCAGCTGCAACGTCACCTTGTCGGCGGCCATTGCCTGGAACGCGGCCAGCGACATCGCGCCGGCCAGCATCGGTATGATCAGTCTTTTCATGTTTTTACCCTCTGAAGTTAACACCCGAACCCACCGCCCTATCCACCACGGACAGAGGGATGCCAAAACGTGACGGCTCTCTCGACGAGAGCGACCACGCCATAAAAGACCGAACCCGCCAGTGCTGCAACTGCGATTTCGGCCCAGACCATGTCGATGTTCATCCGCCCGACCTCGGTCGAGATGCGAAAGCCCATGCCGACGACCGGCGTGCCGAAGAACTCGGCGACGATGGCGCCGATCAGCGCCAGCGTCGAGTTGATCTTCAGCGCGTTGAAGATGAAGGGCGCTGCCGCCGGCAGCCGGAGCTTCAAGAGTGTTGGCCAGTAGCCCGACGCATAGGTGCGCATCAAATCGCGCTCCATATGGCCGGAGGCGGCAAGACCGGCAACCGTGTTCACCAGCATTGGGAAGAAGGTCATGATGATGACGACCGCGGCCTTGGACGGCCAGTCGAAGCCGAACCACATCACCATGATCGGCGCCACACCGATGATCGGCAGCGCCGAGACCATATTGCCGATCGGCAGCAGACCGCGGCGCAGGAACGGCACGCGGTCGGCCGCAATCGCCACCAGGAAGCCGGCGCCGCTGCCGATGACATAACCGAAGATCACCGCCTTGAAGATGGTCTGCCTGATATCGGCGCCGAGCACCGGCAGGGAACTGGCGATGCGCACACCGATGGCGCTCGGCGGCGGCAAAAGGATGAAGGGAATGCCGGCGCCACGCGTCACCGCTTCCCATATGATCAGGATCCAGGCGCCGAAGATCGCCGGGATGATGAGGCGCAGCGCCATCCGCGCCCCTTTTGCCATCGGGCGAAGCCCCGACAGCACCGCCACACAGCGCCAGGCCAGCAGCCAGGCAGCGGCGAGCAGCAGGAAATACGGCGCCAATGCCGTGCCTTCGAAACCTGTAATGCCCGAGATCAGCATCCAGGCGACGAGATGAGCGCCGATGAACAGCACCGCAGCCTCGGCCAGCGGCGAAATTCTGATCATCGAGATCAGCCCTGCCAGCACGGCCAGGCCGATCATCGGGGTCTTTATCCCGAAATAGGGGTAGTCGAAGCTTGCCGTCGGGTCTGCAAGGGCGGCCGCTTCCGGCTTCGACATCGCACCGAGCGCGACGGCGACGAGGCACAGCGCAATGGCCAGCACGGCTTGCCAGGAGGGCTTCAGCCAGTTCATGCCGGCCTCCCGCCCATCGCGCGGTCAACGAGGCGCCCGGCTATGCCGACCACCATGACCAGAAGGGCCGCCACCACCGAGCCCGCCACAAGGGCGGACCAGATGTCGATGGACTGGCTGTAATAGGCGCCTGCCAAAAGCTTGGCGCCGATGCCGGCGACAGCACCGGTCGGCAGTTCGCCGACAATGGCGCCGACCAGGCTCGCCGCCACCGCCACCTTCATCGAGGTGAACAGGAATGGCACCGAGGCCGGCACCCGCAGCTTCCAGAAGGTCTGCGAGACACTGGCATTGTAGGTGTGCATCAGGTCGAGATGCATGAGTTCGGGCGAGCGCAGGCCCTTCACCATGCCCACCGTCACCGGGAAGAACGACAGGTAGGTCGAGATCATCGCCTTTGGGATCAGACCGCTGATGCCGATCGCCCCCAGCACGACGATGATCATCGGCGCCACCGCCAGAATGGGAATCGTCTGGGAGGCGATGATCCACGGCATCAGGCTGCGGTCGAGCGTCGCCACATGCACGATGCCGACCGCGATGACGATGCCGAGCGCCGTGCCGAAGGCAAAGCCGAGCAACGTCGACGACAGGGTCACCCAGGCATTGTAGACGAGGCTTCGGCTCGATGTGATGGGCCGCAGGAAGGTGTTCTCGAAGAAGTTCACCGCCACCTGATGCGGCGCCGGCAGCGTCGGCTTGGGCTGCGACAGCGTCTTGCCGATGAATTCGACGGTGCCGTGGGTTTCCCCGGCGCGCCGGTCGAGGTCGCGCTGGAACGGCGCGTTGAGGACGACGGCGAAGACATACCAGAGCACCACCACGCCCAGGAGGATGGAGGTCACGGGGATGAGTTTTTCGCGGAAGGTGTCCATCTAGCGCGCCTCGCCAGCGGGGCGCCCTCCTCTCCCCAACGGGGAGAGGGTGGCCGGAGCGAAGCGGAGGTCGGGTGAGGGGGTAGAAATCTTTCCGTCGAGACAAGCCAAGATCGTATCCAGGACCGCTCGGCGCTCAGCCAAAACTTCGTGATTCCAGAAGCGCAGAACCGAATAACCTTGTCCGTTCAGCCAGGCTGTCCTGGCGGGATCGGTCAGTGAATCCGCGTGTTGGCTGCCATCAAGCTCGACAATCAGCCCCTGCTCGCGGCAGACGAAGTCCGCGATGAAAGGTCCGAGCGGCACTTGCCGCACAAATTTGTAGCCGTTGAGATGACGTCCTCTCAATTCCCCCCAAAGCCGGTATTCAGCTTCGGTCTCGTCAAACCGCAGCTTTCGGGCGCGAGCGGTTGCCCCGACATTTCTCTTGGTCGGATCCGTCGGCGCCGCCCCCTCACCCGACCTCCGCTTCGCTCCGGCCACCCTCTCCCCGTTGGGGAGAGGAGCCAGCCGGTCGTTCGCCCCCTCAATCATCATAGCTGTGCCCTGCCCTCAAGCCATCGCGTACCCTGGCCGCGATCGCCAAAAATTCCGGCGTCTCGCGGATATCCAGTGGCCGCTCCTTTGGCAGCGTCGAGTCGATGATGTCGGTAACCCGACCTGGGCGCGGCGACATGACGACGATGCGCGTCGACAGATACACCGCCTCGGGGATGGAATGGGTGACGAAGCAGATCGTCTTGTTGGTGCGCGCCCACAATTCCAGAAGCTGTTCATTGAGATGGTCGCGCACGATCTCGTCCAGCGCGCCGAAGGGCTCGTCCATCAGCAACAGGTCGGCGTCGAAGGCGAGCGCGCGGGCGATCGAAGCGCGCTGCTGCATGCCGCCGGAAAGCTGCCAGGGGTATTTGTTCTCGAAGCCGGAGAGGTTGACGAGCTCCATCGTTCGCTTGATGCGCTCGGCCTGCTCCGCTCTCGAAAGGCCGATGATCTCCAGCGGCAGCGCCACGTTACGCTCGATCGTGCGCCACGGGAAAAGGGCTGCCGCCTGGAAGACGTAGCCATAAGCGCGTTTCTCGCGCGCCTGTTCCGGCGTCATGCCGTTGACCGAGATCGTGCCCGACGTCGGTTTTTCCAGATCGGCGATGACGCGCAGCAAGGTGGTCTTGCCGCAGCCCGATGGGCCGATGAAGGAGACGAACTCGCCCTTGCCGATGGTCAGGTCGACATTGGAGAGCGCCTCTACCGGACCGTCATTGGTCTGAAAGGTAAGGCCAAGTCTGCTTGCCGAGACGACGGCTGGCGATTGTCCCGTCATCGCTTGCTGCCTGCCTCTCGCAGCCGCCCAGGATGAAATGCCGTTGCATTCGCGTTGATGTTGCTTTCCACTCGTCCAATCCCACCCAATCGACGCCCGGAGCCTTGCCGATGTCGCCCAAACCCACTTGTCACCTTATCCGTCCTGAAAGCACTTATGAAGGCAAGCAGGGATTGACCTATTTTGCCGGCATTGCAGCCGAGACGGTCGGCTCGTCCGGCATCTGCATGCATCTGCTCACCCTGCCGCCTGGCGCCCGCGCCAAGGCGCATCTGCATGAAAGCCATGAGACGGCGATCTATGTGCTCTCGGGCGAGGTCCACACATGGTATGGCGACAGGCTCGAGAACCACATCGTCGTCAAGGCCGGCGACCTCTTCTACATCCCGGCCGGCGTACCGCATCTGCCGGCCAATCTGAGCAACGCCCCGTCCTCGGCCGTCATCGCCCGCACCGATCCCAATGAACAGGAAAGCGTCGTCCTGTTGCCGGAACTGGATGCGCTGGTGGCCTGACGCTGACGGGACTGCCGTCATTTGCACCGCGCCACTTCGCCCATGACATTGCCGTCGTCGTCGGCGACCGTCAGCTTCTTGGCGTTCTTGGCGCTGCGCTTGATGGTGAATTTGGTCGGCTCCTGTCCTTCTTCGCCTTCCGCCTCGCATGTTGCCGTCACCACCAGCGACCCATCAGCCTGCGCCTGCTTGTCCGTGAAGGTGCAGGCGCTGGCGGCGGTGACCAATGCCTCGTCGGTCAAAAGCAGCATCCGATCGGCGGCGACTTCCTGGCCGTTGCGGTTGATGCAGCCATATTTGTCCCCATAGGGTTTCGTCAGGTCGATGCCTGCCGCAAGGGCCTGACCCGCAGCCAGAACGACTATCATCGCAACAGACGGCCCCAAACCGCGCGCGCTCATTCCCCCAGCTCCAACGTCACGAACACGGTTGCAACGGCCCCATTTCTTCAAGACCGGGAATGGTCACGAAGAACCCACCCTCGCCCTTGTTGGTGACCACAACGGTTTCAGCCGTCGTCCCCGCCTCGCCTTCGGCGGAACAGGTCGCATCAAGCGATTGCGTGCCCGGCGCCCACGTCAATTGCTGCGCGAACCGGCAGCCGCTGCCATAGGTCTCGATGCCTTCGGCGGTCAGCACGATATAATCGTCCCGGCCCTGAAAACCGGCCTTTGCAAAGACACAGCCGGCATCGTTGCCCCAGGAGCCGGCCAGCCTCTCGGCCCCTGTTGCCGGACCAGCGACCACCATCGCCACGACCAGTGAAATGAGCGCCCCCGGGCTCCGCAACGTCAAACGCCTGTCGCCGGAATGCCGGTGCGTTCCACCTTGCGCGGCGCGGTAATGTCCTTCCAGGTCGACAGAGCCCGGTTGACCGCCGCGTTCGGCTCGCGGGCGACGAATTCGCCATGGCCGGGCTTGGCCTTGACCTCCGCTTCCTCGACCGACAATTCGCCGCGCGAAAAGACGAAGCGCGGCAGGCCGGTCACCTCAAAACCTTCGAAGACGTTGTAGTCGATCACCGATTGCTGCTTCTTCGAGGTGATGGTCTTCTTGGCGCTGGGGTCCCACACCACGATGTCGGCGTCCGCGCCTTCGACGATGGCGCCCTTCCTAGGATACATGTTGAGGATCTTGGCGATGTTGGTCGAAGTCACCGCGACGAACTCGTTCATCGTCAGCCGCCCGGTGTTGACGCCCGTCGTCCACAGCACGGGCAAGCGGTCTTCAAGCCCGCCAGTGCCGTTCGGGATCTTGGTGAAATCGCCGACGCCGTTGCGCTTCTGCTTGGTGGTGAAGGCGCAGTGGTCGGTCGCCACCACCTGCAGCGATCCCGCCTGCAGGCCGGCCCACAGCGAATCCTGGTGCAGCTTGTTGCGGAAGGGCGGACTCATTACGCGGCGCGCCGCATGGTCCCAATCCTTGTCGAAATACTCGCTTTCATCCAGCGTCAGATGCTGGATCAGCGGCTCGCCGAAAACCCGAATGCCCTTCTGGCGGGCGCGGCGGATGGCTTCGTGGCTCTGCTCGCAGGACACATGCACGACATAGAGCGGCACGCCGGCCATGTCGGCGATCATGATGGCGCGGTTGGTCGCCTCGCCTTCCACTTCCGGCGGCCGCGAATAGGCGTGTCCCTCGGGACCATTATTGCCGGCAGCGAGCAGCTTTTGCGACAGCGCCGCAACCACGTCGCCATTCTCGGCATGAACGAGCGGCAGCGCGCCGAGATCGGCGCAGCGCTGGAACGACGCGTACATCTCGTCGTCGTCCACCATCAGCGCGCCCTTGTAGGCCATGAAATGCTTGAACGAGGTAATGCCTCTGTCGACGACGGTGGCCATCTCGTCGAACACCTGCTTGCCCCACCAGGTGATCGCCATGTGGAAGGAATAGTCGCAGGCAGCCTTCGAGGTCTTGTTGTCCCACATCTGCAACGCTTCCAGCAGCGATTGCTGCGGCGCCGGCAGGCAGAAATCGACCACCATCGTGGTGCCACCGGAAAGGGCCGCGCGCGTCCCGGACTCGAAATCGTCGGCCGAATAGGTGCCCATGAACGGCATTTCGAGATGGGTGTGCGGATCGATGCCGCCCGGCATGACGTAACAGCCGCTGGCGTCGAACTCATGGTCGCCATGCAGGTTCGAGCCAATGGCGACGATCTTGCCGTGCTGCATCAGCACATCGGCCTTCCAGGTGCGGTCGGCGGTGACGATGGTGCCGTTTCGGATGACTTTGGTCATTGTCGTGTTCCCTTGTTCTCTTCGCGCTTCTTGTGAGCGTCGTTTTGAATACAGATCTTAGTTCACGCCACGATCCCCGCTGTCTCTACCACCGCATGGAACAGCACGTCGGCGCCGGCGCCGGCCCATTCCTTGGTGATTTCCTCGGCCTCGTTGTGTGACAACCCGTCAACGCAGGGGCACATCACCATGGCGGTCGGCGCGACGCGGTTGATCCAGCAGGCGTCGTGGCCGGCGCCGGATACGAGGTTGCGGTGGGAATAGCCGAGCCGCTCGGCGGCGTCGCGGATCGCCTTGACGCAGCCGGCATCGAAGGTGACCGGATCGAAAGCGCCGACCTGCTCGACCTTGTACTGGATGTCGAGCGCCTCACAGATCGTGTCGATGCCTTCGCGTATGCGCCCATCCATCGCGTCCAGCACTTCCTTCTCGGGCGAACGGATGTCGATGGTGAAGACGGTGCGTCCCGCAATGATGTTGCGCGAGTTCGGAAACACCTCCATGTGGCCGACCGCGCCGACGGCGTCGGGCTGGTAGTCCATGGCGATCTCATGCACCAGCTCGACCACGCGCGCCATGCCTAGACCGGCATTACGGCGCTTGGGCATCGGCGTCGAGCCGGTATGCGCCTCCTTGCCGGTCAGCGTTACCTGCAGCCATTTCAGGCCCTGGCCGTGGGTGACGACGCCAATGTCGATGCCTTCGTCCTCGAGGATCGGCCCCTGCTCGATATGCAGTTCGAAGAAGGCGTGGATCTTGCGGTCGCCGACCTTCTCGGTTCCCTTCCAGCCAATGCGCTCCAGCTCCTCGCCGAACTTTTTCCCCTGTTTATCGGTGTGCTGATACACGTCCGCCTGCTCGAGCACACCGGCGAACACGCCGGACGCCATCATCGCCGGGGCAAAGCGCGAGCCTTCCTCATTGGTCCAGTTGGTGACGACGATCGGATGCCTGGTCTGGATGCCGAGATCGTTAAGTGAGCGGATGATCTCCAGCCCGCCGAGCACGCCGAGCACGCCGTCATACTTGCCGCCGGTCGGCTGCGTGTCGAGATGGCTGCCGACATAAACCGGCGGCAGGCTGGGATCAGCACCTTCCCGCCGGGCAAACATGGTGCCCATCTCGTCCAGGCCCATTTCGAGCCCGGCCGCCTCGCACCAGCGCTTGAACAGATGCCGTCCCTCGCCGTCCTCGTCGGTCACGGTCTGGCGATTGTTGCCGCCCGCAATACCGGGGCCGATCTTCGCCATCTCCATGATGGAATCCCACAAACGGTCTGAATTGATTCGCAGATTCTCGCCTGGGGCGGCCATTCAAAGTCCTCTCATTTCATATAACCAACCGGGCGGCGGTTCCCGCCGCCGCCCGACTGGCTGGATAGATTAGTCGATCGCCCTCAGCACTTCTCTGACATGGTCGATCAATTCGTTGATCTGGCCCTTGGTGATGATCAGTGGCGGCGACAGCGCGATGATGTCGCCGGTGGTGCGGATCAGCGCGCCGCGCTCGAACGCCTTTACGAAGGCCGAGAAGGCCCGCTTGGTCGGGCTGCCTGCGATCGGCGCCAGTTCGATCGCGCCGATCAGGCCGATGTTCCTGATGTCGATGACATGCGGCTCGCCCTTCAGCGAATGCAGCGCATCTTCCCAGTACGGCGCCAGTTCCTCGCCGCGGGTGAGCAGGCCCTCTTCCTTGTAGGTGTCGAGCGTGCCGAGTGCCGCGGCGCACGCAATCGGATTGCCCGAATAGGTGTAGCCGTGGAAGAACTCGATCATGTGCTCGGGGCCGGTCATGAAGGCGTCGTGGATTTCCTTCTTCACGAACACCGCGCCCATCGGGATGACGCCGTTGGAGACGCCCTTGGCGGTGGTCATGATGTCGGGCGTGACGCCGAAATAATCCGCTGCGAACGGCGCGCCGAGACGGCCGAAACCGGTGATGACCTCGTCGAAGATCAGCAAAATGCCGTGCTTGGTGCAGATCTCGCGCAGCTTCTGCAGATAGCCCTTCGGCGGCAGGATGACGCCGGTGGAGCCGGCGACCGGTTCGACGATGACGGCGGCGATGGTCGAGGCGTCATGCAGGGCAACGATGCGCTCCAGCTCGTTGGCGAGTTCGGCGCCATATTCCGGCACGCCCTTGGAGAAGGCGTTCTTTTCCGGCAGATGCGTGTGCGGCATGTGGTCGACGCCGCCGAGCAGCGTGCCGAACATCTTGCGGTTGGTGACGATGCCGCCGACCGAAATGCCGCCGAAATTGACGCCGTGATAGCCGCGTTCGCGGCCGATCAGGCGGGTGCGCGCGCCCTCGCCCTTCACACGGTGATAGGCGATCGCCATCTTCAGCGCGGTTTCCACCGATTCCGAACCGGAATTGGTGAAGAAGACATGGTCCATGCCCTTGGGCGCGAGGTCGACCAGGCGGTTGGCCAGTTCGAACACGATCGGGTGACCCATCTGGAAGGCCGGCGCATAGTCGAGTTCGGCGGCCTGATGCTGGATCGCCTCGGTGATCTTGGGACGGCAATGGCCGGCATTGACGCACCAGAGGCCCGCGGTGCCGTCGAGCACCTTGCGGCCGTCGCTGGTGGTGTAGTGCATGTCCTTGGCGGACACGAACATGCGCGGCGCCTGTTTGAACTGCCGGTTTGCCGTGAACGGCATCCAGAATGCGCTGAGATCGTTCGGCGTGACTTTCAGCCGGTTGGACATGACCAAGACTTCCCCTTGTAACCTGTTTCGGTGCGGCTAACGCTTGGTCTTTCCAAAGCTTGGTCTTTGCTGCGTTTTCATGCTACGCAAATTTTTGACCGATTGGACAAACGTTAGCACCGCCCTGTCGGCGGTCAAGGGATTACTAGCGGAAATGCGGCCTGCGAAGTGCGCTCCACGGGTAAGAGAAAAACTGGTCCAGAGAATTGGTCCAGATGACCCGCTCGGCCAAGGCTTGCAGGGGTGAGCGGCGCCATGGAAGGCTCAGCCCCTCGCCGCACCCGCATCCAGCAGGAAAAGCGCGAACTGATCCTGGAAGCAGCGCTCGAAGTCTTCTCCACCAACGGCTTTCGCGGCTCGACCATCGACCAGATCGCCGAGGCCGCGGGGATGTCGAAGCCGAACCTGCTCTATTATTTCCGCCGCAAGGAAGACATCCACGAAACGCTGATGGAGCGGCTGCTGGCGACCTGGCTGGCGCCGCTACGTGAACTCGACGACATCGGCGACCCCCTGACCGAGCTCAGGAGCTACATCCGGCGCAAGCTCGAAATGGCGCGTGATTTTCCCAGGGAGAGCCGGCTGTTCGCCAACGAGATCCTGCAAGGCGCGCCGCGCATCATGCCGCTGCTGGCGGGTGAGCTGAAAACGCTGGTCGACGAGAAGGCCAACGTCATCAAGGGCTGGATGCGCGCAGGAAAAATCGCCCGCACCGATCCCTGGCACCTGATCTTTTCGATCTGGGCGACGACGCAGCACTATGCCGATTTCGATGTCCAGGTCCGCGCGGTGCTTGGGCCCGATCGCGGCGGCGACGGCCGCTTCGAGGATGCGGCGCGGTTTCTGGAGCAGTTGTTCATTGATGGGCTGAAGCCGAAGGGCTGACCTTGGGCGTCAGGCGCTGCGGCGCTCCGCCGGCATCGCCTCAAGCAAATTCTGCAGCTTCTCGATCGAATTCTGTTCGGCCAGCGGCGTGTAGACGATCAGCTTCATGTCCGAGCCGTCGTCGATCGACAGGCTCATATGCTCGAACGTCATGGCGCCGGCGCTCGGATGTCGGACATGTTTCACCCCCGACAATCGGCGTGCCACGTCGCGTTGCGGCCACCAGTCGCGAAACTCCGGACTTGAGCGCGTCATAAGCACGATCAGCCGCTCGAAATCCGCATCGCCCACATAGCGGGCGCTTTCCGCCCGGAACGAGGCCAGCACGGTGCGCGCCAATTGCTCCCAGTCAACCAGCAGGCGCCGGTGATGCGGATTGGTGAACACCATGTGGACGATGTTGCGGGCGTCGCCCTCTAGCAGGCCATAATCACCGAACACCGCTACCGCCGCCGGATTCCAGGCCAGCACATCCCAGCGCCGCCCGACGACATAGGCCGGCTGCAGCACCAGGCTCTCCAGCATATGCATTAGCGGGCCATCGACCTTTTCCGGCGCAGCCACGCGGTTCTCCGGTTGCTGGCGGCCTGCCAGGATGAACAGATGCCGCCTTTCAACGGCGTCGAGGCGCAGCGCTTCGCTGAGCGCCGCTAGCACCTCCACCGAGGGTCTGACCTCGCGCCCCTGCTCTAGCCATGTGTACCAGGTGGTGCCGACGCCGGCGATCATCGCCACTTCCTCGCGACGCAAGCCTGGCGTGCGTCTCCGCAGGCCGGTCGCGATGCCGGTGGCGGACGGCGTCAATCTTTCGCGGCGCGAGCGCAGGAAGGCGCCAAGCTCGCGCCGGCGGCTGTCTTCAGCGGAGTGCGTGGGGGCATCCATGAGAGCTATTATAGCAGTATTGATACCAGGATAAAGTTTGAACTGTTTGGGCTGGGTCAGGCGCCCCATCTTCCATCCAGAGAGATGGAGGCTCTGAATATGGATCTGAAAGACAAGACAATCCTCATCACCGGTTCGACCGACGGCGTCGGCCGTGTCGTCGCGCAAAGGCTAGGCGCCGGCGGCGCGCGCGTGCTGGTGCATGGCCGTGACGCGGCTCGCGGCAAGGCAACCGTCGCAGAAATCGAATCCGCCGGCGGCAAAGCCGAGTTCCTCGCCGCCGACCTCGCCTCGCTAGCCGAGGTCCGCCGCCTTGCCGAGGCCGTACGCGCAAAAACCGACCGGCTCGACATCCTCATCAACAATGCCGGCATCGGCACGGCCGGCGCCAAGCGACAGCTCAGCGCCGACGGCTTCGAACTGCGCTTTGCGGTCAACTATCTCGCCGGTTTCCTGCTGACCTCGGAACTGCTGCCGCTGCTCAAGGCGAGTTCGCCGGCGCGCATCATCAACGTCGCTTCGGCCGGCCAGCAGGCGATCGATTTCGGCGATATCATGCTGACACGTTCCTATGACGGCGTGCGCGCCTATTCCCAGAGCAAGCTGGCGCAGATCCTGTTCACCATCGACCTGGCCCGAGAGTTGAAAGGCAGCGGCGTCACCGTCAACGCTCTGCATCCAGCGAGCTACATGAACACCACCATGGTCCGCCAAGCCGGCGTGACGCCATGGAGCTCGGTCGAGACCGGCGCCGACGCCATTCTCAACCTCGCGACATGGCCCGCCCTGGAGGGCCGCAGTGGCCTCTATTTCGATGGCCAAAAGGAATCCCGCGCCGAAGCACAAGCCTATGACGCCAAGGCCAGACAGCAATTGCGAACCCTGAGCCTCGACTTCGTCGGCCAGGCTTCCCCAAAATCGAAGGAACAGCATTCATGACCGGCAAGATCGAACACACGGTCGTCATCGGCGGCTCATCCGGCATCGGCCTGGCGACGGCGCGAAAACTGCTTGGCCCGGGCATGAAGGTGACCATCACCGGACGAAACCAGGACAAGCTCACCAGCGCTTGGAAGAGCCTCGGCGGCGCCGCCGAGAAAGCTGCCTTCGATGCTTCGAAGCCGGACGAAGTCCGCCAGTTCTTTGGGGAACTCGGACCGTTCGATCACCTCGTGCTGGCTGCCAGCGGCGGCAAGGGACTTGGGCCGTTCGAAACCCTCGACCTCTCAGACATCGCCGGCGGCGTCGACGAGAAAGTCCGGCCGCAGCTGTCCTGTTTGCAGGCAGCCTTGCCGACGCTCAACAGATCGGGATCGGTCACTTTCATCTCGGCGGTGTCGGCACAATTGTCGGTGCCCGGCGTGGCCGGCATCGCCGCCGTCAACGGCATGCTGTTGACGGTGGTGCCGATCCTGGCGGTCGAACTGAAGCCTCTGCGCGTCAACGTCGTGGCGCCCGGCGTCATCGACACGCCATGGTGGGATTTTCTGGCCGAAGACCAGCGGCAGGCGGTGTTCAGCGAATATGCCGGCAAAACCCCGGTGGGCAGGATCGGCCGCGCCGAAGACGTCGCCGGCGCAATCGCCTTTCTCGTCTCCAACGGCTTCATGACCGGCCAGGTGCTGACCTGCGATGGCGGTTTGCGCTTCGCGGCGTGACCTTACAGCGACTGTGCGATCAGCGTGAGAAAGCCTCCGGCGAGGGCGACGTTGCCGACGAAGCCGTTGATGCGCGAGGCCCGGTCCGGGCCCTGATGGTCCCAGAAATTGTGGAACATCGGCGTCGCGACAATGAGAAACAGCACCAGCACAGCACTGGCGATCGCGGTCCACAGGCCGGCCATCACCAGCGCCCCGGCAACGGTTTGCAGGACGATGCCGGCCCACAACGCCAATCTCGCCTGCGGCACGCCGCGCGCGGCCATCAGCCCGGTCAGGAACGCCTCGTTCTGAACATTGCGCAGGCCGGCGAAAACGAAGGCGCCGCCGAGCAACAGGCGGCCGAGAAACAAAAAGGTCGAAGGCAAATCGACAGGCATGAAATCTTCCCCGTACTTAAGCATGAAACAGGTGGAGCGCCGCCCTCTCCGACGGCGCTCCATGACTAAACCGGACGGTCAGGCTGCTTTGGCAGCCGGCATCGGGTGAATGGCGTGGAACGGGATGCAGAGCCGGTTCCAGGTGTTGATCATGCCGATCGCGACCGACAGCTTGACCAGTTCCTCTTCCGAGAAGTGCTCTAGCGTGCGGGCATAGAGTTCGTCCGAAACGCCATTGTTGGCGATCAGGGTCGTTGCCTCGGTCCAAGCAAGCGCCGCGCGTTCGCGCTCGGAAAACAGCGGCGATTCCTTCCAGGCCGAAACCAGATAGAGCCGTGTCTCGGTTTCGCCATCGCGCCTCGCCTCGCGGCTATGCATCTCGACGCAGTAGGAGCAGCCATTGATCTGCGAGGCGCGGAGCTTGATCAAATGCAGCAGGCTCACTTCAAGCCCGCATTCGTCGACCGCCTTGTTGAGCGCCGACACGGCTTTCATGATCTCAGGCGCCTTGGCGAAGAATTGCAGTCTCTGTTTCATCGTCTTTCCTTTCACATCTGTTTGCGGGGGATTAAATCTGTTTGGTCGAAGCGGGTTTCTGCGGCCGCTGATGGCGCGCCACAAAGGCACAGCTGGCGGCAAACGATCGCGGATCGCCTTCGGCCTTGTAGTCAGCCACGATGTCGGACAACCGGGTTTCCGCGAGAGCGGCACGATAGGCACGCTCGGCTTTCAGCATCGCGGCATTGATGCCGCACGGCTTCACATAGGCCGAAGCATCGATCTTGACCGGGCCGCGCTGGCGGATCTCGCCGCAGCGGAAGGCCGGCTCGCGACCCTCGACCGCAAGCACGATATCGAGCAGCGTGATGCGCTCGGCCGGACGCGCCAGCCGGTAGCCGCCCGCCGGTCCCGGCACCGATTCCAGGATGCGCGCAGCAGTCAGCTGGTTCAGATGTTTCAGCAGATAGCTCGGCGACAGGCCGAAGGACTCTGCCAAAGCAGCACCCGGTATCGTGCTGTTGCCCTCCACGCTGGCCAGTGTGGCCGCGCAATGGATGGCCGCTTCTACACCCTCGCCCAGTTTCACGATGTTGCGCTCCTATTCATGGATATCTTTTATCCTAGATAGATTTTATCTGCAATAGTAAAATGAAAAACGGCGCTCGAAAGCGCCGCTTTTTTCTTCGACCCGTTCCTTACTCTGCGGCCACCTTGGCCATCGGGTTGTTCGGGTGCGTCGTCCAGTTGGCATAGATCGGCGACACCGGCTTGCCGGTGCGCTGGTCCATGACGCCGGCGGCCAGCGGCTCCATGGTGATGCAGTTCTCGACCGGGCAGACATTGACGCACAGATTGCAGCCGACGCATTCGGCCTCGATCACCTCGAAATGCCTGACGCCGTCGACCATGTTGGTGATTGCCTGGTGCGAAGTGTCCTCGCAGGCGATGTGGCAGCGGCCGCATTTGATGCAGGCGTCCTGGTCGATATGCGCCTTGGCGATGTAATTGAGGTTGAGATACTGCCAGTCGGTGACGTTGGGCGTGGCGCGGCCGACAATGTCGTTGAGCGAGGCGTGGCCTTTCTCGTCCATCCAGTTTTCGAGACCGGCGATCATCTCCTGCACGATCTTGAAGCCGTAAGTCATCGCCGCCGTGCACACCTGCACATTGCCGGCGCCGAGCGCCATGAATTCAGCCGCATCGCGCCAGGTGGTGATGCCGCCAATGCCGGAGATCGGCAGGCCGCGCGTTTCCGGATCGCGGGCGATCTCGGCCACCATGTTCATGGCGATCGGCTTCACCGCCGGGCCGCAATAGCCGCCATGCGAGCCCTTGCCGTCGATGGTCGGCTGCGGCGCGAAACTGTCGAGGTCGACGCCGGTGATCGAGTTGATGGTGTTGATCAGCGACACCGCGTCGGTTCCGCCGGAGAGTGCGGCGCGCGCCGGCTTGCGCACATCGGTGATGTTCGGCGTCAGCTTGGTGATGACAGGCATGCGGGTGTTGGCCTTGCACCAGCGCACTACCATTTCGATGTATTCAGGCACCTGGCCGACAGCCGCGCCCATGCCGCGTTCCGACATGCCGTGCGGGCAGCCGAAATTGAGCTCGATGCCGTCGGCTTCGGTCTCCTCGACCACCGGCAGGATCGCCTTCCAGCTTTCCTCGACGCATGGCACCATCAGTGAGACGACGATGGCGCGGTCGGGCCAGTCCTTCTTGACCTGTTTGATCTCGCGCAGATTGACCTGCAAATCGCGGTCGGTGATCAGCTCGATATTGTTGAGGCCGAGCAGGCGCCGGTCGGCCCCCCAAATCGCGCCATAACGCGGGCCGTTGACGTTGACCACCGGCGGACCTTCTTCGCCCAGCGTCTTCCACACGACGCCGCCCCAGCCCGCCTTGAAGGCGCGGATGACATTGTAGGCCTTGTCGGTCGGCGGCGCCGAAGCCAGCCAGAACGGATTGGGCGATTTGATGCCGACGAAATTGTTGCGAATGTCTGCCATGGGTCTTTCTCCTCTGGCCGTGGCGGGCTTACCGCCACCTTAAAGCGTTGCCTATCGGATCATTCCTCGCATCGAAGAAAAACCGATGGCGGTTCACCTTCGACCGTTACCGTGATCTGGTCCGGATCGCCCTTGCGCGCTTCCAGCCCGACCATTTTTTCATCCATGCGCACGGTCTCGTCCCCGTTGAGATAGACGCTGGCGCATGAAATCCTTGTCTCAACATGATCGCCGCTTGGCGGCCCGGATGTCCATTGGCAGATCGTGTGCTCGCTGAAGCCGACACCGGATGCCTCGACGGACATCCGCTCTTCACCCTTCGCGTCACACCATTGCGTATAGAGCCAATAGTCCGGTGAAGCCGCCGGCATTGCCGCGGTGCCGATGACGGCAGCGAGGATCGGCGCGATCATCGCAGTGCCCGGTTGATCAAGCGGGTCGGCTTTACCGAGGCCAACCAGAACGGATTGGGCGATTTGATGCCGACGAAATTGTTGCGGATGTCGGTCATAACTCTCTCCGCTAGCTACAGATCACAACAAGAGTCATCTGAACTGCTACAGGCTCACTCGAAACGTTTCGGACGACGACCTGCCACACATGGTCGCTAAACGGATAACTTGCCGATACAACCAACGCAGTAGGGTTGGCCGGCGGGATATCAAGCGCGTAACCTCCAGAGATGAGCTCCTCGTTCCCGCACCCAAGCATAGGAGAGAACGCCTCCCCTGCGCGAACGTCCGGTTGATCAAAATATCTGGTCACACGATGAGCCGCCGAGGCGTTGGCAGAAAACAGCAACAGGCTCGTGCTTAAAGCTCCAACGAACTTGACGACGTTAGGCATTCCAGCTTCCTCCAGCCAGTGCCCGGTTGATGCTCTCCGCCGCGTCGCGGCCTTGCGCGACGGCCGAGACCGTCAAATCGTCGCCGCCGAAAATGCAGTCGCCGCCGGCCCAGACATTGGCGAGCGAGGTGCGGCCTTCCGCGTCGACCTTGATGCGGCCGGCTTCGAGTTCGATCGCAGCACCGCTGCCGTTAAGTGCCGCCGGCACAAAGCTCTGGCCGATCGCCTTGAACACCTGGTCGGCGGTAAGCGTCAGCGTCTCGCCCGTGCCGGCAAGCCTGTCCCCGTTCATGGCGGTGTATTCGAGCTCGATGCCCGACACTTTGCCAGCCTCGGCGATGACCCGCTTCGGCTGCAGCCAGTGGCGGATGGTGACGCCGTTGGCGGCTGCCAGATCCTGCTCGAACTCGGAAGCGTTCATGTGTTCCTGGCCGCGCCGGTAGCAGATCGTCACCTCCTCGGCGCCGAGCAGCTTCGACTGCACCGCGGCGTCGATCGCCGTCATGCCGCCGCCGATGACGACGACGCGCCGGCCGACCGGCAGGCTCGCGAGATCGCTGGCCTGGCGTAGCTCGGCGATGAACTCGACCGCATTCACGACGCCATCGGCCTCCTCGCCATCTGCGCGCAGCGCGTTGACGCCGCCAAGTCCCATGCCAAGAAACACCGCATCGTAATTCCGGATCAGATCCGACAGCTGGTAGTCGCGGCCGAGCGCCCTGCCGTTCTGGATATCGATGCCGCCGATCCCCGTGACATAGTCGACCTCGGCCTGGGCGAAATTGTCGATGCTCTTGTAGGCGGCGATGCCGTATTCGTTGAGGCCGCCGGCCTTCGGGCGGGCTTCCAGTATGGTCACCTCGTGGCCATGGCGGGCGAGCCGGTGCGCCGCGGCTAGGCCGGCCGGACCGGCGCCGACCACGGCGACCGACTTGCCGGTCGATTCAGCGCGCGAATAAAACTGCTTGTGCTCGGCCATGGCGACATCGGTGGCGTAGCGCTGCAGGCGGCCGATCTGCACCGGCTTGCCTTCCGCCACCTCGCGCACGCAGACCTCTTCGCACAGCGTCTCGGTCGGGCAGACGCGGGCGCACATGCCACCCAATATGTTCTGGTCGAAAATCGTCTTGGCCGAACCGATCGGGTTGCCGGTCGATATCTGGCGGATGAACAGGGGAATGTCGATCGAGGTCGGGCACGCATTCATGCACGGCGCATCGTAACAGAAATAGCAGCGGTCTGATTCGACCAGCGCCTCGTGGTGATCGACCGGCGGATGCAGGTCGGAAAAATTCTCGGCGTACTGGTCGGCGGCAAGCCGGCCGCCGGCAATGCCGTCCTTGAACTGGCCTTCTGGCATCGTCAGTTCCCCATGTTTTCGTTTTGGGAAAGGCTAGCACGTTTTATTTTTTATCAATTGGTCAATTTTCGACCCAAGCCGCTGAAAAGACTAGCTGATAATATGATTTAGTTGCTCATGTTATGAGTGACGGTTGCGTCCTCAAAGAGGGGAGCGCGACAAGCTCCAAGTCGCGGCAAGCTGTTCCAGGCCAGCGCGAAATGATAGGGCGCTTGAGCACGATGCGCGGCTTTCATTCAACGGAGAAGACGATGACCGATGATAGGGAGACGGCTCACCGGTGGGAGCCCGTGGGAGATTTACCTCTGGCTGCCTGTCAGGTGTGGCGTCTAAAATCCGACAATAACTTTGAGCTGACCGTCGAAGGCGACTTCGGGACATCGGAACGAACTCTCAAGATCGATTTTCAAGGGGTAGTAGCCCTGGCTGCCCATGATGACATGCTGGGACTGACCAAAATCCGTGCGGACACCTCGATCCCATTGATTGGATCTGGCAGGCAAGCCTCCTACAGGTGGCCGATCCTGCGAGTGGAGAACTCGCATTGGTTGCGATCGACACTTGGCCCGACAGTAGACTGTACGCATTTTCTGCTGCTCAGTCTCGAATGCACGGTTGAGGTCATTGCTCGTGAAGCCACTCCTTCTTGGATCTGATCACCCGAGGAGCGAAACGCCTTGAAACCGCATACGCTCCGGCACAGGCCAAGATTGGTGGCTGTTCGCTACGAAGGTGCCAGCTGTAGGCTGGCATCTGAGGGGCCGCCATGAATCGACCTGATCTCGTCGGCAACCAGTTGCTGCAGCCGCCACAGATTGCGGTCGCGGATGCCGAATTCCTCGAGGTGGCTGACGGTGTTGTAGAGATATTCCGCACCCGAGCCGACATGGCCGCAGGCCCGCGCCAACACCCGCGCCACCCGATCTAGCGGCTGCCCAAGCGAGGTTCCCCTGCCCGTCACCCCGACCCAGAAGCCGAGCGCCCGTATCCGGCCCTGCTCCGTGCGCACGGGAACCCACCGGACCGAGCTGACACTCTCATGGTCGTCGATCTCGCGCCGCAACAATCTTTCGATCTGCTGCGGCTTGTCGCCGTCGGGCAGGCGGTAGATGACGCCGTCGCATCGGCCGCCGCGTTCGAGCGCCATCATCAGCCCCGGCTGCGCGACGCTGCCGCGCCAGCGCACCATGTCGAGGCAGAAGGAGCGATGCCAGCCAAACGCAGTGGCGCGCTGGCGTTCGACGGGCTCGAAAGCCGGCTTCCAGATCAGCGAGCCATAGGCGAACACCCATAACGGCCCCGCATCGGCTTCGTCGGAGAGCCGTAAGGCAAGCGTGCGAAAATCCTCATCGTTCAGCTGCGTCCAACTGCAGTCGGGTCCGGGATCGACCTCTTCGCGATGACACAGTGACACAAGCTCAGGCGTGAGCGACATAAGGCGCATGAAACGACTACCCCTCGTTTGCCCAAGGAAAGTCGAAAACCGCCGCACGTGCAAGGCGTCGGTGGGGCGAAGTGCGGAACGATGTGTCAACGCAGCCGTTGAATTTTCTCCGGTTCGCTGTCGGATTCGCGTCGCTGAAAACGTCCTTTGATGGATCGGACGACGATCTATGCATAGGTGAGGAGACCGAGAATGCCGAGATCCCCAATGCCCTTCTTCTGGTACGAGTTGATGACCAGCGACCTCGATGCGGCGCAAGCGTTCTACACCAGCGTGGTCGGCTGGCGGGCCGAGCCCTTCGACAAGGCGCCCGGCATGCCGCGCTATATCGTGGTGAACTCCGCCGAGCGTGGCGTCGGCGGGCTGATGACCCTGCCCGAGGAAGCAGCCAGGACGGGTCTGAAGCCGGCCTGGTTCGGCTATATCCACACCAGCGATACCGATGCCTCGACCGAGGCACTGAAAGCCGCCGGCGGGGCTGTTCACCGCGAACCCGACGACATTCCCGGCGTCGGCCGCTTCTCCGTCGTCGCCGACCCGCAAGGCGCCGCCTTCATGTTCCTGCAGCCCAGTGGGCCCGACCAGCCCGTCCTTCCGGCAACGACGCCGGGCCATGTCGGCTGGCACGAGCTTTATGCGGCCGACCGCCAGAAGGCCTTCGATTTCTACTCAAGCCAGTTCGGCTGGACCGATGCCGGTAGCATGGACGTCGGCGAGATGGGCATCTATCAGACCTTCTCGGCCGGCCCTGAATCCGGCGGCGGCATCATGAACAAGCCGCAACCGCTGCCGGTGCCGGTCTGGCTGTTCTACTTCAATGTCGGCGCCATCGACGCAGCCGCCAAACGCGTCACCGACAATGGCGGCAAGATCGTCATGGGTCCGATGCCGGTACAGACCGGCCAATGGATTGCCCAGTTCACCGATCCGCAAGGCGCCTATTTCGCGCTGATCGCGCCGGGCCGCTGACCCCCTCCGGTACTCGCCTGCACGGAAACTGCTCTCATCGCACTGCCGGTGCGATGAGAGGCGCGTCCGGGCGCGGTCACTCCGGCGCCAGCACCGCGACTTTGAGGTTCTCTTTCCTGGCGCCGCTGAGCTGGATCGTGGCTGCGCCAGGCGTCAGCTTGAAGCGCACGCTCTTGCGGATGCCGGGGCAGGTCTTCACGCCGCTGAAACCCGCTGATTTCACGGCTTGGCCATCCTGAATGACGTCGACCCAGGCCTCCTCGGACAGGCTGATCTGGAGCTCTCCTTCCGCTGGCACGGCCACGTTTGCCGTCGCGCCGAACGTGCCGGCTGCCGGCGCGCGTTGCGGTGAGACCGTGAAGCTGACCGCATCGACGGGCTCCAGCGCCATATCCGCGGCTTCGCCGAAAGCAAGAGAGGCACCGGACTGCGCGGCGGGCGCTGCCGGAAACAGTTCCTGCTCGCGTGTCACCGGCCATTTGAAGGCATCGCAGCCAGCATCAGCGGCCATGGCGAAACTGGTGCTTGCGAGGATTGCGAACAGGCTGATGGCGGCTTTTTTCATTGCGAAGGAACCCGTCTGGTTTGGAGTGTCTACTCGCAGATATACAACCTTAACGAGATCTATGCAACCATAACGAGAGCAAATTTCGAAGTCAGACTGGAAATAATTGCAATCACCGATTGTTGATGACAGGCCATGGGAAGTGAATGGTCCAGCGCCGGGTGATGATTTATGGCCGGGCCACATGGTTGGAAAAATGGAGTTTAGATGAAACTTTTTGACGGTCTCGCCAGATTTCAGCCGCAGGCACTCGGCGTCCTGCGCATCATGACGGCCCTGCAGTTCCTCGAGCATGGCTCGCAGAAACTGTTCAATTTTCCGGTCAGCGCCGAGCCTCACGCTCTTAGCGGCCTGACGGCGACGGCAGGCATCCTGGAGTTCGCCGGTGGCATCCTGCTGGCGCTCGGTCTGTTCACCCGCCCGGTCGCGTTCCTTCTGGCCGGCGAGATGGCCATCGCCTATTTCATGGCGCACTATCCGCGCGACTTCTTCCCGGTCAACAACGGCGGCGATGCGGCGATCTCCTTCTGCTTCATCTTCCTCTATCTGGTGTTTGCCGGCGCCGGCGCTTTCGCGCTCGACAACCGCCGCAGCACCTGACGCGCCTAATGCATGTCGCCCAAAAGTGCGCAGCGGTTTTGGGATAACGACTTGCACCAAGAATCTGAAGCGCCTCGGCGAAGCCGAAGCGCTTCAGGCGCGCATTCGCTCGAAGTTCGCGTCAAAGAGCGGCGCTGCCTGAACGCGCGCCGCGTGGCGCTTGCCCAAAAGTTCGATTTCGAAGCCGTCGCTCTTGTCTGCGATCTCCTTCGGCACATAGCCGATGGCGACGGATTTCTTCGAGTGATGCGCATAGCCGCCCGACGTTACCCAGCCGCGCACCGCGCCATCGTACCAGATCGGCTCGTCGCCGATGACATCGGCATCGTCGGCATCGAGGATAAATGTGCGCAGCCTGAGCTTGCCGCCCTGCTTGCGCTCGGCAAGAGCGCCGGTTTTACCGATGAAATCGGCATCCTTGCCATAGGCGACGAAACGGTCGAGCCCGGCCTCCAGCGGCCCGTAGATCGGCCGGTATTCGCGCGCCCATGAGCCGTAGTTTTTCTCCAGCCGCAGCCCATTGAGCGCGCGCGAGCCGAACAGGCCGAGGCCGAATTCCTCGCCTGCCGCCATCAACGCCTGGAAGGCAGCGCGCTGATATTCCGGCGCCACCCAGATCTCGTAGCCGAGATCGCCGGTGTAGCTGACGCGGCCGACCAGGCACGGCGCCGTGCCGATGTCCATTTTCGCGACCGCCATGAAGGGGAATGCGGTGTTGGCGACATCCGCGCGGCTGACCTTTGCCAGCACCTCCCTCGCCTTGGGCCCCGCAATGGCGAGGCCGGTCAGCCTCTGGCCCAGCGCCTCTATGCGCACTGAGCTATCCGCAGGTAAATGCGCCTCGAACCAGCGCATATGATATTGCTCGGCAATGCCGGAGCCGGCGATGAACCACTCGGTCCCGTTGGAATTGGGGGCACCGATATTGGCCAGCGTGAAATCGCCGATGAGCTTGCCGTCATCCTTCAGCATCGGCGCCAGCGTCATGCGGCCTGGCTTGGGCAACTTGCAGGCAAAGATCAGGTCGAGCCAAGCGGCCGCCCCTTCTCCCGTCACCTTGTATTTGGCGAAGTTCGAAATCTCCGCCAGGCCGACGCTCTCACGAACCGTCGCGACCTCATTGGCGACATGGGAAAAATCGCTGGACCGCCGCCACGAGAACTCGTCCCTGACACCCTCGGGCGCAAACCATAGCGGCACTTCCAGCCCATAGGACACGCCCCATTGCGCGCCCTTGGCCGATAGCAGATCGTAGATCGGAGTCGTCTTCAGCTGCCGCCCCGCGGGCAGTTCCTCATTGGGGAAGCGGATCGAGAAGCGGCGCGAATAGTTCTCGCGCACCTTGGCATTGGTGTAGGCCATCGTCGCCCAGTCGCCGTAGCGCGCGACATCCATCGCCCAGATGTCGGCGCCGGGATCGCCCTCGATCATCCAGTTGGACAGCGCCAGGCCGACGCCGCCGCCTTGTGAAAAGCCCGCCATGACGCCGCAGGCGACCCAGAAACCCGGTAGCCCGCGCACCGGCCCAACCAGCGGATTGCCGTCCGGTGCAAAGGTGAAGGGCCCGTTGATGATCTGCTTGATGCCGGTCCTCTCGAAGGCCGGGAAATGCCGGAAGCCGACCTCGAGCGACGGCGCGATGCGGTCGATGTCCGGCTCCAGCAGTTCATGGCCGAAATCCCAAGGCGTCTGGAACTCGGACCACACCTTGTTGGCCTTCTCATAGGTGCCCATCAGCATGCCGCCGCGCTCCTGGCGCAGATAGAGCTCACCGTCGAAATCGACGGCGTGGATGATCTCGGTGCCGGTCTTGGCGTTCCACGCCGCGACTTCCGGCATATCCTCGGTGATCAGGTACATGTGCTCCATGGCCAGCACCGGCAGTTCCAGCCCGACCATGCGGCCGACCTCGCGCGCCCACAGGCCGCCGGCATTGACGACATGCTCGGCCACGACCTCGCCCTTGTTGGTGATGACCCGCCACATCCCGTCGGGCCGGCGCACAATGTCTTCCACCTTGGTGAAGCGCTCGACCTCGGCGCCAAGCTTGCGCGCGGCCTTGGCGTAGGCATGCGTCACACCGGAGGGATCGAGATGGCCGTCTTCCTTGTTGCGAACGGCGCCGACGAACTGCTTGGGATCAATCAGCGGCATCAGTTCAGCCGCTTCGTTGGCCGATATTTCCTCGAGATCGATGCCGAGGTAACGCCCTTTGGCAACGACGCCGCGCAGCCAGTCGAGCCGCGCCTCGGTCGCCGCCAGCAGCACGCCGCCGGTCAGATGCACGCCGGTCGCCTGCCCCGACAGCTCCTCGATCTCCTTGTAGAGCGAGATCGTGTATTTCTGCAGCTTGGCGACGTTGGGGTCGCCATTGATCGTGTGCATGCCGCCGGCCGCATGCCAGGTCGAGCCCGAGGTCAGCTCGTCGCGCTCCAGCAGCACGACATCGGTCCAGCCATGGCGGGCCAGATGGAACAGCACCGAACACCCGACGACGCCACCGCCAATGACCACGACCTTTGCATGCGATTTCATGAGTTTTTCTCTGTTATCAATGAGTTGAGGAGATAAGGTGAATCAGAAAGGCAGCGCCGCGCGCCGACGCTGAAAAAGTCACGGCTCGCCCTGCCCGATCGCTTCCTTGCGCCTGGCCATGTATGCCTCCAGCGCCTCGCGCACGGCGATGTCCATCACCGGCTCGACATAGTCTTCCAGCGCCTTCTTCCACAGCCGGGTCGCGCGCGCCGTGGTGTCGAGGCCGCCGGCTTCCTGCCAGGCCTCGTAATTCTGCCAGTTGGACAGCATCGGCTGGTAGAAGGCGGTGGCATAGCGTTCCAGCGTGTGCGGTTCGCCGAAGAAATGGCCGCCGGTCGGCACCGCGCCCAGCGCCTCGACAGCAAGCTCCGCCTCGTCGACGACGATCGGGCGCAGGAATTCCATCATGTGCTGGATCATCTCGACATCGATGATGAGCTTTTCGAACGATGCCGTCAGCCCGCCTTCCTGCCAGCCGGCGGCATGATAGACGAGGTTGCCGTGGCCAAGCACAGCGCCCCACAGCGCCATCAGCGTCTCGTAGGCGCCTTGCGCGTCCGCCGCATTCGATGCCGACCCCGGTGTCGTGCGGTAGGGCAGATTGTAGCGCCGCGCCAATTGCCCCGAGGCGATGTTGGCCTTGGTGTTCTCCGGCGTTCCGAAGGCCGGCGCGCCCGACTTCATGTCGACGTTGGAGGTGAAGGCGCCGTACATCACCGGCGCGCCGGGGCGCACCAGTTGCGTCAGCACCACGCCGAACAGTGCTTCGGCATTCTGTTGCGCCAGGGCGCCGGCGAGCGTCACCGGGCTCATCGCGCCCATCAGCGTGAACGGCGTCACCGCCACCGACTGGCCGAACTCAGCCATGGTCATCAGCCCTTCGGCCATCATCTCGTCGAAACGCCGCGGCGAGTTGACCGAGATGATGGTGGCAATGCCGGGATCATCGCGCATCTCGTCCAGCGTCAGCCCGCGCGCGATTGCCATCATCTCGATGCCGTCCAGCGCCCGGCCTCGTCCGATCGCCGAGACATGGAAAGATTTGTCGGTCAGCGTCAGATTGTTGAAATAGGTATCCATGTGCCTGGTGTTCGCCGGCAGTTCCACCGGCGCGCAGACCTGGTTGCCGAGCATGTGGATGCAGTTGAAATGCTGAGCCAGCCGGGTCAGATCGGCATAGTCGTGCAAGTTTCCAGCGCGCCGGCCGCGCTCCATGTCGTGCACATTGGGCGGCCCGGCGACGAGGGTGAAATTGATCGTGTTGCCGCCGAGATGAATGGTGTTGGCGGGGTTGCGCGGCGTCAGCCGATAGCTGGACTGCGTGGTCTTCAGCGCCTCGGCGACAAGGCCCCGGTCGATGCGGACATTCGCGGTCGCATGGTCGACTTTTGCGCCCGCCTTCTCGAACAGCGCCAGCGCCCGCTGAGACATCACCTCGATGCCGAAATTTTCCAGAATATGCATCGACGCCTGGTGGATCGTTTCGACCTGGTCGACTGAGAGCATCGCCATCGGCGGATAGGGATTGGTCACCCGCCGCAGTGGAAGTTGCGGGATGGCGGCGGGCCCCCGGTTGCTGGTTCGCTCCGCGCCGCGCTTTCGTCTTGGTTCATTCATGCCTGGCATCAGAGCGCCGGCATCCGGATATCGCTGTCAGAAATCCGCCCTTCGCGGGCGTGATTTTAGCTAAGGCGGCATTTTTGAATTCGTATGGAGACAGAGGCGACGCAAAAGGTCGGAATAATGATACAGGTCCCACTCAGCGGAGCCGGGCCGGCAAGCCGTTAAGAAACGCCGCAAGATTCCCTTTATGATTTCAGCCTATCCGTCTTCCATGCGTAGTTCGAATTTGAGTAAAATTGTAGCGGTTGGCGTGCTGCTGGCTTTGCCGGCCTGCGCGACGCCGCCCAACCATATCAACAATGTCTGCGCCGTCTTCGACCAGAACGACGGCTGGTTCGACAACTGGCAGTCGGCCGCCGAGCGCGCCTCGCAGAAATACGGCGTCCCTGTCCCCGTGCTGATGGCGACGGTGCGCAAGGAATCCGGTTTCAAGAGCAATGCCAGGCCGCCGCGTACCAAACTGCTCGGCTTCATTCCGTGGAAACATGTCTCGTCGGCCACCGGTTTCTCGCAGGCGCTCGACGGCACCTGGTCGCAATATCAGAGCGAAACCGGCAGCTGGGCGGCGCGGCGGACCAAGTTTGCCGATGCCGTCGATTTCGTCGGCTGGTATCATTCCAAGACATCAGACACGTTCGGCGTCGCCCGCAACGACACCTACAATCTCTATCTCGCCTACTATCTCGGCTGGACCGCCTACGGCCGCGGCAACCGTGGCGATGCCGGCGTGCAGGGCTATGCCAGGGCGACCGAAAAGATGGCCCGCGACTATGCCGAACAGCTGCAGCAATGCGGCAACTGACGTTGCCAAGCGGTCTTGCAGCCACGCAGTTTGCGATCGAAGCAGAACTCAGCCATTCATTCGCTTGGGATCAGGTGGAGGATCGACCTCCCTCCCTTTACCGCTGCCGTCGACAGCTTTCGGTCAAACGTCGCCAATTGGCCGTCACGCGCCTTGGCGAGTCCCAACAAATAGCTATCCGTTACCTGTGCCGGGGTGAGGATCCTGGCTGCATCGATGTCGTTGGAACCGACAAGGCTGATCTCGTCAGGCCAGAACTGATGTCCTGAAAGGGCATGCAGCTTGCCGACAATCTGCGCCACCACGGCGGGCGAACCCGGAGAATTGGGGTATTTCGGGTTGCTTACAATCCTGATGACGCCATTCTCGGTAATGGGACATGTTGCCCATGATAAATGCCCGGTGGATTGAAACCACCGATGGGCATCTTCATGCGCGACGTGAGCCGGATCGATCAACGCAATCAAGACATTGACGTCGAGCAGGAAGGTCACGGCAATTCGTCGCGAAGCGCATTGACCATTTCGAGATCGACCATCGGGCCGTCGGGCCGCGATGCAAGCAAGGGGATGCCGTTGCGTTCACCGCCGGTCGGTGGCCTGCGCAGTGAGCGGCGAGCCAGATCGGAAATGACATCGCCAACGCTGCGATCCTGCTGTCGCGCCATGGCCTTGGCCGCAAGTAGGACATCGTCATCGATTGCAAGTGTGGTTCTCACAATATGCTCCCTATCGCGCATCAAACATCACGCATCACATAAAGCAATGGACAGCAATATTCAAGCGAACGTAGCCTGTCGTTCCTTGAGCTATGGCGACGCTGCGGCAATGCGCCAACGAGCGGCATTGCCTCTATGGCTGGTCAGCTCGGCTTCTTGCCATGCGGGCGCTTCGGCGGTTCGCCGGCGAAACCGGGGCCGATCCCATCCGGTGCGTCTTCCGGCACGCCCTCATGCGCTGCGTGTTCCCTGTCGAACTTGATCACCGGCTCCATCGTCGCCAGCACATCGTCCGACAGCCAGCACAGGCTCATATGGCCATCGCCGAGATGCTTCACCGGCGGCACCTTGGTCTCGCACAGATTGTCCGGCACCAGCCTCTTGTAGCCGCAGCGCGTCTGGAACGGGCAGCCGCTCGGCGGGTTCATCGCCGACGGGATATCGCCTTCGAGCACGATGTGCCGTTTGACCACGCTGGTGTCGGCGATCGGGATCGCCGACAGAAGCGCCTCGGTGTAGGGGTGGTAGGGCGGCGCGAAGATCTGGTCGGTCGTACCCTGCTCGACGATGTAGCCGAGATACATGACGACGACCCGGTCGGCGATGTAGCGCACGACGGACAGATCGTGACTGATGAACAGCATCGTCGTCTTGTTCTTGCGCTGGATGTCCATCAGGAGCTCGGTCACCGCCGCCTGCACCGAGACGTCGAGTGCCGACACCGGCTCGTCGGCCACCACCACCTTGGCATCGCCGGCAAAGGCGCGCGCCACGCCGATGCGCTGCTTCTGGCCGCCTGAGAGCTGACGCGGCTTGCGCGTCTCGAAGGCCCGCGGCAGCTTCACCAGGTCGAGCAGCTCCAGCATGCGCTTGCGCCGCTCGGCGACATTGTTGCCGACTTTGAATTTTTCCAGCGTGCGGATGATCTGCGAGCCGACGGAGTGGCTGGGATTGAGCGTATCGAACGGGTTCTGGAACACCATCTGGATCGACGACACCGTTTCGACGCTGCGCTTCTCGATGCCGGTCGACTGGATCTCCTTGTTGCCCAGCGTCACTGTGCCGGCACTTGCCGTCTCCAGCCCCAGCAGGACCTTGGCCAGTGTCGACTTTCCACAGCCGGACTCGCCGACGATGGCGACGGTCTCGGATTCGCGCGCCATGAACGAGATCGTCTCATTGGCCTTGACGACGCGGCCTTCGCTGGAGCCGAACACTTCGCTGCCGCCGACCTTGTAGTATTTTCTCAAATCCTCGATCTTGAGCACCGGGGCGCCGGGCACGACCTTCTCATTGACCTTCTTGGCGCCGGGAGGCAGCGCTTCCCAGTCGATCTCGTTGAAGCGCACGCAGCGCGAGAAATGCCCTTCGTGACCGGCGACCTCGATCATCGGGATTTCGGCGGCGTTGCAGACGCCCTCGACGAAATGGTGGCAGCGCGGCCCGAAATTGCAGCCCTTGGGCCGCTCATGCGGCAGCGGCAACTGGCCGGGGATAGAGATCAGCGGCCGCGAATTCTTGTCGGCGCCCGGCAGCGGAATCGAGCGGAACAGCCCTTGCGTATAGGGGTGACGCATCCGGTCGAACACGTCCTTGATCTTGCCGGTCTCGACCGCTTCGCCCGAATACATCACCGTGATGCGGTCGCAGGTCTCGAGGATGAGGCCCAGATTGTGCGACACGAAGATCATCGACGTGCCGAACTTCTCGCCCAGCCCCTTGACCAGTTCGACGATGCCGGCCTCCACCGTCACGTCGAGCGCCGTCGTCGGTTCGTCGAGCAGAAGCAGCGCCGGCTTCGACAGCAGCGCCATGGCAATGACGATGCGCTGCTGCTGGCCGCCGGACAGCTGGTGCGGATAGGAACGCATCATGCGTTCGGGATCGGGCAATCTCACCGAGCGCACCATTTCGAGCGCCCTTTTGTAAGCCTCTTCCTTCGACACCTTGTCGTGGATCAGCGGCACTTCCATCAATTGCTGGCCGACCTTCATCGCCGGATTGAGGCTCGCCATCGGCTCCTGGTAGATCATGGCGATCTTGTTGCCGCGGATGGAGCGCAACTCCTCGTCGGACAGCTCGCCCATGTCCTTGCCCTGGAACTTGATCTTGCCGCCGACAATCTTTCCGATGTTGGAGAGGTCGCGCATGATGCCGAGCGACACGGTCGACTTGCCGCAGCCGGACTCGCCGACGATGCCCATGGCTTCGCCCGGCATCACCGTGCAGGAAAAGTCCATGACGGCGGGGATCTCGCCCTTGCGGGTGAAGAAGGAGATCGACAGGTTCTCGATCTCGATGATCGGCGCAGCGCTTGGCCCAAGGGTCGGCTTGCCGGGATTTCGAACTGCCTCATTCATGGGTCGCTCCAATCCTATTTTCATGCTCGCGGGACCCGCAGATCAGTCTTTCATCGATTGTTCGCGCAGCGAGTCGGCAAGCAGGTTCAAGCCCAGCACGAACGACATCAGCGCGATTGTCGGCGGCAGCGCCGGGTGGATGAACGAGCGCAGCAGGCGGCTGGCGTCCTTGATCGCGGTGCCCCAATCCGGGCTCTCCGGCGCCAGGCCCAGCCCGAAATAGCCGAGCGTGCCGAGCAGGATCGTGGTGTAGCCGATGCGCAGGCAGGCATCGACGATCAGCGGTCCGCGCGCATTGGGCAGGATCTCCCACAGCATGATGTACCAAGGCGATTCACCGCGCGTCTGCGCCGCCGCCACATAGTCGCGCGTCTTGATGTCCATCACCAGGCCGCGCACGATGCGGAACACGCCGGGGCTGGAGGCGAACACCACCGCCACGAAGATGTTGAGCTGGTTGGGATCGATGTGGATGATCTTGAACGGATCGGCGTCGAACACCAGGCCGGCATAGACCCAGCCGCCGATGATCAGCGTCAGCCCGAGCAATATATAGAGGCGGTCCGGCCGGTTCTTGTAGCGGGTCCAGAACAGCACCGAAAAGAAGATGATCGGGAACAGGAAGAACAGCCCGGCCATGGCGTAGGGGATCGGCGTATCCATGATGCCCGGCGTCACCAGCAGGTAAAACAGCAGGATCACCGGGAAGGCCAGCACCAGATTGGCTAGGAACGACAGCACGGTGTCGATCCGGCCGCCATAGTAACCGGCGGGCAGACCGAGCGTAATGCCGACCATCAGCGCGAAACCGGTCGCCGCCGGCGCGATGATCAGCACGATCTGGCTGCCATAGACCATGCGCGAAAAGACGTCGCGGGCGAGCTTGTCGCCGCCGAAATAGTAGATGAGTTTCGATACCGGCTCGAGCGCGCCCGGCAGCGCATCCTTCATGATCGGGACCTGGGCGAGCGGATCGAAGGGCGCGACGGTCGACGCGAAGATTGCCGTGAACAGCCAGAACAGGCAGATGCCGACACCGACTATGCCGACGCCGCTATCGAACAACTGGCCGTAGAGGCCGAGCCTTTTCTTGTAGGTGAAGCTCACCCCCATCACCAGGGCAAGCCCTAACCAGACCGGCCAGAAACGCCCAATCACGCCGAGCACGACATTGAAGGCACCGATATATTCGACCTGCATCTGCCCCAGCCCCCTATTGAACTCTGATACGCGGATTGAGGAACGCGTAGCCGACATCCGAGATGAGCTGCGTGATCAGCACGATGAACACCGACACCAGTGAACAGCCAAGCAGCAGATCGATGTCGTTGTTGCCGGCGGCCTCGACCAGCGTGTAGCCAAAGCCCTGGTAGCGGAACATCACCTCGACGATGACGACGCCGGTAAGCAGCCAGGGAAATTGCAGCATGATGACGGTGAAGGGCGCGATCAGCGCATTGCGCAGCGCGTGCTTGACGACGACGCTGCCGAAGGAAAGCCCCTTCAGCCGGGCGGTGCGGATATATTGCTGCGTCATCACCTCGACCATCGAGGCGCGCGTCATGCGGGCGATGTAGCCGATACCGTAGATCGCCAGCGTCATCACCGGCAGGGTGAAATTGTAGAAGGTGATGCCCTGGCTTGCCGAGGCGGCCGAACCGTTCAGCCAGCCGAGCCAGGAGGCGAAGATGACGGTGAAGATGACGCCCGACACATATTCGGGCGTCGCCGTCGACGCGATCGATGCGACGGACAGTGTTCGGTCCGTTCGCGAGCCCTCGCGCATGCCGGCCAGGATGCCGATCAGCAGCGAAATCGGCACCATCACCAACAGCACGCAGAGCATCAGGATACCGGTGGCGGCGAGTGCGGGGAATAGCTTTGACGCAACGGTGGTTTTGAACTTGGTCGAGCAGCCGAAATCACCTTCCAGGATGCCGGAGAATTTCGGCTCCAGCGGTTCGTTGCAGAAGGAGAAACGCTGCGTCGGCTTGCCGGTCGCCGGATCGGTCACCGGTTGCTTCGGGACGACGCCCAGCCATTGGCCGTAGCGCACGAAGAAGTTCTGCCGGTAGCCATGGTTGACCAGCCAGCTTTCGAGCTGTTCGGCCGATGTGTGCATTTCGGTCTGGCTGATCGCCAGCTTCTTCAAATTCGGCTCGAGGTTGATCAGGAAGAAGACGATCATCGTCAGGCACAGCATCGTCAATGCCATGGTGCCGAGACGCCGGATTACGAAAGAAAGCATGGCGGTCCCCTGCCGGTCTGGTTGGGGTTGGAGCCAGTTCGAAAAACCAGCTTTGCCGTTGCCGGCAGAGTTGGCCGTCAAATCGGCACTCGGATGCAATCAACCCAGTTTTATTGAACGGTCTTTCAGGAGAGTCCGCAACTTTTGCTGCGGCGGCTTCCGGTTCTGGGCCATGCGAGGCGTGACGGGAAGGAGCGAAGTGCCCCTTCCCTGACGTTCCGATCACGCCTGGTCGAGCCAGACCTTGCCGTAGTCGCGCTCGAAGGTCGGATGCATCTTGTAATTCTGCACCGCCTTGACCGAGTGGCTGTAGAGCTTGCGCCAGTATGGCTGGATCATGATGCCGGAATCCTGCAGGATCTGCTCGATGTCCTTCATCATCTCCTTGCGCTTGGCCGCATCGGCAACGGCCAATGCTGCATTGAGCTTGGCATCCCATTCGGGGTTGGAATAGGCCGACTCGTTCCACGCCTCGCCGGTGCGGTAGCCGATCGCCAGAACCTGGACGCCGAGCGGGCGCATGTTCCAGTTGGTCATCGACAGCGGATACTTGGTCCAGTCGTTCCAGAACGTCGAGCCCGGCAGCACCGTGCGCTTTACCTTGAGGCCGGCGTCGCGCATCTGCGCGGCGATGGCGTCGCCGGTATTCTTGTGCCAGTCTTCGTCGACCGTTATCAGCTCATGCTCGAAGTCGGCCTGGCCGGCTTCCGCCATCAGCGCCTTGGCCTTGGCCGGATCGCGAGCGACTTTGGGCAGCTCGTAATATTCCGGGTGGATTTGGCAGACATGGTGGTTTTCAGCCACCGTGCCGGCATTTCCGTAGCCAAGCTGCAGAACGACATTGTTGTCGACCGCCAGTTGCAGCGCGTTACGCACCTTCTGATCGCCGTAAGGCTTGTTGTTGATGTTGGTGCGGCACACGATGGTCGACGCGGTGACGATTTCGGACTTGACCAGGTCCAGTCCGTCGAGGATCGACACATAGTCGGCCGAGGTCTCGAAATTGGTATGGACTTCGCCGGCCTCGAAGGCACTGACCATGGCTGCCGGATCGGTGCCGTAGTCGACGAATTCGATGCCGTCGAGGAACACCTCGCCGTCCCACCACTTGTTATCCTCGCGGCGCTTGTAGACCACCTTCTGGCCGACATCGTAGGAGACGAGCTCGAACGGACCGGTACCGATCGGGCAGGCTTTGAAGTCGCCGCCCTTCTCGTCGAAGCTCTTGTGGACGATGAGACCGGGATAATCGCACATGTTCGGAATGAGCGCGATGTCGGCCTTGCCGAGCTTCAGCTTGACGGTGTGGTCGTCAACCTTGGTCACGGCGCTTTCGTCGAGTTTGTCGTCCTTGACCAGCGTGCCGAGACGGCCAGGCATCGAATTGCCCTCGGCCTTCTTGTCGGCCCAGCGCTTGAGATTGAAGATGACGTCATCGGCGGTGAAGGCATCGCCATTCGACCAGGTCACACCCTTGCGCACATGCAGCGTGTACTCGGTGGCGTCGTCGTTGACCTCCCAGCTCTCCAGAAGGTACGGCCGGAACGTGTATTCGCTGGTGTACTTGACCAGCGGCTCAAGCGCCTGGCGCTCGGCATTGGCGATTTCCGACCAGTCGGCCTTGCGCGGATCCTTGGGATCCTTGACCCATTGCGCGACTTTAAGGATGCCACCCTTCTTGCCCTGCACCTCTTCGGCCCTGGCTTGGGTCGGCACGGCTACGCCGAGCATGCCGTAGGCCATCGCAGTCGACGCGCCGAACACGCTCGCCATGGCGAGGAACTCGCGGCGATCGACTTTGCCTGCCTTGGCTTCTTCGGCCATGGCCAGGATGTGATCGGGAACGCGATCGCCATTACTCTTGTAATTTGTCATACCTTAACTCCCATTGTTGGCTTTCCGCCTTTTAACATTCCGCATCCCTGCCGTGATGTCAAAGACGGCATGGCTACGGAACCTGTTAGGGAATGTGCAACTTTGAAAAGGGAGCGGTTCGCGTGATAACGACAGACTTGGCGCAAAAGTGCTAGCGCGCCCAGATTCCGCCGGAATCTGCTTAGGCGAGTATTGATACATTTGGGCGGGTTGAGACAGCGCCAGTTCCGGCGGCGGTAAGGGCCAGGAACTCAATATTCCTTTTCGTAGAATATGCCGCCCTTGGCCTCGCCGCCATCATTGGCCTCGCCGCGCAGCTTGACGCCGCGTCCGACATTGAGGTCGATCGTCGCCTTGCCCGACCCTGGCCTGTCGCCTTTCTGGATCGTCACATAGGTGCGGTCATTGAGGTACTTGCCCGCCGACACGGCGGTGCCGCCCTGGTCATCGGTGGTCACATCCAGGTCGTCGACGCCGATTGCACTGCGCAGGTTTTCGAGCAGCGAGGTCGAGCCGCCGACGCCGGCCAGTTGGCCGGCGGCCTCGGCCAGCTGCGCGATCTGCAGCGGCGACAGGTTCGACATAGAGCGGCCGAAAATCAGCTGCGCCAGCACCTCGTCCTCGGGCAGTGCCGGCACCGATGAGAAGTCGAATTTCGGATTGGTCGCTTCGCCCGAGACGACGATGGTGACGGTGGCGCTGGTCGTGGTCGATGTCGCGGTCAAGTTGAGGTAGGGCACCAGCGAGCCCGAAAAGCCGACCGTGCCTTCGGTAAAGGTCAGCCGCTTGCCGAGGATCGACAGCCGCCCACGCTGCAAGGTGAAGGTGCCGACCGCCTGCGGCGAAGCCGCCGGGCCGGTCAGCCTCAGCGAACCGCCGAACTCGGCATCGACGCCCCTGCCCTGGATGAAGATCTGGTTCGGCGCATTGACCGTGACGTCGAGGACAAGCCCACTGCCGCCACCACCGCTGGCCGCCGCCGGTCGCAAGGCCTTGTCCTGCGCCCGCACGGAGGCGGGCGCGTTCTTGTGCTTGACACCGAGCGCTGCCAGCGAGCCCGGCAGCTTATCGGGAACGGTGATGACGGTCTTGGCCAGATTGACGGTGCCCGAAATCACCGGCGCCGAGGTGAGCGGCCCCTTGATGGTCAGGTCGCCGCCGAGATTGGCTGTCACCACCCTGCCGTCGGTATAGCGGCCGTCAACCAGCTTGATAGACAAATCGGCTGGGAAACCTTGCGCCGGATTGATGCCGAGGGTGCCGGAGGCCGACAGGCTGCCGCGTGTCGACAGCGTGCCGGTCAGCCGGTTGATCCGGGCAACGCCGTTGCCGATCGAAATGTCGGCGGCAATGTCGTTGACGGCAAGGCCGGAGCGCGCGTCGACCAGGCGGGCGCCCGACGTGCTGACCGTGCCGCCGATCACCGGCGACGCCGCCGGGCCGCGCATCTGGATATTGACGTTGGCGGTGCCGCTGAGCGACAGGCCTTGCGCCGCAAGCTTGGCGGCCAGGAAGGAAAATGGCACCTTGCCGTTGAAGTCGAGCACCAGCGCTGGTGTGCCGGCCGTCGTCACCGTACCGCCGCCCTTGAGGCCAAGCCCGGCGCCGTCGCTGATGTCGGCGTTGAAGGTGAGCTTCTTGCCGGCAAATGTTCCCGACGAAGAGATATTCATGCCGCCAAGACCGGCGCTGCGCGTCTGCGAGGTCTGCACCCCGCCGGCATCGATATCGAAGGCGACAGCCGGATTGCCCAACGCGCCCGTCACCTTCACAGTCCCTGAAATCGAACCGGCGGCCTGGAGGCCCGGCGAAAAACTGTTGGCCAGCGAAGCCGGCACCTTCGACAGCGCGGCACTGATGTCGAGTGCCTGCCCGACCTTGCCGGTCACCGTCGCCGTGCCGCCACCGAGATTGAGCACCAGCTTGTCCAGCGTCGTTGTGCCGTTGGCGATGCTGACGGTCGAGGCCTGGGCGATGGCCGCCTTGATGCCCTGCACCGTGGCCTGGCCGGAAGCGAGTTCGATGGTGGTGGTGCCGCCAGCCACCTTTATCCTGCCCGCAGCCTTCGCCGGAATGCCCTTGACGGTGGCGCCGCCGGAAAACCCGGTCCAGTCGCCGTCGCGCTTCAAATCGACATCGATGCCGCTGATGGCGGTGCCGCCGGAAATGACGCTGTCGGCGCGAATTTTGCCCGAGATGACCGGCGCGGCGAGATAGTTGGCGACCAGCGCATCGATCGACACCGTCTTCGCCTGCAGGTCGCCGCGCGTGATCGAAGCGGTCGCAGCCTTGACGGCGACGTTCGGGCCATCCGCGGTCTTTGAGAAGGCGATGGTGCCGCGCACGTCGCCTTCGGCCTTTTCCAGCACCAGCGCCGCCAGGGGCCCGATATCCGGCAGGTCGAGCGCGATGGTGCCGACCGGCACGAAAGCCTCGTCGAGCGCAAGGTCGCCGGAAATCTTGTTCTTGCCGAGCGACAGCAGCAGGCCGTTGATGGCGCTCTTGCCGTCCGCCGTCGCCAGCACCGCGCTGCCTTGCAGCGCCTGCCCAGCAACATTGCCGGTCAGTTGCACATTGGCCGCCGGATTGGCGGCATCGGCCTTGCCGGTGGCGGTCAGCTTCAACCCGGTGATTTCGCGTTCCGCCACGAGAAGCCGGTCGCTGCTGACCGTCAGCGACAGATCCGGGGCCAGGCTGGGCCCCTGCGCGTTGAGTGCAAAGCTGATCGCGCCTTTGGCATCTTTCGACAACAGCGAGATGTCGGCCAGTGCACCCTTGATATTTGCGCTAAGCTTGTTGTCGGCGAGGCTGGCCTGACCGTCCGCGGTCAGTGCGCCCGACGCCAGCGTGACCGGATTGGCGCTGACATTGCCATTGGCATCCCGCTTCAGCGTGGCGCTGAGCTGCGTGCGCTCTGCCAGCACGCTGCGCGCCGCCGCCGGCAACGCCGCCGACAGCACGTCGGCGTTGAGGTTGAGGTCGATTGCTCCATCGGCAAAGCCGACACGGCCATTGAAGGCGCTGCCCAGCGCATCGCCCTGCACCGAGCCGCTGTCGATGGTGATCGCATCGGCCGCCAGGCTGCCCGCGACCTTGGCGGTGACTTTGCCGGCGATCAGCGGTGCGATGGTCGGATTGTCCAGACCGATCTTGTCCGCCGTCACCGTGCCCGAGATCGGACCGGTGCGGCTTCTCAGATCAAATGCATCGGAATGCAGCGCAAGCGCAATGCCCTCGACCTTGGCGTCATCCGTCGCCACCGAAGGCAGTACCGCCGAGATGTCGAGCTTGGCTTGCGCAGCCTGCCCGGCCGCCTTCACCGACAGCGCCTGCAATTCGAGCTTGATCGGGCTTTCCGCGCTGCCCAGCGTCAACGGCAGGCTCGGACCGGACGATGTCAGATCGAGCGCGAAATCGCTGGCGCCGTTCGGGTTGACGGTGCCGGCGGCCTTGCCGGAGATTTTTTGGCCCGACAGCGTCGCCTGATCCAGCACGACGCCGCCGGCCGTCGAATAGCTGCCGGCCGCATCGACATCGAGCGGTCCGAGCCCGGCCTGACGGGTCTGGCTGGTCTCGGCGCCGGCCAGCTTTGCATTAAAGCGAATGTCGGGATTTGCTGACGGCCCGGTGATTTGCGCCGTGCCGTCGAGCGTGCCCGCGGCATCGAGGCCGGGCGAAAAGCCATTGGCAAGCGCAGCCGGCAGCGCCGAGAAGGTCGCCGCCAGATCGAGCGTCTGGCCCACCGTGCCCGACAGCGTCACCGAGCCGCCGCCGAGATCGACTACCAGCCTTTGAATGTTGGTTATGCCATCGGCAATGGTCAGGCTCGACGGCTCGGCGATCGCCACCTTGATGCCGCGCACCGTCGCCTCGCCGGACGCGATCTCGACGCTGGTCGCGCCCCGGCAATCTTCGCCCGCCCGGCAGCTGTCGCCGGAATGCCTGATATGGTTGCGCCGCCGGTGAAATTCGTCCAGTCGCCGTCACGCTTGAGGTCGACGCCGATGCCACTGACGACGGTCGTTCCCGAGGTCACGCTCTCGGCCTTGATCGTGCCGGAGATCGCAGGGCTGTTGAGATAGTTGGCGATCAGTGCGCTGACGGTGACTGCCTTGGCTGCCACATCACCGCGCGCGATCGACACGCTGGCTGCATTGATGGTGACAGTGGGAGCCTCGCCGTCTTTGGCGAACACCACGGTGCCGCCGATATCGCCGGCCGCCGTCTGCCCGGCCAGCGACGCCAGCGGCGCGATATCGGGGGCGGAGATCGTCAGCGTCCCCAGCGGCAGGAATTTTTCATCGAGCGTGAGGTCGCCCGACACCTTGTTGTCGCCCAGCGCTACGCTGAGCCCCTTGATGGAGCGCTTGCCATCGCTCGTCACCAGCGCCGCCTTGATGGCGAGCGGCTGTTCGTCGACCGCGCCGGTCAGCGAGACATCTGCGGCCGGGCTCACAATGTCGGCCTTGCCCGATGCGGTCAGCTTGATGTCCTTGACGGTGCGGCCGGAGGCCGTCAGGCTGGCACTGTCGGCCGAAACCGAGAAATCCGGTGCGTTGCGCGCGCCGCTTGCCGTCAGCGCGAAATCGACCCCGCCGGCGATCGGCACGCCGACCAGCGAAGACAGCACCGAGACGTCGCCGAGCTTGCCCTTGATGTCGGCCTGGATATCGCTGCCTTGCGCGCTGGCGGTGCCGCTGGCGCTCAGCGAACCGGAAGTGAGTTCGATCGAGTTGGCGGCGAAAGAGCCCTGCGGATCGCGCGTCGCGGTCGCCGAGAATTTGACCCGTTCGCCAAGCAGTGAACTGATCTGCGGCGGCAGCGCCGTCGACACCGCATCGGCATTCATCTTGAGCGTCATGGCGAGGTCGGCCAGCGCCACCTTGGCCGTCAGCCCGGCATTGAGCGCATCGCTGCGCAGCGTACCCTCATCGAGCGAGATCTCATCCTTGCTGATCGAGCCGGAAAGAGAGGCCGTCAGCTTGCCGGTGACCAGCGGGGCCAGCGTCGCGACGTCGGTCTTCAGCCCGGCCGCCGCCAGCGACACGCTGACCGGGCCGCTGCGGTTCTCGATGTCGAAACCGTCGGAATGGATCCGCGCATCGAGATTGTTCACCTGAGAACCGCCCGCAACCACCGAGACGAGCGAAGCGCTGGCGTCAATCATCGGCGCCTTGCCGTCACCGAAGGCGCGCGCGGTCACATTGTTGATGGCCACCATGATCGGCTGCGCCTGGGTACCGGCATTGACCGTGACCGGCTTGGCTTTGACCACGAGTTCGACCGAAAGGTCGCTGGCGCCGTTGGGGTCGACCATGCCGGCAGCGGTACCATGAACTGCGTCGCTCTCGATCGCAGCGCGCTCGATGTCGACGCCGCCGGCCGCGGTCGCGGTGCCGGCTAGGTCGAAGCTGGTCTTGCCGGCAAACAGCGACTTGAACCGTTCCGGCAGGAAGCCTTCGAACGAACCGTCGCCCTTGGCCTCGATCCGGTTGCCCTTGTCGGTGAGCTGGTGCCGGCCGGTGAGCTGGGTAACGATCTGACCGTCGACCATGAAGGTGCCGATGCCGCTCCAGTTGGCCAGCGGCCCGGTGCCCGAGACGACGATGTTGACCGGCGGCGCGCCGGGTAGCTTGAGCAGGTTGGCGATGATGCCGCCGGCCGGCTCGGAAGCCTTGAGATCGAGGTCGAGCTTGTTTTCATCCGGCGCGAAGTGGATGTTGGCGTCGACATTGCCTTGCTTGCCGTCATGGCGGGTAACGTTGAGCACCGTCTGGATCGCCAGTGGCGACGCATCGACCTTGGCCGATCCCTTGGCCGCAAGTTCGGCAATGCCGCTGCCGGCAAGTTGCTGGCCGAGCGCGATCTCCGGCAAATCGATCGCTCTGATATCAAGCGAAACCGGCAGGCCGCCCGACCCGCTCTTGCTCGGCTCGGTGCTCGCCACAGGCAGCCGTGCCAATTCTATCCGTTCGGCCGCTATGCGGTCGGCGCTGAAATTCTTCGACAGCAGCGCCAGCGGCGACCAGTCGATGGCCACCTTGCGGGCCACCAGCCAGGCGCCCTCACGGTCTTCCAGCACGACATGGTCGACCGTCAGCGCGCCGGACCAGATACCGTTAATGCCGCTGACCGTGACTTTGCTGTCCCTTGACGAGGCCATGTCAGAGATGATGCCGGCGAGATTTTCGCGGCCGCGCTCGGTCTTGGTCAGCACGACCAGCGCGCCGATGCCCGCCGCCGCCACGATCAGCAGCGTGTAGAAAAACAGGCGAAGGATGCGTTTCAAAATCTTCATCGTCAGAACGCCTGTCCGATCCCGGCATAGATGCCGAAACGCGGGTCGCCACGGTCGCGGTTGAGCGGCACGGCGGCGTCGATGCGCAGCGGCCCGAACGGCGTGATGTAGCGCAGGCCAACGCCCGCGCCGACCTTCACGTCGGAAAAGTCCGGCGTCGCTGTGGTCGAGACAGTGCCGGCGTCGACGAACGGCACGATGCCGATCGTGTCGGTCAGCGCAATGCGCATTTCGACCGATGTTTCGAAGAAGGAAAGCCCGCCGATCGGCTGATTGTCGATGTCCTTCGGTCCGATGCCCTGATAGGCATAGCCCCGCACCGAGCCGCCACCGCCGGAATAGAAGCGCCTGTCGGCTGGAACGTTCTGAAGGCCGGTGCCGACGATCGAACCCAGCGCGACGCGTTCGGCAAGCACGAATTTCGAGGCCGTGTCGAGCGACTGATAGGCCGACCCCTCGCCCCTGAGCTTGAGGAAGGCGGCGCCGCTCAGAATGTCGTAGCTCGGTTCGGCATAGGCCAGAACCCTGAAGCCGCTGGTCGGATTGAGCCGGTTGTCCCTGTTGTCATAGACATATTGCAGCGGAATGCTGGCGATCAGGTATTTGTGCTTGCCGAAGGCGTCGGTGATCCTGGAATAGTCCAGCGCGATTTCAGCCGAAACCGTCTGCTTCTTGTCGATCTCATAGGACAGGCCGGTGCTGCCCTTGACCGAGAAATGGTCGTAGGCATCGGGATGTTCGAGGACGGTCTTGACGCTGGCGATGAATTTCGAGGCCGGCCCGACCACGCCCGGCTTCTCGAACATGATGCCGGCATTGTAGTTGAGCTCGCTGAGATCGTTGCTGCCGATGCCGCTGATCTTGCCCTCGATGCGCAGCTTTTCGGCCCGGCCGAACAGATTTCGGTGGCCCCAATAGCCTTCCAGGCCTAGCCCTTCGGTGTTGGAGAAAGTGCCGCCAACGCCGAAATAGCGTGGTTTGCGCTCGCTGACCTGAACGCCGATCGGAATGTTGCCGTCGGCGTCGAGACTGTCGGCTTCCTTCAGCGTCACGCTGTTGAACACTTCGAGCCTCAGCAGCCGGTCGCGGGCATCGTCGATCTCGTCGGGCGAATATTGCCGGCCGCGTTTCAGCCCGGTCATATATTCGGTGAACTCGCGATTGACCTTCTCGGTGCCATCGACGGTGGTGTCGCCATAACCGGCAACCGGCCCGGCGGCCACCGTCAGCGTCACGTCGAGCGTCGAGGTGGTGTGCTCGGCCACGACCTGCCTGTCGGTGATCCGGGCCAGCGGCCGGCCCTCCTGCTTCAGCGCCCGCACGATCAGCGCCTCGGCCTTGAGCACGGCGCCCGAGCCGGCATCGCCGCCGGCTATCAGGCCGAAATCGGCGCTCGCCAGCCCGGCGGCATCGCCCTCCAGCCGAATATTGCCGAGCGTGAATTTGGGCCCGCTCGAGATGCTGATCACCACCGGGATCGGCTGCGGACCCGTAAATTCGGCATCGGGCGGCAAATCGTCGAGCGCCTTGCCCTGGATGGTGATAGTGACGACGCCTTCATAACGGGCGTCGGCATAAAGCGCGGCGACCAGCTGTTCGCGGTCGCTACGCGCCTTCGCCAAAAGGCCGAGCGAGCCGGAAACCGGGCGGTCTTCGTCGGATTTCAGCGACGAGGCGTTTTCGAGCTTCTTGACCAGGTCCTTGTCGGCATCGGGCGCTTCGATGGTCACCGCATAGCGCAGCGGGTCGACGATATCGGCGTCCTCGTCATTCGAAGAGCCCCACAATTTGATGCCGAAGAGCTCGAAGGCGGCCGCCGACCCCGATTCGGCAACGAGCACGGTCGAGCACGCCAACGCCACAATCAGCGCACGCGAAAGCGTGCGCCGTGGCGCACTTACCTTCGACATCTGCGCTTCATACGCCGGCATCAGGACAACCTAGGTTACAAAACTAAAATTGGAATGAAGTTTTGAAGCGCTCGTAAAGGGGCCACAATCCAATTGTCTGAAATAGGCAGGGCTTGGAATTCACACCTTCTGCGTTTTCGCAAGAAAGCGTGATCCCTTTCCCGTGGATGAACTATCGGCATACCGGTCATTGGCCGGTTTGGGAACCGTTGGCGGGCGGAAACCTGCCCGTCCTCGTGTTGACAAGCTTGACTGAAGCTTGAACATGCCGCGGACGTAGCAGTGTCTGGAGGGTGTTATGGCGATGCGCGCGGCGGCTCGTGGTCTGTCGATCTTGATTCTTCTCATTTTCGCCTGGGGGTCTGTAGCGCAAGCGGCCGAAGCCCGCCGGGTGGTGACCTCAAATAATTCCGACTATTTCGGCTTCGATCTCAGATCGGACCAGAATGTCAGCCTCGATCAGTGCAAGACGACATGCCTCGGCGACCCCGCCTGCCGCGCCTTTACTTACAACAACAAGGCCAAATGGTGCTTCCTAAAGTCCGACTATAACCAGTTGAAACCCTTCAGCGGCGCGGTCGCGGGCAAGGTCGTCAATGTCGATGGCGACCCCGATATCGGCGCCCCGCCGGAACTCGCCTTCTTCCCCAACTGGATGGCCGACCAGGCCCAGCAATACCGCAACAAGCTGACCGATCCGGCCTATGACAAGCCGACCGACGGGCTGGAATCACTCCGCGCCGCCGCCGAACAGGCTGCACTGACCGGCGACCATGGCCAGGCCATGAACAAATACGAGGCCGCGGTCTCGGTCCTGCCTGACGACGGCCAGCTTTGGCTCGGTCTGGCGCGTGAAACGCTTGCCATACAGCCGGCCAGCGGCACCTCCGAATCCTACAATCTGCCGGTCAAAGGCACCTCCGCCGCCATCAACGCCTACAAATTGCTGCGCACCACCAAGACCCGCGCCGAAGTGCTGGCGCTGCTCGGCAACGGCCTCGACCGCCGCGATCTCTACCGTCCAGCCCTGCAGGCTTATGAAGCCAGCCTCGCGCTGGTCAGTTCGCCGGCGGTCAAGGCCGAATATGAGGATCTCAAGGCCCGCAAGGGCTTCCGCGTCATCGATCACTCGATCGACGCCGACACCAGCGCGCCGCGCATTTGCGCGCAGTTTTCCGAGGAGCTGGTGAAGACCGGCGTCGACTACGCCCAGTTCGTCACCGTCGACAACCAGCCGCCCAAGGGCGTCGAGGCCAAGGACAAGCAGATCTGCGTCGAAGGCCTGGAACACGGCCAGCATTACGAAGTGACCTTCCGCGCCGGCCTGCCGGCCGCAATTGGCGAGGTCACCGCCGCTCCGGTCGTGCTGTCGATCTATGTGCAGGACCGCGCGCCGTCCGCCCGTTTCACCGGCGACAGCTTCGTGCTGCCCGCCGGCGCCCGCCGCGGCATCCCGGTCGTCACCGTCAACATGAACGCCGCGCAGATGAAGCTCTACCGCATCGGCGATCGTTCGCTCGCGCAGCTTCTGTCCGGCTATCAGTTCCTGAAGCAGCTCGACGGCTATGATATCTCCAGCATTTCCGACCAGATGGGTGAGCCGGTCTGGCAGGGGCAGCTCGATATCGCCAACGACCTCAACAAGGACGTCACGACTTCGTTCCCGGTCGACGAAGCCTTGCCGCAGCGCAAGCCCGGCGTCTACGTGCTGACCGCGCAAGCGGTAAATGAAAATGACGAGGACAATTACAATTCGCTTGCCACGCAGTGGTTCGTCGTCTCGGACATCGGCCTGTCGACCTATACCGGCCAGGATGGCCTCAATGTCTTTGCCCGCTCGCTCGGAACCGCCAAGCCGATCGCCGACGCCGAACTGACGCTGCTGGCCAGGAACAATGAAATCCTCGGCACAGCCACGTCGGACGCCGAAGGCCATGCTGTCTTCAACCCCGGCCTGACGCGCGGCGACGGCGGCATGGTGCCGGCCGTTCTGATGGCCAAGCAGGGCGACAACGATTTCGTCTTCCTCGACATGGGCCGCGCCGGCTTCGATCTGTCCGATCGCGGCGTCGCCGGACGCGCCGCACCGGGCGCGCTCGATGTCTATGCCTGGACCGAACGCGGCATCTACCGCGCCGGCGAGGATGTGCATGTCGCAGCCCTTGCCCGCGACGGCGCCTCCAAAGCGGTGGAAAACCTGCCGCTGACCTTCATCTTCACCCGTCCCGACGGCGTCGAGAACCGCCGCATCGTTGCCGATGGCGTCTCGGCCGGCGGCTATGCCGTCGACCTGCCGCTGGAAGCCAACGCCATGCGCGGCACCTGGACGGTGTCGATCTATACCGATCCCAAGCAGGCGGCCGTTTCCAGCCAGATGTTCCTGGTCGAAGACTTCGTGCCGGATCGCATCGAGTTCGACATGAAGTCCGACAAGCAGGAGATCGCCCAGGGCGAAACCGCCAACATCGACATTGACGGCCGCTTCCTCTATGGCGCGCCGGCCGCCGGCCTCGCGCTCGAAGGCGAGCTGACGCTGTCGACGGCGCGCGACTGGGACCGTTTCGCCGGCTATTCGTTCGGCCTTGCCGACGAGCAGTCGGCCGAGCCTTCGGTCACCCCGTTCACCGGTCTGCCGGTGGTCGGCGACGACGGCAAGGCGACCTTCCCGGTCACGGTCGACCAGTTGCCCGCGACCACCAAGCTGGTCGACGCCAAGGTCACGGTTCGCATGCGTGAAACCGGCGGCCGCGCCATCGAACGCTCGCTCAACATCGGCATCCGCCCGCAAGGCCACATGATCGGCATTCGTCCGGATTTCGCCGACAATGAGGTGCCGCAGGGCGGCACCGCCAAGTTCAGCCTCATCGCGGTCGACCCCGACGGCAAGCGCGAGACGCTGAAGGGCGCGCAGTGGTCGCTGGTCAAGGTCGAACGCAATTACCAGTGGTACCGCAACAACAACTCGTGGAACTACGAACCGGTCACCTTCACCAAGTCGATCGCCAACGGCCAGGTCGATCTCAGCGCCGATGCCGAGGCGACCGTGACGATGCCGGTCGACTGGGGCCAGTACCGGCTCGAGATCGAGACTGCCGATCCCGAGGGCCCGGCGACCAGCTATGAGTTCGACGCCGGCTGGTATGTCTCCTCGACCTCCACCGAAACGCCTGATGGGCTCGAGATCGCTCTCGACAAGGACAGCTATGCCGTCGGCGACGTGGCCAAGCTGAAAGTGTCGCCGCATTTTGCCGGCGAACTGCTGGTCACCATTGGCGCCGACAAGCTGCTCAAGACCGTCACGGCAACCATGCCGGCCGGCGGCAGCACGGTCGACATCCCGGTCGGTGACGACTGGGGCGCCGGCGCCTACATCACCGCAACCCTGTTCCGGCCCGGCGATGCGCAGGAAACCCGCATGCCGGCGCGCGCCATCGGCGTAAAATGGCTGACGGTCGACCCAGGCTCGAAAAAGCTCGCCGTCACCCTGACGCCGCCGGACAAGACGATGCCGCGCCAGCAGCTGTCGATCCCGGTTTCGGTCGCCGGCGTAGCGCCGGGCAGCAATGCCTATGTCACGGTCGCTGCCGTCGATGTCGGCATTTTGAACCTCACCAACTACAAGGCGCCGGATCCGGAGGGCTGGTATTTCGGCCAGCGCATGCTCGGGCTCGAAGTCCGCGACATCTATGGCCGTCTCATCGACGGCTCCCTCGGCACCACCGGCAAGCTCAGGACCGGCGGCGACGGCGCCTCAATGCAGCCGCAAGGCAGTCCGCCGACCGAAAAGCTGGTCGCCTTCTTCTCCGGCCCGGTCCAGCTCGACGCCGACGGCAAGGCGAGGATCGACTTCGACATCCCGCAGTTCAACGGCACCGTACGCGTCATGGCCGTCGCCTGGACCAAGGAGGCCGTCGGCCATGCCACGACCGATGTCATCGTGCGCGATCCGGTGGTGATCACCGCCGGCCTGCCCCGCTTCCTGGCGCCTGGAGATGCAGCTATCATGCGGCTCGACGTCGCCGACACCGACGGTCCGGAGGGCGACTATGCCCTGTCGATCGCCACGACCGGCGACCTCTCGACCGGCGACAAGCCCTTGCCCGAAAAGCTGACGCTGGCCAAGGGCAAGCGCCAGACGCTGACCGTGCCGCTGATTGCACAGACGGCGGGCAATGCCTCGATCACCATCAAGCTCGCCCATGGCGACGGCACCGCCGTCGAGCAGACGCTGTATGTTCCGGTGCGTCCGGCGCAATTGCCGGTCACCACCCGTCTGGTCGTCGACCTCAAGGGCAATGGCGGCTCGCTGCGCGTCGACAAGGAGCTGCTCGCGGCAAGCCTGCTCGACGGCGCCTCGATCAGCGTCGGCGTTTCGCAGGCTGCCGCCTTCGACGTGCCGTCGCTGCTGATGACGCTCGACCGCTACCCCTATGGTTGCGCCGAGCAGACCACCAGCCGCGCCATGCCGCTTCTCTACGTCAACGATCTGGCGTCCGGCGTCGGCATGCAAAGCGATCCCGAACTGCACGACCGCGTCCAGGCGGCCATCTACAAGGTGCTGAGCTACCAGGCTTCGGCCGGCAGCTTCGGCCTGTGGGGTCCGGGCTCCGGCGATCTGTGGCTTGACTCTTACGTCACCGACTTCCTGACCCGGGCGCGCGAGCAGAACTACGACGTGCCGGCGCTGGCGATGAGCCAGGCGCTGAGCAATCTGCAAAACTCGGTCGGTTACGACCAGGACGTCCAGGATCGCGGCAGCGAAATCGCCTACGCGCTCTATGTTCTGGCCCGCAACAAGAAGGCCTCGGTCGGCGATCTGCGCTACTACGCCGACACCAAGCTCGAAGCCTTCTCGAGCCCGATGGCCGTCGCCCAGTTGGCGGCGAGCCTGGCGCTCTACGGCGACGCGCAGCGTTCGGAAGCAACCTTCCAGACGGCGCTGCAGCTGGCCAAGTCGACCACCGAATACGACTACTACCGGTCCGACTATGGCTCGCGGCTGCGTGATGGCGCCGCGATCCTGGCGCTCGCCGCCGAATCGAAGCCGGTGCCGACCATCGTGCCGGAGCTGATCCGGCTGGTGGCAAGGGAACGCGCCGATGCCCGCTGGACCAGCACGCAGGACGAGTCCTGGATGCTTCTGGCGGCCCGCGCGCTGAAGTCGGGCAACGACTCGATCACGCTGTCGGTCAACGGCGCGCCGCATGCAGGTGGATATTCCAACCACCTCAGCGGCACCGACATTGCCGACAGCCCGCTGACCATCGCCAACACCGGCGCCACGCCGCTGCAGGCGGTCGTCACCACGGTCGCCTCGCCGGTAGAGCCCTTGCCGGCCGGCGGCGACGGCTTCACCATCGACCGCACCTACTACAAGCTCGATGGCACCGAAGCCAACGTCACCGAGGCGACGCAGAACGAACGCTACGTGGTCGTGCTCAAGGTTTACGAGCAGAACCGCTGGCCTTCGCGCCTGCTGATCACCGACCTGTTGCCGGCCGGCTTCGAGATCGACAATCCGGGCCTTGTTTCCAGCGCCCAGCTGTCGAACTTCACCTGGCTGGCGCAAACCGACGCCGCCCATCTCGAATTCCGCGACGACCGTTTCGTCGCGGCATTCAATCCCAATGACGGCGATGGCGACCGCAACATCATGCTGGCCTATGTCGTGCGTGCGGTGACGCCGGGCACCTACGCCATCCGGCGGCCACGGTGGAGGACATGTACCGGCCGCAATATTCGGCCCGCACCGCCACCGGTATGATGGAGATCAAGGCGCCGTAAGGCGCCTTGACGAAGATGAACACGCCGATGTCCGCGACCATCTCCTTCTTCCCGCTATGCGGAGAGAAGGAGCCGGCAGGCGGATGAAGGGCACCACCATGCTCTCCAGAAAATTTCTCCGTCGAACAGGCATCGCCGCCGCCTCCCTCGTCGGCTTTGCGGCGATCGCTGCCGCTTCTCTCTGGGAACTCGACCGCGCTTTTCCGCCGCCGCTGCCCGGAAGGCTCACCGTCTCCACCGAGGTCCAGGACCGCGACGGCCAGCTGTTGCGCGCCTTCGCCACGCCGGACGGTTACTGGCGGCTCGACACTCATCTCGACCAGGTCGACAAGCAGTTCGTCGACATGCTGGTCACCTATGAAGACAAGCGCTTCTGGGACCATGATGGCGTCGATGTGCTGGCGCTGGCGCGCGCCGCCGGCCAGTTCGCCACCAGCGGCCATATCGTCTCCGGCGGCTCGACCCTGTCGATGCAGCTTGCCCGGCTGATCGAGCCACGCGAAAACCGCAGCCTCGGCTCGAAGATCAAGCAGATGCTGCGCTCCATCCAGATCGAGCGGCGCCTGTCCAAGCAGGAGATCCTCGAACGCTACCTGACCTTGGCGCCCTATGGCGGCAATCTCGAAGGCGTGCGTGCCGCCTCGCTCGCCTATTTCGGCAAAGAGCCGAAGCGGCTGACCGTCTCGGAAGCAGCCCTGCTCGTCGCCTTGCCGCAATTGCCGGAAAAGCGCCGTCCCGACCGCAATCTCACCATCGCTCATGCCGCCCGCGACCGCGTGCTGACCCGCATGGTATCAGCTGGCCTGCTCGGCGAGCGCGAAGCCGCGCGCGCCGCACTGGACGATGTCTCGGGCCTGCGCCGCAAATTGCCGGCGCTGGCGCCACACGCCGCCTACGCCATGCTGCCCAAGGCCGTCCCCGGCAAGCCGCTGCAGCTGACGATCCGCAAAAGCGTCCAGCAAGGACTGGAGCAGGTGGCGCGCGATGCCGCGATCAAACTTGGGCCGCGCCTCTCCGTCGCGATGGTGATGGCCGATGCCCGCACCGGGGACATCCTCGGCGAAGTCGGTTCGGCCGATTTCTTCGACGCCAGCCGCTCCGGCTGGATCGACATGACCAAGATCGTGCGTTCGCCCGGTTCGACGCTGAAGCCGTTCATCTATGGCCTCGCCTTCGAGCAGGGGCTGGTGGCCCAGGAAATGCTGATCGAGGACAGCCCGGTCGATTTCGGCGGCTACCGGCCGAAGAATTTCGACATGGGCTATCAGGGGGATGTCTCGATCCGCCAGGCGCTGCAGCTGTCGCTCAACGTGCCGGCAATCCGCGTGCTCGACTCTGTCGGCCCGGCACGGCTGATGGCGCGCTTCCGCCAGGCCGGCGTCAGCCCGGTGCTGCCGGTCAACGAGGCGCCGGGCCTCGCCATCGGCCTCGGAGGCGTCGGCGTGACGCTGCGCGATCTCGTCCAGCTCTATACCGGCCTCGCCAATGGCGGGAAGGCAAACACGCTGCATGACGGCACCGAGCCGGCCAACGACGAGCGCACCACCGCCACCATCCTCGACGCCCAGGCGAACTGGCAGATCACCGACATATTGTCGGGCGTGAAGCCGCCCCAGGGCGCCTTGCAGCGCGGCATCGCCTACAAGACCGGCACGTCCTACGGCTATCGCGACGCCTGGTCGGTCGGCTTCGACGGCCGCTACGTGCTGGGTGTGTGGGTCGGCCGCGCCGATGCCGGTGCGGTGCCCGGCCTGTCCGGCTATGTCTCGGCCGCACCCATCCTGTTCGAGGGCTTCGTCCGTTCAGGCCTCACCGCCGTCCCGTTGCCCAGCCAGCCGGCCGGCGTCGTCAAGGCCAGGCGCGAAGACCTGCCGGTGACATTGGCGCGCTTCGGCGCCGGCGCCGACGGACTGGTGCAGGCAGGCCCGACGGAACCGGCGCCAACGATCATTTTCCCGCCCAACGGCGCCCGCGTCGATCTCGCCACCAATTCCGCCGAGGCCTCGCCGCTGGTGCTGAAACTGCAAGGCGGCCGCGCGCCGTTCCGCTGGCTGGCCAATGGCAAGCCGCTCGTCGGCATCGACCGCCGCCGCACCGCGACCTGGCTGCCCGACGGCGCCGGCTATTCAACGCTCACCGTCATCGACGCCGTGGGACGCGCGGCAAGCGTGAAGGTGTTCGTTGAATAGATGGCGCCAAGCGATTCAGGGGATTGGGCTTCTTCGCCTGAAACCCGGCGCGAGGCACCCCCCTCTGGCCTGCCGGCCATCTCCCCCGCAAGGGAGATTGGCAGCTTCGGCGCCGCGCTCATTCAGCAACGTTGAAAATTGGCGAAAGCCGCAGCAACATCTGATCTCCCCCTTGCGGGGGAGATGGCCGGCAGGCCAGAGGGGGGTGTGCCGAAGCGCTTGCATCGAGGATTGGCCTTAGCCGTATCCATGTTCGTTTCGACTTGCTCCCCCGCCGCCGCCGATCCCCTGCCCGCCGGCTTCGTCCGCCTGGCCGATGTCGATCCCTCCATCCGCCAGGACATCCGCTATGCCGGCCTGGAAAACTTCCTGCATCGCAAGGCCGACGGCTATGACGCGCCGGTCTGCATACTCACGAAGCAAGCTGCGCAAGCGCTGTCCGGCGTGCAGAAAGCGCTCGCCGCCGACGGCCTGACGCTGGTCGTCTTCGACTGCTACCGCCCGGCCCGCGCCGTTGCCGACATGGGCAAATGGACCAGAGAGGGCGGCCCGCCCGATCCGCAATGGTACCCTCTGGTGCCGCGCGGCGACCTCATCGCCAAGGGCTATATCGGCGAATTGTCCACCCATTCGCGCGGCTCGACCGTCGATGTCGCCATCGCCCGCAGCGACGGCAAGAACAAGTCATCCGCCGCTTGCGGCGCGGCCGGCGCCGGCACGCTCGGTTTCGGCACCAGCTTCGACTGTTTCGACCCGGCAAGCGAAACCGCCCATCGCCCATTGGCGGCAGAAGCGGCGGCAAACCGCAAAAGGCTGCTCGACGCCATGCGCGCCGGCGGCTTCAAGAATTATGCGCGCGAGTGGTGGCACTACACGCTTCGGGATGAGCCGTATCCAAAGCTGCGCTTCGATTTTCCCATCACTGCGGGCTGAACCGCCCGGTGCTACACCGAGCCTTCCCTCGCTCGGCCTTGCTTCTGCGCTGTCAGCTCCTAGATAGCGTCAAACCGGCCGGATTCGGGTTAGACCAATATGAGGAAAATATTTCCTTCCGAAACCCAATATCGGCGAAAATTTCCTTCGGGGGGACAAAAAATGCAACGTTGAATGCATCTAATTTCTATCAATTCGATAGAGTTCAGCCGTCATCAACGGAGGCGGAAATGACCAAACCTCATTTCAAGAAACTGCTCGGCGCACTGGTCGCCACATCGATCCAGTTCGGCACGCTCGGTTTCGCGTTTGCCGATACGACCATTCTGAACGTGTCCTACGACCCGACACGCGAACTCTACAAGGCCTATGACGAAGCCTTCGTCGCACACTGGAAGGCCGAGACCGGCGAGACGGTCACCATCCAGCAATCGCATGGCGGCTCCGGCGCCCAGGCCCGCGCCGTGATCGACGGCCTCGATGCCGATGTGGTGACGCTGGCGCTCGAAGGCGACATCAACGCCATCGTCACCAAGTCGAAGAAGATCAACCCGGACTGGCGCAAGAAGTTCGAGAACAATTCGGCGCCTTACACCTCGACCATCATCTTCCTGGTCCGCAAGGGCAACCCGAAGGGCATCCACGACTGGAGCGATCTGGTCAAGGACGGTGTCCAGGTGATCACGCCGAACCCGAAGACGTCGGGTGGCGCCCGCTGGAACTACCTTGCCGCCTGGGCCTATGCCAACGCCAATGATGGCGGCGACGAGGCCAAGAACAAGGAATTCGTCGGCAAGCTCTACGCCAATGCTCCGGTGCTCGACACCGGTGCGCGCGGCTCGACGGTCACCTTCGCGCAAAAGGGCATCGGCGACGTGCTGATCGGCTGGGAAAACGACGCCTATCTGGCGCTCAATGAATTCGGAGCCGACAATTTCGAGATCGTCTATCCCCCGACCTCGATCCTGGCCGAGCCGCCGGTGGCGATCGTCGACGCCAATGTCGATGCCAAGGGCACCCGCAAGGTCGCCGAAGCCTATCTCGGCTGGCTCTATTCCAAGGAAGCCCAGACGATCATCGCCAAGAACCACTATCGTCCGGCCAAGCCCGAGCTGGTGGATGCGGCTGACATTCCGAAGACGCCCGAAATCAAGCTGATCTCCATCGACGATCCGCTTTTTGGCGGCTGGAAGAAGGCACAGCCTTATCATTTCGGCGATGGTGGTATATTCGACCAGATCTACAAGCCGGCCCAGTAGGATTTAGATCAGGACGACATGACCATAGCACCCGCCAAGGCGGGGTGGCGATTCAGACAGCCGAGTGTCATTCCGGGTTTCGGATTGACGCTCGGCTTCTCGCTTGCCTACCTCACGCTCATCATCCTCATCCCCTGTCGGGCCTGATCTGGCGCTCGGCAGCCCTCGGCTGGACCGATTTCTGGGCGATCGCCACCGACCGCCGGACCATCAACGCACTCGAAATCAGCTTCGGCACAGCCTTCATCGCAGCCGCCGTCAACGTCGTCTTCGGCACGCTCGTCGCCTGGGTGCTGGTGCGCTACCGCTTCCCCGGCCGCCGCGTCGTCGACGCCATGGTCGACCTGCCCTTCGCGCTGCCGACCGCGGTCGCGGGCATTGCGCTGACCACTCTTTATGCGCCCAATGGCTGGATCGGCCATCTCCTGGCGCCGCTCGGCATCAAGGTCGCGTACACGCCGCTCGGCATTGTCGTGGCGCTTGTCTTCATCGGCCTGCCGTTTGTCGTGCGCACGGTGCAGCCGATCATGGAGGAGATCGACAAGGAAGTGGAGGAGGCCGCTGCGACGCTCGGCGCCAACCGCTTCCAGATCATCACCCGCATCCTGTTTCCCGGCCTGGCGCCGGCCATCATCACCGGCTTCTCACTCGCTTTCGCGCGCGGCGTCGGCGAATACGGCTCGGTCATCTTCATCGCCGGCAACCTTCCCTACAAGTCGGAGATCGCACCGCTTCTGATCGTCATCCGGCTCGAGGAGTATAATTATCCGGCGGCCACCGCGATCGCGGCGATCATGCTTTTGCTGTCGTTCGTGATGCTGCTGGTCATCAACCTGGCGCAGTCATGGAGTCGCAAGCGCTATGGCTGACCCCGAGATCAAATCCTACGAACCGCATCACGAGAGCCGGTCGGCGGCGGTGACCGAAAGCCGGCCGGTGCGGCTGCTGCTGATGGCGGTGGCCTTCGCCTTCCTCGCCATCTTCCTGCTGCTGCCGCTGATCATCGTCTTCCACGAGGCGCTGGCGAAAGGCATTGGCGCCTACACGGAATCGCTCTCCAATCCCGATACGCGCTCGGCGATCCGGCTGACGCTGCTGGTGGCGGTGATCGCCGTTCCGCTCAACGTCGTCTTCGGCATTTCGGCTGCCTGGGCGATCGCCAAGTTCGAGTTCAAGGGCAAGGCTTTTCTAACCACGCTGATCGACCTGCCCTTCTCGGTCTCGCCGGTCATTTCCGGCCTGGTCTATGTGCTTTTGTTTGGCGCTCAGGGACTGTTCGGTGAATGGCTGAAGGCGCACGGCATCCAGATCTTGTTCGCCGTGCCCGGCATCGTGCTCGCGACCATCTTCGTCACCTTCCCCTTCGTTGCCCGCGAACTGATCCCGCTGATGCAGGAACAGGGCAACGGCGACGAGGAAGCCGCGCTCTCTCTGGGCGCCAATGGCTGGCAGACCTTCTGGTACGTGACGCTGCCCAACGTCAAATGGGGATTGCTCTACGGCGTGCTTCTGTGCAACGCCCGCTCGATGGGCGAATTCGGCGCGGTCTCGGTCGTGTCGGGCCACATACGCGGGCTGACCAACACCATGCCGTTGCATGTCGAAATCCTCTACAACGAGTACAACGCCGTCGGCGCTTTTGCCGTCGCTTCGCTGCTTGCCGGCCTGGCGCTGGTCACGCTGGTCTTGAAAACACTTCTCGAGATGCGCTACGGCGCCGAGATCGCCGCGACGCGCGGGCACTGACTAAATGCATATCGCCCAAGACTGGGAACCGGTTTTGGGACAACGACATGCACCAAATTACTGAGGGATCTACATGGAAGTTCGCGTTGCCAACGTACGCAAGGAGTTTGACCGGTTTCCGGCCCTCCATGACGTATCGCTTGACATCAAGTCGGGTGAGCTGATCGCGCTGCTTGGGCCATCCGGCTCCGGCAAGACGACGCTGCTGAGGCTTATCGCCGGCCTGGAGCGGCCGACGCGCGGAAAGATCTTCTTCGGCGACGAGGACGCCTCGCACCGCTCGATCCAGGAGCGCAATGTCGGCTTCGTCTTCCAGCACTATGCGCTCTTCCGGCACATGACGGTCGCCGACAATATCGGCTTCGGCCTCAAGGTGCGGCATGGACCGTCGCGACCACCGGCGGCCGAAATCCGCCGACGCGCCTCCGAACTGCTCGATCTCGTTCAGCTTTCCGGCCTGGAAAAGCGCTATCCGGCGCAACTTTCCGGTGGCCAGCGCCAGCGCGTGGCGCTCGCCCGGGCCATGGCCATCGAGCCCAAGGTGCTGTTGCTCGACGAGCCGTTCGGCGCGCTCGATGCGCAGGTGCGCCGGGAACTCCGCCGCTGGCTGCGCGAGATCCATGACCGTACCGGCCACACCACCGTCTTCGTCACCCACGACCAGGAAGAGGCGCTCGAGCTTGCCGACCGCGTCGTGGTGATGAGCCAGGGCCGCATCGAGCAGGTCGGCTCCGCCGACGAGATCTACGACACGCCGAACTCGCCCTTCGTCTACTCCTTCATCGGCGAATCGAGCATGCTGCCGGTCAAGGTTGAGAATGGCGAAATCTGGCTCGCCGACCGTCCGATCGGCGTGTCGGCGCCGCACGCACCCGAGGGCGATGCGACGCTGTATTTCCGCCCGCACGATATCGAACTGCTCGACGGCTGCAGCGGCTGCATCGCCGGCACGGTCGCCGCCAGCCGCCGCGTCGCCGGCACAAGACGCGTCGAACTGGAAATCGGCGGCGAGCGCCAGCGCGTCGAGATCGAACTGCCTGTGGACCATCCTGCGACGCAGAAGAGCCGGGTGGCGTTCAGGCCAAGGCGCTGGAAGCTTTTCCCGGCGGCATAGACATCGATCCGGCGCTACTCCAGCCAGTTCTCGAGCGTCAGGCCCTTGATCCGACGGAACTCAGCGGTGTTGGCCGTCACCAGTGTCGTCCCCAACACACAGGCATGGGCAGCAATGAAAAGATCATTGTGGCCGATTGGCTGGCCTCTGGCCTCCAGCTCGGCACGAAGTGCTCCGTATTCGTTATCCATCGGCACATCGAGCGGCAGCACAGGTAACTCGGCGAGCAATTGCTCGACCTTGGCGAGCAGCTTGGCCGATCCCTTGCGGGCGCAGCCATAACGCAGCTCCGAGGCGACAACGATGCTGGTGCACAGGGCACCGTCTCCCGCGCGAACCGCCGTACTGGCGGCTTTGCCGGCCGGATTTCGGATCATGTCGCTGATGATGTTCGTGTCCAGCATGAACCGCATCAGAAGATGTCCTCGGGCCCCACGGGCGCATCATGAATCTCGGGAAAGTCGTCTTCAGGACCAAGCGGCGGCTCTTTCGCCCATTGGGCAAGGAGCGCGACGAGGCCGGGTTTGCGGACCGGCTCGATGATCAGCCGGTCGCCATCGCGGCTGATCAGGACCTTCTCGCCAGGCAGCTCGAATTCGACAGGGATGCGAACCGCCTGACTGCGGTTGTTGCGAAACAACTTCGCCTCCCTGGGCGGTGGTATCGAGTGACGGTGCTGCGGCATGGCAGCCTCCCCTGTCTGTTCCACTTGTATATGCCATTTGTATATGCCATTCGGCTTCGAATTGCAAACCACAGAAAACCCCAACGCACCGGCATTTCGCCTGGAATGAATTTTCGCCGATAACCTGCTTCAGCGATTTCTTTTTCGCTGCAACGCCATACGTCTGCCCCGTGTGCCTCGCAGTACACCCTCCGGCCCGGCTATGTTCTGGCAACGCATTGCACATCGGAGCCTGTTTTCATGAAGCGTTTTTTGCTAAGCGTCGCCACCGGCCTGGTCCTCGCCTCTTCGCCGGCCTGGTCGGCCGACAAATTGCTCAACGCTTCCTATGATGTCGGCCGCGAATTGTTCGCCCAGGTGAACAAGGCTTTCGTCGCCGGCCATCCGGGCGTCACCGTCGACCAGTCGCATGCCGGCACCTCGGCGCAGGCGCGCGCCATTGCCGAAGGCCTCGGCGCCGATGTCGTCACCTTCAACCCGGTCACCGACATCGACTTTCTGGTCAAGAAAGGCCTCGTCTCCGCCGACTGGCAGAAGGATTTCCCCGACAACGCCTCGCCCTTCTATTCGCTCCCATCCTTTCTCGTCCGCGCGGGCAACCCCAAGCGCATCAAGGACTGGAACGACCTCGTGCGCGACGACGTGCAGGTGATCTTCCCCAACCCCAAGACCTCGGGCAATGCGCGCTACACCTATCTGGCCGCAACCGCCTACGCCAAGGAAGCCTTCAAGGGCGACGACGCCAAGGTGAAGGAGTTCGTCACCAAGCTGTTCAACAACGTGCCGATCTTCGACACCGGCGGGCGCGCCGCCACCACCACCTTCGTGCAGCGCGAGATCGGCGACGTGCTGATCACCTTCGAGTCGGAAACGCGCGGCATCCGCAAGGAGTATGGCAACGACAAGTTCGAACAGGTCACGCCAACGGTCAGCCTGCTCGCCGAATTCCCGGTGGCGATCGTCGACAAGGTCGCCGACGAGCACGGCAGCCGTGACCTCGCCAAGACCTATCTCGACTTCCTCTACACGCCCGAGGGCCAGACCATCGCGGCTGAAAATGGCCTGCGCGCCCGCAACGCTGAAGTCTCGGCAAAATACAAGGCCGACTTCCCCGATGTCCGCCTGCTGACGGTGGAAGACGTCTTTGGCGGCTGGGACAAGGTACAGAAGGAGCACTTCGCCGCCGGCGGTCTGCTCGACCAGACCTATGGCAGCCGCTGATATCAGCAGCGTTCGACCTCACCTCACAAGAAAGCCGGCGCTTTGCCGGCTTTTTCGTTTTCGCGCGCCGACAAACGGCTTTCATGCGGAGTCTGTCGCGATCGGCGAAAAACGTTACAAAGAATGAACGCCTTTGTGCCTAACGTCTCAACCGGGCGGCTTGTTCTACGCGAAACCGGGTTGTTCAGGCGAAACGTCATGATTTGCACACAAACAACCGCCAGATGCGGGTGGTTGGGGTTTTCATGAACTGAAGCGGGCATGCTTACCAAAAAAGGCAAATACGGCCTCAAGGCCCTCGTGCATCTTTCCGGCCTGCCGGTCGGCCAGCTTGCATTCGTCAACGACATCGCGATCGCCAACAACATCCCGAAGAAATTCCTGGATGCCATTCTGGGCGAGCTGCGCAATGCCGGTTTCGTCCTCAGTCGCAAGGGCAAGGAAGGCGGTTATCGCCTCGCCCGGCCGGCTTCCGAAATCAAGATCGGCCACGTCGTGCGCGTGCTGGACGGCCCGCTCGCTCCCATACCCTGCGCCAGCCGCACGCAATACCAGCGCTGCGAGGATTGCGACGAGGCGACCTGCCAAGTCCGGCACATGATGCTGGAAGTGCGCCAGGCGATCGCCGAAGTGCTGGACAATCGCAGCCTCGCCGCCATGCGCGACGCCGACAATGATGATTTTCCGGTCGAGCTGACATCGCAGATCTAAATTAGAGCATGGTCCCGAAAAGTGGGAACCGGTTTTCGGACAAGATCATGCTCAAATGAGAGTCCTCAGACCAGGCCGAGCTTGCCGGCCAGGCCGACGCGCTGGATCTTGCCTGTGGGACCCTTGGGTATCTCCTGAAGAAACAAGATGTGGCGCGGCACCTTGAACTCGACAATGCGGCTGCGCGCGAAATCGCGTATCTCATCGGCGTCGGCGATGGCGCCCTCGGCCAGCACGATAGCCGCACCCACCTCCTCGCCGAGCATGGCATGCGGCACGGCGAAGGTCACCGCCTGCGCCACCAGCGGATGATCGAGCAGCACATTGTCGACCTCGAGCGGCGAGATCTTTTCGCCGCCGCGGTTGATGATCTCCTTCAGCCGCCCGGTGATCCTCAGATCGCCATCCTCGTCGATGAGGCCCTGGTCGCCGGTGCGGAACCAGCCATCGCTGAAGGCAGCTTCATTGGCCACCGGATTGTCGAGATAGCCATCATGGATGTTGGCGCCGCGCACCGCGATCTCGCCCTTTTCACCCGCCGGCAGGATCGTCCCCTTGTCGTCCAGGATCGTCACCTGCGGACCCGCAGGCAGGCCGACCGAGCCTGGCTTGCGGCGTGCCGGCGGCAGGCCGTTGGATGTCATCTGGTGCGCCGCCTCGGTCATGCCATAGGCCTCGACCACCGGACAGCCGAAGACGCGCTCGAGGTCGCGGAACACGGTGTCGGGAAGCGCTGCCGAAGACGAGCGGATGAAGCGCAGCCGCGCAGCCGCGATGGTTTCGCCATTGCGGGCGGCGCGCGCCAGGATCGCCTGATGCATGGTCGGCACCGCGCTGTACCAGCTCGGCCGGAAATCGCCCAGCCAGCCGTAGAATTTGAGCGGGTTGAAGCCCGGCGTGCAGACAACAGCGCCGCCGACTGCCAGCTGTGCGCTGAGCGCCGCCATCAGCCCGTGAATGTGGAACAGCGGCATCACGTTGAGACACATATCGTTTGCCGACAGCGCCAGGGTGCTGGCGATGTTGGCCATCGATGCCTGCAGATTGCGCTGCCGCAAGCCGACGATCTTCGGTCGCGCCGTGGTTCCCGATGTGTGCAGGACAAGCGCGAAATCGTCGGGTCCGTTGAACTGCATATCGTCGAGGCGAGCCTCGCTGGCAGCCTCCACCTCGGCGTCGCCCGCCAGCAGAAACTCGCCGGCCTTGGCGCCGTCAGTCACAACGACGTCGAGCACCGCAATGCCGAGCCCCTTTGCGGCGTTGCGCGCGGCATCGCCCATGCCTTGTCCGCACAGCAGCAGCTTCACATCGAGATCGCCGAGATAGAAGCGGAATTCGTCTTCGCCGTAAGCCGGATTGAGCGGCGCCGCCGTCGCCAACGCCGAGACCGCCAGGAAACAGGCCGCCATTTCCGGGCCGTTGGGCAAGACGATGCCGACGGCCGTGCCGCGGGCAACGCCACGCCTGGCGAGATCGCCGCAGAGCTTGTCGACAAGATTGGCGAGGCCGGCAAAGCTCAGGGACGGCCGGTCCGGCGCCATCAGCGCCACCGCAGCCGGCCGCCAGGGCGCCAGTTGGGGAAGTGCTACCGATAGGGCCTGTTTCAAGTTCGAACCCTGAATGGCGTTCACCATGGCCTTGCCGGCGCCGATTGCGCGCCCGTGGCAGACGCAGTAAAGCGATTTCCGGACGCACGCAAGAACAGGTGGACACCGATCGGATGAGGCTGCCGTGGTTGGGAAAATCCCGGAAAGCCGACCGGACACCATCTTCCGCCGTCATTTATCATACGGAAATCATCGCCGACATCCTGGTGCCCGAACGCGCCGAGCATGTCCGCTTCTTCAGCCGCAAGCAGGTCCGCGCCGGCAAGTTGCGCACCTTCAACAACAGGGATTTCCGCGAGCTGCTGCTGGCCGCCTTCTATCTCGGGGTCGCGGCATTGCTGCCGGTCAATTGGTGGGCCGCGATCTGCAGCCGCGTATCGGGGCTGCGCCTCAAGCGCCATATCCGCAAGGATTTCGTGCGCTACGCCGCCGCGACGCGCGCCGTGCTCGGCAATGGCATCGATGCGCAAAGGCAGTTCAGGGCCTTGCTCTGCGCCAACCACCGCCGGCGTCTGCTGCTTGCCGCGCATCTCATCGGCCGCCGCTGGTCACCTAATATCCGGCTGGAGGGCCGGGAAGGCCTGCAAGCGGCGCTGAAGCGCGGCCACGGCGCTATCATCTGGTGCGATCAGTTCACGACCCAGACCATCATCGGCAAACGCGCTCTCCATGAAGCCGGCATCGAGACACACCAGCTCAGCGTCAGGGCTCACGGCATATCCGATTCGACCTTCGGCTTGCGCTTCCTGAACCCGCCGATGGTTCGGGTCGAGAACCGTTTCCTGAAAAGCCGGATCGTGTTCGACCGCAACGACGCCTACCAGGTCACCGGCCGGATCCAGAAGATCCTTGGCAGCAACGGCGTGGTGTTGGTGACCAACACGGTGCATGCCGGCTCGACATTCACCGAAGTCGGCCTTGGCGAGAGCGGCTGGACCCACCTGGCTTCGGCGCCGACGAATTTCGCTGCCAGAGGCAAGGCGGCGCTGTTTTCCATGTCGACCTTCGAGACCGATCCGTTCCGCCAATACCGCGCCGTCCTAAGTCCCGAACTGGTGCCGGCCCCGGCAGAGGCCGGCGAGCGCGCGGCCAGAGCCGGCGCCAAGAACATGGCGCTGCAGGCCGAGTACATATTGCTCAAGCGCGACCGCTTGCTGGAGGCGCTGAAACTCTATCCCGAGCAAATGATGGTCTGGTCCGGCGCCGACCGGTTCACCGAACGGCCGGAAACCGCCTTGCCCGACGAGGGTGGTTCATGATTTTGCGCCGGCCAGCAGGCTGGCAACGGCGGTGACGATCTCAGCCACTGGAAGTGTGGCGTCGGCCGTCAGCGCCCGCTCGTCGGCGCCAGGCGGCTCAAGGATGGCGAACTGGCTTTCGACCAGGCTTGCCGGCATGAAATGGCCCTTGCGGTTGGCGACACGCTGCTTGGCGGTTGCGGGATCGATCTTCAGATAGATGAAATCGATATCCCGGCGGAAGCCACGCAGACGATCGCGGTAGCTGCGCTTCAGCGCCGAGCAGGCGGCAACCACGCTTTGGCCGCTGCCGGTCAGGTCGGCGATCCGCTCGCCAATGGCATCGAGCCAGCCCTCACGCAGTTGATCTGTGAGCGGCTCGCCGCTCGCCATGCGGGCGACGTTTTCGGGTGGGTGCAGCCTGTCGCCTTCGACAAAGACGGCCCCTTCCTCTGCTGCCAATGCTTTGCCGACAGCCGATTTTCCGCAGCCGGCGACGCCCATCACCACAATGGCCCGAGGCACTGAGCCGGTAGCGCCCATTGGCGCCTTTGCGGTCTTTTCGTCCACGGTCAGCGGCTTGCCGGCGCGCGGCCGTAGAGCAGGAGCATGGCAACGATGACCAGGCCATAGACGATCTGCCGCCCCGCCTCCGGCATCTGCATGACCGAAAGGATGGACTGCAGGAGCGTGATCAGGATGACACCGGCGACGGTGCCGAGATAGGAGCCGCGGCCACCCAGGATCGAGGTGCCGCCCAGAACCACGGCGGCGATCGACGGCAGGAGATAGGCATCGCCCATCGATTGCGCCGCCTTGGAGGCATAGCCGGCGAGAAGCACCCCGCCAAAGGCGGACAGCCCGCCTGAGATAGCGAAGGCGATCATCACCACGCGCCTTGTATCGATGCCGGAGAGATAGGCGGCACGCTCGCGGTTGCCGATGCCGTAGACGGTGCGGCCGAAGCTGGTGCGGGACAGCACGAACACCATCGCGGCACCAATCAGGGCCCAGATGATGACGGCGTTAGGCGCGCCAGGAATGGTAAAACCTGTCGCAAGATAGCGCATGGCGCCGGTGGCCGAATCCTGTGGCGAGTAGCCGCCGGTGTAAACGACCATGAGCCCCTGAGCGACAGCGTTGGTTGCGAGCGTGATGATCATGGAGGGTATGCGCAGATAGGCGACGCCAAAGCCGTTGACGATGCCGATCAGCACCCCGCAGAAGATGCCGAACGGGATGGCCAGCGCCACACCGATCGGGCCATAGGCCGCAGCCGCACACGCCATCATCGCGCCCGCCGCCACCGCCCACGGCACCGACAGGTCGATCTGGCCTAGCAGGATGACCAGCATCATGCCTGTGGCGATGACGCCGAGGAACGAGGCCACCTTGAGCTGCTGCAGGAGATATTCAGGCGACAGAAAGCTCCTGGAATAGAGGCTGCCTAGGAACAGCAACAGCACGATGCAGGCGAAGGCCGTCAGCACCGCCGGATCGGCGCGGCGGATGAATTTCGGCATGCGGCCGGCGATACCGCCCAATGTCGTTTCGCTCACAGGAACCACTCCAGCCGGTTGCGGACCCGAAACAGTGCAAAGGCGCCAAGGCTGACCGCGACCAGCAGGATAACGCCCTGGAACAGCGGCTGCCATAGCGGATCGAAATCGAAAACGAACAACAGGTCGCCGATGGTGCGGAAGGCCAGCGCGCCGAAGATGGCGCCGATGGCGCTGCCCTTGCCGCCGAACAGCGAGACGCCGCCCAGCACCACCGCGGCGATCGAAAACAGCGTATAGGCGTTGCCGCTGGCATAGGCTGCATCGCCCGTATAGGTGAAGAAGGTCAGGAACAGTCCGCCGATCGCGGCCAACAGGCCTGCGAGCGCGTAGGCAGCGAACTTGCCGCGCCTTATCGGCACACCGGACATGTAGGCCGCCGTCTCCGAGGACCCGGCCGCATAGGCCGCGCGCCCGAGCACCGAGCGGCTGAACGGTACCCAGACCACGAGCACGACGGCGAGCAGCACGACCAGGCTCGCCGGCACCACGCCGAACAGGCGTCCGGTCAGCGCGTCGGCGAGACCTTCGTTGACCGAACCGCCGGGAAACGGCCTCAGCAGCAGCGCGATGCCGAAATAGACCGCACCCGTGGCGATCGTGGCGACGATCGGCTGCAGGCGGCCGTAGATGACGATGGCGCCGTTGATCGCTCCGCACAGGAACCCGGTGCCGAGCACGGCGATGACGCCGAAAGCGGTCTCGAGGCCGGTGCCGATGACCAGCCAGGAGGCGAGGCAATTGGTCAGCGTGAAGATCATGCCGACGGAGAGGTCGATGCCGGCGGTGATCACGACCAGTGTCTGCGCCATGGCGACGAAGGCGAGCAGCACGCCCTTGTTGGACGCCGTCTGCACGACATTGGCGGTGAAGCCCGCTGGATGGTTCGAGGTGTAGATGACGAACATGACAATGAATATGCCGAGTGCCATCAGTGTTCCGCGCTGCTCGGCCAGCCAGTAGCGCCACTCTTTCACGCGTCCGCTCCCTGTCTTGCGCCGGCATCGTCTCTCGCGCCGCCGTCATCGCCGCGAATGTTGAGCGCGCTTGCAATGAGCGCCCGCTCGGTGATCTCGGCCCCGACCAGCTCGCGCTTGACCGCGCCGTCATAGAGCACCAGCACGCGGTCGCAGCAGCCGATCAGTTCGTCATAGTCGGTCGAATAGAACAGGATCGCCGCCCCCGCATCCGCCAGCTTGCGCATCAGTTGATAGAGTTCCTGCTTGGTGCCGACGTCGATGCCGCGCGTCGGATCGTTGAGCAGGATGATACGCGGCTGGCGCATCAGCCATTTGGCGATGACCACCTTCTGCTGGTTGCCCCCCGACAGCGCACCGACCGGAATGTCGAGGCCGGCCGTCTTGATCGCCAGCAGCCCGACCATGTCGTCGATCAGCCGCTGTTCGGCGGCGCGGTCGATGATGCCGGCCTTGGACAGCCGGTCTAGGGCGGCAAAGGACAGGTTCTCGCGCACCGTCATCGGCAGCATCAGGCCTTCGGTCTTGCGGTCCTCCGGGATCAGCGCCATGCCGATGCGGTCGTCGCGCGCCGCTTGGGGGCTGGCGATCGAAACAGGCTTGCCGTCGATAAGGATCTGGCCGCCGAGGCCGCGCAGCACACCGAAAAAGGCAAGCAGCAATTCGCGCTGGCCCTGGCCGTCCAGGCCGCCAAGGCCGACGACCTCGCCTGCCCCGACCGTCAGCGAGACATTGTCCAGCCGGTCCGTCCAGGACAGCTTGCGCGCCTCCAGCACGGGAACGGCGGCGGCTGCGGTGCGCGCGGGTTTCGGCGGGAAAATATGGCTGTATTCGCGCCCGATCATCAGTTCGACGACTTCGTTGTCGCTCTTTGTGCCTGCCTTGTAGCTGGCGACATTGCGGCCGTTGCGAAACACCGTGCAGTGGTCGGCAAGCTCGGCGATCTCGTTCATGCGGTGCGAAATGTAAAGCAGCGCCAGCCCTTCCGAGCGCAATCGCTTGAGCACGCTGAATATCCTGGCGACGTCCGTCGCGGTCAGGGCCGAGGTCGCCTCGTCGAGGATCAGGATGCGCGGCTTCCTGGCCAATGCCTTGGCGATCTCGACCATCTGTCTTCTTGAAAGCGGAAGATCCTTGACCAGCGCCAATGGATGGATGTCGGCCGCACCTGCGCGTGCCAGCGCATCCTCGGCAATGCGGCGCTGCGCCTTGCGGTCGATCATGCCGAAACGCTTCGGCGGATCGGAGATGACGATGTTGTCGGCAACGCTGAGTTCGGGAACCAGCGACAGCTCCTGGAAGATGCAGACGATGCCGGACTTGTTTGCAGCAGCAGGCGAAGCGAACGTCACCTCGCTGCCGTTCAGCATCATGCGGCCTTCGTCGGGCGCGACGACGCCCGCCATGACCTTGATCAGCGTCGATTTGCCGGCGCCGTTTTCGCCGAGAATGGCGTGGATGCTACCGGACGAGACCGAAAGCTCGGCCTTTTCCAGCGCCCGCACACCACCATAGCGCTTGGATATGCCTTCCATCCGGAAGAGCGGAACCGCACCGTCCATCGGCCCTCCCGAGGCAGTTTGACTTCAAGGGATATCGAGTGGCCGGCGCCGCGGAGATCCCGCGGCGCCGGATATGCCGCCTATTGGTCAGCCCCTATTGGTCAGCTTTGGTCTGACCCATAATTTCCTGCGCGGTGAAATTGATGCCGCAGGTCGGGAAGGAATTGCCGACGAAGAAATTGTCGGACTGGTCGGGGAAGAAATCCTGACCGGCCTTGAAGTTCGGATCCTCGACGATCGCCAGTGGCAGTTTCACTGCTTGCGGAACGACATTGCCTTCGAGCGCGGCAATCGCCGTCTTGATGGCAACCGCGACCTGCGCCGGACCGGTGCCGGCCGATGAGCATTTCAGCCCGTCGCCGGCATGTGCCGCGCAGAACTTGCGGAAACCGTTCTCGGTCTCCCCGCCGAACGGCACGAAAGCATGCTTGGCATCGATCATCGCCTGCACGATGCCGGTGTCGCCGCCTTGCCCGGTGATACCGTCGAACGGACCGTTGGTGGCAATGGCGTCGGCCGTGGCTTTCTGCGCCACGCCGTCGTCCCATTTGCCGACCACCTCGGTGACGTCCCATTTCTTGCCCGAGGCATCGAGCGCTTCATGGATGCCGTTGTGACGGTCGGTGTCGACGGAAGTTCCGGCAACGCCGCGCACTTCGAGCACCTTGCCGCCATTCGGCACATGGCCGACCAGCCATTTGCCCCACAATTCGCCAAGGCCCTTCTGGTCGACATTGACGTTGATGGCGTCCTTGGTGTCGAGAATATTGTCGAAGGCGACGAGGATGACGCCAGCTTCCTTGGCGCGCTTGATGACCGGCCCGAAAGCGGTCGGGTTCTGGGCGTTGACGACGATCGCGTCATAGCCGGAATCGATGAAGTTGTTGATCGCCGAAATCTGGGCCGGCACGTCCTCGCCGGTCGAGACGACCTTGAATTCCTTCAGTTTCGCGGCGACCTCCGGCTGGGCCGCATAGGCCTTGGCGGTCTGCACCATCTGGATGCGCCAGGTGTTGGCGATATAGCCATTGGCGAGCGCGATGCGGTATGGGCCGTCTTTCTTGGGGAACTTGAAGAACTGCGTATCGGCCGCCCAGGGCGCAAAGCAATCCGGCTCAGCCGACGGGCCCTTGACGACTTCCGGGTCGGCCATGGCCGACGAACTCAGCATGACGAATGCAGTGGCGGCAACGATGCCACCAACAAGTGACTTGATCATCGATATTCCTCCCAGTTGTAGTTTTGTTTGCTGCTGCTTGTTTATTTGATGCTGTTTGTCGTGGTGTGGTTTCCACGCCTGCCGAAGGCCCTCCAGCCTGGCCGGCGCCACGTCTCAAGGGCCCGAAGCCGGCCCGATCCCCTCCCCCTCGCCGCTTCACAGGCGAGAAACGAAACTAGCATATTATACATAATAAACAAGCATGAGCTGTTGCTTATGTATAATAAACAGGCACGGCCTCTCATCAAAACGTCTGCCCGACGAAAATGGTAGCGCTACCATGACGTTGTGTAAAGCACCATTTGCTGAGGCCGGCCAAAGCGTGTTCAGCGTGCGGTGCTCTCGCGGGGCTTGAGTTCGAAACCAAGATCGACGACCCGCTGCTCAGGCCTTCGTCCTGCGATCGCCGCCAGCGCCATGGCGACAGACCGACGGCCGATTTCATAGCGAGGGGTGCGGATACTGGTGAGCGGCGGGAACGCCGCCTGCATCATTTCGAGGTCGTTGAAGCCGACAATGCCGATTGTTTTCGGCACGTTGAGCGCGGCGCTATGGCATTCGAACAAAACGCCGAGCGCGATGTCGTCATTGTTGCAGAAGACGCCGTCGAGCGCCGGCATCTTGGCCAGCGCATCGCGAAGCAGCTCGCGGCCGAGCGTCACGCTGGACAGTAGCGGCGTGGTGGTGACCAGCCGCGGGTCGAACAGGCCGGCCTTCTCCATTGCCGCGCGATAGCCGGCAAGCCGCCGCTGCGAGCGCGGGTCCATGCGTGCGCCGATGAAGCCGATCCGCCGGTAGCCCGCCTCGATCAGATGCTCGGTCGCGGTGCGGCCGCCGTCGAAATGCGAGAAGCCGACCAGCATGTCGACCGGATCGGGCCCGGTCTCCATCACCTGCACCACCGGGCAGCCCGCGCTCTCCAGCAGCTTTCGCGAGGTCGGCGTCTGGTCGATGCCGGCCACGATCAGCGCCGCCGGGCGCTGCGGTGCGAACACCTGCAGCAGGCGCTCCTCCTCGAGGCCGGAATAATGGGTGTTGCCGAGCTGGACGCGGAACGGGCCGTCCGACAGGCTGTCATAGATGCCGCGCACCACTTCTGCGAAGACGTTGTTGGTCAGCGACGGCACCAGCACGCCGAACACATCGGCGCGCGCCGAGGCCAGCGCCCGTGCATTGGGATCCGGGACATAACCGAGTTCGTCGACGGCGGCCTGGATCTGGCGCCGCAGATCTTGGCTGACGCGTTCCGGTTCGCGCAGCGCCCGCGACACGGTGATGGCGCCGACGCCGGCCTTGCGCGCCACATCTGATAGGGTCGGGCGGCCGCCCCCACGACGCGAGCGCGGCTTGGTCATGGACATCCTCCACGTGCCGGGCCCCGGCCGCTGCGCCCTTGCGAAACCATGTTCAGCTTTTCCACCGCCACCATGCCAACCGGCTGCTGCCGCACCCACTCGCCTGCTGGCGTCGCGCAGCCAATCGCCCTTGTCAAGCAACAGGGCAATCCTGCCTTCCTAAGCCATCAGGGCAGCACTGCGTTTTGCTTTCCACAGCAGCAGCCCGATGGCCACTATGTTCAGCAAGTTCCACGCGATCCCGTTGAGGAACGCGGCGGCGTAGGAGCCGGTCAGGTCGTAGATCCAGCCCGACATCCAGCCACCGATCGCCATGCCGAAGATGGTCGCCATCATGACGATGCCGATACGCTGGCCGGCCTCCCTGGCGGGCAGGTATTCGCGCACGATGATGGCATAGCAAGGCACGATGCCGCCTTGCGACAGGCCGAACACCAGCGACACGACATAGAGCGAGGCAAGCCCGTCGAACGGGATGTAAAACAAAAGCGACAGGCATTGCAGCACGGAACCGATAAGCAGGGTTTTCACGCCGCCGATGCGGTCGGCGACAAAGCCGGAGGCGAGCCGGCTGACGACGCCCGCCGCCATCATGATCGACAGCATGTCGGCGCCATGCGCAATGCCGTAGCCAAGATCCATGCAATAGGCGACGATGTGCACCTGCGGCATCGACATCGCCACGCAGCAGCCGAGACCGGCAACGATCAGCAGCACCTGCAACGCCGCCGGAGACAGCGAAATCGACTGCACTGTCCGGCTTCCGGGTGAACCGGCGGCAGCCGCCGCCGGAGCAGCGCGCCGCAGCAACAGCACCAGTGGCACCATGGTGACCAGGCAGAAGACACCGATGCCGGCATAGGTGAAGCGCCAGCCCTCCGCCTTGATCAGCGTCGGCATGATGGTTGGCCAGAGCGCTCCGGCGAGATAGTTGCCAGCAGCCGCCGCCGTGACGGCGACGCCGCGCCGACGGTTGAACCAGTGCGAGATGTCGGCGATCAGCGGCCCGAAGATCACCGATGTGCCGACACCAATCAGCACGCCCTGGGCAAGGGTGAATTGCAGGATAGAGGTCGACAGCGCGGCGAGCAGCAGACCGGCGGCGAGAGCCACCGAGGATAGCAGTGCCGGGATCCAATACCCCATGCGATCGACCGCGCGGCCAACCAGCACATTGCCGGCGGCGAAGCCGACCATGGTTGCGGTGTAGGGCATCGATGCCGCGGCGCGGTCAACGCCGAACTCGGCCTGCACGGCCGGCAGCACGACGACGACGGCCCACATGCCGACCGCACCGATCGTCGCCAGCAGCATGGAGATGGCAAGCCGCATCCAAGCGTAGCTGCTGTCGATGCCGGGGCTATCCGCCTGATTGGCGACGATCGGGGTCAAGGCGTTTCCTGTCTACGGTCCTGGGAAGTCGACCGTTGTGTCACCACTATCGGCGCATTCACCGCGACGGGCAGCGCCACAGGGCCATGATCCTTGGCTCCAGCGGCCCGGCGATTTCTCGGGAACCGCGGCGGCCTGCCCGAGTTTTGCGACAGGAAGGAGTTTGTCATGACCGCGAAAAAGAAATGGTCGGCCGAGGTGACCGAGCACAGCGATGCGATGGACCTTGAGGACCACATCTTCGAAGCCGACGACGCCAGGAAGATCGCGGCCTCGCTCAAGCGCTCGGCCGAGCACAGCGACCGCCGCAAGGCCGAGCCGTTTCAGTCGGCCATGTCGATGCTGAATTTCTACATCAACCGCGCCGGCAAGAACCTGCCGCAGGCGCGCCGGAAAGTGCTCGAGGACGCCAAGGACGAACTGCGCGCGGCCTTCGGAAGGCCGCAGCAGGATTAATGCATGTCGCTCAAAAGTGGCGCCGGTTTTGAGACAACGACATGCATAAAACGAAGACATAAAGCGCGTCGACTTAGTCCGTTCAAACGGGAAGCGCTTTTAGCGCTCCCGATTGGTTCTGCCAAATTCACCTCAACTGGACCTAGTGACAGGTCCTCTTTCCCCTCAGTTTGCCGGCCTCGGCTTTGTGGTTCCCCGAGCCTTTGAAGTAGCGGCATGACGGTCAAGATCGGCATCAATCCCATCACCTGGAGCAATGACGATGTTCCCGCACTCGGCGGCGATACGCCGCTCGCGACATGTCTGTCGGAAACCAGGCAGGCCGGCTATCGCGGCACCGAACTCGGCGGCAAATTCCCCAGGCAAAGCGACGAGCTTGGACCGATCCTGTCTTCTTACGGACTGGAGCTCGTCTCCGGCTGGTATGACGGCCGCATTCTGGACCGGACGGTCGACGAGGAATTCGCCGCCATCACCTCGCATCTGACCCTGCTACGCGACCTCGGCGCCAAGGTCGTCGTATATGCCGACACCTCGCGCGGCCGTCATGACGGCATTTTCGCGCCGATCTCACAGCGTCCGCGCCTCGCTGACGGCGAATGGACCGCCTATGGCGAGAAGCTGACCGAACTCGCCGACCGCATGGCTGCCTTCGGCGTCGGCATGGCTTTCCATCACCATATGGGCACCATCGTCGAGAGCGATGACGAGGTCGACAGGCTGATGGCCGCAACCGGCAAGAGCGTCGGCCTGCTGTTCGATACCGGCCATTGTCTGTTCTCAGGCGGCGACCCGGCCTCCCTCCTGAACCGGCATCTCGACCGCATCGTGCATTTCCATTGCAAGGACGTCCGCGCGGCCGTGCTGGAGAAGGCACGGCGCGAGGACATGAGTTTCATGGCGGCAGTGATGGAAGGAATCTTCACTGTGCCCGGCGATGGCTCCGTCGATTTCCTGTCGCTGTTGAAGCCGCTGGCCAAGCGCGGCTTCGAAGGCTGGATCGTCGTCGAGGCCGAGCAGGACCCGGCCAAGGCACATCCCTTGACCTATGCCACGAAGGGCTACGCCTCGCTTCTCGCCACGGCCCGCAAGGCCGGGTTCGAGGTGGCTACACGAGACATGGCCTGACCACCGCCGGGGGGCTGGTGGTTGGCCGGTTGGGCGCGCGCCTCGGTAGGGGTAGCGACGCGAATGCGCCCGGCGATCCGCGCCGCCGCCCTCCTTGGCGGCGCGGATCGCACAGTTCTCGGCAAAGGATTTCGAGCTCCGGCGTTTCCGCCTTGAGGCTGGCGACGAGGCATGCCTTGATGCGGATGGAGGAGCGACATGGCATTCGAGGCGGCACTCGGCATGGAACGGCTTTGCACCATCCGTGAGATCGCCGAGAAGGCGGAACTCGGCGCGGCAACCGTTCACCGCGCGCTGAAGAACAGCCGTGAGGTCCGTCCCGCAACCAGACGGCTGGTGCTCGAGACCGTTTGCCTGCTTAACGAAGAAAAGATCGCGCGCGCAGCCAGGCTCGTCGGAGACTAGCTTGGCCGACCACATGCGCCTTTCCCTCGACATCATGTCGGTCGACCGCGGCTCGGACGAACCGATGCACCGACAGATCTATGGCGCCCTGCGGCGCTTCATCCTCGACGGCCAGATCCAGCAGAACACGCTGCTGCCATCGACCCGCTCGCTGGCCGAGGATCTCAAGGTCGGCCGAAACACGGTGATCGCCGCCTACGACCAGCTGCTCGCCGAAGGTTTTATCGAGGCGCGCGCCGGGTCCGGCACCTGGGTGGCGCCGATCCAGCAGAAACGCCCGCCGGCCGCGCTGCGCGCCGGCCTCGCCGCCCCGCAAAAGCTGTCGCGGCGCGGTCAGACCATCGTCAACGGCCCGCAGCCGCCGCGCAATGCCGGCGTCATCAACTTCCATCCCGGCGTGCCGGAAACCGCGTCCTTCCCCTTCACCATCTGGTCGAGCCTTCTGGTGCGCAATGCCCGCAGCCGCGACGAGAACTTGCTCGGCTATATCTCCTTTGCCGGCCATCCCGGCCTGCGCCAGGCCATCGCCTCGACCATCAGCCTGTCGCGCGGCATCAACTGCACCGCCGACCAGGTCATCATCGTCACCGGCGCGCAGGCGGCACTCGACCTCGCCTCGCGCGTGCTGATGGACGAAGGCGACCATGTCTGGATGGAGGAGCCCGGCTATCTCGGCGCCAAGAGCGCCTTCCTCGCCAGCGGCGCAAAGCTCGCGCCCTTGAAGGTCGATCGCCACGGCTGGCACCTGTCCGACCCCAACCTGCCTCCGCCACGCCTGATCTATGTGACGCCATCCTGCCAATGGCCGTTCGGCACCATCATGCGCATCGAAGAACGGCTGCAACTGCTTGACATCGCGGAACGCCACGGCGCCTGGATCGTCGAGGACGATTATGACGGCGAATACCGTTATCGCGGCCGGCCGGTGCCGGCGCTGCGCGGCCTCGATCATGCCGACCGCGTCGTCTATATCGGTTCCTTCGGCAAGACGCTGATCCCGGCGCTGCGCATAGGCTATCTCATCGTACCGCGCGAACTGTCCGTGCCCTTCGACCGTGCCGTCTCGATCACCGGCCAGTTCGCGCCGCTGATCCTGCAGGCGACGGTCAACGACTTCATCACGCAAGGCTATTTCGCCACGCATCTGAAACGCATGCGCCGCCTCTATGCGCGCCGGCAAGCCAATTTCGTCAAGCTGTGCCAGGAGCATCTGGCCGAATGGCTGACGGTGACCGAGAACGATTCCGGCATGCAGCTGCTGGCCAGTTTTGTCCGACCCTACAAGGACAGTGACGTCGTCGCCGCCGCCGTCAAGGAGGGCCTCGACGTGCAGGGCATCTCGATCAACTACCATTCGAGCGAGCCGGAACACGGCCTGCTGCTCGGCTATGCCGCGATGGACGAACGCCAGGTCCTGCGCGCGGTGCTGGCGTTGCGCGCTGCCTTCATGCGGCTGGACTGGCAATAGGCCGATCCAGCGCTGAGCGCTTCAATTCACACTATCGAATTTCTGCAGATCGACGGGCGCTGCCTTGCGCACCTCGACATCGTCCAGCGAGGCATTCTCCAGCGCCACACGGGCCGCCGCATCGATGTTATGGATCATGTCGTCGATGTCGTCGTCGCCATGCGCCGGATTCATCGCGATCATCACCGTGCGGTTGAGGATGTCGAGAGAACCCCTGCCCAGATCGTCGGCATAGGTCAGCCGCAAGCCCTTGTTTTCCGACAGCGTGTACGGATTGAGCGCCGGATGATGCGCGCCCTCATGCATCAGCACCTGGTCCCACTGGGTGAAATTGTGGCGGCCGGTCTTGCCGGCGATGACACTCGGAATGGTCTTCGAAAAAGTCTGCGCCGCCTGTTCGCTGGGCAGCAGATACATCACCTGCGCCGCGCAATCGTCGTCGGGGCTGTTCATCGGCGACGGCGTCAGGCCGAGATTGCCGAGATGGCGCGTGCCGGCCAGCACCTTCTTCTTCTCCGCCCGCATCGCCTCGATGATGCCGTCGAGACGGTCGAGCTGGACATTGAGCATTGCACCCATCAGTTCCGAGGCGCGCGCGCCGATGCCGGCGAACGGCTTGATGCTGTCGCTGCGGCCCTGCCAGTAGAAATGGCAGGGGTCGATGGCGCAGCGTGCGCGCTCGGCCACTTTCGGATCGCTGGTGGCGATGCCGCCGCCCTCGCCCGACGTCATGTTCTTGAAGTAGTTGAAGGAGTAGGCGCCGGCATGGCCGATGGAGCCGAGCTTCTTGCCCTCATAGCCGCCGCCAATGCCCTGGCAGACATCTTCCAGCACGAGCAGACCGCGTTTTTTAGCGATGTTCATGATGGCGTTCATGTTGCAGGCCGCACCCCACATATGTACCGGGATGACCGCCTTGGTGCGCGGGCCGACGGCGTCGCGCAGAGCGGCCGGGTCAATGGTCAGGCTCTCGTCGATGTCGACAATGACCGGAATGGCGCCGACCGACAGCACTGCCGTTGCGGTCGCCATATAGGTGTGCGCCGGCACCAGCACCTCATCGCCCGGGCCGATGCCGAGGCCGATCAGGCCGGCGGCGAGCCCATAGGTGCCGCTGGCGGCCAGCGCAAAATGCTCGACGCCGAGATGCCTGGCATAGCGGGCCTCGAAGCGGTTGCACTCGCTGTTCTCGCCATAGCGAAACAGCGCACCCGAGCGGATCACCCTGGCAATGGCTTCGATCTCTTCTTCGCCGGCAGTGTACATGGCAAGTCTCCACATCGCTGATGGTATGAAAGCAGTACGCCTGCGGCCGCTGTTTGAAAGAACCACTCCGCTGCGATCTGACCAAGCCATCCCGGTTGCTTGATGGCCGGGTTTGACGCCGAATGTGGGCATATCGAATGAAATCGACATTCCAGAATGCAGGCCCGCGGAAAAATCGTACCCATCCGAATTCGTCGAAGTGGCCCTGTCGGAAAGCCGGCATTGGGCGTTCCATCGCGTCCAGTTGGGCAAACGGTCGGTTCCATGCAGCACGGGACACACTTTGGAAGACCCTCGAAACCGGCATGCCGGCAAGATGGTGGCCGGCAAGATGGTGGCCGGCAAGATGGTGGCCGGCAAAACGGTGGCCGTCCATGACGCGACAGCTCGTCCTGCATGAAGACGATGTCGGCATGTGCCATGGCGCCAACAGCGCCTTCCTCGAACTGACCGCACTGGGCGCCTGCAGCTCCGGCGCCGTGATGGTGCCGTGCCCATGGTTCCTCGAGATGGCCGAAGCGGCAGCCGCCGATCCCCGGCTCGATCTCGGCGTCCACCTGACGCTGAACAGCGAAAAGCAGCACTACAAATGGCGGCCGCTGACGTCGCCGTCGCGCGCGGCCGGCCTGACGGACGAGTTCGGCTATTTCTGGCCCGATGTAGCGACCACCCGCCGCAAGGCAGCACCGCAAGCGGTGGAAACCGAGCTTCGCGCGCAGATCGACACCGCCTACCGCGCCGGCATCGACGTCACTCATCTTGACGCACATATGGGGGCAGCGCTGTCGCCCGAGTTTTGCGACGTCTACATCAGGCTCGGCCTGGAATATCGCTTGCCGGTGCTGTTGACCAAAACGCTGTCGGCCTATTCGCCCAACGACAATCTGGTCGGCGTCACCGAAGCGGCCTTCCAGCGCGGCGTCACTGAAGCCCGCGCCAAAGGCTTTGTCATCTTCGACGCCGCCATTCAGACGACCTGGGGCCGTCCACGCTCCAAGCCGATAGAGCCCGCCTACAGGGCATTGGTCGAAGGGGTGCGCGAAGGCCTGACCTTCTTTTGCCTGCACTTCAACGCGCCGGGCGAGTTGGAACTCATCGAGCCGCGCTCCGCCTATATCCGCACCGAGGAATACGAACTCTTCCGCCACCAGGCTTTCCGCGACTGGCTCGGCGCGCAGGACATCGACATCATCGGCATGAAGCCGCTGCGCGAGGAGCTTCGTGCACGGCTCGGGGCATCGACACCGGCAAAGGCCCGCAAAGCGGCCACCCGGTCAGCGCCGTAAGCCGATCCGTCGGCCGAGGCGCAAAGAGGGAATTGGAACTGCAACGACAATGGGAGAATGACATGAAGACTGTTCTGAAACTGGCGCTCGGCGCGCTTGTCTCGATGAGTATGCTGGCGGGCGTCGTGCAAGCGGCCGGCCTGAAGGATCCCAAGGATGTCCGCATCACCTTCGTGGTGCATGGCTCGGCCTCCGATCCCTACTGGTCGGTGGTCAAGCGCGGCGTCGACGATGCGGCGGCGCTCACCGGCGCCAAGGTCGAATATTATGCGCCGCAAGTGTTCGACGTGGTCGAACAGGCCCGCCTGCTCGACGCGGCCATCGCCACCAATCCAGACGGCATCGCCGTCTCCATTGCCGACGCCAATGCACTTGGTAAATCGGTCAAGGCCGGACTTGCCGCCAACATTCCGATGGTCGTCCTGGATTCCGGCGAGAAGGAAGGCGCCGAACTCGGTACCTCTCTCTATGTCGGCACCGTCTCCGAATATGATTCCGGCAAGAAGGCCGGCGAGCGGCTGGCCAAGGAAGGCACGCTCAAGGTCGTCTGCATCAACCACGAGGTCGGCAATGTCAGTCTCGACCAGCGCTGCCAGGGGTTGAATGACGGGCTGAAGCCGTCAGGCGGCGGCACCGAGGTGCTTACCGTGTCGCCCGATCCGGCCGACATCCAGCGCCGCACCGAAGCCTATCTGTCGGCGCATCCCGACACCCAGGCGGTGTTTGCGCTCGGCGCCACCGCCGCCAATCCGCTGATCCCGTTCTTCCGGCAGAAGGAACTGTTCGGCAAGATCAAGCTCTACACCTTCGACATCAGCCCCGAAGTCCTGGATTCCGTCGTCGCCGGCGAAATGGGCTTCGGCATGGACGCCCAGCAATATCTGATGGGATACCTGCCGGTGATCTATCTGGTCGAGCATGCCACACATGGCTTCTGGCCGCAGAACAACGCCTACACCGGGCCGCTGTTCATCGACTCGCCCGACAAGGCCAAGGCGATCCTGGCGCTCGCCAAGGACGGCATCCGCTAAGGCAAGACCAAAACGGATCGGGGAGCCGCCATGCGCTCCCCGTCTCTGGTCGAGATTGCGAAGTGAGCGATTGGGGAGCCTAATGGCTGTTGTGGAACACAAGGCGATACCTCCAGAAGCGCCGGCCCCCGGGGTACTGGGCAAGGACCGTTTCGGCATGATGTCGAAACGGGCGGCCGGTGCTGACGAGCGGCTGGCCAGCACCGGCCGGCTGACGCAATGGCTGCGCCGGCCCGAAGCCGGTGCCGCCGGCGGCCTCATCGCCACCATCATCATCTTCGCCCTGCTGCCGGGTGCGTCGAACCTCTATTCGCTGCAGGGGTCGATGACCTTCCTGACGCTGGCGGCCGAACTCGGCATCATCGCCACGGCCGCAGCCCTTCTCATCATCGCCGGCGAGTTCGATCTCTCGGTCGGCTCGATGGTCGGCTTCGCCGGCGTCGTCATCGGACTGACGGTGAAATATTGGGGCCTGCCGCTGTGGGGCGGCATCGCCTGCGCCTTCGCTGTCGCCATCCTCACCGGCTACGTCAACGGCCTGATCGTGGTGAAGACCCGCCTGCCCTCCTTCATCGTGACGCTGGCGTCGCTCTACATCCTGCGCGGCCTGTCGATCGGCATCACCCGCGCCGTCACCGGCCGCACGCAGATCCCCTACATCCTCGACGGCGCGCCGGACCCGGCAACCGCGGGCCTGTTCAACGGCCATCTCCTGACCGGCTTCTTCCAATGGATGGGCACGCAAGGTTGGATCGCCACCCGCACCGACGGCATTCCCTTCGTCGTCGGCATTCCGATGTCGATCGTCTGGTGGCTCGGACTGACAGCGCTTGCCGGCTATGTCTTGACCCAGACCAAATACGGCAACTGGATCTTCGCCACCGGCGGCGACCTCAATGCCGCCCGCAATGTCGGCGTGCCGGTCGACCGGGTTAAGATCGCGCTGTTCATCTACACCGCCTGTGCCGCGACCTTGCTTGCCACCATCCAGGTGATGGAGGCCGGCTCCGCCGACACCACGCGCGGCCTGCTCAAGGAATTCGAGGCGATCATCGCCGCGGTCATCGGCGGCGTGCTGCTCACCGGCGGCTACGGCACCGTCTATGGCGTGCTGTTCGGCGCGCTGATCTTCGGCCTGGTGCAGATGGGCATCTTCTACACCGGCATCGACACCGACTGGTTCAAGGTCTTCCTCGGCATCGTCATTTTGATGGCCGTGCTGGTCAACAACTACATCCGCCTCAAGGCGCTCGGACGCGGAGGCGGCAAATGACCTACCCAAACCCGTCCCCGGCCATCCAGCCAGCCATGGAATTGCGTGGTGTGTCGGTCAATTTCGGCTCGGTACGCGCGCTCCAAGATATCGACATCAAGGTCTATCCCGGCGAGGTGCACTGTTTGCTGGGCGACAACGGCGCCGGCAAGTCGACGCTGATCAAGGTTCTGTCGGGCGTGCACCGGCCGACCAAGGGCGAGATTTTCGTCGACGGCAAGCCCGTCACGTTCCGCAGCCCGCGCGACGCGCAGGACCTCGGCGTCGCGACGGTCTTCCAGGACCTCGGCATGATCTCGCTGATGTCGATCACGCGCAACTTCTTCCTCGGCCGCGAGCCGACCAGAAGCCGCCTGCCCTTCTCGCGCTTCGACAAGGAGCGCGCCAACACAATTGCCCGCCAGGCGATGGCCGATATCGGCATCGACGTGCGCGACCCGACACAGGCAGTCGGCACGCTGTCGGGCGGCGAGCGCCAATCGGTGGCAATCGCGCGCGCAGTCCACTTCGGCGCAAAGGTGCTGATCCTTGACGAGCCGACCTCGGCGCTCGGCGTGCATCAGGCGGCCATGGTGCTGAAATTCATCATCGAGGCGCGCATACGCGGGCTGGCGGTGATCTTCATCAGCCACAACATCCACCACGCCTACCCTGTCGGTGACACTTTCACGCTGCTCAACCGCGGCCGCAATCGCGGCACATACGCAAAGTCCGAGATCTCGCGCGACGAGGTGATTTCCATCATGTCGGGCGGCGAGGATCTGAAGGCGGTGGAAGCTGAGATTGCCGGGCTGTTGGCTCAGATCGGCAACCGGCCGGCCGCCGCACCCTGAGCCTGGAACACTTTGCAGAGAGTTTTAGCAGCATGAGCAGGATACGGGTTGGCGTTATCGGCGCCGGCATGATCTCGCAGGTCGAGCATATTCCGAATCTGTTGCGGCTCGGCGACCTGTTCGAACTGGTCGGCGTCGCCGACCCGTCAAGGATTTCGCGGGAATATGTCAGCGAAGTTCACGGCATCGCCAATTTCGAAACGCCGGAGCAACTGTTCGACCATAAGCTCGACGCCGTCGTGATCGGCTCGCCCGACCCGCTGCATCACGAGCAGGTGCTGGCCGCACTGGGGCGCGGCCTGCATGTCTTCTGCGAAAAGCCGCTCTGCTATTCCCCGGCGGAAATCGCCGAGATCATCGCCACGCGCAACAAGGCCGGCAAGGTCATGCAGGTCGGCTATATGAAGCGCTTCGATCCGAGCTACCGGCTGGCGCTGGCCTCGCTGCCCGGCACGGCAAAGACGCTGCGGTCCGTCTCGGTCGAGGTCAACGATCCCGACGCCTGGCCGTTCATCGCCCACCAGCGCTATATCCGCGGCAACGATATTCCCAAGGACCTGATTGCCGCCGCTCAAAGCAAGCAGAAACAACAGGTCGAACGCGCCATCGGCCAGCCTTTGAACGATCTGGCTTTCCGTGGATTTATTGGCGCTTACAGCTCCGCCTTGATTCACGATGTGAATGCCGTGCACGGACTGCTCGACGCACTCGGCGTGCCGGAGGGCGAGGTTGTCGGCGCGCAGATCTTCGCCAATGGCGATGGCGGCCAGGGCGCGGTAAAACTGCTCGACGGCCAGGCGCTGTGGACGATGACGCATCTCACCGTGCCGAAGCTCGCCGACTACAAGGAACGCATCACGCTCTTCTTCGACGCTGCCAGCTTCGAGCTCGAATTCCCCTCGCCCTGGCTCAACCATCACCCGACCCGGCTGACTGTGAAGACCTCGGACGGCCACACACTGTCGAGGAAGGATCTACGCGCCGGCTACGGCGAAGCCTTCGTCGAGGAACTGCGCGGCTTCTGGGGTGCGATCGTCAATGGCGACGAGGTGGTCAACCGCCCCGAGCACGCCGCGCGCGACCAGGCGCTGCTGATCGCGCTGACCAGGCAGCATTTGGCCACTTCGCAGGCCGGCTGAGCGCTCGCAGGATGTGTTGAGATTCAGGTCAGGCCGCGCCGAAAACATTGGGCTCGAGAACCGGAGCGGAGCGTACTTAAGTACGTGAAGCGCGAAAGCCGGCGTTTGCAGGCCGGCCTCACCTGAATATCAGCATATCCTACCGGGTGTTGATGACGCCGTCGGTATTGGCGAGCAGCTTGCGCACCGCGTTGCGGGCCGCCTCCGGCCGCTGCAGGCGGATGGCCTTCTCGATCGCCTCGTGCAGTTGCTGTGCATGCTGCAGATCGTCGAGTTCGCGCGTCGTATAGGTGAACAGATGATCGAAGGCGGATTCGATCAGCACGCCGAGCGGCACCAGCAGATCGTTGCCGGAGGCGCGCAGGATGGCCAGATGGAAACGCGTATCGGCGCGCGTGCGCTCCTGCAGGCTCGGCGCCTCGCCCATCTCTCGGCAGGCCTGGCTGATCTCGGCCATCTGCTCTTCGGTGCGTCGCATGGCGGCGAAGGCAGTCGCTTCCGGCTCGATGATATGGCGGAATTCCTGCACCGTCTTCAGGAACACCTCACGGTCGGGCGCGGTCGCGTACCAGGCGAGCACATCGCGATCGAGCAGGTTCCAGCGCTCCCTGGGCTCCACCCAGCTGCCGATCTTGGGGCGCGATGCCAGAAGGCTTTTGGCCATCAGCATCTTGATCGCCTCACGCACCGCCGAGCGGCTGACGTTGAAGGTTTCGGACCATTTGGCTTCATTGGGCAGGATGGTGCCCGGCGGATAGTCGCCGCGCACGATCCGAAGCCCGATTTCGCTGGCCAGCGAGGCATGCACGCTGGTGCCGGGCATCCGGGTGGCGTCAGCCCGCCGAACGGCAGCCGGGCGCTCGGCTGTCTCAGTCTTGTCAGACTTCTTTCCCTTATTCGGCTTTCCGTCCCTCATGCATCCACAAAGTCCGGATTTCGAAAGCTGTCAAGCAGAGGGTCGGGCGCAGGCGGCAAAGCCTGTGGCTGTGCACAGATCAGGTTACAACCTTGCCCCAAAGCCCAATTTGCCAGACCTATTTGACGTATTTGCGCCAGCTGTGCTCGGGACGGAAGCCGAGCATGTCCCTGGCCTTGCGGTTGGAAAGCAGCGTTTCATATTCGCCGAGCTTCGTCTTGACCGGCACGTCGGGATAAAACCGCTTCAACAGTTCCGCTGTCGGCAGGTCGGACGAGGTATCGTCATTGGCGGCGTTGAACACCTGGAAGCCGAGCCCGTCCGTTTCAACGGCGCGCAGCGCGATCTGGCCGAGATCGCGCGCGTCGACATAGCTCCAGGCGATGCGCTTGCGAAAGCCCGGATCGGCAAACCACTTCGGAAACAGCGAATATTCGTGCGGCTCGATGACGTTGCCGATGCGCAAGGCATAGATATCGGTGCCGTTGCGCTGCGCAAAGGCGCGCGCCGTGTGCTCGTTGACGACCTTGGACAGAGCATAGCTGTCCATCGGATCGACGTCGTATTCTTCATCGAGGGGAAAATATTTGGGGTCGCGCGGTTCATTGGCGAACACCACGCCATAGGTGGTCTCGCTGGACGCGATCACCACCTTGGGGATGCCAAGCTTCACCGCCGCCTCGATGACGTTGTAGGTGCCCATCGCATTGGTGCGGAACACCTCATTGTCGGTCGTGATCATGATGCGCGGTATGGCGGCGAAATGCACCACGGCATCGACCGGCTGCGGGCGCAGCGACGGATCGAATTCATGCAGGCCCATATAGCTCGACAGCGCGTTGAACACCTGGCCGCTGTCGGTGATGTCGGTGATCAGCGTGCGTACCTTGGGATTGTCGAGCGGCTTGGTGTCGATGTTGAGCACCTGGCAGCCCTGTTCGACCAGATATTGCACGACATGGCGACCGGCCTTGCCGCTGCCGCCGGTGAACATGATCCGCTTCGTCATTTTCGTCTCCAATGCCTAGGATTTCTGTGTATTGTCAGACAATATGGCATTCTGCAACCACCCTTCGCCCGCAAGACGGCGCCGCCCAATATCAATCATCGCAACAGGACTTCAAGACATGACCACGACCGCCGCGAGCGAAAAGATCGGCTTTATCGGCCTTGGCCTGATGGGGCACGGCATTGCCAAGAACATCGTCGACAAGGGCTATGGCCTGACCTTCCTCGGCCGCAAGAACCGCAAGCCGGCGGAAGACTTGGCTGGCCGGGGTGCGAAGGAAGTGGCCACCTCGCGTGAGGTGGCAGCGGCATCCGATATCGTCTTCATCTGCGTCACCGGCTCGCGCGAGGTCGAAGCCATCATCCGTGGCCCCGGCGGCCTCAAGGAGGGTCTGAAAAGAGGCTCGGTTGTCGTCGATTGCTCGACCGCCGATCCGGTCTCGACCGTGGCGCTGGCGGCGGAACTGAAGGAGATCGGCGTCGACTTCGTCGATGCACCGCTCAGCCGCACGCCGAAGGAAGCCTGGGAAGGCACGCTCGACGCCATGGTCGGCGCGCCCGACGCGCTGTTTGCCCGTGTGAAGCCGGTCATCGAAACCTGGGCCGGCCGCATCGTCCATATTGGCGATACAGGTGACGGCCACCGCATGAAGCTGCTCAACAACTTCATCTCGCTGGGCTATGCCGCGATCTATTCCGAGGCGCTGGCGCTGGCCGAAAAGGTCGGCATCTCGCCACCGCGTTTCGACAGCGTCATCCGCAACGGCCGCATGGATTGCGGCTTCTACCAGACCTTCATGCGCTGGACGCTGGAGGGCGACCGCGACGCGCATAAATTCACCATCGCCAACGCCTTCAAGGACCTGACCTATCTGGAATCGATGGCGGGTGCGGCCGGCATCGCCAACCCGCTCGGCAACGCCACCAAGAACTCCTTCGCCGGTGCCCATGCCACTGGCCCGGCCGAGCAATTCGTGCCGATGCTGGCGACATATGTCGGCAAGGTCAACGGCGTCGACCTGATGCCCAGCAAGGACGGCAAGAAGCAGACGATTTGAAGGCGGCGAAAAGCCTGTGTCAGCGCCTCGACCGGCCGATAACATCGTCGGTGTTGGCGAGCAGTCTGTGCACCGCATTGCGGGCGCCCGCAGGACGCTGCAGGCGGATGTTCTTCTCGATCGCCTCATGCAGCGCCTGCGCCCGCCGCTGATCGCTGGTCTCGCGTGTGACGAAGACAAAGAGATGATCGAGCGCCGACTCGATCAGAACGCCAAGCGGCACCAGCAGATCGTTGCCCGAGGCGCGCAGTATGGCGAGGTGAAAACGCGTATCGGCGCGGATACGCTCCTGCAGGTTCAAAGCCTCGCCCATCTCACGACAGGCCTGGCTGATCTCGTCCATCTGCTCGTCGTTGCGCCGCGTGGCGGCAAAGGCCGACGCTTCCGGCTCGATGATGTGACGGAACTCCTGCACCGTGCGCAGGAAGGCCTCCCGGTCCGGCCCGGTCGCGTACCAGGCCAGCACATCGCGGTCGAGCAGGTTCCAGCGTTCCCTGGGCTCGACCCAGCTTCCGATCTTGGGCCGTGAAGCCAGCAGGCTTTTGGCCATCAGCATCTTGATGGCTTCGCGCACCGCCGAACGACTGACATCGAAGATCTCGGCCCATTTAGCCTCGTTGGGCAGAATGGTGCCGGGCGGATAATCGCCGCGCACGATCCTGAGGCCGATCTCGCCGGCCAGCGAGACATGGACGCTCGCTCCCGGAAAATGCGCGGCACCGGCTCTGCGCATGACAGCCGGACCGCGGCTGGCTTGTGCCTTGGCCCGCTCGGTTCGCTTCTTTGATTTCTCGTCCGGCATTCACGTTCCAATGCGTCGGCCGTCTGCGTCCGGACTGGTCCGAACCTGCACGGCGCGCCGATCTCGTTGCCGAAAATCCAAACTACAGACGCGTCAAAGCCGGAGCCTGCTGCCCCAACCGTTGCGTCCGTCCGGGAAGAGACGGGGCGCCCGTCAAAGGGCGCCCCGAAATCGAGAACCTACTTCTGGATGCAGGTGTCGACCGTGTCCTTGGTGCATTCGTCGAGGCCGGTGAACACCGGATCGGCGACGGCCTTGCCTTCGACCAGATCGATCATCACCGACGGTGCCTTGTAGCCCATTTCGAACGGCCGCTGACCGACCAGAGCAGTCACAAGGCCGTCACGGGCGATCGCTACTTCATCGCCGATCGTATCGGCGGCGCCGATGACGAAGTCGTTGCTGGCGATGCGGTCCTTGAGCGGCCCGAACAGGTCGCGATAGGGCTGCGGTGCGCCAAACAGCGGCCAGCCGCCCATGATGCCGAAGGCGTCGAGCTTGGGATTGGCGGCGAGGATGTCGGTCATCGCCTGCACGCCCTTGGCGCCGTCGTCATTGGTGAACACCGGGCAACCGGCGACTTCGGTCCAGCCGCCTTCGCCGGCAAGTGCCGCCAGGCCTTCCTTGCCCGACAGCGCGTCACGCATGCCCTGCGCGCGGCGCAGGATGTTGTCGGCCGCGGGATTGCCTTCGATGGTACAGATCGTGCCGCCGTTCGGCTTGCCCTTCTTGATGTACTCGCCGATCTTGTGACCCATCAAATAGTTGTCGGTGCCGAGATAGGTCTTGCGCAGCGCGGCATCTTCCTTGCTGAGATCGGCGTCGAGCGTCATGATCGGGATCGTCGGATTGGCGGTCTTGATCGTCTGAGCGATCAGCGGCGCGTTGGATGGCGAGATCGCCATTGCCACCGTGTCGGCCTTGCTCAGCATGTCCTGAACGATCTGCGCTTCGCCGGCCTCGTCGGAGGTCGATGCCGGGCCGGTGTAGAAGCATTCATATTCCGAGCTGGCATTTTCCTTGTTCCATTTCTCGCAGCCCTGGTGGATGGCTTCGAAGAATGGATTGTCGAGACCCTTCACCACGATGACGAGCTGTTTCTTGGCCAAAGCCGGCCCGGCGCCCAGCGCCATGGCGGCAACGGCGGCGAGCAAAAGTGTTTTCCTCATGTCAGTCCTCCCTTGAAACAGACGGACACGGCGTGCCCGCCACACAGATCGACCGGATGCTTAATGACCGAGGTTCGTTTCACGAGCACTCGTGTCGCCAAGACAGATCGATAAGCATTTCCAGATGCGGCATTGGCCCGGCTCAACACAAGGGTGGCGCCGCAACCTCGACCGATAAACCTCCGCCGATTCCGCCCGGCTAACCGCCAGCGGCATCGGCATAATCTCCTCCGACGCTTAGCTAATATCGCCTTGCGGCCAACGTCAATGCTATTTGTCCTACAAAACGGATTTTTGGATAACCAACGCTTCAATTCGTCCGACAATTGATTGACGAGCGCCGGCTTTTGCGTAAAAGAACGCTGACGCTGTTTCCGGGAGGAGATGGGGAGGAGCGGGGCCAAAGCAGCGCCGGCATTCACGCCGGGAACAGCAGCGGGTCGCAAAACACGGGGAGGCAAAGACTGGTGGCGGTTCTCGAACTCACCAATATCTCGAGGCATTTCGGCGCCATCCAGGCGGTCAACGACGTATCGCTGTCGATCGAGCCCGGACAGGTGGTCGGCCTGATGGGCGACAACGGCGCCGGCAAGTCGACACTGGTCAAGATGATCGCCGGCAATTTCCGCCCCAGCCATGGCGTCATGCGCATGGACGGCAAGGAGTTGATCCTGCACAAGCCGGCGGAAGCTCGCCAGCACGGCATCGAGATCGTCCACCAGGACCTGGCGCTGTGCAACAATCTGACCGCCGCCGCCAATGTCTATCTCGGCCGTGAATTGCGCCGGGGCCTCGGCCCTTTACGCATCCTCGACTATGCCGCCATGTACAAGCGCGCCGGCCAGCTCTTCGCCGAGTTGAAGTCCGAGACCCGTCCGCGCGACCTCGTCAAGCAGATGTCGGGCGGCCAGCGCCAGGCAGTAGCGATTGCCCGCACCATGCTGTCGCAGGCCAAGATCGTGTTGATGGACGAACCGACGGCCGCGATCTCGGTGCGCCAGGTCGCCGAAGTGCTGAACCTGATCCGCCATTTGCGCGACCAAGGCATCGCAGTGGTGCTGATCAGCCACCGCATGCCTGACGTGTTCACCGTCGCCGACCGCGTCATCGTCATGCGGCGCGGCCGCAAGGTCGCCGACAAGACGATTGCGTCAAGTTCGCCCGAGGAAGTCACCGGGCTGATCACCGGCGCCATCGAACAGGTTTGATCTCAGCGAATTTCACCACGCACAGCACATGAAGGTCGACGATGGCACTGACAATTGACCAGCCGATCGAACAAAAGCAGCAATCCTTGCCGGCAAGACTGTTTGCCAGCCAGACCTTTTGGGTGGTGATCGCGGTCATCCTGGCCTGCCTGTTCCTGTCTTTTGCCACTGACGCCTTCGCCACGTCGAAGAACCTGTACAACATCACCCGCAACATCACCTTCGTCGCCATCATCGCGCTCGGCATGACCTTCGTCATCATCACCGGCGGCATCGACCTGTCGGTCGGTTCGGTGCTCTGCCTGTCGTCGATGGTGCTGGCCGTCACCATGCATGCCGGCTACTCCATAGAAGTCGGCATCCTCGCCTCGATCGCCACTGCGCTCGCCATAGGCGCCTTCAACGGCATCATGATCGCCTATCTCGGCTTTCCACCCTTCGTGGTGACGCTCGGCATGCTGTCGATTGCCCGCAGCCTCGCCATGGTCGCCTCCAACAACACTGTCGTCTTCCAGTTCGGCCCGGATCACGACAAGCTTCTGGCGCTGGGCGGCGGCGCCTGGGTGTTCGGCATCGCCAATCCGGTCCTCTACATGATCCTTCTGGCGCTGATCACCGGATTCACGCTGCGCTGGACCAAGTTTGGCCGCCACATCTTCGCCATTGGCGGCAATGAGCACGCGGCGACGCTGACCGGCGTTCCCGTCAAGCAGATCAAGGTCGCCGTCTATATGATCTCGGCGCTGGCGGCGGGCATTGCCGGCATCATCCAGACCGGATGGCTGGGCGCCGTCACCACCAATCTCGGAACCGGCATGGAACTGCAGGTCATCGCCGCCACGGTCATTGGCGGCGCCAATCTCGCCGGCGGCGTCGGCACCGCCTTCGGCGCCATTGTCGGTGCCGCGCTCATCGAAGTGATCCGCAACAGCCTTGGTCTGCTCGGCATCAATGCTTTCTGGCAAGGCGTGTTCATCGGCGGCGCCATCCTGCTCGCGGTGCTGTTCGACCGGATCCGCAACTTCAGGCGCAATGACTGAATGTTTTTGGACTGAACCTTTCGGCTGGAAACCGTTGCCTTGACATCGAAATCCCTGTTCGAGCTCAACGGCCGGCTGGCGCTGATCACCGGCTCCGGCCAGGGCATCGGCCTGGCGCTGGCGCGCGGCCTTGCCGAGCATGGCGCAAGTGTCGTGCTCAACGGCCGCGATGCCGGCAAGGTTGCCGGTGCTGTCGCCGGCTTGCGCGACGCCGGCTTCAAAGCGCACCCCTCGACCTTCGACGTGACGGATTTTCGCGCGGTCGATGCCGATGTCGCCCGCATCGAGGCCGAGATCGGCGCCATCGACATCCTGATCAACAATGCCGGCGTGCAGTTCCGCGCTCCGCTCGAGGACTTTCCCGAGGAGCAGTGGGAGCGGCTGTTCAAGACCAATGTCTCCGGCACCTTCCATGCCGGCAAGGCGGTCGCCCGCAATATGATCGCGCGCGGCAAAGGCAAGATCATAAACATCGGCTCGGTGCAGAGCGAACTCGCCCGGCCCAACATCGCGCCCTATACGGCGACCAAGGGCGCAATCCGCAATTTGACCAGGGGCATGTGCACCGACTGGGCGAAATACGGCTTGCAGATCAATGCCATCGCCCCCGGCTATTTCCGCACCGAGATGAACCAGGCGCTGGTCGACAACCAGGAATTCTCCGCCTGGCTGGAAAAGCGCACGCCGGCCGGCCGCTGGGGGTATGTCGACGAACTGATCGGCGCCGCCGTGTTCCTCGCCTCCGACGCCTCATCATTCGTCAACGGCCATACGCTTTATGTCGACGGCGGCATGACGGCCTCGGTTTGACGGGAAACCCTATCGCTCAGTCTGAAAATCCACCACTGCCGCCGGCAGCACACAGCGGCTTTCGCCCCGCGCCTTGACGCGACCCCGAACTCAGCCGCACAATCCCGTTGCAGGCGAAGGGAGGCCAGTCGTCTGCGGGAGGTATAACCCATGACGGACGCGATCAGGCTCTATTGGGGCCGGTTCGGACATGTTTCTGTCCTGAATGTCGCCAGCGACTTCGTCACCCATGCGCATGTCGAGGCCCACATCATCATCTGGCTGGAGGGCACGGCCGGCGAGATGACCGTCGGCCGCGAGACGGTGCCGCTGGGTCCCGGCACCGCCGCCGGCATCAATTCCTACCAGCCGCACAGCCACATTCTGTCGCAGAACGGCAGGCCCGGCCTGTTCCTCGCTTTCTACATCGATCCGGATTGGGCGCGCCGGCGCCGCGACCTGCCTTCGTCGGCGCCGTTGTTTGCACAGGCTGCGATCACGCTCGAACCCTGGCTGCACCAGGCCGCCGCCAACCTGCTCGACCATTTGAGCGATAATGAAAGCATCGACGACGTCGCCAATTACGAGATCGAGCGCTTCATCGATAGCCTGCTCGACGCCGCCGACGCCTCGGCGCCGCGGGAGGCGCGCATCCGGGTCAACACAATGCAGGATTTCCGCGTCCGCAAGGCAATCCAGCTGATGAAGGCCAATGTCTGCGAACGCATCTCCTTCGACGACGTCGCCCGCAGCGTCGGCCTGTCGCGGCCGCACTTCTTTGCTTTATTCAAGGAACAGACCAATCTGACGCCCAATGTCTACTGGAACACGCTGCGCATGGAGGAAGCCGTGCGGCAGCTGCAGTGGTCGCAGGAGCCGCTGATCTCGGTCGCCTGCAATCTCGGCTTCACCACCCAGGGCAATTTCTCGCGCTTCTTCCGCGACCATGTCGGCGTGCCGCCGACGCTTTACCGCGAAGCGGCGCGTGCCATGGCCTGAACGGGCCGTTCTTTTTCAGACTCCTTGATAGGGCCGCAAGACCCATTGATAAGCGCAACGCCGGCCGCCGCCCTACCCTGCAGCGTATCGAATTCGTAGGGGAATGATCATATGGCTGAAGTCACCGTCTCCAGCGTCATCGACGCGCCGGTCGAAAAGGTCTGGGCGCGCATACGCGACTTCAACGGCCTGCCGGGCTGGCATCCGCGCATGGTCAAGAGCCATATCGAAGACGGCAAGAGCGCCGAAACCATCGGCTGCGTGCGTAATTTCGAGCTCGCCAGCGGCGCGCGTATCCGCGAGAAACTGCTCGACTTCTCCGATTCGAATTTCCGCGTCAGCTACTCCATCCTGGAGACGCCCCAGCCGCTGACCAATCACAAGGCAACGCTGCAATTGCGCCGCGTGACCGACGGCGACCGCACCTATGCTGAATGGACCGCAACTTTCGACGCGGCGCCCGAAGAGGCCGACAAGATCGCCGCCGGCATGGCCGCCAATGTCTTCCAGGGTGGCTTCAATGCGTTGAAGAGCCATTTTTCTGGCCAGAGCTGAGTCAGGGGAGACTGCCATGGCGCTTGCCCTCCAGACCTTTTCGGCCGTCAGGGATGCCAACGCGGCGCTGAAGGCGCCCGGCACCCGCTATCTCGGGGGCGGCACGCTGGTCGTGCGCGCCGCCAATGAAGGCGATGTCTCCGTCACCGGCCTCGTCCGCTCGACCGATCCGACCCTCTCCGGGATCACCGTTGCCGGCGGCAAGGTCCGCATAGGCGCTTCGGTGACGATGGCGGCTATCGCCCGCCATCCGGAGCTTGCGGCGCTGTCCAAGGCCGCACGCGCCGTCGGCGGCCCGGCAATCCGCAATATGGCGACTGTCGGCGGCAATCTGTTCGCACCCGCGCCCTACGGTGATTTCGCTGTCGCCCTGCTGGCGTTGGATGCGACGGTCGGCACCGATGATGGGGAATTGCCTATCGAGGATTTTCTGGCCAGGCGGGACGACAGCCGCGCCATCGTCACATCAGTCGCCTTCGCGTTGCCGAAGGCCGAGAATTTCCGCTTCCTGAAAGTGTCGCGGGTCAAGCCGAAGGGCGTCTCCGTGCTCAGCATCGCCGCCGTTCTCGAACAGGCCGGCGACGGCACTGTCTCCTCGGCGCGGATCGCGCTCGGCTGCATGGCAGACCGGCCGATGCGCGCCCGTGCTGCGGAAAAGGCACTGATCGGCAGCAGGCTCGAGCAGGACGGCGTCGCAGCGGCGCTGGCTGCAGCCGGTGAAGGCACCTCGCCAATCACCGACCCGATCGCCAGCGCCTGGTATCGCGCCGAGGTTCTGCCGGTCCATCTCGGCCGGCTGCTGCTTACTTAACCACCGCTGGGGGGGCGCGCGTCTGTCCGATCAACCGGGCAGGCGCGCTGGGAGGAAAACATGGCAAAGGTTCCGGTTCAGTTCACGCTCAACGGCTCGGAGAAGGCCGAATTTGTCGACAGCGGCACGACGCTGCTGCACGCGCTGCGCGACAAGATCGGCGACACCTCGCCCAAGGGCGGCTGCCACCAGGGCACCTGCGGCGCCTGTTCGGTCATCATCGACGGCGAACTCCGGCTCTCTTGCCTGACGCTGGCCGAGACCTGCGGCGGCGCCGACATTCGCACCACATCGGGCCTCGCTGAGGCCGGCGTCCTGCATCCGCTGCAGCGTGCCTTCCTCGACGCCTTCGCCACACAATGCGGCTTCTGCACGCCGGGCATGATCATGGCCGCCAAGGTGCTGCTTGACCACACGCCCAATCCGAGCCGCGAGGATGTGGTCGAGGCGCTGTCCGGCAATATCTGCCGCTGCACCGGCTACGAGCCGATCATCCAGGCGGTGCTGACCGCGGCCCGAGCCAATTCGCAGAACGCGGCCTAAGGACCAAAAGAATGGAACTGCGCAAAAACTATTTCGCCGATCAGCGCAAGGACGGCCTGCACGAGATCGGCCATGGGCGGCCTCGGCTGGATTCGCCGGGACATGTGACGGGCAAGACCGCCTATTTCGCCGACCGCAACTTCCCGAATATGCTTCACCTGAAAATGGTGCGCAGTCCGCACCACCATGCCCGCATCCGTTCGATCGACACTTCCGAAGCGGAGAAGCATCCCGGCGTGGTGAAAATCCTCACCGCCAAGGATGTGCCGCACAATGTCTACACCATCCTGATCCTGATCCAGGTCGGACCGGAAGACGAAACGGTGCTGGCCGACGGCAAGGTGCGCTGGAAGGGCGAGGCCGTGGTGGCGGTGCTGGCCGAGACCGAGCGCGCGGCTCAGGAAGCGGCAGCCAAGGTCAAGGTCGATTATGAGGTGCTGCCGGCCGTCTTCGACATGGAAGAAGCGCTGAAGCCCGGCGCGCCTTTGGTCAACGAATATCACGGCCAGAATTATTACCTCTATGACAGCGGCGAATGCCGCAAGGTGCGCTTCGGCGATGTCGAGGCGGGCTTCGCTGGCGCCGACCACATCCTGGAACAGAGCTACCAGTCCTCGCCGATCGAGCATGCGCCGACCGAGACCACGGGCTGCGTCGTGGTGCCCGAAGGCAATGACCGCTTCACCTGCTACACCAACACCCAGGCGATGTTCTTCACCCTCGACAACGCGTCGATCATCCTGCAGATGCCCGGCTCCAAACTGCATTTCGTCGGCGGCACTGTCGGCGGCGGCTTTGGCGGCAAGGTCGACGTCATCGTCGAGCCGATCGCCATTCTTGGCGCCAAGCTGACAGGACGTCCCGTCTCCTTCATCTACAGCCGCGAAGAGGAGATGCAGATCTCCTCACCCCGCGCCGCCGAAAAGATAATCATCAAGGACGGCGTGATGAACGATGGCCGCATCGTTGCGCGCAAGGTGACCGGCTATACCGATGCCGGCGCCTATTCGCGCCACTCGCCTTATGGGGCGCAGAAGGGTGCCGCGCACTATCCCGGCCCCTACACCATCCCCAATGTCTGGATCGACACCTACTGCGTCTACACCAACCGCACACCCTCCTCCGCGATGCGCGGCTTCGGCGTCACCATCGGCGACTTCGCGCTTGAGGTGCAGATGGACAAGCTGGCGCGGCTGATCGGCATGGACCCGCTCGAATTCCGCTTCATCAACGCCTATCGCGATGGCGACATGAAGGCGCATCGCCAGCCGACCGAAGGAGCGGCGCTGATCGAGTGTATGCAGGAGGCGTCGCGCGCCGCCAACTGGCCTGTGGCGGAGAAGTATATGGCGATGTCCTCCTACAAGAAGGGAGCTTGAGATGGGGCTAAAGCGCGGACGCGGCGTCGCCGCGATCAACTATCCGACGGGCATGAACCTTGGCGGCGACCCGACGCAGGCGCTGGTGCATTCGACGCCGACCGGCAATTTCATGGTGACGCTTTCCAGCGTCGATCTCGGTCAGGGCTTGAAGCAGATCATGGCGCAGATCTGCGCCGAGACCATCGGCGTGCCGACGGACCGGGTTACCATCGACACCGCCGACACCGACACCGGTCCGCACTGCATGGGCACCTTCGCCTCGCGCGGCACCCACCGCGCCGGCAACGCCGTCATCCAGGCGGCCAAGGAAGCGCGCCAGGTGATGCTGGAAGTGGCGGCGGAAGAGCTGGAGGTGAACGCCTCCGATCTCGAAACTGATGGCGAGGGCAACATTCTGGTCAAGGGCGCGCCGCAAAAGTCGATCTCGATCTTCGATGTCGCGCTGTCGGCTCATTTCAAGCGTGGCCGCTCGATCTCAGGCCGCGGCATGTTCCTGATCCCGCGCTCCTATCCGGAGAAAGAGACCGGCGCGATGAAGCCGTCGACCTGCTACGCCCATGCCTGCACGGTGGCCGAGGTCGAGGTCGATGACGAGACGGGCGAGGTTACGGTGCTGACCGTCAAGAACGTCTTTGAGATCGGCCGCGCGCTGAACCCGAAAATGGTCGAGCAGCAACTGGTCGGCGGTTCCTGGATGGGCATCAGCCACGCGCTCTACGAAACGACCGAGCCCTATTATCCCAACCGCGACCATGGCGGCACCGACTTCAACCAGTATCTGATGCCGGGACCGGGCGATCTCGCCCAAACCGAGATCATCGTGCTGGAGCGGCCGTCGGCGGATGGTCCTTACGGTGCCAAAGGGCCAGGCGAAATGTGCGCGAACCCGCAGATCCCCGCGGTTGCCAATGCCGTCTTCGACGCCGTCGGCGTGCGCATCGACACGCTGCCGATCACGCCGGAGCGCATATTGCGCGCGCTGAAGGCGCAAGCGGCGAACTGAGGACGACATGCAGGAGCCGAACGCAGAGACTGTCGCGACCTCACCGGAGGCGGTGGCATCCCGTCTCGCCGCTTCGCGTTATCTCGCCGACGACAGCCTGGCCACCGCCATCTTCCTGGCCATACGGCTGGGCAAGCCGTTGCTGCTCGAAGGCGCGCCCGGCGTCGGCAAGACCGAAGCGGCCAAGGCGATCGCGCAGCTGCTGGGCCGCGATCTGGTGCGGCTGCAATGCTATGAAGGCATCGACGCAGCACACGCGCTCTATGAATGGAACTACCAGCGCCAGTTGCTCGCCATCCGCCATGCCGGCGAGCACGAGATCGACATCTATGACGACCGCTTTCTGATCGCGCGGCCATTGCTGCAGGTGCTGCGGGCGCCGGAGCAGCGCGTGCTGCTGGTCGACGAGATCGACCGCTCCGACCACGAATTCGAAGCGCTACTGCTGGAATTCCTCTCCGACTTCCAGATCAGCATTCCTGAGCGCGGCACGGTCCGCGCCGAGGCGCAGCCGATCGTCATCCTGACCTCGAACCGAACCCGCGAACTGGCGGAGGCGCTGCGTCGGCGTTGCGTCTATCACTGGATCGGCTATCCCGACGCCGAGCGCGAAGCCGCCATCATCATGCTGCGCGCCGGCAATGTCGCCGAGACCACCGCGCGCGCCGTGGCGAATGCCGTGCAGTCGATCCGCGCGCGGCCACTGGCCAAGCCGCCCGGCATCTCCGAGGCCGTCGAATGGGCCAACGCCGCCACCATACTGGAGAAAGGCGGCAGCCCATGGCCGCAAGCCTTCCGCCGAGCCATCGGTGTGCTTATCAAGGACGAGGAGGATTTGTCCGCAATCGCGCCGGAGCTTGGCCAGATTGTCGAGGAGGCGCTGGGGTGACGTGTGAGGTCAACAGCTCGTTCATAGCGAGGTGGCCTCACCTGGGCACTGTGCAACGCTGGCGGGACAGCGCCCCCTCTGTCCTGCCGGACATCTCCCCCACAAGGGGGGAGATCAGCCGTCATCCTGGCTTTCGCCAATCTCCAGCGGCGCAGAAAGAACCGAAGCGCCAAAGCTGCTGATCTCCCCCCTTGTGGGGGAGATGTCCGGCAGGACAGAGGGGGGCGCGAAGGAATGATGCGTCAGGGAACCCTTCCTCTCGCCTCCGCGCCCTTCCTCCACTTCGCCCGGCTGCTGCGCCGCCACGCCTTTGCCGTCGCCCCCGAGCAGGTCTCCAGCTTCATGCAGGCGGTCACCCTGCTCGGTCCCCGCTCGATGGCCGACATCCGCGAGGCGGCGCTCGCAACGCTTGCCCCCCCGCCCGATCGCCGCGGCGAATTCGAGGCGCATTTTCGCAATCACTTCCATGGCGATGGCCAACCCTCGATCGAAGGCGAGGAAGACGAGGAAACCCGCATCAAAGACGATCACGGCACGCGCCAGGAGGAGAAACAGACCACGCGCCAGGAGAAAGGCGGCGATCTGTCGTCGGGCCTGGAGCAACTGAGCACGCGCGATTTTCAGCGTGACGATGACAGGCTGACCGCCTTTCGCCGCAAGCTCGCTTCAGCCCTCCCCGCGCGCCGCTCATTCCGCACCGTGCGCACCCATTCGCGTGGCAAGCTCGATCTGCGCCGCTCGCTCAGGGAAATCGTCACCGCCGATGGCGATATCCCCTCGCCGCAGCTCCGCCGCCGCCAGACGGTGCCGCGCAAACTGCTGATCCTGATCGACGTCTCCGGCTCGATGAAGCTGCATACATCGGATTATCTCAAATTGGCTCACGCCGCCGTACAAGGTGCTGACCGTGCCGAAATCTTCACCTTCGGCACGCAGCTCACCCGAATCACGTCCGCACTGCGTATCCGCGATCGCGACCAGGCTCTCGCCCGAGCGGCGGCACTCGTAGACGACTGGGACGGCGGCACGCGCATGGGACCGACCCTGCTCGCCTTCCTCTCGGTGCCCCGTTTCTCAGCCTTCGCCCGCGGCGCTGCTGTGATCATCCTGTCGGACGCGCTGGAGCGCGGCGACCATGCCGATCTCGAGACCGCGATACGCCGCCTGAGCGCCCGCGCCTTTCGCCTGTCGCTGGCCACACCTTTGGCCGGCGATCCGCGCTTCCAGCCGGCAACGGCGGCGTTGCGCGCCATCTTGCCCGATCTCGACGATCTCATCGACGGCTCGTCGCTCGGGAGTCTCACCGATTTCATCCTGTCGCTCGCCCGCCCGGCCACGGCGGCGTCCGCAATCTGGAAAAGGGTATCGTGATGCAGAAAGCCATCGACGCGCATTTCCACATCTGGCGCCAGCAGGATCAGCCCTGGCTGGTCGGGCCGATGGTGCCGCGCATTTTCGGCCCCTACGAGCCGATCCGCCGCGACTATCCGATCGAGGAATTTCTCGCCGATCAGCAAGGCGCAGGTGTCGAGAAGGCCGTCTATGTCCAGACCAACTGGGCCAAGGAGGATTTCGAAAAAGAAGTCGCCTTCCTGCAGAAGACTGCCGACGAGACCGGCTGGCCGCACGCTATCGTCGGCTATACCGATATGACTGTCGACGATGTCCGGCCCCAGATCGATCGATTGAAAAAGTACCCGCTGCTGCGCGGCGTGCGCATGCAGCTGCATTGGCACGAGACGCCGGCCTTCCGCTTCGCTGCCTCGGCCGATCAGGTCATCGACCCCAAGGTGCGGGCCAATGTCGCGCGGCTTAAAGACTATGGCCTGTCCTTCGACCTGCAGCTTTTCCCTGCCCAGATGAAGGACGGGCTGACGCTGGTCGGCGAGAACCCGCAGATCAACTTCATCCTCACCCATGCCGGCATGCTGACCGGCATGGAGCCGGAAACCACCGAGGCCTGGAAAGCCGGCCTGAGTACGCTATCAACAGCGCCGAACTTCTACGCCAAGCTGTCGGGCCTCGGCACCTTCGCCCACCGCAACGATCCGGCGTTGATTGCCTACATCGTCGACAATGCGATCGACATTCTGGGCGCTGACCACCTGATGTTCGGCTCCAACTTCCCGATAGAGAAGCTCTGGACCAGCCACGCCGAACTGATCAAGGCGCATCGTGCAGCCGTGGCGAAGCACGGTCCGGTGGCGGAAGCGGATATCTTTTGGAATACAGCAGAGAAGGTTTACAGACCGGCATAGCGCACGCTTTCCATTCTCCCACAGGGGAGAAGCGAAAGCCGCCCCTCACTTCACTTCAAACTCAGGATCGACCGGAATCTGCATCGCAGTCACCAGATGGTTGGTCTGCCCGGCCAGCCCGATGATCGACACCATCTCGCCATGCTGCGCATCGGTCAAGCCTTTGGCCCGCGCCGCAGCCGTGTGCGAATGGACGCAATAGGAGCAGCCATTGGCGGTCGACACAGCGATGTAGATCATCTCCTTGGTCAGCGGATCGATGGCGCTTTCCGTAGCCATCACCACTTTCACCTGGTCCCATGTCCGTTTCAGCAAGGCCGGATCGTTGGCCAGCCCGCGCCAGAAATTGTTGACGAAGTCCGACTTGCGCGTCGCGCGGATGTCGTCGAACACAGCCTTCGCAACCGGGATTTTTTCGACCTCGGCATCGCTGAGGAGTTTTGTGGCGGCCATGGCGTTTCCTTTCGTTGAATCGGTGGATCAGGTGGTTGAATCAGGTCTCGAGCAAGGGCGGCTAACCGGCTATTCCGATTCAGTTTTTGATGCTGACAGAACCATGGCGATTGGCCGAAGCATCTCAGCTTCGTCATTCAGGGGCGAAGCAGGCGCGAAGCGCCGTCGCGGAGACCCGAGCATGACGAAGGCGCTGAGGCCTTGGCCAATTGGTGACGTATGCGCACCGTCAAACACCGACCGGCAACCTAGTGCACTGCCGCATACATGATCTTCTCCTCCGTCGCCTCCGCCGGCGAGAACTCCTCCACGATGCGCCCCTGTCGGCACACCAGAATCCGATCCGACAGGTTCATGATTTCCGGCAGGTAGGACGAGATCACCACCACGGCCAACCCCTCGTCGGCCAGCCGGTTGATGATCTGGTGGATCTCGGCGATGGCGCCGACATCGACGCCGCGCGTCGGCTCGTCGAAGATCACGATACGCGGCTGCTGCACCAGCCCCTTGCCGATCACCACCTTCTGCTGGTTGCCGCCGGAAAGCTCGACCACGCGGGCATTGTCGTTGATCGCCTTGATGTTCAGCGTCTTCGTCCATTCAGCGGAAAGCGTGCGCATCTCCTGCTGGTTGATCACCCAGGCCTTTTCGCGGCCCGCCGCCAGGAGCCCGCCGAACAGGTTCTCGGCAACGCCCATCGTCTCGAAAATGCCCTCGCTCTTGCGGTCCTCGGTAACATAGACGATGCCGTCGGCGACCGCTTCGCTCGGCACGATATAGCGCACCGGCCGGTCGTCCAGCTCGATGGCGCCGCCGCGCAGGAAATCGCGCTTGTAGATGCCGGAGACGATCTTGAAGGTCTCGGTGCGGCCGGAGCCGATCAGCCCGAACACACCGGTGATCTGTGCCTGAAAGATCGAGAAGGAGGTGTTGCGCACGACATTGCTCATCGAAATGTCCTGCACCGACAGCACCTTCTTGCCGGCCTTGCGCAGCCTGGCCTCGTCGCGCTGGCGGTAGATCTGTCCCGACAGCGTACGCCCGACCATGGCGGCGACGATCTTGTCGCGGTCGAAGGCCGATGTGTCGTCGGTGATCACCAGTTCGCCATCGCGCAGGATTGTGATGCGGTCGGCGATCATCAGCGCCTCTTCCAATGCATGGCTGATGAAGACGATCGAGACGCCGTTCGCCTTCAGCCGCCGGATCAGTGCGAAAAAGTGCCGCTTCTCCTCCGGCGTCAGCGTCGCCGTCGGCTCGTCGAAGATGATGATCTCGGCATTGTGGTGAACGGCGCGCGCGATCTCGACCATCTGACGCTTGGCCGCGCCGAGCGTTGCCACCATGGCGTTCGGGTCGACCGGGAAGTTCAGCGATTGCAAAAACTGTTGCGCCGAAATGTAGGTGCCGCGCAGCCGGTTGAGAAACTTTTCGGTGCCGAGATAGAGGTTCTGCGCCACTGTCATCGACGGCACCAGGCTGGTCTCCTGGAACACCATGGCGATGCCGGCCTCGAGCGCCGCATGCGGCGAGGCGTAGGCGATCTCGCGGCCTTTGTGGAACATCTTGCCGGAAGTGGCGTCGACGACGCCGGCAATGATCTTGGTCAGGGTCGATTTTCCGGCGCCATTCTCGCCGAGCAGCGCGTGGATTTCGCCCTTGCGCAGTTCGAAGCTGACTTGTCTGACCGCGGGCACGCCGCGATAGTTTTTGGTGACGTTTTCCAGGCGCACGATCGGTTCCATCAGAAACCTCCCGCGTCGAGCACATAATCGCCGCCCCTGGAGGCGATGAATAGAAGTCCGTCCTTCTCCGCCACGCTGCAGATGCCGTGGCGCGTGCCGTTGGCGCGGCTGTGCAGGCTGAATTGCGGCTGCATGGTCCGGTCGAGCTTCACCACCAGCCCGTAGGAGCGGCTCGGCGACCAGGGCTTGTGGATGCCCATGGTGCGGATGCCGCCACATTGCAGCGGTTCGAGGAAGCTGCGGTTGGAGGCCAGCGCCGGCGCGATCCAATAGGCCGGCGGCACCTGGTCGATCATGTCGCGCCGGTAATGCGTTTCCTGCAGCACGAATTCGATCAGCCGGTTGCGCGGCGCGAACAGGGCCAGCCACGCGCCGCCATCGCCGGCCGGCGCAAGGCGCGCGGGATAGCCGGGCAGATGCGTCAGCACGGTCGAGCGGCTACCGGTTGCACCATCGAAGCGAACGAGCTGGTGACGCCAGCTTTCGCTGACCAGCACATCCCGCCCCGTGGGATGGAGCCCATAGGGAAAGGCGATCTCGCCGGCCACTTTGCGGAACCCGCCGCCGGCTGCGTCCCGCCTCCAAAGCGATCCGGACGCGCCCTTCTTCATCAGGTCGGCGGCCCATAGCGACGGCGCATGCTCAGCCGAGCCATTGGCCAGCCACAACGTGTCGTCCTCGGCATAGGCAAGCGCGGTGATGCAGCTGACGCCAGACGGCAGCGAAACCTCCTTGCCGGCGACCAGCAGCTTGCCGCTCTCAAGTCCGACTGTCAGTTCTCCCGACAGTGATAGAGCCAGCGCAGTGATGGGGGAAGGAAAGGTCTCGACAACCTTCGGCTCCACTCCTGCGGCAAGCGAATAGATGGCGTTGCCGCTGGAAGCGAGCAGCCGGCCATCGGCAACCAGCAGATTGTCGGGTTCGATCAGTCCGGCAAAAACCGGCGCATCATCGAGCCGCGTGTTGGGCCGGAAGGCGCCGTCGAGCGGCGGGATGGTGACGGCCTTGCCGCGAAACATGTCCAAGATAGGATCGAGGATCATGGCTTCGCTCCCCAATAAGAAGCGGAACTGGTCCAGTTCGGGTCGGCGCCCGCAATCTTGTAGCGGCCGATGCGGTTGTTAAGGATGCCGCCGACGAACAGGAAACCCTTGTGCTCGCGCATCGAGGTGACCATCGGATGCGCGCCGCCGGTAAGGTCGCCCATCGCCTCGACAATGCCGCCCTTGTCGTTGAATTTCACCACGCCGCCGGTGTTGATGTTGGGGAACAGCCACTCGTCCTGCGGCAGCCGGCGCGTCATGCGCTTGCGCATATCGGGATGGCGCAGCGACAGGTCGAAGCTCGGCGTGCGCATGCCGAGCCATGCCATCCAGTAATTGCCGTCCGACGCCCGGTTGATGTTGTCGGGATAGCCCGGCATGTCGCGGATGACGCATTCGGCGGTGCCTGCTTTCGGCCCTTCCAGCCAGTATCGATGCACACGGCAGGCCCAGCTCTCAGCGAAGAACAGCGACTTCCCGTCATGCGCCATGCACACGCCATTGGTGTAGCGGTAGCCGTCGAGCAGTGTCTTCGTCGAACCGTCCTTCGGGTCATAAACCAGCAGCCGGCCGGTGGCGCGGTTCTCGATCGAGTCCAGCGCCCAATCGTGGGCGTCATAGCGCTTGGTGGAGTCAGTGAAATAGATCCGCCCGTCCGGCGCGATGTCGCAATCGTTGGGGTCGCGCAGCCGCGCATCGTCGACGATCGAGGTCCAGGAACGCGACGTCTCCGCCGACAGGCGTTTCACATCCCGATCCGGCGAGACGGAATAGAGCCCCATGGCGCCGACGCAGCTGATCAGATTGCCCGATTTGTCGAAGGCCAGGCCCAGCGGAAAGCCGCCGATATGGGCAAACACCTCCGATTTCATATAGTCCGGCGCGAAGAAGCGGACGATCTCGCCATGGCGCGTGCCGCAATAGAGGTGATCGTCGCGGTCGAGGATGACGTCTTCCGGCCCTTCCAACTCGCCGAGCCCGATATGGTCGGCCGCCGACAGCCGGTTGTCGAGCGCGTAGGGCGTGCCTGAGCCCGGCACCGCAGACTGTGTCTCGCCCATCTTGAGATAGACCGGCGCGACATAGACTTCGTTGAGCACCTTATGGCGGTTCTTCAGCCAGCGGATGTCGATCGTCACCGCCACCGCCAGCATGATGCCCAGCACCATCTGGTTGGTGCCGGTGCCATAGCCCAGCCTGATCAGCCCGTTGGTCATGGTCAGCACGATGATGGCGCCCATCAGCCCCTTGATGACCGAGCCGCGGCCACCACCCAAGCTGACGCCGCCGACCACCGCCGCCGTCAGCGCCATGATCTCAAGGTTGAGGCCGGTGCCCGGCCCTGCCCCACTCAGGCGGCAAGCGATCAGGAAGCCGCCGATCGAGGCGCAGAAGCCGGAAAAGACATAGGTCATGAACACGGTGCGGCGCACGCGAATGCCGGCATTGTGCGCCGAGCGCCTGGAGCCTCCGACCGCCAGCACATGCCAGCCCGGCCGTGAGCGCGTCAGCGCGATATGGGTGACGATGGCAAGAATGATCGCCAGCCACACCGAGACCGAAAGCCCCCAGAAGGTGCTGTCGCCGATGAAGTCGAGCACATCCGATGTCGCCTGGGAAAGCTGCACGTCGGCGGCATAGGTGGTGACGAGAATATCGAACAGCGCCCGGCCGAAGATGAACGTCACCAGGGTGGTGAGGAAGGCGCGCAGCCTGAGGTAGCCGACGAGGTAGCCGTTGACGGCGCCGAAGATCAGGCCGGTGGCGAGCGATGCCGCCAGCGCCAGCCAGATAGACTGTTCGAGAATGAAGAAGACATAGACGGCGGAGAAACAGGACAGCGCGAAGATCGAGCCGACGGACAGGTCGATGCCGCCGCCCAGCATCACCACCGTCATGCCGGTGACTACCATCGAGAACTCGCCGAGCTGGCGGGTCGATTCCTGCAGCGAGGTCAGCTTGAAGAAGCCGGGAATGATCGAGCCGAACACGCTGAGCGTCGCCACCAGCGCCAGGAACGGAATGGCGTTGTCGGTCCAGCGTTTTGTCAGGATCTCGCCGACCAGATGGTCGGGCACGAGATTGTAGCGCCAGGACTGGAGGCGTTCGCGAAAGGACATCGGCGGCTGCTATTCCATGAGGGAACGAGGTGACCGGATTGTCCAGTCACCTCGTTTATTTCAGTCGAAAAGCGCGGCTTACTTCGCCGCCGCTTCGGCCTGCAGCGCCTTCAGGTCCCAGCAGCTGTCGGGCTTGAGGTCGGCCTTGGTCGTAGCCTTCTCCAGCGTGTAGATGTAGGTGTGCGACGTGCCGGCCGGCTGGCCGCTCTGCAGCAGGAACTTGATGATAGCGTTCATGTCGCCGGACTGGCGGGCAAGGTCTGTCATGACAACGGCGCCATAGGTGCCGTCCTGCAGCTTGTCGCAATCGGCCGCCTTCTCGCCGCCGCCGGTGGTGACCAAAAAGACCTTGCCGTCGAGCTTGGCGTCGCGGATGGCGGCGGATGCGCCGGTGGCGTCACCATCCCAGAAGTCGATGATCGAGCAGATGTCGGGGTTCTGCTGCAGCATTGTCGTCGTCACGTTGCGCGACGTCGTCGGATCCCAGTTGGAGTCGGGCTTGGCCACGACTTTGAAGTCGGGGTGCTTCTCCAGCACCTTCATGATGCCGGCATACTGGTAGAGACTGGACGAGTTGGCCTGATCACCCTGCACAAGGCCGATCTTCTTCGACGAGTTCTCGCCGCAGCCCTTGATCGCCGCTTCGGCTTCGAGCTGGCCAAGCCGGTCCCAGTCGCTGCCGACAAAGGCGTCGGCCGGGAAGTTGGCGGGGTTGTCGACCAGTATGACGTAGGTTCCGGCGGCCTGTGCCTTCTTCATCAGCTTGGAATAGGAGTTGAGGTCCGGCGCATGGATGATCAACACGTCCGGCCTTGTGTCGGACGAGATCGCGTCGGTGATCGCCTGTGCACCGGCATCGACGACCCAGTTCGGATCGCGTGTTTCGAAGGTGCCGCCCCAGGCCTCGACTTCCGTCTTCAGATAGTGCGACCAGCCCTGCGCAAGGTCGAAGCCCATCGCCAGCGGCACCAGCATGACGCGCTTGCCCTTGAGCGCCTGCGCGTATGCGGCCGGGCCCGGATCGTCGGCGGCGAAGGTCGGCGCGACGAAGGCGGTAGCGGCAAGCGCCGTGGCGGCCGCCATCAGTGTTCTGATCAGTTTCATGTCACATCCTCTGTTTTTCACTTATTGCCGGCCGGTCGGCATGACCCGGTCGGGTACCCCTTAGATGTCGCCCTGCTGCGCGGTCTGTTCGTCACGCGGATTGATGATGCCGTCGACGATGATGGCTCCGAGCAGGATCGCCGCCTTGATCAGGTTTTGATAGAGCAGCGGAATGTCGATGATGGTCATCGCGTTCGACAGGATGCCGATAAGTGCAGCGCCCACCAGCACATTGCGCACCCCGCCCCGCCCGCCGGAAAGGCCGATGCCGCCGATCACCGCCACCAGCACGATGTCATAGAGCAGCGTCGAGTTGACGACGCGGGTGTTGATCGAGTGCAGGCTCGACGCCGTCAGCAGGCCGGCGATCAGCGCGACGAAGGCCGAAACCACATAACGCAGCACCAGCATTGGCCGCACCGGAATGCCGATGTTGCGCGCGGCGACCGGATTGTCGCCGGCGAAATAGATGTAGCGGCCCCATTTGGTGTAGCGCAGGAACAGGAAGAACAGGAAGGCGAGCCCGGCGAAGACGAACACTTCGATCGGAATGTCGAGGAAACGCAGGCCGCCGAGCAACTCCACCCAATGGCCCTGAGGCACCGGCACCGCATCCTGTGTGATCAGTTGCGAGCGGACATAGCCGAAGACGAAGGAGCCGGTCGCCAGCGTCACGAAGATCGCCGGCACGTCGGCATAGGCGACGAGAAAACCGTTGAGCAGGCCGATGGCGAGCACGCCTGCCAGCACATAGGCGAAGGCGAGCCCATCAGGCGTTCCGGCGTTGAGCAATTGCAGATACCAGGCGACCGACATCGCCATGATCGCCACCGCCGACAGGTCGATGCCCCTGCCGATTATGACGACCGCCATGCCGAGCGCCAAAATGCCTAGCACCGACACCGAGCGGATGATGGCAACGAGATTGTTGGCAGCGATGAAACCAGGCAGCCCAATGGCAGCGGCGACGAACAGCACCACGGCGATGGCAAAGACAATGCCTTCCTGATTCAGGCTCCTGACATTTGGCCAGCCAATCGTGTTCATGTCTGCATTCGCCCCGATGGCAGCTCTGCCACCCCTTCCGAAGAAAGCTAATCGGCTCGGCGCCGCTTCGTCAAATGAATCCGCGCTCGGAACGCCCGTTGGCAGTGATAATCTTCCAGTGGACGCACCGATTGCTAGAACTGGCGCAATCCTAGGAAAAGGCTGCGCTTTTGGCATTCCGTTGCGCCATTGCGCGTATGCGCAAAGGTGCCGTTCTGAGGCGAAAGCACAAGGCGGAATTAATTGCCGCCTGAGCGGCGAAAATCGCGAATTCAGGTCCTGGTCATGTGGCCTGAAACTTCGGCGCCTGCACCGGGCGGCAGCACGAGGAACCGCAACGCCGCCACCAGCCCGATGGCGCCGATGACCAGGAAGGCGATGCGAAAATCGACGAGGTCGAGCGCCGGCCGGCCCCTGACGATCTGCGACAGGTTGAGGATGGCAGCCGCCACCGCTACGCCGAACAGCATCGATATCTGCTGCAGCATGGAGGACAAAGTCGCCGCCGAGTTGCGCTGCGCGGCATCGATGTCGGCGAAGGCCAGAGTATTCAGCGCCGTGAACTGCATCGAGCGCGTCAGGCCGGCGATCAGCATCAGCATCACTACCAGCGCCTGCGGCGTTTCGGGCGAGATCGCCGCGCAGGCCATGATCGAGGCCGAGGCGATCAGGCCGTTGACGACCATGACCGTGCGAAAACCAAAGCGTCGCAGCGTCGGCGTCGTCACCGTCTTCATGCCGAGATTGCCGAGGAAGTAGGCCAGGATCATCAAGCCGGCATCGACCGGCGAAAGGCCAAAGCCGACCTGAAACAGCAGCGGCAAAAGGAACGGCGTGGCGTTGATCGCCACGCGAAAAATGGTGCCGGCGGCAAGCGTCGAGATGGCGAAGGTCTGCACCCTGAACGCGCTGAGATCGAGCAGCGGATGCGGCGCGCGCCGGAGATGCCGCACCGCCAGCCAGCCGATGACGATGCCGGCGGCAACCAGCAGCACGGCGGGCAAGGCGCCGTCTTCCGGATGTGCGATGCGCTCAAGGCCGTAGAGCAGCAGCGCGAGCCCCAGCGACGTGAGGAAAAACCCCGGCCAATCCAGCGGCTTGGGATCGGCCGCGCGGTCGCCCGGAATGAAGCGCGCGACCAGCGCCAGCCCGACGAGCCCAAGCGGGATGTTGATGAAGAAATTCAGTGCCAGGAGAGATAGGTTGTGATGAAGCCGCCAAGCACCGGCCCGACCACGGGCGCAAACAACGCCGGCCAGGTGATCAGCGCCGTGGCGTTGAGCAGCTCCGATTTCGACGCATTGCGCAGCACCAGAATGCGCCCGACCGGCGTCATCAGCGCGCTGCCAAGGCCTTGCACGACACGGGCCGCGACGAACTGGGTAAGGCTCTGCGAGAAGCCGCAGGCCAGCGAGGCCAGCGTGAACAGTACGATCGCCAGCAGGAAGATGTTGCGCGCGCCGAAGCGGTCGGCAAGCCAGCCCGACAGCGGCACGAACACTGCCATGGTCAGCATATAGGCGGTGATGCCGATGCTCATCGCCACCGCCGGCACGCCGAAGGATTGTCCCATCTGCGGCAGCGAGGTCGAGATGATCGTCGAATCCAGCAGCTGCATGAAAAACGCGATGGCGACGATCAGCGCCACGCGCCGCGCATTGCTGGCGGTTACGGCGGAGGCCTCGGTGTCGGGAACGGCAGTCATGGCGAACCGCGTTGAACAGCATATGGCTGGCCCAGTCCAGAGCTTATCCAACAAACTTCCGTGTCGCGCCGCGGCCTGTTATGGATGGGCGGGGTGGCCAAGGACATTGCATGAAGCCTATCTATATCGACTACCTCAATGCTCTCGATATCGAAGCCCTTGAGATGAGCGATGGCGAAATCATCGCCGCCGTCGAAGCCGGGCTTGTCGCGCAAGGCAACGGCCAGACGGTGATAGAGCCCCGCGTCCATCTCGAGCCCGATCCCTCCTTCCACGGCCACTTCAATGTGCTGCGCGGCTACGTCGCGCCGCTCGATACGGCCGGCGTGAAGATCGTCGGCGATTATGTCGACAATTATCTGCACGGCCTGCCCTCGGAATTCGGCATCCTCAATCTGTTCGATCCGCGCACCGGCACGCCGCGCGCCATTCTCGATGCCACCGTCATCACCGACATGCGCACCGGCGCTGTCACCGCCATTGGCGCCAAGCATCTGGCGCGCAAGAATTCCAAGGTGCTGGCCCATATCGGCGCGCGCGGCACCGCCTACTGGAACGTGCGCCTGCTCGACCATCTCTTCGACTTCGACGAGATCCGCGTTCATTCGCGCCGCCCGAAAAGCCGCGACGGCTTCGCCGCCAAACTCTCCGCCGATCTCGGCAAGACCGTCACGGCGGTCGCCGACTGGGAGAGCTGCGTCAAGGGCGCCGACATCGTCGTCGAGGCCTCGCGGCTGCCGGAGCCGCAGCCGCTGCTCAAGACCGAATGGATCAAGCCCGGTGCGCTGGTCGTGCCCTATGGTACGATGAGCGCGGTGGAGCTGTCATTGACCGACATCATGCAGAAAATGGTCGTCGACGACTGGGGCCAGTGCAAAGGCGGCAAGTTCGGCTCGCTGCGCGCCCATGTCGAGACCGGGCGGCTGAGCGAAGCGACGCTGCACGCCGAGCTCGGCCAGATCGCTGCCGGTCTCAAGCCGGGACGCCAGAGCGACGACGAGACGATCCTGTTCTGGCATCGCGGCCTGTCGCTGTCCGACATTGCGCTGGGCAAGGCGATGCTGGCCAAGGCTGCTGATAAAGGCATCGGCCAGAGGCTGCGCTTCGCATGAGCGCGCTCGTCCTCACCGGCGCCGGCGTCAGCGTCGAGGATGTCGCGGCGGTCGCCCGCGCCGGCCGCAAGGTGGAGGTTGAGCCTGCTGTCATCGAGAGGCTCGACAAAGCGCGAAAAGTGCTCGATCAGGTCGCCGCGTCCGGTCAGCAAATCTATGGGCTCAACACCGGGCTCGGCGCCAATCTCGGCACATCGGTCGAGGGCGATGCCAGCGCCTTCCAGCGCCAGTTGCTGGAAGGGCGAAGCGGCGCTGTCGGCGAACCGTTGCCCCAAGAGGCGGTGCGGGCGACCATGCTTGCGCGCGCAGCGATGCTGGCAGTCGGCGGCTCCGGCATTTCGCCGGCGGCTTTCACCGCCCTTGTCGATGCGCTCAATGCAGGCGTGCATCCGGTAATGCCGCAGTTGGGCTCGATCGGCGCCGGCGATCTCGTGCTGATGGCGGCGCTCGCCCGTCTGCTGACCGGCGACGGCGAAGCTGACTATCAGGGTCGGCGCATGCCGGCGGCCAAGGCGTTGATGATGGCGCGGTTGGCTCCGATCAGCCTGGCGCCGAAAGACGGCCTGTCGCTGATCAACGCCTCGGCGGTATCAGCCGGCACTGGCGCGTTGGTACTGGCCGACGCGCTGTCGGCCTTTGCGCAACAGCAGCAGGCCGGCGCGCTGACCATGGAAGGGTTTGGCGCCAACCGCACCATCCTCGATCCGCGCCTGCATCTGGCGCGGCCGGCAGCCTGCCAGCAACTCGCGGCCAAGGGCCTGCGCGACCTGCTTGCTCGTGACGAGGAGCCGACGCCGACCACCTTGCAGGACCCGCTGTCGATCCGCTGCATGCCGTCGATCCATGGCGCGCTGATCCAGGCGATCGACCAGGCGCGGCTGGCGCTGGAGATCGAACTCAATGCCGCCGCCGACAATCCGCTGGTGCTGGGCGATGACGGGCTGGTCCTGTCGACCGGCAATTTCCACACCGCATCGCTGGCGCTTGCCTTCGAGACGCTCGGCCTGGCGATCGCGCAATGTGCCGCGGCAAGCGTTGCCCGCTTCATCCAGCTCGCCGGCTCCGGCCGCAACGGTCTGCCCAGATATTTGTCGCCGGTCGGCGGCGCCTCGGCCGGTTTCGTGCCGCTGCAAAAGACCGCAACGGCAATCCTGGCCGGCATCCGCCACAAGGCCAATCCGGTGATGCTGGATTTCCTGGCCGTGTCCGAAGGCGTAGAGGACCACGCCACGCAGACGCCGCTTGCCGTGTCGAAATGCGCCGGGATGATCGCGCTGTGGCGACGGCTGATCGCCTTCGAACTGATGGCCGCCGCACAGGCCGTGGACCTGCGCGACGGTCTCAAGCTGGCGCCCGGCACAGCAGCGGTCCATACCGCGGTGCGCGCGCATGTAGCGATGCTCAGGGAGGACCGGCCGCTGGGAACGGATGCCGAGGTGCTCCATGCCATGCTCGCCGACGGAACATGGCAAGGTGCAGCGATGATCGGCAAGGAGGCCGAGTAGTTAGCCCTTTGCGTCCACCCGTTTCATGAACAGGCTGAGCTCGGCCGGATCCATGCGCACGACATGCCTGTCTTCCGGATAGGCGCCGCTATCGACGTCGGCAACGTACTCGGAAAACGCCGCGACGCGTTCCGCCTGCAGGCGATCGTACTCGGCGGCGAAGTTGCGGTAGACCTTGGAATGACGCGGCATGTGGCCCCGGTTCTGGCCAAGAATATCGTCGGCAAACAGATATTGCGCGTCGCAGCCGGTGCCCGCACCCATCGACAGCATGATCAGCGAGGTCCGTTCCGAGATCGCCTTCGCCACCTCGATCGGCACCACTTCGATCTCGGCGCCGAGAGCTCCAACGGCCTCATACTGCTTGACCGCCTCAAAAATCTGCATGGCGGTGTCGGCGGTCTTGCCGACGGCCTTGAAGCCGCCGGTCCAGGTGGCGCGGGACGGAATGAGGCCGACATGGCCGATGACGGGGATCGCGTCGTCGGCGAGCCGCTTCACGGTGGCGAAACCGGCGCTGCAATAAACGGCGTCGGCGCCGGCCTTGTAGAGCCGGAACGCCCAGCGCAGGAAATCGTCCGCCGTGCCGATCTCATAAAAATTCTCGCCCGGCATGGTGAACAGGCTGGGCGCCGCATCGCGATACTCAGGGTTGAGCACCAGCTCGGGCGGCACCGAGACGATATCGACCCCTGCCCGCTCGGCAGCCTCGGCCTCGTCCATGGTCAGGACGCGCAGCATGGTCAGCTGGCGCTTGCCCTTCATGGCGCGCAGATCGGCGACGGTCGGTCTCTTTCGGCTCATCGGGATGTCCCTGTTGGCTGGTTGCTTTTCCCGGTCACCTTACCGGCCCCGTAACAGGCCGGATAGAAGGCGGGTGGTTTATTCGCTACTCGGCCGCCGCCGACATATCGAGCTCGTGAAATTCACCGCGATAGGGCCGCGCCGTCGGCGGCAATTCGCGCTTGAGGAAATAATCCTCGTACCGCAGCTGCTTCAGCAGCACCGGCCAGACCTCGCGATAGGCATGCCACATGGACGGGTTCGCCGCCGGCAGGTCGTGCTTGACCAGCTCGTGCAGCCTCGGCAGCGCATGGTAGGGCACCATCGGAAACATGTGATGCTCGACGTGGTAATTCATGTTCCAGTAGATGAAGCGGCTGACCGGGTTCATGTAGACGGTGCGCGTGTTCAGCCGGTGGTCGACGACATTGTCGGCCAACCCGATATGCTGGAGCAGGCCGGTCAGAACCATGTGCCAGCTGCCATAAAGACGCGGCAGGCCGATCAGCACCAGCGGCAGCCATGAACCCAGCGCGATCGCGAGGGCGATCGTCGCAACGTACACGGCGACATGCCAGCGCGCCGCCGTGATGGCCTTGCCCTGTTCGGTCTCAGGAATGTAGCTCTTTTCGTCGTCCGACAGCTTGCCCGACGCCTGGCGCGCCAGGATCGGCAGCGAATAACGGAAATCGAGAATGCCGGTGAAGGCAAGCGCCGCCTTGACCAGATTTGGCGGCCGCATTACCGCGATCTCGGCGTCACGGCCGACGATGATCGTGTCGGTGTGATGCCGCGCATGGCTCCAGCGCCATTGCACCGGATTGCGCACCACCATGAAGCTGGCGATTTCGTAGATCGCATCGTTCATCCAGCGTGTGCGGAAGGCGGTGCCATGGCCACATTCGTGCCAGCGCGAGTCGCTCGACGATCCATAGAGCACGCCATAGACGAGCAGGAACGGCACCACCCACCACGTGCCCCAGAACCAGATGATGCCGGCGGCCGAGCCCAGGATGGCTGCGATCCAGATGATGGTATCGCGGATCGCCGGCCCGTCGGAGCGCTGCATCAGTTCCTTCATTGCCTTGCGCGGCACGTCGGTGTGATACCACTCGGCCGAGGCCAGCCCGGTCTCGATCGCCCGGCGGGTGCTTTCGCCGACCAGGCCGTAATCGCGCTTTGTCTTGGCCGCCGTCGCCATCACCGTCTCGCCTACCTCAAAGCCCGTTGGCGCGGAACTTCCCGTCGAGAAATGTTTTCGCCCGCGGCACGTCGTCCTCGGTCAGATGCTCGATGATAACAGGGATGTTCGGGTGCTTCTCACTGAGCCGCTGCAGATAGAGATCGTAATTCAGCGATCCCAGCCCGGGCGCCGGCAGCTCGATCTCGCCGACGCCGCGGAAGGTCAGCCCCTCATGCGCGTCCGCGTCGCCGATATCGGCATGCTTCTCGGTCTTGTCGCTGCCTGAGCGCTTGACGTCCTTGGCGTGCGCGATGCGGATCTTGTCGGCCAGCGTGTCGAACACCTGGTTCAGCACTTGGTCCATGCGGTCGATATTGTGCGCCTCGAAATAATTGGTCGGATCCATCAGCAGGCCCAGGCCCGGATGGTCTACCTGCGCGAACATTTTGACCGTCTCCTCGACCGAGCCGACGACATTGTTGACATAGGTTTCGAGCAGGAACACCGCGCCGTGGTCGTAAGCCGTCTGGGCAAGGTCCGAGATCACCTTGCGGCATTCCTCGAAGCCTTCCTCGGTCTTGTTCCTGGGGTGATGCACCCAGTCGGATTCGGTGTTGTAGGTTCCGGTCTCCGAGATCACGTAGGGCGAGCCGAAGGCGCGCGCATTGCGGATGATTTCCTTGAGATAGCCGACGCGCTTGTCGCGCTCGGATTTGTCGGGATGAATGATGTTGGTGTAGCCCGAGATGCAGCAGACCGGCAGATTGTGGTCGCGAAACGTGTCGCGCACTGTCCTCGCCTTGTCCCCGGTGATCTGCCCGGCCGTGAGATCGACATCCCTGAAATGCATGTCGAGCTGCACTGTGTTGAAGCCGAGTGCGCGGATGCGGCGGGCGGCCTCCGCGAGCTCGTAGGGGAAATAGCCGGTGAATATACCTGCCTGCATCATGATGTGACTCCTCCCGGTAAGCGATTCAGCCGCCACACTATTCGGCGGGCATGTTCAGTCGATCGATATCTCGGACAGTTTGACGGTGCGGCCTTGCGCCATCGAGCGATAGCCCGCCTCGACCAGCGCCATCGTCTTGACGTTGTCGGCCACCGATAATGCCGGCGGCGTGCCGGTCTTCAAGGCGTGCTGCAGTTGCTCCATGACGCCGATGAAGGCATGCGGGAACCACATCGTGTCCCAGCTCGGGCTGACCCACTTGCCATCCGTCGTCTCGGTCGAGGCATAGGTCAGCGTCGAGGCCACGCCTTTCGGCCAGCCGATCGTGCCTTTGGCGACACCGTTGGTGCCGTCGACGCGCCAGTTGATGTGCTGGTCGTCCAGATAGCCCTCCTGACGTGGGCCGGACCAGACATCCTCCAGCGACACGGCGAGCACGCCGGAGGGAAAGCGCAGTGTCGAGACGGTGATGCCGTCGCAATGCTCGAATGTCGTGCGCGGGTCCTTGCGTGTCAGCGTGGTGATTTCCGAGGGATCGCCGAACAGGAAGCGCAGCACGTCGAGATGATGCACGCTCATATTGGCGAGCGTCAGCCGGTCGTAGTCCTGAAGGAAGGTCTGCCAGTGCGGGATCGCATGCATGTCGATCTGCGCGAAGACGATGTCGCCCAGCGCGCCGCTGTCGATGATCTGCTTCAGGACGCGCATCGACTGGTCGTAGCGCATGTTCTGGTTGACCGAGAGGATCTTGCCGGACTTTGCGGCTTCGTCGCGCAGTTTCACGGCTTCATCGACCGACAGCGCCAGCGGCTTCTGCGCCAGGATCGCCTTGATGTGAGGCTGCTTCAGCGCATGGCGGATCAATGCCGGCTGCTGGTCGGGTGGAAAGGCAAGGTCGACGATCTCGATCTCGGGATTCTCGATCAGTTGTTCCGGCGTGTCGTGGATGGTCGGAATGCTCCAGCGTGCAGCTACCTTCTCGGCGCTGGCCTTGGTGCGCGAAGCGATGGAGACGACTGGGAAACCGGCCTGCGCATAGGCGGCAAGATGGCATTCGGCCATGATCATGCCGGCGCCGATGCAACCGATCCGGTATCCGCTAGTGCGAACCCTCACATCCGGCTCGAAACCCTGGCCTGCCATCCATTCCTCCCTGGAGGACGGATATAACGCCATGGCCCGTCGATCAGCCAAGGTCCGCTCCATCAATTCCCATCAGAACGATGCCGGGGTGACGGTGCGAACTAGTTAGCGGCAATCAGCACAGTGCTTTCCGGCGACCAGCTGAGCATTACATTCTGGCCCTCGGCCAGCCGGTCACTGCCGGTATTCTGGACGATGACTTTCAACGTCTGGCCGGCGCGCTCGACGAAATAGGTGCTGTTGTTGCCGGCGAAGATGCGCTTGGAGACTTGCCCCTTCAGCGTGTTGGCATTGCCGCTCGATGCCCCGGCATCGGTGGCGATACGAATGCGTTCGGGTCGCACGGCGCAGCTGGCCTTTGTGCCGGCGGCAAGCCGACCACCCACCCCGGCGGCAATCGCCGTGCCATCAGGCAGCCGGATGCCGTTGCCGGTCGCATCGCCGCGAAGGATATTGGCGTCACCGAGGAAGGTGGCGGCGAATTCGCTCTTCGGCCGGTCGTAGATTTCCTCCGGCGGCCCTTCCTGCACGAGCTTGCCGTCCCGCAATATGCCGATGCGGTCGCTCATCGTCAGCGCCTCTTCCTGGTCGTGGGTGACGAAGATGGTGGTGATGCCGATCTCGCGCTGGATGCGCTTCAGCTCGATCTGCATGTCGACGCGCAGCGCCTTGTCGAGCGCGCCGAGCGGCTCGTCGAGCAGCAGCACGCGCGGCTTGGTGACGATGGCGCGCGCCAGCGCCACACGCTGGCGTTGGCCGCCGGAGAGCTGGTGCGGCCGGCGCTCGCCGAGCTTGCCGAGCTGAACCAGATCGAGCGCGCGCTGCACTTCGGTGGCGATCGTCGCTTTCGTTTCGCCGCGCACCGACAGGCCGAAGGCGACATTATCGGCGACGCTCATATTGGGAAACAGCGCATAGTTCTGGAACACCATGCCGATGCGTCGCTTTTCGACCGGCACGCGTTCCACACTCTCACCGCCAATGGTGATGCGGCCAGTATCGGGAAAGTCGAAGCCGGCGATCTGGCGCAGCAGCGTGGTCTTGCCGCTGCCCGAGGGGCCAAGCAGCCCATAGAAACCGCCATCGGCGAAATCGATGGAGACGTCGTCCAGCGCCTTGTGCGCGCCAAAACTGCGGGAGACGTTCGATACCTGCACGCCGGCCATTATTTCTCTCCGCCGAATTTGAAGAAGCGCGCCGTGAGCAGCATCAGCGCCATCGACACGACGATGATGATGGTCGAGACCGCGTTGATCTCGGGCGTGAAACCCTTGCGGATCGCGGCGTAGATTTCGACCGGCAGCGTCGTCTGGCCCGGCGTCGCCAGGAAGTAGGAGACGACGAACTGGTCGAACGACACGGCAAATGCGAACAAGCCGCCGGCAATGACGCCGGGCATGATCCACGGCAGCGTCACACGCCTCGTCACTTGCCACTGGTTGGCGCCGAGCGAGCGCGCCGCCTCTTCCAGCTCCGGTGCAAAAGTCTGCAGCCGGGCCGAGACGACGACGATGACATAGGGCAGCGCTAGCGCCACATGGCCGAGCAGGATGGCTAACAGGCCGCGGCCAATGCCGACGCCGAAGAAGAAGATCAGCATCGCCGTGCCGGTGATCAGCCACGGAATGGCGATTGGCGGAAACAGCAGCGCCTGCAGCACTTTCTTGCCGCGGAAATCATAGCGGAACAGCGCCAGCGAAGCGGCCGAGCCAAGCACCACTGAGATGAGCGTGGTGATGACCGCGATCTTGAGGCTGTTCCAGGTGGCCGCGATCAGCTGGTCGTTCTGCCAGAGCGAGGCATACCATTCCGTCGTCCATTCGAACGGCAATTGGTAGAAGGGCGAGACGTTGAACGACATCAGCGCCATGATGATGATCGGCAGATAGAGGAAGGCGAGCAGCAGGAAGATGTAAAACCGGCCCAGCCCTTGGAGGATGCGGGTGGTCTTCATCACGCGGCCCTCTTCAGCACCGGCGAGGCAACTGCGAGGATGACCAGCACGACGGCGAGCAGGATGAACGACAATGCCGCGCTAAGCGGCCAGTTGAACACGGCGACGAACTGGTCTTCGATCACCGTGCCGTAGAAGGTGCCGGTGCGACCGCCGAGAATGCGCGGCTCCATGAACGAGCCGACGACCGGCACGAAGATCAGTGCCGCACCTGCCACCAGGCCGGGCATAGACAGCGGGATGATCACCCGCTTCAGCACCTGCAGCCGCGAGGCGCCGAGCGAGCGCCCGGCCTCGATCAGCGAGTCGTCGATTGCCTGCAGCGCGAGATAGCAGGTCAGCACCATATAGGGCACGTAGGAGTGCACCAGGCCGATGATGATTGCGGGATAGGAATACATCAGGTCGATGTTGATCTTGAACGGCAGCACGGCGTTGAGCGCCGTGTCGAGGATGCCGCCCTCGCGCAGCACCATCGCCCAGGAGAAGATGCGCACCAGCCCGTTCGACCAGAACGGCAGGATGACCAGCAGGAAGATCGCCTCGCGGCTGCGCCCCTTCAGCACCTTGGCCAGCACATAGGCGGCGGGGTAGCCGATGACGACGCACCACAAAGTCACTTCGAGGCCGAGCCGCAGCGAAGCGAGCAGCAGCGTCAGGTACAGGCTCTGCGAGAAGAAGGCGGCGTAATTGCCAAGGGTGAACGCCCACGGCTTTCCCGACAGCGGCAGGTCGGTCATGAAGGAGAAGAATACCATGGCCGAGAGCGGCAGGAAGATCGCCACCGTCAGCCAGAGATAGGCCGGCGCCAGCAGCGGCAGGGCCGATCTCAGCCCGCCGCGCGACGCGACCGCACCCTGTACTGCCATGATACCCTCCTCCCCAGGATTGAAGGGCCAGCCGGCGCCAACCGCCGGCTGGTCCGGACGTGAGCGTTACTTCACGTCGACTTTGAGCTGCTGCCACAGCGCCAGATAGGCCTCGCGCTGCGCGTCGGTGATCGGCGCCTGGAACTGGATGCGCTTGGCCACCTCGGGATCGCCCATCACCTTGCGGTTGAAGGAGTCTTCAGGCAGCGCTTCCACCGCCTTGGTGTTGGCCGACACCGGAGCGCCGACCTTGGTGACCCATTCGACATAGAATTTCGGATCGATCATCCAGTTGATGAAGGCCTGCGCACCTTCGACATTCTTCGAGCCCACCGGGATCGAGAACGCGTCGAGCCAGGCGACGGCGCCTTCCTGCGGAACGACCAGCGAGACCGGCAGCTTGAAGTGGGTCTTGGCGCGATCGGCCGAGCCGCTCCAATAGGTGCCGATGTCGATCTGGTTGGAGGCGACCATCTGGTTCCAGTCGTTCTCCGAGCTCCAGAACGTCTTGATCTGCGGCATCAGCGAGGTCAGCTTCGCCTTGACCGCTTCCATATCCTTGATGTCGTTGATATTCTGACCGGTGGCGATGGCGCCGAACTGCACCGCTTCGACAGCGTCGTCGCGAATGACGACCCGGCCCTTATGCGCTGGGTCCCACATTTCGGCGATCGAGGTCGGTGGCTTGTCGAAGGACTTTTCGTTGATTGCCAGCGCCGTCAGGCCCCACACCCACGGCACGCCATAGACCTTGCCGTCATGGTCGAGCATCGGCGATTGCGCCTTGTCCTTGCTGATGTCGGCATAGTTCGGCAGCTTCGAGACATCGATCGGCTGGATCAGCTTTTCCGCCATCGCCTGATCGTTGAAGGCGGCGTTGATCATGACCACGTCATAGAGGCCCGGATTGGTGCGGATCTTGGTCAGCATTTCCTGTTCGGAATTGAAGAAGTCGTTGACGACCTTGTTGCCGGTCGCCTTTTCGAAGGCTTCGATCGCCCACGGCTCGTCGGCGCCGTAGCCCTTCCAGTTGAGCACATGCACTTCGGCGGCACTGGCGGCCAGCGTGAGCGCGGAGGTGATGACGGCGGTCGCCGTCAGCAGGGCAGTCAGTCTTGGCATGCGCATGTTCGTTCCTCTCTTGTTTGCCCGCTTGGCGGGTCAGGCTGTCTGATGGGCCTTCTGGTTCTGGCCCGGCTCGCCCGTGGCGGCCTGGCTCAGGAAAATCTGGATCTCGCTGTCGGTCGGCGCCGATGAGCCGCCATGGCGGGTGACGGAAAGTGCTGCCGCCGCATTGGCATAGCGCGCCGCCTCGAAGGGATGCACGCCGCGCGAGAGTGCACTGACAAAACCGCCGATATGGGTGTCGCCGGCGCCATTGGTGTCGATGGCATCGACCTTGAAGCTGGCAATGGTCTGCGTCTCGCCATTGACCAACCTCACGAAACAGCCCTTGGCGCCGGCGCGGATAACGACGCCTTCGGCCTTTGGGCAGTGGTCGGCGAGCAGCCGGGCGGCGAGTGCCTCGACATCGCCTTGCCCAGCGATCTCGACCGCTTCCGTCATGTTGCAGCTCAGCCATGTCGTACGGGCAAGCACCCGCGACAGGATGGGACGTGGGATATCCGCGATGACCGGCGTTGGATCGAAAACGAAGGGAATGTTTTCTGGCAGCGCCTCGATCCAGTCGGTCAGCGCGTCGCGGCTGCCGGAATAGCTCAGCGTATAGCCCGACGTGAACACCCAATCATCAGGCGCGACCACCACGGGCCTCATCATCTCGAGGCTGAGAATGCTCTCCGCACCGGGCCACGACACGAAGGTGCGCTCGGCATCCCCGGAGATCATGGCGACGCAATTGCCGCTGTCCATGACCGGCGATGGCGACGTCAGCGTTATGATGCCTTCGGCCGCAAACGCGGCGCGCAAAAAATCGCCATTCGGTCGGCTGCCGAGCTGGCCGCCGAACACCACCATCATGCCGGTGCGGCTGGCCGCGACCATCATGTTGAAGCCACCGCCGGCGACCTGCGCAAAGCTCGACGCGGTCTTCTCGCAGCCCGGCGCCGGCAAGGCGTCGATGCGGTAGACATAGTCGACGACGGCGCTGCCGATATGGACCAGACGCCCACTCATGCCGCGGCATCCTTGCTGGCCTTTGCCGTGCGCGCCGCGACGAGGTCTTCGGCAAGCGAGCGCACCTCCCCCATATCTATGCCGACGAGCCCGGCAATGTGTTGTTGCGGCAGTTGCGAAAAGCCGACGCAGGCGCCGGCCATGCCTGAGGCAATCGCGCCGATCGTGTCGGTGTCGCCGCCGAGATTGGCGCTGATGATTGCCGCTTGCCAGGGATCGCCCTGCGCGACTTCAAGCACGGCGAAAGCTGCCGGCACGGACTCCTGGCTGGCCACACCGGTGCCGACGAGATCGGTGATGAGCCCGATCGCATCCCGCATGGTCTTGCCGCGCACGAGCTCCTGCGCCCAGGCGATACGCGCGGCGATATCGCCACCAGTCACCCAATGTCCGAGCCTGGCGCCTCGCCGCGCGGCTGCTACCGCGCTGTCGGAAGCGGCACGCCAGTCGCCGCCGGCGACGCCACGGCTGACGGCGGCGGCGACGGCGGCAGCCGTGGCAATGGCGATCGAGGTGTTGTGCGTCGCGCGGCAGGTCTCCGCCACCTTGGCGATAAAAGCGTCGAGCGGTTCCAGCGGCATCATGATGCCGACCGGCGCGATGCGCATGGCCGCGCCATTGGTGTCGCCCCGGCTTCCCGCCTCTTCCGCCGGCACGCCGTCATTGATGGCGTCGATGGCGCGCTTGGTCGATGGTCCCAGCAGGTCATAGCTGCCGCGCGCCTTGACCTCGCGCTCCCAGTCGAGCAGTGCGTTCACCCAGCGCGCATGATCGAAGCGGTCGCCGGACTCGACGAGAATGCGACCAAGCAGCAGCGTCTGTTCGGTATCGTCGGTGATGGTGCCGGCAACGAGCCCCTTCGACACCGGATGATCGGCAAACGGCGCCACGAAATCCTCGACATGGCCGTATAGCTCGGCGATCCGCGCCGGCGACAGAAGCTGCGTCGGCATGCCCAGCGCATCACCGAGCGCCCCACCGACAAGCGCGCCCATGGCGCGATCGAGCGTGTCGTTGGTTCTGTCCGGCATCGCTCAAAACCTCATATGCAGCGCGAAATGCGCCGGGTTGAGCAGGCTGGTTACATATTCGATCGGCCGGTCGTCAGCCGCACGCGTCAGCCGGCGTCCGCGCAGGAACGGCGTGCCTTGCGGGCAGCCGAGAATGGCGGCGTCTTCGGGGTTGAGCATCTCGATGCCCACCCATTCCTCGCCATGGTCTGGGATGAGGCCGGCGGCGCGCAGCGTCTGGTGCAGCGAGCCTTCGCGCAGGCCACGCAGCGGCACGTCCTCCAGTTCGGGCGACAGCGGCAGGCGGCTGCGTTCGATGGAGATCGCATGGCCGTCGCTGGCATTGGTGCGCACCCGGTCGACGGCGATGAAGAACGGGCTTTCGATGCCAAGCAGCGCGGCAAGATCGGCATCCTCGATCACTTCAAGCCGCAGCGTCCGGGTCTCGGCATTGGCGCCGGCATTGGCAAGCGCCCGCGACCAGCCAATGCTGTCATCGACCGGCTTGCCGTCGAAAGTGACGAAGGAGCCGATACCGACCTTGGTGGTGATCAGCCCACGGCTGGACAGCTCCTCGAGGCCCTTGCGGACCGTGTTGCGGCTGACGGAAAAGCGCTGGACGAGTTCGTTCTCGCTTTGCAGGCGGTCGCCGAAGCCAAGCACGCCGGAGCGGATCTCATGTTCGAGAACGGTGGCGATCTGCTCGGGCTTGCCCGTGCCGGGAGAAAGTTGAACCGCGCGCCGCTTCATATGGGTACCTGTTCAGTAAACCTGTATAGTCCTGTTCGATATTGGAGTTGAAGGGCGACGTCAACGATATATTTGGATTCACGCATATGCGTTGTGCTCAGGTGCCCCGGGCATCGTTTGTTCGCATGGCGACGCTAACCGCGCAGGGCGTCCCGTCTCCGAGACAGAGCGGGGGCAGCGCTTCCCTCAGGCGATTAGCCTTGCGCTCACACGAAGAAAAATTCCTCAATCCGTTGCTTGGCCGTTCGCAGCGCTGGCAGGATATCCCGCTCCATCGCCTCGACGGAGAACCGCGCCGACTGCGTCGAGACGTTGATCGCCGCCACGGTCTTGCCGGCGCGGTCATAGATCGGCACCGCTATCGAGCGCAGGCCAAGTTCCAGCTCTTCATCGACGACGGCAAAGCCATCCGCCCTCGCCGCGTCGATGGCCTTGGCCAGCGCGGCGCGGCTGGTGATCGTCTTCGGCGTGCGCCGTTCGATCCTCGCCTCTGCAAGCAAGGCCCTCAGCTCATCCGCGCCCAGCCCCGCAAGCAGGACGCGCCCCATCGAGGTGCAATGCGCCGGCAGCCTGGTGCCGACATCGAGCGAAACGCTGAGGATGCGGCGGCCAGGAATGCGCGCGACATAGACGACTTCCTCGCCCGACAGCACCGCCGCGTTACAGGCCTCGTCGAATTGGCCCGCGACGTCGCGCATGATGGATGCCGCGAATGTCCACAGCGAGGCGCCGCCGAGCCAAGAGCGCACGATGGTGAGCAGGCGCGGCGACAGCGAAAACTGCCGGCCGGATTGCGTGGCATAGCCGGTCGCGGTTAGCGTCAGCAGGAAGCGACGCGCGCCGGCGCGGGTCAGCCCCGCCTCCTCCGCCATTTCGGTCAGCGTCATCCCGGCCGGATGCCGGGCCAGTATCTCCATGACTGCGAGGCCGCGCTCCAGCGAGCCGACATGGTCGCGCGTCGTTGCCTCGTCCTCCATGCGGCCTCCGCAAGACAATGCGCCGCCTTGACTCGTCTCGGCGGCGCGATGTAAAAATATCTCATACAAAACAAATGTTCGCAATACGAACTTTTTGAACTTCGGAGTTCTTGGCGATGGTCAAATTCCTGCCCCTCAAACAGGCCGTGGCGGAGAACCTGCACGATGGCGACACGGTCGCCTTCGAAGGCTTCACGCATCTGATCCCGACGGCGGCGGCGCATGAGGCCATCCGCCAGGGCTTTCGCGACCTGACGCTCATCCGCATGACCCCCGACCTGGTCTACGACCAGATGATCGGCATGGGCATGGCCAAGAAGATCATCTTCTCCTATGTCGGCAATCCCGGCGTCGGCCTGCTGCGCCGCGCCCGCGACGCCATCGAGAACGGCTTCCCCCGGTCGATCGAGATCGAGGAGCACAGCCATGCCGGCATGGCCAACGCCTACGAGGCGGGAGCTGCCGGCCTGCCTTGCGCGGTGTTCCGCGGCTATCGCGGCGCCGGGCTGGCGGCAGTCAATCCCAACATCCGCTCGGTCACCTGCCCGTTCACCGGCGAGGTGCTTGCCGCCGTTCCTTCCATCCGCCCGGACGTGACCTTCATCCACGCTCAGAAGGCCGACAAAAAAGGCAATGTTCTGGTCGAAGGCATTATCGGCATCCAGAAGGAAGCGGTGCTCGCGGCCAAGCGCGCCGTGGTGACGGTAGAGGAAGTCGTCGACAATTTCGACGACCTGCATCCCAACCTCACCGTGCTGCCGCGCTGGACCATCGCTGCGATCTCGGTGGTATCAGGCGGTTCGCATCCCTCCTACGCGCACGGCTACTATGCCAGGGACAACGCCGCCTATCTCGAATGGGACGACATCGCCGCCGACCGTGAAAAATTCCAGACCTGGATGCAGGCCAATGTCCTCGATCGCACGGCGGACGATTTCGCCGGCCGCGTAAAGCATCTGAGGAGCGCGGGATGAGCGGCTTTACTCCCAATGAGATGATGACGATTGCCGCCAGCCGAGCCCTGAAAAACGACGATGTCTGCTTCGTCGGCATTGGCGCGCCGTCAGCCGCCTGCAACGTCGCGCGACTGACGCATGCGCCCGACATCACGCTGATCTATGAAAGCGGCACCATCGGCACCGCGCCCGATGTTTTGCCGCTGTCGATCGGTGACGGCGAACTTTGCGACACCGCCGTCACGACCGTCTCGGTGCCGGAGATGTTTCGTTACTGGCTGCAGGGCGGCCGCATTTCGATCGGTTTCCTCGGTGCCGCCCAGCTCGACAAGTTCGGCAACATCAACACCACCATCATCGGCGACTATGCGCATCCCAAGACCCGCCTGCCCGGCGGCGGCGGCGCGCCGGAGATCGCCACCTCGTCGAAGGAGATCTACATCACCATGGCGCAGTCCAAGCGCGGCATGGTCGAGAAGATCGACTTCTTCACCTCCTTCGGCCATGGCGATGGCGGCGACCATCGCCAGCGCCTCGGCATCGAGACATCAGGGCCGACGCTGCTGATCACCGACCTTGCCATCTGGAAGCCAGATCCGGTGAGCAAGGAATTCACCGTGGTGTCGTTGCATCCCGGCGCAACGCGGCAGCAGGTGCAGGACAGCTGTGGCTGGATCGTAAAGTTCGCCGAGGCGCTTGACGAAACGCCGGCGCCGACGGAACTCGAGCTGACGACATTGCGCGACCTGCAGGCCCACACCAAGGCGGCGCATGAGGGAAGCGGTAAAGAAAAGGCCGCATGACATGACCGAGGCATTCATCTGCGATTACATCCGCACCCCGATCGGCCGATTCGGCGGCTCGCTGTCGTCGGTGCGGGCCGACGATCTTGGCGCCATCCCGCTGAAGGCGCTGGTCGAGCGCAATGCCGGCATCGACTGGCAGGCTGTCGACGACGTCGTCTATGGCTGCGCCAATCAGGCCGGCGAGGACAACCGCAATGTAGCCCGCATGTCGCTGCTCCTGGCCGGACTGCCGAAGGAAATTTCAGGCTCGACCGTCAATCGCCTCTGCGGTTCCGGCATGGATGCGCTCACCATTGCCGCCCGCGCCATCAAGGCGGGCGAAGCCGAGTTGATGATCGCCGGCGGCGTCGAATCGATGAGCCGCGCCCCCTTCGTCATGCCCAAGGCCGAGACAGCCTTTTCGCGCCACGCCGAGATCCACGACACCACCATCGGCTGGCGTTTCATCAACCCGCTGATGAAGAAACAGTATGGCGTCGATTCCATGCCGGAGACCGGCGAGAACGTCGCCGAGGATTTTTCAGTGTCGCGCGCCGACCAGGACGCCTTTGCCGTGCGCAGCCAGGACAAGGCCGTCGCGGCACAGGCCAATGGCCGGCTGGCGAAGGAGATTACCCCGGTGACGATCCCACAGAAAAAGGGCGATGCGATTATCGTATCGAAGGATGAGCATCCCCGCGCCGGCACCACGGTCGAGTCGCTAGCCAAATTGCCGACGCCGTTCCGCCAGGGCGGCACCGTCACCGCCGGCAACGCGTCCGGCGTCAATGACGGCGCGGCAGCGCTGATCATCGCCTCCGAAGCGGCTGTGAAAAAATACGGCCTGACGCCGATCGCCCGCGTCCTCGGCGGCGCTGCTGCCGGCGTGGCGCCACGCATCATGGGCATCGGCCCTGCCCCGGCGACACAAAAGCTCTGCGCCCGCCTCGGCCTGACACCGCAGCAATTCGATGTCATCGAGCTCAACGAAGCTTTCGCCTCCCAAGGCATCGCCGTGCTCCGCCAACTCGGCATCTCCGAGGACGCGGAGCACGTTAATCCGAATGGCGGCGCCATCGCGCTTGGTCATCCCTTGGGCATGTCGGGCGCGCGTATCACTGGCACCGCGGCACTGGAACTGCGCGAGCGCGGCGCCCGCTATGCGCTCGCCACCATGTGCATCGGCGTCGGCCAGGGCATCGCAGTGGCGCTCGAACGGGTTTGAGATCGCACTGCCCTTAATAGGGCAAACCGACATAGTTCTCCGCCAGCGCGGTCGACGCCGCCTGCGAATGCACGAGATAGTCGAGCTCGGCTTCCTGGATGCGCTGGCCGAACTCGCCCGTATCGGGAAAGCGGTGCAGCATCGTCGTCATCCACCAGGAGAAGCGCACCGCCTTCCACACCCGAGCCAGCGCTTTGGCTGAATAGGCGTCGAGCCCGGCCGGCGACTTGTCCAGATAGAATTCGCGAAGCCCGGCAAAGAGATAGCGCACGTCGCTGGCGGCGAGGTTGAGCCCCTTGGCGCCCGTCGGCGGCACGATATGGGCGGCGTCGCCGACCAGGAACAGCCGGCCGAAGCGCATCGGTTCGGCGACGAAGGAGCGCAGCGGCGCGATCGATTTTTCGAAGGACGGGCCGGTAACGACGGCGGCTGCGGTCTGTTCCGGCAGGCGACTGCGCAACTCGTCCCAGAAGCGACCGTCGCTCCAGGCGTCGACCTGTTCGTCAGCCGCGACCTGCACATAGTAGCGGCTGCGATGCGTCGAACGCATCGAGCACAGCGCAAAGCCCCGCTCATGGTTGGCGTAGACCAGATCGTGATCGGCCGGCGGCACTTCGGCCAGCACGCCGAGCCAGCCGAAGGATAGGTCCGCTCGAAGGTTTTCAGCGCCTGCCCAGGCGCCGATTTGCGGCTGACGCCGTGATAGCCATCGCAGCCGGCGATGAAGTCGCAGTCGATGCGATGGCCGACGCCGTCCTTCCCGTAGGTGACGTAAGGCGCTTCGCCATCGAAACCATGCAGCGCGACGTTGGCCGCCTCATAGACGGTGGTCAGCCCGGCCGCCTCGCGCTTGTCCATCAGATCGTGCGTCACTTCGGTCTGACCATAGACGGTGACATGCTTGCCGCCGGTCAGTGCCGTGAGGTCGAGCCGGTGCAGGCCGCCGCCGAACGCAAGCGAGATGCCGGCATGCAGCAGGCCCTCGGCATGCAGCCTTACAGCTGCGCCCGCCTCTTCGAGCAACTCGACGGTGCCTTGTTCGAGCACCCCTGCCCGCACCCGGCCAAGCACATGCTCCCGGCTCGAACGTTCGAGGATCACCGTCTCGACGCCAATGGTGCCGAGAAGCTGGCCAAGCAGCAGCCCGGACGGTCCGGAGCCGACAATGACGATCTTTGTGCGCATCAGTGTCCCAGGCTTTCGATCTGTCCGGCGAGTTCGGCGGCGAGCCGTAGCGCAGCCGCGGTCGCCGTCGCCATTTGCGGCAAGAGCAGCCATTCCAGCGTCCAGGCAGCACCGGAGCGCTCCTGCTCATGCACCAGCGCCTGGTGCATGCCGGAAAGCTGGGTGGCGTTGAAGCGCGCCAGCGTCACCAGCACTTCCGCCTTCACCGGGTTCTGCTTGTGCGGCATGGCCGACGAGCCGCCACCGCCGGACAGCTTGATGTCGGTTCCATCTTGCGCCATCAGCGCAACGTCCTGGCCGAACTTGCCGAGGCTGCCGGTGATGAGCGACAGCAAACCGGCGAACTCGGCCAGCGCATCGCGCTGGTTGTGCCATTGCGGCGCATCGCCAAGGCCAAGCTTTGCGGCAAGGGCGGCGCGCACTGCGGGGCCTTTGTCGCCGAGCTTTTCCAGCGTGCCGGCGGCGCCGCCGAATTGCACTACCAGCAGACCCTTGGATTGCTCCGAGAGTCTCTGCTGATGCCGTTGCAGCGGCGTGCGCCACACCGCCACGCGGTCCGACGCCTGAATTGGGATCGCCGGCTGCATGCGCGTAATCGCTGTCAATGCACGGCTGCCAAAACGTTCTTCCAGCCCCACCAGCCGCAAAATGTTTTCAGTCAGCAGCAGGTCGAGATGTTCAATGAGCCGGCGCAGCCGAAGAACCAGGCCAGTGTCGATGACGTCCTGGCTGGTTGCGCCGAAATGCACGCCGGCGTCGTGCGGCGCGCCGACCGCTGCCTTCAACTGGCGCACCAGTTCGGGCACGATCACGCCATCTTTGGCCACACCGGCCCGCAGCCGCACGGTATCCGGCTTGTATGACAACAGGACAGGTACAATCGCCGCGGCGGCATCCGTGCCGATGATCCCGCTTTCGGCTTCCGCTTGCGCCAGCGCGCGCTCGAAATCGAGCATGGCGGCGATTTCCGCATCCACCGAAAAATGCCGAGCCGCCTCCTCGTCGCCGAGCAGGCCGGAAAGCAGCGGATGGTCGAAGGGCGATACGGTCATGTGCTGGTTTCCTCCGTCAGCTGTCGAAGAAGACCGTTTCCTTCTCCCCTGGAGATGGACGTCGAAAATATAGTCGTCGCCTTGCCGCTCGGCGATCAGCGTCGGCACGCGCACCTTGTGCTCGATGCGGGCCAGGATCGGATCCTCGGCATTGGCCTTGGCCTCGTCGGAGAAATAGAGCCGCGTGTGGAGGCCGATATTGATGCCGCGGGCGACGATCCACAGGCTGATATGCGGCGCCATCAGCCGGCCGTCGCCATATGGCACGCGTCCCGGCTTGATCGTCTGAAAACTGCACAGGCCGGTTTCCATGTCGGTCGGCTGACGGCCCCAGCCCTGAAAATCCGGATCGGCATCGCCGCGCAATTCGGCCGGCGAATTGTAGAAGCCATTGGCATCCGCTTGCCAGATCTCGATCAACGCATCCCTGAGCGGCGTGCCGGTGCCGTCGAGCACGCGAATGCGCAAACCGATGCGGTCGCCCTTGGCGTTGTCGTTGAGCATCGTCGCGCCGAGGTCTGTCGGATAGACGCCGCCGATACCGCCGAAATTCGGCGTCAGCCCGATATGCACGTAGGGCCCGGCGGTCTGCGACGGGCTCTCCTTCAGCCGGGTCAGCGATTGCGCCATCAATTGCCATCCGGACGGTTTTCGAACAGCGAGGCGCGGCGTCCGCGCAACACGATGTCGAACTTGTAGGCGCGCGCGTCGAACGGGATCGTCGCCTGCATGTCGAGCGCGGCGACCAGCGTCTCGATCGCCGCCCTGTCGCGGATGCCGCGAACGATCGGGCATCGCCAGATCAGCGGGTCGCCCTCGAAGTACATCTGGGTGATCAGCCGCTGTGCGAAGCCGTGGCCGAACACCGAGAAATGGATGTGCGACGGCCGCCAGTCATTGGGCCCGTTCGGCCAGGGATAGGGACCTGGCTTCACCGTGCGAAAGGCATAACCGCCATCGGCATCGGTGATGGTGCGGCCGCAGCCGCCGAAATTCGGATCGAGCGGCGCGAGATAGCCGTCCTTCTTGTGGCGGTAGCGGCCGCCTGAATTGGCCTGCCAGAATTCGAGCAGCGCGCCGGAGACGCCCTGGCCGCGCTCGTCGAGCACGCGGCCATAGACGATGATACGCTCGCCGATTGCGCTCTCGCCGGGCTTGGCGAAGTTGTGGATCAGGTCATTGTCGAGTTCGCCCAGCATGGCGTGGCCGAACACCGGACCGGTGATTTCCGACGCCGTGTTGTCGAAGGCCAGCAGCGCCTTTTGCGGCGAGCGCAGCACTGACGTTTTGTAGTCGGGCGTCAGCGCCGGCGGATGCCAGCCGCGGTCGCGCTGGAAGAAGGCGCCGCTCTCGGGCCTGCGGTTCGAGCCGGCATCAGCTGGCATGGCCAGCCCTGCTTCCGTCCATTTCCGAAAACACCTCCTTGGCGATCCTGAAGGCGCGGTTGGCCGCCGGCACGCCGGCATAGATCGCGACATGCAGGAACGCTTCGCAGATATCGTCGCGCGACGCACCGGTGTTGGCGGTGGCGCGCAGATGCATGGCGACCTCTTCATCATGGCCAAGGGCGGCCAGCAGTGCCAGCGTCACGATCGAGCGTTCGCGCCTGCTGAAGCCCGGACGCGCCCACACAGTGCCCCATGCTGCCTCGGTGATCAGCTCCTGGAACGGTCGGTCGAAATCGGTGACGGCATCCTCGCTGCGATCGACATGCGGGTCGCCGAGCACCGAGCGCCTGACGGTCAGCCCGGTTCGGTATCTGGTTTCGTTTTTGGGCAGTTCATCCATGGGTCTGCTTTCTCAGGGGAAGCGCCGCGACGAAATCGCGGATCAGGGTGGTCAGCGCCTCGGGCTGTTCGACGCAAGGGATGTGCCCGGCGTCGCGAATGATTTCGAAACGTGCGCCTGGGATCAGATCGGCCAGCCAGCGGACGAGATCCGGCGGCGTCGAGCCGTCCTGGTCGCCAACGACGCAAAGCGTGGGCACCGCGATCGCCTGCGCGGCCTCGGTGAAATCCGCGTCACGCACCGCGGCGCAGGTGCCGACATAACCGGCGACGGCTTGCCGGGTCATCATGTTCCAGTAGCCGTCGAGCTCGGCGACACGGTCCGCGTGGAAGGCAGGCGTAAACCACATTTTGAGCACGGCATCGGCGATGGCCTGGATGCCTTTGCTTTCGACCGTTTCGATGCGGGTGTTCCAGCTGTCGGCCGTGCCGATCTTGTGGGCGGTGTCGCACAGGATGAGGCCGTCGACGATTTCGGGGCGCCGGGCATAAAACCCTTGCGCAATCAGGCCGCCGACCGACAGGCCACACAGCACCGCATTGTTCAATTCGAAATGATCGATCAGGCCCGACAGATCATCGACGTGCTCGTCGATCGAGCTGACGCCACCAATGTCGGACAGGCCATGGCCGCGCTTGTCGTAGACCAACGCAGGCATTTCGCCACCCAGTTCGGACAACACCTCGTCCCAGATGCGGAAGTCGGTGCCCAGCGAATTGATGAACACGATCGGCCGCGCATTTCCCTTCGCCTTGATATGGCGATGGTGCAGCGTGATGCCGCCAATGTTGACGAATTGCACGATTTCGATCCTCCGTGTTCACATTGCACAAGGCATTTGGTTTGGTAAAATGATATTTTCCGCCGTTTCATTAACTGCTAGGTTATGAGAACATGTCCGAAAGCCGCATAAGGTTCCGTCACCTGCAGGCATTCCTTGAGGTAGCGCGGCAAGGCAGCGTGGCGAGGGCGGCCGACTTTCTCCATGTCAGCCCACCGGCCGTGACCAAGACGCTGCGCGAACTGGAGGAGGCGCTTGGCATCGCTGTCGTCGAACGCGACGGCCGCGGCATCAGGGTGACGCGGCTTGGCGAAATCTTTCTCGGCCATGCCGGCACGGCGATCACGGCACTGAAGCGCGGCGTCGATTCCGTCCGCCAGGACGGCGCCATCAACCGGCATCCGATCCGCATCGGGGCGCTCCCGACAGTGTCGGCCAAGGTGATGCCACGCGCCATAAGCCTGTTCCTGAGTGAAAATACCGGTGCTGCGATCAAGATCGTCACCGGCGAGAACGCGGTCCTGCTCGAACAGTTGCGCGTCGGTGCGCTCGATCTCGTCGTCGGCCGGCTTGCGGCGCCGGAAAACATGACCGGCTTCTTCTTCGAGCATCTCTATTCCGAACCGGTGCTGTTCGTGGTGAGGGCCGGCCATCCGCTGCTGCAGCCGGGCCAGGACATCTTCGCCCGGCTCGATGAATTCCCGGTGCTGATGCCGACGCGGGAATCGGTCATCCGCCCGTTCGTCGACCGCCTGTTCATCACCAACGGCACGACGGCGCCTGCGACCGAGATCGAGACCGTCTCGGATTCCTTCGGCCGTGCCTTCCTGCGCCAAAGCAATGCGGTCTGGATCATATCGACAGGCGTCGTCGCCAACGAACTCTCCAGCGGCGCCTTCGTCGCCTTGCCCGTCAACACCGAGGAAACCAAAGGGCCGGTCGGCCTGACGATGCGGACCGACACTGCGCCTTCGCCGGCCTTCACCATCCTGCTGCAGACCATTCGCGAGGCGGCCAGCCAGAACGCCTGAGCACCTTTCGCCAATCTGGCGCAGAGCGGGCCTTCAGCCGTATTTCCATAACCTGTTGGTTAACGAAACACCGCAAAATATCATTTTACCAAACCAAACACCTAGGGCACTGTGACGATGGGAGGATCGAAATCGTGCCGTTATCGCCGCCGGACGGCGGCAAGCGGTTTTGGGGACTACCACAAGTGCAAAGCAAAATACGCGATACGGATCGCGCCGGGGAGGAATCGTTATGCCAAACAAGGCCCTGCCGCTGGTCATCAGCGCGCCGGAACCACGCACGCTCGACCTGATCTTCACCTCACCGCAGCTGGCGCGCCTCAAAGCGCATTACCGCGTCGTCGAGACGACGGCCGAGGGCGTGGCGAACTTGCCCGCCGACGTGCTTGCCGAAGCCCGCTATATTATCGGCCAGCCGCCGATCTCGCCCGAGACCTTGGACCGGATGCAGGCGCTGCGTTGCGTCTTCAATGTCGAGACCAACCTCATCAACAACATGCCCTATGAGACGCTGTTTGCGCGCGGCATCCATGTCGTCACCACCGGCCTCGTCTTCGCCGAGCCGGTGGCCGAGCTTGGCCTCGCCATGGCGCTCAACCTCGCCCGCAACATCGTCGATGCTGACCTCGCCTTCCGCAAAGGCGAGGAGCTGTGGGGCGGTGACGGCAATTTGACGGCGCGGCTTCTGTCCGGCGCCGATGTCGGCATCATCGGCTTCGGCGATCTCGGCCGTGCGCTCAACCGACTGCTGTCGGGTTTTCGCACCCGCACCAAGGTCTTCGACCCTTGGCTGCCGCCGTCGATCCTGATCGACAATGGCGTCGAGCCGGCCTCGCTGGCCGAGGTGCTGACATCAAGCGATTTCGTCTTCGTCGTCGCTTCGGTGACCTCGGAGAACCAGGGTTTCCTCGGCGCTGAGGCCTTTGCAAGTATGCGCAAGGGCGCCGCCTTCATCCTGCTCAGCCGCGCCGGCGTCGTCGACTTCCCTGCCCTGATGGCGGCGGTGAAAAGCGGCCACATCGTCGCCGCCAGCGATGTCTTCCCTGAAGAACCGCTGGCGCAGGACCATCCGGTCCGTGCGATCCCCGGCTTCCTGCGCTCCGCCCACCGCGCCGGTGCGCTTGACATCGCCTTCAAGCGCATGGGCGACATGGTTCTGGAAGACATGGACCTGATCGACCGTGGCCTGCCGCCGCTGCGCTCCAAGCGCGCCGAGCGCGAGACCGTGTCAAGGATGCGTTCGAAGCCGGCGGACAGGAACTAGTTATCGCGATAAATCCGTCTGAAATGGATTTCGGAGTTGGCCAAGCCGCGTTGTCATCGTCGCTCAGGATGACCGCAAGCGCGGGAACCTTTGCACGGCGATACCCCGCCAGGCCTGGCCGGCGGGGTATTGATTTGCGGATGACGTAAAAATCTGCGTGCTATCCGGCAGCAACGCCGGCTGCCGAGCGATTGGCCAGCACCAGCCCGACCTCGCCGACAACCTGATCGACGCGCTTCAGGATGGGTTCGGCCCGCAGCACGCCGTCGGAAAAGTCCTTGTCCGTGGCATAGACCCCTGTCGGCAGCGTCAGCGCCTCGAAGAAGCCGAACAGCGGCCGCAACTGGTGCTCGACGATCAACGCGTGGCGATCGTTACCGCCGGTGGCAAGCAGCACCACCGGCTTACCGCGCAAGGAAGCGGGATCGAAGAGGTCGAAGAAGTGCTTGAACAGGCCGGTGTAGCTGCCCTTGTAGGTCGGCGACCCCACCACCAGCACATCGGCATTGACGACGCTGTCGAAGATTGCCCGCGCCTGACCGTCGAGATCGCGCGCCCATTTGGCAGCGCCAAGTGAGGGGCCGAGGTCTTCGACGTCGTAGGTACTCGCCGACAATCCATGCTGGCGCGCAATGTCCCTCACGACCTGGTCGACGAAGCCGCGCGTCTTGGACGGCCGGGTGAAATTGCCGGAAAACCCGACGACGGTTGGATTGGGCATATTCTGGCACCTCTTGCGCGGCGGGCAGGCCCGCCTCATACCGCATGTTTACAGGCTTGCGCCTGCCGCAAGAAGCAAGGATAGGCGCTCCAGCGCCATTGCCGGGGAATTTTTTTCCGTTTGGCCGATGCGCTCACTCAGGCCGCGAGAAACAGAACCGTCTGCAAGAGCAGAGCGATATTGGCGGCGGCCGGGCCTCGCGGTAGGACTTTGCCAGCACTATGTCTGATCATATCCCGACGCGGTTCGCCGCCGCTTTGCCCAGGAGATGCTTCGTGCCCAAAGGTTCTGACCTGCTTGTTGCCGCCCTCGAGAATGAGGGCGTCGATCGCATCTTCGGCATTCCCGGCGAAGAAAACTTGGACGTCGTCGAATCCATCCGCAAATCCTCGATCCAGCTCATCCTCACCCGTCATGAGCAGGCGGCGGCGTTCATGGCCGCCACCCATGGCAGGCTCACCGGCAAGCCGGGCGTCTGCATCACCACGCTCGGGCCCGGCGCCCTGAACCTGACGACGGGTGCCGCCTATGCGCTGCTCGGCGCCATGCCGATGATCATGATCACCGGGCAGAAGGGCATCCGGTCGTCGCGCCAGGCCCGCTTCCAGATCGTCGACATCGTCGCCGCGATGAAGCCGCTGACCAAGCTGTCACGCCAGATCATCTCGGCGAAGACCATTCCCGCCGTGGTGCGGGAAGCGTTTCGGATTGCCGAAGAGGAGCGTCCGGGACCGGTGCATCTGGAACTGCCCGAAGACATCGCGGCCGAGGAGTGCGACGATGTCGCGCTGATCCCGCCGCATCCGGTCGAGCTTCCGCTGGCCAGCCCGCTTGCGCTCGACCGCGCCGCCGAGATGATGATCAAGGCGCAGCGTCCTCTGGCGATGCTGGGCGCCGCCGCATCGCGGCCGCGCTCGACGTCCGACCTCGCCCAGTTCGTGATCAGGACCGGCATTCCCTATTTCACCACGCAGATGGGCAAGGGCACGGTGCCCGGCGGCACCGAACTCTACATGGGCACCGCCGCGCTCTCCGAGCGCGACTATGTGCATGAGGCCATCGAACAGGCCGACCTCATCATCACTATCGGCCACGACACGATCGAGAAGCCGCCCTTCATTATGGGCGACAAGGGACCGAAGGTGATCCATGTCGGTTACCAGCCGGCCAATGTCGAGCAGGTCTATTTCCCGCAGACCGAAGTGGTCGGCGACATCGGCGCTTCGCTCAGGCTGCTTGCCGACCGCCTCGAGGGCAAGATCCCCAACGCGCAGGCGCTACTGCCGCTGCGCGAAGGGATTTTGAGCCGCATTGCCGCCCGCGCCACCGAAGACCGTTTCACGCCGCAGCGTCTGGTGCATGACGTGCGCGCGGTGATGCCGGCCGATGGCATCCTGGCGCTCGACAACGGCATGTACAAGATCTGGTTCGCGCGCAACTACCGCACGCGCGTCGCCAACACGCTGCTGCTCGACAACGCCCTGGCCACGATGGGCGCCGGCCTGCCCTCGGCGATGACGGCCGCGATGCTCTATCCCGGCCGCCGCGTCATGGCGATCTGCGGCGATGGCGGCTTCATGATGAACAGCCAGGAACTGGAAACCGCCGTCAGGCTGAAGCTCAAATTGGTCGTGCTGATCATCGAGGACAATGCTTTCGGCATGATCCGCTGGAAGCAGGCGGTCGACCAGTTCCCCGATTTCGGCATGACCTTCGGCAATCCCGATTTCGTCAGATATGCCGAGGCCTATGGCGCCAAGGGAACCAGGGTCGGCGCCGTCTCAGAAATACAATCGACGCTTGAACAGGCTTTTGCCGGCGGTGGCGTCCATCTCGTCGTCGTTCCGATCGACTATTCGGAGAACGAGCGCGTGCTGGTCGAGGAACTGCGCCACCGGTTGCCGGCGCCACCGGAGGCCTGACGGTGGAGTAGATACCGCCGCAGCAGCGCTCAGGCGGCCCGGACCTTGGCGCTCACACGCGCCCAGGTCGGCAGCCAGTCGCCATGTGTCGCCAGCAACTCATCGACCAGCGCCCAGATCTGGTCGAGATCGAGTTCGGCGGCCGTATGCGGATCCATCATCGCCGCGTGGTAGATGTGCTCGCGGTTTTCGGTCATCAGCGCCTGCACCGTCAGTTCCTGCACATTGATGTTGGTGCGTATCAACGCGGTGAGTTGCGGCGGCAGCTCGCCAATATAGGTCGGCTGGATGCCGGAGCCGTCGACCAGGCACGGCACCTCGGCGGCGCAATTGTCCGGCAGCGAGGTGATGCAGCCATTGTTGCGGACATTGCCGTAGATCACCGAAGGCTCCCCGGTCCACACCGAGTTCATGATCGAGGACGCGTATTCCTTCGATTGCTCGACCTCGATGCGGTCGGCCGAGCGATAGGCCTCGGCCTGGCCCTTCCAGCGCTCGATCTGTTCGATGCAGCGCTTGGGATATTCGTCGAGCGGAATGCCGAACTTCTCGATCAGGTCGGGGCGGCCTTCCTTGATGAAATAGGGCGTGTATTCGGCGAAATGCTCGGAGCTTTCGGTGACGAAATAGCCGAGACGCGTCAGCATCTCGTAGCGCACCTTGTTGGGGCACCGCGGGTTCCAGCCCGGCTTCGGCGCCCTGCCCTCGCGATAGGCGCGGACCAGGTCCGGATAGAGGTTGCGGTAAGAGCCATCCGGCTGCCGGTGCTCGAACTTCAGGTAGAAGGCCATGTGGTTGATGCCGGCCGAGCGGTAGCGTATCTCGTCGTAGGGAATGTCGAGATCGTGCGCCAGTTCCATCGCCGTGCCCTGCACCGAATGGCAGAGGCCGACCTGTTTGATGTCAGGAAATTTCTCTGAAATCGCCCAGGTGTTGATCGCCATCGGGTTGACGTATTGCAGCATGATCGCGTCGGGGCAGACGGCCAGCATGTCCTCGCAGATCTTCCACAGATGCGGCACGGTCCGGAGGCCGCGCATGATGCCGCCGACGCCGAGCGTGTCGGCAATGGTCTGGCGCAGGCCGTATTTCTTCGGCACCTCGAAATCGGTGACGGTGCAGGGCTCAAAGCCGCCGATCTGGAAGGCGACGACGACGAAGTCGGCACCGGCGAGCGCCTTGCGTTGGTCGGAATAGGTCTCGGCCTTCGCCTTCACGCCCAGCGTCGCGATCAGCTTGTTGACGACGATGGCGCTCTCTTCCAGCCGCTGCGGATTGATGTCCATCAGCGCGATCGTCGCGCCTGACAGCGATGGCCGCTGCAGCACGTCGCCGACAATGTTCTTCATGAACACGGTCGAACCCGCGCCAATGAAGGTGATCCTGGGATGTCTTGCCACTATTAAACCTCCGGCACTTTGCTACGCCACGTCGAAGGCGGCCCTGACGAGCCGTTCGGTGTAGGCGGTCTTGGGATGGGTGAGGACCTCGTCGACGGGTCCCTGTTCGACGATCTTGCCGTTCTGCATGACGATGACGCGATGGCAGAGCGCGCGCACCACCTTGAGGTCGTGCGAAATGAAGACATAGCTAAGGCCGCGTTCGTCCTGCAGCTTGCGCAACAAGTCGATGATCTGCGCCTGCACCGAAAGGTCGAGCGCCGATGTCGGTTCGTCGAGCAGGATGAATTCGGGCTCCAGCGCGATGGCTCGGGCAATGGCGATGCGCTGCCGCTGGCCGCCGGAAAATTCGTGCGGGAACCGCGACAGGATATCGCCGGGCATGCCGGCGCTGACCAGGGCGTCGCGAACCCGACCGACCCGCTCGCGCCGTGTCGCGCCGATCCTGTTGACGACCAGCCCTTCCTCGATGATCTGGCCGATCGTCATACGCGGGTTAAGCGACGAGAACGGATCCTGAAAAACGACCTGCATGCGCGAGCGCAGCGGCCGCATCCCGGCGCGAGACAGGCCGTGGATCGGCTGGCCGTCGAAGCTGACCTCGCCGCGCTTGGCCTCGGTGAGCTTGAGCAAGGCGAGACCGAAGGTGGTCTTGCCGGAGCCGGATTCGCCGACCAGCCCCAGTGTCTCGTGGCGGCAAAGCTTCAGGCCGAGATCGTCGACGGCGACGAGCTCGCGCCAGTCCGGCTTCAGGAAGCTGCCATGGCGCAGCATGAAGCAGACGCGCATATTGCGGGCCTCGAGGATGGTGCCGCTGTTTTCCGGCAGCGGCTGCGGCTTGCCGTGCGGCTCTGAAGCGAGCAGCCGCTTGGTATAGGCATGCTGCGGGTCGGCGAACAGCCGCTCGGTAACGTTGTGCTCGCACATCTCGCCATGCTGCATGACATAGACATAGTCCGAGAATTTCCGCACCACGGTGAGGTCGTGGGTGATCAGGATGACCGCCATCCTGAGTTCTTTTTGCAGATTGCGGATCAAATTGAGGATCTGCGCCTGCACCGTGACGTCGAGCGCCGTCGTCGGCTCGTCGGCAATCAGCACATCGGGGTCGTTGGCGAGCGCCATGGCGATCATAACGCGCTGGCGCTGCCCGCCCGACATCTGGTGCGGATACTGCTTGATGCGTGCTTCCGGCTCGGGGATCTGGACATGCCGCAAAAGCTCGAGCGCCCGCGCCCAGGCTTGCTTGCGGCTGACCTTTCGATGCACCCTGATCGCCTCGACGATCTGACTGCCGACCGTATAGATCGGGTTGAGCGAGCTCATCGGCTCCTGGAAAATCATCGAAATGCGATTGCCGCGCAATTTGCGCCGAGCGCTCTCGGGGAATTTCAGTATGTCCTGCCCGCAATAGTCGATGGTGGAGTTCGGCGACACGGTGGCCCGCTTTGACAAGAGCCCCATGACGGCGCGCGCCGTCACCGACTTGCCGGAACCGGACTCGCCGACGATGGCGATCGTCTCCCCGCGATAGAGCTGGAACGAGACATCCTTCACCGCGTCGACGACGCCGTGCTCGACCTTGAAGGCGACCTCGATGTTGCGGGCATCGATGATGGGTTGGTCGTGGCGGCCGGCATGGTCGAGCCGGACGGCTGGTGCGAAGGTGGCTGCGAGCGCTACGGTCATCCCGGCCACCTCAATAGGGATCGACGGCATCGCGCAGGCCGTCGCCCAGCGCGTTGAAGGCAAAGACGGTGATCAGCACGAAGCCGACCGGCGACAGGATCCACGGATAAGTGCCGATGACCGAATAGGTAGCCGTGTCCTGCAGCATCAGCCCCCATGAGATCAGCGGCGGTTTCACGGCGAAGCCGAGGAAGCCGAGAAAGGCTTCGAGCAGTACCACCGTCGGGATCGCGATCGTCACGGCGACGATGACGTGGCTCATCACATTGGGGAAAATGTGCTGCATGATGATACGCATGTCGGTGGCGCCAACCGCCATGGCAGCGCGCACATAGTCGATCCGCGCCAGCGCCAGCGTCTTGCCGCGCACCTCGCGCGACATCTGCGCCCAGCCCAGCGCCGACATGACGATGATGACGAAGGCGAGGAAGACGTTGGTCGGCGCGGTCACCGGGATCAGCGTCGTCAGCGCAAGATAGAGCGGCAATTGCGGGAAGGCGAGCACCAGCTCGACAAAGCGCTGCATCCAGACGTCGAAGCGGCCGCCGAAATAGCCCGAGACCATGCCGACCGTGGTGCCGATGACGGTGATGATGAACACCACCGTCAGCGCGATCATCAGCGAGACGCGCGAGCCCTGGATGGCGCGCGACAACACATCGCGGCCGAATTTGTCGGTGCCGAGAAAATGCACCGGCTGGCCGTCGGCCGAAGCGAAGAAATGCCGGTTGGCGGGGATCAGGCCAAGCAGCCGGTAGTCGGCGCCCTTGACGAAGAAGCCGAGCAGGCGCGGATGCTCGTAATCCGGCCCGACGACCGGCTGGAAGGTGACCGGGTCGAGGTCTGCAGAATCCGCCAGCGCATAGACCCGCGGCTGGAGCACGAAATTCCCGTCTCTGTCGTGAAAACTCATCACTTGCGGCGGGGCGAAAGCGACATCGGTCACCTTGGGGTCCATCGGCGCGAAGAAATCGGCGAACAGCGCCATCAGCACCAGAAGCACGACCAGGATCAGCCCGGCCATGCCGGTCCAGGAGCGCCTCAGCCGGCGCCAGACCAGCGCCATATAGCTCTCATTGCCGCGTGGGGTCGCAATCGCGGTTGCTTCAGCCGGGGGCGGCGGCGGGGATGGGTCGCGCGCCAGCATCTAGCTCTCCCTGAACTGGCGTACGCGCGGATCGAGCAGCGCGAGCAGCATGTCGGCGATGATGTTGCCGACGATCAGCGTTGCCGACAGCACCATCATGAAGGTCGCCGTGACATAAACGTCGCCGACCGCCATCGAGCCGACGATGGCGGGCCCGACCGTCGGCAGCGCAAAGATGATCGCCGTCTCGATCTCGCCGGTCAGCATGTAGGGCAGCACCACGCCCTGATACATGATGAGCGGGTGCAGTGCGTTGGGCACGGCATGGCGCATGACGACGGCGCTGCCGGTCAGGCCCTTGGCCTTGGCCGTCTCGACATATTGCGCGTTCAGCGTATCGAGCAGATTGCCGCGCATGACGCGCATATTGTAGGCGAGCCCGCCGAAGGTGGCGATCGCCACCACCGGCCAGACATGCTTGACGAGGTCGGCGAATTTCGCCCACGACCACGGCGCGCCGCCATATTGCGGCGAGAAGAAGCTGCCGATCTCCGACACGTTGAACTGGAAGACCAGGAGATAGACGATGATCAGCGCCATCAGGAAGCGCGGCACCGTCATGCCGAGGAAGGAGATGGCCGACAGCACCGAGTCGATCCATGTGTATTGCCTGGTCGCCGCCCAGATGCCGAAGGTGATGCCGAGCACCGACGCCAGCAGATGGCAGACCAATGCCAGCAGCAGCGTGCGCGGCAGCCGCTCGCCGACCACTGCGGCGACCGGCTTGTTGTAATAGAGGCTGTAGCCGAAATCGCCGCGGGTGATGATGCCGGCGACCCAGTTCAGGTACTGGACGGGCAGCGGTTTATCGAGGCCGTGCTCGACCCGATAGGCCTGCGCCTGCGCGTCGGCTTCGGCAAAAGACGCCCCGCCCTGGTTGATGAGCTGCGAACGGATATAGTCGGCATAGTCGCCCGGCGGCGCCTGGATGATGGCAAAGGTGACCAGGCTCAGGATGACCATGACCGGCACCGCCGATGCTATGCGCATGGCCAGGAATCGCAGCATCGGACCGTTTCTCCTCCTTGGATCTAATCTGTTGCCGCTGACCTTACTCCGTCCCGGCCGCGCGCGCAGCGCGGCCGGGCGTCAGCCAGGGGAGGAAACTCAGTTCGTCGGACCCTTGTCGCCGGGCTTGCCGGGAAGCTGGTCGGGAAAGAGTTCGTATTTCTGCTGCTTGTCGGCGGCGACGAAGACGCGTTCGCGCACGATCGAATCCTCGGCCCAGTTGAACATGAAGATCGGCGTTCCCTGCGGGATGTTGGAGAAGCGCTTGTTGATGATCAGGGCGCCGGGATATTCGGTCAGTCCGATATTGTAGACATGCTCCGTCGAGATCTTCTGGAACGTCTTCATCAGGCTGGCGCGCTCGTCATTGTCTGACGAGGAGACGAACTTGTTGACGATGTCGACAAGCTCCTTTTCGAACGGCATCAGGTCGACCACGCCGCTTTCGGGCGCGCGGTGATCCCAGCTGGTCTTGGGTCCGACGGGCGCGAGTTGCACGGTATTCTGCACGACGGAAGTCAGCTCCTGCTCGTTGCGCCTGATCAGCCAGTCGAAGCGGCCGGAATATTGCGAGGCATCACGCTGGGTGCCGTTGAGGCCGTTGAGCACGACCCTGATGCCAAGCTTTTCCATCTGGCCGACGACGCCTTCGGCGAGGCTCTTGTCTGTGCCGTAGTCATTGTTGACCAGCATCACGATCTCGACATTCTTGCCGCCGGCGGTCCCGGCCGGGAAGTTCACGAAGCCGTCGCCATCCGTATCCTTGAGACCAGCCTTGGCCAGTTCCGCCTTGGCGCCCTCGATGTCGAAGGGATAGTAGACGGTCGAGTTGCGGTCATAGAAGCTGGTGCCCGAGGAAAAGCCACCGGGGTAGATGGCGGTGAACGGCCCCTTGACCAGCGAGTCGCCGAGCGCCTTGCGGTCGAGCGCCATGGTGATGCCCTTGCGGAAGTCCTCATTGCGATTGAGCTCGCGGATCGCCTGGCCGCGTTCGTCGGGATTGCCCCAGCCATTGGCGGAAAAGTTCATGCGCAGATTGTAGCCGATCAGGCGCGGGCCAAAGGCGAGCCGGGCCGGCGCGTCCTTGTCCGCCGCTCGCTTCAGCGAAGCGACGAAATTCTCCGGCTGCTCGAGGTTGGAGAAGTCGGCGGCCCCTGCCACCGCCTGCACGTCGCGGTCGGCCCAGGTCGACAGCTTGTAGTGCAGTTCGTTGAGATAGGGCAGCTGGTTGCCCTTCTCGTCGACCTTCCAGTAGTAGGGATTGCGGCGCAAGACGATGATGTCGTCGGGCCTATACTCCACCGGCACCCAGGCACCCATCACCGGAATGTTCATATATTCCGGCGGGAACGCGTTCTTGAACTGCTCGTAGGTATTCTTCGAGTACTTCGGATGCTGCGGCTTCAGGATATGCGCCGGGCCGGGGCAGAAGGTGCCGTAGGCCATGGCGTAGAGATACTGTTTGGGGAAAGCGTCCTTGAAGGTCCACTCGACGGTGTAGTCGTCGACCTTCTTCAGCGTCGTGCCGACACCGAAGGTTTCCGCTGTGGCGCCGTTCAACGGCGAGACATTGGGGTCGACGACCTCATCGTCCCAGTAGAACATGACATCGTCGGCATTGAAGGCAACGCCGTCAGACCATTTGGCGCCTTCGACCAGGTGCATGGTCAGCGTGTGGCCATCCTTCGACCAGTCCCAGCTCCTGGCGAGGTTGGGCAGCGGCTCGGTGTCCTTGGCCTCGACCTGGAACAAAGGCGCGGTGCGCGTCAGGCATTCCGAAAGGCCGATGTCGATGCCGCCCCATCCTTGGGTCTGGCCGGCGCCATAATTCCAGCCTTCCGGCCGGCCGCCAATGACGTGGCGCATGGTGTCGCCATAAACGCCGATGCCGTCCGGCATGTTGCCGGTCTTGAACACCAGCGGCTCCTTCGGCAGGCGATCCTTGACCGGCGGCAGCTTGCCAGTCTTGACGTATTTCTCGGTGACCCACTCGGGCTCGTGATATTCGGGCAGCGCCTTGAACTCCAGGATGGAATCGCGGGCGACGTATTTGATTTTGCCCTCGGCGGGAAACGCCGCCGGCGCCGGCGGCGTGGTCGGCTCGGACGCGTATGCACTGCCAAGCGCCAATGCCGAGACGCTCAGCGCCAGCCCGGCGAGAATGCCAATTCTTCGCCCGGCGAGAATGCCAATTCCACGAAAGTTCCTCATTGTGTTCCTCCCAGATGTTTCGACGTCTGCTGCTGCCCGCATCTATTCATGACGGCTGATTGGCGAACCGGCCTCCCGCTGTCCGCCTGCCAGCATTCTCAGCCGGCCTGTTTCAGGGCCGTTTTTTCGGCGCGCAGTTCCTCGATCGAGCGCACTTTGCGCCGCGCCGCACCCGCCCAGTCGCGGGTTTTCACCATCGATTTCGAAAGCCGCTCCTTGGCGGCCGGCACGGCATCGGCGTATTGCGGTAGCCAACGCGCCTGGGCGACGACCATCTCGTCGACCATCTGCCAGACCTCTTCCGGCGTCGACACCGCACCCACCAGCGGATCGTGCAGCACCGCGAGCTTGAGCAGGTCAATGTCGCCCGTAACAGCCGCATGCACCGACATCCGCTGAACGTTGATCGAAGCCATGCAGGTGGCCGCGCAGGCTTCCGGCAGCGTGATGCCTGACGCCATGTTGATGCCGAAGCGATCGACGAAACCGGGCGATTCGATGATCGCGTCCTGCGGCAGATTGGTGATGATGCCGGTGTTCTTGACGTTGAAGTGGCCGCGATAGACGCGGTTCGTCTCCAGCGCTTCGAGAATATGGCTGGCATGCTCGTTCGAGCGCTTCGGTACGTCGAGCGGCTTCGACGCCGCTTCGAGGAATTGCGGATATTCCGTCTCGAACCAGTTGCGGGTTTCCGTGGAGTAGCGAAGATAGCCGCCGGTCTCGCCATGGATCCAATCGGACATGTCGATCCAGCGGGTGATTTCGTCCGGCCGCTTGCGATACCAGGGCAGATATTCGGAGAGATGACCGTTGCTTTCGGTGGAGTAGACGCCGAAGCGCTTCAGCACGTCGATGCGCAGCTTTTCCTGCTGCGAATAGACCGGATGCGCCTCGAAGGCAGCCACCAGTTCGTCCTTGCCGATCTTGCGGCCGTTGAGCCGCAAATCGATGAACCAGGTTTGGTGGTTGATACCGGAGCAGACATAATCGAGTTCGCTGTGCGACTTGGCGCCGAGCACTTCGGCGATCTGTTCGGCGCCGTGCTGGACACCGTGGCAGAGGCCGACCGTATCGACCTTGCCATATTCGATCGCCGCCCAGGTGTTCATCGCCATCGGGTTGGCATAGTTGAGGAATTTGGCGCCTGGCTCGGCGACCTCCAATATATCCTTGCAGAAGTCGAGGATGACCGGGATGTTGCGCTGGCCGTAGAGGATGCCCCCGGCGCAAATCGTGTCACCGACGCACTGGTCGATGCCGTATTTCAAGGGAATGCGGATATCGTCGGCATAGGCTTCGAGCCCGCCCACCCGGACGCAGCTGATGACGTAGCGCGCGCCTTCCAGCGCCTTGCGGCGGTCGGTCGTCGCCGTCACCCTGGTCGGCAGCTTGTTGGCCTCGACGATGCGGTCGAGGATCGCCTTGATCATTTGCAGATTGTGTTCGCTGAGATCGGTCAGCGCGAATTCGATGTCGCTGAATTCCGGGACGCACAAAATATCGGTGAACAGCTTCTTGGTGAAGCCGACGCTGCCGGCGCCGATAATAGCGATTTTGAAACTCATCACCTCACCTCGATGCATTCGAAATGACGGGTAAGGAGCAACAGGAAAGGGAATGGCGGCTCGCCTCGGCGCGCATGCCATTCGAGCCGGAATTCCGGCTCGTTCTCCTCCCCGCCCGCTCCTCGACCGCGGGTCTTTCGCGTTCTCAGGATTTGGATTATGCCGTTATTCCAGGGCGCGGCCAGAGAACGATTATGCTTTCGAGGGTAATTTTGTGCTGCATGATCTGATCGCCAACGGACAGTTGATGCGCACCATCTCGCTGCCGCGCGGCCGCCAGCGCCTGCATGCCATGCCAACCAGCACCGGCTATGAAGTACGCGAGGGCGTGACCTATGACTGGGATGGGCGCAAGCGCGGCCAGACACCGTTCACCGTGCTGCAGCACACGATCAGCGGCACCGGCCAGCTGCGCTACGAGAACCGCAACTACCGCCTGCAGGCCAACGACACGCTGCTGGTGCTGGTGCCACACAACCATCGCTACTGGCTGGAGAAGGGCGACCGCTGGGAATATTTCTGGATCTCGATGAATGGCGAGGAGGCGCTGCGCGTCCACAAATCCATACTCAGCGTCTCCGGCCCGGTGTTTCGGCTGCAGCCGGAGACGATCGATCATCTCGCCGATTGCAGCCTGCGCCTGATCAAGGGTGGCGCTTCGCCTGGCGCTGCTTCGGCAATCGCCTATGAGGCGGCGATGGCGCTTTACGACGATGTCTTCGGCTCGCACGCCTTCACTGAGAAACAGAGCGTCATGCAGCCGGTCATCGATCATATCAACGCCAATCTCGACAAGCCCTTGCCCGTGGCCGAGCTCGTCCAGATCAGCGGCCTCAGCCGCGCCCATTTCTCGCGCTGCTTCGCCGAGAGCGAAGGCGTTCCGCCGGCCGAGTTCGTGCTGCAGCAGCGGCTGCAGCGGGCGGCGAAGCTGCTAACCAAAGCCGATTTCCTGCCAGTCAAGGAGGTCGCCATCCTGTGCGGCTTCGAGGACGCCAACTATTTCTCGAAAGTCTTCCGCCGGCTCTACGGCATCAACCCGACGCAGTTCCGCACCACCGGCATGTATGCCAGCCTGGGCAGCCTTCAGTAGAGCATGATCTCGAAAAGTGGATACCGGTTTCCGGAAGAGATCATGCTCGGAAAACAGGCCGGATGGCCGCCATCACCCGATGCGATTGCCACTTGCGGGATCGAACAGATGCAGGGCCGCCGGATCGGCAGACAGTCTTACCGTGTCGCCCGGCCGGATAGTGCTGCGTCCCATGACGAAGACACAAACCAGCTGATTGGCGAGCCGGACATAGAACTGCGTCGACAGGCCGAGCGGCTCGACCACCTCGACCTCTGCCATGAGCCCTCCGTCGTCGGCGAGCTGGATGTGCTCCGGCCGTAACCCGACGGTGAGCTTGTCACCATCCGTGAGCGGCAATCCATCCGGCAATCTCAGCTTCTGGCTGTCGGCCAGCACCGCATCCACCTTGCCGCCCTTGGCGACTGTCGCCGGAAAGAAATTCATGCCGGGCGAGCCGATGAAGCCGGCCACGAAAGTATTGAGCGGCCGATCGTAGAGTTCCAGGGGATGCCCGACCTGCTGCACATAGCCGTCATGCATGACGACGATGCGGTCGGCCATAGTCATGGCTTCGATCTGGTCGTGGGTGACATAGACCGATGTGGTCTTGAGCTGCTGGTGCAGGGCCTTGATCTCGGCGCGCATATGCACGCGCAATTTGGCGTCGAGATTGCTGAGCGGTTCGTCGAACAGGAACACTTTGGGGTCGCGCACGATGGCGCGGCCCATGGCCACGCGCTGGCGTTGGCCGCCGGACAGTTGCCTGGGCAGACGTCCGAGGAAACTGTCGAGGCCGAGGCGCTTGGCCGCCGCCCCTACCCTGCCGTCGATCGTCGTCTTCTCCGCCTTCTTCAAAAGCAGGCTGAAGCCCATATTCGACGACACGTCCATGTGCGGATAGAGCGCGTAGGACTGGAACACCATGGCAATATCGCGGTCCTTCGGCGCGACATCGTTGACCAGCCGATCGCCGATATGGATCTCGCCGCCCGACACCTCCTCCAGCCCGGCAATCATGCGCAAAAGGGTCGACTTGCCACAGCCGGACGGGCCGACCAGCACGACGAACTCGCCATCGGCGATCTCGAGGTCGACGCCGTGCAGGATGCGCAGCGAACCGTAGTCCTTCTCGACGTTTTGCAGCGTGACGGAAGCCATCGATTATCCTTTGACCGCGCCGGCGGTGAGGCCGGTGACGAGATAGCGTTGCAGGAAGGCGAAGAAGATACAGACCGGGATCAGCGCCAGGATCGACGCCGCCATCATCTGCCCCCAGTCGACGGCGAACTTGCCGATATAGGTGAGCAGGCCGACGGCAAACGTCTTCTGGTCGTCGCTGGAAATGAGCATCAGCGCGAACAGCAATTCGCTCCAGGCGGCGGTGAAGACGAAGCCAAGCGTGGCGCCCATGCCGGGCAAGGTCAGCGGCACGATCACCTTGCGCATCGCCTGCGCCCGCGTGCAGCCGTCGATCATCGCCGCTTCCTCCAGATCCTTCGGAATGCCGTCGAAGAAGGACTGCATCAGGAAGGTGGCGAAGGCGGTGTTGAAGGCCGTGTAGATGATGATCAGACCGACCAGGCTGTTGGTCAGGCCAAGCTCGCCCATGACGCGGTAGATCGGCGGAATGACCATCACCAGCGGAAAGGTTTGCGTGAGCAAAAGCATGATCGCCAGGGTCGCCTTGCCGCGAAAGGTGAAGCGCGACATGGCGTAACCGGCGAGGGTGGCGATGACCGTGACGAGCGCCGCGGTCGACACCGAGACGATGACGCTGTTGAGGAAATAGCGGGGGAAGTCAGAGGCTTCCAGGACAGTGATGAAGTTGCGGAAGGTCGTCTGCGACGGCCACAGCGTGATGCCCTCGGAATAGAGCAGCCGCTCCGGCGTCACCGAAATCTTCAGCGTCCAGAAGATCGGGAACAGGGCGAAGATCATATAGGCGGCAATCGCCGCGTAGAGGCCGACGCCGCTGAAGATGCGCGAGGAGGTAGAGCGTCCGGCAATCATCAGACGTGCCTCACCAGCAACCGGCGGATGGCGATCAGCGCGATCGCATAGGCGATGAGCAGTACCAGTAGCAGCACCGCCACCGCGGAGGCATAGCCCTTGTCCAGCGACTTGAAGGCGCTGACATAGATGTAGACCGGCACCGTGCTGGTCGAGCCGGCCGGCCCGCCCTCGGTCATGACGAAGATCAGATCGGCGAAGGTCGCGATCCAGATCGTACGCAGCATGACGGTGATGACGATGGTCGGCGCTAGGAACGGCAGCGTCACCTTGGTGAAGCGCTGCCAAGGCGAAGCGCCGTCGATTGCGGCCGCCTCGTGCAGTTCCGACGGGATCGACTTCAGCGCCGCCAGCAGCGTGATGGCGAAGAACGGAATGCCGAACCAGATGTTGGCGATGATCGGCCCCCACATGGCGGTCGCCGGATCGGACAGCACATTGGTCGGCTCGGCCTTCAGCCCGAGCGTGAAGAGCCAATGCGGCAGTGGTCCGATGATCGGATTGAACAGCCACGCCCAGGTCAGGCCCGACAGGAAAGATGGCACCGCCCAGGGCAGGAACACCACCGCCTGCACGAACTTGCGCCCGACAAACGGTTTGTCGAGCAGCAACGCCAGACCCAGGCCGAGGAAGAACTGGAAGAACAGGCTGGCGACGGTCCACCACAGCGTGTTGACCAGCGCCTGCCCCAGCACCTGGTCGGTCAGCATCGCCTGATACTGGCCTAGACCGACATATTCGGATTTGAAGGCGGAGAACTTCCGGAACGAATAGCTGATGCCGATGATCAGCGGCACCAGCAGCACCACGACCAGCAGAACGATCGCCGGGCTGAGATAAAGCCAGGGCTCGATTGCTGCATGCGTCAGCCGCTTCTTTCGCGGCCGGCCGGCGGATCGTATTTCGGACACGGCATAAGTCATTAGCGCTCAACAATCATGGGTGGGTGCCGACAGCGGCAACAGCACCCTTCTCCCCGTTCACGGGGAGAAGATGCCGGCAGGCAGATGAGGGGCGGCGCCAGCCTTGGGGTGCTCGCGCTGCCCCTCATCCGGGCCTGTCTGTGCATGTCGTTGTCCCAAAACCGCTACGCACTTTTGGGCGACATGCATTCGGGCCACCTTCTCACCGTAAACGGGGAGAAGGTGGAAGAACTACTTCTTGTTCTTGGCCAGCCAGTCCTGCTGTTCCTTGGTCAGGAACGCGGCCCATTGATCGGCAACGTCCTTGGCCGACTTCTGGCCGAGCAGCACTTCCTGGAAATTCTTGATCGCCACCTGGTCGACGAAATTGCCGAGGTTCTCCAGATGTGTCGGCGGCGTCACCATTTCATATTTGGAAGTGTCGCTGAGTTCGGTGAACCAGCCTTTGAACTGCTCGGTCTTGAAGTGGGCATCCTGGTCGGCGCCATTGTGGATCGGCACGACGCCGACTTCCTTGGCCCATTCGAGATTGTCCTTGGGCGACAACAGCGTCGCCATCAGCTTCCAGGCATCGTCCTTGTGCAGCGAATTGGCGAACATCGCCCAGCCGGCATAGCCCAGCGTCGGATAGGATTTGCCGCTTGGCCCCACAGGCAGCGGCGCCACGGCAAAATCGTCGGCACTCATCTTGTCGGCAATGCCGATCAGCGCATCCGGATCCTGGTTGAGCATGGCGCAGGTGCCGGAATAGAAGCCGGTGACGGTCTCGTTAAAGCCCCAACTCACCGCATCCTTGGGCGCCAGCCCGTCCTTGTACATGTCGGCCAGCATCTGCAGGCCCTTGACCGAGCCCTCCTCGTTGATGGTCGAGGTGCCGTCCTCGTTGAAGTAGCCGCCCTTGCCAGCGGCGATGTTCATGAACATGTGCATGCCGTTGAAGGCGCCCGGCCCACCGCGCAGGCAATAGCCGTACTTGCCTGGAATGGCGGAGATCTTCTTGGAGTCGGCGATGAAGTCGTCGAGTGTCGCCGGCGGGCCGTCGAGACCGGCCTCCTTGAACAGCTTCTTGTTCCAGAACAGCGCATTCACATAGTAGCCGTACGGGATCATGAACTGGGTGTTGTTGACGGTCGAGCCGAACTGCTTGGCGCGGTCGCCGAGCGTTTTGGCATCATCCCATTTGGCCATGTAGGGACCGAGATCCTCGAGCTGGCCGTTGGTGGCGTAGAGGCCCATCCAGCGCTCCGGCATCTCGACGATGTCGGGCGTATCGCCGGCCTGCACCATGGTGAGGAATTTCTCGAAGGCCTGACCCCAGGGCAGCGAGACCACCTCGACCTTGACGCCGGCATTGGCGGCCTCGAACTCGGCGATCTGCTTCTTCAGGAATTCGGTGCGCTGCGGGCTGGTGATGACCTCGACCAGCTTGAGGGTGGTGTCGGCCAATGCGCCGCTGGCGGACATCGCCAGGCCGGCAGCGGTGGCAAGCATGATGCTCAGTCTTTTCATGTTCAGAACTCCCATTTTGAACCCAGTCATTTTTTTGCTTTGTCGAAGGCCTGGCCGATGTCGGCCCAGAGGTCTTCGACGCTTTCCAATCCGACATTGAAGCGGATGGTTCGGGGGCTGACGCCGAAGCGCGCCATCGAATTGAGACCCGGTGTCTGCTCGAGCGAGGCCTTTGCCGGCACGACCAGGCTTTCATGACCGCCCCAGCTGACGCCGATGCGGAAAAATTTCAGCGCATCGACGAAAGCGGGAATGTCGACATCCTCCGTCACCTCGAAGGAGAACAGCCCGGCATAGCCGGCAAGCGTCTTCTTGCCGGGATGGTTGGAATAGGCGGGATGATTGACCCGCTCGACCTTGTCATGCGCCTTCAAGCGCTCGGCGATGATGAGCCCACTCTTCATGTGATGCGGCAGTCTCAGCGGCAGCGTGCGCAGGCCGCGCAACAGCAGCCAGCCCTCGAAGGGCGACAGCTTTGCGCCGAGCTGCGAATAGGTCTGGTCGTTGATATGCTTGATGTGAGCGGCCGAGCCGGCCACCACGCCGGCGACGGTGTCGCTGTGACCGCCGAGATATTTCGAGGCGGAATGCAGCACCAGATCGACGCCGTGCAGGATCGGCTTCTGGAACACCGGCGTCGCCCAGGAATTGTCGATGGTGGTGACGATGCCCTGCTCTTTCGCCAGCCGCGTCAGATGTTCGAGATCCTGCAGCTCGAACGTCATCGAGGTCGGGCTTTCCAGGTAGAGCAGTTTGGCGCCGGGAAGAGCCGCGGCCACCGCATCCGGATCGGAGCCGTCGACATAGTCGACCTTGATGTGCAGGCGCGGGAACAACCGCTCGAACAGTCGGTAGGCGTCACCATAGCAGTTGCGCACCGCAACGATGCGCTCGCCGGCGCCGACAAAGGCAAGCAATGTCGCGCTGATCGCCGCCATGCCGCTGGAGAATCCGCGCGCGGCTTCCGCACCTTCGAGCGCTGCGACGCGTGACTCGAATTCCATCACCGTCGGGTTGTCGCCGCGCGAATAGATCGGCTGCTTCCTGCGCCCGGCAAAGGTGTCGGCCATGTCGGCATAGCTGGCGAAGGTGAACAGCGAGGTCTGGTAGATCGGCGGCACCACCGCATTGCCAGGGAACGGGTCGTCATGCGCCAGAAGCGTCGCCGCCTCGGCGAGATAGTCGCTGCCGGAAATGCCTGGGTCGAAGCTGTGCTCGTTCATGTGCGGACCGAAAGTTTGAGGTTGGCGGCGCCGCGCTTCAAATCGTCCTCGACCGTGGCGATCAGCTTCAGCGCTTCGGCCCGGGCGCCTTCCGGATCGTGCGCGGCGATGCAGTCGAACATGGTGCGGTGGTAGGGAAAGCTTGCGTGGCCGAAATCGCGCACGCCGAGCGGATGTTCCCAGAAGCGGTGGAACAGTTCGTGCATGGCGGCGATAATCTGCTCGAACAGCGGATTGCCGCAGGCGCGGTAGATCGCCTGATGGAATTCCCAGTCCTCTTCCGACGACATGCCGGCGCGGCTGAGAAACTCTTCCTCCATGATGTCGAGCTTGCGCTCGATCTCGGCGAGGTCGTCCTTGTCGGCACGAATGGCGCAAAGGGCGGCGGCTTCCGCTTCCAGCGCGCGGCGGATTTCCAGCGTGCGCATCAGGCCGGTGAAATCGTTGCCGCCGGCAAGCGTCAGCGGCATGTGCAGCATGTCGAGCGAGACGGCGGCCTTGAGATAGGTGCCCGAGCCCTGCCGGCGCTCGACCAGGCCAAGCCCTTCCCAGCGCGTCAGCGCCTCGCGCACCGTGTTGCGGCTGACCTTCAGACGCTCAGCGAGGATGCGTTCGGTCGGCAGCCTCTCACCGGGTTCCAGCTTCTCGCGCATGACGAAGCCGGCCAACGCCTTCAGCACCGCGTCGTCGCGGGCCGTCGTCTGGATCGGCGGAAGGCTGAATTCGGTCACCGGGGCTATTACCGAAGTGGTTCAATGGTCCAACCAATTTCTGCACAGACGAAGGGACCTGTCAACAGTGGAAACGCAGCGAGGCCGAAGGGCCAGGGGATGCACCTTCGGCCTTGCTGCTTCAGCCGTGGATGCGGGCCGGCGCAGCGGCGGCGCGAGCCTCGCGCCAGCGAGCGAAGATTGCCTCGCGAACCCGCCTCGAACCAGAGAGGCGCTTTTTTGCCTGCGCCAGCACCGCAGGCGACGCCTCGGCGGGCGTGCCGGACCGAAAGGGAGGAGCCGGGGCGTATTCGAGCGAGAGCTGCACGATCTCGGCCTCCTCCTGTCCAAGCAGCCTCGCAACCAGCGCCAGGCCGAAGTCGATCCCCGAAGTGACGCCGCCGGCGGTGATGAGCTTGCCGTCTTCGACGATACGCTCGTCGACCGGGATCGCTCCGAACTCCTCAAGGAAATCATGCGCATACCAGTGCGTGGTCGCGCGCTTGCCCCTCAGCAGTCCGGCCGCCCCAAGCACCAGGGCACCGCTGCAAACGGAGGTGATGTAGCGCACCTGCCCCGCGCGCTCCCACACGAAATCGAGGACTGTCTGGTCCTCCAGCAGCGCGTTGACCCCGCCCCCGCCAGGAATGCACAGCACGTCGAGGGGCCGGCAATCGTCAAAGGTCGCGGTTGGCGTCAGCGAGAGGCGCGTCGATGACGTCACCGGGTTGCGATCCTTCCAGATCAGTTCCACCTCGGCATCCTTGGCCGATGCCAGGACTTCGTATGGGCCGGTGAGGTCGAGTTGTTGGACGTCGGGGAATACGAGGATGCCGAAACGAAGGGGCATGGAAATCTCCGTGGGTTGACTTCCGGCAATCTACGGCATCATGGTTTGGCACGATTGCCATTCATCCCTCGCTTCGGGCCAAACCAATGCGCCGTATCGAAGTACTTGCCTATCCCGACATCCAGCTCCTCGACGTCAGCGGACCGCTGCAGGTCTTTGCCAGCGCCAATGATTTCAAAAGGCAGGCCGGCGAACCGGCTCCTTACGAGGTCGTGGTCGTCGCCGCCTCACCGCGCATCCGGACATCGGCCGGTCTCGTGCTGGAGGCAGCAGTGCTGCCAACCCACGGAGGTAAGATCGACACGCTGCTTGTCCCCGGAGGATGGGGCGTCAACGCGGCCTGCGACGATCCCGTGCTGGTCCAGTGGATCGCCGGTCGCTCGCGCGATGCCACCCGAACCGCTTCCGTCTGCAGCGGCGCCATGCTGCTGGCGACGGCTGGCCTGCTCGACGGCCGCCGCGCGGTGACCCATTGGGGACGCTGCGCGGAGTTCGCCCGGCGCTTTCCCGCGGTCCGGCTCGAACCCGATCCGATCTTCATCCGCGACGGCAATGTCTGGACATCCGCCGGCGTAACGGCGGGGATCGATCTCGCCCTCTCCCTCGTCGAGGCCGACCTTGGCCGGCACACGGCGCTCGGCGTGGCGCGCGAATTGGTGGTCTTCCTGAAACGTCCCGGTGGCCAGGCGCAATTCAGCCAGACCCTCAAGCTGCAGCAAGGCGACGGGCGCTTCGACCGGCTGCATGGCTGGATCCTCGAAAATCTGGCCGGTGACCTGTCGCTCACGCAGTTGGCCGACCACGCCAATATGAGCCCGCGCAGCTTCTCGCGGCGCTATCGCGAGGCCACCGGCCGGACACCTGCCCGCGCGATCGAGGAGATCCGGATCGAGGCGGCGCGGCGGATGCTGGAGCGGGGCCAGCCCGTCAACCAGACGGCCCGCCGCTGCGGTTTCGGCTCGGAAGAAACCATGCGGCGCGGCTTTCTGCGCGTGCTGGGCACCAATCCGCGCGCCTATCGCGAGCGTTTCTGATCGCGACTGCTTGCTCCATTAGGCCGGCGGTCGATGCCGTAGAAATAGAGCCTCTCTAGCATTCAGGCGGGATGCTGTAGCTGGCTGAGCCCGCCATCGACAACGAGGGTCGCGGCGTTCATGAACGGGCATTCCTCAGAAATCATGAACACAGCGGCCAGCGCGATCTCGCGCGCCGAGGCGATGCGGCCGCCTGGATGCAGCGCCAGCGTCCTGGCGCGCGCGGCCGCCGGGTCGGCAAAACTGTTCCAATAGTCGGTCGCCTTCTGTGTCTCGACATAGCCGGGCGCCAGGGCGTTCACGCGCACGCCCTGCCCGGCATATTCCAGCGCCAGCGATTTGGTCAGCCCAAGCAGCGCGTGCTTGGCCACGGGATAGGGGAAGGTATGAGGGATGATGGTGAAGCTGTGCGTCGAGGCGATGTTAAGGATGGCGCCACCGCCATTTGCGATCATTGCCGGCAGCACCGCCTTGGCGCAGTTCCAGGCGCCCTTGACGTTGACGTCGAAATTGCGGTTCCACTCCTCCTCGGTCGCCTCGAGCGGCGTCGAGAACACATTCATGCCGGCATTGTTGATCAGCGCGTTGATCGGCCCGATCGCGTCGGTCGCTTGACCGACGGCTGCGGCAATCGCGGCACCGTCGCTGATGTCGGCTGAGACATGCCCGACATGGCCCTGCGGCGCTGCTAGGCCGGCGACCGCTTTGTCCAGCAGCGCGCCGTCGCGATCGACCAGGAACAGCCTTGCCCCTTCGGCGAGGCAAGCTTCAGCGATGGCAAGCCCAATGCCTTGCGCGGCGCCGGTGAGGAAGATGCGTTTGCCGGACAGGCGCTCACCCATGGCTGTCACTCCACTGGAAGATGGTCAGCGCCGGCCCAGTGCCGACGAACGCAGATTGTCGAGCAAAACGGCAAGCAGCAGGATCACGCCGCGCACAATGTATTGGTAGAACGCCGGGATGTTGAGCAGGTTCATGGCGTTTTCGGCGATGCCCATGATCAGCACCCCGACGATGACGCCCGACATGGTGGCGCGGCCGCCGGCAAGCGAGACGCCGCCGAGCACGCAGGCCGAGATGACCGAGAGTTCAAGCCCCACCGCCGCATTGGGCTGGCCCGACGTGATGCGCGAGGCCAAAAGGATGCCGGCGATGCCGCAAACCACGCCTTGCAGCGCAAAGATCCAGATGCGCGTCCAGTCGACATTGACGCCGGCCAGGCGCGAAGCCTCCGGGTTACCGCCGATGGCCAGCGTGTTCTTGCCGAAGACGGTACGATTGAGGACAAAACCGAAGATGCAGAACAGCACGGCCATGACCCAGACCGGCGTCGGAATGCCGAACAGCTTCGACAGCGCCAGTTGGTAGAAATCCGGGCTGTTGATGCCGACGGCGCGGCCATCGGATGCGATCAGCGCAAGGCCGCGCACGATCTGCATGGTAGCAAGCGTCGTGATCAGCGCGTTGATGCGGAACTTGGCGATGACGACGCCGTTGATGAAGCCGACGAAGGCGCCGCAGGCGATTGCCGCAAGAAGCCCGAGGATGATCGATCCGGTATAGTTCGACGCCATCACCGCGACCATGCCGGCGAAAGCAACGATCGAACCGACCGAGAGGTCGAAGTCGCGCGCGGCGAGGCAGAACATCATCGTGCAAGCGACGATGCCGACGGTGACCACCGATTGCAGCAGGCCGAGCATGTTGCGGTCGGTCAGAAAATTTGGCACCAGCAGCGACACTAGCGCGAAGGCGACGATGAAGATCACGACGAGGCCCTGTTCGCCGAGCAGGATCTTCTTCAACTGATCGGTCATGGCAAAGATCCTCAGGATGCGATCGCGTCGGGGGTTTTCTGATCGGGAAGAGCGGCGGCCAGGATCGCTTTTTCGGCGAACTGGTCGCGCGCGAGTTCGGCGCTGATGCGCCCGCCGCACATCACCAGGATGCGGTCGCAAATGCCCATCACTTCCGGCAGTTCGGACGAGACGACGACGATCGCCATGCCGTCTTCGGCAAGCTGGTAGAGCAGTTCGTAGATTTCCGCTTTGGCGCCGACATCGATACCGCGTGTCGGCTCGTCGACGATAAGCACGCGCACGCCCTGCTCCGACAGCCAGCGGCCGAGAATGACCTTCTGCTGGTTGCCACCGGAGAGGTTGATGATGTCCTGCTTGCGCGACGGCGTGCGCACCTTGAGCTTCTTGATGAAGATCTCGGCGGTGGCGATCTCGCTAGCGCGGTTCAAGATTCCGAAGCGTGTGTGATGACGCCGCGACGAGATGTTGATGTTCTCCTCGATCGAGCGGCCCTGGATGATGCCGTCATGCTTGCGGTCTTCCGAGCACAAAACGATCCCGGCGCGGATCGCGTCATGCGGATCGGTGGCATGCACGACCTTGCCATCAACGGTAATGGTGCCACCTGAGCGCGGGTCGGCGCCGAACACCAGCCGCATCAGTTCCGAGCGCCCCGCGCCGATCAGGCCGAAGAAGCCGACGATCTCGCCCGCCCTCGCCTCGAAGCTGGCGGGCGTCGTCAGTTTTACTCCGGAAACAGCGTCGACCTTCAGCCGGACATCGCCGGCCGGGCGTGGGCGAAAACCCCAGATATCGGAGATTTCGCGGCCAACCATTTCGGCGACGACCTGGTCGCGCGTAACGTTTTTCAGCGACGCATGGTGCGCCGCGAGCTTGCCGTCGCGCAGCACGGTCAGGCTGTCGCAGAGGCGGAACACTTCGTCCAGCCGGTGCGAGACATAGATGATGACCTTGCCCTCGCCGCGCAGGCGGTCGATCAGCGCAAACAGGATTTCGCTTTCGCGCGACGACAGCGACGAGGTCGGCTCGTCCAGAGCGATGACGCGCGCGTCGAGCATGATCGCCTTGGCGATCTCGACCATCTGCCGTTCGCCGATGGACAGCGTCTTGACCTTGCGGCTGATATCGATGTCGATGCCCGCCGATTTCAGCTTGGCGCCGACGTCTTCCAGCATTCTGGCGCGGGCGATGATGCCGGCGTTGGTGGGGAAGCGGCCAAGGCTGAGGTTTTCGGCAACAGTGAGCTCAGGAACCAGCTGTAGCTCCTGGTGGATGACGATGACGCCATTGTCGAAGGCATCTCGCGTCGTTGCATAGGCTTGCATCTTGCCGTCGATGAGGATCTCGCCGTCATCGGCATGCTGGTCGCCCGACAGGATCTTGATCAGCGTGGATTTGCCGGCGCCGTTCTCGCCCATCAAGCCATGCACGGCGCCCTTGTCGACGCTGAACGAGACGCCGGACAGCGCCTTGACGCCCGGATAGGTCTTGGTGATTTCCGAGAAGTCGAGAAAGGACATGGGGCGCCTATCCTTTTGCCATGCCAAACAGGCGGCGACTGTGAGCCGCCGCCTGTTTGTACAGGGAGGATTATTCGATGCCGAGACCCTTGCGGACCGTCTGGTAGTCGTCGCGCTTGGCCAGCGCACCGGCGGTCAGGATCAGCTTCTCGGGTTCCTTGTTGTTGGCGACCCAGTCATACATGTTGAGCGCAGTCTCGTAGCCGTGACGCTTCGGCGAGATGATCACCGTGCCGACGAAGCCGGTGGCGGTCGGCTTCTTGAACTCGTTGATCGCCGAATCCGCACCGCCGATGCCGACGCCGATCACGTTTTCGGCCGGGATGCCGACGCTTTCGGAAGCGCGCACGGCGCCGAGCACGGCTTCGTCGTTGAGGCCGAAGGAGACCCACTTCTTGATGTCGGCATGGGCGTTGAGTACCACCGTCGCCGCATTGAGTGCAGCCTCGGTGTCGGTCTTGGCCTGAGGCGCGTCGAAGATGTTCTCGGCCTTGAAGCCGTTGGCCTTGAGCACCGAGATGGCGCCTTCGACCCGGTCGACGGCGGTCGGCAACTGATCATAGGAGACACGGATGGCGCCAACCTCGTCGGCCTTCCAGCCGCGCGCCTTCATTTCGTCGACGATCGCCTGGCCGACGGCCTCGCCGATCTTGGTCGCCGAAATGCCCATATGCGGCACGTCTTCCAGCGCCTTGCCGTCTGCGCCGACCAGACGGTCGTCAACGGTCATCAGCTTGAGATTGTTGGCGGCGGCCTTGGCGACGATGCCGGGGCCGAGCTTCACATCAGGCGTGCAGACGATGAAGCCTTGCGCGCCCTGCGCGCCGAGATTGTCGATCGCCGACATCAGCTTCTCACCGTCCTCGGCGCCGATCTTGACCAGGGTAAAACCCTTCTCCTTGGCGGCCTGGTCGGCGAACTTCCATTCGTCCTGGAACCACGGCTCCTCCGGCTGTTTGACGATAAAACCTATCTTGGTGTCCTGAGCATATGCAGCGATGGTCGTGACGGACAGCACGGCAAGGGCGCCCGCGACGAGCGCGGTCTTCAGAAGTCGCATGATTACCTCCCAGCGATGGCCGGGCGCTCAGCCCGGATGCAGAGTCTCTAATTCTTTTTATCATACTCGTCAATTGATCTGGTATGATAATTGAGCTACATGCTCTGACCAGGGATCGCTGGCGCAAATCATCCGCATCCGGTAAGGCCGGGGACGCGAGATCAGTGGTTTCGCCGCCTTGGAGGAGGGCTGAGGTGACCGAAACTTCGAAGAAGGCATCAGGCGACACCCGCCGCCCGCGCGTCATGCCCGATGTGACCAAGGCGCTAGCCTCAGACATCTTTTCCGGACGCTATCCCGCCGGCTCGTCTCTGCCGACCGAAAACGAACTCGGCGTCGAATATGGCGTCAGCCGCACCGTCATCCGCGAGGCGCTGAAGGTGCTGGCCGCCAAGGGGCTGGTGCTGTCGCGACCGCGCATCGGCACGGTTGTATGTGAACAGGACAACTGGAACATCATCGACCCGCAGGTGCTGGCCTGGCACGCGCCGCATGCGCTGGACGACAAATTGTTCGACGCCATCCTCGAAACGCGCCGCGCCATCGAACCTCTGGTAGCTGAACTGGCGGCGACTCGTGCGACGCTGCAGGAGATCGCCGATCTCGAAGCCGCCTGGCGCGGCATGGCCAATGCCGGCGAGGATCTCGCCGCCTTCTCGCGCTCGGACATCACCTTCCACCAGATCGTCTATGCCGCGAGCCACAACCCGATCTTCCGCCAGATCGGCAATCTGATCGACACCGGGCTGAAATTCTCGCTCGAAGCAACGGCGACCATTTCGCTCGCCCGGCGCATGGAAGCGGTGGCGGCGCACCGTGAGGTGGTCGAGGCGCTGCGCATGCGCGATGCCGCGGCGGCGCGTGCGGCGGCAGGCCGGATCCTCGACCTTGCGGCGCGCGACCTGGTCAGCGCCAAGAAACTCAAGAACAACTGAGACCAGCATGAAAATCATCTCGCTCACCACCTACATCGTCCCGCCGCGCTGGCTGTTCCTGAAGATCGAGACTGATGCCGGCGTTACCGGCTGGGGCGAGCCTGTGGTCGAAGGCCGTGCGCTGACGGTCGAGGCAGCGGTCAAGGAACTTGGCGATTATCTGATCGGCAAGGACCCGCGCCTGATCGAGGACCATTGGACGGTGATGCATCGCGGCGGCTTCTACCGCGGCGGGCCGATCCTGATGAGCGCCATTGCCGGCATCGACCAGGCGCTGTGGGACATCAAGGGCAAGGCGCTCGGCGTGCCTGTGCACGAACTGCTCGGCGGCAAGTTGCGCGACAGCATCAAGGTCTATTCCTGGATCGGCGGCGACCGGCCGGTGGAAGTGGCTGCTGGCGCCAGGGAGGTCGTTTCGCGCGGTTTCCAGGCGCTGAAGATGAATGGCACCGAGGAACTGCAGATCGTCGACAGCCATGACAGAATAGATGCGGCTGTCGAACGAGTCGCCATGGTGCGCGAGGCCGTTGGGTCCAACATTGGCATCGCCGTCGATTTCCACGGCCGCGTGCATCGGCCGATGGCGCGCATGCTGGTCAAGGAGCTCGAACCCTACCGGCTGATGTTCATCGAGGAGCCGGTGCTCAGCGAAAACCGCGAGGCGCTGAAGGAGATCGCAGCGCTGGGCTCGACGCCGATCGCGCTCGGCGAGCGTCTTTACAGCCGCTGGGATTTCAAGTCGGTGTTCGAGCAAGGCGCCGTCGATATCATCCAGCCGGACCTGTCGCATGCCGGCGGCATCACCGAATGCCGCAAGATCGCGGCGATGGCCGAGGCCTATGACATTGCGGTGGCGCCACACTGCCCGCTCGGGCCGATCGCGCTTGCCGCCTGCCTGCAGCTCGATGCCGTCAGCTACAACTGCTTCATCCAGGAACAGAGCCTCGGCATCCACTACAACGCCGCAAACGATTTGCTCGATTATGCCGCCAACAAGGACGTCTTTCGCTACGAGGATGGCTATGTCGCAATCCCCGATGGTCCCGGCCTCGGCGTCGAAATCGACGAGGACTACGTCAAGGAACGCGCCAAGGAAGGCCACCGCTGGCGCAACCCGGTCTGGCGTCACAAGGACGGCTCCTTCGCCGAGTGGTAGCCCGGCCGACCTTGCGGTCAGGCCTTCAGGACCTCGGGTTCGATTTCGCGGTGGCGCCAGCGTAACGCAGGCCTCTGATGGGCCGCAGCGCCGAGCACCAGCGCAGGGGACCGTCGGCGCCGGCAAGCCGCAACTGGCTGACCGCCTGGGTTGCGGCAAGCGATCGAAAGCGGTCGCTATCCATGGGACATGGCGGATGTCCTGTTCTCATCGACCTTTTCTTGGCCCGCAGCCGCGTGACCTGCCCGCGGCGTGCCGGCCTGCGTTCCTGCCGGAGAAGATGCAGCTGCCGAGAAATGTCCCTTCCAGCGCATTGTAGCCGTGATAGCCGCCGCCACCGCCGCCGGCCACCTCGCCTGCCGCATAGAGCCCGGCAATGGGCGCGCCATTGCCATCGAGAACCTGCGAATTGAGGTTGGTGTGCAGGCCGCCCAGCGTCTTGCGCGTCAGGATGTTGAGGCGCACCGCGATCAGCGGCCCGTGCCTGGGGTCGAGTATCTTGTGCGGCTTGGTAACCCGGAAGATCTTGTCGCCAATGTAGTTGCGGGCGCCGCGGATGGATGTGACCTGCGCATCCTTGGTATAGGCATGGTCGACCTCGCGATCGCGCGCCACGATCTGGGCCTTGAGCCGGTCGTAGTCGAGCAGATTGTCGCCTGACAGCGCGTTCATCCCGGCGACCAGGTCGGCCAGGTTGTCGCGGACGACGAAGTCCTCGCCCTTTTCCAGGAACGCCGCCACCGATGGTGGCGCCTTGCCGCCGCGCCGGTTCTTCAGCACGGCCCGCCAATCCTTGGCCGTAAAGTCTAGGTTTTGCTCCGAACCCGACAGCACGAACTCCTTCGAAGCGATCGTCTTGCTCAGCACGAACCAGGAATAATCGTGTCCCGTCGACAGGATACGCTTCAAGGTGCCGAGCGAATCGAAGCTCGGGAAGAACGGCGCCTCCATGCGTTGTCCCAGAGCATCGAACCATAGCGGCGACGGCGCCGACAGGATGCGGATGCCGTGGTTCGGCCAGATCGGATTCCAGTTCTTGATCCCCTCGACATAGTGCCACATGCGGTCGGCGTTGATGACGGCCCCGCCGGCGTCCTGGGTGATCGCCACCATGCGGCCGTCGACATGGTGCGGCACGCCGGCAACCATACGCTTCGGCGCTGACCCCAGCCGCCCGACCGGCCAAACCTTGCGAACCAACTCATGATTGCCGCCGATGCCGCCCGAGGTGACGATCACGACACCGGCCGAAAGCTCGAAATCGCCGACGGCCGTGCGGCTCGACTGCTTGCCGCGCTCGACATTGGACGCCTCCAGCATTTCACCCATGACGCCGGTGACCGCACCATTGGTTTTGACCAGCCGGTTGACCTGATGGCGGAATTTCAGCGTGATCAGCCCTTTGGCGACGTGCTCGCGCACGCGCCTTTCGAACGGCGCGACCACGCCCGGCCCAGTGCCCCATGTCAGGTGGAAGCGCGGCACTGAATTGCCGTGGCCATTGGCCAGCGCGCCGCCGCGCTCGGCCCAGCCGACCACCGGCCACCAGCGCATGCCCATGGCGTAGAGCCACGGCCGCATCTCGCCGGCGGCGAAATCGACATAGGCTTCCGCCACTTTCCTTGGCCAATGGTCCTCGGGCCGGTCGAACTGGGCAGAGCCCAGCCAATCCTGCCAGGCGAGGTCGCGGCTGTCCTTGATGCGCAGGCGGCGTTGCTCGGGCGTGTTGACCAAAACAGGCCGCCGAGCGACCAGAATGCCTGGCCGCCGAGAAAACCGCCACCCTCTTGCTCGACGATGATCACGCGCTTGCCGGCATCGCCGAGCTCCGCGGCTGCGGCCAGGCCGGCCAGCCCGCCGCCAACGATGATTGCATCCGCGTCAGCCATTGTCGTAGCTCCTGAGCCGGCTTTTGTTTTTGAGATCGGATGCTCGTTGCTAGCCGCGCAACGCGTTCCAGATGATGCGCGGCAGCTTCATGAGGCTCGGCCGGTAGTTGAACTCGGTGATCAGGCGGCCGACCATGTGTGCCCTTTTGTGGGTCAGGAACCAGGCCGGCTTCGGCATGATGCGGAACGGCGCTTCGAGCACGCTGCGCTCCGGTCTGTCGAACAAATAGGTGTTGTGGACGACGCCGATGCCGCTCTGCACGTCGTCGAGCGTGTGGCCAGGGAAAGCACCCCAGGTCGGGCGCAGCAGCGCGAACAGAACGCCGCTCCAGGAATTGATGCCGATGCCGCCATAGCGCAGTTCGGCAATGATTTCCTCGAAGCGCTGCCGGCCGATCTCGGCGATCGTCCTGGGATGGATGAGGATGTTGGCGGCAAGCGTGCCGTGCAGCTTTTCATTGGCGTAGGCGACAGCGGCGCGCAGATAGGATTCCGCATTGCCCGCCGGCAGCCGCATGACGCTGAGCGCCGGCGCGAACACCTCGGCATTTTCTAGATAGGTATCCGTGCCCGGCCGGAACGGCACCACCACGCAGGCCGGCCCGCCGGGCCGCTCGAATTTCTGTACGCTGTCGGCATGCGCCTCGAAGGCGGCGAGGCGCTCGGTCGCGCCGGGATAATAGGCCGGGCGCGACGGGGCTTTCTGCATCACCTTTTCGAGGGCCGCCAGAAGCGCGTCGGATTTGTCCCAGCCTTCGGGCAACACGAGCATTTGGCAGGCGATACAGTTGAAACCGGAATTGTTGAGCTTCTGTGTGGCGATCAGTTCGGCATGGTAGGCGATGTCGGCATTCGACCATGGGCCGGGCACCACGATGGTCGGCGCCACGCCGCCAAGCTCAGAGGTGACACGCCGGCTGTTGCGCGGCTTGCCCGCCGCCTTGTTCTTGCGGCCCTCCTCGCCAGGCCCCCAGACGATCGCGTCATGCGAGGCCGCGGCACCGGTGATGTGGATGTCGTCAACGAGATCGTGGTTGCACAGATACGCACCGACATCGGCGCCGCCGCGCACGATGCGCAGCGCACCGAATTCGATCAGCGGCCGCAGCGCCGACCGCAGGAAATCGATCAGATAGTCGTTGACCGGGTTCATCTTGAGCAGAACCACCTGGTGCTCGACCAAAAGCTTGTGCAGGCAGTCGAGCGGCGCGATCGAGGCGACATTGCCGGCGCCGAGCACGAGGCCGATCTTGCCCTTGCGGCTGGTGCGCGGCGCGTCATAGGCCGATGCGGTGTTTGCGGCTAGGTTCGCCTTGGTCACGCCGGGCTGCATCCAGATCTCGGCCTTCAGCCCGGTGAACAACACCTTGTCCCAGAGCGAATTCGGAACCACCGTCACCGCCACCTGTCCGCTAGGCAAGGTGCGGACCGGCAGTCTGTCGAGGAACTTCTTGCCCTCCATCAGGCTGAGCGTGTGGATGAACTGGTTGCAGCCATCCATCAGCGCCGCCGGGCCAGCCAGCCATTCTTCGCCTTCCAGCGGCGAGCCGGTCGGGATGCCCTTCTTGCGCGTCGCGGTTTTGACCCACGCCTCGGCGACCTCGCGGATGTGATCCTTGACCTGCCGCAGCAAGGCAATCCGCTCGCCATTCGAGGTCTGCGCCCAATCGTCTTTCCTGGCGTCGAGATCGGTGAGCGCGAGGTCGAGTTCGGCTGCCCATTCAGGCTGCACGGGCTGAGTTCTGACTGCCTTGGCGACCATCGTATCCTCCTCCACTTCGATCTCTTTGTTTGACGCAATTCCTGTGGGAAAACCGCTTCACACTTTTCCTGGAATTGCTCTACGAAAACGGCAGTGTGGCCCATTGCGCGGCGATCTTACCGCCGGAATAGACTTGGATCGAACCGAACTGCTGTAGCACGAATTCGCTCTGCGTCGGACGCAGGAAGGCGTAGTCGTCGGGCCCGACACTGGCGTCGTCGGGCAGCGCCATAAATTGCTGATTGGTCGAAAAGCCGAACGTCTTGTCGGTCTTCATCCCCACGGGATGGACGGGCTTGGCCATCCATTTTCCGCCGTAGAGAAAACAGCCGCGCCGCGGCAACAGCCCGAGCTTCTGCAGCAGCCAGGAGCGCTGGTCGAGGCCCGGCGCCTGGACATCGACCACCTTCAGGATCGGCGTCGCGATGAATGCGGCAGGCCGCAATTGGCTGAGGCTCGGCACATCGAAATCGGTCGGCAGCATAAAAGCCGATCCGATGGACAATTCATTGGCGCCGACCCAGCTGTCATAGAGCAATGCGGTGCTGCTGCCGCCAAGATTGAGGATCTTGCGCCGGTCGGCGGCAAGGCAAGCGACATACTGGCGAAACAGGCTGATCGCCTTGACGCGCGCCTTGGCCGGTCCTCCCAGCAGTTTGGGGATATGGCCGATATGCGCCTCGTAGGCCATGACGCCTTCGCATTTCAGCCGCGGGTAATTCGCCAACGCGGAAACTGCCCGGGCCAGTGAGTCGGGATCGCTGATACCGCCGCGATGAAGGCCGACATCGACCTCGAAGCAGACGCGCAGCTCGCGGTCGAGCTCGGCGGCAAGCGAGCCATAGGCGGCCAGCCGCTCCTCGGCATCGATCAGCCAGACGATGCGCGACGTAGCTTCGCCGAGCCCGGCGAGAACGCCCTTCGTCAGCGCGTGCCTGGCGCCGGCAACCGGCATCGGCTTGCCCAACAGGAGATCGACTTGGGGAAACACTTTCAGCATCTCGGCGCTGATCGGCAGATGAAAGGTCATCAGCCTGTCGGTCGCAAACGCCGCGCGGATATGGTCGATCAGCGGCAGGCATGGCAGCGACTTGTCGACGAGGCGCAGATCGAGGCCCGTGGCGAACTTCGCCTTGATCGCAGCGATGTTGTGATCGAGCCGGTCGAGATCGAGCACCAGGCAAGGCTGAAAGATCCCGGCTGCCCTCAGCGCGCCCGACATTTCCGCGAAATAGGTGTCGGTCAGGCTCATGCCGCGACGCCGAGCAGCCTGGCAATATAGGGCGACACGAAGCGGTTGTCCGGGTCCATCTCGCGGCGGACCGCCATCGCATCGTTCCAGCGCGGATAGAGCGCGCTCAATTCCCTTGATGTCAGGCTGTGCATCTTGCCCCAATGCGGGCGGCCGCCGCGCTTCCTGAAGATCGGCTCGGCGGCGTTGAAGAACGCCATCGGATCGCGCTCGACGCCGTGATGGATGGCGATGGAACAGGTTGGGCGCTTGTAGAAGGGGCTGAGCCAGACATTGTCGGGCGCGACGACGCGCACCTCCATCGGAAAATAGACCTCTGGAAACCGCGTCTCGAGCAGCGCAATGATTTCGCTGAGTGCGGCCGCCCCTTCCTCGAACGGCAGGTGGTATTCCATCTCGTTGAACTTGACGTTGCGCTCGGAGGTGAAGACCTTCAGCCACTCCTCGATATAATCCTCGGCTGGCACCTTGGCGAAGGCCGAGCCGATGAGACGGCGGCGCAGCCAAGGGAGCCAGCTGAGATAGTCGCGCAGTTTTCTCAGCGTCGTCACCGCATCGTCGTCTTCCGTCGGCGGACGCACCGTCGCCGGCGCCTCGGTGATGTCGCTGGCAATCAGCAGCGCCTGGCCCGAAAACGGCACGTAGTAGAACTCGGCCGAACGATGCGCCGTCATGGTGCTTTCGAATTGCGCAAGCACATCGGCGATCGGCGCCGTCCAGCGGCGGTGCCGCATCCGGTAGCTCGCCACGTTGCGGATCGTCACTTCGGTGACGGCGCCGAAAGCGCCGAGCGAAGCGCCCATGGCTTCGATCATGTCGGGGCTCTTGGCACGGTCGAACTCTTTCACGGCGCCACGCCCGTCGACGATCTGCATCGCCTCGAGCTGGGTATGGTAAGCGCCGAGCGTGATGCCCGAGCCGTGGGTGGCGGTGCCCAGCGCCCCGCCGAACGCCTGCTTGTCGATGTCGCCCATGTTCGGCAGCGCCTGGCCGACGCCGTGCAACAGCTTTGCCAGCGCGCCGATCTTGGTGCCGGCGCCGACCCGTGCTGTCAGCCTTTCGGGATCGTGCGACCTCAGGCCCTCGAAGCGATCAAGCGACAGGATCGTCCCGTCATTCTTAACCAGAGGCGTGAAGGAATGGCCCGTGCCAGCGAATCGAACTGGTCCCGGCGCGTTGCGAATGGCACCACTCAGCTCATCGAGACTCTGCGGTTCGGCAAAAGCCTGCGGCGTGGCCGTGACATAGCCCGACCAATTGCTCCACTGGCTGATAGCCTCTCCCAAAATTGCCTCCCTGGGACGCCGGCTTTGCCGGTCTTTCTCCTAGCGCTAGATAATATGATACATAGTCAGCTTTTCCGGATATGATACATTGTCAGCTTTCTGTCAACCTGGCAATCGGAGGTGTCTTGCGTCCGCGCCGGCCGCATTATCTACAGCGACGCACGCTGAGCCGGCGTCGGCATTGAACGCAGTCGTTGCCCCTTCAAGCCAGCCCAAACGTTTCCACGGCCCGCATGATGCCGCGCAATTCGGCCAAGCCCTTCAGGCGGCCGATCAGCGAGTAGCCGGGATTGATCCTTGTCTTGCCGATATCGTCGGCGAGCAGGTGGCCATGGTCCGGCCGCATCGGGATTTGCCAGTCGGCGCGGCCCTCCTTGCGGCGGCGCGCCTCCTCCTGCATCAGCGCCAGGATGACATGCGCCATGTCGGTGCCGCCTTCGAGATGCTCGGCCTCGTAGAACGAGCCGTCATCCTCGATGGTGATGTTGCGCAAATGGGCGAAGTGGATGCGGTCGGCGAATTCCTTGACCATGGCGACGATGTCGTTGTCGGCGCGCGTGCCGTAGGACCCGGTGCAGAACGTCAGCCCATTGGCCTGGCTGTCGACGGCATTGAGAATGAAACGCGCATCCTCGGCGGTCGAAACGACGCGCGGCAGGCCGTAGAGCGAAAACGGCGGATCGTCGGGGTGGATACACATGCGCACCCCCTCCTCTTCCGCCACCGGAATGATCTCGCGCAGGAACCACGCGAGGTTGTCGCGCAACTCCTTCGGCCCGATCCCGTCATAGTCCGCAAGCGCCTCGCGAAAACTGTCGCGGTCATACTTGCGCTCTGTAGCCGGCAGGCCGGCGATCAGATTGCGCTCGATCTGGTCGATCTTCTCGGGCGGCAATTCCTTCAGCCGCGCTTCCGCCTGCGCAATACGCGCCGGCGTGTAGCTGTCAGCTCCGTTCTTGCGCTTCAGCACGAACAGATCGTAGGCGGCGAAATCAACGGCATCAAAACGCAGGGCGTAGCCTGTCGTCGGCAGACGGTAGGCTAGATCGGTGCGGGTCCAGTCCACCACCGGCATGAAATTGTAGCAGATCGTGGCGATGCCGGCCTTGGCCAGCGCGCGGATCGAATCGCGGTAATAGCCGGCATAGCGCTCGCGTTCCTGCGCGCCGATCTTGAAGGAATTGTGGACCGGAATGCTCTCGACGACCGACCAGGTCAGTCCTGCTTCCTGGATAATGCGCTTGCGCTCCAGCACTTCGGCCTCAGGCCACGCCCGGCCGTCATAGATATGGTGGAGCGCCGAGACCACGCCGGTGGCGCCCGCCTGCTTGACATGATCGAGCGTCACCGGATCATCGGGCCCATACCAGCGCCAGCATTGTTCCATTTTCGGCTTTCCTTCTGCGAGAGGTTGGCAACTTATTGTTGGACCTCGATGGGAGTCGATAGAAAATGGAAGAGTTTTTAGAAATGATGGATTTCGACGGCAAGGTCGCCCTGGTGACGGGGACGACCGGCATTGGCCTGGCAACCGCCAGACGCCTTGCGGCCGGTGGCGCCGCAATCATCGCCTGCGGCATCGACCGCAGCGCCAATGCGGCGATGAAAGCGCAACTGGAAAGCGCTGGAGCTGCGGTGCTGGTCATCGAAACCGATGTGTCCATCTCCGACCAGGTGCGCGACGCGGTGGCGGCTGGCGTCGCAAGGTTCGGCGGCCTGGATGTCATCGTCAACTCAGCCGCCGTCCATCCCTATGGCACCGCGACGACGACCGACTGGGAAACCTGGAACCGAACGATGACGGTCAATGTCGGCTCGATCTACCTGACCGCGCATTTCGGCATTCCGGAAATGATCAAGCGCGGAGGCGGCGCCATCGTCAACGTCGCCTCGGTGCAGGGCTTTGCCTGCCAGCAGAACGTCGCCGCCTATGCCACGACCAAGGGCGCCATCCACACGCTGACGCGCTCGCTGGCGCTCGACTACGCGGCATCAGGCATCCGCGTCAATTCGGTCAGCCCGGGCTCGATCCGCACGCCGATCCTGGAGAAGGCTGCGCGCGGTGACGGCGGCAGCGATGCCGATGTCGAAGAGGCCTACAAGCGCTTCGGCGCGGCGCATCCGCTCGGCCGTATCGGCAAACCGGAGGAAGTGGCGGAACTCATCGCCTTCCTGTGCTCGTCGAAGGCCGGTTTCTGCACCGGCGCGGACTACAGGATCGATGGCGGCCTGACGGCAGGTATTGGCGTGAAGTAGCGCTATGATGGCGTTCTGCGCGCTTGCAGGCAATCGGTGTCCGACCGCGCTACAGCTTCCACATCCGCTTGGCATTGCCCGAAAGCAGCTTCGCCCGTTCGTCGGGACTGGCTCCCGCAATCAACGCATGCGTCGCCGCCACCCAGGTCGCAAGGCCACCGCCAAGCGTGCACACCGGCCAGTCGCTGCCCCACACGACGCGGTCCCAGCCGAAAATGCCGATCGTGTGCTCGACATAGGGGCGCAAGGTCTCGACGGTCCATGAGCCGGCATCGGCATAGGCGACGACACCGGAGATCTTGCCGATGACATTGGGACGCCGCGCGATCTCGGTCATATGCTCGCGCCACGGATGTTCCGCACTGGCCTTGATGTCGGGCACGCCGCAATGGTCGAGCACGAACTGCACATCCGGCGCCAGATCGGCGAGCGCAACCGCCCTTGGAATCTGATGCGGCAGGACGACGAGGTCGAAGGTCAGGCCGGTGCCGGCAAGCCGCTTGATGTTTTCGCGAAACAGCGCGCTGTCCGAAAGCTCGTCCGGCATGACATGCAGCACGCGGCGGAACCCCTTGACGAAACGGTCGGCTTGCTGGCGCCCGAGATAGGCGGCGAAGCCGGCCTCCTCCGGGCGGCAGGAGGCGATCGCCCCGCGCAACAGACTGCCCTTCTCCAGCGACTGCGCCTTCACATGGCTGGTCTCGGCCTGGATGTCGGCTTGATCGACATCGACCTCCATATGCAGCGCGGCCTCGATACCGGCCCGGCGGGCCTGGATCGCATATTCCGCGTGCGGGAAATCGCGGTTGAGCGCCGGCTCGCGGCTGAGCCAGGGATAGCGCAGCGCCGACAGGTCGATCAGGTGCAGATGAGTGTCGATGATCATGGCTGTCCTCCTCGGTGATTTCAGATCATCGCCAAATGCCTAAACCCAGCGCATGGCACAAGCTTTGGCTCAGCCCCGCTTCGGGATCTCTTTGTCCTCGAGCAGCAGCGTCAGCCCCAGGGCGACGAAATAGAGCGCCGCCACCCAGATGAACATCACGTTGAAGCCACTGGAGTAATGGTCGAGCACCACTTCGCGGATCGCGCCCGGCAGGCTCGATGCGAGGTGCGGCGTCAACCCGTTCAGGCCACCCGGCAGCAGGGCGGCGGCGTCTGCAGGAAGCTCGGCTGTCTGCCGGTTCAGCGCCCAGATCATCACCGCGCCGTTCAGCGCCAGACCCAGCGATGCTCCGAGCGTCCGCGCCTGGGTGATCAGCGACGTCACCGCGCCGATATCCTGCAGCGGTGCCGCCGCCTGGATCGCCACGATCAGCACCTGGAACTGCAGGCCCATGCTGATGCCGAACACAGCCATCATCGTTGCCAGCACCCAGATCGGCGTGTGCTGGTTGGTGAGGACAAAGCCCAGCATCAGAAACCCGCCAATACCCATGGCGACCACCGGCATCCATTTGTAGCGTCCGGTTGCGGCAATTACCCGCCCGGCGACGATCGAGATGACCATCGATGTCAGCGACGCCGGCAGGAACAGGAAGCCGACTTCGGCCGGGCTGAGACCCGTCAGCGTCTGCATGTAGAGGGCGAAATAGAAGAACATGCCCAGCGTCACCGTTCCGGCGACCAGCGACACGCCCGAGACGATGCTGACCGTCGAATTGCCGAACAGCCGCAACGGCACGATCGGCTCTTCGGCCCGGCGCTCCACCATGATGAACAAGGTGATGGCGACCAGCGCGAGGAGTGGCAATTCGAAGGTGAGCAGGTCCGGCCCGCTGGGGTCGAGCACGTGATAGCCCCAATAAACGACCGCCGTTGTGCCGATGGCGAGCAGCGCGCCGCCGAGATAGTCGATGCGGTGCCGTTTTTCGTTGAACCGGCTGCGCATGGCGAAGGCCAGCACCGCCAGCACGATGATGCCTATCGGCAGATTGACCAGGAACACCCAGCGCCAGCCGAACAGGCTGGTGATGTAGCCGCCGGCCAACGGGCCGAGCACTGATGACAGCGCGAACACCGCCGAACTGTAGCCCTGATATTTCGCGCGGTCGCGCGGCGAAAACAGTTCGCCGATCATGGCGAAGGCCGAGACCATCAGGCCGCCGCCGCCGATGCCTTGCAGCACGCGCGCGGCGATGAGGCTCTCCATCGACCATGCCATGCCGCAGACCAGCGAGCCCAGCAGGAACAGGCCGATCGCCGTCAGCACGACATTCTTGCGGCCATACATGTCGCCGAGCTTGCCGTAGAATGGCGAGACCGCGGCGGTCGAGAGCAGGTAGGCGGCACCGACCCAGCCGAACAAATGCAGATTGCCGAGTTCGCCGGCAATGGTGGGCAAGGCGGTGACGACGATCTGCATGTCGATGGTTGCCATGAACATGGCGATCAGCGCGCCGAAATAGACGATCAAGGTCGTAAGGTCGGGCCTGACTTGGGCCTCCACGGGCGCTGTGTCCGGCAGCGTCTGCTCGACAGTCATCGGTGTCTCCGTAGCTTGGGGCGCGATTTATGTGCCCGCAGCCGAGAGGTGTCAAATAGGCGAAAACGCCATGCCTGGAGGCATTCCGTCCGGCTAACGGGAAGAGCCTTAGCGGACGTGCAGCCGTGGATGATGGTCGTCGCGACCAGTTCCGCGGGGTCGCGTGCAATCGGGTCGACGATGCTGTCGATGAAGGCAGTGTGATCGAGCGCCAGCGTCGTCAGATTGTGGCTCTCCACACAGCCATTGCGCAGATGCTGCGGAAGGGCGTCTGGAGGCCAGGGTCAGAGCTTCGCCCCTCCTGGCTTGCCTCTTCTGCAATGCTCTACCAAATCGCAAATAAACCTGCGGATATTTGGTTTGTGACCGGATCGTGTCGTATCCGCCAAGTGAAGTTGGAGTAGCGTCAAGCAACTTGGCTGGGGAGAATCAATGAAGCGGTTGCTATTGGGGGCGGCTGTGCTTGCCGCTGGCGTCTTCGGCGCAGATATATCTTGCTATTCTTATATTAGAGGTGACGCAGGGATAGAGGCCTTTGCGCAGAGTACCTCGCCGGCTGCGCCAGCCAGTGGCGGTCTCGGCAATGGCGGGGCGGCGTTAGGCGGCGGCTCCTCGGCGAAGCAGCCGGTGGGCGCGACGGGCGACGCGGCAACCCGGCCGGCGACCGGCAGTCCCGATGCGGCGGCCAAGGTCGGCGCCGAGCCGGCGGACACCAAGGCTGGTGATGCGAGCGACGCCAAGGCTGCCGATACCAAAACGACCGACGCGAAGGGCAAGGCCACAGAGAAGAAGGCCGATACGGAAGCAGCGCCGGAGGAACCGGCCGCAGCGGCGGCGGCAGTAGAAGCGGCCACGGCAACCGGCAGCGGCGATCCCGAAGCTGTCGGTACGCCGAAGGTGGACCTGCCGAAAGCCGCCGGCAACGGCAATCTGGGCTATGCCATCGGCATCGACGTGCCGGACTTCCACGGGATCGAGCCGCAGATTGCGCTGAACTACAACTCTTCGCGCAAGACCAAGACCGGTGGCCTCTACCAGGGCTGGCTCGGCTATGCCTGGGGGCTCGAAGGTTTCGATGTCATCGAACGGGCCACGCCTGGCTATGGCATGCCAGCATACGACGCCAATGACATCTATCTGCTCGACGGCCAGGCGATGGTGGCCTGTGCGGCCGGCATGGTGTCGCCCTCCTGCGCAACCGGCGGCACGCATGCGACGGAGAATGAATCCTATCGCCGCATTGCGCTGAACGGCACCACTAACGAATGGAAGGTGACCGACCGCGACGGCACCGTCTCGACCTTCCGTTCGGTGGCTGCTGTTGCCAATCTGACGCCGACCGCCGGTACGCCGGCCTATGATCTGGCGATGAGCTACCGCTGGCTGCTGACCTCGGTCGCTGACACCAACGGCAATAGCGTAACCTATACCTACACCTGTCCGGCGAGCCCGGTCTGTTATCCCGATGCTGTCAGCTACAATGGTACGGTGGTCAAGTTCTACTACGAGACACGGCCCGATATGATCCTGATGGGCAATGGCCGCGATATCTCCGAGACCAGCCAGCGCATCAAGACGATCGGCATTACGGTCTCAGGTGCGGTGCGCGGCGCCTACAAGCTGACCTATGACCAGGCGCCGTTCTCCAACGCCTCGCGGCTGACCGTCGTCACGCGCTATGGCACCGATGCGACTGGTACTGTCGACGGCGCCATCACCGGCGGCACGGCAAAGATCCTCGGCCAGATGACCTATCAGAACACCGATGGGGTCTACACGACATTCAATAGTGCGCCCTCCAAATTTCAAGGAGCTCCAAAGGAGACCGGTGATCTCAATTTTGACGGTCGCGACGAAATGTTTGGAGACCAAGCGGGGACAACAACAACGCACTCCGGAGGAAGTGGTGGCGACACAATAACGAGCCACTTCAGAAAAAAACATATATACAAATTTAGTTCAAATGGAGAGTTTGCTGAAGAAATTGTAAAAGACGTCAACGCAGACGAAGATTATTTTTCACAATCCGGAAGATTTATTGCAGGAAAAAACACGGCTGATTTTGCAGATTCGGTGATCCATACTTTCACTGACGGCCACACCGGCCGCTCTACTTATACCCCTCAAAATTCACTTCTTAAGACGGACACTTCGCTTGGGTTGACAAAAGCGCCTTGTTCGCCAACGGCACCAGCCGGTTACCAAGCCATTTGTGACGGGCTGCCAACTGGTGGGGCTACAAAATCCTTGTGGCCCGTTGTTGCTGACGCTGATGGCGATGGCATCGACGCCGTCAACGCCGTCGGTGGCAGCGCGCCTAGAACCATAATAGGCGTCGGCGATTTTCTAGGCAACGGACGGCAGCAGCCGCTCTACTGGGGCGCTGGCGGAACGGCAAGGAAGGGAACGCTTTCGAGCGGCGTTTGGCAGAAGAGCGGAGCGTCCTTCAGCATCAGTTGCCCGGCGCAGGAATCGCAAACCTCCGGCACATGCGTATTTGCCGATATCAATGGGGATGGGGCAACGGATGTTTTCCGCTTCGGCGGCAACGGCGTCGCGGTTTGGCTATCGACGGGCCTCGGCTTCAAGAATTACTCTATTTCCTCGATGTCGGGAACATCTGCCATCCTGCGCGACTTCGACAATGACGGGCGCACGGATGTCATCACGACAATCGGCAGGCAGCTATCGCCACCCCAGCCGTTTTGGACCGGCCCGATCAAGATTTACTCGTTGCGGCCCTCCTCGACGGCGATGACGCCGGTGGAGTTCACAATGCCCGCGACAGCGAATGTTGGAACCGTCATCGGCGACTTCAACGGCGATGGCCTGCCTGACTTCACCAACTACACCAGCATGTTCATCTCGAATGCCGGCTCCGGCAATCCGAACCTGTTGAAGCAGATTGTGACGGAGCTTGGTGGCACGGTTGCAGTGGAGTACACGCCGTCCTCGACCTGGGTGAACGATTACCTGCCACAGGTCGTGCATGCGGTGACGAAACTTTCGGTGAGCGACGGCCGCGGCCAGACGGCCGTGTCGAGCTATACCTATGCCGGCGGCAAATACGATCCGGCGGCGCGCAAGTTCCTGGGTTTTGCCTCGATCGTGGAGACAAAACCGCTCGCCAATGGCGAGACGGCGCCGACGAAAATCGAGACCACCTACCGCCAGGATCTGGCGAGCTATGGCCTGCCGTCGCTGACGCTGTGGAAGGATGGCGCCGGTGTCGTCCACAAGCAGGTGGCCGAGACCTATGTCGTCAATACGGCGACAAAACCCTACACGGTTCAGAACACGCAGACCGACACCACGCTGACCGAGAATATAAGCCGCAGCTTGCGGGTCGAGCGTGGCTTCGATGCCTATAACAACGTCATCAGCCTCAAGGACTATGGCCGCACCGATGTCAGCGGTGACGAGACATGGACGGGACGCTTCTTCTCGCCCAACACATCGTCCTACATCGTCTCGGCGCTGATCGCCGAGCGCACGCAAGCTGGTTTCGACACCAACCTTCCCTACATCAGCTACAGGCACAACTATTACGACGGCAACACAACCGATGTGTGGGCTGTGCCGGTCAAAGGCAATTTGACCTGGGTACAGACCTTCAGCGACGTCACTACGGGCAAGACCGTCAACCAGTATTTTTCGTATGATGCTTATGGAAACAAGATCGCGGCTGCCAACGGTCTCGGCCACAAGACCGAGTGGGACTATGACGCGGTCTATCACCTCTATCCGGTAACAGAGCGGGCGCCGCGCTATTTTGCGACGGGCGGACAGACAGCGGACACGCGCTTTGTCTCGACGGCCACCTACAATCCTGTCTGCGGGCTGCTGGCGACGAAGACCGACCCCAATGGTCTCGTCAAAACCTTCACCTACGATCCGCTCTGCCGGCTCTACCAGGTCTCACAGAGCGTCACCGGCGCCTATGCCAAGACGCGCTTCGAGAATGAGGGCAATCCGGCGACACAGGCGCTGGTGAAGTACACGCCGCTGCCCAATGGCGCGAGTGGGGGCGCCAGCGAGGATTTTACCCGCTCCTACTATGACGGGCTTGGGCGTGTTTATCGCGTCGAGACTCCCGGAGAGACGACGGCGGGCGCCAAACGCATTGCCGAGACCGACTACGATCTGCGCGGCAATGTCCTGCGCACCGCCTTCCCGCGCTTTGTCGGCGAGGCCGCGCAGTGGACCACCAACTTCTATGACTGGGCCGACCGGCTGACCAAGACCGTCAATCCGGATGCCAGCCAGCGCACCTATCTCAACGAACTGGCCACCGCCGCCGCCACCACGCCGCGGCTGAACGCCATGACGACGACCGACGAGCTTGGCCATCAGACCCGCACAGCCTGGTCGACGCGTGGCGATGTCGCGGGGATCGTTCGTGACTTCGCCGGTCTTCAGCTTGCGGAAACCCGCACCTATGACGTGCTCGGCCGATTGATCGGCGTGACCGATCCCGGCGGCTCGACCTGGAGCTACACCTACGACATGGTCGGCAACCGGCTGACAGCGTCCGATCCCAATCTTGGCACATGGTCCTACACCTATGATGCCGCCAACCGGCTGGTCAGCCAGACCGATGCCAGGGGCACGGTTACCACCCTCAGCTACGACCAGATGGACCGGCTGACGCTGAAGACGGCAACGGCGCCCGGCGGCAGCGCGGTGACGCAGACGCAGAACACCTATGATCAGGCAGCCGCCGGCTATTACAATATCGGCCAGCTGACAACCTCGACCAATCCGGCTGCCACGCAAGCCTACAAATATGACGGCTTCGGCAAGGTGGCGCGTCAGGATGCCATCATCGGCACGCTGACGCATACCACGACGAGTGTGCGTGATGCCTCCGGGCAAACGCTGGCGACGCAATATCTGCCGGTGCAGCTCGACTTCGGCACGTTGGCTGCCCCGCTGCAATACAGCGCCGGCAACAGGCTGATCTCCGCCCCCGGCTTCATCACCTCGACGCTCTACGAGGCCGATGGTCAGACGAGGGAGATCACCTACGCCAACGGCGTGAAGACTACCTTCGCCTATTCGCCGACCCGGCGCTGGGTAACGCGTGTCACGACATCGAAGGGCGCCACCATCCTGCTCGACGATCAGTATGCGAGGGACAATCTCGGCCGCATCACCGGCACTACAGGGCAGACGGCTGCCGACAGCTGGACCTATGGCTATGACAATGCCGACCGATTGATCTCATCCGACAATCTCGGCGACAACACGCTGGACGAAACCTTCGTCTATGCCGCCAACGACAATATGGTCTCGCGAACCCGTGTCGCCGGCACGTACATCTATCCCGCGGCGAGCGCAGCGCGTCCGCATGCGCCGGTCACGGTCGGCGCCAATGCCATGGCCTATGACGCCAATGGCAATCTGACCTCCGACGGCAGCCGCACACTCACCTGGGACGAAGCCAACCGGCTGAAGACGGTCACGCTTGCCGCCAACACCGTCAACCTGACTTATGGACCAGACGGCGCGCGGGTGAAGAAGGCTTCATCCTTCGCCACCACGTTCTATCCCGACGCTTCCGTCGAGGTCAATCCGGCAACGCCGGGTGCTGAGATCTACACCCGCTATCCGCATCCCGACATCAAGGTGACCGGCACGACAAAGGCCTTCCTGCACCGCGACCATTTGGCCTCAGTGCGCATGGTCACCGATGCCTCGGGCAATATCGCCGAAGCCACCAACTACGCCACCTATGGCGAACGCCTCAACACCGGCTTCCAGACGCAAAAGGGCTACATCGGCGAGCGCTTCGATCCCGAAACCGGGCTGCTCTATCTCAACGCACGATACATGGATCCGGCAATGGGGCGATTCATCTCGCCGGATGATTGGGATCCGACACTGCCTGGCGTTGGCACCAATCGTTACGCGTATGCGCAGAACGATCCTATCAATAAGAGCGATCCGAATGGGCACCAGTTGATAGTATCCACTCCTGATGGGTCCGGTGTAACTGGAGGAGCAATGTTGAGCAACGCTCTTCCTGGCTGCAGACCTTGCGAAAAATCGCTTGAGAAATCAGTCAGAAATTTAGGGTTACAAATGACTCATATGCCTGGCTGGCGGGCTCAGGGCCTTGGCGCATTCTTGAGAATGCTGACTGAACCGCTACCATCATATGCTAACGACGTGCCGGATGCAGGCTATCAAGATGCTGTTGACGCGGCAACGAAAGGCGCTACGGGTAAAGAAAAAATGAATCTCGGCCTTGACCCCGAGCAAGCTGACAAAAATATGGCAGCGGTTAAGGGGCTCCCGGGAGCTGAAACCAAGAATATCGAAACAGTATACGGGCCGGGAACCGCGACCGACCTCCCTGATGGCACTACAGTAGTTGATAGACCAGGATCGAAATCGAGAGGGATTAGGACGATCGAAGTTCAGAAAACAACAGAAAAAGGTAAAAGAAAACCACACACGAAATTGGAGTAAGCCCGAAGCCCGAAAAAACTGAAAACAAAGATACAAAGGACAAATCTGACGGTTCTGACGGTTCTAAAGAACCAAACGACAAAACCCAGGAATAAGCCGCAATGAAGACCGATCTGAAAAGCCGTGAGTATGCCGGCACTAAAGTTCCTGACAATGTTAAGATTGTACCTCTTGAGCGGAATAACAATTACATAGATATCTTAAAGCATACGTATGAACGGAAGAGTGCCTCGACTCAGAGTTTCCCTAACGGCGAAATGATAATTCCAAAATCCTCGAATATCGCTTGATTCCTGGAGATCTGGAGTTAAGAGATGAGGATGATGGGTATGGTGATGAAAGGATATTTGATGAATTCTTTGAGAAAATTGACACGGAGTGCTTCTATTGGAGCTCTTTTGGTGAAATTGACATAGACATTATATTCTTGGCTCCGTACTCGTCATCTAACAGATTATGGATGATGAATGCTAGATTTAAGGACAATGTCGGAATAACCTCTGTTGATGGTGATTTTTCAATATTAAGCGATATATTCATTAGGTATTGTATCGTCTCAGGAGGGAAAGAATTAATTAGAGAGTTAGATAAGGCTTGGGGTGGTGTCGATAAAATAAAGGCCGACTTTGTCGAATACGTGGAAAAAATGCCGAGGCCTGAAAATAGAGAATGGGCGCTAAAGTACCTCATACCATTGCTGGAAGGATACGAACTACGGTGACGGTGCACGTTTAGCTATCCGCTCCATAGCCGTGTGCTCATGATCTACCTCATGGCTCGCCTTGCTCGCATCGTCGTACCCGATCTGCCACACCACAGCACGCAGCTTCGCGGCGAGCGCTCGCCCAACAAAAGCTGTGACTAATCCGCTCGCCGCGCTCTCGCTGATATCCGTCACACCAGCCCCTGTAATCTCAACCTAGAGGACCTCGGCTTAGAATCAGCCAGGGCGGGTGGGTCGTGGCGGGACTTGGCGCGCAATGTCTGGATTTCTGGTGGCTCGAGGAGCCGCGCTGGGCGCGGCTTTCGCCGAAGCAGAAGCAGGCGCCCACCGGCGACTGGATCGTCAGCCTCGCCGATGACCGCATTCGCGTGCGCGATGCCGGGGCGCCGGAGTTTCAGCCGATCCCGCTGGCGCTCCATGCGACCACCGACGAGATTTCCACGCCTCTCGCAGTCATGCGAACCCAACCCCGGTCGTACCCATCCACCCACCAACCCTGTGGATAGACTCCAAATCCCCCCATCAATCTAAGCACTCAACCTCAGGACGTCCTAAACTAGGGGCCTTGGGGAATCGGGTGTATGTCAATCGGGTCAAGCAATCGCGTCGTGTTGTGCCTGTTGCTTGCACTTGCCGGCTGCAATTCCACGCCGGGCAAGGACTTTTTTACCGAGACCATCGACAGCCTGCACGCCAAGAACTCGCCCTTGCGGGCTGGATACACCGGACCGTCCACCGTCACCTCCGCCGCAACCGCCGGGCAGCGCTTCAACGGCGCGCAATATCAGGGGTCGGGCCAGTTCGTCTCGTCCAGCGCCCCCGTCACCCAGGTGACGACGGACGGCTCCGGCCAGTTCGAGCTCAATCTGGTCAGCGCGCCGATCACTGATGCGGCCAAGGCGGTGCTGGGTGACGCGCTGCATCTCAACTACATCGTCGACCCGCGCGTACAGGGCACGGTGACACTGCAGACCTCGCAGCCGGTGTCGAAGGATGCACTGGTCGACATACTGGAATCAGCACTTGCGGTGAATGGCGCGGGCATCACCAAGCGTGCCGGCACCTACCAGATCGTGCCGCTGTCCGAGATCATGTCCAACACACCGCCGGTCAGCGTGCCCTCGGTGTCGCCGTCGGGCCCCGGCGTCAAGGTGCAGGTGCTGCAGCTGCAGTTCATCGCCGCCGACGAGATGAGGACCATTCTCGAGCCGATCACCCGCCAGGGTTCGGTGCTGCGGGTCGATTCCACCCGCAACCTGATCACCGTCGCCGGCAATGACAGCGACCTCAATGCCATCAGGGAGGCGGTGTCGGTGTTCGACGTCGACTGGATGCGGGGCATGTCGGTGGCGCTGCATCCGCTGAAGACCTCCAAGCCGGAAGCGGTCGCTGCCGAACTCGACTCCATCTTCGGCACAAAAGACGGGCCGGGCGCCAAGCTCATCCAGTTCATCCCCAACGACCGGCTGAATTCGGTGCTGGTGATCACCTCGCGCCCGGCCTATCTCGCGCGCGCCGCCAGCTGGATCAACAAGCTCGACAGGCTGGCGGAGTCCAACGAGGACCAGCTCTTCGTCTACCAGATACAGAACCGCCCGGCCAAGGAACTGGCCGCTGTGCTGAGCTCGGTTCTCGGCACCTCGGTCAAGACCGAGGGCGGCGCGGACGGCTCGAACGTGTCGCCCGACCAGACGCCGATCGCCCTGCAGTCGGACGGCATTACCCCGGTGCCGTTGACCGGGCCGTCGCCTTCGATGCCGCAGCAGGACGGACAGCCGCCCGCCCACGCCACCGTCGTCGCCGACATCGAAAACAACGCGCTGCTGATCCAGACCACGGCGCGCGACTATGAGCGCATCGAGCAGATCCTGACCAAGGTCGACATCTTGCCGACGCAGGTCATGCTCGAAGCCGTCATTGCCGAAGTCACGCTCAACGACGAGCTGAAATACGGCCTGCGCTGGTTCTTCGAGAATGGCGGCACGAAGGTATCGGTGACCGACGTGGCCAAGGCGGCTGCCGCCGCCACTTTGCCGGGTTTCAACTGGAGTTATGCCACCGACAACATACAGGTGACGCTGAATGCGCTGTCCTCGATCACCGATGTCAACGTCATTTCGGCGCCGACCATCATGGCGCTGAACAACCAGAAGGCGATCTTGCAGGTCGGCGACCAGGTGCCGATCCTGACCCAGCAATCGCAGGATACCGGCAGCGGCACGGCGCCGATCATCAACTCGGTGCAGATGAAGGACACCGGCGTCATCCTGACGGTGACGCCGCGCATCAACAATGCGGGCCGGGTGATGCTCGACATTCAGCAGGAGGTCAGCAACGTTGCCGAGACGAAGAGCTCCGGCATCGATTCACCGACCATACAGCAGCGCAAGATCCAGACCCGCGTGCTGGTCAATGACGGCGAAAGCCTGGCGCTGGGCGGCCTCATCCAGCAGAACAACAGTGTCGGCCGCACGCAGGTGCCAATTCTCGGCGACATCCCCATTATCGGCAACGCGTTCAAACAGAAAAACGACAAGATTGTGCGTACCGAACTGATCATCTTCATCCGGCCGCATGTCGTGCGCGACATCAACGAGGCCCGCGAAGTGACCGACGAATTCCGCGGCAAGATCAGCCTGCAGACGCCGATCCAGAAACGCCGCGGCGGCACCAAGCTGCAGCAGGATTTGAAGAGGCTGGCCTATTGATTACGGCCGCGCACCCATCGCTCCTGTTGGCTGCCACGATCGCCCTGGCGGCAATTCTCGCCGCCATTTCGATCGCCGATTTCCGCCGCCAGATCATCCCGGACGCGCTCAACCTTTCTCTGGCGGCGATCGGCCTTGGCTATCAGATGGGGGTGGGCAGCCTGCCGCCGCATATCCTGTTCGCCGCCGCGACCTTCGCTACCGCCTGGCTGCTGCGGCGCGGCCATTTCCTGATGACCGGCCGGATCGGGCTCGGCCTCGGCGACGTCAAGATGCTGGCGGCCGCCGCATGCTGGATCGACCCTCTGCTCCTGCCGGTGCTGCTGTTCATCGCCAGCGCCACGGCGCTGCTGTTCGTCGGTGGGCAAGTGGTGGCGACCGGGCCGGCAGCCGCGCGGGCCCGCGTCGCCTTCGGTCCGTTTATCGCCATCGGCCTCGGCTCCAGCTGGGTGCTGGAACAATTCGCCGGTTTGAACATGGGACTGCTCTGATGATCACGCTGCGCTTTAAGCAAGCTTCCGAAAAGTCCTGCCGCAACCGCGACACCGGTGAAAGCGGGTTCACGCTGGTCGAGCTTCTGGTCGTTCTCGCCATCATTGCCTTGATCGCGACGCTCGCCGCACCCCAGGTGCTGCGCTATCTCGGCTCGGCGCGCACCAACGCCGCCAAGGCGCAGATCCGCAACATCGAAAGCGCGCTCGAACTCTATTATGTCGACAACGCGAAATACCCGACCGACGAAGAAGGGCTCGCCGCCCTGGTCACACAGCCGGCCAGCGAAGCGCGCTGGAACGGCCCCTATCTCAAGGGCGGCCTGAAGGATCCCTGGGGCAAGCCCTATTCCTACGAGGTGAAGGCCGATGCGAGCGGCGTCGTCATCCGCACGCTTGGCAAGGACGGCAAGCCCGACGGCACCGGCGAGGACCAGGACATCACAAACTGATGGCCGTCGGCTGAAACGAGGCGGGACCCGCAGTGGGTCAGGCTCTTCAGCTCGCCGGCGACCCGGCAGTCGCCAGGTCGAGGCGGGCAAAGCCCGTCGACGAGTAGGTCGCGCCGTCCCTCGCCACCGAGATGGTGAACCGCACGGCAGCAGGCAGACGCCGTGGAGCGGACCAGCTCGCCGACCATGACGGGACTTTGGCCGAGGCGTCGAGATATTCGAACCTTACCGCGCTGACGCCGGCGATCAGCAGCACCGGTTGGCCTCCAGTCGATTTGGCGGCATCGCTGCCGCGTCGGATTTTCTGCACGATGGTCAGGTCACTTCCAAGCGAAACGGCGACCTCGCGCAAGGCTGAGGATTTGAAGCCGATGGCCTGAACGGCGTTGAACTCGATGCGCGCGCCGGTGCCGCTGAGATAAAGCACCATGTCGGGCGTCGACTGCGACAACGGCAGCGGCTCGGCGCTGCCGATCGCCGTTTCGAGAAACCGCGCGGCGGCATCGACCTCCATCTGCATCTCGGTCGTCTTCTGGATCCGCATCATGGTGCGCGCCTGTCCGAGAAAGACGATCATCAGCGCGGAGATCACGCCGATCATCGCCAGTCCGACCAGCACATCGATCAGCGCGAAGCCTTCGACCGATGCCGATGATCCGGGGCGCCGGTCGGTCCCGAATATTTGCTTGAGAACACGCTGCCCGGATGGCCGGCCCCCACGACGCGCATGGGCTTGGACCAGCCGCCGGATCATCGCGAGTCCTTCACGGGCACGAAGGTCAGGAACGGCTGGCCCGCACCATTGGTCCTGGCAATGACCACAGCGGTCATCTTTGCCTTCGACACCATGATCGGTCGCGTCTGCAAGCGCCAGCCGGTTTGCACCCGCTCGCCTGAACCGCTTGTCCCGGCCTCGTAGTCCGCCAGCATGACACGCGCCGCCCTCGCCGCTTCGATCTGCGCCTTGGCGATGGCGATGCTGCGGCTGGCCAGCACGATCGACTGGCTGGCGATGCCGAGCACCAGCGCCAGGATCGTCATGGCGACGATCATTTCCAGGATCGAAAACCCGTCTTCGGACGAAGGCTCTGTCACGGCAATGCCCGCCATGTCGGAAGCCCGGTCAGCCAGTTGACCGCAATGCGCGCGGTCCGCGCCTTTTGCTGCAGCGAAATATCCATGCCCGACGCGCTGCCGTCGGGCAGGAAAGTCAGCACCGTTTGCCGTCCGGCGACGACGGTCTCCTGGCCGGTAACGACCGTCAGTTTGACGTCATCCGGCAATGCGAAAACATCGCGCTCGCCAAAGCGAATGGTGCGGGCGCCGAGATCGACGAGGACCTCTCTCGGCCGCGCGGTGGCAATGGCCGAGGTGCGCGACAGGCGCAGCCGCATGGTGATCTCGCCGGCCAGCGTCTCCAGGCTCTTGCTGCGGTAGTGGCTGACCAGCCCGGGTGCGGCGATGGCCGCCATGAGCGCCATGATCGCCAGCACCACCAGCATTTCGACCAGGGTGAATCCGGCCTCCGCCTGCTGGCTGGCTTTCGCGGCGGCGGCGGTCATTGCAGCGCCAGATCGTTGATCGAGAGGATCGTGGTCATCACCGAAATGACCAGGCTGCCGACGAGGAAGCCAAGCGAAATCGTCAGCGCCGGCGTCAGCAGCTTCAGCACCGTGTCGATCCGCCGCGTCAGCGTCAGCTGCAGCATTTTCGCGGCGCGATCCAGCACCACCGGCAGCGCGTTCGCCTCTTCGCCGAGCGACACCAGCGACATCGTCGCATGATCGAAAATCCCCGCCTTGACGACCGCGCCGTGCAGGCGGGCGCCGTTGGCGACATTGTCCTCGATCGAGGCAAAGCTTGCTGCCAGCGAGCTCTGCCTCGACACATTGGCGGCGAGCCCAAGCGCCTCGGTCATCGCCACGCCATTGCCGAGCAGCAAGGCCAGCGTTTCAAGGTAGCGCGCGATGACGGCATCCCTGACCAGCGCGCCGATCAGCGGTATCTTCAACACCGCGTGCGAGAACTGTTTTCTGGCGCCGGCAGAGCGAGACAGCACGAGATAGGACAAAAGGCCGAGCACTGCCGCCAGCGGGAAGACGAAGGGGTAGTCGCGGAACACCGTGCCGAAGACCGACAGCATCTTCATGGTGAACGGCTTGGGCGCGGATGAGCCCTCGAAGATCGGCTCCAGCGCCGGCACCAGCACGGTCGCCAGAATGACCAGCGCCCCGCTCATCACCGAAAGCAGAAAGGCCGGATAGGCCAGTGCCTCGCCGATTGCCGCGCGGCGCTTGGCGGTGGCCTCGAACGTGTCGGCCAGCCGCTGGCAGATATAGGCCATCTTGCCGCTGCGCTCACCGCTGGCGAGAAGTGCCGCGACATCGGAGGTGATGCCCGGCAGGGCGGCAAAGGCCTCGGCGATCGGCCGCCCGCCCGTGGTGAGATCGAGCACCGATTGCAGCTGCTGGCGCCGTTGGCGGTTCGCCTCGCCGGCGATGACCGCGCCGAGGGCGCGGTCGACGGTGAAGCCGGCGTTGAGCAGCACCGACAGCTCGGAAAACAGCCGGCTGAGATCGACCTTCCGGGTAAAGGTCAGCGCGCTTCGCCCCGGCAGGCGCAACTGCGGTCTGTCGCTGCTTACCGGGGCGAGGTGATAGGAACGGCGCCCTTGCTGCGCCAGCTTGCGGGCGGCCTCCTGCTTGGTCGAGGCATCGAGGACGCCGCTCTCCGTGCTGCCGTCGACGAGATAGGCGCGATAGGCAAAGGCCGGCATCAGCCATCCCCCGCGAGATCGATGACGCGGCGGACCTCGTCCATCGTGGTAACCCCGGAGCGGGCAAGCGCTGTGGCATGGATCGACATCGGCACCAGATCGTCTTGCGCGGCTATGCGGCCGATCTCCATTTCGCCGGCGCCCTGGTCGATCAGTTCGGCAATGCGCGGCGAAACCTGCAGCATTTCGTAGGTCACCGTGCGCCCGCTATAGCCCGAGCCATTGCAGGTGCGGCAGGGCGAACCGGGCGGCTCAACGCCGTGGCAGGCCGGACAGACATGGCGCAGCAGCCGCTGCGCGATGACGCCGCGGATCGTCGCGCCCAGCAGGTAACCATCGATGCCCATGTCGCGCAGCCGTGTCAACGCGCCCGCCGCGCTGTTGGTGTGCAGCGTCGAGAACACCAGATGCCCGGTCAGTGCTGCCTGCACCGCGACCTGCGCCGTCTCGCGGTCGCGGATTTCGCCGAGCAGGATGATGTCGGGGTCCTGGCGCAGGATCGACCGCAGGGCCGCGGCAAAGTCGAGGTCGATCGCCGGATTGACCTGCAGCTGGGTGATCCCGGCCATGCGGTATTCCACCGGATCCTCGACGGTGAAGATCTTGACGTCCGGCCGCGACCGTTCGGCAAGGATCGAATAGAGCGTCGTCGTCTTGCCGCTGCCGGTCGGCCCGGTGACCAGCACGATGCCGTTGGCCGATTGCGACATGGAGCGGATCTTGGCTTGCGCGGCGCTGTCGAAGCCGAGCTTCTCCAGCTTCAGCTCGACCCCGGCGCGGTCGAGAATGCGCAGCACGATGGCTTCGCCATGGATGGACGGGATGACCGAGACGCGCAGGTCGATATCCCTGCCGCGCACGGCAATGCGCATGCGCCCGTCCTGCGGCAGGCGGCGTTCGGCAATGTTGAGCCGCGACAGGATTTTGATCCGCGTTGAGATGCCCGACAGCATCGCAATTGAGGCGGTGTCGACGGTGGACAGCATGCCGTCATGGCGGAAGCGGATGCGGACATGATCCTCGAGCGGCTCGATGTGAATGTCGGTGGCCCTGGCATCGACCGCCTTGTGGATGGTCTCGGCGACGAAGCGCACGATTGGCGCCTCGCGGGCGAAATCCTTCAGCCGTTCGAGATCGTCAGGACCGAAATCCATGATCTCGCCGGTAGCACCGCTATTGGAGACGGACGCCAGCGCCGATTGCTCGATGCGGTCGATGCATTCGGCAATCACGCGCCTTGGCAAGATCCGCAGCGAAACCGTCCGCTCGTAGTGGAAGGCAAGCGCGTCGATGGTGGCCGACGAGAACGGATCGGCGACGGCGACGACCAGCCGCTCGGCGTCCATCTGCAGCGGCAGGATGGCGTTTTCCTTGAGATAGGCGAGCGGCACCCCGGCCAGCATGTCGGCGCTGACCTGGTCGGGGACATCCACCGGCGTCGGCGCTTCAAGGTAACTGCTGAGGCTGTTGGCAAGCTCCTGCTCGCCGATCAGCCCGAGTTCGGTCATCACCGTATCGAACGGATGGCCGGATGTTCGCGACGCGCCGAGGGCGCGCTGGGCGGCATGCGCGGTCAGCACTTTCTCGCCTTCGAGAAAGGTGAGAAACGCCTCGATCCCCTTGGCCTGGACGGAAGCGTTCATGCGCCCCACCTCGCCAGCAATTGCGCGGCTTCAGTGCCGAACAGCGCCTCGCAGCCTACGGTGACCGCGGCTGCCGGCAGTGCTGTGGCATCGCCGGCCGGGCTGCGCGAGACGCGCGAGAATGGCACCGGGCCTGCCTGGGATTTCTCGATGATGAAGCCGGCCTCGCCTGTGATGCCGGAGCCATCTAGCCTGACAACAATTTCAACCGTGTAGGCCGATACATCGCTCGCGCCCGCAACGACCGATGCGTTGGGGCCGCCGACGAGAACAGCGCGCAGCCGGCGCGGCGCCCGATCGGCGCTGACCGTGCCGCGCTTGGAGTTGACGGTGAAAATGCCCTGCAGGCTGCGCAGCGGGATTTGCGCAAGTGCAGAAAATTCCTGCAGCTCGGATACGGATTCGAACGGCGCCTGCTTGTCCTCGGGCGGCCCGACCGGGCTTCTGGCCTGGGGCAGGCCGGCGAACAATTTGGCGCTGTCGCGAAACCGGATCGCGGCCTTTGCCAGTTCGTCCGCCATCTGCTGCTCGAAGCCGAGCGCGGCGAAGCCCAGCCCCAGCAGGCGGTCGTCGGCGGCCTTGAGATCGATCAGCCCGGCGTGATCCTGGACGCGCAGGACAAAGCTGTATTGTCCCGACCGGCACGCGGCTGGCGTGGAATCCAGCGGCAGCTTTTCAGTGACCTGGTCGCCGGTCAATTCGCTCGCCACCACATTGCCGAGACCCTCGGCAAGCAGCGACAGGCGCTCCTGCTCCAGCTCGTTGTTGGCAATCATCAGCCGCGTTTTGGCGGTGACGGCGAAGGGAACGACGATGGCCGAGACGATCAGCATGAACACCAGTACAGCAACCAGCGAAAAGCCGGCGCTGGCGCTGTCGTCCCCTACGGCTGGGAGAGCTTTGCGCTTTACGAATACCCCCGCCCTTGATCCCTCCCCACAAGGAGGAGCAGGGCAAACGCATATGGCGCTCCCCCACTCCGTCTCGGCTTCGCCGAGCCACCTCTCCCCCACATTCGTGGGGGAAGAGGAAATGCTAACCACCGAGGTCGCAGCCTCGAAAGGCTTGGGTTTCCTCTCCCCCATGGACATGGGGAGAGGTGGCCGCGCAGCGGCCGGAGTGGGGGGCTGGCGTCGCCATACGCGATTGCCCTGCCAACCTCAGCAAACATGCGCCCGCTCATAGTTCCGGCTCAGGTGGCGGGGGCGGCGGCGGGGCCGGCGGCGGGTTCGTCCATGGCGGATGCAGCGGGATGCGCGCCACCTTGCCGTCGCGCTCCAGCACGGCCTGGTCCTTGTCGATCACTGACACCGTCCAGCCGTCGACGGTCTCGCCACTGGCATACCAGAGCGCTTCATCTTTGCCGGCGACGCGCAACAGCGCTTTTCCCGCTCCGCCCTGAATGCTGATGCCGAGCAGCGATGGCGCGGCCGCCGGCGCGACGTCCACCGGCGGAGGCGCCTGTTCGACAGGTGCCACGGCAACCTCCACCGGCAGCGGCGCTGGCGGTGGCGGTATGATCTTGCGCCGCATCGGCGTGAACAGCGGCCGCTGGAACGTCTCGCTGAAATCGCCGGCCTCGGGAAATTGCAGCGCGCCCGCAGCAGATGCCGGGCCGCCATCATGCCCCTTGCCGGAGGCAATCGGCGAGATGTCGACCGGCGTGTTGTAGAGCGCGACATTGACCAGCACGAGAACCGCGATACCCCCCGCAATCGCCAGGCCCGCAAACTTCCCGCTCATGGCTTGACCCCGCCGGGCGCAGCTTGCGTCTGCAGCGGGCCGTAAAACAGGATCTCGGCAGACAGCTCAGGGTCGCCCATCCGTCCCGCGGCAGGGCTGACATCGGTGGTGCGCAGCGTCGCCTCGCGGATGAACAGCACCGGCAGCGAGGTTTCGAGGGCGAGCACGGCGTTGTGGATGCCTTCCAGCGGCCCCGACAGATTGACCCGCAGCCCGATGAAATCGACGCCGCCTTCACTCAGCACCGGGGCGTTGCCGGCCGACAGCACGCTGACGCCATTGGCGGCAGCGATGGCGTTCAGCCGCTTCTGCAGCGCACCGCGAATGATCGCCTCGCTCTCGCCGGTGAGGAATTCGGGATTGGCCGCTTCCACCGGGCCGGTGTCGCCGTCGAGGCGCTTGGCCAGCGCCGCCACGTTTTGCAGCTGGCCGAGCAGCGCGCGCTTGTCCTCGATCCCGGCCCGCGCCGAGGCGACGCTGTCCAACGCCGCGAACACCAGCCAGGCACAGAGACACGCCGCAACCGCTGCCAGCGCCAGCGCGATCAGGCGGCGCAGCGGCGGGCTGGTGTTGAGGATGGCGGAGAGCATCGTCAGAGCGCTCCGATCTTGGCCGAAATGGTGAAATGTTCGCCGTCCTGTCCGGGCACCTTAACCACGGGCGAGGCGAATTCGGGCGCCGAAAACAGCGGCGAGGCATCGATCGGCTGGATCAGTTCGGCCGCCGAGGTGGCAAAGCCGGTGATGGTCAGATCGTCGCCCTTGGCCGAGAGATCGGTGAGCCAGGCCGTGTCGGGAAGCAGATGCGTGAGTTCGGCCCAGACCCGCACCAGCGACGCCGTCGTCTTCTTCTCCTGGCGGATTTTCTCGACCCGCTCGATGCCGGCCTGGCGCTTCTGCAGCGACGCGCGTGCCGTCTTGGCCAACACCTGCGCATCCGCAATCTGCGCGTCCAGTTCGCCATCGGCCTGCCAGATCAGCCAATGCGCGTGGACGAAGGTGATCAGCAGCGCTGCCGCCAGCGCCGAACAGGCGGCGATCCAGGTGCTGCGCTTGCGCCGGTCGCGCGCCGTCGGCGGCCAGATGGCGGCCAGGCTGAGCGGATCGGCGCGCAGCGTCTCTCCGGGCTGCGCCAGCGACAGGCTGCGCACCGAACCGCCGGCGCGGCGCACCGCATCCAGCACCGCGGCAAGCGTCTTGCCCTTGACGACGTGGTAGGTGCTGTCTTGCCTGGCAGGCCTAGCCCCGGCATCCCTGGCAAACACGACATGCACCTGCGCCGGATCGAGCGGCGTCGCGGCCAGAAGGTCGAGCTCGGCCATGTCGCGCGCCTGCCGGACCGGCAGAAGCCGCGGCGCCAGCTGCCGGGTCAGGAACAGCCCCGGCTGGATCACGACATCGAAGCGCGGCCGCCTGACCCGGCCCCCGCCCTGCAGCAGCGCCAGGATCTCATCCGAAGAGGCGGTCAGCGCCAGCGGGATCGACTGAAACTCCGGCGCCCCGGCCTCGCGCACACGAATGCCGTCATCCGCCAGGCTGACGATCCAGTCGCCGCTAGAAGCTTGCTTTTTCTAGGCGAAAGCCGCGCCCCTCGCAGCTCCTCGAGCCACCAGTCCCGGAAATCCAGACATTGCGCACTCAATGCCGCCACGCCCCACCCTGCCCCGGTTGATTCTAAGCCGAGGGTTTTCGCACTGAGATTACAGGGGCTGGTGTGACGGGGATATCAGCGAGATTGCGGAGGGCTGATTAGCCACAGCTTTTGTTGGCTTGGTGTGAACGCCGCAGGCAATCAGGGTCGGCCGGAGTCAGGATCAGATGCACATGGTTAGGCATCAGGCACCATGCCCAGATACCGACATCGGCAAGCCGGCAATGCGCCGCCCGTAGGTTCTTGTAGAGCGCATAATCTTTCGCCGTGAAAAACACCTTGGCGCACCCGTTGCCACGCTGGGTGACGTGATGCGGCAGACGACTATACGGGCAAGACGGGACATGGGGTTGACCTGAGCACAGGTGTTATCGGATAGGCAACAAAAAGTGCACTGTCACCGTAATCCTGTCACCGTAGTTCCCGGTAATTCCTAGAGTGCGCTGTCAGCGTAATTCGCCACCTCCCTAAACAATGGTGAGCAGGGAACAGTTTACCCCCGCAGGTGAGCCATTGCTTTTATCTTTCGGTTCTTAAAACCTCATGCCGAGCGAGATACCAGCGAACGGGTTCCGTCTGGTATCCCATATCGAAAACCTGCTGCATCCGCTCCATGCAGCCCGTCTCGTCGCCCGAAACTCGGCGCAACGCGCCATCGTGGAACAGTGCAACTCCGAGCGCTAACTTGATTGAACGATTGCTATCAGCAGCCCGAAAGGCCGCAGCCAGGTTTCGCTCCTTCGTCGCACCTTCCAGCGCATCCTCGAAGGCGATCTCTCCCAGCATTTGTTTCACGGTCTGAACCGGGTAGCGGAACAGCGTCGGGCGCTTGTTGTATTTAACGTTCAGCTTGCGTAGGTATTCAAACGCGTAGTCGCGGGTGGCATCGTCACCCGTCGTCAGGGCCATGTAGTGCAGGACAAGTCCGAAGGTCGCACCACCAGCCAGGTCGGGCGCCATGCCTATTGATCGATCCACAATGCCAGCACACAGCTCACGAGTGAGCTCGATCGCCCGAGCGCGATCATCAAGACACCAATAAGCTGCGCTTATTTGTAGTTGTTGCCCTGGAGCATCCGGAGTGTTCTTCTTCTGATAGGAATCTACTTGGTATAGAAGAGGAAGCGCTGCTGTATAATCTCCTGTCCCGCAATAGGATTTTGCCAATCCATCGATCCACCCGATATCATTCGGCTCTGCAACGATTATCTCTCTAAATGCTCTGACCGCTTCGTCAAAGCGACCCGCTAAAAGGAGATCAAGTGCTGACATTAGAAATCAAACCCTCCTCGGATATTCCCGTTAGCATCATAGGTTACCGCGCGGACGGAAGACGGGTTGTAGCCCCAACGCCCCACCTGGCTGCTGAAGGCTCGCAGCCCGCTAGCGGTATTCGGCTTAATCTCGATATGCTCAAAGCCAAGCTGCTTCGCGTAGCTGGGATCAACCGACAAATCCACACCTTTCAGACCAGGAGCAGTTCGATCAATGATACCTGTCACACCCTGAGCTTCTAGTTTCCCACGCAGCATCGCTCCAACAGCGATGTGCGCCTCATCGCCAAACGGTGTTGTCCCAAACTTGAGGCCCACTGATGGAGTATAGCTCCCGATAATTGCTCCTCCTTCCCTAATCGCCAGTTTACCACCAAATACCTCGGCGCCGAGTAGTGCGCCTGCTCTGATAGGCGCACCACCCGGTATTGCCGCAAACACCTCGTCACGAGTTTCCACCTTTCCTGAAGCGCTCAATTCAGCCTGGCGCTGCACCTCATCAGCAACCCTAGGATTCAAACGTTCGTACGGATCTTTGTGGAGATCGAAGAAACCACCACGGTGCATTCTTATGGCTTCGGCACGCTTCTCAAGTGCCCTCTGCTCTGCTCTGTCCTTTGCGGCTTTGTCAGATGACGGTGTCGCGGCAACATGGCCGTTGTTGTCTGCCTTATTCACCGGATCATTCTGAGCATACGCATATCGATTGGTGCCAACACCCTCTTTCGTCGGATCCCAATCATCGGGTGAGATGAAACGCCCGAGCACCGGATCCATGTAGCGTGCGTTGAGATAGAGCAGCCCGGTCTCGGGATCGAAGCGCTCGCCGATATAGCTCTTCTGCGTCTGGAAGCCGGTGTTGAGACGCTCGCCATAGGTGGCGTAGTTGGTGGCCTCGGCGATATTGCCTGAGGCATCGGTAACCATGCGCACCGAGGCCAGGTGGTCGCGGTGCAGGAAGGCCTTTGTCGTGCCGGTCACCTTGATGTCGGGATGCGGATATCTGGTGTATATCTCTGCGCCCGGCGTCGCCGGATTGATCTCGACCGAAGCGTCGGGATAGAGCGTGGTGGCGAAGGCCGAGGCCTTCTTCACCCGCGCACCGTCGGGACCGTAGCTGAGGTTGACGGTGTTGGCGGCCAGCGTGACGGTCTTCAGCCGGTTGGCTTCGTCCCAGGTCAGCGTACGACTGCCATCGGAGGTCAGATTGCCATTGGCGTCATAGGTCATGGCATTGGCGCCGACCGTGACCGGCGCATGCGGACGAGCCGCGCTCGCCGAGGGATAGACATAGGTGCCGGCCACACGCGAGCGTGAGGTCAGATTGTCGTTGGCGGCATAGACGAATTGCTCGCTGAGCACGGCGTTGCCCAGGTTGGTGCTCCAGATCAGCCGGTCGGCATTGTCGTAGCCATAATTCCAGCTGTCGGAGGGTGTCCGCCCCGTGATGGTGGTGATGCGGCCGAGTGCGTCGCGCGCATACTGATCGTCGAGCAGGACGGTGGCGCCCTTGGACGTGGTGACGCGCGTCAGCCAGCGGCGGGTCGGCGAATAGGTGAAGGCAGTCTTCACGCCATTCGCGTAGGTGATCTCCCTGGTCTGCCCATCGGCCTCATAGAGCGTCGAGGTGATGAAGCCCGGGGCGGAGACGAGCCTGTTGCCGGCGCTGTATTGCAGGCGGTGGTCCCAGTCGCCGAACCACAGCTCGCCCGGCTTGTAATTCTTCAGGATGGTCTGGCCGGACCCGTCGTGGATATCGACCGTGGTGTGCATCAGGCCGGCAATGGTCGTGTCGTGCCAGCCGAGCTTGCCAAACCCGTCATAACTGTAGCTGTGCGTCGTTGTCGCGTTGGTCGAGGTGGTGAGCTGGCCGATATTGTACCAATAGCTTGGAGCCGCCTGGTCATAGGTGTTCTGGGTGAGCACAACTGGGCTGCCACCCGGCGCCGTTGCCGTCTTCAGCGTCAGCCGGTCCATCTGGTCGTAGCTGAGCGTCGTGACCGTGCCCCTGGCATCGGTCTGGCTGACCAGCCGGTTGGCGGCATCGTAGGTGTAGGACCATGTGCCGAGATCGGGATCGGACGCCGTCAGCCGATTGCCGACCATGTCGTAGGTGTAGGTCCAGTTTGAGCCGCCGGGATCGGTGACGCCGATCAGGCGGCCGAGCACGTCGTAGGTGCGAGTTTCCGCAAGCTGAAGTCCCGCGAAGTCGCGAGCCACGCCCGCGACATCGCCGCGGGTCGACCAAGCTGTCTTGGTCTGATGACCAAGCTCGTCGGTCGTCGTCACGGCGTTCAGCCGCGGCGTCGTGGTCGCGGCGGTGGCTAGTTCGTTGAGGTAGCTGCGCTGGCTTGTGTCAGGATTGACGGTCTTCACCGGCCGGTCGGCCCAGTCGTAGCTGTTGGTGGTCCATTGCGCGGTCTCGCCGACAAAGCGCGGGAAGGCGGTGCGCAGGACATTGCCGCGCAGATCGTAGTCGGTCTCGGCAATGCGTTTGGCGCCCGCCGCCGTCTCTCCGGGGGTTTCGACACGATAGACCCGGCCGAGCCCGTCATAGTAGGAGCGGGTGAAGTCTTCGCCGGCGCCATTGGGCAACGGCGTGTATTTGACCAGCGCCTGGGTCGCCGGATTGCCCTCGTTCTCGAAGCGCGCCTTGGCATAGGCGCCGGTGACGCTCTGCGAGACCTGGTAGAGGCGACAGAACGGATCATAGGTGAAGGTTTTGACCAGGCCGTTGAAGTCGGTCTTCGTCGCCAGCAGGCCGCAGGTGGTATTGTAGGTGGCCGTCGAGACAAAGCGCGTGTCGGCTGTTTGCCCGCCCGTCGCAAAATACTTCGGCGCGCGTTCCGTTACCGGATAGAGGTGATAGGTCGCGTCGTAGTCCCACTCGGTCTTGTGGCCGAGACTGTCGGCGGCAGAGACCTTGTTGCCATAGGTATCATACGCAAAATACTGGCTGACGGTCTTGCCCGTAGTGACATCGCTGAAGGTCTGTACCCACGTCAGGTTACCTTTGGTCGGCACCGCCCAGACATCGGTGCTGCCATCATAGTAATTGTGCTTGTAGCTGACATAGGGGTCGGTGCTGGTCAGCCCGGCATGCGTGCGCTCGGCAATCAAGGCCGAGACGATATAAGCGCTGGTGTTGGGCGAAAAGAAACGCTCCGTCCAGGTCTCGTCGCCGCTGACATCGGTGCGACCATAGTCCTTCATGCTGATGATGTTGTTGTAAGCATCAAACCAGCGCTGGACCCGCAAGGTGCGGCTGATGTTCTCGGTCAGCGTCGTATCGGTCGCCGTGTTTTGCACCGTATAGGGTTTTGCCGCCGTGTTGACGACGTACGTCTCGGCCACCTGTTTGTGCACGGTGCCGGCACCATCCTTCCACACCGTCAGCGACGGCAGGCCGTAGCTCGCCAGATCCTGCCGGTAGGTGGTCTCGATCTTCGACGGCGCCGTCTCGCCATTGGCAAGCGGTTTTGTCTCGACGATCGACGCAAAGCCCAGGAACTTGCGCGCCGCCGGATCGTATTTGCCGCCGGCATAGGCGTACATGCTCACCGCCGTCTGGCCCCGGCCATCGCTGACCGACAGCTTCGTCACCGCGTGCACGACCTGCGGCAGGTAATTGTTCGCCCAGGTCGAGGAAGGCGAATACTCGACCGCAACCGTGCCGCCGAGCTCCGTCACAATCTGCTTCAACAGGTTCGGATTGCCGGTGCCGGCATTCGAGATGAACATGCTGCTGTAGTTGGTGAAGTCCGGCAGGCCGTCGCCGTTGAAATCGCCGATGACCGTACCTGCTTTCGCTGTCGCAGGCAGCGTGAACTGTACCGGCGTCATCGCCGTCGAAGACGGGCGAAGCGAGAAAATCCTGACCGTGTCGACCCTCCACTGCTGCGGGAGGTTCAGCGCGCCGTCTATGGTGATGACATCCGTGCGCCCGTCATTGTCGAAGTCACGCAGGATGGCAGATGTTCCCGACATCGAGGAAATCGAGTAACTCTTGAAGCCGACGCCCGTCGATAGCCAGACCGCGACGCCGCTACCGCCGAAGCGGAAAACATCCGTTGCCCCGTCGCCATTGAGATCGGCAAACACACACATGCCGGAGGTTTGAGATTCCTGTGCCGGGCAGCTGATACTGAAGGATGGTCCGCTTTTCTGCCAGACGCCGCTCGAAAGCGTTCCCTTCCGTGCCGTTCCGCCGCTACCCCAAAAGAATGGCTGCTGTTTGCCGTTGCCCAGGAAGTCGCCGACACCGATTACTGTTCTGGGTTCACCGCCACCGACGTGATTGGCGGTGTCAATGCCATCGCCATCACCGTCTGCGATGACTGAGGGACGGGGTGAAGATCCGGACGGAATATCCGGGAGTCCATCGCAAACGGCCTGATAGCCTGCTGGAGGAGATGGATCGCAATTCGCCTTTGTCAACGCAAGCAGAGTATCTGTGATTCCAATCGACTGGGTGCGCGACGTGGTTACATGGCCAGTGGCTCCATTCATCGTGCTAGTCGTTATCGAAAAGCCAAAATCTTCCGTCGGTTTTGTCGCAATAAAGCGACCGGGCTGAGCAAAGATGCCGACGTCATCGTCAGGACTATTCGTGATTGAATGTGCGGCTATCGTCAATGAATTCGAGCCGGCAGGAGCACCGGTAGGGCCAAAACGGTATGTGTTTTCGTAAAATGTTTTGGTTGTCGTAGTGTCGCCCTCATGTCCTCCCGAATGTCTGGTCGTCGTCTGATCAGATTCTCCGAATACTTCGTCGCGGCCATCGAAGTTCAAGTCTCCAACGCTTTGCGGATGTGATCCGGGTAATGTCTGAGATCCGTAAATTGGCGCATTGATCGTTGAATAAACGCCATCAGTGTTCTGATAAACCATTTGGCCGAGCGACTTCGACGATCCGCCAGAGATCGTGCCGTCGGGTACAACGGTCGCATCGGTGCCGTAACGGGTGACGGCGGTGAGCCGTGAGGTGTTGGAAAACGGCGCCTGGTCGTAGGTCAGCTTGTAGGCACTGCGCAGCACGTTGCTGGTCCAGACACTGATCGACTTGATGCGTAGGGTCGTCTCGGAGATGTCGCGCCCATTGCCCATCAGGATCGTATCGGGCCGCGTCTCGTAATGAAACCCGATCACCGTTCCATTGTAGGTGATCGTAGTTGGATAACAGACCGGGCTGGCACAGGCATAACTGTAGGCAACGCTGTTGCCGTTGGTGTCGGTGACCGAGGTCAGCAGCCAGCGATAGCTCATCGCCAGGTCATAGGCCGGCGTGCCGGCGGTCGGCGTCAGATTGGCAACCGCCGCCACCGAGCGGAACGTCGAGACGGTCCCGTCACGATCCGTCACCTTCCACTCGTTTGTGGTGCTGTTCAGCGCAATGCGCCGATAGCTCTCATTCTCCGTCGCATGCGTGCCACCTGTGGCGCAGGACGGCGAAATCATGCCGGCAACGCAGGCCACCATCGCCCGGCCGTCAAGCAGATAGATGTCGTTGGCGTCGAAGGCCGGCATGCCGTAACCGGGCGTTGCGCGTTCGATCACGTCGAAGCCGTCGAGGCCCCAGGCATAGCCCAACCAGCCCTGGTAGAGGTCACCGATCTTGGTCTTGCGTGAAGAGTTGTAGTTGAGCGCAATCTGCGGCTCGATGCCGTGGAAGTCCGGAACATCGATGCCGATGCCATAACCCAGATTACCGTTGCCGCCAGCCTTGGGCAGGTCCACCTTCGGCGTACCGATCGCCTCGGGATCGCCGCTGTCGGTTGCCGTGGCTGCCTCAGTAGCCGCCACGGCCGCTGCCGGCTCCTCCGGCGCTGCTTCCGTATCGGTCTCCTTGGCCGCCTTGCCTTTTGTATCGGTCGGCTTCGTATCGGCAGCCTTGGTGTCGCTCGCCTCGCCGTCGGTTGCCTTGGCATCCGCCGGCTTGGCGCCAACCTTGGCCGCCGCATCAGGGCTGCCCGTCGCCGCGTCACCTGTCGCGCCTGTCGCCGGGGCGGGCTTGGCGGAGCCGCCGCCCAGCGCGGCGCCGCCATTGCCGAAACCGCTGCTGGCTGGCGCCCCGGGCGAGGCGCTCTGCGCAAAGGCCTCTATTCCTGCGCCACCTCTAATATAAGAAAGTGAAGATATATCCGCGCCGAAGACGCCAGCGGCAAACATAGCCGCGCCAAAAAGCAACCGCTTCATTGAATCCCCCTAGCCAGTTGCTTGACGCTACTCCTGCTTGACTTGGTTTATACGACGGCGACCCGTCACAACCCAGATATCCACAGCTTTATTTTGCACGCATGGGTTGCGCATGGAGCCCCATGCGCCCCTGCCAGCGGAGCGACCGCATAACGGCGCTCCCCTCAGTGTCTTGACGTTGCCTAGCCAGGGCGGCCACCCGCATACGTCGTAAGTGTGCCTGCTCACCGTCAAGCTCTGCAGGGTCTCCCCGTCCCTCAGACCGTCTTATTCGCCCCTATATTCGCCGCCTGCTTCGCTCCCATCCCAAGCAGCAAATTGTCGTCGGAGAGTTCGTCTCCGCGCGCCTGCCGGAACAGGTTCAGCATGTCGGGCACGTCGAGGCTCTTGCGCTGGTCGCCGGCAATGTCGAACACGATGGTGCCTTCGTGCAGCATGACGGTGCGGGTGCCGTGATCGAGCGCGTCGCGCATCGAATGGGTGACCATCAGCGCCGTCAGTTTCTGCTCCTCGACGATCTTGCGTGTGAGGTCGAGCACGAAGGCCGCCGTGCGCGGATCAAGCGCTGCGGTGTGCTCGTCCAGCAGCAGGATCTTCATGCCGGTCAGCGTCGCTGACCGCCTGGCGCTGGCCGCCGGGCTTCGACGATGACGCTCAGGATGACGCTCAGGCCGCATTGGATCTTTTATTGGTCGAAGAAACCGGCGTCCTCTTCCGCCAGGTATTTCTTCGCGCCTTCGGCATCGATGTCGACGCCCAGGCCCGGCGCTTCGAGCAGGTCGATCATGGAGTCCTTCACGATCTGCCCCTTGGGCAGGCCGATGACGATGTCCTCCCACCAGGGGTCGGAGGCGCTGGGATATTCGAAGGCGATGTAGTTGGCCGGTATCGTGGCGCAGACATTGATCAGCGCGCCGAGGCCCAGCAGACCGTTCGCCGTGCCGTGCGGCGCCATCATGATCGAGTGCATATAGGCATGCTCGGCCACCCATTTGAGCTCGGCGATACCGCCGATGTCGGCGGGATCCGGGCCGATGACGCGCACCGCCTGTGTTTCGATCAGTTCCTTGAAATTATGGCGCAGATAAATCTGTTCGCCCGTATGGATCGGGGTGGACGTCGATGTCGTGAGTTCGCGGTAGGCTTGCGGGTTGACCCATGGCACGTAGTCGCCGGTCAGCATGTCCTCCAGCCACATCAGATTGTGTTTTTCCACCGCCTGAGCGAAGCGGATGGCGTCCGGCAGGAACCAGCCGGGGCCGCAATCCAACGCCAGCGAGACCTTGTCGCCGAGCACCTCCTTCATGGCGATGACGCAGTCGATCATGTGCGCCATGCCGCGCTCGCTGATCTGCCCCTGGTCCATCGCGCCGTGATAGGTCGGCGGCTGGCGCACGCCATAGTGGAAGTCGGGAACGCTGGTCTTCATGTTGGAATGGAAGGAGATGCCTTGCTTGACCATGAAGAAACCTTCCGGCCGTTCCATCATCCATTTGACGTCGGCCGCGTAATCCTCCGGCCTGTCGCCGGTGCGCTTCTTGCGGATGGAACCGTTATAGACCCGAACCTTGTCGCGCACCTTGCCGCCAAGCAGCTTGTAGACCGGGACGCCGGCGGCCTTGCCGGCGATGTCCCACAGAGCGTGCTCGATGGCGCTGACGGCGGCGCCATAGGGCTTGAACGAACCGCGCTGACGGATCTTCAGCATGCAACGTTCCACATCCGTCGGATCCTCGCCGATCAGCGCGTCGCGGAAATGCAGCACCCAGGGTTTCAGATAAGGCTTGGTGTACTCGACCTCCCCGAGGCCATGGAGGCCTTCGTCGGTGACGATGCGCACGATGGGGTGCCTGCCGATGACGGCGCACCTGAGATCGGTGATCTTCATGATGTCCTCTATTTCACCGACGAGAAGGCGGTTGGCGCGAGAAACTGGCTGGAAATATTGGCCAGGATCGGGCCATCGCGCTCAGACTCGTCGCGGGCCTCGAGCCATGCCCGATCGGTGGTGAAGGCCTTCCATTTCACTTCGCGCTCGGCAAGGGATTCCCAGGCGATGAAATAGGTCAGTCGATTGCTGCTTTCGCCGACCACCGTGGTGAAGAACCCGGCTTGGCGGATGCCGTGCTTGTCCCACAGCGCCAAGGTATGGTCGTTGAAACGCTTGAGCAGCGCCGGCAGCTGGCCCGGCACGCAGTCGTAAATGCGAAGTTCGTAGATCATGGTCCATCCTTCTGTTCACCTCTCCCTCCGAGGAGAGAAGTGTAGAGTCAGCTCCAGGTGCGGTCCCAGGAGTATTCGTCGTCCCAGTGATCGGTCGGTTGCCAGATGCCGGTGACGCCGGGCTGCAGGTGCTGGCTGATCACTTCGTCGACGATGTCGTCGATGCCCAGACCAGGCTTGTCGGGCACGGTGATGAAGCCGTCCTTGACCAGCGGCTTGGGCAGGCCGGTGACGATATCGTCCCACCAGTCGACTTCGACGCTGTGATATTCGAGCGCCATGAAGTTTTCCGTCGCCACCGCGACATGCGCGGCGGCCATTGCCGCGATCGGGCTTTCCGCCATGTGAATGGCCATGGCGACGCCATGCTCCTGCGCCGCGTCGCCGATCTTCTTGGTCTCGAGAATGCCGCCGGTGGTCAGCAGATCCGGATGGATGACCGAGATGCCGGCGTTGAGCAGCGGCTCGAAGCCTTCCTTGAGGTAGATGTCCTCACCCGTGCAGATCGGCACCGAGGTCGCCTGCTGCAACTGCCGATACTGCTCGGTGTACTGCCAGGGGATCACGTCCTCGAGCCAGGCCGGTGCGTATTTCTCGATCCGCCGGGCCAGACGGATGCCGTCCTGCAGCGAGATGTGGCCGACATGGTCGATGGCAAGCGGAACCTCGTAGCCGATCACCTCGCGGACCTCGTGGATATATTGGTCGAGCAGGTCGATGCCCTTTTCGGTGAAGTGGAGGCCGGTGAAGGGATGCGGCACGTTCTGCGCATCATAGGCGGCGTTGCGCGCCCGGCGCTCGTCCAGCGTGCGTACCCGGCCGCGGCCGGCATGGGTGCGGAAACCATCGAGCACGCCGGCGGGCGCGACCACCGCGCCGGGGATGTGAGAAATCTGCGCCAGGCCGAGGTCCATCTTGAGGAAGGTGAAGCCAAGGTCCATCCGCGCCTTCAGCCGCTTGCCGGTCTCGGTGCCGCTGGGTTTGTCCGCGTCGGTGTCGCAATAGACCCGCACCTTGTCGCGGAACCGTCCCCCCAGCATCTGGTAGATCGGCACGCCGTACGCCTTGCCAGCGAGATCCCACAGCGCGATCTCGATTGCCGAGACACCGCCGCCTTGCCGCCCATGGCCGCCAAACTGCTTGATGCGCCGGAACAGCCGGTCGACGTCGCAAGGGTTCTCGCCCAGCAACCGGCTCTTGAGCATCAGCGCATAGGTCGCGCTGGCGCCGTCGCGCACTTCGCCCAGGCCGACAATGCCCTGGTTGGTGTAGATCTTGACCAGCGCCGAGGTGAACGGTGCGCCGACGATTTCGGCGACCCGCAGGTCGGTGATGCGCAGGTCGCTCGGCCTGGAGTTCGTATTTACCCGATTGAGCGCCTCGCCGGCGCTACCCGTCTTTGCCATGGCTTATCCTCGTTCTGACTGGTGGCGCCCCGCACGCCCGGCCGGCATGAGCGTTGCTAGCCAAGCTCTATCTCGTGGGCCTGCAGGTAGTCGCGGTTCATCTCGACGCCCAGACCCGGCTTCGACGTCAGCTTGAGGCTGCCGTTCGAAACGTCGAGCGGTCTGTCGATGAGGTGATTGTATTTATCAAGGTTCCACTCGGACGTTTCGAGCTTGTAGAAGTTGGGAACCGTCATCATCACCTGCGCTCCCGCAACCACGTTGATCGGTCCGGCGGCGTCATGGGGCGAGACCGGGATGTAATAGGCTTCGCACAGGGCGGAAATCTTCTTCAGTTCGGTAATGCCGCCGGTCCAGGTGACGTCCGGCATGATGTAGTCGGCAAGCCTGTTCTCGAGCACCGGCACGAAATCCCACTTGGTGTGGCCGCGCTCGCCCCACGAGATAGGGGCGCTGACCTTCTCGCGCACTTGCTTCAGGGCATTGAGGCTCTCGGGCGGGCAAGGCTCCTCGAACCAGTCGATCTGGCCGGCTTCCTCGAGGCTCCGGCAGAGGCGAATGGCGGTGGGTACATCGAAACGGCCATGCGCATCGATGAGAATGTCGACATCTGGACCCGCCGTTTCGCGGATCAGAGCCGTGAGTTCGGCGGCCTCGCGCTCGTCCTTGCGGGTCATGCCGCCATCGAGGTAGCCGTCCCGCTGTTCGCGCGCCAAGCCATCGGCGATGCGGCCCTGGTGGGGGAAAGGATCGAACTTCAGCCCGGTGTGTCCGGATTCGACGATGTCTCGAATTTCGCGGACCACAGCCTCCTTGCTGGTAAACTTGGCCTGGTTGGGATGGGTATAGAGCGCGATTTCATCGCGCACCGGTCCGCCCAGCAGCTCGTAGATCGGCTTGCCTAGAACTTTGCCGCGAATGTCCCAGAGCGCTATGTCGATAGCGCTCACGCATTCGACTGCGGCGCCGCGGCTGCCCATATAGGTGAAGCTGCGGAAAATCTTGTGCCAGAGATGCTCGATGCGCGCCGGATCCTCACCTGTGACGGCAACACCGATCTGCCGCAGGATCGTGCACAGCGCGCGGTTGGCGAGCCTTGTGGTGGTGGTGATTTCCCCCCAGCCGCTCACCCCTTCGTCGGTCGTCACCTCGACGAACAGGAACTCTCCCCAATAGGAAGCATCGGACTTGATCAGCCACGGCCGAACGCTCGTGATTTTCATCTCTCAACTACCTCTGTCTGATGGCCGGACCAATGATTTTCTGGGCTGGAAGTTCTATCCGGCCCGAGCGGCGTTGCGCGCACGCATCTGTTCGAGAACGTGCCGGCCGGAACCCTCGACATGGCGGGCAATGAGTTCGGCCGCCTCGTCGGCATTTCCCGCTTTGATATGCGCGATGAGCTCGCGGTGTTCACGCATGATGGCGGCCCGCCGCGCGAGCGTGAAATTGAAACGCCGGCTCACGGCTCGCAGCACTTCGCGATGCTTCCACCAAAGCTCGGCGGCATGGCGGTTGTAGTGGCGCTGGTACATTACGGTGTGGAAGGCGGTATCCAGTTCACTGTGCCGCAATGTGTCGGTGAAGTTGTTCTCTTCGATCAGAGCCTGGATGCGTTCGAGTTCGGCGATGTCCTCGCCGGTCGCCATGTTCACGAACCATCGCGTCAGGGCCGGCTCGATCAGGACTCCGATCTCGTAGATATCCCGGACAAAATCCTGGTCTATGGGCCGGACGCGCGCGCCACGGTTGGCGACAAAGGTGACGAAGCCCTCCCTCGCAACAGCTGCAGCGCCTCGCGTACGGGGTTGGTCGAGGTGCCGTGACGCCGGGCGAGATCGGTGACCACAAGCCGTTCGTTGGCGGCGAGCCGTCCCTCGATGATGTCTTCCCGGATCAGCTCATAAAGCGAGGCGCCCTCGCTGGACGCCCCGATGGGATCAATCCCCACGGGTGGCTCTGCTTTGAAATCACTTGTTTCGGCCAAAGCCGGCTCCCCCGATTAGTACATCGCATGCTCGATATCATACACGCGTTTTGCAAACAATGTACGATCGGGTGCGTTGACAGGCAATCCACGATCTGAAAACGTACCAGATGATCGAAGGGATACATTGAGCAGAAGACGCATCCCGCACGGTCGGACGAGCCCCTTGGCGCACAGCGGCATGGGAGAATCTGGGAGGATACTATGACGAGGATTACACTCGGCGGTGCCGTCCTGCGCGGCACTGTCGCCACTGCTTTGATGGCGTCGCTCATGTCGGGATCGGCGCTGGGTGCGCCGCCGGTCGATTTGAGCAAGTGGTCGCCGGAGTATGTGCGCTCCATCGCCGGCACACAGGATTTCGACACGGCCGCCGATTGCGGCAAGGTCACCCCGCTCGACTACAAAGGGCGACTGACGTTCTGGTATCAGGGCGTGTTCGAGGGCGACCCCGACCTGCTGCGTCAGTACTACAAGGATTTCTTCGAGACGTTCCGCAAGACCTATCCGAACATCCAGCTCGAGGATCAGGCCCTCACCTACAACGACCTTCTCGACAAATTCCGCACGGCGCTGCTGGGCAACGCCGCGCCGATGGCGGTCCGCCTGCAAATCCTGGGCGGAACCGAGTTCGCCTCGAAGGGTTATCTGCAGCCGCTCAAGCCGGAAGATGTGGGCTATCCCACAGAGGATTTCTGGCCCGGCGCCATGAAGGCGGTAACCTGGGATGGCGTGACCTACGGCATTCCCACCAACAATGAGACGATGGCGTTCATCTGGAACGCCGACATTTTCAAGCGTGCGGGCCTCGATCCGGACAAGGCTCCGGCTACCTGGGACGACGTCGTCAAATATTCCAAGCAGATCCATGACAAGCTCGGCATAGCCGGCTACGGCCTCGTGGCGCGCAAGAACGCCGGCAACACGCCGTACCGCTTCATGCCGCAACTATGGGCCTATGGCGGCGGTGTCTTCGACGAAGCCTCCGCGAACCCGACCTATAAGGAGGTCGAGCTCAATAGCCCGCAGAGCAAGGCGGCGTTGCAAGCCTCCTACGACATGTATGTTCGCGACAAGTCGGTTCCGGTCTCGGCCCTCACCAACCAGCAGGCCGATAACCAGCCCCTGTTCGTCGCCGGCCAACTCGGCATGATGGTCTCGCACCCGTCCGACTATAACGTCATGCTCGACCTGCAGAAGAAGGCAACGGGCGCCGACAAGGACAAGGCGCAGACTGTCATCGACAACATGCGCTATGGCCTGATTCCGACCGGCCCCGACGGCAAGCGGGCCGTCGTGTTTGGCGGCTCGAACATTCACATCCTGAAGCCCGAATATGTCGAGGGCGGCAAGGTGGACGAGCCGGCCGCAAAGGCCATCATCTGCATGTGGACGAGCCCTGAATGGTCGTTGAAGATGGCGTATGCCGGCTCGAACCCGGGCAACCTGAACGGCTTCAAGACCAAATGGATGAAGGAACGTCTGGACAACATCAAGTTCCTCGATGTCACCACCTCGATGTTGCCATACGGCATTCCGTTCCCGGCGCTGCCGCAATCGCCCGAGATCATGAATATCATCGTCCCGGACATGCTGCAGAACGCCCTGACCGGAGCGATGACCGTCGACCAGGCAGCGGACGACGCGGCCGAGAAGGTGAAGAACCTGATGGACGGACTCTAGTCCGGGCCTGACCTGCGATCCGACCGGCTGTGCCGATAGTGCGTGCAGCCGGTTTGCTCCGAACAACAAGGGCACGCCATCGTGACGATCGTGACCGGCAAGGCCGAGGCTCGCCGAAGATTGCAACCCGGTAGCTCCGGCGTGCTGCGGAATATCTGGGAGCATCGCGCCGACTACGCTTACGTGCTTCCAGCGATCGCCGTGATGCTCATCGTCATCGCCTATCCGATCTACTACACGGTCGAGCTGTCGTTCTTTAAGACGCCGCCTGGCCTGCAGCTCCGCGACAAGACCTTCATCGGATTGGACAACTACACGGCCATCCTCACCAGTCAGGTGTTCTGGAAAGTTACCCTGAACACCCTGATCTGGACGATCGCATCCACCTTCGTTGCCTTTGCCCTGGGGTTTGCCGCCGCGCTGGCGCTTCACCGCGAGTTTATCGGCCGGGGCGTCCTGCGCGCTATCCTGATCATTCCTTGGGTCATCAGCGCGGTTGCCGCCTCCTATATCTGGAAGTGGATCTACCATTCGGACTTCGGCATCATCGGCGCGGTGCTGGTCGGCCTCGGATTGGCTGACCGGCCGCCGAACTTCATCGACAACGTCAGCACGGTGCTGCCCTCCTTGATCGTCGTCAATATCTGGCGCGAGTTTCCGTTTGCCATGATCATGATGATGGCCGGTTTGCAGACGGTCCCCGACCAGTTGTTGCGCGCCGCGGAAGTCGACGGGGCCAATGAATGGCAGCGTTTCTGGCACGTCACCTTCCCGCATCTGCGCAACGTCTCGACGGTGACGATCCTGCTGCTCGCAGTGGCCAATTTCAATTCCTTCATCATCCCGTGGATCATGACCGGTGGCGGGCCGTCGAACGCTTCGCACATCTGGATCACCCACATTTATGAGCTCGCCTTCGGCCGGCAGCGATGGGGCGTCGCATCGGCCTATTCGGTACTCCTGTTCCTCATGCTGATGGTGCTGGGCTACTTCTACGTCCGTGCGCTGGCCGGCAACGAGCGCAAAGAGGGGAGCGCATGAGCACGATCGTCGAGACAGTCCCTCGACGTCCGGCCCGGCGCCGCATGCGCATCGACGGATGGCGTTGGGCCGGGCGCATCTTCCTCGTGTTCATGCTGCTTTACACCGCGTTGCCGATGATCTGGATGCTGATCACCTCGATCAAGTCCGGCTTCGCGGCGATGCAGTTCCCGCCGCAATGGTGGCCGGAAGAGCCTACCCTGGCCAGCTACCAAAAGCTGCTCGATCCGCAAAACAGCGTCGGCCAGGACTTCCTGCGTTTTTTCTGGAACAGCCTCTACGTGTCCACGGTCACCACAATCCTTTCGGTGATCGTGGCCGTTCCTGCGGCCTACGCGTTTTCGCGCTTTCGTTTCCCCGGTCGAAACTTCCTGTTCTTCACCGTGCTTTTGCGCAACATGTTCCCGGCGGTGATCTTTCTCGTGCCGCTCTTCATCCTGATGCGCGCGATCGGGCTGGTGAACACGCATGGCTCGCTCATTCTCACCTATCTCACCTTCGGCCTGCCGCTGGCGATCTGGCTGCTCAAGGGCTTTTACGACAACATTCCGGTGCAGCTCGAGCAGGCGGCGCGGATCGATGGGGCGACCCGGTTCCAGGCCTTCATCCTGATCGTGATGCCGCTCTCGACGCCCGGAATCATCGCCACCGCGATCTATTCCTTCATTGGCGCCTGGAACGAGTACATCTATGCCTACACCTTCCTTTCCAAGAACGAGCAGTTGACCCTGCCGGTCGGCATACAGCGTTTCTTCTCGGAGAATACGACGGACTTTCCGGGCCTGATGGCGGCCAGCTTCATGATGAGCGTGCCCGTCGTGGTGCTGTTCCTCCTCCTGCAACGATACTTCGTACGCGCCCTTACAGAAGGCGCGGTCAAACACTAGAGCCGGATGATTTCAGGTCTGTTCGACCTCAAATCTGAATCCGCCTCTAAATCAAAGAGATAGAGCATGATGTCGTCCGAAAACCGCTTCACACTTTTCGGCATCATGCCGTAGGGAGTTGCCGATGGCCCACGTGGACCTGAGAGATCTCGTCAAGACCTATGGCGGCTTCAAAGCTGTCAACGACGTTTCGCTGACGGTCAATGACGGCGAGTTCGTTGCGCTCGTCGGCCCTTCGGGCTGCGGCAAGACAACCACGCTCAATCTTGTCGCGGGATTGATCCCGGTCACATCGGGCGACATCGTCATCGGCGACCGCGTGGTCAACGACCTCGACCCCAAGGACCGGGACATCGCGATGGTGTTCCAGAACTACGCGCTCTACCCGCAGAAATCGGTCTACAAGAACCTGGCGTTCCCGCTGCAGATGCGCAAGCTGCCCAGGGACGAGATCGACAGGAAGGTCAAGGAAGCGGCGCGCGTGCTCGACATGACGCACCTTCTCGAGCGCAAGCCGCGCGAACTTTCAGGCGGGCAGCAGCAACGTGTCGCCTTGGGGCGCGCCCTCGTCCGCGACCCTGCCGTTTTCCTCATGGACGAGCCGCTCTCCAACCTCGACGCCAAACTGCGCGTCCAGATGCGCTCGGAGATCAAGCGCTTCCACCAGGATCTCAAGGCGACCATCATCTATGTCACGCACGACCAGCTCGAAGCCGTGACCATGGCCGACAAGATGGCGGTGATGAACGGCGGCTACCTGTTGCAATACGATTCTCCGGCGCAGGTCTTTGCCCATCCGGTGAACATGTTCGTCGCCAGCTTCATCGGCAGCCCGGCGATGAGCCTTGTTCCACTGGAGGCATCGACAGCAAACGGCAACACTGCGTTGACCGGCGCGGAGGGCTGGAGCCTTGAGCTCTCGCCGCTCAACGCCCGGAAGGTTGCGGGGGCAACGTCGAGGAAAGTCGTGCTCGGCGCACGTCACTCGACCATCAGGCTCCACAAGAGCGCGGTGCCAGGCAGCGTCCCGGCCAGGGCCTATACAGTGGAGCCGACCGGAGACGTCACCTTCGTGCAGGCGTTGCTGTCAGGCGCCATCGTCAACATCAGCGTGTCCCCCAACATCGCCGTCGCACCTGACGAGCAGATCTGGCTCGAGTTCGACCAGGAGCGGCTGCATCTGTTCGATGGCGAAACTGAACTGGCCCTCAAGGCCGGCTGAGACAAGACGGGGGTTCATTGGGAACGTTGGGGATGACTGAAAAGCTTAAGATCACCGCGATCAAACCCTATCCTGTATGGGTTGGAACGCGTAATCAGATGCTCGTCAAGATCGAGACCGACCAGGGCGTCTTCGGCTGGGGCGAGAGCGGCTTGAGCGGGCGCGAAAAGGCCGTTGCCGGCGCGGTCGAGCATTTTCGCGAGTTTCTCATCGGCCGTGACCCGATGCAGATCGGGCGAATCTGGCAGGAGGCCTATCGCAGCCAGTACTTCGAAGGCGGGCGCGTTCTGCAGGCGGCTATCTCCGCCATCGACATCGCCCTTCACGACATCAAGGGCAAGGCGCTGGGGGTGCCGGTCTACGAACTGCTGGGCGGCAAGCAGCGCGACCGCATCCCCACCTTCGCCTCGACCGGAGACGAGGCCGAGGGCGACCTCGCCATCGAACGAGCCCGGGAGCTGCGCGCACGGGGGTGGCAGGCGATCCGCTTCTTCCCCGCAGGGCAAAGCAGCAGGGACATCTTCGAACCCCGCGAGTCGATCGGCGCTACCGCGAGCATGCTGAACAAGGCGCGCGAGGCGCTTGGCGACGACGTCGTTCTCGGCATCGACTATCATCATCGGCTGTCGGTGGCAGAGGCGGCGAGCTTCTGCAACAAGCTCGGCCGCGGCGTGCTTGATTTTCTCGAGGAGCCGATCCGCGACGAGACACCTGAAGCCTACGAATCCCTGCGCAGGATGACCGACATTCCCTTTGCCATCGGCGAGGAATTTGCCAGCAAGTGGCAGTTCCTGCCCTACATCGAGCGCGGCATCCATCAGTTCAACCGTCTCGATGTCTGCAATGTCGGCGGGCTCACCGAGGCGATGAAAGTCGCCGGCTGGAGCGAGGCGCACTATGTCGACCTGATGCCGCACAATCCGCTTGGTCCGGTGTGCACGGCCGCGACCCTACATCTCGCCGCCGCGGTACCCAACTTCGCGTGGCTCGAGACCAGGGAACCCGAGACGAAGCTGGGCTTCGACAATTCCGACTTCTTCCCCGTGCAGCCACGGCTCGACGGTCCCGACTATCCGGTCAGCGACCTGCCGGGCCTCGGCGTCGAGGTCAACGAAGCGGCGGTCCAGGCGGAGGCTTTTCGTTTCTGGGAAGCGCCTCACCTCAGGCGCCGGGACGGGTCTGTTACGAACTGGTAGTTCCATCTCAACCGGAGTCCACGATGACGCATATCCCTGACATCACGCGACCGCCCAAAGACCTCATTGACGCCCTGAGGGAAATCGGCGCCGCGACGGTCGCCGGCACGCTTGGCCATATGGGTTTCCGCAATCCTCACATGGTCGGTCCGGTGGCGCAGAACCATGGGAAGTCGATCGTCGGGCCGGCGCTGACGCTGCAGTTCCTGCCGCAGCGGCCGGACCTCTTCAGCGAGGGAGAATACGCCGACCCGGAAACGCAACTGCACCGGCACGTGCTCTATCACGCGCAGGAAGGCGATGTGGTCGTCGTCGACGCGCGCGGTGACATGAGCTCGGGCGTCTTCGGCGATATGATGTCGACCTATTTCAAGGGCAGAGGCGGCGCGGGCATCGTCATCGACGGCTGCATGCGCGACCGGCCCAATGTCGAGAAGCTCGATCTGCCCCTATGGCTGCGCGGCTGGACGCCCAACTACCATGTGCAAACCAGCATCTATCCGAACGCCGTCAACGTTCCGATCGCCTGCGGCGGTGTCACGGTGATCCCGGGCGACATTATCATCGCAGACGACGATGGGGTGGTAGTGCTTCCCGTCGCAATGGCCGCAAAGGTGATCGAAGAATCCCGGAAGCATCACGATTGGGAAGAGTTCTCGCGAGAGAAGCTGATGCAGGGAGCGCCGCTGCAGCGCTACTATCCGCTGCATGACGACGCCCGCGGCGAATATGAGGAGTGGCGCAAAGCCAGTCGTCCGGCGGATTGACGCAGGCATTCAAGACGATCCATATGTGCGGTGAAATTCGATGTGCCCCCGGCAGACTACTGGGGGGCCGTCTCAGCCGGGACCGCGCCGCCGACGAACGTCCCGATCAAGAAAGGCGCTTTCGTCTGGCGAGGCGGCGGCTCCGACACGGAAGGCGAACGACGTGACCCGCGTCGCATTGATGTCGATACCGCACCGAAAGCTCAGATGGTACCATGTCGTTGCCGTGCGGAAAGCGGTGTCTGGGGCGTCAAGAACATTGCCGGCCTTGAGCGGAATGCTTGGGATCAGTTGGGGAGAATAAGAGGCGTCGTTCAACTCTTGCTCAAGAACGCTGGCGCAAAGTCTGGCGGCCCGTTGATCGCGAGGCACGTCGGCCATCGAGTTCGTTGCGAACACATCACCGGTAGCGCCTTGCGAAAAGAGTTTGCGAACGCCCGGAAGGCCCGAATATGGCCGCGGTGTAGCCGAGGCCACGTCGATGGAGTTTGGCTCTTCGGTGATTCCGCGTCCTGACTTCGTAGCCTTTGCGGGGCGGCGTTTCGGCACGTTTTCGGGTCTGGTCCGAGGCGCCTGAGCCGACGCGGGAAGCTCGATCTCACCGTCGTCCCCATGGGCAGCCAAAGGCATTGCGGCCGCGGATGCCTCTTTGTCAGCGGGTGGGGTCGCAGCCTCCTGTTTGTCCGCTTCCGGCTTCTCATTAATCTTGGCTGACTCTGCCGGCTCTCCGGCGTCTGGCGCTGAGGCGGGTTTACTCTCCGCATTCTTTGGCGCGACAGCCGACTGTGGCTCGTTATCCTTGGGCGGCGATGGCGCATTGTCTTGAGCGCTGCCTCCATCCAAGGATTTTTTGGGGCCAGTGTCTTTGTCGCCGAACTGAAAAACAGGCCTCAGGACCTCGATTGGCGGCAGCTTTTCCGGTGCCTGCTTTTCAACCTTCTGCTCCGAAGGATTTCCGGGTGGCGGTGGCGGCGGCGCGGGAGCGGGTTTCGGCTTTGGTGGTTCGGGCGGCGGCACGAGTGCGACATTGATAGGTTGCTCCTCCTGCGGCTGCTGGGCAGGAACGGGCAGGCCATAGACCAGGAACGCGGTGATGAGCGCATGCAGGACCAGCGATGCGGGCAAGGCCCACAGCAAAGTCCGCCGCCGCTCGGATGTCTCGGTCTTCATCCCTCACGATGTGGAGCGAAACTGCGGCGGCATCAAGCGTGGCAACCGTATTGGCGCATTCAGCCGCAGCTCAGCAGTGAGGAGACGACGCATGATTGCTTCTCGCCGCCGGCTCCATTCTCTGCATGCCCGCCTCCAATCTCAGCGACGCAGGCTGGCGTCGCGGGCACGCTCGCGGAGCTCTTCGCGAGAAAGGCCCGCATCCGCCAATATGCTGTCTGGAAGCCGCCTCAAGCTCGCAAGCGTCTGGCGATAGGCAAGCCAGCGGGCGAAACGGTGTCGAAGTTCATGCAACATGATCGTCTCCTTGGCGAGCGGGATACCCACGCTCTTGGATTGGTCGAAAACGCAAAGCAATCGCGCAAAGCGTATGCACGATCGAACGGATTGCGCTGACTGCCTGGCCAACCGAGGTGCCTGTCATTTTCCCGCCAGGGCAGAATTATCAAGCGCTTCCAATGCCTATATACTTGCGCGTGATGGCCGCTTCGCGCTACAGCCACGGTCGCAAGGAGTTTTTCATTTCTGCAAAATGGATATTGGCTGGGACGATCTGAGGTTGTTTCTCGACGTTGCGCGGCTGGGTGGCCTGAGCGCGGCGACGGCAACCACGCGCCTCAGCGCAGCCACACTCGGACGACGCGTCACCGCGCTCGAAAAGCAGATCGGCGAAGCGCTGTTCGTACGTCAGCAGACCGGCTACCGGCTAACCCCGGTCGGTGAAGAACTGCTGCGGCGCGCCGAAGACGTCGAAGCAGCAATGCAGTCGCTGACCCGCTGGCGCGAGGGAAACCTGCCCGACCGCATTGTCCGCGTCTCGGCCGGGCCATGGACCTCGGCCTTCGTTTCCACCCATATCGGCGAAATCTGGACCGTCGATGACGGCATCAGGGTGGAACTCGTCACCACCACCGACCGGGTCGACATCGGTCGCCGCGCCGCCGATATCGGCATCCGCAGCGAGCGCCCGACCGAACAGTGGCTGGCCGGCCGTCAGAGCGGCAAGGTCGCGTATGCCATCTATTCCGGACGCCACCTGATCAACGGCATCGCTGCCGGCTTGTTCGTCGGCGTCACCGGCGAAGGAGCAAACGTCGCCTCGGCGCGCTGGCTGCAAGCCCATCACGGCGACCGCATCGCCGTGCGAGGCAACAACACCCATTCGGTGCGAGAACTTGTGGCCGCGGGCGCCGGCCTTTCCGTGTTTCCGTGTTTCGTCGGCGACAGCGATCCGCGGCTGGTTCGCGTCGCTCAGCCTATCCCCGAACTCGAAACCGACCAGTGGATCGTCACCCATCATGAGGAACGCCACTCCCCGCCAGTACGAAAGATTGCCGACCGGATTGCCGCTCTGATGCGGGCCCATCAGCCGTTGTTTCGCGGCAAGATGCCGATCCGCTAAGCGTCAGGCGTCGATCGGCCGCCAGATTCTCAAGGTTCTGGCGCGTGAGGCGGGCGCGTGAAGCTTGAAGGGGTTGGATCCCGGATTGTGGATTTTCGCTGGCCAGAACGGGCCAATTCCGGAAATTGGCTGGAGACTCGTCCAAAAGGTCCCACATCTTGTCTTGCCGCAAAGTTCACCCTCTGATTCCCTGTGCCAAGGCGATAGAACCTGATTCTTGCACCTGGCGTGTTCAAGCGGCGCGTTCCGGGAACTTTTTGTCGATCAATTCCAAGGAGACAAGACGATGAGCACCGCGGCAAGGCCCGTCATCTCGGAAATGCGGCCGAAGATAACCGTCATTGGTGTGGGCGGTGGCGGCGGCAACGCGGTCAACAACATGATTGCCGAAAATCTGCAGGGTGCGGAGTTCATCGTCGCCAACACCGATGCCCAGGCACTGACCATGTCGAAAGCATCGCGGCTGATCCAGCTGGGTGCCCATGTCACGGAAGGCCTGGGCGCCGGGTCGCTGCCGGCGGTCGGCCGCGCGGCAGCCGAGGAATCGATCGACGAGATCAGGGACCACCTTGCGGGAACCCATATGTGCTTCGTGACCGCCGGCATGGGAGGCGGAACTGGAACCGGTGCCGCGCCCGTCATAGCGAACGCTGCACGGGCAGCCGGCATCCTGACCGTGGCCGTCGTCACCAAGCCGTTCACCTTCGAAGGGAAGCGCCGCATGCAAGCCGCCGAAGAGGGCATCGAGCAGCTTCGCGAATGCGCCGATACCGTGATCGTTATTCCGAACCAGAACCTCTTCAGGATCGCCGACGCAAAGACGACTTTCGCGGACGCCTTCGCCATGGCTGATCGCGTCCTTTATTCCGGCGTCGGCTGCATAACCGATCTCATCGTCAAGGAGGGCTGATCAATCTCGACTTCGCCGACGTGAAGTCGGTGATGCGCGACATGGGCCGCGCAATGATGGGTACCGGGGAAGCCACGGGCGAGGACCGCGCCAGGAAGGCCGCCGAAGCGGCGATAGCAAACCCGCTTCTCGACGAAGCCTCGATGATCGGCGCCAAGGGCGTCCTGGTCTCGATCTCGGGCGGCATGGACATGACGCTGTTCGAAGTCGATGAGGCCGCCACCCGCATCCGCGAGGAGGTCGACGCCGACGCCGACATCATCGTCGGCGCCATATTCGACCGGGCACTCGCCGGAAAATTCAGGGTCTCAGTCGTCGCGACAGGATTGCGGCAGGGCCTGGAGATACCGCAGTAGGCAGGATCCGGGCTGCTGATTTATGAGTCTGGTGGACCGTGGTCATGGGCTTCGCCACCGAAAAGTCGGCCCGCAAGCCCGCACCATCGAACTTGCCGGTGAATTCGCGTTGCCGGCCTAGAGACCGAATTTGTTTCGAGGCCGCTGCCACGAATGCGCGAACTCGCATCAGCGCCGCCGCGGAACCGCTCCCAACTGCAACCGCGCCGCGAATGCGCTTCGACCCGGATCCCCAAAAGGCCATACAGATTGACCACGGCAGACATTTCGCCTGCGATATGGCCAGCATCTGCTGACCACATGATCGGCCCTTTTTGATCGGTGATGCGGGCTCGCTGGATATGGCACAATAAAACCGGCATGGTCAGACGTCGGGAGCATCCAGTGGCGGCCAGCCTCGCAAGCACTATTTCGAAGAAAAACTCAGGTCTACCCGACAGGAGCATGCTCCATGGCTGACACGCCGACACCCGATGCTTCGTTTCTCGCGGCCCTGACGACAGAGCATTTCGTGCAGCAGACAGCGATCAGCACGTCCATAAGTGAAATGGCGTCGCGAACGACCATCTACATTATGTCTCTGTCGAGCGCTCTGGTGGCAACGGGCTTTGTTACGCAGTCCTCCGAGTTCTTCCTGCCGTTTGTCGCGGTTGTGCTGCCATCGGTCTTTTTACTGGGTGCCTTTACCGTCTTGAGGTTGGTCGACATCGCCGCTGAGAACATGCAGGCCCATATCGGCATTGCCCGGATCAGAGCCTACTATCGAACTTTGGGCGACGAGGCTGCCTTCCAGTTTTCCAAGGAATTCGGCCGCTGGCCCGAAAATGACGCCGAACCTTCTCTTCGTACTGGGCCTCTCCTGGCGTACCTGACCACTGCAGCGACTATGATCGCATTCATAAATGCCATCGTCGCTGCGGCGGGCGTTACTCTGCTTGCGTTTCGTGTCGGTGCAGAACTATTGCTCGCGCTGTGTCTTGGTGCTGGAACAGCAATCGGCTTGATGACGATTTCTATTTATACCAGCGCCTTCGGACGAAAGGCATGGTCCGCATTGCCAAACCCTATGGTTCTGAAAAAAGCGTGCTTTGAGCGGGTAATGAATGTGGTGTTTGTCTGAACGCCGCCGGCATGGCAATTCCGATCTCATTGACGACCAATGCTCCACGCTCTTCGCAGGCTGTTCGCAATGGCGAGCCCTTTCGGGATCGAGATATTTGCGCAAACTTTTTTGCCCGGCATGCGTTGTTCGTTCTCCGAGCACAGGAGAAAGCCATGCAGACTAAGTCGCAGACTTCAGCTGAAGCCGCCAAGCAACGCCATATCCAGCGTGGTATCGACGCCAAAGACGAGACGAAGAGCAATGGCAAAATGCAACACGCGATGCAAGCCGGCGCCCGCAAATATCCCGAGCCGCCTTTTCCCGAGCAGCATCAACCCAAACCGGGGCATGAATGGGCGATCGAGCCCGCTCCGCTCTACGATGCGCCTTACTACCTCGGATCGAAAAAACTCGACGACAAGGTAGCGCTTATCACGGGTGGTGATTCCGGCATCGGCCGTTCGGTGGCAGTCTTGTTCGCCCGCGAGGGCGCCGACATTGCGATCGTATACTTGAGTGAAGACAGGGACGCCGAAGCGACCAAAAACGCCGTCGAAAAGGAAGGCCGGCGTTGCATACTGATAAAAGCCGATGTCAGTGAACGCGAGCATTGCCGCAACGCCGTGGCGCTGACGGTCGAAAAATTCGGCAGGATCGACGTGCTGGTCAACAACGCCGCTTTCCAAATCCATTCCAGTGACTTCAACGACCTGACCGAGGAACATTTCGACACGACGCTGAAGACTAATCTTTACGGCTATTTCCATATGGCGCAGGAGAGCGTGCCGCACATGGAGCCGGGCTCCGCGATCATCAATACCGGTTCGGTGACCGGCATCGACGGTTCCAAGCAACTGGTTGACTATTCGATGACCAAGGGCGGCATTCATGCCTTCACGCGAGCGCTTTCGGGCAATCTGATCGGCAAGGGCGTCCGGGTAAACGCGGTCGCGCCAGGTCCGGTGTGGACGCCGCTCAACCCTTCGGACAAGGAAGCCAACGACGTCTCGAAATTCGGCGCGGATACGCCGATGAAACGGCCAGCGCAACCGGAAGAACTTGCCCCGGCTTACGTGTTCCTCGCCTCGTCGCATTGCTCGAGTTACATCACGGGAGAGATCCTGCCGGTGGTCGGTGGCTACTGAGGTCGCGGAACGTATTTCATTGCATTGGGCTACCGAGTAGACGGCACGCGACGACGTCCTCTCCAGGGAGACGCTTGCCGCGCTCGGTCGCTTCAAGAAACGCGTGATCGGTGCCGTGCGCCGCCGCTACACGGCACCCGCCACGGCTCCGGAGCAATAACGCTCCGTGTTGGTCGAAATCCTCGCTCGCGTTTTCAATTTTCTGAATTTCCGCTTGGAACTCTCCCGCCGGCATACCGTTCAAACATCATTGAGCCGGGAGAACGACCATGCCACGAGGCGACAAATCGAAATACAGCGACAAACAGGAACGCAAAGCCGACCACATTGCCGCAGGCTATGAGAAGCGCGGTGTTTCCGAGAAGGAATCCGAGCGCCGGGCATGGGCGACCGTCAACAAGGACGATGGCGGCGGCAAGAAAGAAGGCGGCTCGGGTCGTGGTAAACACACCGGACACCCCGCGGCCCACAAGGGTGGGAAAAGCGGCGGCAAGGCATCGGCTTCACGGTCAGCCGCAAGCCGATCGGAATCGGCAAAGAAGGCAGCGGCAACCCGCAAGCGGAATGCCGAGCACCATGCCCATTAACTGCCCCGCAACAGGTTCGGAGCGCGATGAAACCCAAGCTCGTCAATCAGGTCAGCGGGCAAAGAATTTTCGTCGTGGTGCTCGACCTCGGCGACGAAGGCTTCGGCGCGCTGACAGCCTTCGCAACCGACCAAAACCTCGGCAGTGCCTCTTTGACTGCGATCGGAGCGTTCGGCGCCGCCTTGATCGATCTTAATGCGTGAGGTTGGCAAGCGCCTGCCCGGCTCCTTGGCCATCCATGGCGGATGTCTCTGTGGCAGGATCCGATTCAGCGCCGGGATCGAACCGAGGGTTCACTACTGCCACTGCGATATGTGCAGACGAGCGACCGGCAGCGCGTTTGCAGTTCTTGCCTGGATGCCCTGCCAAAGCCTGAGCTGGAATTCCGGAACGCCAACATATCGAAGGTCTTCGCCGATCGCGCAAAGAGGCTTCTGCCCAGAATGCGGGTCGCCGCTCAGCCTTTGCTACGACGCGTCGCCAACCGAGATCGCGCTGCACGTCGGTACCTTCGATGATCCGGCTCACCTGGTGCCTCGGTACAACTACGGTTCAGCGCAGCGCCTTGGTTGGGTGTGCTGCGGAATAGACCTACCGGACCGCGACACCGAGGAGCGCTGGTAGCGCCGCCTGTTGCGAATGACCTAGATTGCCGATCAGGAATGCGGCCCTTGTCGCCGTGCCCCGAAAGTGCGGTCTCGATCTGCCCGGCCTGCCGACGTGGCCAGACCGTCGACAAGCCCTAAGCGCTAGCCGGTTTTGATCCTTTGGGGGGCCGCATTCTCTATCGCGAGGAAAATCGCTTCGAACAGATCCTCGTCGCGGAAGGGCTTGCCGAGCAAGGGCACGTCGGCCGGCCGATCGGCAATCTCCCGGGCATCGGCATAGCCCGTGATCATGACCGCTGGCCAGTCCGAGCGCAAATTGCGCGCGAAGCGGATCACGTCGACGCCGGATACGAGTGGCATGGCGAAGTCGGTGATAATGACGTCGAACTCGTCGGGAGTGCGCTCCATCATGGCCAGCGCCTCCGCCCCTCCTCCCGCGCAGGTCACCTCGAAACCACGTTGGCGAAGGGACTCGGCGGTCAATTGCCGCAAAACATGGCTGTCATCGATCAGGAGGATTGATGGGTGCTCCATCCCGGCATCGGCGAACGCTCGTTCAATGTCGGGTTCCACCACAGGATCGACCGGCTGTTCGGTCGATCGTGGCAGCCAGAGTTGCATGGTAGTTCCGCGGTTAACGACGCTTTCTATGCGAAGTGTCCCACCTGACTGCTTCATGAAGCCGTAGACCGTGCTGAGGCCGAGGCCCGTTCCCTTACCGACCGGCTTGGTGGTGAAGAACGGTTCGACGACCTTGGCGACAAGATCGGGGGGTATGCCGGATCCGGTGTCCTTGACGGCGATCATGACATAGTCGCCCGGCGGAATATCCTCTGTTGGCGTCCCGATCGATCGATTCTGCGCATGCACGGTTATTGTCCCGCCAGAGGGCATGGCGTCACGCGCGTTGAAAACCAGATTCATCAAGGCCAATTCAAGTTGGCCTGCATCGACATGCACCGGCCAGATCGTGTCATCGATCTGCCAGTCGAAACGGATCAACCCCCCCAGCACGGGCGCCACCAATCCGTTCATCGTGTCGCCCAGCGCAGCAAGGCGCACCGCTTCCGGCTTCAGGGTCTGGCGCCGCGAGAATGCCAGCATTCGCGCGACAAGGTCAGCGCCTTGTTTTGCAGAACGCCGCGTCAGGTCGAGTACCTGTTGCGCCTGATCATCCAACGTAGCCCGGCGTTCAAGCAGCCCTAACCCACTGAGAATTGCGGCGAGCAGGTTGTTGAAATCATGCGCCAGGCCGCCGGTTAGCTTGCCGATAGCGTCGATGCGCTGGGATTGAAGCAGCTGATCCTCAAGACCGCGCCGCTCCGTGATGTCAAGCAATGTGCCGATAATTTCCGGTTCACGGCCATCTGACCCGTCCGACATCACGCCCTGGTCGAGAAAAATGCGATACTCGCCATTGGCGCAATGCCAGCGGAACTCGCACGTATAGGAGCCGGTGGTTTTGGCCGCCAGCAGCGCTTGCTTCAATCGCGGCAGGTCGTCGGGATGAACGCGGTTGAGACCGAACTCCGGATCCGATGTCAGGTATTCAGGCGCAAAGCCGGTCAAGCGCTCGACGCCCTCCGTAACAAAGCGCGCCGCGAAGGGTGGCTCGGCTGCCCGAGCATGAAAGCAGACCGGCAACGAATTCAGGATGGCATCCTGCCGTTGCTCGGCGCTGCGCAGCGCGCGTTCGGCCTGAAGCTTGTCCTTGTGCGCCTGCAACGCCTGCGCCAATAGTCCCTGCTCGACCTCCGCCTTGCGCTGGATCTCGAGCGTCTTCTCGTGGAGTTCGACGAAAACCGCGACTTTCGAACGCAGCATGATCGGATCGAATGGCTTGAACACATAGTCGACCGCGCCGGCATCATAGCCGCGCAGCATATGCGCATCCTCCTTGTTGATGGCGGTCAAGAAGATGATTGGGGTGCGCTTGGATTGCTCGCGCTGGCGGATAAGTGCGGCCGTTTCATACCCGTCCAACCCTGGCATGAGGACATCCAGGAGAATGACGGCGAACTCCTCTTTCAGCAAAAAGCGCAGAGCCTCTTCGCCCGATTGGGCGCAGATGACCTCTCCGATAGTCGCGAGCACTTCGCTGATCGCCAGCAGATTGCGCTCATCGTCGTCCACCGCCAGGATACGGGCTCTTGCCGGCCCTTCGGCAAGAGCTGCCACCTCAAGTTTCCTTACCCTGTTTCTTGCCAGCTTTTGCATCGAACGGCCGTCAGTTCGCTGCCAGGAGAATTTTTCCGGGCTCTCGACACGGGATCGGGCACGTCCGATCCAGACACGAAGCAGCGCCAGCAGGAGATCCAGATCGACGGGTTTGGCGATGTAGTCGGAAGCCCCGGCATCCAGACATTTTTGCCGATCCCCCTTCATCGCCTTTGCGGTGACGGAAATCAGCGGGATATGAGCAATCGCCGGTGTGCCGCGAATCCGCCGCATCGTCTCGTAGCCGTCCATCTCCGGCATCATGATATCGATCAATGCCACGTCGACATCGGGCGCCTGTTCAAGAAGCGCGATGCCATCACGGCCCCGCTCGGCATGCAGAACCTGTATGTCATAGGTCTCCAGAACACTCGTGAGCGAATAAATGTTACGAATGTCGTCGTCGACGATGAGAACTTTCGCCCCGGCGAGATCGGACTTGCCGTTGTGTTCAGTTCCTGCCCAGGCCTCTTGGCGACCTTCTCCCGGCAGCGTTGCCGAAATATGCAGCGCCAATTGAGCGAAGTTCTCCGCCCGCGGTGCTTCCGCCAAGGCCGGGTTCAATGCCAGTACCTGTTCAAGCGCGTCCGGGTGAGGTGTAAAGAACAGCAGCTGCGGCAAGGCTTCGCCGAATTGGCCGGTGATCTCGTCCAGCGCCTTTGCGTTGTCCTTGGCGGAGCGTCCAAAGCCGAGCACGACGGCATCATAGAAGGCGAGGCCAACGTCTTCTGCATTTGCCGCAACACGACCGATCGCGGTGACCGACGTTACGCCGTCGCGGATTGCCTCGACCAGAGCCAGACGCCGCTCCGGGTCAGGGTCCACGACCAGAACGCGGCGCTGAACGCGGAGCTTCTTCGAGTGGATATCCTGAAACACCTTCATCAGTTCGTCCGAGGAAACGGGCTTGGTGGAAATGCTGGACGCCCCCTTGCGTGCGAGACTGTCGATGTCTTCGGCACCCGAGATGACATGGATAGGAATTCCCCTCGTCTTCTGGTCATGCCGCAGCAGATCGAGAAGCACCCAGCCATCGATATCCGAAAGTCCGAGATCAAGTGTGATTGCGTCGGGAACGAGCTTGCGGGCCAATGCCAGCGTGCCGGAACCTGCAGTCGACAGAACGCCTTTCAGCCCGGCCGACCGGGCGAGGCCAAGCAGCAACCCGCCAAAGGTCGGATCGTCTTCGACGATCAACACGATCCGATCGGTGGGTAGGATTGAATCGCGGTCGTCGATCAGCTCTGCCGAGGGCGGACTGCTGAGCAGAGCTGTCGCAGCAACCGCCTCCGCCGCCGGAGCCAAGGTCGACTGTACTGTCGTCACGCGGGGGCCGTCGAACGGGATGATGAGGGTAAATGTCGACCCCTTGCCCGGCGTGCTTTCGACCCGCAATTCGCCGCCAAGCAAGCGAGCGATCTCGCGGCTGATCGAGAGCCCAAGGCCGGTGCCGCCATACTTGCGGCTGGTGGTGCCGTCGGCCTGCTGGAAGGCCTCGAAAATCAGCTTCTGTTTGTCTTCTGGAATGCCAATGCCGGTGTCGGTGACGGCGATCGCGAGAGCCTTCACCGGCTGCGTCGCGCCATTGCGGCGGCCGGCCTTTTCAACCCGGAAGTTCAGGCTGACCTCGCCTTCCGAGGTGAATTTGAATGCGTTGGAAAGCAGGTTGAGGACAATCTGCTGCAAGCGTTTCTCATCTGTGCGGACCGTGTCGGGAAGCGCCGGATCGACCTTGATGGTGAAGCCAAGTCCCTTGTCGGCTGCCAGCTGACGAAAAGTTCGTTCCATATGCTGGCGAAGATGCGTCACCGGCATATCGTTGATGTCGATGGAAACAGTGCCCGACTCGATCTTCGACAGATCGAGGATATCGTTGATGAGGCTGAGAAGATCGGTTCCTGCCGAATTGATGGTGCGGGCGAACTCTACCTGTTTTTCGTTGAGGTTGCCGTGCTGGTTGGTCGCCAGCAGGTTTGACAAAATGAGCAGCGAATTGAGCGGCGTGCGCAGTTCGTGGCTCATATTGGCCAGGAATTCGGATTTGTATTTCGACGTGAGCGCCAGTTGCTCGGCTTTTTCCTCCAGCGCGCGTCGCGCCATCTCGATTTCGAGATTCTTGTTTTCGACCTGCTTCTTTTCGTTCTCGAGCAGCTGCGCCTTTTCCTGCAGCTCCTCGTTTGTCGCATGCAGCTCTTCCTGCTTTTTTGTCAGCTCGGTTTGACGCGCTTGCAATTCCGACGTCAGCAGTTGCGACTGCTTGAGCAGGCCCTCCGTGCGCATCGTCGCAGCGATGGTGTTGAGAACGATGCCGACGGATTCCATGAGCTGGTTGAGGAACGACTGGTGTGTGTCACGAAACTCGCCGAACGAGGCGAGCTCGATGACGGCTTTGACTTCATCCTCGAACAGGGCAGGCAGGATGATGACATTGGCTGGCGAGGCGCTGCCAAGACCAGATGTGACCCGAAGGAATTCTGGCGGCACATTGTCCAGCATGATGGCGCGCTTGTCGGCGGCACTTTGCCCAACCAGGCCCTCTCGCAGATCAAGCCGCTGCTTGATGGCAGCCTTGCTCTCGGCGCCATAGGAAGCCGCCAGCTCAAGATAGGATTCCTCCTCGTCGCGATTGGTGACGTAGAACACCCCATACTGGGCGTTCACCAGAGGAGCGAGTTCGGACATGATGAGCCGCGAGACGGTGGCAAGGTCGCGCTCGCCTTGCAGCATGCGCGAAAACCGGGCGAGATTGGTCTTCAACCAGTCCTGCTCGGCATTCTTCAGCGTCTGATCCTTCAGATTGCGGATCATTTCGTTGATGTTGTCTTTCAGCGCGGCGACCTCGCCGGAGGCTTCGACGCTGATCGAACGGGTAAGATCGCCCTTGGTCACCGCCGTCGAAACCTCGGCGATGGCACGCACCTGGGTGGTCAGATTGGCAGCGAGTTGATTGACATTGTCGGTCAGGTCGCGCCAGAGGCCGGCGGCACCTGGCACACGCGCCTGACCACCGAGCTTACCCTCGATGCCCACCTCACGGGCGACGTTGGTCACCTGGTCGGCAAAGGTGGCAAGCGTCTCGATCATGCCGTTGATGGTGTCGGCCAGCAGGGCGATCTCTCCCTTCGCGTCGACCGTCAGTTTGCGCCTGAGATTGCCTTGCGCGACCGCCGTCACGACATCGGCGATGCCGCGCACCTGATTGGTCAAGTTCGTCGCCATCAGGTTGACGTTGTCGGTCAGGTCCTTCCAGGTACCGGCAACACCTTCGACGCGCGCCTGGCCACCAAGCTTGCCCTCGGTGCCAACCTCACGCGCGACTCGGGTGACCTCGCCGGCGAAGGAGTTCAACTGGTCCACCATGGTGTTGATGGTCGACTTGAGCTCCAGGATTTCGCCCTTCACATCGACGGTGATCTTCTTCGACAGGTCGCCGCGCGCCACGGCGGTCGTGACTTCGGCGATGTTGCGCACCTGGCCGGTCAGATTCTCGGCCATCGAGTTCACATTGTCTGTGAGATCCTTCCACGTGCCGGCAACGCCGCGCACCTGCGCCTGGCCTCCCAACTTGCCTTCCGTGCCGACCTCGCGTGCCACGCGCGTGACTTCCGAAGCGAAGGAATTAAGCTGGTCCACCATTGTGTTGATGGTGTCCTTCAGCTCCAGGATCTCGCCGCGGACATCGACGGTGATCTTCTTCGAAAGGTCCCCGAGCGCCACGGCGGTGGTTACCTCGGCGATGTTGCGCACCTGGCCGGTCAGGTTGGCCGCCATGGCGTTGACGTTTTCGGTCAGATCCTTCCACGTGCCGCCGATGCCGCGCACCTGGGCCTGGCCGCCGAGCTTGCCATCGGAGCCGACCTCGCGCGCCACACGTGTCACTTCCGAAGCGAAGGAATTGAGCTGGTCGACCATCGTGTTGATGACGTCCTTGATCTGCAAGATCTCGCCCAGCGCGTCGACGGTGATCTTCTGGGTCAAGTCGCCGGTCGCTATGGCCGTTGCCACCTTCGACACGTCACGCAACTGCACCGTCAAATTGCCGGCCATGGCGTTGACGTTGTCGGTCAGATCCTTCCAGGTGCCACCGACGCCTTCGACATGCGCCTGGCCACCAAGCTTGCCTTCCGATCCCACTTCGCGGGCCACACGCGTGACCTCAGAGGCGAAGGAGTTCAGTTGGTCGACCATCGTGTTGACGGTGTCCTTGAGCTCCAGGATCTCGCCTTTGACGTCGACGGTGATCTTCTTCGACAGGTCGCCGCGCGCCACGGCGGTGGTGACTTCTGCGATGTTTCGAACCTGGCCAGTCAGGTTGGCGGCCATGAGATTGACGTTGTCGGTCAAATCCTTCCATGTGCCGCCGACGCCCCTCACCTCTGCCTGGCCGCCCAGCTTGCCTTCGGTGCCGACCTCGCGTGCCACGCGCGTCACTTCCGAGGCAAAGGAGTTCAGTTGGTCGACCATCGTGTTGATGGTGTCCTTGAGTTCCAGGATTTCGCCTTGCACGGCGACCGTGATCTTCTTGGACAGATCGCCCGACGCGACCGCCGTGGTCACCTCGGCGATATTGCGCACCTGACCGGTCAGGTTCTCGGCCATCGAGTTGACGTTGTCGGTGAGGTCCTTCCAGGTGCCGGCGACGCCGCGCACCTGCGCCTGGCCGCCAAGCTTGCCTTCGGTGCCAACCTCGCGTGCCACGCGCGTGACCTCGCCCGCGAATGAATTCAGCTGGTCCACCATCGTGTTTATCGTGGATTTCAGCTCGAGAATCTCGCCCTTCACGTCCACCGTAATCTTCTTCGACAGGTCGCCCAAAGCCACCGCGGTCGTCACTTCGGCGATGTTGCGCACCTGGCCAGTCAGGTTCTCGGCCATGGAATTCACATTGTCGGTCAGATCCTTCCACGTACCACCAACACCCTCAACGCGCGCCTGGCCGCCAAGCTTGCCTTCAGTGCCGACCTCGCGCGCCACGCGCGTCACTTCCGAAGCGAAGGAATTAAGCTGGTCCACCATCGTGTTGATGGTGTTCTTCAGTTCTAGGATTTCGCCCTTGACATCGACTGTGATCTTCTTCGACAGGTCGCCCGACGCGACCGCCGTCGTAACCTCCGCGATGTTGCGCACTTGCCCGGTCAGGTTCGTGGCCATCGCGTTGACGTTGTCGGTCAGATCTTTCCACGTGCCGGCGACGCCCTTGACCCGGGCTTGGCCGCCGAGCTTGCCTTCCGTACCGACCTCGCGCGCCACGCGCGTCACCTCAGAGGCGAAGGAGGCCAACTGGCCGACCATGGTGTTGACGATCTTGCCGATGCGCAGGAATTCGCCGCGCAGCGGTCGGCCATCAATTTCGACCATCATGGTCTGCGAAAGGTCGCCCTTGGCGACGGCGCCGATAACGCGCGCAACCTCAGCCGTTGGCTGAACCATGTCTTCGATGAGATCATTGACTGAACGGACACTGGATTCCCAACTGCCGGTGGCATTGCGAACCCGGCCGCGCTCGCCTATCCGCCCCTCCTTGCCGACGACCCGGCTCAAGCGCTCGAACTCGCGCGTCACTTGGTCGTTGAGGTCAGCGATCTCATTGAAAGTCTCAGCTATCTCAGAATCGAGGCCTTCATAAACATTGTCGATGCGGACGGAGAAATCGCCGCGCCGGAAGGCTTTCAGAGAATTCAGGATGCTTCGACGGTCCAATTGCTTCTTGGATGCCTGCACGGTCACAGCGCCACTCCCAGCCCTATGGATTTATACGGATAAAGTTGCCCCCGCGGCCAATGGTGGATCGCGCCGCAAGACCCCAAACGCGGCATCTTCAATTTTGTTCCATCGTGCCGTGAATTCCAGGCCGACGGTTGCGCCTTGGTTTGAACGCCGGATTTTCATGATGCGGTTGTGGATTTATCGTGCTTCAGCCGACCACGACACGTCATAGCCGTTTGCCATTGCCAGAGAGGCATGAATTGCGTTGCGCAACTCGGAAGGCGAGGCAGCCACCCGGTGGTCGAAGCTCACGGCAATTTTCTTGCCGGACATGGCATGGACCATAAGCCCGACAATTCCTCGTCGTCGCAGCGACACTCAGGAAACTTGCGCGGATTCCATCGACCGCAAACGCCGTCGACACAATGTCGTCAGCGCGATTGCCAGCGACTAGGTTTCAAGGTCAATGACTTCGCTTTTCAGCAAATCACCCTCCCAGCGGAAGGCCGACGGCAGAGGCGCCGGATGTCTCGCAAAGATTGCTAGATGCCGGCATCGAGTCTTCGGCGCTGTATCCTGTCCATTCTATGACGGTTGGCCGCGCTGTCGATAGCTCTGCAAGGCTTTGTACGCTTCCAGAAACTGATTCACGCGAGCGAGCAGATCAGGCAATCGTGCCGTTCATATACGTTTTCCGGTTCACTGTAGTGCCGTCCGCCAACTGAAACAGTCCGCCCGACCAGAATGACGATTGTCGGCCCTTTCACTTGAAGCCCCCCAGATCAGCGAGTGAGTTGTGGCCAACACTCCAACACCTCCGCCATGCTGGCCGCCTCAATCTGCTCACTGAAGCGGGAATGGTAGACTTCCATCAGTGCGTCATGGGTCTGGTCGGCAGAGCTGCAGATGGCATCGGTGACGAGAATGACGCGAAAGCCACGATCGATGGCGCCAAGCACGGTCGCGAGAACGCAAACGTCGGTTTCGCCACCGGTGATCACGAGCGCACGCACGCCGGAGCCACTCAGCAGCGCGTCGAGCCGCCCCTCGGTCCAGGGCGAATAGACATGTTTGTCGACCACCGTCGCCGGCGGTACAAATCGTGCAAGTTGAGGCATCAGCTCGATCAGGCGCGGATCGATGTTGGAAAGGGTTACCTCCGCCCACCGACGATAGTAGTTTGCCCACATTCCCGGCGCCTCGCCCGGGCGGGCGGCAGGAATGAAGCGCGTGAACAGGGTACGGCTGGCATGTCTGGCGACCAGTTCTTCGATCGCCGGGACCACCTTTTCAGCCCACGGCACGGGCCAAGGTCCACCCGGCGCAAACAGGCGCTGCATGTCGACGCACAGATGCAGGCCATCGTCGCCTATTGGTCCGTGAATCAATCCTTGGGCGGCCACTGGTGGATTCCGTCGGGTTTGGGTTACTGGCCTGCCTGCCGCGCTGCATCGGCCTCAGCCACATCAACAGTGTAAAGCAATTCACCGTTTTCGTTGGATACCCTCACAAGCCAGCCGGACAGAGCGTCCGTGCCAGGCTGCAGGTCGGCGAGAAGATCGATTGCGCAGCGGATAGCTTCGGACCGGGCCGCCTCAAGGCTCGCCATCCTCGACGGCGGTATGCGTCGGCTGGTTTCGCCATCGCGATACTCAAAGACATATACGTCGCCGGCGCCGTCGCTTGCAGAGGTTATCTCGACCTGGTCGAAATTGCCGTTGCTGCTCGCGTCATATTCATTGGCTGCGAGATCAAAGGTCGCTGTCTGGACCAGGATTGCCTTTGCGCGGGCAAGCACGTCATCTTCAGCTTGTATCCCGACGTTTGCCATGTCCACCGTAACGCAGTCGCCGCCCTCGCCGCAAAATATCACCCGGCGAACCGACTGCCCGTCTGGCGCCCTGGCATTCACCACTTCGGTCCGAACGACTTGCATGACACTCTCCTGCCTGTGTCTGACAATGTTCATGGTGCGCTTTCGGTTCCTGCGGATGCAGGCGCCGGCCCGGCTGTCGAGACCGACAGGACTTCCCCGCCGGACATTGACGTGCACCGAGCCCCCGCCGCAGGAACAATTCGAACGGAAACGCGTTGCCCTAGCTGGAAACGGGATAAGCGCAAAATGGCCGCGCCACGTGCTGCCTGGAAGGGCTTCTTGAAGGTTGGTTCGGTTACTTGCGGCGTGAAGATTGTCGGCGCAACCAGCGAAGCATCCAAGATCCATTTCAAGATTTTGAACCGCAAGGACGGTCTGCCGGTCAGGAGCGTCTACGCCGACGAGGAGACCGGAAAGCTGGTGGATGCAGCGGATCAGGTGAAGGGTTTCGAGATCGAAAAGGACGAATTTCTCCAGATCGAACCTGACGACATAAAGGCGTTGAAGCTGACGTCGAAGCACACGCTCGAAGTCGGCGAATTCGTATCGATTGACGATATCGATACGCGCTATCTCGAGAAGCCCTACTATCTGATCCCGGCCGACGGCGCCGCAATCGAAGCATACGGAGTGATCCGCGATGCCATGAAGAACAAGGGCGTGGCCGCTCGATCCTGCGTGGTGCTCTACCAGCGCGGCCGCGAAGTGCTGATTCAGCCCTATGGCAAGGGGATGGTGATGACCGAGCTTCGCAACCACAACGAAATGGTTTCGGAAAGCACTGTGTTCGATGGATTGGCCAAGCAGAAATACGACCCCGATCTGCTCGAAATCGCCGGCATGCTTATTGACAAAAAAGTGACGACCTTCGATCCCTCGAAATTTGAAGACACCTATGAAGACGCGCTGATCGCCATGATCGATGCAAAGCGCAAAGGCAAGAAGCTGCCGAACCCCGCACCAAGGCCACAGGAGAATGTCATCAACCTCGCTGAGGTGCTGAAGAAGAGCCTCAAACAGGAAGGGCTGGCGAGATCCACAAAGAGAGCCTCACCGAAACGCAAGACAGCATAGTTGATAACTGCCTAGCCAGAAGGTCCGCACAGCAGCCCCAGCCGCCCCTAAATCGTTTGGAACAATTCTCGCGGTTGCCCGTTGGCCACCAAGGACGATGCCTTACGGCCGAGATCAAGAACGTCGACAGGGCAGTCCTCAAAGAGTCAGAGGCAGCGGATGCCAACATTGCGCTCAAAGGAGCCGGAACGCAGGACTCTGATCGGGCGCCGACAAGCCCCAGGACCGCCGGCCATCGGTAAAAATACATGGGGTGTGAAAAGACCCTTTCGCCTCCAGACGCGGCGACGCGCGACCTGTGGCGGGCCGAACCCCACGCCCAAGCGAAACCCGGAGAATAGATGTGCCCCCCAAACCAGAGCCAACCGAAGAGCCGCCAGTGGATGCGCCGACGTGGACGCCGGACATACGCGAGCCTGAGCCGGATCTTCTTCCCGACGAAGTGCCAGTTCCTAATCCGGACGAGAACCGTGATCCGCCAAAGCGAGGCGTGGTGACAGACTGAACAACGGGTTTGGTCCGGCATCCTCCTGCAAAGGCGTTTATCTCGCCGCCGGGTTCAAGATCGCCAGTGAAATGCGACTGGATTTGGCTACGCCGAATGCTTGACGGATTTGGTCTCCATAGTGTGGACCTATCGACGCTTCGCCAAGCCTCATTTTCCAAGTATCTGTTCGAACGTGCATTGCTTCGGGCTTTTGTCAGGACGCCATCGCAGAAATTTGGTGCCATGACGGAAACGATCCCCGGTGACATGATCGAACCGCACCTCCGCCACCAGTTCGGGCCGCAATGGCTCCCATTGTCCGCTTCTTTCCGTGCTCCACCGACTGGGACCGCCCGGCGCTTTTCCCGTGAAGCCAGGAGCCGATCGCAAAGCTTCAAGTTGTCGCGTAAGCTTGGCCCTGTCCTCCCGGGCGATCGTCGAAGTGAACCCGACATGGTCGAGTTGCCCCTGGTCATTGTACAGACCGAGCAACAGGGAGCCAACTTCACGCGACTTCGCCAGGTAGCGGAACCCTCCGACGACACAATCGGCCGTGCGCAGGCGCTTGACTTTGACCATGGCGCGCTCGCCGGGCCGATATTCATCATCGAGAAGCTTGGCGACGACCCCGTCGGTCGAACCTTGTCCGGATTGGCCAAGCCATCTGCCTGCCGGCGCCAAATCAAGCGTTGCCCGAGACAGTTCGAGATCCTTTCGCCCGGCCGACTTTACGAACAGTTCGAGTGCAGCGCGCCGAACCGAGAGCGGCTGTTGCATCAAGGCGCCCTCGGAGGTCGCCAACATGTCAAAGAGGATCAGCTTTGCCGGCGTCGCGACCGACAGTTTCCGGATCCTGCTTTCCGCCGGATGCAGCCGCATCTGCAAGGCGTCGAAAGAAAGAGAGCCTGCAATTTCGATGACGATCTCACCATCGACCACGAACTCTTTTGTTTTCAGTTCATGCAACATCGCGACGACTTCCGGGAAATACCGCCCTAACGGCTTGCCGGATTTTGCACGCAACTCCACGGCCGCGCCGGCTTTAAAGGCCAGGCAGCGGAACCCGTCCCATTTGGGTTCGTATTGCCACCGGCCAGCATCGGCCGGCAACGTGTCGGCAGCCTTTGCTTCCATCGGCGCCGTGCTCAACGCAACGCCGAAAGACGATTTTACACTCGTCGGCAGATCGCGAGAGATGGCAGATTCGCCCGTCATGAAAGTTCCGTGGACAACGATGGAGATCGACTCAACGCAGCACTGGTGCCGGTTTTGGAAAAATCATGCTTCAACAGGGTTAGGTCATGATGAGATTTCAACCAGATCTCATCATGACCTGGGACGGTCTACTCGGCAGCCTGCATGTTGATCTTGCTTTCCGCCATTTCGGTGAGCTTGCGATCGGTCGCCTGCTCTTCTTTCAGGTTCTTGGCCAACACGTTGGCGCAGTCGCTGCGGCCAAGCTGCTTGGCCCAGGCGATGAGCGTGCCATATCTGGTCATCTCATAATGTTCGACCGCCTGCGCCGACGCTATCAGTGCCGCGTCTAGGACCTCCTTGTCGTCGACGTCGCCGCTCACATCGTCGGCTTCTTCGAGAATGCCGTCTATCGCCGGGCAGTTGACCTCCTTGGCCTTGACGCCATGCAATTCGAACACCTGTTCGACGCGCTCGATATGGCCTTTGGTCTGCTCGAGGTGTTTTTCGAATCCGGCCTTCAATTGCGGATCGGTTGCCTTGCCGATCATCTTCGGCAGCGCTTTCTCGATCTGCTTTTCGGCGTAATAGATGTCGCGCAGCGTGTGCACGAAGAGATCGTCGAGTGTCTTGATGTCCTTCGAAAAGAAGCCCATGGCCTTACCTTTCATTGTGCAGAAGTTCGGGTCCGGCGGCGGCTCGCCCGCCACCCGCGGAGGCCGGGAACTCGTCCCGGCTTGCTGGTCAACGCACCGGTGCCGGAGGAGTTCCTGATTCCGAGCCGGGCCGTTACTCCTTTTCGAGACGCTGCGGTCCATCTCCGGAGGAGCTTTGACCCGAACACACGTTCCATGGTCCAGGCGAGGACCCTCAGGCGCACGCCGGCGCGGAAAAACTGACGGCCAGGAGAGCCGAAACGTGCTGTGCGCCGCAAGCTCTCGCAGGCGATCGCTGCCTCGGCAGATGCAATGCCAGCGCCGGGCGCGCACTATTGTCGGGAGAACTCCTGGTCAAGTATGCGAAGGCCCTCTTCATATTTGGCCGCCGACGCTCCGACCTGCCTCGACTGCCAGATGTTGTCCTCCAGATCGGCGCGTTTTACGGGGAGCGCCACTGGGTTCGACGCAGCCCGCCGGACAAAGGCGAAATACTCCTCATCCGGCCTGCGCGACATGGCATCGACCGCCGCGGTAATTGTCGGTTCGAAGCCTGCTTCTTCGAGCTTGGCGCGGGTCCAGCCCTCGCCTTTCTCCAGAACGTCATGAAGGTAGGCAACAGTCTTCTGATCGATTGTCTCGACAGCGTCGACGACACGGCGGCAATGCTCGATGTAGGGCCGCCCGGTCTTATCGCGCTGCGACGCGTGAACCTCCTCCGCAATCTTTGCCGCCTGGTAGAAACTGCTCATCGCGCCTGTCGTTACCGTGATTGACTCTGCCTGATGAAACCTATTCGACGATATGTGGCGTGTGTCGCTTGTCCTCGGCAGGGTCGACATCGATACGGGCCTTTTCCGGATCGAAAGCGCCGTGACCTGCAATAGCCAGAGCAGCCGCATCGGGCGTTTCGTAGGCCCACATGAAATCATCGGAAGAACTGCCGACGGCGTGGACACGCCAGTAGCTTGCGGTGCCTTTGAGCGGGCACCGGGTGGTGGTGTCGGTCTTTTCGAAAAGATCGAAATAGATGTCCTCGAAGGGGATATAGAAAACGGGCTCGTGCCCGTCTTCACGCAGGACCTTCGCCCGCTCCGTAGCTGCGACGATGGCGTCGGAAAACCGCACCGTCACCGTGCCGGAAAACGGTTCTATGGCCAATCGGCCAAGGTTTTGCTGTGAAGTTGCGCCTGAAGTTTGCATTTGGATTTCTCCCTGGCGATTACCGCAAGATCGGTCATGCTTGGAGACGAAATGCGCGGCGGCGCTTCAGGTTCCGGCATGTCCGATGAAGCTGAATGGCAGCCGGCCTTAAAGCGCCTATCGGTTGCCGTATCCAGCAGTACTCGTCGGTAAGGCGCGGTGAAATGCTCGTCCAACCCATTCGAAGACTTTGGAAGACGACACGGTGGTCGCTTCCGTGGAGCGTCAGGGCTGGCACCGAAATGATCTTCGCCGCTACTTGCCGGCGGGCGAGTTCCTGGCAGGAGATGCTCCAGCTGTTTGGCCGTCGTCAGCTGCCGCCTCACGCACGGGCTCCGGGGCGGCCTGAGTTGCTGCCAAGTGGGCCGCAAGGTCCCTATAGACCTTGCCCCTGCCGCCATCGTGTTTAGCGATCAGGCCAAGTAGGTCATGACGGCTTAGCTTTGCAATCTTCATTAGGAATTCGAATTCGTGCTTCGGAATCGAGGCTGCTAAGCGATCGAGTTTGGCCCGCCGGGTCTCTTTGGACACATGTGCTCCTATGTATCCAGGCAGCATGCGAGGCACGTATTCGGAGGCCCGCCATTGTCTTGATGGCGGGCCTTCGGGCGGCCGAAGCCGCTAGGTCCATCGGCTACTTGTTGCAATTTTGCACGGTCGAGGTCGTTGCGCCACTTGCAGTGTTGTTATCGATGTCATTGCCTGCGGCGTCCTTGCAACGGTCGGTCATGCCGTTCGATTTTGTAGTCGAGTTTGTGGAATTCGGATCGGTTGGCACGGCCGCATTCCCGCTGCCAGTGCCAGCGGCGCCGCCGCTGCCAACAGTTCCAGTACCAGTTCCATTACCCGTGCCAGCCGTTCCGCCAGCACCCGTTCCATTTGTCTGCGCCAAGGCGGAACCGGCCAAGGCAATAGTTAGCACCGACGCGGCTAGAATTTTCTTCAACATTGGAGTCTCCGTGTTTGAATCGCCGAATTGCGATCGCTTTCCCAACGACAGGTTTTTCTCATTGTTCCCGGCGTAATGGATTGTGATCCGCAGCAGCCTTCGTCGAGGTGGATACTCTTGCCGGCGCACGAATTGTGGTGAGACCTGACAAGGCAGGATGGGCTTTGTTCAACACCAAAGCGATATGTTGGGCGCGGCTGCATGCATCCGACGCGGATCGCGATGCGGAATGTGGGCAAGACGGGTTACAACAGAAGCGGCGATCAGAGCTGAGACCGAACCGGGCGCCTTGATGTTAATCTGACGGTTGAATCTCAAGACCATTCCGACGCAGGAGCAGAAGGCATGCCGGCTCAACCCGAAGGATTTACAATCGCTCTGGCTCACAACGGGGATGCACGAACGCAGGCTGCCGCTGCGCTCTACCGACAAAATATCGAACAAACCGGAATCGATGACCGGGCAGTGATCGGCGCGGAGCTTACCGACCCCTCGGGAAAGATCTGGGGTGGAATTTGGGGCAGAACGGAACTGGGGCTCCTGTTTCTCGACATGTTCTTCTTGCCTGAAAAATTGCGTGGCCGATCCTATGGATCACAGCTTCTTATGGCGATTGAGGAGGAAGCCATTAGGCGCGGATGCAAGAGAGCCGTCGTCGAGACGAGCAGTTTCCAGGCGCCTCAATTTTACCGGCTTCATGGGTTTGAGGAATTCGGCAAAGTCGAATTCGTTATTCCAGGACAGGCCCGCATCTTCCTTCGCAAGAACCTGCAGTAATCTTTGCGGAGGCGCCATCTGCGCGAACGGCTGTTCGCCGGCAAAATGCCGGCGCCTTAGCCCTCCCGAGCCGTAGCCATCTACTCCCGAAGGTCCTTTTGCCCTTTCCATCCAGGAAGCTCGGTCATCGGGCATAGCAGCCGCGGTCGCGCCGGATCGGAGATATCGAGTTTATCCCAGGGAATGCGGTACAGGCCGTCGCGGCGGCGCAGCCGAAGCAGGTCGAGCATCGCGATGCCGATGGTCGAGGCCGACAGACGCTCGAACGCGGCGTAGATGCCAACGTGGAATTCAGTAACGACGAGCTCGTCGCCACGCTGTTCGGCGAGAATCTCTTCGATGTGACCGATGCTCTTTCCACGCTGCGAGAGCACGCGTCGCCCGGCAAGATGTTCGAGGTTGACTGTCCTCATCATCACGCTCCTGGGATGCGCCCGATGACATGATCGCGCAACCAGTCCTGCCAGGCGAAAATCGACGTCTCGCCCACCTCGATGTCACATTCGATGTCGAGCCCGTTGTCCTGCACCTTTTTCCACGCAATCCTGTGTGGCTCGGCGTGGCGTTTGCCACCCACCCTCGTCGCCAGTTGCGCCATCCATTCCCCGGGCCGCGCGCCAAGGCGGCGCGCCAAAGTGATGGAGCCGAGTTCTATCGCGACAATCCTTGGTGGTTTGCCCCGCCGCAACTCGGCCACCACTCCGTCGACCTTGCCGATCTTGACCCGCCGGCGGTCGAACACCTGCTTGTCCAGGAGATCACGCATCAATTCCATCATGTGCCTCCGAATATCTGCAGCGGAATCGTCACCACGGCGAGCACGAAGGCAAGCGCGATAATGAAGACAACGGCGGCATTCGAAATGATGCCGTTGCGATGTTCGCCGACATAGCGTTCGTCATTCAGCAGGAAGAGAAATGGAACTACCGTCAGCGGAAGGCTCGCCGCCGTTACCGCCATGGAAAAGATGGTCAGCCTCAGTGGGTCGAGGCCAAGCATGATCGGAATGGCGGCCAAAAACAATGATGCCGTATAGACGGCACTGAAGCCCGGATCATCGCGCGGCTTGCGATCCTCACCCCACGTCCAGCCAAAGCCCTGTGCCACCAGATATGCCTGTTGCAACCCGACTTCGAGTGCGGCGCCGAAACAGGCAATGGCGAGCGAGGCAACGAATAGAACGAACCCCCAGAAGCCGAATATAGGGATCAGCATCAACGGCAGTTGGTGATAGTCGTCCACCTGGTCGATGCCGCGCGTCGCGAGAACGAGAGCAGCGACGATCAACACGCCGATCGAAATGGTCCCACCGAAGGTCATGCCCAGCCCGGCGATGGCACGATTGGCCCCAAGGTGGCTTTCATCCCATTTGTCCTCGATAGCTCCCGAGGAATAGAACATGAAAAGATAAGGCGATATCGACGCGCCGAGAATGCTGGCCGCCATGAACCAGTAATTGATGGCATCGTGAGCCGGCAGCGAAGGCACGGCGCTGCCAGCGACCGCTGTCCAGTCGGGCTTTAACATCACCGCACCAACCACGAAGCACAGCGTCACGAGGCCGAGGACCGAAACGCCTTTCTCGATAAAGCCAAACGTGCCTTTCCACAGCAGCAGCCATGCCAGCAACGCCACCGGCAGTGCCCACCACTGGAAGCCTATGCCGGTGGCAAGTTCGAGTGCGATGGCCACACCGCCGATCTCAGCGGACAGCACCATGAAATTGACGAGAAGGACGACGAGCAACGGCCATAGGAAGACGTTGAACCCAAATCTTTCACGAATGCCCTCTGAGATCGTGTGATGGCTCATCGCGGCGAACCGACCGGCCATTTCAACCAAAAAGATGATGCATATGGTGCCGAGAACTATGGCCCAGATCAGCTGGAATCCGAAGGCGGCACCCGCCTGCGCCGCCGTAGCCATCGACCCGACTTCGAGGAAACCTCCGACACTGGTGACGACGCCAAGCGATATTTCCAGAAGCTTCTTCACGGTTTTGGTCCGAAAGCGCTGGTGTAAGCGGCGGCGAGCGAGCGCATGGCCGCCCGAAGATCCTGTTGTGCGCTTTTCACCTCAGTGCGATTGTTCACCCGCAATCCCGCCTCGGCATGCGCCACCGCCACCGACAAACTGTTGACTGCTGCCGTCAGTCCTGCTCGCCCGGCTGGTTCAGCGGTCTCGGCCGATCGAATTTGCGCCTCGACATCGGCCAGCGTTTTTCCGACCGAGTGCAGTGCGGCCGTGGCATAGGCGGACGGTGCCGCTCCCTCCACCCAGGCATCCAGCACCATCGATACGGTCTGTGCCGCGGAGGCCGCTGTTCGTGATTGCTGCGCCACCTGATTGGAAGACGAGCATCCGGCCAACCCGGCTAGCATCAGAAGCAAGCACAGGCAGCCAACCGGAAAATGACGGTCGTTATGGGGTACAGCGCGCGTTGTATGCACCACGCGGATTTCCTCCCCGGCCCGAACCAACTGCGTCCGGCATCAATGATCTAGAGCCCTCGGAGAGCTCGTCAACGAAACCGACGACGAGCCTGTGAGGTCGGCTAGTCAACGTAACAAAACGCTCATCCCGGACAGCCGTGAAAGAGGGAGGCCCGCGCTTCTCTTTGGCGCGGAGAAGCGCGGGAGATCGGGCTGAGGGGATGACCCGATCGCGCAGCATCAACATGGGAGGGCAACAACGCTGCACGGTTCGAACTTCCAACCGAGCCACTTGTTCCAACTTCAACTGATTAGGCTCATTGCCGTTCTGAGTACTCAATCCATGCGTTTGGGGGCCTTTTGAAGGTAGGCCATCGCGAGTTCTCATGGCGAAGAACGGCTTTTGCCCCAACGCTCATCCATGAATGCGCGCAAGGACCGCGACGACGACCGTCGCCTGACCGTCATGACAGCGCACGATCAATCCAGCCCAAACGCCGCGGAACAATTGTGCCCGCTCGTGGTTCCGATGGCACGAAGATGGAGGATATGATGACGGACGCCAAACTCGCTGTGGTGACCGGCGCCTCGAGTGGCATCGGAAGGGAACTCGCAAAGCTGTGCGCTAAAGACGGTTACGACCTGATCATCGCCGCCGACGAGCCGGCTATCCGGCAGGCGGCAGAGGCACTTGAGACCCACAATGTAACGGTCGAAGCCATTGAGGCCGATCTGGCGACCGTCGAGGGCGCCGATCGGTTGATCTCCCAGGTCGGCGATCGCGATATCGACCTGTTGTTTCTCAATGCGGGACGCGGGCTCGGCAACGGCTTCGTCGACCAGGACTGGCGAAAAGTCCGCCGGATCATCGACACCAATGTCACCGGAACGGTCTATCTGGCGCATGAACTCGGCGCCAAGATGGCCCGGCGAGGTCGCGGACGCATCCTGTTCACCGGGTCGATCGCCGGCTTCATGCCCGGAACATTCCAGGCCGTCTACAACGGCACGAAGGCATTCATCGATTCCTTCTCGATCGCGCTCCGCCATGAGCTGAAAGATAGCGGCGTGACGGTCACCGTGCTGATGCCCGGCCCCACGCAGACGCGATTCTTCGAGCGCGCTGAAATGATGGATACCAAGGTCGGCTCCGATGAAAAGGACAATCCGGCCGATGTCGCCAAGACGGGTTACGAGGCGATGATGGCCGGTGATGAACAGGTCGTCAGCGGTTGGAAAAACAAGCTGCAGGTCGCCGCCGCGCATGTCACGCCGGCAGGCACCTTGGCCGAACAGCACCGTAGGATGGCCGAGCCGGGGTCGGCGTCCAGCGACTGAGCCAATATTCGCGTCATCAAAAGGGCTGGCATTCCCAAGGCCGCATGTGCTGCGCGAGGCAATCTATCGCTGCCGCAGGGGCGGCACCATCTCGGTTCCCGGCGTCTGTGTTAGCCTGGTCGATCACATCCCGTTTGGCGGCGATGAATGAGGGACCGGCTTTCCGGATGGGCCAGACGCATACGCAACGCTACCTGGAACCTTTATTGGCGATGGTCCAGAACGGCGAAATCGATCCCTCCTTGTGATTACCCACCGGACAGATCTGAAAGCAGGGCCGGATCTCTACAAGACGTTCCGCGACAATCAGGAGGTTGTGTCAAAGTGGTGATGCGGCCTCACGGCCGAGACGGGCAAAGGCGACCCACACCTCACTGCAATCACAAGGGAACATTCGCGTCGACGGCCGGTTAGGTGCCACTTCCGTAACGGTCACCTGCCGTCAAAGCGAGCCCATGATGAACCACGACCAGCATGACAATGTACCAGATGCAGCGCGTAGACTTGTCGTCGGAAGCATGGCAGGAGGAATTCTCGCCGCTTATGCTTCCACGGCGTCAGCCGATACGGGAACAGTGCCTGCTAAAGCAGGCCCTGCGAGTCCGATGCTCAAACAGAATCCGGTGACGCAATATCCCCAGCCGCCGTTCAAGCCACAGGAACAGAAGTGGCCGGGTTTGGCGAGCAAGATGGTGCCGCGCCCGGATCACGGCGAAACGACCTACAAGGGATCAGGCAGGCTTGCCGGTCGCAAAGCGCTGATAACCGGCGGCGATTCCGGTATTGGTCGTGCGGCGGCGATTGCATTCGCGCGCGAGCGTGCGGACGTTGCTTTCGGCTACCTCCCCGAAGAACAGGAAGACGCCGACGAACTGGTGGACCTGCCCGCCTCACTAGAGTCCACGGTCCTCAAAAAGGGCCGCCGAGCCCACCGCTCCTTAGGCGTGGTGGGCTTTCAGACTGTCTACAGGAGGAACCAATGGCTGGCGATGAAATAGAAAGAAGGCGACTGCAGATGTTGATCGAACAATATCTGGAGACCCGTAAGCGACGGCACGATTTCGTGTCGATCGCGAATGCCGAACTCGCGATCAAGGCGGTCATGCCGCATTGCCCGGTGTCAAGCGCAGCGTTGGCAGAGATGATAGCCGCTGGCGCCGTCACTTACGGCCTTGGCGTCCTATTCGACGCGAGGCAAACCGAGGGCGAACTGCCCGTTGTTTGATAGGCTCATCGCCTGACCAATCGTCGCGCGGTCGCGAAATTTCGCCCAGCTCTGGAATACGCCAGACCGGGAGCATGCCAATCGTGCCGGCCGGATCGCAGGCACTTGTCGGCGACGCCCTCTCGGGCCTGGACCCGAATGTCGTCGCATATCTGGTGAAAAACCATTGTCTTTGTCCCACGAGAAGTGCGTTACCGGGCTTCTCGTTGGGTTGGCACCGTTCCGCTGTCCTGGTGTCTTGCCAAAGCTGTCGGTTGAACACCGAGCATATTTCGCACGGCCTCGACCAGCGCAGCAGCCCACACGGGTTTTGACAGCATCTTGTGATGACGCAAATCCTGCGGGATGTCGGATGCCGTGTACCCACTGACGAAAACAAACGGAATTCCGCGTTGCGCTAGAAGAGGGACAAGGGCAGCGCTGGTCTCGCCGCCGAGACCAATGTCCAGGACCGCGGCAGATATGACTTCACTCTCGATCAGCTTTTTCGCGCGAGCAACGGACGGCACTGGCCCGGCGATGGCGAAGCCGGCCTCTTCCAGAATTGCGCGGTGCTCCTCCGCGACCAGCCATTCATCTTCGACGATAAGGATACGAGATGCAGTCACGTTTCGCTCTCCCGATGATCAAACGGAAACTCAATCCGCAAGCTCAAACCATCGGAACCGAAAGATGTTTCAAAATTTCCGCCAAGCCGATACTCAATTTCGCCTTTTACCAGCGAAAGACCAAATCCCGTCTTCTCAGGTGGAGTGACAGCGGGACCGCCGCTTTCTAACCATTCGAGCTGAAAACCGTGATCCGACGCCGACCAAGTCACGGACACCACGCCGTTTGGCACGGACAAGGCGCCATATTTTCCAGCATTCGTGGCAAGTTCATGGATCACCATGCCAAGCGACAGGCCCTGCTGAGGCTTGAGCCGAATGTCCTCGCCTGTGGTGTTGATGCGTTCCAGCCCGAACGGCTCGACTTCCTGCCGCACGATTTCCTCTACCGAGACCTCTTTCCAGCTTTCGCGCGAGAGCACTCCGTAGGCCCGCGCCATGGCGCGCAGGCGACCGATAAGCGCTTCGGCGAAAGCCTCCGAAGAGGGAGCATTTTTCAGGGTCTGACTGGCAATGCTGACCGTAACAGCCAGCATGTTCTTGACCCGATGATTGAGTTCCGAGATCAATACCCGCTGGTGGGCTTCGGCTTCAGCCATGGTCGTCACATCGACAAAGGTCACCACCACACCCTGGATTTTTCGCACGCTGTCGCGGTAGGGGATCAGCCGCACGAGATAGTGGATGCCGTCGCTATCGCGCGGTAGCTGGTGCTCGATCATCTCGCCGGCCCTGAAAACCTGCGCGATATGGTCGCGCAGGTGCGGATAATCGAGCCGGCTGGCAAGATCGGTAAGCGGTCTTCCGATGTCGGTCGGCAGCAAATTGAAGAACGAAGACGCCGCCGGCGTGAAGCTGCGGATAACCAGCTTGGTATCGAGAAAAACAGTCGCGATCTGTGTGCTCTCGAACAGGTTCTTCAGATCGCTGTTGGCCCGATCGAGATCCTCGATCTTGGAAACCAGTTCGGCATTGATGGTGTTCAATTCCTCATTGAGGGACTGCATTTCTTCCTTGGAAGCCTCAAGCTCCTCATTGGAGGACTGGGCTTCTTCGTTGACTGAGACGAGTTCCTCATTGGAAGATTTCAACTCCTCCAATGCGGTCTCATATTCTTCGATCGTCGATTGCAGGCGCTCACGCGTATCGCGGAGCTCGCGCTCGAAATCAGCAATCCCGGATGGCTGACGAACCTTTAGAGCCTCCAGCCGCGGCTGCGGCTGGCCCACCGGTTCGAACAGGACGAGAAACAGCGGCTCGCCGCTGCCGCGATCAACCAAGGGCTCGATCGTCAATGTGACGAATTGGACACGATCTTCATCTTCTTCAATGGCTATCGCTTCGCGCACAACCGTGCGCCGGCCTTCGGCCGCTTCCCGCAAAGCGCCGCGCAGTTCCAGACGCAGGCCGCTGCGTGCCATTGTGAGCAATTGTCTGCTCGGCACCCCTTGCGGCGGCTCGAGATATTTGCCGGTTCTGACCGAGTAATAGACGACATCTCCATCACCATTGATGACGACATGGGCCGGAGCGTAGCGTTCGAGAACATGGGCTTCAACGGTTTGCCTTAGGGAATAAGACAAGCCGCGGCGGGCATGAGTGTCATTGGCGCTGGAAAAATTGCTTGCAGGCGCAGCATTCAACAAGATCGGCAGCCGCGGCGGCGCCGTATGTTCTCGTGCCTTGAATATCCGTTGTTTCTTGTCGACCGGTGCAAACAGATCGGCATGCTGGCTTATGCTCTCGGAGGTGCCAAGGAACAGATAGCCGCCGGGCTTCAGCGAATAGTGGAAGGTCGGAATAACCTGCTTTTGCACATCGGGGCCGAAATAGATCAGCAGGTTCCGGCACGACACCATGTCCATGCGCGAGAAGGGTGGATCACGGATGACGCTGTGCGCCGAGAAGATGCAGAGATCACGTACGCTCTTGCTCAAGATGAAACTTGTGCCGTCATTGCTGAAGAAGCGTTCGCGACGTTCAGGCGAAACGCCCGCAAGCAATGACTCCGGATAGCGCGCCGAACGTGCGATGCCCAACGCCGCGTCATCGATGTCCGTGGCGAAAATCTGGATGCGCGGCACAGCCGAAAGTGTATCCATATGCTCGCGCATCAGCATTCCGATCGAGAAGACTTCCTCGCCGGTTGCGCAGCCGGGCACCCAGACGCGGATCGTATCGTTGGCGTCCTTGCCTTCGAAAAGTTTGGGGATGACGGTTTCTTCCAGGGTCTTGAAAGCGTCCGTATCGCGGAAGAAATTTGTCACGTTGATCAGCAGGTCGCGAAACAGCGACCGCACTTCCTCCGCATTTGAACGAAGCAACTCTATATAGGCATCGATCGCGGTGTTCTGTGTTATTTGCATGCGTCGCCTGACGCGGCGCAAGAACGTCTTGGCCTTGTAGCCCGAGAAATCATGTCCCGAATGGCTGCGCAGGATCGCGTAGATTTCCTCCTGGCCCTTGCGGAGTTTCAAAGCACTGGCCTTGCCATCGTCAGCTTCGAGCTCGTCGAGCAGTTCAAAGCTATGGGCAAATTCCATGAGTTTCGCACCCATCTCATCGGCGGGGATGGCGATATCGATCAGACCGGAACTGATCGCGCTGCGCGGCATGTCGGGATTGCTCGGACCCGACTCGTCGGAGAGTTGCGCCAGCGTCAGGCCGCCATGCTCCTTGATTGCCTTGATGCCCAACGTACCGTCGGAATCGCCGCCCGACAGGACGACGCCGACGGCGTATTCGCCCTGATCCTCGGCCAGCGCGCTGAAAAAGATATCGATGGGCTTGCGCTCCCTGGACACCGAATTCGGTTGGCGCAGCTTTAGGCTGGAATTTTCGATGGTGAGGATCGCGTTGTGCGGCATCACGTAGACGGTGTCAGGATGGATATCCATTGCATCTTCAGCGACACGAACCGGAATTCCGGTGTAAAGCGCAATCACTTCGTGCAGCAGACTTTCCCGTTCCGGGCTGAGATGCGTGACGATCACGAACGCCATCCCGCTCGAAGACGGCATCCCGCGAAAAAATCCCTCCATGGCGGCAATGCCGCCCGCAGAGGCGCCAATACCGACTATGGGGAACCTCGGCAGCTTTTGCATCAATTGTCCTGCTTCAGTGAAATGCAACGCGGCAGCGCTGATTTCGATCCAATGTGTAAACCGTTCCTGGTCGAATTCCCATCCCGCACCGCCGATAGCCACGGAACCGATGGACGCGACCGCCGTTTAAAGCCCGGAGGGCTGCTATGTTATTAGGCATGCGAATTCTGCTCGTCGAGGACGAATTCTTGCTGGCAAGCGAACTTGCCTCTTATTTCAGCGATTGTGGGGCGACCGTTTTGGGGCCGGTGTCGTCAGTCAGCCGGGCTCGACGATATATCGATTCAGCGGACGGGGCGGTGCTGGACATCGATCTTAACGGTGAGACTGTTTTTCCCCTCGCCGATGAGCTGACGGACAGAGGCATCCCGTTCGTATTCTTCTCCGGAAACGATCAGATCACCCTACCGGAGCGGTTCCGGTACACCCAAAACCTCTCCAAGCCGGCCGGGTTCAGGACGGTTGCCGGGATCCTCGCCGCGCAATCAACAGCGCTTGGTGAAGACAATGTTTTCCGCGCTCTTCCAAAACTGAGGCTGTCCGCGCGGCTGCTGCTGGGCGACCCACAGGCGGCCGATCGCCTCGTCGAACGGACATTGAAGGCGGCGCTGGAGGAGCGGTTGTCGACGCGGCATGACCTTCCCTTGAGCGAATGGCTCAATACACTCATGGAGGAGGTGCTCCGCAACGACAGGTCTGGCATCATGAATTAAGATTGTCCGATAGTTTGCCGCAGGCCGCCCTGTCGACCGCCCCCGCTACGGTACCCCTCCCCAAGAGCGCTTCGCTTCGTCTTGCAAATACGGCCGCATTCCTGCTAGAAATCCTCGTGGCCAAACCTCCGCAAACCAAACCTGACTCATTCCGCGATCCTGTTGAGGGCGACGCACTCGCAGCGCTGCTCGACGAAATCGCGGAAGAGGAAACACCTGAACGGCTGTTGAAGCTCGCCCTTGAGCTGCAGCAGCAACTGCTGTTGTCAAAGCAGCTGAAAAATCCCAACTGAACGGCCTGCAGCTAGGCATCTTGATGTGCCTCGAGTTCCACGATGGCGTGATCGCCTCGTTCGCCAGACCGATGCTGCTGCGGTAATCTTTCTGCGCTCGATGTGGGCGAAACCCAGTCTCAATAGCTCAGCGGTTCCTGCGCCCAGAAGGCCCTGATCCCATCATGACGCCGATGAGACGACCAGGAAGATCAGGCCAACTTGGGTCGCAGCCCAAGGTCGATCACTGCTGCCCTGGCATCTCGGTATTTTCTTGCGGGTTCTTTTTAACGCCGGGCGCGGGTGATGTCTCGGCGGGGGCATTGCCGCCTTGGTTCTGTTCCGGGGTGCGCTTTACTGGCGATGTCTGCCACGATCCGCCTGAAAGGGGTATGAACACAAAGAAGGCTAGCAGTGCGACGAAGATCACAGCCGCAATGACGACGCCCCACCCGAGTACATTTCGGGTGCCACGCTGTTCTTCCTTCCGGGACACATGCTCCGTCATCACTGGACTCCTTTGTGTCATTCGATGAAGTACAAATTTATCGTGCAGATCGACCGCACGGTCTGCTCTTCCCCGACGCGTGCCGCCGGCACAGCCGAAGAAGCTGAAGCTAATCTTCTCCAGCTTTTCGGCTGCCTGGTTTGGCGGCCCGCTTTGGGGCTTTCGGCACTGCCGGTTTCCGCTCGGGTGCAGGCGGATTGATCGCCTCGTGCGCCAAACGGGCTTTGCGCAATCGCGCCGTTTTCTCTTCCCGCGCCTTGCGCTCGGCTTCCATTACGCCTTGTGCGTAGAGGGTGGCTCGTGCGTCTCTGTCGTTTGCGGATCCACTGGCCGCCATAGTCAGCCCTCCGCCTTGTAATTTCTTGCTTCCTTCTTGGCGCCGTCTTTGCCGTGCTCGGCTGCAAGCTCTTTGGCCTGCCCGGGTGACACGTCGGTGACTTCGGCCAACTTGATTGCCTCTTTTTCAGAGAGATCACTGTCCTTTCGCGTGGGGTTCCTTGTCATCGCAGATCTCCTATCAGAGCCCAAACGACCGGACCGGCGGTGTGTTCCGTGGAACCTTCGATAGTCCACCGATTGAGGCGGGCTATCGCGCTTCCGGCAACGAGCGAAAAGTTTCTGATGCGGGCTGACAAGGTACATGATCAGCTTCAAGGCCTTTCGAACTGCTAGGCCAGCCGGGTTATTGCCGGGCTATGACCGTGTGGGACGCGTGACACACGGACGGATTCAGGCATCGATGCCAGGCGCTAGTTCTCGCCCGCGAGCGTGGCGAGAAATGACCGCCGCCATTCTGCTGCGTCATTGCGCCTGATGCGCTTGAGCAGTGCACTATGCCTTGCAATTCTTTCCTCAAGCGGCATCGCGAGCGCTTTTGCGATCGCATCGGCAACCTCGTCGACCGCATACGGGTTCACGATCAAGGATTCGGCAAGTTCTTCAGCCGCACCTGCAAAACGCGACAAAATCAGCACTCCGGGGTCGGCTTCGTCCTGCGCGGCTATGTATTCCTTGGCGACGAGGTTCATTCCGTCACGCAGGGGCGTGACCAATCCGACCTGGCTAGCGCGCAACAGGCCAGCAAGCCGAGAGCGTGATACGGCACGGTGGATGTAGCGGATCGGGGTCCAAGCCAAATCCGCGTATCTTCCGTTGACCGCGCCGGCGGTTGCTTCAAGCTGGGCCCGGATGTCGGCATAGGCGCTGACCTCCTCGCGCGTCGGCGACGCAATCTGCAAATAGGTTGCCGCCCGCTCGTGTTCCGGATGCCTTTCCAAAAGACGCGCGAAAGCCTGCATGCGGCCGGGGAGACCCTTGGAGTAGTCCAGCCGATCGACGCCGATGATTTGCTTGAGGCCCAGAATCTGGCGGCGCATGGAATCGATCTGCACATCCTCCGCCGCCTCATTGGCCATGCGTGCGATTGAATCGACGTCGATGCCTATCGGAAAACACCTCGATAACACCGTGCGGCCGTTCATCTCAGCCGAACCATTGATATCAAAAGTAGTGGAGTTGGCCGCCTGCACTGAGCGCCGGAAATTCCCCACGTCCGTTTCGGTCTGGAACCCCACGACGTCATATTGAAGCAGATCATCGATGAGTTCTTCATGGTCGGGCGTGGCTACAAACAGGTCGGGCGGCGGGAACGGTATGTGAAGAAAAACCCGATCCGATTCCGGACTCCCAGCCGCCGCAACTGGGCGGCCAAGGGGATAAGGTGGTAGTCGTGAACCCACACCAGGTCGTCGTTGCCCGACAGCAGTCCTGCGAGCGCCTTCGCGAACCGCGCATTGATCTGCCGGTAGGCGTGTAGAAACTCTGCCCGGTGGTTCACCAGGTCGAGTCGGTAATGAAAAAGCGGCCACAGCGTGCTGTTGGCATAGCCATTGTAATAGAGCGAATACTCCTCATAGGGCAGGGTAAGCGCAGCCGTCTCGATCTTTCCCACCCGTTCCAAGCGGATCAGCGGTTCGTCGCTCGCGGCGTAGTCCTGATACTCGGCGCTTGCTCCTAGCCACAGGCCTCCACGCTCGGCCAACGCATCCCCGATGCCTACAGCAAGTCCGCCGGCTTGCGACAGATCGCGAATGTTCCCCAGCCTGTTCGAGACGACAACCAGACGACGCGGGATGGCGCGATCGCCAGTTAGCTCAGCCTCCCCACCTAAGGCGTCGCGCTCAAGGGGATCACCAACCGTTTGCGAGGCCTCGTTGAAAATTTCATCCGGTCGCTGCAACAAGAGCAAATCCTGAGCGTGAAGATCGCTTGGGGAACGGTCCGCGCGTGCGATTGTTCCCGACGTAAGTGTCCAGCCGGATTCGCTGGTTCTCGGCCCGCTCGGGCGCCTTTTTCAGCGGCTCTCGCAGGATCGTCGTCGGACACACCGGTGATGAGACCCCGATCCAGCACGCCGAGCAGCCGCTTTGGCGACGGCCGGACTTACCGCTTTGGTATTCATGCTGCCGGATCCCCTGCCCTGTCATATCAACTCCCCACCTTGGCAAAAGCCCCAAGTGACCAAACCGTCAGTCCACCTCGATTACCTTGCGCGTCGGCTTTCGTTGGCGGGGCGGCTGCTTTGCGGCTACGGGCGCGGGCGGGGTCTGCGTTATCGATGCCTCCAACAACTGTCGCTGTTCTCTAAGCCGCGCCGTCTTGGCTTCCCTGGCATGCCGCTCCGCTTCCAACAGCAACTTGGCTTCTCGATCCGCCCTCTCGATCTTTTCCCTGTCGACGCGTCGTGTTTTCAAGGTCGCCTCCTTTGGTCAGACGGCGAACAAAGTGCGGACCTGAAAAAATGTTCCCAACAAATTAAGGCCTGATCTGCCTCAAATGATATTGACCAGCAGCCCGCCGGTTGCGCGCATCTGCGGCTCTGTGACGTCCAAAGGAACTGCTTGCCGTCCGCGGCGTTACGCCACCACGCTGGCCGGAAGATTACCATGGACGACAAACCCCGAACGACGGTCAGAAAACCGGCCCGGATTGATCAAGGGCATTGCTTTTGCGGAGCCATCACAGCTGAATTCAGTGGCGATCCCTTTTGGATTTGTTTCGACCACGACGATGACTGCCGACGAGCGATCGGCAGCCCACTGACGATCTGGATTGGCTATCGTCCAGATCAGGTCGATTGGCTCGGCTCCAAACCAAAAACATTTTCGAAAACCAGGGGCGTCGTGCGCTCCTTCTGTTCGGAATGTGGCACCTCGATTGGGTACACCGATGAAGGCTTGCCAAATGAGTTCTACATCTCGATCGGATTCATGGACGCGCCCGAGAAGTACCATCCCCAAGCCCAGGCCTATTGGGAAATGCGGCTGCCGTTTATCAGGATGGATGACGGTTTGCCTCGCGTCGAGGGCTACACCCGGGCGCGCGACCCCGCCCTGGGCAATCCCAGAGACCGGTGAGGCAGGAGGCTGGATCTCGGGCGTCGTACCTGCAAGCCAGCGCCAGGGCTGGCGGAACGGCGGCCGAACCATTGGAATGAGAGAGATCTCCAAACGGACAAATGCCCGAAACCAATTTCACCGGCGTGGGTTGAAGATGGACATGCGGGACTTGTTTTCACAGTCTGACGACAAAGAAGCGGATGTTTGAAGGATTCAAGCTAGAGACCGTGGATCTGCCCGAGTCCTCACTGCGAGTCAGGTATGGAGGTTCAGGCCCGCCGCTTCTTTTGCTGCATGGCCATCCTCGGACGCACGTTACCTGGCACCGGGTAGCCCCACTTCTCGCCGCCGACCACACAGTTGTCTGCCCCGATCTGAGGGGCTTTGGCCAGTCCTCGGTACCGGCGGACGCCGTGGACCATGCTGGATCCTCCAAGCGTGCCAAGGCCAGGGACTGCATTGCTCTCATGGGACATCTCGGCTTTCGCCGGTTTGCCATCGCAGGCCATGACCGCGGCAGCTACACAGCGTTCCGAACAGCCATGGATCACCCGTCGGCGATCAGCCATCTGATCGTCATGGACAGCGTCCCTATCCTGGAAGCCCTCGAACGCTGCGACGCCCGCTTTGCGAAGCTCTGGTGGCACTGGTTCTTTTTTGCACAGCCGGACAAGCCCGAACGCGCAATCATGGCCGATCCTGACGCGTGGTATGGCGGCTCAGCCGAGTCCATGGGGGCTGAGGCCTATGTCGACTACAAGGACGCAATCCACGATCCGAATGTTGTTCACGGCATGCTTGAAGACTATCGGGCAGGTCTGGCCATCGATCAATTGCACGATACCGACGACAGGAAAGCTGGTCGCCGGGTCGCGTGCCCGACCTTGGCGCTCTGGTCCGCCCGCGATGACCTTGAGGCACTCTACGGCAACGTGCTCGATGTTTGGCGACCCTGGACCACCGAACTGAAGGGCCAACCGATCGAAAGCGGACATCATATGGCCGAAGAAGCAGCCGAGGCGGTAGCCGCAGCCGTCATGGCGTTCTTGCGCGAACCGACGTCGTCATGCGGCGAGCTTGGCTGAACCGATCCGTTTGATGGCACTGCTGATCGACCGTTCGCCATCGTCGTAGTCAGCCCAGGCGACGGTCTTTTTCAGGTGGCCCGGGACCGTGCGAACGGTGTATTTTTTCGGATCGAGATCCGCCTTCACCTGACTCCAGGTCAGCGGCATGGATACAGTCGCGCCTTCCCTGGCGCGAGGGGAGAGAGGGGCGACGGCTGTCGCCATGCGATCATTCCTGAGATAGTCGAGAAAAATCCGGGATGTCCGCAGCTTCTTGGCCATGTTGACGAGGTAGAGATCCGGGCTGTCTGCCGCCATCTGGATGCAGACGGCCTTTGCGAAGGCCTTGGCCTCGGCCCATGTCGTCTTGCTGCGTTGGGCCGCCAATGGCGTCACGACATGCAAGCCTTTGCCGCCCGTGGTTTTGCAGAAGCTCACCAAGCCCAGATCTTCGAGACGATCGCGCATTTCCTTGGCAGCCGCGACCACCTTCGCAAAAGGGACTTCCGGACCAGGGTCAAGGTCGAAGACAAGTCGGCCAGGCATTTCGGGATGACCCGGCTGGCAATTCCAGGGGTGAAGCTCAAGGCCGCCTATCTGGGCGATCGCGGCCAGACCCTCGACGCGGTCGATTTGCAGATACGGTTTGTGATCGCCGAAGACTTTCACCAGTTCCAGCAGATTGGATGTGCCTGGCATTGCGTGGCGCTGGAAAAACTGCTCGCCAGCGTAGCCATCCGGCGCGCGCACGAGTGAACAGGGACGACCTTTGATATGTCTGATCATCCAGGGGCCAACGGTCTCGAAATATTCTGCAAGATCGAGCTTGTCGACGGGCTGACCGTCGCCGGCATTCGGCCAAAGCGGCTTGTCCGGCTTGGAAATGATGACGCCCATGACAACCGGGCTTTTTCCTGTCTTGCCAGTCACCTTGGCAGGGTCGGCAATCGGCGTCTCTTGAGGATCGGCTGGACGCTCGGCCTCGACGTCTTTTGCGGGCTTGTCTTCACGCAGGCCTTTGAAGGCGGCCTGCCGGATATTGCCACCCCCGGTCCAGCCGGCGAACTCGATTTCCGCGACCAATTCCGGCTTCGTCCAGAAGACGGTTGAATTCCTTTTCGGTGCGCCGTCGCCGGTAAACGGCGACGTCGCGGCTTTCATCTCCTGCAGCCTGGGCATCAGCTGCTTGACCTTTGCCTCGCTGAATCCGGTCCCCACACGGCCGATATAGGCGAAATGTTCACCGCGATTGACGCCGACGAGCAATGACCGGAATTTGCCGTTGGTCGTCGACCAGCCGCCGATGACCACCTCATGCCCGGCGCGGCATTTCGATTTGGCCCAGGTGTCGGTCCTCCCCGAAACATAGGTTGCATCGGCCTTTTTGGAGACAATCCCCTCAAGCGACAGGCGACAGGCAGAACGCAGCACCGCGTCGCCGCCATTGCTGAAGTGCTCGACATAGCGGATGAGATTTTGCGCGCCGCGATCGACTTCGCCGAGCATCTCGCTCAGACGTTCCTTCCGTTGTGAGAGAGGCATCTTTCGCAGATCGACGCCATTTGCGAAGAGCAGGTCAAAAGCAAAGTAGATCAGGTCCTTCGTCCGGCGCTCCGACAGCGCCGCCTGCAGTGCGGCAAAATCGGGCGCGCCGTTCTCGCCAAGCGCTACGATTTCGCCGTCGATGATGACGTTGGGGAGGCTGGCGGCCTCCTTTGCGATGGCGCCAAATTTCTCCGTCCAGTCAAGACCCTTGCGGGTCTTAAGGGCGATGTCCTTGTCTTCCACGCGCAACTGGACGCGATAACCGTCAAACTTGATTTCGTGAACCCAGTTCGTCCCGGCCGGCGGCCGGGAAAGCGTTGCGCAAAGCTGTGGTGGGATGAAGTCGGGCATCTTCGCCGCTGAGGCACCAGCGGCTCGCTTCGGCCGCGGAGCAGGCTTTGCCGACCTGGCGGCGCGCTTGTCGGCATGGCCGCGCTTGCTGTCCCAAACGGCATCCGCATCGGCCAACGATGAACCTTTCATCATGAACGGCTTCGGACCTGCCCCCTTCCCCGCTGCAATCCTCTCCATGCTCCGACCCGAGGCGACGGATCGATCCTGAGCCAGCACCGCATCGCCATTGCCCTCTGTCGCGTATTTGTCGCGGTGTTTGATCAGCAGCCAGTTGGTCCGCTTCCCGCCATTGCGGTCATGCTTCATGCGCACGAGGACGAAGCTTCCATGCAGGCGCTTGCCCTGCAGCGTGAATTTCAGGTCGCCTTTTTCCAACGCCTTTTCGGGAGACATGGCGCCTTCCGGTTCCCAATATCCGCGATCCCACAACTGCACCGTGCCGCCACCATATTGTCCTTTGGGAATTGTGCCTTCGAAGTCGCCGTACTCCAGCGGGTGGTCCTCAACCTCCACGGCAAGTCGTTTGTCGTGAGGATCCAGTGATGGACCTTTGGTCACAGCCCATGATTTGAAGACCCCGCCAAGCTCGAGGCGAAGATCATAGTGCAGCCGCGTGGCCGCGTGTTTTTGGATGACAAACCGAAGTCGATTCGAACCCGCAATCGAGCTTTCGCCGCTGGGCTCTTTCGTCTTCGCGAAGTCCCTTTTGGCCCGGTAGGTTGAAAGCTCGCCCGTTTTCATGGAAGTGCCCCGACTAATGACGCAACGCCGGACTCAACGCAGTGGGTGAGATTTGGTTCGGTTCATGGCCGAGACGGCGCCGATGCTGCTTTTCCGCTTCAGAGTGGCATCGCCGTCAAATGTAGGCCTTCACGGAGATTACACGTCATGTCGTCACCGCTGACGTTAAGGTTCCTTGGTTTGCCCAACCATTTTTGCAAGCTCTGAAAATGGTGGGATGTCCAGTTCGCCTTGCGCGTTGTTTGCGATCTGCAGAAGCCTGATCGGGAAGCAGATCGCGTCACGGTTGGCCGGTGACATGTCTTCGTAGGTCCGCTCGTCACCTGTCATGGACGCCTCTGCCTTTCGCAGGGCGGTATCGATCTCGTCAATTGACAGCAGACCTTTGTGAACGAGCAGGTTGTTGATTGACGCGACCGCCATCATCAACCCTTCAAGCTGAAGATTGGCAACGTTCATGGCTTAACCGTGTTTCCGCTGCCCGGCCTCGCCGGGGCGTTCTGGCCATCGGATTGGTGCGTCTTGTCATCCACCTCATTGACTGGCCGCGTCAGACCGACCCCACTCTTGGGTTTCTTGTTGCCGGCCGCATCCTGAGAGAACGCATCCGAAGGATCAGGACCTGTTCTAGCCGGGTACTTCGTTGCGCCGGTCTCGCGACGGTTTTCATTATCAGGCATTTTTGATCACTCCAATCGGATGACCGATAACCATTACGAGCCCGGCGAGTTCCGGCGCCGCATGGAACATTTCTGGCCGTTCGTGCAGAGACAAGCGGGCGTGTCTCTGCAATCGCGCCTCGCGCACTGGCGGCAGGTCTCGCTTTCGTTGCCGACAGCACTAGGTTGCTCGTTGAGGTAAAAGGAATTCCCCATGCGGGTGGCACGCGAAGCCTGGGTTCTTGGCAAGGAGAGCATCCTCGGATTCATCAACGACAATGCCCTCAGCCACGGTGCGGCGATGGCGTTCTATGCCGTTACGTCCCTGGCCCCGATCTTGTTGATCGTTGTTGCGATTGCTGGACTTGTCTTTGGGCATGAAGCAGCTCAACTCGCTCTGTCGGCCGAAATCGCAGGCGTGATGGGATCGCAAACCGGCGACCTTCTGCGCAGCACCATCGAAAGCGCTTCTCACAGAACCGCCGGCACTCTTGCCACCTTGGTGGGCATCGTCACCCTCTTCGTGACAGCCTCCGGGGTGTTTGGCGAAATGCAGCTTTCGCTCAACACAATCTGGAAGATTGACCCACCACCCATGTCTGTGTCGCGATTGGTGCGGGCGCGGGCGGCTAGCCTGGGCCTGGTTGCGGCGTTGGGATTTCTACTGCTTGTGTCGTTGGCGGCAAGCGCCGCCATTTCCGCACTTGGCTCTGTCATCAACGCCCATCTGCCGTTCGGCACGATCATTCTCGCGTCGATAAACGGCGTTGTATCCTTCGTGCTGATTTCCGCTCTGTTTGCCGCGATCTTCAAGATCCTGCCGGACCGGTCGCTCGCTTGGCGCGATGTCGCAATTGGCGCGGCAGTGACCGCTTTGCTCTTCACCATCGGCAAGTCGCTGATTGGCTGGTATATCGGAACCAGCGCGATCGCATCCTCCTATGGCGCGGCGGGTGCACTGCTGGTCGTGCTGCTTTGGGTTTACTATTCGTCTGAGATCTTCCTGCTCGGCGCCGAGTTCACGCGGGCCTATTCCGTCCGTCTCGGCAGTCGGTCCGACCTTCAACCGATAGTGGAGGCAGAGAGCCCGTCGCGACAGACATCGAACCCTGGGCCAACTATCCAACGCGAGGTGCAGGCCTGGATTGTGATCACGGGTTTGCTGACCTTCGTGGCGACACGGGTCTGGCCATCGCGGCGATCTTAGCTGCTTCCCACCAATTCTGTTTCTTTGGAACGCAACCCGGACACCGGAATTGCATAGGAACAGGAGGTTGCCCATGCCAAAATTTCGCTTTGAGACGACAGTATCCGGCCAGACTACTGCTTTCCAGGAAGAGCTAGCGAGTGCGGAGATGGCCAGTCCAAGAGCAATAGAGATGGCGCGCGTAGCGGTGGCGGCGGAACCTGGGTCAGGAACCAAGCAATCGGGATCGACTATCAAGGTCTACGATGAAGCCGGATATCTGGTCGCCACAGTCAATTTTTCCGACGTGTTGCCGAGTGATCCGGACGCCGGACAGCATGGGACTGGCGACGCGGTTGTCGAAGAACCGGGTGTGATGCGGTCTGGCTGACCCGTGGTAGATCAGGGTTTCACGTTTCGCTCACGCGATCCCCGGCAGGGCAATTTGCTGAGATCGCGAGGTCCTCGGCCATCGTCGGATGCTAGAGCTGAGATTCGATCGGGAGGTGACGGACGAAGACCGCCAGGATACGGCGAAAAAATCCGGCTTCTGGTTCATGCGTATAGTCCTGAATCTTGCCTTCGCCGCATCCATGCCAATGCAGAACATTGTGCTTCAGTTCGAGCCGATAGCTTGTTTCCGGAGATATTTCCGATTGGAATCGATGCCGCAGCTCGGCGACCAATTTCGGATCCTCAAACAGCACGCCCATTTCCGAGTTCAAGGACACTGACCGTGGATCGAAATTGAAGGAACCGACGAAGCCGATCTTGTCGTCGACGGTGAAAGCTTTCGTATGCAGACTGGCGCCCTTCGAGCCAAACACCGAGATTGCCGAGCGCCGGTTGAACGGCTGAAGCTCGAAAATTTTGACGCCATTCCTCAGCAGCCGCTTGCGATAGTTTGCGTAAGCGCCATGGACTGCGGCCACGTCGGTAGCGGCCAGGGAGTTGGTCAGAACCGAAACGTCAACACCGGCGCCGACAAGGTCCAGCAAGATCGCTGTGCCCCTTTTGCCGGGGATGAAATAGGGCGACACAATTTCCAGACACCCGCGCGTGGATTGGATGATCGGACGCAGCTCTTTCATAAGCCAGCTGCGACGTCTCCAACCACGAACTTTCTCCGGCGGATCGGAAATGACCCGCACGCCATCCACCCAATGAACGTCGTTGCTGGCCGCAATAAACTCCGTGATCGAGCCCCGGTTGCCGATGCCGTTCAGGAATTTGGGATCGGGGCCGGTATCGCTTCCTTCAAGCCATTTGGCATGCTCATGCTCAGCCACTGATCCCAAGGTTTTGATTGGCTTGGCTTCATTGCAAGCCCAGAAGGCATCGAATATCGCCGCGGTTTGCCGTACCGCAGGCCCCAGGAGCAGCAGATCGAGGTCCCGGAAATTGGTTTCTGCCGCATCGAAATAGGCATCGCCAACATTCCGACCGCCGACAATGGCAAATTTGTCGTCGACGATCCAAGCCTTGTTGTGCATCCGTCGCGTCAATGCAAAGAGCCGCAACAGCACTTCCACACCACGCATGATCCGGCCGCGCCTGATACCGCTCGGATTGAACAACTTCAATTCGATGTTTGGATGGTTGTTCAGCGCCAGATATGCCGCATCATTTTTACGCGGATTGACGTCGTCAAGGAGCATGCGCACCCGAACACCGCGCTCAGCAGCTCGAAAAACCTCGCGAAGCAGCAAGCGGCCGGTGTGATCATCATGCCAAAGGTAGTACATCAGGTCGAGGCTGCGCTCAGCGCTCCTTGCGGCCAGCACGCGCAGAGCGAAAGCGTCATAATTGTCCGAGACAAGCAGCAAGCCGCTCTTGCCGGTTTTGATGTTGTCGTCTGCGGTTCGCGAAAGTGATACGTCCATAAAAATTGCCACCTTTGGACGGCGCTCGCTGCCATCCCGCTCAAATCATAGCTAGAACCATTCTGAGGTATTCTGGTTGCATACGCAGCGTCCAATCACCCAATTCCTGGATGCAAGCAGGGCCAGCAATCAAGCGGCTGCAGAGCGGTCAGGAGGCTTGAGAGGCGTTGCCCCGACTGCTCTGCTGCCGCTGCGGTACTTGCGTCTCCTGCAGTCCCAGGCCCTCAGACCGCACGACCGTTGGCGGGAGCCCGATGGCGTGCGCCCCGCCGCGGCTCTTCGACGAGAATGACGTGGTCGTTGTTCTCAGTGAAGCGCAGGACCCTTTAAATTTAGATATCTCCATTATCCCGGAACCGGGTTCGGGTTTCCGAGTTAAGAAAATGCTCGCGACGGGCAATTTTCAACAGAGGAGACGGCACAATGCCCACTGCCAAGAAAGCCAATGGCAACAACAAGGACCTGGAGGACCTTTTCCTCGATGGCCTCAAAGACATCTACTATGCCGAGAAGAAAATTCTGAAAGCCTTGCCGAAGATGGCCAAAGGCGCATCCGAAGAGCAAGTTTCGGCAGCATTCGAGAAGCACCTCGCTGAAACCGAGGGGCAGGTCGAACGTCTGGAGGAGGTCTTCGAGATTCTCGGCGCTGCCGCGCGCGGCAAAACCTGCCCGGCGATCGACGGCATCCTGGAGGAAGGATCTGAAATCCTTCAGGAGTACAAGGGTTCGACTTCGCTCGATGCAGGGCTCGTCGGTGCCGCGCAAGCCGTGGAGCACTACGAGATCGCCAGGTATGGAACCCTGATCGCCTGGGCTACGACGCTCGGCAAGGACGACGTGGTTGCGCTCCTCAATGCGACACTTGAAGAGGAGAAGGCCACCGACGAGGCGTTGACTGCCCTCGGTGAAGCCGGCGTCAACGAACGAGCGGCAGAACGGAGAGCGGCTTGATTTGATCGCCTACCCAACCGCCTCGGCGACCCATGTGCCGAGGCGGTCCCGGGAGATGAAGGACATGATCACGCATATCTACAAAGGACTGGAATGTTTCCTGCTTGAGTGTTCGGCCGCGCTGGTCAGGCGCCGCGCGCTTGGCGGTTCGCGCAGCGATCCTCGGCAGCTGCGAGAAGAGCGCAGAGATGAGTTCAGGGCCCGCAAAGCCGCCGAATGAGCGCCAAGATGGAGAGTCGGATGGGCTTCTTTGGAAAATATTTCTCAGGACTGTTGAGCAAGAAATCGACTGACGGCAAGGGGAGCGGCGATATGCGGAAAGCTACCGGCGCGGGTCCGGCAATTGCCGCGCATTCCAAAGATGCAAAGACATCCGCTGCTTCCGGTCAAAGCACCAATGCTTCGAGCAAAAATGCAGATGGACGATGACAAAAGGCAAGATTTGGCTACCGACTCTAGGTCGCATCGAAGCGGCGCAAAGACGTTAAATCGTCGAGATGACCCGCATCGCAACCTTCAACGTCAATGGCGTCAACGGCCGACTGCCAGTGCTTCTCAAGTGGCTTGGCGAAACCGGCTATGACATCGTCTGCCTTCAAGAACTGAAGACCTCTGACGAAAAATTTCCCGTCGATGCGATTAGAAACGCCGGCTATGGCGCAATCTGGCACGGACAGAAGTCCTACAATGGCGTGGCAATCCTCGCTCGCGGGATTGAGCCGCTGGAACGTCGTCGAGGTCTGCCGGGCGATCCCGACGATTCGCACAGCCGCTACATCGAGGCAGATGTGAATGGGCTTGTTGTCGGCTGCCTGTATTTGCCCAATGGCAATCCAGCGCCGGGGCCGAAGTTCGACTACAAACTTCGCTGGTTCCGACGTTTGATCACCTATGGCCAGGTGCTGCTCGGCGATAGCTCACCGACCATCCTGTGCGGCGACTATAACGTCGTTCCAGGCCCGATCGACGCGGCGGTGCCGGGGCGCTGGGTTGGCGATGCCGTTTACTTCCCCGAGAGCCGGAGCGCGTACGCCGAAATGCTTGCTCAGGGCTGGTTCGATGCGGTTCGTCGCATTCATCCAGAAAAAGGAATTTACACCTATTGGAACTTCTCCTACCGCGGCGGGTACGATCGGAGTTCCGGGCTCCGGATGGACCATCTCTTGCTGAGTTCATCCCTATTGGATCGCCTGAAGAATGCCGGAGTAGATGCCGAAACGCGTGCATGGGACAAGCCGAGCGATCATGCGCCAGCCTGGATAGAACTTGATTGAGCTTCCTCGGCAAGGAGCCTGAAGACCTGGTGGCGCTCCTTCGTGATTACATTTGGCCGCGCATGTCTATCGTCAACAATGAGGACTGCCGGCGCCAAGCGATCAAGGACGCAATGATGACAACCACTCAAAAGGAAGCTGAACTGATTGCGCGCCTTGCACGCCAGCATGGCGTCACTGATGGCGCTGTCATGGCTGTCCTTGAGGCGTTGCGGCGTGGTGGTGGAACCATGGCCCAGTTCAGCCACGTCGACTTCGGAGGAATGTCACAATGGTCCTCCGGCATGACGATGGTCGGCGACATGTTCGATGACAGCCTCAAGGCGAAGCTCAACACTATCGCGGCGGAGCTCTCGGCCTACCTGCGCGATCATCCCGCCAAGCCACAACGCGACGACACGAGCTATCGTTCTGCAGCTATGGCCCACGCCGGCTCATGGTGGCCTGAGGAGTTTGGGAGCCCGTCTGCCGCTGGTTCTCAAAACAATATGCGCTACGCAGCGTTTCCTGAGCAAAGCCGCCTGGTCATGGACGATCATGGAAAGATGGAGATTTATGACACAGGCGACCATCGCATATCCGGTGTTTCGCAGAGCCAGAGCACGGACTCCACCCTGACCTTTGTCAGCCAGCACGGCGTGGTCCGCGTATCTGATCTCAAGCGCGTATCTGCGACGTAGGTCAGGGCCGCTTCCATGCAGACAGTCACGCTCATCGGCTATCTCGCGACCGTCTGCTCGATGAGCAGTTTCACCCCGCAAGCCTGGAAAATCATCAGGACACGAGAGACAAGCGGCATCTCCGCACCGATGTATGCCATCACTGTGTTGGGCTTCGCCTTGTGGCTGGCCTTCGGCATCATGAAGGCAGAGTGGCCGATCATACTCACGAATGGCGTCTGTCTCCTGCTGTCAGCGTTCATTCTCACAATGACAGTCCTGCCGCAGGCTGAGAAAGATGCGGTTGCCAAGGCTTTCGACCCCGACGACTAGATTAGCGCTTCCAACTTTTCAGCAGCGGACCTTGGCTCCCATATGCAGGATCCTTGCGCGGACGCCCCACCCTGGGGATCGTTGCGAGCGCACCGCTATGCTGATCCTTGCTCCTACATTCGTCATAAGTCCCAAACGGAGGATACGCGCCGACAACCAAAAAATCATCGGATGCCAAGAGGCATTGGTGCCCGGTGCCTGCCGGGAGGACCGCGACGTCACCGGCCTTCAGCGACAGCGTTCGTCCTTTCTTGCCGCCAAACCGGACTTCAGCGTTTCCGCGCGCAATGCCCAGAACCTCGTGTATTTGCGAATGATAGTGAACATAATCATAGATGCCGTTTCGCCAGCTATCGCCCCATCCGTTTGCCTCGAAAAGCACCTCCATGACGGCTGCTGGATCAAGTCCTTCGGGCAATTCGACGGCGCCGCGATAAACGACGAGCGGCCATGCTGGATGATTGGGCACAAGTCCATCATCCTTGAACCAGAACTCATTCGACTTTCGCTGCCTCACCAATCCGGCGACGATTTCCATGCGCGGTCTTGCGAAACCGGTGACGTTCTCGAGCACCTTCTTGCTGGTTTCCAAAATGCTCATCGACGCTGCCTCTAAAGCAGAGGTTAGTTTAGCCGCTCGCTCAGAGCTCGACCTTTGCGTTGTCGCCCACATTCGGCTTGGCGCCGGTAACGGCCGCAAACACCATCGTTGCGGTAGCCATGATTAGCCCCGGGCTGTCCCACAATTCGCCTTCGTCGGGTTTGACCGTTATCAGACGAATCTCGGGATCATCGGCATTATCCCACCAGGCTGAGTCAGTTTTCTCCCAGAGCTCGGCGATCTTTTCCCTGTCATTTGTCACTGTGGCCGGGCCTGACATCGTGACGTATTTGTAGTGGCTGTTGTCACTCCAGGCCAATGTGACCTTTGGATAGGTCGACAGTTGCTTGCTCTTGGCGCTGTCGTCATTGACGAGGAAATATATGGCGTTTTCTTCACGGACCACACGCGCAGATAGCGGACGGGCTCGATTGTACTCGCCGTCCCAGGTCACAAACATGCAGACGTCGATGTCCTCGGCGAGTTCCCAGATGCGGTCTGTCGCCTCGGCGGGCGTGAGGTCCGTCTGCTGCTCTCGGCGGTTAGCCATAAGCGTCCTCCTGCGGGTAAATATCCTCGCTTACAACTCACGTCCCGCCACGACGTTCCAACTCACTGGGTCCTTCGGCTTGCTAAAGCGGTGGAACTTTCGAAATTGCCGGAAGTTTGGATGGCAAACGCGAGGCCATGATGGCGGACAAGACGCTTCGAACATCAAAACGGACACCCGAGCAGGACGCAAAGGGTCAGTCGGAAAAGGACCACAAGGGCGGGGGAAGCGATGGCGTCGCCAGCGCCGATCCGCGGGTGATCTCCGGCAAAAAAGACGGCGACGCGACATTCCCTGTCAAGGGACCGAAGAAATAGCTATGAGCCCATTAGTCGGGCATCTGGCGGTGTCATCGATGCGCGGAGACAATTGACGAACGGGCTGAAATCATTTCGCGATGACACTTTGCTACCGTCACCGACGCGGATCACCTTCAACCCTCAGGAGTTTCATGGCCGCATGACGCGCATCCGCCTGAAGGCGCTAATGGCAGCCTGGAAATCACGCGACCTTTGAAAAGAGAGCGACGTCGCATCTGGCCAAACCATAGCGCCATCGGTGATCGGTTGTGGCAACCCGGCTCTGGTAGAACAGTGAAAGCTGACTGCCATCGATCATCACTGTCGAGTGGCCGTTCTCGCCCGGTTGACCTGGCTCCAACACGGGGCCGATCGAAACGTAAGGCCCGCTGACCTCGTCGGCGATGGCAAAAAACACCCGTTGCCGGTTTCCCCGAAGGCCGTTCGGAAGAAAGCAAGTGGCGTTGAGAAGCACCCGGCCATCCGGCAGCTCGATCAGTTGCGCGCCCTCAATGCCCCATTCGTAGTCGGGATCATCTCTGGTGTTATGGTGGGGAACATCGTTGTGGTCGAGGATTTTGCCGATCCGCTTCCACGGACCGAACCACGAGTCGGACTGGCTACGTGCCAGATAGATGTCGGGCTGAGGCACCCTGGTGAATTTTGGCATAGCCGAATAAACCAGGTAGCGCCCACCGCCAATGACTGCTGGATGCGGATCGTAAATGCCGTCCTCTTCCGTGTCCGGGATGGCCAGAATGGCCGGACTGAGGACTACCCAATGGAACCCGTCGTTGGAAACCGCATGCTCGCAACGGCCACCCGACTTCATGAATTCCGTTTGGATGAACATGTGGAAGACGCCGCACTCGTGGGTCACACCGGGAGCCGCAACACCAGTACCGTTGATTGGAAGTTCGATCGGCTCATGCTCGGCCCACGGCCCATAAAGATCGGGCGCCGTGGCATGCAAGATTCTCCACGTCTCGGTGGTGACCGTGCCGCTTGACCCGAAGACGTGCCAGACACGGCCATCGAAGACAGGACACGGGTCCTTGAGATCATCCACGCTTTGCGGATGAAACAGTGGAAAAACGTTGGTTTCAAAGTTGATGTTCATGTCAGCCCCGGAATTCGCCTCGGCAGTCGGAGACGCGCAGAGATACAGGCGAATCATTGATGTTAGGCACATTCTATAGCCAACGAGTTCAACGCAAATACGGCAATGCCGCTGTCCACCAGCATTCCTCGTTCAACCACGCTTTCAGTGGCGGCCGGGTTCCGACAGCCGCCCTCGCCTCCGCACCCAGATCCCGCTTCGTGCGTGGACCAAGCGGGCGACCGGGCCTTCTTCATTTCAGTTGGAACAACTCACCTGATCGAAAGTTAGGAGCTGGAACTTAGTAGTTCTCTCCATTCGCGATTAACAAATGTTAATCGTAACATAAATAGTGTCACAGAGGGAGTATGTCAATGGAAGCGGCCTTTGGCGGGGTAACCGGCAGTCAATATGTTCGTCGCGAAAATATACTGGTTTGCTTCTCCCACTTACGATGGAATTTTGTTCACCAGCGTCCGCAGCATCTCCTCACCCTTGCATCCGCTCAGCAGCGAGTGGTCTATTTTGAAGAACCCGTTTTCGAAGAATTGCCGCAGCCGCTGATGCGGACCAGCGTGGCATCGGAAAACATTCTGATTGTCACACCAGTGCTGCCGCTTGGCACGTCGGCCGCGAAAGCAGATGCCGTCCAGCGGAGATTTGTGCAGCAGACCATCGCTTCTATGCCGCATAGCCGGCTGATCGCCTGGTACTACACCCCAATGGCTCTTCGCTTTACGGAATTCCTCGACCCAGACATATGCGTCTATGACTGCATGGACGAACTCTCTGCGTTCAGGAATGCGCCCCCCGAGCTGGGCCAGATGGAAAAGGCGCTTCTTCGCCGCGCGGATCTCGTTTTCACCGGTGGTCTAAGCTTGTTCGAGACCAAGCGTCACCTCCATCCCGCCATCTTTCCATTTCCGAGCAGCATCGATGTGAGGCACTTTCACATCGCAAGACAGCCAGGAAGGGACCCAGCCGACCAGGCGGGCATTCCTTCCCCGAGGGTTGGATATTTCGGCGTCATCGACGAGCGGCTGGACGTCGATCTCGTGGCGCTAGCGGCAAAGACAATGCCGGACGTGCATTTCGTCATGCTCGGTCCGGTTGTCAAGATCGACCCTGCAAGCCTGCCGCAAGCCGAAAACCTGCATTGGCTTGGCCCGAAAGCCTACTGCGATCTGCCCGACTATTTGCGCCATTGGGACGCCGGATGGATGCCGTTTGCCCTCAACGAGGCCACGCGTTTCATCAGCCCGACCAAGACGCCGGAATTTCTCGCGGCGGGTCTGCCGGTGATCTCGACGGCAATCGTCGACGTGGTGCGCAGTTACGGTGCTGCCGGGCTGGTGGAAATCGCCGACTGTGACGATCTGGAAATCAAGCTGCGCTCCGTTCTTTCGCGACCGCGTCAGATGCTCCTGCAGCAGGTCGATGCCTATCTTGCGGACATGTCCTGGGAACGGACATGGAATGCCATGGCAGCTCACATTGAGCGCGCCTACCAACGCAAGAAGGTCGTGCCCCTTCGCAGGAGTGCATAGCCATGTTCGATTGGCTGATCGTCGGCGCGGGTTTCGCCGGCAGTGTGCTTGCCGAACGGATAGCGTCGCAGCGTCAGGAAAGCGTTTTGCTGATCGATCGCCGCAGCCATGTGGGAGGCAACGCCTACGACTGCTACAATGAAGCCGGCATCCTCATCCATCGCTACGGCCCGCACATCTTCCACACCAACAGCCAAACGATCGTGGACCACCTTTCGCAGTTCACGCAATGGCGGCCGTACGAGCACAGGGTGTTGGCGGCCGTGGACGGGCAACTGGTTCCCATCCCGATCAATCTCGACACCATCAACCGGCTTTACGGGCTGGACCTGACCTCGGCACAGCTGGAGGATTTCTTCGCGTCGAGACGCGAAACGGTGGAGGATGTCCGAACGGCTGAGGACGTTGTCGTCAGCACCGTGGGGCGCGAGCTCTATGAAAAATTCTTCCGCGGCTACACAAGAAAGCAATGGGGCGTCGATCCCAGTCAGCTGAGCAAATCCGTGACGGCACGAGTGCCGACCAGGACCAACCGTGACGACCGCTATTTCAGCGACAGCTTCCAGAAAATGCCGGCCGGCGGGTACACGCGGATGTTCGAACGCATGCTCGATCATCCGAACATCAAGATCATGCTGCAGACCGACTTCCGTGAAATTCGTGAGAAGATACCGTTCAGGCGCATGGTTTATACCGGCCCGATCGATGAATATTTCGGCTGGCAGCTCGGGCACCTTCCGTACCGTTCGCTTCGTTTCGAGCACGTTACACTGGATTGCGAGCAATTTCAGCCGGTTGCCGTGGTCAATTATCCCCAGACGGAAGATTACACGCGCATTACCGAGTACAAACATCTGACCGGCCAGCAGAGTTCGCGGACCAGCCTGACCTACGAATACCCCACGGACATCGGGGACCCGTACTATCCCGTGCCCCGGCCCGAAAACGAAGTGCTCTACAAGCGCTACGAAGCGCTCGCGGCAAGCTGCCCAGACGTGTGGTTTGTCGGCCGGCTTGCAACTTACCGCTATTACAACATGGACCAGGTAGTCGGACAGGCTCTGGCCACTTTCGCGCGCATCCAAAAAAGCCTCCCGGTCTGGGCACGCACGGAGGAGCCGTTGTTGGCCGAGCCGAGAAGATAGTTTCTTCCAAGACGGAAGATCGGGCGGGTATCAGAAGGAGAAACTCGATGGATACAAACTTCAACTCGGAAAGCCGTGAGATATTTATCGTCGGCTTGCGCAACGCGCACGCCATGGAAAATCAAGCGCTGTCGATCATGAAGCCTCAGGTCGAGCGCATAGAGAACTATCCGGAGGTGGCCGATCGCTTGCGCCGGCACATTCAGGAAACCGAAGGCCAGATCACGAGACTCGAGTCCGTCCTGGAGGGCCTTGGTGAGGAGCACTCCACCCTCAAGGACACTGCCTTGTCGATGGTTGGCAGCGTGGCCGCCATTGGACATTCGATGGCCGGCGACGAGATCATCAAGAACAGCCTGGCGAATTTCGCATTCGAGAACTACGAGATCGCTGCCTACAATTCGCTGCTGGTACTGGCCGACGCCGGGGGCTTCCAGGATGCTGAAAGGGCCCTCAAGCAGAACCTGAACGAAGAGGAAGCCATGGCCAACTGGCTCAAGGAAAATCTGAGCGACGTTACCATGCGATATGCCAGGCTGCGCGAGGCTGGGGCGACTGCAAAAAGCTGATGCACCGCGCCGGCGCGGGCGGCGTTTCGAAACAGACGCTCGCCCGCCCCTCCCTCGTTTTAGGCCTCTTCAAGGTGTCGTGTCCGCCACGAGAAGACCTTGCTGACGGGCCAGTTCATCTGCTGTGGGTTTGCGCAGGTGTCGCCTGCCGTCAGCCTGGATGACGGAAAACAAACCGACCTCGGCATGTCGCGAATTGTCCCAGCCCGGGTAGGCCGTTATCGGGTACAGGCAAATACCCTCGATCGGCGCTCCGAGACTGATTGCGGAACGCACCTCGTCGCAGACATAATGGAGCCAAGCCGGCCCGCCGGATCCCTCGGAGCCGGTCTCCGCAATGAACATCGGCTTGCCGTATCGATGAGCAACTTCTAGCAACATTTCCGACAGGGCGCGGTACTCGTGGTGTCCCATCGGAATCGTCGGCCCGTTTACGTACCATTGATTGTGCGGGTAAAAATTCAAGCCCACGACATCGACAACATCTTCGCTCCCGCCCAACTCAGGTTCGACGCGGCCCAGCAACATGTCGTAAGCTTCGAACTGCCCCTGTCGGGCGTTTTCGGCCCGGCGCCGTTCGCTGCGGGTTCGGTCGCGAGGGGCGATATGGATAAGCGGCTCGGCCCAGACAAATCTGCAGGCGGGGTCGATCTCCCGCATTGCACGAACACCCGCGATGGCGGCCTTCACGAGGTGCCGCTTGAACCATCCACGTTTGTTCGGCCCCACGCGCGGGAAATAGCCGACCTCGACAGCCCATGCGAAAAAGGAGATTTCGTTGATGGGACACAACAGAGGCGATGTTCCGGTGATCGAACGGTGTACCTTGACGGCTTCTGCCGCGAACGAGGCATAGGCGTCGATGAAATGCGGCGACCCCTGATCGACATGGTCCGGAGATCCGTAGTGGAAGATGTCCCAGATTACCTGAACACCTGCCGATCGGGCTGCCTCGACCATTGGCGCCCAACTTGACCAGTCATAGGCTCCGGGAGCGGTTTCGATCAAATGCCAACGCAGGCCGTCGCGGATGGTGCGAAGGCCAAGTTCGGCGCAGCCGCGGTAGTCGCCCAGGGCATGCAAATTATGCGAGGTCGCACGAATAAGATCGAGGCGAACGCCGTCCTTGCGCCGGTGCGAGGAGCATTCAAAGCCTGCCATGAAAAAACTGGCGAAGCGCGAAGCTTCCGGAACCGAGGCCTCCGTCTGGCGTCCCACTTCGCTCATTTTTCGAAGTCTCCTTTGGGCAATCGGCTTCGAACTCGGCCGCCTTGTCCGGACCGGGAACCGCGTTGGCGAAATACCGAATTCAGTCGGGCGCGCCCCATGTTCGTTGCTCAGTCCAGCTCGTCCTTGCGTGGCCGGGTAGTGCCGAACCCATTGGTAGAGCCTTTGTTCCGGTGGTGAACTGTCCGGGAGCCGCGTGGCAAATGAGGAACAAGGAGGCCCGTCCCAAGTTCGGGGCGATGTACCGCCGCCATCATCCACTCGAGCGGCTGCTCAGCAACAACAGAGGCATGGGATCACATGACCGTTCAGATTCGACTTTCCGAGATCGACCACGCCAGGCGCGAGGATCGTGGCGACGGCGCTTGGAGCATCGCACCGGACCTGGGTTACTTGCGGCTAGCAATCGTGAATGTCGTGTTCTTCGGCGCACCGGGCAGCGGAGATCGGAACTGGGTGCTGATCGATACCGGGTTGCCGACGTCTCGCAGCAGCATTCTAGCGGTCGCGGAAAAGCGGTTCGGCGTCAACGCACGGCCGGCTGCAATCATCCTGACCCATGGCCATTTCGACCATGTGGGAACGGTTCTAGAACTCGCAAATGGCTGGGACGTGCCTGTCTTCGCCCATCCACTCGAGCACCCCTATTTGGACGGAACCACATCCTATCCGCCACCGGATCCCTGGGTTGGGGGTGGACTGATGGCGCTGCTTTCACCGCTTTTTCCACGCGGGCCAATCGATCTTGGCAGCCGTTTGCAACCCTTGCCCGCCGATGGATCGATCCCCGGAATGCCCGGATGGCAATGGCTGCACACACCCGGACATGCCCCTGGGCATATCTCGCTCTGGCGCGAGCAAGACCGCTCGCTCATCGTAGGAGACGCTTTCATCACCACCGGTCAGGAGTCGGTCTATGAAGTCGCCATTCAGGATCTCGAGATGCACGGTCCGCCGCGCTATTTCACGCCAGACTGGGATGCAGCGGAAAGGTCCGTGAAGCATCTGGCTGCCTTGGGCCCCCAGATGGTCATCAGTGGACACGGTGCGGCTGCTGCGGGAGTGGGCATGCGTCAGGCTCTCGATAATCTGGCTGAGCGATTCAGGGTATTCGCCGTCCCGCCGAAATTGAAATTCGTGCGGGAGCCAGCGTCGCCGATAGCTAGGCCAATCGAGCCTCCATCGTTCTGAAATTATGGTCGGATTGGCGAACGCGGGACCATCGGACAGAGTAACTCGGTCCAGCGGAACAAACCCGGCCGGCGACAGTTGGGGCACTCGCTCAGGGGGCGACACCCTGCGAAGTGCCGCGAGGTTCCGCGCCATGGGTAGGCTCAGATGGAAACCCGATGAACGCATGCCCCTAGCACGCGTTCCCGCAAAGAGAGATTGCAGAACCGGTGTTGTTGCCATCCAGCCCTAAGTTGACACGCCAACTGCTCTGGATCCTCGGAGGCGCATTCTTGCCCGGTTGCGCGGGGGGAGTGCTCGATCCCCAAGGACCAATTGGCGTCGGCAATCGCACGATCCTTTTGAACTCGCTGGCGGTGATGCTGGTGATCGTTGTTCCCACGCTTGTTGCACTTCTGGCATTCGCCTGGAAGTTCCGCGCCTCGAACAGCAACGCCCGCTATAACCCGGAGTTCACCTATTCGGGACGCGTGGAGTTGATCGTCTGGTCGATCCCGACGCTCACCATCCTGTTCATTGGCGGTCTGATCTACTACGGATCGTATCAGCTCGATCCGCGCAAACCGATCCCTTCTAGCCAGCCGCCGCTCGACATTCAGGTGGTGGCGCTCGACTGGAAATGGCTGTTCCTCTATCCGGAGCAGGGCGTGGGCGCTGTCAATCAACTGGTTATCCCCGCCGGTGTTCCAGTGCGTTTCAAGTTGACCTCGGCCAGCGTGATGAACACGTTCTTCGTGCCCCAGCTTGGCAGCATGGTCTACGTCATGAACGGCATGCAGACCGAATTGCATCTGCAGGCCGACCGCGAGGGCAGCTTTTTCGGCCAGTCGGCGCACTTCAGCGGCGACGGCTTCTCGGATATGAATTTCAGTGTGAGCGCGGTTTCAGCCGATGCCTTCACCCGCTGGGCGTCATCGCTGCGTGGCGGGGGCGGCGTGCTCAACGCCAACGCCTATCGCGAACTCGCCCGGCAAAGCACTAATGTGGCGCCGGCTTCCTTCGGTCATGTCCAGCCTGGGCTGTTCGAAGCGGTCGTTCAGCAGACGCTCCCACCGGGTCCGGGGCCTGCTGAGAGCGCAGCCAGCGGCGAGCCACAGGTGAGCCCAAGGGCATTACCCGCGGCGGCGGCAACGATGACCCATCATCCACAAGGCGCAGAATGACGATGCTGGGCAAGCTCGACTGGTCGGCCGTTCCTTTCGATCAACCCATCCCCCTCGGTGCAGCCCTTGGCGTCTTTCTGGCAGCAGCCGCCGTGCTTGGCTGGATAACGGTGAAGGGCTACTGGCCATATCTGTGGAGCGAGTGGATAAGCTCGGTCGACCACAAGCGCATCGGCGTGATGTACATTGTGCTTGCGATGCTCATGCTTCTTCGTGGTTTTATCGATGCTATCATGATGCGCACACAACAGGTGCTGGCGATTCACGGGCCGGGCTACCTCCCGCCGGAGCATTACGACCAGATCTTTTCCGCGCACGGCACGATCATGATCTTCTTCGCCGCGATGCCGTTCATGATCGGCCTGATGAATTTCGTCGTGCCGCTGCAGCTTGGCGTACGCGATGTCGCTTTTCCGACGCTCAATTCCGTCAGCTTCTGGCTGACGGCTTCCGGAGCCCTGCTGGTCAACATCTCGCTTGTGGTCGGTGAGTTCGCGCGCACCGGCTGGCTGCCCTATGCCCCTTTGTCGGAAACCGCCTACTCGCCGGGCGTCGGTGTCGATTATTATCTGTGGGCGATCCAGATCTCCGGCGTCGGCACGCTGCTCACCGGTGTCAACCTGGTGACGACCATCCTCAAGATGCGAGCGCCGGGAATGGGCTATCTGCGAATGCCGATGTTCTGTTGGACCTCGCTCGCGTCCAACCTGCTCATTGTCGCAGCCTTCCCGATCCTTACCGCCACGCTCGCAATGCTGACGCTGGACCGGTATCTCGGCTTCCACTTCTTCACCAACGAAGCTGGTGGAAATCAGATGATGTTCGTCAACCTGATCTGGGCGTGGGGCCATCCCGAAGTATACATCCTGGTGCTTCCCGCCTTCGGAATCTTTTCCGAGATTTTCTCGACTTTTTCATCGAAGCCCCTGTTCGGATACCGTTCGATGGTCGCGGCCACGATGTTCATCTGCATCGTCTCGTTCATGGTCTGGCTGCATCACTTCTTCACCATGGGTGCCGGAGCGGACGTTAATGCCGCCTTCGGCATCGCCACGTCGGTCATTGCCGTGGGAACCGGTGTGAAAATCTACAACTGGCTCTTCACCATGTATGGCGGGCGCGTTCGTTTCGACACGCCGATGCTTTGGGCACTGGCTTTCGTGACCACCTTCACCGTCGGCGGCATGACTGGCGTCCTGCTTGCCGTCCCGCCGGCCGACTTCGTGCTACACAATTCCCTTTTCCTCGTCGCGCATTTCCATAACGTCATCATCTCGGGCGTGTTGTTTGGAGCATTCGCCGGCTTCACCTACTGGTTCCCCAAGGCGTTCGGTTTCCGTTTGCACGAAGGCTGGGGAAAAGCGGCATTTTGGGTCACCTTGGCCGGCTACATGCTGGTCTTCGTACCGCTCTATATCGTCGGTCTGCTCGGCATGACGCGGCGCCTGCAACATATCGATATGGACCTTTGGGCACCGTGGCTGGTGGTGGCCGCTTTCGGCGTGGTGGTGATGATCGCCGGCGCGGCGCTGCAGATCACACAGCTTTTCGTTTCGATCCGGCATCGCGACAAGTTTCGCGACGAAACCGGCGACCCGTGGGACGGGCGTTCGCTGGAGTGGTCGACATCTTCCCCTCCTCCTGTCTTCAATTATGCACGGCTGCCTCACGTGGAAGACGAAGAGCCCTACTGGAGCATCAAGCAACGAGGGATCGAACAGAGCTCGGACGAGGAAAAGGCATATGAGCCGATCGAGATGCCTCGCAACAGCCCGACTGGCTTCGTCACCGCCTTCTTCAGCACACTGATCGGCTTCGCGCTGATCTGGCATATATGGTGGCTGGCGATCGTCGGCTTCATCGGCGCCTACGCAACCTTCGTCGTATTCGCCTGGCGCGATCATGGAGACTACGAGATCCCTGTCGACGAGGTCGCCCGCATCGACCATGACCACAAGGCAGCCCAGTTTGCCCGGTTGCGCGGGTGGGAGCGCCCGGCATGAGCGATCACGCATTCTCCGGCGACATCAGCGCCGGCACCCAGGCACGGGACCCGTATCGGCTTAATCACACCGGTCGGCATGCGGTGCGCTCTGCGACGGGCCACGGAGAAGGCGGCCCGGCCTCAAAGTTCGTCACGGTGACCTACGGCTTCTGGATCTTTCTCCTGTCCGACATCATCATGTTCTCGGCATTTTTCGCCGCCTACGCCGTGCTCGCCAAGGCAACCGCCGGCGGACCGACAGGCAAGGATCTGTTCGAACCGACACGGGTTGCGGTCCAGACGGGCCTTCTGCTCACTTCGAGCTTCACCGGCGGCGTGGCAACACTCGCCACCCGTCGCAGATCAATGGCTGCCACGCAGTTCTGGCTTCTCGTCACGGGGTTGCTCGGGGCAGCGTTCCTGTTCCTGGAACTACAGGAGTTCGCGGCAATGATCGGCGAGCAGGCAGGCCCCTCGCGCAGCGCATTTCTTTCTGCCTTCTTTGCGCTCGTTGGCTGCCACGGTGCCCATGTCGGTCTCGGCCTGCTCTGGCTGGGAACGATGATGGCGCAGCTGTGGGTCAAGGGCTTTCGGCCCGACATCTTGCGGCGGCTCCACTGCTTCGGGCTCTTCTGGCACGCCCTCGACATCATCTGGGTTGCCATCTTCACCCTGGTCTATCTGCTGGGAGCATCGTCATGACCGAGTTCGAGAGCAAGACCGGCGAGTTGCAGGACCGCCGCGATTCAGCGCCGGGCGAGGAACACATAAGCGAGCACGAAACGGCTGGGGCCTCTCGGGCTATGTGCTCGGCTTCGGGCTGGCCATCCTGCTCACGATCGCGTCATTCCTGGCGGCGCGAACCGATCTGATTTACCAGCCTGCGGTCATCTCGGCCTTGGTGGTGCTCGCTGTTGCGCAGATGGGCGTGCATCTTGTCTTCTTTCTGCACCTGACCACCGGGCCGGACAACACCAACAACATCCTGGCCCTGGCCTTCGGCGTGCTGATCGTCGCGCTGGTGGTTCTGGGCTCTATCTGGATCATGGCCCACCTGAATGAAAACATGGCTGCCATGACACCCCATCAAACCGGAACCATGCCTTGAACGCTGCCCTGCGAACGCACGGCCGCCCACAGTGCACCATTCGCACCGATGGCCCCAGGAGACAAAAGGCTCGTCAGATCTCGTGCTTTGGCTGGGCTGCGCGTAGGGCATCAAGCGCTAAGCGAACCGCATCGATGCCTGAGACGCTGGGCTGGATCGGCCTGAAAATCAGGCGGCCCTTCCGGTAGTCCAGGCCCAACGCCTTGCTGTTCCGCCATTGGGACGCCGACGGCTTGTACCGAGGGGTGATCGCGATAGCCTCGGGACCCACATCGACTTTGCCGACGCCCAATTCCGACGCTGCTATTCGCAACCTGGTAAATTCCAGCAAAAGGGCTACTTCGCCAGGCATGTCTCCAAAGCGGTCCTCGAGCTCTTCGCTGAATGTATCGAGGTCCGGCTCCGAACGGATGCGGGAGAGCCGCGCATAGAGGCCAACGCGCACCGTAGGCTCGTCGGCATAGCTCTCGGGAAAAGCCCCCTTTCCCGAGCCATTGATCTCGGCAAGTTGCTTGCCGAAGTCGGCCCCTCCGCCAGCCGCCGAGACCGCCCGCTCCAGCAAGTGCTCGTACAAGCCCACTCCGATCAGCTTCATATGCCCGGCCTGGTCTTCGCCGAAAAGATCTCCGGCGCCACGCAGGTCGAGGTCTCTTTGACTGATTGCCAGGCCGGAGCCGAGCCGATCGAGCGCAAGCATCGTCGAAAGCCGGGCCTTGGTGCCTTCGGCCAGTTCAACGCCAGGTTGGGTCAGAAGAAACGCTACGGCCTGCACCGCCCCCCTTCCGACCCGGCCCCGCAGCTGGTGCAACTGCGCCAGACCGAACCGGTCGGGGCGCCAAACGATGATGGTGTTGGCCCGCGGCACATCGAGGCCGCTCTCGATGATGTCGGTGCTCAACAAAATGTCGCCATCACCGTCGGCGAATCCGACCATGACTTCGTCCAGCTGTCTCCCCTTCATTTCACCATGCGCCGTCTTGACCCCGAGTTCCGGCACAAGTCTGTTCAGTTGGTCACAGGCCGGGGCAATATCCTCGATCCGCGGGACCACGAAAAAGCTCTGTCCACCCCGGTGGAATTCACGCAGAAGGGCCGCGCGCACCGATGCTGGATCGAACGCTGCCAAGATCGTGCGAACGGGACGTCTTTTGGCGGGCGGAGAGTTTAGAACGCTGACGTCCTGGATGCCCGACAACGCCGATTGCAGCGTCCGGGGTATCGGTGTGGCGCTCATGCTCAGCGTATGGAGGCGAGGCGTCATGGTCCGCAAGGCCCGCTTCAACTTGACCCCGAACCGGTGCTCCTCGTCGATCACCAGCAGTCCAAGATTGGCGAAGGTGACGCTCTTGGACGCCAGGGCCTGAGTACCCACAACGACCGTAACCTGGCCGCTCCGCAGACCCTCTTTTGCCGCTCTCGCCTCCGCAGCCCCGACCATCCTAGAAAGGTGGGCGACCTGCAGGCCGGTTCCTGCGAAGCGGCGGCTGAACGTCTCATAGTGCTGTCGTGCCAACACTGTTGTCGGTGCTATGATAGCAACCTGTTTCCCGCAGAGAGCGGCGGCGGCGCAAGCACGCAGGGCGACCTCTGTCTTGCCGAAGCCGACATCGCCGCAGACGAGCCGGTTCATTGTTCTTCCCGACGAAAGATCATCGAGCACAGCGCGGATGGCGGCCGCTTGGTCGGGCGTCTCCGTATAGGGAAATCTCGCCGCAAAACGGGCCAACTCCGTGCGGGAGGGCTTCATGATCTTGGCAGGCTGGCTGGACCTGATTTTGGCAAGACTCAAGAGGCGTTTGGCCAGCCTGTCGATCTCGCGCAACGCAGCTTCGCGTCGCTTCGGCCAGCCCTCGCCGTTGAGGCGATCAAGGGACACTGCCTCCGGTTCCGAGCCGTAGCGCCATATTCGTCCAAAGTCGTCGACCGGAACCAGCAAGGAAGCCCCGCCATGATATTCCAGTCTGACGACATCCTGTTGCTGGCCAGCCAACTCGACCTGTTCGACCGCGGCGAGCACGCCCAGGCCATGGTCTTCATGGACGACGACATCGCCAATGCGCAACTCGGGTTCGAGTATGCCCGTGGTCGCGCTCCCGTTCGCCTTCAACGCGGGACCAAACAGGTCGGATGCGGCCACCACGGCGATATTGGATTGCGCGTCGACATACCCTTCGTCGAGGACGAATTCAGCCTTGAGAAGAGAGCCCCTTGCGGCCGAAAGGATTTGCGGCAAGTCGGCCGCTTCCTCTGCCCGCCGGCCTAGTCTCCTATCGAGCAGGCGATCTGCTCGCTGCAATTCAGAGGCATCGCCGGTGAACACTACTCTGACTCCGGCGCTCGTCTGCCTTGTGACGAATTCCGCGAAATCATGCCCGGGTCGGGCCTGGCGGAAGAATTTGGGAACTCCCACGGCAGAAACGGCAAGTCTCACGCAGCAGCGGTTAAGCAGAGCAGCGTCCCACTCTTCACGGGATAGGTAAAATCGTCCCGGCAAAGGTTTTTTCGTTCCGGCTGCCTCCTGCCTGGCACGACGTGCATCCTCGACCAGATCCAGAACTCTGCCGAGCGGCTGCCCGTCGGTCCCTTCAAGGAAGGAGATCGAGGCGCTGGAAGCCGCATCGAAGACGGACGGCATAGCGCCATACGATGCGACCAGGCGCTCTTCCATCGACGTCGCGCGCATCGCTGTCAGCTCAGGATGCTCACCAGCTTTAAAGATCAGCTCGGATGCCGGTCCGACCGTAACCGAGTCTCGAACCTGATCGCTGAGCTGACTGAGCGGGTCGTAGGTCTTGAGCTGCCGGATGCAGGCATCGGGATCAACGATGACGCGAACGGGGCCATCCGCGCCAGCAGGGAAAATATCGATGAGATCGCCCCGAAAGGCTATCTCACCCGGTTCGTCGACCCTCTCGTCGACGACATAGCCAATGGCTTCGGACCAGGTTCTGAAATCGTCACGGTCGAGCTTTTGTCCCACCTCCAGAATTGTGAAACCGCCAGCGATGACCGGAGCAGGCGGCACCCGCTGCAGAATGGCTTCGAGCGACATTACAGCGATGCGCGGGCGATCCGGCTTCGTTGCGATCTCACGCAACGCACGAAGCCTTCGCCCCATATTGGCGCGTGTGGGCCACACCCTGTCGTAAGGCAGGCAATCCCAGGACGGCAGCAAGATTATATCCGCGTCAGGCAGGAACTGACGCAAGGCGCCGGCGATCTCCTCGGCACTGCGTTCCGAGGGAGCTATATGGATGATGTGCTTGTCCCGACTGGTCTCCAGGCCACGGGCCAGCGCTACCGCGATTGCTGAGGATGGCGGTCCGCCGTGCCCTATCGCAGACCCGCTGTCATCCGTGTGATCGATTTGTTCGACATCCGTCCGCGAAATATGCCTGTTCACTGAAATCTCACCTTGCCACTGAGACAACGTCAGCGGAGCCACCCCGTTCCTGGTGGCGCATCAAAGAGTTCCAGGACGGGCTGCGGGTGCAGCCCTTGAATGGGCGGAGCGACAGGGTCAAAGCTGCGCCGTGATCGGCGAACTCCTGGGGCTGGCTGCCCAGCGGGAAAATTTCTAGCCGAGCCTATGTCATAGGTTAATGCATTGCTGCCTTGCTCACCTATGGCTGTCCTAAAAAACTGGTGCTTCGATCATTCCGGGATCTTCAACCACGCTCGACGCTGGCAAAACGCTCCAGGCATGGGACCATGCCGCACGGCGGCGCCTTCTGCCGCCGCGCATATGTCCCCATGCCAGTCGGAACTTTTGGCGCGGATAATAGTTCGATCACCAACATCAGCCAGGTAGTCAATTTGTTCCCCACCTCATCCTCGGATGTACTCATTCGCAAGCTTCAGACCATCTCGGATCTTCGAGAGGCCGACATCGGCGTTCTGAAAGGCATTCCGATCCAGGAGAAGGAATATTTGGCCAACCACGATCTGGTGCGTGAGGGCGACCGTCCTGTTTACTCGTTTGTCGTTCTTGATGGCTTGGTCGGTTCCACCAAACATACGGGCGAAGGAAAGCGACAAATCACATCATTCTTCGTCGCCGGCGACATTCCTGATCTGCATGGGCTGCATCTGTCGGTCATGGATTGTAACTTCTCGACCCTTACGCCGGCGCGAATAGGTTTCATGCGGCATGACACCCTGCGTGCCGTTTGCGACCAGCACCCTCGCATCGCCACCGCTTTTTGGCGGTCGACGTTGATAGATGCCGCGATTTATAGGGAGTGGGTCATCAATGTGGGAAGACGCGAGGCATACACCCGCATGGCTCACATCCTGTGCGAACTGATTTTTCGCTTGCGCTCCATGGGGCGCATTGAGGATCACGTGGCGGATATCCCCATTACACAGGCGGCCCTTGGCGATGCGCTGGGTTTGTCCACGGTCCACGTCAACCGGATGCTCCAGGAACTACGACGCAGAGGCCTCATTGCCACCTCGGGATCAAAAGTTCACGCACTGGACTGGGCTGGCCTCACTCACGCAGGAGATTTCGACACGACCTACCTGCACCAAAGGAACCCCGCAGATTAGCAGTGACGGAAGCTCTCCGATGGCACGATTTTTCTTCGACAGCGGCGATGGCGATCTCATCTTCGAGGACGAAATAGGTGTCGAATGCGCTGGCCTCGAAGAGGTCCGCCGCGCGGGATTCGAGGGCCTTGTCGACCTCACGAGAGAGTCACTGAAGAGCGTCGACGGGCAGCAATTGTTTATCGAAGTGCGTGATGAAAACGGCGCCAAGATTTTGCGGCTGAGCCTCTCGCTTCGGGTAAAATCGAACGTATAAATTTGCACTCTACGCGCAGCGTTAGGCGAGCGGACTGGGACTGCAAACATCCACTGGCATGTCGTGTCTCAAAACCAGGCCACTTTTGAGCGACATGCATTGCCCATAGATTGTGCCTCGATTTGTGTACAGGACAGGGAACCATCAAAGAGCCGCCGAGTTCGTCCAACGGACAAGCCCGGAATCTAACATGGAAGAAATCGGCAAGGCACAACAAAAGGTCATAGCCCGCCTCATACGGGAGTGGATTTCATCGGACGCCAATCGTCGCCAGCTTCGCCAGTTGCTGGATCTGCCGACAGATGCGGACATGCCCAGCGAGCATCGGTCATTGCTTGATGAACTCGACCGAAAGCTCAACCAATGAGCGCCCCTGCTTTCGGGAGGGCTTCCGAGTGGATGCGAGCCGGTGGCGAGGGAAAGGAGCTGAGGTCGACATCTGGTTGAGGCCGCCGACATTTGACCCAAGCAGACGCGAACGCTTTACGCCGGACGGCGCCGATTGGCCGAAGAAAGAATGTTCGGTGGTTTCGTGGAGCCGCGGTCCGATTCCTAGAGGTGAGTTTCTGCACCTTGCTGCGCGTTTAAAAGTTGAGAAACGGCAGTTACGATCTGCGGCAGAAAAAAGGGCTTGGTGATCATTATGCTGTTGGGCACCTTCCGCTCCCCAGTGTACCGCGCTGTCGCCACTGATATAGACAACCGGGATGGTCGAGTTGGACCTTCGCAAGTGCCGAGCGACCTCCCACCCCGACTGTCCTGCTCCCAGACGGATGTCCGTGAGCACGGCCTTGAACTTGGTCGGATCGGGGTCGAAAGCCGCCAGCGCCTCGGCGGCACTCCGAGTGCCGACGACCTGGAAGCCGGCCTCCTCCAAAGCTGACTCGAGGTCGAGCAGGATCATTGTCTCATCTTCGACGATCAGAACAGCACCTTCGCTCATCCGGAATCTCCCCAAGCCGCCACCGCTAATACGAGTTCGGCGTCAACTTGGTTCCATCTGACGCGCAGCAGCCTGTTGGTATCGAAGCTCTACGCTGCCTCGATTGCGCGGCGGACTTGTGACGTCGGGAAGCCACCCTGGAAAAGGCCGACACCGGCTTAGCTGCTTCGACAGCCTTGGACAATGAGGCTGAATTACAGGTTGTAGCCGACGCTTAACCGTTGCCAACGAGGTCGCTTTGATCAAGCGTTCTCCTGATCTCCAGAAGCTTGCTGGATCTGCGTCATCACCTTTTGGGGATCCACATTCTCGGCGAGTTCCGGCAGCTCTTTGTCGGCCGGGGTCGAGATATTCAGACGCGCCGTCAAGGCAGCCACCATCTCGATCAGCCGCGTGGTTTCATGTTCGTTCAGAAGGCTGATCTGCAAATCCAGTTCGGCTCGCCGCTCGCTGTGTGCGGCCATTCTGTTCTGATTGATCAGCACGAAAGTAGACAGGAAGATTGCCTCAACCGAGGCGACCATGGCTAGGATCACGAAAGTCGGGTCCCAAGCTGGGACGGCTGGTATCGCGCCAAGGTTCGCGAGGACCCAGACGACAAGAATTGCAAGGTGCAGATAGACGAAAGTCATGCTTCCCGCGAAGCGCGAAACGGCGCCGGCGACCCACGCTTGAACGCCTTGGTGCTCCTCTTGCTGTCGCCTGTGCTCCACCAGGGCCTGTATGTTCTGGTGGAGCACCGACTGCATGTCGGCTGGACGTTGGTCGCTCATTGAAAGCCCCGTTTGGAGATCATTCCGTGCAAGCGGCGTCGCTTATCGCCGGTGGCTCCCGCGAGGCCGGATCTGCCTTGAACTCGACGGCACGAGACTTGGGTCGCTGCCGACGGCCCCCTTGGGACAAGGCGTGCCCTCCTGCAATAGTGTGCACCATGCCGACCACTGCCTGCGGGGCGCTCTGATGAACCATATGGCCGGCGCCCGGAACCACCTCAAGGAGAGACCCACCGACTTCCGCGTGCAAGCGTCGTGCATCGCGTTGCGCGTCGAACAACCGGTCCCCGGATCCCGCCATGATGCCGGTGGGCACGGCAATGTCCTTATAGTTGGCCTTTCCCAACAAGGACGCGGCCAGCATCGATGCTGTCTCCAGAGAAACCGCCCGCAATTGGGAAGGGCGGCTGGCGACATCTTTGGCGAGTGCGGCGAAGTCGCCGGCGACGACGGCGGGTTTAAAGATCTTCTCCATTGCCCAATGCCAAGCAAGCCTTACAAGCGGCGGCAGCAAGGTGTGACGAAACGCGGTGCCGATCACAGGCAATGCAGGGAGTGCGGCCAGTGCAAGATCCAGCCGCGGTGGCGGATAGTAGTAGCCCGAGACCAGCACGATGCCGGCGACCGACGGAGAATGCCTGCGCGCCAATTCGAGGGCGATCCAAGCTCCCCAGGAATGTCCAAGCACGAGGTATTTCTCTATACCCAGCCCGCAGGCGGCGGCATGTATAAGGTCGGCTTGGTCGCGAGCGGACCAACGCCGGCCGCGCGGCCGTGAGCTTCGCCCAAAACCGGGACGATCAAATGCAAGCACCCGATAGGTCTTTGCCGCCTCATCGAAGATGCCGCTCGACTTGAAATCCTCCGCCATGGATCCATTGCCATGCAGGAGAAGCAGCGGCATGCCGGTTCCGGCTTCGATAAAATGCAGGCGCACACCATCGATCTCCATCACACGTCCGCATGCCCGGCCGGCAATCGCACGTTTGGCGCGGATGGCGTTGTATGCCGCCAGCGCCGCCAACGAGGCCGCGAGCAACCCGGTCGCGAGTTTCGGTCCATCTCTGTCGAACGCCATGCCCGTGCCTGTTGGAAACTATCTGCCGACCCCAACTCTCGGGGCGAAAGCTTGTTCCGCCAGACAAGACAACGCTGTACAACCGGCTCAAGCGGCTAAAGTAGGCCTTCTCCATGGAGTTGGGACCGTTAAGCCTGGGCAGCACTGCTGCCTCCCATTTTCCAATCACCCTGCCAACGTGCGCGCACGGCAATCATCAGCATGGCCGCTTCCCTCATCCCGGTCTGGAAAAGTCTGACCAGCTCTCTCGCGATGGATTCTGCCGCGGTAGTGTCCGACGAAATCTCAAATTCCTCACACAGCGCGTCGAAGACCGACCGAAGCGTTTTCAGGTCGTCTGGATAGAGAGCGTCCGTATTCGTAAGAATGGGCAGGTCAAGCATCAAACGTCTCCAAACGAGTGAAGTGCGGTTCGGGCACCCAGCCAGCGGGAGCTCGTCAAGTGCCCGCCGGTTTCCCCTTTATCCGCCACAGCGCGCCAAGCTGTCATTAACCTATGACCGGTGCGGCGTGTTCGGCTGACCGGCCCGCCAAAGAAACTGCCGTCCTGCGGGGAACTCTTGGCCGCAGACTGCATTTAAGTCCGGGCAAAACGGGGGCGAAATGGGGGCCACTTCGAGCAATCCGCGATCTGAACTGCAGCGCTTCGAGCTTTTGGCAGCGCTGGGCGACCGTATTCGCGAGATTACGGATCCCGCAGAACTGGCCTACGCAGCCGCGGAACTGCTGGGGAACCATTTTGGCATCAGCCGAGCCGGATACGGCACGATCGATCTAGAGAAAGAAACGATCACCATTGAAAGGGACTGGAACGCGCCAGGCATCAAAAGCCTGGCTGGGACGCTGAATTTCAGGAACTACGGCTCGTATATCGAGGATTTGAAGCGAGGCGAAACCGTTGTCTTTGAAAACGCCGAGACAGATCCGCGAACCAGCAGCCATGCGGAGGCACTCAAAGCCATCAGCGCCCAATCCGTCATCAACATGCCCGTTACCGAGCATGGCGGGCTGGTGGCGCTGTTATACCTGAACCACTCCGCGCCCAGACGCTGGGCGACGGAGGAAGTAGCCCTCATTTCGGCAGTCGCGGACCGGACGCGTACGGCGATAGAACGCCTTCGCGCCGAACTGGCCCTGCGTGAGAACGCCGAACGCCTTGCTTTTCTCGACCGCCTCGGCAGGGAGATAGCCCTCGCGGCCGACGCCGATGCTGTCATGCAGATCACCACTCGGCTCCTCGGCGAACATCTTGGCGTCTCGATTTGCGCCTATGCCGACATGGAGCAGGACCAAGACCATTTCACCATCCGCGGCGATTGGAGCGCACCTGGCTCGCCCAGCATCAGGGGATATTACAGTCTTGCCGATTTCGGCCGCCTGGCTGTCACCAACCTCAGCGCCAACAAGCCGCTTATCATCAACAACAACCTTGAGGAAATTGCTCCCGAGGAAGCGAAGACCTTTCAGGATATCGGGATAACGGCAACCATCTGTATGCCTTTGGTCAAACAAGGCCGACTGACTGCCCTGATGGCCATCCACGACAAGCAGCGCCGCGTCTGGTCGCAACGCGAACTGTCCTTGCTGACCGAGGTGACGGAGCGGTCCTGGGCTCACATCGAGCGCGTTCGCTCGGAACAGGCGGCACGGGCCAGCGAGGAGAGGCTGAGGCTTGCCACCGACGCGGCCGCTATTGGCACCTGGGATTACGATCCCATCAGCGGAGTGCTGCGTTGGGACGACCGGTGCAAAGCCCTTTTTGGTTTGCCGCCGGACGCGGAGGTGACATATGAAAGCGCCTTCCTGGCGGGCCTCCACCCGGAAGATCGCGCACGGGCCGACGAGGCCGTACGCCAGTCGCTCGCGCCGGGCACCCCTCCCGCTACGACATCGAATACCGGACGATCGGCCTTCGGGATGGCAAGGAGCGCTGGATTGCCGCAACGGGGGAAGCGCTTTTCCAGTCCGGCCGTGCGATCCGCTTCATCGGCACCGTGGTTGATGTCACCGCGCGAAAGCGGGTGGAGCATCAGCTTCAGTTGATGAACGCTACGGCGGCAGCCGTGGCGGCCGAGCTTGACGTGGAGCGAATTGTCCAGACGGTAACCGATGCCGGCGTGGTGCTGTCGGGCGCACAATTCGGAGCATTCTTCTACAATGTGATCGACGACAAGGGCGACAGCTATGTGCTCTACGCCCTGTCGGGGGCACCTCGTTCTGCTTTCGAAAACTTTCCGATGCCGCGCAACACCGCGGTGTTCGAGCCCACTTTCCGCGGAACAAGCGTGGTGCGTTCCGACGATATCCTCACCGATCCGCGCTACGGCAAGAACTGGCCCCGCAAGGGAATGCCGGAGGGCCATCTACCGGTGCGTTCCTATCTCGCCGTGCCGGTCGTCTCGCGTTCGGGCGAGGTCCTGGGCGGCCTCTTCCTTGGTCATTCAGAGACCGGCGTGTTCGCCGAACAGCAAGAAGCGGCCTTGCTGGGGCTTGCCGGCCATGCCGCGACGGCCATCGACAACTCCCGACTGTTCAAGGCGCTGCAGACACTCAACGGCACGCTCGAACAACGTGTCAGAGACGAAGTTGCCGAACGTACCAGAGCAGAAGAGCACCTGCGCCAAGCCCAGAAGATGGAAGCTGTCGGACAGCTCACCGGTGGCATCGCGCATGACTTCAACAATATGCTGGCCGTCATCATCGGCGGCCTGAACCTTGTGCAGCGCAAGCTCAGAAACGGCGATACCAACGTCCACCAATTCGTAACCGGCGCGATCGATGGAGCACAACGTGCCGCAGAACTTACCAGGCGACTGCTCGCCTTTTCCCGCCAGCAACCACTGGCGCCGAAGCGGCTGAATCCAAATCGCCTCGTCTCCGGTATGAGCGAATTGCTGAACCGGACGCTTGGCGAGACCATCCAGATCGAGACCGTGCTCGCCGCGGGCCTATGGCATGTCGAGGCCGACGCAGGGCAATTGGAAAGCGCGCTGCTCAACCTTTGCGTCAACGCAAGGGATGCCATGCCTGCTGGCGGCAAGCTGACGATCGAGACATCAAACGCCCACATCGACGAGCGCTATGCCAGGGAGAACGCGATCCCCTCCGGCCAGTATGTGATGATAGCGGTCACCGATACAGGAACGGGCATGACTGCTGATGTTGTCGCAAGAGCCTTCGATCCGTTCTTCACCACCAAGGGGGTCGGCAAAGGCACCGGGCTGGGACTCAGCCAAGTCTACGGTTTTGTTCGCCAGTCCGGCGGCAGTGTGAAGATCTATTCCGAGCGAGACGTCGGAACCACGTTGAAGATTTATTTGCCGCGCTCGCACCACGGCGTGCTCGACAGCCAAATCGACGTCGTGGCAGGCGAGCACCCCGGCTGTGCAGACGAGATCATCATGGTTGTCGAGGATGAAGATCGCGTCCGGCTGATGGCCGCGGAAGCGCTGCGGGAACTGGGCTACTCCGTGCTGGAAATGCAAGGTCCACGCGAAGCGCTGGTGGCCGTCGAAAGCGGGCAAGTGCCGTCGCTTCTGTTCACCGACGTGGTGATGCCGGAGATGTCGGGCCGGGAGCTGGTGGATCAGGTCAAGACAATGCACCCGTCGCTAAAAGTGCTCTACACCACCGGCTACACACGAAATGCGATTGTCCACAACGGCACGCTCGATTTCGGAACCGAACTTTTGACCAAGCCCTACACGATCGACGAATTGGCAGAGAAAGTCCGGAAGGTGCTGGATCGAAAGTGAACGGGCAACAGCCCGCGACGCTCGCCGTGTGACCGAACCCGGCGTTTGCCGCGTAAGGTGTGCGGCGAAACGGGCCGAAGGTGTCGACACCGACATCGTATTAATATGGCCCGGCTTCACTTTTCCGAGCCAGTATCCCTCCAGATTTTGTCTACCTCTTGCCCATCCGCGGCCTTGCTCATTGCTGTGATGGCGCAGCACGATCGAAGTCTCGTTGCCGCCGGTCACCGGTCGGAGAAATAAATGCCGCCTCTGGCTCCCTGCCATGCTCAACACTGAAGCTGCCGTAAAAATGCTCGCTGGCCGATGGCCGGATGGAACAATCAACTTGCCGGGATGTTCGGATGATCTAACCGGAGAGATGTCCATGTTCATGCACAACAAGCGCCTGCAATACACCGTTCGCGTCTCGGAGCCGAATCCTCGCCTGGCCTGCATGATCATGGAACAGTTCGGCGGCGCCGATGGCGAGCTTGCAGCGGCCATGCGCTATTTCACGCAAGGGCTTGGCGAGGACGATCTTGGCCGTCGTGACATGTTGCTCGATATTGCGACCGAAGAACTCAGCCATCTCGAAGTGGTGGGATCAATCGTCACCATGCTCAACAAGGGGCTTAAGGCACAGCTGGCCGAGGGCCAAATGAAGGAAGCCGACCTTTACCTGATGATCGGCGCCAGCGGCACAACAGCCAAGGAATCAATTCTGTTCGGCGGCGCTCCCGCGCTGTGCGACTCAGCCGGCGTTCCCTGGACTGCGGCCTATGTCGACTCGCGCGGTGAACCTACGGTGGATTTGCGGTCGAATATCGCCGCCGAAGCCCGCGCCAAGATCGTTTACGAACGCCTCATCAACATCACCGACGATCCGGGAATCAAGGACGCGCTCGGCTTCCTGATGACGCGCGAGATCGCGCACCAGAAGTCGTTTGAGAAAGCACTTTACGCGATAGAAAACAATTTCCCTTCCGGCAAGCTCCCAGGCGTAGAGAAGTACGCCAGCATGTATGTCAACACCTCTCAAGGCGACGGCGATGTCGCTGGCCCATGGAATTCCGGCGAAGAGTGGGATCGGATCGATGACCTTGAAGAGGTGATGCCCGTCGACGGCGGAGACGGCCTGGCAACTGTCAAGCTGGGGGCCAAAGACATGAAGGTGGTGGCCAGGATGGCCGACCGTACGCTTTCCGATCCGGCTTCCGATCCGACAACAGGCGCTGATCTAGGGGCTGGCCCGGGAGCTGGCCGTACCAAGAACGCCGATTTCGGCGGCGCGGCAAGCATTCAGGAGGCCCCGGCCGTGGCAGAGGCTGCCGTCAAACGCGCACGTAGGCGTTAGTACAGAGCCGGCGCGGGCATCTATGTTCCGCGATGCGGCCGGAAGCTAACACCGACGAAGGCAGGGCATCCGACCAGCAGCGGTCTGGCCGGAGCGCTCGCATCGACATCTGTGCTGAATGTGGGTGAAGCAATCATGGCCACCGCCGCACCACGATCAGATTCGGAGCGTGCGGGCCAGCCGGACAAGGTCCGTCCCGACGGTTGCGAGAACCGGTGCATCGTGACAATCGGAGCATCGGCCGGCGGCGTCGACGCGCTGAAGAGACTTGTCCGCGATCTTTCGTCGGACATTCCGGCGGCTCTCCTCATCGTACAGCACGTTGGTCCCACGAGTTACCTCGGCGACATTCTCGGTCGCGCTGCCAACATGCCCGTTGCAAATGCCTCCAACGGCATGAAGGTTAAAAACGGGCACATCTTCGTTGCACCGCCGGGAGCTCACCTTCTGTTACACGACGATCATATGCTGCTGCGGCGCGGGCCGCGAGAGAACCTGGCGCGCCCCGCCATCGACCCTCTGTTTCGATCGGCCGCTTGCAGCTTTGGCGGCAGCGTGATCGGCGTCGTGCTCACAGGCAGCCTCTCCGACGGCACCGCCGGCCTGCACGCAATCAAGATGTGCGGAGGCGTCAGCGTAGTCCAGGACCCCGGCGACGCCGCAGTACCCGACATGCCGCTGAGCGCCTTGCAGAATGTGGAAATCGACCATTGCGTCCCTCTGTCCGAAATGGCTGGCCTGTTGCACAGGCTTGCTTCCGAAATCGCAGGACCGACACCAGAAATCCCGTCCGGCATCCGCCTTGAGGCAGCGATTGCAGCTCAGGAGCACAGCACAATGGAATTGACCGAAGGCCAGCTTGGCACCCCCTCGACATTTGTCTGCCCCGAATGTCATGGCCCCCTATGGGAGATAGAAGACGGGCCGATTACCCGTTACCGCTGCCACACCGGACATGCGTTCGGAGCAGACGTTTTGATGCAGGCCCAGGCTGACGATGCGGAGCAGGCTCTTTGGAGCCTTTTAAGAGCGCACCAGCAGCGGGCTGAGTTGGCGAAACGTACGGCAAAACGCGAAGCCGCGCGGGAAAGACACAGCCTAGCCAGCCAAATGGCTGCGCGGGCCGCGGAATACGAAGCCGACGCGAAACTTATTGAAGAGATCATCCATCGTCGAACGCCGTGACAAGGCAACAGCGTTTGTCAGGGCGGGTGCGTCTGCGCCATCCCGATCGCATTTTCCTGGATCAGCCGCTTTGCCTCACCGCTTGGCCTGTGGCCACGGGTATCCAGGTCCCATGCTTTGATTGAACACCTGCACCCAAATCCAACCGCATGAATTTTATGCAAAGCAGGAACATAGAAGCATTACGCGAGTTAGGCACTGACCCATTGGACGTATCCTCGCATTCTGCGGTCTGCCGGGGTGGTCCTTGTTTTGTAAACGAATGCCAGGACAATGTATCGCTCGCAGCTTTTCGTACCTCTTTTTGGCCTGCTGTTGCTGATGGGTGGCCTGTTCCACGGGCACGAGGCCATGGCGCAGGAAGCCTGTCCGGCCGATCACGATAAGCTGCTTGCAGCCCTCAAAGCCAACGTGAAGGCAAGCGGCGGACCAGCCAATGGCGGCTTTGAAACCAACGAATGGGCAGCCATCGTTGCCCGTGACGGCACTGTCTGCGCGATTGCGTTCAGCGGCCCCACCCCCGACTCGCAATGGCCGGGAAGTCGGCTCATAGCAGCGGAGAAAGCCAACACGGCCAACGGTCTCAGCCTGGCTCAGATGGCCCTCTCTACGGCCAATCTCTATGCGGGGGTGCAGCCGGGCGGGCCGCTATTTGGCCTGCAGGAGACCAATCCCGTCAACCAGGCCGCGGCCTATACGGGCGATCCCAAAACGTTCGGAAGCGCCGGCGACCCGCTCGTCGGCAAGCCGATCGGAGGCGTCGTGGTGTTTGGCGGCGGGCTTGCCCTCTACGACGGCAAGAGCATTGTCGGCGGCCTCGGCGTTTCAGGCGACTCCTCATGCGCCGATCACAATGTGGCCTGGCGTATCCGCGCGGCGCTCGGCTTCGACAAGGTCCCGGCAGGCGTCAATCCAAATCGCAAGGATGCCATTGTCTACGATCTGGACCCCGGCGGCAAAAGCGCTTCGGGCTGGGGCCATCCGCTTTGTGCCGGAACGGAGGCCGACATCGCGGCCGAACTCGGCGCCGGCGTGGGAGGCTCGATCAATAAATGAAAGCTATGCCGCAGTTGGCATTAACGCGCGTTGACGTAGAACGATGTACCCGCAAATTGGCAGCCGGGAATTCCTTTGGCGCTATCCTTCTGGTGACGCTGCTCGCCTGCCTGCTGCTTCTGGGCGCTGCGTCCGAGCCTCCTAAAACACCAGCGATCGTACCGCCAGCCGCAGCTTCGCCACCCGATGACGGCCAATGGACGATGCCGGCCAAGAACTACGCGTCGACGCGCTTCAGCGAACTCTCCGAGATCAATGAAGGCAACGTCAAGAACCTGCAGGTCGCGTTCACGTTCTCGACAGGCGTGAACAAGGGCCAGGAAGCAGCGCCGCTGGTCGTCGGCAACACCATGTATATCGTGACGCCCTTTCCCAATTTCGTCTATGCGCTCGATCTCTCCAAGCCCGGCGCCCCGATGAAGTGGAAGTACGAACCCAATCCCGAGCCGGCGGCACAGGGAGTGGCCTGCTGCGACGTCGTCAACCGCGGGGTGGCATTCGCCGACGGGCGCATCTTTTTCAATACGCTGGACGGCCACACGATTGCCCTTGATGCGAACACGGGCAAGCCGATCTGGAACACTCATATCGGCAACATCAACATCGGCGAGACCATCACCATGGCGCCGCTTGTGGTGAAGGGCAAAGTGCTGGTCGGCAATTCCGGCGGCGAGATGGGCGTTCGCGGCTGGGTAAAGGCGCTCGACGCCGGCGACGGTCATGTCGTCTGGATCGCCTATAGCACCGGGCCGGACAAGGACGTGCTGATCGGACCGGACTTCAAGCCGCACTACGACATGGACAAAGGCAAGGATCTTGGCGTCACGACGTGGCCGCCGGAAGCCTGGAAGATCGGCGGCGGCAACATGTGGGGCTGGATTTCCTATGATCCCGATCTGAACCTGATCTTCCACGGCACCGGCAATCCCGGACCATGGAATCCGGATTTGCGGCCGGGCGACAACAAGTGGACGTCTGGCATTTTCGCGCGCGATCCCGACACCGGCGCGGCGAAATGGTTCTATCAGTGGAGCCCGCACGACCTCCACGACTATGACGGAATCAACGAGCAGATCCTGCTCGACATGACCTGGCAGGGCAAGCCGCGCAAGGTGCTGATCCGGCCGGAGCGCAACGGCTATCTCTACATCCTCGACCGGACAACCGGCGAGGTGCTGTCGGCAAAACCCTTTGGTCCCGTAAACTCCAGCAAAGGTGTGGACCTGAAAACCGGTCGACTGATCGTAAATCCGGACAAGAAGACCGGCACCGGCAAGGTCGTTCGCGATATCTGTCCGACGGCGTCTGGCCTCAAGGACTGGCAGCCTTCCGCGTTCTCGCCGAAGACCGGCCTGCTCTACATCCCGCACAACAATCTGTGCATGGATGAAGAAGGCGTCGAGGTGAACTACATCGCCGGCACGCCCTATGTGGGCATGAACGTCCGCATGATACCAGGGCCTGGCGGCAATCGCGGCGCCTTCACCGCCTGGGACATCGCCGCGGAGAAACCGGCCTGGAGCCTCAAGGAGAATTTCCCGGTGTGGAGCGGCGCGGTAGTGACCGCCGGCGACGTTGTCTTCTATGGCACGATGGAAGGCTGGTTCAAGGCGGTCAGCGCCAAGACCGGAGACCTGCTTTGGCAGTTCAAGACCTCGTCCGGGATCATCGGCCAGCCCATCACCTATCGCGGTCCCGACGGGCACCAGTATGTCGCCATCCTCTCAGGCGTCGGCGGCTGGGCCGGCGCCATTGTATCGGGCGATCTTGATCCGCGTGACGCCACCGCCGCGCTCGGTTTCGTCAATGCCATGAAGGATCTGAAGAACGCGACAACCTCGGGAGGCACGCTTTATGTGTTCCGGCTGCCTTGATGGATTGTACTTGACCGTAGGTCCGGCGCGAAAGGCGTGTCAACGGCTGGTGATCGGCATGGCCGCCATCGCCTTCGTGTTCTTGACGGCCACAGCCGACGCACGTGAGCTGAGGGTCTGCGCCGATCCGAACAACATGCCGTTCTCCAACGCGGCCGGTCAGGGCTTCGAGAACAGGATCGCCGAAATCGTTGCGTCCGATCTCGGCGCGAAGCTGACCTATACCTGGTGGGCGCAGCGCCGCGGCTTCATCCGAAACACGCTGAAGGCCGGTCTATGCGATCTCGTGCCGGGCACGCCGAGCAACCTCGAAATGCTGCGCACCACCACGCCCTACTACCGATCGTCTTATGTCTTCGTCACCCGCAGGGACGGCCCCGACGTAGCATCGTTCAATGATCCGCGGCTGCGCGACATGCGGATCGGTGTTCAGCTCATCGGCGACGATGGCGCCAATTCGCCTCCGGTCCAGGCGCTTGGCCGCCGCGGTATCGTCGGGCACCTCGTTGGCTATCCGGTCTATGGCGATTATTCCGCCCCCAACCCGCCGGCGCGCATCGTCGAAGCGGTGGCGAGTGGCGAGATCGACCTTGCCGTGGTCTGGGGCCCCCTCGCCGGCTACTTCGCCGCCAGGCAGAAGGTGCCGCTCCGCATCACGCCGGTTGCGCCCCGCATCGACGGACCGCAACTGCCGATGATCTACGACATCTCGATGGGCGTCCGCCGCGAAGACGATGCGCTGCGCGGCGATGTCAATGGCGCCCTGTCCAGGCACAAGGTCGAGATAGATGCCTTGCTGTCACAGTATGGCGTGCCGCGCCTCGATGCCCCGGGGAGCCCGGTGCGATGAGAGCCGTTGTGGCCATGCTCCTGTTTCCAGTCCTGGCGCTCGCTGCCTGCCAGCGCGAGGAACGTGACACGCGCCCGCAATCGGCGCTCGGATCGGGCGAGCAGCCGACGCCTGTGACCACGCTGGAGCCCGGCGGACAGCGGCCCCCGCCAGCGACAACAAGGCGGCGAGCTTCGAGGCCAACGCCTTCCACATGAGCGAAGGGAAACGGCTTTTCGGCTGGTTCAACTGTTCGGGATGCCACGCCAATGGCGGCGGCGGCATGGGGCCGGCCCTGATGGACCAGAAGTGGCTCTATGGCAGCTCGATCGAAAGCATCCATGCCACGATCCGCGACGGTCGGCCAAACGGCATGCCGAGCTTCCGCGACAAAATTCCCGACGACCAGATCTGGGAGCTTGCGGCTTTCGTGCGCTCGCTGAGCGGCAACGCGCCGTCTTCCGCCGCGCCGCAACGCAATGACGACATGATGGCGCATCCTTCGGAAAACCGCATGCCCGACGCGGCCACGCTGGGGAAGTCGCCGTGAAACGTCTCGTCTCGATGGCGTTCGCCACCGCCGGGGCTCTGTTGCTCCAGGGATGCGCGGGCTGGCAATCCGCCCTCGACCCGAAAGGTCCCGCGGCGAGCGAACTGGCATGGCTGATCTGGTTCTTCACCGCGCTCTGCGCCGTGGTGTGGGTGCTGGTGATGATCGCCCTCGTCGTGCCCTTGATGATGCGGTCGCGCGCGCAGGCGGAGCCGCTCGCGATCAAGGCCGGCGCCGACGACCGGAAGCTGCGCGCGGTGATGACCGCCGTCGGGTTGACCGCCATTGTCCTGATCGGACTGACCTTGCTGAGCTTCTTCGCCAACAGGACGCTCGCCGCGATCGGCTCGGATGCCGCACTGACCATTCGGGTCACCGGCCATCAATGGTGGTGGGAGGTGCGCTATGAGGATGCCACGCCAAGCCGCATCCTGACCACGGCGAACGAGATCCATATCCCCGCCGGGGAGCCGGTGCGGCTTCTTCTGACCTCGACCGATGTGATCCATTCCTTCTGGATCCCGAGCCTTTCGGGCAAGCTCGACCTCATTCCCGGCCACATGAACGTGCTCGACCTCAAGGCAGACAAGCCTGGTGTTTACCGAGGTCAATGCGCCGAGTTCTGCGGGGCGCAGCACGCAAACATGGGCACCTTCATCATCGCCGAGCCGCGTGCGAAGTTCGACGCCTGGTGGAACGACCAGTTGCAGCCGGCCGCTACTCCGACGGGGGACGAGGCCAAGGCCGGCCAGGATCTGTTTCTGAAGCGCCCTTGCGTGATGTGTCACAGAATAGGCGGCACGCCTGCCGGAGGTACGGTCGCCCCCGACCTCACCCATATAGCCAGCCGGCAGACGCTTGCCGCCGGGACATTGACGATGAGCCGCGGCAATCTCGCCGCCTGGATAGCCGACCCGCAGGGCATCAAGCCCGGATCCCACATGCCGGTGGTGGAGCTCAGCGGCGACGAACTCAACGCCATGGTCGCCTATCTCGAGGCGCTTAAATGAGCAGCGCGGACCTCACAAGCGAACGCGACCTGCCGCCGGCGCGTGAAACCTCTACCGAGGGCGACGTCGCACCCGAGCATGACGGACCGCGCGACACCGGCATGGACGATGCCAGCCTGGATCGCTGGCTGGCGCGGACATGGCGCACGCCCCCCGGCATCATCGGCGCGCTGTCGAGCGTCGACCACAAGGTCGTCGCACGGCGCTATCTGATCACCGCCTTCGTGTTTCTGTGCCTGGGCGGGCTCAACGCTGTCGCCATGCGCATCCAGCTCTCAGGGCCGCAGCGCGGTCTGATCGGCCCGGACCTCTACAACCAGCTGTTCACGATGCATGGTGTGACCATGATGTTCCTGTTCGCCGTGCCCATCGTGCAGGCGACAGGCATCTATCTCGTCCCGCTGATGGTCGGCAGCCGCAACATCGCCTTTCCCCGCCTGAACGCGTTCAGCTACTGGATCTATGTTTCGGGCGGCATATTCGCCTGGGTGTCTTTCGCGCTCAACATGGCGCCCGACGTCGGCTGGTTTGCTTATGTGCCGCTGTCAGGCCCCGAATTCGCGCCGGGCAAGCGGGCCGACGTCTGGGCCCAGATGATCACTTATACAGAAGTATCCTCACTGGCCGTCGCGGTGGCAACCATCGTCACCGTGTTCAAGCAGCGAGCCCCCGGCATGTCGCTGGACAGGATTCCGCTCTACGTCTGGGCAATGCTGGTTACCTCCTTCGTCGTCGTCTTCGCCATGCCCGCGGTGATGATCACCTCGACCTTCCTGATCCTCGACCGGCTGGTCGGCACACATATCTTCAACCCCGCCGAGGGCGGCGACGCACTGCTCTTCCAGCATCTGTTCTGGTTCTTTGGCCATCCCGAGGTCTACATCATCTTCCTGCCGGCGACGGGCATGGTCTCCGCGATCATCCCGGTCTTCGCCCGGCGTCCCGTGTTCGGGCATCTCGGGCTGGTCTTGTCGCTGATTGCCGTCGGTTTCCTTTCGTTCGGCCTCTGGGTCCATCACATGTTCGCGACGGGGCTACCCAAGCTCGGCGCCAGCTTCTTCACCGCGTCGAGCATGCTGATCGCCATCCCCAATGGCGTTCAGATCTTCTGCTGGCTGGCAACCTTGTGGGACGGCAGGCCGGTGATCCGCACGCCGCTGCTGTTCGTGTTCGGCTTCTTTTTCATCTTCGTCATCGGCGGCCTCACCGGCGTCATGCTCGCTTCGGTGCCGCTGGACCTCCAGGTGCACGATACCTATTTCGTCGTCGCCCATTTCCATTACGTGCTGATCGGCGGTTCGGTCTTCCCGCTGCTGGGCGCCGCCTATTTCTGGTTCCCCAAGATCAGCGGCCGCATGATGAGCGAGCGTCTCGGGCGCTGGCATTTCTGGCTGGCTTTCATCGGCTTCAACGCGGCTTTTTTCCCAATGCATCTCGTCGGGCTCTGGGGCATGCCACGAAGGGTCTACACCTATCCGGCCGAGCTTGGCTGGGGCAACATCAACCTGTTCATCAGCGCTGGCGCGGTGCTCTTTTTCCTCAGCTTCGTACTGTTCACTTTCAATCTTGTACACGGCGCGTTGAAGGGCGCGCTGGCCGGAAACAATCCCTGGGATGCCGGTACGCTCGAATGGGCGACGTCTTCGCCGCCGCCAAGCTATAATTTCGCGCGGATACCGATTGTCACGCATGTCGAGCCGCTCTGGGCCGAACGGGAGGCGCTGCCTGTGGCGACCGGTCTCCGCGTCGATGTCCGTGAGCTGTTGATCTCAACCGTGGCGGAAGCCCACCCCGACATTCGCGAGAAATCGGCGACACCGTCGATCTGGCCGCTGCTGGCGGCAATCGCTGTCGGCGGTACGTTTGTCTATTCGATCTTCACGCCCTGGGCGATCGTCTGGGGCGCCGCGCCGATCGCCATCACCTTGATCGGCTGGTTCTGGCCCAAGGACGACCCGGAGGATGAGGGATGAGTGAGCGTCCCAGCTTGGATCTTTCGGACCTCCCAACCTTTGGACATGGTCCGCGCAGCCCGACCTGGTGGGGAACGCTCGGCTTCATGGCGCTGGAAGGCATGGGCTTTGCGTTGGCCGCCGGCGCTTATCTCTATCTCGCCACTTTGTGGCCCAACTGGCGTCTAAGCGCCCCGCACCCCAACCATTGGCCCGGAACGATCGTCACCATCCTGTTCATTATCAGCGTGGTGCCGAATCACATCCTCCACGGCCATGCCAAGCAATGCGCGATCGTGCCGGTGCGGATCGGGCTGGTGGTGATGTCGCTGCTCGGTCTGGCCCCGCTTGTCGTGCGCTGGTTCGAATTCCCGGCGCTGAACATCTACTGGGACACGAACGCCTATGGTTCGATGCTCTGGGTGCTGCTAGGGCTGCATACCACACACCTGATCACCGATGTCGGCGACACCATCGTTTTGACGGTGCTGATGTTCACACGCCATGGCTATAGCGGCCGGCGCTTCGGCGATGTCGGCGACAATGTCTTCTATTGGGATTTCGTGGTGCTGACCTGGATCCCGATCTATCTGCTCATCTACTGGATGCCGAGGCTAGGCTGATGCGTGCGTTGAAAATGGGAACGTCCTGGGGTGGTCTTCTGTCGGGGCCGATGGCTTGGGCAATCTCGACGCAGCTGAACTACGCACTCGTACCATGGCAGTGCAACCGCCAGGTGCCGGTGGTGCTTCCCGTGGCACTGGTGCTCGCCGTGCTTTCGCTGCTCGGCGGTGCCTTGTCATGGCGGGCGAAGCGGCAGGGCGGCGCCGCCTTCAAGCCTGAGCGCACGCGCAGCACCGAGCAGTTCGTCGCCGATCTCGGCATGCTTGCGGCATTGCTGTTTGCCCTCGTCATCATCATGCAAGGCAGCGCGGCTCTCATTCTCGACGAGTGCCTGCGATGAGCTTCGACGCGTTCTTCTCGACCTCGATCTGCTACGGCGCCGGCGCGCCCGAGGCCGGATGGACGCTCGCATTTCCCATCACGTTTCCGCTGGCCGCGATTGCCTTCCTTTATTCCATCGGAGCGACTCGGTTGTGGCGCCGCAGCAGCCGAGGCCGTCCCGAGCGGATGCGGCAGGCGTTGTTTTTCGCCGCCGGTTGGGGCGTGCTGACGGCAGCACTGGTCAGCCCCATCCACGCGCTCGGCGAGCGGGTGTTTGCCGCCCATATGATCGAGCATGAACTGCTGATGGCGGTGGCGGCGCCCCTCCTTGTCGCCGCTTGCCCAGGCGCAGTCCTGCTCTGGTCCTTGCCGGCCTCACTTCGCCGCGGAACGGGCAAGCTCACGCGCGCAAAGACGCTGCAATCGGTTTGGGCCCTGGTGATCCGCCCCCTCAACGCGACGATCATTCACGGCGTCGCCATCTGGATCTGGCACATTCCGGCGTTGTTCCAGGCAGCGCTCCAGCAGGGCTTTCTTCATTATGCCCAGCATGCGAGCTTCCTCGGCACAGCCTTGCTGTTCTGGTGGGCGCTCCTTCCGCGCCCCGGTCGACAGCAGACCTATGGCAGCTCCGTCATGCATCTTTTCTTCACCTCGCTTCATACCGGCCTGCTCGGTGTCCTGCTGCTGATGTCGCCCAAACTCTGGTATCCGGAGAATGGCGCCGGCGCCGCGTTGTGGGGCCTGACCGCGATCGAGGACCAGCAACTTGCCGGATTGGTAATGTGGGTTCCGGCCGGCTTGATCTATGGCGGCGCCGCCCTGCTGCTCGCCGGCCTGTGGATAAGCAGCAGCGCAACCAGGGAGGCAACACATGCGCTCCGACCTGGGTAGGCTGATCGGGGGCGCCCTTGCCGCAATCCTGCTGCTGACCGCGGCTGTGGCAGCGGCGACCTTGTGGTCCGACCGGCGCGACCGTGTCCGGCACGAGTCGGATGCCGCGACCGGGGGCGTAGGCGCTCGCGCCATTCCGATCATGACGGCGAATGGCTGCTCCGGCTGCCATACGATACCCGGCGTGCCGGGTGCGCAAGGCCAGGTCGGACCCCGCCTGGACGGTGGCCTTGCCGACAGGGTCTTTATCGGTGGCCTGCTGGCAAACAATCCGGAGAACATGATCCGCTGGATACGCTCGGCGAGGGAAGTCAATCCGCACACGGCCATGCCGTCGACGAGGATCACCGAGCAACAGGCGCGGGACATCGCCGCTTATCTCTATGCGTTGAGGTAATTCATCCCTCGCCGCCGCGCCGGGACCACAAGCCCCGGCCGGGGTCATAGCCGATGACCGCCGCGAGGAAGAACGCGATGAGGCAGCCAAGGACCACAACCGCCGCGACAGGATCGAACCGCAGATAGAGCGCGAAGCGTATCAGCTCGACCGCCGAGCTGAACGGGTTCCAGGCGGCGATTGTTGCCAGCACCGGTCCCGCCTCGGCAAGCCGCCACAGCGGATAGAGCGCCGTCGAGGCAAAGAACACCGGAAAGATGACGAAATTCATGACACCGGCAAAGTTCTCCATCTGTGTCGAAACCGAGGAGACAAGCAGTCCGAACGCGCCAAGCATGAGGCCCGCCAGCACGAGCGCCGGAAATACCGCGACGTAGCCGAGAACGGGCGGCCGCACATCCCAGAAACGCGCGATCAACAGAAACAAGTAGACCAGCGGCACGCCAACGATCACGCTGGCCAGCAGGCGCGCCGCAAGCAGGTACCAGCGCGGCAATGGTGCGGTCAGCAACAGGCGCATGCTGCCCATCTCGCGATCGTAGACCATGGCCAGCGAACTCGCCATGGCATGGAAGAGCAGCATCATGGCCGCTAGCCCAGGCACCACATATACGTCATAGAGAACATAGGTCTGGTAGGGTGGCGTTATCGACAGACCGAGAACGGAGCGGAAGCCAGCGGCAAAGATTGCCAGCCAGACCAGCGGCCGCACCATCGCCGAGAGCAGCCGGCCGCGTTGCCGCAACGTCCGCAGCATCTCCCTGCGCAGGATGCCGTTGAGCGCGCGCACTGCGTGAGACGTTTTCATTCGGACTCCGTCAGCGACGCGAAGGCCTCGCCCGTGCTCGCCACACCGAGATCGGCAGCCAGCCGATCGGCGCGGCCGGCCCACCGCATTGTGCCTCGATGCAGCACCACCACATCGTCATCCGCCGTTAGTTCCTCCAGAAAATGTGTTGCCCACAGGACGGCAATGCCCCGCCGGCGGCAAAGCTCCCGCACGTGCCACTCGAGCGCGCGGCGGCCCGGCACGTCCAGCCCGGTGGTCGGCTCATCCAGCAGCAAAAGGCGTGGGCTATGCATCAGAGCACGTGCGATCTCGACACGGCGACGCTGCCCCCCGGAAAGCGCTCGGGCAGGATCGTCGATCCTGTCCAGCACGTCCAGCCGGCCGAGTTCGTGGATGGAGCGCTCCTTGCTCAAGGCCTGGCTAAGCCCATGCAAGGCCGCGTGGTAACGCAGGTTCTCGCCGGCCGTCAGATCGAGGTCGAGGGTCGGCAACTGGAAGACGACGCCCATCTGCGCCAACGCGGCGGACGGGTTGACATTCATCGCCTGGTCGAAGACATGCACCGAGCCGGAGCGGGCGTGATAAAGACCGGTGATCAGCGAGAACAACGTCGTCTTGCCGGCGCCATTGCGGCCTAGCAAGATGCACATCCTGCCTTGGGCCACAGAGAAAGAGACGCCGTCGAGAACCCGCCGGTTTCCGAAACTATGGCCCAGATTCTCGACCGACAAGGCGTTCATGGCCCGATCACGACGCCCCACGGCCCCCGCCCTACCGGCAGCGATTTCACCACCTCCTGGTTTTCCAGATCGATAAAAGAAATATCGCCGGAATTCCCGTTTGCGCTGACTAGGCGCTTCTCGTCGCCGGAGAGCGCAACGTGCCAGGGTCGTTGACCAACAAGGTAGAGCCGACGGACCGCCAGCGTTTTCACATCGACTTCCGCAATCCTGTTGGCGGGGCCGAGCGCCACATAGACGGTCGTGCCATCGCGAGACGTCGCCATGCCAACCGCCTGCACACCCTCGCGTCGTATACCCGGCACCTCGAACTCGACTTTGCCGGTCTGCGCGCGCGTTGCCGTGTCGAAGACGGTGACAGTGCCCCGGATCTCCGAGGACACCCAGAATTGCTTCCCGTCCGACGAGAATAAAGCCGCGCGCGGCCGGGTATCGACCAGCAGATTGTCGACGAGTTCAAGCGTGCCTGCGTCGATCAGATGCACCATGCTGGTGGTCTCCGAAGTGCAGGCGACATAGCGGCCGTCGGCGCTGGCCGCCATTCCTTCCGGTTCGACGCCGACATCCACGGTGCCGATGACCTTGGCCGCGGCGATGTCCACCACCGACACCAGATTGTCATTCTCGTTGGCGACGAACAGCCGCTTGCCATCGGGATGGACTGCGAAGAATTCCGGATCGGCTCCCGAAGGCAGTTCCCCGACGACCCGCCGCTTCGCGACGTCGACCACGTCGATGCGGTTGTCGTCGCCTTCCGCGACGAAAAGCATCTTGTTGTCGATCGACAGCGCCAGCCCGCGCGGACGGCGGCCGACATCGATCGTCGCCAGCAAAGTCATTGTCACGCCGTCGACGACCGCGACGGTATTATCCTGCTCATTGGAAACGTAGATGGTCTCGGCGGCGGCGGGAGCAGCAAGAGCGAACGCCGCCAACAACAGCGTCATCAGAACTTGCATGTGCTCTCCTCCAGGTCGATGCCCAGCGTGTCGAGCGGCGTGCGCTGATGCAGGAAACCCGGTTGCGGTGAGCTGGAAATCAAGAGGCGAGGCCCGGCGATCAAAATGGGCTGGCGCATCTGTCCGTCCCAAGGACGGAAACTAAGCCCCTGCCCCTTGAAGCCAGCGAGAAGAAACGCGTCGCCGCGTATATATCTGCCGATTGCCGCGGGATCGAGACTGTGCAGGCGCGTCGCCGCTTCGCCGATACTGCGCACAGCGAGCCAGGCCGCGTAGTCGCTGGGCAACATCCAGCGCCCTGCCTGCCTGTGGAAACGGTCCTGCAGTTGCGTGGCGCCCCATTCCTCGCTGACAGCGCTCCAGCCTATGGCGACAAGCCCTTGCGTGCCGGCGACGATTCTCGGCAGCGCAGTGCGGCCCTCCAGATAGGCGCCGAATTCATCCGCCTCGTCGGCGACCACGAGCACATCATAGTCGCTGACCTGCGTGACCGCCGGTATTTCGGTCTGCAGCGTGACATGCCCTGTATCGGCACGTCCGTTGGCGGGCCTGAATGTCCACGGCTGGTCGATCGTGATCTCGGCTCCGAAGCGAGCCGCCGCCCGTCGAAAGGCCGCAGCCATCGCCTGATCCTGCGAATGCGGCCCCACAAGCAGGAACCAACGCTGCCAGCGCTTCCAGGCGAGATATTGCGCCAGCCCGTCGGCGAACATGGCGCGGCTCGGGATCGTGTGCAGCACGTTCCGACGGCAGTCCTGCTGGCGAAGCTCGTCGTCCGGCGCCCGGCTGTTGAACAACGTCATCTGCTCGGCACCGGGCGCGGCACTGGCCTGTAGAAGCTGACGGGCGTCGAGATCGGCGATGACAAAGGCGATGCCGGCATCGGCGAATTGTCTTACCGCGTCGTCCGGCGTTTCGGTTGGTTTCAATATCCTTTCCTCCAGCCGAAATTTCTGCCCAAGAAACCGGCCGGTGCTTTCGTCGTCGGCAATGCCGAGCCGTGCGCCTTGCAGGCCGTCGTCGGTGACGGTTTCATCAAGGGGTCCAAGGGGCAGAGCCGGTTTGCGCTCCTGGCCGATATACCCGATCACCATCGTCTGTTGCTCGGTGGCGCCAGGGCCGGTGATCAGCAAAAGAAAGAGAAGGCCCAGCAACAGTCTCATTGTGTCGCCCCCAGCCCAAAGCGCGACGATCCCGCTTCATGGCCACCAGAGATTGCGACATCGCGCACGATGCGCGCCGGCGATCCCTCCAGAACAATAACCCGATCACCCAGCGACGAGGCATAGGCGAGATCATGCGTAACCAGCAGCGTGGTAGTCCGCCGACTGGCGAAACAATCCTGCAGCAGGCGGCGCATGGCTTGCGCGGTCGCCTCGTCGAGTGAAGCGAATGGCTCGTCGAGGAGCAGGAGCGCAGGCTCCACGGCGAGCGCCCGGGCAAGCGCTACGCGCCGCGCCATGCCGCCCGAGAGTCGCTGCGGATAGCTCTTCTCATTGCCTTTCAGGCCGACAGCGGCAAGCCACCGGGCCGCATCGGGCGCGCGATCCGGGATGGCCATCTCTACATTGCGCAAGGCGGTGAGCCAGGGCAGCAGCCTCGGTGTCTGGAACAGCATGCCTATCGGAAGCGGTCGTCCGCTCACGCTGCCGCGAAATTCGCGGTCGACGCCCGAAACGATCGACAGCAGCGTCGACTTGCCGACACCGGAAGGGCCGGTCAGGACGCAGACCTGTCCGTCGGCTATATCAAGCGACAGCGCGCGAAAGATCGTCCGGCGCTGTCCGTCGTCACCGGGGAAAGTCTTGTCCTCGATCCTGATCCTCAGCATCAGCGTCGCCAGGCGAACAGACGACGTTCCAACGGCACAAGCAGTCCATACTCTATGGCAAGCATCACAACGCCGAAGCTGATCGCATAGGCAAGGATGTGGGTGACGTCGAAGTTCTGAAAATAGACCTGTAGCTGGAACCCGACGCCGTTGGAGCGGCCGAGCAGTTCGGCGAGCAACACGATCTTCCACGTTAGTGCCAGCCCGCTGCGCAGGGTGACGAGAAAGAACGGCGCCAATTGCGGCAGCACGACATGCTGCAGCTTTGCAGCACGCCCGAAGCGATAGAGCTCAGCCATTTCGGCAAAGTCCTTGTCCAGCCGGCTGGCGCCTTCACGAATAGTCACCACGACGTTGGGGATCTTGTTGAGCGCGACCGCAAGGACAAGCGCGGTCTCGGCAAGACCAAGCCAGATATAAATTAGAATGACCGTGATCAGCGCCGGCATGTTGAGGAGTAACACGATCCAAGGCCTCATCCATATGTCGGCTCTGTGCGAGCGGCCTGCCGCGTAGCCAAGGGCCGCGCCAATGACGATTGCCGACCCGAGGCTTGCCACGACGCGCGCAAGCGAGATGCCCAAATGGTATGGCAGCTCGCCCCGAACCGCTTCGTGCAGGAGAACCGAAACAACCTGGACCGGACCAGGAAACAGGCGATCGGCGGCGATCGATGATGCAATCTGCCAGACGAGCACCATGGTCAGCAATGCCGCAGTGGATTGCGAACGCTGCATTGTGATGGGGAACGCTGGGACATCGGTCATTGGCGCGAGCTCAAGCCGGTATGGCCCGGAAGACACCAGGATCGAGGCTCGTCGCCTTGCCGACCAGATCTTCGCCGCCCAATTCGGCCAGGATTGCAAACAACCGGGCCGCGCCATCACGTTCGGCTTTGCCGAACCGACGAGGGATTCCGGCTCGATAGGCGGCGCGTAACGCCGCCTGTAGGTGAGGATCGTCCGTGCCCAATTGGGGCGCGAGCACCCGCCATTCGTCGTCCGAAGACTCGAGCAGCGACTTCGCTGCCGCGGTCGCGCTCGTGAATCGCGCGAGGGCTATCAGGTTGGCCCGCGCCCAGCTTTCATGGAAGACGTAGCCGAGCATCGGCAAGTCCACGGATACGCCAAGCCCCTGCAGGATTTGCGCGACACTGAGCAGAGGCCTTGCCCCCTCTGACTCGAGACGGGCGGCGAAATTCCAGAACGTCAGCAGTGCATCCAGTCGCCCCGCCAGAAATTCCTGCTCCAACAAAGGCGGCGCGCCGAACACTGGCTCCACCTCTTCAGCAAGATCGCGCTTCACCTGACGGAGGCCGAGCGCGCGCAACAGGATCCAGCTTTTGTCCAGCGGACCACCTGCGATCCCCAGCCTTTTGCCCTTGAGGTCCGCAAGAGTTCGAATGGGCGAGCCTTGCGGCAGTTCCAGCGCGCCGACGGCACGAGAATAGGGATAGAAGACCAGATCAGCGCCTTCGCTGCGCTGGCGCATGACCCACACCCAGTCCGAAACGATGACGTCGACGCTGCCCGCCAGCAATGCGGTCTTACCGGCTTCGGTACCGGCAAGCCGCTGAGCCTCGATTGATACGCCGTGCATGGTGTCCAACGCATGTCGCCGCATGACGTCAACTTCCCAGGCGGCGGTGCCAAATCCCAGCACGCCAAATCGCACGAGCGGCGATGGCTGTGGCGCGGCTTCTGCGGAAGCACCCAATAGCCAGCAACAAATACCCGCAAGAGCGGCCCGCCGCGAGATGTGACCCTGATCATGCCGGGTCAGCCATTCGCCTGGAAGGGTAGCAGTCAGCACGGGCGCACCGGGTGTGAAGGAACTTTCCTAACGCCGTGGCGGCAGGAATGTTCCTCAATGGTGCATGGAACTAACGGGAAAGCACCTAAGGTCCGTTTTTCAGCTCGTATGGCAGCCCGGGGGGCTTGTTCAGGCGAACAGAAGAAGGTGTCAGGGGCTACGGTCCGCTCTTGGCATCATCGACCTCCAACGCGTCCATTACAGGTGCCGGATCGCTCTTTTCGGAGCTCGGGCTCTGCACCCCGGACCCGGCGTTCTCGATCGCTTGCACGATAGCATCTTCGATGTTTCCGAGTTCGTCCTCCCTTACTTCACGCCCATAACCAGCCACCTCGGCATCCTGCTCGAATTGCTGAGCGAGCACCGCGACGCTGACTTCCTCTCGACCAGGAAGTGTGCCGACATTCTCCTGTAGCCAGTTTTGAAAAAACTCTCTGGTCGCGCTCATCTCAGACCACCCTTTCGCCAAACTAAGCGCGACGGTGAGCCGAAGTTCCATGATGCGTTCACTTTCCCAGTGGTGCTGTACTCACAGCGTTGGGAGCCACGAGGTTTTTGCAGGCTTGATGAGGCAGTGGCCTTTCTCTTCACGACTCGATTGGAGTTCACTCTTATTGTGCAGTGTGCATCCTGATTGCGTCCATTTCGACCCTGTGGAACAAGCTCGTTGAGTTGAAGTTAGGCCCGATGCCAAGCTTTTCGGGCGAACCAAGCTTTTCGGGCGCACAAGTTTTTGACGTTGCCATCGTCGGCGGCGGCCCCGCGGGGCTCGCTGCAGCCATGTATTTAGCCAGGTTTCTGCGTTCGGTGATCTCGCTCGACGCGGGGCATGCGCGTGCCAAGCTCATCCCAAAATCCCGCAACTGTCCCGGCTTCCCCGACGGCATCAGCGGGGAAGAACTGCTCGGCCGCCTACGAGCCCAGGCACAGCTATACGGCGCGAGCCTTGTCCATGGTTGCGTAGGCCACGCCGAAAAACGCGAGGTTTTTTTTGTCCTGACGACCACCTGCGGGATTGTCCAAGCAAGGCGCGTGATTCTGGCAACGGGCATTGTGGACAAGGCACCTCCCATTGAAAGACTGGAGGAGGCGATCGCAACCGGCATTGTCAGACTGTGCCCGGTTTGCGATGCATATGAGGCCCGGGGTAGCCGCATCGGCGTTGTTGGTCCGGAGCATCTCGCCGTCAGGGAGGCTCTGTTCCTGAAGGGATATGGCAGTCAGGTCGCCTTGCTCGCCAATAACCAGGATGATGTTTCCGAAGCTGCCCGCGGCGCCGCCTTGGCAGGCGGAGTTGAAATCTGGGACGCTGTCGATGACCTGATCCCTCGACGAACCGGGTTCGATGTCGTCATGGCCGAGGGCGCCCCGATGCGCAACATCGATGTGGTGTACCCTTCGATGGGCAGCGACGTACGCTCCGAACTCGCGGTTGCTCTGGGGGCTAACTGTGACGCAGAAGGCTATGTCCTGGTCAACCGACACCTTGAGACTTCAACGCCAGGACTCTATGCCATTGGCGACGTGGCCGAGGGGCTCAATCAAATTGCTGTTGCGTTCGGAGACGCCGCCAAGGCTGCAACTCACATTCATAACGACCTCCGCGATTGCGCCGAGCCGGCGACGAACTTCCGGCGAAGTTGACCTGCAGATGCGAACGCACCGTACCGGCTCACCTTTGGCTGCGTTGATGCCCGGAACCTGTTCCACCCGGCGTGAGACTACCGGCTTCGGCTTTGCTAGAGTTCTCCCAGGCGCAGCCGCTGGGTTGATGGACGGGCACGCGCTGGCGAACGGCTGGAGGAAGGAATGAAAATTCTCGTCACCGGCGCGTCAGGTCTGATTGGAGCCGCGCTTTGCGCGCGCCTGGCCGGCGAGAGTCATGAAGTGGTCCGCGTGCTTCACCACGCAGACACTGGCGTCCACCCGGAGATCCCAACCGTTTCCCTGGATATGGCGCGGGCCTTGCGACCTCAGGACTGGACCCCCTATCTCGCCGGTGTGGACGCCGTCGTAAACTGTGCCGGCGTCCTGCAGGATAGTGCCCGGGAAAACACCCGGCATGTCCATTCTACCGGCGCCTCGGCTCTCTTCACCGCGTGTGAGCACGCAGGTGTGAATAAGGTGATCCACTTTTCTGCCATCGGGGTCGATCGCCAGCAGCCGTCCGCCTTTTCCGCCAGCAAGCTCGCCGGCGATGAGGCACTGATGGCACGTAGCCTTGACTGGGTCATCCTGCGCCCCTCCGTAGTACTGGGAAGGCCGGCCTTCGGCGCAAGTGCACTTTTTCGCGGCCTCGCGGCGTTGCCGCTCTTGCCGTTGATGCCCGACACGGGCCGTCTCCAAGTCGTCCAACTCGATGACGTGATCTCCACCGTCCTGTTCTTCCTCAAACCCGGCAGCCCATCGCACCTCACGCTGGACCTGGCTGGGCCCGAGGCACTTTCGATGAGCGAGGTCGTGGGTCGCTATCGCCGCTGGTTCGGATGGAGCAGTGCTCGGGAGTTCATCTTGCCCAATTGGGCCGCAGCTATCTTATACAGGTTCGGGGATGCCGCGGCTCAGCTGGGCTGGCGCCCGCCGATGCGCAGCAATGCAGCAAAAGAGATTGCCCGAGGCGCTGTCGGCGATCCCCAACCCTGGATGACGGCGACCGGCATTCAACCATCAAGTCTTACATCTGCACTGCGTTTAAATCCTGCGACGGTGCAGGAGCGATGGTTCGCCGGTCTTTACTTCGTCAAGCCGGCGCTCTTTGTCATCTTGCCGCTCTTCTGGATCATGACGGGCATCATTTCCCTCACTGCCGGCTGGCGCAGCGGAGTTGATTTGCTGATTGGCACTGCTGCCGGCCCCTTGGCCGAACCGGCGGTAGTCGCCGGCGCGCTGGCTGACATCGCCGTCGGGGCGCTTATCGCCTGGCGCCCAACCAGCCGGCTTGGTCTTTTCGGCGCAATCGCGGTATCGCTTTTCTATGCGATCGCTGGGAGCATTCTGCGGCCGGATCTTTGGCTCGAGCCACTCGGGCCGTTGATCAAAATCCTCCCGATCCTCGTTCTGCATTTTGCAGCGCTGGCCATTCTGGAGGAACGCTGATGACGTACTTCGTGCTTAAATACCTGCACGTGATCGGCGCTGCTGTGCTGCTCGGAACTGGTGCCGGCATTGCTTTTTTCATGCTTTTGGCACACCGGACCGGGAATGCCGCGACGATCGCAGCCGTCGCCCGCATTGTCGTGCTGGCTGATTTCCTGTTCACGGCTACGGCCGTTATCGCACAACCTCTGACCGGACTGGGCCTCGCTAGGGTTGCGGGGTATTCGCTGTCCGAAGGATGGATCGTTCTCTCGATCCTGCTCTACATCTTGACGGGCCTGTTCTGGCTGCCTGTCGTGTGGATGCAGATCGAGATGCGAAATCTAGCCACACAGGCCGCACTCTCCAACCAACCTCCTCCCGAGCGCTACCATCAGCTGTTCAGACGCTGGTTTGTCTTCGGCTTCCCAGCTTTCGGCGCCGTGCTCGCCATTTTCTGGCTGATGATTGCGCGCCCGGCAATCGAGTGGTCATCGTTGTAGCTGCGATCGGCAAGCACTGGGCCGTGAATTCATCCGTCGCGCCTAGCTGGCTCGTGCCGGCGCGATGCACTGCGGTCGGGAACCACGGTCACTGCCGCGAGTTCTTTCGCATGGCCAATCATCCCGTCACCGGCGTGCTTACCTCAATCGGCACATTAACCTCCCGCCCCGCGGCATTCCTGATCCTGTTGGTCTACGCAATCCTTTGGATGATCTTCGAGCGACAGACCCTGGACTGGCATGGAGCGGCTACCTTGTTTACGTGGGCCATGACGCTGTTCATCCAGCGTGCCGAGCACCGCGACACTCAGGCCATTCACGCCAAACTGGATGAGATCCTGCGATCAGACCACAATGCCTCGAACATCACGCGGATCGACGATGAAGAGCCCGAGGAAATCGAAAACACCGCCACCGCAGGCAGCAGGACGACTGATGAGCGGCGTTTTGGTTTCACGGCAGGACGAGTAGCGGGTTTCCAGCTTTTGACGCCTATCCAGCCCCGCCGCCTCCTGCGCTCAGGGCCAAGGCCTTCGATCGTTGCTGCGGCTGTGGTTCAGCGACGGAAGGATCGGAGCCCCTATTGTTCCACCGCATCCAGAAAAATTGGCCCGAGAACCAGGTCGGGCAAATCGGCCGGCTCGAAATGCGTCATTCGCCTTTCTGGTTGCGCTCAACGAACTTGTTGAAACGGCTGGTTTGTCCGTCACCAGTCTTGGACTGGTAAAGAAAGGCCAGATCGTTCTCGTCGAATATGCGGAAGAACTCGTCCCATTCCACCGGCTCGAATGCTTCCTCGGGTTTGCCGAAGTCGATCCGCAGGATGCCGCCCGCCCCTTTGGTGCGAACCACTGCCGGCCGTCCATCCCGCTCCTCGGCCCATTTGCGGATTTCGTCGTGATTGGTGGTCGTTTGCGACTGGGACATTGAAATCTCCTTTGATCATCGGCGTTGCCAACATCGGGCATCGTCGGGGCTGCCGGCGTCCTAACAGCACAAGGGCGGCAATGTTCCGGCACGGCGCGGCGAGCGCGATGTGGCTGCTTCCGGACGAAGCCGGCCAAAGGAACTTTGTTGAAGCCAAGGGAACAAACCTTTTGCCGAAAAGTTCGGGTCGCCAAGATTACCTGTCTGAGGAGTGGTCGTGAAACGGATATTGGTTACAGGGGGCTGCGGCTTCATCGGCCGGCATGTCGCCCAGGAACTCATCGAGCAGGATTATTCGGTTCGCATTTTGGATGTGCTGCTGGAGCAGGTGCACGCAGGCGAAACAGTCGCCCTTCCCGCCGGGGCCGAGCTGATCAAGGGCGACATTCGGGACCGGGAGGCAGTCGCCAAGGCGCTGGAAGGCGTTGACGCGGTCATTCATCTGGCCGCGGAAGTCGGCGTCGGACAGTCGATGTACGAGATCGCGCGCTATGTCGGCACCAACGATCTCGGCACCGCGACGCTGCTTGAGGCGCTGATCAAACACCCGGTCGAGCGCATTGTCGTCGCCTCATCGATGAGTGTCTATGGCGAGGGCCTCTATGCTACATCGGACGGCCGGCGCATCGACAATGCCCGGCGCAAGGCGAGCGACATCAAAAACGGACAGTGGAATCCGCTGTCGCCGGAAGGCGAACCCCTCTCCCCCCTGCCGACGGACGAGGAAAAGCCGGTCGATCTCGCCTCTATCTATGCACTGACGAAATACGCCCAGGAACGCGCCGTGCTGATCTTCGGCGAAGCCTATGGCATCGATACGGTCGCGCTGCGCCTGTTCAACGTCTTCGGCGCCGGCCAGGCGTTATCGAACCCCTATACCGGCGTGTTGGCCAATTTTGCTTCGCGTCTCGCCAACGGCCAACGTCCAATGATCTTCGAGGATGGCGAACAGAAACGCGATTTCGTCCATGTGGATGACGTCGCCCGCGCCTTTCGTCTTGCGCTGCAGCAACGCCAGGCAAGGGGTCACGTCATCAACATCGGCAGCGGCCGAGCCTATGCGATCAGCGACGTCGCGCGGGTACTTGCCGAGGCCATGGGAACGCCGGACCGCTCGCCAGAACTGCTCGGCAAGGCGCGCTCCGGCGATATCCGCAACTGCTTCGCCGATATATCCAAGGCCCGTGAGCTGCTCGGTTTCGAGCCGAGGCAACAACTGGAGAATTCGCTCGCCGATTTCGTTTCCTGGGTGCGCAACTCTTCCGCCATCGACCGCGGCGCCGACATGAAACGCGAGCTCGAAGAACGTGGGCTGGTGTCATGAATACGCGCAATCGACGCGCCGCGCCCGTCGCCATTGTCGGCGGCAGCGGCTTCATAGGATCGAACCTGGCCGACAGCCTGTTGTCGGATGGCGAGCCGGTGCTGGTGATCGATAATCTCAGCCGCCCCGGCGTCGAACAGAACCTTGAATGGCTGGCGCAAAAGCACGGCAGCCGCCTCATGGTCGAAACCATTGACGTGCGAGACGCCAACGCGCTTGCGCCCGTTCTGAAGAGTTCCAAGGCGATCTTCCATCTGGCCGCGCAAACCGCAGTCACAACGAGCCTGGTCCAACCGGACGAGGATTTCGACATCAACCTTCGAGGAACGTTCAATGTCCTCGAGGCGGCGCGGCTGAGCAGTGAGTTTGTTCCGGTGGTCTTCGCCAGCACCAACAAGGTCTATGGCAGCCTGCCCGACGTCGCGGTGCGCGAGGACGGCGATCGTTACCTGCCTTGCGACGGCATCATCCAAGCGAATGGCATTGACGAGACCCACAGCCTGGATTTCTGCACGCCCTATGGCTGCTCCAAAGGCGCGGCGGACCAATATGTGCTCGACTATGCCAAATCCTACGGCATGCCCACGGCGGTGCTGCGGATGAGCTGCATTTACGGGCCGCGCCAGTTCGGAACCGAGGATCAAGGCTGGGTCGCGCACTTCCTGCTGAGTGCGCTCACGGGACGTCCAATCACCATTTACGGCGACGGCAGACAAGTGCGCGACATACTGCATGTCTCCGATGCGGTCGCCGCCTACAGGGCCACGCTCGATCGTATCGAGACGACCAAAGGCCAGGCATTCAATCTTGGCGGCGGCCCCGATAATGCGATCAGCCTGCGCATGCTGTTGAGCGAGATCCGTAGCTTGACCGGCCATGAGCTTTCGATCCGCCATGATGGCGAACGCACCGGCGATCAGCCCTTCTTCGTCGCCGACACCCGCAAGATCAAAGCGATGCTTGGCTGGAAAGCTCGTGTTTCATGGCGCGAAGGCATTCGCGATCTCGCAGACTGGCTGCAAAAACACCGGCTCCAGCCTCGCCCCGAAGTCGTGAGGTACGTCGCATGAAAATCGCCCTGGTAAACCCGTTCTGGACCTATGACGACAGCATTTATTTCGGCTGCCGCCAACCACATCTCCCGCTGGAACTCGGCTATTCGAAATCCCTGCTCGAAACAGCCGGCCATGAGGTGCTGATGCTGGATGGGCAATTGCAGAAGCTCGACAACTCGGACCTCTCCGAGCGTGTGGCTGATTTCGCGCCTGCAATGACGGTCGTCAGTACCGCCCCGACTTATCTGTTCTGGCGCTGCGCACCACCCGAGTTGCGCGTGCCGGCCGATTTCCTCAACCGTCTCGCCGGGCGCGGTGGACGCACAGTCGCGGTCGGGCCGCATGGCTCGGCTACGCCCGCGCCAACCTTGCGCAAGCTTGGCGTCGACATTGTTGTGCGCGGCGAATGCGAGGAAATCGTCGCGGAACTTGCCCGGCGCGACGACTGGAGCGCGGTCCCCTCGACCGCTTACCTGCGCGACGCCAAGGTGGTTTTGAACGGCGGCGTCCACGCCAGCTCGTTTGTCGATCATCCGCCACTCCAATGGCCATCAGACTGGATCGCAGCCCATTCGCATCACCATCACAGGTTCGATGACAAGCAGGTTGGGTTCGGCGCGGAGGTCGAAGCATCGCGCGGCTGCCCCTACAATTGCAGCTTCTGCGCCAAGATCGATTTCCGCGATGCCTATCGCCGCCGCAACCACGAGGCGGTCATAGCGGAAATCGATCGGCTGATTGCCCAGGGCGTCGGCTACATTTATTTCATCGATGAAATCTTCCTGCCGCAGAAAGCGCTGTTGGAAGCGTTGATCCATCGCGACGTGAAGTTCGGTGTGCAGACCCGCATCGACCTTTGGAAGCCCGAGCTGCTGGAATTGCTTGGTGCGGCCGGCTGCGTCTCCATCGAGGCCGGTCTCGAAAGCCTGACCGTGGAAGGTCGTGCGATGCTGGCGAAGCGCTGCCGGCTGGGTACCGAGGAACTCGCCGCGCTGCTCGTCAATGCCAGGCGTCACGTTCCATTCGTACAGGCCAATCTGATCGGCGTCGTCGAGGATGACCCTGCCCTCGTCGATTACTGGCGAACGCACCTCATCGACAACGGCGTGTGGGCCAATGAACCCGTACCGCTTTATCCATATCCGAGTTCGCCAAGCTATCGCGAGCTTTGGGGCGAACCCGACGACCTCGCCTGGGAGCGCGCCCATGATCACTATCTCGCATCATTCCAGAAGTTCAGCGACATCCAGGAAAGGCGCCCGCGTCCGCTGGCGGAACTGGAGGCGACATGTTGCGGACACTGACGCCGCGCTCGCGGCGCATCCTGATGACGGTCGATGCCGTGGGCGGCGTGTGGCGCTATGCGCTCGACCTGGCCAGGGAACTTGTCAACGGCGGCGATAGCGTAGTGCTTGCCGGTCTCGGTCCGCCACCGTCCAGGCAGCAGGCCGACGAGGCGGAGGCTTTCGCGAAGCTGATCTGGCTGAACACGCCGCCGGATTGGATGACCCGCAACGGCGGTGATCTCGACGCGCTGCCGCGAGAGTTGCATGCGCCCATGCGCGACCACGCCATCGACCTTGTCCATTTCAACGCGCCTTCGCAGGCGGCGGGATTCGACGCGCCATGCCCGGTCGTGGTGGTCTCCCATTCCTGCGTGACGACTTGGTTCCATGCGGTCAGAGGACAGGCGGCGGATGGCGCATGGGCCTGGCAGAAGGAGCGCAACAGACGCGGCATGGATCGGGCCGACGCGGTCATCGCGCCGAGCCGCAGCCATGCCGACATGCTAGAGACCTGCTACGGCCCGATCGCGCGCTTGAGTGTGGTCACAAATGGTGCCCGTCCTCTGCCGAAGGCCGAAAAGCATCAATCGCTCGTCTTCGCCGCTGCCCGCTGGTGGGACGAGGGCAAAAATGCGGCGGTGGTCGATCAGGCGGCGTCCCTGACGCGATGGCCTCTGTTTGCCGCCGGTTCGACGAACGGCCCAAACGGCGAGCATGTCAGCTTCAGCCATGCTGTTCCTCTGGGAGCAGTGCCGTCCGATGAGGTGCGTTCGTTGATGGCTCGCGCGGGTATTTTCGTATCGCCATCGCTCTACGAGCCATTCGGCCTGGCCGCGCTGGAAGCCGCCATGTCGGCTACGCCCCTGGTGCTATCCGATATCGCCACCTATCGCGAACTATGGGACGGGGCCGCGATATTCTTTGACGCGCGCGATCCGCACGATCTCGCTGCCTGCCTCAACCGTCTCTCCAGCGATGCCGAGCTCCGGCGAGAGCTTGGCCAGGCAGCCATCCGACGCAGCCGCAGGTTTAGGCTGACAAAGCAGACAGCGGCTATGCGCGGCGTCTACGACAAAGCGGCCTTAGCGATGGCGGAGCGCTGATCATGCGCTTTGTGTTTTACACCCACTCGGTCGTTTCCGACTGGAACCATGGCAATGCCCATTTCCTGCGCGGCGTCATGCGAGAGCTGGTCCAGCGCCGGCATCAGGCTATTGCGCTGGAGCCGGCGAATGGCTGGAGCCGGTCGAATCTGCTGGCTGAGAAGGGGTCGTTCGCCATCGAACGCTTCCGCAAGGATTTTCCCGAACTGATGCCGGTGACCTACGATGCCGGATTTGATCACGAAGCCTGGATTGCCGAGGCCGACGTTGTGATCGTTCATGAGTGGACGGATCCGGAGCTCGTCGCACGTATTGGCCGTGCCCGGGCCGCCGGCGGCAACTTCATCCTTCTTTTTCACGACACCCACCACCGGGCCGTGTCTGCGACCGAGGCACTCTCGGCGCTCCGGCTGGAGCACTATGACGGCGTTCTCGCCTTTGGCGAAACCTTGCGCGAGAGCTATCTGCGCGCCGGCTGGGGCAAGCGCGTCTTCACTTGGCATGAAGCGGCGGACGATCGCCTGTTCAAGCCGCACCCGGAGATCCACCCCACCTCCGATCTGGTCTGGATCGGCAACTGGGGCGATGATGAGCGGACCGCCGAACTCAAGGAGTTTCTGATCGAGCCGGTGCACGATCTCGGCCTTGATGCCGCTGTTCACGGCGTACGCTACCCCAAGACCGCACTTGCGGATCTGGCCACCGCAGGACTGCGCTATGAGGGGTGGATCGCCAATGCCGACGTGCCGAAGGCCTTCGCCGCGCATCGTGTCACCGTTCACATCCCACGGCGCCCCTATCGCGAGAGGTTGCCCGGAATCCCGACGATCCGCATGTTCGAGGCACTCGCCTGCGGCATTCCGCTGATTTCAGCGCCATGGTCCGATGTCGAGCAGCTTTTCAGGCCCGGTGTCGACTTCCTGTTTGCCGAGAATGGCTCGCAAATGCGGCAACAGCTTCGGACGGTGTTGTCCGACGAGGACTTTGCGGCCTCCCTGGTGACCTCGGGTCTCGAGACCATCCGCTCGCGGCACACCTGCCGCCACCGCGTCGACGAGTTGCTCGGCGTGCTCACGCAATGCGCGAACCGACACACCGCCGTCCCGACAGCCGCAAAGGAAGCCGTCGCATGAAGATCGCATTCTATGGATCGAGCCTTTTGTCGTCCTACTGGAACGGTGCCGCGACGTACTATCGCGGTTTGCTCAAGGCACTTTCGCAATTGGGTTACGAGATCACGTTCTACGAACCCGATGTCTACGACCGGCAGAAGAACCGCGACATCGAAGCTCCCGACTGGTGCACTGTCGTCGTTTACGAGGCGACCCAGCATGCGCTGATGCAGGTCGCGGCACGTGCCGCCGGCGCCGACATCGTCGTCAAGGCGAGTGGCGTCGGTTTCGAAGACGAGGCGCTGCTTCGCGCCGTTCTCGACCACGCCCGCAGCGACGCGCTTGTCGTATTCTGGGACGTGGATGCGCCAGCCACGCTTGCCCAGTTGCGCGACGAGCCGGACCACCCGCTCCATCGTGCACTGCAGGAGATCGACCTCGTGCTGACCTATGGTGGCGGCGATCCCGTTGTCTGGGCCTATCGTGCCATGGGCGCCAAGGAGTGCGTGCCCATCTACAATGCGCTCGATCCCGAAACGCACCATCCGGTCGCCAGCAAAGCGCGTTTTGCCTGCGACCTGGCGTTCCTCGGAAACCGGCTGCCGGACCGTGAAGCGCGTGTCGAATCGTTTTTCCTCGATCCCGCCAGCCAGCTGCCGAAACAGCGTTTCCTGCTCGGAGGCTCGGGTTGGGGCGACAAGCCGCTCCCCACCAATGTAGGCTGGCTCGGCCATGTCGGCACCCGCGATCACAACGCCTTCAATGTCACCCCAAAAGCCGTGTTGAACATCAGCCGCGATAGCATGGCCGCCAACGGTTTTTCACCGGCCACGCGAGTGTTCGAGGCGGCTGGCGCCGGCGCCTGTCTCATCACGGATGCATGGCTGGGCGTGGAACTGTTCCTGAAACCAGGCGAGGAGATCCTGGTCGCGCGTGACGGCGGCGATGTCGCCGAAATAATGCGCTCGCTGACCCCCGGTCGGGCCAAGGCAATCGGCCAAGCCGCACTTCACCGCGTGCTGGCGGACCATACCTACGCGCTTCGGGCGGATGTGGCGGATGCCGTCTTCAAACGTCATTTCGAGCACGGGGCCGTGGAGGCAGCGGAATGACCAAGAAACTGGACATCGTCTTTCTCGGCCTGTCGCTGTCCTCATCGTGGGGAAACGGTCACGCCACCACTTTTCGAGGTCTTTTGAAAGGCTTGCACGGACTCGGTCACCACGTGACTTTTCTGGAGCGCAACGTGCCATGGTACGCCAATCACCGCGATCTGCGCGAACCGGAGTTCTGCGCCTTGCGCTACTACGAAACCACTGCGGAGCTGCAACGCGACTACGCACAGTGCCTGGAGCAGGCCGACATCATCGTCATCGGATCCTTTGTTCCAGAAGGACGCCAGGTCATCGACATCGTCGCCTCGCTTTGCAAGGGGCAGCTCTGCTTTTACGACATCGACACCCCGGTGACCCTGGCCAAGCTTTCAGCCGACGATTGCGATTATCTGAGTTCGCGGCAAATTCCGTATTTCGATGTCTATTTCTCCTTCACTGGCGGACCAACGCTCAACCATCTGGCGCAAGACTTCGGCGCGCGCCATGCCGAACCTCTCTATTGTTCGGTAGATCCAGAACGGCATCACCCGACAGGAGATCCGATCCGCTGGGATCTCGGCTATCTCGGCACCTACAGCATGGACCGGCAGACAACGCTGAACGCTCTGCTGCTCGAGCCCGCACGGCATATGCCGAACCTCCGTTTCGTCGTGGCCGGCTCCCAATATCCATCCGACATCATCTGGCCGGACAATGTCGAACGCATCGAACATTTGCCGCCAGCCGATCACGCCGCGTTCTATAGCCGTCAGCGCTACACGCTGAATGTCACACGCAGTTCCATGATCACCGCAGGATGGTCGCCCAGCGTGCGCCTGTTCGAAGCGGCGGCTTGCGGCACGCCCATCGTCAGCGACCACTGGCCAGGGCTCGACAGCTTCTTTCCCGCATCGGCGATCCACACCGCCGCGGAGACGGACGAAGTCATCGATATCCTCGTTGGCGAGTCCGAGCGCGCACGCCTGGCCATGGCCGGCCGGGCTCGCAAACTCGTCCTCGCTTCCCACACCGGTGGGGCCAGGGCTCGCGAATTCGTGGCGGCGCTGACCCAACCAAGGGCGACGGCCCTCGATCTCGACATTGGAAGTGCAGCATGAACGGCAGACAGGAGAAAACAGCGATGCGACAGACAAGAAAGGCGCACAGGGCAAAGACGGTGCTTGTTGCCGGCGGCGCGGGTTTCCTCGGTTCGCATCTTTGCGAAGTATTGCTCCGCAACGGCTGGCGCGTGATCTGCGTCGACAATTTTCTGACCGGGCGCATGGAAAACATCATCTCGATCATGGACCGGCCGGGTTTCCGGTTGATCGAGCAGGACATCTGCCGGCCACTGGATCTCGGCGAGCCCGTGGATCACATCTTCAACCTGGCCTGCGCCGCCTCACCGCCGCGTTATCAGGCCGACCCGATACACACCACGCGTACCTGCGTGATCGGAACCCTCAACCTGCTCGAACTCGCTGTCCGCAATGACGCGCGACTGCTGCAGGCCTCGACGAGCGAAGTGTATGGCGATCCGGAACAACACCCGCAAAGGGAGGACTACGTCGGTCATGTGAACTGCACCGGCCCACGCGCCTGCTACGACGAGGGCAAGCGCACCGCCGAAACGCTTTGCTTCGACTATCTAAGGGCCGGCAAGGCCGACGTCCGCGTCGCGCGCATCTTCAACACCTACGGTCCGAGAATGGATCCGGCCGACGGTCGCATCGTCTCGAATTTGATCATGCAGGCGCTCGAGAAGCGTCCGCTGACGATATTCGGCGACGGCCAGCAAACGCGATCCTTCTGCTATGTCTCCGACTTGATTGATGGATTGATGCGCCTGATGAACATCGACCCCAATCCGGGCAAGCCGGTCAATCTGGGCAATCCCGGAGAATTCACCATCGTGCGACTGGCGGCATTGGTGAAGGCGATGACCGGCACCAAGTCGGATCTGAAATTTCTGCCCCTGCCGCAAGACGATCCTCGGCGCAGGCAGCCTGATATTACGCGTGCGAAAACGCTGCTCGGCTGGTCGCCGAGAGTGCCGCTCAACGAAGGGCTCAAGCTGACGATCGATTATTTCGCGGCGCTCGAAGGCACCGGCATCGGCGATCAGATGACAGGCCTTGCCAAAAGGAGACCCGCAGGCGGGCTGCAGAACCTTCCTGCATGACGTGGGCCGCGGCCGGACCTGCCCGGAGATCGTGCGGAACATCCATCCAACCTTGTAGTTTGGCGGGAGGGACCCGATACGGAGGATCATCCTCATGCAACCCAAGCGACCCGCGAAGGATGTCGACAAGATTGCCGAACGCGAGGCGGCTGCCTATTTGCGGCGCTCCTCGATCACCTATCTCGAGTGCTGCGTCAGCTTGATGATGACGCATCTGCAGCGCGAGGAAGTGGCCGCTATTCTTGAGCAGGAAGCAGACATGCTGCGAAGGCTGGATTGATCGAAACGTTACACCTGAGATTCGTCCAGGAATCGTATCAGCCCCGCCCTGTATCGGTCTGCCGTCCCGGCCAGCCTTGCTTTTTCCTGGCCATTTTCGGATTGCGCAGCCGTGCTCCAGAGCCCGATTTGGAACGCCAAATAGCAGGGTTCGAAAAAATCGATGTGGCCATTGTCAATATCGAGCCCCATCCCCTCGACCAATGTCGTCACATCGCTGTCGGACAGTCCATATTCGACACAGGCGCCGGCAATGTCCCACTCTATCGGCTGGCAGCCAATCAAATCGTGTGCCCGGCAATGGTCGACGGCATCTGTCTTGACCACCGTGCCATCGGCACAAACGAGAAACTCCCACGCGTGAAGCTTTCCGTCGATTTCCACCCGCTGCAGAACATGCGCAGGGGTTTTTTTCGAGAGCCAATGGCGCAACGTCGCCGCTCGGTTCTCGCCCAGGGCTTCAGATGTATTGGAAACAGCCATTTCCGCGAGTGCGAGCAATGATGCACCCGGTTCGCAGGTTCGGAGATTGAGCGCCCGCCAGGCTAGATAGCGCGTCAACTCCGCGACCAGCCTTCCTCTGGGCAGCGGCGCCTGGTCCATCGTGGTGCCGTCAATCCACCGTTCGACCAGAAAGCCGTGGCAAAGCCCGACCACTTGCGATCCGAACCCGGCTTTCCCCAACATTTCCGCGGCTCGTCTCTTACGCCGTCCGGTTTCGCCGAGGCCTGCGAATTTGACGAGCCAGCGACCACACCCCGCGGACGCCAGGAATTTACGCCGCTCGATGCCGCGCGGGCTCGGCGGCCAATGCTTTTCGTCGACGTAGTGGACGCTCCTCCATTCGCCACCAGACAGTTCGGTCAGGCGTAATTCGGGGCTGCCGACCGCCTCGGCCACCCATTCGCTAAGCGTGGGAATGTTCGAGCTTTCGGGGAAGGTGCATTCGAGCGCCGTCGCCACATGTTTCGGACAGCGCGACCATGTCTCCCTGGCCTCCCGTGACGCTTCGATGCCCGGGTTGCCAGGATGGCTGGGAAACAGGTGAATGCGGTCCATACCAATACCCAGTTCCCGCAGCCACGCGACGACGGCGTGCATCGAACTGCCGGACAGACCGGGACCTTCGTCTACAACGGCGAAGCGTGCCGATGGATTGTTCTTCCAGGAAGCGATCGAGCGCGAATCGGCATTGATGTGCCTGCGGAAAGGATGGCCGACCGGACGAACGCTGAACGGCGCCGGCGCGCCAATCGCGGCAGCCACTATGGCGGCAAGCCCCAGGCCGATGCTGCGGATGCCGATCACGCATGTGTTCGCATCGAGACCTGACTCCTGCGCCGCTCCCAAATAGCTTTCGGGATAAAGCGCGTAATGCGCGTAACCCTCGGCAGAACCGGTCAGAACCTCAGCCTCGCAATCCAACCCGTCCAGCAGTTGGAGAAGTCCCGGCTCGATGCCACCGCCCACGGCGAAACCGCTTCGCCACGACTTCGCCACCTCGGCCGCAAGACCAACCAGCAATCTCGCGCCTTGCTGTTGCCGCGGCGAAAAGATGTCGATGCCGCTGGTCTCGAAATCGACATCGGCAAGCGCCCGAACCAGTTCCGATACGCTGATGAATAGTCCAACCAACGCGGCATGGCGTCGGAGGCCACGAGCCATGCGGTCCAGACTTTGAGCAATCTCGCTGGCAGCTTCGCGAAGCCGTTCTGCGCTCTGCCTCCGCTTCTGGTCGCCGTAAACGATCATCGATCGGTTTTCCAATGCTTTGCCTTGCGGCAACGCAGCGAGCGCTGCTTCGATCCATGCTGTCTTGCGCAATTTTTCGGCAGGCCAAGGAACATTCCGGCACGCTGGTGGTTCGGCGGCAGGAACTTACCTTTGAACAGCATAGGGCGGCAGTTTCGTGGGATCGAAAAAGGTTCGTGTCGGTATCGTCGGGGTCGGCAATTGCGCATCCTCCCTGGTGCAGGGCCTCTCCTATTATCGTCACGCAAAAAGCAACGAACCAATCCCAGGGCTGATGCATGCCGACCTCGGCGGTTACCATGTCGACGACATCGAGATTGTCTGCGCATTCGACGTCGCCAGGAGCAAGGTTGGCCTCGACGTCGCTGAAGCAATCTACGCCGCCCCGAACAACACGTTCCGCTTTGCCGATGCGGCGGCAAACGGCGTTCGCGTCGAGCGCGGACCGACACTTGACGGCATCGGAAAATACTTGCGCGACGAAATCGAGGAGGCGCCGGAGCCGGTTGCCGACGTCAGCGAAATCCTGCGCAACAGCGGCGCCGACGTGCTGGTCTCTTACCTGCCGGTGGGCTCCGAGGAGGCGACGCGCTTCTACGCCGAATGCGCGCTTGAGGCCGGCTGCGCCTTCGTCAACTGCATACCCGTTTTCATCGCCTCACGTCCGGAATGGCGCCGGCGCTTCGAGCAGCGAGGGCTGCCGCTGGTCGGCGATGATGTCAAGAGCCAGGTCGGGGCGACCATCGTTCACCGCCTGCTGGCCAATCTCTTCCGCGAGCGCGGCGTGCGCATCGATCGCACTTATCAGCTGAATTTCGGCGGCAACACCGACTTCCTCAACATGCTGGAACGCGAGCGGCTGGAATCAAAGAAAATTTCCAAGACCCAGTCCGTGGCCAGCCAGTTCGATGTTCCCCTGGAGCCGGGCAATATTCATGTCGGACCCAGCGACCACGTACCGTGGCTGACTGATCGCAAATGGGCCTATATCCGAGTGGAAGGGACGACCTTCGGCGGCGTGCCGCTCAACGCCGAGCTCAAGCTGGAAGTCTGGGATTCTCCAAATTCAGCCGGCGTGGTGATCGATGCGATACGCTGCGCCAAGCTTGCGCTCGATCGCGGCATAGCGGGAGCACTGACCGGTCCCTGCAGCTATTTCATGAAGTCGCCTCCCGAACAGTTCACCGACGCCGAAGCGCGGCAGCGCACGCTCGCCTTCATCGCCGGCAAGGACGAGCCTTTGCTGGATGCCGCGGAATGACGACAACGTTCTTTTTGATCCGTCATGCAGCGCACGACAATGTCGGCTCCTATCTTGCAGGACGGATGGATGGCGTTTGCCTTGGCGAGGCTGGGAAGGCGCAGGCCGCGCATCTTGGTGGCCGCATGGCCCGGGAGCCGATTGAAGCCATCTTGTGCAGCCCGCGTGAGCGTACGCAAGAGACGGCCGTGCCGATCGCGCTTGCCTGCGGCGTCGGTGAAATCGCGATCTGCGCCGAACTCGACGAGATCGATTTCGGCGATTGGTCGGGAAAGACCTTCGACGAGTTGAATGGCGATGCCGGTTGGCGGGCGTGGAACGACCAGCGGCAGGAGGCCAGGACACCGAGCGGCGAGACCATGCTGGATGTGCAGGAGCGGATCGTCGCACTGATGAACGCAGTGCGCGAGCGGCATCCGAACCAGTGTGTCGCCCTGGTCAGCCACGCCGACGTCATCAAGGCCGCCGTCTGCAAGGTGCTTGGCTTGCCGGTCGGCGACTGCTTCCGCTTCGACATCGATCCAGCCTCGATCACGACGATCGTGTCGGGTGACTGGGGCTCCAAGCTCCTGCGAATGAACGAAGCTGCCTGACGAGGACTTTCCGGATGCAGATGGTCATTTTCGGTCTCACCGTTACATCATCATGGGGCAACGGCCATGCCACGCTCTGGCGCGGTCTGATCCGCGCCCTGGGTCGGCTGGGATGGTCCATCACCTTCTTCGAACGCGATACCCCCTACTATGCCGGGACGCGTGATCTCGATCGGCTCGATGGCGGCAACGTCGTCATTTATCCGGACTGGGAGGACATCCGTCGCGTTGCGGAGCGGGCAATGAAGCAAGCGGATGTCGTCGTCGTCACTTCCTACTGTGCCGACGCCGTGGAGGCCTCGCGGCTGGCGCAGCAGACAGGTCGCGGATTGCGTGTCTTCTACGATCTCGACACTCCGGTCACGCTTGCCCGCATCGAGCAAGGCGAGCGTCCGCCCTATTTCGGACCTGAGGGTCTCGCCGATTTCGACCTCGTTTTGAGTTACACCGGCGGCTCTGCGATCGAGGCGCTTAAGTCGGTTTTGGGCGCGCGTCACGTGGTGCCGCTCTATGGGCATGTCGATCCCGACCAACACCGGCCGGCAGAGAAGCGGGCCGAATTCGCCGGTGATCTGTCCTATCTCGGAACTTACGCGGCGGATCGCCAGGCCGGCGTCGAAAAGCTGCTGGTCCGCCCGGCCGCGCGCCTGCCTGACCACCGTTTCATCATTGGCGGCGCGCAATATCCGCAGGAATTCCCATGGAGCGACAACATCTTCTTTGTCAGGCATCTTCCGCCAGCCGACCATCCGGCTTTCTTCTCATCATCTCGCCTGACACTGAACGTCACCCGGGAGGCGATGGCGCAAAAGGGCTGGTGCCCGTCGGGACGGCTCTTCGAAGCGGCCGCGTGTGGGGCTGCCATCGTCACCGATGCATGGCCGGGCCTGACCGAATTTTTCGAACCCGGCCGCGAAATCTTGTTGGCGCATGACACCGATGATGTGGTCGCCGCATTGCGATTGCCGGAGCGCGAGCTCGACGGCATTCGAAGGCGTGCCCGCGACCGGGTCTTGGGCGAACACACTTCGGCACGGCGCGCGGCGGAACTGGATCGCATCCTGAACGAGGCCTTTCAAAGATCTCCCGGCGAACCGATGAGGGAAGCGGTCTGATGTTGGGCATCGTACCCGCTGCCGGGCGCGGCAGCCGCATTCAGCCGCTCGGCTTCTCGAAAGAGCTGCTGCCGGTCGGTAGCCGGATCGATGGACAGACCGAGCGTCCATGCGCCGTGAGCGAGTATCTGGTACGGCGCATGGTGCAGGCCGGCGTCGACAAGATTTGCTTCATCATCGGATCGGGCAAATCCGACATCCTTGAATACTACGCCGCCGGCTACGGTGACGCGGCGGCTCTCTTCGTGGTGCAGCCGAACCCCGTCGGTCTGTGCGATGCGATCTTCCGGGCGGCGCCCCTCGTCGCGCCCGACGAGGTCGTCCTGGTCGGCCTTCCCGATACGATCTGGTTTCCCGAGGACGGTTTCCGCCATTTGCCCGACGATCAGCTCTCATTTCTGCTTTTCCCGGTGGATCAGCCGGAATTCTTCGACGCCGTCGTCACCGACGTCCACGAGCGCGTGATCGAAATCCAGGTCAAGCGACAGGATGCCGCCACGAACTGGGTCTGGGGTGCGTTCAAGATGCCGGGCCATATCCTGCATCAGCTTGCGGCACTCTGGCGTGAGCGCGAGCGCAGTGACGAATATATCGGCACTTTGGTCAACGCCTATATTGCGGCCGGCGGTACAGCTTTTGGTGTCAGGGCTGGGTCGGACTATGTCGATGTCGGCACTTTCAACGGCTATCGAACAGCTCTGCGGTTGCTTGAAAACGACGCCTCATCCGCGCAGCGCCGGCCCACCATGATCATGCCCGGCGCGCAGTCGCATGTACCCGTCGTTCCTGGCGAAGGAGCCTGAGCCATGCTGCATTCCCATGCCGAAATCCGCCGCCGCATCGATGCGCTCGGCCCATGGTTCCACAACATGGAACTTGCCGGCGTCCAAACCGCTCCCAACCATTTTCTGGGCAACTACCCGCTGATCAAATGGCGCAAATTTGCCAATGCCATTCCCGCTGATCTGAGGGGCAAGGCCGTACTCGATATCGGCTGCAATGCAGGATTTTACTCCATCGAGATGAAACGGCGAGGTGCTGACCGTGTCCTCGGCATCGATTTCGATGACGCCTACCTGGCGCAGGCTCGCTTTGCCGCCGAGGTTGCCGATTGCGAGATCGAATTCCAGAAGCTTTCGGTCTACGACGTCGGCTCGCTGCGCGAGACGTTCGATGTCGTGCTGTTCATGGGGGTGCTTTACCATTTGCGCCACCCCTTGCTCGCGCTCGACCTGATCCGCGAACATGTCGCCCGTGACCTGATGATCTTCCAGTCCATGCAGCGCGGCAGCGCGGATCTGCCCGAGTTGGAAGAAAACTATCATTTCTGGACGCATGACCTGTTCGACCAGCCGCAGTTTCCCAAGCTGCATTTTATCGAGCACCGCTATGCCGACGATCCCACCAACTGGTGGATTCCAAACCGCGCCTGCACCGAAGCGATGCTGCGCAGCGCCGGTTTCGAGATCGTTCTGCACCCCGAGCAGGAGGTCTATTTCTGCCGCGCAGCCGGGGACCCGGCCGGCGGCGGCGCCATCTACCCCTCGAAAGGACAGCTCCATGATTGAAGCCGCCATGATCTGGAACGAGCCCAACAACAAATCGCATTGGGACCCAGAGCTCGATCCCGATTGGAGCCGCTTTGCCAGGATGGCGATCTTGTCGGCTGACGCAATCGCGTCGGAGAACCCGTCTTTGACGAAAGTACTCGGTGGCATCTCGCCGATAGATCCGGGCTTTATCACCCGCATGAAGGAATTCGGCGTGCTGGACCATGTCGATGCCGTCGCCGTGCACGGCTTTCCGCTCGACTGGAACCTGTGGCAGATCCACGAATGGCCACAGAAGATCGGCGAGATCGCGACCGTCACCAACCTTCCCATCTGGGTCAGCGAAGTCGGCGTATCGACCTTCGGCGCGGAAGAGATCCAGGTCTGGGGGCTCAAGCGCACCGCCGAGTTGCTGATTGGCAACGCACCACGTATCCAGTGGTACAGCCTCTACGATCTTCCGCGCGAATGGGAAGCAACGACGCGGCATCGCGAGGCGGAGGGCTCTTCTTACTATCGACATTTCCACATGGGGCTGCTGCGCCAGGACGGCACGCCAAAACCAGCGCTGGAGGAGTTCCTGCGCTACTCGCCCGCAATGGGGCTGGTGCAGTGGTTTCATTTCGAGGACCCCCGGCTGGACGATGCTGTCGCCTGGATGAAGCGGCTGGGCGTCACCAATATGCGCACGGGGCTTTCCTGGGCAGACAGCTTCCGACCGAACGCGCTGGACTGGTTCGACCGGCAGATGGAGGCACTCGCCGATTTCGACGTGACGGTCACCTTTTGTTTTACACCGGAGCATCGGGGAATGATGCCCCACCACACCAGCCCGCCACTGGTGCCGGAGGAGTTCGCGGAATTCTGCGCAACCATGATCCGCCGCTATGCGCCCGGCATGGCGTCCAATTCGCTCCCGACGCGGCGGGCCTCGGCAGCGTGAAATGTCATGCTACCGATGCATCAGACGCCCGACACATTGGACGAATTAGCGGCACCATCGACAGGTGGTGCGGCGTACGGGACCGAGGCCCAACCAGCCGCGGCGCTCACTGTCCTCAATGTCGCCTACCCTCTCGCACCCGTCGGACCCGATGCTGTCGGCGGTGCCGAACAGGTTCTGTCGATGCTCGATCGGGCGCTGGTTCGCGCCGGCCACCGCTCTATCGTCATTGGCTGCCGCGGCTCCAGCGCGAGCGGTACCCTTGTGGAAATGCCGGCTGAAAACGGCGTGCTCGACGAGGCGGCGAAGAGCCGCGCGCAGCAGGCTCATCGCAAAGCGATCGCCGCTGCCCGCGCCCGATGGCCGATCGATGTGGTTCATCTGCACGGCATCGATTTTCATGCCTATCTGCCCGACGATGGTCCGACCCTGGTGAGCCTCCACCTGCCCTTGGACTGGTATCCGGCCGAGGCTCTGCGACCGACGCGCGACGACCTGTGGCTCCATGCGGTCTCGCCCACCCAGCAGCAAACGGCGCCACCAGGGGCCAGACTGGTGGCGCCGATTCCCAACGGCGTTGACATCGAAGCACTGAGCCTGGTGCAGCCGAAGCGAGACTTTGCCCTGGTTCTCAGCCGGGTCTGCCCGGAAAAGGGCATTCACCTGGCCCTGGACGCGGCCAAACAGGCGGGCGTGCCCCTGGTCATCGGCGGCAAGGTCTACCCTACGAAACACATACGCGCTACTTTCGCGACGAGGTCCAATCCCGTCTTGATGCTCGCCGCAGCTTCTTGGGCCCGCTCGGTTTTAACGCCAAGAGGCGCTTTCTCAACGCAGCCCGCTGTCTGGTCATTCCAAGCCTCGCCGCCGAGACAAGCTCGCTTGTCGCCATGGAGGCCCTCGCCTGCGGTACCCCGGTGGTCGCATTCCCGAATGGTGCGCTTGCGGATGTAATCGAGCACGGCAGGACGGGCTTTCTCGTCAATACAGTCGACGAGATGGCCCAAGCCATTCTTGCGGCGCCCAGCCTGGACGCCGAGGCGTGCCGGGTGGAGGCGCGACGGCGGTTTTCGCTGGAACGGATGATCTCGTCGTATATGGCTGCCTATCAGGCGCTGGCACAACTTGGCACAGATTGCCGGCGCTTCGCTGCGGCACCGTGAGAAAAGCAGTGTTGCGCAGTGAAATCATCGATGACCCCGTAAAATTCGATGCCTTGACGCCGCACTGGTGGAAACTGTGGGAGCAGAGTTCCTGTGCGACGCCGTTCCAATCCCCCGCCTGGCTGGTGCCATGGTGGCGCGCATTCGCACCCGGTGAACTGGCGACAGTCGCGGTCTGGCGTGGCGGCGATCTGGTCGGGCTGGCGCCACTCTATCTCGAGCATGGAACGGCCGGTTCGAAGCTGCTTCCGGTCGGTATTTCGCTCAGCGATTATCTGGACATCCTGGCTGTCCGGGATATCGAGGCGGCGGTCGTGTCCACAATTGCCGAAACGATCTGCTCGGTCGGGTGGTCACAATGGATATTGTCTGATCTGCCGCAAAACAGTGCCGGTCTTACGATCGCGCATCCCGGTTTAACGGTCGAGAGGCCGGTAATTCATGCAGCCTGCCCCGTGCTTGCTGTTGCCGGCGACGACACGTTGGCCGGCTGCGTTCCCGCTCGGCGCAGGCGCCAGTTGCGCCGGGCGCGCCAAGCGGCGTCCAGACGCGGCCGGCTCGCGTTGGCGTCAGCCCGGGGCGATCAGAACTTCCTGAACCAATTGATCCGCCTGCACCATGCACGCTGGGTTGGACATGGAGGTGGTGTATTGGCCAACCCCGCCGTGCAGCACTTCCATGGGCTTTCACTTCCCTTGCTCGATGCTCACGGTCTGGTCCGATGCTGGTTGCTCGCGATCGATGGCACGACTGTCGCCGCCTATTACGGATTTCACCACCGCGGCCGCGCCTATGCCTATCTCGGCGGCCTCGATCCTGCTTATGCCGAGGAGAGCCCAGGGGCGATCCTGATCGGCCACGCGATCGCGGAGTCGATCCGCGAGGATGCGCGCGAGTTCGACTTCCTGCGCGGCCAGGAGGCCTACAAATACGGCTGGGGCGCCGTTGACAGGTGGACGATGCGGAGGATCTGGACGCGGAGTTGATGTCATGAGTGTGCACGCGCAGCGCCGGACATCGGTCAGACGGGCGGTCGAAGATTGCATGGCCGATGGTGCCTGCGCCGAAGCTGTTCTCGTCAGGCTGGCGCTTCACCTGCCGCCCACAATTGAAGCGGCGGAATTGGCGGAGTTCGTGCTGAAAGTCCGTCCGGCGGATACCGGCGATGCTGAAAGACTGCGAAAGGTCGCTGGACTGCTGCGCCACAGACCGGGCGTCCTTGCCACTTTGCGAGCGACAGGCGGCGCCGTTCGGCATGAACGCGGTAACGGCGAGACGGATATTGCCGTCGTCACGCGGCTGGCCTCGAGTTTTGATGCCGCGGCAGCAATTTCGACAGCCGCAAGTGTCCAGTTAGGATCCCTTGGCGATGACGAGCGGCTGACAGCCATGACCGACGAAATCGTTGAATGGCTCGAGGCGCGAGAATTCACCGGAATTGAACGAGACATTCTCGACATCGGTTGCGGCATCGGACGTTTCGAGCGCGCGCTGTCCAATTCCTTCAAGCGGATGGTCGGCATCGACATATCATCGCGGATGATCTCTATCGCCTCCGAGCAATGCGCAGCGCTCGGCAATGTCGAACTGCGCCAAACCTCCGGTCTCGATCTGGCCGACTTCGACGACGACAGTTTCGATTGCGTGTTGGCGGTCGACAGCTTTCCCTACCTGGTCCTGGCCGGCATGGCTGAGCGGCTTTTCGATGAAATTGCGCGCGTTCTCAAACGGCCGGGCCGGCTCGCATTGCTCAACTATTCTTATCGCGGATCGCTTTCTTTGGACCGGGCCGACATCGGCCGTCTTGCGCAAGCTCACCAATTGCGGGTCGTCATCGACGGCGAGAAGCCGTTTGGGTCATGGGATGGCGACGCCTTCCTGCTTGCTGGGTGAGACGGAACATTACAGCGCGATGCCGGTTCGGGCGTCGGCACCGATCGGTGTCCTGGATTCGAAGGAGGAGATCATGGCATCCGGCGGCAAAAAGCATTTCGGCCAAGGCAGCCAAGGCAAAGGTGCCGGCGCCGGCGCAATGACCACCTTGGACAAGGACAAGATCGAAGAAAACGCGGTTTTGTCCAACCGCGACAGGAAGCAACATAGCCGAGAGCGCGGGCTGGACGGCAATCGAAGCAAGTCCGATCAATTTCAGGATCACGCCGCAAACCGGTTGCTGAAGGACTGACGCCACCGCGCCGCGTCTTGCCGCGGCACGGAGGAAAACTGTGCAAGGGCCGCCGGTGAGCCTCTCGGCGGTCGACAACGCCTTGTAGTGCCGAGCGCTCATCATCAGACTTGGATCTAGGGATGCTATCAAGAGAACGTGATGTCTCATTCGAGCGACGATACCACGGATCTGCTTGTCGAGATGGCAGTGGATCAGGAGATTGCTTCCCTGCTGGCCGCCATAGAGCAGGAAAAGATACCAGACCGCCTATCCAAGCTGGCGATCCAATTGCAAAATGCTCTCGTCGAGAAGCGTCGGCGAGACGTGAAGAGCTGATTATCTGCGGCTGTCGACCTCTATATCGAGCTGACCATCCGACAGCTGATTTCGCCTTTCTATCAATGTCTGCAACGAGCTCTCCCCGAGTAGCTCAAGGATGTTGGCGCGGGCACGGTTCAGCCGGCTCTTGACCGTCCCTACCGCGCAGCCGCAGATTTCGGCGGTTTCCTCGTAGCCCACTCCTAAAACGCCGATCAGCATCAGCACCTCGCGCTGATGTTCGGGCAGCTTTTGGATGGCGCCGTGAACTTCCTTGCTCTGAACGGTCCATTCCTGGGTAGCTTCCGAAATCGGTCTCGAAGACGCGCAGTCGAGAAGGCCTGGCGCTTCCCGTGCAGCGATCTTGATCCGGGTGTAGTAGGTGTTGCGCATGATGGTGAAGAGCCACGACTTCATGCGTGTACCAGGTTCGAACTTGTCGATGTTGGCGAGCCCTTTGGTCAACGTTTCCTGCACCAGATCGTCGGCATCGTCTGGAACGCGGCAGAAGGTGCGCGCGAAAGCCCGCAGGGCAGGTATCAGATCAACGATGGAAACGTCATTGGTTTGTTGGTCGGCCAAGAGATAGCCTCCGGATGACAATGGTCCAGCTCCCAGAAGAAAGAGTGAATGAACGAAGCCAGAGCTAAATGCATGGAAGTTTGGTTCGTTCCCGCCGTTGGAAACAACTCTTCGAAAATTCCACCGGGCGCGAACACGCCGACTACGGTCTTCCCCCAACCACGCCCACTTCAAAGGAACGAAACACCATGCCGAGCTTCATTCCCGGGAAGTCTCGCCGGTGCGTTTGGCTGTGCAGGGCATGGACCGAGTCGTGCGGCTGGTAACGCGCAAACCACTGCTGACAAACCTATTGGCGAACCACGTGGCGAACTCGGCTACCATCGATACATAGCGATAATGGTTGGCCGGAGACATGTTAGAGTCATTAATTTTGTTAACTTATTGGCGCGGGTGAAATCCAGCAATCGGTCGTAGTTGCCGGGCGGTCGGCCAACGAACATGCTCGTCCAGCACTTGCTCTATTCTGCCCTCCGATCGGGCTAAGCCGATGAAATACCGGGTTGATTCACCCCTCACGACGTCGCCGAACGGCATGCTGTCGCGTACAATCTGCAGCTGCTCTCCGAAGCTGGCTGTTGCGGTGCTGTGCAACTCGCTTTGGCGAAGATCACGGATGACGATCAGCGCTTGAGTGAGCGCCCGAACCGGTCCTCGATCCGCGACTGAAGGAACTCGAGCCCCATCGAGAGCAGCCAATAGATCATCGAGGCGGTGATGAGCATCTCGATGTGGCGGAACTCGGTCTGGCCCTGCGTGCGTGCGAGATACATGATCTCCCAGACCCCGACCACCGAGACCAGCGAAGAATCCTTCAGCATCGCAATGAACTGGTTGCCGGTCGGCGGCACGATGACGCGCATCGCCTGCGGCAGGATGACCAGGAACATCGTCTGGTTAGCGCTAAGGCCGAGTGCCGTAGCACCCTCGGTCTGGCCGCGCGAGATGCTTTCGATGCCGGCCCGGAAGATCTCGGTCATGTACGCGCCGTAGCAGAGCGACAGCGCCATGATGCCAGCCGGCACGGCGCCGATCACGTAGCCAATCTGCGGCAGGCCGAGATAGATGATGTAGATCTGCATCAGCAACGGCAAGCCACGAAACAGAGAGGTATAGAAGGTCGCCAAGCCATAGACCACGCCGTTGCGGGAAAGTTTGGCGATGGCGCCAACGAAGGCGATGAGGGTGGCGATGGCGATCGAAATGGCCGAAATGTAGAGGGTCGTCACCACACCCTTCGAGACGAGGAAGCCGATCTTCTTGGCGATGAACGCGAAGGACAGGTCGAAGGAATAGAAAAACAACATTAGCAACACGAACAGCTCTATCCAAACTGCCACAATCTGCTGTTTGCGGCTGAGATACCGCAGCGCGTTCCAGTTCGCCACCAAGATCAATGCGATCAGCACCGCCGAGACCGCCCGCCCGACGTCCGGGTTGGCGGCGAGCCACTCGACCGACCCCGGAACGAGCTTGCCGAGCCAACTGGCTTTGATGCCGAGCCCATACAGGCCGGCGGCGATGGCGGCGAGCACGAAGAACACGCCAACGCGGCGCGCCGCGTCCGGGTGGTTGAGCAATAGTCGGCCGATCACGTCTTCGATCTCCCTGCGGTCAGCGGGCCCGCTCGCGCCACCAATCCTGCGCCTGCAGCTTCCAGTAGGTGAGTTGCGCAACTGCAAGTCCAGCCGGGCCGCCCGCCCAGGCAAGGCCGAATGGTGCAAACAGCCGGTAACGGTCCGATTGTCCCAGTATGGCTTCGGCGATCAACTTGCCGGCGATCGCCGTGGTGTTGATGCCATGGCCACCAAAAGCCGTGAGGTACCAGACGCCCGGCTGCAACGGGCCTATCTGGGGCATCATGTGCCGGGCATAAGACATGAGCCCGGACCAGGCGAGTTCGGTCTTGAGGTGTTCGAGCTGCGGATAAGTGGTGACCATCTCACGGCGCAATTGCCTCGCCAACACGCCCGATGAGGCTGCCCGGGTGGTAATGCGCCCTCCCCAGAGCAGCCGCCTGCCGCCTTCGACAACACGGTAATAATCGCCTGCGCGACGGTTATCGCCGACGGCGTCGGTCGTCGTAATCGCCTTGGCGATGAGGTCAGGCGCCTCCTCGCTCACCATAACGTAAGTGGCGATAGGCAGGAATGCCCGCTGCAGCAGGCCGACCAGTGGGCCCGTATATCCGCCGGTGGCAACTACGGCCTGGCGGGCGCGCACTTCGCCGCTGTCGGTACGCAAGATCTTTTCGGCGCCGTCAAGGTTGGCTTCAACGGCAGCCGTTCTCTCGTATATCCTGCCGCCCAGCCGCTCGATCTCGCCAGCAACGGCGCGCAGATAGTTAAGCGGATGCATGTGGAAGGCGCTGGGATCGCGCAGGCCTTGGTGGTAGCGATCCGAATGCAGCACCGCTCGCACCTGGTCGCGATCGAGATAGTCGAGCCGGTAGTCGAAATCCCGCGCCAGTTGCTCGGCATATGCCTTGAGCACGGCGCCGCCATCGTGGCGAAGCACGCTCAATATACCGGAGCGCGGCTCTGCCGCCTTGACGTCGAGATCGCGGATCGTCTGCCGCACGATGTCGACGCCTTCGATGGACAGGCGGTGCAGTTTTTGTGCCGCGTCGACGCCGGCCATCGCGGCGATGTTGTCGGTGCCGGTGGCGAAACCGGGATTAACGAAGCCGCCATTGCGACCGGAAGCGCCGAATCCTATCCGCTGCGCCTCAAGCACGACGACCTGCTGGCCGGCGCGAGCCAGCTGCAACGCCGTCGTCAGGCCGGCCAGTCCGCCGCCGACAACGACTGTCTCGCACTCGGAAACGCCGCTCAGCGGCGGTCTGATGGTGTTGTCGGCAAGCGTGCGTCGGTAATATGTGTCAGGACATGTCATGATCAATATGATGAGGTGGCGGCACTAGAGCATTTTGCAGGCAGGCGGAGCCGCCCGGTGTCGTGGAAATGCGGCTGAAACAAAACAGATGGAGCGGGATGTTCAATTGAATGCACCCCGCTCAAGCTTTATCCACGATGCCTCTCAGTCAGAGCTGTAATCCTTGCCGTACCACTTGGTGGTCAGTTTCGCGAGGGTACCGTCCTTCTTCATCTCGTCGAGAATGCCGCCGATCTTGGCATTCCACTCGGCATCACCTTTTTCCGCGATCACCACCAGTGGCTCACGGAAGGCATAGCCGCCTTCCAGGACACGCAACGGGTAGCCGTTCTTTATCGCGTTCTGAGCCGTCTGTTCTGGTGCGATGACCGCGTTGAGGCGCACGCCGTCGCCGAGCCTCAAATCGTCGAACGGCAGCATTGAGTCAGCGAAAGTCCTGATCTCACCGGGCTCCAGCTTGTATTCGATGGGCGGCAGGCCGGGAGCATCGATCTCGAGTTGTCTACGGATGAAATCCTCCGACGTGGTGGCGGTCTCGACGCCGATGATCTTGCCGTTCAGGTCGGCGACCGATTTGGCCGGGCTGTCCTTGTGAACCACGTAAACGTAGGGGCTATAATAATAGATGCCTTCGAAATCGATCACCTTGGCGCGCGCTTTGGTCGGCGTCACCGAGCCGACACCCAGATCGTAACGTCCCTGCCAATGGCCGCCCGTCATCGTCGCCCAGTCCGGCGTATCGAAACTGACCTCGACACCGAGGCGCCTTGCGATCTCTTTCGAGACATCTATGTCGAAGCCGACCAACTGATTGCTGTCGTCGAGGAAACTCTGCGGCGGCCAACCGCTGTTTGTGGCGACCACCATTGCCTTCTTCGAGGTAACCCGGTTGATGGTTTCACCCGCCGAGGCCGCAGACGCGAACGCGAGCGTGGTAGTGGCCAAGGCCAGCCACGCGATCAATTTCCTCACTTGAACCTCCCTCTTCATCGTCATTCAGACATATGCTTCCCAGAGCGCGCTCCCGTAGAGAAACAGCAATTGAGAGCGCGGCATGAGATCGATCTCATATCAGCACACATATCGACGAGGGGATCAAGTCCTTTTTCAAGTAGCCAGTTGTCCTCCGGGGGCGCAAAGCATCGGCACCCGCACGGTGCGGCGGAACCCGCGTTTGATGTGATGCGCGTGACTTTCAAGACAGAGGAAACGAAGATCTACTTCAACCTATCACATCATTGCCAGATGGGCGGCACAGGATGGCTTGCTGTCTACGAGTTTCCGATGTTCCGGTTAAGCATGGGTGCGCGGCACACCGGCAGCAGCACCAGCAGGATGATGGCGGAGTCGACCCAGAGGACCCTGTTCACGCCCATCGTGTCGACGATCTGACTGGTCGCTAGGGTACCCACGGAGATGGCAAGATTGAAAGTGAAGCAGTAGATGGCCGTCGCGGTCTCCGCGCTTTCTGGTGCTGCACTCAGCACCCACGTCTGCAGCGTGATGGGCGCCGCGCCATACGCGAAGCCCCACACCAGCAGCAGGATGGTTCCTGTGAGCGGCGTGACCCCGAGCAACGGGAAGAGAGCCAGCGTGGCGCCGAGCCCAATGACGATGCAGGCCAATGTGCGACCGACGGATTTGGCGGCCCAGACGCCTGCGACGGCGTTGCCAATCATTCCGAGAATGCCATACCCCAACAGTAACCAACCTATGCTCCCTGCAGTGACGCCCGAGACCTCCAGCAACACCGGGCTCACGAAAGTGTAGGCACCGTAGTGGGCAGCCACCAGCAGTGCGGTCGCAACCACGCCCGACAGGAGGGCGGGATTGCGCAATTGCGCACGCAGGGCTTTCACCTCCACAGGCTGCGCCGCCTCCAGCTTCGGAAGCACAAGCAGGGCGGCGAGCAGTATGGCAAAGCTCAGGCCGGCGAGAGACCAGAACGCGCCGCGCCAGCCGACTAGATCACCGATGATCGTGCCGGCCGGCACGCCCAGCACCGCAGCGGCACTTACACCGCCGAAGACAATAGTCATGGCGCGCGGCACGGACGGTCCAGGAACAAGTCGTACTGCGATGCTCCCGGCTATCGCCCAAAAGCCACCGATGGTGATCCCGACGAGCAGCCTGGACGCGAGCAGCACGGGAAAGTTCGTTGCGAGCGCTGAAATCACGCTCGCCGCAGCCATTACAGCGAGCAGGCCCGCCATCAGAATACGCCGGTCGAGCCTCCCCACTGCCAACGGCAAACCGATAGAAGCGAACGCCGCAATTACGCCGGGTATCGTCACCGTGAGACCGCCACTCCCAATAGAGACATTCAACTCGGAAGAAATTGCCGGAATCAGCCCCACAGGGAGTTGCTCCGCAGTGATCATCGAAAAAATACCCAGCGATACAGTGAGCACGGAGAGCCACATGCGAAAAGTGGCTCCCTGTTTCTCCCGAAGGGCTGCTTTGGTCAGAGACATGATCACCTCCAGCCCGCGAGAAGGCACTCGACGCCAACGTTTCGGGCAAACGTTAGAGAGACGGATCGGGCAATTGATCCCGGCCTGGTTTCAGATAATCTGTCCACTGCGGATTGATAATCGAGGGAGATATGGATGGTGAATTCACGAAACGTGAATGAAAGAGGTGATTGCAGTTGGACCGGCTGACCAGCATGACCGTGTTTGCCAACGTCGTCGGTGAAGGCAGCTTCGCTGGAGCGGCCAAGCGGATGCGACTATCGCCAGCGGCCGTGAGCAAACATGTCCAGATGCTGGAAGAGTGGCTTGGCGCACGCCTTCTCAACCGGACGACCCGGCGCATAAGCCTGACAGAGCTCGGCGCCTCCGTCTACGAGCGCAGTCTGCGCATAATCGAGGATGTCGAGGAAGTTCGTACGAGCGCGGCCGAGAGCAAGACACGTCCCACCGGCTCACTGCGTGTCAGCGCGCCGATCTCCTTCGGCGCGATGCACCTTGGGAGAGTCGTTGCAGAATATCTCGCGGTCTACCCGGAGGTGTCGGTTGAGTTGGTGTTGGACGACCGTGTGGTTGACATCGTGGAAGAGGGCCTGGATGTCGCGGTACGCATCGCTCCACTCACGGTTTCCAATCTGGTTGCTCGCCGAATCGCGCCTTCACGCGAGGTGGTCTGCGCTTCGCGCGATTATCTGGACAGACGCGGGCGTCCCACAAAGCCGTCGGATCTCCACGACCATGATTGTCTGGACTACGCGTTGCGCGCCAGCCGCGGAAAATGGCGGTTCGACGGACCAAAGGGGGAAGTGGCGGTAAAAATCACTGCACGGATGACGGCAACGAACGGGCAGCTCCTGCGCGATGCGGCGCTGGGTGGAGCAGGCATAGTACTTTGCCCCACTTTCCTTGTTGGAGAAGCCATTCGTTCGGGCCAACTGGAGACAGTGATGCCCCAGTTCAAGCCGGTAAGCCGGTCGATCTACGCGATGTACCCGTCAAGAAGGCATCTTTCCGCCAAAGTTCAAAGCTTCGTGACGCTTCTCGCCGCCCACTTTGGTGAGAACCCACCTTGGGACAACTTTGGACCATGACGACTGGAATGTTGAGCCCAGAGGCCGCGCGCACTTGCACGGCCTTACTGTGCATGGGACCAGCACCCAGGGCCAAGGGGCGGTGCATATCGAGCCGTCCAGCACCTTTTCGAGACTGAAGCATCCGCTATTTGCCGACGGTCATTCGCTGAGGCTCAATCCACCGCCCATGCTAAGCGCCGCCACAGCGCAAGTTGTAGCATCTGCGGTGTCTCTGGTTCTCTGCGGCCACCGGCGGAACGGGTTGTAAGCAGGCGTTCCTCCAGCGTCAAGCTTGGAGAACATACCATGGATGACGAGCTGCGCCTGAAGTTACAAGAGCTGAGCCAAAGCATGCAAACGCGAGCGGCCGAACTTTCGACGCTCGGCGGCAGCGCAGACATAAGTACGGTGATGTCGGGGATCGCCGTCGCTCTGGAGGCGCTACTGGTGATTGCCGAAGAGATGAAAACGTCACGTTCCGGCCCTTCGGTCCTGCCCGACGCTACATGAACATCTCCGATCGTTTGGGAGAGGCTCCAGAGCGAGAGCGCCTACCGCTCACCAGCAAATCGCTCGCCGAGGAACTGGCTTTAATCCACATTCTGGGTTGGAGAGTGGAGAGCGCAATCTACTCGGTGGAGTACTCCAGGTGGGGTGAGCGTCGGCAGAAATGGATTTTGCACTCGACGATGCCTTTTGGGTAATCGGGGACGGCCTTAGGACGGAGGACCACGATGGCTTGGATGGCCGCAATTTGCCCGATTACAGATGAGCAGGCGCTCGTTAATTCGGAGACAGTTGGTGACATCCGGGAGTTTCGCTGTCCGAGTTGCGGCGACTTCAAAATCACGAACTCGGCCACCGCGATGTTCAAAGGCCTATCGGCAGAACAGAAGTTGGAGCGCTTCGAATACGCTAGAGCAATCGCGGGCGACAACGCGATCACAGTGACGACGGAACATGGATCTATCGATACCGAAGATCAATAGAATACCCGCCCGATAAGCCGGTTCCCAGCGCATCTCCTCACTTGCTGCCCTGAGACCATTTGACTGCCGGTCCAGGTAGTGGGCAGTTTGAAGGTAGAAGCTCACGTCAACATGGCCAGACCATTTTTACACTGCCGATCTGCGCGGCCAGCAACGCCTCTCGTGAGGGGCAAGGCATGGGCATCAAACGTCTCGGACCGGTCGGCAGCGTAAGGCTGGTTGCCTATGATCCCCTACCGGCGAATGGAACCAGATCTGCCACAGCGCGTCATAGAAGCAGATCAGGTGCGATTTAACGTAAGGAGTGAAATCGATGATCAGGCTCCTTCTCCTCCTCGCCATTGCACTCGCCTTCGCATGCGGCGGGACGGAGGCGGCCAAGCTGGACCTAGCCGCGGTAAATCAGGCGCAATTCTCCGCCGGCGATCCAAAAGGGCTCGATCCTGCCGTGCTGAAGGCGCAAATTTTTTTGGATCGTGCGCGCTTCTCACCGGGGCTCATCGACGGCCGCCTTGGAGAGAACTTCGCCAAGGCGGTCAAGGCCTTCCAGGCGTCGAACGGACTGGCGCCAGATGGCAAGCTCACCCAGGCGACTTGGGACAAGCTGATGGCAACCTCCACCAGCCCAGCTCTGATCACCTATGAACTGACCCGCAAAGATGTACGCGGCCCCTTCACCAAACGCATTCCGGGGCGCATGGAGAGGATGGCTCGCCTGAGAAGGCTTGGCTATCACGACTCGATCGAGAAGCTGGCGGAGCGCTTCCATGTGAGCGAACCATTGCTCAGGAGGCTAAACCCAGGCACCGGATTCAGGAAAGCTGGAACCACGCTGCTGGTACCAGATGTTGGCCGGGGTGAACCTCCCGCCACCATTGCCGGCGTCGAAGTCGACAAAGGCGCTCATCAGGTGCGCGTGCTCGACCCCTCCAATAAAGCGCTTGCCGTCTACCCTGCCTCGATCGGGAGCGACGAGAAGCCGGCACCAAGTGGGCAGGCAGAGATCCAAAGGGTGGTGCACAACCCGACCTATCACTACGATCCCGATTTTGCATTCAAGGGAGTCAAAACCAAGCGGCCCTTCACCATTGCTGCCGGCCCTAACAATCCCGTGGGATCAATCTGGATCGACCTCTCCATCGAAAGCTACGGCATTCACGGCACGCCCGAACCCGGCAAGATCGGGAAGACCTTCTCTCACGGCTGCATCAGGCTAACGAACTGGGATGCCGAGGACCTCGCCTCAATGGTGCACAAACATATGAAGGTGACTTTCAAGGACGAGTGACGCAAGCCGTCGCATCCCTCGATGTCGCCGAAACAAGATGTCCGTCGGTGCCCGTGACAATCGCATCCTGCGACCCGTTGGCCGATCAGCGCGTGCTTCGGGTTCGGGGTGCAACATCAAGCGGCGCCATTTGCACGGATGGCGGCGAACCAACCACCATGGCGGGGGCGCCAGATTGCTCACCACGTTGGCTCTCTACTTCGCGGCTAATACCTTGTTGAGCAGCTTGCATCTCCGGAACGGTGAAAACCGGGACCTCGCCCTTGAAACCCTGGAGCTCAAAGGCGCCCGCCTGGACGACCGGCATCGATGCTCCTGCCGCAAAGCCGGGTCCAAGCACCAGGGGGATGCCCAGCTTCTTGGTCGTCGATTCGAGCCGTGCCGCGCGGTTCACGGGGGAGCCGATCGCGGTGTAATCGAAGCGCCGTTCGGAGCCGAAATTGCCTACCGAGCAGATGCCGGTCTCGATGGCGACGCCGATTTCGATGGAGCGATGGCCATCCGCGGTGAAGGCGGCGTCTTCGCGCCTCACCCGCTCGATAAGGGCCAGGCCCGCGTCGAGCGCACGCTCACGATGATCGGGTTGATCTAGCGGTGCGTTCCAGAAGGCCAGCACCGCATCGCCCATGAACTTGTCGATGGTGCCGTCGCGCTTGAGGATCTCATCGGTCGCAATGCCGAGGAAATGGTTGACCACCTTGGCGATCTCTTGGGTGTCGAGCTGTTCGCTCATGGTCGTGAAGCCACGTATGTCGCTGATCAAAATTGTGATCTCGCGCTTCTCGCCGGACAGGATTGCCTCGGTGTCCGAGCTTGCGAGGCGCTGCACCACGGAGGGCGACAGATATTGGGAGAACTGTCGCGTCAGGGTGGACCGGCGCTGCTCGCTGCGCCTGTAGAGGACATAGCCTTCGAAGCCCGCAACCATGATGGTTGCAAGCGCCGGCTGCAGCGGGTCATAGAGTGCACCCTGCAGGCTGTACTCGAGAGCGCCGAACACGAACGGCGTGACGGCCAGCAGCGCCAGGGAGATGGCGCCAAGCACGACACGCCCGGCGAGCACTCCAGAAAGCCCGATGAAAACGACGGCACTGAGGAGAAACCAGAGCCGCTCGAGCATACGCGCGTGCGCTGGCTCTGCCAGGAAGCGCCCGGCAAGCATCTGGCCGATCGCATCGGCGTGGATCTCCGCTCCTGGTCGCGCTGGACTCGTCGGCGTGGGCAGGTACTGCGTCAGGCCCACAGCCGACAGGTCGACAATGGCGATGGCGTCCCGCAGCCGCGGATCGCCATGGCCCGAAAGGATAGTGCTGGCAGACAGGCGAGGCGTGTCCGTGGCGGTTTCCCAGAGGCGGATGCTCCCCTCCGGCTCGAGCGGCACAATGGCGCCTGCCATCCTGAGTGCGTCGAACCCGGCTGCATTCATCCGGGCTGTGTAACCGTCCTGTCCAGCGTAAAGGCGCAGGAGCTCGAGTGCGAAAGACGGCCACAGCTGCGCGCGTTGAGGGGTATTGCGAAGCCAGAGCAGCGGCACATGGCGCAGTACGCCGTCGGGATCGGGCAAGGTGCGAATCACGCCGAGGCCTGCGGCGGCGTTCGAGAATTCGGCAAGCGAGCCGGTAAGACCGGTGAAGCCGGGAAGTGTATCGGGCACTTGCCCGACGATCGACCAGCCGGCTTTGGGTTCTGCTTCTGATACCGTCGCTTCATTGCCCAGGCTGACGGCAAGCGCCGTTCGACTTTTGGACAGCGCCGCTGCCAGGCGCTTGTCTCCGGCGATGCCCTCAGGCGAGGTGTCAGCCTCGGGGAGTACCAGCGCAAGCCCGACCACCGCCGCACCGGATTGCGTGATGCCATCGACCAGATCGGCCAAGAGGCCACGGTTCCAGGGCCATCGCCCATGTGCCTTGAGGCTGGCGTCGTCTATCGAGACGATCACGACAGGATTGCTCGTCGCCTGACGTGGGGCGAGAAACTGATAGAAGTCGTACGTCCGCTCACGCAGGCGCGACAACGGCCCGTCAAAAGCCAAATGGCAAGCGAGCAGCAGGAGCACGACCACAAGGCCGGATATTTTGCGCCTGCCGGCTTGCCGCCAATCAGCCCAGCGCCTACCGACCGAGTGGCTCATCTCGTGCAGCCAGGCCTAATCGCAGTTGTAGTAGTAGCAGCAACCCTCACCCTCACACTCGCCCCGCCGCCCCCCGCTGCCCGCAGGTGGCGTTGGGCTGTCAGGGAATTCCATGACCACTCCTGGCAGTGCGCCGTCCCTGGACCCGCAGACTTTGAGCGAGGAGCCTAGAGCCGACGCACAAATTGCGCTTACGTCCAACCCAGGACCCGGTGCGCCCGGCAGGCCGGTTCCCGCTATCCGGTCGATACTGTCCAAGATCGGGAAGGCGTCGATGCCGCCGTAGCCGGCCAGAAGCTTGCCATCGTCCGACGTGCAGGCGTAGCCCGGGTTCGTGATGACCAGCCGTTTGCCATTGATCGTGCAGGTCATGCGGCCGGCGCGCAATATGCCGACGGTCTGGCCGGCTGCCACCAGCACTTCGATGATGCCGCCTCTCGCTCCGAGCACCATGTGCGGCGTCGCAACCTGCATGACGCCCCCTTTCGAAACCTGGCCGCCATAAAAACGTGCCAGGCCGCTGTTCATCCCGATGTCGATCTTTCCCGACCCGGAGCCCGGATTGTAGACGAACTCATCGATCGTCAGGCTGGTGTTTGGACCAATTTTGGCGCTCGATTCATCCCGGAACACCAGCATTCCGAGACCGGTGGGATTGCTGCGCAACTGGTCGCCGAGTTCGACGCCGGCGCCAACGTTCATCGTCCCGCCGTTATTGCGGACGATGATGGTCTGATAGGCCGTCATCGACCCGACCGTCTCAGCAGCGGATGGTGCCGCGAAGGCGAGGCAGGCGATAAAAATGACGATCTGATGATACCTCATCGCGGCCTCTTTCAATTGAGCGTCAACGTATAGCTCATGAGCATTTCGAACGATTTTCGGTCGCGGTTGGCGAGGGCGAAGTTGGTTTTGCGGTAGGCGAGATCGACGCTGATCTTCTGCGCTTCCGTCAGCTGAAAATCGCTTTCCGAGGCAATTCGCCAGAAGTCGCTCTTGATATTTGTGCCGATGCCGACGGACAGATCGGGAGTGTCGCTGTGGCCGGCCGATAAGGCGATCTGGTGCGACCATGCGAAAAAATCCGGTACGTTCATCAACAGGCCGCCATAGCGGACCTCGCCCGTATAGCTGCGGCTGATTTCGCCCGATCCGGAAGCGAATTCATTCGAGCCGACAAAGCGCAAGCCGAGCGCCTGGCCATTGCGGAAGCGGTGGCTGCCGCCTGCCTCATAGAAGACCCTGCTATCCGCGAAAATGCCTTGCGAGGCGCTTAGATCGATGTAGCCGCCACCGGCGAAGAGCGTCGTCTCGACCGTCGGGCGAACGACGAAACGTCCACTGAGGCCGATACCGGTTTCGTAAATGTCGCTGTCGAAACGATCCGTAACGGTGAACGCGGAAAGCAGCAGGCGCAGCGAATCGATCCCGCTGTTGGGCAGTCCCTTGTCCCAGGTTATCGCTGCGTTGCCGTGGATAAAAGTCTTCTCGCCACCCGGAACCGACAGGTCTTCCGTGAAAAGACGCTCAGTCGCGGTCAACGACCCCGAAAGAACGAGCGCGTCGGCACTTGGCGTGCCGAGGTCCCACCGCACAAAACCTTCCGCCTGCCCGTAAGGCGAGACGAAGCTGTCGTCGTCCTGCGCCCCGCCTGGCTCAAAATCGGTGAATGCGCTGAATACGCCGCCGGTCAGGGCGAGTTCCCAGGTGACGCCACGCAACGCGCGCTCGATGCGGGCGAGCAGGCGAACAGCTTCCTGTTGCTCACTTGCGGTCAGACCTCCAACTTCGATGCCGTACTGCACCTGCCGCCGGGCCAATTCATAGGACCCGACATGATAATATAACCGGCTGGCCGCAAGCCGGGCGCGCGCATCGCGCGGGTATTGGATCAGATACTGCTCGATCGAGGAGATCGCCTGATCGTATTGCCCAGCGTTGACCGCGACCGTGACGAATTGGGCGAGCGTTCCATTGTCGGCCGGACTGGCGATGCGGGCCGCAAACGCATCGTCATAGGCCCCAAAAAGACCTTGTGCGCCGGCCGGCAACACGCCGGCACAAAGCAGCGCTGCGGCGAAGCCGAAGATCGTTCGAAACGAAGATTGCATGCCGAGAACCCACCCCAAACCCGACTAGTGCGAGGGAGTAGCACGACTGCAAGAAAAAGGCGACTGAACGATCGCCGGACTTATGCGAGTCCTCAGCAGCTGTTGCAGCTGCGCAACAAGATATCGGGTTTATTCCTATTTCGGCTGCGCTGATTGTCAAAAACTCTTCTCAACATTGCTGCACGTGATTGAAGTATTTGGCCCAAGGCTTAACAAAATCAAATCTCATCAGTAGTGGATCGCACAGCCGACAAGATTAATATTGGGTGGGCGATCCTGCGTATCTGGTCACCAGGCTTCAAGGTCACCCACGGCTTCTCCAAAGGCCTTCCGTCGCGTTTCGCAAGGGACGGAGAGCTGCCGGAGGTGCTTCTCACGAGGCGTGTGCGATTCGGCCCGGGTCTTGCAATTTCTTTGAACGCGAGGTCAGCTCATTGCCTCAACGCCCAGGGACGCGTCACCGCACGCAGCTTGCTACAGCACGAGCATGGTGGCCAGCCCCAGCATCAGGCCCATGCCTACAATATCGGTCACGGTGGTGAGGAAGATCGCCGAGGCGACCGCCGGATCGGCGCCTGCCCGGCGCAGGCCCAACGGGATCAGCACGCCGGAGATGCCGGACATGAGGCACGATCCGGACATGGCAAGCAGGATCACAAGTGCCAGCATCGGCGCCTGCGCCGCCGACGCCGGTTGCCTCGAGGCATAGAACCACATCGCCGCAGCAGCAACAACGCCGACGAGCACGCCGTTGGCGGCCGCGAGCGCGCCCTCTCTCATCACCAAGTGCAGCTTCGGTCGTTTGTCCACATCCCCCAGGGCAAGGCCACGCAGCGTCATAGCCAGTGCCTGGCAGCCGGTGTTTCCGCTCTGCCCGGCCAAGACCGGGAGAAACGCCGCCAGAGCAACGATCTTCTCGATCGTGCCTGTGAACGAACTGACCACGAATGCGGCCATGAAGGCCGTCAGGAGATTCAACTGCAGCCACGGATGACGCTTCAGGAAGGCTGAAAACAGCGGCGTAAAAGAGCGCTCCTCCTTCTGGAGGCCGACCATCTGGCCAGACTGGGCGGAAATCTCGATGATTTGCTGCTCGAACAAGCGCCAGCCGCGAACCTGCCCGAGCAGCCGGTTCTCCGCATCCACCACCGGATAGACAGGATAGTGACGCCGTACCGCCGCCTTGCATGCGTTACTCAAAGAGAGACCGACATCAAGAGCGAACGGCCTGGGCAGCATGATGTGATCGACAACCGCGTCCGGTTCGCTCAGCATCAGATCGCGCAGGACCGCCAGGCCAACCAGTTTATTGCCCTTGTCCGTGACGTAGAGATAAGTGAGCTCGGTCGGCACCTGGGCGCCTCTGACAGCTTCCACCGCGGCAGCAACCGTCGTCCCGACAGGAACGCTGGCGGGGATCGGGTCCATCACGTCGACGAGCGACTCGGGGATCGCGAAACCCATCTCACCGTCATGAGAGCTGATGGGCCGCATATGCAGTGGCAAATGCTCGGCCACCTTACGGGCGTGCCCGTCCGGCAACAGCTTTAGTGTGTCGCGGATGAACTCGGGAGACTCTCTAGCGAGCAATTCAGCTGCGTCATCAGGTGCTCGAGCACGCAGCGTGCGCACCAACTTCTGAACGCCGGTCTCTTCGTTCATTTGCTATGGCCCCCCAATTGGAAAGAGAAAAAGTTGTGAAGTATCGGATCGCACCGGGGCGGAAATACGACAGCTTCTTCCGGCCCCAGCAGTCCGCCTTGTGGTTCTCGCAAGCGCCGCCTGCACGCTCCTAGCTTGAGAAGGCAAAGCAGACGTCTACATTTTGGGCGTGCCCTCGTCAGGTCAGCATGCGAGTGTCCGCGCTATTTCCCTCGCTTTTCAACCTTTAGATTTGGGAGGTCGGGTCGCTTGGATACCACACCGGCCTCCTTCAAGGCGGTGTATCCAACCTTTTGAGGAGCTTCTCTGTTTTGGCGCGCTCCTTGTCCAGAGCGGTATCACCTTTGACCTTGGGCATCCGTCCTCTATTTGGTCGTTGTCGTTCGCCGGTAAATGAGATTGCCGGAAATGTCCCGCAGTGTCGTGCTTTGACCCGCGGCCGAGGACTGATTGAGCGCTTTGCCGCCCGGCAGCCTTTGGGCGGGAAGCGGACGGGCGGGCTATTCCTGCTGGAATTGACAGGGCCAATTTTCTGGCCTCGTCATGCCAGAAGGCAACTCGGTCCGGGCGTCCCCGCAAGCCATGTTGAGCTGCCACTGGGACAGACCCGCCGAATTGGATAGATCGAGGCCCTCGATACGGGTCAGAAAGAAAAAAGCGCCCTCAAAGTCTATCGGTGCGGTGAACTTCGCTCCTCGGAAGTCCGCCCGCGCGAGATTGGCAAACGAAAAGTGGCTGCCGCTGATATCGGCGTCATGGAACTGCGCACGCCCCAATTCCGCCTTTGTGAAATCAACATTGACCAGATTGGCGTCCTGGAAATTCGAGCGCTGCACTTCCGCGCCCGTAAACACGGCGCCCTGCGCGTCCATATGGCTGAAGTCGGTCCTGTACGCCTCGATTTTGTCGAACCGGGCGCCTTTGGCGGTCGAGCCGGCCAGGGAAGCGCGCACAAGCGTTGCCTTCTCAAAATTTGCCGCAAGGAGATTGCTGTTCCTGAGGTCGGTCGAAGTGAAATCAACACCGAACAGGTTTGCCCCGCTCAGGTCCTGTCCTTCTAGGATGAGAAGCTTTTTGTCACACTCCTGCCAATTGACGCCAGGCGTCGCGGCTGCGTAGCAATCTTGAGCGGCGGTGGCGTTTTGCCAAGCCAATACTGTGCAAACCGCCAGAACCAAGCCGGATCCGCCGTAAGCTCTGGTTCGTCTCAAAGTCATTGTTGCTGGACCCCTCTGCTACTCGTCGACAATCAGCCTTACCACATCTGCTGACACTCGAGCCACGGTAACGACCGCCGTCACAGTTGCGCATCAACGATCTGCCGATAGCCAGCAGCAGCTTGCGAAATTATCGAGAGGTGGGGAAAGGCTTTGACGGTAGAGTGCTTTTTCGCGGATGCGCATGAGCGCCTCAAGTGCACGAACGAGGAGCGTGAGCAGCGCCTGGAGGAGCTTCTGACGCTCGCGAAGGAAATGACGGGGAGCGTAGATCCGTTGGATTTCATAGAAACCTGGATATCCCCCGGCCAGAGACACCATCCAAAGTTCGGTGGTGACCCTCCCAGCGCCGGCGGGGCGGAGAGCGACAGCCTGAAGCGTGAGGCCGTGACAACCATAGTGACTGTCAACGAGCGCCTTCCCGTGGTTTGAGCCATCAGTCGTGTGAACCCATCCTGTTGCACGTCGTAGCCGCCGATTGCCGCACGAATCGCTGGAAGTCTTTCGAAGCTGAAATTCTTGGGTTACGTGTGACAGGTGGCATCCCAGAAGGTGAATCGACGAGCGGACTGACGACTATGTTGATCCAAAGGCACATACTTTCGGGAAAACGCTCAATTCACAAAACAAAGAGTTCGGCTTAAGCCGTGAGTTATTGGTGGGCCCGAAGGCGAACGGAAATTGTTGATTTTGCTGAATTTTGGTGGGCCAAAATCTGAAAGGTTCCCGTATCATTCCGTATGCTCCCGCGACCCCCAAACTGCCGACCATAGCTGACCTCGTTTTGCAAACGTTGGGGGACAGGGTCCAGAACGGCGGAAATGGGGGCGGTTGCAGATCGGCAGCTGTGGCAACAGCGCGCGACCAGCTGACGGTCTAACGCCTCGATATGGCCGATGAGACTTGGGAAGTAACAAACAAGCGGCAGCTTGCAGGCAGTTGTAATCGGTGGAATGGATTTACGAGTCGAGGCGCCGGACCAGGACGGGCTCACTTGCCTCGAAGTTCAGGCTGTTGGAATGGCGCGGAGGAACGAGTAGTGGTATCTAACGAGCCGGCGGCCCCTCGATGTTTGACCGCTCGTCCTGCAACTCTCGTATGTCGTCCCGCAAAGTGGTGGCGCTACCGACCACTTCGTTCCGCATTTTAAACAGCGTATGACTCGTTACAGTCAAATTTTTTTCTGAACTGCGAAAGGCCGACACTAGAACCGTCAAAAAATTACGCTTTTGATTTTAACGGAAAATCGCCACAAGAAATATTTTGAGGTTTCACCAGCTATCGGGATCAATATCGAGGGATTTTTGGACCTTGCGGCATTCGATGGCCTACCGAACCGCCTCAAAAAGTACCGTCACCTCTTCGGTTGACCCAGTCGTTGATCGGCCGTCATACGAGCCCTATGCTGGCACGCTGGCCAGTGAAGCAGTCGTCGGCGTTTATTCGCCGGCTCAGGGATTTATGCCCACGCTTCAGGTCGAAGAAAGGCAGGGGTGTCCGTTCCAGGCTCTTGGCAAGTGGACTAAGATTATCCTGCCGATTGTAGCTGCCAACCAAGATGTTGTCGGTCACCTCGCTGAAAAAGTACACCCAGAAATAGTCAAGCCATCAGGAGCAAATAGGTCATAAGGTGGCCTTGCGGTCCTCCTTCCCGGAGCGGTTTCGCTTGCCTGTTCAAACTCGGACGGCTGTTACCCAAAAACCGCAGTGGGTATTTTATGTGCCATTTTTGCGACATTCTATAGAATTTTGCTTGAATTCAGCGTTTTAGCGGTCACTAAATCAATAAGTGCTCCCATATTTTGCAAATTTGTGAACAATCACGGTTGAGTTGTAACGCCTGGCAATAATGGCGCAGGGGAACGTTGGGGTGGGGTGAAATGAATACGACATCTATGTCGGCGATAGGCAAGCGCCTCGGCCTGCTGACGACGGTCGCCATATTGAGTTGTGGGAATGCTCACGCGCTCACTCTCCAGGAGGCGATGGCGGTTGCGGTGGAGTCCAACCCCGAAATTGGCCAAGCGATCGAAAACCGCGAAGCAATCGAATTCGAGCTACGCCAAGCGAAGGGACTTTATCTTCCCAGCGTCGATGTCGAGGCGTCGGCGGGGGTTCGTCGTCTCGACAATTCCTCCCGGCGTTCGCTGTCCATAGAGGATGACGCGCTCTATCCAGCGGAAGCCGATGTCGTTGTCACGCAGACGCTTTATGACAGCGGCGCAAGGCGGGCGGAACTGAACCGTCAGGCGTCGCGGGTCGACGGCGCATCGTTCCGGGTGCTGGAACGGTCTGAATTCATTGGACTGTCTGTCGTCCAGGACTATCTCGAATACATGCTGCAGGCTTCGATCGTTTCAGAAGCGAAGAAGAATCTGGGCTTTCACCAGGCAATCCTCGGCGACATCCGGCAAGGTATTGCAGGCGGCGCGTTGAACGAGGCTGATCGCCAGCAGGCCGAGGAGCGGCTGTTCGCTGCCAAGGCACGTATGCAGGAGGCGACCGAAGAACTGGAGGCTTCCAAGATACGGTTCTTCAAGACGGTCGGTAAGCCGCTGACCAACGCGTCAAGGCCAGGCGATGTCTCGAGCGCGCTGCCAAGGTCGCTCGACGACGCGCTAGGGCTGGCGCGACAGAACAATCCGCGCGTCCACATGGCCAACAGCGATATCGACGCCGCCGCCTCCCTGGTGGATGCGGCGCGGGCGAAATTCGGGCCCTCCGTCATCGCCGAAGGCCGCGCCCGCGGCGGCTATGACATCGACGGCGACGATGGCGACGCCAGCGACCTGCAGGCGCGGCTGGTGCTGCGCTGGAACCTCTATCGCGGCGGCATCGACAAAGCCAACGAGCAAGAGCAGGTCCGCCGCACCAGCGAGCAGCGCCTTGTGCTGCACCAGGTTCTGCGCGAGATCGAGGAAGCCGTCCGTACGTCATGGGATCGCCGCTTCCGGCAGGCCGATCTGGCAAAGACATTGAAGCTTCAGGCTGCCGCCAACGAAAGGCTGGTGGCGTCCTATCGCGAGCAGTTCAAGGTCGGACAGCGCTCGCTGCTCGACGTGCTCGACGCGCAGAACACGCGGTTCAACACAGCTACGCTTGCCGACACCGCATCCTACGCGTCGCTTTTCGCGCAGTACCGGCTGCTGGCGGCAACCGGGCAGTTGCTGAAGACCATGAATCTTCAGCCGGCAAAACAGGCCACCGCCTATGCCAAGGCCGAGTTCAATGCGCCTGAAACGGCCGACACCGAAACGTATGCGCGCACGCCGTCGGAGCAGACGAACGATCTGCCTTTCGACATCCTCGCACCGGTAAGAAAGAAGTAGGAAGGTCAAGGACGAACGATAGTCCTGCGGGCCGATCGTGAACCCACAACCCAAAATCCTCTCCCCAAAAGAGGCGTTCAAGGCCTGCTTCTCCGCTGTTGCCGGGTACCTCGGCAGGCCGAGTTCCGAGACCGTGCTGTTTGCCGGCGTGCCGCTGTCAGACACCCGCATCGATATCGACGCCATCCGGCATCTTGCCGAACGCATCGGTCTTGAAATCACGGAATTCAGCCATCGCGACTGTCTTCGCGGACGCATCGACCTTCCCGCCATTCTGTTTCGCGTCAGCCAGTTGCCGGTTGCGCTGCTTGCCCAGACCGAGGACGGTGGATTTACGACCGCTCCCCAGGAAGACGGGCGCACCACAATCAGCAAATCCGAGTTTTCCGGAAGTTATATTAGTGGCGGCGTTTCCTTCTCGATAACCTATGCCAACGCAGTAGAGGCGATGAGCGTCGGTTCGGCGGCCAAGATCGAGCGGCGACATTGGCTGACCGGCACGATGGGGCCGTTCTGGCGCACCTATTCGAAGGTCATCCTGTCGGCGGTATTCATCAATCTGCTGGCTCTTGCCTCACCGATCTTCACCATGAACGTCTACGACAGGATCTTGCCGAACAAGGCGATATCGACGCTCTGGGTGCTGTCGATCGGGATCGGCGCGGTCATTCTGTTCGACCTGCTCTTGAAGACCGCCAGAGCGTCACTGATCGACTATGCCGGGCGCAAGGCCGATCTTCGCATCTCCTATATGCTTTTCGAGAAGGTGCTGAACTCGTCCTTGTCGGCAAGGCCCGGCTCAACCGGCGAATATGCAAATCGGGTGACCCAGTACGAGTTCGTGCGCGAGTTTTTCACGTCGAACACCATCAGCGTCTTCATCGACACAGCCTTCGTCTTCGTCTTTCTTCTTGTCATCTATGCGATAGGCGGTTGGCTGGTCGTCATACCGGCCATTGCCTTTGTCGCCTCGGTGATCGTCGGGCTGATCACGCAACGGCGCATCGGCAAACGCGTTGCCGCTTCCATGAACGAGGCTTCGCAGCGCCAGGCCCTGCTGGTGGAATCCATCTCCACGCTGGAAACGATCAAATCGCTGCGGGCAGAGGCGTACCTTCTGCGAAAATGGGCGGAGCATTCCAAGAACGCATCCAACACGTCCGAGAAGATCAAACAGCTTTCGGCTGCCGCCGGCAACATAACGCAAGCCATCCAGCAGATAGTCACCGTCGCCTTGATCGTGGCCGGCGCCTATGCCTTTTCGGAAGGGCATGTCTCGACCGGCGCCATCATCGGCACCGTCATGCTGGCGGGCCGGGCGGTGGCCCCGCTTGGGCAGATTGCGATCACCTTGTCCAGACTTCGCCAGGCGATGCTGTCCCTGCGAATGGTGAATTCGATCATGGCGCAGCCTGAGGATCGGCCGGACACGGTTGGTTTCGTCAACCGCCCCATTCGCAACGGTGCAATGGCATTCAGGAATGTCGGCTTTGTCTACCCGGGTTCCGAAAACGAAGTGCTGACCGGCCTGAATTTCTCGGTGAAGCCCGGTGAGCGGATTGGCATCATCGGCCGCATAGGCTCGGGAAAGACGACCATGGGGAGGCTGATCGGCAGGCTTTTCCTGCCGACCTCCGGCGAGCTGCTGCTGGACGGGATCGACATCCGCCAATACCACCCATCTGAGGTTCGCGCCGCGGTCGGGATCGTCGCGCAAGCCAACGATCTATTTTCCGGCACCATCAAGGAAAATCTCCTGATGGCGTGCCCGGAGGCGACCGATGAGCAGATCGTCGAGGCGGCCAAGGCTGCCGGCGTCGACGACTTCGTCTCCCGCCATCCGCGAGGCTACGACATGAATGTCGGCGAGCGCGGCACCAATCTCTCGGGCGGTCAGAGGCAGACAATGGCAATTGCCCGCCTGTTGCTGACCAAACCGAAAATCGTGTTCCTGGACGAGCCGTCCGGCTCGATGGATCTGGCTTCCGAGCGCCAGCTGATCAAGCAGCTCAAAGTGGCTTTCGATCGCAACACGACCCTGATCGTATCGACGCACCGCTTCAGCATGCTCGAGCTGGCCGACCGCCTGATCGTCATCGAGCAGGGCAAGATCGTTGCCGATGGACCGAAAGACCAAGTGATACAAGCGCTGCAGAAAACAAGCGCCTGACGAACAGAATTATGCGTGAACACAGCACGTTGGGACGTGGTAAATGCTAGCCAGGGAAGACCGTCCGCCGCTTTTTGCGTCGGCTTCGATATTCATTATCGGGGCGCTTTTTGCGAGTTCGGTAGCCTGGGCATCCTTCGCCGAGGTCGATGAAATCGCACGCGGCGACGGCAAGATCATACCGGCGTCGAAGACCCAGATCATCCAGGCCAGCGAGCCGGGCGTGGTTCAGGAAATCGCCGTGACGATCGGTCAGGTCGTCAAGAAGAATGACCTCATCATTCGTCTCGACAACACCTTCAACACTTCCAGCCTTGGCGAGCAGCAGGCCAAGGCGCGGGCGCTGCAGACGCGCATTGCACGGCTCCAATTCGAACAGACCGGAAGTCTAGAGGGCGCGTTTCCCTGCCCGCCCGAGATTCAGAAGGTGGCGCCGGAAATCTGCGACAACGAGCAGAAGCTGCTAATCGCGCGGCGCGACAACTTCGAAGTCAAACTGTCGGTTCTCAAGTCGCGCCTCGATCAGCGTGAGAAGGAACTCGACGAAGCCAACGCCAATGCCGATCGCCTCACCAAGAACCTGGCCGTCAGCGACCAGGAGGCGAAGCTGGTCGAAGCGATGGTCAAGAAGGGCCTGATGGCGCGAACCGAGCAGCTCCGCGTCGAGCGCGAGCAGACCGAGCTCAATGGTCAGCTGACGCTTGCCGGAGAGACCATCAAGAAAGCCAGGTCTGCCATCACGGAAGCCAAGCTTCAGGTCGACGAACTTGGCCTCCAGCTGCAACAGGAAGCGCTCAGCGATCTGACGCAGGCGCTGGCCGATCTCTCGGTGGTGGACGAGACGATACGCGGTGCCACCGACAAGGTGGCGCGTACCGATATCCGTTCGCCTGTCGATGGTATCGTCAACACGCTTGACATCAACACGGTCGGCGCCTTCGTCCAGCCCGGCGCGGTCGTCGCGGGTATCGTGCCGACGTCCGAGACCCTGCTGGTCGAAGCCCGGGTCTCACCGCGGGACGTCGCCTTCATCCGGCCGGGCCAGGATGCCCTGATCAAGGTGACCGCCTATGACTTCTCGATTTTCGGCGGCATCGAAGGCAAGGTCTCGAACATCACTGCCGACAGCCTGGTCGACCAGAAGACCGGCGAACCCTATTATCAGGTCCGTGTCGCCACCGACAAATCGACGCTGACACGCGACGGCAAGACCTATTCGATCATCCCCGGCATGATCTGTTCGGTCGACATCAAGACCGGACGCAAAACGATTCTCACCTACCTTATGAAGCCGATCAACAAGGCGCGAGAGGAGGCAATGAGTGAGCGATAGCGCGGTCTCCCTTCCTGCCGATCGCGACCGGCTGCTGCCACCGCTGGCGGCAGAGGATTTCGGACTGGAGTTCCGGGTTGTGGCGCGTGGCGGCATGCGCCGCGGCATTCGTCTGGAACGGGCGTTCTGGACATCGCTGAAGCAGATGGCGGAAAGCCGCAAATGCACGATCGGCACACTGATCGAGGAAATTGCAGAGAGCCACGCCAACGCCGGAAACCTGACATCGGCAATTCGCGTAGCCTGCATGCGTGGATTGGCCGACCAAAACCTCACCTTGCAGAGGCTCGCGTCGATCAAGACCATCAGCGCCATTCTCGTCGCCTGTCCCTCGCCGGCCTTTGCCCTGGCATCGTCGAAGAAGATCCTGACCTTCAACGCGCCGTTCCAGCAACTGGTGCGGCGGCAATTGCCGGTGGCGCCGAACGAGGACGCGCGCCAGGATCTCAAGCTGGCGCTGGACCTCAATGTCGCCGACATATTCGCTAGGCTCGACGCCAATGGCGAGACGCCGGTCGCGACCGGTTTCGTCATAGGCGCCGGCGACCGCCGCTACCGCGGTCAACTGAGCGCGGTGCGGGCGCCGGTGGTCGAGCCGGAACTGCTGATGGCGTTCGTCTTCGGCGGCTAGAGCAATTCCGGGAAAAGTGTGAGCGGTTTTCGTGGAAAATTGCGTCAAACAAGAGATAGAGCGCTCAAGACTCTCTGATGGGAGCTTACGGCTGCACACCTTCACCAGGCGCGACCGTCGAAAGGCCGCCCTTGATATCGGCTATTTGAGCAGAACCGGTCTTCGCGCCATGGATCCACGCGCGATCGGTGCTGAACGAATACAGCGGCACGTAGGTCGGCAGGTCTGTGTCGCGGGAAACTACATTGCTCAAACTGTCGAGAATGAAGACGCCGCTGCCGGTGCTGACCGACAGCACGGCATGAAAGAAACCGCGCTTGCGATCCTGCAAGACGACCAGCGACATGCTCTGCGCCGGGATGCCTGCATGCAGCAGCGCGGCCATCTTGAGGATGGCGAAATCCTCGCAGTCCCCTGCCCGCCGCTCAAGGATTTCCCGGGGCTTGGCCCAGTAGTCGAGCTTGCCGTAAACCACGCTGTCCTTCTTGTAGGCGATGGCGCGATTTATACTTGAGTTGACGAAGGACAACTTGTCGATGAAGCGCTTGTTCCCGGCTGCCTTGACTATCTCGGCAAAGGCGCTGTTCTTGCGTTCGCACGCGCTGCTCGCGGTACAGTCGACAATTGCCTTGTAGACCGGCGCCCAGCGCGCCGAAACCGGGAAATTGCGCATCGACAGGGCAACAGAACCGAACACGCCGGGAATGATCGCCGCCGTCTGGATCAGGTCGATCCCGGCGGCGGGCGGCGCGATCGAAGAACCACGCTTTTCATCAACGGCAACAGAGCTGCTGAAAATCATGCCGATCCGGTAGGCTGAAACCGGCTGCCATGGCTGCGGCCGAGCCAGCGAAACGCCGCCGAGACTGGACGGGGTTTCGACCGCCGCCAGAACTCCAGCGGCAGCGCCGGCATTCACGGCAATTGCTTTCGCGGATGATGGCTGCGGCAGGCTTGCAATCGCCATTGCCAGCAGGAGGAGCCTGAGCCCGGTTATTCCCAGGGCAGATTTTTCTTTTTTCATGACGCCCACCTCTTGACTGTGGACGGTACCAATATTGTCTCAAATTACTGGAAAGGAAGGTGGATAAGTTTCCTTCAATCGGGAATACCTATTTTGTGTAAAACTTTATTCAAATTTATACTTCTGTTTACCAATCCAGCTCAGCCGGCGGATATCAAACGAAGCGCGGCGCGGCCAATGTATATCAGATTATATCTTCCGGGTTTACCACACGTAAAAAATGCCGAGACTTGCATACCGGGATATATGAAATTGATTGCGGGACAGTTGCAAAGCAGAAGTCGTCACTGTCTCTATCCGGGAAATGCCGGAGGGGTTTGGCGATGACGACCAGTAACGATTTGGATACCGTCTCGAATTCTTGGGACGAGCACTCTTCACATGAACATGGCGGCTCGCCATCGCAGGCAGGCATCCAGGTAGCGCAGGCCGCTCAGGCGGCGCCTGCCGAGCCGGTGCCGGTCGATGTCGGCAGTGGCGCACCCGTTCAGCCGGCAGCACCCGCGGAGGCGAAAGCGCCGGCGGCAGCCGCGCCGCATGAATACGTGGCCGACGCCAGCAACATCGTGAAACTTCCGGCGGACGTCTCCATCGACAACATCAAGGTCGACGGCCACAATCTGTTGCTGGAACAGGCCGACGGTTCAGTCATCCTCATCAAGGATGGCGCGCTCAACGTGCCGACCTTCATCATCGGTGATGTCGAAGTTCCGCGCGTGGCCTTGCTGGCCGCTCTTGAAGCGAGCCACGTCGATGTCGCCTTCGGTGCCGATGGTTCGATCTCGGCCGGCCCGGGCGGCGCCCCAGGCAGTGCCGGCGGCGACTTCACCATTCCCCCAGGTGGTATCGGCGACGGCTTCGATCTTTCCGCATTGTTGCCGCCGACGGACCTGCAATTTGGACGGCTGGAGCCGCGTGAGCTGACGATCGGGGTCAGGGAAGAAGATACGACGCCGACAATCGACATTGGCTCCGGATTTGTCGTCAACGAGGCCGCGCTTGCCGACGGGACGGACCCGGCCAGCACCGCCGAGCAGGTTTCAGGGACCTTCAACATCGTCTCGGGTGATGGCATCGGGACGCTTGTCATTGACGGTGTGGACGTGACCAACGGCGGCAGCGTTGCCGGGCAATACGGCACGCTCGTGGTCACCGGCAATCCGACGAACGGCTATAGCTGGATTTATACCCTTGCCGACAACACTCTTGATCATCACGACATCTCATCGACCGGAACGACCGAGGGGGTTTCCGACAGCTTTGCCGTCGTGGTTACAGACACAGACAATGATCCGGCCACCGCGACCCTCAATATTGGTGTGCTGGACGACGGCCCTACGCTTTCGGTCCAGGCAACCGCGCAAGCGGCACAGTTGCTTTCGGTCGAGCTCGACGAGACGGTCGGCGGCGACCGCTATAATGCCGGCGAGACCGAAGATGCCGGCGGCAACGCCAACACCGATGACGGCGTTGGCCTGGCCCAGGTGACGACCGGCCTGGCGGGTGGCCTTTCTTCGCTGTTCGCCGTTGGCGGCGTCTACGGTGCCGACGGGCCAGGCAGCACGACCGCGCAGTTGGCATTCACCGGCATTTCGGCCGGTGGCCTTGCCACGAATCTCATTGCCACGAACGGCGGGGCCATTACGCTCTTCCTCGAAGGAGGAGTGATTGTCGGCCGCGACACGCAGGGTGATCAGGTCCTGACCATTGCGATCACCGGCGCGCCCGGCGCAGAGCAGTTGCAGACCACGCTCTACGAAGCGCTCAACCATGGCGCCGACGGCAACAAGTTCGATTCCGAGCTCAACCTGTCGCTTACCAATGGCGGTCAGGTTCAGCTGCAATATGAGGTGACGCGCCAGGATGGCGACGGCGACACCGTCATCGAGAAGGCGACCGTAGACCTGATCGACGACAAGGGTTCGGCATTCTCCTTCGACGATGACGGGCCAAGCCTTACGGTTGGCGCCCACGATGGAGCCGCTGGCCTGCTTTCCGTCGAGCTTGACGAGACGGTTGGCGCGGATCGCTACAATGGCGCTATCGGCGAGACCGAAGATGCCGGCGGCAACGCCAACACGGATGATGCCGGTCCGGGCCTGGCGCAGGTCAACACCGCGGTAGCAGGCGGACTGACCAATCTGTTCACTGTCGGCGGCAGCTATGGTTCGGACGGTCCTGGTACCGTTACCGGGAATCTGAGCTTTACCGGCATTCCGGCCGGTGGCCTTGCCACGAATCTCACCGCCACCGACGGCGGCGCCGTCACGCTCTTCCTCGAAGGAGGAGTGATCGTCGGCCGCGACACGCATGGCGATCAGGTTCTGACCATCGCGATCACCGGGGCGCCTGGCGCCGAGCAGCTGCAGACCACGCTCTACGAAGCGCTCAACCATGGCGCCGACGGCAACAAGTTCGATTCCGAACTCAATCTGTCGCTGACCAATGGCGGCCAGGTTCAGCTGCAATATGAGGTAACGCGCCAGGATGGCGACGGCGACACCATCACAGAGAAGGCGACCGTCGACCTGATCAACGGCCAAGGCTCCGCATTCTCCTTCGACGATGACGGGCCGAAGGTTACTGGCACCGCCCAGGTCACCGCGAATGTCGACGAAGACGGTCTGCACAACAGCCAGTCCACCGGAAATGCCGACAATCTTCAGCCTGGCGAAGTGACCGGAACAAACTCCGCGGTTGCCATCGGTGCTGCCGGCGCATTGAATGCAATCGTCGACTTCGGCTCTGACGGCCCGAATGCGACTTCGGCCTTCGGCCTTGTCACCCAAACCACCCCATCGGATTCGGGATTTGATTCGAAAGGCGGCAATGTCCTCATCGTCTCCGACGGCACGACCCTGACCGGCTATGTCGATGTAGGCGCCGGCGCCGGCTATCAGGCGGGCACGGATCGTCCTGTTTTCACCCTGACCGTCGGTGCGGACGGCTCCTATGTCTTCACCCTGATCGATCAGATCGATCATCCGACTCTGGATATGCTCCCGGGCGACAACACCGAAAATACGCTTGCCAATGGCGGTATCGATCTTTCGGCCTTTGTCGTTGCCATGGACGGTGACGGCGATACCATCGGACTGGCGGCTGGTACATTCAAGGTCCAGGTGCTCGACGACGTTCCGCAGATCGTCGCGCGGGATGCCGGCACGACGACCACAACCACGACCGAAACGATCGTCTACACGCTGCAGGCCGGCAACACCGATGTTCGCGGCATGGATGGCGCAGGCAACCACGACATCAAGCTCAGCGCCGTCGACATCAACGAAGGCGACAATTCCGTCAACACCACCGGCACCAAGATCGGCGTCGGCGACGGCCAGATCATCGACGGATACGAAACCCATCCGCATTTGACCGGCCCCGAAATCGTGACGATGGACTTCGTCAACAATCTTGTCATCGCCCCCAACAATCCGAATCCGCCCAGCATCACCGACGGTGGTTCATACGACGTCGACTCGGTCAAGTTCACGATCGATGTTGCGGAAGCCCAGGGTGTCGAAGCCGCCGTGATGTTCATCGGCGCCAAGGACGGTGGCACATTCGAGCCGTTCACCGTGAGCATCAATGGTGTGCTGACGGCCGGCACGGCTGTCTTCGAGGGCGGCGTGCAGGTGGGCTATGCCTTCGCCGGCGTGCCCGATGGTGCGACTGTCGAGGTCATCGGCAGCACCCCGTTCGACCAGCTCAAGGTGGGCAACTACAACAGTTTCAAATTCGATTCCGACAATAACGGGACAACGGATACCACCTTGACCGGCGGCAACCCGTTCAAGATCTTCGGCATCGAAGCCAAGGTCACGACGGTCACCACGCAAACCGAGGTCTTCCGGGTCAGCCACGACGAGTCCGCCGGCGTCAACAACGCCGCAGATCCCAATCCGGCGGATGACACCGCTCTCTCCCCGCCAGCTCTGGTGGACGAGCCGGGGGCGTTGGGCTACGCAAAATCGTCAGCCAGCGCGCTCGGCCTTTTCAACGCCTCGGTCGGCGCCGATGACGACGCGACATTCTCGTTTGCCGTCACCGACGCGAACGGCAATCCGCTGTCAAACGTCGATTCCGGCCTGAAGACACTCGACGGCTCGGCGATCATGCTCTCGACAAATGCGGACGGCGTTCTCGTTGGTTCTGCCAACGGCGTCGACGTCTTCAAGGTTTATGTCGATCCGACCGGAGCGGTCTGGATCGGGCAATATCAGCCGATCGCTCACAATGTCGACGGTTCAAGCACCGCAGCCTTTGACGACATAGCGACCGTCGCCGCCGACCTGCACGTCAAGGCCACCATCACCGATTTCGACGGCGACACGAGCACCGCCGTATCCCATGTCGCGTTGAGCATCGAATTCCAGGATGATGGCCCGGTTGCGGTCAACGATCAGGACTCGGTCACCGAAGATGGGCCGCTCACGGCAGACGGCAATGTGATCACGGGCGTGGGTGGCGCCGACGCAAACGCAACCGACGGCCACGCGGATCACCTCGGCACCGACGGCTTGGGCTCGATCACCTGGGACGGCGCCGTTGCCAACCACGTTGCTGGAACCTACGGCCAGCTTACGGTGGGCGCCGACGGCAGCTACACATATGTGCTCTACACCCAAGCCCAGAACCCGGCCGGGTATGCCGCGGTACAGGCGCTGGATGTCGGCCAGACCGTGGCCGAGAGCTTCGACTATGCTGTGGCGGATGGCGACGGCGATACCGCTCTGGCGTCCCTGACCATCACCATCAACGGCACCAACGACGTGCCGCAGATCGTCGTCGACCAGGGCAACCCGGCCGGCGCGCACGACCTGGTCTATGAAGCCGGCCTTGCGGCGGGCTCGGCGGCCGGCAACGGCAGCACGGTGGCGACCGGCACCTTCACGGTATCGGACCCCGACGGCCTCGACGACGTCCAGAGCGTCACCATCGGCGGCACCACGGTTGCCATCGGCAGCCTCAACGGTTCGACCTTCCCGGGCGACCACGGCACGCTGCTGATCACCGGCTACAACGCGGTAACCGGCGTAGCGACCTACCAGTACACGCTGACCAGTCCGACCACGGACGTTCCCGCCGTCACCGAGACCGAGACCTTCTCGCTCACCGTGTCGGACGGCACCTCCTCGTCAGCCCCGGCGACAATCGTCATCACCATCGTCGACGACGTGCCGACCGCACACGCCGATACCGACAGTGTTGCGTCCAACCAGTTCACCGCCGAGACCGGCAATGTGCTGAGCGCGGTTGGCACCACCTCGCCGGTCACCGGCATCGACGTCAAGGGCGCCGATGGCGCTGCCGTGGTCGGCGTTGCCGCCGGCAACACCAATCTCGATGTCGACAATGCCGCAACGCTCGGCACCCAGGTCCAGGGCAGCTACGGCAAGCTGACGCTCAACGCCGACGGCTCCTACTCCTATGTTCGCGATGCCGGCACGCAGGGCGGCGTCAGCGATGTCTTCACCTACACCATCAAGGACGGCGACGGCGACACCTCGCACACCACGCTGACCATCGCCATCGGCGATTCAACCCCGACCGACGCCATTCCGGCTGCCGGCGGCGCCACCACCACCGTCTATGAAGCCAGCCTGCCGGCACGCGCCGGCGAACCGGCCGGCTCCAACGAGCCTGCAACCACCGAGACCACTTCGGGCACCATCGGCTTCACCTCGCCCGACGGCCTGACCACCGTCTCGCTGGGTGGCCATGTGCTGACCGGCTCGGCCCAGACTTTTGCCGACGGCACCACAGGATCGCTGACGGCCAGCTATGTCTACAATGCAACCACCGGCATCGGCACCATCAGCTACGCCTATACGCTGATCGACAACACGCTGACCGATCCGTCGAGCACCAGCTTCGCGGTCGTCGTCACCGACGCCGACGGCGACAGCGCTCCAGCCGGCAATCTCGTCATCACCATCGTCGACGACGTGCCGACCGCACACGCCGATACCGACAGTGTTGCGTCCAACCAGTTCACCGCCGAGACCGGCAATGTGCTGAGCGCGGTTGGCACCACCTCGCCGGTCACCGGCATCGACGTCAAGGGCGCCGATGGCGCTGCCGTGGTCGGCGTTGCCGCCGGCAACACCAATCTCGATGTCGACAATGCCGCAACGCTCGGCACCCAGGTCCAGGGCAGCTACGGCAAGCTGACGCTCAACGCCGACGGCTCCTACTCCTATGTTCGCGATGCCGGCACGCAGGGCGGCGTCAGCGATGTCTTCACCTACACCATCAAGGACGGCGACGGCGACACCTCGCACACCACGCTGACCATCGCCATCGGCGATTCAACCCCGACCGACGCCATTCCGGCTGCCGGCGGCGCCACCACCACCGTCTATGAAGCCAGCCTGCCGGCACGCGCCGGCGAACCGGCCGGCTCCAACGAGCCTGCAACCACCGAGACCACTTCGGGCACCATCGGCTTCACCTCGCCCGACGGCCTGACCACCGTCTCGCTGGGTGGCCATGTGCTGACCGGCTCGGCCCAGACTTTTGCCGACGGCACCACAGGATCGCTGACGGCCAGCTATGTCTACAATGCAACCACCGGCATCGGCACCATCAGCTACGCCTATACGCTGATCGACAACACGCTGACCGATCCGTCGAGCACCAGCTTCGCGGTCGTCGTCACCGACGCCGACGGCGACAGCGCTCCAGCCGGCAATCTCGTCATCACCATCGTCGACGACGTGCCGACCGCACACGCCGATACCGACAGTGTTGCGTCCAACCAGTTCACCGCCGAGACCGGCAATGTGCTGAGCGCGGTTGGCACCACCTCGCCGGTCACCGGCATCGACGTCAAGGGCGCCGATGGCGCTGCCGTGGTCGGCGTTGCCGCCGGCAACACCAATCTCGATGTCGACAATGCCGCAACGCTCGGCACCCAGGTCCAGGGCAGCCACGGCAAGCTGACGCTCAACGCCGACGGCTCCTACTCCTATGTTCGCGATGCCGGCACGCAGGGCGGCGTCAGCGATGTCTTCACCTACACCATCAAGGACGGCGACGGCGACACCTCGCACACCACGCTGACCATCGCCATCGGCGATTCAACCCCGACCGACGCCATTCCGGCTGCCGGCGGCGCCACCACCACCGTCTATGAAGCCAGCCTGCCGGCACGCGCCGGCGAACCGGCCGGCTCCAACGAGCCTGCAACCACCGAGACCACTTCGGGCACCATCGGCTTCACCTCGCCCGACGGCCTGACCACCGTCTCGCTGGGTGGCCATGTGCTGACCGGCTCGGCCCAGACTTTTGCCGACGGCACCACAGGATCGCTGACGGCCAGCTATGTCTACAATGCAACCACCGGCATCGGCACCATCAGCTACGCCTATACGCTGATCGACAACACGCTGACCGATCCGTCGAGCACCAGCTTCGCGGTCGTCGTCACCGACGCCGACGGCGACAGCGCTCCAGCCGGCAATCTCGTCATCACCATCGTCGACGACGTGCCGACCGCACACGCCGATACCGACAGTGTTGCGTCCAACCAGTTCACCGCCGAGACCGGCAATGTGCTGAGCGCGGTTGGCACCACCTCGCCGGTCACCGGCATCGACGTCAAGGGCGCCGATGGCGCTGCCGTGGTCGGCGTTGCCGCCGGCAACACCAATCTCGATGTCGACAATGCCGCAACGCTCGGCACCCAGGTCCAGGGCAGCTACGGCAAGCTGACGCTCAACGCCGACGGCTCCTACTCCTATGTTCGCGATGCCGGCACGCAGGGCGGCGTCAGCGATGTCTTCACCTACACCATCAAGGACGGCGACGGCGACACCTCGCACACCACGCTGACCATCGCCATCGGCGATTCAACCCCGACCGACGCCATTCCGGCTGCCGGCGGCGCCACCACCACCGTCTATGAAGCCAGCCTGCCGGCACGCGCCGGCGAACCGGCCGGCTCCAACGAGCCTGCAACCACCGAGACCACTTCGGGCACCATCGGCTTCACCTCGCCCGACGGCCTGACCACCGTCTCGCTGGGTGGCCATGTGCTGACCGGCTCGGCCCAGACTTTTGCCGACGGCACCACAGGATCGCTGACGGCCAGCTATGTCTACAATGCAACCACCGGCATCGGCACCATCAGCTACGCCTATACGCTGATCGACAACACGCTGACCGATCCGTCGAGCACCAGCTTCGCGGTCGTCGTCACCGACGCCGACGGCGACAGCGCTCCAGCCGGCAATCTCGTCATCACCATCGTCGACGACGTGCCGACCGCGACGAATGACACCTGGGGGCCAACGATCACCGGTGCGACGGTCCTCACCGGCCTCCTGACCAACGACAAATTCGGCGCCGACGGCGTCGACACCGACAACAATCCGGTCAGCGGCCAGGTGACCGCCACCAACGGTGCTCACGGCACCGTCACCTACAACAACGATGGAACGTTCACCTACACACCGACGGGCATCTATGTCGGGTCGGACTCTTTCACCTACACGATCAAGGACGGTGACGGCGACGCTTCGACGGCCACGGTGACCCTGAATGTGCAGACCAACACCGTTCCATCGGGTGGCGGGACAGCGTCGTTGACATTGAACGAAGCCGCGCTCGACACCACGCTCGATGCTTCGGCGCCTGCGGATCTCCAAGCCGGGGCCGTGACCGGCACCAACCCAGGCAGCCGCGGCGAGACGGCGCAAGCAATCAGCGGCATCACCTTCACCACGACCGGCGAAGCCATTAATGTTGCATTCGCCAACCCGACCGGCGATCCAAACTGGGTGGCGCCGACTGTTTCTGGCCTAGCCTCTGGATACACAATCAGCTGGGCGCTCGTCGGCAACCAACTCGTCGGCAGTCTGATACAAACGGCCGGCAGCGTGAACCTCGGCGCATTCGTCTATCTGGCGCTGTCAAACACAAGCGCCGGCGCCAACAGTTCGTTGACACCGGTCGTTACCGCGACACTGACCGACCAGCTCCAGCATCTTGCCGGCTCGGGCAACGTCACCATCAACGGGCTTCAGGTGGTGGCAACCGACACCAGCGGTGATCATGTTTCCGGATCGGTCAATCTGACGGTCCTGGACGACGTTCCGCTGCCATTCAAGCCGGATGGCATCTTCGTGGAAAACACCACGCATACGGTGCTGACGGAGAGCATCAATTTTGCCGCGAGCGCCGGTGCTGACGGCGTTGGCAATGTCGTGTTCAACGTGACCGAAGGCGCGGCCGTCACATCAGGCAGCACAAACATATTCCTGAATGGCGAGCAGGTCTTCTTCCACGTCGTCGATACGCATACTGTGGAGGGACGGACCTCGGCCGCGAACGGCAGCGACCTCGCTTTCACGGCGACCCTGAACCCGGCGACAGATACTTGGACATACACCCAGGCCGCGACGATGTTTGCCGGCAACCAGTTCAATACGGCGAACTTCTCGCCAAGCGGCGGCAACAACCAAGCGATTGTCCTGGACTCCATCGGCTCAACCAGCGACCTGCTTGCAACCGCCAACAGCCCCAATTTCGTGAACACCAGCACGGGCAGTTGGGGCGTCGATGGCGGAAACAGCATCAGCCCTGGTGAGAAGATCCGCTTCGATTTCGTCAGCAATGCAACCACCGACGGCACCATCGCCGGAACCCCCGCGGGCATCGGGGCGGGAACCCACTATACGGATCACTACGAGGTGGCTAGCTATACACAGGGGATTGGCAATGTCTCGGGACCGGGCCTGGTTTCGATAACGATCCGCCCGGTCAACGCCGACTATGATAACACCTACATAGGTGATGTTACCGGCGAAAGCACGGCCCTCGGCGCCTTGGTCACTGTCGTCAACGGCTCCGGCGGAGCTACTCCGACCGCAACGAACAATGGGGACGGAACGTGGACGATCACCGGTCTCGCGCAAGGCGACACCTTTACCGTGGTTGCAAATTCGGACCCGTTCAGCGCAATCGAAATTTCGGCCAATGTTGGCTCGAATGACTTCAAGCTAGGCCCGGTCACCTACACGACCGCCAACGCCGTCACACCGTTCGACATCTCGATCCCGGTCACGGCGACCGACGGTGACGGCGACCCAATTGCCGGGTCAGTGACGGCACACCTTTCGCCCGATCTCAGCACCTGGCAAGGAACTTCGGGCGTGGACACTCACACCACGACCGCGACAGAAACCACGCTGCTCGGCGAGGACGGCAACGACACCCTCAATGGACTCAATCTCCAGGCTGATATCCTCTCCGGCGGACGCGGCGATGATACCTTGTCGGGCAACTCCGGTAACGACACGCTTTACGGCGGCTCGGGAGCGGACATACTGTTCGGCGGCGACGGCAACGACCTGCTGATCGGCGGTTCCGGTCAGGACACGCTCACCGGTGGTATAGGCGTCGATACGTTCAAGCTCGAGCACCTCGACATCAAAGATCTTATCGCTGACTACAGCGGTGTCGGCGGCCATGGCGACATCATCGACCTTACCTCCTTGTTCGATACAGCCGCCGGAGGGGCCAATGTCGGCGACTTCGTGAACTACAATGCGGGAACGAACACTGTCAGCGTCGACGCCGACGGTTTGGCCAACGGCGCCAATTTCGTGGACGTGGCCACCTTGACGAATGCACCCGTCGCCAACACGATCACCCTGCTCTACGATGACGGAGTGACGCAGCATACGACAACGGCAAACGTGGTCTAGGAGCATGGTGCGGGGCCACGCGACTATGCTATGTATTAGAGATTAGGAATACAGAGGGGGATCTCATCATGAAACGTTCCGTAAGACTGTTGGTTTCCGCTGCGGCGCTGTTGCTGGCAGTCGGGTCGACGGGCTATGCCGCCGACATCATCGACGGGCCGGTGGCCGACTATTGCCGGACCGTCGGCACATCGAACCTGGTGTTGAACGACAACATCGTCGATCTCAAGGTCCAGGTGGTCAAGCTGATGGACGAGTCGGTGGCCGTCGCCAACAGCTCGGAATGGATCAATTCGTCCCGCCCCGCCTTCGTCTGGGCGTCGGAAGCCAAGGTCGCCTGCGGCATGGCCTATGGCTACCTCAAGACGAACTACAAGGACGAGGACACGCTCAACAAGTGCGAGTGCTTCCACGACCGCATGGTCGAGTACATGAACTGACCGAAAGGGATCAAGTCGCGCCGACAGGCTGACGATGATCGCCCGTGGAAGATTGTCGAGAGCGATTGCCGGAGCGATCGCACTGGCCGTTTTTGCCCCTGAAGCCCGTGCCAACTGGCTGGAACGACCTGCCCTCGAGCAGCAAGCTCCGTCCGGCTTGACGCGGCCGGTTCGCTGCGATGTCGCTCCGGAATGGACGCGCGAGACATTCAAGGCGTTCGCGACGTGCCAGGCATCGCTCTACGGCCTGGAGCCGGTGCTGGCGCACGCGGTGATGGAGATCGAAAGCGGATTCGATCCCGATGTGCACGGCGCCGATGGTGAAGTCGGGTTGATGCAAGTGATGCCGGCGACGGCGCGAATGCTTGGCTTTCGCGGTTCGCTCGACGAACTCGCGGTCCCTGCGACCAACATCGCGCTCGGCGTCAGATATCTGGCGCAGGCAAACAGCCTTGCCGAAGGCGATCTTTGCACGACGGTCATGAAATATCGCGCCGGGCACGGTGAAACCCGGTTCTCCGAACTTTCGGTCCGCTACTGCCGGCGTGCGCGTGCAATCCTGGCGAGAGAAGGTTTTGCGGTGGCCGGGCCATTGCCGGTGGCGACGTTCGGATTCTCCGCATTCCCGACAGCAGGAGACGATGGTGCCCCTGCCCCGGCGAGGCGGATTTGTGTGCGCCGGCTGTTCGTGCCGGGCCCGCGATACATGAAATGCACGGACTATCGAAGCGCCGGGCAAGCCAGAATGATCAAGGCGCTCCGGGCAAGACTTTTCGACGGCTGAGCCATAATCCAGCAATTGCAAAGACGGCGAGGCAAGTCTGCCGTAAGATGAACGGATGAGACCGGGACAAATACCCGGCGGGATATGAGGGAGGCATCATGGATTCTGGCCGGCAGCGACACGGTTCGTGGACGTGGGCGATCGTCTTTGCGTTCGCGGGCATAGTGTCGGGCTGCCAGTCGAAAGGCAGCGTCTCGGACGCGCTCGATCCGGCGGCGATCGCCGCACCTGGAGCGCCGGTCACCGGCGCCGTTGCCGGTCCCGCCCAGGCGACGCAATCGCTCGGCACGGGATCGACGAAGGTCACGATGCTGCTGCCTTTGTCGGCCCCGGGCAACGCCGGCGAAAACGGCAGGAAGATGCTCGATGCGACCAAGCTGGCGATGGCCGACCTTGGAAATGTCCTGCTCACGGTCACGGTCGAGGACACCATGGGCGACAGCGCGCACGCCAGCGAATTGGCGGTGAAGGCTATCACCACCGGAGCCACGATCGTCATCGGCCCGGTGGAACTTGCCGCGGCTCAGCACATTGCCAAGCTGTCGGGATCGAAGCGGCCGCCGGTGCTGGCGCTGGCCGACAATTTCGCCGGCGGCCCGGGCGTCTATGCGGTGCGCCTCAACGAGGCCGACAGCGCGGCCGCGGGCGCAGCCGGCCTGGCGGCCAAAGGCAGCAAGAAGTTCGTGTTGCTCGTTGCGGCAGGAGCGAATGCCGGCGCGGTTGAAAAGCGGGTCGCCAACAGCCTCAGCATCTATGGCGCGACGCTCGCCGTCACCATTCCGTATCCGGCCGGCGATGGCGGCACCAAAGTGGTCAATGATATGGGCTCGCTGGTCGAGGCTCCCGATGCCATCATCATCGCCAGCGGCGACGACAATCCGGCGCAGATCCTTGCGGCGCTCAAAACGAAAGGCATTCCTGGAAAAGCAATTGCCGTCGTTGGAACCAACCGCTGGCTGGAACATCCGATGGAGCCGCTGTTTGAAGGCTCCTACATCGCCACGCTCGACCCAACCGAAACCGGCCCGATCGCCGACCGCTTCAAGACGACCTACAATTATCCAGCCGACGCCAATGTCGCCTACGCCTATGATATGGTCGCCCTGACAGCAGGAATTGCAAGTTCGGCCGGGCCTGACGGCTTCAGCAAGCAGGTGCTCGAAAATCGGAGCGGATTTCGCGGATCGACCGGCCTGTTCCGGTTTCGGGCGGATGGCTCCAGTGAGCGATCCATGCCCTTCTACCAGGTTCGAAAAGGCGCACTCAAGCTGGTCGCCAAATCGACATCGGGGTATTGAGGGGCAAGGAACCTTGCTTGAGTTGATGGGCTGGCTGAGGCACAATCGCTTGATATTGCTCGGAAGCCTGCTCCTCCTGGCCGGGGTCTTGTTGATCATCCGGGCCGCCGATCTGCTTCCCATCGATCGGCCGATACCAGCGCCGCGTCAATCCATCGACGATAGCCAGCCAATGCGACCAGTTGCGACCGTCGCCAATACGCCATGGCGAGGACGGGCACGCAAGATTGCTCAGGACCTTATCGCGCCGCCACAGCTTGATTCGGCGCAAATCGAACGGGTCGAGCCGCGCCCGCCGCTCAGCGACCTTGGTCTGGCCGCGCCTGCAGGGATGCGAATGCCAAAGGATTGGCCAGGGGTCTTGCTTTACCAACCGGTTGCCACCTCGTCGGCAACCTTCGAATCCATGGGGCGCAAGGTAGTCATCAGCGGGATCCAAGGCATTGACCTGGATGAGACCTGTTCCTTTCGTGGCATCGCCTGGCCTTGCGGCCAGCGTGCGCGCGCGACGTTCAATTCCTGGCTGCGCGGCCGGGCGCTGAAATGCGTCGTGCCGCCGGAAATCGATCGTTTTGCCATTGCGGCACCGTGCAGCTTGGGCAAGCAGGATGTCGGCGCGTGGCTTGTTTCCAATGGCTGGGCGACGGCCTTGGCGAGTGGCATCTATGGCAAGGCGGAGGCAGTGGCCAGAGACGCGCAGATGGGGATATTCGGCCCGCCGCAATAGCCGATAATTCGGTGTCGTTGCTTTTGCCGCCGTAGCCTTGCTTTTGAAGGGCTGATTTCGGGCCGATGGTAGGTGATTGCGCCATTACTAAAATTGTATGTTTCCTCGAAACTGAAAGTGCAGCACCTTGGCCTTATGACAGCCGATCAGGCGGGAGATTGGCTAATGATGACACCAATGGCGAATAGCTCGCCCCGGCAATGGAAAGATATCGCATGGCTGACCGCCCTAGGATCGGCGGGAATTCTGCTCCTCTCGGTTGGCCTAAATTATCTGCTTCTGTTCTCGGAAGCCTTGACGCCCTTCGGCCGCAGCATGGTCACAGCGATCCTCTTGCCGGTCATCGTCGGTGGCCCACTTTTCCTGTTCATTGGACTGCAGCGGACCGAGCTCGTCCGTTATCGAAGAGAACTCAACAAGTCGGCGACCTTTGACAGCCTGACAGGCTGCCTCAACCGGACAGTCTTCACGTCGATGGTCGAAAGGAGAGCAACCAGGCCGGAATCGTCTGGTCCAAGATCTGGCGCCTTCCTGGTCATTCATCCCGAACACATCAGGTCGATCAATCTGCGCTTCGGCCTTGGCTGGGGTGACGAAGCCTTGCGGCTCATAGCCTCGACCATCCAGTCATCGGTACGCAAGGAAGATCTGGTGGGCCGGATCGGAACCTCCATGTTCGGGGTCTTTCTGCCCGGTGCGACAGAAGACGACGCCAGGGAGATCGGCGACCGTATCCGCGCGCGCGTGGCCCAAGCCTATTTCGCGCCAAAAGGAACCGCGGACACGCTGACCATCAGCGTCGGCGGCGTGGTGTTTGAAAACGAGTTGGAATTCGAGGACATGTTCCGATCGGCGGAATCGCTGTTATCCGGCGTCGAACGCCAGCCCGGATTTCAATTGTCGCACCTCCACAACTAGCTGAAACAAGTCGTTGCCGGAGGAACACCGCCGCAAATGTCTTGCCGCACGGCTGCGGCAGCGATCATCTTGGCCCTTGTTGCCAAACCGGACGATTGACCCATGGGCGGTTTCAACCCGTGGGAGGTCTGGTTCCTGACGGTGCTGACGGCATCGCCGCGCATCGCTGGCAGTATTTGCCGGACCGACCAAGTTCTGGTTGCCGCTGGTTGCAGCAACCTTGATCGCCTTGATGGCCGGCTATCGGACCATGCTGCTGCCGCCGAACTCCTGACAGGTCGAGACACCCGCCGCGCGAGTAGCATCAGGTTCGGCGCTCAGGGTACGAGCGACAAAGCTTGAGGCACACAGATGCTGGACCCCCACGGCTCTCTCTTCATCGGTGGGGATCACAAGCGCGTCGACGTCGGAACCAGCAAGGCTGATGACCTCGTCGCCTCGCCCATTCAGCTTGTGGTCGATATTAACCGCAAGCCAGCCGGCCACAGCCCCGGCCCTCTCTCGAATATATGGCGCGTTTTGGCGTATGCCTGCCTTGAACACCAGCGTGTCCAGTCCGCCTATCGCAGCGGCCAGCGACCCGATCTCGCGTGCGATACGATAGACGAAGAGATCGACTGCTTCGGCGGCAAGAGGATCATCGGAGTCGATTAGCGTCCGCATATCACCGGATATCCCCGACACTCCGAGCAGGCCGGATTGCTCGTAGAGAAGGGTGACCAATCGTCCGTCTGCAGCTTCCGGTCATTCAGCAAATGGAGGGTGACGCCAGGATTGAGCGCGCCGCAACGCGTGCTCATGACGAGGCCGTCCAATGTCGAAAACCCAACACTTATTCCAGCATTCATGGCGCACAGACTGGCACCGCTGCCGAGATGGGCGACGATCACCTTGCCGCCAGCTGCGGGTCCGTAGCGGGTCCGAAGCTGCGAAGCGATATGGCTATAGGTAAGCCCGTGAAACCCATAGGAAATGCCGGCATCGGTCATCGCATGCGGAAGGCCATAGATCTTGGCGATCCGAGGCCGAGCGTATTCTTATGGATGACGATCTGGATGCGCCCAGGTAGTCGTCTTCATACGTGTCCTCGCCATACGGAGTTCAGAACCCGCCTAATTGCACGTGGTTGCCGCCGATTACCGCACGCATCGTTGCAGGTTCTTTCGAGACCGGGAGGCTTAGCTACTGTGACAGGCGCCAACGAAAGACCGACAAATTGACGAACAGGCCCAAAGCCATTTCACTCTAGCGGAAAGACTTAGCCAATAACGCTCAATTCAAACTTTGAGAATTAAGCGTAATCCATTGATGTAGTAAGTTTGTGGGCCCGGAGGGTCAGCGTTTTCTACAGGAAATCAGTACGTCAGTGGTTGGTTCGCCAAGCCGTTTCTCTCGTATTCTCTCGTATGGTCTGGCGAACCAAAGGCCAAGAAGACAACTAGTTCCATGAGAGCTGTATTTGACCATGGTAGTATGAGCGCTGCCGCATTTGGCCGGAAGCTGACTGGCCGCTTCTGGCGCAAAACGATAACGGACGTTTAACCTGGTCTGGTTCAAGCACCGTTGTCGGGTTCAAATCGCGTGACCACGCCAATGCTACTCCAGTATGGCGCTTCGGAACCTCCAGGTTGCGGGGCCTTGTGATCGCAAGTAAACAGTCGCGGAATTTGGTCACACGAAATGGCCAATGACCGGTTTCGAACGTCCGCAATTCGTGGCGTCAACGATATATTGCACACCGACGGGACCTTACTGACCGATGCCGGCCTGCTCGCCTGGAGGCTGGGGAGGAGCGGCCCGGGGAGTCTCTGGGCCGGCATCGGTCACCGCTGGCATTACGCTGTTGCCGGCGGAAGCTGAGAGTCATTGTGATAAGGGCAATTCGCCCACCTCGTCGTCAAACTGCGCGGCCGTGAATGACCTACTGCATTCCGCGGAGGGAATTCACGTCGGCGCAGAACTCGGCGTAGGGCTTGCTCATTGCCGCGTCATTGCATTCGCGCATGATCATTTCGCGCATGGGCTTTGGCTTGGCCATGAAGACCGCCTTGAACTCGGGCATGGACTTCAGTGTCTTCATCGAGGCATCGGTGTAGAATGGCACGATATTGTCGACGACATCAACCGCGCCGGCAACTGCCATGCTCCCTAGATTGCCGGCCGAGCACCCGCCGCGTGAAAGTGCTGCTCAGGGAGAACAATAGCGAACGCGCTCATTGCCTCTCCCTTCGCTGCGCGCTTTGCCCCAGCCAGCCCACGCGCCTTTCTCGTTCGCCGGGCTTTGGGCTTACAATTCCAATCTCGACATAACCAGCTGCACCATCATCACATGATCAACAGCCTCTCATTCTCTACCAGGCATACTATGACGCCTGGCTGGACCCGGGGACCAAAGGACCAGCCTCAAGCACATTCTCAGCCACGACATCGACGGTCAGCTGCAGTTCAACCGCGTTGGACGTGAGGTGAACACGAGCGCCGTCAACAAATTTCCCAACGACCATCCCGGCCTGGTCGGGCGGAGCCGGCGACTTTCTCTGTTCGCCGAAATCGTCAAGCACGCCCCTGCTGGGGCGAAGCTTTCTAAAGCACGCTCCGACCACATATTTTCAGGAGGGCGGGATGACAGAGCGTGAGCAAGAGATCGTCGCGAATGCATGGGCACTGGCTACGGGCGCACAACAAATCCTAGAGGCGCTTCTCATCATGCTGAAAAAGTCGGGAACGTCGCGCGAGCTTCGGTTGCCGGGTAGCCGGGAAGTGGACCATCAGTTAGGGGTCCGTAGCTAGAGCGTGATAAAGCAGCAAACACACTATCATAGAAACGGCGCTGCCTAGCAGCTGGTCTGCCGTCAGGCCGGAAAAATAGACAAGATGAAACGCCACCAACGCTCTACCAATCACGGTTCGGAACACTGCCGAAATAACCGTTAGTCGGCGCTAATGTTCCGGTCGGGACTCGCTACCGCTTTGGAAGCATTCTGCACTCGGGGAGAGGGCGTGGGCAAAGTCCAGCGTCATCAAGGTGCGGATCAGGCCGACCGCTGGCGCAAGAACGCAAAGCGGCGGTGGATGTGGCGACGGCAATATCTGCCGGCGCTGGTGATGGTTCCCTGACCGGCTCATCCCAGCTGGCTGGCTGAGTGGCACCCGCACGGCCGGCGCGGGGAGCCTGCGATATCAAGGGCAACATTTCCACCAGTACCGATGAGCGATTTATCACGTTCCAGGGCAGGAGCATTACTGGAAGACGACGATCAGTTTCAGTACAGCGAGCGCTGGCTGTGCAGCGAGGCAGAGGCATGGGCCGCCGGCTGGCGCAAAGCAAGGCGGTAGCGCGGTAGCCACCACCATGTGCAGGCCCACCAGCCCGTCATCATGGTCCGAACCTGATCGCACCCGCCGACCTTGGTCTCAACGTCGTTGATTGGCACTGCCACGCGGCTTTCCTTCATTCGCATGGTTCGCAGAGATTAGCACGATCGCATACTCTCATCATCCGGCGTCGTCTCCCTCACAAAGCAGCGCCGGTAAGGCTCGGCGCCCTTCTTGTTTGTCCCGTGTGCCAAAGGAGGTCGCCGGGCCTGCCGTTGCTCATCTTTGCGGTTGCTCCTGATGGCTCCGCTTGGCGCCGTGGCCCTGCGTCTTCCTTCGGGTAAGGCCGGCGAGGCGCTTGTCAGACGGCCTGGCATGTAGAATTATGGTCCTCGTTGCGGCGACGCCCTCAATGGAGAGCGCCAATGGCCAGAACAAACCTTCCGAACAGCTTTCCCGGGCTGAAATCGAGCGCTTCCTGGCGGCAGCCGAAGCGCTGCACAAGAGCATCGCCGGGCCGCTCCTGGCGTACCACAGGGAGCACTGCCAAGCTCTACCTGAGGCCCATGGACCCCTGTTGAAGTCGATTGAGACGGTCACCGGTCAGAAGGCGCAGTTCATCCGCTGGAACGGGACAGGACCGGCACAGCCCCGGAGAAGCCTCCGGGCTGGTTCTCCTCGCGCAACTCTCGCGCCGCATCACCTCTAAGAGCAGTTCGAAGACGCTTTCGATTTCGCCGTTGATTTGGTCGGCAGGGATGCCAGGCTTCTCGGCCGCTGTCGTCAATTGGTCTGCTAAGTCGCTGGCGGCGATCGGATCGCCCTGCGTCACAATCGCGGCGCGGAGGGGTTTTATTAGCTCCCCCTCATCTTGACGCCGGCGCCGGCTGCTCCAAAGTCTTGGGCATGGCTCGGGGAAGTATCAAAGTTGGCGACGAGGTCGCAGTCACGGCGATTGTGCGCGGCCGGGTGACGCCCGATCGCATAAGCGTGACGATCCCCTCCTACGACTTCCCGCATTCTGTTGTCGATTCGACTTGGAAGGCTGTGATTGGCCAGCATATGGAATTGATCGGCCTGTCACACGCATCGACGGGGACAAGGTAACCGTCAGCCTCCGGCCATTGGTGACTGTCGACGCCGAGCACGTGCGCCTGGTCGAAAGCAACGTGGCGCTTCCGCGAGCGCGAAAAAGGCCGCTCGTTGACAAAGTTTAACTTGCCTGCCCACCCAAGGAACGGCCAGTGAAACTTTCCCCATCACATCGGCTCTGGTCGCCTCCCGCTAGCTGCCGGCGCGTTGCGATATCGGCGCAGTAGACGGGTCGGCATTTTCCGAACTTTCCGACATCTCGTCGCGATGACGTTGGCGAAGGCGCTTCAGCAGTTCGCGTGAGGCTTGGATCGCCCTGCGCGATTGATCCATGTTCTGGCGAAACGTGGCGCGTTCCTCCATGGACTTCTGCCACTTCAGCAAGGTAGCCGTAGTCGCAGTGGCCGCTTGAGCGATATCTATGGGAGTTGCAACCATCGCATCCTCCCAAAAAAGGCAATGGTAAACGCAATCTTTATAGGCCCGCCGAAACCCTTTCTTCAATCAAAAACGACCGTACAGATTCATACACCAAATGGCTATTCGTCGGGGCGCTCGACGGCGGCTTCGTCGACCTCGGCCTCCATCTCGTCGTTGACGGTTTTGGTCTTGCCAAAACCGTCCATCGCCACACCGTCAAGCCCTGCAGCCAGCTGGCACCTCACGCTCCTTGCCATCCTTGCGCGCTTGGGCGCCGTACATCCAAGCGTAGGTGGCGCGTTCCTGATCTTTCTTAGGCATGGCCATTTGCATCATCCTCCCGGAAATCCAGCAGCCTTGCGTGCCGCAGCTTCTCTTCGCCTTTGAGGGTCTTGACCCAGCCAACCAGTCCGGGCTTCAGCCACTCGGCCTTGTCCTTTTATGCCCCTTCGGGACCGGGCCGCCAACCTTGCCCTGGACGCGATCCCAAAGCGCTTGCCGCTCATCGGCACTGAAGTTGACGAGTGCGCCGCCTTTGTAGTGGCCCTTTTCAGCCATAATCACCTGGGCAGCTTTGCCGCGCTCGCGCTGTGCACCGATGATTTGCATTTCCTTTCCTCAAAGCACTTGATCTTGCGCCAAGCGCTCGTTTGCCGCTGCGATATGGACTGCCCTTGAGCTTCGAGACCATGCCTTCTAGCCCGTCTCGCCGACCAGGTGGCAAACGGCGTCACCAGTGCGGCATCGCTCCGCTGAATTGAATGCGCCCGCCGGCTGGGATCATTTCGTGCAGGATCTCGCCGCGATCTTCGGTCGGCATCCCGCGCAGGTCATGATGCGTGGAACCCTGCCGGTTGCTGACCGTTCTCCGTCAATGGAAGCCCCGAACCAACAGAGCCAAACGATCCTCGTGGTTGACGGCGACGTCATCGCCCGATGCGTCATCGCGGACTATCTCCGCCACTGTGGCTACAGGGTGATTGAGGCCCATTTCGCACGTGAGGCGCAACAAGCGTTGAACTATGCGGAGTTCGGTGTCGACACCGTCTTGTGTGACGTTGACCTGCCGGGCAACATGAACGGGTTCCAACTGTCGAAGTGGGTTCGCGAGAACAAGCCCGAGGTCAAAATAGTGCTTTCCGCCGCAGTAGAACGAACTGCGATCGCGGCGGGCGACCTTTGTCAGGAAGGCCCGCACCTTGCGAAGCCGTATGAGCCGGCCAACGTAGTGGACCATATTAGGCGACTGCAGCGTGTTTGGAGAGTACGATCCAGGAACTCTGGTGCAAAGCGCAATTGATCTCTGTCCAGACGCCGAGAGGCTCGTCTGCATACCAATGGTGATTTAGCCCTGCGAACTGGACGCCGCTCAAAGGAAGAACGGCGTATAAGCCGCAGTCCTGCGTGCGGCCGCAACAGTGGACGGTTGTCGCGCGCAGGACGGAGGAAATTCGCCCTCCTGCCGCGGGCGGTGAACGGGATACCGTAGGAGCGTCAGCATAGCGCCGGCCACAGGACGGGACGCGGCTCCGACTGTCCCCGTCCGGTAGTCCGCATGTTTTGGTCGAAGCCGACCGGCTGAGATCGTGCGCATTTTGGTTCTCGACGGTACGGCCGCTGATCGGCGATGATGCGAGGACCGAGTTGCCTGGAAGAAATCGATCTGGTCTTGCACCTTTTTCGCTTCCTCATTCGCGGGGCAGCTTGTGATTTTCCAGCCTGACAGACCCTCCCCTGTCTATAAGAAATTTCCCGACGCATGAGCGCACGTCCAACACAGTGCGGGCTCCAATGCTCACCGGCTGCGCGAGAATGGTAACCACCTACCTTGAGGGGAGCGCCACGTGCGTAATCAACGATGCAGGCGCTGCCAACCTCGGCATCCCCGGGAATAGCAGGCTTATAAATGAATATATCGTTGATCAACGCTATCGGCGCAGCCGCCGGGAGATGGACAGACCGCGTTCCAGCCAGCGGTATCGATGTTCCAGGCTAAAGGCATTGGCATGCCCGAATTAGAAAAATGACCTGAATCCCGTAAAGCAGCAACAAAATGCCGAAAGCTATCCAGAAGCCCGGTCGCGTAAGCAATGCCAGATCTTTTCTTAGCTGCTCCATTCACATCAACTAACATGGCCAAGCGTCGTTCCCGTGCGCTGGGGACAAATTTCAACTAAGCTGATCGGCTTCGTCGCATAATGGCCGTGCCACTGCGGATCGAGACACCTCAGCGCCCCGCATGAGCACGCGCAACTCGATCGGAGGCGCAAGGAGAAAGTTCGGAACGGTTCCAAGAGCCCCATGCAAACTGAGCGCCGCAGCGGACGATAAGGTTCACGGATATCCCGGCGAACATCCGCACAGCAATGGTCAAATCAGCGGCAGAAGGGCGTCCGAAAAGGGCTGCCGGCGGCTCTGTCGTCGGAACTAAAAAAGAAAAGAAGCAGAACTTTCGTGTGCGATCGCGCACATGATCGCGTCTGCGCTTCAGTTCGCTTGAGAAAAACGCATCTCTTCGTCACCGCCTCATCGAGAGCCACCGCTGCGGCATCCTGAATACAGGTCGGCGATCCGAAAAGCATGCATTGCGCAAGAGTTTCCAAACTGATGCCAAGACCGGCCCAAGCGTCCATCCTAGCCTGCAGATGCTGTTGAGAGGAACTCGCCGTTGAATATTGTGCTGCGGTAAACCTCATCGCTGATGATCCATAGATTGTGCCGCTCGGCAATGTCGCAATGGTTTCCAGATCCTCCTTGCCGAACACATATACGCCGGGATTGTTTGGGAGTTCAGCAAGATCGCCCGCCTTCGATCTCATACCGCTGATTGGACAATATTCTCGGATATCTCTGCCGCGCATTTTGCAGCGCTAGTTTGACGGGTCGGGCCACTGCTCCGCCGGCGCGTATTGCCGCTTCGTATGTAGCATACCAAGGCTCGAGGCAAAGCACCTCGTCGCCAGCTCCGGCAACGGAAGCTTAGTGTGATTGAGCGGCCAGGCGGCCGGTCCCCAATTCGTTCGAATGATGCGCTTGCCTCGCCAATGTCGCATGGTGAGTCAGCCGGCAAACCAAAACACTCAACCGCCGGTTAGGCCCGGCCGCCTGATGCGCCCCACAAGAGGCTGTGCCGGGCCGTTCGTCGGGGCTTCTGCACCTGAGCGTTAATGTGCCCAGGCAACACACCATTGACGCCAAGACGATGGCAAGAAGGGGAGCCGCGCAGTCCTCAAGAATAAGTCAGCAGGCACCTAGACCGATGTAGGGCCTTCCAATCGCAGCTCTCGGCTCCTCGCGGCGCCGGCGCCCTGGCATCGTTTGATTGAACGAAGACGCTGAGTTGAGCTCTCGATACAAAAGCATCTCAGTCCTCGTGCCTCAATCGTTCCGGGCATGCGGCTGCAGGGGATGAAGTCATGAAGTTCAGGGATTTGATCAGACGCGCCGAGGACAATGTGGAGAGGTCGTTCGACGATCTCGAAGCTGACTTGGCTAACGCTGTCGACCAGTGCCTCGATTTGGAGGATGTCGCCGACGTGCCAAACATGGCAGGCGACAACAACGAACAGGATGACAGCGTACCAAGCGAGGACGGTGCCGGCGACGACGATGATAGCTCGCCGATACCAGCGCATCGGATGACCTCACACACGCAGAGCCGAATTGCTGCCGTGAGCTCGTTTAACGGCTTGTTCCACGATGCCAAGCTCCATTTCGAGGAGATCAACGCAAAAATCTCCGAAATTACAAGCACATGTCAACTGACGTTCGAGTTTTTTCACATCCTTCACGCGGACATTCTCCGTGCGAACGAACTGGAGTTGGCGAATCAAAATCTGATCGCAGATCAAAGGAGCTTGTCGGAAACACTCAATGACCTGAACAGACGGTACTGTGAGCGTCAAGGCACGGTCGAGACATTGCAGCAGCGCCAGGCAAGCCTTGTTCAAGAGTGCGAAGTGCTCCGTGGCGCATTGGCCGCGGCAAGGCTAGAGCTGGTCGAAGCGGCGAACAACACCACAAAGAACGAAGCGGAATTTGGCGACCTCACGAACATGCTTGCCGCCGCAAATGTCGAGGCCGACAGGCGCTCCCGAGAGAACAAACAGCTGCGTGAAAAAAATGTGAGCCTGTCTATTGACCTGGAAAAGGCCATGAAGCGGGAGGAAGAGGCACGGCATAGGCTGGATGCCTTCTCGACGATCCATGCCAACGAAGCTGCGCGAAATTCCGAAATGCTGAGTGCGCTCGGCAAGAGCGAAAAAGAGGCAATCAAATTGCACACCTCACTCGAGGTTGCGCAGGCCAAGTTATGGGAGGTGACCGAAGCAGCCAGGATTATGCAGGCGGACATGGATGGCGAGCTTAAACGCTGCCAAGCTGAGAACCGAGGATTGCGCTCAGAAGTTCAAAGCCTCCAATCGCGCTTCGAACTCGCCTCAATCGCAAACAACGAGGCCGCGGCCGAGATCGCCAGGCTCCAGCTACAATGGAGCGACGCCCTGGCGGAAAAACAGGTGACTGACGAAAGGTTGGCCGCACTCGCTGAGGAGGCCGAAACCAACAAGGTGAACCTTTCCAAGATCACCGCAGATTTTGCGCAACTGTCCATGCAGCAGGCGTCCGATCAGATTGAACTCGATGTGAGACGGCAGGAATGTGAGGACTTGCGGGTCGAAATTGCCTCGGTCAATGCTCGGGTCAGGGAATTGCTGCCCTACAAGAGGTCGCATGGAAGCGCTAACGCCTTGCCGCATACATCTGACGTGGCAAATGTAGCGGTGACTGCAGACCGAACGGTGCATGCCGCACGCCGTGTCCGCCGGAGGGCCCTCGCCGCGTCGTAGGGGCAAAGAACCTCTCCTCGTGAGGCAATTGCCCCTGTCGATGATCGTGGAACGGTATGCGCTGTTTGTTGCGCAAAAGATGACAGGACACTAACGCTGTTGTCGGGGCAGGACTTGGTGAGGCGGCCAGGAAAATCCTGTTGGGGTATCCTTGTAGCCGGGACAATGTCCCAGACGAGCCTCGCGCGTCGGCCGCAGGCGTCACCCCTGTCGGCATCACGTCGCCTACCCTAATATGTCAGCAAGCACGCCTGCCGTGTTCCCGCGGTCGACCGCTCACAGCCGCCATGTCATTGCCGGAAAGCCCTCGACATCTGGTCGGTAAGCGGCTTCAGCAGATAAGACCAGACGCTGTGTTCGTCCGTACTTATGTGAACCTCCGCTGGCATACCGGGTTTGAGCACTTTGGCATCGGTCAGACAGGTGGACTTGTCTTCGACATTGATGCGCGCCGAGAAATAAGAAAGCTGGCGCTGTTGATCTTTTATCAGGTCCGCCGAGATGCGCTTGACAGACCCTTGGCAGGCAGGCGTAGTGCCGGCGTCGAAAGCCGGAAACCGGATCGAGACCCGCTGACCTGGACGAACGTCATCTATGCGCGACGGCGCAATCAGCGCGTCGACGACAAGGTTGCCGGTGTCAGGGACAATCATCATGAGAACCTCGCCCGCGGCAATCACGCCGCCGATCGTGTGAATGGAAGATTCCTGTACGGTTCCCGATTGCGGCGCGCGGATGGTGGTTTTGGCCAGTTCGTCCTGTGCCACAACCTTGCGCTCGCTGAGTTCGGTTTGCTTGGCTTCCGTTTCACGAAGTTCGCTCGTTACGTCACTACGCCTTTGTTCATCGAGCTGAAGAATCTGCAATTCGGTCTCGCTGATCCGGGCCTGCGCCTCGGCAACTGCCGCCGCGAGGCGCCCTGATTCTCCGTGCGCCCGGGTGGCATCCAGTCTGATGTTGCTAAGTCGCTCTTTGGACACCAGTTTCTTTGTAAAAAGCGCCTGTACATCGACAAGATCGCCATCCAGCAGGACCACGGATTGTTCTTCCGCGGTCTGTTGCGCCTTGAGGCCCTCAACTTGGCGTTCGAGTTGCTTTGAGCGGCTTTGCAATTGTGCCTTCTGCCCGTTGAGGGCCGTAGCGCGGCTGTCGAACAGCGTGCGCTCGCCGTTCACCAGCGCAGCCAGCTCCGGCTCGCCCATTCGCGCTTGAAGGCTGAACGGAAGCTGCATCTCCGACAGGCCTTGCCGCTCTGCCTCCAGCCGCACAAGCCGAACCGTTGCCCGATCAAGATCCTTGCTAATTATCTGCAGATTGGCTCGTGTCAGTGTGTCGTCCAACCGTGCCATCACATCGCCGGCCCGTACATGATCCCCGTCTTGCGCGAAGATGCCACCTATCGTGCCGCCCGTCAGATGCTGCACCTTCTTTATGTTGCTCTCGACCACCACGGTCGCCGGCGCAATTACCGCGCCAGCAATCTTGGTCAGACCGAGCCAGAGCCCGCCGCCGGCAAGCAACATAACCGTGACCGCCGCACCCAGGATCAGGTTGGCCCCGATTCCATCGCGCGTGCCCGAAATCGCGTTGCGCCGGCTCCCATTGCCGATCGGGGCCGATGGAGCCATCGTCGCCTCAGACAAAAAAATATTCCTCATGCGTGACCGCTCACCCCTTTGTGCATCGCGACGGCCGCTGCCGGGCGTTCAACCGGCGCAGCAAAGGGGCGGATGACGTTGGCCAGGACCTCCTCGCGTGAGCCGAAGGCGTGAAGCATCCCATTGGACATTACGAGTACCCTGTCGATGTTGGTAAGGGCAGAAGGACGGTGCGCAACTACGATGACGATGCCTCCACGTCTGCGCACTGCCAGGATCGCGCCGGCCAAGGCGGTATCGCCATCGACGTCCAGATTTGAATTCGGCTCGTCCAGAACGACAAGAAACGGATCGCCGTAAAGTGCCCTTGCAAGCCCTACGAGTTGCCGCTGTCCAGCCGACAAGGCTGTTCCTCCCTCGCCCATGCGTGTTTGAAAACCGTTCGGCAATCGCATTATCATTTTGTCGACGCCCGCTGCCTTGGCAGCTGCAAGCACGCCCTTGGCGTCGCCCTTCCCGCCAAATCGCGAAATGTTGTCGGCAACCGTTCCATCAAACAGTTCGACGTCCTGGGGCAGGTAGCCAATATGTGCGCCAAGGTGTTCTTGGTCCCATTGGTCAAGCGAGGCGTCGTCCAGCCTCACCGTGCCGCGAAGTGGCTGCCAGACGCCCACCAGCGCGCGCACAAGCGTGCTTTTGCCAGAACCGCTCGGGCCGACAACGGCCATTCCCGTCCCTGCAGCCAGGCGGAAGCTGACATTGGCTACCGTCGGTTTTTGCTGGCCCGGTGGCGCTATAGTCAGGTCCTCGACCGCAAGCTCCGCTTGGGGGCGCGGAAGTTCCATATGTTCGTCCCGGTCAGGAAAAGCGGCCAGGGCCGTTGCCAGTTGCGAATAGCTTTGCCGGAACGCGGCGAAGCCTCGCCAGTTCGCGATAGCGGCGTCAACAGGAGCCAATGAGCGGCCCAGCAAGATGGAGGATGCGATGATCACGCCTGGCGAGGCTTCGCCTCCTATCACCAGGTAGGCACCCAGTCCAAGAACGCAGGACTGCAAGGCCAAACGCAGTGCCCTAGAGAGTGCCCCGGTGGCGCCGACGACGTCGGAAAGCTTCTCTTGGTGCCTCAGATATGCGTTATTGATCTCGCCCCAGCGGTGGGCAAGCCGTGCGGAAAGGCCCATCGCGCGTACGACCTCCGCGTTGCGGCGTCCGGATTCGGCGAGATTGCGCTGCGACACCAGCGTCTCGGACGCGCGTGTCACCGATGTGCGGCCAAGAACTTCCGCCATGACCGTGAGCAGCACGACAATGATCGCACCGCTTGTGGACAACAGACCGAGCGCAGGATGCAGGAAATAGATGATCAGCAGGTAAAATGGAATCCACGGAGCGTCGAATATAACAGTCGGCCCCATTCCGGAAAGGAAGCCGCGTAACTGATCGAGATCACGGAGGGGCTGTATCCGGTTCGCATCCTGCCCGCCAATGAGCGGCAAGGACAGCGAGAGGCCGAACACCCTCTGCTTCAAATTCCTATGGACACGATTGCCCACTCGAACCAGCAGGCGCAGCCGCACGAAATCCAGCAGCCCGTAGACAGCGTAAAGACCCAGCATTCCGATCGTGAACCCGACAAGCGTCGGAACGCTCTGCGAAGGTAAAACGCGATCGTAAATTTGCAGCATATAGACCGAGCCGGTCAGGGCGAGAAGGTTTATGACTGCCGAGAAGACGGCGACGCCTACCAGGCCAGGCACGGTCCCAAGCATTGCGCCTCGCAAATCCGACGAACTCCTTCCACCAGGGTTCATAGGCTTCGACCTCCCGTGAGAGATCGTTGCGCAAGCTCACTGGCCCCACTGGGCACCGACAATCTCTTGCTGTTCAGGAGCGTATCCCCTTAGCCTTCTAATATTACGCCCCACTAACATGCTTGGACTTTAGTCAAAATGTAGCAAAATCGTGGCGCTGCCCTCAGAAACCCGGAACCCACATGTCAAATCGGGGGAAAACTGCCGTTCCATGGTATTTGGGCGGGGCTTCATGCCGGGCGGAGCGGCCCAAGAAAACCACCCCCTGCCCTTTTTCGGGGCATTTTCGCGCTTTAGCGCTTCCTCGCAACAACCAGGAAGTGTTGCGCCAGCTGGCCAGGAACGCAAAGCCTTCTGCAGGCCTTCTCGACAGGCTGCATCATCATTTCACAGAACCCTGGCAACAGGTTTCCCGGCCGAGGCAGGTAACCGTACGGTATCGTCTGCTCGACGGTGAATCCCGAGGCAGTCAGGAGGGCCTTGAACCTCGCCGCGCTCAGCGTGTGGCGAATTGTGCGTCCAGACACTCGATTGAGCAGCCGGCACGCCAGGCCGACGGGCGACGTCGCATTCATGTGAACGTTGCACACAAGCCGCCCGCCATCTTTCAGGTGCTCATTGATCGCTTTCAGTGCATGCCATTTCAGTTCATCCTCTGCGTTCAGGAAAAAACGAAATGCGGTTACCACATCGAACGTCATACCCAACTTCTCCCTTGTCACGTCGACGTGACGCAAACTCACATTGGGCGGTACTTGAGCGCTGTCGAGCATAGTTCTGGAAACGTCGGCGCCAACCACCTCGCTGAAGAGGCCGGCGGCTACCTCGGCGATGCGACCTGTTCCGCATGCGAAATCGAGGCAGTTTCGGCTCGCTCCGCTCAAGGGGCGAAGAACGTTGAGGATCAGGGGCTTTTCGATGTTCTCCCAAAGCGCGCCATAATAGCCGGAACTGTGCGTTTTGTTGTAATGTAGGCCGTAGCCGGGCGCGCAATGGCTGGTCCTATAGCCGTCCGACACCCAGCCGCCCTGCGCATTGCTCTCCTTGCTGGACGTAAATTCCTGCCAATTTCCGGACTCACCGGCGCGCGACCTGGACCGCACAATTCGCGCTGACGGCATATGGGAAGCATAACTTGCAGACTGCGTCATCTGATCCGCGTTCGTTGAGGGTGTCAGGGTCGCTCCCTGGTTGAAAATGCGCCTCACCTTGGATCTCCGTTCAATTGGGTTGCCCCCCCGATAGAACAGTAAGCTCCGCACGGACTGCGCTGACGCCCTATTGGACTGCCACACTTTGCAGTTCACTGCTGAATCTGGCTTCGAGAGTATCCCCCGGCAGCACAATCGCATCTTCGTCAACCAACAGCTTGCGCCATTCATTGCCGATCTTGCGCACGATGGTCACCTGGGCCCGTACCGTTTCGCCGGCAATCGGCAATGGCTGTGTGGATGCTCCGGTCGGCTGCAGCTTCTCGCTGGCGGCATGGAGCCTGGCGGTGACATCCGCCAGCCGGGCGTTGGTGTCCTTCAGATCCGTCAGCAGGCCAATCCTCCTTTGATTGTCGTTGCGTTCGTGCTGTCTGACAAAGTCCTCCTGCTGGCGCCGCGCCCTCATCAGTTCGACCGAGGTTTGAAGCGCGCCGCTTGAAGATAAAAGCAACGCGCGCCTGACATCCGCGAGCCGGGTGTTGGTCAGATTGCCTGCATCGAATGCCTTCGTCACTCGCGCCAAATCTTGCTCATCCGCCTTCACGCTCTCGCCCTCGACTTGCTCGCGTTTCTGCAAAACGTCAATTTGCTCGGCAGCATCCGTCCGGCCCTTCTCCAGAAAATCCTGTTCCTGCCGGAAATCACTCAGCGCAACCTTCAGCGCCTCTGCTTCAGCCTGTGCCATCGCGGCTACAACGCTCGGCGAAAGAGGTGATCCCTGTGGTGTCTTCTTGTCGAAATCCGCCTGGCCCTGAAGCTCGGCGCGAATGCGGGCGGCGTGAAGGTATTCTTTCGTGTAATCTCCCCAGAGCATTTCGTAATCGCGCTTGAGATCAACCGGATCAGGCCCGGCCTGGCCTGCCCGTGATCGCAAAAGACTGAAGCCGCCGGAAACGGCCAGCGCCTGCCGTACAGTCATGAGCGGACGGTAGGCCTGTTGTCCTGGGGTGAGCACATCGCCCGTTACATAGATCGGGCGATAGTCCGCTATGATTGCTGTGACATCGTCAGGCTCGACAGTAACTGTCTGCTCCCGCCCGTCAGTCAGACGCACGTGAAAAATCTTGCTTGGCAAGAGCTCTTGCATGCGCCTTTGCAATTGAGACGCCGTCAGGCCTGCGACCATGATCATCCCCGCCTCCGGAAGGGCAATATTGCCATCCATCTGGACTACGGCGCGCTGCGTCCGATCAGGGATCGGCGCTATTCCTATCTCGACCGTATCGCCAGGTGAGAGTTGATAGGGCTCGACCTCGCCTGCGCAAGCCATCGAGGTTAGCGACATCATCACGACTGCGCCAAGAACGTATCGTCTACTGAAGGTCATTTGCGACAATCTCCTTCCGGTCGAACACCGGCTTCAAAGGCCATTCAACACGAGTAACGAAATCGTATACCGGGCCACCGGGCACGCCCCAGTTGCTGGACCAGACCACCTGGGTGCCGTCTGGAGACGGAGAGGCATGCGTCTCGCTCCAGTAGTCGAAGGGCGCGTTGTGCGTGTCTGCGACACGGCGGACCTCTCCACTGCCGTCTAGACGCAGCGCAATGACTTGCTGAGCGTAAGGCGCCCAATCCGGGTGCTGCGATAGTTCGGCTGGCGTGCCGCCATAACTCAGAAACACCCAGCCGGGCCTGCCGAGCGACCTGAGTGACGCATGCATGGCCTCGCCATATTTCATCAGCGAGGTAGCCTTGCCATCAGCCAAGCGGCGCTTGATCACCTGATATTTGTCAGGATCCGATTTGCTGATCCCGACATAGATTTCGCTTCCGTCGGAATCGACCGTCATGTCGCCATGGCCCGGTCGATGGTGCTCCATCCACTTCTGGCCCAATATGCCGTCGATGGAGAAGACGAAACTCGCTTCGATTCCGTCCGGTAATTGCTGGGAACACACTATGTTGATTCCGAGAGGTGAGATCGAGCAGGAGCCGGTCGTTCCCGGGAATTCGGCAAGATCGATATCCGGGAATTTCCGCCGTTGCTTGAGATCGTAGCCAAAAACCACCGCTCGGCCGTCATTGTTCGTTGCACGCACCGCAATCCGGCTGCCGTCGCGGCTCGGATTGCCTTTGTTGGGTCCAAATTTGAGGTTGGAGTACGCTCCGGAGGCGAACACGACGTCCTCATGATCGGTACGTGGGGCCCATGTCGCAATCTGCCGGCCCCCGACGCAGATCATCAACTCGGGATCAGTGGGATGCCATTCGCATTCGGTCGCGCGGTTGCGGTGGAACAAAGGCAAGTAGGTTTGTCCGTCGAGAAAGCACAGGCCACCGCAGCCATTGGCGATCAGGAGCAGGCTCTGGTCGGCATTCCAAGCCTGTGCGCTTGAGTAACGGTGGGTGCAGTACTTCTTCCCGCATACACCCGCCCGGCCGAGAACGCCCGGTCTGGTGATCCGTGCGAAAACCATGCCAGACCAAGGATCCCTTGTTTGGCGCACATAGCCCGGCAGGTTGTTCACGACCGCTGTGGCCGCCACCTCCGCTGCCTTGCTTTGACGGCCGCCGGCAACATAGATGTTAGGAGATATGGCACCGGCAGCCAGCAACAGCGCCAACGCATGACGGCCGCCCAGGGTCATGTCATGTAACCCACTTCGCGCCGTACCCGGCCTTCACTAAGGCGCTCGCGCCACCACGTGATTGTTCGCTCCAGCCCATCGCGCAGGCTGGTCTGTGTCCGCCATCCAGTCTCACGTTCAAAGCGCGAGGAATCGGCGAGCAAGGCGCGAACTTCGGAATTTTGCGGCCTCAGGCGGCTTTCATCACGACGGACCGGCTTTTTGCAATCGGTCAACTCAAGAACAATGGCCAATACGTCCGAGACGGTCGCAGCGCGTTGGCTGCCAGCGTTGTAGGCGTGGCCGAACTCGAGCTGGGCGAGACCTGCGGTCAGGAACGCTGTCGCGGTGTCTTCGACATAGGTCAGGTCGCGGATCGGGCTGGTATCCCCGACCATGATCGCAGGACATTTCGGGTCGAGGACTTGCCGGATAATGGTCGGCACGATGGCGCGCTCACTCTGGCGCGGGCCATACGTGTTGAAGGGTCGCATGATGACCACAGGGACATCGAACGACCTGGCGTAGGACTCCGCCATCATGTCGGCGCCGATTTTGGATGCCGAATATGGTGACTGTCCCTGCAGGGGGTGTGTTTCGCCGATCGGCATGGTTTGGGCAGTTCCATAGACCTCGCTCGTCGAGGTATGGATCACCCGCTCCGTCTCCCATAGGCGCGCCGCTTCGAGGACATTCACCGTGCCCAGGATGTTGGTTTCCACATAGGACTGGGCAGCGGCGTAGGAGTATGGAATCGCAATAAGCGCCGCCAGATGAAAAACCGCGGCTTGGCCGCGCATGATCCGGTTAAGGAACGCACTGTCGCGGACGTCACCACGGACGAGCCTCAACTGGCTGCGGATGGTGTCCGGCAGATCGTCTAGCCATCCATGGCTGTCAAAGGAATTGTAAAGGGCAAGGGCTGTGACATCTGCCCCGTTGCGAACAAGCGCCTCCGTGACATGCGAACCGATGAATCCGTCCGCGCCGGTCACCAGGACTTTCTTTCCATTGTAGCTCATCACTGCGCATTCCCTTGGCTGTTTGGAACGCTTCCCTTGGATATTCAAACGTCGATCGGCGGTACCGGAACCCAACCGACCACTGCCAGCACTCCCCGCACCATCCACGCGAGGTCGGAGACGATGGTGCGTCGCGGATAATACGAGAGGTCCAGTGTTGCCTTGGCGGGGAACATGACCTCCCGGTAGAACACGATCGGATCCACGGATTGGGGGAAGTAATGTGCTTCGTGCCGAAAAACGACCTGGGCTGGACCCAGCAGGCCTGGCTTGTATTGCAGCACGGCCCTAAGCTCGCCCCGGAAACAATCGGCGAAAGCCAGGCTCTCGGGTCGTGGACCGACGATCGCCATTTCGCCTTTGAGGACATTCCACAGCTGCGGTAGTTCGTCCAGCTTCGTCGCTGCGAGAAAGCGGCCAACGGTGGTCATGCGTGTATCGCCCACGACCGTCAGCGCAAGGCCTTGAGAGCCGCAGTTCACACCGAATTTGCGAAATTTGTACATGCGAAAGGTTCGGCCGCCGGCCCCGATGCGGGTCTGAGCGAACAAGATCGAGCCACCGCCCTCGAGCAGAAGCGCTCCGGCGATCAGCAGCATCAATGGCGCCAATGCGACGGTAGCGATGCCCGCCACCGCAAGATCGATTGCGCGTCTCGCAAAGCCGTGATCAGGATTTGGAACGAACATCCGGTGAAAGGCAGGGTCTAACGCATTCATGCAGCAGTTCCTCTTTGGGCGCCTGCTTTGAGCGCGCCTGTTTTGAGCGCGGCTGCCAGGGCAGCCACGACTGATTCGGCGGCGGCGGAAGTGACCTGGGGGTGCAGCGGAATTGTGAGCTCTCGCTGAGCGAAATCCTCTGTGTGGGGCAAACTCACGCCGGGAAGGCGCTCGCGGTAAAACGTCATTTGGTGCACCGGCGGGTAGTGGATGGTGGTTTGTATGCCCTGTGTCCGCAACTCGTCGATGACATCCTGCCGGCTCACGTAGCGCGGCAGGACGATCGGCATGATGTGGTAAGCCGACGTCCGGGGTTCGCTAAATGGAATGACAATAGCTGGGCAACGGTCCGCGATCAGGCGTCGGTACAAGACAGCTATGATACGCCTGATTTCGTTCCACTCTTGCAGGTTCTGCAACTGAACCAGCCCTATTGCCGCTCGCATCTCGTCCATTCGGTAGTTGAACCCGAGCATCGTGACATCATATTGCGGCGTACGACTGTTCAGCCGCTGATGCGTCCCCGTGGTCATTCCGTGCCCGCGGGCCAGGCGAACCCTGTCGAGCAGATCGGGGTCACGTGCAATCACGGCGCCCCCTTCGGCCGTTGTCATGTTCTTGTTGCCATAGAAGCTGAACGCGGCCGCGGCGCCGAAGGTCCCGACTTCCCTAAGCCCGGGCGCGTGCGCAGCGTCCTCGATGATATGCAGCCCGCGAAGCCGGGCGAACCGCTGCCATTGTTCCCGATCGGGGAGATACCCGGCGAAGTGAACGAGAATGACCGCTTTCGTGCGCGTCGTGCACCGCGCTTCGGCTTCCGCAACCGAGATCAACGGCACGTCGACGGACTCGATATCGACGAAGACCGGCGTCGCCCCTACATACAGCACCGCATTCGCCGTCGCCACGAACGTCAGCGAAGGAACCAGTACTTCGTCGCCAGGGCCGATGCCCAAAGCATGGAGGAGAAGATGGAGCGCTGCGGTGCAGGAACCAACCGCAACGCAATCTCGCGCGCCATGCATGCTGGCAAAGGCCTGTTCGAACTCTCGTACCCTGTCCCCCATCGTAAGCCAGCCGCTATCAATCACCTGCGACAGGGCTGCCTTCTCTGGCACGCCTAGGATCGGGGCGCTCACCAAGAGCATCTTGACCTCCTGAAAGCCTTGTTAGTGGCTAGACCTCTGCATCAGACTTTCATGCGGCTGCGGCGGCAGCCGCGACCTCGATTGAGGACGACTGATCTTCCCAGGCAATTGCCTGCGCATTCTGGAAGTCATCGACACGACCGATGTCGAGCCAAAGACCGTCATGCTTGTAAACATGCACGGTCGTGCCGCCCTGCATCATCTGCAGCATCAGGTCATCGAACCCAAATGGGATCCCGGACGGAATGAACCGCAGGACATCTGGGTTCATGCAGTAAATCCCCATGCTGACGAGATGGGAAAGCGTCGGCTTTTCCCGGAAGAGCTGGACGGTATTGTCGATCTCGTCGATGACCCCGAAGTCCATCTTGATATGACGGCACGCCGTGGCGATCGTAACGGGATCCCTATGCAAGCGGTGCGCGGCTACAAACCGGCTCAGGCTTAGATCTGTGAGGACATCGCCGTTCAGAACGACAAATGTTTCGTTCAGTTCATCCCTAATCAGAGAGAGAGGTCCGACGGTGCCGAGTGGCTCCATTTCCTGGGTATATTTGATCTTCAAGTTCCATTGCGATCCATCGCCGCAGACGCTCCGGATCAAATGTCCTAGATACCCTGTCGTAATATATACCTCTTCAATGCCGTTGCGCCGCAGCCACTTCAAAAGCAACTCAAGAACAGGCCTGGCCCCTATCGGCATTAATGGTTTCGGCAGGACCGATGTAAACGGTCGAAGGCGCGTACCCATCCCACCACATTGAATCACCGCTTTCATTCGATCCTCCTGATCTGCAGTTGGCTTTGTTCGGGATCGGTGTTCCATTGTCCGGCCAGGGCACACCCTCAAATCCGGCCAAACCTCGGCGGCAATCCGAACATCATATGTGAAAAGGTATGTGACAGCCGGGGCGGCTGTCGTCGTGCATTTGAATGGTAGGGATTCAAAACGTTCAAGGTATTAGATGGCCACGAGATCAACAGCCGATAGAAGCGCGATTGGGCACTGATCATGACGGCGATAAAACGAAAGCAGTTGCTTTCAAGAAAGCTGCGATCCGCCCGGGCCGGGCCGGCCTACAGGTCCGGCGACAGCGGGTGGCGACATAACAGATGCCACATGATTACGATGGTCCTGAACAGCTGGCTTTGGACCCAGAGATGGGAAACCGGCATCGTTTTGCCGACAGGCACCGCACGCCAGGGTTAAAAATCTATGGATGAGCTTCGCAATTTAGTATTATATTAGACGTTCTGGATGTGCGTGGATGGGACGCTGCGGACATCACTGTGATGCGTTGACCAGTGGATGGCCGCCATTTTAGGACCACCACGGATTGTCGATCATAGGCGAATGGGAGGTTCCAGCGGGTTTTCTCGTCGGGAACCGAGTAACGCGTTGGGGTAGTTGCATGGCTCGGATCGTCATTGCCGACGATCACGGCTTATATCGGCGTGGTCTCCGGCTGGCACTCATGGCTGGAATTCCAAGCGCCGAAATTTTCGAAGCTTCGTGTTTCGATGCCGCGGTCAATCTTTTAGAGGAGCAGGCGTCCATCGATCTTGCGATCCTCGATCTGAACATGCCTGGGCTGTTCCATCAGGAAGTGCTCAGCGACTTTATGGCTGCCTATCCTGACACTCGCTTTGCGATCGTTTCCGGGGATGATTCCCGCTCGGAGATACTGACCGCGCTTTCGATCGGACTTCACGGGTATATCGTCAAATCGCAGAGCGACGAAGAAGTCGTGCTGGCTGTAAACGAAATCCTCGCTGGCCGGATCTATGTGCCATCTCTGCTATCTCGAACGTCTGCCGACCAGAGATCGCATGCCCCCCCACCTCCGGTTCAAAATCCCAGCCGCCGGCACGAGGGCTCGGGCGACGTCGCTAGGCTGACGTCTAGACAGAAGGACGTCCTCAAGCTGATGGCAGAGGGGTACTCGAATAAGGAGATTGCCCGTAATCTGGACATTGCCGAGGCGACAACGAAAATCCATGCCGCAGCCGTGCTGCGTGAGCTTGGGGTTAGAAACCGTACCGAAGCAGCTGTGTTGCTCCAAAGCTGGCTGACGAGACAGGCGAGTTGACGTATGCCCCTCGAACCGGCCCGAGTTTGCTTGCAGGAAATCGCAGCAAAGGGCCCACACCATCGGTTAATTGGCCAATTCGGCTTCGACTTGTAGGGGCTCTATTGCAATCCAAATTCCTCAATTTCTTTGCGCGATACACGCAGCGAATATCGAAGGCCATCTTCGGTTATTTCCATATTCGGGGAATGCCCGACAAGCGGCGTGCTGTCCACACCGATTATCAGTGACCCGAACCCGCGGCGTACGACTTTTGAACTCTTCCGTCGGCCCGATTCCACCCAATCGAACACGAGGTCGTCACCTTCGTCCTCGGATGCAAATCGCCACTTAACTTCGACCTTGCCATTCGGGTCACCCAGCGCACCATGTTTCACCGAGTTTGTCGTCAACTCGTGAAGGATCATCGCCAAGCCCTCGGCGGCGCCGCTTGGCACAGTGAGGGAAGGTCCACTGATCGTAATGTCGCGTGTCTCCTTGAAGGGCTGCAATTCCCGGTCCACGAGTTCATGGAGCATCCCTGACAGGTTGGCATGACGAGAAAGGATGCGATGGGTCGCCTCCAGTGTTCGAATCCAATCGATCAACATCTCCTTGTATTTGGCAACATCATTGTCGGGAATATCGATCATGTTGACCAGAGCTCTAATCACTGGAAACACATTGCTGAACCGATGGCGCTCTTCGCGCATTATGCGCTCGCGTCTCTTTACGGCGGCGCGAAGCAAAGTTGTTTGTCGACGTTCGGTCAGATCCGCCGCCACCCCGATGCGCATTTTGCGGTCGCCGTGCTCTTCCTGCCGTCCACGCAATGCAATCCAGCGTGTGTGACCATCCACTTGCCGGACGCGAATCTCGACGTCAAAGTTCAATGCCGATGAAGGCTTTGCCGAGGCGGACAACTTCGGCCAGTCGACGGGATGGATTACGGCCGAGAGTTCTTCCAAGCGGCGGACTGGGGCCGGAGGCAGACCAAGGATGTCCCAGAACTTGCCGGAGCCGGCGACTGTCCCATCCTCAATGTCTATTTGCCATGTGCCCAGGCGCCCGGCAGATACGGCGAGATCGAGCCATTCCTTCTGAGCCCGAAGGGCCTCGCGTGCCGCTTGTCGCTCGGAAATATCGTCAACCACCACGAATACGCTCTCATTTGGCGCCTCGTCCGGCCGCGACGAAGACAGGGCCAGGTGAGCCCAAAATGCCGTGCCATCCTTGCGCAAAACGCGGATATCCGTCGCCGACGCGGTCCCATTGCCCAAATCTTGCAAAAGTTTCCGCACAGTACCTCGATCGTCGGGGAAAATGAGTTCCTCCAGCTCCAGTTGGGCAAGTTCCTTGTGCGCGTAGCCGGTCATCTCCAAAAGCCGTCTGTTCGACTGCAGCAGTTCGCCATGGCGATTGGTATTAGCAAAGCCCAAGGCGGCAGCATCGATGGCAGCGAGCCTCGCTTCTGCCACCCTGAGCGCGCCGTGCAGATCTTGTCGCAGGCGGTGGAACACGGTTGCGATCAGGCTACCCGAACCCAGAAGGAAGACGGCCCCGGTCCAGTCTCGACCAGTGAGGTGACCGTCCAACAGGTGTCGCATCCACAAGCCGGCGACCGCCATCAGAAGCGTTGCTGCGATGGCAACAAAACGGCCCTCAAGATACACGATGACAACGGTTATGGGGATAAACGCAACAAGCGGCAACGGCTGGCCGCCATATACCGTACTTATCGCCTCGAATGCTATCGATGCTGCAAACACCAAAAGCGAAGCTAGATGAGCCCACGTAGTGCTCGACACATTCGATTTGAGCCAGCGCAGGTCCGAACCCATGCGCAAAGACTACAACTTTCGGTCTAGTCCGTCGAGACTAGGCCGAAGGGGTGGCACCTAATCCCATTGCCCGATTGCCATGACTTTGCCGGCGAATAAAATCATGGTGTCAGGAGCGCTCTTCAGAAAGATATATCCAAGAGACGCTGCGGAAAAACCATTCGCAGATTTCTCGCAGTATGTGGAAATTCAAGTTGAAGCAGCAACTTCATCAGATTTGATTTGCGTCAGTAGCAATGGGTTGGGTGGAAGCGATGACACTGATTGAAACGCGAAACGATGCGCTTGCAGGCAGGCAATACATTGTATTGAACGATACCCGCCACGAAAGGCCGATAAGCCTTGTGGACCGACCGGACGCAAGGGTCGGCGGATCTCGACGACGCAGCCTGGAATCCATCACCGGCATGCTTGATCGTATGGGTTGCGGCTATCTCGTCCTGGACCGAGACAAGAAAGTAATAGAATGGAACGCTGCCGCTCGGGACACCCTCGCACGCCAGGGCGAAGCAACTGATACAGCCGTCGAGCTTGCTGCCGGGTTGAGGCGGCTGGTCGCGAATGTTCCGGTCCACCTCCAGCCGGGCTCACTCTCATGGGTAGTGATCCACAGCAGAGGCGACAGGCCGGTGACCATGAACGAGACGGGCGTCGTTACACCGGACGGGACAACCGTCGTCGCATTGCTGGACCGGGATAACAAATCGGCGGCCAACCCTCGCACGTTGCAAAGGATGTTCGGTTTGACCAGCGCGGAAACGCAGTTGGCGCTACGCCTCGCCCATGGCGACGCGCCCCTGGAGATCGCCCGTAGCTGGCATCTCAGTCGCACGACTATTCGCTCTCAGCTCGCCTCGCTGTTCGCCAAGACCGACACGAGGCGTCAGGCGGAACTAGTGGCTCTTTTGGGGCGCATTTCGGTTTTGCCATGAGAAATCGACTGCTGTCTGCATCCGCTTTGATTCAGACAGCGGCGGCCCGCATTGAGCGCGCTGTCGCGTAGATCACAAGGCCGGCGGCGCCATTTCCGATCGTTCAAGCGCTGCCGAGATAGCGCGGAACGCGGAACCTGGAAACGGGAGTGACTTGCCATGGCCGAAGCAGATTCGAAGGTCAACAAGCTGGCGGATATCGTTCACGCGCTGCAGGATGGTGCTGCGTCGAACCTTAAGCACACGGGGCCGATCATCGTCACGGGCGCCGCTGGGTTCATCGGATTTCATGTTGCGTCACGCCTTTTGCGGCTCGGCGCCGAGGTCATCGGCGTCGACAACTTCACGCCTTACTACGATCTGAAGCTGAAGGAGGCGCGATTTACACGGCTCTGCGCCGAGCCGAGGTTCACGCCGAAGCGCTTCGACCTGGCGGACCGGTCGCTGGTGAAAGCGCTGTTCTGCGAATTCCAGCCATCGCACTTCGTGCATCTGGCCGCCCAGGCCGGGGTGCGTCATTCGCTCGTCGACCCGCATGCCTATGTGGAGTCAAACATAGTCGCATTTCTCAACGTTCTGGAGGGCTGCCGACACGCGGGCGTTAGCCATCTCGTTTATGCCTCGTCGAGCTCCGTATATGGCGCCAATCGACGCATACCCTTTTCCGAGCATCATGGTGCCAATCATCCGGTGAGCTTCTACGCCGCCACCAAGGCCGCCAACGAATGCATGGCGCATTCCTACAGCCATCTGTTCGGCTTCCCCGTAACCGGACTGCGCTTCTTCACCGTCTATGGCCCCTGGGGCAGGCCCGACATGGCAGTCTATACTTTCACCCATGCCATCGCCGAGGGCCGAACGATCGAAATCGCCAATGCCGGGCGCGTATGGCGGGATTTCACCTATATCGACGACATCGTAGAGGGGGTTGTTCGCGTGCTCGCCAAACCACCGTGTCAGGATCCCGGTTGGGACGGTCGCGCTGCCGATCCTGCCACCAGTTCGGCGCCATATAGGCTCTACAATATCGGCAATGATCGGCCGGAAGAAATCAACCATCTGATCGCGCTCATCGAGACGGCCCTTGGTCGCCGCGCCGTTCGCGTCAACGTACCTTTACCGCCAGGTGACGTCCTGGAAACCCGCGCCGATGTCAGGGACCTCCGCCGCGCCGTTGGCTTCGCACCGGCGACAACACTGGAGGACGGCGTGCAACGTTTCGTGGAATGGTATCGGGAATTCCATGCACGCCCTGTGGGGCAGGTGCGACCAGCTGGCCTTCCGGCAACGGCATAGTGAGCACAACGCCGCCATTTCCTTGGTGGACAGGGTGGCGATACGCCGGCACTGGAAGGGGCCCAAGCTGCCGTCCTGTACTGTGCCCGACCCCCAAAAGGCGCCGCGCATAGCGGGTGAGCGGCTTCTCGAACAGACGATGGGTGATAAATGCCACGCCGAGGGTTATCGCCAAGGCCGAACCGATGAAGGCCCACGGGCCGAGCACAAAGATCAACCCTGTACGCCAGAACAATATGCGCATGGCGCGGATCACGAATGGATGCATGAGGTAAAGAGCGTATGACGCATCGCCAACGCCAGCGGCCCACCTCGCCGCCAGGCTGTCATGCCTCAGTTTACCCGGCGGTGCCAAGGCAGCACTCCAAACAATTAGAGACGCCGGAATGCCATACACGACAGAGCGACCAAAGCCGGCCGAGATATCGGGAAACGCCGCCGCAAGCATCAGGGCACCCAGTCCCGTTGCGGCCATACAGGCCCTGATTGGGCCGGAAGGCCGCAGGCCTGAGGCGCACATGACCCCGATCATCGCGCCGAAAGCGAATTCGAGGATGATCGGATTGGTCCAGAAACCCCAGGGCTCAGGCAAAGGAGCCCCAAGAGCGCCCGAGAGCACCATCCCAACCAGGATCGCGAGCAGGACCGTAACTGCCCACCGCATGGGCAGCACGATCGTCGCCGTGAACAGCACGTAAAACAGCATCTCATAATTGAGCGTCCAACCCAACTCGTAGACCGGCTGAACGACGCCGTCAGGGCGACTGGCCGGAACGAATAAGTAGGATTCGACTACAAACCTGAAATCGACGTAGCTCTGGTTGAGAAGATTTGGGGCGGCCACCGCTACCGCAATGTAGAGCGAGGTGAGCGCCCAATATAGCGGGACAATTCGCGCGATCCGGCGGGAAATGAAGAGACGCGCGCCCCCGGGCTTTGCGAACAGCTGTCGCGACGTATGCACCATGATAAGCCCGGAAATCACGAAGAAAATATCGACTCCAGCGCTCCATGGTATCGGATTCCAGCTCTGAAAGGTGCGGCCGGCCTGTAATTCCAGGGTGGCCGCATCATGCTGGGCGTGTCGCAGCGCGACCGAACTAGCCGCGAGGGCGCGCAGGACCTGGACCTGGGTGAGGGTTTCGCGTTGGCTGCGCTCGACAGGCGTCGATCTCTCCGAGCGACGGCGCACTGCAGGCGCCGAGGCGCTCGCCATTCGGGCTTGTTCCATGGATGCTCCGCAGATTGTGAGCACACCGTGGTGCACCTCCGAAACTGATGCATCCTTCAAATGACGGACACCGCCCGCAAAGTATCGGCTGCCCGCGGGGACGCGGGTGTCCGGAACAGGTATACGCCGAAGCGTTTGCGCAGCCCTATGGGCCTTTGTGCGATCCGGGCTTCGTGACTTCCTGCCCGAACGACGGCGATCACCGTAGCGAAAACAGTGGTCTCATTTGCTCGCCCTCAAGAACCAATGCCATTGACGGGCATCGACCGCGCTCGGCCTCATCGACAGCAAGGCAAAAACCAAGCCTGGCATGATTTTCAGTCGCTTGCGGATATAAACGGCCATGGCAATGCTCCAGATGCTCAGTGCAAGTGCCACACCCACCGCAGCGCCAAGCAGGCCGTACACCGCAACTCCGGCTGCACAGGCAATTATATTGGCCACAGCACCCGCTACCATCGTCGTTGCCGCAGCCCATTCATTTCCAGTCATGGTCAGGAGATTCTGTTGGGGCCCGCACAGCGCGACAAAGACATATCCCAAAATCAGAACCCGTGCGATCGGCGCTCCCGCGCTATAACCCTCACCGAAATAGCTCAAGAACGGCTCGACTATCACCATCATTGGGACGGCCACCAGGATGGCACCGCCAGCAGAAAGCAGGGTTGCGCGCGCGAACAGCTGTTGTAGGCCTCTGCGATCGCCTCTGACGTAGAGATCGGCTGCTGTTGGCGAAAACATGGTTGCCACGGCGATACGGGACAGGCCCACGAGCATCGCGACATTCAAGGCCAGCGCGAAAATACCCGCTTCAGCAATATGGCTTGTCCAGCCCAAAACCAGGACTCCTGCCCGACTGACGAAAACATCGAGCCCAGTGATGAGCATGAGCGGGGGGACGGCAAGCCACCATTCCCTCGAGGCATAACTTGGCTTGGCGTGTCCCAGGCCGGGTGGTTCAAACCTCCTAGCGATGATGAACACCAGCGCCGCTGTGAAAGCGGAACTCACAAGCACCGCCATCGTCACCGAGGGCGCATCCACTGTTCGAAATCCCGACAATGCCAGGAGCGCTACCAACACGAGCAGGAGTCCGTCTCGCATGATGCGCTCCGGCAACAACGCCGAGACAACGCCGCCGAAAGCACGCACAAGCGTGGCTCCGAGAGCATAGGCCGTAACCAAGGGCACAGCCATCATGCCGAGCACGATGCTTGTCTCAAGCCCTCTTTCCGTTGGATCTGAAAGGAACAGGACGGACGCAGCGCCGATCATCCCGAATAAGGTTGCCGCTATCAGCGATCTCTGCAGCGCAAATCTTATCACCCCGCGGGCCAGATCAAGCCTGCCACTGGCCCTATAGGCCGGGAGGAAACGCAACAATGATACATTAAAGCCAAGCGTTGCCAGATAGGCGAGCACTGACGTCCAAGCCTGAACGTAGGAATAGATGCCGTAGTTGTGAGGTCCGATAAGGCGTGCAATTGCCAACTGGGCAAGACTGGTCAAACCAGCGCCACCAATATAGATCAGCAAGGCGAATATGCTTGCCCAAGCGAGCCGCGAGCCCATGTCCTTGTTGCGCGGCGGCGCGGTTGCTGAACCAGTTACATCTGCGCGATGAGCCGGCAACTCAATTTGCTTTTCGCCGACCGCCCTATCGAAGCGCGACAATGCAGAAAGTATTTGTCTCTCAATCCGACAAATACTTTTAAAGGTCGATGGACCATCGGTGTTTTCGACGGAGATGATTTCCCGGCCAGATGTTGTAAGGAGGTCATGCATCGCTTCAAAAACGGCGAACGAGCGCATGTTCACGTTCAAGTCGGCCTCGAAAATCCGTTCCGCCGGCGGCTCAAGCTCCATCCGCCGACGAAGGCGACTTTCCACGACCGCAGCTGGCACCAAGAGCCTGACGGTGAGATCGGCCGCCGGTGCGAGGCTGAGCGCCTTTTCCAGCGCTCCGGGGTTGGTGCTCCCATTAAACATCGCAAGCGAACCAATCGCTTGAACATATCCTTGATCGAAAATTATAATTTCGGGCGATTGCTCCGCAGACTTCCAGCAACGCGAAAGGTGCAGGATGTATCGCCAGATTCGCGCGCGCCATATTCGGTTTCTTGGCGGTATCATCCTCACCATTGCAAAGGAATTGGAAATATCATCTGCTCGCCCTGCCGAAAAAAGCAGTATTCTAGCTGTTGAAAATATCGCCGATACGATCCGTGATATGAACAGAAAGATTCCGAGATCATATTTGGCGGCCCTGGTGCTTGGCTTGTAGCTGAGAGCGACCTTGGCGTGATAGCCTTTCCCGCGCAGCTGCTGCGCAAGCGCATGTGCGAAGGTTGTTTTGCCGGATCCTGGAGGTCCGAAAAATTCAATGATCATCGTGTAGCTGGCTCGATTTAGGGGCGCGATCGCTCCCTGGAGCTTCTGTTGAAGATCGCACACGCATCTTCAAACCCTCTCCAACAGAAGATCGGCGTTGTCTCCGAGCCTGGAGCCGGCTAGCCTCTTCAGGTTCACCCGGGTGAGCACACTCCCTACTGGAACGGTGGCGGATCCGCCGGTCCCTATTGCATCCAGAGCACCACGGGCAATGCTGCGCCTCGTCCTTGCCCAGCGAACGGCAAAAAGCACCGAATCGGCCCAGCGCTTAAGCAGCCTGGTTTCAGGCCCCCCGAGGCCCAGGGGACCGTTCATGATGACCACGTCGTAGGCCGAACGCAGCTCCTCGGTGAACTGGCATTTGTCGACGGTGGACAGAAGGGTCAGGAGATCATCGGAAGGTGCTGGAGCGGCCATGAGGTCGATACCGATTTCCGGCATCCTCGTAATTGCATCCTTCAGCACGCAACGTTCATTCACATAGTCGCCGAAGGAGTTCCGGGCCTTGTCGGTGCTGAATTCACCACGAAACCCGTTCGTGAGCCGTACATCCTTGCGATCGAGATCGAGGAAAAGCACTCTTCCTCCCAGCCGCGTTGCCGCCAGCGCCAGGCTCCATGCCAACTCGGTCTTGGCATCGTCCTGGATGCTGGACGTCACGAGAATGATATGCGGCGGCTGCCCCTTCCCCTGAGTTGGCGCCGCAGTGACGAGCAGCGAAGTCACGGCGCGGCTGAACGGCAAGTTCTGCTGGCTCAGAACCAGATGCCGCAGCTTTCTGGCGTTAAGTCCCGCAACCCTGGGAAGCAGTCCTACGCACGGGACTCCAAGCTCGGCCTCGGCTTCGGCTTCGCTGCGCAAGGTTTGGTTGAAACCGTTGCGGACCAGGACAATGACCGCCCCCATGAGACCAAAGACGACCATGCCGGGGGGAATCAGGAAAATTGGCGACAATGTCATGGGGGTCGACGGCGGCCAGGCGGTCGAAAGGACCGCTACGCCTGGCGAAGGAGCGGCGATGCGACGTATCAGATCCTGCTGTCGGCTCAGGAGTTCGTTGTAATGCTGCGTCACGATGGCTACCCGAGGCTCAAGGGAACGCAGCCCCGAAAGTTGGCTCGCCGTGTCGGCCACGGCCGCGTCGAGCATCGACTTGCGACTTTCAAGAGCCGTAGCCTGAGACCGGTAGACATTTGCCTCGGCAGCGATTCGGGCAACGCTTTGCTCCATTTCGCGGGCGATCGCGTTGCGCAGATCGCCGTCGGCACCCGACTGGCGTGTCACCAGGTCCGTCAACACGGGCGACCCGATTTCTTCAGCGATGGCCGTGACCGGGGCGCCCGCCTTGCGCAGGTCCTCAATACGGCGAAGGCGCGCTTCCGACGCGGAAAGACTGGCTTTCGATAGGAATATCTGCCGGCCGAGTTCCGCTGTCTCACTGGCTGCGTTGTTGGCCGCGGTCTGATCGACGGCGCCATGCGTGAGCCGGTATGTCTCCAGCCGATCTGTCGCTTCGACAAGATCCCTTTGTACTTGCGGAAGGCTGGCGACTATCGAATCCAGATGAACCTGATCCGATGCCCGGCTTTTTTGTACCAGATCTTGAATGTAGACCTGGGCAAACGTGTTCGCGACAAGTGCCGCACGCGCCGGACTTGGATCGGTGAAGCCGATGGTGATGACGCGCGATCGCAGCTCTTGTCCGACCCTCATTCCGTTGCGTAGCGCCTTCAACTCGGGCGCGTCCGCTGCGTCCGGATTTTCCGCCACCGTGTTATCCTGTCTCCAGGCCCTGCTCAGGAGATCGATGAGGAACGAGCCAGCCGCGGGCGGGACGGCATTGACGACGCTCTTTCCGGTACCGTCGTCTGGTTGGGCTTTGCGCAGTGCTGCCAGGACCCGACGCAGGTGGCCTTGCGAGGAGAGCATCGTCAGATGATCATCGATGTTCGATTCCAGCGAGTCCTGGGCGGACGCCACGCCGCCCGAAGCACTGCTGCTCGGGGCATCGATAATGACCTGGGTCGTTGCCTCGAACAGCACCGGGCGGGTGAAGCCTGCCAGTCCGGCCAGGATGCCGCCCAGAAGGGCCATGGCAAGCAAGAACCATTTTCGCGTCGCCAGGATGATGACGAGCTGGTGGAAGGGTGACGATTGCGTTGGCTCGCGTGGCGGCCGCATCAAGCGCAGATTGGTTTCAAGTGTCCCAACTTCCATCTGCTTGGCGCGCGGACGCCGGGCGCGGTTGGCTATGGAACCTTCCATCTCAATCCCCTGTCAGTTCGATATGGTAAGAAGGGTGCGTGGCGACCGTCGATGGCCGCATGGCTTCGTTGCGCCACGCCTGAAACATGAGCACCGGCCACAGGTCGCGGAAATTATCTTGGCTTCCATGCAGATGATTGCGCCAGCATGCGTCGACCTTCTCACGGTCGATGACCCCGTCCCCGGAGCGGCCGATCGTGGCAATGATATCGGTTGCCCAGCCGCGCAAGGGCCCTTTCAACCAAGTCCCGACCGGAACGTCGAAACCTTGCTTGGGCCGGTCGACCAGTCGGCGTGGTACATAACGATCAAGCAGTCGGCGAAGCAACCATTTGCCCTTCCCGTTTCGGACTTTGGCACGGGCTGGCAAGCGCCAGGCGAATTCAACGACGCGATGGTCCAGGATCGGGCATCGCCCCTCGAGGCTGTTGGCCATGGTGGCTCGATCGAGCTTCACCAAAATGTCGCCCGGTAGATAGCCTGTCATGTCGGCGAATAGGAGACGCGAGAGCAGGCCGTCGAGCTTTGTGGTGTCGGTAGGTGCTGTCGACGGCTTGCGATGAACAAGGTCGTTGGCTGAAGATTTTGTCAGTTGCAGAAAGAGTTCGTCCTCATCTCGCGCCGCGAGCAGGCGGGCAAGGCGAGCCAGGCGGTCACCGCGCAAGCCATGCCGCATATTCGCCGAAAGCGGCAGATTGCCGAAGATATCTTTCTGAGAGGCTTGGGCCAGCAACCCAGCCCCCGATGCCAACAGCCGGCGAAATGACAATGGCAGCTCATGCTGCTTTGTGAAGCGGGTTGCCAGGAAGTGTCGAGAATAGCCTGCGAAGCACTCGTCGCCGCCATCGCCTGAAAGCGCCACGGTTACATGTTGACGCGCGAGGCGCGACACCAGCAGCGTCGGTATCTGCGATTCATCGGCAAACGGCTCGTCCCAAATCCGGGGCAGCTCCGGAACGACCTCAAGCGCGGCGGCCGGCGAGAGATGAAGTTCCGTATGATCGGTGCCCAGATGCCGAGCAACCGCGGCCGCATGGGGAGCTTCATCAAACCCACCTTCCCCGAACGCTATGGTGAACGTCCGAACGGGGTTTCGGGACTGTGCCTGCATCAGGGCGACGACAGTCGAGCTGTCGATCCCGCCCGACAGAAAGGCGCCCAGCGGCACATCTGCAACCATTCGTTCCTTGACGGCCAGTCGGAGCAGGCTGTCGAGCTCGGTCGCGAGGTCCTCGTCGCTGGCGGCTATCGGATCGCGCTGTCCCTTGCCGGCGACATCGGCCAGCGACCACCAAGGGTGAATGCGATGCGCAAGCGAACCGGTGCCTCGGGCGTTGGCGAATTGCGCCGCAGTGACCGACAGGACTGAACCAGGCGGCAACTTGAACACGCCCTGCCAAATGCAACGGTCATCCGGCACCCAGCCGTTGGAAACCATCGTCGTCGCCGCATCGACATCGAGTTCCGGGGTGAAGCCTGGGAAGCAAGTGATCGCCTTCAGCTCCGAGGCGAAGACAAGCGCGTCACGTGTCAAGGCGACATAGAGTGGCTTCTTGCCCATTCGGTCGCGGGCAAGCTGAAGCGTTCGGTTCTCCAGGTCCCACAGCCCGAAAGCAAACATGCCAGCGAAGCGCGCGAGGGCTGCATCAAGGCCCCAGCTTTCGATCGCGCACAGCATGACCTCCGTGTCGCTGGCGCCGCGGAAATGATGGCCCGCCCCTTCCAGTTCACGGCGCAGATTGCGAAAATTGTATATCTCGCCATTGAACGTGATGACATACCGACCGCTCGCGGAGAGCATTGGCTGGCGACCCGCTTCGGACAGGTCGACGATGGCCAGTCGCCGGTGGCCGAAGGCTACCCCCCCTTTACGGCTCACCCAGAAGGCCTCACCGTCAGGTCCGCGATGACGAAGCGCCGTCGCCATCGGTCCGATGGCCCTGAGCGCACTTGCGTTGGGTGCATCGGGCGCCAACAAAATTCCGGCGATCCCACACATTCTAGCATCTCCTCTGGCGAACAATCGCGGGGATCGCTTCCGGCGTCCCAGCGACAAGGCAGAGGGTCAGACAGAACCACACGATCGGATGGCGGATGACCAAATGCGGAGCACTGAAGGCGGCGATCGATGCCACGAGCGCCACCAGAGCATCCAGCTTCGCCCGCCAGGCGGACAACGCAGCTGAGCCGAAGATCCACATCAGGGCTAGAACCGAAATCAGGCCGCCCTGAGTGTAGAGATCCAGGATGGTGCTGTGCGCCTCGAAGGGCCGCGGCAAAAACTGTTGATTGACCACGGGGGGACTATCTAGGTGCGGGCCCGGACCCAGTCCAAGCGATCCCGATCGTGCCCCCTTCTCCAAGGCTGCATTCCAGAGATAGAGGCGAAGCGCCGCGGTTTGGGCAGTCGCTTCCCCGCCCTTGTCTTTGGTCAGGCTCTTGGCGAAGTCTTCGGCGCTGGAGGCCTCGCTGAGGGCATACGGCGCTATAGACAGGGCCAGCGGCAGGAAGCCAACGGCCATCAGGACGGCAAGCTGCCTTGAAAGGCTCGCCTTATTGCCGTCGCTCGTCAGCCAGGCCCGGACCCGCAGCCCGAGAAGGATCAGACAAGCCAGGACCGTGGTATAAAGGTAGGTATCGCTTTTTGTCAGCCTTCCGACGTAAACGGTGAATATGAGGCTGCATAGGGCAAGGCATCTTCCCCATTTATTGCTGGTGGTTGTGGCAAGATGCAAGGCCAGTGGACCGAGTAGGGCGCAGTAGAGCGCAAGCTGGTTCGGATTGTCGGACCACCCGCAGAAGCGGTCCCAGTACCAGGGTTCGACCCCAGCCTGATGGAGCCAGCCGAAACCAAGCCCTACCTGAATGATGAAGCCCGCATTCGCGACAGCAACCATCCACCAGGCGATACGACGCAAACGGAAAGACGCGTTGGGCTCCGCAGCGGCCAGACAGGTGACGCACGCCAACAGCACATAGGCCAGCGTGTCGTGCAACAACGGATCCAGGAACAACGTGGTTGTCAGAAAACCGATGATGTAACCCACGCCCATGGCAAGCGCCAGGATCAGCCAGAAAAGCCCAAGCTTAGCCAGTGCCGGCGTAACCTCCAGTTGGCCGCCAGCAAGGATTCGCGTTATCGACAGCATTATCCAGAGCGTGAGGCACAGTTCGCTGTAGCCGAAGGGCAGCCCTGGGATGCTGAGTTGCGCCGCGTAGGACATCGCGACGCCGAAGGCCAGAAGCGCATCACGCATCATTGCCGCGCCTCGCCCAGTCGATGGGGGCTCGGCACCGCCTCTTCCCTCGGATTCGCCTGCGCAGCTTGAACAAGCCTGCTGCGATATCTGCCACCCAGGATTGTCTTGTACAGGTCGCAATACTGGTCGATGACCCACGACAACGAGAACCGCTCCCGCACGAATCCGACGGAACGGCTCCCCATGGTCTTGCCACGGGCGGGGTCGGAAAGAATATCGACTATCCGGGAGGCCAAGCCATCCGCATCGCGCGGCGCCACGAGATAGCCGTTCCAGCCATCCTCAACCACATCGTTGCAGCCCGGCATGTTGGAGGCGACGATCGGTAATCCGGACAATCCCGCCTCCAGCAGGACACGCGGAATTCCCTCGCGATATTGCGTCGGAAACGCAAACAGATCCGCCATCCCAAGGAGGGCTGGAATGTCGCGCCTTGGCCCCAATGCGACAACGTGGGGAACATGGCGCTCGATATCGGCTCTGCTGACGGCAAACGGACCTTCGGAGTCTTGCGGGCCGACAAGTACGAAACGCGCGTCGGGCCTCTCGCGGATAACGCGAGGAACCGCCTCGATGAGGGTTGGAATCCCCTTCTGCCGCGTGAGCCGGCCGACAAATATTATGACCTGGGCCGATTGTAGGCCAAGTTCCTCGCGCATCGTGGCAGCCGAAGGACCACGATACCTTGCCATCGAGAATGCATCGGGGTCGATGCCAGAACTCCGGATCAGTCGCCCTTTGCCGCGAGCCACCAGCCGATAGCGCTCGAAGAAGGCCTGATCATCACTATTCTGGAAGACGGTCATGGCTGTCCAACGAGACGCCACCCCCTGAAGGCCGCAAAAGAAAGGACGCAATGCCAGGGCCCGCGGCTCCCGCGACGAGAATGTCCAACCAAGCCCGTTGATGGTGCGAACGACGGGAACGTGCCCGCGCACCGCCAGTGGAGTTAGGATATTGGGCTTGGTGTCGAAACTTTGAATGATGTCCGGACGCAGTTCGGACATCAGTTCACGGATCGCGCTTACAGCACCCCATTCTGCACCGCCGCTGCCAAAGCGGTCGAACCCAAATCGGCGATGGGCAATGCCATGGGGTGAGAAGGCGGCTCCGAGATCACTCGAAACGGCAGTGACTTGAAAACCCCTTTCGCGAAGCGCCAAAAGAAACGGGATTCTTAGTCTATGATCCTCGCCTCCAACGCAAACCAGATGCGGACTCATCCTGTCGCTCCTGGATGCGATACCAATCGCGTAAAACAGCTGATCCTATCCGCGGTTTCCATGGCCGGTTTCATCGCCCCTGAACACACAACAGCCAGTCCCACGCTAGGAGCAGGCTTTCGTGCTGTCCTCGTCTGTTTGCATGAAGCAAGCTGATCAACGAAGCGGCAATGCAGCCACAATCGCTGTCGCCTCGGTCAGTGAGTTGGATTCATCCGGTCTGACGGTGCAAGGACGACATCTTCGCGTACGACACGGCGGGCCGGATATAAAAAAGGGCTGTGTTCGAAAGGTCCGCGCGCCGCGTTCAAAGCAACTTCCGCCCGCCTTCTCTCGCCGGATCAACATCGCGACCAGGCGGTGTGATGACTCGCACCGCCAGTTCTCCCGATCGCTTCGTCTGGAAGCAGGCTTTCACCCGGTCTCTGGATATGGTCGGACCCACCAGCCGCCTCTTCCCGCGGATGGGCGACCGCGTTGCCATGCTCGCCGTCATCCGGACCGGCACGCCCGCCTTTCCGTTGAACCCGGTGGGATCCAGTTCAGTGCCTCTCCGCAATTGCCAGCGGCGCGCGCCTCGCATGACCTTGTGGAGTACTGCCTTGCTCATTTTGGCGCCGAGGCTTTTTACGAGGAGCATTGAGCGGCTGCAATGGGAGGCTTCGCCAGGGCGCGGTTCCTTTGCGGTCTGAGCTCGAATAAATCCTGCGGAAGCGCGCATTTGGGCGGTGGCTCGCGCAACCCAAGCGCGCATTGGCCGATTGCCGCCACTGCAAACGCACAAGGCGCTCCGGCAGACTTCCTGCAATGCTTTCGTTGCAGGCTTGAGCACCCCATACTTGGATCATCTACATACCTCTGCGTAGCATCGAGGCTGTTGTGTTTTCCGGAGTATGATCAAAGATTCTATCAAGGGGCGCCGGTATTTGATTTGTCGCTAATGGATCCTTTCCCTAGGCAGGTGTGGGGCGCCTACCGAATCGGACGAAGGGTATGTCAATGACAACACTCCATTACGCCTCGGGCGGGTCGGCCTCCGAGGTCGCGAAAGCCGGATTCAATCTTGTTGATGTATCTTCCTTGGACCAGCTCAACGCCTTGCCGGCCGGCCAGAAAGGCCTGGTGTGGCTCAATGAAGCAGATGGTGCAACCTCCTCCTTTATCCAGAAGGTCACGCCCTTCATCGGCAATCCGAAAGTGTTTGGCTTCTTCCTCGTCGATGAGCCGGACCCGACCGGCAAATGGGGAACTTATGCCACCGCCGCTGATCTGAAGGCGGAGTCAGACTGGATCCACAGCCACCTGCCCGGCGCCAAGACCTTCATAACCATGATGAACATGGGGTCTTCCGCTAACCCCGACTTTTCAAACACATTCAATCCTGCCAACACGCATATCGACTATTACGGCTTGGATCCCTACCCGGTACGGACCGGAACAAGCACGATTGACTACAACATGATCGACAGGACTGTGGCGGCGGCCGTCGCCTCGGGCATCCCGCTCAGTCAGGTCGTTCCCGTGTATCAGACCTTCGGCGGCGGCGACTGGACGACCGACACGGGCGGTCGCTATGTCCTGCCCAGCGTTGCTCAGGAAAAGACTATGTTGGACCACTGGGCCAAGGTAGCGCCTTCGCCCGCCTTCGACTATGCGTATGCTTGGGGTTCTCAACAGGGCGACACGGCGCTTGAGAGCTCGCCGACGCTGCAGGCTCTGTTCCTTCAACACAACCAGAGCACCGCAAGCGGTCCTTCGGCCAGCGAACCGACGCCGCCGCCTACCAGCACAGTGCCTCCGCCCACAAGTGTCCCTCCGACCAGCACCGGCGATCACATTTTCTACGGCACGGGTAGCGCGGATGTGCTTCGCGGCACCGCTGGCGCGGACACGATGATGGGCCGCGGCTACAACGACACCTACTATGTCAACAACGCCGGCGACAAGGTGGTGGAACTGCGGCACAGCGGCAACGATAGCGTGCTGGCATCGGTCAGCTACGCGCTGTCGGCCGGCTCGCAGGTCGAGCATCTTGCGACCACCAGCAAATTGGGAACTGCCGCCATCAAGCTCACGGGAAACGAATTCGCCCAAACCATTGATGGCAATTCCGGGAGCAACACTATCAACGGCGGTGGCGGGAGAGACGTTCTGACGGGACATGGCGGCAACGACGTCTTTGTCTTCGATTCGGCTCTCAAGGTCGGCAATATCGACAAGGTCACCGATTTCAAAGTGGGCCACGACAAGATCCAACTCGACCACACCGTGTTTGCCGGCCTGCATACAGGCGCCCTTCCCTCTTCGGCGTTTTACGCCGGCAGGGCCGCGCACGACAGCGGCGATCACATCGTCTATAACAGCACGACCGGCGCGCTTTCCTTTGACAGCGACGGCTCGGGCGGCGCACATCAGATCCAATTTGCCACTCTATCGCCACATCTGGCTCTGACGGCGTCCTCGTTCATCGTGACGTGACCGTGGGACGTCAGCCTGAGCAAGATGGTCTGACGTTCTTGAATATGGCTGACGGAACCAAGAAGCCCCGCCGAGCTTGTACTTGGTATGAGCGCGCGCGGCATCGAATTCCTGCAGAAATGGGTAGAGGATAAGATCCCACTCTACACCAAGGCCGATCCGGCTCTTGCGGCGAAACTTGCGGACCAAGCAACGGCGGATGCCATCAGAGCGGGAATCCGCCCCGAGGAAATCTCTGAGGAAGTCGGAAGCATGTTGACGACCATGCTCGAAGTGCTCGATCAGCACGATTCGACATGATTGCGCGCTTGGCGGCAGATGCTGCCCGGCTTGGCGCCAAATGCATAAATGTGTCATGGATCATAGGTCATGGGCCAGCCTAGGCAGCATGACCAACATGCTCTCCCAGAACGCGCGCGACGACCCCGTCCACGTCGTGAGGTTCAGCACCATTGACTTGTATCAACGGCCATCGGTCCTGGCGCAGGCACTCGCCGACCTCTCTTGAGATTTCGGCCTGCCTTAATCCTTTGTCCACGCCAAGTTCGAACAGCATAACCTCGAGGAGCGGTTGCTGCGCATGCCTATCCACAAGACGGCGGCGTAACGTTTCCTGGGGCGCGTCGAGTTGCACAACGAGATCCGGCCGCGGCAGGAACGCCAGGCACTCGCGGACCGCGTCGAGGCTTGGAGTTCTAGCCAGCACACCCAGCGCACACAAAGCCTGAATCATGCCCTCTTCGAAGATGAAGCAACCGGGCGACTCCCGCGCTTGGCGCCAGGACTGGCACAGTTGGGCGATGTCGACCTTCATTCGCCATGACCACACGCGGCTTCGAAGAGGGATCGATGCCAGAAGCCGGGCCGCGACACTGTCCTTTGGCAAGGTCGACAGCAAGATAGGACCGGATGTGGCAATCTTTTTGCCAATTCTTCCTATGCCATGGCGGATTTCCGGAGCGTCATCCTGAGCCGATCCAGGTTCAATCAGGCGATACCCATTTACTGTCTTCACATTGATGCCGTGTCTCGCCAGCCCTTGGCAGAGGCCGCGAAGCAGCGTGGTTTTACCCGCGCCAGGCGGCCCAAACAACTCGATGATCATATGCTCAAGCGTCTCCGAACGAGCAGTCATTCCCCTACGGATCAAGCTTAGCCGGATTTCAGATCACACCAACGTTCATTTGAATGATTGTTCCAGTCAGTGAATCTAGGCACCGAGCCCGGATTCTGGCGGAGATGCCGATCGCATCCGTTCGCCTGGGCAAGCCGTCTTGCGCTCCACGGAGCTTGCAAGGAAAAACGACCGGTGCTGGACACAAATGGCAAAACTTCTGAAGGACGCTCGGGAAGCGCTGGCTAGGCAAGATCGAGGCATCATCCGAATGATTGATGAAAAGATCTCCGTGGCGAGCGATGTTCGACCGACAGCTTGGCGGGGCCCTGAATGTCCTCAGTGTGTTTGCATTCGGAAGTGGCAAATCAAAACCTACAGGTGGATCTGCGACCCACCCGAAAGTGGTCAGTCGTTCCCGAATATGACCTTGACCAAGGGGGGCCAGTCTGGCGCCGTTACCGACAGATGGGTGCCAAATTTGCAGACATTCCAATCTTCGACCACCTTGGAGATGTCGCCAGGCGGCATCCTGACAAGCTCGCAATCAGCGACGGCGCGAACCGCCTGACTTTTTCTGAGCTTTTCCGGGCGGTCGAGACGCTGGCAACTCATATCGCTGCCGTCGTCCCCGAAGGGCAGGCCATCGGCATCCTGCAAGCAAACTCCGCTTGGTATCCTGTGGCGATGTTGGCGACCATGGCGGCGGGACGGCCTTCGGTTCCGCTCAACACAAGAGATCCCGCCTCTCGCATTTTCGATATAGTCAGTGCCGCGGGGCTCGGCGCGATTATAGGCGCCGAAAATGTTCGCCCGGTCGAATTGGCCCAAGAGATCATCTGGATCGAAATTGCGGCCGCCGTGGCGTCCAACGATCAACACCCAGAACAGCAGCATAAGCCCCCTATGGTTTCGGTCGATGCGCCCGCATTGGTGCTTTACACTTCGGGCAGCACCGGGCGCCCCAAGGGAATCGTCAACAGCCAACGCAGCCTGCTATGGCGGGTCCGGCAATATGTCGATGCGTGCCATATCAGCGCGGATGACGTTTTCCTGCCGCTGACCGGGCCAGCCACGATCGCCGGTTGCCGGGAGATTTTTGCGGCGCTGCTGACGGGCGCCACGTTGCATCTTCTCGAGGTGGAGGCTGTCGGCCTGCGCGCTACGCGCGCTCGATTGCAGTCCGAAGGTGTGACGATCGCCTATCTTGTGCCGGCACTGCTTCGAGCCCTCCTGGCTGAGGCGCCCGCCGACGCTTCCTGGCCGCTCAGAGTGGCCCGGATCGGTGGGGAGAAAGTGTCATGGACGGACATCGCTTTGCTGCGCAAAGCCGTTTCGGACCAGTGTCTGATCCAGATCGGCTACTCATCGACTGAAACCATCGGTTCGCAATGGTTCTTGCCGCCTGACTGGCCCGAGCAAGACGCGTCGGTTCCCGTCGGCAGGCTGCTCCCTGGTATGACATTCGCTATCGTCGACGAAGCGGAGCGCAATGTAGGGCCAGGCGAAAGTGGAGAGCTTCTGATCAAAAGCCGCTATGTCCTGCTTGGTCATTGGGAGAACGGTGTGGTCGTTCCCGCGCAGCCGGACCCCGACGATCCCGAGGCTCGGCTTTTTTCGACCGGGGACCTCGTTCGGCTGGACGATGATGGCATCTTGAGGATCGTCGGCCGCAAAGGGCGCCAGATCAAGATCAATGGTCGACGCATCGAGCCCGCCGAACTCGAACGGGTCTTGCGTTGCGCGCCTTCAGTGGCGGATGCCGTGGTGATGGTAACGGCCGCGCAGGAACTCATCGCCTTCGCGGTTCCCCAGTGCTTCGCAGGCGGCGCTTTTGCAGACGACCTTCGCCAGCTCCTCAGGATGACCTTGCCGACACCATTGCGTCCCTTGCGATTGCACACCGTTGACGCAATCCCACGCCTGTCGGGAGGTAAGGTCGATTTGGCAACTCTGGCCGAGATAGATCGTTCGCACGGAAGGAGGGCGCGAGCCGCCCGGTCGTCCACTCTCGATGCTCCGCCCGCCGGAGGAGCAAAGGACACGCGTCAAATAGTGCAGCACGCGTGGACGCAGGTTCTCAACACAGGCACTGCCACGGGAAACTGGGATGATGCTGGAGGAGATTCGCTGCAGCTGCTGCACTGCGTCATGGCGATCGAAAACGCCATCGGGCAAGAGCTGGGCCTCGAAGCATTCACCGTCGGCATGAGCTTGGACGAGATGGTTGAGGCGGTCGTCTCTGCACGGTTAGGCGAAGGGCGCGAAAAGAAGCACCACCCCCCGGTTCTTTTCCTGTTTCCAGGGTCCGTTGGCTATGGCCCGAGCCTCGCTGCGTTCGCAGCCGCCATGGGGAAAGTCGCCCGTGTAAACCCCATCCGATATCCGAGCCTTGCGGCGATACTGGACGGACACAACACCCTCAGCGCCATGGCTGGCGCCGCACTCGAGCAGATAAGCCGCATCCAACCTGCGGGCCCCGTGCGACTTCTCGGCCATTCTCTGGGTGGCGCGGTTGCATTCGAGGTTGCCGCACGGCTCATGAAGGCCGGGCGAACGGTGCGGTTCCTGGGCATCCTCGACACGAGCCTTCTGGACGAGCCGAGCAACCATTGGGAGACAGTTACCCGTACGTTCTATCGTATTCGCACCAACCGCATATCCGCGCACCGGATGGCTTGCAGAGCCCTTGCGAAGATCACCGTCGCCGTGGGCGGCGAAGCGCGTCTGGCCAGGATTCTGGACAGATTTGCCAATGGAGAGTTCAACCCGACGATCTTCAGGACCAAACTGGAACTGCAGGAGGTTTTAAGGGCGAAGTCATTCTTCCAGTGGCTTGAGGCACCGAAACCGGCTCTGCCCCTCTCCGGTACCTTGTTCCGATGTCGCAGGGAGGGAATGCCGCGGGCCTTGGGCTGGGACAGCGTCTTGGCACACCTGGACGTCATTTCGATCACGGGCAGCCACATCGACCTTGTCGTCGAACCAAACCTTGCCACCAACCGTCCGCTTATCGAGACGGCCATCGTGCAGACCTATTCCCCCGCCGAATCTCGCAAAAGGGAGGACTTGTCATCGACATAATTCCGGAATTCAGCAAGGACATGCTGACGCTCGATGCCCGCGCGGAGGTCGATCGCATCGTTGACACCTTGCGCACTCAGGTTCTCGGCACCCTGCATCGTCGCGGCGTGGTTGTCGGTCTTTCCGGCGGTATCGACAGCTCCGTCGTCGCGACCTTGTGCATGCGCGCGTTCGGGAAAGACAAGGTCCTGGGACTGTTCATGCCGGAGCGGGATTCTTCCGGCGACTCCCTGAGACTTGGCCGCCGCGTCGCGGCACAGCTTGGCATTGAAAGCGTCCTTGAGGACATAGCACCGGCACTGGAGGCCATTGGGGCCTACCGCCGGCAGATCGATGCGATCCAGACCGTCGTTCCCGACTATGGGGAAGGGTGGAAATGCAAGCTGGTGATCGCGTCGGTTCTGGAGAGCAGCGGGCTCAATATAACTCGCCTCACGGTCCAGGATCCGCAGGGTAAAGTAGATACCGTGCGTCTGCCGCCAGCTGCCTATCTGCAGATCGTTGCTGCGACAAACTACAAGCAGCGCCTGCGCAAGATGACGGAATACTATCACGCCGACCGCCTCAAATACGCGGTTGTCGGCACTCCAAATCGCCTCGAGTACGACCAGGGCTTTTTCGTCAAGCAGGGCGACGGAGCCGCCGACGTGATGCCGATCGTTCACCTTTACAAAACCCAGGTTTATCAACTCGCGGAATATCTCGAGGTGGATGATGAAATCCGGCAGCGGCCACCGACCACCGACACCTTTTCCATGACCCAAAGCCAGGAAGAATTCTATTTCGCGCTGCCCTATCACCTGATGGATCTATGCCTCTACGGCCTGAACCACGGGGTCGCCAGCAATGAGCTCGCGGCGGTTGCTGGCCTCACCGAGCCCCAGCTTCAGAAAGTGTTCAAGGACATCGAAGCGAAACGAAGGGCGGCCCACTATCTTCACGCGCGGCCTTTGCTGTCCGCCGAAGGCGGAGATTGACCGAGCATGTGCGGCATCGCTGGAATCGTGGCGCTGAATGCCACAGCGGCTTCTCCTTCGCGGCAGGCGCTGATGCAGATGATGGGCGCGCTGGCGCATCGCGGTCCCGACGGGCGCGGTCTCTACCGGGACAGACGCGCGGGGCTGGCGCATGTGCGCCTGTCCATCGTCGATCTTTCCAGTGGCCAGCAGCCGATGGCGGATACAGGCGATACGACGTGGATCGTGTTCAACGGCGAGATATTCAACTACGTCGAATTGCGTGAAAAACTCACGGCGCTCGGCCACCGCTTCCGAACCCGCAGCGACACGGAGGTCGCGCTACACGCCTATCGTGAGTGGGGAGAAACGGCCTTCGAGCGGATGAACGGCCAATGGGCAATTGCGATCTGGGATTCAGTGGCCAATCGTCTCGTATTGTCGCGCGACCGCTTCGGCATTTGCCCGCTGTATTTCAGCGAGCATGCGCACCGGCTTTATTTCGCCAGCGAAGTGAAAGCCATTTTCGCGGCCGATCGAACCATACCTCGCGCCTTTGATCCCGCCGGCATCGATCAGACGTTCACGCTCTGGACGGTCGTTCCGCCGCAAGGAGTTTTCCACGGAATCAACGAACTCGAGCCGGGTCATGTCCGCATCTATCAGGATGGCACCGTTCGTGAGCGGATTTTTTGGCAGCCTTCCTATCCCGACAAGTTCGGATCGCGCCAGGGCGAGTTCACCGGGTCCAGCGATGACGCGGTGGACCGCGTATCTAGCGCTCTTGAAGCCGCGACGGCGCTCAGAATGGCGCGCGCAGACGTGCCTGTCGGGTGCTACCTCTCCGGAGGGCTGGACAGTTCGCTTGTGGCCGCGCTCGCGAGGCGCTTCGCGGGCGAGCGCTTCCAAACCTTCTCCTTGCGTTTTGCCGACGCCGAGTATGACGAGACCCGCTTCCAGCGAATGGTTGCCGAGGCGGCCGGCAGTGAGCACCATGAAGTGGTCGTTTCGCGCAGAGATATAGCCGGGATCTTTCCGGAGGTAATCCGACACACCGAACGCCCGATACTGAGGACTGCCCCGGCGCCACTCTTCCTGCTCTCGCGCCTGGTGCGCGAGCGTGGAATCAAGGTCGTGCTGACCGGCGAAGGCGCTGACGAAATGTTCGCCGGCTACGACCTGTTCCGCGAAGGCAAGGTCCGCCGCTTCTGGGGGCGCCACCCGACTTCGACACGACGCTCTCGGCTCCTGGAACGCCTTTACCCCTATCTCACCCGCTCGCCGGTGCAACAGCAGGCGATGGCGCGTCAGTTCTTCGGGCGAAATATTCAGGCTTACGACGCGCCGGGCTTTGCTCATGAAACCCGCTGGCAAACCACCAGGGCCATCAAGCGCTTGTTTACGGCCGATATGCGGGCTCGAACGCAGGGCCGCGACGCCGTGTCCGAGTTGCTCGCCCGTCTGCCCGCGCAGTTTGCCCGTTGGAGTCCCCTTGCGCAGGACCAGTATCTCGAGGTGCAAACACTGATGTCGGGCTATCTGCTCTCCTCGCAAGGCGACAGGATGCTGATGGCTCACTCAGTCGAGGGGCGCTTCCCGTTCCTGGACGATGAACTTGTGAGGCTCGCGAATTCGCTGCCACCCTCCTTCAAACTCCGCGGCCTCGACGAAAAGCACGTGCTGAAGCGCATGGCGGCACCCATCCTGCCCTCCGAGATCGTAGCCCGCAAGAAGCAGCCCTTCCGCGCGCCCAACGCGCTTTGCTTCGTCGGCGCAGACGCTCCGGATTACGCTCGCGAGGCGGTTTCGCAGACGGCCCTGCGCGAGGCGAATGTCTTCGATCCAAAGGGGGTCACGCACCTGCTTGCCAAATGCCAGGCCAGAACTGGCGATGGCGACCTGTCCAATGCCGACAACATGGCGCTGGTCGGCGTGTTGTCGACCCAACTTCTTCATCAGCAGTTCGTCGCGGGTTGTCCCAGTGCAACGCTCGAATGCACGCTCAGCGTCGACGTCGACTGCGAACATCGGGAAGAGCGCCTGTATGTTGCATGATGCCGTACCATTGCTGCATGACTACCTCGCCCATTCCGCCGTCCGACACGGAAGTAAGGTGGCGCTGGTGTGCAACAGGCAGCGTGTCACCTACCTCGAACTCGAAACGCGAGCCAACGCGATCGCCTGGGACCTGTCCGCATCCGGAGTCGTTCGCGGTGATCGCGTGATGATCTTCGCCGACAACACCGTCGAGACGGTGGTTAGCTTCTGGGCGGTGCTAAAGGCGAATGCGGTGGTGTGCATCGTCAACCCGCTCACCAAGAGCGACAAGCTCGATTATCTGCTCAACGACTGCCGGCCGACGGCGCTCATCACGGACGGCCATCTGCAAGCGATCTTCCGCGAGCCGGCGCGCGGCTGCCCGTCACTTCTGCGGGTGATCGTATCGGGACCGATCGACGACGTCGAACTCGCCCAGCTGCCGTTTGCCGTGCGCTGGGACGCCGCCCTCGCCAATGGCGCGGATACGCCGCCGGCACGGCAGTGCATCGATGTTGATCTGGCAGCCATCATCTACACGTCCGGGTCGACGGGCGAACCCAAGGGCGTGATGCTGACGCACAGAAACATGATGGCCGCGTGCGCGTCTGTCGCTTCCTACCTGGCGATTGCCGAGGACGAGGTGATCCTCAATGTCCTACCCTCGCCTTCGATTATGGACTGTACCAGATGATCATGGCTTTTCGTACCGGCGCCCGGCTGGTGCTCGAACGCTCGTTCGCTTTCCCGGCACAGATCCTCGGGTTGATCAGGCAGGAGGGAGTTACGGGCTTTCCCGGCGTGCCCACAATCTTTGCCGCACTCTCCGAACTCAGGTCCCTCAAAGACCAGGATTTCTCGAGCATCCGCTACGTCACAAACACTGCGGCAGCCCTACCCCTCAAGCATATTTTCATGCTTCGCGAGCTGTTTTCGAGTGCACGCATCTATTCGATGTACGGTCTCACCGAATGCAAACGTTGCACCTATTTGCCGCCAGAGGACCTCGAGCGAAAGCCATTGAGCGTAGGGATCGCAATCCCGAATACGGAGATGTGGATCGTTGACGAGCATGACAGGCGGATAGGCCCAGGCGTTGTCGGCCAACTCGTCATTCGCGGCGCAACGGTGATGAACGGGTATTGGGGCAAGCCCGAGGCAACGGCCAGGAAACTCAAACCCGGCCCGCTGCCCGGCGAGCAGGTCCTATACACCGGCGACTACTGCCGGATGGATACGGAGGGTTACCTCTACTTCGTTGGCCGTGGGGATGAGATCATAAAGTCGCGAGGCGAGAAGGTGGCGCCAAGGGAAGTGGAAAATGTACTGATGGACATTCCAGGAGTCCGAGAAGCGGCTGTCATAGGTGTTCCCGACGAGCTCCTCGGGCAAGCGGTGAAAGCTTTTGTGGTGATGGAGCATGGAAGAGCCATTGGCGAAAGGGAACTGCAGAAGGAGTGCCAGAAGCGTCTGGAAAACTTCATGGTCCCGAAATCCATCGTCGTTGTGGCGAACCTGCCGATGACGGACACGGGAAAACTCAAGAAAACGGCGCTGTCATGATACGGGGCCAGAACCAAGTCGCTGATTTAATGGTGACGCCACGGAGGACGAATTCATGTTGACCATCAAGGAACGCACCGGAATCTACAGCGAGCAGATTCGTAGTTTCTTGGTTTCGAATTTCTACGTCAGCGACGTCAAGGCATTGCTGGATGACGCATCCTTGCTCGATCAAGGCATTGTCGACTCGACGGGTGTGCTTGAGATTATCGGCTTCATCGAGGAGACCTTTGGCATTACCGTCGAGGATAGCGAACTTCTGCCTGAAAACCTCGATTCCATCCAGGGGATCGAGCAATACATCATCCGCAAAATGAACTGATGGGTAAGCGTAACGCCCAGAGCAGCCCCGTATTTGGTCTGATTGTCGCAGGATTCATGCCTGCGTCTTGACTTGCCCCAGAACCACCCGGCCCTCGCCCGCTTCGTTCGAGACCGAACGGATGTTCTCGAATGCCTTGCTGCGTTCCAGCAGACCCGCTACCTGTCGGTCTTGGCCAAGCCCGACCTCGAAGAGCAGGATGCCGCCACGCCGCAGGTATCGCGGTGCGTCTTTCAGTACGCGCATATGAATGCTCAGGCCGTAAGGGCCGGCTGCAAACGCCTCGCGCGGCTCAAGCTCGATCAGATGGGCGCGGTCGCCCTCGAGCCGCTTTTCAGAAATGTAAGGCGGATTGCAGACGATTACGTCGATAGTTCCGTCTAACCCAAGGCCGATGAGAGAGTCGAACAAGTCGCCCTGAAGCACCGAAAGACGCTCAGCCATGCCGTGATGTGAGGTGTTGCGGCGTGCCGTTTCGACGCATTCATCGGTGAGATCGCTTGCCCAGACAAGGGCGCTGGGCACATGGTAGGCGATCGCGCACGCCAGATTCCCAGTGCCGCAGCACATATCAACTATGCGCGGAGCCGGCAGGTTCATCTGATGCAACACACCAAGCGCGGTCTTGCCGAGCAACTCGGTCTCAGGTCTGGGGACGAGCGCACCGGGCGAAACCAGCAGTTCAAGTCCCATGAACATGGCGCGGCCGGCGCCATAGGCATCAGCTACACTGAACTCTTTGCTCATGGCCGACCCCATCGCTTGATCTCCCCAGTATAGATCTGCGGCGCTCATGCGCCAGCCAAACCTGCTCCGAAATCATGAATTCTCAAGCCTTTCCTTCGAAAAACTGCAGGCACAAACTCGGTGCATCGCACTTCTGACGCTCATTGACCGATTGCAATCTCAGGTCGCCAAAGATGGAGAGAGAGGTGCTGCTCATGCTTTGAAGAGCCAATGGCGCGGTACGGCGGCTTTTAGATTTTGTGGATCGTGGAGAGGGGTAAACGCCTATCCAACTCTGATGGAGCGGAGGCGCGGACCGCAGCTCCATTGACGCGCTAATCTTCGGCTCCGGTAATTCAGCAAGTGGTCGGTGGAAGCGCCTCCGCTCCAGCATCAGCCTCACCTTGCTGCATGGAGAGGTTACCTATAGGTTTGCGGACATGTCGAAACAACTGTCCGAAGGTCTCGGATCGACATCTCATTTCCGGTCAATCGCAGAGAGGGGCCGTGAGCGAAAGCGTGAGTGTTCTGATTGTTGAGGATCAATGGCTAGTCGCGCAGGACACTGCCGCGCGGCTGCGTCGCGCCGGTTATCAGGTGGTCGGACCTGTGCCGTCGGTATCCGCCGCTCTGCGTCTTGTCGAATCGGACAAGATTGACGTGGCGTTGCTAGACATCCAGCTGAACGGTGAAACGGGTCTGCCGGTGGCGAGGATATTGCAGGCGCGAGGCATCCCCTTTGCCTTCTTGTCGGGATTTGGCCCCGCCGACGTTCCCGCGGCTTTCCGCGACTGCAGATTCCTGCCGAAGCCGGCAACCGATGCTGTCATCCTTGCTGCTGTCAGCGAGTTGGCGTCCCTGCGCACAGCTTCGCGCTGACATTCGCTCCGCCGCATTATTACCGGAGTTGCGCCCTGGCGACCTGGTAGGCCGGACGAGGTCAGTCTCACAAAGGGCAACATTGGCGCTTTGGCCATGAGGACGGCGGACTACGACCGGCGAGGACGGAAATTCTGCGTTCAAAAAGCATCCGCCGGGGTTCCACTTCTCGGCCTGTTGGCGGCGATTTGGACTTAGGTCCGATCCCGGTCGCCAGAGGTCGGATTGCGGAACATCTGCCAAGGACCCACGTTCGGGGTTTGAGCACGGAGGTGCCGGCCGATCTCGAAGCGCAAGTTTCACGGGCAACTGTTGGGGAGTGTCGTAGTGCCGATTTCAAACGATATGGGGGACGAGTACCTGGAACTGGAATGTCCAAACTGTTCTCATGTCATCATAAAAAGGGATCGTGGTTGAAGGTGATATCCAACTTCAACTGCACCCAATGCCATGCAAAAATCAGAATTGGTTATATGACCAAGCTCGCGCTTTTCGAGAAAAAAAGGCAAAGCATGAACCCGGCTGCGCAGTGAGAGTCCTAGCGGCCCGACAGTCGTTTGGGGTGGTGCGTTGAACCGTCGGGCCTGACCGGCCCAATGGCGGGGGAGCCAGGCCGGCTGGGTGAATCGTATACATTAGATCGTGCTTATCAAGCCCAAATACGCGGCGCGACATCGCCTGGTGGAGCAACGGTGAACCCCGCGCCCGTATACGCGCTAGCAGGAACGTCGGCGGTCAACATGCCGCTCATTCGTAGAGAGTGCGAACAGCTTCATCAAACAACTCCACCTCGGCTTCAACCTTTTCAGCCGCTTTATCGACCTTGTCGAAACGCTTCAGCATTCGATTGTGGAGCATGGACAAGCGTGCCGCATGGTAGACCACGCTGCGCTTGTAACCTTCAGAGTCGAGTGGTTCGAACAACATTGTCATGGCAGAAATCCTCAATGTTTTTCGTCCTGCAATCCTTCCCTAGTAAACCGCCAGTTAACTCTTTCGTTCCGCTGGTGATGCGAAGGCGCCCGAATGAATAACTCGTTGCGCTGTCTCCAGACTGCACGAGCGTGCTTCGTCTGTCTGAGGTTGGGCCCCAAGGCTTGCGCTTGCCTCGCCTGTTCGGCTCATGCTGCGTCAGTCACGACATCGACGGCCAGCTTCAGTTCAATCGCTTTGGGCGTGAGTTGAATACCGGCGCTGCCAAAAATTGCCGAATGATCATCCTGCTGTGGTGGGACCGCCGAACCCGTCAGGAGCGACGAACCGAGCCGGCTTGGATAGTCGCCCCGCCGCAAGGACGCGAGCGATCGAAGATCACGTCGGCAGGTGCTCTGCCCTCTCTAGGAAGCCGGCGCCGCGCGCACTTACTGAAAAAACCCAAACAGAATAAGAGCGAGAAAGGCAAACAGCAGCGCTGCAGCCGCTAGCAACACACCTTTGTTGGAGCCGCGCCGAGGTTGAGGGTCAGGCACGAGTTTTTTCCGGTTTGGGAGTTCATTCATTGGACATTAATTTGCGGCTGCAAATTAGGTTCCGCTCATGCTTGAATGCCTACAATGCCGCCCCACAGCGCCCTACAGGCGCACGACCTTCGCTAGCCCTAGGCGTATCCGCTGGCCTTCTGCAAAGGACAACGCGAACGATTCCTGATTGAATGACCTGGCAATTTCCTGATCTTTCTCAACCACGCGGACGAACCATTCGCCGCAGGTTTCTGTCACTTCGACGCAAGGCACGGCCTTGCGGAATGGAACCACGTTATCCATCACAGCCGACCTACGAGCAATGGCAACATCGGTCTTGTAAGGCCACCGAATTCGGGATTTCAATAAAAAGTCGGTACGTGATCATGTAATTTACGGGATCAAGTAATTAGTGAGCAGCGGATCGCATTTGAAGTCCGCTAAGATCACCTATGTGCTCACCGAAGCATTGGGGCTCGGCCGACACGGTGATTTTGAACGCCTACGGCAATTCCTTCTCGGAGAGGTCGCTGACCGGCATGATGGCGCACCGAACCAAGATGGCGGGCATGGGGCCCGGCTGCACGCTGCATGGACTTCGGAAGACGCTGGGGAAGTACCTGGCCAAGGAGGGGCGCGACCTCGAAACAATCGGCAGGCATTCTCGGCCACGACGACCTGGACCACGTAGAGCTTTACAGCAAGGACGGAGCAGGAGCGGCTCGCCATGGATGGCATGGCGAAGCTTCTGAAGCGGTTTGTCTAACCGACTGTCTAACCGACTGTCTAACCAGGTTGTCTACCCTCGACGCAAAGCCTTGTGCACCAAGGCGACTGGTGGGCCCGGAGGGACTCGAACCCCCAACCAAGCGGTTATGAGCCGCCGGCTCTAACCATTGAGCTACAGGCCCCACGCGCGCTGGATTAGTGTTTTTCCTTGCGCGGCACAAGGCTTTCCGGACGGGCTGGCCGAGATCGCCCAAATCAGCCCATATTCGCGCCCTAGTCGACAGGCGCGACTGGATCGCACACCGAGGAGATTTTCATGACCAGACATATTTTGCCGCTCGCACTTGCCGCCGCGATCGCTTTTCCGGCGATGGCAAGCGCTGCCGATTCGCTGCCCCCGCCCCGCATCATCGTGTCGGGTGAAGGCCAGTCGACCGTGGCGCCTGACCTGGCGCTGCTGACGCTCAGCGTCATGCGCGAGGCCAAGACCGCACGCGCGGCACTCGACGCCAACAACGACGCCATGGCCGCCGTGATCGCGGCAATGAAGTCGGCAGGGATCAAGGACCGCGACCTGCAGACCGCCGGCATCCAGATTAACCCGCGTTACAACTACACCAACAAACCGGACGGCAGCCAGGAAGCCGAGCTTGTCGCCTACCAGGTGACCAACACACTCTCGGTGCGCATCCGCGACATCGACAAAACAGGTGAGATTCTCGACAAGGCTGTGTCGCTCGGCGTCAATCAGGGCGGAGGCATTTCGTTCTCCAACGAAGACCCGAAAGCTGCCGTCACCGAAGCCCGCAAGAAGGCGGTCGCCGATGCCATGGCCAAGGCCAAGACGCTGGCCGAAGCCGCCGGCGTCAGCATCGGCCGGGTGCTGGAAATCACCGACCAGAACGTTGCGCCGGCGCCGATGCCGATCAATGCCAAGGCCTTCGATGCGGCAGGCGCCGCGGTTCCCGTGCAGGCCGGCGAGAATGCCTACGCCGTGCAGGTAACAGTTACATTCGAGCTTAAGTAGCAGGCCGCCGGGCCGGGCGCGGTTCTGCTGAACCCGTCGGCCGGAACCGCAGATTTCCGACATGAAAAACCCCGGAGGACTGGCCTCCGGGGTTTTTTCGAGCCGCACCTTTCCGCGGAGGGAAAGGGGCTCCTGGCTGACCCTAGAAGGGTCATGCCGCTACTCCAGGCTGATCCTCGCAGAGGAACATGCCTCCCGATCGACCTTCGCAGAAGGTCGTATCCCAGACTGATCTTCGCAGAAGATCAGTCTGGTTCTCTTAGCGATAGATAACCGGGCAGCCGCGCTCATTGGCGAACACGACCACTACGCGATCGCCATACTGGCGGCCGGCGACCTTCACCACGCGGCGATTGACATCGACGATGCGGACGCGGTGCAGGCCCATGCGCTCGGCCTTGTCGAGGGCGCGGTCCGGCGAGCAGCGGCGCCAATTGCGGTCACGGCGAAAGCCGTCCTCATCGTCGCCGGTGTAGACGCCGACGCGGCGGTCATGGTTGTTGCCGAAGCCGAGATAGATCGAGTCCGCCTGGGCGGGCACTGCGGCAAGGGTGCCGAGAGCTACGAGACCCGAAAGGGCTGCCGTCTTGAATGAGTTGAACATTGTCTTCTCTCCTTGTTGAGGGCTTGCGCCCGTCTTGGTCGAACCGATGGGGGGAGAATGCTCCTTGCAATCTGAACTCTTCGCGAACCGGCCGTTCATTTTCGGTTAATCTGCCCGACAGGTTGAAAGCAACCGCCCCTTCCACCGCTGCAAACGATCCTGACCGTCAAAAACGTCCAATGGCGCAGAACGCCCTATGGCAGCGTCCGTTCCAGAATGCTCAGGGCTCGTCATCGAGCATATAGTCGAAATAGTCGTCCGGCTCGGCCAGATCGGTCTCACTGGCGCGGACGCGGCCGCGCATGGAGATGCCGGCATCATGAACGGTCTCGGCACTTCCCGACACCAGCCTGTGCCACCAATAGAGGTCGTGCCCCTCGGCAACCAGCCGGTAGGCGCAGGTTTTCGGCAGCCAGGTGATGGTGCGCACATTCTGCGGCGTCAGCCCGACACAGTCCGGCACGCGCGCCAGCCGGTTGGCATAGTCCGAACAGCGGCAGCTTTGCCCATCGAACAGCCGGCAGCCGACTGATGTCCAGTAGATCTCGCCGGTATCCTCGTCCTCGAGTTTAGACAGGCAGCATTTTCCGCAGCCGTCGCACAGCGATTCCCACTCGGTGGGCGTCATCGCTTCCAGCGTCTTGGTCTTCCAGAACGGCGTTTCCATTATGGGTCGAGATGTGGCCTCCGCATGCGGCAAGGTCAAGCTGTTGTGTGACTTCAAGTTCCGGCCGCACCATAGGAAAACATGAAGTTGCCTTCAAAACGCCGGTCAATCGTCCTTGGGTGCGGGTAATGCCCGCAAACCGGAACCAATCCGGTCAAGGACAGTTTGGGCAGGGATGGGACCCCACAAGGAGAATTTAAGATGAAACGCCAACCACGGGTACTGGCAGGTACGGCACTTGGCCTGCTTATGGCATCCGCGCCGTTGGGCGCATCCCCGTTGCAGGGCAACGCCGTTTTCGGCCCCTTGCAGCGCACGGCCGCGCCACTGATCCTGGTCCAGGACGACCCTGCTGCAGATGGTCAGCAGACCGACCAGGAACTGCCGCGCAAAAGAAACGCCAGCAGGCCGAACAGGCAGCGCCGGCCGCCGAGCAGCCTGCACCGGCTGCAGAGCAACCCGCCCCTGCCGCCGAGGAACAACAGCCGCGCAGGAAGAAGCGGGATCAGCAGCAGACCGAGCAGGCCCCGGCCGAACAGGCCGCACCTGCCGCCGAGGAACAGCAGCCGCGCAAAAAGAAGCGCAATCAACAGCAGCAGATCGAGGCGGCGCCTGCGGACGAGGGCGGCGCCCAGGCAGCGCCGGCGACCGATGAGCAGCCGCTCAAGCCACGCAAGAAGAAGCGTGACCAGCAGCAGATCGAGGCAGCACCGGCTGAACAACCGGCCGAACAGGTAGCTCCGGCAAATGAAGAACAGCCGCTAAAGCCACGCAAGAAGAAGCGCGACCAACAGCAGATCGAAGCGGCGCCCGCTGAACAGCCGGCCCAGCAGCCTGCCGAGCAAGCAGCGCCCACCGAACAGGTGGCGCCGGCAAACGACAACAAGTCGGGCAAGAAAAAGCGCAAGCAGGATCAGCAGATCGAGGCCGCGCCTGCCGACAAAGCGCCAGACGTCAAAGTTGCGCCTGCCGGAGAGCCCGCGCCGCAGGCCGAGCCGATTCAGCCCCCGGCCGATCAGCAAGCGGCTCCCGCCGAAGGTGAACAGCCGAAGGATCAGGCGAAAAAGCACGGCAAAAAAACTGTCGGCGAACAGCCGGTGACGGGCGAACAGCAGCCTGCGACCGGTGAACCACAGCCTGCGGAGCAACCGGCCAATGCCGAGCAGCCCGCGCAAGGTGAGACGCCGGCGCAAGGCGAAGCCACGGCCAACCCCGACGAAGCACCCATCCTGGACAGCCAGAAGGATGCCAGGCGCAAGCACCGCAAGGACCAGGGCGGCAACAGCCAAAATGGGAACGGCCAAAATGGGAACGGCCAGAATGCTGGCGGCCAGACGGGCGAGCAGCCCGCGCAGGGCGGCACCGAGGCGCAAGCCCCGAAGCCGGCTCCGGTCGACCAGGGACCGCCGCCCACCGACGACAAGTCAGCTCAGCAGGCAATTCAGCCAGAAAAGATCGCCCCGGTGACGGAGGAAAAAGGCAAACGCGTCGAGCGTGCACCCGATGAGAACGTCCGCGACCGCCGGCGTCCGAAAGGCGTCGACGTCGTCAAGGAACTTGGCGACCGCGTCATCCTGCAGTTCAACAACCAGACGATCGTGGAAAGCAATGACGCTCCGCGCATGCACCGCGGCGCCAGGAATGTTTACTACGAGGAACTGTCGGGCGATCGCTCTCGGGAAATCGTCGAGCGCGACAATGGCATCCAGATCGTCACCATCCGCAACCGCAATGGCGACGTCATCAGGCGATCGCGCATCACGCCGGATGGGCACGAATATGTGCTGAGCTATGTCGACGAGCGCAGCTATGACGACGACAATGACTGGCGCGATCCCGGTGACGACCTGCCGCCGATGCGGCTCACCATCCCGCGCCGCGAGTACATCCTCGATTCGGAAGATGTCGAAAGCCCGGACGATTATTACGAGTTCCTCGAACAACCGCCGGTGGAGAAGGTCCAGCGCCTCTATTCCATCGACGAAGTGAAGCGTTCGGCGCGCGTGCGCGACATTGCCCGTCGCGTCGACCTCGACACATTGAACTTCGAGTTCGGCTCGGCCTCGATATCCGACACCGAAGTGCAGAAACTGGAAGGCGTCGCCACGGCCATGGAGAAACTGTTGAAGAAGAACCCGGCCGAAACCTTCCTGATCGAAGGCCACACCGATGCGGTTGGCACGCCGGAGGCAAACCTTGCTCTGTCCGACCGGCGCGCTGAGTCTGTCGCCGAAGCGCTGACCAATGCCTTCGGCATCCCGCCGGAAAACCTGACCACTCAGGGCTATGGCGAGGAATACCTCAAGGTCAACACCACGGCGCCCAACCGCGAGAACCGCCGCGTCGGCATCCGTCGCATCACCTCGCTGGTGGCACCGGTGGCGAGTAACAATTGATCTGCTTTCCAATGGCTTGAGCAGCTTTCTGGAATCAGATCGACAACAAGGACCCATCCCGGCAGACCGGGATGGGTCGAGCTGCGGACAGCAATCCCGGTTCAACAAGAATTGTACTGGTATTAGAACCGGCTCATTGAATAGAGCGGCCGCCCTCCCCAGATTCAAGGCTGGGCGTTCCCTGCCCCGTCCCGACTCCAGCGGGATGCATTGAACCCCGCCGGCCCTCCCGGCGGGGTTTTTTTGCGTCGCAATTTGCCTTGCAAACCGCGGCAAGCTGATCGAAATACCCCAGTCGACATCAAAGCTGACCGGAACCGCTGCATGAAACGTCTCGAACTCGCCATCGAATCGATCATCCTCGCCTCACGCTGGCTGCTGGTGGTTTTCTATATCGGGCTGGCCCTGGCGCTCGCCGTCTATGCGCTGTCCTTCGGCAAAAAACTCTACGAGTTCGTCATGGTCGCCTTCACACTCGACGACACCGACACCATCCTGAAGATGCTCGGCCTTATCGACGCCGCACTTGTCGCCTCGCTGGTGGTGATGGTGATCATCTCCGGCTACGAGAATTTCGTCAGCCGTTTCGACGACCAGGATGGCGGCGTACACTGGCTGGGTACCATCGATGTCGGCTCGCTGAAGGTCAAGGTCGCCTCGACCATCGTCGCTATTTCCTCGATCCACCTGTTGCAGGTGTTCCTGAATTCGTCTTCCTATACGATCGACCAGCTGATGTGGCTGACCATCATCCATCTCGCCTTCGTCGTCTCGGCGCTGATGCTGGCCTATATCGACCGGCTGATGGGACTGAGCAAAGGCAAGAAGGGCGAGGCGTGATGAGCCCCTTTCTCCCGTTCATGGGGAGGTGAGGCTGGTCCGCACAGCGGGCGAAAGGCAACTGCTTGGTTTTTCGAACGACCAACGCCGGCAGGTGGATGAGGGGCAGCGCCGGCGGCCCGTGATTTCCGTCAATAGACGCTTTTGACGTTCGTCGGCGAATTGGCAAATACCGCGTCCGGCACGAAAAAGTCGCCGGCCAGCGGCCCGGTCGCGCCCGGCGCATAGACCGCGAAATCGGTCACGCCCTCGGCCCGCAGCACCTCTTCATCGATGTAGAAATTGCCTGATGTCTCGCGCGATGGCCGCAGGAAGATGGCGTGTGCGGCATCGGCCATGATGTCGGGTAAGCGGCTCATCGCCGCCACCGTCGCGCCGCCGAGCAGATTGCGCACCGCAGCCGTGTCGATGGTCGAGATCGGCCACAGCGAATTGACCGCGATGCCGTCCTTGGCAAACTCGGCGCTCATCCCCAGCGTGCACATCGACATGCCGAACTTGGCCATGGTGTAGGCGACGTGGTTCTTGAACCATTTGGCCTTCATGTCGAGCGGCGGCGCCAGATTCAAGATGTGAGGATTCTCAGCCAACTTCAGGTGGGGAACGCACATTTTCGACACCAGGAAAGTGCCGCGCGTGTTGATCTGGTGCATCAGATCGTAGCGCTTCATGTCGGTCTCCAGCGTGCCGGTGAGCTGGATGGCGCTGGCATTGTTGACGCAGATATCGATGCCGCCGAACTTTTCGACGGTCTTGGCAACCGCCTCGGCCACCTGCGCCTCCTCGCGGATGTCGCACAAAACAGGCAGCGCCTTGCCGCCGGCCTGCTCGATCTCCTCAGCTGCCGAGTAGATCGTGCCCGGCAGCTTCGGATGCGGCTCGGCGGTCTTGGCCGCGATCGTCACATTGGCGCCGTCGCGCGCCGCCCGCAACGCTATCGCCAGCCCGATGCCGCGCGACCCGCCGGAGATGAACAGCGTCTTTCCCTTGAGCGACATGTCTTGGCACCTCCCTTGCTACATCACTGACGCGAACCATTGCGCGGCGGCAATGCACTGCGCAAGGCCTCGGCAGCCTGCAACGGGTTACGCAACGTAGGCTCAAATGGATAAGGGGGTTAGACCAGCACCAGGCCCTGCCGCATCGCGATCGCGATGGCATCCGTGCGGTTCGCAGCACCCAGCTTGATCAGGATCGCGGCGACGTGGAACTTTGCCGTGTGCACGGAGATGTTCAGCCGCCGCGCGATCACCTTGTTGGGCGCGCCTTCGGCCAGCAGCGCCAGCACTTCGGCCTCGCGCGGCGACAGCGCCGGACGGGCGGTAGCGCCATCGTCCAACGGCTCCTCGCCGAACAGCCCGCTATGGCTTCCGCCGTTGGCGGCGCCATCGAAATCGTCGTGGCGAGCGGGCGTCGAACGCCCATCCCTGGACACCCGGTAGCCGGCCGCCGCCAGTCTGACGGCAGCCGCGATCAGATTCGCATCCGACGCCAAAGGCAGCACGGCAAGCACCCGGTTTTCCGGCCGGCCAGCGCTCGCGGATAGCAGCACCCGTGGGATTGCGCTGTTGCCACCATCGGCTCGATCGAGCCAGGCCGCACTGTTCGCAACAGCGTCATCGAAGACAGCGACGTCGGCAATCCCGCTGCCGGCTACGACCGGAAGCAGATCGTCCGCCATGGCAAGCGAAGCTGACAGGCGCTCGGCACGCGCGGCATCGTGCAGCGCGATCAGCACCACGAGCTGGCGTCCGCCGCCCGCCACCTCCGGCCGACCCACCTCCGGCCCACCCGCCTCCGGCCCACCCGCCTCCGGCCCACCCGCCTCCGGCCTTGTCAGCGTGTCGCTTTCCATCGGCCCTCTCAGCTCAGCGGTTTTTCACCGACGGTCAGCGCGACGTCGCGCTGCTCGCCGCCGCGCACCACGCCGAGCGTCACCGCAGCGCCCGCGCTATCCGGCCCAAGCTTTCGGATCAGTTCGCGCGGGCCGTGCACGGCCTCGCCATTCCACGCCACGATGATGTCGCCCAGCGCAAGGCCGGCGGCTTTGGCCGGACCATTGTCGTCGAGGCTCATGACCATGGCGCCGCGCGCCGCGCCGTCACGGATCGGGTGCAGGCCGGCGCCGAGATAGCCGCGCGCGACATGGCCCTTTTCACGCAGCGTCGCCACGGCCCGCTCGATCGTCTCATAAGGCATGACCAGCGCACGACCACGTGGCCCAAACAGCAGCATGCCGATCAGCGCGCCCTTGGCGTCAAGCACCGGCCCGCCCTCGAAACGGCCGCCGGCATTGACGGCGAGATTGATGCGCCGATCGATGCTGCCGCCGCGCATCGAGCGCCAGGCGGGGCCGACCTCGCCGACCGAGCCCGAGACGGCCAGCGCCGAGCCCTGACTGCTGCCGACAGCGATGGCGACGTTGCCCGGCCGCACCCCATCAGCCTTGGCGAGCGCAGGCGCCGCGGCCGCGCCGGCCGGCTTCAGAAGCGCTACGCCGGTCGACGGATCGCGACCGACCAGTTCGGCCTTCACCGCTTCGCCCGAAGCCAATGTCAATTCGATCTCCTCACCGGCCTCGACAGCTTCCTCGGCGGTGACGAAATAGCCGTCACGCCAGTGGAAGGCGCTGGCGGTGCGATGGTGATGGGTGGTGAAACTTGCCGTTGCCGGCGCAGCCTTGGCGGCGAGATCGGCGATGGCCTCGGAAAATGCATTAAGGTTGAAGTCACTCATGATGATCTCCTGGGTTTTCTCATGCCCAGATATCGCTCGGCAGTGCGCCCGGAGGTACTCGTCTGACGGCTAGTTACTGGTTTGACTGGCCATCTGGTCAGGTCGCGGCAGTTCGAGCCGCTCCGCACATATAGTCATCATCGCGCCTGAAAACACGGAGCCCCGCCAATGGCCCTCGCCGCCCACAAGTTCGAAACCGACGACACACTGCTCGACGCCTATTCGACGACAGTCGCCGACGCCGTCGACCGCATCGGCCCAGCCGTCTGCCGCATCGAGCGCGTCGGTGGCCAAGGTGGCCATGGCTCCGGCTTCGTCATCACCCCGGACGGGCTGGTCGTCACCAATTTCCATGTCGTTGGCGATGCCAAAACGGTGCGCGTCTCTATGCCCGACGGCGCCTCCAGCGAAGGCCGTGTGCTAGGCCGCGACCCCGACACCGACATCGCGCTGGTGCGCGCCGATGGCAGCTTCACCGAAGTCGCGCCGCTCGGCGATTCCAAGCGGCTGCGGCGCGGCCAGATCGCCATTGCCATCGGCAATCCGCTCGGCTTCGAATGGACCGTAACGTCAGGCGTGGTCTCCGCACTTGGCCGTTCGATGCGCGCCTCGACCGGGCGGCTGATCGACGATGTCATCCAGACCGATGCCGCGCTCAATCCCGGCAATTCCGGCGGACCGCTGGTGTCGTCGGCAGGCGAGGTCATCGGCGTGAACACCGCCATGATCCACGGCGCGCAAGGCATCGCCTTCGCGGTCGCTTCCAACACCGCCAATTTCGTCATTTCGGAGATCATCCGCTTCGGCCGCGTGCGCCGTGCCTTCATCGGCATCTCGGCCGACACCACCAACCTGCCGCGCCGCGCCGCCCTTCTGTCGCAGGTGACCACCAGTACGGCGGTACGGCTGCGCAGCGTCGAGAAAGACGGACCCGCGGCGAAGGCCGGCCTCAGGGAAGGCGACATCATCGCGTCAATAGACGGTCGCCCGGTCACCGGCGTCGACGACCTCGTGCGCATGCTCGACGCCGAACGCATCGGCCGCGAGACGCTGTGCACAGTGGTGCGCCGCACCGGCGTCAGCCAGGTGACGGTGACGCCGGTAGCAAGGGCGAGCTGAGCCTTATCGAGGCTTGAGCACCCGCCCGAGCAGCGACACCAGCAGTCGAGCAAGGTCACCGGTCGGGTCGAGGTCGGGATCGTAGATCGTCATGTCCAAGCCGGTGCAGCGCTGGTCCGCTGCCAGCGCCGACAGAATGGCAACGAGTTCATCGGGATCGATGCCGGGGCTGCCGGGCGAATCCACCGCCGGCATCACCGTCTGGTCGAGCACATCGACATCGAGATGCAGCCAGTAGGGACAGCCGGCGCGCGCCAGCGTCGCTCTTGTCTTTTGCAACACTCCAGCCGCGCCGAGTTCCTGCGCGGCAAAGACGTCGATGCGCGTGACGGCGGTCGCATTGATGTCGGGCCAGGCAAAATCGGCATCGCGGCTCTCGCGTTCGCCGATCTGAACCACCGCCTCGTCGGCGACGAGCGGACCGACAACACCTGGCCATTGCGCCAGCAAAGCCTCGCCGCGTCCGGTGGCAAGTGCCAGATCCATGCCGGCAACCGAGCCGAGTGAGGCATTGACATCGTAGTTGCCGGGATGGCGGAAATCGCTGTGGCCATCGACATGGATCAGGGCGACCGCGCCCGAGCGCCGCGCGGCGACCAGTGCGCCAAGCAGGATCGAGCAGTCGCCGCCGATGATCAGCGGGAACTCGCCTTGCCCAAGCGCACCGGTGACGATCTCGGCAAGATCGAGGTTGAAGCGGCGGATCGCCGGACCATTACGCAGCCTAGTGCCCGGTTGCGGTTCGGTACTGTAGGCGGGTCTGTCGAGATCGACCACCCGCCCCGGCGCCAGCGACTCGATCAAACCAGCTTGGCTCAGCGCCTGCGGCGCACGCCAGGTGCCGGGCACATGGCCCGGCTCCAAGGGCCGAAGGCCGAGATTGGATGGCGCCCGAACAAGGCAGATGTCACGCATGCGGCAGGCCCAGCTTCAACGTCACCAACATAGACCGCATGGTGCGGGTCCGGCCACAGCGGCCGGAGCCGCTGCCGACATTTGCTGCCATCGTTCAGGCGCCCGCCGCGCCCGCCGCGAATTGCGCCTGAAATTCCGGGCCGAGCGGGATCGGCTTGATGACGTCGATCAGCACGCCATTGGGATCCCTGGTGATGAAATGGCGCTGGCCGAAGGGTTCGTCGCGCAGCGGGCACAGGATCGGCAGGCCGGCCGCAACGATCCGTTCATAGACAGCATCAGGATCCCTCACCTCGAAATTGATCAGCAGCCCCGATGTGCGGCCGCGCCCCCCCTCGGGATCGTCTCGTGGTCGCCCTGGACGATACCGAGATTGACCCGGCGATCCTCGGCAGACTGCAGATGCACATACCAGTCGCTCGCAAACAGCGGCTTGAAGCGGAAGTGATTGATATAGAAGGCTTTCGTGCCGGCTACGTCGCCCGTCATCAGCACCGGATAATAGCTCGTCGTCTTCATCTTTCTTTCTCCCGTCAGCCAACATACAGTTTGCATGTAATTCGAAATAACATACAGGCTGCATGTATGCAACGAGAAACCCCGCGCCGCTCCAACCGCGACCGCACCGAAGCGACGCGCGCCGACCTGATCGCTGCGGCGCGCAAACTGTTCATCGAAAAGTCCTATGCCGAGACCGGCACGCCGGAGATCGTTGCGGCCGCCGGCGTCACCCGCGGCGCGCTCTATCACCACTTTGCCGACAAGCAGGCGCTGTTTGCCGCCGTGGTCGAGCAGGAGGCGGCGGCGGTGGCGCAAGAGATCGAGCGCGCCTCGCCGCCTTCTTTGTTTGCCCGCAATGCGCTGATTGCCGGCTCGGACGCCTATCTCGCCGCCATGCGCGCGCCCGGCCGCACGCGGCTTTTGCTGCTCGACGGGCCGGCCGTGCTTGGCCGCGCCGCCATGGATGCGATCGACAATCACCACGGCAACCGGTCGCTGCGCGAAGGCCTGGTTGCGGCGATGCGCGAACAGTCGATGACCAGACTGCCTGCCGATGCGCTGACCGCTTTGCTCGCCGCCGCCTTCGACCGCGCAGCACTTGCCGTCGAGGCCGGCGCCTCGGCCGAAGACTATCGCGCCGTGCTCATGGCTCTGATCGATGGGCTGTCTCCGGCTCGCCCTCAGGCAGGTCGTCCGGGTCGAACTCGTTGAAGCAGCCGAGCTGGCGTTTGAACTGGTCGATCAGCCAGGCCGCCGCCGGTTTCGGGCTGCGGTCGGCGCGGTGCATGGCGTAGAGCGATGAGCGCACCTCGCTAAAAGGTTCAAGGTCGAGTTCGACCAGCCTGCCGCTGGCCAAATCGTCCGCGATCAGCCAGCGCGGCAACCCGCCCCAGCCCAGCCCCTCGCGCATCAACGTATGCTTGATACGCACATCTGTCAGCCGCCATGTACGATAGGCAAAGACGCCGAAGTCGCGTCCCTTGGTGCGTTCCGACTGGTCGCTGACAACCAGCTGGGTGTGCTCTCGCGCATCCTCGAGCGCCACCGGTTTCGGCAGCAGTGCCAGAGGGTGGGTGGGGGCGGCAGCCAGCACGATCGACATGAAGCCGATGCGCACGAGATGCACGTCGACCTCGCCCAGCAAGCCACCGATGCCAAGATCCGACTGTCCGCTGACGACATGGTCGGGGATCAGACCGAGCGTGCCGATATGCAGTCGCATCATCACGGTCGGGAACTGCGCCTCGAACGCCTTCAGCACCCGCACCAGCACCGGCGAGGGCAGCGCCGCGTCAACCGATAGCGCAACTTCAGCCTCCAGCCCCTGATGGTGACCGTCGGCACGCGAACGGATGCGCTGCAGCACGCCGACCATGCGCCGGGCGTCCTCCAGCATCGCCCGGCCGATTTCGGTCAGCTGCGGCTCGCGCGTGCCCTCGCGCTCGAACAGTTTCAGGCCAAGCTGCGCTTCAAGATTGGCGATGCCGTAGCTGATGACGGACTGCGCGCGGTTAAGCTTGCGGCCGGCGGCTGAGAAGCTGCCGGTGTCGGCGACCGCAACCAGGATCTGCAATTGGTCGAGCGTCGGATTGGGCTGCACGGCATACCTACTTTATGGATGGATCGTATAGAAAATATACCAGTTTTTTGAATGGGTCGGTAGGCCCATATCAGGCGGGAGAAATCAATTCCCACTGGAGAGAACCGCTATGTCTATCCTGCTTGTAACCTCGAGCCCGCGCGGCGCTGCCTCGCACTCGACCCGTATCGCTACCGAATTCGCTGAAAAGCTCGTCGCCGCCGACCCGTCGAATACGCTCGTCGTACGCGACCTCGTGGCCAACCCGCTGCCGCATATCGACACCGATTATGCGACCGGCATCTACACCCCCGTTGAAGCCCGCACGCCGCGCCAGGCCGAAGTCGTCGGCGTCTCCGACATCGTGCTTGACGAACTGTTCGCAGCCGACACCGTGATCCTGGCCACCGGCTTCATCAACTTCAACATCTCCTCGACCCTGAAGTCCTGGGTCGATCACATCTCCCGCTCCGGCAAGAGCTTCTCTTATGGCGAGGGTGGTCCCAAGGGCCTCGTCACCGGCAAGAAGGTCTATATCGTACTCGCCTCGGGCGGCATCTATTCCGAAGGTGCGGCCGTGCAGTTCGATCACGCCATCCCCTATCTGCGCGGCGTGCTCGGCTTTCTCGGCATGACCGATGTCGACGTCATCCGCATCGAAGGCGTCGGCATGGGCCCTGATGCCGTCACCGCCGCGCTCGCCAATGCGACGGCCAAGGTCGATGCCGTGGTGGCCAAGACCGCGAGCGCGCAAATCGCCGCGTAAGCACACCCCGTCATTCGCATTGAAAAGGCAGGCGCTTCGGCGCCTGCCTTTTTCCTTGTCAGGCGGCGCGATAGGTTGCGTGTCGAAAACGGATCTATCGCGTTACTAGATTGCCGCGCAACGCCATTGGTTATTCGGCCTGTCTGCGTTATCGGTCGCTGATGTTCCTTTCCGTCGCGACAACCCATCATCCAGCCACAGATCTCGGCTTCTTGCTGCACAAGCATCCCGAACGTCTGCACGAGACTGACCTATCCTTCGGCAAGGCCTGGCTGTTCTATCCGGAGGCGACCGATGAGCGTTGTGAGGCTGTGCTTCTGCTCGATGTCGATCCGATAGGGCTCGTTCGGGGCAAAGGCCAGGCAGAGGGCTTGCTGGATCAATATGTAAACGACCGACCTTATACGGCATCGTCATTTCTGTCTGTGGCTTTGAACAAGGTACTGCGGACAGCGATGACCGGCATCTCGAAGGAGCGCCAGCAACTGGCCGATAGCGACCTCCCGCTCGAAGCTGTGGTGACCCCGCTGCCGATGCGTGGCGGCGAGGCCCTGGTTCGAGATCTATTCGAACCGCTGGGATGGACCGTCAACCTGGCGCCGGTCGAAACTGTCGGATCTGGCGCGGGTGGACCACGATACGGTCATCTGAGGCTGACTGGCACCGGCCGCCTAAGCAGCCTGCTCAACCACCTTTATGTCCTGATCCCGGTGATGGACGACACCAAGCACTACTGGGTGGGCGAGGCCGAGATTGACAAGCTGCTGTCCAAGGGCGAGGGCTGGCTGGAAAACCACCCAGCCAAAGACCTGATCGTGCGCCGGTATCTGCGCAACCGAGGTGCGTTGGCCCGCATCGCCCTGGAGCGGCTGGCTCCGGAGACGGCCAATGAGGTCCTACCCCCCGAGGCCTGGGCTGCACCTGAGCAAGCGCTGGAGGCGCCCATCCGGCTGAACGACCTGCGCATGGACGCCGTGGTGCAAGCCATTCGGGCGACCGGAGGGACCAGTGTTGCAGATTTGGGGTGTGGCGAAGGCAAGCTGCTCTATCGGCTCGTGCGCGAAAAATGGGTCCACAAGCTGTTCGGGCTCGACCCCGCTATTCGTGAACTGGAATGGGCCGCCAAGCGTCTCAAACTGAACGAGTTCGGGGGACCGCCTGAAGACCGGGTCACGCTGCTGCACGGATCGCTGACATATCGCGACAGCCGATGGGCGGAAGCCGACGTCGCGGTGCTGGTCGAGGTCATCGAACATCTCGACGAAGACCGGCTGCCAATGATCGAGCGTATTATCTTCGGCGAGACAGCGCCAAAATTCGTGATCGTGACTACGCCGAACGCTGACTACAACCCCTTGTTCCCCAGTCTGGCCGCCGGCGCTTTTCGCCATCCGGATCACCGTTTCGAATGGGGCCGGGTTCGGTTTGAAGCCTGGGCGGCCAGGATCGGCGAGATCTATGGCTATAGCGCCGCCTTAAGTGGCATCGGAGCCGTGGACCCCGTGCTCGGCGCGCCGACGCAGATGGCGGTGTTCACCCGATGAGAGAGCCAGACAAGACCGACCTCACCATCCCTGACTTCGCCCTCGTCGTGCTGATCGGCTCGACGGGATCGGGCAAGTCGACCTTCGCCGCCAGGCACTTCCTGCCGACCGAAATCATCTCGTCGGATCGCTGCCGCGCGTTCGTCAGCGACAACGAGACTGATCAGGATGTCTCGGCCGACGCTTTTGATTTGGTGCGCGAAATCGCCGGCAAACGGCTCAAGCATCGAAAGCTGGCCGTCATCGACGCGACCAATGTGCGACCCGCTGATCGCAAGGCGTGGGTCGAGCTGGCGCGCAAATGGCACGCTTTGCCGGTCGCCGTGGTCATCGATCCGGGTGTTGATGTTTGCGTCGCCCGCAACGCGCTACGAGCCGATCGTCCCTTCGGCGCCGGCGTTGCCCAGCGCATGACGAACGAAATTCGCAAGGGCCTCGGCGGCCTGCAACGCGAAGGTTTCCGTCAGGTCTGGAAGCTCACCGGCGAGGCCAGTATCGACGCGGCCAAGGTCTCGCGTCAGCCATTATGGACCGACAAGCGCGACGATTGCGGTCCTTTCGACGTCATAGGTGATGTCCATGGTTGCGCCGACGAACTTCAGACCTTGTTCTGTCAGCTCGGTTACAGCATCGCCTGGTCCGACGGCCATGGTGATCGGACCGTCACTGTAACGCCGCCAGAAGGCCGCAAGATCGTCTTTGTCGGCGACCTCGTCGATCGTGGTCCCAACGTGCCCGACGTCTTGCGCATCGCCATGAGCATGGTCGCGGCGGGAACCGCCTACTGTGTCCAGGGCAATCACGAACGCAAACTCAGCCGCTGGCTGGAAGGCCGCAAGGTCACGATCGCCCACGGCCTGCAGCAAACCATCGACCAGTTGGACGCTCAGGATCGCGGCCTGCGAGAGGCTTTGCCGGCCTTCCTCGACAGCCTGCGCAGCCACGTCTGGCTGGACGGCGGACGCCTCGCCGTGGCACATGCCGGACTCAAGGAAGAGATGATCGGGCGCGGTTCCGGCGCGGTGCGCGAGTTCGCCCTCTATGGCGAAACCACGGGCGAAATCGACGAATTTGGCCTGCCCGTCCGTGCCGACTGGGCAGCCGCCTATCGGGGCAAAACCAGCGTAGTATACGGGCACACGCCGGTGCTGTTGGCGGAGTGGGTCAACAACACGCTTTGCATCGACACCGGCTGCGTGTTCGGCGGCAAGCTGACTGCCTTGCGCTGGCCGGAACGCGAACTGGTCGACGTGCCGGCAGTCGAGACCTGGTCCGAACCCGTGCGTCCCCTCGGCGGACCGGGCCTTGGCAAATCGGCACAGGCCGATGCCGACGGCGTGCTCGACTATCAGGATGTCTCTGGGCGACGCTGGATCGAGACCGAACTGAAAGGCAGGGTTGTCGTGGCCGAGGAGAACGCGTCGGCGGCACTTGAGGTGATGAGCCGCTTCGCGCTGTCGCCGCAGTGGCTGGTATATCTGCCGCCGACAATGTCGCCATCCGAGACCAGCAGCCAAGCCGGCTGGCTGGAACGCCCCGAGGAAGCTCTCAGTCATTTCCGCGAGCGTGGCGTCACCCAAATCCTGTGCGAAGAGAAGCACATGGGTTCGCGGGCAGTCATCGCTCTGTGCCGAAACGCGCAGACGGCGCGCGACCGGTTCGGGGTATCTGGCGACGAGACAGGCGCGATCTGGACCCGGACCGGACGCTCCTTTTTCAGCGACAGCGGCATGACGGAGCGCCTGCTCAATCGCCTGCGCGCCAGCGTCGACGCTGCGGATCTATGGCAGGAATTGAACAGCGACTGGTTGCTGCTGGACACCGAGATCATGCCATGGTCGGCCAAGGCAAGCAGCCTGATTGAAAGCCAGTACGCCCCAGTGGCAACGTCTGCGGCCGCTGGGCTCCAGGCCAGCCGCGAAGCGCTGGCCCGTGCGATGGCACGCGGCGTGGATACGGCCGCGCTCAAGGCTCGCATTGAGGACCGCGCCGCGCGTGCCGCCAGATACGCCACTGCCTGGGCGCCTTACGTGTGGCCGGTCTCGGGCGTCGACGACCTGAAGGTCGCGCCGTTCCACCTGCTGGCAAGTGAGGGATGCGTCTGGTACGACCAGAACCACGTTTGGCACATGACGCTTGCGGACCGTCTGGCTGCCGGGGGCGGCGTGGTAACGCGAACGCAATGGCGGATGGTTGACCTGGCCGATGCCGGTTCTTGTGCGGAGGCCGTCGCCTGGTGGGAGACGCTGACCGACTCAGGCGGCGAAGGGATGGTAGTGAAGCCGCACGACTTCGTCAGCCGAAACAAGAAGGGGCTCATGCAACCGGCGCTGAAAGTGCGCGGCCAGGAGTATCTTCGCATTATCTATGGCCCCGAATACGATGCGCCGGACAATCTCGTGCGCCTGCGCGAACGAGGCTTGGGTGGCAAGCGCAGCCTGGCGCTCAGAGAGTTCGCGCTCGGTCACGAGGCACTGAAGCGGTTTGTCGCCAAGGAACCGCTGCGACGTGTTCACGAGTGTGTTTTCGGCGTCCTGGCGCTGGAGAGCGAGCCAATCGATCCGAGGCTGTAGGCTACCCGAACATCCTCTCGCCTTGCTCGTCGACCAGTTGCATGCCCTTCTTGATCGAGATGTCGACGGCGTCGCCCAGTCCGGCAAAGCGATCGGCGCGGATGAATTTGTGTTCCTTCATCACGCCGTCGACTTCCTTCGAAACCACGCCGCAGGTCTGGTATTGGCCCCCCTCCGCCTTGTAGGGCGTGGCACTGATCAAAAATCCCTTGTGCTCAACCTGCTTTGCCGGTGCTGCGCTCTTGGGCTCGCCCCCCTCACCGCCACCACCGAAAAGACGCTTCAGAAAAGACATGGGGCTTCCTCCAACGGCAATCATCCTGCACCACGTCTCGCGGTGCAGGATGATTTTCAGTACCGTTCCTCAGTCGAACGGGCAAGCGTTCTCGCCAGGGGTCAACCGCGCGATAGCGCTTCCAGGGCTTCAGCGGCGGCTTCCAGGACTGCAATCGCCTCGGCCTGCTTTTCAGCCGACGCGTCGACGAGATCGCCGAGCGCGGCACGCAGCCGGTGACGCACGGCGCGGAACTCCTCGCGGGCTTCCGAGCGACCCCGTCCACCACGCCGTCCGCCTTCCTCGCCGTCGTCGTTCCAGCCGAACCAGTCCCGCGCTTTCGCCATCTTGCGGCCGAAGCGCTCGAGATGCTCCAGCACGCCGTCGATCATCTCGCGGTTCTCGGCGAGATGCGCCTGGCCCGCCTCGGTGATCGAAAACACCTTCTTGTTGCCGTCGGCGGCTGAAGCCGCATAGCCGGCCTCTTCCAGGAAGGTCAGCGTCGGATAGACGACGCCCGGGCTCGGGCTGTAGATGCCGCTGGTGCGCTCTTCCAGCGCCTTGATGATGTCGTAGCCGTGGCGAGGCGCCTCGGCCAGCAGCGACAGCGTGATCAGCTTGAGATCGCCGTCGGCCAGCATGCGCCCGGCGCGAAACATGTCGCCCGGGCCGCCGCGTCCACCGCCACGTCCGCCATGGCCGAACGGACCAAAGCCGCTGCCCCCTCTTCCACCAAATTTGCCTGCCATGTGCAGGAATGCGCGCTCGGCGCGCTCGCCAAAGGGATGATGTCTATGCATGAATTGCTCCTTGAGTTATATCTTACGATACATCTTAATTAGGCTTGCCCCGCCGACGAGTCAAGATATATCTTACGATGTATCTAAAGGCGGCGCCAGAAGGTTGATTTCGCCGCCGCCGGCAGCTAGAAAGCGCGTGAGGGCCAAAACCTCTCCGTAAGCGTCTGACGTCAAGCAACGCATCCACCCCGGTCTTTCCGGGCAGTTCCGCCGGAAACCCGGCGCAATGGATGCCAAATGCGACGGACCGGATGTTTCAGGAAAATCCAAAAATGACCACGACCCGTAAGCGCGGCAAGCTGCCGGCGCGCTATGCCGCGATCGTCAGTCCGCTGGTGCTGTCGCTGCTGATGACCTTCATCGTCTCGTTCATATCGACGCTGAAAAGCCTTGGACTGCAACCTGATTTGCCGGCTGTCTGGCTCACTGCCTGGGGCCTGTCCTGGCTGGTAGCGTTCCCAACGTTGCTCATGGTGCTGCCGGCGGTGCGCCGCATTGTCGGCTGGCTTTGCGAGCCGGCGTCCCGGTAACGCCCATGACGGTAAGGCCCGCAGATATCTTCGGGCCTTGCCTCGCTACCAGCGGCCCTTGCGCCGGTTCCAGGCATAGAGAAGATCGGCGAAACGATCATAGGCCAAGCGCGTCAGCGGCAGCGCGACCGGATTGCCGAAGAGCGTCGCCAGCCAGCCCTCGCCCGGCGTCGCCCGCCAGACGGCAACCGCGACATCGGCGCCGACCAGCAGCCTGCCTTCGGCATCGGTGGCATGCAGCCGGCGGCGTATGTCCTCCAGCGAGGCGCTGTAGCCAGAGAGCGCCGCCGGTTCGAGGTTGATGTCGCGGAATTCGATCCGCCCGGCCTTGATCGCCTCGATCAGCCGCCGTTTCTGCCGGGTGATGCCGCCATCGCAAACCGGGCAGCGTGTGTTGTACCAGACGGTCAGCGCAGGCTTGGACATGGCGCGACTATCACCCTGACGGCACGGCCCCGCAATAAGACGCCGAGCCGCACGGACCCGCGCCCAGCGCTATCCAAGCGAAGTGACGATCTCGCGATAGGCAAATTCCGGGAAAGCCTTGAGCGTTCGCGTCTTGACGCTGCCACCCGTTGCCAGCATCAGGGCGAAACGAGCAAGCACAGCATCGTCGGGCGCCTCGATAATCGCCACCATGTCATATTCGCCCATAGTCAGGTAAAACGCCTTGAACGAGCCGCCCATGTCGGCCAGTTGCTTCTTGGCGGCATCGAGCCGCTTCGGCGACTCTCGGATGTTTCTGGCGCCCTGTTCCGTCCAGTTCATCAGCAGGATGTAGGTTGTCATCACACACCTCCCTCCGGCGCCACGGAGCACGGCTGAGGACATCAGCCGGGGCGGACATCCGGTTTTTTCGCCCAGAACATGCATCCGACCAGGCAAGTATCCTCCCGACGGAGATGGGCGACAAGAGCCTTCACCCGGCAACAAAAAGGGCGCCATCGGCGCCCTTTTCGAATGCTGGTCTGTTGCCGCTATCAGCTGTCGAGGAAGCTCCTCAGCTTGCGGCTCCGGCTCGGGTGCTTGAGCTTGCGCAGCGCCTTGGCCTCGATCTGGCGGATACGTTCGCGCGTCACCGAGAACTGCTGGCCGACTTCTTCCAGCGTGTGGTCGGTGTTCATGCCGATGCCGAAGCGCATGCGCAGCACCCGCTCCTCGCGCGGCGTCAGCGAGGCGAGCACCCGCGTGGTGGTCTCGCGCAGATTGGCCTGGATCGCCGCATCGATCGGCAGGATCGCCATCTTGTCCTCGATGAAATCGCCCAGATGCGAATCCTCTTCGTCACCCACAGGGGTTTCGAGCGAGATCGGCTCCTTGGCGATCTTCAAGACCTTGCGCACTTTTTCGAGCGGCATTGCGAGCTTTTCTGCCAGTTCCTCCGGCGTCGGCTCGCGGCCGATTTCATGCAGCATCTGGCGCGACGTGCGCACGATCTTGTTGATCGTTTCGATCATGTGCACCGGGATGCGGATGGTGCGCGCCTGGTCGGCGATCGAACGCGTGATCGCCTGCCGGATCCACCATGTCGCGTAGGTCGAGAACTTGTAGCCGCGGCGGTATTCGAATTTGTCGACCGCCTTCATCAAGCCGATATTGCCTTCCTGGATCAGGTCGAGGAACTGCAGGCCGCGATTGGTATATTTCTTGGCGATGGAGATGACGAGGCGCAGATTGGCCTCGACCATTTCCTTCTTGGCGATCGCGGCTTCGCGCTCGCCCTTCTGCACCTGGTTGACGATCTTGCGGAATTCCAGGATTGAGATCGCCGTCTCGGTTGCGAGGTTCTGGATTTCCGAACGCAGATCCTTGATCGCGTCTTTCTCGTTCTTGGTGAATTCCTTCCAACCGCGCGAGGTCAGGTTGCCGATCGAGCGCGTCCAGTTCGGGTCGAGCTCGGAGCCCTGATATTCCTTGAGGAACTCCTCGCGGCGCACGCCATAGCTTTCGGCCAGGCGCAGCAGCTTGCCTTCGTTCTGCACCAGCCGCTTGTTGATGTCGTAGAGCTGCTCGACCAGCGCCTCGATGCGCGCCGTGTTGAGCGACAGCGACTTCACCGCCTTGATCAGCTGGTCCTTCAGCTCCTTCAGGCGGCGGTCCTGGCTTGGCGACAGCGTGCCGGTCGCGGCCAGACGGTTCTCGACCTGCTGGTCCTGCAGCTTGCGCAGCTTCTTGTAGGTGTCGGCGATGACGTCGAGCGTCTCCATCACCTGCGGGCGCAGCTCCGCTTCCATCGCCGCCAGCGACAGGCTCGCCTCGTCCTCGTCTTCCTCGTCGTCATCGACCAGGCCGCGCGTGTCGGCGCCGACATTGGTGATGTCGTCTTCCTCGTCGCGTCCACGCCTCGGCTTGTCCTCGGCCTTGGGCGCCTCCTCGATGCGCTCGACCACCGGCGCCTGCTTGGCTTCGGGGCCGGCATAGGTGGCTTCGAGGTCGATGATCTCGCGCAGCAGGATCTTGGATTCGTTGAGCTCGTCACGCCAGATGATGATGGCCTGGAAGGTCAGCGGGCTTTCGCAGAGGCCCGCGATCATCGTCTCGCGGCCGGCCTCGATGCGCTTGGCGATCGCGATTTCGCCCTCGCGCGACAGGAGCTCGACCGAGCCCATCTCGCGCAGATACATGCGCACCGGGTCATCGGTGCGGTCGGTCGGCTCTTTCTTGGTGGTCGTGGCGGCGACGGCGGTGCCGGTCTGCTCGGCCAGTTCGTTGGCGTCTTCCTCGGCGTCGGCATTGCTGTCGGCGGCCTCGGGCTCCTCGCTCTGATCGTCGTCCTCGACCACGTTGATGCCCATGTCGGACAGCATCGCATTGATGTCTTCGATGCGATCCGGATCGGTCTCTTCCGACGGCAGCACCGCGTTCAGTTCGTCGAGAGTCACATAGCCGCGCTTCTTGGCGGCCTTGATCATCTTCTTGACAGCATCATCGGAAAGGTCGAGCAGAGGCCCATCGGTGGCGCCTTCACGTTCGGTCTCGACCTCTTCCTTTTCCTTTGTCGCCATAGTCTTTATCTTCTCCTAGCGGCCGAGCATCGAAGCCGCGTAGCTGCCGCACCGGTCAAACTACATGCGCTGGTGGCGCTTAACCGGGCCGGTAACCGAATCAACTCTTTTGTTTGTTCATATCGTGCCCCCAAAACCGGTTTTCACTTTTGGGCGATATGCATTAAGTCCAGATTAACCCTGATATCTGTGGCAGGCTGACAGCCTGTCCAGTGATCAGCACCTCGCGTCAGTGCATTTCCATCGACGCCGGCGCGGGTTAAGGTTTCGAATCGTCCTGATTCCGTCATTCTGCCAGAAGGTCAAGCGCCTCTCGCATGATTCGCATCAAAAAAGCGAATCAATTACCCGACTTAGAGGCGTCGATTCGACGCGCAGCACGTACAACATTCATTCTTGCGCAGGTTTCGACCTAGACGCGCCCACCCCTGCCCGAGGATACACCGAAGCCTTCGATCAGCGCTTCCGTTGCTTGTACATCACGGAATTGCGCCTGAATCTCGATGAGGTGCCGGTAGTTTTCGTCAGTGGGATCGCTGGCGAGCGCTGCTTCCGCCTGTTTCAGCTCCTTATGTAAGGTGCGCGCGCTGCGCTGCAAGTGCAGCGCCTGGTTGAAGGCGTCGCGGGCATCGTCAAGCGCTGCGGTTTCCAGCGCGGGCCATTGCCTGGCCCGTTGGATGAGCGCCACGGCGCGCCCCCAGATATCGCTGCAGCCGGCACGTTCGATGGTGGCGATCACCGCGCTACGGTCATTGGCCATGTCGTGCGCCATCGCATCGAGGATGGCGGCGTGCAGCCGCTGCAGATCGGTGTTGGCGAGATCGAGGAACTCGACATGGGCGAAGTTCTCGTCGATCAGCGCCGGATGGTTGACGAGGGCTACGATGATCGTCGCCTCGCGCACCGACATCATCTCGCCACCGCGTTTGACCATGGCGGAGCGGCCGAGGCTTTCGGTGATCGCGGCGCGCGCGCCTGCCCCGCTGCCTTTGGCGAACTGTCCGCCGGGTGCGGGCGTTTTGCCCTGCCCCGGTTTCCAGTCCTGGCGACCTTGCCGCACTTCGCGCTGGGCGCTGAAGAAGGTCAGCTCCCGCTCGCGCATCCACTGCTGGTAGTGGTAGCGCTGGCTCTCATCGCGGATGCGGCTGGTCAGTTCGCGCAGCGTCTTTGTCAGCCCCGCCCGCCGCTCCGGCGTGTCGAAGACGCCACCGGATGTCTCACGCATCCACAACAAATCAGCGAGAGGCCGCGCTTCCGCCAGCACGGCACGAAACGCGTCCGGCCCTTCTGCCTTGACCAGATCGTCGGGATCCTTGCCCTCCGGCAACAGCGCAAAGCGCACCGACCGCCCGGCCTGCACCGACGGCAGCGCGAGATCCGCGGCGCGCCACGCCGCCTTCAGCCCGGCCTGGTCGCCGTCGAAGCACAGCATCGGCTCAGGCGCCATGCGCCACAGAAGTTCGAGTTGGTTTTCGGTGAGCGCGGTGCCGAGCGGCGCCACGGCATTCTCGAAGCCGGCCTGCGCCAGCGCAATCACGTCCATATAGCCTTCGACGGCAATCACCGTGCCGCCTTTCGCCAGCGCTTTGCGGGCGCGGGCGAAATTGTAGAGCACGTTGCCCTTGTGGAAGAGCTCCGTGTCGGGCGAATTCATGTATTTGGCCAGCGCATCGGGTGCCAGTGCGCGGCCGCCAAAGGCGATGATCTTGCCGCGCGAATCCGGGATCGGGAACATGATGCGATCGCGGAACCAGTCATAGGAGACCGGGATGTCGTCGCCATGACGCACCAGCCCGCAGGCCTCGATGTCGGCCTTGGGCACACCCTTGGCGGCAAGATGTTCCTTCAGCGCATTGCGGCTGTCGGGCGCAAAGCCCAGCCGGAACGATTGCTGCGTCGCCGGCGTCAGCCCGCGATCCCTGAGATAGGCGCGGGCTTTTGCACCCTCCGGTCCTTGCAGCCGCTCCTGGAAGAAGGCAGTCGCCATCTCCATGACATCGGTCAGACTGGCGCGTTCCTTCTCACGCTGTTCTTCCCGCTCGTCGCGCACCGGCATCGGCACGCCGGCCATGTCGGCGATCTTCTCGACCGCTTCGGGAAAGCTTAATCCGTCGAGCTCGGTCAGGAACTTGAAATGATCGCCCGACACCGAACAGCCGAAACAGTGATAGCGGCCCTTCTTGTCCTCGCAGTGGAAGGAGGGGCTCTTTTCGCCATGGAACGGACAACAGGCCCAATAGTCGCCGCGCGAGGCGTTGGTCTTCTTCCTGTCCCATGCGACGCGCTGGCCGATGACCGATGAAATCGGCACACGGTCGCGTATCTCATCGAGAAAGGCGGGCGGAAAGCGCATTGGGGAACTCGTTTGTCCCTCATATAATCATGCTCGCGGAATCCGACGACCCTTATTGCGGACCATACCCGGTTTCCACAGCCAAAAAGCCCGGTTTCTACAGCCAAAAGAAAGGCGGCCGTTTCGGGCCGCCTCCTTTCAAGTCTCTGCATTGCGCCGGCGAGGCCGGGCTTAATGCGCGGCAATGGCGCCGAAGATGATGCCGGACAGGACGCTGACCAGCACATAGTCGTTGCCGACGCGGATCCATTCCTGGCCGCGGCCGGGGCGATGCAGGCCATAGCGGCCATAATCGCGGATCGGCTGGTGCCGCTTCCAGCTGGAATATTTCTGGCCATTGCGCCAATGGCTGCGCTTGACGACCACCGTCTTCTTCACGACGCGCTTCCTGACATCGACATGCTTGCCGGGCCTCTGCCAGTCGACCCGCGTGTAATTCGACTGCGGTGCGACCGGTGCGTTCACCGGTGCGGCCTGGCCGGTAAGCGAAGTGGCGGCCAGCATCGAGAAAGCGAGGGCGGAAAGAACAACACGTTTCATAGCGGGGCTCCTTGGTTGTCGATGCCTAGGGAATAGCGCCCGAAGGATGAACCGAAACTGAACACTAGCATTACATTTACGTAATGAAATCCGGTGCTTATCCTGGATATTTGAACATCATCGCAAAGGCGATTGCCGGGAGTCCGGCAAACCGGGACGATCCGCTGCCATCACCAGGGATCCGCCATGCAACCATTTGCGCATCCGTCCATTTTCCGACACGCCCTGTCGCGCCGCGACGGCTCTTGAAATCGACAAGATTTTATTACCCGGCTAAAATATTCCGGATATTGTTCAAGACTGTCATGACCATGATTCGCAGCCCCGTTTTCCTCCCTGCACTGCGCACCCTCCGCGTCGCGGTAGCTGTCTGCGTGCGGGTTTCGAAATGAGCGGCTCCGTCGTCCTGCTGCATCTGGCGGGCGCGGTGGCGCTGATGCTGTTTGCCACCCGCATGGTCAAGACAGGCGTCGAGCGCGCCTATGGCGACGTGCTGCGTCACCGGCTGCGCTCCACCATGCGCAATCCGATCATGGCGGTGCTGGCCGGCTGCGGCCTGTCCATCGCGCTGCAGAGCTCGACCGCCGTCACGCTTCTCGTCGGCTCCTTCGCCGGCGCCGGCATCGTCTCGGGCATGTCGGGCCAATTGGCTGTGCGCGGCGCCGAGATCGGCTCGGCGCTGGTGGTCAAGCTCTTGACCTTCGATCTGACGCTGCTGGTGCCGATCTGCCTCGTCGCCGGCACGGTCATGTTCATGGCCACCGAGCGGCGCGATTGGCGCCAGTTCGGCCGTATCCTGGTCGGCATCGGCCTTCTGGTACTGTCGCTGGAAATGATCGGCCAGGCGTCGGAGCCGCTGCGGCAGAGCACGCTGATGCCGCTCATCATCGAATATTTCTCCAGCGACTACGTCACCGCCTATCTGCTCGCCGCGCTCGTTACCTGGCTCTTCCACTCCTCGATCGCCGCCGTGCTTTTGATGGTGACGCTGGCCGGCCGCGGCTTCATCCCGCCCGAACTCGGCATCGTGCTGGTGCTCGGCGTCAATCTCGGCTCGTCGATCATCGCGCCGCTGCTCACCCGAAGTGCCGAACCTGGCGTGCGCGTCGTGCCGATCGGCAATCTGTTGATGCGCGGCATGGGCTCGCTGATGATGCTGATCCTGTTCATGACGCTGAAGCCGCCGGTCGCCTTCCTCGGCGCCACCGTGCCCGACCAGATCGTCAACGCCCACATCCTGTTCAATGTGCTGATCCTGCTCGCCGGCCTGCCGCTTGCCAGCCTGATCTATCGTGCCTCTGAGAAGATCGTCGCAATGGGCACCAAGCCAGCGCCGGCTACAGAGCTCGATGTGGTCGAACTCTCCGCCCTCAACGACGGCGCGCTCGACGTTCCGAGCCAGGCGCTGGCCAACGCCACCCGCGAGGTGGTGCGCGTCTGCGAGACGGTCGAGATCATGCTCAAGCGCATCATCGAGCTGTATGAAAGCGCCGACGGCGACAAGATCAAGGCGCTGGCCGCCCTTGACGACCGCGTCGACAGGAAGCACGCGGCGATCAAGCTCTATCTGGCCAAATTGACCAGGAACTCGCTCACAGAGGACGAGGCGCTGCGCTGCCAGGAGCTGATAGGCGCCTGCGTCAAGCTCGAGCAGGTCGGCGACATCATCGTGCGCAACATGCTGGTGCATGTGAAGAAGAAGTTCGAGCGCGGGCTGGAGTTCACGCCCGAGGGCTGGAGCGAGCTGCTCGCCTTTCACACCTCGGTGCTGGCCAATGCCAGGCTTGCTTTCAACGTGCTGGTGTCGCGCGACCCTGAGACCGCCCGCCAGCTGGTGCTGGAAAAGGACCGGCTGCGCGACCGCGAAAAGGAAACCAGCGCCAGCCATTTCGTGCGCCTGCGCGACGGCACCGCCAAGAGCGTCGAAACAAGTTCCATCCACCTCGACACCATCCGCGACCTGAAGCAGATCAACTCGCTGCTGGCGTCGATGGCCTACCCGGTGCTGGAAGAGCGCGGGTTGCTGGGTGGGTCGCGGTTGAAGGCAAGCTGATCAAGAAAACCTAAAGCGGCGTCGATAATTTCTGCATTGCCCACGAACCCCATCCATGGTTTGAGGCGACCTTATCCGAGGATCGCTTCCGTCATGCTCCCGCTCATTGCCCTGTTCATTGCCGCCTTTGCTTTCGGCACCACCGAATTCGTCATCGCCGGTGTATTGCCGCAAGTGGCCGACGGCCTTGGCGTTTCGATCCCGACTTCCGGCTATCTCGTCTCCGGCTACGCCGGCGGCATCGCCGTTGGTGGGCCATTGCTGGCGCTCGCCACCAAGGGCATTTCCCGCAAGACGCTGCTGCTTTGCCTGACCGTCGCCTTCACCATCGGCCAGGCCGCTTGCGCGCTGGCGCCCGATTTTACCTCGATGCTGCTCTTGCGCATTGCGGTCGCCGTCGCACACGGCGCCTATTTCGGCGTCGCCATGGTAGTGGCTGTCGGCCTCGTGCCCGAGGACAAGCGCGGCATGGCCGTGGCTGTGATCCTCTCCGGCCTCACCGTATCCAATGTCATCGGCGTGCCGGCCGGCACCGCAATCGGCAATCTCTGGGGCTGGCGCGCCACCTTCTGGGTGATGTGCGCGCTGGGCGTGGTGGCGTTTGCCGCCATGGCCGCCCTCCTGCCGCGCAAAACGGGCGCATCGAGCCCATCCACCAGCCTTGGCAGCGAGGTTCGCGTGCTGGCGCGCCAGCAAGTCTGGACCTCGCTGATCCTGATGCTGATGTTGATGATCGGCCAGTTCGGCCTGTTCACCTACATCACCCCGACACTGCTTGAGGTGAGCCATCTCGACGAGAGCCTGATCCCCTGGGTGCTGCTGCTCAACGGCGTCGGCGCCACGGTCGGCGTCTTTCTCGGCGGCAAGCTTTCCGATTGGAAGCTGATGCCGTCGCTGATCACCATGCTTGCGCTGCAGGCGGTGATGTTGGGCGTGATCTATGCCGTCAGCCCCTACCCCGTGCCGATGGTCATCGCCATCGTTGTCTGGGGTGGCCTCAACTTCGCCATAGGCACGCCGATCCAGACCCGCATCCTGGCCTGGACGGCGGACGCCTCCAACCTCGCCTCCTCGCTCATCCCCTCCGGCTTCAATGTCGGCATCGCGCTCGCCGCGTCGCTGGGCGCTGCCATGCTCAATGCCGGCTACGGCTTTCGCAGCCTGCCGGTTGTGGGCGCTGCCGCCATGCTGGTGGCGGTGGTGGTGGCACTTGCCTCCTACATCTGGGAGGGGCGCAGCCGGGCAGCGCCACCGCTGCCAGCAGCGGCCGAATAGCGTCGGACTACAAATCGATCCGGAACAACAAACTCTCGGCGCCGCCATACGCGGCGTCCTTGATGAACGGACCGACCACACGGCCGCCATTGGCCAGCACCACCTTCTGCGAGGCCGGATTGTCGAGGTCGGTGGTGAGCTCGACATATGGCAAACCAACAGCCCTCGCCTCGTCCAGCATCAGCCGCAGCGCCTCGGTCGCATAGCCTCGTCCGCGCTTCCACGGCACCACGGCATAGCCGATATGGCCGAGCACATGCGACGGCAGTGCGGCCGTACCCGGCTGCCAGCGAAAGCCGATCGAGCCAGCGGCCTCGCCGTCCCAGATCCAGCGCCGGAAGCCCGGCAGCCGCGGCACGGTCGTGCCGTCCGGCAAGGTAATCGGGCCTCCTTTGGCCTCGGGATCGTCGAGGCTGGCAAGGAACGCCGCGGGATCCTCGTCGATCGCCGCAAGTTGCTCGCGCGTCGCTTCCATCAGCCGGACATTGTCCGGCGACCAGCCACGCTCGAGCGCCGCCTTGTAGGAGGGCAGATGTTCGAGCGTGGGTTTGACGATTTCGATCATGGTGGGTCTCTCCGGCAGGTCAAGGCTTGCTCGCTTAAGCCGGTGCGGACCGTTTCTTGCCCAGAGGTAATGCCCCTGCTCTCCTTCGCCATTGAAGTGGTGTCGGCTCCTACTGCAGCAGGCCTTTGACGATGCCGCTGGCCTTGCCGAAATCCATCTGGCCGGCATATTTCGCCTTCAGCGCGGCAATCACCTTGCCCATGTCCTTCTGGCTCGCCGCACCAGTCGCTGCGATCGCTTCGCGCGCGGCCGCGGTGACGGCGGCGTCGTCCAACTGCGTCGGCAGGAAGCCGCGGATGATCTCCATCTCGCCACGCTCCTGCGTGGCCAGATCCGGGCGCTTGCCGTCCTCGAACGCCTTGGCCGATTCCTCGCGCTGCTTCACCATCTTGGCCAGGATCTGCAGGATCTCCTCGTCGCTGGCGGGGTCCTTGGTCGAGCCGCGATTGGCGATGTCGCGGTCGTGGATGGCGGCCTGGATCAGCCTGAGCGTCGGCAGCCGGTGCTTGTCCTGCGCCTTCATCGCGCTTTTCAGGGATTCGGCGATTTTTGCGCGCATGATGCTTTCTCCTTCGAACGGCGCGGACAATAACCGCGGCCCATCCGCAAAGCAAACGCGCCAAAGCCCTGATATCGTTCGACGAAACAAATGCTCGCCGTTTTTGGCACGGGCATCATTGACCGCTCTGGCGCCTTCCCCTATGTACTCGGCCTTGCACAAGACAAAGAATTGATGCGCGCAGGCTCGAGAGATCGGCCGCGCCGTTTGCTGCGCAGATGGCCCGCCATCGAAGCGCGCAGCGTGACAGGAGCGTCGCCATGGCCGAGATGACCCCCGAACTGACCCCGCCTTGGGCAACCGAAAAGCCGACCGCCGTCCTGGTGCTGGCCGACGGCACCGTCATCGAGGGTCGCGGCCTCGGCGCCACCGGTTCCGCCGTTGCCGAAGTCTGCTTCAACACCGCGCTCACCGGCTACCAGGAAATTCTCACCGACCCGTCCTATGCCGGCCAGATCGTCACCTTCACCTTCCCGCATATCGGCAACATCGGCACCAATGACGAAGACATCGAGGACTTGAACCCGGTCGCCCGTGCCGGCGCCGTTGGCGCGGTGTTCAAGGCCGATGTCACCAACCCGTCCAACTACCGCGCCGACACCGGGCTGGACCAGTGGCTGAAGAAGCGCGGCATCGTCGCGCTGTCGGGCATCGACACCCGGGCGCTGACCGCGCTGATCCGCGAAAAGGGCATGCCCAATGCCGTCATTGCGCACGCGCCCGACGGCATCTTCGACCTCGACGATTTGAAGCGGCGGGCCGCCGCCTGGTCGGGCCTGATCGGGCTTGACCTCGCCAAGGAAGTCACCTCCGGCCAGTCCTCGGTCTGGCGTGGAACGCCCTGGGTGTGGAACGAAGGCTTTGGCGAACAGGCCGAGCCGTCGATGCACGTCGTCGCCATCGACTACGGCGTCAAGCGTAACATCCTTCGCCTGCTTTCCGGCCTCGGCGCCAAGGTCACCGTGGTTCCGGCCGGTACCGGTTCGGAAGAAATCCTGGCCATGCAGCCCGACGGCATCTTCCTCTCCAACGGCCCCGGCGACCCGGAAGCCACCGGCGAATACGCGGTGCCGGTCATCCAGGACCTGCTCAAGACCGATATTCCGGTGTTCGGCATCTGCCTCGGCCACCAGATGCTGGCCCTGGCGCTGGGCGGCAAGACCGCCAAGATGCACCAGGGCCATCACGGCGCCAACCACCCCGTCAAGGATCATACCACCGGCAAGGTCGAGATCGTCTCGATGAACCACGGCTTTGCCGTCGATGCCGACTCCTTGCCCGAGGGCGTCGAGGAAACCCATGTCTCGCTGTTCGATGGCTCGAACTGCGGCATCGCGCTGACCGGACGTCCGGTGTTCTCGGTCCAGCACCACCCCGAGGCCTCGCCCGGCCCGCAGGACTCGCACTATCTGTTCCGCCGCTTCGTCAACCTGATCCGCGAAAAGCGCGGCGAGGAACTGCTGGCCGAACGGGCCTGAGCCCTCTGTGTAGCAGCGATAATATCGCTTAGCCTCGAGCGATAAATCTGCGGTATTGCGCGAGTGAAGACGATCATCCTCTCGGTGTCGGCAGCTCGCGATCTCGACAACCTGCCGGCCGATGTCCGCGAGCAGGTCTCTGAGGGTTTGAACACTTATGCCATCAGCGGGCGTGGGGATGTAGAACGTCTTGCCGGCCGAGACGGTTACAGACTTCGGATCGGTTGCTACCGCGTTATATTGATGAAGATCGCACGACAATCCTCGCGATCTACATCGGCAAGCGCGAAACGACGACCTACAGCCGGCCATAGGACAGCACATCATGAACGCTCCGCAAATCATAAGGACTTCAACCGGGGAAGAACTGGTCGTCATCCCGAAGGCTGACTACGAGGCATTGCTGCATGCCGCCGAAGAAGCCAGAGAAGACGCTGCGGATGTGGCGATCTACGATGAGCGGAAGGCCGAGTTCAAAACGGAAAAGCCTCTGCCCGCCGAGGTGACCATGGATATTTTGCGAGGTTCCAGCCGGGCTCAAGGCGCTGCGCAACTGGCGCAAGCTGACGCAGGGCGAGTTCGCTGATGCCATCGGTGTCAGCCAGGGCTTCCTGTCGGACCTTGAATCCAATCGCCGCAAGCCATCGGCGCAAACCAGCACCATGCTGTCGAAGGCATTGGACGTGCCCAGCGAATGGATCGAAGCCTAGTATCTAACCTTACGCCACCGGCCGGCCTTCGCTGGCCTCCAGTATGGCAAACCATTGCTGGCGGTCGAGGTCGATCTCCAGCGCCTTGACCATGACGGCCAGCCGCTCGGGCTTCATCGTGCCGAGCACCGGCGCCAGCCGCGCCGGATGACGCAGCAGCCAGGCGATGGCGACGGCGGCGAGATCGCCGGCGCCGATCTCGGCAGCCACCGCCGCGATTGCCGCCCTGACCCGCGCCTCGCGCCCTTCCTTGCCGGTGAACAGCAAGCCGCCGCCGAGCGGCGACCAGATCATCGGCGCATAGCCGAGGCGTTGCGCGTGATCGAGGCTGCCATCCACCAGCGCATTGGTTTTCAGCACCGACATCTCGATCTGGTTGGTGGCCAAGGCAAACGGCAGCCGCGAAGCCAGAAGGTCGAACTGCGACGGCGTGAAATTGGAGACCCCGACCGCTCTCACCTTGCCCGACTTGACCAGCCCGGCAAGGGCCGCCGCCGTCTCGTCGGCATCCATCAGCGGATCCGGTCGGTGCAGCAGCAACAGGTCGAGATAGTCGGTGCCGAGATTGGCGAGCGAACGGTCGACCGAGGCGGCAATGTGGGCCGCACTGGTGTCGTAATGCTTCAGCCGGTTCTGAGGCCGGTTGGCCGACGCCAGAATGATGTCGCATTTCGAGATCAGCTCGATGCTATCGCGCTTGCCCTTCCAGCGCGACAAGCCGGCGCCAAAGGCAGCTTCCACCTGGTAATGCCCGTAAATATCGGCATGGTCGAAGCTGGTAAGGCCGAGATCGACCGCAGTGCCGATCAGCCGCGCGATCTGGTCGGCGTCCGGGCGCGCGGCGCTGTCGAGCAGGCGCCAGGCGCCGAACACCAGCCGCGACAGCGACAAACCGTCCTTGGTCAGCTCTATGCGGCTGTCATGGCTCATATCTGGGCTCCATCTTCCGCAGCGCCGGTGGCAACGCTTCTCACCGCCGTCGGCCTCGCAACTTTCGTCACAAAGACAATGACGGCAAGCGTCAGGAAGCACGCGCCAACCAGATAGGGGGCGCCGCCGAACACTACGGGCGCATTCGGTCCGGTGAACCAGGAAAAGATCGCGGTGTAGAGCAGCGGCGTGATGATCGAGGTGATCGAGAAGATCGACGTCATCGCACCCTGCAATTCGCCTTGCGCCGATGGCGGCACCTTGGCGGCGGCAAGGCTTCTCAGCGGCGGATCGGCCAGTGCTTCGAGGCAGCCGACGACGATCACCGCATAGATCATCCAGCCTTGCGAGGCGAAGGCGTAGCCGAAGGCGCTGGCCGCAGTAAATGTCAGGCCGATCACCGCCGTCCTCCATTCGCCAAGTTTGGGGATCACGCGCGGCAGCACCGTCGCCATGACGATCGCCCCACACAGGCCGAAGGCGCCGAGCGAGAAGCCGATCTGCTGCTCGCTCCAGCCATAACGATAATTGGACACGAACGACCACACCGCAGGATACATCATGTGGCCGAGCGTCATCAGGAAGAAGGCGAGCCCGATCCAGCCGATGCCCTGATATTGGCGCATCTGCAGCAGCGTGCCGACCGGGTTGGCGCGTTTCCACTCGAAGCGGCGGCGGTGCTTTTCATCGAGCGTTTCAGGCAGGAAGAACATGGCGATGAGGAAGTTCACGAAGGCAAGCCCGGCGGCAAAGTAAAACGGCACTCGCGGCCCGAACGTGCCGAGCAGCCCGCCCAGCACCGGCCCAATGACGAAGCCGACGCCGAAGGCGATGCCGAGCAGACCGAAATTCTTCGCCCGGTTGTCGTCGTTCGAGATGTCGGCAATGAAGGCCGACGTCGTCGAATAGCTGGCGCCCGAAACGCCGGCCAGCACGCGGCCGATGAACAGCATCGGATAGGACCAGGCGATGGCGCAGATCAGATTGTCGATCGAGAATGTAAGCACCGAGGCAAGCAGGATCGGCCGCCGCCCGAAGCGGTCGCTCAATCCACCCATGATTGGCGCGAAGAAGAACTGCATCGCCGCATAGACGAAGAACAGCCAGCCGCCTTCGATCGCCGCTTCGCTGATGCCGACGCCGGAAAGCTCCCTGAGAAAGGCCGGCAACACCGGCATGATCATGCCGAAGCCGATAATGTCGAGCAGCAGCGTGGTGAAGACGAGCGCAAGGCCCCGCCTGGCGGTTTTGGGGTCGATCATGATGGCGTCTGCTCCCTGAGACCGCCCTTGGGCGGGCGCCCGTTATAGGCGAGGCGCCACTTTGGAACAATAGGAGAACGCCTCAGGCGTTCTCCTCCTGACATCTGTTGCCGGTGGTGAATCGGCCCGCCGACGGATGCGCTTTGAACCGCGGTCGGCTGGAACTTGCGAGCGCCTCAAACCGGACCGGTCAGCGTGTTGCAATCCGACAGCTTGCCGCTCTTGTAGCCGCGCGCCAGCCAGGTCTGCCTTTGCTGCGACGTCCCGTGGTTGAAGCTTTCCGGAACGACATAGCCCTGCATCTTCTTCTGCAGCGTATCGTCGCCGATCTGCTTGGCGGCGTTGAGCGCCTCTTCGATGTCGCCCTGTTCCAGAATGCCCTTCTGCGCGGTGAAATGCGCCCAAACGCCGGCGAAGCAGTCGGCCTGCAGCTCGATGCGCACCGACATCTGGTTGGCTTCCGCCTCACCCATCGACTGCCGCATCTGGTTGAACTTGGGCAGGATGCCGGTGAGGTTCTGCACATGGTGACCGACTTCATGGGCGATCACATATGCCTGGGCGAAATCCCCCGAGGCGCCGAACTGCTGGTCGAGCTGCTGGAAGAAGGTGGTGTCGAGGTAGACCTTGTGGTCGCCGGGACAATAGAACGGTCCGGCTGCCGTCGAGGCGGAGCCGCAGGCCGAGCGGATCTGGCCGCTGAACAGCACAAGCTTCGGGTCCTCGTATTTCAGGCCCTGCGACTGGAAGATGCCGGTCCAGGTCTCTTCGGTCTCGGCCAGCACGGTCGCCACGAACTGCTTCATCTCGTCGGAAGCAGGCGTGCCGGCGCCGTCGTCCTGGCCGCCGCTGTTGTCGGTAATCTGGCCACCGCCACCCGGCAGCACGCCGCCGCCGTCGCCGCTGCCCAGGATCTGCGACGGGTCGAAGCCGAAATACCATCCGGCCAGCACCACGAGGACGACCAGCAATATGCTGCCGCCGCCGCCGGTGCGGCCGCCGATCGGGATGCGGAACTGGCCAGGGCTGCCGCCGCCGAAACCACCACCGCCGCCGCTGTCGCTGCGCTCGTCCTCGACATTGTCACTCTGACGGCGGCCCTTCCAGAGCATGGCAACTCCCCGTATGCAAATTTCGGCTGGCGTGGCCGATGTCGTGGCCCAGTCCGACCCAACAGACAATTATCGCAATGGTTGCGCCAAGTCACAGTATTTTTCGTGGCAGCGGCATCGTGTTCGCACTCTGGTCGAGGCGGCATGCGCGCTGTAGCATCCGGTTCGAACGGGGGTGTCGGGGACTTGCGGACAATCGGTCGATTTCTGCTGCTGGCGGTGGTGCTATGCCTCGGCCCGTCGCCGGCGCGCGCCGTGACGCTCGATTCCAGCGTCGCCGTAACCGATCCCGAGACATTGCAGGCGCTTGAGCGTGGCGGCCTCTCGATCAGCCGCCTGCTCGGCCCGGCGCTGGGTCTCACGCGCGAGGTCGACAATCGGGGCCTGTTTTCGGTGCGCGCGCTGACCCCTGTGCGCAACGCCGTCAAGCAGGAGATCGCCGACGAGCCTGCCAATAGCCCCGATCCTTACGTCGCGGCCATGGCCAAGTCGAAGGACACCAGCCAGAAATTCAACCCGAAATACATCGACGATGACGGCTCGACGCTCGACCTGACCGGCGTCGTCAACCGCATGGACCGCGGCTATCTCGGCCACACCGAATGCGGCGAGATCAGGCTGATCTACCGCTTCCACTATTCGGTGGCGGAGAAGCCCACGAAGGGAAAGACAGCGCAACGCATCTCGTCGCGGCTGCCGCTGACCATGGGTCTGGTCTTCAACGCCAGGCCCGGCGAGGCTCGCCCCCGCGCTTCGAGAGACCGTCCAAGCGCCGCCGCCGTTTCCTGTGCCGAAATCGCCAAGCGCTGGCTCGCCGCCGGCCAGAAGAACCTTGCGCCCGAGCAACTGGCAGCCTGGCTGCGCTCCGACGAAGGGCCGCTCTCCAACGCCATGCTGAATTCGTCGCAGATCATGCGGCTTGAGCTGAACATGCAGGTTCTCCGGCTGTCGGCCTCGAGCCGCCGCGACTTCGGTGGCCACGCCGAATATCTCCTCAAGATTTTCAAATGGGACCCAACGACGTCCACCTTCCAGGAATCGAAGATGGAGAACCAGATCGACCGGAAAGTGGTTCTGGCCGACCGGCCGGCCTTCGCCAAATGGCTGCTCACCGACCGCAACCTCTACGACCTCGATCGCGGCCGGTTGGTCATCGACGACAAGTTCCTGGCGACCAGCGCCGTCTCGGTCGCACCCGGCGGCATGGCCAGGTCGCAAAACAATATCGCCTATGGGCTGCTCGACGATGCCGACATCGACAAGGCACTGCAGGACTATGTCGCCAAGGGCAACGAGCTGCGCAGCGTGAAATCGGTGGCCGGCTTCAATCTGCGTCTCAACGAAATGACCTGCACCGGCTGCCACCAGACGCACGGCATTGCCGGCTTCCATTACACCGGCGCCGATCCGGCCAGCGAGCCGCGCCGCAACGCCGTCTTCGTCCCCGGCTCGGCGGTGTTCTTCGCCGACCTGCCTCGCCGCCGCGCCATCGTCGAGGACTTCGCCGCCGGCGGCCATCCGGATTTCTCACGCGGCTTCGCCGCCCGTCCGGACGCCAAACTCGCCGAAGCGCTGAAAGGCACCGATCTCTACAATGGCTGGGGCTCGATCTGCTACAGCGGCAAGGATGCCAGCTTCAAGGACTGGAGCTGCGGCGAAAGCCTGCGCTGCGCCGGCGTCCATGAAAGCGACATCCATCCGGGCTTCGGCACCTGCGTCAGCGAGGCGGCCACCGCAGTCGGCGACCCCGTCGAGTTCGGCGAGATTAAGATGTCGAGCTGGGGCAGCGACAAATATTGCCGCCTGTCGCCGGCCACCGCAAAAGCCTGCGCCATCGATCCGGCGCGCGACAAGAAACCGGTAATCAAGCTCGCCGGCTATGGCGCGGCGCGCCAACGCTACGACAACCCCGAGCAGAAGACCGGTGGCTTTCCCGGGGGCATGCTGCGCAAGGCAAGCTGCGACAAGCTTCCCGACGAGGCGACTTGCGGCCGCCTCGCCAAGACCGGTTTCAACGACTGCATCGCGTCGGGCAAGGACCACAAATTCTGCACCAAGGAATTCACCAAGACCGCCGGCCTGCGCGCCTGCGACAAGGCGCATCCCTGCCGCGAGGACTATATCTGCACCGCCGGCTACGACGATCTGGCCGCAGCCAAGCCTGGCAAGGGCTCCTGCATTCCGCCCTATTTCATATTCCAGTTCCGCGTCGACGGCCATCCGCGCAGTTGGGTGCAGGACACCGAGGAATGAGCGGCAGGTTGCCGCTTGCGAACAGAACTCAGATCTTCTGCTTGGTGCCGGCGCTTTTGCCGTCCGAGCTTTTGGAGCGTTCCTCGAAACGCGCGGCGCCCTTTTTCAGCGCATGGCCGGTTTCGACCTCGGTCTTGCGTTCGTCCTTTGCCGCTGCCTGCCTCAAACCCTCGGCCGCCTGCTTGCCCTTCGCGGTCGGTGCCTGTTCGACGCCCATGTTTTCCTCCTTGGCGCGCGACAATCACGCGCAACGTCAGGAGCAACGAGCCTGACGTGCGGAGGTTCCAGTGGTGCGGCCCCGGCACCCCTCAGCGCGGCGCGATCATCGCCTTGCGAAAGGCTTCCAGCGTCTCGGCGCTGACATGATGCTCGATGCCCTCGGCATCGATGCGCGCCGTCTCGGCGCTGACACCGAGCGAACGCAAAAACGCTTCTACCGTCTGGTGGCGGATGCGGCTCTCTTCCGCCACCTTGCGCCCGGCGTCGGTCAGGAACACACCGCGATAGGGTTTTCTGGAAACGAGCCCGTCGGCGCACAGCCTGGTCAGCATCTTGGCCACCGTCGGCTGGGCGACACCGAGCCGCGCAGCAATATCGACCTGACGCGCCTCATTGCCGTCCTCGATCAGGTCGGCGATCAGCTCGACATAATCCTCGACCAGCGCGCCGCGGCGCGCTTCGCGCTGCTGCCGGAACCCTTTCGAATGAATCTCGGCGTCAGGCAGCGGCTCCTCGCGTCCAACCGGTCTGTGCTTCAGCGCCAACACGCGCTCCTTCCTATCTTTTGACAAGAATCGGCTTTGGGCAAAGCAATCGCCCTTTGCCATTCATAGCACGGGCTTAACTGTTCCAGCCGTTTATTTCCATTCCATGGTAGGCGCAACCGGCGTTTGCGATCCCCGGCCGGCCTGCCGGTCGGCGCAACAGGAAGCACATACAATGAAATATAGCCTATTGCATAATGTTGAGCCCTGGCATAGATAGGATGACGTCAACCGATCCACCCAGTGGAAAGCCCTCCATGTCCGAAGCTGACGCTACCTTGGGATCATCCTGGCGATTTGACAGGCCGGAGGACAATCCTCCCAGCCTGCGCGAGGTGAACTCCACGATCGCGGTGCCGCAGTCCGGCGTCTGGTTCCGTCGCCTGTTCGCCTTCATGGGACCGGGCTACATGGTCTCGGTCGGCTATATGGATCCGGGCAACTGGGCCACCGACCTCGCCGGCGGCGCCCAGTTCGGCTACACGCTATTGTTCATCATCATGCTGTCCAACCTGATGGCGATCCTGCTGCAGGCGCTTGCCGCCCGGCTTGGCATCGCCACCGGCCGCGACCTCGCCCAGGCCTGCCGCGCCTATTATCCGCGTCCCGTCAGTTTCGTGCTGTGGATCGCCTGCGAACTCGCCATCATCGCCTGCGACCTCGCCGAGGTGATCGGCACGGCGATCGCGCTGCAGCTTCTGTTCGGCATTCCGCTGATCGGCGGCGCGTTGCTGACGGCGCTCGACGCCTTCATCGTGCTGCTCTTGATGAACAAGGGTTTCCGCTATCTCGAAGCCTTCGTCATCGCGCTTTTGATCATCATCTTCGGCTGTTTCGCCATCCAGATCTTTGCCGCTGCCCCTCCGGTCGGCTCGATCCTGCATTCGATGTTCGTGCCGTCGACGGAGATCGTCACCAATCCGGCGATGCTCTACATCGCCATCGGCATCATCGGCGCCACGGTGATGCCGCACAATCTCTACCTGCACTCCTCGATCGTACAGACACGCGCCTATGAACGGACCGAAAAAGGCAAGCGCGACGCCATTAAATGGGCGACGACGGACTCGACCATCGCGCTCGTCCTGGCGCTGTTCGTCAACGCCTCGATCCTGATCGTCTCGGCGGTGGCCTTCCATGGCACCGGCCATCAGGATGTCGCCGAGATCGGCCAAGCCTTCGAGCTCTTGTCGCCACTGCTCGGCCTCGGCATCGCCTCCATCCTGTTTGCGGTGGCGCTGCTGGCCTCCGGCCTCAACTCGACGGTTACGGCAACGCTTGCCGGCCAGATCGTCATGGAAGGCTTTTTGCGCCTGCGCATTCCGCAATGGGCGCGCCGGCTGCTGACGCGCGGCATCGCCATCGTCCCGGTGGTGGTCGTCACCGCGCTCTATGGCGAAAAGGGCACCGGCCAGTTGCTGGTCTTCAGCCAGGTGGTACTGTCGATGCAGCTGCCCTTCGCAGTCATCCCGCTGGTGCAGTTCGTCTCCGACAAGAAGAAGATGGGCAACCTTGCCATTCCCCGCGGCGTGGCGGTCCTCGCCTGGGTCGTCGCGGCGGTCATCCTGGTGCTCAACTTCAAGCTGCTCTACGACACCGTCTTCGGCGTCGGCTGAGTTTCATTCCCGACCGCGACAAACCGGCCGCTTGCGCTATCTTGATCGCCATCATGACAAGTGTCGAAGACGCCAGGAAATTTTACGCGCAACTGATGGCGGCCAATGCCGGCTCGGCCGACCCGCGCCTCGAAGAGGCGTTTGCCACCGTGCCGCGCGAGGCCTTTCTCGGTCCCGGACCCTGGGCGGTCGTCGCCGGCAGGGCGCTCACCACCGGCAACGGCAAGATCATGACGCCGAGCGCCGATCCTGTTCACATCTATCAGGACGTGCTGGTGGCGCTCGATGCCGACAAGGGCATCAACAATGGCGAACCCTCCCTGCACGCCATGTGGAGAGGCAGGATCGCTCCCAGACCGGACGAGGCCGTCACCCACATCGGCGCCGGCACCGGCTACTACACCGCCTTGCTGGCCCGGCTGGTTGCGCCCGGCCCGGTGACCGCCTTCGAAATGGAGGCCGATCTTGCTGCCAGAGCGACAAAGAATCTCGAGACCTACGGCAATGTAAGCGTCGTCCACGGCGATGCCGTCACCGGCGATCTGGCGCCGTCCGACATCATCTATGTCAATGCCGGTGTCGTCGCACCGCCGGCTCCTTGGCTTCGGGCGCTGAAAGCGGGCGGCCGCATGATCTTTCCCTGGCGTCCGTCCCAGGGCGTCGGCCTGGCCGTGATGGTAACCCGCAACGACAAGGGCTTTGCCTGCGACCCCTTCATGCGCTCGTGGTTCATCCCCTGCGTCGGCGCCTCGGCGGCCGGTTCGGCGGCCAAAATCCCCGACCTCCAGAAGGCGGCGCGCAGCCGTTCGATCTGGCTGACGTCAGACAGGGCGCCGGACCGGACCGCCACCGCCATCATCGGCGACGTCTGGTTTTCGTCGCAGGCGCTTGGCGGCGGGCGACGGCGGTAGGTACCCTTGTCGGCCGGCAGCGTTTTTTTGCCAACGCCTGTCGGGCGGCCGCCGGCCTGTCCGTCCTTAGATCGAAATCCGGCCCTGACGGCGCGGATCCTGGAAAAGGAAAATCCAATGCGAAAGATCATCGCTTCCACCTTCGTCAGCCTCGACGGCGTCATGCAGGCGCCAGGCGGCCCGGAAGAAGACCCGGTTGGCGGCTTCGAATTCGGCGGCTGGACGTTCCACTACTTCGACGAGGTGGCGGGGGTGGCCATGGAGGAATTGTTCTCCAAACCCTTCGCCCTGCTGCTCGGCCGCAGAACCTACGACATCTTCGCCGCTTACTGGCCGTATCAGAAAGATGCCATCGGAGATGCCTTCAACCCTGCGACTAAATATGTGGCGACGCATCGGCCGGATTCGCTCACCTGGGAAAATACGCAATGGCTTGGAGAAGATATCGTCGCGGCGTTGCGCCGCCTCAAGAAGGAAGATGGGCCTGACCTGCTCATCCAGGGTTCGAGCGAGCTGATCCAGACTTTGCTGGCCAACGGGCTGATCGACGAGATCCGGTTGATGATCTTCCCGCTGCTGCTGGGCAAGGGCAAGCGGCTGTTCGATGGTGGTGCGATGCCCGCCGCTTTCAAGCTGGTCAAGTCGCAGGCCACTACCACAGGCGTCATCATGGCGACCTACGAACGCGGGGGTGAGGTCAAGGTCGGGTCGTTCGCTACGCAGAAGCCGTCAGAGGCCGAGCTCGAGCGGCGTAAGAACTGGAAGTAACAGGGACAGGCTTGGCACCTTCCTCTCCCCCGATCGACGGGGAGAGGAAATGCAAGTTCTGTCAAGCCGCCACAGCCCGCCGTGCCAACCCACCCCGGATATACCGCGCGAACTCCTGCGCTGCCGGCGCCGTGCCGTACTTCGGCAAATGCAGATTGATGGAAAAATTCGGCAGCGGCGGCAGCCCGGCATCAAAAGCCAGGATGTCAAGATCGGCAGGCACGGTGGAGGCCAGCCAGGCGGTGACGGCAAGGTCGGAGCGCACCGTCGCGGTCGTGGCGTCGATGTTGCCGTTCTCGAACACGGTGCGCCATTCCAGCCCGTGCTCGTTCAGCGCCGACAGCACCACCGGGCGGAAGGCGCAGGTGTCGGCGACGATCGACACCGGCAGCGGCCGCTTGGCGCGGGCGACGCCGCCCTTGGCCCCCACCCAGACCAGCCGGTCAATGGCCAGGCACTCACCGGCCGACGGGCCGACCCGTTCCTCGATGACGGCAAGGTCGATGGTGCCGGCCGCGAGGGCCGCGGCAAGGTCCGGCGAAGCCGCACAGAGCAGTGAAATCTCGACCTGCGGATAGGTCTCGGCATAGGCCTTCAGCACCGGCGCCAGCAAAGTGCCGACAAGGTCATAGGGAACACCGAGCCGCACCTGGCCGGCGACCTCGGTGCCCGCCATCTCGGCCCAGATCTCGTCATTGAGGCCAAGCAACCGTTTGCCCTTGCCGAACAGCCGCTCGCCGGGCCGCGTCAGCCGCAAGCCACGCCGGTCGCGCTCGAACAGGCTGCAGCCCAGCGCCTCCTCCAGCCTTTTGATCTGCTGGCTGACGGCGCCTTGCGTCAGATGCAGCGCGTTCGCCGCCGCCGTCATGCTGGCCTTGTCGGCGACAGTGACGAAGGTGCGGATCAGCGCTGTGTCGAGGTTACGGATCATGGTTGGCATTATATCTGCTAATGCCAACCATCGCAAACATTGCATTTACTGAAGTATGCAGAAGTCTACCGTAGGGCCTTCGATGGAGGACGCCTCACGTTGCAGCCCATCTTTCCGCTCATCCTGTTTGCCTTCGTGGCCACCGTCACGCCGGGAATCGCCACCACCCTGTCGACTGCTTCAGGTGCGCAGTTCGGCTTTCGCCGTTCCGTTCCCCTATTGATCGGCAGCGCTGCCGGCCTCGCCACCGTGACCGCTGCTGCCGCCGCCGGGCTCGCCGGTCTGCTGCTGGCTATGCCTTCGCTGCAACTGGCGATGAAAATCATCGGCTCGCTCTATCTCATCTGGCTGGCAATCAAGATCGGCCGCGCCGGGCCGCCTAATCTCGATGTGGCGATGGCAAAACCCAACAGCTTCTTCGGCGGCGCCGGCATTCAATGGATGAACCCGAAGGGCTGGGCGATGGGACTGGGGGCGGCGGCCTCGTTCGCAGCCCTTGCCGACGGGCCGGGACAACTCGCGCTGCTGCTCGGCTCGACCTTCGGCCTCACTGCAGCCGTCTCGCTGTCGATCTGGTGCGTGGCGGGCATGGTGCTGGCACGGCTGCTCGAGACCGAATGGCAATGGCGCGCGCTCAACATCGTGCTGGCGCTGGTGCTGGCTGCATCGATCATACCGATGTGGCGGGGAGCGTAAACGCAGAGGTCGGCGCCAGTACCCCCACCCGGACCTGCGGTCCGACCTCCCCACAAAGGGGAGGTAGGGGAGCGCGCACTTTACCCTCCCCCTTGTGGGGAGGGCCGCGAACGAAGTGAGCGGGGTGGGGGTCCTGGTTCGCGAAGCGAACCAGCTACTCTCAAGCAGCATAGCGGGCAGCAGGCTTGTCGGCGTGCAGGCTGCCGTAGAAGACTTGCCTTGCGCCGAGGAAGGTGTCGAGCTTGGTCGCATCGGCAAGTGCCGGCACGGTGACGGCTTCGCCCCTGGATAGGCCCACAAGCGCGGCATCGACCATATCGTCGGCGGACATGATGATCTCCTTCGGCAGATTGTCGATGTCGCCGCCGGCAAGCTCCCAAAAATCGGTGCGGGTCGCGCCCGGCAGCACCGCCTGCACCTTCACATTGGTGCCGGCGACTTCGCGGTGCAGCGCCTCGGTGAAGTTGACGACATAGGCCTTGGTGCCGCTGTAGATGCCGCCGAACGAGGTATCATAGGCGAGCACAGAGGCGATGTTGACGATGGCGCCGCGGTTGCGCGCAAGAAGCCCCGGCAGAACGGCGCGGGTCAGGCGGGTCAAGGCGATGACGTTGACCTTGATCATGCGCTCGGCCTCGTCGGCGTCGGCCGTTGCCACCAGGGCCTGGCCACCAATGCCGGCATTGTTGACCAGCAGCGTGACGCTGTCGTCGGCTGCGATCGCCTGCTCGACGCGGCGCACATCATTGTCGTCGGCAAGATCGGCTGATATCACGCTGACCTTGCGCTTGTAGGCATATCGCAGCTTTTCAGCCAGTTCCTCCAGCCGGTCGGCGCGCCGCGCTACCAGCACCAGATCGTAGCCCTGCCCGGCCAGCCGGTCGGCATAGACAGCACCTATGCCGGCCGATGCGCCGGTGACGACTGCGGTACCCTTGTTGTCCTGTCCACTCATTGTCCTGTTCCTTTTTTCTGCCCGGCGAGACAGGTCGATGAACCCTCGTCCCGCCCTGATCTCCAATTAGTGGCATATACCACTTTCAGGGAAGTAGGCATATACCACTATCTTGTCAACGGAGGCGGCAGAAACTATTTCTGCGGCAGGCCGGCAGCGGTTTTGTCGGCAAGGAGTCGTGATGAGCAAGACCGCGCTGCCGGGATTTAGCCTTTGCAACAACGCCACGCTGCGGCGGGCCGCGCGCAAGCTCGGCCGCTTCTATGACGATGTAATCTCGCCTTCGGGTCTGAAGGGCACGCAGTACGGCCTGCTCTACCAGATCCATGTCAGCAACGAGCCGGCGATGGGCACGATAGCCGAAGCGATGGTCATGGATCTCTCGGCGCTCGGCCACACGCTGAAGCCGCTGATCCGCGACGGCTATGTCGACACCTTCGCCGACAAGGACGATCGCCGCGTCAAGCGGGTGCGGCTGACCGACCAAGGCCTGGCCAAGCTCGAGGAGACGACGAAATTGTGGACCATTGCCCAGCAGCGCTTCGAGGCGCTGGTCGGCCCGCAACGAGCGGCAGATCTGCGCGCTATGCTGGATGAAGTCGCGGCGCTGGACTACGACGTGCCCGCGGCCGCCCCTTCAAGCTGAAAGAGCGGCCGCCAGTGATTTGCAAAGGTCTATTCCGCCGGCATGGCGACCGGCCGGGCCGCCCAGCGGCCGGCCAGCACCACGCCAAGCCCGATCAGCGGGAAGATGGCGGCGACCAGGCCGAGATCGGCCGGCACGCCGTAGCGCAGCACGGCGCCGCCGACCACAGCACCCAGCGCCACGCCAAGATAGAGCGCCGAAGCGTTGAGCGACAGCACGATCGGGGCGGCGTCGGGCGCCAGCTTGATGATGCGGCTGGCCTGCGCCGGCGGAAATGCCCAGCCAACCATGCCCCACGGCACCATCATGGCCATCAATGCCGGCCCGGCGAGATGCTGCGGCAGGAAGGTCGGGATGACCGAGAGCATCACCAGCATGACGGCGCTCAGCGCCAGCGACCAGCCGACGGTGCGCGTCGCACCAAAACGGTCGGCCGCCTGGCCGCCGGCTATGTTGCCGATGACGGCGCCGACACCGAAGGCGAGCAGCATGCCGGGCAGCGCAATCGGGCTGAGGCCGCCGCTCTGGATGGCCAGCGGTGCGATATAGGAAAACACCGAGAAGGCGCCGATCAGGGCAAGAGCGGTGGTCAACAGGATCGGCATGACCCCGGGGCGCAGCGCCGCAGCCAGCCGCCGCCTGAGCGGCAGCTTGGTACCGACAATGCCGCGCGGCAGCCGGTACCACAGGATGGCGCCGACCAGCGCGCCGAGCCCGGCAATGGCAAAGAAGGTCCCGCGCCAGCCGGCTATCGTGGCAACCAGCGCGCCGAGCGGTGCACCGAGCGCAACCGCCACCGTGGTTCCGCCGACGACGACGGCAATGGCCCGCGCCCGGTGGTGGTCATCGACCAGCGCCACCGCCGTGCCTTGAGCGGTCGCGGCAAACAAGCCTGACGACAGCGCCATGATGATGCGGGCAATGAGCAGCAGTTCGAAGGACGAGCTCAGCGCCGCCACCACATTGCCGATGACGAAGAACGCCAGCGTCCACAAGATGACGCGGCGCCGGTCCCATTCGCCGGTCAGCGTTGCCAGGATCGGCGTGCCGATGGCGTAAGCCAGCGCGAAGGCGGTGATCAGCGTGCCGGCGAGCGGAATGGAAATGCGGGCGTCGGTGGCGATATCAGGCAGCAGGCTGGAGATGACGAAGCCTTCGGTCGAGATCGTGAACGATCCGAGCGCAAGCCAGAAGAGGCGCTTGTCCATAGGGCGTGTCCTTAGTTCAAAACTTATTGAACAATTGGACATAACAGGACATGATGTCAATGAAGCCAGGTGAAAATAGCTGAAGCCTGCTGACAGCCCTGTGTCAGGACAGCCATTGGGCCAATCGCGAAAACGGACTGTGCATGCCCGCGAAAGATCGACGCGTTGAAATCGCCACCGACTGTGCTTAGTTTCGGGCCATGACTTTGCCGCACCCCAATACAGACCAGATCAGCCTGCCGGTTGTGCTCGGCGTGCTTGGCGACCCGACCCGGCTCGCCATCGTGCGCTATCTCGCCAGCAAGGAAGGCGTGCCGCTGAACTGCAGCCGGTTCCTCGACCTCGGCTCCAAGACCAATCTCAGCTATCACCTGGCCAAACTGCGCGAGGCCGGCGTCACCCGCGCCGAGGTGGCCGGCACCAACCGGATGATCACGCTGCGCCGCGCCGACCTCGACGCCCGCTTCCCCGGCCTGCTCGATAGCGTGATTGCGGCGGCCGGAGATGATCCGGCACTGCCCATCGTCGGTGGCCACGACATCGAAATGCCGGGCTAACCGGTTCAGAGGTCAAGGTCCTAGCGCTGCCAAAAACCGATATGCGGGGCGAGGAGCTCCTCGTCCATCTCGGGGAAGGGTCCGTGGACCTCGACCGGTTTCTGCCCGGAGCCGAGGACTGTGCGCGACGAGAGGTTCATCGTCGGGTTCTCGGCGTGGTTGCCGGTCAGCGCGAGAAGCTTGGTCTCCTCGAAGCCGTAGACCAGCCGGCCGATATTGGCCCAGTACAGCGTTCCCGTGCACATCGCACAGGGCTCGCCGGTTGTGACCAGCGTGCAGGACCAGAGGAATTCCGGCGGATAGGCGTCCGCGGCACGCCGGGAGAGCTCCGTTTCGGCGTGGCGCACGGTGTTGATGTTTCCTTGCCGCATCAGGATGCGATCGTCGGGGCCGACGAGCACGCAGCCGAAAGGATGGTGCCCATGCGCGGCAGTCTCGCGCGCGACATCATTGGCGGCGCGAAGGTGAGCAACCATCTGGTCGGGAGTCATCGCCTGTCCTCCCCCGGATGAACTTCGGAACGGCGTGGACGCTAGCAGATGGAGTGCTTCCGCGATAGGCGGGGCTCCCGTCTGTCTCCAACGGGCAGAAGGGCTTGATAATGAAGGCAGGGGCTTGATAACGAAGACGGGCCGCAAGCCTTAACGGGCTGCACCAAGGGAGCCCTCGCATGCGCATTGCCGTTCTCGCCGATATCCATGGCAATGTGCTGGCGCTGGATGCCGTGCTCGCCGATCTGGCGCGGCGCGGCGGCGCCGATCTCACCGTCAACCTTGGCGATTGCGTCTCCGGCCCGCTCTGGCCGCGCGAGACGTTTGAGCGGCTCGAAGCGCTCGACCTACCGACGGTGCGCGGCAACCATGACCGCCGCGTCGCCGTCGATCCCGCAGACGATACGATGTGGGCTTCTGACCGGTACGCCCAGGAGCGGCTGACGGAGACGCAGCGCGAAGCCCTGCTCGCCCTGCCCTTCACGCTGGAGATTGTTCCCGGCGTGGTCGCTTTCCATGCGCGGCCCGACCATGACGAGAAATACCTGCTCGACGCGATCGTCGATGGCCAACTGGTGCGCGCGCCGCTTGCCGCTATTCAGCGGCGGTTGCAGGCGCTGGACCCGGCCTGCCGCGTCGTGCTGTGCGGCCACAGCCACCGCGCGGAACTGGTCCGTATCCCCGGCGGCCCCTTCCTCTTCAATCCCGGCAGCGTCGGCGCCCCCGCCTATGAAGATGACACGCCCCCGGCGCATGTTTCGGAGCAAGGCAGCCCGCATGCGCGCTACGGCATCCTCACCTTGGATGGCGAAGAACCCGACCGTTTTGAGACCATCGCCGTCGACTACGACCACGAAGCGGCGGCGAGACAGGCCGCACAGGCGGGCCGACCGGAATGGGCGCATGCGCTGAGGACCGGCTTCATGCCCAAACCCTCTTGGCAAGGCTCCGCTTGACCGCATGGCTGCGCCCTGCCTCGGCCTCGCGGCACCAAACATCGGACGCATTTTCAGACTTACATGGCCGCGTATCGTCCCTTATAAAACCGCCTTGGCATACGGTAGGACTGCTGCCGCGAGGTAATCGGCGCATGATGAGGCGCACAATCCGAACCATTTTGCATCGACTAACTGGCGCTCCGCTCCTGCGGGCCCCGTTGCTCATGGGGCTGTTGCTCATGGGCCTGTTGCTGGTGAGCATGCCGGCGAATGCCGAGGACGCGCCTGCCGACATCGTTTCCATCGTGACCGAGCTCGGCCCAGGCGATCTCCTCAACATCCGCGCCACGCCGTCGCCTGTGGGCAGAACCCAGGCGCGCCTGCCGATCGGGTCGAGCGTCAAGAATTTCGGCTGCAGCGAGGTGGACGGCCACCGCTGGTGCAAGGTCGAGGAGATCGACAATCCACTGGTCAAAGGCTGGGCGCCCGCGCGCTATCTTATCCCCGACAACCCGACCGTGGTCGAAGTTGACGCCGCGCCGCCCCAGGTGACCGCCAGCGCTGAAGCCGGCGGCCCGGCGCTCGCGCCCGACATGCCGACGCAGCCGGCCGACGTGGCCGCAGCGCCCCCGACAACTGCACCCGCCGCCTCTGCCGCTCCGGCTGCACCCACTCAGGCTCCACCCACCCCGGCTGCACCCGCGCCGGCTCCACTCGACCTGACGGAGCGCCTTGGCGGTACGGATCCAGGCGCGCCGAAGTCCGCCGCCGAGATCGGCAGGACCGCCATGCAGGATGCTTACGGCCTTGCCTTCGCAGCGAATGAAAGCCCGCCGATGGACGAAATCCCCGCCACAGAGGCTCCGGCAACGGAGGCCACAGGGACGCCGGAACTCGCCGCCGCCGCGTCTGCGGGAGCAGCGCCGGATACAGCGTCCGCGCCGGGGGTACCATCCCCGACGCCACGGCCAGACCAGGCCAAAGCTGCGACCGCTACGCAAACCGTTGCACGGCTGGAACCCCCGCCCGCCCTCGGCGCCACCGCCGAGATCCCCTGCGCTCGTTATGTCGGCCAGCCGATGACCCGCTGCGCCGTCAACATCGTCCACAATGGCGCCGACAAGGCAGACATCACCGTGACCTGGCCCGATGGCGGCACGCGCGTCATCTCCTTCTCTGCCGGCATGCCGGCCAACTCGGATTCGCCCAGCGAGTTCCGCTTCACAAGGGAAGGCAGCCTCAACATGATCCGCATCGGCGCTGCCGAGCGGTTTGAGATTACGGATCAGCTCGCGCTGGGGGATTAGGTGTTGGGCAGTAGGGAATAGGCAGTAGACGCCTTAACCTCGCTCCTGCCCAATCCCACTGCCTGATCCCTACTGCCTAATCCCTACTGCCTGGCCTCATTTTCGGGGTTACATCTCCCAAAACTCTTCCCTATAAGGCCCTCCTAGCCTGATACCAGAATCGCAAGCACAACCGGCCGGGTCTTCCCGTCCCGGTTTTTCGTGCAAGCCGCTCGCCGAACGGAACTCACAACGATGCCAAGACGCACCGACATCAAGTCGATCCTGATCATCGGGGCCGGCCCCATCGTCATCGGCCAGGCCTGTGAGTTCGATTATTCCGGCACACAGGCCTGCAAGGCGCTGAAGGAAGAGGGCTTTCGCGTCATCCTGGTCAATTCCAACCCGGCCACCATAATGACCGACCCGGAACTGGCCGACGCCACCTATATCGAGCCGATCACGCCTGAAGTCGTCGCCAAGATCATCGCCAAGGAGCGGCCCGACGCGCTGCTGCCGACCATGGGCGGCCAGACCGCGCTCAACACCGCTCTGTCGCTGCGCCGCATGGGCGTGCTCGAGCGCTACAATGTCGAGATGATCGGCGCCGACGCCACGGCAATCGACAAGGCCGAGGACCGGGCGCTGTTTCGCGAGGCGATGAAGAAGATCGGCCTCGAAACGCCGAAGTCGATGCTGGCCAATGCCACCGACGTCAAGAATGCCGACCGCAAGACGCACGAGGCCGAGCGCGCCGCCGTAAAGGCCGAGGCGCCCGCCGACCTCGATGCCGCGCTCGACGCGCTGGAAACCCGCTGGAACCTCGGCGAAGGCGACCGCAAGCAGCGCTACATCAGCCATGGCATGGCGATCGCCGCCCAGGCGCTCGACCATGTCGGCCTGCCCGCCATCATCCGCCCGTCCTTCACCATGGGCGGCACCGGCGGCGGCATCGCCTACAACCGCGCCGAATTCTACGACATTGTCCAGTCCGGCCTCGACGCCTCGCCGACCACCGAAGTGCTGATCGAGGAGAGCGTGCTCGGCTGGAAGGAATATGAGATGGAGGTCGTCCGCGACAAGGCGGACAATTGCATCATCGTCTGCTCGATCGAGAACATCGACCCGATGGGCGTACACACCGGTGACTCGATCACCGTTGCCCCCGCGCTGACCTTGACCGACAAGGAATACCAGATGATGCGCAACGCCTCGATCGCGGTGCTGCGCGAGATCGGCGTCGAGACCGGCGGCTCCAACGTGCAGTTCGCCGTCAACCCGGCCGATGGTCGGCTGGTCGTCATCGAGATGAACCCGCGCGTCTCGCGCAGTTCCGCTTTGGCTTCGAAGGCGACCGGCTTCCCGATCGCCAAGATCGCGGCCAAGCTCGCCGTCGGCTACACGCTGGACGAGCTGGAGAACGACATCACCGGCGGCGCCACGCCCGCCTCCTTCGAGCCAAGCATCGATTACGTCGTCACAAAAATCCCGCGCTTTGCCTTCGAGAAATTTCCCGGCGCCGAGCCGGTGCTTACCACCGCCATGAAGTCGGTCGGCGAAGTCATGGCCATCGGCCGCACCTTCCAGGAGTCCCTGCAGAAGGCTTTGCGTGGACTGGAAACCGGCCTCACCGGCCTAGACGAGATCGAGATCCCCGGCCTCGGCCACGGCGCCGTGGCTGCCAACCACGCCGACGACCGCAACGCCATTCGCGCCGCATTGGGCACGCCGACGCCCGACCGGCTGCGCATGGTGGCACAGGCGATCCGCATGGGCACCTCGCTCGAAGACGTGCACGCCATGTGCAAGATCGACCCGTGGTTCCTCGAACAGATCGCCGGCATCGTTTCCATGGAAGCCCGCATCCGCGAGCACGGCATCCCGCAGGACGCCGTCAATCTGCGCATGCTGAAGGCGATGGGCTTCTCCGATGCTCGCCTCGCCTCGCTGACGAAGACCGACGCCGAAGTGATTGCGAAGATTCGTGAAAAGCTCGACGTTCATCCGGTTTATAAGCGCATCGACACCTGCGCTGCCGAGTTCGCCTCGCCGACCGCCTACATGTACTCGACCTATGAAGTCCCGTTCGCCGGCGCGCTCGCCAACGAGGCGCAGGTGTCATCGCGAAAAAAAGTCGTCATCCTCGGCGGCGGTCCGAACCGCATCGGCCAGGGCATCGAGTTCGACTATTGTTGCTGCCATGCCGCCTTCGCGCTGCGCGACGCCGGCTATGAAGCGATCATGATCAACTGCAATCCCGAAACGGTGTCGACCGACTACGACACCTCCGACCGGCTCTATTTCGAGCCGCTGACCGCCGAGGACGTGCTGGAGATCCTGCGCGCCGAACAGGCCTCGGGCGAACTCGTCGGCGTCATCGTCCAGTTCGGCGGCCAGACGCCGCTGAAGCTGGCCGATGCGCTGGAGAAGGCCGGCATCCCGATCCTCGGCACCTCCCCCGACATGATCGATCTCGCCGAAGACCGCGACCGTTTCCAGAAGCTCTTGCACAAGCTCAACCTCAGCCAGCCGAAGAACGGCATCGCCTATTCGGTCGAGCAGGCGCGCCTGGTCGCCGGCGAGCTCGGCTTCCCGCTTGTGGTGCGCCCCTCCTATGTGCTGGGTGGTCGCGCCATGCAGATCATCCATGATGAAGGCATGCTGCAGAGTTACCTGCTCGACACCGTGCCCGGCCTGGTGCCGGAGGACATCAAGCAGAAATACCCCAACGACAAGACCGGCCAGATCAACACGCTGCTGGGCAAGAACCCGCTTCTGTTCGACACCTATCTCTCCGGCGCCATCGAGGTCGATGTCGATTGCCTCTGCGACGGCACGTCGACCTTTGTCTCAGGCATTCTCGAACACATCGAAGAGGCCGGCATCCACTCCGGCGACAGTGCCTGCTCGCTCCCTGTTCACTCGCTGCCTTCCGAGCTGGTCGACGAGCTGGAGCGCCAGACGGCGGCGCTTGCCCGCGCGCTCAATGTCGGCGGCCTGATGAACGTGCAGTATGCGATCAAGGACGGCACGGTCTATGTGCTGGAGGTCAACCCGCGGGCGTCACGCACCGTGCCCTTCGTTGCCAAGACCATCGGCCGTCCGATCGCCAAGATCGCCGCCCGCGTCATGGCCGGCGAAAAACTGGAAGACGCCTTCGCCCATTACGGCGCCATGCCCGACCCCAGGAACCCCGGCCACATCGCGGTCAAGGAAGCCGTCTTCCCCTTCGCCCGCTTCCCCGGCGTCGACATCCTGCTTGGCCCGGAAATGCGCTCGACCGGCGAGGTCATGGGCCTCGACCGCGACTTCGCGCTCGCCTTCGCCAAGAGCCAGCTCGGCGCCGGCGTTGATCTCCCCCGCTCCGGCACGCTGTTCGTCTCGGTGCGCGACGAGGACAAGGCCGGCATCCTGCCGGCGGTCAAGCGCCTCGCCGGCCAGGGCTTCAAGGTGCTCGCGACATCCGGCACGGCCCGCTTCCTCGCCGAAAACGGCGTCGACGCCCAGAAGATCAACAAGGTGCTGGAGGGCCGCCCCCACATCGAAGACGCCATCCGCAACCGCCAGGTCCAGATCGTCTTCAACACGACGGACGGCCAGAAGGCGGTGTCGGACTCCAAGTCGCTGCGCCGCGCCACGCTGATGCAGAAGGTGCCGTATTATACGACGCTGTCGGGCGCCGCGGCGGTGGCGGAGGCGATTGCGGCGTTGAAGGCGGGGAGCCTGGAAGTCAGGCCGCTGCAGGAGTATTTTGCGTAGGCGATTAGCTCCCTTCTCCCGTTCAACTGGGAGAAGGGAGTTGATCGGGTAATCGCCACCGCATCCAGAATCACTTCTGACGCATCGACCTCTTTCTCTTAGCTCCCCTGGAGCTCAAAGAATTCCTGTTAAACACATATAATCTGTCATCAAGCTGGTTGCCATCTAAGGAGCCTAGCCTAGCCTTAGCTTCTCTATATTCATCTATGGCTATTGACACATTCCACTCTTCTTCGACAACACTAACGACCCAACCAAAATACCAAAATCGGAACGGACTCCGTCGCCGTTCCAAACCACCTCTTCTCTAAAATGCAGCCGCCTCATCGGAAATATCGGCCGAGTTCCCATTCTAACAGAAAAGACATTATCATCTAGTACTATGCTTCCAAGTTTATTGGACGAAACAGCTGCATAACTTCTTCGCATCAGGCTCAGAGATGCATCATGAATAAACTTGACTTCCCCCTCTACACGAAGAAAATTCCTTAAATCGTTAATCGATGCTGCTGGGCCTGCCCTTTCCATTATAGGAAGGGATTCATCCTTAATCCCAAGATGCAACAAAGTTTCGGCAAGCCCGACTGATATTCCAAAGTCGATATTCTCCTTACGAATAAGGTTGACTTGATCACTAATCCAATCGCTATAGTCTTCTCTAGAACCTCGTAAGCACGCTATGTCTCGTGAGATTGCGTTAGTCGTACCCAAGAAAATTCCTGACAGTCCATTTATTTGATCGGCCTTCAATCCGCCCACCGTAATTATTCCATCGAGCTCCGGGCCAATATAGTAATCCGGCCTTGGGTTCAAAAAGCCGAAGCCAAGGATTTCCCCAGACTTCGCGATAACGGGGCGAGCACGTCTCGCGTCTTTCATCAACTCCTTTTGAATTTGCTTTATCGAGCCAAATCTCTCGTTATTTGAGCGATCAGCGTCAAACGTTCTTCTAACCAAGCCAGGTGGATCAAGCTCTTTCCAGGAGTTAGCTGGAATGCTCAATTGATATCCACCATCACCATCATCAACTATCTCTATATTTACGTCACAACTGCACGCTATTCTCTCTATGCTTTTTGAGAAATACCCGACCTCTCGACCTCTAGGAAAAAGCTTCTCAGGCTTATCGAAAATCTTCACGCTGACAATAGTGCCTGGATCCACAAGTCTTTTCGACTCGTTCGCGTATCGAATAAACGGTCGAGTAGAAATTCCGGAATTAAACACCAGCTCAATTGTTTTCTCCAAAGGGGCAGAAGGCCGCCTTGTCCAAACTGAGACCTGATCTCCGAGCATGAAGACGGAAAAGAACCCTATGCCGAAGCGCCCTGTGCTCTTATATCCCTTCGCGTACAAGCCCGGCAATTCGAGATAGGAAAGCGAAGACTCCCAATAGCTTGAGCCAAAATCTAATAACTTAGAATTGATAGCTTCCAAAGACATGCCAATCCCATCGTCGGAGATATCAATATAGGTTCCATTGTCACTTACTCTCTTGCGGACCCTTATCTTTTCCCAATCGTTTCCCCGACCCTCAATAAGCCGACGGGCCCTAACTGCGTCGCAGCTATTTTGTATCAGCTCACGTAACGCAACTAGCGGATTATCGCCGTAAAGGCCCCGACCACCCAGTATAGAAACAATTTTGGACACGTTTGAAATTCTGATTTGAGCATCAACCGGAACCCAGTCCCTTGTCCCCACGTTCTTTTCCATAAGCGCAGGAGTTTCAACGTTCGACACGCCGCGTACTGCCAAGCGACAGTCAGTCCGTGTATCCGCCAAAAGTGCATCTGTAGATCGCAACTCGGCATCTACATATCTCAACGTGTCATAGCAGAGCCACCAGGCCGCAGATTCCGTCTCGCTGAACCTTCTAGTGCTGGCGTAGGAAAGGCGGTCGCCAACAGCGATAGGTCGACCTAACATTTCCTGAAAAATCCAATGGTCTCGGCTGATTGGTGGTAGGTTGCGAAATAGCTGGGTAAAATATGGAGCGCGGCGGGAGTCTAAATGAGCAACATCGCACGCTCTCAATATGCACGACAACTTGAGAAGATCGCACGTCCATTCTGGAGGAAGGAACGGAGGAGACCCAATTATTCTATTTAAGTAGACATGTATTTTCTCTATACTTTCCCAGTGACTTTTGGCGACAGCACCTATCACCTCACCAAATGAATTACGAAGCCTTTCGTCATCAATTATGTATATCTGCTTGCCATTCCTATCTACCCAAAACTGGTTGGCAACATCTACCGACTTCTCGGCGTGCATAAGCCTTAGAGACTCAGCAGTGGCCATTTTATCTAAATCGGCTTCGACACGAAGGCCAGACCAATTTATATCACTTCTATATAGAGCACTCAAGTCCTTCCAAATAGTTGTCTTCTTAAGATCATCGAGGCCATTCGGGTAGGCAGCTAGCGACATACCAGCGTCATGGGTAAGAAAGCTCAACCCTAAGACATACGCCTCAGCTGGATTGAGATCTAGGCTATCGCCAATAATAAGATCGCAGTACTCCCAAAGAGCATCAAGATGCGTTATATCGTGGGAAGTATATTCAGGCAAATCTCTAGCTATTTCCTGAACTAGTAACGACGCCTTGGTGCGCGCGGCGAGAAAGGAGCTTCGCAAAATCCCCCTTTCCTCGCCAAATTTATCTTGTGATTTGATTTCTAAAGACGATGACCATGTTTTAGTTGATCTGAAGTCGACCATTTTATGCTCCCACTCCCCAATCTACATGCCCAACCAACTTATATCTATGTGAATAGAACGGGTTGCAAGCTCTTTCGCTTTCTGCTGCCTCCCGGCCCGCAGCGCGGTTGAGATAGCCTTGTGTTTTTGGAGTCTTTTAGATTTAAGAAGGCTTTGGCCCCCTCACCCCACCGCCACGCACTCGATCTCGATATCAAACTCCATCGGCCACGACGCCACAGGCACGAAGCTGCGCGCCGGCGGATTGACGCTGAAGTACTTGGCGTAGACCCGGTTGATGGCGTTGTAGAAGCCGGAATTGACGGCGTAGATGCGCACCATCACCACATTGTCGAGCGAGGTTCCCGCCGCTTCCAGGCAGTGTTTCAGCGCCTTCAGCGACGCCTCGGTCTGCGTTTCGATGTCGCCGCGCACCATCTCGCCGGTCACCATGTCCACCGGCGGCGTCGCCGATATGAACACGAAGCCGTTGGCCCGGACCGCTGTCGAGCAGGGCAGCCCGAGCGCCCGCACCTTGGCCGACATGACGGGCACTTCGATGACTTCTTTTTTCATGGTGATCTTCCCCTTGTTTGCCAAGCTGGCGCCAAGGCCCCCTCACCCAGCCTCCGCTTCGCTCGGCTGACCGTTCCGGGGCGAGCCACGTGTCTCGCCCGTCCTTCAGACCCCCGAGGGGAGAGGAGCCGGTCAGCGCCAGCGCTTCCCTCTTCTCCCCAGCGGGGAGAAGGTGGCCGCGAAGCGGTCGGATGAGGGGACCGGCGCCACCTTTAATCGTGAGGAACTTATCCTGTCGCCCAGCGAACACCAGCGCCGAAGCATGGTCCAGCGCTCACCCCTGCCCCGGATACGGCGTGCCGTCCTTGTGCAGGAACCTGCCGTCCGAACTCGGGCTCATCATGTCGATGTCGGAGCAAGTGATGAGATCATCCGGATTGCGCGAGCCGACCTCGAGATAGCGCGCCGTTGTGGACGAGCGGTTGATCATGTGGTGGCCGTTGCCACTGTTCTTGGCAAAGGTCCCGCAGTCGCCGGCCTTGAGCAGCGTCTCGCCGCCATCCTCGACCAGCACCAGTTCGCCTTCCAGCACATAGACGAGCTCGTCCTCATGGCTGTGCCAGTGGCGCTGGCTGGACCAGCCGCCTGATGGCAATGTCATCAGGTTGACGCCGAAATCGGTGAGGCCGCCGGCATCGCCGAGGCGGTGGCGTGTGCGCTCGGCGCAAGGGGCGTCGAAGGGTGCGGGGTAGCCGGAGCCCTTGCGGACAGGCACGGTGGACAGGTCGATCTTGGGCATGGGAGCTCCATTGAATTGGTGGCGGCAGTGTATGTCACTGCCGCCGCAGCCACAGAGCCACTTTGCCGCAATGCCTTGCCAACGGCAGGCATCGGCCGTCGCACTCTACGGCGCCCCCCTCTGTCCTGCCGGACATTTCCCCCACAAGCAGGGAGATTGGCTGTCGCCTCAGCCTTCGCCAATTTTCACCGTCGGTAGAAAAGCACGGCGCCGACGCTGCTGATCTCCCCACTCGTGGGGAGATGTCCGGCAGGACAGAGGGGGCGCCGTAGAATGCTGTTGCTGGCCAGTCACCAACCCTCAACCCTGATGCGCGGCCGCGAGTTCCTTCACGTGCTTCTCGTGCATCTGCAGCGTCGGCAGCGTCTTCTTGGCGAATTCCTTCATCGCCGGGTCGTCGCCCGAGTTGGCATAGGTGCTGAACAGGGCAACGGCCTCCTTGTGCGCGTCCGTCTGCATCTGGATGTACTTGGCGTCAAAATCCTTGCCGCTTGTGCTCTTCAACTCGTCGAGCATTGCCTGCTCCTTCGGCTGCAGGGCCGGTCCCGCGGCTTTGGTCGAACCGGTGGTCTGGCCCTGGCTCAGCGCCGCCTTGAACTCCTTGCCGGCTTTGGTGTGGTCCTTGACCATCTGCTTGGCGAATTTCCTGACGTCAGCCGCCTTGGATTTCTCCTCGGCGAGCTTGCTCGACTGGATTTCGAATTCGTTGGAGCTAGGCACGGTCTTGACGAAGGTTGGGGTATCGACCTTGCTGGCGGCCATGGCAGGCGCGACCGCAGTCGAGTTGGCCGCAAAGGCGGCAGGGGCACCGGCGAACAAGGCGACGGCGGCAATGGTGAGAAGCGTTTTCATCTGAGGTCTCCGATTTGAAAATTTCCCTCGGCTAATCAAACGCGGCATTGGCGGCAGGGTTGCGTCCGGAGAACTATTCGTCAGCGACCATCTGCCGAAGAGCCGTCCCGAGCCCCTGGCGGACAAACCTCAGGACAGCACGCCTCGCCATATTGCAGCTGTTCGTTCCAGTTCGGCCGACCCTCAGGCGTGAAATCCATAAAGGTTCCACAGGATCTCGCAGATGCCGATGGCGCGCTGATCCTAATGGACGGCGCTGCATTGGGAGCCGGTTGCACTTCCCTGTATTGCGTCTGCAGGTTAGATTTCCGGAGCTGGGGAGACACATGCAAGAGGATGAAGAGATCGATCTGCGCTGCCCGCAAGTGGTGGCCGACAATGCCGCCAAGGGGTTGAGGCTGCGCAAGCAGTTCGGCCGGGGCGGCACCGAGATCGGCGTGGCGCGGGCGACGGAACTCAAGAACCGCGAAAAGCTGGCGCCCTCGACCATCCGCCGCATGGTCAGCTATTTCGCCCGCCACGAGGTCGACAAGCGCGGCAAGAATTACGGCAATGAAGACAATCCATCGGCCGGCCATATCGCCTGGCTGCTGTGGGGCGGCGACGAGGGCCGCGCCTGGGCGATTGAGCTCAAAAAGAAGATCGGCAATGCGCCCGATATCTGAGGGCGACCGCAAAACGACTGGCGGGCCCCAAACCCCCGCCTGGGACCCGCCAAGGAGTGGCTGAACACATGCCGGTGCAGCCCCTCCACATCTGCCAGTCGTCGATCCGCCATCGGTCGAAAGGCATGGAAGGTGAGGTAGCATCCGGTTGCGGCGGCCTATGTGAAGCAGTTCACAATCCGAAGGATTTCAACAGCGCTCGAGCAATTCCAGGAAAAGTGGGAACCGGTTTTCCCGGGAAAAAGCGCGTAGCGTCTTTCCCAGGGAATTGCGGCAAGAAAGCCTTACCCTTCCCAGGCGACAGGCATCATTCCCAGCCGCTCGTAGAGCCGGAGCGCGGCGGCGTTCTCGACCGTGTTGGTCTTGAGGTCGACATGGGCCGCGCCCCGATCGCGAAAGGCGTTGAAAGCCTGCCACATCAGCGCTTCGCCAATGCCTTGGCCGCGCGCTTCGGGATGGACCGCGAGGTCCTTGACGAAGGCCCTCGTCCAGCACAGCGCTGCCGCCGCCAGCCGTCCCTTGGCGTCGATGACGAGGAAACACAGCGCCGGGTCGAATTCGGCATCGCTGGATATGCGCGGCCACCATTCGTCGAACGGGCCGTCGGTGCCGTCGTCGAACACCTCGGTCAAAAGCGCATGCAAGGACTGCGCGTCACCATGTTCGAAGCAGCGCATGGTAAAGCCGTCCGGCCAGTGCGGTGCAACGAGCGTCTCGTCGAGGATCTTGCGCAGCCGGATGTCGTTTGGAGCCGGCGGGCGCGGTTCAGGCATCGCGCTCAGGCGTCGGGCTGCAGCCGGCGGCGCTTGCGGTCGACACCGAGGCCGGTGGCCTCGAGCAGGCCTTTGCGCTTGGCGTCGAAATAATAGCCGGTCTGGTAGAGCCAATCGGCCTTCTTGGCGTTGCCACCCGCCACCAGCCAGGCGCCACGCAGATATTTGACCGCGTATTTCAGATTGGTCTCGGCGTCGAACAGGCCCTTGGCCGGCCCGTCATAGCCCATGCCGCGCGCCGTCGCGTGCTTGATCTGCATCAGCCCCCAATGGCCGTTATTGTAAGCCTTGGGATTGTAGGTGCTTTCGCGGTTGACGACGTGGCGCACCAGATCGACCGGCACCTCGTAGAGAGCAGCGTATTTCTGGATCAGCCGGTCGACGTCGCCGCGCATGCCGGTCGCATGCTCTTCTTCCGGGAGACCGAGGGGCGCGGCGGGGAACTGGCCCAGGGAAGCAGGGTTCTGCGGCACGACATAGGCTACCTGCTGCACGCCGGGCATGGCGTTCTGGCCGCCCTTGGCGGTCGCCGGCATGACAAGGCCGGCGGTCGTATATTGCGCCGCGACCGGCTGTCCGGCCTTGGCGGGCGCAGGCGCCTGCCAGGCGTTGGCGGCCATCACCGCAGGCAGGGCCGGGGCCGTGGGCGTCGCGCCAGCAAAGGCCGCGGTCGCGGCAACCGGCAGCGCAGCGGCATCGAGCGCTGGCGTGGCCGGCGTCGCTTCGGCCGACTGAACGGGTGTTATGCCCGAGGATTGCGGTAGCACCGAAACCGTATCGGGCAGCGGCAAGGTGAAGCCGGCATCGCTGCCGGCGGCGGTCGCGGTTTCGGTCAGCGCAGGCGTAGCCTTCATCTGCGAGGTCGATTGGCAGCCGCTGAGGGCAGCTGCGCCGACGATCACAGAGATCGCGAAAAGGTTGAATTTTGCTGGCAAGCCGCGCGGGTCCGATTTGTCGGTTGTTAAGAAGTCCTTACACCAGCGATTCCTGGTGGGCAATCGGGACCATCTGGTGGTTTTCGGGTGGCGAGAGCCGGGCTCAGATGCCATATTGTTCTGCATATGTACCGGTCGGCATCCTGGTTTTCGCCGCTTTGCGGAAAGGAGCGCATCATGGAAACGGCATCTTCGATCACAGCCGGCCACGCAGTGTTAGAAACAGTGATCGGCTTCATGGGCATCGCCTGGAGCGAAAAGGGCCTGATCCGGCTCTGCCTGCCCGAAAGGAGCCGCGAAGCGGTGGAGCGCCGGCTGATGCGGCATGCCGGTGTTGCCGCCAATACGACTGCGAACATTGGGCAGCCGCAATGGGTGGTCGAGCTGATCGCCTCGATCAAGGCGTATGCCACAGGCGAGGACGTCGATTTCTCCGGCGTGCCGGTCGATCTCGACGGCGTCGACGACTTCCGTCTCGCCATCTACGACGCGGCGCGAAAACTGCATTACGGCGAAACCACCACCTATGGCGAACTGGCCAAGCGCGCCGGCCAAGCCGGCCTGCCGCGCGAAACCGGGGCAGCGCTGGGCGCCAACCCGGTGCCGCTGGTCATCCCCTGCCATCGGATTCTAGCCGCGGGCGGCAAGATCGGCGGCTTCTCGGCGCCCGGCGGCTCGGCCACCAAGGAAAAGATGCTGGCCATGGAAGGCGTGCGCGTCGGCCCGCCGCCGGCGGCGCAGGTCTCGTTCGGGTTCTAGGAGCTTGAATGGTATGCCGGCTGGGTATGTTGAGATTCAGGTCAGGCCGCACCGAGAACTATGGTCTTCGAGAACCGGAGCGGAGCGTACTTAATGTACGTGGGCGCCGGAAGCGCAGAAGACCGGCCTCACTTGAATATCAATATGCCTAATGACGGCGCAGGAAGCGGCGGTGAAAATGGTCGTTCTCGATCCGCTTGCAGAGATAGACCGGGCAGGATTCGGTATCGGCGCTCGGCACATAGGCGCGCTTTCTGACCTCGCCGACATTGCAGAATTGCTGGCTCTGCACATAGCGGTCGAAGAGCGGCAGCCCCGGCACGCGCCTGGACTGATAGCGCAGGATGACCGCGCCCTGGCGGGCGATCGTGCCTTGCACCCTGTCGCAGCTCATACGAGTGGGGTCGTAGCGCGAGATCGCCTGCGCCTCGGCGGCCGCCAGCGTCAGGCAGGCGGCAAGCAGAATGGTTTTCACAACCGTTTTCATGACAGTCTCCCAAAACCGGACTAACGCCGTCGGGCGTCCCGATCTTCCCGATTGCTCGACGCTTTCATGCGATTGGGGCGGCCTTTGGGCGGCGCCACCGCAACGCCATTTTTCGAGCCATCTTGTTTTTGGTGCGAAACCCGCCTATATCAACTCCATTGATATTTCGGCCGATCGATCCGGGCCTCGCGATCTTCGCGTTTGCTGACGTCTATCTCCAAAATCTCGATACAAACCGGCTGAACCTCGGTTCGGTCAAACCAAAGCAAATGCGAGGACTATTCATATGGCAACTGGTACGGTCAAGTGGTTCAATGCCACCAAGGGCTTCGGCTTCATTCAGCCTGATTCGGGCGGTGCGGACGTTTTCGTTCACATCTCCGCTGTCGAGCGCGCTGGACTGTCGACCCTGGTCGAAGGCCAGAAAATCAACTTCGAGATCGAGCAGGACCGCCGCACAGGCAAGTCGTCCGCTGGTTCTCTGAGCAAGGCAGCCTGATTTTGCGATAGCGCGCGCCGGACGAGAGTTCGGGGCGCGCGGCAAGTCACGGATGTACTGACGGTCGCGCGAGAAGCGCGCTGGAGCAGAAAGACCCGACAAGCTGGATCAGCAGATAGCTGCCGGCCCGGACTTAAAGCTCCGATCAGGCTACCGAAAATGGGAAGGCGGGATTTATCCCGCCTTTTTGTTTGTCTGGAATTGGACGATGGCCATGCTAGTTTCGCCCCATGACCAAGCTCGAACAGATTGAAAGATCCATCGCAGCCCTGAACACCAAAGAACTAAAGGCCTTTACCAAATGGTTCGCAGCGTATCAGGCAGAGGTGTGGGATATGCAGATCGAGGCGGACGCCAAGGCTGGCCGGCTGGATAAGTTTGCCGAGCAGGCTTTGGCTGAACTTCACGCGGGCCGAGTTCGCCCTCTTTGAATGCGCGCTACGGCCGAAGGCCGCAAGCCCAACCGGGCATCGCGCCCGTTGGCGTCCGGTCCGGAACGAGCCGCGAAGCGGCGGCAAGCGCGAGCACAAATCAGCGCCGCAGATGCAGCGGCACCACCTTGTTGTCGGCGCCAAGCAGCGCCTCGATCGACAGCGGCTCCCGGTTGAAGATCGTGCCGGCCAGCGCCGAGCGGCCGAGATGGAACCCCTGTAGCAGGTCGACGCCGCCATCCAGCGCCACGCGCAGATGCACGGATTGCTCGATGCCTTCCACCAGCACCTTGGCGCCGCGATCGTGCAGCGACGAGACGAGCGGCCGGAAGAAGCGCTCGGCGGCAGCGTGGCGGCAGAATTCGGCGAACCAGCCGCCGTCGATCTTCACGATATCCGGTTGAAGCAGGCTCATCCGCTCCGCGGTCGAGTGGCCGGTGCCGAAATCGTCGATGGCGATGCGGATGCCGTGGCGCCGCATCTCGCGCACCAGCGGGGCCAGCACATTATCGTCGGCCGCCTGTTCGGTGATCTCGCAGACCAGCATGGCGGCATGCAGGTCGAGATCGCCAAGATGCCGCGTCATCAGCCGGATCTCGGCCAGCGCCCGCCCGAGATGATCGTTGATCATCGGGTTGTAATTGAAGAACAGGTCGAGCCCGTCGACGCCGATGTTGCGGAAGTTTTTCAGATGCAGCATCCGGCACATCGTCTCGACAAACAGGCGGTCGCCCGGCGCAACACTGTCGAAGAACATGGCCGGTGCAACCGGCATGGAAGCGCGCTGCGGTTCGATCAGCGCCTCGACGGCAACCGCGGCCAACGCGCCACCGCGTGGCGCAAAGATCGGCTGGTAGGCGCTCTTCAGCCGGAACGCGCCATAGACGCCGTATTCGATGCCGACCTCGTCGGCAAAGATCGCTTCGCCGATATCGCGACGCCTCTCGCGTTGCCCGGTCATGGCCCGGTCCTGCGCCCGAACACCCTGCCCGACCGCGCCGGAGGCGCTGCAGTCGGGCCGCCAGGCGTCTTGCCAGGCTCGGCCGCCGCGACGGATGGCTGCCCATCCTTGCCGAAAGCGCGAAAGCTGGTCGGCGCCAGTTCCGGCTTCGCCAGCACGAAGCCCTGCACCATCGATGCGCCGGATTTCTCGGCCAATTGAAGCTGCCAGCCTTCCTCGATGCCTTCGAACACCGTGCGGATGCCCTGTAGTTCGAAGTTCGTCACCATGGCAGTCAAGAGGGCAAAGCCGGCGCCGGATTCCATGAGCTGCGTGATCCAGTGCGCATCGAATTTGACGATGTCGGGCTTGAGCTCCTTGATGCGGTTGATGTCGGATTCATCGGCGCCGTAATCGTCGACGGCAATGCGAAAGCCATTGGCCCGCAGCGCCTCGACAAAGCTGTAGAGCGTTTCCTGCGACGCCGACTTCTGCTCGGTCACCTCGCACACGATGCGGCGCGGATCGATCCCGGCTTCGTGCAGCACCAGCCGCATGTCGCGCAGCGCGTTATCGGCGATGGAGCGCTCGGTAAACACCGACGGATCGAAATTGACGAAGATCGAAGCCTCTTGCGGCAGGCAGGCGCCGGAATTGAGCAAATGCAGCGTGCGCGTCAGCGCCTCGATATGCAGGCGGTCGCCGGCCGGACAGGTGCGGAAGAAGTTCATCGGCGATTGCGGCTCGCCGTCACGAAACGGCCGGATCAGCCCCTCGAACGCTGCGATCGAGAGCTTGCTCTCCTTGAAGGCGAAGATCGGCTGAAAGGCGCTCTGCAGCGTGTAGGGACCCCAGACACCTGAAGCGGTGCCGTCATCGTGACGGATGATGTGGGCAAGCCCGGTGCTGCGCGACAAGGGTCCCTCGCTCCGCGAGACAGGCGAAATGGCTGGCGATCCTGCCGTCAAAGGTTTTAGCGGCCGTTGATGAATTTAGTCTTGCCGGGGATAGGCGTCGATTGCAGAGCCCGCAACGCAGAGTGAAACCGTCATGCACGCGCTCCAAAAAGCCGATCTCCAGGGGGTCCTTGACCCTGGCTCATCCGACAATGCTTGCACTTGCCGGGTCGATGCGACATGAGAGGCGCCGCAGCTGTTTGCGGTTGCGCCGACCCCTCTGGAGATATCTGGCCATGGCCTTTCTTGCCGACGCCCTTGCCCGCGTAAAGCCTTCCGCCACCATCGCGGTGACGCAGAAAGCCCGCGAGCTGAAAAATGCCGGCCGCGACATTATCGGCCTCGGCGCCGGCGAACCGGATTTCGACACGCCCGACAACATCAAGAATGCGGCGATCGAGGCGATCCGCCGCGGCGAGACCAAATACCCGCCGGTTTCGGGCATCGCGCCGCTGCGTGAGGCGATCGCGAAAAAATTCAAGCGCGAGAACAATCTCGACTACAAGCCCGAGCAGACCATTGTCGGCACCGGCGGCAAGCAGATCCTGTTCAACGCCTTCATGGCGACGCTGAACCCAGGCGACGAGGTCATCATCCCCTGCCCCTATTGGGTCAGCTATCCCGAAATGGTGGCGATCTGCGGCGGCACCTCGGTGTTCGCCGATACTTCGATCGACAATGGTTTCAAGCTCACTCCCGCCGTGCTGGAAAAGGCGATCACGCCGAAGACCAAATGGCTGTTGATGAACTCGCCGTCGAACCCGTCCGGCGCCGCATACACGGAAGCCGAGCTGCGCGCGTTGGCCGACGTGCTCTTGAAGCATCCGCATGTCTGGACACTGACCGACGACATGTACGAGCACCTGACCTATGGCGACTTCGTCTTCAGGACGATCGCCGAGGTCGAGCCGAAACTCTACGAGCGCACGCTGACCATGAACGGCGTCTCGAAAGCCTATGCCATGACCGGCTGGCGCATCGGCTATGCCGCGGGTCCCGTCCAGCTGATCAAGGCGATGGACATGATCCAGGGCCAGCAGACCTCGGGCGCCTGCACCATCGCGCAATGGGCCTCGGTCGAGGCGCTCAACGGCCCGCAGGATTTCGTCGCCAGGAACAAGGCGATCTTTCAGGGCCGTCGCGACCTCGTCGTGTCGATGCTCAACCAGGCGCGCGGCATAACCTGCCCGTCGCCGGAAGGCGCCTTCTATGTCTACCCGTCCTGCGCCCAGCTGATTGGCAAGAAGACCAAAGCCGGCAAGATAATCGACACCGACGAGACTTTCTGCTCCGAATTGCTCGAAGGCGAGGGTGTCGCAGTGGTGTTCGGCTCGGCCTTCGGCCTCGGCCCCAACTTCCGCATCTCCTACGCCACGTCGGAGACGCTGCTGGAGGAAGCCTGCACCCGCATCCAGCGATTCACTGCATCGCTGACCTGATCAGGCTCCGAGACATGAAACCCGGCCTTTCGAGCCGGGTTTTTGTCAAGAGCAGACCTCAGCCGCCATACTGCTCGCTGGTGACCGCTTCCATCCAATCTGCGTGGACGCCGTCCAGCGCTTCCTGCATGGCGACGTGGGTCATTGTCGTCTTTGCACCCGCGCCGTGCCAGTGCTTCTCGCCGGGCTCGAACGAGATCACGTCGCCCGCCTTGATCTGCTGGATCGGCCCGCCCCATGCCTGCGCAAGGCCGGCCCCCGCAGTGACATAAAGCGTCTGGCCGAGCGGATGCGTGTGCCAGTGGGTACGCGCACCGGGCTCGAAGCTGACCAGCGTGGCTCTGAGCCGGGCCGGCGCTTCCTTCTCGATGATGGGCGTCTGCAGCACGCGGCCGGTGAAATACTGGTCCGGCGCGATGATGGTCGGCACGCTGCCGCAGGCAATGATCTTCATCTCTGGTGATCCCTAAGTTTGGCAGAACCTACCCTGCCCCGGTGCCGGCTACCACCCCAGCCGGGGCCAGAACAGGCCGGCACGTACGCGATAGTCCGCGTAGGCTCCGGCCAGCGGCGTGCGCGAAAATTTCTTCTCTTCGTCCAGCGCCGCAAACACATAGAGGATAGCGATCCCGGCGACCGGCACCAACGCCCAGACCGACCAGGTCGCGATCCCCCAGCCGATCCAGAAGACGATGTAGGACGTATAGAAGGGGTGGCGGACATGGCCGTAGGGGCCGTGGGTCAGCAGGCTGTGCGGATCGTCGGGTGCGAAGACGAAGCGCAGCCGCACCTTGCGCGACGTGACGATCGCCCACCAGAACAGGGCAGAGCTCGCCAGTTCGACGGCAAGTCCGGTGAGCTTTGCCGAACCCGGCTGCGATTGGATCCAAAGGGTGGCGAGAAAGAACAGCGCCGTGGCGATGACCGCCGCCGAAATCACCATGGCGCCTGGAGACATCGCCTGCGATTGGAAATGCGCCCGCATCGACCAGACATATTGGCCAAGCATCGCGATGCTGCAGATCGAGACAAGAAGATCGAGGACTGGTTCCATTGTCGGGATTCCGCGCGTGATTGCCATGGAGCCAGCGATCGTGCCGGCTATCTCTTTAGAAATCCTTTCTTAACCACATGTTTAAAGAACATATAGAGCCAGCGATGCGATGTTGGCGGTCAGGCAAATCTCAAGGTCTAATCCAGCATGAGCATCACTCACCGCACCATCCGCACGCCGCAGGCCGACTTGCGCCTCAGCCAGTCGTCTGGGTCCGGCATGCCCATCGTCATGATCCATGGCTCGGGCAGTTCGCGCGCCGTGTTTGCCCGTCAGTTCGATAGCCCGCTTGCCGACGGCCATCGGCTGATCGCCTTCGACCTTCCCGGCCACGGCGAGTCCTCCGATGCCCGCGACCCGGCGACCGCCTATACGATTACCGGCCTTGCCCAGACCACAGCCCGGCTTCTCGACGCTTTGGGCATCGGCCACGCCATCATCTTCGGCTGGTCGCTCGGCGGCCATGTGGCGGTCGAACTGGCCAGCTTTCACCATGCGGTCAGCGGCCTGGTGCTGACCGGAGCGCCGCCGGTGTCGCGAGGGCCGCTTGGCATGCTGCGCGGCTTTCACGCCAACTGGGACATGCTGCTCGCCTCCAAGAAGGTCTACTCCGAACGCGACATCGAGCGTTTTGAGGCTCTGTGCTACGGCGACACCGCCAGTCCGTCTTTCCGCGAAGCCATCAGGCGCACCGACGGTCGGCTTCGCGCCGGCGTGGCGCGCTCCATGTTTGCGGGCAAGGGCGCCGACCAGAAACAGGTGGTCGAGCACGCTCCGTTCCCCGTCGCGGTGATCAATGGCGAGCATGATCCGCTGGTGCGGCTAAGCTATTTCGAGACCGTCGCCTACAGCTCGCTGTGGGAACAGTGCCATGTCATACCAGGCGCCGGCCATGCGCCCTTCTGGGAACGTCCGGACCTGTTCAACCCGTTGCTGTCGCGCTACGCCGAGATGGTGGTGAAGCAGAGTGCAGCCGCCACGCCCACGCGCCGCACTCAGGCAAGCTGAAATCGCCCGACGGTTCTGATCCCCGGGTCTTGCCTCGGCCGCCTGACGGCGGCGCGATTTCTATTTTCCTTGCCCTCCCGGCTAACCCGTGGGACGATGGGTTGGGCAGGTGGCTAAATGAAAACAACCCCGCCCGCGACGGTCGAACAGGCCGGCCGCCGCTCACGACAGGGTGCGATCGGCGCAAAACCGTTTCCACTTTTGCTGATCGCACTCCAAGGGCAACGCCTGAGTGGAGGTCAGCCATGGGTACTCGCGCCGGAGGACGACGCACGGGACCGAAATGCATTGCCATAGTCGGTCCCTTTGCAAGCGGTAAGACGACACTTCTCGAAGCCATCCTCGCCCGTACGGGCGCCATCCCCCGCCAAAATCCCGTTTCATCGGGAAGCACCGTTTCCGATCATTCGCCCGAGGCGCGGGCGCACGCCATGAGCGTCGAGGCGACCTTTGCCACCACCGAATTCATGGGCGAGCAGATCACCTTCGTCGACTGTCCCGGATCGATCGAATTCTCCTTCGAGGCCGAGCCGGTGCTGGCAGCCTGCGATCTCGCGGTGGTCGTCGCCGAGGCCGACGAGAAGAAGATCCCAGCCTTGCAGCTCATCATGCGCAAGCTCGACGATCTCGGCGTGCCGCGCATCCTGTTCCTCAACAAGGTCGACAAGGCAATCGCCGGCGTACGCGATACGCTGAAGATGCTGCAGCCGACGAGCGCGGCGCCGCTGTTGCTGCGCCAGATTCCGCTGCGCAAGGACAATGTGGTGATCGGTTCGATCGACCTGGCGCTGGAGCGCGCCTACATCTACCGCGAATATGCCGAAAGCCAGGTTGCCGAAATTCCAACTGACGACAAGGCGCGCGAACTGGAGGCTCGCTTCTCCATGCTGGAGACGCTTGCCGACCATGACGACCAGTTGATGGAGCAGTTGCTGGAGGAGATCGAGCCGCCGAAAGACGCGGTTTTCGACGATCTGTCCGCCGACCTGCGCGCCGGCGCCATAACGCCGGTGCTGATCGGCACCGCCGAAAAAGGCAACGGCGTGCTGCGCCTTTTGAAGGCGATCCGCCATGACGCACCGGATGTCGAGGCGACGCGCAAACGGCTCGGCGTCCCCGACGGCAATCACACCGTGGTCCAGGTGATGAAGACCATCCACACCGCGCATGGCGGCAAGCTGTCCGTGTCGCGCGTACTCTCCGGCCAGATCGCCGATGCAGCCGAACTCTATTTGTCGAATGGCGAGACGGCGAAGGTCTCCGGCATCTACAAGATGCTCGGAAAGGACCAGTCCAAGCTCACCGCTGCCAAGGCCGGCGACACGGTGGCGTTGGGCAAGCTGGACGAGGTCAAGACCGGCCAGACGTTGAGCTCCACGAAGGGCGGTATCAAGCCGCTGGTCACGCTGACGCCGCCGCAGCCGGTCTTTGCCTTTGCCCTGCGGCCGAAGGAGCGCAAGGACGAGGTCAAAATGTCGGCGGCCATCCAGCGCCTGGCCGAGGAAGATCCCTCGCTCACCTTGCGCCACAATCAGGACTCGGCCGAGACCGTGCTGTCCGGCCATGGCGAGATGCATCTGCGGGTCGTGCGCGAGCGGCTGGAAGGCAAGAATCAGATTCCGGTCGAAGGCCATGCGCCTGCCGTCCCCTATCGCGAGACGATCCGAAAGACGGTGCAGCAGCGCGGCCGCCACAAGAAGCAGTCCGGCGGCCATGGCCAGTTCGGCGATGTGGTGATCGAGATCAAGCCGCTGCCGCGCGGCTCCGGCTTTCAGTTCTCGGACACCATCACCGGCGGCGTCGTGCCCAAGACCTACATCCAGTCGGTCGAAACCGGCGTGCGCGATTATCTGAAATCCGGCCCGCTCGGCTTCCCTGTCGTCGATGTCGCCGTCAACCTCTCCGACGGCTCCTACCACGCCGTCGATTCCTCCGACATGGCTTTCCAGATGGCGGCCAAGCTGGCCATGAAGGAAGGCATGGCGGCCTGCTCGCCGGTGCTGCTCGAGCCGGTCATGAAGGTCGAGATCGTCACGCCGTCCGAAGCCACTTCGAAGATCATCGCGCTGATCCCGCAACGGCGCGGGCAGATCCTTGGCTACGACGCGCGGCCTGACTGGCCGGGATGGGATGTCGTGGAGGCGACCATGCCGCAGGCCGAGATCGGCGGCCTGATCATCGAACTGCGCTCGGCGACCTCCGGCGTCGCCAGCTATCGTTGCGCCTTCGATCACATGGCCGAGCTGACCGGACGGTTGGCCGACGAAGCGATGAACGCCAACGGCAAGGCTGCCTGACAGGCCAAAGGATGATCCGCACAAAAAACGGCGCCCGGATGATCCGGACGCCGCTCTTATTGCGGACCGTCTTCTTGGGAGGAAAACGGCAGGTCCGCCGCACGTATCCGCCGCGCCATACGGCACTAACAGACGAATAGGTTCGGACGCGGTAGCCGCCTGAGCCCGGATCTTCCGAGTGATGCCCCCATCTCCCGGTCGAACCACACCGCGTCCTATGATCTGCTTAAACGATGAATCGCGCCTGCGGCATGTTACCTGAGGTTACATGTCACTGTTACGCGGCGATTTTGCTCGATTTTTCGCTGGCTACGGCAGGCCCGGAAACAAAAAAGCCGGATCAATGAAGATCCGGCTGAGTTTGATTGGAAGTGCCTGTTAAGGCTAACCTCCAGAGGGGAACACTCGAGGGCGCTAATGGGAGGAGAACGCGCCCAGGAGATGATCTATATATGTGCTGTTCATGCCCAAGAAACAAGCATCTATTTTGCAACACACGCATGCAAAAAGGTACAGGCTGTGGTCTAACCCATGTCTAGGGGCCATAGGACCACGAAAAGTTGCCAAATGAATAGCGCGACCGTGCTGTTGCCTTCGCAGAACCGCAAGTCGGGCTGATTCTCGCGCTCGCGGGCAAAAAGCCGAATGACGTTGAATCGGGCAGCAGGCGTTTATTTTTGCGGCAGCGGGATGGGAAGGGTCGGCCGGAAGAAGGGAGACCTGACATGCGGACACCCCAGGCGATCGCCGGCAGCGCGGTCTTCTTCATCGCCGCACCTTGTGTCGTGGCCGGGCTGGTGCCCTGGCTGCTGACGGACCGCTACCGTCTGCCGCTGTCGACGGTGCCCGGCTTCGTGCCGGCTGGCTCCATCCTAATCGTCGCGGCCATCGCCCTGCTCGTCCATTCCTTTGCCCGCTTCGCGCTCGAAGGCATGGGCACGCCGGCGCCTGTAGCACCCACCGAGAGACTGGTGATCGGCGGCGTCTACCGCCATGTCCGCAACCCGATGTACGTCGCCGTGCTGTCGATCATCCTCGGCCAGGCGTTGCTGTTTTCAAGCTGGAGCGTCGCTGCCTATGCCGCCATCGGCGCGATCGTCATGGGCTCTTTCGTCAGGTTCTATGAGGAGCCGACTCTCGCCCGCCGCTACGGTGGCGAATACGAGACCTACCGCCGCAATGTTCCCGGCTGGCTGCCACGGCTGACGCCTTGGCGGGGGTGACCAGCACCTCCCAAGGGCATGTTTAAAATGACCAGCTGCGCGCTTTGGCGATGATGAAGTCGCGGAAGACGTGCAGCTTGGCCTGGTTCTTCATTGCATCGGGATAGGCGAAATAGGTGTCGAAGGACGGCACCTCGGTCTCCGGCAAAAGCTGCACCAAATCCGATTCCTTGGAGATCACGTAGTCGGGCAGCATGGCGATGCCGGCGCCGCCCTGCACGGCGCGCTTGATCGACAAGATGTCGTTGATCTGCAGCGTCGGCACCCTTTGCCCACCGTCGAAATCGCCGATCGTTTCCAGCCAGTTCAGCTCCGACAGATGCGACGGCACCGGCACACCGAAAGTGACGATGCGATGGTTCTTCAGATCGGCGACCGAGGTCGGCTTGCCGTGCTTGCCGACATAGGACGGCGAGGCATAGAGGTGGAAATGCACGGTGAACAGGCGGCGCTGGATAAGGTCGGGCTGCTGCGGCTGGCGCAGCCGTATCGCGCAGTCGGCCTGGCGCATGGTGAGGTCGAGTTCCTCATTGGCCAGGATCAGCTGCAGGCTGATTTCCGGATAGAGCTCGATGAATTCCTGCACCCGCTCGGTCAGCCAGCCGGCGCCGAGCCCGACCGTGGTCGTTACCCTCAGCACGCCTGAGGGACGGTCCTTGGCCTCGGTCAGCTTCGACTTGATGGTCTCCAGCTTCATCAGCACGTCATGCGCCGTGCGGAACAGCATTTCGCCCTGCTCGGTCAGCACCAGGCCGCGGGCATGGCGATTGAACAGCGGCACCCCGACATCATGTTCGAGCGCGCTGACCTGGCGTGAAATCGCCGATTGCGACAGGTGCAAAGTCTCGGCGGCATGGGTAAACGACCCAGCCTCCGCCGCTGCGTGAAACACGCGAAGCTTGTCCCAGTCCAACGCCATTGAGTTCCCCTCGTTCTGTTTTTGGCGTCTGAATGAAAAATCAGGCTTTTGAACGGCTTGCGACGCCGTCTTGATAGATTTTATTCCGCCGCTTCGCGGTGCACCTCGATGCCGGCCAGGTATTTTTCCGCCTCGAGCGCGGCCATGCAGCCGAGCCCGGCGGCGGTCACCGCCTGACGGTAGATATCGTCGGTCACGTCACCGGCGGCGAACACGCCGGGCACATCGGTGCGGGTCGAATTCGGCGCCGTCCACAGATAGCCGTTCGGCTTCTGCTTCAGCTTGCCGACAAACAATTCCACCGCCGGCGCATGGCCGATCGCCACGAACACGCCGTCCACCTGGAGATGGCTGACCTCGCCGGTCATCGCATTTCTGAGCTTCAGCCCTTCGACCGAAGGCGGCAGCGGCGTCTTGCCGGGCCGGCCGGTGATCTCGTCGACGATCGTGTCCCAGATGACTCGGACATTGTCCTTTTTCAACAGCCGCTCACGCAGGATGCGCTCGGCGCGGAAATCGTTGCGCCGGTGGATGACGGTCACGCTCTTCGCCAGATTGGAGAGATAGAGCGCCTCCTCCACCGCCGAATTGCCGCCGCCGATGACAGCGACATCCTTGCCGCGATAGAAAAAACCATCGCAGGTGGCGCAGGCCGACACGCCGAAGCCCATGAAGGTTTGTTCGGTGGGGATGCCCAGCCACTTCGCCTGCGCACCGGTGGCGATGATCAGCGCATCGGCCGTGTAGGTGGTGCCGGAATCGCCCGTGGCGCGGAACGGCCGCACATTGAGGTCGACCTCGGTGATGATGTCGTTGACGATGTCAGTGCCGACATGCTCGGCCTGCTTCAGCATCTGCTCCATCAGCCACGGGCCCTGGATCGGATCGGCGAAGCCCGGATAGTTTTCGACATCGGTGGTGATCATCAGCTGGCCGCCCTGCTGCAGGCCGGCGACGAGCATCGGCTTCAGCATGGCGCGCGCGGCGTAGACCGCCGCCGTATAGCCGGCCGGGCCGGAACCGATGATAAGGACAGGCGCGTGCTTGGTCGTCATCTAAAGCCTCTGCGGGGCGGACAATCGAGTGTGCCTTGGAAAAAGACGTGAAACGGTGCTGGTAATGTAAGGGTTGCCAACCACACCAGCAAGACGATCAGGCCGTCGTCCCCGGAAAGCTTCGGCCCACAGGCTTATTCGCGCAATGGCCGCTTCCGTTACGGTCGCAAAATCGCCCGACCAAGGGCTGGCATCGCCACAAAAGTCGTTTAATGACGAGATCGCGAAAGATTCTTGCGCTAAGCAGAGACCGCCATGCCCCTGAAAGCCGACCTCGACGCCATCGACTGGAAGATTCTGCGCGAGCTTCAGGCCGACGGGCGCATGACCAATGTCGAACTGTCGAGCCGCGTCGGCATTTCCGCGCCGCCCTGCCTGCGCCGTGTCCGGCGGCTGGAGGAAACCGGCATCATCAAAGGCTATCGCGCTTTGCTCAACGCGCCGGCGCTCGGCATGGATGTCGTCGCCTTCTGCCTGATCGGCCTGCATCACCAGGCCGACGCGGAACTCAAAACCTTCGCCGAGCGCACTCGCGGCTGGCCGATCGTGCGCGACGCCTGGATGGTCTCGGGCGAATCCGACTTCCTGCTGCATTGCGTGGCGAGTGATCTCGGCACCTTCCAGACCTTCGTCATCGAAGAACTGGCTTCGGCGCCGAATGTCGACACGGTGCGCACCGCGCTGACCATCCGCCGCGTCAAGGACGAAGGGCTGGTGGCGTTCAGCGCCTGATAAGCGAGATTAACTTCGAAAAAGCATGTGCGACGCCGACCAAGACATACCCCAACAGACACACTGCTACCTCTCCGACAACTGGCAAAAGAATGAAGCCGTCCCCAGGGCCGGGGCTCTCACCAGGGGACATCTCCGGCAAAGCTAAAAAGGCTAGGGTTCAGACTCAATCAACCTATAGGGCTGATCTTGCCTTCAGTTCCGAGAAGGCACATTCTCTGCGTATCGGGCGGTCTCGTGAGGATCAATGTTCAAGAAAATAGTTGAGAGAGTGCCAGTTGGCGCCGCTGACCCGGTAAGCGACCTGATTGGTCTGATCGACTTGATCGAAATGGAGTTGGGGCTCTGGGCGGGTGGCAAAAGCGTGCGCAACCGTCTCTCCGAGGTCATCAGTGAAATTCGCCGATCCGAAGGTGTCGCGAGCCAGGAGAGTGTGAGCGTTTTGCTCGATGTTATCGAACGACTGGGTAATATTGAGCGGTTTTTGTCCGACAATGGTTTTGAGACTGGCTCTGAAACTTCCAACGGTTGACGCTTCGAACTCTGCTTGTACGACGAGAAGAGCGTGATCGGTCAGACCCAGAATGCGATGAGCGTTGCGAGTGCGACGGCGGAGAGAAAATTCCTTGCGAGCTTGTCGTAGCGGGTTGCGATGCGGCGGAAATCCTTGAGCCTGCAGAAGGCAGCTTCGATACGCCATCGGCCCTTGTATCGGGTCTCATCGTAGCTGATCGTCGCCTTGCGGTTTGATCGTCCCGGGATTACTGCCTGCGCCCCTTCAGACTTCAGGTGCTTGCGCAAGGCGTTGGCATCGTAGCCTTTGTCGGCGATCAGGCATCGCACGGGTCCGGCGGCATCCAGCAGCGGCTTGGCCACCGTGATGTCTGCGACATTGCCCGCGGTGAGCCGCAGGACGGCGGGCCGTCCCAGCAGGTCTGTCACCGCATGAATCTTGGTGGTTTGGCCGCCGCGCGATGGCCCGATGGCCTGTGCTTTCGCCCCCCTTTACCACCGTGAGCGGAGCGATGCGCCTTTATATAGGTGGAGTCGATAGATGCCGACAGGGCAAGGACACCCTTAGCCACCAGCGCATCAAGGATTCTGGTCCAGAGCTGTCGGCGGGACCACCGGTTGAAGCGGTTGTAGATCGTCGTGGGAGGGCCGTATTCGGCCGGGCAATCCTTCCAGCGGCAGCCAGTTTTCAGCACATGCAGGATGCCACTGATGACGCGCCGATCATCGACCCTGCGCGCGCCAGGCAGGTTCTTCGGCAGCTGCGGCTCGATTGCCGCCCAGGCGTCGTCATTCAACCAGAACATCTGCTTCATCCTCGCCTCCATCGCAATTTCGAGACAAGGAACCTGATTTGCTAAACTAACTCAACAGGCTGATTAGGTTTTGACCCTAGCAAAATAGGTGAGCAAGCAAGCCAGACGAATGTGATGACATGCGGCAACCATTTGAGACGGAAAATGTTTTTTGACGCGAGAACGCCGCGCCGATCACAATCATGTTGACGACGAATATGAGCCAGAAAGCGAATTCTGGCGCCGAAATCGTAGGGTATTCCGGGTCAGATTGCGTGAACATGAGCGGCCAAGGTTGAATATGCCATCCGGTTTCAGCTACGGAATCGGGAGTACTTTGACCCACCCTGCCAAGGGCAGGATCTGCTACCTGCGCTCCACCGTGAGAACAACAGGCAATCCCCAGGGCACATCTAGCGGTGCTTGAAGCAGTGAGACGTCGCCATCCGCGACCTGGGCTTCCCACTTGGCATAGTGTTTCAACCGGTAGTTCCCGGAGCGGACGCTGAGGCAGGCAACAGGCCCGCCATCGAGGTTTAGCGCCGTCTTGAGATCGAGGTCGGTCTGCAACAGGAAGTTTGCTAGCCGGTCCAGCGAGAAGAAAGCGTCCTTGGTCGAACCGACGATGATCCAGCCCTGACGATCTTCCGCGATAAAGGTGCGGTTGGCCAACCAGTTGCTCTTGGCGCGTACATTGTTGCGGCCGTCCTCACCGACAAGCAATGGATAGGAAACCATAGCGTTTTCGGCATTCTCCGTGACTGCGCGCCAGTCACGTGAATTGAGATCGACCACATGCGTGCCGGAGGCATTCACGAACCAGGCGCCGGCCTTCGCATCGTATTCATCCGGCCCGAGCCTCGCACCCATGCTGACAAAGGGCGTGTCGGCTTCGCCCTTCAGTCCGAAATAACTGCCATTGACGATCAGAACGGTGCCGCCTGTGCCTTGTGGATTGAGTGCCGCTTCCCACTGGTCGATGTCCTTGGCACCACTGGGCTCGTTACGGGCAACGAAACGGAATTTGGCTGGATCGAAACGGTTGAGATAGAGCCGGTCAATTTCACGGTCGCCCGCCATGACGGGGATTTCTCTGACCTGGAATCCAGGCTCGGTTTCATTCCATGAGCTGGCTCCACCGGTCACATCAGGAATTTCCGATTTCAACGCAAGCTGCATGGCAGGCGAGAGACGCGCATCGTCGGGTGCAACGGCGATCCAGTAGCTTCCGCCGCGGCGAAGAAGTGCATTGAGCCCATACACGCCGTGTTTTTGCCAGACATACCCCACGGCTGAAAGCACAGCCAATATCAACAAGACAACGGCAACAGAGATTGCTTTCTTCAATGAATTCCCTCGTTCTTCGATGGAATGACATCTGCAAATTTCTTGCTTGAATGATGTCTGATCTCTGCAGTTTTTCCGCAAAAGAGCGTGGTGCTTTCCTGGGGAATAGCGTCAAAGCAAAGAAATGGATCGGCTCGCCGTTTCTGCGAAACGGTGAAACGCTCAAGCTAACCCATTGAGATTGCGTCGCAACAGATCCGGAAAGCTAAATCAGTCTCGATCCGAGCGACTCGACAGCTCTCAAAAGCCGTTCCAGATCATCGGGGTTGCGCAGCGGCAGAACCTCGAAGCCCGGCTCATTCCTTCCCTCGCCATCCACCAGCCAGCCGCGCGGCAGGCCGGCACGTTGTCCGGCCTGCATATCCGCGGCCTTGTCGCCGACTATCAGCGAGCGCTTGAGATCGAGGCCGAGACGCTGCCGGGCCTGTAGCAGCATGCCCGGATTGGGCTTGCGCATTGGATGGTCGGCGACCGCCAGTGGCCCGCTGCCCGCCTCGTGGTAGGCGCAGGCCAGAACCATGTCGACGAAGGCATCGCCGGCGGCAAGCAGCTTGAGAACCCGGCCGTTGACCGCGGCAAATTCCTTCCAGCCGAAATAGCCGCGCGCGATGCCGGACTGGTTGGTGACGATGACCACCGGGATGTTGCCCCGGTTGGCCGCCGCGATGACCGGCACGATGCCGTCGCGCAGCGCCATTTTGGCTGGATCGTCGGGATAGCCGGTGTCGACATTGATGGTGCCGTCGCGGTCGAGGAACAGCGCCGGCGCGCTGGCTGGAAACACCCGCGAACCCACCCGCTCAACCCACAGGCCGGGCTCAGCCAGCGGGTATGGACCGTAGGCCCCGGTGTCAGCCATTCGACAGACGGTCTTCCACCACCTCGCAGAGATAGTGGTAGAGGCAGAGATGTCCCTGCTGGATGATCGGCGTCGAGGTCGAGGGCACGTTGAGCAGTATGTCGGTGAGCGGCTTGAGTTTGCCACCGCTGTCGCCGGTGAGGCTGACCACCGTCATGCCCATCATCCGAGCCTGTTCGGCGGCAGCCAGAATGCTCGGCGAATTGCCGCTGGTCGAGATGGCAAGCAGCACGCCGCCGGGCGCGCCATGCGCCTCGACCTGGCGCGAAAACACGGTGTCGAAGCCATAGTCATTGCCCCAGGCGGTCAGCATGCCCGCGTTGGCCGGCAGCGCAATCACATTGTAGGCCTTGCGCTCCTTAAGGAAGCGGCCGACCAGTTCGGTGGCAATGTGGATGGCGTCGCTGGCCGAGCCGCCATTGCCGCAGACCAGCAGCGCCTTGCCCGAGGAAAGCGCGGCGACGACCGCACTCACAGCACGTTCCATCTCGGCGGTCAGGTCACGCTCGACTGTCGCGGTGATCGCGGCCGCCGAGCGGACCAGATAGTCATTCAGTCCGGACATGAAATCCCTCAGTTAGTACCGCCGCCGGCGCGCAATTTGCCGATCGTGCCGGTGGTGCTCTTGCCGGCGACAAGGTCGACCAGGACGACGCGCCCGCCCGCCTTCTGCACCACATCGGCGCCGACAACGGTTTCGACCGTGTAGTCGGCGCCCTTGACCAGAATGTCGGGCAGAAGCGCCTCGATCAGCGCCAGCGGCGTATCCTCTTCGAACACCACGACCGCATCGACCGAGGCCAGGGCGGCGAGCACGCAGGCACGATCATGCTGATCGTTGACCGGGCGCCCTGCGCCTTTCAGCCGACGCACCGAGGCATCGCTGTTGAGGCCGAGCACCAGCCGGTCGCACTGGCTGCGCGCCGCGTGGAGAAGACTGACATGGCCGGCATGCAATATATCGAAGCAGCCATTGGTGAAGCCGACGCTCAGGCCCTCGTCCTTCCACGCCGCCACCATGCGCGCGGCCGATGCGGCATCGAGGATGGCGTCCTTATGGGCGGTGGGGCCGTGCGAGCGGAACAGCGCGCCGGTGAGTTCCTCCACGGTCAGCCGCGCGGTGCCGCGTTTGCCCACCACCACACCGCCGGCGGCATTGGCGATGGAGGCGGCCATGACGCGATCGGCGCCCGCGGCCAGAGCCAGCGCGAAGCTCGCGATTACCGTATCGCCGGCGCCCGAAACGTCGAACACTTCGCGCGCCTGGGTGGCGATGTGGCGCGCCTCATCCGCGCCGACGACGCTCATGCCCTTTTCGCTGCGGGTGGCGACGACGAAGTCGAAGCCATGTGCCGAAATCAGCTGGCGTGCCGCCGCGACGATCTCGTCGTCGGCGAAAACCGGGCGACCGACAGCTTCGCCAAGCTCCTTGCGGTTGGGCGTGATGGCGGTCGCGCCGGCATAGCGCGCATAGTCGCGGCCCTTGGGATCGACCAGCACCGGTTTTCCCGCCTCGCGGCAGATGGCGATCAGGTCGGCGGCGACGCCGTCGAGCAAGATGCCCTTGCCATAGTCGGACAGAATGACGATGTCGGCGCGCGTGAGTGCGGCGCGAAAATGCCGGACCAGGTCCGCCCGTTCCTTGTCGTCGAGCGGCTTGATCTCTTCCTCATCGAAGCGCAGCACCTGCTGATTGAGCGCGCTGAAGCGGCTCTTCGACGACGTCATGCGACCGCGCTCCTGCGCCATATCAGCCGTATCGGCGCCGAGTTCGCGCAGCATGCGCACCAGATTGTCGCCGGCCACATCGGTGCCGATCACCGATATGGGAATAGCGCTGGCACCCAGCGAGACGATGTTGGCGACAACGTTGCCTGCGCCGCCCATCGTCGAGGTCTCGCCGCGCCCGTGCAGCACCGGGATCGGCGCTTCCGGCGAGATGCGCTCGATGACGCCGTTGACGAAACGGTCGAGGATGAAGTCGCCGACCACCAGCACGGCAACGTCGCCAAAGCGGGCAATGGCGCGGTGCAAAGGTTCGGGCGAAGGCGGATTGTGCTTGATCATGTCACTGGCAATGCGAGGGAAAGGCCGACCTCAATCACGCTGAAAATTGTCAATTTACGGGCCGGATCGTTCATGGCGAAGCCGATATACCGCAAATCCGCGCAGCGCAACGTCAGGGCGGCCGTCAGCTCTTCTGCAACGCGACGTGGACGCCCAGTCCGACCAGCACCGCCCCGCCCGCCCTCTGCATGATGCGCTGCGCACGGCTGGAGCGCTTCAGCCGGGCGATCACCATGCCTGCCAGCAACACGCAGACAATATCTGCCGAAGAGAACATTAAATTGACGATGGTGCCCAGCACGACGAATTGCAGCCACACCGGGAAACCCGCCGAGGCATCGATGAACTGTGGCAGGAACGCCATGAAGAAGATCGCCGTCTTCGGATTGAGCACTTCGACGGTGATGCTCTCGAAAAATGCCCGGCGCGCCGATTTGCGCTCGATCGCCGGCAGCGCCGTGTCACCGTCCCCGCGCTTGCGGAACAAGGACACGCCAAGCCAGATCAGATAGAGCGCGCCGATGAGCTTGACCGCCATGTAGAGCGGCGGCACCGCATGGAAGAGCACCGACAGCCCGGCGGCAGCCGCAAAGACATGGAAATAACCGCCAAGATGGATGCCAAGTGCCGCCGTCAGCCCCGACCAGCGCCCGCGCGCCATGGTCTGCGCGGCGGCATAGAGCATCGCCGGTCCTGGAATATAGGCAAAGATCGCCGTGGTGGCGAAAAACGCAATGAGCAGTTCGGTCGACGGCATTTTTTGTCCCCTAGCTTGCGGGCCTCGAATAAAGCGGGCCGCTTCGCGGTCTCACTGTGGCGTCGTGGTGCTTCATCGACAGTACGCTTGGCCTCCCTTATAAGGACCGGAATCGCAAGCAACCAGAGGCCTTCATGATCATCGTCACGGGCGGGGCCGGCATGATCGGCTCCAACATCGTCGCCGCACTCAATGCCGAAGGCCATGATGACATCCTCGTCGTCGACGACCTCACCGACGGCCACAAGATCGCCAACCTGGCCGATTTGCAGATAGCCGACTATCTCGACAAGGACGAATTCTTGGCCACCTTGGAAGCCGGCGACCTAGGCCGCGTCGAGGCCGTCTTCCACCAGGGCGCCTGCTCGACCACCACGGAATGGAACGGCAAGTTCATGATGGACGTGAACTACGCCTTCTCAAAGCGCTTGCTGCATGGCTGTCTTTCGCTGCGCATACCGTTCCTCTATGCCTCCTCGGCTTCCGTCTACGGCGGCGGTTCGGAGTTTCGCGAGGATCCCGCACTTGAGCGGCCGCTCAACGTCTACGCCTATTCGAAGAAACTATTCGACGACTATGTCAGGCGCACCGTGTTCGACACCGATCATTCGCAGGTCGCGGGCCTGCGCTACTTCAACGTCTATGGCCCGCGCGAGGCGCACAAGGGCGCCATGGCCTCGGTCGCCTTCCATCTGTTCAATCAGGTCGGGCGCGGCGAAAACCCAAAGCTGTTCGGCGCCCATGACGGCTTCGGCCCCGGCGAACAAAGCCGCGACTTCATTCACGTCGGCGATGTCGCCGACGTCAATCTGTGGCTGTGGAAGCGCGGCTCGAGCGGCATCTTCAACTGCGGCACCGGCCGCGCCCAGCCGTTCCGCGCCATTGCCGAGACCGTGATCGATACGCTGGGCCAGGGCGAGATCGAGTTCATCGAATTCCCCGATCACCTCAAGGGCAGCTACCAGAGTTTTACCCAGGCTGATATGTCCCGCTTGCGCGCAGCCGGCTATAATGGGCAATTCCGCAGCGTGGAAACCGGCGTCAGAGACTATGTCGAATGGCTGAAAGCCCAACGATCCTCGTGATCGGCCCACGCTGGGTGGGCGATATGGTCATGGCGCAGTGCCTGTTTTCAGCGCTGAAGGACGTCCATCCCAACGCCGCCATCGACGTGCTGGCCCCGGCCTGGGCGGCCCCGCTGGTCAAGCGCATGCCCGAGATTCGCCAGCAGATCGATTTCCCGCTGCAACCGGGCGCGCTCGAATTCACCATTCGCCGCCGCTTCGGCCGCCTGCTGCGCGGCCGCTACGACATGGCCTACGTCCTGCCGGGCAGCTGGAAATCGGCGCTGATCCCGTTCTTTGCCCGCATCCCCCGCCGCTTCGGCAATCTCCGGGAAATGCGCTACGGCCTGCTGACCGACATCGTGCCGCTGCCCGATGCCGTCAAACGGCGCACCGCGCAGGCCTATTTTGGCCTCGCCCAAGGCGGACATTTCCGGCCGCCGCGGCTCACCGTCGACGCCGGCAATCAGAAAGATCTGCTCGCTCGGTTCGCAGTGCAGCCGGGAAAATTCGTCGCCATGATGCCCGGCGCCGAATTCGGTCCGGCCAAACGCTGGCCTAGCGAAAGCTATGCCGGCCTCGCCGGAGAGATGATGGCGAAAGGATTCAAGGTCGCGTTGTTCGGCTCGAAGAACGATCGCGACGTCACCGCCGAGATCGCAGCACTCGCGCCCGGTGTCGTCGATCTGGCAGGAAAGACACGGCTGGAGGACGCCATCGACCTGATCGCCGCGGCCAGGCTGGCGGTGTCCAACGACAGCGGGCTGATGCATGTCGCGGCCGCCGTCGGCACGCCGGTCGTTGCCGTCTACGGTTCGACCTCGCCGGAAAACACGCCGCCGTTGGCTGAACAGCGCGAACTGATCTGGTTGCATCTGTCCTGTTCGCCCTGCCACCGGAAGGTCTGTCCGCTCGGCCACCTCAACTGCCTGAAGACGCTGGACGTTGCCCGAGTGGCAGCGGCGGCGGACAGGTTGCTGGAACTCCCGGCCGCCGCATGAAGGTGTTGATCGTCAAGACCTCCTCGATGGGCGACGTCATCCACACCTTCCCCGCCGTCGAAGATGCACGCCGCAAGCGCCCCGATATCGCCTTCGACTGGTGCGTCGAAGAGGCCTTTGCCGGCATCGTCGCGCTGCATCCGGCGATAGCAAAGATCCATACCGTCGCCATCCGGCGCTGGCGCAAGCATCTGTTCAACGCCGGCACATGGCGGGAGGCGACAAGCTTGCGCCGCGCTCTGCAAGCAGGCGAGTACGACCTCGTCATCGATGCGCAGGGGCTGCTGAAATCGGCCCTGGTTGCGAAACAGGCAGCGGCACCAATCGCAGGTTTCGACCGCGCAAGCGCGCGGGAGCCCTCGGCAACGTTGTTTTACCAGCGCAAATACGCCGTGCCGCGCAACCTGCACGCCATCGAACGCACGCGCCGGCTGTTCGGGCTGGCGCTCGGCTACGAGCCCGATCTTTCGGCGCTCGCATCCGGGATTGTGCCGCCTCCCGGCGGCCTGGCCGGCATTGACGGCAAGACGGCCTTCCTGCTGCACGGCACCAGCCGCGAGGACAAGAAATGGCCCGCCGAAGACTGGATCGAAACGGCTCGCCTGCTGGTTGGTAGCGGAATGACGCCGGTCACCACCTGGTCGAACGAGCGTGAGAAGGCGGTGGCCAAGGCGATCTCGAAAGCCGTGCCGTCAACGATCGTGGTGCCGAGATCGCCGCTGGCAGACATTGCCGCGATCCTTGGCCGCTCGACGCTGGTTATCGGCGCCGACACCGGTCTGACCCACCTCGCCAGCGCCTTCGGCCTGCCGACGGTCGCGGTGTTCCTGGCGACCGAGCCGGGTTTGACCGGCCCGCGCGGGCAATATGCCTCAACGTTGCTGGCCGCAGCGGGGGAGCGCCTCATGCCGGCACAGGTGGTGCCGGAAGCAGAAAAGCTATTAGCCCTTAAGCTCCAAGCTTCGGCATAGGACCTTCCAGCAATTCTGAGGTGCTAGATAAATTGCACCTGGACGATCTCATAACCCCTGGCGCCGCCGGGGGCGTTGACCTCGATGGCGTCGCCGACTTCCTTGCCGATCAGCGCGCGCGCGATCGGCGAGGAGATCGAAATACGGCCCGATTTCACATCCGCTTCCTGGTCGCCGACAATCTGGTAGGTCTTCTTTTCCTCGGTGTCCTCGTCGACCAGCACCACCGTGGCGCCGAACTTGACCTTGTCGCCGCTAAGCTTGGTGACGTCGATCACCTCGGCCCGAGCAATATAGTCTTCCAGTTCGTTGACACGGCCCTCATTGAGGCTCTGCGCCTCTTTGGCGGCATGATATTCGGCATTTTCGGACAGGTCGCCATGCGAGCGCGCTTCGGAGATCGCCTCGATGATACGCGGCCGCTCTTGCTGCTGGCGCCAGCGCAGTTCTTCCTTCAATGACGCGAACCCCTCGCCTGTCATCGGGACCTTGTTCATGATGCCTGACCTTTCCTGCCGCCACCCCCGCATTTCGGGGAAAGCCTTGTCGATGGGTATAAAAAGAAAACGGGTCCGGCAGCCTCGGGCTAACGGAACCGTTTCACCGCAATTTTCCCCAATATAGCGATCCTCGCGCGTTTTTCACGCTGAAAAAGCAGGCTTTTTGAAAAATCATGAGCCGACTTGCGCAATTGCCGTCACGGCATGTGCAGCGTGTTGCAGTTGCGACAACAAAAACCGGCTGCGATTGCTCGCAGCCGGCCCAGAGAAGCCGTTGGGGTGGGGTCAGCTTCTCATGAAATGGTAGATCTGTTCGGCCAGCATGCCGTATTCGCGCGAATCTTTGCCCGTCCGCTTCTCGATCTCGGCCAGCTGCGCCTGGGCGCCGACCAGATCGCCGATCTGCAGATGGGCCTCGCCGAGATATTCGCGCACCAGCGTGTAATCCGGGTTGATGCGGAGCGCTTCCTCGTAATAGCCGAGGCCGACGGTGACACGGCCGGAATGGCGATGCGAATAGCCGAGATAGTTGAGGATGCGTGGATCCTGCTTGTTGGCGGCAAGGCTGAGCACGGCGATCGCCTCGTCATAACGCCCGGCCATGGCCAGGTCGTGACCAGCATCATAGATGTTATCGTCGTCCAGCATGCCGTACTTCGGCGCGACGCATTTCTGCTTTTTCTTGTCCCAGACCTGCCCCTTCTTGCACTGGGTGGTGGTCTCGGTACCACCGCCACCGCCGCCGGCCGCAAACACCGGAACCGCAAAGAACTGCAGCGCCACAAGCGCCGCAGCCGCCTGGATCAACACTCTTTTATGCATCGAAGCCTCCTTGAGGGATAATGACGATCTTGAGGGAAAATGACGATAATGAAAAGCTAACGCCGGGATGCAGACTTTTCATCCCGGAAACCCGCAGCCGCCGAAACTATTTGTGCGGCCGTGCCTAACCTGAATTCGGTCAAAGGCGGGAGCCAGGGATCAGAACATGACGTGACGCGCGCTGCAAATCCGCTATCATTCGGGAAATGATCAGCGGGGGTGCCCGAGAGTGCAACAGCGCCGTGAGCGGGAATGGGAGCTATCGATCGGCCCGGACACCGTGCGCCTGTTCATTCTCAAGGCAAAGGGACTGAGTGCTGCCGTCAACGAAGACTATGCCGACGGTGCCGAGCATGAGGTCGAGCTCGATGGTGAATCACATGCCAATCACCACCATGACGGTCTGGCGGAGGAAAGCGCGGAAGACCTCACCGAGGAAGAGCTGCGCGAGCTGATCAACGACCTCAACGTCGACGAAGCGGCCGAGTTGATCGCGCTGGCCTGGGTCGGCCGCGGCGACTATGACGCAGCGGAATGGTCCGATGCGGTTGCCGCCGCGCGCGACCGCGCCAACAAGCGCACGGCGAAATACCTGCTCGGCATGCCGCTTTTGGCCGACTGGCTGGAAGAAGGGCTGGAAGCGATTGGCGCGTAACGGCGTGGTTACCGTTCGTGATGGGCCGCAGGCAACCTCCGGGCGCTCGCGCCGTTGAGGACGATGGGGTCTGTTGTACTTTCCCGAACATGCAGGGTTGCACTGGTCATGGTCGTCACGGCTCTGCTGCTGACGCCCCTGCTGACGCAAGCCGACGCCAAACAGCGCAAGAAGCATTACACGCCGCTGTCACAGCGGTTGGAGCAGCTGTTTTCACCGCGGGTCGACTCGCATCCTAAGCCGCGCAGCAAGCACCGCCAGAAGCCCAGTCCAAAGCGGCACATCACGCCAAAGCAGGTGGAACAAAAGACCCCGGATAAAAAGCCCTCGCCCGCCGATGTTCCGGTGCAGCCCTCGCGCGTTGTCCCGCTGCCCGAGGCGCGTCCTTCAGAGGCGCCGAAGACCGGCGCAGCACCGATCGAAAAGCAAAAGGCCGAAGGTCCGAACCCTCTTGGCGCGCCCAACCGGTCCAATGACGATCGATTCAACGAAGAAAAGTCCGGTTTTAAAAAGCAGGCGCGGCCCGGACCGTCAGCTCCGAAGCCGTCGACCGATAGGCAAAGCGAGCCCGAGCCGCCGGCCGCGGCGCCGATTCCGACACAAAAGCCAGACACTTCGGAACCTGAAGCTCAGCCGCCGGCCGTTGCTCCGCAACCACCTGAAAAACCCGATGCCGGCGACAAGAAGATGCTGCCCGATGCGCGCTCGGCCGATTTGCCCGATGCAAAAATGCCGGCGGCGGAAGTCGCCTGTCGCGAGCGGCTGACGGCCCTTGGTGTCGAATTCGAGGAGCATAAGGCGGAAAGCAATCCCGACATCGGCTGCTCGATCCCCTATCCCCTGGTGCTGAAGTCGCTCGGAAAATCCATCGCCATCGGCCCCGCGACCGAACTCAACTGCCCGATGGCCGAGGCTGCAGCCCGCTTTGCCGCCGAAATCATACAGCCGGCGGCGAAAGCCGAGTTCGGAGCCGACCTGAAATCGATCAACCAGGCATCGGCCTTTGTCTGCCGGCCGCGCAACGGCACGCGCCATCTGTCGGAACATGCCTTCGGCAACGCGCTCGATATTGCCAGCTTCACGTTGTCAGATGGCAGAAAGGTCGAAGTCGGTCCAACGCCGCCCGAGAAGGACGGCAAATTCCTCAATGCGGTGCGCAAGGCCGCCTGCGGACCGTTCAAGACCGTGCTTGGACCGGGCGCGGACCCGGACCATTCCCTGCATTTCCATCTCGATCTCGAACCGCGCCGGAATGGTGGCACTTTCTGCCAGTGATGGCCCTTCAGTGATCGTCATGCCGGTGATGGTCTGGCTGCCGCATTTCGGCCGCAGGCATGAACGGGGACGCTGAGTTTTCCTTTACCCTTGATCGTTAAAATCCCACCGATCAAGGACAGGATTCCGCCCATGGCCGCAATATTTCGCGCCGCGAAGGCAAAAAGCGCAGCGATACTGGCCGCCGGTCTTGCGCTGGCCGCCGTTTCGGCTTGCAACACTGGCAGCGTGCTGTCGCTGCAGCCGGCCGTCGATGTCGGCTCGCAGACCGCGGCCGTGCCGCAATATGAAGGCATGCAGAAGCTCGTCCCGTCCAATCCGTATATGACTGCCGCCTATCCGCGCATGGACGAGCCGATGTCGGAGTCGGAGCCGCAGCAGATGCCGGCCAGCGAAACCGATTGCCGTGGCGAGCTGAAGCGCCTTCGCGTCGTCTACACCGATGTCCAGCCGATCCATGAGGGACAGTGCGGCATAGACTGGCCGGTCAAGGTATCCGCCATCGGCGGCATCCAGATGAAGCCCGCCGCAACATTGACCTGCGACATGGCCGCAAGTTTCGCCGCCTGGACCAGCAACGAACTGGTTCCCTCCGCCCGCTGGCGCTATTTCTCGGGCGTCAAGACCATCCACCAGGGCTCGAGCTATTCCTGCCGCAACATCGCCGGCGAAGGTGTCCTGTCCGAGCACGGCAAGGGCAACGCCCTCGACGTCATGAGCATCGAGCTCAACAACGGCGACGACATCGACGTGCGCAAGCCCGGCCTGTTTGCCTTCCGCACCCGCGGCTTCCTCAACAATGTGCGCGCCGACGGCTGCCAGTATTTCACCACCGTGCTCGGTCCCGGCTACAATTACGATCACCGCAACCATTTCCATTTCGACATCAAGAACCGCAAAAGCGGCTACCGCGCCTGCCGCTAAGGCGTTTCACCGTTCAGAAATGAGTCGGGATTGGCGTTCCTGGTGGAAGCGATGATTTGCTGGGCCACCAGATCCTGGATGCGCCAAAGGTTCCTGTCGCGGATACCGCTTTCTTCCAACTTGCTGACGGTTCGGAACAGGTATTGAGCCGACGAGCCCCAATGCCCGGCAGCCCGCGCCAGCGTGTCGGCAACCTGCTCCAATGGCAGCCGGCCGGCATAGGCCCTGCCGTCTGGCGCGGCGACGAAAGCCAAGGCCCGCAACGGCCCATCCTTGGTCTTGACCTTGATCCAGCATGGCACGTTAGTCGGCGGATTGGCATCGATCTCGCGGCGCATCAACTGGCCAAGTTGCCCGACATGGTCTTCCGAGGGCAGCCGATAGACGATCCCGTTGCAGCTGCCGCCTCGATCGAGCGCCAGCATCAGCGCCGGCAAATCACGGGTTCCGCGCCAACGGGTCAGCGTCAGGCAGAACGAGCGGTGCCATCCTGGCGCCGTGGCCGGGCGCTGCTCGACATGGGCAAATTCGGGGTTCCAGATCAGCGACCCGTAGGCAAAGACCCATAGCGCTTCAGGCCGATGCTCCGACAGAAGTTGCTCGACAAGACTATCGAACTCCGCGTCTGTATGCTCGGTTGTTCCGGGCTCGGGACCCGGATCCGGTTCGACACGCTCGACCCTTGCGACAAGGTCCGCGGTCAATGCCATCGAGCTGCGACCCACCGGCTTCTTATCCATTGCTGCTCACCCCCCGCAAAAACGATGGCCGACGATAGAACGGCTGCTCGCCGCTGGCCATTGATTTCCAGGGTCCGTCAGGCACAGATACCGCACGGATCGAGCCGCTTTCATGAGCCGACGAAGCCTGCAACGACGCGCATTGACCTGGCTCGCCGCTCTTCTGGCGGTCTGGCTGGCCCTCGCCTATGTCGCTGCGCCGGAATTCTGGACGGTTCGCGACCGCGGCTTTCGCACGCAGACTTTCGAGATGGTGACACACACGCCGCAAGGCATTCCGGGCGACCCGATCAATATCGGCCTTGTCGGTACCGAAAAAGAGATGGTCCATGCCTTCGCCATGGCCGGATGGGATACGGCCGATGGCGTGACGCTAAAGACCGCGATCGAAATCGGTGAGAGCGTGCTGTTCGACCATCCCTATCCTGACGCCCCGGTCAGCCGGCTGCTGTTCGAAGGCCGCGCCCAGGATCTCGCCTTCGAAAAGCCGGTCGGCGGCAGCGCCGACCGGCGCCATCATGTCCGCTTCTGGCGCAGCGATGCGACCGGCGACGACGGCCGAACGCTCTGGATGGGCTCGGCCAGCTTCGACCGCGGCGTTGGTCTCAGCCACGATACCGGCGCCATCACCCACCATATCGCCCCTGACATCGACGCCGAGCGCGATCTCGTGATCCACGACCTGTCGGCGGCCGGCATGGTGATCTCGGTGAGCGACATCCCGGGCATCGGCGCCACCAGGACCGGACGCAACGGCGGCGGCGATCCCTATTTCACCGACGGCAAGGCTGTTGTCGGGGTGCTCAGGCAATTCCCCTGAACCACTGTCATTTTCCAAAAATCATCGCGGACTATTTTCCTGCGGCCCGCCGCAATGCTATTGAGCCCTGATGCTATACGTCGAAATCGCCACCGTGGTCGTCCTCATCTGTGTGAACGGCCTTCTGTCGATGTCCGAGCTCGCCATCGTGTCGTCGCGCCCGGCGCGGCTCAAGGCGATGATCGACCGCGGCGTCAATGGCGCCGGGCGTGCGCTGACGCTCGGCTCCAATCCCGGCAAATTCCTGTCGTCAGTGCAGATCGGCATCACTCTGGTCGGCGTGCTGTCGGGCGCCTTCTCCGGCGCCACGCTGGGCGACAGGCTGTCGGTGTACCTGGCCACGACCGGCATGCGCGAAAACATCGCCGACCCGCTCGGCGTCGGGATCGTCGTCGCCATCATCACCTATTTCTCGCTGATCGTCGGCGAGCTGGTGCCCAAGCAGATCGCGCTGCGCGATCCCGAGCGTGTTGCCGCCCGCGCGGCGCCTGCGATGACCATCCTAGCCACCGTCTCCGCGCCGCTGGTGTTCCTGCTCGACATTTCCGGCCGCGCCATATTGTGGCTGCTTGGCCAGCGCGGCGAGAGCGAGGAGAAGGTCACCGACGAAGAGATCAAGATGCTGGTCGCCGAGGCCGAGCACCACGGCACCATCGAATCCGACGAGCGGCGCATGATCGCCGGCGTCATGCGGCTCGGCGATCGCGCCGTGCGCGCCGTGATGACGCCGCGCACCGAGGTCGACTGGATCAATTTGCAGTCCGATGAGGGTGCCATCCGCAAGCTCTTGATGGAGACCCAGCATTCGCGCCTGCCGGCCGGCGATGGCGGCGTCGACGTCATGGTTGGCGTTGTTCAGACGCGCGACGTGCTGGCCGCCCTGCTCGCCGGCCGCGCACTCGATCCGCGCAAGCATGTGCGCGCCGCCCCCATCGTCTACGATCAGGCCGACGCGCTGGATGTCCTGCAGAAGCTGAAGGAATCCGACGTGCCGATGGCGCTGGTGCATGACGAATACGGCCATTTCGAAGGGATCGTCACGCCTGCCGACATTCTCGAGGCCATCACCGGCGTCTTCCGCGCCGACCTTGATGCCGGCGACGAGGAAAACGCCGTCAAGCGCGAGGACGGCTCATGGCTGCTCGCGGGATACATGCAAGCCGACGAGATGGCTGACGTTCTCGGTATCGACCTGCCGGAAAACCGCGACTACGAGACCGTCGCCGGTTATGTGCTGTCGCACATGCACCATCTGCCGGCGACCGGCGAATGCGTCGACGCGCAAGGCTGGCGTTTCGAGGTCGTCGACCTCGATGGCCGCCGTATCGACAAGCTGATCGCCACCCGGCTGCCCAGCGGCCATCGCGAAGTGGTGCGTTGACACTCTGCCGTCAAAGCGAATAGCGCCCTCAGACCGCGGCTTCGATCGGTTCGGCAAGCTTCGGATTGGAGCGCGAGGCGATCAGGCAACTGGCCACGATCAGGGCCGCTCCAGCCAGCGTGGTCCAGGTCGCCGCCTCGTCGAAGAACAGCCAGCCAAACACGATCGCCCAGATGAAGGCGGAATACTCCGTCGGGATCAGATATTGCGCTTCGGCCCGCGCGTAGGACCAGCTCATCAGGAACTGCCCGGAGAGCGACAGCGCCGTCACCCCGGCCAGCGGAAGCCAGAGATTGCCCGGCAGGGCAACCGCGAGCCAGGGAGCGGCGGGGAGAAGGACGGCGGCAACGCACAGGTTCTGGAACAGCATGATCTCGACTGGCTTGGCCACCAGCGCCTGCCGCCGCGAGAGGATCAGATTGTAGGCGTAGAACACCGTCGATGCGAGCACCGCCACCGTTCCAAGCAGGGCATCCCCGGTATAATTCCCTTGCCCGAACTGTCCGGCCATGATGATGACGACGCCGGCGATGCCCGCCAGCGACGCCCAGATCGCCTGGCGCTGTATGCGTTCGCCCAAAAGCAGCGCCGCCAGCAGGAGAGCGAACAGCGGCGCGACGAAACTAAGCCCGATCCCATCCGCCAGCGGCAATCTGGCAAGGCCCCAGAAGAACGACAGCAGAACGATGCCCACGATCACGGCGCGCAGCGCGTGTAGCCGCAGCACGGAAGGCGTGGGAAGGGAACGCGGCCCCGCCGCCCAGGCCGTGCCCGCGACCACGCTCGCAAGCATGCTTCGCCATAGCACCGTGTTGTAGACACCGACGGCGATCACCAGGATTTTCATCGCCGCATCCATGGCGGACAGAAGGAAGATCGCAAGTGCACAGACCAGCACCGGGGTCATGGGGGAAACGACGCCTGACAGGCTGGGTGACTTCACGGGGCATGCTCATGTGATGGATCGCAGCCGGATATATCAGGGGAGGACGGCCAGGCCAGATGGCAGGGCCGTGCATATGGCGGTCCAACCGATCTTCGCAGCCCCTCGATTTGAATTCGGTGCGTCGGCAGCGCCTTTCGCTATCGGCCCCAGCCTGCCCTCACCCATGATTGATCCGCTGGAAGAATGGCAAAAGCAGCCAAAGCCTCTATATCGATTGTCATGGATGCATCGAACGAACACGCGCTAAACGACGAGCTTCTCCAAGATATCCAGCGCCTGTCCTTCGAGTATTTTCTCAACGAGGCCAACCCTGCCAACGGCCTGGTCGCCGACCGCAACACGCCGACGTCGCCTGCCAGCATAGCCGCCGTCGGGCTCGCTTTGTCGTCCTATCCCGTCGGTGTCGAGCGCGGTTTCATGACGCGCGATGCCGCAATCGAGCGGACGCTCGCCACGCTTCGCTTCTTCTGGAACGCCCCGCACGGGCCGGAGCCCGATGCCACCGGCTACAGGGGTTTCTACTATCATTTCCTCGACATGAAGACCGGCCGCCGCGTCTGGAATTGCGAACTGTCCACGATCGATACCGCCCTTTTGCTTGCCGGTGTTCTGGCCGCCGGCGCTTATTTCGACGAGGACGATGAGCTCGAACTGGAAATCCGCCAGCTTGCCGATGCGCTCTACCGCCGTGCCGACTGGCGCTGGGCGCAGAACGGCGGCGCCACCGTCACCCATGGCTGGCGGCCTGGAAAAGGCTTTCTCCGCTACCGCTGGGAAGGATTTGACGAGGCGCTGATCCTGTACGTCCTGGGTCTCGGTTCGCCGACCCACTCGCTAACTCCCGAGAGCTACGCGGCCTGGCTGTCCACTTACAAATGGAAGACCATCTACGGCCGCGAGATGGTCTATGCCGGCCCGCTTTTCATCCACCAGTTCTCGCATATCTGGATCGATTTTCGCGACATCCGCGATGCCTTCATGCGCGATCACGACCTGGACTATTTCGAAAACAGCCGCCAGGCGACGTATCTGCAGCGCGATTACGCAATCCGCAATCCGAGGGGGTTCGCGGGCTATGGCGAGAATTGCTGGGGCGTCACCGCCAGCGACGGCCCAGGTCCGATCGCGCGGCGAGCCGATGGACGCCGCTTCTTCGGTTATCTCGCCCGCGGCGCACCGTTTGGCCCCGATGACGGCACGCTGTCGCCATGGGCGGCAATCGCCTCCTTGCCTTTTGCGCCGGAAATCGTGCTGCCGGCGCTGCGCCATTTCCACGAGATGGACCTGCGCGACGGCAACTCTTACGGCTTCACCGCGAGCTTCAACCCGACGATCGCTGCCGACGACGGCCGCGCCTGCGGTTGGGTATCGCCGGACCATGTCGGCATCAACCAGGGGCCGATCGCCCTGATGATCGAGAACTACCGGTCCGACTTCCTGTGGCGATTGATGCGCCGCGTGCCGGCCATCACCACAGGACTGCGCCGGGCCGGGTTTTCCGGCGGTTGGCTGTGACAGGCGGCGATCCTTCGCGCGGGATCGTCAAGGCATCAGCGCGACCTTGCCGGTCCGACTCCACCATCCGGCCAAGGGAGCCGAGAGCGCCTCTTCACGTGAATGAAAAAGGGCGGCGCAAACGCCGCCCTTTGGAAAAATCATCGATCCTTGGGAGGATAAGGCTCAGGCCGCCTGGGCTTCGCCGGCAATCGCGTCGGCCTGACGCGCTGCCTTGAGCACGCGGGCCCACCAGGCAACATCGTTGACCAGCGCCGTGGCAGCCTGGTTCAGATGCTCGATCTCCTCGAGCTTCTTCTCGCCCTGGCGCACCGCCAGGAAATCGCTCCAGGCAATGTGAACGGCGGATTTGACCGGCGCCATCTGCAATTCGACCGCGGCAAGACGCAAATGTTCGACAGCGCGCGAGCCGCCGACGCTGCCATAGCCGACGAAACCGGCCGGCTTCTTGTTCCATTCATTGGCGGCGTAATCGATGGCGTTCTTCAGCACGGCCGTCGGGCCATGATTGTATTCGGCGGCGGTGAAGATGAAGCCGTCGAATTCGGCGACCTTCTTTTGCCAGCGCTGGGCAACTTCGTTCTGCGACGGCGCCCAGGCGGACGAGGCGACCTCGTCGAAAAAGGGCAGCGGCCAGTCGCGCAGGTCGACGGTCTCGACGTCGATGTCGGCATGAGATTTCGCGATCTTGGCGATCCACTGGGCGGGCACATCGGCGAAACGCGCGGCGCGTGTCGAACCGACGACGATGGCGATTTTGGGCTTGGACATGGGGCTCTCCATATATGCAAAAGCTGGTATCGTTTGGATACCGGCGCTATATGAGATACTGACAAATGGCAGCGCAAGGAGGCACCGTTATGTTACTGAGGCACCCGCACAACACCGAAGACTGCCGCGCCGTCTCGGAAATCCTGCAGCGCGTCGGCGACAAATGGACCGTTCTGGTCGTCGGCAAGCTGGGCGGCGGACCGCTGCGTTTCAATGAGTTGCGCGCCGCTGTCGGCGGCATTTCGCAGAAGATGCTGACCACCACCTTGCGCGGTCTTGAGCGCGACGGCTTCGTCACCCGAACCGTGTTCCCGACCATCCCGCCACGCGTCGACTATGAGCTGACGGAGCTCGGCCATGAGCTGCTGGTGCCGGTCGGCGCGCTCGGCGAATGGGCGCGGAAAAACACCTCGCGGGTCCAGGCGGCGCGTGAAAGATTCGATGGCGTGCACGCCTGAAAACCGTTGCCCAGCAATAGTTTACGGATTTTGCCGTCGACGACCCGTACCCGGGTTTAACTGGATCCGCCCTTGCAGCGTTGGTCACGCCATCGACATAGCTGCAGCGTTTCGTTCGCCGGCGCATCATCATTTTGAGGCTGACGAGGTCTTCCGCTGACGGGCCCTCAGGCCTTTGACGCAGGGTTGCTGCAACACACTGCGCCGCACGTCTCTACCCTTGCAGACCGCTGGGCAGTCCGCTCGTTGCCAACGGTCCGGTCTTGCGTGCAGGCAACGCTTGGAAGCTCTTTCCTGATCTCGGTATAAGCGGTCGTGCCAAGCAGGCAGATCACCGCGACGAGGGCCGCCACGAGCCAGCCGTTCAGCATGTGTTGACCCATTGTCTTCCCTCCGCCGCCCGCAGAATCGGATGTGAAGGCAACCATTGGATGTCGCGCAGCGCATCGCCCGCGCGGGGGATGTTACATAAGCGCAAGCTTGGCAGAATCGACGATGTCAACTTTCGGTTGGAATCGGCTTCGGCTTGCCGTCGCTATCCAGCGCCACCATGACGAAATCGGCGTGGGTGACCTTCTCCATCAGGTCGGAGAGGTAGCGTTGCGCCCAGGCCTCGACCTTGAGCGTCATGGAGGTGCGGCCGACGCGCTCGACATGGGTGTAGATGCACAGCGTGTCGCCGATCTTCATCGCCTTGGCGAAGGACATTTCCTTGACAGCCGCCGTCACCACGCGACCCTTGGCCCGCTCGGCCGCACGGATGCCGCAGGCAAGATCCATCTGCGCCATCACCCAACCGCCAAAGATGTCGCCGGCCGCATTTGCATCGGCCGGCATGGCGAGCGTACGCAAGGTCAGATCGCCGATCGGCCGTCCGTCCGCGTAATGCACCATCTGCCGGATCCCCTGAAACGATTGCCCTCGATCCCCTAGCGTCATGGACCCAAGAGGTCAACGCGACGGGCGAGGCTCCCGGCGCAATGTCGGTTCCATGGCAGCTTTTCCGGCCAGGCGTCTCACGGTCGCATTTTTCACAACGCATGCCGGAAGGCACCGCGACTTCGGAAGCCTGCCGCGGATAGGCTGCAGCCAGTTTTGCGGAGCCGCCAACACCAATCATGCAGACCTATGACTTCATCATCGTCGGCTCCGGCTCAGCCGGCTCGGTTCTCGCCGACAGGCTGTCGGCTTCCGGCCGTTACTCCGTGCTGGTGCTGGAAGCCGGCGGCAGCGACCGCCGCTTCTATGTCCAGATGCCGCTTGGCTACGGCAAGACTTTCTTCGACCCCGCGGTCAACTGGAACTACAAGCCCGAGCCGGACCCCGGCCTTGCCGGCAATGTCGACCATTGGCCGCGCGGCAAGCTGCTTGGCGGCTCAAGCTCGATCAACGCCATGGTCTGGATCCGAGGCGCGCGCGAGGATTTTGATGACTGGCGCGATGCCGGCAATCCCGGTTGGGGTTATGACGATCTGTTGCCGGGCTTCAAGGCGCTTGAGGACAATGAGGCCGGCGCCGATAGATGGCGCGGCACCGGCGGGCCGCTGCATATCACCGACACCACGAACGCCGTCCATCCGCTGACCAGGCGCTACCTCGCCGCCGGCCAGCAAGCCGGGCTGCCGCTCAACCCCGACTTCAACGGTGCCGCCCAGGAAGGCGTCGGCACCTACCAGATCTCCACCAAAAACGGCCGCCGCATGTCGGCCGCGCGCGCCTTCCTGCGCCCCGCGATGAAGCGCAAAAACGTCCGCGTCGAGACGAATGCGCTGGCGAGCAGGATCCTGTTCGAGGGCAAGCGAGCCGTCGGCATCGAATATCTGCAGAACGGCGAGACCAAGACGGCGCGGGCCGGCCGCGAAGTCATCCTGTCCGCCGGCTCGATCAACTCGCCGCAGCTCTTGCAACTGTCCGGCGTCGGCCCCTCGTCACGGCTCAAGGGGCTTGGCATCCCGGTCGTCCACGCCAACGAAAATGTCGGCGCGCATCTGCAGGACCATGTCGGCATCAACTATACCTTCAAGGGAAACGTGCCGACGCTCAACCAAATCCTGCGGCCCTGGTGGGGCAAGCTGCTGGTCGGCATGCAGTATATCCTGACCCGTTCCGGCCCGCTGTCGCTGTCGATGAACCATGGCGGCGGTTTCTTCCGCACCGACCCGGCGTTTTCGCGCCCCAACATGCAGCTTTATTTCCAGGCTTTCTCGACCGTCATCCCGAAGAGCGGCGAGCGCCCGATCCTGACGCCAGATCCGTGGCCGGGCTTTTCCATCGGCCTCTCCAACTGCCGCCCGTCCAGCCGCGGCGAGATCATGATCCGCTCCAGCAATCCGCGTGATTATCCCAGGATCTTCGCCAACGCCTATTCCACCAACGCCGATGTCGACGAGATGCTGGCGGCGGTGAAGTTCGTGCGCAAGATAGCCTCGATGCCCGCCATGGCCGAGATCATCACTGAGGAGGTTTTGCCGGGCCCATCGATCCAGTCGGATGCTGACCTGATCCAGGATTTCAGGAAGCGCTCAGGCACCGTCTATCACCCGGTCTCGACCTGCCGCATGGGGCCGGACGCCGGGGCCGCCGTCGTCGACCCGCGCCTGAAAGTGCACGGGCTCGAAGGTCTGCGCGTCATAGACGCCTCGATATTTCCCGCCAACATCACCGGCAACACCAACGCCGCCTCGGTCATGACCGGATGGAAGGGCGCCGAACTGGTTCTGGAGGACCAAAAATGAAGATCACCGACGTCAAGACCTGGGTAGTCGGCAATCCGCCGCCGGGCATCGGCGGCAAGTATTTCATCTTCGTCAAGCTGACCACCGATGGCGGCGTCGTCGGTTACGGCGAGGCTTACAACGCCACCTTCTCGGCTCACATAACGGCCAAGCTCGTCGAGGACATGGCCGAGCGCTACCTGATCGGCCACGATCCGCACGACATCGAGACCTTTTTCCGCCGCGCCTATTCCTCAGGGTTTACCCAGCGCCCCGACGTGACCGGCATGGGCTGTTTCTCGGCGCTGGAAATGGCCTGCTGGGACATTGTGGGCAAGGAAGCCAACAAGCCGGTCTACAAACTGCTCGGCGGCCAGGTGCACGAGACGCTGCGCTCCTACACCTATCTCTATCCGCATACCGGCAGCGTCCATTCGGAAGACGCGCCGGACGGCAGGAACGTCTATAACGACCCTGAACTGGCGGCGGCCTGCGCGCTCGAATATGTCGAGCAGGGGTTCAACGCCGTCAAGCTTGACCCGGCCGGTCCTTACACCGCCTTCGACGGCCACCAGCCGCGCCTGATCGACATCGATGTCTCCACCCGCATGGTCAAGGCGATCCGCGAAGCCGTCGGCACCCGCGCCGATATTCTGTTCGGCACGCATGGCCAGTTCACCGCGTCGGGTGCGCTGCGCATGGCACGCGCCATCGAGCCCTACGATCCCTTGTGGTTCGAAGAGCCGGTGCCGCCCGACATGCCCGAAGTGATGGCTCAGGTGGCGCGAGGCACGTCGATCCCGATCGCCACCGGCGAGCGGCTAACGACCAAGTTCGAATTCGCCCGAATCATCGAGAACCGCGCCGCCACCATCCTGCAACCGGACCTTGGCCGTTCCGGCGGCATTCTCGAAACCAAGAAGATCGCCGCCATGGCCGAGGCATACCACATCCAGATCGCGCCGCACTGCTATTGTGGGCCGATCGTTGGCGCCGCCAACATCCAGCTGGCGGTGACGCTGCCCAATTTCCTCATCCTGGAATCGCTGAAGCAGTGGGACGGCTTCCACGCGACGCTCTTGAAGAAGAAGATCGAGTGGCAGGACGGCAATGTCATTCCATCGAAGGGGCCGGGCCTCGGCGTCGAGCTGGACGAAGCGGTCTGCGACGCGCATCCCTACACCGGCAAGGACCTGCATTTGCAGATGATGCAAACGCCGCTGATGCCGTGAGCGAACGCTACGCCTTCATCGGCCTTGGCCATCTCGGCGGCAACCTTGCCGCCAGCCTGTTGCGCAACGGTTTTGTCGTCATCGTCTTCGACCGCGACCCCGCCGCCGTCGAGCGCCTCGTGGCGCTCGGCGCCACGGCCGCGACCAGCCCGGCCGAAGCGGCGGCACAGGCCGGCAATGCCATTACTTGCCTGCCCTCGCCCAAGGTCAGCGAAGCGGTGCTGGCGAATGCCGGCGGCCTGCTCGAGGGTCTGCCCAGGGGCGGCTCCTGGATCGAGATGTCGACCAACGGCCGCGACGAGATCCTGCGCCTCGCCGCCCTCGCCGCGGCCAAAGGCATCGAGACGCTGGAGTGCCCGGTCACCGGCGGCGTGCATCTGGCCGCGGTCGGAAAGACCACCGCGCTTGTCGGCGGCGATGCTGCGCTTTACGAGCGCCATCGTCCGGCCATCGAAGCGATGTGCGCAAAGTCGTTCCTGATGGGTCCGGTCGGCTCGGCGGCGGTGATCAAGGTGATCACCAACATGCTGGCCTTCATCCATCTCGTCGCCGCCGGCGAGGCGCTGATGTTGGCCAAGCAAGGCGGCCTCGACCTCGCGCAATCCTACCACGCCATCGTCGCCTCCTCCGGCAACAGCTTCGTCCATGAGACCGAAAGCCAGCTCATCCTCAACGGCTCCTACGACATTGGCTTCACCATGGACCTGGCACTGAAGGACCTCGGCTTTGCGCTTGCGATGGGCAGGGAGTTCAGACTGCCACTCCAACTGGCGCCGCTTGTGAGTGAGATTTTCCTGATGGGCAAACAGGAATATGGCGGCGGCGCCTGGTCGACCCAGATCGTCAAACTGCTCGAGGATGCCGTCGACATGGATCTGCGCGCGCCCGGTTTCCCAGCCAAGCTGGAAAGCTAAGCCGGGTAAATATGTCCTGCGATTTCAGGCCCTTGGCCGGTTCGCCGGAATCGCCGCTCAAACCACCTGAATCAATCCCTCAACGCCTTGATTCAATATCTCAGCGTCAGCGCTCCGGGCAAGATCTCAAACGTCGCGGGTATACGCCCCGGCGACTCGCCATCTATGTCGACCAGCGCGCCGTTCTTCTCGACATCGCCGATAGGTTCGACCACCACTTTCCGGCCACGCAATATGGTGATGGCGGGATGGTTGCGGTGCCGGCCGCCATAGAGCAGCCGAATATCCCAGATCAGCTTCAGCTTGCCGGCCGCGCGCAGGATGACGATGTCGAACTGGCCGTCGGCGAGTTCGGCGTCCGGGGCGATCATCATGCCGCCGCCGAAGAACTTTCCGTTGGCGACCGCCACCAGCGCCATGCGCGCCTCGACCGGGGTGCCATCGTCGACGGTGATCCTGACGTCCTGGAAGCGGTAGCGGATGAACTCGACCACGGTGCGCCAGAAAAACAGCGCCTTGGCCGACATCCTGCCCTTGCGCTTGTCGGCATTGACCGCACGGTCCGTGGCGCCGGACAGGCCGAGGCTGGCGATATTGATGAAGTGCCGGCTGGCCAGCGCGCCATGGTCGTCGATGTAGCAGATGCGCCCGGCATCGACCTTGCGCGCCTTGGCTTCGGCGATCCGCTTCAACGCCGCATCCACCTCTTTCGGCAGGCCAAGTCCGCGCGCGAAATCGATGCCGGTGCCGCAAGGCAGCAAGCCAAGTTCGGTTGTCCGGCCGCTCTCATCGAAAGCCTGCAGCAATCCGTCGGCCACCTCGCTGGCGGTGCCGTCGCCGCCGGCCGCGATCACCAGCTCGAAGCCGCTTGCCGCGAGGTCGAGCGCCAGCCTTTCGGCGTCGCCCTCGGCCTGCGTCTCGCGCAGCTCGAATTCGCCGAAATGCTTTTTCAGCGATGCGGCGACCTCCGGCCAATGCCGTTTCAGCCGGCCGCCGCCGGCAATCGGATTGAGCACCACCCCGACTTTCAATGCGCACCCTCCCCGCACCGAGCCGATAGGCTCGATGCTTTGCCTGCATTGAAGCCCGCGCCAGCCGGCGGAGCAAGGGCACAGCCGATCAGGCGCCAAAAAGCGGGCGGGCTGTCTAATGCAGCTGGAGTCGAAATTCCGAGCTTTGTGGCAAACGATCCCCGATAATCCCGTTATCCACAGGCTCACGCCCATTCCCCAAAACCCTTACCCGGCGTAAGTTTAACCATCTCAGGCGGCTACCGATCGCCACGCCGAAAGGCAAAGCGAAAAGGCGGATTTCCTGAGGCCCGTACGGCCCGAAGCGAGAGCAGGCTTGCTTGTTCGAGGGACGGATGCCGAGACCTACGGGGCCGCGGAAAGCGTGCGAACGCCAACGGCGGACCGATGCTGCCATGAAGGACGGCGAAAACCTTCGATGGCGCGCCGAACGAAGCTCGCAAGGGTGGAGAACGGCGTGGTCTGGAACGGGCACTGCCCTCGGGCGGTGACTGGCAGGACCGTCAAAATCAAGGCCGGCATGGCGCGACGACTTTGCGGAAGTTGCTGCCGCGACCGTGTCCTGATCTGACAGGGAGGCGCTGGGAGAAATCCCGGCGCCGACTGTCTTTTGGGCCAAGGTCCGGTCGGCGAAGCGACGCGTAAGAAGCCGATACTTTGCTGGAACGAGATTTCGGCGCTGACGGAACCATCTTCATCACCAGGCGCGATCAGCAATTCACCGACATGATCCCGCGCCTGATCGACAGAGGCGTGTCCTTCGTCGAGATCGGTGGCAATGACGCGATCATGCTCACCGTGCTTTCGGCGGCAGACTTCGCTCCGCCCGAAGGCGCCCGGGCGCTGTTCAGCCAACCGTTCCGATCGATCCGGCCACCCGTCGCACCGGGCTGATCGTCGCCGTGCGCAAGCTGCACATCGTGCTGCCGGCGCTGTTCGAAGCAGGCGCGAGGCTGGAGCGCGTCTACAACTGAAGCCGCGCCCTGCACCGCGGCCTGCCCGGCGGGCCAAGCTACTTCTTCGGGCCGATGCCCGGGATCAAATTGAGGCCAGCGTTTATATATTCCGGCCGTATGGCGCCGCTGATGAGCGTGAAGGTGGCGAGCATGATGCTGGCCAGCGCACCGTCATGCCATGGCCTGAGGGCCAGCGCGTTGACGGCATAGGCCCAGAATGGGAAGGCGAGCATCGACATGACGATGTTGGCTCCCGGAGCCTCCGCATTGTCGGCTGAATCGCTGACCGATTTCAGATACACCGGCGTCATCGCCAGCGCGACGATCAACATGATCCATGAAATGGTCCAGACGCTGATACCGGCCATTTCAATCTTATAGATGGCTGCCTGCACCTTACCCGGAATGTCCCCCGGATTGCCTTTGGTCTCTTCCGCCACCGCATCGGTCAACGCCTTGGCAACCGGCTGCTCAGTGGCATTGACCAGGATGGAGTTGACGAAGATGAAAAATGCCACGACTTCGGCAGGCACGTACTTCGCAACCCGGTCGAGATAGCCGTCGCCGCCTTTCGATCCTTGATCTTCTTGCTTGTCATCGTCGACGCCGAGCGGAGCATCGCCTGGAATGCCCTCGAGCGTTGAATCCCTTTTCGGCACAGGCTCGGCGGACCGGACAATTCTTCCCATGACAAACCCCTCCTATATTGTTGTATCGCCCCGTGAGTATCGTAGTAGAAAACCGGGCCAAGAAACAGTTGTCGCGGCCATAGCCGACAAGATTTATTCAGGCTTCTTCCTGCAAATGCATCACGCCCCCGCCCCATCTGCTACCGGGTGTCTCGAAATCCACCTATAGTGAGCCGTACCCGAAAAACGCATCCCCCGGCTCATCGCGTGATCGCGGCCAAAATCCCGCCTTGTTCGCGCGCGATGGAAGGACTGGCTGCCGGGGGGCAATCCGAAGGACAAGACCGTGATCAAGACCGCCCTTGTCGCCATGACCATTGTCGGCTGCGACTGCGACGCCAAGCTTTGCGAATATATCGGCGAGACGCCGGCGAAGTGGGCGACTATCGCCGACTGCGAAGCGGCGATGAAAAGCCAGATGCTGCACCAGAAGAACTTCGACTATCCGCTGGTCTCTGGCATCTGCCGCAGCAAGGGGTCGGCGTCTTCTTCGCAACTGGCGGCGGCCGCATCCCGCCCGGAACTGAAGCCGGCCAGCCGGAATGTCCAAACCCCGTTGCCGCCGGAACTGAGCCATCGGCCGAGCGTTCCCGTCGGCTCCCCGACGACGGCCATGGAGGCAGCAGCGGTACGGCCCGTCGCCTACGAGCAAGTGGTCGATGGCGGAACAGGCGTGCTCTACCGCACCAGGAACGGCTACGCCGTGGTCAAGACAGATCTCGGCCGCGTCGCGTCGGCAACGGTCGGCATTGCCAAGCGGTCCGCGAACTGGCTGGCAGGGCTGGTGCCGAGCGGGTTGTGAGCGGCCTGCCGTTCGGACCATACCACGCTGTCGCACTGCCGTTGAAAACTCCAGATAGATGCATGATGGTGTCAGGCATCGACACGCAGGAGCGCCATTTCATGAAGCATGCAGTTCGAACCGTGCTGTCCCTGGTGCTGGCCTTGGCGCCGATTCCGGCCGGTGCGCAGGATTCCGGCCAGGGCGGCGACAAGGTTGTAGGCGTCGCCAGGGACGATCCGGACATGGCGGCGGCCATTGCGCAGGCGCGCGCCAGCCTCGATGAATTCCTGTCCTTGTCGGATGCGCCGCCAGCCGGGACAACCAGCTACAAATTGAAAGTCGAGGTCAGGGACGGAGACGCCTCGGAGCATTTCTGGATCATCCCCTTCCACAAGACCGCGACCGGCTTTGCAGGAACATTGGCCAATGAGCCGCAAGCGGTGCACAATGTCTTGGCCGGCCAGGAACTCGAATTCAACCGGGACGATATTTCCGACTGGGGCTACACCAGAAACGGTCGCCAGGTAGGCAGCTTCACCGTCTGCGTGATGTTCAAGACGATGGCGCAAGAAGACGTCGAATATTATCGCCAGAACTACGGCTTCGCCTGCTGACGCGCGGCAGCCTGGCTAATGCATGCGCCCAAACAGGAACGCCGTTTTGGGGCAACGATATGCATGAAAACAAGACCTGAAGCGCGTCGCATGAATTCGTTTCGACGCGCGGCGCTTTAGGCCTCGCCATCCGTCGCGCCGGTCTTGCGCACCAGCGCCGCCGTCGCCAAGATCGCGCCCATATCGGCGATCATCGGCGCGATGTGCTTGGTGTAATCGAGTGGCACGGAAATGGCGGGCAGTTCGAAGAAATTCTTCGGCTGCGGCAAGAGCAGGAAGCCATCGCTGCCATTAAGTGCCACCCGCGCCGGATCATCGCGCCATGTCTCGTGCAGCCATTTCAGCGCCTGCGCCAACCGGCCGCTCACCAGCGGCTGCGCGGCGGCGACATTGTCGGTGCGAAATTCGTAGTCGCCGTCGAGCAGCGGATCGCCGCTGGACAGTTCCTGCATCTTGCCGGCGAAGATGCCGCGGAAGAAACCGACCACCGCGTTGCTGCGGCGCGTCGCGACCAATATGCCGGGGAACGGCGCGATCGTCTCGAACGCAACGATGACGCCCTTGAAGACCGTCGACGAGCCTTTGCCCGAACCTTGGCGCAACTCCGCCTCGTAGAGCTCGAACGGAAAATCCTCGTAGCGGCCTGACACGATGTCGTCGAAGCTCTGCCGGTTGAAGGCGCCGACCACGGCGCGCGGCAGCCGGTCGAAGGAATTCGGCGTCACGCTGTGCTGATAGCGCACATCCCTGATGAAGCCGAAGATGATCGGCAGCAGCGTGTCACGGAACGATTGCTGCAGCCTCGTCGCCGGCCTGATCGCCAGGAAGTACAGCAGCAGCGCCGCGAAGAAACCGCCGGCATAGAGGAACACATGCGGCGTCGAGAACCATTGCTCGTTCAAGTCAGCGACCTTGTTGAACAGCCAGGCCACCAGCACGACAAAAACCAGCAGCAGCCCCAGAAACACCGGCACCCGCCAGCGCACCTGGCGGTAGGCCGAAGCCCGTCCAGCCTCATAGATCTCGATATTCTTCCTGATGCCGGCGACCACCGCTTCATCAGGCATGAACTCAGCTGCTTCCATCGCCCCCTCGCAAGTCCGTTTATGCCTATAATAGCGGGAAAGTCGTCAGTCGCCAAAGATCGCCTTCAGCCTGGCTTCGACCTTGCCCTTCATCCGGCCAGTCAGCGCCTCGACCGGAACCAACCGCTCATGCCCGCCTGAGCGCAGCCGCATGAAGGGATGCATCCGGTAGCCGGCGATCGCGCCGCGCTTGCCGAGATCTGCGCTGACATCGACGACGAAAATGCCGCCGATGCGGCCGGGCCAGGGCTGTCGCGCCAGCGCCGTGCCGAGGAAGTCGCCAAGCCCGTAAGCCACGAGCGTCTTGCCGACCCATTGCACCGGCTGCACGACATGGGCGTGGTGCCCGGCAATCAGCCCCACGCCGTGACCGGCCAGCAACCTCGCCAGCGTTTGCGTTTGCGGCTGCGGAAAATGCCGGAACTCCCAGTCCCAGTGCGGCACCGCACAGGTGAGATCGATGTTCTTGTCGGCCGCGCCTCTCGGCCATGCCGCCGGATCGCCTTGCATCGAGACAAGCTCGGTGAATGGCCCGGCGTCACCATTGCGCCACAGTGTGAAGGCGGCAAAGCCGATCGTCAGCGGCCCGGCCTTGACCTGCTCGACCGGTCCTTTTTTCGCGGTGCCGATGGTGAGGATTCCAAGCCGCTTCAACGCCGCAACGGTCTCGTCGAAACCGGCGACGCCCTGGTCGAGCACGTGGTTGTTGGCCAGCGACAGCACGAGCTTTTCACGCGCGATGCCTACGGCGGCAAGCGCCGCGGCAAGAAACCGCTCGCTCATCGCGTGGTGCGTGCCAAGCCGCGTGCCAAACGCCACGCTCGGCCGCTCGACGACCGGACTTTCGCAATTGCCGATCACCAGATCGGCTGAGCCCAAGAGCTTTGCGATTTCCGGATCGCACTCCGGCGCACTACGGTTGGCCACCGCCGAAATATCGCCGACAAAGGCCAGCCGCACCTTCCGCCCCGGCGGCGGATCGATGATCGTCGTCGCCGCCCTCGGTGCAAAATCCCTGACATCGCCGCCGAGAGATGGTTTCAGGAAGCGCGGCAGCCATGACAGTTTGTAGGAAAGCGGATAGTTCGACACGCGACGCCCAATCGTTTGCCCAATCGGTTAGCTTGTGTAGACGGTCTGCCCGGGAAGTGTCGACCGTCAGTCCTTGAACACTGCCGCCGGCAGACACGGCGCCAAATGCGTGTAATGTCTGCGCAATGGCATAGTGGAGGAATGAGATGACACGTTTTGCAGGCCTGCTGGCGTCCGCCTTCCTCCTGTTGCTGCCTTTATCTTCGGCCCACGCCGCCGCGCCCGAAGCAGCGACCGCGCTGTTCGAGGCCAAAACGGTGGCTGAGCGCAACCGTGCGCTCACAACGCTTGAGTCTGCAGCGAAAGGCGATCCGGCGTCAGCCTACGCCGCCGGCGCCGGCGAATTCTTCACCGCCCTGGAAATCCTGGCCGGCGGCCTGCACCGCCACGGGTTCGAAAGCCCGCAATCCTTCATGCTGCCGCTGATGCGGCTGCCGGTTCCGGACAATCCCAATCCCGAACCGCTGACCTATGAGCAGTTCCGCGCCATCCTGGTCGCCTTTCGCGACCGGTTGGAACGGTCGGCGGCGACACTGGGTTCGGTGCCCGCGGGAGCCGATATCGGCATGGTCGTCGACCTCACCCATGCCGGCATCGATCTCAACGAGGACGGCAGTATCACGCCGGATGAAAGCATCGCGGCGGTCATGGCCGCGCTGTCGCGCGGCGGTATCTCGTCGGACGGCGCCGCTCCCTCGCTCACATTCCGCTTCGATCGGGCCGACGGTTTCTGGCTGCAGGGCTATGCCGAATTCCTGATGGCGCAGGCCGATTTCTGGCTGGCGCATGATTTCAGGACCATGTTCGACGGCTCGTTCCACATGCTGTTTCCGCGCGCCAAACTGCCGCTGCAGGACATTCTCGTGCCTCCCGCCGGGGACATGGGCAGCAGCATCTTCTCATCGGAATGGCGCATCGCGGATTTCATCTCCATGGTTCACCTCGTCAACTGGCCGGTGGTCGAGCCCGAGCGACGTCAAGCGGCGCGCCGCCATCTGCTCGAAATGATCCGGCTGTCGCGCCAGGACTGGAAGGCGATCCGCGCCGAGACCGACAATGACCGCGAATGGTTGCCGGGACCGCAGCAGAAGGGCGAGAACCCGCTCACCGGGCTCGAAGTCGGCGAGGAGCAGGTCGAGGCCTGGCTCGCCACTCTGACCATGGCCGAAGACCTTTTGGAAGGCCGCAAGCTGCTGCCGCATTTCCGCATCACGGCCAGCACCGGCCAGGGCATCAACATGAAGCGTTTCTTCGAAGAACCGAAGCCTTTCGACCTCGTGCTGTCGATTACCGGCCCGGCCATCGCGCCCTACCTCGAGAGCGGTGAGATCGTGACCAGCGGCGAGTTCGACCAGATCCAGCGTCAGTTCGGTGGCGGTGGGTTTTTGACCTTCGCGCTGTGGTTCAATTGAGCAGGTGGCCCGGCTTTGCGTGACACAGCTCCTGACACCCTTGTGTCAGGAGCTTCGACCCGCTTAGTGTCCCTTGCCACTGCACTCTTTCCATTTTGGCGGACTCTGCCCATATTTGGGGCATGGCCAAACTTCCCGAGAAAAAGACACCGTCTCCGGCGGGTGACAACAGCGCTTCGCCGCCCAATCGGCGCAGCCCGCTGACCGATTTCCTCTATGCCTCGGAGCCCCTGCACAAGGGCGGCTTCGCCGAAGCGCCGCAAGCCGATTTCACCGGCACGCCGCTGAGCGGCTCGATTGCCGACTGGGCAGAGCAGATAGAGCAGGAGGCCGAGAAGGAAGGGCGTAGTTCCGGCGGCGCCAAGCCGCCGAAGGTGGCGAAGAAGATTCCGGAACGCTCAACCGCCCCCGGCCGCAGTTCGCGCGGGACCTCGATGGGTGGCGCGGCAACGGCGCGCGAACGCACCGCCGCCGGCCTCAACCCGGTCGCCGGTCTCGACATCTCTCTGGAAGACGCCGAGACGATGGCCTCGGGCAGCGTCACCGCGACGGTCGCGGCGCTGTCGGCGCTGATCGAATCCGGCAACCCCTTGCACAAGGACGGCGTGCTGTGGACGCCGCACCGCCCTGCCCGCCCGGAAAAATCGGAAGGCGGCATCGCCATTAAGATGGTGTCGGATTTCGAGCCGGCCGGCGACCAGCCGACCGCCATCAAGGATCTTGTCGAGGGCGTCGACAACAATGACCGCACTCAGGTGCTGCTCGGCGTCACCGGCTCCGGCAAAACCTTCACCATGGCCAAGGTGATCGAGCAGACGCAGCGCCCTGCTTTGATCCTGGCGCCCAACAAAACGCTGGCCGCGCAGCTCTATTCCGAGTTCAAGAAATTCTTCCCCGACAATGCGGTCGAGTATTTCGTCTCCTACTACGACTACTACCAGCCGGAAGCCTACGTTCCGCGCACCGACACCTTCATCGAGAAGGAATCCTCGATCAACGAGCAGATCGACCGGATGCGCCATTCGGCCACGCGTTCGCTGCTCGAGCGCGACGACGTCATCATCGTCGCCTCGGTGTCCTGCATCTACGGTATCGGCTCGGTCGAGACCTACACGGCGATGACCTTCCAGATGCAGATCGGCGACCGGCTCGACCAGCGGGCTCTGCTCGCGGATCTCGTCGCCCAGCAGTACAAGCGCCAGGACATCAATTTCGTGCGCGGCTCGTTCCGCGTGCGCGGCGACACGATCGAAATCTTCCCGGCCCACCTTGAGGACCGCGCCTGGCGCATCTCGATGTTCGGCGACGAGATCGAGGCGATCACCGAATTCGATCCGCTCACCGGCCAGAAGACCGGCGAGCTGAAGAGCGTCAAGATCTACGCCAACTCGCACTATGTGACGCCGCGTCCAACGCTCAACCAGGCGATCAAGTCGATCAAGGAGGAGCTCAAGCACCGGCTGGTCGAGCTCGAGCGCGCCGGCCGCCTGCTGGAGGCACAGCGGCTCGAACAGCGCTGCCGCTTCGATCTTGAGATGCTGGAAGCCACCGGCTCCTGCGCCGGCATCGAGAACTATTCGCGCTATCTCACGGGACGCCAGCCGGGCGATCCGCCGCCGACATTGTTCGAATATATCCCGGACAATGCGCTGGTCTTCATCGACGAAAGCCACGTCACCGTGCCGCAGATCGGCGGCATGTATCGTGGCGACTTTCGGCGCAAGGCGACGCTGGCGGAGTATGGTTTTCGCCTGCCCTCCTGCATGGACAACCGTCCGCTGCGCTTCGAGGAATGGGACGCCATGCGACCGCTCTCCGTCGCGGTTTCTGCGACACCCGGCGCCTGGGAGATGGAACAGGCCGGCGGCGTGTTCGCCGAGCAGGTCATCCGCCCGACCGGCCTGATCGATCCACCGGTCGAAGTCCGCCCGGCGAAAAGCCAGGTCGACGATGTCGTCGGCGAAATCCGCGACACCACGGCCGCCGGCTACCGCACGCTGGTCACCGTTTTGACCAAGCGCATGGCCGAAGACTTGACCGAATATTTGCATGAGCAAGGCGTGCGCGTTCGCTACATGCACTCCGACATCGACACGCTGGAGCGCATCGAGATTCTGCGCGATCTCCGCCTCGGCGCTTTCGACGTGCTGGTCGGCATTAACCTGCTGCGCGAAGGCCTCGACATTCCCGAATGCGGTTTCGTCGCCATCCTCGACGCCGACAAGGAGGGCTTCCTGCGCTCCGAGACGTCGCTGATCCAGACCATCGGTCGCGCCGCCCGCAACGTCGACGGCAAGGTCATCCTCTATGCCGACCAGGTCACCGGCTCGATGGAGCGGGCGATGGCCGAGACCAACCGCCGCCGCGAAAAGCAGATGGAATGGAACGCGGCCAACGGCATCACCCCGGAATCGGTGAAGTCGCGCATCTCCGACATTCTGGACTCGGTCTACGAGAAGGACCATGTCCGCGCCGATATCTCGCAGTTCACCGACGGCGCCGGTGCGATGATGGGCAACAATCTCAAGGCTCATCTCGACGCCATGGAAAAGCAGATGCGCGACGCCGCCGCCAATCTCGACTTCGAGAAGGCCGCCCGCATCCGCGACGAGATCAAGCGGCTGCGCGAGATGGAACTGTCCATCTCGGAAGACCCTCTGGCCAAATACGCCGACATGGAAAGCCCGGTCTCCGGCCGCGAGAAGGGCAAGCACAACAAGGGCGTGGCCAAGCACCGTACGGCTGAGGAACAGGAGCGTTTTCGCAAGTTCGACGACGCACGCGCGGCTGAAGAGGCGGCCAGGGCTGCCCGGTCCAACCTCTTCCGCAAGCCGGCGCTCGACGAAATGGGTGCCGACGGCGCCGTGCCGGTGAAGAAACCGCTGTTTGCCAAGCCGTCGATCGACGATATGGGGCCTGGTACCGACATGCCGACACCGTCAGGCGCGGTGTCGCGCTCGCTGTTCAAGAAACAGTCGGCGCAGGAAGCGCACGGCTCCGACTTCGGCATTCCGGGCGATGCCACCAAGCCGCTGTTCAAGAAAAACTCGCTGGACGAGATGACCGTGCGGCGGACCGAAAAGCCGGTCGAAGGAAAAGTGCCGGCCAAGCCAAACCCAATCTCCCCCCAAGTGGGGGAGATGTCCGGCAGGACAGAGGGGGGCGCGAAGGATCGCGACGATTCCCCCAAGCCAATCATTCGCCAGCGTGCTGGCATCGGCTCCTACGAGGACCCAGGCGATGCGCGTCGTGATAAGCGGCGGCCGGGGAAGACGGGACGGCCAGGAAAGTAAGCGCCCTTCCCCTTCTCCCCTTGTGGGAGAAGGTGGATCGGCGAGCAGCGCCGAGACGGTTGAGGGGTGTTCCAGCGGAGTGAGACGTTGGTGTTTTCTGGAACACCCCTCGTCCGACCGAGCTTCGCTCGGCCACCTTCTCCCACAAGGGAGAAGGTAAGAACCGACCCGCTGCACCGTTGCGAATTTTCGACGCCGGCCACTAGAATGCGTGATGATCGTCACGCGCAGACTTCAGGAAGACGAGTTCAAGGCTTGCTTCGCCGAGCCCATGACGAACGTCACCGCCAAGGCAGAGGCTGCCGTGGACATATGGCCGTATGTCGAGGCGCTGGATCTCGATGAGATCGGCCTGCCCTATTTGAACGACGTCCACTATGTCTACCGGGATGCCCAAAACCGGTTCGATCAAGTTCTGATTGGCACCGGCAGGTTCAACGCCCTGCTTGTGATCGTTGTTGATCTTCACAGGAGCGCAGTGTTCGGACATTTCCTGCTGGATCCAAACAGGGAATACGGAGTGAGCGGAGGCCATCTGAGGCCCGTGTGACAGTAGCGGCCGATTGCCAACCGACCCGCCCACTTGCCACCACCCCCGCCTTTGGTGTAATCGCTCCGCACACTCAACGTCTTGTCTTGAAAGGAGGGCTCACGTGTTTACGTTTCATCGTCACCATCGTCAGCGTGGCCCGATTTCTGCCCTGCGAGTTCGCTTGCAGGGCTGACCAGGGACATCACGGGTTTTTTCCCGTTTCGATTTTTTGGTCTGCCCTTCGTGGTGCGCAAAGCTGAGCCTGATGGCCGGCAAGCACACCGTCAAAGTGCATCCGGAGTTGTCTCCGGCAAGACCAGAGAAATCACAATGGCCCTGATCAGCCTCAAATCCCTTGGCGTCACCATGAGTGCGCCGCTGTTTTCCAACCTCGACCTCACCATCGGCATCGGCGACCGGCTCGGCATCGTTGCCGCCAATGGCCGTGGCAAGTCGACCTTGCTGAAGTGCCTGACCGGCGCAATGGAGCCGACCTCCGGCGACATTTCCCGCACGCGCGGCCTGCGCGTCGGCCATGTCGAACAATCCGTTCCGCCTGCCCTTCTTAGCCGCAGCTTCCATCAGGTGGTGGCCGATGCCTTGCCGGCCGAGCAGGCCGACAGCGAGATGTGGCGCGTCGATGTGGTGCTGGATTCGCTCGACGTGCCCGAGCCGATGCGCGAACGGCCGATGCAGGCGCTGAGCGGCGGATGGCAGCGGCTGGCGCTGATTGCCCGCGTCTGGGTCACCGACCCCGATGTGCTTTTGCTCGACGAGCCCACCCAACCATCTCGACCTCGCCAAGATCAGCCAGCTGGAAAGCTGGCTGAACGCCCTGCCTCGCGAGGTGCCGGTGGTCATCGCCAGTCACGACCGCGCCTTTCTCGACGCCGTCACCAACCGCACGCTGTTCTTGCGCCCGGAGGACTCGCCGGTGTTTGCACTGCCCTATTCCAGGGCGAGGCAAGCGCTCGACGACCTGGACGCTTCGACGGCGCGCCGGTTCGAGCGCGACATGAAGGTGGCGCAGCAACTGCGCAAGCAGGCCGCCAAGCTCAACAACATCGGCATCAATTCCGGCAGCGACCTTTTGACGGTGAAGACCAAGCAACTCAGGGAACGGGCGGAGAAGCTGGAAGACGCCGCGGTATCGGCGCATCGCGAGAAATCGGCCGGCGCGATCCGGCTGGCCAACCGCGGCACCCATGCCAAGGTGCTGATTACGCTGGACGACGCCACGGTGGAAACGCCGGACGGCATGCTGCTGTTCAAGACCGGCAAGCGCCACATCTGCCAGGGCGATCGCATCGTGCTGCTCGGCCGCAACGGCGTCGGCAAGTCGCGTTTCGTCAACCTGATCCGCAATGCCATCTCCGAGCCTGACACGGTGCCGAACGTCAAAGTGACGCCGTCGACGGTGCTCGGTTACAGCGACCAGGCGCTGGCTGGCATCAGTGGCGACGACACGCCTCTGGCCATGGTCTCGCGCCGCTACGATGTCGGCGAGCAGCGCGCCCGTTCGCTGCTTGCCGGCGCCGGCGTTGTCATTGAGATGCAGGAGAAGAAGATCGGCGTGCTGTCCGGCGGCCAGAAGGCGCGGCTGATGATGCTGGCGCTGAGACTCGCCAACCCCAACTTCTACCTGCTCGACGAGCCGACCAACCATCTCGACATTGACGGCCAGGAAGCGCTGGAGGAGGAACTGCTCAAGCACCAGGCGAGCTGTGTGCTCGCCTCGCACGACCGTTCCTTCATCCGCGCCATCGGCAACCGCTTCTGGCTGATCGACAAGCGGAAGCTGACCGAAGTCGAAGACCCCGAGGATTTCTTCCGCTCAGTGGCTGAAACGGCGGGCTGAGGAACTACCACCATGGGCCGCACCGTGTTGCGGCCCATGGTTTCACATCTCCCGCAAATATTTTCAGCGCTCTGTCGGATCGCCTGAACCTGCTGCGTCCTTGGGATGCCGACACGATGATGCCGGCTTCATCTGAGGAGAACGCATCATGTCCATCCTGTCATCCATAGGCCGCGTCGCCGCCCGTTACGCACAGAACCGCGCCCGCTATCGCAGCGAGCGCGAGCTTCTGGCCCTGCCGATCGAACTGCGCAAGGATATCGGCTGGCCGGAAATCCTCATCGACGCGCAAAACGGCCCGCGGATCTGCAGGGCGCCCTGACCATGCGGTCGGGAAAGATCGATGCAGGCCGCCGCGGGGCGACCGTTGCTCAGTCATGCGTATCGCCAGACAGCGGCGTCGCCTGCATCGATCGACGCTTTTCGAACGCCTCGAACCAGCGCGTCAGCCGCGCCCGCGCGCGAAAGGACGGCAGCTGGCGGAACGTCATCCAGGACAGCGTGGTGGCAAGCGCTATGTGGCCGACATGGAGCGATGTCTCGTCGTCCAGCGCGCTTTCGATCCAGTCATAGCTGGCCTCGATTTTTTCCCGGTAGCCTTCGGCAAGCGCTGCATAGCGCAACTGTTCGGGCCGCCTTTCCGTCTCCCAGCGCAGGCCTATGCCCGTCTGCGCCAGGCCTTGGGCGACCGCCTGCAGCCGCAACGCCTGCCAGCGCGCTTCGCCGTCCTGCGGCAGCAATTTGCGGCCATCATGCAGCGTATCGAGATAGGCGCAGATGACATCGGAATCGAAGAGCGGCGACGCATCCGGCCGCAGCAGCACCGGCACCTTGCCGAGCGGGTTTTCGGCGTAGACACGGGCATTGCGCAAGGTCGGGCTGGTCTCGTGATGAATGACCTCGAGCCGGTCGGCAAGCCCGACCTCATGGGCGAAGACGAGCGCCTTGCGCGCAAAGGGCGAATGGGTCTGGTAATAGAGGATCATTGTCGTCTCAGCGGGTTGGAGAAGCAGTCCCCTTTTCTAGCCTGCTCATACCGAGGATTGCGCTCTGATTGGGCGCCGCCGACGCAAGTTCATTTCACCCCAAAAATCGCATCGGCCCAAAAAATCGCATCAGACATGTAGGATTGCCGCCGCCTCGTTCGTCCTGAGGTTCGCAAAGGCCAGACCAAGCGCCCAGACCAAACCCAAAGAGGAACAAGACATGACCGACCAGACCCCCATTCAGCCGGCCGCGAAAGTTCTCGGTGGATTGACCCCCTATCTGCAGCTGGACGGCGCCTTCAAGGCCGCCGAATTCTACAAGAAGGCCTTCGGCGCCGAGCAGGTGTTCTTCTATCCGCCCGATGAGCAGGGCCGCACCATGCACATCCATCTCCACATCAACGGCTCGACGCTGATGATTTCCGATTTCTACCCCGAAAACGGCATGCCTGCCGTCAAGCCGCAGGGCTATACCATGCAGCTCCATCTCGGCGCCGACGAGATCGATGACTGGTGGAAGCGCGCGGTCGATGCCGGCTGCGAAGTCGCAGTGCCGCTGCAGCTGATGTTCTGGGGCGACCAGTGGGGCAACATGCGCGATCCCTTCGGGGTCGAATGGGCGATGAACGCGCCGGCGAAGAAAGACTGACCACCGCTGACAAAGCTCCTCACCGGCTGACGCCGGTAAGGAGCTTTGTGAGATACTCCAAGGAGAACCTGATGTCCTATGTCGATGGTTTCGTGCTCGCCGTGCCGAAGGCAAATATCGATGACTACAAGAAGCTGGCCAACCTCGCAGGCCCGATATGGAAGGAACACGGAGCGCTCGCCTATGTCGAATGTATCGCCGACGACGTGCCCTATGGTGAGTTGACCTCGTTTCCGCGTGCCGTTCAGGCAAAAGACGACGAGATCGTCGTCTTTGCTTGGGCCGTCTATTCGTCCAGGCAAAGCCGCGACGCGGTAATGGCCAAGGTGATGGCCGATCCCCGTTTGACACCCGATTTGGGGCCCATGCCCTTCGATATGAAGCGCATGATCTTCGGCGGCTTCCAGCCCTTCATCGAGCTTTAGCCGCTGCTCAGTCCAGCTTGTCCAGCAGCGGCTTCAACCTGTCGCCATAGCGCTTCCAGAGATCGACCGAGCCCTGATACATCGGCTGGCGCACCTGCGCGGCCGAGGCCGTGCGCACCGGGCGGTCGGTCTCGTGGAACGACAGCGCCTTGTCGTCCCAGGACAGGCCGAGATGCCCGATCAGCGCCCGCGTCTGTCCCTCCTGGTCGGCCACGAAATCCTCGTAACGCACGTCATGGACGACGCCCGGCAGAACATCGTGCCAATGCGCCATGATGTCGGTGTAGATGTTGTGGAAATCGGCGAGCTCGCCCAGATCATAGCCGTAGCGGTGGTTGTCGCCGCGGAAATGCACTTTGTAGATCGAAAGGCAGGTCGCCGCCGCATCGCGCGCGCAATGGATGATCTTGGCTTTCGGCAGCATCATATGGATGAAGCCGATGAGCAGGAAGTTGCCGGGCATCTTGTCGGTGACATGCCTGAAGTTGGGATAGCGCTCATGCAGCATGTCGAGATAGGCTTGGCCCGCCTCCGCAAACTCCGCGTCGGATACATCGACCAGTGCCCAGGGGAAACCTCCCGGCATGGTCAGCGGAAATTGCTTGCCGACCGCGGTTTTCAACATGCTGAGCTCGCCCGCGCCATAGACTTGTGGATGGCTGGCGATGATCTGTTCGACCAGCGTGGTGCCGGAGCGCGGCATGCCGACGACGAAAATCGGCGTGTCGTCGGAGATTGCACTTGGCTTGTGCTTTTCGAAAAAGCCGGCGTTGAACACCGTCTTCATCGCCTCGAATTCGGCCCGCGTCCTGACCGGATCATAATCGATGCCCTTGCGGCGGATCGCATTGCCTTCAGCGAAATAGTCGAAGGCCCTGTTATAGTCCTTCAAATCGTCATTGGCCTTGCCGAGACCGAAGGACAGCTGCATGCGTGCCAGGCTGTCGGCCGGCGCCTTGGCATGCTGGGCCTCCATGCCGGCGAGTTCGGCGTCGCGCTCCTTCTGGCGCTTGACCTGCGTCAGCATCAGCCAGGCCTTTGCCATGCCTGGCGTGATCGCCAACGCCTGCCGGAACAGGTCTGCCGCTTCATCGAGCTTGCCTTTTTCCATCAGCCCGACGCCGAGCCCATGCAACAGGTCGGCATCCTTGGGCCGGATCGTCAGCGCCTCGCGAAAGGTCGCCAGCGCCTCATCCAGACGACCGGCTTCCTGCAACGTTTCGGCAAGCCCGATGCGGGCGCGGACATGGAAGGGATTGCGCCCGATTGTGCCGCGATAGATGTCCTCCGCAGCCTCGAACTGGCCGAGCTGTTTCAACGCCGAACCCAGATTGTCGCGTGCCGCGAGCTGGTCGGGCTTGAGATCGACCGCGCCGCGGAAGAAATCGGCGGACGCGGCAACGCGGCCGAGATCGCGCATCACCGTGCCGAGATTGTTGAGGAAATCGGGATTCTTCGGCTGCAGACGCACAGACTGCTCGATCAGCTCCAGCCCTTCGGGGCTGCGCCCGGTCTGGTGCAGCAACAGGCCCAGGAAATGCGCCGCTGCCGGGTGATTGGCCTTGCGCGCCAGCACCTGCCGGTACAGCGTCTCGGCCTCCTGCCGGCGCCCGGCCTGATGCAGCTGCAGCGCCTGCTGCACATATTGGTCGAGGCCCAGCGGCGCCTGTCCGCCAGCTCCAGCACCCGCCGCTCTTCTCTGATCTCTGTTGATGGGAAACCTGCCGTGTTTTGTCCGCTTGCCGCGATCTAGGCCATCGGCGCTGCAGGTTCAAGGGAAGAGTGGGCTCGCCAAGGGCGCGGACCTCTTCGAAACTCTAGAGGAATTACAGCAAAATGTAGCGTTCAAATCAGCCGGTGGCTCTCGGCGAGCCGGCGCTCCCGCCGTTGCGTGCCGTCGGTGTCGGCAATCTTGCGCCGTGCCGCTTCGTCGCTTCTTATCGTCAGGCGCACTGATATTGCCTTGGGGAAGAGGACGATTGGCTCGATTGTTGCGGTCGGACGATCCGGCGTTTTCATGAATCTCATATATTTTTGCCTTTCGTAAAAAATAATCTTAGGGGCACCGGAATAATTATTCCGATGCTCTCTAAATAAGAAATTGGCTGATATTGTTCCACGATAGCAGATTTATTAGGGTTTATACGAGAAATTTTTTATACCGGTCGAGCCGTGGCGGAAATCAGCTTGAATAACCAACAATTTCGGATTATTGATCTGAGATCGTTTTTTGGGCCAAGCTTGGCATATAGCGGCGTCGGAGATACTCGACCCGCCAAACTCATTCCAATCGCCGATGGTTGAGTTCCCTGTTGATGCCGGAAAGCATCGACGAACCAGAGCCAAGCCAATGCCGGATCGCACCACCCGTTCCATCGCCCATTTCGCGGCACCCTTCGTGCTTGGCGGGCTGGAAGGGCAACTGCCGGCCGGCGACTATGACATCGATCACGACGAAGAGCTGATCGAGGGCATGTCGCGGCTTGCCTGGCGTCGCGTCGCCACCTTCATCCATTTGCCGGCAAGGGCGGTGAAGAACCCGGCCACCAGCCAGCTTGTCGCCATCGACTACCTCGAACTCGAAACAGCGCTGAGGCGCGACCAGGAGAACGCAGCATGATCCGCTTCCAGCAGAATGCGCGTCCGCGCACCGACACGCCCTCGCACCTCTTCGCCGTCGGCCAGACCGTGCGCATGAAGAGCCGCAGCGGGCTCGCCCAGAAGACCGCCGAGCTGTTTCAGATCAAGAGCAGATTGCCGGTCAAGGATGGCTCGCCGCAATATCGCATCCGCAGCGAGCAGGAGACCTATGAGCGGGTCACCACGGAAGACAACCTCGAAGTGGCGGACGCCCCGGCTGTCCCCGACAGCCCGGCCGTCTGACACCGCACCCACCCAGCACGTACGAAGGAGCAGACGGATGGCCAAGGGTCAGCAGCGCAGCAATCGCGAAACTCGCAAGCCCAAGAAAGACAAGGTGGTGGCCAAGGCCGCCTCCCCGTTCGGTTCCTCGGTCAAGCAGGCAGAGAGCAGCCTGAAGCCGAAGTCGAAGGGCTGACCAGGCAGGGCGCGCCTGGCGCACCTGCCGGCAATGGACTGACGATCTCGGACTGACGATCTCGCGCAAAACTCTGCAACGGAGGCTTGCTTGACGTTCTTCGTCGAGCCGCTCGCGCGACGTCGACGAAGCCACGCTCGACAAGGTATCGCTGGACGCGCCGAACCTGCGCGCCGCCCTGCAGGGCGCCACCGCGCTGTTCCACAGCCTCGCCATGCCGCAGATCCCCGACCGTCTGCGCATTTGCGACGAGGACGGCGCAGAGCTTTATGCCGGCCCGGCCGACGGGGCGTATTCGGCGTAGGCAACCACTCCGATCCGCGACCTTGCCTTCTCCCTTGGGGGTGAGAAGCGGTCCGCGCAGCAGACGAAAAGCCAATTGTTGGCTTTTCGAGTTTCGAACGCCCTGAGCCTGCGAAGGACCAAGGGTGGTCCGGTCCACCCGCCCGGTCCCCGCTGCTTCGCAGGGTCCCGGCATTCGCCGCCTTTTTTCTCGTGCCAGTGGGACGGTGAATTCGCCTCCGGCGGACTCACCCGACAGGGGAGAAGGAAAAATCAGCAGGGGCCGTCCTCGACGACGCGGTAGTCGGCGGCACGGGCCTCGCAGGCGTTGGGAAAGGTGCGCAGCTCGCCATGGCGGCGGGCGCAGACCGGGGCGTATTCGCGCGTGCAGAATGTCGGCTCTTCGCCACCACCGCCACCACCGCCGCCGTCGCGGCAAGGGCCGTCGCGAACGATGCGGTAGCCTTCCCGTTCGGCAAGGCAGGCATTGGCGAAGGTCTGGCGGTCACCGCCGCGCCGCGCGCAGACCGGCTCGTATTGCCTGGTGCAGAATTCCGGTTCCGGCCGTGGCGGGCGCGGACGTGGTCCCGGCCCGTCATCGACGACGACGGTGCAGGCCGCAAGAAGACCCGACAGGAAGAGAATAGTAAAACCCTGGCGCGAGAAGATCGTCGCAAGAAATCTCATGAATATGCCTCCCTCGAGACCCCCGTCCCCGGCGCAAAACGCGCCTGTCGATCCTCGCCATTCCCTTGCCAAATGCAACCCCCGTTTGCGGCGCGGGAGCCATGCGATGCCCGGCCCGCGCATTGCTTTGGCCCTGGACCAAACCGCTGGACCATGCGTGGCCGGGCTCTGGCTGATGAACTCTTAAGAACCCAGGTTTATCGAAGCGCCTTCGTTGGGATGCGTCGATGGACGCGGCCCGCGGCGCTATCTTGCAACGATCACGTTTCCGTGCGATAAATTTTGTGTTCGGGCATTTGCGACCCGGAGAGCGGAACGTTTTGGACGACCTTTCCCCGATACTGTGAATCTCTGACGGCCCCATTTTCGGCGGGGGGTTTTACCATGCGCAAATGCAGGACTGCCGAAGCAACCACCGGGACTTGCCCACGATGCCAGGCGGCGGGCAAACCATAAGACTGACACGGGTGAAGGAGTTTCCCCAATGGCCCAGACCGGCACCGTTAAATTCTTCAACGCGACCAAAGGCTTCGGCTTCATCACGCCCGACGGCGGCGCCAAGGATGTGTTCGTCCACATTTCCGCGATCGAGGCCTCGGGCCTGCGTACCCTCGTCGACGGCCAGAAGGTCACCTTCGACGTTGAACCCGACCGCATGGGCAAGGGTCCGAAGGCGGTCAACCTCCGCGCGGCCTGAACCGGCGGTGCCCGCGCGCCCGTCAGGGCGCTCGAAAAAGCACCTAAAGCGTGTTTGAACCGGCTTTGTCAGCCGTCCAGAGTTTCGAAGGCGCGACGTTTCCCGTTGCGCCTTTTTCATGACCGCCGTCGCCGGAGGCAAAGGACGCTTTATCGGTCAATGCCGTGGCTGATCGCCGGAGCAATCGTCTGGCGCGAATTGCCTTCGGTGCCACGATCTATTTGACCAGCCTTCAGCGTTGCCGCCGTCGCCAAAACTTTCTCTTGCCGATAGCGCTAAAATAAAGGACAAATTTCCCTTCGGGCATTTGCCGGCCCGAAACTGGACTTTATGGGATCAAAGGGAGCTTCCCATGCCGCAGACCGGCACCGTCAAATTCTTCAATCATGCCAAAGGCTTCGGCTTCATTACGCCCGACGACGGGCAGAAGGATGTCTTCGTTCATATTTCGGCCGTGCAGGCTTCGGGTCTTTCCGGTCTGGAGGATGGACAGAAAGTGACATTCGACACCGAGCCGGACAAGCGCGGCAAGGGTCCGAAGGCCGTCAACCTGTCGGTCGGCTAAGCTGGCTCAAGACAGTCCGGACGGAGATTGACGAGGCGGAGCGCCTTGCGTACGCGCTTGGTTTTGCCGCAAGAACTGGATCGTATCAGCCAATTCCGTTCAGCCCCCGTTCAGCCACGGTCTTCTATTAATCGTCCCCTAGGCTGGACCGCATCCCCGAAAACTATCCGGGCCGGCACGAAGGAGACCAAAATGAATCGCATTTTCAAGACCGCCATCCTGGGCGCCGCTCTGGCCGCGACCACCCTCGCCACCTTGCCTGCCGCCAATGCCAAGGACTGGAACCGCTGGCATCATGGCCATGGTCGTCATCATAATGGCGACGCGCTTGCGGCCGGTGTCGTCGGCCTTGCGGCCGGCGCTCTGATCGCCGGTGCGCTGAGCAACCCGCAGCCGCGCTACAGCAGCTATGACGACGATTACGACTACCGCGAAGTGCGGCCGGCGCCGGTGCGCCGTTACTATGCCGAACCGCGGGTCGTCTATGCCGACCGCTATGCCGAGCCGTGGACCCGCGACTGGTACGAATACTGCTCGGACCGCTACCGGAGCTTCAATGCCCGCAGCGGCACGTTCACCGGCAATGACGGTGAGCAGCATTTCTGCGTCGCGAATTGAGCTTCCCTGTCCCACAAAAAGCGCTGACCGCAAGGCCAGCGCTTTTTTTCTTGGCAGAAAGACATCGCTAAGTCAGGAAGGGATTGGTCCGCCTTTCCTCGCCAAAGCGGCCACCCGGGCCGTGGCCGCAGATGAAGCCGATCTCGTCACCGAGCGGCAAAAGCTTGTTCTTAATCGAGGCGATCAGCGCCGCATGGTCGCCGCCCGGCAGGTCGGTGCGCCCGACCGAGCCGCGAAACAGCACGTCGCCGACATGAGCGAACTTCGCCGCGCGATTGTAGTATACGACATGGCCGGGCGCATGGCCGGGGCAGTGCAGCACCTCGAACATATGTGAGCCGAACGAAACCGTCTCGCCCTCTGCGAGAAACCGGTCGGGCACGCAGTTGCGCGCCCCGGCAATGCCGTAGCGCTGGCCCTGGTTCTCGAGATTGTCGAGCAATAGCTTGTCGGCTTCGTGCGGGCCGATGATCTCGATGCCGAGTGCTTCCTTCAGCTCCATGGCGCCGCCGGCGTGATCGATGTGGCCATGGGTGATCCAGATCGCAGCGGCGGTGATCGCATTGTCCTTCAGCACCGCCAGCACCTTGTCGATGTCGCCGCCCGGATCGACGACGACGCCATGCTTGTCATCCATGTCGAACAGGATGGTGCAGTTCTGCTGGAAAGGCGTGACCGGCACGATGCCGGCATTGAGCTGACCCATGATTGTCCTTTCGCTGTTCCAGCGTGATGTAGAGGCGCGGGCGAAGGCCGTCCACTGCTGAAAGGCAAACAGTCCGTCCTAAAACAGAAATGGGCGGCCCAACGGCCGCCCATTTGACGAAGCCTGAGTCTCGAGCAATTCCAGGAAAAGTGTAAAGCGGTTTTCCGTCCGGAATTGCGTAAAACAACAAACTAGATCATTCGCCGTGAAACGGTGAATGATCTAGAGGCTTACTTCTTCATCGCGCCCATGACCGCACCGATGATGCCGGTCAGGATGGCGCCGCCGCCGGCGCCGCCGAGCAGGTTTTTGAGGTTCAGCGTATCACCCAATCCGCCCGCTGCCGTGGCAGCCGCTGCCGGGTCGGCCGTACCGCCGAGCAGGCTGCCGAGGATCGCCGCGCCGCCGACGCCGCCAACGGCGCCGCCGAGGATTTTGGTCAGCTGGCCCATCGCCGCATTCTTCAGCGCAACGCCGACCGCCTGACCACCGACAACACCTGCAATTACCTGCACAACGAGCGCAATGAGCGTATTCGTATCCATGTACCTAGTCCCTCCATAGCTGCCAGCCTCCCGGGCCGACACCATCATGAGACGCTGAATTATACGAAAGTCAAATGCACAGATGCTGAAATAAAGGGGCCGGCCTCAAAACCGCCCCTGCTTGCGAAAAAAGCTGTGACTTTCGTTATTCTGCGGCTATCGCATGCTTAGGTTGCACCGCAGCAGAATAGTCGTTCATCAAAGTCTTGGCGATCTCGCCGACCTCGAATCGGTAGGGACCGATCTCGGAGACCGGCGTCACTTCCGCTGCCGTTCCGGTGAGGAAGCACTGTTCCAAGCCTTCGAGTTCCTCAGGCATGATGGCGCGCTCGACGACTTCAAGGCCGCGGTCCTTGGCGAGGCCGATGACGGTGCGGCGGGTGATGCCGTCGAGGAAGCAATCGGGCTTCGGCGTGTGGATCTTGCCATCCTTGACGAAGAAGATGTTGGCGCCCGTTGCTTCGGCGACCTGGCCGCGCCAGTCGAGCATCATGGCATCGGCATAGCCCTTGGCCTCGGCGGCATGCTTGGACATGGTGCAGATCATGTAGAGGCCGGCGGCCTTCGACTTCGACGGCGCGGTGCGCGGATCGGGCCGGCGCCATTCCGCCAGATCGAGACGGATGCCCTTGAGCTTCTGCGCCGGGTCGAAATAGCTCGGCCATTGCCAGATGGCGATGGCGCAGTTGATGCGGCTGTTCTGCGCCGACACGCCCATCTGTTCGCTGCCGCGCCAGGCGATCGGCCTGACATAGGCGTCCTGGAAACCCTGCTTCTTCAGAAGCGTGGTCGAGGCGTCATTGAGCTCGGCCACGGAATAGGGAATATTGAAGCCGAGCAGGCGCGCCGATTCATGCAGACGCTCGGTGTGCTCATTGAGCTTGAAGATGGCACCGCCATAGGCGCGCTCGCCCTCGAAGACGGCGCTGGCATAGTGCAGGCCGTGGGTCAGCACGTGGATCTTGGCGTCGGCCCATTTGACGAACTCGCCGTTGATCCAGATGAAGCCGTCCAGTTGGTCGAAGGGAACGGATGCCATGGAAACCTCCCGCGGGCGGCGACCCGCATATCATTGGTGTTGTTTTTGTTGCGCGACAGCCGCGTCGGGCGGCCCTTGAAGCGTAAGCGGAGAATCGAACTCTGGCAAACTCAGGAAGTTCCGGAAAAACCGCACTCCCTTCCCTTTTCGTTCGCAATCCGCCCAAAAGCTTGCCAAAAATTACCATTGCAGGGGAATTACGTCAATAGTACTGACATATTTCCCTCTATGGACGGAGAAATGATGACGGATCGAAGCCCAGCTGCCGGAAAACCGATCAAGACGCCGATCACCGACGAGGACGGCATCGACTTCGCCATCATCGAACTGTTCTTCTTTGCGTATCGCGATTTCACTTCCGATCCGGACCAGATCCTGGCCGATTACGGCTTTGGCCGCGCCCATCACCGGGTGCTGCATTTCGTCAACCGCCGGCCGGGACTGACGGTCGCTGAACTGCTCGACGTGCTCAAGATCACCAAGCAGAGCCTGGCGCGGGTGCTCAAGCAACTGATCGACACCGACCATATCGTGCAATTGCAGGGTCCGCGCGACCGCCGCCAGCGGGAGCTCTATCCGACAGCCAAGGGCCGCGCCTTGGCGCTGGCCCTGGCGCGGCCACAGTCACGCCGCATCCGTGCTGCATTGGAAGATTCCGGAGCCAGCGAGCGCCCCTTGATCGAACGATTCCTGGAAGCCATGGTCAATCCGGAACTAAGGGCGCAGATCGACATTGTGCCTGCAAACATGTCAGGGAAAAGCCATGGAGACCATTGAGAGGGTGGACCAGCCGACAGCGCCGGACGATGATGCGCCGCATCTGCTTGTGGTCGACGACGACACCCGCATCCGCAATTTGCTCAAGCAATATCTGACCGAAAACGGTTTTCGCGTCACTGTCGCCGGAAATGCCGGCGAGGCCAGGCGCAAGCTCGCCGGGCTCGACTTCGACCTCCTTGTCCTCGACGTCATGATGCCCGGAGAGACCGGCGTCGACCTCACCAAGGCGCTGCGGGCGGAGAAGAACGTGCCGATCCTGATGCTCACCGCGCTATCGGAAACCGACAGCCGCATCACCGGGCTCGAGGCCGGCGCCGACGACTATCTGCCCAAGCCCTTCGACCCGCGCGAACTGATCCTGCGCATCAACAACATCCTGCGCCGCGGCGGCCCGGCGACGACGCCCAAGGTCGAGCAGCTGGTCTTCGGCCCCTACACCTTCCAGATCGCCAGGCGCGAGCTGAAGCGGGGCGGCGAGGCTCTGAAGCTGACCGACCGCGAGCAGGAGATCCTGGCGATCTTTGCCGCGCGGGCCGGCGAAACCATCCCGCGCCATGAGCTTGTCGGCGACGATTCGGAAGTCGGCGAGCGCACCATCGACGTTCAGATCAACCGGCTGCGCCGCAAGATCGAGCGCGATCCGTCCAATCCGGTCTGGCTGCAGACGGTGCGCGGTATTGGGTATCGGCTCAGCGTGGAATAGAATGCCGCTGACGGCCGCCCTTTGGCCATAGATATGTGGCCATCGACCAGCGGCCATTGACCCAGCGGAAGGATAAATGGCGACCACGCAACTGGAACGGCCGGAACAAGGCGGCTTTGGCGCGCGCGTATCACGCGCGCTGAAAGCAATGCCGCGTGCCTGGAAGCGGTTCTGGCGGCTGGTTGCGTTCTATATGCCCAAGCGGCTTTATGCCCGCTCGCTGATCATCGTCATCGCGCCGATGATCCTTCTGCAGTCGGTCGTCGCCTTCGACTTCATGGAACGCCACTGGGCAACCGTGACGCAGCGCCTGTCGCAGGCCACCGTGCGCGACATCGCCGCGATCATCGACATGATCGAGACCTATCCGCATGATGGCGACTACGCCAACATCATCCGCATCGCCCAGGACCGCATGCAGTTGAAGGTCGACCTCTTGCCGCCCGACCCGTTGCCGGCGCCTGGACCCAAGCCCTTCTTCTCGATCCTTGACGACGTCCTTTCCACCGAGATCACCCGCCAGATCAACCGCCCGTTCTGGATCGACACGGTCGGCAATTCCAACATCGTCGAGGTCCGCATCCAGCTCGAGGGCAAGGTGCTGCGCGTCTTCGTGCGCCGCAGCCAGGCCTATGCCTCCAACACCCACATCTTCCTGATCTGGATGGTCGGGACGTCGCTGGTGCTGCTGACGATCGCCATCCCCTTCCTTCGCAACCAGATCCGGCCGATCCTGTCTCTGGCCGAGGCCGCCGAAAGCTTCGGCAAGGGCCGGCCGATGCCGCGCGATTTCCGCCCACGCGGCGCCGAGGAGGTTCGACGGGCCGGCTTTGCCTTCATCCAGATGCGCGAGCGCATCGAACGCCAGCTGGAACAGCGCACCGCCATGCTGACCGGCGTCAGCCACGATCTCAGAACCATCCTCACCCGCTTCAAGCTGCAGCTGGCGCTGGCTGGCGGCAAGCCCGAGACCAAGGCCGCGCTCAACCAGGACATCGACGACATGCAGTCGATGCTGGAAGGCTATATCGCCTTTGCCCGCGGCGAAGCGTCGGAAGATGCCGGCCATTTCGATCTCGAGGCCTATTTCCAAAAGCTCGGCGAGGAGGCGTCGCTGCACAAGCGCAAGCTATCGACCGTGCTTGCCGGTGATCCGGACGTGCATGTGCGCCCGCACGCTTTCGCCCGGCTGTTGTCCAATGTCGCCGGCAATGCCTTGCGCTATGCCAAGACGGTGGAGATCAGCGCCGATCACGGCCGCGGCTCACTCGTCGTCACCATCGACGATGACGGTCCGGGCATCCCGCCGGAAAAGCGCGAGGACGTGTTCAAACCGTTCGTGCGGCTCGACGAGGCGCGCAACCTCGACGCCAGCGGCACCGGCCTTGGTCTCTCTATCGCCCGCGATATTGCCCGCAGCCATGGCGGCGACATCATGCTGGAAGACAGCCCGCTCGGCGGCCTGCGGGCGGTGATCAAGGTGCCCGCCTGACCAAAGCATGATCTGGAAGGCGGGCTCGGCCAAAAACCACCTTCATCCGCCCGTCATGAAACCATGGTCAAGAGCGCGCATGAAGCGCGCGACCTCAGTTGATTCGGCTCAGCCGCCTTACTTCGACCTCGTGCATGCCCGGGTGCGGTGGAGCGAAGCGAGGGCAGCCGGCCCGTACCGCTATCGCATCAAGGCAACCGTCGACCCGAGCAAAGGACCGCCATGCGCATCCTGATGGTCACCGACGCCTGGCGGCCGCAAGTCAACGGCGTCGTCCACACGCTGGAGCGGCTCACCGAAACGCTGAAAACCTTCGACGTTGCGGTCGACTTCCTGACCCCGAACATCTTTCGCACCTTGCCGTTGCCGACCTACCCCGACATCAGGCTGGCGCTGACCACGCCCGGTCATGTCGCGCGGCTGATCGAGGCTCGCAAGGCCGACCATATCCATATCGTCACCGAAGGCCCGCTCGGCATCATGGCGCGGCGCTATTGCCGCAATGCTGGCCGTCCCTTTACCACCAGCTATCACACCCGCTTTCCCGAATATCTCAGCGCCCGCCTGCCGGTGCCGGAGAGCTGGGCCTATCGCTGGCTGCGTGATTTCCACAATTCGGGACAAGGCACGCTGGTCGCCACCCAGTCGCTGGCGGAGGACCTTGCGTCGCGAGGCTTCACCAAGCTCAGGCCGTGGACGCGGGGCGTCGACACCGATCACTTCCGCCCGGACAAGAAGAAGGACCTCGGCTTTCCCGGCCCGGTATTCCTGTGCGTCGGCCGCGTCGCCATCGAGAAGAACCTGAGCGCCTTCCTCGATCTCGACCTGCCCGGCAGCAAGGTGATCGTCGGCGAAGGACCGGAACTGGCTAGGCTCAGGGCGAAGTACCCGCAGGCGCACTTCCTCGGCCATCGCCCGAACGATGAGCTGGCCGAGATCTACGCCTCGGCTGATGTTTTCGTTTTCCCCAGCCGCACCGACACGTTCGGCAACGTCATCATCGAGGCGCTGGCCAGCGGCACGCCGGTGGCCGCCTATCCGGTCACCGGACCGATCGACATTGTCGGCGACGGCATCGGCGGCGCGGTGTCGACCGATCTGCGCGAGGCCTCGCTCGCCGCGCTCAATGTCGACCGCGCCGAGGCGCGCGAACGCGCCATGCGCTACAGCTGGAAAGCCTGCGCCGAAATGTTCATGGACACGGTCGAAGAGGCGCTGAGCACAAGGCGCAAGCTGGCCGCCTGACGCAATCTTCCTAAAACAACCTGCCGCCGTCCGGCACCTTGCGCTCGATGGCGCCAAGGACCACGGCGCCTTCCTCATCAGGGAAGCCGAGCGTGAGCACTTCCGACATGAACGGACCGATCTGGCGCGGCGGGAAATTCACCACCGCAAACACCTGCCGTCCCACCAGCGTTTCCGGCGCATAGTATTTCGTGATCTGTGCCGAGGATTTCTTCACGCCGATCTCAGGGCCGAAATCGATCTTCAGCTTGAAGGCGGGTTTGCGCGCCTCGGGGAAAGGCTCGGCCTCGACGATCGTGCCGGCACGGATGTCGACACGATCAAAATCGGCAAAGCTGATCTCGGGCTTGCGCGCGCTGCTCGAACTCATGGAAGCTCAAGCGTTGCCATAGGTCTCGAACAGGACGCCGGCCAGCGCATCCTTGGCCGAGGTTCCCGACCAGACAACGAACTGGAAGGCCTGGAAATAGCACTCGCAGGCTTCAAGCGCCGACGACAAAAGCACCTCGACCTGCTGGCTCGACGGTTCGACCCCGCCGGCGAGCAGCAGCGACTGGCGAAACATGATCGCGCCCTCCTGCTCCCAGAGATCGAAATGGCCAAACAGCATCTGCTCGTTGATCAGCGACAAAAGCCGCATCACTTCCAGCGCGCGGGCTTCCGGCACCTTGATGTCGAAAGCACAGGCCAGATGCAGCGCCTCGAAATCCTCCATCCATGAGAAGGAGACGTGATAGTCGGTCCAGCTGCCGGCAACCGAGATCGAGATTTCGTCATCGCCGGCCCGTTCGAAGGACCAGTCATTGTTATGGGCGACCTGCTCGATGACATCCACCGGATGGATTTCGCGGGAGAATTCGAGTTCGAGAAGTTCCATGGAATGCTTCCTGTGTTCAGGGGAGCGCCACACGCTCCGCGGGGCACACACGACGAACAATCTTGTCTTGAACTCGGACGGCCAGGACTTCACGACACAAAGACCCCGGACCGGACCCCACCGCCCGGCCGCATGACCCTGCTCCGAATCATGCAACAAATTCAGTCTATTGATCGGGAGTCGCGTGAACAGCCTAATTTTTCGCACTGCGTCATCAGCATGTGGAAAGGCGCTGTCACAAAGATTCATGCATCGCCGGTAAACGATTCACGGCAAAGCATTTTTTCGGATTGTGCTTTGTGGAAAAGTTCAAATTTTATTTTTTTGCTTTGGGCTTTGCCGCAGCCACAGGTGCGACCTGTCCGGTCAATTCGGCAAGCCTGGCCTCGAGCGCATCGATGCGGGCGGCCAGCCTGGTGTTTTCTTCGCGGGCCTTGGCAGCCATGTCGCGGGCAGCCTCGAACTCCTCGCGCTGCACCACATCCATGGTGTTGAGGATGCGCTCGGCCTGCCCCTTGAAGGCAGTCTCCACCTCGCGGCGCACGCCTTGTGCGGCACCCGCGGCATCGGTCATCAGCTTGGCGAATTCATCGAGAATGCGGTTCGGTCCGGTCGACATGGCAAATCCTCGCTTGCTGGAATTGACGTAGTGGCACTGCCTGCGGAATGCAAGAACGTTGAAGCTGGTGCGGCTTCATGTCGGACGCGATTTGGCTCACGGTCCGGCCGACAGATTGCTATTATCGCAAATGGATTCTTGGAACGACGGTTGCCGTGACGGACAGTGCGGACTTGGAGAAGCGCTTTGCAGCACTCGATGCAGCACTCGCAAAGGGCATTTCGGATGCCAGTGCGGGCCGGGTCTAGCCTGGCGACGAGGTGCTGGACAGGCTTGAAGCCAAATACAGGGCAATGGCAGAGAGAACCAAGTGAAGTTACTGGTCTTCACAGACCAGCGGCCTAGTTTTCCTCACGACTTGCTCCAGGCAAGAGTCACTCTCATTCAGGATCAACCAATGGCAACGCCCCCGCGCCGACCGACCAATCCGATGGAAGCCGCTGAAGCGGCCTTCAAGCCGGTCAAGAAACCCGCGCCTCCCATTCGCGAACCCTCCGCCGCACCAAACGTTCGCGAGCTTGTCTCGATCAGGATCGATCGCGCCGTGCTCGACCATTTCCAGGAAGATGGCCCCGGCTGGCAAGACAGGATCAACGATGCGCTCAGGCAATTGGTCGCCGGCAAGCCGCAGGGTTGAGCCCATTATCTCTGACGATCAGGCTGTCGTCACCTTGCCTTGACCCCGCCAAAACCCTGCCGCATGGTCCGCGCCCGAACGCGAGCCCTTCCGGGAGACCCTGTTGAACGACTATTTCCTGCTGCCGATGGCTTCGCTGCCTTTCCCCAACATCGACCCGATCCTGGTTCAGATCGGCCCGCTGGCTGTGCACTGGTACGGCATCGGCTATATCGTCGGCATCCTGTTCGCCTGGTGGTACGCCAAGCGGCTCGTCACCAACACAAGGCTGTGGCCTGATGGCGTCTTGCCGATGAAGCCGATCGACCTCGACGATTTCATCGTCTGGGCCGCCGTCGGCGTCGTGCTCGGCGGACGCACCGGCTATGTGCTTTTCTACGATTTAAAGCGCTATATCGACCACCCGCTCGACATCTTCGCCGTCTGGCAGGGCGGCATGTCGTTCCATGGCGGCCTGCTTGGCGTCATCCTCGCCATGACGCTGTTTTCCCTCAGGCGCGGCATCCGCACCTTGACGCTGTTCGACGTGGTGGCAGCCGGCGTGCCGGTCGGGCTCGGCCTCGTCCGCATCGCGAACTTCGTCAATGCGGAACTCTGGGGTCGCGTGACCGACGTGTCGTGGGGCGTCGTCTTCTGCAACGAGCGTCTCCAGCAGACCGTGGCGGGTTGTGTCGCGGGCCTGGAGCCTCGCCATCCGAGCCAGCTCTACGAAGCGCTGCTCGAGGGCGCGGTGCTGTTCCTGGTCCTGCGCTTCCTCACCCATTCGCGGCTAAAGCTGAAGACGCCGCGCTTCGTCGGCGGCGCCTTCATCTGCGGCTACGGCCTGTCACGCATCTTCGTCGAGTTCTTCCGCGAGCCCGACCAGCAGCTCGGCTACCTCCTCGGCGGCTGGCTCACCATGGGCATGGTGCTGTCGCTGCCGATGGTGCTGGCCGGCATCTGGGCGATGGCCACAGCCAAACCGGCGCCGCAACCACAGCCGGCATGACACGGCTGAAGACCCGCATCGTCGACCTGATCGGCGCGCTCGGCCCCCTCCCCGTCAACGAGTACATGGCGCTCTGCCTGTTCGATCCCAGCGACGGCTACTACACCACGCGCGAGCCGTTCGGCGCCGCCGGCGACTTCGTCACCGCACCCGAGATCAGCCAGATGTTCGGCGAACTCGTCGCCGTCTGGCTCTATCAGGCCTGGCTGGCGATCGGCCGACCCCTGCCGGTCACCATCGCGGAGATCGGGCCTGGCCGCGGCACGCTGATGAAGGACATGCTTCGCACCCTGACGCGGCTCGATCCGGCTATCGCCGCCGGAGCCTCCTTCGCTCTGGTCGAGACCAGTCCGCGGCTGACCGAAATCCAGAAGCAGACGCTTGCCGAAACTTCGGTTGAGCTCGGCTGGCACGAAACCATCGCCACACTACCGCAGGCGCCGTTGCTGATTGTCGGCAACGAATTGTTCGACGCTGTGCCGATCCGCCAGTTCATCCGCGCCGGCGCCGGCTGGCGCGAACGGGTGATCGGCCTCGATGTCTCAGACGAGTTGAGCTTCTTCGCCGGCGCCGGCTCGGTCGAGGCGACGCTGCTGCCGGAAGACGCCGCCGAGGCGCCACAAGGCTCTATTTTCGAAATAGCACCGGCCCGCGCGGCACTGATGGCGGCCATTGCCGAACGCATGGCCGACCACGGCGGCGCCGGGCTGTTCCCCGATTACGGCCATCTCCAGCCCGGTTTCGGCGACACATTGCAGGCCGTGCGCAGACACGCCCCAGAAGATGTGCTGGCCAATCCCGGCGAAGCCGATCTCACCGCCCATGTCGACTTCGCGGCACTGGCCGCCGTCGTGCGGGCACATGGCCTCGATGTGGAATTGGCGACGCAGGGCGACTTTCTGCTTGGCATGGGATTGCTTGAGCGAGCTGGCCAGTTGGGCAGCCAGGCAAGCCAAGAGGCACGACAAACCATTGCCGATGCTGTCGAGCGCCTGGCCGGATCCGACGGCATGGGCACGCTGTTCAAAATCCTGAAAATCCTGCCGCATCAGCCAGTCTGACCCTCAGAGATCGTTACAAGCCGTCCCGCGACGCCGCCTATGGTCGCATGCCTGCTTTTGGCCAATGCAAAGTCGACGCGGCAGCACTGTCGCAATCACTCGGCCGAACTTCGCCTTGACGAAAACGCCGGCGCGGACAACAAACCCATCCATGCTGAATCAGACCAAACCGGATCCTGTTCGCTCGCCGCTGCTGGAAGCGGCCAAGCCGCGAGGTATCCGCCATGGCTATTTCACCCGTATCGGCGGCGTCTCCGGCGGCATCTATCAGGGACTTAACATCGGCACCGGGTCGGATGACGATCAGATGCTGGTCGCCGAGAACCGCCGCCGCGTCGCTACCTGGATGGGTGTGCCGGCCAGCCATCTCCTGACCGCGCATCAGGTCCACTCGCCCGATGTCGTTATTGCCAGGGAACCCTTTCCCGGCCCGCGGCCCAAGGCCGACGCCATCGTCACCGACCGGCCGGGCATCGCCATCGGCGCCTCGACGGCCGATTGCGGCCCGGTGCTGTTCGCCGATGCGCAAGCGCGCATCATTGGCGCTGCACACGCCGGCTGGAAGGGCGCTTTCACCGGCGTGCTTGAAAACACCATTGCCGCGATGGAAAGCCTCGGCGCCCGCCGTGAGCGCATCATTGCGGTTCTCGGTCCTTCGATCGGCCCCGACAATTACGAGGTCGGGCCGGAATTCGTCGCCCGTTTCGTCGAAGCCGATGCCGAAAACATCGGCTATTTCGCGCCTTCGGCCAATCCGGCGCATGCAATGTTCGATCTCAACCTCTATACGGTCGACCGGCTGAAGAAGGCTGGCGTGACCGCCGAGGGGCTTGGCCGCTGCACCTATGCCGAGGAGGATCTCTTCTTTTCCTACCGGCGCGCGACGCATCGCAAGGAACCGGACTACGGTCGGCAGGTTTCGGCAATTGTTTTGGAGAACGGATAATGGCGCTGCATTTCGAACGGTCGGAATTTGACGCCCGGCGTGACCGGTTGATGATCGAGATGACGGAAAAGAAGCTCGATGCTGTACTGCTTTTCGCCCAGGAGAGCATGTACTGGCTAACCGGCTACGACACGTTCGGCTTCTGTTTCTTCCAGTGCCTGGTTGTGAAGGCTGACGGCTCGATGGTGCTGCTCACCCGCTCGGCCGATTTGCGCCAGGCGCGCCACACCTCGATCATCGACAACATCGTGCTGTGGACCGACCGCGACGGCGCCAACCCGGCGATCGACCTGCGCAACCTGCTCAACGACCTCAATCTCCTCGGCGCCCGCATCGGCGTCGAATACGACACCCATGGCCTGACCGCCTTCAATGGCCGCCGCGTCGACGAGCAGCTGCAGACCTTCGGCCAGATCGCCGACGCCTCCGGTATTGTCGGCCGTCTGCGCCTGTTCAAGAGCCCGGCTGAAATCGCCAAGGCCGAAAAGGCGGCCAACCTTTCCGACGACGCGCTCGACGCGGCCCTGCCGCTGATCAAGCAGGGCGGCGACGAAGCGCTGATCCTTGCCGCCATGCAGGGCGCGGTGTTTGCCGGCGGCGGCGACTATCCGGCCAATGAATTCATCATCGGCTCGGGCATCGACGCGCTGCTCTGCCGCTACAAGGCCGGGCGCCGCAAGCTGACCAAGAACGATCAGCTGACGCTCGAATGGGCCGGCGTGTTCCATCACTATCACGCGCCGATGATGCGCACCGTGCTGACCGGCAAGGCGTCGAAGCGCCATCAGGAGCTGTTCGACGCCGCCCGCGCGGCTCTTCTGGCGGTCGAGAAGGCGATGACGCCCGGCAACACCTTCGGCGACGTCTTCGACGCGCATGCCCGCACGCTGGAGGCGCACAGCCTGACCAAGCATCGGTTGAACGCCTGCGGCTATTCCGTCGGCGCCCGCTTCACCCCGTCCTGGATGGATATGCCGATGTTCTACCAGGGCAATCCCGAGCCGATCGCGCCCAACATGACATTGTTCGCGCACATGATCATCATGGACTCCGAAACCGAGACGGCGATGACGCTTGGCCGCACCTACCTGACCACCGAATCCCAGCCGAAGCCGCTTTCACGCCATGATCTCGACTTGATCGTACAGTGAATCCATAATGGTTGGTCCACGCGGGGGCGTTCGCGACTAAGGAGTTTTCGGGCAGATGAGACGATCGCATGTGACGACCGTGTCATTGCTCGCAGCGCTTGTGCTGGCCGCTTGCACCAATGCCAAGGACGTCCTTGAGCCGTCCGCCATCACGCCGCCGGCAGCCTCGGCCCAACCGGCTCAGCCCTTGGCTGCCCCGGGCATCGCGCCCGCCGCCACACCAGCGCCGGCCGTCGGCGCCACGACACCCGCCAACCCCGCGCAGAGCGCCGCCGCTTTGTCGAAGACCCGGCTGCAGATCGCGCCGATCGTCGGCGCCTCCGTGGAAGCGGCAACGCCGCTGACGGCCGAACTGCAGACACGCGCCAAGCAGCGCGGCATCACCCTTGCCGGCAGCGCCGACCAGGCCGCCACCCATGTGCTGAAGGGCTACTTCTCGACCATGACGGAAGGCAAGGATACCACCGTTATCTATGTCTGGGACGTCTATGACCCCGCTGGCAACCGGCTACACCGCATCAATGGCCAGCAGAAGGCGCCCTCGGTCAATGCCGCCGAAGGCTGGCCCGCGGTTGCACCCGCTACCATGCAGGCGATCGCCGACCAGACGATCGACCAGTTCGCGGCCTGGCTCGGCGGCAGCGCCGGCTGATCCGCCTGTTACCGGCTTCCGTTCACTGTTGACGTTTTTGAGATTAGCCGGCGGATTCCCGTCAACGAGGCTTGCAATACCGGCACGGCTCGCTACAAGCCCGATTAAGAGGACCTCCCCATCCTTCGCCAGGAACGGTGCATGAAGCTTTTCGCGGGCAATTCCAACCGGGTGCTGGCCGAAGCGGTCGCCCGCTATCTCAATGTCCCGCTGGGCAAGGCCAGCGTCAGACGCTTCGCCGATCAGGAAATCTTCGTCGAAATCCAGGAAAACGTGCGCGGCGAGGATGTCTTCATCCTGCAGTCGACCTCGTTCCCGACCAACGATCATCTGATGGAACTGCTCATCATGATCGATGCCTTCATGCGCTCCTCGGCCAAGCGCATCACCGCGGTCATCCCCTATTTCGGTTACGCCAGGCAGGATCGCCGGGCCTCGGGCCGCACACCGATCTCGGCCAAGCTGGTCGCCAACATGATCACCCGCGCTGGCGTCGACCGCGTTTTGACGCTCGACCTCCATGCCGGCCAGATCCAGGGTTTTTTCGACATTCCGACCGACAATCTGTTCTCGGTGCCGGTGATGGCCCGCGACGTGAAGGCAAAATACAAACAGCTTGCCAATGTCGTCGTCGTCTCGCCCGATATTGGCGGCGTGGTGCGCGCCCGCGCGCTCGCCAAACGCTTCGACGCACAACTGGCCATCGTCGACAAGCGCCGCGAACGTCCCGGTGAATCCGAAGTGATGAACATCATCGGCGCGGTCGCCGGCAAGGATTGCCTGCTGATCGACGACATCGTCGATTCCGGCGGCACGCTGTGCAACGCCGCCGATGCGCTGCTCGCCAACGGCGCTACCAGCGTCACCGCCTATATCACCCACGGCGTGCTGTCGGGCGGTGCGGTCGCCCGGATCAGCGGCTCGAAGCTGCAGGAACTGGTGATCACCGATTCCATCCAGCCGACGCAAGGCGTGCTCGACGCCCCGAATATCCGCGTCATCTCCATCGCCGACCTGATGGGCGAGGCGATTTCGCGCACAGCGACCGAAGAGTCCGTGTCGAGCCTGTTCGATTAATCCATGTTGCCCAAAAGCGTGCCCACGGGCCTGGCTCGGGGGTAATCTCCTTTTTGGAATCTGCCCCAAACCGTCGTGAAAGGAGCCAGCTGATGCGCAATCGAATCAAGGCTGCAGGCATCGCAGGAATGCTTCTCGCAATCGGCATCGCCAGCGCGGCCTATGCGCCGACAATCGCTCCGGTTTCGACCGCGCAGGCGCAAACGGAATATCTTCCCACCGAAAAGGATTTCATCGGCAAATGGAGCATCGCAGGGTCCGCAATCCGGCCACCGCGTGATCTGAAAGAGCCGGCGAAGCCCGACCAGGAAGCGTCTGCGACCGAATTTCAGCAGACTGTGACCGCCTTTTATGGCGCCTTCGACTATCTGGAGATCACGGCGGACGGCCGCTACAATTTTCACCAACCGGGTGACCCGGCATCGGGGCCTTGCGTCTGGTGCGGGACATGGTCGTTCAAGAACGATTCCCTGTGGCTCGAACTGGACACGGCGCCCAGGCTCGACATCTACGCCGAGGGCGGCGACATGCAGATGACCTACACGGCCGAGCCTGAAGAGACGTCACGATACAAATGGCTTGTTTTCAGCTGGACCAAGGCTGATTGAACTGAGGGGTGAGGCGTTCTCGCGCACGCCAACCGAAGCATCGGTGTCAAGCCCGATCTCCTGAGGCGGGCAGTCAGTCCATGGTTGCATTGTGCGAGGAGTTCACCATGGCCATACTGCCCCTCCAATCAACGGAGGAGTAGCAGATGCGGCGTAGGACTTTGCTCGGGCTCGCGGTTTCCATCGCAGCCACCCTTTCAGCACCGGCGGCCTGGGCCGCCGATTTTCCGGACCGGACCATCACCATGGTTGTCCCCTTTTCCGCCGGTGGCTCGACGGATCTGGTCGCGCGCCTGGTCGCCAACAAGATGTCCGAAAAGCTGGGCCAGCAGATTGTCGTCGAAAATGTCGGCGGCGCCGGGGGCAGCATCGGCGCTGCCCAGGTCGCCCGAGCCGAACCGGACGGCTACACGATCCTGATGGGCACGGTCGCAACCCACGCGCTCAACCCGCTGATCCTGAAGACAAAGCCCTACGATGCGGAGAAGGATTTTGCGCCGATATCGTTGCTCGTGCTGGTGCCAAACGTCCTGGTCGTAAACCCTGAATTCCCCGCCAAGGACGTCAAGGAACTGATCGAGATGCTGAAGAAGGACCCGGACAAATATGCCTACGCCTCATCGGGCAATGGCACCCCGCTGCATCTCTCCGGCGAGCTTTTCAAGACGATGGCCGGCGTCAGTATGCAGCACATTCCCTACAAGGGCGCCGGACCGGCCTTGAACGACGTTATCGGCAATCAGGTGCCGATGATGTTCGACAACCTCCCCTCTTCATCGGGCCATATCAAGAGCGGGACGCTGAGAGCGCTTGGCGTCACCACCAAGGAGCGCGTTCCCTCCTTCCCCGACATACCGGCCATTGCCGAAACCATTCCCGGCTATGAAACCTACAGCTGGAACGCTCTGTTCGCGCCCGCAGGCACGCCGCCGGAGGTCGTCGCCGTTCTTCAGAAGGCGGCAGTTGAAGCCCTGAAAGACCCTGATGTGATCGCCCGCATGGCCCAGTTCAGCGCCTCGATAGTGGCCTCCACCCCGGAAGAGCTTGGAGCGCATGTGAAGGCCGAACTCGCCAAATGGGAACCGATCGTCAAGGCCAGCGGCGTTCAGCTGGACTAGGGCCTACGACAAAGTGCTGCGGGCTTTTTCCTGGCGCTACGGCGCCGGGGCCTCAAGTCGAGGCTGAGCCCGCCGCATGCCTTCGTCGCGGGCGCCGCGCATATAGCCGCGCGGCGAGGCCCCGAGCATGCGCTTGAACATGGTTATGAATGCCGGCACGCTGTCATAACCGAGGTCGAGCGCCACCCTGGTGATCGGCTCGCCATCGGCGAGCCTGGGAAGTGCCGCAAACAGGCAGGCCTGCTGGCGCCAAGTCGACAAGGACAGTCCGGTCTGGCGCTGGAAGGCGCGGGTGAAGGAGCGCCGGCTCATCCCCGCGGCATCGGCCCACTCGTCGATCGTGGCATGCGGCGACGGTGCCGCCACGAAGCGTCAGCAGAGCGCCGCCAGCCTGGGATCAGACGGGAACGGCAGGCCGAGCGGCCGTTCCGGCAAGGTCGGGATCTCGTGCAGCAAGAGGTTCATGATCAACCCGCCGCGGCCTTCCAGTTCGCCACCTTGCGGCAGCTTTTCCGATTCTACGATCAGGCTGTGCATCAGCTCGGTGACGCCGACGACACGCAAGCCTTCCGGCAGGCCGGGGATAGCGCCCGGCATGACATAGACCGAGCGCATCGAGACGTCGCCCAGCATTTCGACAGAATGCTCGGTGCCGGCCGGTATCCACATTGCGTGGTCGGGCGGCACCATCCAGCGCCCGTACCTGGTCGTCACCAGCACGACACCGACCAGCGCATGCAGCAGTTGGCTGCGGCTGTGGCGGTGTTGCGGCACGAGGTAACCGTCCGGATATTCGGTCGGCAAAGCCACCGCCGGCCCGGAAACCTCCTCCAGCCACTGCCAGCGGCTTTCGTGCAATCGGCCGAGATCGGCATTGCCGGCGCGGAAGATGTCCCTGCCATGTGGCATCGGCTATGGCCCACTTGCGAAACTATTGGACCAAACCACGAAAGAAGTCGCCTCGCAAGCGGCTTATAAGGCAGCCATCCCCAAGGCGCTCCGCAGGGGCGTCGCCCAAGCGCTTCAGACGAGCGTCCTTAAGGCGGTCCGCGGGAGCGGCCGCCAAGCCTGCCCGCGGGCAAACACCCGCCAAAAAGACCTCGGAGCCTGCCTTGACCGATACGACAGCCACCAGCATTGCACCGCAGCCAAGCGCCAGCCTCCCTTCAGCCCAGGCGACCGCCTTCACCGTCATTCTGGCGGTGAGCTTTTGCCACGGCATCAACGACATCATGCAATCGCTGCTGCCGGCGATCTATCCGCTGCTGAAAGAGAATTACGGTCTCGATTTCTGGCAGATCGGTCTTCTGACCTTCACCTTCCAGGTCACGGCGTCGCTGCTGCAGCCGGTCATCGGCATGATCACCGACAAGCGGCCAATGCCCTATTCGCTGCCCTACGGCATGGCGTCCTCGCTGATTGGCCTGATCGTTCTGGCCTATGCCGGCCACTATGCGCTGCTTCTGGTCGGCGCCTCGCTGATCGGAATCGGCTCGGCGATCTTCCATCCGGAATCCTCGCGCATTGCCCGCTTTGCCTCCGGCGGCCGCTTTGGCCTGGCGCAATCTTTGTTCCAGGTCGGCGGCAATTTCGGCCAGTCGATGGGGCCGCTGCTCGCTGCCTTCATCGTTGTGCCCTTCGGCCAGACCAGCATTTCATGGTTCGCCGTCGGGTCTCTGATCGGCATCATCGTTTTGTCGCGGGTCGGCGGCTGGTACAGCCGGATGCGCGCCGCGCAGGGCAATCGCAAGGCGGCAAGCTTCGTCTCCCCCTTCCCGCGCAAGAAGGTGATGGGAGCGCTGGCGGTGCTGACGCTGCTGGTGCTGACCAAGAACGCCTACATCGCCTCGCTCTCCAGCTACTACACCTTTTATTCCATCCATAAGTTCGGCGTGTCGGTGCAGATGAGCCAGGTCATGCTGTTCCTGTTCCTCGGCGCCTCGGCGCTGGGCATCCTGCTCGGCGGACCGTTCGGCGACCGCTACGGCCAGAAGGCGATGATCTGGTTCTCGATCGTCGGCGTGCTGCCGTTCACGCTGGCGCTGCCCTACGCCAATTTCGAATGGACGATGGTGCTGACGGTGCTGATCGGCCTGATCCTGTCCTCGGCCTTCTCCAACATCGTCGTGTTTGCGCAGGAGTTGGTGCCGGGACGTGTCGGCACCATCGCCGGGATCTTCTTCGGCTTCGCCTTCGGCATGGGCGGCATTGCAGCCGCCGTGCTCGGCGTCGTCGCCGACATGAAGGGCATCGATTTCGTCTTCCAGATCTGCTCGTATCTGCCGCTGCTCGGCCTGCTGACGGTGTTCCTGCCCAACATGAAGGAAGCCAGGAAGGCGCAAGCGGCGGCCAGATAAAACCGGTCGATTTTGCGGATTTGACGCAGGGCGCGGCATTGCTGCGCCCTCTGTGATTCTTTCACCATGCGCTGGTTGAAAAGCCTGCTAGAGATAGTCATCAACGAAGGCTTGGGGCCTTCGACGTCTCTGGGGGATGACATGCGCAAGATCGTATTGGCCGTATTGGGTGTGCTTCTTGTTACCTTGCCGGCGACGGCACGCATCGTTCCCTTTCCGCCGGGTTTCAAGACGCAGTCCGTCGAAACCAACGGCACCAAACTCTATGTGCGCGTTGGCGGCAAGGGTCCCGCCGTCGTGCTGCTGCACGGCTTTGCCGATACCGGAGACATGTGGGGCGCCGCGGCCATCGCCCTCGCAAAGGACCACACCGTCATCGTGCCGGACCTGCGCGGCATGGGTCTGTCGGCCCACCCGGAAGCGGGCTACGCCAAGAAGAACCAGGCCGTCGACATCGCCGGCGTGTTGGATGCCCTGAAGATCGACAAGGCAGATCTCGTCACCCACGACATCGGCAACATGGTCGGCTATGCGCTCGCCGCTCAGTATCCCAAGCGCATCACCAAATGGGTTATCATCGACGCGCCGCTGCCCGGCATAGGCGACTGGGAAAAGATCAAGCAAAGCCCGCTGCTTTGGCACTTCAACTTCCGCGGCCCTGATATGGAGCGGCTGGTCGCGGGGCGCGAGCGCATCTATCTCGACCGCTTCTACAACGAGCTGTCGGCTGACCCCAAGAAGATCGACGAGGCGACGCGCAGGCACTACGCCAAACTCTATGCCCGCCCGCATGCGATGCATGACGCTTTCGAGCAGTTCAAGGCGTTTGACCAGGACGCGATCGACAACCAGGCGATGCTTGCCGCCGGCGGCAAACTGACCATGCCGCTACTGGCTGTCGGCGGTGAAAAATCCGCTGGCACTACGCAGGCCGATCTCCTGCGGCTTGTTGCGACCGATGTAACGGGCGGCATCGTGCCCGCTTCCGGACACTGGATCATGGAGGAAAACCCCGACGACACCGTCAAACTGATCACTGGTTTTCTCGATAAATAGGCACTGTCCCGCTGACATTTCGACGAAAGCAAATGCACCCGCCTGACGGCGGCTGCATTTGCCTATCCGCCTGGACGATTCTAGGCCTTGAAGAACGCCAGCAGGTCGGCATTGATGACATCGGCATGGGTCGTCGCCATGCCGTGCGGGAAGCCCTTGTAGACCTTGAGCTCGCCCTTTTTGAGCAGCTTGACAGCCAGCAGCGCGGAGTCGGCGATCGGAACGATCTGGTCGTCGTCGCCATGCATCACCAGCACCGGCACCTCGATGGCCTTCAGATCGTCGGTGAAGTCGGTTTCCGAGAACGCCTTGATGCAATCATAATGCGCCTTGGTGCCGCCCATCATGCCCTGGCGCCACCAATTCTCGACGACAGCCTGCGACACCTGGGCGCCGGGGCGATTGAAGCCGTAGAACGGGCCGGCCGCGACGTCGTGGAAAAACTGGGCGCGGTTGGCTGCCTGGGCGGAGCGGAAACCGTCGAACACCTCGATCGGCAGGCCGCCGGGATTGGACGCCGTCTTCAGCATGATCGGCGGCACCGCGCCGAGCAATGCGGCCTTGGCGACACGGCCGCCGGAGCCGTACTTCGCGACATAACGGGCCACTTCGCCGCCACCGGTGGAATGGCCGACATGGATGGCGTTCTTGAGGTCGAGATGCGCTGCAAGCTCCGCGACATCGGCGGCGTAGGTGTCCATCTCGTTGCCGGTATCGGTCTGGGTCGAGCGGCCATGGCCGCGCCGGTCATGGGCAATGACGCGGTAGCCCTTGGACAGGAAGAACAGCATCTGGGCGTCCCAGTCGTCGCTGCTCAGCGGCCAGCCGTGATGGAAGACGATGGGTTGTCCCGTTCCCCAATCCTTGTAGAAAATTTCGGTGCCATCCTTGGTGGTGATCGTGCTGCTGCCGGGCTTGGTCATCTCGCTCTCCATTGATTGCTTCCGCGATAATCAATATCGCGATAACCATACGACTAGCGCAGGTCCAAATCCTTGTCTACACAAAATATGTATCGCGATATCATTTTTCGTGGTACATATTGATGTGCTCAGTCGGCTAAAGGAATGCCTCGTGCCTCTCCCGTTGGACAACCAGCTCTGCTTCACGCTTTACGCCACCAGCATAGCAATCAATCGCACCTACAAGCCCATGCTGGACGAGATGGGCATCACTTATCCGCAATATCTCGTGCTGAACGCACTTGCCGAAGCCCGCGGGATGTCGGTCGGCTCGATTGCGCACAGGCTCGCTTTGGAATCGAGCACCATCACGCCGCTGGTGAAGCGCATGGAACAGGCCGGTCTCGTCACCCGCCAGCGCAGCCAGACGGACGAGCGCCAAGTGCAGGTCGACCTGACGCCTGCCGGCCGCGCGCTGCTCGTCCAGTGCAACTGCCTCAACGAAACCCTGATCGAACGCTCGGGCATGACGATGGCTGATCTCGATGCCTTGAATCGGCGGATCCAAGCGCTGCGCGAAGCGTTGAGCAGCAAGCCGGACTAGCTGCCCTACAAACACGCCAGGCTTAATCCTTGCCGGCCAGCCAGCGCACGACGTTGCCCATCAGCTTGCCGTAGAGCGGCCATCCCAAAAAGTCCTGCGACAGCCAGTGTGGGCCGATGTCGGTCGCCCACGCGACGGTGCGGCCACGGCCATGCTCACGAACCGCAAGCAGCGGCCAGTCCGTGCCGCGATAATGGCAGGTCGCCAGAAGCTGGGACGAGCCGTCGCGCCTAAAATCGAGTTTGTTCATGCCGAGGATCGGCGGCAACGGACCCGCGACACCGGCAAGGATCGGATGCGACGCCTGAAGGATCGACGGCTGCAGGCTTTGCGGCACTTCCAGCCCGTCCGAGAATGGCAGGCAGCGCACGGGCAGCACGTCCTCGACCGGGGTGTCGTGGAAACGCGCCGTGCCGAACATGCCTTGGAACCCCATATAGCCGCCGGCCAGCATCAGCCCGCCGCCGCCTTCGACATAGGCCTTGAGGACGTCGAGGCGGTTGACGCCGATGCGCCCGGCGCGGGCCTCCGGCGTGACCAGCAAGGTCAGCGCGCCGACATCGGAGATCACCACCGCCTGGTATTCGGCCAGCGCGTCGAGGTCATACGGAAATTCGGCCGCACAGCGATCGCCACCGATCTGCGTCACCGCTATGCCCTCTGCGGCAAGGGCGGCATTGAAGGCCGTCGCGCCATTCACCCATGTCGCACTTGTCAGAACGTCGCCGCCGGCAGCGACCGACGTCGTCGCCGCGAAGGTCTCGCCTGCCAGCAAGAGTTTCATCGTCGCCCTCACGCTTTTCGACTGACAATTGAACGAGCGGGCGCCGGCTTGAACCGGCGCCCGCCGGGCCTTGGGAGGCTTAGAACTTAAACTCGGCCAGGTTTTCCGGCGTCACGATCTTGGCCGGGCCAAGGATCAGTTCGCCGCTGGCCCCGATCGTGTATTCGCCGAGCCTGCCCGCCGTGAACTTCTCACCTTCCTTGCCGGTGATCTTGCACTGCGCTAGCGCCTGGGCCGCCTGATAGGACAGGTAGCCGAGATCGGTGACATTCCACCAGATATCCTGGGCAGCGCCATCCTTGATGTATTTCGAAATCAAAGTGGCCGGCGCAAGGCCGGTCAGCTTGACCTTGCCGATCATGCCGGCTTCCTCGAGTGCGCGCGCGGCCGCCGGAAGGCCTATGCCTGCCGGCACGATGATCACCTTGAGATCCGGAAACGCCTGCACCAGCGCCAAGGCCTGCTGCTGGTTGACCTGCTCGCTCTCCTCGCCATAGGCGACCTGCACCAGTTTCATCTTGGCGTATTTCGGCTCTGCCGCCATCTTCGCCTTCATGAAGTCGATCCAGGCGTTCTGGTTGGTCGCCGTCGGCGTCGACGACAGGATGGCGAACTCGCCTTCGCCGCCGCTGAGGTTGAATGCGCTTTCCAGCATCATTTCGGCCAGACTGTCGCCCTTCACCTGGTTCACGAACACCGCGCGCGCATCGGCCGCGACGTCGGAATCGTACGAGATCACCCGGACGCCTTGCTGAACGGCGCGCTTCAGCGCAGGCGCAACGGCATTGGCGTCGTTGCCGGCGATAGCGATGACGCCGACCTTCTGCGACACAAGGCTGTTGATGAATTCGATCTGTGCCTCGGCCGTCGCCTGCGACGGGGCGACCTGGGTGGCGGTGCCGCCAATTTCCTTCGCCGCCTCTTCGGCGCCGCCGAAAGCCACCTTGAAGTAGGGATCGGTGTCGAGCTTGGGCAGGAAGCCGACGGTCACCGGTTCCTTGGCGCATTCCTGGCTGTAGGCCAGCGAGGCCGGCGCAAGCAGAACCGCGGATGCGAGCAGAGCTATTCTAAACGCTTTCATTGTGTCTCCTCCGTCAGAATTCGGGCTTGAAGAAAGGGGCCCGAGATCACCCCTTGGTTTCGCGCAGGACGCGCGATCTTGACAGCCGCTCCTCCAGGGAGCGCCAGTAGTTGGAGACCAGCAGCGAGCCGATCAGGAGCAGGCCGATGATCATGCCTTGGGCGTCGCCGCCGATCTGGTTGAGCGCCAGCACATTGCGGATGATGGCGATCAACAGCAGCGCCAGCATGACCCCCGTGAGCCGCCCCTTGCCACCGAAGACGCTGACGCCGCCGAGCAGCACGATGGTGATGACATCGAGCTCCATGCCGAGCGCATTGTTAGCGCGGGCGTTGGAAAGGCGCGCGGTGTAGACGATGCCGGCGATGGCCGCGACGAGGCCCGAAACGACGAAAAGCTTCAGCACCATTTGGCGCGTGTCAATGCCGGAATAGCGCGCCACTTCGGGGCTGCCGCCAAGCGCATAGATGCGCTTGCCGGTCGGCGTCTTCTGCAGCACCACCGCGAAGATCGGCGCCAGCAGCAGGAACGGCACGATGGTCCACGGGATTTGTGTGCCCGGCAGATTGCTGATGCCGAAATCGACAACCGCCGGCGGCAATATGTTGACCGAACCGGTGCCGAGCAGGATGTAGCCAATGCCCCGATAGAGCGCCATGGTGCCGAGCGTCACCACCAGCGACTGCAACCCGAGGCCCGACACCAGATAGCCGTTGAAGGCGCCGAGCAGGCCGCCGAAGACGAGCGTCAGCGGAATGGCGGCCAGCGTCGGCACGCCAGCCTGGACAAGCAGGCCAAAAATCACGGATGTCAACGCCAGCACAGAGGCGATCGACAGGTCGATCTCGCGGGTTATGATGAGCAGCGTCATCGGCAGGATCAGCAACGCCTTTTCCGAGGCGCTTGCGGCCAATTGCGAGAGGTTGAAGCCGGAGACGAAATTCGGCACGAAGACCGCCGCATAGATGAAGACGGCGATGCAGGCGGTCGCCAGCAGCAGATCCCAGAAGTCGATCGAGCGGATAAACTTTCTCATCTCGCCCTCGCCTGTCTTGCCTGTTCGGCACGCCGCACGATGAAGGTGTCGATGCCGATGGCAACCAGGATCACCAGGCCATAGACGCCCTGCAGCCAGAGCGGGTCGACACGCACCAGCGTCAGCCCGTTCTTGATGACCAAGAGAGTGAGCGCGCCAAGGATGATGCCGAGCAGCGTGCCCGAGCCGCCGCGGATGGCGACGCCGCCGACCACCGCAGAGGCGATCACCGTGAGTTCGAAGCCGAGCGCGACGCGGGCATCGATGGTGGCGTAGCGCGAAGCCCACAGGGCGCCGCACAGGCCGCCTAGCAGGCCGGCCATGCCGAAGGCCAGCAGGATGCGCCGGTCGACCGGAATGCCGATCAGCCTTGCGCCGTCCGGGTTGGAACCGGTGGCAAACAGCTCGCGCCCGGTTGCGGTGCGATAGAGCAGCACATAGCCGGCGCACAGGATGACAATAGCGATGATGACGATCAGCGGCACGCCTGCGATCTTCAGCCCGGTCATGTCGAGCCAGGCTTGCGTGACTTCGTCGGCGCTGACCTGGTCGCCCGCCGCCCAGATCGAGTTGAAACCGCGGAAGATCGACATCGAAGCCAGCGTAACGACGATGGCCGGGATCTTTCCCCTGGTAACGACAAGGCCGTTGAGCAGTCCGGCAAAGCCGCCGACCGCGCAGGCGGTGATCAGGCCGATGCCGATGTCCAATCCGGGATAGGCCTGAACCATGCTGGCCGCCATATAGGCGGAGAGGCCGATCACAGCTGCGATCGACAGGTCGATGTTGCGGGTGATCAGCACCAGCATCTGCGCCAGTGCGGCGACAATCAGCAAGGCCGCGTCCATCGACACAGCGGTGAGGTTCGCCGCGCTCACCATGCGCGGGTTGATGATGGTGACCGGAATGGCGACGGCGAGCATTGCCGCAAGCAGGCCGAATTCCCGCCGCTTCAGAAAATCGAACGGTCCTTTTGCCTTTTCCTCCTCGGCGGCGCGTTCTATCTGCGCTGCCTGGCCGGCACGTTCATCGGTCCTGGTCGCCGCTTCCAGTACTTTTTCCTGCGTGGCTTGCCCGCGCGAAAACTCGGCAGTCTGGCGGCCTTCGCGCAGCACGATAATGCGGTCGCACATGCCGATCAGTTCGGGCATCTCTGACGAGATCAGCAGGATCGCCATGCCTTGCGCGGCAAGGTCAGCAATCATTGCATGCACTTCCGCCTTGGTACCGACATCGATGCCTTGCGTCGGCTCGTCGAGGATGAGCACGCGCGGCTCGGTGCGCAGCCATTTGGCCAGCACCACCTTCTGCTGGTTGCCGCCGGATAACTCTTTCACCGGCTGCCCATAACCGGAAAAGCGCAGCTTCATGCGCTTCAGCCAGTCCGCCACCAGACCGATGGCGCGGTCGGTGCCGTAGAGACCGCGTTGTGCGGCCTTGTCGAGAACAGGTAGCACCGCATTGTCGAGGATGGAGAAATCCATCACCAGGCTCTGGCCCATGCGATCTTCCGACACATAGGCGATGCGCGCATCCATGGCGTCGCGCGCCGAGGCGAACTGCACGGGCTTGCCGTCGATCAGGATTTCGCCGGCGTCGGGCCGGTCGATACCGAACAGCACGCGCGCAATCTCGGTGCGTCCGCTGCCGACCAGGCCGCCAAGCCCCAGCACCTCGCCGGCGTGAAGCTTGAGGTCGATACCGGCAAACCCGCCGGCGCGCGAAAGTCCCTTCGCCTCCAGCACCAGCGCGCCTGAGGCATGGCGCCGTTCGGGATAGAGGTCGGTGACTTCACGCCCGACCATCATGCTGATGGCGGCAGCGCGGCCAAGCTCGGCCTTCGGCTTGACGCCGATCAGGCGCCCGTCACGCAGCACGGCGATGCGGTCGGCGATGCGGAAGATTTCATCCATGCGGTGGCCGACGAACATCATCGCCACGCCATGCAGCCTGAGATCGGCAACGACGGAAAACAGCCGCTCGACCTCGCGCTGTGACAGCGCCGCCGTGGGCTCGTCCATGATCAGCACGCGGGCATCCAGCGACAGCGCGCGGGCGATCTCGACCAGTTGTTGTTCAGAGGTACGCAGTGTTCCCAGCCGCGTTGCCGCCGGCACGTCGAGCCCGACGGTAGCCAGCACCTTGCGGGCGCCGGCCAGCATGGCGGCATTGTCGATGCCGCCAAAGCGGTCGCGCGGCATGTGGCCGAGATAGATGTTCTCCGCCACCGACAGATCGGGAAACAAGCCAGGATGCTGGTGCATGACCGCAATGCCGGCCGCCTGCGCGTCATGCGGCGAATGGAAGACGGCTGATTTGCCGTCAACCTCGACATGACCGCTGGTGGGAGAATGCACACCGGCCAGAAGCTTCACGCAGGTGCTCTTCCCGGCGCCGTTTTCGCCAAGCAGCGCCAGCACCTCGCCGGAGCGCAATTCGAAGGAGGCGTCCTTGAGCGCAATCGTGCCGCCGAAAGCCTTCGTCGCCTGAACCAGGGCAACGGGAACAGCCCGCACCACCGCAGCGTCGGCTTCGCTTTGTGTGCCCGAGTGCAGCACGTCTCCTCCCTGACTAGTTATTTATTCAATTTGCTATATTAAATAGCGCAAAGGCGCAACGGCAAAATTGACTTCCATGGTTCCGACGCGCACTGTCGCCGCCAACATAGGCACCGCAGGGTGCGCTCGGCCGCAGGTGGTTTGCGGGCTTCGCGCCGGGAATGGGACATTTGGGGAGTGCGGGTTTGTCAGGGAAAGGCAGCAATTCTGTCAAAGTTCGGCACTATAATGAGCGTTTCGTGCTCGACGCCATCCGTCGCCTCAAGGAAGCCTCCAAGTCCGATCTGGCGCGCGCGGCAAGCCTGACGCCGGCGGCCGTCGCTGCCATCGTCGACGGCCTGGAATCTTCCGGATTCGTAAAGCAAGTGGGAAAAAGGTTCGGGCAGCGCGGTTCGCCCTCCACGCTGTACCGGCTGACGCCGGAGCGCATCTACAGCGTCGGCATCAAGATCGGCCGGCGTGCGCTTGAAGCCGTTCTGGTCGACTTCGCCGGTGAAATCCGCGCAAGAGAGTCGCACGAATACCGCTTCCCCGATCCTGATTTGGTGCTGAAGGCCGGCAACATGGCGCTGGCCACCTTCGAAAAGCTGGTAGATGGGCTTGGCGATGCCAGCATCGTCGGCGTCGGCATTGCCTCACCCTATTTCCTCGGCGGCTGGAGCGAGGAACTCGGCTTTCCCGACGATCTCGGCAGCCGCTGGGAGGCGATCGACCTGACGACATGCTTTGCCACGCCGGCGAAGACGCCGGTGTTCGTGGAAAACGACGCCACGTCGGCGGCGCTGGCCGAACTTGTCCAGGGCGCCGGCGCCCGCTTTCGCGATTTCATGCACATCTCGATCGACACTTTTGTCGGCGGCGGCCTGGTGCAAGGCGGCAGGGTCCATACCGGGCCGCATGGCAACAGCGCTGCCCTCGGACCCTTGCCGGTCTCGCCCTCAAGCCTCGATTCGGTGGCGGCGAAGCCTGCGCGCTACCAGAGCCTGCTGCATCGCGCCTCGATCTATGTGCTGGTCAATCACCTGAGGTCGCGCGGCGTGGTGATCAATCGTGTGCGGGAACTCGATCCGTTGCCACCCGAAGCGCGCGTGCCGCTGTTCGAATGGATCGACGATTGTGCGAGCGCGCTGGTCGAGGCGATCATCGCCATCACCTCCATCATCGACATCGAGGCCATCGTTCTCGACTCGATCCTGCCCAGGCCGATCCATCTCGAACTGCTGGCAAGGGTGCAGACCCAGTTCAACCAGGCCAGCGCAATCGGCATCGTGACGCCGGAGATCGTGTCGGGGCAATTCGGCCCTGAGGCCTCCTCGATCGGCGCTGCCATGCTTCCGTTCTCGGCGCTGCTGGCGCCCGACAGCGGCGTGCTCATGATCGGCAAGGACCGGACGAAACTGCTGAGCGCTCTGTCCACGCTCGGCGGCGCCAAGGGAAACGGATCAAATCCGCCCACCGACCTGCCGGCCTGAGCGCAATGCGGCGCGCCCAACGCAGGCATCGGCCGCCCTTGCCCGCCATGGCTTGCACGCCTGCCCGCCTTCCGCTATAGAGCCGCCACCCGCGTAGACACCCTTGGAGGCAACGCGGCGGAAGGCTGCCTTCCCTTGTGATCCCGAACAAAGCTCCGCGTATGCGGTTTCTGGCATTCGGACATCCAGGCCTGGCGGCTTTCGACGTTTACGGTCCAGGCACACTGCCACCGCAAACGCTCCATAAAACGCGAAAGGAAATGCCATGAGCCACGATACTTACGAGCTCAAGGCCGAAGCGCGCGAACAGGTCGGTAAGGGGTCCGCCCGTGCAGTTCGCCGCAACGGTAAAGTGCCTGCAGTTATCTACGGCGACAGACAGCCTCCCCTGGCGATTGCGCTGAACTACAAGGACGTCTTCTACAAAATCCATGGCGGCGGGTTTTTGACCACGATCGCCACGATCGATGTCGACGGCAAGAAAATCCAGGTTCTGCCCAAGGATTTCCAGCTCGACCCGGTCAAGGATTTCCCGGTCCATGTCGACTTCCTGCGCATCGGCAAGGACACCGAGGTCAACGTCGACGTGCCCGTGCACTTCATCAATGAAGACAAGTCGCCCGGCATCAAGCGCGGCGGCGTGCTCAACATCGTGCGTCATGAAGTCGAGTTCCACTGCCCGGCCAATGCGATCCCGGAATTCATCACCGTCGATCTCACCGGCGCCGACATTGGCGATTCGATCCACATCTCGGCGGTTACCTTGCCGGCCGGCGTCAAGCCGGTGATCTCCGATCGCGATTTCACCATCGCGACCATTGCCGGCTCCTCGGCGATGAAGCCGGAGACGGAAGAGACGGCGGAAGCGGCAGCCCCCGAAGCGGCGGCTCCTGCTGCCGAAGAGAAGTAATTTTCGGGCCTGGAGTTCACGATGCTTGTCTTTGCAGGCCTCGGCAATCCGGGCGCGAAATACGCTGATAACCGGCACAATGTCGGCTTCATGGCGGCGGACGCAATTGCCCGCCGCCATTCGTTTTCGCCCTGGTCGAAGAAGTTCCAGGGCCTGATCGCCGAAGGCACGATTGCCGGCGAGAAGATTCTGCTGATCAAGCCGCAGACCTTCATGAACCTGTCGGGACAGGCGGTCGGCGAAGCCTTGCGCTTCTACAAGCTCGGCCCCGAGGCGCTGACCGTCTTTTACGACGAGATCGACCTGCCGGCCGGCAAATTGCGGGTCAAGGTCGGCGGTGGCGCCGGCGGACACAACGGCATCCGTTCGCTCGACCAGCATCTCGGCAAGAACTTTCGCCGCGTGCGCATCGGCGTCGGCCATCCCGGCGTCCGGGAAATGGTGCAGTCCCATGTGCTCGGCGATTTCGCCAAGGCCGACCGCGAATGGCTGGACGTGCTGCTCGACACCATCGCCGACGATGCCGGGCTGCTGGCCAAGGGCGACGACAGTTCTTTCATGAACCGGGTGACGCTGGCCTTGCGCGACAAACTAACGCCAACCGGCGACGACGACCGGCCGCCGCCAAAGGCGCCGAAGGCTGAGGGCCCGAAAGCTCAAAGCCACATCCGCCAGGCACGGCCACAGCAGGCGCCGGCCAAGCTGCCGGAAAGCGGCCCTATGGCCGCCATGCTGAAGAAACTGTTCGGCAAGAAGGACTGAGCGTCGATAGGATCGGGACCGCGGGGCTTGACGTTGCTCACTCCTATCGCCCATAGCCCTCATCAAATTTCTAGTTTCCCGATAGGACCGGACACATGGGTTTCAAATGCGGCATCGTTGGCTTGCCCAACGTCGGCAAGTCGACGCTTTTCAACGCGTTGACCAGGACGGCGGCGGCGCAGGCCGCCAACTATCCGTTCTGCACCATCGAACCGAACACCGGCGAGGTGGCGGTGCCTGATCCGCGGCTGCAGAAGATCGCCGCAATCGCCAAGTCTAAGGAGATCATCCCGACCCGCATCTCCTTCGTCGACATCGCCGGCCTGGTGCGCGGCGCCTCCAAGGGCGAAGGGCTGGGCAACCAGTTCCTCGCCAACATCCGTGAGGTCGACGCCATCGTGCATGTGCTGCGCTGCTTCGAGGATGACGACATCACCCATGTCGAGGGCAAGATCGACCCTGTCGCCGACGCCGATACAGTCGAGACCGAGCTGATGCTCGCCGACCTCGACAGCCTCGAGCGCCGCATCGTGCAGATCCGCAAGCGCGCCGGCAGCAAGGACAAGGAAGCAACCACCGTGCTGCCGATGATGGAGGCAGCACTCGAGCTGCTGCAAGCCGGCAAGCCGACCCGCATCCTGCTCAAGGGCATTTCAGCGGAAGACCTGCGCATCCTGCAGGGACTGAACCTCTTGACCTCACACCCCGTACTCTATGTCTGCAACGTCGCCGAAGCCGACGCCGCTACCGGCAATGAGCACACCAAGGCGGTGGAGAAGATGGCGACCGCCCAAGGCGCCGGCACCGTGGTGATCTCAGCCGCGATCGAGGCCGAAGTCGCCCAGCTCTCCGACGACGAAGAGATGGAGTTCCTGTCCTCGCTCGGCCTCGACGAACCTGGCCTCAACAAGGTCATCCGCGCCGGCTACGATCTGTTGCATCTCATCACCTATTTCACCGCCGGGCCGAAGGAGACGCGCGCCTGGACGATCCACAAGGGCGACAAGGCCCCGCAGGCGGCCGGCGTCATCCACACCGATTTCGAGCGCGGCTTCATCCGCGCGCAGACCATCGCCTACAACGACTACATCACGCTAGGCGGCGAAGTGGCGGCCAAGGAAGCCGGCAAGGCGCGCGACGAAGGCAAGGAATATGTCGTCCAGGACGGCGATGTCCTGCTGTTCAAGTTCAATACCTGAGGCGCCGCGGCTGGCGCGCTGACCGCGGCCGATCACGGCTTCGTCAAGTGGAGAGCCGGCATGCCGCGTCGCTTGACTGCCCTTGGCACCGGGTCTATGGCCGTTTGCATGCGACTTGGCCGTCCCCGTGGGAGCGGCGGAGCGTGCAAGACCCATCGCTATCAAACGAAACCTCTTGGGCTCAACCAACGGAGATTCGGCGATGATCAAGGCCTTCGTCGTCGACAATGATCGCCTGCGCCTCGCCGACGATCTCGTGGCCAATGGCGATCACGTCGTCTGGGCCGACCTTCTCAACCCGACCAAGGAAGAAGAAACGACGATCGAGACCTGGCTCGGCGTTGCCATCCCGACGCGCGAGGAGATGGAGGAGATCGAGATTTCGAGCCGCCTCTACATCGAGGACGGCGCCTATTTCATGACCGCCACCCTGCCGGCGCAGACCGAAATCGATGATCCCTTGATGTCGCCGGTTACCTTTGTGCTTGCCGGCCCGAGACTGGTCACCATCCGCTATCATGAGCCGAAGGCGTTCAAGACCTTTCCGCTGCGCGCCGAGAAGGTGGCGACCGGCTGCACCACCGGCAACACCATCCTGATCGGCCTGCTGGAGGCGATCGTCGACCGGCTGGCCGACATTCTCGAACGCGCCGGCCGCGACATCGAGACGATCTCGCGCGATATCTTCGAAGCGCGCTCGACCAAGGTGAACAAGCGCAACCGCGATTTCCAGGAACTGCTCAAGGCCATCGGCCGCAAGGAGGACATCGCCTCCTCGATCCGCGACAGCCTGATCTCGTTGCAGCGCCTCACTGGCTTCCTCGCCCATGTCGCGACCCAGATCAAGATGAGCAAGGACATCCGCGCCCGCATCAAGACCGTGTCGCGCGACGTGCTGTCGCTCGCCGACCACGCCACCTTCCTGTCGCAGAAGATCTCGTTCCTTCTCGACGCCACGCTGGGCATGATCTCGATCGAGCAGAACGCCATCATCAAGATCTTCTCGGTCGCCGCCGTCATCTTCCTGCCGCCGACGCTGGTGGCCTCGATCTACGGCATGAATTTCGACATCATCCCGGAGCTGAAATGGGAGCTCGGCTATCCCTTCGCCATCGGCCTGATGATCCTGTCGGCGATCCTGCCGTTCTGGTATTTCCGCCGCCGCGGCTGGTTGTAGGCCCAATAGAATTCGCTTGACCAAACGCCGCCCGGACGGCATCCGGATGCCCGGTGATCGACAACCGGATTGGGATCATGACCGCAAAAAGCTGGGCCTACGAGGATTTCACCGAGGGCGCATCGATCGACCTCGGCGCCAAGCAGGTGAGTGCGGCCGAAATCATCGAATTCGCCACCGAATTCGACCCGCAGCCGATGCATCTCGACGAAGCCGCCGGCAAGGCCAGCATCCTTGGCGGCTTGGCCGCCTCCGGCTGGCACACCTGCGCGATCTTCATGCGCATGCTGTGCGACGCCTTCCTGCTCGACTCGACCGCGCAAGGCGCGCCCGGCATCGACCAGGTCAAATGGAAGAAGCCGGTGCTGGCCGGCGACACGCTGGCCGGCAGCACCAGCGTGCTCGCCAGGCGCCTGTCGAAATCCAGGCCTCAGCTCGGCCTCGTCACCTTGCGCAGCGAACTGTTCAACCAGCGCGGTGAAAGCGTCTTCGAACTTGAGAACACTGTCATGTTCTTGACCCGCGAGGCCGGCGCATGAGCCTCGACGCGTTCTTCCGCATCGGCGATACCATCAACCTCGGTTCGCACACATTCGAAGCCGAGGCGATCAAGGCGTTCGCCTGCAAATACGATCCACAGGTCTTTCATGTCGACGAGGAGGCGGCGAAGAAAAGCGTGTTCGGCCGCCTCTGCGCCTCAGGCTGGCACACCGCGGCCACGTGGATGAAGCTCAATCTCAAAAATCCTATGGACGCTTCTCAATGGACCGGACCCGGCCCGGTACCAGAATTCGGCCCCTCCCCCGGCTTCAGGAACCTGAAATGGCCAAAGCCGGTCTATGCCGGAGAAACCGTCACCTTCATGCGCACGGCCCTGTCCCACCGCCCGCTTGCCACCCGCCCCGGCTGGCGCCTGCTGGCGCTGCGCTCGGAAGGTTCCGATTCGGCAGGCGACAAGGTGCTGGAGTTCGACAGCGCGGTGCTGGTGAAGGCTGGGTAGGGCTAGGGTTTAGGCAGTAGGGATTAGGCAGCAGTGGGTGCTGCGCCTTGCACGGAATGCGGAGCTTCCCTCCCTACTCCCTACTCCCTACTCCCTTCTCCCTACTCTCTAATGCCCCTCAAACCCGATCAACGTCCGCACCGGCACGCCCAGCGCTTCGAGCTTCGCCCGTCCGCCGAGATCCGGCAGGTCGATGACGAAGCACGCGGCAAGAATATCGGCGCCGATCTGCCTCAGCAGCTTGACCGCCGCCTCCGCCGTGCCGCCGGTCGCGATCAGGTCGTCAACCAGGATCACCTTCTCGCCCGGCGCAACGCCGTCCTTGTGCATCTCCATCTCGTCCAGCCCGTATTCCAGGCTGTAGGCGACGCGTACCGTCTCGTAAGGCAGCTTGCCCTTCTTGCGGATCGGCACGAAGCCGGCCGAAAGCTGGTGCGCGACCGCACCGCCGAGGATGAAGCCGCGTGCCTCGATGCCGGCGATCTTGTCGATCTTCTGCCCGGCATAGGGATGCACCAGCTCGTCGATGGCGCGGCGAAAGGCGCGCGCATTGCCGAGCAAAGTGGTGATGTCGCGAAACAGGATGCCGGGCTTGGGGTAGTCCGGAATGGTGCGGATCGCGGCGAGCAGCGTGTCTTCGAGCGAGGATTTCATGGGTCGAGATTACCTGAAACGGAGGTTGTTGCGCGACAATTGTTCGATCGAACTGCAGCCCATCAGCTTCATGCCGCGCTCGATCTCGATCCGCATCTGCTCCAGCGCCCGCTCGACGCCCGGCTGTCCGGCCGCCGCCAGGGGGAACAGATAATAGCGGCCGACGCCAACAGCCTTGGCGCCGAGCGACAGCGCCTTCAGCACATGGGTGCCGCGCTGCACGCCGCCATCCATGATGATGTCTATTCTGTCGCCGACGGCATCTACGATCTCGGCCAGCTGGTCGAACGCCGCCCGCGAGCCGTCCAGCTGCCGGCCGCCGTGGTTGGACAGCACAATGCCGCTGCAGCCGATCTCGACGGCGCGCTTGGCATCCTCCACCGACATGACGCCCTTGAGGCAGAACGGACCTCCCCACAGTCTGACCATCTCGGCAACATCGTCCCAGGTCATCGACGGATCGAGCATCTCGGTGAAGTAGCGGCTGATCGACATCGTGCCGCCGCCCATGTCGACATGCTCGTCGAGCTGCGGCAGCTTGAATCCCTCATGGGTGAAATAGTTGATCGCCCAGCCCGGCTTCAGCGCGAACTGCAGCATGCCGGCAAGGTTGAGCTTGAAGGGGATGGCAAAGCCGGTGCGCTTGTCGCGCTCGCGGTTGCCTCCGGTGATGCTGTCGACGGTCAGCATCATCACTTCGACTCCAACCGCTTTCGCCCGCTGCATCATCGCCCGGTTGAGGCCGCGATCCCGGTGGAAATAGAACTGGTAGACCTGCGGGCTGCTGCTGATCTTGCGCGCTTCCTCAAGACTGACGGTGCCGAGCGAGGACACGCCAAACATCGTGCCGAATTTGGCCGAAGCCTTGGCCACCGCGCGCTCGCCTTGATGATGGAACAGCCGCTGCAAGGCGGTCGGCGAGCAATAGACGGGCATGGCCAGCTTCTGGCCCATCACCGTCACCGACATGTCGATCTCGCTTACCCCGCGCAGCACGTTGGGAACGAGGTCGCAGCGCTCGAAGCTCTCGGTGTTGCGGCGGTAGGTGACCTCGTCGTCGGCCGCGCCATCGATGTAGTTGAAGATTGGCCCCGGCAACCGCTGCTGGGCCATGCGCCGGAAATCGGAAAAGTTGTGACAGTCGCGTAGCCGCATCATCGATCCCAAATGCCCCTTTAGCCGGCGATCCGCCGGGCGCGCGTGCAATACCAATCGCATGGCGGCGTGCCAACGGACTTCTTACTGGACGGCTGCTGCGCCAAGATGCGAACCATGTCCGGTTTGGCAAGCAAAAAGGGCGTCCGAAGACGCCCTTTCCATTTCCGAGGAATAAGATGCGGCTTAGTGCGCCACGCCTTCCCACACCTTGCGCTTGGTCAGATACATCAGCGCCCCGAACAGAAGCAGAAACACCAGCACGCGGAAGCCGGTCTTCTTGCGGTCTTCCATATGCGGCTCGGCCGCCCACATCAGGAACGCCGAGACGTCGCGCGAATACTGGTCGATCGTCTGCGGCGAACCGTCATCGTAGGTCACCTGGCCGTCGGAGAGCGGCTTGGGCATCTTCAGCGACACGCCGGACATGAAGTATGGATTGTAGTGGGTGCCTTCGGGGATCACCATGCCGGCAGGTGGCGTCTCGTCGTAGCCTGTCAGCAGAGAATGGATGTAGTCCGGGCCGCCCTGCGCATATTGCGTGAAGATGTCGAAGACGAAGCGCGGGAAGCCGCGCTCGACGCCGCGCGCCTTGGCCAGCAGCGACATATCCGGTGGGGCAGCGCCGCCGTTGGAAGCGGCAGCCGCCTCCTCATTGGCGAACGGCGCCGGGAAATGGTCTGACGGCTTGCCCGGCCGGTCGAACATGTCGCCGGCATCGTTGGGTCCATCATGGATGGTGTACTCGGCCGACAGGGACTTGATCTGCGCTTCAGAATAGCCGAGGACCTCCAGCGTGCGGAACGCCACCAGATTCATCGAGTGGCAGGCCGAGCAGACTTCCTTGTAGACCTTCAAGCCACGCTGCAGCTGCGCCTTGTCGTAGGTGCCGAACGGACCGGCAAAAGTCCAGTCCATCTCCTTCGGCTCGTGGATCGGGAAATGCGTCGGTGCCGCCGCGTTGTGCGCCTCTTCAGCGGCGATCGCCACACTGCCGACGGCTCCGATGCCAGCGGCAAACACGCCTAGCAGGGCGAGCGAGGTGAGAATCTTTTTCATGCCAAATCCCCTTAGATTCTCACTCAGCCTTTGGTTTCCGGCGCGGCGGTCGCACCGGCCGGATGTCCTCCTCCGGCACCCTTGTTCTTCTCCAGCACCGCCTCGGTGATCGAATTCGGCAGTCTGCGTGGCGTCTCGATCAGGCCAAGCACCGGCAGGATGACGAGGAAGAACGCGAAGTAGAACAGTGTCGCCGCTTGAGCGTAGCCAACGTAGTTGCCCGAGACCTCACCTATCAGGAGGGTCAACAGACCGCCGCCTTCCGCCGGCTGCGAGCCAAGCCAGCCAAGCAGGACAGCGTCGGCGACGAACAGCCAGAAGAACAGCTTGTACCAGGGGCGGTAGACCGCCGAGCGCACCTTGGAGGTGTCGAGCCAAGGCACCAGGAACAGCATGACGATGGCGCCGAACATGCACAGCACGCCGCCGAGCTTGGAGTTGATCGGCCCGATGTTGAAGGTGATGGCGCGCAGGATCGCGTAGAACGGCAGGAAGTACCATTCCGGCACGATGTGGGCCGGCGTCTTCAGCGGGTTGGCGATCGTGTAATTGTCCGGATGACCGAGAAAGTTCGGCAGGTAGAAGACGAAATAGGCGAAGAAGAACAGGAACACGATCATGCCGAATGCATCCTTGATGGTCGCATAGGGCGTAAAGGCAACGGTGTCGGTCTTCGATTTCACCTCGATGCCGGTCGGGTTCGACTGGCCGACCACGTGCAGCGCCCAGACGTGCAGCACGACGACGCCGGCGATCATGAACGGCAGCAGGTAATGCAGCGCAAAGAAGCGGTTGAGCGTCGGGTTGTCGACGGCGAAACCGCCGAGCAGCAGTTCCTGGATCCAGTTGCCGACCAGCGGAATGGCGCTGAAGAAGCCGGTGATGACGGTGGCACCCCAGAAGCTCATCTGACCCCAGGGCAGCACATAGCCCATGAAGCCGGTCGCCATCATCAGCAGATAGATGATGCAGCCGAGGATCCACAGCAGCTCGCGCGGCGCCTTGTAGGAGCCGTAATAAAGCCCGCGGAAGATGTGGATGTAGACGGCGACGAAGAAGAACGAGGCGCCGTTGGAATGCATGTAGCGCAACAGCCAGCCCGAATTGACGTCGCGCATGATCTTCTCGACCGAATTGAAGGCGAGATTGGTGTCGGCGGTATAGTGCATGGCCAGCACGATACCGGTCAGGATCTGCGCCACCAGCATGATCGTGAGGATGCCGCCGAAGGTCCACGCATAGTTGAGGTTGCGCGGCACCGGATAGGCGATGAAGCTGTCATAGACCATGCGCGGCAGCGGCATGCGGGCGTCGAACCAGCGTTCGATACCGGTCTTGGGCGTATAGGTCGAGTGTCCCTCGCTCATCGAATTATCCCCTGCCTCAACCGATAAGGATTTTGGTATCGGAAATGAACTTGAATACCGGCACGGCCATATTTTCCGGCGCCGGGCCTTTGCGGATGCGGCCGGCGGTATCGTACACCGAACCGTGGCACGGGCAGAACCAGCCGCCGAAATCGCCTTCCTGGCCAAGCGGAATGCACCCCAGATGCGTGCAAACCTGCACCATCACCATCCAGGCTTCCTTGCCGGGCGTGGTGCGGTTGGCGTCGGTCGCCGGCGCATCGGCGGGCAGATTGGCGTTGCGGGCAATAGGATCCTTGAGGTCGGCAAGGTTCACGGCCTCGCCGTCCTTCATCTCCTGCTCGGTGCGGTTGCGCACCACGACCGGCTTGCCGCGCCATTTGACAATCAGCGACATGCCAGGCGTCAGCGAGGCGACATCAACCTCAACCGAGGCGAGCGCCAGCGTCGAGGCATCGGGGCGCATCTGGTCGATGAACGGCCAGGCAACGGCGCCTGCGCCAACGACTGCGGCCATGCCGGTGGCGACGTAGAGAAAATCACGACGGTTGGGATCCTGGGTGTCGGTTGCGCTCACGGGTGCCTGATCCTTTCGCCTCTTCCGAGCCGGCGGCCGAGCTTTGTCCCCGCTCCATCGCGCCGGCCCGACAGCGCATGGCGAACAAGCTAGCGAATTCCTCCGGCATTTGGATTTCGGTTTATGCGTGAAGCCCGTTTTTGTCCAGCGGGCTGAAGCCACAAGGGCAGATTGTCGCGGGGACAGAACAGCGCGTCAGTTGGCCAGATGCCCAAAGGTCGGCAAAGGCGGCTAAACAACAGGGAAATATCAGCAAATCCGAGGCTCCCCGCCTGTCTCGACAGGATAGGTTGCCGTGATCTAGTTTCGCCGGCATGGCACATATTATCGACCGCGAGACCTGGACCAGGACGCCCGGCCGCTGGCAGGGCGAACTGCAATGCGGCGCCTACGACTCCAACTCCTGCCTGATTTTCAACTATCAGGAAGAGATTGGCGGCGGCCCGCGCCTGCACACGCATCCCTATTGTGAAATCTTCATCATCCGGCAAGGCACCGGCCTGTTCACGATCGGCGACCAGCAGATAGAGGCCACGGCCGGCCAGATCCTGATCGTGCCGCCCGATACGCCGCACAAATTCACCAATCTTGGCCCAGGCCCGCTCGAAACGACCGACATCCACGAAAACGGCAGCTTCATCACCGAATGGCTGGAATGATTGTTGCCGGCTGGTGACCTCTAGCTTGCACCGAGCCTGACCAGCACGGCCCTTGGGATATCGTATTCGCGGATGGCCGACTCATGCCGGCGCAGGCCGCAGAGTTCACGCTGGATGAAATAGGCGTGCACCGCCGCGGCAGCCTCCTTGAGCAGCCGCGGTCGCTGCTCCTCGTCGCCGTTGTTCTGACGGAGCTTGGCCAGCGTTTCCTCGACCCGTTGGCCGGCACGGCCGAGCGCTGCGGCCTTTTCAGCCAATATCTCATGGCCGAGGGCGTCGAACGCGGCTTCGGCAGCCGAGGCGCCTAGGGATGGCGGACGCAGTGACATCTCAGCCTCCTTTTATGTCTTGAGAGAGCATCATGCGGTGCGTGACGAATTCTTCGCTCACCACCGGCTGGAAACCAAGCCGTTCATAGAACCCAAAGGCTTCTTGTGGCGCGCGGGTGTTCAGCACGGCAAAATGCTGACGTGCCCTGTCAATGACGGTCTCGACCAGCATGCGGCCAATGCCGCTGCGGCGATGACGCGCGCTGACGAACAGGTGCCTGACCCGGCCGTGGTCCCTGCCTTCGAAATAAGGATCGATGTTCAACCCGCACACACCAGCGAGTTCTCGGCCATGCCATGCACCAAACAGCGCCTCGCCTCGTTTCAGGAACTTGTTGCGGCCGCCCGCCCAGCCATCCGCCAGCCGCACCAGCATCCAGTAGCCTTCCAGCCGGCTCTCCTCCTTCAGCGCATCGAAGGCCGGCGCGGTTGGCCGCAGCCGCTTGAGGACGTAGCCGATATCAGGCGACGCTGCCATGCCCTACTCCGCCGGCCGTGTCTCTTCCAGCACGCTTTCCTCGTGGTAGAGGAAGCCGCCGGACTGCCGCTTCCACAGCCGCGCATAGAGCCCGTCGAGCGCCACCAGCTCGTCATGCGTGCCCTGTTCGACGATGCGGCCTCCGTCCAGCACCACAAGACGGTCGAGCGCGGCGATGGTCGACAGCCGGTGCGCTATGGCGATGACCGTCTTGTTCTCCATCAGCCTGGCCAGATTCTCCTGGATCGCCGCCTCGATGTCGGAATCGAGCGCCGAGGTCGCCTCGTCGAGGATCAGGATCGGCGCATCCTTGAGGAAGACGCGGGCGATCGCGACGCGCTGGCGCTGGCCGCCCGACAGTTTCACGCCGCGCTCGCCGACAAAAGCCTCGTAGCCGGTACGGTCCCGGTTGTCGCGCAGGCCCAATATGAACTCGTGCGCCTCGGCCTTCTTCGCCGCCGCGATCACCTCGGCGTCAGTTGCATCCGGCATGCCGAGCTTGATGTTGTCGCGTAGCGAGCGGTGGAACAGCGCCGTGTCCTGGCTGACCACGCCGATATTGGCGCGCAGCGAGTTCTGCGTCACCTCGGCGACGTCTTGCCCGTCGATCAGGATTTTCCCGCTCTCGAGGTCGTAGAGGCGCAGGATGAGATTGGCTAAGGTCGTCTTGCCCGCACCGGACGGCCCGACCAGCCCGACCTTCTCGCCAGGCTTGACCACAAGGTCGATGCCATTCAGCACGCCAAAACCCTTGCCGTAGTGGAACTCGACATTCTTCACCTCGATGCGGCCGCCGGCGACGACAAGCTCTTTCGCATCCGGCGCATCGACAAGGCCAAGCGGCTGCGAGATCAGCGCCTTGGAGTTTTCCAAGACGCCGAGATTTCGCAATATGCCGTTGAGCTGCATCATCACGCGCCCGAGCAGCATGTTGAGCCGCAAGACCAGCGACAGCGTGAACGCGACGGCGCCGACGGTGATCGACCCTTCGACCCAGAGATAGACGGCAAAGCAGCCAATCGCGGTGATCATGATGCCCGACAGCGTCGTCAGCGCCATGCGCACGCCGGTCAGCCGGCGGGTGAAGGGCCGTAGTGCATCGAGATAGATGTCGAAGCCGTTCTTGATGTAGCGGTCGTCGCCGTCGGCCGAGAACAGCTTCAGCGTCTGCACGTTGGAATAGGAATCGATGATGCGCCCATTGATCATCGAGCCAGCTTCAGCCGTGGCCTCGGCATGCCTGCGGATCGAGGGCAGATAGAGCTTGGCCAGCCAGGCGAACGCGAGGATCCAGATCACCACCAGCACGGCCAGGCGCAGATCCAGCCCGGCGACCAGCGCCAAGGTCGTCACCGTATAGATGAGCATGAACCAGATGACCTCGATGAAGCTCTCCATCAGGTCGCCGGTCGCCTGCCCCGCCTGCCAGACTTTTGTCGCGATACGGCCGGCGAAATCGTTCTGGAAGAAGGTGTAGGACTGGCGCGATACGTGCCGGTGCGCCTGCCAGCGCACCAGATTGTAGAACCCCGGCGTGATCGTCTGTTCGTTGACCAGCGCCGACAGGCCGACGACGATGGTGCGGATGACCAGCACCACTGCGATCATGAAGACAAGCTCAGGCCCGGCGGCGGTCCACAGCGCGTCCCAGCTGCGTTCACCGGGAAGCTGATCGAGAATATCGACCAGCCGCCCGACGAAGTAGAAAAGCCCGGCCTCGATCAGCGGCGCGATGCCGCCGATGACAAGCATGGCGAAGAAGGCGAACTTCGCCTGGCCGACATAGTGCCAGAGGAAGCCGCCGACGCTTGACGGTGGCCGAAGGTCCGCCGGCTCCCTGAACGGATAGACCCAGTCCTCGAACCAGCGATAGACGGCTGTCATCATGCTGACGTCATCACTCTGCGGCTTCACCCTTCACGCCGATGTCGTTGGCAACAGCGTCATTGGCGGCATCGACCGGACCGTCATCGAGCAGGAACCCGCCCGACTGGCGCTGCCAGAGCTGCGCGTAGAGCCCGCCGCTGGCGACGAGTTCCTCGTGCGACCCCTCCTCGATGACACGGCCCTTGTCGAGGACGACGAGCCTGTCCATCGCCGCGATGGTCGACAGCCGGTGCGCAATGGCGATGACGGTCTTGCCTTGCATGAGCTTGTAGAGATTCTCCTGGATGGCGGCCTCGGCTTCGGAATCCAGCGCCGACGTCGCTTCGTCAAGGATAAGTATCGGTGCGTCCTTCAACATAACGCGAGCAATGGCGATGCGTTGCCGCTGGCCGCCGGACAATTTGACGCCGCGGTCGCCGACATGAGCGTCGAGCCCTTTACGTCCGGTGTGATCCGAAAGCCTGCCGATAAACTCCAGCGCCTCGGCCCGCCCGGCTGCCTCGACAAGCATTTCCTCCGTCGCATCGGGCCGCCCGTAAAGAATGTTGTCGCGCACCGAACGATGCAGCAGCGAAGTGTCCTGCGTCACCATGCCGATCTGCGCGCGCAGCGAATCCTGCGTCACCGAAGCGATCTCCTGGCCGTCGATCAGGATCCGGCCGTTCTCGAGGTCGTAGAACCGCAACAGGAGATTGACCAGCGTCGACTTGCCCGCACCCGAGCGCCCGACAATGCCGACTTTCTCGCCGGGCTTCACCGTCAGCGACAGGTTCTCGATGACGCCCTTCTGCTTGCCATAGTGGAAACGAATGTCGTCGAAGCGGATCTCGCCCTTGGTGACGGCAATGTCCTTCGCCCCCGGCCGGTCTTCGACCAGGCGCGGCAGCGAGATCGAGGCGATGCCGTCTTGCACCGTGCCGATGTTCTCGAACAGGCTCGACATTTCCCACATGATCCACTGCGACATGCCCCACATACGGAGCACGAGGCCGATGACCACGGCGACGGCACCGATCGTCACCGCCTGGCCGAGCCACAGCCACAGCGCCAGCGCCGTCACCGAAAACAGGAGCAGCGCGTTGAGGATATAGAGCAGCCCGTAAAGCACCGTCACCAGCCGCATCGACCGGTAGACCGTGTCGAGGAAGCCTGCCATGCCTTCTTTGGCGAACGTTGCTTCGCGCCGTGCATGGGAAAACAACTTGACCGTCTGGATGTTGGTGTAGCTGTCGACGACGCGGCCGGTCATCGTCGAGCGCGCATTGGCCTGCGCCTCGCCGACCTTGCCCAGCTTCGGGATGATATAGCGCAACAACCCGATATAGCCGAGCAGCCAGACGCCGAGAGGTGCCGCCAGCCGCAAGTCGGCCGAGCCGACGATGAACAGCATGCCGAGGAAATAGACGATGACGTAATTGAGCACCTCGATCACCTTGATGACGCATTCGCGCACGGCGAGTGCCGTCTGCATCAGCTTGGTGGCGATGCGGCCGGCAAATTCGTCCTGGTAGAAGTTCATCGACTGCTTCAAGAGATAACGATGCACCTGCCATCGGATGCGCATGGGGTAGTTGCCCATCAGCGTCTGCTGGTTGAGCAAAGAATGCAGCCATACCGTACCCGGCAGCGCGAACAGCACGACGAAGGCCATGCCGGCGAGCTTCCAGCTCTCGGTCTGCAGGAAGGTTTCGCGGTTCTGCCCGGACAGCCAGTCGACGATGTGGCCCATGAAGCCGAACATCCACACTTCCGCGATGGCAATCGCCGTCACCAGCACCGCGTCGACGATGATGTATGGCCAGGCGCCGCGCGTATAATGCACGCAGAAGGCAACCAGCGTCTTCGGCGGCTCGACCGGTTCCGCTGCGGGGAACGGATCGAGCCTTCTTTCAAACCAGCTGAACATAGTGATGCTCACAAAACTTTTGTCCGCTCATGCGGCGCGGGAAAAATCCCCGGGGCGCTCCGCGTCCCCAGACCGTACGTCGGCGGGGACCGACGGCCCGGAATCACCCGGGCCATCGGTCCTGCTTCGCGCAATATAGGGACTTGCGGGCTTTTCACCGACAGGAGCCTTCGAATGAGCTGACGGCACGCCGCCGCCAGTCCGGTTTTTCGCGCCCGGCCGGATCAGCCGGATGATCCGGCGCACCAGCGACGGCCGGCTGTGGTCGGGAACCGCACGCGAGAAATCGACATCCGGCAACATGCCGCGATGCGGACGCCGGCGGGTCTGCGCGTGAACCGCCGACGAATAGGTCTCGCCGACCAGCAACGCCCAGGTCGCCGTCTTGCGTTCGTGCAGGCTTCTTGAACCCGGTATCTTATAGGGATCGAACATCGGTCCGTCCTCCGTGTGAAAATAGACATAAAAAGGCGAAGCAATGTCGTGCGCCGGCGTTCGGCCGGAGGCACGGATTGTATCCGTCGGGACACGAGGATAGGCCTCGGTCGCGACATGCTCAGCTGGGGCGCTTGGCCCCTTTAACCGGTTGAAAAACATCGCAGGATTCCTTCGAGAGCCGAAAATCGGGTTCGGCGGGAATCGGTGCGATCAGATCTAAGAAATCAGGTAAATCGTCGTACCGAAACCGCCAGCAGGCAGGTAAGCCCACGGGAGGGGCGCTGGATGTGCATGGTCATCATGAAATACCCCTCCATCGGTTCGGGTTGACAATGCGTGCGGTATAATCGACTTCGCAGAAAATGGCCACCCGCAGGTCCAGCAATTTCCAAAACCAGCCACCCGCTGTGGCCGATCTGCCACTTATTAGAAAGACGCGGAAATGAACCACCGTCTCCGCATCGCCCTCTACCAGCCTGACATCGCCGGCAACACCGGAACTATCCTGCGCTTCGCCGCCTGCCTCGGCCTTGGCGTCGACATCATCGAACCAGCCGGGTTTCCGCTCTCCGACAAAGCGCTCAAGCGTGCCGGGATGGACTACCTCGAAATGGCTGCCCTGACCCGCCATGTCGACTGGAACGCCTTCGAGGATTGGCGCAAGGGCGAAGCCTGCCGGCTGGTGCTGCTCACCACCAAAGCCGCGACCCCCTATGCGGGCTTCAGCTTCGCCCAAGGCGACATCCTGCTGTTCGGCCGCGAATCCGCCGGCGTGCCGGATCCTGTCCATCAGGCGGCGGATGGGCGGCTGACGATCCCGATGCAGCCGGGCACGCGCAGCATCAACGTCGCGCTGTCGGTCGCCATGGTCGCCGGTGAAGCCATCCGGCAGCTCGGCTAGACCCTTCAGCGCGTTGTCGTCATCGCCAACGGCCGTTGCGTCTTGCATCATTCTCACCCAGGCGCACATCGCCTTCTCCTCAATTGCCCTATCGACCTTTCCTGGCTACAAGCTCAACTTAAGTTGAGGTCAAGCGGAAAATCGAGATGGCTCCGGTAAAGGAATTGACGGTCGGCCAGTTGGCCATGCGCAGCGGCGTGGCGGTTTCGGCGCTGCATTTCTACGAGCGGCGCGGGCTGATCCGCAGCCACCGCACGTCGGGCAACCAGCGGCGCTATGGCCGCGACGTGCTGCGGCGGGTGGCAATCATCCGGATCGCCCAAGAGGTCGGCATTTCGCTAGCCGAGATCGGCGCCGCACTTGAATCGCTCCCAGAAGGCCGTACCCCGACGCGCGAGGACTGGAACCTGTTGTCGACCGGCTGGCGCGACGACCTCGATCGCAAGATCACTCAGCTAAAGAAGCTGCGCGACGGCCTGACCGACTGCATCGGCTGCGGCTGCATGTCGATCGACAAATGCCCGCTGCGAAACAGGGAAGATCGCTTGAGTGCGCAAGGGCCGGGCGCAAGGCGACTGCTTGCGGAATTCTAATCCGCCGCAGGCAGCCGCCGTATCGTGAATTCGATGACGTCGCCTGGCCGTTCGAACCAGCTTTCGATCTCGGTCCAGTAGGCCTGCTTGGGAAAGCGTTCGAACCATTCCTTGGCTTTGAGCCGCGCATCGGGGCGCGGCAAGACAAAGGTCTCCCGCAAAAACCCGTCACGCGGCATGCGCTCGCGCTCGGCGCGTGAACGATCGAGCCTTTTCTTCAGGCCATGCAGCGGCGGTCTTGCCGGCGTGCGCATGAAAGAACTCCTGGGCCGAACCAGATGACACTTGACCCTTGCCCCTAAGAGATTAGGGATCGCGCCCGGAAAAGGCTAGTGGTCCGATTCCAACATTCGCCTCCCTAATCCCCAGGCGCCGTTGCGAATGTTGGAATCACAAGGACCGCTAGCAAGTTTATGTTTCTAGCAGAGTTTTCGAATTTGACATTTGCGTCGTGCCCTGCGCCACGCTGTGTGCAAATGTCAAATTCACTCCACTAGGTCCTTTGTCGGCTGCGACCGGAGACAGCATTTTGGAACGACCAGAAATACCGGCAGGCCTGCCAGCCGACATCGAACAGAAGAAAATGAAGGCCAGGCTCTGGTTCGAGACGCTGCGGGAGCGCATCTGCACCACCTTCGAGCAGATCGAGCACGACTTGACCGGTCCGCTGGCAGAATGGTCGCCCGGCCGCTTCGAGAAGACGCCGTGGGAACGCGACAATGGAAAGGGCGGCGGCGGCACCATGTCGATGATGCGGGGCCGCGTCTTCGAGAAGGTCGGCGTCCACACCTCGACCGTCTATGGCGAGTTCTCGCCCGAATTCAGGAAGCAGATGCCCGGCGCGGAGGAGAATCCGAGCTTCTGGGCATCAGGCATTTCGCTGATTGCGCATCCGTGGAACCCCAACGTGCCGGCCGTGCACATGAACACCCGCATGGTCGTGACGTCGCGCCACTGGTTCGGCGGCGGCGCTGACCTGACGCCGGTGCTTGATCGCCATCGCACCGAAGACGACCCCGATACCATCGCCTTCCATCGAGCCATGCAGTTCGCCTGCGAGAAGAACGCTGCGATCGCCGACCACCCCAAATTCAAGGCCTGGTGCGACGAGTATTTCTATCTGCCGCACCGCCACGAGCCGCGCGGCGTCGGCGGCATCTTTTTCGACTGGCTGCATTCGGGCGAGGAGAAAGGCGGCTGGAATGCCGATTTGAACTTCGTCCAGGATGTCGGGCGTTCTTTCCTTGTCGTCTACGGCCACCTGGTTCGCGCCCATTTCAACGAGAACTGGACCGATGACGACCGCGACGAGCAGCTCATTCGCCGCGGCCGTTACGTAGAATTCAACTTGCTTCACGATCGCGGCACCATTTTCGGCCTGAAGACCGGGGGCAATGTCGCCTCGATCCTGTCCAGCCTGCCGCCGGAGGTCAGGTGGCCGTAAACTCTCTGTGAGCGCAACGTGAGCCACAATGGCGTCCACTTCCCTGAATCTGGGCACCGAATGTGGCTCCGGGATTATCTTTTTCGTCTAATAGGCAGTTGAAATGGAACGACTATTTGTCGTTTCCGGGTCGGGAAGCGCCGGCGGTTCGCCCGACAGCAATTTCAGGAAAAGTGCGTAGCGGTTTTCCATTCGGAATTGCGTCATGAAAGGGTATCGCGACTCGACGCGACCGGACGGCCCGCTAACGAAGCGGAGCATTTTCCCAAACGAATGCCCGCATTTTCCAGGAGTACTTACCATGCGAAAGCTCATTGTATCGGTAACCGCCGCTGCCCTTCTCGCTTCCGGCTCGATTGCCTTTGCCGCAGTCAAGCACACCACGGGCACGGTCAAGACCTATGACGGCACGGCCATGAGCCTCGTTCTGGACGATGGATCCACCTTTACGTTGCCCAAGACCTTTAAGGATCCTGGCTTGAAGGCCGGCGAAAAGGTCCGCGTTTCCTGGGACATGAGCGGCAAGAACAAGGTTGCCGAGTCCGTCAAGATCGTGAAGTGATGGGGACAAGACCGAACGGTCTTGCCTTGGCTTAGCCTGACAAGAGGGGCGGAGCAGCGCTGCTCCGCCTTTTTCGCACCCACGGCAACTAAAATGGTCGAACCGTGTTATGCTAGCTCCCCCGTGCGTGCCCCCGAAACCGACTGCTGTGACAGGGCGCGGAACAGAGATGGCGGAGCTTCGTGCCCATGAGAGGCACAGGCTCCAAGGAGGAAAGGAGAAAATCCCATGAAGGAATTCCATTGCGGCTCGCTGGTTCCCGGCTGTGAGTGGCACACGCGTGCCGGTGAGGAAGCCGAGGTCATGCGCCGCGCCGTCGACCATATGCGCGAGACACATGGCGAAACGGTCATTCGCGAGACGATGATCGAGGCGATCCGCTCGCGCATCGAGAAAGTTCGCGACGCGGCCTGAGCAGTCCTATCTGGCCTTCAAGGCTTCCGCGGCGCGCTCCAGCAGCGCGTCGCGATCGAGCGCAAAGCCGGACCCGATCCATTCCTTTTCCAGGTTTTTCAGGATCGCACCGAGCATTGGCCCCGGCGACGCACCAAGCGCCGTCAGATCGCCGCCCTTGACTGGGAACACCGGTTTTTCCCATTTCAGCGCAAAAGCGAGCAGGCGCGAAAACCCGCCGGCCTGAACCAGCGCGTCATTGTCCTCGAGAGCCCGCGCTCGCGCCGACGCCAGCGACAGCCGCAGGCGATCGAGAAAACCCTGGGGCTCGCCGGAATAGAGTTTCTTGGCCAGTTCCGCTTCGCTTGTCTTGGGCTCGACGGCAGCCGTCAGCGCCCAGTGGCGCAGGCGCTCCGCCTCAGTGGTCGAAAGTTTCAGCCGCTCGGCCAGTGTCTTCATCCTCTCCGCATCGGGCGGCACGATCGCCTCCAGCCTGAGCAGCGGGTCCGGCGCCCAGCCCAGATCCTTCTCTGTCTTGGTCAGCCCATGAATGGCATCGATGCCCCATTTCTCGCTTTCCGGCAGGGCGCTGGTGAGCACGCCGGCCTGGCGCATCCACAGCAAGGCGCGCGACGGATCTGGGGCCGATAACAACTTCTTCAGCTCGGACCAGATGCGTTCGGCCGAGAGATGGGCGAGCCCGTCCTTGAGCCGGGCGCAGGCCTTCAATTCCTCGGCATCGGGCCGACCCTCGCCATACCAGGCGAAAAAGCGGAAGAAACGCAGGATGCGCAGATAGTCTTCGCGGATCCGCTGCTCGGCATCGCCAATGAAGCGCAGCCTTCGTGCCTCGATATCGCCGACGCCGCCGACCAGGTCGACGACCGTCCCGTCAGCCTCCGCATAGAGCGCGTTGATGGTGAAATCGCGCCGTTCGGCGTCGGCCTTCCAGTCGCGGCCGAACGACACTTTGGCGCGGCGGCCATCGGTCTCGATGTCGGCGCGCAGCGTGGTGACCTCATAGGGCGCGCCGCCGGCAATCACCGTGATCGTGCCGTGCTCGATGCCGGTCGGCACCGCCTTGAAGCCCGCCGCCTCGGCGCGGCGAACGGTTTCCTCGGGCAGGCAAGTGGTAGCAACGTCGATATCGGCGACCGGCTGCCCAATCAGCGCATTGCGCACCGCGCCGCCCGCGATGCGGGCTTCCTCGCCGCCCTGCGCCAGCACGGCAAGCAGCCGCTGCAGATGCTTTTCACCCAGCCAGTCGGCTCTGCCCGCCAGCGATATCGGATCACTCAAGCATAGAGCCTTTCATAGAGCGTGCGGATGATGCCGGCGGTGACGCCCCAGATGCGCTGGCCGCCATAGGGCATATCGTAGAAGAACCATTCCAGGTCGTTCCACATGCGGCTGTCCCTGGTGTGGTTGGCCGGATCCATCAGGAACGAAAGCGGCACTTCAAAGGCGGCGTCGACCTCGTCGGAATTGAGCGACAGCGTAAAACCGGGCTCGACGATCGCCAGCACCGGCGCGATGCGATAGCCGCTGCCGGCGACATAATCGGGCATGCGGCCGATGATCTCGATGCGGTCATGGCCGAGGCCGATCTCCTCGAAGGTCTCGCGCAAGGCCGCTGCTTCCGGGGTCGCATCGGTGGGATCAATGGTGCCGCCAGGAAAAGCCACCTGCCCGGAATGGCTGCGCAGTTTTTCCGCCCGCTTGGTCAAAAGCACGGTCGCATCGCGTCCATGATCGACGACCGGGATCAGCACCGCGGCGTCGCGCAGCGCTTTGAGCTGCGTCAACCGTGGATGGCCGGGGTTGAAGCGATGATCGCCATAATCGTCGCCGGCATGGGCTTCAGCTTGCGCGGCGACCCGCGCGCGAAAATCCGCTGTGGAAAACGGCGGCGGCCTCACCTGATCCATCATGCGCTCAGCCGCTTCAGTTTTTCCGCCGGCATGATCGGATAGATTTCGCCTTTCGAGCGCACGGCAAACATCGTCTTGCCGCCGATATCGATCTCCTCGCCATGCTCGACCAGTTCGTACATCACCGGCCGCGCCACCAGCGCTTCCAGCCTCCCGCGCACCAGCACATAGGGTTTCAGGCCGCCGGTCTCGTTCTCGTCGACGAAGCGCAGCGGATGGCCAGGTCCGGCCTCGACGACATCGCCGACATTGGTGCGGAAAGTGATGGTCTGCTCGGCGCCGGCGCCGGAAACATCCATTTCAACCGCGATGAAAGGCGCGTCCACGACGCGGATGCCGACCCGTTCGACCGGCGTCACCAGATAGGTCCTGCCATCCTCGTCCTTGCGCAGCACGCTGGAAAACAGCTGCACCAGCGGCATGCGGCCGATCGGCGTGCCGAGATAGAACCACGTTCCGTCCTGTTTGATCTCCATGTCTAGATCGCCGCAAAAGTCGGGATTCCAGCGCTCCACCGGCGCCGCGCCCTTGCCGGCGCGAGCCGCACGCGAGATCAACGCTTCGAGACCGCGCGCCTCGGTTGCGGCAGCAAGGCTGTGTTCGCGATGTTCGGAGCGTTCCGTCATGGTCACGAAATAGTCACTGTTGTTCCGCTTGTCAGCCTAAGTCTGTGATTTAAATTCATTCGTAGGCGCCAGGCGAAGCCGAATCGCGGCATTCTAAGGCACTACAGTGCAAGCCGGTACTTCCAGCACAAGGATCGATGCGGCATGAGCGTAATGGTCAAGGAAAGCCCAATCAGCGAAAAGGACATGATCGCCCAGGCCGAGACGGCGCTGGCCGATATTTCCAGGGTGCGCGACGGCGTCGGCCGTGTCATTTTCGGCCAGGAAGTGGTGGTCGAGCGCACGCTGGTGGCGCTGCTTGCCGGCGGCCATGCGCTGCTGGTCGGCGTGCCCGGCCTTGCCAAGACCAAGCTGGTCGAAACGCTCGGTGTCGTGCTCGGCCTCGATTCGCGCCGCATCCAGTTCACACCCGACCTGATGCCGTCGGACATTCTCGGCTCAGAGGTGATGGAACAGGACGAGGCCGGCAAGCGCTCCTTCCGCTTCATCTCCGGCCCGATCTTCGCGCAATTGCTGATGGCCGACGAGATCAACCGCGCCTCGCCGCGCACCCAGTCGGCGCTGCTGCAGGCAATGCAGGAATATCACGTCACCATCGCCGGCATTCGCCACGACCTGCCCGCGCCCTTCCATGTACTGGCGACGCAAAACCCGCTGGAGCAGGAAGGCACCTATCCCCTCCCCGAAGCGCAACTCGACCGCTTTCTGATGCAGGTCGACATCCTTTACCCCGAAATCGAGGCCGAGCGGCGCATTCTGCTAGAGACCACCGGCATCGAGGACGCCAAGGCGCAAAACGTGCTGCAACCGGCGCGGCTGAGGGAAATCCAGACGCTGATCCGCCGTATGCCGGTGCCCGAAAGCGTCGTCGACGCCATCCTCAAACTGGTGCGTTCGGCGCGTCCCGGCCAGGGCAATGCCGAGACCGACAAGCATGTCGCCTGGGGTCCCGGCCCGCGCGCCAGCCAGGCGCTGACGCTGTGCGCCCGTGCGCGCGCGCTTTATGACGGGCGGCTGGCGCCGTCGGTGGACGACATCCGCGCGCTGGCCGAACCGGTGCTGCAGCACCGCATGGCGCTGACCTTTGCCGCCCGCGCCGAGGGCACGACCGTGCGCGACGTGGTAGCGAAACTGGCCAAAGGAATCTGATGGCGCGTATCGGCGAAGTCCAGGCACCGGCAGCGACGCGCGACGCGCTCGCCAGGGGACGGTTGCGGGCTTCGCTGGTGCCGGACCTGCTGGTCGAGGCACGCCGTATCGTCAATACGGTAATTGCCGGCTGGCATGGCCGCCGCAAGCGCGGCATCGGCGAGAATTTCTGGCAGTTCCGCCCCTATGTCGAAGGCGATTCCTCGCGCATCGACTGGCGCCGTTCGGCCCGGGACGACCACACCTATGTGCGCGACCGCGAATGGGAAGCAGCCCACACGGTGTGGCTTTGGGCCGACCCATCGCCCTCCATGCTCTACAAATCGACTGGCGCCAGCGTTTCCAAGGAATCGCGCGCGCTGGTGCTGGCACTGGCCATGGCCGAATTGCTATCTCGCAGCGGCGAGCGCATCGCCTGGCCCGGCCTGACCGATCCGTTCACCGCCCGCAACGGCGCCGAGCGCATCGCGGCGCAATTGATGCACGCCACCGACCCGCCGGCAAAGCCTGACCTGTCCGCCATCCGCCGCTTCTGCGACATCGTCGTCGTCAGCGATTTCCTCGACCCGGTCGAGGAGACCATGGAATGGCTCGATGTGCTGGCGCGGCATGGCGTGCGTGCGCATCTGATCGAGGTTGCCGATCCGGCGGAGGAGACCTTTCCCTATGCCGGCCGCACCGAATTCACCGATCCCGAGACCGGCGACAAGCTGACCGCCGGCCGCGCCGAAATGCTCGGCGACGAATATCGCCTGCTCTACACCGCCCGCCGCCAGGAGTTGGCCAGCTGGTGCAAGCGCCTCGGCTGGAGCTACACCGTCAACCACACCGACCGCCTCGCTTCCGAGGCGTTGGTGCGCATCCACATGGCGATGACCGCCGATGGCGCATTCGTGGGAAAGGCCGGCGCATGAGCTGGCTGCCGCTCTCCTTTGGCGCTCCCATGGTGTTGTGGGGCCTGCTGGCGCTGCCGGTGATCTGGTGGCTGCTCAGGCTCACACCGCCCAAGCCGCAGTCCGAAATCTTTCCGCCGCTGAAGATCCTCGCTCGCGTGCTGAAGCGCGAGGAAACGCCGCAGCAGAGCCCGTGGTGGCTGACGCTGCTGCGGCTGTTGATGGCAGCCCTTGTCGTCGCGGCATTAGCCGAACCCGTTTTCAATCCGCGCGAAAAATTGCCGGCCGAGGGCGCCGCCCTGGCGCTGGTCATCGACAATGACTGGGCGAGTGCCGCCGACTGGGGCAAGCGCGTCGCCACCGCCCAGCGGCTGATCGCCGATGCCGGTTCGAACGGCGTACCGGTCGTCATCGCCTTCACCGCCGAAAAGCCGAACGCCGAGATCGGCCCCTTCGATGCGGCGGCTGCCCTCGACCGGCTGCGCGCCGCCAAGCCGAGGCCGATCCCGACCGACCGACCCGCTGTCTATGCCCGCGTCGCCGGCGTGCTGGAAGCCTTGCCCGGCGCCAGCGTTGCCGTTCTCGCCGACGGTCTTGCGGCAAAGGGCGACGAGGCCGCCTTCAACACACTGCTGTCGAAAAACGCCGCCCGTGTCGTCTGGGCCAATTCCGACCGGCTGGCGCTGACTGGGCTCACTGGCGCCGAAAATCAGGTCGACGGCTTCGCCCTGACCGCCATCCGCGCGCCCGGCGATCCGGCGCCGGCACAAGTCACCGCCGGCGCCTTCGACGATAAGGGCCGCCGCATCGCCGACGCGACGCTGACCTTCGCGCCGGGTGAGACTACTGCCACCGGCACGATGGCGGTGCCGTTCGAACTGCGCAACGACTTCGCCTCGATCGCGCTCGACGGCGAACGCCAGGCAGGTGCGGTGCGCGTGCTCGACGAAAGCTCCAAGCGCCGCCGCGTCGGACTTTTATCGCAGGCCGAGGCCGACCAGGCGCAGCCGCTCCTGTCGCCGCTCTATTACATCAGGCGCGCGCTGCAGCCTTTCGCCGATCTGGTCGAACCGTCGAGCGTCGATCTCGCCGACGCCATCCCGCAGCTTCTCGACCAGAAGCCGGCGATGATCGTCATGGCCGATATCGGTACCATTCCGCCGCAGGTCCATCAGCGGCTGGTCGACTGGGTCGACAATGGCGGCACGCTGGTGCGCTTTGCCGGTTCGCGGCTGGCCGCCGCCGGCAATGACGATGATCTGTTGCCGGTCAGGCTGCGCACCGGCGAGCGCTCGCTTGGCGGCGCGCTGTCATGGACGACGCCGCAAGCGGTGACCGAATTCCCGAAGAACGGCCCGTTCGCCGACCTCGCACCGCCGGCCGAGATCACGGTGAGCCGGCAGGTGTTGGCCGAACCGACGCCGGACATCGTCGAACGCACCTGGGCAACCCTTGCCGATGGCACCCCGCTGGTGACCGGGTTGAAGAAGGGCAAGGGCACGCTGGTTCTGTTCCACATCACCCCGGAAGCGACATGGTCGACGCTGCCGATCTCCGGCAGCTTCGTCGAGATGCTGCGGCGCATTGTGCAGCTGTCGCGCAACCAGGGTGCGGCGGTCGCCAACGCTGAAGCCGCTGCTACGTCGCTGGCGCCTTATCGCATGATAGCCGCCGACGGCACTTTGGTGCCGCCGACGCCGGACGCACGACCGCTGGTCCCCGGCGCCGGCTCGCTGCCGGTGACGTTCGAGAACCCGCCCGGCCTCTATGGCTCGGAAACCGGCGTTTTCGCCCACAATCTGCTCGACCCGGCCACCGCCTTCGCGCCGCTGGTGCGCCCGCAATTCACAGTGCCGGTGACCAATATCCAGTACGCTTTCGATGAATCGCGCGACCTCAAGGGATCGCTGGTCACAGCGGCACTTGTGCTTATGCTACTCGACACGCTGGCGGTGTTCTGGATGGGCGGGCTGATCTCGCGCCGGCCGCGCCGCGCCCGCTCGGCTGCGGCAACGACGGCTGCGCTGCTGCTTGGCCTCGGCATGCTGTTTGGCCATGCCGACCTCGCCCGCGCCGACGATGCCAAGCCCGGCGATGCCGCGGCTATCGAGGATATTGCCAAGACCCGCATCGCCTATGTGCTGACCGGTGTGCCCGGTGACGATTCGATCAGCCGCGCCGGGCTCGAAGGCCTGACCCGCTTCCTGATCGAGAAGACCGCGCTCGAGCCGGGCGCGCCGGCGGGCGTCGATATCTCGAAGGACGAGCTTTCCTTCTATCCGCTGATCTACTGGCCGATCGACCCCTCCGCGCCGATGCCGAGCCAAGCCGCGATCGCCCGCATCGACGCCTATATGCAGCAGGGCGGCACGGTGCTGTTCGACACGCGCGACCAGTTCGCCAACGGCATCGGTGCGGATTCGGCGAGCCCGGCGACGGAACGGTTGCGCGACATTCTCGGCAATCTCAACGTGCCGCCGCTGGAGCCGGTGCCCGCCGACCATGTGCTGACCAAATCCTTCTTCATCCTGCCCGAATTTCCCGGCCGCTTCTCCGGCAGCCCGCTCTGGGTGGAAGCCTCGCTCGAGGCCAGCAATGCCGAGAATCGGCCGGTACGCGTCGGCGACGGCGTCTCGCCGATCCTGATCACCGCCAATGATTTTGCCGGCGCCTGGGCCGTCGACGAGAATGGTGACCCGCTTTTGCCGACCGTGCCATCGGATCCGATGCAGCGCATCTATGCGCTGCGCGCCGGCGTCAACATCATGATGTACATGCTGACCGGCAACTACAAATCCGACCAGGTGCACGTGCCGATCCTGCTCGAACGGCTGGGGCAGTAAGCCTATGAACTGGTCGGTTTCCTTCGAACCGCTGCTGTCCTGGCCCTTGCTGGCTTTGGTGCTCGCACCGCTGCTGGTGCTGGCGGCTGTCGGCTTGTGGTTTCGCCAGCGCGGCGCGATCTTCCGCTTCGCGGCGCTGATTGCGCTGGGCGCAGCACTCCTCAATCCGGTCTTCCTCGATGAGGAGCGCGAGGCGCTGAAGAGCGTCGTTGCCGTCATCGTCGACCGCAGCCAGAGCCAGGATATCGGCGACCGGACCAAACAGACCGACGAAGCGCTTGCCGGTTTGCAGCAGCGCCTTGGCCGCTTCAAGCAGTTCGACGTCCGCGTCGTCGAGGCCGGCAAGTCGGAAGCCGCCGACGAGCGCACCGAGACCAAGCTTTTTGCAGCGCTTGAAGGCGCTTTCCGCGACGTGCCGCCCTCGCGCATCGGTGGCGCCATCATGATCACCGATGGCGAGGTGCATGACGCACCGGCCGCCCCCGACTTCAATGCGCCGCTGCACGCGCTGATCACCGGCAACGAGCACGAGAAGGACCGCCGCATCCGCTTCGAGAACGCGCCACGCTTCGGCCTCGTCGGCAAGCCGCTCGACATGACCTACCGCGTCATCGCCACCGACGGCGAAACCGGCCCGGTCGATGTCCGCGTCTCGGTCAATGGAGAGCAGGTCGCGGTCGAAGAAGCGACCATCGGCCAGGCGATGCCGCTGCAGGTGACCATCCCCGGCGCCGGCCGCAACATCGTCGAACTCTCTATTGACCGCGAGCCGGGCGAACTGACCGACGCCAACAACCGCGCCATCGCGCTGATCGACGGCATCCGCGAGAACTTGCGCGTGCTTTTGGTTTCCGGCGAACCGCATGCCGGCGAGCGCACGTGGCGCAATCTGCTGAAATCCGACGCCTCGGTCGATCTCGTCCATTTCACCATTCTGCGGCCGCCGGAAAAGCAGGACGGCACGCCGATCAACGAACTGTCGCTGATCGCCTTCCCGACCCGCGAGTTGTTCGTCGAGAAGATCAAGGATTTCGATCTCATCATCTTCGACCGCTACCAGCACCGCGACGTGCTGCCGATCCTCTATTACGACTACATCTCCGAGTACGTCGAAAAGGGCGGCGCGCTGCTGATCGCCGCCGGGCCGGAATATGCCGGCGACTCCTCGATCGCCCGCACCCCGCTAATGTCGTCGCTGCCGGCAATGCCGACCGGCGAAGTCATCGACAAGGCCTTCTATCCGCGCCTCACCGATCTCGGCCAGCGCCATCCGGTGACGCGCGGCCTCGACGGCTCGGCGACCGAGCCGCCGCGCTGGAGCCGCTGGTTCCGCACCATCGGCGTGCAGAACCCCGAAGGCGAAGTGGTGATGAAGGGCGCCGACAACCGCCCGCTGCTTCTGCTCGATCATAAGGGCGAAGGCCGCGTCGGCATGCTTCTGTCCGATCAGGGCTGGCTATGGGCGCGCGGCTTCGAGGGTGGCGGGCCGCATGTCCAGCTTTACCGCCGCATCGCCCACTGGCTGATGAAGGAACCTGAACTCGAGGAAGAGCGGCTGACCGCCGACGGCCGCGGCATGATGCTGGAAATCCGCCGCCAGACGATGAGCGACGATCCCGGCCCGGCGCAGGTGATCACCCCTTCGGGCAAGGCGCTGATCGTCAAGCTGGAGAAGTCCGAACCCGGCGTTTTCCTGGGCAGCATCGAGACCAAGGAGATCGGCCTCTACCAGATCGGCAATGGTGACCTGACCGCACTCGCCCATGTCGGCCCGGTCAACGCGCCGGAATTCTCCGACGTCGTCTCTACCGAGGACCGGTTGAAGGCTCCGACTGAGGCCACCGGCGGCAGCGTGCGCCGGCTGGCGGCCTCCTCCACCCTTGGCCAGCTCACCGGCAGCGTCGCCCTGCCCTCCATCGTCCCGGTCCGCGCCTCCGGTGCGGCCTCGGGCGCAGACTGGATCGGCCTGCGCAGCACCGACGACAGCGTGCTCAAAGCCGTCTCGCGCGTACCCCTGTTCGGCGGCTTCCTCGGCCTTTGCCTGCTGCTGCTGGCCATGGGCGCGATGTGGTACAGAGAGGGAAGGTAAGGATCCCTTCTCCCCGTCACTATACGGGGAGAAAGACGCTCAACCTACTCCTCCGGCTCCGTCGTAAACAGCAGCGGGTACCCCTTGGCCTTGGCCGCGTCGACGGCCCGTGTCGCCTTGGTCTCGGCGACATCCCTGGTGAAGACGGCAACGACGCAAACGCCGAGCCGGTGCGCGGTGATCATCACCCGGTTAGCCTGGTCTTCGCTGAGCTTGAACTCGCCCTTCAGCACCGTCACCACGAATTCGCGCGGCGTAAAATCGTCATTGATGAGGATGACCTTGTAGAGCTTCGGCCGCTCGGTCCGCGGCTTGGTCTTGGTGCGGGGTTTGGAACTGATTTCAGGCATCGGGAACCGGTATCGCGCGAGGGGTCGCTCTCACTTTGTCATGGGGGAAAGCCGTCGTCCATTTTGATCGGCGCGCCAAACCGGCTTCCCGGAAGTGCTGCCGTTCACAAATTTAGGAAGTGTATGCTGCGGTTCAACGGCCCTGGCGATTGGCGACGCGACGAGCCTGGAATTGCCGTGCGCTGGATGCCGCATCCGGCCTTGATCCGGCCGCCTTGTATTCGACCCAGGCGACCGCGAGCCAGCCGAAGAAGCAGGCCAGCGCCGCGCCGGTGATCACGGTAAGCAGCAGGCTTTGCCATGGTGTGATGTATTGCCAGCTGCTGGAGATTGCCGGTGCAAACAGCGACGGCTCTGTGCGCCCGCTCACCGGATCGGGCACCGGGCTGGCGGTGAACTGGATCAGCACCCTGACCATTGCCGAGGCCACAAGGCCGCCGATGGCCATCGAGCGCAGAATGGATGAAAGCCGCTTCTTCATGCGGGCTATCATACCGGACCGGCATTGCAAACGGGTTAAAGTCCTGGGTGGCCGGCACCCATCAACGGGTAATCATGCTCACACGACAAGGCCGCTCCAGCCGGGGGGGTGCTGGAGCGGCCTTGTTACAGACAAGCCTGTTGGCTGTCTGGATCAGGCCTTCGGGGCGTCCGTCTTGACGACCTTCTTCGCCTTCTTGTGCTTCTTGACGGGCTTCTTGGCGACGACCTTCTTCACCGGGGGCTTGGCGGTCGTGGTCGCCGGAGCGGTGGTCGTGGAAGCAGCCGGAGCAGCGGTCGTGGTGGCAGCGGCATTGCCCAGAGCCGGCATTGCGAAAGCGAGAGCGACGGCGAGACCGGTGGCGGAGAGGATGGACTTTTTCATGGCTTCATTTCCTTCTTTGTGCGGGTCGTGTTTCGAGTGTCACTGAACCGGGTCGATCGGTGTCACTCCAAGCAGCTTCAAAGCGTTCGCGAGCATCCGGATACCCTGTGCCTGTTTCTTGTTGGCGCAGAACCGGTTTCCCTTTCTTTGCAGTGCTTTCGCCGCGGTGACCTGCGTTGCCGCGGCATGGGTTTCAAGGGCTTCGTCTACCTGGCGATTGAGATCGATGCAGCGCTCGCTCCTTGTGATCGGCGTCACCTTTGCGGTTGTGGCTCCGACCGCGGCTGTGACGAGCGGAATGCTGAGCAGCGCACCCATCAAGCTGATCGTGAACCTGTGCATTGGTGATGTCCGTTACTCCGGAGACTTCGCGTCGCAGCCGATGTCCTGACCGCCACGGCACCCTTTATGCCCTTGATTTTTTTCGGGAGTTTTTCCGGACTATAGAATTTTGTTTCTGAATTGTTTCTGGCAAATCGGCTTTGCGGGCGATCATCGCCGCTGGCCAACATGTGGCCAGAATTCTATCGTGTGGGTGACGCCACAGAAGCAGACTCAGAAGGCAGCCGCCGACCGGCCGCCAGCAATGACAGGATCGCCGTGAAATCCGATGCGCACATACTGATCGTCGACGACGACAAGGGCATTCGCGACCTGCTTCAGGAATTCTTCCAGAAGCGCGGCCTGCGCACCACGGTTGCCGCCGACGGCGTCGAGATGGAAGACATACTGCGCCGCACGCAGGTAGACCTGATCGTGCTTGATGTGATGCTGCCGGGAAAGAGCGGGCTGGAGCTCTGCCGCGACCTGCGCGCCAGCTACTCGACGCCGATCATCATGCTGACGGCGGTCACCGAGACCACCGACCGCGTCGTCGGCCTGGAAATGGGCGCCGACGATTATGTGCCCAAACCCTTCGATCCGCGCGAGCTGCTGGCCCGTATCCGCGCCGTTTTGAGGCGCAATGGTGCTGCCGAGCCGAAGCGGGCCACCACCAAGCAGATCTATCATTTTGCCGGCTGGACGATGGACTGCTCGCGCCGCCGGCTGATGGCGCCGGGCGACGTCAGGGTCGAACTGACGATGGCGGAGTTCAACCTGTTGCAGACCTTCGTCAAAAGCGCGCAGCGCGTCCTCACCCGTGACCAGCTCATCGAGCTTTCCGGCGGTGACAGCGACTATTCCTTCGACCGCAGCATCGACATCCTGGTCAGCCGTCTCAGGCGCAAGATGGAAGACGACCCCAAGACGCCGAAACTGATCCTGACTGTGCGCAGCGGCGGCTACCAGTTCCTGCCCGAGACCACCTCCGAATGAGACGTTTCCTGCCGCAAACCCTGCCGGTCTGGGTTTTGCTCATCGTCATTGCCGGCCTGCTGATCAGCCAGGTCGCCACGCTCTACATCGTCTCGCGCGATCGTGCCGTCGCCAATGACGAGGTCGATCTCTACCGGCTTAACGACCGCGCCTATTCGCTGGTGCAGCTGATGCATGACGACACGCCGGAGCAGCGCAAGCTGACGGCCTCCGGTCTGTTCAACGCCACCTATGCGCTCACCGTTTCGGACACGCCCGCGGTCACCTCGTCGATCGCCGGCGACGACGAACTGGCCGAACTCGAGGACATCCTGGTCGGGCGGCTGTCGAAATTCGGCATCACCGACGCCCGCGTCCGGCGCGATCCGGCAACCCAGGCAGCCAACGCGCCTGGCGGTGTGGCCGTGACCAAGGATGTGGGCGCGGTGGAGCGTGACCTGTTATCGCTGGCGGCCAGCTTCGCCCAGAGCGACAAGCTGACGGCATCTGTCCGCTTCGCCGACGGCCAATGGCTGAATTTCACCGAGCCCAACACGCCGGTCGGACCGATATTGAGCTTCGACAGCCTGCCGCTCTATTCGCTGATCGCGGCCCTGGTGGTGATCATGTCGATCTGGTCGCTGCGCCGGCTGACGGCGCCCTATCGGATGATGGAAACGGCGGTCAACCGGATCGGCACGGACCTGAAGAGCCCGCCGATCGCCGAGACCGGCAGCCGCGAAATCCGCGCCGCGGCCAAAGCCGTGAACGCCATGCAGGTCCGGCTGCGCGACTATGTCGAGGACCGCGAACATCTGGCCGCCGCGCTCGCCCACGATCTGCGCACGCCGCTGACCCGCATGCGGCTGCGCCTCGAGCTGTTGCGCAGATCGACGGCGCGCGAGGCGCTCGCCCACGACCTCGCCGACATCGAGAGCATCGCCAGCTCCGTCATCGACTTCGCCACCTTCGAAGTCACCGAGGAGAAGAGCGAGCGGATCGATTTCTGGTCGCTGGTGGAATCGATCGCCGACAGTTTCGAGGACGTCACGTTCGACCATGACGGCGCCAGGCCGCGTGGCATGATCTGCATGGCGCGGCCGGTGGCGCTCAAGCGCTGCGTCAACAATCTGGTCCAGAATGCCGTGACCTACGGCAAGAAAGCCCATGTCAGCCTGCGGCAGTCGGACGGCGCGGTCACGCTGGTTATCCGCGACGAGGGGCCGGGCATACCGCAGGCGCAGCTCGACCAGGTGTTCGGTTCCTTCGTGCGGCTGGAGCAATCGCGCAACCGCCAGACCGGCGGTCTCGGGCTAGGCCTGACCATTGCCCGCAACATTGCGCGTGCCGCCGGCGGCGATGTCAACCTGTCCAACCATCCTCGCGGCGGCCTGCTGACGGAGCTCAGCCTGCCGCTGGCGGCATAAGGCAGCAGACTAGCGTCTCGATGGGCACCGGGGGTGGATCAACCAACCCAACCTTGCAATAGTGCGGCCGCTGGAACAGGAGGAGATCGCCGCATGCTTTACGCCATCCTGGCCTATCACGTCGAACAGACCATCCAGTCCCTGACGCCGCAGCAGGACGCGGCGCTGATGCACGACCTGCTCGAGGTCAATGCCAGATTGACCCGCGAAGGCAAGCTCGGGCCGGCGGCAAGACTGGGCGCGACCGCCGACGCCGTGACGCTGCGCGGTCCGGGCGAAGGCATCGTCATCGACGGGCCGTTTGCCGAGACCAAGGAACAATTGCTGGGTCTTTATGTCCTCGACTGCGCCACGCAGGAGGCGGCGATTGCAGCCGCGCGCGACTTGCGCCGCGTGAATCCCTCGGCAGTCTACGAAATCCGGCCGATCACATTTTACCTTCCCGGCCTGGCGTTCCCCGTGACGAAGGGCGATTTCCAGGAGGCCGCCAGCGGCTGAGAGCCGCTTGCTCTACCCCATGGCCGGTCAGGCAGAAGCGATCTCGTTGCCCAGGCGGACCGTTTCGGCGACGAGAAGGTCGAGATCCTCGCGCCGGGTCCGGTGGTTGTTGATCGCCACCCTGAGGCAATGCCGGCCTTGCACCGTGGTATCGGAAATGGCGGCGGTTCCGTCTTCCTGCAGCCTCAGCATGATCTCGGTGTTGAGCGCTTTCGCGCGCTCGCCATCGAGACCATCCGCGCGATAGCGGAAGCAGACGATGTTGATGCTGGTCGGCGCCGTCAGTTCGAGCGCTGGTTCGGCCGCGATCAGCCCTGAGAGATACTGCCCCTGCGCAATGTTCTGGTCGATCAGGCGGCCGAATTTTTCGACGCCGTGTTCCCGCAGCGCCATCCACACTTTGAGTGCCTTGAAGCCGCGTGTCGTCTGCAGGCCGTAATCGTGCAGCCATTGGCCGGAGGCGAGGCCGCGCGGTGTCGACTCCAGATATTCCGGCGTCACCGCGAAGGTCTTGCGATGCGCCGAGGCATCCCGCACCAGCGCGCAGCCTGCCTCGAAAGGCGCATGCAGCCATTTGTGCGGATCGAGCGCGATGGAATCGGCCCATTCGATGCCGGCGACGCGATGTGCATTCTCAGGCGCGATCGCGATCAGCGCGCCGATGCAGCCGTCGACATGGAACCAGAGGTCCTCCTCATGCGCCAGCTTGGCCAGCGCCTGCAGATCGTCGATGGCGCCGGTGTTGACAGTGCCGGCGTTGCCGATGATGCAGGCCGGCTTGAACCCGGCCGCGCGATCTTCCGATATCGCAGTCCTCAAACCTTCAATGTCGATGCGCAGGCCGGCGTCGCTGGCAATGCGGCGCAGCGCCTTGTTGCCGAGACCGAGCGCTTCCATCCCCTTGCGGTGACAGGAATGGACCTGGTCCGAGCCATAGAAACGCAAAGGCTTTTCGATTGCTCCAACGCCGTGCTCGCGCACGCCGATGCCGGCCTTGGTGTTGCGCGCCACGGTGAGCCCGATGATGTTGGCCATCGAGCCGCCGCTGACCAGCGTGCCGCTGGCCGAAGCCGGCATGCCCATCATCTGCTTGCACCAGTCGACCACCTGGCCGTCCATCAGGGCGGCGGCATGGTTGCCGCCGCCGAGATTGGAGCCCTGGATTGCCGCCAGGAAATCGCCGATCGCGCCGGTAAAATTGCTCGACCCCATATACCAGGACCAGAAGCGCGGATGGATGTTGCCCATCGGATAGGGCATCACCTTGTCCACGACATCGCCATAGATGTCGGCAAGCGCGGTCGGCGATTGCGGCAGCGAGGCGGTGAAGAAATCCCTCACATCTCCAGGCATCTCCTGCCACACCGGCCGTTGCCTGACATCGCGCAGGTAAGCGACGGCATCGTCAACGATCCGATGCGACAGGCTTTGCACATCGGCCCAGTCCGAGGGGTCAAGCGTTTCCTCGGTACTGGTAGCCGAGTGTCCAGGCATCGCGTCCATGCAATTTGCTCCCGCGTCATCATGCCGGGAACTGGCAACCGGGCGTCGAGCGCGAGAGAGCAAGCTCTTCCGCATTCATCTCGGCCTCGATGCCGTCGAACAAAGGCGTGGTCATGTAGCGTTCACCGGTATCGGGAAGCATGCACAGGATCACCGATCCGGCCGGCGCTGTGCCGGCGATCTGGCGCGCCACGGCAAAAGCCGAACCGCCGGAAATGCCGGTGAAGATGCCTTCCTGCTGCGCCAGCGCCTTGGCCCATTTCATGCCCTCCGGCCCGGCGATCGGCATCACCTCGTCATAGAAGTTGCCATCGATGGCCTCCTGCAGGACGTGCGGGATGAAATCCGGCGTCCAGCCCTGGATCGGGTGCGGTTCGAAAGCCGGATGGCTGGCGGCCGGCGCTCCGCCGGCGCCACGCATCTGCCGCTTGCCGCTGCCGACAAGCTGCGCGTTGGCCGGTTCGGTGAGCACGATCCGGGTCTCAGGCCGCTCGCGGCGCAGCACCCGCGCCACGCCGGCGACGGTGCCGCCGGTGCCGTAGCCGGTGACGAAATAGTCGAGCCGCGAGCCGGCGAAATCGTTGACGATCTCGCGTCCCGTGGTAGCTTCATGAATGTCGGCGTTGGCCTTGGTCTCGAACTGGCGGGCCAGGAACCAGCCATTGGCTTCGGCCAGTTCCACCGCCTTCTTGTACATGCCGAAGCCTTTCTCGGCGCGCGGCGTCAGCACCACCTTGGCGCCCAGCATCCGCATCAGCTTGCGGCGCTCGACCGAGAAACTGTCGGCCATCGTCACCACCAGCTTGTAGCCCTTCTGCGCACAGACCATGGCAAGACCGATGCCGGTGTTGCCGCTGGTCGCCTCGACAATGGTCTGTCCAGGCTTGAGCGCGCCGGTGCGTTCACCTTCCTCGATGATGTTGAGCGCCAGCCGGTCCTTCACCGACGCCGCCGGATTGAAGAACTCGGCCTTGACGTAGATGGTGGCGTGCGCCGGTCCGAGATTATTGACGCGGATGACCGGCGTGTCGCCGATGGTGTCGAGAATGCTGTCGAACAGGCGGCCGCGGCCGGCCGTGGTTCTGATTTTCTGCTGATGCAACATGGTAGACTCCTGGTTCTTGCTCACGGGCCGGTTACACACCGGCGGTTTGGGCGGCGAGATTTCGACACCTTGCCGCACTACAGGTCCTTGACGTGCGGCAGTGTGGTAAACACCACATTCGGCGCACAAATTTTGCGAGCCGGGTGCACTTTGTCGTGCTCGGTGGTAAAGCAGGGGCCGGCAGGTCAGCGTGGGAGCAGGCGTGGTATCTGGCGTGGAATCGAGCCTGGCGAGCAGCCATCAAGGTGTTGTCGTGCGCCTGTTTGGGCCGCCGACAATTGCGCGCGACGGCGTCCCGGTGGTCTTGCCGGCATCGCGCAAGCTGCGCGCGCTGCTGGCCTATCTGGCGCTGGCGCCCCATCCGGTCGGACGTGGCAAGCTCTGCGAGTTGCTGTGGGATGTTCCAAATGATCCCAGGGGTGAGCTGCGCTGGTGCCTGAGCAAGCTGCGGGCCGCGCTCGACGAACCGGGCCGCCGCAGGATCGAAACATCGGGCGATACGATCGCGCTCGATCTCGACGGCATCTCAGTCGACGTTCTGGATGTCGCGGCGGCGGCTGCCGCAGGCATCGAAACGCTCGAGCCGACGCGACTGCAGTTGCTCTCCGACCTGTTCGTCGGCGACTTCCTCGAAGGGCTGGAGATCGACCGCAGCCCTCTCTTCAACAGCTGGCTGACCGCGCAGCGCCGCCGTTTCGGTTCCTGCCAAGCTGCTATACTGGAACATCTGGTCAAGACGCTGCCGGCCGATTCCGAAGACGTCTCCGCCCATCTCGAAAAATGGCTGGAATTGACCCCGTTCGACAGCAGCGCCCATGTCGCACTCCTGGTGAGGCTGGCGCGGCGCGGCCAGTTCGGTGCCTGCGAGGACCATCTTGCCGCAGCAGCATCGCTCTTCCAATCGGAAGAGCTGGATTTTGGCCCTGTGCGCCAGGCGTGGCTTGCCATTCGCGCGGAACGTCACTGCGCGACTTTGCCGGCACAGCCTGCGGTAGCGCCGGTGGCGGGCCACAGCCCGATCGCGCGTGCCCCCACCGAAGCCGCGGCGCCCCACAAAGCTTCGCTTGCCGTGATGCCATTTGCCGAAGATGCCGGCGGCGTTTGTGGTGGGCTGGCCGACGGCTTGACCCACGACATCATTACCCGCCTCGCCAAGCTCAGGGACTTCTTTGTAATCGCCCGGGGCTCGGTCTTTGCGCTGGCAGAAAAGAACATCGCGCCGGAAGATGCCGGCCGCAGGCTGGATGTCGACTATGTCGCCACCGGCACGGTGCGCAGCCTGACCGGCCGCCTGATCGTCACCGTCGAGCTTGTCGAGGTGCGCACGGCCAGGATCGTCTGGGCCGAGACCTTCGAGCGCAAGCCCGAGGACATCTTCATTGTCCTCGACGATATCGGCAACAGCATCGTGGCCTTCATCTCATCCGAGATAGAGATGGTCGAGCGCAACCGCGCCATGCTGAAGGCGCCCAATTCGCTCAATGCCTGGGAGGCCTACCATCGAGGACTCTGGCATATGTATCGCTTCACCCGCAGCGAAAACGAGCAGGCCAGGCATTTCTTCGGCATCGCACTGCAGCAGGATCCGACCTTTACCCGCGCCTATGCCGGCCTGTCCTTCACCCATTGGCAGAGCGCCTTCCAGCGCTGGGGCGACCGCGACCAGGACAGCGCGCTTGCCTTTGAGGCGGCCGGCCAGAGCGTTTTGGTCGACGATCATAATCCCGCCGCGCACTGGGCGATGGGCCGGGCGCTGTGGCTGCGCGGCGAGGGTGATGCGTCCGTGCTAGAACTGCAAAGAGCCGTCGACCTCAGCCCGAACTTCGCGCTTGGCCACTATGCGCTGTCCTTCGTGCATTCGCAGTCGGGCGACCCGCACGCGGCGATCGGATCGTCGGATCATTCGCGCCATCTGTCGCCGTTCGACCCGATGCTGTTCGGCATGCTGGGCGCACGCGCCATGGCGCATGTCCGCCTCGGCCAGTTCGACGAGGCGGCCGAATGGGCGCTGAAGGCGGCCGCCCGCCCCAACGCACATGTCATCATCCTGTCGATCGCCGCCCACTGCCTGGCGTTGGCTGGGCGGCTGGACGAGGCGAAAAACTTCGCCGCCGCCATCCGCAAGACGCTTCCGGATTACCGAGCCGACGACTTCATCGACACCTTCCGCTTCGACCGGGATGCCACAGCCCTGTTCAAGCTCGGCGCCACGCGCATCGGGCTGGCTTAGAGCATGATCCCAAAAAGTGGGTACCGGTTTTTGGAAAAGATCATGCTCCAACAAAGGGTTAGATCATGATGAGATTTCAACCAAATCTCATCATGATCTAGCGCCGCAACACCGCGCTCAGCACATCGCGTATCCCGATCGCGCCGACAAAGCGCGACTGGTCGTCGAACAGCGCCACGGGTGCCGTCTGCGAGCGGTGCATGGCCAGCATCACCGTCTTCAGCGAGGTCCCGGGGTTGGCCCAGAACACTTGCGCCGTCTCCTCCGGCTGCGCCTCGACATCGGCGCACGACACCCATACCGCCGGTTTGCCGTCGCGTTCCGCCGCCGCCACCAGCCCGTGCTCGTCGATCTTGAAACGCGTCGTCTTGCGCCGGTCGAGCCACACCCAGCCATTATCGCCGTGCTCGAGGTCGCGGCTGTCGCGCATGACGTTCCAGGCGGTCAGCACCGACAACGGATTCACATTGGCGATGAAGTCGCGGACATAGTCATTGGCGGGCTTGAGCACGATGTCTTCCGGCGCCCCGGTCTGCACGATGCGACCGCCCTCCATGATGGTGATGTGGGTGCCGATCTTCAGCGCCTCTTCCAGATCATGGCTGACGAAGATGATGGTCTTCTTCAGCTCCGCCTGCAGCTGCAGCAATTCGTCCTGCAGCTTGGTGCGGATCAGCGGATCGAGCGCCGAGAACGGCTCGTCCATCAGCAGGATCGGCGCCTCGGTGGCGAAGGCACGGGCCAGGCCGACGCGCTGCTGCATGCCGCCGGACAGCTCATGCGCGTATTTCTTCGACCACTGGTCGAGATTGACCAGTTTCAGCTGGCGTTGCACGCGCTCCTTGCGCTCTTGCTCCGGCACGCCGGCGAGTTCGAGGCCGAGGCCGACATTCTCCTCCACCGTACGCCAAGGCAGCAGGCCGAACTGCTGGAACACCATCGCCACCTGCTTCTGCCGCAGCCGCCGCAGCGTCGCCTGATCGCAGGTCACGACATCGACGATATTGTCGCCGTCCTTGACCAGCACCTGGCCGCGCGACACCACGTTGAGCCGGTTGACCGCCCGCAGCAGCGTCGACTTGCCGGAGCCGGACAGGCCCATCAGCACCGAGATTTCGCCCTCATGCACGGTCAGGCTGGCGCCGGCGCAACCCAGCACATTGCCGGTCTTTTCAAGGATTTCGGCGCGCGTGGCGCCGCCGTCGATCAGAGCCAGCGAACCGGCCTGGTCGGAGCCGAAGACGATATCGACATTTTTGAAATCGACGGCGACGGTCATTTCTTGCCTCCAACGCCGATACGCGTCATCCGGTCGAGCACGATGGCGAGTACGACAATCGCCAGGCCCGCCTCGAGCCCGAGATCGATGCGGCGCGAGCCGAGCGCGCGGTTGATTTCAGTGCCGAGGCCGCCGGCGCCGATCAGTGCTGCAAACACCACCATCGACAGCGACAGCATGATCGATTGCGTCAGCCCGGCCATGATGGTCGGCAAGGCCGAGGGCAGCTCGACCTTCCACAGCAGCTGCTGCTTGGTGGCGCCGAACGCCTCGCCGGCCTCGATGATCGACTTCGGCACCGAGACGACGCCGAGATGGGTGAGCCGGACCGCGGTCGGGATGACAAAGATGATGGTGACGATGAGGCCGGGCGCGTTGCCGAGACCGAACAGGGTCAGAACCGGGATCAGGTAGACGAAGGTCGGCAGCGTTTGCATCAGGTCGAGCACCGGCAGCATGATGCGGTAGACCTTCGGCTTGTGCGCGGCCCAGATGCCGAGCGGCACGCCGATGGCCATCGCCATGGCGGCGGCGGCCACGACCAGCACCAGCGTCTGCACCGTCTGCTTCCAGAGGTTCTGGTTGATGATGAAGATCAGGCCGAGAAAGACGCCTATGGCCAGCGGGCGCGAGCGCTGCAGCAGCCAGGCGATGATGGCGATGATCAGCGCCAGCAGCACCGGCGGCACCATCAAAAGGATGCCAACCAGCCCGTCGAGCAGGAAATTGAGGCCATTCGAGAAGGCCCTGAACACGGTGTCGAAATTGTCGGTGAGGAAACCGAAGAACGCCTTTCCCCAGGCGCCGATCGGTATCTTGTGATCGACCATGAATTTCGAAATCGGATCCATATCGCCCCTCTCATGCGAGAGACCGCCTGCTTCCGGCCTCCGCTCTCATTAGGTCATCTTCTCACAGGATATGAAAAAGGGCAGCCTTTTCTAGATTGGCTGCCCTTCCTGGTTCGGCTTGGCCGAATTAGTCGGCTCAGCTTCCGAGCGCGGTCTTGACCGCCGCTGCCGCATCGCCGCCATCGAAGGTGGTGACGCCGGCAATCCACGGCGCAACCGCGTCAGGGTGCTTCTTCAGCCAGTCGGCTGCGACCGTGTTGGCGTCGCCGCCCTTCAGGATCGCGTCCATCATCTCGCCTTCCATGTCCAGGTTGAACTTCAGGTTGGCGATGAACTTGCCGGCATTCGGGCATTCGGTGGTGTAGCCCTTGCGCACATTGGTGTAGACGGTGGCGGCGCCGAAGCCGCTGTCGCCCATGCCGTCGAGATAGGTGAGCTTCATGGCGCCCATCACCGGATGCGGCGTCCAGCCGAGGAACGCGATCCACTCATTGTTCTTGATCGACTGCTCGGCCTGCGTCAGCATGCCGGCTTCCGAGGACTCGACCAGCTCGAAGCCTTCGAGATTGTCCTTCGGGTTCTTGATCATGTCGAGGATGATGCGGTTGCCGTCATTGCCCGCCTCGATGCCGTAAATCTTGCCGTTGAACTTGTCCTTGAACTTGCCGATGTCGGTCAGCGACTTGACGCCGGCCTCCGCGACATAGGTCGGTACGACGATGCCGTAGCCGGCGCCGGTCAGGTTGGTGCCGATCGTCTCGACCGAACCATCGGCGGTGTAGTCCTTGATGTCGTTGGTCATCGACGGCATCCAGTTGCCGAGGAAGACGTCGAGATCCTTGTTTTTCAGCGACGCCATGGTCACCGGTACCGATAGCTGGATCGTCTGCGGCTCGTAGCCGAGCGCGGTGAGCAGCACCGAAGCGACGCCGGTGGTTGCCTGGATGTCGGTCCAGCCGACATCGGAAAGGCGCACCGCCTTGCAGCTCTCCGGATCGCCGGCAAGTGCAGCGCTCGTGGACAGAAAAGTCGCCAGGCCGAGGCCGGCGACGAAGGTGTTCATACGCGACATTGGCAGTCTCCCATTGTGATTCTTTGGCGAAGCGTAGTTACGGTTTCTCTGCCCGCCTTGTTTCGTCAGCCAAACACCATTCTGGTGTGGTTTCAAGCGCTAAGACAATCACGATCAACGGCGCGGACTGGCCAAACAGCGACACGCCCGCCGCTTTTTCGATTGCAGACGGCTTTTCCCATCAAATGCAGCGGTGCCCTCTCCCCGCGCCGCGCCAACTCGGCTTAAAAGGACGGCATGGCCAAGCTCTACTTCCACTATGCGACGATGAATGCCGGCAAAACGACAATGCTGCTGCAGGCGTCCTACAATTATCGCGAACGCGGTATGACGACGATGCTGTTCGTCGCCGGCCACTACAGAAAGGGCGACACCGGGCTGATCTCGTCGCGCATCGGCCTGGAGACGGAGGCCGAGATGTTCCGCGACGGCGACGATCTCTACGCTCGCGTCGCCGAGCATCACGAACATACGACGGTGCATTGCATCTTTGTCGACGAGGCGCAATTTCTCGAGGAAGAGCAGGTCTGGCAGCTCGCCCGTATCGCCGACCGGCTGAACATCCCGGTGATGTGCTACGGCCTGCGCACCGATTTCCAGGGCAATCTGTTTTCCGGTTCGCGAGCGCTTCTCGCCATCGCAGACGATCTGCGCGAAGTGCGCACCATCTGCCGCTGCGGCCGCAAGGCGACGATGGTCGTGCGTCTCGGCGCTGACGGCAAGGTGGCCAGACAAGGCGAACAGGTGGCGATCGGCAAGGACGTCTATATCTCGCTCTGCCGCCGCCACTGGGAAGAGGAAATGGGCCGCGCCGCGCCTGACGATTTCATTGGCTTCACCAGAGGCTGAACGGCCGGGACAACATGAAAATTCTGCAGTTCACAGTCGATTGCCCGTTTCCGCCGGTCTCCGGCGGAGAGATCCGGAACGCCGCCAATGCACGCGCCCTGGCATCGATGGGCGAGGTCCTGACGGTAAGCCTGACTGGCGCCCCGGCACCCTCCACACCGCCGAACATCCGTCACCGGATCATCGAGGCAGCGCGCGGCAGGGCGCCGTGGGGCAGGCGCGGCCCGCACCCGACCGTGCATATGATGCCGGACGACGAGCTGGCCGAGGCCGACGCCATCTGGAGGGAATTCGCGCCCGATCTCGTGGTAATCGAGGAGATCGTGCTTTCGCAGCTGCTGACGCTGGCGCCGAAGCATCGCGCGCGCACCGTCCTTGACCAGCACAACATTGATTCCCGGACGGTGTCCGACCGGATCGCCGGCCTGACGCTGTGGCAGCAAATTCGAGACTGGCGCCAAAACAGGCGAAGGAAGGCAGAGGCGCGCGAAGCCGACAGGTGTGCGGCTGCCCTGGCCGACCAGGTCTGGGTTTGTTCGCGGGCCGACGAAGCGCTTCTGTCCGCTCTCGGCCCCGTCAACGACGTCAGGTTCGTCGCCAACCCCATTCCAGACGAGAGCGTGCTTTCCCTGCCGATTGCTGCCGAGCGCTTCAGTGAACTCAGCCTGTGTTTCATAGGCCATCTCGGCTATTTCCCCAACATCGATGCCGTCAAGCAGATCGGCCGCGCGATGGCGCCGCGCCTCGCCGCCTCCGGCCGGCCCTGGTCGATCACCGTCGCCGGCAGAAACCCGCGCGATGTCGTGCGCGGTCTATGCACCAGGCATGGTCTGCGGTTGATCGAGAACCCGCCGCATCTGCCGGAATTGCTTGGCCGCGCCGGCTATGCGCCGATCCCGCTGCACTTCGGCGGCGGAACCCGCATCAAGGTGCTGGAGGCGATGGCGGCGGGCCTTGTCGTCGCCGCTACCGAAAAGGCCGTCGAAGGGCTTGGCCTGCAGGCGGGCAGGCATTTCCTGTCCAGCGACGATGCCGGCAAGTTGGCATTGAAAATCATCGATCTCGCGACACGCCCGCAAGCGGCCGCCGAGATGGCGGAGATCGGCCGCGCTTTCGTGCGCGACAATCATTCGTCGGCGGCGATTGAAAAGCAGGTCAAGCAGGCGGTCGCGGCGATCCCGCGCACGGATTGAGCCCGGCTGCTATCCAGCGGCATACGGCGTTTGTTAAGGCCTGCAGCCTATTTTTCCCTCAGCCAGAGCCAGCCGGGAACCGCCATGCTTCGAGCCATTTCATCAGCCCTTGTCATTTACTTGGCCAGTATCCTCGCCGCGCAGGCCGACGGCGATGCAGCACTTGGCAAGAAAGTGTTCTACCGCTGCATGGCCTGTCACGAGGCGGCAAGCGACCGCGACAAGGTCGGCCCGCATCTCCTCGGTATCGTCGGCCGGACCGCCGGCACCGCCCAGAATTTCAACTATTCGCAGGCCATGAAGGACGCCGGCGCGGCCGGCCTCGTCTGGGACGAAGCCAACCTCAAAGCCTATCTTGGCGCTCCCAAGCTGAAAGTGCCGGGCAACAGGATGGCCTTCTCCGGCCTGAGCAGCGACGAGGACATCGCCAACGTCATCGCCTATCTGAAGGCCGATCCGAAGCCTTAAACGTCGCGATGGGTAGCCTGATGGCGACGGCTTCCGCCAGCTGTCTCGCGCTTGCAACTCGTTGAGTCCCCTGTCGAATTCAGGACACCCACACTGTCCGAAATCGACTTCTTCGCAGCCGTCAAAGTTCAATGACAGTTGAACAATACTTGGCCGGCTGGTTAATCACGCCATGACCCCGCCTTCATTGCCTTTCAAGACGACCAGGTATTTTTTTGTTTTCGGGGCGGGTCTTGTCTTGCGTCTTTCAATCCCCTGATACCCCACATATATTCGCCGCTGTTCGCAGCCAGCGACCGGAAGCCGAAGCGGGAGGCCCCTATGGCGACATTGCAGAATTTCGATGCCGAAATTGCCAAGACCAGGCAGGTCGTGCAGGACATGCGCTCCAAGATCGAGCAGTCCGGCACCGTGCTTGATACGCTGGCCACCGCCGACAAGAAGATCGGAGACGCCAATTTCGACATCGAGAATGCCCGCATCGAGGACGTGCTGAAGCAGCAGAAGGTGATGGAAGGCAACATCGCCGACCTGATCATCGGGCTGGAAGACGCCACCAACGTCTTCGGCACCGAATTCGAGAGCATGAAGAACTACACCGGCTGGGAAAGCTTCGTCGGTATCTTCTCGGCGCAACGCAAGCAGCGCATGCGCACCGACCGCGTCCGCAACATGTCGCTGGCCGGCAATCTGCAGGAGCTTCTGGTCAAGTCCGACACCATCGTCGGCATCCTGAAAGCGCAGAAAGAGGTCCTCGACCAGCGCTACAAGACCTCGGAAAACAGCCTGTCGCAGGTGATCGAGCGCCGCAAGGTCACCATGACCAACCTCGAGGCGGTGCAGAAGCGCATCGAGGAGGTCAATCCGCTGCTGCTCGACATCGAAAACAAGATCGCCGCTTCTACCAGTCAGAAGGAGCGCACGCAGCTTGAGGGCGAGCGCTCGAAACTGGCGACCGAATACAATGAAAAGCAGGCCAAGGAGCAGGAGCTTCTGGCCGAAAGCCAGACGCTGGAACGCTACACCTCGATGTTCCAGACCTTCGTCGATTCGCTCAACAATCAGATCGCAGCGCAGTCGACGCTTATCAACAAGCTGACCATCGATACCGAGCAGCGCATCGTGCTCTACAAGGCACTGGAAGATTCCTTGAAGACCGCCGCCCAGCAGGATGTCGCCCACAAGATCAACACGCTGGGCAGCCAGGTCGACAACACCGCCGAAGAGACCATGGCCGGCATTGGCGCCGCCTCGCAAAAGCACATCGGCGATCTTCTCGAAATGCACGAGAAGAACATGGTCGCCAGCTCCGACATCCAGCGCCGCAAGAAGCTCGCCGACGACGCCTTCGCCCGCCGTTTCGACGACGTGATGAAGAAGCACAATTCGGCCAACTACGTGCAGTCGTAAGGAGCGGCTGCACGCGGGCACACCGGCATGACTCCCGAAAACGAAGCGGCGGCGCGCTATTTTTCCGCCATCACGGCGGCACTCAGCGGCCTTGAAGTGTTCATGCGCGACGACCGCTCGCCGCTTTACCGGCACGGCATCGTCGCCAAGATTGTCGCCGAATACATTGCCCGGCTGGACAAATCGTTTTCCTGCTGGCGCAACCGGCTCGGCTTCATGGACACGTTCCGCATTTCGCGCGCCGACAGCGGCTATCCCGTCTTCCAGAACCTGCTCGAACTGGAAAACGACCGCCGCCAGGCCGAGGCGCGGCTGGCCAACATTCCGCTGGCCGGCGAATTGCGCGAGGAAATGGCCGACTTCATCCTGCGCCACAAGGAATTCCCCGAAGCGCTGCAGAAGTCGATGGCCGAGCGGCTCTATCTCGAGGACGTCAAGAGCGAACAGACTTTTGGCCCGTTCTCGCTGGCGCAGACGGCCAAGGTCTCGGTCAATCCAAAGACCGGGCGCCCCTATTACCTCGTGCACTGGGCGAGCTTCGACGGCAGCGCCAACCTGCCGCTGGTCTACATGGTGACGGTGGAGGATTCCTCCGAAAGCATGATCCGGCAGCTCGTTGACAGCAGCGGCAAGCTCAATGAACGGGTCGACATCCCGCTGCCGGTAGACGGTCTGCTCAACCCCGAACTCGCCCATCGTTTCGACGATTTCACCGAGAAGAATTCCGCCTACACGCTTTCGCCCGCAACGATTGCGGTCAATCTCGACAAGGATTTCGAGCCGCTGCACCCCAAGCAGCTGCGCCGCGTCGTGCTCGGCCCCTTCTATTCCGCGGGCATTACCGACAACAATTCGACGGTGGCCGAAGTGCTGGCCAAGGTGCGCAAGCCGGAAAATGCCTGGCTGCTCACCTGGACCATCCAGGAGATCTACTCCAAGGGCGAGAAGCCCGGCCGCAAGGGGCTGTTTTCGAGCGATAAGACGACGCAGGAATTCTTTATCAACACCGACGATCTCGAAGCCGCGCGCCAGGGTGTGTCGAGCTACGAGAACCACGCCCTGATCCCGCACGAAGCCTATCAAGCACTCTACGCCGCCGGCGAAGCTCAAAAGATCTTTTCCGGCTACAAGGTCCATATTCTGTCCAACGGACAGGTGATCAGCGATGTGTGAGGTGGCATTTTTGGTGGGCCTGACAATCTCCGGGGCGCGGTCAGGGGCAGAAGGCGATTGTGATCGAAACGGATAACCTTGCTTCCCGCAGTAATGAATCGCCCTACCGGGTTCTCGCTTGGTGGGATGTCGATATGCATACCGGTGCTTACAAGAAACACAAACTGACCGCCCGACCATTGCGTAACCTTGAGCGCATTCTCGGACACCGGGTTCACGTTGAAAGTCGGTGGCGTCATCGAGGATTACCGGATGGGGTGCGGAAGCTTGAAGCTTTCAATTATATCGATGTTGCAGACCCGGCGCTTGCCGCGTTTTTTGTTCTTCAACAAATTTCCGGCTTATCCGAATGGTTTTCCGGGTTCGGCTACAGACCGGTTACTTCGCGGTCTGAAGATGAAAATACAGACGGTGACACGATCTGTACTTTCTATTGGTACGAATTGGATCAATATGAAGCATACCGTCACATTCGATCCGGAGGCGTCATGCTCGTTCTGGTCGAAAATTACCTGTCCGAACACGTAATTCATCCCGTCCGATCATTGGAATAAGACAGAGTCGGCAACCAAGATATAGCTACAATGTAAAAATCGTGATTCAGTTCTTTTGCGGCAATAGACAAAAGCTTGTCGAATATCACTGGCCAAGATTGATGAAAAGATATGCATTTGAGCCAGAAGACCGTGTTGAATTCGGACCGCCATCTAACAACGGAAAACCGAATCAGATTTGCGTTAGCGCGATGTTAGCGGACCTAACTGAGTACCAGGCTGTCGCTTATTGTCTTGCACGGACTGAGCGTTGCCGTTTCAAGCTTGGAGGGCCGGGAGAGGCCATCTTTCAAGCCGAACGCTTTCCCGATCACGAACCCTTTGACGGGATGTTTTCAATTTTGCTCACGCGAGGGCAGGCACAAGAGTGAGTCGCGAGGAGGATTGATACGATGGACACCGGCCTGACCACCATCCCGGAAGCCGCAATCGAAAAGCACCGCGCCACGGCGCAGAGCTTCATCACCCGCGTCGTGGTTCTGGAAGACCCTGCGCGCGAATCCGGCACAGCACTTGCCGGCACCAATCGCCGCTTTGTCTCGACAGTCTCGGTCGGCTCGGTGCGCCGTACCCGCGAGGTCGAGCTTACCAAGACCGTCGCCGCGATCCATCCCGACGACCAGTTGATGAGCATCCCGCAGCACACGCTGCTGTTCCGCGCCCGCCGCGGCCTGGCGATAGCGCTCGCCATCTCCGACGTCTTCGCCGAGGGCTCCGACCTCGAAAGCCTCCAGGCCAAGAACACCCGTGCGCCTCTTGAGGGCGATGAGGCGGCGACCTTCAAGAAGCTTCTGTCAGCCTCTGCTTACGTTTCGGCCTTCAGCCTTGCCTCCTATCTGTTCCAGCTGATCGACAGCGATGGCGAGGCGCCCAACGATATCCCCGAACCCGACTTCCTGTTCGACACGCCGCAGGACGCGGTGAAGTCGATCGTCGCCGGTCTCGACAAGGCGATTGCGGACGCCAAGGACGATGGCGACCTGACGACGCGCGCGCGAGCTTTTGCACGGGTCGCCATTGATGGGCTGCTGGCCCGCAAAGGCCGCTTCGACGGCATCGGTCCGTTCGAGAACGCCCACATCCGCATCGACGCCGACGATTTCACCCTCGACGGCTTCGACGTCGCGCCCGGCAAGCGTTCGAAACCGCTGGTGATGACCTTCAAGAAGCCCGAAGAGGTCGTCGGCAACCACATCGCCAAATACCAGTCGGTTAAGCTCGCCAAGATGCTGATGGCCTATGATTTCGAGCGCGAGCTGAACCCGTTCGTCGAGCTCGGCGGCTTCCTCTTCACCTTCATCGGCGATGGCGCGCCGGGCACCGGCAAGACGACGCTGATCCAGATGATCGCCGGCCTCGTCAACAATTATTGCCAGGTTGCCGGCTATCCCTTCGCCTATGAGAATTTCGGCGTCGACCAGATCTCGTCCTACCAAGGCAAATCCGGCCAGAATTGCCGCCAGTTCATCAACAATGTCTTGAACCCACGTGTCATCGGTTTCGGCACCGTCGACGACATCGACCAGGTGGCGGCCCGCCGCTCCGACGACCGCGCCTCGGCCGGCCAACAGGAAATCACCGGCGTCTTGATGGACGCCTTTGCCGGCGCCGGCACGGTGGTGCGCGGCAATTGCTCGTTCGGCATGTTTTCCAACTATCCCGAAAATGTCGACGATGCGCTGCGCCAGCGCGCCGGGGCCCGCTGGCTGGTCGACGGCCCACAGAGCCGCGACGACTATATCGACATCTTCGTCCTGCTTGCCGGCAAGAACCACAAGATCCCACTCGGCGACCACAAGCTCTACGCCGCGCAGGAGATCCAGCGCGCGGTGACCGAAGCCTATGAGGAGCACGAGAAGCCTCAGGAAGACGGGCTGATGAAGGTCTATGAGCGCTACATGAAGGAGAATGGCGCGCCGAAATCGATGGCCGACATCGGCACCTATCTGCACCTGATCAAGGATGCCGAGCCGCGCTTCACCGGCCGAGCCATCAAGAACGTCACCGACGCCATCAAGATGCGCGCCATGGACATCGAGCTGCCCGACGACTGGTTCGAGAAGCCGGAAGCCTTCATGCACAAGGGCTACGACGAGAAGAAAGCCATGATCGAGGAACTGCGTGGGCCGTTCTCGATGGACATGGTCATGCAGGAGATCAACCGCTACGCCGACTCGGAGTTCCGCTATTCCGACAAATCCGACGACGCCGCGGTGGAGAAGCTGCTGCGCGACGCACGCCTGCGCGAACGGGCGGGGCGCGAGATGGAGGAGATGAAGAAGAAGGGGCTGTGGAATGCGTGAGCTTCCTTCGCTGCCCGCGGGTGCTGAAAGGCTTGGCGCTAACGCTGACGCCCCCCTCTCCCCGTCCTTCACGGGGCGAGGGCAAGGGTGAGGGGCGGCGCATGCGTGGACCACAGATCGCTACGACCATACTGGCAGCTATCGAACAGCGCCTCGATCGGCACATCCGGACCAATGATCTTCGATTTATTGCCGCCAAAGGCCATGGGGAGACATGTCCTTGAATGCTAGCGCTGCCCCTCACCCTTGCCCTCTCCCCGTGCAGAACGGGGAGAGGGAGGCGTCAGCGTTGGCGCTTCGCCACAACAGGCAACGCCACTCGGAACGTTCTGCATGAGCCACGCCAAAAAGCCCGACCTTCTCCGCGACAATGAGCTGATCTACGGCCGCTTGCTCACCGTCGACGAGCCGCACCTCATCCAGCGTTACAACAAGGCGCTTGTCGCCTTCGGCCTCAAACCGACCAAGCTGAAGAGCTTCCAGATCGACCGCACCGGCTTCTCGCCCGAAGTGGCCGAGGAATGCGGCGATTACGATTATCTCGACCCCAACGAGGTCAACCGCCGCTTCATCATCCTGACGCCGTCGCAGATCGATCTGCCGGTGGTGCACACCGCCTTTTCCAACACCTCGCAGCTGATGTTCGAGTTCATGTCCAAGAACCAGCGCGCCATCGATGCGCTGACGATCAAGGATGTCATCTACGGGGAGATCGAGGATTCCGTTCCCCTGGTCAACGACATCGAGGATCTGCTGTCGATCAGCCAGGTCGAGTTCAGGGTGCTTTCGGCCGAGGACGTGCTGGGCAAGGCCGCCGAACTCGGCAAGCTGGTCGACCGGCTGAAGCAGGAGCCCGATGCCTGGCGCGACAACACCATGCTGAGCCGTATGGTGGAGCTGGCGAAGGTCTGCGGCGATATCCGTGAGAATGCGCTGGTGCCCGACCAGGTGATCTTCCGCCACAACGCCTACTGGACCAGCCATTTCGGCGGCGTCTACGTCTTCGTCGATCCTGATATGACCACCGTCATCGGCGACCCGGCCGCCCCCGGCTTTCGCCGTTCGCGGCCCTGGCAGGTCAGCTATCTCTCGATCAACGATGCCGACAAGGTGTTCAAGTTCCTGGCCAGCACCGGCCGCATCGAACTGCCGCGCGCGTCATGGGTCGAAAGCTCGGGCTATCTCGAGCATCGCGCCGAGATGGTGGTGCGCGCTCTCATCCGCGACACAGAGCCGAACCGCAATTTGACCGAGGTCGACAAGGTCTGGCTACAGACCTGGATCCATGGCCATGCCGATCTGATCACCAAGGACGGCAATTTCCCCTTTCTCAACGCCGCCAAGCGTGAGATCGCCCAGCTCGGCCATCTCAAGATCGAGGATGTGTTTCCGCAACAGCGCTTCCTGGTCGTGCGTGGCAAGCCCGACCATCCCGACGCCTGGCTGACCAACCAGCTGATCTCGGATTTCGTGCCGCAGGACTTTGTCTCGCGTTACGTCTTCAACAAGCCGGGCTTCTACAAGGACTATGACGGCTACAGCGACGCCTGGCGGTCGCATGTTGTGGACGTTCTGAAAACCACATATTTGAAAGACAAAGTGGCGTTTCGCACGCGCCTTTACGGCCTGACTGACTGAGGGGTGAACGAGAGCCATGCTTGATCCGATCGTGAATTTCTTCACCCGCATCTTCCAATGGATAGGCCGCGGCATCGGCCTCGTCATCGGCGCGATCCTGTGGCCGTTCCTCTGGGCTGGGCGCTGGTATACGCAGCGCGGCTGGATCCTGAAGGCTGTGGTCGGCCTCGCGCTTCTGGTGTTGATCGGCCTCTACGCCAATTTCTTCTACGCCACCCAGTGGTGGAACAAGTTCGATCCCAACTACGTCGACAAATACACCTTCGAGAACCGCAACATTTCCGCCGGCGAACAGGTCGCGGCCGGCGCCGGCACCGACACCGCCAAGACCTGCGGCAATTCGGGCATCGCCCAGGTGGCGGCCGACCTGACGGACTTCAACGTCAACCAGAATGCCTGGATCTCGTCGATGATCCTCTACAAACTCGGCCTGTTCGGCATCGACTGGGACAACACGCCGTTCATGGACAACAAGGCCTCGTTCCAGCGCGGCATCAACCAGGCGGTGCGGCGCACCGCCACCGAGCTTGCCGACAATCTCGGCCGTGTCCGCACCACATCGCAGATCGACGGCGACCTGCAGGATGCGCGCGGCAATCTGCAGTTCGACGAGGAGACCTGGTATTTCGGCCTCAACCCGTTCGGCCCCAAGACGCCGACGCCGAGCTATTATCGCGATGCCGTCACCAAGCTGCGCTCCTTCAACGCCCGCCTCGGCAGCTGCCAGGCGACGTTCGATGCCCGCGCCGACAATCTGAAGCAGTATATCGACCGCATCTCTTCCGACATCGGTTCGACATCGGCGATCCTCAAGGAGCGCGCCGAAAACCATAACAATGGCTGGTTCGACTTCCGCGCCGACGACCGCTTCTGGTTCGCCTATGGCCAGCTCTATGCCTATTACGGCCTGATGAAGGGCGCCCAGGCCGACTTCGAGGACGTCATCAAGGAAAAGCATCTCGGCAATCTGTGGGACACGATGGATGCGCAATTCGTCTCGGCCCTGCGCATCCAGCCCTTCATCATCGCCAATGGCCGCGAGGATGGCTGGATCATGCCGACGCACCTGACGACGATGGGTTTCTACGTGCTTCGCGTGCGCTCCAACATGGTCGAGATCAGCAACGTCCTGACTCAGTAGCGTTCACTGCTTTCCCGGCGAGCGATGGCGAATTTGCGCCGTCGCCTCTGTCGCATTCCGTGCATTGGGCGGCTGTTTTGAGACGGCGGAACGTCGCGTCCTCTGGCTTCTATACGGCGCGGCAACGGAGCCAGGAAGAACCGGCGACAGGTCGGCCGGCCGCGGAGACACTTTCTTCATAGGAAACATAGTTGCATGCAAGTTGACGCCGCGGGAGCGACAGGGTTAGAACATGCCCGCGCCCGGGTTCAACATGCCTGCGAGTGAGATCAAACCCGTCCCCTCCACCGTCCAATCCGAAGGAAAGCCGTCATGGCCGAAGTGAAGTCCGACATCGAGATCGCGCGCGGCGCCAAGAAAAAGCAAATCCAGGAGATCGGCGCCAAGATCGGCATCCCGACCGAGCACCTTTTGCCCTACGGCCACGACAAGGCGAAGATTTCGGCCGAATTCATCAAATCGGTGAAGGGCAACAAGGACGGCAAGCTGATCCTCGTCACCGCCATCAACCCGACGCCGGCCGGCGAAGGCAAGACGACCACCACCGTCGGCCTTGGTGACGGTCTGAACCGCATCGGCAAGAAGGCGATCGTCTGCATCCGCGAGGCTTCGCTCGGCCCGAATTTCGGCGTCAAGGGCGGTGCCGCCGGCGGCGGCTACGCGCAGGTCGTGCCGATGGAGGACATGAACCTCCACTTCACCGGCGACTTCCACGCCATCACCACGGCGCACAATCTTTTGTCGGCGCTGATCGACAACCACATCTACTGGGGCAATGAGCTCGGCATCGACACCCGCCGCGTCGCCTGGCGCCGCGTCATGGACATGAACGACCGGGCGCTGCGCGAAATCATCTGCTCGCTCGGCGGCGTCGCCAACGGTTATCCGCGCGAGGCAGGCTTCGACATCACCGTCGCCTCTGAAGTGATGGCGATCTTGTGCCTTTCCACCGACCTCAAGGATCTGGAAAAGCGCCTCGGCGACATCATCGTCGCCTACCGCCGCGACAAGAGCCCGGTCTATGCCCGCGACTTGAAGGCCGACGGCGCCATGGCGGTGCTGCTGAAGGACGCCATGCAGCCAAACCTGGTGCAGACGCTGGAGAACAACCCTGCCTTCGTGCATGGCGGCCCGTTCGCCAACATCGCGCATGGCTGCAACTCGGTGGTCGCCACCACCACGGCGCTGAAGCTCGCCGACTACGTCGTCACCGAAGCCGGCTTCGGCGCCGACCTCGGAGCCGAAAAATTCTTCGACATCAAGTGCCGCAAGGCGGGTTTGAAGCCGGCGGCTGCCGTCATCGTCGCCACCGTGCGCGCCATGAAGATGAATGGCGGCGTCAAGAAGGAAGACCTCGGCAAGGAAAACATCGAGGCAGTCAAGAAGGGCTGCCTCAATCTGGGCCGCCACATCGAGAATGTGAAACAGTTCGGCGTGCCTGCGATCGTGGCGATCAATCATTTCACCACCGATACCGAGGTGGAAATCCAGGCGATGAAGGATTTCGTCGCCTCGCTCGGCGCCGAGGCGATCCTGTGCAAGCATTGGGCCAATGGCTCTGCCGGCATTGAGGAGTTGGCGCGCAAGGTCGTCGAGATCGCCGAATCCGGCGCCTCGCAGTTCGCGCCGCTCTATCCCGACGCAATGCCGCTGTTCGAGAAGATCAACACCATCGTCCAGCGCATCTATCGCGGCGACGAGGCGATCGCCGACAAGTCGGTGCGCGACCAGCTGCATGCCTGGGAGCAGGCCGGCTACGGGCACCTGCCGGTCTGCATGGCCAAGACCCAATATTCCTTCTCGACCGACCCGAACCTGCGTGGCGCGCCGACCGGCCACACCGTGCCGGTGCGCGAGGTCAGGCTTTCGGCGGGCGCCGGCTTCGTCGTCGTCATCTGCGGCGAGGTCATGACCATGCCCGGCCTGCCCAAGGCGCCGTCCTCGGAAAAAATCTTCCTCAACGAGGCCGGCCAGATCGAAGGCCTGTTCTGAGATTTGTCTCGACAACCAAGGGCGCCGCAGCCATGCGGCGCCCTTTTGCTTGCCGGGCTTCTCACGCCACTGTCGAGGACCCGAACTTCTTGATCCCGGCGACCGACATGCTGACGAACTGGTCGAGAATGGTGAAGAAGATATCCAGACTGAACCCAAACAGGAAGGAGAAGGTGAAGAGGCTGAAGCCTATTCCCGAAGCCTCCTCTCCAAGCTTGGTGCCCGGTGCTACAAACCAGGCAAGCACCATGCCGGCCAGCGCCCCCAGTGCGATCCTGTGGATCAGCCGCGACAGCGGTGGATTGGGCAGCAGCGGATTGAGGATCATCCGCATGCGAAACATGATGGCTCCGAGCGCGCCGTAGAAGGCCGGGAGTATCCACAAGGCATATGGGCTGAGAACCTCGTCCAGCGTCTTTATCTGCGCGGTCAGCGTGTAGATCGAGTTCGGCGCGATCGTGATCACTCCGTCGCACTGCAGGCTGCGCGTTGCCTCGTCGAAATCGGCATTCACGTCCGTCACTTTTTCCGAAGACGTACCTTCAAGATTGTTCGGGTTTTTCTTTTCGGTGTTTATCTGCGCGCAATAGGCATCCGGCTGATTGGGGAGCTCCTTGAGCTTGTCTGGAGGCGTGGATTTACTCACCCCCAGCGGCTGGTCACAGAACTGGTCTATGGCACCTTGCTGGGAATACTGAGCCTGGCCCGCCGCTACGCCATCTGCCGTGGAGGTTGAATAAAATTTGCAGTACATCCATTGCATTCCCCAGATCGGGAATTGCGCGTCCTCAGTCATGAACCCTTGCGCTCTTCTCACCAGGGAGGAAAAGCGCTGGTCGAGAGCGTGAAGGCTATCTTCCGAATTGTAATAGGCGTCCTTCAGAAGCGTCAGATCCGTGGTCGAAGCCTGCTCGGACGATGCCGAGCTCAGTTGTTTCTTCGTCGCCCAAACCTGGCGTATCGCCTGTCCGAACCGTGCGCTGATATCATTGTTGTCGATTTCTATGAGTTCGGAGTTTATCGCGACTCCCTTGTTGTAAATGTACGTCAATCTTCCGGTTACAACCATGAAAAGCACGGAAAGAGCCACGAGAAAGTACGTCGCCAGCGCGGTCTTGCGCGACATGTCACCGGGCGACCAGCCCGATCGCAGTGCCGCCAGGGTGGCAAATGGCACGGTGCCGGAACAATCGTTGAAAACCGTCTGAAGATTGACGACCTCAGGCTGGCTGGCCGTCGCATCGTCGAGCTTTTCGGCATTGCCGATGGCCGCAAACAGGGAACTGTCCTTGAACACACCGTAGCGGCCGTAGTTGGCGACCAGCTTGGCGTCCGCGATGAGTCCAGAAACGAGAGGGTCGGCCGGTGTCGTCGTCATCGTGAAATCCCCCCGCCTGACGACTACCCTAGATAGCCCGGCACATAGCCGTATTGCGACGGGCACCCGCACGGATATCCGGGCGGGCCGGGCGGCTGCGCCCAGCACCAGAAGGATTGAGTGAAGCAGATCGTCCCCGGCGCGTGCGAAGGGACCTGGGCGAAAGCGGGCCATGGCAAGAGTGCCGCGGCACCAGCCAAGGCGAGAACGACTGTAGTTCGTGCAATTCGCGCTTTCACTTGTTTCTCCCGGGGAAGTCTACCCCGTCCCACCCCTTGATCCAGATATACCGTTCCTCGGAGAGAGGCCTTCGTCTGTGAAAGACTTCACTCTGTTCTCCAGTTCCCCATCCTGAGATAGAGCCCGATCTGAGTTTCTTGCGTTTGGCCGGCTCATCATCCCGAAAGTGAATGGGCCCAGCCGAAAAGACTTCCAAACGAGGCCACGCCCCGGTGTTCGTGATCAGGAACGCCAAAGGGCGCCGCAGACTGCGGCGCCCCTGTTCCTTCGCGGCAATTTGCCTATGCAGCGTTGCGCGCCAGCGCGCGCTGGTTGGACGCATAGGGCGTGTCGCGTTCGGGCAAAGCACCGGTCTTCAGGCAATCGATCCATTCGGCGGTCTTGAGCACGGCCGCAAAGCGCGACTGCAGGATGATGGACACCACGCGGTGGATCTCCTCGGCCGAGGCGTAGCCGGCGCTGTTGGCGTAAGGCAGCGAACCGGTGGCGTCGGACAGGAACTCGACCGCAAAGCCGACATGCGCGGCGTGGATGATGCTCGACAGGTCGCAATTATGCGTCATGTAGCCGATCACCGTTATCGTATCGATGGTATTGGCGCGCAGCCACGCCTCGAGGTCGGTGCCGGCAAAGGCGCTAGGCAGTGACTTCTCGACATAGTGGTCGCGGCTTCGCCGGGCGATCTCGGGATGCAGTTCGCCGCCATGGCTGCCCTTGGCGAAGACTGGCGAGGTCTCGGGCGCCATCTGCTTGACGACCACCACCTTCACGCCGGCCGCAGCGGCGGCATCCATAGCGCGCGCGACATTGACGACGCTGTCGCGGAACGGCGGATACTGGATGGCGAGGTTGCCGCCATCATAATCGTTCTGGACATCGATGACGATGAGCGCGCGGCGCGGCGTGATATTGGCGGACATGGTGTTCTCCTTCGGGCTTGAATGGGATAGGTCGAAAATAGGCGGATCGCCCGACTGCCAAAAGTGGCCCGATTGACATCATTCGAAAGAATTAGGACAATTCGCTTTTCGCTTGCTGGAAACACGCATGGCCGACCCGATCATTGCCGTTCTCGCCTTTGACGGCATCAGCCCGTTCCACCTCTCCGTGCCGTGCGTGGTGTTCGGCACCGACCGCACCAAGCTTGGCTTGCCGCGTTTCGACTTTCGCGTCTGCGCGCTCGACGATGGAGCGATCCACACCGATGCCGGGCTGACCATCGCGGTGCCGTATGGCCTTTCCGCATTCGACGATGCCGACATCGTCATCATTCCGAGCTGGAAGGATCTCGAGGCCCCACTTCCGCCGCCGCTCCTGGCAGCGCTCACCCACGCGCACCGGCGCGGTGCGGTGATCGTCGGCCTCTGTCTCGGCACCTTCGCCATTGCCGCCGCCGGGCTGCTTGCGGGCCGGCGTGCGACGACACATTGGGCCTCCACCGACCGGCTGCAAACATTATACCCGGACATCGAAGTCGACGCCGACGTGCTCTATGTCGACGACGGCGACATCGTCACCTCGGCCGGCGTCGCCGCCGGGCTCGATTGCTGCCTGCACATTGTGCGCGCCCGCTATGGCGCAGAGGTAGCGCTGCGGCTGGCCAGGCACATCGTGCTGTCGCCGCACCGGCAGGGTGGGCAAGCGCAGTTCATCGAGCGCCCGCTGGCGAAAACCCCGGCCACCGACCGCTTCACCCTGGCGCTCGACACGGTGCGGGCAACGCTCGGACAAACGCACAACCTCGACCGCGTCGCGGAGGCCGCGGGCCTGACCCGGCGCACTTTCACCCGCCGTTTCCAGAAATCGATCGGCACCAGCTTTGGCGAATGGTTGGCCGGCCAACGCATCGAACTGGCGCAACGGCTGCTGGAGGCGACGGAAAAATCGATGGACATGGTGGCCTTCGAAGCCGGCTTCGGCAGCGCCACCTCGCTGCGCCAGCATTTCGCCGCACGGCTCAAGACGTCACCGGCCCAATACCGGCGTGAATTCTCGCGACGAGCCGGTCCGGACGAGCGCATGGCACGCACGGCTTCATACTGACCGCCCACGACGAGTTCAGCCCCGCTTGACCGCCCGCGCCGGATTGCCGACCACCGTGGTGTTGTCAGGGACGTCGCGCGTCACCACCGCGCCGGCGCCGACTATGGCGCCATCGCCGATGCTGATGCCGCCGAGGATGATGGCGCTGCCGCCGATCCAGGCGTCATCGCCGATGGTGACCGGCCTGGCAATCTCCAGTCCCGACTGACGGCCAGCGGCCTCCTTGTGGTGCTCGGCGCAGTAGATCTGCACATTGGGGCCGAGAAGCGTCCGCCTGCCGATACGCACCGGCGCGGTATCGAGGATGGTGCAGCCGGCATTGAGGAAGGCGCCGTCGCCGAGATGGATGTTGAAACCGTAGGCGCAGTGGAACGGCGCCTCGATGCGGGAGCCTGCGCCCGCGCTGCCGAGCAGCGCCAATAGCGCCGGGCCGATATTGCCGCGTTGCTGGGGCCGTAGCGTATTATGCTCGAACACCGCATCGCGCGCGATCGCCCGCAGCGCCTCCAGTTCGTCGTCGATGCAGGTGTACCATTCGCCTGCAATCATCCTTGTGCGTTCGCTTCCGGCCATCACAGCGACTCCGTCCCTTCGTCATGTTCGACTGGTTACCAAAGTACAATGCTCGCTGATGGAAGAAGCACCATCGCCTACTCTCGTCAAACGTAGGACCTATGCTAGCTTGCCCTCGTGGGCCAGTCCCGGGCCTGCTTTCGAGGGGATCGACATGCTCTATTTGCTTGCACTTCTGATCGGCGTCATTGCCGGTCTTCGCGCCATGACCGCGCCGGGCGCGATCGCCTGGGGCGCCTATCTCGGCTGGCTGCCGGTGGCCGGCACCTGGGCAAGTTTCATGGGCCATTGGGCCGCCGTCGGTATCTTCACCATCCTCGCCATCGTCGAACTGGTCACCGACCAGCTGCCCTCGACGCCGAGCCGCAAGGTTCCGCAGCAATTCGGCGCCCGCATCCTGCTTGGCGCCTTCAGCGGCGCGGTGATCGGTGCCACTGCCGGTTCCACCATTGGCGGCCTGATTGCCGGCGCCATCGGTGCTGTCATCGGCACCTATGGCGGCGGCGAAGCGCGCGGCCGGTTGGCCGCCGCCTTCGGCAAGGATTTGCCTGCCGCCCTCATCGAGGACGCGGTGGCGATCATCGGCGGCCTGCTGATCGTGGCGGCGGTGGTATGACTGCCCAAGCCTCAGACGCCAAGACATACGACGCCATCATCATCGGCGCCGGACAGGCCGGCCCTCCTCTCGCCGGCCGGCTGACGTCAGCCGGCATGAGCGTGGCGCTGATCGAGCGCAAGCTGGTCGGCGGCACCTGCGTCAACACCGGCTGCATGCCGACCAAGACCATGGTCGCCAGCGCCTATGCCGCGCATCTGGCGCGGCGTGCCGCGGACTACGGCGTGACGTTCTCAGGCCCTGTCGGCGTGGACTACAAGAGGATCAAGGCGCGCAAGGACAAGGTCACAAACGACTCCCGCAGCAATCTGGAGACGTGGATCGCCGGCATGAAGGGCTGCACGCTTTATCGCGGCCACGCCCGCTTCGAATCCGCCAACACCGTGCGTGTCGGCGGCGACCTTCTGACCGCCGAAAAGATCTTCCTCAACACCGGCGGCCGCGCCTCGGTGCCCGACCTGCCGGGCGTCAACGACGTCGACTACCTCACCAACTCCTCGATGATGGATCTCGATGTTTTGCCGCGCCATCTTATCGTCGTCGGCGGCAGCTACATCTCTCTTGAATTCGCGCAGATGTTTCGCCGCTTCGGCTCTGAAATCACCGTCATCGAGAAGAGTTCGCGCCTGACCGGCCGCGAGGACGAGGACGTGTCGGCGGCCGTCCTATCGATCCTCGAAAACGAAGCCATAGAAGTCCATGTCGGCGCCGACGACATCCGCTTTGCCAGACAGGGCAAGGAGATCGCCGTGACCTTCTCATCCGGCAAGCCGCCGGCGGTCGGCTCGCATGTGCTTCTGGCACTCGGCCGCACCCCCAACACCGACGATCTCGGCCTCGATAAGGCCGGCGTCGCGGTCGATCTGCGCGGCTTCGTCACCGTCGACGACCAGCTGCGCACCAGCGTGCCCGGCATTTGGGCAATGGGCGACTGCAACGGCAAGGGCGCCTTCACCCACACCTCCTACAACGATTATGAGATCGTTGCCGCCAATCTGCTCGACGACGATCCGCGCAAGGTCAGCGACCGCATCGAGGCCTATGCGCTCTACATCGATCCGCCGCTCGGCCGCTGCGGCATGACCGAGGCGGCGGTGAAGAAATCCGGGCGCAAGGCGCTGGTCGGCCAGCGGCCAATGACCCGCGTCGGCCGCGCCATCGAAAAGGGCGAGACGCAAGGTTTCATGAAGATCCTGGTCGATGCCGACACCAGGCAAATCCTCGGCTGCTCCGTGCTCGGCCCCGGCGGCGACGAGGCGGTGCACTGCGTGCTCGACCTGATGTACGCCAAGGCGCCGGTCGATACGCTGGCGCGCGCCGTGCATATCCACCCCAACGTCTCGGAGCTGTTGCCAACCATCGCCCAGGAGCTGAAGCCGCTCGCCTGACATAGCTCCGCGTCAAGCTCAGCGCTTTCTGCATTGGTGCGTTGCAGCAATGTGCATTGCGCGCGGCAAGGCTTCTCGTTCAGTCTGAATTGAACCGATTCAGTCTGGATTTTCCATGCCTTTGCCGATCCTTGCGCTTGCCATTGCGTCCTTTTGCATCGGCACCACCGAATTCGTCATCATGGGCCTGTTGCCGGAGGTTGCGGCCGATCTCGGCGTGTCGATCCCCTCGGCCGGCCTGCTGGTCACCGGCTATGCGCTGGGCGTCGTCTTCGGCGCACCCATCGTCGCCATGGCCACCGCGCATCTGCCGCGCAAGCCGGTGCTGGTCGCGCTGACGGCGATGTTCGTCGTCGGCAATCTGCTCTGCGCCATTGCGCCCAATTACTGGCTTCTGATGGCCGCGCGCGTCTTCACCGCGTTCGGTCATGGCGCCTTTTTCGGCATTGGTTCCGTCGTTGCCGCCAGCCTGGTGCCGCGCAACAAGCGCGCCAGCGCCATGGCGATGATGTTCGCGGGATTGACGCTCTCCAACATTCTCGGCGTTCCTGCCGGCACCGCGCTTGGCGAAGCCTTCGGCTGGCGCTCCACCTTCTTCGCCGTCGTCGGCATCGGCCTGATCTCTGTTGCCGCCATCGCCTGGCTGGTGCCATCCAATGTCGTCGAACCGAGCGGCGGCGGCCTGCGCAGCGAACTGCGCGTGCTGGGCAAGCTGCAGGTCTGGCTCGCCATGCTGATCGCCTCGCTGGCCTCGGCCAGCCTGTTTGCCGTCTTCACCTACATCAAGCCCTACCTTACCGATGTCTCCGGCCTGTCGACCTCCGCGGTCACCTGGGTCCTGCTGCTGTTCGGCGCCGGCATGACCATAGGCAACATCATCGGCGGCCGGCTGGCCGACTGGAAATTGATGCCGACGGTCATCGGCACGCTGCTTTTGATGGCAGTTCTGTTTGTCGGCTTCATGCAGTTCGGCGCTATCGCCAGCGTCGCCATCGGCGTCGTCTTCTTGTGGGGACTGCTGATCTTCGTCGTCGTGCCGCCGCTGCAGATCCGCGTCGTCGAAGCGGCTTCGGAAGGGCCGAACCTTGCCGCCACGCTCAACCACGGCGCATTCAATATCGGCAATGCCAGCGGCGCCTGGATCGGCGGCGTGGCTCTGTCGGCCGGCGTTTCCTATGCTCATTTGCCGCTGGTCGGCGCGGTGCTGGCCCTGCTGGCGGTCAGCGTAGCCGTTGTCTCGCAGGCGCTCGAAGGATCGGCGCCGATAACGACGGTTCCGGCCGCCGCCGAATAATTCCATTGCGCCCATGGCGGCGCGAACTGGACCAATCGACAGCCCTTCGGCAAAAGTGCATGTGTTCTGCCTCTTATCCTGGAGGCATCCCATGCAGAAATCGATCGAACGCATCGCCGGCGACACCGAAGGCGTTTCCTACGAATTCCCGGTGTTCCGCTTCGCCGGCGCCGACAAGGCAGCACCTTCGGCCTATCTCCAGGCAGCACTCCACGCCGGTGAACTGCCTGGTGTCGTCGCCATCGACGCGCTGATGCCGGCGCTGAACAAGGCCGAAGCCGAAGGCCGCATCAAGGGCAGCATCACGGTCGTGCCCTGGGCCAATCCGATCGGCCGCGCCCAATATCATTTCGGCGAGCACCAGGGCCGCTTTCATCTCGGCACCCGCAACAATTTCAACCGCGGCTTTCCGTTGCTCGCAGCACCGGACGCCAAGCTTTTGCCCGACACCACGCTTGGCACCCCCGACCAGCGATTGAAGACCCGTCTGGTGCAGCTGTCGCTCGGCCACGACATCGTGCTCGACCTGCATTGCGACGACGAGGGCCTTGCCTATCTCTACGTCCACGCCAGCCTGTGGCCGGCGATGGCCGATTGCGCCGCCGCCATGGGTATCGACGCCGTGGTGTTGTGGAGCGAGGACACCGACGGCACCTTCGAGGGCGCCACGATCATGCCCTACCAGAACGTCCCCGCCAACGTGGCGAAGCTCGACCGCCGCGTTGCCACCACGGTAGAATACCGTGGCATGCTGGATGTCGACGGCGCGCTGGCAAGTTCCGATGCCGAAGGCCTCTACCGGCTGCTGGCGGCGCGCGGCGTCATCGCCGATACCGCCCTTCCCGCACCCGGCGCGTTCAAGGGCCTCGTCGCGCCGCTGGAGAACATCGACATGATGCCGGCGCCCCGGGCCGGCGCCATCCTCTACGACGTCAAGCCCGGCGACCGCGTCGCCGAGGGCGCGCGCCTCGCCACCATCGTCCACACACCGGGCGAGGCCGGTGGCCGCACCGAAGTGCTGGCGCCGCAGGACGGCGTCATCCTGACCCGCCGCTCACGCCGCATCATCCGCGCCGGCGAGGATCTCTTGAAGCTGGTCGGCAACAAGAAGAGCGCCGACGCGAGGTCAGGCACGCTGGAGGACTGAGCTAACCCGAAATCGCCAGCCGCGCCTTGGCCTCCAGCCATTCGGCCATTTGCCGGTACGGCACCGGGCCGTGGCTGACACGGGCGACACCAAGCTCGGCCAGGCGCTGGCGCGGCGGCACATGCGCCAGCGCGATGATGTTGACCGGCAGCACGGTGGCCTTGCACAGCGCCTCGATCAGAGCCTCGTCGCCGAGCCCCGGCGCAAAGAAGCCGCTCGCTCCTGCCTTTTCATAAGCGTGCGCCCGCTCGATGGCCTAGTCGAGCAGCACGCTGTCATGCACATCCGGCTTGGCCTTGAGGAAAATGTCGGTACGGGCGTTGATGTAGGCGGGAATGCCGGAAGCCTTCACCGCCGCCGCTGCCGCCTCGATCCGCTTCACCTGTATGGCGATGTCGTGCAGGCCGGCGCCGCCGACGATCTGGTCCTCGAAATTGAAACCGATGGCGCCGGCCTGCAGGGCACGTGTCACCGTCTGGGCGACAGTCTCCGGCTCGACGCCGTAGCCGCCTTCGAGGTCCATGGTCACCGGCAGGTCGACTGCCGCGACGATGCGCCTGATGTTGTCCAGCGCCAGCTCCAGCGGGATTTTCTCGCCATCGGCATAACCAAAAGCAGCCGCGACCGGCCAGCTGCCGGTGGCGATCGCCTTGGCGCCCGCCCTCTCGACGATCTTGGCCGAGCCCGGATCCCAGGCATTGTAGAGAACGATCGGGTTGCCCCTGACGTGGAGCGCATGGAACCTGCGTGCGCGCTCGATCTGCTCGGTCATTGCTGTCTTCCCGTCTTTCCGATGTTGGACGAACAGTCTAGGCAGGACCCCAAGCCTTGGCGATGTGCCATGGGCTGCGGAAGCGGCGGCCACAAACAGGCCTTTCAAACCTGTTGCGCATCCGGCTTTTCGCCGCTATGGATTTCGCCCATGAACATGCGCTCGATCAAGACCATTTGGTGGTGGGCTCGCTGACAGCGGCCTGTTCGAACGCGTGCGCGTGAAAATAGAGGGTGGCCGCAACGGAATGTCCGGGCGGCCATTTGTTTTTTCAAAGCCATTCCCGGGTCCGTTGCCCCAACAAGCCATATGGAGACGGCAATGACGATGAAGGCTCTGGAAACGGCGCGGAAAGCTTCGTGACCGCAGGTGGTGTCACCATCACCCGCGAACGCCACGACAAGCCTTACGCCGGTGCGATCGATGCCTATGTCGATGGCTTGAACTCGCGCCGTGGTGCGGTGTTTTCCTCGAATTACGAATATCCGGGCCGCTACACACGCTGGGATACGGCCATCATCGATCCGCCGCTGGTGATTTCCGCGCGTGGCCGCGCCATGCGCATCGAGGCGCTGAATGGCCGTGGCGAAGTGCTGCTGCCGGTGATCGGCAAGACGCTGGCGGGCATTACCGAGGTGACGATTGCTGAAACCTCGAAAAAGCTGATCCGCCTCGATGTCGCCAAGCCCGGCCGCGTCTTTACCGAGGAAGAGCGCAGCCGCGTCCCCTCTGTGTTTACTGTGCTGCGCGCCATCACCGCTCTGTTCAAGACCGATGAAGACGCCAATCTCGGCCTTTACGGCGCCTTCGGTTACGACCTCGCCTTCCAGTTCGATCCAGTCGACTACAAGCTTGAGCGCAAACAGAGCCAGCGCGATCTCGTGCTGTTCCTACCTGACGAGATCCTGGTCGTCGACCATTATTCGACCAAGGCCTGGACCGACCGCTACGATTATTCCGGCGACGGTTTTTCAACCGAGGGGCTGCCGCGCGACGAAATTGCCGAACCGTTCAAGACCGCCGACCGCATCCCGCCGCGCGGCGACCATGAGCCGGGCGAATATGCCAATCTGGTGCGCAAGGCGATGGACAGTTTCAAGCGCGGCGACCTGTTCGAGGTCGTGCCCGGGCAGATGTTCTACGAACGCTGCGAGACGCAGCCTTCCGAAATCTCGCGCAAGCTGAAGTCGATCAACCCGTCGCCCTATTCCTTCTTCATCAATCTCGGCGAAAACGAGTATCTGATCGGCGCCTCGCCCGAAATGTTCGTGCGCGTCAATGGCCGCCGCGTCGAGACCTGCCCGATATCCGGCACCATCAAGCGCGGCGACGACGCCATTTCCGATAGCGAGCAGATTCTGAAGCTGCTCAACTCCAAGAAGGATGAATCCGAGCTGACAATGTGCTCGGACGTCGACCGCAACGACAAGTCCAGGGTCTGCGATCCGGGCTCGGTGCGCGTCATCGGCCGCCGCCAGATCGAGATGTATTCGCGCCTGATCCACACCGTCGATCACATCGAAGGGCGCCTGCGCGAAGGCATGGATGCCTTCGACGCCTTCCTGTCGCATGCCTGGGCGGTCACCGTCACCGGTGCGCCGAAACTGTGGGCGATGCGCTTCATCGAGCAGAACGAAAAGAGCCCGCGTGCCTGGTATGGCGGCGCCATCGGCATGGTCAATTTCAACGGCGACATGAACACCGGCCTGACGCTCCGCACCATCCGCATCAAGGACGGCATTGCCGAGGTGCGAGCCGGCGCCACATTGCTCTTCGACAGCATCCCGAGGAAGAAGAAGCCGAAACCGAACTGAAGGCATCCGCCATGCTCTCCGCCATTCGCGACGCCAAATTGGGCAATGCCGCAGGCGCCGAACGCACCACCGCGCGCGTCGGCGACGGCGTCAACATCCTGCTCGTCGACCACGAAGACTCCTTTGTCCACACACTGGCCAACTATTTCCGCCAGACCGGTGCCAATGTCTCGACCGTGCGTTCGCCGGTGCCGGAAGAAGTCTTCGAACGGCTGAAGCCCGATCTCGTCGTGCTGTCGCCCGGACCGGGCACGCCGAAGGATTTCGACTGCGCCGCGACCATCAAGAACGCCCGCGCCCGCGACCTGCCGATCTTCGGTGTCTGCCTTGGCCTGCAGGCGCTGGCCGAGGCCTATGGCGGCGAACTCAGGCAGTTGCACGTGCCGATGCACGGCAAGCCGTCGCGCATCCGCGTCTCCAAGCCCGGAATCATCTTCTCCGGCCTGCCCAAGGAAGTGACCGTCGGCCGCTACCACTCGATCTTTGCCGATCCGGTGCGGCTGCCCGACGATTTCATCGTCACCGCCGAGACCGAGGATGGCATCATCATGGCCTTCGAACACCGCAAGGAGCCGATCGCCGCCGTCCAGTTCCATCCGGAATCGATCATGACGCTCGGCCACAATGCCGGCATGCGCATCATCGAAAACATCGTTGCGCATCTGCCGCGCAAGGCCAAGGAAAAGGCCGCTTAGAAACGATGGCGGCGACGGACAACATGGCGGCGATCGCAGCGAAGGCAGCGGCCAGGCAAAGGATCGCCAGCCTTGCCTTCTGGTCGATTGTCATCGCCTGCGTGGTGCTCGCGCTCAAGCTTGCCGCATGGTACGTCACCGGCTCCGTTGCGCTCTATTCGGATGCGCTGGAGTCGATCGTCAACGTCATAGCCTCGGCCGCCGCCTATTGGGCGGTCCTGGTCAGCTACAAGCCGGCCGACCAGGACCATCCGTTCGGCCACCACAAGGCCGAGTATTTTTCGGCGGTGCTGGAAGGCGTGCTGATCGTGCTCGCCGCGCTTTTGATCCTCAACGAGGTCTGGCGCTCCTGGCAGACGCCGACCCCGCTCGAACAACCCTGGGAGGGCCTGGCGATCAACGGCGTCGCCACCGTCATCAACGCCTTCTGGGCCTGGACGCTGATCCGCGCCGGGCGCAGCGCAAAATCACCGGCGCTGGTCGCCGACGGCCGGCACATCATGACCGACGTCGTGACCTCGGTCGGCGTCTTCGGCGGCCTCGTCGGCGCTATCCTGACCGGTTGGCAGATCCTTGATCCGGCGCTTGCCGTCATCGTCGCGCTCAACATCCTGTGGCAGGGCTGGCACGTCATCGGCTCGTCGATGAACGGGCTGATGGACCGCGCAGTGGACACGACCGAACACATGCACATTCGCGACATCATCTCGGCCAATTGCAAGGGCGCGCTGGAGGTTCATGACCTCAAGACCCGCATCGCCGGCCGCGCCACCTTCATCGAGTTCCACCTGGTCGTCGACGCCGACATGACGGTCGGCGCCAGCCACGTCATTTGCGACCGCATCGAGGACGCGCTGAAGGCCGAAATCCCCTCGGTGCGCGTCACCATCCATGTCGAGCCCGACGACGAGGCGAAGCTGCCGAAAGGCACCACTGCTGTGCCGTTTGCTTGAGGAAAAACTCAGGGCATCATCCTCGGGCGAGGATCTGCCGACCTCGCCGGATCGATTGCGCCATTACCGCCATGTGGGGTAGCCCGCCAATGGCTACATCCAGGCGTTGATTGCCTCCAAATCGGGCAGCGCCTGCTGCTCAAGCGCGCGCCAGCTCGGCCTCGGCAAAAGCGTAGTCAGGCGAACCGTCTAAGTTCGTCAAATCCAAACTCGGCAAGCGAAGTCCGATCCAAGGTAGCACCCGCTTGCGATCGGCTCATCATGTGTCGGTCGAGATGTTATCCCATTCCTGCCCCATATACCCAATCAGCCAATTGAGCGCGTAATGACGTTCGACAACCACGTCTCGTTCCAATCCTGCCGGCGCGGCTTTCCCATTCACCCGCGCATCCATCACAGCCCAATTGTACCGATAGATCAGATCGGCAGCATCGAGAAGCTCGCTTTGCGGGCGCAAATTGGCCCGCTTGAGCAGCCCTTCCGTGTCGAGGTCACGCAACACCGAAACCATACGCGACACATCGCAAGGCTTGTCTGGACGCCCAAGGTTTTTGAAGACTTGCAACGCCCACAACATTACGAAAGCCCCTTCATAGCGCCAGCTAAAATTTGCGCGATCTTGCTCGGTTGCAACGGGGTTACCGACAAACGCTTGCTCTTTGGGCGTAAAAAACCCTTCGGCTCCAAACTGGCTGATCAAGTTGCTTAAAAGATTTCGATCATTGGTCTCCGCTGTGACGGCCACGATCACCAGTGCGATGGCGCGTTTAACCACCTCGTCCTTCGTTCGTCGCCGACTTTCGGCTTCGGTTTCGATCGTCGGCAAATGGTCGATGAACGGCACGCCCTCCTTCTTCAACTGTGCTGTTGAGGCCGCCTTGCGAGCCTCAGCCTCGCCTTCAGCGTTGGCGGAACCGATGAAAGCCAAGGAAGTCAGAAAACCAAGAAAGCTGCGACGCATCATATTCATTTCCAAATGGCTGCTAAAGTGACTAAGGCGCACACGCCGACTGCGGCATGGCCTCCAACCGGTAAACCTTGTCGTCCGACTTCGTCTTGCCATCCGCCGTCTTCGAGCACAAATCGACGATCGCCAGGCTGCTGTTGGGATTGGCGAGCATCATGGTGCCGTTGGCGCCGCGCTTGAGGAAGATTTCCTTTTGCGCGATATCGCAGGAAAAGTTGCTCATCTTCGAACTGGCCGCGCAGCGCCATTGATCCGCTTCACCCTGGCAGGAATAGGTCTGCGTGACCTTCGTCCCGTTCTTCCTGGTGGTCACCGAAACGGCGACATCGGAGCCGTCGGGCCAGTTGGCGACATCGCCTGAGGCAAAGGAGGCGAGTTCGACCGGCCCGCGGAAGACCCGGATCGACTGCGTCACCTGGTCGGGATGCGAGGAGAGATGCGCGGCATCGTAGTCTCGCCCGAAACAGAAAGGCTGGTCCGGCTTCAGTCGCTCGCGCAAGGGAGCCCCAAGCGCCGGATCGATCGGGTCGATCTTGGCGAATTCAGCCTGGCAGGTTGCGGCCGGCATCGGGTCGAGGCGGAAATTATTGTCCTCCGAGCCCAGAGCCTGCTGGTCATATTCGGCTTCGCCCAGTTCGTCTTCCGATCCGGCGTCGAGATAGAGATCGGACGAGACGTCGGTGAGGATCAGGCGGCCTTTGTCATCGAGCTTCAGCGACGCCATGGTGCGGTCGCAGTCCATGCCGCAGCGGATCGGACCTGACTTGCCGTCCTCGGACTCGTGATTGCACCAGCCGCCGGCCCATTGCGGCGCCTTGGCGCCGCGCACCACGGTGGTGAGAAAACCGTTGTAGGAGGTGTCGGCGTTTGCCATCGGCTCCTCGTTCGGATGGCTCACCGGATCATGGCCATAGAGGAAGAAGATCCGCGCCACCTTCTGCTTTGGATGCGCCTTGAGGTGCGCCGCATCATAGACGCGGCCGAAACACGCATCGACGCCATTCGGGCTGAGTTCGGGTAATTTAAGCGCATCGCCGGCAAAACCCGCAAACGCGCCGAGCAGCACGGCGCCAAATCCAGCGCTGGCAACAACCTTCCACTTCCTGAACGCCATGTGACCCCCTCCTCGCATCGACAGGACGTAACGTGAATTTATGCTAGTATCATGGCCGCAGCCACGCAATTTGCGGGGAGCGCCAAGCCGAGAGGATGCCATGCGTCGACGCGACATGTTCCGGGCCAGCCTTGCCGGTGCCGCCGGCCTGTTCGGGCTGAGCCGGGCCGCCGCCGCTGAAGACAGACCGAAGGTCGCCTATCACCTCAGCGACCTCGATAAGGTCAACTTCGTGCTCGGCAACATCAAGAACCACTATGAAGGCACCGGCGGCAATGTCGACATCGTGTTGGTCGTGCATGGTCCGGCCCTCGCCGGCTTCAAGTCGAAAGGCATATCGGCGGCGATCTCGGGACGCTTTGCCGGCCTTGTCCAGCAGGGCCTTGAGCCGCATGCCTGCGGCAACACCATGCAAGGCATGGAGATCACGCTTGCCGACCTGCTCGAGGGCTTCCACGCCGCCGACAAGGGCGGCGTCGTCAAGCTCGCCGAACTGCAGCGCCAGGGCTACGCCTATCTCCGGCCCTGAGCCGCCACGGGCTTGAACGTGAAGGCCATGAGAGCCTACGAAGGGTGGCCAAACAGCCCAAAGGAAAGTGCTCATGACCGCGACCACCCTCGTCATCCCCGATCTTGCCGGCAAGGCGGTGCTGGTCACCGGCGCTTCGACCGGCATCGGTGCCGCCCTTGCACTGGCCTACGCCGCCCAGAAATGCCGGGTCGCGCTGCACTACAATTCGAGCCGGAAGGCCGCAGAAACGCTGGCCAAAACCATCCGCGACAGCGGCGGTGAGGTGTTCCTGACACAGGGCGACTTCTCACAGGCAGCCGATGTCGAGCGGGTAGTCGAGGAGAGCGCCGAAAAATTCGGCCGGCTCGACGGGCTGGTCAACAATGCCGGCGGCATGCTCGGCCGCGTGCCCTATGCGGAGCAGACCGAGGCGCACTACGACGCGGTGATGGACCTCAACGCCCGCTCGGTGCTGACGGCCTCGCGCAAGGCGATGCCATGGCTGAAGAAGCAGGGCGGCTTCATCGTCAACACCTCGTCGATCGCGGCGCGCAATGGCGCTGGCGGCGGCGCCGGGCTGTACGGTTCGGCCAAGGCCTTTGTCTCCAATCTGACGCGCGGCATGGCCAAGGAACTGATCGGCTTCGGCATCCGCGTCAATGCGGTGGCGCCGGGCACCATCGCGACACCCTTCCATGAGCGCTATTCCACCGACGAGCAGATGAAGGGCATGGTCGCCACCATTCCTCAAGGGCGTGCCGGCACGGCCGAAGACTGCGTCGGCGCCTATCTCTTCCTGTCCTCCGATCTCCTGAGTGGTTACATCACCGGCCAGGTGATCGAGGTGAACGGTGGCCAGTTGATGCCGTGAGCCGGCAATTGCATACTGCGTCTCGCAACCATGCATGTCGTGCGCACGTTTGCTGAGGTTGGAAGAAAGGGGAGAGGCAATGTACGGATTGATCGGAAAGATGCGGGCGGCGCGCGGCCAGCGCGACGCGATCATGGATGTGCTGCTAGCCTCGACCGGCGCCATGCCGGGTTGCCTGAGTTATGTCATCGCCCGCGACCCGGCCGATGCCGACGCGATCTGGGTGACCGAAGTGTGGACCGACGCCGCAAGCCACAAGGCTTCGCTGCAGCTGCCGGAGGTCCAGGCAGCGATCGCCAAGGCCCGGCCGATCATCGCCGGCTTCGAATTCCAGGTCGAGACCCATCCGGCCGGCGGTTTCGGCCTGCCCGCCATCAAGAACGAGTGACATCCCAACGCGGGGTCGGGGTCGTGAATTTCGTCCGAGACAGCGTTCGCATTTTTCTCTTCCAGGTCTAAGACCCAAACATGGACTCTTCGCCAGACCAACCGGCCGTCGAACGCATGGCGCGCATGCGTCCGGTTCGGCAGTGGCTGGTGCTGCTGATCGTCTCGCTGCTGTTCGCCGGCGCGCTGGAATACGCCGCACTGCCGGCGGCGCTGCTGATCGGCCCGATGCTGGCGGCGATCCTTGCCGGCACCAATGGCGCCACGGTGCGCGTGCCGCGGCCGCTGTTCGCCGCCGCCCAGGCCTTGGTCGGCTGTCTGGTCGCGGCGTCGATCTCCACCGACATTTTTTCGGTGTTCTACAAGGAATGGCCGCTGGTCCTTGTCGTGGTGCTGGCGACCCTTGCGGCGTCCAGCCTGCTTGGCTGGTTGATCAGCCGCTGGCGCATCCTGCCCGGCACCACCGCGGTCTGGGGCTCGTCGCCGGGTGCTGCCACTGCCATGGTGCTGATGGCCGGTGCCTTCGGCGCCGATCAGCGCCTCGTCGCCTTCATGCAGTATCTGCGCGTCATCTTCGTCTCGATGACGGCAGCACTCGTCGCCAAGATGTGGGTCGACACTTCGGGCATCGAGGTACCAGCCATCGTCTGGTTCCCGCCGATCGAACCGGCAGCCTTTGCCGCCACGCTCGGCGTGGCGCTGGTCGGCGGCCTGCTCGGCCGGTTGTGCCGGCTGCCGTCACCCTTCTTCCTCGGCACCTTCATCATCGGCACCATCGTCCATCTCGGCTTCGGCGTGGCGATGCAATTGCCGCCATGGCTGCTGGCGCTCTCCTATGCGATGGTCGGCTGGTCGATAGGGCTGAATTTTACCCGGGCGATCCTGCGTCATGCGACACGGGCGCTGCCGCAGATCGTCGGCTCTATCGTCGTGCTGATCGCCTTTTGCGGCGGGCTAGCCTGGCTGATAAGCCACGTCCTTGGTATCGATCCGCTGACCGCCTATCTCGCGACCAGCCCCGGCGGCATGGACAGCGTCGCCATCATTGCCGCCGCCGCGCAGAACGTCGACATATCCTTCGTCATGGCCTTGCAGTCGACCCGCTTCCTGGTCGTGCTCATCGCCGGGCCGAGCATAGCGCGGCTGGTGGCGAGAGCCGTCAGGGACTGAGATTCAAATATCCAGGGAAGAGGAAAAGTGCCCATGAAACGTCGTGTGAATGCCGTCGATCTCTCAGGCCGGGTCGCCGTGGTGACCGGCGGCGCGCAAGGCATCGGCCTTGCTGTCGCCCGGCGACTGCTGTCATCGGGCGCCAGCGTCGCCATCTGGGATGTGGACGAGACCGCCATGGCGAAGGCCGTTTCCGAACTCGCCCCGCTCGGCCGGGTCGAGGGTTTGCTGTGCGATCAATCGCTGATGGAGGCCGTCGACAGCGCCGCGACCGAAACCGAGCGCTCGCTTGGTCCGGTCGATCTGCTGGTAAACAATGCCGGCATCGCCGGACCGGCAGCGACGGTGGCGGATTATGATCCTGCCGCCTGGCGCCAGATAATCGACATCGACCTCAACGGCGTCTTCTACTGCTGCAAGCGCCTGGTGCCCGGCATGATCGCGCGCAGCTACGGCCGCATCGTCAACATCGCCTCGGTCGCAGGCAAGGAAGGCAATCCGAATGCCGCCGCCTATTCCGCCGCCAAGGCCGGCGTGCTCGCGCTGACAAAATCGCTCGGTAAGGAGTTGGCTGGCCACGACATCGCCGTCAATGCGCTGACCCCATCGCCCGCCCGCACCCGCATCCTCGAACAGCTCACTGAGGCCCAGGTCGCCTACATGCTGGGCAAGGTGCCGCGAGGCCGGTTCGTCGAAGTCGAAGAGGCGGCTGCGATGATCGCCTTCATGCTATCGGACGAAAATTCCTTCACCACCGGCGCAACGTTCGATCTCTCCGGCGGCCGCGCCACCTACTGAGAAGCGCCGCTGTTCCGTGCTGTCGCCGTCGCTGTCGGCCGCGAAGGACTAATTCAAGAGCCGCTCAGCGTCGCGGCAAGCCGGTCGGGAAGAAAGTCGACGAAGGCGCGAACCTTTGGCGACAAATGGCGATTGGACGGCCAAAGCAACCGGAACTGGCCGCGGCCGTCGACATGGTCGTCCAGCACCGTGCGCAGCAGGCCGTCACGCAGCGCCTCGCGGACCAGGAAATCGGGCATCGAGCTGATGCCGAGCCCGGCCATCGTGGCGCCCTTCAGCGCCTCCGTGTTGTTGCAGGTCAGCATCGAGCGGACCTGCGGCTCGGCGCTGCCGCCGATGAACGGCCAGCCTTGCAGCTTGCCGCTGTTGGGAAAGCGGAAGCGGATGCCGTAATGGTTCACGAGATCGTCCGGGCGGCTCGGGTTGCCGTGCTGCTCGATATAGGAGGGTGCCGCACACAACAGCAGCCGGAAGGGTGCAAGCGGCCGCGCCACCAGGCGCGAATCCGGCAGGTCGCCGCTGCGGATCGCGATGTCGACGCCTTCGTCGATGAGGTCGACGATGCGGTCGTTAAAGTCGATGTCGAGTTCGATTTCGGGATAGCGCGCCATGAACTCGGACAGCACCGGGAACAGCAAATGATAGGTCACGATCGGCGTCGAAACGCGCAGCCGCCCATGCGGTGTTTCGCGGCTCCGCGACAGCATCGCCTCGGCATCGTCGATGTCGTCGAGGATGCGCCGCACCCGCTCGTTGAACAGCTTGCCCTCTTCGGTCAGGCCGATGCGGCGCGTGCTGCGCTGAAGCAACCTTACGCCGAGATCCTGCTCGAGCCTGGCGACGCTCTTGCCGACGGCCGATGCCGAGATGCCGAGCGTGCGGCCCGCAGCGATGAAGCTGCCGAACTCAGCCGTGCGGGCAAAGGCCAGGAGCCCATTGAGGCGTTCCATCGCATCTCTCCATTCGAGCGTTTCAGTCCGGTATATCTGGAGATTTAACACTATTTTTCTCGAAGTGTCGCGAGCCTATCTTCCCGTTGCGACCGGCGCAGCAAGCTTGCGGCAGGCCGGCGGATCCTGGTTCAGATAGGAAATCCATGACCTCGAAGACCACAAACGGCGCGGTCGCGCCATGGCTTGTCCTGTTGTCGGTATGCCTTGCCGCCATGACAATGCCCTTGACCTTCACCGGCCCGGCCGTCGCGCTTTCCCGCATTGCGGCCGACCTCGGCGGCAGCCCGATCGCGCTCAACTGGGTGACCAACGCCTTCATGCTGACCTTCGCCGCCACCTTGATGGCATCAGGCGCGCTGGCCGACAATCATGGCCGCAAGCGGCTCTTCCTTGTTGGCCTCGCCACCTATGTGCTGGCATCGCTGGGATCGATGTTCGCCCCTGATATCGTCTGGTTCGATGTGCTCAGGGCTGCGCAAGGGCTCGGCAGTGCCGGCGCCTTTGCCGGCGGCGCCTCCGCTCTTGCCCAGGAATTCGATGGGCCATTGCGGCTGCGCGCCTTCTCCTTCCTCGGCACCAGTTTCGGCATCGGCCTCGCTTTTGGGCCGATCGCGTCGGGCCTGCTCATAGATGCTTTCGGCTGGCGATCGATCTTCGTCTTGGTGGCAGTGCTCGCGATTGCAGCCGCTTTGCTCGGCCTGCGCACCATCAGGGAATCGCGCGATCCGGATGCGACCGGCCTCGACTGGGCGGGAGCCGGCACCTTTACGATCGCGCTGGCATCGCTGACCTACGGGGTGCTGCAAGCGCCGCAGAGCGGCTGGACCGATCCCCTGGTGATCGCGCTTCTCGTGGCGGCCGCCCTTTGCTTTGCCGCTTTCGTCGTCGTCGAGCGGCGCGTGCGCCGGCCGATGCTCGATCTCTCGCTGTTCCGCTTTCCCCGCTTCGTCGGCGTCCAGTTCCTGGCGGCCGCTCCCGCCTATGGCTTCGTCGTCCTGCTGGTGCTGTTGCCGATCCGCTTCATCGGCATCGAGGGGATGAGCGAGATCAAGGCGGGGCAGTTGATGATCTGCCTGTCGGGACCGCTGTTGATCCTGCCACTGCTCGCCGGCCAGGTAGCGCGCTGGATCGCTCCGGCAACGATCTGCGGTGTCGGCCTGCTTGTGGCCGCCGGCGGCCTTGTCTGGCTGAGCCTGACACCGCCTGTCGTCGCAGCGCTGGTGGCGCCGCTGATCCTCATCGGCATCGGCATCGCCCTGCCCTGGGGGCTGATGGACGGACTTGCGGTCGGCGTCGTGCCGAAAGAGCGTGCCGGCATGGCGGTCGGCATCTTCAACACCGCCCGCGTCGCTTGCGAAGGCGTGGCGCTGGCGATCGTCATGGCAGTCCTGTCGGGTTTCACGGCAGCCCAACTGGCGGCTCAGGGAACGGCGTCTTCCCTGGATGCAACCGCCGCCGCGCAGCTGCTGGTGACCGGCAACATCGGCGAAGCGGCAGCCCGCTTGCCGGGTGCCAGAGCCACGGTCCTGGTCCAGGCCTATGAGATCGCGTTCGACAGGCTGCTGATCGTGCTGGCGGCAATCACCATCGTCACCGCCCTTGTCGTCTTTCTCGGCTTGCGCCGTGGATCGGCGGTGGAACACGAGACCATTGCTCTGCCGGTTTGCCAGGAAGGGTAGCTGAGCCGCGTCAGGAGATGACGAGGCTCGCTATGCGGTGGCCGTCCAGCACGAAGGTCATGTCACCCTCGCCGTTGAAGCCATTGCCTTTCACGGCAATGCGGACGCGGTAGCTGCCCTCGACCTCGGCGATGCGGACAATGCGAAGATTGGACTTCACGCCGATATTGTCCGACTGGTTCCAGCGCGCGATCTGCTGGCGGCCTTGGAAGGACCGCCCCCAGTCGGTCAGGGACGCGTCGGCTGTGAACGTGTGGAGAACGGCTTCGCTATCACCCGCATTGGTGGCCTCGATAAAGCGGCGGATAGGTTCGGGTGTGGTCATCAATCGAGCCGGTGCATCAGATCATCATCCAGCCAGCGGCCGAAGAAATAGACCAGCTGCTTGTGCCACCATGGCCAGTCATGACTGACATCGCCGCCCCAATAGTCGACCCAGGCGGGAATGGATTTATCGCGCAGGATCTGTTCCAGCCTGCGGGTCTCGACCAGCATCCGCTCTTCCCAGGCGCCCTGCCCGCAGCAGAAGATCATCCTCAGCGACTTCAGCCGGGCAAGCAGCTTTGGGTCTACGGTGCCGGGCAGATAGTCGAGCGGTGAATTGTAGAAGATATCACCTTCCAGCGCCTTGCCGAAGAAGTCGCCCGCCGAATAGACGCCCGACAGCGCGATGACGCCGCTGGCGAGTTCGGGAAAGCGAAAGACGAAGTTCGTGGAATGATAACCGCCCATCGAACAGCCGGTGAACAGCGGCTTTAATTTGCGCCCGCCATTGGCTTGCTCGGCGGTCGCCAGAAACTCCGGCAGCGCCTCCTCGCGCACATATCGGAAATAAGCCTCGTGGCGACCGATGCGGTGGGCGGCGCCGGCATGCTTGTTGAAGAACGATTCCGAATCGACGCCGTCGACCGCAAACAGCTGGATGCGGCCGGTATCGATGAATTCGGCCAGCGCTCCAACCCCGCCGGAATCCTCGAACTGGTAGAACCGCCCCTGCGACGTCGGGAACACCACCACCGGCCGGCCGGCATGGCCGTAGCGCTTGTATTCCATGTCGCGGCCGAGATTGCCGGAGAAACCCTTGTGATAGGAGATGTCCATCGCGTCTAAGCCTTTTCCGCGTGGATGTAGGCGACGGCCGCGCGCAGCTCTCTCTCGTCCTTCGAGCGCATCTGGTAGGCGTAATTTCCCATGGCGCGGCTGAAAACATTTTCTATCGGCTGATGATGGACGATCTTGTCGCGATGCGCGGCTAGCACGTCCTCATGGCTGTGCAAATAATGGAGGTGCTGCTTGCGGCTGGCATAAGCGGTGAAATACTTGCCCTCATAAGGACCACCGGCGGCATCCTTCACCACCATGTCGGCCCAGGCCGCGTAGACGTCGATGTCGAACGTGTAGTTGATCGCATCGGTCATCCAGGCGCCGGGCGGCCGCATGTTGACCTCAAGCGCGATGACGCGGTCGTCCTTGGTTTCGAACAGCTCGATGTGGAAGAAGCGCTCGCGCACGTCGAACGCTTTGAGGATCTTGCGGCCGGCCTCTTCGATCGCCGGTCGGACCTTGGGAAAGCAGGTGTAGCTCATGTGGCGATCCTTGTTGACCACTTCCATGATGCTCTGGTCGTAGCGGTGGCTGGCCGCCAGCACCACCTCGCCGTCACGGTTGACCAGCCCATCGAAGGTCACCACCAGCCCCTCGATGAATTGCTCCATGACGAAGGTCACGTCCTCGGGCTTGTCTCTGAAAAACTGGTCAAGCTCCCTGGCGTTGGAAATCTTGAAGGTGTTCGAGGCGCCGGACCCGGAATCGGGCTTCACCACCACGGGATAGCCGACGCGGCGGATGAAGGTCATGGCGCCGGCCCGGTCGGAGCATTTGCGCTGGGCGATGGTGTCGACGCCGCTCTTGCGGAAGAATGCACGCATGCGGCTCTTGCGCTTCAAATTCTTCACGAAATCGAGCTTGGTGCCGTAGATGTTGAAGTCGGTGCGGATGTTGGCTTCCAGCTCCAGCCAATGCTCGTTGAGTGACTCGAAGCGCTCGATCCGGCCCCATTTGTGGATGAAATGACCCATGGCCCGGAACACCGGATCGTAGTCCTCCATGTCGGCGATGCGGTAATATTCCGACAGGGCCACCTTCAGCTTCCCGTCCAGCGCCTCATAAGGCGCATCGCCAATGCCCAGCACCGTAGCGCCGGCCTTTTTCAGCCGGTCGCAGAAATCGGCGCCGTTGGCGGGAAAATGCGGCGAGAAGAAAACAAAATTCACGGATGATCCCTCCGACGGCGAAGCATTGCGGCCCCGGCTACACGCAAGTCTGGCGCATTTGCCGCGCATGGGGAAGAGTGCTCGCGAGTGGTGGAATGGCAGCCCACTTGCCTGTCCATGGCGGCTCCTGTATGAACCCCGCCATGAACACGCGCGTCTCCTCCGTCGCTTCCCGTCCGACCGGCTTTGCCGGCGAGACCGTGCGCGCGCTGGCATCGACCCTGCTTCTTCTCGGCCTTATCGGCGATCGCCGGGTTCGCTGAAGGAGCGCCCGGCGGTCGAACCGCCGCTTACGCGCACGCTCCTTGGCCAGTTCAAATTGGCACTTCACATCAAGCGAACGAAAATCTGGTAAGGCGCTGCTCGCCACCAATCCGTCTGAAGACCGATCCGCGAGCCGCCGGGAGAACAAGACGATGAACGCACGAGAAGAGATCCGATCCGGCGAAGCCGAAAGCGTAAAACACGCGGCCGGCCACATGCCGGACGCAGCCCGCAAGTACCAGCCCTATCCGACCGTCGGCCTCACCGACCGCACCTGGCCCAACAAGGTCATCGACAAGGCGCCGATCTGGTGCTCGGTCGATTTGCGCGACGGCAACCAGGCGCTGATCGATCCGATGGGTCATGAGCGCAAGGCGCGCATGTTCGCCCTGCTGCTCGACATGGGTTTCAAGGAGATCGAGATCGGTTTCCCCTCGGCCTCGCAGACCGATTTCGATTTCGCCCGCTGGTGCATCGAGGAAGGCAATGTGCCGGCTGATGTTTCGCTACAGGTGCTGGTGCAGTGCCGTCCCGAACTCATCACCCGCACCTTCGAATCTCTGAAGGGCGCCACCAACCCGATCGTGCATTTCTACAATTCGACCAGCGAGTTGCAGCGTCGCGTCGTCTTCGAGAAGGATGTCGGCGGTATCAAGCGCATCGCCACCGACGCGGCCAAGATGATCACCGACATGGCGGCCAAGGCCGGCGGCGGTTATCGCTTCGAATATTCGCCCGAAAGCTTTACCGGCACCGAGCTCGAAGTCGCGCTGGAGATATGCAACGCCGTCACCGAGATCGTGAAGCCGACAGCCGACAACAGACTGATCATCAACCTGCCGTCGACGGTCGAGATGTCGACGCCCAACATCTATGCCGACCGGATCGAATGGATGTGCCGCAACCTGGACGACCGCGAGAACCTGCTGATCTCGCTGCACCCCCACAACGATCGCGGCACCGGCATCGCCACCACCGAGCTCGGCCTGATGGCGGGTGCGGACCGCGTCGAAGGCACGCTGTTCGGCAATGGCGAGCGCACCGGAAATGTCGACATCGTGACGCTGGCGCTCAACATGTACACGCAAGGCGTCGATCCCCATCTGGATTGCTCCGACATCAACCGGATGAAGGACGTCTACGAATATTCCAACCAGCTGAAGATCTCCGAGCGCCATCCCTATGTCGGCGAACTCGTCTACACCGCCTTTTCCGGCTCGCACCAGGACGCCATCAACAAGGGCATGAAGGCCTTGAAGAAGGCCAACACGCCGGTCTGGGAAGTGCCCTATCTGCCGATCGATCCGGCCGATGTCGGACGCAGCTACGAGGCGATCATCCGCATCAACTCGCAGTCGGGCAAAGGCGGCATCGCCTATGTACTGCAGGCCGATTACGGCCTCAATCTGCCGCGCAACCTGCAGATCGAGTTCAGCCAGGAGATCCAGGCGATCACCGACGCCGAAGGCAAGGAAGTGCCGGCAAAACGCATCCATGACCGCTTTATTGAAACCTATGTCGACCAGCCCGGCGCACGACTGAAGTTCCTCGACCATCACACCTATCCCGATACCGAGAAAAAGGGCCGGCGCGTGGTCGAGGCGGTGATCCTCGACAACGGCAAGGAGACGACAATCGCCGGCTCCGGCACCGGCCCGATCGACGGCTTCGTCGATGCGCTGTCGCGTCATGTTGGCGTCGACATGTCGGTGCTTGATTATTCCGAACATTCGCTCCAGCGCGGCTCGAACGCCTCGGCGATTTCCTATGTCGAGATGGAATATCCCGGCGGCAAGCTGTTCGGCGCCGGCATCAACACCAACATCGTCGCCGCCTCGCTGGAAGCCGTTGTTTCGGCCGCCAACCGGATAATCGGCCGCAAGGCCGGCTGATATTTTCCCGGGCGCCGAATGTCCGCGGCGCCCGGAAATCCCCCATTTGCCGAGGGAAATTCCGGTCTTTTGTGTCAACCACCGGCAACTATCCGGTGTGTTACGCGATCGCATAACATAAGCATGCTTGTATGGAAGTGCAGGCTCTATATGATTGCGCCTCAACCTGTGCCGACTTCGAGAGGATCGACACTTGCAGCATGCCACGCCTGCCGCCCCCGCAGTGCGCGAGACACTGGAGCGACTGCTCGCCAGCGAAACGTTCGGACGTTCCGAGCGCGCGCGCAAGTTGCTGCGCTATCTTGTTGAGCGCGAGCAGGCCGGCGAAGCCGACAGGCTCAAGGGTTTCTCCATCGCCATGGACGTCTTCGGCAAGGACGGCGATTTCGATTCGTCGACCGACGCCGTTGTCCGGGTGCAGGCAGGCCGGCTGCGCGAACTTCTCCAGCATTATTTCGCCAATGAAGGAATAGCCGAACCGGTTCGCATTGCCATTCCGCGCGGCGGCTACGTGCCGTCCTATGAGCTCAACGCCATACGCCTGCCGGTTGGGCAGGAGCCGCTTGCGGCGGCGGTAGCCGCCTTGCCCGGATCGCCCGACCAGACGGCTCTTGACGCCGTTCCCGCTGGCGCGACGGCCGCGGGGTTACAGAACCTGGGCCTTCGCTGGCGCGCCATCTCCAGTTCTTCTGGGTCGCCATGACGCTGGTCATCCTCATGCTGGGCGTGCTCATCCTGCGCCAGGGCAGCGGCGCATTGCTTGCCAGCAGTGATCCGACCTCCGTGGTCGAGACCGCTGGCGTAACGAGCAGCATCGCATCGCCGTCGATGGAGGCCCTGCCCCTCGTCTACATCGCCGTGAAGGCCACCGGCCCCGAGGCCGGCCGCGTCGCCGCTTCGCTGCGCGCCGGCCTTGCCGGTTTCGACACCATCGACTTCATCGGCCGCGACGCCGACAGCAAGCGCGACCCAAGCACCGACCCGACCAGCTTCGTTTTCGATGTCCTGCCGGGACCAATGGCAGGTGACGTGACGCTCGAACTGCAGAGCGTGGCGACCGGCCGCGTGCTTTTGTCCCGCAGTCTGACGGCCGCCGACAGCGCACCTGGCACCGTCGAGGATCGTATCGCCGCCATCCTCAGCTCGACCATTCCCGCCTCCGGCCCGCTCTACAGCTACATCGAACAGAACGGCATTCAGACCGGGCTGACGAGCTGCCTGATCCTCAACGACAGATACTATCTCGACCAGAGCACCAGGACGCACGAGGCTGCCTATCGCTGCCTGGACAAGCTCGCCGGCCAGGGTGCGAAATCGTCCTTGGTCTATTCGGAACTGGCCTCCCTGACCCTTGAGGCCGCCACCGATCATTACGCCTATCCGCCTGGCGCGACGGTCGAACAGGCAATGTCTTTCGCCCATCGCGCCATCCAGATGGGACCGACCAGCCCTTATGCGCACCGCGCCTACGGCTACCTCAACTCGCGCCTCGGCAACACCGAGGAATCGATCCGCTGGATGCGCAAGGCCTATGAGCTCAACCCCTACGACCTCGGCATGGCTGCCGCTTACGGCTATGGCCTGATCTTTGCCGGCAAATATGCCGAGGGAACACCCATCCTGACCCATGCCGTTGAGACGTTCAGCGGCCATCCGACATGGTGGGATTTTGGGCTTTTCGCCGGGCAATTCATGCTGGGCGACATGAACAAGGCCGCGATAGCCAGCGAGTCGCTGCGCACGACGGCGATGAAATCGCACTATCTGGCGGCGCGGCTGATCGGTGCCAAGGCTGCCGGCCGCGAACAGCTGGCAGCCAAGCTTCTGGATGAGCTGACCACCAAATTCCCGAAATTCGCCGCCGATCCGCGCGCGGCCTTCGCCGAGCGCAAATATCCCGCCGATCTGACCGACCGGCTGGTTGAGGCGCTGCGCGCCGCGGGCCTCGGCAACGCCAGCTAGTCTTTCCGGATCGCGAAAACTTTACTGGCCATCGGTCTGGACTGGGAGCAATCCAGCCTCGATTCGAATTTCCTCTCCAGTCTTGCAATAATCGCACATTTTCATGGTCTCATCCCTCTATGTTGCCGAGCGGGGCGCCGGGCCGAAGACGGTCGTCCTGCTGCATGGCTTCGGTGGTTGCCATGATATCTGGCGCGAGGTGACCGCGTCGCTAGGGCCCGATGTCAGGACCTTGGCCTACGATCTTCCGGGACACGGACTGTCTCTCGAATTTCCTGGCAGCGGCCCGGCCAAAACAGCGGCGCGAGCGGTTCTCGCCGATATCGCCGCACGCGGGATAGCAAGGGTGCATGTCGCCGGTCATTCGATGGGCGGCGCGGTCGCCTCCCTGATGGCGCTTGCCGAGCCTGAAAGGATAGGTTCGCTGACGCTTCTGGCGCCGGGCGGTGTTGGCCCCGAGATCAACGGACCGCTGTTGCGCCGCTACGCCGCGGCCGCCGACAGACGGGAAATCCGCGCCTGCCTTGCCGCCATGTCGGGACCGCGAAGCCCGCCGCCCGAACGCATCGTTGGCGTCCTGGCGGACCTACGCCGTCGCCCCGGCCAGTTGCGCAAGCTGATTGAGATATCGGCCGTCATGACCAGGAACGAGCGGCAGGGGGTCATCCCCCGCGAACAGCTGGACACCCTCGACATGCCGGTGATGGTGGTTTGGGGAACGGACGATCCGGTGCTGCCCTTTACCCAGGCTGATTGTCTGCCGGCGCATTTTCATATTCATCACGTGCTCGATGCCGGCCATATGCTGGTCGAGGAAGTGCCTGATGTGGTCGCCCAGGCCGTGCGCCGAAACATGGCACGCCGCGGCAGGCGCCTGCGTCCGACATTCGAGGCCGCGGCGAGCTAACTTACTTGCGCCCCGCATCTCGCCAGTGCATTTTGCCGCCGCCTGTGTTAACTCGCAATTAACCATATCAGCGAGGCGACGCCGATGAAGGACACTGGCGAAAACATCACCCCCATCGACACCTCCCGCAAACTGTCCGACGCCGTTCGCGATGTGAAAAATGCCTTCGCCGATCGCGACGATGTCGTGGTCGACATGCGCGAGGCGCACCGGATGCGGCTTGATCTGCTCGCGGCCGAGCTCGCCCCGGTCTTTGCCGACGTGCCCGCCGACATGGACAATTTCGACTTCGTCGTCTCCTCCGGCCTGCAGCCCCGCCTGTGGATCGACGCCGTCAGCCATGTCGCCATGGGGCGCGACCGCCGCACCTACCGCTTTCTCAGGGATACCCGCATCGGCCGCGTCGTGCTCGCCGAATCGACCGATATGAAACCGGTCGCCGATCAGGTCACGCGCTATGTGGCGGAGCGTATCGTCGAGCGCCAGCGCATGATGGAGGGCGGTGTCGAGCCGGCCGTCGCCGACCTGAAACGCCCTGCGGTGGTCGAAGCGGAGCCGCCCTTGCAAGCAGCCGCGCCAGGCAAGAGCTGGTCAACCTTCTTTGCAGGCCTGGGCTTCGTCGCCGCCGGCGCGCTTGTTGGCCTGGCGGTGGCGGCCGCGCTGTTTTGGGATCGTCTGATGGCGATGAAGATCAGCTTCTGATCAACGATCTGAAGGCCTCGGTGTCTGCGCGCCGAGTTCAATGACCTGCAGGTCCGATGGCGGCAAGGCCGGCCCGGTCAGGCCGCGCCGCGTCAGGCGAATCAGCCAATTGCCCTTCTCCCCGTCAATATCGAGCAGATTGTACTGTGCCGCCGGGTTCTTGCTGCCTGGCGACTGCCCGGCGGCGGCGACGCCGACGACCGGAATCCTGGCGCCGCGCCCGCCGATGAAGAACAGCGACGGCAGATGCGAATGGCCGTGCAGCACGAGTTCGGCGCCATGCCTATGAACGGTCTTGTGGAAGCGGGAGATGCCGAACAGGCGCTTTTGCTGGGCGACGGCGCCGCGCACCGGCGGATGATGGATCATGATCACCCGCAACAGGCCGCGTTTGTTCGTTGCGTCGAGCACTGTCGCCAGCCTTTGCGCCTGACCTTCGAGGAAGAAGCCGTTGGCCATGAACGGCGCCGTGGCGCGCGCCGTCGAAACGCCGATCAGCGCGACATTGCCGCGTACGCGCAGATAGGGAAAAGCGTTGCGGTCGATCGGCGCAGTCACGCCGTCGCCGCTCATCCACGCCGCCCAGGAGCGGCAGACCTTGTCGAAGGCGCCCGGCACATAGGCGTCGTGGTTGCCCGGCACCACCGAGACATCCTCCGGCGAACCCAGCGTCTCAAGCCAGTGCTTGGCCATCTCGATCTCGCCGTCGAGCGCCAGATTGACCAGATCGCCGGTAACGGTGAGGTGGTCGGGTGTGCTCGCCTTCATGTCGGCGACGATGGTGTCGATGACGGCATCGTGCATATGGCGGCGGCGGTTGCGCTGCCAGTTGACGTAGCCGACGACGCGCTTGGACGCGAGTTCGCGATAGGTTACACCGGGAAGCGGCCCCAGATGGACATCGGAAATATGCGCGAGCCTGAACATCCTTCCTTCATAGGCGACGCGCTCCCCGCTTTCCACTCACTGTTTCCTGCCCATCCACGGTTTCGCTAGTCATGGCTATATCGGACCCGGAGCAGGCGTTTCGCCAGACCGGCTGGGCAGGCCTCAGGGCAAGGCTGTTCCATCTCTATTTCCTTCTGCGGCGGCCGATGACGCTGGGCGTGCGCGGCCTGATCCACGATCGCGCCTCGAACACTGTCTTCCTCATCCGCCACACCTACGTTCCCGGCTGGCAATTGCCGGGCGGGGGCGTCGAAGTCGGCGAAACGCTCGGTGAGGCGCTGGTGCGCGAACTGGCCGAGGAAGGCAACATCGCGCTGACAGCCCAGCCGGTGCTGAAATCGATGCATTTCAACCGCCGCTCCAGCCGCCGCGACCATGTCGGCCTCTATCTCATCGAAACCTTCAACCAGACCGCGCCGAAACTGCCGGACCACGAGATCGCCGAAGCAGGCTTCTTTCCGCTCGACCGCTTGCCGCATGGCACGACGCCGGCGACGCTGCGGCGGCTTGCCGAGGTTTTTGAAGGCGAGCCGGTATCGCCGTACTGGTAGGCTGTCAATCCGATGCTCACGCCGCCTGCCTGAACCGCGCCCGGTCGTGCGGCGCGCCATAGTCGAGCCCAGGCCCGACCGGCACGATGCGCGTCGGGTTGATGCTCTCGTGGCTGCCGTAATAGTGCATTTTGATGTGGTGCAGGTTCACCGTGCCGGCGATACCGGGCACCTGGTAGAGGTCGCGCAGATAGTTCGAAAGGTTCGGATAGTCGGCGATGCGGCGCAGATTGCATTTGAAATGGCCGACATAGACCGGGTCGAAACGCACCAGCGTGGTGAACAGCCGCCAATCGGCCTCGGTGACACGCTCGCCAGTGAGATAGCGCCGTTTTGACAGTCGGCCCTCCAGTGTGTCGAGCGCCGCGAACAGCTCGCCGAACGCCTCTTCATAGGCCGCTTGCGTGGTGGCAAAGCCGGCGCGGTAGACGCCGTTGTTGACGGCTGGAAAGACCAGCGCATTGACCTTGTCGATCTCGCCGCGCAGGCCTGGCGGATAGAAATCGAGAGCGGCATCGCCCCACTCGTCGAAGGCCGAATTGAGCATGCGGATGATTTCGGCGGATTCGTTGGAGACGATGGTCTCTTCCTTCTTGTCCCACAGCACCGGCACCGAAACCCGGCCCGAATAGGCTGGATCGGCCTTGGTGTAGATCTGATGCAGGAAGTCGAGGCCGTAGAGCGTGTCGCCGGTGGCGCCATCCTCGGCCAAAAACGTCCAGCCCTCAGCACCGAGGAAATGATGCACGACTGAAACCGGGATGATGTCTTCGAGCTTCTTCAGCGCGCGAAAGATCAGCGTGCGGTGCGCCCACGGACAGGCGAGCGAGACATAAAGATGGTAGCGTCCGGGCTCGGCCTTGAAGCCGCGCGTACGACCTTGCGCCGGCGCGCCGTCGCGCGTGATCCAGTCACGCCACTGCGTCTCGGCGCGGATGAACCTGCCGCTGCTATCGACATTGGCCGGACGGTCCTGCCATTTGCCTTCGACCAGCAATCCCATACGAAATCTCCTTGCGTGCCTTGGCCAATGTAGTCGCAAGGCGGCAATGTCGAAGCCGTCATCTGCTGAACAGAGCGTCACTCGTATGAAACGCCGGATGAAAACAGCCGATTGCAGCCGCCGGAAATTGATGCTAGCGGACACTCCGCATGTTCGATCTTGGCTTGATCCGGTTTGACCGACGACGAAAGGGCGCCCGCGCTTAGAAAGCGCTGACTGGCGAACGCTGCCGCTTGCAGCAACCTTTCCTCTTTATCGGACCGCGAAGACCATGAGCCTTGCCGACGTGAAATACCTGCCGGAAACTCCGGCGCATGATCCCGAAATCGAAGCCATCAACGACGAAGCCTTTGGCCCCGGCCGTTTCGTGCTGGCCGCCCACAAGATTCGCGAGACCGGCGGCCACGAGCGCTCGCTATCCTTTGTCGCCATGAATGGCGACATCGTCGTTGCTTCGGTGCGCATGACCCGCATCGCCGCCGGCGCCGGACGCGCGCTGATGCTCGGGCCGCTCGCCGTGCGGCCCGCCTTCAAGAATCTCGGTATCGGCCGCCGGCTCGTGGCGATCGCGCTGGAGGCGGCCGCCAAGGCCGGCGCGCCGGCGGTGATCCTTGTCGGCGACGAGCCTTATTACGGCCCGCTCGGCTTCAGAAAGATCCCCCGCGGCCAGATCTCCATGCCGCGCCCGGTCGACCTCGACCGGCTGCTGTCGCACGAGATCGTGCCCGGTGCCGTGGCGCGGCTCTCCGGCGAGGTCGGCCATGCCAGCCTTGCCAGGATCGCGGAGCAGGCACCAGTGATGGCCTGAGCTCCAGGATCGGTCGCGGCACCGGTCGCGATGGATCCCCATTGGTCAGGTTGCACCATGGCGGCGACCTCCGTAGCATGACCCGGAACAGCACGGAGCATGCAGCATGAACCCGAACGGCCAGATTGCGATCGTAACCGGCGGCGGCTCCGGCCTCGGCGAGGCAACCGCCCGCGCGCTGGCCGACAAGGGCGCGCGCGTCGCCATTTTCGATATCGGCATCGACCGGGCATCGAAGGTGGCGGGCGACATTGGCGGCGCCGCCATCCAGTGCGATGTGAGCAGCGCCGACAGCGGTGCGGCCGCGGTCGCCGAGGTGGAAAAGAGACTTGGGCCAGCGCGCATCCTGGTCAATTGCGCGGGCATTGCCATCGGCGTGAAGACGATCGGCAAGGATGGTCCACATCCGCTCGACCAGTACCGCAAGGTGATCGAGATCAATTTGATCGGCACCTTCAACATGATCCGCCTCGTCGCCGACCGTGCCGCCCAACTCGAACCGCTGCAGGGCGGCGAGCGCGGCGTCATCGTCAACACCGCGTCGGTGGCCGCTTATGATGGCCAGATCGGCCAGGCCGCCTATGCCGCATCCAAGGGCGGCGTCGTCGGCATGACGCTGCCGGTTGCCCGCGACCTGGCGCGCTCCGGCATTCGCGTCTGCACCATCGCGCCCGGCATCTTCAAGACGCCAATGATGGCCGGCATGCCGCAGGAGGTGCAGGATTCGCTCGGCGCGGCCGTGCCCTTCCCGTCCCGCCTCGGCGAGCCGTCCGAATATGCCGCGCTCGCCCTGCATATCGTCGAAAACCAGATGCTGAACGGCGAAACCATCCGCCTCGATGGGGCAATCCGCATGGCGCCGAAATAGACGGCCATGGCGGCCGGCGCAGTGAAGACCGGTCCGCTGGCCGGCCTGAAAGTCATCGAGATGGCTGGGCTCGGCCCGGTGCCTCTGGCCAGGCTGATGCTGTCGGAGATGGGCGCCGAGGTGCTGCGCATCGAGCGCACCGGTTCGGACCAACCCCTGCTGCCGCTCTCCGATGCGTACAATCTCGACCGTCACGGCCGCTCCATCCTGCGCGTCGACCTCAAGCAGGCCAAAGGAACGGAACTGCTGCTGCGCCTTGCCGAAAAGGCCGATCTGTTTGTCGAAGGCTTTCGCCCCGGTGTGATGGAGCGGCTTGGTCTCGGCCCGGATGCTGCATTGGCGCGCAATCCGGCGCTGATTTACGGCCGCATGACCGGCTTCGGCCAGGACGGGCCGCTCGCAGGCCGTGCCGGCCACGACATCACCTACCTCGCCTATTCGGGTGTGTTGCATGCCATCGGCCGGGAGGAAGGTCGGCCGGTGCCGCCGCTGAATCTGATCGCCGACAATGGCGGCGGCGCCATGATGCTGATCGCCGGGGTGCTTGCAGCGCTGTTCGAGCGCTCGCGCTCCGGCAAAGGCCAGGTGATCGACGCGGCGATGGTCGAGGGCGCTTCGATGCTGGCGGCCCCCATACACGCCTTCATGTCGGCAGGTCTGTGGAGCGACCGGCGCGGCGCCAACCTGCTCGATTCCGGTGCGCCCTTCTACGACACCTATGAGACGGCGGACGCACGCCACGTTGCGGTCGGCTGCCTTGAGCCGTGCTTCTTCGCCGCATTCGCAAGGCTGCTGCCGCTCGGCGAGGATTTTGTCCGCGGCCAATACGACAAGGCGTTGTGGCCGGACATGCGCGCGGCCATTGCCGACCGGTTCCGGCAGAAGACACGCGACGACTGGGACGCGCTGTTTGCCGCAAGCGATGCCTGCGTGGCGCCGGTTCTGTCGCTGGCCGAAGCCAGGGATCATCCGCACAACCGGGCGCGTCACGCATTTGTGAAGGCCGGTGCGCTCGAGCGCCCCGCGCCCGCGCCACGCTTCTCGGCCTCGCAGCCGGCGCTTGCCGGCATGTCTGAAGATGACGATCAGCTGCCCCAGACTGTGCTGGCGCGCTTCGGCTTTTCGACAGCCGAGATCAAAGCGCTTGTCAAAGCCGGCATGATTGGGCCAGTAACTGGATTTAGAAAATCAACTTACCTGGTGAGCATTTTGGACCAGCCGAAGAAGGACGTCATTCGCGCGACGGACGCCGAGGCGATCAGGCTGGCCGCAACGCTGATCCGCAGCGCCCGTTTCGGCGCCCTCGCGGTGATCGAGCCGTCGACCGGCGCACCGCTGGCCTCCAGGGTCGGAGTCGCCACCGACATCGATGGCACGCCTCTGATCCTTGTCTCGGCGCTGTCAGCCCATACCGGCGCCATCCTTGCCGAGCCGCGCTGCTCGCTGCTTGTCGGCGAACCCGGCAAGGGCGATCCGCTGGCGCATCCCAGGATAACGCTGGTCTGCCGGGCGCAGCCGCTGGAACGCGGGTCGAGCGCGCATGCCCGCGCCGAGCGGCGCTATCTCAACCGCAATCCCAAGGCAAAGCTCTATGCCGAGCTCGGCGATTTCTCGATCTTTCGCCTCGAGCCGGAGCGCGCCAGCCTGAATGGCGGCTTCGGCAAGGCCTACCTGCTCGACCGTGGCGATCTCATCACCGAGGGGCCGATCGTCGACGAGCTGGCCGCCAGCGAACAATCCGCTCTCGACCACATGAATGCCGACCATCTCGACGCCATCGCCGTCTATGCCCATCATTTCGCCAAGGTTGAAGGTGATGGTTGGACCATGACCGGCTTCGATGCCGATGGCATGGACCTGGCATCGGGCGACACCGTTTGCAGGGTCTATTTTCCGCAGCCGTTGAAGACCGCGCGCGACCTGCGGCCGGTTCTGGTCGACATGGCCAAAGCCGGTCGTGCGCCAGCTACGCAAGGATAATCGTCATGAATCAAAAGCACGTCTTGAGATTTGGGCGAAATGATCTACGATTCAGGCGACGCTGAATCAGCAGCGTGATCCATAGCTGAATTATAGCAGCCAACGCTATTTGCCCCCATAGCGTTTGGATGAGCAGGAAAACATGGGGCATCGATGGTCTCGACCAAACTAATCGCCAATGCCGAATCGGCGGCGACATTTCTGACCCTTATGGGCAACGAAAAGCGGCTCTTGATCATGAGCTATCTGGCCGACGGTGAAATGTCGGTCGGCGCGATCGCCGAAAAGGTGATGCTCAGCCAGTCCGCTTTGTCGCAACATCTGGCCAAGCTCAGGGCGCTCGATCTTGTCGAGACCCGCCGCGACCGGCAGATGATCTACTATTCCTGCAAGTCCGAAGCGGTGCGCGAACTGTTGCGCATGCTGGACGGCATTTTCGGGATAGGCGACTTGTCCCAGATGGCAACGCGTCTGCGCCGCGCCGGGACTTGACCTGCAGGGCTTGACTGGCGGCTCCGATCGCTCCTTACCTCGCTGACGATTTTTCGCCGGCCGAGGTATTGATGGATCCGATCCAGATCGACGACGCGCGCGATCCGCGGGTCGCCGCCTATCTCGACATCCGCGAGCGCGATCTCACCGGCCGCCATGGCCGGTTCGTCGCCGAAGGCAAGGTGGTGCTGGACGTCCTGCTGTCAGCCGGACGCTTTGCTGCGGAGTCGGTCCTGGTCCTCGAAAACCGGCTGGTCGGGCTCGACGACATCCTGCGCAAGGCCCCTGCCGACCTGCCGGTCTACGTTGCGGCAAGCGCCGTCATGGATAGGATCGCCGGCTTCCACATGCATCGCGGTATATTGGCGATCGGCAGCAAGGGCACGCCACAGCCCGCCGAGGCCTTGCTCGACACCTTGCCTGCCGAAGCGTTGATCGTCGTTCTCATCGGCATCGCCAACCATGACAATATCGGATCGATCTTCCGCAATGCCGCCGCCTTCGGCGCCGATGCCGTCTTCGTCGACGCCACCTGTTGCGACCCACTGTATCGCAAGGCGATCCGCGTCTCCGTCGGCGCCGCGTTGAAGGTGCCCTTTGCGTCCTTCGGCGACACTGAAGCTTTCATCGCGAAGCTCGGCGAGTTGGACTTCGGCCAGGTCGCTTTGTCGCCGCGTGGTGAGGCTGACATTCGCGATGCCGCGCGACCGAAACGACTGGCGCTCTATCTCGGCACCGAAGGCGAGGGCCTCCCGGAGAGGCTGCTCACTCGCCTGCGGACGGTGCGGATCGCGATGTCGGGAGGGTTCGACAGCCTGAATGTTGCGGCCGCCTCAGCCATCGCGCTGCATCATTTTTCGCGCTGATAGGGGTAGTCGGGCAATTCCAAGCCGAGGCTCGAAACTCAGCTCGGCGAGTCCGCCTTCTGCAACGCCCGGACGCGATCGGCGAGGCTGGTGGTTCCTGACCGCGTTTCCTGCGGCGCCGCCAGCGCCTTGGCGATCGGTGAATCGGGTCCTTCGAGCTTGGCCGTCAAATGGACGACCTCAGCCGCCAGATTGTTCATCTGTTCGCGCAAGGCAGAACCGGCATCATTGCCATTGCCGGGGCCATTCCCGGGCTTCGCGGATCCAGAACCGCCAAGCTCCGCCTTCATCCGCTTGTTTTCGCGGGCCAGCGTCGTCAGCCTGGCTTCGAGCCGCTCTCGGTCGCCTTCGAGCTTGGCGAGCGTCTTGTCGATGTCCTCGTTCCTGGCGCGGGCACTGTCTTGCGCACCAACCAGGCCAGCAGCCGCGGCGCCTCCCGCAGCCTCGCCCTTCACCCGTTCGCGAAGCCGGGCCAGTTCCTTTTCGCGGCGATCGAGCTTGTCCTCGCGATCGGCAAGCGTGGCGAGCAGACGCTCGAGCTTTCTGTCGAGGTCGGCGGTTCTTTTCTTTTCGGCCTTCAAGGCATCGCGCGTGGCCTTGGCCTCGGTGACGACTTCCTGATGGCGCCTGTCGGCCTCCTTGCGCTGGCCGCGCAGCACTGAAATGTCGTTGGCAAGTTTTTCCAGCTCGGATTCGCGAGCCACCAGTTCGATCTGACGATTGCTGGAGGAGAAGGACGCGTCGTCGTACATATGTTCGAGCTTTTCCAGCTCGAGCGCGCGCTTTTCCATCATGCGCTCTGTTTGTGCAAGCCTGTCCGACAGCTGTTGTATCTGCTGCTCGCGATGCAGCAGCAATTCGTTTTTTTCCCCGAGCTCCGAAAGCGCCTGCTTCTTGTCCTTGCGCTCGACCGCCAGGCCCTTCAGCGCCTCGCGGCCGCGATTGATTTCGACGAGTTGCTCATTCGCCTGCTCACGCAGCGTCTTGATGCTGATTTCGAGCCGGCGCGTCGTCATGGCGAACTCGGCCCGCAAGCTGTCCTTGTCGGCCTGGATCTCGGCCAGCGTTCGCGGCACCGACGCCTCGACACGCTTGCGTGTCAGCGCGACCGCCCGCCGCCAGATGGCCGGCGCGACCAGCAGCGCCAGAAAGCCTGCGCACAGAAAGCCGAGGGCGAAGAACAGGATCGACTGAACCAAGGTGACTACCCGTTACGGGCGGGCCGCTATCCGGCAACCGCCACTCTGGACTTTGCCATGTTCGCATGACGCAAATCCAGCGCTGCGGCAAGGGTTTGCCGCAGCTGCACCGGGTCAGAATCTGTTGATCGGGTCGAAGTGTGGTCGGAATCGCTCAGAAAGGATTCCAGGTCGGCCTCTGCGTCAGCTTCAGATAGCCGAGATTGACGCCAAGCCGCGCGCCGACGCCGGTGCGGATCGGCACCAGCAGCACCCTGTTGTTCTGCAGCACGTTGAAGCCGACGCCGGCCACGACATAGGCCGAACCGGCAACGCCGCCGAACCGATTGTAGAGATTGCTGACGTCATCGAGGTTATAGACGAGCATCATCACCCGCGATCCCTCGCCGCCGAAATCCCAACCGAGCGAAGGCCCTTGCCAGAACACCTTGTGGTCGCCGGCATTCTTGGTGTAGAGCGTACCTTCGCCATAGGTCAGGCCCCCGATCAGCGCGCCGGATCCCTCTTCGCCGAGCAGATAGCCATTGGGCAGGCCGTAGGAGGCAAAAATCTTCTCGACGACGGTTGCGAGACCGCCCGACGTCGCGCCGAAGAACTTGTGACCGGAATCGACGATCTCCTGAGCGGTGTATTCCTGTGCCCGCGACGCAGAGGTTGAGAAAGCGAGAGCGCCCATGAGGGCAATCGCCATGAAGAAGACGCGGACAAACGTCCGGTCGTAGAATCGGGAAACCATGCTTCCAATCTCCGTCAGGGAGCACTTTCGCCGACGCCTCGCACCCCGTCCGGCTCTTTAGGCGGCCGTTAAGGATGACTGTTACGGGCAAACTATGCCGTAATCCTTTTTCAACCATTAACCTCCCACATGAACATGGCGGTTCGAAGGCTGTTTCTGACTGTCTGCACGGGCTCCCATCCTGTGCAAAGATGCCGTTTTTCTCACAAGAATTGTGGATTGTTGCTGCACGCTCGGGCGCTGTGTATTCAGAATGCCTGGGGGAGAGAGCGTGATTCGGGTGGTGAGCGTGGCTGTCGGCCGCGCGGCCACCAGGATGTGAATTTTAGCAGGGATTTTTCGCCGATGGCTGAGCTTTTCTCTCTCTCCGCACCCGATCTCGCAGCCTTGTTGTGCAGCCGAGTCTGCCACGACATCATTTCGCCGGTCGGCGCCATCAACAACGGCCTTGAACTCCTGGACGAGGGCGGCGCCGACGAAGACGCCATGAAACTGATCCGGCAGAGCGCCAGAAACGCTTCGGCCCGCCTGCAATTCGCCCGCATCGCCTTCGGTGCCGCCGGTTCGGCGGGCATGATGATCGACACCGGCGATGCCGAGTCCGTCGCCATCGCCTTCCTGAAGAACGAGAAGCCGGAATTGATCTGGAACGGGGTTCGCGCCCTGCTGCCCAAGAACAAGGTCAAGCTGCTGCTCAATTTGCTGCTCGTCGCCAATGCCGCCATCCCGCGCGGTGGCAGATTGGTGGTCACGCTGGAAAACCTCGACACCGAGCCGCGCTTTGCGCTTGCCGCAAGCGGCCCGATGCTGCGCGTGCCGCCGAAATTCCTCGAGCTCCATTCCGGCAACAAGCCCGAGGAGCCTATCGACGCCCATACCGTCCAGCCCTACTACACGCTGCTGCTGGCGCGTGAGGCCAACATGACGATCTCGATTCATGCGACCGCCGAAGAGATCGTGCTGTCCGCGGCTTGAGCGAAGCCGTTCGGCAGGACGCCGAGCATCAAGAACAATCAAGTATCTTTTCCCGCTGATATTTGCGGCAATTCAGAACAGGCAAGTTTCAGCGCCGGCAACGCCCCTGCCGAATGGGGCTGCAAACGACATGTTTGTAAAAACTTTACCTAACGGCTTTTCTGCTTCTTTACCAGATCGGCCTAGTGTGCATCCCGATACCCGGATGCCGCCGGTTCGCCCCATGGCAAAGAGGACCCGGAAATGAAGCGCTGCATGTTTGTCGACGATTCGAGCGTCATCAGAAAGGTTGCAAAACGGATTCTTGGCGGCTCCGACATGGTGGTGATCGAAGCGGCAACTGGACTTGATGCTGTCGAGATGTGCGCTGCCGAGATGCCTGATGTGATTGTCGTCGACGGCGCCCTGCCGGACATGCAAGCGGTCGACGTCATTCGCCAGGTTCGCGCCATGGAGAGCACGATCAAACCGCAGATTCTGATCTCACTGGTCGAGGTCGATGTTGCCTCGATCATGAAGGCAAAGCGCGCCGGCGCCCAGGGTTATCTGTTGAAGCCGTTCAACCGGCCGCAACTGCTCGAACGTTTTCGTACCTTGAAGGTTGCCGCCTGACTCGGCACGTCCTCGGCCAAGAAGGGCAGCAAAAAACCCGGCCTGAGCCGGGTTTTCTCATTAAATTCAATCGGATGGTGTTCGCTCAGGCGCTGACGCGGATGTCTTCCGGCTCGCGCAGCACATAGCCGCGACCCCAGACCGTCTCGATGTAGTTCTGCCCACCGGATGCTGCGTCGAGCTTCTTGCGCAGCTTGCAAATGAAGACGTCGATGATCTTCAGTTCCGGTTCGTCCATGCCGCCATAAAGGTGGTTGAGGAACATTTCCTTGGTCAGCGTGGTGCCCTTGCGCAGCGAGAGCAACTCCAGCATCTGGTATTCCTTGCCGGTCAGATGCACGCGCTGGCCGCCGACTTCGACGGTCTTGGCGTCGAGATTGACCACCAGGTCGCCGGTGGTGATGACCGACTGGGCATGGCCCTTGGAACGGCGCACGATGGCATGAATGCGGGCGACCAGCTCGTCCTTGTGGAACGGCTTGGTCATATAGTCGTCGGCGCCGAAGCCCAGGCCGCGCACCTTGTCCTCTATACCGGCCATGCCGGACAGGATCAGGATCGGCGTCTTCACCTTGGACAGGCGAAGTGTCCGCAAGACTTCGTAGCCGGACATATCGGGAAGGTTGAGGTCGAGAAGAATGATATCGTAATCATAAAGTTTACCGAGATCGACACCTTCTTCGCCGAGGTCGGTCGTGTAAACATTAAAACTTTCAGATTTGAGCATCAGCTCGATGCTCTGAGCGGTTGCACTGTCGTCTTCTATCAGCAGAACGCGCATTTCATTCCCCTTTTCTGCCGCCGGACCATGTCACGACCCATCCGGGACCGGAGCAGTGATTGCCTGAACAGAGGCTGCCATCGAATGGTTAACAAAACCTAATTCCGCACCAAGGACGGTACCAGATTTTTTAACCCCTTTCTACACCCTCTTGAATCTAATGATGAATCACAGACCCAAATCGCTAATGCTACACATTAATAAGTCGGACTAAGTGACTCTAGGGACTCGCTGGCCGGCTTCCGTATCGGGAGCCGGAATTTTTACCCGGCCTTAAGTCCTCGCCCTTATGATTAACAATGCGCGTAAACGAATGGTTACCGCCGGCAAAAAACTTTAGGGATTTGTTTCCCATAGTTCGGGGAATGCCGGTGGATACGGGCGGCGCCAGGCCCTGGCGGGCGGATTGGACGATATGTGCAGGTGTGCGTTTCCGGGAGTACCGAATCATGAAGTCACGTGAAAACCTCGTTCGGCTGAAGCAATTTCAGGTGAATGAGAAGCGGCGGCAGCTGCTGCAGCTCGACATGATGATCGCCGAGTTCGAGCGCATGGCCGTTGAACTGGAGCTTCAGATCACCGCCGAGGAGAAGAAGGCCGGCATCACCGACATCAATCATTTTGCCTATCCGACCTTCGCCAAGGCGGCGCGTCTGCGCCGTGATAACCTCAGAAACTCTCAAAGCGACCTCGCCCAGCAGCGAAGCGCTGCCGAATCATTACTCGGCGAAGCTGAAGCGGAGCTTTCCAAGGCCGAGATGCTGGAATCGCGCGACACCAAGATCCGCGACGCGGAACTCGGCGGTCGCAGCGCCATGATCGGCTGACGGCAGAGTTTTAACCCGACCGGCGCCGCCTGACGCCGCGCTTTGCTTTGCGTGTAGCGCGCCAAAAGGCTCCGGCGCTGCTGATCCGGCCCGTAAGGCGGCCGCAGCTTCAGGCCCGTGCGAAATCCCTGTCCAGGTTCGCCGCCGCCCTCGCCCGCGCTTGCTTGATGTCAGGCACATGCTCTTCCGACCAGGAGCGTATCTGGGTGAGCAGCCCCGCCAGGTTCTGGCCAAGTTCGGTCAATTCATATTCGACCCGCGGCGGGATCACCGGAAAGATTTCGCGCCGCACAAGCCCGTCGCGCTCGAGGACGCGCAGCGTCTGCGTCAGCATTTTAGGCGTGATGCCTTCGAGCTTACGCGCCAGTTCGCCGTTGCGCATCCGGCCACGGCGCAGCGCACAAACCGTCAGATAGACCCATTTGCTGGCCAGCATCTCGAGCACGGCGTGCGAAGGACACGTCCGCTGGAAGGCGTCATAGCCGGAGCCGCAATCATTATCACTATCCATGAGGTGCCTATATATGGAAAAGGTACATACTGGGCAAGGGAATATTACTATCCAAATGATAGTGGCACAGAAACCCCAGCAGGAGCCTCCCATGCGTGCCGTTGTCCAGAATTCAGTCGGCGGACCCGACGTCCTCGTCATCGCCGATCGCCCCGCGCCCTCGCCCAAGTCAGGCGAAGTGCTCGTGCGCGTGCATGCCGCCGGCATCAATCCGGTCGATGGCTCGGTGCGCGCCGGTTACTATCCTTTGCTGGGCGAACCGCCCTTCACTTTGGGCTGGGATATTTCAGGCACGGTCGAGGCGGTGGGCCCAGGCGTCGATGGCGGCCTCAAGGTCGGTGACGCCGTGTTCGGCATGCCGCATTTTCCCAAGCAGGCCGCAGCCTATGCGGAACTCGCTGTCGCCCCGGCCGATGAAATCGCACCGAAGCCGCAAGGCATCAATCACTTTCATGCAGGCGCGCTGCCGCTGGCCGGCCTGACTGCCTGGCAAGGCCTTGTCCACCATGGCGGCCTGAAGCGCGGCCAGCGCGTGCTGATCCATGCCGCCGCCGGCGGCGTCGGGCATCTGGCCGTGCAGATCGCCAAGGCGCGCGGCGCTTATGTCATCGCCACCGCCAGCCCGAAGAAACTCGATTTCGTCCGCTCGCTCGGTGCCGATGAAGTGATCGACTACACCAAGGGAGATTTCGCCGCCGAGGTCAGCGACATCGACCTGGTGCTGGAGCCGATGGGCGGCGACCATGCCGACCAATCGCTGACAGTCCTGAAGGACGGCGGCGCCCTGGTGTCGCTGCTCAATGTCCACGACACCACCCGAGCCAAGGCTGCTGCGCGTGGGATCCGCGTCGAGCGCATGTCCGTCGTGCCCGACCGTGAAGGCCTCGTCGAACTTGGCAAACTGGTCGATGCGGGAAAGCTTGCGGTCCATGTGGCAAAGAGCTTTCCGCTCGAACAGGCGGGCGCCGCGCACGCTTTTCTCGCCACCAGGCCGATCGGCAAGGTGGTGCTGACGGTCTGAAGCAGGCATTACCGACAGGCAAAAGGGCGCGGTTACCGCGCCCTTTTCTGTTGTGGTCCTGGCTCTAGTGCCGGTATTGCTGGATGCGCGTCGTGCGCAGCCCGGCAAGGCCATATTCGTCGATCGACGCTTGCCAGGACAGGAATTCCTCGGTGGTCAGCTTGTAGCGCTGGCATGCCTCGTCGAGGCTCAAAAGCCCGCCGCGCACCGCAGCAACCACTTCCGCCTTGCGCCGGATAACCCAGCGACGTGTATTCGTCGGCGGAAGATCGGCAATCGTAAGAGGGCTGCCGTCAGGCCCAATAACATATTTGACTCGCGGTCTAACAAGATCGGTCATCGTACTCTCTACTAAAAACTCAAAGACCCAATCCCCACCACATTACCGCCACAGCTTTAAAAATTGCCTAAGCGAACCCTAATGAGTAGGTAAGGATCATGAACGCCGCGTTAGTCTTTTCGTCGGCATTTGAGGCAACGGCGGGCAGGCGCGCAATTTTCCCGCAAAATCGGCACCGCCGCAAAGCTGGCGCCGCTGGTGTGGTTGACCTATATTCGCGCCACTGCCATTGAAGCGCCGCGCAGAACGAAAGAACCATGAACAGCCTCGACCTTCCCGCCAGCCCGCAAAACACCCGCATCGTCGTCGCCATGTCGGGCGGTGTGGATTCGTCTGTCGTTGCCGGCCTTTTGAAGCGCGAAGGCTATGATGTCGTCGGCGTCACGCTGCAGCTCTACGACCATGGCGCCGCAACGCACCGGGCCGGGTCGTGCTGCGCCGGCCAGGACATTGACGATGCCCGCCGCGTTTCCGAGACACTGGGCATTCCGCATTACGTGCTCGACTATGAGGAGCGCTTCCGCAAGGCGGTCATCGACCCGTTTGCCGAGAGCTACGTTGCCGGCGAAACGCCCATTCCGTGCGTCTCTTGCAATCAGACGGTGAAGTTCGCCGACCTTTTGGCCACCGCCAAGGACCTTGGCGCCGATGCGCTCGCCACCGGCCATTATATCCGCTCCGGGGCCAATGGCGCCCACCGCGCGCTGTTCCGGCCCGTCGATGCCGACCGCGACCAGAGCTATTTCCTGTTTGCCACCACGCAGGCGCAGATCGACTATCTGCGCTTTCCGCTGGGTGGGCTGTCCAAGCCTGCGGTGCGGGCCATCGCCGAAGAAATGGGGCTGACCGTTGCCGCCAAGCAGGACAGTCAGGACATCTGCTTCGTGCCGCAGGGCAAATATTCCGACATCATCGCCAAGCTGAAGCCAGCTGCCGCCAACCCAGGCGACATCGTCCATATCGACGGCCGCGTGCTCGGTCGCCATGACGGCATCCTGCGCTATACGATCGGCCAGCGCCGCGGCATCGGCATCGCCTCGGGCGAGCCGCTTTACGTCGTCCATCTCGACGCCGACCGGGCCCGTGTCATCGTCGGCCCGCGCGAGGCGCTGGAGACCCACAAGATCTATCTGCGCAACATGAACTGGCTGGGCGATCGCGCGCTGTCCGACATTCCGGCCGCCGGCATGGAGCTGTTCGCCAAGGTGCGCTCGACGCGGCCGCCGCGCCCGGCCGTGCTGCATCACCGCGCCGGCAGCACCTTTGTCGAACTGGTCGACGGCGAGTCCGGCATCGCGCCGGGACAGGCCTGCGTGCTCTATTCGGACGACGGCAACGAAGCCCGCGTTTTCGGCGGCGGCTTCATTGAGCGCTCCGAGCGCGGCGCCGAGGCCGAAGCCATGCTCAGCCGGCTCGCAGCCAGGCCGGCGCAGATTCCCGCAGAGTAAACACTACCCTCTCGGAGACAGTTTTAGTTTCGATCTGCCTTAAGGGCAGAGTTTCGAAACGGTCTCAGGACTTTGTGTGCGTGACTGTACCCGCCGTCAGGATGCGCAGCACCCTGATGGCTTCCTCGCCGCTGGTGCGCGGCTCGGCCCGCGTCTCGATACACTGGATAAAGTGCTCGAGCTCGCGCGTCAGCGGCATCCCCTGGCCGACCGCGACATAGGACGGCTCGTTGGTGGTGAAGGCCCACTGGCCGCTGTCCTGCCACACCGCGTGGCGGTAGACGGCCAGCTTGCGCTCCCAGGGCTCGACATCGTCGAACACCGCCATTGCCTTGGTGCCGACCACGGTCAGCCGCCGCTCGCGATAGGGATTGAGCCGCGAGGTGAAGAGATGGCTGCGCAGCCCGTTGGGAAAACGCATGTGCAGATGCGCGAAATCGCTGAGATTGTCGAGGAGTGCCGCCCCCTCGCCCCTGACCTCGATTGGCTCGGTGCCGGTGATGGCCAGGATCATCGACAGATCGTGCGGCGCCAGATCCCACAGTGCGTCGTTCTCGGTGTGGAATTTGCCGAGGCCGAGCCGGTGCGAGTGGATGTAGCGGACCTCGCCGAGCTCGCCATTGTCGATCAGCGCCTTCAGCGTCTCGAAGGCGGGATGGAAGCGCAAGACATGGCCGACCATGAACACGCGGCCATTGTCCCTGGCCGCCTGCACGGCGCGCTCGGCGTCGGGCACGGTCAACGCAATCGGCTTTTCCACCAGCACGTCCTTGCCGGCCTCAGCGGCGCGCACGGCAAGATCGGCATGGAACTGCGGCGGCAGCGCCATGACGATGGCGTCGATATCATCACGCACGAACAGCTGGTCGGGCTCGATCGCCAGGCAGTCCTGCTCGCTGGCAAAGCCTTCGGCCCGCGCCCGATTGGCATCGGAAACCGCATGCAGCGCGCCGAGCGCCTTGAGGGTGCGGATGTGGTTGCTGCCCCAGTATCCGCAACCGAGGACTGCAATGCGCGGCTTCATCAGCTTCAACTCTAATTTCTTGGCCGAGACATAGCGGCGTGCCCCGTCGAACTCAACCCCGGTGGCTTACCGGAGATGCCAGCCCGGCAAAGCTTTTACCGGCGACAATATGCCGGCGCCCCTCGCGCATCGATGCTTGACAGGCTCGCCCTCCCAACCTTATATCCGCGCGACCTTGGCGAACGCCTCGAAATGCCTTTCGATTTAAGGCGGATTTCGGGCCTTTCGCCGCCCTGGCGGGGTAGCTCAGTTGGTTAGAGCACGGGAATCATAATCCTGGGGTCGGGGGTTCAAGTCCCTCTCCCGCTACCACCATTCCCCCGCTCGTTTGACGCCGTGGGGGAAGGCACCCTCGCCCAAGAGTGCCGTTAACCGCCCAGCGATTTCGACTTCGACGCCGCCGATCCTCGATGGATCTCGAAACACCGTGACGGTTTCGACCAAGTCGCGCATTGCCTCTGCACATTCGGAATCGCCAAAAGCAATGCCCTTAGCAAGCCCGGTCCGAAGTTGGTTTAGTTGTTCCTCGTAGCGAGCGAGCACCGCAGGGTGCAGCGCGATCACTCCCGTAGCGGCGGGCACCCGATCCAACTCGGCTAGAATGCCCTTACGCTCTTCATTCAGCGTTGTTGATTGCGGTCCCAGCACGGCTGGGTCGCCATAGCCCTTGGCAATGGCGTTGACCAGGCGCTCGATCTCCCGAGTTAGTTCTTCAAGCCGTCGCTCCAAACGGCTGCGCCTGGCATCGGTGTCGGCTGCCAAGCGCTTCCGTTCTTCGTGGTAGGTCTGGACGTACTGGGCAATCACTTCGGGATGGCGCAACTCGGCGGAAAGGCCGTTCAGAACTGCAGCTTCGACCGTATCCAAATAGAAGGTCTTGGGATCGGCGCATGTTCCGCTTTCAGTCGCGGCGGAACAGCGGATGCGAATGCGCTTGGACTTGTCCACGCCTTTCGACGACATTCCCGCACCACAGGCACCACACCTCAGGAGCCCCGTCAACATGTGCCGTGGTCGGCGCTGGTGGCTTGGATGAGTGGCTGCACGCGCCTTCTTGCGTGCTTGTGCTGCGTCGAACAGGTCGGACGGAACAATAGCGAGGTCGGGCACTGCGACTACTCGCCAGTCACCCTTGGGATTTGGGCGCGAGACACGTTTCCCCGTGTCAGGATCCTTGATCATTCTGACCCTGTTCCAGATCAGGCGGCCAGCATAAAGCTCATTGTGAAGCAGCCCCGTCCCTCTCTGCACATTTCCATTGATGGTGGAGGCATTCCAGGCACGACCGCGAGGCGGCGGTATGCGGTCTGTGTTTAGATCGTGAGCGATATCGCGCGGGGTTTGCCCTGCGACATACTCTCGAAAGACACGACGCACGATTTCCGCTTCATCCTCTGCGATCATCCGCTTCCCGGGATCGCCTAGCACGTACGAATAGCCATAGGTCAGACCGCCGGCGTGAAGCCCTTTGTTGACTCGGCCGGCTTGGCCCCTGCGGACTTTGTGAGCGATGTCCTCTCGGTATAGCTGGCCAACGAGACCGCGCAGGCCGACCAAGACCGTGTTCACCACGCCTTCGTGAACGGCACGAATTTCGATGCCGAGAAATGAAAGGCGTTTGTGAATGCCCGCAAGGTCTTCCATGTCGCGCGAAAGCCGATCAAGTGCCTCTACGACGAGCACGTCGAATTCGTGCTCACGCGCTTTGTCCATGAGCTGAAGTAATCCGTCACGGCCCAGGACGGAGCCACCGGAGCGTGCTCGGTCGTCAAACGTTGCGACAACGTTCAACCCCTCACGTTCTGCATATGCTCGGCACAAAGCGAGTTGATCGTCGATTGATCGCTCATTTTGGAGGTCGGTTGAGAAGCGTGCGTAGATCGCGGTTCGAGTCATGATAAGTTTTCTCGGCCTGTTCACGCTCGTGGTCTTCGCGAGCCGCTTGGCGCGCAAGTGCTTTTGCAAGGCGCAGAATCGCTCTATCAGGCGCTCGGAACAAGGCCCTTTTTTGGTGCCTCACAACCATTGCGAGTAGCGCTCGCTACGGATCGGCTGGGCTTCTGCTGAAAATAAGAATGCGCGGCTTGGTTCGATCCTGCCGAGATCATGATCTTGGTCCATGTCTCCCAGATGCGCGCATGCAGGAGATGAGAAAAGCCATCAAATTGATTAGTCGCAGAATTGGATAGCAAGGCGTGCTTTTCGGAAATCCGTAAGTCCCAACCTCAAGCCGCAAGCTATTCCGGGCGGCTCTGGAGAAGCTCTCAGGCATGTCTGGCGGGATCGCCTGACTACACCCACCGCCGTCTTTCCGAGGTTGTAGGCAACAAGTGGCGCGGGCCCTCACGACCTCCTCAACCTCGTTTCTAATACTCGTCTGGGCATTGCACAGGATCGATTTCCTTTCCCAATTCAAAGAGCAGAGACGACACGCGGTTGCGCACACGCGGGGGGAGTCGCATCAGCCTTTCGATCAAGCGTCTGCCTTCCGCGCTGGCGATGAATCCCAGGCGTTCGTCTACGGTCAGGAGCGGAGCGGTTGCCTCGCCATTGCCCGGCAGACCATCGAAGAAGCGGCTGACAGGAACATCCAGCGAGCGGGCGATTTCGTAGAGCGTGGAAGCGCTGACGCGGTTGCGCGCGCTTTCGTATTTCTGGAGCTGTTGAAAGCTGATGCGGATCGCACGGGCCAGTTGCGCCTGCGAGACGTCCGACTGGACTCGCAGAGTCGCGATCTGCCTGCCGACGTGACGGTCGGCCGGATGGGGACCGACCTCACCGTTAGGTGCCACACCGCTTTGAAAACGATCCAAGATTTTCATCAAGGCTTCACCTGCTCTGTGAGTTTTGCTGCTTTTCTGAGCTTGGGTTCGTCGCAACGTCTAAACGGTGAAGACGGACGAGGTCATTCAGTACCGATCGGATGTGCGGCCAGGGAAAATCGTCTGGATGTTCCCAGTGCTCACCGTCACGCAGGATGACCTTGAGCTTGGCCAAAATGCCTTCGATGGACGTGGCCGCTGTCTGCGGTAGATCATCCAGAAGTGCCCCTTCGACTGTTTCCGATTGCCGGATCAGTTCGTCTGTTCTCGAATAGCCGATCTCAGCATCAGCAGCGTCCCAGCGCGCCTGGTGTGCCACGAAATCCGCAAGCGCCCTGCCCCATTCGACTTCATTTTCAGGAGAGTGGGCATCGTTCAGGCTCTCGATGGAATGGAGCGTCACGTCCGTACCATCGGCAAGCCGCACCTTGGCGCAGGGAAAGCCAACTATCCTGGCGAGGTGTGTCTCCAACCGCTGCTGTTCGCGGCACAGCGCCAGTGTCTCATCATGGATTCTTTGCCAGCTCCCACACAGACGAAGAGCAGGATCAGCCGCGCTGCCGTCCGTCAGTTCGCCAGCCAGCGATTTTGCCTGGAAGGGCCATGCCGCCGCGCCCGTGGCCGTTCCCGTCAGCAAGCGCCGCCGGGTGATGAAAAACAAATTCATGCTATCGTCGGAATCATCCATGATCCGAGCTCCAAACAGCTTTGCATGGTTGGTGATACAGCCAAACGCTTTGGCGGCCTCAGCTAAATATCTGAATTTAAGATAACTGAAAATCAGATATAAAGGAAGCCCCCATCTGAGTTCAGATGAGGTGATAAGTGGTCGATACACTCGGTACGAATCGGCACAAAGCTTTGATCGCGCTGCTGATCAAAAACCGTGAAGCGGCAGGCCTTACGCAAGTTGAGTTGGCAACCAGGCTCGGCCAATACCAATCGTTCGTAGCTCGACTAGAAAGCGGACAGAGACGTGTTGATGTCGTGGAGTTTATAAACCTCGCCGAGATTCTCGGTTTTAGCGCTCCGTCAGCCATCAAGAAGCTATCGGAAGTAACAGGTTGAGCGATGGGAGCGTGTGACCGCGCTAGTGCAAATTGACAATTTGCAGAACCGGCAAGGAAGCCCCCAGGTTGTTGCACCTACCCGTTCAATCGGACCTCTTCACCTCAGCCTTCGACCCCCATCGAATGGGATCCTCAACCCAGCGGTTGATCTCGGATTCATGCCACCCGGCGCCATTGGTGCTGATCCTCAGTTGAGCCGGGAACGTGCCGTCGGCGATCTTGCGATAGATTGTCGAGCGGGACAGGCCGGTCCTGGCGAGGACTGTTTTGAGACGAACGATACGATCCGGCTCGGACATAGCTTGCGTCCACCTGAATGGTTGTTGCTGATTTCTGTTGGGACAGACAGGACGAACCCATGCCGGAGGCAATCCGATTTTTCGCTTCATCCGCCTGTAGCGTGAAAACGGTGGCAAATCGGAGGGGTGTCAGAGCCCAAGGCCCCGCCCCTTTCCGATGCCATGGCTGAATGCCAGTTCCACACCCAGACGCCGGCCGGATTCGACCTCGATGCCAAGCGCCTTCTTATGATTGGCAAGCATGGATTCAAGCTGCGGATCGCGTTCAAGGCTCTTGGCCATATCGGACATGGCCGAGCGCGTTGACTTGTAGCCGGACATGTCGCCGGCCTGATATTGCTCCCGTCCCGTCCGATCGAGCTTTTGCCAGCGTTCGACGAAACGGTCGGCGCGGCGGCCTGGATCGATGTCCATCCCGGTGCGGATTTCCGTCTCAAGCTGGAGAGCAAGCACGATGCGGCGGACGCGGCCAGCCCCCGCCTCGTGGACAAGTTCGGGATTTTTCACATAAGCCGCTTCGGCATCGCGCCAGCCAAAGGGCCGCACCTTCTCGAAGGCCCTACGGGCATCCCTCAACTCGCGCATCTGCTCGGGACTGCCCAGCCCATCCGCATCTCCGTTGTGCGATATCGCGTCGATAGCGCGCGCGTGACGAATAAGCGCCTGGGTGCGAGCGCTGCGCAACGCCGCTTCCGCGTCCACCGGCACAGACGTGTCGCGCTGCGCTCCTCTGGCGGAAGCTTCCCTTCCAGGCGCGGCGACGGCATCGTCGCCTCGCGCTCCACCGTCTTCCCTTCCCGGCCTGCGCCCAAGGTCTTGGTCAAGCCCGGCGTCGCCAGGCGAGCGCAACCCGTCCAGCAGCCCGCCGATCCTGTCGCGAAGCTTCTCCGGAACGATGCGGCGCACGATCTCTATCACGCGCTCGCGGAAGGTTATGCCGCGCCGCTCGGCATAGCTCTGCGCCGGGTCGACCTTCTCGTAATCCGACGCCATGTCCTTGGCGCGGTCGCGTGACAGCGTGCGGACCAGCCGTTCGGGGGTCGCGAAGTCATCGGCCCCATAATGCAGCTCCATCCTGTCTCGATGCCGCGACAGTGCGACGTAGCTGCCATGCGCATCCATGCCCGGCGTGGCGAGCACATGGGTCCGGTCGACGGTCATGCCCTGCGCCTTGTGAATGGTTGCGGCATTGCCGTGGTCGATGTGCGCGTAGTCTTTCAGGTCGAACCGCACCGACCTGCCATCATCGGTGCGCACGGTCATGCCTTGTTTGCTGACTTCTTCCACAATGCCGAGCGTGCCGTTCTTGACGCCAAGCCCGCGCTCGTTGCGCAAGAACATGACCCGGTCGCCGCTGGCGAAGTTTCTTGGGCCGCGTTCCACATCCACCTGAACCTCGTCGCCGAGATCGCCAGCAGCGCGCATGCGCTCGCGCGCTGCCTGGTTGAGCGCGCTCACCTCGTTGTTTGTGTGGGTGAGGATGATCCGGCTTGCCTCTGGATGCGCCTGCCTGTCGCGATCCCAGCGCTCGACGAGTTCAGCTCGCGCCTCGTCGCGCGTTGCAGCCTGATGCACCATGCCTTGCGCATCGTAGGTGCCGATCGCGGCGCCGATCCTGCCGGTTGCCAGATCGCGCGTGGCATCGCGCTGCCAGTCCTCACGCTGCCGGCGAACCTGACCGATTTCGACGCCGCCATGACGCTCGTGGATGGAACGGAATGCGGCGCCGGCCTCGATCGCCTGCAACTGCTGCGGATCGCCGACGAGTACGACTTTTGCGCCAACGTCGGCGGCATGGGAAAGCACGCGCTCCAACTGGCGCGTGCCGACCATGCCGGCCTCATCAATCACCAGGACATCGCGAGCTGTGAGCAGATCGCGGCCCTGTCCCCAGCTATGCTCCATACTGGCGATGGTGCGTGATGAGATGCCTGATCCGCCTTCCAGATTCTCGGCGGCAATGCCGGAGAGTGCGGCGCCTCGAACCTCGTAGCCCGCCGCTGCCCATGCCTGGCGCGCAACGCCCAGCATGGCGCTCTTGCCCGTTCCGGCAAAGCCGACGACGACACCAAGACCGTTTCTATCGGTGATATGCGCCAGCGCATCGGTCTGCTCGCTCGAAAGGACAAGCCCGCGTTGCGCTGCGCGCGCCAGTGCCGCCTCGCGATGTGCGTTACTCACCGCGTGTCTCTCGTCCAAATCGATACGCTCCGCAGCGCGGTGAAGGCGCTGTTCGGTGTCGATCATCTGCCGAGTGGTGAAGCGATCTTCGCCACGTCCGTCCTTGCCGAGTTCAATCAGATCGGGTGCGTTGCTGATGGCTGCCACGACCGCGTTGAACTGCTCCACTCCGTCGCTGTGCCGATGCGAGAACTTCGCAATGTCCTTTCGGGTGAAAGTCGATTGCTGGTGCGTGATGGCATCGAGCGCCACGGATGGATCGGCAATGATGCGCGCACCATTGTTGCGCGCGATGTCGCGATGCAGTTCGGCGCGATCTGCTTCAATGTCGCTAGCAGCAAGGCCACTGCCCTCAATGCGCTGTGCTGGCGCACCAATCTGGGTTTGCGGCTCCAGTGAAATGCCCTGCGCTTCCAGACTGCGATGATCGATGTGCGCGTCGATGTCGAGTTCGGCCAGGCGTTCATTGGCCAGCTCCGCCCATCGCTCGCGCCAGCGCTCAACCAGCTGGGTAGCATTCCAGTCTCGAACCTTGGCGCCAAAACCATTCTCGTCCACGGCCCGCATGGTCAGCATGACATGAGCATGCGGCTTGGGGCTTCCATCCTCTGCGCGGTCCCAGTGCACATTGAGATCGGCGACCATGCCCCGGCTTACGAACTCAGCCTGAACGAAGTCGCGCGCCAACTCGATGCCTTGCGCCTGGCTGAGTTCACGCGGGAGCGCAAACTCGACCTCGCGGGCAAGTTGCGCATCCTTCCTCACCTCGAACGCCTCGACATCGTTCCAAAGCCGTTCGCGGTCGCGCCAGGCCTCCGGTGCATCCTCCGGCAGCATCACCTCGGAATGAACGACACCGCGCTTGGCGGAGAAGTCGTGGCTGCGTTCTATCCGCTCGTCACGCAGCCGCGAGGCCGAGCGGTAGGCGGCGGACGCCACAGCGCTTGAGCCTGCCTTGCGGCCAATGACCTTGACGTGAAGATGATAGATCGCCATCGCGACCAGATCATTTGCACGTCAAAGCCCACGTCGGCACGACGTATAAGCGCGCCCTCCCTCGAAAAAATCTCGGGATGGACCAGCCCGTCCCGGGCTGTCTCGGCGACCCTGAAGCCTTCCGGCAGCCGCTCCCCTATCATCCTCCGACCGACAACCGATGGAGACAGCCATGCGCAAACCGCGGGACTTCGACGCAGAACTTCAAGCCCTGGAAGAAAAAGCGCGAGAGCTCAAAACCAGAAAGGTGCAGCAGCTTGGCGAGCTGGTGATCGCCACCGGCGCCGATCAGCTCAGCGCGGACGAACTGGCGGGCGCACTGGTCGCAATCACTGAGACGAAAGACACGGCAAAGCGTGAGGCATGGGCTAAGCGTGGGGTGATGTTTTTCGAGAGCAGGTCCCGGCGAACTGCTTCGGCATCTCAGCGCAACCCTCGCGGCGCTCCAGCGCAATCGGGCAGCGCGCAATCGCCGGCAGGCGGCACAGGCTCGCAATGACATGAGAACATGGCAGGTGGAGCGTCGCAAACGCACCCGACAGCTGATCGAGCTTGGCGGTCTCGTCCTCAAGGCAGGCATTGTCGAGCTCACCAATGACGATCGCGCAATCATCTACGGCGCGATGCTCTGGATCGCCGCGAAGCTGCAGGGCCATGACGGTAAGCATGCCCGGGAGCTTTTGGCCGCGAAGGGAAAGCAGGCATTCGATGGTGAACGGCGTGAAGAGCAGATGGACTGGCGAACATAGCCACAGTTGGCGAGCAGCGGCCAGTCCGAAGTCGGAACAGCAAACTTCCGCCGGTGTGCCAGCGCCGCAGTCAAGCGCTTGCGCAGGAAGCTTTCGCGATCTCCTCGCGACCGCCGACAATCTTCTCTCGCGAGCCTTGATCCTGATCATATAGAGCGCAAGGCTCGCGTTGGCGACGCTCGTCAAAGCGGGCGCTGCCCTATGAGCGAACTTCAAAATCCAGATCGTGCCCTCGAAACCTCCCACGCCCTCCAGATTCGATCATGCACACTGCGCATTGATACAAACTCTATAGCCAGGGTGAGAGCCAGCGGCATTGCTCTGCACAGCTGGAACGGGCGGAAAAGTGAAGGAAGCTCCTCGCTTTAGATGAGATAGGCAAAAGCATCCCAGCCGATGGGACAACAGAAGCGAAACTTACTCTTGTCATGTTGCGCAAAAGAGGTGGATTTACGAAGAAACGTACTATTTGCGCCGTGGGCAGGCTAGAAAAATCAAACGTCGCTCAATTCATCCGATACAAAAAAGGGAAATCATATGACCACTGCTCTCGAGCAAGGCAACAAACTGGATACCGTGTCGATAACGGCTGACATTGTCGCCGCCTATGTATCGAACAATCCAGTACCGGTTGGCGAGTTGCCGAAACTCATCGGCGACATCCATGCCGCCCTGAATGGCATCGGCACGCCGGCGGTAGAACCTGTGGTAAAACAGGACCCGGCAGTTTCGATCAAGAAATCGGTGACACCTGACTTCATCATCTGTCTGGAAGACGGAAGGAAATTCAAATCGCTCAAGCGGCACCTTCAGCACTTCAACCTGACCCCCGACGAATACCGGCAGAAATGGAACCTGCCGTCCGACTATCCGATGGTGGCGCCGAACTACGCGGCTACCCGGTCGGCTCTGGCGAAATCAATAGGGCTCGGGCGCAAGGCGGCGACGCCCACGTCTGCCGCGGCGGAAAAACCAAAACGGGCTACTCGTGCGGCGGCAGCGGCGACGACTGCGGCGGCCATGAAGTCGCCGCTGAAGAAGGTCCGCAAGGCGCCGGCCAAAGCGTAACGCGCTGCACCTAGCGGACGTGCCAAGTTGTATAGGACCTGAACATGGCAAAGCCCCGCCTTGCGGCGGGGCTTCGTGTTTTGTCGGGTCACTCTGCGGCGCGGCGTGACCAGATGAGCGAGAACTCACCCTCGGTGTCGGTCTCGACCAGGCTCGCATAGATCGGAGCGGGGAAGCTGGGATCGTCGAGCTTGACCGAGTGGTAGTCGCGTCCCTCGCGCGAGGTCTTCTTCCATGCCGCCCCGAACTCGGTGGCGCCAGCGAAGATGCGGAAGTCGGGACCCTTTTCATTTTCGCCATCCGTCGGAGCGAACGTTACCGTCTTGACGTTGAGATTGAGGGTCTTGACCGAGCCGGAGAAGCCGTTCGCGGTGCGGGAGAAAGTGCCGATCGTAGCCATGGTGATGTTCCTTTGTGTTTTCTCGGGCCGCGCCCATCGCGGCCTCGATGGTGGACGTGAGACCGGAAACGATCGGTCTGCATCCCGAAGGGGCTGAAACGAAGTGGAAGACGGCGACGCGAGGCTTTCTTGGACCGTGAGGAATGGACGCGCAGCGGACAGGGGAAGAAAACGCAGCGCCGACGTTGCGAGAAGACGATCGAGACGGAGTGAAACGAAGACGGTCTTCGGTCAGACCCAATCCATTCGAGGACGCCTTGGGCGTGGCCTGGAAAGAATACCCGGAAGGAACGCCACATTGGCTAAGATCAGTCAGGGCCATTGTAGCTTGCGCCCTGCGCTTCTGAATTTCGGCCACAGACCTTCCTCACGCGCCAGGGCGGTGTTGGTCCTACTCCTAACCGGTGAAGAAGGGACGTCCGATTTCCCTAATCTTTGGGCTGAATCGTCATCGCGTTCAGGGCGGCTCCGAAGGCGACCAATTGATTGCTGAGGGCAGCACTTCTAAGCCGACAGATGCCGACGATTTCCTATAGATGCGCCACACCTGATCCTCCACCGCATGGCCGAATGTTCCCGCTGCGGTCACGCCGACGCGCGGTGAGGCATTGCTGGAAGGTCGGATTCACGCCGGGCGTCTGACGCCGAGGTGATGCGCTGCGTGACTTTCCCGATAAGAGTGGTGGAAATTCCCGGTTCGACCATTGGTTTGGAGGTGCATCCCGAGCATCTGCCGAAGCGCTTGATGATCCACAAGCCGATGAAGATCGACGGCAAGGTCGTCTGGCACACAGAGAGATTTCGAGGATAGGACATGGCCAGGTCGAAAGGTTCGCAGCAATTATCACAGGCTGAAATTGAGCGCTTTGCGACGGCAGCGGAGGCACTGCACTTAAGTATCATCAGCCGTTTATATCGCCCCATAGCGACGACTACCGGCAGACGCGCGTCCTGCATGAGGTGCTGTTGAAAGCCGTGCGGGAAGTCACCGGGAAGGAAGTGGCGTTCATCCAGTGGAACGGGACAGGGCCGTCCAAGCCGTAGCGTGGCTCTAGCCGTTTTCGCAGCCGATCCCATCGCCGTCGCGGTCCAGATCATAGATATCCCTGCCGACAACAGTGACCGGGCCGCGTACATAGGCGGACCATTGCCCTTTCCGGAGGAGCAATCGACGTCGCTGGCGATTGGAACGCAGGCTCCCGCGTAGTTTGGGTCGCACGCGTCTTCGGCATGAGCGCAGCCGATGAAAGATGCCACACCAAAAGCGACCGCGCCTACACGACGGGAAGCCGCCGGCTGGATCCTTATCCGAATCAGCGCTGTATCTCAGTCGTCTATCTCTTCGCCTTCATCGTCTTCGTCCGAACCGCGAGACGGGTCTTCGACGAAGGTTTGGCAACCCTCATTAAATGATTGGCTGTTTGAGCTGCAGTCGCTGTCGTTGGAAATCTGATTTTGCTCAGCCCAGTCGTAGCCAGCTTTATGCCCGGAACAATCTTCGGTGCAGTCATTTCCTCCGAAAGTCCCCTGCGCATGACATGGCGTGGCTGATGCCGCCGCAAGCATCAATGTGCCCAAGTGGAACAGCCTTCGAATTCTCATCTGCGCCCCCCCATGGTGAGCAACGCTGCTATCCAGGCGCCGCGAATATGCCTACTCGCACGAACCCAAATCACGCAATTTGGTCCTGATATCAGTGGCAGTGATACTCGCCAGTCTTGTGGTTGGTATGGCACCCATTGGCATCGGTGCCGCCGCCGTGTGCGAAGGTATCCACCGAAAATGCCAACATGGTCAAAGCCGCCATGGCGGCAAGAATTGTGGATTTCATATCGCCCTCCCAAGATAATTCGGACAGAAGAGCACTATCGTGGAGTTAGCACAACTGGCTGATTGCAAATTACCTACTGGTTAAGTGCCGATGTTCAATATCCAATATTGCTCCCGCGCATCAAGATCGGCCGATGAAATGGCGAGCGACGGACTTAGACGCCCAATTGCGCGGCCATCTTTTGCGTGGCCGCCGTTGTCCGGTCAATGCCGCTGGTGATCGACAGCAGATGTCGTTTCGTCGAAAGAAATTCGGAGTCGCTGCAATCGGCCACAGCGCGCTTGAACAGGGCTCGCATGGCGATGAGCGCGACCTCGCCGTTACCAGATCACAGACCAGCGAGGCATCTGTCGGCGCAAGTTGATTTGCGACGGCCTTTCGGATCGCAAAGCTTCGCGAACTCGGCTTTCTCAAAGCGGGTCAACGGCGCGGCGGCGGAAAATCAGGGGATTTGGGATTGGTCTTGGCCATGACTTCTGTACACGATTCAAAAATCATTCTTCGCCGCAAAAAATTGCCGCATGCCGCATCTGTGGTCGTTCGTCGACACGCAACCGACATGTCCCTCCGTCGCGCAGTCGCTGTGGTAATGGGGGTGCCACCGCCCCGGCGGTCACAACGGCCTGTGGCGAGTGTCGATCAGCCTGGCTGACTCATAGCAGCCCGAATGCCATTGCGGTGAGAAAGGCCACCACTAGCACCACCAGGACCCCAATAATCAGCCAGACGGCGCTCTTGGCGTCCATTTAGACCCTCAACTGTCGGTTCCATTGATCACATAGCGCGACGCGAAGACGCTCACCAGTCACTGTGACTCCAGCGGATACGCGTCCTGGGCGAACTGACGGGCGTTTGTGGATAGGGACTACTGTGGGAGCGTGGGTTCGAAAAGTGGGAATATTCGCGCGCAAAAGGCCGGCCGGCTTACCGGCCTGTCGCGCGGTCAGTCTCAACTGGTTGCCGGCTTGGATGTAGGCGGCTCACGGCGAGCGAGCAGCTTGTCGATCCGCCTTCCATCCATATCGAGGATCTCGAAGCGCCAGCCCTCGTAGTCAAAGTGCTCACCGGCTTCCGGCAAGTGCCCAAGGCTTGACAAGGCGAACCCAGCGATCGTGTGAAAATCCCCTTCGGCAGACCCCGATCGGAATCCTAGGCGAGCGAACGCATCGTGCGCCAGCATCATTCCGTCGATGAGCAAGGACCCGTCATCGCGCTCGATGACATCAGGGTCCTCATTGTCCAGGTCAGGAAGGTCGCCTGCGATGGCTTCGAGCAGATCGGTCTGGGTGACGATCCCCTCCAGAGCGCCATATTCGTCGATGACGATCGCCAGACGCACCGGCGTCCGCTTGAACTGATCGAGTACACGGAAAATCGGCGTTGCCTCGTGAACGATCAAAGGTTCTCGGATGACCGCCATCGGGTCAAGCGTTTTGCCGTCGAGCACCTGGTCGAGAAGGTCCTTCTTCAGAATCATGCCAAGCGGTTCGTCTATCCCCCCACGGCCGACCAGAAGCTGCTCATGGCGACATTGCCGGATGGTGCGCAGAATCTCGTCAGGGATGTCGTCGGTATCGATCCAGTCGATATCGCGTCGCGGTGTCATGATGTCGGCAATGCGCCGATCGCCGATGTTGAAGACACGCTCGACCAGTTCCTGTTGCGTCTGATGAAGGAGCCCTGCCTCCTGGCTTGCCGCCACGAGCAGCTTCAGCTCTTCGGGCGAATGCAAGGACTCCTCGCCTGTGCCCGGACGCAGACCGCACAGACGCAGCACCAGATTGCCGAGACCGTTGAGAACAAGAATCGCCGGCCTGAGCAGGAACAGGAACAGACCGAGAGGGCGGACGACCCGAAGTGCCGTGCTCTCGCTGCGCTGGAGCGCCAGACTTTTCGGCGCTAGTTCACCCAGGACAATGTGTAGCGCGGTTATGATGATGAAGGCGATTGCGACGGCAATGGTGTGCGAAGCTGCCGTGGCCAGCGACCCCATCACTCCCAAGAGGAGTGGCTCGATCAGATGAGCGAGTGCAGGCTCGCCGACCCAACCGAGCGCCAGCGATGAGATGGTGATGCCGAGCTGAGTTGCTGCAAGGTTCGCATCGAGATTCACCAAAGCCCGTTGAAGGAGGCTGGCGTTCGAGCGTCCAGCTGTAGCCAATTCGTCGACGCGGCTTCGTCTAACCGCGACCAGCGCAAATTCGGCGGCGACAAAGAAACCGTTGGCGCCTACGAGTAGGAGAACCAACAGAATTCCAAGAATGTCGCGTAGACTACCATCGTCCGCAGGCATGATATCCTCTTTATGAAACAGCCACTCTCATCTCTCAAGCGCGTATGCCGTCGTGAAACCGCCGTTGGCCATCATTGCGGAGCGATCACCGCAGCTCCGCCTCTGACAATCAGGGGCAAGATAGCCAAATCCGCGCTGAGTATCCTACCCCCGCAAAAAATCCGCCGGCGCGAACCGGCGGGCCAGAAATCGGATAGAAAAAGAACCGGTCATGCCGGCCGAACTAAATGTGGCGTCTGGGTAGTCGAAGTCAATGGACCCGCCGCGTAGAGATCGCCTTTGATCCAGTGATTTAGCAATATCACCGCGATGCCGGCGAGGATCGCCAGCGCTATCATCCAAATGATCTTCTGACGGTCGCTCAATGTTCTAAACCCAAACCCGAACCACGCGTGCCGGCACTTAATGGCACGACGTCGTTAATTGCAATGTGATCCCTATGAGAATCGCTGTGGCCTTGGCGGTCGGTCAAACTTTCTCATTTCGACGAGATTTGCCAGACAGCCACGCCAGTAAGAATAAGGCCGGCGGTACCTTCGATAGTTCGCGATATCACATCGAACAGGCGCGGCCGACGGTCGAAGAAATGCACCAGCCGTTCCCGAAACAGGATCGACAGAACTGCCACGCAAGACAACGTCAGTGCCACGCCGGCCATCATGGTGATTGCAAAGAGTATGCCCGCGACCGGAACACCTCTTGAGATCGCGAAGGTCATCGCGAAGAGCGTCAATGGACATGGGATCAGGCCGGCCATGACGCCCACAACCTCGCCTTCATGCTGATGGTGATGACCGTGGCTGAGCGCCCGCCAAAGCATCCACAGACCAATTAACCCGAGCAGGCCACGACTGACATCCTCCAAAAGCGGCGCCCGGCCGACGCTGCCCAGCGCAATCGAGACCAATGGCAACGAGAGGGCTGCAATCACAACGGCAATCGTGACATGGGTGAAGGAGAGTGTCAGCGACACCAGTAGGCCGCGACGGATGCTGGCATCCGATCCGGCCAAATAGGTAGCCAGCACGGCTTTGCTGTGTCCGGGTGTCAAAGCATGCGCAGCTCCGAACAGGACACCCATCGGCAGGAAGGCAGTGAACGCCAGCCAGTCGCCCCCGGCTGACAGCAATTTGATCTGTTCGGCGAGCGCCAAGTATATCGTGCGTTGAAACTCGACCAGGGTTTGGAAAAACACGTTCTATCCGTTCCGCCGCTTCAACCGCACGTCAATTCAAGGCGTGTCGCGAATATCTTGCCGAGATCGGTTCCGGTCGGATCGCTGAAGAAGGCATCCGTCAATTTCGTCTGATTCTGTGCGATTGCGGTATTCGGATCGGGGCGGACGACTGCCCTCGTGCAATCTTTCGGTAGGCCAGCCACGGCGATCTTATCGTCATCGGTGAAATCGATCGCGGTGTAGAAGGTCGGATCGTAGACGCCGATGCTCACCTTGCCGGCGAGCGCCAACGTGTCTTTCGGCTGCGTCTCGAATTGGATGACGAGTTGATTGTTCTCGTAGCTAGTGACCAGCCTCGCCGGCGGCGTCATCGCCACGTCCTTGCCTTCCACAGTGACCATTTGGAAATAATTGTATTCTTCCAGTGAGGCATGGATGGTGAGGGCGGCGGCGTCGAGTTCTTCGGCGTCCAGAGTAAGGTCGGAATTCTTGTCGAACTCCATCAGCACCGTCGAGGAGAAGAGCTCGTCGAACCGCCAGAGATGCTTGAGCGACTTGACCGACTTGTCAGCGCCAACCGTTAGGTCCAAACGGGCTTCCGCGAAGACATGAGGATGAGCGCCGACCGCGACGGTGGAGGCGAGCAGGAGCGCCATGCCAAAAATCGTGCTGGTCAGTCGCATTTGCGCTCGCTTTCTCGTCATTGCGCGCCAACCGAGTGATCTGGCAGCGCAAGCAGGCTAAATTGGGACGCGGCCCGCGAAGCCTTTTCAATCATCGACGATCGAACTTGCTATGATGGCGTTCGCTGTGCTCCGAACGGCTGGCGACGTCAAATGCACGAGCTGCTTGCGATTGCCCGCGATCAGTATGAACAGCCGGGAAACCTGCCTGCCCTTCCTCTCCTCGCCGATTTTTTCGGCGTCGGTGCGGTGGAAGAACCGTTTTTCAAACTCGGCGCGGTCGACATCGAAAAGCTTGAGCGAGCAGGTCTGGACGGACCTGCCGTCCATGGTAGCCCTGGTCACCGCGACCATCGTTCCGGCCGGAAGGTCGTCGCCGGTGACCTGCCATCCGCGGAACGCCTTCATGGCATCCACAGGAGCAAGTGCCGCGCCGTCGACGAGCGGCGTCCATCCGCGCGTCTTTGCCAATGTCGCGGTTCGCTCGAAGTCGGGGCCGTGCGCCAGGCATGTCGCGTGGAAGGCATCCAGCGCCCGGTCGACGCCATCGGCATGCGCAAGCGGTGATGCCAACCATGCGGCCGCAAGCGTCAAGGACAAGTAGGTCTTGGGCATTCGGTAGACTCGCGTATCGAAGCAGGCCGGGATAGCCAATCGGCAAGATAGCGCCGCGGCGGCTACGCACGCAATGCAGCGCGGCCCGCGACTACCGGCCCGCGCGTGTTCCTGGCGGCGGCGCGCCCGGTCCGGTCGCCGCGGCATGCCGCGCTCAGGCAGGCAGGATCTTGTCCGTGGTCGCGCGCACATAATCGAGGTTCATGGTCCCGACGGCGCCGGTATCGTCGACCCTGAAGCCTGTCTCGACCAGTAGAGTTCCGACCGCATTCATGTCGATATGCCCGTGCCGATGGAGCCTCGGCAATCTGGATTCGTGCAGCGGCCTTCCGAAGTCGATCAGCAGCAGTCGGCCTCCCGGCTTCAGAACCCGCTCCGCTTCACGGAAGAAGGTCGATCGGTCGGGTTTCGGCAGGTGATGCAGCATGAGCGTACCGATCACGATGTCGAATTGGCCATCCTCGAAGGGAAGTTCCTGGGCCGTCGCCTGGACGAAGGTAAGATCAACGCCGGCTCGCGTAGCCTTGACGCGCGCCCTCTCGACCATTTCGACCGATGCGTCGACGCCCGTGACGCGTCCGACCGCTCCGACCAACCGTCTCGCGGCTATGGCAAGCGTGCCCGTACCGCAGGCGACATCGAGCATCGCCTCGCCGGGCTGGAGCCTTGCCAGACGCAGCATGAATTCACGGAACCGGTCCTCGCGGCCCCAAGTCAGGACGCGCGCAAGCAGGTCATAGCCGACCGCCCTATGCAGGACGATGCCGATGCCCCTTTCGCCGGCGCCATGCGCGCCGGCAGTCCGCATGTGATGGAAGCCGCCCCAGAGTGCGAATGCCGCGACCGCAGCGAGGATGAGGCCGTGGACTGCAGCCGTCCAAGCACCGGCATTGAGATAGCCGTCCCCGAAATGAAGCATTAGTAGAAAACCGCTGACCAGCGACAGTTTGACGAGCACGGCAAGCATAATAACACCCTTTCGCGAATGCTGTCCGTTTCCAGCCCGATGACCAAATTGGTGCATTTCCTTTTGCCTCCTCGTCCGTTTCCGGAGTGCTCAAGGCATTCTTGAGCTTCTGGACTCGGCGTATCATACTGGACAGATTGTCCATTAGCGCTGTTGCTGGACAACGGACCGCTGAACGTTCCAAACCGCACGGTGGAAAGAGCAATGACCATTAAAATCGAGCGGCCCGACGACAGGGGTACGATCGACCGTCGTGTCGCGCGCACGCGCGCCATGCTGCAGGACGCGCTGATTGCTCTGATCCCAGAGTGCGGCTATGCGGCTCTCACCGTGGAAGACATCTGCCAGAAAGCTGATGTCGGCAGGTCGACCTTCTATACGCACTATGCCGGCAAGGACGAATTGCGCAGCGCGGCCCTTGAGGCGCATCTGCTGTCGCTGAGCAGGCGCGTGTCGGCAGACGAAAAGACAGGCAATCGCCTGTTCGAATTCAGCCTGCCGATGTTCGAGCACGCGCGGGCGTTCCGGTCGCTTCACAAAGCGCTACTTGCGAGCAGCGGCGACACGATCCACGATCAATTGCGTGAACGCATACGGCGCGCAGTGCGAACCGAACTGTCTGGCAAGCGGATCGGCGACGCGGGCGTGCCGCTGGAATTCGTCGTCCAGTTCATATCGGGAGCCTTTCTCTCGGTGCTTGCCTGGTGGATCGCCGAGGACTCCAGCCTATCGCCGGCCCAGGTCGACGACCTGTTCCAGCGGATGGCGGGTTCAGCTCTTCCGGGGCGGTCACCCTAGCAAGACCTTCCAAATCCAGATCTCGCGCCGGTTGAGGCTAACGTTCCTCGGGCGGCCGAATCTTGCGAAACGTCATGAGCAAAGGATTTCGTAGATGGTGTTCAAGCCACCGGCGACGAGAATTGGTCAGCCGAAACCGGAAACGGCAAGCAGGGGTCCGGCGACCATCGGACTGACCGCCGAACCGCGTTCGGCCAGAGCCTCACTCGGACCGCCAATCTTCGTCGATTCAAAATCGCATGGCAACGAGTCGAGCTATTTCGGCCGGCGCTTGATCGGGGATGGCAAAGACCGAGCTGACGTTGATCTCACAAAGCACATACGTGTCTTCACCTGACACAGTCCGTGGTCCGTAGAGAAAATCGGCATCCCAAATGATCGGCAGCGACCTGGCATCGACGCCTAGCACAGCCATCATTTGCGGCGTCCACCCGGTTTCCATATTGGTCCGCAGCGACTGAAACGGTTCGGCCGTGGCGGGATGCATTATCCGCGGCCCTGGTTGCGCAGCCTCGGAATCTGGCCCTTCAGGAGGTGGCGGGATTAGGGCCTTGATGAACTGGTGGCCAAAGCCGACCACCTTGTCGGCGCCCATGTAACAGCGGATCATCCCGTCGGGTAAACGCGGTTGGAATGGCTGATCCACGATGCAGCCATCGGGTGTCAAATACACCTCGCAGCGCGCCATGAAATCCGGCAGTGCGAGTTCTTCCGGCGTACTGCCGCGTCGCGCGTGCAGCACCCGAACCGCCGGCTCTCCGCCAGGAAGCGAACCGATCAGCTCGACCTTCCATACTCCCTGGCCGCCATTGCCGCGGTTCTGCTTCAGCACCCGTGGACCGGCCGTTCGAAGCCGCTCCGGAAACGCCTCGCGAAAAGCCTCGGCGGAGCCGTAGAGGTAAGTATCGGTTCCCCATCCGAGATGCTTCGTACGGTGCAGAACTTCCTTCACGCCCATTTTCAGGATCACGTCTGGATGTGCACTCACCCAGGGGCCGCGTGCCGCCACGTCGCGCAGCAGCGGGTCAAGCACCGCACGGGTTTTTCCCTCGTGCAAGGGATCGACCCAGACCAGCACGCCGTCCGTCGCCAGGAGCTGGGTCCGAACCTCCTCGGCAAACTCTTCGTCATAAACGGCCGGTTCGGCGTGAACACCGATCGCAGCGAGTTCCTCGAACACGCGATGAAACCGGTTGTTCTGCGGTGTCGCCGTGCGACGCGCCTCCCGGTCACCGCGCCAGACCAAAGCCACTCGCCTCGTGCCCATTATACCTCGCCTCCTACTTGCTCGCCCATCAGGCAGCCCCGATACGAAATAGACTGCGATGCTCGCATCCGAGCAGAAAGATCGCCCTAGACCGAGCCCGCCGCGACGCCGAAAAGCACGCCCAGGATCGAACATGCCGCTAGCATCGGGATCACGCCGACCTTGAAGCGGAATACCGCCAGCATCGCACCGAGGGTCAGTACGAGAGACGGAATGTTGAGGGAACCGAGGACTGGCACGTCGAGCCTCATGCCCAGCAAGCCGATCTCATGCAAATCGCGAAACAGGACATGAAGCGCGAACCACACCGCGAGGTTCAGGATCACTCCAACCACCGCTGCCGTGATGGTCGACAGTGCGGCTGACAGGGCCTTGTTGCTGCGCATCGTCTCTATGTACGGCGCGCCGAGAAATATCCACAGGAAGCACGGGACGAAGGTCACCCACGTCGTCAGAAGGCCGCCGAGCGTTCCAGCGACCAACGCGTTAAGAACCCCCGGCTCCCGGAATGCTCCCATGAAACCAACGAATTGAGTGACCATGATCAGCGGACCCGGCGTTGTTTCGGCCATGCCGAGGCCATCCAGCATTTCTCCAGGCTTCAGCCAGCCATAGTGCTCGACTCCTTGCTGGGCGACATAGGCAAGCACCGCATAGGCCCCGCCGAACGTCACCACCGCCATCTTGGAAAAGAAGATGGCGATGTCGGTGAAGACATTGCCTTGCCCAAGAAACAGCAACAAGAAAAGGACCGGAACGAACCATAGCAGCAGAAACACCGCCGCAATCTTCAGCGACCATTCGATGGATGGCCGGGCATGCGCCGGCATCCCTTCGCCAAGCGCCGAGTCGACATCATCGACCTGCTTGCCACCAAGCTTGCCATGTCCATTGCCTGGCTGGAATGCGGCCCAACCCATCTTGCCCCCGACGTAGCCGATCACGGCCGCAACCAGGATGACCAGCGGGAACGGTGCATGGAAGAAGAACAGGGCGATGAAGGCTGCCGCAGCGAGGCCGACCATCACATTGTTCCTGAGCGCCCTCCTGCCGATCCGCAGGACCGCTTCGAGCACGATGGCCAGAACCGCCGCCTTCAGGCCGAAGAAGAGCGCCTGGATAGCGCCAACGTTGCCGAAGATGGCGTAGATCCAGCTCAGGACCATGATGGCGACCGCGCCTGGCAGCACGAACAGGATTCCCGCGACGAGGCCGCCTTTGGTCTTGTGCATGAGCCAGCCAATATAGATGGCCAATTGCTGCGCCTCCGGACCGGGCAGCAGCGTGCAGTAGTTGAGCGCATGCAGGAATCTCGTCTCGCCGATCCAGCGCTTTTCCTCAACGACGATCCGATGCATCATGGCGATCTGGCCGGCCGGGCCGCCGAAGCTGAGCATTGCAACGCGGGCCCATACTCGCATGGCGTCCGCAAACGAAATGTCATGGTCGTGGGTTTCGGCCAGAGATGGCGGCGTCGTGACGGACTGCTCCAGATTGGCCATAGTTTGAGTCCCTGCGGTCATCCGCGTTTCTTGCGGAAATACTGATAGAGGTTGTCGAAGACAGGAGCGCCCTGCGCGATCCGCTGTTCGTCGCTCTCGTTCGCCATGGCGATGCCTGCAATCAGACTGGCAATCCCAGTCGCCTCCTCGCGACCGAACTTGTTGTCCTTGAGGTCGATGTCATGGACGATCTCGGCGATGGCCTGGAGTGCCGGATCATTGATGCCGGCGCGGGTAAGCAGAACTTCGAAGCTGCAGCGATCGCCCTCATGGGTGATTTCGCCTTCGAACATGTCGAAGCGCAATTCCCCCTCCTTTGGCACGTATCCCTTGCCCGCTACGAAGCGGATGATCGCGTCAGCATCGATGAACCGGCGGATCAGCCAACTGCAGGCGATGCGGTCGACATGCACGTCCCGGCGCGTGACCCAGATTCGGCCCTTGAGCTCGCTCGGCTCGGCGGCCTTCTTCGGTTCCTTGGTCATGGCCTTGTCCTCTGTAAGCTGTGTTTCAAGTTCGGCGATCAGTCCCTCGATCGTGAGGCGACCGCTGGCACCAAAAAAGTCGATCATCACCACTTCAGTGAGCCGCTTGCGCAAGCGACCAAGTTGCGGACGCGCTTCTGCGTGTTTTTCCGATGTCGCGTCGGCCCCAATCGCTGCAGCCAGCTCGCGCGCTTCCCCAGCGATCTCCGCATAGTCGGCATCACGGGCCGCGTCGAACATCGCCCGCACCTGCGCGTCCGACAGACCGTCGACAAGGCGCGCCTCGCAAATCATGGCCTCGCCGCCGCCGGCGACGATCTCCTTCAGAAGCCATTCGAAATCCTCCTGCATCTCGGCATTCGCCGGCAGGGCGTAAACGGTGCTTTTGACTGCGACCGCGCCGATGCCTTGCAACCGTCGCCAGATCTTCACCCGGAAATAGGCGGGCTTGCTTGGCAGCTGATAAATCAGGAGCAGCCAGCGCTGCTCCTGCGATTGCCCCTCACTCATAAGTGAACCGTATCATGGACTGAATTAGATGCAACACTTGTATCATGACTCATGCGCAAACCATACTAAATGGCCAAAATCCGCAGAGACACCATACTTCAATGCGGGCGAAGCTCATCGTCGGTTGTCGAAGCGCCCCAGCGCACTTCCGGGCGAAGAAAGAAAGCTCATCTGGCGCCCCTCGAACGTCGTCCGGCAGGAATGGAGGCCCCGGAAGTAGTGGCGACGGCACCTTCGTGTACACAGTTACGGACAATCGCATCACACGCCTCGCCATCAAGGCTGGTGTCACCGACAACGGTCGCGTCGAGGTGACCGCGGGCCTTTCGGAAGCGACATCGGTGGTGGCAACCACCCAAGGCGTGCCGCCCCTGAGGACTGCGGTTCAGCCGCAGATGGTTCGCTCCTCGTCCTTGGTGGAATACCCGGCGCAGCTGGGATCGATCCCCTCTCGCCCATAAGTGACCGGTATCAAACGTCTGAGCAAGATGCAACACTTGTATCATTTCTCGTTTGGGCATAACGTGCGCCTGCTCACGGATGGCCGTGCCGCCGAGCGAGGAAATCCAATGCCGCACCAGATCATGCCGCTGCCGTTCAAGCCGCCCAGGCTCGTCGGACTGTCCGAACGCCTGCTGGCCAGCCATTATGAAAACAATTACGGCGGTGCGGTTCGCCGCCTCAACGCTATCGAACAGCGGCTCGATGAACTCGACTGGGGCGCAGCACCCGTCTTCGACATCAACGGGTTGAAGCGCGAAGAGCTGGTCGCGGCAAATTCGGCGATCCTGCACGAGATCTATTTCGATGGGCTCGGTGGTTCCGGCGATGCCGGAGGCGATCTTGCCGCAGCACTGGAGCGCGACTTCGGCAGCGTGGCGGCATGGCGCGCCAAGTTCATGGCTTGTGCTAAGGCGCAGGCCGGAGGCTCGGGATGGACGCTGCTGACCTGGTCGGAGCGCCGCGATCGGCTGACGATTCAATGGGCGGCGGATCACACCAATTGTCTCGCCGGCGGCATGCCGATCCTCGCGCTCGACATGTACGATCATGCCTACCACCTCGATTTTGGCGCCAAGGCTGGCGCCTATGTCGACGCGTTCATGAAGAACATCCATTGGGAGCGGGTTGCCGCCCGCCACCGGCGGGCTGTCGCGCAGCGCGATCCTTCAACAGGACCTGCATCGGACAATAAGGTTCCAACTGTTGCGCCAGAGGAACTGCGGGCCCGACTCGACCAGGGCGAAGATCTGGTCGTGCTCGACGTCTGCCTGGCCGACGATCTGGCAAAACGCAGCGATATGCTGCCGGGCGCCAAGCTCCGCGCTCCCGAGACCATTGCCGATTGGGCCGATGAACTGCCGAGGGACAGGCCTGTCATCGTCTATTGCGTCTACGGCTTCCAGGTCAGCGGCGACGCAGTCGCCGAACTGCGTCGCCGCGGCGTCGATGCAACGGCGCTCTCAGGCGGCATCGCCGCCTGGCACGCCATCGGCGCGCCAACCGTCCCTCTGGTGATGAGCGAAGAAAGGATTGCGTCATGAAATGGGTTACCCGTGAACGCCCGGTCATCGACCGCATCGCCTGCCCCTGGCTGATTGCACGCTTCATCGACAAGGAACCTGATTTCCTGTTCGCGGCACCTGATCAGGTGATCCGTGTTGCCCAGGAAGCGGGCGCGACACCCTACGACGTGCCCGGCGTCGAATTCACCCATGTCGGCGACGGTTGCAGCTTCGACACCTTCGTCTCGAAATTCGGCCTCGATCGCGACCCGGCGATCGTGACCATTGCCGCGATCGTGCGCGGCGCCGACACGGATCGGCACGATCTCACGCCACAGTCTGCAGGACTGCTCGCGATCTCCATGGGGCTGCGGGACGTGACGCCCGACGACCACGAGATCCTGAAGCACGGCTTCGTCATTTACGATGCGCTTTATGCCTGGGCCTCACGACGCAAGGCGGAGACCCATAGCTGGCCACCCGTCACGAAGCCGGCGGCGGCCTGAAGTAGCGGGCAACGAGGGCAGATCAAGTCGGCACTCAAATCACCGGCCGCCGCTCGCCGTCGGCCAGGTGGCAGGCCGCGACCCCGCCATGCGGCACCGAGCGCAACATCGGCTCCTCGGTCCGGCAGACATCGATCGCCACAGGACAGCGGGTGTTGAAGCGGCATCCCGGTGGCGGCGCGCTGGGGCTTGGAGGGTCGCCCGCGAGGATGATTCGGCGACGGCCGGCCTCGATACGAGCATCCGGCGAAGGAACCGCCGAAAGCAGTGCCTGGCTGTAGGGATGGGCCGGCTCGCGAAACAGCGGCCGCGTCACGCCGGCTTCCGCGATGCGGCCAAGATACATCACCGTCACGTTTGAGCAGACCTCGCGCACGATCGCCAGGTCATGCGCAACGATGACGATGGTAAGGCCAAGCTGTTTCTGCAATGATGTGAACAGGTTGACGATCTGCGCCCGGATCGAAACGTCAAGCGCGCTGAGCGGTTCGTCGCAAACCAGGATCGATGGCTTCAGCGCAAGCGCGCGAGCGATCGAAACGCGCTGGCGCTGGCCGCCGGAAAGCGAACGCGGCAGGCGGTCGAGCACGGTCGCTGGCAGCGCCACCAGATCCAGCAGCTCGCCAATACGGCGCCGGCGCTCGGCCGGAGATCCGAGGCGATGGATCTGCAGCGGCTCTTCCAGCGTCTGGTAGACGGTCTGGCGACGGCTCATCGAGCCCAGCGGATCCTGGAAGACGAACTGGACCTCGCGGCTGAACGATTTGCGGTCCGACTTCAGCCACTGGGCGCGATCCCGCCCCGAGATCAGCACCGTACCCTCAGTCTCCTTCTGCAGGCCGACGACGCTGCGAGCCAGCGTGGTCTTGCCACAACCGGATTCGCCAACGATGCCATGGAAGGCACCACGCGGAATGGTCAGGTCGATGCCGTCGACCGCCCGCACGGCGCCTGTTCCGGAGCGGTTGGCGAAATGGACCTTCAGGCCCTTGACCTCAATCGCCGCAATGTCAGCCATGGATTGCTATCCCTTCCCGCCTCAGCACCACCGGGCATCCCACCTTGTGCGGCGTCCCGCCCGTCGAGATCGTCTGGAGCGGCGGCCGATGCACGCGGCATTCGGGCTCAACCAGTTCGCAGCGGGCAGCGAAACGGCAGCCCGGCTCCAGCCTGATCTGGTTCGGCGGCAAACCTGGTATTTCCTTGGTCGCGGCGCGTTCGTCGGCGCGGAAATCCGGTACAGAGGCAAGCAGCCCGCGTGTATAGGGATGCGTCGGCCGCGTCAGCACATCCATCGCGGTCCCCTCCTCCGCCACCTGCCCGGCATAGAGCACCATGACCCGGTCCGCGACCGAGGCGACGACGCCGATGTCGTGCGTGATCAGCACGACCGCGATGCCTTCCTCGCGCTGGATCTGGCGGATGAGCTCCAGGATCTGCGCCTGCACCGTGGCGTCCAGCGCAGTGGTCGGCTCGTCGGCGATCAGCACGCGCGGCCGGCTTGCCAGGGCCAGTGCGATCATGGCGCGCTGCAGCATGCCGCCAGACATTTCATGCGGATAGCGATCGTAGCGGTCTTCCGGGTCAGGGATGCCGGTGCGGGCGAGCAGCGAGACCGCTTCCTTGCGGGCATCCGCATGCGAGAGATTGGCAAAGCGGCGCGCCTGGCGCGCCAGTTGCGGTCCGATCTTCAGCATCGGGTTCAGCGCGCTCATCGGGTCCTGGAAAATGACGCCGAAATAGCGGCCGCGAAGGTCAGACAAGCGCCTGGACTCCATTCCGACCAGTTCGCTCGCTTCGGCTCGGGCCGATCCCTTGATGTCGACGGTGACGCCCTCGGGCAGCAGGCCGAGCGGCCCAAGCGTCATGACGGTCTTGCCCGAACCGCTCTCGCCGACGACGGCGACTGTCTCGCCGGGACGGACGTTGAACGACACCCCATCGACCGCGCGCACGGAAACGGTCGTGGCGTAGAGATCAATGACCATGTTTTCTATGGAGTAGATCGGCTCGTCGCTCATGGCGCGGCTGTTCCCGTTTCGACGGCGTTCCGCTCCGCTTCCTCAACGGCGCGCGCCTTGCGACGCTTGCGCAGCAAACCGCCGCGCACCGGCCTCGGCACCTTTTGCAACGCGAAGGTCTCGCCCAGCAGATTGAAGCTGACCACCACCAAAGTGAGCGCAAGGCCCGGAAGGACGACCAGCCTCGGGTATTCCTCAATGTAGCTCATGCCGTCGACCAGCATCTGGCCCCATTCCGGCGCCGGCGGCGCGACGCCCAGGCCGAGGAAGCTCAGCGTCGCGATGGCCAGGACAAGGGCGCCAGCATCGGCGCTGGCATAGACCACGACGAGGGCCAGGACATGCGGCAGGATATGGCGCACAAAGATCCACAGATGGCTGGCGCCCATCACCCTTGCCGCTTCGATATAGGGCTGTTGCAATTCGGCGGTGACCACGGCGCGGCTCATGCGGGCATAGTTCGCCCACCACGCCAGCGTCAGCGCCGTGATCATCGACCAGTAGCCGGTGCCGAGAATGCCGATCAGCGCCAGCGCGATCACCAAGCTTGGCAGCGCCAGCGCGATGTCGATGAGGCTGATCAACACCAGCTCGACGCGCCCGCCGACATAACCGGCGAACGAACCGATGCTGACGCCGATGGCAAGTGCGGCCACCAGCACGATCACCATCGCCACCAGCGATATGCGGGCGCCGCCGATGATGCGGCTCAGAATATCGCGGCCGAGATAGTCGGTGCCCAGCCAGTGAGCCCAGCTCGGTCCCGCAAGCGTGACGTCGTAGTCTTGCGCGCCGGGATCGTAAGGCATGATCGAGGGACCGAGCACACCGACCGCGACAAAGAAGACGACTGGCAGCAGCACCAGCCAGGGCCAGTCCTTCATGCTCCTGAACAAGGAAGTGTTCATCGGATCAAGCTCCTCTCGCCCTACGCATGCGCGGGTCGACAAACATGCAGATCACGTCAACCATCAGGTTGACGACAACGAAGAACACCACGAACAGCAACAGAACCGACTGCATGCCGACGAAGTCGCGGAAGCGGATTGCATCGATAAAGAAGGCGCCGACGCCGCGCAGCGCAAACACCGTTTCAACCACGATCGAACCGATGATCATCAGCGTGAACTGGGCGCCGAAGGTGGTCAGGAACGGGATGGCGATGTTGGGCAGAGCCTCGCGCATCAGCACCTGTGTCCTCGTGTAGCCCTTCGCGAAGCCCGTCGTGGCGAAGGGTCGCGACATGGCCTCCTGGAGGTTGACGCGGACGACGCGGCTCAGCACCGATGCCGGAAACAGGGCGATTGTCACCCACGGCAAGAGCCACGAGGTGAAGCCGCCGACGCCGAAGGTGGGCAGCCAGCCCAGCATCACCGAAAAGACGATGACCAGCAGCGCCGCCACGAAGAAGTTCGGCGTCGAGGCGCCGACCAGCGAGAAGGCGTGGAGGAACCGGTCCAACGCGCCACCATTGCTGACCGCACCGGCAACGCCGAGCGCCAGCGACAGGAAAAAGGCGAGAATGCCGCCGCCCGCAAGCAGCGCCGCCGTCATCGGGATTCTGGCGGCGAATTCCTGCGCGATCGGCTTGCCGGTGCGCAGCGAGACGCCGAGATCGCCGGTGATAGCGCTGAAAAGCCATCGGCCGTAGCGGACCGGCAGCGGATCATAGAGCCCGAGGTCCTCGCCGATCTTCTTGATCATTTCGGCATCCGCGCCCGGGCCTGCCGCACGCTCGGCCATGAGCGCGGCGACGTTGCCCGGCGCCGCGGCAACCAGGGTAAAGGTCAATGCCGATGCCGCCACGACAAGCAGACAGGCAAGCAACATCCTTCGCAGAATCGTGCGTCTCATCGGAACTCCCCCAGGAGATTCGAGGCGTTCAGGCCTTCAGCGTGATCGCCTTGAACGGCAGGTCGTAGTCCGTCGCGGGAAGCGCGAAGTTCTCGACGCGAGGATTGTGCGCCCACAGCCGCTGGCTGACAACGAGCGGGCAGATCGCCCGGTTGTCGTGCAGCCAGTCGTAGAGCGCCTGCATCTTGGCTTCGCGTTCGTCGCCGCTCGCTTCGAGCGCGGCCTTGACCACGCCATCAAGCTCCGGGGAAACATAGATCTTGCCGTCCGGCCCGCTGTCGGCGGTGGATACGAACGCGTTGCCGAGCGTGCCGTGCGGATCATAGGGCGCGCCATAGGTGGTGAAGAAGGCAAGATCATATTCGAACGCCGGGCGACGGTCGTGCATGGTGGCGTTGTCGACTGACGAGACCTGAACCTGGAAGCCGACCTCGGACAGCTGACCCTGGATCATCTCGGCGATGCGGCGCGAACCCGGCAGCGATTCCTCCGATACGAGGAAATCGATCGCCAGCGGCGCGCCCTCCTTGCTCCAGGCGCCTCCGCTTTCGCTCCAACCGCCATCGGCAAGGATTTTCCTGGCCGCGGCGACGTCGCGTACCGGCACGTTATGCCGCTTGCCCGAGGAAGGCACGTTGGTCGGAAAGAGATCCGCCGCCGGATCTGCGTAGCCTTCGAACAACACCTTGGCGATCGCGGCGCGGTCGACCGAGACATAGATGGCCTCGCGCACGGCCTTGTCGGCCATCATCTTGGCCTTCGGCGAATAACCGAGCAGCATGGTTGCGGTGCCGGCCTCGGCCACCACTTTCATGCCGTCCTTTTCAAGCGCGCGGGCGCGGCGCGGCGACAGCGTCGCCACCCAGTCGCCGCCGATCACGTCGAGGTCGCCGGAACGCAGCGCGTTGGCGCGGGCGAGTTCGTCGGGAACCACCTTCAGTTCCATGCGAGCAAACAGTGGCTTCTCGCCCCAGTATTTGTCGTTGCGCACCAGCACGGTGCCGGAGGAATCGTAGCTTTCGACGATCCACGGTCCGGTGCCGACCGGAGCGGTCTGCTTGCCGCCGGCGTCGACCGCCTTCGGCGACAGGAAGCGCACCGGACGCACTATGGTGAGCTCCAGCAAGGCGGCGGGCACCGGACGCTTTAGCTTGATCGTCAACTTGCTGGGTCCATCGGTGACGATGCTGTCGAATGCGTCGGACACACCGATCCATGAGAAATCCGCGACGCCCAGCCAGCGTTTGAGATTCCATTCCGCGGCGGTCGAATCGAAGGGCGTGCCGTCACTGAAGGCAACACCTTCGCGCAGGTCGAAGGCGATCGAAAGCTGGTCGCCGGCGACAGCCCACTTGGTGGCGAGCCCGGGCTCGAGCGCGCCGTCCTGGCCATAGTGTATGAGGGCGTCGAACACGACCGTGTAGGAACTCAGCGTGGAGACGTTTTGCAGCAGGTCGAGATCGCCGGTTTCGGCGGCAATGGCGACCTTCAACGTTTCATGCCCCTCCGAGTACGCGGCGCGTGGAAACGCGGCAATGAAGGCCAGGCCGGCTGTGGAGGCCAGGAAATTGCGGCGGTCGAGAGTCATCATGTTAGTTCCCCTTTTTGTTTGATTGGCAACGATCATGTGCACGCTTGCTAATTTGTATAGACATAAGACATAAAGTCGGAAAACCGTTTGAGAGTTTTACCCCAGCGACCCACTTGGTCGCGGTTGCGGCCTACAGCCAGTTCAGCGCCGCCGCCGAGAGCGCGAGATAGCGGCCGGCTTTCGCCATCGTGACGATCGCAACGAAGCTCCAGAGCGGCTCGCGCAGAACACCGGCCATCATCGTCAGCGGATCGCCGATGACGGGAACCCAGCTCAGCAACAGGCTCCATCGTCCGCAACGGCGGTAGCGCGCCGCGGCGCGATCGAGCGCAGTGGGCTTGACCGGAAACCATTTGCGGTCGCGAAAGCGGTCGATGCAGCGGCCGAGCAGCCAGTTGACAACCGAACCAAGCACGTTGCCGATCGTCGCGACCAGGATCAGCGCCGCCGGTGACTGGCTTCCGGTCAGCAGCAGGCCGGCCAGCACCGCCTCTGACTGCAGCGGCAGAATTGTCGCTGCGGCGAACGCGGTGAGGAACAGCGCGCCGAAGGCACCAACATCTCCCAGCATTGGGGCCGCTCAGCTCGCTTTCGGCCATTTTGGGTGCCTATCGTTAACGACATAACCATGCGCATGCTCGAAGCCTGCTTCGGTCCAGACGGCGTCCTCGAGGTGCGAATGCCCGTCAGACAGATCGTCATGGGCGTGGCTGAGAACGTCGGGATCGTGACGCGGCCACAACCACATCGCGGCAAAGAGTGCCGCGGCGCCAATGACGCCAAGCAGGATAAAGGTGAAGGGCAGGCCCATCGCCGCGCCGACGAGTCCGGCGATCGGATAGGTGATGAGCCAGCAGGCGTGCGAAAGCGCGAATTGCGCGGCAAACAATGCCGGCCGGTCGACGGGATCGGCCGAGCGCTTGATCAGCCGCCCAGACGGGGTCTGCGCCAGCGAATAGCCGAGCCCGAGCACGAACCAGAGCGGCAAGAGCAGCTGATAGCTGATGGCAAACGGCCCTGCGAACAAGCCGGCAACCAGCAGGCCGGCGCCTGACAACATCGCAACCCGATCCGGGATGCCGTCCAGCAGCCGCGGCAGGACCAGCGCCGCGATCATCGAGCCGCCCCGAAGGCGGCAAGGGCAAATGCCGTGTCGCTCTGGGAGAGGTCGAATTTTGCCTGCACCAGGACCACCGTGTTGACGATCACCATGGCGCTGGCCGCCGCGACGGCAAGATTAAGGGCCAGCAAACCGCGCAAACGCGGCGTCGTCAGATAGATGCGGATCCCGCCCGTCGTGCGTTCATAGATGCCGCGCGGCTCGGAGGGCTGCGGGCTGGGCAGCACCACGGAGACGACCAGCGCCGCTGACGCCAGGAACCCGACAACCGTGCCGGCGAACAGGCTATGGAAGCTTATGACCGAAAGCAGCGCCGCCGCGAGGAGGGGGCTGACGACGCTTTCCAGGTCGTAGGCCAGTCGCGAGAGCGACAAGGCCCGTGTGTAGTCCTTCTCTTCGGGCAGCACGTCAGGGATCGAAGCCTGGAAGGTCGGGGTGAAGCCGGCTGACGCCGACTGCAGGATGAAGATGAGAAGATATATCTGCCAGACTTCGGTGACGAAGGGCAGGAATACGGCAACCCCTGCCCTGATGAGGTCGAGCGAAACCAGCATGGTACGGCGTGGTAGGCGCTCGGCGAACGCGGCGGCAACGGGCGCCACGCCGACATAGGCGATCATCTTGATGGCAAGCGCCGTGCCGAGCACCGCGCCGGCATCGGCGCCGGCAAGGTCATAGGCAAGCAGCCCGAGCGCCACGGTGGCAAGGCCAGTGCCAATCAGGGCGATGACCTGGGCCAGGAAAAGATGGCGATAAGTGCGATTGGCAAGGACTTGCAGCATATGTCTGTCTTCTTGGAGGAGCGATGGGTCGTTGATCCGTGGCGATTGAATGGCGGGCCTGATCTCAGTGATGGTGGCCTTCCGGCTCGACCATTTTGAACGGCAGCACCTGCTCGCGACCCTTCGCGGCCAAGACCAGCCTCGCCTGGAACTCATGCGGCTCAGCAGGAGCCACGGTGCTCTCAAGGCGATGATGGTTGTCGGCGATGGGTTCGAGGCGAAGCGTCTCCGGCCCGCCAGGCCTATCGATGATCACCGTTGCCATCAGATCGTCGGCATGCCGGTCGATGGTCAGCCGCATCCGCTCGCCAGCCGGCGTGTCGACGATTTCCAATGTCCCGGCAGCCAGATCGCAGTCGACCTTGAAGGGCTCCGGCGCATGATGACCATGTGAGTGAGAGGGTTCCGTGCCCGTCGCGGCAGACCCGGCCGAACTCTCCAGACGAACATTCGCTTCAGCCAACGCCGGCAAGTGGGCGAACAGTTCCTCCTTGAGGGCTTCGGTGACGCCCATCACGTCCTTGGCCGTCGCCGCGTCGGCGACACTGATGGCGACGTCGGCATGCAGGCGATGGCCGATCCAGCGCGCCTGCACGCTTTGGACACGTTCGATACCGGACACATGCTCGGCGGCATGATGGATTTCATCGACGATGCCGGGCTCGACACCGTCGAGCATGCGCGTGAGGACTGCCTTCGAAGACTGCCAGACGATCGCGAAGATGGCCACCGTGATCAAGAGCCCGATGATCGGATCGGCCAGCGGAAACCCCAGCCATACGCCGATAGCACCCAGCACAACCGCCAGACTGGTAAAGCCGTCGGTGCGCGCATGGTAGCCGTCGGCGATCAGCGCCGCGCTGTTGATCTCGCGGCCGACCCGGATACGGAACACTGCAACGGCCTCGTTGCCTAAGAAACCTATAATGCCGGCTATGGCGACCCAGCCAAGAAATGCGATCGGCTGCGGATTGATCAACCGGTCGATCGCCTCGTAGCCGGCAACGATGGCGCTGAACAAGATGATGAGGACAATCAGAATGCCGGCCAGATCTTCGACGCGACCCAGCCCGTAGGTGAACGTCTTGCTCGGTTTGCGACGGGCCAGCATGAAGGCGACCCACAATGGGATGGCGGTGACCGCGTCGCCGACATTGTGGATCGTGTCGGCCAGCAGCGCCACGCTGCCGGAGAGGAACACAACCACCAACTGCAGCGCCGCCGTGATGGCCAGAACGACGAATGACCATTTAATCGCCCAGATGCCGCGCGTCGTCGTGGCGATCGTCGGGTCGATGACGCCATGCGTGTGGCCATGGCCGCCCTCGCCGTGATCATGTCCGTGGCCGCCCATGCCTTGCGTCATCGGGCCGAACCCGAACCAATCGCGAACTTTGTCCATCATGGCGCTTCTCACAGGTACTTGGTGATATCCTTGAACTCGTCGATCGAGCGGCGCTGCTCGAGCGCCAGCGGTCCGACGACGTCTTCAAGGCAGTGGTTGAGGTGGTCCTGGATCAGCGTCTTCTTGGCCTGGGCGATGGCCTTCTCCACGGCATGAAGTTGCTGGGCGATGTCGAGGCACGGTCGCCCGGCCTCGATCATCTCGACGATCCCGCGCAGATGGCCGTCGGCGCGCTTCAGCCGCTTGATGATGGCAGGATGGGTTTCGTGGACGTGGGGACGCTCATTCATGCCCTTGATGCTATCCCCCCGAGAGGATATTCCAAGCCTCAAAGTGGCCTCGATTCTGGTGCATGCCACCATTCGTTAGGATTTTAGAGAATAATCGTTAAGCATGCCGAATTGGATCCCTAGCACAGCCTTTCGTCTCATCGTCGCGTTCGCGATGACTCTCGGCGTGCTGCTCTCCCCAGTGGGTAGTTCGGCCTCGCATAGCCCGATTGCGCTCGCTGCCGCCGAGGCAGCGCGTCACGCAGAGCTGACAGCACAGATCGGAAAACACGGCCACAGCCATGACGATGGCGAAGCCGATGAGCAGAGCTTTGGTCATACCCACGGCCACAATCCGGCCGACCACACCCATGAAACGGCGAGCACGCTTCCGGGCTTCGCGCAGCCAGCACCGCCGATAGGCCGGAGCTGGCTGGTTTACCCGCCTTCGTTTGCCGACCTAGAAATCCGTTTCCGGCTTGAGCGCCCTCCCAGGCAGATCGTCATCGCATGATCGCGGCCGCACGCGCGGCCATCCTCAACGACGACGATTGGAATTCTCATGCAAGGATCCTTCTACAAGGGTCCGCCACGCACGCCTTGCGCGCGCTGGCGGTTTGCCCTTCCTGTGCTCATTGCTCTCCTGACCCTCCCATTGCTTGGGTGGACTGCCCTCGCCCATGCCGTTGCCGAAGGCGACAAGGGCTATATCCAGGAGATCACGGGCATCAATCTGCTGCCCTTCATCTATCTCGGCGCCAAGCACATGGTGACGGGATACGACCACGTCCTGTTCCTGTTCGGCGTGATCTTCTTCCTCTACCGGATGAAGCACATTGGCATCTATGTGAGCCTGTTCGCGCTCGGCCATTCCACGACCATGCTGCTTGGCGTCTATTTCAACGTTGGCATCAACAGCTACATCATCGACGCGATCATCGGCCTGTCGGTCGTCTACAAGGCGCTCGACAATATGGGTGCCTTCCAGAGGTGGCTCGGCTTCCAGCCGAACACCAAGATCGCGACGCTGATCTTCGGCTTTTTCCACGGCTTCGGCCTGTCGACGAAGATCATCGAATACAACATCTCGCCCGACGGGCTCGTGCCCAACCTACTTGCCTTCAACGTCGGCGTTGAGGTCGGTCAGCTTCTGGCGCTCGCTGCTATCCTTATCGTCATGGGCTACTGGCGCCGGACCGACAGTTTCTGGCGCCACGCATACACCGCCAACACCATCATGATGACCGCCGGGTTTGTGCTGATCGGCTATCAACTCACCGGCTGGGTCGTCTCCTGAACCTCCAAGTAAAGATCAAAAAAGGAATTCTCCCATGTACAACACAGACATCCCGACCCGCGCTGAACTGCCGACATCCATGCAGCTCCTCCGATCTACCCTCATCGCCATTGTCGCGGCAGCGGCCATCCTTGTGACCATCGTGCTGCCGGCCGAATACGCCATCGATCCCACCGGCGTTGGGCGAGCGCTCGAGCTCACCGAGATGGGCGAGATCAAGACACAACTCGCCGAAGAGGCCGAGCAAGACCGCCTTCGCGAATTGCAAAACGGCACGCCGACCGCAGTGCCAGGCCAAGATCAGCAGTCGAGTCTTCTGGAGCGCGTCTTCGCTGAACTGGTGATTGGTTCCGCCTCTGCCCAGGAACTGCGGACGGACGAAATGTCGGTCACCCTCAAGCCCGGCGAAGGAGCTGAGATCAAGCTCGTCATGGCCAAGGGCGCAAAGGCAAACTACTCTTGGACAGCCAATGGCGCGGCGGTGAACTTCGACACCCATGGTGACGGCGGCGGCGAAAACATCTCATACGAGAAGGGACGCGGTGCTGCAGAGGACGAGGGCGTACTTGAGGCAGCCTTTGACGGCAATCACGGTTGGTTCTGGCGCAACCGCACCGGTGCCGACGTCACCGTGACGCTGAAGACGAATGGCGCGTACACCGACATCAAACGCATGATGTGATCGATACGGCACGTCTTATCCGGCGCCGTTTGGCGCCGGGGGAGATCAAGCAGGTGAAATAGCCAACTCGGACCAACACAGTTTGATAATATCCAACCTGTGTTGGTCCCCTTCGGATGTCGTTGGTTAGAATCAGCTCGCAATGATGTAACAGGAGCGTCGCGCTAGCTTCCTCAAAGCGTAATCACGCCGCATTGGCCGCGAGCGCGCTCAAAACCCCTTGCGGCAAAGGGCTTCAAGATCCGTCTTTGTCATGTTCTCGATGCCGAGCCCAGGAAGAATATCATTATCTCCCTTGAGATCCCGGCCATAAGCCGCCGACAATATGGAAATTCCGGATTCATGGAGAACCGCCGGATTTCCGCTGATCTTCCCCAGGACTGCGGTTGGTAACAGGCCGAACGGAACGTCCTCGAGAATATAGCGGCTCTCGATAGTCGTCGGGCCAAAGCCGCCACGACCTTGGCGATCCATCTCCAGGTTCATTTCCGAAACGGTGCTCATGGGGACGTGGAACGACAATGAAAAATGTTCCTGGACGGTACGAACCGCGATACCGAAATTGCCAGCTATGGCCAATCGTTCGGCATCCAGAGCCTCGATGAAGCGACCAACGGCAGGAGTGACATTTCCCCCCTGGCTCCATCGCTCGGCCCTCTCCATTCGTGTGAGATTGAGAAGGGCAATTCCCAGATGGTTCTGCGGATTGAGGTTGCTGAGCGCAATTGCCAGCAGACCATCGCGCTTGACGAAACGATCGCCGAACAAGGCCGTGCAAAGCTTGTACCCTTGATCGAGCGCATCGAAAGGCAGCGTCGCAACATCAAGCTTCTGGCGAATGGAAGTGACCTGGACTTCTGTTGGTCCGAGCTGGCGGCCGGTCAAGAGCGTTGTGCCCCAAACGACGATCGGCAACCTGACCTTGCGCTCGGCTAACCGCTTGGAGAGATACAGCGCGCCGAACGAACTGTGCGAACTGACGATGACAGGAATACCATCTGCCAGGTGAGGGACCGCGGCATCCATCACCATCTTGTGGCCGTAAGCGGGAAGCGCGATCACCACCACATCCGCGTGATCGATGGCATCTTTACAATCATTGGCAATACGCACCGGCACCGTCGCCTCGATATCCCCCGTCGCCTTCAATAATTCGCCAGTCGCCAACGTTCTGGTGCGGTCTCCCGACGGTGACCAAAGTGTTGGCGTATGTCCCGATTGTGCCAAATAGGCCGCAAGGCCATAGGCAATTGCTCCAGCGCCCAGAATACTCACGCGCATAACATTCCTCCTGTCGCCGGCTTTATGGTTCGAGAATCCTTGCCGTCCCCGCCTACAAGTTTTTTCATCGGGAGGATCCGAATTGAAGTCACGTCGGTTGCCATCAGCCGTTTCGATCAGGACTCCGGCTCTGAGCCGGCAAACGCCGCAACGACTATTAGTTTCCGCTTGACATATATCAAAAATGAATGAGACGATGTCAATCATACGAATTACGCATGTAGGGAGAACATGGAAACCCGGGACCTTCAGACCTTCCTTGCGGTTGCTGCCAGCGGCAGCATCACCAAGGCGGCTGACATGCTCGGGCGTTCCCAACCTTCGGTGACACGCACCATTCAGGAGCTCGAGGCCGAACTTGGCTTCGAATTGCTGCATCGGATCGGTCGACGGGTGCAGCTGTCTGAAGAGGGTGTCGCATTCGAGGAGGAAGCGCGGCGATTGTTGATGTCTTTCACCGAACTTGCAGCGCGGGCCAAGATGATCGCCGCCGGCCGTGGGCGGATCCTGCAGATTGTCACAACCTCCGCGATCGGCACCGGCTTGATCCCGGCGGCCCTGGCCGAGCTCAAGGGTGTCGAGCTTCCGCACGAGACGCATCTCGGGCAGTTTCTTCCCTCGATCGTCGCCCAGGAAGTGCGCAGCGGACGTGCCGAGATCGGGTTTTCAAGCCTGCCGCTCGATACGCCCGGTCTGGATGTCCTACGGCTCTATTCGGCGCCTGATGTTGCTGCCGTGCGGGAGGACGATGCGCTGGCTGAACTTGATGTCATACCGCTTTCGGCTTTTGCGGGTCGTCGCGTGGCTACGTTGCTCAATCCGCTGCGGTTTCAGTTGCATGTCGCCAAGGCACTCGCTGCCCGGGGCATCGACACCGGCCCGGTGATCCGGACCAATACTGCCTACGGCGCGTTGCAGATCGTGCGCCATACTGGTGTCGCGGCCGTCATCGATCCCCTCACGGCCTATGGCGTCGCCCTGCCTGGGGTCGTCATTCGCCCGATCGATGTAACCGTTCTCTTTTATTGGGGCGTTGTGGCTGCCTCAAAACGTCCCCTTCGCCCAGTCGCGCAGGCGCTGATGGATGCGGTCGAAGCGGTGGCTGAACGGTCGATCGTCGGTTTCAAGAAGCTCGATCCAGCTTTGGCCAGCCAATTGGTGAACGATCCCGCGTCGGGCACAAATAACGGAACTGGAATATGAAGCATACTCCCACCCCGGCAGCATCGACGGGCCTTGCCGCGTTGGAAGCCCAGCTTGCGCAGGATCTCGACTTTGTCGAGCTGCCCGCCAAGCCCTGGGTCCCCACACGCATGCATGAGGGCGCCCCGGTCCGTGATGTCGTGGTCATTGGCGCTGGCATGTGCGGACTTGCTGCCACGGCAAAGCTGGTGCTGGCAGGGATCACCAATGTCGTCGCCTATGATGCGGCGCCGGCTGGGCTCGAAGGACCGTGGATAACGTTTGCCCGCATGCAAACACTCCGGTCGCCGAAGACCCTGCACGGTCCGTCGCTCGGCTTGCCGCAATTGACGTTCCGCGCCTGGTTCACGGCGCAATGGGGCGTCGACGCCTGGCGGTCGCTGGACAAAATCCCCAAGGGCCAGTGGATGGATTACCTGGTCTGGTACCGCAAGGTTCTTGCTCTGCCTGTGCGCAACGGCGTGCGCATGACCGGCGTCGCACCGGTTGGTGATCTGATTGCGATCGATATCGAAGGCGCGGAATCCGGCCGGGTTCTCACCCGTCATCTCGTTCTGGCCACCGGCCGCTCTGGTCTGGGCGGTTTTGCCGTGCCCGATTTCCTCAGGGGCATCGATCGCGCTTATTGGGCCCATTCTGCGGACGAGATCGATTTCGACGCGCTGCAAGGTAAGCGTGTGGCGGTCATCGGCGCCGGTGCCTCGTCCATGGACAATGCCGCAACCGCACTCGAGGCGGGCGCCGGATCTGTGGACATGTTGATCCGGCGCAAGGAAATGCCGCGCATCAACAAGCTGACCGGAATCGGCAGTCCGGGTATTGTACTCGGCATGCATCAATTGCCCGATGCCTGGAAGTGGAAGTTCTTCGACTACACCGCCTCAACCCAGACGCCGCCGCCGCGTTCATCGACGCTTCGCGTTTCTCGCCACCCCAATGCCCGGTTCTTTCTCGACTGCGGCATCGTCGCGGTCACGGAAGATGCGGGAGGCCTGCTTATCGAAACCACCCAGGGGCTGATGCGCTACGACTTCCTGATCGCGGCAACCGGCTTTTCAAACGACTTCAACGGCCGCCCGGAATTTGCAGCCATCGCGCCACATATCCGCACCTGGTCGGATGGCCGATATACACCGGACATGGGGCCGGCGCGTGCAGGCATGTCCGATGCACCGGACCTAGGTCCCGCCTTCGAGTTTCGTGAGCGCGTCCCCGGCTCCTGCCCGATGCTGTCGCATATCCACTGCTTCAACGACGCCGCCATGCTGACGCACGGCAAGGTCTCCGGTGATATCCCAGCCGTCAGCGCGGGTGCCGACCGTTTGGTCCGCGGCATTGCCGCATCGCTGTTTGCCGAAGATGTCGAAACCCACTTCGCCAACCTGATCGCTTACGACACGCCCGAACTTCTGGGCGACGAATGGGTCGATTCAACACCCTTGTTGGAGAAGGAGGCCGCGCTGTGATCGACGCAATGGACAAGGCCGCCGGTCTATCACCGCACGATGCGCTTTTCAGCGCGCGTCGGTTTCGGCCTGAATTCGTGCTGGGGGCCGAGGAATGTCGCCTCTCCGTCCTGCAGCCAGCAAACGACCAAGGGCTTGCGCCTAATTTGCGGGTTGCTCTGGCCCGTCGCATGGCCGCTCTGAATGCCGATCCGGTCCTGATGGCCGAATTTGATGTGCAGCTGGCTCAGCTCGATCCGACTGAGCAGCTTCTGGCCTTAGCCCAGGGGGAAACGGATTTGGAAGAGCCATTGGCGACCATCGCACGTCATGTGGACCTGATTACGCTGACACCGAAAAAGGCGGAAGCGGGCCACATCGCCCTGCTCGCCCAAGCTGGATTGAACAATCCTCAGATCGTCGCCCTTTCCGAGCTCATCGCCTTCGTCAATTTCCAGACGCGGGTGGCAACCGGCCTGCGATTGTTGAGGACGGCATGATTTCCGCGGTGCGCCTGAAGCCATTGAATTGGCATCCGTACATAGCGCCGGTCGAGCTATCCGAGGCCACGCCGGAACAGCTTGAAGCGATGAAGGTCACGCCATCAGCCAAGAAAGTTTCGGAATATGTGCGCACCCTTGCGCATGACCCTGAGAGCTACCTTGCCCGCACCATCTTGTTCAACGCCATCATGTATGTCGAAGGCGGGCTTGCCCGCCCTGACCGCGAGCTTGGTGCATTAGGTGCGTCCATCGTCAATGGCTGCAAATTCTGCGCCGTTGTTCACGCCCGCAGGCATGCAGAGCTGACCAAGAACGACGAAGTGGTCACCGCGCTCTATCTCGATAAACCTGAAGCGCTCGGCCCACGCGATGCGGCAATCTACAGTTTTGCCCGCCGCCTGTCGGCGGCCCCGTCGGAAGCGACGGCAGACGATATCGCCGCGCTTCGATCAGTCGGCATGGACGACCGCGAGATTATCGACCTGATCCACGCCATATCGATCTTCGGCTGGGCAAACCGGCTGATGCACGTTCTCGGCCATGCGGAGAGCGGGTGATGATGTCGCATGCGGTCGAAGCAGTCCGTCTCACACTTTCCGAAGGGACAACCAGCAATGCTTGAACTCAAAGATGTAAAGCTGTCTTACGGAAGCACGCAGGTTCTGAACGGCGTCAATCTCTCGGTAAAGCGGGGTGACGTGGTTTCGATCATCGGCCCCAGCGGCACCGGCAAGACCACGTTGCTGAAATGCATCAACTACCTGGCCAAGCCGTCGTCAGGAACCATCGCGTTCGATCAGATCCGGATGGATTACCAGCGTGCCGACAAGGTCGCTGTCCAGGCGATCCGGTTGCGAACGGCGATGGTCTTTCAACAATTCAACGTCTTCAAGAACATGACGGTCCTGCAGAACGTGATGGATCCACTGGTCGTCGTGCAGCGCAAGTCCGCGGACGAGGCGCGGGAGATCGCCTTGCGGGAGCTCGAGCGGGTCGGCCTCACCCCGAAGCGAGACAGCTATCCCTCCCAACTGTCGGGCGGCCAGCTCCAGCGCACCGGCATTGCGCGCGCCCTGGCAGTTCGTCCCGACGTGATACTCTTCGATGAGCCTACGTCATCGCTGGATCCAGAACTCGTCGGTGAAGTCCTGAAGGTGATCAAGGACGTCACCTCGTCAGGGATCACTTCGCTGCTTGTGACCCACGAGATGCAATTCGCAAGGAACATCTCCAACCGGATCGTCTTCATGGACCGTGGCGTGGTCGCCGCCGATGGCAGCCCGGCTGATATCTTCGACGCGCCTTCCAGCCCACGACTTGCTCAATTCCTGCAGTCAGAACTCGCTTTTCAATAATCCAACAACAAGGGAACCTAAGAAATGTCTGTAATCACATCCCGCTTTTCCCGTCGTCATGCCCTGGCTGTCGTCGGCGGCATCGCAATAGCCCTTGCAACCGCAGGAGTCAGTTATGGTCAGACCGTTCGGACAATCAAGATCGCGACGTCTGCCGAATCCAAGCCGCTGGCATGGGGCGCGATCGGCGTCGAGCCGCAAGGCTATGAGCCCGATCTCCTGAGGGCGATCAACGCAAAGCTGCCGCAATACAAGTTCGAGATGGAAGGTGTCTCTGACATCGCGCAGGAAACTGGCCTCGCCACGGGCAAGTACGACATCGCGGTGGGTGGCTACTACAAGTCGCCCGAGCGCTCCAAGCAGTTCTTCATTCCGGAAAATCCCATGGGCGCCAGCCTGATGAAGATCTACAGCAAGAAGACAGCGGCATCAAGGAAATGAAAGACCTGGTCGGCAAGAGGATCGTTCCGACCACGGCCGGCGGTGGAACCTACAAGTTCATCATGAACTGGCAGAAAGAAAACCCGCAATACAAGCTCGATGTCACGGCATCGAGTGCAGGCATTCCCTACCCGAACCGGCTGGACGAAGTTCAGAACGGCAAGTTCGACGCTCTCGTCTTGCCGTCCAATCTCGGTGAGCAGACCGTCATCGAGCAAAAGAAACTCGATATCGTGGCGTCCGAACCAGTGTTCAGCAACAACACCTACATGCTGATCCACAGATCAGACGAGAACAAGGTTCTGGCTGACGATGTGAACAAGGTTCTCAAGGAATTGAAAGACGACGGCACGATCGAGAAGCTCTCGCAGAAGTGGTTCGGCGAGGGCATCGTCCAGTACATGAAATAGCACGGCCGTTGAGGGCCATATTCGCTAGTCAGCGGCAAGGCTGAATTGCAAGAAGGAGCGTTTCAAAGTGGATGTATCTGCTATGATTCCCGAGTTGCTAACGGCACTGCCGCTGACGCTCGCCATCACGTTTACGGCCCTCATTTCCGGGTTCTGTCTGGCTCTCATCGCGACAACACTCCGTGTTCGCAGGGTGCCACTGATCAGTCACCTGGTGGACCTCTACGTGTCCTATGCCCGGAGCGTTCCTGTCGTCCTGCAGCTGTTCGTCGCGTTTTATGGGCTTCCGCTGTTGGTGATCCTGTTCGGCGCCAAAGATTTTATTTCGCCGACGATGGCTGCCATGGTGGGGTTGAGCCTCTACCATGGAGGATATCTGTCGGAAGTCATGCGGCCTGCATATCTTGCCGTCGATCGCGGCCAGCACGATGCGGCCGATAGCCTTGGATATACGTTCCGGCAGAAAATTACTCGCGTCGTCGGCCCGCAAGGGGTGCACTTCGCACTACCGGGCTACGGGAACTCCGTCATCTACCTGATCCATAACGTTGCGCTGGTCATGTACATCGGCGCCGCCGACGTCATGGCGACTGCGCATTTGATCATGGAGCGCGACTACAACCAGTTCCAGTTCGAAACCTACCTCGTCCTGGCGGTCATCTATTCGCTGATGTGCCTGGTCGCATGGCTCATCGTGCGCTTCTTCGAGCTTCGATCACCGATGCAAGCGCCAGAGGCAACGACAACAACTCAGATCAAGAACGAGCTCCTCGCGAGCGTCTGACGTAAGGGTATTCAACCATGTTTGATACCGATATTTTGCTCCAGGACACGCAGGAAATTCTGAGTGCCGTACCCGTGACCGTTGGAATGGCACTCTTGATTTTCGTCCTGTCGACGATAGTCGGCAGCATATTCGCGCTGATCGAATACAGACGGGTGCCGGTTCTGCGAGAGCTCATCATGACTTACAAGATCGTCTTCAAGGGCGTTCCAATGGTCATCGTGATTTTCCTCGCCTATTTCGGTCTGCCGCCCGCATTCCAGTTCCTGTTCTCGTTGCTCGGGATCAACTTCAACGCTCACGAAACCCCCAATTGGGTCATTCTTGTCGTTGCGATTACCGGCTGTGTCGCCGCGTTCCAATCCGAGATTATCAAGGGAGCCCTGAATGCATTCGACACCGGTCAGTCGGACGCGGCCCATTCGCTCGGCTATACGGGCGGCCAACTGTTTCGACGTATCCTGTTTCCCCAGGTGGCCCTCACGGCAATTCCCGACCTGACGACTTCGATGATGGTCATCATGAAGGCGCTTTCTCTCGGATTCGCCATCGAGGTCGTCGATATCTTCGCCCAGTCCCAGCTGACCGCCGCCCTGAACTACTACTACCTCGAAGCCTTCGTGATTGCCGTCGTGATCTACATGGTGATTGCCTATATCGTCACACAGATTGCCGACAGGCTGGAGCAGGCGTTGAGGGTGCGGACGTGAGGCGAATGTGGGATAGAATCGTCAAGCTTCGGATATCGAGCCGCACCTGGGAGGCAATTCTTTCGGGGATGAAAAGCTTGAGGAGAAACCCAAGTAGCCGATGCATGTACCGCTGAATGCCGACTGAAGCACCGATCGCGCCGACGCAACGTTGCGACTGTGCCGACCAGAGGAATCCGGTCTCCGGCTACTGGCATGGAGATCCCCAAGCCGTATTCGGCGCCGCGAGTACGCATCAATATTGGAGAACCTGGGCCTCTCCGTCTCCCACGCCGGTTTATCCGACTTGTCTCACGTCGTATTCCTGCAGGATACCCGCTTTGATCCGACCAGCGAAATGACAACTTGCGAGATTCGATTCCGACAAGCTGTTGACCGGAGGCGATGTCTCACAAACACTTTGCACGGCAGGGCAGCGCGTACGAAAACGGCATCCGGTCGGCGGATTCACAGGGCTTGGCACATCTCCCTTTAGAATGATCCGCTGACGTTCGCGCTCCTCAACTGGATTTGTCGACGGGACCGCGCTGAGCAGCGCCTGTGTATACGGATGTGCGGGCTGGCTATAGAGCGCGCCGCTCTCACCTTCTTCCATGACGCGGCCGAGATACATCACGTAGACGCGCTGTGCGGCCTGGCGAACGATGGCCAGATCGTGCGCAATGAGAAGACATGACATTCCGAAATCATCGCGCAGCTTCAGAAACAGGTTCATGATCTGCGCTCTGACCACGCATGCGCATCGGCTTCACCCCTCGGGAGATTTGCGCTCGCTTGTCGGCCTTGCCTTCGATCTCGATCTTGCTCCGCGCTTGAAGATCGAAGCGCACCGTTACGGTGCGCATGCGTGCATGCAGCACATCGTCCAGCGTGCCGCGCATTTCATGCAGATAGGTCAGAGACGACTTCCCAACCTTTTCGACAACCGAGCGAATGGTGACCAAGGTTCCAACCGCGGTTTCGTGCGCATAGTCGATCTCCATCCTGACGTCCGCCCAGCCGAGAGTCGGCGTTAGATTGGGAGCGGCAATCCTGCCCAGCAGTTGAAAGCTGGCATCATCGAACATGGCGACGTAGTGACGAACGTTGAGATGGCCCATCGCGTCGCACATCCAAGGGTGCACGACGCCGACATAGGTTTCAATGCCGGGCGCGGTCAAAACCCGACCTCGTTGCCACCCTTGAGATCCAGCAGCTGCCGCGCCTCTTCGGGCGTCGCTATTTCAAGCGAGAGTTCGCCAAGGATTCGCTTGATCTTGGCGACCTGCTCGGCATTGCTCTTGGCAAGCGCGCCCTTGCCGACATAGAGACTGTCTTCCAGCCCAACCCGCACATTGCCGCCCATGATCGCTCCCATCGTGCAAAGGTTCATCTGATGCTTGCCGGCTGCAAGGATCGACCAGAGATAGTCGTCTCCGAACAGTCGCTCCGCCGTCCTGCGCATATGCATCATGTCTTCGGGGTCAGAGCCGATTCCACCTAGAAGTCCGAAGATCGTCTGGACGAAAAGCGGTGGCTTCAGCAGCTTGCGGTCGAGAAAGTGCGCCAGCGTGTAGAGGTGACTGACATCATAGCACTCGAACTCGAACTTCGTCCCATAGGCCTGGCCGACCTCGACGATGATGCGCTCGATCTGCTGGAACGTGTTGGAGACGATGCCGTTCTTGGTGTCCTCGAGATAAGGCTTTTCCCAGTCGAACTTCCATTCGGTGTATTTTGGCGCGATGTGGTGCAAGGCAAAATTCATCGACCCCATGTTGAGCGAGCAGAGTTCGGGCTTGGCGGCATGAGCGGCTTCGAGACGTTCGTCGAGCGTCATCTTGAGGCCGCCGCCGGTAGAAATGTTCATCACCGCGTTGGTTTGCTGCTTGATGCGCGGCAGGAAGTCCATGAAGAGCTTGGGATCGGGGGTCGGTTTGCCCGTCTCGGGGTCGCGGGCATGCAGATGGATCACCGAGGCGCCAGCTTCGGCTGCGCCGACGGCGGCATCGACGATCTCTGACGGCGTTATGGGCAGATGCGGGCTCATCGTCGGCGTGTGGATCGAGCCGGTGACCGCACAGGTGATGACGACTTTCGGCGATTTCTTCATGGTTAGAGTCTCCCTTGTCTGCCTTTTGTTGTTATCTATCGAGCGCGAGGCAATCCTCACGACCACAGCCCAGCCGGATCGCCGTACCTGGATCGAGCTTCGGCTGAGACGATGAAGTGGCTAGCTTGACGATGAATTTCTGGCCGCTCGCGGTCGCGGCGACGAGCCGGACATGATCGCCGACGTAGATTGATTGAACGACCGTCGCCGGAATCTCGTTGAGCGCCGTGACGCCGTCCTGCAGAACGGACAGGCGCTCGGGCCTTATCGACAGCGTCACCCTGACACCCGCAGAAAGCGCAGCACCGCAGGACATGGCGTTCAACACAACGTCGCCGTCGTCGAGGCGGACGGATACGCCGCCATCCTCGCTCCCGGCCAGCACGGCACCCAACATGCGGTTGCTCTCGCCGATGAAACTTGCGACAAAGCTCGCCGCGGGACGCTCGTACAGTTCGCGCGGCGTCGACAGTTGCTCGATGCGGCCGGCGCTGAACACTGCGATCCGGTCCGACATGGTCAGCGCTTCAGTCTGGTCGTGCGTGACGTAGACGAAGGTCACGCCCAGCCGGGCGTGAATATCCTTGATCTCGAACTGCATCTGCTCGCGCAGCTGCTTGTCGAGGGCGCCAAGCGGTTCGTCCATCAAGACAAGATTTGGTTCGAAAATCAGGGCCCGGGCAACCGCCACGCGTTGTTGCTGCCCGCCCGAAAGCTGCGCTGGCCGCCGATTGCCGAATTCGGGCAACTGGACCATGTCGAGAACGTTCCCGACACGTCGCCTGACCTCCTCGCGGCCAAGTTTGCGGACCTCGAGCGGGAAAGCCAGATTTTCGGCGACCGTCATGTGCGGGAAAAGCGCGTAGTTCTGGAACACCATGCCGATGCCGCGACGATTGGCGGGAACGTTGTCGATGCGCTGACCGTCAATGAGAATTTCGCCCTCGGTCGTATCTTCGAATCCTGCCAGCATCATCAACGCCGTCGTCTTGCCGGACCCGGAAGGGCCTAGCAGCGTCAGGAATTCGCCGCGCATGATTTCCAGGTCGAGCTGGCGCACCGCTTGGACCGCATGCCCGTAGCGCTTGCTGACGCCGCGAAACTCGACGTGAACCGGCCCACGCGGAGATCCGCCCATCACCGAGCCTGCGCCTTCGGATCACGGCGCACCGAAGTCGAGCGCTTTCGAGCAGGCTGCGCCTCAGCCGCCGCCGCGGCGCGAAGAATGATGTCGGCGGCCTCGCGCAGATCGGCCACCAAGGCCTTGCGCGCAGCCGCGCCATCGGCGCGACGCAGCGCCGCGAGCATTTCGTCGTGATGGTCCAGGCCCAGGCCGTAGGTCACGTCCGAGCGGACGATGTTCAAAAACGGTCCTGCCTGCAGCCACAATTTCTCGATGATCTGCTGGATGAGAGGTGACCGCGCGGCATGGTACATCGTGAAATGGAACCGCCTGTTCAGGCCGAGATAGTTAGCCATGACGTTGCTCTCGACGCACTCGCGCATCAGGCTGTTCAGCTTCGCCAATTCATCGAGTTCTTCGGGCGTGATGGTCGTCGCAGCCCATTCGGCCGCGGTCCCTTCGACGCTGCAGCGCACACGCACGAGATCCGAAATACGCGCCACCGTGGCCTCGGGGACGATGACGCCCCGGTTTGGGTGGTCGAACATCGCCTCGTCGCTGACGAGTTGCCGCAAGGCCTCGCGCACCGGCATGGCGCTGGTCCGGTACTGTTCGGCAAGCTGTCGCACGACCAGTCTTTGGCCGGGCAGGAAGTCACCGTTCATCAGTGCTTCCTTCAAGCCCGTATGGACACGAACATGAGCTGTCTTTTGCGCGGCCGAGCCGGCGGTGGCATCCTTGCGATCGAGCATCAGTTTGTCCGGCGGGGCAGTATTTTGAGGTTGCTCGACAGGAAATCGTCGAATGCGGCGGCGAAGCCGTCGAGTTCGGCGTCGCCAAATGGCAGTGACAACGCCAGCATGCCGCGCGGCGTCACGTAGTACCCTCGCAACAGCATCTCGATATGCCACAGCGCAATCACCGATGGATCGGCATCGTCGAGCCGCGCCGGCTTGTCCACCGGCCCCCTGACGAAATGCAGGTTCATCAACGACCCGCGCCCTATGACGATGCCCTCGACGCCATGTCGTTCAAGGGAGACGTTCATCGCTTCACGCAAGCGATCGCCGCGCGCATTGATGGCGCGGCTCGCCTCTTGCGTCAGCACCTGCGTCAGACCGGTGAAACCAGCAGCCATGCTGAGAATATTGTTGTTGAACGTCCCGCCATGCGAGAACGCACCAGGCAAAGCCGGATCGAAGCGGTCGACGAGGTCGGCGCGTCCACCGAATGCGCCAAAACTCGCACCGCCGCCGATGTACTTTCCGAGCGTCACGAAATCGGGAAAAATTTCATGCGCACCATGGAGCGCTCGATAGTCGAGGCGCGAGGTCATGACCTCGTCGAAGATCAGCAGCGCGCCGGTCTCCTTCGTCGCTGTGCGCAGCGCCTGCAGGAACTCGCGTGTCGCCGGGATGCAGCCGCCGCCGCCCATCATCGGTTCGACGATGACGGCGGCAAGCTCGTCGCCCTGTTCCTTGATGAGCGCCACGGCGCCTGCACTATCGTTGTAGTCGGCGAAAACAAAGGGGAAAGGCAAATTGAGCGGTGAGCCGCCATGCGCAAAAGTCAGTACGCCGCCGTGATAGCCTTCCCGGAAGGCGAGTATCTTCGAACGCTTCGTGATGGCGCGAGCGGCGGAAATCGCCATGATGTTCGCCTCGGTGCCCGAGTTGCAGAAGCGCACGCGCTCGATGGCTGGAAAACGCTCGACCACCGCCGCTGCCAGGCGCGCCTCGTAGCGGTTGGGTGCACCCAGCATGATGCCGCCCTGTATGACGTCCACAAGGGCCGCCGAAATCGCCTTGTCGGAGTGGCCGTAGAAGCCGGCGCTGTATTCCGAGACCAGGTCGACATAGGTATGGCCGTCCAGATCGGTCACCCTGCAGCCCTCGCCGGAGACGAACGAAACAGGGAATGGCGGGTACCAAAGTACAGCCCTCGTATTGCCGCCCGGCAACGATGCCGCGGCCTCGTTCTGACGCGCCAGGCTGTTTGGGTTGGCGTCAGCGAAACACTGTCGCGCCTCGTCCAGAACAGCAGCGAGACTGACATTGGCGCGCACGTCTCTAGTGCCTTGCAGCATTCGATCAAATCCCCTTGTCTTTTTAACTTTTTTGCACCCTATCGCAAATTCCTGTTGCTAATCAATCCATTTTGCGTTTGAAATTTGATCAAATCCGCAACGATAAGAAAGGGGAACTGCGATGAGGACTTATCTGCAAGCCGTATCTGCCGCCGCTATCTGCCTCGCGACCTCGACTTTTGCCGCGTCCGCGGCCGATCCCGTCACGGTGGTCGGCTGGGGTGGTACATGGGACAAGGCCTACAAGGATGGAGTCTGGGACAAGTATACCGAAAAGACGGGCGTCCCGATCATCATGGAAGAGTGGGGCGGCGAGGTCGCCAAGGTGCGTGCCCAAGTGCAGGCGGGCAACATTACCTACGACGTCGTCTCGGTGGAAGCGCCCGCCATGGAGGTCGGCTGCGCCGAAGGCCTGTTCGTCCCGCTGACGCCCGAGATCACCGGCGACGCGGCGAATTATCTCCCAGGCACCCTGCATGAATGCGGTGTCGCGTCCGACACATGGGCAACGGTTCTTGCCTACAACACCGATGTCTATAAGGGCGACGCCGCGCCAAAGAGTTGGGCGGACTTCTGGAACGTCGAGAAATTTCCAGGAAAGCGCGGCCTCTACCAGCAAGCGCAGTTCACGCTGGAAAACGCGCTCATGGCCGACGGCGTGAAACGCGAGGACATGTACAAGGTGTTGGCCACGCCGGAAGGTGTCGACCGGGCTTTCGCCATGCTCGACAAGATCAAGCCGAACGTCGTCTGGTGGTCCACCACGACGCAGGGCATCCAGAACCTCGACAGCGGCGAAGTGACGCTCAGCGACGCGTTCAATGCACGCATCACCAACGAAGCCATCAACGAGAAGAAGCCCTACGCCATCGCGTGGGACGCCGGCTTCTTCTACGGCACCGACTACTGGGCCGTGGTGAAGGGCGCACCGCACCAGCAAGGCGGGCTGGATCTCCTCAAGTGGTTCTCCATCCCTGAAAACCAGGCCGGCTTCTCCAAGCTCTATGCCTATGGCACCGGCCGCAAGGAAGCCGCCGACCTCATTCCCGCGGACTGGAAGGCCAACCTGCCGACGTCGCCGGAGCACCTCCAGTACGGCGCCGCCTATGACAACGACTTCTGGACCGAGCACAAGGAAGCGTTGGAAGAACGCTTCAAGGCCTGGCTCGCGAAGTAACTTGGGCATGTTGGTCGGGACAAAACCGGCTATGAAGCGACGCCAACGGGGCGGCATGCTCGCCCTGTTGACGGCTCCGCTTATATTATTCGTCGTCATTCTGTTTCTGTGGCCGGTGGCGCGCTTCCTCGCTCTGGCCGTCGACAACTCGGATTTCTCGAACAACCTGCCGCGCACCATTGCCGCTCTTGCCGGCTGGAAAGCAGAGAGCGGCCTGCCTGGCGAACCCGTCTTTGCAGCACTCGTCGAGGACCTGGCCGACGCGCGGCGCGCCGGGAAGGAAGGCGTCCTGGCGCAACTCGTGAACCAGCGCGTTGTCGGTAGCCGTTTCCTCGTCATCAAGACGGCAAAGGATGCGGCCGACGGCAAGCTCGGCATGCGCCCCGTGCGCGACGAGGTGCTCGCCAAACAGGCCGGCTGGAAAAACATCGATCTCTGGCAGGTCATAGCGCGTCAGCAAAGCGCGCGAACGGACTATTATCTGCTTGCGAGCCTCGACCTGAAGCGCGGCGCGGACAATTCGATCGAAGCCGTTTCGGCCGACCGCGCCATCTTCGTCGACGCGCTGCTGCGTACGATCTGGATCAGCATCGTGGTGACGGTCATCTGCGCGGTGCTCGCCGTGCCGCTGGCGCAGGCGATCGTCAGCGCGCCGCCTGCCTGGTCGAAGCTGATGTTCGCGCTGATCCTGTTTCCGCTCTGGACATCGCTGCTGGTGCGCACCGTCATCTGGATCATCGTGCTGCAGAAGAACGGTCCCGTGAATTCCACACTGCTCGGATTGGGTATCGTCAGCGAACCCCTCGACCTCATCTACACCCGCTTTTCGCTGTATCTGGCGATGGTTCAGGTTCTGCTGCCCATGATGGTCCTCTCCGTCGTCGCCGTCATGCGGCGGGTTCCGACCACCTACATGCGCGCGGCGCTGTCGTTGGGGGCGCCGTGGCTCACGGCGTGGCGCCGCGTCCAGTTGCCGTTGATCCTGCCCGGGATCCTGTCCGGCGGGGCGATCGTTTTTGTCTTCGCGCTCGGCTATTACATCACCCCGACGCTTGTCGGCGGGCCGACAGACCAGATGATCTCCAGCTACATAGCCTTCTACACCAACAGCACGCTGAACTGGGGCATGGGCGCAGCGCTTTCCCTGCAACTGCTGATGATCCTCGTATTGTTTGCGTTCCTGTTCTGGACGGCATCCGTCCTCTTCCGCAGCAAGGCGCATGTCGCATGAGCGCCGACCGCTTCCGGAAAGGGCTGATGTATGCCTATGCGGCGACGTTGCTGGCTTTCATGATCCTGCCCCTGCTGATCGTGGTCCCCATGTCGCTGACCTCGAGCAATTCGCTGGCATTTCCGACGCCGGGCTGGTCGTTGCGCTGGTATGCCGAACTGTGGATCGACGAGCGCTGGCCGAACGCGCTGTGGAACTCGGTCGTCATCGGGCTATCCACCACGGTTCTGGCTTTGCTGCTCGGAATACCTGCGGCGATCGGGCTCGCCTGGGGTGATTTTGCCGGGAAACGGATCCTCTACGCGATCATCGCCGCGCCTTTGGTGACGCCGGTCGTCATCGTCGGCGTCGCGGCCTTTTCATTCTTCGCCACGCTGGGACTCGTTGGCAACAAGCTATCAATCATTCTGGTGCACACGGCGATGGCCGTGCCTGTGATGCTAACCACCGTCGTCGCCAGTCTTTCGACCTTCGACCGGACGTTGGTTCGTGCGGCGGCATCGCTGGGCGCCGGCGCCATGCGCACCTTCTTCAAGGTGGTGCTGCCGCTGATAGCGCCGGGCGTCGTTACAGGGGCCATCATCGCCTTCATCATTTCTTTCGACGAAGTCGTCGTCGCAAGCTTCCTCTCGACGGGCGCGGAGCGAACCTTGCCCCGCATGATATTCTCCGGGGTGCGCGAGTCCATCAGCCCTGCCATCGCGGCTGTCGCCGTGCTGCTGATGGCTTTCTCGGCGATCCTGCTTGGGCTCATCGCTATCCTGCAGAGCCGCTCGCAAGCTCTCCGCGCAAAGGCATCGGCATGAAACTGGTTCCGCCGGTGCAGCAACTCGAGACCGAGATGACGGCGTGGCGGCGGCATCTCCATGCCAATCCCGAGCTCGGTTTCGAAGAGTTCGAGACGGCCCGTTTCGTGGCGGACAAACTGCGCGCGTGGGGCATCGAGACGACCGAAGGCGTCGGACGCACAGGTGTCGTCGGCACGCTCAGGGGCAGGCTTGGCGCTGGTCGCAGCCTTGGCATCCGCGCCGACATGGATGCCCTGCCGATGACTGAGGCACGGCCGCTGGCGCATGCGTCCCGCACCCCCGGGCGGATGCATGGCTGCGGCCATGACGGCCATACCACTATGCTGCTCGGCGCAGCCTCGGCGCTTGTTCGCTCGCCCGACTTCGCCGGCACGGTGCATTTCATCTTCCAGCCGGCCGAGGAGGGTCGAGGTGGGGCGCTTGCCATGCTGAACGAGGGCCTTTTCGAGCGTTTCCCCTGCGATGAAGTCTACGCGCTGCACAATTGCGAACGGCCGCTCGGCGAGATCGCCGTCCACCGCGGAACGGTGGCCGCGGGGGCCGATCGCTTCGAGATCGTCGTCCACGGAAGGGGCGGCCATGCGGCGATGCCGCATCTGGCGATCAATCCACTCCCCATCGCCGCGCGCATCCTGCTGGCAATCGAAGCCCTGCCCGGCCGCGTCACCGATGTGCATTCTCCCGCAATCGTCACCGTTGGCAGCCTGCGCGCAGGCGAAGCCTTCAACACCATCCCCGATACGGCGTTTCTGACCGGCACCGTGCGCACCTTCGACCACCAGGTTCAAAAGGCGCTGGAGACGGCAATCCGCCGCATCGCGAAAAACGAAGCTGAAGCTTTTGGCGCCGGCGTCGACCTCCGCTACGAAACGCCCTTCGCACCGACGATAAACACTGCGGCGCAAGCCGACGCGATGATCGCGATTGTGAACGAGGTGATGGGACCGGCAAGTCTCGTCATCGATCCGCCTCCCGAGATGGGTTCTGAAGATTTCTGCTACATGCTGGAACAGCGGCCCGGCTGCTATTTCCTGCTCGGCCAGGCCGACGATGCGCACCAGGCCGCGGCTCACGACACCAACTACGATTTCAACGACGCAATCCTGCCGATTGGCGCGAGCCTTTGGGTCAGGCTCGTGGAGCGCCGCCTATCAGCCAGAGGCGCATCGTGATGCAACTGACGGAAAAGGACATCGTCTGGCGAAGCCATTGGCTGCGGCAGGCCCTGCCCGAGGACCCAGACCTTGCGCCTCCGCTCGAAGAGGCGACGCAGGCTGACATCTGCATCGTCGGCGGCGGCTATCTGGGCCTGTGGACCGCTATACGCCTCAAGGAGCACAATCCCGCCTTCGATGTTGTCATCGTCGAGCGCGACATTTGCGGCGGTGGCCCGAGCGGCCGCAACTCCGGCATGGTGCTCTCGGCATGGACGAAATACAGCGCGCTCGCCGCGCTGCGCGACGGAAACGATGCACTTTCGATCATCAAGGCATCCGAAGCCGCAATCCGCGGCATCGAGGCTTTCTGCAAGGCCGAGGGAATAGACAGCTGGTTTGATCGCATCGGCTGGATCTGGGGTGCGACGTGCGAAGCCCAGCTTGGCGCCTGGGACGACGCGTTGAACAAGCTGGCGGCGCATGGCTACGTGCCGGCGCGACGAGTTTCGCGCGACGAGATCGCAGCGATAGCCGGCACGACGAGCCACCTCGGCGGCGCGTTCGATGCGTCGTCGGCAACCGTGCATCCCGGTTTCCTCGTGCGCGGCCTGCGCCGGGCAGCACTAACACGCGGCGTGCGCATCTATGAAAAGTCGCCGATGACGCGGTTTTCGCGCGACGGCACGCTCAAGGTGGAGACGGGGAGAGGCACTGTGTCCTGCGGCAAGATTGTGCTTGCCATGAATGCATGGTCCGGCGCCATTCGAGAACTGGCGCCGGCAATCTTCAACATCTCCAGCGACGACGCCATGTCAAAACCCATTCCAGACCTTCTCGACAAGATCGGCTACCGCCGCGCGCCGCTGATGATCGATTCCCGCGTTTTCGTCGGCGGTTGGTCGCCGACGCGCGATGGTCGGCTGTCTGTCGGCGTCAGTGGCGGCGTCATCGGCCTCGGCGGCATCGTCGACAGGCGGTTTCATGGTCTATCGCCACGGGTCGCCGACATGCGCCGCGCGTTGCGGGATGGTCACCCGGCGCTCGCCGACTTTCCGCTCGATACATCATGGAACGGCCCGATCGATCGGACCGTCAGCGGCGTGCCACTGTTCGGCGCCCTGCCCGCCAACCGCGACATCGTCTACGGCTACGGCTTCTCCGGCAACGGCACGACGATGGCCTATCTCGGCGGCAAGATCCTGACCGGCCTGTTGACCGGCGGCGAATCCGAGCTCACCCATTCGGCGCTCGTGCGCCCAGTGACGCGAGGCTTCCCATCCGAACCATTCCGGTTCGTCGGCGCGCATTTCGTTCGTGGCGCGGTGCGGCGGCGCGACGATCTCGAACATGCCGGCCGAAAACCCGACCTCTTGACCAGATGGCTCGCGGGACTGGCCCCGTCCGGCGTCACCCCTTCGAAAGCCAACCTCCGCGCAAGGAAAGGATAAACGGTGTCCAAGGCCAAGATCTTCAAGCACAGCGAATTGACCCTGAAGCCGTCGGTCACACCGACTGGCACATCCTCGATTGCCCGCGTCATCAATGCCGATATAAGTCGGACCATGGGCGGCGGCATCGAGTATCTCGAGAACGCCTCGATCGACTGGACCGTGACCTACGACGAGGTGCTGTTCATCCACGAGGGCACCTTGACGATCGAACTGGACGACGGTCGCCATGAGTGCAATCCCGGCGATATCGTCTGGCTGCCAAACGCCACCCACCTGAAATACATCGCCACCGAGCGTACCGGCTATTTCTATTGCCTTTACCCGTTCGACTGGGCAGCGCGGCAGGGAACGGTAGAACCCTGAACTGACAGGCACTCCTTTTCCATGCGTTGGCCATCCGCAGCGCAGTTCCGAACCCGGGGCGTCCAGACATCGACTCCGGCTCACACTCCTTGGGTTGTCACGTTCATCATATGTCATGCTGGCGCGCATGTCTGGCGGGAGATTGCAGCGACACAGCTCAGCCGCAGCACCTAAGCAGGAACCGGTAGTTCGACGAGTGGGCGGAAAGGCGGTAGCGCTCTCCCGCTACCAGCCTACCTAAGGTGTTGAATCACAGTAAAACGCGGACCTATGGTAGGCGCCCTGTCCGAAAAAATCTTCAATGATTTTCAGGACCTAGCCTGCTACCGTTGTGACGCCAACGAACGTGTTGCGACGCTTCGCAGACGACAAACTGCGCCTCGAGAGACGTGATTTGCGAGAATTGGCTGAAGCCTCCACCTGCGGACCACATTCGTCCCGATTCCGAGGCGCAATAGACGCGGATTTTCGAATGGCGCGCCCATGTCGCACGCCAAGCCCTCAACGCTCGGCGGCTTATGCCCGAGTTATCCAGCTAAATTAAGCAGTCTCATCGGGCGGGCGCTCTGGATTCGCCGACGCCAATCCGCGTGTGCGTACGCGGATCGTCTGACAGATACGATCAGCGAGAGAAGCGAGCGCGCCCTGCACAGTGCGTGCCCCAAGAACGGATTGGAGGGTAACGGCCTGTGTTGCAAACCTATGTTTGAAGGCCTCTCCGCCACAGAGGAAATCGACCAATCCCAAGCCGTGATCAAACGACCACTGTATATACTCCGTAATCAGGACCGCACCCGGCGACGCTCGGCTAAAATCAGGGTCGTAGGTGGTAACGAATGCCATCATGACGTTGTGCTGGACGATGTTGATGGAAACCGCGACCATCGCACCATTGCATTCAAGTACGAAAATGCGCAGCACACCGGCGCGTGACAGCGCGTCCACCAGGGCGGCAAGAACCGGCTCGCCCTCTTCGAAAAGGTCGGATTCACGCGTGTGCTTTTCCAGCCATCTGCGCTTCAGCGCCGACAGTCGCTCCAGCAATGGCTGCAGCGGCTCGTCGGCCGACAGGAGGCGGAATTTCACTTCGCCTGTTTCTTCCAGTATCTTGATGCCGCGCCGATAGTTCTGGCGCATCTTTTTCGGCTGGTCCGCCAGCCACGCTGCTCCGCTGGCCCACTGTCCAGCGACGCGATAACTGACTTCCTCCCGGTGATTGGCGCGAAGCTTGACGCCGCTGGAAGAGGCCGGTGTAAAAATCCTGCGGGCTGCCGCATCCGGAGACAGACGATTGATAAAAGCAAGATCGAAGCCACCCGCCGAACAGATCCGGTTCCAGAGGTTCTGGAGGGCCGATAGGGAGCATTCCGGCGCGACAAGAATATCACCATAGTCCGTATAGCTATTGGCGGCCCATTCGAGGAGCCGAAGTCCTTTTCGTCTGCCGATCGCCAGGGGAATGACAGCGACCAGCCTGTCATCGCTCCATACCAGACCGATCCGCAGCGAGCGCCGGTCGCGGTCGCGCACGGTGCTCCACCATGCCGAAACCCAGGCATGGCTCTGAAAGATCAGTGCATCGGTACGATGCCATAGGTCTACCCATTCGGTTTCGATGGCGGCCAGGCGATCCGTCGAACTGACGATTTCCAGTCGCTCCGCACCAACAGCGTCAATCGAAGCCATTTTGTTCATGGTTGGAGACGGTCCTGCGGCCGCGCGACATCGATGCGCTTTTGAAAAAGTCGCACGATATGGTTTGCCATTTTCTTGAGCGGCAGCACGTAAAGTCCAAAAAGCGACTGATAGTCGCGTACGTCGCGATCTATCAGTCCAAACTTGAGGTCTTCGTCCGGATCCGGGATGAACTGCGTTCCGAATATGCGATCCCAGAATGAAAAAAGCAGCCCGAAATTCTTGTCGTAGTGGCGAGGGTCGACACTGTGATGCACCTGGTGCCAGTGCGGACACAAGATGACGCCGTTCAACCGGCCGAAGGAAATCTTCAGATGCGTGTGGCGAACAAAGTCCATCATGAGAATGTTGCGAATGACATAGACGTTGATGCCAAATATGGCGATCTCGACCGGATTAAGCGCAATCAGGCTCCACAAGCCGAAACTGATCCCCGGTATGACGCCGTCCCAGATCCGGTTCATCAGATCGTCCAGGGGGTGAACCCGGTCCTTGGTGATCCCAACCATCACTTCGGCCGAATGATGCACCTTGTGCAATTCCCACAGGAACGGAAAACGGTGCTGGGCAACGTGATATAGGTAGTAGGAGATATCGTAAGCAGCGAGCATGGTTGCGGTGAAGAGGATGATCGTCACTGGGCCGGCGGGGCCGGGTATCAGCGGTTGCGAGATGCTGAAGAGCCAGCCGACTGCCTGGTTTGTTGCATATCCCGTGGCGGCAACGAAGGTGACACCGGCGGGAATGAGCAGGAAGGGCATCACCAGCCTTTTCGTGATCCAGAACAATGCGTCCGCTCGCGCCGATGGGTGCATGATGACTTCCGCGGGAAAGGCGAAGTCGAAAAAGTCCCGGAAGGATTTCTGTTCGACCGTTCGCCAGTAGGCGACCACCGCGCTCCCCAGCGCCGTGAGCAACAGGAGACCGAGTGTCAGCAGATTGATGTGTGAGAGTTTTTCCACGATCACTCTGGCGAATTCCGAAAACATCGATGCAGTGGCTCCTAGGTGGTGAAATGGTGATCCGGCTCGTCGCGAAGCACATATTGCCAGGCCCATCATATGCTGCCCGCAACTGTGTATCGGGATGCGACTGGCAAAACAATCATGGCCAAATTAGCAGATCAACGGTGTCAAAACCGCTAAATATCTGAACGTAATTAATGTCGAACGCTGCGCCTGCAACCTGCCCGTTATCGGGTCTGCGGCGGACTTGGCGCGAGCCGGATGACTACTCCCTTTTCGCCTACTTGGCCACGCCATGCGAGGCGTTCGGCTGGCTGCCTTGCACCAAAACGCGGCGAAACCCAGCCGCCCTGGCCCGGTGTGTCGCCGCCGGAACGGATGTGGATCGCTGCGTCTGGAAAGTGGATAGTCATCAAAGGTTCAGCGCCGCGCAATATCGTGACAATGTTTCCATCCCTGTTGGCGTGGAGGTCGGCGGCGAGTTGGAAGACGATCTCAGCGACGCGGCTGCCGCCGAGCAGTTGGTCGGTCACGAGGATGCCGTCGCCATCGCGTGTCACGGCGCGTTGATGCACAACGCCGAAGCGGCCTTTGTACCCGTCATGTCGGGCACACAGCCTCCAGTGCGGCCCCGGCTCGCTCTCCACCAATGTCGCAACCGCCTTGTGCGACCAGTTGAACGCCCCGGAGATGATGCTTTGGCTTTTACCCTCTAGGTTCAGCGTGTTGTGCGCCGGCGTCGAGCGGAACCAGTCGCGCCAGCCTCCCCCCGAACCATAGAGCCATGTGCCGGGGTCGACCAGCACCGGATCGCCGTCAATGCACAGGGTGAGCGACAGCGCGTCGGCATGACCGTGCGCCGCTATCGAAAGGTAGCCCAGCGGGCCGTGGTCGTATGTCAGATGGACGTTGCGACCATTCATCTCGCCGCGCCAGACGGAGAGCCCGCCTTGCGTGAACGTATGCAATCCATTCGGCACCGGCGCCGGCCGCGGTGGCGCGCCGAAGAAAAGCGCACGAAAATCGCCAGGCTCCGGTGCGCTGCCCGGCATCCGTAGAAAACCACGGATGGCGGCCGCGACCGATCCGACATAATCGGTTTCGCCCCCCAGCGTGATCACGCGGCCTTCATCATTGTCGCCGAAGCCGCTGGTTTTCGGCGGGAGCCAGCCTGCGAAATTGGCGAAAGCGGCCAAACGCGCTTCGACGGGCTGGGGAAAAGGCAGTCCGGCCTGGCGCGCCGCCGCAGCGCACAGCAGGAAAAGTTCGGCACTGAAGGCGGCGTAGGTCGGGGTCTGCTCGGCCCCGGCGCCATCGGCCAGGATCTGTTTGAGCACCTCAGCCAGGAGCGACTCGCGAGCCACCTCGGCCCCGAAAGCCAGACCGATCAAATATTCGCCAGCCAGTTCCGCGACGAGATGGTTGTTGGCGGACGAAAAACGGGAGGGAAACCGCGGCAGCCAATAGGCGCTTGCCGCCAGTATTTCACCGATTTTTTCTCGCGTCGCCGCGCCAAGCCGGTCGCCGACGAGGTCGAGCGTGACAATCAGGCTGATGGCTCGTAGCGCGACCTCGATGCCCGAGGCCCAGCCAACGCCCCGAAATGGTGGGTTGGCGAAATGCCAGCTCTCGATCGCCGCCTCGATGGCCGCACGGGATTGATCGTCGCCGGTGAGAAGCAGATGGGCAGCCAGTGGCGGCAGTTGCTGCAGCCGGTTGATTTCCCAGACATATTTTACATCGCCACGGCCGGTGGCATGGCGAAAATCGATATCGAAAGTATGGGTCTTGGGGCCTGGCCAAAGCCGGCCGGTCACCGGATCAAGGCGCCAGAGCTCGGGTGGAAAGAGAGTATAGGGGTCTCGCTGTGGCCAGGTCTGCCCAAGTGCTGAAAACTGGCCTCGAAGAGTGTTTTGCGCAGCCGCCTCGATAGCTTGCCGCTGGGCTGGTGTCGCAGCGGCCGGCACAGCATTCCGCAATCCGTGCAGCACCGGGTGCAACTGCGGCGACGCATAGCGCTGCCAGCCGTCGTCGCGGCGGCGCGAAACGGTCCTCCGGCGCTGCTCGTCCAACCGATGCAATATCTCGGCCAACTCCATGCTGCGCAATCGGTTGAAATACCACCCGACCCTCATCCGCGCTCCGCCAAGATTTTGATCGTCATACACCATCCCGTCGAAAAAGCGTGTGGCGGCATCCTCTTTTCCGTTCCCGCGGTTAATATCTTCGGCCATGACGCGGAGTTTTGCGATGAGAAAAGTTGTCTACGTCATAGCGTGCGCGCTTGGCATGGCTATGTCAGCCGAGGCGGCGCCGATCCCGCTTGAGCGCGGCGTCGGCGTCCATGAATGGCTCAACTGGTCGCCGGTGGAGAAAGATGGTTCCTACAAATGGCCGCCCTATCGCAGCGAGAAGGAATGGCTTGCGGGCGGCAGGCCGCTCACCGATTGGCCGGACGGCGACCAGTTTGATCGCATTCGATCCATGGGCTTCGACTTTGTCCGGCTGAGTGTCGACCCTGGCCCTCTGCTTGCCAGCGAGGGCGCCAAACGACAACAGGCGCTGGACATGCTTGCCGCTGCGGTGCAGCGGGTGGTTTCAAGCGGGCTCAAGGTGGTTTTCGATCTGCATGGCGTCAGCCAGGTTCCGGCCTACAGCATGGAAATGATCTATGGCGGGGCCGACAGCGAGGGTGTTGCCCGCTATCGCAAATGGTAGTGGCGGTGGCTGCCATGCTGATCAAAATTGGCGCCGACAAGGTCGCCCTCGAGCCCTATAACGAGCCCGCCTACTACCCTTGCGATTCAAGCGGCAGCGATGACTGGCAGCGGATCATGGCAGGCACGGTTCGCGATATTCGCGCCGTCAGCAGCGAACTCACCATCGTCGCGACCGGCGCCTGCGGCGGGAGCATCGCGGGACTGGTCAACCTGGACCCCAACTTCGACGACCCCAACGTCTATTACAGCTTCCACATGTATGATCCGCACAGCTTCACGCACCAGCGGGCCGATGACAAGAACGCTTTCTCCTCCGGCCTTCCCTGGCCTGCCGACGCCAGCACGCCCGAAGTGGTCGCCGAAACCCTCAAGGCGCAGATGGACGCCGCCGGCTTGAGCCAGATCGAAGAGGTGATGAACATGGCCTCGGCGCGTGAAACGATCGCCCGATACTTTGAGCAGAATTGGGGGCAGAGCCAGCTCGAAGCGGGTTTCCGTCAGGCGGTCGACTGGGCTGAAGCCCATGGCATAGCGAGCCGACGCCTGTTCGTGGGCGAATTCGGCGTTATCCTGATGTCTGCGGATGGCCGCATGGGAGCTTTCGATGCTGATCGCCTGCGCTATCTCATGGCAGTGCGCAGAGAGGCGGAACGCTTCGCGATGCCGTGGTCGGCCTGGGAATTCTCCAATCCTTACGGAATGAGTGTTATCCAACCCAAGGGGCCTGCGATCCCGGACCGGGAGATGTTGCGGGCACTGGGCCTGCCATAACTCGTCATCGGGTCAGGATCGGTTCGAGCGGTCTGCCTGGTTGCTGGCGATCAATCGCGTGAAACCCAAGGACTGTCGTCTCCAGTTGCAGCCGAGAGGGCCTGATCGAACCAAATCAGGCTCAGTTTTAAAATCACTCCACCGAGCAGCTATTTAATATATTCGCTGTAGATTGGTGTCCTCGATCATACGCAAACAAGGGAAAGAGGGCCAAGGGAAAGAATGTGCGGAATTGCCGGCTGGATTGGGCGCAGGGTCGAGAAGCCACAAGATCGGGCCGCCGGGATGTCGAATGCCTTGCAGCATCGTGGTCCCGATGCCGAAGGCATCGAACTCCTGGACCTGAACACAGGCGAGGACCAGTTGGCATTGGTGCATCGCCGCCTGGCGATTATTGACTTAAACGCCGATTCAAATCAGCCGATGCAGACCGAGGACGGACGGCTCCGGATTATTTTCAACGGCGAAATATACAACTACATCGAGCTGCGTGAGGAGTTGATCGGTCTCGGCCACCGTTTTCGCACACGCTCCGACACGGAAGTGCTGCTCAGGGCTTATGACCAGTGGCGCCTGGCCATGTTCGACCGGTTGAGCGGGATGTTCGCTTTTGCGCTGTGGGACGCTCAACGGCGCGAATTGATCCTCGCCCGCGACCCCTTTGGAAAAAAACCCCTTTACCTCATGCAAGGCAGAAATTTGCTGTCGTTTGCCTCGGAGATCAGCGCGTTGTTGTCTGCGCAGCCAGATGGCCAGCAGCTCGATCTGGATGGAGTGCGCGAGTATCTGACCTGGCGTTACGTGCCTGGACCGCGGACGCTTTTCAAACAGATCCGCAAGCTCAACCCGGGAAGCTACGCTGTGTGGTCGCAAGGGGAAGTAACGGAAACGCGCTACTATGCGCCCCCGGATCAGACCGATCTGACAGCGGATATCGATCCAGGAACCGCCAAGCGACGATTTCTGGAATTGCTCGACCGTTCTGTCGAGATCAGGATGCGCAGTGATGCGCGGTTTGGCGCCTTTCTATCCGGGGGGCTCGACTCGTCGGCAATCGTTGCCCTGATGACCAGGCACAGCGACAACCCGATTCGTACGTTTTCGGTCGGTTTCAGCGAACAGGCTTACAGCGAGCTTCCATTCGCCCGGCGCGTCGCCGATCATTTCAAGACCGATCATTGCGAAATCGTCATCCAGGCGGATGACCTGATGAATCATCTGCCTAAGATGGTCCGCCATCGGGGGGCACCTGTTTCACAAAGTACGGACATTCCAATTTACCTGATGTCGGTTCGAGCCTCGCGGGACGTCAAGATGGTGCTTACGGGCGAAGGGGCGGACGAGATTCTCGGCGGCTACCCCAAACATCGCGCAGAGTCTCTGGCGGGTGTCTACCGGTCACTTGTTCCAGCGTCGCTTCACAACAATCTCCTCGCCCCTTTGATGCGCGCATTGCCCGGCGCATCGGCCAAGTTCGACATATTTGCCCGAAGCGCGGGTGAACGGGACTTTGCAACCCGGATGATCTCCTGGTTTGGAGCCATGACGGCGCGGGAACGCGATTCGCTCCTCGGTGGGTTGGCCACTTGCGGCCATGACCGCAACGATTTCCCGTTCTCTTCGAGTGTGACGGAATCCCATCTGCGCCGTGTGTTGTTTTTTGATCAGACATCGTGGTTGCCCGACAACCTCTTGGAACGGGGCGACCGGATGATGATGGCCGGTTCAATCGAGGGGCGAATGCCATTCCTTGATCGCGATCTGGTTTCCTTCGTCAGCCAGCTGCCCGATCGTTACAGGCTCGGTCTCCTGGGCAGCAAACAGATCCTGCGCGACTGCATGGCCGGCATGGTTCCCGACGAGGCCCTCAACCGGCCAAAGATCGGCTTCAAGGTGCCCGTCGCCGAATGGTTCCGCGGGTCGATGAGCGATTATGTACGAGACCATCTGTGTTCGTCCCATTCGGTCATCCGTAGCTATTTGAGCGCCAAGAAGCTGGACCAGATTGTCACGGAGCACGCCGAGCGCGCCGCGGACCACGAAAAACTGATATGGGCGCTTTTGAACCTGGAGATATTCCACCGCGAATTCGCGCTTGGCCCGCCGCAGTGACGACAATGAAGGACAGCGTCAGCGCTTGACCGATCGCGCCTCGGACGCGACCGATCTCCAGACATCGCAGATCGCGTCGACAAACGGTGCAAGCTCAAGCCTTTCCCGGTGCACCGCCATGGCGGCGGCGCCAAGCCGCGCGCGCAGCGCCGTATCCTCGACCAGCCGAGTTAACGCCTCGGTCAACGCCGCCACATCGCCGGGCGGCACCAACAGACCGGATTGTTCGTGGGTGATGATGTCCTCGACCGCGCCAACCGGGGTGGCCACGACAGCCAGGCCGGCCGCCATGCCTTCGATCACCGACATTGGCAGATTTTCGGCGAACGAGGGGAGCACCAGAATATCGGCCGAAGCGATCAGTGATGCGACCTCGTCAGGTCCCACCCAGCCCGGAAAAGCAATACGGTCGGCAATCCCTAGAGCGACCGACCTCGCTCGTGCCGGCTCGACCTCACCATCGCCGGCGATCGTGGCACGCCAACCCCTGAGATGTTTCATCCGCTCCAGCGCCTCGCCCAACTGCGGCACGCCCTTTCGCTCGCCGATGCGGCCGAGGAACAGGATGTGCACGTGATCGCCTCCGCCGACATGCGCCAGGGAAGGAACTGCCGTGGCGTTGGGAACGATGACAATATTGCCGCCGTTCGCCGGTGCCCGGCTGGCGACGAAATCGCGCCAAAGCCCCCCCAGGACAATCACCCGGCCGGCATGCTCGAACAGAGCCCTGATACGGCGGCTCATGAAACTATGATCATCTTTCCAGAATGTCTGATACTGCGCCCCATGCAGATGAAGGACATATGGTATCGACAACAGCCTGGCGCAGGCGGCGATCATCATCTTGCGATAGGTGCTGCCGGAGACCGATATATTGATGTGAATGACGTCGGCGCGTCTGTCGAGGCGGGCCGCAAGCATCCGCGCGCAAAAACCAAGCATGTAGAAGATCGAAAGCCCGACATGTCCCGGGCCACGGCTGGAAAGAAAGCGCAGATCGATGTCGGCGATCTCTTGCCGTTCGAACTCCTGCTTCAGCGCCCCCATGATCCGGTCGATGCCGCCTTGTCCCGAAACGCCCGAGGGCGTTGCGACCAAGACATGTATTTTTCTATTGTGGGCGAGACGCTGCAACATGACACCATTTGGATTGCGGATGCCGGGTGACCCTAAAGCAAACGTTCCAAAAAAGGTTTACGACAAATCTTTTGGTTCAAACTGTATCCGTTCACCCTTTGCCGTCATCATGCTGGAATTCCCGTCGGTCAACGATTAATCGACGGCAAATTTTCCGGGAACAACCCTTTGCTGCTCCGTTCCACACTCATCTATGGCCCAGCTATTCTGCTGACGCGGGTTTCCGCTCTGCTCCTGCTGGTCGTCATGACGCGGCTGATCGACCAGACCGAGTATGGCCTGCTGACCCTGGTGGTCACCGTGGGCGAAATGACGGATGTTGCCGTTACCAACTGGCTGCGCATAGCCTTGCTGCGGCTTGGCGGAAAAGGCGACGTCAGCCGTGGCAGCCTGATGCTTGCCGGACAGGTATTGCTTGTCACCACGGTGCTGGCCCTGATCATATCCGTGATCGCCTCGGCGGTGATCGTGCCGGAGCGCTGGATCGAATTTGCAATCGCCGTCTGCAGCTATCTGATTGCCGGCTCCATCAGCCGGTTCGCGTTGACGGTGCTGCAAATGCAGCAGCGTCATTCCCTCTATTCGATGCTTGAATATCTGCGCGGCCTGCTGCAACTCGCCTTGCCGATCGCCGCCATCCTTATCTTCCAACGCTCGTTTCTGACGGTATCGCTCGGCTCGAGCCTCGCCGTGCTGATTGCCGGCATCGTGGCGTGCGTGGTGGCATCCGGGCGCGTTATTGGCGGCCCGCCGCGCTTCACCCACAAGGAGTTTTTTGCCCTCGGCGTGCCCCTCGTCATCATGGCGCTGGTCGGTTTCGGTCTCAACAGCGCTGAACGCGTCTTCCTCAAGCTCTACTACGATGCCGGCGCGGTGGCTGTCTTCGCAGCCGCCTACGCATTGGCTCGGCAGCCGATCGATATGGTCGCCAACGCAATCAACATGGGCGCATTTCCAGAAGTGGTCAGCCGCTTCGACGAAGAGGGATCCGAGGCGTCCGGGCGGTTGTTGTCGCAACTCATGGCCTTGATGATACGCCTTTGCCTGCCGGTCGCAGCAACGCTTATCGCGCTCAGCGGCGACATCACGCGACTCCTGCTGCCCGCGGAATATCATGGTCGCTTCGGTCTGCTGTTTCCGATCATCGCCTTCAGCGTTCTTTGTGCCAATCTCACAAGCTTCGTTTATGGCGTCGTGGTGCACGCACATAAGCGGCCGTGGTTGCTGATCATCGCCAATTCCTTCGGCTCGGTGGCAACGATTTCACTGTCTTTTCTGTTGATTCCCACCATGGCGGAGGTTGGCGCGGCGTTGGCGTTGGCGGGCGGATCGCTGGCAGGTCTTGCAGCCTGCATCGTCATCGCCGAGAGGCTCACGCCGGTGCCGGTTCCCTGGCGCGACATCGCTGTCTCGGCCATCATTTCTATCTGCACCGGACTGGCCGCCAGCCTTGCCAGCACTGCGCTGGGCAATATGCCGGCGATCTTTCCGCTCGCGGCGGGCGGTGTCGCCGGCGCTGCGGCTTTCCTGGGACTGACCTGGTTGTTTCACCCCGCGGCCGTGACGCAGTTCATCGGCAAGCTAAGGGCACGGCTCCGGATCGCATAAATCCCGCGCAATGAGGCATGCTTGTCTGAAAGTCGCGAGCCTACGGATTGACGTTTCGGCGTCCCCGGCGAGACCAGAACTCACGCCACAGCAGCAGTGCATAGGCGGTGTTGGTATCGTAGTAGCGGCGCCACAAGCGTCGCGGCTCCTGTGCCACACGGAACAGCCACTCCAGGCCGGCCGCCTGAACCAGTTTCGGTGCCCGGGCGACCTTTCCACCATAGACGTCGAAGCTGCCGCCCACGCCCATGACGAAACTCGGAGCGAGTACGTCGCGATAGCGCTTGAGAAAGCGCTCCTTGCTCGGCGTCGGCATCGCCACAAACAGGCAGTCGGCACCTGAAGCGTTGATGGCCTCGACGATCGCGGCCTCTTCGTCCGCCTTGAAATACCCATTGCGCCTGCCGGCAATGGCCAGGCTCGGATGATCTCTGGCAAGTCGGCTTTCAACTGCGTCGAGAATGTGCTGTTCAGCGCCCAGAAGGTAGGGGCGATAGCCACGCCTGGCGCACAGCGCAAGCAGGTTGATCATGACGTCGACGCCGGTCACACGCTCCGGCAACTCGACGCCGCAGAGCCGCGCGCCCCAAAGCACGCCTTTGCCGTCGACATTGACCATATCCGCCCCGACGACATCCTCGCGCAGTTCGGCATTCTTGCGCATGTTCACAAGCTTGGCGACGTTCACGACAACATGATGAAGCGGCCGCCGCGTCGCCATCGCCTCGTCTGCGATGGCCAGCGTCTCGGCCATGGTCAGCGCATGGATGGTCGCACCGAGAAACTCGCGGCGGCGTGATGCCAATAGAGAGTGTTGCGCCCATGCCGGGTCATGCGAGTTCATGCCGCTTCTCCGGTGCGAGCGAGAGACTGCGAGCGTTCCATTTCGGATTTCTTGCCTTCGATGCGGGCGTCGGGCTTGCGCGCCTTGCGCCAGGTCCACAGGCCCCGTGTGTCGACGAGCTTCTTGTCCTTGAGCGCTTCGGGATCGATCAGATTGAATTGTCGATGGTCGACCAGCAGGACGACGATATCGGATTGGTCAATAGCGGAAAGTGCATCGGTGAACATGACGCCGCTGCCCTCGAGCTCGTGTGGCAACTGACGCGCATTGGGCTCGGCAGCGACGATCTTGATATTGGGAATCTTGGACAGAAGCTTAACAACCTCGACAGCCGGGCTCTCGCGCATATCGTCGATATTGGGTTTGAAGCTGAGGCCAAGACAGGCGATCGTCTGCTTGCGGGTCGGGTCGAGCAATGCCTCGATGTCCCTGACCACCGACAAGGGTCGCTCGGAATTGATGCGCCGTGCCGAACTGATCAGCCGCGTATTGTTCGGTGCGGCGTCGATGATAAAATACGGATCGATCGCAATGCAGTGGCCGCCCACGCCCGGGCTCGGCTGCAGGATGTTCACGCGAGGATGCCGGTTGGCGAGATCGATTACCTCCCAGACGTTGAGCGACAGATCCTGGCACACCGCCGCAAGCTCATTGGCGAAGGCGATATTGACATCGCGGAACGCATTTTCGGTCAGCTTAACCAGTTCCGCGCTTTCGGCCTGGGTTATGAACAGGTCGCCGGCGACGAAGCTTGAATAGAGTGCCGCTGTCCGCTCCGAAGACTTTCGGGACAGCCCGCCGATCGAGCGATCATTGTTGATCAGTTCGGTCAGCACCTTTCCCGGCAGCACGCGCTCAGGAGAGTAGGCGACCAGGACGTCAGCTTCCTCGCCATGTGCGACGGGAAATTTGAGATCGGGTCGCAGTTCAGCGAGCAGCGCTGTCATGACACGCGTCGTACCGACCGGCGATGTTGATTCCAGCACCACCAGGTCGTCCCGTTTTAGCACCGGAGCGATGCTTCGCGCTGCCGCAAGCACGTAGCTGACATCCGGCTTGCGGTCCGGGGTGATCGGAGTTGGAACGGCGATAATATAGGCATCGGCCGGCTGAGGCGTACTGAATGCCTTGAGCTTGCCATTGGCGACGACTTTCTGGATCAAACCATCCAGGTCCGGTTCGATGATGTGGATTTCGCCGCGGTTGACCTTCGCGACCACCGCCTCGTTGATATCGACACCGATGACATCGAGTCCGCGGCTGGCAAAAATGGCACAGGTCGGCAGGCCGATATAGCCCATGCCGATAACGGAAACGGTTTTGATTTCAGCCATGATTCAGCAATTCCTCAACGATCCGGCTCGCAGCTTGGCCATTGCCGTATGGATTGTGCCTCTCCGCCATGCCGCGATAGACGCTCTCATCATCGAGCAGGCTATTGGCATTGGCCAGAATTTTTTCGATATCGGTGCCGACCAGCCGGGCAGTACCAGCGGCGATCCCTTCGGGTCGCTCCGTGTTTTCCCGCATTACCAGCACCGGCTTGCCGAGTGAAGGCGCCTCTTCCTGCACGCCGCCGCTGTCGGTCAACACCAGGTAGCTCTGTTTCTGCAGGTACAGGAACGGCAAATAGTCCTGCGGGTCGATCAGGTGGATGTTCGGCACCGTCCCGATTTCGGCCTCGACCACGGAGCGCACATTCGGGTTGGGATGGACCGGGTAGATGATCTGCACATCCCTGCGCGCCGACAATGCCTTCAGCGCGGTGCAGATTCTCTGGATGCCGCCATCGAAATTCTCACGGCGATGACCGGTGACGAGTATCATTTTCTTGGTCGGATCGATGAAGGGGAAACGAGCGGCGAGCTTGGCGTTCATCAACTTGTCGGCATCGATCTCGCTGGAGAAATGCAGCAGCGTGTCGATCACGGTATTGCCGGTTACGAAGATGGTGTTCGCAGCCTTTCCTTCGGCGATGAGATTGTCGCGCGCCTCGGTGGTCGGCGCAAAATGCCAGGTGGCGATGTTGCCGGCAATCTTGCGGTTCAGTTCCTCCGGAAAGGGAGAGTTGATGTTGTGGCTGCGCAATCCCGCCTCGATATGGGCAACCGGAATGTGCTTGTAGAAGGCAGCTAGAGCCGCGGTCATCGCGGTGGTTGTGTCGCCCTGGACGACGACGATGTCCGGCTTCGCCTTCTCCAGCACCCCCGCCATTCCGAGGAGCACGCGCGAGGTCACGTCGAACAACGTCTGACCTGGCTGCATGATGTTGAGATCGTAGTGCACCGGCAGGCCCGTCAGTTCAATGACCTGATCGACCATCTCGCGATGCTGGCCCGTCACACATATTTCCGTGGTAAAGCCCGGATGGGCAAGCGCGGCGCGCGCCACCGGAAAACATTTGAGCGCCTCCGGCCTCGTGCCGAACACGATCAGCAGTTTTCGCCTTGAGGGCAATTTCGGATGTGAAACGGCGTTCATGGTTGACCCTGGTCACCGAAAGCGTGGGCGCCCGGCTGATATGTGCTTACAGCCTAACAATAGCGCCCTGAACCGCCTTCGTATTCAAAAAAATTAACGTATGATTAACGCTAGAGTCCGCAGCCCCCCTTGGGCAACCCTTGCCAGGAACAGTGGGGAAAGATACCAAAGCAAAGCCATTTTTTGCTTTAACGAGAATAACTTGGGTTGACTAATATTTTAATCATCGGCCACGCCGTCGCATCCCGGCGCTGGGAAAATGAGCTTTTTAAGCGGTTGGATGCGGCAGGTTATGTGGTCTCGAGTTGCAACGCGCCGGCGGCGGCGCCAACCGCTCGGGGGCTGGACACTGTCTTGGCGATCGAGAGCCGGCGTTTCGGTCCCTCGCTGGCGGGCCGGTCCGAGCCGCTGCCGCCCATCGATCGCGGCCCTCCGGACCTCGTCATAGATCTCACTGCCAGCGCAACGGGGCAAGGCGCGCCAGTCCTGAGGCTCGAATTTTGCGGCCGCAACAGCTTTCCAGCCGGCGTTGCCGCAATGTTGGCGAGCGGACAATTGCCTGAACTTGGCGCTCGCCTCGATGGCGTTGTCGTGGCCCAGGCTAGACCGATGCTGGCAGACAGGCTCTGGCTATCTCGAAGCTGCAACGACCTGCTCGCCGGCGCCATGTCGCTGATCATGCAAACCGTCGCCCGCTTCTTTGCGGGCAAGCTTGTGCCGGTAAGCGACAACCCGGTGCCGATCCTGAAGAACGACAGTTTTGTTCGACACTATGTGCCCCTTTTCGGCAGGGCTTTGATCGATCGCGCCGTGCAAAAAATCAGGCGGGGACGACGCCCCTTCTATTGGCAGGTTGCCTATCGGGTGATCGACGGACCAGGCATCGCCGAAACCGGGCAACTCGACGGCAACCGTTCACAGTCCTGCCGGACGATGGCCAACGCTTCTATGCCGACCCGTTCGTCTTCGAGACCGACCGCCGCCATCATCTGTTTGTCGAGGAATTCCCCTACGCGACGAGTCGCGGCGTGATTTCCGTCGCCGAGCTCGGTGACGATGGCACTTTCGGTGTTCCAAGGGTTGTATTGGAGGAAGCGCACCACCTGTCGTATCCGCAGGTGTTCGCACACGATGGCGAGATTTTCATGATCCCCGAAAGTGGTTCGGCTCGCGAACTTGTGCTCTATCGCGCCGCGCAGTTTCCCGACCGCTGGGTCCGCGACACGGTGCTGATGACGGACAGGGATTTCAACGACGCGACGCTGCTCGAATCCGACGGTCGCTTCTGGCTGGTTGGAACGGAGCGGTTCGGCTACGGCAGCGCGTCGGACACGATGGCGGTCTATTGCGCGCCCTCGCTGCGCGGGCCATGGGTCGCCCATCCGCTCAATCCCATTGCCGTCGATCATTCGGCCACCCGGCCGGGCGGCGCCTTTATCCGCCAGGACGATGCCCTGGTGCTGCCGGTGCAGAACGGATCGAGGGCCTATGGCGGTGGTCTGGGGCTGATGCAGCTTGAGCGACTCGACGCGTCAGACGTCCGCTTCGCCTCGCCCCGGCCGATCGGCGCGGGTCCAGCATGGGCACGCACGGGCATTCATACGCTTAACCGCGCCGGCAATGTCGAGGTCGTGGACAGCGCGGGCTGACTGAAGCGCTGAAAGCCGTGAGCGTCCCGTTGCGTGACCTGCTTATTTGTTCTCCGTGGCAATATGAGGAAGCGGTGTGTTTCTCGTCTTCCTTCTGCCGTTCAGGGTCTGAAGAATCGGCTTCTCGATCATCTCGTAAATCACCAGACTGACGAGGCAGGCTGCCACGATGCTGACCACCGACACCAACCATACCGTTGTCGGATGCTCGTATCCGACGGTGCGTCTGGCCAGGTACGCCACAGCGCCGATCACGAAGATATGCGACAGATAAAGCGCGTAGGAAGCGTCGCCCAACTGCTCGAGAAGGCTCCAGTGCTTGAGTTTCGGCTCCAGAATGAGGCTGAGATGAAGCAGGCCCGCCGCCCACATTGCTTGTCCCGCGAAGCTGATCTGACCCAAGAGCGGCGTACCGTCATCGACGAATGAAAGCACCACGCCTGCAGCGGTCATTACGCCGAATATCCAGGCATGGCGTATGTCGGAAGTGAAATCACCGTCCAAATAGCGCCGCCCTATCCACATGCCGATTACGAATGCCACCGGAGAAGGGTTGAGATAGAACTGGATAACAGGGTTGGTGGGAGCCAGCCACAGCCCGGATATCCACATCGCAATGAAAAAGACCGTCAGCACAAATACGCGCGAGGTCACGGACAGGAATGCGAACACCGCAAAAGCGATATAGAAAAATACCTCGTAATTGAGCGTCCAGCCGAGTGAGAGGATTGGACTGGCGCTATCCCGTCCAGGCGCTTCGTGAACAATGAAGAGGAGCGACTGAAGATAGTGGGGCCATGTAAAGACGGTCTTCTGGAAGAGACTTGGCGCGAGCGCCGCCAGAACCGCGGCGAGGCTGGTGAAAAGCCAGTAAAGGGGGATGATCCGGATTGCTCGGCGTTTCAGGAAGGTGGCAGCGGAAAACGGACCATCTCCCGTAATATGGACCATTATGAAACCGCTGATGACAAAGAACAGAACGACGCCCAGGCGGCCCGCCGTCACAATAATCAGATTGTCCACGCCAATCTGATAGGAAAAGGCGTGTGCGAACAGAACCAGCAAGGCGGCGCAGGCGCGAAGATACTGAATCGAATAGAATTTCTTCACCTTGATCTCCTGCGCTTTGCCGGCGCCTGATGCCATTGTGCCGTCCACAGGCAGCGCGTCGGGCGCCGTGCAAAGCATCGCCATCAATACGACCGGCCAATTAAGTGTGGGTTACCGAGTTCACGAAATAGCGTAAATCCGGCTGCCGATGCATGTCGCGCAAGTGCATTGCGTGCATTCGTTCCCACGCGGCGCACTTTGGTGAGATTTCAATGAGCGGTGTCCGGCTTTTCGGCAAAGCTGACATGTGGCGGCCCATGCCCGGCATCGCCACTGTTAAGATCGGGTTATCCATATTCCTTTACGTTCGTGCAGGAAAATGTACCCGGGGGCGCGTTCGTCCCCTGCCATCTCAATCGCAAGCCGCAACGCTGGTCGGATAATCGTGAGTGTCACCCCCACAGAGCAACAGTTCGTGACCGCGCAGGCCAGCCGCCAAGACGCCCTCACACTCCTGTTCTTTCTCCTCGCGGCCTTCGCTTTCCTGCTCCGCTCGACCATCTCTCCGCAGTTGATGAATATGGTGATGTCCTATTCGACGGAGGGGGGTCGTTTCCCGAAAAGCTGCATATCGGGACCTATGCCATCTTTCTGCTGCTTGTCGTCATCGCCACGACCCGGCCAATTCGGCTCGAAGGCGATGAAGTCAGGCTGTTCAAGGCGACATTGTTATATTCGCTGCTGCTGTTGTGGCTGGTGCCTTATCTCTTCGTGATAGGCCGTGCCGGCTCGGCCGGCTTCATAATCGATTCCTATCTGGTCTCTTGTGCCGCGGCGATGATCATGCTTGCCTTGGGTGACCATGTGCGCAGGGCGCTTGGCAATGTCATCGTCGGCATGATCGTCCTCAGCGCCATCATCGGAACGATCGAGGCCGTCACCCAGCATCGATTCCTGCCCTATCCCCTCGTTGAGCTGGACTTTCGGCCGATCGGACTGTCGGCCCATCCGCTGGCGCTGGGCGCGCTTTGCACCACCGCCATAGGTTTCGTTGCATTGACGCGGTGGCGTATCTGGGTGTGCGCGCTTTGCATCTTCATTCTCTTCATCGGCACGGCCGCTTCGGGCGCGCGCACCGCCCTGCTGCTCGCTTGCGGCGAGATCCTGTTCCTGCTCGTGTTCCTGCCTTGGCCGGACTTGTCACCCAGACATCAACGCCAGGCCAAACTCCTGGTGCTGATGCTGACGCTGGCCGGTGGCGCCATACTGATTGCGATACTCTTTTCGGCGGGGCTGCTGAACCGCTTCAGCAACACGCTCTTTGATCAAAATTACGACGCGCGCGTCAAGATCTACGATGTATTCAAGTTCGTTGAATGGAGGGACATCCTGCTTGGCATGAATCCCAACGAGTTGTTGAAGATCGTCAACGAAAAGCTCAACCTCCCCTTCATCGAAAGCACGCCGGTCGTTCTTACGCTTTTGTTCGGCCTGCCGATCGCCCTGCTCTTCGCGTTTGCTTTCTTCCGGTTCCTTTTCAAGCTCCTGCGCAATACGCCTCGGGCCGCCCATATCGCAGCGGCCGCGTCCATCCTCGCGGCATTGTCAAACAATGCCCTTTCTTCGAAGGCGCCGGATATCATGCTGCTCGTCATCTTGTTGCTCGCTTATCGAAAGCCGGATGGGCGCCAAACCGGCACGCCCCTTCAAGGCCAACCAGCATCAACAGCGACATGACGCCAAGCCCGCTCCTTGCGGGTGCCCTCGCGACGACCTCTTGTATTTCCATTTGAAACGCCTGCACGCTTTGCCAGGCTACGACGGGCGTGGCAGAATACCGACCAAGGGTGGATAGATCGCTGTTCCGGAACGCGCCTGACACGCCTGGAAAATGAAATGTTAACGATGTTTCCGTAAAGCAGGCTGTGCGTATTGAATATTAAAGGGTTAGCATGATGTCCGCCGCTTCCGGTCCTCCTCCAGCCGCGGCCGCCGCCGGCATTAACCCCTATGAACGGATCGAAAATGCGCGGCGCGCCAGCAGGCCAAAGCCGCAACAAACCGCGCCGATCATGGCACATGCGGCGGCACCCGCTGTAACGTCGGCCCCTGTAACGTCGGCCCCTGTGTCGCCTGCACCCGTGGCGCCGCCTGTAGCCGAGCCCGTCACGACGGTGACGCTCAACAAGATCGGAACCTTTCTCGAACTCGATTTCGGGCGTCTGTTTGTCTGGCTGCGCGCCGGCCTCGCTCTGGTATGCCTGCTGGCAATAGCCGGCGGGATCATCGGCGGTGCCTACGCTCTGCTGAGCAAGCAGCGCTACACCGTGACCACGGACATCCTCATCAATCCCGCCAATCTTCAGGTTGTTCCGAACGATCTTTACCCGCAATCGGCCCAGGTCGATGGACAGCTGCTCAGCGCGCGCAGCAAAGAGCGCATCTTGACCTCGGGCAGCGTGCTTTCACGTGTTGTAGACGATCTTGACCTGGCCAGTGACCCGGAGTTCTTCGACGCGGACCGTAGCCGCACAGGGACGGACGGCGCCAAACCCGATCCAAAGCTTACCGCCCTGAAGAACCTGGCGGAACGGGTTGGCAGCATCGCGGATGAAAAGTCGTTTGTCACGACCTTGATGGTATCGGCGGAAACCCCCGCCAAGGCGATCCTGATTTCGCAGGATATCGTCAAGACTTTCCAGGAAGAGCTGGCCAGCGCCGAGGCTTCCGGCGCCAGCCGTGCCGCGGCGGCGCTGGACGGGCGGCTGGGCCAGCTCAAGAGCGATGTGCAGGCGGCCGAAGAGAAGGTCGAAGCCTATAGGCGCAGCCACAATCTGGCCACCAGCAATGGGCAGCTTGTTTCCTCGCAAACCATGACCCAGCTCAACGGCCAGATCGTGGAGACGCAATCGCGCGTCATCGCCGCGCAGGCAAGTTACGACGCCCTGCTTGCCGCCGGCGCAAACGGCACCAATTCCGGTCCCGCCACGTCGGAGGCGCTTGTGGCGCTGCGCGCAACGGCCAACGGCCTGCGCCAGCAGATCGATTCGCAGTCGATGACCTTTGGCCCCCGTCATCCGTCGATCGTCAGGCTGAAGACGGAGTACAACACGGTCAGCGCGCAACTCAGCGCCGAATACGCGCGCACCCTGCGCCTGGCGAAGGTCAATCTCGATGCCGCCAAAACCTCGTCGGCCTCCCTCAATGCCAAGATGAATGACTTGAAGGGCAACGTGTTCTCGGATAGCGATTCCGAGGTCGCCTTGCGTGAGCTTGAACGTGACGCCGCGTCGAAGACGGCTATCTATGAGAGCTTCCTGTCGCGGGCACGCCAGATAACCGAGCGCGAACAGATCGACAGCACCAATGTGCAGGTGATTTCCACCGCAGTGCCGCCAAAGGGCCGTTCATGGCCCCCGCGCACCGTCGTGATGATCGGCCTGGGGGCCATTGGCGGCATGATCCTCGGCATGTTGCTCGCCATTACCCTGGGTATCGTGCGCGACATGCGGCTTCCGCCGAACCGCCCGGATGTCATTGCCAGCCGCGCCTGAAATGGCGAAGCGGATTGTCTTTCACATTGCCAGCCTCAGGGGCGGCGGCGCCGAGCGTGTGTTCGTCCTGATAGCGAACGAGCTGGCATCGCGCGGCCACAACGTCACGCTTTTTACCTGGAACGCGCAGGGGCCCAATGCCGCCCTGCTTTCGCCTGCCGTGCATCTGGTCGATTTCGGCCTCCCCATTCGCGGCGAGGGTTATGGCAAGTGGGCGACATTGAAAGGCATCGTGCGAAGCGCGGGCCTGCTTGGCCGCCTTTCTCCCGACGCGATCTACAGCGCCCCGGAATTCGCCAATCTGGTCGTGGCGCTGGCGCTTTCCCTCGCGCGAAGCAGGGCGCGGTTCTTCCCGAGTTTCCACGCCGCCGCCTCACTGCCTTCCGGCAGCCTTGGCGCGAAAATGGCGGTCTGGCTTTCGGCCCTGGTTGCGGCCCGCGCCACCAGGGCCATCGCGGTTTCTGAGGGTGTCGGCGGCGATCTTGTGGCCCGAGGCTTCCCGAAATCCAAGGTCGTGGTCATCAACAACCCGCTGCCGCCGGCTGCGGCATCCCAGCAACGCGCCTACGCCTGGCAGGCAGAGCTCGCGGCGATGGGCGACGGCCCCATCATCATCACCGCCGGACGCCTGGTGCCCGTTAAGGATCATTGGACGTTGCTGCGGGCCTTCGCTGTGCTGCGCGCCGGGCGCCGGGCCCGGCTTGTCATCTTCGGCGAGGGTCCGCTGGCCGACGAGTTGCGCGCCTATGCCGAAGAATCCGGTATCGGCGCAGACGTTCTGTTTGCGGGCTATGTCAATGATCCGGCGGCCTGCTACGCCGTAGCTGACTTGTTCGTCCTATCATCGACCAGCGAGGGCTTCGGCAATGTTCTGGTCGAGGCCATGGCAGCGGGGATTCCGGTGGTCTCCACGGACGCGCCGCACGGCCCGCGCGAAATACTTGATGACGGCCGCTTCGGCGCCCTGGTGCCGGTCGGCGATGCCGCGGCCCTGGCAGTGGCGATGGCCGGAATGCTCGACCAGCCGACAACCGCCGCGATCCTGAAAAGCAGGGCGGCGGATTTCGAAATTGAAAAGATCGGAGACCGGTACGAGGCGTTGCTCTGAATTAGCGCATGGATCGGCTTGCGGCGGCACAGGAATCCGCCATTGATGGGACAGGACGCCGCCAACATAGGCCGGTTACTCCCAATCCAATCATGATCTTTAACATCAATTTACCCGGAGTTGGTAACAACAGGGAACCCGCGTTTTATCCTCAGGATAGGGATTTTCCTTGCCGCAGCATCACAGCCTTCCTGCCGGCCGTGCAAACGATCGCAATTGGCCGCGATTGCACCGCTTCATGCGGGTTGAGCTGGAACTCGCGCCTGACGTCCTGGTGCCGCGAGCCGAAACGGAACTGCTTGGCCGGACGGCCGCGGCCATTCTTGGCGAACAGGCGCACGAAACGATCCTGATCGACATGTGCTGCGGCAGCGGCAATCTTGCCGTGGGCATCGTCAGCGAATGTCCTCGGGCTCGGGCATGGGCGGCGGACCTGACCGACAGCACGGTTTCGCTTGCCCGCCGCAATGTTGTGCGCCTCGCCCTGCAGGACAGGATCAAGGTCCGGCAAGGCGACCTATTTGCCGCGATCGAGGGTGACGGCCTCCACGGCGCTGCCGACATGGTTTTGTGCAACCCGCCCTATATTTCGTCGTCCCGTCTCGATAGCGAAAGCGCGCATCTGTTGGAGAACGAACCTCGGGAAGCTTTCGACGGCGGCCCTTACGGTATTTCGATCCTCCAAAGGCTGGTCCGGGATGCCGCAGCTTTCCTCAAGCCAGGCGGATGGCTGCTGTTTGAGTTCGGCGAAGGTCAAGATCGGCAGATAGCAACCCTTTTATCGAGAACGAAATCCTACGAAACCCCAACCTTTGCCGTGACGGCCGACGGCCAGCCCCGTGTCGCCATGGCGCGCAAACATGGTGGCCGGGTTCCCGGAACCGGGAGCCCGGCGTGAGCGTCGTCCGCGCCCTCGATCAGGCCGACCTTGCGGCCGTCGCGGGCATGTTTCAACGCATGCTGCGCAAGAAGCGGGGGCCAGCGCCGGCCTCCCTCGTCGATTACATGAGGCGGTTTTATCTGGACGCACCCGACTGGGGCAGCGGGCTCCGTTCGCTTGTCCATGTCAATGACGCCGGCCAGGTTTCCGGGTTCGTCGGCGTTCATGCGCTGCCGATGAAATTCAACGGCCGGCAGCTCTACGCTGCCATCTGCAGTTCGCTGATGGTCGAGGATCACGAGACCGATCCGATGGCCGGTGCCCGCCTGTTGAAGGCCTTCCTCGATGGTCCGCAGGACATCTCCTTCAGCGAAACCGCCAATGATACGTCCGTGAAACTGTGGACGCGGCTTCGCGGCGTTGTGCTGCCGCAATACAGCCTTGACTGGGTTCGCGTGATGCGGCCGGCGACCTTCATGCTCAGCCTTTTTGCCAATCACATGAAGCTTGCCTGGATGTTCAACCCGCTCGCCCGGATCGTCGACCGGCTCTACCTTCGCAAAATGAAGGGCAGTCAACGACGCTGGACCGGCGTCGTCGCCAACGCATCGAGCCGGGGGGCATTTCGGACCTCCGAGATCGACAGCGGCAGCTTTGCGGGGCTGCTGGAGCCGCTTTGCGCCCAATTTCCGCTACGTCCGCAGTGGGCGGAAGGTCAGCTCAACCATATTCTGGGCGATGCGGCGCAAAAGCCGGATTTCGGAGAGCTTGTCTACGTGTCGGTGGCATCGCCGAACGGCGCCAATGTCGGCGCTTTCGCCTATTACGCGCGACCGGACGGGATCGGCCGCGTGCTGCAGGTCCTCGCTCTTCCCGGCCAGGCCGGGCCGGTGATCGATTGCCTGGTCGAGCATGCCGCCCGGCGCGGTGTCTCCGGCTTGCGCGGCCGCGTCCAGCCCGCGCTTCTGGACGCCATGCTTGTAAGACGCATAGCCTTCATACCGGTCGCCTCGACCGTCGTGCATTCACGCGATCCCGAGCTTCTCGATGCCATGAAGAACGCGCAGGTCTTTCTGAACGGGCTTGCGGGCGAGCAGTGGAGCCAGTTGATCGGCGGCCGCTTCACCTGAAGCGTTCCGCCTACAGCAATTCCAGGAAAGGGTGCGCGGCTTTCCGTCCGGAATTGCGTAAAGACAAGAGCTTAGTATTTCTTTCATGCATGTCGTATCGCAAGACCGGATCACTTTTGCTCGATATGCATAGGTCAGGAGCCGACTTCGTCCACGCCGTCAACGAGCTGCGGGCGCAGGTGCAGATAGCGCGTTGCCTTTCGCTTGGCGGCGATGTCGGCCCAGACGCGTTCGATCTGTGAGGCGGTCAATCCCGCCGCTTGCCCTACCACCTCGGCGGACACGCCGTTGTTGAGGCCGTAGAGACACAGATCCATCCGATCGTAAGGCAGGGAGAAGTAGAATTCTTCCTGCGTCTGCGCCAGCGAGTAGGTGTCGGTGGTCGGCGGCCGGTTGCGGACCTCTTCCGGAATGCCGAGATAGGCGGCTAGCGCATAGACCTGCGTCTTGTAGAGATGCGCGATCGGCTTGACGTCGGCGGCGCCGTCGCCGTTCTTGACGAAGAACCCTGGTCGTATTCCAGCCGGTTCGGTGTGCCGAGCACGGCGAAGTTCAGCCGGTCGGCATGATAATATTCGAGCTGCTTGCGGGTGCGCTGCTTCATGTTGGTGGCGGCAACGATGCCGAGATAGACCGCCACCGGCATCCGCAGTTTCGTCTGCTTGCCTTGCGGGTCCTGCACCACCAGCGACGAGATGTTGTAGCCCTCGCCTTCGAGCACGTTCGCGATCACGATCTTCGAGGCCCAGCCCTCGCCATAGTCCGGGACCAATTCGCGGATGAAGGCGTCGCGGCGTTCATAGCAGCCCATTGCCCGCAGGGTCGGCCCGATATCCTCCACAACGGCCTCGACGCCGAAAGTGTCGGCGACCAGATGGCCGAGCCGCAGGCTTTCGGGGTCGGAATCGCTTTCCGGCATGAGGACGCACAGCACATTCTGGTGGCCGACGGCCCGCGCGGCCAATGCAGCCGAAACGCTGGAATCTATACCGCCCGAAAGACCGAGCACGAGGCCGCGTTTGCGAATGCCGCGCAACTGCTCGCGCAGGGCCGCCACGATCCTGTCCGTTTCGGCGGCGGGATCGATGGCGAGGGCTTGCGTGAAGGCCGGCGCATCCTGGGTTGAGCCGATGTTCATTGCTCGGCCTCCATCATCTCAGCCGCGAGCCGGCGGCTGACCTTGCCCGACTCCGTCTTCGGTAATTCGCTGCGGAACTCTATGATTTTGGGGACCATGAAATCCTCCAGGTGCCGCGCGCAGTGACGAATGATGTCCTTTCCGCCAAGCGCCGGATCGGACCGCACGACGAGCGCGCCAATCGCATGCCCCAGCACCGGATCCGGCACGCCGACGACCACCGCTTCCGCGATACCTGGATGGGCGTGGAGCACTGCCTCCACTTCCTTGGGGGCGACCTTCTCGCCACGCGTCTTGATGATATCGTCCTTACGCCCGACAAAATAGAGAAAGCCGTCCTCGTCGGTCTGGAACAGGTCGCCCGTATAGAGCACCTTTTCCCAAGGGTTAGGCCCCGGCCGGAGCGCTCGTTCCGTCGCGGCCTGGTTGCGCCAATAGCCCTGCATGACGTGCGGACCGCGGATAACGAGCTCACCTGCCACGCCCGCCGGCACGCGTTGTCCAAGGTTGTCGACGACAAAGGCTTCCGTGTTGGGGATGGCTATGCCGACCGACCCTGGCCGGCGGTCAAGTTCCTCGGGTGGCAAATAGGTGCAGCGCTTGCATTCGGTCAGCCCATACATCGAATAGATCCGGACGCCGGGCAGCAGCGAGCGCAGGCGTTCTATGTGGGCTGGCGGCAAGGCGGCCGCGGTGTTGGAAATATAGCGGAGGCTGGGCAGGAAACCCGGCGCCAGATCACGCATCTGCAGGATCATCGCCGCCATGGTAGGCACCAGCGGAAGGCCGGTGACGCCCTCTTTGCGGATGCGTTCGAAGATCTCGTGCGGGAAGGCGAAGGACTTCTCGAGCACCAGCGTGGCCCCGAGCCTGACTGCCATCAGCAACTGATAGAGGCCATAGTCGAAGGCAAGCGGGAGGACGTTCAGGATGATGTCGTCCGGCGCGTTGCGCAGATAGGTGGCGATCGACCCCGCGGCAGCGTCGCAATTGCGATGCGTCATCATCACACCCTTGGGCCGGCCGGTCGAACCTGACGTGTAGATCAGCATCGCAAGGTCGACGTCGATGCCGCGATGGTTCACCTCCGCGCCATCGAACGTCAGGCAGTCAGTCAGGGACGCGGCCCCTGCCGGGCATTGCCCATCGGCCCCAGGGGTGGAAGCCACGAAGATGCCGGTCTTGCCTTGCGATGCGCAGGCTTCGGTGACCACGGGCACCAGCTTCGCCTGCGTCAGGACCGCCCTGGCGTCGCAATCGGCGATGACGTAACCGAGCTTGTCGGCCTTTGTGGAGGGGTTGATCGGACTGAAGGTCGCACCTGCCTTGAGTGCGGCAAAGATCGATACGGCGGCCTCCCAGCAATTGTCCATGAAGATCAGAACGCGGTCGTCGCGCCTGATCCCATTCATGAAGAGAGCGGTGGCCAGCCGGCTCGAAAGGTCGTCGAGTTCTTCGTAGCTCAGCCTTTTGCCCCTGGTGACCAATGCCGTCTTGGCCGGGTGGGCAGCAGCCTTCGCCACCAGAAAATGCTCGATCCGCACGGGACGTTCCTCGCCGTTGGCGCTTACGCTGCCAGCGTTTGTGCTCTCGCCTCGATGAAGGACGAGATGCGGTCAAGCGAGTCCAGGTTGGTCGGAACGATGTCGGCATCCACCATCGCGATGCCGAAATTGTCCTCGATGAAGGCCACCAGCTCAAGCACCGCAGTCGAGTCGATAATGTCGTTCTCGATCAGCGAGGCTGAATCCGACAGTTTGTAGGAGGTGTCGCCGAACAGGAAGTTGTCGACGATAAAGCTTCTGACCCTGTCCTTGATTGCCGTCATCGTGTCTTTCCTTTTCCTCGCCGTCTCAGGCCGCTCTTGCCGCGCCGACCGCTTGGCCGGCGAAATTCTTCTGCCACAGCTGCGTCGACAGAATGCCGACGAAGGCGGCGTTGTCGCGAAATCCGGTCGCGGTCTCCATGCGGCATTTCTCGTGGAGCTTGGCCACCGCCTTGGCGTTGAACAGGCCGCCGGCGGTAATGCTCGCCTCGCCCAGGCAGTCACGAACATAGTCTAGTTCCTCCGCCCCGACGAAGGAGCGGGCCTCCGGGGCGCGGTAAGGTTGCTTGGTGCGTTTACCGATCGCCGCCGGAAGGTGGTGCCTGGCCACCTTGCGCAATATGTGCTTCTCCATCAAGCCTTTCAGTTTCATCTCCGGCGGAAGTCTTGCCGCGAACTCTACCACGCGATGATCCAGGAAAGGAAACCGCCCTTCGATGCCGTGCGCCATGGCCATCCGATCGCCTTGGCTGGAGAGGATGTAGCCGGGCAGGAGGAAGCGGGTTTCGAGATATTGCGCCTGATGCAGCGGATGCCATAGGGAAAACGCCTCGGGTAGGCGGCTGGTCAGCTCTTCAGCTGCGTCATAACCCTTCAACGTCGCGCGCAGGTCGCCGGAAAAGAAGATTTTCGCCGCCGCCGTGGTCTTGAAGCGTGGCCGATGCGAGAACAGCGGATCGTCGAGGGCAGCGTTGCTGGTGCCGAAGAAGGCAGCCAGATACTCCACCGATTGCTGTTGCAGGCCCGGCAGATACGGGTAAAGCCGGCGGAACAGCTGCGGCCTCATGCGCGATGTGGGCTGCCGCCCGCAGAACCGGCGGACACGCGCCTCCTTGAAGACGTCGTAACCGGCGAAGACCTCGTCGGCGCCTTCACCCGTCAGCACCACCTTCAGGCCGGCCTGGCGAACCAGGGCGGACAATTTGTAGAGTGGCGCTGGCGCCGTGCGGATAATCGGCCGCTCGGCAAAGCGGATGACCTCAGGAAAGACGCTGGCGATATCGCGGGCGCCGCATTCTATGGCGTGGTGGCGCGTGCCGAGCGCCGAGGCCATTTCGGTCTGAAAGGCGCTTTCGTCATGCTCGGCGCTGTCGAAGGTTACGGAAAATGTCTCCAGTCTCCGAGGAGTCATGCCGGCGGCAAGCGCCGAAACGAGCGACGAATCGAGCCCTCCGGAAAGATAGGAACCGACCGGCACGTCGGCCCGCATGCGAAGCCTCACCGCATCGGTCAGAAGGGCTTGCAATTCCTCTGCCGCGTGGTCCTCGTTCGTGATCTTCGACGGCTCATCACGATGCGGATAGTCCAGGTGCCAGTACCGTCTGACCGTGACCTGCCCCTGCGTCGCGATCATCACACTTGCCGGTTCCAACTCGTGGATATTGCGGAACGCCGTGCGCGGAGCGATCGGCGCCCACAGCGTAAAGATCTGATCCAGCGCAATCGGATCAATTTCAGCGGAGACGCCCGGGACCTTCAACAGGGCTTTGATCTCCGAGGCAAAGTAAAGCACCCCGTCCTTACTTGTGTAGAAGAGCGGCCGGACACCCATCCGGTCTCGTGCAAGCACCATTCGTCGCTGCCGATTGTCCCATATCGCCAAGGCGAAATCACCGTTCAGGAGAGACAAGCAGTGTTCGCCCATCTCCTCATAGAGCTGAAGGATGACCTCTGTGTCGCTCGACGTCCGAAAGTGTCGGCCCTTGGCGATCAGCCCTTCGCGCAGTTCTATGTAGTTGAAAATCTCGCCGTTGAACGCAATCGTCAAATTGCCGGCCTCGTCGGACATCGGTTGCTGGCCATCGCCGATGCCGATCACCGACAGCCGCGCATGCCCGAGCCCGGCATCGGGTGCTACGAATTTCCCTTGCTCATCCGGCCCACGATGGGCAATTGCGGCTACCATGTGCGTGAGCAAGCCTTCCGCATCCCGGATTGACCCGAAATAACCCCCGAATCCACACATCCCTTGAACTCATATTGAACGCTAAGGTACGGAACATAACCTCGATAGTGGCATCTGAGGTTAATCCGATAATTTCACCGAGCATGTGGTTAACAAGAAGTTTGCCACGATGTGGTCTCCGTGGCTAGGACACGATGGCTCTCCATCACCTCGCGTTGCGTGTGTGGAAAACAATTTTGAGGCCGAGCCCTTCCAGGGCGTGCGGCCGTAATAGCCGGAACGATAGCCCAGGCGCTCCAACGTGGCGAACCGCCTGGATACAAACGGACCGCGCGCAACGTGCTGGCGATCTTAAGGCAAATTCAACCGCAGGCTGCCGGGCTGACTATTATTGCGGTAGGTTTTTCAACGGTTGCAATGGCTTAGCGTTTTCCGACACGCCCTAGGCGCGAACGGAGCAGAGCGTTTCCAAAAAAGTGTGACACGGTTTTCTCTGCAGAAGCGCGCGGCGCTTCTCAAGCAATTTGCCTCGAAATCAAGAGATGACGGGGGTTTCAACGTGTCTGTGGAACGGTTGATCGCTCTAGGCCTTTTGTCCGGGTTGGCATGGCCGGACACGGGCGGCTAAGGCTGGAAATGTGATTGCACGTCTTCGCTGCCGGGGGGCTGGCCGGAGGACGAGGAGGATGGCGCTGAATTTCGAATATATTGCCGGCCATCCGGCGCTGCACCGTCATGTCGAGGCGCAGTCGAAGGCGTTGCTGCATATCTATGAAACGAGCCCACGCCTGGCCGCCGTGTTCGCCACGCAACAGCGCTGGTTGCTGGCTCACACCGGCCTAGCCCTGCATTTCGCCCGCGACCCGCGCGATCCCCGCACGGAACTGACACTGGCCCGCTTCATCGATGCCGTGCTTCACTATTCCGTCGCTAGCCGCAACACGGCCGAAGCCTTCATCAAGGAGATGCTGTACTATCACATCATCGAATACCTGCCGCACACCGGTGACGGACGAGCCCATCCCTTTCAGGTGACGGCAGCGACGCTGAAGGAATTCGACGGCTGGGTGGTTGCGCATCTGCGCACGCTCGACGGTCTCGACGGCGGCAACCGCCTCGCCGCGTTTCTCGAGCAGCACGGCATGATTGCCAGGCTGCAGCCGATGGTGGCGGAAGGCCTGCTCTCCTCCAACCCTGTGCGTGAGCCCAAGCAGACGTTTTCGCTGTTCATCTGGCTCAACAATGGCGGCATCGTCATGGATTGGCTGATGTCCGGCATCGATCCCGACAATGCCGCCCTCGACCGGATCCCGACCAGCGTGGTTTCGATCGGCGAATTCGCCAGTTGGCTAAAACTCTCGCGCACCCATCTTGCGCGCAAATTGCGCGACGCCGAAAAGCTCGGCAGCGTCGGCTGGCTGGGCCGGCGCGGGCATTCCGTAATGTGGGTCTCGAACAGCTTCTACCAGGAATACATGACCGTGCAGGCCGCCAAACTTGCCGTCATCGATGCCGCGTTCGAAGCCTGCCGACCGGCGTCGCCGCACGCTGGCTGAACGTTCGGCGCAGACGCTGTTGCGCAGCCGATCGTGCCGACCGCGAGGACCCGTCCGGGCGCATGGCCGAGGTGGCCTTTCCGCCGTCGGGATACGGACATCTGGACAGCGGGGGCGAAGCCTGAAAGCGGAACGATCCGCGCGAGCGGCAGCGATCCGCCCGACGGGTTCGGGTGGATCAACTGGTCAAAAGCCGGGCGCAGCATCTCAATCGATGTCGAATGACACGCCCTGCGCCAGCGGCAGCGCCTTGGAATAGTTCACCGTGTTGGTGGCGCGGCGCATATAGGCCTTCCAGGCATCGGAGCCGCTCTCGCGCCCGCCGCCGGTTTCCTTCTCGCCGCCGAACGCGCCGCCGATCTCGGCGCCCGACGTGCCGATGTTGACGTTGGCGATGCCGCAATCCGAACCATCGACGCCGAGGAAGCGCTCGGATTCCTGCAGGTCGCGGGTGAAGATCGACGACGACAGTCCGGCGCCGACCGCATTGTGCTCGTCGAGCACGGCATCGAAATCGGAATATTTCATCACGTAGAGGATCGGCGCGAAGGTTTCTTCGGTGACGGGAGCCACCTGCTTCGGCATTTCGACCAGCGCCGGATGCACGTAATAGGCATCGGGATGGCCATTCTCGACCCGCGAACCGCCGGTCAGCTTGCCACCGTGAGCGGTGGCTTCCTTGAGCGCCTTCTGCATGGCGTCGAAGGCCGCCTTGTCGATCAGCGGCCCGACGAGCGAAGACGTCTCCAGCGGATTGCCGACCGAGACGCTCTCATAGGCCTTCTTCAGCCGCGGCAGCAGCGCGTCATAGACGCTGTCATGCACGAACAGGCGCCGCAGCGTCGTGCAGCGCTGGCCGGCGGTGCCCATGGCGCCAAAGGCGATGGCGCGCAGCGCCATGTCGAGATCGGCGGTCGGGCAGACGATGCCGGCATTGTTGCCGCCGAGTTCGAGCACGGCGCGGGCAAAGCGCTTGGCCAGACGCGGGCCGACATCCCGGCCCATGCGGGTCGAGCCGGTGGCCGAAACCAGCGCCACCTTCGGGTGGTCGACCAGGATCTCGCCGACGGAGCGGTCGCCAATCAGCACCGGTGCCAGGCCCTGCGGCGCATCCGCGCCGAAGCGCTTGACCGCGCCGGCAAAAATCGCCTCGCAGGCGAGCGCCGTCAGCGGCGTCTTTTCCGAGGGCTTCCACACCACGGCATCGCCGCAGACCAGCGCCAGCGCCGCGTTCCACGACCACACCGCGACCGGGAAGTTGAAGGCCGAAATGACGCCGACGACGCCGAGCGGATGCCAGGTCTCCATCATGCGATGTCCCGGACGCTCGGTGGCGATGGTCAGACCGTAGAGCTGGCGGGAAAGGCCGACGGCGAAATCGCAGATGTCGATCATTTCCTGGACTTCGCCGAGGCCTTCCGACGGGATCTTGCCGACCTCGATCGACACCAGCCGGCCAAGCTCGGTTTTGTGCGCGCGCAACTCCTCGCCGAGCAGCCGCACCAGTTCGCCGCGCCGGGGACCCGGCACCATCCGCCAGGCCTGGAACGCCGTGTGCGCGGCATCGATGGTCTTGGCCGCATCGGCCGGCGAAATCGTCTTCAGCGCCGCGATCTGTTCACCCGTCACCGGGCTGCGCACGACGAGGTCGCCGCCGGTCAGCGCGTCCTTGGCCACACCCAGTTTCGCCAGAAGTTCGGCCGTTTCCTTCGCTATCGTCATTTTTATCCCTTTCAGATCCGCTCGCCGTCATAGGGCGGCGGTCGAGCCTTGGCGCCATTATCGCCCGCATGCCGCAGGCGCTGTCATGGCGTGCCATTACTCGTTTCAGGGGAAAATCGCCACCCCGGCATGGTCCAAGCCGGGATTGCACGATTGAGCCAGAGGAGAAACAGGCTTAGTGCGCTGTCTTCGCCGGCGCCTTCACGGCTCCGTCTCGCATCAGCCGGTCGATATGCATGCGGATATGGGCGGCTTCCGCTGCCGTGTTGGCCAACGCAATGGCGCGATCGAAGGCGACACGCGCCTCTTCGCCACGGCCGAGCTGCATCAACAGACCGCCCTTGAGGCCGAAGAAGTGGAAATAGCCGGACAGCCTCTCGCCTAGCGGCTCGATCATGGCAAGGGCAGCTTCCGGCCCGCGCACCTTGGCGACCGCAACGGCACGGTTCAGCGTCACCACCGGCGAAGGTTGCATCGCCTCCAGCAGGCTGTAGAGCAGGTCGATCTCTGTCCAGTCGGTCTCCTCGGGGGTTGCCGCCCGCGCATGAAGGGCGGCGATCGCCGCCTGCACCTGGTAGGGTCCGGGCTTCTGGTGGCGCAGGGCCTTGTCGACCAGCGCCAGGCCTTCGTCGATCATCTTGCGGCTCCACAGCGAGCGGTCCTGGTCGTCGAGCAGCACGATCTCGCCATTCTCGTCGAAGCGGGCCGGCGCGCGCGCATGCTGCAGCAAAAGCAATGCCGTCAGGCCCATGATCTCCGGCTCGGTCTGGAACAGCCGCAGCAACAGGCGAGCCAGCCGGATCGCTTCCTCGCAAAGCGGCGCACGCGCCGGCGCCTCGCCGCTGTTGGTGGAATAACCTTCGTTGAAGATCAGATAGACCATGGCGGCGACGGCGGCGAGCCGCTCCGAGCGCTCGACCGCGCCGGGTGTCTCGAACGGCACGCCGGCATCTGCAATGCGCGCCTTGGCGCGCGTGATGCGCTGTTCCATGGCGCTTTCGCCGACCAGGAACGCACGCGCGATCTGCTTGACGGTGAGACCGGAGACGATGCGCAGCGCCACCGCGATCTGCTGCGTAGGCGGCAGATCCGGATGGCAGCAGATGAACAAGAGCCGCAATATGTCATCGCGGTAGTGCGCGCCGTCCAGCCGTTCGGCGATATCGCTCTCGGCATCTTCCAGGTCCGAGATCTGGTCCTCTTCCGGCATCGGCGCCTGCTTGGCGCGCTTGCGCACCGCGTCGATGCCGGTGTTGCGGCCGACAAAGATCAGCCAGGCCGCAGGATCGCGCGGCGGCCCGTTCTGCGGCCAGTTCTTGAGTGCCCTCAGGCACGCGTCCTGGAAAGCTTCCTCCGCCGTATCGAGATTGCGGAAATAGCGCAGCAGCGCACCCATAGCCTGCGGGCGGGCAGCGCTGATCGCCGAGCTTATCCAGGCGAGGTCTGTCATGTGGCTACTCTGGTTGGGTTGAAGACGGAAACCGGTCGGATCTCATAGGATCCGCCGCTGGGATTAACCTCGGAAAGCTCGCGCGCGAAGTCGACGGCTTCGTCGAGATCGGCGCATTCCAGCGTGTAGAAGCCGAGGAACTGTTCCTTGGTCTCGGCAAACGGGCCGTCGATGACGACCGATTCGCCCTTGACCTTGCGCAGCGTCGTCGCGGCGGTGGTGGGCAAAAGCCGCGCCACCGGCCCAAGCCGGCCGGCTTGAGCATATTTTTCCTGCACATGCATGAGCTTTGCCATGACCTCGTCATCCTGTGCCTTGCTCCAGGAGGAGACGACATCTTCGGAGGCATAGCAGAGGATAGCGTAGAGCATGGGACGTCCTTTTCTGTCTCAAAGGACGAAACAGTAGGGCCTGTGCCGACATGGCGTCGACAAAAAAGTTACGCCATTTTTGTCAGCCTTCGCTTGCCTTCAACCATCTCAGCACAAGAGCCTCTTCATCATCGAGACCGTCGATCGCTCGCTTGCGCTTGTTGGCCTCGGTCATTTCGCTAAGCAGCCGCCCTTCCACCCAGGCTTCGAAAACCTGTGGATGGATGTAGCATTTGCGGCAGACGGCGCGTGTGTTGCCGAGCCGCTCGGCCACCTTGTCGATGACCGCGTTCATCACACGCTTGGTCTGCGCCTGGCTTTCGGGAAGCTCCGTCCGCGCAAACAGCGACGCGGCATGGATGGTGCCGCCCCAGGTGCGGAAATGCTTGGAGCTGAAATTGGCGCCGATCGCGTCGCGGATATAGCGGTTGACATCGTCGGAGCGCACTCCATGCCTCTCGCCATCCTCGTCGAGATATTGGAACAGTTGCTGCCCCGGAATATCCTGCGCGCCGCGCACGACCCGGGCGATGCGGCGGTCGACCAGCTTCAATTTCCATTCCTTGCCGGACTTGCCCTTGAAGGCAAAGCGCAGGCTCGATCCCTTGATGTCGACGTGGCGGTCGCGTAGCGTCGTCAGCCCAAAGCTCTTGTTGTCGCGGGCATAGGCGGCATTGCCGACCCGGATCATCGTGTTGTCGAGCAGCCAGACAATTGCCGCCACGACGCGCTCGGCCGGCAGGCCACGGCGGCGCAGATCGGCATCGATCCGGCGGCGCAGCTCCGGCAGGCTTTCGGCAAAGGCGACAAGGCTGGAGTATTTGGCGCCGTCGCGCTCGGCGGCCCACAGCGGATGGTAGCGGTACTGTTTGCGCCCGCGCTGGTCGCGGCCGGTCGCCTGGATGTGGCCGGCGGGATCGGGCGAGATCCACACATCCGTCCATGCCGGCGGAATGGCCAGCGCCTTGATGCGGGCAATGGCTGCCGCGCCGACGGCCTGTCCTTTCGCGCCCTTGTAGGAAAAGCCTTCGCCCGCCTTCAGGCGCCGGATCCCCGGCTCGCTGTCGCTGATATAGGTGAGCGAGGCCTGTTCGGCAGCGGTCTGCGCGCCGTTCTTCGGCGCTCCATCGTCCCCCCGTCCGGCAGCCGACCGGCCGGATGGCGTCCCAGATTTGTCAAGCATGCCCGCTCCACGAAATTTTTCTCGTAGATAAGCGCTAAGCCGACTGCTGGTTCCACCCCGTTGCTATGGAATGTGGTCGGGTCCACCAATGGTGGCACCAGCCGGCACGGCCATCCAGAGGCCGCCATCGTCGACGTGAGGCGGATGGTAGTCGCGCCCGGGCGGAATCTGTTCGAACACGGCCCCTGCCTCATCGGCAAGGTAGTCATAGCCCACATCCTGCAGGAGCCCCTTTGGATCAAGGTGGTGGTAGAGATTGCGGCGGGCGATCCGCCGCTTCGGCTCCATCATCTTTAAATGATAGAGGTTGAGCCCGCTGTTGCGGGCCTTGAAACCAAGATCGGGAGGATACCAGAGCCCGTGCAGGTCCTCTGGTCGGTACTTCGCCGGATCGTAGGCTCTGAACAGACGATACTGGAACTTTTCGGCCCACAGCCCGTCGACCCGGTACTCAGTCGGCGAATACAATTCGCGGAGCCGGAACCCCCAGGCCATGCGCCTGTAATCCCCCGTCAGCTGTCCGATCCGCTCCGCGGTACCGCGTTCCAGCCGCTCATCGGGATCAATAGCCAGGATCCAGTCGGCGGCAGCTTCATGCGCTGCGTCGAGCAAGATCCGCCGCCGCTGCGGCTCGCTGCTGAACACGCCGGTCGCCCCGCGATCGTCATAGGCAATCCAGCCGTCAACGACCGGATCGATATTGGTGATCAGATCGGCAACCAGATGCGCGTCATAACGATAGCTGAAAACTGCGACCGTTCTCTGGCGCGTCCAGAACAGTCGGCTCCGTCGCCAGCGTCGAGGCTTGATTTGGCTCGTTATCATTTTCTTGTTGCCGCTTTCACGCGATTTCGCACGCCAATATAGACACCCACGGATTTGACCAGCAGGGCAAGCCAGACAATTGGCATCGACATCATCGCGAAAGTTCGATCCCGATCGGAAAGCCCGATCTTCGCCAGCTTGCGGGCATTCCGCCGATCGCGAAACGTGTCGCGAAAACACCGAAACGGAGTGTTCAGGGCGGACGCTGCGAGGTAATCGCCGCGGCGACAGCCGCGCCTGTACTGATCGGCAAGCAATCTGGACAGCCGGGTTTCGTTGCGATGAACGGTTTGCACCTTAGGCTCCCAGACCGGCTGCAGTTCCTGCGGCAGCCGCCCCAGAAATTCGGTGTCTTCGGCAGCAGGCATGGTTTCATCGAACAAGCCATATTCATCGAACAGCCGCCGATCGAACGACACGCCGTAACGCAGCGCACGATCCGACGGCAGACCGGGAAGCCGTCGCATGAACATGATCAGATGAGCCGCACAGGCGATCAGATTGCGCGGATGGCTATTCACCATCGCGCTCGCCACGGCGCGGTCGCCAGCCAGATGCCGCTGCATCCGTGCCTCGGCCCAGCCCGAACAGGCGAGGCAATCATCGGCAAGAAAGGCAACGAAAGGCGCTTTGGTGGCCGCAATGCCGAGGTTGCGGGCTGCGCCTACAAACAGCCTTCGACCGACCTCGATCACTGGCACCTTGACCCCGGCGCCGGTCAGCAGCGCCAGGACCTCGCCTCCGCCCGAGTTGACCACCATGATCTCGAGCGGCTCATCCTGATCCAGCAGGGATGTCACCGCCTCGACGATTTGAGCCGGCGCGCGATAGCCGATGACAATGACGGCAAGCTGCGGCGGGGCTGATTCAGGCACGTTGCAACTGGACGCGCGGAGAGGAAAACCAGCGCCGCAGCGCCAGCTTCAGCTGGTAGCGCCTGCAACGCCAGGTGTTCGACCGCACCTTCGGCGCCGCCGCCGCGATCCTCAGGAACCGCGCCGCCGTCTCCAGATCGCCGCGCGCATAGTGAACCCGGGCGATCTTGAGGGCGACCAGCCCCTCCCTGGTCTTTAGCGACGACAGTGGGATGCCACAGTCAGTCAGCTCGCGCAGCGCCAGCCGCCAGTCGAGAAAGCGGCGCACCGGCCTGGTGATGAAGCGATCATCGGAACGCACTGCCGAAACGTGGTAGATCATGACGGGATGCACGATCAGGGCAAGCGACGCCCTGCCCATCAGCCTGGACCAGAACAGCGTGTCCTCGTCATAGGCAAGCCCGGTCGGGAAGCGCGTGTCGCCGACGACGCGCCGGGAAACCAGCGCACTGCCCACGGCGATCGAGCGAATGTGACCTTCCAGATAGGCCGAGGCATTGGCTATACCGTCTTCTATGTAGCCGGCTGGAAGCTTGAGGTTCCGGTTCTCGCCATCGGTGCGCCGACGGTAGGCGCCGATCACCATGTCGGCGGCCGGTTGCTCCCCCGCCCGGACCAGCATCGACCGCAGCCCGCCCTCCAGATGCAAGTCGTCGGCGTCGATCAGGTAGATCCAGGAGCATTGCGCCTGCGCCAGCGCCACATTGCGGGAGCCGCCCGCGTCCCGGCAGCTGCTCTTGAGCACGCGCAACGGCAACGAGAATTGCGTGGCGGCATTCAGCGCGGCTTCTGCCGTCCCGTCCGAGGAGGAATCGTCGACCAGCAGCACCTCGCCGATAACCTCGGCTTCGGAACGAAGCGAGGCCAGCGTGGCCGCAATGGTTGCCGCCGCATTGTGCGCCGGGATGATGACACTGATTGCCGTCAATACCGAACTCCGCATCAGCATGCCTGCCGACCGATCCTCCCCGAAGTTTCGACCGAGCATAACGGGCATGGCCGTTGTTGAGAAGCTGTGCTTCGAGGCTGTCAGGCCTTCTCGAGCGCGACCGGGATGACGTCGACGGCCTGGTCGCCGACCTGGCCGCCGGTGGTTTTCAGCACGCCGACGATCGGAGCCACGTCGGAATAGTCGCGGCCATAGCCAACGGTGATGTGGTCGTTGCTGGCCCGCATGCCATTGGTCGGGTCGAATTCCTGCCAGCCGGCATCGCGCCCACACCACACCTTGACCCAGGCATGCATGGCATCGGCGCCTTCGAGCCGCGGCTTCCCTTTCGGGGGAATGGTGCGCAGGAAGCCGCTGACATAACCCGCAGGAATACCTACCCCGCGCAGGCCGGCGATCATGATGTGGGAGAAGTCCTGGCACACGCCCCGCTTCAAACGGAAGGCATCGCTGGCCCCGGTACGCACCGTGGTCGCTTCCCCGTCATAGGTGAAGTCGCGGTGGATGCGGTTGCACAGATCGATGGCCATGCCGACCGTCGAGCCGCCGGCGCTGTCGCGGGCATAGGCGGTGATCGCCGCATCGATGCCGGCATGATCGCTGGCGGCGAGAAAGTGATGCGGTGCATCCGGCGCCAGTGACCGTACGGCGCCGAGTTCTTCCCGCAGGCGCTGCAGATCGGGCGACACGTCGAGCCCAGGCTCCGGCCGTGACACCGACACGCGCGCGCTCATTCTGATGTCGAGCCCGTCATGGACGTCGCGAAAGGCGATCGCGGTGACATTGTTGCCGAAGAAATCGGCAAAATCCGTGCGCTCCGATGGGGTCGGCACAAACGAAAGCGAGGCCGCGATCACGCGCTGCACGCCGGCAATGGTCGGCGGCAATACACGCACCTGATGCCGGCTGCCACCGGCCGCGGCGTCATAATCGTAGCTGAGATGAAGCCTGATATCGTACAGCATGTTAACCGAAATACGCTTTAGCCAGGCTGCTATAGAGGTTGCCGATCTCAGTTGCGAGATCGTCCAGCACCTCCGCCGACATCTCCGATGGCTCCATGACGGCAATTGCCGTGTTGAGCTGCAGGATTTCCTTGGCCGCGACCGACATATGCCCCTCCGGCCCAACCGATGGCAACAGGCCGATCTCCGCCTTCAGCCGTTCGAGCTGGAACAGGATCGAGCGCGGGTTGAGTGGGTCGAGCGCCAAGAGGTCGATCACCGTGCGCCGTCCGGCCCGCACCGGATATTGCCGGCGGTGGGTCATGACGCTGTCGCCGATCTCCAGCATCATGTCGAGCGAGCCGTCCGGCGCACCGGACCTTGTCAGTCGGGCTAGCGTACGGGCGATCTGGATGCCGCGCTCGATCCGCCGGCCGATCTCGAGGAAACGCCAGCCGGTGAAACGGTACATATTCTCGTGCAACAGGCCGGAGAAACCGGCGAGCTTGCGCAGCATGACCGTCATCGCCCGTGTCGCGTCGTCACCCGGCGCCACCGTGGTGGCGAACTGATGAATGGTCTTCGACAGGTCCTTCAGCGCCAGCCAGCCATCGGGCGAAAAGCGGTCGCGGATCTGTCCGGCGCTGTAGACGGCGCTGTCCAGCGTGCCGATCAATCCGGGCGGAATGGCCGCTTCGAGATCGATGCCGAAGGGTTCGAGATAGTCCCTGATATCGGCGAGCAGCAGCATGTCAGGATCGGACGTCTCGGCCAGCCGCACATGATAGGCGCGCAGGATACGCACCGTATCTTCCGAACGCTCGATATAGCGGCCGAGCCAGGTCAGGTTTTCCGCCGCGCGGCTGGGCAGGCTGCCCGGCATGGTGCGGACGAAGCTGTCATGCTCCTGCGGCAGCAGCGTCTCGCGCTCGACCGACCGGTCGCTGACCACCCAGACGTCGGCCGCCTGGCCGCCGCGCTGCATGGCGATGGCCGTCGGGTCGAGCGAAAGGCCGACACGGGCGAAACCGCCGGGCATTACCGTCCAGCCATCGGGCGTGCGCGCGAGATAAACGCGCAGGCTTGCCGGCCGTGGCTCCAGCCAGCCGCCGACATAGACCGGCGTCGTCGACAGCGTCACCGCTTCCTGGCCGACGAAACCGCTGCCATCGCTCTCGATGCGCGCGATCAGCGCGATGCGTTCCTCCGGCGTCAGTGCCGAACCGAGCCTGGTCTGGCCGTCATCCTCAAAGGCCAGCCGCGTCGACAGCGCCGGACCGATCACCATGCGATCGATATTGGCAAGCACATGGGCCCGTTCGGTTGCTTGCCCGCACCACCAGGTCGCCACGCTTGGCAACAGAAGTTCTTCGCCGCGCAATGCGCGCGAAATCTTCGGCAGGAAAGCGAGCAGCGCCCGGGTTTCCATCAAGCCCGAACCCAGCGCATTGACCGTCGAAACCGTGCCGCGGCGGATCGCCTCGACCAGCCCCGGGGTGCCGATATGCGAGTCTGGCCGCAGTTCCAGCGGATCGGCGAAGGCGGCATCGAGCCGCCGCCACAGCACGCTGATCGGCATCAGCCCCGAAACCGTGCGCACCATCAGCTTGCCGCCGGCGACGGTCAGATCCTCGCCCTCGAGCAGCATGATGCCGAGATAGCGGGCGATATAGGCGTGCTCATAATAGGTCTCGTTGAGCGGCCCCGGCGTCAGAATGGCGACGCGGCCGTCATTCTCCTTCGCCATGCCGATCAGAGCATCGCGAAAGCGACGGAAGAAACCGGCCAGGCGATGCACATGCATCTCGCCATAGATGTCGGACAAAGCCCGCGTCGTGGCGACGCGGTTTTCCAGCGCAAAGCCGGCGCCCGATGGTGCCTGCGTGCGGTCGCCCAGCACCCACCAGCTTCCATCCGGTCCACGGCCGAGCTCGAAGGCGCAAAAATGCAGGAAATGACCGCTGGCCGGCATGGTGCCGACGACGGGGCGCAAATATTCGGGGCTCGCCGCAATCAGGCCTGCCGGCAGGATTCCCTTCTCGATCAGCCGGTTCGGCCCGTAAATATCAGCGACTATCTCCTCGAAAAGCTCGGCGCGCTGGACGAGACCGGCGCTGATCCCGGCCCATTCCTTGTCTTCGATCAGCAGCGGGATATGCGCCAGTGGCCATTCGCGCTCGTTGGCGCCGGCCTTGTCGTAGACGCGATAATAAACGCCGGCGTCGCGCAGATACTGGTCGGCGCGGGCAAAGCGCTGGCCCAGCTTTTCGGGACCCAGCTCCTCCAGCGCCTCGATGAAGGGCGCCCACGCCGGACGCGGATGGCCCGAAGCATCGACCATCTCGTCGACGACGCCGTCAATCGGCTGGTAGTGCTCCAGCAGACTGTGCCTCAGCGGCTTGCCGCGGACCTTTTTCTGATTCCCCTTTGCCATCGCTGATCAGAGTCTTGCTGGCCGCCTGAGGTCAAGGGTCATGGGGAAGTCTTCAGAGGCTTCTTCATTGCGCAGCACATAGGCCGACGGCGTATGGCCGCGCGGCTCGAAGCGGGCGAGACGCCTCGCCTCGGCCTCATTGCCGTTGACCGGGAACGTGTCGTAGCTGCGCCCACCTGGATGCGCGACATGGTAGACGCAGCCGCCCACCGCCCGCCCCGTCCAACGGTCGTAAATGTCGAAGACCAAAGGCGTGTTGACCGGCAGCGCCGGATGCAGGCCCGACGAAGGCTGCCAGGCCTTGAAGCGCACACCGGCCACCGCGACCTCGCGATTGTCGGTGACCTTCATCGGCACGATTCGGCCATTGCAGACAATGGCATGACGTTCCGGGTTGAGGCCTTCGGTCCTGACCTGCAGCCGTTCGACCGAGGAATCGACGAAGCGCACGGTGCCGCCGATGGCCCCTTGCTCACCCATCACATGCCACGGCTCCAGCGCCTGCCGCAGTTCCAGCTTGATGCCGGCATGCTGGACTTCGCCGCAGAACGGAAAGCGGAACTCCAGCTGGGCATCGAACCATTCCGGCCGGAATTCGAAACCGTTGAGCTTGAGGTCGTCGAGCACGTCGAGGAAATCCGCCCAGACATAATGCGGCAGCATGAAACGGTCATGGAGCGAGGTGCCCCAGCGCACGAAGCGGCCATCAAGCGGGTTCTTCCACGCACGGGCGATGATGGCGCGCACCAGCAATTGCTGCGCCAGCGACATGCGCGCATTGGGCGGCATCTCGAAACCGCGGAACTCGACAAGCCCAAGCCGGCCGGTCGGGCCATCGGGCGAAAACAGCTTGTCGATGCAGATTTCCGAGCGGTGCGTATTGCCGGTGACGTCAGTCAACAGATTTCGGAACAGTCGGTCCACCAGCCAAGGCAGCGGTGCGTTGCCCTGGTCGGGATGCGGCACCTGCGCCATCGCGATCTCGAGTTCGTAAAGCGAGTCATGCCGCGCCTCGTCGAAGCGCGGCGCCTGGCTGGTCGGGCCGATGAACAGGCCGGAGAATAGATAAGACAGCGACGGGCGCCGCTGCCATTGTAGCACCAGGCTCTTCAACAAATCGGGCCGGCGCAGGAACGGGCTGTCATTGGGCGTTGCGCCGCCGACCACAACATGGTTGCCGCCGCCGGTACCGGTGTGGCGGCCATCGATCATGAACTTGTCGGCGCCAAGCCGTGTCTGCCGTGCTTCCTCGTAAATCGCCGTCGTCGTCGCCACGCAGTCCTGCCAGTTGGCAGCCGGATGGATGTTGACCTCGATGACGCCGGGATCGGGTGCCACCCTGATGACGTTGAGGCGCGGATCGTGCGGCGGTCCATAGCCTTCGATATGCACGGGAAGGCGGATCGCCTTGGCCGCGTTTTCTGCGGCTGCGACCAGTTCGAGATAATCTTCCAGCGCCTCGACCGGCGGCATGAACACGCAAAGCCGCCCGTCGCGCGGCTCGACCGAAAGTGCTGTACGCACCGCGCCGCCGATCTCGGTGATCTCCTGCTCCACCCGGTCTTGCTGGCCGGTCGTCGCAGTGAACGATACCGCCTGCTGGCGCCGCGCCATCTCGTCGGCGCCTTCCAGTTCGGCCGGAGCCGGTTCTGGCAGTATGGCTTCCCGCGCCGGCAGCGGTCCACGCGGCAGCGACGGATCGACCGGCACAATATAGGGGAACTGCGCCGGCGGCACATAGGGCAGCGTGCCCAGCGGCAGGCGGTAACCGACAGGGGAATCGCCCGGCACCAGGAACAGCCGCCCGCGCCGTGTCTTCCACTTCTCCGAGCGCCAGCGCGGGTCCGAAGCCTGGCTGTTCCAGCGCTGCACCGGCAGCACGTAGCCCGACGGCTTGGTCAGCCCGCGCTCGAACACTTTCGCCATGCGGCTGCGCTCTTCCGGGTCTTCCAGCTTGGAGTTGGACGGATCGACATTGTCGGGCAGCTTGCCTTCCTTCAGCAGCCATTCGGCCGGGTCCTCATAGGCCTCGCTGACCATCGCCTTGTCGATGCCGAGTTCGCCGGCGATTGCCGTCAGCAAGCTCTCGGCCTGCTGCGGCCCCACCTTTGCATCGCTCTTTTCGCGTGCGATCAGCGACGGATCGCTCCACACCGGCTGGCCGTCGGTGCGCCAATAGAGCGAAAAGGTCCAGCGCGGCAGGCTTTCGCCCGGATACCATTTGCCCTGGCCGTAGTGGAGGAAGCCGCCCGGCGCGAAGCGTTCGCGCAATTTACGGATCAGCGCATCGGCCTTTTCGCGCTTGGTCGGGCCGACGGCGGCGGTGTTCCACTCGGCGGACTCGAAATCGTCGATCGACACAAAGGTCGGCTCGCCGCCCATGGTCAGCCTGACATCACCCGCTTGAAGTGCGGCGTCGACCTTGTTGCCCAGCGCATCCAGCGCCTGCCAGCTTTCGTCCGAGAATGGCTTGGTGATGCGCGGATGTTCGGCAATGCGGTCGACACGCATGTCGAAGCCGAACTCGACATTGGCAAAGCTCGCCATGCCGGAAATGGGCGCGGCGTTGCGGAAATGCGGCGTGGCCGCCAGCGGCACATGGCTTTCGCCGGTGAGCAGGCCGGACGTCGGATCGAAGCCGATCCAGCCGGCGCCCGGCAGATAGACCTCGCACCAGGCGTGCAGGTCGGTGAAGTCGACGGCGGTTCCGGCTGGGCCATCGAGCGCGACCAGATCGGGCTTCAGCTGGATCAGATAGCCTGAGACGAAACGCGCGGCGAGGCCGAGATTCCTGAGAATTTGCACCAGCAGCCAGCTCGAATCCCGGCACGATCCCTTTTTCGCGGCCAGCGTTTCCTCCGGCGAGAACACGCCGGTTTCCATCCGCACGATATAGGCGATCTCCCGCTGCAGCCGCGCATTGAGGTCGACGACGAAATTGACGGTGTTGGTGGCGCTACGGTCCATGGTTGCGAGGAAAGCCGACAGCAGCGGCCCCGCCGGCTCCGGCGTGCGGTAGATGGCGAGATCGTCCCTGATGTCTTCGGGGTACTCGAACGGGAAGGTCTCGGCCGATGGCTCGACGAAGAAATCGAACGGATTGTAGACCGTCATGTCGGCGACGAGATCGACCTCGATCTTCAATTCCGTCACTGGTTCCGGGAAGACGAAGCGGGCCAGGAAATTGCCGTAGGGGTCCTGCTGCAGATTGACGAAGTGGTTCGCCGGCCCGACCTTCAGCGAATGGCTGAGCACCTTGGTGCGGGAATGCGGTGCCGGCTGCAGCCTGATGACCTGGGGCCCGAGAACCACCGGCTGGTCATATTTGTAATGGGTCAGGTGGTAGACGGCTGCCAGTATTGCCATGGGGCCCCGGAGATCGGCGTTTCTTCAGCCGAACCCTGACACATCTATTGGCCATTCTCCAAGCAGAGATGTTGCGCTGCACCTAAATTAAGCAGCCGAAGCCGGCTACGCTGTGTCGAGATTCAGGTCAGGCCGAGTCGAAAATGGCTGATACCGAGAACCGGAGCAGAGCGTACTTTTGGCACGCGAGCACCGGAAGCGCAGGTATCGGCCATTGCAGGCCGGCCTCACTTGAATTCGGCACAGCTTAGAAAAACGCCTGTATCCCCGTCTGCGCCCGTCCCAAAATCAGCGCATGCACGTCATGCGTGCCTTCATAGGTGTTGACCGTCTCCAAATTCTGCGCATGGCGCATGACGTGGTAGCCGATCTGGATGCCGTTGCCGCCATGCATGTCGCGGGCCTGGCGCGCGATGTCGAGCGCCTTGCCGCAATTGTTGCGCTTGACGATCGAGATCATTTCCGGGGCCATCTTGCCTTCATCCATCAGCCGCCCGACGCGCAGCGAGCCCTGCAGGCCCAGCGCGATCTCGGTCTGCATGTCGGCGAGCTTTTTCTGGAACAGCTGCGTGCCGGCGAGCGGCTTGCCGAACTGCTTGCGGTCGAGTCCATACTGCCGGGCCCGGTGCCAGCAATCCTCGGCGGCGCCCATCGCGCCCCAGGAAATGCCGTAGCGGGCCCGGTTGAGGCAGCCGAATGGGCCGCCGAGGCCCCTGGCGTTGGGCAGCAGCGCGTCTTCGCCAACCTCGACGCCTTCCATCACCACCTCGCCGGTGATCGAGGCCCTAAGGCTGAGCTTGCCGCCGATCTTCGGCGCCGACAGCCCCTTCATGCCCTTCTCCAGCACGAAACCGCGGATTTCGTCCTTGCCGTTGTCGCCCTTCAGCTTCGCCCAGACCACGAACACGTCGGCGATCGGCGCGTTGGATATCCACATTTTCGAGCCGGAAATCTTGTAGCCGTTCGCCGTCTTCTCGGCCCGCGTCTTCATGCCGCCCGGATCGGAACCGGCATCCGGCTCGGTCAGGCCAAAACAGCCGATCCATTCGCCCGAAGCCAGCTTCGGCAGGTATCTCTTGCGCTGCTCTTCCGTGCCATAGGCATGGATGGGGTACATCACCAGCGACGATTGCACCGACATCATCGAGCGGTAGCCGGAATCGACCCGCTCGACCTCGCGCGCCACCAACCCGTAGGTGACGTAATTGGCGCCGAGCCCGCCATATTCCTCAGGGATGGTGATGCCGAGCAGGCCGGCCTCGCCCATCTCGCGAAAGATGCCGGCATCGGTCTTTTCCTCGAGAAAGGCCTCCTCGATGCGCGGCGCGAGCTTGTCGGCGGCAAAGGCGGCCGCGCCATCGCGCACCATGCGCTCATCCTCGGAAAGCTGGTTCTCGATCAGGAAGGGGTCTTCCCAGACGAACGCGTTCTTGTCGGCGGCCATGGCTTCGCTCTCTCCCAAAATCTTGAAGTGCTCGGGCTTATCCACCTCCGCTTCGGAAAAATCAAACAAAATTGCATCACAGATCAATGAGGTTTAGTAATGGATCATGAACGTCCAACGCCGGCTTTTACCCAGCACCAGCGCCCTTGCCGCCTTCGAGGCCGTGGCCCGCCTTGGCTCCTTCACCGCTGCCGCCCAGGAACTCGATTTGACCCAAGGGGCCGTCAGCCGCCAGATAGCACTTCTGGAGGAACAGTTCGGCCGCCGGCTGTTCGAGCGCGACAGCCGCAATGTTCGGCTGTCCACGGCGGGCGAAATCTATGCCGAAGCCGTGCGGGCGGCACTCGGGCAATTGCGCGACGCCGCGCTCGGATTGATGAGCAATCGGCATAGCGGCATGCTGAACCTCGCCATACTGCCGACCTTCGGCACGCGCTGGCTGATGCCGCTGATCCCGGATTTCGTCGCAGAAAACCCTGACATCACCATCAACTTCGTCACCCGCATCGGCCGCTTCGACTTCGCCCGCGAACGCCTCGACGCCGCTATCCATCATGGCCAGCCGGACTGGCCGGACGCCGATTCCACATTGTTGATGCGCGAAACCGTGATGCCGGTGGTTTCGCCCGACTTCCTTGCCAGCCGCGATATCACCACGGCGGCCGACATCAGCCGCCTGCCGCTGCTGCACATGGCGACGCGCCCTGGCGCCTGGGGCGAATGGTTCGAGGAACAGGGCTTGAGCGCACCGATCGGACCCGGCATGCAGTTCGAGCAATTCGGCACCGTTGCCCAAGCCTGCATGGCGGGGCTTGGCGTCGCGCTCCTGCCGCAAGTTCTTATCGCCGGCGAATTGCAGCGCGGTCAGCTCGTGCCGGCGCCGGGACAGCCGATGCAAAGCCGCAGCGCCTACTACCTCGTCGTCCCGAACGACAAGCGCGGCCACCCGCCCGTCGTCAGCTTTCGCGACTGGCTGCTGGGCCAGGTTGAGAAGGAACCGGCCGTTCTGGCCTGGTAGCTACTTCCGCTTCATCGGCTCGGTTTCCGGCTGGAAGCGCAGCGTTTTTGCGACTTGCGTTCGGCAACTTTCGCATCGAGCTTGCTTTTGATCCGGGCGAAAGCCTGGTCTCCATCGACCGAACTGCCACTCGCCATGCCCTCGTCCCAAAGACGCCCCAACTCTTGGACACTCACTTTCTCGAAACTTGCCATATCGCGCGTATCTCCACACAAGGATGGTAGATAACGCTCTAGCGATTGCAAGGAACCATTCGAGGCTACTTCCGCTTCAAGGCATCGGCCAGTGCTGCGCCAAACGCGCCTTGCTGTGCCGGTCGTTCCGGCTGACGCCGCGGCATCGGCGAAGGTTGCGCCGGCTTGCCGCCGCCATTGTCGCGCGGCCCCTTCGGCGTCCCGCCCTCGCCGCCGTCCTTGCGCATGGACAGCGCGATGCGCTTGCGCTTGATGTCGACATCGACGACCCGCACCTTCACCACGTCGCCGGCCTTCACCACCTCATGCGCGTCCTTGATGAAACGATCGGCCAGTTGCGAGACATGCACCAGCCCGTCCTGATGCACGCCGATATCGACGAAGGCGCCGAAGGCAGCGACATTGGTAACGGTGCCTTCCAGAAGCATGCCGGGCTTCAGATCCTTGATGTCGTCGATGCCATCGGCAAAGGTTGCGGTCTTGAAGCCGGGGCGCGGGTCGCGGCCGGGCTTTTCCAGCTCGGCAATGATGTCGCGCACCGTCGGCAGGCCGAAGCGTTCGTCGACGAAGACTCGCGGATCGAGCGCCTTGAGCGCTGCGCTGTCGCCCATCAGCGAGCGCACATCGCGGCCGCAGGCAGCGACGATCTTCTTGGCCACGCCATAGGCTTCCGGATGGACCGACGAGGCGTCGAGCGGCTCGCTGCCATTGGCAATGCGCAGGAAGCCTGCGGATTGTTCGAACGCGCGCGGTCCAAGCCGCGCCACCTTGAGCAGTTCCTTGCGGCTGGCGAACGGCCCGGTCGCATCGCGATGCGCGACAATGGCATCGGCAAGCGACGCGCCTAGGCCTGACACGCGGGCCAAAAGCGGCGCCGAGGCGGTGTTGAGATCGACGCCGACAGCATTCACCGCGTCCTCCACCACCGCCTCCAGCGAGCGGCCAAGCCGGTACTGGTCGACATCATGCTGGTACTGGCCAACGCCGATCGATTTCGGCTCGATCTTGACCAGTTCGGCGAGCGGGTCCTGCAGGCGCCTGGCGATCGACACCGCACCGCGCAGCGACACGTCGAGCCCGGGAAACTCAGCCGCCGCTGTCGCCGAGGCCGAATAGACCGAGGCGCCGGCCTCGCTGACGATCACCTTGAGCGGCTTTGGCCCACCATCCGAAGGCATGTCGGACAGCATGTCGGCGACCAGCTTTTCAGTCTCGCGGCTGCCGGTGCCGTTGCCGATCGAAATCAGCTCGACCTTATGCTGGCGGATGAGTGCTGCGAGCTGGGCCTGTGTGCCGCGCACATCGTTCCGCGGCGGAAATGGATAGACGGTCGTCGTCGCCAGCACCTTGCCGGTGCCATCCACGACAGCGACCTTGACGCCGGTGCGGATGCCGGGATCGAGTCCCATGGTCGGCCGCGAGCCGGCGGGTGCTGCCAGAAGCAAATCCTTGAGGTTGCGTGCAAAGACATGGATCGCCTCTTCCTCCGCCCGCTCGCGCAGGTCGCGCATCAAATCGAGCGTCAGGTGCAGCGAAAGCTTGATCCGCCAGGTCCAGCCGGCCACTTCCATCAGCCAGCGGTCGCCCGGCAGGCTGCCGCCGATGGCGTAGGCATTGGCGATCATCCGCTCGACCGGCTTCACCGGAGAGGCATCGTCGGCATCGACCTCGATGTCGAGCGACAACACCTCTTCGTTGCGGCCGCGCAGCATGGCCAGCGCGCGGTGGCTCGGAACATTTGCCCAACGCTCGACATGCTCGAAATAGTCGGAGAATTTCGCCCCGGCCTCCTGCTTACCGTCGACGACACGGGCACGCATGAAAGCGCGCTCCTTCATGTAGGTGCGAAGCTTGCCGACCAGATCGGCATTTTCCGCAAACTGTTCCGACAGGATGTCGCGTGCGCCTTCCAGTGCGGCCTTGGCGTCGGTCACATCCTCGGTCACATAAGCCAGCGCCGCCTCGGCGGGCACCAACGACCGGTTGGCCAAAATAGCCTCCGCCAATGGCCCCAGCCCGCGCTCCCGGGCGATCTCGGCCTTGGTGCGGCGCTTGGGCTTGTAGGGCAGGTAGATGTCTTCCAGTTCAGCCTTAGTGGCGGCAGCCACAATTTTGGCCTCTAGTTCCTCGGTCAGCTTGCCCTGCTCGCGGATCGAACCGAGAATGGTGTCGCGGCGCGCATCGAGTTCGCGCAGATAGGCCAATCGCTCGGCAAGGTCGCGCAATTGGGTGTCGTCGAGCCCGCCGGTGACCTCCTTGCGGTAGCGCGCCACGAACGGCACCGTCGCGCCCTCATCGAGCAGCCCTATAGCTGCTGATGCCTGCTCCGGCCGCGCCCCGATCTCTGCCGCGATGATGGATGCGATGCGTTTGCTGTCTGCTGCCATGCTGGTCCCTGTCGCAAAGAGCGGCGACCATAGGCGCTGATGTCCGTCACGCCAACCGCAGTGTTCTCAAGCGTCAAAGAGGTCCACAGGAAAGCGCCTTGCTTTGGCTCGTCCTCAGACCATCCCGCTCAGCGCCTCGAAAAAGGCAACGATCTCGCGTTCGAGCGGATAATCTTCAGGCACCGGCTGCGACCCCATTTTTGCAATCACCACTTCCATCTTCGGATCGACGTAGAGCCATTGGCCGTGGATGCCGATGCCGCAGAAAGCACCGTTTGCCGCACCCGTTTGGTACCACTTGTTGCGATAGCGGCCCTTCGGGAACAGATGCACCATCGTGCCGCGCTGCCAGGCCTCCGCGCTGCCGCCGGCAACGGTCGTATCGCGCACCCAGCCTTCCGGCACGATGCGCCGGCCATTGGCCGTGCCGCCCTGCCGCATCATCTCGCCGATACGCGCCAGGTCGCGCGGCGTCACCGAAATGCCGCCGGCGGTGCGCGCCGTACCTTCCATGTCGACGCCGATCGAAGCCTCGCTGACAGCACCCAGCGGTAGCCACAGTTTCTCGCGCATCAGGTCCGGGAAGCGCTGGCCGGAAGCTCGTTCGAGCAGCAGGCCGAGCAGATCGGAATTGGGCGAACGGTAGCGGAAGGTTTTGCCGTGCGGTTCTTCGAGCCGCTGCAAGGTCAGAATGAATTCGCGCAAGCTTTCAGTGCCGCCGCCCGGGTTCCACAGGGTGGCGCGACGGTAACGGGCAAAGGCGCTTTCGGGATCGAGATAGGCCTCCTCGAAGTCGAGGCTGACGCTCATGTCGAGCACATGCCGGCAGCTTGCATCGGCATAGGCCGAGCCGGCGGCTTCCGGAATGTACTGGGTGACCGGCACCTCCGGATCGAACACGCCCTCGCCTTCCAATATGCCGGCGATGATGGCGGTGACCGATTTGCTGATCGAGAAGATGATGTGACGGGCGCCGAAATCCATATTGGGCGCGAACCAGTCGCCGATGACCTTGCCAGCCTTCATCACCGTCAGCGCGTCGCTGCTCGAACGTGTGAGGAATTCGGCCACCGTTTCCGGGGCGCTGGCGATCGAAACCTTTTCGCCGAGCAGGCCGCTCAGGTCCCGCACCGGTGCCTCGACGCTTCCCAGCGTCGCCGCCACGGGGGCGGTCGGCACCAGCTCGCCAAGGTTCTGGAACGACCAGCGGTTGAACGGGCTTTCGCGCCAGTTGGAGAGCAGCACCTCATTGCGGGCGAAGCCGTAGCGGGTCTCGAACGCGGTCTTGCCAGTCATGAACGTTTCCTCGGAGGGATGATTTGTTGTGGGTCAACCAAGCGCCTTGGCGATGGCGTGCACCGCCTTCAGCGTTGCTACCGAATAGGCGACATTGCTGAAATCCGGATAGGTCGAAAGCTTGACCACGACCATGCCGGTGTCCCAGTCGACATGGATCATCTGCCCGAACACGCCCCGGCACATCAGCGCGCGCGAGCGCGGGTCTTCGATCCAGAACTGGTTGCGATAGCTGCCTTCGGGCAGGCTCGGATTGAAGTCCGGCCCATGCCTGCCGTTGCGCGTCGCCTCGATCCAGTCGGCCGGCACGATGCCGCGGCCCTTGTCGAGAATCAGCTGGCCGAAGCGGGCATAGTCGCGCAGCGTCGCGTTGAAGCCGCCATCGGCCAGAGCATAGCCGGCGCTGTCGACCGTGAAGCAGGCGCTCTCGTCGGCGCCGAGCTTTTGCCACAGCTCCTCGGACACCAGCTGCGCCAGCCGTTTACCGGTGACCCGCTCCATGATGAAGGCAAGCACGTCGGTCTCGATCGAGCGGTACTCGAACGCGGCGCCATGCGGCCGCACCTTGTCCTTCAGCTGCAGGATCAACTCGAACAGATGCGGCGGCCATTGGAAATCCGGATCGCTGTCCGGCGGCACCGGCTTCCAGCCGGTGGCGACATCGACCTGGCCGATATCGGAGTAACGGTCGGTGTATTCCTCGGAAAAGCGCACGCCGGTGGTCATATCGAGCACATGCTGCACGCTGGCGCCGTCCCAGCCGGTCGCGCCGAGCTCCGGCAGATAGGCGGTCACCGGTTTGACCGGGTCGATCAAGCCGCGCCCAACCAGAATACCGAACACGGTGCCTGTTACCGACTTCGCCATCGACTGCGACAGATGCAGCGTGCGCTCGGCCATGCCGTTGAAATAGCGCTCATAGGCGACCTTGCCGTCTTTGAGCACCAGGAAGCCGTCCGTGTAGGTCTCGTCGAGCAGGCCAACGAGCGTCGTCGGACGGCCCTTGCTGTCTTCCACCGGCAGCGCGTCGAGATCGGTCTCTGCGCGCTCAAGACGATGGCGATGGCCATTACCGCGCCAGACCTCGATGGTCGGCAGGAATTCGCGGATGTGTTGGAAGGCCCAGCGATTCCATGGCGGCCGGTCCCAGTCGAGCTTCGGCAGCACCATTTGAGGCGGCGAGCCCTGCATGATCGACGGCCGCGGATCGCTGTTGCGATAGGAGTCCATGAAAGCCATTCCGGAAAAGAAAAGACCCGGCGGCGCATGCCGCCGGGTCTGTCAGACTGCGGTTATTTCTGCAGTTCGGTCCAGATCTTGGTGTAGATGTCCTGGATCTCAGGCGCGCACATCTTCTGGAATTCGCCTTGTGCCTTCGCAGCCTCCGGAATGACGACTTCCGGGGCATCCTTCATATCGGCCGGCATGTACTTGTCCGAGCCGGTAATGGCGTTTGCGTAGCGATGGAAGGCCGAGAGGCCGGCCGCGTTTTCCGGATCCATGATGAAGTTCTGGAACAGCTTGGCGTTCTCGACATTTTTGGCTTCCTTGAGAACGACGACGTTATCGCTCCACAGGCCGTAGCCTTCCTTCGGATAATTGTAATGGATGGCCGGATTGGCCAGCCGCTGACGCAGCGCCGAACCGTTCCAGTCGCTGGTCGCCTTGAAGTCGCCGGCGCCCATCTTTTCGATGGTGTTGTATTCCATGGCGATCCAGTTCGGCTTGGCCGCGACAAGCGTGTCGCGCACCTTCTTCAGCACCGTCTTGTCGTCGGTGCACTGCTGGCCGCCGACATATTTGATCGCCGCGAAGATAACGTCATTCATCTCGGGAACGACATTGGTCTTGCCCTTCAGCTCGTCCGGCGTGTTGAAGATGATGCCCCAGCTGTCGGCTGGTCCCTTGTAGGCATCGGTGTTGACGACGACACCGACGGTGCCCAGCGCCCACGGCACGGAATATTTGCGGCCGGGGTCGAAGTCTGGATTGGCCCATTCCGGCGCCACGTTCTTGAAGTTCTCCATCTTGCCCGGATCGGTCTCCTGCACGAGACCCTCCTTGATCCAGATCGGCACGTAGGTTTGCGACGGAACGGCGATGTCGAAGCCGGTGCCGCCCTGGCGTACCTTGGCGAGCGCCGTATCGTTGGAATCGTAATCGGTGATGGTCACCTTGACGTTGTATTTGGCTTCGAACTTTTTGATCACGTCGGGGCTGGTATAGTTGCCCCAATTGTAGATGTTCAGCTCGCCATCGGCGCGGGCCAGGCTCGTCGTTGCGAGCAGCGCCAACCCCATGGCGGCTGTCGTTGTTTTCCAGTTCATGGTTTTAGCTCCCATTTGTCGGTTCAGTCTCTTTTCCTGCTGACGAAGAAAAACAACGTGACGATCGCGACCGAAAGCAGCAGGAAGGCGGTCGATATCGCGTTGATCTCAGGCGTGATGCCGCGGCGGATCTGGCCGAGCATGTAGGTGGGCAGCGTATCCTGGCCGCCCGATTTGACAAACTCGGTGATGACGACGTCATCGAGCGAGATGACGAAGGCCAGCATCAGTCCGGCCAGTATGCCGGGCCACAAAAGCGGCAGCGTGATGCGGCGGAAGGTCTTCCAAGGCGTCGCGTACAGATCGGCGGCCGCGCGCTCCAGCGTCAGGTCCATGTTTTCCAGCCGCGCCCGGATCGGCAGATAGGCGAACGGGATGCAGAACGCCGTGTGCGCGGCGATCAGATAGCCAATGCCGGAATAGCCGGTGAAGATCTTGATGCGCGAGAAGAAGATCAGCAGCGCCACGCCCGTGACGATCTCGGGCACCATCAGCGGCTGGTTGATCGCCGCATATTTGAAGGTGAGGCCCGGATAGGACGCGGTGCGCGTGGTGGCGAGCGCGGCCATGGTGGCAAAGATTGTCGACAGCACCGCAGCGACGGCGCCGATCTGGAACGAGCGTAGCGTCGCGTCGATAACTTGCACGTTCTGCCAAGCCGACTGGAACCAGCGCATCGAAAAGCCGCCCCATTCGGACGTCGAGTTCGCCGCGTTGAAGGCATAGGCGACCAGCACGATGATCGGCAGATAGAGCACGATAAAACAGGTCGCAGCGATCACCGTGAAGCCGGTCTGGTGCTTGATGGAAAAGTTCTTAGCCATGCCGCGCCCCCGACTTGCCGGCATTGCGCACATAGGCAAGCAGCGCCACCATGACGATGATCATCACCGTGATCGACAGCGCCGAGCCGAGCGGCCAGTTGCGGCCTTGGCCGAACTGCAATTCGATCAGGTTAGACAGCATCATATTCTTGCCGCCGCCAAGCACGCTCGGCGTCACATAGGCGCCAAGGGCTGGAATGAAGACCAGGATGGAGCCGGCAATGACGCCGGGTTTGACCAGCGGGAAAATGATCTTCCGCAATACATTGAAACGGGTCGCGTAGAGGTCGTAGCCCGCCTCGACGAGGCGAAAATCAAGCTTCTCCATGCTGGCATAGATCGGCAGCACCATCAGCGGCAGATAGACATAGGCCATGCCGATCAGAATCGCCGTGTCGGTGAAGAGAATCTGCACCGGCGCTGAGACGATACCAAGCTTCATAAGGATGGTGTTGATGATGCCTTCGTTGCGGATGATCTGCAGCACGGCGAAGGTGCGGATCAGCAGGTTGGTCCAGAACGGAATGGTGATCAGGAACAGCCAGAGATCCCTGGTCTTCTCGCTGCGCGTCGCCATGAAATAGGCGGTTGGAAACCCTAATGCCAAAGTTGCGATCGTCGTTATCACCGCCAACTTGATCGAGCGCCAGAATATGGTGACGTGCGCTGCCGCAAGCGAAAGCGTATCGTCGAAAATGTCGCGTTCCATGAACACCGACAGCCAGGCATCGGGCGAGAACTGCCACTTCACATCGCCATAGGGGCCAGGCGTCAGGAACGAGTAGATCAGCACGATCAGCAAGGGGCCGGTCGCGGCGAGGAAGATCACCAGCAAGGCTGGCGCTGACAGCAGCCAGCGGTCGCGCACATCGCGTCGCTGCGCTGCCTTGGCGACTTGTTCCGCGGTCGCCATGATCAGTCCTTCAGCACTTGCGCGGCGTCGTTGCCGATCATGATGCCGATCTGGCCGCCCTGCACGAAGCCGTCACCGGCGCCGCGGCTGTTCTGACGCCGCACGATGAACGGCTCGCCACCGGCAAGGCGCAGATGGAAGTGCGTGTCGGTGCCGAGATAGACGATGTTTTCGACGGTGCCGGACAGCGAAGCGCTCGGGCTGGCAGTGCCCAACTGCGCATGCTCTGGACGCACGACGATGGTGACCTTGCCGCTGGGGCTGAAGCCTTCCGGCAGCGAGGCTGGGATTTCCACACCAGACGGCAGCTTCACCGTCGCCCGGCCACCAGTCGCGTTAACCACATCCGCCTTGAGGAAGTTCGACTCGCCGATGAAGTCGGCGACGAAACGCTCGGCCGGCCGGTCGTAGATGTCGCGCGGCGAGCCGACCTGCAGGATCTTGCCCGACGACATCACCGCGATGCGGTCAGACATGGTCAGCGCTTCCTCCTGGTCGTGGGTGACGAAGATGAAGGTAATGCCGGTCTCGTGCTGCAGCCGCTTCAATTCGATCTGCATTTCCTTGCGCAGCTTGTAGTCGAGCGCCGAGAGCGGTTCGTCGAGCAAGAGCACCTTGGGCTGCGGCGCCAGCGCCCGGGCGAGCGCCACGCGCTGCTGCTGGCCGCCGGAGATCTGGCTGGTGCGGCGACCCGCCAGCGCCTCCATCTTCACCAGTTTCAGCATCTCGGCGACGCGCGCCTTGATCTCGGCCTTCGGCTTGCCCAGCATTTCCAGGCCAAAGCCGATATTGTCGGCGACCGTCATATGCGGGAACAATGCGTAGGATTGGAAGACGGTGTTGACCGGCCGCTTGAAGGGCGGCAACGGCGCGATGTCCTGACCGTAGAGGAGGATTTCGCCGGCGGTTGGAAAGTCGAAGCCGGCAATCAGCCGCAGCAACGTGGTCTTGCCGCAGCCGGATGGTCCCAGCAGGGTGAAGAACTCATTCTCGCGGATGGATACCGAGACCGTATCGAGGGCAGCGACCTGCCCCTCACCCGATCCGAAAATTTTACTGACGTTTACGACTTCAATTGCATTCCGATCCGGTTTTTCCGGCACGATACGCCTCACTGTTGACCCCGCTCTTGCTGGCGGAGTTTTTCCCCTGTTCGATGTGACCACACGGCCGGTAGGTTGGCAAGTCCGGCATTGAATCACAGTTCAGTCGGTCATTTCGTCTTGCAAGCGGCAAGCTGTGCAAGCCGCATGCCATTGTCAGGCCTGGTAGGTGACCTTGCCACCGCAGACCGTCGTCACCGGCCGCAGCTTGTGTAGATCGGCCGGCGCCGTCTTCTCGATATCGGCCGACAAAACCACCAGATCCGCCATATAGCCGGGTTTCAGAACGCCTTTGCGATGCTCGGCGAATTCGGCATAGGCGCCCTCGACCGTGTAGGCGGCAATCGCTTCCTGCAGCGAGAAACTCTGGTCAGGATCGCCTTCTGCCCATGGTTTGCGCTGCACTGCCGCCTGAATGCTCAGGATCGGGTCGATCGCTGCCACCGGCCAGTCCGAGGCGAACACGACATGGGCGCCGGCGCTTTTCAGGGTGCGCCAGGCATAGCTCAGCGGCCAGCGGGCCGGCCCGATGCGTGACACCGTCGGCTCCAGCGGAAAATCCATGGCGCCGGGCGGATGCGACGGCTGCATCGAGGCGATGACGCCGAGTTCGGCAAAACGCGGCACGTCGGCTGCTGTGGTGACCTCGATGTGCTCAACCCTGTGCCGGCTGTCGCGCTTGCCATTGACCTTCTGCGCCGCCTCGTAACCGTCGAGCACTGCGCGCACCGCGCCGTCGCCGATCGAGTGCACGGCGATCTGCAGCCCGCCTTTGTCGATAGCCACGGCGAGATCGATAAATTGCTGCGGCGTGAACAGCGGCTCGCCGACCCAGTCGGGACGGTCGGCATAAGGTTCGACCATAACAGCGGTCCAGGAATCGAGCACGCCGTCATAGAACACCTTGACCATGCCCGACGACAGCCACTCGCTGTGGTAGCGCTCGGCCATGACGGACGCCTTCTCGAGCATGTCGAGCGTCATGAAGTTCTTGTAGTGGAACGGGATCTTGACGCGGCAGGGCAATCCCTCCTCTGCCTCGATCTCGGAAAGCAGTTCGAGCTGGTAGAGATTGCCGTCCATGTTCTGGATCGAGGTGATGCCGTGGCGCGCGCACCATGCAAGCCCGCGCCGCATGATGTCACGGTCAGCGGCCCGCTCGGCGGCCGACGGCGTTGGGTCCGGCTCGCCGCCGGTCGACAGCCCCAGCCGCACCCGGCTTTCGCCGGCAAGGTCGAGCACCGGACCGAAGGCCTCGCCCTCGCGCAATTCGCCCGCGGCCAGGCCGTCGACACCCATCACGATCTCGTTGCCCGGACCGAGCGTGCGTCCCTTCAGGATGCCGGCTATCTCCAACGCCTTGGTGTTGGCCCACATCGTATGGTGGTCGGGCGCTGCCATGCAGAAGGGGCGGTCGGGCAGGATGGCGTCGAGATGATGGCGTGTCACCCGCTCGTCGCCGAGCACGGTGTAGTCGACGCCCTGTCCCACAAGCATTTTCGCCTCGGGCCGCGTCGTTGCGTAGTCGCGGATGGCGCTTTGAAGCGCCTCGAATCCATGGATACCGCCGAGTTGAAGATGCGCGAGCTCGGCCCCTCCCGAGAACAGATGCATGTGGGCTTCGATGAAACCGGGCAGGACCGAACCGCCCTTGGCGTCGATCACCTCTGTGGTCGTTCCCTTGAGTTTTTCGATGGCGGCGTGGTTGCCTATGGCGATGATGGCGCCGTCCTTGACGGCAATCGCCTGGGCGGCGGGATTGTCATCGTCCATGGTCCGCACGCGACCATTGATGACGATCAGATCAGCATTTTGACCCGCACCCGTGACAGACATCGCGACTCCGCGCTTTTGACGACTGGCTGAGACGACAACCCTCTTGTCCGACAAGCTGCCACTCCGCTGGAGCGGCGTTATCGGACGAAAACTGATGCCAGTGCGCTGTTTCGAAATTCCCCTTGTGATCTCTCAAAACAGCGTGGATAAAAGAATGCGACTAATTATTCGCGTTTGTCAACGTGCCGAATTTCGAATGTATTGTGGACAACACACCACGCCAATGTTGAGACCGGGACCTGTGTTGAAACCGGCTGGGAACGAAGGCATCAATCCGTGAAGCGCAGTCTCAGCCGCGAAACCAGGATGGCGCTCGAACCGCGCAAGCAGCCGCGGCAGGAACGGTCGAGCAAGGTGGTCGACAGGATACTCGACGCTGCGCTGATCCTGACGCGGGAGCAGGGAACCAAGACGCCGACGACGCTCGCCATTGCCCGGCGCGCGGGCCTGTCGGTCGGTTCGGTCTACCAGTACTTTCCCAATAAGGAAGCCATTCTCCTCGACCTCGCCCGGCGCTGGCTGTCGTCCTTTCCCGAGGTGATCGCCAGGCGCATCGAGGTCACCCCACCCACCAACCGCGACGAGTTTCGGCAGGAAGTGCGCAAGCTCTTCATCGATACCTCCAGAATATATCTCGAAAACGCCACCCTGATGCCGGTGATCGAGGCGATATCCGGCAATGCCGACCTCAGGCCGATCCAGGACGAATATGACGAGCAGATCATCGCGCTTTACGCCGCGTGGCTGCAGCATGTGAACCCGGCCCTTGAGGACAAGATCGCCAGCCGGCTCGGCGTGCTGATGATGGATGTCGGGCACGCCTGCCGGCTTGTGGGGCTGAAAAGAGACCGCAAGACATACGACCTCATCGAGGACGATGTGGAAAGAATGTGGCTCGCTCTGGTCACCCCCTATCTCAACCTTGAGTGATTTCGCTATTTCGAGAGGAAATTCATGAAGACTGTCTATTCGCCGCTTCATGCCGGCCATGCCGGCCAGATGGAACTGGTGACATCAGCCATCGTGCCGGGTTTCGAGAAGCCATCGCGGGCCGAGTTCATCAAGGCGCGGGTCGAGAGCGAGAAGCTGGGGCCGATCATCGGACCGGTCGAGCACGATCTCACAGCCGCCAAGCGCATTCACAAGGCCGACTATATCGACTTCCTGCCGACCGTCTGGCCGGCGTGGAAGGCCGCCGGCCTCGAGGGCACGGCGATGCCCTTCACCTGGCCGACGCGCGGCCTGCGCGGCGACGTGCCACCCAAGCGCGTCGACGCCTTGCTCGGCTACTATTCCTTCGACGCCGGCGCCACCTTCGTCGAAGGCACATGGACCGCGATCAAATCGTCCTATGACGTGGCGCTGACGGCGGCGGCCTTGGTCAAGGGTGGCGAGCGGTCGGCCTTCGCGCTTTGCCGCCCGCCCGGCCATCACGCCGGTGCCGGGTTCATGGGCGGCTACTGCTACATCAACAATGCTGCGGTCGCCGCGCAATGGTTCCTCGATCAGGGCGCAAAACGCGTCTCGATCCTCGACGTCGACTATCACCACGGCAATGGCACGCAGGAGATCTTCTATGAACGCGCCGACGTGCAGGTTCTCAACCTGCATGGCGATCCCATGGTGGAGTATCCGTTCTTCCTCGGCCATGCCGATGAACGCGGCGCCGGCGCCGGCGAAGGTTTCAACGTCAATTATCCCATGCCCTTCGGCACCAATTGGGACGCCTGGAACGCCTCGCTGGAGGATGCCTGCGTCAAGCTCGCCGCCTACGCCCCCGATATCGTCATCGTCTCCCTTGGCGTCGACACCTTCGAGAAGGACCCGATCAGCCAGTTCAAGCTGAAAAGCCCGGACTATCCGAAGATCGGCCATCGCATCGCCAAGCTCGGCCTGCCGACGCTGTTCGTGATGGAAGGCGGCTACGCCGTCGAGGAGATCGGCATCAACGCCGTCGGCGTGCTCACCGGCTTCGAGGACAAATAGGAAAGCAATTCCAGGATAAGTGTGAGGCGGTTTTCCGGCCGGAATTGCGCCAAAGAGATATGGGGCGGCTCCGGCCGCCCCGACCATCTAGGCGGCCGCAGCCGGGTTGGGTGCAACCACCGGAACGGCTGGCCTTCGCAACCGGCCGATGCGGTATACAATCACCGCCGCAATCACGCCTGTCGCCAGGATGGCCACCGCCAGCAACGGCCGGTACCAGAACCAGGCGATCGCGATCGTCACCGTGCCGACCAGGATCGCCAGGACGAAGGCGATAATGCCGGTACCCATCCGCGCCATGCTGCCGAGGAAGGGTATGACATCGAGGATCACCCCGATCGGGCTGAGGAACAGCGCAAAGCCTATGGTCAGCAACAGCAAGCCGGCGCCGCGCAGCAGCCAGGTGATCAGCGTGTTGGCGCTGACGGCGTCGGCGAACATCTTTTCGGCCGGGACGTTGCCGGTGTCGACCATCAGCAGCGCATCGCCGGCTTGCGTCTGGTAGGGCTCGAAGCGGCTGCCGGCCTGGCGCGCGATGATACTAACCACGCCCAGCGGCGCCAGTTCGTAGCCGATTCGATAGTCACCCAAAGCGGGCGTCGTGTTGTCATTGCCGAGAAAAATCTTGCCATCGACGATGCTGAGCGGTTTCGTTCCGGTATAGGCAGCCTTTATCGCCGCCGACTGGTCGGCTGACAGGGAATAGTCCTTGTCACCCTCGATGCGGTCCAGCACCGGCGTATCGAGATCGAAGGCGACAAGCTTGCCCTCAGGAATCTGGAAGGTCCGGCCGTGGATTTCCATCGGCGGATTCTGGTGGCCGTCCGGCTTCTTGAAATCGGAGGAGTCGATCTGGCTGTCGTCCCACACCTTGGAATAGCTGTAGGTGGTCACCGTCTCTTCGCCACCGCCGAGCTTCTTCGTCGTCTCCGACTTGGACTCTTCCTTCCACTGATACATCTCGACACTGCGCGACAGCCGCAGCCCTTGCGCCGCAATGCCGAAATCCGGATCCGCCAGACCGCTGTCCGCCGTCACCAGTCCGCTGACATGAACCAGCTTGCCGTCATTGGCGGTATCGACGCTGTCGGCGCCGACCGAAACCACCGCTCCAGAACCTTCGGCCAGCGAGCGCGCCGTCTGCACGGCGCGGCCTTCGTTCCAGAACAGCCCGATCACCATCAGCACGATCAGGATAAGGCCGAAGATGACCCCGCCGACCGCGCGCTTGATCCGCCCGAACCACGAGACGGATGTGACTTCCCGAAATGAATCGCTCATCGTTTCCCCCGAAACAAAGTTATCCCAAAATTACAACGCGGCCGGCGGCTGCGCGTTTAGCCCGTCAATCGGCGTGGATCTGCGCGCCGCAATCCCTGTCGCCGGCGCAGGCGTGCACCGCCCGTGTCGTGCCGCCATCGCCAACCCGCCACGGCGAGGCAGACAGCGGCGCCTGCCGATTGCCCCCGAGAAGATCGAGCGCCCGCATCGCCGTCTCTTCGCCAGCCTCGTCACGCTTGACGATCTCGACGTCCTTGAGGCCGATCGCGGCAAGCTGCGGCATCACCACATCGGGGTCGCCCGCCACCACGATCAGCGACGGATCGAGCGATGCCAGGGCCAGCGCCTGTTTCTGAACCGCATCGAGCGTCAGCTTTGTGCGCGCCGCCATGCGGGTTTGCTGGTCCTCCAGCGTCGATCCGCTGCCGACCGCGCCAATCAGCGAGGAGAACAGACCAGCCGACGTCTCGGCCGATCCAGCCAGCGCCCGGCGATAGACGGTCACCGTGCGGTCGACCTCGTCCTGCGCCACCGGCAAGGTGGTCAGGCCGGCAAATCCTTTCAGGATTTCGGTAATCGCCGGCCCGGTGTTGGCGCGCTCGACGGTGGTTGCCACGACCAATCCCGAGCCGGCCTTCATCGGGCTCATCAGATAGCTCGACACGCCATAGGAGTAGCCCTTCTCCTCGCGGATCACCGAATTCAGCCGGCTGGAGAAATCGGCGCCAAGCAGGTTGGAGACCGCGGTCGATTCAGCGCGCTCGCTCTCGTCGGTGCCGGGCGCCGGCCGCGCCACGAACAGCGCCGACTGGCTGGCGCCGGGTTCGGGCACCAGCAGCACTTTCTGTCCCCCGTTGAAATGCGCCGCCGGCGACGGCTCGACGGCATAGCCGGCGGTGTCGCTTGTCCACGCGCCGAATGCTTTTTCAAGGCTGGCGGCGACGGTCGCGACCGGCATCGGGCCGACGCTGTAGAAGGTCACCGCCTTCGGCGTGAACTCCGCCTTGAATGCGTCCCTCGCCTCGTCGAGCGAGATCGAGGCCAGCGCCAATGCCGACCAGTCCACCGCTGCCTTGCCCGGCACCTGCGGGATCAGCGTCGCCTTTGCCATGCGGCCGGCAACGCCGGGCAGATCCGCCTCGCGGCCGTTTAGCCAGTCGACTGTCTGCGCCATCAGCACAGTCCATTCGGTCTTGTCGAAACGAGGCTTCAGCACCGCGTCGGCGAGCAGGCCAATACCCTGGTCGAGCTTTTCCGGCGGCACGCCAAGCGTCATCATCGTGGTCAGCGTTCCGGCCTGGTGGCCGACGCCGGCGCCGATGTCGCTGGCCGCCTTGGCGAAATCAGCCGAGCCGCGATCGGCGGCCCCGCGTGTCGCCATGCTTGCTGCAAGCTCCAGCAATCCCTCCTTGCCTTCCGGCACGCTGTTCCAGCCGCCGGCGGCACTGGCCGCGACATAGACCATCGGCGCTTCCGGCATTGTGTAGTGGACGAGTTTGATGCCATTCGAGAGCGTCGCCGTTTCCATGGCGGGCAGTGTTGCCGAAGGCGCTTGCCCGGCCGCATGCTTCGGAATGTCGATCGCCGCTCGCTCCGGCGCGGTGAACGGCTGCGGTGTGCCGGACGACCCGATCAGTGCATCGGGATAGCCGCCGCGCGGGCCGGGCTTCAGCACCAGTATGCTGGCGTCTTCCGGTTTCAACAGCCGCTTCATCGTTGCCTCGACGCCCGCCACGCTGGCGTCCTTCACCCGCGGGTCGTCCACCAGCGCGCTCTGCGCATCGCCGAGCACGTCGGCATTGTAGGAGACGACGCCGGCGCGATCCTTCAGTGCTTCGCTGCCGAGCCGCGCTGCCTGCAAGATGCCGGTGCGCGCACGCTCGACATCGACCGGATCGAGCGGGGTCTTCAGGAAATCCGCAAACGCCGTTTTCATCGCGCTTTCCAGCGCTTCCGGCGCCACATCTTCGGCGGCACCCGCCTCGAAGGTAAAGCGGCCACCGAGCAGACCGCCGGTCCAGCTCGCGCTGGCATAGGTGGCAATGCCCAACTGCGAAACCAGCCGGTTGCGCAAAAAACCATATTCGCCGTTGCCGAGCAGTTCGGCGGCAATGCTGAGCGCACCATTGTCGGGCGACTGCGCCACCGGGCCACTGAAGCCGACCACAACGATGGGGCTTGGCACGCGATCCTCGAGCACCAGCTTGAGCCGGGCCTGCGTCGGTTCCGGCACGGCGGGCCGCGCCACATCGGCGCCGCGCGCCACGCGGCCGAACGTGTCGGCAATCAGCGCCTTGGTGTCGTCGATCTCCAAGTCGCCGACCAGCACCAACACCGCATTGTTGGGCAGATAGTAGCTGTTGAAGAAACCCCTGACATCGTCGAGCGTCGCCGCATCGAGATCGGCGACCGAGCCGATGACCATGCGGCTATAGGGATGCGGCTTCGGGAACAGCCCGGACCAGAAAGCTTCCCAGCCGGATGCGCCGGCCTTGTCGAGCACGTTCTGGCGCATCTCGTTCTTGACCACCGAGCGCTGCAGATCGAGCTTGGCCTGAGTCACCGAGCGGCCGAGATTGGCCATGCGGTCGGCCTCCAGCGACAAGATCATCGGCAGTGACGACGACAGCCCGTCGACGTAATAAACCGTGCCGTCTTCGGTGGTCCAGGCATTGATCTCGTTGCCGAGCGCGGCGTGCGCGCCGAACACGTTCGGCCAGGCCGGCGTGCCGGAAAACATCAGATGTTCGAACAGATGCGCAAAGCCCGAGCGTCCCGCGGGTTCATTCATCGACCCGACGCGGTAGCGCAGGTTCATCACCACCTTCGGCACGCGATGGTCGGGCACCAGCACCACCTGCAGCCCGTTGTCGAGCGCATAGGTAACGGTCGGCTCAGCCTTGGCGGGCGCTGCCATGCCGGCAAGAGCCGCAAGCACCACCGTGAACGCCAGGAAAACCTGCTTCATCATGACCCCCGATGCTGATGGCCGCGAGCAAGCGCCGCCAAATCCGCCGTATGACCGAAGGGATGCCCACCCCTGCCGGCTGCCGAGACCCTATCGGAATCGATCGGCCCTCGATACGGCAGTATCGCAACACCCTCTGGCTTTTTCGTGTCGGCGTTTCAGGCCTTTTGCGGCGGAAAAGGCCGCGAAAGCAGCCCCTGAGTCGCTTGAGTCCAATAATATTGATTTTGTCAAATCGCGTTTGATGTCGGATTCATCTGCGGGTAGATTAGACCCGAATCAGCCGGTCCTTGGGGGGCGCGGCGACCACCCAAAGTCTCAAGTTCCGGCCAATGACCGGCACCAGACGCGGACGGCTTCGCGTTCCCTGAATGGATTCGGCGATCAGCGCGACCGCCGCGCCGTGTGAGTGCTTCGTAAACGTGATGCGTCTTCAAGTTCGGCCGCTGCTAACCCCAGCGTCCGGGCTCAAGAAAAGACTCCGGCCATGACATACAACCAAAGCATCCAATGAGCAGTTCCGCCGCGCTTCTCCAATCCGATACGTTAGGCTCGCGCCTCGAATCGCGCGGCGATCTCACCTCCTTTTTCATGCAGCTTGCCGCCGAGATCGGCGCCGACAGCTACATGCTCGTCGCCATCGTCCACGACCAGGACCGCAACGACGCCCGCATCGTCTCATCCAACTGGATCTTCGACGCCATTGAACTGATCGGCAAGCGGCTGATCGCCGGCCTTGCCCAGGGACCGCTGACCGTTGCACCTGGCATCCGCCCGAGGCCCCTGGTCGCCGCCGCGGCACCCGACGCCGGCGGACTGCTCACAGGCGAAGAGGCGCGCCTGCTCGACGTGCTTGGACATGCCGAAGTCTATTCACTGCGGCTCAATGTCGGCCGCCAGCGGCTGTTTGCGCTTTTCTCGGCGGCCGAGGCCGGCAGTATCGACCAGCCGGCGCTGATGAAGGCTCAGTTGAAGTGCTGTTACGCGCTGTCCGCCATCCCGCAATTGATCGCCGCCGTCGCCATGCAGGACCCGCTGTCCGACCGCGAGCGCGAATGCCTGTTCTGGGTGTCTGAAGGCAAAACCACCGATGAGGTCGCAGTGATCCTCGGGGTCTCGTCCAACACCGTCAACAGCTACATCACCCACGCCATCCAGAAATTCGCGGCGTCGAACCGCGCGATGGCCATCGCCACGGCGATCAGGAGCGGCATCATTTGAAACATGCTGACATCAAGGCGGCGGCCGAAGCCCTTTTCAACGAGCAGCGCAATCCGTTCGGCGCCTTCTCCATCGGTTCCGAGACGCACCATGCCGTTACCATCCCGGACGCGGTGCGCCGCTGCCGCTGGATCGCCGTCGACATCAACGCGTCGGCGTTTGGCCTCTACTTCGTCAGCCCCTCGCCGGAACGGGCGCGCCTGGTGCCGAGCTTCGATTCCGACTATCCCGCCACCGCGGTGACAACCAAATTCATTGCCGGCGCCAACGGTGAGGAGATGGTTCGCCACAGCGGCGCCTCGACAGCGCCGCGCTGGTGGGCCGATGACGGCATCGCCGGCTCGGACGCCGTCTTCAAGAACCTCGCCTGGGCGGAGCGGACGGAGCCGCTGGCGCCGGGCACCAACGGCATTGGCTTTCCCGTCCATGCCGATCGCGGCCATTGCGGGCTGGTGGTGTTCCTCGGCTCGACGATCGCTTTGCCGGAGGACACGCTCTACGAAATCCACGCCCGCTGTTTTTCGCTGTTCGCCGCCGTCGCCCGCATTCGTCCGAACGATGCCGGCCGGATGCGGTCGATCTCCAAGCGTGAACTGGAGTGCCTGAAGCTGACCGCCAACGGCAACACCAGCGAAGAGATCGCCAGGCTGTTGAAGCTGTCGGTCCACACCGCCAACCAGTATCTCACCCAGTCGACGCAGAAGCTCAACGCGGTCAACCGCAACCAGGCGGTGGCCAAGGCGCTGCGGCTGGGGCTGATCGAGTGATCGCGTCTGGCAGTTGGAGTAAGACAAAAGATCAGCGATAGGCGAGCGGCTCGGTCCTGCGGATTCGCGCCTCTTCGATCACCGTCTCCAGCAAAGCGGTGTTGTGCTCGGGGTCTTCCCCGGGCTTTTCGAACGACACATAGTTGACCGCGACCGAAGACCTCTCCTCGCTCAGCGTCAGCTGGAAATAGACGGTGACGCCCGGCGGCCGAAGCTCGAGATCGAGCACGATGCGCGGGCTGCCGCTCCAGTCGACATGTGCCTCTCCGCCATGGCCGAGCCTGAGCGTGCCTGGGAGGAAAAAAAGCTCCACAGCCGAATCCACCAGATCCGACAGGCAAGCGAAATGCTCGAGCCGGATGAAGGCGATGTAGTCGGCGACGTCGATCAGCCGCAACTCGTCGACCACCTGCTCGATGGCCTTGGCGACGATGAGTTCGCGGGATTTTGCGTGCGGTTGGCGGTTCATGAAATTTGTCTCCGCTCAGCCTTTTTGGAGTAGACGATCCGCACCAGTTCGGCGACGGCCTGGTAGAATTGCGACGGGATCACGCTATCAACCGAAACTTGCTTGTACATGGAGCGGGCGAGCGCCACGTCCTCGAAGATCGGGATGTTGTGCTCCTTGGCAATCTCGCGAATCTTGAGCGCCACAAGGTCCTGGCCCTTGGCCAGCACCATGGGTGCTGAATCCTCGTCGCGGACATATCTGAGCGCGATGGAAAAGTGCGTCGGATTGGCGATGATCAGCGTCGCGCGCGGCACCGCCGTCATCATCCGCTTGCGCGCCCGGTCGCGCGCCAGCGAGCGCAGCCGCGACTTGATGATCGGGTCGCCCTCGGACTGCTTGAACTCGTCCTTGACCTCCTGCTTGGTCATCCGCAGATCCTGCTTCCAGTGGAAGCGCGACCAGACGACGTCGACCGCCGCGATCAGCCCCATGACGAAGACGATCGCCACCAATATGTCGACGGTGATGCTTTTGATGACGAGGCCGAAAGCGACGGGGTTGGTGATCATGCCGGCCAGGAGCTGGCGGTAGTCCTGCGATAGCGTGAAGTAGAGCACGATGCTGGCGAAGCCGAGCTTGCCCAGCGATTTCAGGAACTCGACCCAGCCCTGAATGCCGAACATCCTGGTCCAGCCTTTGGCTATCGAGATGCGCGACAGTTGCGGCCGGATCCGCTCGCCGACGACTTGCGGCATGTTCTGCAGCACCGAGGCGCCGATGCCGGCCACCACCAGCAGCACCAGCAGGCTGACGACGGCGTTGCCTATTTCCATCATCACGGTCTTGTAGAGCGCGATGACGTCGGTCTCGGTGTCCATCGGCCACGCCTCGGGCTTTTCCAGGAACATCGACAGGAACATGCCGAGATCAACGACCGCGTCCTTGGCGTAGAAGACGGTGAACACCAGTATGGCGATGAAGGACGCCAGAAGTGCGGCCTCTCGCGAATGGGGCAGCTTGCCCTGTTCGACGGTGTCGCGGATCTTCTTTTCGGTCGCGTCTTCGGTTTTGGAGTCTTTGTCCGCCGCTTCAGCCATTCAGCGCTCGGCGTTAAGCCGCTTCGCTCTGCTGCGATGAGGGCAGTTCGAAAGCCCCCTCGCGCGAAAGCCGGATTGTCGCCACCGCGATGTTCTTGCGCGCCGTCATGATGTCGGCAAGCTGAATGCCTTCCGAGCCCTGGCCGAGCTCGGACTCGATCATGCGCCGCGACCGTGCGCCGATCGCCGACAGCACCGATTCCGTCAATGCGGGCGCCGCACCGCGCAGCGCCAGCGTAATCAGTTCGGTCGACAGCCCGTCGAACAGAAGCACCCGCGCCTTCTGCGTCAAAAGCGGCAGATCGTCGAAGGCAAACAACCTGGAGCGGACACCGCCGAGGTCCGGCGTGCCGGCCTCTTCCAGATCCTGCATGACCTCTTCCAACTGAGGCTTGTCCATCTCGTTGAGCATACTGGCGACGCGCGCCTGTCCCGCCGAGATATCCTTGGTCGCGGTCTGCGCCAGCACGCTGGCGCGCAGCTGGTTCTCGATGATCCTGGTGGCCGCGTCCGGAATGGTCGCCATCGTCACCATGCGCTTGATGATCTCGCTGCGCATCGGCTTTTCCATGGTCAGCAAAATGTTGGCGGCGGCTTGCGGCGCAAGCTTCGACAGCACCATGGCCGCGGTCTGGGGATGCTCGGCGGCAAGGAACGTGCCCAGACGCGTCGGCTCGAGCTTTTCCAGCTCCGGCCAGATCGGCGGTGGTCCTTCCGGCGCAACCTCGAAGCGCTTGTCGCCCATGATGGCGCTCATCTCTTCGGGCGACAGCGATTCATTGAGGATCGTGTCCATCCGGTCGGCGGAATCGAGCAGGCCCGCACCTTCGGTGAACTCGGCCTCGAATTCGGCAACGATGCGTTCGAGGTCGCTTTGCGGAATGGTGCGCAGCAGCCGCGCCCCTTCGATCAGTGCCTTCAGTTCTTCCTGCTTGAAGAATTTCAGCAGCCGGCTGGCCGAAGGCTTGCCCATCGCCACCAGGATGGCGGCGGCCTTTTGCGGGCGCGTGAGCGTCACCGGCGTCGTCATGGCATCCGCTCCTGCTGAGACCGCATGTCATTCATTGCTCAAGCGCCCTTGGTCGCCGCGATAATTTCGGTCAGCCTGATGCCAAAGCGCGACGGATCGCTTTCCAGCACGGTGATTTCGCCGCGCGCGATCTTGCGGCCGTTGACCACGACATCGACCGGTTCGCCGATGCGCCGGTTGAGCGCCACCGTCGAGCCCTTCTGCAGCGCCATCAGGTCCGACACCGACATTTCCGTGCTGCCGAGGATGATCTGCACATCGACGGGGATGCTCATGATGATGTTCGAATTGGCGCCGGACGTGGCAGCCCGCAAGGCGGCGTCGGGGCGCTTTTCCTCCTCCTGGAGGACACCGCGCAATTCCTCGATGGCGCGGTCGAGCTGTTCGTCCGGCTGGTCGATATTGGCTTCCACCTTGGTCTTGGCCATCAGTCGTCTCCAAATGCTTGGGCTTGCCCGGCGTCAGCCCGGCATGAGCCCATCGATAAAATCCTGACCGGCATCGTAAGGATGCCTGATCCGGACGGTGTAGTTCTGCCCGAGCTTACCGAACTCGCAGACAAACAGCGTCTTGTCGCGCGCGCTCAGCTTGGCCTGCGACTGCGCGGTTTCCTCGAACTCGATGATCTGGCCCGGCTCGAAGCCGGCGAGGTCGCCGAGCGTCAGGCGTGCCAACGGCATGGTCGCTTCGAGCGTCACCGTCGAGCGCATCACTTCTTCGGAAAAACGTGCCCGCCAGTCGGAGGTCGTGCCTTCGCTGTCGTGGACATCGGCGATACCGCGTGTGGCCAGCAGGATGCGCTGCGGGATCATCACCGTGACCGTTCCGCTGTCGGTCGGCGTCGAGATGCCGAAGACGATGCGCACCGCCGCGCCATCGCGCAGCACGCGGCGCTTGGCTTCGCTGCCCGAAAGCGCCCGCGGCACCGGCAGCCGCAGCTCGAGCGAGCGCCGGCCCGATCCGTTCAACGCCTGCGCAACTTCCTGGAAGACCGTGGTCGCAACATCGGTCTCGATCTGCGACAGAGCGCGCTCGATCGGCGAAACCGGCTGATCCGGATCGCCGCCGAACAGCGCGCACACCATCACGGCGATGGCCGGCGCATCTGCCACCAGCGTCATCGCATCCGAAGACGTCGGCGATGCTATGATGGCCATGGCAAAGGCATCGCCGGCATTCGTGCGGGCATCGGGAACACGGCTGATCTCGACCGCGCGCAGGTCGACGGTGACCGGTGCGCCGAGTTCGCCGGCCAGGCTCTTCTGCAGCAGCGGCAGCGCGCGCTCGCCCATCGAGCGCCCGGTGCCGATGACATGAGCGGCCTCACCGCTGTCACCGACCAGACGCTCAATGATCAGCGAGCGGGCTTGCGAGGGGCTGCCAGGACTTGTCATGACGGCGTGCGGTCCTGTCTGTCGTCATGCATGGCTCAAGCCGCTTTCTTCTCGGCGGAAGCTGTGTTCATCGTGCTTTGCTCGACGGCGTCGATCGTCGGCCGCTCATAGGACGAGATGGTCTTGCGGCCGAACTCGATCGCCACCTGCGGCAGAGCGCCGTTCATATAGGCAAGCAGCGTCTGCTTGACGATGATATAGAGGCGATTCTTCTTCTCGCGCACCGTCTTGATCTTGGTGGCAACCGGTCCGACCACCGCATAAGACAGGAAGATGCCGAGGAAGGTTCCGACAAGGGCGGCGCCGATCAGGCCGCCGAGGATTTCGGGCGACTGGTCGAGCGCGCCCATCGCCTTGACCACGCCGAGCACGGCGGCGACGATGCCGAGCGCCGGCAGACCGTCACCCACCGCCACCAGCGCGTGGTAGGCCTTCATCTTGTCGGACTTGATGGTCTGGATTTCCTCGTCCATCAGCGCCTCGATCTCATGCGAGCGGGCATTGCCGATGATGATGATGCGGCAGTAGTCGCAGATGAAATTCGTCAGGTCGTGGTTCTTGAGCACGGTCGGGAACGCCTGGAAGATCGCCGACTCCTCCGGATTGTCGATGTGCGCCTCGACCTCGCTGCGCGACTTCGAGCGCAGTTCGCGCATCAGGCTGTGCAGCACGCCCAGCGTCTCCAGATAGTCGCGTTCTTTCGGTACCGCCTGCTTGAACGCTTCGAGGATACCCCTGCCGGTGTCCTTGACCGTCTTCATCGGGTTGGCGACGAGAAAGGTGCCAAGTGCGGCGCCACAGATGACCACCGCTTCCCAAGGCTGCATCAGCACATGCAGATGGCCGCCCATCGCCATGAAGCCGCCGAGAACACAGCCGAGCGTCACCACAAGTCCGATCAGAATGCCCACGCCAGATCCTTCCGCATCACGTCAGGCCTAACCGATAGCCCCCGTGCCTTGTGTGAGGCTTGAATCATGCAAGGTGAGGCGATTCAGCCTCGCGCAAGCAAGTCCGCATAGTCTTGCTTTTGAAGCTGCGACCGGAGGCATGTCGTGTTGAGCACTTTTACCAGCTACCAGCTCATCGCCAGGGACATCCCCAAGGCGATCGACCGCATCGAGGCGGAGCCGATCACCAAGCGCGACACCGACTACTATCTCGCGAACATCGGCAGCGTGAAATCGATCGACGATTTCGTCAAGAACGACCGGCTGTTCAAATATGCCATGAAAGCCTTCGGTCTCGGCGACATGGCTTACGCCAAGGCCTTCATGGTCAAAGCCCTGAAGGAAGGGGTGTCGGATTCCGACAGCTTCGCCAACAAACTGAGCGACAAGCGTTATGCCGAGTTCGTGTCGGCCTTCAATTTCGCCGCACTTGGCGCTAATGCCACGAGCTACAATTCGGCACAGCAGGGCGTGACCAACAATTATGGTCTCCAGGTCTCGGTCGGCCCTTCGCAGAACGGCTTCACCTACTACAAGGGCGAAACCTCGTACTACCTGAGCAACATTTCCAACGTAAAATCGATCGACGACCTGATGGGCAACGATCGCCTGCTCACCTATGCGATGGCCGCGTTCGGCCTGGACGCCGACGCCGAGCCGGCTGCGACCGTGCGGGCCATGCTGGAAGGCGGCGTCACCGACCCGAACAGCCCCGCAAACACGTCGACAAACAAGGGCTATGCGGCTTTCGTCGCGGCTTTCGACTTTGCCCAATATGGCGACCAGGCTACGGCGCGCGACGCCGTCCAGCAGGCGGTGCCGAAGGCTGTGATCGGCGGAACCGGACTGTTGCTCGTCAAGCCGACCGCGCAATACATCAAGGGCGAGGCCGACTACTACGCAGCCAACATCTCCAAGGTGAAGTCCATCGAAGACCTGCTGAAGGACAAGCGCCTGCTGACCTTCGCCATGGCTGCCTATGGGCTTGATGCATCGACCCAGACGACGAAGCAGATCCGCACCATGGTCAATGGCGGCGTCACCGATCCGTTGAGTCCCGCCAACCTGTTGACCGACAAGAGCTACGCCAACTTCGTCAGCGCCTTTGATTTTGCCCAGTATGGCGATCAGACGACCACGCGCGACGCGGTGCTGAAGACCACGCCGAAGCTCTACACGACCGAGTCCAGTCTTGGCCTCATCAAGCCGAATGCGGACGCCGTCCAGGCCGAGACCAGCTACTACCTCGCCAACATCACCAAGGTGAAATCGGTCGACGACCTGATGGCCGACAGCCGCCTTTATAACTATGCTCTGTCCGCAAGCGGGCTCGATCCGGCGACCACCAACAAGGATCTCGTCCGTGATGTCCTTGAGGGCGGTGTCCGCGATCCCGCCAGTGTCGCCAACAAGCTCTCCAACAAGGCCTATGCCAGGCTCGCCACCTCGTTGAATTTCGAGGCCTACGGCGAAGCGGCAACGACCCGCAGCCCGTCGCAGCAGCCGGTGGTCGACAAATACATGCGCCAGACCCTGGAAGAAGACGCCGGCAAGACCAATGAGGGCGTGCGGTTGGCGCTCTATTTCGAGCGCAAGGCCTCGACCATCACCAACTGGTACGACGTGCTGGCCGACACGGCCCTGGCCAGCGTGGTACGCACCGCCATCGGCCTGCCCGATTCCTTCGCTGCCGCAGATATCGACAAGCAGGCGCAGGCCTTCGAGGCAAAGCTCGACCTCACCGATTTCACCGACCCGGCCAAGCTCGAGAAATTCCTCACCCGCTTCACCAGCCTTTGGGAAATCAATCATCCGACCTCGACCGCTCAGACATCGGTCGGTGTGCTGTTTGCGCAGCCGACCACCGTCGGCATCTCGACCGATCTGATGATGGCCATGCAGAAACTGAGATTCTGAGAACACTATGCAGGACAGCCTTTACGTCGCCCTTTCCTCGCAGATCGCGCTTGAGCGCCGTCTCGACACCATCGCCGATAATGTCGCCAACGCCTCGACCATCGGCTTTCGCGCCACCGGCGTGAAGTTCGAGGATGTCGTCTCCGGCACAGGTCCCAAGTCCGTGTCCTTCGCGTCCTCCGGCAAGACCTATTTGTCCGGCGCCCATGGCGCGATGACGCAGACCGGCAACCCGTTCGACTTCGCCGTCCAGGGCGATGCCTGGTTCGGCATCGACACTCCGGCCGGCATCGTGATGACGCGCGACGGGCGGTTTTCGATCAACGAGAACGGCGAACTCATGTCGCTCGAGGGCCATCCGGTGCTGGATGCCGGCGGCGCGCCGATCCAGCTCGACCCGCGCGACGGTCCGCCCAAGGCGGGCGCCGACGGCTCGCTGCGCCAGGGCGACAAGCTTGTCGGCGCCATCGGCCTGTTCAATTTCGACCCCGGTCCGAACTTCGTCCGCTACGGCAATTCTGGCATCGTGCCCGCGCGTGCGCCCGAGCCGGTCACCGACCGTTCCGATCTCGGCGTCGCGCAGGGCTATGTCGAGGAATCCAACGTCAATCCGGTGCTGGAGATGACGCGCCTGATCATGGTCCAGCGCGCCTTCGAGAACACGGCGGCGCTGATGCGCCAGACCGATGCCTCGACCGACGACGCCATCAAGACGCTCGGCTCCAAGTCGTAGCAGCATGTCGAGCAGCAAATCATCGATACGCGCGCTTGAACGGCAACCGGAGACAGCACCGGAAAACCGGCTGGCTGCGCTGGAGCGGATCTGGCGCCGCTTCGATGACACCGAGACGTTGCTGCGGCGCGGCGGCCGTGTTTCGGAGGTTTCGCCAACGCATTACAAGGTGCGCGGCCTGTCTGAAGTCGCCAGGCTTGGCGACCTCGTCGAACAGCGCGGCAATGCCGGCACGCGCCGCGGCGAGATCGTCAGGATCGGCCGCGACGAAGTCGTCATCGCCCCTTTCGAACGCAGCGCCGACGCCGGCATCGGCGACGCCGTGTTTCGCCGCGGCCCGCTGACGGTAACGCCGCATGCTTCGTGGCGTGGGCGCGCCATCGACGCGCTGACCCGCGTCATCGACGGCGGCCCGCCGCTGATCAGGATCGGCGAGGCTGCGAGCGGCGACGGCACAACGCCCGGCGCCATGGCGCGGCAGCGCGTCGGCACCGCCTTCACGACCGGGGTCAAGGTCATCGACATCTTCACGCCGCTCTGCCTCGGCCAGCGCCTCGGCGTCTTTGCCGGTTCCGGCGTCGGCAAGTCGACGCTGCTCGCCATGCTGGCCGGCGCCGACGCCTTCGACACCGTGGTCGTGGCGCTGATCGGCGAGCGCGGCCGCGAGGTACGCGAATTCCTCGAAGACACGATCGGCGCAGAGAGCATGGCCAAGACGGTCGCCGTCATCGCTACCAGCGACGAGAGCGCCATGATGCGCCGGCGCGCGCCGGATACCGCCATGCGCGTTGCCGAACATTTTCGCGACCAGGGCCATCGCGTGCTGCTGGTGCTGGATTCGATTACCCGCTTTGCCCATGCGCTGCGCGAGGTAGCGACCGGCACCGGCGAGCCGCCGGTCGCCCGCGGCTATCCCGCTTCGGTTTTCACCGATCTGCCCAAGCTGCTCGAACGCGCTGGCCCGGGCGCTGAAGGCCCCGGTATCAAAGGACAGGGATCAATCACTGCCATCATCTCGGTGCTGGTCGACGGCGACGACCACAACGACCCGGTCGCCGATTCGGTACGCGGCATCCTCGACGGCCATGTCGTGCTCGACCGCGCCATTGCCGAACAGGGCCGCTACCCCCCGGTCAATCCGCTGTCGTCGATCTCGCGCCTCGCCGACAAGGCATGGAGCCCCGAGCAACGCATGCTGGTGACCAGGCTGAAGTCGATGATCTCGCGCTTCGAGGACACGCGCGACATCCGCCTGCTCGGCGCCTATCAGGGCGGCGCCGATGCCGAGCTCGATATTGCCGTGCGCCAGGTGCCGCTGATCTACGAGGCGCTGACGCAGTCGCCCAGGGATCGCGCCTCGAGCGACGCATTCTCCGACCTCGCCCGTCATCTGAAAGGCAAGCAAAGTGTCGATGCTGGAGACTGAGCTTCAGTACACCGAGCGGCTTTTGCGCGAGATGATCGCAGAGGCCAGTGCCGCCGAGGAAGCCCGGGCCAACGAAGCGAGAGCTGTCAGGGCAAAGGCCGATCTCGACAAGGTCGCCAAGGCTGAGGCCATTCTGGCCAGGGCCGCCAGGCCATTCTTGCCCAGGGTAGCCAGCGTAGTCGAGTCCACTGTGCCTCGCTTGGCCGAGCCTGCCTTGCCCAGCGTCGTCAAGCCTGAATTGCCAAGGACCCCTCGCGCCGGCCCCAAAGAAGCTATCGAGACCAGTCGCGACTCGCTTCTCGACGGGCTGTTCCCGGTCACCGAATGGCCGCAGCCGCCAAGGCCGCAATATCCCAGGCTCGACAAGAAATCCGACCGCCGCAGCGATATCGTCTTTGCCGCGCTCGGCATCACGCTCGGCCTGATCTGCGCGCTGTTTCCCTGGTATATCTTCTTCAATCAGGACCAGTTCGGCGTGCAGGCGATCAAGTTCGGCGGCAGCGGCACCAATGCAGGGCGGGTCAGCGGCGGTTCGCAGATGGAAAACAGCGGTCAGCCGCTGACGGCAAACGATGTTCCCGATGTCGACCTGTTCGCCACCGGCACGCTGCAGGACCCCGAGGACAAGACCCAGCCTCCCGGCGTCGACGAGCAGCCCTTCCCGGCGGATCCCAAATTTCGCATGGTTCATGTCGCCAATGGCCGCGCCATGATCGAGGACGATGCCGGCCTGTGGATTGTCCAGCGCGGCTCGAAGCTGCCCGACTCCAGCGTCGTCTCGTCGATCGAGCAACGCGGCGGCAAGTGGGTCATGGTCACCAGCACCGACCAGGTGATCGAACTCTCCAAATAGCGGCACACCGGCTTACGCCTGGCCCGCGCAAGGTCCGCGCAAGACTGGCAGCCTAGTCTTGTACGTACCAGCCTGGAGATCCCCATGGAGCCCATCAATCTTTTCGATCTCGCCGCCAAGCAGTCGCAATGGCTGTCGGTGCGCCAGTCGGCCATTGCCGGCAACATCGCCAACGTCAACACGCCGGGCTACACCGCCGGCGATGTCGAGCCGTTCGAGAAGGTGCTCGACCGCACGGCAGTGTCGCTGACCGCCACCCAGGCAGGCCACCTCGGCACTGCCGCCACTAATGCCGGCTTCACGGTCAAGCCAGAAGAGACGACCGGCGCCATCATGCCCTCGAAGAACACGGTGGTGGTCGAGAACGAACTGATGAAGGCCGGCGAGGTCCGCCGCTCGTTTGAACTCAACACCGCGATCGTCAAGGCCTTCCATTCGATGATGATGATGGCGGTGAAGAGCTGACCATGGACGCCTTGACCTCAGCCCTCAAGATCGCCGCGTCCGGCCTCAGCGCCCAGTCTGACCGTTTGCGCGTCGTTTCGGAAAACCTTGCCAACGCGCAGTCGACCGGCAACACCCCGGGCGCCGACCCCTATCGCCGCAAGACCATCAGTTTCGTCTCGGAACTCGATCGTGCCTCGGGTGGCACGACGGTTGAGGTCAACTCCATCGACCGCGACCCCAGCGACTTTCCCGTCGAATTCCAGCCCGGCAACGAGGCCGCCGACGACAAGGGCTACGTCAAGATGCCCAATGTCAACGTGCTGGTCGAGATGGCCGACATGAGCGAAGCCAACCGCTCCTACGAAGCCAACCTTCAGGTCATCAAGCAGGCGCGTGATCTGATCTCCATGACCATCGACCTGATGAGGAACCAGTAATGATCAGCGGCATTGGCGGTATCGGATCGCTTCCCCTCAAGCCGGAGATCGGTGGCGCCGATACCACGACCGACCTGTTCCAGGGCACCAAGGCGCCGATGGCCGGCAGCGAAATCGGCACCACCTTTGCCGAGGCGCTGAGCCAGGCCGCCTCGAAGACCGTCAACACCTTGCAGAATGCCGAGCAGGTGTCGATCCAGGCACTCAGGGGCGACGCCGATACCCGTCAGGTCGTCGACGCCGTCATGAGCGCCCAGCAGGCCCTGCAGACCACGATCGCGATCCGCGACAAGGTCGTCTCCGCCTATCTCGAAATCAGCCGTATGGGCATCTGAGGAGAACTTGCCGTGAAAGCACTCGCCATCGCAGCGACCGGCATGAATGCCCAGCAGACAAATCTGGAAGTCATTGCCAACAACATCGCCAACATCAACACCACCGGCTACAAGCGCGCGCGCGCCGAATTCTCCGACCTGCTCTACCAGGTCGACCGCACGCAGGGCGTGCCCAACCGCTCCAATTCATCGCTTGTGCCGGAAGGCGTGTCGATCGGCCTCGGCGTCAAGACGACGGCGGTGCGCAACGTCCATACCCAGGGCGAACTGACCTCGACCGGCAACAGTTTCGACATGGCGCTGACCGGCCGAGGCTGGTTCCAGATCGAGGGCGCCGACGGCGGCACACTCTACAGCCGCGCCGGCGCCTTCAACACCAACGCCACCGGCCAGCTGGTGACCGTCGACGGCGCCAATGTCATCCCGGCCATCACCGTGCCGACCGATGCCATCGAAGTCGTGGTCAACAAGACCGGCCAGGTCTTTGCCCGCATCGACGGCCAGACCGACCTCCAGCTGCTCGGCCAGCTGCAACTCGCCAACTTCGCCAATGAAGCCGGCCTGGCGCCGCTCGGCGATAATCTGTTCCAGGAAACGCCGGCCTCGGGCCCGGCCAATGTCGGCGTGCCCGGCGATCCCGGCTTCGCCTCGGTCGAGCAGGGTTATCTCGAGGCCTCCAACGTCGATCCTGTCAAGGAAATCACCGAGCTGATCTCGGCGCAGCGCGCCTATGAGATGAACTCCAAGGTCATCCAGGCCGCCGACGACATGGCCTCCGTCGTGTCCAAGAACATCAGGTAAGGTTTGATGCTCTCTCCGGCCTCCCGCTCCGCGCTTTGCCGCACCGCGCTGATGCTCGCGCTGGTAGCCGGCGGTGTGCCGGCGTTTGCCCAGGAGAGCGCAGACCAGCAGACCAGCACCCACGTCGCGAGCAGTCAGGCAACCGGCGAGATCGTTCTGATCCCCAACCGGGTCATTTATCCCGGCGAGATGATCGAAACCGGCGTGCTGAAACCGGTGACGCTGCTCCCCGGAAAGCACAGGCCGGATGCGGTCGCCACGCAGGCCATGGAACTCCAGGGCAAGGTCGCCAAGCGCACGCTGCTGCCCGGCCGCTATATCCCGGTCGCCGCCATCCGCGACGCCTGGCTGGTCGAACAGGGCGCCGACGTGCAGGTCTATTTCATCGCCGGCGACCTCACCATTTCGGCCACGGCGGTGTCGCTGCAGCCGGGTGCCGCCGGCGATTTGATAAAGGTCCGCAACACAGACAGCGGCAAGATCTTTTCCGGCACGGTGATGGCTGACGGCACCATCCGGGTCAGCGCGTCATGAGACGCGGAGCTGCCCTTCTGCTCGCGGCCGTTGTCGGCCTGCAGCCGGTGCTGGCCGACGGTCTTACGCCGAAGCAAAAGCGCGATCTTGCCGGCCAGAATGGCGGCGCTTTTGTCGATCCCGAATACGATCCGGCCACCACCAACCGCATGTTCAGGGTCTCCAACGGCCCAGGCTCTCTGCCACCCGGCCAGGTCGCATCGCGCATCAAGGACATTGCGCAGCTGCAGGCTTCGCGCGACAACCAGCTCGTCGGCTACGGCCTCGTCATCGGCCTCGCCGGATCGGGCGACAGCCTGCGCAATTCGCCCTTCACCGAACAGTCGATCCGCGCCATGCTCGAAAATCTCGGCATCGCCACCGAAGGCGGCAGCGCGCGGGCCAAGAACGTCGCCGCCGTCATCGTCACCGCCAACATGCCGCCTTACGTGCAGTCGGGCGCCCGCATCGACATCGACGTCTCCTCCATGGGCGACGCCACATCGCTTGCCGGCGGCACGCTGATAATGACGCCACTGAAGGCGGCCGATGGCGAGATCTATGCTGTCGGGCAAGGCTCGGTCATCGTTTCCGGCTTCACTGCCCAGGGCGATGCCGAAAAGCTGACGCAGGGCGTGCCGACGGCCGGCCGCGTGCCCAACGGCGCCATCGTCGAGCGCACTGTGCGCGCCGAATTCGAGGACCAGGCGCTGCTCACCTTGCAATTGCGCAACCCCGATTTCTCCACTGCCGTCCGCATCGCCGACGCCATCAACGGCTACACCTCGCAACGCTTCGGCATGCGCGTGGCGGCGGAGCGCGATGCACGCACCGTGCAGATCAGGCGGCCGAAGAATGTTTCGGCGGCGCGCTTCTACGCCGAGATCGAGAATTTGGTGGTCGAGACCGACACGCCGGCACGCGTCGTCATCGACGAACGCACCGGCACCATCGTCATCGGCAACGAGGTCAAGATCTCGCGGGTGGCGATCAGCCACGGCACGCTCACCGTGCGCATCACCGAACAGCCGAAGATCGTCCAGCCGGAACCGTTCTCCAAGGGCGTGACAGCGGAGGAACCCTTCACCACCATCGATGCCACGCGGCCTGACGCCCGCGTCAATGTGCTCGACGGACCGAACCTCGAAACGCTGGTGTCGGGCCTCAACCGTCTCGGCGTCAAGCCGGACGGCATCATTGCCATTTTGCAAGGCATCAAGTCGGCCGGCGCTTTGCAGGCCGATCTGGTTCTCCAATAGGCCATGCCGATGATCGATTTCTTCTCCCAAAAGCAGCACCGCCGCAGCGCAGCCTTGGCAGCTTGCGTCATCGCCGCCACCGTCCTTGCCGGCGGCACTGTCCGCGCGGAAGAAGCGGTGCGGCAGGTTCTGCCTGGCGGGCAACAGCCGGCGGCAGTGCAGCAGCTGGTCCGCGAGAAGGTGCCCGATGAAAGCGAGATCCAGCGCTTCTGCTCCAACATCGCCGACGCCGCCCGCGACCGCCGTTACGCGCTGCAGGCCGAAGAGCTGAAGCAGCTGCAGGCCGGCATCGACCTGCGCATGAAGGCGCTGGACGACAAGCGCGCCGAATACGAGCAATGGCTGAAACGGCGTGAAGTCTTCCTGGCCCGCGCCGAGGATGGCGTCGTCAAGATCTATGCCGGCATGAAACCGGATGCCGCGGCCGAGCGCCTGGCCATGGTCAACGCCGATCTCGCCGCCGCCATCCTGATGAAACTCGATTCGCGCAAGGCCGGCGTCATTCTCAACGAGATGGACCAGAAGGCAGCGGCCACACTCACCGGCATCATGGCCAGCGCGGCCCGAAGGGTAGATCCGTCATGAAGTCGCATATTCTCGCCCTGGTCGCCACGGCTTCACTTGCCGGCTGCGCCTCCGACCCCAGGGAGATCGGCAGGGAGCCGGCGCTGTCGCCGGTCGGCACCGGCATTACCGGCAGCGTCAATGCGCCCTACTCCTATCCCGAAACGCCAGCCGCGCCGGTGAAGAAATTCTCGCTGTGGGACGACCGCCAGAGCCGGCTGTTCACCGACCCGCGCGCGCTGCGCGACGGCGACATCCTGACCGTCAGGATCAAGCTCAACGACAAGGCCAACTTCAAGAACCAGAACGATCGCAGCCGCACCGCCGGGCGCAAGCTCGGCTATGACGTCAACCTCGGATGGGAAGGTGCCACCACCAGCGGCAAGGGCGACGCGGGGCTGAGCTCCACCACCGAAACCAATGCGGACGGCGAAATCAAGCGCTCGGAGAACCTCGAGCTCAACGTCGCCGCCGTCGTCACCGAAGTCCTGCCCAACGGCAATCTGATGATCCGGGGCTCACAGGAGGTGCGCGTCAATTACGAGCTCAGAGTGCTGACCATCGCCGGCATGGTGCGTCCATCCGATATCGGCGCTGAAAACACCATCTCTTATGAACGCATCGCCGAGGCGCGCATCTCCTATGGCGGCCGCGGCCGCGTCAGCGAAATCCAGCAGCCCGCTTACGGTCAGCAGATCCTCGACCAAGTCCTCCCTTTTAGGACTGGAGAACGGCGCCGTGGCAAATGTCGAACAGGTTCAGCAAAAAAAGGGCCCGTCGCTTGTCATCCAGCTTGCGATGCTGCTGGCGGTGACGGGCGCCGCGATCGGCATGGGCTGGATGTCCGGCGGCTATCTGAAGGGCGTCGGGGGACCGGTGCCTGTGCCCGCCGCACCGGAGAACCAGTCCAATGCCGAGCAACCGAGCAAGGCGGCCGAACATGCTCCCGGCACCGGGCCGACGCTTGTCCAGCTGGCGCCGATCACCACCAATCTGGCTTCGCCTGCTGACACCTGGATAAGGCTGGAAGCGTCGGTGGTCTACGATGCGCCGCAGCCGCCGGAACTTACCGAAAGCATTCACCAGGACCTGCTTGCCATGGTCCGCACCCTGAAGATGCATCAGATCGAAGGCGCCAGCGGCTACCAGCATTTGAAAGCCGACCTCGAGGAGCGCGCCGCAATCCGCAGCGGTGGCCATGCCAAACAGGTTCTGATCAGGACATTGCTGCTCGAATGAGAAAACTCGTCCTCGCCGCCGCGATCGTCGTCGCCGCCACCTCTGTCGCCGCCGCCCAGCAGCTCGATCTCGGCGGCATCGGCAAGGCCGACGGCGCCACCGTCGGCTATATCATCCAGATGTTCGGTCTGATCACCGTGCTGTCGGTGGCGCCGGGCCTGTTGATCATGGTGACGAGCTTCACCCGCTTCGTCATCGCCTTCTCGATCCTGCGCGCCGGCATCGGCCTGCAGTCGACGCCGGCCAATCTGATCCTGATCTCGCTGTCGCTGTTCATGACCTTCTACGTCATGGCGCCGACCTTCGACCAGGCCTGGAACACCGGCGTCAAGCCGCTGATGGACAACCAGATCAGCCAGACCGAGGCGTTCGAAAAGATTTCGGACCCGTTCCGCACCTTCATGCTGCACAATGTCCGCGACAAGGACTTCGACCTGTTCGCCGATCTCGCCCGCGAACGCGGCCAGGTCGTTGCCAGGGACACCGTCGACCTGCGCATCCTGGTGCCGGCCTTCATGATCTCCGAAATTCGCCGCGGCTTCGAGATCGGCTTCCTGATCGTGCTGCCGTTCCTCGTCATCGACCTGATCGTCGCCACCATCACCATGGCCATGGGCATGATGATGCTGCCGCCGACCGTCGTTTCGCTGCCCTTCAAGATCCTGTTCTTCGTCCTCATCGACGGCTGGAACCTGCTTGTCGGCAGCCTGGTGCGCTCCTTCACCTGACCGTCCGCGCGCCCTTGGCGCCTTGCTAAAATTTTATGCAATATATTTCCGGTTAACCGTCCCGTTTAGCCCTTTGGTAGGGACTTGCCCGCATATTGCTCGCAGATGGCGGGTGATCGGATCTCACGATCATTGGCATGATGCCGCTCCGTCATACCGGAAAAGCCGGTATGTCAAAAACACCCTGTAAAAATCAAGGTACGAGTAGCCATGTCCAGTATCATGACGAACGCCTCGGCGCTGACCGCGCTGCAGAGCCTGAACAACACCAACAAATCCCTCGAGCAGACGCAGGCCCGCATCTCGACCGGCTACCGCGTTGCCACCGCTTCCGACAACGCCGCTTACTGGTCGATCGCGACCTCGATGAAGTCCGACAACAAGGCCAACTCGGCCGTGCAGGACGCCCTCGGCCTCGGCGCCGGCAAGGTTGACACCGCCTACACCGCCATCAACGACGTCAAGGACCAGGTCGACCTGATCAAGACCAAGCTGGTCACTGCCCGTAGCGCCTCGAAGGAAGACCAGCAGAAGATCGCGACCGAAATCAACGCCATCCAGGCGCAGATCAAGTCCTCGGTCGCCAACGCCAACTTCGCCGGCTCGAACCTGCTGCAGAACGACGCTGCCGCTGCGTCCGACCTGAAGATCGTTGCGGCTTACAACCGTACCGGCGCGACCGTCACCATCGACACCATCGACGTCAAGGCTGCCGATACGCAGGTTCTCGATGTCGCCGGCACGGGCGGCATCGTCGGCGGCCTGCTCGCCGCTGCCTTCTTCGACCCGAGCACCACGGCGGTTACCCCCGCCGCCATCGACACCGCGCTCGGCACTGTTGAAACCGCGCTTGCCAAGCTGTCCACCGGCGCTGCCTCGCTCGGCGCCGCCAAGTCGCGCATTGACACCCAGAAGAGCTTCCTGTCGAACCTGTCGGACTCGATCGACAAGGGCGTCGGCGCTCTGGTCGACGCCGACATGAACAAGGAATCGACCCGTCTGCAGGCCCTCCAGGTCCAGCAGCAGCTCGGCATCCAGGCGCTGTCGATCGCCAACGGCAACTCGCAGTCGATCCTGTCGCTCTTCCGCGGCTGATCTCTCGACATTACGACTGACACCATTCGTCGGGCCGCGCCAACAGCGCGGCCCAATTTCTTTTTGCGGCTGTTGATTTTCTTGCTAAATGGCTGCCGATTTTTGCTCTTGGCCAGCGCCCTGAATGGCTTGGTTTAACAGGCCGTTAACCATATCCCGGTAGTCATGGTTAACCATTCCATGGCGGGCAGACCATACGGTCGATGGGCTTATGCCTACCCCCTTGATGAAGTTGATCCGGCGTGTTCGGGACACGCCAGTGTTTGAAAAGGGGTAAATATCTTGGCTAGCATCATGACGAACGCTTCGGCTCTGACCGCGCTGCAGAGCCTGAACAACACCAACAAGCAGCTTGAAACCACCCAGTCACGCATTTCGACCGGCTACCGCGTCGCCACCGCCAGCGACAACGCCGCCTACTGGTCGATCGCCACCACGATGAAGTCCGACAACAAGGCGCTTTCGGCCGTTCAGGACGCGCTTGGCCTCGGCGCCGGCAAGGTCGACACCGCCTACACCGCCATCACCGACATCAAGGACCAGGTCGACCTGATCAAGGCCAAGCTGGTCACTGCACGCAGCGCCAGCAAGGACGACCAGCAGAAGATCGCCACTGAGATCAAGGCTATCCAGGACCAGATCAAGTCGTCGGTCACCAACGCCTCCTATGCCGGCTCGAACCTGCTGCAGAACGACGCTGCTGCGACCTCCGACCTGAAGATCGTCGCGTCCTATAACCGCACCGGCACGACCGTCGCCATCGACACCATCGACTCAAGGCGGCCGACACGCAGGTCCTCGATCTTCCCGGCACCGGCGGCATCGTCGGCGCTCTGCTGGCGACGACCTTCTTCGATCCCAGCACAACCCAGGTCCTTCCGGCAGCCATCGACACCGCACTTGGCGCCGTTGAAACGGCGCTTGCCAAGCTGTCCACGGGCGCTGCCTATCTCGGCGCCGCCAAGTCGCGCATCGATACCCAGAAGAGCTTCCTGTCGAACCTGTCGGACTCGATCGACAAGGGCGTCGGCGCGCTGGTCGACGCCGACATGAACAAGGAATCGACGCGGCTGCAGGCCCTACAGGTCCAGCAGCAGCTCGGCATCCAGTCGCTGTCGATCGCCAACGGCAACTCGCAGTCGATCCTGGCGCTGTTCAAGCAGTAAGCCTGACCCGGCTTTCTCCTTCTTGAATTGAAGGGCCGCGCCGACAGCGCGGCCCTTTCGCTTTGTGGCTGTGTTTTGACGCATGTCGTTGACCCGGAACCGCTGCACACTTCCGGGCGACATGCTCTATCATCTTCGCACAAGCTTCGCGGTCTAGTGTTCCCACGGAATATCATGCTGGGAGCGCTTGAATCGTGCCGCAACAGATCCAGAGCATCATCTCGAATCTCAGGGCATTTGGCGTCAGGCGCCTTGCCATGCTGGCCGGCATTGCCGCATTGGTGATGGCCGTCATCGGCATCGGCTCGGTCTATCTCAACCGCCCGGCCTATGAGACGCTCTATGTCGGGCTCGATCGCTCCGACGTGAACCAGATCGGCCTGGTGCTCGGCGAAGCCGGCATCGGCTTCGACGTCGGCTCCGACGGCACCTCCGTGCTGGTGCCGGCCGGCACCACCGCGCAGGCGCGCATGCTGCTCGCCGAAAAGGGCCTGCCGACCAGCGCCAATGCCGGCTACGAACTGTTCGACAATGTCGGTTCTCTTGGCCTGACCTCCTTCATGCAGCAGATCACCCGCGTGCGCGCGCTGGAAGGCGAGATCGCCCGCACCATCCAGTCGATATCCGGCATCAAGGCCGCCCGCGTTCACATCGTCATGTCCGAGCGCGCCAATTTCCGCCGCGACGAACAGCAACCCTCCGCCTCGGTGGTCATCCGCTATTCCGGCATCGACGCCGAAAAGAGCGCCATGTCGATCCGCCATCTCGTCGCCGCCGCCGTGCCGGGCCTGTCGGCCGACAAGGTTACCGTGCTCGATTCCAACGGCAACCTTCTCGCCGCTGGCGACGATCCCTCCAACACAAGTGCTGCCCGCACGCTCGGCGTCGAGCAGACCGTCGAGGCGCAGATCGGCGACAACATCCGCCGCGCGCTGACGCCTTATCTCGGCCCCGACAATTTCCGCGCCAGCGTCAAGGCCGATGTCAACACCGACACCCGCCAGACCGAAGAGACGATCTTCGATCCGGAGTCACGCGTGGAGCGTTCCGTGCAGTCGGTGCGCGCCAACGAAAACAGCAATCAGAGGCAGGCCTCGACCCCGGCCACCGTCGAGCAGAACCTGCCCGAGACCCAGGCGACCAGCACCGATGGTCCGCAGACGTCATCGGAGAATGATCGCAAGGAGGAGATCACCAATTACGAGATCAACTCCAAGAAGATCGCCACAGTCTCGAACGGCTATTCCGTCACCAAGATGTCGATCGCCGTCGTCGTCAATCAGCAGCGGCTGATGACCATCCTCGGCAAGGACGCAACGCCCGAGCAGATCGCCAAGCGCGTTGCCGACATCCAGAAGATGGTGGCTTCGGCCACTGGCTTCGACGACAAGCGCGGCGACATCATCGATGTCTCGGCCGTCGAGTTCATCGACGGGCTCGACGGCGAGGCGGTCGAACAGCCGGGCATAATGGCGTCGATCGGAACCCATGCCGGTACGATGATCAACGCCGGCGCTTTCATCGTCGTGGTGTTCCTGGTCGCCTTCTTCGGCCTGAGGCCGATGGCCACCGCGCTGAGCGCGCGGCCGACGCCGGCACTTGCCGGTCCGAGCTTCGACGACGTCCAGCGTTCACTGCCGACACCCGAAGCCGCCGGCGCCGAACAGGCGCCGGCTGCCTTGCCCGGCAGCCGCCCAGGCCCGACTCCACTCGACGATCTTCGTCAGAAGATCAGGCCGGCGCCGCAGGAGCGGCTTGCCCGCATGGTCGACATCAATGAGGAGCGCACCGCGCAGATCCTGCGCAAATGGGCGGCCCAGGAAGCAGCGGTATAGACCATGGCCTCGGCAGCGCTTTTCGACCTTTTGCCGGATTTCGGCGCACGCAGCCAGCGTGCCGGCCAGCCCTCGCTCGCCGCCATGGCCGAGCCAAGGCCGGAGACGTCGGCGCCGCAGGCCGACATCGGCGCGCTGATCGCCGAAGCGGTCATCGATGCCGAAGCCGCCCTTGAAGCCCGCCTTGCCATCGCCCACCAGGCAGCGCTCGAGGCGCAGAGACAGGCCAACGCCGATGAAGCAAAGGCCTTTCTGGAAAGTTTCGGCGGCGATCTCGGCGCGGTCGTCACTGCCCGTATCGAGATCATGGAGGCCAAGGTCAGCGACCTCGTCGGCGCCACCATTGCGCGCATCATTGGCGGCCTTGTCAGCGACGATCTGCAGAAGCGTTCGCTGGAAACCCTTGCCGGCACGATCCGCGAAGCCGTCGGCGACAGCGAGGCGGTGCGCATCGCCGTGCGCGGACCGCTGTCATTGTTCGAGACGCTGAAGGCTTCGCTCGGCCCACGCGCGGCCAATCTCGATTTCGTCGAGGCGCCCGGCTTCGACCTTACCGTCGCCATTGACGAGGCGGTGTTCGAAACCCGCATTGCCGAATGGTCGGCCGCCTTGTCGGAGGCCCTGTCATGAGCGAGGGCCCTCTTACGAACGAGTGGACGTCATGAGCGTTGTCGAGGCCGCAGACGCCAGGCATGAGATCATCATCGTGCGGCGCAACCACGACGACCACGACGACGCCCACCATGGCGGCGTCTGGAAGATCGCCTTTGCCGATTTCATGACTGCCATGATGTGCTTCTTCCTCGTCATGTGGCTGATCAACGCCGCCAACGAGCAGACCAAGGCAGCCGTCGCCAGCTACTTCAATCCGGTCAAGCTGGTCGATCGCAACGCCAGCCGCAAGGGCCTCGAAGACCTCGGCGATGGCCCGAGCAAGGTCGGGCTGACGGCGGACGACCCGCGGGACAAGACCAGCAAGGCCGGACAGGACGGCGTCGGCGGCGCCGGTACTTCCGACAAGAAGCAATCGAAGGAATCGGCGCCAAAGACGGATCTTTCCGACGAGCATCTGTTTGCCGATCCCTATGCGGTGCTGTCGGAAATCGCCACCGACACCGGCGTCATGCAAAATGTCAGCGAGAAGGGCGATGGCGGCGCGCAGGCGTCCGGCCCGGCTACCGGCGCATCCGGCGGCCAATCCTACCGCGACCCGTTCGCGCCGGATTTCTGGTCGCAGCAGGTGGCTGCACCAGGCGCCGAAGCCACCGCCGAACGCACCAAGATCGAAGGCGATCCCCTGAAGCCGGGTGACAAGGCGGCACAGACGCAAGTGGCGGAGGTGAAGGCCGTGCCGGCCGCGCCGCCAGTGGCCGCGGCGCCGCTCGAGCCGCTGGCGAAATCCGTTTCCGATAAGCCGCTGACCAAGGCTGAAGCCAAAGCAGAGGCCAAGGCTGAAGCAGCGAAGGCCGAAATTGCAAAGGCCGAAGCCGCCGAAGCACAACCCGCACCCAAACCCGAAGCCGCGGAAAAAGCGCCGACGGCCGCCACTGTTAGAGCCGCGGCGCAGGTCAAGCAGGAACTGGCCGAGGCCTTCAAGCCAGGCGACAAATTGCATAATGGCGTCTCCGTCGAAGCCACCGACAAGGGTGTCGTCATTTCGATCACGGACCAGTTCGATTTCGGCATGTTCGAGATCGGATCGGCGGTGCCTAGGCGTGAACTGGTGCTGGCGATGGAAAAGATCGGCCGCATCGTCAACGAGCAGAAAGGCACGATCAGCATCAACGGCCACACCGACGCGCGGCCGTTCCGCAGCGACACTTACGACAATTGGCGGCTGTCCACGGCGCGCGCCCATTCCGCCTATTACATGCTGGTGCGCGGCGGCGTCGACGAGCGCCGCATCACCGAGGTCGCCGGCTTCGCCGATCGCGAGCCGAAAATTGCAGCCGACCCGATGGCGGCCGCGAACCGCCGCATCGAAATCCTGATGGCGACCGACGGATGAGGCGCGCCGCCATCATCGGCCGCGCCGTCGGGCTGCTGCTGCTGAGCGCTGTCCATCCGCCATCGGCCTTCGCCGAGGACGGCTTGCAGCCCTATCAGCTGGTGCGCTCGCTGCAGCTTGTGCAGGACCGCATCGCCGCCGGCGATCACGCCGCGCTGCCGATGCAGGCCAAGCTGCTCGAAATGGCCGACACAAGGCTGCGCGCGGCGGACGCAGATGATTTCAGCGACCCGAAGAATTTTCGCGCCTTGCTGGTCTATGGCATGAGTGGCGGCAACCCCGTCACCGTCGAGGCGGCGGTGTCGCGCGCCAAGACCGACCCGCAAAGCCTGACCATCGCCAAGGGCATTGTCGATTATCTGAACGGCCGGCAGGCGGCTGCGATCGAGGCGCTGAAGCCGATCGATCCGATGACCCTGCCCCCCGATGTCGGTGCCTTTCTGGCGCTGGTCAAGGGCTCGCTTCTCGCCACCGAGCAACCGGTCAGCGCGCTTGCGCTGCTCGACGATGCTCGCCTGCTCAGCCCCGGCACGCTGGTCGAGGAAGCAGCACTGCGCCGCTCGGTCGGCATCGCCGCCGCGCAAGGCGACGGTGCGCGTTTCGCGCTTGCCTCAACCCAATACGTCGAAGACTACCTCTATTCGCCCTATGCCAGCCAGTTCGCCGACGCCTTCGTCTCCGGCGTCATCACGCTGCACATGGCGATCAGCCAGGACAAGCTCGCCGACATCACCGCAATGATGGATCCAGAACGCGAGAAGGTGATCTATCTGCGCATCGCCCGCCGCGCCGCGATCGACGGCTTTGCCGATCTCTCCGCCTTTGCCTCGGCCAGGGCTGAACGGGGCCGCGACGGCATCCACAATCAGGACGATCCGCGCGCCCAGCTCTATTCCAGCCTGTCCACGGTAACGTCCGGCACCATCGGCGAGGTCCGCGCCAAGCTGGACAAGATCGATCGCAACCAGCTTTCGCAAAGCGACCGCGACCTGCTCGATGCCGCGCAGGCCGTGGCGGGTGAAGTCATCGCCCCGCCGGCGCCGCTGCCTGCCGAAAAGCCCGCACCTGCCTCGGCCAGTCAGGAGCCGGTCAAGACCGCGGCCGTGGAAAAACCCGACGAGCCAGAGCTGCCGCCGGTCGAAGGCGCGATGCCGGAACAGCCAGCCGCCACAACGTCGAGTGAACAGCCCGCAACCGACCGACCGAAGGCGGCAAGTGAGCCGGCCGCGCAGGCACCGAGCACGCCAGAGGCAAAGGCGGCGGAAACGCCTGCAGTCGCCTCGGCCAGCGATGCGGCTCCGGTCGTGCCGGCATCGGTGCCGGCCCCCGCCGCAGTAGAGCCTACCGATCCCACCGACGCCGCCATGGCGAGGACGCGTCACCAACTCGATTTGATCGACCAGATGCTTGGAGCAGCCCCGAAATGACCACCAATGTTGGCCAGGCCCTGCCGGCTCCCGCGCACGCCGGATCGAAGCAGTCGGCCTCAAACGCCAAAGGTGGCGACAAAAGCTTCGGCGACATGGTGCGCGGCGACGACGATGCGCCGACACCGATAGGCCAGGGAGCAATTGAGGCCGCGTCGCACGAGCTGCGTTGGGCCAAACGCAGCCCTGCCGGTCCCGGCAAAAGCGAAATCCCACACACCCAGTCTGGCAAAACGGGGACGAAATCCGCTGCCGGCAAGGCCGCAAAAGAACATGCCGATAGTGGCCCGGACAAACCATCCAAGGACGCTGAGGTGGCCGGACGAGACGCGGATGCAGGATCGCTGCAGGATCATTTGCCACTGGTGCTGGCGCTGCACGATATCAGGCATTTCTCAACGGTCCGGACAAGCGGGAACGGCATCGCGACGAATGGACAGACTGGGCAACCGGCGCCCGCTGGCGAGGCCATTTCTGCACAGACGTCGCCTCTGAAGAGACACCGCGCAGCGTCCGGCATTGACAACAGACTCGACACGACGACGCGATCGGAACGGGCCAAGCCCGGTACCAGCGTTTCCGCACAGGATCAGGGGCAAAAGCTGCCCGCGATCGGGCTCCAGTCCGGCAAACTGCCGCACCAGGATGGTCCGACGCCTCCTCTACCGGCGGACCAGACGGCAAGCGACGTTTCGGCACCCGAGGCAAAACGGTCCGCGCCGTCGGCGAAGTCCGTCGATGGAGCCCATTCCGCGGCATCGGCCACACAGGGAAAACAGCCGCCATTCGCTGCGCGCGTCGACATTGTTGCCGAACAGAGCTTCCCGGCCCCGGCGCAAAACCCGATGAACCAGACGACTTCGGCGCTTATCGACGTGCTGGCTTCGGACAACGGACTGCGGCAAGCGGTTTCGACGCCGTCGACGAGCGCCCAGACGGCCGGTTCTGTTGCCGTTCCGACACATATATTGAAGATCGAGCTTCACCCGGCAGAGCTCGGCATGGTCACCGCCAGTCTCAGGCTTTCCGGAGAACAACTTTCGATAGAATTGAAGCCCGAAACCCATGAGGCTTACCGCCGTCTCGCCACCGATAGCGACGCCATCGTGAAGTCGTTGCGCGGGCTCGGCTTCGATGTCGACAAGGTCACCATCCTGCAACCCTCGATAGCGATCCACGCAGCGGCCCGCAGCGATGCAGCGAACTCGCATCCAATGCCGCAAGGCCGCGACCAGTCCGCTTTTCAGCCCGGAAACTCGAGCGGCAACAATACGGGTTCGGACGGCCAGCAGTCGGGAAGAAACCGCAATGACGATGCCCAGGAATTCGGCCGCGCTGGCGCGCCTGCTGGCGAGCGCGCTGGCGACGATATGTTTATCTAGCCTCGCCACCAAGCCGGCCACCGCCGCCACCAACCCTTGCGAGCCCGAGATTTTGCGTGCCGCCGACCGCTATGGCGTGCCCGCCGGCATCCTCTATGCGGTCGGGCTGACCGAGACCGGCAAGAAGGGTAGCTTGCAACCTAATGCGTTGAATATAGAGGGGAAAGCGGTATTTCCAAGGAACCGAACCGAGGCCCTGGCCACCTTCGAAGCAGCCCGGCGCGAGGGTAAGACGCTCATCGATCTCGGCTGCATGCAGATCAACCATCACTATCACGCCGCGCATTTCCGCAGCGTCGACGACATGCTCGACCCGCGCCAGAATGTCGACTATGCCGCACGCTTCCTGGCCAGCCTGCATGCGCGTCATGTCAGCTGGTCGATGGCCGTCGCCCGCTACCACGCCGGCCCCGACAATGATCCCGCGCAGAAATTCTATGTCTGCCGCGTCATCGCCAATATGGTCGCCACCGGCTTCGGCAAATGGACCCCGAACGCCCGCAACTTTTGCAACCCTTAGGTGAATAATCTCTTGCGAACGGTTGCAAATCCACGCCCGGCGGGTGACGTGCCACGTCACCCGTTCGGCAACCAACGATACAACCTCCTGATTGCGGTTATTTCGAAACTCGAAATAACTCCCAAGAAAATAGCTACAAGAAATGATGGTTGTTCAGGATTCCCGGCACCGGTTACGGCTCTTCCCACGGGGCAGATGATCTGATTCGGAGGCGGGGCCGATGATTGTAATCGTTGACGAGCGTGAGCTCGTAACTGAAGGCTATAATTCACTTTTCGATCGTGAGGGCGTCGCCTGTGCAGGCTTCGCGTCCGGTGAATTCGGCGAGTGGGTGACATCGGCCGCCGACACGGATTTGCGATCGGTCCGAGCCTTCCTCATCGGCGACTGCCGCGAAGGCGCCATCTCGCCACGCCAGATCCGCGACCGCACCGGCGCTCCGGTCATTGCGCTGAGCGAACAGCACTCGCTCGAGAATACGCTGCGGCTGTTCGAGAGCGGTGTCGACGACGTCATACGCAAGCCGGTCCATATCCGGGAGATCCTGGCCCGCATCACCGCCATCCGCCGCCGCGCCCATGAGGACGTCAGCTACACCGAGATCGGCGCCATGCGCATCTTCATGGATGGCCGCGATCCCGAGATCGATGGCCAGCCGCTGCCTCTGCCGCGCCGCGAACGCCGCATCCTCGAATATCTGGCGAGCAACCGCGGACGCCGCGTCACCAAGACCCAGGTCTTCAACGCCATCTACGGCATCTTCGACGAAGAGGTCGAGGAGAACGTGGTCGAGAGCCACATCTCCAAATTGCGCAAGAAACTGCGCGAAAAGCTTGGTCAGGACCCGATAGATTCCAAGCGCTTCCTCGGCTACCGGCTGGTGTTCTGATGCCGGTCTGCGCCAGCCTCGCGCAAGACAAAAATTATATCCTCGCGACCACAGACATGGGCCCAACGATGTTGGGCATTGAGGAGACGTTTCGATGAGCCTTTACGGAATGATGCGGACCGGCGTTTCCGGCATGAACGCGCAGGCCAACCGCCTTTCGGCCACAGCCGACAACATCGCCAATTCCGACACCACCGGCTACAAGCGATCCTCGGCCGAGTTTTCGACGCTGATCATGCCGCAGGTCGGCGGCGCCTATAATTCCGGCGGCGTAAACACCACCATCCGCTCGGCCATCAGCGCCCAGGGCGTGCTGCAGTACACGACCTCGGTTTCCGACCTTGCGGTCAACGGCAACGGTTTCTTCGTCGTCCAGGACCCCAGCGGAACGCCTTTCCTCACCCGCGCCGGCGCATTCGTTCCCGACGCTCAGGGCAGGCTGGTCAACGCCGCCGGCTACCAGCTGATGGCCTACAGCTACGCCAACGGCACACCGGCTGCCACCGCCAACGGTTTCGAAGGGCTGGTGCCGGTCCAGATCTCCGACCAGGAAATGACCGCGACGCCCAGCACCGCGGGCAACTTCAACGCCAATCTGCCGGCCGGCGCCACGCCGCCCGCCGGTCCGCTGCCGTCCACCAACAGCCCGACGGCGGAATACACGTCGAAATCCTCGATGGTCACCTACGACAATCTCGGCAACAAGAAGCTGCTCGACCTCTATTTCACCAACACCGGGACCGGCACCTGGTCGGTCTCTGTGTTCGACCAGTCCCAGGCGACGCCGGGCACATCCTTCCCCTATACGGGCGGCGCGCTGGCCACGGCCAACCTGACCTTCGACACCACCACCGGCAAACTCACCGGCGCCGTCGATTCGATTACCATCCCCGTACCGGGCGGTGCGTCGCTCGACCTCGATTTGTCCAAGCTGACTCAGCTCGGCACCGGCTTCACGGTCTCCGAAGCCAAGGTCAACGGCAACGCGCCCAGCACGATCGAAAAGATCCAGATCGGCGAGGACGGCGTCATTTACGCCCAGTATCAGGACGGCTCGACCAAGCCGCTGTTCAAGATCCCACTGGCCGACGTCCAGAGCGCCGACAACCTCACCGCACTGCCTGGCAATGTCTATGCGCAGTCCACTGACTCCGGCACCGTGCGCATCGGCTTCGCCAATGAAGGCAAGCTCGGCAGCATCATCTCCGGCGCGTTGGAAAATTCCAACGTCGATATCGCCGAGGAATTGACCAACATGATCGCGGCGCAGCGCAGCTACACCGCTAACTCGAAAGTGTTCCAGACCGGTTCCGACCTCATGGATGTCCTTGTCAACCTGAAGAGATAAACGACGGGCGCCAGGGGAATGAACCCAAACCAGAGCAGCGCGGTGCGCGGATTTCGAATTCAAGGCCACACCGGCAAACCGGCCGGGGTGGTCTGGAATTGCAGGTTTCCGAACGCCGACGCCGCCGACAGGGCAGAGACGTCATCCCCTCCCGACTGGCCTCGTGAAAGACCCGCATGTCGCTGACTTCCGCATTGACCATAGCCCAACAGTCGCTTCAGACCACATCGAAGCAGACCAGCGTCCTTTCCCGCAATATTGCCGACGCCAGCAACCCCGACTATGCCCGCCGCACGGCGGTCGTCGTCAGCAGCGCGCCCGGCGCCCGCTCGGTCGAGATCCAGCGCGCCACCAACGCCCTGCTGTTTCGCCAGAACCTTAGCGCGCAATCGGCATGGAGCGGCCAGAGCACGCTTTACAGCGGAATTGACCGCCTCGCCGTTGCCGTCAACGGCGTCGACAACGCCTCCTCTGCCTCGACCGCGATCGGCAAGCTGCAGAACGCGCTGCAGCTTTACGCCGCTACGCCATCCAACCAGAACCTCGGCTCCAGCGTCATCGACGCGGCCCAGCAGGTGGTGCGCGCTCTGAACGACGGCACCAACGCGATCCAGGATTTCCGCACCCAGGCCGATGGCGAGATATCAACGGCGGTTAACGATCTCAACTCGCTGCTTAGTCAGTTCCAGGACGCCAACAAGGCGGTCATCTCCGCAACCCGTTCGGGTACCGACGCATCCGACGCGCTCGACCAGCGCGACGCTTTGCTGAAGAAGATCGCGGACTATGTGCCGGTGTCGACCTTCACGCGTGGCGACAACGACATGGTCATCACCACCAAGGATGGCACGACACTGTTCGAGACCATTCCGCGCTCGGTAAGTTTCACCCCGTCGGCGGGCTACACGGCCGGCACACCAGGCAACACCATCTACATCGACAATGTGCCGGTCAGCGCCGGGGCTGGCGGCAACACCAGCGCCGACGGCAAGCTCGCCGGGCTCATCACCTTGCGCGACGGCGTCGCGGCGACGATGCAGAGCCAGCTCGACGAAGTGGCGCGCGGCCTCATCACCGCCTTTGCCGAAACAGCACCTTCGCAGCCCGACCGAACCGGCCTGTTCACCTGGTCGGGTGCGCCCGCCATTCCGGCCGCCGGCACGCTGATCGACGGGCTTGCCGGCTCGATCAAGGTCAACGCCGCAATGGACTCGAGCGTCGGCGGCAATCCGGTGCTGCTGCGCGACGGCGGCGCCAATGGTGCGGCCTATATCGCCAACACTGCCGGCAACGCCTCCTATTCGCAGCTCTTGATCGGCTATGGCGACAAGCTCGACAAGCCGATGCCTTTCGACGCTGCGGCCGGCATCACCGTCACGTCCAGCGTGTCCGACTACGCCGCCAATGCCATTGGCTGGTTCGAAGGCCAGCGCCAGCAGGCCTCGAGCAACGCCGACGCCAAGGAAGCGCTGGCATCGCGCACCGCCGAGGCGCTGTCCAACGACACCGGCGTCAATGTCGACCAGGAGATGTCGCTGCTGCTCGACCTCGAACACACCTATCAGGCCTCGGCGCGCATGATGAAAACCGTCGACGACATGCTGTCGGCCCTGCTCGATGCCGTAGGATAAGCCATGAAAGCCACATCCGTCTCATCAGCCGCCCTCTACAACGCCGCGCGCTATCAGCAGATGCGCATGCAGGCCGAACTGGTCAAAGCCACCAAGGAATCGACGACCGGCACCGTCGCCGATGTCGGTCTGGCGCTCGGCGCGCGCACCTCGCAGGCGGTCACCTTCTCGCGCGACCTCGACCGGTTGAACGTCATCATCGATTCCAATTCGCTGGTCACCGCGCGGCTGTCCTCGACGCAGGCTGCGCTTGGCCAGCTTTCCGACACTGCGCAGAATTTGCTGACCGCGCTGACCGCCGCCGGCAATTCCTCGAGCACCATCACGCAGCAAGCCGGCAAGGCCGCCGTGCAGCAGATGACCTCTATCCTCAACGCCAGCGTCAACGGCGAATATCTGTTTGCCGGCACCAACACCGACGTCAAGCCGATCGACGATTTCACCGCCGCGGGCTCGCCGGCCAAGGCGGCGTTCGACGCTTCCTTCTCGTCGTATTTCGGCTTCACGCAGGCCGATCCGCTCGCTGCCAACATCACCGCCGCCCAGATGGACGGCTTCATCACCAGCAATGTCTTGCCGCAGTTCATGGGCTCCGGCTGGCAGGCCAACTGGTCGAACGCCACCGACCAGCAGATCGTCAGCCGCATTTCGCTGGGCGAAACCACCCAAACCTCGGCCAGCGCCAATGACGACAGCATCCGCAAGCTCGCCATGGCTTCCGCCCTGATCACCGGCCTGCTGTCCGGCAATATCAGCCAGGCGGCGAAGACCACCGTTGTCGGCCGCGCCCAGGCGATGGTCGGCGAGGCGCTGGGCGGGCTAGGGCAACTGCAGGCCGAGACCGGCCTTGCCGAGAAGCGGGTCTCCGACGCCAGCGACCGCATGAAGACGCAGGTCGACCTGTTCGAGCGCCATATCCTTGATCTGGAAGGCGTCGACCCCGCCGAGGCAGCCACCCGCGTCGCGGATCTGACGCAGCATATCGAGACGTCCTTCGCGCTGACCGCGCGCCTGCAGCAGATGAGCCTGCTGAACTACCTGACCTGACAATCTCAACCGCAACGGTAGAGCCAAACGATGTACCAATTCTCCTACGCCGACATCCAGACCGACTCCGTTGCCGATGCGAAAGATCGCGAGCGGCAGCTTTTGACCCGCTCGATCGAAATGCTGGCGGCGGCGGCGGCGGTCGGCCACACCTCGATGGAGGCGGTCGAAGCGCTGCACTTCACCAACCGGGTCTGGACCACCTTCGTCGAGGATCTCGGTTCCAGCGACAATGTCCTGCCCAAGGAACTGCGCGCCAACCTCATCTCCATCGGCCTGTGGCTGCTGCGCGAGGCCGAGGACATCCGCCAGGGCCGCACCGACAATTTCGAAGGGCTGATCGAAGTGTCCCAGATCATCCGGGACGGCATTCAATGACCAACACGCTGAAGATATCGCTGAAGCCGAACGAGAAGATCTACATCAACGGCGCCGTCATCCGCGTCGACCGCAAGGTCACCGTCGAGCTGATGAACGACGTACAGTTCCTGCTCGAGAACCATGTCATCCAGGCCGACGATGCCTTGACGCCGCTCAAGCAGCTCTATTTCATCCTGCAGGTGATGCTGATGAACCCGGCCGGCGCCATCGAGGCGCGCGCCATGTTCCGCCGCTCGCTGCCCTTGCTTTTGGCAAGCTTCGAGGATGAGCAGATCAGTGGCGCGCTGAAGCAGATCGACCGCATGGTCGGCGAAGACCATATCTATGAAGCGCTGAAGGCTATCCGTGCGCTTTATCCGCTCGAACGCCGCGCACTTGGCGGCAATGACGATGTTCAGGGTGCGAAGCGCCCGCTGGCCGTGGGAGCACAATACTGATGAATGTGGACATGACGACGACGATCCCCACGGGCGCCAACCAGGGCACCCAGCAGACGTCGAAGACAGCGGTCGACTACCAGTCGTTCCTGAAGCTGTTGATCGCCGAGATGAAGAACCAGGATCCGACGAAACCGATGGATTCGACGCAGTATGTCGCCCAGCTCGCCACCTTCTCGCAGGTAGAGCAATCGGTGCAGACCAACACCAAGCTCGACCAGATCATGCAGTCCTCGGCGCTGTCGCAGGCCGATGCCTTGATCGGCCGCTCGATCACCTCGGCCGACGGCAAGACGACCGGCGTCGTGGCCTCGGTCAAGCTTGCAAGCAACGGCGTGATCGCCGTGTTGCAGAACGGCACCGAAGTGCCGGTCGGCGCGGGCGTTTCGATAAAGCCGGCCAGCTAGACAGTTCCATAGAGGCGCGCTCACATGAACGAGGCCGACGCACTCGACATCGTCCAGTACGCGGTATGGACGGTGCTTGTTGCTTCCGCGCCGGTGGTGCTGGTCGCCATGGTGGTCGGCATCGGCATTGCCCTGATCCAGGCCCTGACCCAGATCCAGGAAATCACCCTGACCTTCGTGCCCAAGATCGTCGCCATCATGCTGGTCGTGGCGCTGACCGGTCCGTTCATCGGCAGCCAGATCTCGGCCTTCACCAACGTCATTTTCGAGCGCATTGAAAACGGGTTCTAGGCAGCGCTTGCAGGCGGCTGTGTTCCGGCTAGATTGCAGGCCATGACTCAGGCAGAACTCACCGGCAGGCCATGTGCGGAATAGCCGGCGTCTGGCGCAAACGAAACCCGATCGACGCCAACGACCTGTCGGATGTCGCCAGCATGATGCAGGCGTTGGTACATCGCGGCCCCGACGATCATGACAGCTGGCACAACAATCGGCTGGCGCTCGGTCACCGCCGACTTACCATCATCGATCCCTCGCCCGCCGCCCGTGAGCCGATGCTGACTTCTTCCGGCGATGGCGTTCTCGTCTACAATGGCGAGGTCTACAATTACCGCTCGCTGCGCGAAACGCTGCAGGCGCAAGGCGTCGTCTTTCGAACCATCTGCGATGCCGAAGTGGTTCTCGAAGCCTTGCATCACTGGGGCCCCGAAAAAGCCGTGCCGCTGTTCGACGGGATGTTTTCCTTCGCCTATTTCGACGCTCGCAGCAGTGCGCTGTGGCTTGCGCGTGACCGTCTTGGAATCAAGCCGATGTCGGTGGCCGACACGCCGGAGCGAATCCTGTTCGCCTCGGAGGACAAGGCGATCCTCGCCTGCGACGGTTTTCCGCGCGACATCGACAGCCGCGAGATCACCTTGCGGCTTGCCTGGCAGAGCCGCGATTCCAGCTACAGCCTGTTCGACCGCATCGAGCGCCTGCCGCCCGCCGGCCTGTGGAAGATCACCGATGGCGTTATCGAGAAGCGCCGCTTCTGGCATGTGCTGGACGTGCTGGAGACCGCGCGCATTACCGGCGATGCATCCGCTGATGCTGAACACATGGCGACGCTCGAGGCGTTGCTCAAGGACAGCGTCGGACTTCACTGCATCGCCGATACCAGCGTTGCCACCGCCTGCAGCAGCGGTGTCGATTCCGGCCTGATAACGGCGCTGGCAAAGCGGTTCAGGCCGGAAGTCCACGGTTATGTCGTCGACCCGCAGCTCGGCAACAGCGAGGCCGAAGACGCCGAACGCACCGGCCGCCATGTCGGCGTGCCCTTGCGCCGGGTGCCGGTCGACAGGAACCGGTTTTTCGAACTTTGGCCAAGGGTAATCTGGCATCTTGAAAGCGATGGCTGGCACGCCAGCCATGTCGCACTGCTGGCGCTTGCCGAACGATGCCGGGCCGATGGCGTCAAGGTGCTGCTCACCGGCGAAGGCGCAGACGAATTGTTTGGCGGCTACCCCTTGCAGGCCTTGAGCATGAAGAAGTGGCGTTCCTGGTCGTGGCCCCGGCGCCTGGTCCATTCGAAGCGCTCGCTCGACCGGAGATTCGAGCAACAGCGTCATGCCCCCTACAAGGTCTCGGCTGGAAGCCACTCACAAATGGATCGCAGCATGGTCCTGCGTGCTTTGTCGCCGGAGCTGAATTTTCTGCAAACCGAGATCTTCGACCGCCTGGAGCCGGTTATGCCGCCCGCGGATCGCGCCTTTCTCGGTAGTTGCCTCTACGACCTCTATTCGCATCTGCAGGACATCCTGCACCGGCACGACCGGCTGAGCATGGCGGCGTCCGTGGAACTGCGGGTCCCGTTCCTGGAAAACCGCCTGATCGACTTCGCCATCCATTTGCCGAGGCGGCAGAAATACCGCGACAAAACAGGAAAATGGCTTTTGCGAAAGGTCGCTGAAAAGCATATTCCGCGCCAGAACGTCCAGGCGCGCAAGATCGGCTTCGAGATGTCGTCGCAATTTTCGGCCGGCACGGAGACTTTGCTACGCGGCGGTTTCCTGCGCGATGCCTTGAAATGGCCCGCCGCGAATTTGGAGGACATGGTCCAGTTGGCGCGGCGCGAGCAACCGTCCAGGCTGCGGCTTGTCGGCATGGAGCTTTTCCTGCGCCTTCACGCCGGCGGCGAGACGACAGGCACGCTGACCGAAGCCTTGCATACCGCTGCGCGGGACAGAAGCTGACTTCGCGCGCGGCCGACAGCCCCGCGCAGTGGACCAATGAGAACATCGCTCTGGGTAGCGGACCATTCCCGGCTGACGTATTTTCGCCTTGCTATCCTGTTGTTGGACCATGATCTTTTCGAAGACGCGTTCGCCCTTTTGGATGTCGTGCTCTATTTCAAACGGATGCCATGATTGTCGTCCCCGCGGACGAAACCAGCACGTTAAGGTGGGACAGGTCTGATGATCGATGACGAGCCGGACAGCGAACGCGTTTCGGCGCTGGCGCCGTTCCGGCACGGCATCTTCCGCGCCGTCTGGTCGGCCAGCCTGGTGTCGAATTTCGGTGGCCTGATCCAGGGCGTCGGCGCCGCCTGGATGATGACCACCATCGCCACGTCGCCCTATCAGGTGGCGCTGGTCCAGGCCTCGGCCACTCTGCCGATCATGCTGTTTGCACTCGTCGCCGGCGCCATCGCCGACAGCTTCAACCGGCGCAAGGTGATGCTGATCGCCCAAATCTTCATGCTGGTCGTCTCTGCACTTCTAACGCTGTTCACCTGGAACGGCTGGATGACGCCGTGGACGCTGCTTGCCTTCACCTTCCTAATCGACAGCGGCACGGCGCTCAACAACCCGTCCTGGCAGGCATCGGTCGGCGACATGGTGCCGCGCAACAAGCTGCCGGCCGCGGTTGCACTCAATTCACTGGGCTTCAACCTGACACGCAGCGTCGGCCCGGCGATCGGCGGCATCATCGTTGCCGCCGCTGGTGCGGCTGCTGCGTTCGCCGCCAATGCGCTGAGCTATATAGGTCTCATCATCGTGCTCTTCCGCTGGAAGCCGGAGCTGCCGGTCTCGACGCTGCCGCGCGAGACGCTGGGCGCCGCCATGGGCGCCGGCCTGCGCTATGTCGCCATGTCGCCCAACATCGGCAAGGTGCTGGTCAGGGGCTCCGCCTTCGGCTTCAGCGCCGGCGCGGTTTTGGCGCTGCTGCCGCTGGTGGCGCGCGACGTCGTCAAGGGCGATGCCTTGACCTACGGCATCATGCTCGGCGCCTTCGGCATCGGCGCCGTCGGCGGCGCGCTGATAAGCGTGCGTCTCAGACAATTGCTGTCCAGCGAGACGATGGTGCGGATGGCCTTCGCCGGCTTTGCCGTCTGCGCCTTCAATGCCGCCATCAGCCTCAATGCCTGGCAGACTGCGGCGGGTTTGCTCATCGGCGGCGCCTGCTGGGTGATCGCGCTGTCGCATTTCAACGTCACGGTGCAGATGTCGACGCCGCGCTGGGTCGTCGGCCGGGTGCTGTCGGTCTACCAGACGGCGACCTTCGGCGGCATTGCGCTGGGCAGCTGGATCTGGGGCGTCGTTGCCGATGCGCATGGCGCCGAAACCGCGCTGATTGCGGCGGCCATCGCGATGCTTGTTGGCGGCGCCATCGGCCTGTTCCTGCCGCTGCCGCAGCAGACGACTCTCAACCTCGACCCGCTCAACCGCTTCAAGGAGCCGCATCTCGGCCTCGACCTGAAGCCGCGCAGCGGCCCCATCGCCATCATGATAGAGTACATTATCCGCGACGAAGATGTACCCGAATTCCTCGCCACCATGGCCGAGCGCGGGCGCATCCGCCGCCGCGACGGCGCCCGCAACTGGACGCTGGCTCGGGACTTAGAAAATCCCGCAGTCTGGATCGAGCACTACCACACGCCGACCTGGCTGGAATACATCCGCCACAACCGGCGCGCCACCCATGCCGACGGCGTCGTCGGCGAGCGGGTGCGGGCGCTGCACAGCGGCGACGAACCGCCGCGCGTGCGCCGCCTGATCGAGCGCCCGACGACCGCCGGCACCGCGCTGGTCTCGCCGAAGGGGCCGATCGATCACTGAGCTCGCCATAGCCGTAGCGCCGGTCAGCCGGCGCTCTGGATCATGTAGAGCTTGCGCGTGGTCTCGCGTATCAGCCACTCGCCCTTCCAGCCCTGCGGCAGGACGAGGAGATCGCCCGGACCGAGTTCCCGCACCTTGCCATCGATGCGGCTCAGTTCCACGCGCCCCGAAATGATGTGGCAGATCTCCGACGAGTCCGAACGATCGGCGGTGAAGCGGCCGGGCGTGCATTCCCAGATGCCGACATCGACAGTCCCGTCCGGCGATTGAAAGAATGAGCGCACGGCCTCGACCTGATCCCCTTCAATCGACGTTGGCTTAGGAGAGAACGCGCCGATCTCGGCCTTGGCGAGATCGTGGAAGGTCGAAAGATCGATCAAGTCTAGCTCCATGGATAAGAGCAATTCCAGGAAAGGGGTCTGCCCCGGAAATGCGTGAGAACAAATGGCTTTAGTGGCCGGTGATGCTGTCGGCCAACGCGGCCAGCTTCGAGGTGTGCGCAAGCCCTGCCGCCTCGCGGCCATCGGCAATGCGATAAAGCTGGTACATCGAATGCACGCCCAGCCAGCGGAAGGGCTCCGGTTCCCATGGCCTGACCTTGCGGTTGACCCAGGGCAGCTTCGTCAGCTCGGTGTTTGCCCCGAGAACAAGGTCAGCCAGCGTGCGCCCCGAAAGGTTGGAGCTGGACACGCCGAGGCCGACATAGCCGCCGGCCCAGCCGATGCGGGTCGCGGGATCGAGACCGACCGTGGTGCACCAGTCGCGCGGCACGCCGAGCACGCCGCACCAGGCGTGATCGATGCGGCATCCCTTGGTCTGCGGCAAGAGCGTCGTCAGGATCGTGTGCAGCTGGTCGATCGTGGCCTGCTGCGTCTGGCCGTTGACGTCGGTGCGCGAGCCGTAGCGATAAGGGACGCCGCGTCCGCCCATCGTGATGCGTCCCTCACGCGTGCGCTGGGCATAGCAATAGGCATGCGCCGCATTGCCGAGCAGTTCGTGCCCTTCCCAACCGATGTCGCGCCACAGGTCGGGCGGCAGCGGCTCAGTCACGATCTGCGCGCTGTTGAGCGCCAGCCAGGTCCGCTCCTCGCCGGGGATGCCTGATGTAAAACCCTCGGTCGCGCGGATGATCGTCTCCGCCTGCACCGTACCGCGGTCTGTCGTCACACTGCCCTTGGCGATGCTTGTCACCGTCGTCTTCTCATAGATCGGCACGCCCAGCCGCTCGACGGCATCGGCAAGCCCACGCACCAGCTTGGCCGGCTGCACCCGCGCCTGGCCATGGACGACGAAGCCGCCCATGACGTTACGGATGTTGATGCGCGTGCGCGTTGAGGCGGCGTCCAGCATCTCGACGCGGTTCGGGTCGACATCCCAGGAACGGATCGTCTCGCATTCTTCGCGCACGCGCTCCAACTGCGCTGCGTTGGTGGCCACCGTCAGATTGTCGACGCGGCGAATGTCGGCGTCGATGCCTTCCTCGGTCGCGACCCGGATCACTTCATCAACGCAGCCTGCCATCGCCGCCTGCATCGCCATCACGCCTTGCCGGCTCGATGTCTTGAGATATTTTTCGCGCGACCAGCTGAAGCCGCCCGACAGCCAGCCGCCATTGCGCCCCGAAGCGCCGAAGCCGGCAAATTCGCGCTCGACGATCACGACGCGCAGCGATGGCTTCGCCTTTTTCAGATAGTAGGCGGTCCACAGGCCAGTATAGCCGGCGCCGACAATGGCGACATCGGCCTCGATGTTTCCAGGCAAGTGCGGGCGCGGAACGGGAACCGCCCCCAGATCCGCATACCAGAACGATATGTCGCCGTTGCGCTTGGCTTGCATGGAATGACTTTCAGATGGGATCAGGCCAGATTGGAATCAGGTGAGTGTGGTGTCGGCGCTTGCGTCGTCCGCCAGCAGCTTGGCGTCGCTGCCGTCGAAGCAGAGCTCGACCTTGTCGCCGAGGCCAAAACTCTCGCCGGTCAGCGGTGAGCGCACGATCGCGGCCGAGCCGTCGGCGAGCTTAACTTCGTATTTCGATTCCGAGCCGAGATAGATGGCTTCCGCGATCGTCCCCGACAGGCGGTTGGCGCCATTGGCAGCACTTTGGCCGGCTCTTCGGATCGCGAGCTTTTCGGGACGCAGCAGCATCACCGGACTGGCTTCTCCCGACAGCTTACGCGGTACCGTCACCGTCTCGCCGGCGATGCTCAGCGCGGTGCTGTTGCCATCGCTGCGCGCCTTGCCGCGCAGCACGGTGGAATCGCCGATGAAGCGACCGACGAACAGCGTTGCCGGCTCGTCATAGAGCTGGCGGCCGGTGCCGACCTGCTCGATGCGCCCGCGGTTGAACACGGCGATGCGGTCCGACAGCACGAGCGCCTCTTCCTGGTCGTGCGTGACATAGACGAAGGTGGTGCCGAGTTCGCGATGGATGCGCTTGATCTCGAGCTGAAGCCATTCGCGCAGCTTCTTGTCGAGCGCGCCGAGCGGCTCGTCCATCAGGAGCAGCGGCGGGTCGAAGACGATGGCGCGTGCCAACGCCACGCGCTGCTGCTGGCCGCCCGACAATTCGCTGGGATAGCGATGCGCGAAATCGCCCATCCTGACCATGTCGAGCGCCCTTGCCACGCGTGTCTGTCGCGTCGCCTGGTCGACGCCGCGCAGCGTCAGCGGATAGGCGACGTTGCGGCCGACGCTCATATGCGGGAACAGCGCGTAGTGCTGGAAGACGACGCCGATGTTGCGCTTGTGCGCCGGCACGCCGACGACGCTTTTTTCCCCGACCAGAAGCTTGCCGCTGGTGACATCGGTGAAACCGGCAATCACGTTGAGCGTCGTCGTCTTGCCCGAGCCGCTGGGCCGAGCAGCGTCATGAACTCGCCGGGCTCGATGCGCAGCGACACGCCGTCCAGCGCCTTGAAGCCGCCATAGGCCTTGCTGATCGCTTCGAGATCGATCGCCACGCCCTTGCTTGTCGGCTTCGGATTCATTGGCGTCCTTTCCGCTCGCGGCCAAGAAGGAGCATGCCGCCGCCGATCAGGATCGTGGTCGCGAAAAGCAGGATCGTGCCGACAGCCGCCACCGTCGGGTCGGCGTCGCGCGTGATCGAGGCGAAGATCTGCACCGGCAATGTCTTGAGGTAGGGGTTGGTGATGAACAGCGACACGACAATCTCGTCGAACGACGTGGCGAAGGCGAACAGCAGGCCGGAGAGCACGCCCGGCGCGATCAGCGGCAGCGTCACCGTGCGAAACGTGGTCAGTGCGCCGGCGCCCAGGCTGACTGCGGCTGTCTCCAGCCGGCGGTCGAACACTTCGAGACTGGCCGAGACCGCGATCAGCACGAAGGGCAGCGCAAGGATGGTGTGGGCCAGCACGAAGCCGAGCAGCGTCCCGACGAGCTGCGTGTCGAGATAGACGGCATAGATGCCGATCGCCAGCACCACGCCCGGCACCACCATCGGCGTCAGCATCAGCATACGCAAAAGGTTCGCCGGCCGCGCCTTCATGCGGTCGAGGCCGAAGGCGGCAAGCGTGCCGAGCACCGTTGCCAGGACGGCAACGATGGAGGCGACTTTCAGCGAGTTCAGGAAGCTGTTCGACCAGTCCGGATTGGTGGCGAAATTCTGGTACCACTGCCAGGAAAAGCCTTGCGGCGGAAACGCCAGCGATTTGTTTTCGTTGAACGACATCGGCACCACGACCAGCGTCGGCGCCACCAGCCATATCGCCACCAGCAGGCAGACGAGCCCGAGAAGAACGCGGGTGAGCGGCTTCATCTCCATCAGCGCCGCCCCGCTTCCCGATGCCTGGACCGCATCACGGGTGCTGCCAGCGCCAGCAGCACGAAGGTGGTGACCAGCAGAACGACGCCCATGGCGCCGCCCCTGCCCCATTGCAGCAGGCTCAGCACCTGCGTCTGCACCAGCGTCGACAGCATGGTCGAGCGCGGGCCGCCGAGCAAAGCCGGCGTGATGTAGAAGCCGAGCGACAGGATGAAGACGATGATCGCGCCGGCATAGACGCCGGGCAGCGACAGCGGCAGATAGACGGTGAAGAACGCGCGCGACGGCCGCGCACCGAGGCTTTGCGCCGCACGCATCAGCCTGAGGTCGATGCCTTGCATCACGGAATAGAGCGGCAGGATCATGAACGGCAACAGCACCTGCGCCATGCCGATGACCACGCCGGTCTGGGTGCGGATCAGCTTGACGCCGCCGAACCCGACCGAGCGCAGCAACGAATTGATGACGCCCGAATCCTGCAGCAGGATCACCCATGACAGCGTTCGCACCACACCACTCACCCAGAACGGGATCAGCACGCAAAGCACAAGCACCAGCCGGACGCGCGGCCCGACCGCGGTCATCAGATAGGCATAGGGATAGGCCGCGATGACGCAGACCAGCGTCACCCAGGCCGAAATGACGAAAGTCCGCTGCAGCACTGTCAGGTTGACCGGCGCGCCGAAGAACCAGGCATAGTTCTGCAGCCCCCACTCAGGTTCCGACAGGCTGCGCAGCACGATGGTGAGCAGCGGATACCCGATCACCGCGACGAGCAGGATGAGCGCCGGCGCCGTGAGCGCGAACGGCCGCCATGCCCGACCCGACCGCGCATGGGCGGCGGGTTGGGCGATGGGTTCGGACGCGCTCACGGCCTGGCTCTCACTTGGCTGTTCAGTTGCCGGCCATCAGCGCCGACCACTTCTCCTGCGCCACCGGGAAGTTCTCGACCCAGAACTTGATGTTCTGCTTGTAACCCTGCTTCTGGCGCTCGAGCGTGTTGGTCAGGAAGGCGGCGACCGACGCATCGACCTTGGGCTGCGCGTCATTGTTGATCGGCGTATAGGAGGTCTGCTGCGCCAGGATCTCCTGCGCCCCCTTGCCGAGATAGGCATTGAGCAGCGCATAAGCCGCATCCGTATCCTTGACGCCGACCGGAATGGTCATCTGGTCCATCACCACCAGCCAGTCCTGCCAGGCCGGCGCATATTTGGCGCCGTTCTTCACCGCCGTCATGGCACGTCCGGTCCACATCATCAGCATGTCGGCTTCGCCAGATTCGGCAAGCTGCTGCGATTCAGCGCCGGTCTTCCAATAGATCGTGTCGGGACCGAGCTTGCGGATGACATCGATGGCCTTGTCGATGTCGGCCACCGTCATCGCCTTCGGGTCGCCGCCAGACGCCTTCAACGCCTGCTCCAGCAGGCCGCCCGTCGGGTCGCCCGAACCGTCGAGCGCGCGCGTGCCGGGGAATTTTGCCGTGTCGAAGAAATCGGCCCAGTTCTTGGGCGGGTTATCCCCATACTTCTCCTTGTTGTACATCAGCACGACGCCGTAGTTCATGGCCGGCACCGAGCATTCGCCAACCTGGCCCTCGGGCACCTTGGAGACGTCGAGCTTGCTGAAATCAAGCTTCTGGAACAGCTTGCCGCAATAGACGTAAGGCGGCAGGTCGGCGGTGTCGACGACGTCCCAGGTGACGTTGCCGGATTCGACCTGCGCCTGCAGCTTGGCGATCTCTGTCGGCCCGTCATTGAGCAGCGTGGCGCCGGACTTTTCGACGAACTCCTTGAGCGCGGCGGCCTGGCCGTCCTGGTAGATGCCGCCATAGGAGACGAGCGTCAGCGTCTTGCCCTTGAGCGAGCCTTCCTTGACCTCACCCGCGACAGGCTTTTCCTGCGCGAACGCTGCGGTTGCCAGAACGCCGAGCGCCAGCACGGCGCCAAGGCCAAGATGTCTTGTTTTCAGCATGATTATTGTTCTCCCATTTGACCCGCATGGATTGAACCTACCTGGCTGCGAGCGGTTTCCAGGCCCTGTATTGATCGAGTTCGGCGCGCACCGAAGTCGGTGGCGCAATGATCCACATCACCTCGGCTCGGCCACTGCCGATGTTCTCTGAGCGATGTGCTGTCGATGTCGCGTATTCGATGCTGTCGCCCTCTTCCAGCACATGCCTGACATCGCCGATCGAAACCTCGACGATGCCGCGCAGCACGACGAGCATCTCGTGCGCGTCGCCATGGGTGTAGAGCGCTGGGCCGGTCGAGCCGCCGATTTCGAACTCGCCGACATAGACTTCCATGTCGCTTAAAGGGGGACGCGAGAGCAGCATCTTGCGGCAGCCGTCGCTGGGCGGCAGGCTCGGCCGCTCGCTGCGCAGCAAGACCCCGCGCTGCCCGGCGGCACTATCCTCGAACAGCATCGCCACGCTCACCCCAAGCGCCGAGGCCATCTGGTTGAGCGAGGCGGTGCTGGCGCCGGTCAGGCCGCGCTCGAGCTGGCTGATGAAGCTGGCGCTGGTCCCGGTCAGCTCGGCGAGCTCACGCAGCGAAAGCCGGCGGCCGAGACGCAGGCTCTTCAGCCGCTGGCCCAGCATCTGATGGGCATGCGTCGCTGTCGAGGCGACGCCGTTCTTGACCGGAGCCTGGTCGGTGCTCATCCCGTCTTTTTCTCCCACTGAACAATTTGTACAGTGACACTGTACACGTGGCAAGCGCCGGGACATTTTAAAATGCCGGCCGAGGCCTGTTCTTCGCCCGACAGGTCGCGCCGCGCCTTGTCGAGTTCCTCGGCGTAGCGTCGCATCAGATGGCCCTCGGTCAAAAGCCGACAACGGCCCGGTTGTCGAAATTCTCGACCACCGCCAGTTCCTCGGCGACGGCGCGCTGGAGGTTCCGGCGGCGGACTGGACGTTCATGCTCGGTACCAGCACCGCATCCGTGAACTTGGCCAGCGCCAGCACCGGCGTGTCACCATCGGACGGATCGCTGTGCAGTTCGGCGACGATCAGCACGCCGACATAATGCCGGCTGCTTGCGGCGCCATTCTGGCGCTGAGGAGCAGTCAGGCTTGCCGCCCCGCTTCAATTCCCCGCGAGCGTGTCGAGGTATATGAGCGATCGCTTACGCAATCGACGCAGCTGTGTTATTTTTGCCCGTCTCTATTTCCCTCAAGGAGGAGAAGATGAGTGCGCGGGGATTTTTTCATTAGCTGTTGGCATGATTTTTTTGAGCTCGTCTGCGGTGAGCAATTCAAGCATGGATATGCCGGTTAGGTCTGTTGTGTCACACTCGATGTCTCTTTTTTGGCGGGAGGCAATCCGGAAAACCAAAGCCGGCCGGCAAAGGAATTTATCCAGACTGCACAACAAGATGTTTGCTGTCCTGGCGGCTACCCTTGGTATCGCAATTCGACGAACACCTGCTACGGCAGCTATGAAGACTGCCACGATACCGATGGCGGCGGATGGTCCTGCAGACAGGTCAACGCCTGCTAGACTTTCTTGGGCCCACGCCTTCTTGACTGTGCCCGGTCCTCAGATCGGCTTCGGCTCGCCGGCCTCATAGAGCATGAGGTTGCGCTCGCCTATGCCGAGCGATGCCCAGCTCGCCCGCCAATCGGCGATGTGAGGCGAGCGGAAATGCGCGTCGAGCGCGGCCCTGTCGCTCCACACCTCGGTTACATGGATGAGCCCGACGTCGAGCACGTCCTGCGCGTAGGAGTATTCGATGCAGCCGGGCTCCGCACGGCTGCCCAGTATCATGCGCCGCATGGCCGGCCTTGCCTCGTCGAGCCGTTGCGCCGGCAGGCGAATGGTGCCGATGATCACCAGCATGATCTCTCTCCTCAAGGCCTCTGTCGTCCCGGCAAGTAACCAGTCCTCCCACCCTCGCGCAAGCTTGACCGGTTAGGCTCGAAGGGCTGTCGCGTGCTCGGCAGGCTTGTGATTGGGGACGACATGGCGGTCAGCGAAAGCTTAGCGACAGGAACAGTGGCCAAGAACGGCCGCGATGTCTTCTTCGCCATCGGCATCGTCATCATCCTGGCCGTGCTATTCCTGCCGATCCCGGCCTTCCTCATCGACATCGGCCTCGCCTTCTCGATCGCACTGTCGGTGCTGATCCTGATGGTGGCGCTGTGGATCCAGCGGCCGCTCGATTTCTCGTCCTTCCCGACCGTGCTGCTGATCGCCACCATGCTACGGCTTTCGCTCAACATCGCCACCACGCGCATGATCCTGTCGCACGGCAATGAGGGCACGCACGCCGCCGGCTATGTCATCGCCGGCTTCTCCAAACTTGTGATGGCCAGCGATTTCGTCATCGGCCTGATCGTCTTCATGATCCTGATTGTGGTCAACTTCATCGTCATCACCAAAGGCGCCACCCGTATTGCCGAAGTCGGCGCCCGCTTCACCCTCGACGCCATCCCCGGCAAGCAGATGTCGATCGACGCCGACCTGTCCGCCGGCATGATCGACGACAAGACAGCGCAACTGCGCCGCCGCGAGCTGGAAGAGGAATCCTCCTTCTTCGGCTCGATGGACGGCGCCTCGAAATTCGTCCGCGGCGACGCCATTGCCGGCCTCATCATCACCGCCATCAACATCCTCGGCGGCATCGCCATCGGTTACATCAGGCACGGCATGGGCATGGGCGAAGCCGCCGATGTCTTCATCAAACTGTCGGTCGGCGACGGCCTCGTCACCCAGATCCCGGCGCTTATCGTTTCGCTCGCCGCCGGCCTGCTTGTGTCCAAGGGCGGCACGCGCGGCTCGACCAACCAGGCGGTGTTCGGCCAGCTCGGTGCGCATCCGCGCGCGCTCTATGTCGCGGCCTCGCTGCTCGTCCTGCTCGGCCTGATGCCCGGCCTGCCGTTCTTCCCGTTCTTCACGCTAGCCGCCGGCATGGCCGGCCTTGGCTACGTCATCCCGATGCGCGCCAACCGCGAGGCTGCCGCCGCCGAAGCGATCAAGGATCTGGAGAAGGCGAACAAAGTCGAGGAAGAGAAGAACTCGGTCAAGGCTTCGCTGACTACCGCCGAGATCGAGCTTCTGATCGGCAAGCAGCTGTCGACGCGGCTGCTGGTGTCGCATCAGGAACTGGTGTTCCGCATGGCCAAGATGCGCAAGAAATTTGCCACGCAATACGGCTTCGTCGTGCCGGAAGTGCGCGTCGCCGACGATTTCGGCATCCCGCCGAAAAGCTATCAGATCAAGGTCCACGGCACCGTCGTCGCCGAATACCAGATGCGGGTCGGCGAGATCATGGTGCTGCTGGGGAACCGGGATTTGCCCGACGTTCCCGGCGAGGAAATCCGCGAGCCGGCCTTCGGCATGCGCGCCTTCTCGGTGCTGGAAACCTTCGCCGAGGATCTGAAGCGCGAGAACTATACCTTTGCCGACAACATGTCGGTGCTGCTCACCCATTTGTCCGAGGTGATCCGCAACAACCTGCCGCAGCTTCTGTCCTACAAGGACATGAAGGCGCTGCTCGAGCGCCAGGATCCGGAGTACCGCAAGCTGGCCGACGAGATATGCACCTCGCACATCTCCTACCCCGGCCTGCAGGCGGTGCTGAAACTGCTGCTGGCCGAACGCGTGTCGATCCGCAACCTGCATTTGATCATCGAGGCTATCGCCGAGATCGCACCGCATGTGCGCCGCACCGAGCACATCGTCGAGCATGTCCGCATCCGCATGGCCCAGCAGATCTGCGGCGATCTCTCCGAAGGCGGCATGCTCAAGGTGCTGCGGCTCGGCAACCGCTGGGACCTCGCCTTCCACCAGAGCCTCAAGCGCGACGCCAAGGGCGAGGTGCGCGAATTTGACATCGACCCGCGCCAGCTGGAGGAATTCGGCCAGGACGCGACCAAGGCGATCCGCAAGCATCTCGAGGCCGGCGAGCGTTTTGTCCTCGTCACCGCGCCCGATGCTCGCCCCTATGTGCGCATGATCATCGAGCGCCTGTTCACGACGCTTCCCGTTCTCTCCCATGTCGAAATCGCCAAGGGCGTCGAGATCAAGGTGCTCGGGACGATCTCGTGAACATACTGTCGCAAGGCGTCGTCATCGCCGCCTTCCTCGCCTTCTGTCGCATCGGCGCCTGCTTCATGCTGATGCCGGGCCTGTCCAGCGCCCGCGTGCCGATCCAGGTTCGGCTGTTCGCGTCGATCGCCGCCACCGGTGGCCTGCTCGCCTTCCTGTGGGACAAGATTTTTCCCTTCGTCGATGCGCGTCCGCAGGTGCTGGCGCCGATGATCATTTCGGAACTTTTGGTCGGCGGGCTGATCGGCGCCATGACCAGGCTTTACATGGAAGCGCTGCGCTTCATGGGCTCGGCCATTGCCATGCTGATCGGCTATGGTGGCACCGGCGGCCCGGCGATCGAGGAGCCAGAGCCGCAGGCGGCCCTCGCCGCCATCATCTCGTTTTCAGCGTTGCTGCTGCTCTTCGTCTTCGATTTCGACCACGAGATCATCCGCGCTCTGGTCGCCTCCTACACGGTGGCGCCGGTCAACGTCTTCTTCAATCCCCAGGCCGCCCTGGTCGATCTCACCGACACGGTGTCGGACGCCTTCTTCCTGGTCATCCGGCTCGGCAGCCCGTTCATCGCCTATGCCATCCTGGTCAATTTGACGATCGGCTTCGTCAACAAGCTGACGCCGCAGATCCCGGTCTACTTCATCTCGCTGCCTTTCGTCATCGCCGGCGGCATGATCATCTTCTACTTCGCCATCGGCACCATGCTGTCGCTGTTCGTCGACGGCTTTGTCGATCTGACGCTGGCGAGGTGAGATGAGCACGCGCAAGGAACGGCTGAAGAAACTGGTCAAGGTGCAGGAGCAGCTGAAGGCCCTGCACGAGACGCGCCATGCGGCCTTCCTGGCGGCAGCGGCAACCGCCGAAACCGAGGCCAAGGAACTTGTCCAGCATTTCGACGCCGACCAGTCGATGGCGGTGCTGTTCCCTGACCTCTACCATCGCCGCATCGCCAATGCGCTGGTCCGGCAGGAAGCGAGCCTGGAAAGCGCCAGGCAGGAGGTCACGCTCATCGCCACTGCGACGGCGCGCACCAACATGGTGGAGCGCGCCTACAAGGACGTGCGCCGACAGGACGAACGCGAACGCTCCGACCGCGACCGGCTCGATCTGATCGCGCAGAGGCGAGGCGGCGAGTAGCTGCGTTCCAGTAAATGCAAGCATTTCCGGCGGTCTGTCGACAGGCTGGCTTGCGCGCATTGCACGTTCCGCGGCTTACCGCGATTTTAAACGCGTCAGCTTCGAGCGAGATGACCTCTGCAGCTGCGCAGCTCGATGTCCTACGAATAGGCTTTGGTTAGTGGCCGCTTTTTGAAGAACCGCCGAAGATTGGACAGCGTCCTTACAGCTGGTCTCTCCTCAAGCAGCAGATCAATAATCCCGTTGGCTGCGGCATCCGATCGAAAACGCTCTGCCCATTCTTCTGTCAGGCCATCGCGCTGGATCTGAATCGAAGAAGCTGGTCTCTCGGCTGGAGCTCCAACACCCATATGCTCAGCGACCGCTTCCAAAAAAGGTGTCGGATCCTCAAACATCTCCTCATAGACGACATGCTTGTGGGGCAGCCCAAGCATGTCGAGATATTTCGACCAGAACGAGTACCCATCTTCAAGAGAAATGCAGGCTCGGGAGATCTCCGCGAAATCGTAGGCGGCTTTCGCTCCCGTTCCCCTTGCTCTGTTGGTCCATTGCCTGGAAACACTGGCGCGATAGTACGAAATGGCCTGCCGGAGCCGGTCTCGCCGTTCAAGGAAAATCAACCCGATTTCGTGCTTCTTCAGCGTTTCAAACAGAAAGTCTTTCTCAAACTTTTCTCGCGTTTCACGCAGATGGCCAGGGAACAGCTTGATGGCGAAACGCCCGTTTTCTGACAATCCGGCCTTGAGGACGGCGCTTTCCAGCTCGTCATAAGAGCGGGCCACGAATTTGAGATGGTCTGGATCCAGCCATTCCCCGAAACACCCCATGGAACCTGTGGCATTCGCAAGGCTTCCAAGCCATTCGGAGCCGCTTCTCGGTACGGTTAAAAGCGCAACGCCCTTCAAAGAGTATCTCCTCCAACAGCAATGGGTTTATAACGGCGTTCCTCGCAGAACAAATCTCAATTTGCCGCTAGGCAAAGCCGAACGCCCGAAAAACAGTCGCCGGCCGGCGAGCAAGCGAACCGGCGCGCTCCTGTTCACCGGAAAGTTGCCGCAAGAAGGCGCCCGCGCCAAACTGCGGCTTGACCCGAACCTGCAAATCGCAACTGCTGATGTCGGGTGGGGGGCATACGGATGAAAGACATTTCAGTGATCATCCCTGCACACAATGCAGGGCGTTCGATCGCTTCGACGATCCGGTCGCTGGCTTCGGAAGCCGACCTCATCGAGGAAATCCTGATCGTCGACGACGGATCGACGGACGGGACCGCTGAAATCGCCGAGCAGACCGGCCGGCAAAGCGGGCTTCCGGTGTTGGTCAAACGGGTGGCCCGATTTCAGGCGGGCGCCGCCCGCAATGTCGGCATAAAGATGGCCGTCTCGCCATGGCTCTACTTCATCGACGCCGACGACATCCATATGAAGGATGGGCTGCGCAACTTGCTGCGCAAGGGGACCGAGCATGGGAGCACCGGAATAGTGGTCGGCTCCTATATCAGGCGCACAGATGGCGTTGACCGGCTCATCGACGCGCCAGCCGGATATGGTCCATCAAAGCTCGAAAACGCAGGCAATTATCTCATCGACAAATGCGAGACGATCAATGTCGGCGCTGCCCTGATCAGAAGCCTGGCGATCGGCACAGTCCGCTTTCCCGAAGGCGTCGCCTACGAGGAGGACACACTGTTCTGGGCAAGGCTGTTGACCCAGGCCGGCGTCGACAAGGTGCCCGACCCGGTGCTGACCTACCAGATATCGACAGAGCGGGCCGACAATCGGCTTTTGGTCCAGCCCGCTACGCAGTTTTTCATTTGGCGCAAGGCATTGCGCGAGCTTGGCACTGTTCGGATCGACGAGGATACATTGCGCAGGCGGGAAGCTCTTCTGGCCATCAAGATTGCCCGCGTCCATTACCTCCACGGCAGTTTCCGCACAGCCGAACGATTTCTCATGATCGCCAGGCCTTTGCCGAAGACCGCAAGGACGCAATGGCGGTTCTGGCGGTATCGGCTCAAGCTATGGCTCAATCGGTCGACGAGAACGCCTGAAGGGCCAGGTGGGTCGCACAAAGAGTCGCTGGATCTTCGAACGTAATCGGGCCGGCTTTCTTCAGGAGCGTGATGAACAGGTCGAAATTCTCAGCGGTTGTGGGCAGGCTATCGTGGGTGAGGATAACGCAATCCCGCTTCGCTCGAACTTCGCGAAGCGCGCTCCTGATCCACCCCTTCGGCTGGCGGTGAGGATCCCAATCGTTTGGATCCACATCCCACAGAAGGGTGCGATGCCCGAGTTCATCCGCAATCTCTGAAACGACCCGGCTCAAAGCCCCGAAAGGCGGACGAAAAATCTTCCCTCCCGGCGTGAATGCGGAAATCAGACTACCGGTGCTCTCGATCTCCTGGCGAACTTCCGCTGGCTTAAGCTCGGTCAGACGGCGATGCGAAAACGTATGGTTTCCGATCCGGTGTCCCGCATCGAAGACGCGCTGGACGATGGCCGGATGAGCGGCCACCTTTTCTCCAATCACGAAGAACGTAGCCTTGATCCGATGAAGGTCGAGCACCTTCAAAATCTGCTCGGTATGACCGGGCTCCGGACCATCGTCGAGCGTAAGCCAGACGCGCTTCGGCAATTTCCCGGCGTCACGCTTCCGGGCGTCAAACGGTGATGAGAAGCGTGGGATTTTCATCTTGCCGGCCATGCACCCCGAAATAGTCAGGCTTCTGTTCCAATGCCCAGCCGCTGAAAGCAACTGCCTCGGCTCGGCGCATGTGGCCGTGTCTACCAAAGCTCTCCGACAAACAGGCGCGCCGCTTCCTCGTGCCCATGGGATAAGGAAGGATCGCCGCCGAAAGCTTTGGCATGTGACGACCATGCTGCTTGCTGGCCCGGTGCTCGTGCCATGGCGATGGCTTCGACGAGCGCCCGAAAAGAGTACGCGCCGGCGATGACGACGCCGGCATCGGCCTTTTCGACCAAGGGAGCAAACCCGCACGTATCGGTGGTGATCACCGGAAGTGCATTGGCAAGGGCTTCGACGATGACCGTTCCCGTGGTTTCGATTCGGGCAGGATGAATGAGAAGATCCGCCGCAGCCATAACAGCCGGTATGTCGTCTCGGATTCCAATGATCTTTGTTCGGCCCCGGGCGTGTATTGTCACCTTCTGGATCAGGCGGCTGCCCATGCCGCTGACAGGCACGACGCCCACCACCACCCAGACCGAGTCGGGAAATGCCTCCAGCGCGGCCGCCACCCTGTCGAAGCCCTTTACCCAAGCCGAGGAGCCGATCGACAGCCATACCTTGCTGTTTGGCGCAATGCCCAATTCAGCCCGGATGCGTTCGCGCGTTCCGTCGGTGCGTAGATGCGGCATGCGCCTCGCCGGATCGAGATTGGGCGAAATGCGTCGAAACCGACTCTCCGGCGTTTTCCAGACGCTCTGATACTCATTTTGCTGGCGCTCGGTCAGCATGATGAGGCTGGTGCGCGAACTTGGCGAAAAGCAAAGCTGCTCCAGCCGCATCTGGGTTCGGTGGCGTGGTGAAAAAGGGCGCCACGCGCCTGTCTTGATCTTCGCGTAAGAGCGATCGCCGGAATAATAGATGTCGAGCATCGGAAGCTTGTTGAAACCGATGATCCGGTCAAACCCCTGGCGATGCGCCTTCAGCGCGGCGCCAAGCGCGATATCCCTTCCGGGATTGGTGCGATTGTTGGCTTCTACAATCTGGATCGAACAGCCGGGGTCTGCGATCGACCCGCGTATTTCCGTGGTCAGGATCGTAACCTCATGCCCCGCCGCCACGATATTCCTGGCGATAGAGAGGCAATCCCTTTGCAGCCCGCCGAAAGTCGACAGGTTGCTGATCGCTATCCCGAAGCGCATTCACCAGCCCTCGGAACGGAAGTAATCCCGGCAAAACACTATATTTGGCCCCCACAGTCGAAACGCTTTGAAAACAAGGAATGCGACAAAAACAAGAATGTAGCGTTCACGCTTTGGTGAAAAAACCTCGGAGTTTTCGAGGCTTGTGAGGGGCTCCGGTATGCAATGGTGGATCGCGACCAACTGCGTGAAACACGATGGCTTATAGGTACGCTATCGGCGTGTTCACTGTTGCATCGACGTCCAGTTCGGATTTCGATGTCTGCGCAGTGTCCGGATCGACCATCGACCTTGCCAACGCTGCCAGATTGGATCGCACCTGTTCCGCGCCGTAAAGTTGGCGTGCCCGTTCCTCCGCTGCAGCGCCGATGCTGGCCGACCTTTCATCGCTGCTCATCAACTCGACCATCGCTTCGGCAAAGGCCCCTTCCTCATTGGCAAGGACCACTTCCTTGCCATCGATGAAACCGAGCCCTTCCGCTCCGATGGAAGTTGAAACGACCGGTCGGCCGTACAGCGCAGCCTCAATGATCTTGATCCGTGTGCCGCCGCCACGCTTGACCGGACAGACAACAACCCTTGCCCTCGCATAGGCAGATGAAAGATCCGTAACGAATCCTAGCGTCTCTACCCCTGCGCCGGCGTCATCTATTCCAAGTTCGCGGCCGCCATCACCGGCGATGAGGAGCCGCGCTCGCGGCAGCCGTGCCCGGACCAGCGGAAAAACCTTTCCAACAAGCCAGAGGATAGCCTCGGCATTCGGTGGATATCGGGTGTAGCCGACAAAAAGAGCCGTTGGCTCGGAAGGCATCGGGGAACGGCCGGTCATCACGGCAGCATTGGGTGCGACTTCGATGCGGGCGCCCGGCGAAAGCTCTTCGATGATTTTGCGATCATGCTCGGAACACACGAGGCCCACTGTCGCAAACCCGGCGACGAGTCTTTCTGTCCGGCGTGCGACCGCGGACACCAGGCTCAGTTTAAGGCGTTTCGAGGGAGAGCGCTCCATCTGGAGAGACCTGCCAAGGGCGACGTGTTCCAGGTCATCGAAGTCGACCAGCACCGGAGGCAAATCCATGGCCGTGCGGATCAGAGCCGCTGTCGATGCCAATCGATGCGCCAGGATGAGGTCGGGCTTCAATTCGCGGATCGCCCGCTCAAGCCGGGAAACTTCCGCCATACGGCTGGAACGCATCGTGACCCGGCCCTCCGTGAAACTGACTGCGCCGTGCGTCGCGGCGATCACGTCGCGGATGCCAAGATCGCGCGGCCAGCGCCGGAACCGAGACGGCAGAGCGGGCGGTGAAATCAGTATGATCCGCCCGGCAACAGACCATGACCGCCGAAAATCCTCGACGGATTGACGTTGCCGGTCTTCGTTTTCGGACCAGTGCAACGGCCACATGAAAACGAAATCGACGGAACCGATACTACCCAGCGCGTCGGCGTGACGCCGGAGCCTCTGGAAGACGCCATGGACCATCTGGTCAGGCAGGTGGGGAAAATACTCCGACACGATCAGGGTTTTGATTGATTGCGTCACTTCGAATTTGCCCGGTTGCGGAACTGAGGTTTACGGGCTCTTTGCCGAGTAAAGGCGACGCTTGTCCCTGCCGTCCAGCCACCCTGTGAAGCGCCACCATGAAAGGCGATTGTCTCGTAAAGATGGCGCTGGGCGCGGTCCCCCGTTTCCGCCGCCGTTGCAACGTGGTTTCGCAGCAGGCGGAGAAAGCGCTGCGGTCCGTAGGCAGGCGCTGCGGCTTGCAAAGCGGCGCGAGGAGTGACAAGCCTGCCGGTGAACCTGCTGTCCAGGGCCTGCAAGGCGCAACAGCTGCGCGTCGTGGCACCGGCTTTCAACGCAAGAGCCCTTATGTCAGAGCGAGCCTGTACGGTCATCATTCCAACCTACAATCGCCTGCCTTATCTGCTGAAGGCGGTCGCCTCGGTTACGGCTCAGACGTTCGGGGACTGGGAGCTGCTCATTGTCGACGACGGAAGCACGGACGACACCTTGGCCGCTATCACTGCGCTCTCTCTGGCCGAGCCACGTCTGCGCATTTTGCGAAACCCCGGCACGAGCGGACCGGCCGGCGCGCGCAACGCCGCGATTCGCGAGGCGCGCGGACGGTATATCGCGTTTCTGGACAGCGATGATCGGTGGGACGACGACAAGCTGGCGCAATTCATTGCGGCGGCCAACACCCGGCCCGACGCGATCCTGATTGGCAGCGACTATCGCATGGTCGACGAGCTTGCCGACACGTCCATGACCGCCTGCGACATGATCTTCGGTACCATGATGCCGTGGTGGGAAACCTATGATCGGACCGCATCTCTTCTGCCATGCCGGGAACTCAAGGCGGACCGTTCCCTGCTGGCCCGCTCTGATGTCGTGCTGACCACGACCATCGCCGGATACCTTTGGATTCACACCTCCTCGACGATGGTTCGGCGCGACGCGATACTGGCGGCGGGAGGGTTCGATGAAAGCCTCGCCCGCACCGAGGACATCGACCTTTGGCTGCGGCTCAACACGCGCGGACCCTTCGTCTATATCGACCGGCAATTGGCGACCTATGACGTCACTGGGCGCGATACGGCAGAAGGCGAACGCTACCAGACGCATTCAGAATCACGACATCACGACGAATACACGGAGTGGAAGCACCATCTCGCGCTCATGCTGCGCATTCGAAAACAATACCGGCTTTCTCCAGCGCTTAACGCTCTGATGGAAGACCGGCTCGACTATTTTGACAAAAATTGTGCCAGGGCCGCCTGGCGGACAGGCCGGAAAACCCTCTGGCTCAAGCACTGGATTTCGAGCCTGCGGCGGGCGATCGGGCTTGTGCGTTCCGATAGGTGAGAACGCGCGGAAATGGCTGCGGCAGGCCTGAGCCATCGAGCGGGATGTCAAGTGCCCTAAGGACCGCCGGCAAGCGTGCGCTGCGTGAGAAGCTGGTCGCCACGGTCTGCGCGGCAGCCTGACCAAGACGGCTCACCGTCGCTGCTTCGGCGTCCAGAAATTCCTTCAGCTTTTCGCCCAACAAGCTCGCCGTCGATATGTCGGACACAAAGCCGTTACTGCCGTCCTTGATCAGTTCCAGCGCGCTCGCCATGGGATGGGCGACACAGGGTAGGCCTGTGGCCATCGCCTCCAGCAGGCTGAGGGAAAAACCCTCGACTGAGCTGGCCAGGACGAAGAGGTCAAGCGCATGGTAGATCGCACGCGGATCGTTTTGCCAGCCGAGCAATTTGATCCGGTCAGCAGCTCCGGACGAGCGCACTTTGTTTTCCACTTCGGAGCGAAACCAGCCATCCCCGGCGATGATCAGAGCGACGTTGGCGGCGGGCCGACTCGCGCGAAGAGCCGAGAAAGCATCAATCAGCACGTCGATATTTTTTTCCGGCCCGAACCGGCCGACATAGCCGATCGTCCGCACATCGTTTGACAGTCCAAGCCGTTCGCGCGCTTGGCGCCTTTCATTGGCAGTCGGAGGTGCGAAGTTGGGGTCTACCCAATTGGCACAGACACGGACCTTATGGGGAGCCATGTCAAACTCTTTCGTCGCGATCTCTGACAATTCGCTCGACACGCCGATGGTGCGTTGGACGCAGGCATTCATGACCGCGCCATATCTGCGCTTCGAAAACATGGATCGCCACGCGGCCTCGCGCGGCCTGTGTTCGATGGTGTAAATTCGCCGGCCCGCGGCCTTGGCCATGAGCAACTCGACGACAGGCGTTTCCGCGAAAGCACCACGGCAGAAAATGATATCGTGGCCGGGATGCCTGACCAGCACAGACCACCAAAGGATGTATCTTGAGATCGGGAACCGTCTCGGTTTGACGATGAGCCTTTGATAAGAAAGGCCCTCGACAAGCTCTACATCGATTGTCTCAGGGGAAAGGAGCTCGGAAAAATAGTCGGTGTTGACGGAAATGATCTTGACGGGAAACCCAAGCGAAGCGGCGGTGTGGGCCACGTCGGCGGTATGGATATGAAGACCGCCAGGATCCCCGCTCCCGCCGACAAACAAGAGGCGTCTTCTTTTCACTTTGGGATCTCACTGAATCCGCCACTCTGGCGGTGATAAACCGCACAACGGGTGCGGTAAAGGATTGGGCCGGGATTACAAGTGGGATAGCCGCCTCGTCGAACAGGCTTCGGTAAGCAGGCCTTCACCGTCCGGGGTCATTGAAGACCACCCGTGTGGACGGCCGCTATTGGCGCGTAGCAGACGAGCTGACAGCATTCCGCCTCCCCTCTCCCTCGCAAGCCTGCCACAAGCTTGTTGCGGCATGGTCGCTCAGGAAACCCGGCAAAGAGGCGGACTTTCTTGGCGATTTCTCCACCCAGTGACATCGTTCTCGATGTTGCCCGAGCCGTCGACCCGGCGGATATCGAGGCTGCCCGTGCCGCGCTGGCCAAGCGGGCCAACGGCGTTGGCGGTAATTTTTCTGTCGACATGGCTGCTTCGGTCGATGCCGGCTCGATTCTGTCGCGCGCCACCGCCGACAAGGCCGCCGCAAATGCCGATCCCGCCAGCAAGTTCAAGAAGTTCGAGGCGATGGTCTTGCAGACCTTCATCCAGAACATGCTGCCCAAGGACACAGAGGGCGTCTACGGCAAGGGGCTGGCCGGCGACATGTGGAAATCGCAGCTTGCCGAGCGTGTCGCCGACGTCATGGCCGAGCGCGGAGGGATCGGCATCGCCAAATCGCTGCTCGCCGACCACTACAAGGACGGCAAGCGCACCGTGCCGATCGGCCCGGTGTCAACCGGGCCGCACAAGACCGAGATCGACCAGCAGACCCGGCTGTCCACCTCGCTGGTCGAGGAATTGCAGCGCAAGGCCGCACGGTCGATGACCGGCGACGAGACGACCATCAAAACCGAAATCAAGATCTAGACCAGGATTTTCAATGGCCGATTTTTCAAAATACTCTTCCAACCTGCCGGCGCGTACGTCCGAAGCGCCGATCCCGTTTGCACGGCCGGGCAACCTTGCCGCCATCATCGGCCGCATCGAGGAAGCGGTCGAGGAAGAGACGGCCGGTTTGAAGAACGACACCAGCTATGACCTCAAGGCCTCCAACGCCCGCAAGAGCCGCTACCTCTATGAGCTGACCCGCGCCATGAAGGGCGCCAACGAGATCGAATTCCTGGAACAGCATCGCGACAGTCTGGCGCGGCTGCGCCAGAAGCTCGCGAAAAACGAGGCTGCAATCCTCGCCCACCTCAACGCGGTCAACGAAGTCGCCACGCTGTTGAAGAACGCCATTCAGCGCGCCGAAGCCGACGGCACATACTCGGCCGGCGAATTCGGTTGGGCGAGCTGATGATCTCGGCAACAAACGGGAACAACCGGTGATCAAATTCATCGCCGCCGCGATCTGGATCTGCGCCGCCACGCTTGGCGCGGTGTTCTATTCGTTCCAGGCGGCCGGTGAGCGCGGCGTCGGCGAGACGCCGAAACCGATGCTGGGTGGCCTCGACTACGTCAAGACCGACATCATCTCGGTGCCGCTGATCCGCGATTCCAAGATCGACGGCTATTTCCTCACCAAGCTCGTCTACACGGTCGAGCCGGCCGAGATAAAGAAGATGTCGATCCCGGCCGAAGCGCTGATGACCGATCAGGTCTATTCCTATCTCTACTCCAATCCGCAGATCGACTTCACCAAGAAGGAAACCATCGATCTCGATGCCTTCCGCAAGGCCATACGCGACACCGTCAACGCCCGCGTCGGCGCCGACCTGGTGCATGAAGTGCTGATCGACCAGGTCAACTTCCTGACCAAGGACGAAATCCGCGACAACGCCATGCGCCGCCGCAAGGATCCGGCCACGCCGACCGAACCGGCCCCGGCGGAATCGGCCCAGGCCGAGGCGGCGAAGCCCGCTGCTGAACACTAACCTTCGTCGCAGGGCGAATGTTCTCTGCCGCATTCCTTCCGACTGAAACGAGATGACGCATCGCGCGTTGACGTTTACGTCAACTCGAAGCTATATGCGCCAAGCGACCAGGATCGCGGTACGCGCGAGACAGCGACTTCGGCGGAGGCCGGTCACTGAAGCGCGGCAAAACGCAACGAGACCAGGAGAACAGTCATGAGCGTTCAGGATATTGCCGAGAAGATGAGGTCGCGCGTGGCGAGCGCCGGGTTCGAACATTCCGTGAAGTTCGATACCGGCAGCAACGGCGTCATCGTCATCGACGGCGCAACCGTCTCGACCACCGACGCGCCGACCGACTGCACCATAAAGCTGTCGCTCGACGATCTGGATTCGCTGATCGCCGGCGACCTCAACCCGACCATGGCGTTCATGTCCGGCAAGATAAAGGTCGAAGGCGATATGTCGGTCGCCATGGCGCTCAGCCAACTGATCGGCTGAGCCCTTCGCAAAAACAAAACGCCGCCCTCGCTGAAATGCAAAGGACCGGCGGCGGCGTTTGTTTTTGGACAATCAGGCGGCCAGCGACAGCCTCTGTGCCTTGAGCTTGCGACCTGCAGCCTTCAGCGTGCCATGCGCGCCGTCGAGCGCACCATCGATCAGTTCCAGCGCCAGCAGGCGGTGCCGCTCGTACGGACCAGGCATGGCGAGCGCGCCGGTCTTCTCCGCCGAGAAGCCGAAGCGGCCATAGTAAGGCACATCGCCGACCAGCAGCACCGCGGCATGGCCGAGACGCGCGGCCTCGGCCAAAGCATGGCGCATCAGCGCCGAGCCGATGCCGGCGTTCTTCAGCGCCGGATCGACGGCGAGCGGTCCGAGCAGAAGTGCTCCCGGGCCACCCTCGCCCAGACGCACGTCCCACAGCCGCACCGTACCAGCAACCGCGCCGGCTGCATCGCGCACGATAAAAGCGAGGCCTTCGGAAGGCCGGCGGCCACGCCGCAGCTTCTCCGACGATTTCTTGCGCCGCATCGGCCCCATAGCGCGATCGAGCAACGCTTCACGCGATGCAATGTCTGCCGCAGTTTCGGCGACGATGGGAATGGCGCCGGCCATCTCCCCCTCGAGGGGGGAGAATCCAATGCCGTCAATGTAATTTACAATGTCCATTTCCGCGATCCTTCACGAGCGGAGCTTGTTCCACAGGCGAACCCGGGCGGACGCAAACGTCCGCCTGGGGTGATCTGAAGGCCGAAGCCGTCAGATCACGTAGGATCGGAGAGGCTCGAAGCCGTTGAAGGCGACCGCCGAGTAGGTGGTCGTGTAGGCGCCGGTGCCTTCGATCAGCACATCGTCGCCGATGGTCAGCGACAGAGGCAGCGGATACGGCGTCTTCTCGTACATCACGTCGGCCGAATCGCAGGTCGGGCCGGCGAGCACGCAAGGTGCGGTCTCCGAACCGTCATGGCGGGTGACGATCGGATAGCGGATCGCCTCGTCCATCGTCTCGGCCAGACCGCCGAACTTGCCGATGTCGAGGAACACCCAGCGCACATTGTCGTTTTCGGCCTTCTTCGAGATCAGCACGACTTCCGACTTGATGACGCCGGCATTGCCGACCATGCCGCGGCCCGGCTCGATGATGGTCTCAGGGATCGCATTGCCGAAATGCTTGCGCAGCGCCGAGAAGATGGCCTGGCCATAGGCCTGGGCCGCCGGCACGTCACGCAGATAGCGCGTCGGGAAACCGCCGCCCATATTGACCATCTTGAGGACGATGCCTTCGTCGGCAAGCGTGGCGAACACCTTCTTGGCGTCGGCCAGCGCACGGTCCCACGCCGTCAGGTCGGTCTGCTGCGAGCCGACATGGAACGACACGCCATAGGCGTCGAGGCCGAGCGTCCTGGCATGGCGCAGCACGTCGACGGCCATCGCCGGCACGCAGCCGAACTTGCGCGACAGCGGCCACTCGGCGCCTTCGCCGTCGGTCAAAACGCGGCAGAACACGCGCGCGCCGGGAGCGACGCGGGCGATCTTGTCGACCTCCTCGACGCAGTCGACGGCAAACAGCCGAATGCCGAGCTGGTAGGCGCGTGCAATGTCACGCTCCTTCTTGATGGTGTTGCCGAAGGAGATGCGGTCCGCCGGCGCACCGGCGTCCATCGCCATCTCGACCTCGGCAACGGAAGCGGTGTCGAAGGACGAGCCCATCGCAGCAAGCAGGCGCAGGATCTCCGGCGCAGGGTTTGCTTTCACCGCATAGTAGATTCTGGAATCGGGCAGCGCCTTCTCGAAGGCACGGAAATTGTCGCGCACGACATCGAGGTCGACGACGAGGCAGGGGCCGGACGGACGTCGGGTGGCGAGGAAGTCGAGGATGCGCTGGGTGGCCATCGGGGTCTCTCCATTAACGCCTTGCGGCGCGCAATAAGGCTGCGGGACGCGGGCTTTCGGCCTCGCGAACACGCGGTCAAACAAAGGCGGGACGGAAATCCATGGAACCAGCCGGTGGAGACCCCGGAACCATGAAACGCCGTCTCGCGGCGGTGAACCTTGGCCTTGCCCGGCCTCGGTTCGCTTTGTCTGCCTTGGCTTGGATGGGAGACCCGTCCGCACTGCCGGCAATGAAGGTGTGCCTCTTCAGTAACCCCGGTCTTTGGACGACCGGCAGAACACCAGAAAGGCCCGCACCGTCGTTGCTTCAAGGTGTCCTCGGGCTGGCGGTTGGCCGCTAGACCGACTGGAGGGGTTAGCTCCAGTTACCTTACCGATTTCCCTCACCATTCGAGGATCGGCGGACACCCACAGGCACGTGCGACTTTGGGCAAGCGCGATATAAGATCGAAAGATTTCACAATCAATAAAAATCGTACTCCAGGTTGTAAAATTTCCGGCATCGAACAATGCTGGGCCTACTGTATACGGATATCGAACGATGCCAGGCACGCACGGCCCGCTCAACGCCTTTCTCGACCTGCGTCGAATGCCGGTGGCCAATGCGGAACTGGGGCCACTGGCCGGGCTGCGCCTGGCTGTGAAGGACATTTACGACGTCGCCGGCTACCGCACCGGTTGCGGCAATCCGGTGAAGTTCGCCGAGGCGCATGCCGCGTCCAGCACGGCACCGGCCGTGCAGGTGATTCTCGACGCCGGCGCGCGCTTCATCGGCAAGACGCAGACCGACGAGTTCGCCTTCTCGCTGGTGGGCCAGAACGCGCATTTTCCGTTTCCGGTGAACCCGGCCGCTCCCGATCGCGTCACCGGCGGCTCGTCCTCCGGATCGGCGGCGGCGGTGGCCGGCAAGCTTGCCGATATCGCCACCGGCTCCGACACCGGCGGCTCGATCCGTGCCCCGGCGAGCTTTTGCGGGTTGATCGGGCTGCGCACCACGCATGGCCGCATTTCGCTTGAAGGCACGATGAAGCTGGCGCCGAGCTTCGACACATTCGGCTGGTTCGCCGACGACATCGAGACCTATGAGACGATCGGCAAATTGCTGCTCGGCCGCGACCCGCATCCGTATCCGCTCACCCGGCCGCTTTCGATCCGCTGGCTGGACGCTTTCGTGGCCGGCCCCGCCGAGGCAGCCGAATACGCCAGGATGAGAGCGCTGGCCGCCAGTCTTGTCGGTGAGCCGGCGCCGGTGGAGTACAGCTTCGCTTCCTTCCCCGACGAGCTCTACTGGTGCTTTCGCCGCCTCCAGGCCGCCGAGGCCTGGCAGCAGCATGGCGCCTGGATCATTTCTGGCGAGCGCGATCTCGGGCCGGGCGTCGAGGAGCGCTTTGGTTTTGGCCGCACGATCGACGAAAAGACCGCGCGGGCCGAGGCGGTGCGCCGCCTGACCTTCCGCTCCGAGCTAGCCGCGCTGCTCGGCCAGGACGGGTTTCTTGTCCTGCCCACCGTTCCAGGCCCCGCACCTCTGGTCAAAAGCGAGCCGCAGCAGCTCCAGGCCTACCGCGAAAGGGCCTTGCATCTTTTGTGCCTTTCGGGTCTTTCAGGCTTTCCGCAAATCACCCTGCCGCTGGGCTCGGTTGACGGTGCCCCTTTCGGCCTCTCGCTGCTCGGCCCTCCCGGCAGCGACATTGCCCTGATACGGCTCGGCCGGCGAATTCTCGATGCGGCACGAAAGGCCTGATGATGGATACACTGACCCGCATGCGCGCCTTCATCGACGTCGTCGAGGCCGAAGGCTTTTCGGCGGCCGCGCGCAAGATCGGTCGCTCCAAGGCGCTGCTGTCGAAATATGTGCGCGAACTCGAGGACGAACTCGGCGCGCTGCTGCTCAACCGCACCACGCGGCAGTTCTCGTTGACCGAGGCCGGCCATACCTATTACAGCCGCGCTTCGGAAATCGTGCGCGAGGTCGACAGCCTGGCTGACGCCGTGCGCGAATCCTCCGGCGACGTGCGCGGCAGGATCAAGCTGTCGGCGGCGCGCACCTTCGCCGATGCGCCGATTGGCCAGTCGCTCATCGACTTCGCCAAGCAGCATCCCGACATCGTCCTCGACATCCATCTCGACGACCGCTTTGTCGATCTGGTCGAGGAAGGTTTCGATCTTGCCGTGCGCATCTCGCGGCTGGAGAACTCATCGCTGATCGCCCGCCGCCTGGGGCCGTTTTCGATCAAGCTTTGCGCCTCGCCGGAGCTGATCGCCAAGCACGGCAAGCCGACGCGCCCGCAGGATCTCGCCAACTTGCCCTGCATCGTCGACACCAATGGCCGCTCGCTCGCCAACTGGCGCTTCAGGGGCGATGGCGAGGAGTCAGTCAGTGTCAACGTATCGGGTCCCATCGAGGTCAACAGCCCGATGGCAGCGCGAGCCGCCGCCGTGTCCGGCCTGGGCTTCACCATCCTGCCCGATTTCATCGCCGCCCCCGACCTCGCATCCGGGCTGCTGGTGTCGTTGCTCGACGACCGCATCCAGTCGGGCAGCGGGATTTTCGCCGTCTACCCGCACCGTCGCTATCTGCCGGCCAAGGTCCGTGTCTTCGTCGATTTTCTGGTGCAGTGGTTCAAGAACCGCGAGAGCGCCTGACCCGGTCTTGCCGTGCCGCGGTCCCAATTTCGCCCCGTTTCTGGTAACCTCTCGAAATCTCTCCGAGGCCGATGGAACAGCGACCGAGAATGCATCTGAAACGGCACGCAATCATGCTGGCTTCGGCCTTGGCGGCGCCTTTTGCCGCCGTTGGAGCGGCTGGCGCGCATCCTCATGTCTTCGCCGAGGCCCGCCTCGACGTGATCCTCTCGCCGGATCACCAAAGTGTGAAAGCGCTGCGTCACCTCTGGCGTTTCGATGATCTGTTTTCGAGTACGGTGATGATGGAGTTCGACAAGAACTCCGACCTGAAGCTTGACGACAAGGAGCTGAAGGATGTCGCCGACACCGTTCATGCCTCGCTGGCCGAGTTCAATTATTTCCAGCTCGTCACCGTCGACGGCAAGGACGTGCCGATGACGCCGCCACCGCATCTTATGGCCAATTTCGAAAACGACCAGCTGATCATCCTGTTCGAATCCGAACCCAAGGTGCCGATCAAGCTCGCCGGCAAGATCGATTTCGGCGTCTACGATCCAACCTTCTATACGGCGATCGACTTCACCGAGGATAGCAACATCACGGTGGAAGGCCTGCCCTCGAACTGCACCAAGAGCGTCATCCGGCCTGATCCGGACGAGGCGATCAAGGAAAACCAGAAGACCTTGACGGACGCGTTCTTCAACGACCCGACAGGCACCGACATGAGCAAGATCTTCGCCACCAAGCTCGAACTGAATTGCCCGCCAGAAGGATAGATCCGGTGATGAAACCGTCCCTGCGTTTGGCATTCGGCCTCGTGGCCGCTGCCCTGCTGATGACGCACTTTCTCGGGCAGGCCCATGCCCAGAGTTCACTCGGCATCGGTGTCAATGACGGCATGGCGCCCACCACCGGCCCGTTCGCCCACATCCTGATGTGGATCAATCTGCGCCAGCAGGAATTCTACCGCGCACTGGCCACCGCGATGAAGGCGATGCGCGAGGACGGCAGCAAGATGTGGCTGCTGATCGGCCTGTCCTTCGCCTATGGTATTTTCCACGCCGCGGGCCCCGGCCACGGCAAGGCGGTCATCTCGTCCTACATGGTGGCCAATGAAGTGGCGCTCAGGCGCGGTATCCTGCTGTCCTTCGTCTCGGCGCTGCTGCAGGGCCTGACCGCGATCCTGGTGATGCTGCTTGCCTATTTCGTCCTGCGCGGCACCGCGATCTCGATGACCGACGCAGCCTGGTTCATGGAGATCATGAGCTATGTCTTCGTCACTTTGTTCGGCGCCTGGCTGCTGTGGCGCAAGCTCGGGCCTACGGTCCTGCGCTGGTTCGGCAAGGCGCCCGCCTACAGCCTGTCGGCAGCCCACGCCGGTCATTCCCATAGCGGCCATTCGCATGCCGCTCACAGCCACGCGGCGCATGCGCATTCGCACGCCTTGCATGTGCATCACGACCATTCGCATGATCATCACGATCACGCTGCGCACGACCACGACACACACGATCGTTCCCATCACGACCACGCTCATCACGATCACGCCGCTCACGATCACCCAGCCGGCGAGGTCTGTGGTACGTGCGGCCACTCACATGCGCCCGATCCGGCGCTGTTGTCGGGCGACCGCTTCGACTGGCGCACGGCCTGGTCGGCTGTAGCCGCCGTCGGCATCCGCCCCTGCTCCGGCGCGCTGATTGTGCTGAGCTTCGCTTTGCTCAACGGCCTGTGGCTCGGCGGCCTGCTGTCGGTGCTGGCGATGTCGATTGGAACCGCCATCACAGTCTCGGCGCTGGCAACGATCGCAGTCACCGCCAAGAACTGGGCGGTCTATTTCGCCGGCGACGGCCGCATGGGCAACCGCATCCACACAGTCGTCGAAATCGGCGGCGCCGCCTTCGTCTTCCTGTTCGGGCTGTTGCTGTTGTCGGCGAGCCTGTCCGGAGCTGTGTGACCTCGGCGGGTCAGGCCTGACCCGCGATCATTCCGCCCAGCTCATCCTCGATATGAGCGCGGATGATTTCATCGAAACTGTTTTCGGCGCTGAAGCCGAGGTCCCTTGCACGGCGCGCCTCGAAGCGCGTCGGCCAACCCTTGACGATCGCCCAGATCGTTTCGTCGGGCTCCTCACGGATCAGGCTCGCCACCTCGGCGCCTGCAGTGCGCTCCAGCGCCTCGATCTGCTCGCCGACGGTGACGGCAACGCCGGGCATTGTGAGGTTGCGGCGCGGCCCGACAGCGGCACCGTCGAGCCCAGCGGCATGGATCAGGAAACCGACCGCAGAGCGCGGGCTGGCATGGGTGTGCAGCACCGAGCGCGGCACCGGCAGGATCGCCTCGTGGCCGCTCAGCGGCTCGCGGATGATGCCGGAGAAGAAACCTGACGCCGCCTTGTTCGGCTTGCCGGGCCGCACGCAGATGGTCGGCAGCCTTATGCCGATGCCGTCGAAGAAGCCGCGCCTGGAATAGTCGGCCAGCAGCGCTTCGCTCATCTGCTTCTGCGTGCCGTAGGAGGTCAGCGGCGTCGGATGAAAGTCGTCCGGGATGACATCGGGGAACGGCGCGCCGAACACCGCGATCGACGAGGTGAAGACGAGGCGCGGCGCAAAGTCTGCCAGCCGCACGGCGTCGAACAGCGCCCGTGTGCCGTCGAGGTTGACGCGGTAGCCGAGATCGAAATTCGCCTCCGCCTCGCCCGACACGATGCCGGCGAGATGGAACATGACGTCGGGGCGTGACGCCACCAGGCTCTCGGCAGCACCGGCGTCGACAAGGTCGCCCGTATGCGTGGCGATGCTGACGCCATCCATCGCCGGCGCCTGCGGCGGCACGATGTCGTGCAGGTCGAGCCCGGTGATCTTGCGGCCGTTGAGCGTGCCGTCCTTGGCCAGCCGGTCGACAAGTTTGCGGCCGACCATGCCGGCGGCGCCAGTAATCAGGATGCGCATTTCGAAAGCCTCTTATTTGCCCTTGTTCTGGTTGCGGCCCCGCAACCAGAATACCAGAAAAAATGCCAGCACGAAGGCGATGCCGACGATGCCGGCAAGTACGGTCGAGACATTGCCGACGGCCAGCATCACGGTCGGCAAATAGAACGCCGCGATGCCGAACAGCAGCATGATCCAGGCTGCGGCAATCAGCGCGTTTCGCGTGTCGCGGTCCATCATGCCGTCCCACCACAGCGGGAACTCGTCAACTCGGATGCCAATGCCATGAAATTCCCTGTCAGTGATAATGGCCGTGATGCGGTGGCGCACCATGGTCGTGGTCATGATCGTGCTCGTCATGGCTGTCGGCGCACTGGCCGAATTCCGGTTCAACCGTGGCGTGGCTGATGCCGTGTTCGGCGGCGAGCCGCTTCTTGATGGCGCTGACCGCCTGGTGCGGATCGACGCCATCGTTGAGGCAGGCATGCAGCGTCGCCATGTTGCTGGACCCGTCGAGCGACCAGACATGCATGTGATGCACTTCGCGCACGCCGTTGACGGTGCCGGCAATGTCCTTGGCGATGAGGTCGCGGTCGAGGCTTGCCGGTACGCCTTCGAGAAGGACGTGGGCGGCTTCGCGCATCAACGACCATGCGGTGGACAGGATCAGCACCGAGACCAGCACCGACAGAATCGGGTCGATCGGCGTCCAGCCGGTGGCCAGGATGACCAGCGCCGCCACGATCGCCGCCGCCGAACCGAGCAGGTCGCCCAGCACATGCAGGATGGCGCCGCGCATGTTGAGGCTGTCGTGGTCGCCGCCATGCAGCACGAAGAACGAGGCGAAGTTTACCAGAAGGCCGGCGATCGCCACCACCAGCATCGGCCCGCCCAGCACCGGCGCCGGCGTCATCAGCCGGCCCCAGGCTTCGTAGACGATCCACAAAGCAATGGCGAAGATGGCGATGCCGTTGGTGTAGGCGACCAGCGTCTTGACCCGGCCGAAACCATAGGTCAGGCGCACTGTCGCCGGCCGTCCGCCAAGATGGAAGGCGTACCAGGCAAGGCCAAGCGCGATCGAGTCGGCGAGCATGTGGCCGGCGTCGGCCAGCAGCGCCAGTGATCCCGTCAAAAGGCCGCCAAGCACTTCGGCCACCATGAAGCCGGCGGTCAGGCAGGCTGCGATCAGCACACGCTTCTTGTCGGTCGAGCCATGCACGTGGCCGGCGCCATGCCCAGCATGCGAACCATGATCATGGCTGTGCGCCATCGGAAAAAACTCCTGTTACGCGCCGAACTCGGCGCGGAAATCCTCGAGCCGCCGCTTCTGCCGGCCTTCGCCATCGAAATTGGCGGGATCGAGCCATGCCTCATAGGCTTTGCGCAGCGCCGGCCATTCCTTGTCGATGATCGAGTACCATGCGGTATCGCGGTTTTCACCCTTGACCACAAGATGCTGGCGGAAAATGCCCTCGAACTTGAAGCCGAACCGTTCCGCCGCGCGCTTTGACGGCTCGTTGCGGTTGTTGCATTTCCACTCGTAGCGGCGATAGCCGAGCCCGTCGAAAATATACTTCATGAACAGGAACTGCGCCTCGGTCGCTGCCGGCTTGCGCGAGATCAGCGGCCCCCAATAGATGTTGCCGATCTCGATGACGCCATAGGTGGGATCGATGCGCATCAGCGTCTGTCGCCCGGCGACCTTGCCGCTGGCCTTGTCGATGACGGTGAAGAACAGCGGATCCTCGCTCGCCTCGACCTTGTCCAGCCATGGCTGGAAATCGGCGCGGGTTTGCGGCGGGTAGTCGGGCAGCCAGGCAAAGCGTCCATCGATGTCGGGCACGGACGACGCCTCGTACAACCCATCGCCGTGCTTTTCGGCGCTCAGCGGTTCGAGCCGGACATAGCGGCCGTCAATGGGCTTGCGCTCGGGCCGCGGACGCGCTTGCCAATCTTTGAGATTTTCCGACACGCAAAACTCCAATCCGTTTGACTTTTGTGAGCAGACGCTCACAAAAACGCGGCCTAACAGCAAGAACCACACGGACGGGAAAAATGCTCCACACGATTTCGGCCTTCGACCGCCTCGGCGAGGAAAACGCCTTTGCCGTGCTGGCGCGCGCCACTGCACTGGCTCAACAGGGCCGCGACATCGTCAATCTCGGCATCGGCCAGCCCGACTTCAAAACGCCGCAGCACATTGTCGAGGCCGCGATCAAGGCGCTGCGCGACGGCCACCATGGCTACACCCCGGCCAATGGCCTGCTGGCGACGCGCGAAGCGGTGGTGCGGCGCACGCTGACCACTACCGGCGTCGAAGTCTCGCCCGAGAATGTAATGATCCTGCCCGGCGGCAAGCCGACCATGTTCGCGGCCATCTTGATGTTCGGCGAACCCGGCGCCGAGATCCTCTATCCAGACCCAGGCTTTCCGATCTACCGCTCGATGATCGAGTTCACCGGCGCCGCGCCCATTCCGGTGCCGATCCGCGAGGAGAACGGCTTTGCCTTCTCGGCAGAAGAGACGCTGGCGCTGATCACGTCGAAGACCAGACTGCTAATCCTCAACTCACCGGCCAACCCGACCGGCGGCGTCACGCCGCGCGCCGAGATCGAGAAGTTGGTGGAGGGGCTGCAAGCGCATCCGCAGGTCGCTATCCTCTCCGACGAAATCTACGACGTCATGACCTATGACGGCGAGACGCATTTTTCGCTGCTCAATTTTCCGGAAATTCGCGACCGGCTGATCGTGCTCAACGGCTGGTCGAAGACATGGGCGATGACCGGCTGGCGCATGGGCTGGTCGATCTGGCCGAATGGCGACAAGGGCGGGCATCTCTACGACAAGGTCCGCAAGCTGGCGGTCAATTGCTGGTCCTGCGTCAACGCGCCGAGCCAGTTCGCCGGCATCGCCGCCATCGACGGCCCGCAGGACGATGTCGACAAGATGATGCGCGCCTTCGACAACCGCAGGAAGATCGTGGTCGAGGGGCTGAACGCGCTGCCCGGCGTCTCCTGCATTACGCCGAAAGGCGCATTCTATGCCTTCCCGAATGTTTCGAAGACCGGCTGGAAGGCCAAGAAGCTCGCCTCGGCACTGCTCGAGGAGGCCGGCGTGGCGCTGATCGGCGGCCCCGATTTCGGCATTCTCGGCGAAGGCTACATCAGGCTTTCCTACGCCAATTCCGAAGAGAACATCTTGCACGCGCTGGAGCGGATCGAGGCGTTTTTGAAGAAGTAGGCCTTCGGCTGTTCACCCACGCCCCACGAACGGCATCTTGGTCGCCATCACCGTCATGAACAGCACGTTGGCGTCGAGCGGCAGGCTGGCCATGTGGACGACGGCGTCGGCGACGCGCTGGACGTCCATCACCGCTTCGGCGGCGATGGTGCCATTGGCCTGCGGCACGCCGACCGTCATTGCGTGCGCCATATCGGTCAGCGCGTTGCCTATGTCGATCTGGCCGCAGGCGATGTCATAGGGCCGGCCGTCGAGCGCCAGCGTCTTGGTCAGCCCCGATATGGCGTGCTTGGTCGCGGTGTAGGGCACCGAGCCCGGCCGTGGCGCATAGGCCGACACAGAGCCATTGTTGATGATGCGGCCGCCCATTGGCTTTTGCTTGCGCATGACGCCGAAGGCGGCGCGGGCGCATAGGAACGATCCGGTGAGATTGACGCCGACAATATCGTTCCAGACCTCGACCGGGATCTCGTCGATCGGCGTCGACTTGTAGCTCATGCCGGCATTGTTGAAGAGCAGGTCGACGCGGCCGAAGGCTGCGGCCACCGTCTCGAACAGGTCATCGACTTCGCCGGCCTTGCTGATGTCGCAGGCAACTGCCAGCGCCTTGGCGTCCGCTTTCCCGGCTTCGGTAATGGCGGCGTCGAGCACCGCTTTGCGGCGGCCGCAAAACACCGTGTTCCAGCCCGCCTTGAGCAGCGCCGTGGCGACGCTCTTGCCGATGCCGGTGCCGGCGCCGGTGACGATGGCGGTTTTCTCTGTGAGGGCTGTCATGGATTTTGCTCCTGCGCGCCGCGCATCCCCGGCACAGATCGGGGTGCATCCGAATGCACCGACCCATCGCAAATGAGGGCGATCATGGCAAGCCGGACACTAATGCATGTCGCTCAAAAGTGGCCCCGGTTCTGAGAGAACGACATGCATCCGGACAAAAACATGAAGCGCCACGCGCTTTATGTGATCGGTCCGACAAAAAGGGCGGTCATTGGCGACCGCCCCCTGATCTGAACCGGGCTTGGGAGGAGGAAAAGCCGATCCGACTAACTAAAATCATGCGCTTCCTCGGTAAACGAGAAGTTAACGCTTTTCCCGCCGCGGCTGCGTTGTCTACCAGCGCGGGTTCGGCGCCGTGCCTGACGGAACCGGCACCTTGGCCGCCGACACCGTCGCCTCGACATGATCGACGAGCGCATCCGGCAGGCCGAGCCGGCCGGCGAGCAGGTCGAGATAGCCGCGTTCGGCGCGCGTATCGGGGTCGATCGTCAGTCGGGACGCCGTGTAGAGCTCGAGCCTCTGCTCATCGGTCTTGGCGCCTGCGACCAGCGTATCGAGGTCGAGCGGGCTGTCCAGCTCGGCCATCAGAAACTTTTCCGCTTCCGTGCCGATGCCGGCCAGACTGAGCTTGCCGGCGATCTTTTGGCGTTCCGCGTCATCGACATGGCCATCGGCCTTGGCCGCCGAGATCATCGCCCGCACCAGGGTCAGCGTGAACTCGTCCTCCCCCTGTGGCGCCTGTGAAGGATGAAAGCCGGTGTCGGCGGGCGGCGGCAGCAATTCCGGCTGGCCGGCCGCCGGCGCCTGCTCGGGTGCATTGCCGGCCTTGTAATTCTGGTAGGCCTTGTAGGCGAGACCGCCGATCGCAGCCAGTCCGCCGAGCTTCACGGCCGTGCCGGTGACCTGCCGTCCCGTGCCGGTTCCAAGCAGCACCGCGGCCAGCGCACCGGCGGCCAGCGGATTGTCCTTGGCCATCTGCACAGCCTGCCCGGCCTTGTCGCGAACGGTGCCGGTTGTGCCGGGAACTTGCGAGCCGAGCAGATCGTCGAGAAGCTTCTTGGGGTCGAACATGGTGCCTCCAGAAAAGGGCCCGCGCCAACGTGGACGGGCAGGTTTTGGACGTTGCAGACGTAGGTCCCGATTGTTGACATTACAATGACGGACCGGCGCTTTGCTATCGGCGCCGGCAATGCCGCAAATCAAATTCGATGTGTCGAAACCCGCCTCGGCTTCGGTTAGTGTCGCCGCAACGTCGGCGAGGGAGGAGTTTTGCCGTGACCGATCAGCCAGACCGCGACCAAGCACGAGATCCCCAGGATCTGGAGCGCCTGCTAATTGATCGGCAATGGGCGGGAGACATTGAGGGCATGGTAGCGCTGTTCGAACCCGATGCCGTCATCGACACCGGAGCAGCCGAATCGACGCGTGGCCATGAGGCGATCCGCGCTTTGTTCGAAGCCTTTGCCGCGAGCTGGCGAAAATTCCAGCGCGGCGAGCAGCGCCCGGCGGCCATTAACGGCGACCTCGCGTTGACGTCGACCAGGCTTGCCGACGGCTCGATAACCTCAGAGGTCGCGCGCCGGCAGGCCGACGGCACATGGCTGTGGGTGATCGACCGCTATTCTGTCGTGTGGTGATCCAGTCAGGGCGTCGGCGGCACTTAACTGCCGATATGTCCCCTGCCCTGCGCCTGCGCAAGTTCGACCTGGCGCTGGCGCTCGGCATAGCGGGTGCGATCCTCATCCGAGCGTGCCTCGTAGCAATGCGGGCATGACACGCCGGTGGAAAAATGCGGCGACAGCCGGTTCTCCGGCGTCAGCGGATGCCGGCAGGCGCGGCAGAGTTCGGCCTCGCCTTCGGTCAACCCATGCGACACCGAGACCCGCTCGTCGAAGACGAAACACTCGCCCTGCCACAGGCTGTCTTCGGCCGGCACCTCTTCAAGATATCTGAGGATGCCGCCCTTGAGATGGAACACATCCTCGAAGCCGAGCGACTTCACATAGGCCGTCGCCTTTTCGCAGCGGATGCCGCCGGTGCAGAACATCGCAACCTTGCGGCCGTCGAGTTGGTCGCGGTGTTTTTCCACCCAGGCCGGGAATTCGCGAAAGCTCGACGTGCGCGGGTCCACCGTGCCCTCGAACGTCCCGATCGACACTTCGTACGCGTTGCGTGTGTCGATGACGATGGTGCCGGGGTCCGAGATCAGCGCGTTCCAGTCGGCCGGCGCGACATAGGTCCCCGCACCCGTCGCCGGGTCGAGGTCTTCGACGCCCATGGTGACGATCTCGCGCTTCAGCCGCACCTTCATGCGATGGAACGGCATTTCGGCGGCAGTGCTGTATTTGACCTCGAGATCGGCAAGACCCTCGATGGCCTCGAGATAAGCGATCAGGTCGGCTATGTCGGCTTCGCTGCCGGCGACCGTGCCGTTAATGCCCTCCTGCGCCAGAAGCAGCGTGCCCTTGATGCCGCGCCCGCAGCAGAAGGCGGCAAGCGGCGTGCGCAAGACCCGCAGCGCCTCGAAGTCGCCCAGCCTCGCAAATTTGTAGAGCGCGGCAACGCGCACGGGTTCACGGTTGGTCATCGCCAAGCCACTAAACCGTGGTCAAAGCGGATTCAAGGCAGAGCTAAAGACACTTCGTCGGTATTCGCCCGCAGGCTCGTTGGCCGACATGTGACATCGCGGCAGGCCGGGTTTCGTGGACTCGGAATCGGCCTTCTGCTAATCGGTTGAAATCACCTAGGGAGAGACAAGCCAATGCTCAGCAAGACCGAAACGCTCCTGTCGCTGCTCAATGGCCAGCCGGTCATTCCGGTGCTGAAGATCGCCAATGTCGCGGACGCCGTCCTGCTCGCCCGGGCGCTGGCCGCCGGCGGCCTGCCGGCAATCGAGATCACGTTGAGAACCGCCGATGCGCTGGAAGCGATCCGCCGCGTCGCCGGTGAGGTCGAGGGCGCCATTGTCGGCGCCGGCACAATTCTCGATGCCAAGCAGTTCGACGAGGCAGCGGCCGCCGGATCGAAATTCATCGTCAGCCCCGGCATCACGCGAGAGTTGCTGGCGGCGACCAAGGACAGCGACGTTCCCTTGCTGCCCGGCGCCATCACGCCCGGCGAGATCATGGCTGCCCGCGAGGCCGGCCTGCGGTTCCTGAAATTCTTCCCGGCCGAACAATCCGGCGGCATCGCCTCGCTGAAGGCCTTTGCCTCGCCGCTGGCCGACGTGAAATTCTGCCCGACCGGCGGCATCTCGGCCAAGAACGCCGCCGACTATCTCAGCCTGTCCAACGTTATCTGCGTCGGCGGCTCGTGGGTGGCGCCGGACGAGTTGGTCAAGGCCGGCAAGTGGGATGAGATCGAGGCGCTCGCACAGACCGCGAGCAAGCTCGGAAAATAACCTCCGCTACTTTGTCTTTGCGCAATTCCCAAGGGAAGCGCTCCGCGCTTTTCCGGGAAAATCACAGTGTTCCCGGAATTGCACTCGGCACAAAAACCCGCCAGCTGCGCCGACCGGGTTTGCTACGCGTTGAGATTTTGGTTCCCGCTCATGGGCTCGAACCACGATTCACGCCTTCAAAGGGCGCTGTCCTACCATTAGACGAAGCGGGAATGCAGCTTGGTGGTTAGCATTCTGTGGCGATGGAAGCCAGTGCTCGAGATCTCGCTAAAAACAAAAGCCGCACAGGTTGCCCAGCGCGGCTTCGAGTCGATAACGCCCCGGTCACGCCCTTACTTCGTCTGGAAGCGGGCGACCGAAAGGAATTTTACGGCATTGCCGGTGAAGCGGTTGGCATCGGCCATCTGGTTGTCCGCCTGGAAGCCTGCGGTGTAGACCTCGCTCGGCGGCGTATGCACGATGTTGTAGGCATAGCGCGGCGCTGTCGTCGGGCTGGAAACGGTGGCGATGTTGTCGCCGCTGCTCAGCGCCCAGCGGGCCGCCTGCGGTTCGGCCGCCACCACCACTGCCTTCGGTCCTGGCTTCAGGTCGCGGGCCGAAGCCCTGGCTTCCTTGCGTGTCGTCTTGACGCCGGCGCCGATCACCGAGGCTGGATCGGTACCGGCGGGACGGGCAGCAATAGCGCCGCGCGGCGATGCGGCATCGACACCTGACGGATCGTTGAACGCAGAGCGCGGCTCAAGCGACGCAACCTGATAGTCGTCGGTAGCACCGGCTGTATCGGCGGCGCTGGCCTGTTCGAGAACCGCCTTGACCTCGTCCGGACGCTGCGACGGCAGCACCGAGAACGCGTCGGTTGCGGTCTGCTTGTGGGCAGCCGTATCGGCCAGCGCCAGCAGAACGCCCTTGTCCTGCGGCGCAAGCTCAGCCGGCGGCGAAGAGCGGTCGGGACGCCAGGTCGGCAACGGGACGTTGACCGCGACCTGCGCCGGAGCGGCAGCTTGATCGGCCCCCTGGTCGGCATTGCTCGCATCGGCCGTGCCGAACGGCACATTGGCCGGCGCCTGCGCCGTCGCCACCGTCTGTTCGGTGGTGGCATCGGCCACGCCGAACGGCACGGTCTCAGGTTGTTGCGCGCCGACATCGGCCTTCGGCCGCGGTGCGAAAGCGGGCAGCGGCACTTCCTTGGCGGGCAGCGCGGCGATGATCGTCTCCGGCGTGTCCTGCGGCTCCGCATCGTCAGCGCTGTCGTCGGCAAGCTGCGGAATGTTGGCGCGCTTGGCGTTCTGCGGCGACACGATCGCGATGCCAGGCAGATTGCTGTTGTTGTTGCTCGTGGCAGCCAGCACCGGCTTCACGCTTCTCGGCGGCGGCGCGGCGGTAGCGACATCGGCGCTGTCGTCGGCTTCGTCTTCACCGCCACCGCCAAAGAACGCGGACAGGAAGCCACCGGATTTCTTGGTGCTGCCGCCTGCGCTGGCCATCATGATGGCAGGAGAACCGGCGCCCTTGCGTGCCTTGTAGGAGGCGAGCGCTTGGTCATAACCCGGCAACGGCCTGCCGTCGCTCGGCACATGCAGCGTCTTGCCATTGGGGAACAGGCTGACCAGTTCCTGGCGGCTGATGCCTGGCCAATGCCGCACATTGCCGACGTCCATGTGGACGAAGGGCGAACCCGACGACGGATAGTAGCCGACGCCGCCGCCCTGCATCTTCAGGCCGATGTTGCGCAGCTTTTTCAGCGGCACACCCGGAATGTAGAAGTCCATCGCCTTGCCCAGCATATGCTGGCTTTCCTTGGCGACACCGCGGCTGCGGCTGCGCAGCATCGAATTGGTCGACGGCGAGCGATAGCCGCAAACGACCTGGATGTAGTCGGTGGCGCCGGCCTGCCGGTAAGCTTCCCACACCAGATCGAGCAGGCGCGGATCCATCTTGGTCGGTTCGTTGCGACGCCAGTCGCGCAGGATGATGTTGATCTTCCTGAGGCCTGCCGGATCGTAGCGGCCATTGCGCTTGTAGACGATCTCGGCCTTTTCGTGCGTGTGGAGGTGATAGAGCTTGAGCGAGCGCGTTTCAGCGCTGGCGCCGGCAGCAGTTGCGGCGAGGAAAGCGAACGCAACGATCAACGCTGCCAGCCATCTCGGCCAGACGCCCATGTGATCGCGCCGCCCGTTTCTGTGTCGTTCGACTTTGTTCAAATCAAAAGGCCTTGCAGGCTGCCGTTTGTCCCCGGATTTGTCCAAACGGATGCGTGGTTCTCACATCCGAATATCGATCCTAATGGTTAATCATCGCTTATTGAAGCCGAAATGCGGTAACACCGTGGCGATATCCCGTCAAAAATAATACACAGGATTTCTTGGTAAACTGCTGGTTTAGATCAAGATTCAGCCTTTTCCCGCTACACGATCTGTTACCGCTGGCCTTAATGCGTGAACAACGGCGTCGCATCAGCCATATTCCCGCCCCAACCCCTTATGCAGCGCCGGATGTGGCATGGCAAGCTGGTCCCGGCGTTGCGTTGGCAAGCTGTGGAATTCGGCGTTCAGGAGGCAAGGCGGTCGAGGCGGCCGGTTTCCGGGTCGATGCCGTATTCCTTGAGCTTGCGGTAGAGCGTCGAGCGGCCGATGCCGAGACGCCGTGCGACCTCGCTCATCTGGCCGTTGTAATGGTCGATGGCGAGCTTGATCATTTCGAGTTCGACATCGGCCAGCGCACGCACATTGCCACGCTCGTCCAGCGCCCTCAATGTGCCGAAACGCTGAAGCAACCTGGCCGGAGGGGCGAGCTCGGCAGCTGCCGTACCGGCGTCATCAGTCTGCGCGCCATCGCCTTGCGATCCGGTGCTCAAGGCCATGCCGGGGTCCGACAAGGACGCATCGGCGTCGAGATTGACGGTGCCGTCGACCTGCGCCCGGATCTGCGGAAATTCGTCAGTCGTGAGCACATCGCCTTCGGCAAGCACCGAGGCCCTGAACACGGCGTTTTCCAGCTGCCTGATGTTTCCCGGCCAATCATAGGCCTGCAGCATGGCCAGTGCGGCATCCGAGATGCCGTGCAGGCGATTGCCCGCCGGCGCCACCTTGTCCATGAAATGCTTGACCAGATAGGGGATGTCGTCGCGGCGGTCGCGCAGCGGCGGCACGACGATCGGGTAAACGTTGAGCCGGTAGAACAGGTCCTCGCGAAACTTGCCGTCCTTGACCTGCTGCAGAAGGTTGCGGTGCGTGGCCGAGATCAGCCTGATGTCGACCCTGACGGTGGAACGGCCACCGACCGGATCGACCTCGCCATCCTGCACGGCGCGCAACAGCTTGACCTGCACGTCGAGCGGCAGGTCGCCGATCTCATCCAGGAACAGCGTGCCCGAATGCGCCTCGACGAACTTGCCGGTGTGCTTTTCGGTGGCGCCGGTGAACGAGCCTTTTTCGTGACCGAACAGGATCGATTCGACCAGATTGTCGGGGATGGCGCCGCAATTGACGGTGACGAACGGTTTTGTGCGGCGTTCGCCGCTGCCCTGGATGGCGCGCGCCACCAATTCCTTGCCGACGCCCGATTCGCCCTCGATCAGGATCGGGATGTTGGAGGCCGCAGCCTTCTGGCCGAGGCGGATCACCCGGTCCATCGCCGGGCTGTGCGTGATCATGTCCTTGAAGGTCAGGTGGCCGCCGCGACGCCGCGACGTGCGCTTGACCTCGTCCTCGACCGCCTCGACCTTGAGCGCGTTGCCGACCGCGGTCTGCAGCCGGTCGGGAGACGCCGGCTTGACGACAAAATCGAAAGCGCCGTGGCGCATCGCCGAAACCACCGTTTCGATGCCGCCCTGCGCAGTCTGCACGATGACGGGAACAGTGATGCCGCGCTCGCGCATCGCCTTCAGCACGCCGATGCCGTCGAGGCCCGGCATGACAAGGTCGAGGATGACTGCCGAAATATCCCTCGCATTGGGTCCGTCAAGCGCGCTCAGACCGGCCTCGCCGCCATCGGCAACGATGGCGCTGTGGCCGAATTTCGTCACCGCCGCCTCGAGCAGCCGGCGCTGCACGGGATCGTCATCGACTATAAGAATGGAACCTGTCATGACTGATTTGAGTTGCCCGCCTGGGAAATTCCCATGGATCATCTTGGCACAGGGTTCTAAACAAGGTTTCAAAAAACCCGGTGAACGAATTCCTTAGGATTTGACCGGCTTGTCCTTTCCCCTTGATTCCAGAAGGTAATTGTTGATGAGCAGGATTCTCGGTCGGCAGCTTGCGGCGGTAGCGTCCGGTCAGGGCGCGGCGGAACTCGGCGACCTGCCGGAATGGAATCTCGCCGATCTTTATTCCGGCATGGAGGTGCCCGAACTGAAGCGCGACCTTGCCAAGGCGGCGGCCGATGCCGTCGCCTTCGAGAACCGCTGGAAGGGCACGCTGGCTGCGGAGGCCGAGCGCGGCAGCGCCGGCAGGCTTGGCGAGGCGCTGACAGCCTATGAGGCGCTGGAGGAACTGATCGGCCGCATCGTCTCCTATGCCGGCCTGATCTATGCCGGCAACACCGCCGATCCGCAGCGCGCAAAGCTCTATGGCGACATCCAGGAGAAGATGACCGACGCCAGCGCGCATCTTTTGTTCTTCGCGCTGGAGCTGAACCTGATCGACGATAAGGCGCTAGAAGCAGCCCTCGCCGCCGACGCCGGCTTTGCCCATTACCGCCCCTGGGTGCTCGACCTCAGAATGGACAAGCCCTACCAGCTCGAGGACCGGGTCGAGCAGCTGTTCCATGAGAAATCGATCACCGGACGCGGTGCCTGGAACCGGCTGTTCGACGAGACGATGACCGATCTGCGCTTCGACATAGACGGCGAGGAACTGACGCTGGAGCCGGCGCTGAACCGCCTGCAGGACGCCGATGGGGAGGTCCGCCGCCGCGCCTCCGAAGCGCTGGCCGCAACCTTCCGCAAGAGCCTGCGCACCTTCACGCTGATCACCAACACGCTGGCCAAGGACAAGGAGATTTCCGACCGCTGGCGCGGCTTCGAGGACATCGCCGATTCACGCCATCTCGCCAACCGCGTCGAGCGCAGCGTGGTCGATGCGCTGGCGTCGGCCGTGCGCGAAGCCTATCCGCGCCTGTCGCATCGCTACTACGCGATGAAGGCGCGCTGGCTCGGCATGGAGGTGATGAACCACTGGGACCGCAACGCCCCCTTGCCCGAGACGCCGCAGGCCGTGATCCCTTGGGACGACGCCAGGAACACCGTGCTGTCGGCCTATCAGCGCTTTTCCCCCGATATGGCGGAGATCGCCCGCGTCTTCTTCGACCGCAACTGGATCGACGCGCCGGTCAGGCCCGGCAAATCGCCCGGCGCCTTCGCCCATCCGACCGTGCCTTCGGCGCACCCTTACGTGCTGCTCAACTACATGGGCAAGCCGCGCGATGTGATGACGCTGGCGCATGAACTCGGCCACGGCGTGCATCAGGTGCTGGCCGGCGGCCAGGGCGCCCTGATGGCTTCGACGCCGCTGACTTTGGCCGAGACGGCCTCGGTATTCGGCGAGATGCTGACCTTCCGTTCGCTGCTCGACCAGACCACCGACAAGCGCGAGCGCAAGGCGATGCTCGCCCAGAAGGTCGAGGACATGATCAACACGGTCGTGCGCCAGATCGCCTTCTACGAGTTCGAGCGCAAGGTGCATGCAGAGCGCAAGAACGGCGAACTGACCTCCGACAAGCTCGGCCAGTTCTGGCTCGAGGTGCAGGCAGAAAGCCTGGGGCCGGCGATCAAGCTGCGCGAGGGCTATGAGGTCTTCTGGACCTACATCCCGCACTTCGTCCACTCCCCCTTCTACGTCTACGCCTATGCCTTTGGCGACTGCCTGGTGAACTCGCTGTACGCGGTCTACCAGAACGCCGAGCATGGCTTCCAGGACAAGTATTTCGAGATGTTGCGCGCCGGCGGCACCAAGCATCACTCGGAGCTTCTCGCGCCCTTCGGCCTCGACGCCACCGACCCCGCCTTCTGGCAGATCGGGCTTGGCGTGATCGGCGGCCTGATCGACGAGCTGGAAGCGCTCGACAGTTAATGCGCGCACCCATTGGACCGATGGCGCAGAGTGACAGGTTCAGCAGCGGTCTCGACTTTGCGGAATCGCAGAACAGTTTAGCCGGAATGCATGTGACGGCAGCGCTGTTCTTGTTCTAAATATCTGTTCTTGAATAACTCTCCGGCGAAATTTTCCGTTAGCTTTCCCGAAGCCGTATGATAGCTTTTCGACCGAAGCTCAGCCGGGCGCGCGGCTTAAGGCCGGACAGTATCCCGGCCCATGGCAGCGGTCTGACGAATGCGACAGCGACGGTTGGCAATGGGCGGAAAGCCGAACGCCGACACTCGACGACAGACCGGCTGTTCCATGAACCGCCGAACCACATTGGATGATCCGATCTGCCAAGGTCATGACTTGAGACGGCGGCGGACGGATCCGACTGGAGAGAGACGATGACCTTCTTCTACATTGTCCTGGCGTTCCTTGTAGGTGTGTTGGTTGGCTGGTTTATCTGGGGCCGGCTGCGCGGTGAGCTTGACAGCTTGCGCGGCGATCTCGACCGCACCCGCAGCGAGCGTGACAGACTGCGCGCCGACGCCGATCGCCTGACTGGCGAACTCGACGCCTGCGGCAAGACCCGCGCCGATCTCGAACGCCGGCTGCGTGAAACATCGGCTCCATCCGCCAAGCCTTCCAGTTCGGCGCCGGCCGCGCTGGTGTCGACAGCGGCAACGGCCAAGTCCGCCCCGGCCGCGAAACCGGCCCCCGCCAAACCCGCCGCGGCCAAACCAGCTGCGGCCAAATCCGCGGACGCAAAACCAGCGGCCAGCAAACCTGCCGCCGCCAAGGCCGCGCCCAAAACCGCGGCTTCAAAGCCCGCCGCCGTCCCGAAGAAGGCCGCCCCGGCAGCTGGGAAGGCCGACAATCTGCGCCGCCTGATCGGTATCGGCCCGGTCAACGACAAACTGCTCAAGGGCCTTGGCGTCACGACCTACGCGCAGATCGCCGGCTGGACCGCGGCCGACGTCAAGCGCATCGAGGACACGCTGAATTTCGACGGCCGCATCGCCCGCGAAAAGTGGGTCGAGCAGGCCAAGCTGCTTGCCACCGGCGACGAAAAGGAGTTCGCACGCCAATTCCCGAGCGCCGGGACCGCCAACAACAGCTGATCCGTCATCGGCAACATAACCAGAAGGCGGCGCTTTCGGGCGCCGTCTTTGTTTTTGCATTCGCCACTGTCTTTGCGCCCTGCGACGCCGCTCCCTCGATTGCACGCCGCCCGGCCCCCATATAGAGCGGTTCTGGCGTCATCGACCGCAGTACCCGAGCCCCATGCCCCTGCCCTCTGCCATTTTCCGCAACGATGAAAGCGGCCGTCAGTTGGTCTTCGACCACCCGGCCGACATCATCATTGCGTATGATGCCAAGGATTTTCTGCCGGCGCTGGCGGCCGCGCAGGCGGCGAGCGATGCCGGCAAATGGCTGGCCGGCTATTTCTCTTACGAAGCGGGCTATCTGCTCGAACCGAAACTCGTGCCACTGCTGCCTGAAGGCCGGCGCGCGCCACTGGTTTGTCTGGGTGTCTTCGATGCTCCGGTCGAAGAGGCGGTGCCGCGCAACGATGCGCCGGCCACCAATGGCCCCATCTTCGACGCCAGGGCCAGTTGGTCCGCTCAGGACTACGCCAAACGCTTCGCGCGCCTTCACGACCACATCCGCAAGGGCGATTGCTACCAAGGCAACCTGACCTTTCCGGTCCGTGCCCAATGGTCGGGCGATCCGCTTGCTGCCTTCGACGCACTGACAGGACGCCAGCCGGTCAAGTATGGCGCGCTGATTTCGCTCGGCGATCCCATCGTCTTGTCGCGTTCGCCCGAGCTGTTCTTCGAGATCAATGCCGAAGGCATGATCGAAACCCATCCGATGAAGGGCACCGCACCGCGCGGCGCGACCAAGGCCGAGGACGCGCGGTTGAAGTCCTTCTTGCGCAGCGACGAAAAGAACCAGGCCGAGAACCGGATGATCGTCGATCTCCTGCGCAATGACATCTCACTGATCAGCGAGGTCGGCACGCTGGAAGTCCCGGAACTGTTCCGCATCGAGAGCTACCCGACCGTCCACCAGATGGTGAGCCGTGTGCGGGCGAAGCTTCTGCCTGATCTCGGCATCCGCCAAATCTTTGGCGCGCTGTTTCCCTGCGGCTCGATCACCGGCGCGCCGAAAATCCGCGCGATGGAAATCCTGCACGAGCTGGAAGACACACCGCGCGACGTCTATTGCGGCGCCAGCGGCTGGATCGCGCCTGGCGGCATGATGCGCTTTTCGGTGGCGATCCGCACTATATCGCTCTTTTCCAGTGGCGAGGCCGTTTACAATGTCGGCGGCGGCGTCGTCTTCGATTCGACGGCGCAAGGGGAGTATCAGGAGTGTCTGCTGAAGGCGCGCTTCGCGACGGGGACACCGCCGATTTCGAGCTGATCGAGACGATGCGCTGGGAGCCCGGCCAAGGCTTTCTGCGCTTCGAACGCCATCTCGCACGCCTTTACGGCTCGGCGGAAGAACTCGGCTTTGCCTGCGATCCGCAGCGGATCGGCGAGGTGCTGGCGAATACTATCGGGGCGCAGCAGACGGCGCTGCGCACCCGGCTCGTCCTGCAGCGCAATGGCGAGGTGACGGCTTCTGTTCAGCATTACGAGCCACTCGCCGCCGACAAGGTCTGGCGGCTGCGACTGGCGCGGGTCCGGCTCTCCTCCACCGACACGCTGCTGCGCCACAAGACCGGCCGGCGGCAAGTCTACACTCACGCCCGCTCCGAATATCTGATCACCCAGGCCGACGAAGTGTTGCTCGCAAATGAGCGCAGTGAAATCTGCGAAGGCACCATCACCAACGTCTTCGCCGATTTCGGTGATGGCATGCTGATGACACCCAGGCTCGACTGCGGCCTGCTGCCTGGCGTATTGCGCGCCGAGTTGCTGGACGAAGGCCGCGCCCAGGAGGCGATCTACAGCTATGACGAGTTGAAATCCGCCAAAACACTGTTCGTCGGCAATTCTCTGCGCGGCTTGATCCCGGCAACATTGGCCTGATACGAAGCGGCTGCGAGAATAACCGCCGGCATTGGACACTTTCTAGCGAAGCATGAATTCTCGTCAGCCCACGCACACGCCCTATGATGGCTCCTCAAAGCTCTTCACCATCGGGCTGAAGCCGCTCGAACTCGACAAGTGGATCGAGGTCGACCGGTATCTCTTCGACCATCTCGCCGAAAAGCGCCGGCTGTATGCCGAAATTCCCGACAAGGTGTTTGTCGAGGAAGGCGGCACGCGCGACGCCCAGCGCGAAGTGGGCGGCCTCATCGAAGCACATCTGCTGTCGACATTTCCCGGGATGTACCGGCGCACCAATGCCGGGGTTGAGGTCATTGGCGCCAAAGCCGACTCTGACGCCACCTTCCCCGATGCCCCGCTGGTCGCAGCGTCGCTGCTCGTTCAGGAAGACCTGATCCTGATGCGCCGTGACGACACCGGCTGGCGGCTCGCCGCCGGCTCGCTGTGTTTCCCGTCATCCTGGTCGCTGGTCGAAAAATTCGGCCGGCCGCTGCAGCAGATCCACGCACCGGTGCCGGGCTTCGGTCCGGGCACCAGGCCGGCCGAGCTCATCAACCGCATGTTCGACGGCCTGCAGGGTCAGGCCGTCGAACGCTTCAACTGGTCGATCCAGGCCGGCGACGCGCTCTATCATCCGCTCTCCAATGTCGAGCGCATCGACCGTGCCACCAACCGCCCCTCGCGATTTCCCGACGGCGACGTCAACGCCCACGCCTTCATCCGCGTCGAGCGCCAGACGCTGCGCAAACTGCCTCTGTCGCGCGACATCCTGTTCACCATCCGCATCCATCTCGACCCGCTGAAAGTGCTGGCGCGGCATCCCGACCGGGCAACGCTTGCCGCCTCTTTCGCGGCGCAATTGCAGGCGCTGGATGAGGCTCAACTCGACTATAAGGGGATGACGTCAGACCGTGACAGGCTGGTGCAACGCCTGCAAGCCATGACGCTGGAGTGACGATGATCCGAAAAATCCTGGAGCAAGCCGTATTGCTCGGTGCATTGCTGGCGTTGCCGGCAACGGCGCTCGCCGACCCCGTCACCTATGCCGGCAAGCTCGGCAACATCGACATCGTCGTCGAGTTTACCGGCGATCCGGCGACGGCTGGAGAGGCACTGGCGGCGCGCTATTTCTACCGCTCCAAGGGCATCGATATTCCTCTGCAGGCGAAGTCGAGCAAGGGCGCCACCTTTCAATTGGCCGAGGAAGAAGCCTGCGATGCCAAGAAGTGCGGCGACGGCCAGGCTCCACCCATCGGCGCCGTCTGGCGGTTGAGTCCCGCCGACAAGGGCAAGACGCTGGAAGGCACCTGGACGGCCAAAAAGACCCTGCCGCTGAAGCTGACAAGGATCGCCAGCCGTGCCCAGACAGAGACGCCGGCGACGACGCCACGCGATCTCTATGATTTCACCGACATGACATTCTCGGGTGACGATGCGCCGATCACCATGGCGGCATCGCCCTACGACTATCTCAAGCTGGATTTCGCGCCCGAGGCAGACGCCAAGGAAGGTTGGCCGGATGCAGCCTACAGCTATGTCACCGATCCGCGCACCAAATTCGCCAGGCCGCGCATCGTCGATCTCGCCGGCGGCGCGCCGATCGAAGCCGCCAATGCCTTGCTGCAGAACCGCCATTGGCATGACAGCCTCAGCGCCTTGACGTGCGCGGCGCTGCAATACGCCGGCTTCCACGATGGACCACCGATGGAGGGCATGGATGACGATTCGCTTGGCGGCTATGAAGACTCGACGTTCAAAGTTACGTCATTGACGCCGAAGCTGATGAGTTGGTCCGAATCCGGCAGCCTCTATTGCGGCGGTGCGCATCCGAACAACTATTCCGACGCCTATGTCATGGACGTGCGCCGTGGCGCCTTGCTTACCCTTCAGGACATGTTTTCCGATACGGTCGACGGCAAGCCAGGCCCCTCGCTGGCCACCTTCGTCAAAGAGAAGCGCAAGAAGCCCAGCGACCAGACCGAGGTGGATTACGAGGCCGAATGCGGCATCGACGATTTGATCGGCGACTATCTCGGCGCCAGCCTGAAGCGCGATGGCGACAGGCAGGTTCTGGTCTTCGGCCTGCAAGGTTTGCCCAACGTCATCCAGGCTTGCGGCGGCGATCTCGTTGAAATGCCGGTCTCCGAAGCACAAGCGCTGTTCACACCGGAATTCGCGAAACTGCTCGAACCGTAGGCGTATCTGCACGGCCGGGAACTAACCTTATCCCTGCTTTTCGCTTTATTGTGACAATGATCTATGGTTTGTCGCGCGGCGGTCGAACGGCCGTTTGGCGCGTTGCTTGAAGGAGTGCTCGATAAAATGGCGAATGAAAACTGGCCCGTTTACGGTGAAATCACCGGCCCTGTCGTGATGATCGGCTTTGGTTCGATCGGACGGGGAACGCTGCCTCTGATCGAGCGCCATTTCAAATTCGACAAGTCGCGCATGACGGTCATCGACCCGCTCGACACCGACCGCAAGCTGCTCGACGAGCGCGGCATCGCCTTCGTCCAGGAGCACGTGACCGAGAAAAACTACAAGAAACTGTTGACGCCGCTTTTGACCAATGGCGGCGGCCAGGGCTTTTGCATCAATCTGTCGGTCGATACCGGCTCGGTCGACCTGATGCGGCTCTGCCGCAAGCTCGGCGTGCTCTACATCGACACCGTCGTCGAGCCGTGGCGCGGCTTCTATTTCGACGCCAAGGCCGACAATGCCAGCCGCACCAACTACGCGCTGCGCGAAGCCTTGATCAAGGAGAAGCACGACAAGCCCGGCGGCGCTACCGCGGTTTCGACCTGTGGCGCCAATCCGGGCATGGTCTCGTGGTTCGTCAAGCAGGCGCTGCTGAACCTTGCCGGCGACCTCGGCCTCGAGTTTTCCGAACCGGCGCAGGACGACCGTGACGGCTGGGCGAAGCTGATGAAGAAGGCCGGCGTCAAGGGCATCCACATCGCCGAGCGCGACACCCAGCGCACCAAGAAGCCGAAGCCGATGAACGTGTTCTGGAACACCTGGTCGGTCGAGGGTTTCATCTCGGAAGGGCTGCAGCCGGCCGAGCTCGGCTGGGGCACGCATGAGAGATGGATGCCGAAGAACGGCAAGGAGCACAAGCATGGCTCCAAGGCTGCGATCTATCTCGAACAGCCCGGCGCCAACACCCGCGTGCGCTCCTGGTGCCCGACGCCGGGCGCGCAATACGGTTTCCTGGTGACGCATAATGAGGCGATCTCGATCGCCGACTTCTTCACCGTGCGCGGTAAGAAGGGCAAGGTCCAATACCGCCCGACCTGCCACTATGCCTATCACCCCTGCAACGACGCCGTGTTGTCACTGCACGAAATGTTCGGCGCTGCCGGCAAGCCGCAGCCGGTCCACCATGTGCTCGACGAAAACGAGCTGGTCGACGGCGTCGACGAGCTTGGCGTGCTGCTCTACGGCCATGCCAAGAACGCCTACTGGTACGGTTCGCAGCTGTCGCTGGCCGAAGCCCGCAAGCTGGCGCCCTACCAGAACGCTACCGGCATGCAGGTCACCTCGGCCGTGCTCGCCGGCATGGTCTGGGCGCTGGAAAACCCGGAAGCCGGCATCGTCGAGGCCGACGAGATGGACTACAAGCGCTGCCTAGAAGTGCAGTCCCAGTATCTCGGACCGGTCAAGGGCTACTACACCGACTGGACGCCGCTCGATAACCGTCCGGGCCTGTTTCCCGAAGACCTCGACAAAAGCGACCCGTGGCAATTCCGCAACATCCTCGTTCGATAGCGGTTCCATACCCCTGCATCACTGCCTTGCAATCGCCCGGAAATCGGGCGATTGAAGGGATGCGGACGAGCGCAGTGTGCATCCATTTGGACGCACGAGGGACGGCTCTGGAAACTTGAGGCCACGCACATCGTGTTCCCCAAAACGTCGTTTGACGATTGGGCCGATGCGTCAGGAGAGGATTTGATATGACGATTGCGCGCAAAATTCTTTCTGCGGGCGCGGCGGGCGTTCTTGCGACCATGCTTGCCGCCTGCACCACCGGCGGCTCCGACGGGCCACCGATCTCATCGCAGGCGCGAGGCGTCGAAGGCTCATGGCTGAACGCCGAAGGCAAGGCGGTCTCGACATTGAACGGCGGCGTCTTCACCACCGTTTCGGCGGAGACCGGTGAGAAATTCGCTGACGGCAGCTACACCAAGACCGGCGCCACCTCGGTCGAGATCAACGGAACCTCGCTGATCCGACAGCAGCCAATCGCTTTCAACTGCCTGCTGGTGTCCATAAACCAGCTGAATTGCACCAGCTCCGCCGGGCAGAACTTCGTGCTGACCAGGCGCGGCTGAACCTTTCCCATGCGGCTTTGCGGATGGCGGCGGCGCGATGCCGCCGCCTTTTTTATGCCGGCAAACCGATGCCGGTTATCCGCCCTGATTCTTCTTGCATCGCCACAACCGCGATGTGAACATACCCGAAATGCTGGCTGTTATCCTGCAGTCGGGCAAGAGCGCTAAACGCCTTTGATCATATCCGGGAGACGAAGATGAAGAAGCTCGCCGCCATTGCCGCCCTCTCTGCCTCGACACTCGGCCTGTCGGCCGCACCATCCTTTGCCGATTACACGTTGAACATCCTGCATTTCAACGATTGGCACAGCCGCATCGAAGGCAACAACAAATACGAGTCAACCTGCTCGGCCGAGGAAGAGACCAAGGGTGAGTGCATCGGCGGCGCCGGCCGGCTGGTCACCGCGATCGCACAGGAGCGCAAGAAGCTCGAAGGCCAGAACGTGCTGCTGCTCAATGCCGGCGACAGCTTTCAGGGATCGCTGTTCTACATCACCTACAAGGGCACGGCGGAGGAGGAATTCCTCAATCAGATCAAGCCCGACGCGGTGACGCTCGGCAACCACGAATTCGACGATGGCGAGAGCGCGCTGGTGCCTTATCTCGACAAGGCGAAGTTCCCGATCGTCAGCGCCAATGTCGTGCCCAACGACAAGTCCGGCGCCGCAGGCAAGATCAAGCCGTCGATTGTGCTTGAGGTCGGCGGCCAGAAGATCGGCATTGTCGGCGCCGTGACCAACGACACGCCGGAACTCGCCTCTCCCGGCCCCAACATTACCATCGAGGACGACGTCAAGTCGATCACCGCCGAGGTCGAGAAGCTGAAGGCGCAAGGCGTCAACAAGATCATTGCCGTCACCCATATCGGCTACAGGCGCGAGCGCGATGTCATCGCCAAGATCCCGGGCATCGATGTGGTGGTCGGCGGCCACAGCCATTCGCTTCTGTCCAACACCGACCCGAAGGCTGAAGGCCCCTACCCGACGATGGTCGACAACCCCGACGGCTCCAAGGTGCCTGTGGTGCAGGCCGCGTCCTATTCGAAATATCTCGGCGAATTCAAGGTCGTGTTCGACGACAATGGCAACGTCAAGGAAGCCAGCGGCGACCCGATCTTCCTCGACAAGTCGATCACTCCCGATCCCGCCGTTCTTGCCCGCATCAAGGAGCTTGGCGCGCCGATCGAGGCGCTGAAGAACAAGGAAGTGGCCGAGACCACCGAGGCCATCGACGGCAGCCGCGAAAGCTGCCGCACCAAGGAATGCGCGATGGGCAACCTCGTCTCCGACGCCATCCTCGACCGCGTCAAGGGACAGGGCGTCGAGATCGTCGTCTCGAATGGCGGCGGCCTGCGTGCTTCGATCGACAAGGGCACCGTCACCATGGGCGAGGTGCTGACCGTGCTGCCGTTCCAGAACACGCTGGCGACCTTCCAGATTTCCGGCAAGGATCTGGTTGCCGGGCTGGAAAACGGCGTCAGCCAGGTCGAGGACGGCGGCGGCCGCTTCCCGCAGGTGGCAGGTCTCAAATACTCCTTCGACAAGTCGGTCGCGCCCAATGCCGGCCGAGTCAAGTCGGTCGAGGTGATGCAGCACGGTGCCTGGGCGCCGATCAATCCGGACAAGGACTATCTGGTCGCCACCAACAATTACGTCCGCCAGGGCGGCGACGGCTACAAGGTCTTCGCCGAGAAGGCCAAGAACGCCTATGATTACGGCCCGGGCCTCGAACAGGTGGTCGCCGACTATCTCGCCGCGCACCGGCCCTATACGCCCAAGCTCGACGGCCGCATCACCGAGGTTGCCGCAACCGTAGCGGCTGCCCCGGCCGCCGAGCCGGCAAAACCAGCCGAACCGGCACCTGCTCCAGCGGAACCGGCAAAACCGGCCGAGGCTGCACCGGCGGAGCCGGCGATGCCCGCATTGCCGGCAGGCTCCGGCGACATCACCACCACGCCGCCGACTGTCCCGGCGGAAACCGCCCCGGCAACGCCGGCTCCGGCCGAACCGGCAAAACCGGCCGAAGCCGCACCTGCTCCGGCAAAGCCGGCTGACGCCGCCCCGGCCGAAGCCAGCCATGTCATCGTCGCCGGCGATACCTATTGGGATCTCGCCAAAAAGGCCTACGGCGACGGCGCCAAGTGGAAGGTGATCTCCGAGGCCAACAAAGGCTACGAACCACGCCGGCTTCCTGTCGGCGCGACCTTGACCATTCCGGCGAAGTAACCTCGCTTCGCACTTGCGACCAGCAAAACCCGTCCGGGTAACCGGACGGGTTTTTGGCTTTCAGGGTAAGGTGCGGCCAGACGCGGCATTGAAAACTCGCGCCACATCGCTAGGTTCGCCCGACATCGTCGGTTTCGCGGTGTCGGGAGACCTTCATGACGCTTTCCACGCCTGTCGACCCCAAAGCCGCGAAAGCGCTCGACCCGCTGCCGGCCGGACATCCGCCGGTAAAGGCAGGCAAGATCGGCGTCATGTTGGTCAATCTCGGCACGCCGGACGGTACCGATTTCAAGCCGATGTGGCGCTATCTCCGCGAATTCCTGTCCGATCCGCGCGTCATCGAACTCAACAAGGCGATCTGGTATCCGATCCTCTACGGCTTGGTGCTGACCACCAGACCGAAGAAGTCCGGCGCCAATTACGCCAGGATATGGAACCGCGAGAGGAACGAGTCGCCGCTGCGCACCTACACCCGCGCGCAGGGCGAAAAGCTGGCCGCAGCGCTCATCGACCTACCCGATGTCGTGGTCGACTGGGCGATGCGCTACGGCAACCCCTCGACCGCGAGCGTCGCTCAAAGGCTGGTCGAGCAAGGCTGCGACCGCATCCTGTCGTTCCCACTCTACCCGCAATACTCCGCGACCACCACCGCGACCGCCAACGACCAGCTGTTTCGCGCCTTGATGAAGATGCGCCGCGCGCCTGCCGTGCGCAGTGTTCCGCCCTACTCTGACGAGCCGGTCTACATCGAGGCGCTCGCCCATTCGATCGAACGGCATCTGGCAACGCTAGACTTCGAGCCCGAGGTGGTCATCACCTCCTATCACGGCATCCCGAAGCCCTATTTCGAGAAGGGCGATCCCTATCACTGCCACTGCCAGAAGACGACACGGCTGTTGCGTGAACGACTGGGGTGGGATGAAAAGAAGCTGATCATCACCTTCCAGTCGCGCTTCGGCGCCCAGGAATGGCTGCAGCCCTACACCGACAAGACGGTCGAGAAACTGGCGAAGGACGGCGTGAAATCGATCGCCATCGTCAACCCAGGCTTTTCCGTCGACTGCATCGAGACGCTGGACGAAATCGGCCGCGAGGCGGCCGAGACCTTCCATCACGCCGGCGGCGAGAAATTCGCCCACATCCCGTGCCTCAACGACAGTGCAGAAGGCATGGCGGTGATCGAGGCGATGGTGCGGCGCGAGCTGTCGGGCTGGGTCTGAGGCCGCCACGTTGCGGCGATCGATCGCCGCAGTTGCGCTATTCCATGCACTAATAATCAACGATCACCTGATTGTAACATTATTGAAACACACCTAAGTGTTTGGTGAAGTCGGTTGCATGGAATCAACGCCATGGCCGGCATCTGAGGGAGATTCAAATGGACTTCAGTGGTTTCGGTATTGCGATTGGTGCGCTTGCCTTTCTGGTATTGGTGCTTCTTATCAAAGGCATCCGGACAATCCCGCAAGGCTATAATTATACGGTGGAGCGCTTTGGTCGTTACACCAAAACACTAAGCCCCGGCCTCAACCTCATCGTGCCGTTCGTCGACCGAATCGGCGCCAAGATGAACATGATGGAGCAGGTGCTCGACGTTCCGAGCCAGGAAATCATCACGCGCGACAACGCCATTGTGGGCGTCGACGGCATCGCCTTCTACCAGATCCTCAATGCGGCCCAGGCCGCCTACCAGGTCGCCGGCCTGGAGAACGCCATCCTCAATTTGACGATGACCAACATCCGTACCGTCATGGGTTCGATGGACCTCGACGAACTGCTGTCGAACCGCGACGCCATCAACGAACGGCTGCTGCGCGTCGTCGACGAAGCGGCGCATCCGTGGGGCATCAAGATTACCCGCGTCGAGATCAAGGACATCAATCCGCCGGCCAACCTCATCGAATCGATGGGCCGTCAGATGACCGCCGAACGCAACAAGCGTGCGCAGATCCTCGCCGCCGAAGGCCTCAAGCAGTCGCAGATCCTCGAGGCCGAGGGCCGCAAGGAAGCCGCCTTCCGCGACGCCGAGGCGCGCGAACGCTCGGCCGAAGCCGAAGCGCGAGCCACCCAGGTTGTATCGGAAGCCATCTCCAAGGGCGACGTGCAGGCACTCAACTACTTCGTGGCGCTGAAATACACTGAAGCGATGGGCAAGATCGGCACCGCCAACAACAGCAAGGTCGTGCTGATGCCGATGGAAGCCTCGGCGCTGATCGGCACGCTCGGCGGCATAAGCGAGATCGCCAGGGAGGTGTTCCGCAGCGAAGGTACCGCCGGCGCCGCCAGGCAAGCCGCCCGCCCTCCGGTGGTTCGCCCAAGCGAGAATTGAGGCTAGCTGAGAACTGAGATCATAGGAGCGCACTCCCATGTTCGACCGCATCATTTCCGAACTTGGTCCGTGGAACTGGATGGTTCTGGGCTTCGTCCTCCTGGTGATGGAGGTCATCGCGCCAGGAATATTCATGCTGTGGATCGGCATCGCCGCATTGGTGATCGGTGTGATTTCCCTGCTCGTCTGGGACGCAAGCTTCTGGGCCTGGGAAGTCCAGGTCCTCGCCTTCCTGGCCCTGTCGCTGGTCTCGGCCTTTGCCGGAAAGAAGCTGGTTGGTGGGCGTAATACCCCTAGCGACCAGCCGCTGCTCAACCGGCGCGGCGCGCAGTTGGTCGGCAGGATGGCAACGCTGGCCGAGCCGATCAAGGACGGTCGCGGCCGCATCAAACTCGGCGACACACTGTGGCGCGTCTCCGGTCCCGACCTGCCGGCCGGCACGCAGGTGCGCGTCGTCAGTTCGGCCGACACCGATCTGGAACTGACCGTCGAGGCAGTTTGACATTTCGAAAGCGCATGGCGCTTTCGATCCGGAAAATCAGGCCGCGTCGCCTAGGGCTTCCCGAACGCGACGCGTCCTTTGATTTTTTCAGGCGGCGCCGATGCGCAGCAGGTCGTGCAGATGAACCAGTCCCACGAGCCGCCTGCCTTCGACCACCATCAGGCTCGTAATGGCCGAATTGTTGATAATCTGCAGCGCCGTCGCCACCAGCGTGTCCGGTGTGGCCGTCTTCGGCTTTTTCGTCATCACCTGATCGACGCTCATTTCCATGAGATTGCTGCCGATGTGACGCCTGATGTCGCCATCGGTGATGATGCCCACCAACGCGCCATCCGCCGTCGCGATCGCCACGCAGCCGAAGCCCTTGTTCGACAATTCGAGGATCGCCTCGCGCATGCCCGTGCCGGAAGCCACCAGCGGCAGCCTTTCGCCGACATGCATGATCTCGTGGATCTGCGTGAGATTGGCGCCGAGCTGGCCGCCGGGGTGGAATGTGCGGAAATGGTCGGGCGTGAAGCCGCGCGCTTCGAGCAGCGCGATAGCCAGCGCATCGCCGACCACCAGTTGCAGCAGGGTCGATGTCGTCGGCGCCAGGCCGTGCGGGCAGGCTTCCGGCACGGACGGCAGGAGCAGCACCACGTCGGCCGCGCGCGCCAGCGCCGAGGCCGCGCCCGCGGTAATCGCAATCAGCGGGATCGAGAAGCGCCTGGAATAGGCGACGATGCCCATCAATTCTCTGCTCTCGCCGGACCATGACATGGCGATGATGGCATCGTCTCTGGCGATCATGCCAAGGTCGCCATGATTGGCCTCCGCCGGATGGACGAAGAAGGCAGGCGTGCCGGTCGAAGCCAGACTGGCCGCGATCTTAGTGCCGATATGGCCGCTTTTGCCGACGCCGGTGACTATGACGCGGCCATTGATGCGCGACACCATGTCGACGGCGCGGGCGAAAGGTTCGGCCAGTTCGTTCTCCAGCGCGGCGGCCAATGCCGCCACGCCGGCCTGTTCCGTGGCTACCGTTCTCAGCGCCGAGGCGATCGAAGCCTCCAAAGGCTTCTTTTCTTGGGATCCCGCATGCATGGCTGATGCGATTAGCGCTTTGCCGTTCGCCTGTCCAACAGAATTGCCGTCCAGCCATGTCCGACAGGCACCCCTTCAACCCTCCGTTAACCATCCCCGTTTACGGTTCGGTAAGGATGGCGCGCTTGCGCCGCGCAAGCAGTGGTGACGATGTCGCGGGCCCAACCTCAAGAGAAAAAAGGTCGAACGGGCAGAGCGTTTTGCGCTCTGCTTCTGGCGACGAGCGTGCTCGCTTTGCTGCGGCCAACTGCGCTTCATGCCCAGGAGACCGAGCTGCGCGGCGAAGTTTCGGAATCGGCGATCCTGTCCGACCAGCAGCGCCGGGCCAGGCAATTGAGCAAGGCCAACACGCAGGTCAAGCCCGCCCCTGCCGACACCGCCCCCACGGGAAACACGCCAACCGCTTATGTGCCGGCCAGCGATGGCGCCTTGCCTGATGACACCGACCCGTCACAGGCCGGCGCAAACAGCATTTTCGACCCGCCGGCGACCATCGACGATTCGTTCGCCGACAAGCCGCCAACCGTCCTGCCACGCCGCCCGTCGACGGCAAAGCAACGCGCCGACGCGGATGCAGACAAGGCCAAGGACAAAACCAAGGCTGCCGACAAGAAGAAGCCTGGCAAAGCCACGGACCAGACCACCACCGGAACGACTCCGGACGGCACTGCGGCAGGCGACGCCGATCAGGACATAGCCAACCGCCGTGTCCTCACCGTCGACGGCGTCGACCGACGAAAGCTCGACCCCGGCGCCGAGCGCACCGACGCCATCGAGGGCCTGAAGAAGAAGCTCGAGGACGACCCGTACGCGGCAACCGGCATCAAGGTCGGCTCGTTCCTGCTGCGGCCGGCGCTCGAGCAGGGCGTTGCCGTCACGTCGAACGCCGATTCCAGCGCTGGCGGCAAGTCGGCGGTGCTGTCCGAAACGGCGCTGCGTTTCTCCGCCGCCTCCGATTGGCGCGAGAATTCGGCGGTCATCGACGGCTACGGTAATTTCCGCAACACCATTTCGGGCCAGAAGATCAATGAGGCACGCGGCCGTATCCAAGGCACGTACAATGTCGACCTCGACAATGAACTGCGCGCCATCGCCAAGCTCGGCTACGAGATTGCACCGGAATCGGCCTCCGCGCCCGACGCCATTGCCGGCGTCAAATCGCAGCCGATCCGCCAGACGGTCGACGGCAGCCTCGGCGTCGAGAAGGACGTCGGCAAGATGCGCTTTGCGCTGACCGGCGCCGTCTCCCACGACATCTATGGCGATGCCGAACTTACCGATGGCACCTCGCTGTCGCAGAAGGACCAGGACAACACGCTCTACACCGCAACGTTGCGGACCGGCTATGAAATTTCCCCGGCTCTGACGCCCTTTGCTGAGATTGAGCTCGGCCGCCGGGTATATGACCAACGGATCGACAACAAGGGCTTCGAGCGCTCTTCGACCCGGCTTGGCGCGCGCGCCGGTATCGAAGTCGACATGGGCGAGAAGCTCAAGGGTGAGTTCTCGGCCGGCTGGCTGAGGGAGGCGATCGACGACAAGAACCTGGAGGCGATTTCGGGAGCCACCATCAATGCCGACCTCAAATGGTCGCCCGAGCGCGGTACCATCATCGGCCTCACCGGGCGAACCACGGTCGAAGGCACGACGAATGCCGGTAAGAGCGGCGACATCCTCTATTCCGGCCGCCTCACCGGCGAGCGGCAGATCCGCGCCGACCTGACCGGCAACGCAGCCCTTGGGCTCGACTGGCGCAATTACACCGGCTCCGACGGCCATGACATGACGCTGAGTGCAGAGGCCGGGCTGACCTGGTGGCTGAACCGCTATGTCGGCCTCACCAGCCGCGCCCGCACCGAAAAGCTGACCAGCAATCTGCCCGGGCGCAACTACACCGCCAACAGCATCTATTTGGGGCTGAAGCTGCAGCGGTAGCTAAAAAGCAGCGCCGCGACGCTCGGACGGCTTCATCTCATCGAGCAGCGTGCGGATGACGCCGGCCATGTTCTCGTTCATGTCGCTGCGCCACAGCGCGAAGGCGACATTGGCCTCGACGAAGCCTTCCGGCGAGCCGCAATCGAAGGTGCGGCCCTGAAAGTGGTAGCCAAAGAAGGGCTGCTGCTTTTCCAGCTTCAGCATCGCGTCGGTGAGCTGGATCTCGTTGCCGGCGCCCTTTTCCTGGCTTTCGAGGATCTTGAAAATCTCGGGCTGCAGGATGTAGCGGCCGTTGATGTAGAGATTGGACGGCGCGGTGCCGGTCTTCGGCTTTTCGACCATCTCGGTGATGCGGAAGCCGTGATGCGTGTCCTCGCCGCGGCCGACAATGCCATATTTGTGGGTTTCGGCCGGATCGCATTCCTGCACCGCGATGATGTTGTTGCCGGTCTCCTCGTAGAGCTCGACCATGGCCTTCGTGCAGCTCTTCTCCGACTGCATGATCATGTCGGGCAGCAACAGCGCGAAGGGTTCGTCGCCGACCAGTTCGCGGGCGCACCAGACGGCGTGGCCGAGACCCATCGGCACCTGCTGGCGGGTGAACGAGGTCTGCCCCGGGGCCGGCTGCAGCCGCTGCAAGCGGGCCAGCTGGTCGTCCTTGCCGCGCTGTGCCAGCGTATCATAGAGCTCGAACTGGATATCGAAATGGTCTTCTATGACCGCCTTGTTGCGGCCGGTGACGAAGATGAAATGTTCGATGCCGGCCTCGCGCGCCTCATCGACGACATACTGGATGACCGGCCGGTCGACGACGGTCAGCATCTCCTTGGGAATGGCCTTGGTGGCCGGGAGAAACCGTGTGCCGAGACCGGCGACCGGGAAAACTGCCTTGCGAACTCGCTTCATGCGTCAATTATCCGTTTGAGGGCGTGCCCGGCAATCCCGCCTCGCGACATTTTCGCGCCGGAATTGTGGATTATCGGGCCATTGAGGGAAACATCAACCGGTAAAGCATCCAGGTGTCTTTTCGTTCCAGGCGCCGCCTATGGTAAACCAATTGCTAACCCGGTTCGGCGATGAATGGTCTTTCCTGAGATAGAGAAAGGGGAAAATATGTCCGTTCGCAGTGCCGCAAAACTCTTTACCAGCGTGCTGACGGCGGCCAGCCTCTCGCTCGCCTTGCTGATGCCGGCCGGACCGGCCTTCGCCGATGCCGGTTTTCGGCAATGGGTCGCCGGCTTCCGCGCCACGGCCGTGGCGGGCGGCGTTTCCGGCGCGGTCTACGACCGAGCGTTCCGGGGCATCAATGAGCCCGACCCGGTGGTGCTGGAAAAGGCACGCACCCAGCCCGAGTTCACCGCACCTGCCTGGGACTATTTCGACAACCGCGTCCACGACCAGTCCGTTGCCGTCGGCCAGCAGATGGCCAGGAAATGGAAGCCGTGGCTGGACCGGATCGAAGCCAGGTTCGGCGTCGACCGCTACATCCTGCTCGCCATCTGGTCGATGGAATCGAATTATGGCGAGATCCTCAAGCGCGACGACATCATGCGCAATGTCATCCGCTCGCTGGCAACCCTCGCCTATGGCGACGCCAAGCGTTCGAAATTCGCCCGCACCCAATTGGTCGCCGCGCTGAAAATCCTGCAGACCGGCGACATCGACGAAAGCCACCTGATGGGCTCCTGGGCCGGCGCCATGGGCCAGACCCAGTTTATCCCGACCAGCTACCAGCATTATGCCGTCGACATGGACGGCAACGGCAAGCGCGACATCTGGAATTCGATCCCCGATGCGTTGGCGACATCAGCCAATCTGCTGAAGAAGAATGGCTGGCAGGGCGGCAAGACCTGGGGCTACGAGGTCACCATTCCAGCCGGCAAACTGCCTGCCGGCTCGAAGACATTGGCGCAGTGGCAGGCGCTCGGCGTCGCCAGGGCCAATGGCAAGCCGTTCAAGAACGCAACCGACAAGGCGACGCTGAAAGTGCCGGACGGCCGCGGCGGACCGGCATTCCTGATGATCAAGAACTTCTCCGTCATCAAGGCCTACAACAACGCCGACAAATATGCCCTGGCCGTCGGCCTTCTTGCCGACGAAATCGCCGGCTCTAATGGTCTGGTGCAGGACTGGAAGCGGCCCTTCACCAAACTGTCCTTCGAGGAAAGGCAGGAGTTGCAGAAGCGGCTTTCGCAGCACGGACTTTACGACGGCAAGTTCGACGGCAAGATCGGTGACGGCACGAAAACCGCCATCATGACCTATCAGGCAACGGTCGGCTTGACCCAGGACGGGTATCCGAGCATGGAAGTGCTCAAATGGCTCAGAAAGAAATAGAGCCGGCGACGGCAGCTTGCATTTGCGACGCAAGGGATGCCGTAGCATCGGTCTGTGCATGATCCCCTGCAAGGGCCATGCACCAAGGGATGGAGAGGGTGCTTGGTTTCGGCAGCGCGTATCCGTGTGATCGTTTTCCGCTTGCCGATCCTCATTCTGGCCATCGTCGTCCTGGCGACGGGGGTCGCCGGCAGTTTCCACACACCGGCTTTGGCGCAGGAGCAACCGCAGAACCGCGGCTGGTCGCTGCGCGACCTTCTGTTCCCGCGCCGCAGCGAACGCATCGAGCCGCCGCTCGACGTCCGCAAGGCAAAGCCGAAGGTCAAGAAGAAGCCCCGTGCACCCGTTGAACCTTCCGCTCCGATTGTCGAGAAGACACCGGATGCCCGCGTCGTTCTGGTGATCGGCGATTTCATGGCCAACGGCCTGGCCGAAGGCCTCGAAACAGCCTTTGCCGACAATGCCAACGTCAGGATCGTCGAGCGCGCCAACGGTTCTTCGGGTTTCGTGCGCGATGATGTCTACAATTGGCCCGAACAGGTCAAATCGCTGGTCGAGACCGAAAAACCCTCCGTGGTCGTCGTCATGCTCGGCTCCAACGACCGCCAGCAGATGCGCGTCAACGATGTGCGCGAGCAGCCGCGCTCCGAGAACTGGACCAAGGAATACGAACGCCGGACCGAAGCCTTGGGAAAGGCACTGGCGGCGACCAAGGTGCCTTATCTGTGGGTCGGCATGCCAGCCTTCAAGACGCCGAAGATGACCTCCGACATGCTCGCATTCAACGACATCTACCACTCGGCTGCCGAGAAGAACGGCGGCGAATTCGTCGATGTCTGGGATGGGTTCGTCGACGAGAACGGCGCCTTTGTCTCGACCGGCCCCGACATTAACGGCCAGGCCGTGCGGCTGCGCTCCGACGACGGCATCAACGTCTCGAAAGCCGGCAAGCGAAAGCTCGCCTTCTACACCGAAAAGCCGCTGGCCAAGATCCTCGGCCTGGCAGCGCCGGGAAGCGTGGTGACGGCTGCCGCACCGGCCGGCGCCCCGGTCGAGGCGCCGTCGCTGCCCGCCGCCCCGATCGTGGTCGACCGCACCGTTCCAATGCTGCTCAACGATCCGGCGCTCGACGGCGGTACCGAACTTCTCGGTGCGGCGGCGGCGCCGAAAGCCAATCCGGATCTGCCCGGCGAAAAACTAATCCTCGAAGGCAAGGCGCCCGAGGCCTCGCCCGGCCGCGCCGACGACTTCTCGTGGCCGCCCAAGGCCGCTGCCGCGACGGATACGACGACGGCGATCAATCGTTAACGGGGGAGTACCGTCGACCCCATCAGCGCTTCATCGATCGAGCGCGCGGCCTGGCGGCCTTCGCGGATCGCCCACACAACCAGCGACTGGCCGCGGCGCACATCACCTGCGGCGTAGAGCTTGTCGACGCTGGTCTTGTAGTCGCGATCGTTGGCTTCGACATTGCGGGAACGGCGGCTGTCGGTGGTGATTTTCATCTCACCGTCCAGCTCTTTCGCGACGCCGGCGGCAGCCGGTCCGGCAAAGCCGATGGCGATGAAGGCGAGGTCTGCACGGATGACGAATTCGGTGCCGGGGATAGGCTTGCGCTTCTCGTCGACTTCGCAGCATTTGACGCCGGTCAGCTGGCCGTCCTCGCCGATGAATTCGAGCGTCGCCACCTGGAATTCGCGCTCCGCACCTTCGGCCTGTGAGGACGAGGTGCGCATCTTGGTCGCCCAGTAAGGCCAGACCGAAAGCTTGTCTTCCTTCTCCGGCGGCTGCGGGCGGATGTCGAGCTGGGTGACGCGCACCGCGCCCTGGCGGAAGGCGGTGCCGACGCAGTCGGACGCGGTATCGCCGCCGCCGACGACGACGACATGCTGGCCGCCGGCGATGATCGGATGCGACGGCCAGGCCACCGACTGGATCGGCTCGCCGCCGACGCGACGGTTCTGCTGCACCAGATAGGGCATGGCGTCATAGACGCCGCCGAGATCGTCGCCCGGAATGTTGGCCGGACGCGGCGATTCCGAACCGCCGCAATAGAGCACCGCATCGTATCCGGCGAGCAACTCTGCCACCGGCTTGTCGACGCCGACATTGACGCCGCAATGGAAGGTCACGCCCTCGCCCTGCATCTGCTCGATGCGGCGGTCGATATAGTGCTTCTCGATCTTGAAGTCGGGAATGCCGTAGCGCATCAGCCCGCCGGGACGGCTCTCACGCTCATAAACGCTGACCTCGTGGCCGGCGCGGCCAAGCTGCTGCGCCGCCGCCATCCCTGCCGGGCCGGAGCCGATAACAGCGACCCGCTTGCCCGTCTTCTTCTCTGGCGGATAAGGCCGGATATGGCCGGTTTCATAAGCCTTGTCGGCGATTGCCTGTTCGACAGTCTTGATGGCAACCGGAATGTCCTCGAGGTTCAGCGTGCAGGCTTCCTCGCAGGGCGCGGGGCAGATGCGGCCGGTGAACTCGGGGAAATTGTTGGTCGAATGCAGGTTGCGGATCGCATTGTCCCAGTCGCCATTGTAGACGAGGTCGTTCCAGTCCGGGATCTGGTTGTGGATCGGGCAACCGGTCGGCCCGTGGCAGAACGGGATGCCGCAATCCATGCAGCGCGCCGCCTGTTTCTCGACCTCCTTGTCCGACATCGGCAGCGTGAATTCACGAAAATGCCGGATGCGGTCGGAGGCCGGCTGGTACTTGTGCACCTGCCGGTCGATTTCGAGAAAGCCTGTTACCTTGCCCATAGTCCAGTTCCTGCTGTCCAGATGGTGCGGTTTTCGCACCCGTTAACCCCTTGAGGCAGCCGTGGCAACCTTGCATCCGAGGTCAAACTGTCGCTGAAAGTTCCGCCGGGAAGCCTGCGCCTCCCGGCAAGTCGAAAAACCTATTCCGCCGCCACGCCCATGCGCATGCGTTCCATCTCGATCAGCGCGCGGCGGTATTCGACCGGCATGATCTTGCGGAATTTCGGCCGGAAGGTCGTCCAGTCGTCGAGTATCTCGCGGCCGCGTACCGAACCGGTGAAATGGACGTGGTTCGAGATAAGCTGGTAAAGCCGTTCCTCGTCATGGGTGGTCATGTCGCCCGAGACGTCGACGCGACCCTTGTGGTCGAGGTCACCGCCATGATGCAGCAGCCTTTCCATCAGATCGTCTTCTTCCGGAACCGGCTCCAACTCGACCATCGCCATGTTGCAGCGCGCGGCGAAATCGCCGGCCTCATCCAGAACATAGGCCACGCCGCCCGACATGCCGGCAGCGAAGTTGCGACCGGTCTGGCCGATGACGACGACGATGCCGCCGGTCATGTATTCGCAGCCATGATCGCCGACGCCTTCAACGACGGCGGCGACGCCCGAATTGCGCACCGCGAAGCGCTCGCCGGCGACACCTGCGAAATAGGCCTCGCCCTCGGTCGCGCCATAGAGGACGGTGTTGCCGACGATGATCGATTCCGCCGCGACGATCCTGGACTCCTCCGGCGGCCGGATGACGATGCGTCCGCCCGACAGGCCTTTGCCGACATAGTCGTTGGCCGCACCGACGAGATCGAACGAGATGCCGCGCGCCAGGAAGGCGCCGAACGACTGGCCGGCGGTGCCGGTCAGCTTCACCTGGATCGTGTCCTCGCGCAGGCCCTTGTGCCTGAAGCGCTTGGCGACTTCGCCCGACAGCATGGCGCCCGTGGAGCGATCGACATTGCGGATGTCGACCTCGATCTTGACCGGCTGCTTGCTTTCGAGCGCGGGCTTCGCCAGTTCGATTAGCTTGCGATCGAGTACATCGTCGATCGGGTGTTTCTGCCGTTCGGTCCAGTGCACCGCCTCATGCGGCGCGTCCGGCTTGAAGAACATCTTGCCGAAATCGAGCCCGCGCGCCTTCCAATGCTGGATCATCTCGCGCTTTTCCAGCAGGTCGCTGTCGCCGATGATCTGGTCGATATGGGTGTAGCCCATCTCGGCCAGCAGCCCCCTCACCTCTTCCGCAACATAGAAGAAGAAGTTGATGACATGCTCGGGCGTGCCCTTGAAACGCTTGCGCAGAACCGGGTCCTGCGTCGCGACGCCGACCGGGCAGGTGTTCAAGTGGCACTTGCGCATCATGATGCAGCCGGCCGCGATCAGCGGCGCGGTCGAGAAGCCGAACTCGTCGGCACCGAGCAGCGCACCGATGATGACGTCGCGCCCCGTGCGCAAGCCACCATCGACCTGCAGCGCAACGCGCGAGCGCAGCCCGTTCAGTACCAGCGTCTGGTGCGTCTCGGCAAGGCCCATTTCCCATGGACTGCCGGCATGCTTGAGCGAGGTCAGCGGCGACGCGCCGGTGCCGCCATCATAGCCGGAGATGGTGATGTGGTCGGCGCGCGCCTTGGCGACGCCCGCCGCAACCGTACCGACACCGACTTCCGACACCAGCTTTACCGAGACGTCGGCCGCCGGGTTGACGTTCTTCAGATCGTAGATCAGCTGCGCCAGATCCTCGATCGAATAGATGTCGTGATGCGGCGGCGGCGAGATCAGGCCGACGCCGGGCGTCGAGTGCCGGACCTTGGCGATGGTGGCGTCGACCTTGTGGCCGGGCAGCTGGCCGCCCTCACCGGGCTTGGCGCCCTGCGCGACCTTGATCTGCATGACATCGGAATTGACGAGATACTCGGCGGTGACGCCAAAGCGCCCCGAGGCGACCTGCTTGATCGCCGAACGTTCGGGGTTCTTGCTGCCGCCGGGCAGCGGCAGATAGCGGTCGGCCTCTTCGCCGCCCTCGCCGGTGTTCGACTTGCCGCCGATCTGGTTCATGGCGCGCGCCAGCGTCGTGTGTGCCTCGCGCGAGATCGAGCCGAACGACATCGCCCCGGTCGAGAAGCGCTTGACGATATCGGCCGCCGACATCACGTCCTCTATCGCCACCTTCTTGCGGCCGGTCTCTTCCGCAAGCTTGATCCTGAACAGGCCGCGTATGGTCTGGGCACGGGCCGTCTCGCTGTTGATCTGCGCGGAATACTCCTTGAACGTCTCCCACGAGCCCTGACGCACGGCGTGCTGCAAGGTGGCGACGGCGTCGGGCGACCACATATGGGCTTCGCCGCGCATGCGGTACATGTACTCGCCGCCGACCTCGAGGCTGTTGCGCAGCACCGGATCGTTGCCGAAACCGTCGGTGTGACGGCTGAGCGTCTCAGCCGCGACCTCGTCCAGGCCGACACCTTCGATCAGCGTCGCTGTGCCGGTGAAGTACTTCTCGACGAAATCCGACTTCAGCCCGATGGCGTCGAATATCTGCGCGCCGCAATAGGACTGGTAGGTGGAGATGCCCATCTTCGACATCACCTTGAGGATGCCCTTGCCGATCGACTTGATATAGCGCGAGACCACCTCGTAGGCGTCGACCTCCGCCGGCAGTTCGCCACGCTTGTGCATGTCGAGCAGCGTGTCGAAAGCAAGGTAGGGGTTGATCGCCTCGGCGCCGTAGCCGGCGAGACAGCAGAAATGATGCACTTCGCGGGGCTCGCCGGATTCGACAACCAGGCCGACCGCGGTGCGCAGACCCTTGCGGATCAGATGGTGGTGCACGGCAGCCGTCGCCAGCAGTGCCGGAATGGCGATACGGTCGGGACCCACCTGGCGGTCGGACAGGATGATGATGTTGTAGCCGCCGGCAACGGCCGCCTCGGCGCGCTCGCACAGACGCTCGACGGCGCCCTGCATGCCGGCCGCGCCCTCGCTCGACCCGTAGGTGATGTCGATGGTCTTGGTGTCGAAACGGTCCTCGGTGTGGCCGATCGAGCGGATCTTTTCCAGATCGCCATTGGTCAGGATCGGCTGGCGCACTTCGAGCCGCTTGCGGCGCGAATTGCCGACCAGGTCGAAGATGTTCGGCCGCGGCCCGATGAACGAGACAAGGCTCATCACCAGTTCCTCGCGGATCGGGTCGATCGGCGGGTTGGTGACCTGGGCAAAATTCTGCTTGAAGTAGGTGTAGAGCAGCTTCGACTTGTCCGACATCGCCGAGATCGGCGTGTCCGTGCCCATCGAACCCACCGCTTCCTGGCCGGTGGTCGCCATCGGCGACATCAACAGCTTGGTGTCTTCCTGGCTGTAGCCGAAAGCCTGCTGGCGATCGAGCAGGCTGACATCCTTGCGCAGCGCGCGCGGCTCGACCGGCTTCAGATCCTCCAGGATCAGCTGCGTGTTGTTGAGCCAGGTCTTGTAGGGATGCCTGGTGGCGATCTCCGACTTGATCTCCTCGTCGGAAATGATGCGGCCCTTGGCAAGGTCGATCAGAAGCATGCGGCCAGGCTGCAGCCGCCACTTCTTGACGATCCTCTCCTCCGGCACCGGCAGCACGCCGGCTTCGGACGCCATGATGACGCGGTCGTCGTCGGTGACGATGTAGCGCGCCGGGCGCAGCCCGTTGCGGTCGAGCGTGGCGCCGATCTGGCGGCCGTCGGTGAAGGCGACCGCGGCCGGCCCGTCCCACGGCTCCATAAGCGCTGCATGGTATTCGTAGAAAGCCTTGCGATCGGCATCCATCAGCTTGTTGCCGGCCCAGGCTTCCGGGATCAGCATCATCATGGCGTGGCTGAGGCTGTAGCCGCCCTGGAACAGGAATTCGAGCGCATTGTCGAAGCACGCCGTGTCGGACTGGCCGTCATAGGAGATCGGCCACAGCTTGGAGATGTTGTTGCCGAACAGTTCGGAATCGACCGAGGCCTGGCGCGCCGCCATCCAGTTGTTGTTGCCGCGCACCGTGTTGATCTCGCCATTATGCGCGACCATGCGGTAGGGGTGCGCGAGCTTCCATGACGGGAAGGTGTTGGTCGAGAAGCGCTGGTGGACGAGGATCAGCGCGGTCTCGAAACGCGGATCCGACAAATCCTTGTAATAGGCGCCGACCTGGTAGGCCAGGAACATGCCCTTGTAGACGATGGTACGCGCCGATAGCGACACACAGTAGGCGCCGATATCCTTGTTGTTGTTCTCGGCGTAGATGCGGCCGGAAATCACCTTGCGCAGCAGATACAGCCTGGCCTCGTATTCCTCGTCATCTGGAATGTCCGATGTCCGGCCGATGAAGACCTGGCGATGGAACGGTTCGGAGGCCGCAATATCGGGCGCCTTCGACAGCGATGAATTGTCGACCGGCACGTCGCGAAAGCCGAGCAGCGGCAGCCCTTCTGACTGCGCCGATTCGGCGATGATCTCTTCGATATGGGCGCGCAGTGCCGCATCCTGCGGCATGAACCAGTGGCCGACGCCGTATTGGCCTGCCGCCGGCAGTTCGACGCCCTGGGCCGCCATCTCTTCGCGGAAGAAATGATCGGGAACCTGCACCAGCACGCCGGCGCCGTCGCCCATCAGCGGATCGGCGCCGACAGCGCCGCGATGCGTCAGGTTTTCGAGCACGAAGAGCCCGTCCTTGACGATCTGGTGCGACTTCACGTTCTTCATGTTGACGATGAAGCCGACGCCGCACGCGTCATGCTCGTTGCGCGGATCATAGAGACCCTGCGCGGCCATGCCATTGCCGGTCAGGCCGTTGGTGGTTCGGCCTTCTTTGGTCAGAACGGTATTTTTAACGGCTGCCGCTTTCGTCTGCTCGGCCTGGCCGATAATCGCAGATGGCGTCAGTTCCGTCATCGTCCTGTCCTCCGTTCCGGCCCCTTGCACGTCTAGCATTTGGGGCGCTGGTCTACCTTGGGAAGCGACTGGCTTCCGCTCTCATTCTTGCGGCACGTCTTTTCGAAATCCTTGGCGGACCGTGCGGTGCACCGCCGGTTCGTATCCGGTATCGTACAGGCCACAGCCGAGCCGTCTACCCGTCGCTCGCGGCAACGGCCGGAGTGGCCCAAATGATACGCCAATCCAGCCTGACTTGTGCGACAAAATAAGACAGCACTACTGTCCTAAATTTTTATGGCAGAAATCCTGGGCGCACACAAGACCGATTCACCAAATTCGTGGACGTTTGGCGACAGAAAATTACGTCAGGCGCTGTTGAAACGAAATTTCGGTCCCGGCACTCCTTCGTGATCGCCTTTGGCTTTACCGCTTTTTCAGCCCTTGGCCCTTGCGCATCAAACCCCGAAACGGCCATGGTCGCGCTCTTGTCGCAACCAGACTTTCTCAACCAGGCAGGGACTTTCCTGATGTTCTTTGCATCCGACAACTGGGCGGGCGTCCATTCCAACATGGCCGCCGGGCTGTCAGCCAATGCCGGAGGCTTTTCGACCGCCTATGGCGATGGCGATCTCGACCGCGCCGTCTACCAGCGTTTCAGCGAGATCTTCGAACGCGAGGTCGCGGTGTTCTTCGTCGCTACCGGCACGGCGGCCAACTCGCTGTCCCTGGCCGCTTACAACAAGCCCGGCGGCATTTCCTTTGCGCACCGCGAATCGCACATCATCGAGGACGAATGCGGCGCGCCGGAATATTTCAGCGGCGGCTCGCGTCTCCATGCTGTCGACGGCGCCCTGGGCAAGATCGATCCGCACAATCTTGAACGCGCCGTCGCCCGTTTCGCACCCGAAATCGTCCATTGGGGACGCCCGACGGCCGTCTCGATCACCCAATCGACCGAAGTCGGCACAGTGTACGGGCTCGACGACATTTCCACCATTTCGGAGATCGCCAAACGCTTTTCCCTGCCGCTGCATATGGACGGCGCCCGTTTTGCCAACGCATTGGTCGCGCTTGAGACGACGCCGGCCGAAATGACCTGGAAGCGCGGCGTCGACATCGTCTCGTTCGGCGGCACCAAGAACGGCTGCTGGTGCGCCGAAGCGGTGGTGCTGTTCGATCTAGACCGCGCCAAGGAGCTGTCCTTCCTGCGCAAGCGCGCCGCACAGCTGTTCTCCAAGTCGCGCTTCATCGCAGCGCAGTTCGACGCCTACTTCACGGACGGCCTGTGGCTGGACATGGCCCGTCATGCCAATGCCATGGCCGCGCGCCTGGCGGCTGCGATCGAGGATTCGGCAACGGCTAAGCTCGCCTGGTTGCCGCAGGCCAACGAGGTGTTCGCGGTGATGAAAAAGGCGGAAGCCGAAAGGCTGCAATCCGTCGGCGCCGCCTTTTACGACTGGCACAGGCCGCACGGCTTCGACGGCCATGTCGGCGACGACGAGTTGCTCTATCGCTTCGTCACGAGCTTTGCCACGACTTCAGATGAGGTCGATCGCTTCGGCCAGATGATCGCCTGAACCCGCGAGACCGCGCCAATGACAAAGCCACCTCTCGGCTCAAACATGCGGCTGGTTCGCCCGGCGCCAAACGTGCTCGGCTTCTACGATGGCCGCGTTGACGGCGTTCGCGCCTGGTCGGACGAGCCGAACTGGCTGGACGACGGCGCCTATGCCCTCGGCATCTGCACCTATGCGATCGTCGATGGCTCGCAGGCGCTTGTCTACGACACGCATATTTCGCTGCCTCACGCGCGCTTCATCAGGCAGACGCTCGAAGACATGGGCGCAACATCGATCCGAATCGTGCTCAGCCACTGGCATGACGATCATATTTCCGGCAATGAGGTGTTTCAGGATTGCGAGATTATCGCCAACACGCTCACCGCCTCGGCGCTCGCGAACAACCGGGCGGAGATCGAAAGCAGTGTTCCACCGATCAAGCCTCTCGTGCTGCCGAACAGGACCTTCGAAGGCAGTCTTGACCTCACCGTTGGATCGATCGCCGTCGAGCTGCGTCAGGTCGAAATCCACAGCCATGACGGCACGGTGCTGTTCATGCCTGGGAACGGCCTGCTGCTGGCGGGCGACACGCTCGAGGATCCAATCACCTATGTCAGCGAGGCGGATCGGCTGGCGCAACATCTGGTCGATCTCGAACGCATGAGCGGGTGGCCGATAGACCGCATCTTGCCCAATCACGGCTCGCTCGAAGCGATTGAGCGAGGCGGCTACGACAAAGGCCTCATCGCCGCCACGCAAGCCTACGTTCAAAAACTGCTTCGCTGCCGGCGTGAGCCTGATCTTGCGAAGCAGGATCTGAAAACCTTCGGCGCCGACATATTCGCCACGGGCGCGGTCGAGTACTTCGCGCTGTACGAGCCCGTCCACCGGCAAAACATCGAGGCCGTTCTCGCAACCGGCACCGGTCGCTAAGCAAGGAAAGGCCGCGCCAAAAGCTCGAGGCCAACCAAGATCAGGAAAACAAGAAACCAGCGCCGGAAGGTCGCCGGGCTGATCCGCTGCCGGAGCAACTGTCCGAGCCACATGCCGAGCAAGGCCGGCGCAACCGCCAGCGACGACATGGCGACATGCCCGACCTGGAACGCGCCGTGCGAGGCAAGGCCGGCAGCGAGCGCGATCGTCGACACGGTGAAGGACAGGCCGAGCGCCTGGATCAGATCGTCACGGCTCAAGCCCAGCGCCTGAATGTAAGGTACAGCGGGCAAGACGAACACGCCGGTGCCGCCGGTGACGATGCCGGTAAGGAAACCGACGATGGGCGACGACCAGCGCTCGGCTGACGCGGGAACCGTCAACTGCCGCGCCAGCAGCGTATAGACGGCATAGACGATCAGCGCCGCCCCGAGGCCGGCCGTCGTCCATTTGACATTGTCGCTGGCCAGCAGCCATGAGCCGGCCAGCGTGCCGGCGACGATGCCGACCATCATCAGCCACAGCCGCCTGAGGATCCATCCGAAGCTCGGGCCGGCAAACAGCTGCCAGATATTGGTGACGAAGGACGGCACGATCAGCAGCGAAGCCGCGGCGACCGGCGGCATGATTGTGCCCAGCAGCCCCATCGCCAACGTCGGCAGTCCCATACCGGTAACGCCCTTGACGATGCCGGCCAGCAGGAAGGTCACCGCAATGGTTGCCGTTAGGGCCAGGGAAAAATCAGCCGAAAGATCAGACATCGCCCTTCATGGGAAGACGGCGCCCGCCGCAAAAGAGCCAGAACTCTTCGGTTGGGGTGACAGAGGCTGCGGCGAAAAAAAGCGGCGCCTCGCGGCGCCGCTTTCGTCTCGGGAGGAGACGCTTTCAACCTTGGGCGTTGTGACGCCGCCGTCTTGATCACGCGGCGTTCTTGGCCTCGATCTGCTTGGCGTTGGCCGAAGAGGCGGTAATCGCGATCTTGCGCGGCTTCAGCTCCTCGGGGATGTTGCGCTTAAGGTCGACGAAAAGCAGGCCGTTCTTCAGGGTGGCGCCGACGACCTCGACATGGTCGGCAAGCTGGAAGCGGCGCTCGAACGAACGCGAGGCAATGCCGCGGTAGAGCAGCTCGGAGCCTTCGCCATTGCCCTCTTCCTTGCGCTCACCCTTGACGGTCAGCACGTTGCGGTGGGCTTCGATCGAAATCTCTTCGTCCGAGAAGCCGGCAACCGCCATCGAGATGCGATAGGCGTCCTCGCCGGTGCGCTCGATGTTGTAGGGCGGATAGGTCTGCGCGCCATCGGGCTGGGCCAGCGAGTCGAGCATGGTGAACAGGCGGTCGAAGCCGACGGTCGAGCGATAGAGCGGGGAAAAATCAACGTGACGCATGAGGTGTTCTCCTGTTGAGCAACATGTTTGCGTGTGGCCGGTGCGAAACCCTGGAAAGGCGTTTCGGGTGGACCAGCAGCCCCGACATCGGCGGCTGCATCCGACATTTGGGGAGCGCAAAAGCGCATTTCAAGGATTTTTGAAGAGCGCCAATCGAGGCGTCGATGAACGGCAGATGAACCGCTGCTTCGGCGCCCGTTCAGCCGGCCGGCGCTAGAGTGCCCCCAGGATAAAGAACCAGGCGGCGCCGGATGAAAGCGCCGCGACGAGGCCGACCGGGTGTAACGTCCCTTCCTCCCGGATCGACAGAGGCCGGAAGCACGCCGCCGCAGGCTGCTTCCGGCCTTGCTTGTCGTTCGTCCGCCCCCTTGGCGTCCTCCCTTTGCTTTTCATCCATTGGCGTCTATCACCATGCCGACGCCCTGCCGGGTGAGACACCACGAAGACGCAAGCGCCTAATGACGGATCTCTTCCATCCCACGCCAGGCAATCCGCCGCCGCAAAATGTCGCCGGCGGCTTTTTCACCACGCGCGACGGCAAGAAGATCCGCTACGGCCTGTTTGCCGCGATCACCCGGCCGCTGAAAGGCACCGTCGTGCTGCTGCCCGGCCGCAACGAGTGCATCGAGAAGTATTTCGAAACCATCCGCAACCTGACCGACCGCGGCCTCGGCGTCGCCACGCTCGACTGGCGCGGCCAGGGCGATTCCGACCGGCTGATCGCCGATCCGCAACGCGGCTATGTCCGCTCTTTCTACGATTACACCGGCGACCTCGAACAGTTCTTCGAGGATATCGTGCTGCCCGACTGCCGCGGCCCGTATTACATCCTCGCCCATTCGATGGGCGCCGTGATCGCGCTGCTCGCGGCGCCGTCGATGGTCAACCGGGTGCGTCGCATGGTGCTGATTGCGCCTTTCCTGACGGTGCCCGACTCGCCCGTGTCGGCAAAAACCGCGCGCCGCGTCTGCTCGATATTGTGCTTTCTCGGCCTCGGCCGGCTCTACGCCGCCTGGGGTCCGCGTCCCAGGGAAACCCTGCCCTTCGCCCTCAACAAGGTGACATCGGACCCCGGGCGCTATCAGCGCAACACGAAAATCTACGAGCACTATCCGCAACTGGCGCTCGGCGGGCCGACGATCCGCTGGCTGCAGGCGGCAATCAAGGCAGGCGAAGCCATCAGTGAGCCCGACTTCATGGCCAGGATCCAGGTGCCGCTGCTGATGATCGCCGCCGGCGCCGATCAGGTCGTCTCGACCAAGGCCGTGGAAGCCTATGCCAGGCGTCTGCGCCTCGGCTCGCTGCTGATGATCGATGGCTCGAAACACGAGATCCTGCAGGAGGCCGATGTCTATCGCGAGCAGTTGCTCGCCGCCTTCGACGCCTTCATACCCGGCAACGACGACCCAACAGCCTGATGCCGCCGGCGCTGCATGTTGCGGCGCCTTGAGCTTGCGCCTGCTGACAGCCTTCTGTCAGGAGCAGCGCCGGCAGCACCCAAAGAGCTAAAGATTCTGACAGCCGGTGCCGCCCCGGAATGCTCATCTCTCCGCATACTGAACGCCAAGGGGATGACGTCATGACCGAGAAAACCTGCGCTGCCTGCGATTGCCAGCTGGACGCCAACCCGATCCGCGTCAAGGTCGGCGGCAAGACCGTCGAGGTCTGCTGCGAGGAATGCGCGATTGCGCTGAACGAAGCCGGCGCCTCAGTGGCCGGCGCATCAGTGGCCGGCAACGGGGAAGCCTGAGCGATGCGCCCCGATCATGCAGCGGCGGCGCAATGCCTCGCACATCAGCCGACAACTCAAACCGCGACGTTCCGGCGGTCCTTGCGGACACAAGGCATCGCGGCGGCCAACTGGATCGGCCGTCAACTGGAAAGGCGCCGAAGCCGCCTTGCCTTGCTCGAAATGACCGACGAACAGCTCAAGGACATCGGCCTGTCGCGCAGCGACGCTCACTGCGAATACATGCGCCGTTTGTGGGACTGAGCCATGGCCGTTACGAAGGGCCCGACAGGTGAAGTCTCCTGACAGGTTTGGACAAGCCAATCGCCTAATGTGCCGGAGCAGCTTTCGGCGCAAGGGTAGAATGCAACGGCCATGTCTCAGCTCACCATGTCGCAGTTCACGGTACAGACGCTTCTGGACACCGGCACCGTCAGGGTGAGGGATGTCCTCTGCAGCGGCGAATGCCGGCACAAGAGCGAAGAAGAGTGCACCGCTGCCACGCATCTTGTGTTTCCCTATCGCGGCGTCTTCGTGCGCCATGTCGGCCGCAACGATGCGGTCGCCGAAGCCAACCAGTTGTTGTTCTTCAACAACGCCGAAGGCTACCGGATCAGCCATCCCGTCGAGGGTGGCGATTCCTGCCTCGATCTCGTTATCGAGGAGGCGCAACTGCAGGAGTTGACGCCGAAGGAGCAGTTGCGCTCGGGCAGCGCCGTGGCGTTTCGTCGTCAGCGCCGCCGCATCGACCCGCGGGCTCAGGCGCTGGTGGCGGTGCTGCGCCACAGCCTGAGCCGCAACATTGCCGAAACGCTGGAGGCCGAAACCCTGGCGCTGACGCTGGTGCGGCGCTCCCTCGGCGAGCGCACCTCGCATGCCGCCGGCGCCAGCGCTGGCCGGCAGAAGCTGGTCGATCGCGCCAAGCTCGTCCTGTCCTCGGATCTTTCGCGGCGCTGGACGCTGGCCGAGATCGCCGCTGAAGTCGGGGTATCACCGGTTTATCTCACGCAGGTTTTCCAGCAGGTCGAGGCGATGCCGCTCTATCGCTACCATCTGCGCCTGCGGCTGGCGCGCGCGCTCGACCTGCTTGGCCGCTACGACAATCTGACCACGCTCGGCCTGGACCTCGGCTTCTCCAGCCACAGCCATTTCAGCTCAGCGTTCAGGCAGGTCTACGGGCGAACGCCGGCGGAATTCCAGCGCTCGATCAAGCCGCGCTGATCGGGTCGACTATCAGCCCCGCAGGGCTGCCATTGCAGCCGCATGAAGCTCCGGCGTTGCGGCGGCCAGGATGTCGCCGCCCTTTTCCGCCGGACCGCCCTCGAATGTGGTGACGACGCCGCCGGCCTTTTCGATGATCGGGATCAGCGCCACGATGTCGTAGGGTTTCAATCCGGGATCGGCGACGATGTCGACGCTGCCGGACGCGATCATGGCATAGGCGTAGCAATCGGCGCCGTAGCGGGCGAGCTGGATCTGTTTCTCGAACGCGTCGTAGCGGGTGCGCGCCTCGCCCTTGAAAAGCGCCGGCGTGGTGGTGAACAAGGTCGCCTCGTCAAGCTTCGTCCTCTTGCGGGTCGACAGCTTCCGCGGCCCACCGGGGCCTTCGTAGTGGGAGCCGGAAGCGTTGGCGTAGAACAGCTCGCCGGTGAACGGCTGCGCCATCATGCCGGCGACGGCGTCACCGTCGACCGTCAATCCGACCAGCGTTCCCCACACCGGCAAGCCTGAGATGAAGGCGCGGGTACCATCGATCGGATCGATCACCCAGACATGCCTTGAGGAGATGTTTTCGCTGCCATGTTCTTCGCCAAGGATACCGTGATCGGGATACTCAGCCGAGATCAGCGCCCGAATGGCGCGCTCGGCCTCGCGGTCGGCCTCGGTGACCGGGTCGAAACTGCCTTTTTCCTTGTTGGCCACCGCGCCCTGTGCGCGGAAACGCGGCAAGGTTTCAGCCGCCGCCGCTTGCGCGATCCGGCGCATGAAATCGATGCTGATGTCCACGTGATTCTCCCGCATTACAGAGTGCCAACCCGGTCTGCCGGCACTTTCCCGCCAAAACAAGCCGGTTTATCGATTTATCAGAGACATCAGCGTTGCCGAAATGTCACACATCGGGACCATCGAAACGCATTTCCACATCAGAGTGAATTAAAAAAGCGTGGGATCGATTGACATTTGTGCATCGCACAATAAATTTGTTCTCGGACAGGTTTTCCTGTCCATGCCCTCCTTGGGCGTTTCCTCCCTAGACTTCGACCGTGTCGTGCAAACGATGCGGTCTTTTTTTACGCTGCGGGATGGCCAGCGCGGGATTGCATGAACAGCCGCCGCTCCGGCGTCATTCGGCGGCCAGCGGCAGGTCGATGAAGTGGTGGTCGGGCATCGCCATCAGGTCGGCCGAAAAGCGCGCCATATCGTCGGCCAGCGCATCGAAGCCGGCCGATTTCTGGAACGTCCGCTCATTCATGTAGAGGCCGCGATTGACCTCGATCTGCAGCGCATGCAGATGGCGCGCCGGCCGGCCGTAATGCTCGGTGATGAAACCGCCTGCATAGGGTTTGTTGTGGGCGACGGTGTAGCCCATGCCGATGAGCAGGCCGATCGCCGTCTCGGTCAGGGCCGCCGTGGCCGAGATGCCGAAACGGTCGCCGACGATGAAATCCGGCCGCAGGCCGCTGTCGCCCACCCTGATGCTCGCCGGCATCGAATGGCAGTCGATCAGCACGGCATAGCCGAACCTGGCATGGGTTCTGGTCAATAGCCGCTTCAGCGTCTCGTGATAGGGTTTGTAGACCGCCTCTATGCGCTGGACGGCCTCCGCCAGCGGCAGACGGCCGGAATAGATGTCGAGCCCCTCGCCCACCAGCTTGGGCACGGTGCCGAGCCCGCCGGCGACACGCGCCGAGCGGATGTTGCAGAAGGACGGCACCGGCTCGGCGAACATGCGCGGGTCGAGTTCCCAGGGTTCGCGGTTGACGTCGAGGTAAGCGCGCGGAAAATTCGCCGCCAGCATCGGCGCGCCCAGCACCACCGCGCTGCCGAACAACTCGTCGACATAGCAATCCTCGGAGCGGCGGATGGCGTTCCGGTCGAGCCGCGCCATGGCCAGGAAGCGGTCTGGATAATAGCGGCCGCTATGCGGTGAGTTGAAGACGAAGGGAACGCGCTGCTCGGCGCCCGATCGGATTTCGAAGGGTGGAACGACCGAAAAATCTTCGGCTGCCGTCGTCAATTTGAACGAACCCGGAAACAGCAATGCATCATGATGGGAAACTGCCACCTCATCGGCCGCATGTCCAGCATTTCGGCATGTCAGGAACCGCGTCAAATCAGGATTAATGCCGCCAACGTTCACTTGATGTTTACCGTCAGCTCCTCATATACAGGATGGTTAACGGGCTTGCCGGACGGCAGGCTTGGCTGGGGTGATTCGGACGGGACAAGATGGCACGCATTCTGCTGGCGGAAGACGACGACGACATGCGCCGGTTCCTGGTCAAGGCACTGGAGCGGGCCGGCTACCACGTCAGCGATTTCGACAATGGCGCCAGCGCCTACGAGCGGCTGCGCGAAGAACCTTTCTCCCTGCTGCTGACCGATATCGTCATGCCGGAGATGGACGGCATCGAACTCGCCCGCCGCGCCACCGAGATCGATCCCGACCTCAAGGTGATGTTCATCACCGGTTTCGCGGCCGTCGCGCTCAACCCCGATTCCAAGGCGCCGAAAGACGCCAAGGTGCTGTCCAAGCCCTTCCACCTGCGCGATCTCGTCAACGAGGTCGAAAAAATGCTGCAGGCCGCCTGAAGCGCGCACAGTGTGATCTCGCCGCTTCGTCGGCGGCGCGACAAAACGAGCCTTTCTTTCCCTTTTCCGGCTATTGACGCGCTGGACCAAAAATGGTGTATGCGCGGCTTCGGATGGGCGTGTAGCTCAGCGGGAGAGCACTGCATTGACATTGCAGGGGTCACAGGTTCAATCCCTGTCACGCCCACCATCCTTTCGATAACTTAGCCAAGCCCGTTTTTGGCGCACCCCTTCGACGACTTAGCCGGTAAGGCGGCCACCGCTTATGGCAGCCGCCTCGTGTTTGTGGACATTCTAATGCATGGCGCTCAAAAGTGGCCCCGGTTTTGAGACTACGACATGCATAAAAACAAAGACCTAAAGCGCGTCGTCTGAGTCCGTTCAAACGCGACGCGCTTTAGACGTGGCGCGGACTTAGCGTCCTTGAAGGCGCAGGCTCGATGCCGTCCTCCATAAGAATATCCTTCTTGCGAGCGAACGCGACGAAGACGCCTCGTGCTGTCTCGGGTTCCACATCACCAATCAGAGCGGCTTTGCAAGCGCGAATAGCAGCTCTCTGCTCCGGGCTGTTGCCACACCATTCGGCTGCGAATTGATAAGCATCCGCGACCGTGTTGAGTTGGCGGGGAAAGCCCAATCCCACCCACACCCGGACTGGCTTTTCAAAAGGTTTCGATAGCATCATGACCTCCTTTCCTAATGCATGTCACCCAGAAGTATGCCGCGGTTCTGGGACAACGACATGCATCAAAACAAAGACTTAAAGCGTGTCGCATGAATCCGTTTCGCGACGCGCTTTAGGCAGTCACTCCTCCGCCTTCGCCACCTCTGCCCATCATCCACGGCATTGTCGTGGATACTTCCTCAAGGATTCTGGCTGCTTTCGCAAAACCGCTGAACGCGTCTCTGGCTGCGGAAAGCGGATAATCGCTATCGAAAGCTCGCTGGCAGGCCCGCAATGCGGTTTGGTGAATGGGGCCGCGCCTGTCCTTCGGCCATTCATAGAGGAACTCCAGAGCGTCCTCGAGACACGTGATTTCCTGAACAAGGTTGTCGCCGCTTTTCACGAAAACGGCGCTGTCGAACATCCGATCGTTCATATGATCCTCCAAATCGAACGAACCATTGAGTTTCATGGTTTGCGCGGTCCAGGCCAACTGCGGGCGCGCGACAGAGGCGCGCCAGTACGTCCTGCAGTGATCATCTTCGTTTCTCCGCAATCACAGCCTCCCGGCCGAAAACCGGGAGGCGGACCCGCAGTTCAAAGTGTGACAGATCGACAGGATTACGCGGCTTTACGCGCGCGGTCCGTGTCTTGCGTGATCTGAGTGGCGGCCGTCGGCGTGTCGCCCACGCCGATGCTGATGCGGCGCGGCTTCAGCTCTTCGGGAATCTCGCGGACAATGTCGATCGAGAGGAGGCCATTCTCCAGTTTGGCTGCCTTGATCTTCATGTGGTCGGCAAGCTTGAACGTCTGCCTGAAACTGCGGTAGGCGATGCCCTGGTGCAGCAGCTGGCGTCCGCTCTGATCATCAGCTTTCTGGCCTACCACGACCAGTTCGGGTCCATGCTGGGTAAGCTCGACCTCATCCTGGCTGAAGCCTGCGATGGCCATCGAGATACGGTAATCGTTCTCGTCGACCTTCTCGATGTTATAGGGCGGCCAGTCTGGACGCGTGCCGCTGTCGAGCATGTCGAAAAGCCGGTCGAAACCGACGGTGGTCCGATAGAGGGTATCAAAGGTTCTCATAGCCACATCCTCCTTGAAGCAACATGGGTACAAGGACGCCGCCCTGTGCGGCGCCGCCATTTTTTGCCGAGCCTTATGGCCTTGGCGGAAATCGAATTAGGAGGCGCCCCAAATGAGTTCAAGAGCATCTCGAATTTTTTTTAGTAGCATCCTTCGCATCGACGGAAAGCGAAATCTGAGTTTCTACGGGACCTTCCCTTCGAACAGTCGAACAGCCCCTTGAAGTACAGATCCGGCGGGAAGTTTTCGCGCGATCTGCGCGACCGCATCGTCTACTGCCCCGCCGTCCCGTTTCGTGTTCAAATGCCGGCCAGCAAGGAACCGGGTAGCGGCCTTCCGATCCGTATCCGCCCTGTCGGGGGCGAAACGTCCCGGCACGTGCCGGGACGTTTCTGGCTCGCGGATCACTGTGGCCGCGGATCGGGCCTGTCGGGCTTGTCATGAGGGGTGTTGTTGCCTTCACGGCACGGTGTGCCGATGCCGCAGCATTTGCCGTTGTAGGTGACACCGGGCTTGGTCTTCTCGCATTCCCTCGGCGGTGCCGTCTGACACCCTGCCAGCACCGAAACCGCGATGGCGGCGAGAAATGCGTTTCTTGAAGTGATAAACATTGACGTTCTCCTTGATGGACCGTGTTTGCTACACACCGCTTGGTCGCGGGCGGCAGCGAAATGGTTCAAGGAAAATTGGAATCAGGCCGCGCCGAGGCGGACACCACCCTTCCCAATATGGTTGAGAAACCACGCATATGTCTGTTCCAATCCACCGCGAAGTGCGTAGCGCGGGCGCCATCCCGTTGCAAACAGCCGCGAAACATCCATCAACTTGCGCGGCGTGCCGTCTGGCTTGGTCGTATCGAAGGCGATATCAGCCTCGACGCCGGCGACCGATGCGACGGTCTGGGCAAGCTCGGCAATGGTGACATCCTCGCCCGAACCGACATTGACGTGGCCGTCGCCGGCATAATTCTTCAACAGCCAGACCAAGGCATCGGCGGCGTCGTCGACATGCAGGAATTCACGCCGTGGCGTGCCCGAGCCCCAGACATTGAGGCTGTTGCCGCCGCTCAGCGCCAGCGCATGCGCCTTTCGCATCAGGGCCGGCACGACATGGCTGCTCTGCAGGTCGAAATTGTCACCCGGTCCGTAGAGGCTGGCCGGCATCGCCGAGATATAGTCGACCCCATGCTGGCGCCGATAGGCCTGGCACAGTTTCAGCCCGGCGATCTTCGCGATCGCGTACCATTCGTTGGTCGGCTCGAGCGGCCCGGTCAGCAGGGCGTCTTCCCTGATCGGCTGCGGCGCGAGCTTTGGATAGATGCAGGACGAGCCGAGAAACAAAAGCTTGCCGACCTCGCTGCGAAAGGCGCCGTCGATGACATTGCCCTGCATGACCAAATTGTCCTGCAGGAAATCGACCGGGAACCGGTCATTGGCCAGGATACCGCCGACCTTGGCGGCCGCCATCACCACCGCATCCGGCCTGTGCTCGGCCATCCAGCGCTGCACCCCTGCCTGGTCGAGCAGGTCGAGCCTGTCGCGCGAGATGGTGAGTATCTCGCAGTCCTCGCTCGCCAGCCGGCGCACGACGGCCGAACCGACCATGCCGCGATGCCCGGCGACGAAGACACGCTTGCCCTTCAGCTCAAATGTCGCGTCCATCGGCCTGCCTCACGCAGAACGGCTGTTCTGCCGCGTGCCGCCGGCCGCGCGCGCCAGATCGGCCTGCACCATTTCCGTCACCAGATCCCTGAAGCCGGTCGTGTGCGACCAGCCAAGTCTTGCCTTGGCCTTGGCGGGGTCACCGAGCAGCAGATCGACCTCGGTCGGCCGGAAATAGCGCGGATCGATGCGCACCAGGACAGTGCCCGAACCGGCATCGACACCAACTTCATCGACACCCTCGCCTTGCCAGCGGATGGTGCGTCCGGTCTCGGCAAAAGCCAGTTCGACGAATTCGCGCACCGAATGCGCCTCACCAGTCGCCAGCACGAAATCGTCGGCTTCACTGTGCTGCAGAATGCGCCACATGCCCTCCACATAGTCGCGCGCATGGCCCCAGTCACGCTTGGCGTCGAGATTGCCGAGATAGAGCGTGGCCTGAAGGCCGTGATGGATCGAGGCGACGGCCCGCGTGATCTTGCGGGTGACGAAGGTTTCGCCGCGTGTCGGGCTTTCGTGGTTGAACAGGATTCCGTTGGCGGCGAACATGCCGTAAGCCTCGCGGTAGTTGACCGTGATCCAGTAGGCGTAAAGCTTGGCCGCGGCATAGGGCGAGCGCGGATGGAAGGGCGTCGCCTCGCTTTGCGGGACCTCGCGCGCCTTGCCGTAAAGCTCCGACGTCGATGCCTGATAGAAGCGCACCGACTTCTCCAGGCGCAGGATGCGGATCGCCTCGAGCAGCCTGAGTGTTCCCAGCGCATCGGCATTGCCGGTGTATTCCGGCGTCTCGAAACTCACCTGGACATGACTCTGGGCGCCGAGATTGTAGATCTCGCCGGGCTGTGTCTCCTGCACCAGGCGAATAAGGTTGGTCGCGTCGGTCAGGTCGCCATAATGCAGGAAGAAACGCGCACCGCGCTCGTGCGGATCGACATAGATGTCGTCAACGCGCTCGGTGTTGAACGAGGACGAGCGGCGTTTGACGCCATGGACAATATAGCCCTTCTGCAGAAGCAATTCTGCGAGATAGGCCCCGTCCTGCCCGGTAACCCCGGTGATGAGCGCCACTTTTTCCGTCATTGCCGCTCCGTCCGCATCCAATCCCGGCAACCGAATACAGATTTGGCGCGAGAACGCAAATCCCCCATACGGGGGACAGGTTTCAGCCAGCGATTGTGTCGTTCTCAGGCACCTGCAACCGCGCAGAAATGCTTCATCCTGGCCAGCGCAAGCTCGGGATCGGCGAGCAACCCTGCCTGGTCGGCAAGGCGGAAGATGTCGGCATAGTGCAGGATGCCGCGCGCCGACTGCATGCCGCCGACCATGGCGAAATGGTCCTGATGGCCGTTGAGCCAGGCAATGAAGACGATGCCGGCCTTGTAATACTCCGTCGGCGCCTCGAAGATCTTGCGCGACAACGGCACTGTCGGCGCCATCAGCGCGTCAAAGCCGGCGCGGTCGCCGTCAGCCAGTTTCGCGAGCGCCGCACTGGCGACCGGCGCGATGGCGTCGAATATGCCGAGCAAGGCGTGCGAGTGCCGCTTCCCGTCGCCGGCAATCAGTTCGGGATAGTTGAAATCGTCGCCGGTGAACATGACGACGCCTTCCGGCAACCGGTTGCGCAAGGCAACTTCCTTGCCGGCATCGAGCAGGGAAATCTTTATCCCCTCGACCTTGCCGGCATGACGCTCGATGATGGCGACGACGGTGTCGAGCGCGGCCTCGAAATTGCCGCTGCCCCAATAACCTTTCAGTGCAGGATCGAACATGTCGCCCAGCCAGTGCAGGATGACCTTGCCGGATGCCTGGCTGAGGATGCGATCGTAGACCCTGATATAGTCGTCCGGACCCTTTGCGACCGCTGCCAGCGCCCGGCTGGCCATCATGATCGCCTTGCCGCCCTCGCCTTCAATGAAAGCGAACTGCTCCTCATAGGCGGCGATCACATCTTCGAGTGATCTCGAATTGGCCGGCGCCAGATGATCGGTGCCGGCGCCCGAGGCGAGGTCTGCGCATTCGACGCTGCGCGCCTCGGCGATCGAGCGCCGGATCAATTCCTGCGCATTCGCCCAGTCGAAACCCATGCCGCGCTGCGAGGTGTCCATCGCCTCGGCGATGCGGAAGCCAAGCCGCCACAAATGATGCCGAAACGCCATCGTCTTGTCCCAGTCGACCGCAGGCTTCGACCAGGGGTCGGTCATCGCGAAAGGGTCGGCGACGACATGGGCCGCGGCATAGGCGATGCGCGGGAAAACCGCACCGATTACGGGCTCGACCGGACTGCCCGCGAGCTTGTAGCTGACGCGGCCGCCATTCTGCGTAGGCAGGGTGATATCCATGGCAACCTCCGTTTCGGCATCCTATAAATGGAACGTTCCAATAAATCAAGAAACTTTATGATTCCGGCGATTGAACCGGCCCAAACGTTGAAGAAGGCTAAGAGTCCTTGCTAGGAACCACATTCATCACCTTTTCGATCTCCGCAAGAATCCCGATTGACTCTCGTTTGGCAGAGTGATTAGAACGTTCCAATAGATTTTCTCATTTAGGCGGAGGAAACCACCGACATGGCCAGCCGGGCCAAGGCAACGATCCTGGACATCGCCCGCGAGGCTGGTGTGTCCAAATCGACGGTGTCGCTTGTGCTGCAAGGCTCAGGGCTGATCCGGCCTGAAACCGCGGTCAAGGTTCGCAAGGCGATCGAGGATGTCGGCTATGTCTACAACCGCGGCGCCGCCAATCTGCGCAAAGCCCATTCCAACGTCATCGGCATGGTCATCAACGATCTCACCAACCCCTTTTTCGCCGAGCTGGCGGTCGGCATGGAGCGCGTCTTCCAGTCGGCCGGCATCGTGCCCTTCATCGCCAACACGGCGGAGAACCCGGTGCGCCAGGAAGAAGTGCTGAAGTCGCTGATGGAACAGGGCGTCGCAGGCCTGATCGTGTCACCGGCACGCGGCACCACGCCGGGCGCCTTCCGTCGCCTCGAGATGGCGGGCGTGCCGGTCGTCTTCGCCATGCGCCGCCTGCCGGACAGCCGCATCCCGGTGATCGCTCCTGACAACCATCGCGGCGCGTATCTCGCCGCCGCCCATCTGATCGGCAAGGGCCATCGCCGGCTGGCCTTCTTCGGCGGCACCTCCGACCTGGTCGTCTATCAGGAGCGCCTGGGCGGTTTTCGTGAAGCTTGCGAAACATTGGGCATTGCCAGGCGCGACGTGCTTGTCGTCGAAGGCGAGACCAGCCGCAGGGGCGGCATCGCGTGCCTGGAAACCGCCCTTGCCATGGCCGAGCCGCCGACGGCGGCACTGTGCTTCAACGATGCCGTCGCCTTCGGCGTCATGCTGGCGCTGCGCAAGCGCGGGCTGGAGCCCGGCGCGGACTTTGCCGTCGTCGGCTTCGACGACGTGGTCGAGGCCGAGCATTATATGCCGGCGCTGACCAGCGTCTCGGTCGACACACCCGGCCTCGGTGAACGCGCCGCCCACGTCATGCTGAAGATGATCCAGTCGCGCACCACGCATGCCGAGGACCATATCGGCGCCGTCAATCTGGTCGTCAGGGACAGCTGCGGTCCCGGTCGCCGCGCCCAGGACACATCAGCAGGAATGGGAGACGCGGCATGAGCGTCAGATGGGGACTGATCGGCGCCAGCACGATCGCCAAACAGTTCATGATCAACGCCATCCGCGCACAAAAGGATGGCGAGATATCAGCGGTGATGAGCTCCAACCCGGAGCGCGCCAAGACCTATGCCGCAGAAAACAACATTCCTCTCGCCGTCTCGACGCTTGACGATTTGCTCGGCGCCGACATCGACGTCGTCTACATCTCGACCACCAATGAACTGCATCTCGAACAGGCGCTGGCCGCGATCAAGGCGGGAAAGCATGTTCTGTGCGAAAAGCCGCTGGCGCTGAACAGCACTGATGCGCGCACGATCGTCGCCGCCGCCAAGGAAGCCGGCGTGGTGCTTGGCACCAACCATCATCTGCGCAATGCCGGCGCCCACCGCGCCATGCGCGACGCCATATCAGCCGGCCGCATCGGCAAGCCGATTGCCGCGCGCGTCTTCCATTCCGTCTATTTGCCGGAAAACCTGCAGGGCTGGCGCATTACCAAGCCTGAGGCCGGCGGCGGCGTGGTGCTCGACATCACCGTGCATGATGCCGACACGCTGCGCTTCGTGCTCGGCGACGACCCGGTCGAGGTCTCCGCCTTCACCCAGTTGGCCGGCATGGCCAGCAGCGGGCTGGAAGACGGCGCCATGTGCATCTGGCGCTTCGGGTCGGGCATCATCGCCCAGTCGCATGAAGGCTTCACAACCAAGTTCGCCGATACCGGCTTTGAGGTGCATGGTTCCGAAGGTTCGCTGATCGCAAAAAATGTGATGACGCAGAAGCCAGTCGGCTCGGTGCTGCTACGCACCGCCAAGGGCGAGGAAGAACTGAGCTTCGACCGAGAAGACCTCTACGCCAGGTCGCTGCGCCAGTTCCATGCCGCCATGCGTGGAGAAGGCCAGCCCTCCGCCACCGGCGAGGACGGCGTCTGGTCGCTGGCCTCAGCCGAAGCAGCGTTGCAGTCGGCAAAGTCCGGCAAGGCCGTCACTATCGATCCGAAAGGTGTCGTGTGAGCAAGCTCGTCTCCGCCGCTGAAGCAGCAAGCCTCATCAAGGACGGCATGACCGTCTCCGTCTCGTCGTCGAGCGGCCTTGGCTGCCCTGACGCCGTCCTGGCTGCCATCGGCGAGCGCTTCGACGCCGAAGGCCATCCGAAAGACATCACCACGCTGCATCCGATCGCCGCCGGCGACATGTATGGCATCAAGGGCATCGACCATCTGGCCAAGCCCGGCTTGTTGAAGCGCACGCTCTGCGGCTCCTATCCCTCGGGCCCCTCCTCGACCGAGCCGCCGCAGATATGGAAGATGATCGGCGACAATTCGGTCGCTGCCTACAATGTGCCGTCGGGCATCCTGTTCGACATGCACCGCGAGGCCGCCGCCAAGCGGCCCGGTGTGCTGACCAAGGTCGGCCTCGACACTTTCGCCGACCCGCGCCACCAGGGCTGCGCCATGAATGCGGCTGCAAGCGAGCCGATCGTCTCGGTGCAGCAGTTCGACGGCGAGGAATGGCTCTATTTCCGCTCGATCGTGCCCAACGTTTCGATCATCCGCGCCACCACCGCCGACGAGCGCGGCAACCTGACCTATGAACATGAAGGCGCCTATCTCGGCGGCCTCGAACAGGCACTCGCCGCGCGCAACAATGGCGGCATCGTCATTGCGCAGGTCAAGCGGGTCGTCGAGAACGGCACGCTGAAGCCGCATGACGTGCGCGTGCCCGGCGTCCTGGTCGACCACATCGTGGTGGCGCCGGACCAGTTGCAGACGACGTTGACGCCTTACGACCCGGCGATTTCGGGCGAGATCTTCCGGCCGTTGTCCAGCTTCCGCAACGCTGAGATGAACGTCCAGAAAGTAATCGCGCGCCGCGTCGCCATGGAATTGCGCGACGGCATGGCGGTCAACATTGGCTTCGGCATCTCGGCAAACGTGCCGCGTATCCTTCTCGAGGAAGGCCAGCACGGCAAGGTCACCTGGGTGATCGAGCAGGGCGCCGTCGGCGGCGTGCCGCTGCTCGACTTCAAGTTCGGCTGCGCTTCCAATGCCGAAGCGATCATGCCCTCGCCGCACCAGTTCATCTATTTCCAGGCCGGCGGCTTCGATGCCTCGCTGCTCTCCTTCTTGCAGATCGACCGCCATGGCTCCGTCAACGTGTCGAAACTCTCGGCCCGGCCACATGTCACCGCCGGGGCCGGCGGCTTTGTCGACATCACGGCACGGGCGAAAAAGATCGTCTTCTCCGGCTTCTTCAATGCCGGCGCAAAACTGTCGCTCGCCGATGGCGGCATCCGCATCGATGCAGAAGGCAAGGTCAAGAAGGTGGTCAACGAGGTCGAACACATCTCCTTCTCCGGCAAGCGCGCCGTCGCGCAAGGGCAGGACATCACCTACGTCACCGAGCGCTGCGTGATGAAGCTGACGCCGGACGGTCTGATGGTGACGGAATTGGCGCCCGGCATCGACCTCGAACGCGATGTGCTGGCGCAGTCAGAGATTCCGCTCGGCATCGCCAACGATCTCAAGTTCACGCCGGCGGCTCTCTATCAGGACCGGCCGATCGGCCTGTCGCTGAATGGTGGCGCTTCTCTCGGAGGCGCGCATGGCTGAGCGCCTCGTCACCTTCGAGCAGGACGGCGCCATCGGCATCGTCACGCTGCGCCGGCCGGAGAAGTTCAACGCGCTGGACATTCCGATGCTGCGCGCGCTCGAGACAGCGCTCGACGAAGCCGAAATGGCTGAAGGCGTGCGCGTCGTGCTGATCCGCGGCGAAGGCAAAGGCTTTTGCGCCGGCGGCGACGTCGAGGCCTGGGCACAAATGAGCGCTGCCGACTTTCAGGTGCAATGGGTGCGCTACGGCCACCGTGTCTTCGACCGACTGGCGCGGCTGCGGCAGCCGACCATCGCGGTGCTTTCCGGCCATGCGCTGGGTGGCGGGCTGGAGCTGGCGGTCGCCTGCGACTTCCGTGTCGCCGAAACGCAGGTGAAGCTCGGCTTCCCCGAGACATCGATCGGCGTCGTCCCCGGTTGGTCCGGCACGCAGCGCGCCGTGCGCCGCTTTGGGGCCCAGATCGTGCGCCGCATGGCACTCGGCGGCGAGCTCTTTGCCGCCTCCGACGCGCTTGCACTCGGCGTCGTTGACCGCGTGGTCGAGACCGGCCAGGCGCTGGCAGAGGCCAGGACTTGGGCCGAAAAAATCGCCGGGCGCGGGCCGCTCGCAACCGAAGCCGCCAAGCTGATGATCGCAGTCGCCGAAGGCGAGGAAAGTGCGGCCGCCACCGAGGCGCTCGCCAGCGGCTTCGTTGCGCTGACCGGCGACCTCAAAGCCGGCGTGAGCGCCTTCAAGGCCAAGCAGAAGCCGGCCTTTTCAAGATCCTAGAGAAAGCATGATGAACGCACCGCTCAACATTTCCATGCCGGCCGAGGCGTCCAAGGCGCCGAAGGCTTACAAGCTCCTGATCGACGGCAAGCATGTCGATGCCCGTGACGGCCGCACGATTGCGCGCAACAGCCCCGGCCATGGCTTCACCGTTTCGCGCTATGCGCAGGCCGGCGAGGCCGAGGTGGAGGCGGCCATGCAGGCCGCGCACAAGGCATTCGAGACCGGCCCGTGGCCGCGCACGAAGGCGGCCGAGCGCGCAGCCATCCTGCTCAAGACGGCCGACCTGATCGAGGCCCAGCTCGAAGACATCGCCCGCCTCGATGCGCTGGAGTCCGGCAAGCCGATCGCCCAGGCGCGTGGCGAGATCGGCGGCGCCGTCGACATCTGGCGTTATGCCGCCTCGCTCGCCCGCACGCTGCACGGCGAGAGCTACGCCAATCTCGGCGACGCCATGCTGGGCGTCGTCCTGCGCGAGCCGATCGGCGTCGTCTCGATCATCACCCCGTGGAATTTCCCGTTCCTGATCGTCAGCCAGAAACTGCCCTTCGCGCTCGCCGCCGGCTGCACCGCGGTGGTCAAGCCGAGCGAAATGACCTCGGCCTCGACCTTCGTGCTCGGCGACATCCTGATGCAGGCCGGCCTGCCCGCGGGCGTCGTCAACATCCTGGCCGGCCTCGGCGCCGATGTCGGGGGGCCGATGGTCAGCCATCCGCTGGTCGAGATGGTGTCGTTCACCGGCTCTACCCGCGTCGGCAAGATGACCATGGCTTCCGCCGCGCAGTCGCTGAAGAAAGTCTCGATGGAGCTCGGCGGCAAGAACGGCCAGATCGTCTTCCCCGATGCCGATCTCGAGGCGGCCGCTGACGCAGCAGTGTTCGGCGGCTTCTTCAACGCCGGCGAATGCTGCAATGCCGGCAGTCGGCTGATCGTGCATGAAGCCATCGCCGACGATTTCCTCGCCACTGTCAAGGCCCTGACCGCCAAGGTAACGGTCGGCGACCCACTCGACGACCGAACCAAGGTTGGCGCGATGATTTCCGCCGACCATCTGACCAAGGTCGCGGATTACGTTGCGGCAGCAGCAAAAGACGGCAGCAATGTCTATAGCGGTGGCGGCCAATTGGCGTCCAATGCCGGCCACTACCTCGATCCGACCATCATCCGCGGCGTTACCGAAGACATGGCTATTGCGCGCGAGGAAGTGTTCGGCCCGGTGCTCTCCGTGCTGACTTTTGGATCGATTGAAAAGGCGTTGCACATCGCCAACAACACGCCCTATGGTCTGTCTGCAGGGGTGTGGAGCGCCAGCATCGACACTTGTATGTCGGTGGCGCGTGGTGTGCGTTCGGGGACCGTTTGGGTGAACACATTCATGGAAGGCTTTCCCGAGTTGCCATTCGGGGGCTACAAGCAGTCCGGCATCGGACGCGAACTCGGCAAACGCGCTGTCGAGGATTATACCGAGGAAAAGACAATCCAGTTTCATCGCGGCCAGCGCACCGGTTGGTGGGTCGGCTGAGTTTGGAAGAACCCGGTGGGCTTCCACCGGTCGTGTAATGCAACAAGGGAGGTAGAACATGTTGCGCAAACTGCTTATCGGAACGGCTCTGGCGACGGCCTTTGCTTTCTCGGCCCATGCCGAGGACGTCAAGGAAGTGCAGATGCTGCATTGGTGGACGTCGGGCGGCGAAGCGGCTGCTCTCAATGTCCTCAAGGGCGACCTTGCCAAGGAAGGCTATGCCTGGAAGGACGTGCCGGTGGCCGGTGGTGGCGGCGACGCCGCCATGACTGCGCTGAAGGCGATGGTCGCGGCCGGCAATTACCCGACCGCGTCGCAGATGCTCGGCTACACCGTGCTCGACTATGCGGCGGCCGGCGTGATGGGCGACCTGACCGAGACGGCGAAGAAGGAAGGCTGGGACAAGTCGGTTCCGGCAGCCCTGCAGAAGTTCTCCGTCTATGACGGCAAGTGGGTCGCTGCTCCAGTCAACGTCCACTCCGTCAACTGGCTGTGGATCAACAAGGCGGTGATGGACAAGATCGGCGGCACCGAGCCAAAGACCTTCGACGACTTCGTCGCCCTGCTCGACAAAGCCAAGGCGGCTGGCGTCATCCCGCTCGCCCTTGGCGGCCAGAACTGGCAGGAAGCCACCATGTTCGACTCGGTTGTGCTGTCGACCGGCGGACCTGAGTTCTACAAGAAGGCCTTCAACGACCTCGACGACGAGTCCCTCAAGTCGGACACGATGAAGAAGTCGTTCGATAACCTCGCCAAGCTCGTCACCTATGTCGACCCGAACTTCTCGGGCCGCGACTGGAACCTTGCCACCGCCATGGTCATCAAGGGCGATGCCCTGGTGCAGGTGATGGGTGACTGGGCCAAGGGCGAGTTCAACGCCGCCAAGAAAACGCCGGGCACCGACTTCCTGTGCTATCGCTTCCCGGGCACGGAAGGCTCGGTGGTCTACAACTCCGACATGTTCGGCATGTTCAACGTTCCGGACGACCGCAAGGCCGCCCAGGTCGCGTTGGCCACCGCCACCCTGTCGAAGAGCTTCCAGTCGGCCTTCAACGTCGTCAAGGGTTCGGTTCCCGCCCGTACCGACGTTCCCGACACCGACTTCGACGCGTGCGGCAAGAAGGGCATCGCCGACCTGAAGGCTGCCAACGAAGGCGGCACGCTGTTCGGCTCGCTTGCCCAGGGCTATGGCGCGCCTCCGGCGGTCGCCAATGCCTACAAGGACGTCGTTTCGAAGTTCGTCCACGGTCAGATCAAGACCTCGGACGAAGCCGTGACCGAACTGGTCAAGGCAATCGACGACGCCAAGTAAGCCCTGGCCAGCAAGACACCTTCCCCGCTTCGGCGGGGAAGGTTCGCCTCAGGATTGGCCGGCTGGCGCAATTCCAGGAAAAGTGTGAGCGGTTTTCCGGCCGGAATTGCGTAAAAGAAAGAGTAGAGAGGTTCGCCGTTTCCGTGAAACGGTGAAACCCTCTTGAACACCATGCCGACCAGAGACCCGTATGCACGGGGCCGCCTTGCCGCCTGACGGCAGGCACGGACGACCCGAACGGGAGGAGCCCTATGAGCAGTGTAGCGACAACCCAGATCAAGCTGACGCCCGAGCGGTCTCGCCCCTCCGTGCGCGCGCGACTGCAGGACGCGCTGCCGAAGATCGTGCTGGCGCCGAGCTTCGCCATCACCATCGTCTTCGTCTATGGCTTCATCCTGTGGACGGTCTATCTGTCCTTCACCAATTCCAAGACTTTTCCGTCCTATGTCATCACCGGACCGCGCGCCTACCTACGGCTATGGGGCTGGACGTTCGACTCCGACCCGCCATCGAGCTGGTACACGTCGATCGTCAATATGGGCATTTTCGGCTTTCTCTACATCGCCATCTGCCTGGCGCTCGGCCTGTTCCTGGCCATCCTGCTCGACCAGAAGATTCGCGGCGAAGGCGTGTTGCGGCCGATCTATCTCTACCCGATGGCGCTGTCCTTCATCGTCACCGGCGTCGCCTGGAAATGGTTCCTCGACCCCGGCCTCGGTCTTGAGCAGACCTTGCATCAGTGGGGCTGGACGAGCTTCCATTTCGACTGGATCAAGAACAAGGATTTCGTCATCTACACGGTGGTCATTGCCGGCGTCTGGCAGGCCTCCGGCTTCATCATGGCGATGTTCCTGGCCGGCCTGCGCGGCATCGACGGCGAGATCATGAAGGCGGCGCAGATCGACGGCGCCACCACCTTCCAGCTCTATCGCCGCATCGTCATTCCGCTGCTGCGGCCAATTTTCCTGTCGGCCTTCATCGTGCTCGCGCACCTTGCCATCAAGTCCTACGATCTGGTGGTGGCGCTGACCAGCGGCGGCCCCGGTGGCTCGGCCTGGCTGCCGTCCAACTTCATGTATGAGTACACGTTCAAGCGCAACGAAATGGCTGTCGGCTCGGCCAGTGCCGTGATCATGCTGATGACCATCGTTGCCATCATCGTGCCTTATCTCTATTCGGAACTCAGGGAGAAGCCGCGATGAGCGCTGTCGCCACCCCTGCCCGCCCCGCTGCTTCCCAAAAGGCCTCCGGCGGCATGAGCACCAAGACCCTCAACCGCATCGTCATCTACGGGCTTCTAGCGCTGTTTGCGCTGTTTTATCTGATGCCGCTGTTCGTCATGCTGGTGACCTCGTTCAAGACCATGGACGAGATCCAGAACGGCAACATGCTGGCGTTGCCCACGGCGCCGACCTTCGACCCGTGGCTGAAGGCCTGGGGCGAGACCTGCGTCGGCCTCACCTGCGCCGGCATCAAGGGGTATTTCTGGAACTCGATCAAGATGGTGGTTCCAGCCGTACTGATCTCGACCATGCTCGGCGCGCTCAACGGCTACGTCTTGACCAAATGGCGCTTTCGCGGCGCCACGCTGGTGTTCGGGCTGATGCTGTTTGCCTGCTTCATTCCGTTCCAGTCGGTGCTGCTGCCGATGGCGACCATCCTCGGCAGCCTGGGACGTTTCGGCGTGAAGCTGCAGAATGCGACGGGTACGAGTTTCGGTCTCGGCAATCCGACGGTCAACCTGGTCTTCGTCCATGTCGTCTACGGCATCGGCTTCACCACGCTGTTTTTCCGCAACTATTACGAGGCGTTCCCGAACGAATTGATCAAGGCGGCGCAGGTCGACGGCGCCTCCTTCTTCCAGATCTTCCGCCGCATCATGCTGCCGAACTCGATGCCGATCTTCGTCGTCACCGTCATCTACCAGTTCACCAACATCTGGAACGACTTCCTGTTCGCTTCGGCTTACGCCGGCACAGGCGACTCCATGCCGATGACGGTGGCGCTCAACAACGTCGTCAACACCTCGACCGGCGTCGTCGAATACAACGTCAACATGGCGGCCGCGATGATCGCGGCTCTGCCCACTCTGATCGTCTATGTCGTCGCCGGCCGCTATTTCGTGCGCGGGCTGATGGCTGGCGCGGTCAAGGGCTGATCAATTCGGAAGGAACGACCATGGCTTTTCTGGAAATTGATGGGCTGAAGAAGCGCTTCGGGAATGTCGAGATCCTGAAGGGCATCGATGTCGAGCTCGAAAAGGGCGGCTTCCTGGTGCTGGTCGGCCCGTCCGGCTGCGGCAAGTCCACCTTGCTCAACACGATTGCCGGCCTGGAGCAGATCACCGAGGGCGAAATCCGCGTCGACGGCCGCGCCATCAACGATCTGCACCCATCCAAGCGCGACATCGCCATGGTGTTCCAGAGCTATGCGCTCTATCCGAACATGACGGTGGCCGGAAACATCTCCTTCGGCATGGAGATGCGCGGCGTGCCGGCCGACGAACGCCAAAAGGCGATCGACAAGGTGGCCAAGGTCCTGCAGATCGGCCACCTCCTGCAGCGCAAGCCGAGCCAGCTTTCCGGCGGCCAGCGCCAGCGCGTCGCCATGGGCCGGGCGCTGGTGCGCGACCCCAAGCTGTTCCTGTTCGACGAGCCTTTGTCCAACCTCGACGCCAAATTGCGCGTTGACATGCGCATCGAGATCAAGCGCCTGCATGCCACCACCGGCACAACCATCGTCTACGTCACCCACGACCAGATCGAGGCGATGACGCTGGCTACCAAGATCGCCGTCATGCGCGACGGCGAGGTGCAGCAGTTCGGCACCCCGGCCGAGATCTACAACAACCCGACCAATTTGTTCGTCGCCGACTTCATGGGTTCGCCAGCGATGAACCTGATCCCGGCGACCATTGCCACGTCGGGAAATGCGCTGTCCGTCGTGTTGGAGCGCGAGGCGCGCGAGCCGATCACGCTGCCGATGGCCAACGCGCCGGCGGGTCTTTCGGCATTCCAGGGCAAGCCGATCATCTTCGGCGTGCGCCCGGAAGCGCTGACCGATCCGGAAGGTGCGGAACGCAACGCCTCCAACATTGCCACTGCCGACCTGCACATCGAAGTGGTCGAGCCGGCAGGGTCCGATACTTTCGCGGTGACCAATCTCGGCGGCAAGGGCGTGGTGGCGCGGTTGCGGGCCGACGCCAACATCCAGCCGGGCACCAGCACGCCGCTCGCCTTCAACCTGACCAAGGCCGTGTTCTTCGATCCGGCGACCGAACACCGCATCCGCTGATCGAGATGGTCAGCCCCGATATCGTCATCATCGGCTCCGGCATCGGCGGCGCTACGATCGCCTCCGGTCTGGCGGGCAGCGGCGCCTCGATCCTGATGCTGGAGCGCGGCGAGCCCTTGACGGCAACGCCGCATGCCCGCGACACGCGCTCCATCTTCGTCGACGGCCACTACCGTCCGAAGGAGATGTGGCGCGAGCCCGGCGGCGCCGCCTTCAACCCCGGCAATTACTACTATGTCGGCGGCAATTCGAAATTCTACGGCGCGGTGCTGATCCGCTACCGCAAAGAGGATTTCGCCGCCGTGGAGCACTTCGGTGGCGTCTCGCCGGCATGGCCGTTTTCCTACGATGAATTCGAGCCTTGGTATTCGAAAGCCGAGCAGCTGTTTCGCGTCCGCGGCTCACTTGGCGAGGACCCGACCGAACCGTTCCACTCGGTCCCCTATGCCTTCAAGCCGGTGCCCGACGAAGCGCCGATTGCGCGCGCCCGCGCCGAGCTGAAGGGACTGGGCCTGCACCCCGCCTCGCTGCCGCTCGGCGTCGACATCGACACCTGGCTGAAGGAGGGCAAGACCGGCTGGGACGCATTCCCCAACACCGCCCAGGGCAAGGTCGATGCGCAGACCGGACCGCTGACGGCTGCACTTAAGGACAGCAATATCCGGCTCGAAACCGGCTGCCATGTCGAATATCTCGAAGCGTCGTCCGACGGCAAAAGCATCGCTGCCGTTCACTACCGTCAGAATGGCGAGCTGAAGAAAGTCGCGCCGAAGCTGGTCATCCTGTCCGCCGGCGCGGTCAATTCCGCCGTCATCCTGCTGCGCTCGCCTTCACCAGATGGCAAAGGCTTCGCCAACCGCTCCGACCAGGTCGGCCGCAATTTCATGAACCATAATTCGAGCGCCATGCTGGCGATCGATCCGCGCCGCAGGAACGACAGCGTCTACCAGAAGACGCTGATGCTGAATGACTACTATCTCTCCGACGGCAAAGGCGGCAAGCCGCTCGGCAACGTCCAGCTGCTCGGCAAGATCGACGGCAACATGTTGAAGGCCAACGTCAAACGCGTGCCGAAATTCGCGCTCGATTACATGGCCGGTCACGCCGTCGACTGGTATCTGATGTGCGAGGATCTACCCGATCCGGAAAGCCGCATCATGGTCGACGGCAAGGACATCGTCATGCAATGGCGGCGCTCCAACATGCAGTCGCTGGACGGGCTGACCAAGCTGATGCGTGAGAACTTCCGCGCCTGCGGTTATCCCATCGTGCTGTCGCGTCCCTTCGACAAGCGCACGCCCTCGCACCAGTGCGGCACGGTGAAAATGGGCGACGATCCGGCGACGTCGCCGCTCGACCCTTTCTGCCGCGCCTTCGACCACCCGAACCTGTTCGTTGTCGACGCCAGTTTTTTGCCGAACTCGGCCGCCGTGAATCCGGCGCTGTCGATTGCGGCACAGGCGCTGCGCGTGGCCGAGCATATTCGCCGAACGGACCTCGCGGCATGACCCGCCCCGCAGCAATCGTCACCGGCGGTGCGCGCGGCATTGGGCTCGCCTGCGCCGAGGCGCTGGCCGGGGCCGGCTTCGACATTTTGATCGCCGACCTTGCCGAACAAGCGCCGGACGAACTGGCCGCCAACATCACCGCACGGGGTGCGGAGTTCGCCTATGTCCGTTGTGATATCGCCAACCTCGAGGATCACACGGCCCTCGTCGACGCCGCCATACGTGCCTTCAGCCGAATCGACTGCCTCGTCAACAATGCCGGCGTCGGCGCCATGGTGCGCGGCGACCTGCTGGAGCTGAAGCCCGAAAACTTCGACCGTGCGCTCGCCATCAATCTGCGCGGCACAGTCTTCCTTAGCCAGGCCGTCGCCAAGGCGATGCTGGCGGCTCCCAGCAATCATCCGCGCTCGATCATCACCATCACCTCGGTCAGCGCCGATATGGCCTCGCCGGAACGCGCCGACTACTGCATCTCGAAAGCCGGCCTTTCGATGTGGGTGAAGAACCTGGCGCTACGGCTTGCGCCGGAAAACATCGGCGTGTTCGAACTGCGGCCGGGCATCATTCGCACCGACATGACCGCGAGCGTATCAGCCAAATACGACGCGCTTATCGACAGCGGCCTGGTGCCGGCAAAACGCTGGGGCGAAGCATCGGACATCGGCGCCGTGGTGGCGACGCTTGCCGCCGGCAAGCTCGGCTTTTCCACAGGCTCGATTATCAATGTCGACGGCGCGCTCTCCGTGCCTCGACTGTAGGTGGATAGAGTTATGACCGACTACATCATCGTAGGTGCCGGCCCGGCCGGCTGCGTTCTGGCCAACCGGCTGAGCGAGGATCCAGCGAATTCCGTGCTGCTGCTCGAGGCCGGCGGCAAGGACTGGCACCCCTACATCCACATGCCGGCGGGCTTTGCCAAGATGACCAAGGGCATCGCTTCCTGGGGCTGGTCGACTGTGCCGCAGAGGCACATGCAGGACCGCGTCTTCTGGTATACGCAGGCGAAGGTGGTCGGCGGCGGCTCGTCCATCAATGCCCAGATATACACGCGCGGCAACGCTCGCGACTACGACGCATGGGAGAAGGAAGAGGGCCTCGCGGGCTGGGGCTATCGCGACGTGCTGCCCTATTTCAAGCGCGCCGAGAACAACCAGCGCTTCGCCAACGATTTTCACGGCGACCAGGGGCCGCTCGGCGTGTCGAACCCGATTTCGCCGCTGCCGATTTGCGAGGCCTATTTCCGCGCCGGCCAAGAGATGGGCATCCCCTTCAACCCGGATTTCAACGGCGCTAGCCAGGAAGGCGTCGGCTACTACCAACTGACCCAGAAGGACGCCCGGCGCTCATCCGCTTCGGTCGCCTATTTGAAGCCCATCCGCGCCCGCAAGAACCTGACAGTCCGAACCGATGTGCTGGTCACCCGCATCGTCGTCGAGAAAGGCCGCGCCATCGGCGTCGAGATCGTCGACAAACCCGGCGGCGAGAAGACCATCATGCGCGCCGAGCGCGAAGTGATCGTCTCGTCCGGCGCCATCGGTTCGCCGAAGCTGTTGATGCAGTCGGGCATCGGCCCGGCTGATCACCTGAAATCGGTCGGCGTGACGCCGGTGCATGATCTGCCCGGTGTCGGCTCCAACATGCAGGACCATCTCGATTTGTTCGTCATCGCCGAATGCACCGGCGACCACACCTATGACAACTACGCCAAGCTGCACCGCACCGCGTGGGCCGGCTTGCAGTATCTGCTGCTGAAGAAAGGGCCGGTCGCCTCCAGCCTGTTCGAGACCGGCGGCTTCTGGTACGCCGATCCGACCGCCGCCTCGCCCGACATCCAGTTCCATCTGGGACTCGGCTCCGGCATCGAGGCCGGCGTCGAGAGGTTGAAGAACCCCGGCGTGACCTTGAACTCGGCCTTCCTGCGCCCGCGCTCGCGCGGCACGGTGCGGCTGAGCAGCGCCGACCCGGCCGACCACCCGCTGATCGATCCCAACTATTGGTCGGACCCTTATGACCGCGCCATGTCGATCAAGGGCCTCAGGCTTGCGCGCGAGATCATGCGGCAGAAGGCGCTTGCACCTTACGTGTTGCGCGAGGTGCTGCCCGGACCATCGCTCGCCAGCGATGACGAGCTGATCGACTATGCCTGCCGCACCGCCAAGACCGACCATCACCCCGTGGGCACCTGCCGCATGGGCCATGACGATATGGCGGTGGTCACACCGGACCTGCGCCTGCGCGGCATCGAGGGCCTGCGCGTCTGCGATGCCTCGGTGATGCCGCGCGTGCCTTCCTCCAACACCAATGCGCCGACCATCATGGTCGGCGAAAAAGGCGCCGACATCATCCTCGGCCGCGAGCCGCTTCCGCCGGCGGTGTTCTCCGGCAATCGGGCCGCATAGCCACTTAGGAGAACGAACCAATGATCAGACACTGCGTCTTCGTACGCTTCCGCAGCGATGTGCCCGCCACCGAGCGCACGGCAATCCACGACGATCTCGAAGCACTGCGCTCCGTCGTCGACGGCATGGACACGGTCCATTTCAGCACCAATGTCAGCCCGGAGCCGTTCGCGCGCGGCTTCAGCCATGCCTTCACCATCGACTTCCGCGATGCCGCCGCCCGCGACGCCTATCTCGTGCATGAAGCGCATCAGCGCGCCGGCGCCCGATTGGTCGCAGCGCTCGAAGGCGGCACCGACGGGCTGATGGTGTTCGATCTCGACATTACGAAAAAGTGACCGCGCTTCTTTCGAAAGCCGGCTGACGCCTGTTCTCTTTTGCGCCCCAAGGAACACATCGTTCCCCGGGGGCGTTTAGGAGGAACGTCGTGGCTCTCACCGCGCAGCAGAAGAAAACCGTCCTTGCCTCCTTCCTCGGCTGGACGCTCGACGCTTTTGATTTCTTCCTTCTGACGACACGCTTCATCGGCGCCTTCTTCTTCGGCAGGCTGGCCGACAAATATGGCCGCAAGCCCATTCTGATGCTCAACATCGTCAGCTATTCGGTGATCGGCGCGCTGGCTGCCTTCTCGCCCAATCTCGTGGCTACGCGCTGGCGCTGTTTGCCGGCGTGGTCGCCGTCTGCATCATCGTCGTCATCCGCTTCAGTCCGGAACGGCGCGGACAGGCGATGACCGTGCTCGGCTGAAGTATCAGGCTCTCAGCCCAGTCTGAGGGCCACCACACCGGCAACGATGCTGAGCGCGGCGGCGCCGCGCCAGCCTGTCATTTTCTCGCCGAGCGCGAAAACCGAGATCATCATGGCAAACAAGATCGACGTCTCGCGCAACGACGCCACCGAGGCGATCGGCGCCTTGGTCATCGCCCACATGACGATCCAGTAGGCCGCGCCGCTGAGCACGCCGGTGAACAGGCCTGCCTTCCAGTCGCGCGCCAGCACGGGTAGCGCCTTGGGTCCGCGAAAGATGAGGCACAGCACCAGCGCGCCAAAGGCATCGCAGATGAACAACCAGGCGGCATAGCTCTGCGCCGTCGCCGCCAGCCGCGCGCCGCTGCCATCCGACAGCGTATAGCTGGCAATGAAGATAGAGGTGCCGAGCGCAAAGCCGACTGCGCGCAGATTGATCCGCTCCAGATGCGCGCCGCCGCGAAACGACATCACCAGTGTGCCGGCCGACAACAAGAGGATGCCGAGGATGGCGAATGGGCCGGGGATCTCCTGCACCACGACAACGCCGCCGAGGGCCGCAAGCAGGGGTGCCGTGCCGCGCGCCAGCGGGTAGGTCTGGGCAAAGTCGCCTGCCTTGTAGGCGCCGATGAGGAAGGTCCGGTAGCCCATGTGAAAGAGCACCGAGGCGATGATGAAGGGCCATACCGCAGCCTTCGGAAACTCGACGAAGGGCAGCACGAACAGCGCGGCAAAACCCATGCCCAGCGTCATCAGCGTGATCGACAGGAAGCGGTCGAGATGCACCTTGACCAGCGCGTTCCAGATCGCGTGCATGGCGGCGGCGGCAAGCACCGCGAAAAAGACGAAAAGCGTCATCGAGGGCTCACCGATCTCCTGAGCTCAAAGGCGTTTCGAGATCGATATCGATCCGGACCGGAAAATGGTCTGAAGCGATCTCGCCTATATCGGCACTGACCGAGCGCACACGGTCCGCGAACATACCGCCGACGAAGCAATGGTCGAGCCGGCGTTTTGCCACTTTCCCGTCGATCGTTTTCACATGGGTGTGGAAATCGGCAGCCGGCTCGCTAGCGACGGCAGCGGCATCAACAAAGCCGTCGAGATAAGCTGCCCCGCGATGATAGGGCGTGCTGCCGACGATGCGGCTGTATTCGGCGCTGCCCGGCTCCATGTTGAAATCGCCCATCCAGATCGCAGCTGTCGGGTTTTCCGGCTCGGCCTCGCCACTGGTCCAGTTGCGCGAAGGCTCATCGTCCGCGCCGCTCCACGGGCCGCCCTCGGACGGCGCGCGGCGATGCTCGGCCAAGAGATAGTCGATCTGCTCCAGACGCTCCTCCGCCGCGATATGGGCGAGATGCAGCGACAGGACCCTTACCGGTCCGGCCGGCGTGCGGATCATGCATTCGAGCGCGGCGTTGCGCGTGTTGAGCGGCCGCAGCGTGCGGCGCATGGGCAGCGCGTGCAGCCGCGACCAGGCGATCGGCAGCTTCGACAGCAGCATGGTGCCGAACTGGCGGCGGCGGTTGACGACCCGGCCGTCGCGCTGCTCACTGGCGTCCATGTCGAAGGCCGGGCCATAGACCCAGTAATAGCTAGGCAGCAGCTTGGACAGGACCTCCGGCTGGTCGTCCTCATTGGTGCGCTGCCAATGCCGCTCGACCTCCTGCAGCGCGATGATATCGGCGCCGTCGACCAGCTTGGTGCAGCGCGAAAGATCGTAACGGCCATCGCCGCCGAACCCGTACTGGATGTTGTAGCTGACCAGCTTCATTGCTTATCCGGCTCAATTTCGCTTTGGCAGTAGCGGTTCGGCAGACGGGTTGCAATGTACCGGCACGACGGCGGAACTGGGCCAGCGTCTATGATGTGGTCAGCGGCTGGAACCGGCCCGCCGGCGATGCCGCCAGTTCGGCCCAGTCGATCTCTTCCTCCAGCCGGTGGTAGGCTTCGTCGCCGATCGTGCCGTTGCTGCGCAACTCCTCGAGCGTGTCGCGCTGGCGGTTGATGGCATAGAGGCGCAGCCGGTCGTATTCGGTCGCGGCCTGAGCGTCCTCCGGGTTTTCCGCAATCAGGCGCTGCGCTTCATACTGTTCGCGCACGACGGCGGCGGCCGCAGATGTCTTGCGGCTCAGCACGTCCAGTGCTGCCTGCATGATGGCGACGCGCGCCTGCGCCACCTCATTGTCGACGGTTCTATCGGGGTCGAAGTTGATCCAGCGCAGCAGCGGCTTCAGCGTCATGCCTTGCAGCACCAGCGTGCCCAGCACCACCGCGAAGGCGGCAAGCACGATCGGGTCGCGGCCGGGAAAATCGGCCGGCAGCGCAATGGCCACCACCAGCGTCACCAACCCACGCATGCCGCACCAGCCGACAATGACGGCGCCGCCGAATGTCGGCAATTCCCGCCTTGCCTCTTGGCTGCCGAAGCGGGCAAGCCACCGGATGATCGCGACGTAACTCGCCACCCAGACAAGGCGCGCGACGATAACGACGACCAGCACCGTTGCGGCGAAAAGGAATGCTTCGCCTTGCCCGTCGCCGGCCAGCCTGCCGACGATCGTGCGTGCCTGCAGGCCCATCAGCACGAAAGCCAGCACGTTGAGCACGAACACGGCCGACTCCCAGACCGAATAGGTGCTGACGCGGCGTCTCGCCGACGACTGGCGCGGCGCCCTGCGCGCAATGGTCATGGCATAGACGACGATGGTGATGATGGCGGAAAGGCCGAGCCTGTCGGCGATGATCCACACGGCGAAGGTTCCGGCAAACTGCACCACCGTGCTGCTCGCCGCATCCTCGATGCGGCCGAGCGCCAGCAGCGAGACGCGGCCAAACAGATAGCCCGCGACCAGACTGCCGATTGTTGCCAGCAGGATCACCGGAACGGCGTTGCTGAGCATGATGGTGCCAAGCGCGGCCGAAACCGCCAGCCGGTAGATCAGCAGCGCCGTGGCATCGTTGAGCAGGCTCTCGCCCTGCAGGATGGCGGTGATGCGGTGCGGTACCTTGAACTGGCTGAGCACGGCGGATGCGGCCACCGCATCCGGTGGCGCGACGATGGCGCCAAGCGCGATTGCCGCCGCGATCGGCAGGCCGGCCATCTTCCAGCCGACGAAGGCAACCACCACGGTGGTGAAGACGACGGCGCCTAGCGCCAGCAGCGCGAGCGACAGCCGGTAGCGCTTGAGGTCGCGCAGCGACGTGTCATAGGCGGCGTCGAGAAGCACCGGCGCGATGAACAGGGCAAGCGCCAGCTCCGGATCGATCTCGATCGTCGGCGCACCGGGTACGAAGGCAATCGCGACGCCGGCCAGAGCCAGCAGGGACGGATAGGGAATTTCCAGCCGCCGCGACAGCGCCGTCAGCGCGACGGCAGCCAGAAGCAGGATGAGGGTAAGTTCGAATAGCGCCATGGCCCATCGTAGCGGCGAAGCGGCATCATGGGCAGTGGCTGGATGGCAAGATGCTGTTGATTGTCCAGCACTCGGGGTCCGGCAATGATACGGCCGTTCATCGCGCCAGCTCGAATCGACCGCCTCGGTCGCGCCAAAATGCTGCTTGCTAGTGCAGCACCAGCATATCGCTTGATGAGAACGATATGTCGGCCTTCTCGCCGACAGCCGGCGGTGGCGTTGCCGGGCTGTTGAAGGTGTCGAGCGACACCGTGTTGCCTCCGATGCCGACGCGAACGCGGATGACCGAGCCGAGGAAGTGCACTTCGGAGATTTCGCCCGACAGGCTTGAATCGCGACCGGGCTGGCGGCCTAGCGAAATCGCCTCGGGACGCAGCGCCAGCGACAGCGTGTCACCGGACTTCGAGCCGTTGAGCTTGCCCTTGAGCGAGACTTCCTGCGTGTTGACCTGCACCGTGCCGGCCGCGGCGTCAGTGACCTTGCCTTCGAGCACGTTCAGCGTGCCGACGAAGTTGGCGACGAACTTGGTCGCCGGCCGGTTGTAGATCTCGAACGGCGTGCCGACCTGCTCGGCCTTGCCGCCATACATCACCGCGATGCGGTCGGAGATCGACAGCGCCTCTTCCTGGTCATGTGTGACGAAGATGGTGGTGATGCCGAGCTTCTTCTGGATCGAGCGGATTTCCTCGCGCAACGACACACGTACCTTGGCATCGAGCGCCGACAGCGGCTCGTCGAGCAAAAGCAGCTTCGGCTTCGGCGCGATGGCACGCGCCAGCGCGATACGCTGCTGCTGGCCGCCCGAGAGCTGATAGGGATAGCGGTCTGCCATCTGCGGCAACTTGATGATGTCGAGCATCTCGGCGACCCGGGAATCGATCTCTGCCCTTGCCATGCCGGCGACCTTCAGGCCGAAGCCGATATTTTGCGCCACGGTCAGGTTCGGGAACAGCGCGTAAGCCTGGAACACCATACCGACATTGCGCTGGTTGGGCTTCAGCCTCGTGATGTCCTTGCCTGCGACGACGATCTTGCCCGCCGACGGCTCTTCGAAACCGGCGACCATGCGCAGCACGGTGGTCTTGCCGCAACCCGATGGCCCAAGGAAGGAAACGAACTCGCCCGGCTCGACATCAAGATTGAAATCTTCGACCACGGTGGTGGCGCCGAAGGATTTTCGCACATGCTGGATGGAGAGGAATGGTTCGGCCATGGCTTTTTCTTTCGATCAGTACTTTGTCGATCAGTTCGGGCGGTTCGCCGATCTCGGCGCGAAACGGGACAGGATCTGGATCAGCGACATACAGCCCCAGGTAATGGCGAAGGCGATGATGGCAAGCGCCGCCGGCTCATAGGCGCGGTTGGCGCCAACGTTTTGCAGATAGGGGCCGAAGGCGGGCCGGTTGAGCAAGCTGGCCATGGTGAATTCGCCAATGACGATGGCGAAGGTAAGGAAGGCGCCCGACAGCACGGCGATCAGCACATTGGGCAGGATCACACGACCAATGATCGTGCCCCAACCGGCGCCAAGGATCTGCGCCGCTTCGGTCAGCGTCCTGACGTCGATGGTGCGCAGTCCGGTATCGACCGCGCGATACATGTAGGGCAGCGCCAGCATTGCATAGCCGATGACCAGCAAGGCATTTGTGCCCATGTCGGTCGCCAGGAACGGCAGCGGCGAATTCGAACCGTACATCCTGATATAGCCGAAGACGATGACGATGGCGGGAATGACCAGCGGCAGCAGCGTGATGAACTCTACGATCGGCCGCAGTTGCGGCAGGCGCAGTCGAATCCAGTAGGCGGCGGGCACCACGATCAACACGCCCAGAATGATGGTGAAGATGGCGGCAAGCACTGAGTAGCCAAAGGTCGCCTGAAAACGAGGGTCGCCAAGCACGATCTGATAGGCGTCGAAGGAATAAGCGCCGCGCCGCATGCGCAAGGAAAATTCCACCGTCGCGATCAGCGGAATGAAGAAATAGGCCGCGCCCAGCCCGAAGACGACCCAGGCCCAGAATTTTCCGGACTTCATTTCAGCCACCTCTCCGAGCGCGTCCGGAACCAGATGTAGAAGACATTGGCCAGCCCGGTGATGACGATCATGCCGAAGGCGATCGCATAGCCGAGATGGGCATTGTGCAGCACGTCACCGCGTATCTGCGCATAGAGCAGGATCGGCACGATGTTGAGTGAAGAGCCGGTCAGCGCATAGGCGGTGGCGATGGCGCCGAAGGCATTGGCGAAGAGCAGGATGACCGTGCCGAGGAAACTCGGCCAGATCACCGGGATGACCACCATGCGCCAGTATTGCGTCTGGGTGGCGCCAAGCGTCGCCGCAGCCTCGCCCCACTCCTTCTTCAAGCCGTCGATCGCCGGCGTGATGATGACCACCATTAGGGGAATCTGGAAATAGACATAGGTCAGCGTCAGGCCCCAGAACGATAGGATGTTGAAGCCGTGCGCATAAATGTTGAGGCCGAACACGGTGTTGAGCAGCACCGTGGCGAGACCGAGGCGTCCGAGCGTGGCGATGAAGGCGAAGGCCAGCGGTACGCCGGCGAAATTGGAAGCCACGCCGGAGAATGTCAGCGTCGCCGAACGTATCCACTCCGGCAGGCCGCCGCGCACGATGGCGATGGCGATGCCGAGACCTGCGAAGGCGCCGATCAGCGACGAGGAAAGGCTGACCTTGAGCGAGATCCAGTAGGCGGCGACAATCGATGGCTGCGCCAGTGCTGCTATGTTTTCGAACGTGAATTCGCCGGCATCGTTCTGGAATGCACCCAGCATCAGATAGAGCGTGGGTAGGATCAGGAACATGATGGCGAAGATGAAGAATGGCGCAACGCCGAGCCATTGCGTCGGCAGTCGCATTGCACGCGCCTCGCTGGGGGGCGCGGTCTTCCCGGCAACTGCGTGATCGGAAAGCGAGATATCTGTCATGCGCCGGCTACCGTCTCCGAGGAACACCGGGCGGCCGCGAGGCCGCCCGGTTGGTTTCAAGCCTTACTTGACGTTGGCGCCGACGACGGCATCCCAGTTCTTGGTGACGGCTTCCTTTGCCTTGCCCTGCTCGTCCAGCGTCGGGAACACCGCGGCAGCGTAAGCCTCGGCCGGCGGCAGCTTGGCCATCACGTCCGCCGGGAGCTTGCCGTTCTTGGCAAGATCGTTGAAGCGGATCGGGTGGCAATAGCCCTTCAGCCAGCCGATCTGGCCTTCGTCGGAGTAGAGATACTCCAGCCAGAGCTTGGCAGCGTTCGGATGCGGTGCGAAAGCACTGATCGCCTGCACATAGACGCCGGCAACGACACCGGTCTTGGGCACGACGACGTCGACGGGCGGATTGCCCTTCAGCGTGTCGCGACCGGCAAGTGCATTGTAATCCCAGGTCACCAGGATCGGCGTCTGGCCTTGTGCCAGGGTCGCCGGTTTGCCGATGACCGGCACGAAATTGCCGGCGGCGTTAAGCTTCTTGAAGAAGTCGAGACCAGCAGTGCCAGCAGCTTCGCCGGCAGCCGCACCACCGGAAATGCCGGCCGCGTAGACGGCCTGGATGGCCTGGTTCGAGGCGCGCGGGTCGCCGGCAAGCGCCACGGTGTTGGCGAATTCCGGCTTCAGCAGGTCAGCCCAGTCAGCAGGCGCTTCCTTGACGAGGTCCTTGTTCACCAGGAAGGATAGCACGCCATAGTAGTCGCCGGTCCAGTAACCATCGGCATCCTTGGCGCTGTCGGGGATCGAGTCCCAAGTCGACACTTTGTAGGGCTGGATCAGGCCGTCAGCCTTGGCGGTCGGGCCGAAGGACAGGCCAACGTCGATGACGTCGGGCGCCTGCGGGCCCTTGTTGTCCTTGTTGGCCTTGATCGCCTCGACCTCGTCGCCGGAGCCGGCATCGGGGTTGAGTTCGTTGATGGTGATCTCAGGATACTTTGCCTTGAAGCCGTCGATGACGGCGCCGTAGCCGCACCAGTCATGCGGCAGCGCGATGGTCGTGAGCTGGCCTTCCTTCTTCGCAGCGGCAACCAGTTCATCCATGGACTGGGCCGACGAGATAGCAGAGGTCGCCATGAGGGCGACGGCCGAAAGGGAAAGCACTTTCCCTGTGAACTTGAACATGTGTTCTCTCCGTTGAACTGGCGTCCTGGACGCCTGCGATGCGGTATCGGTTTCATATGACAGCCAGATGAAAGCTTTTCGAAACTGGCCCCCGGCGGTACGAAAAGTTAACTCTTTTTAACCGGCTGTAGCAATTAGCCTCGACTTAATTTCCCGGCTAATGGTTTATTGCCTTGCTTTTTGCCCCCTTGCCCTTCCTTTCCCTTCGTTTTTAGATCACGTCCGGCGCAGAAACCGCCTCAGACAGTGCCGGCGATAGTGTTCTCGAGCAGCGTCAGCGCCGCCTTTTTGGTCAGCCTGACCGGGTTGCCGCCGGCGGTCGGATCGACCACCGCCATGTCGGCGATCAGCCCCTTGCGCTTCTTGTCCATGTCGAGCCCCTTGATCAGATCGGGCAGCGCATGCGGCACCTTCAATTCCTTGCGCAGCTTGATGATCGCTTTGGCAAAGCCGTCGAAGCCACCCTTGATGCCGCAATAGGCAGCGAGCCGGGCAATCCGCTCCTCGATGGAGTCGCGATTGAAGGCCAAGACATAGGGCATGAACACCGCATTCGTCATGCCGTGATGGGTGTCGTAGAGCGCGCCGATCGGATGCGACAGCGAGTGGATGGCGCCAAGACCCTTCTGGAAGGCGGCAGCACCCATGGCGGCCGCACTCATCATGTGGGCGCGCGCGACAAGGTCCTTGCCGTTGGCGTAGGCCTTGGGCAGGTTCTCGAACACCAGGCGCACACCTTCCACCGCAATGCCGTCGGCCATCGGGTGATAGCCCGGCGCGCAATAGGCTTCGAGGCAGTGCGCCAGCGCATCCATACCGGTGCCGGCGGTGATGAAGCCGGGCATGCCGACCGACAGTTCCGGATCGGCAATGACGATTGCCGGCAAAAGCTTCGGATGGAAGATCACCTTCTTAGTGTGCGTCGCCTCATTGGTGATGACGCCGGCACGCCCGACTTCCGAGCCTGTGCCGGCAGTGGTCGGCACGGCTATGATCGGCGCGATGGCATCCGAATTGGCGCGCGTCCACCAGTCGCCGACATCCTCAAAGTCCCAGATCGGCCGCGTCTGGCCAGCCTGGAACGCGATCAGCTTGCCGAGATCGAGCGCTGAACCGCCGCCGAAGGCGATGACGCCGTCATGCTTGCCCTTCTTGAACACGGCGATCCCGGCGGTGAGGTTGGAATCGACCGGGTTCGGCTTCACCTCGGAGAACACGCCATAGGATACCTTGGCGTCGTCGAGGATTTCAGCGTCGAAGCGACGACCGGCAGTTTCGCCAACCCCGGATCGGTGACGAAAAGCGGCCGCTTAATGCCGGTGGCCGCGAGCACCTCAGGCAGTTCCTTGATGCGCCCGGCACCGAAGCGGACGGTGGTCGGGTAGTTCCATTTGGAGATCAGCTTGGACATGTCTTGTCTTTCAAAAAATCAGATGGCTTCGCGCAGATGGAAGGATTTCGGCCGGGTCAGATTGTCGTAGCCGAGCGCCGAAAGGGCGACGCCTTTGCCGGTGTCCTTGACGCCGGTCCAGACCAGCGCCGGATCGAGGTAGTCGCAGCGGTTCATGAACACGGTGCCGGTCTCGACGCGGTCGCCGATCGCCACCGCATGCTCGATATCGCCGGTCCAGATCGAAGCGGTCAGCCCGTAGGGGCTGTCGTTCATCAGCGCGATCGCCTCCTCGTCGTTACGCACCTTCATGATGCCGACGATCGGGCCAAAACTTTCCTCGCGCATGACGCTCATCTGGTGGTCGACGCCGGTCAGCACTTCCGGCGCCAGATAGGGCGAGCCGGCCTTGTCGTTAGCCACCTTCATACTGATGTGTGCGATTGCACCCTTGCGCAGCGCCTCGGCCTTCTGCTCGCGGATCAGGTCGGCAAAGCGCGCCTGCGCCATCGGCCCCATTGTCGTCGCCTGTTCCAGCGGATTGCCGACGACATAATTCTTCGTCTCGGCGATGAAACCTTCGACGAACTGGTCGTAGACCTTCTCATGCACATAGACGCGCTCGATGCCGCAGCAGCACTGGCCGGAATTGTAGAAGGCGCCGTCGACCAGATTGGCCACCGCATGGTCGAGCTTGGCGTCGGGCAGCACATAGGCCGGATCCTTGCCGCCGAGTTCGAGCCCGAGCGTCATGAAGGTGCCGGCCGCCGCCTTCTCGATGGCGCGGCCGCCGCCGACCGAACCGGTGAAATTGACATGGTCGATCTTGCCCGAGCCGAGCAGCTTTTCGGTCTGGGAATGGTTCAGCACGACATTCTGGAACACGCCCTTGGGCAGCCCAATTTTGTCGAACGCCTGCTGGAACCGTTCGCCGACCAGCAGAGTCTGCGCCGCATGTTTGAGGATAACGGTATTGCCGGCCATCAGTGCCGGCACGATGGTGTTGACGGCGGTCAGATAGGGATAGTTCCACGGCGCGATCACCATGACGACGCCGAGCGGATCCTTCTTCACATAGCGTCGGAAGCCGTCCTTCGGGTTTGATGCCGGCACGGATTTCAGCGCGGCTTCAGCGATCTCGACCATGTAATTGGTGCGTTCCCTGACGCCGCCGAACTCGCCGCCATAGCGCACCGGTCGCCCCATCTGCCAGGCGATCTCCGGCACGATCTCGTCGGTCATCGCGACCAGCGCTTCGAGCATCGCCAGCATAAATTTGCCGCGCTCGACGATCGGCGTCAGCGCCCACTTCTCCTGCGCCGCCTTGGCGCGCTCGACCGCGGCATTGATCGCCTGGTCGGTCGCGATTGGCCGCTCGGCGTAAATGGAACCATCGATGGGCGACTTGAGTTTTACGGTTTCCAAAGGATACTCCAAGTTAGCAGGCTAGGGTGCGCAGATGGCCATTGCGGCCATAGCGAAGGATGGGCTCGTCACGCGTCACCAGAACCATGTCCAACGCTCTCGCACTTGCCATCAGTATCCGATCCATGGGATCACCATGAGGCGGACCGGGCAGGTTGGATGACGCAATCAGAATGGCTGGTGAGATAGCGCTGAGCTTTGCCGACATTCGCTCGATGAATCGCTCCACGAAGTCGAGTGGCGCCAATGGCAGATTGAGCCGGCCCTTGGCTACGCCAATTCCGATCTCCCATGCCGACATCGGCGAAAGATACAGACGGCCGTCATAGGCCGCTTCCGAAATCTCCCGGCTTGCGTGCGGATCGATCAGACTATCGTTGGCGACAAAGATCATCGCACATGTATCCAGAAGTAGGTTCGGCCCTTCGCTCATTTACGCACCGCAAGTTTGCCGTCACGCGCGTCAGCCTCACCGCCCAGATAGCCCCGGTCCCATGGCTCGTCATCGAAAGGTTTGGTGATATCAAATCCGGCTTCGATTGTTATCAGGCCCTTCATGAAACCAAAACCGGGGTGGCGATCCGCGCGCGCCTCCTTTGGCGCGGCAGGCACGCTACCACTGGGCGGCGTCGAAATGGGCACTTTGCGAACGCGGCGAAATACCAGTTTCCCACTCCCTATATTGACGGATTCGGTCTCGAACCCAGCCTCAAGCCACTCCCTTGTCATGGGATTGTTGCTCGGATTGTTGCTCCACCATGCAGGGTATTGCTTCGATGCGGGCAGCGGCAGATTGAGCACTCTCTCGATTTCGGCGAATGACATCGGAACGCGATCGACATTTTGGGCAATGAGAAAGTCCTTGAGCGGCGCATATTTGGACATTGCAAACTCCTCAATGTAGCGCACTGCAGTTTACAGGGACCATATGGTACTAACTTCACTACAGTGTCAACATTAAAGCTGTATAAAGTTTAATACCGCTCGAACCCCCTGTGCAGTTCCCAATCCGTAATGCGGCGGTCGTATTCGAATTGCTCCCACTTTGCGGTGTGGACATAATGTTCGAGCACATCGTCGCCGAGCGCCTGCTTCAGCATCTTCGACTTGGCCAGCGTCTCGGTGGCGTCGCGCAGCGTCTTCGGGATCTCCGGCAGGCGCGAGGCCTGGTAGGCATCGCCGACGAACGGCTTCTGCAGTTCGAGCTTCTCGTCGATGCCGGCAAGGCCGGCGGCGATCAGCGCCGCGAAAGCGAGATAGGGGTTCAGGTCGGCGCCGCCGATGCGGCATTCCATGCGGATGCCCTTGGTGCCCTCACCGCACAGGCGGAAGCCGGCGGTGCGGTTGTCCTCGCTCCACATGATCTTGGTCGGTGCGAAGGTGCCGGCCTGGAAGCGCTTGTAGGAGTTGATGTAGGGCGCCAGGAACCAAGTAAACTCCCTGGCATATTTCAGTTGCCCAGCCGCCCATTGCTGGCCAAGCGTGGACAAAGTCCAGTCCGCCTTCTTGTCGAAGAACAATGGCGTCTTGCCATCGGCGCTCCACAGCGAATTGTGGATGTGGCTGGAATTACCGGCGAGCCCGTAATTGTATTTCGACATGAAGGAAATCGACTTGCCTTCGGACTCGGCAATCTCCTTGGCGCCGTTCTTCAGGATGACGTGGCGGTCCGCCATGTCGAGCGCCTCGGCATAGCGCACATTGATCTCTTCCTGGCCCGGGCCCCATTCGCCCTTGGAGTTTTCGATCGGAATGCCCGCCGCTTCCATCTCGTTGCGAAGCCGGCGCATGACGCCTTCTTCCTTGGTGGTGATGCCGATCTGGTAGTCGCCGATATAGGGCGACGCGGTGTCGAGCCCCTGCCAGTGCTTCTTGCGGGCGGAATCGTAGGTCTCGTTGAACAGGTAGAATTCGAGCTCGGAGGCGAAGTAGCCGATATAGCCGCGTTCGGTGAGCCGCTTGACCTGCTTTTTCAGCATCGCGCGCGGCGAATGCGGAAGGTCGTCATGGGTGTGGTGGTCGAGCACGTCGCAGATCACCAGCGCGGTCTTTTCCAGCCACGGAATCCGCCGCAGCGTCGCAAGGTCCGGCTTCATGACGAAGTCGCCATAGCCCTTCGACCAGCTTGCCGCCTTGTAGCCCGGCACCGGCTCCATATCGATGTCGGCGGCGAGCAGATAGTTGCAGCCATGCGTCTCGTCATGAGCAGAATCCACAAAGTACTGCGCCAGGAAACGCTTTCCCGCGAGCCGCCCCTGCATGTCGACGATGCAGGCCAGCACCGTGTCGATCTCGCCACTGGAGACCGCTTTCTTCAACTGATCGAACGAGAAATTTCCGGCCATTCCTTTGGCACTCCAGTGCTTGGTCGTTGAGGACGAAACCATAGCCGGCTGCACGCCGGCCATGGCCATGATGGTGACGTCAGTGGCCGGTTTCGCCGACAGCTTGTTCGGCAGCCTTGATCGCTGCCTGACGCGCCGCGATGATGTCGCCCAGCGGCGGGCCCTGGAAGCGATTGCGCTCGAAGGCGAACCAGACAATCGCCGTCAGGATGAAGAAGCCGACGGTGATGTACAGCGCCCAGTCGTTCGGCGGCTGGATGCCGATGATGAAGATCAGGATCATCGACACTATGGAAAGGACCCCGAACAGCATGAAGATGCCACGGCCCAGGTTCCACGGTCCCATCTTGTCCCACTTCGGGGTACCCCAGGCCAGCATGCCGAGCACGATCGGCACGGTGAAGGACAGGAACAGGAAGATGACGGTGCAGGACACGACGATGGTGTAGGCCGAAGTACCGGCGACCGAAACCAGCGTCGAACCCCAGACGAACAGCACCGACAGGACCGACGCCGTCCAGATCGCCGCCACCGGCGTGCGATAGGTCGGGCTGACCTTGGCCAGTGCCGACGAGCCCGGCAGGCCGCCGTCACGCGAGAAGGCAAAGATCATGCGCGAAGCCGAGGTGACGGTTGCGAGGCCGCACAACAGCTGGGCGATGAACACGACGAGGTAGACGAACTCCTTGAGGCCGGGACTGACGCGCTGGTCGAAGGCCCAGAAGAACACGTTCCAACCCTGCTTGGCGGCGTCGTCCATGTTGGGGATCATCAGCACGAAGGCGGCCAGGAACAAATAGCCGAAGACCGCCGACCAGATAACCGACATCACCATCGCACGCGGCACCGATGAGGCCGCCTTGATGGTTTCCTCGGAAGTGTGTGCCGAAGCATCGTAGCCGGTGATGGTGTAGATCGGCAGCAGAAGGCCGAGAGCGAACACCCAGGCGTTCGAGACGGACGGCCAGACGCTGGCGCCGGCCTCACCCGAGTAGTTGTGGAAGGTGAAGAGCCGGCTGAAATCCCAGGTCTCGGCGGAGAACAGGCAGACGACAGCAATCAGGATCGAGCCGAAGAAGATCAGGTAGCCCGAAAAGTCGGTCAACTTCGCAGTCAGCTTAATGCCGAGATGGTTGATCAGGGCCTGGGCGCCGGTGATGATGACCAGGAAGATCATCTGATTGGTCAGCGTACCCTCGATGCCGAGCGTCGGCCCGAAGGCGCCGATGAAGAACGTCCAGGTGCCGACATTGATGGCGCCGAGCACGGTGATCAGGCCGAGCAGGTTGAGCCAGGCCGTCACCCAGCCGGTGCCGCGATTGCCGAGGATCGAACCCCAGTGATAGAGGCCGCCGGCCGTCGGATAGGCCGAGCTGATCTGCGACATGGCGACCGCGAAGGTCAGCGAGACGAAGCAGCCGACCAGCCAGCCGATGCCGATGCCGATGCCACCGGCGCCCGACGTTGCCTGCGCCAGCGAATTGATGCCGCCCGACAGGATGCAGATGATGGAGAAGGAAACGGCGAAGTTGGAGAAGCGGCTTAGCCGCCGCTCAAGTTCCTGGGCGTAGCCCATGGAATGGAGGTGCTTTACGTCTTCCGCCTTGTCTGTGTCTGAATAACCCGGTGCTGCCATTGTAGTCCCCTTTCCATTCTTAGCTGGCCGGCCCTGCCCCGGTCGGCTTGCGCCGGCCGGAGCATCTAGTCTTTGCTGTTAGCCTGCCGTCTGGCCGACGGCTGCTTCCGCGGCCGCGATCTCCGAAGCGCGGCGAGCAATGTCGGCGCCGATCGGCGGGCCCTTGAAGCGGCGCGATTCGATGCCGAACCACAGAACCACCAGCAGAACGATGAGGCCGATGGCATAGTTGATCAGGATGTCGAAGGGCGGCTGGATGCCGGCATACATCAGCACCAGAACGCCAAGCACCGTGATGACGGCGAACGGCTTGGACCAGATGCCGAGGCGGAACGGGCCGAATTCGGTCCAGCTCTTGCCCTCGGCAAGCAGGCCGGCGGCCACGGGCATGGCGTAGGACACGTAGAGGAACAATGCACAGCCGGCCGCCAGTGCGGCAAAAGCCGGCGAGTACAATGTCGCTGCGACCGCGAGCACCGCTCCGAGCCAGATTGCCGCCACCGGCGTGCGCCATGTCGGGCTGACGGTTTTCCACACCGACGAACCGGGCAGGCCGCCGTCACGCGCGAAGGCAAAGATCATGCGCGAGGTCGACGTCAGTCCGGCGAGCGCGCAGATGAAGTTCGCCAGCACGATCGCGATGGCAATGATGCTCTTCAGCAGGAATGGCGCCGGCAGATTGTTGAAGAGATTGAACCAGGCATTGGCGCCATCCTTGGCCGTCGCTGCCAGATCGGGGCTGGCCAGTACGAACGAAACGGCCATGACGAAGCCGAACACCAGCGACCACAGAACCGAATGGATCATGCCGCGCGGCACCGCCACGCGGGCATTGTGGGTCTCTTCGGACGTGTGGGCCGAAGCGTCGAAGCCGGTGATGGTGTAGAGTGGGTAGAGCAGGCCGATCAGGAAGGCGACGAGTGCCGTCCGTGCGGTCGGAACGTAGCCTGCGCCTGGATCACCGGTGTTGTTGACGAAGGTGGTGAGCCGCGAGAAATCCCAGCTTGCGCCCCAGATCAGGAACATCGCGGTCAACACGACGGCGACGACCAGAATGAGGTAGCCCGAGAAATCCGTCAGCATGGTGGTGAGCCTGATACCGAAATGGTTGATCAGCGCCTGCGCGACCGTGATGATCACAACGCCGATCACCTGCTCCTGATAGCCCCACGCGGAGACGTCGTTGCCGAACACGCCGGACCAGACAAGGTCCTTGAACAGCGCGTAGACGCCGACATTGACCGAGGCGACGACGAAGACCAGGCCGAGCAAGTTGATCCAGGCCGTGGCCCAGCCCCAGCCGCGCCCGCCGAGAATTGACGACCAGTGGTAGAGACCGCCGGCCGTCGGATAGGCCGAGCCGATCTGGCCAAGGGACGCGGCAACGACAAGTGCAAAGACGCCGCCGATGACCCAGCCGACAGTCGCCTCGAAGCCGCTGCCGGTCGCCATGGCCAGCGGGAAGGACGTGATGCCGCCCGCCAGAATGCAAATGATCGAAAAGGAAATAGCGAAGTTCGAGAAGCCGCTCATGCGGCGAGCCAACTCCTGGGCATAGCCCATGCTATGGAGGGTTTTTACATCCTCCGATCTTTCAGCGTCTGATTTGTCCGGTCCTGCCATTTTCGTCCCCTGTTTTTCTAGCTGGCCGATTGAACTGACTTTCCCACTGCGTGTCGCCGGGAACCCTTGGCCTCCTCGGGTTCCAGGTCAGAAAAAATGCCTGTGAGCAGATCCGCCCATTTCCGCTGCCCGGTCTCGCCGGAGATCTCGTCGTTGCGGATTTCGATCATTGCGCAGGCAAGGCCGCGCGAGCGTGCATGGCGCTCCAAAGTGAAATAGACGCGGTCGGCCGGCGAATAGGGCTCGTTGATGCCGACACTGACGCCGGAGAGCCGCTGCAGCGCCGCTATGAGCGGCGACGCCAGCCGGCGGTCGTCATCGTGGATGATGCCGATATGCCAGGGCCGGTTCTTGCCCTTGTAGACCGGGGTGAAGGAATGCACCGACACCAGCCGGGTCTCCTGCCCACGCGCCTGCCGGTCGTCGATGATCGATGCGATCGTGTCGTGGAACGGCCGCCACGACAAAGCGATGCGCTCGGCGCGCTCACTGTCCGACAGGCCGGCATTGCCCGGAATGGCCGTCGTCTCGCTGACCGGCGGCACCAGGTCCGGTGCGTCGAGCGGACGGTTGCAGTCGATGATCAGGCGCGAGATGCGGGTTTCGATGAGCGTCGCATCGAGGGCGGTCGCGATGCGGCGGGCCACCGGCAGCGCGCCGGGGTCCCAGGCGATGTGGCGGGAGAGATCTTCGGCCGGCAGGCCAAGCGTGCCGAATTCGGATGGCAGGAAGTTGGAAGCGTGGTCGCAGGTCAGCACGAAAGGGCTGGACCCGCCGGGGTTCGTCACCCCTACGGTATCAGACGATGCAAGGCTGGCGGGCCGTGCTCTCTCCATAGTCTGCCGTCCCTGGGAGCGCTGTATCTTATGTTACGTATTTTGCGTCATTGCGTCCCTCTGGATGATTTCATACAGTTTGTCCGGCTTTGTCAAACGCGATTTCGGGGAAGCGGTCTGGACGGGCTCAGGGGTGGGGAAAACGATGATTTCCAGCATTGCCGAACTGATTTCGGACCGCATCGGCACGATGCCGGCCGGCGAGCGCCGCGCCGCGCAAACGCTGATTGCCAACTATCCGCTGATCGGGCTGAAGACGGTCGCCGAGTTCTCGACCGCCGCCGGCGTATCGTCGCCGACCATCCTGCGCTTTGTCTCCAGGCTGGGGTTCCAGAACTATCCCGAATTCCAGTCGGCGCTGCAGGACGAACTGGCGGCGCAATTGCAGTCGCCGGCATCGCGCACGCTCAATCCGGCCTCACCGGGCAGCAGTGCCGTGTCGCCAATGCTGGAGGCGACGCTGGACAATATGCGCGAGACCTTCAGGCATCTGTCCGACAGGCAGCTTGCCGACATCGCCGAAAGGCTCGCCGAACGGCGCGGCAAGACATTCCTGATCGGCGGCCGCTTCACCGATCCGTTGGCGCGCTACATGGCCGCCCACCTCGCCATCATCCAGCCCGACGTTTATCACCTCGCCGGTCAGGAGAGCATCTGGCGCGACCGGCTGATCGACATGGGCAAGCGCGACGTGCTGGTGATCTTCGACATCAGGCGCTACCAGGACAGTCTGGTACGCTTTGCCGAGACCGCGCATCAGCGCGGCGTACAGATCGTGCTGTTCACCGACCAGTGGCTATCGCCGATCGCCCGCTTCGCCCGCCATGTCATTGCAGGACGCACCGCCGTGCCTTCGGCGTGGGACTCTTCCGCCGCTCTGTTCGTTGTCGCCGAGACGCTGATCGGCGCTGTCACCAGGCAGCTCGAGGCCGACAGCGCCAAGCGCATCCGCGACCTGGAAAGCCTGCGCTGACACGCTCAATCCCGGCCGCAGGTGCGCAAAATTACGCAGATTTAATGTGCATGGAAGCGGCAGAATTGCCATAAAGCCATGATATTGCGGCGGCTTCGCACATACCGGGTGCGTCGCTGCGCGTTTTTTTGCTTGGTGAAACCGGTAGACGTTTTGCCAACCGGAGTGTCGATGGTCGCCTGGAAACAGATCGTTTTTGCGCTTGTGATCCTGGTCGCGGCTGTCCTCGCCTGGGCGCGATTCTTCCCGGGCGCGCCGGAGGTTCTGGCACGCTGGGGTATCGACTGGACCTATGCTTCGGCGCCCGCCACAACCGGTGCGGTCGACACGACAAAACAGGCAGGCGGTCGCAACGCTGCCGGCCGCCCGGCAAATGTCGTCGCCTTGCCTGCGGCCACCGCCACCATCAACGATCGCCTGCAGGCGATCGGCACCGGCCGCGCCAACGCCTCGGTGACGGTCAACCCGTACAGCTCCGGCCGGCTGGTTGAATTCCTCGTTCAGTCCGGCACCCGCGTCGACAAGGGGCAGATCATCGCTGTTCTCGATTCCGAGACCGAGGTGATCTCGCAGGATCGTGCCAAGCTCGCCTTGCAGGATGCCCAGGACAAGCTCGAGCGGGTGAAATCATTGAGGGCCTCCAACGCCGCGACCCCGGTCGCCGTCGCCGATGCCCAAGTGGTGCTGGCCGGCGCCAAACTGGCGCTGCAGGATGCCGAACTCGCCTTGCAGCGTCGTTCGATCGTCGCCCCTATCGCCGGCACGGTCGGCATCCTGCCGATATCGGCCGGCAATTACGTCACCAGCCAGTCGGCGATCGCCACGCTTGACGACCGCTCCTCCATCCTGGTCGATTTCCTGGTGCCCGAGCGCTTCGCCGCCGCCGTCAAGGTCGGCGCGCAACTGTCGGCGACGCCGATCGCCAATCCGAGCAAGGCCTATACCGGCACCGTGTCGGCCATCGACAACCACATCGACGAAAAGAGCCGCACCCTGCTGGTCAAGGCTGCAATCGCCAATCCGGCGGATTCGCTGCGCGCCGGCATGTCGTTCGGCATCACCATGCGCTTCCCCGGCGACACCTATCCGGCCGTCAGCCCGCTGGCAATCCTGTGGGGTTCCGACGGCGCCTATGTCTGGCAGGTCGAGGACGGCAAGGCCAGGCGCGTTCCCGTGCGCATCATCCAGCGCAACACTGAGACGGTGCTGATCGACGCTGAGATCGAGGATGGCGACATGGTCGTCACCGAAGGCACCCAGAGCGTCAGCGAAGGCGGCGCGGTCCGCATCGCCGGCCAGGATCAGCGCGCCGCGGAAGCTGCCGAAGGCTCATGACTGCACCCGTCAGCACCGCCAGCGAAACCGGCTTCACCGCACTCTTCATCCGCAGGCCGGTTATGGCCTTCGTGCTGAACACGCTGATCGCAGTGGCCGGCCTTGCCGCTTTCTACGGCGTCGAAATCCGCGAACTCCCCGATGTCGACCGCGCCGTGGTCACCGTGTCGACGGCTTTCGAGGGTGCCGCCGCCGAAACCGTCGACCGTGAACTGACCGACACCATCGAGGGTGCGGTCGCGCGCGTATCCGGCGTCAAGTCGATCTCGTCGACCTCGTCCTTCGGCCAGAGCCGCGTCACCATCGAGTTCAACGACGGCGTCGATTTGAACGTCGCCGCTTCCGACGTGCGCGACGCGGTCGGCCGTGTCGCCAACATGATACCGGACACCGCCGATCCGCCGCGCATCGTCAAGGCCGATGCCAATTCCGATGCCGTGATGCGACTGGCCGTCACCTCCGACACCATGTCGGTGCAGGACATGACGGTGATTGTCCAGGACCAGATCGAGGACGAACTGGCTGCCGTGCCCGGCGTCGCCGACGTTCAGGTCTATGGCGACCGCGACAAGATCTTCCGCATCGATGTCGACCAGAACAAGCTCGCCAGCCTCGGCTTCACTGTCGCCGATCTGAGGGCAGCGCTTGCCTCGGTCGCTTTCGATTCACCAGCCGGTTCGATCACCACCACCAACCAGGATCTCATCGTCCGCACCACGGCCGATGTGACGACGCCGGAAGAATTCGAAAACATCATCATCGGCGGCACGACGCGCATCCGCGACGTCGCCACCGTCACGCTCGGTCCCGACATCGGCCAGACCTCGTTGCGCTCCGACGGCAAGACCGGCATTGGCCTTGGCATCATCCGCCAGGCGGAATCGAACACGCTGGATATTTCCACCGGAGTGAAGGCAGCCGTCGCCAAGCTGCAGGAAAACCTGCCCAAGGGCATGTCGATCAAGATCACCAGCGACGACGCAGTCTTCGTCAACGGCGCCGTGCACGAGGTCGAGATCGCGCTCGGCCTGTCGATCTCCATGGTGCTGATCGTCATCTACATCTTCCTGCTCGACTGGCGCGCGACGCTGATCCCTGGTCTGTCAATGCCGGTCGCCATGATTGGCACCATCGCCGCCATCTATCTCGCCGGCTTCTCCATCAACATCCTGACGCTTCTGGCGCTGGTGCTGGCAACCGGCCTTGTCGTCGACGACGCCATCGTCGTTCTGGAAAACATCGTGCGACGGCGCAACGAAGGCATGGGGCCTCGTGCCGCCGCCGTGCTCGGCGCCCAAGAAGTGTTCTTCGCAGTCATCGCCACGACGCTGACGCTCGTTGCCGTTTTCGTGCCGATCTCCTTCCTGCCGGGACAGACCGGCGGCCTGTTTCGCGAATTCGGCTTCGTCCTCGCCATGTCGGTGCTGCTCTCCTGCGTGGTGGCGCTGACGCTGTGCCCGATGCTGGCCTCGCGCATGTTGACCGGCGCATCGCTCCACCATGAAGGCGGTCACGGCATTGGCGCGCGCGTCGGTGGCGCGCTGAACGCGGCCTACAAGCGCGCCCTGCATGCCTGCCTCGGCGCGCCGTGGATCGTGCTGCTGGTTGCGGTGCTGTTTGCGGGCGTCGCCTTCAGCCTGTTCGGCACCATCCGCCAGGAACTGACGCCGAGCGAGGACCGCGCCGTCGTGCTGTTGCGCATCAACGCGCCGCAAGGCGTCAGCCTCGATTACACCACGCAGCAGATGCAGAAGATCGAGAGGCTGATCCAGCCGCTGCGCGATTCCGGCGAGATCGTCTCGACCTTCGAAAACGCCGGCCAGAACGGCGCCTACAATTCCGGCTTCATGGTGATGACGCTGGCGCCGTGGGACGAGCGCACGCGCAGCCAGCAGGAGATCATGGCGCAGATAAGCCAGCTGACCCGGCAGGTGCCATCCGTGCGCATCTTCCCGGTGCAGGCCAATAGCCTCGGCATTCGCGGCGCCGGCAACGGCCTGCAATTCGCGCTGGTCGGCAACGACCGCAAGGCGCTCGGCGACGCGGCGGTCAAGATCATCGCCCGGATGCAGGCCGATCCGCGCTTCCAGACGCCGCGGCTTTCCATCGACCCGACGCAGCCGCAGCTGGCTGTCGCCATAGACCGCGAGCGCGCCTCCGATCTCGGCATCGACATATCAGGGCTCGCCAACACCTTGCAGGCGATGCTCGACGGCAACGATGTCGTCGATGTCTACATCGCCGACCGCAGCTATGGCGTGAAGCTGGTCTCGACCACCAACCCGATCAATGATCCGACCGATCTGGAAAACATCTTCCTGAAGACCGCCGACGGCCGCTTCGTGCCGATGTCGACCATCGCCACGCTGACCGAGCGCGCCGTGCCGCCGTCGCTGACCCGCGAACAGCAGCAGCCTTCTGTGGCGATCACCTCGAACCTGAACGGCAATTTCGCACTGGGTGACGCGCTCGGCGTTGCCGAGCAGATCGCCGCCCCGCTGCTGCCGCCGGGCAGCCGCGTCCTGCCGCTGGCCGAAGCCGCGACGCTCGGCGAGACCAACAGCGCCATGATCACCATTTTCGGCTTCGCGCTGGTCATCATCCTCCTGGTGCTCGCCGCCCAGTTCGAAAGCTTCGTCAGCGCCGTCATCATCATGGCGACGGTCCCCCTCGGCCTTGCCTGCGCAATCTTTGCGCTGCTTTTGTCAGGCACCAGCCTCAATGCCTACAGCCAGATTGGCCTCGTGCTTCTGGTCGGCGTCATGGCCAAGAACGGCATCCTCATCGTCGAATTCGCCAACCAGCTGCGCGACCGCGGCCTCGGCGTGCGCGAGGCGATCGAGCAGGCCTCGATCATCCGCCTGCGGCCGGTGATGATGACGATGATCTGCACCATCCTCGGCGGGGTCCCGCTGGTGCTGGCCGCCGGCGCCGGTGCCGAAGCGCGCATCGCGCTCGGCTGGGTCATCGTCGGCGGGCTGGGTCTCGCCACCGTCTCGACGCTGTTCCTGACCCCGGTCGCCTACCTCCTGCTCGGCCGCTTCGTCACGCCGAAGGCGCATGAGGAAGCGAGGCTGAAGCGGGAGCTTGAGGAAGCGGCGTACGCCAATGTCGAGCCGGCGGAATAGCTCCGCTTACCCTCCCCTTGTGGGGAGGGTCGGACCGCAGGTCCGGGGTGGGGTGCAGCGCCAACTAACGTCGGTGCAGCGCTCCCGCGAATAACAGAGGTAGGAGCCAAAACCCCCACCCCGACGAAAGAGCAAAATTGCTCTTTCGTCGACCCTCCCCACAAGGGGGAGGGTAGAAAGTCACGGCCTAATAAACACCTTCCCGTTCGGCTTGGCCAGCTCCGCCGGGGCCTTCGCCATCGCCTCATCCAGCGGTAGCACCGCCGTCACGTCGGTTGACCAGCGCCCATCCGAAAAGCGCTTCTGTGCTTCCATGATCGCCGGGCCGCGCTTGTCGCGGAACTGGCGCATCCATTCGACCAGCCAGAAGCCTTCAATGTGCTTGTGTTGGAAGATCATCTGGCCGGGCTCACGGATGACAGTGGTGTCCGGATCGAGCCGTCCATAGATGATCCAGCGCGAGCGCTTCGGCATGGCGTCGAAGATCGCCGAGGCCAGCGGCCCGGTCACGGCATCGAGGAAGATGCGCGGCTGCTCGGCCTTGACCACATCGCGTAGTGCTGCCTTGAAATCCGGCGCCTTCTCGTTGAGCACATGGGCAGCCCCGATCTCCTTCAACAGCGGAATCTGCTCGTCGCGGCGTACGGTGACGATCGGCCGGAACCCAGCCTCCTTGGCGAGACCCGCGATCAGCTTGCAAAGCTGGCTGGCGCCGGCGGTCATGATGAAGGCTTTTTCGCCCGTCTCCTTGACGATGTCGAACATGGCGAGCGCCGTGAGCGGGTTGACGATCATCGCCGCGCCATCCTCGTCGCGGACCGTGTCGAGCAGCGGAATGCAGCCGGCAGCTTCGGCAACTGCATAGTCCGCCCACGCGCCCCAATTGGTGACGCCGGTGGTGAAGGCGATGCGCTTGCCGATCAGGCTTTTCGCATAGGGCTCGTCGCCGCTGGCAACGACCGTGCCGACACCCTCGAAGCCGGCCGGCTGGCCCTTGGCGCGCGGCTGACCGTACTGGCCCTTGATGAACATGACGTCGGACGGGTTGATCGAGGCGAGGCTGACCTTGATTAGAACCTGGCTCGGTCCGGGCGTCGGCACGCCGATGCTGCCAAGCTTGAGATACGGCTCCATCGCCTCCAGCGCACTGCCGGAGGGCGTCCTGGTGTAGCCGTCGCCGGTCAGCAGCAGTGCTTTCATGTCTGAGGGGATCGCCATGGCGGGGCTCCTTACAGTTTGAGGATGAGCTTGCCGGATGCGCCACGGCCAAGCACGCGCGTCACCACGGCGGCGGCATCGGCCAGCGGATAAGTGCCTTCGATGGCCGGCCGAACCTTGCCGGCGAGATGCCAGCCGACCAGCGCCTTCAGATTGTCGGCATGGACGAGCTGGTCGAGCGGCGCGAAATCGCGGGCGATAATGGCCTTCATCCGCTCAGACCTTTTCCTGCGTGTATTTCCTGAGTTCCGTACGCGCCACCTGCCGGCGGTGCACCGCGTCCGGCCCGTCGGCAAGGCGCAGGGTTCGCAGATGCGTCCATGAGCGTGCCAGCGGCGTGTCCTGGCTGATGCCTTGCGCCCCGAACATCTGCACGGCCTCGTCGGTGACCTTGAGCGCGACGCGCGGTGCGATGACCTTGATCTGGCTGATCCAGGGCGCGGCTGCGCGCGCATCGCCCTGGTCGATCATCCACGCCGCCTTGAGGCAGAGCAGCCGCGCCATCTCGATCTCCATGCGGCACTCGGCGATGATATCGAAATTGGCGCCGAGCTTGGCCAATGGCTGGCCGAAGGCCTCGCGGCGCACCGAGCGCTGGCACAGCAGCTCCAGCGCCATTTCGGCTTGGCCGATGGCGCGCATGCAATGGTGAATGCGGCCGGGGCCGAGCCGCCCCTGCGCGATCTCGAACCCCCTGCCCTCGCCGAGGATCAGGTTTCCGGCCGATACCCTGACATTGTCGAAGCGGAGGTGCATGTGGCCGTGCGGCGCGTCGTCATCGCCATAGACCTGCATCGGTCGAAGCTTGATCACGCCCTTGGTGTCGGACGGCACCAGGATCATCGAATGGCGGCGGTGCTGCGGCTCGGCTTCGCCGCCGGTGCGGACCATGACAATGTAGATGGCGCAGCGCGGGTCCCCGGCCCCCGACGCCCACCATTTCTCACCGTTGAGTGCATAGTCGTCGCCTCGCCGTTCGCAGCGCATGGCGATGTTGGTGGCGTCGGAGGAAGCGACGTCCGGCTCGGTCATCAGATAGGCCGAGCGGATCTTGCCCTCGAGCAGCGGCTCAAGCCATGCCTGCTTGTGGTCGTCCGAGCCGTAGCGCTCCAGCACCTCCATATTGCCGGTGTCGGGCGCCGAGCAGTTGAAGGTCTCGGCGCCGAGATGCGCCTTGCCCATCTCCTCGGCGAGGTAGGCGTATTCGACCGTCGAGAGACCATAGCCGCGCTCGGACCCGGTCAGCCAGAAATTCCACAGGCCGCGCTCCTTGGCCGTCTTCTTCAATCCCTCGAGGATCTCGGTCTGCCGCGCGGTGTAGACCCAGCGGTCGCCGCCCTTGCCGACCTCACTCAAAAAATCATGATCGAGCGGCATGATCTCATCGCGCACCATGGCGGCGACACGGGCGTGGATCGGCTTCAGCCGCTCGGTCATGCCGAGATTCATGTCCGCCATCGGTCTCCAACCCTTTCACGCATCTGGGCACTTTACCCGTGGCAAGGATGACCGTACTTCGGGTAGCCTTGTCAACGCGAGCCCCTTTCGCCCCGGACCGTGAGCAGAAAAGCGCGGAGGAATTCCGATGAGCTATCTGGAAGAACTGTTCTCAGTCGCCGGCAAGACAGCGCTGGTGACGGGAGCCGCGACCGGCATCGGCCGCATGGTGGCGACCGCTTTGGTCCAAGCCGGCGCCACCGTGATGATCGCTTCACGCAAGGGCGAGGATTGCATCAAGGTCGCCGCTGAGTTGAACGGGCTCGGCGGCTCCGGCAGTGCCGAAGGCTTTGCCGGTGACGTCTCGAGCGAAGCAGGCATTGCCGCGCTGGTCGGCGAGGTCAAGGCGCGCACCGAGAAGCTGCATATTCTGGTCAACAATGCCGGCATATCCTGGGGTGCCTCCCTGGAGGATTTTCCCTATAGCGGCTGGGCCAAGGTGTTCGCCGTCAACGTCACCGCCGTCTTCCATCTGACGCGCGAATTGCTGCCGCTGCTGGAAGCCGCCGCGAGCGATGCCGATCCGGCCCGCGTCATCAACCTGGGCTCGGTGATGGGCACGCAGCCGCTGGCCGACGACGCCTATTCCTACACCGCGTCCAAGGGCGCCGTTCACCACCTGACGCGCACGCTGGCGATCGAACTCGCGGCGCGGCGCATCACCGTCAACGCCTTCGCCCCCGGCCCCTTCCAGAGCCGGATGACCGCCTTTGCCACCGGCACCGAAGAAAAGGCCAGACATGTCGGCAGCCATGTCCCCATCGGCCGTATCGGCGTGGCGGATGACATCGGCGGCGCAACGCTCTATTTGTGCAGCCGTGCCGGTTCCTATGTCACCGGCGCCATCCTGCCGATCGACGGCGGGCAGTCGGTGCAGCATGGGCTGACATTGTTCAAGGAATGAGCCGCGGTCGGCGGCAAGGGGAGGACACCGCAGTGGAACCGATCAGTCTCGATGTGCTTCTGGCCAGCGTCGGCAAGGAAGTCGGCGTCTCGCCATGGCGCGAGGTCACACAGACCATGATCGACCAGTTCGCCGACGCCACCGACGACCACCAGTTCATCCATTGCGACCCCGAGCGGGCCAAAAACGAGACGCCGTTCGGCGGCACCATCGCGCATGGCTTCCTGTCGTTGTCGCTGCTCTCGGCGATGACCTTCGAGACCATGCCGCCGCTGGAAAAGGGCAAGATGGGCGTCAACCACGGTTTCGATTCGCTGCGCTTCCTGGCGCCGGTGAAGACCGGCGCGCGCATCCGCACCCGCTTCGTGCTGGCCGACGTCAAGGTCAGGCCGTCGGGCTGGGTGCAGACGGCGCATGACGTGACCATCGAGATCGAAGGCTCGAAGAAGCCGGCGCTGACCGCGCGCTGGCTGACGCTGACGCTGATCGAGCGTGAGCCGGAGACCGCATGAGCGACGCCAATACGCTCGACCAGACAGCGCTAGCCCCTTACCTCGAGGCGCACATCCCTGGTTTTGCACGGCTTTCCGCAATCGAAAAATTCAAATCCGGCCAGTCGAACCCGACCTATCTGCTGACCGCGGCCAGCGGCCGCTATGTCCTGCGCGCCAAGCCGCCGGGCCAGTTGCTGAAATCGGCGCATCAGGTCGACCGCGAATTCACGGTCATGAAGGCGCTGGCCGGCACCGCCGTGCCGGTGCCGGCGATGCTGCATCTGTCGGCGGAGGCGACGCCGATCGGCCGCATGTTCTACGTCATGGATTTTCTCGACGGCCGCATCTTCTGGGATCCGGCAGTGCCGGAGGCCGCTGGCAACGATGAGCGCGCCGCCCTCTACGATGCCATGAACGCCACCCTGGCCGCCCTGCACGACGTCGATGTCGAGGCGGTCGGGCTCGGCGATTTCGGCAAACCCGGCAATTACTTCGAACGCCAGCTGGCACGCTGGACCAGCCAGTACCGCGCCTCGGAGACCGGCACGGTCGCCGACATGGACCTGCTGATCGCGTGGCTGGAGACGCATATTCCGGCCGATGACGGCCGAAAATCTCTCGTGCATGGCGACTACCGGCTGGACAACATGATCTTCGCGCACAATGAGCCGAAAGTGCTGGCCGTGCTCGACTGGGAACTGTCGACACTCGGCGATCCCTTCGCCGACATCGCCTATCAATGCATGCAATGGCGCCTGCCGCACGCCTCGGGCTTTCGCGGTCTTGGCGGCGTCGACCGCGCCGCCCTCGGCCTTCCTTCCGAGGACGCGTACGTCGCCGCCTATTGCCGGCGGCGCGGGCTGGGCGGCATCGACAATTGGAGCTTCTTCCTCGCCTTCTCCTTCTTCCGCTTGGCGGCCATCTGTCAGGGCGTCTACAAACGGGCGCTCGACGGCAACGCCTCCAATCCCGAAAAGGCCAGGACCTATGGCGAAGCGGTGAAGCTGCTGTCGCACCTTGCCGCCAAGCTGATCGACCGAACCTGAGTAGACAATGAGATAGTGTGGTCGGCGCGATTTGATGACAGATCGGATCAGTTCCGTTCCCCGACCGGGGAGCAAGCCCACACGGAGGCGGTGGCAACCGGCCTGGAAACAGGACGCAAACCGATCACCGTCTGTAGACAGAGCATGATGCCGAAAAGTGTGAAGCGGTTTTCGGACGACATCATGCTCTATCTATTTGATTTAGAGCCGGATTCAGATTCAGGTCAATTCGACCTGAAATCATCCGGCTCTAGCGCGCATCGCTGGAAATGAACTTCATGTGCCGGCTGACTTGCAGGGCGATGTAGACGACCAGCGAGCATCCGATCGGAAACACGATCTCAATGAGGCCGGTGGCGACAGCCTGCGGCAATGCCAGCGCAATGTCCTTGGCTGCGGCGGTCTCGATCGTCAGCGCCGTGATCCCGCCGCCGAACACCGCGCCGGCCAAGGCACCCGCCAGCATGAAATGCAGCGAGCGAGGTTTTTCCTTGGATGCCAGCGAAGCCAGCATCCAGCCCAGCAAGCCATACTCGATCGCCCGCAACATACCGAGCGTGGTGAGCGACAGGATCACGGGCTTTGCCGATACATCAAGCGCGCTCACCATCACCTTTTGCGTACCTTTGGCGATGCCCATGGCCAGCGGCCCCGAGATCATGGCGATAAGGCCGCCAAGCGAGGCTCGCACCTTGGTGATCGCCGTGCCGAGGCTGACGCCGGCGCAGACGAAGAATGACCAGGTCACGCCTTGCGCCAAGTCTATCAGAACCTGGGTCGGGGCCGGGTGCGAACCTGCCGCAAATCCGGCAGTCAGAATAAGCGCTTCCATGGCGAAGCCGATTGCGATCGCCAGCCATGCGACTATCACGACTCGCCTGAGCGCCAGCCTTGCGCCATGAGAAAGTGGATGTGCGCCCGGCAGCCCGGACGAAAGCTCTATCGCAGCCATAGAGGCCCCCGAAAACCGAAATTTCTCGCAGAGCCGCCAAATAGGCTTTGTTTGTAACAGTCCGATGTTGCCTGCGTGCGCCCAGGTTACACATGCTGTGACATAGATGCCGGCGAAATGGACCAGACGGGCACGACTATTCGAGAGAAAGCTTGAGGTCGCTTTTTGATGTCCCTGACAGCGCCCTTGCCCGTTTCCGTACAGCGTATATATTCAGTCATGCACAACCAACCAAAGGCACCGGATCTTGCCACTGAGCGTTCAGAAACGCCGCGAGAAACAAAAGGCCGAACTGCGTTCCGAACTGCTCGACGCAGCCCACAAGCTCGTCAAGGAAGAGGGCTATGAAGGCCTGACCATCCGCAAGTTGGCCAAGCGGGTCGGCTATGCTCCGATGTCGGTCTATTCCTACTTCGCCGACAAGCAAGACATCCTGTTTGCGCTGGCCGAGGATGCCTTCGAAACACTTGCCCGCCGCATCGAGGAGCATCCTTCCGACGATCCGATCGAGGCCTTGCGTGCGGTGATGACCGAATATGCCGCCTTCGGGCTCGGCAACCCCAACGAATACCGCACCGTGTTCATGACCGAAAAGACCAAGCTGCCGGAAGGCAGAAGCTATGAGGACATGGAAGAGGCCAACCCGGCGATGAAAGCGCTGATATCCAGGGTCGAGGCCTGCGTTGCTGCAGGCAAGCTGCAGGGCGATCCGCGCGCCATCGCCACCATGCTTTGGGCAGTCGGCCACGGCACCATCTCGCTTTTGATCACGTTCCCGTTCTACCCCTTCGGGGATCCGCAGGCTTTCGTGACGCGGATGTGCGATTTCACACTCGCCACGCTCAGCACTCAGAATGTGCCGCCGCTGACCGAGACCCCGGTCGACTGCTGAGCATCCCCGCCCCTCCAATTCAACGTCCGGCCTGACAGCTTCGGCTGTGTCAGTGCGCCGCAATTTTCGGCATTCAAAAAAATTTGTCGTACGCGTACGCTTTTCGACTTGAAAACCCATCTCGGTGGGCGTATGTGTACGTTGTATCGTACATGTACGAAAAGAATTTAACCGATGGAGACAGACATGAACAAGACCCTTCTCGCTCTCGCCACCGTGCTGGCTCTCTCCGGCTCGGCTTTCGCCGCCAACAACACACACTCGACCAAGCAGGCCCCCGCCGCCACCTGCGTCGACACCACGACCAATGCCAAGCTCGATTGCGCCGTGACCGGCTCGGTCGAAAAGTCCGACGTCAAGGCCAAGAGCCCGCGTCTCGGCATCGAGATCAACCCATGGATCGTGCCGAGCACGTTCTAAGTTGATCGGGCTCGACCACAGCACAACGATTAATTTAAGGGCGGCAGGATAATCCCGGCCGCCCGTTTTTTCCTCAGCGCCCCCATTTCCTCAGCGCAAGCCGGCTTTTCCTGAGTTCAAACCTGGCGTAGCCGAACGGGTTATTTCTTGCGCGGTTTGCGACCCGGCACCGTCTTGGCCTTGCCGGGTCTTGCCGGCGCGCCTGGGATGGCGGTCGAGGTGATCGACACCGGATCGCTGGCCGGAAACGTGTCCTCGAGGCCTTCCTCGAGTTCCTCTTCTTCGGCAGTCACCTCGTGATGCTGCTCATGTTCGAGTGAGCGCACGGCGGACGTCTTGCCAGCTGACTTCGGCGGCGCTTTCGACGGCATCGTATGTTCTCCCTGATGGGGGAAGCAGAACGGCTTGACCCGTCAAACGTTCCTACGCCGCCGCGTCGCTGGCTGCTTCCGACAGGAAAGTAAAGACATAGTCCGAGAAGGAACGCCAGCACTCGACCCGGAAAGCGTCGGCTGCCGTGCGCAACAGCAGGATTTCGCACTTGCCGAGAATGGTGCGCGACGCCGCGCCCACCGGAAAAGCCTCGAGCGACAAATCCTGCGGGCAGCCTGCATTGATCGCGGCGGCAGCCGCCGGGCCGGTGACGGCGAAGGCGACGTTGCGGTGCGAGATGCCGACCGCCGAATGCAATGCGGCAACCCCAGCACGATCGGCCAGCGGATCCTTGCCAGCCTCATCGATAACCAGCCACTCGTCAGGGCCAAGCCACAGCGCCGTGCGCCCTGTCTTCGACGCCGAAGTTTTCGGCTGCTTCGGCAAGGTCAGGCCGAGCGCCTTCGACAGCGCCGCGACGGAAGCCTCCGGCGCGCGCAGCGACATGCGCTCCGCCGGCGGCAGCACCTCGACCTTGACATCCGTTGCGGAAACGACGCGTTCAGCCAGGGCCGGGCGGCGCTCGACCGACGGCGCTGCAGCTGGGGCCGTCTTCTTTGCAGCAGCCTTAGCCATTGAGGCGCCCTCCCGTCTCGTCGAAGAACACCATGCCGGTAACCTCCACTTCGATCATCCCGTTCGGCATCGGCACATAGAGCGTGTCGCCCATCCGGTCGCGCCCGCCGGCAACCAGCGCCAGCGCGATCGAGCGACCGCAATTTTCCGACCAGTAGCTGGATGTGACGTGACCGATCATCTTCATCGGGATCGCCTGCTTCGGGTCGGCGACGATCTGCGCGCCTTCCTCAAGCACCACTTTCGGGTCCTTGGTCTTCAAGCCGACCAGCTGCTTGCGGCCCTTGGCGACCAGATCGGGCCGCGTCAGGCCGCGAATGCCGACGAAATCGGTCTTCTTCTTGCCGACCGCCCAGTCGAGCCCGGCATCGTTCGGCGTCACCGTACCGTCCGTGTCCTGCCCGACGATGATGTAGCCCTTTTCGGCGCGCAGCACGTGCATCGCCTCGGTGCCGTAGGCAGTCGCGCCATGCTTTTGGCCCTCGGCCCACAGCGCTTCCCAGACGGCCTGGCCGTGATCGGCCGGCACGTTGACTTCAAAACCGCGCTCGCCGGTGAACGACATGCGAAACAGCCTGGTCGGCACGCCGCAGATCTTGCCTTCGCGCACCGACATATGCGGCAGCGCCTCGTCCGACATGTCGACGCCTTCGACCAGCGGTGCAATGATGTCGCGCGACTTCGGCCCCTGCACGGCGATGACCGCCCATTGTTCGGTGATCGACGTCAGCCAGACATTGAGATGCGGGAACTCGGTCTGGAGATAGTCCTCCATGTGGTTCATGACGCGCGGCGCGCCGCCGGTTGTCGTCGTCACATGGAAACGATCCGGCGCCAGTCGGCCGACGACGCCGTCATCATAGATGAAGCCGTCCTCGCGCAGCATGATGCCATAGCGGCAGCGGCCGCGTTCCAGCTTCTCCCATGGATTGGTGTAGAGCAGTTCCATGAACCTGGCCGCATCCGGTCCGACCACTTCGATCTTGCCCAGCGTCGAGGCATCGAACAGGCCGGCATTGCTGCGCACAGCGACGCATTCGCGGTCGACCGCCTTGTGCATGTCCTCGCCGGGTTTGGGGAAATACCAGGCGCGCTTCCACTGGCCGACATCCTCGAACACCGCGCCTTGAGCTTCCGCCCAGGGATGGATCGCGGTCTTGCGTGTCGGGTCGAACAGCGGACCGCGCGAATGGCTGACGATCGCGCCGAAAGTGACAGGCGTATAGGGTGCGCGGAACGTGGTCAGCCCGACCTCGGGGATCGGCTTGCCCAGCGTCTCGGCGGCAATCGCCAGGCCGTGCATGTTGGAGGTCTTGCCCTGGTCGGTCGCCATGCCGTTGGTGGTGAAGCGCTTGACGTGCTCGATCGAGCGCATGCCTTCATGCACCGCCTGGCGGATGTCCTTGGCGGTGACGTCGTTCTGGAAATCGACGAAGGCCTTGACCGTCTTGTCCGGCCCGGCGCCGGGCGCCGCGCCCAGCATGCCGCGCGACCAGCTTTCCGACGCGTCGACCTTCGGCTTAACGCCCTTGGCCACTTTGCCGCCCGCATCCTTCGCCGCCTTGGCGCCGGCCGCATAGGCTTCGTCGATCGACGCCGAGAGCCCATCCGTACCGTTGCAGGCGCCGACCGAAACGCAGTCCTGCGCATAGATGCCCGGCACGAAGCGCTTGGTCTCGTCATTGAAGGCGACCTTACCGCGCGACTGTGAGAACAAATGCACCGACGGCGTCCAGCCGGCCGACATCAGGATGGCGTCGACCGGAATGGTGCGCTCGCCGCCCCCATTCTTCGGCTGCACCGTCATCGAGGTCACGCGCAACTTGCCGCCGGCGCGGATCACCGCGCGGCCGAAATTGACCTCGATCCCGAGCGCCCTCGCCTCGTCGATCACAGGTCCGGTCGGATGGTCGCGCAGGTCAACGATCGCCGCCACGTTGACGCCGGCCTTCTTCAGGTCGATCGCGGCGGAGTAGGCCGAGTCATTGGCGGTGTAGACGCCGACATTTTTGCCGACCGCGACACCGTACTGGTTGAGATAAGTCCGCGCCGCCGAGGCCAGCATGATGCCGGGCCGGTCATTGTCGGCAAACACCATATGGCGTTCGATGGCGCCGGTCGCCAGCACCACGCGCTTGGCGCGTACCTGCCATAGGCGCTCGCGCGGCAAATCGTGGCCGGGGTTTTGCAGATGGTCGCTGACCCGCTCGACCAGGCCGACGAAATTCTGCGCGTAATAGCCGAACGCCGTCGTGCGCGAGAGCACACGGACATTGTCCATGGCGGCAAGCTTGGCTACCGCTGCTTGCGCCCAGCCAAAGCCGTCATGGCCGTCTATCCTGGCGCCGCTCTCGAAACGCAGGCTGCCGCCGAAGCCGGCCTGCTCGTCGACGAGGATGACACGCGCGCCGGTTTCGGCAGCGGCAAGCGCTGCCGCGATGCCGGCCGCACCGCCGCCCAGCACCAGCACGTCGCAATGCGCATAGCGCGAGGAATAATGGTCGGGATCTGGCTTGTCGGGCGAAACGCCGAGACCCGCCGCGGCGCGGATCTTCGGCTCGTAGAGACTCTTCCAGGCCGCCTTCGGCCACATGAAGGTCTTGTAGTAGAAACCGGCCGAAAACAGCGGCGATGCCAGATCGTTGACCGCGCCGACGTCGAAGGCGAGCGACGGCCAGCGGTTTTGCGAGTTGGCGACGAGCCCGTCATAGAGCTCCTGCACCGTGGCGCGGATGTTGGGCGCCTTGCGTGCCGCGTCGCGCTTGACCTCGACCAGCGCATTTGGCTCTTCCGCTCCGGCCGACAGGAAGCCGCGCGGACGGTGATACTTGAACGAACGTCCCACCAGATGCACGCCATTGGCAAGCAGCGCCGAGGCCAGCGTGTCGCCTTCGATGCCGGTGTAAGACTGGCCGTCGAAAGAGAACCGCGCGGTCTTGGCCTGGCTGAGACGGCCGGCGCTCGGAATGCGGAACGCGCCGCTCATTTGGAAGCCATTTCGTTGGAGTTTTTGGGCAGCTTGGACGGTTTCGGCTCGCCGGCTTTGTAAGTCATGACGAACTTGTCGGTGACGGTGTCGCGCACCGCGTTGAAGAAACGCGCGCAGCCATGGATGTGGCGCCAGCGCTCATAGATGATGCCCTTGGGGTTCGAGCGGATGAAGAAGAACTTTTCGAAGTCGTCGTCGCTCTCGCCCGCCATGTTGGCCGAACGCGCAATATGCGCCTCGCCGGCGTTACGGAACTCGAGCTCCGGGCGCTCTTCCTCGCAATAGGGGCAGCGGATGAGAAGCATTATCGTTTGTTCCTACAATTCGCCGTGGCCGACATGCGCGCCGGCCGGTTGGTTGCAAAGCCTCTGGCCCATCGCCGCAAAAGGCGCGACGAGCCGAATGCGCTCCTCCACGCTTGCGGCGGGGCGAAACAGCTCGCGATACGCCATGTTGCCGATCGTGAGCTGAAACGGATCGGTCGTCACGATGACGCTGCGCGGCTCGAATGTGTCGTCCTCGCCGAGATCGGAGGGCCTGTTCTCCATGAAGATGACCACCTTCTGGCCACCACTCCACACGCATGCCAGAATGCCGGCGTCGATCGAAAACGGCCAATTGGCTTCGTTGCCGGCGCGGCTGATCGGCTGCGTCCGCACCTCGTCCGGTGACGGAAAATGGAACAGGTCCTGCTCCCCCGCCAGCACCAGCGGCACCGCTACAGCCAACTCCACCATCATCAGTGCGCCACCGCCGCCGCCGCTGCCTCGTCGATGAGGCGGCCGGTACGGAAGCGCTCGATGGTGAAGGGCGCGTTGATAGGATGCGGATCGTCCTTGGCAATCGTGTGGGCAAAGACATGGCCTGAGCCGGGCGTTGCCTTGAAGCCGCCCGTGCCCCAGCCGCAATTGACGTAGAGGCCTGATACCGGCGTCTTGGCCAGGATCGGCGAACGGTCGGGCGTCACGTCGACGATGCCGCCCCACGAGCGCAGCATCTTCATGCGGGTGAAGATCGGGAACATCTCGCAGATGGCGTCGAGCGTGTGCTGCAGGATATGCAGGCCGCCGGTCTGCGAATAGGAGACATACTGGTCGGTGCCGGCGCCGATCACCAGCTCGCCCTTGTCGGACTGCGAGATATAAGCGTGCACCGTGTTCGACATAACCACGCACGGCACCACCGGCTTGACCGGCTCCGACACCAGCGCCTGCAGCGGATAGCTTTCCAGCGGCATGCGCACGCCGGCCATGTTCATGATCACAGAGGAGTGGCCTGCAGCCACCACGCCGACCTTCTTGGCGCCGATGAAGCCGCGCGTCGTGTCGACGCCCATGACCGCGCCATTGGCCGCCCGCTTGACGCCGGTGACCTCGCAATTCTGGATGATGTGCACGCCGCGCGCCGAAGCGCCGCGCGCATAGCCCCAGGCCACCGCATCGTGACGCGCCGTGCCGCCTCGCCGCTGCAAGGCGGCGCCGACGACGGGATAGCGCGCCTGCCTGGAAATGTTGAGCGGCGGGCAGAATTCCTTCGCCTGCTCAGGCGTCAGCCATTCATTGTCGATGCCGTTGAGACGGTTGGCGTGGACATGGCGCTTCAGCACCTGGATGTCGTGCACATTGTGCGCCAGCATCATGACGCCGCGCGCCGAATACATGACGTTGTAGTTGAGTTCCTGGGAGAGCCCATCCCACAGCTTCAGCGCATGGTCGTAAATGCCGGCGCTCTCGTCATAGAGATAGTTGGAGCGGATGATGGTGGTGTTGCGCCCGGTGTTGCCGCCGCCTAGCCAGCCCTTTTCCAGCACCGCGACATTGGTGATGCCGTGCACGGTGGCGAGATAGTAGGCGGTGGCCAGGCCATGACCGCCGGCGCCGACGATGATGACGTCATATTCCTTCTTCGGTTCCGGCGAGGACCATTGTTCCTCCCAGCCCTTGTGGCCGCGCATGGCCTCGCGGGCGATGGCGAATACCGAATATTTTTTCAACGTTCCAGCCTCGCAAATGGCGGTGGGGTATTTTACGCAGCCCCGGCGCGCGAGGTGTATCACTAGCGAAACGGCGCTTCCATCCTTGCGCTGTTTGCGACGGCGCTTGCCGTTTTGCGCCGCGGTGGAAAAGACCTGCCCGGGCTGGCAGGCATGGCTGCGTTCGGACACACTGGCGATCGCGAGACTCTGGAGGACGGATATGGGCAACGCCTGGTGGAATCTGACGTTGCGTTTCCTGCTGGAACTTGCCGCCTTGCTTGGCCTCGGCTTTGCCGGCTGGAGCCTCTCCGGCGGATGGTGGCGCTGGGTCCTCGCCTTGGCCTTGCCGTTCATTGCAGCTGCGCTGTGGGGAACCTTCGCGGTGCGCGGCGACCCAAGCCGGTCCGGACGCGCGCCGGTTCCTGTACCAGGCGCAGTCAGGCTGGTGCTTGAACTGGCCATCCTGTTTGGCGGTGCAGCCGGATTCTATGCCGCCGGTCACACAACCACGGGCGTTGTCATCACGCTGCTCATCGCCATCAGCTACGCATTTTCGCTCGACCGCCTCGGCTGGCTGCTGAAGCAATAGTCCGGCGCGCGGCGCTTGTGCCGCTGCGAAGCCATTCAGCAAGTCGAGCACGTATCGGGTGGCTAGCACCGTCCCGAACTGCGATCAACATCCCGGTTGCCGGCACAGCCGGCGCGATGAAAGGATGTAAGAAAATGTTCGTACTCACCAGTAAAATAGCGATCGTCACCGGCGCCAGTTCCGGCATCGGCCGCGCCACCGCAAAACTCTTCGCCGAAGAAGGCGCCAGGGTCGTCATCGCCGCCCGCCGCCAGGCCGAACTCGATGCGCTGGTCGTCGAAATCGAGGATGCCGACGGCACGGCAGTCGCGCTTGCCGGCGATGTCCGCGACGAAGTCTATGCAAAAGCCCTCGTCGATCTCGCCGTCGAAAAATTCGGCGGGCTCGATATCGCCTTCAACAATGTCGGCTCCGTCGGAACGATGGGTCCGATTTCGGAACTGTCGCTGGACGGATGGCGCGAGACGCTCGACGCCAATCTGACCAGCGCCTTTCTCGGCGCGAAATACCAGGTGCCGGCGATGGTCGAACGTGGCGGCGGATCGCTGATCTTCACCTCGACCTTCGTCGGTCACACAGTCGGCATGCCGGGCATGACCAGCTATGCCGCGAGCAAGGCCGGACTGATCGGCCTGACGCAGGTGCTGGCCGCCGAATACGGCCCCAGGGGGGTGCGGGTCAACGCGCTGATGCCGGGTGGCACCCACACGCCGTCGGCAACATTCAAGACGCCGGAATCACGCGCTTTCGTGGAAAACCTGCATGCCTTGAAACGTGTCGCTGTGCCTGAAGAGATCGCCCGCGCTGCGCTCTTCCTGGCATCGGATGCGTCGAGCTTCACCACAGGATCGGCGCTGTTTGCCGATGGCGGCGTCTCGATCACCCGGACGTGAAGCATTTCGCGGGTCATCGCCCGCGCCGATCAGCCATAGACCCCGAAACCGGACTTGCTTTTTCCACGCGATTTGGCGATTCGGTTTCGGGTGAGGAGGACGGACATGCTGCTGATCAGGACCTATGTCGCCCAGAGCGCAATCGAAGGCGTCGGCGTGTTCGCCGCCGAGCCGATCAGGAAGGGCGCCTCGATCTGGCGGCTCGATCCGGATTTCGACCGGCTGATCCCGATGGACAAATACGAGGCGGCGCCGCCGCACCTCAAGGAATTGCTCGACCGCTATGCCTATCCGAGCCCCGACCGTCCCGGCTTCATGGTCTATGAAGTCGATAATGGCCGCTTCATGAACCACGCCGAGCGGCCGAACACGGATTTTTCGCAATATGGCGGCGCCACCGCCACTCGAGATATATCAGCCGGCGAGGAAATTACCTGCGATTACGGCGAATTCTTCGAGGATTTCGCACGGCTCCATCTGGCCAGCGCCTAGTTGGCGCCCTATCTCGGGGCTGCCGTGGCAAATTGGCGGTTGTCCTTCATTTCCAGTGTGGACAGCGCGGCCTGATTCTGCTATCAGCCGCCACAATTCGTGGTGTAAAGCGCCGCGGAGGCATGTGGCTATGGTCACTTGCCTGTTGATATCAAACCCGAAAGACAGGATTGCCCGTGCAGGTACTCGTCCGCGACAATAACGTTGATCAGGCGCTTCGCGCTCTCAAGAAGAAGATGCAGCGCGAAGGCATTTTCCGCGAAATGAAGATGCGCGGCCATTACGAGAAGCCTTCCGAGAAGCGCGCCCGTGAAAAGGCCGAAGCCGTTCGCCGCGCCCGCAAGCTGGCCCGCAAGCGCGCCCAGCGCGAAGGCCTGCTGCCGATGACGCCGCGCCCGGTTGCTGCCGGCGCCGCCGGTGGTCCTGGTGGTGCTCCGCGTCCGCCGCGGTTCTGACGCCAATTTTTCGTCCTTTTCGAAGGATACTCAGAGGTGGCGCGATGCGGAATCGCCGCCACCTTTTTGTTTGGAGCGCCGCCATTCTGTTGGAGGCCGTTCCCTTGAACGCGCAAACGGCGTTCTAGATTTTGTTACGAGAATCTGTGACCCGGCCCGGAGGGGGACCTGGACGGCGAGGCTGAAGTGAGGACAGGGCAGACATGAACGCAATCGGCGTAGAGCGCAGAACCACAATGCGCGGTTTGGCCCTGGCGGCAGCCCTGATGTCCGGCCTGGTGCTTGCCTGTTGCCAGAGCGTTCCGACCGGCGAATTCAACAACATCGACAAGGCGCAAGGCTCGAGCGAGAACATCTCCTCGCTGTCGGCGGTGATCCAGCGCAATCCGCAGGATCCGGAAGGCTACAATGTGCGCGGCTCGGCCTATGGCCGTGGCGGCCAGTATCAGGCGGCGCTGAAGGATTTCGACACCGCCATCCAGCTCAACCCGAATTTCTACCAGGCCTATTCGAACCGGGCGCTGATCCAGCGCTTCCTCGGCAACCAGGCGGCCGCCCTTGCCGACTACAACCGCTCGATCCAGATCAATGCAAATTATGACGCCGCCTATATCGGCCGCGGCAACCTTTATCGCAAGGCAGGCCAGACCCAGCAGGCCTTCAACGATTTCCAGAAGGCGATCCAGCTCGACACCACGGATGCCCGCGCCTACCACAATCGCGGCCTGATCTATCAAAGCCAGGGCCAGCACAAGTTTGCCATCGAGGATTTCTCGACCGCCATCTCGCTGGCGCCGGACGCCGCCGAACCCTACAACGGCCGCGGCCTCTCCTATCTCGCCATGAATGACGAGGACAACGCCTTCTCCGACTTCAACATGGCCATCAAGCTCGACGGCAAGAACGCCGAAGCCTGGTCCAACCAGGCGCTGATCTACGAGCGCCGCGGCGACAAGGTCAAGGCCTCGAAGGCCTACCGCGAAGCCGTCCATCTCGACCCGACCTACCAGCCGGCCAAGGACGGCCTGTCGCGCACATCGGGCGCCACCGCCGGCTGAGATGCAGCCGGCGCGCCGCCATCCGCGGCCTTTTATAACAACGTTCCATTCCTGATGCAGTGCCCCGCTTGAGCGGTTTCTCCCCGGGAAAGCGCAGAGCGCTTCCGCTAGGGATGCGTATCCAGAAAACCCCACTATCACCCAATCTTAACCACCGGGGGCAAAGCGTTAACCCCTGCCTTGATCGCGCCAAGTTTTCAGCGGAACGCTCCGGGCCATTCAACCGTTGTTGAAGGCATTTTTCGAAAGGACTGACCCATGATCAAGAAAATCATCTGTGCCGCGGCACTTGCCACGACGCTGCTTGCCGTTCCCGCCAGCGCCGGCAAGCTTCAGCTCGGCACGCTCGATTGCACCATCGACGGCGGCGTCGGTTACGTCATCACGTCGAACAAGGGCGTCGACTGCACGTTCCGTCCTTATCACCATGGGCCGTCCGAGAAATACACGGGGATGATCTCCAAGCTCGGCGTCGATCTCGGCCAGACGCATCAGGGCCAGCTGGTGTGGGCGGTTCTGGCCGCCACCCGCGGCCATGACGAGGGCGACCTTGCCGGCCATTATTACGGCGTCAACGCCGAGGCGAGCGTGGTGACCGGCGGCGGCGCCAATCTGCTGGTCGGCGGGCTGGACGGCGCCTTTGTGCTGGAGCCGCTCAGCGTCCAGGCGCAGACCGGCGTCAATGTAGCGGTCGCCGTGACCTCCCTGGAGCTGATCCACTCGTTCAAATAAGCATCGGCAAATAAGGATCGACTGATCCCTCTACGCGCGGCGCGGAACAGGTTACTGTTTCGCGCCGCATGCTTTTTGGGGGATCCGCCGTGCTGAAACCAGCCATCGCCGCCGCTATCACCATCATCTGTACCGCCCAGGCCCAAGCGCAAGGCCAGGGTATCGAACTCGGTGTGCTCGATTGCGCCATCGGCGGCGGCACCGGCTTCATCTTCGGCTCCAGCAAGGATCTGAGCTGCACCTTCACGCCGGCCGACAAGAGCTTTTCGCCGGAAGCCTATTTCGGCGCCGTCAACAAATACGGGCTCGACATCGGCACCACCAAGCAGACCGTCATGCAATGGCTGGTGCTGACGCCGCTGAGGAACATCTATGCGCCCGGCGCGTTGGCCGGCGACTATATCGGCGCCAGCGCCGAAGTGACCGCGGCGGTCGGCGCCGGCGCCAATCTCCTGGTCGGCGGCTCCTCGCAGGCCTTCACTCTGCAGCCGCTCAGCCTGCAGACGCAGACCGGTATCAACATTGCCATCGGCGTCAGCCAGTTTCAGCTGCGCAGCATTGAGAACTGACCGGCGCATCAAGCGGAGAGGTTTCCGGCCAATCTCGACCGTCTGCACTTCGATAAAAAGCCACTTGAGCTCAACTGCGCTTGAGGTTTTACAACTCGCCTGACTGAAACAGCGCGCATGGCCCCGCCGGAAAGCCCCCATTGGCTTCTGGCGCCATGCGCCGGCATCGAGATATGCAAAGGCAGGGTAAAAGAATGACTGAAATCACCAGCAACAAGGTCGACTGGCGGGCATTGTGGGCAAGCGGCGACCTCGCGCGCTTCTGCTTCATCAGCCTCGGCATCCTGCTGCACGCCACCAACGAGACGATGGTGGCGACGGTCATGCCGGCCATGGTCGGGGACCTCGCCGGTGTGCAGTTCGTCGGCTGGTCGCTGGCCGTCTACGAGCTCGGCGCCATTGTCGCCGGCGCAGCGGCCGGGCGGCTGGTCAGCTATGTCGCTCTACGCTCCAACGTCACGGTCGCCGCCCTGCTCTATGCCGTGGGCGCACTGATCTGCGCCACCGCGCCGTCCATGCCGGTGTTTCTTGGCGGCCGTCTGGTCGAGGGTCTCGGCGGCGGTGCGCTGGTGTCGCTGGCCTTCGTCTCGGTCGAGCGGCTGTTTAACCGCAGCATCTGGCCACAGCTGTTCGGCATCATGTCGGCGATCTGGGGCGTCGCCGCCTTCAGCGGCCCGATGCTCGGCGCGATCATGGTCGAGCTCCTGTCCTGGCGCTGGGCCTTCGGCGTCTTCGTGCTGGGTGGCATCGCCATGGCATCGGCAAGCTTCATCGTCCTGAACACGCCGGAAGCGACGAAGCCGCAAGCCGCCGCCGGCACCTCGCCGCCCTTCCCCTTTGCAGCACTTGGCTGCCTCGCCATCGCCGTCGTGCTGATCGCCACCGCAGGCGTCGACGTCGCCTTGCTTCGATCGTCGCTGCTGCTGGTCCTCGGCCTCGCCGGCCTGGCGCTGTTCGTTTTCGTCGACGCCATGAAGCCGCAATCGCGACTGTTCCCGTCGGGCCTGTTCTCATGGCGCTCGCCGGTCGGCAGCGGCATGAGCATGGTTGCCGCCTTCTCGGTGGCGACAGTCTCTTTTTCCATCTACGGGCCGCTTCTGCTTACCACGCTGCACGGCATCCCGATCCTGACCACAGGCTACATCATCGCCGCCGAATCGATCGCCTGGTCAATCCTGTCGATCGCCGTCGCCAATGCGCCGCTGCAGCGCGAACGGCAGATCCTCGTCATCGGCGCGCTGATGATTGCAGCCGGCCTCGCCGGTTTCGCCTATGCCATCCCCGCCGGCTCGATCCCGGTGATCCTGCTCTGCGCTTTGTTGCAAGGCGGTGGCTTCGGCGTGTCATGGCCCTTCCTGACCCGCATCATCGTTGCCTCGGCCCGCGACGGCGAGCAGACGATCGCCTCGGCCGCCGTGCCGACCATGCAGCGCATCGGCTACGCCGTGGGCGCCGCCATGGCCGGCATCATCGCCAATGCCAGCGGCTTTTCGGACGGGCTGAACCGCGAGGCAGCAGCGCACGTCGCCGGCTGGCTGTACCTGGCCTTCGTGCCACTTGGCATTGTCGGTTGCCTGGCGGCGTTGAAGATGGCTTTGGCGGCACGCCGGCCGCAATTGGCGACAGGCTGAGGGCACGGCGGATCGAGAATTTGGCGACAGCATTCCGCCGGCGCTGTCGGCGTCAAATGCCCTCGGCCACAAGGCTGCCTGCAAGACCATGGCCTGCCCGATTGCGGAACCGGCGGCCGCTCAGGCTTGCAAACGCTCGGCGATGAGCGCGGCGAGCCGCGCCGCCACCTCGTCCTTGCCCATCTCAGGCCATTCCTCGACGCCGTCCTTCGAGACGATGCGCACCTTGTTGCGGTCGCCGCCCATGACGCCGGTGGGGCCGACGCCGCTTTCATGCGAGACATCGTTGGCGACAATGAAATCGGCGCCCTTCTTCTTCAGCTTGGCCTCGGCATTGGCAATCAGGTCCTGCGTCTCGGCGGCGAAGCCGACAACCAGCCCCGGGCGTTGCCCGTGATGACCGACGCTGGCGAGAATGTCGGGGTTTTCGACCATTTGCAGCGCCGGTGGGCCTTGGCCCGCCACCTTCTTGATCTTCTCGCCGGCCGTGCCAGCGGTGCGCCAGTCGGCGACGGCAGCTACGAAGACCGCGGCGTCCGCCGGCAACAACTGTTCGACGGCCGCTTTCATCTCGGCCGCGGTCTCCACATGCGTCGTCACAACGCCGGCCGGATCGGCAATGCCAACCGGACCGGAGACCAGGCGTACATCCGCGCCCAGTCTTGCCAGCGCTGCCGCAATCGCATGGCCCTGCTTGCCCGAAGAGCGGTTGGCGATGTAGCGCACCGGGTCGATCGGCTCATGCGTCGGCCCCGAGGTGACGATGATCCTGCGGCCGGCCACCGGCTTCGGCCTGCTGTCGAGCAGTGCCTCGATCACTGCCACGATCTCCAGCGGCTCGGCCATGCGGCCCTCGCCCGCCTCGTTGCTTTCCGCCATCTCGCCCTTGGCCGGGCCGACGAAGGCGATGCCATCCTTGGCGAGCGTCGCCCGGTTGCGGCTCGTCGCGGCATGCGACCACATTTTCGGGTTCATCGCCGGCGCCATCAGCACCTTCTTGTCGGTGGCGAGCAGCACCGTCGAGGCCAGATCGTTGGCATGGCCGTTGGCGAGCTTGGCCATCAGATCGGCAGTGGCCGGCGCCACTACCAGAAGGTCGGCCTCGCGCGACAGGCGGATATGGCCGACATCGTGCTCGTCATTGCGGTCGAACAATTCGCTGAAGACATGGTCGGCCGAAAGCGCGCCGACCGAAAGCGTGGTGACGAACTCCTGCGCCGCCGATGTCATCACGACGCGCACCGCCGCACCGCGCTCGCGCAGCCGGCGGATCAGGTCCAGCGCCTTGTAGGCGGCGATGCCGCCGCCGATGATCAGCAGGATGCGCTTGCCGTCGAGGGTTTTGTGCGTTTTTGTGGATTGACCTCGCTCGGGCAGATCGATGTCAAAACCTCCATGAGGCTCAACCAAGCGGCGGATTGTTGCATAGAGGGTTTCGCTCTCGGGCATGCCGGCTTCCGCCGACAGCACGCTTTTGGCAAGCGCATCACGCGCCTCTTCCTCCATCGACACCCCGCGCGCCGCAGCGCGCTCACGCAATTTCTGCTTCACGTCGTCAGCTAGATTGCGGACAGTAATGGTGCCCATGACTTGCTCCGCGACATCAATAGCGCGACTGCAACGCTAGCACCACAGTTGCTAGCGATGCAAGCGATCAGAGCAGCTTCCACGCGATATACACCAGCGTCAGCGCGATCACCCATAGCGCCAGCCGGCCCGAGCGGGTGTAGCGCGCTTCGGCCTTACCGATGGCGCGCGATGTCGCTTCGTCGAAGCGGAGGCCGTGCTCCGCCATAAAATCGATCTCGCGTGACAGCCGCTCGGTGCGGGCGGCAAGATCGGGCGCCTGGCGGGCCAGCGCCAGCAGCGCCTTGGCGCCGTCGCGCGCGTCCATCAGCAGGCCGCTCGGCCCGAGATTGCCGGCGATCCACTGGCCGACCACCGGCTCGGCCGTCTTCCACATGTTGAAGGCCGGGTCGAGCGTGCGTGCGACGCCTTCGACCACCACCATGGTCTTCTGCAACAGGATCAGTTCCGACCGCGTGGCCATATCGAACAGTTCGGTGACCTCGAAGAGCAGCGTGAGAAGCTTCGCCATCGAGATGGTTTCAGCCGGCTGGCCATGGATCGGCTCGCCGATGGCGCGAATGGCCTGCGCGAAAGCCGCGACATTGTGCTGGCGCGGCACGTAGCCGGCCTCGAAATGCACCTCGGCGACGCGCAGATAGTCGCGCGTGATGAAGCCGTAGAGGATTTCGGCGAGGAACCGGCGCTCCTTCTTGCCGAGCCGTCCGGCAATGCCGAGATCGACGGCGACGATATTGCCATTGGCCTCGACGAACAGATTGCCTGGATGCATGTCGGCATGGAAGAAGCCGTCCCGCAGCGTGTGACGCAGGAACGACTGGATCAGGTTGGTGGCGATCGCCTTCAGATCGTGCCCCGCCGCAGCGAGCCCGGCGATGTCGTTCATCTTGACGCCGTCGACCCATTCCATGGTCAGCACATCGCGCCCGGTGCGCTCCCAGTCGACCGACGGCACGCGGAAGCCCGGATCGTCCTTGGTGTTTTCGCCCAGTTCCGAAAGTGCGGCCGCCTCGAGGCGAAGATCCATCTCGATCTTGGTGGTCTGCGCCAGCGTCTCGGTCACCTCGACCGGCCGCAGCCGGCGCGACGACGGGATGTATTTCTCCTGCAGCCGGGCGGCGAGGAAATAGCTTTCGAGATCCTGGAAGAAGCGGCGGCGCACGCCAGGCCGGATCACCTTCACCGCCACCTTGGTATCGACACCGTCATGCATGGCCTGCGCGGGATGGACCTGGGCGATGGAGGCCGCCGCGACCGGCCCGCCGAACTGCGTATAGAGTTCGCCGATCTTGCGCCCGAGCGAGCCCTCGATCGCCGCCACCGCTTCCGCCTGCGAAAAAGTGTGCATCTTGTCCTGCAGCATGGCGAGGTCGAGCGCCATGTCGTTGCCGACGACATCAGGCCGCGTCGCCAGGAACTGGCCGAGCTTGACGTAGGAGGGTCCGAGCCGGACCACCGCCTTGGCCAGCCGGTCGCTGCGCTCATAAGCGAGCGCGCGGCGGCGGGTGAAGAGCCGGGCCATGCGCCAGCCGAATTTCGGCAGGCCGCCGAGTTCGTCGCCCGGCAGTGCTGCGATCACGCCCTCGCGGACCAGCACCCAGCCGGCCCGCGCGAGCCGAAAGGCGGCGCCGACGCTGCTCATCGCCTACCCTGCTGCTGCAAACTGTGGTGCCTCAAAGCTTCCAGCCCGAATGCAGGGCGGCAATGCCGCCGGAATAGTTGCGGAACGACACGCGCTCGAAGCCCGCGCGGGTGATCATGGCAGCAAAGTTCTGCTGATTGGGAAATTTGCGGATCGATTCGACCAGGTAGGAATAGGGTTCGCCCTCGCCCGTCACCATCTTGCCGATCTGCGGAATGGCGTTGAACGACCAGGCTTCGTAGACCTTGTCCAGCAGCGGCATCTCGACCTCGGAAAACTCCAGGCACAGGAACCGTCCGCCGGGCTTCAGCACGCGAAAGGCTTCCGTCAGCGCGACATCGATGCGCGGCACGTTGCGGATGCCGAATGCGATGGTGTAGGCGTCAAAGGTGCTATCGGTGAAAGGCAGTTCCTCGGCATTGGCCTCGACGAAATCGGTGTTGCCGGACAGGCCCTTTTTCTCCGCGCGGTCACGGCCGACGCTAAGCATCGAGCCGTTGATGTCGAGCACCGTGGCATGCGTGTTGCCATGGCTGGCGTCTACAATGCGGAAGGCGATGTCGCCGGTGCCGCCCGCCACGTCAAGCACTTTCCAGCCCGGACGTTTCGGCGGATTGAGCCATGTCACCATGGCATCCTTCCACAGCCGGTGCAGCCCGGCCGACATCAGGTCGTTCATCAGGTCGTAGCGGTTCGCCACCTTGTGGAAAACCTCATTGACCAGAGGCTGCTTGTCGCCTGGCCCTACCTTCTTGAAACCATAGGAGGTTTCCATGCCGCCCGCGGCCGTGGTTCTCTCAACTGACATTATTTTGATCCGTCATAAAACCGGCGGGACCATAGCCGATCGATGGTGCGGGCGCTATTGTTTAAGGCGCGGTGTTCGGCCGCGCTTCCAGGTGGTGGGCTTACGGCCTGGACTGATGAGACGGGATAACTGCATGCCTTTGAAAGCGGAACTGCACTGCCACATCGAGGGGGCAGCGGCGCCCGAACTCGTCGTCCGCCAGGCGCAGAAATACGGCAAGGACACCTCGCTTTATATCCAGAACGGCTCGTTCGTCTGGCACGACTTCACCTCTTTCCTCGCGGCTTACGACTTTTCCGCCGACCTGTTCCGCTCCGAGGAGGATTATGCCCGCCTCGCCGACCATTATCTGACCAGCCTTGCCCGCGACGGCGCCATCTATTCCGAAGTCTTCACCTCGCCCGACCATGCCGTCAGGGCCGGCCTGTCGCCCAAGGCCTACACCGATGCGCTCGGCGAAGGCATGCTGCGCGCCAAAGCCAAGACCGGCATAGAGGGCCGCATGATCGTCACCGGCGTACGCCATGTCGGCGTCGAATCGATCGAGCAGGCGGCGCGTTTTGCGGCGCGCTGCGGAAATCCGCTGGTCACCGGCTTCGGCGTCGCCGGCGATGAACGCATGGGCGAGATGGAGGATTATGTCAGGGCCTTCGAGATCGCCCGTGAAGCGGGTCTTGGCATCACCATCCATGCCGGCGAGTTGACCGGCTGGGAGACGGTGCAGGCCGCACTCGACCACATCCGCCCCTCGCGCATCGGCCATGGCGTGCGCGCCATCGAAAATCCCGACCTGGTGCGCCGCATCGCCGATGAGGGCATCGTGCTCGAATGCTGCCCCGGCTCCAACATCGCGCTCAAGGTCTACGACAGTTTCGCCGATCACCCTTTCCCTGCGCTGCAGGCAGCCGGCTGCAAGGTGACGCTGAATTCTGACGACCCGCCCTATTTCTGGACTTCGCTGAAGCGCGAATACGACATCGCCGCCGAGCATTTCGCTATGAACGAAAAGGCGCTGGCCGCCATCACCCGAACCGCGATCGAGGCGGCTTTCGTCGACAGGAAGACGAAAAGCGCGCTGCTTGCCCGGCTCGATGCGAAGAGGTGACTGGTGACTGGTGACTGGTGACTGGTGACTGGTGACTGGTGATTGGTTTGCCGGCGCTTCGGCCTGTCAACGGCAATGATCGATCCATCGGGACTCGCAAACCTGCTCACTATTCACTATTCACTATTCACCATTCACTGGAGCAACCCATGCAGGGCGTCACCGTCGTCGACCACCCGCTTGTCCAGCACAAGCTCACCATCATGCGCAAGAAGGAGACGTCGACCGCTGGTTTCCGGCGGCTGCTGCGCGAGATCTCGCTCCTGCTCGGCTACGAGGTCACCCGCAACCTCGAACTGACGACGACGACCATCGAAACGCCGATGGAAACCATGGAAGCGCCGACGCTGGAGGGCAAGAAGCTCGTCTTCGCCTCGGTGCTGCGCGCCGGCAATGGCCTGCTCGAAGGCCTGCTCGACCTGGTCCCGGCGGCCCGCGTCGCGCATGTCGGCCTCTACCGCGATCACGAAACGCTGGAGGCGGTGGAATATTTCTTCAAGGCGCCGAGCGATCTCGCCGACCGGCTGGTGATCGTCGTCGATCCGATGCTGGCGACCGCGAACTCGGCCATCGCGGCCATCGACAAGCTGAAGGAGCGCGGCGCCACCAACATCCGTTTCCTTTGCCTGCTGGCGGCGCCAGAAGGCATCGAGCGCTTCACCAAGGCGCATCCGGATGTTCCCGTGTTCACCGCTTCCATCGACCGCCAGCTCAACGAGAAGGGCTACATCATGCCCGGCCTCGGCGATGCCGGCGACCGCATGTACGGAACCAAATGACGGCGGCTGGCAAGGCCAGCTGACATCCAGTCGTTTACCGCCCGTTTACGCAAAGCCGCGGTTTCGGGTTGGCGTTAAAGCGGCACACACCATACGTGGGCAAAAATGGGCCTTCACGAAGGTCCATTCATGCTGCGCAAGCTTCTCATTCTGGGCGTGTTCGCCGGAACGTCGGCATCGATCCCGATCGTCTATCAGTCGAACCCGCAGATTCTCGACAACCTGTTGAAGTCGACCGTCGCCGGCAAGCCGCAACCGCAGCCCGAGCTGAGCCTCGCCTCGGTTCCCGACAAGCCGGCCGCACCGCTGCCCACCGGTCGCAAGGTCCTGGTGGCGGCCGACGAGCGCGGCCATTTCACCTCCGCCTTCAAGCTCAACGGCCGCCAGGTCGACGGCATGATCGACACCGGCGCCACTTTGGTCGCCATCAACACCTCGACGGCGCGCCGCATCGGCATCTCGCTCAACCCGTCGGATTTCAGCCATCAGGTCAACACCGCCAATGGCGCGATCAGGGCCGCTGTGGTCAACATCGACCGCCTGCAGATCGGCAAGATCAGCGTCGACAACATCCAGGCCGTGGTCCTCGACGACAAGGCGCTGCGCACCAACCTGATCGGCATGAGCTTTTTGCAGCGGCTGGCAAAATACCAGGTCGAAAACGGCACACTGTTGCTGGTGCAGTAGCGCCTTCCGCTACCCGCGCGGCAGCACGCGCCGGATGACAGTCTTGTCGGCGGCTGGTTTCGACGCCCCGATCGTATAGGCCGAAAGCACGGCGGCTGCGGCCGCTTCGGCCTCCGCTTGCGTGCGGGCGTGGACGAGCGCCAGCGGCTCGCCGGTCCGCACCTCGGCGCCGAGCGGCAGCAGCCTGGTGATGCCGACCGCATGGTCGATCCTGTCGTCCGGCCGCGTACGCCCGCCACCGAGCCCGACCACGGCAAGGCCGATATCGCGGGTGGCAATGCCGGTGGCAAAGCCGTTGCCTGCCGCCTTGACCGCAAACTCCACCGCCGCTTTCGGCAGGTATTTTTCCGGCTTCTCGACGAAATCGGCGGGACCGCCAAGGGCTGCGACCATACGTGCGAAGGCGGCCGCCGCGCGGCCGCCGGCCAGCGTCTCGGCCGCGCGCCTGAGACCGTCCTGATTGGACGACGCCAGCCCTGCCGATTGCAGCATCTCGGCGGCCAGCGCCAGCGTCACATCCTCCAGTCGCTTGTCGCGGAGCCTCCCGGTGAGGAAATCGACGGCGTTGCGCACCTCGACCGCGTTGCCGGCCGCCGACGCCAGCGGCTCGTTCATGCCGGTGACCAGCGCCGAGGCCTTCAGGCCGGCGCCGTTGGCGATCTCGACCAGGCTGTTGGCAAGTGCTGTCGCGTCGCGCGACTTCTCCATGAAGGCGCCATTGCCGACCTTGACGTCGAGCACCAGCGACTGCAGGCCGGCCGCCAGTTTCTTCGACAGGATAGAGGCAGTGATCAGCGGCACCGATTCCACCGTTCCGGTCACATCGCGGATCGCATAGAGGCGACGGTCGGCGGGCGCGAGATCGGCGGTCTGGCCGATGATGGCACAGCCGGTCTCGAGCACGGTCTTGCGGAAGCGCGCGATATCCGGCTGGCTGATATAGCCTGGGATGGCATCCATTTTGTCCAGCGTGCCGCCGGTATGCCCAAGGCCCCTGCCGGAGATCATCGGCACATAGGCGCCGCAAGCGGCGACGATCGGCGCCAGCATCAGCGAGACATTGTCGCCGACGCCGCCGGTCGAATGTTTGTCGGTGACCGGACCCGGCAGGTCCGACCAGTCGAGCACATCGCCGGAATCGCGCATGGCGAGCGTCAGCGCCACCGCCTCGTCGCGGTTCATGCCGTTGAAGAACACGGCCATGGCGAAGGCGCCGACCTGGCCGTCCGAGACGCTGCCCGAAGTCACGCCCGCGACGAAGGCCGAAATCTCCTGCGGGGACAGTTTCTGGCCGTCGCGCTTGCGGCGGATGATTTCCTGCGGAAGCATCAGGCAGCGCCCTTCGGCTCCGGCAACCCATCCTGGAACACATGCGCAAGGATCGTCGCCAGCCGTGCGCCGCCGATCGGCGCCATGTCCTTGGTCTCCTGGTGCGACAGTTCCGCCCCGGTCATCCCGGCGGCGAGATTGGTGATCACCGAACAGGCGGCTACGCGAAGCCCAAGGAAGCGGGCGAGAATGACCTCCGGCACGGTCGACATCCCTACCGCATTGGCGCCCATGACGCGGGCCATGCGGATTTCAGCAGGGGTTTCGAAACACGGACCGGAAAACCACATATAGACGCCCTTGTGCAGCGCCGTCCCTGTCGCCTTCGCCGCCCGTTCGATCGCCGCGCGCAAGCCGGCATCATAGGCTTCGGTCAGGCCGACGAAGCGGCGGTCGCTCGGCTCGCCGATCAGCGGGTTGGAGCCGGAGAAATTGATGTGATCGGTGATCAGCATCACCGATCCAGGCAGCATGTCGGGATCGACCGAGCCGGCGGCATTGGTAAGGATCAGCTTGGTGATGCCGATGCCGGCAAGCACCTCCAGCGCCGGCCGCATCGCCGCAGCAACGCCGTGCTCGTAATAATGGGCGCGGCCGGACAGCATCAGCACCGGCGTGCCGGCGAAAAGCCCCGCGACCACCTCGCCGGCATGGCCAGTCACCCCGCTGCGGGGGAAACCCGGCAGGTCGGCATAAGAGATGCGCACGGCATTTTCGACCTGGTCGACAAGCCCGCCAAGGCCCGACCCCAGCACCATCGCCGTTGTCGGCGCCAACCCGTCCAGCCTTTCAACGAGGTGGTCCAGAGCTTCCTTCATATCAGCCAACTCTCACTTCAAAATGTCGCCACGAAACCCGTAGGGCAGCATGTCGCCCATGGTCACGGTCTCGACCACGCCGGTGTTGTCGCAAAGATAGAGCTTTGTGTCCGGCCGGCAGAATTCCGCCAGCCTTTGCCGGCAGCCGCCACAGGGCGAGCATTTGGCCATGCGCGAGGCAATGACGGCGACCTCGACGATCTTGCCGCCGCCGCCCATGATGTAATGGCCGAGCGCCGTGGTCTCGGCGCACCAGCCTTCCGGATAGGACGCGACCTCGATGTTGGCGCCGGTGAAGACACGGCCGTCTTCGGTGCGCAACGCCGCACCCACCGGAAACTTCGAATAGGGCGCGTAGGCCTTGGCCATGGCCTCCTGCGCGGCTTCGAACAGATCATGCGACATCTAGACGTTCTCTCCGACGATCGTGGTCAAAACCCGGCGCTTTGCGTTTTCCTGGCGCCTTTCGAGCACCAGCCGCATGTTCGACACAGTGCTCCTGGGCGCGCCCGGATCAACGTTCCTTGACATAAGGCACGCCGCCGGCGCGCGGCGGGATCGCCTTGCCGATGAAGCCGGCAAGCAGGATCACGGTCAGCACATAGGGCAGCGCCTGCATGAACTGCACCGGCACCTTGCCGATCAACGGCAATGGCGAACCCTGCAGGCGGATCGCCGCCGCGTCGAGGAAGCCGAACAGAAGACAGGCGAACATGGCGTTCACCGGTCGCCATTTGGCAAAGATCAGCGCCGCCAGCGCAATGTAGCCCTTGCCGGCGGTCATATCCTTCACGAAGCCGCCATTCTGCACCATCGACAGGTAGGCGCCGGCGATGCCGGTGAGGATACCGGTGCAGATCAGCGCCCGGTAGCGCAGCCAGGCGACCGAGATGCCGGCGGTGTCGACGGCGGCCGGGTTCTCGCCGACGGCGCGCAGCCTGAGGCCAAAGCGGGTGCGAAACAGCACCCACCAGGTGAACGGCACCATGGCGAAAGCGAGATAGACCAGGATCGAATGGCCGGACAAAAGCTCGGAATAGATCGGCCCTATAATCGGCACGTCGTGGATGGCGGCAGCACCTGGCAGAGTGATGGCCTCGAAGCGCTCGCCCGGCTGCAGCGCCGGCGTTCGCCCGCCTTGCTGGAACCAGGCCTGGCCCAGAATGATTGTCGACCCGGCGGCGACGAAGTTGATCGCCACGCCGGAAACGATCTGGTTGCCGCGGTGGGTGATCGAGGCGAAGCCGTGCACCAGGGCAAAGGCGACCGACATCACGATCGCCATGCCGAGACCGAGGAAGGCCGAATGGAAGACCGAAGCTGCGGCCGCACCGGCGAAGGCGCCGACCAGCATCTTGCCTTCCAGCCCGATGTCGAAGACGCCAGCGCGTTCAGAATAGAGGCCGGCGAGGCAAGCGAGCAGCAAGGGTACCGACAGGCGTATGGTCGAGTCCAGGATCTGCACGATGGCGATGAACACATCCATCTCAGGCGCCCTTCCCTTTGACCGCTTCCATGCCGACCGACCTTGGACTGAACGAAGCGAACAGCGCCTGCACATAGGGCCGGAACATGTGCTCTAGCGCACCGGCAAACAGGATGACCAGGCCCTGGATGATGACGATCATGTCGCGGGAAATCGCTGGCATCTCGAAGGCAAGTTCTGCACCGCCCTGGTAGAGCATGCCAAACAGGATCGCCGCCAGCACGATGCCGACCGGATGCAGCCGGCCCATCAGCGCTACGGCGATGCCGACGAAGCCGGCGCCGGAGACGAAGTCGATTGCCACATTGTGCTGGTCGCCCATCACCGGGTTCAGCGTCATCATGCCCGCCAGCGCGCCCGAGATCATCATCGCGATGATGATGATGCGGGTCTCCGAAATGCCGGCATAGCGCGCCGCCTTCGGACTGTGCCCGTAGGTGCGCATCTCATAGCCGAGCTTGGTGCGCCAGATCAGCAGCCAGACCAGGAAGGCCATGACCAGCGCCAGCAGGAAGCAGATATTGAACGGCGCCGAGCGGATCTTGGCGCCGAACAGTTCGATGATCCAGTTGAGCTTGGGCAGCTCGGCCCCGTCGAGGAAGTTGCGCGTCTGCGGCGCTTGCGAGGCCGCCGGCTTCAACGGCCCGACCAGGAGATAGACCATGATCGACGCGGCGATGAAATTGAACATGATGGTGGTGATGACGATGTGCGAGCCGCGCTTGGCCTGCAGATAGGCCGGGATCAGCGCCCACAGCGCGCCGACCGCGGCCCCGGCGGCGATCGCCAGCGGAAAGGTCAGCCACCATGGCAGCACACTGTCGAAGGCAAGGCAGACCACCGCCACGCCGAGGCCGGCAATATAGGCCTGGCCCTCGGTGCCGATGTTGAACAGGCCGCAATGCGCGGCCACCGCCACCGACAGGCCGGTGAAGATGAAGGTGGTGGCGTAGAACAGGGTGAAGGCAATGCCGGTTCCCTTGCCGAAGGCGCCTTCGACCAGGATGACGGCGGCGCGAAATGGGTTTTCGCCCACGAGCATGACGACGAAGCCGGCAACGATGAAGGCCACCGACAGGTTGATCAGCGGGATCAGCCCATAATCGGCCCAGGCCGGCAATTTTGCGTAAGGCGTGCTCATTGCGCCGCCTCCTGGCGCTCGACACCGGCCATCAGCAGGCCAAGCTCGCCTTCGGTCGCCTCCGGGCCGCGCTCGCCGACGATGCGGCCGGCAAACATCACCAGGATACGGTCGGACAGCGAGCGTATCTCGTCGAGCTCGACCGACACCACCAGCACCGCCTTGCCCTGGTCGCGCATGGCAATCAGCCGCTTGTGGATGAATTCGATGGCACCGACATCGACGCCGCGCGTCGGCTGGCCGACGATGAGAACACCGGGGTCCTGTTCCATTTCCCGCGCCAGCACGATCTTCTGCTGGTTGCCGCCGGAGAAATTCGCCGTCTTCAGACGCGGATTGCCGGGACGGATATCGTACTTCTCGATCTTGTCCTCGGCATCGGTCATGATGGCGTCGATGTTGAGGAACGGCCCTTTGAGGTAGCGCGGGTCGTCATGGTAGCCGAGGATCGAATTCTCGTTCTCCTCGAAGGCCAGCACCAGGCCGACATGATGGCGGTCCTCCGGCACATGGGCGAGCCCACGGTCGCGCAACTCGCCGGGATCGGCGGCCCCGGTCAGGTCGATCGGCTTGCCATCGAGCATCACCGAGCCGGAAACCGCGCGCCTGATGCCGGAAATCGCCTCGAGCAGTTCGGACTGGCCGTTGCCTGCGACACCGGCAATGCCGACGATCTCGCCGGCGTGGATATCGAAGGAGATATCGTCGACCATGGTGACGCCGCGCTGGTCTTTCACCGTCAGGTTCTTGACGGCCAGCTTGACCGCGCCGGCCTCCGTCTCGCCCTTTTCGACCCGCAGCAGCACGCGCCGCCCAACCATCAGTTCGGCCAGTTCGCCGACTGTCGTCTTGCTGGTCTCGCGCGTCGCCACCATCGTGCCCTGGCGCATGACCGAGACATTGTCGGTGATGGCCATGATCTCGCGCAGCTTGTGGGTGATCAGCACCACCGTTTTCCCCTGGTCCTTCAACTGCCTGAGGATGCGAAACAGATGGTCGGCCTCGGCCGGCGTCAATACGCCCGTCGGCTCGTCGAGAATCAGGATTTCGGCGCCGCGATAAAGCGCCTTCAGGATTTCGACACGCTGCTGCAGGCCGACCGGCAATTCCTCGATGATGGCGTCGGGATCGACTTCCAGCCCGTATTCGCGCTCGAGCCGCTCCAGTTCGGAGCGCGCCTTGGCGATGCTCTTTTTCAACAGCGCATCGCTTTCGGCGCCGAGGATGATGTTTTCCAGCACGGTGAAATTGTCGACCAGCATGAAGTGCTGGTGCACCATGCCGATGCCGAGCGCGATGGCGTCGTTGGAGGTCTTGATCGACGCCGCCTTGCCGCCGACACGGATCTCGCCGCTGTCGGCCTGGTAGAAGCCGTAGAGGATCGACATCAGCGTCGACTTGCCGGCGCCGTTCTCGCCGACGATGCCGTGGATGGTGCCGCGTGCGATCTCCAGATTGATGTCGCGATTGGCGCGAACGGCGCCAAAACTCTTGTTGATGCCGATCAGTTCGATTGCGGCTTGCGCCATGCAGCCTGTCCCACTCTTATTTTTTTATCGCTTGGTCAAAACGCCTAGCATGATGCCCCACCCGTGCCAATTGGCGGCGCAGTGGCCACTCTCGACAAATCCCGGTGCGCTTGTCAATTTCGAACGTGGCCGCAGACCTTCACATTCACTAATATGCAAGGCTCAACAGTCGCATCATGCTGCAACTGCGTGCACCAGGACCTGGGGAGTTTCGAATGATCATGCCTGTCGACCGGCTGACGACGCTGGAAATCCGCGCCGCCGAGCAGGAAAAGACCATCGAGGAACTGTCGGGCCAGATCGCCGAACAGTGGACGGCGATCGAACGCATGCAGCGCAAGCTCGATGCCCTGACCGGGCGCTTCATGGCTCTGGAGGAACAATCGGCACCCGACGTGCCGATAACCAAACCGCCGCACTGGTAGCAAGGAGAAGCCTATGGCCAGTGAAAGCGATCGCGTTGCGCGGGCGGGCGATTATGTGCTTGGCCTGATGAACGATCGCGACCGGGAACGTGCCGAGCGCGACCTGGAGATCGATCCCGCCTTCCGCGACACGGTGATGCGGCTGGCCGAGCGCATGCATGTCTTCGACCGCACGGGGCGGCCCTCGGGCGACGGCGATCGCTGGCGGCTGATCTCGCAACGCATCGCCGAACTGCCGCAGATGCGTGTGGTCGGCCACGACGAAGCGAAGCCGGTGATCGGCAGACTGGAGCGGAAGCCCTATGGCGTCGGCGTGCATTCGCTCGGTGGCCGACGCGGCTTCGCTATCGCCATTACGCTGATGGTGGTGTTTGCGCTGGGTTATCTCGTCGGACAGCTATAAGCCGAGTTCGCGCGACATCAGCAGCATCGGGTAGCCGTCCTGCTCAAACGACTCGACCACTGCCCAACCGAGCCCGGCATAGAAGTCTCGCGCCACCCAGGTATAGAGGTAAGTCCTCTCCACACCGATCGCGGTTGCATGCGCTTCGATGGCTGCAACCAGCGCGCGGCCGATCCCTTTGCCGCGGTGGTCGCTATCGACGACCAATCCCGCCAGCCAAGGCGTCAGCTCATGCGCGGGTTCAAGTTCGTGGCGAACCAGCAGGCAGGTCCCGACCGGGACGTCCCCTATCCGCGCCACAAGCGCCGCCTCGAAGCCATCTCCATTGAGCAACTCGCGAAGCCCGGCGACGTCCTCATTCAGCGTTCTTGCGCTGCCCCCGAAAAAGGCGGCGATGCGCAGTCGCGCCACTGCATCAACATCGCGTTCCGTCATCGGTCCGATGGTCGGCTTCACTCTCGCCTCTCAAGTTGCGGCCCCCTTCAAGACCCAAAAACAAAACCGCCGGACTCTCGCCCGGCGGTTTCAACTCTAATGGATACAGATCAATACGGACAGGCGTTGTCGGCGGTATAGTCGTGCACCTGGATCGTGCCGGCGATGATGTCGGCCTTGGCCTTTTCGACGGCAGCCTTCATCTCGTCGGTGACCAGCGCCTTGTTGTTGTCGTCCATGGCGTAGTCGACGCCGCCTTCCTTGAGGCCGAGATTTTGCAGGCCGCCCTTGAAGGTGCCGTTCTTGCCGTCCATGAAGGCGGTGTAGACCGCAACGTCGACGCGCTTCAGCATCGAGGTCAGCACCTTGCCGGGCTGCAGGCCGTTCTGGTTGGAATCGACGCCGATGCCGAGCTTGCCGGCATCCGCCGCCGCCTGCAGCACGCCGACGCCGGTGCCGCCGGCCGCGGCATAGACGACGTCGGAGCCCTGGTCGATCTGCGTCTTGGCGATCTCGCCGCCCTTGGCCGGATCGTTCCACGCCGCGGGCGTGTCACCGGTCATGTTCTGGATGACATCGGTCGCACCGGCCGCCTTGGCGCCGCCGACATAGCCGCATTCGAACTTGCGGATCAGCGGAATGTCCATGCCGCCGATGAAGGAGACCTTCTTGGACTTCGAGGCCATCGCCGCCAGGATGCCGACGAGATAGGAGCCTTCGTTTTCCTTGAAGACCAGCGAGCGGACATTGGGCATATCGACGGCATCGTCGATGATGGCGAAGTTGAGATCGGGATATTCCTTCGCGACCACCTTCAGCGCATCCTCCCAGGCAAAGCCGGCCATGACGATCGGGTTGCGGCCGTCCTCGGCGAAGCGGCGCAGCGCCTGCTCGCGTTGCGAGGCGTTCGACACTTCGAACTCGACATAGGCGGTGCCCGTCTCGGTCTTGAACTTTTCGGCGCCGTGATAGGCAGCCTCGTTGAAGGATTTGTCGAACTTGCCGCCGAGATCGTAGAGGATGGCCGGCTGGACATCCGCGGCGAAAGCCGGAAGAACCATTGCGGTTGCGGCCAGGAGGCCGAGAACGATACGTTTCATGTGATCCACACCCTGTCGGTTATTTTTTTCCGTTACGCGCCGCCCGTCTGCCCGGTTCTCCGGCAGGCATGCGGCATCAGCCAGGAGTGTACTCCCTCCCGCTCAAGGCAATCTGGCACGGCCCGAAACAAAATTCACGCGGAATTTTGACCTTTTGGAAAAGCATGCCCCCCGTTGGAAAAACATGCCCAATGCGGTGACAGCTGTGGACGATTGCCGCGTTGTCGTCGCAGTCCGCTGGGACAACCCATCAGCCCGGCGCGAACTCTCCGCCGCGCCGCCGGCGCCGGTAGCCGATCGCATAGAGGATGAAGGCAAGCACCGCGAATACGGCAAACCCCGGCTGGGCAAGCACCCAGGCGATGCCGCCATCCCATATCATCGGATTGACCTTGGCGCGCACGAAGGTCTCGAAGGCCGCGCGGGTGTCGGGCGAAACCGCCAGCCAGCTCGAATTCAGCGGCGTCATGACCAATGTGGAAGCCGCCACCGAGCGCGTCGCGTCGAGCACGGCCATGATGACGGCGACCGAGAGTGCGATCATGGCCGCGAGGCGAAACAAAAAACGCAACATCGAAATCTTCCCCGGTCCTCAAGTTCCTCCCGAGGACCTTCCGGTCAAAGGCGAGGAATAGAATGCGCACGCCCGGCGCGCAACCGCCATACGCGAATTTGAAGCCTATCGCCCGCCTATATGGCCACCTTTCGGCTCCGCCGATGGACGAGCCAGATGCCGAGGATGCCGCCGCCAATGGCCCCGACCACCAGCCCGGCAAGGCCGATGAACACCGCGAAGTAGCCGCAGCCGCCTTCGAAACAGCTGATGTCGGTGGCTTCGGCGATCCCCGCGCCAAGCGCGAAGCCGGCGACAGTGCCGACCACGGCGCCGAGGATGATGCCGGCCAGCGCGGCGACGATCGAACTAAAGGCTGACGATGCCTGCGCTTCCGGCCTTGCATAAAAGGCCTTGGCCTCGTCGCGGCGGCGCAGCAGGTAAATGCAGAACGGGCCGATGACGATTTCGGTGGCGGCGATCGCAAGCTCCCTGGCGGAGACGGTGAAATCGGGCACGGTCAGCGCATAGACCTGCTCGGCCAGCCGCCAGGCGATGGTGGTGATCTGCCAGATGGTGAAATGACGCGGAAAGCGCGCGGAACGGCTTAAGGCGAGGCCGAGCAGATAAAGCCCCCACACGATGGTGACGATGTCGAAGGCCAGTCCGCCAAGCACGAAATAGAAGACCCTGTCCGGCAGGCCGGAACTCTCGAACAGCCACCGCGCCGAGACCAGCCAGTAGACCGACCATGCCATGACGAAGAGGAGCCAGACCACGGGCACGAAGGACAGCCCGCTGTCCGGACGCCCTGCGGGCGTCAGCCCGCCTGGCATGCCTCCGGCCGGCGTTCCGCTGGCCGGCTGTTCATTGCTCGATGTCATGTCTGGACGTTGCCCCCGCAAAGCCTCCGCCGCACTCGACAGGTGGCGAGGGGCGAAGTCAAGCGCGGCCGGCCCTGCCGCCTTGCCCGTGCACACCATTCAGAACCGAAGCGCCTTAGAAGCGGAGCCGTTCAACGCCCCGCGAAACGATGCATGGCCGGCAAAGCGAATAGACTGCCGTTATGGCTTGGCATTCGGCGCCGGATCGACTAGATGAGCCCCGCGCCTGTTTGATTGACGGGCGCCGGGAAGGGCATCCGCTGGTTGGCGGTGTCCATCAAGCGGGTCTTCCCGCAAATCCCAAAGGGATGCATCTCCCCAACCCGCGTGGCAAAACCGGCCGGCGCGAATGCAAGGACGGAGAGGTGGCCGAGTGGTTGAAGGCGCACGCCTGGAAAGTGTGTTTACGGGAGACCGTAACGCGGGTTCGAATCCCGCTCTCTCCGCCAGATATTCAGAAGAAGTCTAACTGGCTGTTATTGCATAGTTTTATACTAAAGCTGTGAGTGGCGGTGCCCCACACTGGTGCCCCAAATCAGCTGTGCCTAACCCGCCTTGCGCCATGCTGCTCGTCCCCACCAAGCATTAGTTGCGCTATATCTATGCGTTGGTGATGGGGTCTCCGACATGGCAGACGATAGCGAATTGCGAAGACGGAAGGCTTTGACCTTCGAGCAAGCCGAAGGCATGGAGGACCTTCCGCGCCAACTTCTACCTGAAGAGATGCCGAAGAAGCTCCGTGCCCGACTGCTTCATACCCTCGTTCGATTTGTCGAGGCCGAAATGCGCGACACAAGCCTTACCCAGGGCCTCGGCCCCCATTGGACGAGCGTGTTGAGACGATTCTATATCGAGCACCTGGGGCGGATCTCATCGAAATTTGAGAGCAACAAGATCAGACAGATGGATGTCTTCGAAACCATCTTCACGGACCTATCGCCGAAACAGATTTTCGGTGTGATCCAGGCTTTAGTGAGGCTTGATGGCAGTTCGTCCTTCGGGGCAGCTATCGCGCATGTCCTCGAAAGCGAACGCAGCGCATACCGACTGTTAGAAGGCGACACGCTGGTACCTGTTGGATCGTCGCAGGAGGCCGAAACGATCGTCCAAGCGCTGCGTGTTTCCAAAAGCTCTGGCCTTGCAGGGGCGCACACGCATCTCAAGGAGGCTGCATCACACCTGTCTAATGGGAACTTCGCGGACAGCATTCGCGAGGGTATTCATGCCGTCGAATCGACCGTTCGCTCTCTCACGGGGAAAGACAAGCTCTCGGACGCCCTTGAGGAACTCGCGAAACGCCGGCCCATCCACGGTTCTTTCAAGCGCGGCATCATGCAGCTTTACGGGTTTGGAAGTGATGAGCCAGGTATTCGTCACCCCTTGCTCGAAAGCGGCGATGCCGCGGTCACGGAGGAGGATGCTATGCTCGTGCTTGGGATATGCGCATCGCTCGTGACATTCTTCTCCCGGTCTTTCGAGAAGCCCAAATGAGGGCGGCGCTGGACCCAGCAAGGAGTGAGGCTAACCGGTCTCATTTGACCTCTACCGGAATCGACATGCCGGTTCTCATGACAGCCAACTCGATCATCACCTCTTTGGCCATCCCGCAGTGTCTAGCCGCCACCATCACCCCATCATGCATCGGTAAGGCCGCTATCCCCATCCTCGCCAGCCGCAGCAATACGGCAACCAAGATGGTGCTTTCGGTGAACATCAAGTCTAGCGCAATGTCCTTGCCGAAGAGGGGCACCAGGGCGGGATGCTTAGCCCCAACCGCCTCCGCCAACCTCCGTCCGGTCCAACCCGGTGGCAGGGCACCCTTCACGTCACCCGGTAGGCGGGTCATTTCGTTCGAGGACGACAGCATGGCCGCGAAGCCACCCTTCACGCCGGCGCGATGATCCTCCAAACCGGGGATGGCATAGAGGTCACCCACAGGCGGCTCAGCCCCTATCCGAGCATAGGCAAGCCTGGGGAACATGCTGGCAAAGTCTAGGTCGGCTATCGGCTCCCCATTGATGCGCAGGTCAGCCCGCAGCCTCGTCGGCAGAGACTCCCAAAAGCCACCGTAAAGCCTGCCATGAAGGTGGAAGGTGTGCGGGTCCCCTTTGTGGCGGAGTGTGAAGCGACGGGTGAGCTTGAAGCCGCCTTGGGGTTGGCCTTGAAGCTCTATGTGCTGGGTGGAGAGGAAGGTATTGATCTCTTCCATCTCCCTCCGCAGTGAGCATGTCTCAGGGGTGTCCCGATAGTTCACCAGCACGAAGGGAAGCTTTCGGCCTAAGGCATCACGGCCCATCCTCGCTGTCAGCCATATAGCCTCCTCCCCCTCTGCTCTCCCCACCTCCGCCACTGTCCCTTTGAGCAAGGCATCAAGCAACCACCCCGTAGCCTCTATGCCGGTCCTGCGCTTCTTGATGTGCGCCTGGTGCTTGATCACTAGGCCCTCGGCAGCCATCGCATCTATGACGTGGGGCAGGTGCCCGAAGCCCTTACGATCATAGCGGGACTGCGAGGTGTGGCGCAGGGGGATGGCGAGACGGCTATGCTTTGGGTGACCAAGATGCATGGTCGCTAGGTTGGCCACTAGGCAGGACACTATGTTGGTCACCCTCTCCACCTGCTCAGCACGGGGCTGCCTCATGCGGGCTTTAGGTCCCTTGGCGGTGGCTTGAAGCACCTGCTTGGTAATGGAGGCGGTGAGGGCCTTGAGGTGGGAGCCTGATGCCGTTGCCCAGGGATCAAACCAATGGTCGGAGGAGGAGAAGGGATCGTCCATCAAAGCCACCAATCTCTAAGCCGGCCTCAATGAGCCATTAAGCCGAATTGATGGAGATGGGGGCTAGGAAGGTTAATCTCCTTAAGCGCACCACCACGGGCGGCGATAAGGGGAATGGGGGGAGCTAAGCGTTGAACATGCGCGTCCCCACCCTGCTCAATGTGATCACTCGATAAAGCGGCCGCGAATTTCATTTCTGCCGGCCTCGGTGTGACGGATGCGGGCCGCTCTTGGCGACTTTCAGTTGAATGATTTCAGGCACGGCTTCGGCAACTAACGGGTCAACAACCTTCCCCATTGCCTCCCCAATATTCCGCCGCACCAATCCGGCGGATCGCGGGTAGGCATGAATCTCAACTGGAACGTCCGCCCCCCTTGGGTTCCACATCAACCACCGCCGATGAGTGCCGCTTGCCAACCGATGAGCAACCTTGGCAGCCTGCACGATCTGGAACTCGCGTGTCCTATGGCTTCCAAAGTCGTCTTCAATAAGGGCCGCCACGGCGACATAGATGGCGACCAGCCTGTTTGCTGGGACCTCTGCCTCACTCAGCCGGGCGAATGCAATCCGCGCCCTGGTGGCTGCACTGAGGCCGCGCAGATTCATTGCAGCTTCAGCCCTGCCGGAGCCGGCCAGTAAGTAGTCCATCTCCCTTATCGCGCTAGCCAATGCGACATTCCAGCTTTGCTGAGCAGTTAGCCAACTCGATGCGGCATCAAGGTAAGGCTTCAATTCAGCCGCTCTGTAGGTCCGATGCCAATGCGAGCCATGCCGAGATTTCCGCTGCACATGATAGCGACAGAAGTTGCCGGACCGGCCATTCCCTTGGGCCAATTCCGATAGCTTGCCACATCCGGGAATCGTGCAGGTGTTTGCATCGTTGCTCGGTGCTGAGGTCACAACGGCGGGCCTTAATTCCAAGGGTCTCGGCTCATGGCGCGTAGCCGGAGAAATTCGGTGGCTTGCTCTTCGACATCTTGCTCTTCCTCGATGTCGTAGGCGCTGACAGTTCCTAACTTGGCTTCCTTTGCTGCATCGGCCGCTAGGTTCATATCGGCTTCACTTGCTTCAGCAGCGCTATGAAAACTGACAGCCAAATGTTTTTCGATCATCGGCGCGAGCTTTAGGAGCAAATCTCTGTTCGGTCGTTTTGCTTCGGCGATCCAGGCAGAGATATTCTGGGGAAGCCACTTCCATACATATTCGTCTTTGGAGAAAACCTTGGCCTTGTCGCTCTCTGAAAAGTTGGCATCAATAAACTCGAAAGCCGACAGAGCTGCTCCCAAGGCTCCGCGCATGTGCGTCGTCCGCTTTTCGCCATTCGATTTGAACGGAATCCGTGCGATTTCATCCCCACCAGCCAGGATGAGCACGCAAAAGCCATGGAATTTCTGACCACCGGAAGGTCCAGAAATGCCTACGATAAGGCGAAGGTCTTCAACCGGCCTTGGCCTTGGAACTAGAATGGGAATTTCCGGCTTTCTTAGTTCAACTTTCATCTCGGAATACCTTGTTGGCGAAGGACAGAACGGTCCACTGACATGTAAGCCTAGTTGGCAGCATTTACTGGGGAAAGACCACAGCCAATTGTGGCCGAATTGCCGCAAATCCCGGCAAAAATAGGTTACTTCCGCGCTCTCGCCAGTGTCCTACCTCCCGACGCAATGCATGTTGCAATTCCTTCCCCCTTGAATCATGGTGCTTGCAGAGCGCTCACGCGGCGTTCCGGGGTGTGGAAACCCTGAGTTCAAATATGGTGCCGAACACATCGGTGCCGATCCTCGACTTTTTTGGTCGGGGAGCCTGTGGCGTATGTCCAGGTTCTCCGGAACTAAAGGCCGCAGGAACCGGAACTCGGTTTTCCAACTCCCCGATCATGGGGTCACGAGGAGGCTGCTTGCGGGGGCGTACCGCAGGCCACTGCCTCCAAGGGGAACCGGAAAATGCTAACCGAAGAAGGGAAGCGAAGCCTCTATTCCCACGCTAGGGATGACGCCGAGCGACAGCGCTTGCTCGCCGCATTCCACACAGATGGCAAGACGGAAGCCACGCGCCAGCTATTCGAGACAATGGCGTTCTTGATCATCATTGGATGCTTATCGCTAGGTGCTGCTGCGCTGGCGCTTTGGATGGCTAGCCCCTTCGTTGCCCTGAACGGCAAATGGATGCTTTGCCTTGCAGTTGGTACTTTTCTGGCGGCGGGTATCGCTATCAACTGGAGCTTTGACGGTCAGAAAGGGAAGCTTCGTCGGGAGCGTGCAGAGCTGACCGCGAGGCGATACGGCTACCCAATAATCCTTGCTGCTGGCCTATGCGCCGGATGGCTAGCCCAGCCGCATTTCGAGAGCACCTCTGAGCGCGGCTACGCACAGCGGGCGACCATCCGAGCTTGCCTCCAAGTTCCGAAATGTGTCGAGCTGGCGAACCGTATCAACAACGATGGCGATGTGGCTGGGGCGCTGTCCAACTAAGCCCTACTCCATGTCCGGCACGTCGCCACCCACAAAGAGCGTCGTGGGCTCCCCGTACTCACCAAGCGACGGATTAGCATCACGCGACCACGCAATGACGCCGGCGTGCTTCCCGGCTAGGCCCCTCGCTGTCCTTATTGCCCGGTCCTCAGTCTGCTGCTCGGCCGGCCCAAAGACAGGCTGGAGGTCGCCACCCTCATCGCGGTCGAAGGCGGTGACTACAATCAGCTTCGGCATCTTCTGTTGCGGGAGGATGTTGTCTGACATGGCAGTTCCCTTCCTGGGGTTCTCTAGTCGGCCTCACCCCGCCTTCGCCGATGCCACCCCCTGCTGAAGCCATAGCTGACCGCAGGAGCCCATAGAGCCACCTCACGCTCTAGGGATGCATTGGCAGCAAGAAGCGCCTGCATAGCCGCCTTGGCGTCCCCACCGTGGGCCGCAATGATCTCATCGGCGGCAAGCTCCCACTCATCGGACGGCGGCGCAGGGTTGTCTGGCTTAGGGGTCATCTGCTTAGGAGCCGCAGGGCGGCATAGACTCGGCTAACGTGTCCACGGGCCGTCACCTCACAACAGGCGGCGTGTCGTCGTAGCCTATGGAAACTATCCCTGGATGCCGGTGGGCGATGGCGAGTATCTGGGTTTCCAGCTCGCAGTTATAAGCCATGAGCGCTTTTACGGTCTCAAGCGGGCTGTCATAGCGGGCAACGAGCTTCTCGGCTTCTGCGTGCAGCTCTGCTTTGGCTTCGTTGTCCAAGTGCATCGTACCCATTGCGGCTCCTCCTAGCGTGTCGCGTGGCGTGGTGCAGTCAGCGCGTCAAGGCGTTGCTGAAGATGCCCATTGAGCACGATCATTTCCTTCAGCGCTTTCATTACGTCGCCCTTATGCACGGCGACGAAATCATCTGCGTGGGCCTGGAGGGCGGCCTCTTGGCGGGTGGTGAGTGTCACGATGCGGTCCATTAGCGCCTACTCCAACAATGGGATGCGTCAAGTGAACAAAAAGGGAACATAAATGTCAAGCTCGAATTGACTCGGCGAGGAACTCATTCCTATTTTTACCCATGCCAGAGCAGCCCAGGAAACCCCGCCGTCTCGTGCAAACCCTGTGCAAGGCACATGAGGTTGGTCAGTTGATCCGCGTCCGATGCTTCAATTGCAACACGCGCCACTATCTGCCGGGAGACCTTGGGCAGCTAGTCGGGAACATTCCGTTCTGGGATGTGGACCGACATATGCGTTGTGAGCGGTGCAAGCGGCGTGACCTTGACGTCGACATCCTGCTACCGAGCGCATCGGAGGTCATGAAGATACGCGTGAGGCGGCTTGTCGAAATCCGAATGGTGCGCAAGGTGATCTGGCGGGATGGGTAGGGATGCCAGATTTTGGAACCCAGTGTCACTTTTGGCGACGTTTGCCCCGGGTCTCCTTGAGTTCCTTGGCGATGGCGGCACGCTCGGCAATTCGCCCGGAGAAGAGGTCTTTGAGTGCATCCTCATAGATATCGAACGACTTTATGATTGCATCGAAAGTTACGTCCCCTCATGGCTCCCCGTATTCCCCACTTCTCGCAGAGCGTCGAAAGTGTCGGCATGGCCTTCGCTCCTGTCTTTGAAAAGCTCAATTCGCCGAGCTAGTGACAGCCGCCACCGCGTTCAGATCGTACCGGCACTTCGAAATGGTCGAGAATACGTTCAACGCTGATCCGGAGCTTATTTGCTGCTGCTCCACGATCAGACCACAACATTGAAAATGCGGCCCTGATTGGTTTCTCAATAACAGCCGGCGTCTTTTTAGGAATGTCAATGACTGGCACTTGGGAGACCAGCGCCTTGATGTGGTAGCGGTCTTCCTCCACCATCTCTCCAACTTGGTCATGGCCCTGCTAGGAACTAATACGCCTGCCATTGAGACCACTTCCCCGCACCAAGAGATTGAGCATTTTAAGAGTCCGGAGAACGCACCACCGCGATTGTAGTAGTCCTCGTCCCGGGCCGGCTCGTGAAGCTTCTTGAGGGTATCTTTATCAAGGCAAAGGGAGCCAGTACTACAACGCGGGCACGGAAACGGGGGAAATCCATTTTCAGCATAGCTTTCCCGCCAGATATGTTTCTTCACGATTGCCCCTCAGACTGAGCTTGCCCAACCGGCATATTCTATAGCAACGGCAGCTGGCCGCGCGAGTCGACCCCGTGCGGAAACTTAAACTGTGTGGCCGGCTTCTCGACAATCACAAGCGCATCGTCAGGTGCCGTGCGTTGTAGCCCCTTCGCCTCCGACCATGGCGCTGTAAGCCACGTCTGGGTTTCCTCTTGCGTCCTCAGTATCACCGGCATGGCCTTGTCGTGGATCGGCTTGATGAGGGCATTGGGTGCGGTCGTCATGAAGCCGTAGACCTCATGATCGCCGGGTCCTTCCTTGACCTTGCGCACCCCTTGCCATCGCGTCCACAAGCCGGCGAAGAAGAACAAAGGCCGGTCCTCGCTAAGTGCGAACCAGAAGTTCCGCTGGATGCCGCCCGTCTCGGGGTCCTTGTCGCCCAGCGTGGGGCTTGGCTCCGCGAAGCTCGTCACCGGGACCACGCAACGGTGCTCGACGCCAACATACTGCTGCCAGTGGCCGTACTGCGGATTGCGGATGTTGGTAGTGCCTGAGTCCGCGTTGCCCCTGACGCGCTCAAGCGGTGTGGGCATTCCCCATCGCAGATTGGCAAGTTCCCGCTCAACGTCCGGAGCATTGCGGACCACCGGGCCGAACTGGTTAGGGTAGATGTCGACGGAGGGCTCAAGGTTCCCCAGGATGTCCCGCAAAGTCCGTGTCCACTGGCGGACGGCTTCTTGTGATGTGGTGATGTTGTAGAGGTTGCACATTGTGATAGTGATCCCTGCGGATTGGCGAGGGGCTACTATGGACTGGCTGACATTCATTTCGAACGGAATTTCTTCGCTCGCTTGGCCAGTCGCCATTGTGACCCTTGTTTTGGTCTTTCGAAATAAGATTGCCCGACTACTCGACCGGACTAAGAAAATTGCTGTGCCCGGCGGCACCGAATGGGAGTTCTCGGACGTTCTGGAACTTGCAAAAGAACAAGTCTCGGCGGTGCCAGAACTAGCAAAACCTGTGCCGCGCCTGTCAAGCTCCGATCCCTTATCGATTGAAGCTGAGACCGATCCGGCGGGCGCCGTGATGACGGCCTACAGGGGTGTCGAACAAACGATCAGAGAGGCGATTATTAAGGCAGGAGGCCCCGAAACTAGCAGGATTCCAAACCATGTCAGCTTTATGCGCGATCTAAGTAGCCGTGGCATTTTGCCTGAGAGCCTTTTGCGAACCTATGACAGCTTAAGACAAACGAGAAATGTCGCCGCTCATTCTGATGGGCCGATCACGTCCGATGAGGCGAAAGAATATCGAAACCTCGTCGTCAGATTTCTGGGAGCATTGAGGCCGATCTTGGACAAGTGGGCGAACGATTACTCGCCTCGTGGTCGCTAACCTTTCGCAACCTCAGCCAGTATCCGAAACACACTCGCCCGGCTGATCCCGAGTGACGTCACGATGTCGCCTGCGGACTTGCCTTCCGACTTGAGGCGCAACACGTCGCTTGCCTTTGCGCGGGCTGTCGGTTGCCTTCCCGCATACTTCCCCTCCGCCTTTGCCTTCGCGATCCCTTCGCGTTGCCGCTCAAGCATCAACTCCCGCTCGAACTCCGCGATTGAGCCCAGTAGGTTCAGCATGAGTTTTCCGGTGGGGGTGGCGGTGTCGAGGTTCATCGCCAGAATACGAAGGCCTGCCCCTTCGCCTTCAGGGCCGCAGTGATCGACACAAGGTCAGCCACAGACCGTGCTAGGCGGTCCAACTTGGTCACAACCAGCATGTCACCCTCGCGAACCCATTCAAGCACGGCGGCAAGTTGTGGCCGATTGGTCGCCACGGAGGAAATCTCTTCCCGGAACACCTTGGTGCACCCCGCTTGCTCAAGGTCGCGAAGCTGGGCCTCAAGGCCGGCCTTTTGATCGGTGGTGGAAGTTCGGGCGTAGCCGACTAGTGCGGATGTGGACATGACTTTGGGTCTCCCATTGGCGTTCATGTGAGACCATTATGTGAGACTTAAGGGTGAAATGTCAAGAGACCATTCATATGAGACCGCCTGGGCGACCAATTGAGAGACTCACATGGGCTTGCCCTAGTGAGACCACGCCCAGAAGCACTCACTGGCGCTCGCCATATCCGCAAAGTACCTTAACAATGGGAAGTTGGAGGGAAACAATGGCATCAAGGCCGACGATCAAGGGGCGTGGAACATCCGTTGCAGCTGCGTTCGTCCACGCGATCATTCCAAGAGAAGCGGATGAGCTAGCGGTCGCGCGTAACGTTGAGCGTTTTGGCTTCAAGCCTGGGGAATGCGTATACTGCGGCGGCCCTGCTACCGATGCAGACCACTTTTTTGCATTGGTCAAAGGGGGAAAGCCTTCAGGTTACTACCATTCGACAACAAACCTCGTGCCAGCGTGCGGCCCTTGCAATCAATCGAAGGGCGGCAGTGATTGGCGCACTTGGCTTACCGGGAATGCCAAGAAGTCACCCCGACGACGCGGCGTTACAGACATAGATGAGCGGGCCTCTCGGCTGGAAAGACTAGCTGCTGAGACTACGCCCGCTCAAACCGAATGCGAGATGATCGCCAAAGTGGGCGCTGAACTATGGGAACGCTACTGGGCCCGCTTAGCACATCTCAAGCAGCTAATGGCTGACGCCGAAAAGGATGCCGCACTCATCAGAGATTTGATGGCGGGAACTGCGGAGGTTAGGGCGGCACGGGGGGAAAACTCGTTACCACACCCGTGAGATGGGCACTCACATTTTTGACCCAAAAATCATTCCCGAATGGCCATTCATTTATGCACCGTTCCAGTTGGCTATCGCTGCACCAAGCTGGTCCAAGCGCATCTTCAAGTCTAGGTGCCCTAGAAGGCCTTCGGCCCCAAGCTCTTCGACGACGCTGTGTGCTAGCGCTATCTTGTCGCCTCCAAATGGCTTAAGCTCTGGCAACGCCACGATATCGGCGTAGCAATCCGCGTTCAGCACCTTTCCAGCCAATTTGTGCAAAACTTTTGGGGGGATATAGTTCTCCACCTCTCGCCCCTCAGTAATCCAGACGTAGCCCCCCAAAGTCTCGAACTCTTGCTTTAAGCGAAGCTTCGTTGCATTGAGGTGAACTCGCGGTTTCCGAGCCTTCTTACCATCCCGAGCTGCCTCGCCTCGGTGGCGGTCACTATCGATCAGCAACGCTGCATTTCGGTTCAGGGCAAGGAGTGAAATGAGTTTGTCACCCTCCCCAGGGGATAGACCATGCAAATGCGAAAGGAGCTTGCCCCCATAAAACATAATTGAATAGTGGACCCCTCCTTGAGGGAACCGCCAGTGTTAAGGTCGATCCACCTGTTCAAATATATTCGGTCAGATGGCCCCTCGACCCATATCACTCCATTCGCCTGTAATATGTCGGAGGCCCTAATATCCAAGTCGTCTAATATATCGCGACCACTGCCGTAGCCAATCGCGACTTTGGCTGACGCGGAGACGCCGTTGTGTTTTATGTGGATTATTTGGGTATCACTTCGCTTTGTGGACCAGTCGATCCCTATTGGTGAGTGTGTGGAAATTATAAGGCAAAACTTCCTAACGTCACGCTCCCGCGCAAGAAAATTTAGCAATCTGCGCAATAGTGATGGGTGGAGATTGTTCTCGGGTTCTTCCAAAGATAGCACCACATTTGACCAGTCTATATTATTAATCAGTGGGACCAATCTCAACGTAGCCAAAATTATGAATACCGACTTAAGGCTACTTCCAGACTGAGATAACCTTATATCTCCCTTCGAATCCTCCCTGAGAAAAATCTCCCATATTCCATTTTGATTTTCACGACACGTAATTGCGGTGAAGATGCAGTCTCCCCGGTAGATTTCGTTCAGCTCGCGAAGAAGTTCAATCTCAACCTCATTTCTGGGAAGATTGTCACTATTTATGAAAGCTCTTACAAGATTTGTAACACCGGCACCGTTAGGAGATATTGTCCTTTCACCTCCTCTGGGTTCAGGTCTGACATCACGCTCCGCAGCGACTTGAACCAAACGGAGATTTTCGAATGGAAACCCCAGCACTTGTGCAAGGGTCTGGCGGTAATTGCTCGGGATCGCAGTCAATAGAGGGTCGGTACGCGGTATGTCTGCGAAGTCCGCCCTCCAATCAGGACCATACCAAATCACACCACGCTTCGAGATAAGCCGCTTTCCGTAGTCCCAATGGTTTCCCGGCAGGTCGCCTCCGCCGAGGGACTGATTAAACACCTTCCTGAGGGCAGGCTCCGTTGCCTCCCGCTCGATGAGGATAGAGAAGGGTTTTCCAGAAACATTATGGTCAGCGTCGACGTACGTTCCGCCTCGCGAAATGCACACATTAATAGCGTCTGCGAGAGATGACTTTCCGCTGTTATTTCTGCCGATGACTATGTTGATTGGGCGAAAGCCAATAAGATCGAATGCTTCCTTCCCGAAGCTCTTGAAATTCTTGATGGAGAACTCAAAGCCGTCTAGTGGATGTTCCAAATCCCTGCCCCCAGCATATCCCCTCCTAGAGGTTTCATCCGTATCCTACAATCTCTCGGCCGGCAGCTTCACCGCCTCCACAAGCGCCCTCATCGCCTTTTCCGGGTCCTGCCCCGCGTAGCCGTGCTGGCTTAGGTCTAAGCTCTTGGCCCGCTCGCTATCTGTATGTCCAACCACCCACGTGAGAGTCCACTCGTCAAAGCCCTCTGCTCCGGCAAGCTTGGCATCACGGACCTTGCGGATAAACCAGCGGCGGAATGAGTGGAAGTCCACATTGCTCTTAGCCTTGTGGTTAGGCCGCTCATCGACACCCACTTTGCGGCGATACCGTGTGAACTGCTTGGCGGCAGGATCGGACCGCGTCTCGCGAGACTTTGGGATCGGCGGCAGATCGTCAAACAGATAGTCACCGTCCTTCTTGCCTACAGTGCGCCGCTTGACGATCTCCTTAAGGCCACTGTGGATCGGGACCGTACGGCGGGCGTTGTCCGTCTTCCCTGCCCACACGCTGAACATCTCATCTCGGCAGTCGGAAACGTGGAGCTGGCAAATCTCCTCTATGCGCATTCCGCTAAGCGCTCCGATTGGCATCAGGTCGTTGAGCAGTGGGCCGCCGTCGCCGTTGAGCAGCTTGGTCATTTCATTATCTGTAAACGGGCGTTTGCCCTTGTCCGTCTCCGCTTCGCGTGCTTGCCGTCGCTCTGCTGGAAGCCTCTGGCCTGCCCAGGGGTTCTCCCCGGCTGGCAGGTGCCCCTTGTCTAGCAGCCAAGTCCAGTATTGCCGTATGAACCCAAGATAGGCTGTAGCCTTCTGGCGACCCCTGCCGACCAGCAGAGACTCAGACAGGAACTTGCCGGCGTCCACCCGTCTAACGGCCTCAAGGGCGACGGGGAGTCGGCAATCGCGGAGCCAGTCCCCAAGCCAGCCCAGTACCCTTCGGAAGTCCCCTTCAGACTTGAGGCGGTAATTCTGGTGCTTGAGGAACTCGGTTGCATGGTGATCAAGCGGCGTGACCTGTCCGCTGGCAAGCGCGAAGAAGGCCTTTGCGCGGTCCAGCCCCTGAGTTTCCTCAACCTGCTCGGCGCGAAGCCTTACGGCAAACTGAGTGTCTTCCTCGTCGCTGGACAATCGATGCCGGAGAGCTTCAGCCTCCAAGGGATCATTCGTCGCTAGTGCCTGTTCCGCAGCCGCGATGGCTCCCTTAAGCCGAGACACGATGGGCCATTTACGGGCATCCGCATCCTTGAGGTCGGCGGTGTGGAGGGGATAGGTAAGTTTGCCTCGCCCAATCAAATCCCGCACCTTAGCAGGAACCTTAACGCGAACTCGCCACTGCTGCCCGTGCCATTCGAGATACTGCCGCTGGTTTGCCATTCTGCGCCCGGTGCCCCACGTTGGTGCCCCACAGGTGAGTCCTCAAAGCCCGGAAGTCAAGGGGTGCAAGGGGTTCAGAGCCTTGGAGGAGAGTGTCCCGCTCTCTCCGCCACTATCAAGCCCTTGAAACCGCCTGCGATTTCCCATCCCAGCGGGTGCGGCTGACTTTACTTCACATGCTCGCCCTGGGTTCATGGCGGATTGCCGGCTTGCTCGCCAAGCCAGGCTCAGAAATGCCGCGGAGCGATCCGGCGGTCGCCGTCACCTGTTCAACCGCCAGAGTTTCAAAGCCGGACCTCTGTCTTCACTCTTCGTGCCCCATCTGTCACCGTCGCAACCAACGCGTTAGTGCCGCCTGGTGCGGTCTCAGGTCGCAGATGAGGTAATTCCATGAATTATAACGATATCGACCTCAATCTATTGCGGGTCTTTGACGTGATGATGCGGGAAAGGAGCGTGACGCGGGCGGCTACCGAATTGGGCAGAACACAATCAGCTGTAAGCCACTCCCTGTCGAAGCTTCGGTATCTATTGCAGGATGAATTGTTCACCAGAGATGGCGGCGAGATGCGGCCAACTCCCCGGGCAGTTGAGCTGCTGTCGAATATTTCCGCCGCACTCGCAACGATCCGCGCATCGATCGACCGGCATCAGATCTTCAATCCAGCAACGACGCGACGCAACTTTCGCGTTGGACTTACAGATTATCATGCCATGGTTTTCATCCCGGGCCTCATTCGAGAATTTTCCAGGCAAGCTCCTGGCGCGACGCTGAACGTCATTCCCGCAAACGGACCCGAAATCGGGTCATCGGTCTATCTGAGACAAGTTGACTGCGCGCTGACGGGAGCAGCGATACGCGACGACCCAGGTCTCTTGAAGGTGGAGCTTGGCCAGGACCGATTGTTTTGCGCGGTGTGGAGTGGAAGCAAGATCGCCAGAAGCGCAATGACGCTGGAAACCTATCTGGCCAGTTCTCACCTCCAGATTTCCGCAGATGGCCTGGCGGAAGGCCTCGCGGATGCCGCCCTCAAACAGATGGGTCTTCGCCGCAATGTCGTTGCGACCATCTCGAACTATCCGGTGCTGCCCTGGGCGCTTCGCGGCACTGAACTGATTACCCATTGCGGTGATGCCATCCTGCAAATGCTGGATGAGAGGAGTGAGGTGACGTTGGTCCCGCCACCCCTTCCGATATCGAATGTGAATGCCTGGCTTATTGTTCATCGCCAGATGGCGAATGACCCGGGAACCAGGTGGCTCCGGGAAATCATCGTGGGAATCTACAACGAATCGCGGAGCAAGAGACACCAAGACACCGTCGGAGCACCGGGGTCGGCCGTAAAATAGGTCGCGCGCGCTGCTTCACCACTCAACCGCTTTTCAGCTGCGAGTGCTTCGCAACTATGAGCAGCGCTCATTTTCACCATGAGAACAATCGATTTGACGAATACTTGGGCTGGAGAGCACATTCCCTTCAACAATAACAGGGGAATGCCGAAATGAGATCAACGTTCAAGGGCCTTCTTGCCCTCGCCATCGCGTGCACCGCCTCCTCGGCGTGGTCCGCAACCCTCGACAATGTCAAGAAAAATGGCGTGCTGACCTGTGGCACAAATTCGGCCACGGCTGGCTTCAGCCTTCCCGACAATGAAGGCAAATGGACCGGATTTGTCGTCGATTATTGTCGCGCCGTGGCCGCTGCCGTGCTCGGGGATGCGCAAAAGGTCAAGTTCATCCCATTGACGCCAAAGGATCGCTTCACCGCCTTGCAGTCGGGAGAGATCGACATTCTCGCCCACAACGCAACCTGGACATCGTCCCGCGATACGTCGCTAGGCATACTGTTTGCCGGCACGTATTTCTATGACGGCCAGGGGTTCATGGTGCGCAAGGCGGACAATATCACGTCAGCCAAGGGACTTGACGGCGCATCGATATGCGTCACCCAGGGCACCACGACCGAGTTGAACCTTGCCGACTATTTTCGCTCGCAGTCGATCAAGTACACGACGGTTGGTTTCGCGGACGAGGAAGCTGTAGTGAAGGCTTATGAGGAGGGACGTTGCGACGTCTTGTCCGCAGACACCTCCACCTTGAACGCGTCGCGGCTTCGCATGGCCAAGCCGGACGACAGCATTGTTCTTCCCGAGCTGATCTCCAAGGAGCCGCTTGGTCCGGCCGTGCGGCAGGGTGACGACCAGTGGCTCAATGTGGCGAAGTGGACGCTCTACGTCATGGTGGCCGCGGAGGAATACGGGGTCACCTCCAAGAACGTCGATGCCATGAAATCGTCGGACAATCCCAGCATCCGCCGCTTGCTTGGCGTGGACGGCAGCATAGGCAAGGACATCGGGCTCGGCGATAACTGGCCGGTCGAGGTGATCAAGCAGGTCGGCAATTACGGCGAAGTGTTTGATCGCAATGTCGGCAAGGATTCGCCGCTGAAAATGGAGCGCGGCATGAACGCGCTCTGGAACCAAGGCGGCGTTCAATACGCTCCGCCGATCCGCTAACGCATGTCGCTCAAAAATGGCCCCGGTTTTGAGACAACGACATGCATAAAAACAAAGACCCTAAAGCGCGTCGCCTGAGTCCGTTCAAACGCGACGCGCTTTAAGCAAAGCACGGTTGCAAGGCGCTGGCGTGGTACCGTCAGCGCCTTGCACGGACCCGATAGGAACAGCCCATGTCCCATTTGTCGCTTCCCGCGCCGTCGCGCAGGAGGTTGTCGCTGCACGATACGAAGGTGCGGGGCATCTTCTACCAGCTCTTGCTCGCCGGCTGCCTGCTGGCCTTGGCCCTGGGCATCGGCATGCAGACTGCATCGAATATGCGGGTCCGGGGGATTCCGCTCTCATTCGACTTTTGGAATGAGTCTGCCGGCTTCGACATCAATCAAACCCTGATACCGTACGATGCATTGTCCAGCTACGGTCAGGCGTTCTGGGTGGGAGTGGCCAACACCCTCTACGTCAGTCTCCTCGCAATCCTGTTCGCGACCTTGCTTGGCTTCGTCATCGGCGTTGCCCGCCTGTCGCCGAACTGGATCGTTTCGAAGGTGGCGACCGCCTATGTCGAGCTTGTGCGCAATGTTCCGTTGTTGCTGCAGCTGCTGTTCTGGTACAACGCCGTCCTCAAGCCGTTGCCCTCGCCGAAGGCGTCCATCGCCATTCCCGGCGGCATCTACCTCAACAATCGCGGCCTCATCGTTCCGGAGATTCATTTGCATCCGGGAGCGGGTCTGGTGGGCCTGGCATTCGTTGCGGCCATTTCCTGCTGCGTTGCATTCTGGTTTCGCGCCAGGAGCGTCCAGAGACGGACGGGCAAGCAGCTGCCGGTGCTTCTGGTCAGTCTGGCGACCTTGATAGGATTTCCGTTGGTCCTTTTCCTGGCGGCTGGCGAGCCGGTCTCGTTCGTCGCTCCGCAGCTGCGGGGTTTCAATTTTCAAGGCGGGCATCAGCTCTATCCGGAGTTTGCCGCTCTCCTGATCGGTCTGTCGGTCTACACCGGTTCATACATCGCCGAGATCGTGCGAGGTGGAATCCAGGCAGTGCCAAAGGGCCAGACCGAGGCTGCGCATGCGCTGGGGCTGGCGCCGGGCAAGACGCTTCGTCTGGTCGTCGTTCCCCAGGCGCTGCGCATCATCATTCCCCCTTTGACAAGCCAGTATCTCAACCTCATCAAGAACTCGTCGCTTGCCGTGTTCATCGGCTATCCCGACCTCGTTCAGATCTTTGCCGGCACGGTGCTCAATCAGACCGGAGCCGCCGTCCAGGTCATGGCGATTACCCTGTCGGTCTATCTCGTCATCTCCCTTGCCACGTCGTTGGTCATGAACGCGTGTAACCGACATTTTGCAATTGTTGAAAGGTGACGGATGAGCGATCAGTCCATGCGTTCGCCAATTGTGATCAGCGCGCTCATACCAGCCATGGCGCCTCCCGCGGACGTTCGACCGGGTCCAGTGAGCTGGATGAAAAAGAACCTGTTTTCGACGCCGTCTTCAGGCGCGCTGACAATATGCTTTGTCCTCCTCGCCGCGTGGCTGCTGCATCACTTCCTGAGCTTTGCGATCTTCAACGCGGTCTGGAGCGGCGGCCACGAAGCTTGCCGTACGAACAGCCAGGGGGCTTGCTGGCCTTTCATCGCCGAGAAGTTCGACTACCTGCGATACGGCGCGTATCCGGTTTCCGAGCGGTGGCGCGTGGACCTTGCGCAGGCGATCGGTGCCATCCTCATCGTTTGGCTCCTGTGGACGAAGGCTCCGCGGCGCAAAATGGCGGCGTTGCTGTTCTTCCTGGTCTACCCCGTGGCCGCGTTCGTTCTCGTGCGCGGCGTTGCCTGGCTTCATTTGCCTGTCATCGATACGACGCTCTGGGGCGGTCTCTTGATCACGTTGCTGATGTCGATCGTGGGTATCGTCTTCTCGCTTCCGATCGGGGTTATCCTGGCGCTTGGACGCAGGTCGGAACTCCCTTTCGTCAAGACGGTTTGCGTCACGTTCATCGAAGTCGTCCGCGGCGTGCCGTTTATCACAGTGTTGTTCATGGCGAACTTCATGATGCCGCTCTTCGTCCCGGATTATCTGACGCCTGATCGTCTGTTGCGCCCGCTCATCGCGATAGCGTTGTTCTCGTCCGCCTATATGGCCGAGGTCGTGAGAGCCGGCCTTCAGGCGATCCCGAAGGGCCAGTACGAAGCGGCCAAGGCGCTCGGGATCGGCTACTTCGACATGATGCGCCTGATCGTCCTCCCTCAGGCGTTGACGATCGTCATACCGAGTATCGTCTCGACCTTCATCGGTCTGTTCAAAGACACGACTCTGGTCGCCATCGTCGGAATCGCGGATTTCCTGAAGGCCGTCGAAACGGCGCGCGTCGATCCGAACTGGGCAGGCCCGACGATCTCATCAACCGGCTACCTCTTTGCGGGGTTGGTCTACTGGAGCTTTTGCTTCGGCATGTCGCGCTACTCGCAATCTGTGGAGCGCCAATTGGCGCGTGGCCACAAATCCTAGGAGGCGATGATGATCCCACAAGCAATGCCCGCGGCAAGGTGACTATCCAATGGCTTGTGCAGACATGCCCGCACCGGCGGATGGGCAGCGACATATCGCGGGAATAGATTTCGACCAGATCCACGACCGTCAGCAGTTCGGATCCGTCAAATGGGCCAACCAGTGGGACGAGTTCTCTCCCCAGGTCGAGGGCCAGGACCTGCTGTCGCTGTGGACGGCGGATATGGACTTCCGCGCTCCGGAAACCGTCATCGCGCGACTGCGCGAGGCCGCGGAGCATGGCATTTACGGCTACACACGCCGCGATCCGCGCCACTATGAGATCGTGCAATCGTGGTTCGCGCACCGGCACAACTGGTCGCCGAAACTGGAGACCTTGCTTCCCGCGCCGGCGATCATGCCGTCCGTGGCTGCGATACTGCGAACCTTCACCAAGCCCGGTGACGGCGTCATTGTGCAGTCGCCCGTGTACTCGCCCTATTTCGAAGTGGTTCAGGGAAACGGCCGCGTTCTGCTTACGAACCGGCTGAGGCTGCAGAACAACAGATATGAGCTCGATCTCGAGGATTTCGAGAAACTGGCGGCCGGCGGCGCCAAGGCATTCCTGCTGTGCAATCCTCACAACCCTGCCGGAATGGCCTGGACACGCGAAGAATTGGCGGCGCTCAACGACATCTGCGAGCGTCATGGGATCCTGGTGATATCCGACGACATTCACTGCGACATAAGGTTGTCGGATCGCCCCCACATCGTCTTCTCCTCCATCTCGGAAGATGCTGCCGAGAAATCGTTCATCTGCACCGCTCCAACGAAGACTTTCAATCTTGCCGGGGTTCCTTCGGCAACCATTTCGGTAGCCAGCAAAAAGCGCCGCGAGGCGCTTCTTGCCGCAATGCAGGCGTCATTCATGGTGAATGCGAACTTTTTCGGCCGCCTGGCTTTGGAGGTTGCTTACAGCAGCGGCGCGCCATGGCTCGACCAACTCACGCACTACATCGCCGGCAACATCGATCTGGTTTGCGAGTTCGCCGGTGAACACCTTCCAGGCATCACGCCCATGCGGCCCGACGCATCGTTTCTGGTGTGGTTGGACGCGTGCGCGCTCGATGGCCGAGTGGGTGGAATTCAGAAGTTCTTTGTCGATTGGGCCAAGGTTAATCTCTACGATGGCCGCGTCTACGGGCCTGGCGGCGAAGGCTTCATCCGCCTGAATGTCGGCTGCCCGCGTCCTCTGTTGCGGCAAGGGCTGGAGCGCATGTCCAGCGCGCTGGCATCCCTGTGATCGAGCGCCAGGGTGCTTCGGATTCGAGCCTGGTACTTGATGCCGGCAGCCCGTAAGGAAACGTCCGAGGGCCGACGAGCCGGGTGGCCCGCAAGTCCGGATTCCATAGCCGTGCCGGACACGACCCTCAAGCCAAGGTCGACATGTCCATCTCGGTCGCCGCTACCATTTCACAGCGAACCCGAGCCTGGCGCCCAGGGCGTGGCTATCGCCAAAATCCTTGAGGCTTGTCCGCGCTGTCCCTTCTCCGAAGACGGCGTAGCGGCCGTCCGCCCAGCTCAGCGAGCCACCAAGGCCGACACCGCCCCACAGCGCCTGATTTTCGCTGACCAGTTTCGCGCCAGACACATCGACATCATTTCCGTCGAGGAAGTCGTAGTAAAGGTTGCCGAGCCCGTAAATGTGCGTGCGGCTGACTTGCCCCGCATCGTCCACCCACTGGTCTTCATAGTCCGCGGAGAGGCCGAGCCGGCCAACGAGGCTGTTGCTGCTGCCGGGCGACACGACGGCGCCAAACGGGTCGGTGAACGTGTCGAAGTCGACCGACGAATAGGCAAGCTGGGCTTGCGGCGTCAGCGACCAGTTGCCGTTGAGGGCGATCTTCTGTCCAGTCTCGATGCTCAGCCCGTAGCCGAAACCGTTGTTGCCGTCCGCAAGCGTGGTGCCCAGCGTGGCCGACCGGATGTCACTGTCATACCATGTCGCCTCGGCCTGCGCGTCGACGTAGAAGCCACCGCTGCCGAACCAGGTGAGCGTGCTGCCGACGCCGTAGCCGGTGGCAGCGATCGACCCTGCCCCGAAGATCGAGGAGACGTCCGACGACGCGGTTCCGTAGTGGGCCGTAATCCCTCCGATCAGGGTACCGGCGTCGCTTTGGTGCAGCAGGCCATCGACGCCGGCCTGCAGCTTCCAGGTGGTCACGTCATAGTTCGTGCCGGAGGTCGACGTCTCCGGCTTGATCTCGGCATGGGCAGCTTCGATGCGCGCCCATATCGCCTTGCCGTCGACCGAGCCCTGGCCTGGCAGGTCCGCACCTTGCGGCGTAGCACCCTCGCCCCACGACCGATTGCCAATGCGTTGCTGCATGGTGCCCAGTTCATTGAACGCCTGCAGCACCCCTTCATAGGCCTCGTACAGCGGCACGCCGGGCGAATAGAGCGGCTGCGGATCGGGATCGCTGTTGACCAGGGCCGAGCGCAGATACCAATCGCCATCGGCCGGTGTGCTGACGCCGCCTTGGTAAAGCCTGTAGGCATAGGCGCCCGCGACGACCGCTGCATCGCCTTCGAAGGTATAATTGCCGTCGAGCGAGAAGCTGCCGTTCGAGACGCCGCCGACGTCGACGATCTTGATGCCTCCGACCGTTTGGGCGCCGGACCCGCCGAAATTGACGACCTGAAGGGTACCCGTCCCTGACGTGTTGCCGGCGATCACCAGCATATTGGTCGGCGAACCGTCACCACCGAGCGCCGTGTTGAGGATGACGTTGCCGCCATTGCCGATATAGTCGCCGCTGACGGTAAGTGTGTGGCCTGGGACGCCACCCGCGATGCGCACCGTTCCGGCGTTGCTCAGCCCCGCAATCGTCTGGGACGTGCCGGCAAGATCGAGCGTGGCGCCCGAGGCGACGGAAAACTGCGAGGAGGAACTGAACGCGTTCGCAGCGCCCGCGGCAAGCGTGCCGCCGCTGACCGTAGTGGCGCCGGTAAAGCCTGAGTTGTCCAACGCAAGCAGCAGCGTGCCTTGGCCGTCCTTGATGAACGTACCGGCGCCCGAGAGCACGCCGGCATAGCTGGCGGAGGCGACTTGGTCGAATGTGAAGGAGGCGCCGGCGCCGATCGCGACATCGCCACCGAAGCGCTCGGCTGCCGAGACGAGGCCGCCTTGATTGACGGTCCAGTCCAGCAGCGACGTGCCTGACAGCGTCAGCACGCGGGCGCCATCCTTCATCATTGCGCCGGTGCCGGAGATATCGCCGGCGAAGCTGGCGTCCGCCGCCTGGTCGAACACGACAGTGCCGGAATTGCCGATGTCGCCACGAATCGAGGTTGCATCGCCGACCAGCGTGCCAGCGCTGACCAACGTGTTGCCGCCATAGCTGTTCGTTCCCGTAAGCGTCAGCGTGCCGGCGCCGGTCTTGGCAAGGCTGCCAGCGCCAGAGATCGCACCGGACAAGGTCAGGTCGGCCACAGTGTCGAAGGTGCCGCCGGCCGACGAAAGCGTGACGTCGCGCGCCGAGCTGAACGCCGCTGTGTTGCGCAGCGTCCCGCCGGAGAGCGTCAGGCCGCCAGCGGCAACGCCGAGATTGTTGTCGGCTGAAACAGATAGCACGCCGCCCAGGACGGTGGTGCCGCCCGTGTAGGTGTTGGCGCCGGACAGCACCAGCGTGCCCGCATCGGTCTTGGTCAGGCTGCTGGTCCCGGTTAGCACGGAGGCGATGGTGGCGGTGTAACCTGCTCCGGCCACCGTGCCGTCGCCGACCCGAATGATGCTCTCGCCGCCAGCGCCATCAAGCGTGATGGCGTCGCCTTCGATGCGGTAGCCATCGGCGGCGAATTGCATGCCCGTAATCGCAAGCGCGCCGGCGCTGCCGTCGGCGATTACGGTGCCGCCGAGCGTCTGGAAGATGGCGAAGCCGGGCTGCGGCTTCATCGCGCCAGTTACCACGCCGGTGCTCGTCGTCCAGTTCAGGCTTGTCGCCGTCCACGTGCCGTTGCCGCCGTCGACCAGATCATTGTTGGCATTGCCGGCCGCGTCACCATCCCAGAAGAGCAAGTCGGTGCCGACGCTGCTGACGAGATTGACCTGGTTGGCGACGGAGGTCTGCACCGTCAGGTCGGCGGCCGTGACGCCGGCCGGCAGATTGCCGAGTTCGAGACCATTGTCGGTGAGGGCGCCGCCATAATTGATGAGCCGGTAGACGCCAGGCCCGAAGCCGCCTACATCGGTGATGTTGAGGCTGCCGTCCAGCGTCAGCGCTCCGGTCACCTCGATCAGGTCGTTGACACCGCCGCCGACAATTCCTGCCTGGCCGAGCTCGTAGTCGAGCATAGAACCGGAGCTCAGGCTGAGCGATCCGACCGTAAGCGTACCCGGACTGGAGCCGGGGACCAGCACGCCGCCATCGGCGACGATCACCGCGCCGCCTATCGAGCCGGAGCCGCCCAGCGTGCCGCCGCTGTTGACCGTCGTTTCGGTATTCCCAAGCGAACCTTCGACGACGAGCTTGCCCCCGTCGACCGTGGTACGGCCGGAATAGGTGCTGTCGCCGTTGAGCACCAGGGTGCCGGCGCCCTCGTTGTAGACGCCGCCCACGCCGCTCAGCTCGCCATTCGCGGTCAGCGTCGTACCCGCCGCCGCGCGGAAGTAGCCATAGGCGGAAGTGAGCTTGACATCGCGGCTCATGGCGAAGCTTGCTGTCGTGCCGAGTTCGCCGCCGTCGAGTGTCAGCAGGCCCGTAGCGGCACCCAGATTCTGGTCCGACGCGACCGAGATGCTTTTGCCGGTCCCGACCTTGGTGCCGCCGCTGTGGGTGTTGGCACCGGTCAGCGTCAGCGTGCCGAAGCCTTCGATGTCGACGCTGCCCGAGCCGGAGATATTTCCGCCGAAGGTGTGGGGGCCGAGGTCGAGAAACGAGACAGCGCCGTTGTCCAGGATGTCGCCACGGATCGCCACGGTGTTGCCGGCAAGCGTTCCTGCATTGACGATGTTGCCACCCGTATAGCTGTTGGACAAATTGCTGACGTTGAGCGTGCCGGCGCCGCTCTTGACCAGTGTGCCGGTGCCGGTCACCTGGCCTGACACGTCCAACTGCGTGCCTGCCACCGTGTCGAACCCGCCGGTCGAATTGATCAGGACATTGCGATTGGTGGCGAAGCTGGTGGTCGTGCGCAACGTGCCGCCGTCGAAGGTCAAGCCGCCCGAGAGGGCGCCCAGATTGTTGTCACTCGAAATTTGCAGGGTCCCGCCGGACAAGGTCCAAGGCGTGACGGCAGTTGTCGTCCCCATTAGGGTCCAGGTGCTGTTTCCGGTTTTCTCGTAGAACCCAAACCCGTCATATTTGGCGCCAGCGCCGATCTGCGACACACCGAAACTGGCGCTGATATCGCCACCCAGCTTGAATGTATCCGCGGCGCTGAAAGCGACCACATTGCCTGTGATGGTGGAGCCGGCCTGAATCTCCAGCGAATTGACGCCGCCGGTGAACTGGATGGCTTTGCCGGCTGCCGGCGTTCCGCCACCGGTGCCGACGGCACCGCCGCTGATCGTACCCGCATTGATGACCGCGATGTTGGCGCCCTTGATCCCTGCGGCGCCATCGCCGCCTGCCAAGGAGCCCTGACCGCCACTGCCGCCAACGATCGTCGCACCTAGCTTGTTGATGACGGTTCCACCTGAAAGCAGCAGAACAGCGGCGCCACCGTCCCCACCGCCGCCGAGAACTGTTCTTCCACCGGCACCCCCGAGCAGATTCCCGCTGTTCTGGATTGTCCCGCCGCCCATCAGGACGATGGCAGCTGCGCCGCCGCCACCACCTGCTTGGACCCCAATTGTGGAAAGACTCGTGCCGCCGGTAACGCTGCCGCCCGCCTCTACAAACACGTTTGCGGACGAGAATATGCCGACGCCGCCACCACCGCTGCCGCTGTTGCCATTGGTCCCACCTCGGCCGCCAGTGCCACCACTCACCGATCCTGTGCCAGTGACTGTAACGTCGGCCGTGGCACTGACGCCCACACCGCCACCGCCACCGCCGCCGCTCCTGACGACGCCATTCGTGCCAGGGGAGCCCAAAGCGCCGGCCCCGCCGCTGATGCTGGTTGCAATGGTCCCGTCTGTCGAGATGACCAGACCCGTAGCACCAGTGGCACCGGCAACGCCATTTGGGTTGTTGGCTGTCCCACTTACCGCTCCCGATCCTCCTGGCGCCCCGTCACCCGTCGTGAGGTCAATGCCGCCACCACCGCCACCAGCGGTCGCGCCATTGGCGGCATTCTGACCCGTGGCACTCGCGAGCGCGCCGTCAACGCCACCTTGTCCAGCGCCTGCGCTGCTGCCATTGCCGCCATCGGCCCGAGCTGGCGCGGCGCTCAGCGCAAGGGCAACAGTTAGGATCGTCAAGGCGGAAGTGCCGGAGCGAAGCGACACGACTTGCGGCAAGCGCGCGAGATGCAAAACCCAAAACCCATCACGCGCAATCCGCTCCGCCATGCCTAAGCTCCCTGATTCCTGAGTGCGCGAAGGCAGCATGAAAGCTATTCGCCCGCAAGAAGTTTATAGTCATGAGAGCTACCAAGAAGCTAACGGTGATCAGTAAAATGAAGTCTGCGACTTTTGAGCGACAGAAAATAGTCAATATTAGATATAGCTTATTAAACAGAGACCTTACGGAATCGCGAGAACAATCTCGCTGCATGAATTTATGCGGAAACGTTCGGACCTCCTGGGCCCAGCCGATCCCATCGGGCGGAGGTGAGTTTCGCCTCTACGGGGGCGATGAGGCGCTAGGCTGCCCCTTGGGCGACCCTCACTATCCTGCAAGAAGTGATTCTGTAATCGACTCCCACTCTGCGTCTAGCTTGCCAGTTGCCACAGGCTGCCCGGCGCGGCGGTACCAGTAGGCTGCATTAGAAAGGTCGCCTTCTTTGCGGTGCAGATAGGCATGAACCCATACAGAGGCCGGATCAGATTCGTTGGCCTGCACACACTCATGCGCCCGCTCCCAATCGCCCTGTCTATCCCACCATAGAGCGTGGAGCGCCATCCCAAGATTCGCCGGGGGCTCTACACCCTGAAGGGTCGCACGGAACTCGTCGATGTCCATAGTTACCTCGCCTCTGGCTACGCCGGTCCTGTCCCGTTCCGTGCAACGAAATGCGCCCTCTGCCGGTGATTTGCTCTGTCGACTTTAGCAATGGCTCTGGCGATCTTTAGCGGAAACGGAGTTTTCGCTCGGCAAAGGCCGCATCAAGGGCTTCCAATTGACGAATGCTCGTCGCAGGGCTGCTTCGTGCTTCTAAGCTTCATGGACGGCAGAAGCTGCTACGGAAGCCAAAGGCGCTTCCAGGCTCCATGTTATGCCATGCGGACCGTGTTCGAGAATTCCCTGCCCACTGACCGCTGCGGGCGCAACCCGCTTCAGCACAACGGTTCCAAAGCCACCTTGTCCGACAGTCTGAACCTGCGGACCATCGGTTTCGGCCCAGGTGAGGTGAAAGAGCCTCGAAGCACCGGAACCGGTGATGCCCCATGTGACCGAGATCCGGCCCTTGTCCCCTGAGAGAACCCCGTATTTGGCCGAGTTGGTCGCCAGTTCGTGGAAGGCAATCCCGAGATACTGAACTGCGTTGGGACTGAGCACCAATGATGGGCCCGACATTTCGATCAAATCCCCCCGCGGGAAAGGCTCGACCTGGGCCGCCAAAAGGTCGCTGATCGTGGCACCCTTCCAATCCGCCGATACAAGCAGGTCGTGAGATCGCGACAACGCCATGATGCGCTCGCGCACCTGGGTTTCAAATTGTTTTGGCGTCTCCGATCGCTTGTTGGTCTCCCGGATCATCGACAGGATGACCGAATACTGGTTTTTCACCCGGTGGTTGACCTCGCGCATCAGCATGCGGATGCGATATTCATTCTCCTTCGTCGACGTGATGTCTCGCGCTATCTTCGATGCGCCGGTGATCTGCCCGGTTGCGTTACGCACGGGCGATATCGTCAGTGAAACCGGAACCAGGCTGCCATCCTTGCGCTGGCGGGTCGTTTCGAATGGTTCGACGCGCTCGCCGCGGCGAATGCGTTGGAGAATGCGGGGTTCCTCGTCCTGATGGTCTTCGGGGATCAGCATGGTCACCGACCGGCCAATCGCTTCGTCGGCGGTATAGCCGAAAAGCCGTTCGGCGCCCTGGTTCCAGCTTTTTATGATGGTGTTGAGATCCTTGCTGACGATCGCGTCAAATGAGGATTCCACGATCGCTGAGAGGTGCTGCCTGGTTTCTTCGGCACGTTGGCGGTCCGTCAGGTCCAGCAGCATGTTGACGGCGCCGATCAGAGCGCCGTGCTCGTCCCGCAGCGGTGTCGGGTAGGGCAGGAACGGAAAAAACGATCCGTCGGGACGTTGCGCAACAGCTTGCTGATTGCGGACCGGCCTGTTCTCCTTGAGCGCAATGGCCATCGGGCATTCATCGTGCGGCAATTCCTTGCCGTCGGCAGTGAACAGCTTGAACGTCACGCACCATTTATCCTTGCCGATTTCAGGCTCCCTGCCTGCCAGATCGGCCGCGGCGCGGTTGTAGTAGGTGATCGTCCCATCCTGATCGGTCGTGTAGATGGCGACGGGTAGGCCGTCGAGTATCTGGTGATAGGTACTGTCATGCTGCCTGAGCTCCGAGCGGGTGTGCACCAAGTCGGTTACATCGACCGTGAAGCACCGGGTGTTGATCAGCTTGCCGTCCCGGAAATGTCCGCTTGAGGTGACTTCGACGTGCTTGATCGATCCATCGCTGGCCCTCAATCGCGCCGGATATCTTACGATCTTCTCGCCATTGGCAAGGCGACCCAAAATGTCCTCTATGACGTCCCGGTCGGGATAGAACTCGGCGATGTGGCAACCGAGGTAGTCCTCTGCGGGATAGCCGAGAAGGTCGAGCTCAGCCTGGTTGGCATGCACGATTACGCCGTCTGCGTTCACCAGATGGAGGGCAACGGCGCCGTTTTCGAAGAAATCCTTGTAATCGAAATCCAGACCGTCATTGCTGGACACCCCCGGGTTTTCGAAGGCGACAACATTCGCCTGTGTTGCTTCATGCATCCCAAACACCTTGTCCAGTCCAACCAAATATAATGCGGCTTGGATCAGTTGGTTCCCATTGCTCGCGGTCTCGACCCGCTGCGCACGGGAACCGGACCCTAAAAGGGTCGTAGCCTCGACTCGTCTTCCATCTACAAACGTGCGATCATCCGCGCATGGGCAAACCCTTGGTCCTTGTCGTCGACGACGAAGCCTTGATAGCACTGGATATGGAGTCCACTCTTTCGGAGGCGGGCTTTGCCGTGGCATTGGCGGCGACATGTTCCCAGGCGAAACGTTTTCTTGCGGACCATACCCCCGCCGCAGCGATCCTGGACGTCAGGCTGTCGGACGGCGAGGCTGTTGACGCGGCAAAAACCTTGGCAGGGCGGGCGGTTCCTTTCATCGTCTATTCCGGCCTGGGGCTCGAGGAAACCCCCGAAGCGTTCTCGTCTGGCGTAAGAGTGATGAAACCCGCCGGACCTGCAGAGGTGGTCCGGGCTCTCAAAGCGATGACCGCCGGGCAGCATAAGGCGACGGGATAGCCGTGCTCTGAGCACCTTTGGTCTAAATTAGCCAGGCGCTGCCGGAGCAGCTGCCGCGCCTCACGGAGCAGCGAATTGCGGCCGGTGCCGATCAGGCGAACAAGGTCGCGCCCGTGATCCTCGGTGATGCCGGTCTCCCTGGCAATTGACAGCACCAGTGCTTCTTCCCTTCCACTTTCTTAGGGTCGTGCCTTGCCCGTGCTGATCATGCCTTCTCCATCGGCTCAACGCCAGGATCTGAGAGAGACTCATTCCTCGACGCACGGTCAACCTCGCTGTGCCGCGTTTGAACGGCAGAGATAGCGGCTTATTGCGTTGCGAGGATCGATCCTGGCACAGCCAAGTGGCCGGTCCGTTCGCACGATAATGCGCCCCGCGCGCCAGCATGGGCCAGATCGACCGGACAGATTGAGCAGTCCTATGTCTCTCCGAACTCGGTTTCGTTTCTTGACGTCGGGTGCCGCTCGTAGTCAACGGGCGGCGGCAGGAGCACGACTTCGGTCTCCTTGCGGCCGAACTCTCTGCCGATCTGGAACGCTGCATAGATCGCGCCAATGCGGATAAGGAATCTAAGCATGGGGGTCTCCTTCGACGTTAGGAACCGCAAGGCCGCGAGATTGTTCCATGGCTTGCGAGTGGGGGACGATCTTGCCGTCTCACCAGGCATTCCAGCGCCGGCGCGGCAATCTGAGACATGGCGGTGCGGCTAGGCTGTTGCGGCCGTTGCCTGGGCCGGGATCCGTTTTCGAGGGGCCGGACGGCGTCGATCGCGGCGTTTCGAAACGACTTTGAGGGGAACGGCCGGCGCTGGAGAAAGTGCGCCAAGCACAGCGTTGACCATGCCGTGGGCTACGAAATCGGCGCTGATGTCGGCGGCCAAAGCTTGCCTTTCTTGCCCGACATCGCCCTGCTCCGCGTCTGACCAGAACACAATCCCAATTCTCAAACCTGCCTTGGCGCGCTTCAGTCTCCGGACCAGAAAGCGGGCATGCTTGAGCGAATCCCGGTTCAGGAAACCGACCACGACGGTGTCGATCGCCTCTAGTTCGAGACGACGAATACCTGCCGGCTCCATATCGACAAAACTGGCCTTCGCCACCGTAGCACCTTGCACCTCCAGCACCTGAGCGAGCATGGCGGCAGCGGCATCGTCGAGTTCGCCGCGACCGCCGGCACAAAGCACCGACATGTCCTTGCCGTCGGGCAGCTCGATCTCTTCCTCTTCGACGCCATCTGTTTCCCTGCTCGCGCTCCCTTCCGCGGTGGTTGCCGGCGCATCTTCCTCGCTTGCCTCTTCCTGTGCATCGTCAGCAAGATTTGCCACAAGAATTTGGGCGCTCGCCGCCACCTGCCTTCGCTGTTGATCGCCCATCACGCCACGCATGCGGTCCTGCTCGCCCAACAGGAGAGCAGGAATGGCGACAGTGTCGTAGAAATCGATCAGGTACTTCTCCTCGAGGATCTCCTCGGCATGGTCAGTGGCCTCGTCGGGATCGCCGGCCAGGAGCCGTTGATAGAGCCGGGCGTGAGATTCAAGGACGGGCTCGTTGCCAAACAGGACGTCGAGAAATTCGAACTGCGGAACATGTCGCCCGAGGACGACGAGGCAAACTGTCAGCGGCGTCGAAAGGACCAGGCCGAGCGGCCCCCACAACCATGTCCAGAAAATTGCCGCAACGATGATTGCCAAAGGAGAAAGTCCCGTGCGCGAGCCATAGAGCCACGGTTCGATGACGTTGCCGGTTACCAATTCCATGACGACAAACAGGGCGGCGGTCCACAGCACCAGCGACCAGCCGGGCGCAACCGCCAAGGCCAGAAACAAGGGCAGCAGCATGCCGATAACAGGGCCGATATAGGGAACGAAGCGCAGCGCCAGTGCCAGCAACCCCCACAGCAGCGCGTTGGGAATGCCGAGCACCCAAAGGCCAATTGCGATTGGTATCGCGTAGACGATGTTGACCACCAATTGCATGATCAGATAACGGCCAACCCGTTTGCCGGCATCCTGCAATGCCTGCGTTGTGCGATGGAGGTCGCCATAGCCGACGAGGCGGATAAACCGGTCGCGCAGATCCTCGCGCTCAAGCAACATGAAGATGACGACGATGATGATCAGGCCAGCTGATGCCAGCGGGCTGATCAACGGTCCGATGATGTTCTGCAATACCTCCAGAGGTCTCTCGCGGGCGACGATCTCGACGGGAACAGGCTCGCGCCGGGGCTTGTCGGCCGCAGGCGGCGCCACATCCTGCTTGTCGATCTCCTGACCGACACGCTCGATCACCCCGCTCAGCCTGGCAATTATGCCGCCACCCACCCCCGTCTCCTTGAGGGAACGCACCTTGGTCAGAATGTTTGTCTGGTAGACGGAAATGTTCTGAGCAAGCTCGCTTACCTGGGTCGCAACAATGAAGCTGAACAGGCCCAGGGCCGCGAATGCGCCAATGACGCTCAGAAGCACTGCGGGCAGCCGAGGCAAGCCGACACGCTTCAGTGCGGAGACCATCGGCACCAGCGCAAAGGTCAAAAGCAGCGCGATGGCAATGGGAAGGAACACCTCACGACCGAAATACAGCGCAGCTACTGTCGTGACGATGGTTGCCACGGTAGGCAGAGCTGTGCGCGGATGGGCATTGCCTGCCGCAAGAATCCGTCCTAGCCCTCGCTCGGACGATGAGATGTCGTTTCGACGATTGGCAGCCACCTGATTCCCCCCGTTTCCTAACGATAGTTAGACCCATTCGCCTGCCGGGCAATGTTTAGCAGGGCCGAATACATACGTTTTGCGGTTTTGCTCCCTGGGCGCTGTGCTCCGACGGTTCGGTCGATATCGTCGGAGCCGCAAATCTGTGGTAAAGCCGCCGCCCAACCAACCAAAGGACGACATCTGTGAGCGAACCGACTGTGGCCGAAGCGACCGAAAGTATCTATGCCTCGCTGCGGGCGGACAATGCCGACATCGACGCCCATATCGCGACGCTCAAGGCAGCGCTGACACGAGAGGGCGCAAAACAGGCGGTGTTCGATCCGGCAAAATTGGCGCAGAACAACCGCTCGGGCCGTAAGTTGATGCAGGCTTATTTTCGCCAGCGCGGCGTGAGCGTGAAGTTTTCGGACCAGTAGCGCGCGGCAGCTTCGGAGAACCGCGCCTCGACGGACGGTCCGTATCTCGCTCGCTCCGCCCTGCGGCGGACTTTCGTCAATCCTAGGCGAATGGCCGCATCGCCCTGCCCAGGTCGGTGTCGCCCCCTACCCTGCAGCTCTTGACGGAAACCGGTGCCTCCTGTTTGAGGGTGACCAGGACGTTTGCTGCATGGGGAGATGGGCAAGGGTGGGCAAACAGTGAAGCGCGTTCTTCAGATGCTTGCCGCGGCGATCATCGCGTCCGGGGCGACCGGCTGCACGACCATTTCCTACTACGCGCAGTCGTTGCAGGGTCACGCGCAGATCATGGCCGCCCGCAAAAATATTGGAAAACTCATCCGTGATCCTTCGACGCCTGAGGCATTGCGCGCCAAATTGACGTCGGCCAGCGCCATAAGACGGTTTGCGACGGATGAACTGGCACTGCCCGAAAACAACAGCTACCGCAGTTATGTCGACATCCATCGCGACGCCGTGACCTGGGCCGTTTTTGCCGCGCCGCAATTCTCGCTGGCGCCACGAACATGGTGCTTTCCGGTTTTCGGCTGCGTTCCATACCGGGGTTACTTCTCCCGGAAATCCGCGACTGAGAACGCAGTCGAACTTCAAAGGCAGGGCCTGGACGTCTATGTCTCGGGCGTCACCGCCTATTCCACGCTTGGCTGGTCCAGTGACCCGCTGCTGAGCACCATGCTGCGTCAGGACGACACCTATCTCGCAAGCCTTGTTTTTCATGAACTGGCGCATCAGCGCCTCTATGTGGATGGCGATTCCGCATTCAACGAGGCGTTCGCCGTTGCCGTCGAAACCAGCGGCGTCAGGAAATGGCTCCGCGCCGCCGGCGACCGGGCCGGATTGCGCCGCTACGAAGCCGATCGCAAGCGCAGCGCCGATTTTCTTGGACTGGTGGCGAAGACGCGCGACGAGCTAAGGCAGGTCTATGGTAGTCCCCGCACCCCGGAAAAGATGGCGGCCGCCAAGGCAGCAACCATCGACCGGTTGCGGGCGCGCTACCGGCAGATGCGCGACAAGCACTGGGCGGGATACCGGGGATACGACGCCTGGTTCGCTGCCCCGATCAACAACGCCAAGCTCGCGGCAACTTCTGTCTACGGTGAACAGGTTCCGGCCTTTCTTCGCTTGTTCGACCTGTGTTCGGGCGACTATCCAAGGTTTTACGCTTCTGTCCGGCGGATCGCGGATTTGCCCAAATCGTCACGCGCCGAAGCGCTCAAGGCTGCGGACACGTGCAATTGACTTGAACAAGCACAGGCTGGTCCTGACGATCACCCCAGCGACAGTTCCTTCGTCTGGTGTCTCAAAACGAGGCCGACCGCGCCCAGCAAGGCATCGTTCTCGGTGTGCCTGCCAACGATGATGCGCGTGCGCAGCGCGGGAGCGACATCCCGGGACTTGATCAGCGTGTGGCGTGCATAGGACGCGATCAGCGGCGTCAACAGAATGTCCCCTGCCAAAGCCATGTGGCCGCCGATGATGATAAGCGGCGGATTGAGCACCGAGCCGATCAGGCCGAGACCCCGGCCGGCGATCTCGGCGGTATCCTCGATCATCCGCAACGCCCTGACGTCGCCCTGCTCGGCCATGGCGATGACATCGTCCATGGTGACTTGCCGCCCAACGACACGCGAAATCTGTTCCAGCGGCCGGGTAAAACTCGCGTAGAGCTCCAGGCATCCGCGATTGCCGCAGCGGCAAAGGTCGCCGCCGGGATCGATGCTGATGTGCCCGAATTCGCCGGCGCCGCCTGCGACGCCCGTCACCAGCCGGCCATGCTGGACAATGGCGCCGCCGACACCCAGATCGATCTTGAACAGCACGAAATCGTCCTGGCCGACGGCCGCACCCCACATCAGCTCGGCAATGGCCGCGCAGTTGCTCTCGTTGTCGGCGAAGATCGGCTGTTCCAGAACGGGTCCGAACACATCTCGTATGTTGACGCCGGCCCATGTTGGAACCATGCTTGCGCGCAGCACCACTCCATCGCGGCTGACAGGGCCGGAGACGGAGACACCAACCCCCAGGAGCCCCGCCACCGGCAGACCGTTTTCCCTGTAAGATTGGGCAATCGCCGATTTGACCGCCTGGGCCGCCTGTTGCGGCTGGTAGTCCAGCGCCATTGGAATATTTTGTTCGGCAATGACGGAATGCGAGACATCGGCGACGATGAGCCGTATCTGCTGAAGAGCCAGGTGAATGCCGACGCAGGTGCCCGCTGTCGGATTGAGCGTCACCGCGGCGGCTGGCCTGCCGATGCCTCGGATGCCGTCGCGGCTGGTCGGGGCTTCGATCACCATTCCAGACTTTTTCAAGCCGTTAAGCGCGGTTGACACCGTCGAGCGCGCCAGACCGGTGGCGCGTGCGATCTGCAAGGCGGAGAGCGCACCGCGCTCACTCAGGCAGCGCACGATCATGCTCTCCGGCGACGCGGAGGGTCTGTCGATCAGCCAGGTTCTAAGCGAAGGTTTTGTCATGGCTCAACATAAACATCGTTGACTGATAGCTCCAATATGTCATCTTGGAAAGAACTCGAGATTGACGCATCTCGCCGGCGGCGGCTTCAAACCGCGGCCATAAGCGGTCGAGACGAACCGTGCAACACGATATGGGAGTGAAACGATGAAGTCCGTCATGACCGCGCTTGCGGCCGCTGCTGCGTGCACATTTTTCGCCGGAACAGCCTTCGCCGAACCCAAGACCAACCTTTTGCACCAGTGGGCGACCGGATCGGACGCCCAGGCGATCGCCAAGCTCGGCGAGATGTTCACCGCCAAGGGCGGCAAATGGGAACAGACCTCGATCGCCGGCCACACCGCCAATACGCTGGCCAAGCTGCGCGCCGACGTGATCGCCGGCAATGCCCCGCCTGCCGTGCAGCTCAAGGGCCCCGAGATCGCCGAATGGAACGAGACCGGCATGACCGCCGATCTCGACGAGTTGGCGGCCTCGGAAGGGTGGGAGAAAGTGGTGGCGCCGGAATTGCTTCCGGTGATGAAGCCGACCGGCAAATGGGTCGCCGCGCCCATGAACATCCACCGCATCAACTGGCTCTGGGCCTCGCCCAAGGTCATGCAGGCGGCCGGCGTGGCGGAAATGCCCAAGACCTGGGCCGAGTTCAATGCCGCCTGCGACAAGATCGTCGCCACAGGCAAGATCTGCATCTCGCATTCGACCGCCGACTGGACGGATTCGACGGTGTTCGAGGTCGTGCTCTACGGCCAGGACATCGATCTCTACCGTAAGGCCTTTGTGGAAGGCGATGTCGAGTCCATGCGCAGCCCGGGAATGGTCAAGGCCTTCACGCAGATGCGCCTGATGACGAGCAAATACATGGATCCGGGCATGGTCGGCCGCGACTGGGATTCGATGTCGGCGCTGGTCGGCAAGGGCGACGCGGCGTTCCACATCATGGGCGACTGGACGATCGGCCTTTTGACCGCCGCCGGCTTCAAGGAAGGCACCGACTATGTCTGCGCCCAGGCGCCGACCGATTGGGGCAAACCCGGCTTCATCCTCAACTCGGACTCGGTCGTGTTCTTCAAGCAGAAGGACCAGGATTACATCGACGGCCAGAAGTTGCTGGCCAGCCTGATCCTGTCGCCCGACTTCCAGACGGTCTTCAACCAGGCCAAGGGCTCGATCCCTGCACGCCTGGATATCGATCTGTCGAAGGGCTTCAATCCGTGCCAGCAGCTCTCGCAGAAGGATCTGCAGGCTTCGATCAAGGACGGCACGCTGGTCCGCTCGATGGCGCACAACATGACCATCCCGCAGAAGATGCGCGGCGCGATCATGGACTCCATTACCGAGTTCGTGGCGACACCGGACATGTCGCCCGAGGATGGCGCCAATGCGATGGCCGACGCGGCGGAAGCACAGAAATAGACGGGAATGGCCGGGCGCGATGCCTATCCGCCCGGCCGTCCTCCCTTTCAGTCCCGTGCTCTGCCAATGCTGTACTCTGAATGTCAAATCAAGACCTGATCCTGTCGGTACCGACGCCCGCCCGCCCCTGGCGCGAGCGGCTGGGCTCCGCGATGCCCTTGCTCGTGCTCGGCCCCTCACTCGTGGCGAGCTTCGTCTACGTCTTCGTGTTCACCGGCTGGACGCTCTATATCTCGCTGTCCAACTCCTCGCTGCTGCCGACCTACGGCTTCGTCGGCCTCGAGAACTACGCGTCGCTGTGGGCGAACCGGCGCTGGAACATCGCCTACAACAACCTGTTTTTCTTCAGCGCTTTCTACATCGTCGGCTCGATGGCGGTGGGACTGCTGCTGGCGATCCTGATCGACCAGCGCGTGCGCGGCGAAGCGGCCTGGCGCACGATCTTCCTCTATCCGCTGGCCGTCTCCTTCATCGTCACCGGCACGGTCTGGAGCTGGCTCTACAATCCGACCGACGGCATCCAGGCCATGGTGCGCGGTTTCGGCTGGGCGAGCTTCAGTTTCGCACTCGCCAGCGACCGGCACTATGCGATCTACGCGGTGATCATCACCGGTGTCTGGCAGGCCTCGGGCTTTGCCATGGCGCTGTTCCTGGCCGGCCTGCGCTCGGTGGATCAGGACCTCGTCAAGGCCGCGCAGATCGACGGCGCATCGACGTTCCGCATCTATCGCAAGGTGCTTCTGCCAACCATTGCGCCGATCTTCCTGGCGGTCGCCGTCATCCAGATCCAGTTCGCCATCAAGACCTTCGACCTCGTGGCGGCCCTGACCAAAGGCGGCCCGGGGATCTCGACCACCTTCCCCGCCATCTACGTCTATGACCTGATGTTCCAACGCGGCCAGATCGGCGAAGGTGCGGCCGCCGCCATCATGATGCTTGCCGCTGTTGCCGTGGTGCTGGTGCCCTATTCATTCTGGGTGGTCTGGCGCCGGCGCAAGGAAGCCGGCCATGGCTGACGTCTCCCTGGACCAGTCGCTCGACCGTCGCGCTGCCGCAGTCGCGTCGCGCCGGCATTTTCTCACCCGCTTCGCCATCTATGGGCTGCTGGTCGTCTTCGCGGCGATCTACCTGGTCCCGTTGCTGGTGGTGGTGCTGAATTCATTCCGCGACCAGCAGGAGATCGCGCGCAACGGGTTGATCTCGCTGCCGCGCAGCTTCCGCCTCGATGCCTGGGGCCAGGCCTGGAGCACATATTGCATCGGCGGCACCTGCGAGGGCATGCAGCGCAACTTCTACAACTCCCTGAAGATGACGATCCCGGCCACGATCATCTCGACGGCGGTCGGCGCGATGAACGGTTACATCCTGTCGAAATGGCGCTTCAGAGGTTCGGAAGCTTTGTTCACCTGCATGCTGCTCGGCGTCTTCATTCCGGGCCAGATTTCGTTGATGCCGTGGGCGTTCATCCTCGGCAATCTCGGCCTCAGCAATTCGGTCTACGGGCTCGTCCTCATCCACGTTATCCAGGGCATTTCGTTCACCACTTTGTTTTGCCGCAACTACTACGTCAGCATCCCCGACGACCTGATCAAGGCGGCGCGCATCGACGGCGCCGGCTTCTGGCGCATCTTCCGCAAGATCATTCTGCCGCTCTCCTCGCCGATCCTGATCGTCACGGTGATCTGGCAGTTCACCGGCATCTGGAACGAATATCTGTTCGGCGTCGTCTTCACCTCCGGGCAGCAACAGCCGATCACGGCAGCGCTCGTCGCGCTGACGGCAAGCGGCACCAATGTGCGCGCCTACGATGTCATGAGCGCCGCCGTGCTGATCGGCGCGCTGCCGCCGCTGCTGATCTATCTCTTCGGCGGCAAGTATTTCGTTCGTGGCCTGACCCAAGGGGCGATCAAGTGAGGCGCCGTCAAGTGAGGCGCGATCCAGTGAGCGGAGCCTGTCTCCTGTCGCCGATCGTCCCGTCCGCCAAGAAGGGCATCGCATGTCGACATTGACCATCCGATCGCTGCGCAAGAACTTCGGCGCGGTCGAGGTGCTGAAGGGCATCGATCTCGAAGCGCGGAACGGCGAGTTCATCGCGCTGGTCGGACCGTCCGGCTGCGGCAAGTCCACTCTGCTGGCGATGATCGCCGGGCTCGAATCTGTTACCTCCGGCGAGATCCGCATCGACGGAAGGCTGGTCAATTCGGTGCCGCCGAAGGACCGCGACATCGCCATGGTGTTCCAGTCCTACGCGCTCTACCCGACGATGACGGTGCGCGAGAACATCACCTTCGGCATGGAAAGCCGCCGCGTCCCGAAGCCGCAGCAGGACGAGGCCGTCAAGCGGGTTGCCGCCTTCCTGCAGATCGAACCGCTGCTAGGGCGCAAGCCCGGACAGCTTTCGGGCGGCCAGCGCCAGCGCGTCGCCATGGGCCGGGCGCTGGTGCGCGATCCCAAACTGTTCCTGTTCGACGAGCCGCTCTCCAATCTCGATGCCAAGCTGCGCGTCGACATGCGCACCGAAATCAAGAAGCTGCATCACCGCGTCGGCAAGACCACCGTCTACGTCACCCACGACCAGGTCGAGGCGATGACGCTGGCGTCGCGCATCGCCGTGATGCATCAGGGCGAGGTCCAGCAATTCGACGATCCCGCCACGATCTACAACCGTCCGGCCAACATGTTCGTCGCCGGCTTCATGGGGTCGCCGGCGATGAATTTTTTGGCCGCCGAACTGAGCCAGGAAGGCGGTCGCCGCACTGTTGTCCTGCAGACCGCCGACGGCAAGACGGCCAGCCTGCCGATCGTCCAGGCGCTCCCATCCGACACGCCGCGACAGCTTGTGCTCGGCATCCGTCCCGAGCACATCTACCGCTTCGATCCCGATCTTGCGCGCCGCAAGCCGGGCATCGCGCAGATCGATGCCGTGGTCGAGTTGGTCGAGCCGACAGGCGCGGAGACCATGGCCGTCCTGCGCCTGGGCGGCAAGGAGATCACCGGTCGTTTCGAGCCCGACGGCACGCCGCTTATGGGTGAGACGGTGACGCTCGGCATCGACATGGCGCGTGCGTGCCTGTTCGACCCGACGACCAAACGCTTGATCTGACCCGATCTGACCAAAGCTTGATTTGAAAAGAGTTCCGCCTTGTCCTTCGCCACCTATCCGAGCCTGTCCGAGCGCGTCGTGCTGATCACCGGCGGTGCGTCGGGCATCGGCGCCGACACGGTCCGCGCCTTCGCCGCCAATGGCGCACGAGTGGCGTTTCTTGATCTGCAGCAGGAGGCCGGCGAGGCGCTCGCGCGGGAACTCGCCGCCGCGGCAGCGCACGCGCCCCTGTTCCTGCGCTGCGATGTGACCGATATCCCCGCCCTCCAGGCCGCGATCGGCACGGTGCGCGACCGCCTAGGGCCTGTCGCGGTGCTGGTCAACAACGCCGCCGATGACAATCGCCAGCCGGTCGCCGACGTGACCCAGGCGACATGGGACCATGCCCAGGATGTGAACCTCAGGCACCACTTCTTTGCCGCCCAGGGCGTGCATCCGCACATGAAGGAAGTGGGCTTTGGTTCGATCGTCAATTTTTCCTCGATCGCCTGGCGTTTCGGCGCGTCAGAGATGGCCCCCTATGCGGCGGCCAAGGCTGCGGTGGTCGGGCTGACCTTCGCGCTGGCGCGGGCGTTTGGCCCCGACAACATCCGCGTCAACGCCATCGAGCCGGGCGCCGTCATCACCGACCGGCAGCGGGAGCTTTGGTACAAGACCGAAGGTTCGGTCGACCAGGTCGTGCAGCGCCAGGTGATCCGCAAGATTCTGCTCGGCGAGGAGATCGCGCGCACGGTGCTGTTCCTCGCCGCCGACGACAGCCGCATGATCACCAAGCAGTCGATCACCGTGGATGCCGGCCTGCGATGACCACACCTGACTCAAAGGATCGCTTCATGCTCGAGGTCGGCCTGAACCCCTACGGCCTGACCTATCATCTCGGCCTCCAGGGCCGCGGCACGCCACGCGCCAATCCTAGACCTGCGGGGCTCGAAGGTTTCATCGCGCTCGCGACCGATCTCGGCGCGCGCGTGCTGGAGATCTGGGTGCCATGGCTGACCGAGCTTTCCGACGACGCGGTGATCGCGCTGCGCGAACGGCTCGCCGGCCTTCGCATCGCGCCGGTCGTCAGCGGCGGCCTGCTGGTGGGCGAACCGCTCGACGATGCCTTTCGGGCCGCGCGCCTGCTCAAGGCCAAAATCATCCGCACGGCGCTGACGCCCATTCTCTGCGGCGACCGCAACGCCGCCGGCGAAAAATGGAGCGAGTACGCCGGCATCATTCGGGGGCGATTGGTGGAGTGGGGTCCCCGCGCGAATGCCGAAGGGTATGTCCTTGCGATCGAAAACCACCAGGACTTTACCAGCCGGGAACTCGTCGATTTCTGCGCCCTCGGTGGTGACAGTGTGGGCGTCACCTTCGACACCGGCAACACGTTCCCGGTCGGCGAAGCGCCGCTCGATTTCACGCGCGCGATCGCCCCCCATGTCCGCCATGTCCACCTCAAGGATTACCGCGTGCAGTTCACGACCGAAGGTTACCGGCTGATCCGCTGCGCCATCGGTGACGGTGCTGTGCCGTTCGCCGAGCTGTTTGCAATTCTTGCCCAGCACCATGATCGCCTGACCGCCGTCCTCGAACCGGGCGCATTGGAGGCGCGGCATGTCCGCTATCTCAGCGACGACTGGTGGCGCGGCTATCCCCCGAAGACGGCACGCGAATTTGCCGCCTGCCTGGCGGCCGCGCAGCGCAACCGGCTGCCCGACGATGCCGACTACCGCACGCCTTGGGAGCGCGAAGCCGACGTCTCACTGGTTTCCTATGAGCTCGACATGATCCGGCGCAGCGCCGCCAACATGCGCAAATTTGGTTTGATGGAGAATATCCGATGACGGCACGTGAACTCGATGGATTGACCGCCTTCGTAACCGGCTCCGGCCGTGGCCTCGGCCGCGTGATGGCCGAGCGCCTGGCCGAACTCGGCGCCAATGTCGCGATCCACGACATGGACGAGGAAGCGCCGGCGAAGTACGGCGAGTTCGCCAATCTCGGCGAAGTGGTCGAGCGCCTGAAGCGGCACGGCACGAAGGTCACGTCGGTGACCGGCAACATTGGCGACCAGAAGGCGGTGGCCGAGATGAAGCGCAGGATCGAGGCCGATCTCGGCGACGTCCATGTGCTGGTCAATTGCGCTGGCGGCGACATCGGCGCCAAGGGCGGCAAGCCGAACCCGAACAACGCCCTCGACATCGAACTGGACGACATCCGCGTGCTCACCGAGAACAATCTGATCGGCACGATGCTGGTCTGCCAGGCCTTCGTGCCGCCGATGAAGCAGCGCGGCGGCGGCTCCGTCATCAACATCGCCTCCGCGGCGGCACATCTCGGCTGCTCGCCCGAGGTCGTTTACTCCACCTTGAAGGCCGCGGTCGTGCATTACACGCGCTGTCTCGCCAAGGAACTGATCGACGACGGCGTGCGCATCAACGCGGTCAGCCCAGGCGCCACGAAGACGGCACGCTTCCAGGCGACCCGCACGGTCGATCCGGAGCGCATGGATTCGAGCAAGAAGTCGCTGAACCGCTATGCCGAGCCGGAGGAGATCGCCGAGGCGGTGGCCTTTCTAGCCGGCCCCCGCGCACGATTTATCAATGGGCAGGTGCTCCGCGTCGATGGCGGGTTTACGATCTTTCCGGGGTGATGGCGGGGTGCCTCGGATTTCAATTTCGGGGCCGAAAGCGGAAGGTCCGTTTTTCGGGATTCCTGGGTTAAATTGCCCCCTCACGCCTCGAGCTTTTCGCAGCGTCAAAACGGCTGTGGAGGGATTGGCAGGCTATACCGCTGACGAAGCGCACATGTGACGCACCGAGGATAAGTAACCCCGCTTGGTCACGAGGGCGCTGCCGACCGGTTGGTCGAAACTGGCGCTGGTACTCGCTATTCACGAACTTGCCGATCACCCTGACGAGGTCCACTAAGCAATGGTGAACGTCATTTCTGAAGTCGCAAGCAACTCGGCCGCCCTACTCCATTGAGGTCAGCCATGCCTTCGCGGAGCCGACGCAATCTCTGCTGGAGCCTGCATGCTTCTTCAGGCGCAAGCGCTGTGTCTCAGTGCGGCATGAATCCTTTTCTCAGCCAAGCCAATATCTTGCTCCCATTGAGAACCCTGCGGACACGCCCGGCGGCCCAGCCAGCCTGCATGGTGGCGCCGGTGTGGCAACTGCAGACGATCTCATGCAACTGCCAATCGGAGAGTTCGAAGAAGCGTCTGGCTTCCCCGTAGGTATCCGATTGCATGCCCGATGCACGCAGCAGTGGATCGTCAAAAGCGACACTGATCGCCGATCCGACCGCGCGCGCTTCTCCGCGGACAGAGGGATGCAGATGCTCAGTCCCGGTGAGAGCCACAAGGGAGCGCGTCGGATTTCGATAGAGCAGTTCCGCCCACCGCTCTATCCGTTGCGTCCTTGTAGCCAGCAGAGCCGGCGATAGTGGACTGATGTCCGCGACTGACTGGAGTTGATCGAGTGTCTGGTGCTTCATGACTGCCTCCTGTTGGTCGTTCCAATCCCAAGGCCTTTGCTGCAGGATTGGCTCACACGCTAAGCCGCCTCGTAAAGGAGCGGCGGCCGATCAGGTGTTGCCACCAATCGCCCACAGGCACCACGCGGCGGCATCTGCAGCGACCCCAACTGCATTCCTTCGCCAATGTTCCAGCGGGATGAAAAAAACTGTGCGGCCGGCCGACCCGACGGACCCGGCTGGCGCACGCAGGATCCTGAACTGCTGGACGATGATGACGCAGGCCTGGAAAGGCGGCTAGGTTGGACCTTGCTTTTCAGGCTTGACCATGATGTTTCACTACCCGCTCGGTCATCGCGGGAAGGCCAGGAGCAGAGCCGCTGGCAACGGTGAGTTGCGGACGAGGGCGGGCGGTGGAGGACGACGCCCTTGGGCCGCCAGGTCACTGAAGGACCAACCGAAGCGGCGCTTCGGGCGTAAAAGCGATGTCCTTGTAGGTCTGCAATGTCTACTTATGGAGGAACGGCGGCAAGGCCTCTTTGACCGGCATGGGGCGCATTGCTGACCGGCAGATTTTCGGCCGACAGCAGACCCTCTGCTGCTTGGGTACCCAGCACGCAAGCTGACATGTGAGACCTCGGTGCGAAGGCCGGGACCAGGCCCACTGCGACGTACGTGTTGGTTCGCATGTTGGCGCTGAAGCGCCTTATCGTTCAGCCTCGCGGCACATAGATCATATGAACCGTATCGTCATCGATCAATGTGCTCGACACCAGTTGCAGCGGAGGCCTTGCCTCGTGGAAGAAAGGCTTGCCCTTGCCGAGCACGAACGGCCTCACGTGCAGGTGATATTCCTCAATCAGGCCCAGCCCGGTCATAAGACCGGCCAGTTCCGGACCGGAAACGCTCAGGATACCCTCCGTGCGGGCCGCGATCTCGCGAATCTGCGTTTCAATATCTCCGGAGATGAGGGTGGCGTTGGGGCCTACCCGTGAAAGTGTGCGCGAAACGACCCATTTGGGCAGCTTGCGCCAGAGTGTCGCGAACTGGCGAAGCGAAGCATCCCATTCCGCGTGATCATCGTCCCAATAGCGCATGACCTCGTACATCCGGCGGCCATACACAGCGCCGGCATGGTTGCGAATCGTCTCGATCCAGTACTCGAAGTGCTTCTGGCTTGGTGCGCCCATGACCAGATTTCCGGCAAGGTCATCGACATAGCCATCGATGGAAACGTTCATTCCCAAGATAAGTTTGGCCATAAGCAGCGCCTTCACATGGTCGGTTCACGGATTAACCGCTTGTAATTTGCAAGCAGTCAGACGCTATAGCAACTGATTGCAAATCGCAAGTAGCATAGAAAGAAGCGTTCGTGCCGCAAACGAGCCCTGCCTTGTCCCATCAACCCTGCATCCGTCCCGGCTATCGCCCTCTACGCCTGCCTTCCCGAATCAAGCTGCACCCCAAGTCGCTCGTTCCGTCTCCACCGCACCACGGCGCGATAGCTGGTATGATCGACAGGCACGTGAAGGACGAAACGGTCGGGGATTGCGATATCGGCCTTCACCCGCAGCTCCGCACCGTGAGCGTGCTGGTTGCAAACCAGACAATTGATACTGGCGTCGCCAACGCGGATTGTCGCTTCCTTCAGAACAAGATCACGGATATGCGACCGTCGCTCTATCGGTGGGTCAGCCGGCATTGCCTTATCCCTCTGATTTGACGACCTGAAACTCTTCTGAACCCGGAATGGAAAGCGCACTACCGGCCCAGCGGTTGCCTCGAAAGACTGACGAGCTCGGCTTCGTCGACCACGCCGGCCATATAGTTCGCGATAATCCGGGATGCGATGGCGTCGCGTGCTTCGGGCGACTGACCGTCGCGCTTAAGCTGCTCGAATACACGGCCCAACAGCTCGAGTTCGGATGGCTGCAAAACGCCGGCCTCGGTGGCTTTGCGTCGAATGGGCATTTGTGATCCTCCACTGCGGTCAACAACATACGACCGCGGCAGGGAAACTCAACTCACCTGTCGAGGGCGCCGCGCGGGGGGCGCCGCGCGGGCGGCGCCGACCACAAATCCCGTTTACCCGAGCGGGGAGTTTTTCACTCAAAGCCACAGTAATCTGGCGTCCATACAAAGCCCGCCAGCAAAGCCGGCGGGCGCAATAGTCATAAGATACGCCACTAGAACCAGCTTCGGTCGCGTTCCTGGCTTTGCCCGAGCAGCATGCCGATCAACAACCCGGCAATGCCGCCAAGCACGAAAGCGCTGCTGATGGTGCCGGGATTTTGCTGGACGGCTTCGGACACTGTCTGCGCCTGCGATCTCAGCTGCTGCGTTGCCCGTGCCGCGCGCTCGGTCGCGCTGCCGTACCAGCCGCCGGCTTCGCCGACGGCATCTTCTGCGCGGTCGGCAAGCGTCCGGTTGATCTTGCTGATCTCGCGCCTCAGCGATGCGACCTGCTTCTCCAGGGCCTCCTGGGCCTCTCGGGCAGAAATCTTCGGGGTGTCCTTCGGGGTGTCCTTCGGGGTGTCGTTCTCGGCCATGGCTGTTCCTTTCGTTGAGGCAGGGGGAACGGCCAACGGACAAGGATGGTTCCGCTGCCTGCCGTCACGGTCATTCGCCGGGCCGGCCGCCAACTTTGGGAACACTCTCCCGATCCAACGGTTGTGGCTGATGGAGGGCACGCATTTGTCGAATCGATCGAGCCATGCTGAAACGCTGCGGACGGTCTCCGACCTGCTCCACCGCGCCCGCCGTGTCATTCGCGACGGCGGCCATGCGGCGGCGATGTTCGAAATAGACACGCTGCTGCAGGTCGCACAAACAGAGGTTGCGCGCCGCCTCGAACGCAACGATCGCTGAACCTCGATAGGCCACCGCGGGCGGTGTTCATTTGCCGGCGGCCAAGGGCCTCGTTTCCCTTTTTGATCGACTTGCAAGGCGCCCGTCGAGCCGGCCGCTGTCCTCAGCGTCGACATGGCAAAGGCGCAAAAAGCCGAGGATGAGGGGCCATCATCGCGGCATCGACCCTCCCGGTTATAACGCTTGGGCGGCGGAACAAAGCTTGGCCGCACTGGTTAGGCTCACAGCACGATGTGTGCCCCAACGAGGATCTCTGTCCATGAAAACACGTGTTCTTCTAGCTTCGCTGGCCACCGCCACTGCCATGGTCTTCGCCCTGCCCGCCTTCGCCGCCGACAGCGCTCAGGACTTTGTCGACAAGGCTGCCATCGGCGGCCTGTTCGAAGTGGACTCCAGCAAGATCGCAGAAGGCAAGGCCCAGGATCAAGGCGTCAAGGATTTCGCCAAGAAGATGATCGACGATCACGGCGCCGCCAACGCCAAGCTTGCGACCATCGCTGGCGAACAGAAGCTGAAAGTGCCGACGGAGCTGGACGCCAAGCACAAGGCCGATCTGGAGGCTCTGCAGAATGCCAACGATGCCGTCGACAAGCCCTATGTCCAGATGCAGCGCGATGCGCATTCGGAGGCGGTCACGCTGTTCGAGAGCTATGCCAAGGACGGCGACAACGCGCAGCTGAAGACCTTCGCCTCCGAGACCTTGCCGACGCTCAAAATGCATCAGGAAATGGTCGAGAAGATCGCTTCCGCTGACAATGCATCGTCGACCACCAGCTCCACCACCCCTGCCGTGAGCACGACCGACACCACCAATCCGGCCGCCCCGGTCCCGGGTGCCAACAGCTTCACCGAGGATCAGGCCAAGAGCCGCATTCAGGATGCCGGCTTCTCCGGCGTGTCCAAGCTAACCAAAGACGACCAGGGCATCTGGCGCGGTCAGGCCACCAAGGATGGCAAGACCACGACCGTGGCGCTCGATTATCAGGGCAACGTCGTTGCCGGCGCCAACTGAACCTCTGAACCAGATCGAGGAGATCAAGACCATGAAAACCGTAACCGGACTTTTCGACAACTACGATGATGCCTCCGATGCCGTCGGCGAACTGGAGGCAATCGGCGTGCCGCAGGCCGACATCAGCATCGTCGCCAACAATTCGGACGACTGGTACGACGACGGCGACACTTCCAACGCCGCCGAGGATGCAGCCGGGGGCGCCGGTCTCGGAGCCGTCATTGGCGGCGCCGGAGGGCTTCTGACAGGGCTCGGCATCATGGCCATTCCTGGCGTCGGTCCTGTCGTGGCCGCAGGATGGCTGGCTGCCACCGCGGTCGGCGCCGTTGGCGGCGCGGTCGTCGGTGGCGCTGCCGGTGGCATCGTCGGGGCGCTGACCGAGTCAGGCGTCCCCGAAAGGGATGCGCATGTCTATGCGGAGGGCGTTCGCCGCGGTGGCACGATGGTGACCGCCAGGGTCAGCGACGAACTCGCCGACGAGGCAGAGCGTATTCTTGGCGAATCCAACTCGGTCGATCTGCAAGACCGCCGACGCGCCTATGAAGCCGGGGGCTGGACCGGCTTCGATGCCAATGCCGACCCCTACACCGACATCGAGGCCGAGCGCGACAGAACGCGCAACGCCAGCCCACTCTGATCATCGAGCCCCGTCGCCGTACGGCGGCGGGGCCGAAGGTGCTGTCGGCGCACTGAAAGCGACGTTCAGATTCGGCCATAAGGGGCGGGTTCTCATCGGACCTGCCCCTTTTCGCTGTTGCCTTGGCTTGACCGGCTCTCGCCGTGTTAACGTCGAACCAACGAACCCAGCCCCAGGAAAGCATGAGCCCGTCCCCGCAACTGATTGCCGAATGGCCGTTGTCGCCGTCAGCGACACTCGGGTCCGCCGTGCGCTCCAAGGGGATCGAACGTGAAGTCAGAGCCCGGCTGCCATGGGCAGTCAGGAAGCACGTCAAGGCCGAGACGGGCCGCATCGCATTGCGAATGTCGAGATCCGAAGCGGAAGCGTTCAAGGCCGCCTCTGCCAGTATCTCCAAAACACTGGAGGGAGTGGAAGCGCTGCCTGTGCTTCCACGCGAGGTCGAGGATATCCTTACGATCTCTTCGCGCGAGCGCCACAAATGGCTCAAGGACGGTCGGCTGCAAAGCACCGGCACACGCACCGTCAAGATGCGTGGGCGATCAAAGTCTGTCACCTTCCACGTTTTCGACCCGCGCCACATCGAGGACGTCCTGGACCGCGATCTGGCAACCGTGTGGAGAGAGCAGGATGTCCAGGAGGTCGCCGAGAACAGGCGGCGCGGCGCGGGCAAGGCCGCGCTGACGCGCGCGGGAAAGGGCACCGGGCAGGCTCGCACTGCGAGGAACGCCCGGGACACGGATGGCCCGCCGCCCGGACTGAAGGGCTGGGATGCGTTCGAGGACGAAGGCCTGCTGCGATAATGATGCTGGCGCTTGCCCTTGTCCTTTGTGCGGGGGGAGCCTCAGCCTCAGCGCATCAATCCCGCTGCCCGCAGCGCGTCCTCAATGACCTTGGTAATCCCGCCCGCCGGACCGCCTGGCGGATTGACAGGCTCCGGGGCCGGATCGACACGGACAGCTCGCGGTTTTTCCTTCGGCGAGAAAGGCTGCAATGCAGTGCCTGAAGCGGCCTTGGCTTTCGCCGTGCGTCGTACCTCTGGCTTCGTCAGCCCCCAGAAACGGGCGATGTGGCGCGTCGAGGAAATCCCGACATCCAACATGAACGGCCCTGCTTTGCCGAGAGCATTGTCGCCGCTCGCCTGCAATGGTGTGCCATGGCCCATGCCGGCAATGCTGTATGCCTCGACCACGTCGCGGCCTTTGCCATCGGACCAGACTTTTCGGCTCTGACCGTCGACCTTTTCCGTGCGTGTCGGCGCTTGAGCGAGGCCGTGCACGCCCTGCCATTGCGCCAGCACCGCGTCGGCATTGGAAGGCACCACTGTCGTATCGGCCGAGCCCTGCCAGACCGAAATCCTCGGCCACGGCCCCTTGTGCAGCGAAGCAGCCCGCAAAAGACGCTGCAGGTCGGTTCTGGACGGGCCGCCATGGCCACGCATGCGGTCGAAGGCTTCGGGGATGGTCGAGGCGCTGCCATAGGCAAGCCCGGCAATGATCGCGCCACCGGCAAACACGTCCGGGTAGGTCGCCAACATCACCGCCGCCATGGCGCCGCCAGCGGAAAGGCCGGTGACGAATATCCGCTTGCGGTCGAGACCGTGAGTGACCACCGCCGCCTCGATCATCTGGCGGATGGACAGCGCCTCGCCGCTGTCGCGGCTTATATCGCCCGGCACGAACCAGTTGAAGCAAAGATTGGCGTTGTTGGCGCGCTGCTGCTCGGGGAAAAGCACGGCAAAACCCTGATCGGCAGCAAGTTCGGTCCAGCCGGAACCATGGTCGTAGCCGGCGGCAGTCTGGGTACAGCCATGCAGCACCACGACCAGCGCCGCCTGCTTCGGCAGGTTTTCAGGAAGATAAAGCCGCGCACGCAAGGCGCCCGGATTGGACCCGAACCCTGTCATCTCGGACAGGTGATCTTCCTTGCTCTGTCCTGCACCGGCGGGCCGGCGGCGCATCGCGCTCAGCCGGGCGATCGTATCGGATATGTCTCGCAAATTGGTATCCTTGCGCGCCGGAATGGGCAGACTCGTGCACACAACGCACACGCAGCAATATCGTTGCTGCACTGCACAATAACAAGCGGCACGGCCGATTAAATGACCGGTGGATCACAGGATCCGCTGCACAGCTTGTAACGACGAGCGCAATTTGCCCCGGCTGACCTCTGGTCAGTCAGCCGGTCGAGGGCGGCAGGCGCTGGCTCACCAGCGCTGATGCACGTAGGGCTTGATGTTCTCATCGTAGACCGCCTTCACCTTGGCCATCAACTCGGAGGATAACGGCGCAAGCTCAGCCGCTTCCGCATTGGAAACCACCTGCGCTGGATTGCGGGCGCCGGGAATGACAACCGTCACCGCATCGAACATCAGGATCCAGCGCAGCGCGAATTTCGCCATGGTGGTGTCGCCTGACACCAGCGGCCGCACCTTCTCGACCGCCGCCAGCCCGACCTCATAGGGCACGCCCGAAAACGTCTCGCCGACATCGAAGGCTTCGCCATTCCTGTTGAACAGGCGATGGTCGGTGGTCTCGAACTTGGTGTCCGCCCTGAACTTGCCGGACAGCAGGCCGCTGGCCAGCGGCACGCGGGCGATGACGGCGACATCGTTCTTTTTCGCCTGGTCGAAGAACAGCTCGGCCGGGCGCTGGCGGAAGGCGTTGAAGATGATCTGCACGCTGACGACGCCGGGATATTGCATCGCCTTCAGCGCCTCTTCGACACGCTCGACGCTGACGCCGTAATTGCGGATCTTGCCTTGCTCGGCGAGCTTGTCGAGACGCTCGAACACTTCCGGGTGGTAATAGAGATCGGTCGGCGGGCAATGCAGCTGCACCAGGTCGAGCGTGTCGGTCTCGAGGTATTTCAGGCTGCGGTCGATCCAGCCGGTGAGGTTCTCGACGCTGTAGCCCTCGACCGTCTGCTTCGGCAGCCGCCGTCCGGCCTTGGTGGCGATGAACGGGCGCGCGCCGCCGCGTTCCTTCATCACCCGTGCGATCAGCTTTTCCGAACGGCCGTCGCCATAGACGTCGGCGGTGTCGAGGAAGCTGACGCCGGCATCAAGCGCGGCATGCAGGGCGGCGACCGCATCGTCTTCATTGACCTCGCCCCAGGCGGCGCCGATCGCCCAGGCGCCGAAGCCGATCTCGGTGACTGATCTGCCCGTACGGCCAAATTTCCGTGACTGCATTTTGCTTCCTGACTTGCGGCTTTGATGACGGTTCTGATTTCGGGAGCCTCATACCGCATGGCAACGCGATTGACATCCCTCTTCCTGGGATTTACCAGATCACAGGGTTGTATGACAACCCGGTAAGACTGCAACGATTTGGAGCCGGGAGGAACATGTCGCTGATGCGCGAACTCTATCTCGGCGGGGTCGCCGGATGAGCAGTCCGTCAACCGTGGTTTGCTCCCTAATCGTGAACAGCTTTGTCGCGCAGATCCTCGAAGCGGGCATAACTTTTGGTCAGGTGGCTGCGCATGGCGCGCCGCGCGGCATTGACGTCCCTGGCTTCGATTGCCCCGAGAATGGCGCGATGCTCGCGCTGCATGCGGTCGAGATATTTTTCCCGCTCGGCCTCCGTCATGCGGTCGAGCCGCGTCCAATGGCGCGGGACCATGGCGCTGCCGAACGTGTCGAACAACCGGGTGAAATTCGGGTTCTGCGTCGCCGCCAGAATGGCGCGGTGGAAGCCGAAATCCTCTTCCGAGCCGGAGCCGCCGGCGCGCACCGCCGCTTCCAGCGCATCGAGCCGCGCGCTCATCTGCTGGAGCGCCGCCTCGCTGCGCCGCTCGGCGGCAAGGCCGGTCGCTTCGACCTCGATGCCCATGCGCAGTTCGAGCACGCGCAGTACCTCGTCGATCGATTCGAGATCGTCGGGCAGCACGGAAAACGTCTTCGGCGGCGGATCCTTGGCGACGAAGGCGCCGAGCCCCTGGCGCGTGGTAATCAGCCCGCGCGCACGCAGCGCCGCCAGCGCCTCGCGCACCACGGTGCGGCTGACGCCTGTGGCAGCAACAATCTCCTGCTCGGTCGGCAGCCGCTGCCCCGGCGCAAGGTCACCGGATTCGATCTGCGCAATCAGCGTGTTGACCAGACCCGTCCGCAGGTTGGGCGCCTGCGGTATGGCGTCGAAAGTCATGGGCTCCGCCATCGGTGGCACTCCGGTTCGATTCTTGTTCGAAGGCCGAATCTTATTCAAAGAATTGCATCGACGGGTGCCCGCCGCAAGGCGACGAAAGTTCGGCCCGCTGGCACGAGCCATGGGAGGATTGCATGAAAGAACGCATCGGCTTCATCGGCCTGGGCAGCATGGGCGCCGCCATGGCCGACAATCTGTTGCGCAAGGCCTGGCCGCTGACGGTGCATGTCCACCGCAGCCGCACGGCCGCCGACCGGCTGATCGCCGCCGGCGCCACCGAAGCGCCAAGCCCGCGCGAACTCGCCGCCGCCTGCGACATCGTGATCCTCTGCGTCACCGGTTCGCGCGAGGTCGAAGCGCTGGTCAAGGGCGCGGACGGCCTTGCCGCGGCAGCCAAGCCGTTGCTGATCATCGACTGCTCGACCTCCAATCCGTCATCGACGACAGCGCTTGCCGCCGACCTCGCGGAGCAGGGGATGACGCTGATCGACGCGCCGCTGGCGCGCACGCCCAAGGAAGCCGCCGAGGGCAAGCTCGACGTCATGGTCGGCGGCCCGGCCGAAATCGTCGCCCGCGCACGGCCGGTGCTCGAAGCCTTCGCCGCGAGAATCGTCCACACCGGCCCAACCGGCAGCGGCCACACCATGAAGCTGCTCAACAATTTCATCTCGATGGGCTATTCCGCGATCTATTCGGAAGCGCTGAGCCTCGGCGCCAAGGCCGGCCTGACGCCGCAGGTATTCAACAGCGTCATCTCCGGCAGCCGCATGGATTGCGGCTTCTACCAGGCCTTCTTCGATTTCGTCCTCAACCGCAACGAAAACGCCCAGCGCTTCGCCATCGCCAACGCGCTCAAGGACATGACCTACCTCGCCTCCTTCGCCCAGGCCGCCGGCATCGCCAACCCGATCGGCGCGGCGGTGCGCAACGGCTTTGCCACGGCGGTTACCACCGGCCATGGCGAGAAGTTCGTGCCGGCGCTATCGGATATTGTTGCGGGGTTGAACGGGGTGTCGTTGATAGAGCCGGCGACTGGGTGACGGAGGCGGCTGATGAGTACCGCCTAGTTGTATACTGACGATGTATAGGTGATTCCTTAGCGATTTTGCGCTATGAGGATCGCATGAATCTGAGGGGGATCATCGCGGCGGAGAAATCCGCCGTTGATACGGGGGATTGGAAACGAGGTGAGATACCACGCTCCAAGTGGCCGTCACGCCGCGCGAAGGCCAAGGCGTATAAATATGGGCCGCTTTATCAGTGGCGAATCCTTTTCTTTCAAGCGGCTGGTCAAGATTGTCGCGTTCTTCTGCTGTTCAACGAATCGAAGCGGATTTTTCGTGCTACCCTAGGCGTGACGAAAAGCGGCGAAACCCTTGTCATTTGTGACTATGAGTATCACGCCAGCGAACCAGGGTGGCATTGCCATGCCCGTTGTAGCGATTTGGCCGGCATCAATTCCGCTCACAATCGATTCGGCGGCGTTCGCTTGCCAAAGGCGGGTTCGTTCCATCGCCGAACAGAATTTAGGCATCTAAAGCAGCCTCTTTCTGCTCAGACCGCCTTTAATTGCGCAATATCAATCTTCAAGATCGATAGGGCGGAAGGAATGGTATGAAGACCGAACTCTGCCAAGCGTTCTGCAATGATATAACGGTCACTGAGGTGCCTGCTGGCCTTGCTGTATCTACGGCATTCAGGCGCGATGACGGCGACCGCGTGTCATTTTATGTTACGAAAACAGAGGGCGGCGCTTTCAGGCTTGAAGACGACGGCGCTACGATTCAGCAGTTAGAAGCGGCCGGCGTCGATTTTGAGACCGATACCCGCCGTCGCGGGCTGGAAAGCCTACTGTCCTCAGTGGACGCTCATTTCGATCAGACAGACGGAACGATCAAGACCGTGGCATTTCCAGAGAGGGAACTGCCGGCTAGGGCGCTGGAGTTTGTCGGCGTCATGATCCGCATGAACGATTTTCTCCTGCTCACACAAGAGAAGATCGCTTCCTCATTCAAGGAAGATGCGGCGGAAAGAATAAAGGCAATCGTGGGAGACCGTGCCATAGTCAGAGAAAATGAGGCGGTCAGTTCTCGTCTTTCAGAGGTGACTCCTGACATGGTTTTGGAGGTCAGCGGCCGCCCGCCCGTCGCAATATTTTTCGGGAATAGTCCTTCGCGAGTGAACGACGCGATCTTCCTTCACTTTGCTGCTCTGCATGAGGTGAAGCAGGACTTGTCGGTAGTAGCTCTATTGGAAGACGATCATGCGATCTCGAACGACCTTCGCCGCAGAGCAAGCAACCGCCTTGCGACCGTACCCGTCTACAAGGATGACGAAGACGCAGCGATAGCTCGTATTGCTCGCGAAGCACTGGGTAAGGCGGCATGAGCGACAAGGCCTACGCCAGGTAGGATGCGCCTGCCTTCTAATCCGGTTTCCTCCTCCATAGGCCAGGAACTTCCGCAACTTTGCGCCGCTGCTTCGGCGCCAGAGTTGGCCTTTAAGCCACCACTGGCCACCCCTCCCCATGTCAAACCGCAAGATCGGTCGAGCGCGACATGTCCGGAACCGCCTATCTGGTGTCGCCACGCAGGACGAGACGTTTGATGACGCCACTTGAAAACTACCAAGCCCGGATGCAGCGGGTGCTGGACCACATAGACCAGCATCTGGACGGCGATCTGGGCCTGGAAGCGTTGAGCGGCGTCGCGGCGTTCTCGAAATACCATTTCCACCGGCAGTTCACGTCAACCTTCGGCTTGTCCGTGCATCGCTATGTCCAGCTCGCCCGCCTGAAGCGCGCTTCGTACCGGCTTGCCGAGAGCGACGCCCAAAGCGTCACCGACATAGCGATGGATGCCGGTTACGACGCACCGGATGCCTTCGCCCGCGCCTTTCGGCAACGGTTCGGACAATCGCCTTCGTCGTTCCGGAAGTCTCCCGACTGGGGGCGTGGCTCATGGCCTTCGGGCCGCTCGACAAAGCAAGGACCACGCTCATGCAGATAATCTTCGAACCCGCCGACGTGATGATCCGCGAGGTGCCGCCGACGCCGGTGGCGATCATGGAGCATCGCGGCGACCGGGCGACGCTCCAGGACACCATCCAACGCTTCATCGCCTGGCGCAAGGCGGCCGGCCTCTCGCCCGAGACAAGCCCGACCTTCAACATCTTCCGTTCCGAAAGGGAGCCGGCGAACCCGGCCGATTACAGCATGGATATCTGTGCCGGAACCGACCTGCCGGTAGAAGGCGGGCCGATCGAGGACGCGCAGATGAAGGCCGGCGTGATCCCCGGCGGACGCAGCGCGGTGCTGCGATATCCCGGCAACACCAACAATCTCGAGCCGGCAGCGCTCTACCTCTACCGCGAATGGCTTCCGGCCAGCGGCGAGGAGGCGCGCGACTTTCCGATCTATTGCCAGCGACACTTTTCGTCGAACGGACTGGTGCGCGAGGTGGTGCTTGAGCTGTTTTTGCCGCTGAAATAGCGCGTTGGGTGGCGGCCTATCTCCGGCCCTGAGCTGGTGAGCCGACGACCGAGTGAAATCTGATATGGCGCTCCCCCACTCCGTCTCGGCTTCGCCGAGCCACCTCTACCCCCACATTCGTGGGGAGAGGAAACCCAAGCTTTTGAAGGGCTGCGATCTCGGAGATTGGCATTTCCTCATCCCCCATGAAATGGGGGGTCCGAAGGACGGGCGAGACCCGTGGCTCGCCCCGGCAAGGTGGCTCGGCGAAGCCGAGACGGAGTGGGGTCAGCGCCGCCGTAGGCGATTGGCCCAGCGCGCGGACAAGGCAAGGCTATCCCTAAGCCTGCCCGCGCACAGCCTTCCGCAACCGCGAATGCCGCACCGGAGACGCTGCCTCGGGCCCCGGCGCTATCTCCGCAGCTTCCCCCTCATGCAACCCCACCCGCAACGCCGCACCCGCCAGGTGGTCGCGCATCGCCGCTTGCGCTCCTTCGGCGTCACCGGCATGGATCGCTCTCAGGATGCGCTCATGTTCGCCGAGCGTGATGCGGGCCATGTCGTCCGACTTTTGCTGGTTGCCGGCGGCGAGAATGCTTTCGCGCACCCGCTCGGACACGAAGACCAGGAATTGGCCCATGTAGGAATTGCGCGTCGCCTCGGCGACGGTGCGGTGGAATTCGAGGTCGCTGCGCAGCCAGGCGACGCTGCCATAGGGGGCGGCGCGCATGCCGGACAGCGCATCGCCCATGGCTTTGAGATCGGCGTCGCTGCGCCGTTTTGCGGCAAGGGCCGCCGCCTGCACTTCGAGGATGCCACGCAGTTCGAACAGATTGCGAAACGAGTCGGCGCGCTGCAGCGTCTCATGGTCGATGGTCAGCACCGTCGGGTTGTTGCTCTCGACCACGAAGGCGCCGCGCCCCTGCTGCGACCAGATTCGGCCTTCCGAGCGCAGCCGCGCGATCGCCTCGCGCACCACGTTGCGGCTGACCCCGAAAGTGGTTGCCAGCGCCGCCTCGGTCGGCAGCTGGTCACCCGGCTTCAGCCGGCCTTGCGCGATCTCGCGCGAGATGGAACTGGCCACCAGAGTGGAGAGGTGTGGGCCGCGATTGACCTTGTCGAGTTTCAGCGTCATCGCTCACCTATAGTCGACGGCGGGTGCGGACGCCAGAATGCGGCCGTTGCTGAGAATGTGGCGCGGGTCGAATGCGTCCTTGATGCCGGCGGCGAGGTCGAGCGTCACCGGATCGATGCGTTCGAGGAACGCCTTCTGCTTGACCCGGCCGATGCCGTGCTCGGCGCTGATAGAGCCGCCATAGCGATCGACGACGGTGAAGATCTCGGCTTCCGCCTGCTCGAACAGATGTTCCATCGCCTCGGTGCCCATGCCTTCCGGCGGCACGACGTTGAGGTGGATGTTGCCGTCGCCGACATGGCCGTAGGTGACGGCCAGCGCGTCGGGCCGGGCTTTCTCCAAGGCGGCCAGCGCATCGGTGACGAAATCGGCAAGCCTGGAGATCGGCACCGACACATCGGTGCGCAGGTAGCGCCCGCCCCTGCCCTGCCGCTCGACCATGATCTCGCGGTAGAGCCACAACCGCTCACCTTGAGCCCTGGTCGAAGCGATGACGCCGTCCTCGACGATGTCCTCGACGCTGCCGAGAAACCCCAGCAGCATATTGGAGAGGTCGATCAGCCCGCCCGACGACACCTCGATCAGCACATAGACGGGATAGGGCTGGCTGAGCGGATCGGGAAAATCCTGGCCTTCGCGCATGGTGATCTCGATGCCGACGCGCAGGATCAGCTCGAAGGCGGTGAGCAGGTCGCTGCAGTCGCGCCGGGCGCGGGCATAGAGTGCCATCGCATCCTCGACCGAGCGCAAGCCGACAAGTGCTGTTTCGATCTGCGTCGGCTTGGGAAACAGCTTCAGCGCCACCGCGGTGACGATGCCGAGCGTGCCCTCCGAGCCGATGAAGATCTGCTTCAGATCATAGCCGCGATTGTCCTTGCGCAGCACTTTCAGCCCGTTCCAGATGCGGCCGTCGGCCAGCACCACTTCGAGGCCAAGCACCAGGTCGCGCGTCATGCCGTAGCGCAGCACGTTGAAGCCGCCGGCATTGGTGGCGACATTGCCGCCGATGCGGCAGCTGCCCTGCGCGCCGAAAGTGATCGGCAGCAGGCAGTCGCTCGCTTCGGCGGCGCGCTTGGCGTCCTCGAGAATGCAGCCGGCCTCGACCACCATGGCAAAGTCGATCGCGCTGATCGAGCGAATCTTGTTCATGCGCTCCAGCGAGATGACGATCTCGCCGCCATCCGCCGCCACTGCGGCGCCCACGAGCCCGGTCAGGCCGCCTTGCGGCACCACCGGAATGCGCTCGGCATGGCAGAACCGCATCAGCGCCGACATCTCCTCAACCGAAGAGGGCCGCGCCACCGCCAGCGGCCGACCGAAATGATCGCCCGACCAATCGCGGCTGTAGCGCGCCAGATCCACTTCCTCGGTCAGCAGCCCGCCATTTGGCAGCAGGCCGGCCAGGGCTGCGATCTGCGATGCGGAGGGTGGCGGCACGGCATTCATGGATTGGCTCTGGGCCCCTCGGCAAAACGGCTGGACAAATACCGGCGTTGTCGTGTTATCATACAACCCTGATTGAGAACATCAAGCGAGGCCATCTTGCCGCCAAGCGTTCGATGTGGATGATCAGACCCGCAAATCACAGAATTCGGAGGACTTCCCCAATGAGCGACGCCCCGGGCTTTCGCTATATGCACACCATGATCAGGGTGCTCGACCTCGACAAGTCGATCGCCTTCTACACCGAGGTGCTCGGCATGACCCTGCTGCGCCGCGACGACTACCCCGGCGGCAAGTTCACCAACGCCTTTGTCGGCTACGGCCCCGAGGACAAGGAAGCCGTCGTCGAGCTGACGCTGAACTGGGGCCGCGAGGAGCCCTACGAGATCGGCACCGGCTTCGGCCATCTGGCGCTCGGCGTCAACGACATCTACGCCGTCTGCGCGGAACTGGAAAAGCGCGGCGCCAAAATCCCGCGCAAGCCCGGCCCGATGCAGCACGGCACCACCCACATCGCTTTCGTCGAAGACCCCGACGGCTACAAGATCGAGCTGATCGGCCTCGACACGATGTGATCCGATCGGGCCGGACCGCATCGGCCTCGCGCCGATGCGGTCCCGTCCTGTCCGCGCTTGCCTGGGAGGCGGTATCACTTGATGACCGCGATCTTGCTGCGGTCGATGGTAATGGCGACGGCAGCGATCAGCACCGCGCCGAACACCATATTTTCCAGGAAAATGTTGACGCCGACAAAGGTCATGCCGATGCGCACGATCGAGATGATCAGCGCGCCGACCGCCGTGCGGGCAACGCCGCCGAGCCCGCCGGTGATCGCCGTGCCGCCGACGATGACGGCGGCGACGGCCGGCAGCAGCAGCTGGTTGGCCAACACCGGCGAACCGCTCGACAGCCTGGCTGCCAGCACGATGCCGGCGATGGCCGCGAGCATACCCGACGCAGCAAAGGCGATGATCTTGGTGCGGTCGACATTGATGCCCGCGGCCCACGCCGCCGGCTCGCCGGCGCCGACCGCGATCGCCTGGCGGCCGAAGCGTGTGTAGCGCAGCGCCAGAAAGGCGGCGATGCCGATGACCGCCGAAATCAGCACCACCACCGGAATGCCGATGATGGTGGCGTTGATCCACGCCGTGTTTTCTCGGCCACCTTCCTCGATGGTGATGGCGCGGCCATTGGAGACCCAGAGCGCCAGGCCGGTGACCACGCCGCCGGTGGCGAGTGTCGCGACGAAGGACGGCACGCGCAGCTTGACGTGGACGACACCGCTCAACACGCCGAAGGCGAGCCCCGACAGGATCGCCACCGGAAAGGCGGCAAGGCCGAGCGAAGGCAGCAATTGCGCCAGGATGACGCTGGCCAGCGATGCCACCGCCTGGATCGACAAATCGATGCCGCCAAGCAGGATGGCGAAGGTGACGCCGGTCGCCAGGATGAACAGCACGGCAGTGTTGGCAAACAAAAGCGCCACGGTTTCGCCGGTGAGGAAGCCGGGCGCGGCGATCTCAATGATCAAAAGCAGGCCGACAAGCAGGATCAGCGGAATGGCGCCTTGCGTCCACTTGCCCTCGAAAACCTGCCTGATGGAGAACGCCTCATTCATCGGTTCACACCATTGCCCTGAGAAGATCGACCTGGTTCGGCTTGTTGCCCGGACTGGCATCGAAGCGCGCGGTGATTGCACCGTCGCGCATCACCAGCACCTGGTGCGACAGACCGATCGTTTCCTCCAGCGTGTCGGAAATCAAAAGGATCGCCACGCCTTGCGCGGAGAGGTCGCGCACCAATTCGTAGACCTCTTCCTTGGCGCCGACATCGAGCCCGCGTGTGGGATGGTCGAGCACCAGGATGCGCGAGCCCGCCGTCATCCAGCGCGCCAGCACCACCTTCTGCTGGTTGCCGCCGCTGAGCTTGCGGCAGGCGGCATCGGGACCGGGCGCCTTGATGCGCAGCCGCTTGATCCAGTCGGCGGCAAGCCGGCGCTCCTTGCCATAGTCGATGGCGCCATGGCGCATGACGCTGGAGAGATCGGCCAGCGAAATGTTCTCCGCGATCGACAGGAACATCACCAGCCTTCGAGCCGGCGCTCGCGCGGGACATAGCCGATGCCCTTGCGCACAGCCGGCTCCGGCGAGGAGAAGCGCACGGCATCGCCGCCGATTTTCATCTCGCCGGCATCATGCTGGACGAAGCCGCCAACGGTGCGCGTCACCTCCTCGCGGCCGGAGCCGACGACGCCGGCAATGCCGACAATCTCGCCGGCCCGGATCGAGAGATCGACGCCGTGATAGTAACCGTTGGCGCCAAGCCCCTTGGCCTCGACCATCACGATATCGCGCGGCGCGAGCTGGCGGGCCTCGCGGTAATATTCGGCCTGCAGGCCACGCCCGACCATGATCTCGTGCAGCTCCGGCGCGGTGACTTCAGCTGCGCGGTGCTCGGCGACGACCGCGCCGTCCTTCATCGTGTAGACACGGTCGGAGATGTTGAGCACCTCGTCGAGGCGGTGCGAGACGAACACAAAACTGGCGCGGGATTTAAGCGAGCGCACCCGCGCGAACAGCACCTCGATGTCAGCGGCGTTGAGCACCGAGGTCGGCTCGTCGAGCAGGATGAGCAACTGCCGCTCGACCACTTCCTCCAAGGTCAGCGCCTTGGCGAGCTCGACCATCTGGCGTGCGGCGAAGGTGAGTTCGGAGGTGCGCGCGGTGACGTCGATGTCGATGCCGATCTTGGCCAGTTGCCGCCGCGCCGCCGCGTTCATGGCGCGCCAATTGACGAGGCCGAAGCGGGTGAAGCGGTCCTCTTCGCCGAGATAGATGTTTTCGGCAACCGTCAGGTTCAGCACCAGCGACTGCTCCTGGAACACCATGCCGATGCCATGCCTGGCCGCATCACGGGCGTTGCGCATGCGCAGCTGTTCGCCATCCAGCGTGAGCGAGCCGCCATCCGGCCGGTAGCCGCCGGCCAGCACCCGCATCAGCGTCGACTTGCCGGCGCCGTTCTCGCCGATCAGCCCGACAACTTCATTGGGCCGCACCTCGATGGAGACGTCGCGCAGCGCCTGGACGCCGGGGAAATTCTTGATGATGTTGGACGCCTGCAGCATGGCGTTCACTTGACGATTTTCAGGCGGACACGGTCGAGCGACAGCGCCACCGCGGCGATGATCATCAGACCCTGCACCGTCTGCTGGATGTAGGGCGAGATGCCGAGCAGGATCATGCCATTGGCAAGCACGGTGACGATCAGCACACCGATCAGCGTGTTGACGACGCCGCCCTCGCCGCCGGTCAAAGCGGTGCCGCCGACGACCACTGCGGTGACCGCTGCAAACAGCCTGCCGTCGCCGATGACGGCGTGCGACTGGCCGAGCTGTGCCGCGGCCAGCACGCCGGCAATGCCGAAGAAGAACCCTGCCAGCGCAAAAGCGGTGATGCGCACGCGCACGACATTGACGCCGGAGAGCTTGGCGACATCCTCATCACCGCCGATCGCCAATATGTGGCGGCCGAGCTTGGTGTGATACTGGATGACAGTGGCGAGCAGGAAGGCGCCGAACGCGACCCAGACCGCCACCGGCAGGCCGAGGAAACGGTGCAAGGCCAGGTCGCGGATCGAGGCGTCGTTCAGCTTGATGGCCGTGCCGCCCAGCATATAGACCGACAGGCCGAGGCCGATGAACCACATGCCGAGCGTGCCCATGAAGGACGGGATGCGCAGCATGGTCTGGATGAGACCGCTGACGAAGCCCATGGCGGTGCCGGCGGCGATGGCAGCGAGCACCGCCCACCAGCCATAGTCGTTGCCGTTGCCGTCATTGGCGGCGAGCAGCACAAGCACCATCGCCGCCACCGAAAGCGTGCCTTCGACTGCGAGGTCGATGCTGCCCATCAGGATGATGAAGGTCAGCCCCATCGCCAGCGTCAGCGGCACGGCGGCGGAATTCGCAAGCCGCACCAGATTGCGCAGCTCGATGAAATTGGGGTTGGCAATGGCGATGAGTACGCAGAGTACAATCAGCACCGCCAGCGGCGCCAGGCTGCGCCAGCGCCTGCCGCCCAGGAATGTCGCGATGCGGCCGGGGAACGGTGTCATGGGCGTCGTCCGCTCGATGTCCGAAACGGACTTCAGGGGTTCTGTATGGATTGTCAAGAAACCGCTTCCCGTCTGCTGGTGACAGCCGTCGCGACAAGGGGATCGCGACGGCTGCGGGAGGAAGCGGGCCGCCAGGGAGTTGCAGCCCACTCCGATGGATCAGGTGCGGATTGCTCCGGTGACCCGGCCCCACAGATCGTTCCAGTCGATCTCGGGCTTCGCATCGACATTGGTCTTGTAATATTCCTCGACATTGTCGTGCGAGATCAGCACCGCCTTGCCGTAGAACTCGCGGTGCTCCGGGGGCTCCTTGGTCGGGTCGAACTTGCCGATCTTGGCGTTGTAGCCGATGGCCAGACCCATGCCGCCCTGCCAGAACGGATCCGAAGTGACGGTGCAGGCGAACTCGCCGGTGCGCACCGCATCGACCGCCGTCTTGATGCCGTCGACGCCGACGATCGGCACCTTGCCGGCGAGATTTTCGGCACGCAGCGCTTCCAGTGCACCGGAGCCCATATCGTCATTGGCGGCCCAGATGCCCTTGATGTCGTCGCCGAAGCGGGTGAGCAGATTGCCCATCAGGTCGAAGGCTTCGGTCGACTTCCAGTTGGCGACCTGGAAGTCGAGCAGCTTGATGTCCGGGTTGGCGGCGAGCGCCGCATCGAGGCCCTTCTTGCGTTCGATCGCCGCCGTGGTCGAGATCAGGCCGCCGAGTGCGACGATGCCGCCCTTGCCGCCAATGGTCTTGAACAGGATCTCGGCGATGGTCTTGCCGCTGTCGATGCCGTCGAACTCGATATGCGAGACATAGTTCGGGTTGAAATCCTTCGGGTGCAGATCCCCAGGCTTGTTCCACTGCGTCACCACATAGGCGCCGGCCTTGGCGCAGGCCTCGACGATCGGGCGCGCATCGGGCGTGTCGTTGGGATCGGAATTCAGCACCATGTTGCCGCCGGTCTTGGCCAGCATCGCCTTGATGTCGGCAATGCCCTTCTCGCTGTTGCCTTCCGAAACCAGCGTGACGTGTTCCAGCCCGGCCCATTTGGCATACGCTTCCGCGCCGGTCTTCCACACCGCGTGATAGGGGTTGGACAGCGAGCGGATCGACGTCACCAGCGTCGGCTTGTCCTGCGCGCGCAGCACGCTCGGCATGGCGAGTGCCGCCACGCCGGCGGTGGCGCCCATCATCAGCGTGCGCCGGTTGACCGCAAAATTCTTCGTGTCGTTCATACCTCGAATCCTCCCGATTGAATTCTGTTCCGCCCGGCATCTTGCGCGGGGAGCGCGGCCGGGACCTCCTGGTGAGGGTCGTCAAGCTCCTCCACTTGTACGACAACCCTTCAACACGATAACCATACCCTTTCTCTTGACGTGGCACAAGCGACTTGAGATCGTCGCGCGCAAGAGGAAGGGGCGGTGATTTTCATCGCCCGCCGGAGCATGATCCCTAGAAGTGGGAACCGGTTTTCTCGGACAAATCGGGAAACCGTTTTGTCCGGAGATCATGCTCCAACAAAGAGAACCCGGGAGTGGAAATGACGGATTACATCATTGTCGGCGGCGGTTCGGCTGGCTGCATTCTGGCCGCCCGGCTGAGCGAGGACCCGGACGTGTCCGTCGTGCTGCTCGAGGCCGGTCCGCCCGACACCGACCGCTACATCCATTTGCCGGTCGGCTTCTTCAAGATGACGTCGGGGCCGCTGATCTGGGGTTATGACACCGCGCCCGGCAAGGAGATCGATGGCCGCACCATGGTCTATCCGCAGGCCCGCGTGCTGGGCGGCGGCTCCTCGATCAACGCCCAGGTGTTCACCCGCGGCTGCCCTGAGGATTATGACGGCTGGGCGACTGAGAATGGCTGTGCCGGCTGGAGCTATGCCGACGTGCTGCCCTACTTCGTCCGCTCCGAGGGCAACGACACTTTTGCCGATGCGCAGCACGGCACTGACGGCCCGCTCGGCGTCTCCAGCGGCGCGCCGCATCCGCTGACCCGCATCTTCGTCAAGGCGGCGCAGCAGGCGGGCCTTCCTTTCCGCGCCGACTTCAACGCCGGTGAGCAGGCGGGCGCCGGCTTCTACCAGACGACGACGCGTCGGGGGAAACGCTCGAGCACGGCGGTCGCCTATCTGAAGCCGGCGCTCGGCCGCAAGAATCTGACGCTACGCACCGACGCCTCCGTCAGCCGCATCGTGGTCGAGAACGGCCGCGCCATCGGTGTCGAGATCATCGTCAATGGCCGCACCGAACTGCTCCGCGCCGAGCGCGAAGTCATCGTCGCCGCCGGCGCCATCGGCTCGCCGAAATTGCTGATGCTGTCCGGCATCGGCCCGGCCGTGCATCTCGGCCATCACGGCATCGAGGTGGTCCACGATTCCAAAAACGTCGGCCAGAATCTGCACGATCACATGGACGTCGATGTCGTCGCCGAGCTCAACGGACCGCATGGCATCGACCGTTACAAGAAGAAGCGCTGGCAGGCGGTTGCCGGTCTTGAATATGCGCTGTTCGGCAAGGGGCCGGTGGCCTCCAACATCGTCGAGGCCGGCGGCTTCTGGTGGGGCGACCGCGCGGAGAAGACGCCGGACATCCAGTTCCATTTCCTGCCCGGCGCCGGCGTCGAGGAAGGCATCGGCTCGGTTCCCGGCGGCAATGGCTGCACGCTGAACTCCTACCATGTGCGCCCGCGTTCGCGCGGCAGCGTCACGCTCAAGTCCGCGGACCTGCGCGATGCGCCCATCATCGACCCCAACCCGTTCGCCGAGCGCTATGATCTCGAACGCGCCATCGACGGCATCGAGATCAGCCGCGAAATCCTGTCGCAGCCAGCCTTCGCCAGATACATCAGCCGCGAGCATCTGCCCGGCAAGGCGATGCAGGGGCGCTCAGCACTCGAAGCCTTCGCCCGAGAACATGGCCGCAGCGCCTATCACCCAGTCGGCACCTGCCGGATGGGCGGCGATGCCGACAGCGTCGTCGACCCCGAGCTTCGCGTGCGCGGGCTGCAAGGCCTGCGTGTCTGCGACAGCTCGGTCATGCCAAGCATCGTGTCGTCGAACACCAACGCCGCCGTGGTCATGATTGCGGAGAAGGCTGCGGATCTGATTGCGGGGCGAACGCTGCCGGTGGCGTAAGCAGGACAATCGCATGTGGTGGCGCCACGCGATTGCCCTGCCTTGAGCACCTGTCGCTGAGCGCATAGCACTCGAACCGCACTAAAAACGACAGCCTCCCGCAGCGCCTTCAACCGACGCTTGCGCAACCCACCAACCGACAGGAAACCCCCGGTTGCGGGCTCGTTGCCGACGCCTGCGCGGGGATGTGAAAGCGCTTTTGCGCCAGTTCCGCGATCACACCATATGAACCGATCCAAGCTCTGCTAGCTTGTGGGCGTGGGACTTGTCCCGCTTTGGCCGGTGCTTCAGGCAACCCCATCCCAACCCCCCGCCCCCTGCGGTACCGGCCATCCCCCTCCCCTTTTGGCAGGCTTCTCGACCTGCCATCCTCAGCCGTCCCTGCCAACTTCGAGGTCGACGACGAGGCCTGATGCGTGGCATGCAAATCAAGACCATCGGCAGCGTATCGAGGGATTTCACATCGGCTGTCTGGACGACGTCCTGGAGAGCGACAGATCGGGGTCGAGCCGCCTCAGCTCCCGGTTGATGGCCGCCAGGCGCTCCGGTTCGCCTTCCGTGTTGCAGACATTGAGAGTAACGACGCGTAAGCGCATAGGACTTTTCCTCAATGTTGAACGACCCTCGACGCACGCGACGCGGATAGGTGCCACGATAGGATTCCGTGTCTGGTGACGTTCAGCGAACCACCGCCTCGATGCGTTCCACGCGGTGCGCGAAACGGCTTGGCCATCGGCGCGGTTCGGCTTGCCAAATGCCGCCATGCCGCCCATACACGGCTTGAACAACCGCCCCGAGGGTCCGCGCCCATTTTGCCAAAGGATACTCTCCGATGTCTGTGACGCCGTCCCCGTGGTCAAAACCGTGACGGCTTCCCTCGCAAGCCTGGGCTGGACGGATTTCTTCGGCGACCAGCTTGAAGCCGATGAGGCAAACCTAGTGCCGACGCGCATCGCCTCGGTGCACCGCGACCGCCTGGCCGGTCTGTCTCTGTCAGGGCCAGTGGATCTGACGCTGCCGGCCAATACCAACACCGGCGACTATGCCGTCGGCGACTGGGTGCTGGTCGAGCCGCATACGCATCTGCTGCGGCGCCGCCTGACCCGCAAGACGGTGCTGGAGCGCCGCACACAGGGAGGCAGGGTGCCGCAGCTGGCCGCGGCCAATGTCGACACGCTGTTCATCGTGACGTCCTGCAATGCCGATTTCAACATCGCCCGGCTCGAGCGCTATCTCGCGCTGGCCAACGAGGCCGGAACGACGCCGGTGATCCTGCTGACCAAGGCCGACACCGCTGACGATGCCGAGGCTTACCAACGCCAGGCCGCCGCCCTGCAGCGTGGACTGGCCGTGGTGATGCTGAACCCGCGCGTCGCCGATGCCGCAGCGGCGCTTGCTCCCTGGTGTGGCGCAGGGCAGACGGTGGCGCTGGTCGGCTCCTCCGGCGTCGGCAAATCGACGCTGGTCAACACGCTGGCCGGATCGGCGCAGCAATCGCCGCAACAGACTGCGGGCATTCGCGAGCACGATGCCAAGGGTCGCCACACTACCACAGCCAGATCGCTGCACGCCATTGCCGGCGGCGGCTGGGTGATCGACACGCCGGGCATGCGCACGCTGCATGTCAGCGACGTCGCCTCCGGCATCGACACGCTGTTTGCCGAAATCACCGAGCTCGCACCGCTGTGCAAGTTCCGCGACTGCACCCATGTCCACGAACCGGGCTGCGCGGTGCAGGCTGCGTTGAAGGCGGGTACGCTCGACCCCGAGCGCCTTGCCCGCTGGCGCAAGCTGTCGGAGGAAAACCAGGGCAACACGCCGGTTCAGAGCGGGCCACGCGGCAACAAATCGCCTGCCGGGCGCCCGAAGCGGCGTTGAGAGGATAGGAATTGCGGAACGAGACGTCGGAGGCCCGGCATGTGCCGGGCCTCCCTTTTTTCACTCTCCGCGCATCGTTGCCTGGAAGGTCGGCAGGTGCTTCTGCTGCGCCTCCAGCATACGCTCGCGGTAGACGCCATAGATGACGTCGGTGTCGTGCAACGTCACGCCGGCAATGGTCGGCGAGGCGAAGACCGGCAGTTCGATGCCCCGCTTGGCGAGCTGCTCGGCGGTGCGCGCGATCAGCTCATGCGCCAGGATCATGGCAAGCACCGTCGATGAGCCCGACACCGGCCGGCTCCAGCCCTCGACCGGCACGATGGCGTCCTCGATCGGCGAACAGGTGTCGATGACGAGGTCGGCGGCATCGGCCAGCCGCTTGCCGGAGGAGTGCGTCGCCGGCTTGTCCAGATTGTTCTTGCTGGTGACCGCGACGACGAAGATGCCGCGCTTCCTGGCGTAGAGCGCGGTGTCGATGCCCGACGAGTTGCGGCCGCTATGGCCGAAGATGATGATCGAATCGCCCTTGTTGAGCGGCTGGTGGTCGAGGAATTTTTCGGCGTATCTTTCCGTACGCTCCAGCCACAAAAGCTCGCGCACGCCGCCGGCGCCGAGCACATTGTGCCACATCACGCGCGGGTCGGTCAGGGGGTTGAAGCCGACATAGCTGCCATAGCGCGGAAACACTTCCTGCACCGGCAGCACCGAATGGCCGGAGCCATAGAGATGCACCAGCCCGCCGCCCTCGAGCGAGTCGGCAAAGCGGCTGGCGGCCTGGCCAAAGGCCTCTTCATTGGCTTTCGCAGCCTGGTCGATGAGGGCGGCGAGACGGTGGATGTAGAGATCGGACACGTGGGTACTCCTGTTTGCTGTGTCGGTCTGGAATGGATCAGCTTCTCGGGTTCAGCGGCACGCGTCCGGCGCGCAGCGTCGAGCGGATTTCGTAGCGGTCGCCGCGCATGATCGAGACGGTGAATTCGAACGGGCCGCGCTCGTCGGTGGTGATGCGTTCGACGACGAAGGCCGGGCTGCCGACAGCGAGGTCGAGCAGTTCGGCGTCCGCCGCGCCGACCGCGCCGACCCGGTAGTTTTCCCGCGCCGCCACCGGCACGATGCCGTAATGGCGCTCCAGCGCCTCGTAGAGCGAGCCCTGCAGCAGGCCGGCATCGAGGAAGCCCGGCACGCGCACGGCCGACAGCTGCGCCGTCTGAATGCCGATCGGCTCGTTGTTGCCGAGCCGCAGCCTGCGAATGCGCACCACCGGATCGCCTTCCTCGATCTCCAGCGCGCCGGCAGCCGCCGCGTTGGCGGTGGTCAGGCTGCAGTCGAGCAGGCGCGAGCCCGCGACCACGCCCATATTGCCCATCTCCTGGGTGAAGCTGGTCAGCTCGCGCGTGCCGGCGACCAGCGTGGTCGAGCGCACGAACGTGCCGCGGCCATGTTCGCGCCTGAGCAGTCCTGCCTCCTCGAGGTTGCGCAAGGCGTGGCGCAGCGTGATGCGGCTGACGCCGAACAGGGCGCACAGCCTGTCCTCCGCCGGGATCTGGTCGCCCGTTGCCCATTCGCCGCTCTTGACGATGGCGCGAATCGCCTCTTCGACCTGATACCAGAGCGGCTCCGGCCGTCTGCGGTCCGGCTGCTGAAAGCTTGCTTCGCTCATCGCACATGCCTCCACCCTTGCCCAACGGCGCCGGCCAGCGCCGCGCCGACGAGGCCGGCGCGGGGACCGAATTTTCCGGGCTTGACGTCGATGCCGCGCAGATGCGGCGGCAGTTGGCGTCGCAGCGCTGCAAGCAGCGGCGGCCGGATCACATCCAGCGCCTCCGCCAAACCACCCGAAATCAGAACCGCTTGCGGATCGAGCAGCGCGACAGCGCCTGCAAGCGCGGTGCCGAGCTGTCGCGCCGGCAGTTCAAGCAAGGTGAGTGCGGCCAGTTCGCCGGCCTGGGCAGCGGCGATCAGCTGGCGGCCGTCGGCAAGGCCGATCTGTCCGGCAAGGGCATCAAGCGCCCGGCCCGACGCGACGCGCTCCAGCCAGCCGCTGCGCTCTTCACCATGATCCCTCACGTCGGCGCAGGCCCAGCCGAACGAGCAGGCGCCGCCATGCGCGCCGGCAACGATGCGGCCATTGGCCAGCACCGCCGAACCGATGCCGGTGCCGATGGCGAGCAGGATCGCTTCCGACATGTTTTTCGCACTGCCTTCGACAGCCTCCGCCAGCAGCGCAATCTGCGCGTCATTGCCGAGCGCTACGCGCAGTTCGGGAAACAGCGGCTGGATATCGACGCCGTCGAGGAACGGCAAGTTGGGGATCCAGCGGCAGATTGAGCCCTCGACCAGACCCGGCACCGCGATGCCAAGCGCTGAGACCGACCCGGCCTCAGCGCACAGCGCGTCGATGCGCGCAATGAAGGCACCAAGGGTTGCCGGCGCCGGCTCGCTGCCCAGCGCCTCCAACGCACCGACATCGCCCGTAGATACGGCGGCGCGCAGATTGGTGCCGCCGAGATCGATGGCGAGTACCCGCCTCATCGACCGGACCCTTTGCCGAAGGGGAGCGAGAACAGGCCGCTGCCGGCATTCCACGAATGCGACGCCGCCGCGAAGGCCTGCGCATGGCGCGTGCCACGCAGGCAGCCGCGCAGCCGGTAGAGCGAACTGTAATAGTCGACATAGGGGAAGCTGCTCAGGCCGCGCGCCAGCTCATACTCCATGACCGCGTCGCGCCAGGCCTCGAACCCGTCGCTGACATCGACGAGATGCTCGGGCCGGAAGCCGTCATCGTCCTCCCAGTTCTCGCCGAACAGCAGCAGTTGCGGCGTGTGCGCCGGATGGTCGCTGGCAACGGTCGGCAGTCCGGCGAAGAAGATACCGGTCTTCGTCAAATGCGCGGCGGCGCGATGGTCCTTGTGCCAGCTGCCATGCCAATGGGTGATGACGATCTCGGGTTTCAGCTCGCGAATGATGTCGCCCACTTCGAGCGCCGTCTGATCGTCTGTGGGCAGGAAGCCGTCGCGCAGGCCAAAGCTACGCATGGCGACGCCGAGCCGCTCCGCCGCGCTGCCCGCTTCCTCTTCCTTCTGCACGCAATAATGCGCGGGAACCAGGTACGGATGGCCCTGCTCACCCATGGTCAGATGCAGGAAGGTCACCGTGGCGCCGCGCTTGACGGCAGCGGCCGCCAGCGGCCCGGCCATCACCTCGGCATCGAAGGCGTGTGCGCCGACCACCAGGATGGATTTCGCCGCATAAATCCTGTCTTCGATCATTTCATGCCCCCTCCGGTGCCGACGCCTTCGCGAATCTGCCGCGCCAGCAGACAATACATGATCAGGATGGGCGCCATGGATATCGCCAGCGAGGCGAACACCAGGCCCCAGTCGGTGCGGAACTGGCCGACGAAGACGCTGATCGCCAGCGGCACCGTCTTGTAGCGGTCGTCGAAGATGAAGATCAGCGGGAAGAAGAATCGTTCCACACCGCGATCGCGGTGAAGATTGCCACGATCGACACCGCCGGCTTGACCATCGGCAGGATGATCTGGAACAGGATGCGGACCTCGCCGGCGCCGTCCATGCGCGCCGCCTCGTCCAACTCGGAGGGCAAGACGCGCATGAAATTGGCGAAGATGAAGACGGCGAAGGGAATGCGGATCGCCGAATAGACCAGGATCAGTCCGGTCAGCGAATCCAGCAGGCCGAGATTGCGCATCAGCGTGAACAGTTCGACCGAGGCCAACCGGATGGGCAGCATGATGCCGGACAGGAACAGGCCGAGCATGATGGCATTCCAGCCAAGCTTGTAGCGGCTGAGCGGATAGGCGGCCATCGCCGAGACGACGATGGTGAGGATGACGGCGCCGCCCGTGACGATCAGGCTGTTGATGAAATTCTGGCCGAGATCGGCGCGCGTCCAGGCGTTGATGAAATTGTCGAAGGCAAAGCTTTGCGGCAGGCCGAGCCTGTTGTCGTAGATCTCGGCCGTGGTCTTGAAACAGGAGACAATGAGGATGTAGAGCGGCAACAGCACGGCCGCCGTCCAAACGACCAGCACCGTCCAGCCGGGCAGCCGCGCCAGTTGCCGAGAGATGGCCGGCCTTTGCGAAATCGCCAGCGCGCTCATGGCTGCACCGTGCGGCGGTCGAAGAAGCGCAGCATCATGAGCGTGCCGATGCTGAGGATCAAGAACAGCACGGTGCCGAGCGCCAAAGCCAGACCGATATCGGTGATGCCGACAGCACCTTCCGCGCCGAAGCCCAGCCGGTAGAAGTACGTCACCAGCGTGTCGGTCGAATAGCTCGGATTGCCCTGCACGCCCTGCATGACATAGACGATGTCGAACTGGTTGAAGGTGTTGATGAACGACAGCGTCGTCAGCGTGCCCAGCGCCGGCATCAGCAGCGGCAGCGCGATCGAGAACAGCATGCGCGCATTGCCGGCGCCGTCAAGTTTTGCCGCCTCGAAAATCTGGCCGGAAATCTGCCGCAGACCTGCCGTGTAGATCAGCACCGGCAGGCCCATCCAGTTCCAGGCATCGACGGCGATCAGCATGGCGAGCGCGGTGTGGCTGTTGCCGAGCACGGTCAGGCTGCCCTGGTGCAGGCCAAGCCCGTTCAGCGCCCATTCGACGACGCCGCCCGGTGCCAAAAGCAACCGCCACAGCGCGCCGACGATGACCGGGCTCAGCACCGCCGGAAAGAAGAACACCGACTGGAAGAAGGCCGCACCCTTGTCGCGCAGGAACAGCAGCCAGGCAAACAACAGGCCGAGGCCATTTTGGAAGACCATGATGCCGAAGAACCAGGCGGTGTTGTGCCACAGCGCGCCGTAGATCCGCGCGCCGCTCGGGAAAGCGAACAGCCTTGAGAAATTCGACAGGCCGGCGAACTCGACCATGCGCAGCCCCTTCCAGACGAAGAAGCTGCCCCACAGCGACATCCCCAGGGGATAGAGGACGAACAGCGCATAGACCGCCAGCGCCGGCAGGATGAACAGCACGGCCATGCGCTGCTGCGTGCGGCGAAGGCTGCTGGTGCGGCGAAGGGTGCTCATGCGCTTTTCTGGTCCGTGAGAGGCCGGCCGCTTTTGCGACCGGCCGCGCCTACTGCTTCGGCTTGAACCAGGTGGCGACTGCGGCCTGCATGTCGGCCGCCAGCTTCTCCGGCGCGATGTTGCCTTCGACCATGTCGATGATCTCCGACTGCAGCACCGAAGACGCCGTCGGCGACTGCCAGCGGAAGCCGACCAGCGTCAGATAGGGCGTCGAATTCTTCGCCATCTCCATCATCGCGGCCAGCACTGGATCCTTCACCGTCACATCCGTGCGGGCCGGCGGCCAGCCGAGCTCGTCGGCGAACATCTGCGCGAACTCTGCCGAAGCCATGAAGCCCAGCACCTTGGTCGCGGCCTCCTTGTTTTGGCTCTCAGAGACCAGGCCATAGGAGCCGTCGGAGAAGGCCGAGGTGTAGAGTTTTGCACCGGCATCGTCGGCGGGGAACGGGAAGATCGAGAATTTCAGCTTCGGGTTCTGCGCCTTGAAGCTGCCGTTCTCGAACGAACCGCCGAGGAACATCGCCGCCTTGCCGCCGATGAACTGCTGCGTGGCGGTGGTGTAGTCGATGCCGGCGAAGCCGTCGGGGAAATACGGCTTCAGCTCGGCGAAGCGCTTCAGCGCCGCCACATAGCGCGGATCCTCGAAGGTCGCCTTGCCGCTCATCATCTCGTCGTAGAAATCAGGACCATAGACGGTCGGGCCGACCACGCCGACGGCGATCTCCAGCTCCCAGGCCGAGCCGTTGGCGCCGCCGGTGGCGATCGGCGTGATGCCGGCCGCCTTCAGCTTCTCGCAGACAGCGGTGAAATCCTTGTAGGTCTTGGGGATCTCGATGCCCTGGGCGGTGAAAATATCCTGGTTGTAGAAGACGCCCATCATCGGCACCGAGTAGGGCACGCCATAGAGCTTGCCGTCGCTGCGGCCGCGCGCGCCGCCAAGCGCCGCGTCCTCCATGTTCTTCAGCTCCGGCACGCTGTCGTCCAGCGCGTCGAGATAGCCGGCCTCGACGAAGGGCTGCAATTCGCCATAGGCCTTGAGCTGCGCGATGTCGGGCCCGCGGCCGCCCCGCAGCGCCGTGCTCAGCCGGTTCTGGTAATCGGCATCGGGCGTGAACTGGATGGCGACCTTGATGCCTGGGTTCTTCGCCTCGAAGGCATCGAAGATGCGGCGCATCGCTGCCTCGTCCTCGGTGCGCCAGCTCCACAGCGTCACCGTGCTGTCGGCGGCTCGCGCCGGCAATGAGGCGAAGACGCCGGCGCAGGCGGCGGCAAGGCCGCCGATCAGGCCAAGTGCTGCGCGCCGGTCAAGTGAAAGCATGCTCATTGCCAGTCTCCCATTGTTCTCTGTCCTTGGCGTCCCGCGGCGTTCCCGTGCCGTGAGAAGTCATTGGTTCGGCAAAAGTCATTATAACGACATAGCGGTATTCGCAAGAGGTCTGCTGCGCCTCAGGAATGGCGGCGTTGGCCCCCTCACGACATTGCAGTACCTGCATCCGTTTGTTTGCTAACGATAAATATCCACATTCCAGCGCCGCAAAGAAATCTGTGACCGTACCATGTGAGACTTTTTCGCCAGCAAGCCCTTGCGTCGCCGCGCTGACTTGTCATAACCTCATGTGAACCGATAGGGAGGATGAGGAATGTCGTTTGCCTGGACGTCGAAACTGGCACTGGCCGCAGGCCTCGCCATCCTGCCCGCCACGGCCTGGGCGCAATCGGTCAACATCTCCTATCTCACCCACTGGTCGCCGGAGACGGTGGCGCTGCTGGAAGCGGCGGCCAAGGATTATGCCAAGACCAATCCGGATGTCAGCGTCACCGTGCGCGCCGTCCCCTTCGGCGACCTCCTGACCACGCTGCGCTCGCAAGGCGGCGGCGCGGACGGCCCAACCATCGGCGGCATCTACGATCTCTGGTTGCCGGAACTGGCGCGCGACAAGCTGGTCGCGCCCGCTCCCGATGCGGTGGCCAGCGAGGTCATGGCCGCCTGGCCGGCGGGCATCACCAGCGCCGCCTCTGTCGGCGGCACGCTTTATGGCATCCCCAACGAAATCGACGTCTATGCGCTGAACTACAACAAGGCGCTGTTCAAGCAGGCCGGCATCGCGGCGCCACCCAAGACCTGGGCCGAATTCAAGGATGCGGCCAAGAAGCTGACCAACAAGGATGCGGGACAGCAAGGCTTCGGCATGATCAATTCATGGGCCGCCGGCGTCGTCCACCCCTTCGCCTCGCTGCTGGTCTCCAATGGCGGCGACCTGGTCAAGAACGGCAAGCCGGTGCTCGACAACCCGCAGGCCGCGGAGACTTTCCAGCTCTATGAAGACCTGATCAAGTCGGGCGCCAGCGTGCCTTCGATGGCGACCGCCGACGCCAACACCACCGGCCCCTTCCTCGACAATTTCGTCTCCGGCAAGACCGGCATGATCATCATGGCCAATTGGTGGGAGAGCGCACTGAAGGCCGGCATGGGCGACAGATTCGCCGACATTGCAACGGCGCCGATTCCCGTCGGCCCGAGCGGCGACAAGCCGCATTCGATCTCCTACTCCTGGCTGACCGTGGTCAACGCCAATGCAGGTGCCGCCGAGCAGAAGGCGGCGTGGGACTTCCTCGCCTGGCTGAACAATCCAAAGTCCGGCAAGAACGGCGCTTCCGCGATGTCGGATATCCTGATGTCGATGGGCATCCTGCCCTCACGCCTCTCCGACATCGAGGCGCACAAGGACAAGCTCGGCTCGGAATTCCTCTCCGGCTATGTCAGCGTGCTCACCGACGCCAAGCCGTTCCCTGTCGTGCCCGGCGGCCAGGAATTCTCGGAATCGCTGCAGCAGACGCTCGAGGCGTTGCAGTATGGCCAGGTCTCGGCCAAGGATGCGCAGGCGACGGCGCAGGCCGACGCCATTTCGATCCTGGAGCGCGCCGCCAAATAATGATCCAGAGGTACCGTGCCTCGGCGGGCATCATGCTGGCGCCCGCCGTGACGCTGATCGGCATCTTCGTCCTGTTGCCGATGCTGCTCACCGTCTGGCTGTCGTTCCAGGACTGGTCGACGCAGACGCCGTTTTCCAGCGCCAGCTTCATCGGCCTCGACAATTTCCGCGACATTTTTGGCGTCTCCTCGGTTGGCCGCGATTTCAAGGTCGCGTTCGCCAACACAGCCGTCTACACCGCGCTCTCCGTCGTCCTCATCCTGCCTCTGTCGGTGGCCTTCGGCCTGATGGTCTACCAGCAGGATGTGCCCGGCGGCACGGCGCTGCGCACGGTGCTGTTTGCCACCTACATGGTGCCGATGATCGCTGTCGCGCTGGTGTGGTCGAAACTCTATTCGCCGAGCGAAGGCCCGCTCAACCAGATGCTCGGTCTGATCGGCATCGGCCCGCAGCCTTTCCTGTCGTCGCCGCGCTCGGCGCTGATCTCGATCATCTTTCTCAATGTCTGGCAACAGGTCGGTTACTTCACCGTCTTGGCGATCGCCGGGCTGACGCAGATCCAAGGCAGCCTCTACGAGGCGGCGAAGCTCGATGGCGCCAACCGCTTCGAGCAGTTCCGCTTCATCACGCTGCCGCTGATGCGGCGCACGCTGTTGTTCAGCGCCGTCATCGCCATCATCAACGCCGTGCAGGTGTTCGAGCCGGTTGCCCTGATCACGCAGGGCGGGCCGGTCGGCTCGACCAATGTGCTCACCTACCACATCCGCCGCGTCGGCATCGAGCGTGCGCAGGGTGGACTGGGTTCGGCCATGGCGGTCATGCTGATGCTTTCGCTGATTGTCGTCGTCTGCGCGCTGTTTGCCTTCGCCAACCGGAAGAACGACGAATGAGCGCGGGATCGTCGAGCCGGCTGTCGCGCCGGCGCCCGTCCGGCCACAAGGCGCTGCTGGCGACGCTGATGCTGCTGGTCGCCGTCGCCTCGGCCTTCCCGCTGGTCTGGATGGTGCTGTCGAGCCTCAAGACGCCGGCCGAGAGCATGCAGGTGCCGCCGGTGTGGATCCCCCTTACGCCGAGCCTCGACGCCTATGAGAAGGTGTCGGGCGTGGTCAATGTCGGCCGCTCGATGTGGAATTCTCTGGTCATCGCCTCGATCACCACCGCCGGCATCCTGCTGACCAGCATGATGGCCGGCTACGCATTCGCCAAATACCACTTCCCCGCCAAGTCGCTGCTGTTTTCTGTGCTGATCGCCACCATGTTCCTGCCGCCGATCGTGACGTTGATCCCGCTCTATCGCCTGGTCGGCTCGATCGGCCTCAACGCCAGCCTCGCCGGCATCATCGTGCCCAATCTCGCCAATGCTTTCGGCATCTTCCTGATGCGCCAGTTCATCTCCGGCGTGCCCGACGAGCTCATCGACGCCGCGCGCATGGACGGCGCCTCGGAGTTCTTGATCCTCTACAAGATCGTCGCGCCGAGCGTCGCACCCGCAATCGCGGCTCTGGCCCTCTTCGCCTTCGTCTATCACTGGAACAGCTATCTGTGGCCGCTGACCGTGCTGCAGGGCAATGCCGACGCCTATCCGATCGTCATCAGCTTGAGCCGCTTGCTCAGCTACAACAGGGGTGCCGTCAACACCGGCCTGGTGATGGCCGGCGCCACGCTCGCCGTGCTGCCGCCGCTCATCCTGTTCGTCTTCCTGCAGCGCTTCTTCGTTGATTCCATCGTCGGCTCGGCGATCAAGGGATAGCTGCACCAAGCCATCAAGCGCTCGGCCTGGTTCCGCCACAGATCAGATAGTAGCACTCGTCATAGCGCATGTAGTCAGCCGCGCCCTTGTCCGGCCATTCGCCCGTGTCGAAACGGATTTTAAGAAGGCTTCTGCACTGCGCCACCTTCGCTGCATTGCTGTCCGGGAACAGGGTGACGAGCAGGCCTTGCGGAGCGCCGAAGGAAACCGCCGAGAGAACGAGGCAGCCGAGGCTGGCAGCAAGGAAGAGAGACAAGTTGCGCATTGTTACCGAATACGGCTGGGCCGATGCTCTGACAATGAACAACCGATATCATGATTAACACATGCATAGCAGCGTTTTGCCCAGTAAAGCGACCGAAGAGTACTTGGCGCCCCGCCGCTGCCAGGTCTGCTGCGGCGGCGGTAGCGCCTTCGGCAGGTCAATCCCTTAGGGCAGCGTCAGTCCCCCACTCCGTCTCGGCTTCGCCGAGCCACCTCTACCCCCATGTTCATGGGGGAGAGGAAACGCCAACCGCCGGAGTCACTGCATCGAAAGACTTGGGTTTCATTTCCCATCAAAAAGCTTGGGATTTCCTCTCCCCCACGAATGTGGGGGAGAGGTGGATCGGCGAAGCCGAGACGGAGTGGGGGACCGCCCTAGGCGGCTGGCCTCTACATCCGCATCAGCCCCTCACCCAAACCGCGCCGAAGTCCATGCCCCACCCGCCGCATTCGACTCCACCGCCGCAGCAACAAACTTCACCCCCCGCGCGCCATCGACGACATCGGGCACCTGTGCCGCGCGCGCCGGATCAACCGACCCGCCCGAACGGTGCGCGTGAATGATGTCGGCGGCGTCGCGGTAGAAATTGGCGAAGGCCTCGATATATCCCTCCGGATGCGCCGCCGGCATGCGCGACACGCGCTGGCTCTCAGTGGTCGAGCCATGGCCGCCGCGCACCAGCGTGCGGGTCTCCTCGCCGTAGATGGAGAAGCGCAGTTCTTCCGGCCGGCCGCCCGACCATTCGAGCCCGGCTTTGTCGCCATAGATGCGCACCGAGAGATCATTGTAGTGGCCGGGCGAGGTCTGGCTGGCGAGGATCGTGCCGCGCGCCCCGCCGGTCCAGCGCACCAGCACATGCGCATTGTCGTCGAGCCGGCGTCCCGGCACGGCAGTGAACAGATCCGCCGACACCGCCTCGGCCTCATAGCCGGAGATATAGCTTGCCAGGTTGAAGGCATGCACGCCGATATCGGCCAGCACCGCCGACTGCCCGGCGCGCGCCGGATCGGTGCGCCACTCCGCCTGCTTCTGGCCCTCGGCGTCGATCGGCTTGGTCAGCCAGTCCTGGATGTAGGCGCCATGCACGGACACGATGCGGCCAAGCGCGCCCGCCGCCACCATCTCGCGCGCCTGGCGGACCATGGCGTAGCCGGTGTTGTTGAGCGTGACGACGAAGCGACGCTTTTTCTCCCTCGCCAGCGCCACCAGCGCCTCGGCCTCATCCAGCGTCGTCGACAGCGGCTTGTCGCAGATGACGTCGATGCCGGCCTCGAGAAAGGCCGTGGCGATCGGCGCGTGCAGATGGTTGGGCGTGACGATGACCACCGCCTCGATGCCGTCCGGCCGCGCGGCTTCGGCCTGCGCCATCTCGCGATAGTCGGCGTAGCTGCGCTCGGGCGCGATGCCGATCTCGGCGGCCGAGGCGGCGGCGTTCTCCGGGTCCGACGACAGCGCGCCGGCGACCAGTACGATCTGGTCGTCCAGGCGCATGGCGAGCCGATGCACGGCGCCGATAAAGGCATTGCGCCCGCCGCCGACCATGCCGACCCTGAGCCGCTTGCCCGCCGATCCGTCCGATGTTGCGTAGACCATTTCAAACTCCTCCACCTGTGGCTTCGTCATCCTGGGGCGTAGCAAGGAGCGCAGCGACGCAGCGCAGACCCCAGGATCCATGCCGTGACATCAGAGCGATGCTACGGTGCAGAACCTTCTCGTCCGCTGCATTCCTCGACCATCGTCACGGCATGGATCCTAGGGTCTCCGCGACGGAGCTTCGCTCCTGCTTCGCCCTAGGATGACGACGTTGGGAAACCGCACCCCTTTCGAACGCGATTTCCAATTTTCATATTGTAAAACGATCGTATCGCGCTAGCCTGAAATCATGAGTGGGGCAAGCAAGGCATCCGGACGGTCCAGCACCGACGAGGCGGCGACGCGCAAGCGCGGACGCTCGCTGGCCGCGCTTGGCTACATCCAGCCGCAGACCTATGAGGAGCTACGCGCGGTGCTGTCGTCGGGCACGGTGCATTTCCCCAAGCGGCTGCGCCAGGTGGCAATCTTCCTGTGGCAGCATCCGAGCGACGTCGCGCTCGGCACCATCGCGCAGGTTGCGGCACAGGCCGGCGTGCAGCCCTCGACTCTGGTGCGCTTTGCCCAGATCTTCGGCTATTCCGGCTTTTCCGATTTCCAGGGCCTGTTCAAGGAGCACATCAAGGGCTCATGGCCGGAAGGGCGCGGCGAACCGCGCACCGAGACCGAGCCAAATCTGCATTTCCTGCACGGCATGGTCGGCGCATCGCAGGCCTCGCTGGGCCGCATCGAGGCCGGCTTCGACGTCGAGAGTTTCGACAAGATGGTGGCGCTGCTGGCGGCGGCCGAGCTGATCTATGTCATCGGCTCCAAGCGCGCCTTTCCCGTCACCGCCTATCTCTCGCTGACGCTCTCGCAGCAAGGCGTGCGCAACGTGCTGGTCGACAATGTCGGCTCCTCCGCACTCGACCAGATCGGCTGCATCGGCGGCCGGGATGCCGTGCTCGCTGTCTCCTTCAGCCCCTACAATTCGATCACGCCCGATCTCGTCGCGGTGGCGCATGAACGCAAGGCGCGTATCGTCACCGTCACCGACAGCACCTTCAGCCCGCTGATCCCGCTCTCGGACAGCTGGCTGGAAGTGGTGGAATCCGACTTTGCCGGCTTCCGCTCACTGGCGGCCTCGCTCGCCGTTGGGATGGCGCTGGTCCATGGCGTGGCGGCGCGGCGCGGCGAATGAGGCGTCACTGGTCCAATTGACTATCGGGAATTGCCGTTCCATATTTCTCAAAATAGAAACTTTATTCCCGGGAGGAGGAATGGAGATCCGGCTTGACGGCAAGGTGGCTCTGGTCACCGGGTCGACGCAAGGCATTGGCCGCGCCATTGCCGAGACGCTGGCGCGTTCCGGTGCCGCCGGGCTGCTGGTCACCGGCCGAGAGAAGACGCGTGGCGAGGCTGTGGCGGCCGAGCTTTCGCAAATGGGCACGCCGACCATCTTCGTCGCCGCCGACCTTGCCGATCCTGACGCCCCCACCCTTCTGGCGCAAGCCTGCATCGAGCGCTTCGGCCGCATCGATGCGCTGGTCAACGCCGCCGGCCTGACCGATCGCGCCTCCTTCCTCGACGCCAGCCTCGACGACTGGGCGGCGCTGTTTGCCGTCAACACGCGCGCGCCGTTCTTCCTGATGCAGGCGGCGATTGCCGACATGAAGCAGCGCGGACAGGGCGGCGCCATTCTCAACATCCTGTCGATCAACGCCCATTGCGGTTCGCCGGAACTCGCCGTCTATTCCGCCAGCAAGGGCGCGCTGGCGACGCTGACCAGGAACGCCGCCAACGCCCACCGTTTCGATCGCATCCGCGTCAACGGCATCAATGTCGGCTGGACCGACACGCCGGCCGAACGCATCATGCAGGCGGAGACTTTGGGCAACGGCCCTGGCTGGCTCGACAAGGCCAATGCCGCGCAGCCTTTCGGCCGGCTGCTGACGCCGGACGACATCGCCAGCCTCGCCGTCTTCCTGCTGTCCGACGCCGCCGGCCCGATGACCGGCGCGGTTGTCGACCAGGAGCAGGCGGTGATCGGAGCGAACCGGTGAGCGCTTCCATCGAAACGCTTGGGCCGGCGCTGCTCGATCGCTTGCCGGCATCGGTGCAGACACCGTCCTATGACCGTACGCTCCTGGCGCCCGGCATGGCGCATCTCGGCGTCGGCGCCTTCCACCGCTGCCACCAGGCCGAATACACCGACGATCTCATCTCGCTGCGCTTCGACCGCTGGGGCATCGTCGGCATCAACATCCGTCCGCCCAGCCTTGCCGACACGCTGGGACGGCAGGGCGGGCTGTACACAAGGCTGATCCGCGAGAACAGCCACATCGAGGCGCGCGTCATCGGCAGCATCGTCCGGGTGGTCGACAGTCAGGACAGTGCGGCACCGGCGCTCGGCGTGCTGATCTCACCCGATATCGAGCTGGTGACGATGACGGTGACCGAAAAAGGCTATTGCCACATCCCGTCCAGCGGCGAACTCGACCTTGGCCACCCTGATATCGTCCACGACCTCGCCAACCCCGAGACGCCACGCAGCGTGCCCGGCCTGCTGGTGCGGGCGCTGGAGCAGCGCCGGGCCACGCATGAGCGACCCATAACGTTTCTCTCCTGTGACAACATCCCGACCAACGGTACTATCCTGAACAATGTCGTGCGGACGTTTGCCGAACGGCGGAGCAAAGGGCTGGCCCGCTGGATAGAGGCCAATGTCGCCTTCCCCGCGGCCATGGTCGACCGCATCGCGCCGGCGGTGACGCAGGATGACCTCGATAGTGTCGAGCAATGGTTCGGCTACCATGATGCCGCCGTCGCTGTCGGTGAGCCGTTCCGGCAATGGGTGATCGAGGAAAAATTCGCCGGCCGCATGCCGCGCTGGGATCTGGTCGGCGCCACCTTCGTCGACGATGTCACGCCGTTCGAGCATCTCAAGATGCGGGTGCTGAACGGCGCCCAGACGACGCTCGCCACGCTCGGCGTGCTGGCCGGGCTCGAGCACACATCGGATGCCATGGCCGACCCGCTGCTGTCGGACTTCATCCGGCGCATGCTGGTCGAAGAGACTGTGCCGACGCTGATGCCGGTGCCGGGCATCCTGCCGCTCGCCTATGTCGAGCAGAGCCTTGCCCGGCTGAAGAACACCGCGATCCGCCACCGCAACCACCAGGTCGCAACCGACGGTTCGCAGAAGATCGTCCAGCGCCTGCTCAACCCGATCCGCGACCGGCTTGCGATGGGCCAGAGCATCGGCCTGCTGTCGGTGCCGGTCGCCGGCTGGATGGCCTATCTGATCCAGGCCTCGGAACGTTTCGGCAGACGCTGGCTGGTGTCGGATCCCTATGCCGGCAAGGTCGCCGCAATCGCCGACGCGACGGGTCCCGATGCCAGCGCGCTGGTGTCCGCCATCCTTGCCATCGACGGGATATTCGACCCCGGCCTTGCCGCTGACGGGACGTTCCGCGCGGCCGTCACATCGGCGCTGGGCGACCTGCTGTCGGACGATCCGATGGCGGCTGTCCGGCACAGTCTCGAACAAGATGAGGTCGCGAGGTTGAAGCGATCCAAACAATCGGCATTATAGTCGTCGGGTCTAGGGAGGCAGAATGAAACTAGGAGTGCTTACAGCACCGTTTGCGGAGACGCCGCTTGGCGAGGTCGCCGGCTGGGCGCACTCGGCCGGCTTCGAGGCGCTGGAAATCGCCTGCTGGCCGAAGACCTCCGGCGCGACGCGGCGCTATGCCGGCACCAGCCATATCGACGCCGCCTCCACCTCGCCCGCGCAGGCCAAGGACATCGTCGCTTCGCTGACGGAGAAGAAGCTGACGGTCTCCGGCCTCGGCTACTATCCCAACCCACTGCATCCGGACCCCGCCCATCGCGAGGCCGTCATCGGCCATCTGAAGAAGGTCATCGTGCTGGCCGCCAATATGGGCGTGCCGGTGGTCAACACCTTCTGCGGTGGCGATGCCTCGAAGACCGTCGACGTCAACTGGCAGGACGCGCTGAAAGTCTGGCCCGAGACCGTCGCCTATGCGCGCGATCACGGGGTAAAACTCACCTTCGAGAACTGCCCGATGATCTTCAGTTATGACGAATGGCCGGGCGGGCACAACATCGCCTATTCGCCCTACATCTGGCGGCGCATCCTCGAGGCCTGGGGCGGCGAGGTCGGCATGAATTTCGACCCCTCGCATCTGGTCTGGCAGATGATCGACCAGGGCCGCTTCATCCGGGAGTTCGGCCCCTACATGCTGCATGTCCACGCCAAGGATTTGATGATCGATCATGATGGTTTGTATGAGCGCGGGATTCTTTCCGCCGGGATAGGCTGGCAGGTGCCGCGCATGCCGGGATTGGGCGATGTCGACTGGAGCGGCTTCTTCTCCGGCCTCTACCGCGCCGGCTATGACGGCTCGGTCATCATCGAACATGAGGACAGGCGGTTCGAAGGCAACGACGATGCGGTGAAGCGGGGCTTCCTGCTCGCCCGCGACGTGCTGCGCCCCTTCGTCAAATGACGAGGTGAATGACTTGGTCTGAACCTGCCGAAGGGTCTGACCCTGAGACGAAAAACAACAATGTGGAGGAGTACTGACATGAAGAAAATACTGACCATGGTCCCGTTGCTTGCGGGCGCTGCCTTGCTGGCATCGATGGGCGTGTCGTCGGCCGAAGCCAAATATACGATCGGCATTTCCAACACCGTGCAGGGCAATGGCTGGCGCGAGGAAATGGTCTGCGCCATGAAGGCGCAGGCGCTGGCTTCGGGCGAAGTGACGAAGCTCAACATCGCCCACCGCAACACCGATGCCGCCGGCCAGCTCGAAGACATCCGCAATCTGATCAGCGCCAAGGTCGACGCCATCGTCGTCAACCCCGCTGATCCCGCCGGCATCAAGGCGGGCCTGGAAGAAGCCACCAAGGCCGGCATCGTCGTCGTTGCCGTCGACCAGGCGGTGACCGAACCGTCGGCCTACATCATCTCCAACAACCAGGAACAGTATGCCTATCTCGGCGCCAAATGGCTGTTCCAGCAGATGGGCGGCAAGGGCGAAGTGTTCTACATGCGCGGCGCCGCCGGCGCCTCGGCCGATAGCGATCGCGACAAAGGCTTCAAGAAGGCGCTGGCTGAAAACCCCGGCGTGAAGGTGGCTCAGGAAGTCTTCACCGGCTGGCAGCAGGATCAGGCCAAGCAGCAGATGCTGTCGTTCCTGGCCACCGGCACGCCGTTCAACGGTGTGTGGACCTCCGGCATCGACAACGTCATCGTCGACGCGCTGGTCGAATCGCAGGCGCCGCTGGTGCCGGTGGTCGGCGCCGACAATGCCGGCTTCGTCGGCCAGCTGAGCTCGGTGAAAGGTCTCGTCGGTGCAGCCGTCACCAACCCCGGCTCGATCGGCGGCGCGGGCGTGACGCTCGCGCTGCAGATCCTCGACGGCAAGAAGCCGGCGCAGCAGACCGTGCTGGTCGACCCGCAGCTGTGGGACAACGCCACCGACGAAGGCAAGGCCAAGCTGAAGGCAGCCGCCGACCCGTCGCTCAGCCCGGAATGGCCGGTCTCGATCTCGATCCCGGAGTGGACGACCTACACGAAGGAGCAGATCGTGGCCTGCAAGGGGCCGGGGGAGTAAGCCTGGTTTGAATGAACTGGCGAGGACGGCGAACGGCCGTCCTCGTCACACAGACTAGCGCTCTACGGCGCCCCCTCTGTCCTGCCGGACATCTCCCCCACAGGTGGGGAGATTGGCTGTCATCTCGGCTTTCGCTAATTTTCTACGTCGCAAGACGAGGGGCGGCGCCGGAACTGCCAATCTCCCCCCTTGTGGGGGAGATGTCCGGCAGGACAGAGGGGGGCGCCGTAGAGTGCCAGCAAGAGAATTTCTGAGCGGACATCGATTTGACCACCAGCCCCCTCCTCGACGCCACCGGCGTCGCCAAGAACTACGGCGCGGTTGCAGCGCTTCGCAACGCGTCGCTCTCCGTGCTGCCGGGCGAGGTCCACGCGCTGATGGGCGCCAACGGCGCCGGCAAGTCGACGCTGGTGAAGATCCTGACAGGCGCCATTCCGGCGAACGCCGGCCGCATCCTGATCCGCGGCGAGGCGCGCGACATTCGCTCGCCGGCCGCCGCGCGCCGCGCCGGGCTGCTGCCCGTCTACCAGGAACCGTCGCTGATCCCCGATCTCGACGTTCTCTCCAACCTCAGGCTCACCGGCACGCCGGTCGAGCTATTCCGCGCCTGGGTGCGCGAGCTCGGCATTCTTGACCTCGATCTGCGCGACACCGCGCGCGACATCCCGCTCGCCGTGCTGCGCGTGCTCGACCTGGCGCGGGCGCTCGCCGTCGAGCCCGACGTGCTGCTGCTTGACGAGATGACGGCGGCCCTGCCCGCCAACCTTGCCGAAAAGGTGCTGGAAGTGGTGCGCCGCCAGGGCGATTCGGGCCGCGCCGTGATCTTCATCTCGCACCGCTTCGTCGAGATCTCGGCGCTGTGCGACCGCGCCACCGTGCTGCGCGACGGCGAGACCGTCGGCGTCGTCGACATCGTGCCGGGCGTGGAAGAAAAGATCGTCGAGCTGATGCTCGGCACCCGCATCGTCAAAACCCATGTCGCTGCCCGCAGCGCTGCCGAGAAGGCCGCGCCCGCGACCACCCGGCCGCGCATTTCGGTGCGAAACCTGCGCGTCGGCGCCAAGCTCAGCGATGTCTCCTTCGATCTCGCCGACGGCGAAGTCGCCGGCGTCGTCGCGCTCGAAGGCCAGGGCCAGGACGAGTTGTTCGCAGCGCTTGCCGGCTCGATCCGGCCCTCCGGCGGCACCATCGAAGTCGATGGCCAGCCCGTGAAATTTTCCCACCCGATCGACGCCATCCGCGCCGGCATTGCCTATGTGCCGGGCGACCGCTCCGAGGCGCTCGCCATGCAGCGCTCGGTCCGTGAAAACATCGCCCTGCCCTTCAGTGCCGCGCTGCGCAACTGGGGGCCGATCAACATGCGCCGCGAGCGCGCGACCGTGCTCAGCGCCATCGAGCGGCTGCAGATCGACACCCGCGCCCAGGGCGAAGTGCAGCGCCTGTCCGGGGGCAATCAGCAGAAGGTGACCATCGCCCGCTGGATCGCGGCGGATGCCCGCACCATCCTGTGCTTCGACCCGACGCGCGGCATCGATGTCGGCACCAAGCAGGAGATCTACAAGCTGCTGCGCGAACTCGCCGGCAACGGCAAGTCGGTGCTGTTCTACACCTCCGAACTGGAAGAGGTGCAGCGCGTCTGCGACCGTGTCATCGTCATCTTCGGCGGCCGCCTCGTCGACATTTTTCCGGTCGAGGAGGCCGACGAGCCGGCGCTGATGCGCGCCGCCTACGGCCTGCCGCGCGGCGCCAAGGCCGATATCGGCATATTGGCTGATCCGACCGCGAACACTTCGGCTTCGCCGGAGGCCGCGCCATGAGCCATTTCCTGCGCCGCCAAGGCTGGGTCGTCGGCCTGTTCGCCCTGCTCATCGTCCTGTTCATCGCCACCAGGATCATCCAGCCGGCCTATGGCAGCAATGATTTCGGCTCGCTCGCCCGAGCCGTTCTGCCCTATGCCTTCGCAGTCGCCGCGCAGACCGTCGTCGTCATCGCCGGCGGCATTGACCTGTCGGTCGCCGCCATGATGGCGCTGACCAGCGTCACCGCGGCGTCGATGATGAATGGCGCGAGCGAGGAATACGCGCTATTCGTGGTGCCCTTCGTGCTCGCCATGGGTTTTGCGCTCGGCGCACTCAACGGCCTGCTCATCGTCGTCACCCGCGTGCCCGACATTGTCGTGACGCTGGCCATGCTGTTCGTGCTGCAGGGTGCAGCCCTGCTGGTACTCGACGCGCCGGGCGGCGGCATCGCCGAATGGCTGAAGGCGCTGATCTCCGGCACGGTACCGATCCCCGGCCTGCCCGACGCCATAGACGCGTGGCTGCCCAAGGCGCTGCTGGTGCTGATCGTGAGCCTCTGCGTCATCTGGATACCGCTGCGGCGCTCGCGCCTCGGCCTCTCCATCTACGCCATCGGCCCCAGCGAACTGGCGGCGTTCCGCTCCGGCGTGCCGGTCAAGCGCACTCGCATCATCGCCTATGCGCTGTCCGGCCTGTTCGCCGCCTTTGGCGGCCTGGCGCTGACCATGAGCACCGGCATCGGCGCCCCCATCCCCGGCCCCTATCTGCTCGCCAGCGTCGCCGCCGTGGTGCTGGGCGGCGTCGCGCTCGGCGGCGGCAAGGGCGGCCTGCTCGGCCCGATCGTCGCCGTCTTCGTGTTGCGCCTGGTGCGCACGGATTTGACGCTGCTTGCCATCGACCCGAATGTCACCGCCATCATCGAGGGGCTGATCATGGTGGCGGTGGTGATGTTCGGGGCGTTTATCACGATGCGGGGGCGGCAATGATGGGTGTGCTGTCGCAGAGAGACGTCGGCGTTCCTTCGCGCCCCCCTCTGTCCTGCCGGACATCTCCCCCACAAGGGGGGAGATTGGATGTCGCGACGACCTTCGCCAATCTCCAACCTTGCAAGAATGAGCGAGGCGCTGAAGCTGCCAATCTCCCCACAAGTGGGGGAGATGGCCGGCAGGCCAGAGGGGGGCGCCGTAGAGCACTGTCCTCGCCAACTTGCCGCACCTTGCAAACCTCATCGCGAGCAAGAGCCGCCCCATGAGCACCACCGCCATCACCCCGGTCCCCTTCGGCCGCCGCATAAAGCGCTTCATGGCCGATCGCCCGCTCATCCCGCTGATCGTCCTGCTCGCCATCCTGGTTATAATCCTGCAGGTCCTGCGCCCCGGCATCGTCAACGAGCGCTGGATCGCCAACACCATCAAATTCGCCATCCCGCTGGCGATCCTCGCGGGATGCCAGACCATGACCATGCTGACCGGCGGCATCGACCTGTCGGTCGGCACGGTGGCAACGATGAGCGCCTTCATCATGGCGACGCAAGTGGTCAACCAGGACCCGGCGGTGGCGTTCCTGCTGGCGATGATGCCGGCGGTGCTGATCGGCCTCGTCAACGGCATCGGCGTCGGTGTCTTCCGCGTCCACCCGCTGATCATGACGCTGGGCACCAGCCTGATCGGCACCGGCTGCCTGCAGGTCTACCAGCGCACGGTGATCGCCTCGGGCGCAAAAATCCCCGACTTCCTGGCTTGGCTCGGCACCGGCGTGACATGGGGCTTCCCCAACGCGCTGCTTTTGTTCGTGCCGCTCGCCGCCCTCATCGTCTTCACGCTCGCCCGCACCGGCTTCGGCCGCCTGCTCTACGCCGTCGGCGACAATGAGCGCGCGACCCGCCTGTCGGGCGTGCAATACTGGCAGGTCATCACCGCGCTCTACGTCACCTCCAGCGTGCTCGCCGGCATCACCGGCCTGCTCTATATCGGCCTGATCAAGGCGCCGTCGCTGTCGCTCGCCGAACCGCTGGTGCTGCCCTCGGTCGCCGCCGCCGTCATCGGCGGCACCTCCATCTTCGGCGGCCGCGGCGGCTACACCGGCACCATCATCGGCGCCCTGATCCTGACCGTGCTGACGACACTGCTGACCATCCTGCAGATGCCGGAGGGGGCACGGCGGATCTTGTTCGGGCTGATCGTGCTGTTCGTGACGGCGGCGTATTTGCGGATTGTGGAGGAGAGGTAGGGGCTGGCGCCCGACGCTGCATTGGGCGAAGCTTCCCCATCCAAGGTTCAGGCCAAGCGCACGGGAGCAAGTTCCCCCTCACCCGGATTGCCAACCGAATTGCGAAGGGCAATTCGGGGCAATCCGACCTCTCCCCGAGGGGAGAGGAGGGCGCCAGCGTCAACGCCAGCCTCTTCTCCCCAGCGGGGAGAAGGTGGCCGCGAAGCGGCCGGATGAGGGGGCTGGCGCAGCCATAGGCGATTATCATCGCCCCAGACGAGCTTACCCCACCGAGAACGCGAGGGAGCGCCCCCTACTTCAAAGAAATCGCCATCCCGCTCAGATCCGCATTCACCTGCAGCCCCACCTGCCGGCCCGTAAGCTCGAGCTGGGCGCCCTTGTCGTTGGTCATGACGATCACCTGCGCGCCCTTGCCGAGCGCCCCGCCACCACCCGCCGCGCCATAAACCCCGGTCGCATCCCGCACCCTGCGGATATGGCGCACGGTGCCCCGGAAATAGGTCTTGGAAACCCCAAAGGCGAAGCCGCCCGAGACACCGCCGACCGTGATGGGATAGGAGCGGCCATGGAAGGTCAGCGTGCCCTCGCCGCCGGAGCCGCCGACGAAGAAGGCCGCCTTGTAGACAGCAAAGCGGATCGTGCCGCTATCGGCATGCGCGGCACTGGCCGCCCCGACGGCAACAGTGGCGATGGCCGCAACCGCAAGCGAACGAAAGCTGGATGAGATGGTCATGGTGGGAGCTCCTCAAGTGCGCCGCTCACCCAACCGGCAGGGCTCGTCGGCGTCGTAACCAACTTGAACAATCTAGCCCGTGATTTGGTTCCAGGCAGGCTGTGACAAGATCCGACGAAACGTGACGTGGTGTACTTTCGGGTTGCGGAGGAGGCGGCGGCTATTTCCTCTTCCTGAGCACTTTTCGCAGCGTTAACTTCAACCGCCTCATCTGGTAATGGCGCCGCAACTTGGCCAGCGCCGACTGGTGGGCGGTGTCGATTGCAGCCAGCGAGTCCGCCTCGGTAGCCTGCGGCAGCGCGAGCAGCGCGTCGGCCTGAAGATCGGCAAAGGGCTTGGGGTCATAGATGGCGAACGGCGTCGGCGGGTCGCTGAGCACGGTGGGGTTGCTGTTGATCTCGAACACTACAAGCCTGCCGTCCACGAAAGTGTAGTCGATGCGGCCATACTGCATGCGGGCTTTTTCGAAGACCTGCATGACCGCATTGGCGTCAGGATTCGTATCGACATAGGTCCTGATTTCTTCGATATGCGCCGGCAGCAATTGCTCGGGCGAATTCTTGACGAACCACGATTTCGACATGGCGCAATGCTGGCCGTAGATCGTATCGCCGACCCGAAACGCCGCGTACTTCCTGAAATAACCGTCCATTCCGGGGGTGCCGATCATCTCCACCACCATCGGCCGCACCAGATCGCTACCGTCCAGCCGGGCGATCGCGGCGTCCAGCGCCGGCCGGTCGTGCAGCAGCGGCGGCTCCCTGTAGAGTGCGCCCGTCTCGTCGCGGATGAAAACGGGATAGCGTATCGCCTCTTCCAGCTCGTCCGGCCTGAACACACGAAAAGCGTTGCTGCCGTCGGCATGAAGCAGGCGCAGCAGGTCGAAGCGCTGCAGGCTGGCGGTCGGGTGATTGAGCTGCGTCAGGCCGGTGTTGTCAGCCAGTTCGGCGCTGATGCCGGCCGCGCGGCTCAATTCGTCCGATGTCAGCCGGTCCATGTCGGACCAGATGACCACCCCGGCGCGAACGCCGCGCAGCAGCCCGGCATCCTCGTAGCGCACCAGCCGGAACCACGCCTCCAGGTCAGTCCGGTGATACAGAAGCACCACCGCCTGCGTGTAGGCGTGCTCCCGGTGCGCGACGTAAAATATCATGCGTTTCCGTTGTCCGTATGTAATTGCAAAGGGGAACCATGATAATTAGACAGGCTTGTGAAAGCCGTGAAATGGTTCTCGATCCGGCATGCGTCAAACAGGAGATAGAACAGGTTGACGTTTCCGTGAAGCTGCAAACCGCATTGGCAAGAAACTGCCATGCGCCATCAACGCGTTAGAAGTCGAGGCAGCCGACACATGAATTTAGACGATGTTGCGATACCCATCCGCCGGTTAGACCTGGAAGACATCCCTTTGCTGATGGAGCTTGAGGCTGCCGCCTGGGCCGCACCGCTGCAGGCGAGCGAAACGACCATCCGCCACCGGCTGGCACTTGGACACACCATGTTCGGCGCGATCGATGGCGATCTGCTTGCTGGCACCATCTGCTTTACCGAGACCAGCCAGGATCCGCTGGTGCGCGCCGATTTCCCCAGGAATTTCGATGCCTATGCATCGCTGCCGCGCAGCGAGCCGGTTTACGCACTTTACGCCTACAATCTCTGCGTCCGGCCGAGCCATCGCGGCTCCAACACGGCGGTGCGGCTCTTGAAGGAGATGGAGAGCCACGGCCGCCGCCTGGGCGCCAGCTGGCTGATCGGCGATGGCCGCTGCTCGTCCTATGCCGGCTCCTCGGGCGAAGAGTATGATCATGTCAAGGCCGATGCGCGGTTCCGCGCCACCATCGACCGCTGGAACCAGACCGGCACAAGACCGCCGCTGGAAGAGATCATCCGCGATCCGCTGCTGCGCATGCACTACCGCGTCTACGGATGCGAGTTCCTCTACGTCATGCCGGACTTCTTCCCGCAGGACGCCACGTCAGGCGGCTTCAGGGTCATTTCAGCCAAGAATCTCAAGGCATGAGATTCGAGCCGTCATGACAGCTCCGCATTTCGATCCGTTCGCGCTCGGCGACGACCCGTTTCCGCATTTCGCCCGCATGCGCGCCGCCGGCGGCATTGCGCGCGGCGTCGCGCCCTATCCCGAGCTGGCCGACGCGCATTATGTGTTCAGCCATGAGCTGGTGTCGGGCGCGCTGAAGCATCCCGCTCTTCTTCAGGCGCCGCCGGGTACATATGAAGAGGTCCGCCGCAAGCTCGTCGACCATGCGCCCATGGCTCTGCTCAGCCGCTCGGTGCTGCTCGCCGATCCGCCTCAGCATGGCGCCTTGCGCCGGCCGGTCGCTGGCTTTTTCTCACGGCCGGCCATCGAAGCTCTGACGCAAGGTCTTCGCGCGCTGAGCCACGAGCTGGTCGAGCGTGCGCTGGCGGATGGCCGCGTCGACGCCGTCGCCGGGCTCGCCGTGCCGGTGTCCTTCTGGCTGCTGCAGGAAATCCTCGGCATCGAGATCGAGGACCCTTGGGCGTTGAAATCGGTGACCCGCCGCATGGCCAGCGCATTCGACCTGCGAAGAGCGCAGCCGCCGGCAGCAAGCGCCGAGGCTTATCGCGAATGCCAGGCTTTTGTCGAGGAGCGGCTGGCTCGACAGGCCTACCGGCCGGACGGAATGGTTGCCGGCATGGTGCGGGAGGTTGCGCAAGGCCGCTGGTCGCGCGGGGACATGGTGGCCAACATCGTCTTCATGCTGTTTGCCGGACAGGAGACTGTCGTCGACGCTCTCGGCAACGCAATTGTTGCGCTGGATCGCTTTCCCGAACAGCGCGCGCTGCTCGAGCGCGGCGCTGTCGACTGGAGCAGCGCGGCGGCCGAACTGCTGCGCTATGGCGCCTCGGTGCAATACGCCGTCGCCCGCATCGCGGCGCAGGACATCGACCTCGGCGACGTCAGGATTGCGGCTGGCGAAGCGGTCGTGCCGGTGCTCGGCAGCGGCAATCGCGACGATGCCGTCTTCGCCGATGGCGACCGGCTGGACCTCACGCGCCCGCCAACCATGTCGATGACCTTCGGCACCGGCCTGCATGTCTGCCTCGGGCAGCATGTCGCCCGTATCGAGATCGCGGCGATGATAGAAGCCCTGTTCACCCGTGCGCCCGGATGGCGGCTCGATGCCGCAAATGCCGAGCGCCGCGCCTCGATGTCGTTTCATGGCATGGCTACCGCGCCGCTGATCCTCAACCCCGCTGCGTGAAAAGCGGCCGCGTCTGGGGGATGACCGCCGGGTCGAGCGACCTGACGATTTCCGAAACCTTTGCCCGCAAGGCGCCCACCGTCGCATCGTCGAGCGGATCGAGAATATCGTTCTGATCTCTCGATACCCGGTACTCGTCCAGCGACGGCGCCTCGCTCGACGGCGTGAAGCCGCCGCCGCGGGCATGCTTGTCGGCCAGTTCCTGCCTCGATTTCACGGCATAGTGGCGGATCCAGCCGATCTTCCATTCCATCGGCATGGCCGCCGGGTGCTTGTCGAGCGTCATGCCGTCGACCAGCGTCCTGCGCAGCGAGATGCGGAAACCGTGCGGGTGCGGCATGAACTGCCCGGGATCCCGCAGCGCCTTGCGCAGCACCGAGGACACGCGGGCAAACGACTTCTTCCAGCGCGCGGTCGGGGCGTCATGCGTGCCGCGCCTTTGAAACCGCACCGTCACCAGTTCGTCGTCATAGGCCTCTTTGCCGTCGCTGCCGAAATTCACCCAGCGAAAGGCGACGCTGCGCACGCCCGGGCGGCTCAAAAGCGAGCGGACCAGTTCGGCTCCGCTCCAGGGCGGCGCGTCGAGCGGCTCGAGGAACTCGTCGGCGTCCATGAAGCCCAGATAGCGATAGCCGTGGAGCAATGCCTGCCAGTAAAGATAGGAATAGGCCCGCCGCTGCGGCAGCACCGTGTCGTGTCGCCAGTCGACCAGCCGAATCCAGCCGGCATCGCGCAACGCCTGGAGCACCGCCGTCTGCGGTCCGGCGCTGCAGTTGTCGGCGATCATCAGGTCGAAGCCATGCAGCTTGTGCCAGGCGACCCACTCGATCACATAGGGCTGCTCCAGCTTCATGATCGCGCAGATCACCGGCCTGTTGACGGAAAACGGAATTCTCATCGCAACGCTTTCCCCGCGCCACCCGCTGCTGCTTGAGGCTCGACCTGCCGGAACGGGATCGCATCGCCATAAAATGCCGCAAGCTGCTCCGAAGAGCCCGTCCAGTCGCCCATGTCGAACTGGTGGAACCGATAGCGTGGGTCGTCAAGGGGCAGCAGGTCGATATCCGGCCTGATGCACCGGTCGAATATGCCGGCCACCGGCAGATGGATCGTCCGCGCCGAAGACAACCAACCGGCCAGCCAGGAGAAGCTGCTCACCCCCGTGACGAGATGGCTCGCCCGGCGCAGCGTCTCGAAATCGGTCAATGGCGACGCCTTCGGCGCGAAGACAGCATCGGGAAAACGCTGACGCAGGCGCCGGCAATAATCGTTGTCGTCATGGGTCTGGCCGACGAAGACCGGCTTGCGGCCGCTATCCTTGATGAGCGTCTCGAAGAAGCCGAATGGCATCGGGCAATAGTTGCGGTGGAAGCCGTCGAGGATGTCGCCGGCCCGCACATGGATGACGAGAAAATCGTCGCCATGGGTCGGCGCGGCGACGGCACGCCCGTCGAACAGCCCGGAGACCTCGTCCCGGTCATAATAACCCAGCCGCTGCGCGAAGCCCTTGAAGCGGATGCTCCGCGCCCGCCTGTCGCGGAACGCGGCTATGATCCCGTCGAGGTCGTAGCGGTGATAGCCGTCGACCCGAAGCAGCCGGTATTTCCACAACAAAGGCGGCCGCACCCTGGCAATGGACCATTCCGGCAGGTCGGCGTCGCAGACATAGCCACCGGGGATACGCTTCGCCAGCACATGGCAAAACATGTACTGGAACATCTTGTTCGCCATGCCGCCAAACGGCTGCATCACGATGGGCACTTGCCGCATTGGACCCCTTTCGCCAAAGACGGTCATTGTTACCCGAGCTGCGCGGGCCGGTCGACTGGCCTCTGACGCCAAGGGCGCATCATGATCGCCGCCGGCAAGCCACCCTCAGGGGTAATGCGTCGGCTTTGGCGCGTAGATCTTTGGATCGAAGTCCAGATCCCTCGGCAAGGGCAGGCTTGAGCACTGCAAATGCACCTCGCGTGCGAGCAGCCTTCGCTGCTTCTGCTCGTTCTCCTTGATGGCCGCCACGAGGCCCATGCTGTAGGGCCCCAGCACGACGCCGGCGGCCCATCCCGGATGCTCCTTCTCGCGCGCGTCGTAATTCATGGCATCGGTGCGGGCCTGCTGGCATTCCGGCGTCGCCCATTTCGGGTCTTGGGTCGAGAGCGAGGCTCCATACTGGACCGGAGACGATACGCACCCTGCCACTGTCGCAGTCAACGCGACGACCATTGCAATTCTCATCCGCAAGCCCCTCCTAATGTAGGAGGCGACTACAAGACGATTCCAGCGGGAAAAAGGCAGCTCCAGGATGCGGATTTTGCAGGGCCGCTCACCCCAGCAGGTTGCGCGCCGTGCGCATGAAGATCTTCGAACCGATCGGGATCAGATCGTCGGGAAAATCATAATCGGGATTGTGCAATGACGGGGTGCGCTCGCCCGCGCCGAGGAAGAACATCGCCGACCTCGCCTTGTGGCCGAAGATGCCAAAATCTTCCGAAGCGCGCATCGGCAAGGCTTCCTCGCTGCGCGCGACGCCCTCTTCGTCCAGCGCGCGGTTGAGATGTTCCACCGCGTCTGGAGCGTTGACGCTGGCGACGAAGATCTCGTGATAGTCGCAGCGCACGGAAAGGTGGTGCTCGGCCGCGATCCTGGTGGCCAACGCTTCCGCCGCCGCGACCAGTTCCGCCATGCGCTCGTCGCGCCTTGTACGCAGCGTCGCCCACACCTCGGCGTAGCCGGGCGCGATGCCGAACACGGCCTCGCCCATCGTCGCATGGGTGACGGTGACCATGCTGAAATCATCGTCGGCAAAGGTGCCGCGCCCCAGTGCCGGAAGCGTCGGCATCAGCTGGCTGATCGCCGGCATCGGCGACACGCCGGTTTCGGGCATGGAGGAATGCGCGGTCTTGCCCTCCAGCACGATGCGGATGCCGCGCGAGGCGCAGTTGACCACGCCGGGCTTGAGCCGCACCTCGCCGAACGGCACGCCCGGCAGATTGTGCAGCGAGAAGGCGAAGTCCGGCGCGATCTCGCCAAAGCGTGGATCGGCGACGACGCCGGCGGCACCATTGCCGGTCTCCTCCGCCGGCTGGAACATCAAGACGACGCGGCCGCGCGCCGGCCGTTCTCGTCCGAGCTGACGGCCAAGTGCGGCCAGGATCGCGGTGTGGCCGTCATGGCCGCACATATGCGATTTTCCCGGCACCTGCGAGGCATGCTCGACGCCCGAAAGCTCCTCGATCGGCAGCGCATCGATCTCCGAGCGGAACAGCACCGTCGGTCCCGCCTGGCCGCTGTCATAGACCGCCGCCACGCCATGACCGCCGAGGCCGGTCAGTACCTTGTCCGGCCCTGTATCGGCGAGGAAGCTGACGACTTCCTTGGCGGTCTGTTCTTCCTCGTTGGAGATTTCCGGGTTTTGGTGCAGCTTGCGGCGCCATGCCGTCAGCTCGATGATATCGCGATTGGTGAGGGTCATGGCTTGGGCTCCGCTTTGGTGCTGCAGGTTACACAAACACGATAGGGTTTTTCTCACGCCGTGCCATGCTGATCAATTCCACTGGTCCATCTGCCTGTCTTGTGTGAGCGTAGATGACGACATCCCATGACCACCACACAACCCAGAGAATTTCCAGCTCCGCACTGAGGCCGTCGATCTCATCTCCGACATCCGGTGGCTTCTCCTGAAAAGCGCCGCGTGCTCGCCTGTGCGACATCTTTGCTTCCATCCACCCGAAGGAACGTTTCGGAGCAACAATGGCCAGGCGGTTTGCGTTTCTCTTGGTTCGCGACTTCACGCTGTCGCCGCTGTCGCTGTTCATCGACACGCTGCGGCTGGCCGGCGATGAAGGCGACCGCAGCCGCCGGATCGAGTTCGACTGGGAGATCGTCGGCGAGCGTGGCCTGCCGATCCAGGCGAGTTGCGGTGTCGAGTTGCTGCCGACCAAGGCGATCGGCAATCCGCAAGAGTTCGACAATGTCGTCGTGGTCGGTGGCCTGCTCGACACCAACCGCAGCCTCAGCTCCGAAAAGGAGGCCTTCCTGTTGCGGGCGGCCGAAAAGGGCGTGCCGCTGACGGCACTCTGCACCGGCAGCTTCGTGCTCGCGCGCTACGGTCTGCTCGATGGCTACAGTGCCGCCGTCAGCTGGTTTCACATCAAGGATTTCCGCAGCCAATTCCCTGATGTGAACGCCCATGCCGACAGCCTGTTTTCCGTCGATAGGGGCCGCTCGACCTGCGCCGGAGGCACGGGTGCGGCCGACCTTGCCGGCCATTTCGTGTCGCAGTTCATCGGCCGCAAGGCTGCGGAAAAAGCCGCCAAGATCCTCGTGCTCGACCGCATCCGCTCGAGCCTGGATGTGCAGCCCGTCGGCGATCTCTTTCCGGCCGCGTCGAGCCGAGCGGTGAAACGGGCGCTGCTTCTGATGGAAAGCAATCTCCAGGAGACGCTGTCGGTCGCCGAGATCGCGGGCCGGTTGCATTTATCCCGGCGCCAGCTTGAGCGGCTGTTCGGCGCCGAGCTCGGCATCGGCCCGATGGCCGCCTATCTTGCGCTGCGCGTACATCAGGCCAAGTCGCTGCTGGAGGGGAGCGACTTGGCAATCGGCGACATCGCCTACCGCTGCGGTTTTCCCAATGCCGGCCATTTCAGCCGTGTCTTCCGCCATCAGACCGGTATCACGCCGACCCATCTCAGGCATCCGAACCGAATGTCCGGTGTCTTTGCCGACGGCAAGGGGAGCGGTCCCTAAGCCTATATTGGGGCGTGCGATCTCGCCGTTGGTATGATAATATCATACCACCTGATAGGAGGGATCCATGTCCGCCACCGAAAAACGCACCTTCAGCCTGCCGGCCGAGCAGGCTGCTTTCATCGACCAGCTCGTTCGGTCCGGCACATACGCGACCAGCAGTGAAGTGATCCGCGCCGGTCTTCGCGCATTGCAGGAACGCGACGCCGCCGTGGAGCGCTGGCTGCGTGAGGAGGTCGCGCCGACCTATGATAGGTGGAAGGCAGACCCCTCCCAGGCCATCCCGGCCGACAAGTCTTTTGACAGCATTCGCGCACATCACGCAGCTCGCCTCAAGGGGAACGTGTGAAGCGCCGGCATGTTGTCCTTTTGCCGGAAGCCCAGACGGACCTGTTATGGATATACGATACGGTCGCTCACGCATCCGGCAACCTCACCGCCCTTCGCTACATCGAGCGGATCGAGCGATTTTGCCTGGGTCTCGACTATGCCTCGGAACGCGGAACCCTAAGGGATGATGTGCGGCCGGGGCTTCGCATCGTTGGCTTCGAGCGCCGCCTGACTGTGGCCTTCACCGTAGAAGGCGACCAAGTGGTGATTCTCAGGGTGTTCTACGGCGGCGTCAACTGGGAGGACGAGTTGGCGCCTATCGCTCCGTGAACGCCCGCGCGAACGAGTCCAGCATCGGCCGCGCCAGATATTCGAGGAAGGTTCGGTCGCCGGTGCTGATAAACGCCTCGACCGGCGTTCCCGGGTAAAGCTGCTCGGCTTTCACGCCCTGCGGCAGCGTGTCGGTGATCTTCAGCCTGGCGCGGAAATACGCCTCATGCGTGGTTTCATCGATCAGCCGGTCGGCGGAAATTTGCGTCACCGTAGCCGGGACCTCAGGGGTGAGGCGCGCGTTCAGGGCGGACAGCCTGAGCTTCGCCGGCTGGCCGACGCGAACCAGGTCCACGTCCTTCGGCCGCAGCTTCGCGTCGACGATGAGGCCCGACGCGGTGGGCAGGATCTCCATGATCTTCTGCCCCGGCGCAATCACGCTGCCTTTGGAGTTGTAGATCGAGGATACCACGATGCCGGCTGCCGGGGCCTTGATCGTCGTGCGCCCCAGCACCGCCTCGGCTGCGGTGATCTGTTCGCCGATGTCGGCCAGGCTGGTGCGAACCTCGTCGAGCTTGGTCAGCGCGTCCTCGACGCGCTGCGTGGTCGCGCGCTCGACCTGCGCCTGGGCTTCGACGATCTGCGTCTTGGTCGCTGCGATATCCGCCTCCAGCGCGCCGGCCTGGCCGACCAGATCGGCCTCGCTGCGCAGAAGCTGCGAATATTCGCTGCGGTTGGTGAGACCCTTGTCGAGCAGGCCGGTCTTGATGCCGAGTTCCTTCTTCACGATCTCGGCCTGTTGCTGGATGGCCAGTTTCTGCGCGTCCAGTCCCAGCGCCGACTCACGATGCATGGCGACGCGCTGCGCCAGGATCGACTGCTCGGAGCGGAACCGGGCGAGCCTGGCCTCGAACTCCTTCTGCTGTTCGTGCACCAGATTGTCGAAATCCCTCTGGAACGGCGCGGGTGCTGCTTCGGCGATCGGCGCCAGCCTGTCCGATCCGTCGCGCTCGGCCTCCAGCCGCGCGGCACTTGCCCTGAGCGCGATCGACTGTCTGGTCAGCCGGTTGAGGTCGGCCTCGGCCGCCGTGCGGTCGAGGAGGACCAGCGGTTCGCCTTGTTGCACGCGGTCGCCTTCATGCACCAGCAACTGCTCGATGATGCCGCCCTCGGGGTGCTGGATGAGGATGTTGCCGCCCGTTGCCGAGATCGTGCCGGAGGTGATCACCGCGCCGGAGAGCGGCGCGTTCGCCGCCCAATAGCCGAAGCAGCCGACGAAGAGCGCTATGGCCACGTAGCCGACGACGGCCATGCGGCGGAAGTCGGTGCGCGGTCGACCTTCGAAGGCGAGGCTCTGCTGCATCATCGTCTATGACCCGAAGCGGACGCTGTGCGGGCGCACGGTCGGCACGAACGAGCCTGTCACCACCGCGCTCCCGGCCTTGCCGGCCGCCGGTTGCCTCAGCACCTCGCTCGCAGGGCCGAAAGCTTCGACCATGCCGTTGCGCAGGACCATGACGCGGTCGCAGGCCGCGGCGATCGAAGGGCGATGCGTGATGACGACTGTCGTGACGCTTACACTTCGCGCGGCCGAAAGCATCCCTTCGAGCGCCGCCTCCCCACTGCCGTCGAGATGGGCGTTGGGCTCGTCCAGCACCAGCATGCGTGGCTTGCCGTAGAAGGCGCGCGCCAGCCCTATCCGCTGGCGCTCGCCGCCCGACAGCACGGTATGCGACGGGCCTATCATGGTCTGATAGCCGTCGCGCAGCGTGAGAATCAGCTCATGCGCCTCGGCGCGCCTGGCCGCTTCGACGATCGCGGCGTCATCGGCGTCGGGTTCGAAGCGGGCGACATTTTGCGCGATCGATCCCGGGAAAAGCTCCACCTCCTGCGCGAGATAGCCGATATGCCTGCCAAGCTGGGTTTCGCCCCAGCTCCTCAGGTCGGCGCCGTCGACCCTGACCGCGCCGCCGGTCGGCTGCAGCGCGCCCACAAGCAATTTCGCCAGCGTCGATTTGCCGGCCCCGCTCGGGCCGACGATCGCCACCGCTTCGCCGGCGCCGATGGCAAAATTCAACCGCTTGAGGATGGGCTCCGTGCCGAAAGCCGCAGTCGGCGCGATGAAGAACAGATCCTGCACCGAAATCGCGCCCAATGGATCGGGCAGTGCGAGCTTGCGCCCCTGCGCTGGTTGCGCCGCAAGGGCGGTGTCCAGCCGCTTCCAGCATCGCTTGGCGTCGACGATCTGCCGCCAGGATCCGATCAGCTGGTCGAGCGGCTGCAGCGCGCGCGACGACACCAGCGACGAAGCGAAGATCATGCCGGCGGTCATCTGCCCTTGTAGCACCAGCCACGCGCCGGCGCCGAGGATCGCCAGTTGCAGCATCATGCGCAGCGCCCGCGACGTCGCGCTGAAGATCGCATTGGCGCTTCCGGAACGGTCATGCAGGGTCAGCGCCTCAGCAACGTGCCGTCCCCAGACCGCGGCGGCATTTTGCACCATGCCCATGGCGCGCAGCGTGTCGGTGTTGCGGGCGAAGGCCTGCTCCGCCTGGCTGGCCACCGCCGAGCGTTCCGCCGACATGGCATCGTTCCTGCCGATGGCAAGCTGGTTGGCCACGACCAAGAGAAACAGCAGCACGGCGCCGGCGAGCGTCAGCCAGAACAGGACGGGATGGATGAAATAGAGCAAGGCCAGGAAGACGGGCGCAAACGGCAGGTCGAACAACACCGCCACGCCGCGCGACCTGATGAAGGCGCAAGTCGTGGCAAGGTCGTTCAGCGGCGACAGCCCGCTGCCGGCATGTCTGGCGCCAAGCGAGGCGGCGAATGTCCGCGCGCCCAGTTTCTGGTCGACGGTGGCCGCAACACGTTGCGCGTAGACGGCGCGGACCGCGTCCAGCAGGCCGAGGAAGGCGAGCGCGAGGACCGCCATGGCCGAGAGATAAAGCAGCGTCTCGACGCTGGAGGACGGCAACACCCGGTCATAGACCTGCAGCAGATAGAGCGGGATCACCAGGAGCAGGATGTTGATCAGCAACGAAAAGATGCCGATATCGGCGATGCCGCGCAGGAAAACCGGGCGCAGGCCGATGGCCGCATCGCTGAGTGGCGCGCGGTCCCGTGACATCTAGACGGCGTGCTCGGCTGTCGTGCTCAGATGGCTCTGCTGCAAATCGTTCAGCGTATAGGCGTGGATATAGTCGATCTTCATTTGCGCGGGCGTCGCCAGATGGTCGGGCGGCGCGCCGGCTTGACCGCCGACCGCAAGGTCGACCAGCATATACATGGGCTTGTTCATATCGGACGGCGTCGCCGCTTCCGCGACCTGGACGCCATCATAGGTCCAGACCAGCTTGTCCGGCGTCCACAACAGGCCATAGGTGTGATAGCCGTCGGTGTTGGAGACATTCACCGTCGACCCGACCGTGGTGTGGGTTCCCGTCTCATTTGTGTGCGCGGTCATGAGAAGCGCATTCGGGTTCTGCCCATACATTTCGATCACGTCGAGTTCCGGGGGCCATGAACCGTCTTCGGGCAGAAGCCAGAAGGCCGGCCACGCGCCGGCATTTTCCGGGAGATCGGCCCGCATTTCGAAATAGCCATAGGTCTGCGAGAAGGTGTCGTGCGTCGTCAGTATGCCGGAAGTGTATTCGTAATTGTTGATCAGCGGCTTGATGTCGTCGGGCGCATGCGCCGCGGTTATGGTGAGCACGCCGCTTGCGACGCTGAACGGATGGACCGAGCTGGTCGGCGCATAATTGGCGTCGATATACCATTGCAGCTCGCCGTTCTGGGGCTGCGAGCTGCCGTTCTGCGCCCCCCACCAGAAATTGGAATCCCAGATGCCGCTCTGGCCGTTCCACAGGCTCAGCGTGTTGAAATCGTCGTTGAAGGACAGCGTCATGCCGGTCTTGTCGATCGGCAGCTCGAACTGGCCGGGCTGAAACTTGTCGATCGTGGTGTTGTGGAACACCAGCACCTCGCTCGAGCCGAGGTTCAGCTGCACGTTCGATCCCACCTGGACCATATTGGCGTGGACGGCCTCGAACGAGGTGAAGGCATAGCCGTTGAGGCGCACCGTGTCGGTCGCGCCGAAATCGGAGATAAGGTCGCTGCCATTGCCCTTGGTGATGATGAAGGTGTCGGCGCCGGCGCCGCCGATCAGCACATCATTGCCCTTGCCGCCGTCCAGCGTCTGGCTGCCAGCGCCGCCCGTTATGATGTTGTCCTGAGCATTGCCGAAGGCATAGTGGCCGTCGCCGGTGACGACGAGGTTCTCGAAATTGGCGGGCAGCTTGTAGCTCATCCAGGTATCGATCGTGTCGACGCCCGCGCCGTAGTTCTCGACCGCTTTGTTGATCGTCGAATAGAGATGGTAATAGTCGTCGCCCGCGCCGCCATACATGGTGACCTTGACGTTGGTGTCGCCCAGAAGGAATCGTTGCCCGAGGTGCCGTAGCGGTAAGGCGCGCCTCCAGTCGCCGAGAACCAATGGGTGGAAGCGCCGGTATAGGGAAGTGGAATGCCTTTGGCGTTGAGGACTGTGGTCATTCCGACACTCCTTGCGCGTGCTGCCTTGGTCGTTCGACAACCTTCGAGCGACCATTCGGATCAACTCTTAAATTGATCCGTCGTTCCAGGGAATCATTCTATAGTACACCAAGGAGATCGTCGCCCATCATTTAATAGATAATGCCGAAGGCGTTAAGCTGATCCTAATACAACTTTGTAGGAGAGACTTACAATTTTAATAAATTGTGAGATCCGCGCCGAAAGGTTAGGCAATGACGCGACACGACCGCCTGCCTGAGGCGGCGACTCGAAGTCGCGGGCGGATGGCTGCCGGCAAAGGGCTCAAGAAAATTTGACAGGCTATGTCGGACCGGGTGAGGTTCACCCGTCCTTGGGGCATCGAACAACGAAACCACAAAGGATACCGAAGAGATGCCAAGCACCGTACGTTTGCACCGCGTTCTGACGACCAGCCCGGAGAAGGTCTACCGCGCATTCACAGAAGCCGACGCGCTGGCGAAATGGCTTCCGCCGAACGGCTTCACTTGCACCGTGCACAGCTTCGACGCGAAAGTCGGTGGCGCCTTCAAGATGTCGTTCCGAAACTTCACGACGGGCGGCAGCCATTCCTTCGGCGGCGAATATCTCGAACTCGTTCCCGGCGAGCGCCTGCGCTACACCGACAGGTTCGACGACCCCAATTTGCCCGGCCAGATCGAAGTGACCGTGCTCCTGAAGAAAGTGTCGGTCGGCACGGAACTCGACATCACGCAGGCCGGCATTCCGGACGTTATTCCGGCCGAAGCCTGCTATCTCGGCTGGCAGGAGTCGCTGCGCAATCTGGCAAAGCTCGTCGAACCCGAGATCAATCAGTAGAGCCCATCGGATCGGCGGCGCCGCCCAGCCAGTCCGCGCCGCCGACAATGCCGAGCCGAGGACTCATCCCTCACGGCCCGGTGCAGATCGGCAACGGTTGTGGCGGCGGTGGCGGGTTGTCCTTGGCGTATTGCGCGATGATCGGCTCAAGGCTCTTTCGCGGCCAGAATTTCGGCTTGCCGATCTCCTTCAGGCAGGACGCATTCCAATAGGCGCCCGATTTACCAACGGCGGTGATGTCGCGCGATTCCGGGTAGATATAGAGCGTCGTCGGATTGCCCTTCACCATCGAAATGATCTGGTCGGCGTCGGACGGCGACCAGCTGGTGCAGCCATTGCTGCGGCCGCCGGCATAATCCACCAGCTTGCCGTATGGCACGAAGCCGTCATGGTCGGCATAGGAGCTGTTCGGGTTCTTGCGCAGGCACATGCCGCGCAACAGCCGCGCCGCGTGGCCACCGATCACCCGCTGCCTGGCATTCGCCGTCTCCCCCTCACCGTCGAACTGGATGAAGGTGCGCAGCAGCGCCTGGTCCTTTTTTGCGCCGATGCGGTAAAAACCCTTGAATGAGATCTTTGCCTCGCCGGTCATATAGGCGCCACCGGTCGTCAAGGACGAGTCCAGGGCATTGCCGAAGTTTTTCGCGCAGCGTTTGCCGTTGGAGAAATCGACCACGCCTTTCAAATTGCGGCCGCCGCCATGGCCCGACGAGATCGCCCTGAACGACTGCTTGGCCTCGCAAATGACGTAGTAGCGCCGCCCTAGCACGCCATTGCCGAGATCGCCGGGGCGAGTCGCATCCATGGCGAAATAGCAGCCATTGTGGACCGCGCCTTGCGCGACCTTCTTCAGGTAAAGCGCGCGCGCCCGCTCCAGCACCACTTGCGAAATCTCGCCGTCGTCATTGCCGACATGGGCCTGCAGCCAGGCCGGTATATCGGAGGACGCGGCAAAAGACCGGGCAGACACCGTCAAGGCGATGCCGGCGATGGCGAGGAGGCCAAAGACAAAGACAGCCAGAGATTTCAACCGCACCGGACAACCCTCCCGCCCGAACCGTTCTGCGATTCTCGGAAACCCATCATAAATCGTCGCGCGCCGATCGGCGAAACACATCTTGTTCAGAACCGCGCAAGCAAGTCAGGTAGCTGCCTGTTCGCCTTTCAGAGCGCCAGGCTGCCCTGTTCCGCCTCCGCGGCATTGGGGTCGCCCGGCGCCGTCGCCCAGGCGAGCTCGACCAGCGTCACCGTGCGGCGGCCGGTGCCGTCGAGCTGGCAGACGATGAGGCCCTGCTCCTCGATATAGGTGAGCAGCCGCCGGGCGCGCCGCAGCGAATGCGAGCCGTAGGCGCGCGCGATCGCCGCGTCGCTCGGGCACGGCCAGCCCTCCTTGGCGGCGCGGGCGATCATCATGAACACGCCCTGCATGTCCTCGGGCAGCAGCGAGGCGCGCACGGAAACGTCCTGCCAGGCGTCATCGCCTGCCATGTCTGCGCCGAGCCCGGCGCGGGCACGCGTCAGCATGCGACGGAATTCTGAGAGGTCCGGCACCACCGAAGCGAGGCCTTCGATGCGGCAGCGGACGACGAACTCCTGATAAAGCACGCCGATGACGCGGAAACCCGCATCGGGCTGCGCCAGGATGGCGCGCAGGACACGGTCCACCCGCTCTCGCCGCTCGGCCATATCCTCGGCGCTTACCGCCGGTTCCGCAGGTTCCGGGCGGATCTCCATCGCCGCCGATTTGGCCGCCATCAGCTGGTCGAGCAGCTCCGGCGACGCCATCCGGCGCGGCGCGCGCATCGTCTCGGGCGGCGGCGCCGCCAGGATGATGGCGCGCGCGTCTTCAAGCGCTGTTTCCGGCATTGCCATCAGCCGCGGCGTACCGTTGCGCGGGCTGGTCTCGGTCTGGCCGATGCGCACGCCCAGCGGACGGCGCGACAGCGCTGGGCCCAACGCCATGAAGTGCCCGCGCTCCAGGTCTCGAAACGCCTCGGCCTGACGCCGTTCCATGCCCAGAAGGTCGGCGGCGCGCGCCATGTCGATATCGAGGAAGGTACGGCCCATGAGGAAATTGGACGCCTCCGCCGCGACATTCTTGGCGAGCTTTGCCAGCCGCTGCGTGGCGATGATGCCGGCAAGGCCGCGCTTGCGGCCGCGGCACATCAAATTGGTCATGGCGCCGAGCGAGAGCTTTCGCGCCTCGTCGGACACTTCGCCGGCCACGGCGGGCGCGAACAGCTGCGCTTCGTCTACCACCACCAGCATCGGATACCAATGCTCGCGGGCAACCTCGAACAACCCGCCGAGAAAGGCAGCGGCGCGCCGCATCTGGTTCTCGGCATCGAGCCCTTCGAGATTGAGCACCGTGGAGACGCGGTGGATGCGCGCCCGCTCGCCGGCTGCTTGCAGGCCACGCTCCGTATGCTCCTCGGCATCGATGACCAGATGGCCGTAATGGTCGCCCAGCGAGACGAAATCGCCTTCCGGGTCGATGATGGTCTGCTGCACCCAGGGCGCGCTCTGCTCCAGGAGCCGGCGCAAAAGGTGCGATTTGCCGGAGCCGGAATTGCCTTGCACCAGAAGCCGGGTCGCCAGCAGCTCCTCAAGGTCGAGCGCCGCCGGCGCACCCGCCGTCGTCTGTCCCATCTCGATGGCTACGGTCATGTCACGACTCTCCTTGCGGACAGGGCTTATCAACCCGGCCGCGAGCCGTCGAGCGCGCCATGGCAACTCGCCCGCTGTTCCACACCTATGCTGCCAAAGCGCCACACATCAGCCCATCTGCCCAAAGGGAAGCACATCAAGCGGAGTTGACCGGCGGCAGAAGCGGCGCGTCCAGCCCGTCGAAGGGATCGCGCCAGGCATCGATGGCTTCGAGCCGGCGATACCAACCCAGAACAGAGGGATAGTCCGCCAGCGGCAGGCCGGCTGCATCGTTGAACGGCAAAAACGTCGCCATACGGAAATCGGCATAGGAGAGCGACTTGCCCACAAGCCATGGCCGCTTGGCGAGCTCCGCCTCGAGAATCGCTGCCGCGATGCGGAACTCCGCCAGCCCCTCCTCGACCTTGCCCTGGTCGACGGGCCCAATCCCGTAGCGCTGCTTGGTTCCGCGCTCGAAATGCACGATGTCGCAGGCCCGGACGAAATTCTCCTTGCCCCAGCTCAGCCAGCGGATCATGTCGGGTTGATCATCGCCGCCGCGCCAGAAATCCGAACCCGCTTCGCGCGACAGAAGGCAGGCTATGGCGTCTGCTTCCCACAGGCTGCCGCCCGGCCATGCCAATATCGGCAGGGTAAGATTGGGATTGAGCTGACGAAACCGCTCAGCCTGCCCGGGCGCCATGGGTGCCGCAAACTCACACTCGACCTTAGCCTGCAGATGACGTGCAGTTGCAACCGCGAGGCGCGGATTGGGATTGCGGCTGAAGTACAGTTTCATGTCCCGTCCTGGACGCTGTGGGCTCGATCCTATCAAACACGCAAACGTGCCCTCCAGGCAATCTGGTCGGACCACGATTCCGCTGGCACACGCCGTCGTTCGGCGTATTATTTCCTTCGGGAGAGGGTTCTTGGCAGGAGGAAGCCATGAACGTAGTGCCGAGCGTACCTGTCATCGACGTGACAACCCAGAACCTTGTTTCCTCTGCGCTTTCCAGATTCCGCGCCGGCGATACCGTCTCGACCAGGGCGGCGCTCGACGCTATCCGCCGCATGGATCCAACCTGTGTCGACAGCGACGACGATCTCGTCGAACTCGTCGTCAAGGCGGCAATTGGTAAGACCATGGCGGTTGTGTTCGACCACCGCTCCCGCTAGCCCTGTTGGACGAACCTGTCCCGTTCAACTCGCTTGAGCTCGAGTGGGTTCGGTTGGCGAGCTTTTACAGCTGCAGCCCGGAAGCGGACGTCTTCGTGCGCGAAGGCCGGCAATAGCATAAGCGGGTAAACCTCAGATCCCCAAGGGATGTGGCATGTAGCCGACGAAGCCGCCGATCTTCCAGTGGCCCGCCACCTTCCTGCAAAAATACAGCGTCTGCCATTTCAGCTTGTCGACGCTGCCATCGGCCTTGGCCACCGAGCCGTTGAACTTCTTGTGCAGCACGGCGCGGTCGCCATCGACATCGATGTCGCGCATGTTGGTGACGCGAAACAGCGCCTCGCGCAGCGGCTCGGCGAATCTGGCCGCCGCCGTCTCCTTGGCCTGGCGCAGCCATTCGTCGCGATAGACGGCAAGGCTCGGGAATTGCAGACGCCAGGCGTCGGCATCGCTGAGGAAATGCGCATGCATGCCGAAGAAGCTGTCGGCGAGGAAATCATCCTCGACCATCGACCAGTCCTGACCGATAAAGGCGTCGATGTCGCGCCGCACCAACATTTCCCAGAGCGCGTGGCGATCGGCATCGCCCTCTGGAAACGGGTTCTTGTCGAAGGTCATTGAAATCTCCTGTCGGGAAAATGCGACGCGCAAGATGCTGGCGAGCCTGCGATAAAGCAACACGCGTTTGGAAAAATGCTGCTTTCCAAAAAGCCCCCTATGAGGATCACCGGGACAGGCGTAGAGCGGTCGTCGAAAACGGGGCGCGGCCCGCCATTCTGAACAGGAGTTTCCTTTGCCTAAAGAGTGTTTTGGAACATCCCACGTGCCGCTGTCGCCGGCCGTGCGCGCCGGGGATTTCGTCTACATCTCAGGCCAGGTGCCGGTCGACAGCGACCGCATCGTGGTCAAGGGCGGCATCACCGAGCAGACCGAGCAGGTGCTGCAGAATGTGAAGGCGGCACTCGCGCTGGCCGGTTGCACCATGGACGATGTCGTCAAGACCACGGTCTGGCTCGAGGACGCGCGCGACTTCGGCGCCTTCAATGCCGTCTACGCCAAGCACTTCCCGAAAAATCCGCCGGCCCGCACCACGGTCGAATCGCGGCTGATGATCGACATCAAGATCGAGGTCGAAGCCGTCGCCTACCGGCCGGTTTGACCAGTCGGGGCATGATCCCGAAAGTGGAAACCGGTTTTCTCGGACAAACGGAAACCGTTTTGTCCAGAGATCATGCCCCAAAACGAAGAGAGGCAGGCGCCGATGCAGTTCGATCTCCTGATCAAGGGCGGCCGCCTGATCGATCCGGCCTCGGGCCTGGACGCGCCGCGCGATGTCGCCGTTGCGGGCGGTCGCGTCGCGGCCATCGAGACTGCCATCGACGCCGAGCATGCTACGCAGGTCGTGGATGCCAGGGATTGCATCGTCACGCCCGGCCTCATCGACCTGCACAGCCATGTCTATTGGGGCGGCACCTCGCTGGGCGTCGACGCCGACCGGCTGGCGGCCAAGAGCGGAACCACCACCTTCATCGATGCCGGCAGCGCCGGCGCCGGCAATTTTCTGGGCTTTCGCCGCCATGTCATCGAGCGCTCGAAGGTGCGCATCCTGGCCTATGTCAACATCTCCTTTGCCGGCATATTCGGCTTCTCGCAAAGCGTCTCTGTCGGCGAATGCAGCGATCTCAGGCTCTGCGAGCCACGCGAGACGGTGGCCGCGGTGCGCGAGCACGCCGATGTCGTCGTTGGGGTAAAAGTGCGCTCCGGCAAGCATGCCGGCGGCGCCAGCGGCATCGCCCCGGTCGATCTTGCGCTGGAAGCCGCCGACCAGGTCGGTCTGCCGCTGATGGCGCATATAGACGAGCCGCCGCCCGGCCGTTCCGAGGTGCTGCCACGGCTGCGCCGCGGCGACATCCTCACCCATTGTTTTCGGCCATTCCCCAACGCGCCGGTGTTCGCTTCCGGCGCGGTGCGGCCGGACATGCGGCTGGCCCGCGAACGCGGTGTCATCTTCGACATCGGCCACGGCATGGGATCGTTCGACTTCGCCGTGGCGAAAGCGATGCTGGCCGAGGGCCTCGCGCCCGACGTCATCTCCAGCGACGTGCATCTCTACTGCGTCGAGGGTCCGGCCTTCGACATACTGGTCTGCATGTCGAAGCTGATGGCGCTGGGCATGCCGCTGGTCGAGGTGCTGCGCGCCGCCACGCAAAGGCCAGCCGAGGCGATCGCCAGGCCGGAGCTTGGGACGCTGAAAGTTGGCGGTGTCGGCGATGTCGCGGTGCTGAGACTGCGCCCCGGGCGCTTTACCTTCGTCGATGCGGTCGGTGCGGCGCTGATCGCGGATCAGCGGCTGGTCTCAGAAGGCATTGTTATCGGCGGTGTCTGGTGGCCGAACGAGGCGCCCGACCACAACGAGACCGAGCGCTTCGAGCCGCATGCGGCACATACGCATGTCGAGGTCGCGGCACGGCATTTCGGGCGTGGATAATCTCCCTCCTTGAGGGGAGATGGCCGGCAGGCCAGAGGGGTCGGTTCGACCGGACGCAAGCTCCTCGCGGCAGCTGGAGGTCAGCGCTCCACGCGCGGCGACCCCCTCTGTCGCCTTCGGCGACATCTCCCCCTCGAGGGGGGAGGAGATCGCTAGCGCCCTGCGTTACTCACCGCCCCAAACACCGGCGTCGCAATCCCTTCCATCCGCGCCTTGATCTGCAGCGCCACATATTTCGAGTAAAACCGCGACAGCGCCAGATTGCCGCCGTGGAACCACAGCGCGTCCTGCGCCGTCGGCTTCCACATGTTGCGCAGCTCGCCTTGCCAAGGACCGGGATCGCCCTTGACGCCGGAGCCGAGGCCCCAGCATGGCCCGACCTTGTCGGCGACCTCGCGCGAGACGATGGCCGCCACGGTCTCGTTCATCGACTGGTAGCCGGTACAGGCGACGATCGCATCGACGGCCAGCTCGCTGCGGTCGTCGAACAGGATGCCGGTCGGCGTCAATGAACTGATGCCGACGCCGCTCTTCACTTTGATCTCGCCATTGATGATCAGTTCGCAGGCGCCGACATCGATGTAGTAGCCGGAGCCGGTGCGGTAGGCCTTCATCAACAGCCCGGTCTCGTCCTCCCCGAAATCGATGGCGAAGCCGGCGGCGCGTAGCTGGTCGTAGAAGTCTGCGTCGCGTGCCTTGATCACCTCGTAAAGATCCCGCTGGCCCTTGGGTACAAGCGCGAACGGCGTGGACGCGACGATCAGGTCGGCCTTGTCGGTGCTGATGCCGCGCGCCAAAGCCTTTTCCGAGAAGATCTCGAAGCCGACTTCCATCAGAGTGTCGGATTTCACCACTGTCGTCGGCGACCGCTGGATCATGGTGACGTCTGCGCCGCTCTCCCAGAGGTCGACGCTGACATCGTGCCCCGAGCTTGCCGCGCCGATGACAGCGACACGTCTGCCGCGGAATTTCTCGCCGCTTGCATACTGGCTGGAATGCAGGAGTTCGCCCTTGAAGGTCTCGGCGCCGGGCAGCGCGATCTGGCGTGGCGGGCCATAGGCGCCGGTGGCAAAGACAATGTGCTTCGGCTTCAGCGTGATCTGCCGGCCGACGCGGTCGACCACCACAGTCCACACCTTCTCGGCCTCGTCATAGCTGGCGCTGAGGCATTTGGTGGCGACCCAGTAGTTGAGCTCCATCACCCTGGTGTACATCTCCAGCCAGTCGCCCATCTTGTCCTTGGGCGTGAACACCGGCCAGTTCTCCGGGAACGGAATGTAGGGCAGATGGTCGTACCAGACCGGATCGTGGAGCACGAGCGAGCGATAACGGTTGCGCCAGGAATCGCCGGGGCGCGCATTTTTCTCGATGATGATGGTGGGCACACCGAGCTGCCTCAGCCGCGCGCCGAGCATGATGCCGCCCTGCCCGCCGCCGATCACCAGGCAATAGGGCTGCTCGGTGGCGCCGAGGTCGCGCGTCTCGCGCGCCCGCGCCTCCGCCCAGGTTTCGCGCTTCGGATCGGCCTTGTGACGGATACCAAGCGGCCGCGCCGGTCCCTTTTGTTCCTCGAACCCCTTGAGCTCACGCACCGCCGTGAACAAGGTCCGGCAGCGGCCGTCCGTAAGGCGCACAATCCCTTCGCCCCGCGCGACCGCCGTTTCGAACGTGAACCAGGCCTCGACGGTGCCCTCATCCGAGGTCGCCTCGCCGGACAGCGTCCAGTGTGAGGGCTTCGTTTCCGCCAGCGTCGCTTGCAGCATGTCGCGGATCTCATCGCGGCCTTCCATCGTGGTGATGTTCCAGGTGAAAGCCAGCAGATCGCGCCAGTAGCAATCCTCGACGAACAGGTTGGCGGCCGCCTCGGCGTCATCAGCTTCCAGCGCCCGTGCAAGCGCGCAAAGCCATGTCGCCGCCTGTTTCGATGGTGCCATGTCGAGCATCTGTTTTTCCCTCGTTTTGCGTTGCCATTGTTTCGAAAGACGGAGCCGCCGCAAGAGGGGTCGCGATATCATGGCGTCGGTTTCTAGCGGCCCGGAACGGAGCCATCTCCCGGAAATCTTTATAGGAATTTTATATCTTTCCTCCCGGCCCCGTCTCGAACCTTTATGGCGATCGGGTCCATATTCCATCTCGAGCAAAACGCTGCGGACGCCGTGACCCCAGAGTTACGGCGGGCCGTTCTCATGGAATTTCTGGCTCGCCAGTCGCTGGCGCCAAATACAAGCAGAAGCAAGGACCAACACAAATGGACATCGTCGTCATCGGGATCGAGGTTTTGTTCTTCGGTCTTTCCCTCGCCTACATCAAAGCTTGCGACGCTCTTTAAGCGGAAGGATCGCACCATGCTTGTCGATTACATCCTCGGTGGCGGCGTGACCTTGTTCCTGCTCGTCTACCTGACATACGCCCTCGTTCGCCCAGAACGCTTCTGAAGCAAGGCACGGAAACCCATGACACTCAACGGATGGATACAGATCCTGGTTTATTGCGGGATCGTCGTTTTGCTGGTGAAGCCGCTCGGCGGCTACATGTACCGCGTCTTCAATGGCGATCGCACCTTTCTCTCGCCCATACTCGGGCCCGTTGAGCGCGGCCTCTACCGCATTTCGGGAACCAGCGAGCGCGAGGAGCAGCACTGGACGACCTACGCGGCAGGAATCATCTTCTTCAGCCTTGCCAGCTTCCTGGTGCTGTACTTTCTGCAACGCCTGCAGGGCGTCCTGCCTTACAATCCGGCCGGGATGGCATCGGTCGAACCCAATCTCGCCTTCAACACTGCCGTCAGCTTCGTCACCAACACCAACTGGCAGAATTACGGCGGCGAAAGCACGTTGTCCTACCTCGTGCAGATGGCCGGCCTGACTGTTCAGAACTTCATGTCCGCCGCCGTCGGCATTGCCATTGCGGTGGCGCTGATCCGCGGCTTCGCCCGCGCCTCGGCCAAATCGATCGGCAATTTCTGGGTCGATATGACCCGCTGCACGCTCTACATCCTGCTGCCGCTCAGCATCGTGCTCACCCTTGTCTATGTCTGGCTCGGCATGCCGCAGACGCTCGGGCCTTATGTCGACGCCACCACGCTGGAGGGCGCCAAGCAGACGCTCGCCCTTGGGCCGGTCGCCTCGCAGGTCGCCATCAAGATGCTCGGCACCAATGGCGGCGGCTTCTTCAACGCCAATGCCGCGCATCCTTTCGAAAACCCCGACGCCATCTCCAACATGATCCAGATGGTGACGATCTTCGCGCTGGGTGCTGCACTCACCAACGTCTTCGGCCGCATGGTCGGCAACCAGCGCCAGGGCTGGGCGATCCTGGCCACGATGGGTGTGCTGTTCATCGCTGGCGTCGTTATCTGCTACTGGGCGGAAGCCGCGGGCAATCCGCTGGTCCATGCGTTGGGCGTCGACGGCGCCAACATGGAAGGCAAGGAGAGCCGCTTCGGCATTGCCGCTTCGGCACTATTCGCCGTCATCACCACGGCTGCGAGCTGCGGTGCGGTGAACGCCATGCATGACTCGTTCACAGCACTTGGCGGCCTGGTCCCGATGCTCAACATGCAGCTCGGCGAAGTCATCGTCGGCGGCGTCGGCGCCGGCTTCTACGGCATCGTCATGTTCATCGTCATCACCGTGTTCGTCGCCGGCCTGATGGTTGGCCGCACGCCCGAATATCTCGGCAAGAAGATCGAGGCCAAGGAGGTCAAGATGGCAATGCTCGCCATCCTCGCTCTGCCGTTGGTCATGCTGGTCTTCACGGCAATAGCGGTCGTGCTGCCAAGCGCCGTCGCCTCGATGGCCAATGGCGGTCCGCATGGCTTCTCCGAGGTTCTTTATGCCTACACTTCGGCGGCGGCCAACAACGGCTCGGCCTTTGGCGGCCTTTCCGGCAACACGCCCTGGTACAACATCACGCTCGGCATCTCCATGTGGGTGGGTCGCTTCTTCGTCATCATTCCAGCGCTTGCCATTGCCGGCTCGCTAGCGACGAAGAAGACGGTTCCGGCTTCCGCCGGCACCTTCCCGACCGACGGCCCGCTGTTCGTCGGCCTGCTCGTCGGCGTCATCCTGATCGTCGTCGGCCTGACCTTCTTCCCGGCACTGGCGATCGGACCGATCGTCGAGCACCTGGCTGCCATCAACGGCCAGACATTCTGAGGCTTGTCATGTCCTGGTTCTACCCAAAACGCATGAAGGCCCGGCCGCGAGCCGGCCCACGAGCCGGCAATGAGGGGGAGGAAACGCCCCCTCCCTTCCCCAGCGTATCTACCTTCCTCGGCCTCGCGGCAGTCATGATCGTGATCTGGCTGCTGGCCTATGGTCCGCCGCCCCTCTTTTCGGCATCCGATCGGTCGGTGCCGGCCAACAGTTCAGATACTGGAGCCACCAAATGAGCCAGTCCAAATCCGCGAGCATCATGGATGCCCGCATCCTGTGGCCGGCCATCGGCGGCGCCTTCAGGAAACTCGACCCCCGCACGCTGGTCAGGAACCCGGTGATGTTCGTCGTCGCCATCGTCTCGCTTCTTACCACGGTCCTGTTCGTCAAGGATCTCGCCACCGGCGGCGGCGATTTCGGCTTTACGCTGCAGATCATCATCTGGCTGTGGTTCACCGTGCTGTTCGCCAACTTCGCCGAGGCCGTCGCCGAAGGCCGCGGCAAGGCGCAGGCCGATTCGCTGCGCAAGGCGCGCACCGAAACCCAGGCCAAGCTGCTTGCCGGCGAAGACCGCTCCAGGTTCAAGCTGGTGCCCGGCACCAGCCTGAAGGTTGGCGACATCGTGCTGGTCGAAGCCGGCGACATCATCCCGTCCGACGGTGAAGTGATCGAAGGCGTGGCCTCGGTCAACGAGGCGGCAATCACCGGCGAGTCCGCACCCGTCATTCGCGAATCCGGCGGCGACCGTTCCGCGGTCACCGGCGGCACGCAGGTTCTGTCCGACTGGATTCGCGTGCGCATATCAGCCGCCTCCGGCCACACCTTCCTCGACCGCATGATCTCGCTGGTCGAGGGTGCCTCGCGCCAGAAGACGCCCAACGAGATCGCGCTCAACATCCTGCTCGTCGGCATGACGCTGATCTTCGTGCTGGCCACCGCCACGATCCCGAGCTTTGCCTCCTATTCCGGCGGCTATATCCCGGTGACGGTGCTGGTCGCGCTGTTCGTCACCTTGATCCCGACCACCATCGGCGCCCTGCTGTCGGCCATCGGCATTGCCGGCATGGACCGCCTGGTGCGCTTCAACGTGCTGGCCATGTCCGGCCGTGCCGTCGAAGCGGCAGGCGACGTCGATACGCTTTTGCTCGACAAGACCGGCACCATCACGCTCGGCAACCGCCAGGCCACCGAATTCCGCCCGGTCAAGGGCGTCACCGAACAGGAACTGGCCGATGCCGCGCAGCTCGCCTCGCTCGCCGACGAGACGCCTGAGGGACGCTCGATCGTCGTGCTGGCCAAGGAGAAATACGCCATCCGCGCCCGTGACATGGCAACCTTGCATGCCAGCTTCGTGCCCTTCACCGCGCAGACCCGGATGAGCGGCGTCGACATCGATGGCTCGTCGGTGCGCAAGGGCGCCGTCGATTCGGTTCTCGCCTATGTCAGCCAGTCGACATCGGCCACTCACGGCACGCGCCCCGGCAGCGACACCGTCAAGGATCTCCAGGCGATCGCCGACGAGATCGCCAAGTCGGGCGGCACGCCGCTGGCCGTCGAGCGTGACGGCCGCCTGCTCGGCGTCGTCCACCTCAAGGACATCGTCAAGGGTGGTATCCGCGAGCGCTTTGCCGAACTGCGCAAAATGGGCATCCGCACCGTGATGATCACCGGCGACAATCCGATGACTGCGGCGGCGATCGCAGCCGAAGCCGGCGTCGACGATTTCCTCGCCCAGGCCACGCCCGAGGACAAGCTGAAGCTGATCCGCGACGAACAGGCCAAGGGCAAGCTGGTCGCCATGTGCGGTGACGGCACCAACGACGCGCCGGCCTTGGCGCAGGCCGATGTCGGCGTCGCCATGAACACCGGCACGGTTGCCGCCCGCGAGGCCGGCAACATGATCGACCTCGATAGTGACCCGACCAAGCTGATCGAGATCGTCGAGATCGGCAAGGCGCTGCTGATGACGCGCGGCTCGCTGACGACCTTCTCGATCGCCAACGACGTCGCCAAATACTTCGCCATCATCCCGGCCATGTTTGCCGTCTTCTACGTTGCGCCGGGACATACAATCGGCCCCCTGCAAGCGCTCAACATCATGCATCTGGCGACGCCGCAGAGCGCCATCCTGTCGGCCATCATCTTCAACGCGCTGATCATCATCGCTCTGATCCCGCTGTCGCTTAAAGGCGTCAAATACCGCGCCATCGGCGCCGGCGCGCTGCTCAGCCGCAACCTGCTGGTCTACGGCCTCGGCGGCATCATCGTTCCCTTCGTCGGCATCAAGGCGATCGACATGATCGTCACCGGCCTCGGCCTCGCTTAAGGAAATACGTCCATGCTCACTCAGATAAGACCCGCTGTTATCATGATCGTCTTTTTCACCGTTTTGACCGGCCTGATCTATCCCCTGGGCATGACCGGCATCGCCCAGGCGCTGTTTCCGCACCAGGCCAATGGCAGCTTGATCGAGAAAAACGGCACGGTCATCGGCTCCGAACTGATCGGCCAGGGCTTTGCCGACGACAAGTATTTCCATGGCCGCCCCTCGGCTGCCGGCGACGGATACAACGCCGCAGCGTCCAGCGGCTCCAATCTCGGTCCAACCAACCCCAAGCTGATCGACCGCATCAAGGGCGACGTTGCAAAGCTGAAGGCGGAGAACCCGAACCAGCCGGTGCCGATGGATCTGGTGACGACGTCCGGCAGCGGCCTCGACCCCGCTATCAGCCCGGACGCCGCCTATTTCCAGGTCGCTCGGGTGGCCAAGGCCAGGGGCTTCGACGAAGCCAAGGTCAAGGCGCTTGTCGACAGCCATGTCGAAGGCCGCGAACTCGGCTTCCTCGGCGAGCCGGTCGTCAATGTGCTGGCGCTCAACCTGGCACTGGACGATACCAAGCAGTGAGAGACAATCTCTGAAGCCAGGGGCCGGGGATCGACACGATCCTCGGCGCCGTTCATGATCGAGCCTGATGCCGGACGCCAGAAGCAACTATACCAGACCCTCTCCGGACGCGCTGCTCGAGCATGCGGAACGGGAAGAGCGCGGCCGTCTGCGGATATTTCTCGGCGCGGCCCCCGGCGTCGGCAAGACCTATGAAATGCTGATGGCCGGCCGCGCCAGGTTGGCCGACGGCGTCGACGTAGTGATCGGCGTCGTCGAGACCCACGGCCGCAAGGAAACACTGGCGCTGGTCGACGGCTACGAGGTCATCCCGCGCCAGAAGGTCGACTACAAGGACCGCGTGCTGAATGAGATGGACATCGACGCCATCCTCGCCCGCCGGCCGGCGCTGGTGCTCGTCGACGAACTCGCCCACACCAACGCACCCGGCAGCCGCCACCCCAAGCGCTATCTCGACGTCCAGGAAATCCTTGCGCGCGGCATCGACGTCTACACCACGCTCAATATCCAGCATGTCGAGAGCCTGAATGACGTCGTGGCACAGATCACCCGCGTCAGGGTGCGCGAAACGGTCCCGGACTCCATCATCGACCAGGCCGACGACATCGAGATCATCGACCTCACGCCCGACGACCTGATCAAGCGGCTGAAAGAGGGCAAGGTCTATTTCCCCAACACTGCCCAGCGCGCAGTCGAAAACTATTTCTCGCCGGGCAATCTGACCGCGCTTCGGGAATTGGCGCTGCGCCGCACCGCCCAGCGCGTCGACGAGCAGTTGCTCAACCACATGCAGTCGCACGCCATTCCCGGCCCCTGGGCGGCGGGCGAAAGGGTGCTCGTCTGCGTCGATGCGCGTCCGGGCGGAGCGTCTCGTGTCCGCTATGCGCGCCGGCTGGCCGACCGGCTGCGCGCACCGTGGACGGCGCTGCATGTCGACACGCCGCGTTCGGCCGGCATGTCGGAGGAAGACAAGGACCGGCTGGCCACGCTCTTGCGCCTGGCCGAGCAGCTCGGCGCCGAGGTGACGACCATTCCGGGCCAGAACGTCGCCCAGGACATCGTCCGCCACGCCACAGTGAACAATTTCACCCATATCGTCGTCGGCAGGCCGACCCGCTCGCGCTGGCGCGAACTGATCGAGGGCTCGCTCACCTACGATCTGATCCGCAATGCCGGCGATATCAGCGTCCATGTCATTTCAGGAACGGAGCGCGACAACGAGGCCACGTCGAGGGTCAAGGCGGCGGCCGAGCAGACGCCATTTCAAATCTGGCCTTATCTTTTCTCGACCGTCTATGTCGCCGGCGCGCTTGCCGTCAGCGCCGTCCTCGATCAGTTCCTCGACGTTCGCAACCTTGCCAGCGTGCTGCTGCTGGCGGTGCTGACATCGGCAGTGACCTTTGGCCTGTGGCCGGCGCTGTACGCCTGTTTCCTCAGCGCCATTGCCTTCAACTTCTTCTTTCTCGAGCCGCGCTACACGATGACGATCCGCGATCCGGAGAGCATCGTTGCCTTCGCCGTCTTCCTCGTCGTTGCCGTCATCGCCAGCAATCTGACGGCGCGTGTGCAGCGTCAGGCAGCCGCCGCCCGTTCACGCGCCCGGGCCACCGAGGACATCTACCTCTTTTCAAAGAAGCTCGCCGGCGCCGGCACGCTCGACGACGTTTTGTGGGCCACAGCCTTCCAGATCGCCTCGATGCTGAAGCTGCGCGTGGTGCTGCTTTTGCCGGAAGAAGGCACGATCACCGTCAAGGCCGGTTATCCCCCGATGACACGCTGGCCGAGGCCGACATCGCGGCTGCACGCTGGGCTTGGGAACACAACCGGGCTGCCGGCCGTGGCGCCGATACCCTGCCCGGGGCAAAACGCCTCTACCTCCCCTTGCGCACCGCACGCACGGCCGTCGGCGTCGTCGGCCTCGACAATGACAAGCAAGGCCCGCTGCTGACGCCCGAGCAACAGCGCCTGCTCGACGCGCTGGCCGACCAGGCGGCGGTTGCCATCGAGCGCATCCAGCTGGTCGCCGATGTCGACCGCGCCAGGCTGGCGGCCGAGGCCGACCGCTTGCGCTCGGCACTGCTGACGTCGATCTCGCATGATCTGAAGACGCCGCTGGCGGCCATCATGGGCGCGGCCGGCACGCTCAGGGAATTTGCGCCGGCACTGCCCGAGAACGATCGGGCCGAGCTGCTGACCACCGTGCTCGACGAGTCCGAACGGCTGAACCGCTTCATCGCCAATCTGCTCGACATGACCAAGATTGAATCGGGCGCCATGGAACCGAATTTCGCCCTGCACTATGTCGGCGATGTCGTTGGCTCGGCCTTGCAGCGGGCACGCAAGATCACTGCCGGGCACAAGACCGAGGTTGATATTCCGGCCGACCTGCCGATGCTGAAGCTTGATCCCGTGCTGTTCGAACAAATGCTGTTCAATCTGCTCGACAATGCCGCGAAATACGCGCCACAGGGATCGACAATCCGGCTGCAGGGCTGGGCCGACAATGGCTCCGTCGCGCTGCAGATCATGGATGAGGGACCGGGCATTCCGCCCGCCGACCTGGAGCGCGTCTTCGACAGCTTTTACCGGGTGCGCAAGCGCGATCAGGTCCAGGCCGGCACCGGGCTCGGCCTGTCGATCTGCCGGGGCTTCATCGAGGCGATGGGCGGCACGATCATGGCGGCGAACCGCAGCGATCGCCAAGGCGCGGTCTTCACCATCCGCATGCCGAAGCCGGCACGATCGCCCGGCCTGGACGAACGGAACGCGGACGGGCAAAACTCTGGTGATCCGGCATGACAAATTCCAACGTCAGCATACTGGTCGTCGACGACGAGCCGCCGATCCGCAAACTGCTGCGCGTCGGCCTCGGCAGCCAGGGCTATGCGGTCAGCGAAGCGCCCAACGCCAACGCTGCGATCGAACTCGTCGATGCACAAAAGCCGGATCTGATCCTGCTCGACCTCGGCCTGCCCGGCATGGGTGGCCTCGATCTCCTGCGGAAATGGCGCGGCGACGGCCTCGACGTGCCCGTGGTCATCCTGTCCAGCCGCACCGACGAAGCCGGCATCGTCGCGGCGCTCGAACTCGGCGCTGACGACTACATCACCAAGCCGTTCGGCATGAACGAGCTGGTCGCCCGCATCCGCGTCGCGCTGCGCCACAAATTCCAGCAGCAGGGCGAAAAGCCGGTGTTCCACACCGGCGATCTCAGCGTCGACCTGGTCAAGCGCATCGTCAAGGTCGAAGGCAAGGAGATAAAGCTCTCCCCCAAGGAGTACGACATATTGCGTATTATGGTGCAGCATGCCGGCAAGGTGCTGACCCACCATTTCCTTCTGAAGCAGGTGTGGGGCGATTCGACCGACGTGCAGTATCTCAGGGTCTATGTCCGCCAGCTCCGGCAGAAGATCGAAAAGTCGCCCGACCAGCCGCGCTACATCACCACCGAGACCGGCGTGGGGTACCGGCTGCGCGAGGTTGAGTAGCCGCGCGCTCGCTGCTCAGTCCGCCGAGAGTTCCGCGGTCCGTGCCAGTGCGCCGCCGAAGCCGTTGAGCGGGATGGTGAAACTCACCGCTTGACCGGTGTCGGCCGCGAAGGCGTCGATCTTCAGCGTGGTGGCTGCCTTGAGCAGCGGCGTGACGCTGGCATCGAACGCCACCGGCACCAGGCAGCCGACGGCCTGGCAGGTGTTGAACGGCAGGCTGCCTTCCAGCTTCTGGTCGTCGATGGTCAGGCTGACGCCTTTGGCGAGCGCCAGGCCGAACGGCAGCGCCAGCGTTCCGGCGGCATCCTCGCCGCTCTTGCTCGACAGCTCGATGGCCAGCAGGCGCTGGTTGGACTGCTTGTTGAACTGCTGATGCGACAGGCTGCAAACCTTGGCCGTGCCGGTTACCTGGCAATTGACCGTCCAGTCGCCATGTGTCTCGGACAGCGCCGAGGCGCCGCCAGGCAATGTCGGGCCGGCAGCAGGGGCGGGCGCTGCGGCGGCAGGCGCCGCCTTGTCGGTCTTGGTTTGCGCCGCGACTGCCACCGGGCCAAGAATACAGATGCTGCCCAGTAGCGCCGCGAAATATACTTGCCTGCTTTTCATCAATATGCTCCCGATTGTGCCTCGAGTCAGCCGCGATTGAGGCCGAGATCCGCGCCCGATAGAGCGGTCAATCGATCTTTTCTGTCAAGTGCGGCCGGGCCGCTTCCTCAGGGATTTCGCCAACCCGTGGCAGATCGGCCCATGGCAGACCGGCCCATGGCAGATCGAGACGAACGCCCTATATAGAGAGGAGGTTATATCTGTACGGGAATGAACTGATGTCGACGCTTCGCCTATCGACAGTTCTCATGTCGGCAATGCTGGCGGCGGCAACGCTCGCCGGCATCATGCAATCTGCTGCGGCTCAGTCCGTCAATCCCAGCGCCAACCGGCTGATCCAGCAGAACCAGCTGCAGCAATTGCGCAACAGCCTGCAGCGGCAGCAGTTCCAGCAACAGCAGCAGCAATATCGCGAGCAGGACCGTCGGATCGTGCCGCAGCCGCGCCCCGAAGTGCCCGTCGTCGGGCAAGCTTGTCCGATTCAGATCGTCAACAACCAGATTGTGCGTGTTTGCCGTTGATATCGGTCGCTTGCGATTTACTTAGTCGACTTATTTACTAAAAATGCTCATTGCCTCGCGGGCATATCAGGGTTTGCAGGCGGCGTGCGGCGGTGCGCCCGCCGACCGGATTTTCAGCACATGGCGACGACGAAGAAAAAGGCGGTACGCAAGGCAAGGCGAGGCGAACGCATTCGCCAGGTCGCCGCCATTCCCTTTCGTCTGGACGTTTCAGGCAATTTCGAAGTGATGCTGGTGACGTCGCGAGCGACGAAGCGGTTCATCGTGCCCAAGGGCTGGCCGATGAAAGGCAAGAGCGGGCGCAAGGCCGCCACCATCGAGGCGCGCGAAGAAGCCGGCGTGCTCGGCAAGACCCGCAAGGCGCCTGCCGGCAGCTATTCCTACTGGAAACGGCTGGAGCACAATTTTGTGCGCGTCGACGTCGTCGTGTATCTGTTGGAGGTTTCCGAGGAACTGGCCAACTGGCAGGAGGCCAAGAGCCGCCAGCGGGCCTGGCTCAAGCCGCAGGACGCGGCGTTGCTCATCGATGAGCCGGATCTCTCGACGCTGATGGCCAACCTGGCGCCGCCTCAGCCTGCGGTGCCAGACCCGACCTGACCAACCTCACTTGCCCTCGTCCCCTTCAGCGGGACCCTGGTCCCCTGGAAATGGCCGCAGCGGCGTGCCCGTATAGGCCCACAGCCATTCGCGCGGCAGCGGCCCTTTGTTGCGCTCGCTTTGCTGCGACTGTTCCCATGCATGCGCCAGGATGCCGACCGAGCGCGAGAGCACGAACAGGCCGCGCGTCAACGGCGGCGGAAAGCCGAGCTCGCCATAGATGACGGCGGTGGCGCCGTCGATGTTGAGCGGTATTTTCTTCCCCTTGCGGCGCGCGACCTCCGCCTCGACGGCCTCGGCGATGTCGGCAAAGCGTCCGCTGACGACGCCGCGCGCGGCAAATTCGCGCGTCACTGCGATCAGGCGCGGCGCGCGCGGATCGACCGGGTGGAAGCGATGGCCGAAGCCCGGCACATAGCCTTTTTCCTCGGCGAAGAAACGGTCGAGCCGTGCGGCTACGGCTTGGTCCAGCGCAACACCCTGGTCAAGTGCCACGGCAATGTCGCCATAGAAGGACAGCGCCTGTTCGCCGGCGCCGCCATGCACGTCGCCCAGCACGTTGACGGCGGACGCCATGGCGCTGTTGATGCCGACTCCGCAGGTGATGGCCATGCGGGCAATGGCGATCGACGGCGCCTGCGGCCCGTGGTCGACGGCCGCCCCCAGCGCAATGCCGAGCAGCGCCGCCTGCTCCTCGCTCGGCAATTCGCCGCGCAGCATCAGCCAGATCGTGGCCGGAAAGCTGACGCGGCCGATCAGTTCCTGGATTTCATAGCCGCGCAGCCGGATGATGCCGGGGCTCATCTCGATGATGCCGGTCTGCCACCATTCCTCGCCGCGTTCGCGGCCGGTTTTTCTCTCGCTCACGCGCTTCTCCTGGCGCGCGGCGGCAGGGTGGAAAAAACCTCGTCCATATGCTCGCCCAGCACAGGCGGCGGCAGGACCGGCAAGGGTGCCGCGCCATCGACCATGAAGCCGCCGCGCACCACAGTCAGCGGCTGCTCCATGCCGGGCAGGCCCTGGAAACGCGTGGTCATGTCGCGCTCGACCACCTGGCGCTCGCCAAGCACTTGGGGGATCGTCAGCACCCGGCCCGCCGGCACGCCGGCGCGGTTGAACTTTTCTTCCCAGGCAGCCGCCGAGGCGCTCGCAAGCGCTGTCTCGATCAGCCCTTTCAAGGAGGCACGGTTCTGCTTGCGCGTCTCGCGCTCGGCAAAGCGCGGATCGTCGGCCAGTTCCGGCTGGCCGATCAGCCGGCAAAGCGTGACGAACTGCTCCTGCTTGTTGGCGGCGATGTTGAGCAGGCCGTCGCCGGTGCGAAACGCGCCGGAGGGCGCAGCCGTCATGTTCTCATTGCCCATCGGCTGCGGCTCGACACCGGCGGTCAGATAGTTGGACACCGGCCAGCCCAGCGCCGACAGCGTGCATTCGAGCATCGAGACATCGAGAAACGCGCCCTCGCCCGAGGTCTTCTGCTTGACCAGCGCCGCGGCGATGGCGAAGGCCCCGACCAGCCCGCCCAGCGTGTCGGCGACGGGATAGCCGACCCGCAAGGGTGCGGTCTCCGGCGTGCCGGTGATGCTCATGATGCCGGACAGCCCCTGGATGATCTGGTCGTAGGCCGGATTGTCGCGCATCGGCCCGGTCTGGCCGAACCCCGATATGGCGCAATAGACGAGACCCGGACGAACCGCTTTCAGCGCCTCATAGCCAAGCCCCAGCCGCCCCATCACGCCCGGTCGAAAGTTCTCGACCAGCGCATCGGCGGAGGCGACGAGATCGAGGAAGCGTTCGCGGTCGGCTTCGCTTTTGAGATCCAGCACCACCGATCGCTTGCCGGCATTCTGCGCCAGGAACGACGCGCCCATCCCCGCCTCGTTGAGCGCCGGCGAGGCGCCGAGCTGGCGCGCCAGATCGCCGCCTTGCGGCGTCTCGACCTTGATGACATCGGCGCCGAGCAGCGCCAGCTGGTAGGCACAATAAGGGCCCGCCAGCACATTGGTCAGGTCGAGAATGCGGATGCCGGCAAGCAGATCGGTCATGATGCTCCAGGTCGCTCAGGCATCGCCCGGCACATGCTCGGGTCCGCGCCGGCGCCGATGCTCGATGAAGGCCCAGATATGCGGACCGGCGAGCCCGATGAAGGCAAGGATCAGCAGCACCAGCGACAGCTTGTGGGTGTAGAACACCGACCAGTCGCCGTTCGAGATCGTCATCGCCCGGCGGAACTGCGTTTCGGCAAGCGGCCCCAGGATCATGCCGATGATGACCGGCGCGGTCGGGAAATCGAAGCGCCGCATCAGGAAGCCGGCGGCCCCCAGGAGATAGAGGATGACGAGGTCGATCGGCGATTGCGAGATGCCGTAGGTGCCGACGGTGGCGAACACCAGGATGCCGGCATAGAGCTGCGGCGCCGGGATTTTCAACAGCCGTACCCACAGCCCGATCAGCGGCAGGTTGAGGACGACCAGGATGACGTTGGCGATGAACAGGCTGGCGATCAGGCCCCAGACCAGATCGGCCTGCGTCGTCAACAGCAGCGGTCCCGGATTGATGCCGTAGCTCTGGAAGGCCGACAGCATGATTGCGGCGGTCGCCGAGGTCGGCAGGCCAAGGGTGAGCATCGGCACCAGCACGCCGGCGGCAGACGCATTGTTGGCGGCTTCCGGTCCGGCAACGCCCTCGATGGCGCCGACCGTGCCGAACTCCTCCTTGTGCTTCGACAGCTTCTTTTCGATGGCGTAGGACAGGAAGGTCGGGATCTCGGCGCCTCCGGCAGGCATGGCGCCGATCGGGAAGCCGATGAAAGCGCCGCGCAGCCATGGCTTCCACGAGCGCCCCCATTCGGCCGCGGTCATGTAGAGCGAGCCCTTGAGCGGCACGATCTCGTCCTTGCCGGCATAGCGGCGCGAGGCCATGTAGAGCGTCTCGCCGACGGCAAACAGGCCGACCGCGGCAATGATGACATCGACGCCATCGAGCAGTTCGTTCATGCCGAAGGTGAAGCGCGGCTGTCCCGTCTGCAGGTCGACGCCAATCATGCCGATGACGAAACCGATGAACAGGCTGGTGAGGCCGCGCACGGAGGACGAGCCGAGCACCGCCGACACCGTGATGAAGGCAAGCACCATCAGCGAGAAATATTCGGCCGGCCCGAAGGCGAGCGCGAACTTCACCACCACCGGGGCCAGGAAGGCGACGCCCATCGTGCCGATGGTGCCGGCGACGAAGGAGCCGATCGCCGAGGTCGCCAGTGCCGCGCCGCCGCGACCCGAGCGGGCCATCCTGTTGCCTTCCAGCGCGGTGACGATGGTGGCGCTTTCGCCCGGCGTGTTGAGCAGGATCGAGGTCGTCGAGCCGCCATACATGGCGCCGTAATAGATGCCAGCAAACAGGATGAAGGACGCCTCCGGCGCCACCTGGTAGGTGATCGGCAGCAGCAGCGCGATGGTCAGCGCCGGCCCGAGGCCGGGCAGCACGCCGATGGCCGTGCCGAGCGTGGTGCCGACCAGGCACCACAGCAGGTTCATCGGCGAGAAAGCGACGGAGAATCCGTGGGCGAGATGGCCGAGCGTCTCCATGGCGTCAGCCCCTCGCAGTGGCGATGATCGCGTCGATCACCGTGTTCAGCTGGTTTTCGATGAAGCCGGCGCCAATGTTGACGCCGAGCGCCCTGGCAAAGCCGAAATAGGCGGCAAGCGCCAGGATCAGGCCGGTCAGCGCATCGCGCAGCGTGTGCTTGCTGCCGAAGCCATAACAGACGAGCACGAACATGATGACCGAGGCGGCGGTGAAGCCGAGCGGCTGGATCAGCACCAGATTGGCGACCAGGCCGGCAACGACGATGCCCATGGCCTTCCAGTCGGTCGGCGTTTCCTTTTCCTCCTGCGGCTGCCAGCCGCCGCGCAGCGCGGCGACGATGAGCAGCAGCGAAAGCACGATCATGCCTGTCATGGTGATGTAGGGGAAGACGGTCGGCCCGACCTTGGAATAGAGCGGCGAAACCGGGATGGCCAGGGTCTGCCACGCCACGGCCGCGGCACAGGCGAGAAGCCCGATGCCGATCAACAATTCGGGCATGGCAAGGCGCGGGGGCGCCGGCTGCTGGTCGCTGGTGCTCATCGATGTCCTCCCGAGATGGCCGGCATCCTCCCGCCGGCCGCATCCGCAGTTTCACTCCCAGCGCATGATATGTCCATGCCGCAGGCTAATGTCGGAAGGGGCGGCCGTGGCCGCCCCTGAAGACATCAGGTGAAGACATCAGGCGAGGCCGAGATCCTTGAGGATCGCGGTGATGCGGGCGGTGTCGTCGACGAGGAATTTCGCATAATCGTCGCCGGTCAGAAGGATGGGGGTCCAGTTGCGGTTCTTGCATTCGGCTGCCCAGGCATCGCTCTTGGCCATGGTCTCGATCATCGTGACCATCGCCGCCTTGTCGGCGTCGGAGACGCCTGGCGGTGCGAATACGCCGCGCCAGTTGAACAGTTCGACGTCAATGCCGGCTTCCTTCATCGTCGGTGCGTCGATGCCGTCCTGGCGCTTGTCGGCGGAGATCGCCAACAGCCGAAGCGCGCCCGCCTTGACCTGCTCGGAGAACTCGCCGAAGCCGGAAATGCCGGCCGCCACCTGGTTGCCGAGCAGCGCCGACAGCGCCTCGCCGCCGCCGGCGAAAGGCACATAGGAGAGGTTGGTTGCCGGAACGCCGACCGTCTTGGCGATCAGCCCGAACAGGATGTGGTCGGAGCCACCGGCCGAGCCGCCGGCCACCGGAACCTTGGTCGGATCCGCTTTGAGCGCGGCGACGAAATCGCCGGCCGTCTTGAACGGCGAATCCGCCGGCACCACCAGCGCCTCGAACTCGCCGGTGAGGCGAGCGATGGGCGTCACTTCGGAGAGGTTGTTGGCCGATTTGTTGGCGATGATGGCGCCGACCATGACCATGCCGGCCACCATCAGCGAATTGCCCTTGCCCTTCCATTGGCTGATGAACTGCGGCAGGCCGACCGTGCCGCCGGCGCCGCCGACATTGGTGATCTGCGAGCCGGAGATCAGTTTTTCACTGCGCAGCACCTGGTCGATGGTGCGCCCCGTCTGGTCCCAGCCGCCGCCGGGCGCGGCCGGCACGAAGATCTGGATCTGCGGTGCATCCTGAGCGAGGGCGGGCGTCAAATGCGTTGCAACGAATCCGGCAGCGCCTGCGGCCGCGGTGCTCATCAAAAATCTGCGTCTGTTCAGCATGGGATTCCTCCAAATCACGACACCTCCTCCGGTGCCTGCCAGAAACGTAGCCTGAAAACAGACCCGCTCGGCAAAAATTCATGCCGATTTCGGTACGTTCTGTCAACAGGAACGCTGTTCTACTAGACAGAACCATGGATGTGCGGCACAATCGCTTCGGCCGGCCTTTGTCCGAGCAGGTAAACTGGAATGAAACTGTTCGTGAGATGACCGAAGCGCGATCCCAGCCGTTGCCGGCCGATGGTGTTGCGGCGCTCGACCGCGCGATCGCCATTCTCGACGCGTTCGCGACCGCCGACCGCTCGCTCAGCCTGGCCGAGATCGCGGCGCGCACCGGGCTCTACAAAAGCACCATTTTGAGGCTAGCGAACTCATTGCTGCGTGGGCAGTTGCTGGAGCGGCTCGACGATGGCCGCTACCGCATCGGACCCGCCACCTTCCGGCTTGGCGCGCTTTACCAGCGCTCGGTCGTGGCGGTCGACATCTTGCTGCCGATCATGCGCGATCTTGCCGAACGCAGCTGGGAAAGCGTGGCGTTCTATGTCCGCTCGGGCGACGCCCGCACCTGTCTCTACCGCGTCGAATCCAAGCACCCGATCCGCTACACGATCCGGGAAGGCGACCTGCTGCCGTTGCTCACCGGCTCTGGCGGCCGCGTGCTGGCAGCGTTTTCAGGCCAGCCGGGCGAACCATACGAGACCATCCGCAACGCCTGCCACTATCTGTCGATCGGCGACCGCGACCCTGAGACGGCGGGCGTCTCGGTGCCGGTGTTCGGACCGGGCCGCGTTCTGCTCGGCGCCTTGACGCTCGCCGGCCCGTCGACACGCGTCGACACGGCGTTCCTGCGCCGCATGACACCGGACCTGCTGGAGGCCGCCGCTCGCGCCACCCGCGCCTTCGGCGAGGATGCCTCGATGCTGGAGCAGGCAGCGCGCCTAGCCGGCGCTGAAACCGTGATCGGCCTCAGTTCGCCTTGACCAGCACCACACGGCGGTTCTTGGCGCGGCCGGTTTCGCCGTCATTGCTGGCGACGGGCGCCATCATGCCGGCGCCGGCGGCGGTCAGCCGGCCGCCATCGATGCCGTATTTCGAGACCAGCGCCGCCTTCACCGACTGCGCCCGCCGCGACGACAGATCGATATTGTAGTCGAAGGCGCCCTGGTTGTCGGTATGACCGACGACGATCACCGCCATACCGGGCTCGTTGGTCAGAAGCGTCGAGATCTCCTTCAGCGTCGGTTCCGATTCCGGCTTGATGTCGGCCTTGTCGGTGTCGAATAAGATGCCGTAGAGCGAGATGGAGCCGGTGGCCGACAGCGAATCCGCCATCTTGGCCGCTTCGACCACCACCATCTTCTTGTCGCGCGCCTTGGGCTCCAGCACCTGAACGACGGCGATGGTGCGGCCGTTGAGTTCCTTGCAGTAGAGGTCGTCGATCAGCGAATAGGCCTGAACAGTGACATAGGCGTCGCCGCCATCCTGCGGCACCTTGGCAGCGAAGAAGCGCTGGTCGTTGATACCGGTGGTTACCGCACAGGCGCCATTGGAAAAGGCCGCGTCCTTGACGTCGCTTTCATGGAAGAAATACATCATCAGGCTCATGTCGCCGCCGCCACCGCTCGACGACCGGTCGGCGGCGCCGCCGCACTCTTCCTTCTTGCATTCGAACAGGACTTCGCCGCCGGCGGCCGCGATCACATCCTGGTAGTTGCGCAGCACTTCGAGCGGGGAGCGCTCGGCCGGCAGCACATAGGCGATGCGGGTCAGCGCGCCTTCGACCTCAGCCTTCTTGTCCGGCGCGAACACACGGTTGTTCATCGTGTCACGGGCATCCGGATCGGCGCTCGGCTTCAGCGGCGACAGCGGCACTGTAAAATCGGTATAGGCGAATTTTTCGTAGGAGACGATGAACGACCCCTCGTAGCGCTTGGCCAGATGATTGTCGGCACCGCCCTCGATGTCGGCGGTCGGCACCGTCGCATCGGCGCCCGCCAGTTGCACGGCCGCCAGGAGCAGCAGCCCCGCCCAGAAAAGCTTCAGAAATATCGCATTGATCGCACGCATGGTCGGCTCCCCCAAAGAGCAATTCCAGGAAAAGTGTGAGCGGTTTTCCCACAGGAATTGCGTAGCTAGATTAGAATAGCCAACCCTAGCAGAACGTGGAAATTGCGTCGATGAAGCGCTTCACACCCGCCGTTCGAGCAGGATCGTCAGCCCGTCGTGATAGGTGGTTTCCAGGACCTTGGTGTAGCCGCACTTTGCCGCAACGTTCAACGAACCGGTGTTTTCCGGATCGATGATGCAGACGGTTCTCGCGCCGGCAAAGGTTTCGTCGCCCCAGGCCAGGGCCCTTCTGACGACTTCGCTGGCAAGACCCTTGCCATGCGCTTGCGGCGCCAGCGCCCAGCCGGCTTCCGGAATGCCCTCGAGCGACGGCTCGATGTCGCGCTTCAGATCGTGGAATCCGGCCTCGCCGATGAAGCGACCGCTGGCCTTGTCCTCGACCGCCCAGAAGCCGTAGCCGAGCAGCGACCACAGGCCGGCATGCCGCAGGAACCGCATCCAGCTTTCCTCCCGCGTCCGCGGCTTGCCGCCGATGAAACGGGTGGTGACGGGGTCGGCCCACATGACAGCATAGTCGTCGAAATCTTCGATCCGGTGCGCCCGCATGATGGTCCGTTCCGTTTCGAGAACCGGGACGCCGGCTGTTTTTGGACTGCCCATGAAACTCTGCCTCCGTTGACGGTCAGCGCTTAGCAAACCAGCGCGCCCGGACAAGGGCCAAGCCGGATCATCATTCAGCCAGGGAAGCTTCCGAACGGCCTGGCGCGACCAGGCGGTCGAAGCGAACAGCGTCGGCTTACTTTCAGCCGTGCCAGACCATCTTCATGTAGAGCCCACCGCGCCGCAATTCGTCCAGCATCTGGTCGAGCCGCTTCTGCCTGGTGTCGCTGCGTTTGGCGCGGGCGACCCAGCCGAGATAATCGTTCTTCTGGTAGTCCGGCCGCGCCTCGTAGGCCGCTGTCAGTCCTTTTTCGGTCAGGGCGATGCGGATGTCGTCCGGCATCGGGTTCAGGGCGCGCTTCAGTCCGGTCATTTCAGAAAACCCCAGCTGTCAGGATGGCGACGCCGATGGTCCAACCCAGGTCCGCCTCTGGGAATTCTGCCGAACGATGCTACCTTTCGCAACCGGTCCGGCAAGGGCCGGTCTCGATACCGCCAATGGGAGGAGAACGCCATGGACACCACCGATCTCGTGCTTGCCATTTTCCATCATCTGCTGGTGTTCTCGCTGGCCGGCATCGTCGGCGCCGAATTTGTCCTGATCCGCGGCGACCTCTCCGCCGCCACGCTCAAGCGGCTTGCCGGCATCGACCGCCATTATGGCATCATCGCCATGCTGATCATCATCATCGGCATCTGCCGCGTCATCTACGGCCTGAAGGGCTGGGAATTCTACGTCTACAACTGGGTGTTCTGGGCCAAGATGGCGGCATTCGGCATCGTTGGCCTGCTGTCGATCATCCCGACCATCCGCTTCATCTCCTGGAACCGGCAGGCCAGTGCAAATCCCGGCTTTCAGGTGCCGGTGGCGGAACTCGCCTCGGTGAAGACCTATGTGCGCGCCGAAGCCTTCATCTTCCTGCTGATCCCGATCTTCGCGGCGGCGATGGCGCGCGGCTACGGTTATTGAAGCAACGCCAACACCAAACCCATCTCCTCCGGGCATACTCCCCACTGATCGCCATGGTTGCGCACGACTGTATTTTGCAGTTTGCGTCAGGCGACAATCTGTTAGCTTGCCTTTGTTGCACCCTCGCTGCCTGACCTGCACAGCGATCGGAGATTGATATCCTGGGAGGAGAATTACGATGAGGAAAATTGTAGCCGCCCTGGCCGCCGTCGCGGCCGTCACGCTTTATTCGTTCACCGCCAGCGCACAGACCTATCCCGAGCGCACCATCACCGTCGTCGTGCCGTTTGCGGCCGGCGGTCCGACCGACACGGTTACCCGGCTCGTCGCCGAAGCCATGTCGAAGGATCTCGGCCAGCAGATCATCGTCGAAAATGTCGGCGGCGCCGGCGGCACGCTGGGCGCCGGCCGCGTCGCCAACGCCGACCCGGATGGCTACACGCTGCTCCTCCATCACATCGGCATGGCGACCAGCGCGACCCTCTACAGAAAACTCGCCTACGACACGCTGAACGCCTTCGAGTATGTCGGCCTCGTCACCGAGGTGCCGATGGCGATCGTCGCCCGCAAGGACCTGGAGCCGGCCGACCTGAAAGGGCTGGTCGAATACGCCAAGACCAACAAGGACACCATCACCGTCGCCAATGCCGGCATCGGCGCTGCCTCGCATCTGTGCGGCATGCTGTTCATGAGCGCCATCGGCACGCCGCTGGTCACCGTGCCCTACAAGGGCACCGGTCCGGCCATGACCGACCTTCTCGGCGGCCAGGTCGACATTATGTGCGACCAGACCACCAACACCACCAAGCAGATCCAGGGCGGCACGATCAAGGCCTATGCCGTCACCACGCCGGAGCGCCTCGACGTGCTGAAGGACGTGCCGACGACCATCGAAGCCGGCCTGCCCGCGGTGCAGGTCGGCATCTGGCACGGCCTCTATGCGCCGAAGGGCACGCCGGCCGAGATCACCGGCCGACTGTCGAAATCGCTCCAGGTCGCGCTGAAGGACCCCAACGTCATCGCCCGCTTTGCCGAACTCGGCACCAAGCCGTCGTCCGAGTCCGACGCGACGCCGGCAGCGCTGAAGGCCAAGCTGGAAGGCGAGATCACGCGCTGGAAGCCGATCATCGAAGCCGCCGGCCAATACGCCGACTGAGGCTTGAACGGGGCGCTGCCGGCGCCCGTTTTCGCTTTGACATCCGTTTCACATTTGCAACGGCAGCCCGTCGCAAGGTCAGGGGAGGACCGCCATGAAACCTTTCGCCATCGACAGGACAAACGGCCTGTGCGCCGCGCTGTTCATCTTTTCGGCGCCTTTTTCGCGATACAATCGCTCGGCCTCGAAATCGGCACCGCCTTCCGCATGGGACCGGGCTATTTCCCGCTGGTGCTTGCGATCGTGCTGATCGTGCTCGGCGCCATCATCCTCGTCCAGGCGGTGCGCGTCGAGGGCGAGCCGATCGGCCCCATTGCCTGGCGCGGCATGCTCTTCATCCTGCCGGCGCCGATCTTTTTCGGCATGACCGTGCGCGGCCTCGGCTTCGTCCCGTCGATCTTCCTGACGGCGCTGATCGCCTCTTTTGCCAGCGCCCGCATGAAGCCGCTGACGGCACTTCTGCTGTCGGCCGGCCTGACGCTGTTTTCGGTGCTGGTCTTCAGCTACGCGCTCGGGCTGCCATTCCAGCGCTTCGGCCCCTGGTTGCCCCAATGGCTGGCATTGTGAGGCGCTGAGATGGACCTCCTCAGGAACCTCGAACTCGGCTTTTCGACGGCCACCACGCCGGCCAATCTGGGTTTTTGCCTCATCGGCGTTCTGCTCGGCACGCTGATCGGCGTCCTGCCCGGCATCGGCGCCACCGCAACCATCGCCATGCTGCTGCCGATCACCTTTCAGATCGGCGACCCGGTTTCGTCCCTCATCATGCTGGCCGGCATCTACTACGGCGCCCAGTATGGCGGTTCGACCACCGCCATTCTCATCAACATGCCCGGCGAATCCTCCTCGGCCGTGACCGCCATCGACGGCTACCAGATGGCCAGGAACGGTCGCGCCGGGGCGGCTCTGGCGATCGCCGCGATCGGCTCGTTCTGCGCCGGCACGGTGTCGACCTTTCTCGTCGCCGTCTTTGCCCCGCCGCTGACGGCAATAGCCCTGCAATTCGGCGCGGCCGAATATTTTTCGCTGATGATCGTCGGCCTCGTCTCGTCCATCGCGCTCGCCCACGGCTCGATCGTCAAGGCGCTGGCGATGGTCGTGCTCGGCCTGCTGCTCGGCATTGTCGGCACCGACATCTACACCGGCACGCCGCGCTTCACGCTCGGCATCCGCGAATATGCCGACGGGCTGAACTTCGTCGCGGTGGCGGTCGGCGTCTTCGGCGTTGCCGAGATCCTGCGCAATCTCGAAAACGAGCACGAGCGCTCGGTGATGATCAAAAAGGTCTCCGGCCTGATGCCGACCCGCGACGACTTCAAGGCGATGGCCGCGCCCATCGTGCGCGGCACGATCATCGGTTCGGCGCTCGGCATCCTGCCCGGCGGCGGCGCGGTGCTTGCGGCCTTTGCCTCCTACACGGTCGAAAAGCGCGTGTCGAAACACCCGGAGGAGTTCGGCAAGGGCGCCATCGCCGGCGTCGCCGGCCCGGAATCGGCCAACAATGCCGGCGCCCAGACCTCCTTCATTCCGATGCTGACGCTGGGCATTCCGGCCAATCCGGTCATGGCGCTGATGATCGGCGCCATGATCATCCAGGGCATCGTGCCCGGCCCCAATGTCGCGATCGAGCAGCCGGCGCTGTTCTGGGGCATCATCGCCTCGATGTGGATCGGCAATCTGATGCTGATCGTGCTGAACCTGCCGCTGATCGGGCTGTGGGTGAAGCTGCTGACGATCCCCTATTATGTGCTCTTCCCGATCATCATGGCGTTCTGCTCGATCGGCGTTTACAGCGTCAACACCAACGCCTTCGATCTCTACGCGGTCGCATTCTTCGGCCTGCTCGGCTACATCCTGACCAAGCTGCGCTGCGAACCCGCACCCCTGCTGCTCGGCTTCGTGCTTGGCCCGCTGCTCGAGGAAAACCTGCGCCGCGCCATGATCCTGTCGCGCGGCGACCCCTCGACCTTCGTGACGCGGCCGATCAGCGCCGGCCTGCTGCTCGTCGCACTGGCCGTGCTCGTCGTCGTCTTCCTGCCGTCGGTCAAGAAGAAGCGCGAAGAGGTGTTCGTGGAGGAAAGCTAGTTGTCGGGACGCCGGGCGCCGCGATTTCCACCAGCGGCGCCGGCACATCGGTCGTCTTCACTTCGGCCTTGCAGAGATCGGCGATGACGCAGGCCGGGCAATCGGGTTTGCGCGCCTTGCAGACATAGCGGCCATGCAGGATCAGCCAGTGATGCGCGTGGCGCATATACTCATCCGGAATGATCCGCAGCAGCCCTTGCTCGACCTGCTCCGGCGTCTTGCCTGGCGCCAGGCCGAGGCGGTTGCCGATGCGGAAAATATGGGTGTCGACCGCCATCGTGTGCTGGCCGAACGCCATGTTGAGCACGACATTGGCGGTCTTGCGCCCGACCCCCGGCAGCTTGACCAACTCATCGCGCTCGCTGGGCACCTCGCCGCCGTAATCGCGTATCAGCGCCTCCGAGAGCGCCACGACATTCTTGGCCTTGTTGCGCCAGAGTCCGATGGTGCGGATGTACTCGCCGACCCTGGCTCCGCCCAGCGCCAGCATCTTTTCAGGTGTGTCGGCGACCTTGAACAACGCCCGCGTCGCCTTGTTGACGCCGGCATCGGTCGCCTGCGCCGACAGCACCACGGCCACCAGCAGCGTGAAGGCGTTGACGTGCTCGAGCTCGCCCTTCGGCTCGGGCCGCTGCACCGAAAACCGCCGGAAGATCTCATGCACCTCGGCGGCGCTGTAGAGCGAACGGAGCCGCGCCGGCCGCGGTCGCGGCTTGGCATTCGAGCCGTCGCGCCGCCCGGGCGGCAGTTCACTTTTGGATAGGGAAAGATTTTTGGACTTGGGGCTGGCCATTTCCCTCCTATAATATCCTGGGATGAGCGACACAAACGCCTCGTTTCAGGCCGACGAGCCATTCTTCCAGGCGCTGCTGACACCGCACCGCTCGCTGGGCCGCACCGGCTTTGCCGTGCTGATGGGCGCGCTGCTGTTCGGCTGGGTGGTGACCGGGGCGTTTTTCCTGTCGCGCGGCGCTTGGCCGGTGTTCGGCTTCTTCGGCCTCGACGTCATCGCCGTCTACGTCGCCTTCCGCGCCAACTATCGCGCCGCCCGTGCCCGCGAGGAAGTGTCGGTGTCGCGCACCAGCCTCGACATCCGCAAGACGGCGCCCTCGGGCCGGTCGGAAGCGCATAGCTTCAACCCGTTCTGGGCGCGCTTTTCCGTCGCTCGCCATGCCGAGATCGGCATCACCAGGATGACGGTGGAAGCACAAGGACAGAATGTGCCGATCGGGTCATTCCTGGACCCTGACTCCCGCGAGAGTTTTGCCACTGCATTTTCACGTGCTCTGACAAAAGCCAGGACGCATTAGAGCCGGCGCGTCAGAACCGGTAGCGTAAAATCCTGCCGACCTTGCGCAATGCGGGAATGTGTCTCCAGAGCCCGATGAACAGTTTTGCGGACCAGCTCATATGCGCTGTGCGTTCCGCGCTGTAGGCCGAGATATCGTCGACAAAGCGCAGCTTCGGAACGGCACGCTCCAGTACCTGCGGGTCGTCGATCGCCCAGTGAACCTCGGCGCCCGTCGCCCTGATGGTCGGATTGAGGCGCAGCATCTTCAGGCCGAAGTGGCTGTAGGCGTCGAACATCAGCTCGCCGCCGGCAAGATGCGCGACAAGGCGTGACAGCAGCCGTGGCCCCTCCTCTACCGGGAGATAAGGCGTCAACCCCTCCATCACCACGACGGCCGGACGATTGCTCGGCACTTCTGCCAGCCAGTCTGGGTCGGTTACCGAAGAGCCGACGAGGTGGTAGTGGTCCCGGGACGGGTAAAGCTTGCGCCGGAGCGCGATGACATCCGGAAAATCGACATCGAACCACTCCACGCCTTCGGGTGGATCGACACGGAAAATGCGCGTATCGAGCCCGCAGCCGAGATGCAGCACGATGGCGCCGGGATTTTTGGCGATGAAGTCCTGAACGCGGACATCATACGTCTTGGCCCGGATCGCCAGGCCGATGCCGAGATTGGTGTCGACCTTGAGGCGCGAGAAATCATAGTCGATCTTGCGCACGGCCTCGTCGGCGAAGCGATCCCCGAGCAGCGAATGCGGCAGCCGGCTTTCCAGTGCCTTGCCATAAAGCGTCATCAGCAAGGTCTCCCTTGCTCCGCTCAGATTCACCCTTTCGCCGGCCATTGGCATCTCCCGGGGCGCAATCCAGTATTTATCTGGGAACAGGCGGCAACAAGGCAAGTTTCGGGTGGTTGCAAGGGGCGGAAAGACCGACATTCGCGGTCAAGGAGATATTGCCATGAACGCCCAGATGACCATGAATACGCAGATGAAACCGACAGCGATCCTGCAGCACGACATCACCCCCGAGGGCAGCGACTACGAGGTCGTGCGCCGCGCCATCGAGAAGATCAGCCTCGACTATCGCGACCAGCCCTCGCTGGAAGCCCTGGCAGCCGATGTCGGCGAGACACCCACGGGCCTGCAAAAACTGTTCACCCGCTGGGCCGGCCTGTCGCCAAAAGCCTTCCTGCAGGCGGTCACCCTCGACCATGCCCGCAAACTGCTCGATTCCGGCATGCCGCTCCTCGAAACATCGTTCGAACTCGGCATGTCCGGCCCGGCCGGCTGCACGATTTGTTCGTCACCCACGAGGCGATGTCGCCGGGCGACTACAAGACGCGCGGCGCCGGCCTGACCATCCGCTACGGCTACCACATCTCGCCCTTCGGCATCGCCCTGATCATGGTCACCGACCGTGGCCTTGCGGGGCTCGCCTTCAACGATCCGGGCGGCGAGCGGGCGGCTTTCGCCGACATGTCGGGCCGCTGGCCGAACGCCACCTATGTCGAGGACATGAGCGCCACCCAGCCCTATGCGGCGCGCATCTTCGATCCGACATTGTGGCGCGCCGACCAGCCGCTGCGCGTGGTGATGATCGGCTCCGACTTCCAGCTGCGCGTCTGGGACGCGCTGCTCAGGATCCCGATGGGCAAGGCCTGCACTTATTCCTCGATCGCCTCCAGGATCGGCGCGCCAAACGCCAGCCGGGCGGTGGGGGCGGCGGTCGGCGCCAACCCATTGTCCTTCGTCGTCCCTTGCCATCGGGCGCTGGGCAAGTCCGGCGCACTCACCGGCTACCACTGGGGCCTGACCCGCAAACGCGCCATCCTCGGTTGGGAAGCGGGCCAGACCGCGTCCTGAAGCTGCCCGCATCAAACAACACCGGCGAAATCCCTTCGCCGGTGTTTTTCTTTTTGCGAGCTCCCGGCGCAAAACATCCGCACGCTCTGGCAAGCCGCCGGCTTACAGGTTAGCTTCCCGCGCATTCCGCAGGAGGCTTTCTTGATCATCGTTGTCGGCTCGATCAACCTCGACCTTATCGCCAATGTCGACCGCCTGCCTTCGCCGGGCGAGACGGTCCGCGGCTCCGGCTTCACCACCGCGCCCGGCGGCAAGGGCGCCAACCAGGCGCTGGCTGCGGCGCGCGCCGGCGCCAAGGTGCGCATGGTCGGCGCCGTCGGCAAGGACAATTTCGCAACCGAAGCCCTGGCTTTGCTCGTGGCCGGCAAGGTCGATCTCTCCGGCGTCGGCCAGAGCTTCGCCTCCACCGGCACGGCGCTGATCCTCGTCGGCGCCGATGGCGAGAATGTCATTGCCGTGGTGCCGGGCGCCAATGATTCGGTGCTGCCCGGCGATCTCGCCAAGGCTTTCCTTGCGAAGGGCGACGTCGTCCTGCTGCAGCACGAGATCCCGCTGCAGACCGTCGATGCAGCGCTTGACGCCGCACGCGCCGCCGGCGCCGTCACCGTGCTCAACACCGCGCCGTTCCGTAGCGAGGCGGCAGCGTTGCTCGGCAAGGCCGACTACGCCGTCGCCAACGAAACCGAATTCGACCTTTACGGCGAGGCGCTGTCGCTGAAAGGCCGCGACCGCCCGGCGCGCATGCGCGACTTCGCCGGCAAAACCGGCCGCACCATCGTCGTCACGCTCGGCGGCGACGGCGTGCTGGCGGCGACCCCGGAGGATTTCCTGACCGTGCCGGCGCTGAAAATCACGCCGGTCGACACGGTCGGGGCTGGCGATACTTTTTGCGGTTATCTCGCTGCCGGGCTGGCGTCCAACCTGCCGCTGGAGCAGGCTCTCACCCGCGCCGCAGCCGCCGGCTCACTCGCCTGCCTGAAGCCCGGCGCCCAGCCGGCCATCCCGCTGGCCGCGGATGTGGACACCGCCCTGCGCAACAACGCCGGATGACTGCCCTGCGCCCTACAACGAAGCACGCCGTGCCCCCCGCCGGCGACATCTGCCGGATGTCCGCTGTCGACCTGGCCGAGGCGATCCGGCTGCGCCGCCTGTCCGTGCGCGAGTTGGTCGCCGCATTCCTCGACCGCATCGACGCGGTAAACCCGCTGGTCAACGCCATCGTCTCGTTGCGCGAGCGCTCCGACATCCTGCGCGAGGCCGACGCGGCGGACGCGCATCTAGCGCAAGGCGGGCCGGCCGGCTCGCTGTTTGGCCTGCCGATGGCGATAAAAGACCTCGCCATGACGCGCGGCTTGAGGACCAGTTTCGGCTCGCCGATCTTTGCCGATTTCGTGCCGCAGGAGGACGATTTCTTCGTCGAGCGCATCCGCAAGGCCGGCGCCATCATCATCGGCAAGACCAATGTTCCCGAATTCGGGCTGGGATCCAACACCTACAACAACGTGTTCGGCCCGACGCTGAACGCCTTCGATCCGGCGCTCACCGCAGGCGGGTCGAGCGGCGGCGCTGCGGTCGCCCTTGCACTCGACATGGTTCCGGTCGCCGACGGCAGCGATTTCGGCGGCTCGCTGCGCAATCCGGCGGCGTGGAACAATGTCTATGGCTTCCGCCCGTCGCAGGGCCTTGTCCCCGGAGGGCCGGACCTGGAAGTCTTTCATGCTCAGATGGGCATAGACGGGCCGATGGGCCGCAGCATCAGCGACATGGCGCTGCTGCTCGACGTGCAGGCGGGCTACCATCCGCATGCGCCCTTGTCCTGGGAAAAGCCTGGTTCATTCCTCGAAGGGCTGGCAACGCCGGCAAGCGGCGGCCGCGTCGGCTGGCTCGGTGATCTCGGCGGTCACCTGCCGGTAGAGCCTGGCATCCTCGATCTGTGCGAGGCCGCACTCGGCCGCTTCGCGGAGGCATCCTTCCTGACCGAGCCCTTGCTGCCGGATTTCGATTTCGAGGCACTGTGGCAAGCCTTCGTGACGCTGCGGCAGGCGAGCAGCGGCTCGGCGCTGAAAGTCCATTATGACGACCCGCACAAGCGCGCCCTGCTGAAGCCGGAAGCCGTCTGGGAGGTGGAGAACGCCATGCGGCTGACGGCGCCGCAGATCCGCGCGGCCTCGGTCATCCGCACCTCCTGGCACCGGACGCTGCTGTCGCTGTTCGAGCACTTCGATCTCATCGCGCTGCCGACGGCGCAGGTCTTTCCTTTCGAAGTCGGCACGCATTGGCCAAGTGAGGTCGCCGGACGGACGATGGACAGCTACCATCGCTGGATGCAGGTTTCGGCCTTCGCCACGCTCGGCGGCTGTCCGGCGCTCAACGTGCCCGTCGGCTTCGACGACAAAGGCCGCCCCTTGGGCATGCAGCTGATCGGCCGGCCGCGCGGCGACCTCGCCGCGCTCAGGGCCGGAGCGGCCTATGAGGCGACCCTGCCTTGGCAGGTGGGGGCGTCCTGACGCGAGGGGCGGCACGGTCTGCGACCGGCTTGCACCAGCCCCGCCGCCATGCATTGATTGCAGCCAGCCGCCTAAGCGCATCCTCGAGGAAATCCCCATGTCGCTGGAACTCTACGCCGCCTATGTCCTTGCCTGCATCGTCATCATCCTGGTGCCCGGTCCGACTGTCACGCTGATCATCGCCAACAGCATCCGCCATGGCTACCGCGCCGGCCTTGCCAATGTCGCCGGCACGCAGGCTGGGCTCGCCGTGATGATCGCCATTGTCGGCATCGGCCTCAACACGCTGATATCGGGCATGGGCCACTGGTTCGAATGGGTACGCCTGATCGGCGCCGCCTATCTGATCTGGATGGGGGTGCAGATGTTCCGTTCCAAGGGCGCGCTGAATGCCGACGGCACCGCGAGAAAGCCGCGCGGCGGCTTCTTCCTGCAGGGCCTGCTCGTGGCGCTGAGCAACCCCAAGACCCTGGTGTTCTTCGGCGCCTTCTTCCCGCAATTCATCGCCCCGCAGGGCAATTACACCCTGCAGATCGTCGTCATGGGCCTTACCGCCATGATCTTTGCCGCCGTCTCGGACTCGACCTACGCGCTCGCCGCCAGCCGCGCCGGCCGCCTGCTCTCGGCCAGCCGCATCAAGCTGATGTCCAGGATCAGCGGCAGCTTTCTGGTCGGCGGCGGCCTGTGGCTGGCGTTTTCCAAGGCGAAGTGACGACCGCCAACGGTCGTTCCCAACGGAGCCGGTACGTGAAGGCTGATTGAAAGTCAGTCTTCACGCCACCACATGAATCGGCGTGGGGGGATTCACGTCGATGTCATGGACTTACGCTGGCATAAAAAGGGACGCGCCCGGCGTGATCCTGATCGTCGTCCTGTTTGCGGTGATGGTTCCTTCGGCTCTCTACAAATGGACGAATGATGCGAGCCCCATCCGGTCGGTCGAGCCAATCGACGCAACGGTCAAAAGTACCCATTCAGACAACGGCCGCACGCTTTATCTGGTTGCACTCGAAACCGGTTCGTCCATTCTTGTCGAAGACGACCTCCCGCATCTGATCGGCGCGCCGGCAAGATTGGAGCGCGTCACGCGCGAGAATGGATCGACCTTCTACAGGTTCGCAAATTGAACTACCGCCGGTCACGATACCAATGAAACGCAGCGTCCTTGCTGTCAGGTGATACGCATTGGCCAAGGCTCGGCATCCCTTGCCTGGATGACCCTGCAGGAGAACCTCAGGGGCATCCTCATCACCATCCTCGTCGTGGGCGTTTGCGCCCTTGCAATTGGCATCCCGATTGCGAGGCAAAGCAGCCCCATCGTCAATGTCGAACGCCTGACCGGTACAGTGGTCAACGTTCTCAACGCTCCTGCAAGTCCCGAGGTCGCGATCGGCAGCGGGTTCCGTTACTTGTATGGAATTCGCCTCGATGAAAATGACGGCCTGGTGTTTGCATATGACAACACGACAGTGCCGAGAGCCATTGGCTCCAAGGTTTCGATCGAGCGGCAGCGTCGCCGCAACGATACCGAAACATACCGCCTGCTTCGCGAATAAGTGCACAGGTATCGCCCAGAAGCGCTAAGCCCCTGGGCGAACGATCTGTATCAAGGCAGGCTTAAAGCCGAGCCAACCGCTCCACCAGCAGCGCAAAGAACGCGTCATGGTCGATGTCGCGCATCACCATGGCGTTCTTCGGCCGCTTGGTCACGCCCCACCAGTCGATCACGGTCATGCCCATGGTGAGTTCGGAGGCGGTTTCGACGGTGACGTTGCAGTTGCGGCCCTTGAACAGCTCCGGCTTCAACAGATAGGCGATGACGCAGGGGTCGTGCAGCGGGCCGCCATCGGTGCCGTATTTCTCCTCGTCGAAGCGCTCGAAGAACTCCAGCATCTCGGCCGTCGCGGTGCCGACCCGGGTGCCGAGCTGGCGGATGGCCTGCGTGCGCTTGGCCGTGGTCAGCGCCTTGTGGGTAACGTCGAGCGGCATCATGACGATCGGAATGCCGGATTTGAACACCAGGTCGGCGGCTTGCGGATCGACATAGATGTTGAATTCTGCGGTCGGCGTGACATTGCCGCCTTCGAAGAAACCGCCGCCCATCAGTACGATTTCCTTGATGCGCGGCGCGATCTTCGGCTCACGGATCAGCGCCAGCGCGACATTGGTGAGCGGGCCGAGCGCGCACAGCGTGATCGTGCCGGCCTCTTCCTTCATCAGCGTCTCGACGATGAAGTCGACCGCATACTGGCCCTGCAGCTTCATCTTCGGATCGGGCAGTTGCGGGCCGTTGAGGCCGGTCTTGCCATGCACTTCCTCGGCGGTGACCAGCTCGCGCGCCAACGGGCGGATGGCGCCTGCATAGACCTTGATGTCGGGCCGGCCGGCCAGTTCGCAGATTTTCCTGGCGTTCTTTTCGGTCAATTTCAGCGGCACGTTGCCGGCAACAGCAGAGATGCCGACGATCTCCAGCTCGGCGCTGCCGAGCGCCAGCAATATGGCGACGGCATCGTCCTGGCCGGGATCCGTGTCGATGATGATCTTGCGGGTCTGGGGCATTTCATTTCCTTATGCGGGGGAGTCTTTTTGGCGGGGGTGTTCGGCGGCTTGAACTTGGCCGCGGCGCGGACCATATCAAGACCATCGGGAAAAATGCCATCCGGGTTTTTCCAGTTTATGTCGCTCCAAAGAGGACAGTGTAACATGCGCCGAATGACGCCCTTCTCCAGCCCGCTTCTCCTTGGTTTCGATGCCATGGAAAAGACCCTGGAACGACTGGCGAAATCCGGTGACAGTTATCCTCCCTACAACATCGAGCGCCTCAGCGGTGCTGACGGCAAGGCCGAAAGGCTGCGCATTACGCTGGCTGTCGCGGGTTTCGCCGAAAGCGATCTCGATGTCACCACGGAGGAAAACCAGTTGGTCGTGCGCGGCCGTCAAACCGACGACACCGAGCGCGAATTCCTCCATCGCGGCATCGCCGCGCGCCAATTCCAGCGCTGTTTCGTGCTGGCCGACGGCATGCGGGTGATCGCAGCGGAACTGAAGAACGGCCTTTTGTCGATCGATCTCGATCGGCCGGATACCGAACGGCTGGTACGGAAAATAAATATATCGGTGAAAGACTGATCTTTACCGATGGCTCTCATGCGGGATGGCCTTGAGCGGCGTCCTCGCGCCAAGGAGGCTTGAAATGACCAGAACTGACGAAACCATCACCATGACCAGCGGCGAATTCGCCCATCTCGGCGAAGGCTCGGTCGCTTATCTCCGGAAGGTCTCGAGCGACGAGCTGCTCGGGCGCTTCCCCAACCTCGGCGAAATAGCGCCTGGTATGGTCCTGTGGGCCCTGTTTGCCGCCAACGGCCAGCCGATCCTGCTTTCGGATGCGAAAGACCGGGCTTTGGCCGGCGCCATGGAAAACGACCTGACCACTGTCGCCATTCACTAAGGCGACTGCTGGCGGTTGAAATGGAGAGGGCCGCCTTCGGCGGCCCCTGGAAGACTTAATTCCAAAGAACTTCAGGCGGCGTGCGAGGCTTGCGTGTCCGACAGCAGAGCGTGGATGGCGACCGCGTCGCGCGTGCCCCTGATCTTGGCCACCGTGTCGGCGTCGCGCAAAACCCTGGCGATGCGCGACAGTGCCTTGAGGTGATCGGCGCCGGCGCCTTCCGGGGCCAGCAGCAAGAACACCAGATCGACCGGCTGGTCATCCAGGGCCTCGAAATCGACCGGCGTCTCCAGCCGGGCAAAGACGCCGGCGATGCGCTTCACCCCGGCGAGCTTGCCGTGCGGAATGGCGATGCCGTTGCCGACGCCGGTGGAGCCCAGCCGTTCGCGCTGCAGGATGGTGTCGAACACTTCGCGCTCCGGAATGCCGGAAATCGCCGCCGCTCTCTCGGACAGCAACTGCAAAAGCTGCTTTTTGGAGTTCGCCTTCAACGCCGGCAAGATCGCCGGAACGTTGAGAAGATCGCTCAGATCCATGTTTGAAATCCCTTATTCGCCTGCCGTCGCCAGTCCTCGCCCCTCGCGCGGCTGGCTATTATCCCTGTGCGACCATTGTCGTCACCTGTGCGACCATTGTCGTTGTCGTCACGCCTGTGCGACTTTGGTCGTCGACGGGTCGATCCAGCCGATATTTCCGTCCGGCCGCCGATAGACGATGTTGAGGTGGTCGTTTCCGGCGTTGCGGAATACGAAAACCGGGCTGTCCTTGGTGTCGAGTTCGATAACCGCCGACGCCACCGACATGGTCTGCAGCGTCATGGTTGATTCGGCGACGATGGCCGGGGCGTAGTCCTCCGGAATGTCCTCATCATCATCGGTCAGCGGCGCCATCACCGTATAGGCGATGTCGGTGATTTCACCATTTCCAGTGCCTGAATTGTGCGATTTCAGACGGCGTTTGTAGCGCCGCAGCCTGGTTTCGAGGCGGTCCGCGGCCGCCTCGAAGGCAAGTGTCGGATCCTGGGAATCGCCGGTTGCCTGCAGCGAAGCGCCGGAATCCAGCCTGATCATGCAATCGGCCGAGTAACGCGACCCCGATTTGATGACCGTGACGTGCCCTGAAAAACCGCGATCGAAATATTTTCCAATCGCCTCGCCGACACGATCGGTAATGCGCGTACGCAACGCATCGCCGATATCCATGTGTTTACCCGATATGCGCAATTTCATCTGAAAACTGACCTTCCTTGCTCAGGCTTCAAACTGGCCAGAGTTTATACTCGTGATCCGTGCGCACAAGCTTTGCGGCGTCAACTCGCGCCGATTTTAGATCCGAACTTTCCGGTTGATCACAATCCGCCTTCTTGGCCGTCCCGTGGCCTTCATCGTGACGGACCATCCGCATGCGGGCCGCGAGCCCGTCTCATGCGGGCGGGCTTCTAGACACTTCATTGCAGCTTGTCAATTAATGCATGTCGCCCAGAAGTGCGCTGCGGTTCTGGGACAACGACATGCATCAAAACAAAGACTTAAAGCGCGTCGTATGAATCCGTTTCAGCGCGATGCGCTTTAAGGTCGGAAAGTTGTGGAATCCAGCCATAGCAAAAGCCTTGCCGGGCAAGCAGACCTAGCGCCCCGCGCTCGCCAGAGCGCGCTTTTCACGCCGCCGCTGCACCGACGAGGGAATATTCATACCCTCCCGGTACTTGGCCACCGTGCGCCGGGCAATATCGACGCCGCTTTCCTTCAACATATCGACGATTGCGTCATCGGACAGCACATCGGCGGGCTTTTCCTCGTCGATCAGCTGCTTGATGCGGTCGCGCACCGCTTCCGAGGAATGCGCATCACCGCCGCCCGACGCCGCGATCGAAGCCGTGAAGAAATAACGCAGCTCGAACACGCCACGCGGCGTCAGCATGTATTTGTTGGCCGTCACCCGGCTGACGGTCGATTCATGCATGCCGATGGCATCGGCCACCGTGCGCAGGTTGAGCGGCCTGAGCTGACGCACGCCATGGACGAGAAAAGCGTCCTGCTGGCGCACGATTTCCGACGCCACTTTCAGGATCGTCTTTGCCCGCTGGTCGAGACTGCGCGTCAGCCAGTTGGCATTCTGCAGGCACTCGGCCAGGAAATCCTTCTCCGCCTGATTCTTCGCATGCGGCGAGACCTGGGCGAAATAGATGTGATCGACAAGCACGCGCGGCAGCGTCTCGGCATTGAGCTCGACCGTCCAGCTGCCGTCATTGGCGGCGCGGACTTCGACATCGGCGACGATGGCGTCGCTGGCGCCGCCCGAAAACGCCATGCCCGGGCGCGGGTCGAGCGCGCGGATTTCGGCCAGCATGTCGAGGAGATCCTCCTCGTCGACCCCGCAAAGCCGCTTCAGCGTCTGGAAATCGCGCCGCGCCAACAGTTCTAGGTTGCCGATCAGCGTCTTCATCGCCGGATCGAGACGATCGCGCATGGCAAGCTGCAGCGACAGGCATTCGGCAAGGTCGCGCGCAAACAGGCCGACCGGCTCGAATGTGTGGCAGGCTGCCAGCACATTGGCCACCATCGCCTGATCGGCGCCGAGCCGTTTGGCGATCTCGGCGGGATCGGCGCGCAGGTAGCCGGCCTCGTCCAGGCCGTCGGCCAGTTCGGCTGCGATCAGCCTTGCGGCCGGATCGGCAAAGGCAAGCGCGATCTGCTCGCCAACATGCTGGCGCAGCGTGATCGCCGCGGCTGCCATGTCGCCGACGTCGAAGCCTTCGGAAGAACCGGACGAACTATTGCCGGTGGCCGACTTCCACTGCGCCGTCAGGTCCGGGCCGAGCCGCTCGCTGGTGCCGGGATCGTCGGGGAACAGATTTTCCAGCGAGCTGTCGAGCTTGTCGGAGATCGCTTCGGCGCTCCACGCCGTCTCGTTTTCGAACCAGTCGCCATCGGCGGCAGGCTCAGGAGCGGCATCGCCCTTCTGCACCTGGTCGCTTGCGGCGTCATCCTGGGGCTCGGCGCGCTCCAGCAGCGGATTGCGCTCGATCTCGTCGTCGATGAAGTGGTCGAGCTCGACATGGGTGAGCTGCAACAGCCTGATCGACTGCATCAGCTGCGGCGTCATCACCAGCGACTGGGATTGTCGTAGCTGTAGTTTCGCCGCCAACGCCATGGTTCGGTTTCAAACGCCCTTCTGCACCCGGAAGCCTACACATCAGAAGCTGCCGGAAAATGAATTTTTCCGACCTTCCATAGAAACTGGCCCGGCTTTTGCTTGTCAAGGCGAACGATGGCAAAAGGCCCCTACCGAAGCATTATCTCACGCAAAATCGGAGAAAAAAGCCCGGCGGGGCGGCAAAAATCACGTCAGGAAACAAATTTCACGCTCAGAGCGTGAAACCTTCGCCGAGGTAGAGCCGGCGCACATCGGGGTTCGCCACCACCTCGTCGGCACGGCCATGAGTCAGCACCTGGCCGGCATGGATGATGTAGGCGCGGTCGATGAGGCCGAGCGTTTCGCGCACATTGTGGTCGGTAATCAGCACGCCGATGCCGCGCGCCGTTAGATGACGAACCAGCTGCTGGATGTCGGCGACGGCAATCGGGTCGATGCCGGCGAACGGCTCGTCGAGCAGCATGTAGGCCGGGCGCGTCGCCAAAGCTCGGGCGATCTCAAGACGCCGCCGCTCGCCACCCGACAGCGACATGGACGGCGACTTCCGCAGGTGGCTGATGTGAAATTCCTCGAGCAGTTCGTCGAGATTGCGCTCGCGCACCTTGCGGTCCTTCTCAACCACTTCGAGCACGGCGCGGATGTTCTGCTCGACATTCAGGCCGCGGAAGATCGAGGCTTCCTGCGGCAAATAGCCGATGCCGAGGCGGGCGCGGCGGTACATCGGCATCGAGGTGACGTCGAAACCGTCGATCTCGATCGTGCCCTCATCGACCGGCACCAAGCCGGTGACCATGTAGAAACAGGTGGTCTTGCCGGCGCCGTTTGGCCCGAGCAGCCCGACAGCCTCGCCGGCGCGCACGCCGATGGTGACACCGCTGACCACCTTGCGGCCCTTGTAGCTCTTGGTCAGACCCTTGGCGATCAGGGTGCCCTTGAACTTCGAGGAATCAACGGTGACTGTGGCCGGTGCTGCAAGTTTACTGGCCGCCCGTCCCGGAAGGCGGGTCAGCAGCGAAGACACGCCAGTCATTCGGGCTTCGGGGCCTCGGATTTCGGTGGCGGCGTCATCGACATGATGACGCGCCCGCCGCAGCCATCGACCTGAGCAAGGCCGCTTTTCATCTGCACGGTGAGCTTGCAGCCCTTGAGGACGTTGGGTCCTTGGGACAAGACGACCTCCTTGCCCGACAGAACTAGCACCTGCGTCTTCATGTCGAACGTGGCGTTGTCGCCGGTGGCGATCTGGTCATTCGACTTGATGTAGACTTTGTTCTTGACCACCAGATGGTCGATATTGGCCGAACCGGTCATCGCCGAAGCGGCGGCGGCAGCACCTTTGGCGGCGTTGGGGTCCTTGACGTAGTAGACCTCCATGCTGCCGGCCTTGAGCAGCGTTGGCCCTTGCGTGACGGTGACGTTGCCGCTGAACAGCGCCATGCTGTCGGCCTGGCGGACCTCAAGTTTGTCGCTCTCGATCTGGATCGGCTGGTCGCCCGACAGTTTGAGCCCGGACTGGCTGCTGGCGCTGGACTGAGCCCAGGACGGCGCCATACCCAGCAACAGCAAGGCCGAAGCTGCGGCGACAAGCCGTGCCGAATTACTGGGACGCATTCGTTTCTCCGCTCTTTGCCTCTGCCGCCTTCATAGTGGCCGGATCGATGTGAACGCTTACCTTGTTCTCGAAAACGATGACCTTGCCATTGTCTTCGACCGACATTGAACCCGCGGTGATCCGCGAGCCGTTACGGCTGACATCGACCGCATCACCTGTCTTCATAGAGCCTTTGCCCATATCGAGGAAGACCGATTTGAAGATGGCAGCGACGCCGTCGGTGGTGGTGACGGTAACGTCGCTGGTCATGTCCATCGTGTTGGCGTTTCTGTTGTAGATCCCGCGCTTGGCGTCGACGGTCGCCACATTGTCGGCCGTCAGCGGCAATTTGGCATGGATGCCTTCGAGTTCGATGATGTCCTGCTTGCCGACATCCTGGATGGCGCGCAAGGCCGTCAGCGAATAGGGCAGCTTGTCCTTGGTGAAGCCGTTGAGCTTCGGATTGGCCATCACCAGCTTGCCATCCGCGAAAGCGGTGCCGTCTGCCTGTATCGAAATGTTGATCGGCGCCGCCAGATAGGAATAGACCGGAAACGCAACCGCGATCCCGGCGGCAAGCACCGGCACGGCAAACTTAAGCACGCGCACGCGGCGCGAGTGGCGCTGGGCGCGGTCGAAGGCGTCGCCGCGCGTGCCCGCTGGCGCCGTGGGCGCCAAGGCCGCATCGGCATTGGTCGGTTCGTTCGATCGCGCAAGCATGACTGACTTCTAATAAACCCTTGTCCGCCAAAACACCTGCTATAGGTGGGTTGCCGGCCCCCGCAAGCAAGCACAAGCGGAGGAAAACCGCAAAAATGTGACGGCCGCTGTTTTACAGACGGAACTCAGGCGACACAAATTTCGTCGCTTCATAGCAGAAACGAACGCGCCGCGTCATTTTTTCCTGAAATGCCTCCGTCGTGAAGGTCGCTTCGTCGCAGGCTCTTGAGGAAGAGGTAGCCGGGCGCGGACGCTTGCTTTAAAAGCATCGCTTCCCACCGACTGTGAGGCAGACCATGGCACTGAGAGCCGACGACCTGATCGACCGCCGCCGTTTGCGGCGCAAGCTGACCTTCTGGCGCGGCGCCGCCATTGCCATCGTGGCCCTTGGGGTGATTGCGCTTGCAAGCTGGTTCTATGGGGGCGACCTCGGCGGTTCTTCCGTCGACCACATCGCCAAGGTCAGGATCGAAGGCACCATCACCGAGGACGAGGAACTGATCAAGCGGCTGGAAACCATCCGCACATCCCCGCAGGTCAAGGGCGTCATCCTGGCGATCGATTCGCCCGGCGGCACCACGGTCGGCGGCGAATCGATCTACGAGGAGGTGCGCAAGCTTGCCGCCGACAAGCCGGTGGTGGCCGAGGTCGGCACGCTGGCCGCATCGGCCGGCTACATGATCGCCAGTGCCAGCGACCATATCGTTGCCCGCAAGACGTCGATCGTCGGCTCGATCGGTGTGCTCATCCAGTATCCCGATGTCAGCGGTCTGATGGACAAGGTCGGCATCAAGCTCGAGGAAGTGAAATCCTCGCCGCTGAAGGCATCGCCCTCGCCCTTCAAGCCGACCAATGAAGACGAGCGAGCCATGGTCCGCAAGCTCATCCTCGACAGCTATGACTGGTTCGTCGGCATCGTCGCCGAGCGCCGCAAAATGACCCGCGATCAGGCACTGGCCCTTGCCGACGGCTCGATCTTCACCGGCCGCCAGGGCCTTGCCAACGGTCTGATCGACGCTGTCGGCGGCGAGAGCGTGGCGATCGACTGGCTGGCGACCAAGGGTGTCGACGCCAAGCTCAAGGTGGTGGAATGGAAGGACACCGAGCGGCGTGGCGGCTTCCTGTTCTCGAAAGCAATAGCGCGCAGCGTCGGCAGCGCGCTCGGCCTGTCGGAGGCCGGCAGCGACGTGCTTCACGAAATTGGCGCGGATCGCTTGTTTCTTGACGGTCTCGTTTCCGTCTGGCACCCTTGATCTGCCGGTTGGGGCGAGTAAAAAAGCAAATAAAATCATCCTGATAATTTGACCGCAGCGCTTTCACGGGGACCTTTCTGATGATCAAATCCGAGCTTGTGCAGATCATTGCCACGCGCAACCCGCATCTTTTCCTGCGCGACGTCGAAAACATCGTGGGAGCGATCTTCGACGAGATCACCGATGCCCTGGCGGAAGGCAATCGGGTCGAGTTGCGTGGCTTCGGCGCTTTTTCGGTGAAAAATCGCCCTGCCCGCACCGGCCGCAACCCGCGCACCGGCGAATCCGTCGAGGTCGAGGAGAAGTGGGTGCCGTTCTTCAAGACCGGCAAGGAATTGCGTGAAAGGCTGAATGGCGGCAAGTAGGCGCGGACCAACGCGCCGGCGTTATCAAGGCCTGCCTTCTCCAGGGAATTTCTATGTTGAACCGCTTCATACTTATCGTGGTCTTCGTGCCGCTCGCCGTCATCCTGATTGCGCTGGCCGTCGCCAACCGCGAGCTGGTCGCCTTCACGCTCGACCCGTTCAACCCCGGCAATCCGAAACTGACGCTGACCTTGCCGCTGTTCATCTTCCTGTTCGTGGCGCTCGCCATCGGCATGGTCGTCGGCAGCCTGGCGACCTGGGTCAAGCAGGGCCGCTACCGCAAGCTGGCGCGCCAGCGCGGCGTCGAGGCCGAGAATTTGCGCCAGGCGGTCAGCCGGGTACCCGCCGCACCGCAAGGCTCGGGCCGGGGGCCGGCGCTGCCGAAGCCAACGGCCTGAAGCCGGCGCTTTTATCTTCGCGGAGTTTTGCATGCTGACCATTTCGGCCGACGCTGTCGACCAGGCGCTGACCTTTCCCGGGCTGGTCGAGACATTGCGCGCGGCCTTCCGCGAGGGTGCTGTGCAACCCGTCCGCCATCATCACGGGGTCGAGCGGCCCGACGGTGCCACATCCACGCTGCTTTTGATGCCGGCGTGGACCGACTTCCATGCGGCCGGCACGTCGGTCGGGGGTCATATCGGCGTCAAGATCGTCACCGTATCGCCCGACAACAACGCCATCGGCAAACCGGCGGTAATGGGGCTCTACCTCCTGCTCAACGGCGCCACCGGCGAGCCCGAAGCGCTGATCGACGGCCAACGGCTGACACAGTGGCGCACCGCTTGCGCCTCGGCGGTGGCGGCCTCCTATCTCGCCCGCGAGGACGCATCGCGGCTTCTGGTGGTCGGCGCCGGCGCGCTGTCGCCGTTCCTCGCCAAGGCGCACTCCGCGGTGCGGCCGATTAAGACCATCCGCATCTGGAACCGCACGCCCATCAATGCCGAAAAGGTCGCGTCCGATTTGCGCGCGGACGGTTTCAACGCCGAGGCGGCAAGCGATCTCGACGCCGAACTCGCCGAGGCCGACATCGTCTCATCGGCGACGATCACGACGACGCCGCTGGTCAAGGGTGCGCTGCTCAAGCCGGGCGCGCATGTCGATCTGGTCGGCGGCTTCACGCCGACCATGCGCGAGAGCGACGACGACGCGATCGCGCGCGCCCGCGTCTATGTCGACACCCGCGCCGGCGCCACCAAGGAAGCCGGCGACATCGTCCAGCCGCTCGCCTCCGGCGTGCTGAAGCCGGAAGCCATCGTCGCCGATCTGCATGAGCTGGCGCGCGGGGAAAAACAGGGCCGGCAGAGCCCCACTGAGGTCACGCTGTTCAAGTCGGTCGGCGCCGCGCTTGAGGACCTTGCCGCCGGCATTGCCGTCTACAACGCGCTCAAGCAGTAGCGTCTGCGCCGGTTCTGCGATCGAACTTCCGGATCGCTTCCGCGCTGACCGGGGTGAAGAAGTTCACCAGATTGCCATCGGGATCGCGCAGCAGCAGCGACCGGTTACCCCATGGCATCGTCGTCGGCGTCTGTACGAAATCGCCGATGATTTTCGCCAGCCTGCTGTACTCAGCATCAACATCGGCGACGCGAAACTCGATGATCGCTGAGCGATTGGCGGCCGGCTGCGCCACATCAGTTCCGAACAGGGCCAGCGTGCGGGTGCTGCCGATCGCCAGTGTGCAGGACGGCGTTGCCAGTTCGGCGAAATCGTCTGTGAACCAGGTTGCGGTAAGCCCGGTGATCGTGTCGTAGAATGCCACCAAGGGCTTGATCTGATCGGTAATGATGCGGATCGAGACGAAGTCCATCTTATTCTCCTGGGGCAAGCGCGACGCTATCTGAAGACAATCGCTTGTCGCACAAGGCTAAGGCTGCTGACAACTTGCTGTCAGCAGCCTTGTCACGGTGCCTTGCCGATCCGGCGGCTGGATGCTTCAGCCTGCCTTCATGGCAGCGCCCATCGCCTCGGCGATCAGCGCGAAATCATGCGCCGTAATTTCGAACAGCCCAAAGCGCAGTTGATAACCCCAGTTCGATTTGCCCGCGGTGAAGTCGAGCTGCTCGAGCAGCGGCTTGATCGGCGCTTCCTCGGCCTTGGCCCATTCGACATCCCTGCGGAACGGCGTGAAGCCACCGCCCATGTCGCCCTGGTAAGGCTCGCCTTCTCGCACGGTGCCGATTGCCGTGAAGGCCTGCAGGCCGTCCTTCTCGCGCAGAATTGTGGTCGGCGAGTAGTAGATGATGCCGTCGCCGGGCTTGATGCGGCGCAAAGGTGCCGCCTTGCCGTGGTTGACCTGCATGAAGCCGGCCTCGCGGCCGCGCCGGACATGTTCGGCGGAAGCGACCGCGATCCAGTGCGCACTCATTTCTGTTCTCCATTGGCCTGTTCCCCATTGGCCTGTTCTCCGTCGTTCAGCCAGTAGACGCGCAGCCGGTGCTTGTCGGGATCGAGCGCAACGAAGGTGCGGCCGAAGTCCATGTCGGTCGGCGTCTGCAGGATGGTCAAGCCGCGTCCTGCCCAGTCCGTGTAGGCGGCGTCCACCGCATCAGGCCGGTCCAACGCGAAGACGAGCTCCGCACCGCCGCCCGCGGCCGCGGGCGGCGGCTCCACCGTGTGGCGCGACCACAGGCCGAGCTTGAACCCATTGTCGAGCACGAACAGCACGAAGGTCGGCGACGTCTCCACCGGCTGGTGTCCCAGCAGCGCACCGTAGAAGGCGCCGCTCCGCTCGGGGCTGTCGACATAAAGGATGACGAAATTGGGGGTGTTCATGTCTGCTCTCCAGGGTTTCGATTGGAGGAGCATAGGTGACCCCACTGTCAGATTCTGGCAGCAGCGTCTTGTGGGCGCGTGGAAAGGAGCATTAAGCGCCAGGCTGGCGCTTCGGTGCGTCCAGCGTCGCGCGCCATTCCTTCAGCAGCGCCTGCCGACGACGCGGATAGCGGATATCCGTGGTGTTGAGCCCCGACATCCGGTCGGAGCGAAAATGTCTGAAATCCTGCCGCGTCTCGCACCAGGCCACCACCACCCGCACCTTGTCGAAAAAGCCGAGCGCGAATGGCCAGATCAAGCGCTCGGAGGCGGCGCCGCCGGCGTCGCGGTAAAGAAAGCCGAGTTTTCTCTCGTTGCGGATCGCCTGGCGCACCAGACCAAGGTCGATGCTTTCGACAGCATCGCCGTGCGGCCCGACCAAAAGCGCGGTCGCATCGAGGTCCTCGCGCAGATCGTCCGGCAGCACAGCGGCGATCTTGGCCAGCGCGTCGGTGGCGGCGGCCGACAGCCGCGTGTCCGGTTGTCTGGCAACCCAACGCGACCCCAGAACGATGGCCTCGATCTCCTCGTCGGTGAACATCAGCGGCGGCAGCATGAAGCCGGGTTTCAGCACATATCCCAGCCCAGCCTCGCCCTCGATCGGCGCGCCTTGCCCCTGCAGCGTGGCAATGTCGCGGTAGAGCGTTCGGATCGAAACGTCCATCTCGCCGGCAAGAGTGCGACCGCTCACCGGCCGGCGATGCCGGCGCAGGATCTGGATCAAGTCGAGCAGGCGTTCGGAACGGGACATGATTCCAGATTTGCCTGTTTCCTCAGCGAGGTCCACCACCTCAGACATTCGCACGCTGGACCATTTTGTTTGCGCAGCCGGTGACCCTATGTCAAAAGCGGCCTGCCGCCTCCGGAGACGCTCCTGCTTGAAGTCCTTTCGCGACAAACGCCGCGACAACCGTCCGCCCTCAAAGGGCAGGACCGAACACGCGCGGCCGCAGCCGGGCACCGTACCAGTCCGACCCGAAGCCAGACAGCCACGCCGCGAAACAAAACCGGACGACCGGTCTGATCCGAAGCCCGCCCCCCGTATCCTGGCGCGTCGCGAAGGCGTCCTGCCCACTGAGCGCCTGCCGGTGATCCTCGAAGTTGCGCCCAATCAGGATTATGCACTGCTCGACAGCGGCGCCGGCGAAAAGCTCGAACAATACGGCCCCTACCGCATCGTGCGGCCCGAGGGACAGGCGATCTGGCAAAAGGCCTTGCCCGCCAGGGACTGGGACCGCGCCGACGCCATCTTCACCGGCGACACCGACGAGGAAGGCATCGGCCGCTGGCGGTTCCCGAAGGTAGCGATGGGCGAGACCTGGCCGATGAAGCATGACGGCATCGACTATCTCGGCCGCTTCACCTCGTTTCGCCATGTCGGCGTCTTCCCCGAGCAGGCTTCGCACTGGGACCATATGGCCAGCCTGATCGCGGCGGCCAACCGCCCGGTCAAGGTGCTGAACCTGTTCGGCTATACCGGGCTCGCGTCTCTCGTAGCCGCCCGCGCCGGTGCCGAGGTCACCCATGTCGATGCCTCCAAGAAGGCGATCGGCTGGGCGCGCGAAAACCAGGAAATGGCCGGTCTCGGCAGCAAGCCGATCCGCTGGATCGTCGACGATGCTGTGAAATTCGCCGAGCGCGAAGAGCGCCGCGGCAGCCGCTACGACATCATCCTGTTCGACCCGCCCGCCTATGGCCGCGGCCCCAAGGGCGAGGTCTGGCAGTTGTTCGAGGACCTGCCGGGCCTGACCGATCTTTGCCGCGCGATCCTGACGCCGAAACCGCTCACCGTGGTGCTGACCGCCTATTCCATCCGCGCCTCCTTCTTCGCCATCCATGCCTTGATGCGCGACACCTTTGCCGGCATGGGCGGCACCGTTGAATCAGGCGAACTGATCATCCGCGAGCAATCCGCCGGCCGGGCGCTGTCGACATCGCTGTTTTCGCGCTGGGTGGCCTGAATGCCCGGGAGACCTGAATGCCCGGGAGTCCCGAATGAATGAGCGGCACGCAGGTGCGCCCGGGCAGGTCAAGGAAGTCACCAGCCTTGCCAATCCGCTGATCAAGGACATCAAGGCGCTCGCCCAGAAGAAATTCCGCGACCAGCAGAACGCCTTCATGGCCGAAGGGCTGAAGCTGGTCATCGACGCCCTCGACCTCGGCTGGTCGATCAGGACGCTGGTTTTCGCCAAGGCCGGACGCGGCAATGCGGCGGTCGAAAAGGTGGCGGCGCGCACGGTCGCAGCCGGCGGCACCGTGCTGGAAGTGTCCGAAAAAGTGCTGGTCGCCATCACCCGCCGCGACAATCCGCAAATGGTGGTCGGCGTCTTCCGGCAAAAACTGCTGCCGCTAAGAGACATCCGCGCTCACGACGGCGACGTCTGGGTGGCGCTCGACCGGGTGCGCGATCCCGGCAATCTCGGCACCGTCATCCGCACCGTCGATGCCGTCGGCGCCAAGGGCGTCATCCTGGTCGGCGAGACTACCGATCCTTTTTCTGTCGAGACCGTGCGCGCCACCATGGGCTCGATCTTCGCCGTGCCGGTGACCAAGGCGACGCCGGAAGCATTTCTGGCTTGGCGAAACAGCTTCTCGGGCCTGGTGGTCGGCACCCATCTGAAGGGTGCGGTCGACTACCGCTCGGTCGATTTCTCCCGAGGACCGGTGCTCTTGATGATGGGCAATGAGCAGCAGGGCCTGCCCGACTATCTGGCGGAAAGCTGCGACCGGCTGCTGCGGATTCCGCAGGCCGGCCGCGCCGATTCACTCAATTTGGCGGTCGCCACCGGAATCATGCTGTTCGAGATCCGGCGCGGCGCGCTGAAACTTGCCCCCGAGGACGCCACATCGTGAAATCATGGTCTCCCTATGCGCTGCTGGTGGTGGTGGCAATCGCGCTCGACCAGTGGATAAAGCATCTGATCGAGACCGGCCTCGTCTTCCAGGAAAAGCTCGACCTGGTGCCATTCCTGGCGCTGTTTCGCACCTACAATACCGGGATCGCCTTCTCGATGTTCTCGTCCTTCGGCGACACCGGCCTGGTCGTCATCGCGGTCGTGGTCGTTGCCTTCGTGCTTTATCTGGCGACGCGCACGCCCTCCGGCCATGTGCTGGCCCGCATCGGCTTTGCCCTGATCATCGGCGGCGCGATCGGCAATCTGATCGACCGCGCCGTCTACGGCCACGTCATCGACTATATATTGTTCCACACGCCGGTATGGTCCTTCGCCGTCTTCAACCTTGCCGATGCCTTCATTTCGGTCGGCGCGGCGCTGGTCGTCTTCGACGAGTTCATCGGCTGGCGGCGCGAGGCCAAGCCGCAAGGCCCAGAAGCCTGACGGCCCGACTCTTTTGACCAATTGACCTCGCCGGACGGTCGCCGCACAGTTCGGCCAGAGCCAGCCAATGCCGACCGCCAGCCTTTGCGAAGCCGAGGAGAAGAGATGCCTGAAACCTTCAAAGCCATCCTCGTTTCGCGCGACGCCGAAAAGAAGCAATCGGTCGAGATCGTCGATTTCAGCGAAGCCGATCTGATGGAAGGCGATGTAACTGTCGCGGTCGAGGCGACGACGGTCAACTACAAGGACGGGCTGGCCATCACTGGGAAAGCGCCAGTGATCCGCCGCTGGCCGCTGGTGCCGGGCATTGATTTCGCCGGAACCGTCCTCTCCTCATCGCATGCCGACTGGCGCAAGGGCGACAAGGTCATCCTCAATGGCTGGGGCGTCGGCGAGACGCATTTCGGCGCCTATGCCGGGCGCGCGCGCGTCAACGGCGACTGGCTGGTGCCGTTGCCCGACGGCATCAGCGCGCACGATGCGATGGCGGTCGGCACCGCCGGCTATACGGCCATGCTCAGCGTCATGGCGCTGGAGCGGCACGGCATCCTGCCGGATCGCGGCCCGGTGGTAGTGACGGGTGCGGCCGGCGGCGTTGGGTCGGTCGCGGTCTCGATCCTGTCCAGCCTTGGCTATCACGTCATCGCCTCGACCGGCCGCAACGCCGAAAGCCCCTATCTGATCGGCCTCGGCGCCGCCGAAGTGATTTCGCGCGAGGAACTCTCCCAGCCGGCCAAGCCGCTGGCCAAGGAGCGCTGGGCCGGCGGCATCGATGCCGTCGGCAGCCACACGCTGGCCAATGTGCTGTCGATGACCGCCTATGGCGGCGCGGTCGCCGCCTGCGGCCTGGCCGGTGGCATGGATCTGCCGTCGAGCGTCGCCCCGTTCATCCTGCGCGGCGTCTCGCTGCTCGGCATCGATTCAGTGATGGCGCCAAAGGCTGTGCGGCTGGAAGCCTGGCGCCGCATCGGCAGCGATCTTGATCTCAAGAAGCTCGCCGGCCTGTCGACGACGATCGGCTTCGACGGCATCATCACCGCCGCCCATGACATCGTCGAGGGCAAGATCAGGGGCCGCGTGGTTGTCGATATGTGAGGCTCCCGAAGCATGATCCCGAAAGGGAATCAGGTTTCGGAAAAGATCAGGCGATGCGGAAAACCGCCAAAAATGCATGACCGCTAAAATTCGAACGATCCGCCGCGCTTTTCCATAATCTCTATCTGGCAAGGAGTTCCGCATGATCGCGGAGTCCGCCAGGAAAGAGAAGAGCCGCGCCGAAAGCATCGACGGGCCGAACCCGGCGACGCCCAAGCGGCAGCATGTTGCCGCGCCGCCGCTGGCGCCGGATTTGCCGCGCCCCACGTCCGAGGGCCTGCCGTTCCTGACGGTGGTCGCCAGTGTCGTGCTGGCGGGCCTCTCCCACCTCACCGGCGCGCCGATCTTCATCACGTTCGGCCTGCTGGCTACAGGCGTTGCCGGCGTCGCCATGCACCTGCGCAACCGCCGCACCGTCCACCGCGCGACGGCCTTGCTCGACGAAACCGCCGCGCGCAGCCGCGCCGAGATCGAGACGCTGGCCGACCGCATGTGGGAGATGCAGGAGAGCGAGGAGCGTTTTCGCGGGCTGATCGATGCGCTCGGCGATCTCGTCGTCCACCGCGACCGCGACGGCCACATCGTCTATGCCAACATGGTTTTCGCCGGCCTCGTCGGAACCGATCAGCGCGACCTTGCCGGCAGGACTCTGGCCGACCTCGGCATCGATGTCGGTATCGTTCCCGACGCCGCCTTTTCGGATCACGAATGCCTGAGTTCCACCGACGTCTCCATCCGCACGCCGAACGGTCCGCGCTGGTTCTCGTGGATCGAACTGTCGGTGCGCGACAAGGATAGCGGCGCCGTCTCGCACCGGGCGATTGCCCGTGACATCACCGCCCGCAAGCGCGCCGAATCCTCGTTGATCACCGCGCGCGAGCGCGCCGAATATGCCAGCCAGGCCAAGTCGCGCTTCCTCGCCACCGTCAGCCATGAGATCCGCACGCCGATGAACGGCATCATGGGCATGGCCAAGCTACTGGCCGACACCAATCTGTCGCCCGAGCAGCGCACCTATGTCGGCGCCGTCTCGACCTCGGCCAGCGCGCTTTTGGCGCTCATCGAAGACCTGCTCGACTATTCCAAGATCGAGGCCGGCCGCTTCGACCCGGAACCGCAGCCGACATCGTTGCGTGAAATTGCCGACAACATCATCGAACTGATGGCGGCGAAAGCGTTCGCCAAGAACATCGGCCTCGGCTGTCATGTCGAGCCCGACGTGCCACAGATGATCATGGCCGATCCGGGAAGAGTCAGGCAGGTGCTGCTCAACCTGATCGGCAATGCGATCAAGTTCACCGACACCGGCGGCGTGCTGGTTTCGGTTGCACGGGCCCGCACCGAGACCAGCGACCGCATCTGCTTCACCGTCGCCGACACCGGCCCTGGCCTGCGCGAAGAGGATATGGAGCGCATCTTCGAGGAGTTCGAACAGTCCGACGGCACCTCGACCCGCACCCATGGCGGCGCCGGCCTCGGTCTGGCCATATCGAGGCGCCTGGTCGCCGCCATGGGCGGTGCCATTTCGGTGTCGAGCCGGCTTGGCGAGGGATCGGAATTCGTCTTCGAGATCCCGGCCGCAGGAGCAACCGAAGCACCGCAGAACCGGCAGAACATCCTGGCCGGCCGGCGCGCCGTGATCGTGTCGAAGAACGCCGTCGAGGCGGACGCCATCGCCCGCACCATCCGCGCCCATGGCGGCGCCGTCGACGTCGCCGCAACCGCTTCCCAGGCGACGCCCTTCGCCGAACATTGCGATGTGCTGTTGATCGACGCGGCCCTGGAGGACGGCGACGGCAGACTGCTCAAGCGCCTGCGCCAGAGTGGCTTTGCCGATTGCGAGGCGATCACGCTGATCGCGCCGACCGACCGCGGCATGCTTGGCGAATTCCGCACCAGCGGCTACGCCACCTTCTTGGCGAGGCCGGTGCGCGGCGAAACCCTGCTGCGCGTGCTGCTGACCAGTCATGCCCCTGCCTTGCCGCCGCCCAAGCCGGAAAAGACCGGCGCGTCCTCGCTTCGTGCCCATGGCGGGCGCCAGCAAGGTTTGTCGGTGCTGATCGCCGAAGACAACGACATCAACGCCATGCTTGCCCGCGCCACGCTTTTGAAGGCGGGACATCGCGTGAAAGTGGTCGGCAATGGCAAGGCCGCGGTCGAGGCGGTGACCGAAGCCGGGCTGAAAAACCGCTTCGATGTGGTGCTGATGGATCTGCACATGCCGGTCATGGACGGGCTGGACGCGATCGCCGCCATCCGCCGCCACGAGGAGGAAATGGCTGTGCCGCCGGTTCCGATCATGGTGCTTTCGGCCGACAGCCAGGAAAAGACCCGCCACACCGTGCTCGCCCATGGCGCCAGCGGCTTTGTCACCAAGCCGCTCGATCCCGACGCGCTGGTCCATGCCGTCGAGGGCCAGGTGGCCGCCTGAATTCATGTCGCTCGAAAATGGCCCCGGTTTTGAGAAGACGACATGCACAAAACAAAGACTTGAAGCGCGTCGCGTGAATCGTCCCAGCGCGACGCGCTTCAAGGTGACGCTGGCGCAATCCTCGCGTCACGTAGGTAGCCGAATGAGGGTTTTCGCCAGCCGACGAAGTATTGCCCGTCGCGCCGTATCACGGTACTGTCACAATCCTGTTGCACCTACACCGTATCCCCGTGCCAAGAGGGATGGCTCGAAGGAGAATCACTCGTGCATACAGTTATGCCGGAATGTGACACTCGGCCCAGCGCAGGCGGCGCTTTGCTCGCCGCGCGGAACGCCGATGCCGTCGCAACAGGCGCACCGCTGGGCCGTATCGGCAATCTCGAAGTGCGGCTTGCCCGCAATGAGGCCGAGATCGCCGCCGCGCAGGAAGTGCGCTACCGGGTGTTTTATGACGAGCTTGGCGCCAGGAAGGACCTGTTCCAGGCGCAGGACCGGCGCGACGCCGACCGCTTCGACCCGCTGTGCGACCATCTCCTCGTGCTGGACACTTCGATCTCCGGCCCCGAGCATCGCCGCATCGTCGGCACTTACCGCCTGCTGCGGCAAGAGATTGCGGCGACCGCCGGCGGCTTCTATTCCGAAGGCGAGTTCGAACTGACCAAGCTGATCGCCCGCCATCCCGGCCAGCGCTTCCTTGAGCTCGGCCGCTCCTGCGTGCTGCCGGAATACCGCTCGAAGCGCACCATCGAGGCGCTGTGGCAAGGCATCTGGGCCTACATCAACCACTATGAGATCGGCGTGATGACCGGTTGTGCCTCGTTCCCTGGCACGGTGCCGGCTGCGCATGCCGAGGCGCTCACCTACCTTGCCCATCACTGCCGGACCAACTCCGCCTGGGATGTGCGGGCGGTCTCCGGGCGCTATTGCTCGATGGACCTTATGCCGATCGAGGCGGTCAACGCCAAGGCGGCGATTGCGGCCATGCCGCCGTTGGTCAAGGGCTATCTGCGCGTCGGCGCCCGCATCGGCGACGGCTGCGTCATCGACCGTGAGTTCTCCACCGTCGATGTGTTCGTGGTGATGCCGGTCAAGGAAATCGGCGCCCGCTACGTCAACTATTATGGCGGGGAAGCGCAGCGCTTTGCGGCGTGAGGCAGTAGGCAGTAGGCAGTAGGCAGTAGGCAGTAGGCAGTAGTGAAGGCTGCCGCGAATTGCTGACTACCGACTATTCCCTATTCCCTATTCCCTATTCCCTATTCCCTATTCCCTAATCCCTCTCCCTACGGAATATCCTCCGGTCGCCGTCCCGGGCGGCTCTTGTAGGACGGAAAGGTCCAGCCGAATTTCAGCGCGCCGCCGCGCACCAGGAAAGCCGCGACGAAGCCGGCGATATCCGAGGCGAGCGGCGGCAGGCCGGCAAGATCGCCAAGTGTGTAGAGGCCGGCGCCCGCGAGTGCGGCGGTGACGTAGATTTCGGGCCTGAGCAGCACCGATGGCTCGCCGGCCAGCAGATCGCGCAGGATGCCGCCAAATGTGGCGGTCAACACGCCCATAACAACGGAGACGACCGGCGAGCCGGTGATGGCCAGCCCCTTGGCCGCGCCCATTACGGAAAAGGCCGCCAATCCGATGGCGTCGAGCCAGAGCAGCCATTTCCAGCGGGATTCGACGCGGTGGGCGATGAAGAAGACCAGCACCGCAACCGCCGCGCAAACCAGCACATAGCCGGAGTTGGCGACCCAAAAGACGGGCAGGTTGAGGATGACGTCGCGAAGCGTGCCGCCGCCAATGCCGGTGACGCTGGCCAGAAACAGGAAGCCGATAATGTCGAGCTGCTTGCGCGAAGCCGCCAACGCCCCGGTCGCGGCAAAGACGGCGACGCCGGCATAGTCGAGGAGGTCGATGGGTGTCAGGGACATGAGGTAGTAGGGATTGGGAATTAGGGAAAGTATGAATAACACGAAGCCGCGCGATTGATACGCCTGCCTATTCCCTATTCCCTATTCCCTATTCCCTATTCCCTATTCCCTATTCCCTATTCCCTACTGCCTACCCTACTCACGCATCCTTCTCGGCCTGCTCGTTCACCGGCCCCGGCTCGACCGGCGCTTCGGTGGCCGCGATCTTGGGGCCGCCCTTGGCGACCCCGACCATGGCCGGCCGCAGCACGCGCTCGCCGATCGAATAGCCCGGCTGCACGACCTGGACGACGGTGTTGGCCGGCACATCGGGATTGGGCACTTCGAACATCGCCTGGTGGAAATTCGGGTCGAACTTCTCACCTTCTGGCTCAAGCTTCTTCACCCCATGCCGTTCCAGCGTCGACAGCATGGCGCGCTCGGTGATCTCGACGCCGTCGATCAGCGCCTTGAAGCCGGCATCTCCGGCCGCTTTCGCCTCGGCGGGGATAGCATCGAGCGCGCGGCGCAGATTGTCCGACACCGACAGCATGTCGCGGGCGAAATTGGCCACCGCATAGGCGCGCGCATCATGCACGTCGCGGGCGGTGCGGCGGCGCAGATTCTCCATCTCGGCTGCGACGCGCAGCGCGCGGTCCTTCAGCTCCTCGTTTTCCTTCAGCAACCGCACCAGCGCTTCATAGTCGCCGTCGATGCCGCCTTGCGTGCGCTCGGCCTCGGCCGTTTCGATATCCTCGGGCGCGCGTTCGTCTTTTGTCTGGTCGCTCATCGCCATTTCCCGTCATTCGAATGGTTTGGATTTGCGCCCGATATCGAGGTTTGGCGGCCAAAAATCAAGGGGCAAGCCCAGGAGGACGCCCCACAGCAGGCAATGTTGCGGGCAGCCCGTCGGACTTGGTGCGAGGCGCAAGGACGTTCAAAATTAATTCAAACTTTACCGTAACGGCAGCCTTTGCTTGCCAATACCCCGCTATGGGGAACCATTCAAAGCTTGGAGGAGTTTTGAAACCGACACAGGATTTGAGACAATGGACCGCAATACTGCCAACAGAAGCGAAGAGCTCGCCGCCGACATCAGGCGCCAGTTCGGCACCGAGGCGACGACGCGCTTCTTGCGCACCTTGCCGGCCTTCCGCACCGAGGCCGACATTCCCGCCCGTTTCCGGGACCTGCTCGACCGGCTGGACGGCATAGAAGCCAGCATGGCCGGCGGCCAACGCCGTCAATAGCGATGCTATCGCGCGACAATTACGCGCAGTAATTTTGCGTGAGCTTTTCCTTGCGGCAGCGGGACGCCCCGCCTATGCTTCCTGATGAACATGATTTCCCCCGAGACGGCCGCCAACAGCAAGCGCGCCTGGTTGAAGATCCTGGCGCGCTACAAGAAGCCCGACCGGCGACGCAGCACTCTTGAACTCGCCATCACCCTTATTCCTTTCGTTACGCTGTGGGCGCTGTCTTCGGCAGCCTATTCCTATGGCCACTGGTGGGGCTTGATCCTGATCCTTCCCGCCGCCGGTTTTCTGGTGCGGATCTTCATGATCCAGCACGATTGCGGCCACGGCTCCTTCTTCGCCAACCGCACTGCCGACGACTGGATCGGCCGCGCGCTCGGCGTGCTGACGCTGACCCCTTACGATTGCTGGCGGCGCGCGCACGCCACCCATCACGCCAGCGCCGGCAATCTTGACGAGCGCGGCATGGGCGATATCAGGACGTTGACGGTTGCTGAATACCGGCAGCTGTCTTGGCGGGGACGCCTTGCCTATCGTCTCTACCGCCATCCCCTGGTGATGTTCGGCCTTGGCCCGATCTGGCTGTTCATCTTCGAGCAGAGGCTGCCGGTCGGCATGATGCGCGGCGGCCTGACGCCCTGGGTGTCGTCGATGACCACCAATCTCGGCATCGCGGTCGCGGCAGCGCTGCTTATCTGGCTGGTCGGCCCCGGCGCTTTCCTGATCGTCCATTTGCCGATCGTGATCCTGGCCGGATCGGCCGGAATCTGGCTGTTCTACGTCCAGCACCAGTTCGAGGAGACGGAATGGGCGAAGGACGAAGAGTGGGAATTCCAGCGTGCCGCCCTGCACGGCTCGTCCTATTATGATTTGCCGCCGGTGCTGAACTGGTTCACCGGCAATATCGGCGTCCATCACGTGCACCATCTCTCGGCCAAGGTGCCGGGCTACCGGCTGCAGGAAGTGCTGCGCGACTATCCCGAACTGCGCGGCATCGGCCGCGTCACGCTTCTCGACAGCCTGCGCTGCGTCAAGCTGGCGTTGTGGGACGAGAACCGCCGCAAGCTGATCTCGTTTCGCGAAGCGCGGGCCTTGGCCTAAAAGCAATTCCAGCAAAGTGTGAGGCGGTTTTCCGGGCTTTCGCTTGGGAATGCCGTAAGACAAAGAAAAAAACCGCCGCACCGAAGGCGCGGCGGCATCTTCCAAAAACCGGCTCAGGCAGCCTTGCGCTCCTCGCGCATCCAGACCTTGCAGCCCTGATCATGTCAGGCGCCTTTTCGGCGATCATGATGGACGGTGCATTGGTGTTGCCGCCGATGAGCGCCGATTCCTCCCTCGCGGCCGGCGGATATTTCCGTCCGGAGAGCCAGGAGAAGGCCCGATCACAGTCTTTGTAAAGACAGGCGGAATTACCGTCGCGTCAGCTGTTGCGAACGCGCCGCCAGGAGTATTTCGGCCCCTTCGGCTCCGACGCTTCGGTCGGCTGATAGTAAAGGCCCAGCCCGCCTGTGCGGCCTTCTTCGAGGCGCTTCAGCAGAACCGGGTTGGAGATCTCGAACTCGTCGAAGCCGAGGCGCAGCATATGCGGCAGCTGGTCGACGAGCACCTGGCCCGTGGCGCGGACCGCGCCCTCGAAATCGTAGCGGCTGCGCAGCAATTCGCCCTTGGAAAACGAGCGGCCGTCGCTGAAGGCCGGAAAGGCCAGCGCCACCAGCGACAGCTGGTCGAGCAGATCCACGATCTTTTCCAGCTGGTCGCCCGGCAGCAATGCGACGCCCAGCCGCTCCTTGGCCGAGCGCCGCACCTCGGCATCAAGGCCGAGAAATGCCTGCAACGGCAGGATGAAGCGGCCATTGCCCGCCAGTGCATCCGCACTTTCGGCATGTGTCCACTCGTCTTCGCGAAACCCCGTCCGGGTCCAGAGGCGGGTCTCCGCTGTGGTCTGTTCAGTCATAGAAAATTCCTAAAGCCCTAAAAATCGAAAGTCCGCGAAAGCCGGTCCACACGAAACCGGCGGCCTCCGAGCGGAAGCCGCCGTTGCAGGCCAGCCTCACCTGAATATCACCATAGCTTAAAGGGATGCGTCGGTCAGCGATACTTCCAGTCCCGACAGATGGATGCCGCACTCGGTCTTGGCATGACCGGCCCAGCGTCCGCTTCGCGCATCCTCGCCCGGCTGCACCGGCTGCGTGCATGGGAAGCAGCCGATCGACAGATAGCCGTACGCAACCAGCGGATTTTCGCGCAGCGCATGCGCGCGCATGTAGTCAGCCTGGTCGGATGTCGTCCAGTGCGCCAGCGGATTGACGCGTACGCGCGGGCCGACCGCCTCGAACACCGGCAGCGCGGCTCGCGTCGCCGCCTGGAAGCGCTTCCGGCCGGTCAGCCAGGCGCGGAAGGGGGCGACGCCGCGCGCCAGCGGCTCGACCTTGCGCACGTCGCAGCAGGCATCGGTATTGCTCTGGTGCAGATTGCCGGTCGGATCGACCCGCTCGAGCGCCGCGTCTTCGGGCTTGATCACCCTGATGTTGGTCAGCCCGAAATCGGCGACCAGCGCATCGCGATAGCCCAGCGTCTCTCCGAAATGCTTGCCGGTGTCCAGGAAGATGACCGGCAGCGTGCGGTCGACCTTGGCGATCATATGCAGCAGGACGGCGGAATCCGCGCCGAAGGACGACACGGCGGCGATCTCGTCATGAAACAATTCGCTCGCCGCGCGTTCGATGATGTCGAGCGGGCTCAGATGTCCATACAGCGCGTCGAAGCCCGCCGCTTTGGCGGCGATGCTGTCGTCGACGTCGACGATGCGGTCAAGCGGCCTTGGTTTCGCCAGCATAGAGCGCCTCCTTGAACGGCGCGGGACCGACACGGCGGTAGGCGTCGATAAAACGTTCACTGGGACCGAGCCGAAGGCCGAGATAGGTGTCGACGATCTGCTCGATGGCGTCCGTGATCTCTTCCGATGAGAAGCCGCGGCCGATGATTTCGCCAACCGAGGTGTTCTCGTCGGCCGATCCGCCAAGCGTCACCTGGTAGAGTTCGGAGCCTTTCTTCTCGACGCCGAGGATACCGATATGGCCGACATGGTGATGTCCGCAGGCATTGATGCAGCCGGAAATCTTCAGCTTCAATTCGCCGATCTCGCGCTGCCGCTCCAGCGAGGCGAAGCGAAGCGAAATCTCCTGCGCGATCGGGATCGAGCGCGCCGTCGCCAGCGCGCAATAGTCGAGGCCAGGGCACGCGATAATATCGCTGATCAGGTTGGAATTGGCCGTCGCCAGACCAATATCGACCAGCGCATCATAGACAGCCTTGAGATCGGCGCGCGCCACATGCGGCAGGATCAGGTTCTGCTCATGGCTGACGCGCAGTTCGTCGAACGCGTATTTCTCGGCGATGTCGGCGACCGCTTCCATCTGGCTGTCGGTGGCATCGCCCGGCACCTCGCCGATGCCTTTCAGCGAGATCGTCACCGCGGCATAGTCAGGATGGCGATGCGTCACGACATTCTGGTCGAGCCAATCCGAGAAGCTTTTGGAATCGAGCCGCGCCAGCTTGATCGCCGCGTCGCCTTCCGGCCGGGCGGTCAGTGCCGGCGGCGCGAAATAGGCGTCGATGGCACGGATGTCGGCTTCCGGCAGCTTCAGCTCGGCGTCCTTCAGCTCCTGCCATTCGGCCTCGACCTGGCGGGTGATTTCCTCGACGCCTGTCTCGTGGACGAGGATCTTGATGCGCGCCTTGTACTTGTTGTCGCGGCGGCCATAGAGGTTGTACACGCGCAGGATCGCCGTGCAGTAGGAAAGCAGGTCGGCTTCCGGCAGGAAGTCGCGGATCTTGCGCGCCACCATCGGCGTGCGGCCCTGGCCGCCACCGACATAGACGGCAAAGCCGAGCTCGCCGGCGGCGTTCTTCTTCAGATGCAGACCGATATCATGCGTCTGGATGGCGGCGCGGTCGCGCTCGGCCCCGGTCACCGCGATCTTGAACTTGCGCGGCAGGAACGAGAATTCCGGATGCACAGACGACCATTGCCGCAGGATCTCGGCATAGGGGCGCGGATCGGCGACCTCGTCGGCGGCGGCGCCGGCGAAATGGTCGGCGGTGACGTTGCGGATGCAATTGCCGCTGGTCTGGATGGCATGCATCTCGACGCTGGCGAGATCGGCCAGGATCGCCGGAATGTCGGACAGCGCCGGCCAGTTGAACTGGATGTTCTGGCGCGTGGTGAAGTGGCCGTAGCCCTTGTCGTATTTGCGCGCGATGTGGCCGAGCATGCGCAGTTGCGCGCTGTTCAGCGTGCCATAGGGCACCGCGATGCGCAGCATGTAGGCGTGCAGCTGCAGGTAGACGCCGTTCATCAGCCGCAGCGGCCGGAACTGATCCTCGGTGATCTCGCCGGACAGGCGGCGTTCGACCTGGTCGCTGAACTCGGCGACGCGGGCCTGGACAAAATCGTGGTCGAACTCATCGTAGCGGTACATGTTTCGTCTTTCAGGGCGCGTCCGCCCGTATTTTGTTAAGCTGCCCGCGCAGCCTGCTTGCCCAGATCTTCCCGGATGGTCGGGCCGGCGGCGCGGATCTTTTCGCGCAGCCGCACCGGCACGACGACGCCATTGACGACTTCAGCGTCGATCAGATTCACGTCGACAACCTGATTGTTGGCGTTGGCCTTGGCGCCGATTGCTTCCAGCCTGTCCTCTGCCGCTTGGTCATGGGCAAGGTCGGCATGGTCGACCGTCTCGGCCCAGCCGCCATCGGCATACCAGACGGCGATGCCGTCGGAGAGGCGGTTTGCGGTCAGTATCTTCATGGCTCGACCTCTGCGTCGGCCGCGTTGGCGGCGCCCTCATAGTTATGTGCCGCGAGCGGCTCGGAACGTTCAAAGTTGGCGCCGGCAACCGCGTCGCCGATGATGGTCATCACCGGACCGGCCAGATCGGCGCGCTCTTCCAGCGACGGCAAATCGGCCAGTGTGCCGTGGAAACGGCGGCGGTTCTGCAAGCTGGCATTCTCGACCACGGCAACCGCCGTGTCCGGCGACAGGCCGGCCTCGATCAGCCGTCCGGCGACTTCGGCGGCGACCGAGCGGCCCATATAGACGGCTACGGTGGCGCCGGAAATGGCGAGCTTGGCCCAATCCGGCAGCGAATTGCCCTTCAGATCATGGCCGGTGGTGAACACCATCGACGAGGAGACGCCGCGCAGCGTCAGCGGCAGCTCGAAATCGGCGGCGGCGGCAAAGGCGGCGGTGACCCCGGGAACGACATCATAGGCGATGCCGGCATCGCGCAGTGCGGCCATCTCCTCGCCGGCGCGGCCGAACACCAGCGGGTCGCCCGACTTCAGCCGCACGACGCGCTTGCCCTGCCTGCCGAGATCGACCAGCAGCGCATTGATCTCGGCCTGGCTCTTGGTGTGGCATCCCTTGCGTTTTCCGACCGGCAGCCGCTCGGCGTCGCGGCGGCCCATGGCGACGATCGCCTCCGGCACCAACGCGTCATAGACGATGACGTCGGCTTCCATCAAAAGCCGATGCGCGCGCAGCGTCAGAAGATCCTCAGCACCTGGCCCGGCGCCGACCAGGGCGATATGGCCCGAAGCCGGAGCCTTCGACAGCAACAGATCGGCGGCGGCGTCATGCGCCTGCGAAAGCTCGCCGGCTTCGACGGCGCGCGCCGGTGCACCCTGGAAAAAACTGCTCCAGAACTGGCGGCGGGCGTTGCCTTTCGGCAGCAGCTTTTCGGCGGCACCCCGGAACGAGGCGGCAAGCGCTGCCAGCGGCCCGAGCGACGGCGACAGCATGCGGTCGATGCGGCTGCGCAGCATCTGCGCCAGCACCGGACCCGCGCCTTCCGTGCCGATGGCGATGGCGACCGGGGCGCGGTTGACCAGCGCCGGGGTGAAGAAATCGCACAGCTCCGGCCGGTCGACGGCATTGACCGGAATGCCAAGGCGGCGCGCATCGTCGGCGACGCGGCGGTCGAGCCTCTCGTCGCCGCTGGCGGCAAACACCAGGATCGCGCCTTCGAGATGCGCGGCGTCGTAGGGGGCGTCGATACGGATGGCGCCGGTCGCGGCGATGAAGCTCAGCAATTCGGCGTCGGCAACATCGGCGATGATGCGAAGCACAGCACTTGACTGATCGAGCAGCCGCGCCTTGGCCAATGCTTCGCCTCCGCCGCCGACGATGGCCACGGCTTCGCCTTCGACCCGCATGAAGACCGGGAACGCGGTGAGCTTGGGATTGGCGTGCGGCATGACGAACAGATTCCGGAACAATTCGGCAGTTTTAGGCGCGGACGCGAAAAAGCTGAAGGAACCCACTCGCGCATCCCCTGACGGGAGGCAATCGGTTTTCCGCAAGCCAAGGGGCCAAGAGAAAAATATTCCACATCCGCATATCAGGCGGATTCAAGCTGCTGCCGCAGGCTTTGTTCTGCGGCTCTTTTATCCGGGAGCCGGCCAAGCTGCAAAATTATTTTTTCTAAATTCTACCAATCTAGTAGATTAAAGCCGTCACCTCGGACATTGCTCCGATGGACGATAGATCGGGCTTGATATGGCTGCGTGCGATCTCGGCGAACGAAGTGGAACGTTCCCGCTTCGCCACGCGTTCTGCCCCTGCCGTAACAGACAATCGTCGGCTGGATTTGAACCTTCAAACAGGAGCCCGCAAATGAGCAAGATCAACCTGAAACATGGCCTTTTGGTCATGGTGGCCGATGGCGAGAAAGCGCTGTTCCTGAAGAACGAGGGCGACAATCTCTATCCGAACCTGCAGCTCTTCCAGGAGATGAAACAGGACAATCCGGCAACGCGCGAACAAGGCAGCGACAGTCCCGGCCGCTACAATGACGGCCCCTCCGTGCATCGCAGCGCGGTTGAGGAAACCGACTGGCACCGGCAGGGCAAGGAACGCTTTGCCGAAGAGATCGCAGACCGGCTCTACAAGCTCGCCCATCACGGCATCTTCGACGACATCGTGCTGGTCGCGCCACCGCTGGTGCTCGGCACCATGCGCAAGAAACTGCACAAGGAAGTCACCGACAAGGTGCAGGCGGAGATCCCAAAGACACTGACCAACCGCCCGCTGATCGACATCGAGGCCATGCTGCACGCGGCGTGACGCTCATCGATCATTCGGTATTGGCGCGCGCAGCGGTTTTGCTGCGCGTGCCTTTCGTTTTCGGTGCCTCTGGCCACCAATTTACGTCTTGCGGGTTGCGTCGCCCGCACCCCCTCCACCATATTGAAAAAGGCGGCGGCTTCGGGCGGCGCACACCCGACATTTCCCGAAAGGCGCTCCATAGACAATGCCGCATGACACGCCCCTTATCGCCACCATCGTCGCCGGTCTGGGGCTGGCATTCATCTTCGGGGCGCTCGCCAACCGTTTTCGCATCCCGCCGCTGGTCGGCTACCTCGTCGCCGGCGTGCTGGTCGGACCGAACACGCCGGGTTTCGTCGCCGATGCCAGTCTTGCCAATGAGTTGGCCGAAATCGGCGTCATCCTGCTCATGTTCGGCGTCGGCCTGCATTTCTCCCTGAAGGATCTTCTCTCCGTCCGCGCCATCGCCGTACCCGGCGCCATCTTCCAGATCGGCTTTGCCACCGCGCTGGGCGCCGGCCTTGCCTGGATGCTCGGCTGGTCGATGGGCGCAGGCCTCGTCTTCGGCCTAGCGCTTTCCGTCGCGTCCACAGTGGTGCTGTTGCGCGCGTTGCAGGAGCGACGGCTGATCGAGACCGAGCGCGGCCGCATCGCCGTCGGCTGGCTGATCGTCGAGGACCTCGCCATGGTGCTGGCGCTGGTGCTTTTGCCGGCGTTGGCCGGCGTGCTCGGCGGCCAGCCGCAGGTCGATGACCATGCGAGCCTTTTGTCGCTGCCGGCCAGCTTCGGCATCTGGGGCGTCGTCGGCCTCACGCTGGCCAAGGTCGTCGCCTTCGTCATCGTCATGCTGGTGGTTGGCCGCCGCGTCATTCCGTGGATCCTGCATTACGTCGCCCATACCGGCTCGCGCGAACTGTTCCGGCTGGCGGTGCTGGCGATCGCGCTCGGCGTCGCCTTCGGCGCCGCCAAACTGTTCGGCGTCTCGCTGGCGCTCGGTGCCTTCTTCGCCGGCATGATCATGAGCGAATCCGAGCTCAGCCACCGCGCGGCGGAGGAATCACTGCCGCTGCGCGACGCCTTCTCGGTGCTGTTCTTCGTCTCGGTCGGCATGCTGTTCGATCCGTTCAGCCTGATGAGCAATGGCTGGCCGATCCTGGCGACGCTGGCCATCATCGTCATCGGCAAGTCGCTGGCCGCCTTCGTCATCGTCATCGCCTTCCGCTATCCGCTGGGAACCGCCTTGATGATCTCGGCCAGCCTCGCGCAGATCGGGGAGTTTTCGTTCATCCTGGCCGAGCTCGGCGTCGGGCTGAAACTGTTGCCCGAACAGGGACGCGACCTGATCCTGGCAGGCGCCATCCTGTCGATCCTGGTCAATCCGCTGATGTTCCTTGCCCTCGACTGGATGAAGCCGTGGCTGGACGCGCGCGCCGCCAAGGCAGCACCACCGGAAGAGGCCAAGCCGGTCGGCCCGGCGACGCAGCCCGGACAAGTGGCCTCGGTGGCCGCCGCGGCAAAAGAGAATGGCCCACCGCCACGCACAACGCTTTCGGGCCACACCATCCTGATCGGCTACGGCCGCGTCGGCAGCCTGGTAGGTGCGGCGCTGAAACAGGCATCGCTGCCCTTCCTGGTCATCGAGGACGCCGACAAGACGCTGGCGAGGCTGAGAGACGACGGCGCCGAAATCGTCTCCGGCAACGCGGCCAATGCAGGTGTATTCGCCGCCGCGAATCCGCAGGGCGCCAGGCGATTGATCCTTGCCATACCCAACGCCTTCGAGGCCGGGCAGATCGTACTCAGGGCACGCGCCGCCAACCCCGGCATCAACGTCATCGCGCGAGCCCATTCCGATGCCGAGGTCGAGCACCTGAAGGGGCTCGGCGCCGACACCGTCATCATGGGTGAACGCGAAATCGCCCGCGGCATTGTCGAAGAAGTGCTGGGGCCAAAGCCAATGCCGCGCCACGAAGCCATTGAACCCTCTCCGGCCTGAGGCTTGTACCGCCGATCCCATCACGCCACGAAGGCGGAGCCGCCATTTCGCGCGACGCTGGCGAGATATTTTGCCGGCGGCTTGCCAAGCGCCTTCTTGAACATTGTGATGAAGGCGGTGACGGAGCCGTAACCGAGATCGCCCGAAACCTGCTGGACACTCGCACCGGAGGCCAGCTCCCGTATGGCGACGATCAGGTGGAATTGCTGGCGCCAGCGGCCGAAGCTCAGGCCGGTCTGCTTCACGATGAGACGGGCGAGGCTGCTTTCTGAGAGCGCAACACGGTTGGCCCACTCGGCAAGCGTGCTGCGATCGGCAGGGTTCTGCGCCAACGCTTCGGCGATCCGCCGCAAGCGCGGCTCGGCGGAGATCGGCAGATGCAGCTGCTGGACCGGCATGCGCGGCAGTTCGGAGAGCAGGATCGTGGTCAGCAGCACGTCCCTCGCCTCATCCTCCTCCACGCGATCGGCCAGCTCGATGATCAGTTCGCGCAACAATGGCGAGATCGACAGCGTGCAGCAGCGGTCCGGCAGATCGGCGGCTCCCGGCTCGATATAGACGAAGAAAATCCGCGCATTGGCGGTGGCGATATTGCTGTGTCCCATGCCACCGGGAATCCACACCCCGCAATGCGGCGGCACCATCCACAGACCGCTTTGGACGCGGCAGGTGACGCCACCGCCGAGCGCGAAGACGAGCTGGCCCTTCCGATGCCAATGGGCAGCCACTTCCGCTTTGGTTTCGGTAACGTCGACGCGCACGGCAATCGCAGGTGCCTGCACATCATCGACATCGAAATTGACCCAGGGGTAGCGGAGCGGCTGTCTCATGATTGATGGCTTTTAGCGACTATTCGCCGTGATAGCTAAATTCTTTGATGCGGGGAGTCGCTAGACTCTGGTTCGTGGCTGGCATGTCACAAACCGGCAGGAAGGCTTCCCATGCGCGCGCTTGTCATCTCTCCCGAGAGCATCACCCGGATCAGTCTCGCCGAGGTCGAGGACCCTCGGCCCCTTCCCAACGAGGCGCTTGTCTGCGTCCACGCAACCTCGTTGAACCGCGGTGAATTGCGCCTGCTCACCATACGCCCGGAAGGCTGGATACCTGGCCAGGACGTGGTTGGAGTAATCAAGCGGGCGGCAGCCGATGGCTCCGGGCCTGCCGTCGGCGCCCGGGTTGTGGCTTTGGTGGACGAGGCCGGCTGGGCCGAACGGGTCGCCGTTCCGACCGACCGTCTCGCAGTCATCCCGGACGAGGTCAGCTTCGGGTCCGCCGCCACGCTTCCGGTCGCGGGCACGACGGCGCTCAGGGTCTTGCGCCATGGCGGCGACCTCGCGGGACAGCAGGTGTTGATCACCGGCGCCAGCGGCGCGGTCGGCGGTTTCCAGATCCAGATCGCCCGCGAGCAAGGCGCCGCGGTGACTGCAATCGCCGCCGCCCGGCACGCCGAGGATCTCCGCGGTCTTGGTGCTCACGAAGTCGTCGAGTCGATCGAACTGGCCGAAGGGCCATTCTCTCTGATCACCGAGTCGGTCGGCGGCCAAAGCCTCGCCCATGCCATCGAACGCGTCGCCCCCGGCGGCACCATCGTCATGTTCGGTTCGAGCAGCGGCGAACTCACGCCGGTTGGTTTCAGACAATTCGTTCCAGGCCATGAGGGAGCGAGGCTTCAGACTTTCGCCTACTACACATCCGGTCCAGCCATTGGCGCGGACATCGCCTCGCTGCGCGCTCTGGTCGCGGCTGGCCGGCTGGAAACCCGCGTGTCCATGACCGTGCCGTGGACAGACATCGCCCAGGCTCTGGACGCCCTGCGACAGCGCAGCTTCAGCGGCAAGGCTGTTCTCACCATCGCCGAATGAGCAGTCTGTCAGCGCTCAGACGTGCTGGCCGCCATTGATGTGGATTTCCGAGCCCGTCACATAGGACGCCTGCTGCGAGCACAGGAAGAAGATGATGTCGGCGACTTCCGAGGTGGCGCCAAGGCGCCTGAGTGGGATCGTCTCGACGATCTTGTCGGTGCCAGGCGACAGGATCGCGGTGTCGATCTCGCCCGGCGCAATCGCATTGACGCGGATGCCGTGCGGGCCGAAATCATGCGCCATCTCGCGCGTCAGCGAGCCGAGTGCCGCCTTCGAGGTCGCATAGGCGGTGCCGGCGAAAGGATGCACGCGCGTGCCGGCGATCGAGGTGACGTTGACGATCGAACCTTTTGCTGCCGCAAGCTCCTTGAAGAGACCACGCGCGAGCATGATCGGCGCGAAGAAATTTACCTGGAACACATCGCGCCAGACATGCATCGGCGTGTCGATCGAATCCATGCGGCTGTTGCCGTCCTTGAGCTTCGGCGAAATGCCGGCATTGTTGACCAGCGCGTGTAATTGCCCGCCATGCGCTTCCAGCCGGTGACGGATCTCCGAGACGGCGATGCCGACATCCTCCTGGTCGGCGAGATCGACCTTGATGTGGTCCTCCGGGCCGGCCGGCCACGGGCAATCCTCGGCAAAAGCCTGGCGCGAACAGGTGATGACCCGCCAGCCCTCACGCGAAAAGCGCTTGACCGTGGCATGGCCGATGCCGCGGCTGGCTCCGGTCAGCACGATGGTTTTTCTGATGTCGGTCTCAGCCATGTCTGTCACTCCGGCCGGAGATGTAGCCGAATGCCGCGAAGGTGGCGAGAGGCCGAATTGTCACCGCAGCTCTCATATGAGGAACGGATTGCCAGCTCGCATTTGATTCGAAGCTAGAATGACGAGCCGCTCAGCCGCCGCCGAGAATATCCAGGATTGAGGTTTTCCGCTTCTTGGTCGGGCCGCCGACGCTGCCCGGCGGTACCGGATGCTTGATCGAGGCCGTGGTGCCGCCGTCGCCCGGCATGTCGAAACCGTCGGCATCGACGGTTTCGGCCGGACGGCGGACCGGTGCTTGTGCGGGTACAGCAGCAGGTGCCGGCGCGGCAGCAGGCTCAGAACGGCTGACGGCCACGGCAGGCAACGGCGCTGCCTGATTGTTATCGACTGACGGAATATCGTCGGGCACGATGGTATCTGGAGGCGTCGATTTCCAGGTCCCGGGCAGCGGCCTGACCGGCACGCCTTCATGCGCCGCCACCATGAATTCGTGCCAGGCCTGTGCCGGCAACGCGCCACCGGTGACCTTCTTCATCGGCGTGCCGTCATCATTGCCGAACCATACGCCGGTGGTGAGGTTTGCGGTGTAACCGACGAACCAGGCGTCGCGCGAATTCTGGCTGGTTCCGGTCTTGCCGGCAGACGGCCAGGCGAAGGCCGCCTTCTTCGCCGTGCCGATCTCGACCGTGCCAGTCATCATCGAGTTCATCATGCCGACAATGTTCTGCTTGACGACGCGCGGCGCGCTGCCGCCATTGTCGTCATAGAGCACCTTGCCTTCGGTCGTGGTGATGCGGCGGATGAAATGGATGTCGGGCTTGTAGCCGCCATTGGCGAACGGCACATAGGCCGATGTCAGCTCCAGCGGCGTCACTTCCGAAGTGCCGAGCGCGATCGAGGTGTTGGCGATCAGATCGGACTGGATGCCCATGCGGTGCGCCGCCTCGACCACCGCGTCGGGGCCGACCTCCATGGTCAGCTGTGCCGCGACAGAATTCAGCGATTTCGCCAGCGCGGTCGCCAACGTCACCTTGCCGAAATATTTGCCGCCGTAATTGTCCGGTGTCCATTTGCCGATCTTGATCGGTGCGTCGTTGCGCACGCTGTCGGGCGTGCGGCCGGCTTCCAGCGCGGCCATATAGACGAACGGCTTGAACGCCGAGCCCGGCTGGCGGCGTGCTTCGGAGGCGCGGTCGAACTGGCTGGTCGAATAGTCGTAGCCGCCGACCATGGCGCGCACGGCGCCGGAATTGTCGATCGAGACCAGCGCGCCTTGGCTGACATTGAGCTTCTTGCCGCTCTCGTCGATCAGCCGGCGGATCGACTGTTCGGCGAGCTTCTGCAGGTTGAGGTCGACGGTGGTGTCGACGACGATGTCGCTGCGCACGTCACCAATCAAATCGGGCAATTCTTCCATGATGGTGTCGGCGACATAGTTTTCCGAGCCGGTCCAATAGGATGGCGCGCGCGTTGCCGGCGCGCTCATCGCCGAGGCCAGTTCCTTGGCGCTGATCTTGCCTTCGTCGCGCATGGCGGCCAGCACCAGTTGCGAGCGCTCCTCCGCCGCCTTCGGATCCCGCGCCGGCGACAGTCGCGACGGCGCCTTCAAGAGGCCGGCGAGAAGGGCCGCCTCCGACAGAGTGACATCGCGCGCGCTCTTGCCGAAATAGCGACGCGAGGCCGCCTCGACGCCATAGGCGCCGGAGCCGAAATAAACCCGGTTGAGGTACATTTCGAGGATCTGGTCCTTGGTATGCTTGTGCTCCAGCCAGAGCGACAGCAGCACTTCCTGCACCTTGCGCTCCAGCGTGCGGTCGGGCTTCAGGAACAGGTTCTTGGCCAGCTGCTGGGTCAGCGTCGAGCCGCCCTGCGAGAAACGCCGGCCCAGAACGTTGGTCACCATGGCGCGCGATAGGCCGATCGGGTCGATGCCGAAATGCGAATAAAAGCGGCGATCCTCGATGGCGATGACGGCTTCCGGAATGTAGGGCGACATTTCGTGCAGGCCGACCGCCTCCCCGCCGCTCATGCCGCGGTTGGCAAGCAGTTGCCCGTCGACCGAGACGATCTTGATGTTGGGCGCGCGGTCGGGGATCGACCAGGTGGTGGCCGCCGGCATCTTGGCGCCGTAATAGACGACGATGCCGGCCACGGCGATGCCGCCCCAGATGCAGAGCACGAAGCACCAGTAGAACATCCGCGCCATCACGCCGAACAGCCCGCGCCGCGGTTTGCCGCGCTTGCCGCGTGACGATGATTTTGCCTTGGAGGTTTTGCGCGCCGAAGATGATTTGCGATTGGCCGGCACGACCCGATCCTCCTCGTTCACCGAAAAACCGGCCGCGGATTTCGCCTTTGGCGATCCCTCGAAGCTGGGTTCGATGCGACTGTCTCTGCGGTTCGCCATGCGTTGCGCTGTCTTCCCGGTGTCAATGGCGCTCGGGTTGGAGGGTAGATGCGGCGGTTTAAGGGCGCGTTAAAGCAGGGTTTATGCACCCTTCTGAAATTCCTTAAGAATTTCTAAAATCCGCTGCCGCCAACTGGGTCCGAAAGCCGCATCCTCGCGGCCTGTCTGCCGCAAAAGGCAGAGGCCCTGGCTACCCCGAATATTTCAATTCTGCTGGATCGAAATGCCCTTGTCGTCGATCTTCAGTTCGACGCCCTTGGGCTTGGTCTGTTCGTGATAGACATATGCACCGAGCGCGATGACCACGACAACGAGCGCGCCGACAAGGAGATAGAGAGTGTTCTGTTTCACGGCGCGCTCCTTTGGCAGCAATTCCAGGAAAGCACAGGCTTTCTCCTGAGGAATTGCGTTGAATGAACTTAGAGCGTCAAGCTCGCTTCAGAACCTTGACCAGCACCAGCAGGATGACGGCGCCGATCGTGGCGTTGATGATGGCAGCCAGAATGCCGCCGCCGATAGCGAAACCGAGCCTTGGAAATAGCCAGCCGGCGATCAGGGCGCCGATAATGCCGACGATGATGTTGCCGATGAGGCCGAAGCCGAAGCCCGAGACGATGAGGCCGGCGAGCCAGCCGGCAATGGCGCCGATTATGATGAAGATGAGAAGGCTTTCGATGCCCATGACGCGTTCCTCCAGGAAGAGAGGCTACGGAGCGGAAGGCCCCGAATCGGCCTCGATATCAACGACTTCAGGCTATGCGAAAGCAGTTGCACCCGCCAGCGGCGCTCATTGATCGTCGTCATCGTCGCTGGAGACTGGCCGCCAGCTGGTCGGGTCGACCTTTTTCTGGGTATCGCTGTCGGTGTAGACCCACCAGGCGCCGTCGCGATATTGCCCGACGGATTCGCTGACGACGCCGGCGCCGTCCTTCCACAGAACAGTGACCTTGGATCCATCCGTCGGGGCGGTCGCTATCGGTTTGCGGTCTGCCACGTCATCCCCCTCATTGAGTCGACAGAACGCCACGACGCGTGTCTGGTTGCAAGGCTGCCGGAAGCGTTATCCGAAGGCCATCAGCTGTGGGCAAAAATATCCTCTTCGTCCCAACCCATCAAATCGAGCTTGGCACGCGTCGGCAGGAAGCGGAAGCAGGCGTCGGCTTCCTTGGTGCGCCCGTCCCGCGCCAGGCGTCCAGCCAGCACCTCCCGCAGACGGTGCAGATAGAGAACGTCGGAAGCGGCATATTCGAGCTGTTCGGGCGACAGGGTCTCGGCCGCCCAGTCCGACGATTGCTGCGCCTTCGACAGGCCGACGCCAAGCAGTTCGAAGCAGATGTCCTTCAAGCCGTGCCGGTCGGTATAAGTGCGGGTCAGCCGCGAGGCGATCTTGGTGCAGAACACCGGCTCCGGCATGACGCCGAAGGCGTTGTAGAGCACGGCGAGGTCGAAACGGCCGTAGTGGAACAGTTTCGATATGCCGCGGTTGCGGAGCAGGCTGACGAGGTTCGGCGCTTTCTTCTGGCCGGGCGCGATCTGGATCACGTCGGCCGAGCCATCGCCGGGCGAGATCTGCACCACGCACAGCCGGTCGCGGTGCGGGTTCAACCCCAGCGTCTCGGTATCGATGGCCACCGCGTCGACATTGTAGTGGGCGAGGTCGGGCAGATCGTTCTTGTGGAAGCGGATGTCGGCCATGGTTGTCTCCGGATCGCGGCGTAACTCGTCCTCGCCGCGATCCGCTGAAAAATCAACAAGAAAACTTCCCAGCCTCCTCAGCGCGTCAGCGCATCGAGAATGCGCGCCCACGAGCGCTGGCCCTTGTGGAAGGAGGTCAGCTCGTATTTCTCGTTGGGCGAGTGGATGCGGTCGTCGTCGAGGCCGAACCCGACCAGCAGCGATTCCATGCCGAGATAGGTCTGGAAGTCGCCGACCACCGGTATCGAGCCTCCGCTGCCCGTCGTCACCGCTGGCTTCGGCCATTCATCCGACAGCGCAGTCTTGGCCTTGGCCAGGAATGGCGAGTCGTAGGAAAGCTGAATTGCCGGCCCGCCGCCATGCGGGTGGAATTCGACCGAACAGTCCCTGGGAATGCGCGCCTCGACGAATTCCCGGAACGCGGCGCGGATCTTCTCGGGGTCCTGCTTGTGGACAAGACGGAAGGAGATTTTCGATGATGCTTCCGCGGCGATCACCGTCTTGAACCCCTTGCCGGTATAGCCGCCGATGATGCCGTTGAACTCGGCCGTCGGCCGCGCCCAGGTCAGTTCCATCACCGAGCGGCCTTTTTCGCCCGACGGGATCGAGAGGCCGATCGGTCCGAGGAAGGTCTCGGCTGTCTCGCCCAATGTCTCCCAGGATTTCAGGATCTGCGACGGCGTCTCCTCGACCCCGTCATAGAAGCCGGGAATGGTGATGTGGCCGTTCTCGTCATGGATGTCAGCGAGGATTTTCGCCAGGATGCGAATCGGGTTGGCGGCGGCGCCGCCATAGAGGCCCGAATGCAGGTCGCGATCGGCGGCCTTGACGGTGACCTCCTCGCCGACCATTCCGCGCAGCGAAACGCAGATCGACGGCGTCTCGCGGTCCCACATGCCGGTGTCGCAGACCAGCGCGAAATCGGCCTTCAGCTCATCGGCATTGGCCTCGAGGAACGGCTTCAGCGACGGCGAACCGGACTCCTCCTCGCCCTCGAACAGGATGGTGATGCGGCAGGGCAGATTGCCATGCACCTGCTTCCAGGCGCGGCAGGCCTCGACGAAGGTCATCAGCTGCCCCTTGTCGTCGGCCGAGCCACGGCCGGTGATTACCTTGTGACCGGGCTCGATCTCCTTGACCGCCGGCGCAAACGGGTCGTTCTCCCAAAGCTCGATCGGATCGACCGGCTGCACGTCGTAATGGCCGTAAAACAGCACATGCGGCGAACCGGCGGGGCCTTCATGGTGCGCAACCACCATCGGGTGTCCCGGCGTGTCGCGCACCGAAGCGTCGAAGCCGATCAGCTTGAGGTCCGCCACCAGCCATTCGGCGGCCTTGCGGCAGTCGGCAGCATAGTCGGGATCGGTCGAGATCGACTTGATGCGGAGCAGGCCGAACAGGCGCTCCAGGCTCTGGTCGAGATTTTTGTCGAGACGGTCGAGGACGGGGGTGATTGTGGACATGTCTTGCGGGCCTTTCTTTTCGGTGGCCGAACCGTAAAGGCAGCGCATCAAAACGAAAAGCCCGCGATCGTTGGACCACGGACCGTAAACACTTGTCAGAAGGCAAAAAAGAACCGCCGTGGTGGAGGGGAACCACGGCGGTCTTTTACTCGAAACGATGCGGCAGCCCGGAGAGGGGGGATAGGCTGCCGCAATTGTCCGGGATAGGCGGGGGACGGGCCTTGCTCCGGACTCGGCGAAAACTGCCGATGACCTTTATTTGTGTCTCGGATCGTGGCGTTTCAAGGGCACAAAAATTACACTTTTGTAACATAGCCGTGAGCGCCGAGGCAAACAGCAGCAGGGCCTATTGGCAGGCAGGCTCTGTCAGCATGTCGCCGCAACACCTGTTGGAAGCCCGCCTTTGCCATGGACCGCGCCGTCCTGCCGCGCTATCCCTGCCGGCATGAAAAAAGGCGACCATCTCTTCCTTATCGACGGCTCCGGTTACATCTTTCGCGCCTATCATGCGCTGCCGCCGCTAACCCGCAAATCCGATGGGCTACCGGTCGGCGCGGTCTCCGGCTTCTGCAACATGCTGTGGAAGCTGATGCAGGATGCCCGCAACACCGATGTAGGAATTGTACCGACGCATTTAGCGGTCATTTTCGATTATTCGTCGAAAACCTTCCGCAATGATCTCTACCCGGAATACAAGGCCAACCGCAACGCACCGCCCGAAGACCTGATCCCGCAATTCGGTCTGATCCGCCAGGCAACCGTGGCCTTCAACCTGCCTTGCATCGAGATCGAAGGCTACGAGGCCGACGACCTCATCGCCACTTATGCCAGGCTGGCGTGCGAGGCCGGCGGCGACACCACTATCATCTCCTCCGACAAGGATCTGATGCAGCTGGTCGGACCCACGGTCGGCATGTACGACCCGATGAAGGACCGCCAGATCGGCATCCCCGAAGTCATCGAGAAATGGGGCGTGCCGCCGGAAAAGATGATCGACCTGCAGGCGCTGACCGGCGACTCCGTCGACAATGTGCCGGGCGTACCCGGCATCGGGCCGAAGACGGCGGCGCAATTGCTGGAACAGTTCGGCGACCTTGACGGGTTGCTCGCAAGGGCCAGCGAGATCAAGCAGGAAAAAAGGCGCGAATCCATCATCGCCAATGCCGACAAGGCGCGCATATCGCGCCAGCTGGTGACGCTGAAGAACGACGTGCCGGTGACCGACGGGCTCGACGATTTCGTGTTGCACGCGCCGGACGGGCCGAAGCTGATCGGCTTCCTCAAGACCATGGAATTCACCTCGCTGACCCGGCGCGTTGCTGAAGCGACCAGCACCGAAGCCGGCGATGTGCAGGCTGTCGCCGTCACCGTCGAGCGCGCCGACACCGCGCACGGCCCCGATGTCGGTTCCGGCATAGCGGCGCCTGCGGCAACACAGGATGAAGCCAAAACCGAAACCGCCAGGGCCGGCGACGCCCCTTCGCTGCTTGCCGCACTTCGCCTGGAAACGGCCGCTGCGGCCAAAATCGATCCCGCCGCCTATGTCGCCATCCGCGACACGGCGACGCTCAAGACCTGGCTGGCCCAGGCCAAGGAGACCGGCATCGTCGCCTTCGACACCGAAACCACGTCTTCCGATCCGATGCTGGCCGACCTCATCGGTTTCTCTCTGGCGATCGGCCCCGGCCGCGCCGCCTATGTGCCGCTCGCCCACAAGAGCGGCGCCGGCGACCTGCTCGGTGGCGGTACGCTGGAGAACCAGATTCCGGTCCGCGAGGCGCTGGCGCTTCTGAAGCCGCTGCTGGAAGACAAATCGGTCCTCAAGATCGCCCAGGACGCCAAATACGACATCGTCGTCATGAGCCGCCACGGCATCGATATCGCACCCTTCGACGACACGATGTTGATTTCCTATGTGCTCGACGCCGGCACCGGCCACCACACTTTGTCCTCGCTTGCCGACAAATGGCTCGGCCATGCCACGACGCCGCTCAAGGATCTCGCCGGTTCCGGCAGAAGCTCGGTCGGCTTCGACCAGGTCGACATCGACCGGGCGACCACCTACGCCGCCGGCCATGCCGACGTGACGCTGCGGCTGTGGCAGGTGCTGAAGCCGCGGCTTGCCGCCAAGGGCCTCGTCTCGGTCTATGAGCGGCTGGAGCGGCCGCTGGTGCCGGTGTTGGCCCGGATGGAACAGCGCGGCATCTCGGTCGACCGCCAGATCCTGTCGCGGCTCTCCGGCGAGCTGGCACAAGGCGCTGCACGGCTGGAGGAGGAGATCTACGGCCTTGTCGGCGAGCGCATCAACATCGGGTCGCCAAAGCAGCTGGGCGACATCCTGTTCGGCCGCATGGGCCTGCCCGGCGGCTCCAAGACCAAGACCGGGCAATGGTCGACTTCCGCGCAGCTTCTGGAAGACCTCGCCGCCGAAGGCCACGAACTGCCGCGCAAGATCGTCGACTGGCGCCAGCTGACCAAGCTGAAATCGACCTATACCGACGCGCTGCCGGGCTTCATCCATCCCGACACCAGGCGCGTCCACACCTCCTATGCGCTGGCCGCGACGACCACGGGCCGGCTGTCTTCCTCCGACCCCAATCTGCAGAACATCCCGGTGCGCACCGCGGAGGGACGCAAGATCAGGACGGCCTTCATCGCCGACAAGGGCCAGAAACTGGTCTCGGCCGACTACAGCCAGATCGAATTGCGCGTGCTTGCCCACGTCGCCGAAATCCCGCAGTTGAAGCAGGCCTTCGCCGATGGCGCCGACATCCACGCCATCACCGCCTCGGAAATGTTCAACGTGCCGGTCGAAGGCATGCCGTCCGAAGTGCGCCGCCGCGCCAAGGCGATCAATTTCGGCATCATCTACGGCATCTCGGCCTTTGGGCTCGCCAACCAGCTGTCGATCCCGCGCGAGGAGGCCGGCGCCTACATCAAGAAGTACTTCGAGCGTTTCCCCGGCATCCGCGACTATATCGAGGCAACAAAGGCCTATGCGCGCGAACATGGCTTCGTCGAAACCATCTTCGGCCGCCGCATCCACTATCCTGAGATCCGGTCGTCAAACCCGTCGATCCGCGCCTTCAACGAGCGCGCCTCGATCAACGCCAGGCTGCAAGGCACCGCCGCCGACATTATCCGTCGCGCCATGGTGCATATGGACGAGGCGCTGGAGAAGGCCGGCCTGTCCGCCCGCATGCTCTTACAGGTGCATGACGAATTGATCTTCGAGACGGTTGAAGCGGAAGTCGAGGCGACGATCCCCGTGGTGCGCAGGGTGATGGAGAACGCGCCGATGCCGGCCATCTCGATGTCGGTGCCGCTGCATGTCGATGCCCGCGCAGCGAACAACTGGGACGAGGCGCATTGAAGGTGCGATGATTGTCTTTGTCACCGGAGACCTGCTGGCCGCCCAGGAAAGCTATATCGCTCAAGGCGTGGCAGAGGGCAATCAAGAGGGCCTTGGCACCGGACTTGCGCTGAAGATTTCGAAAAAGTGGCCGAATGTGCAGGCTGCGTTCAAGAAATATGCTCGGACCGGCAGGTTTATTGGGGGTCATATCTGGACATTGGAGCCAGACGGCAATCAGCCGGGCTTCATTTATCTGGCAACCCAGCCAGATATGTATCACGCCACGCTTCCCTTTTTACGGAAAGCAGTTCGCGGGCTTGTGAAATGGGCCGACAAAAACCGGGTAGAATCCATCGCCTTGCCAAAAATCGGGTCTGGCCTTGGCAAATTATCTTGGCTCGACGAGGTGAAACCCCTGCTTATGGAGCAGCTAACACCTGGGCCTACGCGGTACGTCGTCTATGAGACATTCTTGAACGAATTCGAGAATAGCGCACCGCCTCGGCTCAAGTAGGAAGCAAGCTAAGCCGCTTCAGCCAGGCACTTGGCACACGTCCCCCGAAACTCGATGACCGCCTTCTTCGCAGCAAACCCGGTCGAGCGCACCCATTCGTCCAGCCGGTGGCCGACGTCATGGTCGGACATCTCCATCACCTGCCCGCATGTGTCGCAGATAGCGAAGGCTGTCATCGAATGCGTATGGTCGTGCGGTTCGGCGCAGGCGACGAAGGAGTTGAGGCTTTCCAGCCGGTGCACGAAGCCTGACTTCACCAGGCTGTCGAGCGCCCTATAGACCTGCAGCGGCGCGCGGAAACCGCGCTCGCGCAGCTGGTCGAGAAGCGTATAGGCGCTGAGCGGTCCACTGGCGGCCTCGAGCTTCTCGAGCACGCTCAGCTGATTCTTCGTCAGCACATCCCTTGCCGCCATGATCCCGTTTTCCGATCGTTTAGAGCATGATGCCGAAAAGTGTGAAGCGGTTCTCGGACGACATCATGTTCTATCTGTTTGATCCAGCGCCGCTCGCAAATCATTTCTGCCATGCGACGGTCTCAATCCCCTTGAGATAGCGATGAAGCAGGCTTTTTGCCACTGTTTCCGTTATCGCCATCGACACCATGACCACCACCGCCGATTGACGGCACCGACCACATTCAAAATACTGACAAAATTCGCGACGAAAGGTGCCGCACTTGCAAATTCGATCGGGCTTGGGGAAGCAATTATGATCAAACTGACACGACGGACGCTGCTCGTCGGCACGTCGGCGCTTGTGGCTGCCGGTACGGTTTCGTTCCGCGCTCTCGCCGCCTCGCGCACCTATCACGCGCTGCTGGTTGCCTGCACCGACTATCCGAACCTGCCGCAGAAGAACTGGCTGATCGGGCCGAAGAACGATGCCGGCCTGGTGCGCGACTATCTCCTGAAGAACACGCCCGATCCGGTGAAGTTCTCGGCCGAGAACGTGATCCTGCTCGCCAAGGACGTCGAAGGCGCCAACGGCCCGCCGACGCATGCGGCGATCAAGGCCGCCCTTGCCGACCTCGCCGGCAAGGTGCAACGCGACGATTTCGTCTATCTGCATCTGTCGGGCCACGGCGCCCAGCAGCCGCAGGCCAAGGCCGGCGACGAGACCGACGGCCTCGACGAGATTTTCCTGCCGTCCGATATCGACAAATGGATCAACCGCGAAGAGGGCGTGCCGAACGCGCTGGTCGACAACGAGGTCGGCGCCGCACTCGACGCCATCCGCGACAAGGGCGCCTTTGTCTGGGTGGTGTTCGACTGCTGCCATTCCGGCACCGCGACGCGCGCCGCGGAAGTCGATGACGAACTGGAGCGCAAGGTCGAGTTCGCCGACCTCGTCGGCGGCGACGACGCGGCGAGAGCAGCGGCGGTGAAGGCCTATGACGACATCTCGGCAAGCGCATCGCGCGGTTTCGACGAGAATGGCGGCCGCAAGCCGGCCTTCAACCTGACGCCGACCGGCGCAGAGCCGATCGCCAGGGGCAAGCTGGTCGCCTTCTATGCCGCGCAAACGGTCGAGACGACACCGGAAATGCCGCTGCCCAAGGGCACGCCCGACGCGCCGCGCTTCGGCCTGTTCACCTTCACCATCCTGTCGAAATTGGCCGAGAACCCCAACGTCACCTATCGCCAGCTCGGCCAGGCCGTGCTGCAGCAATATTCGGCCGACGGCCGCACAAGGCCGACGCCCCTGTTCGAGGGCGAACTGGACGCCCGCGTGTTCGGCACCGACAAAACCGACGCCGTCATGCAATGGCCGATTGCCGTCAAGGACGGCGATGTCGCGATCGGCGCCGGGCTGCTGCAGGGTCTGACCCCCGGCAGCAAGCTCGCCATTTTGCCTTCGGCGCTGTTGAAGCTCTCCGACGCCGTCGGCTATCTCGAAGTGAAATCGGCAAAAAACCTCGAAAGCCAGCTCGCACCGGTCGAATTCGACGGCAAGCCGGCGCTTGCGCCGACGGCGGTGCCCGCCGGCGCCTATGCGCGCGTTGCCGAACTCGCGGTCGACTACAAGCTGCTGGTGGCAAAGCCGGCGCCGACCGCAGGGCTCGAAAGAGAAACCGAGCTGGTCAATTCGGTTCTGGACGAATTGGTGGCGAAGCCGAAGTCCGGCTTCCACATCGCGCTGGTCGAGCCCGGCAAGAGCGCCGATCTGCGGCTTGCGGTGCTGCGCGAAAAATCCATGGACGGCGCTGCCGCCAACGCCAGCGACGAACCGGCGCTGTGGTTCCTGCCGGCGTCCGGCGACATCAGCCTGAAGGACGGCAGCAAGCCGCCACGCATCGTCATCGATCAGGATGGCCGCGACAAGCTTGCGGAAAACACAGCCAAGACCCTGACCACGATCTTCCGCGCCACCGGCCTGTCGCGGCTCGCCGCGGCGTCCGACTACCGGCCGGACGAGGTCAGCGTCCAGTTCCTGATCAAGCGCCAGGACAGCGATGTGCTGGAGCCGATCGAATCCTCGACGGTGCCGCGCGTTTCGCCGGGCGATCAGGTACACATTGCGGCCAAGAACGGGTCCGACGAGTTCGTCGACATCAACGTGCTCTACATCGGCAGCGACTATTCGATCACCCATATCGTCGCCGAGCGGCTGGCGCCGATCAACGAGCAGGCCGATCAGGGCCTGAAGGAAGGGCTGCTCGCCTTCACCGACACCAGCTTCGGCATGGAGCGCATGATTGCCGTGCTGACCGAGGCGCCGCCGCAGAGCGAGAAAGAGGATCTGAGCTTTCTTGCCCAGGAAGGCGTGCGCGCCGTGACGCGTGCCGCATCGGGAACGCCTGGTTTTTCCGACATGCTGGCCGACATCGGCATGGCGCCGGCAACGCGCTCCGTGATGCGGCTTGCCGACAAGAGCGGTCCCAAAGGCGCGGTGATGATCTTCCCGATGGAGACGGTGCCCCGCGCCTGACCTGACATCGCTTCGCCGGCTCTTGCCGGCGTGATATAGGAACATTCCCGGCTCGCGACACTTCTATGCGCCGCGGCTGGATGCAACAGATGAGGACATCAGTGACTATCCCCGTGCTCTCCTGGCGTGCAGCGACGGTCGGCCTTGCCGGCAGCCTGTTGCTGGTTGCCAGCGCCTCGGCGGACGAGAATTGCGGCCTGTGCGCCAAGCAGATCGTCACCAATTCCGAGCTCGCCACCTGCTTTCTCGACCAGTACGACCAGATCGCCAAGACCGGCAGCACGGCCGTTGTCGTCGATCTCTCCAGCTGCGCCTCGCGCGGCGTGGTCGAGCCCTTGCCGTCACCCAGCAAGGCGGCTGCCGAACCGGACGTGCAGTTCATGATTTCGCGCACGCAGCTCGATTGCCTGAAAAAGAAGCTGGAGACACCCGGCATCGTGCTCGACCCCACCGCCACCATCCAACTGGACAGCTGCGGATGAAAAAGCCGGGGGGCACTGCAACGCAGAAATCGCCGGCCACATCGGCGCCTCCGCCGGCCAAGAAGCCGGCGACCTTGCCCGAAACCACCGAAGGCTTTCCGTGGCCGAGCAGTCACGAGATCAAGAAGGAAGCCAACCCCTTCACCGACCGCGACTGGCGCATGCTGATCTACGCCTGGTCGGGTCTCGCCGTGCGCCTGGCGATCATCTTCACCCTGGCCTTCTCGGTCTTCCAGTTTCTCGCAAACCAGGAACAGAAGCGCGTCGAGCAGACGATGTCGCTGGTCGAGCTTTGGGAAAGCAAGGATTTTCAGCAGGCGCAGCGCGCGCTCAAGGAGCGCCTCTCGTCGCTCAACGCCAAATACGACAATCTGCTCAGCGCCACGCCGTCGCCGACCGAGGAACAGGTCTTCCGGCAACGCATTGGCATTGAGGCGATGACTGCCGGCGGCGGCACCATGCCGATCGCCGATTTCAACGACAATTTTGATCGCATCGTCTATTTCCTCAATCGTCTCTCCATCTGTGTTGAGGGCAAACTCTGTTCGCGCGATGTCGCCGATGCCTATTTCCGCGACTATGCGGTGTCGTTCTGGAGCTATTTTGCCGGCTACATCGAAAAAGAACGCAAGGCCGGTTCCGCCAATTATGCCCAGGCGATCGAGAATTATGTGGGTCACGGGTCGCCGCCGCCCGCCGACTCCAAATAGCGGCGCAACAAGGTGCCGGGCAGCTCCCATCCCTTGCGTGCTATCCGGTGGCTAATCCTGGTCGGTCTTCTGGCGTTAACGTCAACCGCCGGTGCCGAGGACCTCGATTTCCATCTCGATCTCAACACCGGCGGCCACAGCGCCAGGGTCACCGATCTTGCCTTCACGCCGGACGGCGAGGGACTGGTCTCGGCGTCCGATGACAAGGCCATCCGCATCTGGGACTGGCAGAGCGGGGTGACGCTCCGCACCATTCGCGGCTATCTTGGCAATGGCAATGACGGCAAGGTCTTTGCGATTGCCGTGTCGCCGGATGGCAAGACGATCGCCGCCGGCGGTTATTTCGGCGCCGGCATCGGCGACAAGCCCCCTTATGGCGATATCAGGCTGTTCGATTTCGCCACCGGCAAGATCAAAACCGTGCTCAAGGCCGCCGACTATGCCATCTATGATGTCGCCTTTTCACCCGACGGAAACACGCTCGCCGCCGGCGGTGGCGATGGTTTCGTCTACCTCTGGCGGGCGGACGACAAATCCGCGTCGGGCTGGACGCTGGCGGAAAAACTCGATGCCGATTCCTGGCGTGTGGAAAAGCTCGCCTTCGCCGCTGCGGGAACCCGGCTGGCAGCGACGACCACCGACAATGGCATCCGGCTCTGGGACGTCGCCAAGGCCGAGGAAATTCCTTTGCCCGCCGAGGCCGAGCCGCTGCGCGATGTCGGCGTCGCCGCACTCGCCGTGTCATTGGATGGCAGCCTGTTCGCCACCGGCAGCAAGGACGGCGACGTCCAGCTCTGGCAGGCCAGCACCGGCAAATTCGTCCGCGCCATGCCGAAGCAGGATTTCCAGATCGGCGCTCTGAGCTTCGCCACGGGTTCGCGGCTTGTGGCGTCATGCAGCTATCGCTGCGCCGACAAGCATCGCTCGGTGGTCTGGGATACCGACAGCGGCGAGCAACTGCTCGACTATAACGGCCATGACGGCACGGTCTTTGCTGGCGCCGGCAATGCCGACGGCTCGCTGGTGGCGACAGCCGGCGGCACCCGCAACGCCATCCAGGTCTGGAACCCCATGACCGGCGAGCGCAAGGCGCTGCTGCAAGGGGTCGGCGAACCGGTGACGGCGATCGGGATCGATGCGGCGAGCAGCTCCATCGGTTGGGGCAACACCAACCCCTGCCCTGAACGCGTGTCCTGTCCCGAGCTGCAGGGCACGCTGGACAAGGTGCTGGCGCTACCGACGGCCGAGCGGTTCTTCGAGGACCCGGAGGCGTTGGCGGAACAGGGCGCCTATGCCCGCGCGGCACTGACCGACGGTGAGTGGTCGCTTCGCGCCGTCCCCGGCGGCAAGGACGGCCTGGAGAATGCCGTGCTCGAAATCGCGAGCGGCGGAAAGGTGATGCACAGCATCGAGAATGCCGCCACCAATGGCTTCCTCCATTCGGCTTACACGCTGATCGGCAATGGGCTTGGCCTGATCACCGGCGGCAGCGACGGCACGCTGTTGGAATACAAAACCGCGACCGCCGAGGTATCGGGTGAATTCACCGGCCACACCGGCGAGATCAACGCCATGGTTGCCGTCGAGAAGGAAGGGCTGTTGGTCACCGGCAGCGCCGACCAGACCGTGCGGCTGTGGAATTTGAAGAGCCACAAACTGATCGTGTCGATGTTCTTCGCCGGCTCCGAATGGATCGCCTGGATGCCGCAGGGCTACTATTATTCCTCCGCCGATGGCGACAAGTTGATCGGCTGGCACGTCAATCAGGGCCGCGACCACGAAGGGCGTTTCATCAGCGCCGGCCAGCTGAAGAAATATCTCTGGAGCCCGGAAATGGTGCGCCGGGCCATCATCCTGCGCAGCGCCGAACAGGCGGTCCAGGAAATGCGCCCCGGCGTCGACCGCCAGCTGGAAAAGCTGCTCGAGCGCAAACCGCCGGAATTCGGCATCAAGCTTGCCGCCGACCAGAGCAACGTCCGCGAGGGCTATGTCGCCGTCGAGATTTCGGGCGCGCAGGAAGCCGGCGCCGATGTCGCCGGATTTTCGATCCTGTCGAACAGCCGCAATGTCGGCAATGTCACGGCGCGCTCGGCCGATGGCGGCAAGAGCACCACCATCGTCGAAGTGCCGGTCGAGAATGGCGAGAACACCATCCGCATCACCGGTACCAATGAGTTCGGCTATTTGACCGAGCGCAGCGTAACGGCACTTGGCCAAAAACCCGAGAAGCAGGCCAACAAGGGCAAGCTCTACGTCGCCGTGATCGGCGTCGACAAATATCCCTTCCTCACCGACGCATGCGCCGGCCACGCCTGCGATCTGCGCTATCCCGTCGACGACGCTACCGAATTCCTCAAGGTGATCTCGCAGAAATCCGCGCCCTTGTTCTCGGCGATGGAGACGCTGGTTCTGGTCAACCGCGAAGCGCTGGATGAGGCGCCCGATGCCGGCAAGGACGTGTTCAAGGTCGCCGGCGCCGACACCATCCTGGAACCGGATTCCGACACGATCGACGACCAGCTCGCCGACTTCCTCGACAGACCCGGCGAGAACGACACCACCATCATTTTCGTCGCCGGTCACGGCATCAACATCGACGAAGACTATTATTTCATCCCCACGGACGGCCGCAAACAGGATCCCGACCGCTGGAAGCGCTCCTCGCTGGTCGACTGGGGCGACATCCAGAAATCGGTTGAGCGGGCCAAGGGCATGCGCTTCATGCTGCTCGACACCTGCCACGCCGCCAACGCCTTCAACCCGCGCTTGGAAAAAGACGCGCAGGACGCACGCATCGTCGTCTTCTCGGCCACCGCTGCCAACAACACCGCCGCCGAACTGCCCGACCTCGGCCATGGCGTCTTCACCTATTCGATCCTCGAAGGCCTGCGCGGCCGGGCCAAGACCTCCGACGGCGGCGTGACGCTGTTCGGCCTCGCCGACTACATCTCGCGCGAAGTGCTGCGGCTGACCGCGTCCAAGCAGAAGCCGTTCTACTATGTCGGCGGCGTGGAGAACATTGTGCTGGCTGAGCCGTGAGAGGTCGGCGCCCAGGCACCCCCCTCTCGCCTGCCGGACATCTCCCCCTCAAGGGGGAGATCGGTCTCTTCATTGTTGGAGATCTATTTTCAAGGTTGATGATTGGCGAAAGTCGAGGCGACATCCAATCTCCCCCCTTGCGGGGGAGATGTCCGGCAGGACAGAGGGGGGTGCCTGGGCACGGACCAGCATTCTGATCTTTGCCACCGCCTTGCTTATCCTCTCAGTGCCTCAAGCGTCTGCCGCTCCCATCACCTGCCCGCCCGGCGACACAAACTTCCCGTCCTTCTATTCCGACCCCACACTCTTCACCGACGCCATCGCCGCCGTCGCCAGAATCGAGCCGTCCAACCAACGCCTCACCGGCATCACAGTCCCCCACCACCTGCTCGTCGCAGATCTCGTCGCACTCGGTTTCCACGCCGCGTCCGGCTTCCGCTACAAGCGCATCGTCATCCTGTCACCGGACCATTTCCACGAGACGCAGAAACTCTTCGCCACCACGACGCGCGGCTTCGACACCGTGCTTGGCCCGGTCCTGGCCGACACGGCAGCCCTGCACCTTCTCCAGGCGAACAGCGACATGGTCGAGGACTCCTGCCTCTTCGCCAAGGAGCACGGCGTTCAAGCCATGCTGCCCTTCCTGCACCATTATTTTCCCGAGGCAACCATCGTGCCGGTGGCGATGTCGGTCAAGGCGAAGCGCGGCGACTGGGACCGGCTGGCGCAGGCGCTGAAAGCGATCGTCGACAAGGACACGCTGATCATCGAATCCACCGATTTCTCGCATTATCTGCCGCAGCACGAAGCCAGGCGTTTCGACCAGCAGACGCTGAACATGCTCGCCGCCGGTTCGCTCGACGGCATCGCGGCGCTGCGCCAGCCGGATCACGCCGATTCGGTCGGTGCGCTCTATATCCAGACCAGGCTGCAGCGCGAACTGTTCGGTGCTGCGCCCCTGGTCGTCGCCAACGAGAACTCGCAGGCGCATTCGGGCGACTATGTCGAGCGCACCACCAGCTATGTCGTGGCGCTGTTCGGCGCCTTCGGCCCCGGCTTGAACAATCCTGCCCGTCCCGACGACAAGCTCTATTATTTCGCCGGCGACGTGAATTTCGGTCGCGCCATGATGAGGATCCTGGTCCGCGACGGTGTTGCCGAGAAGATCGTCGACAGCGTGCTGGCCCTGACCCGCTCGCGGCCGCTGATCGTCAATCTCGAAGGCGTCATCCTGCCCAACGTCCCTGAAGCGATCGACGACATGACGCTGGCGATGCCAACCGATCTCGCCATCGGCATGCTGAAGAAATTGCATGTCGCCGCTGTCAGCCTTGCCAACAATCACGCCTATGACCTCGGCCCGTCAGGCTATGCCGAGACGCTGGCCGCTCTGGACGCCGCCGGCATCGCCCATTTCGGCCAGGGCGAGACGCTGGCGCTTGCCGATCTCGACCTGGTCGGGCTGACCGACATTGATACCAACGGCTCCAGGAACACCGACCTTCTGACGCCTGCTTTGCTCGACCGGCTGCTGCACGACAATGCCGAGCGGCCGGTGATTGCCTTCGTCCATTGGGGCCGCGAGTACAAGACGGAGCCGTCGCCGCGCGAGGAGATGCTTGCCGACCAGATGCGGCTGCGCGGCGTCACGGCAATCGTCGGCGGCCATCCGCATGTATCGAGCGAGGCGATCCTTCCGCTCGGCGGCGGCGATGTTGCGGAGATCTATTCGCTCGGCAATTTCCTGTTCGACCAGAAGGCCGAACGATCGTCCGGGTCGATGCTGGAACTCAGGGTGTTCAGCCAGGGCACGATCTTTGCCAGGCTGATCCCGCTGCCCAATTATTTCGAGATGGGCTCGAAATAACGCGATTCCCGAAAGGACGTGACAGGACCTCAACAGCCTTGCATATCTTCCGGCAGATAGCAGACCGCCGGCTTGGTGCTGGTTTCAAACAGCGACTGCTTCGGCCTGAAATAGAAGAACGTGGCCGGCTTGCTCTCCCGTGTGCTGCCATCGGCGAAATGGGCGGCGATGCTGAAGCGATGGATCGACGACATTGACGACCACATTTTCAGCCGTGCCGTGTAGGCGCTGAGATGCTTATTGCCGCGCACCGGCATGGGGATGCTGTAATCGGTCTTGCCGATCGGAAATTCGATGTTCTGGTAGCGCAGCGCTTCGGGCGACGCGCCGCCGCCATCGCCGCATTCGGCGAGCGATTCTGGAACCTCGATGCTGACCAGCGAGACGATGACGCGAAACGGCTCGCTCTGTTGGTAGATAGCGCCCTGTTCGTCCGCCCAGGAATAATCGAGCTTGCCGATCCCGGTCACGCTCATTTTCTCGACGCTGCCGCTGATGTAATCGACAACGTCGCCGAACTTGACCTTGTTGGCCACCTGGGCGCGGCAGACATCCAGGCTGTCCCTTGACGGGCAAGTGAAGCGCTCGGTCTCGAGCGTGGTTGTGTCGACGCCGGCTTCAATCAGCACGTTCTTGATCGAGACGTCGACGCCGTCGCCGAAAGTGCCGATGTCCTTCGTGAACGTGCGGCTCGGCTCGCCGGTCGCGTTGTCCTCCTCGTCGGTCCTGGTGAACTGGATCGACATCTTCATGTCTTTCACGTCGCCCCAGCCATTGTTGACGATCGAGAAGTCGGGGCGGAAGCCGACGCAGCCATAATGCTCGCTGATCGACAGCATCGGCTTGCGGTAGGCCTCGCTCGCGGCCACCTTCATTTCCAGGCTGTCGATCTTGACCCTCGACTGGTCGGTGGTCTTGAGGTCGACTTCGGCGAAGGCCGGCGCCGTCTCCCAGTCCATGCCTTCATAGACATTGCCGGTACGAATCTCTCCGGTGCCGTTCCAGGCATCATTGTACTGGTCCGACACCGGATAGATCGCGATGTCTTCGTCGCGCACCAGATGCTGGTACTGCATGTCGGCCTGCTGCGTCATGCGCTGGTCGACGGCAATGCCGATCTCGACCTTGTCGGCGGAACCGCCGCCGGTCTGCGCCTTGAGCAACCCGCCCACTCTGGCATCGGCCAGCACGTCGGGGCGCGCACCGCCGATCTCCTTGCCCATCGCCCATTGCGACCAGTAGACGGTGCCGCCGGGCAACCGGGTGCGGCCCTTGCCATCCTTCAGCCCATCGGCAAAAGAGCCGACGAATATCTTGCCTGTCTTCGTCTCCAGCCTGCCCTCGCCATTCGGCACACCGGCCCTGAATTGCCCTTCATAGCGATTGCCGTCGGCATCGACATGGATCGCATGGCCGTCGAGCTGGCCGGCGACCCAATGGCCGTCGAGAATCTCGCCCGAACGCAGCTCCAGCCGGCCTTGTCCTTCGGGGCGGCCATTCCTGATCTCGCCGAAATAGCTGGAATAGATCGTCTTGGGGTCGTAGCTCGCCGAGCCGCGTACGCGCCAGACCAGCCTGCCCTTGCCGTTGACGGTGCCGTCGGCTGCGACGGTGCGGTCCGGCGACACGCCGGCTGCCGGCTCCCAGGTGAAATCAAGACCCAATTCCGGGTGGGAATCCCAGACCCGTACATTCTTGCGCAGCACCGAACGTGTTTCGCTTTGATAGAGGATTTGCACCCGCTCGGCCCAGGCGCCATCGGGTGCGGCACCGCCTTGATCGGCCATAGCGGAAAAGCATGTCAGTGCGGCCAGCATGGATGCAGCCGCCATCGCTTTGACCCCGAAGATCATTCTTGCCCGCGCCATCTTACCCAACCCCTTGGATCGCCTAGCGTAAGCACCGCTGCAACACAGTGCAAGAGAGGTGTTTCGATACAAAAAAAACCGGCGGCAGGAACGTCCCGCCGCCGGTTTGGTAGTGCTGGTTATCGCCGCTGTTTGCCGGCGAAAGATCATTCAGCCTTATTTGTACAGGCTGTTGATCCACGCCACGTTGGCGGCGTTCAGGCGCACCGCAGTGTTGGCGTTGGGGCTTTCGGCCACGTTCACGCCGGTGACGACGCGCTGCTTGGCGCCATTATCATAGGCGTAGACCGAGCTGCCGCTCGATCCCGGATAGGTGTCGCAGTCGTACTGGAAATACTCCGCGCCGACGTTTTCGGCTTTCACTTCGCAGGTCGCCTTCCACATCGTTCCCATCGGCTTGTCGCCGGGGTAGCCAACGATGTTTGCGGTGAAATCGCCGAGGTTCTCATAGTTGGCATAACCCAGCCAGCCGAGATTGGTGCCGACATCCTGCTTCAGCGTGATGATGCCGAGATCCCACGGAATGACCGAGCCGTAGTAACCCTGATAATTGTCGATGAAGCCCTGCAAGATATAGACGCTCTCGTAGCTGAAAGCGCCAAACGGTGCATCGTCGGCGGTGTTGCCGTTGAGCGACGGCACGAAGATGACGTCGTCGAGCCAAGCCTTGTCTTCATTGCTGTAGAGGCAATGCGCCGCGGTGAGCACCGTGCGCGGACCGATCAGGGTTCCCGAGCAGCTGCCGTAACCGCTCTTGGCTTTGCCTTCGATATAGCCGATCGCGGTGAACGGGTACGTCTTGGTGTTCTTGATCTGCTCGCGATCGTCGGCCCCGAACACCTGGCGGCCGGCTTCGTCGCCGCCCGTCAATCCGGTCTTGTCGGCGTTCGGTGTGTTGGCGGGCGCATTCAGTTCCTTGATGACAAGGTCCTTCAGCGTCTCGCCGGCATCGATCTTGATGTCCTTGCCATCGGCGGAACGTCCGACGATGCCATAGGATTTGACCGCCGTGCCCTCGTCGGTCAGCGGCGCTGCCCGGCTGGCTTCATCTTCGATCAGTTTCGGCGGCGCGATCGGCTTTGCACGGCCGGGCTGGTAGTCGCCCGTTCCGAGATCGCGCATGCTTTCGCCATTGCCGGCATTCGCTGAGCCGGGATCGGCGGCGAAGGCAGGCATCGTCCACAGTGCGGTGGATAGCAGTGCGGACGCAATGATAGTGCTTGTCAGTTTCGTCATGGTGAGACTCTCCCAAAAGTCAGCAAGGAGTGGAGCAAAATACAGAAATATTGTCGAGATCGTGGTGGAGTTAAAAAATTAGTTTGGTTACCCGCCCGTATCGGATCATCGGTCCGGGCGGCCTCGTTAAAGCCCTCCGCCAAACGCACCCGCGTCGATATACTGCCTAAAATAATCCAACATTGGCAATGACAAATCGCTTCCACGTAGCCCGTGGGGGGCTATAGGGTTTGGGTGGGCTCTGCCCGATGGGGCACGATTAGCAAAAGTCGTATTTCGGTTTTATGACCGCGCGGATGTCGTTCGTTCTGGCAGAAGGCGATCGAGGTACCGGTACCGCTTCTGTTGGTTATGCGTCATGGCGGCATGGCTCGGCATTTTTCATCTCAGGAGGGTTTCAAGGTGAACATTATCCATCGGTTCAGGCCGCTTGCCGCTGCATCGCTGCTGGGCATCGCGGCCGCTTTCCCCGCCGTCAACGCGCTCTATGCAGCCGACGACGCCGCCAGGCCGGAAGCGGCGGTCTCGCCGATGCAGCGCGTCGCCGAATCCCGGGACAAGGCCAAGGCCGAGAATCCCGACGGGGCCGACCGCGTCTATGGCGGCAAGGAAGCCGACAAAGGGGCCTATCCGTTCCAGGTGGCGCTGCTGACCAGCGCCCGGCTGGACCCCAGCCCGGCCTCGCAGCCGAACGCGCAATTCTGCGGCGGCAGCCTGATTGCTCCGCAATGGGTGCTGACGGCGGCGCACTGCCTCAACGACAAGGGCCGGCCGATTTCGCCCGACACGGTGACCGTGCTGACCGGCGCCACCGATCTTACCGAAGGCAAGCGCTACAAGGTGGTCGAGGTCATCGTCAACGAGGGCTACAGCGAACAGACGCTGGACAATGATCTCGGCCTGCTCCGGCTGGCGGAGCCCGCCGATGCGCCGGTCATCAAGATCACCAATGAGCCGACGCCAGACAGCGGCAAGACCACGGTCATCGGCTGGGGCAAGATGCAGGACGGCACCTTCCCGACCGCGCTGATGGTGGCCGATCTCGATCTCGAGCCGAGCGCTGCCTGCAACAGCGGCATCAAGTCGATCTATGCGCATGACCTGAAGGCGGCACTTGGCGATCTCTCGCATCGGATGCGTTATTCGGAAAAGGGCATCGATGCCGCCGCCAATGCGATCGCCGCCGATATGTCGGATCCGCTGACCAAGAACATGATCTGCGCCGGCACCGACAGCGGCGAACGCGACGCCTGCAACGGCGACAGCGGCGGTCCGCTGTTCATGACCGGCGCCAACGGTCCGGTCCAGGTCGGCGTCGTCTCCTGGGGCGAAGGTCCGTCCGACGGCACCGCCGCTTGCGGCCACAAGAATGCCTATGGCATCTACACGCGATTGGCCAACTATACGGGTTGGATCGAAGCCAAGATGAAGACCCCGGCTCCCGCAGCCGCGGCGGCGCCCAAGGCCGGTCTCGGCACGGCCAAGAAGCCCTGAACGGGCCCGAAGCTTGATAAACGCAAAACGGCGGGATCTTTCCCGCCGTTTTGATTCATGTCCGGTGCCGGCTGTTCCGCTTACTTCCGCGGCGGGCCTTTGCGCTCGGCCGACGCCGCCCACAGATTGATGTCGGACTCGCGTGCGTAAGTGTCGATTTCGGCGAGCTCGGCATCGCTGAACTCGAGCACCTTGAGCGCGCCGACGCAGTCCTCGACCTGTTCGGGCCGGCTGGCGCCGATCAGCGCCGAGGTGACCCGGCCCTTGCGCAGCACCCAGGCTAGCGCCATCTGCGCCAGCGTCTGGCCACGCTTGCCGGCGATCGCGTTCAGCGCCTGGATGTTAGCGATGGTCTTTTCGTTGATGAAGGCGGGCCGCAGCGACTTGCCTTGGCTGGCGCGGCTACCCTCGGGGATGCCGCCGAGATATTTGTCGGTCAGCATGCCTTGCGCCAGCGGCGAGAACACGATCGATCCGACACCGAGCCCTTCCAGCGTATCGAGCAGTCCGTCCTCTTCGACCCAGCGGTTGAGCATCGAATAGCTCGGCTGATGGATGATGCAGGGCGTACCGAGCTGCTTCAATATGTCGGCGGCCTCGCGCGTGCGCTGCGAATTGTAGGACGAGATGCCGGCATAGAGCGCCTTGCCGGAACGCACCGCATGGTCGAGAGCGCCCATCGTTTCCTCAAGCGGCGTATCCGGATCGAAGCGGTGCGAATAGAAGATGTCGACATAGTCGAGCCCCATCCGCTTCAGGCTCTGGTCGAGGCTCGCCAGCACATATTTGCGGCTGCCCCATTCGCCATAAGGCCCTGCCCACATCTCATAGCCCGCCTTGGTCGAGATGATCAGCTCGTCCCGATAGCCGGCGAAGTCGGTGCGCAATATCTCGCCGAAGGCGATCTCGGCCGAGCCGGGCGGCGGGCCGTAATTGTTGGCGAGATCGAAATGGGTGATGCCGAGATCGAAGGCCTTGCGCGCGATCGCCTGCTTGGTGTTGTGCGGCGTGTCGTTGCCGAAATTGTGCCACAGGCCGAGCGAGATCGCCGGCAGTTTCAGGCCGGATCGCCCACATCTGTTGTAGAGCATTTTCTCATAGCGGTGTTCAGCCGGCTGCCAGCGCATGGGTACAGATCCTGGATTGTATGGGTGTCGGCGCGAGCGCGCCGACACCCTTCTACCTCATTTCTGCTTCGCCAACAGTCCTTTTGCGTCCTTGACGCCGAGTGCAGCCGGCCGCTCGCAGCTGGTCTGCATGGCGACGAACTTGCCGGTCTCGCCCGACCGCAACAGGCCGGTCATGACATCGACGGCATGCAGCGCGAGCTCCATCGAGCAACGATGCGGCCGGCCCTCGGCGATCGCCAGCGCCATGTCGGCAAGGCCTGCGGTGCGGTAGTTGGCCATCATGCCCTGGCCGTGCATTTCGTTGGGCACGCCGAACGGATGCTGCCATTTCGGCAGTTTCTTCACCGGTTTTGCCGCCTTGGTTATGCGCACGTCGCCACCGAAGAAATTCGGATCCGGCACGAACACCGTGCCCGTCTCGCCATAGAGTTCCATCGGCGCGTGACCATGCGCCCAGACGTCCCAGCTGGTGTTGAGCGTGATCACGGCGCCGTTCTCGAACTCCAGCAGCCCGTGGATCGTCGTCGGCGTGTTGACCGGGATTTTCTCGCCCGCGCGCGGTTTCGATGAGATCGTGCGTTCCTTGGCAGGCGTCGTCGCGAAGGCCGCCACCTGCTTCACCGGCCCGATCAGCTGGATCAGGTTGGTGATGTAGTAAGGCCCGATGTCGAGCACCGGCCCGGCGCCCGGCTGGAAGAAGAAATCGGGATTGGGGTGCCAGTGCTCCATGCCGTGGCCCATCACATGACAGGTGCCGCTGGTGATCTTGCCGAGCGCGCCGGTGTCGACGAGGTTGCGCACCAGCTGGTGCGCGCCGCCGAGGAAAGTGTCCGGAGCCGAACCGATGCGCAGCCCTTTCTTCTCGGCCCGGCTCTTGAGGTCGAGGCCTTCCTTGACCGACAGCACGAACGGCTTTTCCGAATAGACGTGCTTGCCGGCATCGAGGATCTGCTTCGACACCCCGTAGTGCACCGCCGGGATGGTGAGGTTGACGATGATGTCGATCTCGTCATCCTTGAGCAGTTCTTCGACGGTCTCGGCGCGCAGCTTGAACTCCTTCGCCCGTGCCTTGGCCGCGTCCATGTTGATGTCGGCGCAGGCGCGCATCTCGATGCCGCGAAACAGAGGCGCCAGCGAGAAATACGCTTTCGAGATGTTGCCGCAGCCGATGACGCCGATACCCAGTTTCTTTGCCATGATGATTGTTCCTAGTAAGCCTTGACGGATGCGAGCGAGCGGCTGGCGAAGCGCTCGATGTCGTTGGGGTTGTCCTGTTCCATGACGTAATATTTGGCCGCGCTCTTCGCCCGAAGTGTCTTGATCAGGCCGGCCCAGTCGATGGTGCCGTGGCCGACATCCGCCCAGCCGTCCTCGTCAAGGCCTTCGCCTGACTTGGCCATGTCCTTGACATGGACGGCGCTGATGCGCTTGCCGTGCTTTTCGATCCACGGCAGCGGATCAACGCCGCCGCGGACTACCCAGGCGACGTCCATCTCCCAGCCGATGTCGGGCGCAGCCGACAGGATGTGATCCTGCGGCACCGAGCCGTCGGCGAGTGTCTTGAACTCGAAATCATGGTTGTGCCAGGCAAAGCCGTAGCCGGCTTTTTTTGCGGTCTCGCCGACCTTGGCCAGACGCTCGCCAAAGCCGCGCCAGCCGGCAGCGTCGGCCGGCCGCTGCTCGGCCAGCAGATAGGGACAGATGACGAGCGTGATGCCGAGTGCGTCGGCTGTTTTGCGTACGCCGTCGAAATCATTCTCCAGCGCATCGATCGAGAAATGTCCGGTCGGCATCGAAAGCCCGTTCTTGTCGAGTTCGGCGCGGAACGCCGTGGGGTCGTCATAGACGCCGCCGAAACCTTCGACTTCCTTGTAGCCGAGCTTGCCGAGCATTTTCAGGATGCCGTCCCACGGCTGGAAATTGCGGGCGCTGTAGAGTTGGAATGACCAGTTCATCGTCTCTGTCCGTTTCTTAGGTGGTTAAGGCTTGGGGATGTTTTCGGGGGATCGTTTTCGCGAGATCGTTTTCGGGGGATCGTTCTTGGGAGGATGGTTTGCGGATGATTCTAGAGGGTCACAGGCGATTGCCGGTCGCGGCGTCGAACAGCGAGGCGCGCGCCGGATCGAAACCGAACTGGATCGGATCGCCGCTGCGCAGCGTCCGTTCCGCCTCGACGCGGAAGGAGAGGTTGCGGCCGGCAAGCTTCGTCCACACCAGCGTGTCGGAACCCATCGGCTCGACGATCTCGACCGAACCGCCGGCGGAAAACGGCATCGACTTTGCAGCGTCACCGAAAGCGATGTGTTCAGGCCGGATGCCCAGCACGCAAGCGCCGGCCGGGCGCTCCGTGCCGTCAAAGGTATAGCGATCGAGCGGCACCGAAACACCGTCGGTCCTGAACACCGGAGCAGCACTGGCCTCCAGCTCCCCTTCGAGGAAATTCATCGCCGGCGAGCCGAGGAAGCCGGCGACAAACCGGTTGACCGGCCGGTTATAGATCGTCTGCGGCGCGTCAAGCTGCTGGATGACGCCGCCGCGCATGACCGCGATACGGTCGGCCAGCGTCATCGCCTCGATCTGGTCGTGGGTGACGTAGATCATGGTGTTCTGCAGCTTGCGATGCAGAAGCTTGATTTCGACGCGCAGTTCCGAGCGCAGCTTGGCGTCGAGATTGGATAGTGGCTCGTCGAACAGGAAGACGTCGACGTCGCGCACCAGCGCCCGCCCGATCGCCACGCGCTGGCGTTGGCCGCCGGACAAGGCCGCGGGCTTGCGCTGCAAAAGCGGCTCGATCTGCAGGATCTCGGCGGCGCGGGCGATGCGCTTGGCGATCTCGTCCCTGGGCACGCCGGCAACGCGCAGGCCGAACGACAGGTTCTTCTCCACCGTCATTTGCGGATAAAGCGCATAGGACTGGAACACCATGCCGATGCCGCGATCCTTGGGCTCTTCCCAGGTGACGTTCTTGCCCTTGATGAAGATGCGGCCTTCGGAAATATCGAGCAGCCCGGCGATGCAGTTGAGCAAGGTCGACTTGCCGCAGCCCGAGGGACCGAGCAGCACGATGAACTCGCCCTCTGCGACCTCGAGATTGAGGGTCTGCAGCACCGATACAGAGCCGAAATTCAGGGACAGGTCCTGGATCGAAACGCTGGTGCCGTTGGCTGCCATCATCGCCATCACCCTTTCACCGCACCGGCGGCGATGCCGCGCACGAAAAGCTTGCCGGAAATGAAGTAGACGATGAGTGGCACAAGGCCGGTCAGGATGGTGGCGGCCATGTTGACGTTGTACTCCTTCACGCCTTGCACCGAATTGACGATGTTGTTGAGCTGCACCGTCATCGGATAGGTGTCGGGGCGGGTGTAGACGACGCCGAACAGGAAGTCGTTCCAGATGCCGGTCACCTGCAGGATGATGGCGACGACGAAGATCGGCAGCGACATCGGCGCCATGATCCGCAGGAAGATGCCCCAGAAGCCGGCGCCGTCGACCCGTGCCGCCCTGAACAGCTCTTCCGGCATCGAGGCAAAATAGTTGCGGAACAAAAGCGTGAGGATCGGCATGCCGAAGATGGAATGGACGATCACCAGGCCGCTGAGGCTGCCGTAGAGGCCGATCTCGCGCAGGATGATGACGATCGGATAGATCATCACCTGATAAGGGATGAAGGCGCCGACGATCAGGATGACGAAGAATGTGTCGGCGCCCTTGAAGCGCCAGTTGGCCAGCGCATAGCCGTTCACCGAGGCGATCGCGATCGACAGCAGCACTGACGGCACAGTGATGCGCACCGAATTCCAGAAGCCGCGCGAAAGCCCGTCGCAATTGAGGCCGGTGCAGGCCGTCGCCCACGCCTTCACCCACGGTTCGAACGTGATTTCGAGCGGCGGCGAGAAGATATTGCCCATCCGTATCTCGGGCATGCCCTTAAGCGAGGTGACCACCATCACATAGAGCGGCAGCAGATAGTAGACTGCCACCACGATCAGCGTGCCATAGAGGAAGATGTTGCGGCGCGAGAAGACATGCCGCGGCTTCGGCCCGCGCGGCCCCGAGGCTTCGCGCTCGGCGGCACCCGCGCTGGCGGGCAAAGGGACGGCCGGGTCAGCCACGCTTCCTGCCTCCGAATTCAAGGTAGGCCCACGGCACGACGACGATCACCACCGAGAGCAGCATCATGGTCGAGGCGGCAAAGCCCTGGCCAAGATTCTGTGCGAAGAACATGTAGTCGTAGACATATTTGGCCGGCACTTCGGAGGCGATTCCGGGGCCGCCGCTGGTCTGGGCGACAACGAGGTCGTAGACCTTGACGATGCCCGACGCGATGATGACCAGCGTGGTGATGAAAACCGGCCGCATCATCGGGATGACGATGAACAGATAGGTCTTCCACATCGGGATCCCGTCTACCCGCGCCGCCTTCCAGATGTCCTCGTCGATGCCACGCAGGCCGGCCAGCATCAGGCACATGATGAGCCCGGTGCCTTGCCACAGCGCCGCAATCGAAATGCCGTAGATGACGATGCTGGAATTGTAGAGCGGGTCGAAGTTGAAGCTCGTCCAGCCGAGGTCCCGCACCACATGCTGGATGCCGAAATCCGGATTGAGCAGCCACTGCCAGACCAGGCCGGTGACGATGAAGGAAAGCGCGAACGGATAGAGGAAGATGGTGCGGAACGTGTCCTCGAAACGGATCTTCTGGTCGAGAAGCGCTGCAAGCAGGAAGCCGATGACCAGTGAGAACACGAGCGAGATCGCGCCGTAGATCAAAAGGTTCTCGATCGAGATCAGCCAGCGCGGCGTCGCCCACAGCCGGTAATACTGATCGAGCCCGGCGAAATTCAGCCGTGGCAGCAGCTTCGAATTGGTAAAGGAATAGAACACCGTCCAGACGGTGCCGCCGACGAAAACCACCGACGCGGTGAGGATCATCGGGATCGAGGCGACCTTCGCATTGATGTTGCGGAACAGCGGGTTGGGGCGTTCGCTCTTGCTCATCTCGTCAGCCGGCTGGGTAAGGGCGGTGCGATCCCGGCCCTGCTTTCGCAAGGCCGGGAGCGAGGTGTATTGCCTCCAACGTCAGTCTGCCGAAGCGATGAGGTCGGCGAAGCGCTTCTGCGCGTCTTCGATGGTCAGGTCCGGCTTGGCGAAGAATTCGGCGAAGAGATCTTCCTTCTGCTTCTGGGTATCCTGCGAAAGCAGTTGGTCCGTCCACGGGATGACGGCGCCCTTGGCGAGGATGGCCAGACCCTTCTTCATGCAGTCGTTCGCCGCATTGAGATCGACGTCACCGCGCACCGGCAGCGAGCCCTTCTTGAGATTGAAGGCGACCTGAGTCTTAGGGTCGAGCAGCGTCTCTGCCAACACCTCCTGCGCCTTGGACTTGTCGGCATCCTTGAGCAGCGGGAAATAGAAGGCGTCGCCGCCGGTGGCGATAACTTCGTTCAGACCGAGGCCCGGCAGGCAGGCATAGTCCTTGCCGGCGACCTTGCCGGCAACCTGGAACTCGCCTTGCGCCCAGTCACCCATGATCTGGCCGCCGGCCTTGCCGGTGATGACCAGATTGGTCGCCTGGTTCCAGTCCTGCACATTGGTGTTCTTCGCCATCTTGCGGGCATCGTCGGCGGCCTTGAAGACCTTGGCGATCTCGGGCCCAGCGGCGAACTTGGCGTCCTTGTCCTTGTAGACCTTGAGGAATGCATCGGTGCCGCCGACCGCCGCCAGCAGCACATCGAAGGCGCCGGAAGATTGCCAGGCCTGTCCGCCGACAGCGAGCGGGATGATGCCCGCCTTTTCCAGGGCGGGTGCTGCCGCCACGAATTCATTCCAGTCCTTCGGCAGCGGCACGCCGGCCTTCTCGAAGGCTTCGTTCGACAGCCACAACCACTGCCAGGAGTGGATATTGACCGGCACGCAGTAGATCTTGCCGTCTATGGTGCAACTGTCGAGCAGGCTCTTCGGCCGCACGATTTCCGTCCACTTGCCCTTGGTGGCGACATCGGTGAGGTCGCGCATCAGGCCGGCCTGCACCAGTTCTTCGGCCTGCCGGCCGTGATTGAACTGGGTGGCGCCCATCGGATCGCCGCCGGTGATGCGGCTGATCATGATCGGCCGTGCCGTGCCGCCGGATCCGGCAATGGCGCCGTCGACCCAGTGATTGCCGGTCGCGTCGAAGGCCTTGGCGAATTCCGCAACCGCCGCCGCCTCGCCGCCCGACGTCCACCAATGGGTCACTTCCAGGTCGGTGGCGGCCGCCGGGTCGGCAAGCTGAAGCGCGGCCGTCGCGGCAAGGGCAGCGGTCAAAAGTCTATAGCGCATTTCGGTTCCTCCCAGAATCTGAAACGTTACAGATTTTCGATACGGCAATTATGCGGTGCGTGCAACCCCTGAGATAAACGCGCTCGAATGTTTTTTCGAGGCGCGAACAAATTCGTTGCGTGCAAACCGGCAAACTCCGCGCAAAACCGGGTGCTGCGCTGCAAAATCATGCTGCAGCGCAAGAAAACCGTCTCGAACCTGATTGTCGCGCAACGTTTCTGGCCGCCAAAACCCTGCCAAAACCATGGCTTGAGAGACCCACGCGCTGCGATGTTGGAAATCTGTAACGTTTCAGTATATTGAGGCCTGACGGCGAAGAACCGTGCCACATCGTCATCGAAGCGATTGTCGGCTGGTCCGGCGGCTGCTATGCGCCTGACGGGGCGGGACGAATGGACAGGGACCAGACGGAGAAGGACGACGAGGCGTCGGCGCATGAGCGGCCGACGCTGAAAACGCTTGCCTTCATGACCGGGCTCGGCGTCACCACCGTCTCGCGCGCGCTCAAGGATGCACCCGAGATCGGCGCCGAGACCAGGCGGCGGGTTCAACTCGTCGCCAGGCAGATCGGCTACCGGCCGAACCGCGCCGGCGTGCGCCTGCGGACTGGCAAGACCAATGTTATCAGCCTCGTGCTCAATACCGAGCGCGAGATCATGAGCTTTGTCTCGGACATCATCTACGGCGTCTCGGAGGTCATTGCCGACACACCCTATCACCTGATCGTCACGCCCTACTCGCGCTCGCAGGATCCGCTGGACCCGGTAAAGTATCTGGTCGAGTCCGGCTCGGCCGATGGCGTCATCATCTCACGCACGCAGCCCAACGATCCGCGCGCCCGCTACATGCTGGAGCGTGGCATACCCTTTGCCACGCATGGCCGCACCGATATGGGGCTTGTCCACCCCTATCACGACTTCGACAATTACGCCTTCGCCGCCGAAGCGGTGCGCCATCTGGCCAGCGTCGGCCGGCGCCGGCTGGCGCTGGTAGCGCCGCCGGTCGGGCTCACCTATTACGACCACACGGTCAATGGCTTTGCCGACGCACTGAGCGAGGTCGACGCCAGCGAAGTGCCGTTCAACGCTGTTTCGATCGACCAGTCGATCGATCAGATCAGGACGCGGACCGCGCAGTTGATGCGCCGCGACGTCAGGCCGGACGGTTTCGTCAGCAGCGCCGCCGCAGCAACGCTGGCCATCGTCGCCGGCATCGAGGATGCCGGCCTGAAACTCGGCCGCGACGTCGATGTCGTGTCCAAGCAATCGTCGGAACTGCTGCATCTGTTCCGCCGGGAGTTGCTGATCGTCAACGAAGATTTCCGCCTCGCCGGCACCGAGCTTGCCCGCGCCGTGCTGGGCTGGATAGGCGGCGCGGCACCTGGCTCTTTGCAGACTGTGGTCAAGCCAGGCGACGTCGTCGCGTATCAGGGCTGACTGGCACGACCTGAGAGGTCCGCCTCACCTGACCCTAGCCGGCAGCGCCGCTGCCCCATGGCCCATGGAAAGCGCCCTGCTCGCCGATGCGCTCGAAGCCATGCGCGCCGAAGAAGTCGCGCTGCGCCTGGATCAGGTTCGAGGTGCCGCGGCCCTGGCGGTAGCTGTCGAAATAGGCAAGTGCCGACGCCAGTGCAGGCACCGGCGAGCCTGCTTCCGATGCCTTGGCAACGGTGCGCCTAAGCGACGGATGCGCCTCCTGCATCATGGTGGTGAAAGCCGGCGCCATCAAAAGGTTGGTGGACGCGCCGCCCGAGCCGAAGGCTTCCGCCATGGTGTCGAGCATCTGCGAGCGGATGATACAGCCGGCACGCCAAATCTTGGCGATGGTCGGCATCGGCAAGTTCCAGTTGAACTCCTTCGAGGCGGCGCTCATCACCGCGAAACCTTGTGCATAGGCGGCGATCTTGCCGGCGAGCAGCGCCAGCTCCAGGTCTTTCAGAAGTGCCGCCTTGTCGCCGGAGATCTTGGTGACGCCGATATTGCCATAGGCTTTTTCGGCCGCCTGCCGCTCATCCTTGATCGAGGACAGCACGCGGGCCGCCACCGCCGCCTCGATGGCCGTCGCCGGAATGCCGAGCTGCTGCGCCTCGATGACAGACCATTTGCCGGTGCCCTTCTGGCCGGCACGGTCGAGGATGATGTCGACCACCGGCTTGCCGGTCTTTGCATCGTCGGCGGCCAGCACCTTGGCGGTGATCTCGATCAGATACGAATCGAGCCGGCCCTTGTTCCAGTCCTCGAAGACCTTGCCGATCTCCTTCGGCCCCATGCCGAGACCGTCACGCAGGATGCCGTAGATCTCGGCGATCATCTGCATGTCGGCATATTCGATGCCGTTGTGGATGGTTTTCACGAAATGCCCGGCGCCGTCTGTGCCAAGCCAGGCAGCGCACGGTTCATCCTTGAACTTGGCCGAGATCGCGGTCAGCACGCGTTCGACGCGCTTCCAGGAGTCTTCGGTGCCGCCGACCATGATCGACGGTCCATGGCGCGCGCCTTCCTCGCCGCCCGATACGCCCATGCCGATGAAGGTGAGACCCGAGCCCGACAGTTCCGAAAAGCGCCGCATCGTATCGCGGAAATTGGCGTTGCCGGCATCGATGACGATATCGTTGTCAGACAACACGCCGCGCAGCGCTTCGATCTGTTCGTCGACCGGCTTGCCGGCCAGCACCATGATGATGACCGGGCGCGGCGGCTTGATCGCAGCTGCCAGTTCCTCCAGGCTGTAGCAGGGCACCACCATGTCCCTGAGCGAACCGGCGCCTTCGAGGAAGGCATCGGTGCGCGCCTTGGTGCGGTTGAAGACGGCGATGCGGTGCCCGTGCTCGGCAATGTTGAGCGCGAGGTTGGAGCCCATTGTGCCAAGGCCGATCAGGCCGATTTCGGCTTTTTCCATCGTTTCTTCCCTGCTTTCGGATTTTGTTGAGGCCGCGTTTTTCGGGATGCCCATTTTTCGGCGAGATGATTGACGGGCCTTTCGCGCCACGTCAACCGCCTCGCCGAATTGTGTTGCGTCTGCGTTGTGTCAGACCGAGTCAGGAAGGGTCAGTTGGTGACCAGGCGACGCCTTGCCGATCGAACATATGACGTTAGGTTGGACATATGGCAGTCAAACGGATGGACAATGTCGGAATCGTCGTCGATGACCTCGACGAGACGATTGCTTTCTTTGCGAGCTCGGCCTCGAACTGGAAGGGCGGGCGACGATCGAAGGCGAGTGGGCCGGACGTGTCACCGGGCTCGGCGATCAGCACGTCGAGATTGCCATGATGCGCTCACCGGATGGCTATAGCCGGCTCGAGCTCTCCCGCTTCCTCACGCCGACTGTCGTCGCCGATCACCGCAACGCCCCGGTCAACGCCCTGGGCTACCTGCGCGTCATGTTTACCGTGGACGACATCGACGACACGCTGGAAAGGCTCCGCAAGCGTGGCGCGCAGCTGGCCGGTGAAGTCGTCCGTTACCAGGAGGTGTATCGGCTCTGCTACATCCGCGGGCCGGAAGGGCATCTCATCGGGTTAGCCCAGGAACTCGGCTGAGCGAGTTGAGAGCCCGACGCGGCTTTCCGGGAGCCAAGTTGCGCTCAGGCGTCGGGTACTATTCTCTTACCAGGGACGAGGAGTGCAGCTCTCCGCGCGGTATGTAGCCAGGACTGCGTCCATGGCCTTGCTGTATTCGCGAAAGCTTGGAATGAGCCCCAATTCGATGGCCTGGGCGACGCATAAATCGCCGGCAGCGGAGGAATTTGCCTGAAAGAGGCAATTTTTCAACTTTGTCATTGGAGCCGGAGGAGGAGGGTTGATTGAACTATAAATGATCGAGCCTGAACGCATGGATACAACCGTGACATCGTCCTTATTCCATCGAGCAGGGTCAAAGATATAGTTGAGATTGCTTTTGCCGTCAGGGTGTTTTGCCGCACCGTAGATGGCAATGACAGTCACATTGGCATCATGCGCATCGCCTTTCATATCCGAATCCGTGGCCGGCATCTTGAGCCCGAGCTCAAGCTCATAGGCAAGCTCCGACAGGGCTTCGCCATCGCCTTCTCGCGCCAAGGGCCAAAGTACCGCCCATTGCTTTTTACATTGCTCTTTGGCGTAGGATTCTCGGGCAAACTTCAGGCGCTCCTCACGGGTCAAACTCGGCTGCGTCAAGCTTTTTTTACCTGTGAGATCGCACCCGCCGGCAAGAAAGAAGACCAGAAGACCGCAACATACTTTCGCTATAGACCGAGCTGATACGACGGCTGATCGAATTGCTTTTTGCCACAAAGAGTGCTCCGTCAGAGGCATCGCTCGATCCCGAACATATCAATGCACCAGTAAAAGCCAATGAACCGCACAAGGCGACTCGTAGCTTATGCGGAAAACGAAAGCATAGCCATTTGGTATATTAGTCGGCGCGGATATCGATCGGCGCTTCGATCTTTACCACTTCGAAATCCGAAACCAGAATATCGAGCCGCGCCGTCCAGCGGCCTGGAATCGGAATGACGAGATTATCGACGCGCCAAGTGCCGTCGCCTGGCTTGGTCGCCGGACGCTTTATCGGCTCGATGCCGGAATCGGGCTTGGACAGCACAAGCGTCACTTGCTTGGCGTCGAGCGGGCCGAAATCGCTATCCATGATGACGATGGAGGCGGTGACCTCTCCGGTATGGCCGGGCGTGATGTCGATGTCGGCCATCGCCTTCATAGTGTGGATATGAGTCGACGTCGGTTGTGCCGCGGCAATTGCCAGCGCCCGTGGAGGCGGCGTGAAGCGCCAGCCGGCGGCAACGCCGAAGATCAGGAGCACGATCAGCATTTCGACTGAGATCGAGCGGGAGAGCCGTCGCCGCACTTCCGTCGCTCCGGCCTCGGCCAAGGCGGTGAGCCGCCATCGATTGACCGCCGCCAGCGTGAACAGAAACACCAGCAGCGCCAGCTTGATCAGCAGCAGCCGGCCATAGGCGGTGTTGACCAGTGCCGCCGGTGTCTGCACCTGGATGATGGCGAGCACCACACCGGCGGCGGCAAGCACTACCACCACGGGCATGATCGCGCGCGAAAACCGCCGCAGGAACGCCCCGGCTTCCACCGATTGGCTGCTCAACGCCAGGCCGAGCGGCAGCAATGCTCCAGCCCAGAAAGCGATGCCGGCGCCATGCAGGAACACCATAGGCCGCGTCAGCCATTGCGGTTCGGCTGCACTGGCATGGCCGCTGGCGGCAAGGGCTGCACCCACACCGGCCAGCCCGGCGAGCGCCAACGGCCTGGCGCCGGCACGCGATCCGACCAACGACAGCAGGCCAAGCCCGAGCGCCGCCAGCGAAATCAGCACCGTCCAGCCGAAGCTGGTGCCAAGCGCCGTCCGCCAGACCACCGGTTGCGCCAGCCGGGCGAGTGGCGCGCCCAGCGCGTCCAGCCCCTGGAACCCGAGCGACAGGGGTGCTGCGACCAGCCCGCAGAGGATGGCGGCAATGACGAAGCGCTGGCCTGAGCGCTGGCCTTGCGCCAGCCATGTCAGCGCGAAGGCGCCGCCAATGCCGAGGAAAAGCCCGATGTAGAGAAGAACCTTGCCGGTCCAGATCGCTGACCGCAAATCTATATCGACAGCTTCCCCCACCGCCGGCGCCGCACTTGGCGCGCCAACGGAAAACAGCACCGAGCCGCCGACCGGATGGCCATCGGCGGAAATCACCCGCCAGCTCAAGACATGGGTGCCCGGCCCGAGCTTTTGTGGATTGTCGATCTCAACCGTTTGGTCGCTCAACCGAAACGAGGTCAAAGCGACAGGCGTACCGTCGGGCCGCACCAAGGTCAGCACCAGCGGCGACACAGGCTCGCTGAAGGTCAGCGAAAATTGCGTCGGCGCTCGCTCCAGAACCGCGCCGTCGGCAGGCTCGGCCTTGATCAGCGCCGCATGGGCAAAGGCCTGGTTTGGCGTGGCAAGGACGGCAAGCAGCAGGATCGCGGCCAGCAAGCTGAAGCACCTGCCGGCTGTCCGTTCTATCCGCTGGAAACAGGCCACGTTCATGCCATCCACCAAAACAGTGGCGCGCCGCTTCGAAGCAGCGCGCCGCCAATGCATCATTTCTTCGGCAGCAGGTTGAGGCCGGGCGCCGGATCTTCCAGCGCATCCTCATCCTGACCAGCCGCCGGAATCTCTATCCAACGCGTGGTGGCGCCATCGCATTCCTGCACCACCGGAAAATAGAGTTTTTGCCCGGCCGGCAGATCGGCGGCCAACGTGCCGCGGAAGACGAACTCGTCATAAAATTCATCCGGCAGGCTGCCGCCGCTCCAGTCGACTTCCTTGACGCCCGAGGTCACCGCCTCGCCATAGAGCTGGTAGGATTTCTCGTACTTGCCTTTCTTGACCTGCAGCGTCCAGCCCGGCTTCGGCATCGGCTTCACTCCGATCACCCCTTCCGGGATCTGCACGCGCACGGCAATCGTCGCCTTGCCGTCGCAGCCATGCGGCACCTGCAGCACGGCCTTGTAGGTCGAACCGACCGGCGCTTCCTGGGTTTCGAGCGTGATATGGCCGAAGGCAGCGCTTGTCCCAGGACAAGGAATGCAGCGGCCGGCAAAAGATACTTGTTCATGATGGTCCCTCTCGAAAAATCGGTTGGCAAATTGATTGGTCAGTCGTTGTCTTCGAGGGGTGGCGCGCTGCCTATGGCTTGCACGGCAAACTCGACGGTCACGGTTCCGGCCTTCTCGAAAGTCAGCGTGGCGGCAAACATCTGGCCTTCTTTAGGCGGCTGCGTCAGATCCATGAACATCACGTGGTAGGCGCCAGGACCCAGCGTGATCTTGCCGCCCGCCGGAATGTCCAGGCCGCCACTGACCGGGCGCATGGTCATGACGCCATCCTTCACCCCCATTTCATGCAGTTCGGCCTTGCCCGAAATGTCGGAGGAAATCGACAGCAGCCGGTCCGGCGCGCTGCCCTTGTTGACGATGGTGAAATAGCCGCCGGCAACCTTGGCGCCGGCCGGCGTGGCGCGCGACCAGGGATGCTCGATCTCGATGTCACCGGCCTTGAATTCATGCGCAAGGACGGAATGGGAGCCGACGAACAACAGTGCAAAGGCGAACAGGGCGCTGCCGAGACGCTGCTCGATAGTGCTGAATAAACGGGTGCTGCGGCGCAACGCGCCGGCATGACGAAAACGGGACATGGGTAGGCTCCATGAATATGAGGTCGCGCCGTTGTCTGGCTGCGAACGTGTTTGTCATTGGATGATTATCGCCTGCGCAGGTTACGCAAAGCGAGCGGCGGTTTTCAGCCCGCAAGCGGCGGCGCGCGCGGATTGGCCGGAGAGCGCTCGCGCGTGACGTCGGGATGCCTGACTGCCGGCGGGGCAAAAGCGACTGTTTCCAAGGACTGGCTGACCGGCGCCAGGCCGACGCCTGCCGGCGGCGCATAGGCGACGGAGGCCATGCTGCAGCCGAGCATGCAGCACGCCGGCATATGCTGCTGGTGCGGATCGCCGCCGGGAAGCTTGACCGCTCCCTCATGGCTGCAGATGACATTGCCGAAAGCGTCGAGTTGCGAGGCATCCGGCGCAATGCCGAAGGCAAACACGCCGAGCGTCGACTGGAGCAGCAGCACACAGGCCGCGACAAAGGCGGCCGTCATGCTCCATCTCTTACGCCGGAAGTCCAAAGACCTGCCTCTTCACGCAGCAACGCGTGGATATCTAGCACGCGGCATGTCGGCGGAAAATCGCCAAATCATCGCTGCGGCAACGCGGCGCGTTCGATCCATGTCGCACAAAAGTGCGCAGCGGTTTGGGATAACGACATGCATAGGCAAAGATCTTGTGCGCATAACGTCCCTTGGGACGTCGCGCTCAGGAAGCCGGGCGGCCGCCGATTTCCGGAATCGACGTCAACAGCGTGTGGCGTGCGGACTTCAGATGCTTGCGGCAGGCGGCGTCGACCTTGCCGAGATCGCGCGATTTGAGCGCCGCGATGTAGGCGAGATGCTCGCTTACCGCGACTTCGTTGCGCTCGCGCTCCTGCGCCTTGTTCCACTGGTAGTGGTAGTGAAAGATCATGGCGATGACGTCGTAGAAATCGACGATGAAGCGGTTGTGCGACGCCCGGTGGATCAGCCGGTGGAAGCGCTCGTCGAGCTCCGAGAATTCGTTGAAGCGGATGGCGATTTCGCTGGCCAGAAGCCGGTGCTCGTCTTCCAGCCGGTCGAGATCCGCCCAGACCGGACTATCCCCAGGCAAGGCGGCAAAGGCCGCCGCCGAGCGTATCTCGAACATTTCGCGGATTTCAGTGAGTTCGAGCGCAAAGGCACGGGTAAATCCTTTCAGCACCCAGTGGCTGTTGCGCCGCTTCTCGATCAGGCCGAAGCGGGAGAAGCGGATCAGGAACTCGCGCACGCTGGTGGTGCCGACGCCGATCTCGCGCGCCAGTTCGAGCTCGTTGATCTGCATGCCGGCCTCTGCACCGCCGGCCAGCAACCTGCGCATAAACGACCGCTCGATGATCTGGGCCAGTGTGTCTGTCTCCTCCTCGGGGAAGAAATCATCCGGCTTCGGCGCCCTGAGCACTGTCTTGCTGCGTTTGTTCCACGCGATCAGCCCGGTCTCTTCCATGCGCGCCAGAATGGTGCGCACGGTGGTCCGGCTGACGCCGAGCAAAGTGCCCAGTTCCGGCTCCGACGGCAGGCTCAGCGTCTCATCGAGCAGCCGCAGACCCCTGTTGTAAGCGTCCTTGTAGACGTTGTTGCTCTTCGACATCCCTGCCCCGTTGCGCGCCGGCGCTTGCTGTGGCTGGCTTGAAGCGCGATATCACATATGTCCTGGCGCTGACCCGGCAAAGCAAAACGCTCTGCGTGTCAGACGCCGCTCCCCACAAGCCAAGCATCCGTCGGACGCATGGTCTCCTCCTGAAAAAACAATTGACGCACAAATGTTTTTTCACGATAAAAGACATTATATGTAAACAGACGCGTGTCAATCCGCGCATCCCCAGGAACAGACCCAGGAAACTGCCCGTGAACGCCTCGAACAGCATTCTTCTGTCCCCCGCCGACAATGTCGCGGTCGCCAATGGCCGCATCGAGATCGGCACCCCTCTGCCCGGCGGCGCCGTCGCCACGGCCTTGATCGAGCCCGGCCACAAGGTGGCGATCAAGCCTATCGCCGCCGGCGAGGCGGTGGTCAAGTATGCCCAGGCCATCGGCCGCGCCACCCAGGACATCGCGCCCGGCGACCACGTCCATTCGCACAATCTGGTTTTTGAATCCGGCCGCCTGCCGGTGGTGCCGCCGAGCGAGGCCGAGCACGCCACCGAAGCTGACCGCGCCCGGACATTCATGGGCTATCGTCGCGCCGATGGCCGTGCCGGCACCCGCAACTTCATCGGCATCATCGCCAGCGTCAATTGCTCGGCCACCGTCTGCCACGCCATCGCCGACGAGGCCAACCGCGTGCTGCTGCCGAAACATCCGGGGATCGACGGCTTCGTCCCGATCGTCCATGGCCAGGGCTGCGGCATGAGCGGCACCGGCGACGGCATGATGGTGCTGCACCGCACGCTCGCCGGCTACACCCGCCACCCGAATTTCGGCGGCGCGCTGATGGTCGGCCTCGGCTGCGAGGTCAACCAGCTTACCCTTTACGGCCAGAAAGGTGCGGCGGCGGGAAAACGCCATTTCAACATCCAGGACGCCGGCGGTTCGCGCAAATCGGTCGAAAAAGCGATGGGCGTGCTCGCCGAAATCGCCGAGGAAGTCGGCCAGTATCAGCGCGAGCCGATCCCGGTCTCGGAGATCGTCGTCGGCCTGCAATGCGGCGGTTCCGACGGCATGTCGGGCATCACCGCCAATCCCGCGCTGGGAGCGGCGGTCGACATCCTGGCCGGCGTCGGCGGCATCGGCATCCTGTCGGAGACGACGGAGATCTATGGCGCCGAACATCTGCTCGCCTATCGCGCGGCAACGCCGGAGATCGCCAAGAAGCTCGACGGTTTCGTCAAATGGTGGGAGGACCATGTCGCCAAGCACGGCGCCTCGATCGACAACAACCCCTCGCCCGGCAACAAGCGCGGTGGCCTGACCACCATCCTGGAAAAGTCGCTGGGCGCCGTGGCCAAAGGCGGCCAGACTCCGCTCAACGGCGTCTTCGGTTATGCCGAAAAGGTCACCGGCAGTGGCTTGGTGTTCATGGACACGCCCGGTTACGACCCGGTCTCGGCGACCGGTCAGGTGGCGGGCGGCGCCAACATCATCGTCTTCACCACCGGCCGCGGCTCCTGCTTCGGCTGCCGGCCCACGCCGTCGATCAAGGTCGCCACCAACTCGACCATGTACCACCAGATGGAAGAGGACATGGACGTCAATTGCGGCGTCATCGCTTCGGGTGAGAAGACCATCGCCGGCATGGGCCGGGAACTCTTCGAACTCATCGTCGAGACGGCATCGGGCCGCAAGACCAAGAGCGAGGCGTTCGGCTACGGCGACAACGAGTTCGTGCCGTGGCACCTCGGCGCGACGCTCTAACCACCGACGAAAAAAGCGGGCTGCAAAGACGGCTCACAAGGGGAGGCTGTGGATGGACAAACGCCGCATCGGCACGACTGCGCTCGAGGTAACCGAGATAAGCTTCGGCGGGGCGGCGATCGGCGGGCTCTACCGGGCCTGTCCGCGCGAAGCGGCGATGGAGACGCTGCAGACAGCCTGGGATGCCGGCCTGCGCTATTTCGACACCGCGCCCTTCTATGGCTTCGGCCTGTCGGAACGGCGGACCGGCGATTTCCTGCGCTACAAGCCGCGGGATTCCTATGTGCTGTCGACCAAGGTCGGACGGTTGTTCCGCCCGGTGCCGGAAGACCAGGTTCCCGATCATTCCTATGTCGACCCGCTGCCCTTCGAGCTCGACTACGACTACTCCTATGACGGCATCATGCGCTCGGTCGAGTTCTCCTATGCCCGGCTCGGGCTGAACCGGATAGACATCCTGTTTGTGCACGACATCGGCACCTACACACATGGCGTCGAGAAGACGAAGCTGCACTTTCGCCAGCTGATCGACGGCGGCTTGAAGGCGCTGGAAGAGCTTAAAACGTCCGGCGTGATTTCCGCCTATGGGCTCGGCGTCAACGAGGTGCAGATCTGCCTCGACGTGCTGTGCGAAGCGCCGCTCGACTGCATCCTGCTGGCCAGCCGCTATTCGCTGCTCGACCGCTCGGCTGAAGCCGAGTTGCTGCCGCTGTGTCGTGAGCGACAGACTTCGCTCATCATCGGCGGCGTTTTCAACTCCGGCATCCTGGCGACCGGGCCGGTGCACGGCGCGCATTTCGATTATCTGCCGGCGACGCAGGACATACTCGAGCGTGTTGGGGCGATGGAGAAAATCGCTGATGAGGGCGGATATCCGCTGGCGGCGGCTGCATTGCAGTTTCCGCTGCAGGAGCCTGTCGTGGCCAGCGTGCTGACCGGAACGGCCAAGCCCGCCAACCTGACGCGCAACCTCGACCTGTTCAACGTCCAGGTGCCGCAAGCGGAATTCGCCCGCTACACTCCCTACACCATCGTTCAGGAGCTCGGCTGACGAAACGCCACGATCACGGCTCTCAAGAAGGAATGAATATTCCATATTGACTCGACGGTGGAATTAATATTCCATGATGATCAAGGAGGATCGGGAGCGTCTGGACGTGGCACTGAGGATCGGCAGGGAGGTTTCCCCGCCGAGCCATGCGCAGGCCTATATGAAACACCGCTTGCGTCGGCCGGACCGATGCACTATCAAAAAGCGGCAACTGTTTTTTATTGATAAAGTTCCTTTTGGGCCGCGCCTATCCAAATGGAGCTTCCGCAACCTTCACCGGGCGATCTAGGGAGGATTCCTAATGAAATTCGTGACCAGCATTCTCAACCGCCGCTCACTGATGGCACTTGCTGCCGCCTCGATGCTTGCCGGCACGCTGCAGACGGCGCCGGCTTCGGCGGCGGACGTGACCATTCCGATCATCGTCAAGGACACCACGTCCTTCTACTGGCAGATCGTCCTGGCCGGCGCCCGCAAGGCCGGCAAGGATCTCGGCGTCAACGTACCCGAACTCGGCGCCCAGGCTGAAACCGACGTCAACGGCCAGGTTTCGATCCTCGAGAATGCCGTCGCCGGCAACCCGGCCGCGATCGTCATCGCGCCGACCGAATTCAAGGCGCTCGGCAAGCCGATCGATGAAGCGGCCAGCAAGGTCAAGGTCATCGGCATCGACTCCGGCGCCGACTCCAAGGCGTTCACCTCGTTCCTGACCACCGACAATGTGCAGGGCGGTCGCGTCGCCGCTGACGGTCTTGCAGCAGCCATCGGCGAAGCCAATGGCGGCAAGATCGAGGGCGACGTCGCCCTGATCACCAACGCGCCGGGCGCCGGTTCGCTGGAGCAGCGCAAGCAGGGCTTCACCGAGCAGCTGGCCGCGAAATATCCGGGGCTCAAGCTCGTCGCGGACAAATATGCCGACGGCCAGGCAACGACCGGTCTCAACATCGCCACCGACCTGATCACCGCCAACCCGAACCTCAAGGGCATCTTCGCGTCCAACCTGATCATGGCGCAGGGCGTCGGTCAGGCTGTCGCCGAGAACAACCTTGGCGGCAAGCTGGCGCTGGTCGGCTTCGACAGCGACGAGAAGCTGATCAAGTTCCTCAATGACGGCGTCATTTCCGCGCTCGTCGTCCAGGATCCGTACCGGATGGGCTATGACGGCATCAAGACCGCGCTCGCCGCCTCGAAGGGCGAGAAGGTCGAGGCCAATGTCGACACCGGCGCCAACCTGGTGACCAAGGCAAACATGAAAGACCCCAAGATCGACGCCCTGCTCAACCCGAAGCTCTGAGCCCGTCAGGCAAAAATCGTTTCCGGGGCCTCGCGCCTCGGAAACATTCGACCGGCTTGAATATCCACCGGCTAGAATTACCTCGGCGATGTGGCTGACTGCATCGCGACGTGCCAACCGTAAGGCCAACCTGGAGGATTGTCATGAAGCCCACGGCGCAGGAACTGCACCCGGCCCCAACGCTAGCGCCCGGCAGGACGATCCTCGAACTGCACGGACTGGAAAAGCGCTATCCCGGCACGCATGCGTTGAAGCCCGTTCACCTTGCCTTCAAGGCAGGTGAGATCCACGCCATCGTCGGCGAGAACGGCGCCGGCAAATCCACCTTGATCAAGCTTCTGACCGGCGTCATGCCGCGCACCTCCGGCGATGTCATCTGGGAGGGCAAGCCGGCAGCGCTGGCAACCCCGCACGAGGCAATGGCGCTGGGCATCAACGCCGTGCATCAGGAGGTCGTGCTCTGTCGCCATCTCACCGTCGCCGCCAACATGTTCCTCGGCGAGGAGAATTCGCGCTTCGGCATCCTGCAGCAGCGCGCCATGGTCAAGGAAGCGCAGAAGATCATCGACGGTCTCGGCTTCGACCTGCCGGCGCATGTCATGCTGGGTGACCTCACCATCGGCCAGCAGCAGCTGATCGCCGCCGCCCGCGCCACCGTGCGCGGCACCAAATTCCTGATCTTCGACGAGCCGACCGCCTATCTCACCCGCAAGGAAGCCGACCAGCTGTTCACGCTGATCCGCAGGCTCAAGGGCGAAGGCGTCACCATCATCTACATCAGCCATCGCATGGAAGAGGTGTTCGAGCTCGCCGATCGCGTCTCGGTGCTGCGCGACGGCACGCTGGTCGGCACCCGCAACATTGCCGAGACCAATGACGCCGAGCTGGTCAAGATGATGATCAACCGCTCGATCGAGCAAGTCTACCATAAGGAGCATTTCACCCCCGGTGCCGTGATCGTTGAAGCGAAAAACCTGTCGGGCAAGGGTTTCGAAGACGTCTCGATGACGGTGCGCGCCGGCGAGATCGTCGGGCTCTATGGCCTGATCGGCGCCGGGCGGAGCGAGTTCGTCACCACGCTCTATGGCCGCCACAAGAAGTCGGCCGGACAGGTCCTTTGGCAAGGCAAGCCGGTCCACATCAATTCCGAGCACGACGCGATCAAGCTCGGCATGGCGCTGGCGCCGGAAAGCCGCCGCGACCAGGGCCTGTGCCTGAACCTGCCGGTCGGCCTCAACCTCAACCTGCCGATCTACAAGCGCATCTCCAACAACCTGCTGATTTCGAACACGAAGGAAAAGGCTGAAGCCGATCGCCAGATCGCCGGCCTCCGCATCAAAACGCCAACACGCGGCGCCCTGGCCTCCAGCCTGTCCGGCGGCAACCAGCAGAAGATCGTCATCGGCAAATGGCTGGCGCACGGCGCCAAGCTGTTCATCTTCGACGAGCCTACGGTCGGCGTCGATGTCGGCACCAAGGCCGAGATCTACCGCCTGTTCGGGGAACTGTTGTCCAAGGGCGCCGGCATCATCCTGATCTCGTCCTATCTGCCCGAGGTTTACGAGCTCGCCGATACGCTGCACGTGTTCCGGCGCGGCAAACTGGTCGCCAGCCATGGCTTTCGCGCCGCCAGCCACGAAGACGTGCTGACACAGGCGATCGGCTGACAAAACAAGAAACGGGAGGAACCATGAGCATCGAAACCATCGCGATCGAAAAACCGAAACGGAACTACAACGTCCTGTTTGGGCTGACGCTTCTGGCGTTGCTGGTTCTGCTCTGGATCGTGCTGTCGGTGGCGACGCCGAGCTTCGCCTCCTCCAACAACATCGCCAATCTTTGCGGCAGGGCTCGATGATCGCCATCATGGCGGTCGGCCAGACCTTCGTCATCATCACCGGCGGCATCGACCTCTCGGTCGGCGCCGTGGTCGGCTTCGCCACCGTCATTGTCGCCATGATGATCAATGCCGGCTTCCCGATCTGGGTCGCCATTCTGGTGACGCTGCTGGTCGGCGTTGCCATCGGCCTGTTCCATGGCTTCGGCATCGTCAAGATGGGCCTGCCGCCCTTCATCATCACGCTGGCGACGCTGACCTCGTTGCGCGGCATCGGCCTGTTGATGACCAACGGCAATTCGATCAACATCAACAGCGACAGCTTCACCGCGTTCTCGCGCAGTTCCTTTGTCGGCATCCCCAATCTGTTCTGGATGGTGATCCTGGTCGGTATCCCGGCCTACATCTTCCTGCACCACAGCCGCTGGGGCCGCTATCTCTTCTCCGTGGGATCCAATGCCGAGGCTTCGCGCCTCTCGGGCGTCAATGTCCAGCGCACCATCTACATGGCCTACACGCTGTCGGGCCTGTGCGCGGCCTTCGTCGGCGTGCTGCTGGCGGCGCGCATCGGCATCGGCAACCCGACCCAGGCCGAAGGTTGGGAGTTGCAGGCGATCGCCTCATCGGTGATCGGCGGCACTTCGCTGTTCGGCGCCGTCGGCTCGGTGCATGGCCCGCTGCTCGGCGCCTTCATCCTGGCCACCATCAACAACGGCGCCAATCTGCTCAACGTCAACTCGTTCTGGCAGCGCATCATCACCGGCGCGTTGATCATCATCATCGTCTATTTCGACGGCCTGCGCCGTCGCGGCAAGTAATCCTCCCTGACCTTCCGTGTCGGTCCGCTCAACAACGGACCGGCGCCTTTTTGAACACTGGAATTGCCGAATGAAAGCTGTTGTCTGCCGCTCGCCCGGCGAGCTTGTCCTGGAAGACCGGCCGGCGCCAGGAGCGCCGCTTGCCGGCTGGGCGCTGGTCGCCGTCAGCCATGTCGGCATCTGCGGCACCGACTACCACATCTTCGAAGGCAAGCACCCGTTCCTCGCCTATCCCCGCATCATGGGCCACGAAGTGTCGGGCACCGTCGTCGAGACCGGCGAAGATGTCGACCTTGCCGTGGGCGAGCCCGTCATCATCAATCCCTATCTCGCTTGCGGAAAATGCATCGCCTGCCGGCACGGCAAGCCGAATTGCTGCGTCAGGATCGAAGTGCTTGGCGTGCATCGCGACGGCGCCATGGCCGAGCAGATCCTGGTGCCGGCAGAGAATCTTTATCCGTCAAACGGCCTATCTCTGGCCGACGCGGCGGCGGTGGAATTCCTCGCCATCGGCGCGCATGCCGTACGGCGTGCCCGCGCCGAACCAGGCGCCCGCACCCTGGTCATAGGTGCCGGGCCGATCGGCCTTGGCGCAGCGCTGTTTGCGCGCATCGCCGGGCTCGATGTCAGCCTGCTCGACATGAGCACGGAGCGGCTGGATTTTGCAAAAGGCGAACTCGGCTTCGCCACGCTCGACGGCTCACAAAAAGCGGCAGCCGAACTGGTGCGCGAGGCAACCGGCGGCGAAGGGTTCGACATCGTCTTCGACGCCACCGGCAACACCGCCTCGGTGCAGTCGGCCTTCGCCCATGTCGCGCATGGTGGCACGCTCGTGCTGGTCAGTGTCGTCAAGGACGACATCGTCTTTTCCGACCCGGAATTCCACAAGCGGGAAATGACATTGATCGGCAGCCGCAACGCGCTCAAGGCCGACTTCGACCACGTCGCCGCCTCGATCCGCAACGGCGCGGTGCCGCTGGCAAAACTCGTCACCCACCGCACCACGCTGGCCGGCACGCCGGATGATCTCACCCGCTGGGCGCATGAGAAATCGGGGTTGATCAAGGCTGTGATCGAGGTGGGGTAAGACATCCGAAAAATTTGGTGGAGCGATAAGTGCCCCTCATCCACGGGCGGAGCAAGGAGCGAAGCGACGCGGCGCAGACCCGAGGTTTCATTCGGTGACGTCTGCGCTAGAATCCAGCGGTGCAAAAAGAGGCGTCCATTCGCATCTCCTACCTGCACCGCTGCGGCGCGCGACAGTCGCGGCATGGGTCCTCGGGTCTCCGCGTCCGCTGCGCTCCCGCTCCGCCCGTGGATGAGGAAGTGAGCGGCTAAGCCGCCCGCTTCCACCCATCCCTGATATGCCTGTATCCCTCGCGATAAACTGCCTCCGGCGTCTCGGAAAAATCCCGCCACACCTTGGTCGCCGCCGCCAGATCCTTCAGCGATCTGCCAAACGCCTCGATCGTCAGCCAGTCGTCATAGCCGCTCTTGCGGATGGCCGCGAAAGTCTCTTTCCACGGAATGTTCCCGCGCCCCGGCACGCCGCGATCGTTCTCCGAAATGTGGATGTGCACGACATTCCGCCGGTGCTTCATGTAGGCGCCGATCGGGTCGGCTTCCTCGATATTGGCGTGGAAGGTGTCGTACATCGCCTTGATGTGCGGCCGGTCGATGGCATCGACGTGCTCGGACAGATCGGCCATCGTGTTCAGCAGATAGCACTCGAAACGGTTGAGCGCCTCCAACCCGATGGTAACGTTCCGCTTGCCGGCATGATCGCCAATGGCGCGCTGCGAGGCGATCGAGCGCTTCTTCTCGGCAGCGGTCGGCCCGCTGCCGGAGAAGGCGCCGAGCGTCGAATGCAGCGGCCCGCTCAGCGTACTCGCGCCGAGCGCCTGGGCGCAATCGATCGCCCATTTCATGTAGCCGATGCCGGCCTTGCGGGTCGCGGCATCCGGCGAAATCAGATTCATCGCCGGGTCGCCCATCGCCGTAACAGCCGTGCGCTCCAACCCGATGCGGTCGAGCAGATCGCCAAGCTTCTTGTAGTCCTCTGGCGTGCCTGAGAAGATCGGTATCTCGACGCCGTCGAAGCCGGTCGCCTTGATGTCGCGCAGCAACGGCTCGTGTTTCTTAGACACGGAAGTCGTCCACAAAAACATGCACATGCCGACTTTCATCGACAGCCCCTCCCCGTTTGACGGCGCGCGCTGGTTTCTTTCGCACCTCGCACCATGCGCCCTCATTCGGCCGCTTCGCGGCCACCTTCTCCCCGAAGGGAGAAGAGACTTGGCGCCGGCGCTCCCTAAAGTTTCGTCCACGCCCCGTTCTTCTTCGATGACTTAACGCAGGCCTCGATGAACGCCATACCTTCGACGCCGTCCTGGATGGTCGGGAACACCACGTCCTTGCCCGGCTTGCCGCCCTTCTTGCGTGCCGCGCGGATCGCCCGCGCCGCCTCCTGGTAGATGTTGGCGAAGCCTTCGAGATAGCCTTCCGGATGGCCAGACGGAACGCGGCTGACGCGTCCCGCAACTGGCAGCGCGCCGGCGCCGTTGCGGGTGAGCAACTGCTTGGGCTGGCCGAACGGCGTGTACCAGAGATAGTTCGGATCGGCCTGCACCCATTCCAGCCCGCCCTTCGAGCCGTAGATGCGCAGCTTCAGCCCGTTCTCGTGGCCGGGCGCCACCTGGCTCGCCCAGATCATGCCCTTGGCCGGATGCACCTTGCCGACCGGCTTGAAGCGCAGCATGACATTGACATTGTCGTCGAGCAGCCGCCCCGGCACGAAAGCGTCGAGATCGGCCGACAGGGAATCGAGCTCCAGACCCGAGACGAAGCGCGCCAGATTGTAGGCATGCGTGCCGATGTCGCCGAGCGCGCCGCCCGCGCCCGCCTGCTTGGGGTCGGAGCGCCACGCCGCCTGCTTCTGGCCGGTGGCGGCAAGATCCTCGGTCAGCCAGTCCTGCGGGTACTCGGACTGAACGATGCGGATGTCGCCAAGCTGCCCCTTGGCCACCATCTCGCGCGCCTGCCGGATCATCGGATAGGCAGTGTAATTGTGCGTCAGCACGAACACCTTGCCGGTCTTTTCAACCACGGCCGCGAGCTTCTTGGCCTCGGCCAAAGTCGTCGCCAGCGGCTTGTCGCAGATGACGTGGATGCCCGCCTCGAGGAAGACCTTGGCCGCCGGCACGTGCACATTGTTGGGGGTGACGATCGCCACCGCCTCGATGCCGTCCGGGCGCTTGGCCTCGGCCTTGGCCATCTCGGCATAGGAGGCGTAGCTGCGCGCCGGGTCGAGACCGAGTTCGGCGGCGGAAGCCTTGGCGCGCTCGGGATTGGCCGACAGGGTGCCGGCCACCAGCACGAAGTCATTGTCCATGCGGGCCGCGATCCGGTGCACCGCGCCGATGAAGGCGCCTTGGCCGCCGCCGACCATACCATAGCGGATCGGGCCGCCCCCCGCTTCCGACTTCGATGCGCCGACCATGTCTTTCTCCTGCTTGTCTCAAATACCCATCATGGCGCGCAGCATCTTCTTGTCGGTGGTGCCGCCGGCGAAATCATCAAAGGCCTTTTCCGTCACCCGGATAATGTGGTGCTGGATGAAGGGCGCGCCTTCGGCCGCGCCGTCCTCCGGATGCTTGAGGCAACACTCCCACTCGAGCACCGCCCAGGAATCGTAGCCATACTGGGTAAGCTTGGAGAAGATGCCGCCGAAATCGACCTGCCCGTCGCCAAGCGAGCGGAATCGCCCCGCGCGATTGGTCCAGCTCTGATAGCCGGAATAGACGCCTTGCCGCCCCGTCGGATTGAACTCGGCATCCTTGGCATGGAAGGCCTTGATCCGCTCGTGATAGATGTCGATGAATTCGAGATAGTCGAGCTGCTGCAAAAGGAAATGCGACGGGTCGTAGTTGATGTTGCAGCGCTTGTGACCGCCAACCGCATCCAGGAACATCTCGAAGGTTGCGCCGTCGAAGATGTCCTCGCCAGGATGGATCTCATAGCCGACATCGACGCCGTTTTCGTCATAGACGTCCAGGATCGGCTTCCAGCGTGTGCCGAGCTCGGCGAAGGCCTCCTCGATCAGCCCGGCCGGCCGCTGTGGCCAGGGATAGAGGTACGGGAAAGCTAGGGCGCCGGAAAACGTCACCGAGGCTTTCAGGCCAAGATTCTTCGAGGCCTTGGCGCCGAACTCCATCTGTTCGACCGCCCATTTCTGCCTGGCCTTGGGGTTGTTGTGCACCGCAGGCGGTGCAAAGCCGTCGAACTGGGCATCATAGGCCGGGTGCACCGCCACCAGCTGCCCTTGAAGATGCGTCGATAGTTCGGTGATCTCGACGCCGGCATCCGCGCAGATGCCTTTCACCTCGTCGCAATAGGTCTTGGAAGATGCCGCCTTCTTGAGGTCGAACAGGCGTGCATCCCAGGTCGGGATCTGCACGCCCTTGTAACCGAGACCAGCCGCCCATTTGGTGATCGAGGCCAGCGAATTGAACGGCGCGGTATCCCCCGCGAACTGCGCCAGAAACAGCCCCGGACCCTTCATTGTCGACGGCATCGGCATCCTCCCAATTCATTTTTCCAAGGACCAAGCATAGCGCCTGATGAAAGCAGGGCCAGCCTCTTTGGTCTCTTGTGATGTGCATTCTCGTATCGGCATTCTGGTATTACCAAATACCGGAAATGGGTCAAGCCATTTGACTCACGCGCAAAGCTGCCAGGGCATTCCATTTTTGGCGATATATACCAGCATAATCAATACGGTACACAGATGTCGATATCGCATGGCGGCGGTTCTTGCCGCGCGACAAAAATTGCTGTAGACCTCCATTAGGGCCCAATTGGTCGAACCAGTTGCGCAAAACGCTGGAGCGCCTTGGGGAGGAAACACGCGACGCGCCTTGTGGGGCGCATCGCAGGCGAACTGGCACAGACGAATTCTGGGAAGGATAGACCATGCATCTTTCGACGCACAACTGGATGCGCGCGGAACCGTTGGAGGTGACGCTGAAGCGCATCAAGAAATTCGGCTACGAGTCGATCGAGATTTCCGGCGAGCCCGAGCAATACAAGACCAAGGAGACCCGCGCGCTGCTGAAAGAATACGGCATCCGCTGCTGGGGGTCGGTGACGCTGATGCTGGGCGAACGCAACCTTGCCGCCAGGGACCAGGGCCAGCGCGAACGCTCGGTGCAGTACGTCAAGGACGTGCTGACCATGGTCAGCGAACTTGATGGCGAGATCATAACGCTGGTGCCCGCGACCGTCGGCAAAGTGGTCCCGGACGGCACCGAGGAAGAGGAATGGAAGTGGGTGGTCGACGCCACCCGCGAATGCTTCACCCATGCCAAGAAGGTCGGCGTCAAGATCGCGGTCGAGCCGCTCAACCGCTTCGAGACCTATCTGTTCAACCGCGGCGCGCAGGCGTTGGCCCTGGCCGATGCGGTCAGCCCCGAATGCGGCGTCTGCCTCGACGCCTATCACATCCATATGGAAGAATTTAACGTCCATGACGCGATCCGTCAGGTCGGCAAACGGCTGTTCGACTTCCACGTCGCCGACAACAACCGCTTTGCCGCCGGCCTTGGCCAGATCGATTGGCCACGGATCGTGCAGACGCTGAAGGAAGTCGGCTATGACGGCGCGCTGACCAACGAATTCGTCGCGCCCGTCGACCGCACACCCGCCGCGCCCTATCCCGACATGGTCGACCGGAATCCGGTCGACATTTCTCCCGAACAGCTGAAGTTCATCCAGGATCACGGCTCCAGCGTGCTGACGGAGAAATTCTACACCGACCAGATGCGCATCACGGCCGAAACGCTGCTGCCGCTGATCAAGTAGCCGATCGGGATGCGCATCAAAACGGTCCAGGCGTGGTGGGTCCGCGTGCCGATTGAGGCCGCGAAGCAGCATCGCAGCGACTTTGGCCAGGTGACGACGTTCGACGCCGCCATCCTGCGCATTGAGACTGACGACGGGCTGATCGGCTGGGGCGAGGGCAAGAACGCCGCCGGCAGCGCCGGCAGCTATGGTGCGCTGGTCTACATGCTGAATCACGAGGTCGGGCCGCAGCTGATCGGCCGCGACCCCGCCGACATCGGCATGATCTGGGAGATGCTCTACAACGGCGTGCGCCATGACAGTGCCGCGCGCGCCGGCCATGCCATGCCGCAGCTGGCGCGGCGCGGCATGAGCATTGCGGCAATCAGCGCCGTCGATATCGCGCTCTGGGATATTCTGGGGAAGTCGTTGGGACAGCCGGTGTGGCGGCTCATCGGCGGCCGCAAGCTCGACCGCATGCCGGCCTACGCCTCCGGCGGCTGGGCTGCCGCCGACGCTATCGGCGAGCAGCTCAAATCCTACATCGCCAAAGGCGGCTTCAAGGCGCTGAAGATGCGCGTCGGCGCCATGGACGGCGCCCCGCACATTTCCGCCGCCCGCGTCCGCGCCGCACGGCAGGCGCTCGGTCCTGACGTCGAGTTGATGGTCGACGCGCACGGCACCTATACGGTGGCCGAGGCCAAGCGCTTCATCAGCCTGGCCAGCGATCTCGACCTCGCCTGGTTCGAGGAGCCTGTTATCGCCGACGACAAGGCTGGTATGGCCGAGGTGCGCGCCTCGGGTTCGATCCCGATCGCCACCGGCGAAAGCGAAGCGACGCGCTACGCCTTCCGCGATCTCGCGGTGCTGAAATCCGCCGATATCTTCCAGCCGGATCCGGCCTTTTGCGGCGGTATCAGCGAGGCGATGAAGATCGGCACCATCGCCAGTGCCTTCAATCTGCGCTTTGCCCCGCATCTGTGGGCCGGCGCCCCATGCTTCTTCGCCGGCCTGCATGTTTGTGCGGCCTCGCCTGCCAGTTTTACCGTCGAATATTCGCTCGGCGCCAACCCGATGATCCACGATCTTATCGAAGAGACTGTCGAAGCAAGGGACGGTATGATAGCGATCCCTGAAAAGCCGGGTCTGGGATTCACCATTTCGGAGCGGTTCCTGGAGGCGCACGCGCAACGCGGTTGACGATGAAAGAAAAGAACCTTCTCGCCGAGCTCGCCGCCTATCTCTTCGCCCATTCGGACAAGGAGACCGGCCGCACGCCTTCGGAGCGCGAACTGGCGGAGCATTTCGTCGTCAGCCGCGGCCAGATCCGCGAGGCGCTGGCCATTCTGGAGGCCATGCGCATCGTCGAGCGCCGCGCCAAATCCGGCATTTATGTCGACACCAGGCAGGCCAGTGTAGAAGCCTTGGCTCTTTTTGCCCGCGCGGGCCTGCCGCTCGATCCGGTGCAGATCTACGAGACCGTCGAACTGCGCAAGATCCACGAGATCAAGGCCGCCGAACTTGCCTGTTCGCGTGCCACCGAAGAGAATTTCGAACGCCTGCGGGAGATCCTGAAAGCCTCGGAGGAGTGCATCGCCGCCGGCGAAGGCCTCGCCAAGGAAGACCGCGAATTCCACCTCGAAATCGTGCGGGCGACCAAGAACGGCGTCTTCCACAATATCTGCAGTGTCTATTACCTGATGGGCGAGCAGCGGCTGCCGATCTACTTCAACGATCCCGAGCGCTCAGTGCGCTCGCATGCCGAGCATATCCAGATCTACGAGGCGCTGCTGCGTCGCGACGGCAATCTCGCCCAGGCGCTGATGAGCGCCCACCTGCAAGGCGCGGAAAGCTACTGGAAGGGGATCATCGAGGGCCGGGAGGCGCAAGCGCAAAGCCTGGCACTTGAGAAGGTCTAGTGCAATTCCAGGAAAGGTGTGAAACGGTTTTCTGGGAAAAGCGCGCGGCGCTTTCCTTTGAGAATTGCGACTAGCGAGAGCCCCATGCCCAGAATCCTGTCGACGCACACGCTGCACCCGCGTGCCTCCGCCATGCTGGCGGGCGCCGGCGAACTCGTCGTCGCCTCAGCGCTCGATGCGGCAACGCTGACGGCCGAGGCGAAGCATGCCGACGTCATCATCGTTCGCGCACCGCTGCCGCCGTCGCTGTTCGAAAACGCCACGAAACTCAGAGCAGCGGTCCGCCACGGTGCCGGGCTCGACATGGTGCCGATGGAGGCCGCGGCCGCGGCCGGCGTGCTGGTCGCCAACGTGCCGGCGGTCAATGCGCGTTCGGTCGCCGAATATGTGATGTTCGCGGCCCTTGCCCTGCTTCGGCGCTTCCGTTCGGTAGACCGCGACTTGCGCGCCAAGGGCTGGAATGCCGGCCGCGACCACGCCAGCCATGCCAGCGAGCTTGCCGGCAAGACCATCGGCATCATCGGCTTCGGCGCCATCGGTCAGGCGGTCGCCCATATCGCCGCGCACGGCTTCGGCCTCGACGTCGTGGCGACGACCCGCAGCATGCAGCCGGCACCCGACAGGATCGGCTTCCTGTCGATCGATGCGCTGATCGAACAGAGCGACATCATCGTGCTCTGCTGCCCGCTGACGCCGGAAACGCGCGGCCTGATCAGCCGCGAACGCATTGCCCGCATGAAGCCGGACGCGCTTTTGATCAACATTTCGCGCGGACCGGTGATCGACGACGAGGCGCTGATCGAGGCCTTGCGCCAAGACCGGATCGGCGGCGCCGCACTCGACGTCTTTGCCACGCAGCCGCTGCCGGCAAACCATCCCTATTTCGGTTTCGACAATGTTATCGTCACCCCGCATATGGCGGGGATTACCGAGCAATCGATGATGCGCATGGGCGTGGGCGCGGCCGGCGAGACCTTGCTGGTGCTGGCCAACCGGCTGCCTGTCAATCTGCGCAATCCCGACGTGGTCGAGCATTACCGCAGACGGTTCCCGGCGGACGCGTGAACCATGTCCGGTTTTCGCTTCGCATCTCTGGTTCTCGCAGTGTCGTCGATCGTGGCCTTACCTTCGCTCGCGGCGGCACAAAGCAGCGATTATGTCTATTGCAGCAATGGGATCGTCTGCATGATGGCGCCCTGCCCGTCAGGCAATGCGCTGGATCTGACCACCGGCAATGTCGTTAAAGGCGTGGAGCTCAACACTACGGAATTGCCGCCGCTGGACAGATCGGCACCTGACCTCTCCGACAAGCTTTATGCTGGAAAACTCGTCGTCCGAGGATCGATCCGGCATCGCGGCCAGCCGAACGATCCGCCGATGCTGGTCGTTACCAAAATCGAACGCTCCTCCAAGAAAAGCGAGCGCAAGCGCTGCGCGGCACGTTGACTGCCGACCTACGGCTCGCTGCCTATCGGAGCAGCCGCTCGACTTCAGCCGCGATGCGCAGCAGATGGTGGTCGTGGCCATTGCGCGCCACCAGCATCAGTCCGGCCGGCAGCGTCATGCCGGGCATCGGCAGCGAGATCGCGCAGAGGTCGAACTGGTTGGCGACCTGGGTATTGCGCAGCAGCAGACCTTCGGTGCGTTCACGCAGAGCCGTATCCTCGGCCATCGAAACGATAGTCGGCGCTGTCACCGGCGTGGTCGGCAGAGCTAGCACATCGACCGAACCCAACCGCTCGTCCATGGCTATGCACAGTGCCGCGCGACGACGCATTGCCCTGATATAAACCGGCGTCGGTATGGCCGCCGCCCGCGACAGCGGCCCGCTGACATGGGGATCGACCGGCACCGATGCGCCCGTCGCCAGCCAGTCGGCATGGATTTCAGAACCTTCCATGGCCGCGATCGAGCCGCGTTTGGTGGCCAGGCGCAGATCGGCAATGAGGTCGTCGATCGAAATGTCCGTGAGCCACGCGCCTGCCTGCTCGATCCCGGCAAGGCTGCGATCGAACGCGGCGGCAATCTCCGTTTCCGTGTCTTCGAAAAGCAGGCCGCGCGGAATGCCGACACGAAGCCCGGCAAGCGCTAACGGCAGGTGCAGTTGCGGCATCTGCTCGCCCGTCATCGCGGCGTCAGCCAGGGCACACGGAGCAACACTCAGCGCCAGCGGCCCGATCGAATCCAGCGTCGCGGAAAGGGGATAGGCACCAGTCAGCGGCACGCGCCGCGCCGTCGGCTTGAAACCGACGACGCCGTTCAGCGATGCCGGGATGCGCACCGAACCGCCGGTGTCGGAGCCGATGGAAATGTCGCTCGTCCCCTCGCCAACGGACACGGCGGCGCCCGACGACGAACCGCCTGGAATGCGGCTGGTGTCGGCGGCATTGCCCGGTGTGCCGTAGTGCATGTTGTCGCCGATAGCGGTGAAGGCGAATTCGGTCATGTTGGTCTTGCCGATGATGACGGCGCCGGCCTGGCGCAGACGGCTGACGACCGCAGCGTCGTGCCGACGGGGCGCGGTGTCCCTCAGCATCAGCGACCCGGCCGTGGTCGGCTCGCCGGCGACATCGAACAGATCCTTGATCGACACGATGGTGCCGTCGAGCGGCCCGAGCGATACGCCGGCCTTCTTGCGCGCATCGGTGGCCTCGGCCGCTGCGCGCGCCGCCTCGGCATAGAGTTTGGTGAACACCTTCTCGCCTGCCGCGCAACTGGCAAGACGTGACAGGATGATCTCGAGACGATCGCGGATTGATTGCATGTCGATGTCGGATTCCGTCAAGGTGGAGCGTCTTTAAGGCATATGGGCCGCTAGGTCAGCGGAAGGAATAGCCCGGACAGCGTGCCTTTGCACCTGCCAGCGATAGGAAGGGACTGATGCTGTACAAAGGCAGCTGCCACTGCGGCAAGGTTGCGTTCGAATTCAAGGCGCAGCTGACCGGCGCCGTGCGGTGCAATTGTTCGATGTGCAGGCGCAAGGGCGTGCTGTTATGCGCCATCCCGCATGACAGCCTGAAGGTGCTCGCATGGGGCGATGATCTCGGCACCTATACGTTCAACAATCACGTATTGGCGCATCGCTTCTGCCGGACCTGCGGCATCCATCCCTTCGCCGAGGATGTCAGTCAGGGCAACGAACGCAGCGCCTACGTCAACCTTAACTGCGTTGCGGATATTGATGCTGTCGGTCTGTCGATTTTCGACTTCGATGGCCGCTCGGTCTAAGCTTACCGGTAACCCGCGGCATCGGCAGGTTTGCCGGCGTCCTGTACCTCCGGAACATAGCGCCAGGCGTCCGGGCGTGAGCCGTCGAGATCGGTAAAACCATAAATCTGCGCCAACCCACCGCTGGACAGCGACTGGCCGTTCCAGCGCGCACGATCCGGATCCGCCGCAAGCGACGCGACCGCGCGGCCGACAAAGCGCGGCGTTTCGGAAATGACGAAATGCGGCACGTTGGCGGTGGCGTCGCGCCAATTGTCTTCGGTGACGCCAAACGCCTCCAGCATCATTTCGGAACGCAGCCATCCGGGCGTCAGCGACACCGAGGTGGCGCCATGCGCAGCAAGATCTTTGGCGTGTGCCCATGCCATGCGGTTCACCGCGACCTTGGCGAGATCGTAGAACGGCGACAGCCGATAGTGATCGGCATTGTACTCGGCGGTGCCGTCAGTGACCTCGACCAGCAGCCCGCCCGGCCGCTCGATCATCAGCGGCAGCGCATGATGCGCGGTGATCAGATGCGTGTCGATGCCGAGCCGCAACAGGCGCAGGCCGTTTTCCAGATTGTGGTCCCAGACCGGCTTATTCCACTCGAACAGCTTTTCGCCGCCCCAGATATCGTTGACCAGAATGTCGAGCCGACCCTGTTCGGCCCGGATGCGCTCGACCAGACTGCGCACATCATCAGTCACCATATGATCGACTTGCACGGCAATGCCCTTGCCGCCATGCGAACAAACCAGCTCCGCCGTCTCCTCGATGGTTTCGGGCCGGGCATAGTCGGATTGCTGGCTGCGTGTGGTGCGCCCGGTGACATAGACGGTGGCGCCGGCGGCGCCGAGTTCAACCGCGATCCCCCGCCCGGCACCACGCGTGGCGCCGGCGACCAGGGCGACCTTTCCTTGCAACGTCATGGTAGTCCCCAACCGAATCTATCGACCAAACCGATCTGGCTTACCCCGCTCGCATTATATATAAATGATTATTCGGTTATATTGAGATGTCAAGGTGACGCGACCAAAAACCAAATCCGACGAGCAGGTGCTGGAAGCCGCGTTGGGATTGATTCACGAACATGGACCCGAGGCGCTCACCTTCGAGCGGCTGGCAAAGGCGTGCGGCCTCTCTGGCGCAACACTGGTGCAGCGTTTCGGCAACAAGGCGCAGCTGAAGCAGCGCACCTTGCTGCAAGCGTGGGATGGCCTCGATGCCAAGACGAGGGAACTCGCAGCCACCGTTCCCAAAACGCCGGCCGGCGCGATCGAATTGCTGGTGGGGCTGTCGCAGGGCTACGGCGGCATCGAAGCCTACGCCGAGGGCCTGCTCGTCCTGCGCGAGGATCTGCGCGACCCCGTGCTCAGGGCGCGAGGCGCCGCCTGGAAAGCGTTCCTGAGCGAGGCCCTTGCGGCTTGCTTGGCCGGAACGCCCGACACCGCGCGCGACATCGGCCTGCTGATGGCATCGCATTGGCAGGGCTCACTGCTGTGGTGGAGTTTTGACCCGACGATCGAGGTGGCCACCTATGTCGAGGAAAGCCTCAAGTGCTTCGTTGCAGCCATCACCAAAACAGCGGCCCGAAAACCGTGATGGGCCGCTGCGCAAGCTGGGAGTGGATGTAGTCTAAATTAGCTGGCGTGCCGCAAGCTCACGCCGCTGCCCTTGTCGAACAGCACCACCTTGTCCTGATTCCAGGCAAAGCGCACCGGCTGCTCGATCTGGACATCGGTTCTGGCCGGCACCGTGGCGCGTAGCGTCGTGTCGCCGACCCGCAGAGTCAGGATCTTTTCCACGCCATGGTTCTCAACATCGTGGACGCGTGCCTCGACCGGCGCACCGCTTTCAAGATACACATCCTCAGGTCGAATACCGAAGACGAGCGGGCGACCGTCGGTCGCACCGCCCGCCTTGGCACCCCCAGAGAAAGGCAGTTCGAAATTCAGCGGCGCCATCACCGCGCGGCCGTTGACCAGCTTGCCATCGATCAGGTTCATCGGCGGCGAGCCGACGAAGCTCGCCACATAGGTATCGCGCGGATTGTTATAGATCTCGTGCGGCGTGCCGGTCTGGATGATGCGGCCATGGTTGAGCACGCCCACTTTGTCGCCCATCGACATCGCCTCGATCTGGTCGTGGGTGACGAACAGAAAGGTGGCGCCAAGCTGGATCTGCAGGTTCTTCAGTTCCGTGCGCAGCGCCTCGCGCAGTTTGGCGTCGAGCGCCGACAGCGGTTCGTCCATCAGGAACACGCGCGGCTTGCGCACGATGGCGCGCCCGATAGAGACGCGCTGCATTTCGCCGCCTGAAAGGCGGTCGGTCTTGCGGTCGAGCAGATGCTCGATCCGCAGTGTCTTGGCCGCTCGTGCAACACGGTCCTTGATCTCGGCATCCGGCAGCCGACGGATCTTCGGCTTCAGCGGGAATTCGAGATTTTCGCGGACCGTATAGCGCGGATAGAGCGAATATTGCTGAAGCACCAGCGCCACGTCGCGCTCGGCCGCACCCCAGTCGGCGACGTCGACGCCGTTGATGAACACCTGACCCTCGGTCGGCTTTTCCAGACCCGCGATCATGCGCAGCGTCGTCGTCTTGCCGGCGCCGGTCTCGCCGAGCAGCACGAAGAACTCGCCATCGGCGATCTCGAGATCGAGCCCGGTCAGTGCGGTGTGGTTGCCGAAGCTCTTGGAAATATTCTTGAGCTGGATATGAGCCATCAGAGCCTCACCTCAAGCGACTTGCCGCTTGCCGTGTCGAAGAAATGTGCTTGCGTCGGATCGATCCTGGCGAAGACCTTTTCGCCCGGGCCGCCGACGAAGCCGCTCTTGGTGCGCGCGCGCAGCATCTTGGAGCCGACCTTGAGATCGACAATGTCGAACGAGCCGAGCGGCTCGACGATCTGTGTCTCGACCGGCAAGAAGCCCTCCGCTGCTTCATGGCGCACCAGCACGCCTTCGGGCCGGATGCCGAGCGCCAGCTGGCCGCCGGCATGGCCGTTGAGCTTGGACAAAAGCGTGCGCGGAAATTCGAAGCCGGCGGCAGCGCCACCGACGGTGACCGAGGCCGCCGATGCGGTCTCGGCGATCGCCGCATCGGCGACGTTCATCACCGGGCTGCCGACGAACTGCGCCACGAACAGATTGGCCGGATGCGAATAGACCTCGTCGGGCGAACCGACCTGCTGCAGCACGCCCTCATGCATGATCACGATGCGGTCGGCGAGGCTCATCGCCTCGATCTGGTCGTGCGTGACATAGATGGTGGTCGAGCCCTGTTTGATGTGCAGCCGCTTGATCTCGGCCCGCATCTCTTCGCGCAGCTTGGCGTCGAGGGCGCCGATCGGCTCGTCCATCAGCATCGCCTTCGGCCGCCGCACCAGAGCCCGGCCGATGGCCACACGCTGCATGTCGCCGCCCGACAGCGCCGACGGCTTCTTGGCCAGCAGTTCCGTGATCTGCAGCGTCTTGGCGACCGAGCGCACCTCGCTATCGATCTCGGCCTTGCTCTTGCGCGTCGCGCGCAAGGGAAAAGCAATGTTCTCATAGACGCTCATATGCGGGTAGAGCGAGAACGACTGGAACACCATGGCGATGTCGCGGTCGGCGGCCTTGAGGTGTTGCACCGGCTTGCCGTCGATGAGGATGTCACCGCCGTCGATCGTCTCCAGCCCGGCAACCGCCCTCAATGTCGTCGTCTTGCCGCAACCCGACTGACCGAGCAGCACGATGAACTCGTTGTCGTCGATCTTGAGGTTGAGGTCCTTGATGACCTGGACCGCACCGAAGAATTTCTGGACGCCGCGAAGCTCAATCTGGGTCAATGCTCTGCTCCCGGATTGCGCACCTGGCCGGTACCGGCCTTCTCCGCCGGCGCGATCTTCGAGGTGATGTTGAAGCCGATCAGGCCGATCAGGATGATGGTCACGCCATAGCTGTGCAGCAGCAGGTTCCACGGCTGGCAAAGCGCGATGATGCCGAGGACCATCAGCACCTGAGACCCCGGTTCGAGATATTTCTGGTTGATGGCTCGAAAGCTCATTTGCGGATCGCTCCGAAGGACATGCCGCGCAGCAAATGGTTGCGGAGCAGGAAGGTGAAGATTGCGACCGGCAGCAGGAACAGGAAGGTTCCGGCGGCGATCACCGTCCAGTCGGGCAGGCCGGCGCCGACCTGGCTGGGGATGAAGGGCGGCGCCGTTTGGGCGCGGCGGTTGGTCATGATCAGCGCGAAGGCATACTCGTTCCACGCCGTGATGAAGCAGAAAACCGCGGTCGCGGCGATGCCGGTGGCGGCCTCCGGCAGCACGATCTTGAAGAAGGCTTCCATGCGGGTGTAGCCGTCGACCAGCGCTGCCTCTTCATACTCCTTCGGGATCTCGTCCATGAACCCCTTCATCAGCCACACCGAAAAGGACAGGTTGAAGGCGGTATAAAGGATGATCAGCCCGATATGGGAATCGTTGAGGCCGACGGCCCGGTACATCAGGAACATCGGGATCGCGACCACCACCGGCGGCAGCATGCGCGTCGACAGGATGAAGAAGAGCAGATCCGCCTCCCCCTTCACCTTGAAGCGCGAGAAGCCGTAGGCGGTGAAGGTACCCATGCCGACAGCCAGCACCGTCGAGGTGATGGCAATGATCAGCGAGTTCATGAAGCGGCTCGGATAGCCGGACCATTGCACCTGGCCCTTGCCGTCGCGCACGATCTTTTCACCGCCGTCGAACACGACACGTTCCCACCAGGGTGCCGCCGCATACTCTTCCGGCGACGGCGGGTTGCGCATCTGCGAGCGCTTGGTGAACAGCTTGACGAACGGCGATATCTCGGGCTGGAACACCACCGTCGGCGGGATGGTCGTGGCAAGATTGCGCGGCTTGAACGCCGTCGAGGCGATCCAGTAGATCGGCGCCAGGAAGATGATCGTCACCAACAGGACGGCGACGATGGCGACGCGATTGAAGCCTATTTCGGAAGAAGTGCGGACGGCGGCCATGTCAGCGCTCCTTCACCTTGTTGAGGTATTTGACGTAGATGTTGGTGATGGCCAGCACCATGATCAGCACGATGTAGGCGAGCGCGCAGGAGCGCCCGGTTTGCCATTCCTGGAACGCCATCTTGTACAGCCGGATCGAGATCAGCTCGGCGGTCGGCTGGCTGGTCAGGATATAGGCGAGGTCGAAGGTCTTGAACGCTTCCATGGTGCGGAAGATGACCGCGATCATCAGGATCGGCGCGACCAGCGGCAGCGTGATGCGGAAGAAGGTGTAGAACGGTCCGGCGCGGTCGATCGCCGCTGCTTCGTAGAGATGCTTCGGCACCGCTGAAAGACCGGCCAGCGACAACAGCATGACGAAGGGCGACCACATCCAGATGTCGGTCAGCGCAACCGCATAGAGCGCCATCTTGGGGTCGGCCAGCCACTCGAAATTGCCGAGGCCAAGCGCATAGTTGATGACCCCCCATGACGGGTCATAGAGCAATTTCCAGAACAGACCGACGACGGCCATCGACAGCATCATCGGCAGCAGCAGCAGCGTTGTGATGAGACCCTTGAGGGGAATATCCCGATTGAGCAGCATGGCCACGCCGAAGCCGACGAGCAACTGACCCGCGACCGAGATGATGACGTACTTCGCGGTGATGGCGAAGTTGGACCAGACATAGGGGTCGTTGAGCAGGTCGCGATAATTCTGCAGCCCGACGAAATTCGCCGGCGCGTTGGTCGACGCGCGGAAATCGGTGAAGGAATAGCCCAGCGAATAGATCAGCGGGAAAATGTTGAAGACGATCAGGAACAGGATCGTCGGGATTATGAAGAAGTTGCGGATCGACATGTCGCTCAAGCCGCGTGCAGCGGCCCGCGAGGAAGTGTCCAGCGTGGTGATCATCGTGGTCGCCAAGACCCTGCTCCCGTTTCGGAAAAAAGAACGGAGGAGGCACGGATGCCTCCTCCGCGAGAAAAGCTGCTTATTGGCCGCGGCCGTATTTCTTGAACGTCGCGTTCCAGTCGCCTGCGAGCGCGTCCAGCGTTTCCTTGGCGGTGCCTTCGCCGCCGATCATGTAGGGATAGACGCGCTGGTTGAGCTGCTGCAGCAGCTCGGCATATTCCGGCACCGCCCAGAAGTCCTTCACCTTGAACATGGTCTCGTAGAAGGCCTTGTTGTACGGCGTGGCGTTCTGGAACTCCTCCGACTTGAGCACGGCGGCGCTGCAGGTGTAGCCGCCGAGCGCCGCCCACTTCTTCTGGGTCTCGTCCTTGATGAACCATTCAAGGAACTTCGTCGCCTCTTCCTGCTTCTTGGAGTAGGAAACGATCGAGATGCCCTGACCGCCGAGTGCGGCGAACTGATCGCCGTTCGGGCCTGGAGGATTGGCGAAGAAGCCGGTGTTCTTGGCGTTCGGGTTCGACGCCTCGTTGATCAGCGAGGGGAAGAACGCGAAGTAGTTCATGCTCATCGCGGCCAGGTTTTCGGTGATCGCCTGATTGTCCTCCACGAAGAACGACTTGGCCCAGCCCGGAGGCGTGAACGTGTAGAGTTCCTTGTAGGCGTCGAGTGCGGCGATTGCCTTGTCGGAGTTGATGAAGCCGTCGACCTTGTAGGTCTTGTAGTCACCCAGTTCGCCGCCGAAGGAGAACAGCGCGTTTTCGAAGCCCATCGCCATCGCGTCATAGGAATTGTCGGTGTAGATGGCGATGCCGTATCGCTTCTGATCCGGCCGGTAGAAGAACTCCGCGATGTCGCGCAGCGCCTTGAAATCCTTCGGCACGTCGAGATCGTAGCCGTACTTGGCCTTGAAGGCTTCCTTTTCCTTCGGGTCCTCGAACCAGTCCTTGCGATAGGACCAGCCGACAGCGTCGCCTTCGAGCGGGATCGCCCAGTACTTGCTGCTGCCGCCCGGATACTCGGCGTAATATTTCACCGTTGCCGGCGCCATCACTTCGCCAAGCTTGTGCTTGTTGAAGAAGTCGGTCAGGTCGACATAGTGGCCGCCGGTCGAGCCGGCGCCGAGCCATTGCGAGTCGCCGACGACCATATCATAGGCGTCGCCATGGGCGTTGAACTCGGTGAAAGCCTTGGTCTGGAAGTCGGACCAGGGCGTGGTTTCCACCGTGATCTTGACGCCGGTTTCCTTCTCGTACTCGTTGCCGAGTTCCTGCAGATAATTGGCCGGATCCCATTCCGCCCAAAAGATGGTGAGCTCCTTGTCCTGCGCGTAGACGGACGTTCCGCAGGCAAGTACTAAGCCGATACCAGCAAGCAGGCTGGTCATTGTCTTGCGCATAATGATTTCCTCCCTTGTGCGCATTCTACCTTGTCATGCTAGCCGGCGGTGAAGCCGGCCTGGTAGTTCCTCCCGAGATCGCACCTTTCCGGTTCCAAGCCTCCTCGCTTTGCCGGAAACTGGATCGCAGCTCTCACTTTCGATCCGCTTTTCTGTCCTGATCTGGTATTACCAATTTTAGATAGCCGTCAAGCTCTTTCTTGGACCACCACCGGGCCTTGTTTAACCGGATTCTTCATGTATCCGACTGTTTTCCCTGAATTTTCCTACTCGTTGATATAGGAGAGCCTTGTTTCGGCACTGCCATCCCGGTTAACATCAATAGTGGGCATCCAAATCTGGTCGAACCAGATTGGCGCTATTTCGCCAATGCCGCTGTCGGGGCCGCATCGATTTCAGCCGTTGATTCCGCCACCGCGGCGCGCACAAGGGCGCCCGCCGCCCACTGCGCGACCGACCGCATGCCGCGGCTATCGAGCCCCCATATATCCTTCAGCACGATCAGCACTTCGACGCCGAACATCATCGACAGCGCCTGCGCCAGGCGCTTGAACTCGCGCGGCGGCAGCCGGCCCTTGAGCGGTGCGATGGCATCCTTCAGCAGCTGGACGCGATGTCCGCGCGTGAATTGCGGCTCGCCGCCCAGCGTGCCCGCCTGCCGCTGCGCCCATTGGTCGAGCGACAGTTTCAGCGCTGCCTTGAAAGTTGCCTCGAAAGCTTCGATGCGCGGCATGGCGGTATCGAACAATTCGGCAACGCGCCGCCCGGCATCGGTGGACGTCGATTGCCAGGTCAGGATCGGCCCAAGCCCCTCGTCAACCACCGCCTGCACCAGGGCTGCCTGGCTGGGGAAATAGCGATAGGCGGTGGCGCGCGACACTTGCGCCGCCTCCGCGACTTCGCTGACCGACGGGGTGACGCCCGCCTGCATCAGCCGCGTCGCCGTCTTCAGCATCAGCCGTTTTGTGCGGGCCCGTGGGCCGCGTTCTGCAGCCTCGTTGGCGTCGTCGTTCCCAGCGGCTTGTTGACGTGAGACTTCCATGTCAATACGATACGCGCGTCTCAAAAAATTGCAATGACCTTTGCCCACCGAAAGGCCGGCAAAGGGCGACAGGCGGCCCGGCGCCGGTCGGCCGGTGACGGGAGAAACGCGATGAAGCGCATCTACGTGGTGGGCACAGCCGACACCAAGGGCGAGGAACTTGCCTTCCTGGCCGATGCTATTGCCGCCACCGGCAGTTCGGTTGCCCGCGTCGACATCGGAACGCGCGGCGCCACGGTGCCGGTCGATATCCCGGCCAGCGAGGTCGCGGCGCATCATCCGGGTGGAGCCAGTGGCGTGCTCGGCATCGATGATCGCGGCACGGCAGTGGCCGGCATGAGCGCCGCCTTCACAAATTTCATTCAGTCGCGCGACGACATATCAGGCGTGATCGGCATTGGCGGCGGCGGCGGCACGTCGATCATCACTGCCGGCATGCGCGCGCTGCCGCTTGGGCTGCCCAAGATCATGGTCTCGACGCTCGCCTCCGGCGACACCGCGCCCTATGTCGACGTCTCCGACATCATCATGATGCCATCGGTCACCGATATGGCGGGACTGAACCGGCTGTCACGCGTCGTGCTGCACAATGCGGCGCAGGCAATCGCCGGCATGGCCGCCAGGCCGGCGCCGACTGCCACCGGCAAGCCGGCACTCGGGCTCACCATGTTCGGCGTCACCACGCCTTGCGTGACCGCCATCGCGGATCAGTTGCGCGCCAACTATGACTGCATGGTTTTCCACGCCACCGGCACCGGCGGCCGCTCGATGGAGAAGCTCGCGGACTCGGGCCTGCTCGCCGGCGTCATCGACATCACCACGACGGAAGTCTGCGACCTGCTGTTCGGCGGCGTGCTGCCGGCGACGGAGGACCGCTTCGGCGCCATCGCCCGCACCAAGCTGCCCTATGTAGGCTCGGTCGGCGCGCTGGACATGGTCAATTTCTGGGCGCCGCCGACCATTCCCGAGAAGTTTAGGGGCCGGCTGTTCTACGAGCACAATCCCAACGTCACACTGATGCGCACCACGGTGGACGAATGCCGCGGTATAGGCGAGTGGATCGGCACCAGGCTCGCTCGCTGCGAGGGCCCTGTGCATTTCCTGATCCCCGAAAAAGGTGTCTCGGCACTCGATATCGAGGGCGGCGCCTTCTTCGACCCCGAAGCCGACGCCGTGCTGTTCGGTGCCATCGAGCGCACCATCAGGCCGAGCGCCACACGCCGGGTCACACGCCTGCCGTTGCACATCAACGATCCGGAATTTGCCAAAGCCGCAACCGCGGCCTTCCTCGACATCGCCAGACAGTGAGAGCCAACAAATGCCCGCAATACCGCGCAAGGACATATTGAAGAAGTTCAAGGCGATGATCGCCGACGGCGTGCCCATCGTCGGGGGCGGCGCCGGCACCGGCCTGTCGGCCAAGGCCGAGGAAGCCGGCGGCATCGACCTCATCATCATCTACAATTCCGGCCGCTACCGCATGGCCGGGCGCGGCTCGGCTGCCGGCCTGCTCGCCTATGGCAACGCCAATGAGATCGTCAAGGAAATGGCCTATGAGGTGCTGCCGGTGGTCAAAAAGACGCCGGTGCTGGCCGGTGTCAACGGCACCGATCCCTTCGTCATCATGCCGTTGCTGCTTGCCGAGCTGAAGACGATGGGCTTTTCAGGCGTGCAGAATTTCCCGACCATCGGCCTGTTCGATGGCAGCATGCGCCAGAGTTTGAGGAAACCGGCATGGGGTTCGGGCTGGAGGTCGACATGATCGCCGAGGCGCACAAGCTCGATCTTCTGACCACGCCCTATGTCTTCAACCCCGACGAGGCGCGCGCCATGACAAAAGCCGGCGCCGACATTGTCGTCGCCCATATGGGGGTGACGACAGGCGGCTCGATCGGCGCGACGTCGGCCAAGTCGCTCGACGACTGCGTGGTCGAGATCGACGCCATCGCCAACGCGGCGCGCTCGGTGCGCAAGGATGTCATCCTGCTTTGCCATGGCGGGCCGATCTCGATGCCGGATGATGCCCGCTACATCCTCGACCGCTGCAAGGGCCTGCACGGCTTTTATGGCGCGAGTTCGATGGAACGGCTGCCGGCTGAAGCCGCGATCGCCAGGCAGACGGCGGATTTCAAGGCCGTCATGCTGCACGACCAGAAGAAAAAGAAGGGGATGAGATCATGACCGACAAGAGCAAGGTATTCGTATACCCGAAGGACGTGAGCGCCTTCGGCTTTGACTGGGGCAAGCTGTCGCTGACGGTGGCGCCTGAAGTGAATGGCGCTGAGCGCTTTTCCGGCGGTGTCGTCGACCTGCCCTCAGGCAAGGGACACACGCGCCACAACCATCCCGGCGCGGAAGAGATCATCTTCGTTATGTCGGGCAATGGCGAGCAGATGGTCGAGGACGAGGAGGGCAATCCGGTCGTCGCCAAGGTCGGCCCCGGCTGCACCATCTATGTGCCGGAAAGCCGTTTCCATTCGACGCTGAACACGGGCGATGGGCCGATGCAGCTCTTCGTTGTCTATTCGCCGGCTGGACCCGAACTGGTGCTGCGGGAGCTGCCGGATTTCAGGCTGATCCCGGCGGGGAAGTAATCGCGAAAGGCCCCCTTCATCCGGCCGCTTCGCGGCCACCTTCTCCCCGAGGGGAGAAGAGGCAGAAGCCAGCGCCGGCGCAAACTCCTCTCCCCTCGGGGAGAGGTCGGATAGCCCCGAATTGCCCTTCGGAATTCGGATGGCAATCCGGGTGAGGGGGTAGCGCCGAGCTAGGCTATCCCACCTCTATTCCACCCCCGCGCCCGATCCCCAAACATCACATATCCCGTATCCGTCACCGCCAACGTGTCCTCCAACTTGATGAACCCCCGCGTCGGGTGAAGCATGGTCGTCTCCACCGACAGCACCATGTTTGTCTCCAGCGGCTTGGCGGCATAGGTGCCTTCATAGGTCACCGGATGGTTGGTCATCAGGAACGGAGCCTCATGCGTGATCAGCCCCATGCCGTGGGCGAAGAAATCCGTATAGGGCGCGACCTTCGACGCCTTCAGCACGCCCTCCGCGTGCGAAATCATGTCGCCGCCGATGGTGCCTGCCCTCACCTTCGAGAACGCCGCCTGCTGCACTGTCTCGACCTCGGCCAACAGATCTTCCAGTTCGGCATCCGGTTCGCCCAAAATGCCCATGCGGCAGAGGTCGCCAATATAGCCGTGATAATTGCCGCCGGAATCGATCGACAGCACGTCGCCCTTTTTCCAAGCCTGCGGTGACGCCGCGCGGTTGTGGCTGGCGCCCAACGTCAGCAGGCAATATTCGAAATGCGCGCCCCGATTGGTTTCTTCGCGCCGCAGATGCTCGATGATCTCGGCCTTGGTCTTGCCTTCATGCGCCCACTGGATGGTCGCCAGCATGGAATCCGTGATTAGCTCGGAGGCAATACGCAGCTTTTCCAGCTCGGCGTCCGTCTTGATGGCGCGCATGCGCTCCAGCATGCCGGTCGCGTCGATCAGCCTGGCATCCGGCAACGCCTTGCGGATCAGCGCATAGGCGTCCGACGGCAGGAAGGCCGGCTCGATGCCGAGGCGGGCGCCGGCCTTGCCGATCTTGCTGATGTGCTCGACCGCAAGATTGGCAGCATCAAGCGTGCCCCAGCAGGCGGCATGCAGCGTCGGCGTCCAGAACGGGTTGTTCTGGTGCTCGGCGCCTTCCATGCGGTTGCCGATATAGGCGGCATGATCGGGCCCGCCCTTTTCATAGAGGACGATAGGCAGGTAACGGCTATGGCCGATCGCATCCATGGCGGCAAAGAAGATGAACTTGTAGCCGCCGAGCAGATACTGCGTGTTGTGCTTGGACGTCGCGAGCAGAACATCGATGCCGGCCTCTTCCATCAGCCGGTCGACCCTCGCCTGGTCGAACGGGATATTGCTGACGGCGCTCTTGCCCGGGGCAATGTTCATCTTTCTCTCCCTGATATCAGTGGGATCGCCGGCCGTACTGCGTCCAATCCCTTGGCTTCGATCAAATTTGCACCATTTCGTTAACTCTGGTCCAGCCAGAAACAGGTTAGATTGCTTCGGCAGGCTGTCACCACTCGTCATTGCTGCACACTAAGGCAATCTGGTCCTACAGAATACCAGAATGAAAGGGCCACCTCTAAACTGGTCCAGCGGACGAAAATTTCAAAGCCAAGCAAGGATGCGCCAATTCCGTCTCTGGCGAAACCCTTGGCAAGGGCCATAATCGCCGCGAGGATGCTGGCGGGTGCGGCCAGCTTCGAGGGGTGCGCCCATCTGGTCGCGGAGAGGACGGAGGTTGATCATGTCGGATATTTCCAGACGCACGCTGCTTGGCGGCTCAGTTTTGCTGCTGGCCTCCACCGCCATGCCCACATTCAGCTGGGCGCAGACGCCGAAGAAGGGCGGCCGCCTCGTGCTCGCCGCCGATTCCGAACCGCGCAACCTCAATCCGGCCATCGTCGCCTCCAACGGCGTCTTCTTCATTTCCAGCAAGATCGTCGAAACGCTGGCCGAAGCCTCGTTCGAAGGCAAGGACGGACTGGAACCCCGCCTTGCGCTCTCCTGGGAAGGTGCTGCCGATGGGCTGTCGGTGACCTTCAAACTGCGCGACGGCGTCAAGTGGCATGACGGCGAGCCGTTCACCTCGGCCGACGTCGCCTTCTCCGCGCTGCAGATCTGGAAGCCGCTGCAAAATCTCGGCCGCACCGTGTTCAAGGATCTGGCCAGCGTCGACACCCCTGACGATCTGACCGCCGTCTTCAAATTCGCCAAGCCAACGCCGTTCCAGCTGATCCGCAACGCGCTGCCGGCGCTGTCAAGCGTGGTGCCGAAGCACATCTACGAGGTCGGCAAGATCGAGGACAACCCGGCCAACAATGCACCCATCGGCACCGGGCCGTTCAAGTTCGGCGAATACAAGGCCGGCCAGTATTACAAGCTGACCAGGAATGCGGATTACTGGGCCAAGGACGAGCCGTATCTCGACGAGATCATCTACCAGGTGCTACCCGACCGCACGTCGGCTGCAGCGGCGCTCGAGGCCGAAGAGATCCAGCTCGCCGCCTTCTCCGCCGTGCCCTTGGCCGACCTCGACCGCATCTCCAAGGTGCCGGGCCTGAAGGTGATCTCCAGGGCTATGAGGGGCTGACCTATCAGCTCGTCGTCGAGATCAACCATCGCCGCAAGGAACTGGCCGACGTGAAGGTCCGCCAGGCGATCGCGCATGCCATCGACAAGGACTTCGTCGTCAAGACGGTGTTCCTCGGCTATGCCGCCACCGCCACCGGCCCGGTGCCGAAGAACGATCCGCAATTCTACACTGCCGACGTGCCGATCTATCCATTCGACGTCGCCAAGGCCAACGCCTTGCTCGACGACGCGGGGTACAAGCGCGCCGATGACGGCAAGCGTTTTGCGCTGAAACTCCTGCCGGCACCCTATTTCAACGAGACGAAGCAGTTCGGCGACTATCTGCGCCAGGCGCTGGCGGCAATCGGCATCGACGCCGTGATCGTCAACAACGACTCGGCCGCGCACATCAAGGCCGTCTACACCGACCACACCTTCGACCTCGCCGTCGGCCCGCCGGTGTTCCGCGGCGACCCGGCGATCTCGACCACCATCCTGGTGCAGAGCGGCATTCCCGACGGCGTGCCGTTCTCCAACCAGGGCGGCTACAAGAACGCCGCGCTCGACGCGCTGATCGCCAAGGCTTCGGAGACGCTGGATACGTCAGCGCGCACCGACCTCTACAAGGAATTCCAGAAACAGGTCGCGGCGGACCTGCCGCTGATCAACGTCGCCGAATGGAGCTTCATCAGCGTCGCGCGCGATACCGTGGGCAACATCGCCAACAACCCGCGATGGGCGGCGTCGAACTGGGCGGACACCTATCTGGAATCGTGACACATTTGCGCGGATGAAAGTTCGCAAAGAAATTGGTGTGAAGGCATGGCGTAGGGCCGCGTTTCATCACACCCCCCTCTGTCCTGCCGGACATCTCCCCCGCAAGGGGGGAGATCAGCAGCTTCGCTGTCGCGTACATTCGGCATCGAAGATTGGCGAAGGCAGAGGCGACATCCAATCTCCCCCCTTGCGGGGGAGATGTCCGGCAGGACAGAGGGGGGTGCCTAGACACCGCACCTCTCCCGACTGGCGCAGCGCTATGCCTTTCCCATGACCCGCGCCCTCACCCTCATGCGCCGTCGCCTCGTCGGCAGCATCTTCGTGCTGCTGATCGTCATCATCGGCACATTCCTCCTCCTGGAAGCCGCCCCCGGTGACGCGGTCGACGCCTACATCGTCTCGACCGGCGGCGACGCCGGCATGATCGAATTGCTGCGTCATCGCTGGGGCCTCGACCAGTCCGAGCTGACACGGCTCGCGAACTATCTCTGGGCGCTGCTGCATTTCGACCTCGGCCAGTCCGTTACCTTCTCGCGGCCAATTCGCGATGTCATCCTGGAACGCCTGCCGACGACACTGCTCTTGATGGTGACCGCCACCGCGCTCTCCTTCGGTTTGGGCTCGGCGCTCGGCATCTACGCCGGCGCCAGACCCGGCAGCTTTCGCGACTGCTTCCTGTCGATCGGCTCGCTGGCGCTTTATGCCGTGCCGGGTTTCTGGCTTGGCCTGGTGCTGATCGTCGTCTTTGCCGTCGACCTGCGCTGGCTGCCGATCGGCGGCATCGAGAGCCTGGCCTCGGACAAGACCGGTTTTGACCGCGCCACCGACATCGCCGTCCACCTCGTCCTGCCGGTTTCCGCGCTCGGCTTCATCTATCTCGCGCTCTATCTGCGCATGATGCGCGCCGGCATGGCCGAGGCGTGGCGGCAGGATTTTGTGCTCGCCGCCCGCGCCAGGGGGCTGTCACGCCGCCGCATCGTGCTCGCCCATGTCGCCCGCAACGCGCTCTTGCCGCTGGTCACCATGCTCGGCCTGCAATCGGCGCAGATGCTGGGCGGCAGCGTCGTCATCGAAAGCGTCTTTGCCGTGCCCGGGCTCGGCCGGCTGGCGCAGGAAGCGGTCGCTTCGCGCGACACGCCGCTGCTGCTCGGCATCATCCTCACCAGCGCCGTCCTCGTCATTGCCGTCAACCTTGCCGTCGACATCGCCTACGCCTTCCTCGACCCGCGCGTCGGCGCCGGCGAGGCCAGCGCGTGAGCGCGCTGCCGCGGTTCCTGCGCCGGCCGGAAGCGGTCGCCGGCGCGATCATCCTGGCGCTTCTGTTCGCCATGGCGCTGTTTGCGTCGCTGCTCTTCCCCGGCGACCCGCAGGCCATTGCCGGACCAGCACTGCTGCCGCCCTTCCAGGACTGGTCGCTGCCGCTCGGCACCGACCGGCTCGGCCGTGACGTGCTGGCCGAACTGTTCCACGGCGCCCGCACCTCGCTGGCGGTCGGCCTGGCGGCGGCAGCGGCGGCACTCTTCATCGGCGCGGTCGTCGGCACGCTGGCCGGCTTTGCCGGCGGCCTTGTGGACGAGGGGCTGATGCGCATCACCGATGCCTTCCAGACCGTGCCGAGTTTTCTCCTGGCGCTGGCCTTCGTCAGCGTCGTCGGGCCGTCGCTCGGCGTCGTCGTCACGGCAATAGCGCTTGGCGCCTGGACCGGACCGGCGCGTGTAGCGCGCGCCGAAGTGCTGTCGATCCGCGAGCGCGATTACGTCGCCGGCGCTCGCGTCATCGGCATGCATCCGCTTGAGATCGCTTTTCGCGAGGTGTTGCCCAACGCGTTGCCGCCGGTGCTGGCCTTGTCCTCGGTGATCGTGGCCGCCGCGATCCTCACCGAGGCAGCGCTGTCCTTCCTCGGTCTCGGCGACCCCAATCGCGTCACTTGGGGCGGCATGATCGCCGAGGGCCGCACTGTGCTGCGCACCGCGCCCTTTCTGTCGATCGTTCCGGGCATCGCCTTGGTGCTGACCGTGCTTGGCGTCTATCTCACCGGCGAAGGCGTGGTCGAAACGACGGCGGTGCGGAGGAGCCTGTCGTGACCGCACTGGCTGAGATACGCGATCTGTCAGTGCGCTATCGGCGAGATGGCAGCGAGGTGACGGCGCTGAAGGGGGTCAGCCTGGATGTTATTGCCGGCGAGCGGCTGGCGATCATTGGCGAAAGCGGTTCGGGCAAGAGCACGCTGGCGCTGGCGGTGGCTGGACTGCTGCCGGCGAGCGCCAAGATTGAAGGGCATGTCAAGTGGCAATTTCAGGCGCCGCGATCCTTCCACCCCCCTCTGTCCTGCCGGACATCTCCCCCGCAAGGGGGAGATCAGCAGCTTTGCCGACGGCTTCCCTTCTGCAACGTTCGTGGTTGGCGAAGGCGGAGATGAGAGAGCAATCTCCCCCTTGCGGGGGAGATGTCCGGCAGGACAGAGGGGGGTGTGACGGAACGCCGACCTCTCAAATTAACCGAGCCCAGCACGCTCCCCCTTCCCGGTCGCGACATTGGTTTCGTCTTCCAGGACCCCTCCGCCAGCCTCGACCCCGTCATGACCGTCGGCAAACAGATCGCCGAAGTCGCCCGCACCCACCTCGGCCTCGACTGGCCACAAGCTTACGCCAAAGCCAAAACCCTGCTCCAACGTGTCCGGCTGCCCGACCCACAAACCGCCATGCGTGCTTTCCCGCACCAGCTCTCCGGCGGCCAGAAGCAGCGCGTTGCTGTTGCCGCGGCCATTGCAGCCGGTCCGAAACTGCTGATCGCCGATGAGGCGACCAGCGCGCTGGACACCATTGTGCAAGCCGAAATCGTCAGCCTCATTCGGCAACTGGTGGCGGAGGACGGCATGACGCTGCTGTTCATCAGCCACGACATCGCGCTGGCCGCCGAACTCGCAGAGCGTATCGCTGTATTCCGGAACGCCGAACTGATCGAACTCGGCCCGACGGAGCAAATCATAAACGCCCCGCGCCATGCCTATACGCGAACGCTGCTCAACGCCCATCTCGGCCTCGACGCCGATCCGCTGCTACGACGGGCGCCGGCATGAACTTGCTCACCGTCTCCGGTCTTACCAAGCGATACCGTCGTGGCGGCAAGGCCATCGCGGCCGTCGACGGTGTCTCCTTCGCCATCGAACCCGGCGAGACGCTGGCGCTGGCCGGGCCCTCCGGCAGCGGCAAGTCGACGATCGCGCGGCTGGTGCTTAGGTTGATCGAGCCCGACGCCGGCACCGTCCAATTCGAAGGCGATGACTTTCTGCTCTTGAAGGGTGCGGCCCTGCGCACCAAGCGCGCGCGCCTGCAAATGGTGTTCCAGGATCCGCTCGCCGCGTTCAACCCGCGCGCCACGGTGGCTCGCGTGCTTGACGATCCCTTGCGCATCCATGCCATCGCGTCCCGCGCCGAGCGGCCGGCCCGCATTGCTGCCTTGCTGGATCGCGTCGGGCTGGCAGCCGATCTCGCCCCGCGCGCCATTCACGAAATCTCCGGCGGCCAGCGCCAGCGCGTCGCCATCGCCCGCGCCATCGCAACCAAACCGTCGCTGATCGTGCTCGACGAGGCGGTGTCGGCGCTCGACGTTTCGGTCCGCGGACAGATCCTTGCGTTGCTGCTCGACCTGCAAGCCAGGGAACGGATCGCCTATCTCTTCATTTCGCATGATCTCGGCGTCGTACGGGCCATCGCCCACCGCGTCGTTCTTCTCGACGCCGGGCGGATCGCCGAGAGCGGCGACGCCCGCAACGTTATCGACGCGCCGCAGTCGGCAATCGGCAAGGCGCTGGTTGCGGCGGCGCCAAGATTGGACAGAAGCAGCAGGCAAGTACCATGACCGAACCAGAAGCCAGAGCCGAAAAACTCTCGCGCGAACTCGATTCCGCCTTCCGTAACCGCGCCGATCTCTACCGTCTGTTTCTCGACGAGCTGACCGGCGAACTCGGCGCGGAAAAGGCCGAGGCGATCATGATCCGCACCATCGAGCAGCGCGGCAAGGAGGTGGCGGCGGCCGCCTTCGCCCGTTTCGGACCTAACGACGCGCCGGCCATCGGCGAGGCATTTTTGGCCGTCAGCCCGGATGGCGGCCTGATGTATCCGACCGATGTCGAGCGCGGGCCGGACCACATCGCCTTCAAGGTGAAGCGTTGTCCGCTGAAGGACGCCTGGGTCGAGGCCGGTGTCGGTGATGAAAAACTCGCCACGCTCTGCCGCATCGCCGGCGCTTTCGACCGTGGTCTGTTCAAGGCAACGGGCGTGCGCTTCGACAATGTCACCTGGACGCCGGGCCACGGCCCCGGCTGCTGCCACATCGCGCTGACCAACCGGGATGCCGCCGGATAGCCAATGCTGATCAGTCGGCGGCAAACACATGCAGCTCCGTGCCCGCCTGTTCGGCAGCAGTGCGCAGGTCGGCCTTCGGTTCGCTGTCGGTGACGATATCGGCAATGTCATCGAGCCCGCAGATGCGTTCCAGACTGCTGCGGCCAAACTTGTCGTGGGTCACCACCAGCACCGCCGACAGTGAACGCGATATCATTGCGCGTTTAACGGCTGCGGCGCCCGAGATCATGTCGCTCGGACCATCGGCGCTTATCCCCGATGCCCCGATAATGGCGACGTCGGCATTGTAGCGGCGCAGGAACTCGACGGTGTCTTCGCCAAGCACGCTGCCTTCGCGGCTGTCATAGGTCCCAGGGCAAAGCAGCACGCGGAAGGTCGGATTGGCGCCGGCCACCGAGGCCACGCCGGTGGAATTGGTGATGATGGTCAGGTCGCGCTTCAGCTGCGAAAGGTTGCGCGCCACCTCATAAGTGGTCGAACCGCCATCGATCATCACGATCTGGCCCTTCTGGACCAGGCCCGCTGCGCCGCGGCCGATGCGGGCGCGCTCCTCGACCAGGGTCAGGCCGCGCTCCGAAATCACCGGCTCTGATGTCACCAGCGAGATCGTCGCACCGCCATAGGTGCGGTTGATCAGCCCGGCATCGCCGAGTTCGATGAGATCGCGGCGGATGGTCTCGCCGGCGACGCCGATGCGCCGTGCAAGTTTGGAGATGCGGATGGACGCCGACCGGCGCACTTCCGAAAGGATAAGCGCGTGCCGCTCCTTCTTCGTCAGTCGGCCCTGATCCATGATTATTCCATTCCCTTTGCAGCAATCAGTGCGTCGGCAAGCTCGGCAAACCCTTGCGCGCCGCGCCCGCTTGTGACGAAGGCAGGAGATGCCGGAAGTTCGCCGGCGAAGTCCAGCACATTAGCGACACCGACGCTGTTGGGGAAGAATCCGAACATTGGCGCATCGTTTGGACTATCGCCGACGAAGACAATGCTGTCCTTGTCGTGGTCTATGTCTATACCAAAACAGTCGCGCAAGAATAGCCGGCTTGTTGACAGTTTGTCGTATTTGCCGAACCAGCCATTGACATGGATGGACGAGATTTTCGCCGCCGCTCCATAGCGCTGAAAGATAGCGACGATCTTCAGCACTTCAGATTTGGGCAGCGGCGCGACATCCTCGCGAAAATCGATCGCCAAATCGGCTTCGCGATAGGCCTGGTCAGCGGCGACCGCCGCACCCGGAATTTCCGCGAGCACGGCGCGTTCGATCTCGCGCAGGCGCGCCGCGTCAGCCTGCCTTTCCCCGGCACTCCTGGCATAGTGACGAACGATGCGCTTGGCAGTGCCGTCATAGCGGAAATAGAAAGCGCCGTTCTCGCCGATCACGCCATCGACCGGCCATTGCCGCGCGATCAGGTCGCACCAGCCGGCAGGGCGGCCGGTCACCGGCGCGACAAGGAAGCCGGCCTGCTTCAGCCGCTCGAGCGCCGCATAGGCTTTTGCCGGCAGCCGTCCCTTGTCGGTCAAGGTGTCGTCGATATCGGTCAGAACGACGGCGATGTTGCGCCGGTCTAGCGCGGTGAAGTCGGCAAGCGGACGCAGCACCCGCTCAGGCTCCCGCCGCAACCGTTTCGAGCGAGGCAGCCGCGACGTCGAGCATGGTGAACCTGTCGCGGATCAGCCGGGCATTGGCGACCGCCTCGTCGTAGAAGCCAGCCGGTATGGCGACCTCTTGCGGCGTGGTCGGCGCGCCGGCGGCGCGCAGTGCTGCCGCGATCTCGCGCGCCGGGCGTGCCACCCGCACCAGCCTTTCACGATGCGAGCGCCATTGCTTGGCCAGCATGGTGTTGATGGCGTTTGCCCGTTCGCGGTCCAGCAGCTTGGGCTTGAATGCCGCCCAGCAGGAACGTCCGAGCGTTTCGCCGAAGATTTCGATGAAGCGGTCTGGCGTATCGGCGGACGGCGCGAGCTGCAGCTCCCGCAGCGCCAGCACGCGTTCCTGCAGCCGCGCCATCGTCAACGTCGTCACCGCTATGTGTTCGCCGTGATGCGCCTCAGGCAATCCCTGGCCCCGCATGTCGATATAGTGGGCGATCAGATGTTCGCCCTGGCTGGCCGGATAAGAGCCGCCGCACAGTGTCATGCCGAGACCGGACATGACCAGCGTGCGCACCAGCACTTCCATCGCCTCAAGGTCGCCGGTCCCGAGTTCGCCGGCCTTGGCGATGAGCGCCTCCTCGTCCTCGGCCAGAAGCATGAACGGCGCCTCCCGGTAGGGCGTGCCGAGCAACAGATGCGCCATCAGCCAATCGGTCTGCGCGGTCGGCCGCGCCATCGAATCGCCGAAGCCGGCAGCGATCAGCCGGTGCGGCGCTCGCGCCATGACATCGAGATCGAGGAAGACGCCGACCGGCAGGCTGGCCGTCAGCGATTTCTTCAGGCCGTCCTCGGTGATTGCCGCCGACACCGAGGTGTAGCCGTTCATCGATGGCGCGGTGCCGAACACCGCATAAGGTTTTTGGGTGAGATGGGCAGCATATTTGGTGATGTCGTTGATCGAGCCAGATCCGACCGCGACCAGGCCGCTGGCGTCTTTCGTGCGTGCGATCACCGATCGCACCGCGTCCATGTCCGGATGCGGATGGCGCGGCAGGATGATCTTGTCGACATCGCTGCTGCCACGCAGTCCGATCGACACCCTCTCACCCAGCGCCAGCCTTGTGTCGGGATCCATGACCACGGCGAGCTTGCGGCCGAGCGGCAGCGGCTTGACCAGCGCATCGGCCTCGTCGCCGAGACCGCGCCCTATGACGATGGTCTTCAGCGGCACCGACAGCATTCCCTGGCTGTCCGGGTCAGGCAGCGTGCCGGCAATAAGGCGATCGAGCATTTGTCTGGACATAGGATGCAGTCCGGTCAATCAGCATGAAGCGGGGTCAGGGCATCGAACAAGGTGCGATACCGGCGGTAACTTCTGTCGTAGGCGGCCTTGGCGGAAGGATCAGGGTCGATCGTCTCGATGTGGCCGGCCAGCCTTTCAGCCGCCTGCTGCACTGAGGAGGTAAGGCCGATGGCTGCGGCGGCAAGGATTGCCGCACCGATCGGCGAGGCATCGGCCGCACCCGCGATCTCGACCGGCCTGCCGCTGACATCGGCACGGATTTGCGCCCATACCCGGCTGCGCGCGCCACCGCCTGAGAGCCGGATGCGATCCGTCGCGATATCGAGATCGTCCAGCCGGTCGACCACGTCGCGCATGGCAAAGGCACAGCCCTCCAGCACGGCACGGGCACAAGCGGCTTTGCCGTGGAAGGATGTCAGGCCGTAGAAAGCGGCACGCGCTTCGGCGATCCAGCGCGGCGCCATGGCACCGGACAACGCGGGCAAGAACAGCAAATCGTCGCTGCCGGCAACCACCGTCGCCGCCAGTTCCGACATCGCCGCCGGCGAATCGACGCCGAAGGTTGTTAGAAACCACGTCACCGCGCCGCCCGAGAGCCATCCGGGATTGGAGATGAAATAGCCGTCGCCGAGAAAGCCATGGGTCTCGACCAGGCCGCCGGGGTCGAGGCGAAGCGTGCCGGACACCGCGCCGACCACTTCGGCCGTGCCGAGATTGCAGGCGACGACACCGGGCACGACAACCCCGGCGCCTATGGCGGCCGAAAAATCATCGCCGGTGCCGACCGCCAGCGGCGTGCCCACAGGAAGACCGGTGAGCTCGGCGCCGGCGTGGGTCAAGGCGCCGGCGATCTCAGATGCATCGTCGATGCCGGGCAATTTATGTGCATCGATGTCGAAGGCCGCCAGCAGATCGCCGGCATAATTGTGCTCCTTCAGCCCATAGAGCATGGTCGTCGAGGCCAGCGCGTGATCGATGACGGCACGACCGCACAACGCTGCGACCACGAATGATACCGGTTGATGCCAGAGCGCCACTCGGCGCGCTTCGGGCAGGTTGCGCGCGGCCCAGCGGATTTTCGCCGCCATATGGGTGGCGTCCAGAACGAGACCGGTGCGCTCACGGATGAAGTCCGGGTCGATGGCGGCGATCTCTCCTGCCGCCCGCCGGTCCATCCAGATGATGCACGGAGCCAGCGCCTCACCATTGCGATCGACCGCGACGCAGCCGTCGAGCTGGCCGGCAATGGCAATACCCTTGATGTCGGACGGCGCAAGCCCAGCCTTGTCGAGCGCGCCGGCAATGGCCGGCTTGAGCGCCGCCAGCCACAGCGCCGGGTTCTGTTCGGCCCAGCCGGGCGCCGGGAAGGCCGGCTGGTACAACACAGCGGCCTCGCCACGCAGCCGCAATTCGTCATCGACAACGATCGCCTTTAGGCTTTGTGTGCCGAGATCGATGCCGATGACTGGCATTAGACACGCTCGCAATCCGCGAGGACATCCCGCAGTTGCGAGAGGATAGAACCTTTCGTCGGCGAATAGGAGCCATCGAAAACCGCTGTGCCAATGGTAAAAGCGTTGGCGCCGGCCAGCTTGATTGCCTTGATCCGATCGGCTGATGCCACAGCGCCGGCGACGATCAGATGCCGCGACGGACCAAGCCCGCGCCGGGCTGCGCGCACCAGTTCGGCCGGGTCGGCCTCGGTGGCGCGATAGGCGAGGATGTCGCATCCCGCACAACCCTTCTCGGCGAAGGCCCGGCAGTCGGCCTCGACATCCTCGGCCGAACCGCCGAGCTTGGTCGGATGGCCGACCGGCCGCCCGGGAAAAGGGTAGTATTCGGTGCCGCTCCCCTCCAGCAACGCCATGATCTCGTCGACCTGGGTACCACCGAGCAGGCGCTGGATGCCGAGATCCCTGGCGATGCGCGCGGAATTAAGGCAGGCCTCAGCCGTCGTCGAGACAACTTCCATGTAAGTGGTGGCGCCTGTCCGGCCAATGGCGACAGCGAGCTTGCGCAGCACATCCGGCGCGACGCCAATATCCTTGAAGCCGACATGCTTCAGGCCGACCGGCTCAATCAAATCGACCAGGTCGAGACAGTCCTCGACCGTGCGATCGTTGCGCGTCAGCATGAAGATGAAGTCCATCCGAAAGGTCCCTCGCCTGGTCGGGAAAGCCGGTTTGCTGCCGGTCTGTTAACACCTCCCAACCATTTGTTGCAAGGTGCCACATTTTGATTTGCAGTACCACACATTTTATGACAAAACGGGCGCCGGCCCGCCAGGCACGACTTCTAGGGAGAGGGAAGAATGCTCAAGCCGCTGAGACGTACCGCGTCCAGACTGCTCGTCGCAGTCGTATTTGTGTGGCCCCTGACGTGGCAAGTGACACAAGCGGACGCGTGGGATCTGAAAGAGGCGTCGAAACCCTATAGCGGCCAGACCATCCGCATGGTCGGCGAGGCGCTGCCGCCGCTCGAAGCGCTGAAGAAGATGGCGCCGGAGTTTGAAAAACAGACCGGCATCCATGTCGAAGTCGAGATGTACGAGCACTCGGAAGCCGTCAACAAGGTGCAGCTCGATCTCAACTCGCACCGCGGCCGCTACGACGTCATCATCCAGCCGCATCGCGAACTCGGCAAGTTCGCCACCAACAACCATCTGGTCGAAATCGCCAAGATGATGGCCGACCCGGCTTTGCGCGATCCGAGCTTCGAGCCGGAGAAGCAGCTCTACCAGACCGCCTGGCACGAAATCTCCTGGTATGACGGCAAGGAGTACGGCTTCCCCTTCACAGTGCTCAACATGTTCATGTGGTATCGCTCGGACCTGCTCGCCGATCCCAAGGAGCAGGCAGGCTTCAAGGCCAAGTATGGCTACGGCCTCGCTCCCGCCAAGGACTGGAAGCAATACCGCGATATCGCCGAATGGTTCTATCGCCCCGACCAGGGTTTTTACGGCACCGCCCTGCAGGGCAAGCGCCATGAGGCACTGTGGTATGAGTGGCTCAATTTCCTTTATTCCTTCGGCGGCGACGTGCTCGACGTGAAGAGCGGCTCGGCCTGCGGCCCGGTCATCGTCAACAGCCCCAAGGCCGTCGCCTCGCTCGAATATTACAAGAGCCTGCTGCAATTCTCGCCGCCGGACAGCCTCAACTATTTCTGGGATGATGTCATGGCGCTGATGCAGCAAGCCAAGGTCGCCGAGCTGATCATGTGGAACGACGCAACCTATGCCGTGTCGGTCGACACCACGGCCTCCACCGTGGTCGGCAAGGTTGGCTTCGATCTCGTGCCGCAAGGCGACGGCGGGAAGATCGGCCAGGTCGAGGGCTGGACCTATCTGATCCCGGTCTATTCGAAGAACCAGCAGGCCGCCTTCCTCTTCGTCCAGTGGATGATGGGCTATGACCGCCAGCTCGAACAGCATCTCAATGGCGGCGCTTCAGGTCGGCCGGATGTCTATGCCTCCGCCGAGGTGCAGAAGCTGCCCTATGCCAAGGCGTCGATGGAGGCCAACGAGCATGCGGTGCCGAAGGCGACGCTGCCGCAATCGGCCGAGATGACCGACATACTAGTGCGCGAACTGTCATCCTACCTCGCCGGCGAAAAGGAGGCGCAGGCCGCCCTTGACACCGCCGCCACTGACATCTCGACACTGCTCGGTTCTTGCGCACCCATGACCTATCCGGCACGATAGGCCTTGAGATGTCGCGCAGAGGCTACCCGCACAAGCGGGTAGCCGTTCTTGTCCGCAGGAAACGCCCGTGACGAACCGCACTCCATCGCCGCGCGGAATGCCGCTTCTCGACCGTGGGGTGGGGCCGCTCTTGATGCTGCCGGCGACCCTGCTCGTCGTCGTCTTCCTGGTCGGCCCGTTCTACTACATGGTCTACACCGCGCTGACCGACCTCAGCTTCGCCGACGCCAGCCATGCCGGCGCCTTCGTCGGTTTCGACAATTTCCGCAAGCTGATGCGCAACGACCCATTCTTCTGGGCATCGTTCCTGTTGACGCTGAAATTCGTCGTCATCGCCGTCGGCCTTGAGTTCCTGCTCGGCTTTGCGCTGGCCTTCCTGATCTTCCGCTTCGTCGCCAGCCAGCGGCTTCTCACCACACTGCTGCTCATCCCGATGATGATCGCGCCGGTCGCCGTCGGGCTGATCTGGCGGCTGCTGTTGCAGGGCGATTTCGGCATGCTCACCTTCTACATGCGCAAGGTCGGTCTGCTGGCGCAGAATTCGGCGGTGCTTTCGGCACCCGACCTGGTGTTTCCGACCATCGTCGCCATCGATGTCTGGCAGTGGACGCCTTTCGTCACCCTGATCATGCTCGCCGGGATGATGAGCCTGCCGCGCGCGCCGTTCGAGGCGGCAATGATGGATGGCGCCAAACCGTTCCAGATTTTCCGAGACGTCATGCTGCCGCTGCTGCGGCCGGTCATCGCGCTCGTGCTGCTGCTGCGCGGCATCGACGCCTTCAAGGAGTTCGACAAGGTTTTCCTGATGACCGGCGGCGGTCCGGGAACGCTGACCGAGCTGGTCTCGATCTACGCCTACCGCGTCAATTTCCGTAACTGGGACCTCGGCTACGGCGCCGCGGTCGCCTTCATGATCTATCTCGTCGTGCTGATCCTGTGCTCGGTCTTCTACAAGGCCGTCTACTGGTCGAGCCGCAAGCAGGCGGCGGCGTTTTGAGGGCGCGGCGATGATCGATCAATCCACCAACCGCGCCTGGAAAAGCTTTGCCTGGGCCGTGCTGCTGGTCGCTGTCGTGGTGGCCTTGACGCCCTACGTCTGGATGGTGCTGGCCTCGTTCAAGAACCGCGTCGACCTGTTGTCCTCGGTGCCAAAATGGGCTTTTACGCCGACGTTCTCCAACTATCCGGCGGTCTTCATCGACAAGGAATACTGGCCGCTGGCGATCAATTCGGTGCTGATCTCGGTGTCGTCGACCATACTTTGCATCGTCATCGGCGCGCCAGCGGCCTATGGCTTTGCCCGTTCCAATTTCCCCGGCAAGGAAGACCTGTTCTTCTTCTTCCTGACGACGCGCATGGCACCGCCGATCTCGATCGCCGTGCCGCTGTTCCTGTTCTTCACCTCGCTGGGCCTGATCGACACCATCTACGCCGTTGTGATCGCCCACACCTCCTTCAACCTGTCGCTCGTCGTCTGGATGATGCGCGGCTTCTTCGCCGAAATCCCCAGGGAGATCGACGAGGCCGCGATGATGGACGGCCGCTCGCGGCTCGGCGCATTCTTCTTCGTCGTCGCGCCGCTGGCCGCACCCGGCATCGGCGCCACAGCGGTGCTCTGCTTCATCCTGTCGTGGAACGAGTTCCTCTATGCCTTCATCCTCGTCGCTTTCGACGGGCGGCCGCTGACCGTCGGCATACCGGGGCTGGTGACGCCGCATGGCACGCTCTGGGGACAGGTCGCGGCAGTCGCGATCGTGGCAACGCTGCCGATCGTGCTTTTCACGTTCCTTGTCCAGAAACAGCTCGTCCGCGGCCTCACCTTCGGCGCGGTCAAGGGTTGAAGGGATCTTGTATGGCAATTGTTTTCGACGGCGTCACCAAGGCCTTCCCGGACGGGACGGTGGCGCTGCAGGCGCTCGATCTTGCTTTCGAGCCCGGCGAATTCCTGGTTCTGCTCGGCCCGTCCGGTTCCGGCAAGACGACAGCCTGCCGGCTGCTCGCCGGGCTGGAGCGGCCGACCGCCGGGCGCATCATGGTCGAGGGCCTCGATGTCACCGACCTGCCGCCGCGCCTGCGCGGCATGGGCATGGTGTTCCAGAACTATGCGCTCTACAGCCATAAGAGCGTCTACGAGAACATCGCCTATCCCTTGCGCATCCGAAAGATGCCGGCCGCCGAGCTTGACCGCTGCGTCCGCGCCATGGCCGAGCTGCTCGAAATCACCCGTTACCTCGACCGCCGCCCTTCGCAATTGTCGGGCGGCCAGGCGCAGCGCGTGGCTGTGGCCCGCGCACTCGTCTGGCAGCCGAGCCTCTGTCTGATGGACGAGCCGCTGTCCAATCTCGACGCCTTGTTGCGGCTCCACATGCGCACCGAGCTGAAGCGTCTGCATCGCGAGCTGAAAAAGACCTTCGTCTTCGTCACCCACGACCAGGAAGAGGCGATGACGCTGGCGACCAGGGTCGCGGTGTTGCGCGAAGGCGCACTGATCCAGTACGACGACCCGCGCGAGATCTATCGGCGGCCTGCCAATCGCTTCATCGCCGAATTCATCGGCCGTCCAGCGATGAACACGTTCGATGGCGATGTCCGCGCCGGCGTCTTCCACGCCAGCGGTTTCACTTGCCCGCTTCCGGGAAAGCCTGATGGTCCCATCGTGCTCGGCATTCGCCCGGAGCAGATCCAGCTTGTCGACGCGACTGCCGGCGACGCCATCCTGTTTGCCGTCGACGTCGTCGAACCGGTCGAGCCGGACGTGCTGATCTTCGCCAATAGCGAGGCCAACGCGCTGATCGTCAGGACTGTGAATGACGATCGCGCTTTCGATCCCGGCCAGCCGCTTTATCTACGCTTTCCGCCGGCAGCGCTGCACACATTCGATGCTGTGTCGGGAGCGCGGCTGCCGTGAGCACGCTGCTCGCTTTGGTGCCGCTGGCCGCCGCAGCCTTGGTCTGGTGGCTGTTCTACAGCTTCAACCGGTCGCGGCGCTGGTTCTCGACAGGCGAACTCATCTTCTGGGACGCCATTGCACTGGTAACCCTGCAGCTTGTCTGGCTGATCTGGTTCTGAATGCGCATTCCAGCAACGCAGATCAGTAGCCCAGCGCACAACCGTCCTTGCGAGGATCGGAGGCACCGGTGAGCGTGCCCTTTTCCCAATCGATCAGCACCAGCTGGCCGCCGCCATGCGGCTCCTCGGCGATCGAAACCTGATGACCGCGCTGACGCAGGCCGGCGATCGCCTCAGCCGGAATCCCGCGCTCGGCCAGCACGGCATTGTCCTTGTAGAACACCCGTGGCGCATCCAGTGCCTGCTGCGGGTCCATCCCGAAATCGATCATGTTGGTCAACAGATGGACATGGCCGAACGGCTGGTAGCCGCCGCCCATCACCCCGAACGGCATCACCACCTTACCCCCTCGCGTCGCCATGCCAGGCATGATGGTGTGCATCGGTCGCTTTCGCGGCGCGATACGATTTGGATGGCCTTCCGTGAGGCGAAAACTGCTGCCGCGATTCTGCAGCACGACGCCTGTCTTGGGACCGACGACGCCGCTGCCGAAGGAACCGAAGGTCGAGTTGATGAAGCTGACTGCATTGCGGTCGCGGTCGACCACGGAGATATAGACGGTGTCGCTGCGCGGCAGCTCAAGCCGCGGCAGATGCGTCATGGCGAGGGCCGGATCGATGGCGGCGCGCAGCCGCTCCGCATAAGCTGCCGACAGCAGTTGTTCGACGGGGACCTGGACGAAATCCTGGTCGCCGATGAAAGTATCGCGGTCCTGGTAGGCAAGCCGGCCGGCTTCGATCTCGAGATGCAGCCGCTGGGCACTGTTCGGCTCCAACGAACCAAGGCTGAAGCCCGAAAGCACATTCAGCATGATCAGCGCCGTCATGCCCTGATTGTTCGGTGGCATCTGATGGATATCGTAGCCGCGATAGGACGTATTCACCGACGTGACGTAGTCGCCTTGGGTCTCGGCGAAATCCTCCAATGCATGCAGCCCGCCCAGCGCGCGAAGACGTTCCACCAGATCGTCCGCGACTTCACCTTCATAAAACCCTGCACGGCCTCGGTTGGAGATGATGCGCAAGGTGTCCGCCAAGTGCGGCTGCCGATGCACATCGCCGGCTTGCGGCGCCCTTCCCTCGGGCAGGAATATGCGCGCGGCATGTTCATCGGCTGAGAGCAGGGCGACCTCGTCGGCCCAGTCGAAGGCGACGCGATCATGAACGACATAGCCTTGTTCGGCATAGCGAATGGCTGGCGCCAGCGCGGCGTCGATGCCCTTTTTTCCGTGGTCCTCGAGTAGCCGGCACCATGCATCGATGGCGCCTGGTATGGTGACGGCATGCGGTCCGGCCGCAGGCAGTTCGCAATGCCCCCGCTCCAGATACCATTCGGCGGTTGCCGCAGCGGGCGAACGCCCCGAGCCGTTGAAAGCGAGAACATCGCCCTCGCCTTTGGGACTGTAGAGCACAAAACAGTCGCCGGCGATGCCGGTCGATTGCGGCTCGACGACGCCTTGCACCGCCGCAGCGCACACAGCGGCATCCATGGCATTGCCGCCGGAGCGCAGCATGTCGATGGCGGCCAGCGTCGCCAGCGGATGCGATGTCGCCGCCATCGCTTCTGTCGCGCGAACTGGCGAGCGTCCGGGGGACTGAAAATCACGCATGCAATCGCCTCCAATGATTTCGCGCCCGCCGGCCGCAGCCTTCAATGCTTGATGCGGTCGCGCATGGCGTACCACAACATCCCCAGCACATAGAGCGGGCCCCGCAGCGCCGTACCGCCCGGGAACGGCATCGGCGTCAGCGTCGAGAACAGGTCCAGCCGCGAGGCGTCGCCCGTAATCGCTTCGGCCAAGAGCTTGCCCGACAGCGTTGACAGGATGACGCCCTTGCCGGAATAGCCATGCGCGAAATAGACCTCGCCATAGTGCCCGACATGCGGCAGCCGCGACGTGGTCACCGACACCAGACCGCCCCAGGCATGATCGATGCGGCAGCCCTTCAGTTGCGGGAAGGTGGCCTCCATGTGCGGCCGCACGAAGCCGGCGATGTCGGCCGGCGGCGATGGCGTGTAGCGCTCGCCGCCGCCGAACAGCAGCCGACCGTCCGCCGACATGCGGTAGTAGTTGACGACGAAGCGCGTGTCGGACACCGCGACATTGGCCGGGATGACATTGTGTTTGCCCTCCAGCGGTTCGGTGGCGACGATGTAGTTGCCGACCGGCATGATGCGGCTGTTGACGCGCGGCTCCAGCCCATGCAGCAACGCGTCGCCGGCCAGCACGACATGTTTGGCCCTTACCGACCCCTGCGCCGTCGAGACCCGGATCGAAGGCTCGCGCTCCAGCTTTACCGCGACGGAATTTTCATGGATGACGACACCGGCCGCCACGGCGGCACGGGCAAGGCCGAGCGTGTAGTTCAGCGGATGCATATGGCCGCCAAGCGGCTCATACATCGCGCCATGATAGGGCGTGTCCACCTTGCCGCGTGCCTGCGCCGCCGACAGGATCTCGACGTCGCGGAACTTCATCACGCTCTCGAGGCATTTGGCCTCGTCTTCGAGATCCCTGAGGTCGGAGCCATTAACGGCACCGACGAGATGGCCGGTCAGCCGTAGATCGCAATCGATGGCGTGGCGCTCGATGATGTCGAGCACCAGGCCCCGCGCCTCGAAGGCGAGGTCGAACAGCGCCTTCGCCCGCTCGGGGCCGTAAAGCTTGACCAACCCCTTGGCGCCTTTGCGCAGGCCAGGGATCATCTGGCCGCCATTGCGGCCCGACGCGCCCCAGCCGATCTTGCCGCCTTCGAGCAGCACCACCTTCAGGCCGCGCTCGGCGGCATGAAGGGCGGCCGACAGGCCGGTGCAGCCGCCGCCGACCACCACCAGATCGGCGCCGACATCTCCCACCAGCGCCGGATGGTCCGGCGCCGGATTGGCGGTGGCGACATAATAGGAATTGCCGATATCGAGGCTCGAATTGAAACCCGTTGAGCCGGAGGCCATGATCACACCTTCAGCAGCAAATGGTCGCGTTCCCAGCTCGTCACCACGCTCTGGAACAGGTCGAGTTCGACGCTCTTGACGCGCAGATAGGTCTGGAAAAATCCTCGCCGAGCAATGCCCGCACCGGCTCGCAAGCAATGAAACGATCAAGCGCCTCCTCCATCGTTTTCGGCAGCGTGCTTTTGATCTTGTAGGCATTGCCCGAGGCCTCAGCCGAGCGCGCCAGCTTCTGCTCGACGCCGAGATAGCCGGCAAGCAGCGAACCGGCGATCGCCAGATAGGGATTGCAATCCGCTCCCGGCAAGCGGTTCTCTACCCGCCGGGCGGCGCGGCCACCTGCCGGCACGCGCAGGCCGCAAGAGCGGTTGTCATGCGACCATTCGATGTTGGCCGGTGCGCTGTGGTTCGGCCGGATGCGGCGGAACGAGTTCACGTTGGGTGCGAACAGCGGCATGATCTCGGGCACATATCTCTGCAGGCCGCCGATGAAATGGCCGAACATTTCGGTGTCTGCATCATCTCTGTCGGCAAACAGCGCGGCGCCTGTCGTTTCATCGACGACAGACATGTGCAGATGCATCGAGCTTCCCGCCTGCGCCGCGATCGGCTTGGCCATGAAGGTCGCGTGCATGCCGCTCTGTTGCGCCGCTTGGCGAGTCAGCCGCTTGAACAGCAGCACCTGGTCGGCGAGCGGCACCGCGTCGCCGTGCAAGAGATTGATCTCCAGCTGCGCGGTGCCGGACTCATGGATCAGCGTGTCGAGCGGCAGGCCGGCGGCTGCGGCATAATCATAGACGCGCCTTATCACCGGCTCGAATTCTTCCAGCGCCACCATGTCATAGGGATGCTGCGAGCCCTCGGCGCGGCCATTGGCGCCAACCGGTGCCGTCAGCGGCTGGTCGGGATTCGGATTGGGCGCGGTCAGATAGAATTCGATTTCCGGCGCCACCACCGCGCGCCAACCGCGCTTCCGGTAGAGATCGAGCACGGCGCGCAGCACATGTCGTGGCGAGGCCATCCAGGGCTTGCCTTGCATGTGGAAGGCGTCGGCGAAGACATAGGCTTTGCCGACGCCACCGCCCGGCGCCAGGCACAGCGTCGACATATCAGGCACCATGCGCATATCCGGGTCTTGATAGGCAAAGCCTTCGTCGATGGAACCGGAGTAGCGGCCATCGATGCTGACCAGGAAAGCGCTGCTCGGCAGGTAGAGTGCGCGGTCTTCCAGCGCCTTGAGGAATTTCACCGTCGGCAGCGCCTTGCCGCGCAGCACGCCATTCATGTCGGGCACCAGGCACTCGACCTCCGTGATGCCGTGCTGGGCGAGCCAGGCCTTGGGATCGTTGCCGGTGAAGAGAGCGGTGTTGGTATTTTTGTCCTGCATTTTGGTTCACGTACCTATGAGAGAGAGTATGGCTTGCGCGGCCACATCCGTTCCAGGGGTCAGCGCCATCTTGGCAGCATTGTCCCTGAGGCGGGCGCGCATCGCATCGTCGGCCAGCAGGCCGAGAATGGCTCTCTCCAATCCCCCTTCCGTCCAGGCGTCGCGGCCGATATGGTCGCCGACACCTGTCTCTCCCGCGCGTTGCGCATTGTCGTGACCGTCCCAGCAATAGGGCATGATCAGCGACGGCACGCCGAAGCGCAGCGCCTCGCAAAAGCTGTTGTTGCCGCCATGGTGGATGAACAGGTCCGACTTCGCCACCACCGAAGGCTGCGGAAACCAGGCGTCGAGATAGACATTGTCCGGCACCGCGCGATAGGCGTCGCGCAGGCCGCCGGCATTGACGATGAAGCGCGCCGGCAGCCTGTCGAAGACGGCGAGCATGCGCTCGATCAGCCCGACATCCATCGCGCCGAGGCTGCCGAAGCTGACATAGACCAGCGGGCCGCCATTGCGCGGAAACACCGGCACCTCGAATGGCCCTTCCGAACGCACGCAGCCTTCGAGATAGACAAAGCGTTTGGGGTCGAGCGGCTCGGCCCGCTCACGCCGTACGATCGCTGGCGTCAGCAGCAGATTGAGGTCGGGTGATGTCTCGAGGAACAGGCCCTTGGGCAACGGCGCCAGGCCGGCATCCGCACGAAAACGGTTGAAGCGCTCATGCGCGGGTGCGGAGGCCGCGAGATAGCGCGCTTCGAACGCCGCACGTTGCGGGTCGTCGGCACCCATCCCCGAGAGATAGGGCGGCACCTCGGCATCCGGCAGTTCCGTCTCGGCACAGGAGACGACGCGCACCCACGGGCAGCCGGCGGCGGCGATCGCCGGGAACATGATGACGTTGTCGAGCACCACCGCGTCCGGCTTCAGCCGCGCCAGCAATTGGCGCAGCGGCGCCTCGGCGTTGACGGCGGTGTCGACGATCGCTTGCCAGGTCGGCGCGACATAGGTCTCGAGCTGGTCGATCGGGCTCAGCCGGAAATGCGGCAGGTGCCGGCGCACGAAGGCCTGCCAATAGCTCTGGCGGTCGCTGTCGCTCAGCGGCTCATCCGTCGGCAGATGGTATTCCTGGAAGCCATAGTCGGTAAAGACGCCGGAGAAGCCGGCATGGCAGATGAAGACGGGGCGAGCGCCCCGTGCGCGCAATGCCTGTGCGATACCGACGCAATTCAACGCGGCGCCGAAACTGGCTTCGGGAAACAGCGCGATGGTCGGGCTGGCTTTACGCGTCAATTATTCCTCTTCAATCCGGCCGGCTGATCATGCTGAACAGTGCGGGAGCTCCGCGGCTGGCTGCTTGCGGTCGCTGGCTGCGGGAGAGCCGCAGGTGGATGCGAAGCAGATCGGCAGCCACCTCATACTGCCGGCTTTCAAGATAGTCGAGTATGCCCGAGTGTTCGCGCAACGATTGCCGCAGCCGAAACACGTTGACGCCGGAATAGATGCCCGGCAGCCGGCGCAGGCGGAGATGATCGGCCAATGCATCCGACACAAAACGGTTGGCGCAGCCCTCGGCGATCATGCCATGAAAATCCATGTCCAGCCGCTGGAACTCGCGCGTGTCGAATGTCTCGTCCGGCAGCGCTGCAAGCGCTTCCATGCCTTGCCGCAACATTGCTGCCCGCGCCCCGTCCAGCCGAAAGCCTGGCGTCAGGATGGCCGCCGGCTCCAGCACCAGGCGGAACTCGTAGCTTTCGCCTTGCGCCTCCGGATCGTCCGGCGCGCGGCGAAACAACCAGGATTGCCCAGGCGCACGATCCAGAAGATTCTCGTCGGTCAGTTTGTTAAGTGCTTTTAGTACCGTCTTGCGATCAGCGTCGTAGCGTCGCATCAGCCCCGCGATGGTCACCGTCTGGTCCAGCCGTCGCGCCGAGCGGTCGCGCAGGATGGCTTCGGCGAGCTCGTCTTCCTCCGCACTGGGTAGTTCGGCGGCAATGGCGGGCTGGGCGGCGAGGTCGACCGTCAGATGATAACCGCTGTCGGCCTCCCAGCGCACCACGCCCCGTTCCGCGAGCAGGCCGAGTGCCGCGCGTACGGGCGTGCGCGAGACATTGCACAGCGAGGCGATCTGCTGTTCTGGCAGGCGGGCGCCAGGCCCGAAGCCACGCTGCCGCGCCACATCCAGGATGCGCTGCGCCAGATCGAGATGGTTGGTGCGAGGTCGTCTGGCTACGGCTTGCATGACTTTTCTCGAATGCGAATGTGGCGCATTGGTCTGGCTGATCGCCGGAACAGGGACAATCGGCCAAATTCCTCCGTCGGTTGACAGATTATGGATTGACGTACTTTTTTCTGCAATAGTACTGTCGGCACAATCGGCGAGAAAAGACCGAGGGAACAGGATCGAGGCAGGCGCGCGCGTCGCCGGCTTTGGTCCGGCAAATGATTTCGACGATCAAACCGAATGGGAGACTGCCATGACCGCTACCAGCCTGGGGCGCCGTGCGCTCAATACATCCTCAATCGCTCTCGGTCTCGCCCTGACGCTCTCGGTGCCGGCCGCCGCAGCCGACCTCGTCATCTCCAACTGGGACGGCTACATGGCGCCCGACGCCATGGCCGCCTTCAAGACAGCCACCGGCGTTTCCGGCGAAGTGGTGGTGCACGCCACTAATGAAGAGATCATGGGCAAGCTGATTGCCGCCGGCGGCAAGGGGTATGACGTGGTCTTCGTCTCCTCGCCCTTCGCCGAAGTATTGAACAAGCTTGGCCTGACCGAGCCGATCGACCATGCCAAGATCCCCAACCTCGCCAACCTCTATCCCGAAGCGACCAAGCTGCCGCACGATGTCGGCAACGCTTTCTCCGTTCCTTACACCTGGGGCACGACGGGCCTCTGCTATCGCTCTGACCTGGTCAAGACGGCGCCCACGAGCTGGAGCGACCTGCTCGCCCCTTCCGACGAGCTGAAGGGCAAGACCACGATGCTTGCAACCGACCGCTGGCTGCTGGCCGCCGGGCAGCTCGGCAAGGGCTATTCAGTCAACGAGATCGATCCGGCCAAGATGGCCGAGGTCAAGGACCTGCTGATCTCGGCCAAGAAGACGCTGCTCGCCTATGACGACACCACCTTCTACTCGAAGCTGGTTTCCGGCGAGGCGCTGATGGTGCAGGCTTGGGACGGCTGGTGCAATTACGGCATCGCCGACAAACCGGAGATCAAATACGTCATCCCCAAAGAAGGTTCGGACCTGTGGGTCGACACAATGGTGGTGATGAAGGCGTCCGAGCACAAGGACGACGCCTTCAAGTTCATCAACTTCATGCTCGACGCCAAGAACCACGCCTGGGCGGCGCAGAACATCGACTACAAGGTGCCGAACAAGCCGGCGATGGAAAGCCTGCCGGCCGACTTCCTGGCCAAATTCCCCAACATGGCGATGCCGGTGGCCGATCTCGTCAAATTCGAGCAGTTGCGTGATGTCGGCGAGGCGCAGCGCGACTATTCCAAGATCGTCAGCGAGATCAAGGCCGCGCAGTAAGCGGCGCAGACTTCACGGCCGGCAGCACTTCTGCCGCCGGCCCTGAGCGGTACCCGAGAAATTGTCCCAGACCCGACTTCGTTCCTCTCTGCTGATGGCCCCGGCGCTGGTCTGGCTGACCGCGCTGATGGTTATCCCATGCGCCCTGGTGCTGGCGCTCGCCTTCTTCCGGCGCGGCGTCTATGGCGGCATCGACTACACTTTGACGCTGGAAAATTTCGGGTTGGTCTTCGACCCGCTCTATGCCGGCATCTTACTCAAATCGGCGCGTATCGCCGGCACCGCGACCCTGATCGCGGTGGTGATCGGCTATGCCGCCGCCTATGCGATCGCGGCCGCCCCGCGCCGGTGGCAGCCGGTGTTCCTGTTTTTCGCCGTGCTGCCGTTCTGGTCCAACTACCTGATCCGCACCTATGCCTGGATCGTGCTGCTCAACCGCGAAGGCCTGATCACCCAGCTCTTGCGCTGGTTCGGCTACACCGGCGAACCGCCCTCGATGCTCTATACCGAAGGCTCGGTCATCGCAGGCCTCGTCTACAACTATCTGCCCTTCGTCATCCTCGCCTGCTACGCGCCGCTGTCACGCCTCAACCCGGAACTGGCCGAGGCCTCACGCGATCTCGGCGCCTCCGCTGCCACCACCTTCCGACGTGTCATCCTGCCGCTGACCGTGCCCGGCATCGCTGCGGGTGCTGTCTTCGTCTTTGTGCTGTCGATCGGCAATTTCGTCACCCCGGCGCTGCTTGGCGGCGGCCGCTTCCAGATGATCGGCAACCTCGTCTACGACCAGTTCCTGACCGCCAATGACTGGCCGTTTGGCGCGGCATTGGCGATGGCGCTGATCGCCATCATGCTTCTGGTGCTTATGGCGCAGGCGCTCGCCGCCGACCGCGCCGCGGGGCGTGCGGCTGAGGCAAGGGGTGACGCCTATGGCTGAGCGCCGCGCAATTCTTGCCTTCTCCCCGTTCACCGGGAGAAGGTGCCCCGAAGGGGCGGATGAGGGGCGGCGTCAACCTTTGCGACGCTCAACGCTGCCCCCCGTCTGCCTGCCGGTAGCTTCTACCCGCGAACAGGGAGAAGGACTCTGGTCGTTCGCTTGCCCTCCAATTGTCGGAGGCCGGCGATGACCCATTCCTTCACCCGTACGCTCGGCATGCGGACGATCCTCACCCTCGTCTTCGCCTTCCTCTACATCCCGATCGCCGTGCTGGTGGCGCTGTCCTTCAACGAAGGCGGATTGCCGACGGCATGGTCGGGCTTTTCGCTGAAATGGTATGCCTCGCTGGCCGGCAATTCCGCAATCCTTTCCGCTGCGCTCAACACGCTGATCGTGGCGTTGGTCTCCACGGCCATCGCCACGCTGCTCGGCACGCTGCTGGCCATCGGCATCGAGATGCGCCGGCAATACGGCAGGGGTCTCGAGGCGCTGATCTTCGCACCGATGATCATCCCCGACATCGTCCTGGCGATCGCTCTGCTGTCGTTCTTCTCCATGCTAAACCTGACCATGGGCCTGCATACCATCATCCTCGCCCATGTCGTCTTCAACCTCGCCTTCGTCTGCTCGGTGGTGCGCGCAAGGCTAAAGAGTTTCGACTGGTCGATCGTCGAGGCCTCCGCCGACCTCGGCGCCTCGGCTCTGACCACCTTCCGGCGTGTGACATTGCCGGTCATCGCGCCGGCAGTGATTGCCGGCGCTCTGCTTGCCTTCACGCTCTCGGTCGACGAGTTCATCATCGCCTTCTTCACCGCCGGTGCCGGCCGCGCCTCGACGACGCTGCCGATGCAGATCTACGCCATGATCCGCTTCGGCATCACGCCGGAGATCAACGCGCTGGCGACCATCGTCATGGCGGTATCCATCACCGCGCTGACCCTGTCGCAGCGGCTCAACCGTGGGATCATCGGCCAATGAGCGAACCGCGCACGCTGCTGGCCATTGATAACGTTTCGAAGAAGTTCGGCCGGGTCACCGCCGTCGACGGCATCTCGCTCGACATCCGCGAAAACGAGTTCTTCGCGCTGCTTGGACCCTCCGGCTGCGGCAAGACCACGCTGCTGCGCATACTGGCCGGCTTCGAGACGCCAACCGGCGGCCGCATACTGCTCGATGGCAAGGACATCGCCCGGACCCCGCCCAACAAGCGGCCGGTCAATCTGATGTTCCAGTCCTACGCGCTGTTCCCGCATATGAGCGTGCGCGCCAATGTCTCCTACGGGTTGGAGATGGAGCGCTTGCCGAAAGCTGAAATCCGTTCCCGCGTCGAGGCCATTCTGGCCACCACCGAGCTTGTCCCCTTCGCCGACCGTAAGCCTGAGCAATTGTCGGGTGGCCAGAAGCAGCGCGTCGCGCTCGCCCGCGCGCTGGTCAAACGGCCTCGGTTGCTGCTGCTCGACGAACCGCTCGGGGCGCTCGACAAGAAACTGCGCGGCGCCATGCAGTTGGAGCTGAAGCGCCTGCAGCACGAAGTCGGCATCACCTTCGTCATCGTCACCCACGACCAGGAAGAGTCACTCGTCATGGCCGACCGCATGGCGGTGCTCAAGGACGGCCAGTTGCTGCAATGCGACGCGCCGCATGCGATCTACGAGCATCCCGCCGACCGTTTCGTCGCCGACTTCATCGGCGTGATGAATTTCGTACCGGGCAAGGTGTCTGCGGATGGCGTGATCGCCGCGAACGGCGCGCGCATTGCCGGCAAGGTTCCCGCCGCGCTTTCACCCGGCGCTTCCGCCGTGGCCTCGGTGCGACCCGAACGCATCCGGCTGTTCCCGTCACCCGAGACCGCCAACCGCACCGCCGGCATGGTCGAGGCGCTGGCCTATCACGGGCTGGACCTGCAGTTGCATATCCGCACGCCTCTGTCGCCAAAACCATTTCTGGTGCGCGTCACCGCCGATGCCGCCGACCGCCGGCCGGTCTCGTCGGGCGATCAGGTCGAACTCGGCTGGGACGCCGCCGATGTCAGAATTTTTCAGGAATAGGAGAGCTTGATGGCGCAGAAGACGATCGCGTTTTTTCCCGAAGCGGCCTACGGCCCGGCGCTCAATTCGGTCGGCATCGCGCAAGCGGTCGAGGCGCGCGGCCATAAGGCAGTGTTCCTGTCCGACCCCGGCTTTGTCGATGTCTACAAGGGTTACGGCTTCGAAGCGCATCCGGTGAACCTGTCGGAGCCGATGCCGCCCGAGCAGATGGCGAAATTCTGGGAAGACTTCATCAACGGCCACATCCCGAACTTCCGCAAATCGCCCTACGATCAGGTCGACAATTACGTGAAGGATTGCTGGACCGCGATCGTCGACAGCGCCAAATGGGCGCAGAAGGATTTGCCGCGAGTCCTGGCCGCCATCAAGCCTGATGTCATTTGCGTCGACAATGTCATCCTGTTTCCGGCCATCAAACAGTTCGCCAAGCCTTGGGTGCGCGTCATCTCCTGCTCGGAAAACGAGATCGAGGATGAGGACATCCCGCCGCATCTCTCCGGTTGCGGCGAGAACGACCATGTGGGCCACCAGCGCTATCGCGATCATTTCAATGCGGTGATCAAGCCCATCCACGACGACTTCAACGCCTTCCTCACCGCAAACAATGAAGCGCCATACCCGGTCGGTCAGTTCTTCGAGACCTCGCCCTATCTCAATCTGCTGCTCTATCCCGAAGCGGCAAAGTTCAAACGCCGCCATCCGCTTGATACGACGAAATTCCAGTATCTCGAAGGCTGCGTGCGGCAGGAAAAGCCATACACCGTGCCGACCTTCGCCGAGAACAATGACGGGCCGCTGCTCTATGTCTCCTTCGGCAGCCTCGGCGCCGGCGATGTCGATTTGTTGAAGCGCATAATCGCAACACTGGGCAAGACCTGTTACCGCGCGCTGGTCAATGTCGGCGGCTACAAGGACCTGTACACGGATGTGCCGGACAACGTCGTCGTCGAGAGCTGGTTTCCGCAGCCTTCAGTCATCCCGCAGGTCGATGCCGTAATCCACCATGGCGGCAACAACTCGTTCACAGAGTGCCTCTATTTCGGCAAGCCGGCCATCATCATGCCCTATGTCTGGGACGGCCACGACAACGCCACTCGCGTCCAGGAAACCGGCCACGGCTTCGGCATGCCGCGCTATGACTGGAGCGACGCCCAGCTGATCAGCAGGATCGAAGCCTGCCTGACTGACCCCAAGATGAAGATCAGGCTGGCGAAGACCTCGGCGCAGATGCAGGCCCAGAACGGGCCTGAGAAGGCAGCCGGGCTGCTGGAGGCGCTGCTGTGACCTCCTCCGCCCCGCATCTCTACCAAGCCTCCACCCGCACCGACCTCGTCGACTGGGGCGCCCAGTCCGACGCGCTGGACGGCGCGTCGCACTCGACCGGCAGGCTTGTCCACAAAGGACCCAACAACCAGCCGGAATCCGGCATCTGGGTGTGCACGCCCGGCCGCTGGCGGCTCTCGATTCCGCGCGACGAATTGTGCCATTTCGTCGCCGGCCGCGCGACGTACCGGTCGGATGCCGGGGAGGTGGTAGAAGTCGCAGCCGGGACCGTGGTCATGTTCCCTGCCGGCTGGACAGGCGAATGCACCGTGCATGAGACCATGCGCAACGTCTACATGCTGGCTTGAACAGCAACGGAGCTTCCCAATATGCCGACACCGCACTGGCCAAAGGCCTCGACCGTGAAACTGGAGGACTGGGGCGGGGGCAGCAACACGCTTGCCGGCTCGCCGCGCGCCTCGGGCAGGATCCTCTCGCAGAACCCGGACGGCTCAAGCGAATGCGGCCTGTGGTCGTGCACGCCAGGCAGCCGCAAGGTTACCTTTGCCGCCGACGAGTTCTGCCATTTCCTGTCGGGCCGCGGGACCTATGTCCGCGAGAATGGCGAAGAGATCCCGGTCGAGGCCGGCATGCTGGTGTTCTTCCCCGCCGGCTGGGCCGGCACCTCCACCATCACGCAAACACTGACCAAGGCCTTCATGTGCCGCTGAGCACTTTTTTAAAGGAAATCGCCATGACCACGCCCATCATGCAATCCCCGCTTGCCATCACCGACCTCGTCGACTGGGGCGTCATCCCGACCATGATCGAGGGCGTGTCCCACACCTCGGGCAAGCTGCTCTACAAGGGGCCGGAGGGCCGTTCGGAATGCGGCCTGTGGGTCTGCACCCCCGGCAAATGGCACTGCCATGTCACCCGCGACGAGTTCTGCCACTTCCTCGAGGGCCGCTGCACCTATGTGCACGAATCGGGCGAGGTCATCCAGATCGAGCCGGACACGGCGGCGTTCTTTCCTCAGAATTGGAAAGGCGTCTGCACCGTCCATGAGACCATCAAGAAGGTCTACATGATCCGCTGAGCGGACCTGAAAGGACGACCATGCAATTCTCCGCTGAACGGCCGGCTTTCTTCGTCAATCCGGACTACCGGCCGATGACCGGCACGGCAAAACCGGTGATCGATCCGGCGACGCTGGAGACCGTCGGCTCGATCTCCGCCGCAACGGACGGTGAGGTCGATGCGGTGCTGTGTGCCGCAACCACGGCACAAGCCGCCTGGAAGCAGCTCGATGCCAAGAGCCGGGCAAAGCATCTGCATGCGGTCGCCAACGCCATCGAGGCGGCGGACTTCACCCGCTGCGCCGAGCTGATGGTGCGCGAGATGGGCAAGCCCTATCCCGAAGCGATCGGCGAGATCGCCAATTGCGCGCCGATCTTCCGCTACTATGCCGAGATGGCGCGCGACGACGCCGGCAAGATCGCCGGTACGACGCAGGCCGGGTCGTTCCAGTATGCGCGCTACGAGCCGTATGGCGTCTCCGTGCACATCATGCCTTACAACTTCCCGATCCTGCTGATGTGCTGGACCGTTGCGGCCTCGCTTGCCGCCGGCAACGGCTGCGTCATCAAGCCGGCCGAAGCGACGACGCTGTCGACGCTGGACTACATGACGGTGTTCCGTTCACTGCCGGAAGGGCTGGTCGCCTGCCTGCCTGGCACGGCCGCCACCGCGCAGGCGCTGATCGCCTCCGAGCGCACCCACGCTGTCGCCTTCACCGGCTCGGTCGCCGCCGGCAAAGCCGTGGCAGTCGCCTGCGCCGGGCGCATGAAGCCTTGCGTCATCGAAGCCGGCGGCAGCGATCCGCTGATCATCAGCGAGCACGCGCCGCTCGACGTGGCGGCAGCCGGCAGCGTCACCGCCGCCTTCCACCTGACCGGCCAGGTCTGCACCTCGGCCGAACGCTTCTTTGTCGTCGACTCGGTTCACGATCGCTTCGTCGAGCTGTTCGCCGAGAAGACGCGGGCGCTGCGCATCGGCAATGGCATGGACAAGACCGAGATCGGCCCGCTGGTCAGCGAAGCCGCCCGGGCGAAAGTGATGCGGCTGGTCGATGATGCTATCAGCAACGGCGCTATAGCCGTTGCCGGCGGGCGCATTCCGCCGGCGCACAACACTGGCTGGTTCTACGAGCCAACGATCCTGACCGGCGTCACCCCCGATATGGCGATCGTGCGCGAAGAGTGTTTCGGACCGGTCGCCGCGATCTGCCGCGTCAAGGATTTCGACGAGGCGATCCGGCTTGCCAATGACAGCCCGTTCGGCCTCGGCGCCTCGGTGTTCACCACCGACCTCGCCGAGGCGCATGAGGCGGCCGAGCGGCTCGAGGCCGGCATGGTCTGGGTCAACAACCCGCTGATCGACAATGACGCCTTGCCCTTCGGCGGCTGGAAGGCATCAGGCCTTGGCCGCGAGCTGGGACGCCAGGGACTCGACGCCTTCCGACGCTCCAAGATGGTCATCATCGACCACAGACCGGCGATCCAGGACTGGTGGTATCCTTACCCCGACAGCTGGTTCCGCGAGACAGGCGGCCGCAAGCACGTGTGAGCCCGGCCAGTCCATAACGTAAGCTGATGCTTACGCATCTGCCGAGATAGGCCGGCTATTTCAACGCTTGAAGCTTGTCGATCGCGGCAGTGAATCCGGCAAGCGAGACCGGAATGGTCACCGGCTTGCGCGTCACCGACTCCATGCCGATGTTCAGGTTGGTTCCCGATTTCATCGCCTTGACGAGGTCCGCCGACAAAGGGGTCGCGGCATAGGCGCCGTTCTGGTCGCTGGTCTGGATGGCAATGGTCGTCTTCTGCCCCTGGTCGATCTGGTACGAGGCGCCGGAAGGCAGGAACAGCCCGTGCGGCAAGGCCAGCAGCATGGCGAGGTTGCCATTGCCGTTGTCGCGGCGAACCGTAACGGTAAGAACGCGCTGCCCCGTCTTGGCCTCGGTAAGGTTTTGGGAGACCTGGCATTGAAGCTCGATGCCGGCCGATCCGCTGGCGCAGTTTAGCGCCCACGGATTGCCTTCTGCAGGCTTGGTCTCGGCAGATGTGGTTGACTTCGGCTCTTCGGCAAGCGCCGACCCTCCCGTCACGACCAGCCATAGCGCGCCGACCCAGGCGGCCCGGCCACAAACGGTTCTCAGCAATGAAGCCACCCGATCCTCGTCGTGTCAGGGTTTCGCCGAGCGCGTTGATACAACAGCCGAGCCTGGCGGGGAAGCCAAATACGGTACATGAGCTCGGGCTAAATTACTGTTGCTGAATTGTCACAATAAACAACTTTGAAATCTTGTACGTGTAAAGCAAACAATCATGCTCGCTATACACTGGGATTCGGATAGTATTAGCGACGGAGCGTGTACTCGTCGGGGTTCGCAAGGGATGGAGACGACCGAGAAAACTCGGCAGATCAATGACATGGCGACGCACGGAAGAAGCTTCCGGGCGAATAGCAAGTATCGCCGGTCAGGTTTTTCCAGGCATCTCTGGAAGACGACTGCGCTGTCCACTCTGGCACTTGCCCTTTCCGGCATAGCCGCCCATGCCGGCGACACCGGACTGTGGCAGCCGCAGGTCCGCGCCATCATCGGCGCCAACAACAATGGCGGCAACACGGCGATCGAGGGTTTCCTGCCGCTGAAGCAGAACCTCGAATCCGTTCTCTTTCTCGATGTGCGCTCGAAATACGATTTCGACGACGGCTTCGGCCAGGACGTCGGCCTCGGCGTTCGCCGCATCGTGAATCCGGATCTGATGATCGGCGGCTACGCCTATCTCAACATCCAGAACCACGACAGTCACCAGTTCGTCGCCTCGACGCTCGGCCTCGAGGCCATCACCTCAAAATACGATGCGCACGTAAACGTCTATCTGCCGATCAGCGGCGACCGCAGCACGGCCGGGCAAGAGTCGAGCCTGTCGCTGGTCGGTCATCAGCTGATCGAGCAGATATCGGCCATCGCCCACCGCGATTACGCGGCCTGGGGCATCGAGGGCGAGGTCGGCGTTCAGGTGCCGCTCAACCTGCCCGAGAACCATTCACTGCGTTTCGATGTCGGCGCCTACCATTTCGGCGATCCCGACGGCGACGACGGCAGCATCACCGGCGCCAAGGCCGGCCTGGAATATTCGATCGGCGACGTCATCGGCAAAGGCACGTCGCTGACCTTCACCGGCGAGGTGCGCAACGACAACCGCGATGACACCCAGTTCGCCGGCAGCATCCGGCTGACGGTGCCGCTCAACGCTTTCGACAAGGGCCCGTCTTCGGCCGATGACGGCGCCGAGCCGGTCTATCCGGTCAGCCCCGGCCTGCGCAAACGCGTCAACGAGCGCGTGCGCGGCGACATCGGCGTACGCATCGAGAGCCAGGACAAAGTTACCGGCACGTCGACGCGGGTGGCGATCAATGCCGCCACCAACACGGCATTCGGCCAGTTCTTCTTTGCCGATGGTGACAACGACGCGCTCGGCCTCGGCACGATCGGCGACCCGACCACGCTCGACAATGCGGTCGCCGGCGCCGGCGCGAACGGCGTCGTCGTCGCGCTCGGCGGCAAGGGCAACATTACGACAGCCGGTGTGACGCTCGCCAACGGCCAGACCGTCATCGGCGGTGGCGGGGGCGTCCAGGCGCGGCTCGTCGACGGCAGCATCGGCACCTACAATTTCGGCGGATCCAACGGCACCCTCCAGGGCACCAACCCCGCCAACAACGTCCTAACGCTCGCCAACGGCAACACGCTGAGCGGCATCATCATCACAGGCGGCAAGGACGGCATCTTCGGCAACAACATCACCGGCGCCACGTTGACCAACGTCACGGTCACCGGCACCGGCGGCCACGGCGCCGACTTCACCGGTACATCGACCGGCGTCAATGGCTCGAACTTCACCGCGACCGGCAACGGCCTCGACGGACTGCACATCGAAGGCGACGGCACCTATAACTTCACCGGCACGACGCTGCTGCAGGGCAATGGCGACGACGGCCTGGATATAACCGGCCACGGCACCTACACTTTCGCCACCCTCAACGCGCTCGACAACAACGATGCCGGCATTACCGTGAAGGGCACCGGGGTCGCCGGCTCGATCACCATCAGCGGCGGCCAGGTGTCGGCCAACAAGGCGCTCGGCGACGGCGGCGTCGGTGTCTTCATCGATCCGATCACCGCCCATATCGTGCTGGATTCGATCACCCAGACCGGCGGCGCATCGGGCGTCGTGCTCGAGAATCTTTCGGGCAGCTTCACCGTCAACGGCGCGACGACGATCTCGAACACGACCGGACCGGGCATCGCGATCACGGATTCGCCGGCCGCGATCCGCTTCGGCGACATCGACATCACCAATCCCGGCACCGACGGCATGGTGTTTGCGGGCGCCAACACATCAATAATTGCCGGCAACATCGTCATTGCTGGCCTCGGCTCCGGCGTTGGCCTCGATTTCTCCGGCAGCCAGACCAATTTCACGGCGCAGTCGCTGAACATAAACGGCACCGGCGGCACGACGTCCATCGGCATCGACCTTGTCCAGACCAACGGCGGCACGATCATCATTACCAATGGCGGCATCATCGCCAATGTCGGCACCGGCGTGCGGCTCGGCATTGCCGGCTCGCCGGCCGACACCGCCAACGCCCAATTCACCTTCGGTGGCGGCTCGATCGGCGGCAACCTCGCCTCGCTCGACGCACGCGGCCTCAATTCCGGTTCGGGCCAATACGCATTCGGCACGGCGACGTTCAACGGGCCGCAACTGTTCGACCAGACGCAGTTGATCTTTGTCGCCGCAGGCGGCACAGGCGACGGTACCTCGCTTTCGGACCTGGCTTCGATCACCGACGCCGACAACAATACCGACGGCACCGCGATTTTCGTGCTGGTCAATCGCGGTGTCATCGACGACACCGACGGCTTTACGCTCGAAGCGGGGCAGACCCTGGCCTCTTTCGGCAACGGCCGCACCTTCTCGGTCGGCGGCCTGCCGATCAATGTGACCGGCGACAACGTCGATCACGGCAGCACCATCTCGGATGCGGCCGGTGCCGCAACGCTGACCGCTTCGGGCAGCGGCGACGTCGTCACGCTGGCCAACAATACCTCGCTCCAGGACTTCAACATCTCCGGCGGTACCGCCAACGGCATCCATGGCAGCGGCGTTACCGGCGTCGTGCTGACCGGCATGACCGTGTCGGGGGCCGCCCTCAATGGCGTGCTGTTCGATGGCGCCAACGACGTTTCCGGCAGCAATCTGAGCTCGACCGGTAATGGCGGCGCTGGGCTGTCGATCCAGGGCGACGGCACCTACAATTTCACCGGCACGACGACGGTGTCGGATAATGCCGGCGACGGCTTGCTGATCAACAGCAATGCCATCACCAGCTTCCAGACGCTCAACGCGACCAGCAATGGCGGCAGCGGCGTCCAGGCCACGTCAACTGGCACCGGCTCGCTTTCGATCGACGGCGGTACCGTCAACAACAACACCACATCCGCCTTTACGGCGTCGAATATCGGGCTCGGTGTCACGCTCTCCAACATCGGCCACGTCGGCGGCACAACCGGCGTCAGCCTTTCGGGCGTCAGCGGCAGCGTCAGCGTTACCGGCCCGACGACGATCGGCAGCACCACCGGCGACGGCATCTCGATCAGCGGCAGCACGGCAACGGTTGGCTTCAGCGGCGACGTTTTCATCGGCCAGGTGCTCGGCAATGGCATTGCGCTAAGCGGCAATACCGGGGCAGTCAGCTTCGGCTATGCGGAAATCAGCCAGGCCGGCCTCAACGGCATCGATATTGGGGGCAATACCGGGTCAGTCACATTCTCTGGCCCCACCATCGTTGTCATCGGTTCTGCCTATGGCAGCGCGGGCATCAACTTCAGCGGCACAAACAACGACGTCAGTTTCGGTACGACGACGGTGTTGCTCGGCGAAGGGCTGAACCAGACGGGCATTGACTTCAGCGGCTCGTCAACGACAGCCGATTTCGGGCTGACCAGCATTACCGGCACCGGCGACCTGACCTCGCGCGGCATCGACCTGTCGTCGACGACCGGCAACAAGACGATCACCTTCCTGCAGGGCTCCAAGATCGACAATGTCGGCGTCGGTGTCGAATTGTCGTCAGGCGGCACCACGGCCACGTCGGCCAACGCCAACTTCGCCTTCGGCGACGGCAATTCCGCCGATGGGCTGGAATCCTTCATCACCGCCGCAACCGGCGGCTACACTGTCAATACGATCGGGCTGGATCCGGCGCTCGGCAACTACGACTTCGACGATGTCGTCTTCACCGGCGATGCCCAACTGGCGGTAACTGTCGGCGGGGTCGTCATGATCTCGCAGACAGGCGGCACTATTCACGCGGGCACGAACGGGCTGAGCGCCGATGTCACCACCGTGACGGCCGCCCAGGCCGATGCCATGGTTGGCACGCAGACCTTCGCCTTTGTCGGCATCGTCGACCTCAGCGCGACGCCGTTCACGCTCGATTCGGGACAGTCGATCACCGGTTTCGGCAACGGCAATTCCATCCTCACCTCCGGTACGTTCCAGCCGGTCAATGTGCAGGGCAATCTCGGCGCCACCGGCGGCAATGTCACCGGCGATGAGGGCGTGGTCAAGAGCACGGGCGACACCCTTCATCTGCTCGGCAGCAATCAGGTGCGCAACACCGCCTTCGACTACAGCGGCGGCAGCGGCTCGGTGTTCGTCATCGACCAGAGCGTGGGTGGCTTCAACAATTCCGGCGGCATCGTTATCGAAGGCGTCACCGTCAGCAATGTCGCTGCCGGCCAGACGGCGTTCAACGTCGACGGCCTCACCGGCAACCTGTCGATTATCAACAACAATATCAACGTTGCCGGCACGCTGCTCGATGTCGACGGCGGCAACGGCAACATTACGGTCACCCGCGGCACCTTGCCCAACAGCGCGACGCCCGGCACGCTGACCGGTGGCGGCATCGCAATCGCCAACCGCACCGGCGGCTTGGTCAACTTCACGGACAAGGCGACGATCGGCGGCAGCGGCGTATCGCTGACCAACAACACCGGCGCCACAATCACCTTCGCCGATGTCGACATCACCACGGACGCCGCAACGGCGTTCACTGCAACCGGAGGCGGCTCGGTCAACGTCACGACCGGAACGATCAATGCCACCAATGCGGGAGCGGTGGCGCTCGACGGCATTGCGGCCAACATCAATTTCGCCTCGACAAGCGCCAGCTTCAGTTCCGGCAGCGGTGTCGACCTGCAGCATCTGACCGGTACGGTCGCGCTCGGCACCGGCACGCTGACCAACACCGGTTCGGGTACAGCCTTCAATGTCGGCTCGGCGGCCGATCAGAGCGGCGGCAATGCAATCATCTCCTATGCTGGCACCATCGCCAGCAACGGCACCGGGGCCGCCGTTTCGATCCAGGAACTGACCGGCGGCTCGGTGACGCTGTCGGGCAATCTGACCGACGGCAACGCAGCCGATGGCGGCCAGATCTTCATCGGTGGCATCGCCAACGGCACGGCGGCGACCGTCACCTTCTCGGGAAGCAGCAAGAAGATAAGCTCTGGCGCGACGACAGCTGTACAGATCGGCTACACGGGCCCCCTCTCCGCCATCGTCCCGTATGACAACACGGACGGCACGATCAACTTCACCAATGGCGGCCTGGATATAACGACAACGACCGGAGAAGGCTTCGGCGCCGCCTTCGGCGGCACCGTCAGCGTCTCCGGCACCGGCAACAAGATCGCCTCCGGCGGCAATGGTCTGTTCATTGTCTTCGCCGACGTCGGCGCCGCCGGCGTCACCTTCGACAGCGTCTCGGCCGTATCGACATCGGACGCTGCCGGCGTCTTGCTGACAGGGTCCAATCTGGCGGGCGACGTCAACATTGGCGGCCTGAAAGATACCGGCTACATGGGCGCCTCGCTGAACGCCCTGCTCGGCACCGGTGCGGTGAATTTCACCGGCACGACCGATCTCGACGTCAGCTACCGAGGGTTCGATATCGGCGGCCCGCAAGTGGGCACCATAAACATCGCCAACGTCGCCGGCTCCACCCTGACCATCGACGGTGGGGAAGCCGGCATTGTCACGAACGGCCTGCAGGCAGGAATCATCAACGTTGGCGGCAATGGCGGCGTCGCCAGCATCGGCGCGACGACAAGCACCACCGGTGCGGCTATCGCCGTCAGCGGCGGTAACGACCTCATTCACGCCACGCTGAACTACAACGGCTCGATCAAGGTCGACACCGGCATGGTCGTGCAGGCCGTGGCCGACTGGAGCGAGCTCAACATGAGCGGTTCGGTCGTTTCGACTACGGCAGCAACTGGCATTGGTACGGCGGCCTTCGTCTTCACCGGCAACGCCAACGGCGTCTACAGTATTTCAAGCACGATCGATCATACCGGCACGGGCATCGGCGTGCGGTTTGACGGATCGTCTAACGGGACGGCCACCTTCTCCGGTGCGTCGAAGATCTTCAACACCAGCAGCGGCACCAACGACGCGATCGTCAAGTTGCCCAGCATCAGCCCGACCCAGGGCATGGGCACGCTCAACTTCACCAATGGCGGCCTGGTCATCACCACCTCGAGCGGCGCCGGCTTCACCGCCAGCACTTTCGGCGCCGGCACGGTCAGCGTCAGCGGCACGGGCAACTCGATAACCACGACGACAGGCACCGCGCTCAACCTCGACAACGCGACGGTCGGCGCCGGCGGCATCAATTTCAGCTCCATCTCGGTCAATGGAGCGGCGACCGGCGTTTCGCTCAACAATGTCAGCGGCGGCACGCTCAATCTCGGCACGGTGAACCTGCAAGGCATCACCTCGACCGGCGTCGACATTTCCGGCACGCTCGGCTCGACGGTAAACTTCGCCAGCCTGACCATCGCCATGCCCGGCGACAATTCGACCGGCATCACCTTCGCCGATGCAGTCGTCAACAGCATCTTCACGACTGGCGGTTTCACGCTCACCAGTGCTTCCTCGACCGGCACCACCGCCGTCAACCTGTCCAACACCACCGGCACCGGCACCATCCAGCTCGGCGATCCGAACACGGCCGGCGCATCCTCCACCATCGGCGGCGCCGGCGCCGGACCCGGCATCGGCTTCCAGTTCACCCCGACGACGGCGATCAACTTGATCTATGGCGACGGCGAAAGCGCGGTCGACAAGCTGTCGACGGTCAAGGCAATCGACATCCTCAATTCCACCGGCGTTTTCCCGGTCGGCGGCACCTATAATTTCCAGGATGTCGACGGCGCCAATGGCGGCTTCATCGGCGACCTCTCCGAGGCCCAGGGACCGACCACCTATTATGTCGACCAGGACGGCGACGGCGACGGCACCGCCGCCAATCCGGGCTCGATTGCCGGCGCGGAAGCGTCGGGCGCCTCGGTTGTCATCCTTGTCGACACGTCGCAGAACGGCACCAGCAACCTCATCGACATGATGCAGGCTCAGCAGAATGGCGGCGGCAACAACACGCTCAACCTTGCCGACGGCCAGATCCTGATCGGCCTCAAGGCCGGCGATTCCATCGATACCGCGCCGCTGGGCGCCGTCGGCGGCGGCCTCGGCGGCAATTTCAGCTTCAGCGGCATCAATGCCTCGACCGTCATCACGGCAGGGTCCAATGTCGACAGCGTGCTGGCGACGCTGACGACCGCGAGCGGCAACACTATCGATTTCTCCGGCAAGGCCGGCATCGAAAACGTCATCGTGCAGAACACCGGTGCGGGCCTTGGCATCTCCGGCACCAACATCACCGATCTTATCCTGCGCCGCGCCACGATCGCCGGCGGCACCGGTGGCGCCCTGTCGCTTACCGACGGCGCCGCTGCCAGCCAGATCGCACTGTCGAACCTGATCCTGTCGGCAACCGGCGGCGACATTGCCAAGGTTGACGGCACGGTCGGCGCCGGGCTGATGAAGGTCAGCGCCTTCTCCGACATCACGCTTCTGGGCAACAATGGCGAAACCGGCGGCTTTGGGGTGAGCGGTGTAACCTTCGATGCCGTTCCAGCGACTGTCGGCATCGACCAGGTCGACGGCGGCGCCTTCGTCGCCGGCACAAGCACCAATGGCGTCGGCGGTTATGGCCTGACGCTATCCGGTGTATCCGGCGATATTCAGTTCGACAGCATCACCGCCTACGGTGGCGTCAACGGCATCGCCCTCAATGGCGTTGACGCCACCGTCACAGTCAGCGGCGCCACCACCATCACCGGCACCACAGGCTTCGGCATCAGTGCGATCAACACCAATCCCGGCACTTTCAACTTCAACACGGTGACGGTGAACAACGTCGCGACGACCGGCGGCGGCATCAACTGGGTCAGCGGCAACCTCAACATCGCCGGCCTCGCCAACATCGACACGAGCAGCGGCGTCGGCTTCTCGCAAAGCGCCGGCACGGTGAACTTCCTCAACGGCCTGACCATCGATACCACCAGCGGCACCGGCATTGTCGGGACCGGTGGCGTTATGGGCATCACCGCTTCCGCTGCAGCCCAGACGGTAAATTCGACCAGCGGCCAGGCGATCAACCTCATCAACGTCGCCGCCAGCATTGCGCTCGACTCGACCTCGTCGGGCGGCGGCACCAACAATGTTGGCCTGGCCAATGTCACCGGAACAGTCAGCCTCGGATCCGGCGCATTGAGCGGCGCTTCGGGCGTCGCATTCCTGCTCAATGGCGGTGCTGCGATTGTCAGCTATGGCGGCACGGTCACCAAGACCACCGCCGGCAAGATCGTCGACATCTCCGGCGTCACCGGCGGCACGGTCACACTGTCCGGCGCGCTCAGCGCCACCGGCGGTTTCGACAATGGTATTTATGTCCACGGCAACTCCGGCGGGACCATCACTCTCGGCGGTGGCACGAAGACGCTGACCACTGGCGCCAATACGGCGGTCGACTTGACGACCAACACCGGCGCGACGATCAACTTCGATACGGGTGGCCTGGTGATTACCACCACCTCCGGCACGGGCTTCAACGCCAGCGGCGGTGGCACGGTCAGCATCGGTGCGCTCCTCAGCGACAACAGCATCACCTCGACGGCCGGCGGCACCGCGTTGAACCTCAATGGCGTTACGATTGGCGCTGCGGGCATGAATTTCGACAGTGTTTCGGCCACTGCCGCCGCAACCGGCATCTCGCTGAACAATATCGCCTCGTCCGGCGGCGGCGCCATCATTCTCGGCACGGTCAACCTGCAAGGCATCACCACGCGTGGTGTCGATGTTTCCGGCACGCTTGGCGCGGCGCTGTCCTTCAACGATCTCGACATCGGCCTGAACAGCACCACGGGCGTGGCCTTCGACCTCAACGGTGCCACCATCAATGCGGCGGTGACGGCCAATGACTTCGATGTCACCAATGCCGCCGCCGCCGGCACCTCGATAGGCGTCGACCTGCGCGGCGCCATCGGCGGCCAGACGGTGCGCCTCGGTGATGCCGTGGTCGGCGGCGCCAGTTCGAGCATAGCCGGGGTCAACACCGGCGTGTTCCTCAACAGCGCCACCAACCTCGCTTTCACCTATGGCGACGGCGAATCGGCGACCGACCAGCTCTCGACCATCGGCGCCAATGTAGGCATCGACGCATCCAGTGCGCCGGTTGCCGGCACCTACAATTTCCAGGACGTGAACTTCCAGTCGACCCCGGGCTTGGGCTTCGGTGTCGGCAAGGTCTATTTCGTCGGCGCTTCCGCGACCGGCGACGGCAGCGGCCGCGACCAGAACAATCTGGCGACGCTGACCACCGCCGAAGCGGCAGCAGTCTCGACGGACATTCTCGTCCTCGTCAACGATGGCGGCACCATCACCGCGGCAGGCAGCAATGGCAACGATACGCTGGCGCTCGCCACCGTCGAGCAGGTGCGCGGCTTCGGCAACGGCAACATCAATCTGGCGCTGACGGTACCCTCCACCATCCAGCTCGCCAGCAACAGCATCTCGATCATCGACCAGACGCCCAATGGCGCCGCGACGCTGACGACGAGCGCCGGCAACAATGTCATCACGCTCGGCGCCAGCGGCAACATCATCGACGGCTTCATCCTGAATGGCAGCCCGGCGGGTGCCGCGCGTGGCGTCAAGGACAATGGCGCGGGTGCTGCGAATACCGTCATCAGCAACATGACCATCAGCAATTTCGCCACGCAGGGTATCGAGATTACCCCGTCGAACAGCACGACGATCAACAACGTTACTTTCTCCGGCAACGCCAGCGATGTGTGGCTGAACGCGTCCAACACCACCATCACCAACGTCACCAGCACCGGCGCCACCGGCATTGCCTTCAGGCTCGACAACACCGTCGGCACGACGACGCTGACCAACGTCAACATCACCACCGCAGCGACCGGCACCGGCATCGCCTTCGGCGGCGCGTCGGGCGCTGGCGGCACGATTGCCGGTATCAATGTCGATATATCGGGCGGCAGCGGCCTTTCGGTGACCGGCGGCAACGCGGTGATCAGCTTCGACGGCGCCAGCTCCATCATCAGCACGTCGGGCGCGGCGGCCACGATCTCGACCCGCGCTGGCGGCAGCTTCACCTTCGCCGGCTCGGTGATCGCCAACGGCGCTGCGAGCGGCATCAGCATTTCCGGCGCGACGGCGGCCAATACGGTGAGCTTCACCGGTACGGTCGATCTCGGCACCACGACGCCGATGACCGGCACCGCAGTCGCAATCAACAACGGCGCCACGGCCTCGACCGTCAGCTTCGCAAACCTCGACATCGTCACAAGCGGCACCACCGGATTCAGCGCCAGCAATGGCGGCACGGTCAATGTCACGACCGGCACGGTGAGCTCCACTTCCGCGCAGGCGGTCAACCTCAACGGCATCGCCACCACCGGCATCAATTTCACCTCGACCAATTCGACCGGCGGAACCAACAACGTGTCGCTGACCAATGTCACCGGCGCCGGCACTGTCAGCCTCGGCTCCGGTGCGCTCGGCGGCGCGACCGGCGCGGCCTTCCTGGTCACTGGCGGCTCGGCCAACATCAGCTATGCCGGCTCGGTCACCAAGACCACGGCCGGAAACGTCGTCAGCATCTCCACCCGCACCGCCGGCACCACGACATTGTCGGGCACTCTCAGCGCCACCGGCGGCGTGGCCAACGGCATCCTCGTCAACGCCAACACCGGCGGCACGATCAACTTCTCCGGCGCCAGCAAGATACTGACCACCGGCGCCAACAATGCCGTCGACCTGACGGCGAACACCAACACGGCGGTCAACTTCACCGGCGGCGGCCTGGCCATCACCACCACCTCCGGCACCGGCTTCAACGCCACGAGCAACGGTACTGGCACCGTGACCGTTATCGGCTCGGGCAACACGATTTCGACCGGCAGCGGCGTCGCCGTCAACATGGACACCGTCGCTATCGGTGCGGGCGGCGTGACCTTCGCTTCCACGAACAAAGGCGCCGGCGGCACCAGCGCCATCATCCTCGACACCGTCACCGGTGCCGGAGCGATCGATCTCGGCACCGGCGCGCTGGTCGGCGGCACCAGTGCCGTGATCCGCATCGGCGATGGCCTAGGCACCGCCAACAGCGGCGGCACGGCGGCGTTCACCTATACCGGCGCGATCACCAGCGGCAGCACCGGCCAGGCGGTCAACATCCAGGATCGCGCCCTGACCGCCGGCAACATCACCCTGTCGGGCAACATCACGCATAATGCGGCGGGCCAGATCGGCATCCTGCTGGACGACAATGTCGCCGGCATCATCACCTTCTCCGGCGCGTCGAAATCGATCACCTCGACCACGGCGGCTGGCGTCAGCCTGAGCGACAATGCCGGCGCGACGATCAACTTCACCAATGGCGGGCTGGTCATCGCCACCACCAGCGGCGCCGGTTTCAGCGCCACCGGCCCCGGTCCGGCAGCCACCACCGGCGGCACGATGACGGTGCAGGGCACCGGCAACACCATCGTGTCCGGCACGGGCACGGCCCTTAATGTCGCCAACACGACGATCGGCGCCGGCGACGTGACGTTCAGGAGCATTGCGTCCAATGGTGCAGCCAACGGCATCGTGCTCAACAACACCGGCACCAGCGGCAATCTGGTGGTGACCGGCACCGGCGCGACGGGGGGCAGCGGCGGCACGATCCAGAACTCGACCGGCGATGGCGTCAGCCTGACCGACACTCAGGATGTCAGCCTGAGCAACATGATTATCAGCGACAATGCGGGCAACGGCATAAAGGGCCTGCGCGTCAACGGTGTGGTGCTCAACGGTCTGACCCTGAACAGCAATGCCGATGCCAACACCGAGTCCGGAATCCTGTTCAACGAACTTACCGGCAACGCCTCGCACGTCACCACGTTCACCAACCTCACGGTCTCCAACTCATTCACCCATAACGTGCAGGTCATCAATTCCGGCGGCACGTTGGCGAACCTGGTGGTGAGCGGCGGCACGTTCTCGAACAACGGCGCCTCAAACAATGCCGGCAGCGACTTCATCTTCGAGGCGGACGGCGCCGGTGTCGCCGGCGCGCCGACGATGACGCTGACCGTCGACGGCGCAACCTTCACCGGCAACAACGCCTATCCCGGACCGGGAGTCATCCCTGGAACCGGTCTGTTCGTCATTGCCAATGACGGCACCGTCAACGCTCACATCGGCGAGACCACGGGAAATCTATTCAACAATCTGAACAACGGCATCAACCTCACCCAGAGCAGCAATTCCGGCGCCGGCACGGGCGGCAATCTGAATTTCACCGTCCGGAACAACACCGTCACCAACAGCGACTCGACGGCCATCAACGTGTTCAGCAGCGGCGACCTCGCACGGACGCTTGACGGCACAATCGCCAACAACGTCATCGGTACGCAAGGCGTAGCAACCTCGGGATCGCGAACCGGCAACGGCATCAGGGTTGGGCATGAAAGCCTCGGCGTCGCCAAGGTGCTGATCGACAACAACATTATCCAGAGCATCGGCGTCAACGGCATAAGCGGTGGCGACAGCGTCTCGATCACGCAGCTCGTGCAGCCGGGCACCGTGGACGCGACGGTCACCAACAACACCATTCGCGACAATGCCGACAGCCGCGGCATCACGGTCACCGCCACATTTGCCGGCGCTATCATCAATGCCGACGTTCATGCCAACACCATCACCAACGTCAACAACGCCAATGCCATCCGCTTCCTCGCGGACGGCCTCGGCGGCGCCGACGGCACGATCAACGTACCGCAGGCGAGCGAGGCCGGTATCGAAACCATCAATGGCGGGGCAACGGCGCTGACGGACACCCGGACGTTCTTCAACCAGCCGCTGCCACTGCTGCCTGCCGCGACACCGTAGTCAGCAACCTTGGATTCGTCCTAGGAAATATATTTTATGAATCTGATATCGACTTGTTGTCTTACTTAGGCATAATACAAGAATTCAGACAGTAAGCGGCCAACGGAGGGACGGGGATGAGTGAGCCTTATTTAGGTGAAGTCAAGATCATTTCCTGGAACTATGCACCGCGCGGCTGGGCATTTTGTAACGGCCAGTTGTTGCCGCTTAACCAGAACCAGCCATTGTTCTCACTTCTTGGCACCAGGTACGGCGGCAACGGCCAGACAAATTTTGCCCTTCCGGATATGAGGGGACGTGCGCCGGTTCATACGGGCGGCCCTATCGGTGCAATTGTCGGCGGCCAGGGCGGCGAAGAGTTTCACACGCTCACGCTCGGCGAAATGCCGACACACAACCATTTCGTCAACGCATCGAACACTGCCGGCAACGTCAACAATCCATCCGGCGCGCTGTTGGGGGCGAACGCCAGCCCGATCTATCAGCCGCCTGGCAGCGCGGTGGCTATGGCGAAGGAAAACATCACTTTCGTCGGTGGCGGCCAGCCGCATGAGAACAGATCGCCCTATCTCGTCTTGAATTTCATCATTGCCCTGCAAGGCATATTCCCGTCGCGAAATTAAGAGGACGCTTCGATGAGCCAACCTTTTGTCGGCGAGATCAGGATGTTCGGTGGCAATTTCCCTCCGAATGGCTGGGCGTTCTGCCAAGGCCAGTTGATGCCGATCTCCGAGAACGAAACTTTGTTCAATCTGATCGGTACGACTTATGGCGGCGACGGGGAGGAAACATTCGCCCTGCCCAACCTCGCATCCCGCATCCCCGTCCATGCTGGCAAGGGCCCGCTGGTCAGCCAGACCTATATCATCGGAGAACTGGGCGGGGTCGAATCCGTCACTGTTTCAACCCAACAAATGCCGAACCATTCCCATACCTGGACCGGTTCGTCGAATATCGCCAAGAATCCGGGTCCGTCCGGCGGTGTCCTGGCGACATCGAGCCTGCTGACGCCCTATGTGGGTATCGCACCTGATGGCAACATGGCCGCCGGAGCCATTTCGCCGGCCGGCGGCAGCCAGCCTCACGACAATATGGTGCCGTTCCTCGCCGTCAGTTTCATCATCTCGCTATTTGGCATCTTCCCCCAGCAAAGCTAGAGACTTGCCATGACCAATCCGTTCGTCGCCGAAATTCGAATTTTTGCCGGAGATTTCGCCCCGACGGGGTGGGCGACCTGCGATGGCCAGCTCCTGCCAATCTCGCAGAATACGGCGCTGTTTTCGCTGCTGGGCACAGTTTACGGCGGCGACGGCAAGTCGACCTTCGCGTTGCCGAATATGGCTGGCTCCGCGCCCATGGGGCAAGGACAGGGCAATGGCTTGTCGGAGCGGTTTCTCGGCGAGACGGGTGGCGAAACGTCCGTCACCCTTCTGCAAACGGAAATGCCGCAACATAATCATTTTGTCGCGATATCCACCGAGAGTGGCGCCCAGGGAACTCTTACCGATGCGGTTGTTCTGGGGAAGTCGGGGGGCGGAACGCTTTATCAGAACAACACTTCGCAAAATCTGGTCCAGATGGACCCCCAGGCACTGAGCATAACGGGCAGTACGTTGCCTCACAACAACCTGCCTCCCTATCTGGCGATGACGTTCATCATTGCCATGCAAGGCGTTTATCCGGCGCGTCCGTAAGCGCCACTCCATGATCCAGCTTCCGATTGTGGACAACGGGCCTGTTATATTTTGCTGGGTGCGCGCGGCGCGGATTGATCTGACGTTCCGCCCGATGGCGGACGCCGATCTGCCGTTCCTGTCGGCGCTCTACGCCTCGACCCGCGCCGAAGAACTTGCCGTCACGCCGTGGAGCGACGCGCAGAAAACGGCGTTCCTCGACATGCAGTTTCAAGCGCAGCACGCGCATTACCAGAAATACTATCCCAACGCCGACTGGCTGGTGATCGAGCAGGCAAGGCAAGATATCGGTCGCCTGTATATCGAGCGCTCGGCGAGCGAGCATTGCATCATAGATATCGCCTTCCTGCCGGCGCATCGCGGCAAGGGGTCTGGCGGTGCGTTGCTCGCCGATCTCATCGATGAGGCCGCCGCCGTCGGCAAGTCGGTCTCGATCCATGTCGAGAAGAACAATCCAGCGCGGCGGCTCTACAAGCGCCTCGGCTTCACCGTTGCCGAGGACAAGGGCGTCTACGACCTGATGATCCGTTCGCCGTAAGGGCCGTGCCGGTCGTCACGTGCCGCGATACCAGGAGACGATGGTGAAACGTTCGTTGCACGTGACCGGGGTGACTTCATGCGTCGTTTCCGAGCGAAAGGCGACGAGAGAGCCCGGCAATGCCGGCATGGCAATGCGCAGGTCCGGGCCGCTGTAAGGCCCATGCAGGACCAGCGAGCCGCCTGCATAGCTTTCTGGCGAAGGGTTGTCCGATTGACGGTTGAGAAAGATCACCACCGAGATCTTTCGGAACCGCGACTCGTCGTGAATGAGCGGCGTGTTGCCATCCTGGTGCGGCACAAAGAAATCGCCTTGCCGATAGCGAAGGAACTGAGGTTTCTCGACCTGGCCGAGCAGCAGCCCGAAATGCCGCTCCAGAGCCGCCTTCTGCTGCGCCAACAGGGCACTCACTCGCTCTTCAGTGGCCTGCGAAACATCGGCGCGCACGGTCTTTCGGATCTCCGGCCATGCCATCTTCTGGTCGGCACGCCCCAGCAGGCCGGCCGGACGGCCCAAGGCCGCCCGAATTTCCGCGCACAGTGCGCTACACGCCGCTCCGTCAAATACGTCCGCAATCTCGATATAGTCGATCATATGTCGAGCCGCCGCGCTGCCAAATCGCCCTGATGGCCGGAGCGTCCCCGTGGCCGATCCGGTCGAAAAAATCAGTTGAATACCGCCTCGTAAAGCCGCCCTGCCTCATCGGCAGCGATCGGCACGATGAAGATCTCATGGGCGCCGCTTTTGCCGTTGAACCGATAGATAGCCTGCGGCAGCGCCGCGTCGCGCGGCCCCCTGAACAGCAGCGTGAAGCCACCGCCGTCGCGCGGGCTGTTGGCAATGGGCTGCACCGCGCTCAGTTCCATCGTGAGCGTCTGACCGCCGGCTTCGACGGAAAAGCTCTGCCCCTGCTCGAAATCCGAAAGCGATGCCATGCGCCTGCCCTGGTTCGTCTGTCTTTCAGACGGCTCTCTTGAGATGTCTATCCCGTCAGCCAATCTCGCCGCTTCATGGCGTGCTGTCTATAGAGCTCGATCTCCAGAAGTACAAAAGAGCACGATCAAACAAACAGATAGATTTATCTTGGCCACGTAGGGTGAAGCAGCCGTCAACGCGTTGCGCACCGGCAGCCACTGGCCTAAACCGGAATGGTATAAGAGGAGAACACTAGGGATGACTGACGCGAAAACAGACACGGCCCCGGCCGGAAGCACCGCGACCAACGCGCTGCCGCTGTTCTACAAAAAACCCGAGGCGCTCAATCCGCTGCGGCACGGCTCACTCGGCCTTACGGCGCGGGCCGATTTCTCCTTTGCCCGCACCGCGCACGCCATCCCCGTCGTCGCATCGGAAATGCCGGCGGCGATGCGCTCCTATCCGATCGTTTTCATTGGCGACGCCAAGGCGCCTGTCATCATCACCGGTCTGCGCCAGGACCAGAACCTGTTCGTAGGCGCCGACGGCAAATGGGCGGAGCCGCATTACATTCCCGCCTATGTCCGCCGTTACCCCTTCATCCTCGCCGATGAATCGAAAACGACCGGCCGCCTGACGTTGTGCATCGACCGTGCCAGCGAACGCGTCGTCGAGCAGATGCCTTCGTCCAAGGACAGCGACGAGATCGCGCCCTTCTTCGACGGCAACGAGCCGGCCGAGGCCTCGAAGCAGGCGCTCGCCTTCTGCAGCCAGTTCCAGACCGACTTCAATGCGACTCGCGCCATGATCGACAAGATCGACGCGCACGGCCTGTTCGCGCCGCGGCAGAGCAAGGTGACGCTGGAGGGCGGCGAGACCCTCAACCTCACCGACTTTCAGGTGATCGACGAGCCGGCCTTCAACAAATTGAGCGACGAGGCGTTTCTCGATCTCAGGAAATCCGGCGCGCTTGCGCTGCTCTATTGCCATCTCGCCTCGAGCAACAGCTGGACCTCGCTGGTCTTCCAGGCGTCATTGCGGCGAGCTGGCTGACGCGGCTCGCGACGAAAAGCTTCGGCAAGGCGCGGGTTGTTTAAATCAACGGTTCGCGCCTTCGTACGACGATCTCTCCGCCGCTCGAATCATGCTGTTGTCGTGCAGATCGCTTGCCATGACGGGCTGGCGAACTCCCAATGCTCGACGTGTAGCTCTCGCCGAAATGCGCCGAGGCGGCATCACCCCCCGGTTCGCGGACCTGTCAATAAAGTCGAGCACGCCAGCCTTGCTGCCCTCCTCGATCGTTGAATAGCCGGTCGCGGCCATCGATCACGGTCCGAACGCAAAAAGCCCGCGTGAAGCGGGCTTTTTTTGTTGGTTGCGGGGACAGGATTTGAACCTGTGACCTTCAGGTTATGAGCCTGACGAGCTACCGGGCTGCTCCACCCCGCGTCACCTCCAGGGCAAGCTCTTGCTTGCTCCGGACTCTCCAGGGCAAGCTCTTGCCTGCTCCGGATCTGAAGCAAGCGTTTGCTTGCTTATCTGGACGTAAGCCTGGGCCTATGAACAGGATGGCTTACAGATAGGTATATGGCTGACCAAATGAAAGGGCCGCTTGCGCGGCCCGTGATCCCTTGGCGGGCCTTTTCGTAGAGAGAAGATTCAGTTTCATCCGGTTTGCGGATGAGAGTTCAACGTGCGTTTTGCAGACCTGGCAGCGACCTACTCTCCCGCGTCTTGAGACGAAGTACCATCAGCGCTGGAGCGTTTCACGGCCGAGTTCGGAATGGGATCGGGTGCAGCCGCTCCGCCATAACCACCAGGTCGGCAAAACGCACGTTATATCGAGAAGCTGTTTTTTCGTGCCAAGGCGACGTTTGTGTCTAGCTAACGGACAAAGTCCGCAAGCGCGACTGCGCGTCGCCGGTTTTCCGGCGCCCTCGCGGAGCATAGGCCCTGTAAGGGCCGCTCATGCGTGAGCGCTGGTCAGATCATCGTGTTCACGATGAGCATAAGGAATGAGAACGATCAAGCCGATCGAACTATTAGTACCGGTAAGCTTCAAGCGTTGCCGCTCTTCCACACCCGGCCTATCAACGTGGTCGTCTTCCACGGTTCTCAGGGAATACTCGTTTTAAGGTGGGTTTCCCGCTTAGATGCCTTCAGCGGTTATCCCGTCCGGATATAGCTACCCTGCTATGCGGCTGGCGCCACAACAGGTCCACCAGAGATCCGTCCATCCCGGTCCTCTCGTACTAGGGACAGATCCTTTCAATATTCCTACACCCACGGCAGATAGGGACCGAACTGTCTCACGACGTTCTGAACCCAACTCACGTACCGCTTTAAATGGCGAACAGCCATACCCTTGGGACCTGCTCCAGCCCCAGGATGCGATGAGTCGACATCGAGGTGCCAAACAACCCCGTCGATATGGACTCTTGGGGTCATCAGCCTGTTATCCCCGGCGTACCTTTTATCCGTTGAGCGATGGCCCTTCCACGCGGGACCACCGGATCACTATGACCGACTTTCGTCTCTGCTCGACTTGTCAGTCTCGCAGTCAGGCAGGCTTATGCCATTGCACTCAGCGAACGATTTCCGACCGTTCTGAGCCCACCATCGCGCGCCTCCGTTACTCTTTAGGAGGCGACCGCCCCAGTCAAACTACCCACCATACATTGTCCCGGACCCGGATAACGGGCCGCGGTTAGACATCCATAGTAATAAGGGTGGTATTTCAAGGGTGGCTCCACCTGAGCTGGCGCCCAGGTTTCAAAGCCTACCACCTATCCTACACATGCCACTACGAATGCCAATGTAAAGCTATAGTAAAGGTGCACGGGGTCTTTCCGTCTAACCGCAGGAACCCCGCATCTTCACGGGGAATTCAATTTCACTGAGTCTATGCTGGAGACAGCGGGGAAGTCGTTACGCCATTCGTGCAGGTCGGAACTTACCCGACAAGGAATTTCGCTACCTTAGGACCGTTATAGTTACGGCCGCCGTTTACTGGGGCTTCGATTCAGAGCTTGCACCCCTCCTCTTAACCTTCCAGCACCGGGCAGGCGTCAGACCCTATACGTCGTCTTGCGACTTCGCAGAGCCCTGTGTTTTTGATAAACAGTCGCTACCCCCTGGTCTGTGCCACCCTCCTCTACTTGCGTAGAAAAGGGTCACGCTTCTTCCGAAGTTACGCGTGCAATTTGCCGAGTTCCTTCAGCATAGTTCTCTCAAGCGCCTTGGTATACTCTACCTGACCACCAGTGTCGGTTTCGGGTACGGTTTATAAGGAGGAGCTATTTCCTGGAACCGCTCCGCTGCCCGTTCAATCCGATAAGATTGGACAACTTGTGCGATCCGTCACTACCTCCAAGCCCACGAATATTAACGTGGTTCCCATCGACTACGCGTTTCCGCCTCGTCTTAGGGGCCGGCTAACCCTGCTCAGATTAGCTTTAAGCAGGAACCCTTGGTCTTTCGGCGGGGGAGTCTCTCACTCCCCTTACGTTACTCATGTCAGCATTCGCACTTCTGATACCTCCACCACCCCTCACGGGTATGGCTTCGTCAGCTTACAGAACGCTCCGCTACCGCTTGGCCCTTGCGGACCAAACCCTAAGCTTCGGTGTATGGCTTTAGCCCCGTTACATTTTCGGCGCAAAGACCCTTATTTAGACCAGTGAGCTGTTACGCTTTCTTTAAATGATGGCTGCTTCTAAGCCAACATCCTGGTTGTTTTGGGATCCTCACATCCTTTCCCACTTAGCCATAACTTGGGGACCTTAGCTGTAGGTCAGGGTTGTTTCCCTTTTCACGACGGACGTTAGCACCCGCCGTGTGTCTGCCGACTAGTACTCCCAGGTATTCGGAGTTTGGTTAGGTTTGGTAATCCGGTGAGGACCCCTAGCCCATCCAGTGCTCTACCCCCTGGGGTATTCGGTCGACGCTCTACCTAAATAGATTTCGCGGAGAACCAGCTATTTCCGAGTTTGATTGGCCTTTCACCCCTAGCCACAAGTCATCCCGAACTATTGCAACAGTTATGGGTTCGGTCCTCCAGTAAGTGTTACCTTACCTTCAACCTGCTCATGGCTAGATCACTCGGTTTCGGGTCTAATGCGACGAACTGAACGCCCTGTTCAGACTCGCTTTCGCTGCGCCTACACCTAGCGGTTTAAGCTTGCTCGTCACACTAAGTCGCTGACCCATTATACAAAAGGTACGTGGTGACCCTTGCGGGCTCCCACTGTTTGTAGGCAATCGGTTTCAGGTACTCTTTCACTCCCCTTGTCGGGGTGCTTTTCACCTTTCCCTCACGGTACTAGTTCGCTATCGGTCATGCACGAGTACTTAGGCTTGGAAGGTGGTCCTCCCAATTTCAGACAGGATTTCACGTGTCCCGCCTTACTCGAGGACGATTGATCGCATTACGCGTACGGGGCTGTCACCCACTATGGCCCTACTTTCCAGAAGGTTCCGCTTGTCTCTCAATCGCCACTGGCCTGGTCCGGGTTCGCTCGCCACTACTTCCGGAGTCTCGGTTGATGTCCTTTCCTACGGGTACTTAGATGTTTCAGTTCCCCGCGTTCGCCACTTTATCCCTATGTATTCAGGATAAGTTACCTATTATCGATACTTGGAAACCACAGTAGCAGATCGCTCTGCTACTCTGATTTTCCAAGTACCTTAGGTGGGTTTCCCCATTCGGAAATCTACGGATCAAAGGGTATTCGCACCTCCCCGTAGCTTATCGCAGCGTATCACGTCCTTCATCGCCTGTGCATGCCAAGGCATCCACCA
>NZ_CP100469.1:3722500-3727500 GCF_030323125.1 Mesorhizobium sp. C089B
TGGTCACGCTTTGAATTGACGAGAACATTCACACCTAGACACATCAGTGCCTTGGTAGACTTTATTCTCTCAAAACGTGTCCGCCAAAGTCTCGTTCGAACCTTCTATCCCTGGCGGGATAAGAGGTTCAGCAGGACTCTGCCGCCCACGTTTCTCTTTCTTCAATATTCAATTTTCAAAGAACAGACATCACTTCACGCAATGTCGTGGCCCGTTCCACCTCTGGCTTCGGGGCCGTCCGAGTGTCGCTTACGCGGCTCTCTTGAATTCTCACAAGGGCTTCTCAGAAGCAAACTGCTTCGCCGCCAGCGGCGCACCGCCCTCGTTCGTGAGGCGTATATAGTCGCCACCAACCAGAACTGTCAACAGTCATCGACGATGTTTTTTCGATTTCTCGTGGAGATATCCACGGGGCGGAAATTCGTGAGCTGGCTTGGCTGAAATTGTGAGTGGTGTTCCGCTGAGGATCACTCTTCTACCAAGCTCCCATCTCTAGGCGGCGGCAGGTGCGTGCCATCGGCCTGAGAATCGCCTCCTGGCGAGTGTCGATCCCCACGCCAGCCTAAGCAGCGCTTCAGAGCCGGCCTTCCAGCAATTCCGCCGTGATGTTGCGGCCGGCGAAAAAATACCCAGGACCAGACCCGTTCGGCATCGACTGCGAAAGCAATGCTGACGGCACGTCGCCAGCCGATGATCCGCGGACCAGGCATGATCTCGACCCGCTCTGTGCCGCACTGTGGAAAAGTCGACACGCTCAGGCAATGGTCGCGGATGCCGACAACGAAATTCCAAGCGATCGCCGGCGACGCACGGGTCGGCTATGTCGTCATAGAGCTGGTCGAGTTCAGTTTCCGCCTTGGGGTGGAAGACAATGCGGTACTCCATTGCCTATTTGGCTTTCGCCTGCTTCGCGTGATGACGCGCCTCGAGCCGCGAAAAACTGTCTCGACAGGGATGCCCTTAGTTTAGCCGGATCCTGCCGGAGCTCGGTCAGGCGCGCCGGAACCTCCTCGCGCAACCATCTTTCCCGCTCCGCCTCGAAATCCTCGAGCATACGCAGGCCGGCGCGAACAACCTCACTGGCATTGTTGTAGCGGCCTGATTCGAGCTGCTTCCTGGTAAAGCTCTCATAGTGGTCGTTCAGAGCGTAGTCGGGCACGGCAACCTCCTGGAAGATTATGGCGCCGATCAAAGCCCGGTAACAATAGATAGCAATGATTGGAAGCGCACGATCACGGTTCGTTTTCCAAGATCTGATGGCGAGAGAATGGTTCGTCGCCTGGTTTTGCAGGATCCAAAGCGTCCGGTCACCATCGCGCCGGCGCGTGGCGGTTGCCGCGCTGACAGAGCCGGGAGCCAACCGGCTTCGCGTGGGCAAAGGTGCCGAATACAAAAGGCCTGCGAGCTGCGGGCGGTTGGGGGTCATGATTTGGCTTTTCTGTCCCACGGTCGGCTTCGCCTGCTTCCGACCCCTGGTGCAGGTTAAAATCGCCATCGATCACGGTCCGAACGCAAAAAGCCCGCGTGAAGCGGGCTTTTTTTGTTGGTTGCGGGGACAGGATTTGAACCTGTGACCTTCAGGTTATGAGCCTGACGAGCTACCGGGCTGCTCCACCCCGCGTCACCTCCAGGGCAAGCTCTTGCTTGCTCCGGACTCTCCAGGGCAAGCTCTTGCCTGCTCCGGATCTGAAGCAAGCGTTTGCTTGCTTATCTGGACGTAAGCCTGGGCCTATGAACAGGATGGCTTACAGATAGGTATATGGCTGACCAAATGAAAGGGCCGCTTGCGCGGCCCGTGATCCCTTGGCGGGCCTTTTCGTAGAGAGAAGATTCAGTTTCATCCGGTTTGCGGATGAGAGTTCAACGTGCGTTTTGCAGACCTGGCAGCGACCTACTCTCCCGCGTCTTGAGACGAAGTACCATCAGCGCTGGAGCGTTTCACGGCCGAGTTCGGAATGGGATCGGGTGCAGCCGCTCCGCCATAACCACCAGGTCGGCAAAACGCACGTTATATCGAGAAGCTGTTTTTTCGTGCCAAGGCGACGTTTGTGTCTAGCTAACGGACAAAGTCCGCAAGCGCGACTGCGCGTCGCCGGTTTTCCGGCGCCCTCGCGGAGCATAGGCCCTGTAAGGGCCGCTCATGCGTGAGCGCTGGTCAGATCATCGTGTTCACGATGAGCATAAGGAATGAGAACGATCAAGCCGATCGAACTATTAGTACCGGTAAGCTTCAAGCGTTGCCGCTCTTCCACACCCGGCCTATCAACGTGGTCGTCTTCCACGGTTCTCAGGGAATACTCGTTTTAAGGTGGGTTTCCCGCTTAGATGCCTTCAGCGGTTATCCCGTCCGGATATAGCTACCCTGCTATGCGGCTGGCGCCACAACAGGTCCACCAGAGATCCGTCCATCCCGGTCCTCTCGTACTAGGGACAGATCCTTTCAATATTCCTACACCCACGGCAGATAGGGACCGAACTGTCTCACGACGTTCTGAACCCAACTCACGTACCGCTTTAAATGGCGAACAGCCATACCCTTGGGACCTGCTCCAGCCCCAGGATGCGATGAGTCGACATCGAGGTGCCAAACAACCCCGTCGATATGGACTCTTGGGGGTCATCAGCCTGTTATCCCCGGCGTACCTTTTATCCGTTGAGCGATGGCCCTTCCACGCGGGACCACCGGATCACTATGACCGACTTTCGTCTCTGCTCGACTTGTCAGTCTCGCAGTCAGGCAGGCTTATGCCATTGCACTCAGCGAACGATTTCCGACCGTTCTGAGCCCACCATCGCGCGCCTCCGTTACTCTTTAGGAGGCGACCGCCCCAGTCAAACTACCCACCATACATTGTCCCGGACCCGGATAACGGGCCGCGGTTAGACATCCATAGTAATAAGGGTGGTATTTCAAGGGTGGCTCCACCTGAGCTGGCGCCCAGGTTTCAAAGCCTACCACCTATCCTACACATGCCACTACGAATGCCAATGTAAAGCTATAGTAAAGGTGCACGGGGTCTTTCCGTCTAACCGCAGGAACCCCGCATCTTCACGGGGAATTCAATTTCACTGAGTCTATGCTGGAGACAGCGGGGAAGTCGTTACGCCATTCGTGCAGGTCGGAACTTACCCGACAAGGAATTTCGCTACCTTAGGACCGTTATAGTTACGGCCGCCGTTTACTGGGGCTTCGATTCAGAGCTTGCACCCCTCCTCTTAACCTTCCAGCACCGGGCAGGCGTCAGACCCTATACGTCGTCTTGCGACTTCGCAGAGCCCTGTGTTTTTGATAAACAGTCGCTACCCCCTGGTCTGTGCCACCCTCCTCTACTTGCGTAGAAAAGGGTCACGCTTCTTCCGAAGTTACGCGTGCAATTTGCCGAGTTCCTTCAGCATAGTTCTCTCAAGCGCCTTGGTATACTCTACCTGACCACCAGTGTCGGTTTCGGGTACGGTTTATAAGGAGGAGCTATTTCCTGGAACCGCTCCGCTGCCCGTTCAATCCGATAAGATTGGACAACTTGTGCGATCCGTCACTACCTCCAAGCCCACGAATATTAACGTGGTTCCCATCGACTACGCGTTTCCGCCTCGTCTTAGGGGCCGGCTAACCCTGCTCAGATTAGCTTTAAGCAGGAACCCTTGGTCTTTCGGCGGGGGAGTCTCTCACTCCCCTTACGTTACTCATGTCAGCATTCGCACTTCTGATACCTCCACCACCCCTCACGGGTATGGCTTCGTCAGCTTACAGAACGCTCCGCTACCGCTTGGCCCTTGCGGACCAAACCCTAAGCTTCGGTGTATGGCTTTAGCCCCGTTACATTTTCGGCGCAAAGACCCTTATTTAGACCAGTGAGCTGTTACGCTTTCTTTAAATGATGGCTGCTTCTAAGCCAACATCCTGGTTGTTTTGGGATCCTCACATCCTTTCCCACTTAGCCATAACTTGGGGACCTTAGCTGTAGGTCAGGGTTGTTTCCCTTTTCACGACGGACGTTAGCACCCGCCGTGTGTCTGCCGACTAGTACTCCCAGGTATTCGGAGTTTGGTTAGGTTTGGTAATCCGGTGAGGACCCCTAGCCCATCCAGTGCTCTACCCCCTGGGGTATTCGGTCGACGCTCTACCTAAATAGATTTCGCGGAGAACCAGCTATTTCCGAGTTTGATTGGCCTTTCACCCCTAGCCACAAGTCATCCCGAACTATTGCAACAGTTATGGGTTCGGTCCTCCAGTAAGTGTTACCTTACCTTCAACCTGCTCATGGCTAGATCACTCGGTTTCGGGTCTAATGCGACGAACTGAACGCCCTGTTCAGACTCGCTTTCGCTGCGCCTACACCTAGCGGTTTAAGCTTGCTCGTCACACTAAGTCGCTGACCCATTATACAAAAGGTACGTGGTGACCCTTGCGGGCTCCCACTGTTTGTAGGCAATCGGTTTCAGGTACTCTTTCACTCCCTTGTCGGGGTGCTTTTCACCTTTCCCTCACGGTACTAGTTCGCTATCGGTCATGCACGAGTACTTAGGCTTGGAAGGTGGTCCTCCCAATTTCAGACAGGATTTCACGTGTCCCGCCTTACTCGAGGACGATTGATCGCATTACGCGTACGGGGCTGTCACCCACTATGGCCCTACTTTCCAGAAGGTTCCGCTTGTCTCTCAATCGCCACTGGCCTGGTCCGGGTTCGCTCGCCACTACTTCCGGAGTCTCGGTTGATGTCCTTTCCTACGGGTACTTAGATGTTTCAGTTCCCCGCGTTCGCCACTTTATCCCTATGTATTCAGGATAAGTTACCTATTATCGATACTTGGAAACCACAGTAGCAGATCGCTCTGCTACTCTGATTTTCCAAGTACCTTAGGTGGGTTTCCCCATTCGGAAATCTACGGATCAAAGGGTATTCGCACCTCCCCGTAGCTTATCGCAGCGTATCACGTCCTTCATCGCCTGTGCATGCCAAGGCATCCACCAATTGCCCTTAAGACACTTGATCGTTCTC
>NZ_CP100469.1:3732500-6740420 GCF_030323125.1 Mesorhizobium sp. C089B
TACGAGCTGATCGTCAACGGCACCAAGGTCGACCCGATGCGCGTGCGTCTGCCGGTCGGCAAGGTGCTGAAGGGCGACGACCTGGTCGCTTTCAAGCGCGAGCGCGAGCGCATCGATGAACTGCTCAAGCAGGAAGACAGCAATCCGCTGAAGGTCGCGAGCGCCAAGATCGAAGGCTAATGCATGTCGCCCAGAAGTGTGCCGCGGCTCTGGGACAAGGACATGTGTCAAAACAAAGACTTAAAGCGCGTCGTATGAATCCGTTTCAGCGCGACGCGCTTTAAGCCGTCACACTCGGCGCCGGCGAATCATAATCGCCCCATCAGAGCATTCCGAATCGGGTCGGCTCCGAATCAGGTCGACTGCTCCTCTTCGGCTCGTGACCAAGGCAGCTTTTGCCCCGAAACGGTGGCCCAGGCGATAATAGCGGCAAGGAGGCAAAGCACGGCCGTCACTGTCGACACGGCCGCGAACGCCGCATCGCTGGCGGCGAGCCGTGTTGCATCAAGGTCTGACGCCAGGCCGGCCAATGCCGGTTCTCCGAACCCCGGAATGCCCGGCCTGACGCTGGTATCGAGCATCGTCGAATAGACCCAGGCCGCGAGCGAGCCCATCGCCGCCACAGCAATCAGCCCGCCAATGCGCGAAACCGCATTGTTGATGCCGGAAGCGGCGCCGGTATCCTTGTCCTCGACCGCGGTCATGACCGCCGTCGACAGCGGCGACACCACCAGCGCCATGCCGAGCCCCATCACCGCCATCAGCGGAAAGATACCGGTCCAGAAATTGTGCATGCCGGCATGAGTGAGCAAAGCCAGCCCGGCAAAGGCGATGGCGACCACCAGGCAGCCGCTGGCGATCGGAAAACGCGGACCGATGCGATCCGACCACTGGCCGACGAGACCCGACAGCAGCGCGATCAACGCCGACAGCGGCAGGAAGATGAAACCGACCTCTTTGGTGCTCAGCCCCCATCCGGCGATCAACAGCATCGGCAGGTAGAACAGATTGGCCGACAGCGCGAAATACAGGAAGAAGGTGGCGAGGTTGGCGCCGGCGAAGGCGCCGATCCGAAACAGCTTGAGATCGATCATCGGCTCGCGCTGCCGAAGCTCGAAGACGATGAAGATGATAAGCAGCACGGCGCCTGCGGCGATGCTCGGCCCCGACATCAGCCCGCTGCCTTCGGCGCTCATCGAGGTCAGTCCGTAGGCAAGCGCCCCGAAGGCAAGCGTGGCGAGAGCGGCGCCGCCGAGATCGAGGCTTCGCTTCTCCGTCGGCGCGTCGGCGGGAATCTTGGCCAGCAGGAGATAGATCGAGATCAGCCCGAGCGGCAGGTTGACGGCGAAGATCGCCCGCCAGATACCGCCGCCAAAGGCCGACAGGACGAAGCCACCGAGCACTGGACCGAGCGCCGTCGTCAGCGCCGAGGCGGCGGCCCAGATGCCGATCGCCCGGCCGCGCTCCTTCTTCGGATAGGCCTTGGCGATGATGGCGAGGCTGCCCGGCACCATGATCGCCGCACCAAGGCCCTGAATGGCGCGAAAGGCGATGAGCACCAGCGCATTCGGCGCCACCGCGCAGGCCAGCGAAGCGACGATGAACAACGCAATGCCGGCAACGAAGGCGCGCCTGAGGCCAAACCGGTCGCCGGCGGCGCCGCCGGCCAGAATCAGCGCCGACAGCGTCAGCGCATAGGCGTTGGAAATCCACTGGACCTCGGCCAGGCTGGCGCCGAGGTCGACGCGCATTGCCGGCATGGCAATGGCCAGGATCGACCCGTCGATGAAGCCGAGCGCTGACGCAAGGATCGCCGCAACCAGCACGAACTTGCGCTGCGACTGCGGGCAAAATGTACCGTTGGAAAGCGACCTGGTCAGGGGAACGGCTGCGGCTTCACTCGGAGACTTCATCAGCGCCTGCTTAGACTTGTTGCGGGCCGGCAACAACCAGCCAGCGCCCTGCGCTCATGAATCCAGCTTAGATGTCGGCCTGCCTTATGGGCAGGCCGACATCACTGCGCTGGAGCGCTCACTTGCTCCGCAACATCATCGGCCGAGGGACCGCCGACGAACTCGACGGTGACGCCCGGCGACACCAGCTTGGCCAGTTCACGCGCATCCCAGTTGGTCAGGCGCACGCAGCCATGGCTTTCGGTCTTGCCGATCTTGGAGGGATCGGGCGTGCCGTGAATGCCATAGGTCGGCTTGTCCAGCGCAATCCACACCGAGCCGACCGGGCCGTTCGGACCCGGCGGGATGGTCAGGATCTTATCGTTCTGGCCCTGCTTGAAATTGATGCTGGGGTTGTAGGTGTAGTTCGGATCGAGCGCGACGCGCGACACCGTATGGGTGCCGGTCGGCGAGGGCGTGTCGGCTGAACCGATGGTGGCCGGATAGGCCGCGACCAGCTTGCCACCGGCGTCATAGGCGAACACCTGCTTCTTGTCCTTGTCGGCGACGATGCGGGCAACCGGCGTCGCCACCAGCCTGCCGAAATTGGCGACCTTGATGATGGTGCCGGGACGGCTGAAGTCGGCCTCGGGATTGAGCCCCTTCAGGTAGTTCTCGTCCATGTGGAACCGTTCGGCCAAGGCTTCGGTGACGGAGGTGTAAGCCATGCGGTCGAGCTGCGCCTTCTGGCTGTAATCCTCCGGTATCGAGGCGACATAAGGCCCGGCCGCGTCTTCGGGCGTGATCGTATAATTGGCGAAAGCATCGCCACCGGTTTGCGCCAGCGCAGCCTGGATGCCGACCGCGTCGGTCGAGCGCAGATTGCTGCCGGTGATCTGGTTATAGGCGGCAAGCGCCTTGTCGACATTGGAGCCGAAGCGCCCGTCGACGACGCCGGGTGAAGCGCCGGCGCGGTCGAGCAGCACCTGCAAGGCGGCTACATCCTGGCGTGCGCCGAGTGAAAGCGAGGGATCGACCACGGTCTTGCCACCGGCTTTCGGCGGCAGCGCGGCCTGGTCGGCGGGCGCCGCCGGTTCGGCGGGATCGATAGAGGCTTCGTTCAGCGGCTGGCGCTTGAGGGGCCGCGGTTCAGCGGATTTCGGCGCTTCCGGATAGGTGTCGCTGTCATTGGCATCATCCTGCGGAGCGGCCCCCAGGAATCTGTCGCTTTCAGGATCGTATTCATCAACCGGCGGGCCGGGGATTCGTCCCTGATCGTCCAGTTGCCTGCGGCGGAAACGCGCCATGTCTTCGGGATCGTCGAGATAGTAGCGGTCGTCGTCTTCGACCGGTGCGCGTCCAAGCTCACGTGCCCGCATTTCCCGGCGCAGCGCGCGGCGGTCGAGCCTGGTCTGCGGCGGCTGGATGGCAATGACCTTGCCGGTCTCGGCATCGACGATGACGCGGTTGCCCCTGGCGTCGTAATAGATGTCGAGATTGCCGTCCTGGGCAAGCACAATGCCGCCGCTATCGGCGGCGCGGACGGCCGGCAGTGCGTTGTCCACAGTCGGCGATGCCATGGCGCTGGACGTGAGCAGCCCGGCGGCGAGCACCGAAAAGGCAAGGATCGTGCGGAACATGGTGGTCAAACTCTCCGGTACTTACAGCGCCGCGCGTCCGTTTGGACGCGCAAAGGACGTTGTAACACTTCATGTCTGCGCATGATCCTTTCCGAAAATCGAATTTCGATTTTCGGGGTCATGCGTAATTGCCGCCGCCCGGCAGTGTTCCCACCAGAACGTTCTCGCCACCGTTTGGATGCGCAAGGAACGCCCTGATCGTCAAAAGCCTGCAGGCAAACCCCTTCGCCAGCAAACCACAACATAAGCTTTCCAACATGAACCGGGCATGAAGATGGCGGATTACTGGTTGCTACAGGCCCAATTCCTTGCGCGTCTGCTTCGTCAGCTTGAGGACGACGAGGCGGTGGCTTTCGCCGAGATAGTCCTTCAGCGCATCATCATCCATGCTCTGGCTTGTCTGACGCTGGATCCATTTCATGCCGCGCGAGGCGAGATAGGGCGCCGGCCGGCAGCCGGGCTGATCCTTCAGCACGTCATATGCCATCTCAGAGCATTTGAAGGTGACGAAGACGCCACCCTCCCGGTCATGGCCGGCGATGGTGAAGACCTTGCCACCGACTTTCCAGACATCGGCCCCGCCCCACTGCACGACGTGCGTCGTCTGCGGCAGCGAGGCGCAGAAGCTGTTGTAGTCGTCCAGCGTCATCTGCACCCCCGTCAAAGGATTGTTGTTTCATAAGAAAATGCCGCGCGTCCGGTCGGACGCGCGGCGTTGGATCAGGCTGCCGCGTCGGTCGGCACCACAGTGGGCCTGGACCGGAAATTCAACCGGTCGGAGCCGGCGGTGACCTTGACGGTCGAGCCGTCGAGTATCTCGCCAAGCAGGATTTTTTCCGCCAGCGGATCTTGCAGGTCCTTCTGCATCACCCGCTTCAGCGGCCGCGCGCCATAGGCCGGGTCGTAGCCCTTCGCCGCCAGCCAGTCGATCGATTCCTGGTCGAGCGACAGTGTGATCTTGCGGTCGGCGAGCAGGCTTTCCAGCCGCTTGAGCTGGATCTCGACGATGCGGCCCATATCCTGCCGGCGCAGCCGGTGGAACAGGATCACCTCGTCGACGCGGTTGAGGAACTCCGGCCTGAACGAGGCTCTCACCACGCTCATAACCTCGTCGCGCACGGCATCGACGTCCTGCTCTTCGCCGAGATTGACCAGATATTCGGCGCCGAGGTTCGACGTCATGACGATCAGCGTGTTGCGGAAGTCGACCGTGCGGCCCTGCCCGTCGGTCAGCCGCCCGTCGTCGAGCACCTGCAACAGCACGTTGAAGACATCCGGATGCGCCTTCTCGATCTCGTCGAACAGCACAACCTGATAGGGCCGGCGCCGCACCGCTTCGGTCAGCGCACCGCCTTCCTCATAGCCGACATAACCGGGAGGCGCTCCGATCAGCCGGGCGACCGAGTGCTTCTCCATGTATTCCGACATGTCGATGCGCACCATGGCGCTCTCGTCGTCGAACAGGAAATTGGCCAGCGCCTTGGTCAGTTCGGTCTTGCCGACGCCGGTCGGTCCGAGGAACATGAACGAGCCGATCGGCCGGTTCGGATCCTGCAGCCCGGCCCGGGCACGACGCACGGCCTTGGACACCGCCTGTACCGCTTCGCCCTGGCCGACGACTCGCTTGCCGATCTCGTCTTCCATGCGCAGCAGCTTGTCGCGCTCGCCCTGCAGCATCTTGTCGACCGGAATGCCGGTCCAACGCGACACGATATGGGCGACGTGGTCGGGCGTGACCACCTCTTCGACCATGCCGGCCTTGCCGTCCTGGGCTTCGGCTTCCTTCAGCTTCTTTTCCAGTTCCGGGATCTTGCCATAGGCAAGCTCGCCGGCGCGCTGGAATTCACCCTTGCGCTGGGCAATGGCGAGGTCGTTGCGGGCCGCGTCGAGCTGCTTCTTGAGGTCAGCGGCGAGGCCAAGCTTCTGCTTCTCCGACTGCCATTTGGCGGTGATCTCGGTCGATTCCTCCTCGAGGCCGACGAGTTCCTTTTCGAGACGCGCGAGCCGGTCCTTTGACGCCTCGTCCTTCTCGACCTTCAGTGCCTCGCGCTCGATCTTGAGCTGCATGATGCGGCGATCGATTTCGTCCAGCGCCTCGGGCTTGGAATCGACCTGCATCCTCAGCCGCGACGCGGCTTCGTCGACAAGGTCGATCGCCTTGTCCGGCAGGAAACGGTCGGCGATGTAGCGGTTGGACAAGGTCGCCGCCGCGACCAGCGCCGAATCCGAGATGCGCACCTTGTGGTGCTGCTCGTACTTCTCCTTCAGGCCACGCAGGATCGACACGGTGTCTTCCACCGACGGCTCGTTGACGAAGACCGGCTGGAACCGGCGGGCAAGGGCCGCGTCCTTCTCGACATGCTTCCTGTATTCATCGAGCGTGGTCGCGCCGACGCAGTGCAGTTCGCCGCGCGCCAGCGCCGGCTTCAACAGGTTCGAAGCGTCCATGGCGCCATCGGCCTTGCCGGCGCCGACCAGCGTGTGCATCTCGTCGATGAACAGGATGATGCCGCCGGCCGCCGAGGTGACTTCGTTGAGCACGGCCTTCAGCCGCTCCTCGAACTCGCCGCGATATTTGGCGCCGGCAATCAGCGCGCCCATGTCGAGCGCCATCAACTGCTTGTCCTTCAGCGATTCGGGCACGTCGCCATTGACGATGCGCAGCGCCAGACCTTCGGCGATCGCCGTTTTGCCGACGCCCGGCTCGCCGATCAGCACCGGGTTGTTCTTGGTACGCCGCGACAGCACCTGGATGGTGCGGCGGATCTCGTCGTCACGGCCAATCACAGGGTCGAGCTTGCCGGCGCGGGCATCGGCGGTGAGGTCGCGCGCGTATTTCTTCAGCGCGTCATAGCCCTGCTCGGCGCTCGCCGAATCGGCGGTACGGCCCTTGCGGACGTCGTTGATCACCTGGTTCAGCGCCTGCGCTGTGACGCCGGCCTTGGACAGGATATCGGCCGTCTTGGCCGACTTCTCCATCGCCAGCGCCTGCAGCAGCCGCTCGACCGTGACAAAACTGTCGCCGGCTTTCTTGGCCAATTCCTCGGCGGTCGAAAACACCTTGGCCAGCGGCTGCGCCAGATAAAGCTGGCCGTTGCCGCCTTCCACCTTCGGCATGGCCTCAAGGGCGGTCTCGACGCCAAGCTTGACGTCGCGCACGTTGCCGCCGGCGCGCTCGATCAGCGAGGCGGCCAGCCCCTCATCGTCATCGACGAGGACCTTCAGCATATGTTCGGGAGTGAATTGCTGGTGATTGCGCGAGAGCGCCATGGTCTGGGCGGACTGAATGAATCCGCGGACGCGCTCGGAGTATTTCTCGAGGTTCATATCTGTCTCCTTCCATCACCGGCCCGCTTTGCGGCACCGGATCAGATTGCGGTGACGGACCCGCTCATCCGAGCCGGGTCCAGTTCACGCCAGATATGGGGCGCAAGCCATTGCCGCTCAAGACGTCCGGCTGATGATATTGCATGGCCGAGCAAACGAAAACGGCGGAGATTTCTCTCCGCCGTTTCATCGACTTATGTCTTGTGGGTCAGTTGTTGGCGTCGACGGCGAACAGGTCGCCGGCAGGGCTTTCGGCCGGCGCCGCATCCACCACGTCAACAGCGGCAGCGGTCTCGCCGGCGCCATCCACCACCTGGCCACCACCAGACTGTTCGTCACCGACCTGATCGGCATTGTTGCGCGGGCGGCGCGGACGCCGCGGGCGACGGGCAGCGCCGCTCTCGGCGGCTGCCTCATTGAGTTCGGCCCGGGCGGCAAGAGCCGCCGGCGACAGGTTTTCGTACAGCGGCGCCGGCTCGGAGAAACCGCTCTCGGCTTCGGGCTCAACCGCGGAAACGGTTTCCGCCTGTGCCGGGGTTTCGGTGAAGCGCTGCTGGTCGCCGCGCTGGCCGTTCTGCTCGCCACGCTGGGCAAAGTCGCCACGCTGGTCGTTCTGGCCATAGCCGCCATTGGGGCGGCGGTCACGGTTGCGGCCATTGTTGTCGCGGCCGTTGTTGTTGCGGCCATTATTGTCACGGCCATTATTGTCACGGCCACTGTTGTTCTCGCGGCCGTTTTCCTGGCCGTATGCGAGTTCGGCCGGCGTGCCCTCAATCGTCGGCTGCGGACCGTTGCCGTGGTTCGCCATCGGCGCTTGAGTCTCGCCGCCATTGCCGCTGCCGGCATTGTCAAAATCGTCGCGATCTTCATCGTCGTCGAATTCGTCGCGGTTCTGCGGGGCATTCTGGATCGGCATCTGCGCCTGTGCGGCGGCAATGATGCGGTTGTAGTGCTCGGCGTGCTGGAGGTAATTTTCCGCCATAACCCGGTCGCCGGAGCTTTGCGCATCACGGGCCAGAGTGGCGTATTTTTCGGCGATCTGCTGAGCCGATCCACGGATTTTCACGTCCGGGCCGTTGCTCTCGTAGTTGCGCGTCAGGGGATTTGGGCCCTTGCGGTTGTTGTTGTTGTTATTGTTGTTGCCACCGCCGCCGCCATTGTTGTTGCGACCGCGCATGCGCCTGTTCTGCTGTTGTGGCCTCATAAGACTCTCTTCATTTTGAAATTTTCGAAAAACGTTTCACGAACGGAGGCGCTCATGCAGCCAGCCGTTTCGTTTCTTCACCGGCGTTCGCCCGCATCAATTGCGTTGGCGCCACGTGTCATCCTGTTCCGGTTACATCACTTGCCGGACGATTCCCGCACGAAGCTTGGGCGTCGTTTGCGCAAGAAGGCAGCTATTTCCAAGGAAAACCGAATCGCTAAGAGCACTGCCTGCTTCGTCTCATCCGGTTAGGGCGGACCCTAGCCGCATTCCCCGGCATTGCCAAGCGCTTTTTTGCACTGCGTCAAGGCTTTCCCTGTTCAAACATAAGAACCCTGTCGTTTCCGCCAAGATCGACAAATGCCCCGGCCAGCCTGTAGCCGGCTGCCGCGAATATGTCTTTGACCTCATTGCGCTGCGTGTGGCCGATCTCGACCGCTATCTTGCCTTCTGCTTCCAGAAACTTTGCCGCCTCGGCGGCGATGATCCTGTAGGGGCCAAGACCGTCCACACCGCCATCAAGGGCTCTGTGCGGATCGAAATCGCGGACCTCGTCCTGCAGATTTCCAATGTCTCTAGACGATATATAGGGAGGGTTTGCGGCAATTACATGGTATCGGCCCGAAACTTTTTCGAACCAGTCAGACTGCAGCCCCACGAACCGGCCGGCGAGTCCGAGTTGCTCGGCATTGCGTATCGCGGTTGCCAGCGCGTCTTGTGAAATATCGACCCCGGTGGCGGTCGCGGCCGGAACCGCGCTGAGCAGCGCCAGCGCAATCGCGCCGGTACCGGTGCCGAGATCGAGGATACGGCATTCCCCCAGCCTTTCGGCCGTCGCGCCGGCAAAAGGCAGGATCGCCTCGACCAGCGTTTCGGTGTCCGGCCGCGGCTCCAGCGTTTCCGGCGACAGCGACAGCCGCAGGCCGTAAAACTCGCGAAACCCGAGGATGCGGTGAACCGGTTCGCCGGCCATGCGGCGCTGCAGAGCAGCGCCGATTGCGGCAACCGCACCCGCATCGACCGTCCGTTGCGGGTCGGCGATCGCCTGCGTACGGTCCGTGCGGGAAAAATGCTCGACGATAAGCCTGGCATCCAGCGCCGGGTCGGAAAGGCCGGCCGCGGCAAGCCGCTCCCGCGCCACCCGCAACAACGGCCCGAGCGCGCCGGGCAACATGTCAGCCATCGAGGCCAATATCGGCGAGCAGCTTCGACTGATGGTCGGCGATCAGCGCATTGATGACCTCATCGAGCTCGCCCATCATCACCCGGTCGAGCTTGTAGAGCGTCAGGTTGATACGATGGTCGGTAAGGCGGCCCTGCGGGAAGTTGTAGGTGCGGATGCGCTCCGAACGGTCGCCCGAACCAACCTGCGATTTGCGTGACTCCGAGCGCTCCTCGTCCGCCTTGCTGCGCTCGAGGTCGTAAAGCCGCGCACGCAGAATCTGCATGGCTTTCGCCCGGTTCTGATGCTGCGACTTCTCCGCCTGCACCACCATGATGCCGGTCGGCAAATGGGTGATGCGCACCGCAGAATCGGTGGTGTTGACGTGCTGGCCGCCCGAACCCGAGGCGCGCATCGTGTCGATACGGATGTCTTCGGCGCGAATGTCGATGTCGACCTCTTCGGCCTCCGGCAGTACGGCAACCGTCGCCGCCGAAGTGTGGATGCGCCCGCTGGCCTCGGTCGCCGGCACGCGCTGCACGCGGTGCACGCCGGATTCAAATTTCAGATGGGCAAAGACTCCCCTACCGGAAATGGTGGCGATGATTTCCTTGAAGCCGCCGGCATCGCCGTCGCTGGCCGACACCGTCTCGAAGCGCCAGCCGCGTTCGGCGGCATAGCGCTCATACATGCGAAACAGGTCGCCGGCGAACAATGCCGCCTCATCGCCGCCGGTGCCGGCGCGGATTTCAAGGATGGCGTTCTTGTCGTCGGCCGCGTCCTTGGGCAACAGCAGGATCTGGATGTCCTTCTGCAGCTCTTCGATACGCGCTTCGACGCCCGGCAAATCTGCCTCCGCCAAGGCCCGCATCTCTGCGTCGGTGCCCTTGTCGGCAAGCATCGCCTCGAGGTCGGCTTGCTCGCGCTCGACTGAGCGCAGTTCCCTGACCTTGGCCACCATGTCCTGCAGCTCGGCATATTCCGAGGCCATCTTCACATAGGCATCGGCCGCCGGGCCGGCCGACATCTGCGCTTCGAGCATCTCGAAACGCTTGACGACCTGATCCATACGCTCGCGGGGAAGATTGACCATGGCTAATGCTATAGCGGGATGGAGCGGTCGTCGGCGAAGGCCTGCAGCAGCGCCCGCATCGGCAGCCCTTGAGCTGGCGCCATCAGATTGTCGGCAAAGAAAGCCTCCAATTCCTCCAGTGGCAGTTCGGTCAACATCGCCTTGACCGGGCCGATCGAGGCTGGAGACATCGAGATCGAGCGGTAGCCGAGGCCGATCAGCGCCATGGCGGAAATGGGTTTTCCGGCAAGCTCGCCGCACAGCGTCACCGGCGTGTGGTTGCGAACCCCGGCGTCGGCGATCTGCTTCAGAACCCGCAGGAACGGCGTCGACAGCGTGTCGAAGCGGTCGGAGAGCTGCGTGTTCCCCCGATCGACCGCCATGACGAACTGGAACAGGTCGTTGGAGCCGACCGAGACGAAATCGACCGCCTTCATCAACTCGTCGAGCTGGAACAGCAGCGACGGCACTTCCAGCATGGCGCCCACCTTGAGGCTGGTCGGCAGATGGTGGGCAAAGCGGGAGAGATGCCGCACTTCGCGGTCGATGATCTCGCGCGCCTGGGCGATTTCGCCGAGCTCGGTCACCATCGGCAGCATCAGCTTCAGTTCGCGCCCGCCGCAGGCCTTCAGCAGAGCGCGGATCTGGGTCCTGAGCAGACCCGGCCGGTCGAGCGTCAGCCGGATCGCGCGCCAGCCGAGCGCAGGGTTTTCTTCCTGGACAGCGCCCTTGAAGTAGGGCAGCACCTTGTCGCCGCCGATGTCGATGGTGCGGAAGGTGACCGGCTTGCCACGCGCCGCGTCCAGCACGTCGCGGTAGAGCCGCTCCTGCGCCTCGGCGCGCGGGAAGGTCGAGGCGACCATGAACTGCAATTCGGTGCGGAACAGGCCGATGCCGGCCGCACCCGCCTCGGCCAGCTGCGGCAGGTCGACGGCCAGGCCCGCATTCATCAGCAGGTCGACCTGGACGCCGTCCTTGGTCACCGACGGCTTCTTGCGCAGTTCCCGGTAGACTTCCTGCCGGCGCGCCCGGAAGCGCACTTTTTCGGCATAGGCGGCTTCGAGGTCGGGCTGCGGCCGCAGATGGATGGTGCCTTCCTCGCCGTCGACGATGATGGCATCGCCGTTTTCCGCCATGGAAACGGCGCCCTTCATCTGGCCGGCGACCGGAATGCCCATGGCGCGCGCTACGATGACGACATGGCTGGTGGCAGCGCCGTCTTCCAGCACCACGCCGCGCAGCTTGTCCCTGGGATAATCAAGCAGTTCGGCCGCGCCCATCGAGCGCGCGACCAGGATGGCATCCTTCGGCAGTGACGCCGCGACGTCGTCAGGCCCGCGCCCCATCAGCTGGCGCAGCAGCCGGTTGGCGAGATCGTCGAAGTCGCTCATCCTCTCGCGCAAATAAGGATCGGTCATGTGCAGCATGCGGGCGCGCATGTCGCTTTGGACCTTTTCCACCGCCGCTTCCGCTGTCAGGCCGTTGCGGATCGCCTCTTCCAGCCGGCGCACCCAGCCGCGGTCGTTGGCAAACATGCGATACGCCTCGAGCACCTCGCGATGTTCGCCCTCGAAGGCGACATCGCGCCGCTCCAGCATGTCGTCGATAGAAAGCCTGAGCGAACCGAGCGACGTCTCCAGCCGGCGCACCTCTTCCTCACTGTCCTCGTTGAACAGATTGGTGACGACGATGCGTGGCTCATGCAGCACGACATGGCCGAGGCCGACGCCCTCGTTGAAGGACAGGCCGGTAAAGCTGACGGGACGGCGCAGATCGAGTTCGAGGCCGGGCCGGGTCAGGCGCGCGAGATCGCCGGTGGCGATCATCTCGGCGATCACCATGGCGGTCGTTTCCAGCGCCTCGACCTCGTCGTCGCGGTAGTGGCGCATGGTCTTGTTCTGCACCACCAGCACGCCGAGCGTGCGCCCTGCCCTTAGTACCGGCACGCCTAGGAAGGAATTGTAGATCTCTTCGCCGGTCTCCGGCAGGTAGGCGAAGGCCGGATGTTCCTGCGCATTGGAGAGGTTGAGCGGCCGCGCGCTGGCGGCAATGGTGCCGACGAGGCCCTGCCCCAGCCGCAGCTGCGCCAAATGGACGGCGTTCGGGTTCAGACCTTCGGTGGCATAGAGTTCGAGCACCGAATCGGCGCGCAGCACATAGAGCGAGCAGACCTCGGCGACCATGTTGGAGGCGATGTCGCGCACGATCCGGTCGAGCCGCTCCTGCGGCTCCAGCGGCTCCTGCATGAGCTCGCGGAGCCGTTTCAGCAGAACGCGCGGGCCACTGGCCGTATCACGCATCGCGGCTTCTTCTCCAATGGGCATTTTGCCCGCCGCAGTTTCCACTGCCACCGGCGCACACGCAACAACTCAAATCGTTCTCGCTACTGCTTATCCAGACCGTACACGGAATGCAAAGTGCGAACCGCAAGTTCCGTGTAGGGACCGTCGATCAGTATCGAAATCTTGATCTCGGAGGTGGTGATGGCGCGGATGTTGATCGCCTTGTCGGCCAGCGCCTTGAAAGCGGTGGCGGCCACACCGGCATGGCTGCGCATGCCGATGCCGATGACCGAAACCTTCGACATGCCGGCTTCCGACTGCACCACGTCATAGCCGATCGAAGCCTTCAGACGCTCCAGCACGGCCAGCGCCTTGTCCACGTCGCCGGACGGCACGGTGAAGGTCATGTCGGTGAACTTGCCGTCCTCTGAGATGTTCTGGACGATCATGTCGACGTTGATGTTGGCCTCGGCCAGCGGGCCGAAAATGCCGGCGGCAACGCCCGGGCGGTCGCCGACGCGGCGCAGAGAAATCTGCGCTTCGTCCTTGGCGTAGGCAATTCCGGTGACGACCTGCTGTTCCACGATCTCTTCCTCGTCGCAAATGAGCGTTCCCGGAGGATTGAGCAAATCCCCCATTCCGGGCGCATCGGGATCGTCGAAGGACGACCGCACGAACGTACGCACCCTGTGCACCATGGCAAGCTCGACCGAGCGCACCTGCAAGACCTTGGCGCCGAGCGAGGCCATTTCGAGCATTTCCTCGAACGAAATCTTGTTGAGCCGCCGCGCCTTCGGCTCGATGCGCGGATCGGTGGTGTAGACGCCGTCGACATCGGTGTAGATGTCGCAGCGGTCGGCCTTGACCGCCGCGGCAATGGCCACCGCGCTTGTGTCGGAGCCGCCGCGGCCGAGCGTGGCGATGCGGTTGTCCGGGCCGATGCCCTGGAAGCCGGCGACGACAGCCACCTGGCCCTCGCCGAAGCGCTTGATCAGGAACGCGCCGTCAATGTCGAGGATGCGCGCCGCGCCATGCGCGTTGTCGGTCTTGATCGGGATCTGCCAGCCCTGCCAGGAGCGGGCATGGACGCCCATATTCTGCAGTGTGATCGCCAGCAGGCCGGCAGTCACCTGCTCGCCCGAGGCGACCACGGCGTCATACTCGCGCGCGTCGTGCATGGGCGAGGCTTCGCGCGTCCAGCCAACCAGTTCGTTGGTCTTGCCCGCCATCGCCGAAACCACGACAGCGACCTCATGGCCGGCATCGACCTCGCGTTTGACGTGACGCGCCACATTGCGGATGCGGGCGATGTCGGCGACGGAGGTTCCGCCGAATTTCATCACGATGCGCGCCATGGAAGCGAAATGCCTTTGACTGAAGCCGGCCCAGGACCGAAAGGGGAAGTAAGCGCTCGACAGAAGCCGGCCGCTGAATGCGCGCCTCCTTAGCCAAATGATCACGGTTTCGCAAGGCTGGCGGCGGATGCCGGCTTCAGGATCGCGGCATATTGCGTTCGGCCCCGCCGCCGCTTACCAAATGCTGCCCGCGGGAAACTCCTTTTGGTCCGGCATATCGAATGATTGTTCGCCTTCGACGCGCCATGCGGTGGCAATCGCTGCCGCTGTTCATCGGCTTCGCCGTGCTGGCGTTGATCGTCGGCACACGCGCCGTGCTGGTCGAGACCCAGAGAGCCAATCGTGAGGCCGCGCGCGAGGCGGTCGAGTATCAGGAATTGCTTTCCGGTTTGCTTGCGATGGCTCAGGAGGCCGAGACCAGCCAGCGCGGCTATCTCCTGACCGGCGAGAAATCCTACCTCCAGCCTTATCGGCAGGCGGTCGACGCCATTCCGGGCCAGCTTGCCCGCATCGACGGCATGACCGCGCCGGACGACGAACTCGTGCAGCAGATCAACCACGTCAAGGACGCGCTTTCACAAAACCAGGCCGAATTGGCTGAGACGATTGCACTCTACGATCGCGGCGATGCGGCAAAAGCTCTGGAACTGGTCCGCAGCGGCCAGGGCAAGGCCGCCATGGACCAGATCCGGGCCAGCATGGACACGATCCGGCGCATTGGCGGCGCAGCCATCGCCGCGCGCGACGCTCATACCGACCGGGTCGAAAACTGGCTGCGAATCGGCTCGATAGCGGCGCTGCTGGCGATCTTCCTGCTTGGCGCCTACACGGTTCGCCTTTCGCGCCGCCGGTTCCGCGCAGTGGCCATCGCCCAGGAAGAGCTGATGCGCAAGAACATCGAGCTCGGCAACGAAATTCAGACGCGTGAAAAGGCCGAATCGCAGATCCGCCAGATGCAGAAGATGGAGGCTGTGGGCCAGCTGACCGGCGGTATCGCCCACGATTTCAACAACATGCTGGCGGTGATCATCAGCGCCATGAACCTCGCCCAGCGCAAGCTGGCGCGGGGCGAGCACGACATCATGAAATTCATCGAAGCGGCGACCGATGCGGCGACCCGGGCCGCAAACTTGACGTCACGGCTGCTTGCCTTCTCGCGCCAGCAGCCGCTCGCGCCTCAGGTTGTAGACGCCAATCGTCTGGTCGCCGGCATGTCGGACCTGCTTCGGCGGGCGCTCGGCGAAACCATCCGCATCGAAACCGTGCTGGCTGGCGGCCTGTGGAAGACCCATGCCGATCCGAGCCAGCTCGAAAATGCCATTCTCAATCTGGCGGTCAATGCGCGCGACGCCATGAGCGAGGACGGCAAGATGACCATCGAGACCGCCAACAGCCACCTCGACGAGAGCTACGCCGCCACCCATGCCGAGGTCAAAGACGGCCAGTATGTGATGATCGCGGTCAGCGACACCGGCGCCGGCATGCCGGCGGACGTCATGGAGCGGGCTTTCGAGCCATTTTTCACCACCAAGCCGGTCGACAAGGGCACCGGCCTCGGGCTGAGCCAAGTGTTCGGCTTCGTCAAACAGTCCGGCGGACACGTCAAGATCTACTCGGAACCCGGCCAAGGCACCACGATCAGGATCTACCTGCCGCGCTTCTTCGGCCCGGAAGAGGCCGCCATATCTTCGGAACGAGCCGGAAATCCTGCCGTGCCGGTCACCGAAACCATCCTTGTCGTGGAGGACGATCCACGCGTGCGGGCTTCCACCACCGATGCCATGCGCGAACTCGGCTACACCGTCATTCATGCCGCAAGCGGCCAGGAAGCGCTGGAAAAGCTGGGCGACAACCCTGGTGTGGCGCTCATGTTCACCGATATCGTCATGCCGGTGATGAATGGGCGCAAGCTCGCCGAGGAGGCGCTGGCGCGCATGCCGAAGCTGAAGGTGATCTTCACCACCGGCTTCACCAGGAACGCCGTCGTCCACAATGGCGTGCTCGACCATGACGTGCATTTCCTGGCCAAGCCCTTCACCATCGAGCAGCTGGCGGCGAAATTGCGCGACGTGCTGGACGCAAGATGACCGAGACCCTGGAAATCGTCACCTTTCGCCTCAAGCCTGGAGCGGAAGCGGCCTTTGCCGCCGCCAACAACCTGGTCGCCGACTGGCTGGCGCGGCAACCTGGTTTCGTAAACCGCTGCCTGGCGCGGCGGGACGATGGCGGATGGGTCGATGTGGTGCGCTGGCGAAGTCGCGAGCAGGCTCTCGCCGCCGCGGGCCGCATCATGGCCGAGATCGGCGATTGCGAAGCGATGCGGGCCATCGATCCCGCAAGTGTTGCGATGGAACATTCGGCAATTGTGATCTCGAGGCCATAGGTCGACTAGCCAGCAGTCGCAAAAACCGTCCTTGACTTTCTTGCCCCGGCACCCGACTTCCTAGCGTCCGAGGAGACCCGCCCCATGCCAGAGGCCCGACGATCGACAATCGATGCCGGAGAAGTGGAACGCTTTTCCGCGCTTGCCGCCGAATGGTGGAACCCGAACGGCAAATTCCGTCCGCTGCACAAATTCAACCCGGTCCGGCTTGCCTATATCCGGGACCAGGTGGCGGCGCGCTTTGGCCGCGATCCGCGGGCGGCGCGGCCGTTCGAAGGCCTGCGTTTCCTCGATATCGGCTGCGGCGGTGGGTTATTGTGCGAGCCGATGGCAAGGCTTGGCGCCGAAGTGGTCGGCGCCGACGCCTCGGCAACCAACATCGAGGTGGCGAAGCTGCACGCGGCCGAAGGCGGCGTGACGGTGGATTATCGCGCTACGACCGCTGAGGATTTGGCCGATTCCGGCGAGAAATTCGACGTCGTCCTCAACATGGAAGTTGTCGAGCATGTTGCCGATGTCGACCTGTTCATCGGCAAGTGCGGCGAGATGGTCAAGCCCGGCGGCATCATGTTCGTGGCTACCATCAACCGCACGCTGAAGGCACTGGGCCTGGCCATCATCGGCGCCGAATATGTGCTGCGGTGGCTGCCGCGCGGCACCCACCAGTTCGGCAAGCTGGTGCGGCCCGAAGAGCTTGAAAAGGCGCTCGGCAGCGCCGCCATGACCATCATCGACCGTACCGGCGTGACCTACAATCCTCTCGCCGACCGCTGGGCACGCTCCAAGGACATGGACGTCAACTATATGGTGCTGGCGGAAAAACGATCGGTCTGAACGAAGGGGCGGCCGTGGACACTATGAGGGCCCGAGAGCTGGCGCTCGATCTGCCCGAAACGGTCGAGCAATCGCATTTCGGCAAGGCTGACTTCCGCGTCCGCAACCGTATCTTCGTCTCGCTGCCCGAAGCCGACCGTGCTGTCGTCAAGCTCGACCGCGACCAGCAAGAGATGATGGCCGCGGCTGAGCCATCGGTTTTCAGGCCCGTGACAGGCGGCTGGGGCCAAAAGGGATGGACGTCGATTATGCTCGAAGCCTGCGACGAACAGACATTCCGCAGCGCAGTTCGGACGGCCTGGCGAAACGTCGCCCCGCCGGCGCTACGGAAGCGCCTCGACGCGAGCCAAATTTGAGCTTGAGCAGTTCGAGCAAAGTGTGAAGCGGTTTTCCCGGGAAAAGCGCATAGCGCTTTGCCTAGGGAATTGCGTAAACCAAAGACCCTATGCCTTCTGGCTCTGCGCCTTGGTGGTGATGATCACGCCGATGGTGATGATCACCGCGCCGGCCCAAGTCAGCAACTGGTAGTGCTCGCCGAGGAAGATGGTTCCGGCAAACAGGCCGACGGCCGCCGCCACATAGCCGATCTGGCTGAGATAGACCGGACCGCCCACGGCCTGCAGCCGGAAGAAGAAGGCAAACATCGCCGAGGCCGAAGCGACTTGCGCCACGACAACCAGCGGCACGGCCCTGAGCGGGGCGAAAGCGCCAACGCCGAACAGCGTGAGAATGCCGATCAGCAGCAGCGTCGCCGAGGCCAGGTGGCTGCCGACGGCCAGTTCGATCGGACCGGTGCCTTCGGGCCAGTCGACGGTGCGATAGATATTGCCGGCGGCAAGGCTGACCGGGATCAAAAGTCCGACCAGTACCCAGAAGAAATCGGCCGGCTGGCCGGCCTCGCCGCGAGTCACCGCCACCATGACCGCGCCGATGAAGCCGACGGCGATACCGATACTGCCGAGCATATTTGGCCGTCGAACGCCAAGCAGGATCGAAAACACCAGTGTGATGACCGGCGACAGCGTGAACATGATGCCGGTATAGCCGGCGCCGAGATGCGGGATAGCCGAAAACATCAGCAGATTGGGCACGGCGTAGGACACGGCGGCGGTGATGAAGAAATAGCGCAGTCTGTGCGAGGTGAGCCGCATGCGCTCGCCGTTCGCGAGCAACGCGCACAGCAGCACGCCCCCGGCGCCGAACGAGATAACGAAGGCCCAGACCATGGCCGGAACGCCGGCAGCCGTCGCCAGCTTGCCGAACGGCAGGGTCAGGCCGAGCAGGCCGCCGGTGACGACCAGCAGGCCAAGCGCCGATTCCCAGAGAAATTTCATCGGATGGTCCCGTCACTCACTTGCGGCACTGGGTCGAAACTGTATCTTGAGGTAGCATACCACAAAGATTCTTAACGTCAAGATACTTAGCGGTGAGACAGATGGATCGCGCGGCAAAGGCGGTGGAGCAATGGAAGCGGGAACGGCCGGACCTGGAGGTGTCGCCAATGCTGGTGCTTGGGCGGCTGAACGAAGCCTCGTCGCTAATCGCCCGCGAGCGCCTCGCCCCGCTGTTTGCCCGTTTCGGGCTGCAGGCCGGCGAATTCGATGTGCTGGCGACGCTGCGCCGCTCCGGCCAGCCCTACGCGCTGACACCGACCGCTCTATACGAGGCGACGATGGTGACCTCTGGGGCCATGACCAACCGGCTCGACCGGCTGGAGAAGGCCGGACTGATCCTGCGCGGCCCGCACCCCAACGACCGGCGTGGCATTGTCGTGCAACTGACCGAAAAAGGTCTGGCCTTGATCGACGAAGCCCTGACCGCCCACGTCGCCAACGAGCATGAAATCCTCGCCGGGCTCACCGGCACGGAGCGGGGGGCACTGGCTCAGTTGCTTGGCAAATTGATCGATAGCGCCAGCTGATCGCTCAATTGCGCTCCTCGGGAAAACTCGGGATCGGCATGAAATCGATGCCATCCTCGGCCAAGCTCTTGGCTTCGTCCAACGTCGCCTCGCCATAGATGCCGCGCGCATCGCTCTCGCCGAAATGGATCTTGCGCGCTTCTTCGGCAAACTTGTCGCCGACATAGTCGGCATTCTCGCGCACCTTCTCGGCCATCGCCTTCAGTTGCGCCAAAGCCTGCTTCTGGGTTTCGCCCATGGCCAGCGCAATTGTTTCCTGCTTCCGCGCGGTGGAGACGGCTGGCGCCATCAGCGCCTTTTGCACCTTGTGCGAGCCGCAGCTCGGGCAATCGACGAAGCCGCGCTTCCTCTGCGTGTCGAAATCGTCATTGCTGCGAAACCAGCCCTCGAATTCGTGCTCGTGCTCGCAGATCAGGGCAAAGCGGATCACGAAGCCGCGCCCCTGAGCCGCGGCACTTCAGCCGTGCCGGCATTGACGGCAAAATCGCGCGCATTCCTAAGGTTGGGGATTTTTTTGCGCGCGGCCGACGACTGTGCGGTATCGATCTCGCCGATAATCACGCCCGGCTCGGCATGGACGGCCTCGGCGATGATGCGACCCCACGGGTCGACGATCAGCGAATGGCCATAGGTCTCGCGGCCGTCCTCATGCAGGCCACCTTGTGCTGCAGCAACCACATAGGCGCCGTTCTCGATGGCGCGGGCTCGCAGCAGCACATGCCAGTGCGCTTCGCCGGTCTGGCGGGTGAAGGCGGCAGGCACCGACAAGAGGTCGGCGCCGGCCATCGCCTCGGCGCGGAACAGCTGCGGAAAGCGTAGATCGTAGCAGACGGCAAAGCCCAGCCTGGCGCCGTCGATCTCGGTGACGACCGCTTCGGTGCCCGGCTCATAGGCGGCGGATTCGCGCCAGCTTTCGCCATTGTCGAGATCGACGTCGAACATGTGGATCTTGTCATAGGTGGCGAGCGTCGCGCCATCCGGCCCAAACAGCAGCGCCCGGTTGGCGAGCTTGCCGTCGGCGCGCAGGATGGCGGTAGAGCCAATATGCAAGAAGACGCCGAGTTCGCTGGCGAGCTTGCGCGCGGTCGCCACGACGATGTCCTTGTCTTCCGAGGTGAAGGAAGCAGCCCTGGCTTCCTTGTCGCGAATCAGCGCTCCGGTCATTTCCGGGGTCTGGATGTAGGTTGCACCGAGGCCTGCCGCCTCGCGAACCAGCCGTTCGAGATCGACCGCGTTGCGCTCGGGGCTCTCGCCCGAACGCATCTGGATCGCCGCCGCCTTGAAAACACCCATCGTCACGTCCTCTTTGAGCAATTCCAGGAAAAGTGTGTACCGGTTTTCCGTCCGAAATTGCATAAAAACAAAGACATAGAGCGGCCCTACGAACCGCTCTTTGTCGTCGAGCCGTTGGCAAGCAGCCTGTCCAGCTGGCCCCGCGCCTCCAATTCGTGGAGGTCGTCGGAGCCGCCGACATGCGTGTCGCCGATGAAAATCTGCGGAAAGGTCGAGCGGCCATGCGCCCGCGAAATCATTTCCTGGCGCAATTCCGGCGAAAACGAAGCGTCATGCTCGGTGTAAGCGACGCCCTTGCGTTCGAGCAGCCGCTTGGCCGCCGCGCAATAGCCGCACATCATACGGGTGTAAATCGTCACATCGAGCATCGGTCCGTGCCTTTCCTCGACCTTATATAGTCGCGGACTCGTCGGCCCGAAAGTCCCCCGGCAGGCCACGCGCGAAGGTCAGCACATCGACCGCTCCGGCGCCGCCCTTCTTCAGCGCCCTGGCGACCGAGCGTACGGTGGCGCCGGTGGTGTAGACATCGTCGACCAGAAGCACGCGGCGCCCAGTGATCTCGATTTCGGCTTCCGCAGGCACACGGAAGGCGGCGCGGACATTGGCCTCGCGCTCCTGCCGCTCCAGCCCGACCTGCTGGCGCGTGAGCTTGACGCGCCGGACCGCCGAGGGCGAGAAAGGCAGCCCGCTAAGCTGCGCAACCGCCCTTGCCAACTCCGCCGACTGGTTGAACTGCCGGCGAAAGAAGCGCCGCCAGTGCAGCGGCACCGGTACGACGACATCGGCGTCTGCAATTAGCTCAGCGCCGGCGCGCAGCATCCAGCGCGCCATCCACGGCGCCAGATCGGTGCGATCCTGGTATTTCAGACCTTGCACCATCTGGCGGGCGACACCTGAATAGGCCACGGCCGCCCGCGCCCGCTCGAACGGCGGCGGATCGGCGATCGCCTCGGCCGACAGGAATCCCTCGCCCATATCGTGCGTGAATGGCGTGCCCATCACCGCGCACCATGGCCGCTCCAGCAGCCTGAGTTTCGGCCAGCAGGCACCGCACAAAACGCCGGGTTGCGAGACGTGCCTGCGACAGCCGGCACAGACCGGCGGGAACAGCATCCGCGCCGGCCAGTCCAACATGGCCAGTTTCAACATGGTTTGAGCGAGGCTCTTGATCTCCATCACCGGATCGGCCACGTGGTTTTGACGTCCGCGCCAGGATATCACTAGACGGACAAACAGGGATGTCTACCGTTGCAGCCGATCATCGATACTGAACTTTGGCTGGTGCGCAAGCGCAGGGCGCTGGCCCACCCCGTAGCCGGCGCGGATTTTCTGATGCGGCGGGCGGCGGAAGACCTTGCCGACCGGCTCGGCGCGGTCGAGCGGAAATTCGGCAAGGCCGCGGTGCTGTTTTGCCAGACGCCGGACGCAACGGACGTGGTCGCTGCAAGCGGCAAGGCAGCGGAGATCGTGCGCGTCGAGGCAGATCCAGCGTTTCTGGACGGCCGGCCAGGGCTGATAGCACCGCTGGAAACAGTGCCGTTCCAGCCGGAAAGCCTCGACCTCGTCGTTTCACTTCTGTCGTTGCAGGCGATGAACGACATTCCCGGCATGCTGGTGCAGATCCGCCGCGCTCTGCGGCCCGACGGGCTTTTCCTCGGCGCCTTTGCCGGCGCCGGCACGCTTTCCGAATTGCGCGAAAGCCTGCTCGCCGCCGAGACCGAACTCTGTGGCGGCGCCAGCCCGCGTGTCATCCCCTTCACCGATGTTCGCGACGCCGGCGCACTGCTGCAGCGCGCCGGACTGGCGCTGCCGGTGGCCGACGTCGAAACGGTGACCGTCCGCTACGATACCCTCTTCGACCTCATTGCCGATCTCAGGGCGATGGGCGAAACCAGCGCGCTGACTGATCGCAGCCGGCGACCGGGAGCGCGAAAGCTTTTTACCCGTGCCGCCGAAATCTATGCCGAACGCTTTTCGGACGCTGATGGCCGCATCAGGGCAAGCTTTTCCATCGTCTGGATGTCGGGCTGGGCGCCCGATGCCTCGCAGCAAAAGCCCTTGAAACCGGGTTCGGCGAAGGTCTCGCTGAAGACGATACTGGAAAACCCCGGCGGGCGGTGACGGCGCTCCGGATCAATGCTTGGCGAAGGCGTTTGCGAGCCTGCTGTTGTTGTCGCTGAACAGAAACTGGATCGCATTGCTGGCCTTGCCGACACCCCCGACGATGGCAAGCGACAGCACCGCAACGATCAGGCCATATTCAATGGCCGTGGCGCCTGTTTCGTCCTGCAAAAATCGGCGCAGCAATGGCTTCATGATCGTCGATCCCTCTCATCCCCGACCATATCGCCGACCTGTTAAGAAAGGTTAACGGCACAAGCTTAACAGGCTGTGAAATGGGCCTGCGTTGAGGAAGTTCTCAAGCTGGTGTCGACCTTGTTGGTCAGCAGTCGCCGCTGCGTTGGCCGTCGGCGCGGATGATGCAGACTGAGTTCGGTGAGGGCTGCAGCACGCTTCTGCGCAGCGTATAGGTGGCCCGCGAGCCGATCGAACCCGTGCTCATCGGGTCGAGACCGCCTGCAAGAGCATCGCGGCTGGATGATCGCGTCTGGTTGTCCAGCACGGGGACCGCGATCAGCGCCAGCGCCACTGCGGCCGAGCCGAACAACAGCGTGACGCGCAATAAGCCGACGCCGGCGGCGCGAAAGCTGCGATCTGGCCGGATCGAGTCCCATTCCCTGTCGAGGCTCATGCAATCGCTCCCCGCGAACCCGCTTTGCCGCAATTTTTCACGACGAGATAAATCTTCCATTAACGCTGGCTAGATCAGACCGCGAAATGGCTTTGTATCACAACAGGTCGATGAGGAACTGGATCAGCGGCGCGTCGGCCGGCGGCATGGGATAGTCGCGCATCTGCTTTGGCCGCACCCATTTCAACGCCTGCCCTTCCCTGGGCTGCGCGATGCCGCGGAAGCGGCGGCAGACGAACAGGGGCATCAGGAGATGGAAATCATCATAGGAATGGCTGGCGAAGGTGAGCGGCGCCAGGCAAGGAATGTCAGTCTCGATGCCGATTTCTTCCTGCAGTTCGCGGATCAGGCATTGTTCCGGCGTCTCGCCTGGCTCTACCTTGCCGCCGGGAAATTCCCACATGCCGGCAAGCTGTTTGCCCTCGGGCCGCTGCGCCAGAAGCACCCGCCCATCGGTATCGACCAGCGCGCACGCGGCGACCAGCAGCAGGCGTTTGCCGGTGATCTCGCTCATGCGCCCGGCGGCCGGCGATAGTGGTAGCGATAGACTTCGTCGAAGCCCAGCGAGCGATAGAGCGCCAGCGCCGGCGCATTGCCGGCCTCGACCTGCAGCCAGGCTTCGCGAGCGCCACGCAGCCTCGCCCACTTCAGCGCCGACAGGATCAGGTTGCGGCCATGGCCCTGATTGCGCGCCGACTTGGCGGTGGCGATCTCGAACAGACCGGCAAGATCGCCGTCATGGACGCAGATCAGCACCGCCAGAGGGTCGGCCCCTTCCTCCAGCGCAAACAGCCCGACTTCGGGTTGGATAGCGCCGATGATTTCCGAAAGACCGGGCCGCAGCGATGCATCCGAGCCGCTGACCTTGAGCGACGCGCCGAGAAAGCGGCTGATATCCTTCAGCGGAATCTGGTCCATGGCCGGCGCCAGTTGCGCGTCCGCCAGCGGCAGCCGCATCACCAGGGATTCGTCGAATGTGCTCCAGCCCTCATTGTCGAGATGCTTGGCCAGGTCCGGCCCCGACAGCGGCGAGATGCGGAAGGTCAGCGGCCTGCCATAGGCGTCGAAGCGCCGGCTGGCGCGGCCGATGCGCTCGGCAATGTGCTGGGTGTCGCCGGGATCGAGCGGGTTGACCGAGTTCAGCCGCTTGGCCGGATGGCCGGCTGTCAGCCGCACCACCCAGGTGCCGTCATAATGCACGGCCGCCGCCGGCCAGGCGCGAAACCCCGCAGCCTCGTAGCGGCGCACGATGGCGAGCATGCTTGCCGGATGCCTGGAAGCCAACTCCATCAGCTCCGGTAATCGCCATTGATGGCGACATATTCCTTGGTGAGGTCGCAGGTCCACACCGTCGCCTTGCCGCGGCCGATACCGATATCGGCGCGGATGCGAATGTCGTCGCGCTTCATATAGGCCGAGGTCGCTTCCTCGGAGTAGCCCGGGTCGCGTTCGCCCTCATGCGCCAGACGGTTGTCGCCGAACCAGATCGACAGCCGGTCGCGATCGGCCGGCTCGCCGGCCTTGCCGACGGCCATGACGACGCGGCCCCAATTGGCGTCCTCGCCGGCAACCGCCGTCTTGACCAGCGGCGAATTGGCGATGGAAAGCGCGATGCGCTTGGCCGAGCGCGCCGATTTGGCGCCGGTAACGGTGACTTCGACCTGCTTGCGGGCGCCCTCGCCGTCGCGCACCACTTGCAGCGCCAGCGATTTGAGCACCTTGCCCAGCGCCCGGCGGAACGCGCCGAGACGCGCATCCTTGGGATCGCTGATGGCGGGCGCGCCGCGCTTGGCAGCGGCTCCGGTGGCGAACAACAGCAGCGTGTCGCTGGTCGAGGTGTCGCTGTCGACGGTGACGGCGTTGAAGGTCTTGGCCGTGCCGCGCGACAACAAGTCCTGCAGCACGGGGGCGGCGATCGGCGCATCGGTGGCGATGAAGGACAGCATAGTCGCCATATCGGGCGCGATCATGCCGGCGCCCTTGGAGATGCCATTGATGATGACGTCGGTGTCGCCGAGCTTGACCGTCGCTGTCGCCACTTTCGGATAGGTGTCGGTGGTCATGATGGCCTTTGCGGCCTCGGTCCACAGATCCGGCTTGCCGTCCTTGACCAGTCCGGCGAGCAAATGGCTGAATTTGGTGGTGTCGAGCGGCTCGCCGATTACCCCGGTAGAAGCGAGGAACACTTCGCCTGGCGTGCAGCCTGCGGCCTTGGCCGCGGCCTCGCCGGTCAGTTGGGTGGAGGCGCGGCCCTTCTTGCCGGTGAAGGCGTTGGCGTTGCCGGAATTGACGACCAGCACCCGTGCCTTGCCGGCGCCAAGGTTCTCGCGGCAGAAGTCGACCGGCGCCGAGGGGCATTTCGACTTCGTGAACACGCCGGCAACCGCTGTGCCGGCATCGAAGACCATGGCCAAGAGGTCGGTACGGTTCTTGTACTTGATCCCGGCCTCGGCGGTGGCGATGCGCACGCCCTCGATGGCAGGCATTTTGGGATATTTCTTCGGCGCGAGCGGCGAAATCGTTGCGGACATTGGAGACCTCGGGCGAGGGAAAAACGCTGGGCGAAGGCCGGTTTGCCCGATAGCACGGCCCGGCGCAAGGGCGTTTTCTTGGCCGCCGCTGTCGGCAAGCCACCAGGGATTAAGCTTGCATTTCAAATCCGTTGGCGTCACCGGGGCCTCTGGCGTTATGATATCGGCCATGGGCAGGCTGGTGATCTTGGCGGTGGCGTTTATGGGGCTTTTGCTCCTGAGCGCCGATGCGCAGCCGGAACGGCGCGTGGCGCTGGTCATCGGCAATGGCACCTATGCCGAAGCCGGCACGCTCACCAATCCGGTCAACGATGCGCTCGATATTGCCGGCAAGCTCCGCTCGATCGGCTTCGACGTCATCGAGGGCAACGATCTCGGCAAGCGCGAACTCGAGCGCAAGATCGGCGAATTTTCCGATGCGCTGGAAGGTGCGGGCGTCGGGCTTTTCTATTACGCCGGCCACGGCCTGCAGGTGGAAGGGCGCAACTACATCGTGCCGGTCGACGCCCGGCTCGACATGCCGGTCAAGCTGCAGCTCGAAGCCGTGCCGATCGACGAAGTCCTCGACATCATGGAGCAGCAGACCAAGGTCAGCCTGGTCTTTCTCGATGCCTGCCGCAACAATCCCTTTGCCCGCAGCCTGAGCCGCACCGCCACCACGCGCTCGGCAACGGCGCTTGCCGGTCTGGCGCAGTTCGATTCGACCCGCGGCTCCTTCATCGCCTTCTCGACGGCGCCAGGCGCTGTCGCCATGGACGGCACCGGACGCAATTCGCCGTTCGCCGCCGCCCTGCTGCGGCACATGGCCGAGCCCGGCCAGAGCATCAACGACATGATGATCGCGGTGCGCCGCGACGTGGTCTCCGAAACCCGCGAGGGACAGCGCCCATGGGAACAGGGTTCGCTGCTCGAACGGTTTGAGTTTGTGCCCGGCGGCGAAACGGTTGCACAGCCGAAGCCCGCCGTCCCCCCGGCGCCCGAAACAAAGGTTGCGGCACTCGAACGGTCTGTAGGCGACGACAAGACCGCAATCGAGAAATTCCTGCGCGACGACTATCTTGCGCCCGATGCCGCGGCGATCGGCGAGACCGTCAAGCGGCTCTATGCGCCTTCCGCCACCATCTTCGGCACGCGCTATGACAGCGACGCCGTCGTCAAGCTCAAGACGGACTGGTTCGCGCAATTTGCATCCTGGTCGTTCAGTCTCGAGCCCGGCAGCCTCAATGTGACGCCGCAGGGCGAGAATCGCGCCGAAGCCGTGTTCGCGATGAGCTACGACTATATGTCGAAAGACAAATCGGCGGCGCGCATGACCGGCAAGGCACGAGTCACGCTTGGGCTGGTGAAGAGCGACGGCCAGTGGCGGATCGCCTCGGAAACCTCGCAAGCGATGAACTGAAAATCCCCGCGCAGGGCGAATGTGAGGCCTGCTTCTACAAGCGCTGGAAACGGGCCGTTTCGTTTGCCTGCCAGCTCACCTATATTGCCGGCGAGATTGTTGGCCAGGATTGCCGGCGAGATTGTTGGCGAGGACAGACATGGGCGAGGATCCGGCCCGCAGATCGATCGGGGCGCGGCGCAACCCAGACAGCGCCGAGGCCATTCTCGAGGCCGCGGAGGCGGTGCTGGTCGAGGCCGGCTATGCCGGCTTCTCCATAGAGGCCGTGGCGCGGCGGGCGCGCGCCGGCAAACCCACGATCTATCGCTGGTGGCCGAGCAAGGCGGCCCTGCTGCTGGAGGTCTACAAGCGGCAAAAGCGTGTCGACGTCCCCGATACCGGCAGTCTCGAAGACGACCTCGTCGGTTTTCTGAGGAACCTCTTCGCGCATTGGCGCGACACATCCTCGGGCAGCGTATTCCGCTCGCTGATCGCCGAGGCCCAGTCCGACGAAGCGGCGGCCGCGGCCCTGACTGGCTATGCCGATGGGCGCGTGTCCCACACCGCTCGGATCATCGAGCGCGCCAAGGCGCGCGGCGAGGTTGCGGCCGATATCGACGCAGCGCTGGTCGCCGACCTCATCGCTTCCTATGCCTGGAAACACCTTTTGACCAACCGGCTGGACGAAGATGAGGCGACAATCCGTGCCACTGTCCGCTATGTGATGTCCGGCATCTCCCGCAATTGAAAAGGGCGCCGAACGGCGCCCTTTGCATGTTTTTTCGGTGCCGGCCTTACTTGCCGGCTTCCATCGTGTCGACGGCCTTCTTCAGATTGGCGTCGGGGATTTCAACCTTTGCGGCGCCGCGCAGCTGCTTGACCAGTGCGAAATACTTGTCGCGGATCACCGCCTGCTTGGCCTGGTCCTTGACGTCGTCGAAGGCCGGCGGCTGTTTGGTGCGCTTGTCCTCGAGCTTGATGACATGCCAGCCGAATTGCGTTTGCACCGGCTCCTTGGTGTATTTGCCGATTTCGAGCGCAACTGCCGCCTTGTCGAATTCCGGCACCATCTGCCCCGGGCCGAACCAGCCGAGATCGCCGCCATTGGTCTTGCCCGAGGGATCGCTGGTATGCTCGTTGGCGAGCTTCTGGAAGTCGGCGCCGCCATCGAGCTGCTTGATGATCGCCTCGGCCTCTTCCTTCGTCTTCACGAGGATGTGACGGGCATGAATCTCATTGACCGGCGGCGTGCTGGCGATTTCCTGGTCGTAGCGGGCGCGCACCTCGGCATCGGTAACCTTGTCGACGACGCCCTTCTCGACCATCTCGCCATGCAGCGCGCGCTGCTGCAGGAACGCCATGCGGCGCTGGAATTCGGGATCCTTGTCGAGCCCGGTAGCGACCGCCTGGGCGGCCATGACGCGGATTTCGATGGCCGCCGAAAGGGCCGCGGCGCGGCGCTGCTCGGGTGGCAACTGCGAGAACTGCTGCGACAGCTCGCCCTCGGCAAGCCCAAGGTCCGCCTCGGTCAGCTTCTGGCCATTGACTGTAGCGATAACGGTGTTCGGATCGACGGGGGCTGCCGCCGGCGCTGCTGCGGCATCGGCCGGGGCGGGAGCGGCTTCCTGGGCCATCAGCGGAGACAGCGACAGGGCCGACAGGCCGAAAGCCAGGCCAAGGCTGGCGAGCGACGCACGGCGAAACAGTAGGGACATCAAGATTAACTCCAAGGGGGGATTGGTAGGGCTTGCAGATCAGCCGGATTGTGGCGGAATTTGGCGCTGCCCATAGGGCTAACGCGGCGTTGACATCAGTTGAGCCCCCTCTTATCTGTCCAACGACTTTGCGTCCAGAACCGTTTTCCGGGCGCTTTTTGTGTTTGTCCGCGTTTCACGCGGAATTGATGGGGCCGGCCGGCGCTCATCTCAAAATTGAGAATTCTATCGAAAGGACCATCGGATGGTCAGTCTCGGCGGTCTCGCCCGTAAGGTTTTCGGTTCCTCCAACGATCGTCGCGTAAAATCGACCCGGCCGCGTGTCGAGGCGATCAACGCCATGGAAAACGAGATGCGGGCGCTGTCCGACGCCGAGCTTCAGGCCCGCACGGAAAAATTCCGCCAGGATATCGCCAACGGCGCCACGCTCGATGACCTGCTGGTGCCGGCCTTCGCCACCGTCCGCGAGGCATCCCGCCGCGTGCTCGGCATGCGCCCGTTCGACGTGCAGCTGATCGGCGGCATGGTGCTGCACAATGGCGGCATCGCCGAAATGCGTACCGGCGAGGGCAAGACCCTGGTCGCCACCCTGCCCGTTTATCTCAACGCGCTTGCCGGCAAGGGCGTCCATGTCGTCACCGTCAACGACTACCTTGCCACCCGCGACTCCGAATGGATGGGCCGCGTCTACAAATTCCTCGGCCTCTCGGTCGGCGTCATCGTCCATGGCCTGTCCGACGAGGAACGCCGCGTCGCCTACGCGTCCGATGTTACCTATGCCACCAACAACGAGCTCGGCTTCGACTATTTGCGCGACAACATGAAGTATGAGCGCGCGCAGATGGTGCAGCGCGGCCACAATTACGCGATCGTCGACGAAGTCGATTCCATCCTGGTCGACGAGGCGCGCACGCCGCTGATCATTTCCGGTCCGCTTGAGGACCGTTCGGAAATGTACAACACCATCGATGCCTTCATGCTGCAGCTCGGCCCAGCCGACTACGAGATCGACGAGAAGCAGAAGACCTCGATCTTCACCGAGGAAGGCACCGAGAAGCTGGAAAACCTGCTGCGCGCGGCCGGCCTGCTCAAGGGCGAGTCGCTCTATGACGTCGAGAACGTCGCCATCGTCCACCACGTCAACAACGCGCTGAAGGCGCACCGGCTGTTCCAGAAGGACAAGGACTACATCGTCCGCAACGACGAGATCGTCATCATCGACGAATTCACCGGCCGCATGATGCCGGGCCGCCGCTATTCGGAAGGCCTGCACCAGGCGCTCGAAGCCAAGGAGCATGTGGCGATCCAGCCGGAAAACCAGACGCTGGCCTCCGTCACCTTCCAGAACTACTTCCGCCTCTACAAGAAGCTTTCCGGCATGACCGGCACGGCGCTGACCGAGGCCGAGGAGTTCGGCAACATTTACGGCCTCGAAGTCACCGAGATCCCGACCAATCTGCCGGTCATCCGCAAGGACGAGGACGACGAGGTCTACCGGACGGTCGAGGAGAAGTACAAGGCGATCGTCAAGGAGATCAAGGAAGCGCGCGCCAAGGGCCAGCCGACGCTGGTCGGCACCACCTCCATTGAAAAATCCGAGCAACTGGCCGAGCGCCTGCGCAAGGAAGGGTTCAAGGATTTCGAGGTGTTGAACGCCCGCCACCACGAGCGCGAGGCCGCCATCGTCGCCCAGGCCGGCAAACCCGGCTCCATCACCATCGCCACCAACATGGCGGGACGCGGCACCGACATCAAGCTCGGCGGCAACGCCGAGATGCGCATCGAGGACGAACTGGGCGACATGCCTGCTGGTCCCGAGCGAGAGGCGCGCGAAAAGGAAATCATTGCCGATGTCGAGCGCCTGAAGGAAAAGGCGCTAGCCGCCGGCGGCCTCTACGTGCTCGCCACCGAGCGCCATGAATCGCGCCGCATCGACAACCAGCTCCGCGGCCGCTCCGGCCGCCAGGGCGACCCCGGCCGTTCGAAATTCTTCCTGTCGCTGCAGGACGATCTGATGCGCATCTTCGGCTCCGAGCGCATGGACGGCATGCTGCAGAAGCTTGGCCTCAAGGAAGACGAGGCCATCATCCATCCGTGGATCAACAAGGCGCTGGAAAAGGCGCAGAAGAAGGTCGAAGCGCGCAACTTCGACATCCGCAAGAACCTGTTGAAATACGACGACGTCTCGAACGACCAGCGCAAGGTGGTGTTCGAGCAGCGCATCGAATTGATGGACGGCGAAGGCCTGTCCGAGACGATCGCCGAGATGCGCGAAGGCGTCATCGAGGAGATCGTCACCAAGAACATCCCCGAAAACGCCTATGCCGAGCAGTGGAACGTCGCCGGCCTCAAGGCCGAGGTCGCCGAATTCCTCAATCTCGACCTGCCGGTCGAGGACTGGGTCAAGGAAGAAGGCATTGCCGAGGACGACATCCGCGAGCGCCTGACCAAGGCCGCCGACGACGCCGCCAAGGAGCGCGCCGAGCGCTTCGGCCCAGACGTGATGAGCTATGTCGAACGCTCGGTGGTGTTGCAGACGCTCGATCATCTGTGGCGCGAGCACATCGTCAACCTCGACCATCTGCGTTCGGTCGTCGGCTTCCGCGGCTACGCCCAGCGCGACCCGCTGCAGGAATACAAGAGCGAGGCGTTCGAGCTGTTCCAGGCGCTGCTCGGCAATCTGCGCCAGGCCGTCACCGCGCAATTGATGCGCGTCGAACTGGTCCGCCAGGCCGCCGAAGCGCCGCCGCCCGAAGCGCCTGAAATGTTCGGCAGCCACATTGACGGCACCACGGGCGAGGACGATTTCGAGGGTGGCGAGACCGCACTTCTGGTCCGCCAGGAGAGCAACGCCATCGTCGCTCCAGAAGACCGCGATCCGAACAACCAGGCGACCTGGGGCAAGATCGGCCGCAACGAAGCCTGCCCCTGCGGCTCCGGCAAGAAATACAAGCACTGCCACGGCGCGTTTGCCTGATTTCGAAGGCTAGGTCGGCGGGACAACACCCCCCTCTGGCCTGCCGGCCTCCCCCTCAAGGGGGAGATCAGCAGCTTCGGCGCCGTAACTTCTTTCAATTTCGACAATTGGCGAAAGCCACAGTGACAGCCAATCTCCCCCCTTGAGGGGGAGATGTCCGGCAGGACAGAGGGGGGTGCGAAGGATCGCGACCTCTCGGTCCAACCCTCGTCAAAACCTCACAACAACCCCGAATCGCGCGCCGCCGCCGTCGCTTCGCCGCGCGAGACCGCGTCCAGCTTGCCCAGCACCGCCGAGACATGGTGATCGACCGTCTTTGGCGAAATCGTCAATTGCTCGGCGATCCGCTTGTTGGAGAGGCCGCGTTCGATCAGCTGCAGCACCTGCATCTGGCGCAAGGTGAGGCCGGCGAGGTTGGCGCGCGTCGAGCGGCGCGGGCCGCGGGCGATGCCGCCAACGCCGTTCTTGCGCATGATATCGCGCAGGCGCTGGGCTGCCGGCCTTGCCCCCAGGCCGTCGAAAATATCCAATGCCAGCCGCTGCCCCTCGTCGTCGCCGAGGATGAGCGCCAGTCCGCGCTCGTATGGCGCATTCAATTCGGACCAGAGTGCCGAAGCCGAACGCCAGTCGCCGGTCAGGAGCAGCCGGTATGGTGTCGCCATCTCGGCGGTGTCGCCGGCCGGCATATCGGGAGAGAGCAATGTTCGCCACAGAGCCAGCTCACCGACATGGGCACGCGAGCGCACCGGCGTTTCGGCGCGGGTGATCAGCGCCAGCGCCTCTTGCCTGTCGGCCAGGCCCAGCCATGCCTGCTCCGCCATCAGCGCCGCGTAAGAGCTCAGCATCTGCAGGTCGCCGCCGCTTCCGACCAGACGCGCCATTTCGGCGAACAGCGGCTCGGCCGAGGGATCGCCGCGCCTCAGGCGCAGTTTCGCCAGTGCCAGCAGCGCCGGAAACCGGCCCACGGTGGTTGTCCGCTCATTGTCGATGACATCGCTTGCCGTCGCGGCGGCCTCATCCCATTGGCCCTGACGCAGCTGCACATCGGCCAGCATGCCCCTGAGATAGTCGCGCCAGGTGCCGAGGTCGTTCTCGGTGCAATAGTGGATGCCGCTCTCGAGCACCGGACGTGCCGCGTCGTAGCTCATCTGGGTGATCTCGAAACAGGCGCGGTTGGTGAAGGCGCGCGCGGCATGCTCCTGGAAATTGCCCTGGAGCGCAATTTCAAGGCTTTGGTCGAGGCGCAGGCGTCCCGCATCCGGATTGAGCCACTGCTCGACGCAGCCGACATTGTTGAGGGCATGCGAGGCGATGTCGGGACGGTTCATCCGCGCAGCCAGCGCCGCTGCCTTCTCGCCATAGAACAGTGTGTCCTCCACCCTCTCCGACAGCATCGCCAGATGCGAAAGGTTCGAATAGGCCATGGCGAGTTCGGGGCCGGCGGGAGCCGCTTCCAGCATCGCCACAGCCTCGGCGCCGAAGGCGGCCGCCGCCTCGCGGTCATCGCCCATTTCGCTCAGCCGGGAGAGCCATCTCAGGCTGTCGCCCTCCTTCAGCCTGTTGCCGTCTGCCTGATGCAACCGGCGCGCCTCGCCCTGCGCTGCAAGCGCGTCGTCGATCTTGCCGATGAGATGGCACTCGAACGCATGGCTTTCGTAGAGCGCGGCGCGGTCAATCACCGGCAGGCTGTCGGCCTGCTGCAAGGCGATCTCGTAATAGCCGGCGGCATCGCGATGGGCGCCGACGCGCGACGCCTCGCGCGCGGCGATCGGCGCAAGTTCGCGCACCGCCGCCAGATTGTGCGCCTCGACCGCATGATGCACCAGGCGGCCTGTGGAGACGTCGCCATTTTCGAGCAGTGCCGCCAGCGCACGCTGGTTGAACTGCCGCCTGTGCGACGTCGTCAGCATCATTTCGATGGCGCGTCGCGCGATGTCGTGGCGGAAGGCGTAGCCGTCGCCCAGATCGTCGAGCAGCCCGTTGGCGACACACTCGGCCAGTTGGCCGGCGCTGGCGACGCCGCACAGGCCCTGCAGGGCCCAGGCGTCGGCGCGGCGCGGAAACACCGACACCGCGTCGAGCATTGCGCGGGCGCCTGGCGACAGCCGTTCAGCCCGCGCCAACACGGCGTCGCGCACGCTTGCCGGCAGCGCCGTTTCGTTTTCGGCCGACAGCAATTCGGTGACGAAGAAGGCATTGCCGGCGGTCGCCCGGTAGATGGCGTCGCCATCGCGTCCGGCCGCATCGGCGAGCGACAGCACGGCCGCCTGGCTGAGCAGCGGCACGTCGATGCGCGCCACGCTGCCGGCCGGGATTTCGCCCAGGGCGCGGCGCACCCGCATCTGTCCCTCGCTGCGGTCGGTGCGCGCCGTCAGCAACAGCAGGATGTGGGTGTTGACGATACGCCGGCCGAGGAAGCGCACGAAATCGAGCGTCGCATCGTCGGCCCAGTGCAGGTCTTCGATGATCAGCAGGCACGGCCCCTTGGCCGCAAAAGCGTCGAGCGCATCGGAAAACAGCGGCAGTCTCTGCCCATGCCGGGCGTCGATTGCGCGCGGCAGCGCCCATTGCGCCTCACGGGCCAGATCGTAAAGCGGCCCCAGCGGATCGGGGATCGACAGATCCTCGCAAGCGCTGCGCAACGTCGCCGCGCTCTCTCCGACACGGGCCGCGAATGCCTCGACAAGCGCCGTCTTGCCGGCGCCGGCCTCCCCGGCCAGCACGGCGACGCGGCCATGGCCGCCTATTGCATCGCCAAGCAGGCTCTCCAACTGCTGCAGCTGCGTCTGCCGTTCCAGAAGCATCATTGTCATCGTCTCACAGGATCGGAGTTTTCCCACCATGGCGGGCCGCTCACGATTAGCCCGTGAAGAAAGCGACGCAATGTGACTTTGCACACATTGCCGTGCCTCTTTCCACAAAGAACGACGCCAATATAGGGAATCGTCCCGTCCAATATGGGGAATCGTTCCGATGCGCGGGCCGGGCGGGCGTGGTCAACGTCCAGCCGCGCTCCGATCGAGCGTGAACCAATGGAAAAGGAAACCTTCCATGCCTCGCTACCTGATTGAACGCACATTTCCGGACGGCCTCAACATACCGATGACCGACATCGGCGCCAGCGCGGTGGGCGGCGTCGTCATGCGCAATGCCGAAAAGGGCGTCACCTGGATCCAGTCCTTCGTCACGCCCGACAAGAAGCACAGCTTCTGCATCTACGACGCGCCGACGCCCGAAGCGATCCGCAGCACCGCTCAGAAAAACTCGCTGCCGGTCGACAAGATCACGGAGGTGCGGGTTCTTGACCCTTACTTTTACCTCTGATCCTGCGTTCGGTCGCCACGGTGATGAGCATCAAACTGTCCTTCGCGGCCATGGCGAACTGCCTGATGGCCTGCCGCTCGGTGGAATCGGGCCTGTCCTGGGAAAGACCGGCCGGCCAACCTCCGTGCTCGGCCGTCTATGGCGGTTCGCGTCGAAGCTGCCTGCGTATCTGTCTGAAAGGCGGCGCTTGCCCCCGGAAGGCGACTATCTGAGGCGCGACATCGGGCTATCGGAGCGGGACGTCCCGCAGGAATATTGGCAATATTACTTTTGGGATCGTTGATTTTTCACGGTTTTTAAGGGCTGCGGCCAAAGCCCGGCAACGGAAGCCGCATCGCATGAACCGGGACGGACAAACCAAATCCTAAACCAACGCCGCAGGCGTTTCGGCATCGGCCGCCGTCGCCTCAAGCGTCAACAAACGAACGGAAGACCATGACCAAAATGCTTTGGACGACACGCTTCGCGGCTTTCGCCGCCATCTCGATCGCGGCGGGTGCGGCCGCCCAGGCGCACGACGCCAACCCGTTGGCCGAAAAGGTGCGCGCAGCCAACAGCCGCTTCGAAAATGTGGCAGCCGCCACCGCCGAAGGCTATGCCCCCATCCCTTGCGCCAGCGGCATCACCGGCGGCGCCATGGGCATCCACTATGTCAACGGCGCCTATCTCAAGGACGATGCCGTCGATGTCGCCAAGCCCGAAGCGGTGATGTACGAGCCGACGGCCGACGGCAGCCTGAAGCTGATAGCGGTCGAATACATCACCTCGAAGGGCCCGGCCTCGCTCGAAGGCCAGCTGTTCAACTTCAACAGCGCCCCCAATCGCTACGGCCTCGGCCCGTTCTACGAACTGCACGTCTGGGCATGGAAACAGAACCCGACGGGCGCCTTTGCCGACATGAACCCGAACGTGTCGTGCGACGCCATGAAGGGGATGTAACGCCTCACATGTGACACCTCGGGCACCGGACATCCGGTGCCTGGCCATCCCCCTTGGCGGGGGAGGGGCGAGCGAAACGCCGACCGGCTCCCCAGTCTTCCCCGGCGTTCGCTCGCCTTTTATTATGCCCCGGCATACGATGACGCACCTTGCACACGCGGCCGTCCTTGGCCCCTCGGCGCACCCGCACCTGCCCACCCTTTCTTAAGGTGTTTCGGATACATCGAAAGCTTGGAAACAGGCGGAAAACGGAGAGACATCGGGGTGCGCTTTTCCGCGGCGACGACGGCCGGGCGGTTCTTGCCGCAGCGCTTGGCGTTGCGCATGAGGCCGTTGCTTGGCCGCATCGATGCGGTGCTGTTCACCGCCGACGAACGCGGCGAAGCCGGCCGCATGTCGCTGATCGCCTTTGCCATCCGCATCGTCAGCGCCGTCATCGCCTTCATCAGCCAGGTGCTGATGGCGCGCTGGATGGGCTCGTTCGAATACGGCATCTTCGTCCTCGTCTGGGTGACGATGGTCATCGTCGGCAACCTCGCCTGCCTCGGCTTCCACACCTCGGTCATCCGCTTCATCCCCGAATATCGCGAACGCAACATGCTGGCCGAGCTGCGCGGCATCGTGGTCGCCAGCCGCCTGTTCGTGCTGATTGCCTCGACCGCGATCGCCGGACTTGGCGCACTGGGCGTCTGGCTGTGCGCGAACTGGATCGAGAGCTACTATGTGATGCCCTTCATCCTCGGCCTGTTCTGCCTGCCGATGATCGCCATGGGCGATCTGCTGCAAGGCCAGTCACGCGCCAATTCCTGGGCGTTGTTTGCGTTGTCGCCGACATATCTGGTGCGGCCGGTGCTGATCCTGGCGCTGATGGCGCTGATGCTGGCAATGGGCTATGCGCCCGACGCCAGGACAGCGATCTTCGCTTCGATCGCCGCCACCTACGCCACCACGCTCGGCCAGCTCATCGGCGTGACCACGCGCATGGGCAGGAATATCCCGGCCGGGCCGATGAAGGTGCATTTCGCCGAGTGGTTCATCGTCTCGCTGCCGATCTTCCTGGTCGAGAGCTTCTTCTTCCTGCTCACCAACGCCGACGTGCTGATGGTCGGCGCCTATCTCCAGCCCAATGACGTCGCCGTCTATTTCGCCACCGTCAAGACGCTGGCGCTGGTGCATTTCGTCTATTTCTCCGTCAAGGCCGGCGTTGCCCAGCGCTATGCGCAGTTCACCCATGGCGAACCGGAAAAGCTCGCCGCCTTCGCCCGCGAGACCGTGTCGTGGACGTTCTGGCCCTCGCTGCTTATGGCGCTGCTGGTGCTGGCGCTCGGCGAGCCGATGCTGGTGCTGTTCGGCCCCGAATTCACCGCCGGCTATCCGCTGCTGTTCCTGCTGGTGTTCGGCGTCGTGGCGCGCGCCGCCGTCGGCCCTTGCGAAAGCCTTCTGACGATGAGCGGCAACCAGAACATCTGCGCCGCCGTCTATGCCATGACGCTGGCCTTCAACATCGGCCTCAACGTGGTGCTGATCCCGCTCTTCGGCCTGTGGGGGGCGGCGATCGCCACCAGCCTCGCCATGGTCTTCGAAGCCAGTGCCCTGTCCTTCACCGTCTGGCGCAAGCTCGGCATCGTCATGCTGATCTTCGTGCCCGCAGCCAGGGGAGCCGCCTGATGGCCGCCATCCCGCTGATCGAGGAAACCAGCGGCGGTCCGGCCGGCGCCATGGTGTCGGCCTTGCCGGCCTGGCGCGCGACGCCGATCCGGCGCATCTCGAGATCCTCGCCAACAACCGGCCGCTGCGCAAGCTGGCGATCTATCCGGCTTCGGCCGGCTTCGAACTGGTCGAGGAACTCGACTATCTGTGCACCCGCACGATCGAGCCCAACGTCTTCTTCAACCCGCGCTTTCTGGCGCCGGCCATGCCCCGGCTGGAAGATCGCGAGGTCAAGCTGGCGGTGATCCGCGACGGCGACGAATACCGCAACCGGCTGCGCCTGCTGGTGCCGTTCTCGGTCGAAAGGCCGGCCGTGCCGCTCGGCGTTCCGGTGATGCGCACCTGGTCGAGCCCGTTCGGCCCGATCGGCACACCGCTGGTCGACCACGACGACCCGATCGGCGTCGTCGAGGATTTCTTCGGCATGCTGTCGCGGCCGCATCTCAAGCTGCCGAAGGTCTTCGTGCTGCCCGACATGCGCCTTGACGGCCCATTGGCCAGCGTGCTGGCCACCGTTGCCGAGACGCGCGGCCTGACAATGGTCACCACCGGCAAGGCGGACCGGCCGGTGCTCGAAAGCACCCTCGACGGCGAGGCCTATTTGAAAGCATCGCTGCGCGCGCACCACTACCGCGAATTCCGCCGCCTGAAACGGCGCCTGGGGGATCTCGGCAGGCTGGAGCATGTCGTGGCGCGGGACCGGACGAAATCCGCCACGCCATCGAAAGTTTCCTGACGCTGGAGGCGGCCGGCTGGAAGGGCCGCGAGCGCACCGCCATGGCCATCGACCGCTACCGCGCCGCCTTTGCCCGCGAAGCCGTGCACCGGCTGGCCGAGCACGACATGTGCCGCATCCATTCGCTGACGCTGGACGGCCGCACAATCGCCTGCCTGGTCGTCTTCGTCGAGGCCGGCGTCGCCTACACCTGGAAGACCGCCTATGACGAGACGCTGGCGACCTATTCGCCGGGCACGCTGCTGATGATCGAGGTGACCAGGCAGCATCTCGACGACCCCAACATCATGATGACCGATTCCTGCGCCGTGCCCGACCACCCGGTGATGAGCCGGCTGTGGAGCGAGCGCAAGCCGATGGGCTCGCTGGTGATCGGGCTGACGCCGGATGCCGACCGCCTCGCCCGCCAGGCCGCCTCGCAGCTGCATCTCTACCGCGAGACCCGCAACATGGCCCGCCTGCTGCGCAACCGCGTGAAGAGTTTGCTGGGACGGCGATAGCCACTGGATCAACGGCAAGACACCAGCTATGGGTCGGCGCGGCAATTTCGGCCGGCCTTCACGACAAGCCATCCTGATGATCAGAACCTTTTTGCGTCACGCCGGTCCCCGTGCGGCCTTTTCGCTGCTTGCACTGCTGCCTGTCCGCGCCTGGGCCGATAGCTGTCCCGAGGATTGCAGCGAGCCCGCGCCGTCCATCAACATCTACAGCCACACCGCCGCCAGCTATCTCAGCCCGGCCACGCTGGGTGCACTGCCGCGCGTCTATGTGCCGAACCGCTCCTCCAACAGCGTCACGGTGATCGACACCATGACACTCAAGGAAGTCGACAGGTTCCCGGTCGGCAGCAAACCGCAGCACGTCGTGCCGTCCTGGGACCTGAAGACGCTCTGGGTCGCCAACAATGGCACCGGCAAGAACGGCAGCCTGACGCCGATCGACCCGATGACCGGCAAGCCCGGCCCGCAGATCGCCGTGGACGATCCCTACAATTTGTATTTCATGCCGGGCGCGGCCATCGTCGTCGACGAAGCCCTGGAGCGGCTCGATTTCCGCGATCCTCACACCATGGCGCTAATGTCGAGCCTGCCGACGCCCACTTGCCCCGGCATCAACCACGCCGAATTCTCGGTCGACGGGGCCTACGCGATCTTCACCTGCGAATACGGCAATGGCGGATTGGCAAAGATCGACCTGAAGAACCAGAAGGTGCTTGGCCATCTCGACTTCTCGAAAATGGGCATGCCGCAGGACATCCGCCTCTCGCCCGACGGCAAGGTTTTTTACGTCGCCGACATGATGAATGACGGCGTGTTCCTCGTCGATGGCGACAGTTTCAAGGAAATCGGCTTCATCCCGACCGGCATCGGCGCCCATGGCTTCGTCGTCAGCCGCGACGGCAAGCGGCTCTATGTCTCGAACCGGGGCTCGCACAAGATGGAGCAGGGCCAGGCAAAGGGACCGGGCAGCGTGACGGTGATCGACTTCGCTACCCGCGCGGTCGTCACGCAATGGCCGATCCCCGGCGGCGGCAGCCCCGACATGGGCAACGTCAGCGCCGACGGCAAACAACTATGGCTGTCCGGCCGCTTCGACAGTGCCGCCTACATGATCGACACGACATCAGGCGCGGTGACCAAGTTTCGGGTTGGCTCAGAGCCGCACGGCCTGACGGTGTGGCCACAGCCGGGGCGGTATTCGCAAGGGCATACGGGGAATATGCGCTAAGTCCGTGTTCGAGGCGCGGCTCGAACGCAAAAGGTCGCAAGGGCAACCGCCATCGGCCGGGACCCGGAACGAGCAGGGGCTTTCCTTGGAAACCGCGAAGCTGTAGCTCCACACACTGGTTTCGGATACTGCCAGAAGATGAACCTTCGCCGCATCGTCCTCATCGTCGCGCTTCTCAATCTTGCCTATTTCGGGATCGAGTTCGCTGTGGCGCTCGCCATTGGATCAGTGTCCCTGTTCGCCGACAGCATCGACTTTCTTGAAGATGCTTCCGTGAACCTCCTTATCCTGCTCGCACTTGGGTGGTCTGTGCGCTCCCGTGCGCGGGTGGGGATGGCATTGGCGCTCATCCTTCTCATGCCGGGTCTGGCAACGCTCTGGACGGCTTGGGAAAAGTTCAACGTGCCGGTGCCGCCGCAGCCCATCGCCTTGACCTTGGCGGGACTTGGCGCCCTCGCCGTCAACCTGTCCTGTGCCTACATGCTCGCCGCGCACCGGCATCGTGGCGGCAGCCTCACAAAGGCGGCCTTCCTGTCGGCCCGCAACGACGCCTTGGCCAACATCGCCATTATTGCCGCAGGGTTGGTCACGGCCTTGCTCTGGCATTCCGCGTGGCCCGATTTGGCGGTGGGATTGGGGATCGCGGTCATGAACGCCGACGCGGCCCGGGAAGTGTGGGAAGCTGCCCGTGAAGAACACCGTGCGGCGGCCTGAGAGCACGTAGAGCGGGGCTACCGGCCGCCGCTGATTGGCGCTATCGCTGTCATCCTCAGCAGCCGCGGTTGGCTCTGTGTTCGAGGCACTGTTCGAACCCGGAGGGTTCGCAAGGGCGACCGCCCGTCGGCCGGTCAGGCCGCCCCATCGGAGCCCGTGAGCGAAGCGAACTGGCGTGAGATAAAAAATGGTGCCCCTAGCCGGGGTCTCCACGCTGGATCGAACTATCGCTCCAGACCGGAATTTGGCCTTTTAATTCAATATCTTACGGGTCGACCGCCCCCCGAGGCGCGAATGCGTTGATGTACCTCAATGGGTATCAAATGCTGTACCTCAGCGTCAAGGCTGCTTGCCCTTGCCCAAGCCACTTTACCGAGACGCGGCCGAGGCTTCTCCTTGTTCCGAGGTAAGTTCCGATTTCCCTAAGAGAAACAAGGCAATAGGTGAGCAAGTGCGCCCCCAGCATTGCGAACTTTCGCACTATGCCGGTTATGTGGTTGATTTTGCTCTATTATTCCTTAGAAGTCCTCGGGGATCACGGCTGGCAGTTCGCGCCCGCCCGTTGCCACCTTCGCGACATCCTGAGCGGCCCTTGTGATCTCGACCAACAGGGCTTGTTGCTGTTCCTTCGACCGTATAGCCGAGAAAGAGGCTTTGAATTGCACCAAGGCTGTGGTCGCCAATTCGGCATGGATCACGTCCCTGTCTTTCTTTCCAAAGTCCGAACCGGGGTTCTCCTCCAAGCCGCCTGCGCGCATCGCCCGGTAGACCTTCGGGAAATCCTGCAGCATCCACACGGGAATGCGGCGGTCACTGACGATGCCCTGCAAGTCACGCGCCATCTCCCGAGCCGACTTCACCCGTCGACCACGGTTCTCCATTCGGTGCCTTCCCGCTTGCACATAAGCCCTGAAGACTTCCCGCTTGTCCGCGTTGGTCAGCCTTAGGCCATGGCTTCGGTTGTTCTCAGCGGCGATCCACCGGTATTCATTCGGCATGACACCAGCGGCCACTACAGCGTTGATCGTCTCCCCGCCAAGGGCCTGCACAGCGGTCACGCGATGCCATCCGTCGATCAGCACAAATCCCTTATCAGGGTCCTTCGGATCGACAGGGGCGACCGTGATGGGAGGAAAGACCACACCGGTCCGCATGGCATCCCGATACTGCCTCACGGTCGCGGCGTTGGTTTCCTGTCTGATTTGTGTCGCAGGGTCCATGACCAAGCCGTCAAGGCGGATAGTCACGCGGTCGTCGGTCTGGGGGTTCATTGCGTCCATCGCTATCGCATCTTCATGGTTGGGTTGCAGTTGGAAAGCCGGCCCTGTGATGGTCGACAAGGAGGGCGCACGCTTCCTCCAGAGCCTCACCAACGTGCCTTAGGACACGGCCACGGGACCTTGGGTAGACGTGGAGTTCCTTGGCGTTCGCCCCCTCGCCCCACCTCTTGTGCGTCCCTGAGGCCATCTTGTGGATCAGCTTCGCCGCCTGCACCTGCTTGAACTCGGCCCTGCGCTCGGCCTGCGGATCATCGCGAATGATCATCTCGATTGCGAGCCATGCCGCCACCACCCGGCGAGGGTCCACTGCAGCCTTCCGCAGCCTCGCCCAGGCAGCCTTTGCTCGATCATGGGGCGACAGCCCGCGAAGCCTGAACGCCTCCACATGAGGCCCTGAGGTCTGCAGCAAGGTGACCACACGGTCGACCGCATTGCGGACATAGGTGTCATTCTCGTGAGCCTTCAGCCACGCGAGCGCAGCATCCCGGTATGGTGCGACCTCTCGCGCCCCGTATGAGGGCCTGTAGGGGCTCCCGTGGCGTGCGTAGTGATCTGCGTGGGATCGACAGAACCGAGTGTCCAGACCGTCCTCGGTGCCAGCTCTGGCCGGCTTGCTGCAGCCCACCACGCGGCATCGGCCGAACATGTGGCTGGGCTCCTGAGCCCGCCCCATTACGTCGGCCTTCCGTTCCCGTCTTGCCGTCCAATTCGTCAATTCTGTTCCCCAAAATGGCCACCCCGCATCGCCGAGCAGGCAAGCGTCTAACAGCAGAGGAGCGCGAAGGACAGCGGCACCTTGCCGCGTTGGTCGATGCCGGCGGGATCGACTGGTTCCGGCTCTCCTCCTTGATATGCTAAGGTGGGCCGATCCTTGGGGGCAGCAATGACGCTGAATTTGATGCTTGCCACCCGTGACAGCATCCATGTTGCTGCCGACCTGCGCCTGTCTTCGGGTGGCCGTGTGGTATCTGATGCGTCCGCGAAGGTTCTTCGCATAGACCAACCGGACTGGCAGGCGATCGTCTCCTATTGCGGCGTGGGTCGTGTCCGCAAGTCGAAGGACACCTCACACTTCATCCGCGATTGGGTCCTCGCAAATCCCGACGAAAGTGCATCATTTCCGGGCCTCCTTGAGGTTCTTCGTCGTGAAGGCACTCGCTGGCTGAAGTCCGTGGGCTTTCGGGGCGCCCACACATTTCTGGTTGGCGCTCTCGTGGCAGGACGGAGCCAAATAGCCATGATTTCGAATGTCGATCGGCTTCACGGGGCTTCACGAGCGACGCCGCTTTCGGAACTACAGATCGAGGTCGATAGAAGTCCCGCTTTGCGAACAGTAATGTGCGGCTCTGGCGTGGCCGCCGTTTCGAAACTCGCCCTGCAAAGGCTTCGAATTGGAGCTCGGAACGGTAACGATGCATCCCAAATCCAACGCCAGATGGCTGCTCTGATTAGGGCCGCTTCAAATTCACCATCCACACGCAACACCGTCAGTAGCGCGTCGTATAGCTACTCGATGTACCGGACGAGGGGCATAGGGCACACCCACGGCACCATAACTGGTCGCTTTGAGCCACTTACAATTGCCAACGGTTCGGACATGCTGGCGACGATCCGAGGCTTGTTGGGGCCGGAAGCTCAAATCGTACCAGTTGGGAACTTCAGCGCCGGACCCGGGATTGTCCAACCAGAGCCCGATAAATGTCTGCCAGTACCTTCCCAATCTGTGCCGAGCGATGAACGCCTCGATTTGACGGAGCTGCCGGGGTTGGTGGTCACGCAAAAGCGTTGTGCGTCAACAACGCGGGACTTGCTGGAGGGTACTGCTCAGTCGGTGACCCTCACCCACCGGTCGCCTGCATCTGGTCCAATGATTTGGGTCTCTACGTCGTCGAAGAGGCAACAGCCCCAAGTCAGGTGAACGGCATCAATGACGCCGGAGAAATCGTCGGCACAATGATGGTCGACGGCGGTGCAAACAGGGCGTTCCACAATGGTCCTAATGGGTTCCGCGTCCTCGATACGCTGGGCGGCATGCACAGCCACGGGTTCGCCATCAATAACAGCGGCACGCTGATAGGGTCCAGTTGGACTATCGCGGGCAATGACCCGGGCGACAAGGGTGAGACCGCATTCGTCGCTGGCAAAGACCTTCAAATCCGGTCCATCGGCGCATTGCGGGAGGGTTGGAATAGTCGTGCTGTAGCCATCAACAATCGCGGCGTTGTCATTGGCCATAGCTGGTTCGCGAGAACGTTTCCGGGAGGACCGCAACGAGCATTTGTCTGGTCCGAGCAGGGTGGAATGATCGACCTCGGGACGCTGGGCGGTCAGGGCGCCGTTCCTGTGGCGATCAATGACGACGGCGTCGTTGTGGGGATCACAAGCGATGCTGCGGGTCGAGATTGCTCATTCATCTGGACAGCAACTGTGGGGATGCGTGAGCTGTTGCCTGGGCTCGCCAGCACTGGAGTTGCGGCCATCAATGTCAGAGGAAATGTTGTCTTCAACCTTCACACTGAGCGAGGAGTTCAGAGTTCAGTGATTGGCCCCGATGGGATGACAAGGGCGCTTCAGACTTTTGTTGGGCACGAAACAGAAGCGCGAGCCATGAGCGATGCCGGCCAAATAGTTGGCCATGTACTTCGGAACCGGCATTCCCATGCGGCGATGTGGAGATAGGGTTGCCGAGGTTCAGGCGCACCGCATAGGACGCGAGGGAGCGGGGCCGGCAGTCTGGGCCTTGGCCTGGCGTGGTGTTAGTCTGGAGGCGTCGGCAACTTGGTGCCGCGTTGGTCTGTCTGTGAGGCCGGGGGGCATTCACTTTGGAACCCGAGGAGTTGAAGGTCCGCATCGAGATTGCGCTGGCTGGCGGTCGCCTCAGCCAATGGCAAAGACACTTCCTCGTCGACATTCACGCCCGTCTTGTGAAGTACGGCCCCAACACGAGGCTGACCGACAAGCAGCGCGCCAAGCTCTTCGAGGCTATCGGCTACGTCCCGCCAAGCAGCCCCGCACCACCGCAGCCACGACCGAACAAGTCTCAGTCACCAACTTGGAGACCGCATCGCCGACGGAGCCCGGTCGTGCGCGAAGCCCGGTATCTGGCCGGCCGGTTTGCCAGAGCCTTTGGGTTCGCCCTGGCTTTGGTCGTCGGTTCCCTCGTCTACTCCTACGTCTCCCACCCGCATACGACCTTCTCACTCGACCCCGGCCCTGCATTGCCAGACGCTGGAAGCCTGAAGCCATTGGCGAGGAGCCAGTTCACGATCACGGACGGTGATACAATTCGGCTCAATGGTGCCGCGAAGGGAACCCGGTTGGTCGGCTTCAACGCGCCCGAAAGCATCGAGCCAAGGTGCGACGCTGAGGGAGACCTTGGGCGTCGAGCGAAGGCGCGCCTCAAAGAGCTGGCTGCTGCCGCGAAACTGGAATTGAAGATGGTTCCGTGTTCTTGCCCGCCGGGGACAGAGGGCACTGGCGCCTGCAACTACGGGCGAAGCTGCGGGTCCCTCTTTGCCGATGGCCGCGATGTTGGGGATGTGTTGGTGTCAGAGGGGTTGGCCGTGCCGTTTGTCTGCGGGTCGACGAGTTGCCCGCCGACGCCTCGCCCGTGGTGTGGGTGAGGGCGTCCAGTCACCCTGCGGCGGCTTCGGTTCCTTCGAGGCGCTTCGCCAGCTTTGCGAGCGTCGAGCGTGAACAGTTGGTGGCTCGCACAATGGTGTTCCAGCTCTGGCCCTTCCGCAGCATGTCGATGATGGCCTCGTTGCGTTCGGCATCCTCTGGCCGGCCCTTCATGCGCCCTTCAGCCTTCGCCTTGGCCATCCCCTGAGCCTGCCTGCGGCGTCGGTCGTCATAGTCCTTGCGGGCAATGGCGGCGAGCATGTCAAGCAGCATCCCGTTAATCGCGTCGAACATACGCCCGGTGAAGGCGTCCTCGGTCTTCAGCATCATGTGCGAGGTCGGCAAGTCCAACGCCACGACCTTCACCTCACGGGCCTTAATCTCGCGCTTGAGCTGGTCCCAGTCCTTGTCCGAAAGGCGGCTCAGGCGGTCGACCTGTTCTGTGAGCAGGATGTCGCCGGGCTTACTGTCCCTGAGTAGCCGGAACAGCTCTGGCCTGTGCAGCGAGGCCCCGCTCTCGTTCTCTTCATAGGTGGCGGCGATGGTCAGCCCTCGGTCGCGGCAGAACTCCTCAAGGTCCCCCCGGGCGCGACCTGCGTCCTGTTCCTTGGTCGAGGCCCTGAGGTAGGCTCTGATGAATGTCACGGTCCGCGCTCCAGTTCGGTTTGACTGGTTCGCTAATAGATGGTTCGCTTTGACTGGTCAAGAGGCATTTATCGCACCAGTCTGACCCCGGTTCGGAAAGGGCACACCTAAGAGAACTACCCGGTGGCCGCGAGGCACTGGCCGGCTTGCACTCATCGTCACGGGCCAAATAGGATGCAGTTGGAGGTCCCATGGCCACATCAAGAACAAAGAAGATGGAGGATGAGTGCGTAATCCCGCCCCAACTGCCGTTGGCGGAGTTGGAGAGGTTCTTGTTCCGACACTCCGGGGACGAGGCAAAGCGGATCGCCGACTACCTCGAATGGCAGGCTCATGGCGAAGAGATCGTCCAGCACGCCGAGAAGGTCACGAGTGAGCGTGTCTTCGGACGGGACTACGATGTATGGGACGTCCACACCGACAAGGAGCGGTGGTGGGTGATCACCAACCCGACCAACCTCTACTCCCAGCGGCTGATGCCGAGCATGGACTACACGCTGTCGTTCCACATCGGCCTAATGGCTCGCGTAGCGGCCGCTCGGCGCTACCATGGCACCCCAGCCGAGGTTGAGCTGTTCTTGGTCACTCAACGCAAGCTGGTACAAGTAGGCGAAGCACTGGACGTTGCCGACGAGGTCGAGGAGTTCCAAGGGATTGGGATGCTCTGTCGGGAGTGCCTGTTAGTGTTTATCCGTGAGCTTATCGACGCGGCAAACGTTGAATTAACCGGAGACACCCCCAAGGCCGGCGACTTCGTTGCATGGAACGACCGGCTCGCCAATGAACTCGCTGGCGGCGCAGCCAAAGAGTACGCCCGCGCCTATGTCAAATCGACCGCCGAGCGAGCGTGGCGGCTGGCGAACTGGCTCACCCACAGCTCAAGTGCGACCAGAGCCGACGCTGAGCTTGCCTTCTCGGCAACCTCCCATGTCGTAGAAGTCTACACCTCGGTGGCCCTTCGTCGGAAGGCCGCTGCTCCTGCCCGCTGTGAGCGATGCCAGTCGTCAAAGATAGTTGTGCAGTGGCAGCCCAACCGGGGCAGGGGCGGGAGGTACGTCGCACAGTGCAGCTCCTGTGGCTCTGAAGCCACCTCCAGAAAGCCCCGATCAAGGAAGCCCAGTCCCACGCCCAAGACCGCGACGCGGTCCTAATAGGCCGGAGGCCCGGCAGGGGGGGAACTTGGCGCGTGCTGATGATCGGATTGGGCGGGCAAATCTTTGGCCAAAAAATTCCGACCCCCTTCGGCCTGTCATCCAACAGTCATGCTTGGGACCTACACACATCCACAAATCTGGATGAATGGATGCATGGACAAGACAGCCGCTCTTCTCGCGCTGGCTGCGCTCGGCCAGGACACAAGGCTTGGGGCTTTCCGGCTGCTCGTGAGAGCTGGTGCCGAAGGTGTTCCAGCCGGCGAGATCGCTTCGCAACTCGGGACGGTGCAGAACACCATGTCAGCACATCTGAAGGTCCTCGACCGCGCCGGGTTGGTTCGTGCCGAACGCGACGGGCGGATCATCCGGTATCTCGTCGACATGAACGCCTTTCGCAATCTGCTGGCTTACCTGATGGAAGACTGCTGCAGGGGCGGCCCCGAGCTTTGCCAGCCAGTCATCCAAGCGGCGACATGCAAATGCTGACTACCTCAATCTCACCGGAGCCTTGCCACCATGTCCGCTGACCTTCCGCGACGGCTCGCTGCCGAAGCACTTGGAACTGCCATGCTGGTCGCGGCTGTGATCGGGTCCGGGATCATGGCTGAACGGCTCACCCATGACGTGGCGCTTGCCCTACTCTGCAACACCCTGCCGACCGGCTCGATACTGGTCGTGTTGATCACCACACTCGGCCCGATTTCCGGTGCGCACTTCAACCCAGCGGTCACGCTCGTGTTCGGCTTGCGGCACCAGATCAGCCGCGACGTCGCTCTTACCTACGTTGCAGCCCAGCTCGCTGGAGGCATTCTCGGCACGCTGGTGGCTCATGCTATGTTCGACATGCCGCTCTTCAGCCTCTCAGCCACGGTGCGCTCGGGGTCTGGCCTGTGGATCGCCGAGGCCGTCGCGACCTTCGGGCTCGTCTTCACCATCCTCGCGGGCCTCCGCTTCCGAGCGGATGCCATCCCGTGGCTGGTTGGGCTCTACATCGTCGCCGCCTACTGGTTCACGGCCTCGACATCGTTCGCGAACCCAGCAGTGGCCGTGGCCCGTGCCCTCTCAAATACCTTCGCGGGCATTCGACCGCTCGACGTCCCCGCCTTCATCGCAGCTCAGCTCGCCGGCGCTCTGGTCGCTATGGCGCTCGCTGGCTGGCTACTCGCGGAACCCCAAGCCCTCACGAAAGTGGAACCTGCCGAATGACAATCACGATCTATCACAACCCCGAGTGCGGCACCTCGCGGAATACGCTGGCCATGATCAGGCAGAGCGGCGAAGAGCCCGAGATCATCGAATACCTCAAGACGCCCCCCTCGCGTGCCAAGCTGGTTGAACTGATCGCAGCCATGGGTATCACTCCGCGTGCCCTGCTTCGGGAGAAGGGAACGCCCTATTGGGAGCTTAGGCTCGGTGACCCGAAGTGGTCGGACGACGATCTGATCGACGCCATGCTCATGCATCCGATCCTGATCAACCGCCCAATCGTAGTGACGCCGCTGGACGTGGTATTGGCCCGACCCTCCGAGGCAGTACTGCCGATCCTGCCCAATCCCGACATCGGCCCCTTCACCAAGGAGGATGGCGAGGTGGTGATTGACGCGAGCGGCAAGCTGGTCGTTTGACCATATTTCGATCATTGTCGAAATAGGTGTTGACCTGCGGGAAAAATGGGTGCACCCTATTTCCATGAACCTCGAACAAGCCGCAAAACAACTCGAAGCCATCGGCAACCCGACACGGCTCAAGCTCTATCGGACACTGGTCAGAGCCGGCGAAGCAGGCAGGCCAGTTGGGCACTTGCAGGACAGTCTTGGCATCGCGGCCTCGACGCTGTCCCATCACCTCCATCGCCTCATTCTTACTGGCCTCGTGACACAGGAAAGGCAGGCAACGACACTGATCTGTCGGGCCAACTATCCCATCATGAGGGACCTGATCGGCTTCCTGGCTGACGAGTGCTGCGCCGACGCCGCCTGCATCGGTGTCGAGACAGAGGCGGCGGCATAGCTTCTTTTTTGTCTCATATTTCGATGATCCTGGAAGGATAGAACAATGTCGAAGAATGATCCGAACACTCTCCCCGTCGCCGTTATCGGGGCAGGGCCGGTCGGCTTGGCGGCTGCAGTCCAGCTCATTCAAAGGGGGGTCCCTGTGAAGGTCTACGAGGCTGGCGCTGGCATCGCCACCAATCTCAGGGACTGGGGCCATGTCCGGGTGTTCACCCCTTGGCGCTACTGTGTCGACCAGACGGCCCGAAGGCTTCTTGAGCGCGCTGGCTGGACGATGCCGGAGCCGGAAGCATTCCCTACCGCTGATGAACTGGTTGCGCTCTACCTTGAGCCGCTCGCAAAGCTTCCTGAACTCTCGTCGTCCATCGAAACTGGCGCGAGGGTGGTTGGGGTCTCCCGCTGGGGTGCAGATAAGGTCGTAAGCAAGGATCGACAGGTGCGGCCCTTCATGCTGGTGGTTGAGACAGCCGGCGGGGTGAGGCGTGACAGAGCGCGGGCCGTTATTGATGCGTCAGGTACTTGGCAGCTGCCAAATCCACTCGGGGCCGGTGGGATCGCGGCGGAGGGTGAGACGGAGTTTGCCGACAGGATCGCCTACGGTATTCCCGACATTCTCGGCCACGACCGCAGCCTCTATGCCGGCCGCACCACGCTTGTTGCCGGTTCAGGCCATTCGGCGGCCAACGCCTTACTCGACCTCGACAGGCTGGCTTCGGTGGAGCCCGGAACCACTTTCCTCTGGACGACACGCGGCACTGATCTGGTTCGTATCTTCGGCGGCGGGGATGCTGACCAACTGCCCGCCCGTGGCGAGCTAGGCGCTGACGTTCGTGAGCTGGTGGAAAGTGGCCGTGCAAGGTTGGTGCCGGGCTTCGCGGCGGTAGCCATCCGCTCCTCTGATGGCCGCCTGACGGTGGAGGGCCAGACGAAAGATGGATTGCATGAGATCGGTCCTGTCGACCGGATCATCGCAGCGACAGGACAACGCCCCGATCTCTCAATGACCCGCGAGCTTAGGCTGGACCTCGACCCATGGCTTGAGAGCGTCAAGGCGTTAGGGCCTCTAATCGATCCCAACGAGCATTCTTGCGGTGACGTCCCGCCCCACGGGCATCGCGAACTCAGCCACCCGGAACCAGACTTCTACACGGTCGGAATCAAGAGCTATGGTCGCGCTCCGACCTTCCTGCTGCTGACCGGCTACGAACAGGTTCGCTCGGTTGCAGCAGCGCTCGCCGGGGACGTCGCAGCAGCCGACGCCGTACAACTCGTGCTGCCTGAGACCGGCGTCTGTACCGTTCCGGCATCAGCGGCAGGCTCGGCCTCCAAGGGGTGTTGTGGTGGCCCAGCCGCTGTCGCGGTGGATGCCTGCTGCGTCGCCGACGCCGTAGCGAAAGCCGCTGGCAAGGGCGGTTGCGGTTGCAAAGTAGCCGCATGATCGTGTCGCCAGCCATGACTGAGCGCGGTCGCCGAACCGTGATCACTGTGCTTGGACTGACCCAAATCATGGCGTGGGGGTCCTCATACTATCTGCCGGCGGTCATTGCGCCTGCGGTCGCCGCCGATACCGGCTGGCCTCTGCCATGGGTCGTCGGTGGCTTGTCGCTCGGATTGCTCATTGCTGGGGTGATTTCGCCGCACGTCGGCGCCTCCATCGAACGGCATGGGGGCCGTAACGTGCTCGCGTTCAGCGCGGCTTGCATCGGCCTCGGACAGATCGGCCTCGCCGTCGCCCCGAACCTTGCCCTGTATATCGCGGCATGGCTGGTGATCGGGCTTGGGATGGGAGCCGGGCTATACGACGCTGCCTTTGCGACGCTTGGGCGGCTGTATGGCCATAGCGCACGCTCCGCCATCACCACACTTTCGTTGTTCGGCGGCTTCGCCAGCACGGTCTGCTGGCCTCTTTCGGCCTTCCTGATGGGCGAGATTGGTTGGCGGGGCACCTGCTTGGTCTACGCCGCTGTGCAGCTCCTGATCGCGCTGCCGCTCTACATCTTCATGCTGCCGCGTGGGATACCGCTTGAGAGCCATCAAGGTCAGCCTGCGGCCGCTCAGGGGTCGATGCCCCTGCAACCGCCGTCAACACCGGTCATGATCGTCCTGGCTGCTACACTGACGCTGGCAGCGGTCATCTCCTCGACAGTGTCGGTTCATCTTCTGACCATCCTGCAGGCCAGTGGTCTGACGCTTGCGGCTGCGGTCGGATTTGGGGCAATGGTCGGTCCCTCACAGGTGTCAGCGCGCACCGTCGAGATGATGATCGCTCGTTTCCATCATCCGATCTGGACGAAACTGGCATCGGTGACCTTCGTCGCGGTCGGCATTGCAGCGCTTTGGGTCGGGATGCCGGTTGTTGCCGTCGCACTGGCCTTCTATGGAGGCGGCATCGGCCTTGAGACCATTGCGCGAGGCACGCTGCCCCTCGCCCTGTTCGGCCCCACCGGCTACGCAAAGCTAATGGGGCGTCTGGCCATGCCGAGCTTGATCGCCCAAGCAGCCGCTCCATCAATCGGGGCATTGCTGCTGGAACGCGGAGGCGCCCACGGAACGCTTGCCGTTCTCTTGATTTTGGCGCTGCTGAACGTCGCGCTGGCCGGCGGTTTGGGCTGGATGATCTTCCGCCACCGAGCCCTGCAGCTTCGATTGCAGTAGCTCGGGGTCTGCCTCAGGCTTCCCTCAAGATCGCCATTCGCATCGCCCGCGTTGCCTCCTCGAGCCTCCCCTCGGGTCCCCCATAGGTTTCCCCGTCGCCACCCAGCGTGTGACCCAGAATGAGGTTTTGCTTGTCCCTGTCGACATCGCCCCGGCGCAGCGTGTCCTTCATGTTATGCCGCAGCGAATGCACCACCTTCTTGCGGTCATCAGTCACGATGCGCACATGCTTCATTAGAGCCGCCGACGCGCTTGTGCTGCCACCCGCCCGTCCGTATCGGGGAATAGCATCGGCCCGTCACTAAGCCCCACGGCTGCCTTGGCTGCACTTAGCGCGTCGCCTATGAGAGGCACCCGACGCCTTGAAGGGGTCGTCTTGATGCGCCTCTCCTCGTGCCACTCGACCTCGACATACGGCATGTCGGTGTCCACGACCACGTCGGCAACCCTAAGGCCGGTGACCTCAGCAAGGCGGCAGCCGGTCCCCACCAGCATCCGCCAAATCAACTTCAGGTCTTCTCTGCCCGCGTGAGCGTCGATCCGCTGCCTGATCTTCAGAAGCTCATCCTTGGTGAAGGGCTTGCGCTTGTCCCGTTCAAGTGTCTCGCCGCCACGTCCAGACCCAAGCACCGGCAGTCCTGTGAAGTGATTGGTCAGCCCGTGAAGCTCCGTCACCTCGGAAATGGCGTGATTGATGATGGCTCGGATGTCGTTCAGATACCGGTCAACAGTCGCCTTGCTTCCAACCCCGCCCCGTATGAAGTTCTGCACCTTTCGGGCCTGTTCGCGGGTGATGCTCGCCACCGTGATCTTGTCGGGTGTCGTTGTTAGAGCCTTGGCGATGTAGCCTACCGCCCGCTCTGCCCGTTGCTCGTCTTTCTTCCGCTCCAGCGGCTTGGGCTCATTCAGCGCAAAGCGGTCCTTGAGGTACAGCTTCTTGGCATCCTCAAGGGTCGGCGCAGGGAACTTGGGACTGGAGGTGTAGAGCATCCGCACCAGCCGGGTGTCTTCAGCGCTCACCCCCACCGGGTAGTCGGTCTCGGGGTCAGTTGGGTACTTGGCGGCAATGCCTTCGGCCACAACGCTACGCTCGATCCAATCTTGCACCCCGTGGTCGTCTTCGTCCTCGTCCCCGTCAATCTCGGTCGGCTCGCGATAAGGATTGAACCCCAGCGCCTTCATCCTCTCAACGGTCTCTTGGAACAAATCTCTTGCGGTTTTGGGCTTCTTGATGCCCCGCAACTCGTCCCAAGCCGCCGCGAATGTCTGCTCCACCTCGCGATGTACCCTCCGATACTTCGCCAAGGCCTCGTCCTTGACCTTCCCCAGCGCAATGGTGATTTCGCCCTTCCCCAAGACTGGTCTCAGTTCCCGCTCGACGAGGCGCCGATAGCGATAGGTAGTGCTGCCCAGCTTCTTGCTCTTGCGTTCCTGCCAGTATTCCACAATCACTTTGCTCATGCGTTGGACCCCACGATGTACCTCTATGATGTACCTCGGGGGACGATCAAGCCCTTGAAAGCCTTGAATTTATTGGCCTGACGGGTCGTCAGTGGTGCCCCTAGCCGGAATCGAACCAGCACTCCTTGCGGAACTCGATTTTGAGTCGAGCGCGTCTACCAATTCCGCCATAGGGGCTCAGGCCCAAAGGCCTGGATGGGCGCGGACTATACGGTTGGAGGCCTGTTCGTCAACTGGCCAAATGCGCCGCCGTGCCCTGCTTGCGGCAAAAGCCCGCCTTTCTGTTTCATGACGCTCCTGCCATTGTGCGGCGCGGGAAATCTTTCTAGACAGACGCGCATCAAAGCGCGTTGCGTGTGGCAACCTGCATCCAGGAGAGCCGATGCTTCGCGGACTTTACGACTGGACCTTGTCGCTGGCGGCCCGCAAATCCGCCGAATGGTGGCTGGCCTTCATCGCTTTCGTCGAAAGCTCGGTGTTTTTCATACCTGCCGACGTCTTGTACCTGCCCATGGCGTTGGCGCGGCCCGAACGCGCCTATCGGTACGCGCTGACCGCCACCGTTGCGTCCGTGCTGGGCGGCATTGCCGGCTGGCTGATCGGTTACTATGCCTACGACACGATAGCACGGCCGATGCTGGAGCACTTTGGCGGCCTTGACGCGTTCGAGAGGTGGCAGTCGGCCGGCACCGGGCTGATGCTGGTGCTGCTCGTCACATCGGGTGCCGCCCACCTGCCGCCGATCAAGGTGGTCACCATTCTGGCAGGCGCCCTCCACGTCAATCTTTTCGTCTTCATCGTCTCCGCCATCCTGGCGCGTGGCGCTCGTTTCCTGCTTCTTGCCTGGCTGCTGCGCCGCTATGGCGAAGAGATCAAGGAATTCATCGAGAAGCGTTTGGGATTGATCGTCGGCGCCGGCGCCGCCGCCCTGATTTTGCTCTATATCGTCGTCAAATACGCCTTCTGACCGCCCAAGGCGGGCGGTGGGTCAGGACTATGCCGGCGGACGGCGAATTCAACGGACGAAACATGACAGCCACGATGACAGCCGATACCGGACGCCAGCGGACGCGCACCGCTTTGTTTCTCGCCGTCGCCATGGCCGCCACGGTCGGCTCCGCGCTCGCCTTCCAGCACATAGGCGGCTACATCCCCTGCCATCTGTGCCTGGAGCAGCGCACGCCCTATTATATCGGCGCCCCGCTGATGCTGCTGGCGGTGATCGCCTCGATGTTCAGCGCACCCGCATGGCTGACGCGCGGCCTGCTTGCCGTCGGCGGCCTGCTGATGCTCTACGGGCTCTATCTCGGCGTCTATCATTCGGGCGTCGAATGGGCCTGGTGGCAGGGCCCGGCCGATTGCACGGCCGGCGCCGGCCCGGTCGACACCGGCGGCAAGGGCGTGCTCGACGCGCTCGACAAATTCGTGCCGCCATCCTGCGACAAGGCAGCCCTTCGTATCCTCGGCCTGTCGCTGGCCGGCTGGAACGCCATAGCCAGCTTCATCCTCGCCGCCGTCGCCTTCCGCGGCGCGCTGGCGCGCGACTGATCTAGCGACGCGAGAAACAGAACTCGCACCGCCCATTCTGCGGCTGGGCTTGAACGGTTGCGCCGCCCCTCATTGCCCTGCCGGGCATTTCTCCCCGTATAGCGACTGGGAGAAAGACACTTTCATCCATGCTTTCGCCAATTTTCAACGTTGCAGAACGAGCGCCGAGGTTGCAGCCAATTCCCTTTTCCCCGTCACTATAGGGGGAGAAGGTGGCGGCAGCCGGATGAGGGGCAGCACCTGACATCGGCGATTGCCCTGGCAAGGCCGATCGCGCCAATCCCTACGGCTCCAACTCCACATCCCAGTAGAGATAATCCATCCAGCTTTCATGCAGATGGTTGGGCGGGAACAGCCGGCCATTGTTGTGCAGGTCGTGCACGGTCGGCTGGTATGGCTTCTGCAGCGGCCACATCTTGGCGTGCGCCGGCATCATGCCGCCCTTCCTCAGATTGCAGGGTGAACAGGCGGCCACGACATTCTCCCACGTCGTGGCCCCGCCGCGATGGCGCGGGATGACGTGGTCGAAGGTCAGATCCTCGGGCGTGCCGCAATACTGGCACTGGAAGCGGTCGCGCAGGAACACGTTGAAGCGGGTGAATGCCGGGTGCCTCGACGGCTTCACATAGGCCTTCAGGCTGACGACGCTGGGCAGCTTCATCGAAAAGGTCGGCGAAGACACCGCATGCTCGTATTCGGCGACGATGTTGACCCGGTCGAGGAACACCGCCTTGATGGCGTCCTGCCAGGACCAGAGCGACAAGGGGTAATAGCTGAGCGGACGGTAATCCGCATTCAGCACCAGCGCAGGAAGCCCATCCGGAGATACGGCAACCGTCACCTTGTTGACCTCCTCGTTCTAGAACCGATCGGCGCGGATACTGTAAGCCCGACATGACAGGGATGTGAAGCGGATTGTCATCAGCCAAAAGCGGCAAAAATGCAGGATTTTCATGCTTTTTTACGGTTTCAGGCCGGAGGTGCTGCGTCCCGGCCCCTGGTTTCGCGATAATAGGACCAGAAAAGCCGCGATGCGACGCCTCGCCACGGGCTCCATGATTCGGCCAGGGCGATCAGCGTTTTCTCCGGCGGACGCGGCTCGATACCGAGCGCGTGGCCGACCGCGCTCTGCAGCGCGACGTCGCGCGCGGGGAAAATATCGGGGTGGCCGGCGGCAAACAGGAGATAGACTTCCGCCGTCCACGGGCCGATGCCCGGCACCGCGATCATAGCCGCGATCGCCTCTTCGGCGTCGAGCGAACAGAGGTGATGCAGGTCGAGCCCCTCAACCACGGCCTGCGCAACCGCGATCAGACCGCGCTGCTTCGGCCGCGACAGCCCGGCCTCGCGAAACATGTCCTCGCCGGCGGCAAGGATCGCCTGCGGCGTCAGCGGATCGACCAGTTTCACCAGCCGGCCGAAAATGGCATCGGCGCTCGCACGGGATATTTGTTGCGAAACGATAATGGAGGCCAGGCTTCGAAAGCCGGGCTCCGACAGCCGCAGCGGCACCTCTCCGGCCATGCCGCGCACCTTTTCCAGGCGCGGATCGATTGCGCAAAGCGCATCCAGCCCGCGCGCAATATCGTCCAGTGTCGCGATGCGTTGCATGTTTCTTGTTCCTGAACCGACCGCACGGTAGCAATTGGCAAAACCGCTGCACAACCCGATTGCCGCTTGTGAGATGACGCTCCTGACATTCCGCTTCGCGCCGAGCCCGAATGGCGAACTGCATCTCGGCCATGCCTATTCGGCACTGCTCAACCAGCAACTGGCGCGTGCGGCCGGCGGCCGCCTGCTGCTGCGCATCGAGGACATCGACACGATCCGCTGCACGCCTGAATTCGAGGCCGGCATCTTTCGCGACCTCGAATGGCTAGGCCTCGAATGGGAGCGGCCGGTGCGGCGCCAGGCCGAGCATTTCGCCGACTACCAGGCCGTGCTCGACCGGCTGGTCCGCGAAGACCTCGTCTACCCTGCCTTCATGAGCCGTGGCGAGATCAGGGCCTTCATCGCCGACAGTGAAAAACGCGGCCGCGACTGGCCGCGCGACCCGGACGGCGTGCCGCTTTATCCCGCCGCCGACAAGGCGCTGCCGGTCAGCGAACGCAAACGCCGCATCGCCGAAAATGCGCCCTTGGCCTGGCGCCTCGACATTGATGCAGCGCTGGCGCGCGTCGGCACGGATTTGTCCTGGCTCGAATTCACCAAAGAGACGCTTTCGGCGACGCAGCGTGTCGAGGCGCGTCCGCAGGACTGGGGCGACGTCATTCTGGCGCGCCGCGACATCCCGACCAGCTATCACCTGGCCGTCGTCGTCGACGACGCTCTGCAAGGCGTCAGCCATGTCGTGCGTGGCCGCGACCTTTATTCCGCGACCGGCATCCAGCGCCTGCTGCAGGAACTGCTCGGCCTCGGCCAGCCGCAGTATTTCCACCACCGTCTCATACTCGGACCGGATGGGCGCAAACTGTCGAAGAGTTTTGCTGATACCGGCCTTGCCGCGCTGAGGCAGGCAGGCATGTCGCCGGACGATGTCAGGCTGCTGGTCGGGCTCTGACTAAAGCCGGGCCAGCCCCGCCTTGAGCAGCGCCAACGCGCCGATAAACGCGAAGGCGCCGCCCAGTCCCCAGGCAACCGCGAGCTTCAGATCTCTCAGGACGATGCCATGTTCGTTCGCGGCCATGACCGCGACGAAAAAGCCGAGCGTGAACAGCAATGTGTTGCCGGTCGACCCAAAACCGTCCTCCTGCATGATGGCGTCGAGCGCTGAACCGAAGAAGAAGCCGAACACGGCCACACTGGCCACCGTCATCAACAGCCAGCTTGTGTCCAGATGCAACAGCATGCGCGCTCCCTGTCGAAGCCAAAACGCCATGTCGCCGGATCGATCGACAGAAGTCGATTGCCCTGACGCCGCCCTTTGAATTCGGCCACCTCCTACATCAGGATGAGCTTATGTACCAATTGTTTCGCTTTGCTTGCCGGATTGAACCGCATTAGAGCATTTGCCGTATTTGTCTCTTCACCGAATCGGACCTCTCCACCGGAAACGGCTTCCCCGAAAATGCACAGTCTCAAGCGGTTCATCCCCGCCTCGTTTGTCGTCCTGTGGGCGACAGGTTTCATCGGCGCGCGCTACGCCATGCCCTGGGCGGAGCCCTTCACCTTTCTGGCGGCCCGCTTTGTCATCGCCGCCTTGCTGCTCGCCGGCCTGATGCTCGTGCTTGGCTCGAAGCGAGCCACAAGGGCAGAAGCGCTTCACGCCACGGTCGCCGGCATCCTCATGCATGGCATCTATCTGGGCGCCGTGTTCTGGGCGATCCACAGGGGCATGCCCGCCGGGCTTTCGGCGCTGATCGTCGGCCTGCAACCGCTGATCACCGCCGTGCTTGCCGGCCGGTTCCTCGGCGAGGCCATCCTGCCGCGCCACTGGGCCGGCCTTGCCGTCGGCCTTGTGGGAGTGATCATCGTGCTGTGGCCGAAGCTCGGCGCTCTCGGCGGCGGCGTTACGCCCGAAGCCCTGACGGCGTCGCTGGTCTCGGTACTGGGCATGGGCGCCGGGACCATCTGGCAGAAGCGCTATGCCTCGGGTGGCGACCTGGTGGCGGCGACGATGTGGCAATATATCGGCGGCGGCTCGCTGATGATCCTGGCTTCGCTGGCACTGGAGACCCACACGGTGATCATCAACGGCGAACTGATCTTCGCCATGGCCTGGCTGGTCCTGGTGCTGTCGATCGGCGCCATCTTCCTGCTGATGGTGATGATTCGCGACGGCGAGATGTCGAAGGTCGCGTCGCTGTTCTACCTGGTGCCGGCCGTCACCGCAGTCATCGCCTGGGTGCTGTTCGGCGAACAGCTCAGCCTCGTGCAGATCGTCGGCATGGCAATCGCGACGCTCGGCGTCGGGCTGGCCACGGCTCGGCCAGCCAGAACCTAGCTGCCGACACGTGCGCGCGCTTCGAGAAAGCGGCTGATCGCCGCATTGAGTTCGCCGCCGAGGATGAAGATCGCCGACAGCATATAGAGGAAAACCACGGCGATCATGATCGAGGCGAGGCCGGCATAGGTCGTCACATAGGACGAGAAATGGTCGAGGTAGGTCGCGAACATCGTCGAGCCGACAAGCCACGCAGCCAGAGTGAAGATGATGCCAGGCACCAGCGAGACAAAGCGGCGCTTGCCCGCCGGCAGCCAGTAGTGGACGGCAAACAAGCCACCAATGATGACGGTTGAGGCGATGACGTAGCGCCACAGCGTGATCGTGCCCGTATAGGGTTTGATCCACTCGAAATGAGCTTCCGCCAGCCGCGCCAGCAAAGGCGCAAAGACCAGGAGCACGCTGATCGCCAGGAAACCGGCCGTCGCGATCAGCACGAAGAAAATGCTCTGCACCCGGCGGTAGATGATGCCGCGCGTTTCGGCGACGCGGTAGGCGCGGTTGAGCGAGGTGCGCAGCGCCTCGATGCCGTTGGAGGCGAAATAGGCCGCCAGAAGCACGCCGTAGGTCAAAAGATCGGTGCGCCGCACGGTCAGCACGTTGAGCACCTCGCGCGCGATAGGCTTGGCGATCTGTTCGGGCCAGGTGTCGAAGACCAGGTGCACGGCAGTATCGGCGAACGCCTGCGCGCCGAGGAAGCTCGCCAGCGTGGTGGCGAAGATCAGGAACGGGAACAGCGCCATGAGCGAAGTGATCGCCAGATGGCTGGCCATGGCCCAGCCGTCATCGGTGTTGAAATGGCCAAGCGCGTCATAGAGCACGCGGCGCAGCACGACGATATTCCGCATCAAGAGCCGCGTTCCCTTCGATTGTCTCGACGCCGCGAATATGGGAAGGGATTGTGGCAAATGGCAACCCTTGCTCAAACCACGATGCCGCCTGCCAAAGAGTTGCGCACCATCATCGTCACCGGCGCCTCGTCCGGGATAGGCGCCCACTGCGCCCGTGCACTGAAGGCGGATGGCTGGCGCGTGTTTGCAACGGCGCGCAAGCCGGATGACATAGCCGCACTTGAAGCCGACGGCATCGAGGCCTTTTATCTCGACTACCGTGAGCCGGATTCCATCGCAGCACTTGCGGCATCGGTGCTGGAGCGGACAGGCGGACGCCTCGACGCCCTGTTCAACAACGGCGCCCATGCACAGCCCGGCGCCGTGGAAGACCTGCCGGTTGCGGCATTGCGCGAGCAGTTCGAGGCCAATTTCTTCGGCTGGCACGACCTCACCCGACGCATCGTACCGGTAATGCGTCGCCAGGGACATGGCCGCCTCGTTCATTGTTCCTCGATCCTTGGGCTCGCGCCGGTGCCTTTTCGCGGCGCCTACTCAGCCTCCAAGCACGCGCTCGAAGGCCTGATGCTGTGCATGCAGCAGGAACTCAGGGGCAGCGGCATCCATGTCTCGCTGATCGAACCGGGGCCGGTGACCTCGAAAATCGCCAGCAACGGGCTGTTCTGGTTCCTGAAAAACATCGACCACGAGAATTCCGTCCACCACGTCGCCTATGCCACGCAGCTGGTGCGGCTTCGGGCCGGCGGCAGCTCATCGCGGCTGAAAAAGGGGCCGGAGGTGGTCTATGCGGCCTTGCGCCATGCACTTCTGTCGCGGCGCCCGCGCCCGCACTATGTGGTAACAGTGCCGGCCAGGATTGGCGTGATGCTCAAGCGCATCCTGCCGGCATCGATGCTCTACCGCGTTCTGGCCGGACGCGCCTGATCGCAACAGAACTGGGAACAGATCATGGCAACCGTCATCAAAGTCCTCCTCGTCCTCGTCATGGTCGCCGTGGTGATCGTGCTTGTCCGCGGCCTCATCAACATGATGCGCGGCGGCTCCGGTGTGAGCTCGAACAAGCTGATGCAGGCACGCGTGCTGCTGCAGGCGCTGGCGTTGGCACTAATCCTGCTGGTGGTGTATTTCACCCGCAAGTGACGGCCGTTCGGGAGGCGACGTGGTCAAGCTCAACAAGATCTACACCCGCACCGGCGATGACGGCACCACTGGCCTCGGCACCGGTGAACGCAGGCTGAAATCCGACCTGCGCGTCGATGCCTACGGCACCGTCGATGAAGCCAATGCCTGCATCGGCATCGCCCGCCTGCACACAGCGGCAAGTTATCCCGCCATCGACGCCATGCTGTCCCGCATCCAGAACGATCTGTTCGACCTCGGCGCCGATCTCGCCGTGCCCGACGACGGCAAGCCGCTCGGCTACGAGCCGCTGCGCATCATCGCCTCGCAGACCGACCGCGTCGAAAAGGATATCGACCTTCTCAACAAGGATCTGCAGCCGCTCAAATCCTTCGTGCTCAATGGCGGCACGCCGGCGGCGGCAGCACTTCATCTTGCCCGCACTGTGGCGCGACGGGCCGAGCGGATCATGGTGGCACTGGCGCAGGACCCGGCCGAACATGTCAATCGCGAGGGGCTGAAATACATAAACCGCGTCTCCGACTTTCTGTTCGTCGCCGCTCGTGCGGTCAATGACAACGGAAATGCCGACGTGTTATGGGTGCCCGGCAAGAACCGCTGAATTTTCTCGAAGGCGGGAAAGGGCTTGGGGCATGTTCATCCCGCTTTACGACTCCAACAGGTTGCGCCACATCCGGCTGCAATATGTGACGATCGGCCTGATCGCGGCCAACGCGTTGGTCTTTCTCATCACCACGATCGGCGGCGAAAATTTCAACAACGCCGCCGTGCTCGGCCTGGGCTTCATCCCTTCGGTTGTCCACGACACGGCAGAACTCTCGCCCCAATTCGTCGTCATTCCGGAGAGCCTGAGTTACCTCACCTATGCCTTCCTACATGCCGATATCTTTCATCTCGGCGGCAACATGCTGTTCCTGTGGGTGTTCGGCGATAATGTCGAGGACGCACTCGGCCACATCCGCTACCTTATCTTCTACCTGCTTTGCGCCATCGCCGGCGCCTTCTTCCAGGGGCTCGTCGCCTGGAGTTCAGAGGTGCCGCTGATCGGCGCCTCCGGCGCCATTGCCGGCGTCGTCGCCGCCTATCTGGTCCTCTACCCCCGGGTGAAAGTGTGGGTGCTGGTCTTTGCCCGCATTCCGCTGCGTATCCCGGCCTTCATCCCGCTGATCCTGTGGATCGGCTTCCAAGTGGTGATGTTTGCCGCCGGCGGCGAAAACCAGATATCCTGGGCCTGCCATATTGGCGGCATCATTGCCGGTGGCGTGCTGGTGCTCATCATGCGCAGCCGCGGCGTGCCGCTGCTCGCCGGTGACGACGGCGAGCCGGAACCCGCCGATCAGCCAGCCGCTTCTACTGGGCCGGCGCCAGCCGGTCCCGCTCCCGTGCAACCTGAGACGCGTTGGGGCCGGGGTGGCGCTTCCGGTCACAACTGAACCGATTTGAGCGGTTTGGCCGCTGCCGTGGCATATTGACGTGTTGCGTCTCCACAACTACGGAGAGCGCCACCGCTAGGCGGCAGAAGACAAGAATTCCGTCCGGCCAGAATTCCGTTTGGCCGGAATTCAGTCAGGAATGTCGGCTTTCGACAACTCTGCGGAGGCGCACGCTGCTATAGCGCGCCCGGATATCTCAGGAGAGGTGACAGGCAAATGAAGATCCTTGTGCCCGTGAAGCGGGTTGTGGATGCGAACGTCAAGGTTCGCGTCAAGGCTGATGGTTCGGCGGTTGAACTCGCCAACGTCAAGATGGCGATGAACCCGTTCGACGAGATCGCGGTGGAAGAGGCGCTCCGGCTGAAGGAAGCCGGCAAGGCCGAAGAGATCATCGTCGTGTCGATCGGCCCGCAGCAGGCGCAGGAAACGCTCCGCACCGCGCTCGCCATGGGCGCCGACCGCGCCATCCTGGTCAAGACAGACGAACAGACCGAGCCGCTCGGCGTCGCCAAGGTGCTGAAGGGCGTCGTCGACGCCGAGCAGCCCGGTCTCGTGATCCTGGGCAAGCAGGCGATCGATGATGACTCGAACCAGACCGGCCAGATGCTGGCCGCCCTGCTCGGCTGGGCACAGGGCACTTTCGCCTCCAAGGTCGTGATCGACGGCGACAAGGCCAAGGTGACGCGCGAAGTCGACGGCGGCCTGCAGACGGTAGAGCTGAAAATGCCGGCGATCATCACCGCCGACCTTCGTCTCAACCAGCCGCGCTATGCCTCGCTGCCCAACATCATGAAGGCCAAGAAGAAGCCGCTCGACGAAAAGAGCCCGGCCGATTACGGCGCCGACGTCAAGCCGCGCCTGAAGGTGCTCAAGACCGAGGAGCCCAGCGGCCGCAAGGCGGGCGTGAAGGTCAAGAGCGTCGCCGAACTGGTCGACAAGCTGAAGAACGAAGCCGGCGTGCTCTGAGACTGGAAGGAACAGATAAATGACCATTCTCCTCATCGCAGAACACGACAACGCCAGCCTTTCTGACCAGACCGCCAAGGCGCTCTCGGCGGCGCTGCAGATCGGTTCGGACGTGCATGTTCTGGTTGCCGGCAAAGGCGCCAAAGGCGCTGCCGACGCCGCCGCCAAGCTCAAGGGCGTGAGCAAGGTGCTGCTGGCCGAGGCCGACGAACTGGCCGAGCGCCTCGCCGAACCGCTCGCCGCACTCGTTGTCTCACTGGCCGGCGCCTACGACACCATAATCGCGCCGGCGACCTCGTCGGGCAAGAACGTCGCGCCGCGCGTCGCGGCCCTGCTCGATGTCGCGCAGGTGTCGGAAATCATCGAAGTGATTTCGCCCGATACCTTCAAGCGTCCGATCTATGCCGGCAACGCCATCCAGACGGTGCAGTCGAGCGACGCCAAGAAGGTGATCACCGTGCGGACCGCTTCCTTCCAGGGCGCGCCCGAAGGCGGTTCGGCCGCGGTCGAGACGATCCAGGCAGCGTCCAATCCGGGCCTGTCCACCTTCGTCGAGAACAGGCTGTCGGAGACCGACCGTCCGGAGCTGACCTCGGCCAAGATCATCATTTCGGGCGGCCGCGCGCTCGGCTCCTCGGAAAAGTTCCAGGAAGTCATTCTGCCGGTCGCCGACAAGCTCGGTGCAGCCGTCGGCGCCTCGCGCGCTGCCGTCGACGCCGGCTACGCCCCGAATGACTGGCAGGTCGGCCAAACCGGCAAGGTCGTGGCGCCGGACCTCTATATTGCCGTCGGCATTTCCGGCGCCATCCAGCACCTTGCCGGCATGAAGGATTCGAAGGTCATCGTCGCCATCAACAAGGACGAGGAGGCGCCGATCTTCCAGGTTGCCGATTATGGCCTCGTCGGCGACCTGTTCGTCATCCTGCCGGAACTGCAAAAGGCGCTTTGACGCTCTCTGCCAAAGCGTATTAAATTGTGAAAGGGTGGGGTAGACGAAGCTACCCCACCCTTTTAGTTTGCACTGCACAAAAAGCAGGCCGCAAGGCCTTTTCGACGGGATCGCTGCAAATGGCCAAGATCGAGACGATCGGCATCATCGGCGCCGGCCAGATGGGCGGCGGCATCGCGCATGTATCAGCACTTTCGGGTTTCAAGGTGCTGATCTACGACGTCTCGCCCGACTGTATCGAGAAGGGCATTGCCACGGTCAGCGGCAACATGGCCCGTCAGGTCGGCTCCGGCAAGCTTGAGGAAAAGCTGCGTAACGAAGCGATGGCGCGCATTTCCGCAGCCCCCACCATGGCTGATCTCGCCGGTGCCGATCTGGTTATCGAGGCGGCGACCGAGGACGAGACGGTCAAGCGCAAGATTTACGCGCAGCTCTGTCCCCAGCTCAACCCGGAAGCCATTCTGGCGACCAACACCTCGTCGATTTCGATCACCCGGCTTGCGGCGCAGACCGACCGTCCCGAGCGTTTCATCGGCATACATTTCATGAACCCCGTGCCGCTGATGAAGCTGGTCGAACTGGTGCGCGGCATCGCTACCGAGGATCAGACCTTCGAGGCGGCCAAGGCCTATGTGAAACAGCTCGACAAGACGATCACCGTCTCTGAAGATTTTCCGGCCTTCATCGTCAACCGCATTCTATTGCCGATGATCAACGAGGCGATCTACACGCTCTATGAGGGGGTCGGCTCGGTCGATGCCATCGACACCGCCATGCGGCTCGGCGCCAACCATCCGATGGGACCGCTGCAGCTCGCCGATTTCATCGGCCTCGACACCTGCCTGTCGATCATGCAGGTGCTGCATGACGGCCTGTCGGATTCGAAATATCGCCCCTGCCCGCTGCTGGTGAAATATGTCGAGGCCGGCTGGCTCGGCCGCAAGACCGGGCGCGGCTTCTACGATTATCGCGGCGAGCATCCGGTTCCGACGCGCTAACCACCAGACCGAAAGTTCCGTGCTACCTCAGGACGCCGCTGCAAGCGGCGGCTCTGCTTGGCCTCTTGACCCGGTATCGTCAGGCGCCACGGAAACACAGCCGCGGCCGGCGGCCTTGGCCGCATAGCAGGCAGCATCGGCCCGGGCGATGATCTCGTCGACTTCACCGCTGTTGCTGTGGATCGGCGCCAGCCCGATGCTGGCGTCTATCGCATGCGGCCGGCCGTCCCAGGTGAACTGCAGGGCGCGGATCGCTTCAATGATCGAGCGCGCGGCAATCCTGGCGCCGGCGCTCGAGCCGGCTTTCAGGACGACCGCGAATTCGTCGCCGCCGAGGCGGGCCACGATATCCTCCGGCCCAAGCGCACCGCGAATGGCCTCGGCAACCCGCTTCAGCAAGGCGTCGCCGGCGGCGTGGCCGCCAGTGTCGTTGACCAGCTTGAAATGATCGAGATCGATGAACATGAAATGATGCTCGCCCGCCGGCCTGGCCGTGCCGGCCTTGCGGCTCCGGTCGACCAGTTCCTCCATGGTGCGGATAAAGCTCGAACGGTTGGCAAGGCCGGTCAGCGCATCATGCGCGGCGGCATAGGCGAGTTGGCGCTGCAAGGCGCGCGCATCTGTGAAGTCCTGGAAGACGATGACCAGGCCGCAGAACTCCTGGCGGTCGTTCATGATCGGCGACACCACCTGGCGGATGCTGCAGCGCGTGTCGTCGCGACGGATGAGGACGGCGCGACTGTTCTGGTCGGCAGGGCTGGCGCTGCCGAGCGCCGGCCGCGTCATGCCGATCCTTTGCCCGGTTTCTTCGTCCACTGCCCAGTAGACATGGCCAAGCGTCTTGCCGAGCGCCTCCGCGCCAACAACGCCGGTGAGCTTTTCGGCGACAGGGTTCATGAAGGTGATGCGGTTTGCGGCATCGGTGCAGATGACGGCGTCGCCGATCGACTGCAGCGTCACCCTCAGCCGCTCCTTCTCGTCGGCCAGCATTGCCGCCGATACGATGAGGCTTTCCTCGGTTTGCTTGCGCTGGGTGATGTCGGTCAGGCTGCCGATGGCCCTGACCAACCTTCCGTCCTTGTCGCGTTCGAGCGTCTTGCCGCGATCAAGGATCCAGACCCAGTGGCCATCCTTGTGGCGCATCCGGAACTCGGCTTCGAAGAACGGTGTCCTGCCCTCCAGATGGGCACGATCGGCTTCGGCCACGTTTTCGCGATCGTCGGGGTGGATCATCGCCAGCCAGCGGTCGGGGTCGCCGTCCAGCTCGCCATCGGCATAGCCCAGCATCTTCACCCAGGTGGCGGAGTAGGTGGTGCCACCCTTGCGCATGTCGAGGTCCCAGACGCCTTGTCCGGCGCTGGCCAGGGCAAAATTCCAGCGCGTTTCGGCCTCGGCTATGCGCGCCTCGGATTGCTTGCGCGCGTCGATATCCTCGATCTGCGAGACCAGGTAGAGCGGGCTCCCGCTCTTCTCGTCGCGAATGACGGAACCGGCAAGATGGGCCCATACCGGCGTGCCGTCCTTCCTGAGGTAGCGCTTTTCGAAGTGGAAGGAGTTGACGGTGCCCGCCCGCATGCCGTCCATCGTCTCACGGCCGATCTGCACATCGTCGGGATGGGTGATCTGAAAGAAGGTCAGCGCCTCGATCTCCTGCTTGCTGTAGCCGAGCATGGCGGCGAAGGCCGGGTTGGTTTCGTGGATGCGGCCGTCGAGGCCGACAATGGCGATGCCGATCGCCGAATCCTCCATGGCGCGGCGGAAACGCTGCTCGCTTTCGGCGATCTGCCGGCGATCGTCCAGTATCCGGTAAATGAACAGGGCGGCGAGAATCAGCGCCACGGCGGCGACCGGCACCGATATCTGCAGGCATAGCTTCAGCACTTCGGCGCTGACATCGAGCCGCGACAGCAGGAGCGCGACCACGGCAGCGCAAAGCCCTCCGGCCGCAAGCACCAAAGCCACGTGACTGTCAGCCCGCAGGCTTTTTCGCTCTCGCCGCATCACTGTGCATGCCACCCCATGCGCAACACATTTCTGCAAAAAACACTGGATGATCGATTTTAAGGAAAGGTTGCGCCGGAGCCACCGGCAACACGGTGAACCCGCAAACAATTGCCGGCATGATTAAGGATCGGTGATTATTGGGCGATCTTGAACGGCCCGGTCACCAGCGCACGAAGAACCGTCCCCCGAGCGCGCCCAGACCGGCGAGGACGGCGATGGCGAGCGTGTACCAGGTGGCGACGAAAAGCGGCGAATCGTCGAAGCAGTGCGCGGCGTAGAAGGTCGCCGCCAGGCCGCCGGCGAGCAGTCCCGCGACCGCCCCGGCCAACACCGGCCGCGTCGGCGCGCCATAGCGCAGCATCCACAGGAAGACGGCAAGCGGGCCGATGCCGATCAGCGGGATGAAGCCCATGCAGATCATCATGTTGGAGCCGACCATGCGCGTGCTCCACATCGGCTCCGGCACCATGAACAGTTCGAGAGCCACCGCCACGGCCACCAGCAGCGGCGCCGCCAGCATCCAAGCCGCGGCTCTTGCCGTCGAAGCGCCCGGCGTCGACAACGCCCGGACCAGGCCAAAGGCGGTGACGGCGAGCACGATGGTGAACACGAACTTCGCCAGGAACCGCATCGTGTGCATGGCGGTCATTATGTCGGGACGCGGGCCGATGGTGAGAAAGAAGACCAGAGCCGCGATCACCGCCGCGGCTGCCGCCGCCATCAACCAGGCCGAGCGCAGCGGCATCGCCTTGCTGCTTGTGTCGGCGTCGAGTGCCTTGATGAGATCCTCCGTCCTCATGTCACTGCCGCCCGAAGCGCCCCTGCCCAAATCGCTTGGCGATCGCGGCAAGCCCGCGATGCAGCGACACCCGCACCGCCGTCTCGCTGACGCCGAGCGTGGCCGCCGTCTCGCCGATGGAGCGGCCGTCGACCGAGATCGAAGAAACGACGGAACGCTGCGCAGCCGGCAGTCCGTCCAGCGCCCGGTTGATGTCGCGTTCGCTGACGGTCTCGGTTTCCGGCTCGGCAAAGGTCTCGGCGATCTCGTCGATCTCGATTTCGATGCGCCGTCCGCGCCGCCGGAAAGCATCGATCAGCTTGAAGCGGGCTATCGCATAGATCCATGGCAACACCGGCGCGTCCTGGCGCCAGGTATGCCGTTTCACATGAATGGCCAGCAAGGTTTCCTGCACAACATCCTCGGGATCGACCCCGCCCTGTACGATCTTGCGCCTCGCAAAGCCGCGAACCAGCGCGGCGATCCGGTGCAAAAAGTCGGCGTAGGCCCTTTCATCTCCCGCGATCGCGGCCCGCATCAGCCGGGAAAGCTCGGCCTCATCCTTGCCGCTCACAAGAGTTCACTCCCCGATCTTCGCGCCTCGGCACCGATTTGTTACGTGTCCGGCGAAATGATGTCCAAGCCAAAGTGCCGCAAAATCACGAAAGTTTGCGGGAGCGGCGACCGATTGAAGCAGCCGAGCAATGTTGACTACTGCTGTCAGGTATCGATAGGTGCAGCCTGCGAAACCAGAACCACCGAGATTGAGGATGACGCCATGAGATACACGCTCTCCACCCTAGCGTGGGCCACAGCGCTGGCCGTGAGCATGATCGCCGGGCCGGCGATGGCCGCGGATGCCGGCATCATCGTCTACAACGCCCAGCATGAGAGCCTGGCCAAGGAATGGGTCGAAGGTTTCACCAAGGAAACCGGCATCAAGGTCACGCTGCGCAATGGCGGCGACAGCGATTTCTCCAACCAGATCGTCGCCGAGGGCGCTTCTTCGCCGGCCGACGTGTTCCTGACCGAAAACTCGCCGGCGATGACCCTGGTTGAAGCGGCGGGCCTTTTCGCGCCGGTCGACGCCGACACGCTGGCGCAAGTCCCGGCCGAATTCCAGCCGAGCAGCGGCAGATGGGTGGGTGTCGCGGCGCGCAGCACCGTCTTTGCCTACAACAAAACCAAGCTCACGGCCGAAAAGCTGCCCAAATCGATGCTCGATCTCGCCGATCCGAGCTGGAAAGGCCGCTGGGCAGCCTCGCCTTCCGGCGCCGATTTTCAGGCCATCGTCAGCGCGCTGCTCGAGCTCAAGGGCGAAGCCGCAACCGCCGACTGGCTGAAGGCCATGAAGGAGAATTTCACCGCCTACAAGGGCAACGGCACGGTGATGAAGGCGGTCAATGCCGGCGAGATCGAAGGCGGAATCATCTACCACTATTACTATTTCGGCGATCAGGCAAAGACCGGCGAAAACAGCAAGAACGTCGAACTGCATTATTTCAAGAACCAGGATCCCGGCGCTTTCGTCTCGATCTCCGGCGGCGGCGTGCTCGCCTCGAGCAAACACCCGAAGGAAGCCCAGGCGTTCCTCAAATGGGTGACCGGCAAAGGCGGCCAGGACGTGCTGAAGACCGGCACGTCCTTCGAATACGCTATCGGCAAGGACGCGCAGTCCAATCCCAAGCTGGTGCCGCTGGCCGACCTGCAGGCGCCGAAGGTCGATCCGGCGACACTGAACTCCAAAAAGGTGACCGACCTGATGACGGCAGCCGGCTTGCTTTAGTCCGCGTTCGTCCTAAAAGGGCAACGTTTGCGCTCCTGCGAGGCTTTCCGCAGGAGCGCTCTGTTTTCGGGATGGCTTCGTCCATGACGACATATTGCGTTTCCGGCCGCGCCTGCGGCGCCCCCGCCCCGGCGGCAGTGGCGCGGTCGAGCTGATGCAAACTGCGGTCGATCTCGCACGTTCAGGCCAGACAGTCGGGCGGTCCCGCCGGAAGCCCATGTCCTGGATCGCGCTTGCCGCCATAATTGTCTCGCTGCTGTCGCTGCTGCCGCTGGCGTTCATCATCTGGATCGGTGTGCAGATCGGCTGGGACACTGCTTCGGCCCTGGTCTTCCGGCCGCGCGTCGGCGAACTTCTGGTCAACACCGTGCTTCTGGTGGCGCTCACCGTGCCGATCGCCACCGTGCTGTCGGTGACGCTGGCATGGCTGACCGAGCGCAGCGACCTGCCCGGCGCCCGCCTGTGGGCTTGGCTGTCGGTGGCGCCGCTCGCCATCCCCGCCTTCGTGCATTCCTACGCCTGGATCACCATGGTGCCGACCTTGCACGGCCTGTGGGCCGGCGTGCTGGTCTCGGTTCTCGCCTATTTCCCGTTCCTCTATCTGCCGCTGGCGGCGGCTCTGCGCCGGCTCGATCCTGCTTTGGAGGACGCAGCCGCAGCACTCGGCCTTGGACCATGGCGGGTGTTTTGGCGTGTCGTGCTGCCGCAGCTGAGACTGGCCATTTGCGGCGGCGCGCTGCTGGTCGGCCTGCATCTGCTGGCCGAATACGGCCTCTACGTCTTCATCCGCTTCGACACTTTCACCACGGCGATCGTCGACCAGTTCCAGTCGACCTTCAACGGTCCCGCCGCCAACATGCTGGCCGGCGTCCTGGTGACTTGCTGCTTCGTGCTGCTCGCGCTGGAGGTGCTGGTGCGCGGCGAGGAACGCTATGCCCGCGTAGGCTCGGGTGCCGCGCGCCGCCAGCAGCGCACCAGGCTCGGTCGCGCCACCCTGCCCTGCCTGGCTCTGCCTGCCATCGCCACGCTTCTCGCCATCGGCGTGCCCTTCGTCACCATCGGCCGCTGGCTGGTCGCCGGCGGCGCCGATGTCTGGCGTTTGGACGAGATCGGCCTGGCGCTTGGCCAGACACTGTTCCTGGCGCTGGCCGGCGCCTTGCTTGCGACCATCGCCGCCATGCCGATGGCCTGGATCTCGATCCGCGCGCCGGGACCGCTGCAGCGGCTGCTCGAAGGCTGCAACTACATTGTCGGTTCGCTGCCCGGCGTGGTCATCGCGCTGGCCTTGGTCACCATTACCGTGCGCATCGCCATGCCGCTCTACCAGACGCTGTTCACAATCCTGGTCGCCTATGCCCTGATGTTCCTGCCGCGCGCCTTGATCAGCCTCAGAGCCTCGATCGCACAGGCGCCGGTCGAGCTCGAACGCGCCGCCGCCAGCCTTGGCCGGCCGCCGCTGAAGGCGCTTTGGTCGACAACGATTCGCCTGTCGGCGCCGGGGGCTGCGGCCGGCATGGCGCTGGTCGCGCTCGGCATCATGAACGAGCTGACCGCCACCCAGATGCTGGCGCCCAACGGCACGCGCACGCTGGCCATGGCGTTCTGGTCCTATAGCGGCGAGATCGACTATGCCTCCGCCGCCCCTTACGCCTTCATCATGGTGGCGATGTCGCTGCCGCTGACCTGGCTGCTCTATGTCCAGTCGAAACGGATGGCCGGGCGATGAGCTTTCTCGAAATCAGTGGCCTCACCAAGCACTACGGCCCGGTCGCAGCCCTTGCCGGCATCGAGCTCAGCGCCGCAAGCGGCAGTCGCACCGCGATCGTCGGCCCGTCCGGCTGCGGCAAGACGACGTTGCTGCGGCTGATCGCCGGCTTCGAGGCGCCCGACCAGGGCCGCGTCGTGCTCGACGGCGAGGTGCTGGCCAATGGCGGCCATGCGGTGCCGGCGCACCGCCGCGGCATCGGCCTGGTGGCGCAGGATGGCGCCCTGTTCCCGCATCTCAGCATCGGCGACAATATCGGCTTTGGCATGGCCCGCGGCGAGGACCAGCGCGCCGAGCGCATCGCCGAGCTCGCCTATACCGTCGGGCTGGACAAGGCGATCCTCAAGCGCCGCCCGCACCAGCTCTCCGGCGGCCAGCAGCAGCGCGTGGCGCTGGCCCGCGCCATGGCGATGAAGCCCAGGCTGATGCTTCTCGACGAACCGTTCTCGGCGCTCGACACCGGTCTGCGCGCCTCGATGCGCAAGGCGGTCGCCGAACTACTCGAAGCCGCCGGCATCACCACCATCCTGGTCACCCACGACCAGGCCGAGGCGCTGTCCTTCGCCAGCCAGGTGGCGGTCATGCGCGACGGAAGGTTCTCTCAGATCGGCACACCGCGAGAACTCTATCTGCAGCCGAAAGACCGCATGGTTGCCGAGTTTCTTGGCGACGCCATCATCTTGCCGGCAAAGATTTCAGGCGGCTTCGCCACCTCCTCGCTTGGTCGCATAGCCGTCGACTCGAAGGAGCGGCGCGACATCGCCCGCATCATGCTGCGACCGGAGCAGGTGCAGGTAAAGCGCACGTCGCGCGAAGGCATGTCGGGTCCTGCGGGCACGATATTCGCCGAGGTGACGGACTCGGAATTCGCAGGCTCGATGTGCACCATTGCCGTGCGGCTGTTGAACAACCCCGATCCGCCGGACGCCGCGGCGATCGGCAGCACACCGCTGACCTTACGCAAGCCGGGAATCGACGCACCTGCCGTCGGCGAGATCGTGCGTCTGACAGTTTCCGGCAAGGCGCATGTCTTCGCCTGAACTGCCGATGCGTCGGATTGGCGCGAGCGGCTGCGTCAATCGACTCGTTTCCCAGCATTGTCGAACCAATGCAGCTTCTCGGCCCTGGCCACGACGCGCAGTTGATCGCCGGGTTTGGCCGTGGCGCGGCCGGCCACACGCACGACGATGCGGTTGCCGCCGGCGGCACAGTGAAGAAAGCTTTCGGCTCCCACAGGTTCGACCGCCTCGACCGCCGCAGGCAGAATAAGCGCGCCGGATGATGCCTCGGCACTGAAGGTGACGTCGGCATCCTCAGGGCGGAAGCCAAGCGTGGCGGCGTTCGTAGGCGCGAAGTCAACCGTCTTGCCGTCGGTCAGCGCCGGACCAGCCGGTCCTTGCGAAAGAGGCAGAAGGTTCATCGGCGGCGCTCCGATGAAGGAGGCGACGAAGGTCGATGCCGGCTTCTCGTAGATGTCGAGCGGCGCGCCCGTCTGCTCGACCAACCCGCCATTCATGACGACGAGAATATCGGCCAGCGTCATCGCCTCAAGCTGGTCGTGGGTGACGTAGACCGAGGTGACACCGAGCGAGCGCTGCAAATTCTTGATTTCGACCCGCATCTGGCCGCGCAGTTTGGCGTCGAGGTTGGAAAGCGGTTCGTCGAACAGGAAGACTTTTGGATTGCGCACGATTGCGCGACCCATGGCCACGCGCTGGCGCTGGCCGCCGGAAAGCTCGCGCGGGCGCCGGTCGAGCAGCGCCGTGAGCTCCAGCACCTTGGCGGTCGAGCGAACCCTGCTGTCGATCTCGTCCTTGGGAGTACCCCGGTTGCGCAACCCGTAGGCCATGTTGTCGTAGACCTTCATATGTGGATAGAGCGCATAGTTCTGGAACACCATGGCGATGTCGCGCTCGGTCGGACCGATCGTGTTGACGATCTTGCCGTCGATGGCGACGGTGCCGGAAGAAATGGTCTCAAGCCCGGCGATCATCCGCAGCAGCGTGGACTTGCCGCAGCCGGACGGCCCAACCAGCACGCAAAGCTCCTTGTCGGGAATGGCGATCGAGACACCCCTCACCGCCTCGACGCCGCCGGGATAGACTTTCTTCACATCCTTCAGATCGACGGTCGCCATCAGCTTCTCACTTTTCGGTATCGACCAGTCCGCGCACGAACCAGCGTTGCATCAGCACCACGATCAGGATCGGCGGCAGTATGGCCAGCATCGCGGTGACCATGACCAGATGCCATTGGGTATCGGCATCGGCGAAGGAGACCATCTTTCTAAGTGCGATGACGATGGTGTTCTTGTCATTGCTGTTGGTGACGAGCAGCGGCCACAGGTATTGCGTCCAGCCATAGATGAAGAGGATGACGAACAGTGCTGCGATGTTGGTGCGCGACAGCGGCAACAGGATGTCGAAAAAGAAGCGCCATGGTCCGGCGCCGTCGACACGCGCCGCTTCCACCAACTCACCTGGAATGGTCATGAAGAACTGGCGAAACAGAAGCGTGGCGGTGGCCGAGGCGATCAGCGGAATGATCAGGCCGGCATAGGTGTCGATCATGCCGAGATCGACCATCACCTTGTAGGTCGGCAGGATGCGCACCTCGACGGGAAGCATCAGGGTGATGAAGATCAGCCAGAAGAAGACCATCCGAAGCGGAAAACGGAAGAACACGATCGCATAGGCCGAAAGGATCGAGATGAAAATCTTCCCCACCGCGATGCCGAGCGCCATGATCGTGGTGTTGAGCAGCAATCGGCCGACACTGACGCCGCCGATGCGGCCGACACCGCCGAACAGCGCCTCGCTGTAATTGTTCCAGACCTGGTCGCCGGGCAAAAGAGGCAATGGCGGCTTGAGGATGGTCTGCAGCGTCTGCGTGGAGGCAACGAAGGTGTAGTAGATCGGGAAAGCGACGATCAGGATGCCCAGGATGAGCACGGCGTGGGCGATGAGGGCGCGAAGCGGGGACTGACCAATCATCGCTCGCGCTCAACCGTAGTGGACTTTGCGTTCCACATAGCGGAACTGGATGGCCGTGAGTGAGATGACGATGACCATCAGGATGACCGACTGCGCGGCCGAATCGCCGAGGATCAAATTGACGAAACCGTCATTGTAGACCTTGTAGACCAGCGTCTCGGTGGCCTTGCCCGGCCCGCCGCCGGTGACCGCATGGACGATACCGAAAGTGTCGAACAGCGCATAGACAGTGTTGACGACCAGCAGGAAGAAGGTCGTCGGTGCGAGCAGCGGGAAGACGATGGTCCAGAAGCGCTTCGTCTCCCCGGCGCCGTCCATGGCCGCCGCCTCTATCAACGTCTTCGGCACCGCCTGCAGCCCGGCGACGAAGAACAGGAAATTGTAGCTGATCTGCTTCCAGGCAGCCGCAGACACCAGCAGGATCATGGCTTGGTTGCCGTTAAGCAAGGGATCCCAGGCGATGCCGAGACCTCTCAAGGCGTAGGCCAGCGAACCGATCGAGGGGTTGAACAGAAACAGCCACAACATGCCGGCAATCGCCGGCGCCACCGCATACGGCCAGATCAGCAGCGTGCGATAAAGGCCTTTGCCGCGCACCACCTTCTCGGCCATGACGGCAAGCAACAGGGCCACACCCATGGCGACGATCGCGGTCGCCAGAGAGAACACCAGCGTAACTTTGATCGAGTTGAGGTAGGCCGGGTCGGCCAGCACCTTGCGAAAATTGGCGAGCCCGACGAACTTGCTCTTCAGCCCGAACGGGTCTTCCCTGAGCATCGACTGGTAGAGCGCCTGCCCCGTCGGCCAGTAGAAAAAGATCAGCGTAATGGCGAGTTGCGGCGCCACCAGCAGGTAAGGCAGGGTCTTGTTGGGAAAGACGACGCGTGGAGACAGTGTGATTCCCTCGCTATTCAGGAAATCGTCCACGCGGGTCCGCGTGGACGAGGTTCAACTGACAAATCGCTTCAGTTTCCGATCGCTTCCTGAATCGCCTTGTTGCCGCGCGCGACCGCGTTGTCGAGCGCCTGCTGCGCAGTCTGCTGGCCGGCCAGCATCTTCTCGAACTCCTCATTCTCGATGTCGCGCACCTGCGGCAGGTTGACGAGGCGCACGCCCTTCGAGTTCTCGGTCGGCGCCTTGCCCAGCATCTGCAGGATCGGCGTCTCACGGCCCGGGTTCTTGTCATAGAAGCCGGACTTCTTGGTCGCCTCATAGGCAGCGAGCGTCACCGGCAGATAACCCGACTTCTGGTGCAGATACTCCTGCACTTCGGTCTTGGACAGGTAGGAGAAGAACGCCGCGACGCCCTTGTATTCCTCGTCCGATTTGTTGCCGAACACCCACAGGCTGGCGCCGCCCGGCGTGGTGTTCTGGGGCGCGCCCTTGGCGTCACTATCATAGGGAAGCTGGCCGATGCCGTAGTTCATGCCCGACTTGACGATGTCACCGAGACCCCCCGACGATTCGGTGAAGATGCCGCATTCTCCGGCAAGAAAGATCTGCTTGGCTTCGGATGTACGGCCGCCATATTTGAAGGTGCCGTCCTTGGCCAGGTCGGCGAGCGCCTGGAAATGATTGACGAAGATCGGCGCATTGATCTTGAGCTCGACGTCGGTTCCGGCAAGTCCGTTCTGGTTGGTGCCATAGGAAACGTCGTTCCAGGCCGCGAAGGCCTCAAGGTGGATCCAGGTCAACCACGTCGAGGTATAGCCGCAGGAAGCGGCGCCGCTCGCCTTGATCTTCTTGGCGGCTTCCCACACCTCGTTCCAGGTCTTTGGCGGGTTGTTCACATCAAGCCCGGCCTTCTGGAAAATATCCTTGTTGTAGTAGAGGATGGGCGACGAGGAATTATAGGGGAAGGACAGCATGGTCCCGTCCGGCTTCGAATAGTAACCGACGATGCCGGGCAAATACTGGCTCTTGTCGAAGGTCACGCCGGCGCTGGTCAGCACATCGGCCACCGGTTTGATCGCACCTTCGGCTGCCATCATGACGCCGGTACCCACGTCGAACACCTGGATGATGTCGGGCGCTTGCCCCGCACGATAGGCAGCGATGCCGGCATTCAGCGTTTCGGGATAGGTGCCCTTGAAAACAGGGAGAATTTCATAGTCGCTCTGGCTGGCATTGAAATCCTTGGCGATCTTGTCGACCACCTCGGCATTGGCGCCGGTCATTGCATGCCACCAACTGATCTGGGTGGCGGCGAAGGCGGAGGTGGTGGAAAGCAGGGTCAAGGTGGCGGCAACACCGGCCGCAAAGCCGAACAACTTCATGTTTCATCTCCCGTTTGTCATTGGCGAAAGGGGCGCTCCCGCGAACGGAATATGTGTCGCTGATGACAATCGGACAACGGATTTGTTGCTGTTTCGTGAATTTCATACCCGGCTAACTTCGCGCCCCCTCGCCTTGCAACGAGGACAGAGAGAAATGCCAAGCCGGCTCAGCGATAGAATGGGGCATGGTGGGCCTGCAAGGATCGCCGACCGCCCAGCGATGCGTGAAGGGCCCGCGTGACAGCGCCACGCACCTGCACCGTGCGGCCGCCAAACCGGCGCTCGGCCAGGTCGAGATCGGCCGAGCGGCATCGCGCCAGGCGCTGCTGTAACCGTGCGTCTGGAATGAGACAGGATCGCCGCAACGTACAACCCGAAAAACCCGCTGTAGTTGTAGTTCGCATAACCGATTCTTCGTCAAGCGTGGCATACTAATCAAGTGGACGGCTTGATTGCTGTGGGAGAGCAGGTGGGGCGAGATGCTGACGGTCTATAATTGTATCGTGCATGAGCACGATCTGAGACTGGTCGCACTGGCAGCGCTCATTTGCGGTATTTCTTCCTTCTCGGCGGTCAACCTGCTTCGCCATGTCGACCGCTCGAGCGAGCGCAACCGCTATACCTGGCTGATGATAGCAGCCACTTCCACCGGCTTCGGTATCTGGGCGACGCACTTCATCGCAATGCTTGCCTTTTCTCCCGGAATCCCCAACGCCTACAATACGGAAATGTCGGCGCTTTCGCTCGCCGGTTCCGTCGCCCTGACCGCCGCGGGCATGTGGATCGCCACCTTGCGCCGGGGCATCGACTACCCTCTGGTCGGCGGCGCGGTCCTCGGCGCTGGTATCGCCGCCATGCACTATATCGGCATGGCCGCCTTCGAGGTCGAAGGGCGCATCGTCTGGAACCCGCTGCTGGTCGGCGTCTCGGTGCTGACAGGCGTCACCCTCGCCGCGCTGGCGCTGCTGGTCGTGTTGCGACGGCCGTCCATGCAGGCCACAATCGCCGCCGCCATCCTGTTGACGCTGGCGATCTGCAGCCTGCACTTCATCGCCATGGGCGCGGTGTCGATCTTCCCGGACTCCTCCATCGAGATATCGCAGTTCACGGTCGAACCGGTGTCACAGGCCTTCGCCGCCGCTGCAGTCAGCATGGCTATCCTGGTGCTTTCAGCCGCAGCATTGTGGATCGACCTTCGCTTCCGGCGTCACAAGCTCGAGGCCGAGCGCATGCACGGCCTCGCCAACGCCGCCGTCGAGGGGCTGATCGTCTGCGACGGCGCCCGCATCGTCAGCGCCAATGACAGCATCGCGGCACTCACCGGCATTGCGCCGGAAGTGCTGAACGCGATGCTGCTTGGCGACCTCTTCGGCGAACGCACCGCGGCCGGCATGTCCGACTGCAGCGGACAGGCACAGGAAGCCGAACTCAGAGCCCATGACGGCGCCACCATCCCCGTCGAACTTATCGCCAGAAGCATCGACTATTGCGGCAAGCGGCACAGCGTGGTCGCCGTGCGCGACATCCGCGAACGCAGGAAGGCCGAGCAGGAGATCCTGCGCCTCGCCCATTTCGACCCGCTGACCGGGCTCCCCAACCGCCGCAGTTTCTCCGGCCGGCTCGAGGCCGAAATTGCCGCAATGGACCGCGGCGGCAAGGGTGGGCATCTTGCGCTGCTGCTGCTCGACCTCGACCGCTTCAAGGAAGTGAACGACCTGTTCGGGCATGGCGCCGGCGATGCCATGCTGCAGAAGGTGGCGCTGTGCGCCTCCGCCGTGCTCCGCCACGGACAGATGCTGGCGCGTCTCGGCGGCGACGAGTTCGCCATCATCGCTCCGAACCTTCCCGATCCGCAGGCGGCCGGCCGCATCGCCGAGGCGGTGCTGGCGGCCATGCGCGAGGAAAACCGGCTGTCGGTCGGTGGCGGGCTGGTGTCGGCCAGCATCGGCATTGCACTTTATCCGCTCGACGCCGATGAGCCGACACTCCTGGTCAGCCACGCCGACACCGCGCTCTACCGCGCCAAGGCCGAGGGCAAGGACACCTACCGTTACTTCGAGGCCTCGATGGGCGCCGAGGCGCGAGACCGGCGCGTGATGGAGCACGAACTGCGCCAGGCCATGGCGCGCGATGAGTTTCGCCTCGTCTACCAGCCACAAAAGGAGATCAGCAGCGGGCGGATGGTCGGGTTCGAAGCGCTGATCCGCTGGCGCCATCCACAGCGCGGCGACGTGTCGCCGGCGACCTTCATCCCGGTGGCCGAAGACAGCGGCGTCATCATCCAGATCGGCGAATGGGTGCTGGCGACGGCCTGCGCCGAGGCAGCGCGCTGGAAGAACCCTCTCACCGTCGCGGTCAATGTCTCGGCGGTGCAGCTCCACAATCCGAATTTCAGCCGCAAGGTGCATGAAGTCCTGCTCGGCTCCGGCCTGACGCCCGGCAGGCTCGAACTCGAGATCACCGAAACGGCGCTGGTCAAGGACATGCCGCGCGCGCTGGCGACCTTGCGCCAGGTGAAGGCGCTTGGCGTGCGTGTGGCGATGGACGATTTCGGCACCGGCTACTCCTCGCTGTCCAATCTCCGCGCCTTCCCCTTCGACAAGATCAAGATCGACGGCTCATTCATCAAATCAGTCGACAGCAACGGCCAGGTGGCAGCCATCGTGCGCGCCGTTCTGGGGCTTGGCCGCGGTCTCGGCCTGCCGGTTCTGGCCGAGGGCGTCGAGACGCTGGGCGAGCTGAAATTCCTCGACGCCGAGGCCTGCGAGATCGGCCAGGGCTACTATCTAGGCCGGCCGAGCCCGATCGAGGCGTTCAGCGAACTGACCGGCGTCGCGGCGCCGGCGGCACACGACGACGCCAGCGTCAAACAACGCGGCGGCAGCATCTTGATGCTGCCGCCGGCGGCGGCCCTGCGCTCAGCCTAGAGCAATTTCAGGAAAAGTGTGAAACGGTTTTCCGTCCGAAATTGCGTCGAAACAAAAAAGTTAGCGCGGGTAGCCGTTTCGACGAAACGGTGAACCGCTCTAAGGGGCGAGTGCGGCCTCGACCAGGCGCTTGGCATCCGGTCCCGACCATTCGGCCGGTCCGTTCATATGCGCGATCAGGCAGCCTTCGCCGTCGATCAGCATGGTGACGGGGAGGCCTAGCGCCAAGCCACGCGTCTTGACGTCGTTGAACAGCGCCAGCGTCGAATCGCGGTAGTAGCCGAGCGACCCGATGCCGATATCGGCTAGGAACTTCTTCGGCTTCACATCGTCGCCGGCATCGACATTGACCGCGACCACTTCGAAGGCATCGCTGCCCTTTTCCTTCTGCAAGGCGTCGAGAGCCGGCATTTCGGCGCGGCAGGGCGCGCACCACGTCGCCCACAGGTTGAGCAGCACGGTCTTGCCGGCATGATCGGCGATCGTCATCGGCTTGCCGTCGGGACCGTTGAAGGCGAGACTTTTCAGCGATTGCGGCGGATCGGCGGGCAGCAATGCCGCCACCTGGCCGGTGGCCGCGGCGGCAACCTTTTTGGCGCGGTCGCTCTTGGCGGCGCAGGCGACGTCGTCCTTGCTGTTGCCCGCGCCGGCCGCAGGTGCGCTGCCGGTGGCTGCGTTGTTGCCAGACCCGCTCTCGCTGACATATACCGCGACCACGCCGGCCAGCACCCCCGCCAGCAAAGCGGCGAGGATCAGGCGCGGGGCCGGGAAGTATCTGCTACCGTCTGCCATTTTCTAAGACTGCTCCGGAGCACGGGTTATAGCGATGAGCGACAAGAAGGCCAGCAACCAGATGTGGGGCGGACGTTTTGCCTCGGGTCCGGCCGCGATCATGGAAGCGATCAACGCGTCGATTTCGTTCGACCGCAAACTCTATGCGCAAGACATAAGAGGTTCGATCGCCCACAGCGAGATGCTGGCTGAAACGGGCATTATTTCGGCGGCCGATCAAGAAAAGATCGCTCACGGGCTGAACACGATCCTGAAAGAGATCGAGGCCGGCACGTTCGAGTTCTCGACCCGGCTGGAAGACATTCACATGAACATCGAGGCCCGCCTCGCCGATCTGATCGGCCCGGCCGCCGGCCGCCTGCACACGGCGCGGTCACGCAACGACCAGGTGGCGGTGGATCTCCGGCTCTGGGTCAAGGACGAGTGCTTTCGCGTCGCCGAGGCGCTGAAGGGGCTGATCTCAGCCTTGCTCGATCGCGCCGAGGAGCATGCGGCGACCGTGATGCCCGGCTTCACCCACATGCAGGCGGCGCAGCCGGTGACCTTCGGCCACCATTGCATGGCCTATGTCGAGATGTTTTCGCGCGACCTGTCGCGCGTCCGCGACGCCATCGAGCGGATGGATGAAAGCCCGCTCGGCGCGGCAGCGCTTGCCGGCACCAGTTTTCCGATCGATCGCCACAAGACCGCCAAGGCGCTCGGCTTCCGCGAGCCGATGCGCAATTCGTTGGACAGCGTCTCCGACCGCGATTTCGCGCTGGAGTTTTTGAGCCTGGTGGCGATCTCCGCCACGCATCTGTCGCGGCTCGCCGAAGAAATCATCATCTGGTCGACGCCGCAATTCGGCTTTGTCAGACTGTCGGACAGTTTCTCCACCGGCTCCTCAATCATGCCGCAGAAGAAGAACCCGGACGCCGCCGAACTGGTGCGCGGCAAGACCGGCCGCGTCACCGGCCATCTCGTCGGGCTGCTGACCGTGATGAAGGGCATGCCGCTGACCTACGGCAAGGACATGCAGGAAGACAAGGAATCGGTCTTCGACGCTGCCGAAACACTCGATTTGATGCTGGCTGCGATGACGGGCATGGTGCGCGACATGACGGTCAATGCCGCCGCCATGAAAAAAGCCGCCGGCTCGGGCCACGCGACCGCGACCGACCTCGCCGACTGGCTGGTGCGCGCGCTGGGCCTTCCCTTCCGTGAGGCACACCATGTCACCGGCCGCGCGGTGGCGGTGGCCGAAGAGAAGAAGGTGAGCCTTGAAAAGCTGTCGCTGGAAGATCTGCAGTCGATCAACCCCGGCATCACGGCAGACATCTTCTCGGTTCTGGCGGTGCAGAATTCGGTGAAGAGCCGCACCAGTTTCGGCGGCACGGCGCCGTCGGAGGTCAGGAAGCAGATCCGCAGCTGGAAAAAGCGCATCGCCAGGGCATGATGCCGGGGTGCAATGCGCCTAAAACTCGGTTAAAAGCGCAGCACATAAAGTTTCGGACGGATGGATCGATGACCGCAAGCAGGATTTTGGTGACGCTGACGCTGCTGACGGCGATGGCTGCCGTGACCGCTTGCGGCCGTAAGGCCGGTCTCGACACGCCCTATGAAGCGGCCGTCCAGGCCCGCAAGGACGCCGAGCGCGCCAAACAGCCGGTGCCGCCGGAGCCGGAAAAACCGGTCGTGGACAAGAAATTCATCCTCGACCCGCTGATCTAGAGCCGATGAGACTGGCTTGGTCTTTCTGACCAGGTCTCGTGCTCCAACTTCCGGAAACACTCTCGTGAACCATTTCGATTACCGCGACGGCGTGCTCCATGCCGAGGACGTGGCGATACCAGACATCGCCGCAAGCGTCGGCACGCCGTTCTATTGTTATTCGGCGGCAACCTTGACGAGGCACTACCGGGTGTTCGCCGGGGCGTTTGCCGGGCTCGACACGCTGGTCTGTTACGCCTTGAAGGCGAATTCCAACCAGGCGGTGCTGCGGACGCTGGCAAAGCTCGGCGCCGGCGCCGATACCGTCTCGGAAGGCGAAATGCGCCGCGCGCTCGCCGCCGGCATCCCGGCCAGCAAGATCGTATTCTCGGGCGTCGGCAAGACCGCGCGCGAAATGGATTTTGCGCTCGAGGCCGGCATTCTCTGCTTCAATGTCGAATCCGAGCCGGAGCTGGAGTTGCTGTCGGCCCGCGCCACCGCGCTCGGCAAGGTGGCGCCGGTCTCGCTGCGCATCAACCCGGATGTCGACGCCAGGACGCACAGGAAGATCTCCACCGGCAAGGCCGAGAACAAGTTCGGCATTCCCTGGCAAAGGGCGCGCCAGGTCTATGCCCGCGCGGCCGGGCTGCCGGGCACCAAGCCCATCGGCATCGATACCCATATCGGCAGCCAGGTCACCGAGTTGCAGCCCTTTGACGATGCTTTCGCGCTTCTGGCGGAACTGGTCGGCGCGCTGCGCGCCGATGGCCACGCCGTCGAGCATGTCGATCTCGGCGGCGGCCTCGGCATCCCCTACCGCACCGACAACAGCCCGCCGCCTCTGCCCGATGCCTATGCCGATATCGTCAGGAAGCATCTGACAAAGCTTGGGGTGAAGGTGATGTTCGAGCCGGGCAGGCTGATCGTCGGCAATGCCGGCATCCTGGTCTCGGAAGTGATATTCGTGAAGGAAGGCGACGCCAAGAACTTCCTCGTCGTCGATGCCGCCATGAATGATCTGATCCGGCCGACGCTCTACGATGCCTTCCACGACATCAAGCCGGTGGTGCAGCCGCCGGCCGATACGCCGCGCATGGCGGTCGATGTCGTCGGCCCGGTCTGCGAGACAGGCGACTATCTCGGCCTCGACCGTGACCTGCCCCGGCTCAAGTCTGGCGACCTAATTGCCGTCACCACCGCCGGCGCCTATGGCGCGGTGCAATCCGGCACCTACAACACCCGCCTTCTGGTGCCCGAGGTTCTGGTCGACGGCGACCGTTTCCATGTCGTGCGCCGGCGCCAGACCTATGACGAGCTGATCGGCCTGGATTCGGTGCCCGACTGGCTTGCATAGGAGCTGCCACGCCGGCTGCGCTACAGCCGGTTCTGGACGAGCATCCTTGTGTCGGCGATCCTGTCCTCGTCGCGGCGGTAGAACGTCCATTGCTTGATGCGCTTGGGACGCAGCAGGCCGGCCTGGGTAAGCACGCGCATATGTTCGGAGAGCGTCGCCTGCGTAATGCCGAGCTTCTCCGCGATCAGCAGCGCGCAAACGCCGTCCTCGACCAGATCGCCATCTGCCTGGGCCGGGAAATGGGCCTGCGGATCCTTCAGCCAGTCGAGGATCTGCAGCCTGCGTTCGTTGGCGATCGCCTTGAAGACATCAACCTCTTGCATTTAGCCATTTTGCCAAGTTACTAATTGCTGTCAATCCCAAGGAGATGGTCATGACGAACGGCAACACCGTCACGCGCGAACGCATTGCCGCGATGGAACCGCGCATCCGCCCCTATATCAGGCACACGCCGGTGCTGCGCGTCGACATGGCCGATTTCGACCGGCCGCCGCTAGCGGTCGACCTCAAGCTCGAATGCCTGCAGCATTCCGGCTCGTTCAAGGCGCGCGGCGCCTTCACCAATCTGCTCGAACGGCCGGTGCCTGCGGCCGGCGTGGTTGCGGCTTCGGGCGGCAATCATGGCGCCGCGGTCGCCTATGCCGCCATGCGGCTTGGCCACAAGGCGACGATCTTCGTTCCCGAAGTCAGCCCGGCGGCCAAGCTGCAGCGCATCCGCGGCTACGGCGCCGAACTGATCGTCGGCGGCGCCCGCTATGCCGAGGCGCTGGCCGCCAGCGAGGCTTTTGCTGAAAAGACCGGCGCGCTGCAGATCCATGCCTTCAACCAGGAGGAAACATTGGTCGGCCAAGGCACGCTCGGCCTCGAAATCGAAAACGATCTGCCCGACATCGACACGCTGCTGGTCGCTGTCGGCGGCGGCGGCCTGATCGGCGGCATCGCCGCCTGGTTTGCCGGCCGCATCAGGATCATCGCCATCGAGCCCGAAGGCGCGCCGACGCTGCATCGCGCCTTCGAAGCCGGCCACCCCGTCGATGCGCCGGCCGAAGGCGTCGCCGCCGATTCGCTGGCGCCCAAACGCGTCGGCGAGATGATGTTCCCGATCGCCGAGGCCTTCGTCGAACGCTCCATCCTGGTCACCGACGACGCCATCATCGCCGCGCAAAAGGCGCTGTGGGAGCGGGTGCGGATCATCGCCGAGCCGGGCGGCGCAGCGGCCTTCGCAGCGCTGCTGTCCGGCCGCTACACGCCGGCGCCGGGCGAGCGGATCGCCGTCCTTGTCTGCGGCTCGAATACCGATCCGGCGAAATTCTAAACCTTGCTTCGACTGAAGTGGGACGCAAACCCGTCAAAGCTTTTCAAGTTTTCCGGAACCGCCTCGCCTTTGCCGTGTTTGCTGGTAAACTTCTGCTTGTTGAGTCCGGGCTATCCCGCCCGGGCAGGAAGGGCCGATGACGGAACGCCCCATTTCCAGTGGCGATCGCAGCCTGGCCGGGCGGCTTGCCCTGAGCCGGCTGGCGACACGGATCTCGATGACGGTCGAGCGCGGCTGGCCGCTGCTTCTGCCGCTGCTCATCGTCGCCAGCCTGTTTCTCAGCCTCTCCTGGCTCGGCCTTTTCCCCCGGCTGCCTGACATTGCGCGCATTATCATGGTCACGGCGTTCGGTATTTCCACGCTGGCGGCGCTCTATCCGCTGGGTTTCTTCAAGCTTCCATCCGCCGCTGAAATCGACCGCCGTATCGAGGCCGCCAACCAGTTGCAGCACAGCCCGGTGCTGGTGCAGACCGACCGTCCCAGCGGCAAGGAAAGCATCTTTTCCCAGGCGTTGTGGCGCGAACACCAAAAGCGCATGGCCGACAAGCTCGGCAGCCTTGGCGCCGACCTGCCGCGTACCCGCGTGCCGGAGCGCGATCCGTGGGCATTGCGTGCCGTGGCGGCGCTGCTGTTGGTCACCGCTTTTGCCTTTTCCTTCGGACCGTCCGGCGGCAGGCTGTCCGATGGTTTCAGTGCGCATGCGGCGCGCGACATCGTACCGCCGCGCATCGATGCCTGGGTGACCCCGCCGGCCTATACCGGCAAGCCGCCCATCTTCTTGACCGCGCCAGTCATCGATGGCAACGCCAAGCAGGCGGTTGCCACCTTCACCGTGCCGCAAGGCAGCGACGTCTCGCTGCGCGTGACCGGCGGCTCCGGCGAGGAAACGCTAAGCTTTGCCGACAAGGGCGGCAATGCTCGCGCCATCGACCCGTCGGGACCACAGGTGGCGGCCGTCAAGGCAGCGGCGGTCAACCCCGCGACCCCCAAGCTGCGCCAGTTCACCGGCAAGCTGACCGCCGACGGCACGCTGACGCTGAAGTCGGGCGAAGCCGATCTCGGTCGCTGGGCCTTCGCGGTGATCCCCGACAAGCCGCCGACGATCCGCTTCGTCGGCGAGCCCAAGCGCGCCGTCAACGGCGCCTTCGAGCTCAACTACCAGATCGACGACGACTATGGCGCGGCCACCGCCAAGGCGGTTTTCGCGCTGGCCGATCCGGCGGCGCCCGATGCGCATCCGCTCTACGGTCCGCCTGACCTGCCGCTGGCGCTGCCGCGCCGCGGCGGCAAGGCGAACGCCGCCAAGACCACCAAGGACCTCACCGAGCACGTCTGGGCCGGCGCCAGCATCAAGCTGTCGCTTGTCGCCACCGACGATGCCGGACACACCGCGACCAGCGAGACCAAGACTATTGTGATGCCGGAGCGGCCCTTCGCCAACCCGCTGGCGCGGGCGGTGGTCGAGCAGCGCCGCCTGCTGGCGCTCGACGCCAATGCCAAGCCGCGCGTGCTCGACCTGATGGACGCCATCACGCTGCGACCCGAGGACACGTTCGACAACATGTCGCATTACCTCGCCATCATGAGCGCCCGCAGCCGGCTGAAGATGTCGGACAGCGACGATCAGTTGCGCAACGAGGTTGCCTATCTCTGGGAAATCGCGCTCGGCATCGAGGAAGGCAATCTCTCGTCCGCCGAAAAGCGGCTCCGCCAGGCCCAGCAGGCGCTGCAGGACGCCATCAAGCGCGGCGCCAGCGACGAAGAGATCGAAAAGGCGATGAAGGAACTGCGCGAGGCGATGAACGAATTCCTGCAGGAATTCGCCGAGCGCGCCAAGCAGAACCCGAACGCGCCGCAGATGCAGCAGAATGGTCGCGAGCTGCGGCAGAGTGATATCGACCGCATGATGGACCAGATCGAGAACCTGGCGAAGTCGGGCGACCGCGACAAGGCGCAGGAGCTGCTGTCGCAGCTGGAAAACATGATGAACAACCTGCAGGCCGGCCGTCAGCAGCAGGGCGGCGAGCAGGACAGCGAGATGCGCCAGCAGATGGACAAGCTGGGCGAGATCATGCGCCGCCAGCAGGAGATGATGAACGACACCTACCGCATGGACCAGATGCAGCGCGGAGATAATCAGCAGCCCGGCGAAGGCAATGGCGACGACCCGGACCAGCCGGGCGTCGGCAAGGATCGCGATCCTCTCGCCCGGCCGAAGTCGATGACACCGCAGGAATTCGCCGATGCGATGAAGCAGCTGCAGGAAGGCCAGGGCCAGTTGCAGAGCGAACTCGACAAGCTGAAGAAGGGCCTGGAAGGCATGGGCATGCAGCCCAATGAGGGGTTTGGCGACGCTGGCAAATCCATGGGCAACGCCGAAAAGTCGCTTGGCGAAGGCGAAGGCGACCAGGCAGTCGGCCACCAGGGTCGCGCGCTGGAAGCGCTGCGCAAGGGCGCCAAGGAGATGATGAAGCAGCTGCAGGCGATGCAGGGCGACCAGGGCGGCAGCCAGGAAGGCGGCCGCCAACAGGACGCCGGCCGCGATCCGCTGGGCCGACCGCGCGCCAGCCGCGGACCCGATTTCGGCGATTCGGTGAAGGTGCCCGACGAGATCGACGTGCAGCGCGCCCGCCAGATTCTCGAGGCGATTCGCAAGCGGCTCGGCAACGCGCTCAGCCCCGACATCGAGCGCAGCTACCTCGAGCGGCTGCTGGAGCTGAAGTAGCCTCCAAGGCAACATCCGTCGAACTGAATGGTATCAGCGCCATGCCGAAACTCGGTGCCGTCACGCCCATCCTGCGCATCTTCGACATCGCCAAGGCACGCGAATTCTATGTCGACTTTCTCGGCTTCAAGGTCGAGTTCGAGCACCGCTTCGACGACAATGCGCCGCTCTACATGGGTGTAATCCGCGACGGCTGTGTCCTGCATCTGAGCGAACATCATGGCGACGGCGCGCCGGGTATAGCCATGCGCATCAAGGTCGAGGACATCGCGGCATTGCACCGCGAACTGATCGGCAAGAGATACCGCTACGCCCGGCCGGGCCTCGAAACCACGTCGTGGCAGACCCGTGAAGTGTCGGTCGGCGACCCCTTCGGCAATCGGCTGCATTTCTACGAGGATGCAACAGACTAAGCCGGCCGGTTGACGAATGCCTCGCGGATCGCCTCCTGCATGCCGTCGATAGCCTCGCCTGAGGCATTTGGGCTGCGGTGCATCACCACATTCGAGGAATCGATATGGCCGAACCCGTCCGCGGCGGTGAGCTCGCGGCAGCCATCGGGAATGTTGCTGTGCGAGATCGGCGCGATCGCCAGGCCGGAGGTGACGGCGAGCTTCAGGCCGCCGGTGGTGTCGCTGGTATAGGCGACACGGTAGGCCAGCCCACGCTGCTCCAGCGATTTGATGGCGAAGTCCTTGCACCAGCCGGCCCGGTTGTAGAGCGCGATCGGCACCGGCCGCTCCTCATGCATGTGATGCAGGCTCGATGTCACCCACACGGTCGGATCGTGCATCAGCACCTCGCCGCCGGAAGGATCCTGCCATTCGAACACCACGGCGAGGTCGAGTTCACCGGCCGCCAACGCCGCCAGCTGGGCGCCCGAATGTGCATAGCGCACGGTGACCTCGACCTTGGTGTGACGCTTCGAGAAGGCGCCGAGCGCGCGCGACAGGATGGCGTGACCATATTCCTCGGGAATGCCGATGCGCACAGGCCCGCCAAGCGGTGCCGCCGCCATCGATGCCGCCGTCTCGTCGAGCAGCGAGACGATGCGGCGGGCATTGACGATCAGCTCGCCGCCACGGCGCGTCAGCGCCACGCCGCGCGAGCCGCGTTCGAACAGGCTGTCGCCGACCAGCTCCTCGAGCTTCTTCATCTGCATCGACACCGCCGACTGGGTGCGCCCGGCCTGCTCCGCCGCCCGGGTGAAATTGCCCGCTTCGGCAATGGCGACGAAGGTGCGCAGGAGATCGCTGTCGAGGGCTGGCCGCATCGAATCCGTCATAAGCAAATTTGATCGCTGGTATCATTCCAATTCGTTTGCAACATGTCAAACGCCGCAGCATAGTCCGCTCGCCCATTGGATATGCCGCCGCGAAACCGGCTGCGGACCAATCAAAGAGTCCTCACTCATACCCGCTGCCCGAAACGGTGGCGGGTTCTTTTTACCCCATGGCCGGGCGGCTGCGGGCAGTCAAGGCAAGGGCCGGCAGAACAACATGCGCAACCGGATCGTTCTCGGCATCATCAGCCTGTGCCTTGGCGTGCTGGTGTTCTCGCTCCAGGACCCGCTGGTCAAGGCGGTGTCGGCCGGCTATCCCGTGACCGAGGTGATGTGGATCCGCTCGATCGTCGCTTTGCCGATCCTGATCTTTCTCGTTCGCGCCGACGTCGGCCTGCGGGCCATCGCCTCGAAGCGGTTCGGCCTGCTGACGATACGCGCCTTCATCCAGTTCTCCTCCTATACGGTTTACTATCTGGCCATCGCTGCCTTGCCGCTCGCCGACGCGGTGGCGCTCTATTTCATGGCGCCGCTGTTCATCATGGCGATGGCCGGGCCCTATCTCGGCGAGCGCGTCTCCTGGCAGGCTCTCGCCACCGTGCTGACCGGCATGCTGGGCGTGGTCGTGATGCTGCGCCCGGGCGCCGGCCTGTTCGACTGGGCGGCGCTGCTTTCGTTGGGCTCGGCTTTGCTCTACGGCTTTTCACAGCTGATGGCGCGCAAGATCGGCGACACCGAATCCTCCACCGTCATGGCCTTCTACCAGAACGGCGCCTATCTGGTCGGCGCCGCTGCGGTTGCCGGCACATTCTGGCTTGCCGGCATAACCCATGCTGTCCACCCCAGCCTCGAATTCCTGGTGCGGCCGTGGGTCTGGCCGACGACCCCGGATTTCCTCAAGATGGCGGCCTGCGGCTTCGTCGCTTCGGCCGGCATGATTCTGCTGTCGCAGGCCTACAGGCTGGCGCCCGCCAACCGCGTCGCCACCTTCGAATACACCGGCATCATCTGGTCGCCGCTGTGGGGCTTCCTGTTCTTCGACGAGGTGCCGCGCTCGACCACTGCCATCGGTGCGGCGCTGATCATCGGCGCCGGTCTGCTGGCGCTCAACACCGAACGGCGCCGGAGCGCTGCGCCTGTCCTCGCCGCGTCTCAGGATGTCGCCTGAAGCGTGTCAGGCGAAGCAGGCGAGCGCCTGGTCGACCTGCGAGCGGATTTCAGCCAGCGTGAAAGGCTTTTGCACGACGTCGATAATGACGCCGTTCAATTCCTCGGCGCGCTCGCGCTGGTCGGCATAGCCGGTCATCAGCAGGATCTTCATGTCAGGGAAAAGCTTGGCTGCGGCGATCGCCATCTCGATGCCGTCCATTTCCGGCATGCGGATATCGGAGACGACGAGGTCGTAACCGCCGCCTGCAGCACTGACCATCGCCAGCCCCTGCGCGCCGTCGGCGGCGATATCGATCGAGTGCCCGGCGCGTTCGAGCGCGCGGGCGGCGAGGGTGCGGACGGACTCATCGTCCTCGACGATCAGAAGCTTTGCCATGGGCCGGAATTTGGCGGGCAAAAGTTGACTTTTTCTGAAAATTTGAAGCGTCGGGGGCCTTTTCTCAGGCATCGCCTTTGACGACACCGACAAACGGCAGTTCGCGAAAAGCGTGAGCGACGTCCATGCCGTAGCCGACGACGAAGTAATCGGGACAGTCGAAGCCGACATAGTCGGCGTTCAGCTCGGTCTGGCGGCGCATGCGCTTGTCCAACAGCACCGCGATGGCGCAGCTTTTGGCGCCGCGCGACAGCATCAGGTTGCGGGTGAAGGAGAGCGTCTTGCCCGACTCCAGGATATCGTCGATCAGCAGCACGTCGCGGCCGGCGACCTCATTGTCGATGTCGCGCAGCACCCTCACCTCGCCGCTGGTGGTGCCGGCGCCATAGCTGGAAATGAAGATGAACTCGACCTCGGGCGACAGCCCGACATCGTGCATGGCGCGGATCAAATCGGCGGCGAAGATGAACGAGCCCTTCAGCACCGAAATCACCAGCAGGTCGTGATAGTCGTGCTCGGCGATCTCCTTGGCGAGTTCGAGATTGCGCCGCGCGATCGCGGACGCCGAAAACAGGACCTCGATGTCCTTGCCGCGCACAACTGGCATCAACAACCTTTCCAGAGAACCGACTAGCCGGCGAAGGTGACCGCCACGGCCTTGACGCCGTTTCTAGGCACATCGAGGCGGCTGGAAAGCCGAATCTTTCGCCGGGCGCCAGAGAACGGTTGGATGTCCCCAGAGTATAACGGGTGATGCGGCTGTCATTGCCGGTGACACGTATCTCCAGCGGCGGCAATTGTCCCGCCTTCAAACCGTCATTGACGGCCTCGCCATCCACGAACAGCACCGGGGCGGGTCCTGAGGCGTCGACACGCGACGTGACGCCGGCAATGCTGAGTACGGCGCCCTCCGGCTGTTCGACTGACCAGAACGGCGTCTGGCGCACCAGCGCATGGCCACCCGAGACCCAGAAGGCGGCAAGCGCCGCACCGATGCCGGCAATCCAGAAGATCGGCCCGCCACGCGATGCCGGCCGCCCGGCTGACGCATCTGATTTGCGCAGCATCTCCATGCCTTCCATCGACGGCGTCGCGATGTCGCGCGCCGGCGTCGGCATGGCTTCTATCAGTGGGATCAGCTGCGGCAGCACCTCATAATCCGCATCGACGATGTCGGTCGCCACAGGACGCGATTCCGGTGCGACACTTGTCCCGGTCATGATTTCGCCGGAAACCGGGCGCGCGGTTCGTTGCTCAGCCATCATGGCCCCGCTGTTGCCTTTTCGTTTCTTTTGCGTAAATGGAAATGGTTAACGCTTCCCCACCGGAACCCTTGTGACGCATTCAAAAACAGCGAAAATTAACCGACGGTTAACCATGGCGGCCGATGGTCGTTGGACAGAAAGGGTTGGCACGCCGCCGCCACACCTCAGGTCGTCGCACGTGATCCGCTTCGAAAATGTCGGCCTTCGCTATGGCATGGGTCCGGAAATCCTCCGCGACATCTCCCTGCACATTCCGGAGAGCTCCTTCCAGTTCCTGAGCGGGCCCTCGGGCGCCGGCAAGACGACGCTGCTGCGCCTTCTGTTCATGTCGCTGAAGCCGACACGCGGGCTGATCACCATCTTCGGCAAGGACCGCTCGCGCATCTCGCGCGCTGAACTGCCGCATCTCAGGCGCCGCATCGGCGTGGTGTTCCAGGATTTCCGCCTGCTCGACCACATGACCACCTATGAGAATGTCGCTCTGCCGCTGCGCGTGCGCGGCCGCGAGGAAGCGAGCTACCGCACCGACGTCACCGAACTTTTGAAATGGGTCGGCCTGGGCGAGCGCATGCATGTGCTGCCGCCGGTCCTTTCGGGCGGCGAAAAGCAGCGCGCGGCAATCGCTCGGGCCTTGATCGAACAGCCCGAAATCCTGCTTGCCGACGAGCCGACCGGCAATGTCGACCCGCCGCTGGCGCGCCGGTTGCTCAGGCTGTTCATTGAGCTCAACCGGCTCGGCACCGCGGTGGTGATCGCCACTCACGATCTCGGCCTGATGGAGCAGGTCGACGCGCGCCGCATGATCCTGGCCGGCGGAAGGCTGGATATTTATGACTGAGCTATCGGCCGAACAGCTGCATGAAGACGCCGCCGAGCCCGCAACGACGACGCAGCGCGTCCAGCGCCGCATGGCGCCGATCGTGCCGGCGCAGAATATTGCCGGCCGCGCCTTGGTGCTGGTCATCGCCATCATGACCTTCCTGTCCTGCCTGACTTTCGGCGCCGTCACGCTGGTGCGCGACACTGCCTCGGTCTGGGAAAACCAGATCTCGCGCGAGGCGACGATTCAGATCAAGCCGGTCGACGGCCTCGACATGGAGGCAGCCCTTGCCCAGGCCTCGCAGATCGTCGGCGAATTCCCCGGCGTAAAGGAAACCCGGATCATCGATCGCGACGCCACCGCGCGCCTTTTGGAGCCATGGCTGGGCTCGGGCCTGAATATCGACGAATTGCCGGTGCCGCGCCTGATCATCGTCACCATCGACGAGACCAGCCCGCCCGACTTCAGCGCCATCCGTGCGGCGCTCACGCCCAAGCTGCCGAGTGCTTCGCTCGACGATCACCGTACATGGGTCGACCGGCTGGTCGCCATGGCCCGCACCACGGTCACCATCGGCATCGCCGTGCTGGTCCTGATGCTGTCGGCGACGGTGCTGACCGTAGTGTTTGCGACGCGCGGCGCCATGGCGGGTAACGGCCATATCATCGAAGTGCTGCATTTCGTCGGCGCCGAGGCGCGCTTCATCGCGCGCGAATTCCGCTGGCATTTCCTGGTCACCGGGATGAAGGGCGCAGCCGCCGGCGGCGCAGCCGCGATCCTCGTTTTCATCGTCTTTTCCTGGTGGTCGTCGCGCAACATGGCAACGCCGCAGGCCGACCAGGCCACCGCTTTGTTCGGCAATTTCGCCATCGGATCGGCAGGCTATCTCGGCGTCGGCCTGATGGTGCTGGTGATCGGCGGACTGACGGCGGCGACCTCGCACGCCACCGTCGTCGCCTATCTCAGCGACATCGATGTCCGCCAGCCGGATGCGGGGTGACCCGTGAGGGCAGAAGCGAAAACAGTTCGGGGGCAAGGACAGGAATGGAAGGGACGATCACGGATCGAAAACCGACGTAACGCAATGTGCGCTTTTTTCCTTACCAAAAAGGCATTTCAGGATTAACCATAGGATGATGAACGCGCGGGAGTCGACCGGAACGGCTGGACAGATGCCAGTGGTGCGTTTGCGTGTGCGTACCGGGCTGGGCCGTTTGCGCACCGCCCTGCGTCTCGCCTCCCTCTGTCTACTGCTGCTGGTGGCCCTGTTTGCCGGTGGCTTCGGCTGGTTCGCCAGCAAGGTCAGCCACATGACGACCCCGACCAACCCGGCCAAGGCCGATGCGATCATCGTCTTGACCGGCGGTCAGGCCCGCCTCGACGCAGCACTCGATCTGCTTGCCTCCGGCAAGGGCGAGCGGCTGCTGATCTCAGGCGTGCATCCCTCTGCCAGCCGCCGCCAATTGCAGGCTGCTACCGGCGGCGACAAGGCGCTGTTTTCCTGCTGTGTCGACATCGACCGCGCCGCGCTCGACACGATCGGCAATGCCGAGGAAAGCGCTAAATGGGTGGAGAGCCACGCCTATGGCAGCGTCATCCTCGTCACCAACAATTACCACATGCCGCGCAGCCTGCTCGAGATGGGCCGCCTGCTGCATGGCGCCAGGCTTGAACCCTATCCGGTGGTCAACACCAATCTGGACAATGGCGACTGGCTGACCAAGCCGGAAGCGCTACGCGTGCTTCTGACCGAATACAGCAAATACCTGCTGGCGCTTGCGCGCGGCGTCGTCCCGGTCCGCCAGACTGCCGACAGCGTCGCACTGGCCGAGGTTTCGACCGCCAAGGACTAAAGCAATTCCAGGAAAAGTGTGTAGCGGTTTTCCCGGGAAAAGCACGTACGCTTTCCCTTGGGAATTGGACAGACGACTCTGACGGCGCTCGATTACCCCTTGGCCGTGCCGTCTTCCGCGCCACGCAGCCGCGCAATCTCCTGTTCGAGGCTTTCAATCCGCTTGTCGCGTTCGGCGAGTGCGGCCGCGACATCGGCGGCCTCGAATCGCTGCGGAATGTGTTGCGGGCAATTGGCATCCCAGGCCGAGACGGTGAACAAGATGACCTGCTCGGGGCGCGCCTTGTAGTCCTGCGGCATCAGCCTTGCCAGAAGCTCGGCATCGTCCTCGACGACGCGCGCCGTGCCCCAGATCTTGACGCGCTGGCGATGCGCATAGTCGATCAGGAACAGGAATGCCTGGTTGTTGTCGGCGAGATTCCCCTGCGTGATGAACTGCCTGTTCCCGGAGAAATCGGCAAAGCCGATGGTCTTCTCGTCCAGCACCTTGAGGAAGCCGGCTGGCCCGCCGCGATGCTGGATGTAGGGCTGACCCTCGCCATTTGCCGTCGACAGGAAGACGCTGGTCTGCGCCGCGATGAAGTCGGCGAGGTCGGGCGTCATATGGGCGCGCCATCCGCCGCGCTCCTCGGCGCTGGCATAGCCCTTGCGCGAACCTTTGCGGGTCTGGATCGCCTTGACCGTCGGCGTGAAGGCGACATCGCTGGTGAAAGTATGAGCATTCATGGAAGCCTCCGCGAGGCCGAAACACGGCCATTGTACGCGAAGAGGTAGATCCTTCCATGTTTTGGATGTAGATGGCATAGTTGCAAGCTATCCTTCCAATTTCCGGAAGAAAGTATGGATCGTCTCGAAGCCATGTCGCTGTTCGTCGCCGCGGTGGAAGCGGGCAGCCTTTCTGCTGCCGGCCGCCATTTCGGCATTCCACTGGCAACGGTCAGCCGCAAGGTTTCCGACCTCGAAAAGCACCTTCAGGCGCGCCTGCTGAACCGTTCGACCCGGCAGCTCACGCTGACCGATGCCGGCCAGGCCTATCTCGCCGCCTGCCGCCGCATCCTCGGCGAGGTCGGCGAAGCCGAACGCACCGCTGCCGGCGAATACAGCACGCCGACCGGCGACCTGTTCATCACCGCGCCGGTCGTCTTTGGTCGCTTGCACGTGCTGCCTGTCGTCACCGAATTCCTGGCGGCTTATCCTCAAGTCAACATTCGCCTGACGCTGGCTGACCGGATAACCCAACTGGCGGAGGAACATCTCGACCTTGCCATCCGCATCGGCGAGCTTGCGCCTTCGAGCCTCATTGCCATCCGCGTCGGCGCGATCCGTCGCGTCGTGTGCGCCAGCCCCGCCTATATCGCCGCGCATGGCATGCCGCGGACGCCGGACGATCTGGCCGCGCATGAATGCATCAGTTTCGAGGGGCCTTCCGCTCTCGCCAGCTGGAGCTTTGCCGGCGACAAGGGCGAACTGATCGTGCCGATCCGCTCACGGCTGCGCGTCAACACGGCGGAAGCTGCAATCGATGCCGCGATTGCAGGCGCCGGGATGACGCGGGTGCTCTCCTACCAGATCGCGGACGCAGTACGTTCCGGCGTGCTCGTCCCGGTCTTGCGGCCCTTAGAGCCGCAGCCATGGCCGGTGAGCCTCGTCCATGCCGGCCAAGGCCTGCTGGCGGTGAAACTCAGGGCGTTCCTCGATTTCGCCGCTCCGCGGCTGAAGCAGCGGCTATTGCAGGCGACGTGGTGAGTTGAGACTGGCTTGAGTCAGTGGCGAGCCGGCCTATGTCAGGCCATTGCGGCGTTTCCTTTTTGCCCGCGCTTGGTGTAACCAACGCACACCTCCTCAACGGGCCCTTCCCCGCATGCTCTATATCCGCTCGCTGGCGTTCAACTTCGTCTTCTATGTCAATCTGATCGTCCAGATGGTCCTCTGGACCCCTTACTACTTCCTCTCGCCACGCCATCGCGCCTGGTTCGTGCCGAAATTCTGGTCGCGCACCAGCCTGTGGCTCTACGACAAGATCGCCGGCACCAGGAGCGACATCACCGGCGTCGAGAACCTGCCGGAGGGCTCTTTCATCCTGGCGCCGAAACACCAGTCGTTTTGGGACGCGATCGCTTTCTTTCCGTTCCTCCACGACCCGCTTTATATCCTGAAGCGCGAGCTGACCTGGATCCCCTTCTTCGGCTGGTACATCCTGAAGATGCGGATGATCCCGGTTCACCGCGGCAGCCGCTCCAAGGCGTTGAAGCAGGTCGTTGCATCGACAAAGCAGGAGATGGGGCGCAATCCGCGCCAGCTGATTATCTACCCCGAAGGCACGCGCCGAGCGCCAGGCGACGAGCCGGCTTACAAATACGGCATTGTCGAGCTCTATACGCAGCTTGGCGTCCCGGTGGTACCGGTCGCCCATGTCGCCGGCCTCTACTGGCCGCGCCGCAAATTCCTGCGCTTTCCCGGTACCATCAAGGCCCGCTTCCTGCCGCCGATTCCGCCCGGGCTCGGCAAGGACGAATTCATGGACCGGCTGATCGGCGATACGGAAGCCGCCTGCGACCAGCTGCTAATCGAGGCATCGCAGGCTCCTAACCCGCCGCAAATGCCGCCGACGGCGGTCAAGCGGCTGGCCGAACTCGCCGCGGCCGCCAAAGCAATTCCAGGAAAAGTGTGAGCGGTTTTTTCCGTCCTGAATCGCGCCAAAACAAAAAAGACCAAAGCTTGATCTCTTCTGCGGGCCGGCTCAAGGCCACGCCGCCAGCGCCGTGGTCAGCACCAGCGTCGCCGCGAAGGCCAGATTGATGATCCGCGACGCCAGCGGCTGGCGCAGGGTGCGGGCGAAGGCCGCGCCGGCCAGCAGCCACAGCACATGGATGGCTACGATCATCAGGGTGAGAACCGCCAGCCTGGCCGGGATGCCGAGAGCATCGGCGCCGGCTGCGGTCGCGGAGCCAGCAAGGACCGCAGCAATCGCCACATAGGCTTTCGGGTTGGCAACGGCGAGCAGGAAGCCGCCGAGGAAGGTCGGCAGAACCGCGCTGCTGTCACGCGCGGCCAGCGGCGGCGCTGTCGCTATTCTGTAGGCGAGGTAGAGAATATAGGCGGCGGAAGCGACCGCCAGCACCGGCGCTACGCCCGGCATCGAGGTAAGGATAGCCTTGATGCCGGTGGCCACCACCAGCAGCACCGCGACGGTGCCTAAAATGATCCCCGATGTGTAGTGAAGCGAATTGCGCAGGCCGAAGGCGGCCCCTATCGCCGTGACGCTGATCGTCGCCGGGCCAGGACTGCCCATGACGACGGTTGCCGCCAGCACCAGCGCCAGCAATTGCTGCCAGGGCTGCGCCTGCGAAAGAATGTCTGCGGCCATGCTGCCTCTTCTCCACAATAATGGAGAGCAGTGTGGCGAGGCGGACAGCCGTCGTCTTGAACGATCGTGCCGAAGCTGCGCGGCTAGGCGCTGGCCTTGTCCAGCGCCACGAGATCCTCCGCGCTGAGCTTCAGCGATGCGGCGCGCGCCAGGCTGTCGACCTGGTCCAGCGTCGTGGCGCTGGCGATCGGCGCGGTGATGCCGGGCTGCGCCATCACCCAGGCGAGTGCCACTTCCGCCTGCTTGGCCGAATGGCGCGCCGCGACGGTGTCGAGTGCGGCCAGAATGCGCATGCCGCGCGCATTGAGATAAGCCTTCACGCCGCCGCCGCGTTCACTTTTGCCGAGATCGGCCTCGCTACGGTATTTGCCGCTCAAAAACCCCTTGGCGAGACTGAAATAGGTGATGACGCCGATATCCTCGGCCACGCACAGATCATGCAGCGGCCCGTCGAAGGATGAGCGGTCGTAGAGATTGTATTCCGGCTGCAGCACGCTGTAGCGCGGCAGCCCGCGCAGGCTGGCAACATCGAGCGCGGCGCGCAGCTGGCCGGCGTCAAGATTCGAGGCGCCGATATGGCGGACCTTGCCGGCAGCGAGCAGCTTCTGGTAGGCGCCGAGCGTCTCCTCATAAGGGGTTGTCGGGTCCGGCCAATGCGAGAGATAAAGGTCGATCACATCGGTCTGCAGTCGCTTGAGCGACGCCTCGACTGCCCTTTCGATATGGGCAGCGGACAGATCCTTCTTGCCTTGTCCCATATCCGAGCCGACTTTGGTGATGACGATGATCTTGTCACGGTTGCCGCGGCTTTTCATCCATTTGCCGATGATGGTCTCGGACTCGCCGCCCGCGTGGCCGGGCACCCAGCGCGAATAGGCATCGGCGGTATCGATAGCGTTGAGGCCGGCGTCGCCGAACCGGTCGAGCAGGTCGAAGGAGGTCTTCTCGTCCGCGGTCCAGCCGAAGACATTGCCGCCCAGGACCAGCGGCGCGATGGAAAGGTCGGTTTGACCGAGACGGCGTTTTTGCAAGACGGGGCTCCGTGGGGCTGGCGGCGGGCGACCCGAATGCTTCGGGCCGCAGCTAAGCTAGGTCTCGCCGCGCCGAGGTCAAAGGCCTCAGCCAATTTTTCCAGCGGGCCAGCGCTTCACAAAGGCGCGAGAGCTTCGCCTGCAGGCTCGCCGTGGTCTACTGGCTCACGAGGCGATCCGCTTCGCCACCTCTTCCAGCCAGTGGTCGCTGATACCCAGCGCCGCGAGATGCTGCAGCGTGTTGAGCACATAGTCCTCGTTGTTTCCGGACTGGCCGACGGCGCCACGGATAACACCTGCCGCATGCGCGGGGTCGAGCCCGCCGGCATACTGCTCATGCTGGCGGTCGACGATATAGGCGACCGCTTTCACTCTCTCTCCCGCGGCCGCCCCATTCCCGTCGAGGCTGACATCGAGCACACGCTCGAGGTAGACGCTGGTCACCAATTCGCGCTCGCGCAGATAGGTCAGCACCTCATCGCGCAGCTCGCCGGGCACGCGAAAGGCCAGCCCGATGCAGGAGCCGCCACGGTCGAGGCCTAGCACCAGGCCCGGCCGCTGGCGCGTGCCGCGATGCACGAAGGAATAGACGCACAGCGACCGGCGGTAGCCGTAAAGCCGCGCGCGCCGTGTCTCGACATGGGCGAATCCCGGTCGCCAGATCAGCGAGCCGTAGCCAAAAACCCAAAAATCGCCCATATCGCCAAGCCTGATTGCACGAGAGTGACGCCGCCGCATCGGAATCGGTGCTCTTCTGTTCTTTTTGCTTGTTGCGTAAGCCACAGTCCACCCGCAACACGCCCGCGTTAATGAAAGCCGCAGCATGACGTCAAGTGACGAGCGTCCGTCGAAGTTTCGCCACCGGCTGATGTGGCTCGCTGCCTTGGTCGTTATGCTGTTCGGCGCCTACAGCGCGGTCTGGTTCTATGTCGCCGGTCGCGTCAGCAGCGAAGCCGACAAGGCGGTGGCCTCGCTCAAGGACAAAGGCATCGAGGCCGGCTGCGCCAACCTCACCGTCAGCGGCTACCCCCTGCGTTTTGCCATCTCCTGTGACAATCTGGCTTACGAGGACGACGCCAGGAACGTTGCCGCCTCGGCAGGCAGCTTCAACTTCGTTGCAGAACTCATCCGGCCTTTGTCGCCCGCCGCCGAGTTGCGCGGGCCACTGCGGACCTCGGTGCCCGGGATGGCGCCGCTATGGATCGATTGGGACAATCTGCAGGCCAATGCCAAGCTCTCCTGGCCCTTGCCACGCAGCATTTCGCTGCAGGCCGAGAGCTTGTCCGGCCAGACCGATCCGGCCGACGACACCGACCCGGTTTCACTGTTCAGCGCCGGAACGGCGGCGGGCGAGTTGCGGCCGGACGGTCAGGACCTTGGCTATACCGGAAGCTTCACCGATCTTGAGATCGACGCCGACGCGATCGGCGGGCGCGTGCTGCCGCCGCTCGACGGCAGCGGCGACGCGACGCTGAAGAACGGCGTCGCGCTGATGAAGACGCAGGCCAGGAGCCTGCGCGGCCAGGCGGTCGGCATCCACAAGCTCGATCTGTCGTCGGGAACCGCGCGCATCACCGTCTCCGGCCCGGTGTCGGTCGACGCCAACGGCCAGGTCAATGCCGACCTGACGATCAAGCTGCAGGATCCCAAAGCCGTGGCGGCAATCCTCGCCACCGCAATCCCCGAGCAGAAGAGCCAGATCGAGCAAGGCTTTGCCGGTCTGGCGCTGCTCGGCAACGAACCGTCGATGCCGCTCAAGGTGGTGAAGGGCAAGGTCTCGCTCGGCTTCATTCCGCTGGGCAAGATAAAGCCGCTCGATTAGAGCAATTCCAGGAAAAGTGTGAGCAGTTTTCCGTCCGGAATTGCGTTAAAACAAAGAGATAGAGCATGATCGCAAAGAGCGGCAACGGCTTTTGGGGAGAGATCATGCTCGAGCAAGCCGACGCATGAACCGACCGGTGAAACTGCTGAGCGTTGGCGCGCTGACGCTGGATACCATCCTGCGCGTCGAAACCCTGCCCACGCATCAGGGCAAGTTCATCGCCTCGGACGGCATCCAGATCGCCTCGGGCATGGCGACAAGTGCTGCCTGCGCCGCCCGCCGTCTCGGCGCCGAGGTGTTCCTGTGGGCAAGTGCAGGTGACGATGCCGTCGGCGACCAATTGCTGGCCGGCATCGAGGCCGAGGGCGTCGATTGCCGCTTTGTCCGCCGCGTCGAAGGCGCCCGCTCGGCGCTGGCCGCGATCCTGGTCGACGCTCATGGCGAGCGCATCATCGTGCCCTTCTACGACCCAAAGGCGCAGGCCGACCCCGAGGCGGTGCCTGTCGCCGATCTTTCCGGCTTCGATGCCGTGCTGGTCGATGTGCGCTGGCCGGGCGCCGCCGCTCTTGCCTTGACCGCCGCGCGCGACGCCGGTTGCCCGGCAATCCTCGACGCCGACACGGCGCCGCTGGAGGTGCTGGAGCGTCTGTTGCCGCTGGCTTCGCACATCGTCGCTTCGGAGACGGCTGCACGCATTATCTGCGACCACGCGCTGGATCCCGAAACCGCCTGCGCCGACCTCGCCAGCCGCACAGACGCCTTTGTCGCGGTGACCGGCGGCGCCGCGGGAAGCTGGTGGCATGACCGGTCCGCCGGATGCGTGCGCCACATCGCGGCGCCGAAGATCAAGGCGGTCGACACGCTGGCCGCCGGCGACGTTTTCCACGGCGCCTTTGCTGTCGCGTTGGCGGAAACCATGCCGATCGAGCAGGCGTTGCGCTTTGCCAGCGCGGCGGCCGCGCTCAAATGCCAGCGCTTCGGCGGCCGGCTGGGGGCGCCAAACAGGGACGAGGCAATGGCCATGGTCGCGGCGACCTGGCCCGTCTGAAACAGATTTAACTTTTCACCGGGTGCTCGACCGCCTGCCGGCCGAAATCCGGCACGTCGATATCCTGGCCGGCCTCGATGATCGAACGGCGAACGGCCCGGGTGCGGGTGAACAGGTCGAACAGCTTGTCGCCGTCGCCCCAGCGGATCGCCCGCTGCAGCGAGGCGAGGTCCTCCGAAAAGCGCGCCAGCATTTCCAGGATGGCATCCTTGTTGTGCAGGCACACGTCGCGCCACATGGTCGGGTCGGAGGCGGCCAGACGGGTGAAGTCGCGGAAACCGGAAGCCGAATATTTGATCACTTCCGACTTGGTCACCGATTCCAGATCGTCGGCCGTGCCGACGATGTTGTAGGCAATGATGTGCGGAAGATGCGAAACGATGGCCAGCGTCATGTCATGATGCTGCGGGTCCATCGAGTCGATGTTGGAGCCGCAGCGCCGCCAGAATTCCGACAGCTTTTCCAGCGCGGCCGGATCGGTTCCCGGCAGCGGCGTGAAGATGCACCAGCGGTTTTCGAACAGGTCGGCGAAACCCGCATCCGGGCCCGATTTCTCCGTACCTGCCAGCGGGTGCCCCGGAATAAAGTGCACGCCGTCCGGTACATAGGGCTGCATTTGCGCAATGACGGAGGCCTTGGTCGAACCGACATCGGTGAGGATGGCGCCCTTTTTCAGCCCCGGCGCGATCTCTTGCGCCACCTCGCCCGACGATCCCACAGGCACCGAGACGATGATCAGGTCGGCGTCGCGGACCGCTTCCCTGGCGCCGGTGGTGTAGCTCTCGCCAAGACCGAGCTCCTTCGCCCGCGCCAGCGTGGCCGGGCTGCGCGTCGCGATGGCGACATGGCGGGCCAGGCCCTCGCGGCGGATAACGCGGGCCAGCGACGAGCCGATCAGGCCGATGCCGACCAGCGCGATCTTTTCAAACATCGGTGATGTCATTGTTTCAGCTTTTCAGGAACGTCGTGAGGGCGTCGATAACGCCGCGATTGGCTTCTTCGGTGCCGACGCTCATGCGCAGCGCATTGGGAAAGCCATAGCCGGTAACGCGCCGCAATATATAGCCGCGCTGGGTGAGGTAGTCGTCCGCCGCCTCAGCCGAATGCTTCTTGTCGTCGGGAAAGTGGATGAGGACGAAATTGCCGACGCTGGGCGTCACCCTGAGCCCAAGCTTCGTCAGCTCTTCATTCAGCCAGGTAAGCCAGGTCTCGTTGTGCAACGAACTGCGCTCGACATGGGCGCGGTCGCGGATGGCGGCAATGCCGGCCTCGATCGCTGTTGCGTTAACGTTGAAAGGGCCGCGGATACGGTTGATGGCATCGACGATGTGCAGTGGGCCATACATCCAGCCGATGCGCGCGCCGCCAAGGCCGAGCTTGGAGAAGGTGCGGGTCATGACCACATTCTGTGCGCTGCCCGCCAGCTCGATGCCGGCCTCGTAGTCATTGCGCCTGACATATTCGGCATAGGCCGCGTCGAGCACCAGAAGCACGTTGCCCGGGAGCGTGGAATGCAGGCGGCGGACCTCCTGGAACGGCAGATAGGTGCCGGTCGGATTGTTGGGATTGGCGAGGAAGATGATTTTGGTCCGCGGCGTCACCGCGGCCAGGATCGCGTCGACGTCGGCGCGCTCCTCGGTTTCCTTCACAGCAACCGGCTTGGCCCCCGCCGACTGAATGTAGATCTTGTAGACCATGAAGGCATGTTCGGTAAAAATCGCCTCATCGCCTGGCGCCAGATAGGTCTGCGCCAGCAGGCCCAAAATCTCGTCGGAACCGTTGGAGCAGATGATGTTTGCCGGGTTGAGGCCATGCACCTCGGCGATCGCCTCGCGCAGCCGGCGGGCGGTGCCGTCGGGATAGACATCGAGCTTGCCAGCCACTTCGCGCGCGGCCTCGATCGCCTTCGGCGACGGGCCGAGCGGGTTCTCGTTCGACGACAATTTATGGACCTTGGCGACGCCGGCCGGTGCCGTGCTCTTGCCCGGCACATAGGCGTCGATGTCCATAATGCCCGCGCGGGGCGTCGGCCGTGCCTTGTCCGCTGTCTTGTCCATGTCGCAAATCCATCGAGAATGCCTCCGTCCGGAGGCCGCAGCGGAAATACAAGCCGTAGCCGCGAATGTCGAGAGGCGGGCAATAGCTGGCCGTTGACGCCGGGCCGCACGAGTTCTAGAAGAACGCAACAGTTCCGTGGTGATTTGGCCGGTCGGCTTGCAGCCACGTTAAACAACTCGCTAAAGGGCCGTTTGCGTGACGTAACCGGCTTTGCGATCGCACTGCCGGTTTTTATTGCCTGACGGCGGGCAAGGAGAGTCACATGGCCGCGCTCCGCGCTACAAAAACCAACAACGAGGCCGACAACCCGTCGAGCCCTGTGTTGCGTTTTGGCCCTGACAAGCCGCTGAAGCTCGACGCCGGCACGCTTTTGTCGCCGTTCCAGATCGCCTACCAGACATATGGCGCCCTCAACGATGCCCGCACCAACGCCATCCTGGTCTGCCACGCGCTGACCGGCGACCAGCATGTCGCCAGCACCAATCCGGTGACCGGCAAGCCCGGCTGGTGGGAAGTGCTGATCGGTCCCGGCAAGATCATCGACACCAACCGCTTCTTCGTCATTTGCTCCAACGTCATCGGCGGCTGCCTCGGCTCCACGGGTCCGGCCTCGACCAATCCCGCCACCGGCAAGCCCTACGGCCTCGACCTGCCAATCATCACCATCCGCGACATGGTGCGGGCGCAACTGATGCTGGTCGACCATTTCGGCATCGAAAAGCTGTTTTGCGTGCTCGGCGGCTCGATGGGCGGCATGCAGGTGCTGGAATGGGCATCGTGCTATTCCGAGCGCGTCTTCTCGGCCCTGCCGATCGCCACAGGCGCACGCCATTCCTCGCAGAACATCGCCTTCCACGAGGTCGGCCGGCAGGCCGTCATGGCCGATCCGGACTGGCATGGCGGCAAATATTTCGAGCACGGCAAGCGCCCGGAAAAGGGGCTCGCCGTGGCGCGCATGGCCGCCCACATCACCTATCTGTCGGAAGCCGCCCTGCATCGGAAATTCGGCCGCAATCTGCAGGACCGCGAAGCGCTGACCTTCGGTTTCGACGCAGATTTCCAGATCGAAAGCTATCTGCGCCACCAGGGCATGACATTCGTCGACCGCTTCGACGCCAACTCCTACCTCTACATGACCCGTTCGATGGATTATTTCGACCTCGCCGCCGACCATGGCGGCCGGTTGGCAGATGCCTTTGCCGGGACCAAGACCCGCTTCTGCCTGGTGTCCTTCACCTCGGACTGGCTGTTCCCGACCGAGGAGAGCCGCTCGATCGTGCATGCGCTCAACGCCGCCGGCGCCTCCGTCTCCTTCGTCGAGATCGACACCGACCGCGGCCATGATGCCTTCCTGCTCGATGAACCCGAACTGTTTGCCGCCATCAAGGGCTTCATCGGCTCGGCGGCCCGCGCAAGGGGGCTCGCCTCATGAGCGTCAATGGCAGCCAGCGCGTCGACCTCGAAGTCGTGGCCAACCTGATACCGCCGCAGTCGCGGGTGCTCGATGTCGGCTCCGGCGACGGCCTGCTGCTCGAACTCCTGCAGGAGACCAAGCAGGTCGACGGCCGCGGGCTGGAGCTGTCACAGCGCGGCGTCAATGAATGCGTGGCGCGCGGTCTCTCGGTCATCCAGGGCGATGCCGATACCGACCTCGAATTCTATCCAGACAAGGGTTTTGACTTCGTCGTCCTGTCTCAGACGCTGCAGGCGACCCGCAACCCGAAGCTGGTGCTCGACGAGCTGCTGCGAATCGGCAACCGCGCCATCGTCTCCTTCCCCAATTTCGGCCACTGGCGGGTGCGGCTGTCGCTGTTCGTCAATGGCCGGATGCCGGTGACCGCGGACCTGCCCTATTCCTGGTACGACACGCCCAACATCCATTTCTGCACCATCCGCGACTTCGTCAATCTGGTCGAGGAACTCGGCGCTTCGGTCGAGAAAGCCACCGCGCTCGACGGCAACGGCCAGAAGATCGGACTGTCGATGCCATGGTGGTTCTGGAATTTCTTCGGCCAGCAAGCGGTGTTCTTGCTGAAGCGGTAGTTTGCCCCTATTCCAGCACGTCCGTCGCCTTGTGCGGGTGCTGAACGCCATCGGCGATGATCACATCGGCGTGGGAGTTGTCGGTGCGCAAGGCCAGAATCTCCCGATAGGCTGATGAATCGTACCAGCCCCACGCATGCGCCCTGTCCGGAAACTCGATGACGATCAGATGCCCGGGCCATTCGTTTTCGACCACGTCCATGTCGCCGCCGTGGACAAGGAAGCGGCCGCCGAACGGCTCCAATGTGGCGTCGATCCTCTGCAGATACTCGACAATCTGCGGGCCCATTGTGACTTGACGCATATGGGCGACGGCGTAGGCGGCACGGCTGAACTCCCTGTGAGATCGAAGCCCGACGACCGGCTTCGTTGGCGCAATCTGCAGACATGATGGCCATCGGTCGATTACGTCTGGGGTAATCGGCCGGCTTACGGCGTCCTGGCTCAACAGTTTGTGATGACATTGCCGCTGGTTTTTTGTAGCGTCGAATCGAATGCCATCCCGGGGTAAGGCTTGGACGGCGACCATCAAAACCTCCGGCCTCCAGGCATTTCGGGGCACAATCGAAGCAACATGTCCAAGGCAACCGACCTCGCTCCGCTGATCTCGGTGATCACACCGACGCACAATCGCCGCAGCAAGGTGGTGCGCGCCGTGGAGAGCGTGCTGGCGCAGAATTTTCCCCGGTTCGAACACATTGTCGTCGATGACGGCTCGACCGACGGTACGGCAGCCGCACTTGCCGAAATCCGCGATCCACGGCTGATCTATGTTGGCTCGAAATGGCGCGGCGCCAATGCCGCCCGCAATGCCGGCATCGAGCGGGCGCAGGCGCCGGTGGTGACATTCCTCGATTCCGACGACGTCTATTTGCCGGATCGCCTGGCGCGGACGCTGGAGCAGTTCGACAACAATCCCTCACTCGAAGTGCTGATCAGTTCCTTCGTGTCGCTGAAGGGCAATCGCCGCACCAACTGCGTCAACCGCGAGGCGCTGCTGAGCCGCGACTCGCTGGAGCGGGCCCTTGTCGCGCAGACCATCTTCATTGCCGGGTCGGCAATCACCGCCCGGCGCGAGTCGCTGCTGGCCATCGGCGGCTACGACAGTGACGTCACGCGCATGCAGGATCGCGAATTGTTGCTGCGCTTTGCCCGTCGCAGCGGCGCGCAGCTGTCCGAAGTGATCGACTGGAAAAAGTACAACTCGGAGAATTCGATCTCCGGTCGCCGGGACGGCTATGTCGAAGCCTATGCGAGCTTGATCGACAAGCACCCCTATATCGCCGACCGCTACCCCTACATTCCGCCTTACATGATCGCCCGGCAGCTCATCGCCGATGCACTCAAGGGCAGGGTTTCGCAGGCGTTCTCCGGCTATATGGCCAACCGGTCGTCGAAGGCGCTTGGCTATTCGCTGCCGCAGCTGTTGCGTGGCTATGTCGGCGGCCGGCGCTGGCGCCGCGATCTCTATGCCGAATTTCGCGACAAATACGGTGCACGGCCGGCCTGAAGTTTGCCGACAAGCCGCGCAGCGGCTTTCCCCTCCGAACTGCCTCAAACCTCATTTGTCGAGTTCCGGCAGATATGGGTCGGAATATAGCCGCCGGTCGCGTTCGCCCTGTAGGCAGTCCATGGGTGCGGCGGCATCGATCGGGACCACGGTCGCATCGGCGATGCCGCTCACCTCCAGGATCAGCTTGCGGCGTATGGCGGTGGCGAATTCCGAGGCCGCATAGATCGGCAACACGAAGGAGCCTGGCCCACCGGTGACGCAGTCGTCATAATACTGGTCGAGATGGCTGAACGTCGGCGACGGGCTGATCAGGATCGGCAGGCCGTTGATGACGATGCCCTTGGCCACCGCCGCATCGCGTGTCGTGGCGACGGGCAGCCCGGTGTTGTTGGGACCGTCGCCGGAAATGTCGATGACGCTGCGTGGCGCATCGAACCCCGTGCCCTCGAACAGCCCGGCGCCGAAGGCAAGCGCACCGGAAATCGAGGTGCCGCGAAAGCTGCGGAACGGCCGCGCTTCTATTCTGTCGGCGAAGGCGTTGGCGCTCTCTGCGCTGTCGATCACCTGCCAGGCGATGACGCCATCCTCGCGCACGACGCCCGCCCATTCGAAATAGGCAAGCGCGATGCGCCCGGTGGTTCCCGAGCGCACGGCCTTGATGAAATCGGGATGCCTGAGCGCCTCGACATAGCCAGCGCGCTGCAGCGCGAACTCCCTCTCGTCCATCGACTGTGATATGTCGACGGCCAGCACCAGTTCGACATCCACGGCAACGGCCGGGGCAGCCACGGGCGTGGTGCAGGCAAGGCAGGCAAGCAGGCTGAGCGCATCGAGCATGGCCGCACCACGGATGTTTCGACCCGTGAATCTTCGCCGCGATCGCGGCGAAATAAAGCCCCTTCTACTTCTTTCGCCGCACGGCCGCTTTCGGCGGCGGGTCGATGGCGCCGGTCCTGACTCGGGCGGGTTTCAATGGCGCAGCACCCGTATCCTTCACGATGTTCAATGCGCGTGGAAAGAAATGACCATTGTGCAGTCCGCGCCCGATGTTGAGGATCGCGGTTTCCGGCAGGCGTTTCTCCAGCATGGACAGTACCCTTCGCAGCGAAGGACCATCGAACGCGTCCATCGCTTCGTCGATGATCACCCATTTCGGCTGCCGCAAGGCCAGCCTGGCGAAGGCCAGCGACCGCTGTTCGTCATCGTTGAGTTCCCGCTCCCAGCGTGCGGAACGGTCGAGCAAGGATGACAGCCGCTCGAGGCCGACCTCGGCCAGCACCGCCCCAAAATCAGCATCGCCAGCCGGCGCCGAGCCATTCGGATGCAGCACTTCGCGTAACGTGCCGGCAGGAAAATACGGAACACGCGGCACGAAAATCGGCGTTTCTCCGGCCGGCAAGCCGATCCGCCCGCTGCCCCAGGGCCAAAGGCCGGCAATGGCGCGGAAGAACAATGTCTTGCCGGCGCCTGGGTCGCCGGTGATCATGACGCGCTCACCGGGATGGATCTCGACATGGCTGTCTGAAAGTTTGGTGCAGCCCTCCGGCGAGGCCACTTGGAGCTTCTCGAAGGTCAGGCTGCCATTGGCGTTATCGCCGAATTCGATGCGCTTTTCCTTGTCGTGCAACACATCGGTTTCATCGAGCGCAATGCGGAAGTCGGCAACGCGCATCAGCGTGGCGCGCCAGTCGGCGATGCCGCCGATATTGTTGATGAACCAGCGCAGCGACGAGTGCACCTGGTTGAAGGCGCCGACCGCCATCATCAACCCGCCAAAGCTGATATCGCCTGAAAAATAGACCGGCGATGCCACAAGGATCGGCGCCACCACGGTGATCCAGCCATAGGTATCGGTCACCCAGGAAAGGTTGATCTGCGCTTTGTAGATGTTTCGCATCGCGCCCAGCACCGTGCCAAGGTCGATTTCGAGCCGTCTCTTGGCATCGGCTTCGCCGTGATAGAGCGCGATGGCGTCTACATTCTCGTTGACGCGCACCATCCCGGAACGCAGCTCGGCCTCGCGGGTGTAGCGGTCGCTGTTGAGGCGGATCAGCGGCCGCCCGACCAGCCAGCTCAGCCAGGAGGCGATGCCGGCATAGAGGAACGCGGCCCAGACCATGTAGCCCGGTATCGCCAGCGACCAGCCGTTGATGTGGAAGACGAAGCCCGACGAGAGTTGCCAAAGCACGCCGACGAACGACACCAGCAGGATGAAGGATTGCAGCAGGCCGACGCCGAGGTCCGTCGACAGATCGGACAGATGCGCGGCATCCTGCTGCATGCGCTGGTCGGGATTGACGCCGATGGCGCCGGCATTGGCGAGCCGGAAGGCCCGCGCCGGCCGCATCCATTGGTCGATCAGGTCGAGCGTCAGCGCCTCGCGCAGCTTCAGCCGGATCATCTGGTTGAGCCAGGTCTGAGCGATGTTGAGCAGCAGCAGCGTGCCGGCAATCACGGCAAAGATCATCAGCTGATGCAGGAAGGCCGCCATGTCGCGACGCGCCAGCGCATCGTAGAAAGGCTGGTTCCAGCGGTTGAGCAGAACCTGGCCGATCGACGTCGCGACGATGACCGCCATAATGCCGACCGACGTCCAGACCAGCCACTTGCGCACCGGTGAGCCTATCAGCGCCCGTTTGATCGTCGCTACCTGATCGCGCAGGCTGCTGGCTTCGACGGTTACCGGCTGAACGGTGGCGGACTTGTCCGGTTGATCAGCCATGCACGAGGTCCTTGCGTTCAGAAGCGTTGCTGAAACCAGATGGAGAGACTTGAAGGCATCCGCCGCTCAAACGGACCGCGAATGCATCTGCGACAGATAGGTGGGAAAAACCCACGCAACACCAGTTTTCATGATGATCACGAAGGTGTCACCTGACGCGTCGTCGATGTCACCCCTTCCGCCCGGCGGCCAAGCCGCGTCGCACCGTGCGGTGACAGTACCGGCACGAAGACACGGCGCGAGGCGCGCTGCGCGACCGGCACGCCCTGATAGAGCCGCTTCTGCGCCTCGACCACGATGACGCCGGAAAAGATCGGCCAGAACCGCCGGCCGGCGCGCTCCAGCACATTGTGGAACCGCATCATGAAGCGCCGCGGCGATGGCGGGAAGAACAGCGCGTCGGACCAGGAAGCCGGTGTGAAATTCGCCTCGCGCAGCAATTCTGTCAGCTGGCCGCGCGAGAACGGCCGGCCATTGCCGAACGGCGTGTGCTCGAACCGCGCCCAGACACCGCGCCGGTTGGGCACGACGATGACGACGCGCCCTGCCGGCGACAGCACCCGCCAGATCTCGTTCAGCGTCTCGCGCGGGTTTTCGACATGTTCGAGCGAATGCACGAGCAGCATGCGGTCGATGCAGGAATCGACCAGCGGCAGTTCCTCGTCGAAGACCAGCGCCGTAGCCGTCGGCCCGTTCGCCGGCCAGACGACGGCGCCTTGCGTAGCAGGCATGAAGGCAAACACCCGCTCGGCATCGGTGCCGAACCGCTCCAGCCACGGCAAGGTATAGCCGAGCCCGACCAGCCGCTCATTGGGCACTGTTGCCCATATTGAGGACAGCGCCATGGTGATCGAGCGTTCAGCCAGGCGGCCGAGCGTGGTCGAATAGAAGGAGCGGAGATCGACGATATCGGAATGCATGCGCGGGACGGTAGCTGCGATGCCGCCCAAGTTCAACAAAGCCGGCACGTTCTGCAAAGCTAGAGTGACATCGGCGGCCAAGCGCCCTATGTCTGCGCCAACAGATGGAGAGATGCCAATGCCCGTCGAAATCGAACAGTTCATGTGCCGCAGCGACAATTTCGGCGTGCTGGTGCATGACCCGAAAAGCGGCGAGACCGCCATTATCGACGCGCCCGAAGAAGCGCCGATCATTGCCGCGATCGAGCGTACCGGCTGGAAGCCGACGATGATCCTGACCACCCACCACCATGTCGACCATGTCGAGGCCAATCTGGCGCTGAAGGAGCGCTTCAAGCTGCGCATCGTCGGACCGGAGGCTGAAAAGGAAAAGATCCCCGGCATCGACGAGACCGTCGGGCAAGGCTCGGTCGTCCATCTCGGCGGCGAGCGGATCGATGTCATCGCCACGCCCGGCCACACTGCGGGCCATGTCTCCTATCATTTTCCGGCCTCGAAAGTGGCGTTCACCGCCGACACTTTGTTCGCGCTCGGCTGCGGCCGGCTGTTCGAATGCAAGCCGCCGGTGATGTATGAGTCGCTGAAGAAGCTCGCCGCACTCCCGGCGGACACGGTCATCTATTGCGGCCATGAGTATACGCTTTCGAACGCCCGCTTTGCGTTGACCGTCGACCCGACCAATTCGGCGCTCAGGGAACGCGCCGCCAAAATCGAGACCCTGCGCGCCGACAACAAGGCGACGCTGCCGACCACGATCGGCGAGGAATTGTCGACCAATCCGTTCCTGCGCTGGCACGACCCGGCGATCCGCAAGCATCTCGGTATGGAGGCGGCCCCGGACGCCGAAGTGTTCGCGGAAATCCGCAAGCGCAAGGACAATTTCTGAGCATCGTACCGGGATCAGCCATGACCAGCGCCGCTGAAATCATCGCCACGCTCGGCCTCAAGCCGCATCCGGAAGGCGGCTGGTATGCCGAGACCTTTCGCGACGGCGCCGGTGGCGCGCGTGGCCATTCGACGGCGATCTATTTCCTCCTCGAACAGGACCAGATTTCGGCCTGGCACCGGGTCAAGGACGCGGCCGAGGTCTGGCACTTCCATGCCGGAGCACCGCTGGCGCTGTCAATCTGGGAGGAAGGCAGTCCAAAGGTTAACCAGGTGATCGAGCAGGTGCTCGGCATTGAACTTGCGGCGGGCGAGCGGCCGCAGATCGTCGTGCCGGCCGGCTGGTGGCAATCGGCGCGCAGCCTCGGCGAATGGACGTTGGTCGGCTGCACCGTGGCGCCGGGCTTCGACTTCGCCGCGTTTGAAATGGCCGAGCCGGGCTGGCAGCCTTAGGCCAGAAGAAAACCAAGAGTTATGCAGAGCTGGGCGGCGTAGTACAGCACCCAGACCGCATAACGGATGCCGGCGCGATAGGGTGCTATTGCCGGAACCAGGAATTTCTCCGCGGCAAGCAGCCCGTCCGATGCCATGAACATAACAGCGCCGCCGATGACCCACGGATTGTCGAGCGTCAACGCCGAGATGCCCATCGCCAGAATGGCCGCGATATAGACGGCGATCGGCACCCGCAGGCCGGGACTGACACGGCGCCAGAGTGCTGCCAGCATGACGACTGCGAAGGCCGCCATGGCCAGCGCGATGGCGCCGCGCCATGTCTCGGTGCTGAGCACATCCAGCCCGCCGCCGCTGCGCAGGAAGAGCGGCACATAGAGGACATGCGCCGCAAGGAAGCTGGCCAGCCCGCCGAGGAAGGCCTTTTCGCCGTCACGCGACAGGAAGGCATCGCCGACGCCGCTGAGCAGCAGTGCGACGACGAGCAACAGCGGCCCACCTTGCATGAAGGCGAGTGCCGCAAGCATGGCCACGGCCAGCGTCTTTGCCGCCGAGCGGGCCAGCGTCGGCCGCATATCCAGGGTGAAGGCGTAGATCACTGCCGCCACCAGCGAAAAATCAATGTTGCATTGGCGTTGGCGTCGATGCCGCCGGCAAACGGCATCGTCATGCGCTTGCCCCACCCGTTGCCGCCTTGCGCAGGAACAACGATTTCGCCGCCAGTGCCGCGCCGCCGGTGATCAGCACGCAGGCCGCCAGGATACGCAGCGACGGCTCGGCAACGCCCGCCGCGATCAGCACCAATGTCGACAGCAGTGGCGCCGCATAGCTTGCCGCGCCGAGCACCTGGATGTTGCCGCGCTTTACGCCGATATCCCAGGCGTAGAAGGCCGCGCCCACCGGCATCAACCCCAAACCAAGCACCGCCAGCCACTGGCCGGGACCATCGGGCAGCACCGTCTTTTCCAGCAGAAGATGGCAGACGAGAGACAGGGCTGCCGTGGCGGCGCAGAACCAGGTGACAATCGAGGTCGGCACCGCCGGAAAGCGCCGCGACAGCAGCGAATAGGACGACCACAGCAGCGCACAGACGGCCGCCATCGCATAGCCGAAGGTGTAGCGAGCATCGAAGGCGAGGCCGCCACCCTTGGTGACGATCAGCACGGTCCCGGCGAGCCCGAGCAGCGCGCCGACGACATGGTTCCAGGCCAGCTTCTCGCCCGGCATCAGCGCTGATCCCAGCACGATCAGCAGCGGCCACAGATAGGCGATCAGGCTTGCCTCCACCGCCGGCGCGTTGCGCAGCGCGGTGAAATAGAAGAAATGGTAGCCGAACAGTCCGGCAATGCCGATCACCCAGACCTGGCGTGGGATCTTCAGGCTTTTATCGGTGGCCGGCATGAACAGCCGGGCAACCAGCCCGACCGCGGTGCCGATGGTGAAGGTGATGGCCGAGAGCAAGAATGGCGGCACGGCGCCCGACGCATCGGTGAGCAACGCCAGCAGCGCCCACATGGCGACCGCCGAGAAACCGATCAGTGTTGCGCGCCCCATGCCCGTCTCCGGCGACGCGCCCCAATTCTATTCGGGTGGGCGCGTCTATTCAGTTGCTTCGAACCGCCCCGCGCTGACAGTCAAGGTGCCGATCTGCGTCCCGACCGTGGCGTGGATCGGCGCATATATGCCGGTTTGGCCGAGCGGTGCAAACGTCACCATCATCTGGCTCTTCTTCTTCAGGTAATTCAGCGCCTTGCGGCCCTTGCGGTAGCCTGCCACCGGCTCGAAGCTCATCTTGCAGGTGACGGTGTCACCCTTGTAGCCCTTGACCGAGATCGATCCTTTCGAGGCGTAGGTCAGCGTCAGGTCGGCGCGCATCTCGCCGTCATAGAATTTCACCTTGCGCCCACAGACCTGGTCGAGGCTGTCAGCATGGATGACGGTAGCCGCCATCGGATCGAGCACCGATGCCAGATCGTTGCTGCCCAGCGGTATCCAGTTTTTGGGATTGCGCTTTTTCGGCTCGGGAATGACCTGGGTGGCGGTCACCGCGCCATTGGCAAAGCGGATATCGACCATGGAAGCCTTCTTGCCGGACTTATAATCGGCGCGAAATACCTGCGGCTGCATCTGCTTGCCCAGGATCTTGCCCTTTGACGAGATCGTGCCGCTCGTGTCGTCGAACAAGGTGGCGAGACCCGCACTGGAGACGGTGCCCTCTATGGAATAGCTACCGCCTTCGTAGTGGCTGGAAAATGTCGCCTTGGCCACGGAAAGCCCGAGGAACGACACCGTGTATTCGCCCTTGAAGGACTGTGCGGTGGCTGCGGGCGCGGCGGCAAGGGTTGATGTCGGCAAGGCGGCGACAAATATGGCGACAACGGCATGTAACGGGCGAAGCATGGCGGGCTCGGTCCTTGATTTTTTAACCGGAGGGCGGGCGACTCCGGCTTGAAATGTCCCTGTCCGACCGCTTATAGGCTGAATTCCGGCCTTTATGTGAAACGCCCGTCACAGTCGTGGGCAAGCCGGAGCTTGACGCATTGGCGAAATGCAACTAAGGAACGCCAACTTTTCCATAAGGCCGCCTGACTGAAACCGCGCGCCACCCGGCGCGGGCGAACAAGGTTTGGCAGGCTTAGACAGAACTGAAGGTTAGAACCATGTCCCGCACCTGCGAACTCACTGCCAAGGCAGTCCAGACCGGCAACAATGTGAGCCACGCCAACAACAAGACCAAGCGCCGCTTCCTGCCGAACCTCGTCAATGTGACGCTGATTTCGGAAGCGCTGAACCAGAATGTGCGCCTGCGCATTTCGGCCAACGCGCTGCGTTCGGTCGAGCATCGCGGCGGCCTCGACGCCTTCCTGGCCAAGGCCGACGCCAAGGAATTGTCGCAGCGCGCGCGCCTGTTGAAGAAGCAGATTGCCAAGAAGCTGGCCGACCAGCCCGCCGCTTAACAATATCAAGGCGGGGGACGACCGCCCTGAGCATCGGAGCAATCCGATGCTCAAAACTTCTAAGGCAGCAGCATCGGAGCAATCCGATGCTAAAAATTTGCAAGGCAGCGCGATCCGGATTTCGGCTAGCGCCTGGCTGGTTCCATTACCCAGGATAAAAAAATGACTTCCTTCTCGCGATATCTGCCCTTTGTGGCCGCCATGGCGCTTGTCGTCGTGGCATCGAACATCCTCGTGCAGTTCCCGATGCAGGGCCAGGCCGGCGGTCTGTCGCTGGCCGACATCCTGACCTGGGGTGCCTTCACCTATCCCTTCTCCTTCCTGGTCACCGACCTTGCCAACCGCCGCTACGGGCCGACCGTGGCGCGCCGCATCGTCCTTGTCGGCTTCATGACCGCTGTGGTCTGCTCGATCCTCGTCCCGCCCTTCCTGTTTCGCCACGGCCTGATCGAGTTCAAGACATCAGCCGACCGGCTGGTGCGCATCGCCGCAGCTTCCGGCGCGGCCTTCCTTTGCGCGCAATTGCTCGACGTCACCGTGTTCAACCGGTTGCGCCGGCAGAGCTGGTGGCGCGCGCCGATCGTCGGCACGCTGGTCGGCTCGGTGTTCGACACCCTGGTGTTCTTCAGCATCGCCTTTTCGGCCGCCTTCGCTTTTGCCGGCCCGAACGACAGCTTTGCGCTGGAGACGGCGCCGCTGATGGGCGTGCTGCCGGTCGAGTCCATGCGCTGGGTCTCCTGGGCGCTGGGCGACCTCTCGGTGAAGCTGATCATCGCTGTTGTGGCCCTGATCCCCTACCGGCTGCTCGCCGCCCACTGGAGCCAGCCGGCCGTGGCTGTCTAGGCCGTGATTCCCTGGGTCCAGCTCGGCTCGGCCAAAACGCCTGACGGCGGACAGGAACTGCGCCTCAAGCAGCGCGGCAGCGAATTCTCGATCATGCTCGGCACCAATGAGCTGATGAACAGCCGCCTCAGCGGCTCCGAGGAAGCGCTGGCCAAGCTCTCCTGTGAAAAGATCGGCGGCCGCGCCCAACCGAAAATCCTGATCGGCGGCCTCGGCATGGGTTTTACGCTGCGCGCTGCGCTTGCCCAAATGGGCGCCGACGCAGGCATCACCGTTGCCGAGCTTGTCCCCGCCGTCATCGCCTGGGCGCGCGGCCCCATGGAGGCGGTCTTCGCCGGCTGTCTCGACGATCCCCGTGTGACGGTTCGCGAAGCCGACGCCGGGCACATCATAAGATCCGACAAGGCAGCCTGGGACGCCATCCTGCTCGATGTCGACAATGGCCCCGAAGGCATCGTCTACAAGGGCAACGACGCCCTCTATGGCGCTGCCGGCCTCGGCGCGGCGCGTGCAGCGCTCAGGCCCGGGGGCGTGCTGGCTGTTTGGTCGCAAGGCCCCGATGCCGGCTTCACACGTAGGCTCAATCAGGCGGGCTTTGTCGTGGACGAGGTGAAGACGCGCGCCAATGGCAAGCGCGGCGCGCGCCACGTCATCTGGATCGCCACCACCCCCTCTCGCTGACGCCTTGGGGAAAGACGGGCGGAACGCTTCGATCCCGTGGACGGAAGCTATCTCGACAATTCGGCGGCAAGTGCCTCCAACAGCCCGCGCGTGCCCTCTTCGCGGCCTTGCGCCGAATCGACGCCATCGAAGAACACGCCCTGTTCGGTAAAGATCAGGCGGGTGCCCTCGCCGGAGGGTGACAGCTCGACTGTGGTCAGCGATGCCGACATGGTCTGCGTCCCGATTGCCATCCGGTAGGAAAACACGATGCGCTGGTTCGGAACGATGTCCTGGAACTGCGCGTCGAGCCTGATCTCGGGGCCACCCTGGTAGCTGAACCGCGACACCTCGGCGCCGCCGACACGGAAGTCGAAGCTGAATTCGGCAACGGTGAAGCCGTGCCCTTCGACGCGCCAGCGCTGCACCGTCTCCCTGTCGGCAAAGGCGTGGAAGACTTTGACCGGCGACTGGGGATAGGTGCGCTCGATGGAGAAGGTGGAGTGGATGACGGAGTGCCCGTCTACGGGGGCCATCTGGTTCATTGTTTCTGGTCCTTGTCGTGGTTATGCTTGGGGGATTGGTCGCCGAGGTCCGTCTCGGCCAGGATCTGGCCAAGACGATCGAGGTAGCGCTCGGCCGGAATGCGGCGTTCCGCGATCCAGTCGGCGAGCGGGGCGAGCCCGCCCGGTTCGATTCGGCAGGTGCGCACCCGCCCGGTCTTTTCACTGCGGATCAGCCCGCAGGCTTCCAGCGCCTGCAGATGCTGCAGCACGGCGGCAAAGGTCATGCCGAACGGCTCCGCCAGTTGGCTGACGGTCGCCGGTCCGCGGCTCAGCCTTTCCAGGATCTGGCGGCGCGTGGGCTCGACAAGACCCCGCAGGATGCTGTCGATCTTGGAATAGTCAAGCATGTACTTGAGTATTCCAAAGTCGGAAAATTGTCAAGTCGTGGCTAAAGTATTTTTGCGGAACGACACGATCTGCTGGTCAGCCAGGCAATAGACGGAAAACGGGATTGCATAGCAATTTGCCGATTCGGCGTGCCAAACGGTGCATGGGTTGCAGACCGGAAGCGGAAGCAGCGCCGTTCAATCCTGGTGCAGGATGAATTCCAGATAGAGGTTGCGCTGCAGGATCGAATGGTTGTCGTCCGAGATCAGCGACACCATCAGCGCTCCGTCATCGCGGGTCCAGACGTCGAGCCCTTCCATATTGTCGATCTGGTATCCCATATCGGCTTCCATCAGCACCGGCCCGTCGGCAACCGCGCCCTTCTCGACGCTTTCGCCATAGATGCGTCGCAGCCGCATCCTGACACCGCCGGCCATCGAGAAACTGCGCTCCAGCAGCAAGAGATCGCCATCCGGCAGGAAAGCGCCGTCGGTGATGTCGAAATCGCCGTTGCGCTTGACCGTGAAGACGCCCTTGTGCGGCCCTTCGATGATGGCGGCATAGATGTTGCCAGCCTTGTCCAAGCTCTTTTCCGAGACCACGACGAGGCCGCCCTCGTGCTGGCCGTTGGGATTGGCGTGGGTGACGGTCTCGAAACCGCGGTTCTGTCGCAGTTCGCGGGCTGGAACCAGAAAGTTCAGTTGCTTGAACGGCGCCGTCATGTTGCTGGGGACGATCTTGAACTGGGCGACGCGGTGATCGCGCTCGAAGCCGACGGTGGCGATGCCGTCCTTGACTGCAAGGCCCTCGGCATCGACTTCCCATTTCCTGTCGATCGGCCGGCCCTTCTCATCGACCATCTGCTGCATGCGGAAATTCTGGATGCCGGACGGCCGCTTGTCGGCATCATGGGTGATAGAGCCGAAGAACCAGAAGCCCGTATCGGCGACGCCGATGAAATCGCTGCCGGGTTTGACGAACCGAAATGCCGACAGCGCGCCGAAATCGCGCGTCGTCGAGTCCATCTCAAGACCGCCGACGAATTCCAGCGGCCCAAACTGCTTGTCGGCGCTGCCGATATGGAAGGTGGTGATCGGCCGCGCCGAGACTTCGACCGGCTCGACCGCGCTTGGGCCGGCGGCGATGGCCGGCGCAAACGCCATGCCGGACAAGGCAGTGACCGCGAAGAGCATCTGCCGAAACCCGCCGCGCAAAAAAATCATCCGGCGCGCCGGTAGCCGCCGCGGCGTGTATCGCGCACGTTTTCCTCGGCGAACAGCGAGGCCAGCTGCTCGGTCATGGCGCCGGCCAGTTCCTCGGCATCGACGATGGTGACGGCGCGCCTGTAATAGCGGGTGACGTCGTGGCCGATGCCGATGGCCAGAAGCTCGACCGGCGAGCGCGTCTCGATCAGCTCGATGACGGCGCGCAGGTGCCGCTCGAGATAGTTGCCAGGATTGACCGACAGCGTCGAATCGTCAACCGGCGCGCCGTCCGAGATCATCATCAGGATCTTGCGTTGTTCGGGCCGGGCGATCAGCCGGTTGTGCGCCCATAACAACGCCTCGCCGTCGATGTTTTCCTTGAGCAGGCCCTCGCGCATCATCAGGCCGAGATTGCGCCGGGCGCGACGCCACGGATGATCGGCGGATTTGTAGATGATGTGGCGCAGATCGTTGAGCCGGCCGGGGTTCGGCGGCTTGCCGTCCTTCAGCCACTTCTCGCGAGCCTGTCCGCCCTTCCACGCCCGCGTGGTGAAGCCGAGGATCTCGACCGAGACGCCGCAGCGCTCCAGCGTGCGCGCCAGAATGTCGGCACAGGTGGCGGCAACCGTGATCGGCCGACCGCGCATCGAGCCCGAATTGTCGAGCACCAGCGTCACCACCGTGTCGCGGAATTTGGTGTCGCGCTCCTGCTTGAACGACAAGGGCTGCATCGGATCGATGACGACACGAACCAGGCGTGCCGGATCGAGATAACCCTCTTCGAGGTCAAAATCCCAGGAACGGTTCTGCTGCGCCATCAGGCGGCGCTGCAGCCGGTTGGCGAGCCGGCCGACGACGCCGGAGAGATTGGCCAACTGCTTGTCGAGGAAGGCGCGCAGCCGGTCGAGTTCTTCCTCCTCGCACAGCTCTTCCGCACCGACCGTTTCATCGAAGGCGGTGGTGAAAACCTTGTAGTCGATCTCTTTCGGCAGATTGGCGAAGGGGTTGTCGTTGCGGCGGGCTTCGCCCGGCGTCTCGGCGTCCGCATCGTCATCGTCGGAAAGATCGTCGGCAGTGGCGTCGGACGCCTCCGTCTCGGACGACTGTTCGTCATCAGCCGAGGCCTCGGCATCCTCGGACTGCGACTGCTCGGAGCCGGAATCGTCTTCACCGCCCTCCTCGCTCTGCTCCTCGCCTTGCGGCTGGTTGTCGTCATTGTCCTCGGAGTCTTCGGTTTCCTGGTCGTCGCCGAGTTCCTCGGCCATCTCCATGGACGCAAGCATCTCACGCACGACGCGGGCGAAGGCCTGCTGGTCGCCAAGCTTGGCCGACAGTCCGTCGAGATCGGCCTTGGCTTTTTCCTCGACCCAGGGCCGCCAGAGGTCGACCAGCCGTTCGCCGCTCTTCGGGATCGGCCGTCCGGTCAGCTTTTCGCGCACCATCAGCGCCAGCGCCTCCTCGATCGGCGCGTCGGCCTTGTCCTTGACGTCGACAAGGTTGGCCTTGGCGTATTTGTCCTCCAGCATCGAGCCGATATTGTCGGCGACGCCTTGCATGGCGCGGCTGCCGATCGCCTCGACGCGGGCCTGTTCCACGGCGTCATAGATCGAGCGCGCCAGCTTGCCTTCCGGCGCCAGTTTGGTGTGGATGCGCTGATCGTGGCAGGCGCGCTTCAGCGCCATGGAATCGCCCAGGCCACGAGTAATCGCGATGTCTGTCTTGGACGCTTTCTTCGGCAGTTCGGGCAGTCGGGCGCGGCTGCCGGCGAGCGCCGGGCGGTCCTTGGCGAAACCGACTTCGAGCTCCTTGTCGCCGGCGATGGCGCGCATGCAGACGGTGACGGCACGCTTGAAGCTGTCGGCTTCAGACCCCGTCTTCGACTTGTTGCGCGTGTTGTCGCCCGGACCCGCCATCGAGGCTCAGCTTACCCCAGCACCACGTTGGCGGCGCTCTCGGGCAAATCCTCGCCGAAGGCGCGCTGGTAGAACTCGGCCACCACCGAACGCTCCAGCTCGTCGCACTTGTTGAGGAAGGTCAGCCGGAACGCCATGCCGATATTGCCGAAGATCTCGGCATTTTCGGCCCAGGTGATGACGGTACGCGGGCTCATCACGGTCGACAGATCGCCATTGATGAAGGCCGAGCGCGTCATGTCGGCGACGCGCACCATCTTGTTGACGATGTCCTTGCCCTTGCCGTCGCGATAGTGCTTGGCCTTGGCCAGCACGATGTTCACCTCATTGTCGTGCGGCAGGTAGTTCAGCGTGGTGACGATCGACCAGCGATCCATCTGCGCCTGGTTGATCTGCTGCGTGCCGTGATAGAGGCCGGTGGTGTCGCCGAGGCCGACCGTGTTGGCGGTCGAAAACAGCCGGAACGCCGGATGCGGGCGGATGACCCGGCTCTGGTCGAGCAGCGTCAGGCGGCCCGACGATTCCAGCACGCGCTGGATGACGAACATCACGTCCGGACGGCCTGCATCGTACTCGTCGAAGCAGAGCGCGACATTGTGCTGGTAGGCCCAGGGCAGGATGCCGTCGCGGAATTCGGTGATCTGCAGGCCATCCTTGACGACGATGGCGTCCTTGCCGACGAGGTCGATACGGCTGACATGGCTGTCGAGGTTGACGCGCACGCAGGGCCAGTTAAGGCGGGCGGCGACCTGTTCGATATGGGTCGATTTGCCGGTGCCGTGATAGCCAGACACCATGACGCGGCGATTGTAGGCAAAGCCGGCAAGGATCGCCAGCGTCGTCGCCTTGTCGAACAGATAATCCGGATCGATGTCCGGCACATGTTCCGAGGTCACCGAATAGGCCGGCACCACCATCTTGGACTCGAAGCCGAATTTGTCTTTCACCGACACCGTCGTGTCGGGCAAATTGGCGATGTCGCGATCGACCTTGTTCATCTCTATCCAAGTCTCCACTGGCGAAATGCCCGATTTCGCCGGCAATCGATTTTGTCCGGGGGCGGTCTTAGAGCCTTTTCCACCCTTATGAAAGTTGGAAAACGACGAACCGTTAGGTTGCTCAGCACAAACCCGCCTGCTTGAGCACGCGATAGGCCTGCAGCACATCGCGGAACCGGTCTTCCGAACCTCTATCGCCGCCATTCGCATCCGGATGGTGGCGCTTCACAAGTTCCTTATAGCGCGCCTTGATGTCCTTGCCAGTCGCCTTTGTATCAAGGCCAAGCGTTTCCAGCGCCTTGGCCTCAAGCGGCTTGGCCTTGCGTTCGCGCGCCTCGCGCGGGTCCTTCGGCCCTTTGAACAGGTCGAAAGGATCGCGCATGCGGTTGTAATAGCCGGCGCGACCGGAACGCTGCTGGGCGAAATCGGGCGAGGAGCGCGTCGAGGCGCCGGCGACGCCCATCTTCCATGTCGGCCGGTGGCCGGTCATCGCTTCCTTCTGGAAGCGGGCGATCTCGGTGTCCGGCACGCCGGAGAAGTAGTTGAAACCCTTGTTGTATTCGCGCACATGATCGAAGCAGAACTGAAAATACTCGCCTTCCTTCATGCGTCCGACCGGCGCCCGGTGAGTACCGGCCTCCTTGCAGCCGTCCCACTGGCAGATCGGCGAGTGCGACTTCAGCTCCGCATCCTTGTCGGGACGGACCCGAATTTTCTCGAAATATTTGGGGTACGGTTTCATCTCACCCATTTATGGGCTGTTCGCACGTGCGAAACAAGAATTGACATTTTCGCGATCATCGCCCTAACCGCTGAATCGCGGCATAAAGCAGGGCGAATGGCGATTTTTGAGGCGGCCCGGCGGGATCGATCCCGATTTCCCGATCACGCCTTGCAGATATGGTGAAGGGAGATGGCGATGTCCATACAGGCGACGATGGAAGACAAGCTGAACAAGGCGTTTTCGCCGGAGCGGCTGGCGATCGTCAATGAAAGCCATCTCCATGCCGGTCATCACCACCACGGCTCCGACCATCACGGTGCCTATGACGGCACTGGCGAGACGCATTTTCGCGTCCGCATCGTCTCATCCGTCTTTGCCGGCATGAGCCGCATCGACCGCCACCGCGCCGTCAACGAATTGCTGGCAGCGGAGTTGCAAGGCGGCGTCCATGCGCTGGCAATCGAACCGGCTGCACCCGGCGAAAAGACCCGCTGGTAAGTCTCTTCCGCCTCAGATCACCGCTTCGATGAGAAACGGTCCCGGACGCGACAGCGCACTGTCGAGCAGCGCGTCGAACCGTTCGCACGTGTCGGCGCGGGCCGCCTCGACGCCCATGCCTTTGGCCAGCGCAACCCAGTCCAGCGCAGGATGGTCGAGATCGAGCATGCGCTTGGCGTTCTCGCCGATTTCATTGACCCCGACATTCTTCATTTCGCCATGCAGGATGGCGTAGGTCCGGTTGGAAAAGATGATGGTCAGCACGTCAAGCTTTTCCCTGGCCTGGGTCCACAGTCCCTGCACCGTGTACATACCGCTGCCGTCGGCTTCGAGATTGATCACCTTGCGGTCCGGGCAGGCGATCGCTGCGCCGGTAGCCATGGGAATGCCGCCGCCGATCGATCCGCCCGTACCCATCATGTAGTCGTGCGGCGCCGCAAAGGCGGATAGCGCGAAGAACCGTCTCGCCGAGGTGACTGCTTCGTCGCAGACGATGGCATTGGCCGGAAGTTTGCGCGCTATCGACAGCGCGATGGCATCGTCCGTCAGTCTCCCGCTCAGCGTCGTTTCGTCTGGAAAGGCGGTTGCCGCGGTGAATTGCTGCGTCGGCTTGATGCCGAGTTCGTCGGCCAGCGCCTCCAGCGCCGCTTTCAGATCCTGGCCATGCGCCGCCAGCGAAAGCACCTTGCAATCGTCCCGAACCAGCCGCCCGGGCTTGCCGGGATAAGCGAAGAAGGCAACCGGCTCCTTGGCGCCGACCAGCACCAGCAAATCGATATCCCGGAGCGTGGCCGTCGCCGCATCGACCGGATAGGGAATGCGGGTCGGGGCGAACCGCCCGCGGCCGCGCTGCATGCGGGCGATCAGAACCTCACTGAACAGCCTGACATCGCTTCCCGATGAGATTCTCCCTGCGATTTCAAGTCCTTCGGCGCGCGCCGCCTGCCCACGCACCACCATGCCGACACGGCCCGGCGCGGCGCGGATTGCTTCGGCGATCGTGCGCACAACATCCATGTCGACGGCGGGCGGCGGCTCCAGCTTCACCTTGCCAGGCGAAATCGCAGCAACTTCGCCCCAGGCGGCATCCGCAGGCAGGATCAAGGTCGTGACGCCAGGCGGCGTGAGTGAAGCGCGGAAAGCCGCCTCTGCGGCCGGCACAATATCGGCCGGCCCCTTGACGCGGCCAACCCAGTTCGACATCGGCGACGCTAGGCCTTCTATGTCGCTGGTCAGCGGGGCATCGAGCGGCAGATGGTAAGAAGCATGGTCGCCGACAATGTTGATCATCGGGCTGCGCGCACGCCTTGCGTTGTGCATGTTGGCCAAACCGTTGGCGAGACCCGGTCCGGTATGCAGCAACGTTGCTGCCGGGCGGTCGGTCATGCGCGCATAGCCGTCGGCGGCGCCGGTCACCACGCCCTCGAACAGGCCGAGCACGCAGCGCATCTGAGGTTTGCGGTCCAGTGCGGCAACGAAATGCATTTCGGATGTGCCAGGATTGGCGAAGCAGACCGTGACGTCATTGGCCAGGAGCACGTCGCACAGCAGATCGGCGCCATTCATGATTTTCTTTCCCAATCGACAATTCAGGAACAATTGCACCTGTAGGCGCCGGGTCGGCAATGTCCCGCCGGGGCTTTTGGTCTGATCCAGGACGCCTCGCGGGGATCCGGGATCAACCGACGGTCGCATTCAGGAAGGCCAGCATCGCGGCGGTCAACGCGTCGACGTCCTCGCCGAAGTCGTGATTGATCGACATATGCGTGTAGGCGTTGCCGTCGAACAGCGTCACTTCAGTGCCGGTGGCGCGCAGGCGCTTGGCAAAGCCTTCGATTGGTCGTCGCAGCCTTCGGCGCGCGAATAGGCGATGAAGGTCGGCGGATGCTTGTGTCCATCGAGATAGCTGGCCGGCGACAACGCCGCCCATCAGCGCCGCAGCACCGGGCAACCCGCCATTCCAGCCACTCCGAATGTTTCCTCCCAAGCCTTCTACCCGGATTGCAGCCACTCTCCTTCATGTGAAGGGAACCAACAATGCTTTCCGACAGTTGAAGGTGATGAGGCGATTGGAATCCAGATCGGCTCCGAGGGCAGAACATCATGCGTGCAACCCAATCCGACGTCTTCGATCTTTTTTCGGAAATTTATGCCAATGCGGCGGACGAAGAGGTCAGCATCCAACAGTATCTTCTTGCCTGTCGGGAAGACAAATCGATGTACGCTTCGGCTCCCGAAAGGATGGTCGACGCAATCGGCGAACCAAAACTGGTTGACACCAGCAAAGACGAGCGGCTCGGCCGCATTTTCGCGAATCGGACCCTCAAGGTCTACCCTCATTTTTCCGACTTCTATGGAATGGAGGATACGATCGAGCGCATAGCCGGGTATTTCCGCTATGCCTCGCAGGGGCTCGAAGAACGCAAGCAGATCCTCTATCTCCTCGGCCCGGTCGGCGGCGGCAAATCCTCTCTGGCCGAGCGCCTGAAGAAACTGATGGAGCAGCGCCCGATCTACACGCTGAAGGTCGGCAACCAGATCAGCCCGGTTTTCGAGTCGCCGCTTGGGCTGTTCCATCCCGATCACATGGGTGATCTGCTAGAGGATAAATACGGCATAGCCCGGCGCCGGCTGAACGGATTGATTTCGCCATGGGCGGCCAAGCGCCTCGACGAATTGTCTGGCGACATTTCCAAATTCAGCGTCGTCAAGCTGATGCCTTCGCGGCTGCGCCAGATCGGCATTGCCAAGACCGAACCTGGCGATGAGAACAATCAGGATGTCTCGGCCCTGGTCGGCAAGGTCGACATCAGGCAATTGGAAAATTTTAGCCAGTCCGACCCCGATGCCTATTCCTATAGCGGTGGCCTGAACCGGACCACGCAAGGTCTGCTTGAATTCGTCGAGATGTTCAAGGCACCCATCAAGGTTCTGCATCCGCTGCTGACCGCGACACAGGAAGGCAGCTACAACGGCACTGAAAATTTCGGCGCCTTTCCCTACCAGGGGATCATCGTCGCCCATTCCAACGAGTCGGAATGGCAACAGTTCAAGAGCAACAAGAACAATGAGGCGTTTCTCGATCGCATCCTGGTGGTCAAGGTACCCTATTGCCTGCGGATCACCGAAGAGAGGCAGATCTATGAGAAATTGCTGCGTGAGAGCGAGTTGGCCGCCAGCCCCTGTGCCCCTGAAGTTTTGGACATCCTCAGCCGCTTTGCAGTTTCGACGCGCTTGGCCGAGCACGACAACTCGCCGCTCTACACCAAGATGCGCGCCTATGACGGCGAAAATCTGAAGGAAGTCGATCCCAGGGCAAAGTCGGTCCAAGAGTATCGCGACGCCGCCGGCGTCGATGAAGGCATGACGGGCGTCAGCACGCGCTTTGCCTTTAAGATCCTTTCGCAGACATTCAACTTCGATAATGAGGAGGTGGCCGCCGATCCTGTGCATCTGATGTACATTCTGGAGGAGGCGATCAAGCGGGAGCAGTTCCCGAAGGAAACGGAAGCGGCCTATCTTGAATTCATCAAGTCGGAGCTTGCGGCGCGCTACGCCGAGTTTATCGGCCACGAAATCCAGAAGGCCTATCTGGAGTCCTATAGCGAATACGGCCAGAACCTCTTCGACCGCTACATCGCCTATGCGGATGCCTGGATTGAGGACCAGGACTACAAGGACCCCGACACCGGCCAGATCCTCAACCGGGAGATCCTGGACAACGAACTTTCGCAGGTCGAGAAACCGGCAGGCATCGCCAATCCCAAGGACTTCCGTAACGAGGTGGTGAAGTTCACTCTGCGCGCTCGCGCAAGAAACCACGGCCGCAACCCGTCATGGACCAGCTATGAAAAACTGCGCGAGGTCATCGAGAAGCGGATGTTCGGACAGGTCGAGGACCTCTTGCCGGTGATCAGCTTCGGCTCCAAGCAAGACAGCGTTACGGAAAAGCGCCATAACGAATTCGTACAGCGCATGATCGAGCGTGGCTACACAGAACGGCAGGTACGCCGGCTGGTGGACTGGTACATGCGGGTGAACAAGGCGGGTTGACAGAGCCGGATGGTTCCATGCCGATCTTCATCGACCGTCGCCTGAACCCCAAGGACAAGAGCCTTGGCAATCGACAGCGCTTCCTCAGGCGTGCTCGCGAGGAGTTGAAGCGGAGCATTCGCGATCAAATCCGCACTGGCAGGATCGCCGACGTGGATACCGAGCACGCCGTGCCCATGCCTGAAAGGAAAACGGCCGAGCCGAGCTTCAACGATGACAGGGCCAGCGGACGGCGCCGACACATCCTTCCGGGCAACAGGCATTTTTCCCCTGGAGACCTGCTCCCGAAGCCGCATGGGGGCGGCGCGGCGTCGTCGCCAGGAAACACGGCGTCGGAAGACGATTTTCGTTTCGTGCTGTCACGCGAGGAGGTGCTCGAACTCTTTTTTGAGGATCTCGAACTGCCCGACCTGGTTAAGCTCAATCTCAAGGAAATCCTTGCCTTCAAGCCGCGCCGGGCCGGCTTCGCGGCAACTGGTTCCCCGACCAACATCAATGCCGGCCGCACGATGCGCAACAGCCTAGGCCGGCGCATTGCGCTGAGGCGCCCCACGCAGCAGGAACTGGAGGCGATCCTCCGGGAAATCGTCACGCTTGAGTCGGCCCCGGCCGGCGCGGCGGTGCGCCAGCGCATCGCGGAATTACGCGACGAGCTTGACCGGCTGGAGCGACGGCGCAGGCGAATTGCCTTTGTCGATCCGGTCGATATCCGATTCAACCGCTTCGACGCCCGGCCGGTGCCGAATGCCAATGCCGTCATGTTCTGCCTTATGGACGTGTCCGGATCGATGGGCCAACGCGAAAAGGACTTGGCCAAACGCTTCTTCGTGCTGCTGCACCTGTTCTTGAAACGGCGCTACGAACGCACGGAGATCGTCTTCATCCGCCATACCCATGAGGCGCACGAAGTGGATGAGGACACGTTCTTCTACAACACGCAGAGCGGCGGTACGATCGTCTCCACCGCGCTCGACGAAATGCACCGCATTATCGGCCAGCGCTATCCTGCCAGCGAGTGGAACATTTACGCCGCGCAGGCCTCTGACGGGGACAATTTCACCACCGATTCCGAGCGATGCATAGAGCTCATGAACGGCAAGCTCATGCGCCTGTGCCAGTATTTCGCCTATGTCGAGATCATCGACGAACGCGAGAGCCACATATTCGGTGCTACCGAAAACGGGACGTCGCTTTGGCGCGCCTACAGTACGATCGAGCTGAAATGGCCCAACTTCCAGATGAGCCGCATCGCTGCTCCCGCGGATATTTACCCGGTCTTCCACCGGCTCTTCGCCAGGCAGCCGGTGGCCATCAAGAGCGCTTGAGAGAGAGAGATGGTCAGGCGAGCCAACGAAACGAATTTGTTGTTTTCCGGTTCCGACTGGAATTTCGAGAAATTATCGCGGGCTTTTGAAGAGATCGAGGCGATCGCGGTCGACGAGTTGCATCTCGATACTTACCCGGTCCAGATGGAGATAATCTCCTCCCAGCAGATGCTCGACGCCTACTCATCTATCGGCATGCCACTGATGTATCGGCATTGGTCGTTCGGCAAACATTTCCTTCACCAGGAGCTTCTTTACCGTAAGGGTGGTCGGGGGCTGGCCTATGAACTGGTCATCAACTCCAATCCCTGCATCGTCTACCTCATGGAGGAAAACACCATGGCCTTGCAGGCCCTTGTGACGGCCCACGCGGCGCTTGGCCACAATCATTTCTTCAAGAACAATCATCTGTTTCAGCAATGGACCGACGCCGGGGCAATCCTGGGTTATCTGGACTTCGCCAAGGGCTACATCGCCCGGTGCGAGGAGCGGCACGGCCTTGCAGCAGTGGAGGCTATTCTCGATTCCGCCCATGCGCTGATGGAACAAGGGGTGTTCCGCTACCACCGGCCGCCAAAGCTCTCGTCGGAGCGACAGCGCGAAGGGCTTCGCGAGCGCCTCGAATACGAAGAGCGCTCCTACAACGATCTGTGGCGCACGCTCCCGCCGTCGCAGAACAAAAACAAGTCCGGCAATGAGGATCAAGGGATGGCGGAGCGCAAGAGATCGCTCAACCTTCCCGAGGAAAACCTCCTTTATTTCCTCGAGAAGAACAGCCTGATCCTGGAACCCTGGCAGCGCGAGATCATCAGGATCGTCCGCGTCATCGCGCAATATTTCTACCCGCAGCGACAGACTCAAGTCATGAATGAAGGCTGCGCCACCTTCGTGCATTATACGCTCATGAACATGCTATTCGATCGCGGCCGGATCGGCGAAGGTGCCATGCTCGAAATCCTGCGCAACCATTCGAACGTGATCTTCCAGCCGGCCTTTGACGATCCCCGGTTTTCAGGCATCAATCCCTATGCCCTCGGCCTCGACATGATGCAGGACATACAGCGCATTTCGACCGAGCCGACGGCGGAGGACCGCGACTGGTTCCCGGACATTGCAGGACATGGCAACTGGCGCGAGGTCCTGCTTGAGGCCTGGGCCAACCACCGCGACGAATCCTTTATCCGCCAGTACCTCAGCCCGAGCTTGATCCGAAAATGGCGGTTCTTCGTGCTTGGCGATGGAGCCGACCAACCGCATTTCGAAGTCGCCTCGATCCACAACGAACGTGGCTATCACAAGATACGGGCCGAGCTAGCCCACGGTTACGACCTTGGAGCGAATCGGCCGGACATCCAGGTGATTGATGTCGACCTGCTCGGCGACCGGCAGTTGCGACTGCAACACAGGGTAAAGGATGGTGTTGTGCTCGAAGGGGCCAGCCGTGACGCGACGCTGCGCCATGTCCGCAGCCTCTGGGGCTACGAGGTCAGCCTGGTCGCAGTTGACGCTCAAACCGGTGCGACCATCCACGAACGGTCTACGAGCCAGATCGCGGCATAAGCTCGGCAAAGAGCGTCATGTGGCGGGCCTGCTCGGTACCTTTAAGATTCGCCCGCCGGCCTGATCCTGATTCTGGCGATCCGGTTTTTGTCGCGCTTCATCACCACGAAGCGCTTGCCGTGGAAGGTGAAAGCCTGCTTTTCCTCGGGGATCGACTGCGTCTCGTGGATGACCAGGCCGGCAATGGTGGTCGCTTCCTCGTCAGGCAGGTTCCAGTCGAGCGCCCGGTTGAGATCGCGGATCGGCACGGTGCCGTCGACGACCACGGAACCGTCCGCCTCCTGCTTCACGCCCTGAATGTCTACATCGTGCTCGTCGGCGATCTCGCCAACGATCTCCTCGATAATGTCCTCCAGCGTCACCAGCCCTTCGACCTCGCCATATTCGTCGACGACGATAGCGAAATGCGCCTTGGCGCGCAGGAAGGCGTTGAGCTGTTCCTGCAGCGTCGTGGTGTCGGGCACGAACCAAGGCTTCGAAGCGATCTTCATCACGTCGATCCGGGAAAAGTCGTTGCCGACCTCGTTCAGCGCTCGCAGCAGGTCCTTGGCGTGCAGCACGCCGACAATGTTGTCGAGAGAGCCTTTCCACAACGGCATGCGGGTGTGCGGGCTTTGCAGGATCTCGCGCACCACCGCTTCCGGCCCATTGTCGGCATTGACCGAGCGCATATTGGTGCGGTGGACCATGATGTCGGAGACTTCGAGCTCGGCGAGATCGAACAGCCCGCCGACGCGGTCGCGGTCCTCACGCACCATCTGGCCGTCGCGGCGGAAATCGTCGACCGCGCCGCGCAACTCGTCCTGTGTCGAGCGCTGCGGCTCGATGCGCGACAGCTCATAGCCGAACATGGCAAGCAGGCGCGTGCGCACGGCCAGGACCAGCAGGATGAGGATGGCAAGGACGGCGACGACGGTCCAGCCGGGCTCGTTGATCATCGCTGCCGGCTTTCCTGGCCCGGGTGGTTCTCCCTGAGGAACGAAAGCACTTCCGACGCCGGTACATCCTTGGCAATAAAAGCCTGGCCAACGCCGCGCGTCAGGATGAAGGTCAGCGCGCCGCGCGACACTTTCTTGTCCTGGGTGATGAAGCCAAGCAGCGCCTCGGCATCGGGCAACTCACCAGGGATGTCGGCCATCCGCCAGGGTAGACCGACGGCGCGAAGATGCGCCTCGACCCGCGCCGCGTCGTCGGGGCTGGCCAGATTGAGCCTTGCGGAAAAGCGGTGCGCCAGCGCCATGCCGATGGCGACGCCTTCGCCATGGACGAGGCGGGCGCCGTCATACTGTGTGGCGCCTTCCAGCGCATGGCCGAACGTGTGGCCAAGATTGAGCAGTGCGCGGTCGCCGGTTTCGAACTCGTCGCGGGCGACGACATCGGCCTTGGCGCGGCACGCCTCGGCGATGGCCTCGGCCCGCTCCGGTCCGCCAGCGAACACCTTTTCCCAGTTCGCTTCCAGCCAGGCGAAAAACGCCGGTCGGTCGATCAACCCGTATTTGGCAAGCTCGGCATAGCCGGCGCGAAATTCGCGGATCGGCAGCGTGTCGAGCACTTCGGTATCGGCCAGCACCAGTTTCGGCTGGTGGAAGACACCGACCAGATTCTTGCCGCGCGGACTGTTGATGCCGGTTTTGCCACCGACCGAGGAATCGACCTGCGCCAGCAGCGAGGTTGGAATCTGGACGAAATTCATGCCGCGGCGCACGATGCCGGCGGCAAAGCCGGTGAGGTCGCCGATGACGCCACCGCCGAGCGCAATGACGACATCGCCGCGCTCCAGCTTGGCGGCGAGCACGCCGTCGACCACCTCTTCGAGATGGGCAAAGCTCTTGGTCTTTTCGCCGGCCGGCAAAGTGATGACGGCAGGCTGGATGCCGCGTGTCTCCAGACCGGCCTTCAGCGCGTCGAGATGTGCCGCCGCGACATTATCGTCGGTGACCACCGCCGCTCTCGTGCCGGGCAGGCGGCGCGAAATCTCGGCGCCGGCGCGCGCTAAAAGGCCGGGGCCGATCAGGATGTCATAGGCACGCTCGCCAAGGCCGACCTCGACAGTGACCGGTTCGCTCACAGCCGCACCTCGCCCGGCGCAGTCGGAGCCGGAATGCCGAAATGCCCGCACAGCGCGTCGACAACCTCGGTCGCAATGACCTCCTTGCGGTCGTCGCGTGTCGGCACGGTGATGTTGGACGTGGCATAGACCGGGTAGCGCTCGCCCATCAGCCGCTCGAGCACGGCGCGCGGATCGGCGCTTTTGAGCAACGGCCGGTTCTGCTTCTTGGACACGCGCTCCATCAACAGGTCGATCTCGGCCTTCAGCCACACCGACACGCCATGCCCGGCGATCGCTTCCCGCGTCTGCACATTCATGAACGCGCCGCCGCCGGTCGACAGCACCTGCGGCCCACTCTCCAGCACGCGCAGGATGACGCGCTGCTCCAATGCCCGGAATTCGGTCTCGCCATAGCGTTCGAACAGTTCCGGCACCGTCATGCGCGACACGGTTTCGATCTCCTGGTCGCTGTCGACGAAGGGCAGCGACAGCATCGTCGCCACCTTGCGGCCGATCGCCGTCTTGCCGGCGCCCATCAGGCCGACAAAGACGATCGAGCGGCTGCCCAGCCTGTCGAGCAGCGCGGCATGGCTATCGCCGGGAGGATTTGCTGGTAACGCGTTCATGAGACCATGCTGTTTCTAAGCCGTCTTTGCCGGCGTATCGACATCAAAAGCCCGTTTGCGTCAAGCATAGCGCCTTTCGCACGCAGAGCCCTTCGTCCTTGAATTGACGGAATTAGCGTCCCATAAGGACACAGGGCTTGGAATCGCAGAGTAAGAAGACGGGCGAAGATTGATGCCGACACTGTTCCGCTTTGTCGTGACGATGATGATTCTTGCCGGCATTGCCTATGGTACGATGGTGGCGTTGGCGATGTTCGTCGAGCCGAAAAAAGCCGAAATGACCGTGCGCATTCCACCGGAAAAGCTGAACCCCAAGAAAAACTGACCCAAAACTGACCCCTGGAACATGAACAGCGCGGCTCGCATCGAAGCCTTTCTCGAGATGATGAGCGCCGAACGCGGTGCCGCTGCAAACACGCTGTCTTCCTACCGCCGTGATCTCGAAGACGCTTCGCAGCAGATTGCCGGCGGGCTTGCCGCTGCCGCCGCAGCCGACATCCGCGCCTATCTCGACGATATCGCGGCGCGCGGCTTTGCGTCGACGTCGCAGGCGCGCAAACTGTCGGCGATCCGCCAGTTCTTCAAGTTTCTCTACGCCGAGGGCTTGCGCGGCGACGACCCGACCGGCACGCTGGACAGTCCGAAAAAGGGCCGGCCGCTGCCCAAGACGATGAGCGAGGCCGATACCGGTCGGCTGCTCGACCGCGCCGCGCTTGAGACAGGCGATGCCGTCAATGGTGACCGGGTGGCTGCACTGCGCCTGCACGCTTTGGTGGAGGTGCTCTATGCCACCGGCTTGCGCGTCTCCGAACTAGTCGGCCTGCCGGTGACCGTCGCCCAGCGCGACGACCGCTTCTTCATGGTGCGCGGCAAGGGCGACAAGGAGCGCATGGTGCCGCTGTCGGCCAAGGCCCGCACGGCGATGCGGGCTTGGCTCACAGCCCGGGCCACGGTGCCGGCTTTCGCCGACAGCCCGTTTCTGTTCCCGGCCGCCGGCGACAGCGGCTTTCTCTCCCGGCAGGTCTTTGCCCGCGATCTCAAAGGCCTTGCCGCGCGGGCCGGCATATCGGCGGCGAAAATTTCGCCGCATGTGCTGCGCCATGCTTTCGCCAGCCATCTCCTGCAGAACGGCGCCGATCTCAGGGCGGTGCAGCAGCTGCTCGGCCACGCCGATATCTCGACCACGCAGATTTACACGCATGTGCTGGAAGAGCGGTTGGTGCGGCTGGTCAACGATCATCATCCGCTTGCCGACTAGGCCTCATATCGCTATGTGAGGGCAACGTGCCCGCGCGGAGCCTACATCTGCGCGATGTTTGCCTTCCGACGCATCGGTCCGCTCAAGAATGTACAATTACCTCGATTTCGAAAAGCCGGTGCAGGACCTTGAACTCAAGATCCTCGAGCTGAAGAAGCTTGCCGAGAATGGCGAGGCGGTCGACGTCGGCGACGAAATCAGCCGGCTCGAGAAGCGCGTGCGCGACGCGCTGCGCGACATCTACAAGGCGCTGACGCCGTGGCAGAAGGTGCAGGTCGCGCGCCACACCGACAGGCCGCATTGCCTCGACTACATCAAGGGTCTGTTCAGCGATTTCACGCCGCTCGCCGGCGACCGCAATTTCGGCGAGGACCAGGCGATCATCGGCGGCTTCGCCCGCTTCCGCGGCGAACCGGTGGCCGTCATCGGCCAGGAAAAGGGCTCCGACACGGCGAGCCGGCTCAAGCACAATTTCGGCTCGGTGCGCCCTGAAGGCTACCGCAAGGCCGTGCGGCTGATGGAACTTGCCGACCGTTTCCAGATCCCACTTCTGACGCTGGTCGACACCGCCGGCGCCTACCCCGGCGTTGGCGCCGAGGAACGCGGCCAGGCTGAAGCCATCGCCCGCTCAACCTCGGCCTGCCTCGGCCTCAAAGTGCCATCGATTTCGGTTGTCATCGGCGAAGGCGGTTCGGGCGGCGCCATTGCGATCGCCACCGCCAACCGCGTCTACATGCTGGAACACGCCATCTATTCGGTGATCTCGCCGGAAGGCGCTGCCTCGATCCTGTGGCGCGACACCACGCGCTCGAAAGATGCGGCGACCAACATGAAGATCACCGCCCAGGACCTTCTGGAAATGAAGATCATCGACGCCATCATTGCCGAGCCGCTCGGCGGCGCCCAGCGCGCGCCCGAAACGGTGATCGCCGCCACCGGCGACCTCATCGCCAAGACGATGAAGGATTTTGCCGGCGCCAACACCGATTTTCGCGAACAGCGCCGCGAAAAATATCTGGCGATGGGCCGCAGCCTCTGATTTTTGCCGGCAGCGCACCGCAATGTGGCGTCAAGGAGCAATTTCGCCACAAAAATGCCGCCGCATTCGGCTCAATAAAAAATCCGTGACACCGAGCGAATTGCCGTGGGGGGCGCCTTCCGATGCTTGCGGTAAGGAATTTTCAAGGTTAACGGGCTTAGGGTCCGTCGGTGTTCAGCATGCAGGCCCGGGCGCTATCCGGCCGTGACGCGAGAAAAAGACATAGCCGTATCCATGTTTACCAAGCTTGCCCGCACTGGACTTCTGATCGCCGCGCTTGGCGTTGCCGGCTGCAACGATTCCTCGATGAAGAATTTTGCGCCGGAAGCCAGCAAGCCGCTGCCGGACAAGATCCTGGCCGACATGAAGGCCAAGGGCATGATCCGCACCTCGTCGGTGATGGCCCGCATCTTCAAGGAAGAAGGCAAGCTCGAAATCTGGAAGGCCAAGACCACCGGCCGCTACGAGATGGTCGCCAGCTACGACATCTGCAAATGGTCGGGCAAGCTCGGCCCAAAATACACCGAGGGCGACCGCCAGGCGCCGGAAGGTTTCTATACGGTCCGCCCGTCGCAGATGAATCCGCGCTCGAACTATCATCTGTCCTTCAACATCGGCTATCCCAACGCCTATGACCGTGCCAATGGCCGCACCGGCGCCAATCTGATGGTGCACGGCGCCTGCTCGTCGTCGGGCTGTTATTCGATGACCGATCCGCAGATCGAGCAGATCTACGCTTTTGGTCGCGATGCCTTCCAGGGCGGCCAGACCGAGTTCCAGATCCAGGCCTTCCCGTTCCGCATGACCGCCGCCAACATGGCGCGCTACCGCAACGACCCGAACTATGAGTTCTGGAAGATGCTGAAGGTCGGTTACGACAATTTCGAGATCACCAAGGTGCCACCGAAGGTCGATGTCTGCGACAAGCGCTATGTCTTCAACCAGGTGGCGCCCGAGGGCACGACATTCGATCCGACCGGCGCCTGCCCGGCGACCACGCAGCCGGATTCGCTGAAGAGCGCACTCAACGCCTATCAAAGCAGCTATGACGCGGCCTTCACCGGCGCGGTCAAAGCCAGCGTGCCGGCGCCCAAGCCGACCATTGCCGGCATCAAGGAAGCCGCCATCGTTTCCGACTGGTCGAAGCGCCGCGCCCGGGGCGAGCGCGTGCCGATCGAACCGCCGTCGCTGAATTCCGACGGCACGCTGACCGAGACGGCGCGCATGGGGCGCATCGATTCGCCCGCCGGCCGCAAGATGGCGGCGCTGGACGCAGAGAAGGAAGCCAAGCGCAAGGCCGAGGAACAGCGGGTTGCTGCCATCGAGGCTGCGAAAGCCGCCAAGGCCCAGGCACTGGCTGAAAAGCAAGCGGCAAAGGCCCAAGCGCTGGCCGAAAAGGAAGCAGCCAAGCAGGCCGCCCAGCAGCCGGTCGCCACTGCGAGCGTCGAGGCGGCGCCTGCAGAACCGCCGGCGGACGAAAGCCGGATGTCGAAGATCAAGAACAAGCTGCTAGGCATGTTCGGCGGCTGAGGTTTTCGCCTTGCCGATGCATGCCGCCCAAAAGTGCGCCGCGGTTTTGGGACAAAGACATGCATGAAGACAAACAAACAAATCACACCGCGATCTATGACCTCAAGGGCCTGAACTGCCCTCTGCCCGTTCTCAAGGCGAAAAAACGCCTGGCGGCAATGCAGCCGGGCAGCCGGCTTTGGCTGGAGACCACCGACCCGCTGGCGGTCATCGACATCCCCGCCTTTTGCGCCGACGCTGGTCACCAACTGGTGGAAACGTCAGCCGTCAGCGGCGGCCACCGCTTCCTGGTCGAACGCGGCGCAGAGCGAGCCTGAGAATCAGCCCCCGGCTATCGCCAGCGGATTGCTCTCCAGCGCCGCGCGATCCGGCGTGTCGATTGACGGCCGGTTGGTGAAGGCGGAAAACAGCCGGCGCACATAGTCTTCCGGCATATCGAGCGTGATCAGCACCAGCCTGGTGCCGCGCTGGCCGTCCGGCCAGGCCAGCAGCCGCGCCGGCGGGTGCAGGATCTTCTGCACCCCGTGGACGACAAGCGGCCGCGACGGGTCCTCCGCAAGCTCGATGATGCCCTTCATCCGCAAAAGCTTGTCGCCATGCGCAGAACGCAGCAGGTCGAGGAACATCTCGATCGCCGAAAACGGCACCGGGCCGTCATGGACCAGCGAGTAGGAGCGCACGCGGGAATCGTGGCGGTGGTGGTGCTCATGCTCGCCGTGGTCATGATCATGATGATGGTGGTGCTCATGGGCGGCTTCTTCGCCGAGCCAGCGCCGGACATCGGCGGATTTGGTCGCCGGATTGTAGAGGCCGCAATCGAACAGCGCCGTGACGCCGGTTCGGCCGTCGCCGGCGTCCAGCACCACGGCGCCTGGATTGAGCTGATGGAGTCGCGTTCGCAAAGCATCGACGTCGCCGGGATCGCTGGCCAGATCGACCTTGGTCAGCACGATGCGATCGGCGACCGCCACCTGCTTGACCGCCTCGACATGGCCGTCGAGCGTCGCATTGCCGTTGACCGCGTCGACCAGCGTGATGACGCCATCAAGTCGGAAGGCCTGCACAAGGGCGGGATGCGCCATGATCGACTGCAGCACCGGCGCCGGATCGGCGAGCCCGGTGGTTTCGACAACGACGCGGGCAAGGCGGGCGATACGGCCGGTCTGCAGCCGGTCGACGAGGTCAGCCAGCGTATCGACCAGTTCGCCGCGCACCGTGCAGCACAGACAGCCGTCGGACAACTGGATGATGCCGTCCGAGGCCTGCTCGACCAGCAGGTGGTCGATCGCCACCTCACCGAATTCGTTGATGATGACGGCCGTGTCGACCAGTGCCGGATCTTTGAGCAGCCGGTTGAGCAATGTCGTCTTGCCGGCGCCGAGGAAGCCGGTGACCACCGTGACGGGTATCGGAAAGCCAGCCATCGCCTAGTTCGCGGCTTTGACCAGCTGGTCGCCCTGCACCGCGGTTGCCTGGCCCACCACGGCCGGTTCGGCGCCCTTTGGCGCCGGAATGTCTGGCCGCCAGCTCGGCAGCGGCACATCGGCGTATTCCTGGCCGCCCTGGTCGAGCATCGCCTTCGGCGCCGGCCCGGTGGCGCCGCCGAGGCCCACGGCAACCAGCGTCGGCACGTGGTCGAGCTTTTCCTGATAGGGCGATTTCGGCACGTCGGCACCCTTCGCGGCCACCGGCGGAGCCGCCTCGGACTGCTCGTGCGGCGCCTTCTTCCTGCAGATCTCATCATGCATGTCGTTGGGTGACATTGTATCGCCATAGGAAGGCATGGCCGCGACCGTGAGCCAGTTCGGGTCGGGCGTGGCAAAGCCCTGGTCGAGCAGCCTGGCGGCTGTCTCGGCACGGCTGATCGCCGATTTTTCGCCGAGCACGACCGCGACCAGCGTGCGGCCATTGCGTGTCGCCGAGCCGATCATGTTGAAGCCCGAGGGACAGACGAACCCGGTTTTCATGCCGTCGGCGCCGGGATAGCGCCCGATCAAGAGATTGTAGTTGGAGATCGCCTTCTTGCCGACGGCAAGGCCTTCGATCGAGAACCAGGGGGCGTATTGCGGGAATTCCTTGCGGATCGCCATCACCAGCAGGGCAAGATCGCGCGCCGTCGTATACTGCTCCGGCGAAAACAGTCCGTTCGGATTGACGAAATGCGTTCCGGTCATGCCGAGCCGCGCCGCCTCCGCATTCATGCGAACGGCGAATCCGGCCTGCGAGCCGCCTATGTTTTCGCCGATGGCCATGGCGATATCGTTGGCCGATTTGACCAGCATCATCTTCAACGCATTGTCGAGCCGCATCACCGAGCCCGGCTTGAAGCCCATCTTGCTGGGCGGTTCGCCCGCCGAATGCTTGGTCACCTTGATCGGTGAATCGAGCTGGACCTCGCCGGCGGCAATCGCCCGGAAGGTGACATAGGCGGTCATCAGCTTGCTCAGCGAAGCGGGATACCAGCGCTTGAATGCGTCCTGGTGCTGCAGAACCTTGCCGCTGTTGAGGTCGAACAGGATCACCGGATTGGCCAAAGCTGGCCCAGCCAGCATGGGTAGCGCCAAGCCGCCCGTTAGCAGTAATTTGAGGATATGGCTGTGCCGCATCATGGAATCCGAAATCGCCTCTTGCCGTAGTCGCCCCTGGCTCCGTAAGATTTCGTTACGCGATGGCCAGCATGACCTGATCCGGCCCTCAATTTCCGGATCACATTGTCTGGGGTGCTATTTACCCTATGTGACGCCAAGATGGCAAAGTGCCAAGATGGCAACAAGCATGGCAATCACAATTGCAATCAAGCAGGCCAGATCGTCTGCTCCAACAGCGAGATGGAACCATTATGCCGATTCTCAACCGCGCCGCCGAGATGCAGGATGAAGTTGCCGGCTGGCGACGCCATCTGCACCAGACGCCAGAACTGAATTTCGATGTCTTCAAGACCGCCGCCTTCGTCACCGAGAAGCTGAAGGAATTCGGCTGCGACGACGTGGTGACGGGCCTCGGCAAGACCGGCGTGGTCGGCATCATCCATGGCCGCAAGGGGCAAGGCGCAACCATCGGCTTGCGCGCCGACATGGACGCGCTGCCGATCAACGAGATCACCGGCAAGCCCTATGCCTCGACCATTCCCGGCAAAATGCATGCCTGCGGCCATGACGGCCATACGGCGATGCTTTTGGGCGCCGCCAAATATCTGACCGAAACGCGCAATTTCGCCGGCTCGGTCGCGGTCATCTTCCAGCCGGCGGAAGAGGGCGGCGGCGGCGGCAACGAGATGGTCAAGGACGGCATGATGGAGCGTTTCGACATTTCGCGCGTCTTTGGCATGCACAACATGCCGGGCCTGCCGGTGGGCCAGTTCGCCATCCGGCCGGGTCCGATCATGGCGGCGACCGCCGAGTTCACCATCACCGTGAAGGGCCGCGGCGGCCATGCGGCGATGCCGCACGGCACGATCGACCCGATCGTCATCACCAGCCAGTTGGTCGGCGCCCTTCAGACGGTCGCTTCGCGCAGCACCGATCCGGTCGAGGCGGTGGTGGTTTCGGTGACGAAGTTCCACGCCGGCGACGCCTACAACGTCATTCCCGAGACCGCCGAGATTGCCGGCACGGTGCGCACACTGAAGAAAGAGATCGCCAAGAAATCGGAAGAGCGCATCCGCACCATCTGCGAAGGAATAGCCACCGCCTTCGGCGCGACGATCACCGTCGACTATGACGCCAACTATCCCGTGACCTTCAATCATCCGGAAGAAACGGTCTTTGCCGGCGATGTCGCGGCAAATGTCGCCGGCGACACCCAGGTCCACCGCGCCATCCAGCCGGTGATGGGCGGCGAAGACTTCTCCTACATGCTGGAAGCCCGCCCTGGCGCCTTCATCTTCATCGGCAATGGCGAGACCGCCGGCCTCCACCATCCGGCCTACGACTTCAACGACGAAGTCATCCCGCACGGCATGAGCTACTGGGTTAAACTGGCCGAAACGGCGCTCGCAGCCTGACATATGCCGCCGAAAGGCCGGCCGAATTGCCTTCGGCCGGCCTCTTCATTGCCTTCGGTGAGCCTCTTGGCGAAACGATCGGAAGCGGCTATGTGTCGGGCCGCGTGGTCCCGTAGCTCAGTAGGATAGAGCGGCAGATTCCTAATCTGTAGGTCACAGGTTCGATTCCTGTCGGGATCACCAGCAAGATCAAAGGCTTGGTGACTGAGATAGCCTGTCGGCATGTTGCAGCACTGATGGACTGGTTTTCGGTGATTTTCACGGACGCGACCAAGCAAGCAGCCCGACTTTAGTTCCATAGAAAAAGTCCATCCCTGAGGTCTCAGGAGCGAGCTTTAAGCATCTACAGCCGCGAAGAGAATCGACCTCTTGCAAGTACAATTCCAGATCGAGCGATGGTTCCCAGTCGATCCGTTACGGTCTGAGTTCGGCGCCGCCAACTCGACTAAGCCGGCCGTATCCTAGCTGGCAACCAGGGGCACCGTGACGGTCGTGGCGTAATTTATCGGATACTGGTCGAAATACGGGAAAGCGATGACGAAGGCATAGCTGGCGGTCAGATGCGCCATCTTGAAACCGCCGCTGGCAGGGTCGGTCGCGATCGTCACAATGACGTTCTTCAGACCCAGGTTCACCAATTTCTGCGTGGCGATAGCCTGGATGTCGCTCTGCGAAAGCGTGTTGTTCAGCTGCAGCGCCCGGGAAGAGGTTTCCAGTGTATAGCGGACGGTCGACACGGCATTCATGGCCCAGCCGAAGGCGAAGATTCCGAACAAAAGCATCACCAGGAAAGGCGCGATCAAGGCGAATTCCAGCCCGGCTGCGCCGGAGCAGTCACGGCGCCATCTGGACCCGATCCTTTCAGCGGACACGGATCACCTGCTGATGACTGATCGCGCGCGGGTCCGGGAAGACACCGAAGTTAAACGGGGGCACCCAGGTGCCCGTCGCCGTTATCTGGATGAAGACGGTCGGCAGCTTCTTTCCGCCGCAGATGGTGGTCTCATCCACGACCGTGGTGCCGCACAAATAGGAGCGGACCAGCACGACCGCGGCGTCATCGGGCTTGTTGTCCCAGCTCGAAAGCGCGACCGCCTGCGTTCCCGTGTCTTTGGCCGCGTCACTGCCCGCGCCGGCCATCACCAGATTGGCCGCGGTTTTGACGCCGGCCCGCATCTGCAGGTAACTCGTCACGTAGGACCAGCCGTCGGCGATGCCGAGGCAGACCAAGCACAGGATGGGCAGCAACATGGCAAATTCCACGGCGGCCAACCCGGCTTTGTCCCGGACAATGCGCAAGGCCCGCTTACCCATCCCGCTACTCGACGAGCTGAACGGACAGCGCCGCCGGGATGTTCTTCATCCCGAGGCTGGTGCAGTCCTGCTTGATGGTCGTACTGCCAGACCACTGGATGGTGTCGGCGACGACCTGGGTGCAGCCGCCGTTCCCCGAGAAGTTGCCAAGGTAGTTGACCTGCTGCCTGGGGAAATAGATGGCGCCGGTCAGAAGCGAGTTCGCCGTGCCGTTGAAGGTGCTCTGCGCTGCGGTCCCAGTCCTGTCGCCGTAGAACAGCACGCCGGAATAGGCTCCGGATGTCGGCGCGCTTAACGTCACCGTGGCGTTGCCATTCATGCTGACGGTGTTGCTGCCGGCCATGAAGATGGTTACCCCGCTGCCCGCGACGACCGCGTTGGCGTTGACCTTCATACTGCCCTGCACGACATAGACGCCGGGAGAAAGCGTGACGTTGCCGTTGAGGCTCATGCCGCTGCAATAGGTGCCAGGCTGGAGCGTTTGCGAGGTTTTGTTGCCGTTGACATTCTTGCACGGGTTGCCGCCGGTGGGCGTCGGCAGATCGGCGTACGGATCGGCCACCGGCAGAGCATGCGTGATCGGGGCCTTGCAAACCATCGTGGGTGTGCTGCTAAGCGAAACGCCGCCGACCGCTATCAGGCAGTCAGTCTGGAGGGTCGCCGAGCCTTGAAGCTTGATGGCATCGGCGGCGATCGAATTCGTATTGATGACGCAGCCGATCTGCTTGAGGCTGGTGTTGCCAGAAATGCTCACCGCCTGCGAGGCCGACGGATTGAGCGCCGTGTTGCAGGCATAGGCGCCATCGGTGATCAGTGCCACCGCCCTCGCCTGTTCCGGAACCGGCGTGCTGTTGAAAATCGCCGTGAAGTAGCGATCGAGGTTCTGCTTGACGATGACCTCCACCGCCTTCTTTGCGGTGTTCGGGCCAGACAATGGCGGCGTGTTGACCTGGATCGTGCCCGGCGTGGCGAAATTGTTCGAAGTTGCGGACTGCGTGGCGGCGGCGATGATGGTCGGGTTGTCGGAACCCGCGACTTTCTCGAGCGCACCGGCATAGGCCGCGGCATCGGCAACGGCCTGCAGCTTAAGGCTGCTGTAGTACCAGAAGGACGTCTCGATACCTAGGCCGGCGCCGCCGACCACGACCGGCAAGGTGAAGGCGAAGATGACGGCAACGTTACCGTTCGTGGCGCGCCTTAGGCGGCTCAAAGCAAACCAAATCCGGGTGAACGCGTTGGATGCCATATGTATTAGAAACCACGAATAGATAAACGAATGTCTAAAAACTCCATTCCGATTCGACGTAGTCGAACGGGCTAGCTAGGCGCAAGTTGCAGCGACCGCGCAACATCCTGTCGGAGGTTCCGCCCCAATCGACGAATGCGAAATATGCCGCTATCCCGAACTTTGTTGTCGACCAAGTGACATTTAAATGCCCCCTCTGCGAAGAAGCTATCGAGAAGACAGGGGACACCGCGCTGCCGGTAAGGGGAAAGATCGGCTCACGCCGCCTCAGGAACTTTGTGCAATCCGTCCGGGGCTGGCTCTGAGGGCCACACACGCCCGAAACCAACTACTCCAGCCACAATCAGTCCGTGAGGCGCCCACGAAACAACGTGGTGCCGTCGGTCAGCTGCGACCTGGAGATATCCCGGAACCCAGCTTCGGCCATCCACCCGCGATACTGACCTTCCGTGTACGATTCGCCTGCGCGGTAAAGGTTCAGGAAGGTGAGATTGAGAAAGACACCCTCAGGCGGGCCGAGACGGTCGTCATCGACGACACCCCACCCCGCAATTGCGATCTCGCCTCCTTGGGTGAGGCAACGCGCCGCGTTCAGGATCGAACTGCGCGCCTGGTCCGGCGGCAGGACCTGGACGACAGCCTTCAGGATTGCCAAGTCATGCCGGCCGGTCGATGGCGCGACCGTTATGTCGCCTTCTTCGACAACCACATCGCCGGCACCGTATTCCGACAGGATCGCTGGTGCGACCGCCGCGACCGTCGGGAGTTCCATCAAAGTCGCCGCAATATGCGGCCATCGCTCGCGAAGACCGACCAGAATGGTCCCGGCGCCGCCGCCGATGTCGATCACCGAACTGACCGCCGAGAAGTCCAGTTCACGGGCGAGATTTCGGCCGAAAATCACCCCTCCCGGTGCGAGCATGCGGCTGAAGGCCGCTGCGGATTCTGGCCCCGCTTCGGAAAAGTCGTGCAGCGCGGCCGGCCGATTCTGCCGCAGCGACTCTGCGGTCAAAAGGTCGGCTCCCCAGAGTTCGCGCAGCAGCACATGATCGCCGCCGCGATAGGTCGGCTTGGACGCGTCGAGGAACTCCGACGCTTCGGCTCCGTTGCGAAACTGACCATCCTCGACGTCGAGGAGACCGATGCTGGCGAGCGCGTAGAGGAACCGCGACAGACGAGCGGGCTCGACTTTGAGCGCTGCCCCAAGGCTGTCGGCAGTCGCAGCATCGCCGCCGAGCCAGGTGAAGATGCCAAGGTCCAGCCCGGCACGAAGCGCCAAGGCGGGGGGCACCCCTGCGATCAGCTTGTCGATCCGATCGGAATCCACCATGTCATATCCCGTTGTGCGATCCAGGATCGACTTTGAACAGCTCGGCCAACCTCGTCAAATCAGTTCACCAGCGCGTCGCTCTCCACGTCGAACAGGTTCAGCTTGGCGGTATCGGGTTCGACATAAAGGGTATCTCCGGGGCCGGCGCTGATCCTACCAGCGCCCGCGACCGTTGTGCGCCGGCCCGGCATACCTCAAAAATCCGGCTGTGATAATGGCTGGTCGCGCCTTCGGACGCTACGCAGGCAAGGCCAGCAGCGCCAGTCCGGCCAGCGCCGAGCCGGCCAATGTCGGCAGCATGCCGATCCTCAGTTTCAGCATGGCGACCATGGCGGCCGCCGCCAGCAGCGCGGCGCGCCAATCCAGCGACGACAGCACCGGTAGCTCCATCCCAAGACCAAAACGGTGCACCGCGCCGAAGACGACATGCAGTGCGAACCACAGCGCAAGGTTCATCACCACGCCGACCACAGCCGCCGTGATCGCACTCAGCGCCGCCGACAGCGCCTTGTTGCCGCGCAGCGCCTCGATGTAGGGGCACCCAGAAAGATCCAGAAGAAGCACGGCACGAACGTCACCCAGAGCGTCAGCAATGCGCCGAGCGATCCGGCCACAAGCGGTCCCATCGCACCGGCGTGACGATAGGCGGCGACGAAGCCGACGAACTGCAGCACCAGGATCAATGGTCCCGGCGTCGTCTCGGCCAGACCAAGCCCATCGACCATTTCACCCGGCGCCAGCCAGCCGAACGAGGTCACCGCTGCCTGCGCGACATAGGAGAGTGCGGCGTAGGCGCCGCCGAATGTGACCACCGCCATCAGGCTGAAGAAGCCGCCAAGCTGCGTCCACACACTGGCAGGGCCGGTCAGACCCAGGATCAGCACGACCGGTCCGAGCCAGATCGGCAGCCAGATCGCAATGGTGCGCGGCGCGTGCCATTTCGTCGGCTTGGTGTGGGCGAGTTCGCCGCGCTCGAACATCAGGTCGACGGCGCCCCTGACATCAGGCAAATTGCCCTTGCCATGAGCGGCTCCGGAAAAACGCGTGGGCGCCAGGCGGCTGCCAACCCAGCCGGTCAGCCCTGCAAACAGGATGATGAGCGGAAACGGCAGCCTGACGACATAGATGGCAAGGAAGGCGACCACCGCGATCGCCACCATAACCCGGTTCTTGAGCGCCCGTTTGCCGATGCGGATGACCGCCTCGACGACAACGGCCAGCACCGCCGCCTTGATGCCGAAGAACAGCGCCTCGATGAAAGGAGCATCGTTGTAGAGCACGTAGAAGACGCTGAGGCCCAGCATGACAAGCGCACCGGGCAGCACGAACAGGATGCCGGCAACGAGGCCGCCGGCGGTTCGGTGCAGCAGCCAGCCGATATAGATCGCCAGTTGCTGCGCCTCGGGGCCGGGCAAAAGCATGCAGTAGTTGAGCGCATGCAGAAAGCGCTGCTCGCCGATCCAGCGGCGCTCCTCGACCAGTTCCTTGTGCATCAGCGCGATCTGGCCGGCCGGCCCGCCGAAGGAGAGCAGGCCGATCCTGGCCCACAGTTTCGCGGCTTGGCGAAAGGTTGGCGTGGCTGGTGCAGCGAGCGGACTGTCGTCGGCGGCAAAAGCGTTCATGTCGCTTTGCCCCCGCTCGGCCAGTTGTGGGTTTCGTCGGTGGCATCGCGGCACCACCTGAAAAACGCGTCATAGAGCAACATGCCTGCCTCAAGCTGTTCGAGATCGTCGCGAAACATCCGTGACAGGCCGAGCGATGCCGCGAGGAACCCTGCCGCCTGCGGTATGAGATCGAGGCGCGCCGTGTCGGCTGCACGCACGATCAAAGCAAGACGATCGAGCGCCTCGGACCGCAACTCGAACTCCTCGATCATGGTGTCGAAGGTGCAGCGCTCGCCGCGATGGCTCCAGAACACATCGTCGATGTCGAAGGGGATCGCAGCGAAACGATCGGCGGCAGCCAGCACTTCGGCCGGTTCGACGAACAGGAACACCGCCGAAGGATCGATGAAACGACGGATCAGCCAGGGGCAGGCGATGCGATCGACCTTGGGGCGCGCGCGCGTCACCCAGACCGTGCGGCCCTTATCGTCGCGGCGCGGTATCTTGTCGGCCTTGACCAGAAGTCCCTTTGCCGCCAGCCAGGCCTCGAAGCCGCCTTCGAGCGATTCAGCTGTGACACCGTCATGGCGCAGCCATGCAGCGACGCCTTGCGAAAGCTTCTGCCCTCTCTGGCAAATAACGATCACATGAGCTCCGGTGAACTCGGCCGCCCAGGTAGAGACGGTCTTGAAATCGCGCCGGCATGAGGCCGGCAGCAGCCGCGGATCGGTATCATAGTCCTCGTCGATGCGGACATCGACAAGAACAGGTGCGTCGGGCAGGCCGATAATCCGGGAAAGTTGCGCTACGGTGATTGCGGTTGTTGACGGCATGGCGTCCACCTCCAGAAGTGAGAGTTTGGACGCGATCTTTGGGCTGGCGCCTCACGGGGTCGTCGCGAAGGAACCCCTTGCCATGATGCTGGATCGATCCTTCGTGCTTGTCAATCCATAACCTAGCTGTTCGTTTCAACGTCCTCAGCGCGCAGAAATTTGCCAAACAGCCACTCCAGCCAGAATGAAGCCGGCGATACCTTCGATGCTTCTGGATATTATGTCGAACAAGCGTGGCCGGCTGTCGAAAAAATGCACCAGCCGTTCCCGAAACAGGATCGACAGTACCGCCACGCTGGACAGCGTCAGGGCCACGCCGATCATCATGGTGGTTGCGAACAGAATGCCGGCAACCGGAACGCCTCTGGATATCGCGAAGGTCATAACGAAAAGCGTCAGCGGGCATGGGATCAGGCCGGCCATGATCCCAACGGCTTCGCCCTCGTGCTTATGATAGTGGCCGTGGCTCATTGCGCCACAACATCCAGACGCCAATCAGGCCAAGCAACCCACGGCTGATGTCTTCCAGCAGAGGCGCTCGGCCAACGCTTCCCAAGGCAATCGATACCAGTGGTAACGAGAACGCCGCGATCAGCACCGCGATCGTCACATGCGTGAAGGAAAGCGTTATCGACACCAGGAGACCGCGCGAAACCTTCGCGTCCGAACCGGCCAGATACGTGGCCAGGACGGCTTTGCTATGTCCAGGCGTCAGGGCATGCGCCGCACCAAACAGCACGCCCATCGGCAGAAAGGCAAGGAACGCCAGCCAGCCACCGCCAGCCGAGAGCAGTTTTATCTGATCGGCGAGCGCCAGGTAGATCGTGCGCTGGAATTCGACGAGCGTCTGGAGCATCAGCCTAGACTAGCTGACGCGGTTGGTTTTCTGCGCACGTCAGTGTTGGTTTTGGTGTTCGCCATGATTGTGGTCGTGAGGGTGTGGATGCTCGTGCGCGCCATATTCGCTCGAAAAACGGATGTTGGCAGCGGCGAGGGCCGGCATGTGTTCGAACAATTCATTCTCCAGCGCCGCCGTGATCTTGTTTGCCTCCGAGAGCGGCAAGGTTTCGTCTGCGGCGATGGCGATGTCGGCGTGCAACTTGTGGCCGATCCAGCGGGCCTTGGCATCGATGATGTGAGCACCCGGCACGTGCTCGCCAGCATGATGAATTTCGGCCATCACACCCGGCTCGACGCCGTCGAGCATACGGGTGAGCACTGAGCGCGCCGATTGCCAGACGATACCGAAAATGGCGACCGTGATGAGAAGCCCGATGATCGGGTCGGCCAGCGGAAATCCGAGCCACACGCCGATGGCGCCGATGACCACGGCAAGGCTCGTGAGACCGTCGGTGCGGGCATGGTAGCCGTCAGCGACGAGCGCCGCGCTGTTGATTTCCCTGCCGACACGGATGCGAAACACCGCGACGGCCTCATTGCCGAGGAAGCCGACGATGCCCGCCGTCGTCAGCCAACCGAGATGCGTCACTGCCTGCAGATGGATTAGGCGCTCGATAGCCTGGTACCCGGCGACGATGGCGCTGAACAGAATGATCAGCACGATAATGATACCGGCAAGGTCTTCGACCCGACCGAGCCCGTAGGTGAAGGTTGACGACGGCTTGCGCCTCGCCAGCATAAAGGCGACCCACAAGGGAATGGCAGTGGTTGCGTCTCCAATATTGTGAATGGTGTCGGCAAGAAGGGCTACGCTTCCCGAGAGAACCACCACGACCATCTGCATTGCTGCGGTGACCGCCAGGATGACAAAGGACCACTTTATAGCCCAGATGCCTCGATCGGTCGTCGCGATGGTTGCATCGATGACGCCGTGTGTATGGCCATGCGGACCGTGGTGGTCATGATCGTGGCCAGAATGATCATGCGAACCGAAACCGAACCAGTCGAGAGTGCGCCTGCCGAGACCGCTCATAGATACTTGGCCAGCTGCTTGAGTTCAGTCAGCGAGTCGTGCGCTCCGCCCTCGGCGGTGTCGGTCAGGCAATGTTCGATATGATCGTGGATCAGTTCGCGCTTGGCGCTGCTTATGGCGCTTTCCACGGCATGGAGTTGCTGTGCGAGGTCAACACAGGAACGATGAGCTTCGAACATGGAGAGCACTGCCGCAAGGTGGCCTTGCGCGCGCTTTAGACGCTTCACGATAGCGGGATGCGACCGATGCGTATTGTCTGTCATGCGAGTCGACTATCCTCCCCGGGGGATGAGTCAATCTGCAGTCTGTGGTGGCGAGTTGATCTCGGGGACCGCGCCTACTGCGCCGTCCAGCCGCCATCCATCGGCAAAGTCGTGCCGGTAATCTGCCTGGCCGAGTCCGAGCACAGAAACAGCGTCAGCGCGGCGAGCTCCTCCACGGTGACGAATTGCTTCGTCGGCTGTGCCGCCAGGAGCACGTCGCGCTTGACCTGTTCCTCGGTCATGCCGCGCGCCTTCATCGTGTCGGGGATCTGCCTTTCGACCAGTGACGTCCAGACATAGCCGGGCGCGATGGCGTTGACGGTGATGCCGTCCTGCGCGACTTCCAGCGCTACCGTCTTGGTCAGACCCGCTATGCCGTGCTTGGCCGAGACGTAAGCCGACTTGAACGGCGAGGCGACCAGTGCATGCGCCGACGCGGTGTTGATGATGCGGCCCCATTTGCGCGCCTTCATGCCGGGCACCACGGCCTTGATCGCGTAAAAGGCGGCAAGCAGATTGATGCGGATGATGGCTTCCCACTTGTCGTCGGGAAACTCCTCGATTGGCGCGACATGCTGTATCCCGGCATTGTTGACCAGAATGTCGAGGCTGCCCAAGGCCTGCTCGGCTTCGCGCACCATGGCGGTCACCGCTGCGCCGTCCATCATGTTGGCGCCGGAGTAGCGGCACTGGACGCCGAAATCCTTCTCGATGCCGGCGCGCTCCTGTTCGATCGCCGCGGCTTCGCCAAGGCCGTTGATCGTGACGTTGGCGCCCTCGGCGGCAAGGGCGCGGGCAATGGCCAGGCCAATGCCGCTGGTCGATCCGGTGACGAGCGCATTCTTCGAAGAAAGGGAACCCATGGAGATCTCGCGACTGTTAGGAGGACTACAAAGGCACATAGTTTGTGCGCCGCAACATGACAATGCCGTAACCATATGTCGGCGCCATCACAGCCCTAAAACGCGCTTTGCCGGCCTCGCCGAGCGCCGTCTCAAGGCTGACACGGCAGTGTTATGGTGCGACGCAACATAGTCGGCCGCGCATTCGCGCAGTCATTCCTGAACCATCGATCCAACGAATCAGGGGGGCTGTAGCTTGAAATCGCCGATGTCGTGATGCGTGCCTATGCCATGCCGCTCACCAACCGTCGTTTCCCCCAGCCCGTATCGCTTCTTCGATCCGACGCCTTGAGCTATCCCGCAATCTCCAGCAGGGCCGATACCAGCAAGCGGCGTTCGTCGGCGGAAAGCACGTCGGAATCGAAGAGGTTCATGCTGCGCAGCCCTTCGATGGCCAGAAAGCAGACCAGCAGCGTCTTCAGGTCCGGCGTCTCGCTCTTCAGCCGCTGCAGCAGCTGCGACTTGAAGGCTTTTATCGGCGTCAGGAAATCCGGATCCTCGGCGATCGCCGAGAATATCCACGAAGCCGTCGGCTTCGGCTCCTCGCAATCATCCGCCGAGAGCCGGATATAGGTGGCGAGCAGGCTCTCGCCGCTGGCGCCGGCGACACGGCCCGATTCCAGCGCCAGCTCGAACGCGCGCAGGTAATTCTCCACCAGGCCCTGCATCAGTTTGGCCTTGGTCGGAAAGTTATATAACAGGCCGCCTTTCGACACGCCGGCGCGGCTGGCGACGGCGTCAAGCGACAGGCTGCCGGGACCGGTCTCGCGTGCGACATCGGCGGCGGCGGCGAGTATCTTGTCGCGCGAATTTGCCCTTTGGGTCTTCATCGATCCCTTCCCCCGCGCCAGCCTAGGCGGAATTGACAAGACCGTCCAGACGGTACAGTAAGTTCGCCGTCATTTGTAATCGGGACCTGGCGTCGATAAGTGTCCCGCTATTCGGCTATTTTGCCGGACATCGGCCGAGGGGACAGTTCGTGAAGCGCTTCATCTCTATCACCGCAATTCTGCTTCTGCTCGCTCTGGTGTGCGTCGGCGTTGTCGGCTTCAACCTGTTCCGCGACAACGCTATCAAACAGTATTTCGCCACCATGAAGCCGCCGGCGACGACCGTGTCGACGGTTGTCGTCAAGCCTTCCGACTGGACGCCGGGGGTCGAGGCGATCGGCACGGTACGCGCCGTGCGCGGTGTCGACCTTACCGTCGAGACCAGCGGCATCGTCAAGGAGATCCTTTTCCATGCCAACCAGAAGGTGCCGGTCGATTCGGTCCTGCTGCAGCTCGACGATGCCGTCGAACGCGCGGATCTGGTCGCGGCCAAGGCGCAGTCCGTGTCCGACAAGACGGCGCTCGAACGCGCGCTGGAGCTGCAGCGGCGCGGCGTCGGAACGGATGCCACGCTCGACACCGCTCAAGCCGCTGCATCGGCCTCCGCCGCGCAGGTCAACAAGCTGCAGGCCGTGCTCGATCAGAAGCAGCTGACGGCGCCGTTCGCCGGCACCGTGGGCATCCCCAAGATCGACCTCGGCCAATATCTCTCGCCCGGCAACGCAGTGGTGACCTTGCAGGATCTGGACACCATGCGGGTCGATTTCTCGGTACCCGAACAGCAGCTGCCGCTGCTCAAGATAGGCCAGGCGGTGCGGCTCGGCCTCGGCGGCACCGGCGGCGGCGCCGACATGCCGTTTGCCGGCTCCATTCGCGGCATCGATCCCAAGATCGACGCTTCAAGCCGCCTGGTGTCCGTCCGCGGCGAGGTCGCCAACCCTGACGGCAAGCTGACGCCCGGCCAGTTCGTCCAGGTTCGCGTCGAGCTGCCGCAGGAGAAAAACATTCTGTCCTTGCCGCAGACGGCATTGACGTCGAGCCTCTATGGCGACTTCGTCTTCGTCGTCGTTCCGGCGAAGCCGGCGGAAGGCGCCCCAGCCGCGAAACCCGAGGAAAAGCCTGCCGCGGGGGCCGACGCAGCAAAGCCGGCGGCAGATGCAAAGCCGGCAGACGCGAAACCGGCTGCCGAAGACGCCGCGGCGAAGCCCGCGGACAAGCCGGCTGTCGACCCCGCGAAGCCCGCGGCAGAACCGGAAAAGCCGGCGCTCGTGCTGTCGCAGGTGTTCGTGAAGCCCGGCCGCCGCAACGACGGCATGGTCGAGATCATCGAGGGCATCAAGGCCGGTGACGAGGTCGTCACCGCCGGTCAGAACCGTCTCTTCAACGGCATGTCCGTCGCTGTCGACAACACCATTGACCCCAGCAAGTCGGCTAACCAGCAGGCTCAGCAATGAACTTTTCCGACATCTTCATTCGCCGGCCGGTCCTCTCCACCGTCCTCGCCTGCATGATCCTGCTCCTGGGTTTCCAGGGCATCTCCAACCTGTCGATCCGGCAGTATCCCAAGGTTGACGAGACGGCGATCACCATCACCACCGCCTATCCCGGCGCCAGCGCCGACCTGATCCAGGGCTTTATCTCCGCCCCGATCGCGCGGGCCGTCGCCTCGACCGAGAACATCGACTACGTCACCTCGTCCAGCCGGCCGTCTTCGAGCACTGTGGTCGTCCAGATGAAGCTCGGCTCCAATCCGGATGTCGCGCTCACCGAGGTCCTGTCGAAGGTGCAGGGCGTACGCGGCACCTTGCCGGATGCATCCAAGGACCCGGTCATCGTCAAGGGCACCGGCCAAGAGTTCGCGATGATGTACATCTCGATGCAGAATCCGAACATGAGCAAGGAGCAGCTCACCGAATATATCGAGCGCGTCGTGCGGCCCCGCATGTCGACGGTCGAAGGTGTCGCCGACGTGCAGATCTTCGGCGCCGAGGAATATTCGATGCGGGTCTGGATCGACCCGGTCAAGCTTGCTGCGCGTGGCGTCACCGCCGCCGAGGTGCTGGCGGCGATCAACAACTCCAACTTCCTGTCGGCGCCCGGCAACACCGAGAACGAATATGTCGTCTCCTCGATCACGGTTCGCTCGACGCTGCAGACGCCTGAGGCCTTTGCCGAGCTTCCGCTGCGCTCGACGGACGGCCAGGTGGTGCGCTTGCGCGACGTGGCGCGAGTCGAGCTTGCCGCCGAGAGCACCGACACGAGGGTGAGCTTCAATGGCAAGCCCGGCACCTTCCTCGCCATCTTCCCGACGCCGGCCGCCAACCCGCTGACAACGGCGGAGGCGATCCACAAGATCGTGCCTTTGATTCAAGAGACGCTGCCGAAAGGCATGACCATCGAAATCGTCTACGATTCCACCGAACAGATCAGCGCCTCGATCGATGAAGTGTTCAAGACCATCGCCGAAGCCGTCGCCATCGTCGTCGTGGTCATCCTGTTGTTCCTCGGCTCATTCCGCTCGGTGATGATGCCGATCGTGACCATCCCGCTGTCGCTGGTCGGCGTCTGCTTCCTTTTGTTTGCGGTCGGCTATTCGATCAACCTTCTGTCGCTGCTGGCCATGGTGCTGGCCATCGGCCTTGTCGTCGACGACGCTATCGTGGTGGTGGAGAACATCCATCGCCACATGGAGGAGGACCACATGTCGCCGATGCAGGCGGCCTTCAACGGCATGCGCGAGATTTTCTCCGCCATCGTGGCCATGACCATCACGCTCGCCGCCGTGTTCGCGCCGCTGGCCTTCACCGGCGGCCTGACCGGCGCGCTGTTCCGCGAGTTCGCGGTGACGCTCGCCGGTTCGGTGGTGCTGTCCGGCCTCATAGCCGTCACCATCACGCCGATGATGGCGGCGCGTCTGCTCAAGACGGGATCGCACAGTCGCTTCCAGCGCGTCGTCGACGGAACCTTCAGCCGTGTCGAGCATGTCTATGAGCGGGCGGTCACCGCCTCCTTGAGAAATCGACCGGTGACGCTGCTGATGGTCGTGGCGCTGGTTGCGCTCACCGGCTTCATGTTCACCAAGACCTCGAGCGAACTGGCGCCGGAAGAGGACCAGGGCTTCCTGTTGTCTATCGTGACGGCACCGCGCTACGCGACCTCGGACTACACCGAGACCTACGTCAACCAGATCCTCGGCCTGGTGAAGGACATTCCCGAAACCAGGGCGCAATTCTCCGCCGTTGCCTTTGGCGGCGCCACCAACGGCGCCTTTGTCGGCTTCGCCTTTAAGGATTGGGCCGAGCGCCAGCGCAACTCAAAGGAGCTTCAAGCCGATATCCAGGGACGCCTCGGCAAGGTGGCCGGCGTCGAGGCCTTCGTCTTCGCGCCGCCGACGCTGCCGGGCTCCGGCGGCGGCCTGCCGATCTCCATGGTGGTGCGCTCGACCGGTGGTTCCGCGGAGGTCTACGAGGCGGCCGAGCAGATTAAGAACAAGGCGCAGGCCTCCGGCCGCTTCATCGTCGTGCAAAACTCGATGTCATACGACGCGCCGCAGGTGACGGTGACCATCGACCGCGACCGCGCGGCGGCTCTCAATCTGCCGATCGCCGACATCGGCCAGACGCTGACGCTGCTGGTCGGCGGCGCCGAACTGGCTCAGTTCGACCGCGACTCCAACAGCTACGACATCATCCCGCAGGTGCCGAAGGAATTCCGCGACAATCCCGAGAAGCTCGGCGAATATTTCGTGCGTAGCGTGACCGGCGAAATGGTGCCGCTTTCAGCGGTGGTGAAGATTTCGACCAACGCCGCGCCGGCCGCGATCGAGCAGTTCAACCAGCTGAACTCGGCGACGATATCAGCGCTGCCGCTTCCCGGCGTCACCACGGGCGACGGGCTGCAGACCCTGGAGAACCTTGCCAAGGAGAGCCTGCCCGATACCTTCTTCATCGATTATTCCGGCCAGTCCCGGCAGGAGAAGGAGCAGGGCAACACGATCCTTATCGCGTTCGCAGCCGCCGTAATCGTCATCTATCTGGTGCTGGCGGCGCAGTTCGAAAGCTTCCGCGACCCGCTGATCATCATGATGGCGGTGCCACTGTCGATCTTTGGCGCCATCGTGCCGCTCAATCTGGGGCTTGGAACGCTCAATATCTACACGCAGGTCGGCCTGATCACACTGATAGGTCTGATCACCAAGCACGGCATTCTTCTGGTCGAGTTCGCTAACCAGCAGCGCGAGTTGCATGGCATGAGGCGGCGCGATGCGATCGTCGCCTCGGCCAAGGTGCGCTTGCGGCCGATCCTGATGACGACAGCGGCGATGGCGCTCGGCGTCGTGCCGCTGATCGTGTCCAGTGGTGCTGGTGCGGCGGCGCGCTATTCGATGGGCCTCGTGATCTTCACCGGCATCCTGGTCGGAACCATGTTCACCCTGTTCGTGGTGCCGATGTTCTACACCTTCATCGCCAGCAAGGACCTGCCGCACCACGCCGAAAAGCCAGACCCGAAGCTGATGCCGGTGCACGCGGACTGAGCTGCGAACGGCGTTAGCGAACAAACGAAAAGAGGCCGGAAATTTCCGGCCTCTTTTTTGACTGGATTGATTTACCGCGAAGCTCTGATGGAGCTTCAGGCGGGAACTTGCGGTGCGGCATGACCTGGCCGGCTGCGCTGCACCATCGCTCCAAACGCAGTCTGCTACTTGACGATGACGATGCTGGTGTTGGTCGGGCCGAAGGTTTCGACCAACTGGTAGAAGTCGGCGGCATTGTCGGGATGCAGCCGCACGCAGCCATGCGACGCCGGCCGTCCCAGCCGCTTGATGGCGTTGGTCGCATGCACGGCGTAGCCGCCGCTGAAGAAGACCGAGTGCGGCATCGGCGCGTTGTCGTATTTCTTCGAATGCCACATCTCGTGCATGCGGGTCGGCCTGAACGAGCCGGTCGGCGTGACATGCGCACTGTCGCCGGTCGAGACCTTCCAGGCGAAAGTCGGCCGGCCATCGACCAGCACTTCCATGGTCTGCTGCGACAGCGAAACACGCGCGACGATCTGGTTTGCCGCGGCATGGGCGGTGCTGTTGGCGGCGCCAAGCAGAAGCGCGGCGCCGGCAGCGGCGGCGGTGACGCTGATGAGTTTGGCGGAAATGGCTTTGTACATGATGGCTCCCCTTTGCCGGCCCGGCCGGCGTCAATTCGATGGCCGTTTATCCCTGCGTCATGTTTCAAGCTGATTTCGGTTGACGCTCGTTTGTGTTTCGAATCTGTTTCCTCGGATTAACAAGCAAGGTGGACAACAAGGAGCGTGCTCCCGTCTTCGCTGCGCACTCCCAATCACCCACCGCGCCCACAAACGAAAGTGCTGATGTCCTTATATGAAAGAAGATTGGCTTCGCTCGAAACCGACTTGCAACAAAGCGCGGCCTGGGCGGCATGATCTGGTTACAGGCTCGCGGCACAGTCATCCCAACGAGAACAGCCGGCGCCAACGAAAATGAGCATCAAATCGACCACCCTGTCCTGGTACTTCAGGATAAGCATCGCCGCATTTGTCGTCGGCGGCATCGGCACAGTAGCCGGCACCCCGATGACGAAACTGGCGGTGATGAATTCGGGTGAGATTTCGACGCTGCATGCCGCGCTGTTCATAGCCTTGGTCTGGATTGTCTCCAGTCTGCGCATCAACCGTCTCAGGGCCCTCTGGCGGGTCGGCCTCGGGTTGAAGTGGATGCGCGGCCCCTCCGGCAACTTGCTGCCGAGAGGACCGAAGGCCCGCGTCGCAACGGGGGGCTCCGTGGGCGACGCGGGCACTTCGGGTTTATCCTGAAGCACCCGCGGTTCTGATTTTTGGGGACAACCGATGAAGACGAAATCTGCAGCCTCCGTGCTTTCGGTACTGCTCTATGCACAAGGCCTGCTCGGCTTTGCCGGTCTCGCCACGGTTCTTCTGAAGGACCGCGCGCATGCCGCCAGCGAAATCGTAGTCGCCAGCGAATTGCCGTCGGGACCATCGCTTCTGGTGGTGCGCTGACGCCTATGCATGGCGCCCGAGATTGCGCAGCTTTTTTGGGCGAGCCGAGGAACAATCCAGCCTCCCGACCCTCAGTCGGCGCGCTGCGTCGGCGGGTCGAACCGGTAGCCTGCGCCGCGTATAGTTGTGATGGTTTCGGTGTCGAGCTTGCGGCGCAGCCGCACGATGCGCGAATCGATCGAGCGGTCGAAGGCATCGGCATTTTCGGCGGGCGCCGCCGCAATGATGTCGTCGCGCGTCAGCACCTTGCGCGGGCTGGCCAGAAACAGCCTGAGCAGCGCCACCTGGCCCGGCGACAGCTGTTCTTCCGTACCCGAACGGTGCATGACGATGGCCGACCGCAAATCGACGGTGGCATTTTCCAGCACGATCAGTTCCTGGGCGGACCTGCCGCGCCGCGTCAGCAGGCCGCCGATGCGCGCGGCAAGCTCCCTGACATTGAGCGGACTTTCGACGACATCTGCGGCGCCAAGCTCGAGCGCCAGCACCTTGTCGACCAGATCGGCCGGCCGGCAGATCAGGATGAAATCCGGCCCCGCCTTCCCGTCCGCGCTCTGGCCGCCGCCATAACGCCTGAGCAGGTCCCGCCCCTCCGCCTGGCTGAGGCTGTCGCCGACGATGACGATATCGATGCCTCCGGCCGAAAGCAGGGATTCAGCTTCCCAGGGCTGCCGCGCCTCGCGGACGTCATGGCCGCGCCGGTCGAGATGATCGGCAAGATCGCCGGCCACCACATCGGCGACGGAAACCAGCGCGATGACGGATCGTGCAGCCATGTTTTTCTTCCCGTTCCCCCGCAACCGGATATGAGTGCTGGACATCATGTTTATACCCAATCTACTTTCCGCTGAAAGCGGGAGCGAGGCCATAGTGCGGGCACGGATTGTCATCGTCGAGGACGAGCCCGATCTCCGGGACGCGGTCGCCGAGTATCTCGGCGCCAACGGCTACGATGTGACCCAGGCCGGAAGCGCGGCCGAGGCGCGCGCCTTGCTGGAGACGGAATCGTTTCATTTGGCCATTCTCGACATCGCCATGCCGGGCGAGGACGGACTGTCGCTCGGCCGCTGGCTGCGCTCGCAAATACCGGTCGGCATCATCTATGCCACGGCCGCCGGCACCGCACTCGACCGCATTGTCGGGCTGGAGCTTGGCGCCGACGACTACATCGTCAAGCCCTACGAGTTGCGTGAGGTGCTGGCTCGTGTGCGCAGCGTGCTGCGCCGCGTTCCGCAGCCGAGCCCGCCCCAGGCGGCGAAGACACAAGCCGATGGCGGCCGCCGCCTGACCTTCGGCCCGTTCCAGGCCGACCTCGACGGCAGGCTTGTCACCGGCGCCAACGGCGCCGTCATCGACATGGCCAAGAGCGAGTTCGATGTGCTGGAGGTTTTCCTGACCCGCGCCAACCGGCTGTTGACGCGATCGGCGATCTCCGAGGCGATTGGTTTTGTCGAGGATCCTGAATCGTCGCGCGCCGTCGACATTCGCATCATGCGGCTGCGCAAGAAGATCGAAACCGATCCGGCCAATCCGAAATTTTTGCGCACAGTGCGCGGCGAAGGCTATATCTTCTCGCTGCCGACCGGTGACGGGCACTAGAGCAATTACAGGAAAGTGTACGCGGTTTCCGCCCGGAATTGTGTGAAAACAAAGAGATAGAGGCTTCTCCGTTTCCGTGAAACGGTGAAGCGCTTTAGCAATTCCAGGAACAGTGCGTAGCGATTTTCCGTTCGGGATTGCATTGAAACATGGAGCGTTTCACCTTTTTCGTGAAATGCTCCATAGCTGCCTAATTCGACGGCCCTTTACTGATGGCTGACATGACCGCTGAACCAGCACCACGTATGGACCCGCAAGGCGCTCGCCAGAGCGCCGCGATGGCGGCTGTGCGCGTCGTCCGCCGGTTGCGCGATGCCGGCGACTGGCAGCGCGAGATGGAAACCATCCTCGAAACGCTCTGCAGCGCCATGAATTGCCAGCGCGGCATCCTGTTCAGGCTGCGCGAATTGCCCGGCCAGGGCTTCGCCCAATCGGTCGCCGCCTACTGGATCGATCCTCGCTTCGGCGGCGAACTGGCTTCGCCGACGGTGATCATGCAGTCGATCGTCGATACCGATCCGCTGCTGGAGCGGATTGGAGAGGACGAGCGGCAAGGCAAAATCTTCGCCGGCCATACGCGCGATCTCGACGGGTTCCTCAGGGCCGATTTCGAAAAGCAGCACATCAAGTCGTTCCTGTCGGTATCGGTGTTCGCGCACGGTCATCTGTGGGGCACGTTCGCGGTCAATGACTGCCTAAACGAGCGCGAATGGACCGAAGAGGAAGAGGCGACGATGCACATCATCGCGCTCGCCATCGGCGACGCCATCGAGCACTCGCCGTCCGACGCCCATGCCAGCGAAGTCATCCGCCGCACCATGCTGCAGGCGTCGCTCGACGCCATCATCGTCATCGACGAGACCGGCTCGATCATCGAATTCAATCCGGCCGCCGAAAAGATGTTCGGCTATCAGCGCAGCGACATCCTCGGCAAGGACCTGCTCGATACCGTGGTGCCGGAATATTACCGCAAGGGCTATGTCTCGGGCGCCGAATACATGTCTGGCCGCGGCGCGCCGATGGTTGGCCAGCGGCTTGAGACCGTGACACAGAATGCGGCCGGCGAGGTGTTTCCCATCGAATTGACGGCGACCGAGATGCGGGTGGCCGACCGTCAGCTCATCTTCGGTTCGATCCGCGATCTGCGCGATAAGCTGCGCGCCGAAGAAGAGATCAATCGCCAGCGCGAAAAACTGCACCAGAACGAGAAGATGGCGGCGATGGGTTCGCTGCTGGCCGGTGTTTCGCACGAGCTCAACAACCCGCTCGCCGTTGTCGTTGCCCAGTCGACGCTGCTGCATGAATTCGCCACCGACCCGCAGACCAAGGTTCGCGCCGAGAAAGTGCGCGCCGCCGCCGAGCGCTGCGGCCGCATCGTCAAAAGCTTCCTGTCGATGGTGCGCCTGCATCCGGCGGCGCAGGCCGAGACCGATCTCAACCAGGTGATCCGCGCCGCACTCGAAGTGACCGCCTATGGCGCACGCTCGAGCGGCATCATCATCGACACCGATTTCGCGCCCGGCCCGCTGCTGGCGATGGCCGATGCCGACCACGTCACGCAGGTGGCCGCCAATTTCCTGATCAACAGCCAACACGCTCTGGCCGGTATCGGCGGCGACCGCCTGATCAAGGTGCGGACATTCCGCAGCGATCGCGGCAACCCCGGGTTTTCGGTCGAGGACAACGGACCGGGCATTCCCGAGGCGATCCGCAGCCGCATCTTCGAATCCTATTTCACCACCAAGCCGGTCGGCGTCGGCACCGGCATCGGCCTGTCGATCTCGAAATCGATCGTCGAGCGCCACAACGGCAATATCTGGTTCGAGGAGGTGCTGCCGCGTGGCGCGCGCTTCGTCGTCCAGCTGCCGGTGATCACCGGCGGCGCGGCAGCAGCCGGCGACAGCCCGGCTCGTTCCAGCGGCTTGCGCCATGCGCTGATCATCGACGACGAACCCGACGTCGCCGGCTCCCTCTCCGACATCCTGGAACTGATGGGTATCAAGTCGCGGGTCGTGCCGGCCTGGACGTCGGCGGCGGCGACCTTGACCGGCCACATGCCACCAGACATCGTCTTTTCCGACTTGCGCATGCCCGGCACCAGCGGCATTGCCATCTACCGCGAATTGCTCGCCGACAACCTGGCGCTGGCCAAACGCTTCGTGTTGGTAACCGGCGACCTGATCGGCGCCAAGGCCGAGATCGAAGCCTTGCCGGCGCCGCAGCGCCCGCAAATCCTGGAAAAGCCGTTCTCGACGCTGGACGTCCGCGGCGTACTCTCGGCAATAGCCGACCAGGTCGCCGCCGCCGGCTAATTTTCCGAAGCACCCACGTAGGGTCTATCGAGATTCGGGTCAGGCGGAGTCGAGAATGGTGGTTCCCGAGAACCGGAGCGGAGCGTACTTGAAGTACGCGAGCACCGGAAGCGCAGGGAACCTCCATGCGCAGGCCGGCCTCACCCGAATATCGATAGGCCCTAAAAAGAGGCTCCCGACCGAGGGAAGCGGCGGGAGCCAAGAACGAGCGCGGGAGGAAGCGCTCGGGAGGTTCAGAAAACGTTGGGTGTCGTGGTCAGCGGCGCTGCGTTGGCGATCATGCGGACGGAACGCGCCTTGTGCACGCCGGACTGGGCGGCGATGACGCGCAGGCACTCCGCGCTCTCGGCGCCCCAGGCCTGACCCTGGCAGGCAAAATCGATTTCCGGCTCCGGCAGCCGGGTGGTCTTGATGGTGGTCGGCGCGCCCTGGACGACATTGGCCGGCGGGTTGAGCGAAGCAAAAGCCGGACCGGAAGCCGGCGTCAGGAACATGACGGCCAGAGCGCAGGCGCCCAGCATGGAGAACATCGCAACCGGATGGTCGCTGGCGCGCTGACGCAGTGCCAGTTTGGCGCGCCGTTCGTTGCTGGTGATCTCGACTTTCGTATGCATTTCTGCTCCCCTTCGTTTTTCTTATGAAACGAACCTAAGCGCGCCTGGTAACGGGCGAATGATGCGCTTGGCTTGCCCGCGTAACAGGTTTGAAACAAGAAATTCGGGCATATCCGGACAGATCCGGTCATGTGCCGACGGCAAGATGCATTTGCGAAGCTGTTTCATGCGCGCAATCAAATGTTGACGACAGGCGGGCCGCGAACGCACCAAGCCCGCTTCCTGTCCGCCGCACTATGAACAAGCTCACACTGCGGTCGAATTTGCGGACGGCAGGTATTTTCGCCTTGGAGCGGGACGTTTTTGCAAGCGGCACGGCGAAATCCGCATGCCGGACAGCTATTTCACGACCCCGTTAACGCCCGGATATTCCGGGATTTTCTGGCTTTCAGGCGGCCCTTTTGTACCGACTTGAAAAGTTGAGATTTCTACAAGCCATTGCATTTCAATGCAAAATATGGTTTTATTGAATGAGTATTCAATAAAAGAAGAGCTTTTTTATGAACCCGCATCTCCGTGACGTGGCGATCCCCAATGATTGGGACCGGCGGGGTCTGCCGGGCTGGAGTTATCACTCCGACGCGCTTCTCGAACTTGAGAAGGAATACGTCTTCCGCAACCATTGGCAGATCGCCGGCCATGTCTGCGACGTGCCGAATGCCGGCGACTATCTGACTATGGACGTGGTCGGCGAGCGGGCGCTCATCGTGCGCGGCAAGGACGGCATCGTGCGCGCCTTCAACAACATGTGCCGGCATCGCGGCAGCCGCGTCGTCGCCGACAGCCAGGGCACCTGCAAGAACGCGCTGGTCTGCCCGTTCCATGGCTGGGTCTACAATCTCGACGGCACGCTGCGCGGCGCCGCCCGGCCGCGCTCCTTCCCCGGGCTCGACAAGACCGAATTCGGCCTGATGCCGCTCGACCTCGAGATATGGATGGGCTTCATCTTTGTCCGCTTTCGCAAGGGCGGCCCGCAGCCTTCGGTGGCCGAACTGTTGAAGCCGATCGAGGCCGAGATGGCACACTACAATGTGGCCGAGATGGTGGCGTCCTGGGGCATCTGGACACAGAAGACGCCGGTCAACTGGAAGTCGGTGCGCGACGTCGACAATGAAGGCTACCACGTTGCCATGGCGCATCCGGCGCTGCAGGATCTCTACGGCTCAACCTATTTCGACGAGCCGTTCATCGACGGCGTGTCGCGCTCGTTTGCCACCTACAGTCCGCATGCCGGCCGGCGCTGGAGCGTGCGCGAATACATCAAGCTCACGCCCGATGCCTCACACCTGCCGGAGCATCTGCGCAGGGCCTGGATCTATTACGGCATCTTCCCCAACAACGCGCTGTCGATCATGCCGGAATCGGTGCAGTTCTATCAGGAGTTCCCGCTGTCGACCGGCGAGACGCTGCTGCGCGGCGCCATCTACCGCTACCCCGACGAAACCAGGGAACAGGCGGCCGCCCGCTATCTCGCCTACCGCATCGACCGCGATACCATGAACGAGGACGTGCAGCTTTCCGTCTGGTCAAACGAGTCCATGATCTCGGAGGCCTTCAAGGGTTTTTATCTCTCCGACCTCGAATACGGTGTGCGCACCCACCACGACCATCTGCGCAAGCAGATCCCGGTGCTGGGCTTGGAGACGGCGCCGGAGGAGAAGGACATGTGGAACCTCAATGAGGCTATGCGCTCGCAGGTGTAGGGGCGGAACTGCCAGTCACCCCTGCCACACGCCCTCTTTGCGCAGATCATCCATGGTCCGCGAAATGCCTTCGCGCAGGATCGCCACCATGTCGTCGATCTGCTCTCGCGTGATGATCAGCGGCGGCGACATCACGCACATGTTGATCAGCGGCCGAACCAGGAGGCCGAGTTCGTGGCAATGCGCGTCGATGCGCTTGCCGACATCCTTGTCGAGCTGAAGCGGATCCTTGCTTTCGCGGTCGGCTACGCACTCGACGCAGCCCATCAGGCCTATGCCGCGGACTTCGCCAACCAGCGGCAGTTCCTCCAGCGTCTTCAACTGCGCCTGGAAATAGGGCGCGACATCGCGCGTGTGGGCCAGCACGCTGTCTTCCAGGATATCGAGGTTCTTCAGCGCCACCGCGCAGCCGATGGGATGACTGGTATAGGTCAGGCCATGGCCGAACATAGCGTCGGGATGGTTGGAACGGCGCATTTCCTGAAGCAGCCGCTCCGAGATGATGACGCCGCCAAGCGGGAAATAGCCTGATGTGACGCCCTTGGCGAAGGTGATCATGTCGGGGTCGATGCCGAAGCCATCGCCAGAGGCAAAGACATGGCCGAGCCGCCCGAAGCCGGTCACCACCTCATCGGAGATATAGAGGATGTCGTTGTCCCTGCAGATTTCGCGAATGCGCTTGAGATAGCCATCCGGCGGCACGACGACGCCGCCTGACGCCTGCACCGGTTCGCCAACGAAAGCACCGATCTTCTCTGCGCCGACGCGAGCGACCGTAACGCGAAACTGATCGACCAGGAAATCGCAGAAGGCGGCGATGTCAATGCCTTTCGGCCGCCGGAACGGGTCTGGCGAGGACAGTTTGATGACCAGATCGTCGGCGCCGTCCATCCAGTCGCGGTCGCGCGGCCGGCCGTTGAGCGAGGCCGACAGATAGGTCGAGCCGTGATAGGCGCCACCGCGGCTGAGGATCAGCTTCTTTTCCGGCCGCCCGCGCACATTGTTGTAGAACTGCATGAAGCGCAGCGCCGTCTCGACAGCCGACGATCCGCCGGTGGTGAAGAAGGTATGGCTGAGACCGCCCGGCGCATGATCGGCGAGGCGCTTGGCGAGCTCGGCCGACGGCGCATTCATCGTATACCAGGGCGTGTTGTAGGACAGCATCATCGCCTGGTCGTACATCACCCTGGCCAGCTCCTCGCGGCGGTGGCCGACATTGATGCACCACATGCCGGCCGGCCCGTCGATCAGTCGCTTGCCTGTTACATCGGTGATGTAGATGCCATCGCCCTCGCCGATCAGCGCACGCGCTTCATTGCCGACCGAGCCGGCATAAGGCCAGGGCTGGATGAGATGGCGCTTGGCCAGCTCGACCGCATCGCCACCGTCAGCCATTTCCATCGCTCTTAGGTCTCTTGCAGCCGCCATCATTGCCTCGCATCGTCTGAGCGTAATTTCACCGGACAGAAAGCGAAGCGCCAAGGGCAGGAAAGCCGGCTTTCTTCACTTCATTTTGAATGTCGGTTCAATCAATATTACAGAAATAGCGCTTGATTTCAATGCACGGATGCGCTCATGATGAAAGAAAGCCGGCAAGCTTGAGCGCAACCAGCAAAGCGCGCTCCGCAAAAATTGGGAACAGGCAGCCGGCCCGGTCGATGGGAGCATCATGGCGGAACAGTTCGAGCCAGCAACCGAGATCACGCCCGGGTCGCTGCAATGACGGTAGCTGCCGAAGGGGTGCCCACGCGGCGCATGACGCGAGCAAGGCGAAACGCCCTTCTGCAGTCCGAGTCCGTCCAGGGCCTTGCCCTGATCAGCCCGACCTTGGTCTACGCTTTGATCCTGCTGCTGGTGCCGATCCTGGTGGTCTTCGCCCACTCCTTCTGGACGCAGAACTACCTCACCATCGACCATACATTCACGCTGGAGAATTATCGCATCGCGCTGACCGAGCCGATCTACCGCGATCTGCTCTGGCGCTCGCTCTACATTTCGCTGACGGTGAGCTTTTTCACCGTCATCCTCGCCTATCCGATCGCCTATTTCATCTCGTTCCATGGCGGTCGCCACAAGAGCCTGTGGCTGTTCCTGATCACCATCCCGTTCTGGACCAGCTATCTCCTGCGCGTGATGTCATGGAAAGTCATCCTCGGCTATAATGGCGTGCTGAATTCCGGCCTGATGGGCCTCGGCATCATCGACGAACCATCGACCGCGCTACTCTACAATTCCAGCGCCGTCATCATCACGCTCACACACGCCTGGGCGGCCTTTGCCATCCTGCCGATCTTCGTTTCGCTCGAGAAGGTCGACCGCACCTTGGTCGAGGCTGCCACCGATCTTGGCGACGGCCCGCTGCGCTCCTTCCTGCGCGTGACGCTGCCGCTGTCGGCGCCGGGCGTCATCTCGGCCGCTCTCATCGTCATGATCCCCACCGTCGGCGACTACGTCACCGCAAGGCTGGTCGGCGGCAAGGATGGCGTGATGATCGCCAATGCCATCGAGTCGCAGTTTCACAAGGCCTCCAACTGGCCACTCGGCGCGGCACTGTCCGTGACCACCATGCTGGTCGTGACGCTGATGGCGGGCGCCACCGTGCTCATCATCCGCGCGCTGCAGAGGCTGGCGCGATGACGGCGAGGCGGCGCCTTTTCCCCGGCGGCTGGCTGTCCGCCTACGCCCTCCTCTACGTCGTCTTTCTCTATCTGCCGGTGATCTTCCTGCCGATCTTCTCGATCAACACCGCGCCGACGCCAAAATTTCCTCTCACCGGCTATACGCTGAAATGGTACCAAGACCTGCCGAAGACGCCGGCGCTGCTTGACGCCGCCTGGAACAGCCTGATCGTCGGTATCTCGGCATCGGTGCTGTCGACGCTGCTCGGCATCCTCGCCGCCCGCTCGATCACCCGCTACCGCTATCCCGGCCGCCGCACAATCAATGGCCTGATCATGGCGCCGCTGGTGCTGCCGGAAATCATCCTCGCCATCTCCATGCTGCTGGTCATGCTGCAGTTAGGCCTGAGCCTGTCGCTGTTCACCGTCGTGCTCGGCCATGTCCTGATCTGCATTCCCTATTCGATGACGGTGCTGACCGCCGGTTTCGAGGGCTTCGACCGCAGCCTCGAAGAAGCCTCCGCCGATCTCGGCGAGAGTGCCTTCGGCACCTTCCGGCGGGTGACGCTGCCGATGGTGGCGCCGGCGATCATTTCCAGCCTCCTGGTCTGCTTCACCATCTCGCTCGACGAGTTCGTCATCGCTTTCTTCCTGACCGGCACCGAGACGACGCTGCCGATCTATATCTGGGGCCAGTTGCGCTTTGCCGCCAAGCTGCCGGGTGTGTTGGCGCTGGGCACGCTGCTGCTGGTTGCCTCTTTCGTTTTGATGACCGTTGCCGAGATCCTGCGCCGTCATGCGGCCAGACGCACCCAGAGCGAGGGAGGCCTCTATGCCTGAGCAGTCCCGGGCCGAACGGCCTCAGGATGAGCCATCCAAGCAAGATAAGTCCGAGCGGGCCCAATCTGATCGACCCCAAACCGACCGAGCAATGATCGAAATCCGCAGCATTACCCGCAGCTATGGGGCGTTCAAGGCGCTCGACGACGCCTCGCTGACCATCAAGGAGGGCGAGTTCTTTTCGCTGCTCGGCCCTTCCGGCTGCGGCAAGACCACGCTGCTGCGCATGATTGCCGGTTTCGACAACCCGACCAGCGGCTCGATCTCGGTCGGCGGCCAGTCGATGGAAGGCATCCCCGCCAACCGCCGGCCGACCAACATGGTATTCCAGAGTTATGCCATCTTCCCGCATCTCAATGTCGAGCAGAATGTCGCCTATGGGCTGAAACGGCTCAGGCTGGGAGGAACGGAAGAAAAGCGCCGCGTCGAGGAAGCGCTGGCGCAGGTGTCGCTCACCGGCCTCGGCAAACGCCTCGCCACCGAGCTTTCCGGCGGCCAGCGCCAGCGCGTGGCGCTCGCCCGCGCCTTGGTGATGCGGCCCAAGGTGCTGCTGCTCGACGAGCCGCTGTCGGCTCTCGACAAGAAATTGCGCGAGCAGATGCAGGTCGAACTGCGCCGCCTGCAGCAGGCGGTCGGCATCACCTTCGTGCTGGTCACCCATGACCAGTATGAGGCGCTCGCTATGTCCGACCGCATCGCCGTAATGTTCGGCGGCAAGATCGCCCAGGTCGCCTCGCCCAAGGAAATCTACCAGCGGCCGGTCAACCGCCAGGTCGCCGATTTCCTCGGCGGCATGAATTTCGTAAAAGCGCAGATCGTCGAGGAGAGCAGCGCCTCGCTGGTCGTCGACACGCTGGGCTTCGGCCGGGTCAGGACCGACAAGCCGAAGGCCTTCGTGCGCAATGGCGGCGGCGCCACGCTGGGCATCAGGCCGGAGCGATTGCGCGTGCTGTGGGACAACGCGACGGCGAAATTCGAAGTGGCCGGCAAGGTGGTCGAACGCCACTATTTTGGCGAGATCACCCACCTGATCGTCGAGATACCCGGATTGGAAAAGCCACTGTCGGTCACCGAGACCAACGACTTCGGCGCCGACGATATCCCCGTCGGCACGTCGGTCCGCCTCGGCTACGATCCCGAGGCCCTGGTGGCGATGGCGGACTGAGCATGATCCCGAAAAGTGGGAACCGATTTTCGGAATAAGATCATGCTCCACTAAGAATTTTAAGTTCCGTCGCGATCTGTTTGGCTGCGATCCGCCCCATCACGATGGCGCCTTCGACATAGCCCGGGAATGACGGCGACAGTTCCGACGATGCTAAATGAACCGGGGCAGCGCCGGCACGGATCGTGCGCTCGGCATCCCGTGCCGTCACATCGACAATTAGGTCGCTGTAGGCGCCGCCGCTCCAGCGGTCATCGATCCAGTCGCGCTGGCTGAAATCGACAATGTCGGCCGCCTCCGGGCCAAGGGCATCAACGAGCCTTGCCGTGACCTCCGCACGCAACGCCGCGTCCGCGAGCGGACGCCAATGCAAGGCCAGCGGTCCGCCGACGAAGACGACCAGCGCAGCATGTTGCGCATCCTTGCTGGCGTCACAGGCGAACAGGCCCGGCAGGTCGCGCCACATCACCATGCCGCACAGGTCGCGCTTGCGCCAGAACGGCGTGGGATAGCGCACCAGGATCTTGATCACCGCACCGCTTTCCCAGACGCCGAGCGCCTTTGCGAGAGCCGGCGGCAGAGCGGGCGCGAAATCCAGCTTCGCGGCCGTCGCCGGCGGCAGCGCGACCAGCACTTTTCGCGCTTCGATGGCGCTGCTTGCCGAGACGGCACGAACCCCTTGCGGCCCGTGCTCGATGCGCGTAACCGGCTCGTTCAGCCAAACCCTGTCGCCGAGATCTCCCGCCATGTCCTCGGCCAGCGACTGCATGGTTTCGAGCAGCGAATATTGCAGCTCAGGCACCTCGTTGGTGATGCGGCGGTCATTGTCGATGAGGTACCACAGCGGCACCTTGTCCATCGCCAGGCACCACAGGCCTTCGATCATCGAGCGGAAAGCTGTCTTGGCGTCAGTGGGATCATGCTGGCGTTCGAGCCAGGCGGCAGCGCTCATGCCGGCGATCGAGGGATCGTCCGGCTCGATCGCATTCATCCGCTCGCGGATTGCCATCGCGCCATGATAGGTCCGTTCGGCCTCTTCGACCGACAGCGATGGATGGGTGATGAAATCGCCATTCACATAGGTTTCGACGAAGGCCTTGCCACGGGACGCGGCAAGCGCCGTGACCTCCGGCATGTCTTCGCAGAAAAACTGTCCGCCGCTGTCGATGCGCTCGCCAAGCCCGTTGCGAATAGCCTCGACCCTGCCGCCGACGCGGTCGCGTGCTTCGAGCAGCACGACATTGGTGCCGGCCTTTCTCAGCTCAAGCGCAGCCGACAGGCCGGTGAAACCGGCGCCGACGATGACGACATCGGTTCTTTCAGTCCTGTCGCTCAATAGCCGGCCTTGATCTTCTCGAATTCCGTGACCATGCGCTGCTTGAGCTCAGGCGGCACCGGCTGCTGGAACAGCGTCTTGTCCAAGAACTTGTCGAGATTGTCGAAGCCACGGTCGCTCAGCACCTGATGGTCGATCGCGGCCATCCCGGCGCTGTTGCCGTGGCCGTAGCCGAAGGTCTTGACCAAGTAATCGGAAACGGCATGCGCGTTGACCGCACTGAGGAAATCATAGGCCTGATCGAGCTTGCCCGGCGCATCCTTCATCAGCACATAGCCGCACACCCAGGTGGATATGCCTTCCCTGGTGTCGCGGTTCATGGCGATCGGCATGGCTTGGCCCTTGAGCGTCACGAAGGTCTCATTCCAGCCCCAGACGAGGTCGACCTCATTGCCGGTAAAGGCCTGGTTGAGGTCGGTGTCGTCGGTCCAGTAAAAGCGGATGTTCTTGTGGACGTCACGCAGGAAGGCGGACGCCTCCTGGAACTGCGCGTCGGTCATCTTGGTCCAGTCCTTGAGGCCGATGACCAGGCTGGCCAGCGCATAGGCGTCATCGACATTGTCGCCGATGGTGACGCGGCCCTTGAATTTGGGATCGGCGAAAATCTTCAGCGACTGCGCTTCCTCCGCCGTGACCTTGTCGGTGCGGTAGAGCAGCGAAGTGTTGCCCCAGTCGAACGGCATGAACCAGGCCTTGCCGTCGGCGGTGACGGCGAGATCCTTCATCGCCATGATGCCGGGATTGAGATCCTTCCAGCCGGCGATCCGGGAGGTGTCGAGCGGTTGCAGAATGCCGGCCGCGCGCCACTTGGTCACGCTTTGCGAGCAGGGGTGGGCGATGTCGGCCTTGAAGCCGGCGCGCATCTTCTGGAACGCTTCCTCCTCGTCGCCGAAGAAAGCAAAGGTCGGCTCGGCGCCGTATTTGGCGGTGTAGTCGGGGTGCAGCAACGGATCTTCATAGCCTGACCAGTCGAACACGACGAGGTCGCCGCCGCCTTCGGCATAAGCAAGCACGGCGCCGGCGCCGACTGTAAGAGCAGCGGCAAGGGCGAGGCGGCGAAGCATGGAATTCATGGCGCGAAACTCCTCATCGCGAAAAGCGGCCGGGCGACGTTACGGAATTTCAGCGGCCTTGGCGAGACCGTCTGCCCGGCGCACTGACAGGCAGACGGAGGAGGCCGGACAGAGCTTTAGTAGCCTGCCTTGATCTTCTCGAATTCGGCGATCATCTTGAGCTTGAGCGACGACGGCACGGGCGATTGGAACAGGGTCTTGTCGACGAATTTCTGCACGTCGTCATAGCCCTTTTCTTTCAGGATCGCCGGGTCGACGCCGGCCATGCCCTTGGCGTTGGCCTGGCCATAACCCCAGTCCTTGACCAGCACCTTGGCGGTCTCGGGATCGTTGATCGCGTTGAGGTAGTCATAGGCCTTGTCGACATTGCCGGGTGCGTCCTTGAACAGCACGTAGCCGCAGACCCAGGTCGAGATGCCTTCGTCCGTATCCTTCTTGGACTTGATCGGCACACCGGCAGCGACGGATTGTACCGTGGCATCGTTCCATGCCCAGGCGAGATCGACCTCGCCGCCGCTCAGCAACTGCACGACGTCGGTGGTATCGGTCCAGTAGGAGCGGACATTTTTGTGCACCTGACGCAGGAAGTCGGAAGCCTGCTTGAACTGGTTGTCCGTCATCTTGGTCCAGTCCTTAAGCCCGATGGCAAGGCTGGCCAGCGCATAGGCGTCGTCGACATTGTCGCCGATTGAGACCCGCCCCTTGAACTTGGGATCGGCGAAGGCCTTCAGCGACTGCACATCCTTCGCGTCGATCTTGTCGGAGTTGTAGGTGAGCTGGGTGTTGCCCCAGTCCCACGGCATGAACCAGGCCTTGCCGTCCGAAGTGGTGGCCAGATCCTTCATCGCCATGATGCCGGGATTGAGATCCTTCCAGCCGGTGATCTTCGAGGTGTCGAGCGGCTGCAGCAGCCCCGCCTCACGCCACTTTGTCACGCTCTGCGAGCAGGGATGGCCAAGATCGGCCTTGAAACCGGAGCGCACTTTCTCGAAGGCTTCGTCCTCGTCGCCGAAGAAGGCGAAGGTCGGCGAGTCGCCGTTCTTCTCGACATATTTGGGGTGGAAGCTCGGGTCCTCATAGCCGGACCAGTCGAACACGATCAGGTCCTTGTCGGCGGCGACCGCAATCGCCGCGGCCGAACCAGCCAGCGTCGCCGTCAGCGCCAATGTCAGTGTCAGGCGTCGGGTTATTCTTTTCATGCTGTTCCATCCTCTTTGTCATTGCATTGCCGACTCGACTGGCCGGCTTCTGGTTATCCGTAGTGCTTGGGAAAGGCGGCTGCGAGGAACGCGTTGGCCGCTTGCAGCGCGGTTTCGCGCGTGGTGTCTTCGGTTCCCATCATCAACCGCAGCCACAGGCCTTCCAACATGGCTGACAGCGCCAGCGCCATCACCTGCGGCTCATAGGCATAGCCGCCGCTCTGCTTGAGCGTCGCGCAGAGGTCGATGAAGACCTGCTGGTAATATGCGTCGCGGGAACTGCTCAGCGCCTGATAGACCGGCCGCGACTTGGCCTCGCCCCAGAAAGCGAGCCAAGCGGCGAGCTTGCGCTTGTTGCAGATCGAGCGGTCGAAGTCGGCCCAAACCAGAATCTGCAATTGGCGGGCTGGGTCATCACCGGCTTTCCGCAGGGCAGCACGCCAATGTGCCGAATACTCGTCATACATATACTGCAGGGTGGCGATCAGCAGCTTCTCTTTGCTCTCGAAATGAAAGTTGACGATGCCGCGCGACAGGCCGGCGCCGTCAGCGACATCGGCCATCGTCGTTTCCGAATAACCGCGCTTGGCCAGCGAATCGATGGTCGCTTCGATCAGCTGCTGTTGCCTGACCTCCTTCGACGCCTTGCGGCCGCGTTTTTCCGGTTCGGTTTTTCCAGACGTGTCGGAGGATCGCTCTTCGCGCGCAGCTTTCATCGGTGCCGTCATGCTCCACATTGCCGGCTATCCCACCACAGCCGGCTTCCACCCGCGAAGATGAGTGGGACGGTGCTCGCCACTGTCAAGCACCTTCTGCATGGCCTCCCAGGTCTTGATGTTCTTGTCGACATAGGCCGCTCCGACCGCGACTGCCGCCGTCTCGTAGAGCGGGCCTTTCAGCCTTTCCAGCTCGCCGCGTGCGACCTCGCGATACCAAGAATTGCGGTCCTTCACAGTGACATCGGCAAAGCCGGCGCTGCGCATCGCTTGCGCATAGCGTGCCGGCGAGGCCATGGCGAAGGACAGGCCTTCGGCCGCGACATAGGCCTTCATCTCAGATGACGGCTCGCCGTCATGGCCGATCAGCCAGTCGGAGGCGGCAAGGACGCCGCCCGGCTTCAGCACGCGAAAGATTTCGGCAAACAGCGCGTCCTTGTCGGGCACGTGCACCAGCGCATCCTTGGAGAAGACGACATCGAACGAAGCGTCGGCAAAAGGCAGCGGCCCCGGCGGCGCCTGGACGAAGCTGGCGCGGTCTGAAAGCCCTCGTGCAGCGGCATGCTTTCTGGCCGCCTCGATCACCGGCCGCTCGATGTCAAAGCCGGTGGCATGAGCGGCACCGTGGCGCTCGACCAGATGCAGCGCGATCCCGCCGGAGCCGCAGCCGATGTCGAGGATCGTCTTGCCGTTGAGCGACAGCCCTTCCACCACCCGGTCGACCTCGTCTGGTCCGCCCGGCGACAGATAACCCTCGCCCCACAGCGCCTCGAGGAAGCGGATCGCGGCGTCGTCATATTCCGGCTCGCCATCTGCCGTTTCGATCATCAGACCTTAAGTCCCATCAGCCGAATTGCGCAGGTTCGAATGCCGGCAAAGCGTAGCGTATTAACAGGAAAACGCAATATCATTTGCTGAACATTCATTCAGAACGGCTGGACAGAATAGCCGCTGCCGTGCCAAATTCCGCGCATTCGGCGACAAATCACGCGAAAAATGAAGGGTCGAGCACCATGAAGGCTGGGCGCGAATGAAAGCTTGGGATGCGATCGTCATCGGCGGCGGGCACAACGGCCTGGTCAACGCCTGCTATTTGCAACGCGCCGGGCTCGACGTGCTGGTGGTGGAAAAGAACGACTGGGTCGGCGGCGCCGCTACCAGCCGCGAGCTGACGCCGGGCTTCCTCTACTCCAACTGCTCCTATGTCTGCTCGCTGTTTCGCCCTGAAATCATGCGCGACCTCGAACTGCCGCGCTTCGGCTTGCAGGTGATTTCCTATGAGGGCGGCGCCGTGTTCACGCGCGATGGCGACTACCTCGCCAACTACCGCGATCACGATGCGCACCGGCGCGAGTTTGCCCGCTTCTCCAGGCGCGACGCGGAGGCCTATGACCGCTATTCGCGCGACGTGACGCGGCAGTGCCGTTTCATCCAGCCGCTGCTGATGCGCACCGCACCGGACCCGGCCAGTCTCAAGCCGCGCGACCTCGGAGAGCTTCTCTATCTCGGCAAGAAATTCGTCGGCCTGTCATCAGAAGAAATGGCGCTGACGCTGCGCTTCTGGACCATGTCGATCTCGGAATTCCTCGACGAATATTTCGAGACCGATGTCATCAAGGCGAACTTCGCTTTGTCCGGCATTATCGGTACAGCGCTCGGGCCGATGTCGCCCGGCACAGCCTACGTGCTGCTGCACCATTATATGGGTGAGGTCGACGGCTCGGTCGGCGGCTGGGGCTATGCGCGCGGCGGCATGGGCGCCGTCACCAAGGCGCTCGCCGCTTCCTTCAAGGGGTCCGGCGGCACCATCCGTACCGGCGCCGAGGTCGACCATGTGCTGGTAAGCCGAGGCAAGGCCAAGGGCGTGGTGCTGGCCGGCGGCGAGGAGGTCTACGGCAAGCTCGTCGTCTCCAACGCCGACGTCAAACGCACATTCCTGAAACTGGTCGAGGAGAAGGAACTGCCCGACATTTTCCTGCGTCGGGTCAGGAATTTCAAGATCCGCGGCTCCTCCGGCAAGGTCAACATCGCGCTGGATTCGCTGCCAGATTTCCCGGCACTGCCGAAGGATTCGCCCGTTTATCGCGGCGACATGCATTTCACCGATTCCATGGAGCGCATGGAGCGCGCCTATGACGACTGGAAGGCCGGTCGCTGGTCGGCCGACCCATTCCTCGACATGGTCATCCCAACGACGCTCGACCCGACCATGGCGCCGCCGGGCAAGCATTTCATGAGCTGCTTCGTGCAGTACGCGCCGTCCAAGGTGAACGGCCGCGACTGGACCGATACCGACCGCGACGGCTTCGCTGAAAGCGTGGTTGCGCAGATCGCGGAATACTCGCCAGGCTTCCGCGACCGCATCGTCCATATGGAGGTGCGCACGCCACGCGAGATCGAGGCCGAGGTTGGGCTGACCGAAGGCAATATTTTCCAGGGCGAGCTGACCTTCGACCAGCTGCTGTTCAACCGGCCGGTGCCGGGCTACGCACAATACCGCTCGCCGGTCGGCGGGCTCTATATGTGCGGCTCCTCGACACATCCCGGCGGCGGCGTCATGGGCGCACCCGGCCGCAATGCGGCAGCCGAGATCCTGCGCGACCTCGCCAAATCGACCTCCCATATGAGCCCGGCCCATGACGTCATTTGATGCCATTATCATTGGCGGTGGCCACAACGGCCTTGTCGCTGCCGCCACGCTGGCCAAGGCCGGCCGCAAGGTGCTGGTGCTGGAAGCCGCTGGCGATGTCGGCGGCGCGGCGCGCACCGAAGAGTTTGCGCCGGGTTTTCGGGTCTCCTCGATCGCGCATGTGCTGAACCGCCTGCACCCCGACGTGGTGAAGACATTGGAGCTGGAGAAACACGGGGTGCAGGTCACCCGTACAGACTTCATGCCGTCGGTCGCCTTGGCGAAGGACGGCCCGCCGCTTGTCCTGCATGGCGCCTATGGCGAAGTGCTGACCGGCTCCACTCCGTCCGAGCAGTCCGCCTGGAAGGAATTGCGCGCCCAACTCATGCGCTATGCCGGCATCCTGAAACCGTTCCTGTCGCGGCGCCCGCCCGATCTCGGTGGCATGTCGCTGCTTGAAACCGCAGCGCTCGGCCAGACGGTCGTGGCGCTGAAAAAGCTCGGCAAGGAAGACATGCGCGACTTCCTGCGCGTTCTCCTGATGAACGTCGCCGACCTGCTCGACGAGCAGCTTGCCGATATCAGGCTGAAGGGCCTGCTTGCCTTCGACGCCACGCTTGGTAGCCATCTCGGCCCGCGTTCGCCGACCTCCCTGCTCGGCCTCTACTATCGGCTGGCCGGCGAGACCGGCGGTGCGGCAGGGGCACAGATGCTGCCGAAAGGTGGCATGGGTGCGGTCGTCGCCGCGATCCGCGCGGCGGCGGAGCAAGCCGGCGTCACCATCCGCACGGCAGCGCCCGTGGCCAGGATAGTCGTCGAGAAAGGCCGCGCCGTCGGCGTGACCCTCGACAGCGGCGAGGTGCTGCAAGCCAGAACCATCATCTCCGCCATCAACCCGGCGACCACCATGCTCGGCCTGGTCGGGTCACGCGAGATCGGCACCGGCTTCGTGCGCAAGGTGAAGAACATTCGCATGAAGGGCGATGCGGCCAAGCTCCATCTGGCGCTCGACCGGCCGCCGCACTTCGCCGGCGTCGACGCCGCCAGCCACAAGGGCCGTCTGGTCATCGCGCCCTCGGCCGACCATGTCGAGCGCGCCTTCAACCCGTCAAAATATGGCGAGTTCTCAGCCGAACCGGTGATGGAGATCACACTGCCGTCGCTCTCCGACCCGTCGCTCGCGCCAAGCGGCGCCTACGTGCTGTCGGCGATCGCGCAATACGCGCCTTATGCGCTGAAAGAGGGTTGGGATGCCGGCAAGCCGAAATTCCTCAAGGCTGTTATGGCGCAGCTCGAAGCGTACGCCCCCGGTATCGGCAAGTCCGTGCTGCATGCCGAGCTTTTGACGCCAGCCGATATCGAAGCCAATTGCCGCATGCCGGGCGGCCATTGGCACCACGGCGAATTGCAGGCCGACCAGATGTTGATGTCGCGGCCCGTCTCCGGCTGGTCGGGCTACGACACGCCGATCGAGGGGCTGTTCCTGGCCGGCGCCGGTTCGCATCCGGGCGGCGGCGTTTCGGGTGCTCCCGGTTTGAATGCGGCGCGGCGCATCATCGCGATGAAGGGATGATCTGATGTTTCAGCCAGTCAACGCCGCACTTTACGGCGAAGGAATGCCGTCATGACGAGTCCGATCAACAACGCCGCCCGCACCACAGCGCAGTCGCATTTCCGCACACTGCGTCTCGGCACGCCGTTCCAGCCGCGCATCGATGCGCTGGCCAAAACTCAGGACTGGTACAATTGGGCCGGCTATCGCGCGCCGCGTTCGTTGTGGGACGAGGAACTCGAATATTTCGCCATCCGCAGCCAGGCGGCTTTGTTCGACATCTCGCCGATGACCAAATACCGCATCGAGGGGCCGGATGCCGAAGCCTTCCTCGATCGCGTCACGCTGCGCGATGTCACCAAGCTGAAACCGGGCCGCGTCCACTACACCGCATGGTGCGACGACGAAGGTTTTGTCCTCGATGACGGCACGCTGTTCCGGCTGTCGCCGACCCGCTTCCGCCTGTGTTCGCAGGAGCGGCACCTGCCCTGGCTGCTGGACAGCGCGACCGGCTTCGAGGTGACAGTCGAGGAAGAGACTGGAAGCGTCGCTGGTCTCGCTCTGCAAGGCCCAACCTCCTTCGCCGTGCTGCACGAGGCGGGTTTCGCCGGCGTTGAAAAACTCAAAGTGTTCGATCTCGCCGAATTCCCGCACGATGGCGGCACTATCATCATCTCGCGCACCGGCTTCACCGGCGATCTCGGCTACGAACTGTTCGTGCCGGCCGAAAAAGCGCTCAGCCTCTGGGACCGCCTGATGATGGCAGGCGAACTGCGCGGCATCCGCGCCATCGGCTACGCCGCCCTCAACCGCGCCCGGCTGGAAGCCGGCCTGATCGTCGCCAATGCCGACTTCACCACCGCAGACCATGCCATTCGCGCCGACCGTCTGCGCATGCCGGACGAGATCGGTCTCGGCTTTATGGTCGCCCTGGGAAAAGGCCATTTCAATGGCCGCCGCGCCATCCTCGAAGCCCGTGCCAAACGCAAGCTGCTTTACGTGCTGGTCGGGCTGGAGATCGAAGGCAACATCCCGGCCGAACACGCCATCGTCTATCACAAGAAGCATCAGGAGGTCGGGCTGGTCAGCGCCGCCATGTGGTCGCCGATGGCCAAGCGCAATATCGCCATCGCCTCGCTGACGCGTCCCTATGGTGATAGGATGGTCGAAGACCTCTGGGTCGAGATCTACGCAATGCGCGAGTTGCAGTACCAGAAGCTGATGAAGCGGGCCAAGGTGGTGGCCCGTCCCTTCATCAAGCTCGACCGCCGCACCGCCAATCCGCCGGCGGATTTCTGATCATGGCCAACGAACCGGATGATGAGGCGGAAGCCGCCGAACAGTGGCAGCTGGTCAACACGCCGCTCGGCGAAAAATGGTCGGGTCGCGCCCGCTATGCCGCCGCCATGTACTTCTACAAGCGCGGCGAAATGAGCGCCGAGACGCTCGAAGTCTACCGCATCTGCGCGCGGCTGGACTGGGAGAACCCGCTGCCGATGATCAGGGATCGCGGCGGCCAGGATTGGCTGAAGCGCATGGGCGCTTAAGCCTCAGCCTATGGTTCTTTCGAGAACGTTCAGCCAGTTGCGATAGGCGATCTTCTCGATCAATGCGCGTCCGAAGCCGCGCGCGGCCAGCGCATCTATCAGCTTCGGCAGACCGGCAACGTCGCCGATGACCGCCGGAATCATCGCCCCGTCGAAATCGGAGCCGAGACCGACGCCGTCCTCGCCCAGCGCCTGCAGCAGCGAGTCGACATGGCGCACCATGATGTCGAGGCTGGTGTCCGAGTTCATCCGTCCGTCTTCGCGCAGGAAGCCGGTGGCGAAGTTGAGCCCGACCATGCCGCCGGTCTCGCGGATAGCGCCGAGCTGCCAGTCCGTCAGGTTGCGCGAATGGGTGCACAGCGCATGCACGTTCGAATGGGTGGCGACCAGCGGCGCATCGCTGAGTGCGGCGACATCGCGAAAGCCCTTTTCGTTGAGATGCGACAGGTCGACCATGATCTTGAGCTGATTGCAGGCCTTGATCAGCGCCTTGCCGGCATCGGTCAGCCCCGGTCCGGTATCGGGCGACGACGGAAAGCGGAACGGGACGCCGTGGCCGAAGGCGTTGGGGCGGCTCCAGACAATGCCGAGCGAGCGCAGGCCGGCTTCGTAGAGCACGTCGAGCAAGGTAAGTTCGGGATCGATCGCCTCGACGCCTTCAATATGAAACACCGCCGCGATCGAACCTTTCGCCATCGCCTCGCGAATGTCACCGGCACTGCGGCAGACGGTCAGCGCCCCCGCTCGCTCCAGCCGAAACAGGATCGAGGCCATGCCGATGGTGGAATTGAGCGCATCAGCGCGCGGCAGTTCCGGCGGCAACGGCTCATTGTCGCTCGGCGCCGGCGGCACCGCAGAGCGTTTGCTCTTCTCGACCGGCGGTGGAAAGATCGCGAACATGCCGCCGGCAAAGCCGCCCTTCTTGGCGCGCGGCAGATCTATATGACCGCCCTGCGTCCCCTCGATGAACAGCTTTTCGACGTCGGTGTCTTTCGACTGGTACAGTCGCAGCAGCGTGTCGTTGTGGCCGTCGAAGACGGGGACGAGATCGGATTCGGTCATCAGGAAGCCATTCGGTCAGTTGGCAGGAGCGGACGAACCGCAGCGAACTGTGTACTTAGGCAAGAAGGCCGAACTGCGCAAATGCCAGAGAGGCGTTCGCTCTTGTGGCTGAGCGACTCCAACCACCTGCCGGTCCCCGCTGCTTCGCAGCGTCCCGGCGTTCGCCGGCCTTTCATCATGCCACCGGCACGATGAATTCGCCTGCGGCGAACCGGCTGCTCACCCCACAAGGGGAGAAGGGAAAAAGGTCTATTGCTTCAGCACATCCGCCCATTCCGGATGGCGGCGGAACTGGGCGTTGGCGAAGGGGCAGAGCGGGATGATCTTCTTGCCCACTGCCCGCGCGTCCTCGACGGCGCGTGTGACAAGCCGAAGGCCGGCGCCCTGGCCGCGAAACACGTCCGGCACTTCGGTGTGATCGATGATGATCTGGTGCTCGCCGACCTTGGTGAAGGTCATTTCCGCCTCGGCGCCACCGGGCCCGCGCAGGACATAACGTCCCTTCGAGCCGCGGTCCTCGAGTTCGATCTCAGGCAATTCGTCAGGCATCGCTTGCTCCTTCAACCGGCGCATCGGCAAAAAGCCGCCTCGCCGCTTCGATCTCGTTTGGTCGAATTTCGTGGCCGCCATCGTGCCACTCCACTGTGACATCGGCGCCATCGGCGCGCAAATAGCCCTCCAGCCGGGATGTCAGGTTGGGCGGGCAAATCGGGTCGCGCTTGCCGGCGGTGACCAGGATGCGGCGTCCGGCAAGGCTGCCCTGCACCTGCGGTTCGAACGGGATCAGCGGGTGCATCAGCACCGCCGCATCGAACAGCTCGGGCGCGGCGAACACTACGGACGCCAGGATGTTGGCGCCGTTGGAATAGCCGAGACCCAAGACCGAAGATGGCCTTGCCGCTGCCACCTGCGCCTTGATGAAACCGGCCATCTTGCCGGTCGCCCGCGCGAGGTCGTCCATGTCGTAGACGCCCTCGCCGGTGCGGCGGAAGAAACGCGCCGCACCATGCTCGGAAACATCGCCGCGCGGCGATACGATCGTCGCCTGTGGCGCGAGGTCGCGCCCGAGCGACAGCAGCTGGCTCTCGTCCGCGCCGGTGCCGTGAAAGACGAAGAGCAGCGGGCCGCCGGGCGAACCCGGCAGCGCCTTATGGATGTAAGCTTCCTTGCTCATCGTCTCAGCCTTCCAGCTTCTGCAGATGCTCTTCAAGATAGGGCCGCAGATGCTGGTGCTGCGTCGGCAGTTTCAGGGCTTCGCCGAGATGGGCGGTGTCCTCGTCGCGGTCGAAGCCCGGCTCATTGGTGGCGACTTCGAACAGCACGCCGCCCGGCGTGCGGAAATAGATCGCCCAGAAATAGTCGCGGTCGATCACCGGCGTTACGCCATAACCCGTATCGATCAGCGCCTTGCGCACTTGGAGTTGCTGGGCGCGGTTCTCCACCGCGAAGGCGACATGGTGGACCGAGCCGGCGCCGAGATTGGCAAAGCCCGCCGTAGGCAGCGATTCGATATCGACGACATCAGCGCCGTTGCCGTTCTTGATGGCGAGCCGGCTGACATTGCCGGACTTGTCCACTTGCTCATAGCCCATGAACTTCAACAGCTCTTCCGTGGCGCCGCCATCCTTCAATCTGAGCGAGACCGAGTGGAAGCCGCGTATCGCCTCATCAGCGGGAATGCCGCCTTTCAACCATGGCGCGCGGCTGTCCGCTTTGTCTTCGACCAGCGCGAAACCGTCGCCGTCGGGACCGGCGAAGGCCAGCCGCTTCTCGCCGAACGTCTCTTCGCGGGAGACACCCGCAACGCCTTCATCGGCGAAGCGCTTTTCCCAATAGCCGAGCGTGCCGGCCGGCACCGAATAGGCCGTGGTACCGACCTCGCCGACGCCGTGGCGGCCCCTGGCAATGTCGGGGAACGGAAAATAGGTCATCACCGAGCCGGGCGTACCGTGCTCGTCGCCATAATAGAGGTGATAGACATCTGGCGCGTCGAAGTTGACGGTCTTCTTGACCCGGCGCAGGCCGAGCTTGTGCGTGAAGAAATCATTGTTCTGGCGCGCATCGCCGGCCATCGACGTCACGTGATGCAGGCCCTTGATCTGGTCGAGCATTGTCTTGCTCCTTCCCTTCGGTTTGCGGCCCTTGCCGCTGTCCACGCCTATATGAGGGGCCGCCCGGCAATGGCAAAGGCGGCAAACTCAGAATGGACTGTATCCTAATAGTGAACAGCAGGAAATTTTCGTTCACCATTTAAGCAAGACCGACAGGCTTGCGCCGCAGCCAAATTCCGGTTCATTGAACGTCTTCCCGACGTGACAGGATAGAGCATTGGCCGCGAAAAGCAGACGCCCAAACATCCTATTGATCTCCTGCGACCAATGGCGGGGCGATTGCCTGTCGGCTGCCGGCCATCCCGTGGTGAAGACGCCGAATGCCGATGCGCTCGCCGCCGAAGGCGTCCTTTTCAAGCGGCATTACGGCGGCGCGGCGCCCTGCTCGCCGGCCCGCGCGTGCCTCTACACCGGCCTTTACCAGATGAACAATCGCGTCTGCCGCAACGGCACGCCGCTCGACGCCCGCCACGGCAACATGGCGCTTTCGGCCCGCGCCCTCGGCTATGATCCGACTTTGTTCGGCTACACCGACGTCTCGCCCGATCCGCGCACGATGGCGCCGGGCGATCCCCGGCTGAAAAGCTATGAGGGCGTGCTGCCCGGCTTCAGCGTGCGCCAGCTCCTGCCTGAGCATCAGAAACCATGGCTGTCATGGCTGAAGGCACGTGGCGTCGACACCAGCGCAGGCTCTCCCGGCATTCACCGTCCCGTGGGCGGGGAAGCGAGCGGCGCCGTGACCAATGCGCCGCCTGTTTATTCCAGGGACGAGACGCCGACCGCTTTTCTTGCCGGCAAATTCATTCGCTGGCTGGACGAACAGGATGCGCCATGGTTCGCGCATGTCTCCTTCATCAACCCGCATCCGCCCTTTGTCGTGCCGCAGCCCTACAACACTATGTATGATCCAGCCGATGGTCCCGCCTTCCGCCGCCAGGAAAGTTGGCAGGTGGAAGCTGAGAGCCATCCCTATCTGGCATATGATCTTGGCCGCCAGAAGCGGAAAAGCTTCCGCCCGGGCACCGACGGCCACGTGCGCGACTGGGGCGAGGACAACATCCGGGCCATCCGCGCGATCTATTACGGCATGATCTCGGAGGTCGACGCGCAGCTTGGCCGCATCTGGCAAGCGATCAAGGCGGCGAATGGATGGGATGACACCATCATCGTGCTGACTTCGGACCACGCCGAGATGATGGGAGACCATTTCATGCTGGGCAAAGGCGGCTTCTTCGACGGCAGCTATCACATCCCATTGATCGTGCGCGACCCACGACGCGGCAATGCAGCCGGCTCGATCGTCAACCACTTCACCGAGGCAGTCGACATCTTTCCGACTTTGCTCGATCTGCTTGACGCCGACGCCCAGCTGCATCTCGACGGCCGCTCGCTCAAACCGTTCCTGCAAGATGAACCGCCTAAGGATTGGCGCGACGCGGCGCATTGGGAGTTCGACTTCCGCTCGATTGCCAGCGGTGAGGCCGAACGGCATTTCGGCATCGGCTCGCGCCAGTGCAACCTCGCCGTCATCCGTACGGAAAAATTCAAATACGTGCATTTCGGCGGCGGCCTGCCGCCGCTGCTCTTCGACATGGAGAAGGATCCGGGCGAACTGGCCAACGTTGCCGCCGACCCGGCCTATCTCAGCGTGCGGCTTGAATTTGCCGAGCGGCTGCTTGCCTGGCGCGCCGAGCATCTCGACCAGCCGCTGGCGCTTGCAGAGCTGACGGGCCAGGGGGTGGTGGGGTATGTGGGCAGGCAGTAGGAGGCAGCAGGCAGCAGAATGTTTCCGGCGGCCTGATGCCTAGTCGCTTGGTTTTTCGCCTACTGCCTAATCCCTACTGCCTATTCCCTTACTGTACCATCATCCGCTGCTGGTCGCGCTTCTCAGCATAGCTGCCCTTGTCATAGGCGGCCTGCGCCTGCAGCTGCTCCTTGGTGAAGTTGGTGTAGAGATATTTGTTGCCGTCCTTGTCGGTCATGAATTTGAGCTTGTCCATGCCGACCGCGACCTCCTTGGCGCCGATGCCTAGAAAGCCGCCGACATCGATGATGACGGCATCCGGCTTGCTGTCGGGCGTGAGCACGACGTCGCCGATCTCGCCGACCTTGGCGTCGTTGGCGCCATAGACGGTGGTGCCCTTCAGGTCGTCGCCTCTGATGTTGCCGACCGGCATTTCGGTCAGTGTCGACTTGTCGATCGCTGCCGTTTGCGTCGGATCGGTGGCTTTTGTACCGGCCGGAGCTTCCGCGGTCTTGTCCGCTGGCTGAGCATTGTCAGCCGGTGCAACGGCCGTCGGGGCAGCGGGAGCAGTCGGCTGCGTTGCGTCGGAGGTTGTCGTCACCGGCGCCGGATCATAGGGCTTGCGGTCGAAATCAGGCTGCGCCTGCAGTTCCTCCTTGGTGGTCTGCGCCACCAGCCAGCGATCGCCGTTCTTTTCGGCCCACTGCGCCTTGGCGAAATCATAGGTGACATTCTTTTCACCCATGCCAAGGAAGCCGCCGACGCCGATCACCAGCGACTGCGCCTTGCCATCCTTGGTCAGCACGATGTCGTTGACGTCGCCGATATTCTGGGCATCGTCGCCAGTGCCATTGTAGACATTCTCGCCGATGATGTTGGTTGCGAGATTGCCGTCAGCGCGTTTCACCGCCGGTTCTGACGGCGCGGCGTTGAGATCAACCGGCTTCTGCGGGTCGTTCTGCGCCGTGGAAGCAGTGGCCGGGGCCGGATCGTAGGGCTTGCGGTCGAAATCGGGCAGCGCCGTCAACGCTTCTTTCGTCGTCTCGGCGACGAGCCAGCGGTCACCATTCCTCTCGACCCATTGCAACTTGCCGTAGTCGAAGGCGACGTTCTTGCTGCCTATGCCGAGGAAGCCGCCAACGCCGATAATGGCGGATTTCGCCTGGCCGTTTTCATCGAGGACGACGTCGCTGACGTCACCGATCTTCTGCGCATCGTCGCCAGTGCCATTGTAGACGGACTCGCCGATGATATTGGTCATCAGCGCGCCGTCGGCCTGTTGCGGCGCCGGCGCGATGGTAGCAGGGGCTTCAGCCGGCGCTGGGGTCGTCGCCGGGGCCGTCGTTGACTGCGCAAACGCACCGGTAGCGATCAGCGTTGCGAGTGCAGTCGTCGCGAACAGTGTGCGGATCATGATTAAGTCTCCTCTTGCGTGATCTCATGCGCGCCGCAATCGGCAAACCACTTGCCGGGAGACCGAAGGCGGCGCATCCAATGGGATCACAACGTTGTGACAAGGCGCTTGTTCCGAAAAAACGGGAGCATCGAAATACCCTGGGCAAGTCCGCGGAATCGCCCGACATTCCCGCCCGGCCGATGGAACCTTTGCCAAGCTTGCCCGTTTCAGCCTGCGGCTGGCATTCCGGCCGCTAAAAAGAATACGGAGTGGGGCATGCGATTTGCAGCGGTGCTGAACCGGGACGGCGGCACCTTGCGGACCACCGATCTTTCAGCGCTAACCGACCGGATGCGCCAGACGCTCGAGGCGGCTGGTCACTCCATCGAGATCGACATCGTCGCCGGCAAGGAGATTGTCGCGGCGCTCGACAAGGTCGCCGCGCGGCGCGACATCGACGTCGTGCTGGCCGGTGGCGGCGACGGCACCATTTCGGCCGCCGCGGGGCGGCTGATGAATGGCAAGAAGGCGCTGGCCGTCCTGCCTGCAGGAACCATGAACCTGTTCGCCCGCGGCCTTGGAATTCCGCAGACCATCGATGGCGCGCTGAAGTCCTTTGCCGACGGCGAGATCATGGCGGTCGATATCGCGAGCGCGAATGGCCGGCCGTTCGTGCATCAGTTCTCGATCGGCCTGCACGCCAGGATGGTGAAGCTGCGCGACAATATGGAATTCGCCTCGCGCTTGGGAAAGATTCGCGCTTCGGCCAAGGCCGCTTGGACGACGATCAACAATCCTCCCGCCATGAAGGTGACATTGACGGTCGGCGAAGCCGAGATCGTGACCCGCATCAGCGGCATCGGCATTTCCAACAATCTGTTTGGCGAAGGCCATCTGCCTTATGCCGACAATCCTGCCGGCGGCGTGCTCGGCATCTATGTCACCGTGGCGCGGCAGCGTGGCGAGCTGGTCAGGGCGCTCTTCGACATGGCTCGAGGCAGGTGGCGCGACAGCGATCATGTCGAAACTCATCAGGCCGACAAGGCAATCGTGAAGATCCATACCGGGAGCAAGAAATTCGGCGCCGTCATCGACGGCGAACTGGTCAAGCTGGAGCGCGAAACGACAATCCAGATCCACCCTGGAGCACTGAACGTCCTGGTTCCGGCGCAAGCCGCCCAGGCGAAGGCCGCCTGATGCGATTACGAATGACGCGGAAAACCCTAGCCGCCCGACTGCCCCTCGCCGGCTGGCGAGCTCTGGTTGGCCGGCGCGGTCTGGCCGGTGGGCTGCCCTTGGCTTTCAGGGGTATCTGGATCTATCTTTTGGCCATAAATCTCGGCCGCTCCCCAAGCAATAAAAGCCAGGAGCAACGCGGCGACCAATATGCGCAGGCCGTGCCAACCCCAGCGCCCCTGACGGGCTTTGTTTTCAGGGGCGATCTTGGTCATTGGCGGCGTTCCTATCGTGCAACCGGCATGGTCGATGAAACCATCGCCGGCGAAACATGGTGGGGTAACGATTGCTTGCTACAAAAGTTCCGGCGCGCGACGGCCGCGCAAGATGCGCGCCACCGCGGGTGGGGCCTGCAAGCGAGGGGGCTTGGTGGATAGCAAGGTGGCGAAGCAGGCTGGTTTGCCGGTTGAGGTCCGCCGCGCCGTGGCGGCGCCGGAGCGGCTTGCCGTACTGCACGGGCTTGACGCGATCGACACCGACTCCGATCCCGACTTCGATCACATCACCGACCTTGCCGCAGCCGTGATGCAGGCGCCGATCGCGCTCGTCACGCTGCTCGACACCGAACGACAGTGGTTCAAATCCTGTGTCGGCTTCAACGAGACCGAAACCGCGACCGACATATCGTTCTGCGCCCATACCATTGCCGCCGGCGACGAGCCGATGGTGGTGCCGGATGCCAGCATCGACCCTCGCTTCTCCCGCAATCCGCTGGTCACCGGCGAACACCATGTCCGCTTTTATGTCGGCGCGCCGATGGTGGTCGCCGGCGCGCGCGTCGGCACGGTGTGCGTACTCGACCGGGAGCCGCATGAATTTCCGTCCGCTGCCGCGCTCGATCATTTGAAATCGCTGGCCAGCCTCGCCGCCAGCCTGTTTACCCTCAAGGACGCCACCCGCAGCGGCGCCATTGCCACGGCTGCTTTGGCGCAGGAGGAAAAGCGCCGAGCCATAGCGCTCGACGCCGCCTCGCTCGCCAGTTGGGCCTGGGATATCCGCACCGACATGATCGAATGCGACGTGCGTTTGTCGGAGCTGTTCAACCTGCCGCGTTCGAACCGGCTGCGGGCGCGCGACATTCTGGCCGCCATCGACCCGCGCGACGTCTACCAGACCGAGACGCGCTTTCGCGATGCCCTGACCGGCAGCGACGACTATTTCGGCGAATACCGTGTCAAAGGCTTCGATCCGCCGCGCTGGATAGTCACCCGCGGCCGCGTCATCGAGCGCGACGGCGAAGGCAAGCCGACGCTTATCTTTGGCGTCAACTACGACATCTCGGAACGCAAGCTCGGCGAGGACCGGCAAAGGCTGCTGCTGCGCGAACTCAACCATCGGGTCAAGAACACGCTGGCGACGGTGCAGGCGCTGGCGACGCAGACCGTTCGCCACGCTCGCCGCCCAAGCGAATTCCTGGAAGCCTTCGGCGCCAGGCTGCAGGCGCTGGGCGCTGCCCATAACCTGCTGTCGGATCGCGAATGGCGCGGCATCGGTATTCGCGAACTGATGCAGATCGAGGTCAAGCCGTTCGATTCGGCAGAACGGCCGCGCATCGTGATCTCCGGTCCGGAGCTGCTGCTTTCGCCTGACCAGGCGGTGGGGCTCGGCCTGATCATGCACGAACTGGCCAGCAACGCGCTGCAATACGGATCGCTGTCGGTTGGCTCGGGGAAGGTCGATGTCGACTGGAAGGCGGCGGGCAAGAAAGGCGCGCGCCGCCTTGTGCTGACCTGGAGCGAAAGCGGCGGGCCGAAAGTCGACCCGCCGGAACGCCAGGGCTTCGGCTCTATCCTGATCCGCCGCAGCCTCGCCAAGGTTTTATCGAGCGAAGTGACCCACGAATTCCGCAGCGAAGGCGTGTTCGCCGAAATATCGATGCCGCTTGAAGATCTGCCGGCTTAAAGCAATTTCAGAAGTGCGAAGCGGTTTTCCCGGGAACAGCGTATCAGCGCGCGCGCTTTAGTCGGCTTCGCTGTCCGGATCGCCCCGGTCCGGCTTGACGTTCTCACGGTAGATGGCATAGGCCGCGAGCGCGATCATCGGGCCGAGAATGACGCCCTTCCCGCCTTTCCCCTTGAGCAAGGCCGGCAGCACGGCAAGCGCCGCGGTGATACCGAGCGCCTTCAGGTCGGCATTGCGCCTTCGCGCACGTCGGCGCGCACGCGTTCCAGCCGCAAGTTGATGAATGAGCACGATAAGCCCGGCCAGTACCAGGAAACCAGCCGCGAAGCCGAGACAGGCGGCCATCGAGCCATAACGGTCAGCCGCCCAGATGTAGGCCGCCCCCAGGAGAAACCCGAGGCCGCACAGGGCAGCGACGGCGGCGAACCCGTAGACGATTGCCGCCGTGCGCGCGCGGCGCATGGCGGCAATGGCTTCACCCGAGGCCAAGGCCGAGATAAGCGGTGCCAGCATGCCCATCTCTGTCGAAACTAGCGCCGGGCAAGAAGCGCAAACAGGAAGCCGACGCCGGCCGCGATCGCCAGTGAAGTAACTGGCTTCTCGCGCACATTGGCCGTGATCTGGGCCTCAAGATCCTTGGCGTTGCCACGCAGGCTGTCGAAGACGGCTTCACCCTGGGCGCGCAACTGGTCGACGCCTTCGGCAGCAGCGCGCCGCGCCGTGCCGTAACCATGTTCGCCGGTCTTGGCCAATTGCTTGGTCAACTTTTCGATATCCGCCTTCAACTGCCGAATGTCGGCTTCGAGGTCGGCGTTCGTCTGACTTTCGTTGGCGGTTTTTCCTGCGGCAGTTGCCATTCTAAACTCCTTGCGTTTGCTTGGCTTCAAACGCCCGACACACGTCATGGTTCCGAAATCGGAGACCGTATCCATGAAAGGGTGTTTGCAAGTGCGAGTCCAGCCCCAGATGGAGGCCTGCCTGTCAGATCAGCGGCCGACGGCCTTCGCTTAGGCCCTCCCAGCGCGCGAGATCCTTCAGCCCCTCCCCGTCGATCACTTCGCAACCGCCGTCGCGCCAGGCGATCAGCTTGCGATCGATGAGCTTGCGGATCGTCTTGTTGGTGTGGACCAGCGACAGGCCGAGCGTATCGGCGACATGCTGCTGGGTAATCGGGATTTGCACCGGCGCCTTGCCGTTGAGCCCGACTGCCGCCGCGCGGCTGGCGATGAAGGCAATGAGATAGGCGGTGCGCTCGACCGCCGTGCGCCGACCGACGCTGAGCAGGTTCTCGTCCAGCATGCGCTCCTCGCGCGACGCCAGCCAGGTAATGTCGTAAGCAAGGCCCGGATGGTTGCGGTAGAGCTCGTGCAGGTTTTCACGCTCGAAGACGCACAACAGCATGGGCGACAGCGCCTCGACCGAGTGCTGCATTTCGCCCATCAGGCTGCCCTGCAGCCCGATAAGATCGCCGGGCATGGAGTAGTTCAGGATCTGGCGCCTGCCGTCCGACAATAGTTTGTAGCGGAAGGCCCAGCCCGAAAGCACGGTGTAGAGATGAGCACTTTGGCTGCCTTCGACCAGCACTGTGGCGCCCTTGTCGACGGCCAGTTCGCCCTTCTTGAACATGCTGACATAGGCAAGCTCCTGCTTCTCGAATTCCCGGAACACCGGCAATGCCCGAAGCGGGCAGATCTCGCATGGGTACTGACGGCTGGAAAACGAACGACCATTCTGGCCAGACATTTCGATCCCTCTTTCGAAAGTCTCTTGCCAGAGACTGAGTGCTACGCCTTTGCAAGGCCGCGGTTCCGCTGCCGATGGCATGTCTTTTTTAAATGACAGGATGGCAAATAGCGATCATGACTCGCTACACTCGACTGAGGCGAATTCGAAGCTCGCTTGTGGAGTAGAGCCGGTGGGCGAACTTTTCGGATTAAGGCCTGACCGATCCCCCAAGGTCCGCGATGCGGTTGACTGGAGTCACTGTACCCGATGCTGCAAGAATTGAGGAGAGATTGCCAAGTGCCGCCATTGCTTGAGGGATTGCGAATTCTTGTCTTGGAGGATGAATTCCTGATCGCCATGGATGTCGAGCAGCTTTGCCGCGACCATGGCGCGAGCGACGTAGTGATTGCCCGCGCTCTGGCCGAGATCGATGAGCAGAAGGTCGTTGGCGAGTTCGACGCCGCTATCGTGGACCTCATGCTGGGCGGAACGTCTACACTCGATTTCGCCTCGCGGCTGCGCCAATCGGGCCTGCCGTTTGTCTTTGCCTCCGGCTATTCGGACCCGGATGAGATCAAAGTGTCTTTTCCCGGCATCCGCCTGGTCACCAAGCCTTATTCGGGGACCGATCTCGTCGAGGCTCTGGCGGCGGCCTGCGGACGCGCGCCAGTCTGAGATATCTTCGATGCGTATGTGTAGAGAGCCCAGGCCCGCAAACGGGGCCTCCGCCGTCAGGCAGCGTTTGAACCCGTCACCTGGGACGAGATCGCGTCCGGCCCGTATTCGTCTTCGCCGGAGATTTTGAGGATCTCCTGCAACCGCGTGCGGGCCCGGCTGACCCGGCTCTTGATCGTTCCGACCGCACAGCCGCAGATTTCGGCGGCCTCTTCATAGGAAAAGCCTGAAGCGCCGATGAGGATGATGGCTTCGCGCTGGTCCTCGGGGAGTTGCTCGAGCGCGCCGCGGAAATCCTTGAGGTCAAGCTGGCCGTGCTGAGCCGGATGAACGGCAAGCCTGGCCGTCATGATGCCGTCGCTGTCCTGCACCTCGCGGCCGCGCTTGCGCATCTGGGAATAGAACTCGTTGCGCAGGATGGTGAACAGCCATGCCTTGAGATTGGTGCCGGGCTGAAAGCTCTCATGCTTGTCCCAAGCCTTGACCAGCGTCTCCTGCACCAGATCGTCGGCCTTGTCGGCATTCTGCGTCAGCGACACGGCAAAAGCCCGCAGGCTCGGGATCGAGCCGAGCAGGTCGGTCTTGAACCCTTGTGAGACAGCTGCCATGCCTCAGTCCTTCTTCTGTGCGGGTTCGGCCTTTTCCAGTTGGCTGAGCAACTGGGCAAAGCGATCCGGCACATTGTCCGAGACCAGCTCGTCATAATACTGTTTGAGTTTACGGCCAATTTCCGAATTCGCCCCGAGCGGGTCGCCGGAATTGGCCCGGCGCCTGTCAGCGGCGCCAGCCAGCGTTTCTTTATTCATGTCCTTCATTTCGCCCTTAAATCCAGCGCCCCGAGCCGCCCCATTACACAACGCAAAGCGGCCCCCTCGTCTGGTTGCCCATCGCACCACAAACGTCGCCCGTGCAGTTTCGTTCCACAAGTGTCGGAACTTTTTCGCAAAACCCGCGTTTGGGTGTTGGGGCTTGCAATCAGCTTGACCTTCAATCTATGCAATCACGTCATCTGAGGGAGACGTCTACCATGAGCCTTTCCGCAACCATCGCTCCGCACCTGCCGTTCCTGCGCCGCTTTTCACGCGCCGTATCCGGATCGCAGGAGAGTGGCGATGCGCTGGTAGCCGCGATGCTCGAAGCCATCATCGCCGACGTCGACATCTTCCCGCAAGCGTCAAGCGACCGCATCGCGCTCTACAAGGTATTCGCCAAACTGTTCACCTCCATTGCCATCCGCGTTCCGCAGGAGCAGGCGCAATCGGCATGGGAGCAGCGCGCCGCCGCCAATCTGAACGCCATTGCGCCACGGCCACGCCAGGCTTTCCTGCTGGTCGCGGTCGAAGGCTTCGGTGAAGACGAGGCAGCTGAAATTCTCGATGTCGACGCCAAGGAATTCTCCGAACTGCTTGCCCAGGCGAGCAACGAGATCTCTCGCCAGGTGGCGACCGATGTGCTGATCATCGAGGACGAGCCGCTGATCGCCATGGACATCGAGGAAATGGTCGAGAGCCTCGGCCACCACGTGGTCGGAACCGCGCGCACCCATACCGAGGCGGTGGCGATGTTCGGCAAGACAAGGCCGAAGATGGTGCTGGCCGACATTCAGCTTGCCGATGGCAGCTCGGGTATCGATGCGGTCAACGAAATCCTGTCGTCGACTTCGGTGCCGGTAATCTTCATCACCGCCTTCCCCGAACGTCTGCTGACCGGCGAGCGGCCTGAACCGGCCTTCCTCGTCACCAAGCCGTTCAATCCCGACATGGTCAAGGCGCTGATCAGCCAAGCGCTGTTCTTCGACCGGCAGGCCAAGGCCGCCGCGTGAAGTAGGGCCTTCAATCTCCAACTTTTCGCCGCCTCGCAGCGTTGGCGGCACTGGCGATCGCCTAACCCGGCGATCGGCGGCTGCCCGTCGCGCCGTATCGCGCTCACGCGCGCGAATCAATTCGCGTCCGGGCCTCTTCCAAAGACCTTCTTTTTCGGCAAATGGTGGAACAAACAGCAATCACTCACGTTCTTGATCCAGTATCGGAAGGAGACAGATCATGCTCTACTGGGCGCTCGTATTTCTCGTCGTGGCGATCATCGCCGGCGCGCTTGGTTTCGGCGGCATCGCCGGTACCTCGGCCGGTATCGCGCAAATATTGTTCTTCATCTTTCTCGCCTTCCTCGTCATCTCGCTTCTGGCCGGCCTGTTCAGACGGGCATCGTAGGAGCGGGCGAAGAACACTGGAAGCCGCACCCCTCAAACGGTTTCCAGCCACCGCCGGGCGATGTCCTCCAACGGGACATCGTCCGGCGGACCTTTTCTGGGGACCTACTCAGGAACTGAGTCCAAGTGAATCGTTCGGTCCTGATCAGGTGGACAGGTGATTGATGCGTTCCATTGGCGGAGGCGAGAGCGGACAGGGCGACGAGGTGATCGCACTGCACCCGGCTGAAAGCGGAATGCAGCTTGGCCGGGCCTTGCTTCACGCTCTGCACAATGCCGGCATTTCCGTCCTCTATCAGGATCGTGAATTGAAGACTGTATGGGCCCGCAACATGCGTGCGCCGTGGGTTTCCGACACAGCCGACAGCAACGGCGCGTTGCCACCGGCGCAAGCTGAGCAAATCGCCGCCGCCAAAAGCAATGTGATCGCTTCCGGCAATCCGGAACGCCTTGAACTGAGTGTTCCCACCGGTGATGGCATGCGCTGGTTCCAGGTATGGGTCGATGCCGATCGGGGCCATCGCGGCGACGTTCAGGGCGTCGTCACCACGATGGTGGAAACCACCGAGCAGAAACGCCGCGAACAGACGCTGAAGACGCTGTTGCGCGAAGTCAGCCACCGCTCCAAGAACCTGTTGGCCATCATCCAGAGTATTGCCACCCAGACCGGCCGCTATTCCGAGACACCCGACGATTTCCTGAAGCGCTTTCGCGGCCGCCTGCAGTCACTGGCTTCCTCCCAGGATCTGGTAACGTCGTCGAACTGGCGGGGTGCAGCACTTCGCGAGCTTATCCGCGGCCAGGTCGTTCGCTACGGCGCCGATCCCGCGCAGAGCCTGCGCTTCAATGGCGTCAACCCCTACCTCAATCCCAACGCGGCCATTCATATCGGACTGGCAATGCACGAACTCGCCGTCAATTCATTCAGCTACGGCGCCCTGGCGCGGCCGGACGGCTTTGTCGAGGTAACCGCCGATCTGTCGAACGTCGCAGAGGCCGCAGACAAGCCGGCTTTGTCGCTGACCTGGGTCGAGGCCATTGTCGCCAATGATAACAGGCGCACCGAGAAACGCTTCGGCAGCGTTGCCCTCGAACGTGTCGTGCCGGCATCGCTGAACGGCACGGCGACGCTGGAGATCACCAGTGACCGCCTCGAATATCGCCTCGTCGTTCCGCACGGCAATTTCGAAACCGAATGAGCGGCGGGATTCCTTAACCGGCTGTTCACCATAAAATCCGATGCTGTGGTTCCCAGAGATTGCTGGATCTTGACCGATTCAACCGATGTTTCGGCCGCAGCCTGCAACGCGAGTATGGGAGGAATGATCATGACGGTTGCCGATATGAACAGGCTGGAGCAGGCCGCCCGGGTGTCCATGAGCGGCTTTCAGGATCCTGACGCTTCAGCCTCGCCTTTGCAGCACGCCTGGCATCCCTTGCTTCGCGTCGCCGCTGTCGCGCTCGTCGCCGCTGTTGTGCTGATCGTGGCGTCGCAATTGGCCTGAGCCAGATGCTCAGGTTCACGCTGCTCCCAAGCAGCCTGGCTCAGAAGCTGTCCAGCTCGTAGCCGACCAATTATTAACGCCCCTTTCGGCACAGGAACTTTGACGGCTGTGGACCGTTCTTATGGCGAGAGGACGTATCGCCGTGGAACACATCGCCGCTTTGCTTTTGGTAATTGGCTGTTCGAACAACATGACCGAATGTCGTGAACTGCCGGTGCCGGTCAGTGTTTTCGAAACCGCCGAAGCATGCACGGCAGAACGTCCATTCGCTGCCGGCGACGTGCAGGGTCAGGCCGAGCACGTCGTTGCCAAATGTCTTACGGTCGACCCCGCGCTGGAGGATGATTACGACCAGATCGTCTGGAACGTGCGCCCGGACGGCACCCTCGACGCGTCTTTGCAGATTTCCAGTGTCGTGGTCGCGTCGAACGCCACGCGCCGCGAAAAAGACTCTCTTAGCCAACAATAAGATCGAGCGGGCAAAGGCTGCTGTTTCGTGCTAAATAGCGGCTGGAGCTTACTAAAGTGAGGACAAAAGTGAGGAGAGATTCTATGCGGAAATTGATTATTGCCATGGTTACGGTGGTCGCCGTCAGCGGCTGCAGCACGACCGAGCAGGATGTCGGTGTCGGCGCCGGTGTCGGTGCTTTGGCCGGCGGACTGATCGGCGGCGGCAAGGGTGCGCTGATCGGCGCAGCCGTTGGCGCCGGTTCCGGCCTGCTGGTGCGCAACCTGCGCAACGGCTATTGCCAGTATCGCGACAATCGCGGCCGGCTCTACACCGCTCGCTGCTGATCCGCTTCAAAAGCGTCAGACAATCGCGACGGAGACCGGTCAGCCGGTCTCCGTTTGTTTGACTGCATCAGGCTGCGGGATCCTGATTTCCACCGTAAGCCCATCGATGCGAAAATCTCGGGCAATCGTGCCGCGCAATTCGCGCGTGACATTGAGGTCGATCAGCTTGGTGCCGAAGCCGGTCTTCGCCGGCGCTTCGAGTTCCTTCTGCCCGGCCTCGCGCCAGTTCAGAACCAGCATCCGCTCGGACCCGCGCCCCTCGAACGACCAGTCGACCTTGAGCGCACCCACGGAATTGCCGGCCTCGCCATATTTCAGCGCATTCGTCGCCAGTTCGTGAAAGGTCAGGCCAAGCGCCTGCGTCGTCCTCTCGTCGAGCAGCACCTGAGGCCCTGACAATATCCCTTCCGGAAGCTCCTTGCCGAACACCTGGCCGAGCTCGATGCGCAGCAGGTCGCCAAGATCGGCCTTCTGCCAGCGCGAACGCGTCAGCATATCCTGGGAAGCCGCCATTGCCTGCAGGCGGGCTGAGAAGGAAGTTGAGAACTCCTTCACGTCGGTTGCTTGCGCTGCCGTCTGGCGCGCAATCGCCAGCACCCGCGTGATCGAATTCTTGATCCGATGCTTCATCTCCTGCAGCATCAAATCCTTTTCGAGCAGGCTTTTTTCCGTCGTTTCATGCAGCAGCGACTTGGCGTCGTAGGCGCGCTCCTGGTAGCGCGCCACCAACGCGATGGCCCCGGCCAGAAGCAGGCCGAACAGCCCGAGCATGACCGGAATGGCGCGCGAGGACGGTTGCGAAAATGCACTTGTCGGCCGAAACAGCACCGTCCACGGCCGACCGGCGACGATGATCTTGCGCGTCACCAACAGCCTGTCGCCAAAGCTCGCAACCGGCGGCGTTTCCGACTGGAACAGAAGATTGTCGGCGTCGGCCGTGCCGTCATAGACCGCGGTGTTGACCGGCAGCAAAGGCGTGCGGCTGAGCGCGGTCTGGAACAGGTCGCGGGCGCGGAAGGCCGCGTAGAGAAGGCCTGATGTCGATGATCTGGACGCATTGATACCATCCGGCGCGGTTTCGACATTGAGCCTGACGAAGACCAGGAAACCGGTAAAGGTCTGCGCCGCGCCAGTGTCCTGGCCGAGCTCGACCAGACCGCTTGCGTGCTGTGCGTCATCGGCCATCGCTTTTTCGATCGCCTCGCGCCGCACCGGCTCGGTGAACATGTCGTAGCCGATGGTGGATTCGTTGGCAGGGTCGAGCGGCTCGAACAGCACGACGGGCGTGCGCCATGGCTGTGTCGTGTCCGGATAGACCGTGTGGGCGGCGCCGCGGTCGCGCAACATGTCGCGCTCGACCGCCGCTTCGTCACCGGTCTTGGCCAGCCTGAGATAGCCGATGCCGCGCAGGCCGGCGAAATTGTTATCGACATCGAGGGCGCTGAAGAAGGCCTTGAATTCGCTACCTGAAATCTCGCCATTGCGGGCGTCGAACAGCGCCTGCGTCGAGCGCAGCAGTGACAGATGCAGATCGATACGGCTTTCGATGCGGTTGAGCGCGTCGTCGGCCGTCGCCTCGAACTTGATGCGCGCCGCTTCCTGGGTCGCGAAATAGGCGAAGCCCGCCATCGTCAGGCTGATCAGTGCAACGGCAATGAAGGCAAGGATCGGGAAAAACTTCTTCAACGCAGGCCCATGGACGGTTCGGGACCTTTATGGGCAAGTCGCCGCGGCAAGACAATGGCGCGGCCAAGCCATAATGACAGCTGGCATATCATGCATATTTAGCCGGCTTATCGATCTCGAGCATCAGTGAACATGACAGCTGACGATAGCGTGGTCTCAGGCCGCGATCTTCAGCGCACCCGGACCGGGAATGGCGCCGGGCGGGCACTTTCCCAGGATGATCATGCCGAGCACTTCGTCCTGCGTCACATCGGTGGTGAGCGCGGTGCCGACGACCTGGCCGTTCTTCATTACGCAGACCCGGTCGGCAAGCTCGAACACGTCGTGAATGTCGTGGCTGATCAGGAAAATGCCGATGCCGTCGGCCTTGAGCTGCTTTACCAGTTCGCCGACCTGCGCCGTCTCCTGCGGCCCAAGCGCGGCCGTCGGTTCGTCCATGATCAGGATGCGGGCGTTGAACAGGATGGCGCGTGCGATCGCCACCGACTGGCGCTGGCCGCCCGATAGCTTGATCACGGGCTCCTTGAAGCGCTGGAAGCGCGGATTGAGCCGGCCCATCACCTTGCGCGCCTCGGCCTCCATGGCGACATCGTCGAGTGTCCCCCACGCGGTCATCAGTTCGCGGCCGAGGAAGAGGTTGGCGGCAGCGTCGACATTGTCGGCCAGCGCAAGCGTCTGGTAGATCGTTTCGATGCCGTATTTCTTGGCGTCGCGCGGATTGGAGATCGAGGCCTCCTGGCCGTTGACCAAGATCTGGCCGGCATCGCGCTTGTAGGCGCCCGACAGGATCTTGATCAGCGTCGACTTACCGGCGCCGTTGTGGCCAAGCAGCGCCACCACTTCGCCCGGGAAAAGATCGATGGACGCATCGTCGACGGCGCGAATGCCACCGAACGCGATCGAGATGTTGCGCATGTCGATCAGTGGCGTACCGGTGGGAGCAGTTTTTTCCATAATCGTTCCTCCCTAGACGCGCTTGCGGTAGACGGTGTCGAGCCAGACGGCGATGACCAGGACAGCGCCAACGACAATGCTCTGCAGCGGCGAGTCGATGCCGAGCAGCACCATGCCGGATTGCAGCGACTGCATCAGTAGCGCGCCGAGCATGGCGCCCATCACCGTTCCGGCGCCGCCCGCGAGCGACGTGCCGCCGATGACAGCGGCCGCGATCACCAAAAGCTCGTCCAGTGTGCCCAGCGCATTGGTTGACGCATTGAGACGGGCCGACGAGATCGCCGCGCTGATTGCAGCCAGCACACCCATGATCATGAACACCTTCATGGTCACCCAGCGCGTGTTGATGCCGGCGAGTTCCGCTGCCTCCGGATTGCCCCCGATGGCGAAGACATAGCGGCCGAAACGCGTGCGCTTGGTGATGAACGTCATGATGATGCCGACAATCACCGCCATTAGCACCGGTATGGCGATGCCATGCGCGATGAACAGCCCGCCTTCGGGAACGGTGATGCCGTTCTGCTGTGCGTACTGGCGCACGATGCCGATCGGCCATGGATAGGAATTGGCGATCCACACGGCGCCGAGGATGGCCGCGCAAGTGACCACGCCAAGCAAGGTCTCGGCCCAGACGGGGCGCAGTGGAAAGCTGAAGCGCTTGCGCTGTGAGCGACCGTTGAGCAGCGCGAAGGCGACCGCCGCGCAGGCGACGATGCCGACGATCCAGCTGGCAGCGGCGCCAATCGAGCCGCGTGGTCCGCCGCCCATCAGCTGGAAGGTGGCGTCGAGTGGCGCGACCGTGCGCCCGCTGGTGATGAGCCATGCCATGCCACGCCAGACCAGCAGGCCACCAAGCGTCACGATGAAGGCCGGAACCTGCATATAGGCGATGATGAAGCCCTGGAACGCGCCGATCAGCAGACCAAGCACCACGCCGGCGGCAAGCGCGACGACCCAGAGCCAGGGGTTTCCAAGCTGGAAGCCGATGACGCGAATCAGGAATTCGGCCTGTGCCACGCCCATGATCATGCCGATCACGCCTTCGACGGAGCCCACCGAAAGGTCGATGTTGCGCATGACGATGACCAGTACCATGCCGGTCGCCATGATCGCGACCGAGGACGTCTGCACCGACAGGTTCCAAAGATTGCGCGGCGTCAGGAAAAGCCCACCCGACAGGATATGTATGCCGACCCAGATGACCAGCAGCGCGCCGACCATGCCGAGCATGCGCGTGTCGAGCTCGGTCGCTTTCAGGAACCGGGCGACCGCGCCGAGTTCAGACGCTCGTGCCGTATCGGCCTGCGGATTTGAGGTCGTGTCGGTCATGATGTCCTCCAGCGGCTTGCCGTCTGGCGCGGATGCCGGACCACAGCCTAGAAGTTTGCCGCCGATGGCGGAAACACACAATTCTCGTAGAGAAAACGCCGCGGCTTGACAGCCGCGGCGCCTCATTTCTTCAAGTCGTCGAGATCAGTTGCAAGCCGCGACGCTGCCGGCGGCGACGCCTGTGCAGACTTCGTCCTTCTTGATCCAGCCGGCGTCGATGACGACGTTGAGGTTGTCCTTGGTGATCGCGACGGGGGTCAGGAACAGCGACTTGACGGTGTTGCCGCCAGGCGTGGTGAAGTCCTTGGCGCCGGCAATGTCGCCGGTCTTCTTGCCATCGGCAAGCTGCGAGGCGATCTCGGCGGCGTTCTTGCCGAGTTCGCGCGCGTCTTTCCACACCGACACCGTCTGCGTGCCGAGCGCGATGCGGTTCAGGGCGGCATGGTCGCCGTCCTGGCCCGAGACCGGAACCGTTCCGGCAAGGCCCTGCGCCGTCAGCGCGGCGACAACGCCGCCGGCGGTGCCGTCATTGGCCGCAACCACGGCATCGACCTTGTTGTCATTGGCGGTCAGGAACTGTTCCATGTTCTTCTGGGCGTTGGCCGGCAGCCAGCCATCGGTATAGGCCTCGCCGACATTCTTGATCTTGCCCGAGTCGATGGCTTCCTTGAGCACTTCCATCGAGCCCGAGAACAGGAAATCGGCATTCGGATCCGAGCCCGAGCCCTTGATGAAGACATAGTTGCCTTCGGGCTTCGCCTTGAACACTTCGCGGGCCTGCATGCGGCCGACTTCCTTGTTGTCGAAGGTCAGGTAGAAGACGTCCTTGTTCTCGATCAGGCGATCATAGCCGACGACCGGAATGCCTTCATCCAGCGCCTTCTGCACCGCCGGGCCGATGGCCGAGGCGTCCTGCGCCAGGATGATCAGCGAGTTGGCGCCCTGCGAGATCAGGCTTTCGACGTCGGTCAGCTGCTTGCCGGGATTGGACTGCGCGTCGGCCGAAATGTACTTGTCGCCGGCGGCTTCGATCGCCGTTTTCATCGCCGCCTCGTCGGTCTTCCAGCGCTCTTCCTGGAAGTTCGACCACGACACGCCGATGACCTTGTCCTTCGCCTGCGCGACCGACATCAGCGCCAGCGACATGGCGACACCCGCCAGCATGGCGGCTGCAAATCTGTTCATTATAACCCTCCCTGCGCCGCCCACGGCGCGACAAAACCGGCCCGAAGGCCTGCACAAAGAGGCTCCATTTTTTCGAGCCTCGAAAAAATACTGGTTCAATGATAAGGCACTGTCAACATCGATTATGATGGATTCTGATGGCGTTGCCGAATTTTTTCGAGCTCCGCAATAAACAATGACAGGGCTGCCGGCGTCTGCCAATATTTGGCTGGTGCCGTCGAACGCCTTCACTATCATGAGGCGCGAGGAGGCCGGGAGGAAAACAAATGTCGGTTGGGATCCGCCACGACGATCTGCGCCGTCGCAACCGTGCGATGGTGATTTCGGCCGTGCGCCGGGCCGGCCAGCCGTCGCGGACCGAGATTGCGGCGACCACCGGCCTCAGCCATTCGACGATATCGGCAATCTCGTCTGATCTAATTCAAGAAGGCATCCTGATTGAAGGCAAGCCTGGCGAGACCGGCTCGCTGAAACGCGGCCGGCCGCAGGTCGGCCTTGGCCTCAACCCGGAAGCGGCGGCGGTCATGACCGTGGTGCTGTCGCTGAACTTCCTCTCCGTCACCGTCATCGACTATGCCGGCCAGGTGGTCGCGGAAGAACAGCGCCGGCTCGACACGCTGACCATGCCGCGCGACGAGCTGATCGGCGAATGCGTAGCAATCGTCGGGCGGCGTCTCGCGGACCCGGACCTCGATGTCCAGAGCATCGCCCGCATTGCCATGGGCATCCAGGGCATCACCGATTCGCAGGCGCGGGCCATGCTGTGGTCACCAATCACGCCACTGACCGACATTGCCTTCGCCGACATGTTGGAAGCGGAATTCGGCATTCCTGCCACCATGGAGAACGACTGCAATATGATGGCGGTGGCCCTGCAATGGCGCCAGCCCGAGCGCTACCGCGACAATTTCATCGCGATCCTCTTGTCGCACGGCATCGGCATGGGGCTGGTGCTGAAAGGCGAACTGTTCACCGGCACCCATTCCTCGGGCGGCGAGTTCGGCCACATGATCCACCGTCCGGGCGGCGCGCTCTGCCGCTGCGGGCGGCGCGGCTGCGTCGAGGCCTATGCCGGAAACTACGCCATCTGGCGCAGCGCCAAAATGATGAGCGAAGATGCCGAGCCGGTCGATATCGGCGACGCTGATATGCGCGCACTCGCCGCGCGCGCCCGCGAAACCGATGGCCCGGAGCGCGAAGCCTATCGCAAGGCCGGTGAGGCGCTCGGCTTCGGCCTCGGCAGCCTGTTTGCGCTGATCGACCCGGCGCCTGTCGCCATGGTTGGCGTCAGCGCCGCCGCCTTCGACCTGATCGAGCCGGCATTGCGCGAAGCGATCGCCCAGACCGCCGGCGGCCAGCACTCGAAATCGATCTCCTTCGACACCGAGCCCAACGAGCTGCCGCTGATCCGCGAAGGCTGTGCCATGCGCGCGCTCGGCTTCGTCGATCAGGAGATTTTCGCGCCGGGCATTCAGGCCAAATCCGGCAAGCATGTCGCCTGAATGGCCGGCAACGGCGCGACGCGCAGCATCCTAGTCTTCCCTGATCGCGTAGCCGGCGCCGCGAATGGTACGGATGACATCCGGCATGCGGCCGTTGTTGACCGCTTTGCGTAAGCGCCCGACATGGACGTCGACGGTTCGCTCGTCGATGTAGATCGTCTCGCCCCAGACATTGTCGAGCAGCTGGCTGCGCGAGAACACGCGGCCGGGATGGCGCATCATGAATTCGAGCAGCCGGAACTCGGTCGGTCCGAGCCTGATCTCGCTCTTCTTGCGGTAGACACGGTGCGACTCGCGGTCGAGCACGATGTCGCCGACCTTGAGCACGCTGGACAGCACTTCCGGCTTGGCCCGGCGCAGCAGCGCCTTCACGCGCGCCATGAACTCCGGCGTCGAGAATGGCTTGACCAGATAGTCGTCGGCACCGGTGGACAGGCCGCGCACGCGATCGCTTTCCTCACCGCGCGCGGTCAGCATGATGATCGGCAGCCGCTCGGTTTCGGGCCGCACTCTAAGCCGCCGGCAGAGCTCGATGCCGGAAACAGCGGGCACCATCCAGTCGAGCACTAGGAGATCGGGCACGTTTTCCTGCAGGCGGATCTCGGCCTCGTCGCCGCGTGTCACCACCTCTACGTGATAGCCTTCGGATTCGAGGTTGTAGCGGAGGAGCACGCCTAGTGGCTCCTCGTCCTCCACGACCATGATGCGTGGCGCGATCATAGGCAGTTCACCCTCATCAGGCCGGCGTGGCCATCGCCGTCTCGTCCTGCTTCGGACGATTGGCGGGCAATTGCTGGCCGGTCAGCACATAATACGCATTTTCGGCGATGTTGGTGACATGATCGCCGATGCGCTCAAGATTCTTGGCGCAGAACAAGAGATGCGTGCAGGCGGTGATGTTGCGAGGATCTTCCATCATGTAGGTCAAGAGCTCACGAAACACGGACGTGTATTTGACGTCGATGCGCTCGTCGTCATTCCTGAGTTTTGCAAGAGCTGCCGCATCGGTGGCGGCATATTCCTCGACGACGCCTTGCACCTGGATCAGCACCAGTTGCGCCATGGCATCGATGGAGTGCGAGAGGTCGCGCGGCGTGACGCTCAAGCCCACGGTGCCGACGCGTTTGGCGATGTTCTTGGCGAGGTCGCCGATGCGCTCGAGGTCGCCCGCCATGCGGATCGAGCCGACCACGGCGCGCAGATCGTTGGCCATCGGCTGGCGCTTGGCGATCAGCGTGATGGCGCGGTCGTCCAGTTCGCGCTGGCGCGCATCCATGATGGCGTCGTCGGACACGACACGCTGTGCCAGCGCATTGTCCGAATTGAGCAGCGCCCTGGTCGAGCCGCTGACCATCGAGCCGGCCAGATCGCCCATGTCGCGGATCAGCTTACTGATCTGCCCGAGCTCTTCATCGAAGGAGGCGACGGTATGTTCACCCATGGTCTTGGTCCTCGTGCCTGAAAATTCACCCGCCGGACGGCTCAGCCGAAGCGGCCGGTAATGTAGTCCTGGGTGCGCTTGTCGTCGGGGTTGGTGAACATCTTGTCGGTGGCGCCCTCCTCGACGAGATAGCCAAGATGGAACATCGCTGTACGCTGCGACACGCGCGCCGCCTGCTGCATCGAGTGGGTGACGATGACGATCGTGTAGTTCTGGCGCAGTTCGTCGATCAGCTCCTCGACACGGGCGGTGGCGATCGGATCGAGCGCCGAGCAGGGCTCGTCCATCAGGATCACCTCCGGCGACACGGCGATGGCGCGCGCGATGCACAGGCGCTGCTGCTGGCCGCCGGACAGGCCGGTGCCGGGCTCCTGCAGGCGGTCCTTGACCTCGTTCCAGATCGCAGCCTTCTTAAGGCTCTGCTCGACGATCTGGTCCATGTCGGACTTGCGCTTGGCCAGGCCATGGATGCGCGGGCCGTAGGCGACGTTCTCGTAGATCGACTTCGGGAACGGGTTGGGTTTCTGGAACACCATGCCGACGCGGGCGCGCAGTTCGACGACATCGATGTTCTTGTCGTAGATGTCGTCTTCATCGAGCGTGATCTTGCCGGTCACCCGCGCCGAATCGATGGTGTCGTTCATGCGGTTGAGGCAGCGCAGGAAGGTCGACTTGCCGCAGCCGGACGGGCCGATCAGCGCCGTCACCTGGTTCTGGCGGACGTCGAGATTGACGTCGAACAACGCCTGCTTCTCGCCGTAGAAGACGCCGACCTTGTCGCCGCGCATCTTGATGACTTCGTTCGACTTGGCGTTCATTTTGTCGCCCACTGCATTCTCAAGGGACTGTTCGGTCATGATGTTCATACCAAATTGCCTTTTTTCTACCAGCGCCGCTCGAACCGGCGCCGGAGCACGATCGCGGTGATGTTCATGGCCATGAGGAAGACGAGCAGGATGATGATGGCGCCGGACATGCGCTCGACAAAAGCGCGCTCAGCCTCGTTTGCCCACATATAGATCTGCACCGGCAGCGCGGTCGCCGGATCGAAAGGCGTCGCCGGATAATCGGCGACGAAAGCGACCATGCCGATCAAGAGCAGCGGTGCTGTCTCGCCGAGCGCACGCGCCAGGCCGATGATGGTGCCGGTAAGGATGCCTGGGGCGGCAAGCGGCAGGATGTGGTGGAACACCATCTGCATCTTGGAGGCGCCGAGGCCGAGTGCCGCCGAGCGGATCGACGGCGGCACCGCGGCGAGGGCGGCGCGCGTGGCGATGATTATGGTCGGCAATGTCATCAAGGTCAGCACCAGGCCGCCGACGAAGGAAGCCGAGCGCGGCATGCCGAGGAAGTTGATGAACACGGCAAGGCCAAGCAGACCGAAGACGATCGACGGCACCGCCGCGAGATTGTTGATGTTGACTTCGATCAGGTCCGTAAAGCGGTTCTTCTTGGCGAATTCCTCGAGATAGATCGAGGCGGCGACGCCGATCGGCAGCGCCAGCAAAAGCACGATCACCATCATGTAGAACGACCCGATGATGGCCACGCCCATGCCCGACGTCTCGGGCCGGCTGGAGGCGCCATAGCTGAACAGGCCGGTGTTGAAATGCTCGGCCATCGCGCCTTCGGCCTTGAGTTTGTTCATCCAGTCGATCTGCTGGTTGGACACCTTGCGGCGCGCTTCATCGACGCCGAGGTCGATCTGGCCCTTGAAGGCCGAGTCGAGATTGGCGGCAGCCAGGATGTCGACATCGCGCGTCGTGCCGATCACCGACGGATCGGCGGAGACGATGTCGCGCAGCTGGACCCGCGCGCCTTCCGACAGGAAGCCCTTGAGCTTCAGCATCATCGGCTTGTTGGCCGGATCGATGCCGAGCTTGGCCACCAGCGCGTTTTCGGCGAGCTTGGGATAGTTCGCCTTGATCAGCACATTCGGGTCTGTGGCACGCTTGTTCGAGGGGTCGATGACCTTCTCATCGAAGGTGATCGGAAGCGTCACCGTCGTCTGCCAGAAGGCGGTGTAGCCTTTCGAGACGATGGTGATCAACATGATGGCCAGGAACGCCAGGCCCACCGAGATCGCAATCACGCCATAGATGCGGAACCGGCGTTCGGCGGCATAGCGCGCCTTCAGCCCGATGTCGCGGCGCGGACGCGCGACGGCACCCGCCATCGTGTCCAGGGGGATGTCGGTCATTCGTACTGCTCCCGGTACTTGCGCACGATGTAGAGGGCGACGATGTTCATCACCAGCGTCAGCGCGAACAGCGTCAGGCCGAGCGCGAAGGCGACCAGCGTCTGCGGCGAGTTGAACTCGAGATCGCCGGTCAGTTGGTTGACGATCTTGACGGTGATGGTCGTCATCGCCTCGAACGGATTGGCCGTCAGATTGGCGGCGACGCCCGCCGCCAGCACGACGATCATCGTCTCGCCGATGGCGCGCGACGCCGTCAACAGGATGGCGCCGACGATTCCGGGCAGCGCGGCCGGCAGGATGACCCGCTTGATCGTCTCGGAGCGCGTGGCGCCGAGGCCGAGCGAGCCGTCACGCATTGCGCGCGGCACCGCGGTGATGATGTCGTCGGACAAAGAGGACACGACCGGGATCAGCATGACGCCCATCACCAGACCGGCGGTGAAGATGCTCTGGCCCTGGATGAAGGGCGAGCCGCCGGTGAGTGCCGCCGACAGGTCGCGCAAGAACGGTCCGAGCGTGACAACGGCGAAGATGCCGTAGACGATGGTCGGAATGCCGGCCAGCAGTTCCAACGCCGGCTTGACCACCGAGCGCACACCGCGCGAGGCATATTCGGACATGTAGACCGCCGACATCAGCCCGACCGGCACTGCCACCAGAAGGGCGACGGCGGCGATGTAGAGCGTGCCGGCAAGAAGCGGGATCAGGCCGAACTGACCCTGGCTGCCGCCGGAACCGGCGGCGGCGAAACGCGGATCCCACACCGTGCCGAAGAAGAAGCTCATCGGCGACACGCTCTCGAAGAAGGTGATGGTCTGGAACAGCATCGACAGCACGATGCCGACCGTGGTCAGGATGGCGATGGTCGAGGCCGCAAGCAGCCCCCACAGCATCAGCTTCTCGACGTTGTTGCGCGCCCTGGCGCGCGGCGCGATCTGCCTCAGCGCATAGAAGGCGCCGGCGACCGACAGCGCGAAGGTCAGCACGGCGCTGAACAGGCCGAGCCGGTCCTGGACCTGGTTCGCCTCGACCGCGATCGGGATCATATAGTCCTGGGTGTCACTGGCCAGTGCCACGCCCTTGGCGGCGAGCAGCGGCTGCAATTCGGCGAAAGTAGCGGGAAGTGCGGTATCGCCATCGAGCCGGCGCAGGCCCTTGGCCAGGCTCTTCACCAGGCTGGCGTCGAGCGCTTCGCTGGCCACCTTTGTGTCGGCGGTGCGCTCGGGCAAAGCGGCATGGATATGCCGGTCGAGATAGAAGGAAGAGCCGATATCCCAGACGGCGAGCAAAAGGACGGCAGGCAGGACCGCGAGCAGAAAGGCCCACCAGCCATGATAATGCGCGCGCGAATGCGGCTTGACCTTGCCGGTATCCTGCGCCGCTGCGCGCTGGCGGCCGACCACAAAAGCGACCACGCCTATGGCGATGACTATGGCGAGTACGAGCAAGGACGACATCACCCACCCCAGGGAAAATTCAGATCGCCGCAGCCGTTGCGGCAAGCGGCGAAGTCAGGGCGCGGAGTTCATCCGCGCCCTGATCCGTCCGTTGATTACATTGTCTTTCCAGCGGCGAAGGCGTCGCGCTGGCCCTGACGTTCGGCGTCGGGAGCGGAAACCAGGCCGTACTGGGCGAGCGGGCTTTCCGGGCCGATCATCTGGTCATCAAGGAAGAACTCGACATATTCCTTGAGGCCGGGAACGACGCCCAGATGCGCCTTCTTGACGTAGAAGAACAACGGCCGCGACACGGGGTACGTGCCATCGGCGATGGTCTGCGTCGAAGGCACGATGCCTTCCACGGTAGCGACCTTCAGCTTGTCGGCATTGTTCTCGTAGAAGGCGAGGCCGAACACGCCAACGCCGGTCTTGTTGGAGTCGATGCGGGCCAGCGTCTCGGTGTAGTCGCCGTCAATGTCGACAGCCTTGCCGTCTTTGCGGATGGCGATGCAGGTCTTGCCGATTTCCTTGTCGTCGGCGATGCCGGCAGCCTTCAAAGCGGCCTTGTCGCAGCCGGCGTCGAGCAGCTTGGTCTCGAACACTTCACGGGTGCCGTGCTTCTCACCCGGGATATAGGCGGCGATATCCCAGTCGGGCAGCTTCGGATTGACCTGGTTCCACTTGGTGTTCGGGTTGTCGACCAGCTTGCCGTCGACCACCAGCTTGGCGGCGAGCGCCTTGTAGATGTCGGCGGGAACCAGCGCCCAGTCCGGACCCTTGATGTCGGTGGCAAAGACGATGCCGTCATAGCCGATGCGGACTTCCTGGACGTCCTTGACGCCGGCGTCGGCGCAGGACTTCAGCTCGTCCTTCTTGATCGGGCGCGAGGAGTTGGCGATGTCGATCGTGTCTTCGCCGACCCCCTTGCAGAACTCCTTGATACCGGCGCCACTGCCGCCGGACTCGACCACCGGGGTCTTGAAGCTGGTGAAGGTTTCGCCGAACTGCTCGGCGACGATCTTGGCGTAAGGCAGCACGGTCGACGAACCGGCGACCTGGATCTGGTCACGCGCAGCGGCGACACCGGACGATGCGGCGAACGCTACCGCCACGGCCGATGCCGTAACGAGGAATTTCTTCATGTGGCCTGCTCCTGTTCGGAAGATGGTCTCTTGGCGCCCTCTTCAAACCGGCGCCCGCTGAGGCCAATAGCCTTCGATTATTACAGTCGCATGACAGTTTCGTGTCAGCCCGGTAACGTCGCACAGACGCCTCGTGAGCCGCAGCCTTTAAGCCGGTTTGTGGGGATGGAAGTTGCCGCTGGAATCAGACGCTTGCGCGATTCGTGCTGGCATCAAGTCCCGGCAGATCGCAGGCCGCGATGCCGAGAAAGAAAAACCGGACGGGAGCGCGTTGCCCGTGGCCAGAGCGAATCTTGGCCGAGCCATCGCCAAAAACAGGTCCGTTGGGGTAGATTCGACGCTGTTTCTTGTCGGCGGTCGCTTGCTCCCGCCCGTAACTGAATGAGCGGTTTCGTTGCGACCATTGTCCTGACTGGGCGCCAGCTTTGATATGGTGCGATCGCACCATAGCCTTGGCTGTTGCGGCGCGGCCGAATCCCGGCGGCGCCGCAGGTTGCTATCCAGCGTCTCGTTGGGCTTCGCCTGATATGCCGACCCAGCGCTCGACCTTTTCGAGCAGCGCCCTGGGGCTGATCGGCTTGGGCAAATAGTCATCCATGCCGGCTTCCAGGCAGCGCTCGCGGTCGCCCTTCAAGGCATGCGCGGTGACGCCGACGATCGGGATATGCATACCCGTATGTTCTTCAAGCCGGCGAATTGCGGCGGTGGCCTCGAGCCCGTTCATCTCCGGCATCGAGACGTCCATCAGGATCATGCGCGGATTAAGCCGGCCGAAGGCATCGAGCGCCTTGCGCCCGTTGCCGACGATTTCGAAACTGTAGCCGGTTTCGCCGATTATCTGGGTGAACACCATCTGGTTTACTTCATTGTCCTCCGCAACGAGGATGTCGAGCCGGCGTTCATCCCCGGCGGCCCGGGCGCGGGCACGAACCGGCGGCGGTTGCAGCAGGGCCCGTTCCGAGGCAGCGAGCGGCGGCTTTGCCGGCGACGGTTCGTTCCTGCCGCCGCCGGAACCGCTGCTTGCCGCCGGCAGCACACGGCCGCCCGTGATATTGTGATGGTGGCGCTGGATGGTGGCGACCAGCGTTTCCAGAAGCACCGAGGAGCGCGCCGGCTTGATCAGCTGGGCGTCGATGCCGAGATCGCGATAGCTGGTGTTGGCGAGCGACTGGTCGACCGAAGTCAGCATGATGATCGGCGTGTCGGCCAGCCCTGCGGTGCTGCGCACGACGCGCGCCATCTCGGCGCCGCTCATCCCCGGCATCTGATAATCGAGCACGACGCAATCGACCGGCACGCCGTAGGCAGCCGCGGCGACCAGCACCTTGAGCCCTTCGGGTCCGCTTTCGGCGGCGCAGGAATCGAAGGTCCATGACGCCATCTGCTCGCTCAGGATCGATCGGTTGACGGCATTGTCGTCGACGATCAGCACCCGTGAGCCGGTCACGTCGACCGGCATGATCCGCCGTCCGGTCTGTTCCTCGGCCCTGGGCAATGTCACGGTGAACCAGAAGGTCGAGCCCTTGCCTTCGGCGCTCTCGACACCGATCTCGCCGCCCATCAACTCGACCAGCCGCGAGGTGATGGCGAGCCCGAGCCCCGTGCCTTCGTGGCGTCTGGTCGACGAGGTGTCGGCCTGACTGAATTTTTCGAAGACGAGCTTCAGTTTCTGCTGCGGAATGCCGATGCCGGTGTCGGTGACCGAAACGGTAAGCTTTGTCCCCGTCGGCCCCCTTTGTCCGGTCACGTCGACCAGCACGTGGCCTTCGTCGGTAAACTTCACCGCGTTGCCGACCAGATTGGTGACGATCTGCCTCATGCGACCGACATCGCCGACGAACAGGCTTTCCAGGCCCGGCTCGACGCGCACGATGAGCTCGAGGTCCTTCTCCTTGGCGCGCGTCGATATCAGCGTCGCCACATCCTCGATCGCTTCGGGCAGGTTGAAGGGCGCAGGGTCGAGCACCAGCTGTCCGGCATCGATCTTGGAGAAGTCCAGTATGTCGTTGATGATGGTCAAGAGCGCGTTACCCGATTTGACGATGATGTCGGTGAACGTCTTCTGCTTGGGATCGAGGTCGGATTTGGCCAGCAACTCGGCCATGCCGAGTACGCCGTTCATCGGCGTGCGGATCTCGTGGCTCATATTGGCCAGGAATTCCGACTTGGCGCGGTCGGCCAACACGGCGCGCTGGCGCGCCTCGCGCAGTTCGGCCTCGCGCAGCTTCAGTTCGGTGATGTCGGTGGTCGACCCAATCAGATAGAGCGAACCGTCGGACGCGATCATCGCGCCCTTGCGGGCGAACTGGTGGCGCACGCTGCCGTCGGCAAGCGTCACCGTTTCCTCGATCTCCTGTGTATCGCCTGTGCGCAGCACGGCGAGATCGCTGTTGACGAAGGCTTCGCCGTCCTCGCCGAAAATCTCGATGTCCGTCTTGCCGATCGCGTCTTCCCTGCGGAGGCCGGTGAGGTCGCACCAGCCCTTGTTGACGTAGAACTGCCTGAGGTCGGAGCGCTTGGCGTAGATCGACACCGGCACGTTGTCGATGAGATTGCGGAACACCTCGTTCTCGCGCATGCTCTCTTCCAGCGCCTGCTCGCGTGCCTTGACGTCGGTGATGTCGGTGCTGGAGCCGACCAGGTGCACCGACCCATCGAGCGCCACCAGCCGGCTCTTGCGCGTCATCAATTGCCGCACCGTGCCGTCGCGATGGGTAACGGGCTCCTCGATCTCGCGGCCGCGGCCGGTGACGACGACCTGGGTGTCGTCATGGGCGTAGGTTTCGGCGTCGTCTATGCCGAAAAGCTGGAGATCGGTTCGGCCGATGACCTCCTCCTTGGGGATGCCGGTCAGCGCGCACCAGGCCTTGTTGACGAATTCCATGCTCAGATCCTGCGCCTTGATGAAGGCGGCGACCGGCAGTTCGTCCATGACGTGGCGGAACAGGTCGATCTGGCGCATGCTTTCCTGCAGCGCCTTTTCGCGGCTCTTGATCTCCGAGATGTCGACGCGCACGCCGATGAAGGTGCCGTCCTCGGTGCGCATATCGTAGACCTGATACCAGCGGCCGTCGGGATTGCACCGTTCGTAGGAGGAGTTCGGCAGGCGGTAGCGGGCGAGAATGGCATCCAGCCAGATGTCTCGATCGCCGTCATAGAGCTTGTCGGTCTCCGGATCGCCACTGAAGCGGAAATATCCCACGGAATGTCCAAGTTCCAACGCCTCGCGGAAGGTGCGGCCGGGCTGCCATGCCGGTTTCAGCGCCGGCAGCGTGTCCTGCAGCTTGCGATTGGCAAAGATGAACTTGTCGTCGCGGTCATAGATGATGACGGCGGCCGGCAGCGACTCCAGCACCGTGGCGAGGTTCTTGCGCGCGTCCTCGGCCTCGGTCTCGCGGCGCTTCATGTCGGAAATGTCGAACAGGAAACCGGCGACATAGTTGCGGCCACTGGGCATGCCGACGCGGTTCTTGCGCACGATGCGCGAGCGGCTGGCGCCCTCGGCGTCGAAAGTCTCCTCGACCTCGTAGGGCGTGCCGGTCGCCAGCACGGCGCGTTCGCTGTCTTCGAATTGCGCGGCGTCCTTTTGCTTGAGGAAGTCGCCGCCGGGCCTGCCCAGCATCGCTTGCGGGCTCTGTCCGAACAGTGCCGAAAACGCCTCATTGACGAAGACGAAACGCAGATTGTCGTCCTTGACGAAGATCGGGTCCTTGACGCCGTTGATCACCGCCTCGGCCAGCCGCGATTTCTCCAGCGCATGGGCGAGTTCAGCCTCGCGATCCTTCATGTTGGTGACGTCGACATAGGAGATCAGCCTTTTGCCGCCGGCGAGCGGCGCCAGCGATGCAATCAGCGTACGGCCGTCATTGCGTGGCAGTTGCCTGGAGCCCACCAGGCCGGCCGAGATTTCTGCTTCGCGCTCGGCGATGTGGTCCTGCCATTCCGCATCGTCAGCACCGTACGGGTCCATATCGCGGCTGGCCTGCATCAGTTCGCGGAAGCCGCAGCCGATCCTGGCGCGTCGGGGATCGATTTCCCAGAAATCATAGAAGGCGCGGTTGATCACCTCCGCCCGCATGTCCGCATCAAGGACGAGCACGCCGATCGGCATCTGGTCGACCATCGTGCGAAGATTGGCGAAGGTCTCCGTGATTTTGGCGTTGGCACTCTCGATCTCTGCGTCGCGACGCTTGAGCTCGGAGACGTCGTAGTAGGTCAACAGCCGCTTGCCGCCGGACAATGCCGTCACCGAGAACATCATCGTCCTGCCGTTGGCATGGAGAAATTCGCGTGGCGCAACCGAGCCGGCGCTGATCTCCTCGATGCGGGTGGCTAGGTAGTGCTGCCACTGCTGTTCATCGAGATCGCCGTAGATGCCGTTGCGGCGGTTGAGTTCCATCAACAGACTGAACGGCGCGCCGACAGTGACGGCGCCATCGGGAATCCTGGAGAGCTCGCGATAGGCCTTGTTGACGATGAGTGTGCCGAGCTTTTCGTCAAGCAGCACGACGCCCATATGCATGGCATCCATCGTCCGCTCGAGATCGGCGAGGTGCTGCGTGGCCTCCCCGGCCGGGGGATCGCTCTCGTCCTGCCGCAGTTCGTCCAGCGCACCGGCCAGTGCCGTGACGTTGCGGCCGATGCCGCGATAGCCGATGAATTCGCCTTCGCCGTCGAACCGCGGGGAACCGGTGATCGAAACCCAGCGGCAGGCGGGACGGCCGCCCTTCAACTCATAAACAAAGTCGCGAAACGGCCGATGCGCCTGCAGATCCTCCAGATGCGCGGCGGCGTGTCGATTGCCGTGCACCATCTGCTTGAGGAAATCGAAGCGGAAACGGCCAAGAATGCTGGCGGGATCGATGCCGGTGGCGGCCTGGTAGTTCTCCGAAAGCCAGGAAAAGCGCAGCTCGGCGTCGGTCTCCCAGACCCAGTCGGCGCCGGCCTCGACCAGTTCGCGCAGCGCTTCGGGCGAACCCCCGACGGACGTATCCTCGCCGTTCACCACCCCTTTTCGGGAACCGCGTCCGCCGCGTGTTCCAACAGTCCCGTCAGCCATCCCGTTCCCACCCCGAAAGCCAAGGCCGAACCCCCTCAGCGGTTCGCCGGCGGAATTTGCCCGAGAAGCATTAATGATCCGCTAACCATAACCAATCCAGACTGCGGCCAGAGCCACATTGCCCTGCGGTATTCCGCCGGTTGTCGGCGGAACCCCGGCCGGGCTATAAGTCGGCGGGGGTGTTGCTGATGACGGGTTGGATCGTGCCTTGTTTCCTGTGCCTGGCGCTGCTTGCGGGCAGCGGCTGCGCACGCAGCTATGACGGCACGGTGGTGATCCCGAAGCCGCTCGATATCAGGCGGGTCTGGGATCGCGATCCGTCGCAGACTGAGGCCAGCCGGATGCAGGCGGCAGCCGGTGTGTTTCCGACGCCGCCGCCGCAGGAGCCCTACCGGCCCGCGGCACGCAGGCACACAACACAAATAGCTGCGCCAAGGCGGCACGTCAGGTCCAGCCCGCCCAGCATGGCTTCCGAACCGGCCAATCCGCTCACCTGCAAGAATGTCAGCGAACCCGGCAAACGCTACAGGATGGTTTGCGAATAGCTGGTACTAGTGCAATTCCAGGAAAAGTGTGAAACGGTTTTCCGTCCGGAATTGCGTAAAACAAAGACATAGAGCGGTTCGCCGTTTCGGTGAAACGGTGAAACGCTCTAGGCGCAGGTTACTCCGCCGGGAAGAAAGCCGGCCCGACCACCCTGACCGGCCGCGAGCCGGCCAATGGCTCGACCGGTTGTCGCTGGGCGGCGCCCCTGGCCTCTGCAGCGTCTGCGCCAGGCTGGGGAAGTTGCGCCACGGTGCCAAGATCCGGCTTCGCTGACGGCAAAGGAATGATCGCGTTGGCCATATTGGCTGGCGTCACCGTGCGCGCTCTCAGCTCGGCAACGCGCCGGTGATAGCGCTTGAGGTCGCAGGCCCTGAAGTTCGCATCATCGCGATATTTGAAGGCCGTCGGCAGGTCCTTGTAGGATGTGCGCGTATCGAGCGCGACCATCTCTTCGGTTTCAAGGCTTGGGTCACTGAGCATGTACAGGTCGACGCCGGCATCGTCGCAGATGTAGCGGCACTGATCGACCATCTCCTTGACATCGCCGCCTTGCACGAACTGCGATTTCGGCGCCGGGAAGAAATAGCCGTCGGAGAGACGAACGCAAAACAGCATCGAATTGCTGCCGATCATGGCACCAGCCGGACGCTGTCTTTGTTGCCCGGCGGCGGGCCTGCAGCCGAGCGCGACGAGCCTGGCCTGCAGTCCGGACGCATCCCGGCGCGAAATCGCGGCGCCGGCGATCTGGCGTTGCACCTGTGTGCGGCTTTTGGCGAGGTCGGCGCAAGCATTGAAGAAGCCCCCCACCGCACTTTGCGCCGTGCACCGGCGTTGCCTCTCCAGCCCCTGGATCGCCGCAAGCTGGCGACGTAGCTGCGCAAGCTCGGAGCTGATCCCGCCGCTGCGGCCGGACGGTGCCAGCTGGCTCCTGAGCGCGGCGCATGGATCGGCAAGGGAAGCCGAAATGCCGAGGACGCTTGCCGCTACCGACACCAGTGCAAAGGTCACGACAAGCCACAAACGCATCATCGGCGACACCTGGTTCCTTGTACCCCTGTGGAGCCGATCGCCGCTCCAGCCGATTGAGCCTCAATGCGGGAGGTAAGTCTAATTCAAGAGACGCCAGCAACCGCCAGGTATTTTATGCCGAGTGTATTATGCCGGTTCCTGTAAATTCGCTATTACACTTTTGTTTCAAGATGAGACGAAGCCAGGCTCGGGCGAGCCAGGCCGCCCGCAATCATCGATCCCGCGTTATCGGGCCCTTGCGGATGAAACCTTTCTCCGGTGTCTCGCGTTGTGTCGGGCAAAGGAGACGAAGATGTCTATTCACTTCACTGTCTCTGGCCTGACCAGGAACCTGTTCCACTCGCTGGGGCTGGACCATGAGCGGGCGCCGAGAGCGCTCGATCCCGAACAGAGCCTGTTGCTGGAATGCTATCTGGCCGGACAGATTCCGGAATCCGCCTGGGCCGACTACGTCTTCGAGACGCCGGAACTGCAGCGGCATGTCGATATCAGACGCCTGCACAACTGATCAGAGCAACTTCAGGAAAAGTGTGAGTCGTTTTTCCGGGAAAAGCGCGTAGCGCTTTCCCCTGGGAATTGCGTCAAGACAACGAGAGAGGGGGTCGCCGTTTCTGTGAAAACGGTGAAACGCTCGCCCGCTCGCCTACTGCTTGGGCGAAGCGAATTGCACGGTGAAGACATTGCCCGCGACGCCTTGCGCCAGCGTCGGCGAGAAGCTCAACGGCAGGCACTTTTGCAGGGCAGTGGTTGCGGCGTCGACGAACGACTTCCTGGTATCCGCATCGCCATCGACCTTGATCCTGATGTCAGACTTTACGGCATGAGACGGGCCTGATGGCGCATCGGCGAAAAGCAAAAGGCCGGCATTGCGCCGACCTTTCCCTTCACCCTTGCGCCAGTACATCCGTGGTCGCGCGGTGCCTTCAATAGACAGCGTTCTGGTTAATGAATCCTTAGCTTTACGCGCTGGCCTGCGACTTCACATAGGCGATGTAGCCGCGCACGTCGCCGGCCGGCTCGGCATAGGCCTTGCCGAGTTTCTTCTCCATCGCCGCGACATACTCCTTGGCCCATTTTGGCAGCGCATAGTCGATGACGGCCAGGAACTCCAGCGTCGATGCCAGGCGTATGTCGGCGATCGACGGGTGCTTGCCGCCGATGAACGGCTTGCCGTCCCTGAAGAAGGAGTGAAACACCTCCAGCGGCTCGGCAATCGCCGCCATGGCGGCCTTCTGCGCCTCGGACTTCTTCTCCGGATGAGCGTCGCTATGGCCGACCTCGCCGGCATAGTGCGGGAAACCCAGCGCCGGATAGGTGGCGCGCGCCACATAGGGGTAGAGCGTGCCGATCAGGTAGAACATGGCGCTGTCGACCATCGCCCGCTTGGCCGGTGCCTTGGGATAGAATTTCTCCAGCCCGTGCTTGTTGGCGAGATACTGCATGATGGCACAGCTCTCCCACAGCACGCCGCGCGGCAGCCCCTTGTCCTCGATCATCGGCGTCAGATGCGCCGGATTGCGCGCCATATATTCCGGCGACCGCGTGTGGCCCCAGGCGTCGGTCTCGGCGGCGTCGAACCCGGCTGCACGGGCAAACACCCGAACGGTCATGTTGTTGACGCTTGGCTTCAGCATCGAGAGCTTCAGCGCAGGTTTTTTCGCCGCCTTGGCCTTCGGCGCGGATTTCCTGGCAGCCGGCCTCGTCGCGGTTTTGGCGGCCGGCTTTGCGGCTGCCTTCGGCGCGGCCTTTACGGCCGCTTTTGCCGCCGGCTTCACTGCCTCTTTTACTGCTGGCTTGGCCGCTGGTTTGCCAGCGCTCTTAACTGTCTTTGCCATTGTGGTCCTCCCCTTTTGCTGGCCGTCGGTATGGATTCTTCGGCGTCCGGTCGTCTGACAAGGTCGCGCGCGACCATTCGACCAGCGTCTGGATCGCGTCGGCAAGGTGTACTTCGGCGATGTTGTAGTCGCCGCGCGCAACGCGCAGCTTGTGCGCCTGCATCAGCACGTCGGCATGGGTGAAACCTGCCGGCGGATCGAAGCGATAGGAGGCGAGTTCGATCAAGAGGCCGAGCGGATCCTCGAAATAGATCGAATCCATGAAGCCGCGATCCTTGACGCCGCTGTGCTTGATGGCGCGCTCATCGAGCCGAGCGACCGCCTGCAGGAAGGTCACGCGCGACACCGAGAACGCAATATGATGGACGCAGCCCGGTTCGGTCGGCGTGCGCCGCTTGACCGGCGTGCGGCTCTCGTCGGTGAAGACGGTGATCAGCCTGCCGTCGCCGGGATCGAAATAAAGATGGCTTTCGCTTGGCTTGTCGAGGTTGGGCTGCTCGAAAATGAACGGCATGCCGAGCACGCCCTCCCAGAAATCGATCGAGGTCTGGCGGCCGGCGCCGACGAGCGTGATGTGATGGACGCCCTGCGACTGCAGTTTCTGCATCGGTCTCCTCCTCGCCGACCCCTCGCCTTCCGGGGCGAGCTTGGATCCCGCCACCTCATACCATCGCCGCACGCCATGCGCGTGGCCGATGTGCATGCCTGGCGGCGTTTCCCCCTATCTGTTCCCCGGCGTTTTGCGCGCCGTAACGAGCCCTTTGGAAAGGCTTCGTACAATGATGCTAGTGCAATTGGCAGCGCCGCGCCAGAAGCGACGATAGCTAACGATGCGTGGAGAGCCAAGCGCTCAAGGTTGTCGAATCTTGGCTAAGCGACGGCTCTAAGTTCGGCCTCCGCCAGCGTGCCCAGGCCCGCGCATTCGGCGCATGCCATGGTCTGCCCGGGACAGCCGGCCCGATGCGTACCTTGCGGGCAGCAATGCCCTTTCGACTCACGCCATTTCAAGCAATCGAAAACCTGCCCGCTGCCGTGACAGCGCGAGCATATCATTTTTGCCGAACTCATACTTGCTATGCCCAACCAAATCCGCGTTGCCGCAGATGCTATCCCCGCACCGCAAGTAACAGAGATCGCTACGCTTTCAAGCGTCGCGGCCTGACTTAAATTGGGTGTATTCGGGTGCGCGGACTTGCCGAATTTCGCTGATGCCGCCGACCCTCGCGGTCACACGCGATCCGCGCGGCTGCTGCCCGAAATTTTCGATGATGCGGAAGGAAAGTCGTTGCTTGGTACGCCCAAGGGGAATCGAACCCCTGTTCCCGCCGTGAGAGGGCGGTGTCCTGACCGCTAGACGATGGGCGCGTTCAAGAACCGGCGATATAGGCTGACGGTTTGGAAAAAGCAACTGGCTTCGAACGGCCGGACCGCTTCTGTGCAATGTCGGTTCGTGGACCTAGCGTTTCGGCTCGATCAGGTCCCACAGATTGCCATAGAGGTCGGCGAAAACCGCCACGGTGCCGTAAGGCTCATGGCGTGGCGTTTCGTGAAACTCGACGCCGTTTTCCAGCATCGTCGCATGGTCCCTGGCAAAATCATCGGTTTCGAGAAACAAAACCACGCGGCCTCCGGTCTGGTCGCCGACGCGGCTCTTCTGCACATCGTCCAACGCTTCCGCCAGAAGCAGCCGGGGCCCTTGCCCGACCGCCGGCGTTACCGTCACCCAGCGCTTGCCGTCGCCGAGCTCGATGTCGTCGCAGAGGACAAAGCCAAGCTTGCCGACATACCAGGCGATCGCCTCGTCATAGTCGGCGACGACGAGCGTGATGGTTGCGATGCGGCGATGGTCGGCAAACCCGGTCATTGTTTCGGCCCGCTCATTTGTTGCGGATGGCGAAGCGGCCGATGATACGGCGCTCGGCGATGTCGTAGACGAAGATGGTGCGGCTGCCGTCGCTGATCTCGGCGTCGATCGAAATGCGATTGCCCGACAGAGCCTGGCTGATCACCTTGGCTCCGACCGGGAGCACTATGTCGGCCACGAGCGGCTCGCCGGGCGGAACTGGAATGTCGTTGGCGAGCGGCGGGTTCGCGGGCGGCGCTTTGCGCGATTTGTAGACAATGGCCGCGATCACCACCATAAGGGCCAGCAAAAGCAGGCCGAGATTGATGGCCATGAAACGGATGAGCCTGCCGCGCACCTTTTCGATCTCGGGATCGAGCGGCTTTTCTTCTTCATCGGCAACGGGCCGGGCCATGGCAGAACTTTCCGGAACTTTTTTCGATGAGCGCTCATAGCGAAGAGACCCCTGAATTGATAGAGGCTGGACAATTCATAGAGGCGGCGCCGACCGTGCTCGAAGCCGGCGCGGAAGCGGCCGGCCAGCGCCTCGACCAGTGGCTGGCGAGCGCCCTCGGGCCTGACATGTCGCGCAGCCGGGTGCAGATGCTGATCCGGCAAGGTGCCGTTTCGATCGACGGCAAGCCGGTCGACGAGACCAAGCGCAAAATGAGTGCCGGCGAGCGCGTATCGGTCGTCATGCCCAAGCCCGAACCGGCCGAACCGCAAGGCGAGCCCATCGCGCTCGACGTGCTTTATGAGGACGACGAGCTGATCGTCATCAACAAGCCGGCCGGCCTCGTCGTCCATCCCGGCGCCGGCAACTGGACCGGCACGCTGGTCAATGCCCTGATCCACCACTGCGGCGACAGTCTTTCAGGCATTGGCGGCGTCAGGCGGCCGGGCATCGTCCATCGGCTGGACAAGGAAACCAGCGGCGTCATGGTGGTGGCCAAGACCGACCGCGCCCACAAGGCGCTGTCGGAGGCCTTTGCCGACCACGGCCGCACCGGCGACCTCGAACGTGCTTATTTGGCGCTGGTCTGGGGAATCCCGTCGCGGCCGACCGGAACGGTCGACGCGCCGCTTGGCCGTGCCGCCGACCGCGTGCGCCGCGCCGTCGTGCCGGAAGGCCGTGACGATGCCCGCCACGCCGTGACCCATTTCACCGTCAAGGAGCGTTTCGGCGAGGGCCAGCAGGCGTTCGCCACCGCCAGCCTGGTCGAATGCCGGCTGGAAACCGGCCGCACCCACCAGATCCGCGTCCACATGGCCCATATCGGCCATCCCGTCATCGGCGACCCCGATTACGGCCAGGCCTTCCGCACCAAGGCCAACCGGCTGCCCGAACTGCTGAAGGGTCAGGTCAAGGCATTTTCCAGGCAAGCTTTGCATGCCTGGCTTCTTGCATTTCGGCACCCGGCTACCCATTTACCGATGAGGTTCGAGGCGCCGATACCGGGGGACATGGAGGAACTCGTCGGCGGCTTCCGCAAACTCTGAACCCGAGCAATTCCAGGAAAAGTGTGAAACGGTTTTCCGTCCGGAATTGCGTCTAAACAAGCCAGCTAAAACCTGAGCGGCATTGTTCACTTCAGCGTGACACACTGTTTCGTGTTGAACAAATGCCTGTCTTTTCTGGTTTTGTTCCTATATAAATCAGTTGCCGCGGGCGAGCCTTTTGGTGCTCGCGTCACATGCCCGCCGCGTTTCGGGGGCATCACTCCAATAGAGAGGGGGCGCAATCATGGCCCAGTCACTACCCAGTATTGTTTCCGGCGAAGGCGGCCTCAGCCGCTACCTGGAAGAAATCCGCCGCTTTCCGATGCTTCAGCCGCAGGAAGAGTACATGCTCGCCAAGCGCTACGCCGAGCATGAAGACACTTCCGCTGCGCACAAGCTCGTCACCAGCCATCTTCGGCTCGTCGCCAAGATCGCCATGGGCTATCGCGGCTACGGCCTGCCGATCGGCGAAGTGATCTCGGAAGGCAATGTCGGCCTGATGCAGGCCGTCAAGAAATTCGAACCCGAGCGTGGCTTCCGCCTCGCGACCTACGCCATGTGGTGGATCAAGGCCTCGATCCAGGAGTACATCTTGCGCTCGTGGAGCCTGGTCAAGATGGGCACGACCGCCAATCAGAAGCGCCTGTTCTTCAACCTGCGCAAGGTGAAGGGCAAGATCCAGGCGCTGGACGATGGCGACCTCAAGCCCGACCAGATCACCGAGATCGCCACCCGGCTGAACGTGTCGGAAGCTGAAGTCGTGTCGATGAACCGCCGCCTGTCCGGCGACGCGTCGCTGAACGCGCCGATCCGCGCCAGCGAAGGTGAATCCGGCGAATGGCAGGACTGGCTGGTCGATGACCACGAAAGCCAGGAAGACATGCTGATCGAGCAGGACGAGCTGGAAAACCGCCGCGGCATGCTGTCGGGCGCTCTGGCCGTGCTCAACGATCGTGAGCGGCGCATCTTCGAGGCCCGCCGCCTCGCCGAGGAGCCGCTGACGCTGGAAGAACTGTCGTCCGAGTTCGACATCAGCCGCGAGCGCGTGCGCCAGATCGAGGTGCGCGCCTTCGAGAAGGTGCAGGACGCGGTCAAGGCCGCCGCCAAGCGCCAGATGCAGGCGCTGCGCACGATCGAGGCGCAGCCGGCGGCCTAAGGCTGGGTTCGGTTAAGGAACAGAAGGCGGCGTCGGGAAACCGGCGCCGCCTTTTTTGTTTTGTCGTCCGTCGGCGGTTAGCGAAAGTCGGACAACAGCTGATCTCCCCCTTGAGGGGGAGATGTCCGGCAGGACAGAGGGGGGCGTGACGGATCGCAGCTTGCGATTTTAACTATCCCCAACCTGGAATTGTTCGAGCACACAGCCAAAGGTCAGCGGGACAGCACCCCCCTCTGCCCTGCCGGGCATCTCCCCCGCAAGGGGGAGATCGGCAGCTTCGCCACTGCCCTCTCAAAGCCCATCAAGCGGAAACTTCAGATACCGCCTCCCATTGGCCTCCGGTTCCGGCAGCCGTCCACCATTCATGTTGACCTGCAGCGCATGCAGGATCAGCCGCGGCATCGGCAGTGTCTTGTCGCGCGCTTCGCGCAAGTCGACGAACTCGGCTTCGCTGCGCGCCGCAACGAGGTGGATATTCTTTGCCCTCTGCTCGGCGACCGTGCTCTCCCAGCACGGCTCGCGCCCGCCGGCCTGATAGTCGTGGCCGACGAACACCCGCGTATCGTCCGGCAGCGCCAGAATGCCCTCAATCGAATGCCACAGCCGCGCGGCACTGCCGCCGGGAAAGTCCGTCCTTGCCGAGCCGCTGTCGGGCATGAACAGCGTGTCGTGGACGAAGGCTGCGTCGCCAATGACATAGGTGATCGAGGCGAGCGTGTGGCCGGGCGAGAACAGCACCTTGACCGGCAGGTTGCCGATCATGAACGTTTCGCCTTCCCCAAACAGCCGGTCCCACTGCGAGCCGTCTGCGGGGAAATCCGGCCAGTTGTAGATCGCCTTCCACAGCGCCTGGACTTCGATGATCCTGTCGCCGATCGCCGTCGGCGCGCCGGTCTTTTCCCGGAGATAGTGCGCCGCCGAGAAATGATCGGCATGCGGATGGGTGTCCAGGATCCACTCGAGCTCCAGCCCGTTTTCGCGGATAAAATCCAGCAAGGCGTCGGCATTCTTCGTCGCCGTCGCGCCGGATTTTTCGTCGAAATCGAGGATCGGGTCGATGACGGCGCAGCGTCTCGTCACCGGGTCGGTGACGACATACTGGATGGCGCCGGTCGGCTTGTCGTAGAAGCCGGCGACCTCAGGTTTGGCCGAAGCGATGTCCAATGTCCGGCCCCCCTGCCCCTTGCCCGACAGGAACCGTTTTCTCCGTCGGGTTGAACAAGAGCATGGTCATCTGGCAAAGCGCGCCGGTCAAGCACGCCTTGCCACAAATAGGACTGAAGCCCCAAATAGCTCCGGCGGAGAAAACCTAGGCTGACGGCTGCTTGGTCTTCCTGAGATAGGGCAGGATCGTCTCGAAAGCGCCAAAACGCTTGACCGCATCTTCGTTCGAAACCGCGGCGGTGATGATCACATCCTCGCCCTGCTTCCAGTTGGCCGGCGTCGCCACCTGGTGCTTGGCCGTCAGCTGCATGGAATCGACCGCGCGCAGGATCTCGTCGAAGTTGCGGCCCGTCGTCATTGGGTAAGTCAGCACCAGCTTGATCTTCTTGTCCGGCCCGATGACATAGACCGAGCGCACCGTGGCGTTGTCGGCCGGCGTGCGGCCTTCCGACGTCTCGCCGGCGCCCGCCGGCAGCATGTCATAAAGCTTGGCCACCTTGAGGTCCTTGTCGCCAATCAGCGGGTAGTGCACCGTCTGGCCGGTCGCCGTCTTGATGTCGGCCTGCCACTTGTCGTGGCTCGCAACGGGATCGACGGAAATGCCGATGACCTTGACGTTGCGCTTCTTGAACTCGCCTTCGAGCCCCGCCATCGTGCCCAGCTCGGTGGTGCAGACCGGGGTGAAATTCTTCGGATGGCTGAACAGGATCGCCCAGCCGTCGCCGATCCAGTCATGAAACTTGATCGGCCCTTGCGTGGTCTCGGCGGTGAAGTCAGGCGCGATGTCGTTGATACGAAGGCTCATGGCATTATTTCCCCAGCAACAGATTTCGTCAGGAGCGGCCGTGGACGGCGTCAACGCTCCGGCATTCCCGCATCTTAGCGCAAAAATCGCGGCTGCAGGACAATAGAAAACTATTATTGGCGACGGAACGAGCACTTTCGTTCTACGGACCGACGTTGGGCCGACAATCTTTCGTTTGTGCGGGAAAGGCTCAGGCCTTGTTGACCGCCAGCGACGTGGCCAGGTCTTCCATGCGCTGGGCGAGCGCGCCGAGCGCGCTGGTCAGCACAGTGTCGTTCTTGTCGGCCTTGGTCAGCGCTTCGTCGCGCGTCTTGCGCAGCGTCTGCACTTCGGTCTCCATGCCCTTGACCCGCTTCTGCAGCTCCGAAAGCTCGTCCATCACCATGATGCCGGCCATCACCGTCAGCCGCTGGTCGCCGATCTCGCCGAACGAATCCTTCAGATGCGAGACATAACGGTCGAACCGCTCGGCGAGGTCGATCAGGTGCTCTTCCTGACCCTCGTCGCAAGCCATGCGATACTGCTTGCCGTCGATGGAAACCGTGACCTGTGCCATGGCCTGCAGCTCCTACCTGTCCAGCACCGCGCGGATGGTTTCCATGGCGGTCACCAAGCGGCGCGACACTTCCTTGTTGGCATCTTCCAGCCGTTCGGCGCGGGCTTCGGAATTGTCGAGTTCCTGCGCCAGCCGTGAACGGTCGGCGTTCATGCGCTGCACCTCAGCCTCGGCTTCGGAATAGTCGCGCTCGTGCTCGAGCTTGGCCGCGACGGCGTTTTCCAGCCCCTCGATGGCCTTGCCCAGCCTGTGGATGACTTCCTTGAGTGTGGTTTCGCCGGTCATGGCCTTCGTCCTGTGCCCTGCCCATCACCGAATCGCTTCGCGTTCAGAACGCGTTAACAAGGAAACATTAGGCACCGGGTGAAGGCAACGTCAACAAAGCTCTCGCGACTGTCCCCCGCTAACGCTAATGTAGGTCGCCCCATAAGGTCTCAAAGCCATCACAAGACCGGCAAATGTGCAGCCGATTTGTTGACTAAAAGCCCGTGGCTGCTATGTGTCGCGCACTCTTTCCTGGGCTCTGCCAAGCCCACAAATCCCCACCCCGGAGGTACCATGACGTCGCGTGAACAACATGACCGGATGGCCAATGCGATCCGTTTTCTCTCCATGGACGCCGTCGAGAAGTCCCAGTCCGGCCATCCCGGCCTGCCCATGGGCTGCGCCGACATCGCCACAGTGCTGTTCACCCGCTTTCTGAAATATGATCCGAAGAACCCCCATTGGCCGGACCGAGACCGCTTCATCCTGTCGGCCGGCCACGGTTCTATGCTGCTCTACTCGCTGCTGCATCTGACCGGTTACGAGGACATGACCCTCGACCAGATCAAGCATTTCCGCCAGCTGGGTTCCAAGACTGCCGGCCATCCCGAATACGGCCATGCCACCGGCATCGAGACGACGACCGGCCCGCTCGGCCAGGGTCTCGCCAATTCGGTCGGCTTCGCGCTCGGCGAGCGCATCATGAACGCCGCCTTCGGCAACGACCTCGTCGACCACTACACCTATGTCCTGGCCGGCGACGGCTGCCTGATGGAAGGGGTTTCGCAGGAAGCCATCGCGCTGGCCGGGCACCTCAAGCTCAACAAGCTGATCGTCTTCTGGGACAACAACAACATCTCGATCGACGGTCCGGTTTCGCTTGCAGACAACACCGACCAGGTCGCCCGCTTCCAGGCCTCGGGCTGGAACGCCAGCCACATTGACGGCACCGACCCCGAGGCAATCGCCTACGCCATCGAAGCCGCCCGCCATTCCGACAAGCCGACGATGATCGCCTGCAAGACGACCATCGGCTTCGGCGCCCCGACCAAGGCCGGCACCAACAAGGCGCACGGTTCGCCGCTCGGCGCCGACGAGATCGCAGGCGCGCGGAAATTCTTCAACTGGGACTCGCCGCCCTTCGAAATTCCGGCCGACATTCTCGACGCCTGGCGCACCGCCGGCAAGGCCGGCGTCAAGCCGCGCACCGACTGGGAAGGCCGGCTCGCCAAGGCCAAGCCTGAGTTGAAGGCCGAGTTCGAGCGCCGCCTTGCCGGCAAGCTGCCGTCGAATTTCGATGCCGTCATTGCCGACTACAAGAAGAAGCTGTCGGCCGACAAGCCGAAGGTCGCCACCCGCAAATCGTCGGAAATGGCGCTGGAAGTCATCAATGGCGCGGTGCCGGAAACCATCGGCGGCTCTGCCGACCTCACCGGCTCCAACAACACCAAGACCAGCCAGACCAAGAACATCACGCCGGACGATTACGGCCAGCGCTATGTCCACTACGGCATCCGCGAGCATGGCATGGCGGCCGCCCTCAACGGCCTGACGCTGCATGGCGGCCTCATCGCCTATGGTGGCACCTTCATGTGCTTCTCCGACTATGCCCGTCCGTCGATGCGGCTGGCGTCGCTGATGGGCATCCGCTCGATCTTCGTCATGACCCATGATTCGATCGGTCTGGGCGAAGACGGGCCGACCCACCAGCCGGTCGAGCACCTGGCGGCGCTCCGCGCCATCCCCAACCACAATGTCTTCCGTCCGGCCGACGCGGTGGAAACCGCCGAATGCTGGCAGATTGCCATTGAATCGGAAAAGACCCCGTCCACCCTGGCGCTGACCCGCCAGAACCTGCCGACGGTGCGCACCGAGCACTCGGCCAGGAACCTCAGCAGCCAGGGCGCCTATGAACTGGCCGCGGCGAGCGGCGAAGCGGCGGTGACGATCTTCGCGACCGGCTCCGAGGTCGAGATCGCGCTCGGCGCCCGTGATTTGCTTGAAAAGCATGGGCACCCGACCCGCGTCGTCTCGGTGCCTTGCTTCGAACTGTTCGACCGGCAGAGCGACGCCTACCGCAAGGAGACGATCGGCAACGCGCCGATCAAGATGGCGATCGAGGCCGGCATCCGCCAGGGCTGGGATCACCTGATCGGCTCCGACGGCATCTTCATCGGCATGACCGGCTTCGGCGCTTCCGGCACCATCGAGCAGCTCTACCCGCATTTCGGCATCACCGCCGAAGCCGCGGCCAAGGCCGCGGAAGCCCGCCTGCACGGCAAGTAAGATCAGGGTCAGTCCCGCGCACCTCCAAGGCGGATTCGCGGGGCTGGACCAACCTAATCGATTTAAATTCGGCCTTCTGCGGCTGGATTCTTGTGCCATCCGCCGCTATGAAGCTGCGGACCCATCTGCCGCCTCCAGCTCCCAGGGAGAGTAAAATGACCGTCAGAGTTGCCATCAACGGATTTGGCCGCATCGGCCGCAACATCCTGCGCGCCATCCATGAATCCGGCCGCAAGGACATCGACGTCGTCGCCGTCAACGACCTCGGCCCGGTCGAGACCAACGCGCATCTGCTGCGCTATGACAGCGTGCACGGCCGCTTCCCGCACGAAGTGTCGGTCTCGGGCGACCAGATCACCGTCGGCAAGGAGACCTTCAAGGTCACCGCGATCAAGGACCCGGCGCAGCTGCCGTGGAAGGAGCTCGGCATCGACATCGCGCTCGAATGCACCGGCATCTTCACCGCCCGCGACAAGGCTGCCGCGCACTTGACCGCTGGCGCCAAGCGCGTCGTCGTCTCCGCGCCTGCCGAAGGTGCTGACCTCACCGTCGTCTACGGCATCAACCACGACAAGCTGACCAAGGACCACATCGTCATCTCGAATGCGTCCTGCACCACCAACTGCCTGGCGCCGCTGGCCGCAGTGCTGCACGAGACCGTCGGCATCGAAAAGGGCATGATGACGACGATCCACTCCTACACCGGCGACCAGCCGACGCTGGACACCATGCACAAAGATCTCTACCGCGGCCGCGCGGCTGCCCTGTCGCAGATCCCGACCTCGACCGGTGCGGCCAAGGCGATCGGCCTGGTGCTGCCCGACCTCAAGGGCAAGCTCGACGGCATCTCGATCCGCGTGCCGACCCCCAACGTCTCGGTTGTCGACTTCAAGTTCATCGCCAAGCGCGCCACCACCGTGCAGGAGATCAACGAAGCGGTGATCGCCGCCTCCAACGGCAAGTTGAAGGGCATTCTCGGCGTCACCCATCACCCGAATGTGTCGATCGACTTCAACCACGATCCGCGCTCGTCGATCCTGGCGCTCGACCAGACCAAGGTCATGGACGGCAACTTCGTTTCGGTGCTGTCCTGGTACGACAATGAGTGGGGCTTCTCTAACCGCATGGCCGACACCTCGGTCGCCTTTGGCAAGACCATCGCCTGACCTGAAGGCATCGTCTCGCAGCTTCGAACGCCCGGCTTGTCCGGGCGTTTTTCGTCAGGGCGGCGGGCAAGGCGCGCCAAGCCGCCAAACGCCGGAAAATCAGCGGCATCAGGCAAAAAGCCATCCTTGCGCCTTGCACCGGCCATGCCTTCGCCCCACTCTCCCGTGAATCGGTAGAAAGAGGAATTCGAGGGGCAAATCACGGATGGAGCATGCGATCTATCTCGTCACGCTGGTCGGCACAGCGCTAGTCGTCGCCGCAGCGTTCTCGAGCCTGATCGCCTTCCGCTTCGGCGCCCCTTTGCTGCTGCTCTTCCTCTGCATCGGCCTCGCCAGCGGCGTCGATGGTCTCGGCATCGAATTCGACAATGCGCGCGTGGCATATTTTGCCGGCTCGCTGGCGCTGGCGGTCATCCTGTTCGATTCCGGTTTCGGCACGCCGCTCAACGCGCTGCGCCAGGCGGCCGGACCGGCGGTGTCGCTGGCGACCTTCGGCGTAATCCTGACCACTGGCCTGTTCGGCGCCGCCGCCTATTACCTGCTCGACCTCAGCTGGCTGGAATCCTTCCTGCTCGGCGCCGCGGTCGCCTCGACCGATGCGGCGGCCGTCTTCTTCCTGCTACGCGCCGGCGAGATCAATCTGCGCGAACGCGTGCGCGCGACACTGGAAGTCGAATCCGGCACCAACGACCCGATCGCCATCTTCCTGACCATCACGCTGGTCGAGATCATCGCCGCCCACGCCAATCCCGAGACCCATGTGCTGGTCACCGACCTGATCCTCGGCTTCCTGCTCAATATGGGGCTCGGCGCCGTCGTCGGCGTGCTTGGCGGGCTCGGCATCGTGCGCCTCGTCGACCGGCTCAACCTTGACCATGGCTTGCTGCCGATCTTCGTGCTGACCCTGTCACTGATGGTGTTCGCCGCGGCCGGCGCCATTGGCGGCTCTGGCTTCCTGGCGGTCTATCTCGCCGGGCTCATTGCCGGCAACTCCGACATCCGCGCCGTCACCATCCTGAAGCGCTTCCAGGACGGCATGTCGTGGCTGGCACAGATCATCATGTTCCTGATCCTCGGCCTGTTCGCGACACCCTCGCAGTTTCCGGCGATCATGGTGCCGGCGGTGCTGCTCGGCCTATTCCTGATGTTTGTCGCGCGCCCTGTCGCCGTCTGGCTCTGCCTGATCCCGTTCCGCCTGCCGCGTCCCGAGATCGCCTTCGTCTCCTGGGTCGGCCTGCGCGGCGCCGTGTCCATCCTGCTTGCCATCACCCCGCTGCTCGGCGGACTGGAGAACGGCCGCACCATCTTCAACGTCGCCTTCATCATCGTGCTGGTATCGCTGGTGGTGCAGGGCTGGTCGGTCGGTCCGCTGGCGCGCCGGCTCGGCCTGATCGTGCCGGCGAGGCTCGGGCCGCTCGACAAGGTCGAACTCGAACTGCCGGGCTCCGCCCATCACGAACTGCTCGCCTACCGCGTGGCGCCCGGCAGCCCGGTGGCGCGCGGCGAGCGTATCCCGCGCTGGGCACGGCCCTCGTTGGTGCTGCGCGACGGCCGCTCGATGCGTTTCCAGGACATGGGCCGGCTCGCGGCCGGCGACCAGGTTTATATCTTCGTGCCCGACCGCTATCCGCGCCTGCTTGACAAGCTGTTTGCCAGCCGCGCCGTAGTCGACCCCGAGGATGCCGACTTCTTCGGCGCCTTCGCCGTCGATCCCGCCCGCTCGGCCGCAGAGCTCGAGGCCGCATACACACCGGGATTGAGCGAAGCCGAGCAGAAGCTCACCGTCGGCGCGCTGGTGACGGCAAGGCTTGGCGGCCATGCCGAATATGCCGACCGGGTGCTGATCGGCCCGATCGAATTGATCGTCCGCGACGTCGACGACAAGGGCAAGATCACCGGTCTCGGCCTCTCCTTCGAGCCGACCGCGCCGGTGGCGCGGGTTCCGGTGTTCCTGAGCGCCGGCGAGATCGGCGATCGTGTCTCCGCCTTCATCCGCAACTGGCGCAAGCCGACCGAGACGCAGACTGCAGAGGCGACAGCCAATGAGAAGGCCCTTGAGCCGACGGCGGAAAAGATAACGACAGAAGGCTGACAAGCGATCGGTTCACGCTGACGTCCCGCATCATCACGACAGCCTTCGCCTTGATCTCAAAATTTAGCTCGCACCCCGGCTCAAGCCTTGCATCGTCATCGATGCGAGGTATGGTCCCGGCGATTTTCCACGGAAAGGAACCCGCATGGCCGCCTTCAAGACACTCGACGATATCGGCAATATCAGCGGCAAGCGCGTGCTGGTGCGCGTCGACCTCAACGTGCCCGTCGCCGACGGCAAGGTCACCGACGCCACCCGCATCGAACGCATCGCGCCGACCATCGCCGAGCTGTCCGGCAAGGGCGCCAAGGTCATCCTGCTCGCGCATTTCGGCCGCCCGAAGGATGGTCCCTCGCCCGAATTCTCGCTGGAGCCGATCGCCAAGGCTGCCGCGGAGGTGCTTGGCCGCCCCGTCGGCTTTGCCGGCGACTGCGTCGGCGACACGGCGGGCAGTGCGGTCGCCGCCATGAACAAGGGCGATGTGCTGCTGCTGGAAAACACCCGCTTCCACAAGACCGAGGAGAAGAACGACCCGGCCTTTACAGAGCGGCTCGCCGCCAATGGCGATATCTTCGTCAACGACGCCTTTTCCGCCGCCCACCGGGCACACTCCTCGACCGAAGGCCTGGCGCGGCTGTTGCCGTCCTATGCCGGCCGCACCATGCAGGCCGAGCTCGAGGCGCTGGAGAAGGGGCTCGGCAATCCGGTCCGCCCTGTCGTCGCCATTGTCGGCGGCGCCAAGGTGTCGACCAAGATCGACCTGTTGATGAACCTGGTGAAGAAGGTCGACGCGCTGGTGATCGGCGGCGGCATGGCCAACACTTTTCTCGCCGCGCGTGGCACCGCTGTCGGCAAGTCGCTGTGCGAGCATGACCTTGCCGCGACCGCCAAGCAGATCATGATCGAGGCCGCCGAGGCCGGCTGCGCCATCATCCTGCCTGTCGACGGTGTCGTCGCCAAGGAATTCAAGGCGGGTGCGGCCAGCGAGACCGTTGCCATTTCGGATGTCCCGGCTGACGGCATGATCCTCGATGTCGGCGAAAAGACCGTGAAGACGATCGGTGAATGGATCGACCGCGCCGCGACGCTGGTCTGGAACGGCCCGCTCGGCGCCTTCGAGATCGAGCCTTTCGACCACGCCACGGTGGCTGCGGCAAAGCACGCGGCGTCCCGCACCAGGGCCGGCAAGCTGGTCTCGGTCGCCGGTGGCGGGGACACGGTGGCCGCCCTCAACCATGCCGGCGTCGCCGACGATTTCACCTATGTCTCGACCGCCGGCGGCGCTTTCCTCGAATGGATGGAAGGCAAGCCGCTGCCCGGCGTCGACGTGCTGAAGAAACAAGCCTGACCGGATTGGGGGGCACAAAAACGGACGCCAGGAACTTTCAACCGATTCGAGCTTTCCGATGCCATTCCTTTGGCGGTAGAGTTCCGTTAAGCGCGGAACAACGCCGTCAAGGAGAAGCAAAATGAGCGAACGTCTCGAAGACATTGCCGCCGCGATGGTGGCCGGCGGCAAGGGCCTGCTGGCCGCCGATGAGAGCTCCGGCACCATCAAGAAGCGCTTCGACGTTATCGGCGTCGAATCGACCGCCGATAGCCGCCGCGACTACCGCGAGATGATGTTCCGCGCCAAGGACGCAATGACGAAGTACATCTCCGGCGTCATTCTCTACGACGAGACCATCCGTCAGAAGGCTGCCGACGGCACGCCTCTGGTCGACATCATCAAGGCGGCGAGCGCCATTCCCGGCATCAAGGTCGATGCCGGCGCCAAGCCACTCGCCGGCTTTCCCGGCGATACCGTTACCGAAGGCCTCGACGGCCTGCGCGAACGGCTCGCGGATTATTACAAGCTCGGCGCCCGCTTCGCCAAATGGCGCGCGGTGATCGACATCGACACCGGCAAGGGCGTGCCCTCGGTCAATTCGATTGGCTCCAACGCCCATGCGCTGGCCCGCTATGCCGCACTGTGCCAGGAGGCCGGCATCGTGCCGATCGTCGAGCCGGAAGTGCTGATGGACGGCGCGCACGACATCGACACCTGCTACGACATCTCGAAGGCAACGCTGATCAAGCTCTATGACGAGCTGCATGCGGCGCGCGTTGTGCTGGAAGGCACCATCCTGAAGCCGAACATGGTGCTGGCCGGCAGGAAGTCGGGCAAGGTGAGCAGCCCCGAAGAGGTCGCGGAAAAGACCATAAAACTGTTCCGCGAAACCGTACCGGCAGCGGTGCCGGGCATCGCCTTCCTTTCGGGCGGGCAGTCGGACGAGGAGGCGACCGCCAACCTCAACGCCATCAACGCCATCGGGCCGCATCCGTGGAAGCTGACCTTCTCCTATGGCCGCGCCTTGCAGGCCGCCCCACAAAAGGCCTGGAGCGGCAAGGCATCGAACGTCGCCTCCGGCCAGGCCGCCTTCACCCATCGTGCCCACATGAACCATCTGGCGGCGCTGGGACGATGGACGGCGAGCCTCGAACAGGCCGCCTGAGCGCAGTCCTCCCGTTGTCATACAACCCGGGCCGATGCGCCCGGGTTTTGTTTATGACAAGGCGGGCTTGGGACGGAGTTCGCCCATCCTTATCTCCTTTTCGGCAAAAGCTGACGGCGATGTCGGTTTCTGCCCACCCGAAACGTCCTTGGGTGAACAGACAGGGAGAACTTCATGACTCGCAATAAGGTGGTTTCGCGTGAAGACTGGTTTGAGGCGCACAAGGCGCATCTGGCGCGCGAGAAGGAATTGACACGGTTGCGCGAGCGCATCGCCGCCGAGCGACGTGAACTGCCCTGGATGAAAATCCGCAAGCATTATGTCTTCGAGACCGAGCAGGGTCCGAAGAACCTGGCCGGACTGTTCGGCGCCAACAGCCAACTGATCGTCTACCACTTCATGATGACGCCAGGATCGAACCACCGCTGCGAAGGCTGCTCCTTCCTTGCCGACCATATAGACGGCGCCGATCAGCATCTGAGGCACCACGACGTGTCGCTGGTGGTGGTTGCGCGCGCGCCGCTGGCGGAACTGCTGCCTTACAAGCAGCGTATGGGGTGGAAATTCGACTGGGTGTCGTCCTACGCCTCGGATTTCAACTTCGACATGCAGGTCTCCTTCACCGACAAGCAGATCGCGGCCGGCGACACCACCTACAATTTCGAGACGCGTCCGCGCACGTCAAAGGACCTTCCCGGCACCAGTGTTTTCTACAAGGAAGAGAACGGCGACATATTCCTTACCTTTATGTCGCGCGCCCGCGGCGGCGAGGCCCAGATCGGCACTTACGACTATCTCGACATGACACCGAAGGGCCGCGGCGAAAATGGCCCTTATCATAGCCTGATGGACTGGGTGCGGCTGCATGACGAATATCAGGACAAGCAGGCGGACAAGCCGAACTGCTGCGACTAGAAGCTCGTTCACCTCAGGCAAAACTTGCGCTAAGGCTGCCGCTGATCTCTAAACGGTATCGCCATGCGCTTCCCGGCCCTTCTTACCTGGCTCGCCTACCCCGTTTATGTCTGGCAGGGCCTCGGCGTGCGCCGCCGCACCACCCGCATGCTGCCGGCACAAGGGCCGGTCATGCACGAAATATCGGGCAAGGCGCCGGCCATCTCGCTGCTGGTGCTGGGCGATTCCTCGGCCGCTTCCGTCGGCATCGGCAATTCCGAGAACGGGCTTGCCGCGCAGCTTGCAATGCTGGTCGCAAAACGAACCGGCCTTGCCGTGCGCTGGCGCGCCGCCGGATTCAACTCGGCAACGTCGGGCCAGATCCGCGACCATGTGCTGCCCAATTTGTCGGCCGATCGGTGGACGCATATAGTGCTGGCCATCGGCACCAACGACACCAAGAATTTCCACTCGGTGCCGCGCTTCAAGAAAGAGTTCGGCGGCCTGCTTTACGCGCTGCGCGCCAAATGGCCGGAGGCCCGCGTCGTCTGGTCGCCGGTGCTGGAATTCACCCGTGCGCCGGCCATGCCGCCGCTGCTCGGCAAGATACTAGAAATCCGCGCTACCGCAATGAACCGCATGGGCGAGCGCCTCTGTTTCGAGCGCGGCGCCGTGCCGGCGCCACGGCTGCCGATCACCAACCCTGAGGCCGGCTTTGCCTCCGATGGCTTTCATGCCTCGGAAGCCGGTTACCGCGCCTGGGCCGAACATCTGGTCGGATGGGTGCTCGCCGATTGACCTGAGGGGGCACAAGCTCGGACTGGTGGGCTTCAGAGAACTGACGCGAGTATTTCCAAATACTGTTGATTGCAGCCTGCTTCCAATGGATCTGAGCCAGAATATCATCCAGCAGCAATGGATGAGCTACGGCCTGGATTCCGAAACCGGCAACGACACCTGCACGCTGACCGGCAACCGCGCCGAATCGAGCAAGCATGTCATTCCGGCCGGCCCCGCCAACGCCACGCCTTTTATTGCGGCGAACCTGCCGGAATTCATGACGACGCGCGGTGGCGATTACTTCTTCGTGCCCAGCCTCAACGCCATCCGGATGATTGCCATGGGAACGATGGACCCGACCTGACCCTCAAGGCTATGTCCAGTGCCCCAGCGCACCCGCCAGCGCGATGGCCGCCATGGCGATCAGGGCCAGCTTCCAGAAATCGCCGCGCCGCTTCAGGCCCGGCCAGCCGAGCGGCTTGATCAGCTGAATGGCCATCATGCCGATGATGACGAGCGCGAGGAGTTTCGACATGCCCGCCTTTGAGCAGCATCGCGACAGGCTGTCAAAGCGGTTCTTGCATGGTCTCGGTCGACTTGGCCATTCCTGACAAAAGGCTCGTTTCCGAACCGACCGCCAAGCACCTCGCAGCTTTCTTCAACGACCTGACATGCTCCTGACAGACTGCTGTCAGGAGGGGTATGCAATAGTGTCTCCATCAGAGAAGAGGAGATGGTCATGAACAGCTTTGGTATTTTGAACAGCGTACAGCACTATGTCGGCAAGATCCGCACGATGCGCAATGAAGTTCGTACCCAGCGCTTCCTGAACTCCTTGCCCGCGGACATCCGCAAGGACATTGGCTGGCCGGATATGTATGAGGGTCACAGCCGCATTCGCGAGATCTGAGGCGTTTTACATGACAATGCTTGGATGCGAACCCAGCAACGCCCGGATCATTGACATGCCCCCCCGGGCGGCGACCCCTCGGGCTGGCGCAAAAACTTTGGCGCCTGCTACGGACAATGCTGAAGGCTCCTGACAGAATGCTGTCAGGAGCACCATGCCATAAACGTGTCAGGAGACATGAATGGTGAAAAGCTGGAACGACAGGCTGAACACGCCGGGCGTCAACGGCGTGAAGCCGACGCCACGCACAATGGGCGACGTCGTCGAGGGCCAGCCGATGCTGGTGCCGACGCCCCGTCAGGTCGATGATTTCATCCGCACGATCCCCAACGGCCTCGAGATGGATGTACGCGCCTTGCGCACCGCGCTCGCCATCGAGCATGGGGCGCAAGTGACATGTCCGGTCACCATCGGTTATCATCTGCGAACCGTCGCCGAAGCCGCCAATGAGGATCTCGAACGCGGCATGACGCTGAACGATATCACGCCGTACTGGCGTGTGCTCGACGTGAACACGCCGACAACGAAGAAGTTGTCCTTCGGCGCGGAATTCGTCGCCGTGCAGCGCAGGCGCGAAGGACTTAAACCATAATGCGTGTCGCCCAAAAGTGCGCAGCGGTTTTTGGGAGAACGACAAGCATAAAACAGGACATGGATGTCACCCGGAACCGGTTTTGGGACCATGACATTCATAGACAAGCAGTCGAGGGACCATACGATGCGACGTGCCGACAGGCTCTTTCAGATCGTGCAGCACCTGCGTGGCGGCCGGCTGGTCACCGCCCAGAAGCTCGGCACATGGCTCGAGGTTTCCGAGCGGACCATCTACCGCGATATCGCCGATTTGCAGTCGACCGGAGTGCCGATCGACGGCGAGGCCGGCGTCGGCTACATGATGAGGGAGGGTTTCGACCTTCCGCCGCTGATGTTCACGCGTGACGAAATCGTCGCGCTGGTCGCCGGCGCCCGCATGGTGCGGGCCTTTGGCGGCGCGGCCATGGCGCGTGCGGCCGACGAGGCGCTGGTCAAGATCGGCGCCGTCCTGCCCGACGCCGAGAAGGACCGCATCGCCCGCACCGAGATCCACACGCCGATGTGGGTGGTGAGCGACGCCGCGCGTGAGGCGATCGACGTGATCGAGCGCGCTGTCGAGAAGCGACAGGTGCTGACCATCGACTACCGCGACGAGGCCGGCCGCGGCACCGGGCGTGACATCCGTCCGCTCGGTCTGTGGTTCTGGGGCAAGGTATGGACGCTGGTTGCCTGGTGCGAGATGCGCGACGATTTCCGCGCCTTCCGCATCGACCGCATCGCCTCGGTGGTCATCGCCGGCCGCATCTTCAAGCCTGAGCGCGGCAAGCAGCTTGCCGACTTCTACCGCGCCGTCGAACGCTCGGAGGACTATGGCATGACGCCGGACCGGGCGGCGCGCAGCTGAGACTTCGATAATCAATGAAAAAGCCCGCTCGAAGCGGGCTTTTTTGATGAACTGTCGCAAACCTTACTCGTCGTCCGCATCTTCCTTCTTGGACTTGAGCGCCGAGAGCTTGGCGAACACGGCGTTGGCGTCGAGTTCGGCATCCTCGTCCTTCGGCTTCTCCGGCGCCGGCACCAGGCGCTCGGTCACGGCAGCCGGCAGCAGCGTGTCGCCGACAGGCTGCGCCTGCTCGCGGCCGCGCGAGGCGCGGTTGACTTCCATGTCGAGGTCGATCTGCGAAGCGAGACCCAGCGTCACCGGGTCCATCGGCTGCAGATTGGCCGAATTCCAGTGCTTGCGCTCGCGGATCTGTTCGATCGTCGACTTGGTCGTGCCGACCAGGCGCGAAATCTGCGCGTCCTTCAATTCCGGATGGTTGCGGACCAGCCACAGGATGGCGTTGGGCCGGTCCTGGCGCTTCGACAACGGCGTGTAGCGGGGACCCTTGCGCTTGGATTCCGGCACCCGCACCTTGGGGTCGGACAGTTTCAGGCGCTGGTTCGGATCCTTCTCGGCGCGCGCGATCTCGTCGCGGGTCAGCTGTCCGGTCATGATCGGATCCATGCCCTTGATGCCCTGCGCCGATTCGCCGTCGGCGATCGCCTTGACCTCGAGCGGATGCAACCCGCAGAACTGCGCGATCTGCTCGAAGGAAAGCGCGGTGTTGTCGACCAGCCAGACGGCGGTCGCCTTGGGCATCAGCAGCGTATTGGCCATTTCAAAAATCCTTCTCGTTCGCCCGCGTTCCCGCGCGGGCGGTGGTTTAGAGCCACCAAAATGGGAAATTCGCGGCCTGTATAACCGCTCCGCTGCCGTTTCGCAATGTTTTTGGCGCAGGGCGCAGCCGTCGGACACCGGACAGCGGGGGAGGCCAGGAGGACCTCGGCTCCGGCGATCATTGATGCCGAGTTGTACAGGGGGTCCAAAACGACAAAACCCGCCGGACAGGGTCCAGCGGGCTCGGAACCGGCGACGGGATACCGTCTGCGGCGGCTCTTGCTTCTGCCGCGTGGTCAGGCCTCATCGGCCGACCAGGCTTCGAATTAGATGGCCTTGCGGGCAATCCTCTCGATGTCGCCGCGGCTGATGCCGAGGTCGCTGAGCTGACGGGCGTTGAGCTTGTTCAGCTCGCGCACGGTTTCGTTGTACATACGCCAGTTACGGAAAGCGCGGATCGGGTTCATGGTTGTCCTCCAGTTGTTGGATCAAATCGTTTCGATGACGCTTAGATAGGCAGTGCTGCCCACGAATTGAACGGACGTCTTTGCATAGCCGCAATGCAAATGCTGCATTGCAGCATTAAGCTTCTGTTCATCTTGCCGACAGGCTGAGCGCGGAGCATGGCGCGAGGTTCAGGTCAGGCCGAGCAGAGAATGGCGGCTCCCGAGAACCGGAGCGGAGCGTACTTCAGTACGAAGCACCGGCCTACGCCGGCCGTAGCCTTAACTGCCGCAACCCCTCATGAGGGCTTCGGCCGGCGGAAGGCCGGAAGCGCAGGGAGCCGCCATTCGCAGGCCGGCCTCACCTGAATCTCGCCCCATCTAGCCGACGTCGAGAACGATCTTGCCTATATGCTCGCCCTCTTCCATGCGCTCATGCGCCCGCCAGGCGTCGGTCAGCGGGAAGATCATGTCCATCACCGGCGCTACCCGGGTGCCGAGCAGCGGCCACACCTGTGCTTCCAGTGCGGCGGCGAGCGCCGCCTTGAACTCGACCGTGCGAGGCCGCAGCGTCGAGCCGGTGTGGGTCAGCCGCTTGACCATGATTTTCGAGAAATCGGCGCTCGCCACCGCGCCGGCCTGGACGGCGATCTGGACGATCCTGCCCTCGACCGCGGCGGCCTCGTAGTTGCGCGCGATATAGTCGCCGCCGACCATGTCGAGAATGACGTCGGCCCCCTTGCCGCCAGTCGCATCCTTGACCGCCGCGACGAAATCCTCCTCGCGGTAGTTGATCGCCCGGTCGGCGCCGAGCTTCAGGCAGGCGTCGCATTTTTCCTTGCTGCCGGCGGTGGTGACGACATACGCGCCGAAGGCCGACGCCAGCTGGATCGCCGTGGTGCCGATGCCCGATGAGCCGCCATGGACCAGCAGCGTCTCACCCTTTTTCAAGCCGCCGCGCTCGAACACATTGTGCCAGACGGTGAAATAGTTTTCCGGAACCGCGGCCGCCTCCGTGTGGGTGAAGCCGGCGGGCAGCGGCAGCACGCTGCCGGCATGAACCTTGACATATTCGGCATAACCGCCCCCCGGCGTCAGCGCGCAGACCCGGTCGCCGATGCGCCAGCGCGATATCTCGTCGCCAAGGGCGGCCACTTCGCCCGATGCCTCGAGACCGGGCAGGTCGGAGGCGCCGGGCGGCGCCGGATAGGCGCCCTTGCGCTGCTGCACGTCGGGGCGGTTGACGCCGGCCGCACGCACCCGGATCAGGATTTCGCCGGGACCAGGCACCGGCACGTCGCGCGTTTCCGGTTTCAGCACCCGCGGCCCGCCCGGTTGCGAGATTGCGATGGCCGTCATCGTGGCTGGAATTTTATGTCCGCTCGCCATGAAATTTCCCGTCTCGGTCCGCCGGTCTGTCGCCGGCTGCCAGCTTCTTGCCGGCTGTTTGCATCTGCGCCCCTGCCCTATGTATGCTGATTGCCGGATCAGGCAAATGGCCAAATCAGCCCAATACTGAATAGGGAGGAGCGACGATGGCGATCTTCGACGACGAACCCAAAAAGAAAGCCCGCCCGCATGAGATCGGACAGGATCTGTCGCTGCTTTCGGTCGGTGACCTTACCGAACGGATCAGCATCCTGCGCGAGCAGATTGCCCGGCTCGAAGCCGAGCTCCAGACCAAGGGCAGCACCAAATCGGCGGCCGAAGCCCTGTTTCGCCGCGGCTAGTTTTCGCGTTAGTTTCGGCGTTGAGCATCCGCCGCCGAAAAGCCCGAATGCGCCTGTCTTCAGACCCCGCCACCGAATCTCCAGACGGATCAAACAATGTTTGCAAGCTACAGGCCGATCCTCTCGCTGCTTCGCGGCACCGCTTTCCTGCTTGCAGCTTCGGGATTGCACGGCCTGTTGTTGCCGTTGCGCGGCCAGATCGAAGGGTTTTCGACCGCATCGCTCGGTCTGATGGGCACGGCCTGGGCCGGTGGCTTCGTCACCGGCTGCTTCTTCGCACCGCGCCTGGTGCGCCGCGCCGGCCACGTCCGGGCGTTCGGCGCCTTTGCCGCTTCGGGCGCCATCGTGGCGCTGCTTACCGGCCTGATCATCGACGAATATGTCTGGATCCTGCTGCGCGCCTTCACCGGCTTCACCATGGCCGGAGCCTTCATGGTCATCGAAAGCTGGCTGAACGAGAAGGCCACCAACGAGAACCGCGGCACCGTCTTCGGCCTCTACATGATGGTCACCTATGCCTCGATCATGGGCGGCCAGATGATCGTTGCGGGCGGCGACGTCAGATCGGCGTCGCTGTTCATGATCACCGGCATATTGTTCTGCTTGTCGCTGATCCCGACCGCGGTGTCGTCGGCTTCGTCTCCCAAGCCTTTGCAGGACGTCAAGCTCGACGTCAAAGGTCTCTACGCCAACTCGCCGGTGTCGGCGATCGCCTGCCTGTTGGTCGGCATCGCCAATGGCGCCTGGGGCACGCTTGGCGCCGTCTACGGCGCCCGTATCGGCATCTCCACCGCCCAGATCGCACTGATGATGAGCCTTGTCGTTATTGCCGGCGCGGCCATGCAGCTTCCGGCCGGACGCCTCTCCGACAAGACCGACCGCCGTTTCGTGCTGGCGGGCGCGGCTTTCGGCGCCGCACTGTTCGCCATCCTGATCTTCCTGTTCGAACCGCGTTCCGCCGTCCTCGTCATTGTCTTCGCCGCCGCCTACGGCGCCTTTGCCTACACGCTCTATTCGATCGCCGTGGCGCATGCCAACGACCACGCCCGATCGGAGGATTTCGTCAAGGTCTCGGGCGGCCTGCTGCTTCTGTATGGCTTCGGAACCATGATCGGGCCCCTGCTGGCTGCCGCCCTGATGGGTTGGCTCCGCCCCGAAGGCCTGTTCCTGGCCACCGCGCTGGCGCATCTCAGCCTCGCCGCCTACACGTTGCTGCGCATCAGCCGCCGCGCGCCGGTGCCGATCGAAGACCGCGACGCCTTCAAGACCCAGCCGGCCGATCGCTCGGTCACCCCTGAAGCACTGCGGCTCAGAAAGCGGAAGCCGACGGTTGAGATTTGAAAAGCTTTGCCCCACAAGTATAGGCATGATCTTTTCTGACGCCTTCATGGCGATTGCGGACCCCAACCGGCGCTATCTTCTGGAAGAGCTCCGGCGTGGCCCGAAAACCGTCAACGAACTGGCTTCGGGCCTGCCAGTCTCCCGCCCGGCCGTGTCCCAGCATTTGAAAGTGTTGCTGGACGCCGGTCTGGTTCAGGCCAAGGCCGAGGGCACGAGGCGGGTCTATACAGTCAGCAGTGGCGGCTTCCTCAAGCTCAATATTTGGCTTGATCAGTTCTGGGAAGCATAGGCCGCGATTCCAGCTCGCCTCCCTGGCTTTCAAGTGTCCGTTGCCAGCGCCTTGCCCAGCGCATCGAGCAGGAATCCGGTACCATGCTCGCGCGATGACGGTGTGTCGTGCCCATCGAGAAACGCGCCCTGCTCGGTGAGCACCAGACGCGTGCCCGTGCCTTCCGGGCGAAGCTCAATTGTCGCCAGCGAAACCGAGATTCTGACATCACCGAACAGCATGTCGTAGCTGTAGACGATGCGCTGGTTGGGCACGATGTCCTGATAGGTGGCGGTATAGGTGTGGATCGGCCCGTCCTTCGGCCCGCCGGCATTGACCTCCTGGCCGCCGACGCAAAAATCCATTTCGTGCCTGTGGGTCATCGGGTTGTCGGGGTCGGCGAACCAGCGCCGCTTGGCGGCCGGATCGCTGAGCGCGAAATAGACTTTCGCCGGCGCAACTGGATAGAGGCGCTCGAGGACGAAGGTGGAGTGGACGACGGATCGTTCGGCCATGGTCGGGTCCTCTTGGTCAGCTTGATGGTTTCTGCGCGACGAAGACGCCGTCGCGATAGGACGCGCCGAAATAGACTTCGACGGCGCGCAACCTGTCGCCATGGAACAGATGCAGTTCGGTGTTGCGGAAGGTCTTTCCGTCCGCCGTCTCGCAGCGATAGAGGACAAAGGCGGCGTCCTCGTCCTCGCATATCCGCTCGATGACGATCGAGCTGAAGGCCGGGCTGTCCGGCCAGCAGCGCTCGAAATAGGTCGCACGGTCGATGGCGTCGTCATAGGGGCTGGTGAAGGTGAAATCGTCGGCGAGCACCGCCGCGACGGCAGCCTTGTTATTCGCCTGGTAGGCGGAAAAATAGCCGCGGATCAACTCCGCTCTGCTTTTGCCGGGCATGGTCATTTCTCCTCTGCTTCAGGTCATTCGGTCCCGGCGAGAAAATCGCCGAGCCGGTCGAGCCGACGCTCCCATGTCAGCCGCCGTTCGTTGATCCAGTGTTCTGCGCTGCGCAGCGCCTGCGGCGCGATCTGGCAGGTGCGCACGCGGCCGAGCTTTTCCGAGCGCACCAGCCCGCTTGCTTCGAGCACGTTGAGATGCTGGACGACGGCCGACAGCGACATCGCCAGCGGTTCGGCCAACTGGCTGACCGAGGCCGGCCCACGCGACAGCCGTTCGACCATGCTGCGCCTGGCCGGGTCTGCGAGCGCCTGGAACATCAGGTCGAGCTGGGCGGGATCGTGCAGCATCGCGATCAGCCGTTATTGTAGGGAAAGAACTTGAAGTAGGGCTGCGCCTCCTCGACCACCCGGGCGAAGGACGGCCGCTTGAGCAGGCGGTCGTGGTAGTGTTTCACGGCCGGATAGCTGTCGCCGAACGGCTCGACCTTGTTGGCGTAGAACAGCGCCGGCGAGGCCGCGCAGTCGGCCATGGTGAAGGTGGGGCCGGCCGCCCAGATTTTCGAACGCATCTCCTCCTCGATGATCGCATAGGCGTTGCGCAGTTGCGCGCGCGCTTCCTCGACCCCGAACGGATCGGTCTTGTCCTGCGGGCGCAACCTGTCGCCGACGATCTTCTGCATCGGAGCCTGCACGTAGAAATCGTAGAAACGGTCGGCCTGGCGGACCTGGAGAGCAAGGTCGGCCTCGGCCGGGATGAGCTCGACCGGCCCGGGATAATGCGCGGCCAGATATTCGATGACGATGGTCGATTCCAGCACCGTGCGATTGCGTGCATCGTCACGCAGCGCCGGCATCTTGCCGGTCGGCGACACCTTCAGGAATGCTGCCCGCGACTGCTCGTCGCCGAGGTCGACGATAACCGGCGTGAAGGGCGTGTCGTTCTCGTAGAACGCAATCAGCGGTTTCCAGCAGAACGATGCCAGCGGATGGAAATGGAAGGTCAGGGACATTTTTTGCTCGTCTGTTTGTGGTTCGCCGATGCTGGAGCGGTGCCAGCCTGCGCCGACACTGAAGCAATTACTTAACTATTTCCGTGAGGCGAATGTGTCAAGGTTCCAGACTGCCTTCAGGGTTTGGTATGCGTGACGATGGCGGCAACGATCGTGCCCCAGTCGTCGGGATGCAGTTCGTGGCCACCGCCTTCGACGCGGACAAGCCGCCCGCCGGCAACAGCGTCGGCAAGGGCTGCGCCATGCTCGACCGGAAAGATCGGATCCGATGTCCCGTGAATGACGAGCAGCGGAACCTTGATCTCGCGCAGGCGTCCTTTCAGATCCTCGCAGCTCTTCAGCATGAAATGGTTAGTCGCGCTCAGGAAGCCGCCGGATCGGTCGTAGTCCCGTTCGACGAACGCCCGCATCGCCTTCTCGTCGAAGGGATGCGCGGTGCTGGCGATCGCACGCGCATCCTTGACGACGAAGCCGACCACCTGGTCGCGGTTCGACCAGTCGACTCTGGCGCCATCGGCCGAGTGCTCCATATAGGCTTCGGTCGTTCCCGGCAGCTGCGATGTGTCGATCCCCACCGGCGAACTGCTGATTACGGTCAGCGAGATGACACGCAAGGGATGTTTCAACACCAGTCGTTGCGCGATCATGCCGCCCATCGACATCCCGATCACATGCGCCTTGCCGATGCCGCAACTGTCGAGGACGCGCACCGCATCGTCCGCCATGTCGTCGAACGTATACGGCGGCTCGCCCGGCGTATATTTGGTCGACAGGCCGGTGTCACGATTGTCGTAGCGGATCACGAAGTGGCCTTCGCCGGCGAGCTTTTTGCAGAGCGCCTCCGGCCACCAGAGCATCGAGGCCATGGCGCCCATGATCAGCAGAATGGCTGGATCTCCGGGATCGCCAAACGTCTGGGAGACGATTTCGGGTGCTGCGGCCCTTGTCATGGGACTCTCCTCCTATCGGCCAATCAAAGGCCAATCAAACTGGTTGCATTTTGCAATCGGTTGCACGATAATAAAACTGATACGATAATGCAACCGGTTTTTTGAGGAGAGTCGGATGAAAACCGAACACCGCTCGGGATGCCCTATCAATCTGTCGCTGGAAGTGTTTGGCGATCGCTGGAGCCTGATCATCCTGCGCGACATGATTTTGGCGGCAAACGCCACTTTCGCGAACTGCTCAACGGCTCGATCGAGGGCATCGCTTCCAATATCCTGGCCGACCGGATGAAGCGGCTGATGGAACTCGGCATGCTGACCAAGGCCGACGACCCCTCGCACAAGCAGAAGGCGATCTACAGCCTGACCGAGATGGCCATCACGCTGGTGCCGATCATGGCGCATCTCGGCGCTTGGGGCCGCGTCTGGCTGCCGGTGAGCGAGGAGCTTTCGATCCGCGCCGAGCTGCTGGAGAAAGGCGGGCCGCCAATGTGGGAGCAGTTCATGGACGAGTTGCGCCACGACCATCTGGGCACGCCTGTCGCCACACCCGCGCAGCCTTCCGTCCGCGCTACATTGCAGGCCGGATATGAGGCGGTGGTAGCCCGCAAGGCGTCGAGCGGCATCGAGGCCCCGGCCGCTTGACCAACTTATTTCCCCATTATCAGGCCGGCTCTGCTATCAAGGGGCTGAAAAACATAATTTACGGGATTGGATAACGCTCTTGGTCGAGAACTCTAAGGATACTGCCCGCGCCCGGGCAGATATGCGTTTCAAGAAGCAGGAAGAGGCCGCCACGGTGCGGCAAAAGGCGATGGCGGAGTATGTCGCCGAGGCCGACGCCCGCCAGGCCAAGACCAACAAGCTCCGGGCATTGCGCCTTGCCAAGGAAGCGGAAGACCTCGCCAACGCACCCGCCGCTCCGGTCAAGAAAGCGGCCCGAGCCAAGAAAAAATAACTCGGTCTCTTCATCGACGCGCCATCTGGATGCCGGCGGATCGTATCCGCCATGTGCCACGATCAGCAATGCCCGCCATTTCCGCTTTCCCGCGCGAAGCAATTTCAACCGCAACCGGGATTTCGCATCCCGCATGTCAGGTCGATGATTGACGCGTTTTGATCAGGAGACAGCCATGACCGCACTGACCCTCGAAAAAGCCAAGCACATCATCGACGCCGCCTTCGCCAAGGGCGCCGAGATGAAGCTCAAACCGCTCGGCGTTTCCGTGCTGGATGCCGGCGCGCATCTCGTCGCCTTCCAGCGTCAGGACGGCGCCTCGTTCCTGCGCCCGCAAATGTCGGCCGGCAAGGCCTATGGCGCGCTCGCCATCGGCATGGGCTCGCGCCGTGTCGAGGCTTTCGCCAAGGAGCGGCCGCATCTCGTCGCCGGCATTTCGGACGTTTCGGGTGGACGCGTATTGCCTGTCGTCGGCGGCGTGTTGATCCGCGACAAGGCAGGCGCCGTCATCGGCGCCGTCGGAATTTCGGGCGATACGTCTGACAATGACGAGGCCGCCGCCATCGCCGGCATCGAAGCGGCGGGCTTCATCGCCGATCCGGGCTGAGGGGGAGCTTCGTCATCCCAGGGCGAAGCAGGAGCGAAACTCCGTCGCGAAGACCCTGGGATCCAGGCCGCGACCTTTGCCGCAAGTGTAAGCGGAGCAGAACTCTGAACCGTTGCAACGCCTTAGCTTCACGGAATGGATCCCAGGGTCTGCGCCGCGTCGCTTCGCTCCTGCTTCGCCCCAGGATGACGACCAGAAAGAGCAGCCACGCCAATCGCGAACGGATGCGATCATCCAACGAAGGCGGCTAGTTCAAATTTATGTCTCTACTCGCCGACCGCATCGACACCGAAAACCCGGCCAGCACGTCGAACAGCGCGATCACCATCAGCGTGAAGAAGACGGAATGCGCCGCGCCCTTCACCAGCAGGAACTCGACCAGGAACGCCACGAAGACCAGCGTCGACAACAGATGGTCCATGATCGAGGCGTTCGTGGTGCGCACCGACTTCACCATTTCCAGGAACAGGAAGATCAGCCCGATCACCACCATCAGGTCGCCGAGCGTCATCGAGAACACCCCGCCCGACATCATGCTGAACGAGAAGATCTCGGTCGCCCACGGATCGTCGCCGCTGCCGAATATTCCGAGGAGTCCGAGATTGTAGGCCACGAAGGGCACGATCAGCAGCGGGATGGCACCGAACATCAGGCGTCTCCTCTAGCAATTCCAGGAAAGCGGTTTCCCAAGGAATTGCCTAAACAATGGGGGCACCTTCTGTAGAATGCCCCGCAGGCACGCCGTCAAGATTTTTCGCTAGCGCCCGCAAACACGGAAAAAGACCGCGCGAAACAACCCTGTCAGCCACAGTTGCCCCGGCTGACCACCGACACGCCGGGATTCAGCGCTTGAACTGGCCTGTCCGCACGGCGGCGCCGATAGCGTTGAGGATGAAAAGGCCGGCGGTCATCGAGGTGATCTCGTTGACGTCGCGCGCCGGCGCGATCTCGACGATGTCGATGCCGACGACACGTCCCTTGGCGAACAGCCCCTTGATCAGTTCGATCGTCTGCCGGTAGCTGATGCCGCCAGGCGCCGGGCCTTCGACCGCCGGCATGACAGCGGGATCGAGACCGTCGGCATCGATGGTCAGGTAATAGCGGCCACGGTCCGGGATGCGCTTGAGCAGCGCCGCCGTACCGATATCCTGCCATTCATTGGCGGTGACGATGTTGGAGCCGTAGGCGCGGGCCGCCTCGACCTCCTCGAGCCGGGCGCTGCCCTGGCCGCGGATGCCGAGCTGGAAAATCCCGGCTATATGCGCCATCTCCGAAGCGCGGCGGATGGGGCTGGAATAGCCTTCCCTGACCCCGTTGACATTGTCGCGCCAGTCGAGATGGGCATCGATCTGAACCAGGGTGATCGGCCCTTCGCCGTCAAGCGCCCGCAGGATCGGGATTGGAATGCCGTGATCGCCGCCAATGGTGATCGGCAAGGCGCCGGCGACGCGGATCTTGCGGATCGCCGTTTCGGCCAACCTGTAGTGGCTGCCGGCGGCATCGCCGGGGACATCGCCGACATCGACCACCTTGACGTCCTGCCCGTCGAACAGGGTTCCGCCAATGTCGAAATCATAGCGGTCGAGCCCGAGGCTGATGCGCTGCGAGGCGCGCCGCACCGCGGTCGGCGCGTTGGTCTGGTCGTTGACCAGCTCGTCGATCGTGTAGGGACTGCCGTAAGGCATGCCGATGATGGCGACATCCGCCTTCAGCGCATCGAGGTCCTCGACCAGCGGGAAGTTCATGAAGGTCTGGAAGATATCGCGGGGTGCTGTGGTGAGCTTGGTCATGCGGTCCCTCTGAAGCCGGTCGATCATCGCGCGGAAGCGCCGCGACAAGGCATGCGGACTCAATACAGCACCGCCGCCGCAGCTTGTATCGCCACGGACGCCCGGTCTTTGGCATAGTTGGCGGCGCGGCGCACCAAACGCAAAAAAACCGGCCAATGGCCGGTTCTTTTGGCATTCAAACCCTTCGAAAGCTGGTCTCAGCTTTCCTTGGGCGTCAGCACCTGGCGACCGCGATACATGCCGGTCTTCAGGTCGATATGGTGCGGGCGGCGCATTTCGCCGGAATTCTTGTCCTCGACATAGGTCGGGGCCTTGAGAGCGTCGGCCGAGCGGCGCATGCCGCGCTTGGACGGAGAGGTTTTTCGTTTCGGAACGGCCATGGATATGCTCCACTACATGGTCAAAATGCCCCGATAGCCCTCGTGAAAGGGCCGCGTCAGGGCCATAATCTGAGAAAGTCGGGTGCCTATACACGCCCTGCGCCGTTTTGGCCAGCACCGTGGCGATTTTTTTTGAGCCGGCAGCGGTTCGACCTAATCAAGACAACCGACATACGCGCCCGAACGGCCGGCGCGGCGTTCGATCAGCGACGCCAGGCGCCGCAGACCCGGACCGGGCTTGGCCGGATTGCGGGCGATCGGATTGGGCAACGAGACGGCGAGCAATGCCGCCTGCCGCCGCGACAGCTGTTTGGCCGAAACGCCGAAATGATGCTGCGCCGCCGCCTCGATGCCGTAAATGCCCGGCCCCCATTCGGCGATGTTGAGATAGATTTCCATGATCCGCCGTTTCGACATCACCGCGTCGAAATAGACGGCCAGCGGCAGTTCGACCACCTTGCGCACCGAGCCCAGCGGCCGCGACCACAGGAAAAGGTTCTTCACCGTCTGCATGGTGATGGTCGAGGCGCCGCGCGTCGCCTCGCCGGCCAGCGCATCGTCGACGACGCCGCGCAATTCGCCGAGATCGATGCCGCGATGGAAGCAGAATTGCCCGTCCTCCGACATGATCACCGAATTGGCCAGCACCGGGGACACATCGTCGATCGACACCCAGCGCCGGTCGTAACCGGAGAAGGTCGCGAGGTCTTTGACCATCAAGGTCGATATCGGATGCACGAAGGACGGCAGATAGAGGAAGGTCAGCACAATGGGTATCGCCGCCAGCACGACGGCGACGACCAGGCCGCGCCGTGCCAGGCGCTTCAGACCGGCGCGGTTCACGCGCCTTGGTCGCGCCATCTCAAACCCTTCGGTTTCATGATCGACGATCGGTTCCGTCAAGCCGCCCCCACCCGCGCCACTCTCCCGCCTCCGGCATAATGGCGCGAGGCTTCTTGCGCAACGTCTGAGTGTCGGCTACCGCTCCCGGCCATGACGAAAGACGAGCAATTGGCCTTTGAGGCCGCACTTCTGGGGCGGGCGGCGGCGATCGAGGCCGGGCTCAGGCTGCTGCTCGACGGCCGCACGCTTGCCGGCGAGATCGCCCGGCCGGAGCGTCTGATGGCGGCCATGCGCCATGGCGTGCTGAACGGCGGCAAGCGGCTGCGCCCCTTCCTGGTCATGGAAAGTGCCGCCCTTTTTGGCGCCGATGGCGAGGCGGCGATGCGCGTGGCGGCGGCGCTCGAATGCGTGCATTGCTATTCGCTGATCCATGACGATCTGCCTGCCATGGACGACGACGATCTGCGCCGCGGCCAGCCGACCGTGCACAAGGCCTTCGATGAAGCCACCGCCATACTTGCCGGCGATGCGCTTCTGACGCTTGCCTTCGATGTCCTCGCCGATGAGGCGACGGCGCTGCCGGCGGAGCGCAGGGCGGCACTGGTGCTGGCGCTGGCGCGCGCGGCCGGCACTGGGGGCATGGTCGGCGGGCAGACGCTCGATCTCGAAGCCGAGCGCAGCAGGCCGGACGAAGCCGGCATTATCCGGCTGCAGGCGATGAAAACCGGCGCGCTGATCCGCTTCGCCTGCGAAGCCGGCGCGATCATTGCCGGCGCCGCACCGCAGGACCGCGACCGGCTGGCCGAATTCGGCTCGGCGGTCGGGCTTGCCTTCCAGCTTGCCGACGACCTGCTCGACCTGACCGCCGATGCCAGCCAGATGGGCAAGGCGACCGGCAAGGACGCAGCCGCCGGCAAGGCGACGCTGGTGGCGCTGCATGGCGCGAACTGGGCGCGCAGCCAGCTCCATGGGCTGGTCAAGCAGGCCCATGAATTGCTTGAGCCTTACGGTGAACAGGCAGCCTTGCTGAAGGCAGCGGCAAGCTTCGTGGCAATCCGCAACAACTGAGGTTTGGGCGATCGGATGCCGAACCGTTTTCGGAATTTGTCGGCCTTGCGCTGCCTTGCTTTGGTGTCTCTCAAATGCCCCAAAGCAACTGGGCGCGCTATCTGACCTTGACGACGACCTTGCCCTTGGCGCGTCCTGTTTCGACGTAAGCCAGCGCCTCATTGGTCGCTTCAAAAGGAAAGACCCTGTCGACGACCGGGCGAATCGCCCCATCTTCGATGAGGGACGTGATTTTGCTCAGTTGCTCACCTTGCGCCGACATGAACAGGAACGAAAATCCCACGCCCCGGCGCTTGGCTTTGGTCCTGATACCACGGCTCAGCAGCCGCAGCAGCAGCCTTAGCACCACGTTCAGTCCCTGTTTCCTGGCAAATTCGGGATCCGGAGGACCGGAAATCGAGATGAGCTTCCCACCCGGTTTCAGCACAGTCAGGGATTTCTCAAGCGTCTTGGCGTCCTGGCTGTTCAGGACGACGTCGTAGCCCGACAGGATTTTCTCGAAGTCGTCCTTCCTGTAGTCGACGACGACATCGGCACCGAGATCCCTGACCAGATCGTTGCTTGCCGCGCCCGCTGTTGTCGCAACGATCGCGCCGAGGTGCTTTGCCAACTGGATGGCGAATGTCCCCACGCCGCCGGAGCCAGCCTGGATGAAGATCTTCTGGCCTGTCTTCAGACCCGCCCTCTCGATGAGAGCCTGCCAGGCGGTCAGACCGACCAGCGGGATCGAGGCCGCCTCTTCCATGCTGAGGTTCGCCGGCTTCAGCGCCACGTCGGCTTCATCGATTGCGATGAATTCGGCGAATGTCCCGATCCGGCCGTCGCGCGGCCGCGCATAGACGGCGTCGCCGGGTTTGAATTTGCGGACTTTCGAGCCCACCCTGACAACCCTCCCGGCAACGTCGTGACCGAGGATGAAGGGCCGGCGATAGGGAAGGACGAGTTTGAATTCGCCGGTTCTGATTTTGGAATCCAGCAGGTTCACCCCGGCGGCATGGACCTCGACCAGGACGTCATTGTCCAGCAGCTCCGGCTCCGGCATCTCGGCCAGCCGCAAAATGCCTTTCTTGCTATATTTATCGACAACGAATGCCTTCATGGCAGTGACTTTCTGAGAGTGTCCGTTGGTGTGCCGTTTGTGTGTGAAATTCTCCGTCCCACCGTTGTTCAGACCGGCAGGCGGAACTGCTTGCGCAAGGTCTTGTCGAACATCTCCGCGGGGGCGAAGCGGCGCAGCAGGCTGACCTGGCGCGCTGCCTTCCCTGCGGTATAGCGCCGTCGCGGACGGGCGTCGGTCGCTGCCTTGACGACCACATCCGCCACCACTTCCGGCCGGTCGGCTTTGGGCATCACATCGGCAAGCAGCGCCTTGAGACCGGCGCGCGCCTGATCGTAGTCCTTCAACAGGGAATCCGGCTCCATGCCGTTCTGGTCGAAGACGGTGCGCACGAATGCCGGCTCGATGACCGAGACGCGAATGTTGAAGGCGCGAACCTCATGATCGAGCGATTCCGAATAGCCCTCCAGCGCGTGCTTGACCGCCGAGTAGTGCGCTGAGTATGGCGCGGGCACCAATCCCAGAATCGAGCCGATGTTGACGATGCGCCCTTGGCCGCGGCGCCGCATCGACGGCAACACCGCATTGGTCATGCGCATGACGCCGAACAGATTGACGTCGAACAGAGCCTGCACCTGTGCGACCGAAGATTCCTCGGCACCGCCAAGCAGGCCGACACCGGCATTGTTCACCAGCAGATCGATACGACCGGTCTGGGCCAGCACGGTTGCAACGAGGGCGCTGACGGACTCCCCGTCGGTCACGTCGCAGGTCAGCATGGACACCTGCGCCGGGCCGTTGCCGGCCTTGCTGCGGCTTGTCCCGAAGACGGTATACCCCGCCCGCGCCAAGGCCTCGGCACTGGCGCGGCCGATGCCCGAAGAGGCTCCGGTCACGACTGCGGTTCTTCCCGAAAGGGTACTCATTTGATACTCCACAGACATGAGGGCTAGCTTTTTGCCGTTGATTGAATTATGATCGTAATATCACATTACACCTATAATGCAATAGCAGAAAGGAAGAGCGCCATGCGCTACGAAAAGGGCCGAAAGGACGCCTCTCGCGATCGCATCGTCGAGGTCGCAGCCCAGCGTTTTCGCGGTGACGGCATCGCCGCGTCCGGACTGGCAGCCATCATGGGCGACGCCGGACTGACGAACGGAGCCTTCTATCCGCATTTCCAGTCCAAGGCGGAGCTTGTGCGTGAAAGCCTTGTAGCGGCACTGGAGGCCCAGTCGCAGCAACTGCAGGAGGTATTGGCAGCCGGTGGTCCGGAGATGGGCATAGCGGCGTATCTGTCAGCTGAGCACCGGGACAATCCGGGAGCCGGCTGCGCGTCGGCCGCCCTGTTGCCGGAACTCGCGCGTCAGCCGCCCGAAACGCGCCAAGTCTACACCGAACGCTTGCTGGTTTTGGTGCGCCAGTTGTCTGCAGCGCTTCCGCAGGCCAGGGATCCGGAAGGCGTTGCCACGGGCGTCTTTGCGACCCTCATCGGCGCGCTTCAACTGGCCCGCGCGGTGGCAGGGACCGAATTGTCGGATCGCTTCCTTGCGGCAGGAGCAGATGCCGCGCGCAGGCTGATCCAGCCACGTGACGGGGAGAAGGCATCCTAGAGGTCGGTGGCGGCAGCGGCAAAGGGCAGCCCTGACATCGTCCTCGGGTCGCACACAGGAAGGGCCGGCTTTTGGAGGCGGGCCGAACCGGTATTTCGCTCCGATTCAATCGGGTCTAACGCAGATGCCTGAGCTTGTCGGGATTGCGCATGACATAGACGGCCGCGATCTTCCCGTCCTCGATGTCAAGCGCGGTCGTCTGCAGTTCGCCATCGGCCTCCCGCGTGACGAACCCCGGCAGTCCATTGACGAAGCCGATGCGCACCAGCGTCGAGCGATTGTCGCGCAGCCAGGCCGCGACTTGCGCGTATTGCTTCATGACGGCGTCGAAGCCCAGCACCGGCGCCAAAGCCGCCGGACGCTTGCCGCCGCCATCGGCATGAGCGCTGACATCTTCCGTCAGCAGCGCGCCGAGCGCCTGCATGTCGCCGCTGCGCGATGCCGCGAAAAAGGCTTCGGCGATCTCCAGGCCACGCTGCTTCTCCACCTTGAAGCGAGGCCGCGCCTCGCGGACATGGCCCCGTGCGCGAGCGGCAAGCTGGCGGCAGGCGGCTGAATCGCGCTCGATGGCGGTCGCGACCTCCTCGAATTCCAGCCCGAACACATCGTGCAGCAGAAAGGCCGCCCGCTCGAGCGGCGAAAGCCGCTCCAGCGCCAACATCAGCGGCAAGGTGACATCTTCAAGATCGTCCTCTTCGACGATCGGCTCGGGCAGCCAAGGGCCGATATAGGTCTCGCGCTGGCGCCGCGTGGATTTGAGCTGGTCAAGGCAAAGCCGCGTCACCGTGCGGCGCAGGAACGCTTCTGGCTCGCGAACCTGCGAGCGGTCGGTCCCCATCCAGCGGATGAAGGCATCCTGCACGACATCCTCGGCGTCGCTCACCGAGCCCAGCATGCGATAGGCGACCCGCATCAGCTTCGGACGCAGCGGGCCGAAGCCCGCTGCCGCGTCGTCGGGTGCCGTCGCCGTCATCAGGCCGCCTTGGCGCTGGCGCGTATCGTTGCTGCGTCGGTGTAGAGCCCGAAGCCAACGGCGATGCGGTTCCAGCCATTGATGATGTTGATCAAAACGGTGAGCTTCACCTGCTCCTCCTCGGTGAAATGCGCCTTAAGATCATCATAGGCGCTTTCGCGGTCCTGTCCTTCCGAGAGGCGCGTCAGCGCATCGGTCCAGCCGAGCGCGGCACGCTCGCGGTCGCTGTAGCAGGGCGCTTCGCGCCAGGCCGGCAGCAGATAGATGCGCTGCTCGGTCTCGCCATTCTCGCGCGCTTCGGTGGCATGCAGATTGATGCAGTTGGCGCAGCCATTGATCTGCGACGCCCGAAGCTTCACCAGCTCGTTGAGGCTGTGCTCGAGCCCGGCGGCGACGGAGAGTTCGGTCGATTCGCGCTGCCACTGCTTGATCAGCGCAGGGGCGGCGGCGAAGAGGTCGATCTTGGCGGTCATGATTGCAGTCCTTGTGTTGGGTACGCCATCATGACGAGACAAGACCGGCCGGTGTGACATTCAGGCTGGATTTTTTCGAAGGTGCTTTCCCGGCGCGTTCAATCGTCTTTGATCAGCACGATCTTCGCCGGATCGAAATCGATCCCGACCATCGTCCCTTCCGCCACGGCGGGTGTGACATCAGGCGATGTCGCGAACAGTTCGACCGCCGGATCGCTGATCGCGATCCGGTATTCCATGTGGGCGCCGAGATACGAGCTCTTGACCACCCGGCCCTTCATGGTGCCCGCTGCCTGGCCGGGCAAGATGCGCACGGCATTCGGGCGTACAGCGAGCATCGCCGGCCCCGGAGCGTTACCGCGACCCGGCATGTCGAGCAGCAAGGGTCCGACCTTGACCCTTGCACTGGTCGCATTGCTGGAAAGCACCTCGACGTCGAGCAGATTGGCGTCGCCCATGAAGTCGGCGATGAAACGGTTGGTCGGCTCGTTGTAGAGGTCGCGCGGCGTGCCGTCCTGGGCGACGCGAGCGGCGTTCATGACGATGATGCGGTCGGAGACGGCGAGCGCCTCTTCCTGGTCATGCGTGACATAGACCATGGTCAGCGCCAGATCTTGCTGGAGACCGCGGATTTCGTCGCGCACCCGCCGGCGCAGCTTGGCGTCGAGATTGGACAGCGGCTCGTCGAACAGCAGCACCTTCGGCTCCAGTACGATGGCGCGCGCCACCGCGACGCGCTGCTGCTGGCCGCCGGACAACTCGCTCGGCTGGCGCTTCTCGTAGCCGGACAGGCCGACAAGCGACAGCTTTTCGGCGGCGCGCTCGGCTGCCTGCGCCTTGCCAAGCCCCATCGCCCGCAGGCCGTAGCTAACATTCTCCATCACGTTCATGTGCGGGAACAGCGCATAGGACTGGAACACCATGGAGACATCTCGCTCGGCGGCGGACAGCAAGGTGACGTCCTTGTCGTCGATCAGGATGCGCCCGGTGCTGGTCTGTTCCAGCCCGGCGATCAACCTGAGCGTCGTCGTCTTGCCGCAACCCGAGGGCCCGAGCAGCGTCACCAGGCTGGCCGGCGCGATGTCGAAGCTGACGTTGTCGACGGCGGTCACCGCGCCATATTTCTTGGTGACGCCCTCGAACCGCACGGCCGGCCTGTCCGTGACAACCGGGGCAGCATTCTTCGCCGTCTGATCCACGCCGCTTCTCCCCATCAGATTGCCGCCACGACGGCTTCCGGACCCGCACGGCGCCGGCCGAGCCGGCGTTCGCCGACCAGCAGCTGGATGCCGATGAGGATGACCATCATGACGACGATCATCACCGCCGAATAGACAATCGCGATGCCGTATTCGCCGACATCTGCGCGCCCGACAATGTAGACCGTGGCAAGGTTGAACCGGCCGCTCGCCAGGAAGATGACGGCGCTGACCGCCGTAACCGCGCGCACGAAACTGTAGATCATCGCGGTCACGATCGCCGGCTTCAGGATCGGCAGGATCACCCGCCGCAAGGTGGCGAAGGATCGCGCCCCAAGCGTCAGCGATGCCTCGTCCAGGCTCTTGTCGATCTGTCCGAGATTGGCGAGCCCGGCACGGATCGCCACCGGCATGTTACGGAAGATGAAGGAGATGACGATGATCAACCCGGTACCGGTCAACTGCACCGGCGGCACGTTGAAGGCAAGGATATAGCTGACGCCGATCACCGTGCCGGGAATGGCGAAACTCATCATGGCCAGGAACTCGAACATGGTACGCCCGGCGAAACGCTGCCGGTCGAGCAGATAGGCCGTCAGGATGCCGAGCGCCGCGGTGAACGGCATCGCCACCAGCGCCAGGCCGATGGTCATCAGCAGCGACGGCCAGGCCGAGCCGCTGAAAAACCAGCCATTGACGCCTTTCTCGATCGAAAAGGCGGTGATGAAATATTGGAGCGTCGGCGTGTTGTCGCGCCCGATCGATTGCACGAAACCGCCGCCCAGGATGATGCCGTAGACCACGATGGTCAGAACCAGCCACGGAACGACGGTGGCGTAGCAGCCGATCCGCAAGGCCTTGGGCAGCGTCGCCGGTACACCGCCATCGCCCTTGCCTGCAACGGTGACGTAGCTGCGGCTGCCGATCCAGCGGCGCTGGATGACGAAGGCTGCCAGCGTGAACATCAACAGCACGATCGCCAGCACCGCCGCGCGGCCCTGGTCGTGCGCCGCACCGACCACTGCAAAGAAGATGTCGGTCGACAGCACGTTGAAGTTTCCGCCCAGCACCAGCGGATTGGCGAAATCGGCCATGCTCTCGATAAACGAAATCAGGAAGGCGCTGGCCAGCCCCGGCCGGATCAACGGCCAGGTGACGGTGCGAAATGTGCGCCAGCGGCTGGCGCGCAGGGTTTGTGATGCTTCCTCCATGCTTGGGCTGACGCCTTGCAGCACGCCGACCAGAACCAGGAAGGCGATCGGCGTGAAGGCCAGCACCTGCGCGATGGTGATGCCGGCCATGCCGTAGATCCAGCGGCTGCGCGGAATGCCGAGATGCACCGACATGAGGTTGGTGACGATGCCGGCGCGGCCGAACAGCAGGATCAGCGCCAGGCCGATGACGAAGGGCGGCGTGATGATCGGCAGGATGGACAGGCCGCGCAGCAGCCATTTGGCCGGCAGCTTGGTGCGAAGCGCGATCAGCGCCAGGGCCAGGCCGAGCGCCGTGCAGAAAAAGCCGACGAGGACTGCGATCGCCACCGTGTTCCACGCCACGCCGCAGGAGCCCTCGCCATAGAGGCAGCGCAGGCTCCATATGTTGGCGCTGAAGATCTTATCGAAGAACAGCGCCGGCACGACATTGTCGTCATTGTCCTTGATGGCCGAGGTGAGGATCGACAGCAGCGGATAGGCGACGAAAAGGATCAGCGAAGCAATCACGATTGAGAGCGAGCCGACGACGAAACGGTCGCCCTTGCACCAGCCGCGCGCGGCGAGCGCCTCGGCGATGAACATCAGCATCGCCACGGCATAGAGCGTCGCGCCCCAGCCGAGCCCCGGCTGTATCGGTCCCGGCGTGCCGGCGATCCGGGTAAGCAAGCCAAATCCCCAGCCCGAATGGATGATGGAAAAGCCTTCGATGGCCAGCCACAGCAGGCCCGCCGCGCCTGCAACCGCCAGGCTCTTGGGGTTGTTGCGCGCCACCAGCCAGCTCGCCAGCAGAAGCGGCAGAATGAGGGGCAAGAGCCAGAGCCGGCCATCAAGGACCAGCAGTATGGCCGGCGTCGCATCCGCCGGCTGTGCCAGCCAGTCGAACGACAGGAAGCCGCCTTCGACCTTGTACCAAGGCAAGAGCACGAAGCTCGCCCACGCGGCCATCACCCACGCGAGCGCGCTGCGTCCAGGAGCGGAACTGACCATGGAACCGGCCGCGGCCATTCAATGTCTTTCTGTGCCAAAGGATGGTGCGCCGGCTGCCGCGAGGGGCAGCCGGCGATCAGATGCTAGAGTGAGCGCAAAAGAACGCGCTCAGCCGCCATTGCGGACCTCATCGGTGAACTTCTTCAACAGCCGCTTGCGTTCGGCCGACGAGCCGTATTTGGCGAAGTCGTAGTCGATCAGCTTGATCTTCGAGAGGTCCGGCGCCTCGGGCGGCACCGGCGTGGCGGTGTTCGACGGGATCTGGAAGCTGCCGTTCGGCGCCGCGAGCTTCTGCGCGTCCGGGCTCAGCGCCCAGTCGTAGAATTTCTGCGCCTCTTCGGCATGCTTGGCGCCCGTCACGATGCTCATCGAACCGATCTCGAAGCCGGTGCCTTCGCAAGGCGACACCACCTTCACGGCAGGGTTCTGTTTCGCGGCATTGATCACGTCGTGCTGGAAGGAGATGCCGATCAGCGTCTCGCCCTTGCCGACGGCGAGCGCCGGCGCGGCCCCTGCCTTGGTGTATTCGGCGATGTTCTTGTTGAGCTGCTTGAGATAGTCGAATGCCTTGTCCTCGCCCATCAGCTGGACGATGGTGGCAAGCATGGTCCAGGCCGTACCCGATGAATTCGGGTCGGCCATCTCGATCTCGCCCTGGAATTCCGGCTTGACCAGATCGGCCCAGCACGCCGGCGCGGTCAGCCCGCGCTGCTTCAGATCTTCCTCATTGTAGCCGTAGCCGAGCGCACCGAGATAAATGCCGACCGTGCGGTTCTTCGACCTGTCGGCCTGCTTCAGCGCCCAGTCGCGCAGGTTTGCCAGTTGCGGCGACTTGTATTCCTGGGTGAGGCCCTCTTCCGCCGCCTGCAGATGCGGGTCGCCGGTGCCGCCCCACCAGATATCGGCTTGCGGATTGTCCTTCTCGGCCCGGAGGCGGGCGTAGATTTCGCCGGCGCTCATGCGGGTCATGTCGACGCTGACGCCCGTCTCCTTCTGGTAGGTGGTCGCCATCGCCCGGCACCAGGCCTCGTCGACGGCGCAATACATTGTGAGGCTCCGGGCGGCCGCCTGGGCGGCACTCGCCAATCCGAACAAGGCCAGCGCCGCGCCAAGGCCAAGCCAGGCGGCGCGCAAGCCTTGCTTACTGTCAAATGTCTTCATCGATATTCCTCCCTGTCTTCTCACTGGAAACGATCTACCCGTCGTCGAGCGGCACTCCGATCACCTGGGACAATGTCGCCGCAACGCCGGGTGCTGCCGCTAGCACGGGATTGCCCTTCGCCATGCCGTCGCCGTCGAGGAACCGGTTCACACGGCCGCCGGCCTCCTCCACCAGCAGCAATCCGGCCAGGCAGTCCCACGAATTGATGTGCAGCTCGGCATAGGCATCCGAGCGGCCGTCGGCCACATAGGCCAGCCCAAGCGCTCCGGAGCCGGAGCGCCGCACATTGGCGCCGAGTGCCCAGACAAGGCTCACCTTGTCCAGATAGTCGCGATTGGGAATCCTGGGCGACCAGCCGAACTCGACAAAGGCGCGGTCGAACGCTTGCGTCGGCGACACATGGATCGGCGCGCCATTGCGCGTCGCGCCCTGCCCGCGACGGGCAAAGTACGTTTCGCCGATGGCCGGATTGGCAATGCCGCCGATCTCGCTGCGGCCGTCCTCGACGAAAGCTATCGAAATGCAGAAATGCGGAATACCGCGCATGAAATTGGCGGTGCCGTCGATCGGGTCGACGACCCACATGCGGGCAGAGCCGATGCCACCGCCTTCCTCGCCCAAAAACCCGTCCTGCGGAAAAGCGTCTGCCAGCGTCGCGCGGATGTGCTCCTCGACCTTGCCGTCGGTTTCAGTGAGAAAATCCTGCGGGCCTTTCATCGCCACCGGCTGGACGGCGCCCTGCCGGGCATAGCCTTCCATCGCCAGTTGCCCGGCCGTGACAAGCAGTTTCCGGCAGACCTCGGCACGCCTGTCCATCTCGGCTTCGGACAGCCGGTCCGCCTTCGAATGCGCCGCCGCCCTGCTCATGCAGCCGGTCCGGACAGTCGCGCCCTCAATGCCGTCTTCGGCGAAATGGACAGGGTATTCCTCCGATGCCACTCTTGAGCCCGCTTGTATTGCACGGCTGTGCAAAGCTGTTGCATTCCGCCATGCCTGTCAAGTGCGGTGGGTGGCAATGGCAGGAGAGTTGCATTACATTGCACGGGCGTGCAAAGAATCACGAAAACAGCAGCGAGAGCGTTCGCTTGACGGTTCCGAGAATCCGCACCGGATTTTCCAGCGCCCAGCAGGTTGCCGACCTCGCCGGGGTTTCACGCTCGGCCGTGTCACGTACCTTCACGCCCGGCGCTTCCGTTTCCGGGGAAACCCGCGAGCGAGTGATGCTGGCGGCCGAGCAACTCGGCTATCACGTCAACCATCTGGCTCGCGGCCTGATGCGGGCCTCGACCGGCATTGTCTGCCTCATCGTTGCCGATGGCGACACGCCCTATCATGCCCGCCTGCAGAAGGCGCTGACCCAACATCTGCGGGACGCCGGCAAAATGGCCATGGTGTTCAACACCTCCGGCCCCAGCCACCATGTCGACCAGGCGTTGCGCAACACGCTGAACTATCGCGCCGATGCGAGCATCGTTCTGTCCGGCTCGCCGCCGCAGTTGCTGATCCGCACCTGTCTTGAGAACGGCCAGCGGCTGGTGCTGATCAATCGCGATGACCGCTTCGACGGCCCGCACAATATCGGTGTCGACAACGCTGCAGCCGCAGAGGCAGCGCTGCATGCCTTCATCCGGGCCGGCTGTACCCGCCCCGCCCTGGTGACCTCGGCTGCCGGCACGCCCAGCCTGCTCTCCCGCGAAACCGCCTTCCTTACCGCCGCGCAGAAGGAAGGGCTGGAGGTGACCGTGTGGCGCGAGGGCCGCACCGGCTATGCCACCGGAGCCGATGGCGCCAGGCGGCTCTTTTCCGGCCGGCAGCGGCCGGATGCGGCGTTCTGCGTGACCGACCTGATTGCGTGCGGCTTTCTCGATGCGGCCCGCCACGAGTTTGGCATCAACGTACCCCGCGATCTCTGCGTCATCGGTTTTGACGACATCGAGCAGGCCGACTGGGCCTCTTACCGGCTGACGACGTTCTCGCCGCCGATCGAGGAGATCGCCAGGCGCGCCGTGCGGCTCGCGACCGGCGCGCGGGAGGAGGCTGGCAGCCGCCTGATCTGCCATGCGCCCATGGTCTGGCGCAGCACGGTGAGGCCGGGCCAGGGCTGATGCGAAACATGTGTCGGTCAAGACGGGAAACGTACTGATGTCCAAGAAAAAGGCCAGGAAGACCCGCCAGGCGGCAAGACCGGTGGAGATAGCTGTAGGCCCCGAAATCCGGAGCATGATGCGCAAGTTCGGCCTGACCGAGGAAGAAGCACTGCGCATGATGCGCGAATGCGATGCCACCCTCTATGGCGCCAACTCCGGGCACGTGCAGCCAGGATCTTGACGGCCCGCCAGGCGCGAACGGAATTTTAATGTAAATCAAGCGTAATCCCGACCGTTAAAATGATGCGTATGTGTTGGGGTTGCGCATGCCGGAATATTCTTTCTTCATCCGCTCGATCCGGATCCGCTACATCTCGGGATTGCTCATCTTTGCGCTGGCTTCCACCGCGGTGATGTTTGCGCTCAATCGCGTCAATTCCTTCCGCCACGACATCGACGCGCTGAGCAGCAATCTCGTCGTCTTCACCCGCGACCTGCGCAACGCCTCCAGCTTTGCCGAAACCGCCAGCACGACCTGGCGCACCGAAACCCGTGACGGCCTTGCCGCCGCAGCGCGCGGCCATTCGCAACGCCTGACCAGCGAGATCGAAACACTGTCCGCGGAGTTGGCCGCGATCAAGCCGAGCCTGTCGGCCAAAACGCTGGACGAACTCTCGTCGGCCGCCGTCAACGGCGACCTGTTCTGGTCGTCGCGCGACATCGTGCGCAACTTCAACCTGATGTCGGCGGCGCAACAGACCGACGAATGGAGTTCGCGCGAAATCCTCAACCAGAACGACCTGTTCGTCCAGCCGATGCTGGTGCGTGTGCGTACCGCCATGGATGGCGAACGCCATCTGGCCGACGCCTCCAGCGACAGGCTGCTGTTGTGGGCAAGCGGCCTTCTGTTCGCGGTTCTTGCCATCGTTGCCCTCTGGATCTTCCGGCCGATGGAAAATGCGATCCGCCGCGCCTTCACCGAATCCGCCGCATCCTTGTTCAAGGCCGAAGCGGCCGACCGCGCCAAATCGGAATTCCTGGCCAATATGAGCCATGAGATCCGCACGCCGATGAATGGCGTGCTGGGCATGGCCGAACTGCTCGCCAAGACCGAGCTTAACGCGCGCCAGAAAACCTTCACCGAAGTCATCGTCAAGTCCGGCAATGCGCTGCTCACCATCATCAACGACATCCTCGATTTCTCCAAGATCAATGCCGGTCAGCTGACGCTCGATCCTGCACCCTTCCGGCTTGCCGAAGCGGTCGAGGACGTGGCCACACTGGTGTCGGCGCGCGTCGCCGAAAAGAACCTCGAGCTGATCGTGCGTGTCGACCCGCGCCTGCCTGCCCATGTCGTCGGCGATGCCGGACGGTTCCGTCAGATCGTCACCAATCTGCTCGGCAATGCGGTGAAGTTCACCGAGAAGGGCCATGTGCTGATCGATGTCGGCGGCGAGGTGGTCGACGGCATGGTCCAGCTCAAGGTCCGCGTCGAGGACACAGGCATCGGCATTCCTGCCGAGAAGCTCGAGAACGTGTTCGAGAAATTCGCGCAGGTCGACGGCTCGTCGACGCGCCGCCATGAAGGCACCGGCCTCGGCCTTGCCATCGCCGCCCGCCTCATCGACCTGATGGGCGGCAAGATCGGCGTCGAAAGCGAGATCGGCCGCGGCTCGGTGTTCTGGTTCGCCGTGCCGCTGCCGGCGCATCAGCAGGACACGCGCAACGAGGTCGTGCCGGTCGATGTCACCGGCGCCCGCGTGCTGGTCATCGACGACAACCCGGTCAACCGCGAGATCTTGCTGGAACAGCTCAGAAGCTGGAGCTTCGACTGCGCGGCCGCCGAAAGCGGCGCCGTCGGCCTCGCCTTTCTAGACCGGGCCAGCCAGCTCGGTGCTGCGGTCGACTGCATCATCCTCGACTACCAGATGCCCGGCATGAACGGCGCCGATGTCGCCAAGGCGATTTCCGCCGACAGCCGTCTCTCCGCTATCCCGGTGGTGCTGCTGACCTCCGTCGACCAGGTCGATTTCGGCAAGATGGTCATCGATTTCGGCATCGCCGCGCATCTCACCAAGCCGGCGCGCTCGGCCGTCCTGCTCGGCACCGTCATCTCGGCAATCCAGAAAGCGCGGGCCCAGATCGGCAAGGCCCAGTTCGTTCGCGAGCCTGTTGTTCCGCAGGCGGCACCCGTGACGCCACCCGCCTTCACCGTCATTCGCGGCCCGGCAATTCCGGCGGCCACAGTGCCTGAATCGATCGCCACGCCAAACGGCCCGATCGATATTCTGATCGCCGAGGACAATGACGTGAACCAGCTGGTGTTCGGCCAGATCCTCAATGGGCTTGGCCTCAGCTACCGCATCGCCAGCAATGGCCGCACGGCCGTCGAGATGTACCGGGCGCTGCGACCGAAGCTGATCCTCATGGACGTCTCCATGCCGGAGATGAACGGCTACGAGGCGACCCGCGCCATCCGGGCGGCGGAGGCAGCGAGTGGCAATCACACACCAATCATCGGCGTCACCGCGCACGCACTGAAGGGCGACCGCGACAAATGTATCGAGTCCGGCATGGACGACTATCTACCCAAGCCGGTGTCGCCCGACCGTCTCGGCAGCAAGATCGGCACATGGCTCAGCGAAACGGTGGCGGTAAAGAGGGCTTGATCAAATCGCCGCGTCCAGATGATAGCGGCGCATCCAGTCGAGGCTGGTCTCGTCGGAGAGCTTGGCGACGCCCGGCTTTACGTCGGCGGCATTCGGCGCCGGAACGCCCAGGGCCTTGCAGATGGATGACAATGCCGCTGCCGGATCGGCTGACAGGCGCTCATAGCCGATGCGCAGCGGGACGATCCCCTGCTCCGCGAACCAGACGTTCCAGGCCGCGTCATAGGCTTCGAGTTCGGCAAGCTCGCGCTGGATCCGCTTGAAATCGTAGCGGGGTTCCTGCGGCGGTGCGGCCCGTTCGATCTCGGTTCCGTCGGGCGCGATGTGCCAAAGCCCGGTCTGCTCGGCCTTGATCAGCGACACCGCCTGCGCCAGCTTGTTTTCGCGCGAAAGATGGATGTAGAGGATACGGCCGAAGGCCTTTTCAAAGCGTGCTTTGTCCGATGGCAGGTCTGGGTAGATCCGGTCGAGGATGGCCGAGAGTTCACCCAGGTTCTCCCGCATCAGGCGCAAGCCGAAGACGGCTGTTCCGCCCTTTCCCGCGCTGATTGCCGCCTTGAGGTAGGCGACATCGAAGTCATGCGCGCTCATCGTATCGGGATGCGGCAATTTCCACTCTTCTGCCCATTCCGCCTTGTCCTGCCGCCGGTAGAACGAGTGCGGATCGCCGGCTGTTTTCGTCGAGGCCAGAAGGCCGCACAGCAAGGTGCTTCCGGTTCTCGGCGTGCCGCAGATTATGTAGCCGTCACGCATCTCGGGCTCTGTCGCTTGTCATGGATTGGGCTAACCTCGCCAGGCGCGGTGACACGCGCGCTTCGCGAAGGACTCCAGTCTAGCCGCGCCGGAAGGGATAGAGGAATTGCTGCCAGTATCCGTTCGGAACGGGATGTCCGTGAATGCCGTAGCCGTTCGGCCAGCGCCCTTCGGGCATATGATGGGTACCGAACAGCCGGTCGAGCAGCGGGAAATGGATGGCGAAATTTACGTCGATCGCTTCTTTCTCGAAGCCGTGATGCCAGTGGTGGTAACGCGGGGACACCAGCACCTTTTCGACTGGACCGAAACTGGTTCCGATGTTGGAATGGATGAAAGACGAATAGACGTAGACGATCAATATATACGTCTGGATAGCCGATTCATCGAACCCCAGCACGAACATCGGGGTTGCCGTCAGGCTGCGCAGCATGATGATTTCCAGGAAATGCATGCGCGCACCGGCAATCCAGTCCATCGACTTGGCGGAATGGTGCACGGCATGAAACTTCCACAGCCAGGGAATGCGATGAAAGGCCCGATGCACCCAATACTGGGCAAGGTCGGTCAGGAACATTACCGCCATCAGTTGCACCAGCCACGGCAAGTCGTGGACCCAGGCGCGCACCGAACCAAGGGCGCCCTGTGCATTGACGAAGTTGGACGGCGCCAAGGTCAGGTAGGTCAAAATCTGCACCAGCAGCGATGAAACCAGATAGTAGAACAGGTCCTCGCGCCATTCGTCGCGGAACACGGTCTGATCCTTGTTGCGCGCGAAAAGACGTTCGAGCGGGACGAACAGCACACCCATGAACAAGGCGTTCAGGATGAAGAAATCGAGCCCGAAGAACACCCCGTCTATGTGCAGGTGATGGCGCACCGGAAGCATTCCGACCAGCGACGCCAGCAGCACAGTGAACATCGCTGCCGCGCCGAGCGTCTTTTGCCTGCGCAGCGTCATGCTGAGGATCGCCAGGATATAGCCGGAGATGAGGACGAAATAGAGCACCGGCTTGAAGAACAGCATCTGGTGGATGGGGGCCAGATCCGGCATCGATGTAAGCGACGGGTAGCGCAGCACGATGACCATCAGCAGGGCGGTGACCCCGGCAAGCAAGCCAATCGAGCCGGACAGCCAGCCAGAACCGAACGGCCGTTTGGCGCGCGGCGTTTCAAGTTCACTTACAACGCGTCTAAGGAAATTTGCCACCGCCATGATGCTCCCCCGTTAACGGCCTTCAAAAGGTCTCGCCGGAAATTTCCACCCGTCTTACTACAGCAGGGCTCATAAATATTTAATCGACACGACTTTGCAGGCCAGAGACGGCTATCGGCTTTTGGGGCAATTGGTAAAAGCTGCGATCGTGTCAAAGACACCGGCCACTATAGTCGGAATCTTTCCTGGATGCGACGGGCGCATTCAAGCGGCGTCAGCCGGCTGGTGTCGACTTCGAGGTCGTAGTCTATGCCGTTGTGGACGCGTCCATATTGCCAGCGCGCCAGGCCGGGCAGCCTGTCGGCGCGCGCGGCCTCGCGCGCTTCCAGCACCTCCAGCGGCGCCATGACGCCGACCAGATGCAGGTCAAAGCTCGACAGCAACTCGACATACTCCGCATCTCTTCATTGAAGATCACGTCGTCGACGATGAGATTGTTGCCTTGCCCGGCCATGGCGGCGATGGCATGGCGCATGCCGCGCATGGCTCGCGCGCTGACCGGCCCGCTCCTGATCACCACCGACGGCTTGCCGTCTTCCAGCACGGTCTCAAAGGAAAACCCGTCGGCATGATCCTGCAGCGCCGGCGGCAGCATGTCGATGAAAGCATCCATCTGGACATGCAGGAACGGTTCAGTGGCGATCGTTTGCAGCGCCCTGGCGATCGAGCTTTTGCCGGCGCTGCCGACGCCATTGAGCAGGACGATTTTGGCCGTCATGTCGCCCCCTATCGGTTGCGCACGACGATACAGGCGCCGCCGACGCTTTGCAGTTTCTGGCAGATGACGTTGGCGGCGGCACGGTCGTCGACGCCGATCCTGACGGCGTAGATGCCGCGTCGGCCGATCGGCGTGCGCACCCGGCTGACCACCGGGTCACGACCGGAAAGCAGCGCCGGAAACCGGCTCCTGACCCGCAGCCACTGATTGATGGCAGCTCCCCTGCGGAAATTGCCGGCCACCTGGACGCCCCATGGCTTCACATTGATCGACGCCATCGCCACGGTTCTCGACATGATCACCGGCAGCTTGCGGCAGGCGACGGCAAAGCCGGTTTTCGCGTCGAGCGGCTCGACCGTCCCGGCGTAAGCGCTGTCGGAAAACTTGTCGACGGGTTCGCCCATGACGTCGAAGACGTAGCTCTCGGTCTCCATCGGCAGGAAGCCGCCCGAACCCAGCCAGCGCGACACCCGGTTCTCGCCGGCATTGTAGGCGGCCGCCGCCAGGCCGAGATTGCCGTAGGCGAGCTTCATCTCGCCGAGATATTTCGCCGAAGCCGGGATCGCCTGCTCGATGTCGAAAGGATCGGCCAGCCCGCGCATCTTGGCGGTGCCCGGCATGAACTGGGCGATGCCTTCGGCACCGACCGGGCTAACCGCATTGGGATCGAAGCGGCTTTCTTTCCAGATCAGCCGGGCGAAGTAATCCTTCGGCAGGCCGTTCCGCTCGGCATGCGTCTCGATCAGGTCACAGACACGGCCGATCAATCGTTTCGCCGCCGAGCGCGATTGCGGTGGATCGGCAAGTGCCTGTCCGGCACCCAGCCCGCAGAGCAGGATCACACCGGCTTTGAGCAGCCCCCGCATGGCTCATTCGGCCGCGGCTTTGCCGTGCTGTCCAAACCGCTGCTGGATATAATCGGCAACCATTTTTTCGAAATCGGCGGCGATCGACGGACCGCGCAGCGTCGCCGACTTCTTGCCGTCAACGAAAACGGGCGCGGTCGGCGTCTCGCCGGTGCCGGGCAGCGAGATGCCGATATCGGCGTGCTTGGATTCGCCGGGGCCGTTGACGATGCAGCCCATCACCGCGACCTTGAGGTTCTCGACGCCGGGATATTTCTCCCGCCAGACCGGCATGTTCTTGCGCAAATCGGCCTGGATGTTCTGGGCGAGTTCCTGGAACACGGTGGATGTCGTGCGGCCGCAGCCGGGGCAAGCGGCCACGATCGGCACGAACTGACGGAAGCCCATGGTCTGCAGCAGTTCCTGCGAGACCTGCACCTCGCGAGTGCGATCGCCATTCGGCTCCGGCGTCAGCGAGATGCGGATGGTGTCGCCAATGCCTTGCTGCAAGAGGATGCCCATGGCCGCCGACGAGGCGACGATGCCCTTGGATCCCATGCCGGCTTCGGTGAGGCCAAGATGCAGCGCATGGTTGGAGCGCGTGGCAAGCTCGGTATAGACGGCGATCAAATCCTGCACGCCGCTGACCTTGGCCGACAGGATGATCTTTTCGCGGGCGAGGCCTATCTCTTCGGCCATTTCGGCCGACAGGATGGCCGACTGCACGATCGCTTCGCGGGTTACTTCCTGCGCCGTCAGCGGAAAGCCTTGGCGCTGGTTTTCGTCCATCAGCCGGGTGAGCAGCTCCTGATCGAGCGACCCCCAATTGACGCCGATGCGCACCGGCTTGTCATGCCTGATCGCCATTTCGACGATCGCGGCGAACTGGCGGTCCTTCTTGTCCTTGAAGCCGACATTGCCAGGATTGATGCGGTATTTGGCCAGCGCCTCGGCACAGGCCGGATGATCGGCCAGCAGCTTGTGGCCGATATAGTGGAAGTCGCCGACCAGCGGCACATTGATGCCGAGCCGCTCGAGCCGTTCGCGGATGCGCGGCACGGCGGCGGCGCTCTCGTCACGATCGACGGTGATGCGCACGATCTCGGAGCCAGCGCGATGCAAAGCCGCAACCTGCGCGACGGTCTGGTCGATATCGGCCGTGTCGGTGTTGGTCATCGACTGCACGACGACCGGCGCGCCGCCGCCGACGACCACGCCGCCGACATCGACGCCGACCGATGTCCGGCGCGCAAAGGGGGAGGAAAAATACCCGGTCATGCCGGCAGCCTCTTGATCACCCGAGCGACACACGTCCACGTCGACGCACGCTCAATCAGCTATCAGCGCATAGCGCTGAGGTTCGGGCATGAGGTGGAGGAGCAAAGATGGCTTGTCAATGGCGACAGACAAGCAGAGCTGCCAAATCGCAGTAGCGCGGCGACCCCACAGACGGGTTTCGCCGGCCAGCAGTATCGGAATCAGTAGCAAAAACAGGCCTCCGGCGGCATGTCGCCACCGGAGCGATAGTCACGCGCCAGGGCGGCGCGTCTAATCTTGGAAGGGCGTCAGTGTCTCGTCGGTTTCGCCTTCAGTTTTTCAATCTCGTCCTTGAGTGCCAGCTTGCGTCGCTTCAGATTCACGATTTCGAGGTCGTCGACCGATGGATGGTTCATCGCATCGTCGATCTCGCGTTCGATGTCACCGTGTTTCCGCTGCAACTCATCAAGATGGGATGCAAGAGACATGATTGGTTCTCCCTTTCATGGTTTTCCTCGATTGCAGCCGTCAAAGGCACGTCCACCGCAGGTCGCATCTGTGACGGCACCATGACAGTCTGCCACCATCCGGCTGCGATGTCGAATGCTGCGTGGTAGCATTCCACGACAATGTGATATGTGATATTGGCTGCGCGCCGGCGGCAATTGATGCCGCCCCCGCCCAATCATGCCCATTGCCGGGCGCCGCAGACATGCAGACGGTAGAGAATGTCCGACCAGGAAAAGGCCGATGTCCGCCTCGAATTTTCCCGCCTGAAGCAGGAGCATGCCGATTTCGACGCGGCCATCAATGCGATGATCGCCATGGGCTGCGACCCCTTGCAGATCCAGCGCATGAAGAAGAAGAAGCTTTTCCTCAAGGACCGGCTGATGGCGCTGGAAGACAAGATCATTCCGGACATCATCGCTTAGCCGACGGCCTCGGGGCCTAACTGCTCACCCCGCTATCGACAGCCGCGCCGCGCGATGGCGCAGCAACGTCAGCAATTCGTCGGTCTTCTCCGCTGAAGTGTCGATCGGCACCACCAGACACATCGTCGCCTCGACCTTGCCGGCGGCCGCGAAGACAGGGGCGGCCAGGCATTTGGTGTAGGCGTCGACCAGCCCCGAAGTGATGCAATAGCCGGTCGTTCTGGCCGTCGCGATATCGGCAATGAAGTCGTCGAACTGCAGCCTGCGGCCGTCGGGCAGCAAAAGGTCGTCTGCCGAGACCATGTCCTGGATGGCGGCCCTTTCCAATCCGGCCAGAAGCAGCCGCCCCGATGCCGTCCATGGCAGCGGGATCTGCAGGCCGGTGGCCGAGCTGATGCGGAACGGCCTGGTGCCGGGGCTGGAATGGACGATGGTATAGCGCCCGCTTTGCAGCATGCACAATTCGGAGGTCTCGCCGGTCTCGCGCGACAGATTGTCGACCTCCTGCCGGCCCCGCCTAAGCAGGTCGTTGCCCCTGACATAGTCCATTCCATAGAGGTACAGCTTCTTGCCGAAATAGACCCGGTTGCCGTCGCCCTCCATCTCCAGGAGACCCGCATCGACCAACGAACGCACCAGCGTGTAGGTGGTGGAGCGCGGCGCATTCACCCCCTTGGCTAGATCGCCAATGCCGATGGCGCGCTGGGTAACATGCAGGAAGTCCAGGATCTCCAGCACCCGGTTGAGGCCCTTCTCGCGCGAGCCGGAGGTCTTGTCGGGCGTCGGGCTCTCGGCTGGACCAAGCTCCGCCCGATCCGTGAGTCCATTGCTGTCTTGCATAACTGATTCCTGATGTTAGTATCTGTCTTGTACAGGATACATGTGTCTATTGTAAGAGACAATTCAGGTCGGCGACACGTGTGTCTGTAAGGGGAACTCAAACAACAGGAGGTCGCAGTGAACGACGCATCCAAGCGAGATTTTCTGAAACTGGGCATGGCCGGGCTTGCAACGGCGGGCGTGATGACCGCTGTCAGCGCCGAAAAGGCGGCGGCACAAGCCGCATCCGACAGCGTTCTGCGCACCGCGCTTGACCGCGGCAAGCTGATCGTCGGCACCGGCAGCACCAACGCGCCATGGCATTTCGAAAACGATGCCGGCGAGCTGGTCGGCATGGACATCACCATGGGCCGCATCCTGGCCAAGGGTCTGTTCGACGATCCGAGCAAGGTCGAGTTCGTCATGCAGGATCCGGCGCAGCGCATCCCCAATGTCACCACCAACAAGGTCGACATCACCATCCAGTTCATGACCATGACCGCGCAGCGCTCGCAGCTGATCCACTTCTCCAGGCCATACTATGTCGAGGGCGTCGCCCTGCTGACGCTGCCGACGGCGGAAAACAAGACCTTCGACAAGCTGCTCGCCGGTGGTTCGGCGACGCGCATCTCGATCCTGCAGAATGTCGATGCCGAAAGCTCGGTCCATTACGCCCTGCCGGAGGCGCAGGTGCTGCAGATCGACACCCAGGCCAATGTGCTGCAGGCACTGGAATCGAAACGCGCCGATGCCGCCGCTGTCGATCTTTCAACCGTGCGCTGGCTGGCCTCGCGCAACCCCGACAAATATTTCGATGCCGGCAAGAGCTGGTACTCGATGCTCTACGGCGCGGCGGTCAGGCAGGGCGACCTGGACTGGCTGACCTTCGTCAACCAGACCTTCACCATCGCCATGTTCGGCCATGAGACCGCACTCTACGACGCCGCCTTCAAGGACTATTTCGGCCAGGAGCCCCCGGCCCGCCATCCCGGTTTCCCGGTTGTCTGACAAGCGCTGGCGGAAGGGTTAGCCCTTCCGCCTTCTAGTTCGCATCCCCTTGGTTATTGCGGGAGACGCATGGGCTATACGCTCAACTTCAACCTGATCTGGCGCCATTTCGACAAGCTGTGGGGCGGCCTTCTGCTCAGCCTCGAGCTTGCCGTGATTTCGATTGCCATCGGCGTCGTCATCGGCCTGGTGCTGGCGGTCTGGTATGTCTCGGCCGGACGCGTGGTGCGCGCCATCATTGCGGCTTACGTCGAATTCATCCGCAACGTGCCGCTGATCCTGCTCGTCTATCTTGTCTTCTACGGCCTGCCGACGGTGATCGACGTCGCCTACGACGCGCCGACCTCGTTCGTGCTGACGCTGTCGGTCTATAGCGGCGCCTATCTGGTCGAGGTGTTCCGCTCCGGCCTGGAAGCCGTGCCGCGCGGCCAGCTCGATGCCGGCAAGGCGATCGGGCTGACGCCTTGGCAGCGGTTGGTTCACGTGCGCCTGCCGACCATGCTGCGCATCACGCTGCCGGCGCTGTCCAACACCTTCATCTCGCTTTTCAAGGACACGTCGATCGCCTCGGTGATCTCGGTGCCCGAGCTCACCTTCGGCGCCCAGTGGATCAACTTCAACACCTTCCGCATCGTCGAGGTCTATCTGGTGACGACGGCGATGTACCTGGTGACCGGTTACACCCTGCTCTTTGGGCTGCGGCTGGTCGAACGCCGGTTCAGGGCTGCGCGCTGACATGCTGAGCCAGATCCTCTACGCCGTACCGTTCCTCGCCCAGGGCTTCGCCATCACTTTGTGGGTGTCGCTGCTGGTCGTGGTGCTGTCGCTGATTGCCGGCGTCGCGCTCGGCGTCGGCCTGGTCTACGGCCCGGCGCCGCTGCGCTGGGCCGTGCGCATCTTCTCCGACACCATCCGCGGCATTCCGATCCTGGTGCTGATGTTCTTCGTCTATTACGGCCTGCCGGCCATCGGCCTGCATCTGCAATCCTTCTCGGCGGCGGTGCTGGCGCTGACCTTGTTCAAGACGGCGCAGGTCATTGAGTATCTCCGGGGCGCCGTCGGCTCCATTCCCAAGGGCCAGTCAGAAGCGGCGATGGCCATTGGGCTGACTTTTCGCCAGCGGCTCACCTACGTCATCTTTCCGCAGGCCTTCCGCCGCTTCCTGCCGCCCTGGATCAACGGCGTCACCGATGCGGTCAAGGGCAGCGCCCTGGTCTCGCTGCTCGGCATCACCGACCTGATGCAGGCGATCAACCAGGTGATCGGCCGCACCTATGAGGCGATGCCGCTCTACATCCTCGGCGCCTTGATCTATTTCGCCGTCAACTATGCGCTTTCCTACGCCAGCCGGCGGCTGGAACGGCGCTTTGCCTTCATCCGGGACTAGCACGATGGCCACAAGCTCGAACGACAATGCTGCCCTTCTCGACATTGCCGGGGTCTCGAAAGCCTTTGGTTCGGTCGAGGTGCTTCGCTCGGTCAGCCTCAAGGTGGACAGGGGCGAGGTGGTCACCGTCATCGGCCCTTCCGGCAGCGGCAAAACCACCCTGCTGCGCTGCGTCAACTTTCTCGAAAGCTACGACTCAGGCTCGATCCGCATCGACGGCAAGGAGGTCGGTTTTCGTGAGGCCGGCGCGCGCCAGCGGCGCAGCGAGCGCGACCTTGCCAATATGCGCGCCGAAACCGGCATGGTGTTCCAGAGCTTCAACCTGTTTCCGCACCTCACCGCCGCCGGCAACATCATGCTCGGCCTCACCAAGGTGCGCGGCAAGAGCAAGGCCGAGGCGCGCCAGATCGCGGAGCATTGGCTGAGCCGCGTCGGCCTGGCCCACAAGGCCGACAGCCTGCCGGCGGAACTCTCCGGGGGCCAGCAGCAGCGCGTCGGCATAGCGCGGGCAGTCGCCATGGAGCCGAAGATCCTGCTGCTCGACGAGATCACCTCCGCGCTCGATCCCGAATTGGTCGGCGAGGTGCTGGCCGTTGTGCGCAGCCTGGCCGAAGACGGCATGACCATGGTGATGGTCACGCACGAGATGGCCTTTGCCCGCGACGCTTCGAGCCGCATTGTCTTCATGGCCGATGGCGGTGTCAGCGCTGTTGGCCCGCCGAAGGAGATCCTTGCCGAAGAGACCACCAATGAGCGCCTGCGCTCTTTCCTGGCGCGCTTCCGCGCCTCGCATTTCTGACATGGGCGGCCCAAAGCAATTCCAGGAAAAGTGTAAGCGGTTTTCCCGGGAAAAGCGCGAAGCGCTTTGCCTTGGGAATTGCGTAAAACAACAGGCCGGCCCAAGGAGAATTCTTACATGACGCCTTACATCCGGCTCGCCGAACTCGGCCTGACGCTGCCCGAGCCGCCGACGCCGATCGCCAATTTCGTCACTCATGCGGAAAGCGGCCGGCTGATCTTTCTTTCGGGTCAAGGGCCGTTGCGCGCCGACGGCACGCTGTGCACCGGCAAGGTCGGCGAGGACGTCACCGTCGAGCAGGCCTATGAGCATGCCCGCCTCACCGGCCTCAACCTGCTCGCCGTCATGCACGCCGCCGCCGGCGATCTCGGCCGCATCGTGCGCGTCGTCAAATTGCTCGGCTTCGTCAATGCGACGCCGACCTTCAGCGACCACCCGAAAGTGGTCAATGGCTGCTCGGACCTGTTCGCCAGCGTCTTCGACAAGATCGGCGGCCATGCCCGCTCGGCGATCGGGGTCGGCTCGCTGCCTGGAAACATCACCGTCGAAATCGAAGCGGTCGTCGAGATCGCCGCCTGACCGTCAAGGGATTGCTGAACATGAAAACCTATTCCGACACCGGCTCCAACACCACGATCCGTGAACGACTGGGACTGAGGCCGATCATCAACGTCTCCGGCACGATGACGACGCTCGGCGCCTCGATCATCGTTCCCGAGGCGATCAGCGCCATGGCCGAGATCGCCTCGCAATGGGTGGAGATGGACGATCTGCAGCGCGCCGCAAGCGTGATCACCGCCCGCCTCACCGGCAGCGAGGCCGGCTTCATCACCGCCTGCTGCGCCTCAGGCATCACAATGGCGATCGCCGGGGCGATGACCGGCACCAATTTGCTGGCGATCGAACGGCTGCCCGACGATACCGAAGGGCTGAAGTCCGAAGTCGTCATCCAGCTCGGCCATATCGTCAATTACGGCGCACCGATCGACCAGTCGATCCGCGTCGCCGGCGCCAAGGTCATTCCGGCTGGCACGGTCAGCGTCACGCAGGATTATCATGTGCGCGAGGCTATCAACGAGCGCACGGCGGCGGCGCTCTACGTCGTGGCGCACCACACCGTGCAATACGGCATGCTTTCCCTCGAGGAATTCTGCGATATCTGCCACGCCAGGGGCGTGCCGGTGATCGTCGACGCGGCTTCCGAATATGATCTGCGCAGCTTCCTGGTCCGCGGCGCCGACATCGTCGTCTACAGCGGCCACAAATTCCTGTCGGGGCCAACCAGCGGCATCGTCGCCGGCCGCAAGGATCTGGTCCGCGCCGCCTATCTGCAAAACCGCGGCGTCGCCCGCGCCATGAAGGTCGGCAAGGAAAGCATCGCCGGCACCATGGCTGCGCTCGAAGCCTGGGAAAAGCGCGACCATGCCGGCATCCGCCGGCGCGAGGAAGCGGCGCTCAATCTGTGGAGGGATTCGCTACAGGGAATACCCGGCATCGTCGCAAACATCATTCCCGACCCGACCGCCAATCCGCTCGACCGGCTGCAAATCTTTGTCTTGCCCAAAAGCCGCTTCACCGCCGCCGGCCTCGCCTCGGCATTGGCGGCCGGATCGCCGCCCATCATCGTGCGCAACCACGAGGCCGAGCGCGGCCATTTCTTCCTCGACCCGTGCAATCTGCACCCCGGCGAGGCCGAGATCGTCGCCGAGCAGCTGCGCGCCGTGCTCACCGCGGCCGACAGGCCGGCGGATGCGATGAGACAGCCGCGAAAGGATTCATCCGGCGCCCTGCGCTGGCCGGACTAGGCTGCGGCGGCCGCCATCCTTGCGGGCCAGCCCGAATTCCGCTAAGGCGCGCCTTTACCGCCGGGAGCATGCGCTTGACCGACCACCGCGCCGACGTCGCCATCATCATGGGCAGCCAGTCCGACTGGGCGACGATGCGCCACGCCGCCGAAACGCTGGAGGCGCTGGGCATTCCGCACAAGCGGCTGATCGTCTCCGCCCACCGCACCCCGGACCGCCTCTATGATTTCGCCAAGGGCGCCAAGGCGGCCGGCTACAAGGTGATCATCGCCGGGGCCGGCGGCGCCGCCCACCTGCCCGGCATGACGGCGGCTCTGACGCCGCTGCCGGTGTTCGGCGTGCCGGTCGAATCGAAGGCGCTGTCAGGCCAGGATTCGCTGCTCTCCATCGTCCAGATGCCGGCCGGCATTCCGGTCGGCACGCTTGCCATCGGCAAGGCGGGTGCGGCCAACGCCGCCCTTCTGGCGGCCGCCGTGCTGGCGCTGAACGACGAAGAACTTGCCGCCCGCCTGGATGCCTGGCGCACCGCCCAAACCGCCAGGGTCGCCACCGAACCGACGGACGCGCCGTGAGTCTGCCCGCGGGATCGAGCATCGGCATCATCGGCGGCGGCCAGCTCGGCCGCATGCTGGCTGTTGCCGCAGCGCGCCTCGGCTACCGCACAATTATCCTCGAACCGCAGGCCGATTGCCCGGCAGCTCAGGTCGCCAACCGCCAGATCACCGCCGCCTATGACGATGCGGACGCCCTTGCCGAACTGGCGGCAGTCAGCGCCGTCGTCACCTACGAATTCGAGAATGTGCCGGTGGCGGCTGCCGGCGCGCTCGCCGCCAAGGTCCCGGTCTATCCGCCGCCCAGGGCGTTGGAAGTCGCCCAGGACCGGGTGGCGGAGAAGCTATTCCTGAACGGCATCGGCATCAGGACAGCGGATTTCCGCTCCGTCGACAATGACGACGAGCTGACGGCGGCGCTGAGAGAGTTCGGTGGCAGCGGCATCTTGAAAACCCGCCGCATGGGCTATGACGGCAAGGGCCAGCGCGTCTTCCGCAACTTGGAGACGGGCGGCTTTGCCGGCACCTGCGAGACCATGGGCAATGTGCCGCTGATCCTCGAATCCTTCGTCGCTTTCGAGCGCGAAATCTCGGTCATCGCCGCGCGCGGGTTGGACGGCGCGGTCGCCGCCTACGATCCGGCTGAGAACGTCCACCGCGACGGCATCCTGCATACCTCGACCCTGCCGGCCCAGATCAGGCTGGAGACGGCGGCGACGGCACAGGGGGCGGCAGCGAAAATCCTGTCGGCCCTCGACTATGTCGGCGTCATCGGCGTCGAGTTCTTCGTTCTTGCCGATGGCACGCTGCTGGCCAACGAAATGGCGCCGCGCGTGCACAATTCCGGCCACTGGACGGAAGCCGCCGGCATCGTTTCGCAGTTCGAGCAGCATATCCGCGCCATTGCCGGCCTGCCGCTGGGCAACCCTGGCCGGCATTCAAACTGCATCATGGAAAACCTGATCGGCGACGATGTGCTGCGCGTACCCGCTTTGCTCGCCGAGCCCGATCTGATGCTGCATCTCTACGGCAAGGCGGAAGCGCGCCCAGGCCGCAAGATGGGCCATTTCACGCGCATCAGCCGCCGTAGCTAAGCCATTCCGGCACTTTGCGCGAGGGCGTGGCTCGAGCCCTATTGCAGCTCGTCGTTCAGATCCCCGTCTTCGTCGGGGCTGGCGCAACTCGCATCGCCTTCCCTACAATTGGCGCCCGCGGTGAGCTGTTTGATGCGCTGGTCCGTCAGTTCGGTCAGGCATTGTGAAACCTCCATCGGATGGATGGAGCCGCCCTCGCTGTCTGTCGTCGTATAGGCGCATTCGGCGTCGCGGAAGGCGATCCAGGCGCGTTGCGCGACCTGCAGCAGCTTCCTGCCCTTGTCGTCGTTGCGACTGACGAGATCCTTGTAGGCCTGGTTGAGCTTGGCATCGGCCGCCCGATAGTCCTCGCCGGCGCAGATGTTCATCATCTGCTGGCTGTCGTCGTTGCGGTCGCATTCCTGCGCCTGCGCGATGGAGGCGGCTGCCAGAACGGCAAGGCTCGCGGACACAAACAACAGGCGCATAGAGGTCTCCAAATCGGCTTGCGGGTGCCGCACCATTCCAGCCCGCCTTCGGCCGCGCAATGGCGTGGAGCCGAGATGGCGGATATTTGATGGCCAAAGCCATTCTCGGCCTCTATCCAGCACGCTTGCGGTTGACACGGGCAAGGCTCCTCGTTTATGAGCCACCGCAAGTTCAAAGGCGCGCTTTTCAGGCGCGCCTTAATAATTCGGCCCGGACAGGGCCCAGACCGACGGGCAAGACCATGAAGATCAAGAATTCGCTCAAGGCGCTGAAGGCGCGTCACCGCGACAACCAGCTGGTTCGCCGCAAGGGCCGCGTCTACATCATCAACAAGACCGCTCCACGCTACAAGGCGCGCCAGGGCTGAGTGTTCGGCCGGAGGCTCGTTGCCTCCGTCCATACGATGGTAATTGCCTGGTTCCAGGCACTTTCACGCTAATTTCAGTTTGACGATCCGCCGTCCGGGTTAGATTCCGGCGATGCGGATTCTTTTTGCATTTTTGGCCACCCTCTTTCTTTTCGGCGTCGCTCCGGCGTCGGCGGACGATCCGCCGGCAAAGCCGCCGGTTGCCCTGACCAGGGAAGCCAGGCTCGACCAACTGTTTGCCGAGCTGAAGCGCGAGCGCAACGAAAAGGCGGCCGAGCGCATCGCCGGGCGCATCTGGGGCGAATGGTTCCAGTCCGGCAGCGCCTCGATCGACCTGATGATGCAATGGTCGCAAAAGGCGATTGACGACCAGAAGTTCGACGTCGCCCTCGACTTCCTCGACCAGGTCGTCATCCTGCAGCCAAAATATGCCGAAGGCTGGAACCGGCGCGCCACCGTGCATTACATGATGAAGAATTTCGGGAAATCGATGTCCGACATCGACCAGACGCTGCAGCTGGAACCACGCCATTTCGGCGCGCTTTCGGGCCTGGCCCAGATCATGGCCGCCACCGGCCACAAGCAATCGGCGCTCGAAGCCTGGCAGAAGGTGCTTACCATCTATCCGATGATGCGCAGCGCCCAGGACCAGGTCGCGGCAATTTCGGAAGAGCTTGCCGGCGAAGGAATTTGATTAGGCAGTAGGAATTAGGGATTAGTGAGTAGTCAGTAGAGAAGATTGGTCGAGACGCCACCTCCCTACTCCCTACTCCCTACTCCCTACTCCCTACTCCCTACTCCCTACTCCCTACTCCCTACTCCCTACTCCCTACTCCCTACTCCCTACTCCCTAGAACTTATCCCCCTCCACCCCCGTATCTCCGCGCATGAACCTCATTTACGCCGCCTGTGCTTTGCTCCTCGCGCTCGTCTTTGCCCTGGCCGGTGTCACCCGCGCCGGCACGTGGCTGATCGAGTGGCGGAACCCGCCGGCCGGCGAATTTGCCGACATCGACGCCACCCGCATCCACTATGTCCACGTGCCGGCGCCTCAAAATGCCGAGCTGCCGGCGATCGTCTTCATCCATGGCGCCAGCGCCAACCTCAGGGATCAGATGCTGCCGATCAGGCCTTTGCTCGAAGGCCGCGCCGAGATGGTCTTCCTCGACCGGCCGGGCTTCGGCTGGTCGGCACGCGGCCCCGGCAATGAGAGCCCGTCGGGGCAGGCCGACACCATCGCCAGGCTGATGGACCGTCTCGGCATCCACAAGGCGATCATGGTCGGCCATTCGTTTGGCGGCGTGATCACCGCCGCCTTTGGCCGCGAACACCCGGAGAAGACGCTCGGGCTGGTCTTTCTGTCGCCGGTCAGCCACGCCTGGCCGGGCGGCGCGACCGCCTGGTACTACAAGCTGACCGCCACCCCCATCATCGGCTGGCTGTTCTCGCAGACATTGACCTATCCGGCAGGCACGCTGCAGATGGACAGCGCCACGGCCTGCGTGTTTTCTCCCAACAAGGTGCCGGAAGGCTATGTCGGCAATGCCTCGATTCCGCTGGTGCTGCGTCCCGGCGCTTTCCGCGCCAACGCCATCGATGTCGCCGGCCTCTACGACTATACGCTGAAGGCCGCGCCGCATTACCGCGACATCACAGCGCCGACGATCGTCATCTCGGGCGATCGCGACAAGGTGGTCTATGCCTCGATCCATTCGGTCGGCCTGGTCAGGGACATCCCCGGCGCCGAACTGATCTGGGTCCACAATCTCGGCCACAAGCCGGATTGGATCGCCTCCGACCTCGTCGTCGGCGCGATCGAGAAAGTCGCCGGCAAGGTCGTCGACCTGCAGGCAATGGCAAAAACCGTGGAAGCACGCATCGCCGGCGATGCGTACAATGAGGGGCGATGCCCCGACATCACAGTGCCCGACGCGGAACTGGCCCCGACCTGATCGCAATGTATGTCCTGAAACACGGCGTCAAGAGAAACCCGGAGAAGCGATGGGCGTTGCCGGACCGCATCTTCTTCGGCTATGGCGCGTGCGCCATTCTTGCTGGCGCCTTTCTCGAGCATGCTCCTCTGGAAGGATTCTACGGCGAACGGATCATTCCTGGCGAGGGCTTTTCCGGGAACCATATTTACGCGACCAACGGCGTGATCGCGTTCGACTACCACGGCTATTCCGCCCGCGAGCGGCTTTTGGAACACCACAAGAGGGGCTGGGCGTCGCGCAATCCCGGGTGGCACTGCACGATCGCCACGGTCGATTTCGATCTGCTCGACACAGTCGAACTCAACCGGCGAAAGATGCTGGGTCCGGACCAGTACCTGCACGACCCCGTTCGCCGCGCACACCGCTTCCTTCAGCGTATCGATCACGCCGAAGGTGCGGCAAGAGCGCTGCGAACTGTGATGAGTTGAAGCCTCTGTCAACCTATGTTGCGGGTGGCCTGCACGTCCGATCCGACATAGGCGATGCGCAGCATGTTGGTCGAACCCGGCGTCCTCAGCGGCACGCCCGCCGTGATGATGACACGGTCGCCCGGCTGGCCGAACCCCTCTTCGAAAGCGATGCGGCAGGCGCGGTCGACCATGTCGTCGAGGTCGCTGGCGTCGGGCGAGACGACGCAATGCGTGCCCCACAAAAGCGACAGCCGCCGCGCCGTGTTGAGGATCGGCGACAGCGCGATGATCGGCACTTGCGGCCGCTCGCGCGCGGCGCGCAGGCCGGTGGTGCCCGACGCCGTATAGGTTATGATCGCCGACAGTTTCAGAGTCTCGGCAATCTCGCGGGCGGCGAGCGAAATGGCGTCGGCGCCGGTTGCTTCCGGTTCCGAGCGCTGCGCGTTGATGATGCCGGCATAGGTCGGGTCGGTTTCGACCTTGGTGGCGATGCGGTTCATCATCGCCACCGCCTCGACCGGATAGGCGCCGGCAGCGGATTCGGCTGAAAGCATGATGGCGTCGGCGCCCTCGAACACGGCGATCGACACGTCGGACACCTCGGCGCGGGTCGGCACCGGCGCGGTGATCATCGATTCCAGCATCTGCGTGGCGACCACCACCGGCTTGCCGGCGCGGCGCGCGGCGCGCGTGATCTGCTTCTGGATGCCAGGCACGGCTTCCAGCGGCATTTCCACACCGAGATCGCCGCGGGCGACCATCAGCGCGTCGGAGAGTTCGATGATTTCGGCCAGCCGGGCGACGGCCTGCGGCTTTTCAATCTTGGCCATGATCAGCGCCCGGCCGCGCGCGATCTTGCGGGCTTCCGCCAAATCCTCCGGCCGCTGCACGAACGACAGCGCCACCCAGTCGACGCTTTCCGCCAGCACCGCATCGAGGTCCTTGCGGTCTTTTTCGGTCAGCGCACCGACCGGCAGGTCGGTGTCGGGCAGGCTGACGCCCTTCTTGTCGGAAATGGTGGTGCCGGCGACGACGGTGCAGGTGATCGATTTGCCGTCGCTCTTCACCGCCCTGAGCTCCAGCTTGCCGTCGTCGATCAACAGACGGTGGCCGGCCTCGACCGAACTCAGGATTTCGGGATGCGGCAGGTAGACCCGGGTCGACGTGCCGGGCTCGGGATTGTTGTCGAGGGTGAAGGTCTGGCCCGGCGTCAGAACCTCCTTGCCGTTGGCGAACTTGCCGACGCGCAGCTTCGGTCCCTGCAAATCGGCCAGGATGCCGATCGGACGGCCGACCTTTTCCTCGACCGCGCGGATGCGGCCGACCAGCGTGCGCATCAGCTCGTGATCGGTGTGGCTCATATTGATGCGGAAGACATCGGCGCCGGCTTCGAACAGCTTCTGCAGCATCTCCTCGGACGAGGAGGCAGGACCGATGGTGGCGAGGATCTTGACCTTGCGGCTACGTCTCATTGACTGTTTGTTCCCGGGGCGGCTGGAGCGCCTCCCGTTGTGGACTCATCGGTCAGCTGGACCATCCAGCTTGCCTGCTCGCCCGTGTCATATTCCTGGAATCCGGCGCGCTGGAAGCCCCGGGCGACGCAATCGGTAACGCCTGCGATCTTGAACTCTTTTTCGGCCACGCACATGTTGATCGGGCCATCCCAGCGCCCGCCGCGCTCGGCGTCTTCTGCATAAAGATAGTAAAACCTCGATGACAGCGGACCTTCGATCAGCGTCTTGCAGCTCGATCCTTCGATGTGCCACCACCCCTCGGTGATCCAGCCTGCCTTGGCGCGGTAGCCGATGCCAACGCCGACCAGGTTCTGCGTGGCGTTGCAGACGCGGAAATCGGCGCGGGCAGGCGAAGCCGCGACCAGCGCGGTGAGCCCTAGCGTCAGGGTCAGGAGCGGCACGGCAAAGGCGGTGCGCGCACGCGGCCTGCCGGCGGAACCCATCCCGAAACCCCTCAATAACGTCATCTGCATCTCTCAACGCCCCTTTTCGGAAAAGTCCGGGCGCATGTCAACGCGCCGTTCTGTCCAATTCCAATCGATTTAGAAAGGCCCCCGACACGCGATACGCCGCGCGTCACAGGATTTTCGCAGAAACCGTGGCCAAACAACGGCATTGCGCAACAGTCCTCTTCGTGGGAATGACGATACCACCCTCCCCGGAAGCCAGCGAACAGACCTTTCCAGCCAATGACCCGATCCACAGTTTTCGCGCCTTTCGATATCGTCGAAGGCGACCGCAAGCGAGGCATCGTGCTTGTCGCCGACCATGCCCGCCGCGACCTGCCGGAGGAGTATGGCAGTCTCGGCTTGCCGGCGGCGGAACTCGATCGCCATATCGCCTACGACATCGGTGTCGAGACGGTGACGCGCGAACTGGCGGCGGCGCTCGACGTGCCGGCGGTGATCGCCAATTTTTCGCGGCTGCTGATCGATCCCAATCGCGGCGAGGACGACCCGACGTTGATCCGCCAGCTCTATGACGGCACTGTCGTGCCGGGAAACTACCCTATGGCGCCGCAAGAACGCGAAAGGCGGCTCGACGGCTTCTACCGGCCTTATCAGGACGCGGTCGGCGCCATGATCGCGTCGGTGGCGCACGCCTCAGGCAAAGCGCCGTTCATCTTCTCCGTACACTCCTTCACCCCTGTCATGCAGGGCTTCATCCGCCCTTGGCATGTCGGCATATTGTGGGACCTCGACGACCGCGTGGCGCGGCCGCTGATCGACATGCTGGCGCAGGATAAAAACCTCGTCGTTGGCGACAATGAACCCTATGACGGCGCTTTGCGCGGCGACACCATGTTCAAGCACGCCATCGTCAACGGCTTTGCCCATGCGCTGATCGAGATCCGCCAGGACCTGATATCAGACCGCAAGGGGGCGCTGGCCTGGACGGAACGGCTGGCGCCGATCGTTGACGCCATCGACCGCCGTCCCGATATACATCAGGTGAAGATGTTCGGCTCGCGCACCGGGCCGCTGTGAGGATCCAAGGCAATGACCGAACTCAGCGATGACCAGAAACGCGATTTCGAGGCCGCGGCCTTCCGCCGGCTGGTCGATCATCTGCGCGAGCGCAGCGATGTGCAAAACATCGACCTGATGAACCTCGCCGGCTTCTGCCGCAACTGCCTGTCGAACTGGTATCGCGAAGCGGCCGAGGCTGAGGGCGTCGATCTCGGCAAGGATCAGTCGCGCGAAATCGTCTACGGCATGCCCTATGCGCAATGGCAGGCGCTGAACCAGACCGAGGCTTCGGACGCCAAGAAAGCGGAGTTCGAGGCAAGACGGCCGAGGGATCACTGAAGTAGCGCGCGGTTCACAGGATTGACGTCGGCGGGACAGCGCCCCCTCTGTCCTGCCGGACATCTCCCCCCACTTGGGGGGAGATTGGCCGTCACGCAGGCTCTAGCCAATCGCCAGCGGTGCAAGAATAAGCGAGGCGCCGAAGCCGCCAATCTCCCCACTTGTGGGGGAGATGTCCGGCAGGACAGAGGGGGGCGCGAAGGAACGCTGCTTAACGGTTTCTCCCCTTAGATGTGGCCCACAAGCTTTTCGCAGCCAAGCGCTTGACGAGAAATTGAATCGATTTAATTTGCCGCGCAAAGCCATTCCTTGACCGGATTCGAACCATGGACGCGCAAGACACCATGCAGAGCGCCATTCGCGGGCGATGGGCCGTAGCAGCGATCTTCCTCGCCAACGGCTTCCTGACCGGCAGCTGGGCGCCGCAGATTCCGGTGTTCCTGACCCGGCTCGACATCTCGAAATTCACCCTCGGCCTGCTGATCCTTCTGTTCGGCGTCGGCGCGGTCGCGGCCATGAGCTGGTGCGGCCATCTGATCTCCAGGCATGGCTCGCGCACCGTGTTGCGCTGGTTCGGCCTGTGCGGCAGCCTCGGCCTGCTGATCGTGGCGCTGGCGCCCAACGTCCCGCTGGCGGCGATCGCCATGATCATCTTCGGCGGCTCGATCGGCGGCATGGATGTCGCGATGAACGCCAATGCGGTGGTGGTCGAGCGCCGGCTCTCCCGCGCCATCATGTCGTCCTCGCACGGCTTCTGGAGCCTCGGCGGTTTCGCCGGCGGCGGTCTGGGCGGTTACGCCATCCAGACTTACGGCCACCTCGCCCATGCGGCTGTAGTCACGGTCATTGCTTTTGCCGTCATTGCCGTGGCGGTCGGCTACCTCATCGCCGAGCACAAGCCGCATGCCGCCGAACATCACAAATTTGCGCTGCCGGCCAACCCGCTGGTCTATCTTGTCGGGCTCATGGCGCTGCTGACGATGATTTCCGAGGGCGCCGTGCTCGACTGGGCAGCGCTTTATCTCCGGCAGGAGCTCGGCGCCGACCTCGCCATCGCCGGCCTTGCCTACGCCGCCTTCTCCGGCGTCATGGCTGTCATGCGCTTTTTCGGCGACGGCGTGCGCAACCGCTTCGGCGCGGTGGCGACGCTGCGCGGCTCGGCGGTGGTCGCCGCCGCCGGCATGCTGGTCGCCGGCCTGTCGCCTTCGCCCTGGATTGCCATCGCGGCTTTTGCCCTGTGCGGCTTCGGCATCGCCAATATGGTGCCGATCATCTTCTCGGCCGGCGGCAACCAGGAAGGCATGTCGTCGGGCACCGGCATGAGCGTCGTCACCACCATGGGCTATTCCGGCATATTGGTGGCGCCGTCGGCGATCGGCTTCGTCGCCGAGCATTCCAGCTTCGGGCCGATCTTCGTCGCCATGTCGGGGCTGTTGATCGTCGTGCTTTTGATGGCCGGGCTCGCTCACCGCGCCGAATTCGCGGCCGCCCCCGCCGAATAGCGCTTCAGCTCCTCATAGAGGAAATCCGCGACGCGGCGGATGCGCACGCTGGTGCGCACGTCGCGATGCATGGCCAGCCACACCGGCAGGCTGGGCAGTGGCAGGCCGGGCAGCAGTTTCTCCAGCGACGGGTCGCTGTCCGTCAGCGGCTCCTGGCCAAGACCGACGCCGTTTCCCGCCCGCAGCGCTTCCCACAGCACGATCTGGTTGTCGGCCCTGAAGCGGAAGCTGCTTCGGGTGACGGGGATGCCGGCCTGGGTAAAGCCCCGGATCATCTCGTCGCTGCGGTCGAAGCCGATCAGCGGATGGTCGAGAAGATCGGCGGGCTTGAGCGGGCGGCCGTGCTGGTCGAGATAGGATTTCGCCGCGCAGCAGCAGAGCTTGATATCGCAGACCTTGCGCGCCGTCAGCTCGTTCTGCGCCGGCTTGACCATGCGGATGGCGATATCGGCATCCCTTCGCAGCAGGTTCTCGACCTGGTTCGAGGCGACGATCTCGACCTCGATGCCGGATTCCTCGATGCCGAGCCGCGCCGTCATCTTCGGCAGCACATAGGCCGCCACCACCTCGCTGGCGGCAATGCGCACCGTGCCTTCGATCGCCTCGACCGAGCCCAATGCCAATAGTGAGAACGCGCTCGCCTGCTCGCTCACGGCCTTGCCGCGTTCGAACAGCGTGGCGCCTGCTTCCGTCAGCGCATAGCCGCGCCGCCCGCGCCGGAACAAGGTGACGCCCAACGCCTGTTCGAGCTCACCGATGTGACGCCCGAGCGTCGGTTGGCTGGCCGACAGTTTGCGCGCTGCGGCCGACAGGCTGCCGGTCTCCGCCACGGTGACGAAACTCTTGATCAGGTTCCAGTCGATGTCTTCCATTCATTTATGAATAACAAATCTGCATCCATAGTCAATTTTCATTCGCGTATGAACGCATCATATTCGCCGTGCAAACACAGACACGGAGAAGAAAAATGACCAAGATCGCAATTCTAGGCGCCAATGGCCGGCTCGGCCGCGTGGTTGGGAAAGCCTTCATCGACGCCGGTTTCGACGTCCGCGCCGTCACCCGCAGCGGCAAGGTCCCAGCCGAACTCAAGGGCGCCACCGCCGTCGCCGGCGATGCGCTCGACCGCGAGGCGCTGATCCGCGCCACGCAGGGTGTCGACATCGTCTTCAACGGTCTCAACCCGATCTACACCGACTGGAGCAAATGCCTGCCGATGGCGGAGAACGTCATGGCCGCCTGCCCTGCCAACGGCGCGCTGCATCTTTTCCCCGGCACTGTCTACAATTACGGCTCGCCGATGCCTGAGGTGGTCACCGAAGACGCGCCATTTCGTCCGACGACCGAGAAGGGCCGCATCCGCTGCGCCATGGAAGCGCTGTTTCGCCGCGAGGCGGATGCCGGCCGCGTCCGCACCATCATCCTGCGCGCCGGCGATTTCTTCGGCGGCACGGGCAGCGGTTCATGGTTCGACCTCGTCGTCGCCGCCAAGATGAACAAGGGCGTCTACACAGCGCCTGGCCCTGCCAACCTCGTGCACGAATGGGCCTATTTGCCGGACTTCGCCATCGGCTTCGTCGGCCTGGCGCGCAATCAGGGCAAGCTCGGCTTCTTTGAGGCGCTCAACTTCCCCGGCCACGCCGTCACCGACATGGACATAAAGGCCGCCGCCGAGAAGGCGCTGGGCCGTCCGCTGAAACTGACCTTCATGCCTTGGTGGGTGCTGCGCGCCGGCAGCCCGTTCGTGGCGATGTGGCGCGAGATCGTCTCGATGTCCTATCTGCGCTTCGAACCGCACCGGCTCGTGTCCGACCGGCTGGCAAGCATCATCGGCGAAGTCCCGCACACGCCGCTGGACGAGGCCGTGGCCGAGGCATTGAAGGACATCGGCATCAGCCTCGACAATGCAAAAGACGCCGCTTAAATGCATGTCGCCCAGAAGTGTGCGCGGTTCTGGGACAACGACATGCATCAAAACAAAGACTTTAGACAAAAATCTCTCTCGCGGTGCTGGCCCAATCGCTGGAAATCAGCAACCGGATGGTCATTATGAGGAGACTGTTTATAACGGTCGGCGAGATCACCATCACCAAGGGGAGACGATGCGTTACATACGTCCGCTTTCAATCGAAGACGCCGTTGGCCTGCTGGCCGACGCTTCCGGCACATCAGCCATTCTCGCTGGAGGCAGTGACCTCCTCGTTCGGATGAAGGGCGGGTTTGTCGATCCCGACCTGATCGTCGACATCAAGGCGATCGAGGGCTTGAGCGAGATCAGGGAGACGGCCGACGGCTTCAGCATCGGCGCCACCGTCCCCTGCGCCGTCCTGGGCGAGAGCTCGGTTCTGAAGAAGGCCTGGCCCGGTGTCGTCGAAGCGTCGAAGCTGATCGGCTCGAAACAGGTCCAGGGCCGCTGCACCATCGTTGGCAATCTGTGCAACGCCTCGCCGGCCGCCGACAGCGTCCCGGCCTTGGTGGCCGCCGCCGCAAAGGCGGTGGTTGCCGGTCCCTCGGGCAAGCGCACCATTCCTGTCGAGGCCGTGCCGATCGGGCCCGGCAAGACCTCGCTCACCAAGGGTGAGATCGTCGAGGCGATCCTGCTCGGCAAGCGGGAGCCGCGTTCGGGCGACGCCTATCTCAGGTTCATTCCGCGCACCGAGATGGACATCGCCGTGGTCAGCGCCGGCGTGAAGCTGTCGCTCGACGAGCATGGCGTCATCACGGCCGCGCGCGTCGCGCTGGGCGCCGCGGCCCCGACCGTGCTTCTGGTGGAAGAAGCAGCCGAGGCTCTCATCGGCAGGAAGCTGGATGAGGCGGCACTTGAGCGGCTCGCCAAGGTCTGCGCCGGGGCCTGCCGCCCCATCGACGACAAGCGCGGAACGATCGAGTTCAGACGAAAAGTTGCGGGCGTGCTGGCCGGACGGGCCGCGACGACCGCCTACGCACGCGCAGGAGGCAAATGATGGCCGGTGTAGCAGTTTCAACGACAATCAACGGCGATCACGTCGAATACCTTTGCCAGCCCGACGAGACGTTGCTCGACGTCCTGCGCGATCGGCTCGGCCTGACCGGCGCCAAGGAAGGCTGCGGCACCGGCGACTGCGGCGCCTGCTCGATCATTCTCGACAATCGGCTGGTCTGCTCCTGCCTTGTGCTTGGCGCTGAAGCCGAAGGCCGGCATATCGAAACCGTCGAGGGCATGGCGCATGGCGATCAGTTGCATCCGCTGCAGCAGAAATTCCTCGAGCATGCAGCGCTGCAATGCGGCATCTGCACGCCGGGCTTCCTCATCGCGGCGAAGGACCTTTTGGCCAAGAACCCCGATCCTACCGAGGAAGAAATCCGCTTCGGCCTCGCCGGCAACCTCTGCCGCTGCACCGGCTACGACAAGATCGTGCGCGCGGTCCAGGATGCGGCCAATGTGATGAAGGGAGCGCACGCATGAACTTCGATCCACGCTTTTCGGGCCGCAAATTCTCCTCCGTCGGCACGCGGCCTATCCGTCCCGACGGCGTCGACAAGGTGACGGGCCGCGCGCGCTACGGCGCCGACTTCAACATGGCGGGACAGCTGGTCGGGCGTGTCCTGCGCAGCCCGCATGCGCATGCCAGGATCCTCAAGATCGACACTTCGAAAGCGGAAAAGCTGGCCGGCGTGAAGGCGGTGATCACCGCCGCCGACCTGCCCGATCTCACCGATGGCGATGCCGCCATGTACGACGTCCTCGACAATTGCATGGCGCGCGGCAAGGCGCTCTATGACGGCCACGCCGTGGCCGCGGTCGCCGCCGTCGATGCCCGCACGGCCAGGCAGGCGCTGAAGCTCATCGAAGTCGAGTACGAGCTGTTGCCGCATGTCACCGATGTCGACGAGGCGATGAAGCACACCGCGCCGTTGATCAACGACACGATCTTCACCGAAGGTCTCGAGGAAAAGCCGGTAAAGCCTTCCAACGTCACCAAGCGCAGCCAGTTTGGCCATGGCGATGTCCATCAGGGTTTCGGCCACGCCGATGTCATCGTCGAGCGCTCCTTCAAGACCGAGCAGACGCACCAGGGCTATATCGAGCCGCATGCCTGCGTGGCGAGCGTCTCGTCCGACGGCACCGCCGACCTATGGGTCTGCACGCAGGGCCATTTCGTCTACCGCCAGCATTGCGCGCAACTGCTCGGGCTGGAAGCCTCGAAGCTGCGCGTCACCTCGTCTGAAATCGGCGGCGGCTTCGGCGGCAAGACCCATGTCTGGGCCGAACCGGTGGCGCTGGCGCTGTCGCGCAAGGCCGGTCGGCCGGTGAAGCTCGTCATGACCCGCGACGAGGTGTTCCGCGCCTCGGGTCCGACCAGTGCCACCTCGATCGACGTGAAGATCGGCGCTCGCAAGGACGGCACCATCACTGCCGCCGAAGCGACGCTGCGCTACACCAGCGGTCCCTATGCCGGCACCTGGGCCGAGATCGGCGCCATGACGGCATTCGCCTGCTACAAGCTCGACAACGTCAAGACGGTCGGCTTCGAAGTGCTGGTCAACCGGCCGAAGACCGCGGCCTACCGCGCGCCCTCCGCACCGATGGCGGCTTTCGCGGTGGAAAGTGCCGTCGACGAGCTGGCCAAGGAACTCGGCATGGATCCGGTCGAGTTCCGCATCAAGAACGCCGCGCAGGAAGGCACAAGGTCGTCCTATGGCCCGGTCTACGGCCCGATCGGCATTGGCCCGACGCTCGAGGCGGCCAAGCACCATCCGCACATGAAGGCGCCGCTGGGCAAGAACCAGGGTCGCGGCATGGCTTGCGGCTTCTGGTTCAACTTCGGTGGCCAGACCTGCGTGGACCTGAACATCGGCATGGACGGCTCGGTGTCGCTGGCTGTCGGCACGGTGGACGTAGGCGGTTCGCGCGCTTCGCTGTCGCTGGTGGCGGCGGAGGAGCTCGGCATCGACTATGCCCAGCTCAAGGCGGTGGTCGCCGACACGTCCTCGCTTGGCTACAACGACATGACCGACGGCAGCCGGGGCACCTTCTCGTCCTCGATGGCGACCATCTCGGCCGCCCGCAACGCGATCAAGATCCTGCGTGAGCGCGCCGCCCAGACGTGGGACATCCCCGTCGACGACGTGGTCTGGGAAAACGGCCACGCCATCGCCAAGGGCGAAAAATACGGCAATCTTGCAGCCCTGTCGCTGAAGGAGATCGCCGCTGCTTCCGGCAAGACCGGCGGGCCGATCGCCGGCCACAGCGAGCTCGTCGCCGACGGCGCCGGCGTCTCCTTCGCCACCCATATATGCGACATCGAGGTCGACCCCGATACCGGCTCGACCAGGGTGATCCGCTACACGGTGATCCAGGACGCCGGCAAGGCGGTGCACCCGACCTATGTCGAGGGCCAGTACCAGGGCGGTGCCGCGCAAGGCATCGGCTGGGCGCTCAACGAGGAGTATATCTACGGCAAGGACGGGCGCCTGCAGAACGCCGGCTTCCTCGACTACCGCATCCCGGTCTGCTCGGACCTGCCGATGATCGACACGCAGATCCTCGAGATCCCCAACCCCAACCACCCCTATGGCGTGCGCGGCGTCGGCGAAACCTCGATCGTGCCGCCGCTGGCGGCGATCGCCAATGCGGTCTCCAACGCCGCCGGCGTACGCATGACCCACATCCCGATGTCGCCGCCACGGGTTCTCGCCGCGATCGAGGCGGAACGGGGAGGCTAGGGCAAAAATGAGGTTCTTGCCCTAATGGTCGAAGTGACGCTCTGGGGCGCGCTGGGCCAGCTCGCCGGCGGCCAGAGCAAGGTCGAGGTCGAGGCCAAGGACATAAGGGAGCTGTTCAGGAAACTGGCTGAACAGTATCCCGGCATCGAGCCCTGGATCGAGAAGGGCATCGCGGTGGCCATCGACGGGACGATCTATCGCGATACGTGGTCGAAGGAACTGCCGCCGGGGGCGGAGATTTTTCTGCTGCCGCGGCTGGCTGGGGGGTGAAGTGGGGGTGTCGCCCTACGTCCCAGAGCGGACCGGCATCCTCGGTCTGCGAACTTCAAGTGCAATGTCGGTCCTCGCCTAGATGCCAGTTTTGCTGACCGCGTCTTATCGGCGGCGGGTTGGCCAACAATCCAGAGAACCTGATCCGCTGGATTACTATCGGCAAGGGACATCAGTCCGCACACGGCTCTGAAGTGACTCGAGCGGGTCACCGTTTGACGGACAACACCGGCCCCTTTCTGGAGAGGCCGGCTATCGTTGATCCAGGATCATCAAGCTAGGTTTGGCGCTGAGACGTATCGGAAATTCGTTCGCGCACGGCATGCTCGGTCTTGTCTGCTGTGGACTTCACGATCTCGCCGAGCTGATCGGCTATCGTGTCTGCTTCCATATCTTGCCGGCCAGCTTCCTGCTTGATGGTCTCATAGGCGTCGGCGGCGACCTGCTTGGCCTCATCGAGGCCCCTGTCGAGCAAAGTTTCGGCGGAATCGCGAAGCTTGTCGCCATAGGCGCCTAGTTGCTCGTCCTCCGTTGCGGTATGGGGCAGCATTGCACCTATAGCGGCGCCGATGGCGAGACCGACGGCCGCTACGGCCAAGGGTTGATCCTCCAACAGATCTTGCGCGGAGCGGCTGGCTTTCGCCGCCATGTCCCCAGTCGTCGAGCTCGCATTGGCAGCGCTTCCCGTCAGACCCGCCGCAGCGGCTCTTGCGGTGCTCGATATGGTGTCGCCGACGCTGGCAGCGCTCGAGGAGACCAATTCCGCGGCGTCGGAGAGCGTGCCGCCCAAGCCGCCGCGCTCCCCTGCTACATCATGTCGTCCCGGCGCTGAAGGCAATGGATAGCCAGCCGAACGGTGGGCGGTGTTTGAGGTACCGCTGCCGAACATCAGCCAGGCCAGACCTGCGCCCACCATGGTGACCGGCAAAGGATTGTCTCGGACCTGCGTTCTGAGATTGCTGAGCATGGCCGCGCTCTCCCCTCCCGAGAACAGCCCGGTGAACTCATCCAGCAATTGTCCAGGCGTCATCTTGCCTCGAATGGATTCGGCGGTCTCCATCACCCGAGCGCGAGCAGCCTCGGCCTCGCGTTCAAGTTCGGCTGCGGATTTCTCGTTCATCTCACCTGTTCCTTAATCGCGCTCGCGTCGCGCTTGAGCTGTCCCTGGGTCCGGTCGGGGGTAAGTTCCGAAGGCGCCATGCTGGCCGTCCCGGTCCGCAGCAGGATGACGCCGAGGACCGCCACGACCACACCGACCAGCAGGGAAGACCACCCCGCGCCAAGCCCTGCCCGCGTCAGTGCGATAATGAGCGCCTGCAGCAACACCAAGAGCGCGGCGAGCAGGCAAATCGCGCCGCCCAGCACTTCCGCGGCACCTGCTCCGGCTTTGGTAAGCTTTTCAGAGAGCTCGGCCCGAAACAGCCTCGCCTCGGTTTGCACCAGAGTGGTGACATTCTGGGCCAAATCGGTGACTAGCCCGGCAAGGCTGGGATTGTCCTGGTTATTCATCTGTCCTGCTCCGCGATCTGCGTGGCGCCATCATCGCCGACCACGCCAAAATCTTGTGGACGATCAGCGGACCAACCCTGTGGCTGATCGGTGTGTGATCTGAGGCCTCCCGGAGCGGCCTCAGAATCGGGCCTTGCCGACGGAGAAGCCTTGATGAACCGCCCGAGAGCCAATCCGGCCAACACCGATCCCGCAAGCAGGACACCGGGATTTTGCCGGCCGAAGGACTGCACGTCATCAAGGACTTGGCTAAAGGGCTTCTGTTTCAAGGACGATGAAAGCCGCTCAAGGCCACTGGCAGCATCCAAAGCGAATTTCGATGCGTTCCTTTCATCGTTGCTGGCAAGGTGATCGCTGGCCACTCGCAGTGCACCACCCAACGCCGCCAAGCTCGATCCGATGTCGCGCTGCGCCTCCTCCGCCTTTTCGGAGATGATCTGCGTGGCTTCAGATGCATAGTCGCCAGCCTTACGGGTCACCTCGTCCCGCGCGTCGTGAAGCAACTCGCTGGCACGCTCATTTTCCTGGCGAAGTCTGTTCGAGACGTCGCTTTTCGCCTTGTCGAAATCGGTGCGCTGTCCGCCCTGATCGTTCTCATGCTGCATGAGGCCACCTAGTGAAAACCGAGGAAGGAGAGGACCGCGAGCACGACAACGATAAGGCCGATAAGATAGATGACACTGTTCATGTGCACGTCCTCCGTAGCTTTCCAACTTCGACGAACCTGCGATGTTCCGTAAGTGAGAGCATTTATCTCAGCCGAAACGAAGAGCTTCGTCAGGCACGCACCCAGTCACCAGTGAGTTGCCCTGTCCCTCGTGCGGAGCGCCAGTTGCTCCGTCCGAACGGGTGCGCCCTACCCTGCGGGAACGAGTGCCGGCTGCCTCCTCTATTGCAATCTTTGCCTATTCGGCGACCCCGCCTCGGCGTACCGGCGACCAAGGAGAACTCTCCCTTGCCATCAATTGACGGTCCATCGCTCCAACGGCCCCGCGCTGGTTCGGCACCTTCAACGAAGCAATGATGAAGGCATAGGATACGGCTTGAGGGGCAAAGCGGCTTGTCATGCATGCCTGAGCTAGGCTACTGGCGAACGCGTCTCCAAGGCCAAGTCTCTACTTTGCAGAACGCCTCCCTACGCCCCCAGCGTCGGCTCGGTGTTCACCTCCAGCGCCTCTTCCGCTTCATCCTCTTCACCCAGCACCTCGCCATGAACCCCCAGCGGCCGCCCGATCCAGATCGGATCGACCAGATGGTCGCGCTTGGGGTTGGTGGTGTTGGGGTGGATGAGGATGCTGAGGCCGCCATGGTTCAGCATCAGCCAGGGAACGAGCGTCGCGAAGATCTCGGTGGCGAAGGAGACCTGGTACATGGCCCGCTCATGCGGGCCGACCGGCTCGTCGCGCCAGTTGCCCAGTCGCACGCGGAAGCGTTCGCCGATGCGCAGGCGCAGCCATTCGGCCTGCTGCCGTTCGGCTTGCCCGTCATAGTAGATGTGGGCGTGATAGCTGGCGATCTCGGCGAGAGGCCTTGGCGGGCTGGCGGTGTTCACCTTGATGGCTCCCTCGGTGATTGTGGTGCGGGCAGCGTATACGCAAGCGGGCGGGGTGGCCAAGGGGGACCCAGCGTGTGCTCGTCATCTCGATTTCGGGCCAATCGCATATGGAGCTCCCCCACTCCGTCTCGGCTTCGCCCAGCCACCTCTACCCCCACATTCGTGGGGGAGAGGAAATGCTAATCGCCGAGGTCGCTGCCTTGAAAAGCTTGGCATTTCCTCTCCCCCATGGACATGTGGGAGAGGTGGCCGCGAAGCGGACGGAGTGGGGGCGGGCGCCGCCGTATGCCTATTGCCAGCACTTCATCGGGCGAGGACCCGCTGATCGCAGAGGTCTCTTGCCCCAATCAAACCCTGCCCATCAGCACCAGGATCAGCAGCACCACCAGCACAGCGCCGACTATTCCGGACGGCCCATAACCCAGGAGCGCGAGTGTGGCCAGGCCGGGACGGCGCCGATCAGGATCAGGATCAAGACAATGATGAGGATGGTGCTGACGGTCATTAAGAGTCCCTCGCCTTGCTGGTCGGATACGGGGGGACAATGCAAAAGGCCGCCTGGTTGTTCCGGACGGCCTTTCGTCTGACTGGTCGAATGCAGCTATTCCGCGGCTTTCGGGAAGGCGATTGCCGGCTCATCGAGCGGACCCGGCTTCGGCCCCGTGGACGCATCCCTTTTCTTGTCGCGGCCGAACAGCCGGCGGAAGAAGGCATAGAAGCGGCTGTTCTTGCTGCGCGTGAAGATCATCAGCATCGACGGCGTCACCACAAGCGTCAGCAGGGTGGCGAACGACAGGCCGAAGACGATGGCCGAGGACAGCGAAATCCACCATTGCGTCGACGGTGCGTTGATCGTCGTCTCGTGATGGAAGATTTCGAGGCCGAGACCAAAGGCGATCGGCAGCACGCCGAGGATGGCCGATACCGCCGTCAGCACCACCGGGCGGGCACGTTCGCGGCAGGTCTGCAGCACCGCTTCCATCTTGTCCCAGCCCTCTTCGCGCAACCGGTCATAAGTGTCGATCAAGACGATGTTGTTGTTCACCACCACACCGGCCAGCGCGATGACGCCGATGCCCGACATGACGATGCCGAACGCTTCGCCTGTCAGCAGCAGCCCCAGGAACACACCGATCGTCGCCATGACCACGCAGGACAGCACCAGAAGCACGCTGGTGAACTTGTTGAACTGCATCAGCAGCACCAGGAAGATCAGGAAGATCGCCGCGCCGAAGGCCTTGCCGAGGAAGGCGCTGGCTTCGGCGCTGTCCTCGTTGGAGCCGGCGAGCTTCCAGCGTATGCCGTTGTCGAGCTTCATGTCGGTGACCGCCTTGGTCACCTCCGCCTGCACCGCCGCAACCTGGTTACCGGCGGCGACGTTGGCCTGGACGACCACGGTGCGGGCGCCGTCGATGCGGTTGAGGATGCCGACGGTCGGCTCCGGCTTGCGCACGACGAAGTTCGAGATCGGCACCGAGCCTTGCGCAGTCTGCACCCGGAGCTCGTCGAGCGTCGACAGCGTGCGCCGGTCTTCGGGCAGGCGCAGGCGGATATCGACGGCATCGTCGGCGCCGGCCGGCCGGTACTCGGACAGCTTCAACCCATTGGTCACCAATTGCACCACGGTGCCGACGGCGGTCGGGCTGATGCCGTACTGCGCCGCCTTGGCGCGGTCGACCTCGAGCGCCCAGTCCACGCCGGGCGGCGGCAGGCCGTCGGAAACGTCGATGACACCGGGCACCTTGGCAATGCGCGCCGCAACGGCACGGGCCTGGTCGTCAAGCCCTTTTGGATCGATGGCCGAAAGCCGGAGCTGGACCGCCTTGCCTGTGGGAGGACCGGCCTCCGGCACGCGCACTTCGACATCGACGCCGGGAATGCCGGCCATGACGGTGCGCAGCTCATCCAGGATATTGTTCGCCGATTTGCGCTCGCGCCAGTCGATGAACTCATACTGGATGACGCCGACGACGTCCTCCGGCACGTCCTGGCCGCCGCCCTGCGTCTTGCCGACGCGGGTATAGACCGATTTGACGCCAGGCCAGCCAAGCAGCCGGTTTTCGGCGATCCTGGTCGCCGTGTCCATTTCGGCCAGCGAGAGATTGCCGCGGGCGTGCACATAGAGCAGGCCGTAATCGGGCTCGACGCTGGGGAAGAACTCGACGCCGGCGCCATATTTCGAATAGGCGAAGCCGACGCCGGTCAAAAGCACGGCGGTGAGCACCAGCACGGTGATCGGGAAGCGCACCGCCTGCTTGACCAGCGCCATGTACCAGCCGTCGCGATTGTGTTCCTCGTGGTGCTCCGGCGCCTTGGCGAAAAGCGCGCCCAGCGTCGGCGCGAACACCAGCGCATAAAGCATCGAGGCCGATAGCGTCACGATCAGCGTGATCGGCATGTATTTCATGAAGTCGCCGATGATGCCAGGCCAGAACAGCAGCGGCGAAAACGCCGCGATGCGCGTCATCGTCGCGGCGATGACCGGGCCGGCCATGCGCTTGGCGGCCAGCGTGAAGGCTTCCGCCTTCGGCATGCCTTCGCCCATGCGCCGTTCGGCGAATTCGGTGACGATGATGGCGTCGTCGACCAGCATGCCGACCGCCAGGATAAGGCTGAACAGCACGATCATGTTGATCGTGTAGCCCATCATCGCAAGCAGCAGGATGCCGATCAGGAAGGATGACGGAATGGCAAGCCCGATCAGCAGCGAGGCGCGTCCCGACAGTGCATAGAGGATGACGATGAACACCAGGATGACGGCGATCATCACGTGGTTCTGCAGGTCGCCCAGCAGCTGGTTGACGAAGACAGACTTGTCCTGCGTGTAGGTGATGTTCATGCCTTCCGGCATGGTCTTGACGTAGGCGTCGGACACTTCCCGCACCTTGGCCAGCGTGTCGATCAGGTTGGCGCCGATGCGCTTCTTGACTTCGATGGCGATGGCCGGCTTACCGTTGAGGCGGGTGATGGTCTCGGCGTCGGCGAAGGTCGAACGCACCGTGGCGATGTCCTTCGCCTGCACGACGGCATTGGGGCCGGCGACCACCGGCAAGGACGCGACATCCTCGGGTGTCTCGATCAGCGACGGCACCTTGACCGCGTATTTGCCTTCCGAACCCTCGATATTGCCGGCGGCGACCAGGCTGTTGGAAGCGCCGACCGCGCCGATCAGCTGGTCGAGCTGCAGGCCGTAGGAGGACAGCTTCATCGGGTCGATGACGACCTCGACGAGATCGTCGCGCGCGCCTTGTATGGTGCCCTCAAGAACGCCCGGGACTTCCTCGATGCGGTCGCGCAGTTCGCGCGCCGCCGCCGTAAGCACACGCTCGGGCACATCGCCGGACAGCGTGACGACCAGGACGGGAAACTCGGAAATGTTGACCTCGGTAACAACCGGTTCTTCTGCCGCTTGGGGAAGGTCAGCCTTCGCGTCCTGAACCTTCGAGCGTGTATCAGTCACCGCGGTGTCGACTTTTATAGACGGCAGAAACTCAAGGAAGACAAAGGCACCGCCCTGATAGGCGGATGATTTCATCTCCTTTAACCCCTTGAGACTCTTAAGCTTTGCCTCCAGAGGCCTAAGCAGAAGTCTTTCAGCGTCTTCGGGCGCGATGCCTTGATAGGCAACATTTATATAAACATAAGGGGTAGGAACGTCGGGTTCCGCTTCCTTCGGCGTCGACTGATAGGCGACCCAGCCCGCCAGCAGCAGGAACACCAGCACCGCAATGGTCAGCCGGGCATTGTTGATCGCGAGTTTGACGATATCCATGGCCTGTTCTCAAGATTTCAGGAGCCGCATTGCGGCCGGTTGTCCCCGCCCCGGCTGTCCCCGGCCGGGGCCGTTCCGGCGCTACTGCGTTGTCGCTTCGCCCAACAGTTTCTGGATGGTCGCCTGGTCGGCCTCGACCGGCTTGACTACGTCGCCTTCCTTGACGAGTTCCTGGCCGGCGACGATGACGCGGGCATCGGCTGGAATGCCGCCAAGCACCAAGCCCTTCGGCGAGTCGTCAACGAGGTCGATCGGGAAGAACACCACCTTGTTGTCCTTGTCGACGGCACGGATGCCAAGATCGCCCTTGTCGCCCAGCGTCACCACGGAGCGCGGCAACATGACGGCGTCGGTCGGCTGCGCGCTGAGCGAAATCTCGGCCGTCATGCCCGCCGGCACGGAGCCATCGGCGTTGGGCACGGCAATCTCGACGCGGAAGGTGCGGGTCGCCGACGAGGCGTCGCGGCTGATGTAGCGCACCGTGCCTTCGACGGTCTGGCCGCTGACCAGCCGCACAGCAGCCTTGTCGCCGAGCTTGAGATAGCCGAGGTCGCGTTCGCTGACTTCGCCGCGCGCAATCACCGGATCGAGCTTGAGGATGGTTGCCACCTCGCCGCCCTGCATGATGGAACTGCCGAGCTCCACCGGCACCCGGTCGATGACGCCGTCGAAGGGCGCCTTGACCAGATTGCGCTCGAGTTCGGCCTGCGCCGTTTCCAGCTGCGACTGCGCAGCGGTCAGGTTCGAACGCGCCGTGTCGAGCTGCAGCTTGGGCAGATTGCCGGTCTTCATGAGCCGCAGCGATGCGTCGAGTTCAGCCTGGCGCTGCGCGACGAGCTGCTTGGCACTGTCGACCATCGAGATCTTTTCTTCGGCCGCCAGCATCAGCACCAGGTCGCCGGTCTTGACGTGATCGCCCTGCTTGACCGGCAGCTTTTCGATGACGCCGGCGACGCGCGTCGCCAGCACGGCGCGCTTGTCGGCCTCGGTCAGCCCGGAAATGCGGATGGCGCGGGCATAGGTCTTGCGCGGCGGCGTCACCACAGCGACGGTGCGCAGCGGCGCCTTCGGTTCGGCCTCGGCGGTCTTGGTTGCATCCGGTGCCTTGGCCTGATCGCCCGGCTTGGCCTGATCGCCTGCCTTGCCAGCACCTTCGACAGCGGCGCTGCCGACGGACGAGAACGCGCCTGTTCCCATCCAGGCGGCGAAGCCGATGAGCACGACAATAGCGGCAAGCTTGTGAAACCTGATCTTCGGCATCATTGTTTTTCCACTGCGGGGTTCGGCCAAGTCGTTATCCAACAGGAGTCCGTCGTCTAACAGCTACCGTGTCTTCCAACTCGGGCGCGTCGCCGATATGGGTGCGCGCCAGGCCGTGTTCAATTTGCCGTGAACGGCGAAGCCGCGCTTCTACATCAAAGTTGCATCGCAATACAGTCGAAAAGTTGCAGGAACATTGTGCCAGGCGATGTAGTGTGGCCAACGGGAAACGGTTTTGTCAGCGCCCCGTCAGGCGGCGGAACCACAGTCTCGGAACCATACGGGTGTTGGAGGCGCTTTGTTTTCAAGGCGTTTTGAGCACTGACATTCTCCTGTGCCTGCACTAGTTTTTGACGCTCAAATGTGGGCGCGACCTGCGTAGCCACTCAGTGAATGGCAGCAGGCGTCAGTATGATTTTGTATACCGTCACACGCAACGGTTGTTCCGGGACGGAAAGTCATCGGCGCTACTCCGATTTGCCGAACACTTCGCTGATCGTCTTGATCGATCCGGGCGGACTCAGGCCCGCCGGCGTTCGGCGTCCGGCTTCTTGCGGGCGGCGAGAAATTCCTTCACCCGCCGTCCCGGTGCCGGCCCGCGCACCGGTTTGAAGCCGTCATCGAGTTCGCCGGAAAGATCGAGCGTCGGCCGCTTGCCGACGGCGTCGTAATTCTCCTCCAGCCAGTCGCTGGCCGCTATACGGCCAAGGTCTCTGAGATAGCTCAGGAAGGCCCATTCCGCATTGACCTTGGACGACGCCGACAGATCCTTGAACGCCTCGTCGGCATCGATGCGGTGCATGCGGATGTCGCGGTATTCGCCAGGCGGCAGCCGGCCGGCGGCGATCAGCTCCTTGACGAAGGCGATCGAGCGGAATTCGTTCAGCAGCCCGGCATTGAAGGTGATCTCGTCGATGCGGTTCTGGATTTCGTTGGCGCTTCTCGGCGTGCCTTCGCGCACCACCGGATTGATCTGCACCAAAAGCACATCCTCGGTCGCCGCCGTCTTGAAGAACGGGAACAGCGCCGGATTGCCGCCATAGCCGCCATCCCAATAGGGCACGCCCTTGATCTCGACGGCGCGGAACAATTGTGGCAGGCAGGCCGAGGCCATCACCGTGTCGAGGTCGATCTCGCCATCGGAAAAGACGCGCAGCTGGCCGGTCTCGACATTGGTCGCCGAAATGAACAGCTCCATCGACTTGCAGGCGTGAACATTTTTGAAATCGATCTCCTGCTCGACCACGTCGCGCAGCGGGTTCAAGCCCAGCGGATTGGCGACATAGGGCGAAAACACTCGCGACATGGTGTCGAAGAAGAAATAGCCGGGGGTGTTCTCGATCGACCAGTTGCCCCAGGCGACGTCCCACGGCATGCGCTGCACCGGGCTGAAGCGGCCCTTGGCCGCCACCGCGCGCCAGAAATCGTCGAGCTTTTGCCGTGCACCCTCGACGCCGCCGCGCACAAAACCATCGGCCAGCGCCACCGCATTCATCGCGCCGGCGCTGGTGCCGGACACGGCTGAAATGTCGAGCCTGCCATCCTCCAGCAGCCGGTCGAGCACGCCCCAGGAGAAGGCTCCGTGCGAGCCCCCGCCCTGCAGCGCGATGTTGATCTTTTTCGTTTCCTCCGCCTTGCCGTTTTTGGTCATGGCGTTCCTGTTCGGTTTGGTCGCTGCTGCCTCATTCCGCCCGGAAATCGGGCGGGTTCGACGGCAGCGGATTTATATTGCAGTGCAGCATATAAGGGATGACCAAGGCAAGAACACGAACACGGTCGCGTGATCACATGAAATTTTAGTCATGGGGAATGGTCCTCCACGCCCAGGTCTTCGCCCTACGAATACCCCCACCCTTGATCCCTCCCCACAAGGGGGAGGGAGACTTGGTAGACGCTGATCTCAGCAAACCACCGACGTTTCGGCGGCGCGCGCCAGCTGCCCTCCCCTTGTGGGGGTCCGAAGGACGGGCGAGACCCGTGGCTCGCCCCGGCAAGCTAGGGTGGGGTCCTCTTCGCAAAAACCTCAAGCGACAAGCTTCGGCACCGGCCCGACATAGCGCGACTGTGGACGGATCAGCCGCCCTGTCGTCTGCTGTTCGCGCGCATGCGCGATCCAGCCGGCGACACGTCCGGCGGCAAAGACATTGCTGAACGCCTGTGGCGGAAAGCCCGCCGCCTCAAGCACAAGCGCTGTGTAGAACTCGACATTGGTCTGCAGCGAGCGCTGCGGCTTGGCGATCCGCAGCACTTCGAGCGCCGTCTGCTCGACCTGTTCGGCGAAGGCCAGCCGGCGGCCGGTCTCGCCCTCGCTGCCGAGCTGCCGCACCACCCCCTTCAGCACATCGGCGCGCGGATCGCGCACGCGGTAGATGCGATGGCCGAAACCCATGATGCGCTCGCCATGCGCGACCTTCTCGCGCAGCCAACCGGCCGCGTCGCCATGCGCCTGGATTGCATCGAGCATCTCGATCACCGGGCCGGGCGCGCCGCCGTGCAGCGGCCCCTTGAGCGCGCCGAGCCCGGCCAGCACCGACGATGTCAGCCCTGCCAGCGTCGAAGCGACGACGCGGGTGGCGAAGGTCGAGGCGTTGAGGCCGTGATCGCAGACGGTGACCAGATAGGTGTCGAGTGCCCTTGCCAGCGCCGGCGACGGGACGGATCCCTCGAGCATCCTCAGCATGTCGGCGGCATGATCGGCCTTCGCGTCAGGTGCGATCGGCTGCTCGCCACGCGCCAGCCGCAGCAGAGCCGGCGTCAGCACGGCGGGCGCCGCGATCAGCCGCAAGGCGTCCGTCAGCGTCTCGCCATCCGGCAGCAGCGCCATGCCGGCGCGCATGGCGCCATAGATCTCAAGCGGTGCGAGCAGCGGCAGCGAGGGCGCAAGCCGCTCGAACAGCTCGACGCGAGCCTCGCCCAGCCTCGCTGCCAGTTCGGCATCGCCGGGAAGGCCGTCGAAGAAGCCGTCGAGCAACAGGCGAACGACTTGCGCATAGCGCCAGCGTCCCGCCAATTCCGGCAGCGAATGACCGCGGATCGTCAGGCGGCCGCCAAGGCCATCGACATCGGAGAGCACGGTCTCCGCCGCCACCACATCATCGAGCCCGTTCGCCATATCTCATCTCCTTGCAGCTTTTCTGCATGGGAGATAAGGGTTGGGCTGCGCCTCGATCAATCTTGATCAATATAATCAATATGTGAGCTAAAAATGTCCGAATGGCTGTCGCGGGAAGAGGCGCTGGAAAGGCTCAAGGTCCGGCCGCAGACGCTCTACGCCTATGTCAGCCGTGGCCGCATCGGCATGCGGCCGGATGAGAGCGACCCGCGCCGCAGCCAGTACCGCGCCGACGACATCGCGGCATTGGCGACCCGCCGGGCGCGGGGCCGCAGTCCCTCGGCCATCGCCGCGAGCGCGATCGCCTGGGGCGAACCCTCGATTGTCACCGCGATTTCGACTGTGCTGCACGGTCGACTGATCTACCGAGGGCAAGACGCCGTTGCGCTCTCCAAATCGGCGACGCTGGAGGAAACCGCCGCTCTGCTGTGGGCATCGGCCGAACCGGTGACGTTCAAAGCTCCGTCACCTGAAGCGCCTCATCCAGTCGGCCGCGCCTCGGCCTTTGCGCAGCTTGCCATGCTTGCAGGCCACGGGCGGCCTTCGCTCGGGCGCAGCGCCGCCTCGCTGTGCACCGAGGCCGCGCGCACAGTCGGAGCGCTGGCGCAGTCGCTGGGCGCTGAAGCCGGCACAGCGCCCGTCCATAAGCGCCTGGCGCAGGGCTGGTCGGTGGATGATGCCGGCGCGGAAGCGATCCGCTGCGCCCTCGTCCTGCTCGCCGATCATGAACTCAACGCATCGACCTTCGCCGCCCGCGTCGCAGCGTCCACAGGCGCCTCGCCTGCCGCATGCCTGCTGGCCGGCCTGGCAACGCTGTCCGGCCCGCGCCACGGTGGCGCCGGCGAAGCGGTGATGCAACTGGCTGAAGATGCAGCAGCCCACGGCGCGGATGCGGCGATCCGGCGCTGGCTCGGCCATGACCGGCCCTTGCCGGCGTTCGGCCATCCGCTCTATCCCGACGGCGATCCCCGTGCCACCGCACTTCTGGCAGTCATCCCTGTCGACGAGACGCTGCAACAGCTGCAAAAAGCCGCTATGGCGGCGGTCGGTGCCCAGCCCAACATCGACTTCGCCCTGGCCGCACTAACGCGCGGCCTTGGCTTGCCGCGCGATGCACCGTTCCAGCTGTTTGCGCTTGGACGCAGTGTCGGCTGGGCCGCGCATATGGTCGAACAGATCATTAGCGGCAGCATCATCAGGCCGCGTGGCCGCTATGAGGGACGCGTGACTTAAGCCGACCTGGCCGTGTTCCCGAACCGCGCACGGTACGCGACGGGCGTCGTGGCGAACTGCTGACGAAAATGATGCCGCAGCGTGCCTGCCGCGCCAAAGCCGGCGGTCTCGGCAATGCGTTCGATCGGCATGGCGGTGTCTTCCAGCAGCGTGCGCGCCCGCGAAAGCCGTTCCGACAGCAGCCAGCGCGCCGGCGTGACGCCGGTTGCGGCCGCAAAGCGGCGCAGAAACGTCCGCTCGCTCATCCCGGCAAGCTCGGCCAAGATGGCGACGGGATAGTCGGCGGAAATATCGGCGCGCATCCTGTCGATCAACGGGCCAAGCCGGCTGCGTTCGTGCGGCTCGGGAACGGAGCTCTCGACATACTGCGCCTGGCCGCCGTCGCGATGCGGCGGCACCACCAGACGGCGCGCCACCATGTTTGCCGCCTTGGTGCCGAAGTCGCGCCGGACCAGATGCAGGCAGAGGTCGATGCCCGCGGCACTGCCGGCGGAAGTCAGGACATTTCCCTCATCGATGTACAGGATATCCGGAACCACGGTGATGTCAGGGTAGAGCTCCGTCAGCTTCTCGCTATAGCGCCAGTGCGTCGTCGCTCTTTTGCCCGCAAGCAGGCCGGCCGCCGCAAGCACGAACACGCCCGAACAGATCGAAAGAATGCGAGCGCCGCGCTCGCTCGCCTTCCGCAGCGCCTCGATCAGCGCCGGCGGCACCGGAGCCTCCGTTCCGCGCCATCCCGGTACGATCACCGTGCCGGCCTGGCCGATCAGATCGATCCCGCCGTCGGCAACAATACGCACGCCGCCCACCGCGCGCATTTCACCGCCATCGATCCCGGCAACGGCAAAACGGTACCAATCCTCACCCATTTCCGGCCGGGGCAAGGCGAAGATCTCAACCGCCACGCCAAACTCGAACGTGCACAGCCCGTCATAGGCAACGGCAACGACAAGAGGGTTGGCAGGGCGCGGATTCGCAGAGGATGGCATGATCTTGACGATATATGGCAAAGCTGCCAGCTGCAATCGCCCTGCTTCCTGTCTTATCTCTCCGTCGCATCAGCAATGGAGATACGAGGATGAGCCACGTGACAGACATTCCGGCGGCATCGCCGGATATCGCCCGCGACCATTTTCTGCGCCGGCTTTCCGTCGAGACCGACTGTTCCGACGTCGCCGCCGCACTGCGTGCCGGGGAGCCGGACTTTGTTCTCCTGCATGTGGTAGGTTCGCCGGAAGCCTATGGACGCCGCCATGTGCCGGGCGCGCTGCATCTGCCCCACCGCGAAATATCGGCCGGGCGGATGGTGCAATGGCCCGAAAGGACGCTGTTCGTCGTCTATTGCGCGGGACCGCATTGCAATGGCGCGGATCAGGCGGCCTTCAAGCTGGCCAGCCTCGGTCGTCCCGTGAAGATCATGATCGGCGGCATAACCGGTTGGCAGGACGAGGACCTTCCTTTCGCTTCAGGCAAGGAGCCCGGTGTCTTGCACGCGTGAGGCCACGCGATATGGTCGGCCTTGAAGACTGAGCAAGCATGCAGAAGGCGATGGTTAGAATTCGTCCATTCGAGCGCCAGGATGTCGGTGCGGTGCTCGCCCTCATGCGGGCGCTAGCCGTCTTCGAGGGTTATGACGACAAGCTTCGCGTCACCGAAGCGAACCTCATCGAGCACGGGCTGGGGCCATCGCCCCGGTTCGGCGTGTTGGTGGCGGAGCGAGAGGGCGTGATCGTCGGCATCGCCGTCCACTACCTCATCCCCTGGACCTACGACCTGAAGCCGGTTGTCTGGCTGAAGGAACTCTACGTCACTGAAGCGACGCGCGGCATGGCGGTCGGCCATGCGCTTGTTGAACAGCTTCGCCAACACGCTTTGAGCATTGGCGCCTCCGCCATCAAATGGACGGTGCTGAAATCCAACTCGCCGGCCAAAGCCTTCTACCGCTCGCTCGACGGCCAGCCCGACGATATCTGGGAACCGTGGCAGCTGAAAATCGACCCGTGACAGCCGCCTCGACCAACTGAGGGCGGTCGACCATGCGGCGGTCGCTTACGACATGGTGTCAAGCTTGCGCTGCATGGCGGCGATCTGTTGCTTCAGTTCCTGAAGGTCGTCGCCGCTCTTTTCCGGGACATCCTTGCGGGCCGGCTCGGGTGCAGCCGCGGCCGCAGCATTTGTGGCGGCGGTCGGGAACGGCGTGAACAGGCGCATCGCGTTCTGGAACATTTCCATGTTGCGGCGTGTCTGCTCTTCCAGCGCCTTGATCGGCGTGGCGATCTTCATCACATCCAGCGGCGACTTGCCGATCGCGCCCTTCATCTGCTCGCGGAACCGCTCCTGTTCCTTGGAGAAGGCCATCATCGACTGTTCGAGGAAGCTCGGCACGATCTGCTGCATCTGGTCGCCATAGAAAGCGATCAGCTGGCGCAGGAACGGGATCGGCAGCATGTTCTGCCCATCCTTGTTCTCCAGTTCGAAGATGATCTGCGTCAGCACCGGATGGGTAATGTCGTCACCGGTCTTGGCGTCCTGGACGGTGAACTCCTCGCCCTTCTTGACCATCTCGGCCAGATCCTCGAGCGTGACATAGGTGCTGGTGCCGGTATTGTAGAGCCGGCGATTGGCATATTTCTTGATAATGATAGGGTCGTCTTTCGCGGCCATCAGCATCCTCCCGGGACACCGGCGCGCCTGAGTAAGCCGCCGGTAACGATTGCGCCATTTTTAAGGATATGCGCAAAAGCTCTATAATTCCAAGCGCTTTGTGCAGTGCGGCATCATTTATTGCTGCATGGCCGGCCAATTATGCTGCGCAGCAAAGGTTGGGCGATCCCGCCGGCCGCCCGCGCCCTGCTTGCGGCGCTTGGCCGGCATGCCCATTTCCGGTTTGACTTGGGGTGTGGAACGGGCAAGAAAAGTCCCAACAAGCCCCCAAGAACACGACACCTCGAAGTCTGGAGAGAAAAATGTCCGCTTCCAATTCAATCGTCGTTGCCAGCGCCGCACGCACGGCTGTCGGCTCCTTCAACGGCGCCTTCGCCGCCACCCCGGCGCATGAACTTGGCGCCGTCGTCATCAGGGAGCTTTTGGCGCGCGCCGGCGTCGAGCCGGGCGAAGTCGACGAGGTCATTCTCGGCCAGGTGCTGACCGCCGCGCAGGGCCAGAACCCCGCCCGCCAGGCGTCGATCAATGCCGGCCTGCCCAAGGAGACCACCGCCTGGGGGCTCAACCAGGTTTGCGGCTCTGGCCTGCGCGCCATCGCGCTCGGCATGCAGCAGATCGCCGCCGGCGACGCCACTGTGATCATCGCCGGCGGCCAGGAATCGATGTCGCTGTCGCCGCACGCCGAGCACCTGCGCGCCGGCGTCAAGATGGGCGACTACAAGATGATCGACACCATGATCAAGGACGGGTTGTGGGACGCCTTCAACGGCTACCACATGGGCAACACCGCCGAGAACGTCGCCCGCCAGTTCCAGATCACCCGCGACGACCAGGACCAGTTTGCGCTCGCCTCGCAAAACAAGGCCGAGGCCGCGCAGAAGGCCGGCAAGTTCAAGGACGAGATCGTCGCCTTCACGATCAAGGGCAGGAAGGGCGACACTGTCGTCGACCAGGACGAGTACATCCGCCACGGAGCCACCATCGACGCCATGTCCAAGCTGAAGCCGGCTTTCGACAAGGACGGCACCGTGACCGCCGCCAACGCGTCGGGCATCAATGACGGCGCCGCCGGCGCGCTGCTGATGAGCGAGGCTGAAGCCACAAGGCGCGGCATCACCCCGCTGGTGCGCATCGCCTCATGGGCGACGGCCGGCGTCGATCCGGCGATCATGGGCACCGGACCTATTCCCGCCTCGAAGCGGGCGCTCGAGAAGGCCGGCTGGTCGGTCAAGGACCTCGACCTTGTCGAGGCCAATGAAGCCTTCGCCGCGCAGGCCTGCGCCGTCAACAAGGGCATGGGCTGGGATACGTCGATCGTCAACGTCAATGGCGGCGCCATCGCCATCGGCCATCCGATCGGCGCGTCGGGCGCCCGCGTCTTCAACACGCTGGTTTTCGAGATGCGCCGCCGCGGCGCCAAGAAGGGCCTTGCCACGCTGTGCATCGGCGGCGGCATGGGCGTCGCTCTGTGCGTGGAAGCGCTGTGAAAGAGAAGTGAGTAGTGAATAGGGAGTAGTGAATGGGGAAGAAGGAGCAGCGCGGCGGGATATCGATCCCTACTCGCTACTCCCTATTCCCTATTCCCTTCTTCCGACCAAAGGGAGGAAGAACTTTCAATGACCAAAGTAGCGCTCGTCACCGGTGGATCGCGCGGCATCGGCGCCGCCATATCGATCGGCCTGAAGAATGCCGGTTACACCGTTGCAGCCAACTATGCCGGCAATGACGAGGCAGCGGGGAAGTTCAGCGCACAAACCGGCATCAAGGCCTACAAATGGTCGGTCGCCGACTACGACGCCTGTGCCGCCGGAATCAAACAGGTCGAGGCCGATCTCGGCCCGGTCTCGGTGCTGGTCAACAATGCCGGCATTACCCGTGACGCCATGTTCCACAAGCTGACGCGCGAGCAGTGGAAGGAAGTCATCGACACCAATCTGTCTGGGGTCTTCAACATGACGCATCCGCTGTGGGGCGGCATGCGCGACCGCAAATTCGGCCGCGTCATCACCATTTCCTCCATCAACGGCCAGAAAGGCCAGGCCGGCCAGGTCAACTATTCCGCCGCAAAGGCCGGCGACATCGGCTTCTCGAAGGCGCTGGCGCAGGAGGGCGCGCGCGCGGGCATCACAGTCAATGTCATCTGCCCCGGCTACATCGCCACCGAGATGGTCAAGGCGATCGACGAGAAGGTGCTGAATGAACGCATCATTCCGCAGATCCCGGTCGGCCGCCTCGGCGAACCGGAAGAGATCGCGCGTTGCGTCGTCTTCCTCGCCTCTGAGGACGCCGGTTTCATCACCGGCTCGACCATCACAGCCAATGGCGGCCAGTATTTCGCCTGAACGACAGCATTTCGCCCGGTAGGACGGGCCGGCTTATGGCCCGTTTTTTCATCGCCGGCCGGCGATGTTCCGGGCTGCGCGCTAGACATTGACCCGTTCCGGCACGCAAAGATTAACGATTTCCAGGCGCCCTGTGCAAAACCCGGTTCGCAAGCTGTGAATTCTCGGTGGACAAGCTGTGGATAACACAACATGTTGGGGTGAACAAACCAGGAAAATCCCGCCATCGCTGATTGATCGCCGATTCGTTCCGGCTTTGAGCGCAACGTTAACGACCAACGCCGAAAATCACCGGCAAATGGTTAAGGCCGATTAAGAAAATTCAACAATTTCATAATGTTGGCCGAGGCGTATCGGATCACGACGATGCCCCGCCGGCAAAGGTTAACGCCAATGGTCGCCTTGCAGGAATCGGGCCAGTTTCCGCGATTCAGCATATGGTGAGACTCAGCCTCGCAAAATCCACATGTAGCCGTGAACAAAAGCTGAATCTGCCGGAGTCACTGATTCGTCGCCGATTCGTTCCAGACTCGTTCCAACTGTTAATTGAGACCTCAAAGACGAACCGTGGGATTGCCGGCCGGAACATTCCGCTTTCGCTTCGCGCCTGAAATCCCTATGTGTCGCCTGTCATACGCGCCACGCGAGGCGCGCTCCCGACAACACGATGCAGAAAGCCTCATCTCCAGGCCGATGAACATCCAGCCGAAACACACCGAGCCGCTGATCCTGTCGGGCCGCGACGTGACTGCCGTGCTGGGTCCGACCAACACCGGCAAGACCCATCTCGCCATCGAGCGCATGGTGGCGCATGAGAGCGGCATTATCGGCCTGCCGCTCCGCCTTCTGGCGCGCGAGGTCTATGCCCGCGTCTGCGAAAAGGTCGGCGCCCACAAGGTGGCGCTCATCACCGGCGAGGAAAAAATCCAGCCGCCCGGCGCGAAATATTCGGTCTGCACCGTCGAAGCCATGCCGCGCGAGACCGACGTTGCCTTCGTCGCCATCGACGAGGTGCAGCTCGCCGGCGACCTCGAGCGCGGCCATATCTTCACCGACCGAATCCTGCACCTGCGCGGGCGCCAGGAAACGCTGCTGCTCGGCGCGGCCACCATGCATGGCATCCTGCAAAAGCTGCTGAGAGGCGTCTCGGTGGTGACGCGCCCTCGCCTGTCGCACCTGGCCTACGCCGGTTCGAAGAAATTGACCCGCCTGCCGCGGCGTACGGCGATCGTCGCTTTCTCCGCCGACGAGGTCTATGCCATCGCTGAGCTGATCCGCCGCCAGCAAGGAGGAGCGGCGGTCGTGCTCGGCGCGCTGTCGCCCCGCACCCGCAACGCCCAGGTGGCAATGTTCCAGGCAGGCGACGTCGACTATCTCGTCGCCACCGACGCCATCGGCATGGGCCTCAACCTTGATCTCGATCATGTCGCCTTCGCCCAGAACCGCAAATTCGACGGCTACCAGTACCGCAACCTGACGGCGGCCGAGCTCGGCCAGATCGCCGGCCGCGCCGGCCGGCATCTGCGCGACGGCACCTTCGGCGTCACCGGTCAGGTCGATCCGCTGGACGAGGAACTGGTCAAGCGCATCGAGGGGCACGAGTTCGATCCGGTGAAGGTGCTGCAATGGCGCACCGCGCATTTCGACTTCGCCAGCCTCGACGCGCTGAAGCGCTCGATCGAAACCAACGCGCCGGTCGAAGGCCTGACGCGGGCGCTGCCGGCGGTCGATGCGCAGGCGCTCGAACATCTCTCCCGCGACGAGGACATCCGCGCGCTGGCTACCAATGCCAAGCGCGTGGCGCTGCTGTGGGAAGCCTGCGCGTTGCCGGACTACCGCAAGATCGCGCCGGCCCAGCACTCCGACCTGATCGCTTCTATCTACACCGACCTCGCCAAACACGGCCATGTCGACGAGAACTACATGGCCGAGCAGGTGCGCCGCGCCGATACGACCGAGGGGGACATCGACACGCTGTCGCACCGCATTGCGCAGATCCGCACCTGGACATTCGTGTCCAACCGGCCGGGCTGGCTGGCCGATCAGGCACACTGGCGGGAAAAGACGCGCGAAATCGAAGACAGATTGTCGGATGCGCTGCATGAGCGGTTGACGAAACGGTTGTAGACCGCAGGACTTCCGTCCTCATGCGGCGCCTTAGAGAAAATACAATGCCTGAAGCCGAAATCAGTCCTACCGGAACCGTCCTTGTCGAAGGCCATCATGTCGGCGAGTTGCAAGGGTTCCGCTTCACCGCCGACCAGAGCGCCGGCGGCGAAGACGCCAAGGCCGTGCGTACGGCAGCGCAAAAAGCGCTGGCCGCCGAGTTCGAGGCGCGTGCCGAACGCTTCGGCGCCTGCGCCAATGGCGACCTTGCGCTCGGCTCCGACGGCACGCTGCGCTGGATCGGCGCGCCGATCGGCACGCTGGTTGCCGGCGAGGACGCGCTGAAGCCGCGCCTGGTGCTTTTGGCCGACGAGCAGTTGACCGGCCCCGCCCGAGACAAGGTCGCCGCGCGCGCCGAGCGTTTCGTCAATTTCCAGATCGAGTCGCTGCTGAAGCCGCTGGTCGACTTGAAGAATGCCGAGCAGATCGCCGGCATCGGCCGTGGCATCGCCTTCCAGCTCGTCGAGCATTTCGGCCTCATCAACCGCCGCGACATCGCCGAGGAAATGAAGTCGCTCGACCAGGAGGGTCGCGCCGCCTTGCGCCGGCTCGGTGTGCGCTTCGGCGCCTACCACGTCTTCGTGCCGGCGCTGATCAAGCCGGCGCCCGCCGGACTGATTACGCTGTTGTGGGCGCTGAAGAACGACGGCAAGGACAAGCCGGGCTTTGGCGACGTGGTGCACGCACTGGCTTCCGGCCGCACCTCGGTGGTCATCGATCCTGCTTTCGACAAGAGCTTCTACAAGCTTGCCGGCTACCGCAATCTCGGCCGCCGCGCCGTGCGCATCGACATTCTGGAACGGCTGGCCGACCTGATCCGGCCTGCGACCAACTGGAAGCCCGGTCTGGGACAGCGCCCGGACGGCGCCTATGACGGCCAGTCCTTCATGGTGACGCCGCCGATGATGTCCATCCTCGGCGCAACCGCCGACGACATGGAAGAGATCCTGAAAGGTCTCGGCTATCGCGCCGAGCCGAAGCCGCCGGCAGAGGTCAAGGCGCGGCTGGAAGCACAGGACAACGCGGTGCGGGAAGCGGCTGCCGCCAAGCTGGCTGCGGACGCGGCTGCAAAAGCTGAACAGGCCAAGGCGGCGGAAGCCGCTGCAAGCGAAGCCGTCGCTGAAGCGCCGGCCGTTGGATCGGAGCCGGATGCGGTTGCCGCCGCTGAGCCTGCGGCTGAGCAGCCCGTCGCCGAAGCCGCAGCGGAGGCTGTTGCAGACGCTCAGCCGGAAGCGCCTGCCGAGGGTTCGGAGCCAGCTGCGGCCGTTGAAGCTACCGCCGAGGTCCCAGCCATCGACGAAACAACTGCAGAGCCTGCAGCGCAAGAACACGCTCCGGCCGTTGCAGAGGCTGACGACACTGTCACCGAAAGCGCCGACGCTTTTACCTCCCCTCGATGGGGAGGTCGCGGCGCGAAGCGACGCGGGTGGGGGTGACAGCGCTGACGAAACCGATAGTGCAGACCGCGTAGCCGATGCAGGCGCAACCGCCGGCGCCGGCGCTGCCCCCACCCCGGCGCTGCGCGCCGACCCTCCCACGAGGGGAGGGTGGAAGCGCTGAGCCTGCCCCCGAGGCCGAAGCCCCAAAGCCCATCTTGTTGTGGCGGCAGGGCCGTTTCGAGCAGCGCCCGCGCCATCGGCAAGACAACCGCAGAGACAATCGCCCGCGTAACGGCCAGGCTAGCCGCGCCGATGCGCCGGCCGACGCTGCCGGCGGACAGCCGGCACCGGGCGAACGGCCGGCCTATCAGGGCCGGCGCGACCAGCGCGACGGTGCCGCCAAGCCACGCTTCGACCGTTCGAAGTTCAAGCCCAAGCCGCAGGCCGAGGGCGAACAGCGCCGCGACGGCAAGCCGCAAGGCGAGCGTCCGCGCGAGGGCCGGCCTGACTGGAAAGGCGGCAGGCCGGAAGGCAAAGGCGGACCGCAAGGCGCCAAGCCGGCTTTCCAGGCCAAGCCACGCGAGGAACGCCCTGCGCGCTTCGATCCGGACTCGCCCTTCGCCAAGCTCGCCGCCTTGCGCGACCAGCTGAAGAAATAAGCCCCAGGTTCGCTGCGATGGTTGCTGAAGGTCGTCAGCGCATCGACAAGTGGCTGTTCTTTTCGCGCGCGATAAAATCGCGCTCGCTGGCGGCCAAGCTGGTTGTCGCCGGACGCGTCCGCATCAACAGCGACAAAGCAGCGCAGGCCTCCGATCTGGTCAAGCCTGGCGACGTTTTGACCATTACGCACGAGCGCCGTATTTTCATTTGGAAGGTGCTTGGCACCGGCGTGCGGCGCGGTCCGGCCGAGGAAGCGCGCACGCTCTACGAGGACATGTCCCCGCCGCCGGCGCCGAAAGGCGAGGCTGTTGCCGATGCCATTCCGGCGCTGCGCGACGCCGGCAGCGGCCGGCCGACCAAGAAAGAGCGCAGGCAAACCGACCGGCTGTTCGGCGAAGACTGAAGCCTTGGCCGTCTGCGCCATGCCGGCGGTCTGGAATTTCATTCCGGACACGCGGGCCCCGCCTGCAATGGCTGCCCTTGCAAGCGGCAGGCAAAGGCGTTACCTCACCAAAAAAGCCGCCGCATCGGCCCGAAAATCGGAAATCGATTTTTCGGAAGGCACGATGCGCAGATTCAAAGTGTCAGAGCGTACTTTGTGCGTCCAATTGGACGCACGTCGCTCTAGCAAGAACGGGACGTCCCGGAGCCGACCAATGACCTATGTCGTGACCGACAACTGCATCAAATGCAAGTACATGGACTGCATCGAGGTCTGTCCGGTCGACTGCTTCTACGAGGGCGAGAACATGCTTGTCATACATCCCGACGAGTGCATCGACTGCGGCGTCTGCGAACCGGAATGCCCGGCCGATGCAATCAAGCCCGACACCGAGCCGGGCCTCGACAAATGGCTGCAGGTCAACACCGAATACGCCGAGAAATGGCCCAACATCACCGCCAAGAAGGAGCCTCCGGCAGATGCCAAGAGCTTCGACGGCGAGGCCGGCAAGTTCGAGAAATATTTCTCCGCCGAGCCCGGCGAAGGCGACTGAGCACATGACGCTGGAATCGGAATCGATTTCGGAAAGGGTGATGCGCAAAGCAAAAAAGTGCGGCCTATTGGATCGTTATAACGCTGCGTAACGCGCATCATACATTAACTGCCTTGACAGGCGGCGATGGCGCTCGACCTTCGCGTTTGCAGCAAAACCTTGATTCTTCCGACTTTTTGTGCTACACCAGTTGAAACATGCCGGTGACACAACGTCGATTTATGGCGCAAGCGCCCCAAATCACTGAAAGGTGAAATCCCCAATCGGACCAGAGCGATCTGGGCCAGGCAGTCGCTATGTATGCGGTTTGCCGGTCCCGGCTTTTTCCGATGGGTTCATCTGTTGTGCGGCTAACGATCGGTGTCCCCGGTCGCATGCGTTCGGACCGGCAGGCCGCCGGTGCCACAACAAGGAGTTCAGGGCGTAATGGCAACGATCACCCCGCAGAAGAAGTCCACCTCGGCACGCCACGGTTTCAAGACCGGCGAGTACATCGTCTATCCGGCGCACGGCGTCGGCCAGATCGTCTCGATCGACGAGCAGGAAGTTGCGGGCCACAAGCTGGAACTGTTCGTCATCGACTTCCAGAAGGACAAGATGCGCCTGAAGGTTCCGGTCGCCAAGGCGACCTCCATCGGCATGCGCAAGCTGTCGGAAGAGGATTATGTCGAGCGCGCGCTGAAGGTCGTCCAGGGCCGCGCCCGCGTCAAGCGCACCATGTGGTCTCGCCGTGCGCAGGAATATGATGCCAAGATCAATTCGGGCGACCTGATCTCGATCTCGGAAGTCGTGCGCGACCTCTATCGTGCCGACAACCAGCCGGAACAGTCCTATTCCGAGCGTCAGCTCTATGAGGCGGCACTCGACCGCATGGCGCGCGAGATCGCGGCAGTCAACCGCATGTCGGAAACCGAAGCCGTGCGCCTGATCGAGGTCAACCTCAACAAGGGCCCGAAGCGCGGCGCCAAGGCCGACAATGAGGAAGCCGAGCAGGAAGAAGCTGCCTGATCGCTTTCACCGTCGAATTCATGAAAAACCCGGCCTTGTGCCGGGTTTTTGTTTTTACCCCCTTGTGGGGTTCCAAGGAAGGGCGAGACCCGTGGCTCGCCCAGGCAGGGTCGCTGCGAAGCAGCGAGGATGGGGGACGGCACCAGACCCGACCCGGACCTTCCGTCCGACCTCCCACAAGGGGGAGGTAGAAGGCTCAGCCGCCGGCTTCCTTCTCCGCCTCCTGCTTCAGCGTCGCAATAAAACGCTTCGTCCGTTCACGCTCCGGGTTGGAGAACACCACGGCGGACGGCCCCTTCTCGACGATGACGCCGGCGTCGAGGAACACCACCTCCTGCGCAATCTTGGAGGCAAGGCGAAGGTCGTGCGTGGCCATCACCATGGTCGTGCCTTCGCTGGCGAGTTTTCCCAGCACGTCGACCACTTCCTGCGCCAGTTCCGGATCGAGCGCCGAGGTCGGCTCGTCGCAAAGCAGCACTTTCGGGGACGGCGCCAGGGCGCGGGCGATCGCCACACGCTGCTGCTGGCCGCCCGACAGCGTTGCCGGCCAATCATCCGCCTTGTGCGCCATGCCGACCTTCTCGAGCAGCGCCAGTGCCCGCTCGCGCGCCTTTGCCGTCGGCCATTTCAGCACCGTCACCAGGCCTTCCATGACGTTCTCGATCGCGGTGCGATGCGGGAACAGCTGGAAGTTCTGGAACACCATGCCGGTCTGCAGCCGCAGGCGCTGGATGTCGCGGCTGGGGATCTTGATGCCGGGACGGAATTCCAGCGTCTCGTCGCCGATGCGCACCATGCCCGAGGTCGGGATCTCCAACAGGTTGATGCAGCGCAGCAGAGTGCTCTTGCCACCGCCGGAGGGACCGACAAGCGCGGTGACGCTGCCTTCGGCAATGGTGACCGTCACGCCCTTCAGCACCAGATTGTCGCCGAAGCGCTTTTCGATATCGGTGAGGCCGATCATGAGCGCGCCTCCAGGAAGCCGCCATAGCGGTTGAGCCGCTCCTCCAGCCGCGTCTGCAAGGCCGAAAGCACCGAGCTCATCGCCAGATAAAGGATCGCCGCCTCGACATAGAGGATCAGCGGTTCATAGGTGGTGGCGACGATGCGCTGCGCCGCCTGGAACATCTCCGGCACGGTGATGGCGGCGGCCAGCGACGTATCCTTGACCAGCGAGATGAAGGTGTTGGACAGCGGCGGCACGGCGACGCGGCCGGCTTGCGGCAGGATGGTGCGCCGCATCGCCTGGCTCCAGGTCATGCCGATCGAATAGGCCGCTTCCCACTGGCCCTTCGGCACCGAGCCGATCACGGCGCGGATAATTTCCGAACTGTAGGCGCCTATGTTGAGGGTGAAGCCAATCAGCGCCGCCGGAAAAGCATCCAGCAATATGCCGACCGAAGGCAGGCCGTAAAAGATCAGGAACAGCTGCACCAGAAGCGGCGTGCCGCGAAAGATCCAGACATAGAAGCGGACCACGGCAACCAGAGGCTTGGGGCCGAACAGCCGCACCAGGGCGACAACAAGGCCGACGAACAGGCCGAGTGCGAACGATAGCAATGTCAGCGGTACGGTGAAGATCAACGCCGCCCACAGCAGTGTCGGCAACGAGTCCAGCATCAGGTGTAGCCAGTGCGGCACGAACGGCTCCTCCCTCACAGACCGCCGCGGTGACGGCAGTGCGATTGTGTGCTTCTCATATCATGCGAATAACGGCGAGCCGTCAAAGACGGCCCGCCGCTATTTGTCATTGCCGGCAAACCGCCGGGAGATGGTCTTTACTGCGAGACATCCTGGCCGAAATAGGTATCGGCGATCTTCTTGTAGGTGCCGTCGGCCTTGATGTCGGCCAGCGCCTTGTTGATCGCCGCGACCAGCTCCGGATCACCCTTGCGCACGATGACGCCGGAATAGTCGGCGTTCTCTTCCTGCGCGGCGATCTTCACATTGGCGTCCGGCTTGTGCTTCTTGAAGTCGAGGAAAGACAGGCTGTCATTGATGGTGGCGTCGGCGCGGCCGGTGAGCAGCAGCTGGATCGACTGGTCGAAGCCGTCGGTGCCGACAAGTTCGGCGCCGTTGGTCTCGGCGAGCTTGCCGAAATTCGATGTCAACGACTGTGCCGACTTCTTGCCCTTGAGGTCGGCGAAGGTCTTGATGTCGGTATTGTCGCCGCGCACGATCAGCACGGCCTTGGAGGCGATGTAAGGATCGGAGAAATCGTACTTGGCCTTGCGCGCGTCGGTAATGCCGACCTCGTTGATCACGGCGTCGTAGCGGTTGGCGTCGAGGCCGGCGATCAGCCCGTCCCATTTGCCTTCGAGGAACTCGACCTTGACGCCGAGCTTGTCGCCGATCGCCTTGGCGATCTCGACGTCGAAGCCGACCAGCGCGCCGGAAGCATCATGATAGGTGAAGGGTGCATAGGTGCCTTCGGTGCCGACTTTGAGGGTGCCGGCCTGCTTGATCTGGTCAAGATTGGCGCCGGCATGGCCTGATGTAACAGCCAGAACCTGAAGCGTTCCGGCGACGATGAGCGAATTGAGCCATTTCATTTCTATGTGATCCCGTCCTTGGCCGGTGTCCGGCGCTTGTGAGAGCCGGAAACTGACAGATACAGCGCAGCAAAATAAGGAACCAGATTTCAAAAAAACGGCGATCCAGAAATCAGATTCTCAAAGCAGCTCGGATCGGTGCCAATAGTCCCGATCTGCGGTGTCGATGCGCCCTGTCGGACCGCACAAAACAACCGCCATCGGCGGCGGAACCAATCCCCGGTGTGGCACGTTCATGGCTTGTTGTAGGGCGCCGCGTTTCCATTTCAAGAACCCTTGGCTGCGCTAGGCCCGAAGCAATTCCAGGAAAGTGGGAAAGCGGTTTCCTTCGGAATTGCGTCAAACAGAGATAACGGCCGCCAGGCCGTCCGAAAATGTCCGGGAGCAGGAGCGCGGCATGATCGAAGACACGGCAGGACGGACCATGGTCCGCACGGCAATGAAAGCCCCTTACCTCGAGCGCGATGAGGAACATGTTCTCGCCTTGCGCTGGAAGGAAGACCAGGATCAGCAGGCGCTGCATCAGATTACCGTCGCCCATATGCGGCTGGTCATCTCCATGGCTTCGAAATTCCGACATTACGGCCTGCCGCTCGGCGATCTGGTCCAGGAGGGCCATGTCGGGCTGCTGGAAGCAGCCGCGCGTTTCGAGCCGGAGCGCGAGGTGCGCTTCTCGACCTATGCGACATGGTGGATCCGCGCTTCGATGCAGGACTACATCCTGCGCAACTGGTCGATCGTTCGCGGCGGCACCTCTTCGGCGCAAAAGGCACTGTTCTTCAACCTGCGGCGCCTGCGCGCCCGTCTTGCCAATGGCGCCGAGCCGATCTCTAACGCCACGCTCTACCGCGAAGTCTCGGTAGCCCTCGGCGTCTCCGAGGCCGATGTCGAGAAGATGGATTCCAGGCTTTCAGCACCTGACTCTTCGCTCAACGCACCGCTCGCCGATGAGGCCGGTACCACCGAGCGGATGGACTTCCTGATTTCGGACGATCCATTGCCTGACGAGGTCGCCGGCGACACCATCGACGTCGAACGGCGCCTGATGTGGCTGAAGACGGCGCTCCGCGCGCTCAATGCCCGCGAACTCAGGATCATCGAGGAGCGTCGGCTGACAGACGAAGGTGCGACGCTTGAGGCGCTCGGCGAGACGCTCGGCATTTCCAAGGAGCGTGTCCGCCAGATCGAGGCCCGCGCCATGGAAAAGCTCAAGCTCGCGCTGGTCAAGCAGAACCCCGAATTCATGGCAGCGTGAGATTGCCAGGAACAGGGGTACCGCCCTGAGTTATCTCAGAAAAAAGCACTACGCAGGCTGTGGTTTCTGACGAAGACCGGCGCTATCTGTCCGTGACGATCTTGACCTTGTCGCCGGCCGAAACCGAGGCGCCCGGCGACATCGCGTTGAGCACGCGGAACAGATCGAGCTTGCGGTCGACGCCGACCATCTGCGCCGAAAGTGTGCCCATCGTCTGCCCGGCCTGTACCGTGACGACGCGGATATGCAGCGGCTTCAGTGCCGCTTTCTCGGCGGGGCTGAGCACGCGGAACGAACCGCTGACCGAGCGTGCCACCGGATCGAGTGTCGTGCTGGCCGAGGGGGCGGCCGTCAGCAGGCGATAGACCTGGCCGCCGGCGCGGATCACTGCAATGTCGAACTGCCAGCCATCGGCGCCGGCGTGCGCTGTCGCCGCCTCGTTGCCGTCGATCGTCTCCTGGCGCACACTGGTCTCGTCGAGACCGGCCACCCAGCCGCTTCTGATGTAGTCGGTCAGCGCACGATCCTTGTCGATCGACACACCGTCGAAGCGGATCGCCATGTCGCCGGGACCGGTCGCCGTCACCGCCGCTGCCGAATTGTCGATGATGAAGCCGTCGGGCACCGTGAACGATACGCCGAGGCCCGGATGCAGGAAGGTCTGGCCGCGCACATAGCCCTCTTCCGGCGTGTCGCCATAGAGCAGGCCGTCTATCCCGGCCAGGAAGGAATCGCGGTCGCGCGTGCCGATGCCCGGCGCGCCGAACTGGCGGGCGTGACGCTGCGCCAGATCAATTCGCTGCGGCGTGTTGGGGTGCGTAGCCAGGAAGTCGAGGCTGGCGTCGGTGGCGCCGCTGATCGAGCGGAAATCTGTATAGGCCGACATCGACTGCAGGAAACGCCCGGCGGCATAGGGATCGTAACCCGCCTCGCCGATCGACTTGATGCCGATGGCATCTGCCTCCAGCTCCTGGTTGCGCGAGAACTGCGCCAGCCTCAGCTTGCCGCGGATCAATGCCTGCTTGGCGGTCGGGCTGTCGCCCAGCACATCGGAGACCACCTTGGTCGCCAGGCCTTCCTCGGCCTCGAGCTGCTGTCGCTGCAGACCATGATTGGCGGTGACGTGGCCCATCTCATGCGCGATGACGGCGGCGAGTTCGGCCGAATCATTGGCCAGCGCCAGCAGGCCGCGGGTGACGTAGAGATAGCCACCCGGCAGCGCGAAAGCGTTGACGTTGGGCGAATTGAGGATGGTGATGCGATAGGTCTGGGTCGGATTGGCCGACACCACGGTCAGGCTGCCGACAACCTTGGCCACCATGCGCTCGAGCTTGGGATCGGAATATTCGCCGCCATAGGTGGCAAGGATGCGCGGATGCTGTGCCTTCGCCAGTTCGGCAAGCTTGCTGTTGGCGGCGACATTGTCGACCGTGATCGGCTTGTCGGAAGGCTGGAAGCCAGATTCCTGCACTTCGGGAGGCGTGAACATCTGGCAGCTGGCCAGCGCCACGGCAAGGCCGGCCAGCGCGAGGAAGCGCACCAGCGGTCTGCGTTTCAAAGTGTCAGTGCCGGTCGTTAGCACGGCGTTCCTTCAGCTCTCGGCGCATGATTTGGACCGGGGCCCGCGCCAGCGAAAAATCGGTTTTCGTTGGCAATCCTGCACATCAAAAAACCTACAGCGTTTACGCATCCGGCCGGGTGCGGCGCTGTAGGGGCAAATCACGGCTCGTGCCGGACCAGTACTAAGCGGACCTAGCCACATCGACTGGACCATGGCAAGCAAGCGCCACATCACCTGTAGCCGGTTTGGTCGTAAATTATGTCCGCTTCCGGGCAATATCGCGTGATCCGCCCGAACTTGCGCCGATATAGCGCCGAAACGCTTCAGGGCCAGTGCCGTCGAAAAAATCGGCGGCAGGTCCCGTCGCGGCAACCCTGCCATTGTCCAGAAAAACCATCTGCTCGCCGATACGGCGAGCGTCTTCCGGCTGATGCGTGACGAACAGCACCGTCATCGCCCGCTCGGCATGAACGCCGGACACCAGGTCGAGCATATCATCGCGCAGCGCTGGCCCGAGCGAAGCGAACGGCTCGTCGAGCAGCAGCACCGGCCGGTCGCGCACCAGAACGCGGGCGAGCGCCACGCGCTGCCTTTCGCCGCCGGAGAGTTCGCGCGGCAGGCGCATTTCCTTGCCGGCCAGGCCGACGCGGTCAAGCGCCTCGGCGATTGCGGCGCGATCGGCGTCGGTCAGGTTGAGAGATGGCGAGCGGCCGAGCCCGACATTCTTCTCCACCGAGAGATGAGCAAACAGATTGTTTTCCTGGAATACCATCGACACCGGCCGCACCGAAGGCGGCTCGGCGCCGACATCGGCGCCGCCGATCAGCACACGACCGAACTCCGGCGTCTCGAAACCAGCCACCAGATTGAGCAAGGTCGATTTGCCCGAACCACTTGCCCCCATGATGGCGGTGATCTTCGATGTATCGAATTCGACATCGAACAGGAATGACGTTTCGCCATAGCTGAACGAGACCGTGTCCAGCCGGACAGTCGTGCCTTTCTCCACAGCGGACGTCACGATCTCTCTCCCCGTCCCAGCCAGTCTGCCGCGACCACCAATGCAAGGCAGACCGCCCCGAGCAGCAAAGCCAGCCCGGCAGCATCGGCCGTGCGATAGCTGCCCATGCGCGCCAGCAGGAGATAGGGCAAGGTCTGCACCGAATCGCTGCCGAACAGCGCGATGACGCCGAGATCGCCGAGCGACAGCGCCATGGCGAAGGCAAAGCCGGTGGCCAGCGGCCGCCGGAGCGACGGCCAGTCGACCAGAAGCAGCCGGTTCCAGCCCGCAATCCCGAGCTGCGCGCACAGCCTCTCATGGCGCTCGCTCGCCGCATCATAGGCCGGGCGCATCGCGCGGATGGCAAAGGGCATCGCCATCACCGCATTGACGGTGACGACCATGACCGGCGCGATGGCAAAGACATCGCTGACCGTGCGCAGCAGGAGAAACCAGCCGGCGCCGATGACGACGGGTGGCACGACGAGGACGAAGCCGGCGCCGGTGTCGGTGGCATGTTCGAGCAATGAACGGGCACTGGACCGGCGGCGCAGCGACAATGCCCGACGCGCCATGATCAGCGACAGCGACAGCGCCACCGAAAGTAGCGCCGCCGAGAAGGCGAGACCGGCGCTGGTCAGCGTCGCCTGACGCACGGCACTCTCGCCCGCCAACCGGCCGAGATCGGCGTCGAGGCCGGACGCGACGGTGGCCGCCATTGGTCCGGCGACGAACAGCAAGGCGAGCACGATCAGGACGGCGTTGAACGCTGTTTCTGCTTTGCCGGCCAAGTGATAGCGGCGCGGCGCGACAGGCAAATTGGCGTCGCCGGTCATATTGGCGCCAAGCCGCGTCAGCGCCAGCATGACGGCAAAAGTCAGCGCGATCTGCAGCACGGTCAGCGTCACCGCTCGCGCCGGATCGAAGTCGAAACGCAGTGCCTGATAGATGGCGACTTCCAGCGTCGTCGCCGCCGGCCCGCCGCCGAGGATCAGGACGATGGTGAAGGAGGTGATGCAAAGCATGAAGACAAGCCCGGCGACGCCCGGCAGCGCGGCGCGCAGCACCGGCCACTCGATCAGCCGGAAGGCTGGCCTCGCTCCCATGCCGAGCTGGTTCGCCAGCCGCCATTGATCGGCCGGCACCGTGCCCAGCGCTTCGAGGAACAGCCGGGTGGCCAGCGGCAGGTTAAAGAAGACGTGGGCGACGAGGATGCCCGGCAGCCCATAGATGTCGGGCCAGCTCTGGCCACCGATCGCGGCGAAATAACCGGCGCGGCCGTAGAGCGCCAGTATGCCCAGCGCTGCGACAATCGCCGGCAAGGCAAGGGGCACAGTAAACAGCTGCAGGATGAAGCCGCGTCCGAAGAAGCGCGGATGCCGCGACAGCGCGCGGGCGACGAACAGCGCCGGTACGACGGAAAGCAGCATCGAGAGCGCAGCCTGCCAGAGCGTGAAGCGGACAACGCGCAGGAGATAGAGGTCAAAGGCGGACGCGGCGCCGGAAAGGTCGTGCGCGCCTTCGCGGATAAGGCCGGCGAAGGCGCCACCGATCAGCAGCGCGATTGCCGCAAGCGCGACAATGCCGGCCGTGATGCGGGGGTCAGAGCGTTGCACTCTTTACCGGGCGTCGCGTTCCTTCGCGCCCCCCTCTGTCCTGCCGGACATCTCCCCCACAAGGGGGGAGATCAGCTATTTCCGCGCCCCGCTTATTCCTGCAACCTTGGCGACTGGCGAAATCGCCGACGATAGCCAATCTCCCCCCTCGTGGGGGAGATGTCCGGCAGGACAGAGGGGGGCGCCGTAGGGCACTCATCTTTCGATCATACAGCCAAAGCTATTTGCTCATCACCGCCAGCCATTCATCCACCCAGGCCTTGCGATTTGCCGCGACCTCTTCCGGGCTGAACAGCAAGGTCTTCGCCGGCTTGACCAGCCTATCAAAAGCCGGATTGAGCGGCTTGTCGGTTTTCCCGGCCGGGAACATCCAGTTGGTCTCCGGAATGACATCCTGGAATTTCGGCCCGGTCATGAAGGCCAGGAACTTCGCCGCCAGCGGATTCTTCGCGCCCGTGGTGGTGATGCCGGCGACCTCGATCTGCAGATACTCGCCTTCCTCGAACGAGGCCGCCTGGTAGCGCCCGGTGTTCTCGGCCACCATGTGGTAGGCCGGCGACGTCGTATAGGAAAGCACCATCGGCGCCTCGCCCTTGGTGAACAGGCCATAGGCCTCGCTCCAGCCGGGCGTCACCGTCAGCACTTTGCCCTTGAGTTTCGCCCAGGCTTCCGGCGCCTTGTCGCCATAGACCGACTTGACCCACAGCAGCAGGCCGAGGCCCGGCGTCGACGTCCTCGGATCCTGGATGACGATCTTGTCGGCGGCATCGCCCTCGACCAGTTCCTTCAGGCTCTTCGGCGGGCTCTTCAGCTTTTCGGTGTCGTAGACGACGGCGAAATAACCATAATCATAGGGCACGAAAGTGTCGTCGCTCCAGCCGCCCGGCACGTTGTTTTCAGCCACCGCGCCATGTGGGACAAACAGGCCGGAAGCCTTGGCTTCCGCAGTGAGGTTGGTGTCGAGACCAAGCACGATATCGGCCTTGGTCGAGGCACCTTCGAGCTTGACGCGGTTGAGCAGCGCGACGCCGTCGGCCACCGAGACGAAGTCGACGCTGCAGCCGCACTCGGCCTCGAATTCCTTCTTCACCTGGGGGCCCGGACCCCAGTCGGCAGTGAAACTCTCATAGGTATAGATCGTGAGTTTTTCCTGCGCGGACGCAGAGCTTGCCAGTAGCGAAACAGCAAGCCCCAGCGCTGGGACAAGACGGGACAAAAACATGCGCATCGGCGCCTCCTTCATTCGTGTTGAAAGGAATTGAGGCGTCGGGCTGTCCGAAGCGTCTAATCCCTCCGCCGGTACAAACCGGATCAGGTTCAGCGGGTTGGCGAGACTGCCTCTCAGCCGGTCCGCGAAGATCGCGTCCGGCACCCCGTTAGAGCGTTTCGACACATAGGCCCGGCCAAGGTGCCACGCAAGTGGAAGTTTGCCCGAGCATGATCCCGGAAAGTGGAATCCGTTTCCGGAAAAAGATCATGCTCCAACAAAGAGTGACGGTGCCGCTCGGCCTTCCGTTTCGTCGGCGGGGCTGGTAAGGGCCAGCGGATATGAGCACATTCACCATCCTGCTTGGCGGCGATCTCGTCCGCACGCCGCGGCTCGACCGCCAGGTCGCGGGCACGCGCGTCATCGCCGCCGACGCCGGCATCGATCATGCCCGCCTGCTCGGCGTGATGCCGGAGCTGTGGGTCGGCGATTTCGATTCCGTGCCGGCGGACCTGCCTGCCGATCTCGCCGCCGTGCCGCGGGAGGTGTTTCCTCCCGAAAAGGACAAGACCGATGGCGAACTGGCGATCGCGGCGGCATTGGAACGCGGCGCCACCAGCCTGGTGCTGGCCGGCGCTTTCGGCGGCAAGCGCGCCGACCACGCCTTCCTCCATCTGGCGCTCAGCCTGCGGCTGGCCGAGGCCGGTACAAAATTGCTGTTGACCAGCGGAGCGCAGGAAGGCGCCCCTCTGCTGCCTGGCAAGGCCGGCTTCGACTATGCCGACGGAACGCTGTTTTCGGTGCTCGGCTTTTCCGATCTTTCGGGCCTCACCGTGTCCGGCGCGAAGTGGCCGCTCGACCATGTCGAGGTCGTGTTCGGCTCGTCGCTGACCATCTCGAACGAGGTGAAGTCCAACACGACCGGGGGCGGCCTCGAAATCGCGCTCGGCCATGGCCGCGCGCTGCTGCTCGCCCACCCCTACCCCTTGCCTGAAAGCTGACATGGCCCCGCCCCTTCTCAACCTCGACGGCATAAGACTGACCTTTGGCGGCACGCCGCTGCTCGATGGCGCCGAACTGACGGCGTCCGCCGGTGACAAGATTGCGCTCGTCGGCCGCAACGGCTCCGGCAAGTCGACGCTCCTGAAGATTGCTGCTGGTCTGATCGAGCCGCAAGACGGCGAGGTCTTCCGCCAGCCTTCGGCAACGGTGCGCTATCTCCCGCAAATGCCCGACATGGACGGCTTTGCCAATGTGCGCGCCTATGTCGAGGCCGGGCTTGGGCCTGCCGACGATCCCTACCGCGCCACATATCTGATGGAGCATCTCGGCCTCGCCGGCACGGAGAACCCCAACGATCTCTCCGGCGGCGAGGCGCGCCGCGCAGCACTTGCCCGCGTCATGGCGCCCGAACCCGATATTATGCTGCTTGATGAGCCGACGAACCATCTCGATTTGTCGGTCATCGAATGGCTGGAAGAAGAGCTTGTCCGGACGTCTTCGGCGCTGATCGTCATCTCGCACGACCGTCGCTTCCTCGAACGCGTCTCGCGCGCCACCGTCTGGCTCGACCGTGGCCAGACCCGCCGCCTCGACAAGGGCTTTGGCCATTTCGAGGAATGGCGCGACCTTGTGCTGGAAGAGGAAGAGCGCGAACAGCACAAGCTCGGCCGCCAGATCGTGCGCGAGGAGCATTGGCTGCGCTATGGCGTGACGGCTCGCCGCAAACGCAACATGCGCCGCCTGGGCGAACTGCAGACCATGCGCCAGCGTTTTCGCGGCCATCGCGGCGCCGAGGGCTCGGCCACCATGGTGGCCAGCGACGCCGCCGAATCCGGCAAGCTGGTGATCGAGGCCAAGAACATCGAAAAGAGCTTTGGCGACCTCACCGTGGTCAAAGGCTTCTCGACCCGCATCCAGCGCGGCGATCGCATCGGCCTTGTCGGGCCGAACGGCGCCGGCAAGACGACGCTGTTGAAGATGCTCACCGGCGAGATGAAGCCCGACGCCGGCTCGGTGCGGCTCGGCACCAATCTGGAAATCGCCACGCTCGACCAGAAGCGCGAGGCGGTCGATCCGGCCGAGACCCTGGCGCAGTATCTCACGGACGGGCGCGGCGAAAACCTCGTCATCAATGGCGAGCAGCGCCATGTCGTGTCCTACATGAAGGATTTCCTGTTCAAGCCGGAACAGGCGCGCACCCCGGTGCGCGAGCTGTCCGGCGGCGAACGGGCGCGGCTGCTCCTGGCGCGTGTTCTGGCGCGGCCGGCCAACCTTCTAGTGCTCGACGAGCCGACCAACGATCTCGACATGGAGACGCTGGAACTGTTGCAGGAACTTGTCGCCGGCTTTGCCGGCACGGTCATCCTGGTCAGCCACGACCGCGACTTCCTCGACCGCACCGTCACCAGCATCATCGCCCCGGACGGAGGCGGCCGCTGGATCGAATATGCCGGTGGCTATTCCGACATGCTGGCGCAGCGCGGCGGCACCCGGCTCGACGACCGCAAGGCGCGCGCCAAGGCCGAAGCCAGCGATGCGCCGGCGCCGGGCAAGAGCGAGCCGGCAGCGCCAAAAGGGCCGTCGAAGAAACTGTCGTTCAAGCAGAAATTCGCCCTGGAATCGCTGCCCAAGAAGATCGAGGCGGTAATGGCCTCGATCTCGCGTTTGGAAAACAACATCGCCGATCCCGCCTATTACGAGCGCGACCCGGCCTCGTTCCAAAAGACCATCGCCGCCCTCGACAAGGAACGCGCCACGCTGGCCGCACTCGAGGAAGAGTGGCTGGAACTGGAAATGCTGCGTGAGGAGATGGAGGGTAGCATTGCCTGCGGTCTTTTATGCGCGTATATTGTGCGCATAAAAGGAGGCATCTCCGTGCTTCAATCGACGCCAAAAACTCAGCGGACCTCTGTCAACACGTCCATTGACTCTCAGTTGATCAAGGACGCCAAAGCGTTGGGCATCAACATCTCCCGCGCTGCCGAAGCAGGGATCGCGAAAGCGATTGCGGCGGAGAAAACGCGTCGATGGCAAGAAGAAAACTGGGAAGCCATCGAAAGCTCCAACGAATATGTCCGAAAGAACGGACTGCCATTGGCTAAACACCGGCCGTTCTGATGGCGCGTTACGATTTCTATCGGAGTACCGAGAGCGACGGTTATCTTCTCGACGTGCAGTCAGATATGCTTGAAGGGCTGAGCACGAGGGTGGTCGTACCTTTGATGCCGCCCGAGATTGCCCCGCTTCCTGGCCGCCGCCTGAACCCGACCTTCGCTATAAACGGCAAAGATCTTGTGATGGTCACACAGTTTGTGTCGGCCTTCAGCGCGTCCGAATTGCGGATGCCAGAGGGAAACCTTTCTAGACATCACGACGACATCGTCGCCGCGCTCGACATGCTGTTCCAGGGCTTCTGAGCGAAGGCAGCCGCTACTGCCGCCCGTCAACCTGCCGTCTTGGCCTGCCAGGCCTTCAGCGCCTCGTCGAACACCTTCTCGCCCGGAATGCCCTTTTCCATGGTCAGCAGCGCCCGGCGTCCGGTCTTGTAGACCACCGGCACGTCGATCCAGTCCTGGCCTCGAAGCAAGGTCATATTGGCGTCCTCGTCGGCCTTGGTGTCGTTGAGCGCCACCAGGAAGAAGCCGTCGGCGATCTTGGCCGGAATGCCGATCAGCGGGCTGCCGGCATCCTGTTCCGAACTCTTCATGGCGACGCGCAGGATGTTGTCGACGCCACCGCCGTCAAAGCCCTCGGGCGTCAGGAAGATCATCTCGATGATGTGGCTGGCCGGCAGCGTCTGGTCGGTATTGCGCCGGATGGTCATGCGCAGCTGGATGTCCTTGCCGGGAATGGTCGCCTCGGCGCGGATCGCCGGCTCGGGCGGCAGGTCGCCGCCGGGGGATTCCTGCACCAGCGACCAGACGATGCTGCCGGGTTCGGCCGATCCTTGCGCGGTCGAGGTGCGTTCCTCGTAGAAGATCGCCTTCTGGCCGACCGCAACGGTGGGCTCGGAAGCGGCGGCCGCCGGCGCCGCGGGCGGCGTGCCGGCCGCGGGCGGCGTGGCGGCGGCATCAGCCGGTGCTGCCCCATTGGCCGGCGGAGCGGCGCCATCGGCGGGCGGCGTTGCCGGTGGCGTGGCGGAAGCGTCGGGCGCCGGCGTGGCGGGCGCGCCCGTGGCTGCGGCGTCGCCGGCCGGCGGGGTCGCAGGCGCTGGAGCCGCAGGTGGCGCTGGAGCCGCGGGGGGCGGTGTGGTCAGCGCGGCAACGGACTCGCCCTCGCCGATCCCGCTTTGACCGGCCGCGGGACCGGGGTCGGTCTCACCGCCTTCGGGCGACAGGCGCTGGGTGAACTTCGTTCCCTCGCCGGCAGCAGCCGGTGCGGGTGCATCGGCCGCGGGCTTGGCCGGCGCCGGCTTTACCAGCGGTTCGATCGAGACCGTCTTGGTGTCGCCGCCGAGGCCCAGCATCGAGCCAAAGGCATCCTTGTTCAGCCAGATGCCATAGCCGCCGCCGGCGACCACCAGAAGCGCGACGACAGCCGCGATCAACCCGCCATAGCTGCGCCTGCGCTCGGCGGGGCGCAGGCGCTGGAACGTGTCCGCCGCCGGCTGCTCGTCATTGGCAAAGACATCGGCGCTATCGTCGTCAGCGTCCAGCTCCGCGGCTTGCTTGTCGATGGTTTCTGCACGCGCCGCAGGCGACGGCGGTGTCGGCGCGGGCCTCTGCCAGCTCGGCTCTGTCCTGGCGGTCGGCGCCGGCTGCACGGGTTTCGCCGGCTGCCAGGCCGGCGCAGGCGTGGCGGAAGGCTTTACATGACTGGACTGGTTCTTGTTGCGGTCGATGGAGGAGAAGATGTGCTCCAGCTCCGCCAGCGGATCGGATGCCGGCACCGCCCTGGCATAGTCGCGCTCGACGCTCGAGATGGCATCTTCCAGGGATCGCTTCTGCGTGCTTATGGCTTCGGCGGCCAGCGGCGGCGAATACTCCGCAAGCTTCTTCGCCAGCATGGTACGAACGCTTTCATAGATCCGCGTACGCTTTTCGGGCGTTTCGTCGCCGTGCTTGTCGAGCGCCTTTTCAGAATAGCAACGAAATCTGCCATGCTTCAGTCGACCTGTATTTTGTTTCCGCGCCGGCCCCCGCAAATCGGCCGCGATGCCCGGAAAGGCTTCAGAAAACTAGTCTTGAAACGGATCGGTCACAAGTATCGTGTCGTCCCGTTCCGGGCTGGTGGAAAGGAGCGCGACGGGTGCCCCGATCAGCTCCTCGATGTAACGGACATATTTGACGGCCTGCGCCGGAAGGTCGTTCCAGCTGCGCGCGCCGGCTGTGGTGCCTTTCCAGCCTTCGAGCGTCTCGTAGACCGGCTCGACACGCGCCTGCGCGCCCTGGCTGGCCGGCAGATAGTCGATCGTTTCGCCGTCGAGACGGTAGCCGGTGCAGACCTTGATCTCATCCAGCCCGTCGAGCACGTCGAGTTTGGTCAGGGCGATGCCCTTGATACCGTTGACGGCGACGGCCTGGCGCACCAGCACGGCGTCGAACCAGCCGCAACGGCGTTTGCGCCCGGTGACGACGCCGAATTCGTGGCCACGCGTACCGAGAAATTCGCCGATCTCGTTCTTCTGCTCGGTCGGGAACGGGCCTTCGCCGACACGCGTCGTATAGGCCTTGGTGATGCCCAGGACATAGCCGATGGCGCCGGGGCCCACCCCCGAGCCGGCGGCTGCCTGGCCGGCAACGGTGTTGGACGAGGTGACGAACGGATAGGTGCCGTGGTCGATGTCGAGCAGCGTGCCTTGCGCGCCCTCGAACAGGATGCGTTCGCCGGCGCGGCGCTTGTCGTCGAGGATTTTCCAGACGCGGTCCATATAGGGCAGGATCTCATCGGCGACCGAGGTCAGCTCGGTCATGATCGCCTCATGCGTGACTTCGCCATGGCCAAGCCCGCGACGCAGCGCATTGTGATGCGTCAGCAGCCTGTCGACCTTGAGAGGCAGCGTTTCCAAATCCGCCAGATCCATCACCCGAACCGCGCGCCGGCCCACCTTGTCTTCATAGGCTGGGCCGATGCCACGACGCGTCGTGCCAATTTTCGTCCCGGAATTGGAGGCGGCGTCCTCGCGGAATCCGTCCAGCTCCCGGTGCAGCGACAGGATAAGCGCCGTGTTTTCGGCTATTTTCAGGCGGTCCGGCGTGACCTCGACGCCTTGCGCCTTGAGTTTCGCCACTTCCGCGACAAAGGCGTGCGGGTCGAAGACGACGCCATTGCCGATGATCGACAGCTTGCCTTGCCGCACCACGCCCGACGGCAGCAGCGACAGTTTGTAGACCTTGCCGTCGACGACCAGCGTATGGCCGGCATTGTGGCCGCCCTGGAAGCGCACGACCACGTCGGCGCGCTCCGACAACCAGTCGACGATCTTGCCCTTGCCTTCGTCGCCCCATTGCGAGCCGACGACCACCACATTGGCCATGTTTCTTTTCCCTTGAGATGCCGCCCTGGCGGCCTGGATATGGTTCGAAACGACAGGCCTCTATAGCGTCAAGACCTCGCAAGCGCGACCTTTCTTTGCCGCCGAAAATGCCCTGAGGCACAACAATTTTCGGCTTTGACATCATTTACTTGCGTCGGCGGGGGCAATAGGCCGGCAAACACAACTCCCCAAGCGGCCGGAATCCCGCATGCATCGACGCGCCTACCTGTTCCTGCTGCTGACCACCCTGCTGTGGGGCGGCAATTCCGTCGCCGGCAAGCTGGCGGTCGGTCACGTCTCGCCGATGACGCTGGTCTTCCTGCGCTGGGTGCTGGCCGTCGCGATCCTGCTGCCGATCGGCTGGCGCACGATCAGGGAGGACTGGCAGGTGGTGCGCAAACACTGGTTCGTGCTGGCTGCACTTGGCGCCAGCGGCTTCACTCTGTTCAACACCATTTTTTACACCGCGCTCAACTACACGACCGCGATCAATGTCTCGATCGAACAGGCGGCAATGCCGGTCTTGATCATCATTGCCAATTTCTTCTTCTTCCGCCTGCGCGTGAGCTGGGCGCAGATTGCGGGCGTGGTGCTGACCATCTTCGGCGTCATCTTGACTGCCTGCCACGGCGATCCGCGCCGGCTGCTCACATTGGAACTCAATTTCGGCGACGCCATCATGCTGGTCGCGGTCGTCCTCTACAGCGGTTATTCGGTCGGGCTGCGGCTGAAGCCGGTGATGCGCTGGCAGAGCCTGATGTTGTCCCTGGCGATCGCTGCCCTCATCACCTCGCTGCCGTTCTTCCTGTGGGAGGTCGCCGCCGGCAAGGTTATCGTCCCCGATATCAGCGGCTGGGTGGTCATCGTCTATACCGCGATCGGCGCTTCGGTCATTTCGCAGATCACTTACATCAGGGGCAACGAACTGATCGGCGCCAACCGTGCCGGGCTGTTCATCAATCTGGTGCCGATCTTCGGCACGCTGCTGTCAGTGCTGATCGTCGGCGAGACATTCCAGCTCTACCAGGCGCTGGCGCTTGCCCTGGTGCTGGGCGGCATTTCGCTCGCCGAATACAGCGGGCGCAAGATGTCGGCACCGAACCGCTGCGGATGACATTTGGCCGCTGCCGCGCTGCGCCGCCGTCGCGATAACTGCTGCCGCGCGCCGACCTGGAACATTTTACCTCTGGCGGAGTTTGCTTGCGTGGGAGGCAACAAGATGAGCCATAACCCTCGCAGCACAGCAAGCATTGCCGGTCACCCCATTCATCCAATGCTGATTCCGTTTCCGATCGCCTTCTTTGTCGGCACCTTCGTTTGCGATCTGATTTTCTGGCAAACAGCCGATCCCGGGTGGGTCAGCGGATCGCTTTGGCTTCTCGGCGCCGGCCTGATCATGGGCGCCTTGGCCGCTCTTACCGGCCTGACGGATGTCCTCGGCGATGTTCAGATCCGCAATCTCACGACGGCATGGCTCCATGCCGGCGGCAACGTGCTCGTCGTGCTGATCGAGCTTTATAACTGGTACTCGCGTTATGTCGGTGGAGCGGCGGCCGTGATTCCGACCGGCTTTATCTTGTCGCTGATCGTGGTTCTGGTCCTGCTGTTTACAGGCTGGAAGGGCTGGGAATTGGTCTATCGGCATCGCGTGGGCGTCTCCGACGGCTCAGACGAATTGACCTGAACCGGCCTGTGCGACGGCCGCCCCAACGATGGGGGAGGACCGCCGCATCCGCCACGCCGTCAACTACATTGCGTTGATGTCGAACTGCAGCCGCTTGGCCGAGTCGATGGACTTGTGCGCCTTGACCTGTTCCAGCACTTTTTCCGGGAACGGCGCGTCGAGATAGAGCAGCGCAATCGCGTCGCCGCCCGGCCGGTTGCGGCCGAGCTGGAAGTTGGCGATGTTGACGCCGTTCTCGCCGCACACCGTGCCGAGCAGGCCGATAATGCCGGGCGCATCGGCATTGGTTGTGTAGAGCATGTGCTGGCCGACCTCGGCGTCGAGATTGATGCCCTTGATCTGGATGAAGCGCGGCTTGCCGTCGGAGAAGCAGGTGCCGGCGATCGAGCGCGTCATGTGCTCGGTCTTCACCGTCAGCTTGATGTAGCCGTCGAACACGCCCGACTTGTCGCGCTTGACCTCGGCGACGATGATGCCGCGCTCCTTCACCATGATCGGCGCCGACACCATATTGACGTCGGCGACCTGCGGCCGGATCAGTCCGGCAAGCGCGGCACTGATCAGGGCACGCGTGTTCATCGTCGCGGTCGAGCCGTCGAACAGGATCTCGACCTCGTTGATCGGGTCCTCGGTGACTTGGCCGACAAAGGCGCCGAGCACTTCGGCGAGCTTGACGAACGGCTTCAGCCGCGGTGCTTCCTCGGCCGTGATCGAGGGCATGTTGATGGCATTCGAAACCGCGCCCTTGATCAGATAGTCGGCCATCTGCTCGGCCACCTGGAGCGCGACATTTTCCTGCGCTTCCGCTGTGGAGGCGCCGAGATGCGGCGTTGCCACCACATTCTCCATGCCGAACAGCGCGTTGTTCTCCGCCGGTTCGACCTCGAACACATCGACGCCGGCGCCCGCCACCTTGCCGCTCTTCAGCGCCGCGACCAGGTCGGCTTCGACGATGAGCCCGCCACGCGCGCAATTGATGATGCGCACGCCGTTCTTCATTTTGGCGATCGCCGCCGCGTCGATGATGTTGCGCGTCTTGTCGGTCAGCGGCGTGTGCAGCGTGATGAAATCGGCGCGGGCGAAAAGCTCGTCCAGCTCGACCTTGTCGACGCCGAGTTCCTCGGCGCGCTTGTCCGACAGGAACGGGTCGAAGGCAACGACATGCATCTTCAGGCCGACGCCGCGCGTGGCGACGATCGAGCCGATATTGCCGCAGCCGATGACACCCAGCGTCTTGCCGGTGATCTCGACGCCCATGAAACGGTTCTTTTCCCATTTGCCGGCATGGGTCGAGGCATTGGCCTCCGGGATCTGCCGTGCGAGTGCAAAGATCATCGCCACCGCATGTTCGGCCGTGGTGATCGAATTGCCGAAAGGCGTGTTCATCACGATGATGCCCTTGCGGCTCGCCGCGGGGATGTCGACATTGTCGACACCGATGCCGGCGCGGCCGACGACCTTGAGTCTTGTCGCGGCGTTGATCAGTTTTTCCGTGACCTTGGTCGCCGAGCGGATGGCAAGGCCATCATACTGGCCGATGACTTCGAGCAGCTTTTCCTTGTCCTTGCCGAGATCGGGCAAATAGTCGACCTCGATACCGCGGTCCTTGAATATCTGGACGGCGGTGGTGGAGAGTTTGTCAGAGACGAGAACGCGGGGCGCCATGGCGGCCTCCTTGAATTGGATTGTCGGGAAAGGGCGGCCCGCAGGCCACCACGAAATCTCAGGCTGCGGCCTTCAGCGAAGCCTTCTGCGTGGCGAAGGCCCAGTCGAGCCAGGGCAGCAGCGCTTCGAGATCGGAGGTCTCGACGGTGGCGCCGCACCAGATGCGCAGGCCGGAAGGTGCATCGCGATAGGATCCGATGTCGTACGCGACGCCTTCCTTGTCGAGCACAGAGACGATCGCCTTGGCGAAAGCCGCCTGCCCGTCGGCGTCGAGCGCCGCGACATCGGCGTCGGTGAAGGACAGACATACGGACGTGTTGGAACGTGTCGCCGCATCGACCGCGAGATGGCCGAGCCAGGACGACTTGTCGACAAACCCATCGAGCACGGCGGCATTGGCATCGGCTCTGGCAATCAACGCATCGAGACCGCCGATCGACTTCGCCCAATGAAGCGCATCGAGATAGTCCTCGACGCACAGCATCGACGGCGTGTTGATGGTCTCGCCCTTGAAGATGCCTTCGATCAGCTTGCCGCCCGAGGTCAGGCGGAAGATTTTCGGCAGCGGCCACGCCGGCTTGTAGGTTTCCAGTCGCTCGACGGCGCGAGGCGACAGGATCAGCATGCCGTGTGCGCCCTCGCCGCCCAGCACTTTCTGCCAGGAGAAGGTGACGACGTCGAGCTTCTGGAAATCGAGCTTTTGCGCGAATGCCGCTGAGGTGGCATCGCAGATGGTCAGGCCCTTGCGATCCGCCGGTATGAAATCGCCATTCGGCACGCGCACGCCTGAGGTCGTGCCGTTCCAGGTGAAGACCACATCGCGGTCGAAATCGATCTTGGTGAGATCCGGCAGTTCGCCATAGCCTGCCTCGACCTTTCTGATATCGGCGAGCTTCAGCTGCTTGACGACATCGGTCACCCAGCCCGAGCCAAAGCTTTCCCATGCCACCATGTCGACACCGCGTTCACCGAGCAGCGACCACAGCGCCATCTCGACAGCACCCGTGTCCGACGCCGGCACGATGCCGATACGGTAATCGGCCGGAACCTGGAGAATCTCGCGCGTCAACTCGATGGCCTGTTCGAGCTTGGTCTTGCCGATCTTGGCGCGGTGCGAACGGCCGAGCGCAGCATTCTTCAGCGCCTCGACCGACCAGCCGGGGCGTTTTGCGCAGGGACCTGAGGAGAAATTGGGGTTTGCCGGACGGAGTCCGGGCTTCGTATGCGTCGTCATCGTGGTCTATCCTTCCAGATAGTGGCCCCTCGTTGGGGAGGGGTGGCCCACGGACGGCGATATGCGTTCAGCCCTCAGGCGTCAAGAGGAAAGTTTTTGTCGCTGACAAGATAGAAGCAGTCCGGGATCAGGATTTCGTGAGCCCAAACGCAAACGGCGGATCGAAGAGATCCGCCGTCGGGTTTCGTATCTGCAGCCAGCCTACCAGAGGTCGTAGCGCAGCCCGAGCTTGACCGTCTGATAATTGATGCCCTTGTGGATGTTGAAGGCGCCGCTGTCATAAGCGACGTATTTGGCGCCCGGCACCGAGAAATATTCGTAGCCAAGGTCAACCGACACGTTCTTGGCCACCTGATAGGAAAGACCGCCCCCGATCGAATAAGCAAGGTTGAATTTGCCCTCTTTATCCGTTGCACCCTCGTAGCCGGCCGGATCATCACAAGAGAACCCGCCCGTGCCGGACGAATTGGGGGCCACTTCCACGCAATCCTTCGCCCCAATGCTCCTGTAATATTTATTGTATGCGACACCGACCCCTCCGCCAAGATATGGAGTGATTCCAACATAGGTGCCGAGATCGACATAGCCATTGGCCATGATGCTGTAGCCTTTGTTGGAAGCATTGTCGGAAAGATCGCATGCCTGCGTAGCCGCGACGGAATTGATGGTGCCAAAACCGTCGTCCACAAGCGTATGGCCGTCGCAAGTGGCTGCCAACTTGGCGTGTTCCCCGAATTTGTCGGTCGGAAGAATCCCGCCGTTCAGCTCGACCCGAAGATAGTCGTTGACATGATACCCCATACCGAAACTGCCTGTGAAAAGGCTGCTCTCATCGGTAAAGCTGTTAAGCGGGCCGGTTGTCGCTTCCTCATGCTCGAAGGGATGGCTGAACGCGTAGCCGACATCGCCGCGCAGATACCAGCCCGAGCCGACCTCGACCGGTTGATAGTCCGGCGCCTGATCGACATAGATCGGCGGGTCGTAGTCCGCGGCTTGCGCCGGCGTCAGCAGCGCTAGCGCGAGTGCGGCAAGTGCCGGCGCTGTCAGCAATTTGAAATTCATGGGTCCCCGGCTCCTGAAATTGGCACCCTCGTTGAAGGCGAGCGCCGTTTCAACAAGCATTGTTAACCATAGTGGTTAAGTCAGGGTTAAGGATAACGGAGCGTTACCGAATTGATTTCGCCGGGCTTTTTCCTGGCGGTCAATGCCGTCTGGAAGGTCTCTTTGAGACCACAACGAAAACCGCCCGGCAAAAGCCGGGCGGTTCGCGAACTGGAGTTTCGAAGCGTTTACTTGGTGTAGATCGGCTCTGGCTCGGGCTGGTAAGGCTCCGGCGGCGGGGCGCAGTCCGACCGGCCGAACTGGTAGCGCAGGCCGCCGCGCACTTCGTGCACATTGATGCCGCGATCGAAGCCCGGACCAGCGCCGGTGGTGCCACCCAGTCCAGAAGCATATTCGAACATGCGGCCGCCATTGATGTGGCTGTAGCGATAGCCGACATCGAGCTTGACGCGGTCGGTCAGGCAGTAGGAGGCGCCGGCCATGAGGGCGTAGGCGAAACGCCAGCCTTTGCCGCCGCGGTGCTCGAACGAACCGTCTCTGTCGGTGTTGTGCAGCGTATCCCACTTCAGCCATGCACCGCCGATGCCGGCGCCGACATAGGGCGTCACGCCGTGCCAAGTACCGATATCGACATAGGCATTGGCGAGGAGCAACAATGCCGAATAGGAGGAAGTGTCGACGGAAGTACAAGGAAGCAGATCGCCGCAGGTTCCGCTGGTCGAGCCGCGGAATTTGGACTTGCTCATCCAGTCGAGTGTGAGATCGGTACGGAAATGCTGGTTGATCTGGTAACCGACACCGGCGCCGGCCGAAAATGCGCTTTTGAGCTTGCCGGTGTCGAAGTCGTTCGTGCCGGGTCCGTAGGTAATATAGTCACCACCGCGGAACTTCGACCAGTGATAGTCGATATCCCCGCGGATGTACCAGCCGCCGAAATCCGCCGGCTGCTCGTAGGCGATCGGCGCCGGCGCTTCTTCAACCACCGGCGGCTCCGCCAGATCCGCGGCGAACACTGGCCCGGCCACGCCTGCGAACAGCGCGGCAAGGAAAGCCATTTTTGCTGTATTGAACATGTTTGTCACCCCTGAGAACCCGTCGGAACTTTGAATCCGCTCGAATGTGTTTGACCTCAGTTGTGGATAATGAATTGCAAAAGTTAAAAGGCGTTTAACCCTGTCGATTAACCACGAATTCTCGACATTTTAGCAAACGGCCTCCGCCGGCATGACGCTGGGACCAACCCTGGCCGAAACAAAAAGCCCGCCTGCAGGCGGGCTTGAAGTCTTGAGCCGGCAGTCCGCCCCTGCCGTTGTAGGCAGCGCAATCAGGCGGCGCTGCGCGTTTCCGAAATGATGTCGACGATGTCGTTGACCACGGCCTCGACCAGCTGTGGGTCGTCGCCCTCGGCCATGACGCGGATCAGCGGCTCGGTGCCGGAGGGCCGGATGACCAGGCGGCCGGCCTTGCCGAGACGGTTGCGCGCATCTTCGATCGCCGCCTTGACCGTGGCTTCCTCAAGCGGCTTGCCGCCGGCGATGCGGACATTCTTCAGCAGCTGCGGTACCGGCTCGAATTTCTTCGACAGTTCGCTGACCGGCCGGTTCTGCCGCTTGATGCAGGCCAGCACCTGCAGCGCCGAGACCAGCCCGTCGCCAGTGGTCGAGAAATCGGACAGCACGATGTGGCCCGACTGCTCGCCGCCGACATTCAACCCATGCGCGCGCATATGCTCAACGACATAGCGGTCGCCGACCTTGGTGCGATGCAGCTGCAGCTTCATGTCGCCAAGGAAGCGTTCGAGGCCGAGATTGGACATCACCGTCGAGACGACGCCGCCGCCGGCCAATCGCCCGCTCTGGTGCCAGGACTCGGCGATCAGCGCCATGATCTGGTCACCGTCGACGATGGTGCCGTTCTCGTCGACGATGACGACACGGTCGGCATCGCCGTCGAGTGCGATGCCGATATCGGCGCGCACTTCATGCACCTTCTTCTGCAGGCCGGCCGGATGGGTCGAGCCGCATTCCTTGTTGATGTTGAAACCGTTCGGATCGACATTGATGGCAATGACCTCGGCGCCCAGTTCCCAAAGTGCGGCAGGCGCCACCTTGTAGGCTGCGCCATTGGCGCAATCGACGACGATCCTGAGACCCGACAGCGACATCGAGCGCGGCAGCGTGCGCTTGGCGAATTCGATGTAGCGGTCATGCACGCCGTCGACGCGCTTGGCGCGGCCGAGCCCGTCGGAATCGGCGAGCGCCAGTTCGATATCCTTGTCGAGCATGCTCTCGATGCGCTCCTCGATCTCGTCGGAGAGCTTGTAGCCATCGGGACCGAACAGCTTGATGCCGTTGTCGTAATAAGGGTTGTGCGAGGCCGAGATCATGACGCCGATATCGGCGCGCAGCGAGCGTACCAGCATGGCGACCGCCGGTGTCGGGATCGGGCCGAGCAGGAACACATCCATGCCGGCCGCGCACAGGCCGGACACCATGGCGTTTTCGATCATGTAGCCGGACAGCCTGGTGTCCTTGCCGAGCACGACGCGGTGGCGATGGCTGCCGCGCTGGAACGACAGGCCGGCGGCCATGCCGACCCGCATCGCGATCTCAGCCGTCATCGGAAACTTGTTGGCGCGCCCGCGAATGCCGTCGGTGCCAAAATAACGTCCTGCCATGCTTGCCAGAATCCCCGTCGGTTTTCAGCCGGCTCGTAATGCCACAATTGGTCCGAGCCCGACTATCACATTGTGTGATTGTATATTACCAATTCTTAGAAAATCATTGTAGCAGGCTGTTCGGAGCGTTGGCAGCGTATCATGACACGGTGTTGCCGCAATATAACATTCACACTGGGCCACACTGCGCAGATTGGGCCGGTAAGCCGGACTGTTGGAGGGGCAGATCGCAAGGGTCCATCACCTTATCGGGAGAACGCCGTTTAGCATCTGGCGCAGCCTAGCGTTGAGAGCTATTGATTGACACAGATACAACCTATGGGCGCAGCAACGGGAGAACGCCATGCTCATCCACCGACTTGCAACTTTGACGGGTCTTGCCGTCGCAACCTTGTTCATGGCGGCGCCCGCCAGCGCGCTGACCATGGCCCAGTGTAGTACCAAGTATAATGCCGCCAAGGACGCCGGCACGCTGAACGGGCAGACCTGGAATCAGTATCGGAAGGCCGAGTGCGGCACCGACGCGGCGGCCACCACCGAGACCGCAAAGCCGGCGGCCAAGAAGGCCGCTGCGGCCAAGACGGACACGACCAAGGCCGCCGCTGCTGATGATGGCGCCAAGGGTCTGACGGCCAAGGAATGCAGCGCTAAGTACCAGGCTGCCAAGGCCGCCGGTACGCTCAATGGCGCAAAGTGGAACGACTTCCGCAAGACCGAATGCGCCGCCGGCGCATCCGCCGCGGCAGAACCGGCCACGACCAAGGCCGCAGCCACAACCGACGATGGCGCCAAGGGCCTGACGGCCAAGGAATGCAGCACCAAGTACCAGGCGGCAAAGGCCGCCGGCACGCTGAACGGCGTGAAGTGGAACGACTTCCGCAAGGCCGAATGCGCCGCCGGGGCCTCGGCCGCGGCAGCACCCGCCAAGGCAACCACCAAGGCAGCTGCCGACAGCAGCGGCAAGGGCCTGAGCATGGCCGATTGCAGCTCCAAGTACCAGGCTGCCAAGTCTGCCAATACTCTGGGCGGCAAGAAGTGGAACGACTTCCGCAAGGCCGAATGCGGCGCAGGCGCAGATGACGACGACACCGTGCCCGCTCCGAGCGAGGCGACCTATACCAGCGAGCCCGAGAAGCCCTCGGTCACCGCTCCCAAGGGCGTGAAGTTCCCGGCCGCGATCTCGAAGAAATACGCCGGCGAGACGCCGGCCAAGGGCCGCATGCACACCTGCCTCGAGCTCTACTACGCCAATAAGGATGCCAACACGCTGAATGGCCTGCGCTGGATCCAGAAGGGCGGCGGCTTCTACAGCCTCTGCAATGCCAAGCTGAAGAGCTGATCGCGTAGCAATATTCTCCAGACAGAGGCCCGCGCATCGCAGCATGCGCGGGCCTTTTTATTGCGCTCGAACACACCCGGTGTTGATCGACGTCTACATATCGCGGAAGCTGTCGGCATCATCTATTCGCCCACACTGCCCACCCCAGACATATCGGTGGTTCGCAAAGATTCCAATTGAACATATGCAGAACAAATGGTATACAAAAGGACATCGAACTTTTGTCAACCAGGAGGGTCTTATGTCCAGATTGAAATTGGCGGCATTGGCTGTGACGGCATGGATTGCGTGGAGCGTCACCCCTGCAAGCGCACTGACAATGAAGGAATGCGGCGAGGCCTATCGCACAGCCAAGGAAGGCGGCACTCTGAACGGCATGGATTGGACCGCTTTCCGCACCGAGAAGTGTGCGACGTCAGCTGCGGAGAGTGCCAATGCGGATGCGGTCAAAACCGAGCCGCAGCCGCAGAAGGAAACCAGCGCGGCGGTCGCCCCCGCTGTAGCGCCGACGGGCGTGACATTCCCGACCACCCTCGCCGCCGAATTCAAGACCGAGAAGCCCTCGAAGGCGCGGATGAAGACCTGCCTGCAGGGCTACCACGGCAACAAGGACGCGGGTACGTTGAACGGCCTTCGCTGGATCCAGAAGGGCGGCGGCTATTACAGCCTCTGCAACGCCAAGCTGAAGAGCTGATCGACCAGCAGCGTTTGAAGATCGAAGGCCCTCAACCGCAAGGTTGGCGGGCCTTCTCTTGGGTCTTGCCCCGTCAAGCGCCTTGTTTCGAGAGCTGGAGCAGTGCGACCAGGCTTGTAAGATCGGCATTGGCCTGGCCGGCAGCCACCCCGCGCTTCATCAGGCTTTGCATCGGCAAGACGAGTTCGGTGCTGACGTCAGCCGACCTGCTGGCATCGATGAGATTGACGTAGGCATCAACCTGCATGCCCAGGTTGGAAACGACATTGCTGGTGTGATCGCCACTGTCGATCTGTTCCGCCCACTTCGGCAGCAGGCCTTGCATCGACTGAAGCCAGGAGGCCAGCAGCGGCATGAACTCGCCGGCCGGGATTCCTGCTGCGCCCGTCAATGCCAACGCCTGCAGAACGCCCGCGAACATGCCGTACATGCCGGTCAGAAGCGAGATATCATAGAGCGGCGCGAGGCCAGCATCCTCACCGAGGAATTTGCTGGTGCCGAGCGCTCCGAGCTGCCCCGAACAGGCATCGAACGCCTGGCGCGAACCGCTGTAGAGAATCAAGGCGTGCGGCCCGCCGATCATCGGCGGCACCGCCATGATGCCGCCGTCGATATAGCTCGCGCCCTGGCTCACCGCCCAGCCCGACATCGCCCGCGCCTGCTCGGGCGTGCCGTTGGTGAGATTGACCAATGTGCGGCCCGACAGCGCGTCTCGGCTTGGGCCGAGCACCTCACGAACGGTGTCATAGACAAGCAGGCACGCCACGATCAGTGGACTCGATCTGACGGCTTCCTCGACACTCTTGGCCACAGTGGCGCCCTTGGCTGCCAAAGCCTCAGCCTTTGCCGGAGAACGGTTCCACACCGTCACCGCATGTCCCTGGTTCAGAAAGGCTTCGGCAAGCGCCGTGCCCATGGCGCCGAGACCGATCACTGTTATGTCGCTCATTCTGCTTCTCCTTGGTTTGGTTGCGCGGTTACGCCGGTGTCGGGCTCAGGTCCTGGCCAAGGCCACCGTCCACGGTCAGCCGCGCGCCCGTGGTGAAGGTCGCGTCGAACGCCAGGAACAGCACTGCGCGCGCCACCTCCTCCATCGTGCCGTGGCGCTTCATCGGCGTGACCGCGTCGCCGATCGCCATGAAGGCGGCCCGCTCCTCGGCCGAGGCGTCGGCCACACCCATCGTCGGCGTATCGATGAAACCAGGGCTGACCACATTCACGCGGATGCGGCGCGGCAGAAGCTCGGCGGCCAGGACCTTGGCGAAGGCGCGCAGTGCCGCCTTCGATCCGGAATAGACGCTCATGCCGCCGGTGCCGGATTCGTCGGCGATCGACGAGGTGAAGACTATGGCGCCACCATCCCTGATGAGGGGCAGCAGGCGCTGCGCGGTGAAGAAAGCGCCTTTGGTGTTGATGTCGAAGGTGCGATCGTAACTGTCCTCGGTGACCCGCTCCACGGGTTCGAGATTGGCCACCCCGGCATTGACGTGAAGGAAGTCGATCTGGCCAAGCTTCTGCCCCACTTCGGCACCGAGCGTGACGATATCGGCCATGTCTGAGATATCGGACCGCACGACATGAGCTCGCGAAAGCAGCTTGGCTCGCGCGGCCTTGATGTTGCGCTGGTCGCGGCCGGTGACCAGGACCTCGGCGCCGCTTTCGATCAGGGCTTCGGCAACGGCGAGCCCCATGCCGTGCGTCCCGCCGATGACAACGGCCTTCTTGTTTGCGTATCGTGTCATGATCCATCCCTTTTTGACAAAATCCGGCCGCCGACGGCCTTTGCAGGTCGAAGCGAGGTACCGATATGATGTTGTGGTGTTCGCCGATGCCGGCGAGCTGGTTTGAAGCTATGGACCGGCTTGGTTTTTCTCAAGTACCGACAAAAATGTAAGCTACCCACCGATTGCTCAGAATTGGATGAAACATGGGAAAGAAACAGCCAGATAGTTGCGGATTGGGGCCGGCGCTGGAGGTCATCAGCGGCAAATGGAAGGCGCTACTGCTCTGGCAGATTCACAAGGCGCCGGCACGATTCGGTGAGCTGAAGCGGCTGGTGCCTGACATCAGCGAAAAGATGCTGATCCAACAGCTGCGCGAAATGGAGGCCGACGGCATCGTCCATCGCGAAATCTTTCCCGAGGTGCCGCCGAGGGTCGAATACTCGATTACCGAATTCGGCATCGAGCTGGACAATGCCCTGATCCCGCTGGCCAGATGGGGCAAGCAACATGCTGGCCGGACTGACGGTGTGCGCCCCGGCAAAGCAAATGCATCCGTCCCGCATGCTATTTGAGAGACCCTGAATAGCAAAACGCCGCGGATTGAGCCGCGGCGTTTTCTTGCATCACATGATGTCAGCTCAGCTCGACGGCTGAGGCTCCATGCCGCCTTCGGGCTCGGGACCCTTCTTGCGGCGGCCGGACTTCGGCACAGCCGAGCCGCGGCTTGTGGGGGTGTCATCCCCCAAATCTCGCGCGGGCTTCTGCCCGGCGATCAGCTGCTTGATCTCTTCGCCCGAAAGCGTCTCGTATTCGAGCAGGCCCTGCGCCAGAGCGATCCATTCCTTCTTCTTCTTGGTCAGAATGGACTTGGCCGTGACATAGGCCTCGTCGATCAGGCGGCGTACTTCGGCGTCGATGATCTGCGCAGTCTCTTCCGAGACGTTCTGCGTGCGCGCCACCGAATGGCCGAGGAAAACCTCTTCCTGGTTGTCGCCATAGGCGACGTGGCCGAGCTTGTCGGAGAAGCCCCAGCGCGTGACCATGGCGCGCGCCAGCTTTGTCGCCTGCTCGATGTCCGAGGACGCGCCGGAGGTGATGTTCTCCTTGCCGAACTTGAACTCCTCTGCGACGCGGCCGCCCATCATGATGGCAAGCCGCGAGATCATGTATTTGTAGCTCATCGAATAGCGGTCGCCTTCCGGCAGTTGCATGACCATGCCGAGCGCGCGACCGCGCGGGATGATGGTCGCCTTGTGCAGCGGATCGGCCGACGGCACGTTGAGCGCCAGGATGGCGTGGCCGGCCTCGTGATAGGCCGTGAGTTCCTTTTCGGCCTGGGTCATGGCCGACGAGCGGCGCTCGGCGCCCATCATGATCTTGTCCTTGGCGTCCTCGAACTCGGCCATGGTGACAAGGCGCTTGTTGCGGCGCGCCGCCATCAGAGCGGATTCATTGACAAGGTTCATCAGGTCGGCGCCCGAGAAGCCCGGCGTGCCGCGTGCGATCACCTTGAGGTCGACATTCGGTGCCAGCGGCACGTTGCGCACATGCACCTTGAGGATCTTCTCGCGGCCGACGATGTCGGGGTTCGGCACCACCACCTGGCGGTCGAAGCGACCCGGACGCAGCAGCGCCGGATCGAGCACGTCGGGCCGGTTGGTGGCGGCGATAAGGATGATGCTCTCGTTGGACTCGAAGCCGTCCATCTCGACCAGCAGCTGGTTCAGCGTCTGCTCGCGCTCGTCATTGCCACCGCCGAGGCCGGCGCCGCGATGGCGGCCCACAGCGTCGATTTCGTCGATGAAGATGATGCAGGGAGCATTCTTCTTGGCCTGGTCGAACATGTCGCGGACACGGCTTGCGCCGACGCCGACGAACATCTCGACGAAGTCGGAACCCGAAATGGTAAAGAACGGCACATTGGCCTCGCCGGCGACCGAGCGCGCAAGCAGCGTCTTGCCGGTGCCAGGAGGGCCGACCAGAAGCACGCCGCGCGGGATCTTGCCGCCGAGGCGCTGGAACTTCTGCGGATCGCGCAGGAACTCGACGATCTCTTCCAGATCTTCCTTGGCCTCGTCGACGCCGGCGACATCCTGGAAGGTGACGCGGCCATGCGCCTCAGTGAGAAGCTTGGCCTTCGACTTGCCGAAACCCATGGCGCGGCCGGAGCCGGACTGCATCTGGCGCATGAAGAATATCCACACGCCAAGGATCAGGATCATCGGCAGGTAGGAGATCAGATAGCTGAACAGCGAGTTGGAACCGTCCGACTCAGGCCGCGCATTGATGGTGACGTTCTTGTCCTGCAGCCGCGAGACCAGCTGCGGATCGCCAGGCGAATAGGTCTGGAAGCCATTGGCGTTGTCGGCGTAGGTGCCCGTGATGCGGGCGCCGGCGATGACCACCGTCTTGACCCGGCCGGCCGCGACCTCTTGCAGGAACTGCGAATAGGGAACGTCGGTCGAGGCCCCGCGAGTCTGCGGCGTCTGGAACAGATTGAAGAGAGCAATGAGCAGGACCGCTATGATCGCCCAGAGCGCGAGATTGCGATAATTCGGATTCATCAATTGTCCCGTTGGTGCCCGCTGGGACACGCGTCATGAGAGGAAACTTGCGCCTAACATAGGGAGAGCGCCCCCCCTTGCCAAGCATAACAGCACGTCTGGGTTAAGCTTTCGCGCCATGATCAACCGGCACTGTGGCGGCCAAAGGGCAAGCCGGGACAGGCGGTGCGCCGATCAACTCGGCCACGGCCTGCGCCAACACCAGATCGAAGCACGGCAGAAAACGGGCAAAGGGCGCAACGGCGGGACTGACGGCGATTGCCGCCGCCGCCGCTACATCCCCTGCAAAACCACGGCATTCGCCGCCGCGCCACAGCGCCGGTTCCGCAGCCAGGGCGGCGCGCACAAGGCTTGGCGGCGCGCCATCCCCGGCAATCGGCGTTTTGGCGGCGGCAGCGGCGCCAAGCGGCGCGATCAACCATGCACCCGAACTGTCGCCCAATGTGATCGCCCCGGCTTCGATGTCTGGCGTGATCCGCCGGCGACCGTCCCAGAGCAGAGTGCCAGCTGCCGGCGCGGAACGCGGCAGGTCGCGCGATTCACGGCGCAGGAAGATGCCGTTTCGCCTGATATCGACCACCGTCCGCGACAATGTGGCGCAAAGCGGTCCGGCCCGCATTTGCTCGAACAGCGCTTCGCCGCGCGCCTGGTCCGGCAACAAGGCGGTGCCGCCCGTCGCCGCCAGCAGAACACGCAGCGCATAGACCGCGGCTCGCGTTTCGTCAGCTTCGGCAAAACCGGGATCGAGACGGATGAGACCCCTCGCCGGCCGGCTGGCAAATTCACCGATCAGGGCGGCGGCGCGGCGACCGAGTTCCTCGCGATCGCCGGCAGCCCGCCCAGCCAGGCCGATTGCCTCGGCAAAACGCTGCCCGCTCCGGTCTTCGCCGAGCACGGCCCGGATGCGCGGGCGTTCGAAATTCGTGTCGATGTTGGTCGGATCCTCGACCCAGCCGACATGTTCGCGCTGCAGGAAGGCGCGCAACGCCGCGCGCCGAGCGCCGAGCAGCGGCCGCGCGATCCAGGTCCGCCAGTCATAGAGAGTGGCAGGCGCCATGCCGGCCAGACCTCGGCCTGCAAGCTCTCGCCCATCATTCCGCGCGGCTCGCATCAGGACGGTCTCGGCCTGGTCGTCGGCGGTGTGGCCGGTCACGATCACACCAATGCCTTGCGCCTGCGCTGCCTCGGCCAGCAACCGGTAGCGCGCCTCGCGCGCCGCCGCGGGCAGGCCGGCCGACGGCTTGGTGCCGGACCAGTTGAGCGTCCGGTGCGCAATGCCGCGCTCGGCACAGAGCTTTGCCATGCTGCGCGCTTCGACTGCTGCTTCCGGACGCAGGCCGTGGTCGATCGTCACCGCCAGCAGCCGGGCTGTCGGGGCGCTACGGTCGAGGTGAGCCTTGAGGAGAAGAAGGAGGGCGGTCGAGTCGCTGCCGCCGGATACGGCCGCAAGCGCGCCGTTGGTAAAGTCGATCTGCGAAAAATTCGAAAGGTCAGGCTCGGTATCGAGCATCAGTGCATGTCGCGCAAAAGTGGTCCCGGTTCTGGGACAACACGGCAAAGACTAGCACGCCGCCAGCGCCCTCTCCTGCTTAACGCGTTCCTTGAGCGCGGCCGAAATATCGGGATAGCGCTTGCCGATCTCGCCGAAGGTGGCGCAGGCGACATCTTTCTGCTTGAGGCCGACCAGCGACACGCCAAGCTTCAGGAGCATGTCAGGCGCCTTCTTGGCCTTCGGATAGTCCTTGCTGGCGGAGAGGAAAACCTCGGCGGCGTCATGATACTTCTGCTGGCCAAGCAGCGATTCGCCAAGCCAGTAATGCGCGTCCGCCGCCTTGGCGTCCTTCGGGAACCGGGCGATGTGGTCGCGAAAACCCTGCTCGGCGGTGCTGTAGTCGCCCGACAGGATGAACTGGTAGGAGTTGCGGTAGATCTCTTCCGGGTTGTTGGTGGCAGGCAGCGCCGCCACCACCGTGCCGTCCGACTTGCCGGTCTTAGCCCCGGCAGCCGGCGCCTCGGCGGCGGGAGCCGCACCTTCCGCCGGCGCCGCTGCCTGCGTGTTGCCGCCGGCGTCGATTACATTGCCGTTCTTGTCGACGGTGATGGTGCCGAAGGTCTTGGGCGGCGTGCCGTTGATCACCTTGCCGGGATCGCCGGTCTGCGATTCGACGATGACCTCGCCGACGCTCTGGCCGCCATCCGACTGCGCGCCGGCATCGGCCGGCGCCTGGTCTGCCGGGCCCTCGGCGACGCCGGTGCCCGCGCCACCGTCCTGCGGCGCGGCCTCCGATTTCTTCTGGGCCGGCGGCTGCCCGCTGGAGCCGCCTTCCAACTGCTGGAAGCGGAACTCGTTGTCTTCCTGCTGCTTGCGCATCTGCTCCTGCATCTGCAGGATCTGGAAGTTGAGTTCCTCGAGCTTGCCGTTCATCTGCCGGAGCTGATCTTCCAGCCCCGCGGCGGCGGTGCCGTCCTGCTGCTGCGCGATCTGTTGCTGCTCCGGCTTCTCCTTCTTGCCGAAAATGCCGAGCGTCGGCAGATGGAAGGAAAAGCCGCTATCCGCGGGTTGTCCGGTGCCGCTCGCGGAAGCCGCGAAGCCTGATACGAGCAGCAGCGCAAGCGTGCCGCTCAAGACCGATCTGAAATGCATGTGCCTCTCGCCGTGAATATCGTGAGCCTGTTCGCGCCTTCCGATCACAGTGGGACCGGCACGACGCCCTCGGCTCTTAGCAGGAGGCGAGACTTCGGCCAAATTTTGTTTCCGGGTTTGTTTCCGGGGCCGAAACTGAAAAAGGCGGCCACAAGGCCGCCTTTCGCATGGAGGTGTTGCAATTATGCGACTAAGGCCGCCGTCTTACTCATCAGGAGCCGGCGCCGGAGAGCGTGGTGACGGCGCGGCGATTCTGCGACCAGCAGGAGATGTCGTCGCAGACCGCGACCGGACGTTCCTTGCCGTAGGAAATGGTCTTCAGGCGGCTCGCCGAAACGCCCCTGGCGACCAGGAAGTCGCGGGTGGCGGCGGCGCGGCGGGCGCCGAGAGCCAGATTGTATTCACGTGTGCCGCGTTCGTCAGCATGGCCTTCGACGACGATGGCGTACTGCTTGTACTGGTTGAGCCACTGTGCCTGCCGCGACAGCGTCGTCTGCGCATCGGCGCGGATCGCGGTCGAGTCCGTGTCAAAGAAGATGCGGTCGCCAATGTTGACGGTGAAGTCCTGCGCCGAGCCCGGCGTTGCGGCACCCGCGCCATTGAGACCGAGATCGGCAGCGTTGTTCGGGGTTTTCTTCGAGGCGCAACCGGTGATGGCGAGCATCGCGATCAGGGCGATCATCGCCGGGTTTCTGGTAAGTGCTGCGATACGGCCCATGCCGCCTCTCCTTCGTATTCGAGTGATCGTATTTCGAGTGATTTCGTTGATCACCCAGTAACCACGTTTGGGTTAACCGGCATTCAAGAAATACGGTTAATGTTTGGTTTCGATCGTCCGTCCACGACCTTCAAATCCACGGTCACAGTTGGCGCGGACCCTAGGCGGAAATGCGGCCGAAACGCGACTAATGAATGGAAAAGGGGCCAAACGGGCCCCTTTTTAGCAGGTGTGGCAATTCGGCCGAAACTACTCCAGCAGCGGCGACCAGGCGGGATCCGACGCGAAATTCGCGGTCGGGATCGACTGTTCGTTGCGGCCGGTGAGATCGACGGAAACCAGTTTTGGGCCGCCGGCGGAGTCGCGGAAGAACATCAGCACGCGGCCGTTGGGCGCCCAGGTCGGTCCCTCCTGCTGGAAGCCCGAGGAGAGGATGCGCTCGCCCGAACCGTCGGTCTTCATGACGCCGATCTGGAATTCGCCGCCGGTCTGCTTGGTGAAGGCGACGAGGTCGCCGCGCGGCGACCACACCGGCGTCGAATAGACGCCGTCGCCGAACGAAATGCGGGTCTGGCCCGAGCCGTCGGCGCCCATCACATAAATCTGCGCACGGCCGCCACGATCGGAAGTGAATACCACCTTGCTGCCGTCGGGCGAATAAGAGGGCGAGGTGTCGATGGCGGTCGAGTTGGTCAGCCGGGTGGTCGAGCGGCTTCGCAGGTCCATGGCGAAGATGTTGGAATTGCCGTCATCGCGCAGCAGGCTCATGATCACCTTCTGGCCGTCGGGCGAGAAGCGCGGCGCAAAGGTCATGCCGGGAAAGTTGCCGACCAGTTCGCGCTGTCCGGTCTCGATCTGCAGCAGATAGACCCGCGGCTGGCCGCTTTCATACGACATGTAAGTGATTTCCTGCCGATTCGGCGAGAAACGCGGCGTCAGCACGATCGAGCGGCCATCGGAGAGATAGCGCACATTGGCGCCGTCCTGGTCCATGATGGCGAGCCGCTTCTTACGCGCATTCTTGGCGCCGGATTCGTCGATGAAGACGACGCGTGTGTCGAAATAGCCCTTCTCGCCGGTGAGCTTCTCATAGATCGCATCGGCGATGATGTGGGCGACACGGCGTTGATTTGCGTCGTTGGCGAAAAACTGCTCCCCGGCTATCTGCTGGTTGCCAAAAATATCCCATAGTCGGTACTGGGCGCGGATTCGGCCGTCCGCCTCCTTGCTCACGCTGCCGGTGACCAGCGCCTGCGCATTGATCACCTTCCAGTCGTCGAAACGGGGCTGCGCATCCGGATTGGCGATCTTCTCGATGAAGGCGTTCTTGTCTATCGGTGCGAAGAGACCGGAGCGCTTCAGGTCGGCGGTGACGATCTCGGAAATCTGCGCGCCGAGCCCTCCCTGGAAATCTGGGATGGCGATCGGCATCGGTTCGACATTGCCTTTGTTGACGTTGAGCTCGAGGGTTGCTCGAGCAGGCAAGGTGACGACGGCGTTCATGCCCATCGCCATCGCGGCGACCATCAGGAGCGGCTTGAGGATGGATTTCATGTCTTCTCGCTTCTCTTGCTGATTTCTGGGTGCTCAGGCTACAGGCCAAGCATCGCTCTGGGATCGAAGTTGACGCGAACGTCGGACCAAATGTCATGCTTTCCGGCGGGCACCTGCAGGCCGGCGACATCGCATTTCTGCACAGCGCGAACCGCGCTGCTGTCGAATTGGGGGTTGCCGCTGGACTTCTCGACGGTCGGACGGCCCTCCAGCTTGCCGGAGGCATCCAGGCTGAAACGGATCACCACGGTGAAATCCTCAGAACCCTCAAGCCCAACCGGGAGGGTCCAGCAGCCACCGAGCTGTTCTTCCAATGCCCCTTGCTCGGACTTCGACAGCTTCTGGCCTTGATCCTTGTCGCCGCCTAGCGATGCCTGCTGGGTCGAGCGCTTGGCGCCGCCGCCGGATGGCTTCTGCTTGTCGAGCAAAGCCTTGATGTCAGCCTCATTGAACTGCTTGTCATCCGACTTCGGCTTCGACGAGGCTTCCTTGACCGGCTTGTCGGTGTCCTTGCGGTCCGGAGCCTTCGCGCTTTCGGCCTGCGCCGGCTGCGGCTTCGGCCGTGCTTCGGGAGCAGGAGCGGAAGTCGGAAGCTGCGCTTCTTCCAGAGGCTGCTGATCCGATATGGCTTCGGCGACCGCATCGGGCTTCACGCGTGGCTTCGGCTCTATGGCGGCGGTCGTGTCCGGCTGCGGTGTTGGTGCAGGCTCCTTCACCGGGGTCGGCTTCGGTTCAACCTGCTTCACCGGCTCGGGCTTGACCTCTTCCTTCGGCTGCGGCTCCGGCGCCACCTCCGTCGCAGGTGTCGGCTTCGGCGCTTCCTTTGGCTTCGGCGTGTCCTCGGTCTTCGGCTTTTCGGTCGGCGTCGGCGCCGGAGCAGCCGTCGCTGTTTTCTCCACCGGCTTCGGCTTGGGATCGTCCGTCACCGGCTTGTCGGTATCAACGCTGTTCTCGCCGATTTTCTGTGCATCTGGCACGATGTCGGGACGCTTGGTCGGCATCGGCGCCGGCTTTTCGTGCATCACCGCCTTCTTGTCCCCCTGCAGCGTCTGCGCAATGGCTTCCATGGGAACGATGTCGACCGCTATCGACTCGACATCCGTGGACGGCAGCGCGGCCGGCGCCGACAGGGTGAACAGGCCGAAAGCCAGTGCCACCGTATGCAGTATCACCGATGTGGTGAGGCCGGTCTTCATCGTGCGTCTACTGATCCTGTTGCTGCAGTGAAATCAGGCCGATATTCTTGTAGCCGGCGGCCTGGATGAGGGCCATGACCTCCATCGCGGCGCCATAGTTGGTCGCCTTGTCGCCTCGGATGAAGATGCGCTCTTCGTAGCCGGTCTTGGAAATCGCCTGCAGTTTGGCGACCAGCTCTTCCCTTGGGATTTCGGTCTCCTGCAGGAAAATCTTGCCGGCCGCGTCGATCGAAACGGTGATCGGCTGGGTGTCGGCGTTCATAGCCTTGGCCTTCGTCTCCGGCAGGTCGACCGGCACGCCGACCGTCAACATAGGTGCGGCGACCATGAAGATGATCAATAGCACCAGCATCACGTCGACCATCGGCGTGACGTTGATTTCCGACATCAATGCATGGTGGCGGCCGCGCCGCCTGTGTCCGCGCCCGCCGCGTCCTGCCATGCCAACCGACATACCCATCTTCTTACCTCAGCCCTTAGGCGCTACTTTTTCATCGATTTGGCGCGAGAGTATGGCGGAGAACTCATCCGAGAACCCTTCCATCCGCACCGCGATCTTGTTCGCGTCGGATGACAGCTTGTTGTAGGCGATAACCGCCGGTATGGCGGCGAGAAGACCGATGGCCGTCGCCAGCAGCGCTTCGGCAATGCCGGGTGCAACAACCGCGAGACTGGTGTTCTTCGAACCGGCAATCGCCTGGAACGAGGTCATGATGCCGATGACGGTGCCGAACAGGCCGATGAAGGGTGCAGCCGAACCGGTGGTGGCGAGAAAGCCGAGACGGCCCTCCAGCTTCTCCATCTCGCGCGTCAGCGCCAGGTCCATGGCCTTGTCGATGCGGGTCTGCAGGCCGAGCGGCGATTTGGCCCCCTTCTCGAAGCTCTTCTTCCATTCGCGCATGGCGGCGACGAAGATCGCACCCATGCCCGTGGTCTTGCGGTCGGCAAGCGTGCGATAGAGCTCTTCCAGCGACTGCCCCGACCAGAACACCTGTTCGAAGCGATTGAGCGACAGACGCATGCGGGCATAGCTGACCAGCTTGTCGACGATGATCGCCCAGGTCCAGACCGAGGCGCAGAGCAGACCGATCATGACCAGCTTGACCACCCAGCTGGCCTGTGTGAACAGCGCCCAAATCGACAATTGCGCTGCCGGATCGGCGAGTGCGGTAGTTTCCATGCTTCAGTCCTTAAGATTTTCCGGGCATCGCTGGCGGCTGGCCCATGGGCATCCCTTGTGGTCCGTTCGCGCTTGGCTTCCGGATTAACCCCAAAATGCACCGTTGGCGGCCTTTTCAGGGCAAATATTGGTGAAAGGAAGGCGCGCGGATTCTTCCAATCTTCACCGATCTCTTCATGAACCGTTATGGTTAAGGATGGGTTAGGAAATATGGCGCGGCGCATTGCCGCGCCAAGGGACGACGCGGACCATCCATCCACAATCGAATGCGCTGCCGATTGGCCGCCCGTTGCCGGCCGGCAGGCCTGGATATCAGCTTGCTCCTGGTAGAAAGGCCGCGATCCATTCTTTCGGAAAGCGCTTCGGCCGGCCGTTCTCGCCAATGATCGCCGCCTCGACCTTTGCTTCGACCAGAACCTCTGTCCCGCGTTTCAATTGCTGCGCCATGACGATGCGGGCGCCGGAAATATCCTGCGTTGATGTGTCGATGGTCAGGATGTCGTCCATGCGGGCAGGCGAGCGGAAGTCGATCTCCATGCGTCGCACCACCCAGACGATCCGTTCGCCGTGCTTGCCTTCGTGAAGTTCTGTGTGGTGGACGCCCGCCAGCCTGAGATAGTCCGAGCGCCCGCGCTCGAAGAATTCGAGATAGCGCGCATGGTAGACGACGCCGGAAAAATCGGTGTCGGCATAATAGACTCGCGCCATCAGCCGATGGCCGAATTCCGTCAAGGCTCCGGAAAGCCCGGCAGCAAGCGCCGCCGATTCACCATGATCGTCCATCGCGCTTTCCTTTTTGCCCCCGGCGGGGCACCTGTCTTGCCAAAATCACCAGCGCAGCAAACCGGATGGCACTGTTGACGGCGATGATCAAGACCTTGATGGCAGCGCTGCTGGTGCTGGCGGCGTCTGCGCTTCCCGGTCAGGCCGCGACCTTTTCGATGAAGCGCGGCCTCAACCTCGACCAGTGGACGACCTGGGTCGGGGAAGACAAATGGAACGACCGACAAGCCATCCTGCCCTATCCGGAATGGCGCAAGTTCCTCGACGAGGGTGACCTCAAGGCGCTGAAGGCCGCCGGTTTCGACTTTCTGCGCATGCCGGTCGACCCCTCGCCGTTTATGTCGGACCAGACGCTGGCGCTGCGCGACGACCTCTATGCCAGCGTGCGAGACTCGGCGCGCATGATCAACCGGGCCGGTCTGAAAGTGATCGTCGACATGCACCTGATCCCGGCCGGCGGCGGCCGCGAGATCGGCATGGGCCAGGTGATGGACGATCCCGCAACCTTCGAGGCCTATGTCGAGGTCGTCCGCAAAATGGCGCGCACGCTTGCCACTGAGGACCCGGCGCAGGTCGCTTTCGAGCCGATGAACGAGCCTATCGTCGACTGCGACAGCGAGGGCACCAGCCTGTGGCCGGAGCGTCAGCAAAAGCTGTTCGCGGCCGCGCGCGCCTCGGCCACCAGGCTGACGCTGATCCTGACCGGCGCCTGTTATTCCAGTGCGGCTTCGCTGGTCAGGATCGACCCAAAGTCGATCCCCGACGACAACATCATCTGGACCTTCCACTCCTACGACCCGTTCCTGCTGACGCATCAGGGCGCGACCTGGGCCGGCGATTTCATTCTCTATGTTACCGGCCTGCCCTATCCGCTGACCGCGGTGCCGCGCGCCGAGCTCGATGCGACGCTGGATGCGATCCGCGCCAAGATAAAAGCCGAGGCGCCACGGACCAGACGGAACGGCCTGCTCGCCTATCTCGATGAACAAGTCGCCAGCATGGACACGGACGAAAAGCTGCTCGGCGTCATGGATGCGCCGTTCGAAAAGGTCGAGGCCTGGGCGAAGGCCAACGCCATCAAGCCGGAAAACATCACGCTGGGCGAGTTCGGCATGATCCGCCAGGAATATGGCAATCCCTATGTGATGCCGCCCAAATACCGCGCGGCCTATGTCAAGGACATGATCGCGCGCGCCGAGGCGCATGGCTTCTCATGGTCGGTGTGGAGTTTTGGCGGCGCCTTCGGCATCGTCGATGCCTTCAACGGCGAAAAGGCCGAACCCGCCGTGATGGATGCAATCCGCTCGCTCCATTAGCCTAGGGCATGTCGAGATTTCAGGTCAGGCCGAGTCGGAAATGAGGGGTTCCGAGAACCGGAAGGGAGCGGACTTTGGTCCGTGACTACCGGAAGCGCAGGAACACCTCATTTGCAGGCCGGCATCACCTGAATACCGGCATGCCCTAACCGAGGTCGATCTGCAGGATCTCCGGCCGCATGCCAAAGCGCACCGGCGCGATGCTGAAGCCGAGCCCGCCTGACACGATCAAATTGCGGTCATTCTCGACGACATGGCCATAGGCAAAGCGGTTGCCGAAGCGGGACGGCACCACCGGTGAATAGCCGAACAGCCTGACCTGCCCGCCATGTGTGTGGCCCGACAGCGTCAGCGAAACCCGCCACGGCACTTTCGGGAAAATGTCAGGCTCATGCGCAAGCAGGATGATCGGTGCCTGGTCGGTGATCTTGGCCAGCGTGCCGTCGAGATCGTCGAGGCCTTCAAATTTGTCGCGGCCTGCGGCCTTGTTCGGTAACAGGGCCAGCTGGTCGGCGAGTCCGGCGATCCAGAAGCCGTATCCGTCCTTTTGCAGGCGCACGGCGTCGTTCTCCAGAACCGAGATGCTGGCTTCCTCCAATGCCTTGCGCGCCACAGTCGGCCCCGCTCCGGCCTGCTGCGCGAAAGGATCGTGCCACCAGTCGTGATTGCCGAGGATCGACAGCACACCAAGCGGCGCCTTCAGTCCTGACAAGGCCGGCGCCCATTCATGGGCCTCCACCCGGTTCGTCACCAGGGACATGCCTGAGAAATAGTCGCCGAGCAGTACGATCAGATCGGGCTTCAGCACGTTCGCATCTTCGACGAGCGAAGCGATCCGCTCAGGCGTCATCCAGGGACGGCAGGCGTGAATATCGGCAAGTGCTACGACGCGCAGCTTGAGATCTGCAGGCCAATGCGGCGGCGTCAGCCGGTAGCGCTTCACATGCGTCAACAGCATCGGCTCGATGCCGACCGCATAGGCACTGAGCGAAGCTAGCGAGAGGAACGAACCTCCGGCGAATTTCAGGAACCCGCGTCTGGTGATCACTTTTCTGGCTCCGACGCTTGATCGGAGCAGTTCGCGCCGACACTACGACGCCCGATAGCATCCAGGAATGCGCCTTCACGCTGGCAGGCTTGAGGAAATTCTGCGCAGACAGCCCGTTCCGGAGGACAAATCTCCGTTACTCTTCCTGGAACAGGTTGATCTGCTGCTGCGCCAGATCCTTCGGTGCGTCGAGGCCGAGATGGCGCCAGGCATTGGCGGTCAGCACGCGGCCGCGTGGCGTGCGTTGGATGAAACCCTGCTGGATCAGATAGGGCTCGATAATGTCCTCGATGGCGTCGCGCGGCTCGGACAGGCCGGCGGCGATGGTTTCGATGCCGACCGGCCCACCACCGAAATTGCGCGCGATCATCGAGAGATAGCGGCGGTCGAGCGCGTCGAGGCCGAGCGCGTCGACCTCCAGCCGCGTCAGGGCTTCGTCGGCAACCTGCTTGTCGACGTGACCGTCGCCGGCAACGGAGGCGAAGTCGCGCACCCGGCGCAGCAGCCGGCCGGCGATGCGCGGCGTGCCGCGGGCGCGACGTGCGATCTCCAGCGCGCCATCGTCGCCAAGCGGCATTTGCAGGATGCGGGCGCCGCGCCGCACGATCTGCTCCAGTTCCTCGACAGAATAGAAATTGAGCCGCACCGGAATGCCGAAGCGATCACGCAGCGGGTTGGTCAAAAGGCCGAGCCTGGTGGTGGCGGCAACGAGCGTGAAGCGGGCAAGATCGATCTTGACCGAGCGTGCCGCCGGACCTTCGCCGATGATCAGGTCGAGCTGGAAATCCTCCATCGCCGGGTAAAGGATCTCCTCGACTGCCGGATTGAGCCGGTGGATCTCGTCGATGAACAGCACATCGCGGTCTTCGAGATTGGTGAGAAGTGCGGCGAGATCGCCGGCCTTGGCGATCACCGGACCGGAGGTCGAGCGGAAATTGACGCCGAGCTCGCGCGCCATGATCTGCGCCAGCGTTGTCTTGCCAAGCCCCGGCGGCCCGACGAACAGCACATGGTCAAGCGCCTCGCTGCGGCCCTTGGCGGCCTCGATGAAGACCTTGAGATTGGCCCGCACCGCGGCCTGGCCGACGAAATCGGCGAGCGTCTGCGGCCTCAAGGTCTGCTCAGCATCCTCGCCGCGCTTTTCCGGGGCAATGAGGCGGGGTGAAAGGCTCATGCGGCCTTCCTCGCACAGGGCAAAGGACCGGACAAGCAATCACTCACCGCGCCAGTTCCTTCAGCCCGAAACGAATGAGCTTCGAGGCATCGGCGTCCTCGCCGGCCGTCTTCAGCGCCGCCGCGACAGCATTGGCTGCGGTGTCGCGCGAATAGCCGAGATTGACCAGCGCCGAGACGGCGTCGGTGATGGGCGCCGGCGCCACGCCTTCCCCGAGTTCCTGCTTCAGGCCGATGGCGCCGGAGGCGGTTCCGGCATAGGCCGGCGCCTTGTTCTTCAATTCGGTGACGATGCGCTCGGCCACCTTCTTGCCGACGCCGGGCGCGCGGCTGACCATGGCGATGTCGCGCAGCGCGATCGCATTGGCGAGGTCGGCCGGCGCCAGCGTCGACAGGATGGCCAGCGCCACCTTGGCGCCGACGCCTTGCACATTGCTCATCAACAGCCGGAACCATTCGCGCTCAAGCACCGATTGGAAACCGTAGAGCCGGATCATGTCCTCGCGCACATAGGTCTCGATGAACAGCACCACCGCCTCGCCGGGCGAAGGCAGCGCGGCCAGCGTGCGCGCCGAGCAATAGGCGACATAGCCGACGCCGTGCACATCGACGAGGCAGAAATCCTCGTCGATCTCGTCCAGCGTGCCTTTCAATTTGCCGATCATGCGTGATCCCTCATGCCAGCGCCATCCTGTAGGCGACGCTTTGCCGGTGATGCGCGTGGCAGATGGCGATAGCTAGCGCGTCGGCGGCGTGTTCGGTGTCGAAAACGGCTTTCGGCAACAGCACCTTGACCATCATGTGGATTTGCTTCTTGTCGCCATGGCCAACGCCGATCACCGCCTTTTTGACGGCATTGGGGGCATATTCGGCGACGACAAGGCCGGCGAGCGCCGGCACCAGCATGGCTATGCCGCGCGCCTGGCCGAGCTTCAGTGTCGCCACCGCATCCTTGTTGACGAAGGTTTGCTCGACGGCCGCTTCCTGCGGCATGGCCGCATGCAGGATCTCGGCCAGCCCGTCATGCAATTGGCAGAGCCGTGTCGCCAGCGCCGCCTTGTCGTCGGAGCGTACAGTGCCGGAACTGATAAAGCGCAGCGAGTTGCCGAGGCTCTCGACGATGCCCCATCCGGTGCGCCTCAGCCCCGGATCGATACCGATAATGCGAATCGCTTCCCTCATGCGCGAAGTTTACCTCCGGCGCACAGCGATGTCAGGGAAATGTGAACAAACCGGAAACGGGAAGCGTTTAACCTCGAGCGAAAGCCGTATTCAGCAGCGTGATCTGGTCGGAAACCGGATTGGCGCGGCGGCCTGTTACCGGCGTCTCGGCAAACGCGCCGCCATAGATCTCTTCGTCCATGCGGCGCACCAGCGCCTGCAGGCGCAGCGAGCGGGTGACGAGGTCGAGGAAATCCTTCGGCAGTTCGCCCCAGCCGACCGCTTCGTCATGCGCCGAGGCGGTGTCGAGACGCACCTTGGATTTTTCCGAGGCGACCTGGTCGCGGGTCATCTCGCCGGAATTTGCCGCCCGCTGCAAAAGCAGCCAGGAGGCGACCTGCATCAGCCTTGTGGTCAGCCGCATCGATTCGGCCGCATAGAGCGTCGCCGCCAGTCTGGACAGCTTCTTGGCCTCGGCCCGGCCCTTGCCGTCGAGATATTCCGCTGCTTGCTCAACCAGGCCCATGCCTTCCTGGTAGAGCGGTTTGAAGGATTGGGAGAAAACCCGGCGTTCCGCCAGCTTGATGGTTTTCGCGCTGCCCTTCGAAGGCTCGTTCATCGATACGCCCCTGCACTGCCCCGTCGGCTGATTCGGCTTCATCGCCGTCACGCCGGCACCCTAGATGACTGAAGCTTGAAAATGCGCTTCGCCGCCGGCGAAGGCAAGCACATGTTTAACAAACGGTTAACGCCTGCGCAGGGGCGCCAAGCGGACCAAAAGCAGACAAAAAAAAGAGCCGCGGATAAGGCGGCTCTCAGGAGTTTAACAGGGAGGCGTCAAACGAAGTGGCTCCAACCACTCGGTAAGAATCCAGATCACTGGATGGACATAGTAAACACCTGTAAAGCTTAATGAACCCTTAACGGCGCGGATATTTCTTGATCGACCGCTGCCCTTCTGTGCCGTATCAGCACAACGGCCCCCGAAGCCTGATCGTCAGCTTGTTCATGCCTTCTTCCACACAGCCGGCAAGGAAATGAAGGCGAACAGCAGCATTGCCGCATAAAACCTCATCGAGGAGGAAGCCAGCACCGGCTCGATCTCCGGATGGCCGGCAAGTTCAAAGTAAAGCCCGATCATCAGTGCGATGCCGCAGATTGCCGTCAGCCAGAAATGCACGACGGCAATCGTCTTTTGCCCGACCGCTGGAAACAGGTGGTAGAAGAAGGCAAACACCGCCGACATCAGCCAGCCCGCCACCATGGTGTGCGCGTGGGTCGGCATCTGCCCATGGTCATTGGAGATCGCCATATGCAGGCCGAGCGCCATGCCGCACAGGGAATAGATGACGGCCAGGGTGAAGAAATTTCGTGCTACGCCTTGCATGGGATACCCTCGATGGTTGTTCCAGACTTGGTCCGACCGCGCGCGGCCAAAATGGAGCGTCGGTCGCGAGCGGCTTAGTCCCCGCAGGTTTCAGGATCATGCCGCGAAACCAGCCAATGCCGACACGGCGTCCATCCGGCAAATGCCGGGTATTGTGCGGGCTGCGGTAAAATCCGGCGACGGCGCCACCGCAACAAGCCGGCACCCACGCGGCATCTTCTGGATACATGTACGGAGATAATCCGCCCTCCTTCGGAAGCAGACGCGCGAAAGCAGCGTTTACCCCCGGAACGATGCACAAGGAGCGGCAATGGACTGGTATTCTCTCTTCAAATTCCTGCATGTCATGGCAGCGATCCTCTGGCTCGGCGGCGGTTTCGCCATGCTGCTGGTTTCGATACTCGCCGATCGCGCCGGCGACGACGAGACGCTGATGGTCATGCTGAGAACGACGGACAAACTCGGCTTGCGTCTGTTCGTGCCGGCGTCCGTCGCGACCCTGGCTTCTGGCCTGGTGCTGACTTCGCTATGGACCGGCTTCTCCGACCTTTGGGTCGTCATCGGCCTTTGCGGCTACGCCGCCGCGTTTCTGACCGGTATCCTCGTGCTGAAGCCTTCGTTCGAAAAGCTTGCCACAATGCTTGCCGCAGACGGCATGACCCCGGCTGCCATAACGTTTGGGCGCCGCATGATACGGATCGTCAAGTTCGATTTCGTCATCATGATCGTCGTCGTCGCCGACATGGTGCTGAAGCCGACCGCGCACGACATCGCCACTCTCGGCGCAATGGCGGTCGTGGTCATGGGTGGTGCATCGCTGACCTTTGCGAGCGCCCGGCGAACCAAACCGGCAGCCGCCTGAGCGGCATTTAGAACAGGCCGGCGATTCCGTCCCAAAGCAGCTTGACCGCGACCACGGCCACGGTCGCGTAGGTGAAGGGATAAAAAATCTCCGGCCGCATGCGCCGCACCAGCCAGGCGCCGGCGATGGTGGCCAGCGGCGCCAGCGGCATCAGCACGGCCGACGCCGTCAGGTTGGCGGTGTCGAACTGGCCAAGCGCGAAGTAGGGGATCAGCTTCAGCGCGTTGGTGGCGGCAAAGAAGATCGCCGATGTCCCCGACAGCACCTTCGGATCGAGCCGGATCGGCAGCGCATAGACCTGGAAGGGGGGCCCGCCGACATGGGCGACGAAGCTGGTGAAGCCGGCGACGGTGCCCCAGAAGGCGGCGGCGATGCGGTTGGCCGCCGCCGCATGGTCGGAACCGTGGCGGAACTGGAGATAGAGCCAGCGCAGCACGAAGATCAGCGCGACAGCGCCGACGATCAGCCGCACCATCTCTTCGGTTACGAGCGCTGCCGTCAGCCAGCCGAGCCCAATGCCGATCACCGCGCCCGGCATCATGTCGACCAGCATCTTTCTGTCGTAGACGCCCCACCACGTCCACACCGAAACGATGTCCATCAGGCACAGGATCGGCAGCAGGATGGCCGCCGCCTGCACCGGCGGCATGGCCAGCGCCATCAAAGGCACGCCAACGAAGCCGACAGCGCCGCCGAAGCCGCCTTTCGACAGCCCGACAAGTATCACCGCCGGAATGGCGGCGGCATAAAACCACGGATCGGCGAGCAGACCTGACATGAACTGGAAAAGCTGGAGGGAAGACGGTTGCCCTGCAATAGCCCAGAAACCCTTGCGCCGCGACCGGGAAAATGCCGGCCGTGTCGATCAACTGTGCGTAAAGCGACGGTTCCGGATTTGCGGCAAGATCGTCGCCGATGCATAAGGGCGCCGTCCCCGCTGCATCAGGTTTTGGCCCCAGGTTTTTGACCCCCAGGTTTTGACAATGAGCGAACCCCACATCCGCCGCGCCGAAGCGGCCGACCTGTCTGCCATCGTAGTCATGCTCGCCGACGATCCGCTTGGCCGCAGCCGCGAGGATGCGACCGAACCACTCGCCAAGGCCTATCGCGACGCCTTTGCCGCCATCGACGCCGACCCCAACCAGTTTCTTGCCGTGATGACGGATAGCGGCCGCGTCATCGGCACGTTGCAGATCAGCTATCTCGCCGGGCTGTCGCTGCAGGGCGCCTTGCGCGGCCAGATCGAGGCTGTGCGCGTCGTCGCAGACCGCCGCGGCGAACGGCTGGGACAGCGTCTGCTGGAATGGGCGATCGAACAGTGCCGTGAACGCGGCTGCAAGATTGTCCAGCTGACCACCAACAAGAGCCGCCAGGACGCGCATCGCTTCTATGACCGGCTCGGCTTCAAGGCTAGCCACATCGGCTACAAGCTGGAGCTTAATTCAGTGGCGGCGGACGGCGCCGGATCGGCTGCGCCTTGATGATGGCGGTGCTGGTCTCCGCCTTGTCGGCGATGCGGTCGAGAAGCTTGTCGAGCTCGCCGATGGAGCGCACGTAGAGCCGGGCCACGAAACAGTCGTCGCCGGTGACCTTGTCGCATTCGCCGAATTCCGGGATCTCCTCGATCAGCTTCTGGACGATATGCAGCTTGCCCGGCAGTGGCCGCACCCGCACGATCGCCTGCAGCGGAAACCCCAGCGCCTCCGGGTCGATCTCGATGGTGAAGGCGCGGATGACGCCGCGTTCCTCGAGCCGCCGCAGCCGTTCCGAGACGCTCGGCGACGACAGCCCGACCTGCTGCGCCAGATCCTTCAACGAAGTCCGCGAATCCAGGATCAGGATGTCGAGAAGCTTTCTGTCCAACTCGTCCAGCATTTTCATCTCCTCGCAAAAGGGCAGCGCGCGCCTTATTAAATAAGGTGTTGTCCCCTTATCACCTTTCATAGGGCATATAAACCCTCAAGACGGCATGAGATTATGGCCTCAACAGATAGAGGTATTGTCATGGACAACACGGTACGCGGCACGATCGAGATGACGGCGGCGATGACGATCGTCGGCACGATCGGCTGGTTTGTCGTCATGTCGGGCCAGCCCGTCATGGACGTGGTGTTCTGGCGCTGCGCCTTCGGCGCGGTGGCGCTGCTGATCACCTGCGCGGCACTCGGGCTGCTGCGCGGCAGGCTGACGCTGCGCATTGTTGCCATCGCCGCTCTTGGCGGCGCGGCCATTGTCATCAACTGGCTGTTGCTGTTCAGCGCCTTCTCCCGCGCCTCGATCTCGATTGCCACGGCGGTCTACAACACGCAGCCCTTCATGCTGGTCGGCTTCGGCGCGCTGTTCTTCGGCGAGCGGCTGACCTTGGCCAAGCTGACCTGGCTCGGCATCGCCTTCGCCGGCATGCTGCTGATCGTGCAGACAGGGCCCGATGCGGGTGTCGGTTCCGGCATAACCGGCACAGATTATGTCATCGGCATCATCATGGCGCTCGGAGCGGCCTTCTTCTGGGCTGTCGCGGCAATCGTCGCCAAGAAGCTCAAGGGCACCCCGCCGCATCTGATCGCGCTGATCCAGGTCTGCGTCGGCGTCGTCATGCTGGCGCCCTTCGCCAACCTCTCGCATTTGCCCGCCGATGCCTGGAGCTGGGCCATGCTGGCCACGCTTGGCGTCGTTCACACGGGCCTGGTGTACATATTGATGTACGCCGCCATCCAGAAACTGCCGACGCATCTGCAGGGGTCGCTGTCCTTCATCTATCCTGTCGTTGCGATCCTGGTCGATGTCATGGCTTTCGGCCACCGGCTGCATCCGGCCCAGCTCGTCGGCGCAGCCGCCATCCTGATCGCCGCCGCTGGCATGAATCTCGGCTGGACTTTGTGGAGGGCCAAATCGCCGGCCGAAAGCCCGCAAGCCGTCAAATGAGCCGCAGAGCGTCGGCTCGCCGGCGATCGTAAACCAAAGCCATCGCATCGATCCCCGCCCGCCTGTTCAAAGCGGGCGCTTTGTTCTATGCCGCAATGCAACCATCTTCGCCCGGCATAGGCGAAACCCGGGATCGAAGCCAATGAACGACGCAACACCCCCCAACCGCTGCCGCATCGTGCTGATCGCGCCCAATGACGCTCCGGCGCAGCGCATTGCGGCTGCCTTCGACGGCGGTGATATCGCTTCGCTGATCCTGCCTGAGAACGGCATGGACGAGGCTGCCTTCCAGGCCTTTGCAGAACAGATCGTACCGGCGGCGCAAGCGGCCGGCATCGCCGTCATCATCGCCGGCGATACCCGCATTGCCGGCCGTGTCCAGGCCGACGGCATTCATGTCGAGGTTTCCAAGGACGCGCTCGCCGAGACCATCGAACACTTCCAGGGCAAGATGATGGTCGGCGCCGGTGGCGCCAAGACGCGCGACGACGCGCTGGAACTCGGCGAAACCAGGCCCGACTACATCTTCTTCGGCCGCTTCGGCTACGACAACAAGCCGGAACCGCATCCGCGCAACCTGTCGCTTGGGCAATGGTGGGCGGACGTGATTGAGATCCCTTGCGTCGTCATGGCCGGTTCCGCCATCGCTTCGGTAGAAGCGGTGGCCGCCACTGGCGCCGAGTTCGTGGCCGTCTCAAGCGCTGTCTTCGCCGAAGGCGCCGATCCGAAGGCGGCGATTGCTGCCGCCAATGCGCTGCTCGACCAAACCGCGCCGCGCTTCGAGGGCTGACGTGCGCCGACCTGGACTTCCTCTCGCGATTCTCGTCGCAGCCTTGATGAGCGGGGCAGCGGTCGCGGCGGAGACCGTTCCGCTGCCGCAGCCGAGGCCGGACACCAGCCCGCCCGCCCTCAGCGTGCCGGATGCGGTCGCCCCCGATGCGGGTGCCCCAAAAGCCGGTGCCACCGATTCCGGCGTCCATATCGACAAGCCGATCGACACCCCGCTGCCCCAGCCCGCGACCACCGCGCCGCTGCCGTCGGCCGACGCCATCAACCCAGAGCGTTTCGGCGCCAAGCCGGCGGACCCCGCCTATGGCGCTTTCCAGCGCGGCCTTTACAAGACGGCCTACAATCTGGCGTTGGTGCGGGCTCAGAATGGCGACCCGGCGGCGCAAACGCTGGTGGCCGAGATCCTATCGCGCGGGTTGGGCGTGCCGCTCAACCCAGCGGAAGCCGCCAAATGGTATGCGCAGGCCGCCGAGCAGGGGATTCCTGAATCGCAGTTCCAGTATGCGCTGATGCTGCTCGACGGCCGCTACGTCAAGAAGGACGAGAAGGGAGCCTATGCGCTGATGCAGGCCGCCGCCGAGGCCGGCAACCGGCTGGCGCAGTTCAACTTCGCGCAATTGCTCGTGCAGCAGGATCCTGGCGATGCCGGCATCGCCCGGGCTGTGCCCTATTATGAGCGTGCCGCGGCGACAGGGCTTGCCGACGCCCAGTATGCGATGGCGCAGATCTATGCCAATGGCGTCGGCGGCAAGACGCGAGACGATGCAAAGGCGCGCAGCTTGCTGGCACAGGCTGCCAGGCAGAACTACGACACCGCTCAGATCGATCTTGCCGCCTGGATGATCGAGGGCCGGGGCGGTGTTCGCGACCTGAAATCCGGCTTCAACTGGATGAAGCAGGCAGCTGAAGGCGGCAATGTCGCTGCCCAGAACCGGTTGGCAAAGCTCTATATGGGCGGCATCGGCACCGACCCCGACCTGATCCTGGCTGGGGCCTGGTATGTGGTCGCCCGCCGCGCCGGCCTTATCGATCCGGAGATGGACGATTTCCTGCAAGGGCTGACCGACGACCAGACAAAGCAAGCCTTGCAGAAGGCCAACCGCCTGCTCTGACACGCAACGTCACTGTGTATGATCCAGCACGACCTTGCCGAAGGGAGAGCCGTGTTCGAGATGGCGAAAGGCCTGCGCTGCCTCTGCCCATGGGAAGACCCGGTCGATCACCGGCCGCAGCCGATTGACGGCGAGCGCCCGGTTCATCGCTTCGAAGGACTCGCGCGAGCCGACCGGTATGCCGCGTGCTTTCACCTGGCGGCGGAAGATGTCGAGCGGATTAATCACCCCTTCGCTGCCGCCGAGATAGCCGATGACATTGATCTGGGCGCCACGCGCCGACGCCTTGAGCGAATGCGCGAAACTCTGGGGACCACCGACTTCGATGATGTGGTCCGCGCCACGGCCATCGGTCAGCGCCAGCACGGCCGACGACCAGTCCGGATTGTCGCGGTAGTTGATGCCGTGATGCGCGCCGAGCTCTTTGGCTCGGACAAGTTTCTCATCGCTACTCGACGTAACGACGACCCGCGCGCCGGCCGCCTTCGCGAACTGCATGGCAAACAGCGATACGCCGCCCGTGCCGAGGCTGAGCACGGTCTCGCCCGGCTTGAGGTTGCCTTCCGTAAACAAGGCATGCCAAGCGGTGACCGCGGCGCAGGGTAACGTCGCCGCCTCTACGTCGCTGAGATGCGCCGGCGCGATGACAGCTGCCTGTTCGTCCAGCCGGGCGAATTCGCTCAGCAAACCGTCGATGGGGCCACCGCGCTGGTATGAGGGTTCGGCCATGGCGAAGCTGCCGCCGACCCATCGCTGCCAGAACGTGCCGCAGACCCGGTCGCCGACCTTGAAGCGGCTGACCTCGGAGCCAACCGCAACGACCTCGCCGACGCCGTCGGAAAGCGGCACCAGCGGCAAGGGGAATGTCGTGTGATAGCTGCCGCGCGCGATCTCCACATCGCGGTAGTTGAGCGCCGTCGCCTTGACGCGGACGATCATCTCCTGACGGCCGGGTTCCGGCGTTGGTCGTTCGACCATCTTGAGATTGTCGATGCCGCCCGGCTTCTGCAGTTCGATTGCCTTCATTGTCATTGTCCTTCCGTTTGAAAGGAAAATCGCTTGCCAGGCGGTGGATTTCAAATTCATAATGTTCAGAATGATTATGCTTGCAAAACATCGTTCTGGCTATGCTTGAGGAATTGCGCACGCTCGCCCTGTTTGCCGAGGAGGGCTCGATCCAGAAGGTCGCCCGGCGCCTGCCGCTGACGCAGCCGGCTGTGACCCGGCAAATCCAGCGGCTGGAGGACATGCTTGGCACGACGCTGCTCGACCGCCGGCAAAAGCCGCCGCGACTGACGCCGACGGGGCTGGAAGTGCTGGCGCGCGGCCGCGATATCATCGCTTCCGTAGAAGCGCTGAAATCCTTCGCCGGAAAGACCGAGCCGGAAGGACTGTTCCGCCTGGGTCTCGCCCATGGCCTCTCGGACCGCGACATCGCCGGGGCCATCGCCAACGCCGCGGCGGCGTTCCCGAAAGTGTCGCTACGGCTCAAGACCGGCTGGAGCGCCGAACTGATCGATCAATTCGAACGCGGCGAGCTCGATGTGACGATTGTTCTGCGATCGTCGGATAAGCCAGGTCCGGAAGCGCTTGGCACTGAACGTCTTGGCGTCATAGCTGCGTCCACCGTCCCTGATCCGGAAGACGGTGGCCGGACACCCATGCCGTGGGTGCTTAGTCCGGCCCCTTGCGACGCGCGCCAGAAACTCATGTCCGTTCTGGTCGGCGGAAGGCGTTATTTCGAGATCGCGGCGGAGATACAGGATCCGGCCTTGCAGATGGAATGGGTCCGTCGGGGGCACGGCCTTGGGCTAGTGCCGTTGCGTCTTGCAAGGCGCGGACTTCCCGACGGCCTCATGCTGGTCAACACGGAAGATGTCGACCTTTCCTTGCAGGTCGCCGCACTTCGTTCGCCTCATCTCAACCGGCTGACTGAGGCTGCGGATGCCATAGTCGAGGCCGTCGGCAAAGTCATTGCAGCCCAGGTTTGAGGCTACCGGCCCTTGTCGGGCGATCTGGCATCCCTTGCCTCTCCTGCCGATTTGTGGTCTTGGGGGCCCGAAATCGCTTGTCCAGCGACCATCCCCATACCAACGGCCAAGCCGTTGGTAGCATCCCGGATCAATCTCATCATGGCCAAGATCAATGGCAACGAAATCCGTCCCGGCTATGTCATCGAGCACGATGGCGGCCTTTGGGTGGCGGTCAGGACCAACACCGTCAAGCCCGGCAAGGGCGGTGCCTACAACCAGGTCGAACTGAAGAACCTGATCAACGGCACCAAGCTCAACGAGCGCTTCCGCTCGGCCGAGACCGTCGAGCAGATCCGGCTCGACCTGAAGGATTTTTCCTTCCTCTACGCCCAGGACGACGCACTGGTGTTCATGGACACGCAGAGCTACGAGCAGCTCGAGCTGGCGAAGGATTTCGTCGGCGACCGCGCCGCCTTCCTGCAGGACGGCATGATGGTGACGGTCCAGCTCTATGAGGACAGGCCGATCGGCATTTCGCTGCCCGACCAGGTGACGCTGACCATCACCGAGGCCGACCCGGTGGTGAAGGGCCAGACGGCCGCGTCCTCGTACAAGCCGGCGGTCCTGGAAAACGGCATCCGCGTGCTGGTGCCGCCATTCATCGGCGCCGGCGAACGCATCGTCGTCGACACCAACGAACTCACCTACATGCGCCGCGCAGACTGACACGTAGGCAGGAACAGATACGATGGCACGCTCCGCACTTCTCAATGTCATGGTCCAGGCCGCCATGAAGGCCGGCCGCTCGCTGTCGCGCGACTTCGGCGAGGTGCAGAACCTGCAGGTGTCGATGAAGGGACCGGGCGACTATGTCAGCCAAGCCGACCGCAAGGCCGAGGACATCCTGTTTGCCGAACTGTCGAAGGCACGGCCGGGCTATGCCTTCCTGATGGAAGAGCGCGGCATGATCGCAGGGGACGACGACCAGCACCGTTGGATCGTCGACCCGCTCGACGGCACCACCAATTTCCTGCACGGCATTCCGATCTTTTCCATCTCGATCGCGCTGGAGCGACAGGGCCAGTTGGTCGCCGCTGTCATCTACAATCCGGCAATGGATGAGCTCTACACCGCCGAGCGCGGCGGCGGCGCCTTCATGAACGATCGCCGGCTGCGCGTTGCCGGCCGCAGCAAGCTCACCGACTGCGTCATCGGCTGCGGCGTGCCGCATCTCGGCCGCGGCCAGCACGGCAATTTCCTCGTCGAGTTGCGCAATGTGATGGCCGAGGTCTCGGGCGTGCGCCGCCTGGGTTCCGCCGCGCTCGATCTCGCTTATGTCGCCGCCGGCCGCATGGACGGCTTTTGGGAAACCGGCCTTTCGGCCTGGGACATTGCCGCCGGCCTGCTGCTGATCCGCGAGGCCGGTGGCTTCGTCTCCGACATGGATGGAGGCCAGGATATGCTCGAGGCGGGTTCGCTCGTCGCCGGCAACGAGGTCATCCAGCGCGCGCTGCTCAAGGCGGTGAAGAAGCCGCTTTCGGCGCGCTGATCACTTGGCATGCCGGCGCGGCGTGCTGAAGCGCCGCAGTCGCAAAACCGCAATCAAAGCTTGAAATACTGCCCGGCGGCCGCCCAGATAAGGGTGACGCAGGATTTTTTATGACGAGCATACCTTCACTATCCTCGCGAGAAGCGCAGCCAGACCAGCCAGTTGAAATCCCTTATGTCGGGCGTTGGCACTACTCGCGTGCGGAGATGATCGCCGATGGCATCGTCCATGCGGTCGGCATCGTGCTGGCGATAGCAGCCGGCTCGGCCTTGCTGGCACTGGCCGCCTTCCATGCCGGTCCCGGCGAATACATCGCCGCCGCCTTCTTTGTGGTGTCGCTGCTGACTGTGCTGTCGATTTCGCTGACCTACAATCTGTGGCCGGTGACGTCGCCGGCGAAGTGGATCTTGCGGCGCTTCGATCATGCGGCGATCTACCTCCTGATCGCCGCGACCTACACGCCCTTTCTGGCCCAGCTCGACGGCTCGCCGCTGGCGCTGCCGATGATTGTCCTTGTCTGGACCGCTGCTTTGACCGGCATTGCCATGAAAGTGTTCCTGCCCGGCCGCTTCGATCGTCTGGCCATTGTCTTCTATCTCGCCATCGGCTGGAGCGGCGTCGTCCTGGTCAAGCCGCTGGTGGCGACGTTGCCGACGACCTCGATCGCGCTGATTGTCGCCGGCGGCATCGTGTACTCCTGCGGCGTCATCTTCTTCGCCTGGAAACGCCTGCGCTTTCACAATGCCCTCTGGCACGGCTTTGTCGTCACCGGCGCCGGGCTGCATCTTGCCGCCATGGTCGACTGCCTGGTCGTCAACCGCCTCTGAACGGCGTGGTGCGGCCCGACAGTCGGGCAATATTGCCAAGCGCCATTCAATTTGGTCACAATTCCGTTTAGAGTCGCGAATTACGTGATCGGCGGCACTGGAGCGGTTCCAGGGAAGTATGAGCGGCTTCCCGTTCGGAATTGCGTCAAGGCAAATAGAGCATCGGAAACGGGGCACGGATGGCTTTTCTCAGATCCTTCGGCGTGGGCAGGCGTTCTGATGTCCTGATGTACGATCCGCACAAACTGTCGAGCCCGCAGGTCTTCCTCCTGACCATGGTCATCTTCCTGGTCATCGTCGCCTTCATCGCCGCCATCCTCACCCGCCAGATCTCGACCGCTTTCGGGAGCAATCCCGGCCTCAATGGCCTCATCGTCGGCGTCCTTGTGGTCGGCATCCTGCTCGCCTTCGCCCAGGTCGGACGACTGTTTCGCGAAGTGCGCTGGGTCAATTCCTTCCGCGCCGGTTCCGAAACCACCGAGCCGGTGCTGCTGGCTCCGATGAAGGCGATGATCGGCCGCTCCTCGACGGTCGCCTTCTCGACGTCTTCGATGCGCACCATGCTGGATTCGATCGCCACCCGCCTCGACGAAAGCCGCGACACCTCGCGCTATCTCGTCGGGTTGCTGGTGTTCCTCGGTCTGCTCGGCACCTTCTGGGGCCTGCTCAACACCATCGGCTCGATCCGCGAAACCATCGAATCGCTCGATCCCGGCACCGGCGACGCCGCCGCAGTGCTCGATTCGCTGAAGCAGGGGCTGTCGGCGCCGCTGGCCGGCATGGGTACGGCCTTTTCGTCCTCGCTGTTCGGCCTTTCCGGGTCGCTGGTGCTAGGCTTCCTCGATCTGCAGGCCGGCCGCGCGCAGACCCGCTTCTATACCGAGCTTGAAAACTGGCTGTCCTCGGTCACCGATCTCTCCTCCGACATCGCCGTCGCCGACCAGGCCAAGACTGAATCCTCCGACGAGATCCGGGTCCTGTCGGAACGGCTGCGCAGCATGCAGGAAAGCGGCGGCGGCTCCAATCCGCGCGTCGCCACCGCCATGGCCAATCTCGCCGACGGCATTTCCGGCCTGGTCAAGAACATGCGCTCCGAGCAGCAGATCATGCGCGACTGGGTCGAGGCCCAGTCGGACGAGCAGAAGGCGATGCGCAACACGCTGGAAAAGATCGCCGACGCGCTGAAGAAACCCGGGGTCCACTAGCATGGCTCTCGCCAGGGGCCGGCGCACCGATCGCCGGATCGACTATTGGCCGGGCTTCGTCGACGCGCTGTCGACGCTGCTGCTGGCCATCATGTTCCTGCTCACCGTTTTCGTGCTGGCGCAGTTCCTGCTCGGACGCGAACTCTCCGGCAAGGATACGGCGCTCACGCGCCTCAACTCGCAGATCAACGAACTGACGCAGTTGCTGGCGCTGGAGCGCTCGAGCGCGCAGGACAAGGACGATTCGCTGGCCAATCTGCAGGCGTCGCTGTCGGCGGCGGAAGCTGAGAAGAGCCGGCTCGAGCAGTTGCTGGCGCAAGGCGCCGGCACCGGCGACGCCGCCAACCAGCGCGCCGCGGAGCTCGGCGGCGAACTCGACAGCCAGCGCCAGATCAGCCAGCAGGCGCTGAGCCAGGTCGAGATCCTGAACCAGCAGATCGCAGCACTGCGCAAGCAGATCGGCGCGCTCGAGGACGCCCTCAACGTGTCCGAAACGCGCGACCGCGATTCCAACACCAAGATCGCCGATCTCGGCCGTCGGCTCAACGTCGCGCTGGCGCAGCGCGTGCAGGAACTGAACCGGTACCGCTCCGACTTCTTCGGCCGCCTGCGCGAAATCCTCGCCGATCGCGAGAACATCCGCATCGTCGGCGACCGCTTCGTCTTCCAGTCGGAAGTTCTGTTCCCGACCGGCTCCGAAGTGATCAACGATGCCGGCAAGGTCGAGATGAAGAAGCTCGCCGACGCCATCATCGAGTTGCAAAAGGAAATCCCGCCCGAGATCAACTGGGTGCTGCGCGTCGACGGCCACACCGACAACAAGCCGCTGTCCGGCGCCGGCCGCTATCGCGACAATTGGGAATTGTCGACGGCGCGTTCGACCTCGGTGGTCAAGTTCCTGATCGAGAACGGCGTGCCCGCCAACCGGCTGGTTGCGGCCGGCTTCGGCGAATTCCAGCCGCTCGACCCCGCCGACACCGAAGACGCCCGCAACAAGAACCGACGCATTGAACTGAAGCTCACCGAACGGTGATTTTCAGTCACGCGAAATTGTTTGCCAGCTCAACTCTAGGGCGAAACGCCAGGCCGGCAAGGCCTGAAAACATTTCGCGTTTCCGGGCTCCTACTTTGACGCGCAGGGCCGAGAACCGCCGGCGATGCCTCCCATCGCGACGCGACGGAACCGGACGGCCCGCTTCCGGAAGGCGGAGCGAAAGCGCTTGCCCCTTCCATAGCAGGAGGAGACGCACATCATGCGCTCTTTGAAGACTCTCAGGACCGCAACCCTCACGACACTTCTGATCACTGTTCCACTCGCCGGCGCCTATGCCGCCGGACATCACAAGGGCGCCCTCGACGCCAGCGACCCGACCGACATGACCGGTCCGCGCGTGACCGGCCTGATCGAGCAGGTGCGGGGCGTCGAACAGGGCATCACGGATGCGCGCGAGACGAAGGGCATCTCGACCTCGGAAGCGCAGTGGCTGCATCTGCGTGCTGCGCATATCGGCCAGGCCGCCGAACGGGTCGCCGCTTCGGACCATGGCCGGATCCCGGCCGCGCAATATGACGATCTGCTGCGCCGCCTCGACAATGTCGATCAGAGGCTGATGTCCGACACCGGCAGCGGCTTCATGATCGGTGATGGCTCCGACGGCGGAAATTATCCGAACGGCTGAGATCCGCTCTGATATCTCCAGGAATGAGGAAGGGACTGTCTGACGCCCCCGGATCTGGCTCCGAGGGCGTCTTTTTTGTCACCAGCCCAGCCACAGCGCAGCGAGGGCCAGCACCGCCGGCACGGTCTGAATATAGAGGATCTTCCGGCTGGCAGTCGCCGCGCCATAGAGGCCGGCGACGGCGATGCAAAGCAGGAAGAACACCTTGATCTGGAATCCGGCTGCGCCGAGATAGAGGCCCCAGATCAGCCCGGCGGCAAGGAAGCCGTTGTAGAGCCCCTGATTGGCGGCGAGCACCTTCGATGCGCTGGCGAAGTCCGGCTTGAGGTTGAACGCCCTGTGCCCGCGCGGTGTGTCCCACGCCACCATCTCCAGATAGACGATGTAGAGGTGGATCAGGGCCACCAGCCCGACCAGGATATTGCCGATCATCTTAGTCTCCCCTGCATGGCGGTGTTCCACCGCCAGCCAGCATTCCACGCACAAGCTCATCGGCGCAAGCTGCATCGGCGAAAGCCACCTTTGAGGGTTGCCAATCCTGGCGCGTTGGTATCTTTTCCCGCGGTCCAAAACGCGGAACCTGCCATGTCTTTTCAGAAGCTCGATGATCTCGGCCACAAGCTCGAAGCGCTGGAACATGCGCTCGCTATCCTCGGCGCCGACGAGGCGACCCACATGGCCGTCGGCGGCGGCGAGAAGCGCGCCGAAGCCATGTCGTCCCTGGCCGGGATGCTGCATATCAGGGCTACCGCGCCGGAGATCGCCGACTGGCTCGCCGCCGCCGAACAGGAGGCGCTGAACGAGGAGCAGCAGGCGGCGGTCCGCGAACTGCGTCGCCAATACACCAACCTGACCTGCCTGCCGGTCGAATTCGTCGAGCGCCAGACGGTGGCGCGTATGCGCTCCGAGCAGCTCTGGCGCGACCTGCGCGCCAAGAATGACTGGGCAGGCTTCCTGCCGGCGCTCGAAGGTGTCATCGCGCTGGTGCGCGAGGAAGCCGCTTTGCGCGCCGACGCGCTCGGCCTCGATCCCTACGACGCACTGATGGAGCAATACGATCCTGGCAACCGCGCCGCCGACATCACGCCGGTCTTCACCGAGCTGAAGACATTCCTGAAGGGCTTCGTGCCGGAAGCCCTGGCCGCGCAGGAAGCGCGCCTGGCCAGGCATCCCGTGAAGCCGCTCTCCGGCAGCTATGCGATCGACCGGCAGCGCGAGCTTGGTCTCGCCATGATGGCTTCGGTCGGCTTCGACCTCACCCACGGTTCTCTGTCCGTATCGCACCATCCCTTCTGCGGCGGCGTGCCGAGCGACGTGCGCATCACCACCCGCTACAAGACGTCCGACTTCCTGTCGGCCTTGATGGGCGTGCTGCACGAGACCGGCCATGCGCTCTACGAGCAGAACCTGCCGAAGGCCTGGGCGCACTGGCCGCTCGGCAAGGCGCGCGGCATGGCGGTGCATGAAAGCCAGAGCCTGTTCGTCGAGAAACAGGTCGGCCGCAACCCCGAATTCTGGCGCTGGGCGCTGCCCGTGGTCGAAAAGCATCTCGGCGAAGCCTGGTCGCTCGACGACATCCTGCCGCATGTGCACCGGGTCGAGCGCGGCCTGATCCGCGTCGACGCGGACGAGGTAACCTACCCGCTGCATGTCATCCTGCGCTACGAGTTGGAGCAGGAGCTGGTCTCGGGGCGGCTGCAGGCGGCCGACCTGCCCGAAGCGTGGGACGCCAAGATGCGGGAGTATCTTGGCCTTTCGACCATCGACAACCCAGCCGACGGACCGATGCAGGACGTGCATTGGCCGGGCGCCGCCTTCGGCTATTTCCCGTCCTATACGCTGGGCGCCATGATGGCGGCGCAGCAATGGGCTGCGCTGACGCGCGACCATCCTTCAGCCGACAGCGATCTCGCCAGGGGCAATTTCGCCGCCATCAATGACTGGCGCCGCGACAAGATCTGGTCGCAGGGATCGCGCTGGTCGACGCCCGAACTGCTTGAGCGCGCCACCGGCGAGAAACTGAATGCCGCGCATTTCACCGAGCATCTCCGCAAGCGGTATGGTCCCGCCTGATTGCGGGTTGCTACTCCGCGGCACCCCTGAAGGCGCTTGCTCCGGTTTCGAACTGCAGCTTGGCCAGCCTTGCATAGATTCCGCCCTTGGCGACCAGGCTCTGGTGCGTGCCTTCCTCGACGATGCGGCCGCCATCCATGACCAGGATGCGGTCGGCCTTCAGCACGGTCGCCAGCCGGTGGGCGATGACGATGGTGGTGCGGCCCTGCATCAGCCGTTCCAGCGCCGTCTGCACCAGCGTTTCGCTTTCGGCGTCGAGCGCCGACGTGGCCTCGTCGAGCAGCAGGATCGGCGCGTCGCGCAGGATGGCGCGGGCGATCGCCACGCGCTGGCGCTGGCCGCCGGACAAGGTGACGCCGCGCTCGCCGACCTGGCTGTCGTAGCCCTTGTCGAGCCTGAGGATGAACTCGTCGGCCAGCGCGTCCCTGGCGGCGGCCTCGATCTCGGCATTCGTCGCGCCCGGCCGGCCAAAGCCGATATTGTCGCGCGCGCTTGCCGCAAAGATGGTGACATCCTGCGGCACGATCGCAATGCGCTCCCGCACTTCAGCCGGATCGGCTTCGCGCACGTCGACGCCGTCAATGGCGATGCGGCCGGTTTCTGGATCGTAGAAGCGCAGGATCAGCGAAAAGACGGTGCTCTTTCCGGCGCCCGACGGGCCGACGATCGCCACCGTCTCGCCGGGCTTGACCTGAAAACTCAAGCCGTGGACGGCGGCACGGTCCGGCCTTGCCGGGTAGGAGAAGGAGACGTCGTCGAAGCTGATCGCGCCTGTCGCCTTGGCGGGCAGCGGCAGCGGATTGGCCGGCGGTTGAATCGCCGGCGTCTCGTCGAGTATCTCGGTCAGCCTTTCGGCCGCACCCGCCGCCTGGGCAAGCTCGCCCCAGACTTCCGACAGTGCGCCCAGCGCGCCTGCGGCAAACACGGAGTAAAGCAGGAACTGGCCGAGCGTACCGGGCGACATCGTGCCGGCAAGCACGTCACGCGAGCCGAACCACAACACCGCCACGACCGAGGAAAAGATCATGAAGATGGCAAAGAAGGTGAGCAGCGAGCGGGAGAAGATCGACGAGCGCGCCGCTTGGAAGGCGGCTTCCACCGCGGCCGAGAACCGCCCGGTGACCAGCGTCTCGTTGGTGAACGCCTGCAGCGTGCGCACCGCGCCGATCTGCTCGCTGGCATAGGCGGTCGCTTGCGCCAGCGTGTCCTGCGCCTGCCGTGACCGGCGCCTCACCGAACGGCCGAACGCGACCAGCGGCAGCACGATGAGCGGAATGGCCGCGATCACCAGGCCCGACAGTTTCGGGCTGGTGACGACCATCATCGCCACCGCGCCAAGGCCGAGGATGACGTTGCGCAACGCCACGGAGGCGGTGGCGCCGACGGCGGATTTCACCTGCGTGGTGTCGGCGGCAAGCCGCGAGACGATCTCGCCCGACTGGGCGGTGTCGAAGAAGGACGGCGAAAGCGTCGTGACATGCGAAAACACGTCGCTGCGGATGTCGGCAACGACCCGCTCGCCGAGCGTGATGACGAAGTAGTAGCGTCCGGCCGATGCCGCCGCCAGAATGGCTGCCATCGCCACCAAAGCGGCGAAATATTCGGCGATGAAGACGGTGCCGGAAGCGCTGAAACCGTGGTCGATCATGCGCCGCACGGCCAGCGGCAGCGCCAGCGTCGTCGCTGCGGCGATGGCGAGCGAAATGAGGGCGCCTATGACCAGTTTGCGGTAGCGGAATATGTAGGGATATAGGCGCCTGAGCGGCCCGAGCGAGCGCCTGCGCCCGTCTTGCTCGCCGCTGATGTCCGCCATGACCGTTTCCTCTGGCCGCTCCAGGTGGGCGCGTTCAATATGCGCCTGCCGTGGCCTTGTGATTCAATTCCGGCTGATGTATAGGCTCGCCGACCGTTTTAGAAGCCGTGGCTTTTCAATAGCTGCGGCTTCGAGTTTTAAAAAGGGGCGCATCGACGCAGGCCGCGGGCCCGTCTGTAGCGCCGCAAGCCAGGAAGCACGACAATGAAGGCCGATATCCATCCCGACTACCACACCATCAAGGTCGTCATGACCGATGGCACCGAATATTCGACCCGTTCGACCTGGGGCAAGGAAGGCGATACGATGAACCTCGATATCGACCCGACCACGCACCCGGCCTGGACCGGCGGCCAGCAGACCCTGCTCGACCGCGGCGGCCGCCTGTCGAAGTTCAAGAAGCGCTTCGAAGGGTTCGGCCTTTAAGCCTATCGGCTTTCGCAGATCAGGAACCCGCCCTTGTGGCGGGTTTTTTGTTCAGCGGATCGTGGCGCGGACGAAATCGCCTTTGATGACGATCGAGGGTTTGGCACCGGAAGTGTTGGCAAGCGAACTGTCGACGAAGGACGCCGACGCGGTCACCGAGTAGCTGATTTGAACCTGCCTGCCGAAGGTCAGCGTGGCATCCAGCGCCTTGCCGGCAATGGCGACAGTCTCGTCCTTCCGGATGCTGCCATAGGCGAGATTGGCCCTCAGCGCCTCGCCCTTGAGATCGATGCGTGAAGCATGCCCTTCGAGCGAAACATCGGCCGCCTTGCCGGTAATGGCGATGCTGGAGAAATTCCCCGTCATACTGGCCAGCAAGGCCGCCTGGTCGATCGACACCGAACTCTCGGGCGCAATGTTGGCGTTGATCTCGACCCTGCAATCCGAAGGGTCCAGCCAGGACGACGGAGCGACATTGATGCGCAACGTCGAGGCCTCTCGCTTCATGTCGCTGGCGGTGCGGCAGTCATTAGCGAACCAGGACGAATACCAGCTGGCAAACCAGCCCTCGCGGCGGCTGCCGATCGTCGCCTGGTAGGGTTCTGCACCTGAAGTGGTCAGCTTGACCGAGCTTGCCTCGCCGGTGATGATGATGGCGGTAACACCGGCGAGATCGAGCGTCTTTGCGGCATCACCGGCCACCGGCGGTGCCAGGGCAACTGCGGCAAAGGGCAGCAAGACGAGAATTGCGGATTTCATCATTGTCTCCGATCATGGGTGGGCGGTCGCGAAAGGACCGCGGCGTTGCCCAGATGATCCGAGACGTCGATTTTCGCGACCTCGATCACGATCCGGGACGACCGTGAACGCAATCCAGGTCATTGTCGGCCGCCCGGTCCATCGTCGGCCGCTTTGGAACCACGCTTGCGATCATGATCTTCATTCCCTTGCCATTCGTCGTTGCCCTGCTGCTCGTCATCCTGCTCGTGCAGATGATCCGCCGAAACGAGGCCGATCTGCGCGAAAACATGTTTTTCATGCTGCTGATGGCTGCCTACGCCTTGCAGTCGGTGCTGATCGGTATCCGCTGGGGCTACGAAGTCAGGGCAATCATGCCTTTCCAGGCGGTGTTGGCGACATTGATCGCGCCGCTTGCCTGGATAGCTTTTAGCGGTCTGGCGAGGGAACGCTCGCGGCATCGCCTGGCTTCGCTGTGGCCGCATCTGTTGCCGGCCTGTCTTGTGGCCCTGCTGCTGATCTTCTGGCGCGAGCCGGTAGGCCCCGTGATCATGCTGGTCTTCCTGTGTTATGGCGTCACCCTTCTTTGGCTTGCGCGGGTCGGGCCGGACGGCCTTGCCGAGTCGCGTCTGGACGGTGTCTTGCGCTCCTACCGGGCGCTGCTGGTGACGACGCTGGCGATCCTGGCCTCGCCGGTCACCGACATCATCATCAGCCTCGACCTCGAATGGACCGGCGGTGCCCATTCCGGCGCGGTGATTGCCGCCGGCAATGTGCTGGCGCTGCTGCTGCTTGGCGGTGCAGCCGCGGTGGCCAGCGAAACCGCGCCTCTGGATGACGATGAAGACGATGGGCCGCAAGCCACGCCACGGGCGACGAGCGAGGATTCCGCGGTCGCAGCGGCCGTCGACGCGCTGATGCAGTCAAAAGAACTCTACAGGGACGTTGACCTCAACCTCGGCCGTATCGCCAGGCGCCTCGGCCTGTCGGCGCGGCAAGTGTCGTCGGCGGTCAACCGCATCCACGGATCGAGCGTGTCGCAATATGTCAACAACCAGCGCATCGGCGAAGCCTGCCGCCTGCTGGCGGCCAGCGACGAACCCATCACCCGCATCATGTTCGACGCCGGGTTTCTCAGCAAATCGAACTTCAACCGCGAGTTCCTGCGCGTGACAGGCTTGAGCCCGAAGGCTTGGCGGCTGGAGCATCGGCCGTCGAAGCGAAATCTCGCGGCCATGCCGTTGCCAGGCGAGACAAAATGAAGGCGGGCGACACCGGTCAGGCGCCGACTAATTCCCGCAACGCCATGCGCTTGTAGGCGGCGACCAGCCTGTCGCCCTCCTGCCGGTCGACCGAGATCGCCAGCCGCACGGCAGCCTCGCCCATCTGCCAGACCAGAAACGCTGTGGTCTCCAGCGCCACCGGATCGGCGCCGGGATGCAGCCGCTTCAGCACCATGGTCAGGAATTCGGCATTCGCCCGGCTGTCGGCGAGTTCGAGCTGGCGCAGCGCCTTGTCGGCCTGCGTGCCCGACCAGATGTCGCGCATCACCGGCTCGGCCAGGAACAGCTGATAGTAGATATCCACCAGCTCCGAAAACGCCTGCCGCAGGCCCTCGGCGTCGACGACATCCTTGAGCGCCGAGGAGATGCAGGCCTGGCTTTCGGCGGTGTAGCGCTCGGCCAGCGCCCAGACGATCGCCCGCTTGTCGGGAAAGAACTGGTAGAGCGAGCCGATCGACACCGCGGCCCGTTCCGCCACCTCGCCCATGCGCATGGCGTCGCTGCCTTGCTCGGCAATCAGCGCCGAGGCTGCGGCCAGCATGCGCTCGACCCGCTCGCGGCTGCGCTGCTGGGTGGGCGCCCGTCGCGGCGATGCGACCTGCTCCTGGGCAGATGCGGGCGTTGCTGTGTCTTCCATGACGGCCTCCGGCCTCGACAAAATCTGCCAACAAACGGCTTGACTCGCAAAATACGAGGGTTTATCACGTTTTGCAAATGTGAGGATTACTCACATTTGCAAACAAAGGAAAACCCCAATGACTAACACCAAACCAGTCCTGATCCTCGGTGGCACTGGCAAGACCGGCCGTCGCCTCGCCGAGCGGCTGACCTCACAGGGCATTCCCGTGCGCATCGGCTCGCGTTCCGGCAGCCCCCGCTTCGACTGGGAGGTTCCGGCGACCTGGGAGCCTGCGATGCAGGGCGTGGGCGCCGTCTACATCAGTTACTATCCCGACATCGCCGTGCCGGGCGCCGCCGAGACCGTCGGCGCCTTCGCCAGGCTTGCGGTAGCAAATGGCGTCACCCGCATGGTGCTGCTCTCCGGCCGCGGCGAGACCGAAGCCCAGCGCGCCGAAGAGATGGTCAAAGCCTCGGGCGCTGACTGGACGATCCTGCGTTGCGCTTGGTTTTCGCAGAATTTCAGCGAAGGTTTTCTCGTCGAGTCCTTGCGGCAAGGCGAAGTGGCTTTGCCTGTCGGCCCTGTTGGCGAGCCCTTCGTCGATGTCGACGACATCGCCGATGCTGCCTTCGTTGCGCTGACCGAACCGGGTCATGTCGGCCAGCTCTATGAGTTGACCGGGCCGCGGCTGCTAAGCTTCGCCGACGCGGTTGCCGAGATCGCCAAGGCGACCGGCCGCGACATCCGCTATATCAAGATCTCGCATGACGAATTCACCGCCGCGACGGCGGCATACGAACTGCCGCCCGAAATCGCCTGGCTGCTCAACGAGCTGTTCACCGAAGTGCTTGACGGCCGCAACGAGACGCTGACCGACGGCGTCCAGCGTGTGCTCGGCCGCGCGCCGAAAGACTTTTCCGCCTACGCAAATGAAACCGCTGCAACCGGCATCTGGAGCAACTGAGATGATCAAGCTTCTTCCCACCCTCACCATCATCGCCGCCATCGGCTCGGGCGTCGTCGGCGGCGTGTTCTTCGCCTTTTCCAACTTTATCATGGCGGCGCTTGCCCGGCTGCCGGTCCCCCAAGGCATCGCAGCGATGAATTCGATCAACATCACGGTGATCACGCCCACCTTCATGACGGCGCTGTTCGGCACCGGCCTGCTCTGTCTGGTGCTTATCGCCGCCGTTCTCATGGGGTGGAGCCAGTCCGGCTCATACTGGCTGCTTGCCGGCGCCGTGATCTATTTGATCGGCAACCCGATCGTGACCATGGTCTTCAATGTGCCGCTCAACGATGCGCTCGCCGCCGTCGACCCGGCCAGCGCCAATGGCGCAGCCGTGTGGGCGAACCATCTGAATCAATGGGTGATGTGGAACCACGTCCGCACCATCACCGCCATCGTGTCGATGGCCTGCTTCATGTTCGCATTGCTCTGAAAAATGACACTTCGCAAACGCAAGGACCTCGCCTCAAGCGGGGTCCTTTTGCGTGTGACCCTTGCGGTCGGAATGACCGAGATCGCGGCCCGGATCGATGACGTCGCGCACCAGCTGCTTGAGCTTGGCGGCATCGGGAAAGCCGCCGTCGCGCTTGCGGTCCCAGACCAGCACATCGTTGCAGGAAACGGTGAAGATGCCGCCTGTGCCCGGCACCAGCGTCACTTCACCAAGATCCGTGCCGAAGGTGGAGAGCAGTTCCTGCGCCATCCAGCCGGCCCGCAACAGCCACTGGCACTGCGTGCAATAGGTGATGACCACGCGGGGCCTCTCCGGCACACTCATGTCTGGGCCTCCTGTATGCGCACCGTGGTATTTGCGAATCGATCGTGTATCGGGTCGTCGCCCAGAGCTATGGATATCGCAATCCAGACCGGCCAGATCAGCACCAAAACGAGGGCAGCGGATGCAACCACTATTTCCAGGCTGGAGTAATCCTGCACGCCACCGGGAGCGGTGCCCCAAGCCTGAAAAGCATACCAGCTTCCCGTCAGGACGATCGGTAATGCGCCGAGAAACTTGATAAGTTGCCGCCGAACAGCCTTTCTCGCCGGCAGGCCGACCCTATGTCTGTCGTCCTCATCATGTACAGTGAGCTCCGTGGGCCGCTTGCCGATTGATTGGCCGGACTTCAACTCCATAATGAGGAGATAAGACGCCAGAGCGATCAGCTCGAGGAAACCCAGGTCCAATGCTGCAGGCCTGAAATTCCCTTGCGAATCCAGATCGATCGAGATGGAGGAGGTTTCTCCAGGCTTTGAGCCCGGCGCCGTACCCACGCTCCATATGGCGACCGGCAAACCGAGTACTGATGTTCTACACACCTGCCAATCATAACGGGCAAGTGTCGGGGCACCGTGAACCGTACCCTCCTGGCATAGTTTCCAGTTCAGCCAAAAGCTGCCTTTTACGCCACCGTTGGTCAGCAGAAATAGAGCCCCTACGAGCAAATAGAGGGCGATCAGGATTACAAGGTAGTCGATGAGTGCAGCGAGAAACCGTCGCCATATGCCGGGCCGGCGAGGCCAGGCCACCGCATCGGCAAAACTTGCCTCTTTATACTCGGTCATCGGCCCCCCCTGATAACTGACTAATCTATAGGCAGGCCGCCGTCATACAGCAATATTCGCATCCGACTGTATTGCACGGACCTACGCCGCGCTGAGCTTGGCCATGGTCTCGTCGTCGACCTCGAAATTGGCGTAGACGCTCTGCACGTCGTCATCGTCCTCGAGCGTTGCCACCAGTTTCATCAGCGATTGCGCCCGCTCTTCGTCGACCGGGACATTGTTCTGCGGCTGCCAGATCGGCTTCACCGATTCGGCCTCGCCAAGCGAGGCTTCCAGCGCCTTAGACACTTCGCCCATACTCTCGAACGCACAGTAGATGGTGTGGCCTTCCTCGTCGGACTCGACGTCATCGGCGCCGGCCTCGATCGCCGCGTCCATCACCTTGTCGGCGCTGCCGGCGGAGGCCGGATAGTAAATCTCGCCGGCGCGGTTCCACATGAACGACACCGAGCCGGTTTCACCAAGCGCACCCCCGGCTTTGGTGAAGGCGGCGCGCACGTTCGAGGCCGAGCGGTTGCGGTTGTCGGTCAGCGCCTCGACGATCAGCGCCACGCCGCCTGGCCCATAGCCTTCATAGCGCACCGCTTCGTAATTCTCGGCATCGCCCATCGATGCCTTGTTGATGGCGCGCTGGATGTTGTCCTTCGGCATCGACACCGCCTTGGCGTTCTGAATGGCCAGGCGCAAACGCGGGTTCATCGACGGATCCGGTGTTCCGCTCTTGGCGGCGACGGTGATTTCGCGCGCCAGCTTGGAAAACATTTTCGACCGCACCGCGTCCTGCCGGCCCTTGCGGTGCATGATGTTCTTGAACTGTGAATGGCCGGCCATGGCACCCCTGTCGTCTTCGGCTAGAGCATCCCGAAGCGAGGTGGTCTCACCTCGTCCTCCCGGGTACTCGAATTCAAATTTTCAGAGCCGTCCAAGGTGCAACGCGATGGATGCACGGCGTTCTCTGTCGGAATGGCCGGCTTATAGATAAATCGGCTCAATTCGTCCAGCCGCGCCGGTTCAGCCCTCCAGATCGGACTTCAGCCGGTCGATAATGCTGAGCGCATGGCCGGCATACTGGCTGATCCAGCGGTCGTGGATGTGCTTGATCGGCAGCGCGTTGAGATGGTTCCAGCGCTCTCGCCCTTGGCGCTTTGCCACCACCAGTTCGGCTTCTTCCAGCACCTTGAGATGCAGCATGACGGTGCAGCGATCGATGTCGGGAAACGCCTCGCACAACATGCCGGTCGTCTGCGGCGCATCCTTCAGCCGATCCAGCAATTCGCGACGGCGCGGATGCGCCAACGCCTTGAAAACGTGATCGTCTGCGGTTTGGCTTGACATGTTATGTTTCTATAACATATCGTCGAGCCAATCAAGGAGGAGCTGTGGATATGTCTCTTGGATTCAGAGTTTCCGGGCGCATCGGCAAACCGGTCGCCGAAGTCTTCGACGCCGTCGTCAATCCCAAAAAGCTGAGTGGCTATTTCACCACCATCGGCGGCGCCAGCGCGCCGCTGAAGGCCGGCACCGGGGTGGTCTGGTGGGGCAAGGTGCCCGTCGAAGTCGATGAGGTGATCAAGGACCGCCATATCGTGCTGCGCTGGGATGCCACCGATGCCGAAGGCAAGCCCGCCTACAAGACACGCATCGAGATGAACTTCGAGCCGCTGGACGATGGCGGCACCCTTGTGACCATTGCTGAATCCGGCTGGCCGGAAGGCGTGGTCGGCCTGCAGAAATCCTACCTCAATTGCGAGGGCTGGTCGCAGATGCTGGCCTGCATGAAGGCCTATGTCGAATACGGCATCAATCTGCGCGACGGCTACTACCGCGGCGAGATGAGGGGCGAGCCGGCCAACGAGACAAACAGATGAACAGCGCAACGGAGCCCGCAATAACCGCGAAAATGACAGGTGGAATCAACATCGCCATGAAAGTCCCGTCACATCAGTACGAGGCGACGATCGCCTTCTATCGCGACGTCGTCGGCTTGAATCCATTCACCGCCAAGACGCCGGCCATCGGCTTCGAGCTTGGCCCAAACCGTCTGTGGATCGACGAGGCGCCGATGCTGAGCCAGGCCGAAGTCTGGCTTGAGCTTTTCACCGACAATTCTGCAGCCATTGCGGATCATCTCGCCAAGGCCGGCGTCGTCCGTTGCGACGCGGTCGAGCCCCTGGGCGAAAGCTTTCGCGGCTTCTGGATCGCCAACCCGGCCAGCATCGTTCACATGGTGCGCGAGCCTTACGCCTGGTGAGCGCAAACCGGACAAGGAAAGGAGCATCGATGGAAATTCACAAAACGCCGACTGCCGAAGCCGGCATGCTGATCAGGCGGCCGGTCGCCGAGGTCTTCGAGGCGATCGTCGACCCGGCCATCACCACGAAATTCTGGTTTACCCACAGTAGCGGCCGGCTGGATAGCCGCAAAGAGGTTCGCTGGGAGTGGCGCATGTACGGGGCCTCGGCGATGGTCAATGTCAGCGAGATCGTCGAGAACAAGAAGATCGTCATGCAATGGAGCGATCCGCCGACCACTGTGGTCTGGACATTCACGGAGATGCCCGGCGCCGAAACGCCTGACGGTGCGACCTTTCTTGAGGTCAGCAATTTCGGCTTCGCCGGCACCGCCGACGAGCAGGTCAAGCAGGCGGTCGGCTCGACCGACGGCTTCGCACTCGTTCTTGCCGGCGCAAAGGCATGGCTGGAACAGGGCCTGTCGCTTGGCCTGATCGGCGACCGTTATCCGAAGGGCGTGCCGGGGCGCTAGGATCGCCCCGATCGCCCAGCCTCAATGCCCACCGCTGGATTTCTTCCTTCGCCGCGCCAGCATGTTGAGGCCCTCGACCAGGGCGGAAAAGCCCATCGCGGCGTAGATGTAGCCCTTCGGCACATGATAGCCCATGCCGTCGGCGATCAGCGTCATGCCGATCATCAGCAGGAAGCCCAGCGCCAGCATGACGATGCTCGGGTTCTTGGCGATGAAATTGGCCAGCGGCCCGGCCGCCAGCATCATCACGCTCACCGCCACGATCACGGCGATGTACATGATGGCAATCTCGTCGGTCATGCCGACGGCGGTGATGATCGAATCGATCGAAAAGACGAGATCGAGCAGCAGGATCTGGAAGATGGCGCCGGCAAGCGAGATCTGCAGCGTCTCGCCCATCATCGTATCCTTGTGGTCGTCGGGATCGACGGTGTGGTGGATTTCCTTGGTCGCCTTCCAGACCAGGAACAGGCCGCCGGCAATCAGGATCAGGTCGCGCCAGGAAAAGCCATGGCCGAACGCTGTGAACACCGGCGTCGTCAGCTGCACGATGATGGAGATGGTTGCGAGCAGCACCAGCCGCATGATCAGCGCCGCCGAGATGCCGAGACGGCGGGCGCGGGCGCGCTGCGCCTCAGGCAATTTGTTGGTCAGGATCGAGATGAAGATCAGATTGTCGATGCCGAGCACGACCTCGAGGACGATCAGCGTCAGCAACGCGACCCACGCGGTTGGATCGGAAACAAATTGAAAATGCGGCGCAAAGAACTCGATCAGCTGCATGGAGGTCGTCCCCTCTTTAACGATCTAGAGCAGTTTCGTCGCCAGTTAGGTACTTTACTCGACTATATCAATGTCAAGACCAGAAGGATGGCGCGGTTTCTTCGAGCCGCGGCCCGCGACGAAAAGGCGCGATCTTCTCGGTCAGGCCGGTGCGGTCGGAAATAGTGACGCCGACGCCGCACAATGTCGCCGGTCCGGTCGCCGCCTCGAAGCGGCCTTTCGGCACTTTCGACAGGAAGCGGTTGAGCGGCTCTTCCTTGTCCATGCCGAGCGAGGAATCATAGTCGCCGCACATGCCGGCATCGGACATGTAGCCGGTGCCGCCGTTGAGGATCTGGTGGTCGGCCGTCGGCTGGTGCGTATGGGTGCCGATGACGAGGCTGGCGCGGCCGTCGACGAAATGCGCGAAGCACATTTTCTCCGAGGTCGCTTCGGCATGGAAGTCGATGACCACGGCATCGGCCTGCTCGCCCAGCGGACAGGCGGCCAGCTCGCGCTCGCCGGCCTGGAACGGATCGTCGAGCTCGGGATGCATGAACACCCGGCCCATGATGTTGGCGACCAGCACGCGCGCGCCGTTTTTGGCGATATAGACGCCGGAACCGCGCCCCGGCGTGCCCTTGGGGAAGTTGGACGGGCGCAAGAAGCGCTCCTCGCGCGGCGCGAAGACCAGTGCGTCGCGCTGGTCCCAGACATGGTTGCCGGTGGTGACGACATCCGCACCGGCGGCGATGGTGTCGCGAAAAATGTCTTCGGTGATGCCGAAGCCGCCGGCGGCGTTCTCGCCATTGACGATGACGAAGTCGAGTTTGAAATCCGAGATCAGGCCGGGCAGTTGTTCCCACACCGCCGTACGTCCCGATTTGCCCACCATGTCGCCGAGGAAGAGAAGTCTCATGCCCACTTCTATCCAGAGGCACGGACGCTAGGCAAGCGCTACCCGGGCGATTGGCGCTAACGCCGGCCGAAAGTACCACGCTGCTGTTGAGGCGGCTTGGCGCTCGCGCCCGCAACGCGAACTGCCGAAGGCATCATCGGTGACGCCGGCGGTGCGGTGCGTCCGCGCAGCCAGAAGAACCACACGTAAAAAACAGTGAACCCACCAGTAGCGGCCAGGAGCAACAGCCCGCCGCGCCAGCCCTTCATCGCCGCGGTATCGAGGATCGATGGATTGGCAGGGTTGTAATACAACTTCACCGCGTCGCCTTTGGACGCCGTGTAGAGGCCGATGTCCTTTCCCTTGCCGGACCACGTCATCGGTGCATCGTTCGCGACATAGGTGACAGCGACGTTGATGCCTTTCGCGGTGAGGCCATTACCCTGGGCTTCGCTGTAGGAACTGACATCCGTCACTGTGGCAACCGTCTGATGCCAGGCGAACTGGTGGTGCAGGGCCGTTCCGGAAATGTGCAATGCCATCGCGAACAGCGTTACCGCGATGAGGACGAACGGCATCAGCAGGAAGCGTGCGAAGACAAACATGATGGCCGCCATCGGCTCGGACTGTGTTGCCGGAATACTATCCGGCACGTCTTGGAAACGCGTTAAGCGGGATCGCGGTCTTTTAAGCGATGTCGAAGCGGCGCAAACCGCTCTCGGTGAGTATTTCCGGGATGATGACGTCGTGCGCCTCATCCGGCACCAGACCCACCTCCTGGCAATCGAAGGCGATGCCGATCAGTCGTGGCGGCTGGCCCTTGTCGATCAGCCTGGCGATGGCGCGGTCGTAATAGCCGGCGCCATACCCGATGCGATGACCGCGACTGTCGAAGGCCGCGAGCGGCACCAGCATCACCGCGGGATCGAGAACCTCGGCCTCCGCATGCGGACCGACCGTGCCAAAACCCATCTCGACCATCGGCGCGCCGCGCACCAGTTCGCGAAAGACGATGGTGGTCTTGTCGAGGATGGCCGGCAGGCAAAGCCTGGCCCCCTTCTCGCGCAAGGCGAACATCAGCGGCCTGACGTCGACTTCCGATCGCATCGGCCAGAAAGCTGAAACGATCTGACCCGGCTCGATGGCGAGGTGGTCGCGCGCCGTCTCGGCCATTTCAAGCGCGATCTCCACCCGCCACAGCGGATCGAGCGCATCGCGACGGCCGAGTGCCTCGAGGCGCAACTGCTTTTTCAGGTCTTTGGGAGATGTCATGCGCGGACGATAGAAAAGGTCGGATCTGGGTGACGTTTCATGAGCGACGTTTTCTACCACATCATCCGCCAAACTGGGCGGATACAGGTAAGTGACGATCCACACAACCGGTGGAGAGAGCGATCCCGGGAACCTACAAAGTAGGTGGGCGCCGTATGAGAAAACCCACGGGTCTTCCCAGGGACAGCTCCCTAAGGATCGTTAAGGCCCCGGGGAAAATGTTCTCCTGCCGGGAAGCGCAGACCGCCAAGCCCAATATAGGCGGCTGGTCGGTCAAGCGCTAGTGACATGAGGTAGTGTCTCAGTTTGAAATTTGAAATATGCGAAAGCGCCTGTCCGGGTTTGCCCGCATAGGCGGAAACGCCTATATGCTTAGCGGAAAGCATGGAGTGGTTGTGTGGCGATCCGTTGCCTTGTCAAAATTGAAAACGAAGCGTCGATGTGGACGTTCGCGTCAACGCCTGTGATAGGCGACTGGGTGCACATGCCATCCGGCGATAGTCTGGCCATCTACGCGGTAACCGAGATAACACATGTGCCGCAGCCGGCGGACGTGGAGAAGGTGCCGCTGGTGTTTGTCACTCTGGAAAGCACATAGGAGTAGCAATGCCAACCGGACCTAAAGGCCAGAAGCGCCCCGCCGACGTGATCGGCAACGCCGTCCGCGTCATGCGCATTGCCACTGGCGATGAAGACGACACCGTGATTGACGACGGCAAAGACCCCGCTGCGAAGGCGCTGGGCGCCAAGGGCGGGAAGAAGCGCGCCGAGAACATGACGCCAGAGCGGCGCGCTGAAATTGCCAAGAAGGCAGCGGAAAAGCGGTGGGCTAAGACTTAATTTCGAGTTTGCGGGCCGCCTTCACTCTCTTTTCGACTACCCTGATCGGCTCGGCAACCGGAAGGTTTTCCGGCATCGTTGAGCCGTTTTCGCGCATCACCTTCCGCACGTCCTGCGCAATCTTCTTATTGCGCTTTGGTCGCAGCCGGCTCGCCCTTGCACAGGTCAAGCAGCGTCCTTACGCTCGCGCTGACCAACCGAGGAGCAAGTATGCGTTTCGAAGGCACGGCGGCCTATGTCGCCGACAAGGATCTGATGGTGGCGGTGAACGCCGCGATCGCGCTGGAGCGGCCATTGCTGGTCAAGGGCGAGCCGGGCACCGGCAAGACCGAGCTTGCCCGCCAGGTGGCATCGGCGCTCGGCCTCGACCTGATCGAATGGCACGTCAAGTCGACCACCCGTGCGCAGCAGGGACTGTATGAATATGATGCTGTCTCGCGGCTGCGCGACAGCCAGCTCGGCGATGCCAGGTTCAACGACATCAAAAACTACATCAAGCGCGGCAAGCTCTGGGACGCCTTCGCGGCCGGTAAGAAGGTCGTGCTGTTGATCGACGAGATCGACAAGGCCGATATCGAATTCCCCAACGACCTGCTGCAGGAACTCGATCGGATGGAGTTCTTCGTCTACGAAACCGGCGAAACGATCCGCGCCGCTGTGCGCCCCATCGTCATCATCACTTCCAACAATGAGAAGGAACTGCCCGACGCCTTCCTGCGCCGGTGCTTCTTCCACTACATCCGCTTTCCCGATGTCGACACGCTGCACAAAATCGTCGACGTGCACTATCCCGGCATAAAGCAGAATTTGGTGCGTGCTGCCCTGACCCAGTTCTACGAGATCCGCGACGTGCAGGGGTTGAAGAAGAAGCCGTCGACCTCCGAGGCGCTCGACTGGATCCGCCTGCTGGTCGCCGACGACATCGCACCCGAGGATCTGCGCGCCGACCCCAGGAACGCGCTGCCGAAGCTGCACGGCGCGCTGCTGAAGAACGAGCAGGACGTGCATCTGTTTGAGCGCCTTGCTTTCATGGCCAGGCGGCAGGGATAAGGATCGTCGGGCGGGCTGAGCGCTATGAGCGGGCTTCGGCCGATCACTCGGCCGCCGCAAGCCCTGTCTCCTGCGGCGCGACGCGCTTCGGCCCGAAGATGACGAAGCCGATGACCGACAGGGCGAGAACGCCGATCCCGCAATAGAGCATGACCCAGCCGAAACCGTTGACCAGGGCGGCATGCACGATGGCGCCGGATGGGTCGAGGGCTGCGAGCTTCGGCGTCCCCTGCGCAAGGCCCTCCAGATTGCCGGTGGCGACCCTTTCCGCCAGTGCCCGCAACTCATCCGGCTCCAAAGCCGCGCCGAGTGTGGCCCGCAGGTGGGAAACGATACCTTGCGTCAGCAGCAGGCCGAGCACCGCGATGTTGATGGCAAGCGTGATCAGGCGTGCGCTGATGTCGATGCCGGACGCCATGCCGGCACGATCCGGCGATACCGCGCCGGTCGTGGTGTTTGTGGTCGGCGAATTGGTGAGACCGATGCCGATGCCGGCAATCAGCGTGCCGGGCAGCATGGTCAGCCAGGTCGCGCCCTCGAGCCCGGAGCCGATCCACATGGCGATGAAACCGATCCCTAGCGTCAGCAGACCGAGCGGGATGGCAATTCGCGCCTGATAGCGCGCGCGCAGGCGCTCGGCGATCGGCGGCATCACCATGAAGGGCAGCGTGTAGACGAGCAACAGCAGGCCGGTCGTCGTGCTGTCGTAGCCGAGAACGCCGGAATAATAGATCGGCAGATAGATGATGAACGGCCAGTAGCTGAAATTCATGCCGATGGCGCCCATGATCGCGCCGGAAAACTGGCGGATGCGGAACACGGCGAAATCGAACATCGGATAGGGATTGACCCTCTCGGCGACAAGGAAAGCGATGAACGCAGCCACGGAGGCTGATATCACGCCGATGCGGGCGCTGGTCCCGAGATCCGCACCCTGCGTGATCAGATAGGAGAAGCCGAACACAGAAGCCGACAGCGTCAGCATGCCGGCCCAGTCGAGCTTCTGGGCGTTGTGATCGCGCGATTGCGTGACACCGGCGCCGATAAAGGCGAGCGCCAGGAGCGCCAGCGGCACGTGGATGAGGAACACCCATTGCCAGTTCGACAGCGCCACGATCAAGCCGCCAATGGCGGGCCCGAAACCGAGCCCGATGCCTGAGACGACGCTCCAGGCGACGAAAGCCTTGCCGCGTTCGCGGCCGTCCTGGAACTGATGCGACAGCACGGCGACGCTGCAGGTCAGCATCGCGCCGCCGGCGAGACCTTGCAGGAAGCGGGCGGCGATCAGCAGCGTCGCACTCGGCGCCAGGCCGCACAGCAGCGAGGCGAGGCCGAAGGCGACGGTGGTGATCACCATCACGCTCTTGCGGCCGAAACGGTCGGCCAATGTCCCTGTCGCCATCAGCACCGTGGTGCAGGCAATGGTGTAGGCGTTCATGATCCATTGCAGGTCTTTGAAATCGGCGGCGAGCACGCTTTCCAGTTTCGGCAGGATCACCGGCACGCTGGAGATTTCGAGCCCGAACAGCAGCGACGCCAGGCACACGCCGGTGAGCGCTATGGTGTTTCGTTGAATTGGCATATCGATCTCTTTTCATCCGAGCATGAGGCGCTCTTCAAACCGCGACCGGTTTGAGATAGAGGAGACTCGACCATGAAAAAAGGCTATGCTCGGCTATATCAGAAATGACAAAACGGAATGATTGGCCCAATGGAGTGCTGCGATGACCAGTCTTGATGTGGACGCCGTACGAACCTTTGTGATGGTGGCCGATCTGCAGAGCTTCACCCAGGCGGCCACGGCGCTGGGCAGCACCCAGGCGACAATCAGCGTCAAGCTGCGCCGTCTTGAGGAAAAGCTCGGCGCGCGATTGATTGAAAGAACGCCGCGCCGCGTCAGCCTGTCGGCACGAGGCGCCGTCTTCCTCCCCGCCGCGCGCGACTTCCTTGCCGCGCACGAGCGCGCCATGGCGGAGTTTGCGTCAGCACCGTGCCGGCTTGCGCTCGGCTTTGTCGATCATGCCGCCGGTCCGGCGCTGTCCATTCTGATTGCCCAGCTCCATGCGCACGATCCATCGCTGACGCTCAGTTTGAGGATCGATACCAGCACGGTGCTCAAGGAAGCTTTCGATCACGGCGAGCTCGATGCAGTCATCGTGCACCGCGAAGGCGACAGCCGTCCTGGCCGGACCTTGTCGCGCAACCACTATGGCTGGTTCGCAGCACCTTCCTTCGAGTGGCAGCGCGGAACGCCGTTGCGCCTCGCGCTCTTAAGCACCGTGTGCAACTGTCCGGATCGTGTGCGGGCGGTCGAGGCGCTGGACAAAGCAGGCATCGCCTGGGAGGAGGCCTTCGTCGGCGGCGGCGGCGCGGCCGTCAACATTGCGATATCGGCGGGCTTTGCCGTTTCGGCGCTGGCTCACTGCGTCGCTCCGCCCGGCCTGATCGAGGTTGGCCGCAAACTTGGTCTTCCATCGCTTGACCCTTCCGAAGTGGTGCTGCATTCGCACAATCTGGCGCCGCGCGCGCGTGACGCGCTGCAGATGCTGGCGACCGCATTTCGCGAGTACAATTCGCCGGTGGATTAGGCGATGGTGTTTCCGATCTGATTCCGCCGGAATCCGATAAGGCTTTGGAGGAACCGAAATGACCGAGATCACCGTCCGCCCGCTGGCGCTGGCCGACCATGCCGACTGGCGGCGGCTGTGGACTGCCTACCTCACCTTCTACGAGACCAAGCTGCCGGACGAGGTCTACGACATCACCTGGGAACGACTGTTCACGGAAGGTGAATTCGAACCGAAGGGGTTTATCGCCACGCTCGACGGCAAGGCGGTCGGCCTGACCCATTATCTCTATCACCGCTCCGGCTGGTCGGAGAAAAACAACTGCTACCTGCAGGACCTGTTCGCCGACCCTGATGTGCGCGGCAAGGGCATCGGTGCGGCCCTCATTGAAGCGGTCAAGCAGGAAGCCGGCAAGATCGGCGTCAAGAACGTCTATTGGATGACCCACGAAACCAACGCCACAGCGCGCAAGCTCTACGACCATGTCGCGCGGCGGACAGGGTTTATCGAGTATGATCTGCTATGATGCGAGCGCGATCGAAATAACGCGGAAGGAGCCGAATGATCCGCTATGTCGGAATCCTGGATGGCAGTGACGGCGTTTGGGGAGTGCGGATGCCCGATCTCGCCGGCTGCCACGGGGCCGGCGCAAACCCGGCTGAAGCGATAGCCGATGCCGCGTCGGCTATGCGCGAATGGGCGGAAGCCCGCATCGCAAAGCACTTGCCCATGCCCAACCCACGTACTGTGGCAAATCTTCTGCAATCCGGCGAAATCGACAGTGCCCGTGGCGACTCCGCCGTGACCGTTCGGCATAGATAACGGCCAACCATGTTCCTCCCCTTCTTCCTCGAACTGAAGGCCGCGCGGATTCCCGTTTCGCTGCGGGAGTATCTGTCGCTGCTGGAAGGTCTGGAAGCCGGGCTGGTCGACTATGACGTCGAGGGTTTTTACTACCTCGCCCGCGCCGCGCTTGTGAAGGACGAGCGCCATATCGACCGCTTCGACCAGGTGTTTGCGCATGTCTTCAAGGGGATCGAGGCGCTCACCGGCCCCGATGCCGTCGGTGTCGCCAACATCCCTGAGGAATGGCTGCGCCGGCTCGCCGAAAAGCACCTGACCGAGGAAGAGAAGAAACTGATCGAGGCGCTCGGCGGTTTCGACAAGCTGATGGAGACACTGAAGCAGCGGCTGGAGGAGCAGAAAGGCCGCCACCAGGGCGGCTCGAAATGGATCGGCACCGGCGGCACTTCGCCTTTCGGCGCCTATGGCTACAATCCCGAAGGCGTGCGCATCGGCCAGCATGAAAGCCGCAATCGCCGTGCGGTGAAAGTCTGGGACAAGCGCGAGTTCAAAAACTTCGACGACGCCGTCGAGCTCGGCACCCGCAACATCAAGGTGGCGCTGAAGCGCCTGCGTCTCTGGGTGCGCGAGGGTGCGGAGGAAGAGTTCGACCTGCCCGGCACCATCCATGCCACCGCCGAGCACGGCTATCTCGATGTGCAGACGCGCCCCGAACGGCGCAACGCCGTGAAGCTCTTGATGTTCTTCGATGTCGGCGGCTCGATGGACGACCACATCAAAAGCGTCGAGGAGCTGTTTTCGGCCGCCCGCGCCGAATTCCGCCAGCTCGAATATTTTTACTTCCACAACTGCCTTTACGAGGGCGTCTGGAAGGACAACCGGCGCAGGCATGCCGAGACCATCCCGACCTTCGATCTGCTTCACAAATACGGCCCCGACTACAAGGTGATCGTCGTCGGCGATGCCTCGACGAGCCCTTACGAGATCGCGCATCCCGGCGGTTCGGTCGAGCATTGGAACCCGGAAGCCGGCAGTGTCTGGCTTGACCGCCTCATCCAGCAATGGCCGAATGCGGTCTGGCTGAACCCCGAAAATCAGAAAAACTGGGGCTTCACCCATTCGATCGCGATGATCCGCGATCTCTTCGGCGGCCGCATGTTCCCACTGACGCTGGCCGGGTTGGAAGCCGCGACGAAGCAGCTCTCACGCAAGCGTTGATATGAGAGGAAAACCGATGACCTGCTTTCTTTGCCCGCAATGCGGCGTCCAGTTCGCGGCAACGCAGACCCCTCCAGAAAATTGCCCGATCTGCGAGGACGAGCGGCAATATGTGCGCTGGGAAGGCCAGGCCTGGACCACTGGGGAAGAACTCTCTGCCGGGCATAGGCTTGTGATGAAGGACGATGCCGGCGTTCTCGCTTTCGGCATCGAGCCGCGCTTTGCTATCGGCCAGCGGGCGCTGCTGGCGCAGACGCCGCACGGCAATGTGCTGTGGGATTGCATCTCGATGGTGAGCGACGAGGCGGTAGCCGAAATCAACCGTCGCGGCGGCCTGGCCGCGATCGCCATTTCGCACTGCCACTATTATTCGGTGATGGTCGAGTGGAGCGAGGCGTTTGGCGGCGTGCCGATCTATCTCCATGCCGACGACCGCCAGTGGATCATGCGGCCGCACAACGCCATCGTCAGCTGGGCGGGCGAGACGCTGGCCATAAACCCGTCGCTGACACTCGTGCGTTGCGGTGGCCATTTTGCCGGCGGCCAGGTGCTGCATTGGAAACGCGATGACGGTAACGCCCTGCTGTCCGGCGACATATTGCAGGTGACGCCGACGCGTCGCCATGTCAGCTTCATGTACAGCTATCCGAACTACATTCCGCTCAATGCGCCGGCCGTGCGACGCATCGCGGCGGCACTTGAGCCTTTCGAATTCGACGACATCTACGGCGCGTGGTGGCAGCAGAACATCATCGGCGGCGCAGGAACGGCATTTCATGCGTCGATCGCCCGCTATCTTCAGGCGATTGGGTAGGAGCTCGGCTGAAAATGCGAGCAAAACACGTAACAAACGCCTATCTCTAAGCGAAGATAGCTTGCAACCAACAACAAGCCGCCAAGGCTGAGGAGATCAAATGGACACCCACACCTACCCTGTCACCCGCACCGACGCCGAATGGCGCGCCCGCCTGACGCCCGAGCAATATGCGGTCATGCGCGGCCATGGCACCGAACGGCCCGGAAGCTGCGCCCTGCTCTACGAAAAGCGCGCCGGCACCTTTTCCTGCGTCGGCTGCGACCAGCCGCTGTTCGAATCCAAGCTCAAGTTCGAGAGCGGCACCGGCTGGCCGAGCTTCAATGATCCGGTGCCCGGTTCGGTCGAAAACACCGTCGACCGCAGCTACGGCATGGTCCGCACCGAATGCCACTGCGCCCGCTGCGGCAGCCATCTCGGCCATGTCTTCGAGGACGGCCCGCCGCCGACCGGCCTGCGCTATTGCATCAACGGCGTGGCGCTGAAATTCGAGCCGGCGGCTTAAGCCGCAGCTTGACCACCATCTTCAAAGGGCGGCTTCGGCCGCCCTTTTTCGTGTCAATCTTCTCAGACAACCACCACCAGGATCAGCCAAAGCGTAGCCCCGAGCGTCATCAACGAAGCCTTGGCGCCACTGGATTTTTCCGTGGTTCGCCAGACGGCAAAGGTCAGAAAGATGTTGTAGGGCACGGGCGCGAAATGCACCGCCAGGACGACGGCGAGCGGCAGCTTCAAGCCGAGCAGAATGAGCGCGGCCACCGACGAGGCGATGTTGATCGCCGTGCCGACAAGGACTAGATCGCGCCAGAACAACCGCTCGACCGGCACCGCGCCTTGCCAGCGCGAGCCGAAGAAGGATCCGATGCTTTGCACCAACACCTGATAGCTATCCCTCTCCCAGCACGTCGGTGACGGCGCGCTCGAAGCGCGAGCATTCCGTCACCAGCCAGTCGGCCATGGCCGGCCAGTTGTCCTCGGCATAGCAGTTCACCCGCCACATCGAATTGATGCCGAGGCCCTCGCAGCTCTGCTCCGGCCTGAGCTTCAGCCTGTCTTCGATTGCCGGTTGGAACGGCTTCAGCCGCGACCAGACCCCGGTCGCGCCGAACTTCCCGTTACGGCCGAAAAAGACGCCAACTTGGCTTTGCGCCGGCGCGACATACATGGACAGGACCAGAGCGAAGTCAGGCAGCCCGCGCTGCCAGAACCAGGGTCCGCGCCGCGCCATGGAAGCGCGTTCCTCCGGATGCCGTTCGGCGAACAGCGCCCAGAAGCTGCGTTGGCGGAATTCAGAGGCGCGGCGGGCGCCGAAGTCGAATTCGCTCATGGTTCGATGCCCGTTCCAGCATCATTCCTTGGCCCGAGACTGTTTCGAAATTCGCTCCGGCGATATCAACCGGAGTAGAATTTCCACACAGCCTTACACCATGCCGAGCGCGGCCTTGTAGAGATCGAGGATGGTTTCCTCTTCCTGGCGCTCGGCCTGGTCCTTCTTGCGCAGCCGGATGATCGACCGCATCGCCTTGGTGTCGAAGCCGGTGCCCTTGGCCTCGGCGAACACTTCCTTGATGTCGTCGGCGATGGTCTTCTTTTCTTCCTCGAGCCGCTCGATGCGCTCGATGAAGGCGCGCAACTGGCCGGCGGCAACAGTCTGGCTGGTATCTGTGATGTCGTCGGCCATGTTTTTTCTCCGCTACTTTTAAGCACCGCGATTCTGGCGCGGTAAATTGGGAGCGGGTTCGATGCCCGAGCAGGCGCGGCGGGTCAAGCCATTATCGATGCTCCATCAACGGCTGCTGCCAGCCGTCCCCAGTGTGATGGATCCGCGCGTCAGCCAAACGCGATCAACAGATCCTTCGCATCGATCTGATCGCCGGCCTTGACCAGCACTTCGGCCACTGTGCCGTCGCGCTCGGCATGCAGGGCCGTCTCCATCTTCATGGCTTCGATCGACAACAGCACGTCGCCGGCCTTGACCGCTTGGCCGGCGGCAACCGAAAGGGCGGAGACCACGCCCGGCATCGGCGCGCCGACATGCGCCTCGTTGCCGGGCTCGGCCTTGCGCCGAGCCTTGGCCGCCGAGGCGCCATGCGCCCTGTCCGGCACCCGGACACGGCGCGGCTGGCCGTTGAGCTCGAAGAACACGGTGACCATGCCCTTCTCATCGACGTCGCCGATCGCAAGGCAGCGCACTACAAGCGTCTTGCCTTTTTCGATGTCCAGGAAGATCTCGTCTTCGGACTTCATGCCGTAGAAATAGGTCGGCGTCGGCAGCACACTGACCGGCCCGTAGGTTTCCTGCGCGGCGGCGAAGTCGGTGAACACCTTCGGATACATCAGCCAGGAGGCGAATTCGTACTCCGAGAGCTTGCGCTCCAGCTTCTGCTCGATCTCCTTGCGGCTGGCCTTGAGGTCGGCTGGCTTGAGCAGCGAGCCCGGGCGCTCGGTGATCGGCTTGCTTTCCTTCAGTGCCTTCTTCTGCAGCTTCGCAGGCCAGCCGCCGGGCGACTGGCCGAGATCGCCGCGCAGCATCGAGACGACCGAGTCCGGGAAGGCGATGTCCTTGGCTGGGTTTTCGACGTCGGCAACGGTCAGATCCTGGCTCACCATCATCAGCGCCATGTCGCCGACCACCTTGGACGACGGCGTCACCTTGACGATGTCACCGAACATCAAATTGACGTCGTGATAGGCTTGTGCCACCTCGTGCCAACGCGTTTCCAGCCCCAGCGAACGCGCCTGTTCCTTGAGGTTGGTGAACTGGCCGCCCGGCATTTCGTGCAGATAGACTTCCGAGGCTGGCCCCTTGAGGTCGCTTTCGAAGGCGGCATACTGGTTGCGCACCGCTTCCCAGTAGAAGGAGATTTTGCGGATCCATTGCGGATCGAGGCCGGGATCGCGCTCGGTTCCCTTCAGCGCCTCGACGATCGAGCCCAGGCAAGGCTGCGAGGTGTTGCCGGAGAAGGAATCCATCGCCGCGTCGATGGCGTCGACGCCGCTTTCCACGCCGGCCAGCACCGTCGCCGCCGACAGGCCTGACGTGTCGTGGGTGTGGAAATGGATCGGCAGGTCGGTCGCCTCGCGCAGCGCCTTGAACAGCACGCGGGCGGCAGCCGGCTTCAAAAGCCCGGCCATGTCCTTGACGGCGATGATATGGGCGCCGGCGGCCTGCAATTCCTTCGCCAGCCCGACATAGTATTTAAGGTCGTATTTGGCGCGCGCCGGATCGAGGATGTCGCCGGTGTAGCAGATCGCCGCTTCGACCAGCTTGCCCTCGGCGCCCACCGCGTCCATGGCGACGCGCATATTCTCGACCCAATTCAGGCAGTCGAATACGCGGAACAGGTCGACGCCGCCGGCCGCCGCATGGCTGACGAAATGTTGCACCACATTGTCGGGATAGTTGGTGTAGCCGACGCCGTTGGCGCCGCGCAGAAGCATCTGCAGCAAAAGGTTGGGGGCGGCTTCGCGCACTTTGCTCAGCCGCTCCCACGGATCCTCGGTCAGGAAGCGCATGGCGACGTCGAAAGTGGCGCCGCCCCAGCATTCCAGCGACAGCAGCCGCGGCAGCGCCCGCGCATATGTGCCGGCGATGCCGGCAATGTCATGCGTGCGCATACGGGTGGCGAGCAGCGACTGGTGGCCGTCGCGCATCGTCGTGTCGGTGACAAGCACCTCTTTTTGCTCACGCATCCAGGCAGCGAATTTCTCCGGCCCCAACGCGTCGAGCTTCTGCTTGCTGCCATCAGGCACGTTGCCGTTGAGATAGGGCACGACAGGCGCTGCCGCATCGGCCTTGGGCATCGGACGGCCGCGGGTTTCGGGATGGCCGTTGACGCTGACGTCGGCCAGATAGTTGAGCAGCTTGGTGGCGCGGTCCTGCCGCTTCACCTGCGCGAACAGCTCCGGCGTCGTGTCGATGAACCTGGTCGTATAGGAATTGTCGGCGAAGCGCGGGTGGTTGATGATTGCCTCGAGGAAGGTGAGGTTGGTCGCCACGCCGCGGATGCGGAACTCGCGCAAGGCCCGGTTCATGCGGGCGATCGCCTCGGCCGGTGTCGGCGCCCAGGCAGTCACCTTCTCCAGCAGCGGATCGTAGAAGCGGGTGATGACCGCGCCCGAATAGGCGGTGCCGCCGTCGAGGCGGATGCCGAAACCGGCGGCTTCGCGATAAGCGGTGATGCGGCCGTAGTCCGGAATGAAACTATGCTCCGGATCCTCGGTCGTGATGCGGCACTGCAGCGCATGACCGTTCAGCCTGATGTCGGCCTGCGCCGGCACGCCCGACTCTTTCGTGCCGATGGCAAAGCCGTCCAGTATGTGGATCTGCGCCTTGACGATGTCGATGCCGGTCACCTGCTCGGTCACGGTGTGCTCGACCTGGATGCGCGGATTGACCTCGATGAAGTAGAACTTGCCGGTGTCGGCGTCCTGCAGGAATTCCACCGTGCCGGCGCCGATATAGCTGGTCTCCCGCGCGATCTTGAGCGCATAGCCGCAAAGCTCCTGGCGCAATACCTCGCTGAGATAGGGCGCCGGCGCCCGTTCGACGACCTTCTGGTTGCGGCGCTGGATCGAGCAGTCGCGCTCGAACAGATGTACAGCGTTGCCATGCGTGTCGCCGAGCACCTGGACTTCGACATGGCGGGCGCGCTCGATCAGCTTTTCGAGATAGACCTCGTCCTTGCCGAAGGCGGCCTTGGCCTCGCGCTTGCCTTCCATCACCTCGCGGGCGAGGTCGGCTTCCGTGCGGATGGCGCGCATGCCGCGCCCGCCCCCGCCCCACGATGCCTTGAGCATCACCGGATAGCCGACTGTCTTGGCGAGCTGCTTGACTGCTTCCATGTCGTCCGGCAGCGGTTCGGTTGCCGGCACCACCGGCACGCCGACCTCGATGGCCAGATTGCGCGCGGCGACCTTGTTGCCGAGCCGGCGCATCGTGTCGGGCTTCGGCCCTATGAAAGTGATGCCGGCCTCGGCGCAGGCATCTGCGAATTCAGGGCTTTCCGACAGGAGGCCATAGCCCGGGTGGATGGCGTCGGCGCCGGACAGTCTGGCGACCCGGATCACTTCCTCGATCGACAGATAGCTTTCGATCGGCCCCATGTCCCTGGCCAGATGCGGCCCGCGCCCGACCTGGTAGCTTTCATCGGCCTTGAACCGATGAAGCGAATATTTGTCCTCCTCGGCCCAGATCGCCACGGTTTTGAGGCCGAGCTCGTTGGCCGCGCGAAAGACGCGGATGGCAATTTCGGACCTGTTGGCGACGAGGATCTTCGTGATGGCCAAGGAAGGAGGCTCCGGACAGGGAGGGATGGGGCGGAGGCATGATTAACGCGAAAATGCTGCAGTGCAACCAAAATCGAGGAGAGATTAAACCGATTTAAACGCGATTCTAGCACCACGGCTCGAAAAGCTGCGTGCGATTGGCGCCGCGAGGTGACGCTAATTGTCGTGCCCGCACAAAGTCGACCCCGGCTAACGGCTTGTCCAGCCACCCTCGCTGCCGCCCTGTCACCAACAAAAATGCCCGGCGCGAGCGCCGGGCATTCCATAGAGCTGCGTTCCGAATTACGACTTCGGGAACCAGGAGATCTTGCCGTCCGGACCCTTCTTCCATTCGTACATGATGTAGCCCGGGAGCTTCGGATCGCCCTTCGCGTCATAGGCGAGATCGCCCAGAACGGTCTTGAACGGGCCCTTCTCGTGCAGCGCCTTGGCCACTTCCACGGGGTCGTTCGACTTGGCCACGGCAGCAGCCTCGGCGATCACCTGCATGGCGGCGTAGGAGTAGAGAGTGTAGGCTTCCGGCTCGAAGCCCTGAGCGCGGAACTTCTCGACCAGTGCCTTGTTCTCGGGGATCAGGCGCGGATCGGGACCGAAGGTGTTGAGCGTGCCGATAACCGCATCGCCGGCGATCGCAGCCAGCTCGTCGGTGACGATGCCGTCGCCCGACATCAGGGTAGCCTTGAGGCCCTGGTCCGCCGACTGGCGGATGATCAGGCCGGCTTCGGTATGCAGGCCGCCCCAATAGATCAGGGTAACACCGGCGTCCTTCATCTTGGCAATCAGCGCCGAGAAGTCCTTGTCGCCGACATTGACGCCTTCGTACATGACTTCGGTCAGGCCGGCTGCGTTCATCGCCTTCTTGGTCTCGTCGGCAAGGCCCTGACCATAGGGGGTCTTGTCGTGGATGACGGCAACCTTGGCGTCCTTGAAGTTGGTCGCGATATAGCCGCCGGCGATGCCGCCCTGCTGGTCATCGCGTCCGCAGGTGCGGAACACGTTCCACAGGCCGCGCTCGGTGAATTTCGGGTTGGTCGCCGCAGGCGTCACTTCGACGATGTTGTTGTCGACGTAGACTTCCTGCGAAACCGGGATCGAGACCCCCGAGTTGAAGTGGCCGATCACGAATTTCACGCCGTCGCCGACGAACTTGTTGCCGACCGAAATGCCCTGCTTCGGATCCGAGACGTCGTCGCCGACTTCGAGCTTGATCTGCTCGCCGTTCATGCCGCCTGCTGCGTTGATGTCGGCAACGGCCGCTTCCGCACCCTTCTGCAGCTGCGCACCGAAGGCCGCATTCGGACCGGTGATCGGACCTGCGACGCCGACGATAACGTCAGCCCATGCATTGCCACCGAACGCGACAAGCGCGGTCAGGGCAACGGCGGACAAAAGTGATTTCTTCATTTAAACGCTCCCATTTACGAGGTGGGCGTGGATGAAACTTTCATGCGATGCCCACCCTTATCGCAGAAAGCGTACTTTGCCGATTTTCAGGCCCTTGTCACGCCGATTCATCCCCGGAACGGCGTTAATGATGAACGTCAACCTTTCGGTTTCCAGCTTAAGATCGAAGCCCGTTCGTAAAGCCAATTATACTGCGTCACCATCTGGTTCGTACGCGTGTATTGAAAGCCGACAAACCCCAATATCATGAGCACGATTGTGTCCACGACATAGTATTGCAGCGAAAACATCGTGCCGCCGAACAAGGCATGATGGATGAACCTGATGCCGATGCCGAGGCCCAGCAGATAGGCGAACAGCGCCGGCAGGCTGCGCCATGTCTGGGCGCTGGCCTTGCCGGTCATCCATGCCGCCCAGCCGCCGAGCAGACAGGTGACGAAGAAGAACTGCCAGATGGAAGGTTCCTCGTGAAGAATGCCTTGCATGATGAAGACTCCCTAGCATGATCCCGAAAAGTTGCAGACTTTTCGGACAAAGGTCATGCGACAAACAAACAAGTTGGAGCGGAATACCGTATGCATACATTCCGCTCCAAAATCAGTGATGGCCGCCTTCGAGATAGGCCGCCCGCACTTCCGGATTGGCGAGCAATTCCTTGCCTGTGCCGCTCATGGTCACGTTGCCGTTGACCATGACATAGCCGCGCGTGGCGAGTTTGAGCGCGCCGAAGGCGTTCTGCTCGACCAGGAACACGGTCAGCCCTTGCGTGCGGTTCAGTTCGCGGATGGCATCGAAGATCTGCTTGACGATCAGCGGCGCCAGACCCAGCGACGGCTCGTCGAGCAGCAGCAGCTTCGGCCGCGCCATCAGCGCACGTCCGATCGACAGCATCTGCTGCTCGCCGCCCGACAGCGTGCCGCCGCGCTGGGCAATGCGCTCCTTGAGGCGCGGGAACAGCGCGAACACCTTCTCGGCATCTTCGTCATAGTGCTTGAGATTGTCGAGACCGGCGCCCATCTGCAGGTTTTCCATCACCGTCATGCGCGGGAAAATGCGCCTGCCTTCCGGCGACTGCGCAATGCGCATGCGGGCGATCTCGTGCGTCGGCATCTGGGTGATGTCGGTGCCGGCGAAAGTGATTGAGCCGGCACGAGCGCGCGGCGCACCGAAGATGGTCATCATCAGCGTCGACTTGCCGGCACCGTTGGCACCGATCAGCGCGACGATCTCGCCCTGGTTGACGTGGACATCGACGCCGTTCAGCGCCTTGATGTTGCCGTAGTAGGTCTCGACGCCCTTGATGTCGAGGAGCGTTGTCTCGGCCATCACTTACGCCCTCCGCGCGGCTTGCCTGTCGGGGATTTGGTGGGCGCCGGCTTGGACTTGGCCGTTAGACGCTCGGACGGTGCTCTTGGCGCGGAGTTGGCTCTTGTATCGTATTGGGTGGCCTTTGAAGCTCCCTTCGACACTGTGACCCGCTCGCCCTGGCTGTGGCCGATCGTGTCGCTTACCGGGCCGGCGAGATAGGAAGACGATGTGCCTGGTCCGTGAGCCGAATCCGGCCCGATGTCCAGCTGCTCGATGACGTCTTCATCGCCGACCTCGGTCAGCACCGTCTCGACCTCCTCGTCGTCGACGCCGAGATAGGCGGCGATGACGCGCGGGTCGGTACGCACCGATTGCGGGCTGCCGTCGGAAATCTTGCGGCCATATTCAAGCACCACGACATGGTCGGAAATCTGCATGACCACCGACATGTCATGTTCGATCAGCAGGATCGAGGTACTGCTCTTGATGTCCATCAGCAGCGAATTCAGCGCTGCCGATTCCTTCGGATTGAGACCGGCCGCAGGCTCGTCGAGGCACAGAAGTTCGGGCCCTGTGCACATGGCGCGCGCAATCTCGAGGCGCCGCTGCGCGCCATAGGGCAGGTCGCCGGCCGGATCGTCGGCGCGATCGACAAGGTCGGCCTTCTCCAGCCAGTGCTTGGCAAGCTCCACCGATTCAGCCGAGGCTCTGCGGTAGCCGCCGATCCCGAACAGGCCCAGGATCGTGTAGCCGGATGCCTTCATCAGCTTGTTGTGCTGGGCAACCAGCAGATTCTCCAGCAGCGTCATGCCCGAGAACAGGCGGATGTTCTGGAAGGTGCGCGCCACCTTGGCGCGCGCCGGGATCTCATGATTGGGCAGCCGTTCGAGCAGGAAGCTCGAGCCGTCGGCCCGGTTGAGCGTAATCATGCCTTCCGACGGCTTGTAGAAGCCGGTGATGCAATTGAAGACGGTGGTCTTGCCGGCGCCATTGGGTCCGATCAGAGCGGTAATCTCGCCGCGCTTGGCCTGGAACGACAGATCGCCGATGGCGATCAGGCCGCCGAACTTCATCGAAAGATGCTCGACCTGGAGGATGGCGTCTTTCATACCCGGATTGGTCTTCTGAATGGAGGTCGCGCTCATCAGCCGTGCCCTTCCTTGGTGAAGGAGGAGGAGACCGCTTTTCGTTCACTGAGGAAGGCCGTCGGTTCACGGCTGCCGACAAAGCCGCGCGGCTTCCACAGCATGACGATGACCATCGCCATGCCGAACAAAAGCATGCGGTAAAGCTCCGGCGTGAAATCTTTTCCGAAGACACTTTTCAGGAAATCGAGTTCGCGCAGTGCCTCGGTGCCGCCGATCATCACCAGCGCGGCGACCGCGATGCCGACCAGCGAGCCCATGCCGCCGAGCACCACGATGGCCAGGATGATCGCCGATTCCAGGAAGACGAAGGATTCAGGGCTGACGAAGCCTTGCCGTGCGGCGAAGAAGGCGCCGGCAAAACCGCCGAACATGGCGCCGGTGGCAAAGGCGGTGAGCTTGGTGGTGGTGGTGTTGATGCCAAGCGAGCGGCAGGCAATCTCGTCCTCGCGCAGCGCCTCCCAGGCGCGGCCGACAGGCATGCGCCTGAGCCTGATGGTGACGAAGGCGGTCAGCAGCGCCAGCCCGAGAATCAGATAGTAGAGGAAGATCTTGTAGTAGGCGCTCGACTGGGCAATGTGCAGCACCTTGCCGATGTAGTTCGGGTCGGTCGAATTAAACGTCATCAGGCCGAAGAAGGTGACCTTCGGGATGCCGGAGATGCCGGCCGAGCCGTTGGTGACTTCACGCCAGTTGATCAGCACCAGGCGGATGATCTCGCCGAACGCCAGGGTCACGATCGCCAGGTAATCGCCACGAAGCCTGAGCACCGGAAAGCCGAGCATAACGCCCCAGAAGGCGGCCATGGCGCCGGCGGCGGGCAGCAGGATCCAGAACGACAGGCCGTATTGCGAGCCCAGCAACGCATAGGCATAGGCGCCGACCGCGTAAAAGGCGACGTAGCCGAGATCGAGCAGGCCGGCGAGGCCGACGACGATGTTCAGCCCCCAGGCCAGCATCACATAGATCAGGATCTGGATGCCGAAATTGTCGACCCACTTCAACGAGCCCTGCAGGCCGCCGGTTATCGACCACGCGTAGATCGACAGCACCACGACGACGAGGATCGGGTATAGCACCAGCGCCGCAATCCCGAGCTTGGTGAAATTGGCGTGGATGAAGGAGCGGAAATAGAAGATCACGCAAGCGAGCGCGTAAATGACGGCCAATGCGCGCAGGAACTGAAGGTAGCCGGCCAGATCGGGTCCCACCAACACCGGCAGGGCGCTGCCGAACGCAACCAGGACAACCGCCAGCACGACGGCGACGATGAAGGCCGGAAGCAGGAAGAAGCGCGACGCGACGCTCGCCGGCAACAGGCCGGTGGCGACATTGGTGATCTTCTGATTGGCCATGAACGGCTGGCCATATGCAATGTAGAAGAAGCGGCCAAGCATGGTCAGCACGACCACGGTGATGAGCAGCAACCAGCGCTGCACCAGGATCAGCTGGTTGCTTATGTTCTGGTCGGTCTTCAGGCCGATGAAGAGAATGAACAACCCCAGCGAGATGGCGCCGGCATAGAACGCTTCGCGCAATGCACGCTGCACGGGGGAGGCGACGGTGTCGCGCTCCGAGGATACGGAAACCGCCATTGTCTCAGACCTTTTCGACTTCTGGCCGGCCCAAAATGCCGGAAGGCAGGAAGATCAGCACGATCGCCAGGATCGAGAACGCCGCGACGTCCTTGTAGTCGATCGAGAAATACGCCGACCACATGCTCTCGATGAAGCCGATCAAAAGCCCGCCAAGCACCGCGCCCGGCAGAGACCCGATGCCGCCGAGAACGGCCGCGGTGAAGGCCTTGACCCCCGGCACAAAGCCGTCGGAAAAGGCGATGACGCCGTAATACATCAGGAACAACGTGCCCGCGACGGCCGCAAGCGCTGCACCCATGATAAAGGTGATCGAGATCGTACGGTCGACATCGACACCGAGCAGCGCCGCCATCTTGCGGTCCTGCTCGCACGCCCTTTGCGCCCGGCCGAGGGAAGTCCTGTTGACCAGGTACCAGAACAGCGCCAGCAGCAGGGCGGTGACGACGACGATGATGATCTGCTTCAGCGACACGCTGATGCCGTTGATGTTGTAGACCTGGCTGACCATCGGCGGGATCGGCTTGTTGCGCGGGCCCTGCGTCACCTGGATGAAGTTCGACAGCGCGATCGACATGCCGATGGCGGTGATCAGCGGCGCCAGCCGGAACGAACCGCGCAGCGGCCGGTACGCCACCTTCTCGATCGTCCAGTTGTAGAGGCTGGTGAGCAGCATCGCCACGATCATCATGATCAGCAGCGCCAGGACGACCGGCACCGAATAGAACAAGGAGCCGAGGATGAGGAAGACGACGAGGGCGGCGAATGCCCCGACCATGAAAATGTCGCCGTGGGCGAAGTTGATCATGCCGATGATGCCGTAGACCATCGTGTAGCCGATTGCGATCAGCCCATAGATCGATCCCAGCGTCAGCCCATTGATAAGCTGCTGGACAAAGTACTGCATGTGTACATGGCTCCCCTGGAATGTCGCCCATGCAGACGCATTCCTTTTCGTATTTCCCCTAGTCGTAAAGTTTCGAGCCCGGATTGCAACGTGATTTTTCAAACGTCGAGCGTGTTTTGCCGGCACGCCTTCCGATTGCCCGTTTTTTTGCTCCCGACCCCTGGACTATCGCGGACCCTATCATTGGCATAACGCAATGTCTTTGACGATTCAGCCGGACCAGCGACCTCATTTCGAAGAAATCCCGGTCAAAATTAGGTGATGAGACGAATCTTTGCGTTGTTGGCGGGCTTCGTTTTTTAGCCACATTCCGTACTGACCAGCTGCAACATGGGTTACTTCCCGACTATGGCGGTGGATGCCTCGCCCAACGCGCTAACCTTTCGCTGACTGGTTTCGCCAAGAGGTCCCGCTCTGGGTCCAAGTCTTGGGTCTCGGTGGATGATCGGCAGCCTACCGTATCACTTAACCACAAAACCGTGCGCGAACGGATCGCGGTCGTCGATGAAGATGGTGTTCAGGCCGGTCATCCGCGCCCAGCCGCCGATCGAGGGAATGATGGCCGGCTTGCCGGCGACGGTGACGTCCTTTTCGACCTTGCCCTCGAACAGCGAACCGATGATCGATTCATGGACGAAGCTGTCGCCTGCCTTGAGCTTTCCCTTGGCATGAAGCTGCGCCATGCGCGCCGAGGTGCCGGTGCCGCAAGGTGAACGGTCGATGGCCTTGTCGCCATAGAAGACGGCGTTGCGCGCATCCGCGCCCGCTACCGTCGGCTTGCCCGTCCACAGCATGTGGGACAGCCGGTTGATGCCGGGGTTTTCCGGATGCACGAACGAGTACTTCTCGTTGAGCCGCTGCCGCACCACGGGGCTCCAGGCGATGAAATCGCCGGCGGAATAATCAGCCATGTCGCGAAAATTCGCCTGCGGCTCGACTATTGCGTAGAAATTGCCGCCATAGGCGACATCGACGGTGATCTCGCCAAGCTGCGGGCAGTCGACCGTCAGTCCCTCGGCATAAAGGAAGGACGGTACATTGGTGATGCGCACCTCCTCGACATAGTCGCCGACTTGCTTGTATTCGGCGATAACCAGCCCGGCCGGTGTGTCGAGCCGGAGCACGCCGGGTGTCTTCGGCTTGATCAGCCCATGTTCGATGGCCATCGTCACCGTGCCGATCGTGCCGTGGCCGCACATCGGCAGGCAGCCCGACGTCTCGATGAACAGGATGGCTATGTCGCAATCCTCGCGCGTCGGCGGATAGAGGATCGAGCCCGACATGACATCGTGGCCGCGCGGCTCGAACATCAGCCCGGTGCGGATCCAGTCATACTCCGCCAGGAAATGCGCCCGCCGCTCCATCATCGTCGACCCCTGAAGCAAAGGGCCGCCGCCGGCGACCAGCCGCACCGGATTGCCGCAGGTATGGCCGTCGATGCAAAAGAAGGATTTTTTGGCCATGATTTCCTCGAACTCAAAACCGTTGCGGGCTGAAGGGAGCAAGATCGATCGGCGAAGTTTGCCCGAGAACAAGATTGCGGATCAAGCGGCCGGTGGCCGCCGCCTGGGTCAGGCCGAGATGGCCATGGCCGAAGGCGTAGACAACGTTGGGCGCGGTTCGCGCCGTGCCGATCACCGGCAGCGAATCCGGCAGCGACGGGCGATAGCCCATCCACTCGCGGCCGCCTGACGCGTCCAGCCCCGGAAGGAATTGTCTGGCTTTTTCCAGCATGGCCTTCGAACGCGCAAAATTCGGCGGCCGGTCGAGACCGCCCAACTCGACGGCGCCGCCGACGCGCAAGCCCGTCTCGAGTGGCGTGATGACGAAGCCATGGCCGGAAAAGATCAGCATCCGCTGCACGTCGAAAGCGGTCTTCGGCAGTGTCGTGTTGTAGCCGCGCTCGGTTTCGAGCGGGATGGTGTCGCCAAGCGCCTTCGTCAGCAGATGCGACCATGCCCCGGCGGCCACGACAAGATGTCTTGCCTGCCTGGTCGTGCCGTCCGTCAGCGTCAGCGTCGCGCCATCAGGATTGGCGGCGACGCGCTCTATGCGCGCCTTTTCGAAACGCGCGCCCAGCCTTTCGGCATAGGCCCACACCCCCTTGCCGAGCAGTTTCGGATCGGCGACGGTCTTCCAGCCCGGCACGAAGGTGCCCTTGATGAAGCGCGGCGACAGTCCCGGCTGCAGCCGCGCCAGTTCGTCGCCTTCGACATGGCGAAAGCCGATGCCGAAGCGCTCGCGCGCCGCCCAGCCCGGCAGCCCGGCCTGAAATTCGGCCTCGCTTTCATAAAGCTCCAGCGAGCCGTCCTCGCGCAGCATCAGCCGCGTGCCGGAACGGTCGAGCAGGCCCATCCATTCAGCCTCGGCGAGCTTCATCATGCCTGCCTGAGCAGCAAGGCTCGCCTCATATTTTTCTGGTGCGCCAGCGCGCCAGAAGCGCAACAGCCAAGGCAACAGCTTCGGCAAGTAGGCCGGCGGGATGCTGAGTGGCCCGAGCGGATCGGCAAGCCATTTCGGCAAGTGCCGCATCATGCCCTTATGCGCCAGCGGCAGCACGTCGGAGAAGGCGAAGGCGGCGGCATTGCCGGAGCTCGTCTCCTCGCAGATGCCGGTGCGGTCGAAGACCGTGACGCTGCGCCCGGCCTCGGCCAGCATGGCCGCCGCGCAGATGCCGACAATGCCGCCACCGACAATGGCGATATCTACCCCTTCTCCCCGTTCACGGGGGTGAGGAGTGGTCCGCGAAGCGGTGGAAAAGCCGACTGCTTGGCTTTCCGAACGACGAACGCCCGGAGCGCCAGCGAAGGGCTGCGGGGCCCGAAGGGCGGATGAGGGGCGGCGGCCCTCCTCTGTGTCCCTGGAATTTCCTTGCACGTCGGCGCTGCCCCTCATCTGGCTGCCGCCATCTTCTCCCCGTGCACGTGCACGGGGAGAAGAAAGCCTTCAGAACTGCGGCAGCTTCGGCCGTACCGCCAGCGCGTCCTTGACGATCTTCTCGACCGCTTTGCGGCGCTCGCCCGACAGCGGCTGGCGCGGCATGCGCACGCGGTCATTTGTGTCGATCGCGAGCACTTCGGCAAGCTTGATGTTTTGGACCAGATAGGTCGAGACATCGAGATCGAGCAGCGGCCGGAACCAGCGGTAGATCGAAAGCGCCTCCTCGCGGCGGCCCTGCTTCATCAGCTGGTAGATGGCGACGGTCTCGCGCGGGAAGGCGACGACCAGACCCGCCACCCAGCCGATGGCGCCCACCGACAGCGCCTCGAAGGCGAGATTGTCGACGCCGGTGAACAAATCGTAGCGGTCGCCGAAGCGGTTGATGATCTCTGTCGAGCGGCGGATGTCGTCGGAGGACTCCTTGATGGCGACGAAGCGCTTGTCGGCGGCCAGTTCTTCCATCTGGCCGACGGTGACGTCGACGCGGTAGGCGAGGCGGTTGGAGTAGATCATCACCGGCAGGTCGCCGGCCTGAGCGACGGCGCGCAAGGCGGCGACCGTCTCTTCCGGGTTGGTGTGATAGATCGGGCTCGGTACCACCATCAGCCCGTTGGCGCCTTCCCGGCTCGCGCGCTTTGCGATGCTCGCCGCCTCGCGGGTGCCCGCCTCGTTGACCGTCAGCAGCACCGGCTTGTTGCCTGCAACTTTCTGGGCAGTCTTCAGCACCTCGATCTTCTCGTCATGCGACAGCATCGGCCCTTCGCCGAGCGAACCGCAGACGATGATACCGTCGCAGCCTGCCTCCATCTGCAAAGCAAGGCAGCGCTCCATCTCGGCATGATCGAGGCGGTCGTCATCAGTAAACTTGGTCGTGACGGCGGGGAAAACTCCGGTCCACATGATCGTCTCTCCATCTGATATATCAGCCGTATATCTATTTGAAAACCGGCTGTCAACGCGGAATTCGTTATGATATATGTGAGATATATCAGGAGCCCACCTTTGATATCCAGTGAGACAGCATACCCCGAGCCGGCCGCCGCCAAGGCCTACCATGTACTCGAGCATATGATCGTGACGTTGGAACTGGCGCCGGCGAGCTTTGTCACCGAAGGCGCCCTCATCGAGAAGCTGGCGCTAGGACGCACGCCGGTGCGCGAAGCGATCCAGCGCCTCGCCTGGGAAGGACTGCTGGATGTCAGGCCACGCGCCGGCATCGCCATTGCCCCGCTTCATCCCGGCGACTGGCTGCGCGTGCTGGATGCCAGGCGCGGCGTCGAGGTGGTGCTGGCGCGCTCGGCCGCCCGCTTCGTCACCCGTGAGGCCGCCGACCTGTTTCATGAGGCAGCCCTTGCCATGCAGAAGGCCGTCATCTCGGGCAATGTGCTGGCCTTCATCCAGGCCGACAAGGCGCTCGACGAGGCCTTGGCGATGGCCGCCGACAACCCGTTTGCGGCCCGTCTGGCCGCGCCCCTGCAGACCCACAGCCGCCGCTTCTGGTTCCGCTACAAGGCCGACACAGGACTGGCCGAATCGGCTGAGCACCACGTCGCGCTAATCCGCTCGATCCTGGCTGGTGACGAAGAGGCTGCCGCCAAGGACGCCAAACGCCTTATGGCACTGCTGCGCGGCCATGCCGAAGTGGCCGCCACACGCTGAACTCCGTCTCTGCTCCAGACTTCCGACCGGTCTTTATCAGGTGCCCGGCAAGACTGCGGCCATGGTCGCCCCGTCCCAGCCTTCGCCAGCCGTGATGATGCAGCTTTGGCCGTGTGTGTCGGTAGCCAGGATGGTCCAGGTGCCCTGGTCGGAGACGAATATCTCAAGCACCACATTCGGGTTCACCAGGCCACGAGCGGCTTGGTTTTCGTGGAACTTCTCGCCGAGCGCCTTGACCAAGTCGGTCCGCGCCGCGCATTGATCGGCTTTGGCCTCGGCGATGCCGGACATCGCGAACACCGCAAAGAATATCGCCGCCACAAGACGTCGTGTCATCTGACACCTCCTTGCGCCAGACGAGAACCCCGGCTGCAACCGGCGCTATTTTGATGGCCTGCACACGGCAGGAATGCAATTTAAGGCAGATGACAGGCTCTTGGTTCCATCGCTTGAACGTGATCGCCAATGTCGGTTTCGTACAAAGAAAGGCCCGGGACGTTGAACCCGGGCCTTCTTGCCGATCTTCGAAATCGTCCGGTCAGTTCATCGTCGGGATGACGAACTCGGCACCGTCCTTGACGCCGGAGGGCCAGCGCGAGGTCACCGTCTTGGTCTTGGTGTAGAAGCGGAACGCGTCCGGACCATGCTGGTTGAGGTCGCCGAAGGACGACGCCTTCCAGCCGCCGAACGTGTAGTAAGCGATCGGAACTGGGATCGGCACGTTGATGCCGACCATGCCGACCTGGACGCGCGAAGCAAAATCACGAGCAGCATCCCCGTCACGGGTGAAGATGGCCACGCCATTGCCCATCTCATGATCGTTGGCGAGCTTGATGGCGCTCTCATAGGTCGGCGCACGCACCACCGACAGCACCGGACCAAAGATCTCTTCCTTGTAGATGCGCATGTCAGCGGTCACATTGTCGAACAGGCAGCCGCCCATATAGTAGCCATCCTCGTAGCCCTGCATGGAGAAGCCGCGGCCATCGACGACCAGCTTGGCGCCTTCCTTGACGCCGGTGTCGACATAACCCTTGACGCGTTCCAATGCCTGCGCCGTCACCAGCGGGCCGAAATCGGCGGACGAATCCGTCGACGGGCCGACCTTGAGGCTTTCGACACGCGGGATCAGCTTTTCCATCAGCCGGTTGGCGGTGTCGTTGCCGACGGGAACGGCAACCGAGATCGCCATGCAGCGCTCGCCGGCCGAGCCGTAGCCCGCGCCGATCAGCGCGTCGACGGTCTGGTCCATGTCGGCATCGGGCATGATGATCATGTGGTTCTTGGCGCCGCCGAAGCACTGCACGCGTTTTCCCGCGGCCGTGCCGCGCGAGTAGATGTAATGCGCGATCGGCGTCGAGCCGACAAAGCCGATAGCCTTGATATCAGGATCGTCGAGGATGGCGTCGACGACATCCTTGTCGCCATTGACGACGTTGAGAACGCCAGCCGGCAGGCCAGCCTCGAGGAACAGTTCGGCGATGCGCATCGGCACGCCAGGGTCACGCTCGGAAGGCTTCAGGATAAAGGCGTTGCCGCAGGCCAGCGCCGGGGCAATCTTCCACAACGGGATCATCGCCGGGAAATTGAACGGGGTGATGCCGGCAACGACGCCAAGCGGCTGGCGCATCGAATAGACATCGATGCCGGGGCCGGCGCCGTCGGTGAACTCGCCCTTCATCATGTGAGGCGCACCGATGCAGACTTCGACCACTTCGAGGCCGCGCTGGATGTCGCCCTTGGCGTCGGCGATGGTCTTGCCGTGCTCGCGCGCCAGGAGATCGGCCAGTTCGTCATAGTCGCGAGCAACCAGTTCAAGAAACTTCATCAGCACGCGCACACGCCGCTGCGGGTTGGTCGCAGCCCATTTGATCTGTGCTTCCTTGGCGTTCAGCACAGCCGCACGCAGTTCCGCCGGCGACGCCAGCGCCACCGTGCCGCGCACCGAGCCGTCCATGGGCTGCATGACGTCCTGCTTGCGCCCGCTGGTCCCGGCGACATGCTTGCCGCCGATGAAATGACCGTATTCGATCATGGTTTCTCTCCCTGAGTTTGTGATGAAGCATTCAACGCCTTTGCAGGCGCGAAGGCAACGCGAGGGGAAACGCAACCGTTGTGCAAGAAATAGACAACGAAGGACGAGTGTGCATTAATTGCCGCAAATTACAGATTGCTGAAAGGCCCGAAGGTTGCGCTCCGTCACACCCCCCTCTGTCCTGCCGGACATCTCCCCGCAAGGGGGGAGATCAGATGTGGCCGCCGCCTTCGCAAATCTTCAACGCAGCAAAAGAGACGCAGGTGGCGGAGCTGCCAATCTCCCTCCTTGCGGGGGAGATGGCCGGCAGGCCAGAGGGGGTGGGCGGGAACGCCGCGTTCGCCGCTAGCCCGGACCACCCCCATGAACTGGGATGACGTCCGCATCTTCCTCGCCGTGGCCCGCGCCGGGCAGATCCTTGGCGCCGCCAAGCGGCTGGAACTCAATCACGCCACCGTCTCGCGCCGCATCGCAGCGCTTGAGGATGCGTTACGGACAAAACTGTTTCGCCGGCTTACCACCGGCAGCGAGCTGACGCCGGCCGGCCAGCGCTTTCTCGACATTGCCGAGCGCATGGAAGCCGACATGATCGCCGCGCGCTCCGCCGTGTCGGGCGAAGGCGACGATATCTCAGGCACCGTGCGCATCGGCGCGCCCGACGGGTTTGGCGTCGCATTCCTCGCCACGCGTCTTGGCGCGCTGACCGCGCTGCACCGCGAACTCACCATCCAACTGGTGCCGGTGCCGCGCTCCTTCTCGCTGTCGCGGCGCGAGGCCGACATCGCCATCACCGTCGAGCGGCCGAGCGAAGGCAGGCTGGTGGCGGGAAAGCTGGTCGACTACACACTCGGCCTGTTTGCCTCGCGCGCCTATGCGCAGGCGCACGGCTTACCCGAGACCGCTGCCGAACTCGGCCAGCATACGCTGATCGGCTATGTCCCAGACCTGATCGTCAGCCCGTCGCTCGACTATGCGGCGGAGTTCAGCCCGGACTGGCGCACCAGCTTCGCCATCTCCTCAGCGCTGGGCCAGGCCGAAGCGGTGCGGTCGGGCGCCGGCATCGGCATCTTGCACACCTTTGTCGCCCGCTCGATGCCGGAGCTGATCCCCGTTAACATCGTGACGCCGATCCGCCGCGCCTACTGGCTGGTCTATCATGAATCGGTCCGGCCACTGCGCCGCGTGCAGATCGTCGCCAACTTCATCACCAAGGCAGTCGAGAGAGAGCGCGGGCTGTTTGTCTGATGGCCGCGCCGCCTTGCCCTCGCCACAAAATCGGCCAGTGTGGCAACAAGCGCGATGTCGCCTATTATTAAGGATTGGCTGCGCCGGGTGGGACACTTTTTTGCAAAGCTGGTGCGGATCAAAATGCGAGCGGTGCTCGCCATCTTGCCGCTTGTCGCGCTTTCCGCCTGCGCCAATCCATGGACCGTAGTTCCGGAAGCCGAACTGCCCAAGCCGGTCCGTATCGCAATGGCCCGCCCGTCGCCTTTCGTCTTCGGCAATTACTGCGGTCCCGGCACCCGCACCGGCGACCTCTCGGCTCGCCCTGTCAATCGCCTCGACAGCGCCTGCCAAATCCATGACGCCTGCTACATCGCGCGCCATAATCATTGCGACTGCGACGGCGCGCTCGTCGCCTCGGCAAAGGCGATCCGTGATGACAAGACAGCGCCGAAAAAGATGCGCGGCGAGGCCGAGCTTTTGATCGCCACTTTCGCACTTCCCGTCTGCAAGGTGTTTCCGCAAGGCTTCCTGCCGCCGCGCGATCCGGCTGAACTGAAGACGATGAACGGTGCGGCCGGATGAACCGCGCCATCTGCCTGGCCTTGGCCGGGCTGGGGCTGGCGGCCCTTGCCGGTTGCGCCGCCCCGATCCGGCACAGCTGCGATTTCTTCCCCGATGCGAAGGATTGCGGCCGGCCGTCGCTATCGGCCGACACGCCGGGACCGCAGACTGCAGCAGCAGCGTTTTTCGGCGATGCCGGCGCCCGCGACTATGAAAGGCAGTTTCTGGCGCTGCTCGCCCACAACCAGATCGGCGCCATCGACAGGGCGAACGGCACCGGTCCGTTCGGCCATGACCGCCACGCCATCGCCAACCGCGATTTCCAGGCCACCTACCGGACGCTGGAACAGCTGGCGAAGCCGGTTAGCGCCGAACAGATGCCGGCAGGTAGGGGCACCGGCGAAGGCCATTTCAACGGCCGTTGGCGCGTGTCGCGGCAGACGCTCTATGTCAACGCCGCCGCGCGGCCCTCCGCGCCAAAGACGTTCAGCTTTTCCGGCCTGCAGGCGCGCTCGATCGAGATCGTGATGCGCCAGGCGGGAAAGCAGCCGGTTGAGATATCTGGCGCCTGCGACGGGGCGCTGGCGATTCGCGCCGGCGGTGGCTCGCGCAGCGTGGCGAGCGGTGCCGCCTTCCGCCTCCGCCTGTCGGCCGGGCAAACCGCCAGCCTGTTCCCCAGCGATGGTTTGAACCGTTGCGGCCTCAAGCTCAGCTCCAGTCTGGCGCCGGCAGGCGCCCCGCTCACCATCCTGCGCGAAGAGGTTGCCTATCCGGCGATAGCCGCGCTCGACAGCCGCTACGAGCGTTGTCCAGTGCCCGATCCATCCCGCCTGGATAAGCTTGCCAGCGTCTTTTACGCCGGCCGCTGGCTGTCGCAGAGCTGTTCGCTGCCGCTCGGGTCACCGCGCCTGTTACGCAAGTCGCGCGACGGCTTTAACGCCAAGGTCGAAGCGCTGCTCGGCGCGCCTTTACCCGACAGCGCCTTCGACAAGGCCGACCCCGAACTGCCGCTCGATTTCTCGCGCGCGCCGAAACTCAAGCTGGTCTATCTGTCGTCGCTGGAGTTCAAGGCCGATTTTTCCGGCCGCGTCATCGAGCGGCTGATCCGCCATCACGCAGGCCTCGGCACCAAAGTGCGCATCATGGTCACAGACGTGCTGGAGCGCGACAAGGACGACGCGCTGCTGCACCGGCTGGCGGCCGATTATCCCAATGTCGAGTTGCAGGAATATCGCTGGCGGGCCGACCACGGCGCGCCGGTCGACGAGCAACTGTCACAGCTGCACAAGACCCATCACGTCAAGATGCTGGCGACACTTGCCGAGGATCCCGCTCGCTCGCGCGTCATCATCGGCGGCCGCAACATTCATGACGGCTTCCTGTTCCACAAGCCGATCGACCTGTCGCGCTATCCGAACCTCGAGCAATACGGCAAGACCGACGGCCTCTCGCTCAACTACTATTCGAACTGGAGCGATTTCGACATCGAGTTTGCCGACCCGGCCACGGTCGAGACGCTGGCCGCGCATCTCTCGACATTGTGGCTGCGCGACGCCGACACCAACATCGCAAGGCCCTTCTCCATTCCGGTGCGCTCCGACAGCCGGCGCCCGCCGGGCACGGTGCGCCATTTCATTTCCGTGCCCTACGAGGACAACCATGCGCTCGAGACCTATTTCGTCGAGCTGATCGACACTGCCCGGCACCATATCGAGATCGTCAATCCCTACCTTAATCTGACGCCGAAGCTCAGCCTGGCCATCGAGCGGGCGCTGGCGCGCGGCGTCAGGATCGACATTGTCGGCCGCATCGACCTCAAGGGCGATATTGGCGGCAAGCTGCTGACCGCGCTCAACAAGCTGTTCGTCGAGAAATATGGCGACCGCATCAACATCCGCGAATTCAAGGCGCCCGATGTCGTGCTGCACTCCAAGATCATGATGATCGACGAAAGGCTGGTGACGATCTCGTCGGTCAATCTCAACAACCGCAGTTTCTTCCACGATCTGGAGAACGGCATGACGGTGCTCGACCCTGCCTTCTACGCCAGGATGCAGCCGGTCTACGACGACTATGTCGCCCATTCGAATCCGGTATCGACCAAGGTAATGATCCCCTGGGCCTACCGGTGGCTGTTCTCGAAGGGCTGGGTGAAGGAGGCGTTTTGAGAGGCTGGCGAGGCTGAAGGAATGCCGTTCTGTAGCGATCCTTTACACCCCCTCTGTCCGGTAGGACAGAGGGGGTGCTGGCCCGCGAGCTTTAGAAAGCACCCCTACCTCAAATACCGCTCCGGCCCCAGCTCCCGCACATCGATATCAGGCACCTTGCTGGAGATGATGTCGGACAGCACCTTGGCCGAGCCGCAGGCCATGGTCCAGCCAAGCGTGCCGTGCCCGGTGTTGAGATAGAGGTTGGAGAACTCGGTGCGGCCGACCAGCGGCGGCCCGTCCGGCGTCATCGGCCGCAGCCCGCACCAGAAGGACGCCGCCTTGAGGTCGCCGCCATCCGGGAACAGATCGCCGACCGAATGTTCGAGGGTGCGCCGGCGCGATTCATGCAGCCTGAGATCGAAGCCGGAAATCTCCGCCGTGCCGCCGACGCGGATGCGGTCGCCGAGCCTGGTGATCGCCACCTTGTAGGTTTCGTCCATTACCGTCGACACCGGGGCGGCGACCGCGTCCTTGATCGGAACGGTGATCGAATAGCCCTTGACCGGATAGACCGGGATCGGGCGCCTGAGCAGGCGCATGAAGCGCGCCGAATAGCTGCCCAGCGCCAGCACATAAGCGTCGGCCGCGCGCGAGCGCTGGTCGGTGCCGACGCTGACGATGCGATTGCGGTTCTTGGAGAAGCGCCGGATCTGCGTACCGTACTCGAACGTGACGCCGCGCGCCACGCAGAGCTCGGCCAGCCGATCGGTGAACATCTTGCAGTCGCCAGTTTCGTCGCCGGGCAATCTCAGCCCGCCGACAAACTTTTCCCGCACGCCGGCCAGCGCCGGCTCGGCCCCAATGCAGCCTTCGGGATCGAGCAACTCGTAGGGAACGCCATATTTCTTCAGCACCTCGACATCGCCGCCGGTGCCGTCGAGCTGCTTTTGCGTGCGAAACAGCTGCAGCGTGCCCTTGGTCCGCTCATCATAAGCGATGCCGGTCGCCTCGCGCAGCGCCTTCAGCGTGTCGCGGCTGTATTCGGCGAGCGGCACCATGCGCGCCTTGTTGATGGCGTAGCGATCCGCGGTGCAATTGCGCAGCATCTTGATGAGCCATGTCCACATATACGGATCGAAGGCCGGCCGCACCACCAGCGGGCCGTGCTTCATCAACAGCCACTTGATTGCCTTCAGCGGAATGCCGGGGCCGGCCCAGGGCGAAGCATAGCCCGGCGAGATCTCGCCGGCATTGGCGAAGCTGGTTTCCAGCGCCGGCCCTTTCTGGCGGTCGAACACCGTCACCTCGTGGCCGGCCTCAGCGAGATAATAGGCAGTGGTGACCCCGATAACGCCGCCGCCCAACACGAAGATCTTCATCGCATCACTCTCCACGACGACTCCGTCAGAGGGCCGCCGCCTCCTGTCTGCCGGATTCTGCGGCGTCCGCCAAGGGGCGGCGTGTCGCGGCTCTATGAGTTGACATAGCGGCGGTGGAAGCGGGGGCCGAGACTGGTCAGGATTTCATAGCCGATCGTGCCGGCATGACCGGCGGCGTCATCGACGCTCTGCGAGGGGCCTAGGAGTTCGACAAGGTCGCCCTCGCGCAGCCGGCCGGCCGGCAGGGCCGAGATGTCGAGTATGATCGAATCCATCGACACCCGCCCGACAAAGGGCAGTCGCACGCCGTCGAGCCAGGCAGCCGAAGCCGCGCGCCGGTGCCAGCCATCGGCATAGCCGAGCGAGATCGTGGCCGCGCGCAAGGGACCGCTGGCCAGAAACGCATGTCCGTAGCCGACGCCCGCGCCCTTATCGATGCCGCGTGTCTGGATGATCTTTGCCTCGAGCCGCACGACCGGCAGCATCGGGTTCGCCTCATCAGGCGTCGGATTGATGCCGTAGAGCGCAGCGCCAGGACGCGCGAGGTCGTACTGATAGCGCGGCCCAAGAAAGATGCCGGAGGAATTGTCGAGCGACGCCGGCGCCCTGGGCAGCATTTTGCGCAGCCGTTCGAATTCCCGAAGTTGCGCGTCATTGGCCGCATTGGTCGGTTCGTCGGCGCGGGCCAGATGGCTCATGACGAGGACGACATCGACGCCGGCGAAAGCATCGGCCGTAAGCGCCTCGACCTCTGCCGGCGCCATGCCCAGCCGCGACATGCCGCTGTCGACCTGGATGGCGGCCTTGAGCTTGCGGCCGGCCTTTTGGCCTGCCTCGCTCCACGCCTTCAGTTGCCCGGTGCTGTTGATGACGGGAACAAGGTCGGCGGCCACCGCTTCAGGTTCCGAGCCCGGCGGCAGGCCGTTCAGCACATGGATTTCCAGCTTCGGTCCGAGTGCGTCGCGCAGCGCGACACCCTCGGTGAGATGCGCGACAAAGAAGCTGTCGCAGCCTTCGGCAACCAGTGCCGCCGCCACTTGCCGCGCGCCGAGCCCGTAACCGTCGGCCTTGACGACGCCGGCGCAGCGCACGCCGCCGAGCTTTGCCTTCAGCCGCCGGTAATTCTCTCGGATAGCGCCGAGATCGATGGTGAGAACGGCGCCGGCCGCCGCTTCGCTGATCGGCTGCAAGCCGGCTTCCGGTGCAGAATGCAATGACTTCCCTGAGGCGCTGCTCATCCCCGCTCCTGACCAGAGCACGAAACAAACCCTATCAGTAAGGACAGATCATGGACGTCGCAACAGCGAGCCGCCTAAGCCAAATGCCGGAACGCCGTCACCACGTCCTCATAGACCTTGCGTTTGAACGGCACTATCAGATCGGGCAGGTCCTGCATTGGCCGCCATGCCCATTCATCGAATTCGGCGGTGTGGCCGCCCGGCGGCGGATTGATCTGGATCTCTCTGGTCTCGCCGTGAAAGCGGTAGGCGAACCATTTCTGCGTCTGGCCGCGATAGCGGCCCTTGAGGGCGATGCCGACCAGATCGCGCGGCAGGTCGTAGTTGATCCAGTGCGGCGCCTCGTCGAGCAGCGTGACCGAGCGCATGCCGGTCTCTTCATAGAGCTCGCGCCCGGCCGCCTGCAGCGGCTCCTCGCCCTCGTCTATGCCGCCTTGCGGCATCTGCCAGAGCTGCGTGGTCCCGGCAAATTCGCTGTCCGGTTCGGCGATGCGGTGCCCGACCCAGACCAGCCCGTCGCCATTGAGGATCATCAGTCCTACGCAAGGGCGGTAAGGCAGCGTCTCGGGGTCGACAGGTTTCTTCGTCATGATCAGCCTTTTTCCGGGTCGATGGCCACCGCCGAGATCGGCACGATCTCGATGCCGCGCTTTTTTGCTTCGACCACCCAGGACGCCACGGTATCGACGGTGAGGTCGAAGGCCGAGCCGATGCCGACGGCGGAGCCTTTGGCACGCGCGGTCGCTTCCAGCGCGTCGAGCTTTTTCAGGATGGCGCCGCGGTCCTGCACGGCGTCGATTGCCGTATCGCCGGCGACGAATGGCACACCGTCCTTCAAGGCGAGATCGGACGCCAGGCTCCGCGCGGACGAGCCGTCATCGACATAGGCAAGGCCGCGCTTGCCAAGCTCGGCCATGAACGGCCCCATCGCCGTCGCGTCGGCCGAAAAGCGCGCCCCCATATAGTTCATGACGCCGGTATAGTTGGTGGTCCGCGACAGCGCCCAGCGCAGATTCTTCAGATTGTCGTCCGGGCTTGCCGCCACCGTCAGCGTGTTGCGGCCGGGATTGACGTTGGGATAGTCGAACGGTTCGAGCGGCACCTGCATGACCACCTCATGCCCGCTCTGCCGTGCCGCCTGCATCCAGCGGCCGATGCTGTTGCCTTGCGGCGCAAAAGCCAGCGTCACTTCGGCCGGCAGCTTGGCGATCGCGGCCTGCGTGCCGGTCTGCGACACGGCAAGCCCGCCGATGACGATTGCCACTCGAGCGCCACGCGAACCCGACCACGGCCGCGCATAGACATCGAACGGCCGCCGGCCGTCAGCGGCGCGAACCGGCAACGGGCCGGTGTCGCTGGCCTCGATCAGCGCCCTGTCGGGGATATGCGCGATCTTCAGGTTCTGGCCGATCGTCGACGGGTCGTGGATGACGATGGCTGCATTGGGCGGGCCATCACCCTCCTGGGACTGCACATGGATGATCTGCGGACCGCTGGCCTTGGGCGTTTCCGCCTTCGGCGCTGCCGCCGTCGCTTGAGCAGTGGGCGCTGCGGCCGCGGGCTCGGCCGCCGCCGTCACCTTCGGCGTCGAGAGCGCGATTGCTTCCGGTTTGCGGAACGGCTTCTCGCGCAGCGCGATCGCACCGGAGATGCCGACCGCGGCCAGCACGACCAGCGTCGCCGCGACGGCGCCAGCGCTGATCCCGCGCGACGCGGCACGCGGTCGGACGGTCTGTCCGAGCGGGCGTTCGATGTCCTTGCCGACGTCAGCCAAGCCGCATCCCCCGGGCGCGTGATCAGCGAAATCTTTTCGCCATGCGCAGATCCAAAACTGACGGCGCGTCCCCTGCGCCTTTTGAGGCGCAGCGCCCAGCGGTCCCCGAATCAAACTGCCGGAACCTCACGGTCCCGGCAGCATTGCATCGCTTCGATTGGGCAGCCAGAGCTACCAGTCGATTTTACTGGTTGAGCACTGCCTTCTCCGGATTCGGCGGGAATGCCGGATCGGTCTTCTGGCCGCGCAGCAGCTGTTCGGCATAGATCAGCTGCAGATCGTCCTTCGGATCCGGCGGCACATAGGCAGCCGAGCCCGAGCCGGTATCGCTCTCGTCGGCGCCCTTGATATGGCCCTTGAGGTCCGATTCGCCGCGCGTCAGGTCCCTGCCCTGCAGTTCGGGCGGCAGCGGCTGGTCGACCTTGATGTCGGGCGTGATGCCCTTGCCCTGGATCGACTTGCCGGACGGCGTGTAATAGAGCGCCGTCGTCAGGCGCAGCGCGCCGTTCTCGCCAAGCGGGATGATGGTCTGCACCGAGCCCTTGCCGAACGACTGCGTGCCGACCACTGTGGCGCGGCGCAGGTCCTGAAGCGCGCCGGCGACGATCTCGGAGGCGCTGGCCGAACCGCCATTGACGAGCACGATCAGCGGCTTGGCGCCGATGTCGTCGCCTGCCTTGGCGTCGAAGCGTGTGACGTCCTTCGGGTCGCGGCCGCGGGTCGAGACGATCTCGCCACGGTCGAGGAAGGCGTCGGACACGCTCACCGCCTGGTCGAGCAGGCCGCCCGGGTTGAGCCTGAGATCGAGCACATAGCCCTTGAGCTTGTCGTTCGGCACCTGCTTCTTGATGGTGTCGATGGCATTCTCGAGGTCGTCATAGGTCTTTTCGGTGAAGGAGGTGATCTTCATGTAGCCGATGTCGTTCTCGACCCGGAACTTGACCGCCTTGACCTTGATGATATCGCGCACCACCGTCAGCTCGATCGGCTTGTCGGCGCCTTGGCGCAGGATGGTCAGCTTGATCGGCGTGTTGACCAGGCCGCGCATCTTTTCGACTGCATCGTTGAGCGTCAGGCCGCGAACCTCTTGGCCGTCGATCTTGGCGATATAGTCGCCGGCCAGCACGCCTGCCTTGGCAGCCGGGGTGTCGTCGATCGGCGTGATCACCTTGACCAGGTCGTTCTCCATGGTGACCTCGATGCCGAGGCCGCCGAACTCACCCTTGGTCTGCACGCGCATGTCCTGCGCCTGCTCGGCATTCATGTAGGAGGAGTGCGGGTCGAGCGAGGTGAGCATGCCGTTGATGGCGTTTTCGACCAGCGACTTGTCGTCCGGCGGCGTCACATACTGCGCCCGCACGCGCTCGAAGATGTCGCCGAAGATCGCCAGTTGCTTGTAGGTCTCGGAGCCTGCAGCGTTCGCCGTCGAGCCGGGGGCGCCATAGACCAGGCTCATCGCTGACGCGCCCATCAGCGCACCGGCAATAAGAAGCGACAGTTTCCGCATCATTTCACGTCCTTCCAGAGAAGCGGTCCGCCCACCATGGGGTCGGATCGACGGGTTTTCCATCCTTGCGGAACTCGACATAGAGTTCCGGCGTGGCATTTCCATTCTTCGAGGCCGAGGTGCTTGCCACCCGGGCCTCTCCCATCGCGCCGACCGGCTCTCCTGCGAGCACCGACTGGCCAGACGCGACGCTGATTCTGCTCATCCCCGCCAGGACGACATGATAGCCGTCTCCCGCATTGAGGATCAAGAGTTGACCATAGGAGCGAAAGGCCCCGCATAAAGCACATTTCCGTCCGCCGGTGCCGTGACGATGGCTCCCGATTGTGTCGCAACCATGTCGCCAAGCATCACCGCGCCGTTACCGTCATCGGCCCCGAAACGCAGCTTGATCTTGCCGGTGACCGGCAGCGAGACTTGTCCCTGAAGTGCCGAAAACGGCGCGGCGGCGGTGAGGCGGTTGCCTTCCGGCACGGGCAGCGAAGCCAGCTCCGTCGACGCGGTTGTGCCTGCATCGGCGTTATCGGCGTCCGGCTTATCGCTGTCGGCCGCTTTCTGTTCGCCTGCCTTGACGGCATCCGCCGCCTTGCGGCTCTTGTCGGCTTCAAGCGAAGCGATCAGCTCTTTCAGGCTGCCGGCCTTGGCCGCAAGCGCCTGGGACCGCTGCTTTTCAGCGGCCATCGCCGTCCAGGTGTCCGCCTCGAGCTTCTGCTTGGCTTCGAGCAGCATGGAGAGGCGTTTCTTTTCCGCCGTCTGCTCGCCGACCGCCGCTGTCAGCCGCGTCCGCTCGGCCTCGATCGAGGCCGTCACCCGGGTCTGTTCCCTGAGGTCGGCCAGCAATTTGTCGGTCTGCTGGCGCAGTTCCGGCACCACTGCGCCGAGCAGGATGGCGCTGCGCACCGACGACAGTGCGTCTTCCGGCTTGACCAGGATCGCCGGCGGCGGATTGAGCCCCATGCGCTGCAGCGCCCCCAGCACCTCGGCCAGCACGTCGCGCCGCGCCGCCAGCGAGACACGGATCTTCTGTTCCTCGCCCTTCAGTCCTTCGAGCCTGGCGCCGATATCCTCGATGTCCTGGCCGAGCTTCTGCTCGGTCATCGCCGACTGGATAAGCGCCGCGGTGATCGAGGCATGGTCCTTCTTGACCGAAGCAATGTCGGCGGCGAGCTTGGCCAGCCGTTCGGACGACAGCGTGATCTCGGCCGACACCTTCTCATATTCGGCACGGCTCAGATCGGGGTCGGGCGCCACGTCCAGCGTATTTTCGGCCCGCGCAAGCCCGAGCGACAGCAAAACCACTGCTGCAGCGATGCCGCAGCGCGCGTGCCGGAAGCCCGTTCGTGATTTCCCGTTGTCAGCCATTGAAGCCCGACTCTATGCGTGGCTTCGTTAACGAACCATCAACCATGATCGAACCGAAGCCTAGCACAAAACAGCCGCGCGTTGGGGCGGAAATCCGGACGATTGATCCTCGACCCACTGATTTACGAACGGTGGTAGGGATGTCCCGAAAGAATCGTTGCCGCCCGATAGAGCTGCTCGCCCAGCATGACGCGCACCAGTTGGTGCGGCCAGGTCGCCGCGCCGAACGAGACTATCAGCTCAGCCTGATCGCGAATCGACTGGTCGTGCCCGTCGGCGCCGCCAATGGCGATGACCAACGCCTTGCGTCCGCCATCGCGCAGCTGGCCGATACGGCTGGCGAAATCGTCTGAGGACAGGTTTTTGCCGCGTTCGTCGAGCAGGAACAGCGCCGTGCCCGGCTGCAGCTGTGCCTGCAGCTTCTGGCCTTCCTCGCGGCGGCGCTCATTGGCGTTCTGGGCTCGTCCCTCGGCGATCTCGGCGACACCAGAGAATTCGAACCCGATCGCCGGGCCGCTCTTGGCGAAACGCTCGAAATAGCGGTCGGCGAGTTCTCTCTCGGGGCCGGCCTTCATCCGGCCCACGGCATGAACTGCTATCTTCATCCCTGCCTCGGCGAGCTTTCAATCCATGTCGCACCCCGGATGGTTACGACATGAGACGGAGCTCAGTGCAAGGTCTCTTCCTCGAGGTCCGGCGCCTGCCACATCTTTTCAAGATTGTAGAATTCGCGGACTTCTGGGCGGAAGACATGGACGATGATGTCGCCTGAATCGATCAGGACCCAGTCGGCGCCGGACAGCCCCTCGACGCGCGCCGTGCCGAGACCGGCATCCTTGAGCGCCTTGAGCAGGTGGTCGGCGACAGCCGAGACATGACGGTGCGACCGGCCCGACGCGATGACCATATAGTCGCCGAGGCTCGATTTCCGCTGAATGTCGATTGAGACAATATTTTCGGCCTTGGAGTCTTCCAGACTGGCAAGGACTGTCTTGATGGCACGGGACACGGCGTCATCTACGCTGATCCTGGCCGGCGAAGGCATGACGTCAGCCTTCTTCCGCAATGCTGTTCTCAGTGTATTTCCTTTCGCAGCAAGAACAACCAAATCACCCACGAAATCAGGTGACACCCTATAGATAGGCAGAGTTCCCTTGCAGTTTCAAGACGGGAGGCCCTGCCACCGCGAACGCAGTGCACGACTTCCGGTTCCGGAGCCTTGAGAAAAATCGGAACCCATGGCCGCGGCAGGGGTTATCGACACACCCCCCAAACGGATTTTCCTGATGCCAATCGACCCCAGAACACGCTGCTCACCGTGCAGGCTGGCCTTGCGCAACTCAGCACACTGATCGTTTCCTATTCCTTCTCCGCCATCGGCGCCATCATCCTGCTGGTCGTCGGCTATCTCGTCGCCGGGCTCGCAGAACGATCGATCTCAGCCGGCCTCGGCCATATCCATGGTTTCGACGCGACGCTGCGCCATTTCTTCTCGAAGATCGTGCGCTACGCCATCCTGATCCTGGTCGTCATCATGGTGCTCGGCCAGTTCGGCGTTCAGACGGCCTCGATCATCGCCGCCATCGGCGCCATCGGGCTGGCAATCGGCCTGGCGCTGCAAGGCACGCTGCAGAACATCGCCGCAGGCATCATGCTTCTGGCGCTCAGGCCATTCCGCATCGGCGAATATGTCGAGGTCGGCGCCATTTCCGGCACCGTCGAGGAAATCGGCTTGTTCGCCACCAAGCTCCGCACGACAGACGGCGTCTATGTGCTGGCGCCCAATTCGACGCTGTGGAACCAGCCGGTGCGCAATTTTACTCGCAACGGTGTGCGCCGCGGCGACATCACGCTGAGCATCGGCTCCTGGAACGACATCGACCTGGCGCAGAAAACCATGCTGGGCGTTGCCGGCGGCGAGCGCCGCGTCAAGCGAGAGCCGGCGCCGATCGCCTTCGTCGCCACGGTGGGCGATGCCAGCGTCGCCATCACCTTGCGCTACTGGACCACGGCGGCGGATTTCTTCGCCACCCAGATCGATCTCACCAAACGCGTCAAGCAGGCGTTCGACGCCGAAGCCATTTCGGTTCCCGCACCTCCGCCGGAGGCTCGACAGGAAACTGCCGCTACCAGGCAGTAGGAGCTGTGAAACCGTTCAGCGCTGATCTTCCGGGGCGTAGGCGAGCTCCACCGGCAGCGGCGCCTGCGCCGACATCGGCGCGAAACTGCTGGTCTCCGTAGCGGGGACGGCGCGCGTGGTGGCCACTCGCCACAGCACGAACAGGCAGAAGACAGTGGCGATGACGATGGCCACATAAATGAAGGCCTGCGTGCCATAGACAGCCGACAGGGCCGTCACGATACCCGGCACGATGAACCCCGACAGCGACCAGGCAAACAGCAACGAACTCGACAGCGCCACCATGTCGTCCTTGCCGGCGCGATCGGCGGCGTGTGCGCTGGCCAGCGAATAGATCGATTCCGAAGCGCCGTCCCAGATCACATAGATCACCACCAGCACCGCCAGAGCGCCACCGTCAAAGCCGATAGCCAGAATACCGGCAACGATGGCCAGTGCCGCAGCGCCGGCCAGCACGTAACGGCGATCGGTACGATCCGAAATCCAGCCGAGCGGGATCTGCAGGATCAGCGTGCCGACGGGCATGGCCGACAAAAGCAGCGCCACATCGGCCTGGCTGTAGCCCTTGGCCGTGGCATGGATCGGAGCGAACCCGGCGATCGCCATCGACAGGCCGCCGACGGCCAGCATGCCGGCCACGCCGACCGGCGAGATCCGCCAGGCGCGGCCAAGCGCCACGGAGGCTGCGCGAGGTGGCGGCGGTTGAGCCAACCGCGTCATGCCGACCGGCAGGATCGACACCGCGGTGAAGGCAATGCCGATCAGCGGCGCCTGCGCCGTCGCGATGTCGACCGCCGCCAGCAGGGCATAGCCGACGCCAAGTCCGGCGACATAGGCGACGTAAAACACCGCCATCACCCGGCCGCGAATGGCGTTTGCGACGGCATCGTTGAGCCAGCTCTGGGCGACGATGAACAGGCCGCATATTGCAAAACCGTAAAGCGCGCGCGCCGCGATCCACAGCAGCGGGTAGGTGCCGGCGCCAATGGCAGCATTCGACAGCGCTATCAGCGCCGACAGCACCATGAAGGCGCGGGCGTGCCCGACGCGGCGCACCAGCGGCCCGGTCAGGATACAGCCGGCAAGTCCGCCGGCAGACAGGCCGGTGATGATCAGCCCGGCCCAGGTCGGATCGAAGCGCTCGACGCCAAGCCGGACCGGGATATAGGCGAACATCAACCCGTTGCCGACCGCAATCAGCGCCATCGACACGATTACGCTGGCAATGGCGATCACGGGCGCCGGCGGGGTGCCATGATTGGGGTCGATGTCGGTCTGGTTCACTGAAGTGGCCATATCCAGCGCAGCATCGCCCAGCCAATCGCGAAAGGCCGCCGTAAAAGCGACATCGGCGATCTGGTCTTACGGAGTTACCCCTTGGCTTGCTGGCGAATAGCACTCGATGACAGCGATGAGCGTGGGCCGTGAATAAAAGTCCAGGCCGGCGCCTTCATGCGGGCGAGCCGGGGCGCGTCACCCTCGTCGACGCGGGCATAGTCGAAGGTCTTGGCCACGACCGAGGACAGGAAGGACAGCGTCGCGCCCGGGCGGTCGATGACGGCGATCGGGAAGGCCATGACGATCTGGCGCCAGCGCTGCCAACGGTGGAAATCGCGGAGTGAGTCGGCGCCCATGATCCAGACGAAGTCGACGCCGGGATTGCGTGCCTTGACCAGCGCCAGCGTGTCGGCGGTGAAGCGAATATGATGCGCCGCCTCGAAGGCGGTGACCTTGATCTTCGGGTTCTTGGCGATCTGCTCCGACTGCAGCAGCCGGTCGCTCAGCGGCGCCAATTCCCTCGTGCTCTTCAGCGGATTGCCTGGCGTCACCATCCACCATAGCTGGTCGAGCGCCAGCCGCCTGAGCGCGATTTCCGCCACCAGCGCATGACCGGCATGCGGCGGGTTGAACGAGCCGCCGAACAGGCCGACGGCAAGGCCCTTTTCGGCATGCGGCATGCGGAGGTAGTGCGAGGAAAGAGGCGCCCCACCCTCCCCCTTGTGGGGAGGGTCGATCCGCGAAGCGGAGCGGGGTGGGGGATTGCAGAATTCAGCGTCGTACCCCCACCCGGCTCGCTGCGCTCGCCACCCTCCCCACAAGGGGGAGGGTAAGGCCAGCGCTCAAGGCCTCACCTGTCCCGACCCGCGCACGCGGTATTTGAACGAGGTCAGCTGTTCGACGCCGACCGGACCGCGCGCATGCATCTTGCCGGTGGCGATGCCGATCTCGGCTCCCATGCCGAATTCGCCGCCATCGGCGAACTGCGTCGAGGCATTGTGCAAAAGGATCGCCGAGTCGATCTCGTTGAAGAACCGCTCGACCGCTTTGGTATCCTCGGCGATGATCGCCTCGGTGTGGTGTGAGGAGAACGTCTCGATATGGTCGATGGCACCGGCAATTCCGTCTACCAGCTTTACCGCGATGATGGCCTCGAGATATTCGGTCATCCAGTCGGCATCGGTCGCCGGCTTGGCGTCGAAGAACAGCTTCATCACTTCCTGATCGGCATGGATCTCGCAGCCGGCGGCGCGTAGCGCGTCGAGGATCGGCACCAGATGTGTGGAGGCCACCGCGCGGTCGACCAGCAAAGTCTCTGCAGCGCCACAGACACCGGTGCGCCGCATCTTGGCGTTGACGGCGATCCTGACCGCCATGTCGAGATCGGCCGAGCGGTCGATGTAGAGATGGCAGATGCCTTCAAGATGGGCAAAGACCGGCACCCGCGCCTCGCTCTGGACGCGCCCGACCAGGCTCTTGCCGCCCCGCGGAATGATGACGTCGAGATTGCCGCCAAGCCCTTTCAGCATCTCGCCGACGGCGGCGCGGTCGGTGGTCGGCACCAGCTGAATGGCGTCTTCCGGCAGGCCGGCGGCCTTCAGCCCCTCGACCAGGCAGGCATGAATGGCGGCGGACGAATTGAGCGAGTCCGAGCCGCCGCGCAGGATCACCGGATTGCCGGCCTTGAGGCAGAGCGCGCCGGCATCCGCCGTCACATTCGGCCGGCTTTCATAAATGACGCCGACAACGCCGAGCGGCGTGCGCACGCGCTCGATCTGCAGGCCGTTGGGGCGATCCCAGGCGGCAATCACATCGCCGACCGGGTCCCTGAGCTCGGCGATTTCACGGATGCCATCCGCCATGGCACGGGTGCGCGCCGGATCGAGCTTCAGCCGGTCCATGAACGAGCCGGACAATCCCGATTCGTGGCCATTCGAGACATCGATGGCGTTGGCGTCGAGAATGTCCTGCTCACGCGAAATGATCGCGTCGGCCATGGCGACGAGTGCGGCATTCTTGGCGGCGGCGGTCGCAATCGCCAACGGTCGGGCGGCCGCGCGGGCGCGGCGGCCGATATCAGCCATCAGCGCGACGGTGTCATCCCCGGATTGTTCATGCAGTTTCAGCATGTCTCATCCTCCGCTTACCTCGCCCCCGGCCCATACCTGGCCGGCAGCCCGTATCTGGTCACCCGGATCGCTCACCACCAGATCGTCGCGGTGGATCATCGCCGAGCGCGCCTCGTAGCCGAGCACGGTTTCGATCTCGGCGGTCTTCAGGCCTGCGATCCTTACGGCATCGGCGGCATCATAGGCAACCAGCCCGCGCGCGATCTCGCGCCCTTCCGGCGACAGGATGGCCACCGTGTCGCCGCGCGAGAAATTGCCGCTGACCAGCCTGACGCCGGCCGGCAGCAGCGATTTGCCGGACAGCAGCGCACCGATGGCGCCGGCGTCGACGGTGAGCCGCCCGGCCGGTTCGAGCTGGCCGGCGATCCAGGTCTTGTAGCCTTTCACCGGATTGGCGCTCGGCCTGAAGAAGGTGGCGCGCTCGCCACGCTCGATCGCCATCAGTGGCGACAGCCTGGTGCCCGAGGTGATGATCATGGCGGTGCCGGCGGCGGTGGCGATCTTGCCGGCATCGAGCTTGGTGCGCATGCCGCCGCGCGACAGTTCGGAAGCGGCCGCCCCCGCCATTGCTTCGATATCGGGTGTAATGCGGTCGACCACCGGAATGAATTTCGCAGCGGGATCGCGCGCCGGCGGCGCCGTATAGAGCCCGTCAATGTCGGAGAGCAGCACCAGCAGGTCGGCGCCCATCATCGTCGCCACCCGGGCCGCCAGCCGGTCATTGTCGCCATAGCGGATTTCGGAGGTCGCTACCGTGTCGTTCTCATTGATGACCGGCACCGCCTTCATCTTGAGCAGCGTCGAGATCGTCGCGCGGGCATTCAGATAGCGTCGGCGCTCCTCGGTGTCGCCGAGCGTCAGCAGGATCTGGCCCGATTTCAGCGCACCCTTGCCCAGCGCATCCGACCATGCGCCGGCGAGCGCAATTTGCCCGACGGCGGCCGCCGCCTGGCTCTCCTCGAGCTTCAGCGCCCGTTTTCCGAGACCGAGAATGGTGCGGCCGAGCGCAATGGCGCCGGACGACACGACCAGGATCTCGGCGCCGCCATTGGCCAGCACCGCAATATCCTCGGCAAGCGAAGCCAGCCAGTCGCGCTTCAGGCCGCTGGTGCGGTCGACCAGCAAGGCCGAACCGATCTTGACCGTGATGCGCCGGTATTTTGTCAGCGACCGCGCCGTCATCGTTATCGGTCCCAGCGGGTCTCGACGGGAGCGGCAGCCCTGTCGCGCGCTTCGCCGACAACTGCCATCAGCGCGCGCAGCACCGCTTCGACGCCCTCGCCGGTGGCCGCCGACAGCAGCATCGGCGCGCGGCCGGCAGCGCGTTTGAGGGACGCAACCTTCTTCTTGCGCTCATCGGCGTCAAGGATATCCACCTGGCTGAGCGCGACGATCTCGACCTTCTCGATCAGCCCATTGCCATAGGCGTCGAGCTCGGCGCGCACGGTCTTGTAGGCCTTGCCCGGGTTTTCCTCCTGCGCCGAGACCAGGTGCAGAAGTACACGCGTGCGCTCGACATGGCCGAGGAAGCGGTCGCCGATGCCGACACCCTCATGCGCGCCCTCGATGAGGCCCGGAATGTCGGCGATGACGAATTCGCGCGCATCGATGCGGGCAACGCCGAGGCCGGGATGCAGCGTGGTGAAGGGGTAGTCTGCGATCTTCGGCTTGGCCGCGGTGACGGTTGCCAAAAAAGTCGACTTGCCTGCATTGGGCAGCCCGACCAGGCCGGCGTCGGCAATCAGCTTCAGCCGCAGCCAGACATTCATCTCTTCGCCGGGCTGGCCGGGATTGGCGCGGCGAGGCGCCTGGTTGGTCGAGGTCTTGAAATGCTGGTTGCCGAAACCGCCATTGCCGCCCTTGGCCAGCAGGAAGCGCTGGCCGACCACGGTCAGGTCGCAGATCAGCGTCTCATTGTCCTCGGCAAACACCTGGGTTCCGGCCGGCACCTTGAGCGTCACATCGGCGCCCTTGGCGCCGGTCATGTTGCGGCCCATGCCGTGGACACCAGTCTTGGCCTTGAAATGCTGCTGATAGCGATAGTCGATCAGCGTGTTGAGACCGTTGACCGCTTCCAGCCAGACATCGCCGCCGCGGCCGCCGTCGCCGCCATCCGGGCCGCCGAACTCGATGAATTTTTCGCGCCGGAACGACACAGAGCCGGCGCCACCGTCGCCGGAGCGGATATAAACCTTGGCTTGATCGAGAAATTTCATTGGACTACGCAGTTTCTGTTGGCCTTGCGGCTTTGCTCTAGATCTTGCGCCTTGCTCTAAACCAAGGCGCGGCCAAGGGCGAGGCCGTTTTGCGACTAAAGCGCCGGATGCCCTTTTGTCGGGGACGCGGTAGCAGTGTTCGCGGACGGAGCTTGAGGGGCGCGGGAATGAAGGTTGTGAGCTACAACATCCAGTACGGTATCGGTCTGGATGGCCGCTACGATCTCGGCCGCATCACCGAGGCGGTTCGCGGCGCCGACGTGATCGCGCTGCAGGAAGTGACCCGCAACAATCCGAGGAACGGCAACCGCGACATGGTCGCCGAGATCGGTGAGGCGCTGCCCGAATATTTTGCCGCCTACGGCAGCAATTTCGAGGTCAATGTCGGCTCGCGCCTGGAGGCCGGCCGCGCCATCACCACCACTTTCCAGCTCGGCAACATGGTGCTGTCGAAGACACCGATCCATCTGTCGCGCAATCTGCTTTTGCCGCGCAGCCGCAGCCTTGAGGCGATGAACTTCCAGCGCGGCGCACTCGAGGCGCTGGTCGAGACCCCGCTCGGCTTCATCCGCTTCTATTCCACGCATCTCGACCATCGCAGTCCGGTTGAGCGCGCCAGCCAGATCCGTTTCCTGCGCCAGCGCCTGTTGAACTATGCCTTCGAGGGCGGCGGTCTCTCCGGCATTCCCGAGATCGGCCTGCCGGACCTGCCCTATCCCGAAGCCTTCATCGTCATGGGCGACTTCAACATGCTGCCCGGCTCGCCCGAATATGTCGAACTCGTCGGCCGCCCGGACCATGAATTCGGCATGCCCTTGACCGCCGATCTCGCCGTCGACGTCGCCCAGCGCCTGAACACACCAGACGTCGTCACCTGGGTCGATCCCACGCGACCCGAAGACACAAGCCGCCACAAGCGCATCGACTACATCTTTACCTCGGCCTCGCTCGCCGGATCGCTGAAGCGCCTGTGGGTCGACCCGCAAGCGGTCGGTTCGGACCATCTCCCGATTTGGGTCGAGATGGGCTGAGTTGAGCCCGATCCACAACCAACGTTTCCAAACCTGTCGTTTGGAGGCACGCGCCTAGGTGTTGAGATTCAGGTCAGGCCGAGCCGAAAACACTGTCTTTCGAGAACCGGAGCGGAGTGTACTTAAGTACGTGCACCGGAAGCGCATAAAACCCGCGTTTGCAGGCCGGCCTCACCTGAATATCAAAACACCTAGAAATGCACCCAGTTTCGAAGACTGATCCAGGTCTTTCTGTCCAGCCGGTACCGCTCGACCGGCACCTGGCCGGCGACGATCGAGTTCAGCATGCCCTGGCCGGCATACTGGAAGCCGCATTTGTGGATGACCCGGCGCGAGGCCGGATTGATCACCCGCGTCGAAGCCTGCAGCACGTGGATCGACGTCCGTTGGAAGGCAAGGTCGACCAACGCGTGCGCGGCCTCCGTCGCATAGCCGCGCTTCCAATAGGGCTCGCCGATCCAGTAGCCGAGTTCCAGCCCGCGATCGGTCATGTTGAGGCCGGCGCAGCCGACGAAAATGTCGGTGCCGGCGAGCGTCAGGGCGTAGGCGATGCCGGCCCGGCGCGACCGGGTCATAGCCAGGAAGGCGCGTGCCTCGGCCTCGCCATAGGGGTGCGGCATGCGGGCCAGCATCTCGGCGACGTGACGGTTGTCGGCAAGCTCGACCAGTTGCGCGATGTCGGCTTCACACGGGGCGCGCATCACCAGCCGCTCCGTGGCCAGCACCGGGCAATCTATCGCGTAACTTTCGTCTTCGGTGTCTTCCGCTTCGGCAACCATTCGACGTCCTCCAGGCAAGAAAAAAGGGGAGATGGAAAACCCATCTCCCCTGATCCTTTTCCTGGCTCCATTCACTGGTTTGGCCAGACACCGGTTCCCGAGATGGGCGCCGGTTTTATAGTGCGGAACCGGCTACTCCGCGGCTTTGGTAATCGGGTTGACCGATACGTAGGTTCGGCCGTTGGCTTTTTTGTTGAAGGTGACTGCGCCGGTCTCGAGCGCAAAAAGGGTGTGGTCCGTGCCCATGCCGACATTGACGCCGGGATGCCAGGTGGTGCCGCGTTGACGGATGATGATGTTGCCCGGGATGACGGCTTCGCCGCCGAACTTCTTCACGCCCAGACGCTTGGAATGCGAGTCGCGACCGTTGCGCGACGAGCCGCCAGCTTTCTTGTGTGCCATCTAACTAACTCCGATGCGCCCTGGGGCGCTTGAATGGTCTTATGAACGCGTTCGCGTTCCGTTTCAAGTCCGATCCGGCGACCTTGTCGCCGGTTCGTTTTACTTCTTCGCCAGTTCCTTGGCCTGCTCGCGCCAGTCGTTGATCTGGTCGGTGCTGAAGGGCATGTGCGCGTCGATCTTGGCCACGTCCTTGTCCGACAGCTTGGCAAGCTGGGCGAAGGTGGTGATGCCCTGCTCGTGCAGCTGGCCGGCGGCAACCGGGCCGATGCCCTTGATCACGGCCAAATCGTCCGGCTCGCCCTTCGGCGCCTTGAACAGCGGCGCGGCGACGGCGGTCTCCGTCTTGGCTTCATCCTTCGGAGCAGCCTCGGCTTTGGCTTCCTTCTTCGCCTTGGCTTCCTTCGGCGCGGCCTCGGCCTTCGCCTCGGGCGCTACGTCAGCCTTGACTTCCACCTTGGCTGAGGCCTTCTTGGAAGGCTTGGCGCCACCCAGCAGGATCTCGGCGATCCGCACGGTGGTCAGAAGCTGGCGATGGCCGATCTTGCGGCGCGAATTCTGCCGGCGGCGCTTCTTGAAAGCGATGACGGTGCGGTTCTTGCCCTGCTCGACGACTTCCGCCGTGACCAGAGCGCCATCGACGAACGGGGCGCCGAAAGTGACATTTTCGCCTTCGCCATGGGCGAGGACGCTGCCGATTTCGACGATATCGCCGACATTGGCTTCGAGCTTCTCGATCTTCAGGAGATCGTTGGCGGCAACGCGATACTGCTTACCGCCCGTTTTAATGACTGCGAACATTTTTTGCCTTTCGCTGTTCGGTCGGCCTCGATGAGCCGCGTCACGCGGTTCGGCCGTCTTTTTGTCAGTCTGCGGGTTCGAAAAACAAGCGGCGTGGAAGAACCCTCCACGCCGATTGCGCGCTTCCCCTAACCGAAGGTTCGGTACGAGTCAAGGCAAACGGGCGGAATCCTTGGCCACGCCGCCTCCTTGCCGCCCCCGATCTCTCCGGTCGAGGACCGGTTGGCCCCATCTGCCGACGTGGCCGCAACGCAGCCCTCCAGACAGAGCCCGCACAGGAAGCTGAATTCCCCCGCGGATTTGGCCTTGTAACCTGCCCGCCCAGCCGTTATCTAGTGCGCCGCGCCGGCAACGGCCGACCATGACCGCGGAGAGGTGGCAGAGTGGTCGAATGCACCGCACTCGAAATGCGGCATGGGTGCAAGCCCATCGGGGGTTCGAATCCCTCCCTCTCCGCCAGTTTGCTTTGCTGCAGCAATTCTCGATAGGCTCTCGGAACATCCATGGGACGTTCAACAGCTTTCGCGATCTTCCTCGCTACAGATCTGCTCATCTTGGGCTAGCGATTTGTCAAGGCCAAGCTTTGTCAGTGTATCCGCCGAGATCGGTTCTGCTAGCGCTGCTCGGTAAGCAGCCTGACATTTGTTGAAGAAATCCCGATGGAACATCTTCAATGCGATCGCGACAAGTGGAGAAAAATCAACCGAGAAAACATAACGAAGTTGGCCAAGCGTGAGGAAAGTGTGAAAGCCAGTCGGAAGCTCAGTTTTCGGGTCCGTTTTAACTACCAATCCGCCATGAGCAGCGAAGCTATGGTCGCCAGTTAGATTTGCAAACTCGCGATAAGTCGGATCAGGGTCCATAAAGAGCTTGATTGGATTGAAATCCGAATCGCCGCTCGCGAATCTTGCAATCGATAACGATCGTGGCCCTTTCGATTCAGCAATGTGACACGCCATAAGTTTGGCCAGATACCGGAACACGTTCAAATATGGCTCAGAGCCGATGCGGTAGCGATCGAGACGAAAGGCCTGCGCCGGATCATCTCCTGCTGAATAAAGTGCCAGTGCGCTTTCATGAAACCTAACGAACTCATTGTCGGCTGGCTGAGTTCGAACTGAGTTGCATTCGCCACATAGCTTAGCTGAAAAATGAAACTCGCGTGACTTTGGCCCCTGAGCGGCTCGCGGCGCACGTAGGCCGTCGAAGTGGCCAATCACCATAGCATCACGACCAAATATTGATCTTAGCGCAGAAGCCTTGATCTTATGCTCACCCGTGAGGCCATCAGGAGAGCCGCAGAGGCAGCAGCGATCCGGCGAATAGGGTTCAAAGAACACACCCACAATCGTTCACCCCCTTTGGCGGCTATTTGCCCGCATGACAAATGGTAGCGCCAAAACTGTAATCCAAGAGGCGCCTCTGTTCGTGGCGCATTAGTCATGTCCCGTGCGAGCCGACTGACAGAACCCGAAGTTTGTTCTCAAAAGCTGGACAAGCGCAGGGCGCGCCCCAAGTGAGTACGCGCCGCTGCGCCATCGCCGCCGCTAGGGCGGCATCTTCCGATAGACTAGTTCTTTTTGGGCTTCTTCCTCTTGCCTGCGCCCCACACTAAAGTGAAGTTCGCCTTAGGGTCGGTAGTGGGCCATCTTTCAAGCGCGACGCCGTAGCCCGCTGTCCACAGGGCGAGGTCAAAGGGTCTCTCGGACATCTCTTTTGCGACGATACGAACTTCCCCTTTTTCCATGATGTCAACTCGCGGAGTAAGCAGTTTAAGTGCTCTTTCTAGCTCTGCCACGCGTTGTTCTATCGTCGGTTTAACCGGTGCCATCAATTACTCCCCCCTTGTTCTGAAACTCGGGATAAGCCCCAAGCGACAAGAATTAAACCATAAAGAGCAGTAAATAAAAAGCTAGCGGAGAACCTTACTGTACTGCGAGACGCATTGGTGGGACACCCATGGACCGCAGGATGGCTGGGAAGCGGCGGTCATGGTGCAGGGAAGCGCTGGAGGTTTCGTTTGGGGAGTGTCTAGGTAAAGGGCCTTGGTTGAGGAATGGCTCCCTCTCCTTGAGCACTGCCTCCAGCAGGCCGAAAGGAGCCAACTGGCAGTCGGGCAATGAAGGCGAGGATCGCAGTGTGTGAGCGGTTTTCTCGGGAAAAGCGCGTAGCGCTTTCCCCTGGGGATTGCAAAAAACAAGCAGATCGAGCGGTTCGCCGTTTCCGTGAACGGTGAAACGCTCTAGGTGTTTGATCCCAAGCTTTGATGGCGCATACTTTTCGTCCGAATCAAAGGATGCGCTATGGGCCAGGTTCTTCATGGGAGCGCCACGACGACAGAGGCGATCCGTCGAGCGATACAGCATAGTCAAGAGAGCCTGAGGGCGCTGGCGAAGCGCTACGGCATCAATCAGAAGACGGTTAGGAAGTGGAGGAACCGGACGTCGGCCGCCGATCTTCCGACTGGCCCCAGAGATCCGAAGTCGACAGTGCTATCGACTGAGGAAGAGGCGGTCATCGTCGCCTTTCGGCGTTATACGCTGCTGCCACTGGACGATTGCCTCTATGCTCTCCAACCGACGATCCCGCATCTGTCGCGGTCATCCTTGCATCGCTGCCTGCAGCGTCACGGGATAGGCAGGTTGCCGGATGTCGAGGGCGACAAGCCGGCAAGGAAGAAGTTCAAGGCCTATCCAATCGGCTACTTCCATATCGACGTCGCCGAGGTCCGAACCGAGCAGGGCAAGCTGCATATGTTCGTGGCCATAGATCGGACCTCGAAGTTCGCTTTCGTCGAGCTGCACGAGAAGGCAACGACAGCGGTCTCCGCCGATTTCCTGCGCCATCTTCTTGATGCTGTCCCTTACAAGATCCACACAGTGCTTACCGACAACGGCATTCAGTTCACGACCCCAGGTGCCGGCGGCTCGGCCGTTCCGCTGATCAAGGAAGCCATGGCGGCGGGAGAAATCATATGGGCGCACGCCTTCGAACATACTTGCGCCAAGGCCGATATCGACCACCGAACGACAAAGCCAAGGCACCCATGGACCAACGGCCAGGTCGAACGCATGAACCGCACGATCAAGGATGCGACCGTCAAACGCTTCTACTACGAGAGCCATGACCAACTGCGCCAGCATCTCGCCGATTTCGTCTTAGCCTATAATTTCGGCCGTCGACTGAAGACCCTCAAGGGCCTCACGCCCTTTGAATACATCTGCAAAATCTGGACAAAAGAGCCCGAACGATTCAGGCTCGATCCAACCCATCAAACCTTGGGACTAAACATCTAGGCAACGAGGCCTTCCCTCATTTGGTTTACGTCTTCGATCGGGACCGGATGCCCGGTGAGGAAGCCCTGCATCAAATTTACCCCCAGGCGCTGCAGCAATATGTACTGCTCCTCCGTTTCGACGCCCTCGGCGAGCACGACATGGCCGAGATTGCGAAGCAGCCCGACCATGTCCCGCAACAGGCTCAAGCCACGAGACGTCTGGCAATCGTGGAGGAAGCTGCGATCGATCTTGACCACGTCGAATTTGAAACGGCGCAGCCATGTCAGGCCGGCAAATCCCGTTCCGAAGTCGTCCAGCCAGATCTGAACGCCCAGTTTTCGCAACCGCTCCACGTTTCTTACCGCTTGCGCCTCCAGAAAGATGTCACTGCCTTCGGTGATTTCGATGGCCAGTTTCTGGGGCGCAAGGCCGTGCCTGCCAAGGATTTCGGTGATCCGGAGCGAAAAGTTGGGAGCCTTGAGCTGAAGAACGGAGACGTTCACCGTCACGACCGAGCCCAATCCGTATTCCGCCATGTCACCGCAGGCTCGATCGATCAGCCACGTACCCAGTTCCACGATCGCTCCGGTCTGCTCGGCAACGGGTATGAATACGGACGGACCGATCATGGTGCCATCGAAGTCGCACAGCCGCATCAGAGTCTCGTGGCCCAGCACGCGTCCAGACGCCAGGTCGAAAATTGGCTGGTAGGCGACAGAAACGAGCTGGTTGGAAATTGCCAGCTTCAGCAGTTCTGAAAGATTTTCGCCGGAGCGATCCTGGCTGGTGGCGTGCGGGTCGTAAATCGTGAACGTAGCCCGACCGGCAAACTTGGACGCGTAGAGTGCGCGGTCCGCTTCCTGCAGCAGGATTCTAAGCTCTATGCTCTGATCGGCGCGCGTCAACGACGCTCCGGCACTGATCGTGACGATGTTGAGCTTGTCGCCCCGATCAGGGTGGTAGATATCCAAATCCTCTACAGCGCGACAGAATTTCTTCGTTATCTCATGAAGGTGAGCCCGCCCGGTGACCTTGCAGAGAATGACGAATTCTTCTCCGCCATAGCGGGCCGCGATGGCGTTGTTGGCAGCCGCCATCTCGGAAAGGACATGGGCGAGTTTGATCAGGCAATCGTCGCCGGCCTGGTGACCAAGTCCGTCATTAAACCTTTTGAAGTAGTCGACGTCGATCAGAATGAGGCCTATCTCGTCGTCGTCCGCGGCCCAGTCTTCGCGCAGCTCCGAGAATTCTCGAATGATCGCCCTGCGGTTCTTCATTCCCGTGAGCGGATCGGTGTCGGCGATTTCAGTTAGCTTTTGCCCCTTCTTGATAGCAGCCTGCTCCTGGAATTGTGCCCGAAGCGCGTGCAGGAAAGTCTGGTACCGCTCCAGACTCAGCCGCCAGGAAAGATAAAGCGACAAGACGAGGCAGTTCACGAAATAGGCCGACAACACGACCCGACCGGCGATGTCGGCCTGAAGGGAGAACATCGCGGCGTACACAAAGCTTGCGGCGACCGTCGCGGAGGCAAGGGCTGAAAGCCAAAAACGGAAGTTGAAGAACAGATTCGCACCCAGGATGAACACTGTGCCAAAAACCATGAAATGGGAGAGGGCATCCTGATGCTCTGTTCCAACAGCGGAGACGAGCCACCCAAGGGCACCGGAGACAATCGCCAGCGCTGCTACAAGGTGCAAGGTGGCAAGGGCAAAGCCCCGTCGGGCGACAAATTCGACAAGCGCCAGGGAAGTGACCCCTAGCGTAACGCGCGTCAAAACAAGCCGGCCGGCGACATCCGGAAAGAGAAACCAATCGAAAAGGCCATAGGCCACATAGCTGAATACAGCAGCCGCAATACCCCATCGCACAAGGCTGTGATTCTCATCGGCATCCTTCTGCAGGAACAGTGTCAGGAGTTCCGGATCGGCGGAATGCCACCGCGGACGTCCAATCGCTGCCGCCACCTTCTGGGCAACGTCCTCGCTCAGTTGCATCGCAACGCTCCTCCGCGATCTGCAGTAGCGAATGCAACAGCCGACGTCGCCTGCGGTTGGGGAATGAAGACGTCCCTGTCCGCAAGAAAAGTCAGATGTCGCTAACCGAGGGTAAACGGGCGGTTCGGATTTAGCCAGTTTGCAGGATTGATGGCCGTTCCGTTGATTAAAATTTTACTAAAATTTTATTAAAATTGTTAGCATTGGTTGGCGGCGCACCTATGCTGCTGGCCGGGGACCGGGGCGGTAAACCGGAGAGTAAACGGCATGCCTATCAAGCCAAAACTGCAGCTCGACCAATACAGCCTGGTCACCACCAGGCTGATGAAGAAACATGTTGCGACCTCCGAAGAGGCGGCTGACTCCGACGAGTTGAGGGACAGCACGGCCCAGCTCGCCCTGATACTGGACCTTGCTCATCAAGCCTTTGCGCGAAACAAACCGGCCGCCCCCGTCGTCCATCGTTTGGCGGGGCGACTCCACAAGCTCCGCCGGCAGGTTGCTCCCGCGGTCTGGCAGAAACTCGTTCCTTTGGCTCAGCAGCATCGGGTCGCGGAATATTTGCTCCAAGACCCGTTCACGCGGTGGTCGGTCGAAAAACCGCGCGGGTATTCAGGCGATGCAGGCCTGCTGGATATTTACTACAAGCATCCGATCGCCGACGAGATCGTGGCCTCGTCGACCTTACTTGGTCGGCAAATTTATGCGTACACCAGTGAAGCTGCCAGTTCGGTGGCGGGGCGCGAGCGGCGGGATATTCTGGCCAGGACCGTGGACGAGACGGCCAGCAGTGTGGAAAAGGCTGAGGTGCTGGCGATTGCCTGCGGCCACCTCAGGGAAGCCGAACGCTCCGATGCGTTGGCCAGGCATAAACTGCAACGTTGGATCGGCCTGGATCAGGACCCCGTCAGCGTAGCCACGGTGAACCACGACTTTGCCGGCACGGCAGTCGAGGCAGTCCAGGGTTCCGTACGCGGCATCCTGCGCCGCGCCTACGCCCTTGGCACATTCGATCTCGTCTACGCATCGGGGCTTTACGATTACCTGCCGCGTGCCATCGGCGTCCGCCTGCTTCAAAGAGCCATGGAACTCGTCAAGCCCGGTGGCGAATTCCTGTTTGCCAATTTCAGCGACGAGATAACGACGGATGGTTACATGGAGACTTTCATGGATTGGCCGCTCATCCTACGTTCGGCCGACGATATGTGGGACATCATCAATGCCGCCCTCGGCGGGAGTCCTTTCGACGCGAAAGTCTACTATGGCTCGAACCGGAATATCGTTTACGGCAAGGTGAGGAAGGGCGATCTCTAACTAGGCGCGGGAATCGCGCGCGCATCCCCGTAACAAGGTAGGTCTGCCATGACGAGGCCATGCCTTCGCCGGCTTTCCGGCGACGGGCGAGCAGGTCGTCCGGGCTGCGGGCGGCCTACGCCGTGTTCGTTCTGCTTGCCGCCATACAGATGTGGCGGCGGTTCCAGCAGCACGACGGTGCTGCCCGCTCGGCGGGCTGCGTCTGGCCGTTTTGCTGGCACTGCCGCTGATCGCCAGGCTGTCGGTCGTGCAATGCAACGCGACTGGCCGGCCTGATCAGGCCTCGAAATAGCGGGCACGATCGAGATCGGCGATGAGCCCCGGCCCGGTCGGCTGCCATCCCAGCGCAGTGCGGGTCTGCTCACTTGACGCCGACAAGTCCCTGCCGATGAAATGCCCGAGAAAGCCGAAATGCGCAGCCGCGTCCTCGGGGCCTATGGAAACGACCGGCAGGCCGAGCCGGCGGCCGATGATCTCGGCGATCTCTTTGCTCGCCACGCCCTGTTCGGCAACCGCATGATAGCTGACGCCGCCCGCCCCCTTCTCCAGCGCCAGCCTGTACAGGGTGGCGGCGTCGAACCGGTGCACCGCCGCCCAGCAATTTGCGCCGTCGCCGACATAGGCCGAGACGCCCTTTTCACGCGCAATGGCAATCAGCATCGGCACGAAACCGTGATCGCCCTCGCCATGGACGGTCGGCGCCAGCCGCACCGTCGATGCGCGCACCCCGCGCGCTGCGAGCGCCACGGCCGTTGCTTCCGAAGCGCGCGGCATGGCGGCCGATGGAGGCGCGGGTTTGTCGTCTTCGGTTGCCGGCCTTCCCTGCGCAAAACCGGCGAGGCCGGAGGTGACAAGCAGCGGCCGCTCGGAACCCTCGAGCGCCGCGCCGAGCGTTTCGATGGCGCGCTGGTCAACTGCGCAACTGGCGGCGAATCTCGAAAAGTCGTGGTTGAAGGCCGTGTGGATGACGCCATCCGATTGGGCAGCGCCGCTGCGCAGGCTGTCGAAATCCTCGATATCGCCGCGATGCGCCTCGGCACCCGCGGCCACGATCGACTCCGCACCTGCTTCCGACCGCGCGAGGCCAAGCACCTGATGGCCCGCCCCGACCAATTCCCTCACAACAGCCGAACCGACAAAACCGGTAGCCCCGGTAACGAACACACGCATGATGATTTCTCCTTGTTTTCATCGATGACTGCACAAAGCAGCCGTTGCCGAAGGAGATAGAAGGTTGAGATCATACGATCTATGCGGTAAAATCCGAGATATCTTCGCAATCGTCCGAGAACCCTCATGGATCCGCTGTCAGACGTGCTGTCGCTGCTGAAGCCGCGCAATTACCTGTCCGCCGGCCTGGAAGCCGGTGGCGACTGGGCGATCCAGTTTCCTGACCAGCAGGCCGCCATCAAATGCGGCGCCGTGGTGTCCGGCCGATGCTGGCTGTCGGTCGAGGGCGTCCCTGACGCGGTGCGGCTGGACGTGGGCGACTGCTTCCTGTTGCCGCGCGGCCGGCCTTTCCGCCTTGCCAGCGATCTCGGCCTGCCGACGGTCGATGCGCGAACGATCTTTTCACCGGCGCGGACCGGCGGCATCACCGTCCATAATGGCGGCGGCGATTTCCTCCTGGTCAGCAGTCGCTTCACGCTGTCCGGCGACCATGCCGGCATCCTCTTGCGGATGCTGCCGCCCATCGTCCACATCCGCGGCGAGAGCGACCATTCGGCGCTTCGCTGGCCGGTGGAGCGGATGATGCAGGAATTGCGCCAGCGGCGTCCCGGCGGCTTTCTCATCGTCGAGCACCTCGCCCACATGATCCTGATCGAGGCCTTGCGCCTGCATATGACCGCGCAAGGCAATGTCGGCTGGCTGTTCGCACTTACCGACAGGCAGATCGGCGCGGCGATCGGCGCCATGCACGAGGACCCGGCGCATGGCTGGACATTGCAGCAACTGGCGGAGCGCGCGGGCATGTCGCGATCGACTTTTGCGCTCAGATTCAAGCAGACGGTCGGGGCCTCACCCCTGGATTATCTGACGCGCTGGCGCATGATGCTGGCCGGCGACAGGCTGATGCATTCCGGCGATCCGGTTTCCGTCATCGCGCTGGCGCTCGGCTACGAATCCGAAAGCGCCTTCAGCACGGCATTCAAGCGCGTCATGGGCTGTTCGCCGCGGCAGTACAGCCGCCGGGAGCCGGACCTGACTGCGCAGGCCGAACGCGAAGCCGCCTGAGGCGGCGATCCGATCGCCTTGATCACCTTGCCCTTAAAGGCTGAAGCGCGAACGAAACTCGGTGAACGACATCGCCAGATGGTTCTCGTCCACATGGCCGGTGATTCCGTCCACACTGCGCGAGTCGAGTTGTAGCGGGCGAGCCAGAGCGGACAATTGCCGAAGCCGCTCGGATTTCCCAGCGCGCTTCGACCGCTGCGGCCCTTCTGCTCAGATCGATCCCTTGCTTGCTCCATGGCATGCGCTTGACAATCGACTGATTCGCAACCCTTCGGGAATATAAGTATTTCAGTTAACTTAGGGATAATCGGCAGCAGGAACTAGATTTCAGACGCTCAATTGGCACGAGCAAAATCGCGTTTTTCATGCTTTCAGAATGACTTGCTCGCGTGCTGGCGGTTAACCGGCACCAACTTCTCCGATTTCCTTGCCTCTACGGCTGGGTAGCGCAATAGGGTTAATTGCGCGATTGCTAATATGCCTATATCTTAGGCGGCGCGGGGGCCTCATATCTTCCCGCAGTGGCCGGTGCGGTGAAGCCCCACAAGCATGCCCAACCTGCACCGGCCATTCCCTATGGCTGGGTATGGTGTTCCCGCTCGGCAATCTTTCCAAGAGCTTCCGTGAAGCCTCTAGGACGCGTCGCGTTTCGGCGATGGTCGATTGCAGGGAGTCCAGTTGGCTCTCCGCTCGGAGCTGGCTACGGCGGGCGCTTTCAATGAACTGGTGGTCAGGTTCCCACCGGTCTTTCATCGGGCTTAGCCTCTCTACAGACGAACGAACTTGTCGAGAAGCAGGCGTATCCGCTGGCCCTCAGCATAGGACAGCGCAAACGGTTCAATCACGAATGATCGGGTAATTTCCTGGTCTTCCTTGGCCACAGGAACGGACCATTCGCCGCCGGCTTCGACCACTTCCACGCAAGGCAATGCTTTGCGGATTGGACCCACGTTTCCACCACAGCCTCTATACGAAAAGCAATGGTAACCTCGAGTTTTATACTCCCGTCGAAAGCGGGTTTTCAACAACAAAGATGGTCTGAATCATACCATTCGGGTCAGGGATAGCGGCTGCCGACGTAGCGTCTCCAAGGCCGAGAAAACCGCCATCCGCGCGCAACAGCGGGTTTCCATAGTCACGGCTACATCCGAAGAATCGACCGCATAGATTCAGGAATGTGTGTTGTCGTCACGGTTCCATACAATTTGGAAGGCCATTCCCCTACGGCAGGGTAGCGCCAAAATGAAAGGATAAGCGGGCGGGCAAGTTGAAGGCGTACTGATGCCGGATCGGGCTTTGGTCCAGCAAAACCCCTTTCAGCCTGGCGTCTCGGAAAGGTGCGCGGCAATGGCGCTGACAAAAATCGCGCCGAACTCCTTGAGCTTGGCCGCACCTACGCCGTTGACCCCGGCAAAATCGTCGAGGTCTTGCGGACGACGCTCGGCCATGTCGATCAGTGTACGATCCGAAAACACCACATAGGCCGGCACCTGGCGTTCCTTGGCCAGACGCAGCCGCAGCGTCTTCAGCGTCGCGAGCAGCGACGCATCTACATTTTCGCTCTGGGGGCTCTGCCCGGCACGAGCCGCGCGGCGCGCGGCGCGCGTGCGCATCTCGACCCGATACTGGAACGGCACCTCGCCCCGGCCGAGTGCGTGGCCCTTGTCCGCGATGGCCAACCCGCCATGGCCGGCCGGGTCCGGCATCAGGAAACCGTTCGCGACCAGCTGGCGAATCATAGATTGCCAAAAATCCTTCTTGTGCGCGGCGCCATTGCCGAAGGCTGCCAGCCTGTGATGCCCCCTTGCCGCGATCTTTTCAGTCTCGTGGCCGATCAGGATGTCGATGACATGGCCGGAGCCGAAGCGCTCGCCGCTCTGCGCCACCGCCGCCAGGATGAGGCGCGCCTCGGCGGTGCCGTCGGCGCGCGGCGCCTGTTCCAGGCAATTGTCGCAATTGCCGCAAGGGACCGCCTCTTCACCGAAATAACCGAGCAGCACCTGGCGGCGGCACTCGGCCGTCTCGCAATAGCCGATCAGCGTATCGAGCCGGCCATGCGAGCGGCGCTTGTGTTCGACAGCGGCGTCCTCGTCGTCGATGAACATGCGGCGCATGCGGATATCGCCGAGGCCGTAAAGCATATGCGCCTCAGCCGCCCGCCCGTCACGACCGGCACGGCCGATCTCCTGGTAATAGGCTTCCAGGCTGCCGGGCAGATCGGTGTGGAAGACATAGGCGACATCAGGCTTGTCGATCCCCATGCCGAAGGCGATGGTCGCCACCATGACGACGCCCGACAGGGTCATGAAGGCGTTTTGATTCGCATCGCGCGCCTCCTTGCTCATCCCGGCGTGATAGGCGAGCGCGGTCACGCCGTTCTTTTCGAGAAACGCCGCCATCTCTTCGGTCTTCTTGCGCGACAGGCAGTAGACGATGCCGCTGCGCCCCTGATGGCGCTCGATGAAGTTGAGCAACTGCCGCTTGCTGTCCTGCTTGGGCTCGATGGCAAGCTTGATGTTGGGCCGGTCGAAGCCAAGCACCTGCGTTTCGACACGCCCGCCAAACAGCCGTCTCTCGATGTCTGCCCGCGTCGTCTCGTCCGCCGTCGCCGTCACCGCAATGATCGGTACGTCGGGAAAGATGCCACGCAGCTGCGACAGGTCTTCATATTCGCGCCGGAACGCCGGCCCCCACTGCGAAATGCAATGCGCCTCGTCGATGGCGATCAGGCTGACATCGAGCCTGGCAAGCGCATCCAGCATCCGCTCGGTCATCAGCCGTTCCGGCGCGAGGTAGAGCAGCCGCGTCTGGCCCGACGCGACGCGGCGCCATGCCGCGACATTGGCATCACGGTCGATCGAGGAATTGATCGTATCGGCGGCGACGCCGGCGAGGCGCAGTGCCGCGACCTGATCCTGCATCAACGCCACTAGCGGCGAAACGACAATGGTCAGCCCACCCTTGACCAGCGCCGGAACCTGGTAGCACAGCGATTTGCCGGCACCCGTTGGCATGACGGCCAGCACATGGCGGCCGCCAAGCAGCGCCTCCATCACCGCGGCCTGTCCGGGACGGAAATCGTCGAAGCCGAACACGTCCTTGAGGACGCGCCGTTTGGGATCGTGCGTCGGCACGCTTGTCGTCGATATCTGCATCACTGATGTTTTTGCGATCGGCCGCCCGAAGCAGCGGCGTGGACAGAACGATTAGCGCAGCCCCTGCGTGACCACAACAAGCAGCAGCAACACCCCACCGGCGATCGACCTGATTGGCATCGTTAAACCTATCTTCACCATGTTGCGGCACCGTCCAACCCTGCGGCGATGTTTCGAGTACCGCTGCGCCACGAGCGCACAGGCAACAGCCCGCGCCTCCCCAGGAGGCGCGGGTTTCCTGTTTCTGGAATTGCCGAAAAAGGTTCAGGCCAGGAAATCGGCGCGGTGCGGGGTAAAGCTGTCGACCAGGCGCCCGGCCTCCAGCGCCTTGACGCCGTGCACCAGATTGGACGGCACGATGAAGCTGCCGCCGGTCTCGATGGTCGCGGTGCGGCCGTCGATGGTCACCTCGAAGCGACCTTCGGCGACATAGCTGGCCTGGACATGCGGGTGCGAATGCAGTGCGCCGACGCCGCCCTTGTCGAAGCCGAACTCGACCATCATCAGCTCATCGGTGGAGACGAGAACGCGGCGTCTGTTGCCGTCCGGCGTCGGCGTCCAGGCGCTCTCGCCGGGCTGTGCGAAAATCTTGGCTTCAATCATGACCATCTCCTCATCGCGCCAGCCAGCCGCCGTCCACGGGAATCACCGCGCCATGCATATAGTCGGACGCCGGCGCCAGCAGGAACACGGCGGCATCGCCTATGTCTTCCGGCCCGCCCCAACGTCCCGCCGGAATGCGCGCCAGGATGGCAGCACTGCGGTCGGGATCGGCGCGCAGCGCCTGCGTGTTGTTGGTTTCGATATAGCCGGGCGCAATGGCGTTGACGTTGATGCCTTTTGCCGCCCATTCGCAGGCCAGCAGCCGGGTTATGCCGAGCGCGCCATGTTTCGACGCGGTGTAGGACGCGACGCGGATGCCGCCCTGGAAACTCAGCACCGAGGCGATGTTGACGATCTTGCCGCGCCGCCTCGGGTCGGTCAGCACGCGCCTGGCAAAACCCTGGCTGAGAAAGAATAGCGTCTTCAGATTGACGTCGATGACGTCGTCCCAGTCGGCCTCGGAGAAATCGACCGCATCGGCGCGGCGGATGATGCCGGCATTGTTGACCAGCCCGTCGATCGGGCCGGTCTTTTCCCAGACATGGTCGAGCATCGCCTTGGCGGCCGCATGGTCGGCAAGATCGCATCGCACCGCCTCGAACTGGCCACCGGCTTCCGCGACTTGTCTTTCCGTGTCGTCCATCGCCGAGCGGCCGACACCGATGACGGTGCCGCCGGCGCGCGCGATCGAGCCGGCGATGCCCTGGCCGATGCCGGTGTTCGCGCCGGTGACCAGGATACGCTTGCCGGCCAGGCTGAAGGAGGAAGGGCCGCTCAACGCAATTCACCCAGCGGCACCGGATCGACATCGGTGTAGTCGACATTGTCGCCGGCCATCGCCCAGATGAAGGCATAGTTCGAGGTGCCGGCCCCCGAATGGATCGACCAGCCCGGCGACAGCACCGCCTCCTCGTTGGCCATCACCAGATGCCGCGTTTCGTCCGGCTCGCCCATGAAATGGAAGACGCGGGCCGTCTCCGGCAGGTCGAAATAGAGATAGGCCTCCATGCGCCGGTCATGCACATGGCAAGGGATAGTGTTCCACACCGAGCCCGGCGCCAGTTGGGTCATACCGACCACCAGTTGGCAGGTCTTGACGCCATCGGCATGGATGAACTGGAAGATGGAGCGTTCGTTGCAGGTTTCCTTGCTGCCGAGATCGAGGCGCTTGGCATCGCCAATGCGGATCAGCCGGCTCGGATGGGTATGATGCGCCGGCGCGCTGAGCAGGTAGAATTTGGCCGGTGCGCCCGCGTCGGCCGACGCGAACGACACGTCGGTCCTGCCCATGCCGAGATAGAGCATGTCACGTGCCTGCAACTGGTGGGTCTCGCCATTTGCCGTCACCGAGCCGGCGCCGCCGATATTGACGATGATCAGTTCGCGGCGGTCGAGAAAATTCTTGGTCCCCGTCGGCTTGATCGCTTCCAGCGGCAGCGCTGTCCCTTCCGGCACGGCGCCGCCGACGATCATGCGGTCATAATGGGCATAGGTCAGGCTGACGCGTCCCGGCTGGAACAGGTCGTCAATATGGAAGTTGTGCCGCAGTTCGTCGGTGCCCATGGAAGCCGCGGCGACCGGGTCGATGGCGAAACGCGAGGTGAAATCGGTATGCGGGTGACTTTGAGTCATTGCTGCTCCAGCTGAATGAATGGCTATTTGGTTGCCGACGCCTTGACCGAGTCGGCGTAGTAGACCTGGCGGGCGTGCAGCCGCTCGCGGTAGCGCTCTTGGCTGGCGGTGAGATGAGCGCGCATCGCCTCGCGCGCGGCTTCGGCGTCGCCCGAGGTGATCGCATTCAGGATCACCAGATGCTCGCGCTGCAGCCCGCGCTGATAGCTGTCGGATTGCACAAGTTCCGTCGACCAGGGCGAGGTCACGTCGCAGGGAATGGCGCGGCGTCCGAGCACATCGAGCATCTCGACATAGAACGGGTTGTTGGTGGCGCTGGCGATTGCCCGGTGGAAGGCGAGATCGGCCGGACCGGTCGGCTCGCTGTTGAGAAGCAGCCGTTCGAATTCGAAGAACGCTTCCTGGATCGCTGCTTCCTGCGCGGCGTTGCGGCGAATGGCGGCGAGCCCGGCCGATTCGATTTCGACGGCCAGGCGCACTTCGAGCACATTGAGCGCGATGGAATCCTTGCTGCCCATGTCGGCGGCGAGCGCGCCGAACATCGTTGAGATGTGCTCGGTGACGAACACGCCTGCGCCCTGGCGCGCCTCGACCAGCCCGTCGGCGGCGAGCTTGGCCAGCGCTTCGCGGATGACGGTGCGGCTGACGCCGAAGGTCTCGGTCAGCTGGCCCTCGGTCGGCAATTTGTGGCCGGGCAGGATCTCGCCCGCCTGCAACTGCTTGCGGATCGCCGCAACGACGGTCTCCGACAGTTTGGGTTTTCTCTCGACCCTGAGATCAACAGCACTATCCGATGCCATATCGCACCCCTGTTTGAAGACGCCTATTTGAACACGCTCGGCAACCAGAGCGAAATCGCCGGAATATAGGTCACCAGCCCCAGAACCACGATGCCCGCGCCATAGAACGGCCAGATCGAGCGCATCGCTTCCCAGACCGTAATCTTGCCGACGGCACAGGCGACGAACTGCACCGTGCCGACCGGTGGCGTGTTGAGGCCAATGCCGAGATTGAGGATGGTGATGACGCCGAAATGCACGGGGTCGACGCCGTAATGGGTGACCAGCGGCAGGAAGATCGGCGTGCAGATGATGATCATCGGCCCCATGTCCATGAAGGTGCCGAGCAGCAGCATCAAGACGTTGAGCAGAAGCAGCACCACCAGCGGATCGGTGGAGATGGCGTTCATGCCTGCGATCAGCAACACCGGCACTTTGAGATAGGCCATCAGCCAGCTGAACGAGGCCGCCGTGCCGATGATCAGCAGCACCATTGAGGTCGTGCGCACCGCGCCCTTTGTGGCATGGACGAAATCGCCCCAGGCCATCGACCGGTAGACGAAGACGGTGACCAGCAAAGCGTAGATGATGGCGATGCAGGAGCTTTCCGTCGCCGTGAAAATGCCCGAGCGAACGCCGCCGAAGATGATGCCGATGAGCAGAAGTCCGGGGATGGCGATGACCGCCAGTTGGCCGACACGCGAGAAGCCGGGAAAGGCCTCGACCGGGTAGCCGCGGCTGCGGGCGACGAAATAGGCGGTGACCATCAGCGAAGCGGCGAACAGCAGACCCGGCAGGATACCGGCGGTGAACAGGTCGGCGATCGAAATCTTGCCGCCGCCGGCGATCGAATAGATGATCATGTTCTGCGACGGCGGCAGAAGCAGCGCGATCAGCGCCGCCATCGAGGTGACGTTGACGGCATAGTCGGCTCCGTAGCCGCGCGCTTTCATCTGCGGGATCATCAGCCCGCCGACGGCAGCGGCTTCCGCCACCGCCGAGCCGGAAATGCCGCCGAACAACGTCGCGGCGATGATGTTGACCTGACCGAGCCCACCGCGGACATGACCGACCAGCGAGCCGGCAAAGGAAACGATGCGCTGCGCGATGCCGCCGCGCACCATCAGGTCGCCGGCAAAGATGAAGAACGGGATCGCCATCAGCGAGAACGCCGACATGCCCGACTTCAATTGCTGGAACACCACCAGGGGCGGCAGGCCGAGATAAAGCACGGTGGCGAAGGACGCCGCACCCAGGCAAAAGGCGATCGGCGTGCCGGCAAACATCAAAAGCGTGAAGACGCCAAACAGGATCCAGAGTTCCATCTAGGCCTCCTGCACGGCCGGCATTTCCGGCACTTCTTCGAGATTGATATCCTTGTCGATGTCGGCGCCGGACCAGCGCAGCACGATGCGTTCGGCCGAGAACAGGCAGATCAGAAAGCCGCCGGCGACCAGCGGCAGATAGTCGAAACCGCCGGGAAGCTCGAGCGCCGGGATGATGGTCCGCCAGGTCAGCCCGACCAGCTTGCAGCCGTACCAGACCATGCCGATGCCGAAGCCGAACGCGATCAGGTCGGACAGGGTGCGCAGCGCCCATTTGCTGCCCTTGGGCAGGATATAGAGCAGCACGTCGAAGCCCATATGGTAATTCTCGCGCACGCCGACGGCAGCGCCCAGGAAAATGAACCAGTTCATCAGCATGATGGCGGTGACTTCGGTCCAGCTCGGTGACGCGTTGAGCACGAAGCGGGAAAACACCTGGTAGGCAACAAGCGCGGTCATGGCGACCATCCCGATGCCCGCGAGATAGAGCGCACCGTCGCAAATCTTCGAAAGCACCGCGCTGAAGCGCGGTGGCGCTCCGCTCCTGGCCGTTCCCGCAGTCATCCGATCCTCCCGGTCTTTCCGTCCCCTAAAAGCGATTGGCGGGGCGGCGCCATGCCGCCCCGCCAGAAAATCACTTGGTCGCCTGGATGCGCGTCGCGAGGTCCTTGAGCTCCGGCGTCTTCAGATACTTGTCGTAGACCGGCTTCATCGCATCGATCAGCGGCTGCTTGTCGATCTCGCTGACCTTGACGCCGGCCTTCTCGACGATCTCTCGCGACTTCTTCTCCTGCGCGTCCCACAATTCGCGCATCTTGACGACGCTATCCTTGGCCGCCTGCTTGACGATCGCCTGGTCTTCCGGCGTCAGTCTGTCCCAGCTCGATTTCGACATCACCAGCACTTCCGGCACGATCTGGTGCTGGTCGACGGTATAGTGCTTGGCGACTTCGTAGTGCTTGGCGGATTCGAAGCTGGGCCAGTTGTTCTCGGCGCCGTCGATGACGCCGGTTTCGAGCGCCGAATAGACCTCGCCATAGGCCATCGGCGTGGCGTTTGCGCCAAGCGCGTTGACCATGTCGACGAACACGTCGGACTGGATGACGCGGAACTTCATGCCTTTCAGATCGGCGATCGAGGTGATGTCCTTCTTGGTGTTGTAGAAGGAACGGGCGCCGGAATCGTAGAAGGCAAGGCCGACCAGATCATGCGTCTCGAAGGCCTTGAGGATCTCGTCGCCGATCGGCCCGTCCATGACATGGCGCATGTGCTCGACCGAACGGAACATGTAGGGCAGCGACGGCACCGCGGTTTCCGGCACGATGCCGTTGAACGGACCCATCGAGACGCGGTTCAGATCGATGACACCGGTCTGCGTCTGCTCGATCGTGTCTTTTTCCTCGCCGAGCTGCGCCGAATGATAGACCTCGACCGAATAGCGGCCGGCGGTGCGCTCCTTGATGAGCTCGCCGAGATATTTGACCGCCTCGACGGTCGGATACCCGTCCGGATGGGTGTCGGCCGAGCGCAGTACGGTCTGGGCGCCGGCAACGCCGATCATCAGCGAGCCGAAGGCGAATGTGGCTGCCATCAGTTTTGAAAAATGCAACATGACTGTCTTCCTCCCTTTTAAAATTCCACGCGCCCGGCTCACAGCCGGTACGCCTTCTTGGCAAGCGTGTAGGCAAGCTCCCGCGCCAGCTCATGCGCCTCGTCCTCACGCAGCCGGTGCTCGGCGACGAGACGGGCGAGAAAGGCGCAGTCAACCCGGCGCGCCACATCGTGACGGGCGGGAATCGACGGAAAGGCACGGGTGTCATCGTTGAAGCCGACGGTGTTGTAGAAGCCGGCGGTCTCGGTGGTCATCTCGCGGAACCGGCGCATGCCTTCCGGACTGTCGTGGAACCACCAGGCCGGCCCGAGCTTCAACGCCGGATAGACGCCGGCCAGCGGCGCCAGTTCGCGCGCGTAGCTGGTCTCGTCGAGCGTGAACAGGATGATGGAGAGGTCGCGCTCCAGCCCGACGCAGTCGAGCAAGGGTTTGAGCGCCGCGGCATAGTCGGTGCGGGTCGGAATATCGAAGCCTTTGTCGCGGCCGAATTTTCGGAAAACACCAGGCGAGTGGTTGCGCCATGAGCCGGGATGGATCTGCATGACCAGCCCGTCGTCGCGGCTCATCTTGGCCATTTCGGTCAGCATCTGGGCGCGAAACAGCTTGCGCTCGCGCTCGTCGTCCGAGCCGCGGCGGATGCGGTTGAACAGCTCTTCCGCCGCCGCATCGGAAAGATTGGCGGTCTCGGCCGTCGGATGGCCGTGGTCCGATGAGGTTGCGCCGAAGCTTTTGAAGAAAGCGCGGCGATTGCGATGCGCGTCGAGATAGCCGGCCCATGTGCCGGTGTCGCAGCCGGTGATCTCGCCCAGACGATCGAGATTGGCCGAAAATCCTTCGAAGTCGGGATCGACGACAGCATCCGGCCTGTAGGCAGTGATGACGCGGCCCTGCCAGCCGCTGTCGCGGATCGTCTTGTGCCATTGGAGATCGTCGAGTGCGCCCTCGGTCGTCGCGATGACCTCGATGTTGAAGCGCTCGAACAGCGCGCGTGGGCGATAATCGTCGCGCTGCAAAAGCGCCGCGATGGTGTCGTAATGGCGGCTAGCGGTGCTGGCGTTGAGCGGCTCTTCGATGCCGAACAGATGCTCGAGCACATGGTCGAGCCACAACCGCGTCGGCGTGCCGCGGAAGAGGTAATAGTGCTCGGCGAAGCGCCGCCAGATCGCCCTGGGATCGGTCTCGACCGGCGAGCCGTCGAGGGTCGGGACGCCGAGATCTTCCAGCCGCACGCCCTGGCTGAACAGCATACGGAAAATGTAGTGGTCGGGCACCACCAGCAATTGCGCGGGATCGGGGAATGGTTCGTTGAGCGCATACCAACGCGGATCGGTGTGGCCGTGCGGGCTGATGATCGGCAGGTCCTTGATGCCGGCATGGAGATCGCGCGCGATCGACAGCGCGCGCCCTGCGGCGGCAAAAAGCAGATCCGGATCGGTCAGTCCCGCCACGTCGTTCCTCCCAGGGGCGATATCGGTAGGATTGGAAAGAAATAATGTCAACATACAAAAACTGGATTGTTGTATGATGACTTTTAACCGGCGTCAGGTCATTGTGCAGCGGAAGAGCGGATGTTACGCCGCTAGCAGATCCCGCCCCGCACACCATCCAGCGACAAGCCGCGCCATGACCAGCACACGCCTTTCCAACGCAACAGTGCAATCCTTGCCGGCCTCGGTCGCGGTCCCCCCCTATGATCGCGCCAGTGTCGCCCCAGGCATCGTCCATCTCGGCGTTGGAGCCTTCCACCGTGCCCATCAGGCCGCCTATGTCGATGACTGCCTAGCGGCCGGCGAGACCGGCTGGGGCATTGTCGGCGTCTCGCTGCGCAGCCCCGACACGCGCGATGCGCTGACGCCACAGGACGGGCTCTACACGCTGGCGGTGCGCGGCCGCGATGGCGAAGCGCTGCACATTATCGGCTCGATCCAGTCGATGCTGGTCGCGCCGGAAGACCCCGGCGCGGTGCTGGCCGCGCTGACCGACCCGCGCACCCGCATCGTCACCCTGACCATCACCGAAAAGGCCTATCTCAGGGCCGCCGACGGCAGCCTCGACGAAAACCATCCCGATATCGTCCACGACCTGGGCAATCCCGGATCTCCCAGGACAGCGCATGGATTCCTGGCGGAAGCGCTGGTGCGACGCCGGGCCGCCGGCACGCCGCCCTTCACCGTGCTGTGCTGCGACAACCTGCCGGCCAATGGCGCCACGCTGCACCGGCTGCTGGTCGGGTTTGCAAAACTGCGCGATGCCGGCGCTGCTGCTTCAGGCGACGCTGCCCTCGCCAGTCATATAGCCGATGACGTTGCATTCCCATCGAGCATGGTCGACCGCATCGTGCCGGCAACCACCGATGCCGACCGGGCGCGCATCGCGGTCGAACTCGGCCTCGAGGACGCCTGGCCGGTGATGACCGAACCGTTCCGGCAATGGGTGATCGAAAACAGGTTTCCAGCCGGCCGCCCGGCCTGGGAGAAATTCGGCGTCACCATGGTCGAGGATGTCCGGCCGTTCGAGGACATGAAGCTTCGGCTGCTCAACGGCGCCCATTCGGGCATCGCCTATATCGGCCTGCTCAGCGGCCACGTCACCGTCGACCGCGCCTTCGCGGATCCCGCGATCCGCGCGTTCGTCGACCGGCTCTGGGCCGAGGCCATCCCGACATTGCCTGGGGATGCCGGGCTCGACACGTCAGCCTATACGGCCGAACTTGCCGAACGTTTCTCCAACACCGCGCTGGCCCACCGCACCGCGCAGATCGCCAATGACGGCAGCCAGAAATTGCCGCAGCGCATTGTCGCTACCGCCATCGAGTGCATCCAGGCCGGCCTGGTCCCGGAGCATCTGACGCTGGTGATCGCCGCCTGGATCGCCGCCTGCGAGGCGCGCGGCAAGGACCTGCCGGAAGCCCACTTTACCGATCCGCTCGACGCGGCACTGGCGGCGCTCGGAGCGCAGCCGACGCTGGAACGGGTGGTGACGGTGTTTGACCTCGCCGGCTTCGCCAGCGGCAGCCCCGACCGCCAGACGCTGATCGAACTGGTTGCCGCTCATCGCGAGCATATCCTGCAAGGCGGGGTGGCGCTCGCGCTCGCGGCACTGGGTATACCGGGAAAGACCAGGTGGCCTGACGTCGCCCGGATACAAAAAGCCGGGCTTAAGCCCGGCCTGTTTCATACCTTTGCCCGACCATGACCCTCGGATCACGTCCAGTCATTCTGCGGCTTACGCCGGCAGCAGCGCGCCTTCGAGCGTGGTAAGCTGGCTAAGGAACTGCTCCGCCTTGCTGCGGCTCTGGTCGTCCTTGGCGTCGGCGGCGTCTTCCTTGGCTTCCTGGATGCGGCGGGCGAGATCGGCGCGGTCGATATCGCCGACGGCGACCGCCGATTCGGCGAGCAGCGTGCAGCCGGCCGGAACGATGTCGGCAAAGCCGCCGAACACCACATAGCGCTCTTCCTTGCCGCCGGCGGTCTTCAGCGTGACGACGCCCGGCTTGATCGTGGTCATGACTGGCGCATGGTGCGCCATGACTGTCATTTCACCTTCGGCGCCTGGAATGACGACGGACTCGACCTGCTCGGAAACCAGGAGGCGCTCCGGCGAGACCAGTTCGAACTTGAAAGCTTCAGCCATGTCAATTTAGTGAGTAGGGAATAGTGAGTAGGGAGTAGGGAGAGGACAGCTGTCCTGATCACCCGGCCGCTATTCACTACTGACTACTGACTACTCCCTATTGCCTTGATTACGCTGCTTCAGCCGCCAGGCGCTGAGCCTTCTCGACCGCTTCGTCGATGCCGCCGACCATGTAGAAGGCGGCTTCCGGCAGGTGATCGTAGTCGCCGTTGCAGAGGCCCTTGAAGCCCTTGATTGTGTCGGCGAGGTCGACCAGCTTGCCCGGCGCACCCGTAAACACTTCGGCGACGAAGAACGGCTGCGACAGGAAGCGCTCGATCTTGCGGGCGCGGGCCACCGTCTGCTTGTCCTCTTCCGAAAGCTCATCCATGCCAAGGATGGCGATAATGTCCTGCAGCGACTTATAGCGCTGGAGGATCGACTGCACCTGGCGGGCGACGGCATAGTGCTCCTCGCCGACAACCAGCGGATCGAGCATGCGCGAGGTCGAGTCGAGCGGATCGACGGCGGGGTAGATGCCCTTTTCCGAGATCGCGCGGTTGAGCACGGTCGTCGCGTCCAGGTGGGCGAACGAGGTCGCAGGCGCCGGGTCTGTCAAATCGTCGGCCGGCACGTAGATCGCCTGCACCGAAGTGATCGAACCCTTGGTCGTTGTGGTGATGCGTTCCTGCAGCGCACCCATGTCGGTGGCCAGCGTTGGCTGGTAACCCACGGCCGAAGGAATACGGCCGAGCAGCGCCGACACTTCAGAACCGGCCTGCGTGAAGCGGAAGATGTTGTCGACGAAGAACAGCACGTCCTGGCCCTGGTCGCGGAAATATTCGGCGACCGTCAGGCCGGTCAGGCCGACGCGGGCACGCGCGCCCGGCGGCTCGTTCATCTGGCCATAGACCAGTGCCGCCTTGGAGCCTTCGCCGCCGCCCTTCTTGTTGACGCCGGACTCGATGAACTCGTGATAAAGATCGTTGCCCTCGCGGGTGCGCTCGCCGACGCCGGCGAAGACCGAGAAGCCGCCATGCGCCTTGGCGACGTTGTTGATCAGCTCCTGGATCAGAACCGTCTTGCCGACGCCGGCGCCGCCGAACAGGCCGATCTTGCCTCCGCGGGCGTAGGGCGCCAGAAGGTCGAGCACCTTGATGCCGGTGATCAGGATCTGCGCTTCCGTCGACTGTTCGACATAGGTAGGCGCCGGCTGGTGGATGGCGCGCATCTCGATGCCGTCGACCGGGCCTTCTTCGTCGACCGGCTCGCCGATGACGTTGATGATGCGGCCGAGCATGCCCGGGCCGACCGGAACGGTGATCGGCGCGCCGGTGTCATAGACGTCCTGGCCGCGAACCAGGCCTTCGGTGGAATCCATGGCGATACAGCGCACGGTGTTTTCGCCCAGATGCTGGGCAACTTCGAGCACCAGGCGGTTGCCGACATTGGAGGTTTCGATGGCGTTCAAAATGGCCGGCAGATGATCGCCGAACTGCACGTCGACGACGGCGCCGATGACCTGGCGAACCTTGCCGATGGCGCCGGTCTTCTTGACGGCAACGCTCGTCGTCTTCACTGCCGGGGCCGCGGCCTTGGCGGGCGCGGCCGCCTTCTTGGCCGGAGCGGCCTTCGCCGCTGCTGCCGGAGCCTTTGCGGCCGCCTTGGGGGCCGTCTTCGCGGGGGTCGCTGCTTTCGCCATCGTCTTTACCCTTCTCGTCCTTTGTTTCTCACGCTCCATCAGAAGGTCGATGACCTCCTGGCGGTCGCGCCTAGAGCGCTTCGGCGCCCGAAATGATTTCGATCAGTTCCTTGGTGATCTGCGCCTGCCGCTGGCGGTTATAGGTGATCGACAGTTTGTTGATCATGTCGCCGGCATTGCGCGTTGCATTGTCCATGGCGCTCATTTTGGCGCCCATCTCGCCGGCTGCGTTTTCGAGCAGCGCGCGGAAGACCTGGACCGAGATGTTGCGCGGAATGAGGTCGGTGAGGATCTCGCCCGGCTCCGGCTCGTATTCGTAGACGGCATTGCCACCCGCGGTCGCTTCGGCGGGAGCGGAAGCCACGCCGGCAGGAATGATCTGCTGCGCGGTCGGAATCTGGCTGATCACCGACTTGAACTGCGAATAAAACAGCGTGCAGCTATCGAAGCCGCCTTCGCCGAACAGATGGATGATCTTACGGGCGATCGCATCGGCATTGACGAAGCCGAGCTTCTTGACATCGCGCAGGTCGACGCGGTCGATAATCAGCGAGGCATAGTCTCGGCGCAGAATGTCGAAACCCTTCTTGCCGACGCAGATGATCTTGACCTGCTTGCCGTCGGCCAGAAGCCGGCGGATATGGTCGCGGGCCAGACGTGCGATCTGCGAGTTGAAGCCGCCGCACAGGCCGCGCTCGGCGGTGCAGACGACGAGCAGATGCACATCGTCCTTGCCGGTGCCGGTCATCAGCGCCGGGGCATCGCCGCCGCCGCCGATCGCCTGCGTGATATTGGCCAGCACCGCACCCATCCGCTCGGAATAGGGACGCGCCGCCTCCGCTGCTTCCTGCGCGCGACGCAGCTTCGCCGCGGCGACCATCTGCATCGCCTTGGTGATCTTCTGCGTCGCCTTGACCGAGGCGATACGGTTACGAAGGTCTTTTAATGAAGGCATGCTTCAAACCTGATCCCGAGCGTCCGGCTTCTTCTCAAGCGAAGGTCTTGGCGAAGGCGTCGATCTCGGCCTTCAGCTTGGCGCGCAGATCGTCCGACAGCGCCTTTTCCTTGCGGATGCCGTCCAGCACGTCCTTGCCGGCCGAGCGCATATGGCTGAGCAGGCCGTGCTCGAACTTGCCGACCTGGTTCAGCGCAAGCTTGTCGAGATAGCCGTTGACGCCGGCGAAGATCACCGTGACCTGCTCCTCGACCTTGAGCGGCGAGAACTGCGGCTGCTTCAGAAGTTCGGTCAGGCGCGAGCCGCGGTTGAGCAGGCGCTGCGTGGCGGCGTCGAGATCGGAGCCGAACTGCGCGAACGCAGCCATTTCGCGGTACTGCGCGAGCTCGCCCTTGATAGAGCCGGCGACCTGCTTCATCGCCTTGATCTGCGCCGACGAACCGACGCGCGACACCGACAGGCCGACGTTGACCGCCGGACGGATGCCCTGGAAGAACAGGTTGGTTTCGAGGAAGATCTGGCCGTCGGTGATCGAGATCACGTTGGTCGGGATGTAGGCCGACACGTCGTTGGCCTGCGTCTCGATGATCGGCAGCGCGGTCAGCGAACCGCCACCCAGATTGTCGTTGAGCTTGGCGGCGCGCTCGAGCAGGCGCGAATGCAGGTAGAACACGTCGCCCGGATAGGCTTCGCGACCCGGCGGGCGGCGCAGCAAGAGCGACATCTGGCGATAGGCGACGGCCTGCTTCGACAGATCGTCATAGCTGATCAGCGCATGCATGCCGTTGTCGCGGAAATATTCGCCCATGGTGGCGCCGGTGAACGGCGCCAGGAACTGCATCGGCGCCGGATCGGAAGCTGTGGCGGCGACGATGATCGAATATTCAAGGGCGCCGCGCTCTTCGAGAACCTTCACGAACTGCGCGACCGTCGAGCGCTTCTGCCCGATGGCGACGTAGACGCAGTAGAGCTTTTCCTTTTCCGGCCCGTTGTCGTGCACGGCCTTCTGGTTGAGCATCGTGTCGAGGATAATCGCGGTCTTGCCGGTCTGGCGATCGCCGATGACCAGCTCGCGCTGGCCGCGGCCAACGGGGATCAGCGCATCGATGGCCTTGAGGCCGGTCGACATCGGCTCGTTGACCGACTTGCGCGGGATGATGCCTGGCGCCTTGACGTCGACACGCTTGCGTTCGGTCGCCTTGATCGGGCCCTTGCCGTCGATCGGATTGCCGAGCGCGTCGACGACGCGGCCGAGCAGGCCCATGCCGACAGGCGTATCGACGATGGCGCCGGTGCGCTTGACGATGTCGCCTTCCTTGATGTCGCGGTCGGCGCCGAAGATGACGACGCCGACATTGTCGGCTTCGAGGTTGAGCGCCATGCCGCGGATGCCGCCGGGGAACTCGACCATTTCGCCGGCCTGGACATTGTCGAGGCCGTAGACGCGAGCGATACCGTCACCGACGGACAGCACCTGGCCGACTTCGGAGACCTCGGCCTCCTTGCCGAAATTCTTGATCTGGTCTTTGAGAATTGCGGAAATTTCCGCGGCGCGGATGTCCATCAGCCGACCTCTTTCAGTGCAAGCTTGAGCGAATTGAGTTTGGTTTTGAGCGACGTATCGATCTGGCGCGAGCCCATCTTGACCACCAGCCCGCCGAGCAGCGACGGATCGACGGTAACAGTGATGGCCACGTCCTTGCCGGCGACGCTTTTCAGCGCGGCCTTGAGTTCCGTCTGCTGGGCAGCCGTCAGTTCATGCGCCGAAGTGACCTCGGCTGATGTCTCACCGCGCTGTTCGGCAGAGATCCGGCGAAATGCCTTGATCATGCCGGGCACCGCGAAGAGCCGGCGGTTGCGGGCGACGACGCGCAGGAAATTGCCGGTCAGGCCGGTGATGCCGGCCTTGTCGGCGATCGACGCGATTGCCTTGGCCTGGTCCTCGCTGGAGAACACCGGGCTGTTGATGAGGCGCGTCAGGTCGGCGCTGTCATCCAGCATCTTGGCGAAACTGTTGAGGTCGGCCTCGACCTTGGCCACCGAATTCGACTGCAGCGCAAGTTCGAACAGCGAACCCGCGTAGCGTTCTGCGACACCTGAGATTGGCGATGACGATTGAGCCACGGACCGTCTTTTCTCTTGTCTGAGGGGCCGCAGATTGTTGGCGCGAGCAAAAACTCTGGCTAAATCTTTGACCTTACTAAGTTTTTCCAAGCACGGAGGCGCGGCTTCCGCTATCCCCGGCCGAAAGTCGATTGCCGTCTAGCACAGGCATTTTAAGACCGCAATGCGTCGTTCCGCATGCTTTTCGGGCACTATTGTCGCATCCGGCCGCAGAGTTCAACCGAAGCCTTTGGATTGGCTGCCGATTCAGGGCAGAAAGCCGAAGACGAAGGCGAGCGGCAACGCGGCCAGGACGAGTTCGACGACGATCGACGCCCAGTTGAAAGGCGTGTTGGCGCCGTCCGACATCATCGACAGCAAACGGCCAAAAGCGGTGAACAGCCAGGAAAAGCCGAGTGCCATATAGAGCCACGGCTGCGCCAACAGAATGCAGCACAGGCTGACGCCGAGATAGAAGCCCGACATCCGGCCGCGCCCTTCCGCGATTGCCGCTGCCCTTTCGGGCCGGACCTGCAGCCGCAGAATCCGAAATGCCAGCCCTGGCGCGAGGAAAAACAGCAGACCGAGCGCCAAGGTGACGACGGCGCTAGACCAAGCCAGCCATTCGCCCTGGCTGGTCGGCCACGGAAACGCAAATTCCATCTTGCTTTCATCCCCTCACAGCAATGCCGGATGCATTGAATGTCGCTGCAAAAAGAAGTCAAGCGCGCGGCAGTTTTGGCACGCAATTCGTGAAGGAGCGGAAGGCTGTTTAGGCCGCGCGCGCGTCCGGCCAGCATCGTGGCCAACCTGTATTATCAGGCGACGCCTCCCTCCTATCTGCAGGACCGGTTTTGCACAGCCAAAGGCCCCGATACCGATCGCCTTTATTTCCTGACCAGGCACCTCAATCTGGCCGGCACGGAAGCAGATCGATGGAAGCTGAAAGTGGTCGGCAGCGGCAATGTCGCCGTGGCCGCCCAGCCCTGATCTCTGTTTTGGCCCTTCAGGGCAGCATGAATGCGACCGCCGCCTCAGCATGGATGCGCGTGGTGTCGAACACCGGAATGTCGAAATCGCGCTCGCCAATCAACATGGTGATCTCGGTGCAGCCCATGATGACGCCATCGATCTTCTCATCGCGCCGCAGACGGGCGACCTCGTCGACATAGGCCGCCTTCGATGCCGCGCTGACGATGCCCCGGCAGAGCTCGTCGTAGATTACCTGGTGCACCATGTCGCGCCCGGCCTGGTCCGGCACCACGGGCTGCAGCCCGTATTTCTCCGTCAGCCGGCCCTTGTAGAAATCCTGCTCCATGGTGAAGCGGGTCGCCAGCAGCGCCGGCCGCTTGACGCCGGCGCCCTTGACCGCGACGGCCGTGGCATCGGCAATGTGGATAAGCGGGATCGACACCGCCGCCTGCACCCGGTCGGCGAGCTTGTGCATGGTGTTGGTGCAGATCAAAAGCCCCTCTGCGCCGCCCGCCTCCAGCTTGCGCGCCGCATCCGCCAGCAGCACGCCCGCACTGTCCCAGTCGCCATGATGCTGCCGGTCGGCGATTTCGGCGAAGTCGAAGGAATAGAGCAACAGCTTTGCCGAATGCAGCCCGCTCAGCCGCACGCGCACGATCTCGTTGAGCAGGCGATAATAGATCGCCGTCGATTCCCAGCTCATGCCGCCGATAAGGCCAAGGGTTTTCATGCGCTGAGCCTCCAGCAGGACCGAACGATCTCTCTCACAGAAAAGCTTTACGGGTCGATGTCAATCTTAACGCGCGCCGTACCACGCTCTTCGGCCCGCCTCCACAAACATCACCGCGCGCCCGATTCGGTCATCCTCGCATTGGCGCCGAGATGATGCAGGCTTTGTGTCGTGTGCCTTGAACTCCAGGCAACCGGCGGATCGGGCAGATCGAGATCGAACTGTGCCCGCCCGAGCAGCGAATTGACGATCTTGGCGCTGCGCCAAGCCATCAGGCTGAGCTGCGGCTCGGCTATGCCATGGCTGAGCCGGCCGGCATTGAGTGCGTAGATCCGGCGGTCGTCAGGCCCGTCCCATTCGACCTCGAAGCTGGCGTTGAGCCTGTAATGACCGCGCTCGTCCAGCGCGATCCTGTTCGTGAGCGGTGCCATGCAATCAGGAATGGCAAAGGCATAGCCGGTGGCCAGAACCACCGCATCGACGGTGCGCGTCTCGATGGCGCCGTCGAAGCCGTTGCGCATGATCAGCCGGTATTCGCTGCCTTCCCGCGTCACGTTCAGCACTTCGCGGTGCGGCGTCATGTTGACCGCCGTCGTTTCCTCCGAGAGGTGCCGCAGCGTGTAAAGCTGGCGATAGATCGCCTTCAGCGTGCTCGTCGATGCGCCGTCACCGGCAAGCAGCTGCTGTTCCAGGATCGTCTCGCGCCGCCCTTGCGGCAGCCGATGGAAGTTTTCGACATAGCCCGGCGTGAAGAGTTCGTCGGTGAAAGGCGAGTCGTCCAGTGGCAGGAAATTCGGCCGCATCGAGATCCACTCGATTTCGCGGCCGGCGAAGCGGTCGGAGGAGATCAGATGCAGAAGCACTTCGGCGCCGCTCTGGCCACCGCCGATCACGGCGACACGCTGTCCGCTCAGGCGATCGAGGCGGTTGGCGGCCTGGGCGTTGTGGAAGCATTGATCGGAGGCCGCCGCCCGCGCCCAGGCGGGGATGTTGGGCACCAGCCCGACGGCAATGGCGAGATTGCGCGCGTTCACCTGCTCGCAGCCGATACGCAGCCTGAAATTCGTTCCGTCGAAGTCGATCCGGTCGACGGCGCTGGCGAAGCGCAGCGAAGACAAGTTCTCGCCGACCCATCCGAGATAGCGGGCGAATTCCGGCCGCGGGATGGCTGAGAAATCCGCGTTGAGGAATTCATAGAACCGCTTCTGCGCGACCAGATAGGACATGAACGACCATGGGCTGGTCGGATGCGTCGCGGTGACGAGATCCTTGAGGAAGGATGTCTGCAGTTCGACGCCCGGCAGCATCATGCCCGGGTGCCATTCGAGCCGCGTCGCCCGATCGAAGAAGCGCGCTTCGACGCCGTCCACCGCATCGAGATGGGCGGCGAGGCTGAGATTGAACGGCCCGATGCCGATGCCTGCGAGGTCAAGCGTATGGGTCATGGCGAACTCCTTATGGAGCTGGCTGGGCTGATGGGAGATCGCCGGGCTGACTCGGGGTTAAGCGGATTGTCGAGCGGTGTGCCAAGGTCGGGCAGAGGGCGTTCGCCGCTGTCGCCGTAGCCGATGGCGAAGCGCACCTTGTTGATGGCGATGCGTGGGATCTTCGGAGCAAACAGATCGAAGAGCGCGAACCGTTCCGACAGATCCGGGTTCTGCGCCTGGTAGCGCCGGATGGCGCCGGCCAGGATGGCGTAGAAAGTCCTCTCGTCGAAGCGGTCATAGGCGGCCAGCGCCTCGGATAGGAAGCGCAGAACGCTGACGATGTGTCCCGTTTGCAGATGCTGGAGAAGATGTGCCGGCGGCCGGCGCTTCAGCGTCGACAGGATTTCGGGGTCGAGGCCGGCCAGTTCGGGAAACGGCTGGTCGACGAGATCGAGGTCGCCCTGGAAATCCTTGACCGCCACGCCGAGAGGCGTCGCTCCGTCGAGGATGATGGTGACGTTCTGGCCATGGGCGATGAAGCCGACGCCGTAACGGCACATGAAGTGGTAGAGCGGCACGAAGGCCGTGGAGAACAGGCGATCGAGCCATGCCTCCGGACCAAGGCCGGACTGCTCCATCAGGGCGCTGGCGATCGGCCTGCCATGGGCGTCGCGCTGCGGCAGGGCGCCCATCATCATCGGCCGCTGGCCCGCTGTCAGAACCTTTTCGGGGCTTTCGCGCCATATGGCGCCCAGCATCTCGCAAAATTGATAGGGCGCGCCTTCAACGCCGGCGTAGTGCGGATGCGGATAGAAGGCGCCGGCGACTTCCTGCAAGACCTTGACGTCCTTGAGCACCGGGTCCGCGGCCGCCACCGTGGCCAGCCAGCGCGACAGATCGGCGCCGATCGCCATGTATTTGCCCGGCACGCCGCGCCACGTTGAGGTGTTGAGGACGGTCAGCGGCAGCTTGACGTGCAGCGCCTCGGGCCGTGCCACATTGGCAAGAGTGCGCAGCGACTGCAGGGGCAGGAACGCGTCGCCGAACGGACCGAGCGGCACCAGCCGGCCGGCGGCAATCTCGCCACCATATTGCGAGGCGATCATCGCCTGCCACTGCCAGGGGTGGACCGGCAGCAGCCTGTGCGTCGATCGCGAGATCCCGGCGGCGCTGAAAGCCGCTTCGAGCCTTGCGCGCTCGTAGTCGCCGAGTGCGGCCTGCAGCAGCGCCTCTTCGTCGAGCCCGCGGTCAAGCGCCAGCAGGCAGCGATCGCTGGCGGCGGCAAGCCAGAAGAGCTGGAATGCGGTGGCCGATTCTGGCGCGTAGCGCTCGAAGTCGTCCCGTCCCCAGCCAAGCCGTCCCTTGTTGGCAGGGGGCTTCGGATGGCCGTCGAGCAATGCCTGCAACTCGGTATCCGGCAGCGCGGCTAGATCGGCGGCCGGTCGATTGCCGCGTGCCTTGGCGATCCGCATGTCGGCCATCAGCGTGTTGTAAAGCTCCTTCGCATAGGTGCAGAATGTTGCCGGCGACATGCCGAGCGTCTCGCGCGCGTCGGCGAAGAAGGCGACCGCATCGTTGACCGGCAGCTCGATGCCGGCGTCGCGAGTCAGCGTCTCCGGACGGACGGCGATCTGGCCCCACAGGCGCCGCGTCGCGGCAAAGCGATAGGTCACGCCGGGGCCGGGCGTCAGCTCCCATCGGCCGGGCGAAAGCTCGCGCGGCGACAGGCACTCCTCGAAGGTCAGTTCGGAAATGGCCTTGGCGACGGCGTCGCGGTTGATCGCGGCCCAGCGTGTCGCCTCCCCCGCTTTGGCAATCGGTTGCTGCACCGTCACAGCGGCACCTCGCGGAAGAAGCGCTCGCGTTCGCAGCAGACCAGCGCCGCGCGCTTGTGCGGGAAGTCGAACTCCTTGACTTTGTCGTAGGCGGCGCCGGCGCAATAGCTCAGCATCTTCTGGTGCGCGGCGCGTGGCTCGCCGACGACGCGCTGCGTGCGCGGCTCATCGAGGAACAGATAGTGGGTGACGGAGCGGAACAGTGACAGCGTCTTCGGCCGGCCGAGATGGCGCATATTGCCGATCAGCCCATGCCAGCCGCGGTCCCAGTCGAGCGGCTCATAATAGGGCCCGAGCCGGTCCTCCTTGGCCCAGTAGAACTCGAAATAGCCGGTCGGCTCGCCGTCGAAGCTGGCGATGACGCCGAAGATGTGCGGATCGCTTTCCTGCTCGGCGAGATATTTGTCGAGATCCTCATGGCTCTGGGCAAGTTCCCAGAAGAAGGCGACGCGGCCATCGTTCATCCAGCGATGGAAGAGGTCGAGATCGGTCCGGCGGTCGATCGGCCGCAGCGACACGGTGAGGCCGATCTCGGCAATCCAGCGTTCGTACATCGGGCCGCAGGGGCGCGGTTGGCGCAATGGCGGGCCGATAGCGGTCGTCAATGCCGGATAGGTGACATGCGAGGCCTGGCTGCGCCACAGCAGCGGCAGCTGGCGCAGGACCGAGCGATGGATGACGGCGCGTTCCGGTTCACCCGGAACCGTCTCGGTGGCCAGCGCCGAAACTGGCCACAGCGTCTTGGCCGCCGGCAGGAAGGCGCAGTCGAAGGAAGGATGCAGGCGCAGCGCGGCGTCGACGAGACCTGCCAGGATTTGCGGTTGGTCGAGGCGGCCGCCAATGAACGCGACATCGTCGATGAGCAGGCGGCCATCCGCGATGGACATGCGGACCTGCCCGACAGCTGTTCCGTCAGCGCGGACCAGGCTGACATGGCCATCGCCGGCACAAATGGCGAGCGGCTCCGCGGCCGAGGCCAGATGCTGCCATCCTTCGTTGCCGGCGACGGTGGCGGGTGACCAGTTTTTCGCAGCCTCGATGTTCATGCGTATTCTCTCACATGCAGGGGGTTCGGAAGCTCGACGTAACCTGCCAGCGGGTCGGTCACTTCGGTGTTCTCATTGATGTCGCGCAGCGCGATCAGGAAATTGCCCTTGGCGGCGAGCGTCGGCGCGTTGAGCAAATAGTCGACGCAGGACCGGTCAGCCATCGGCGTGGCGGCCAGCCGCTCGAGCGAGCGGCGGAATATCGCCAGCAGATCGTCTTCGTTGGTGAGGCCAGCGGCCGCAAGGGCTGCGACGGCGGCGAAAGCGCCATTGACGACCAGATAGTAGCCGAACAGCTTCGCGGCCGCTTCCGCTGGGAAGACATGATCGCCCGCCTGACCGGCCTCGGGCACGAATTCGCGCAGCCTGGGCAGGAATTCCTCGACATAACCGGTGCCCTGGCAGTCGCGAAAATAGAGCGCATTCGGCCAGCCGCCGGCGAGGCCGACGACGAGGTTCTGCTGATGGGCGCCGAACAGCAGGCCGAATTCCGAGAAGGCAACGATAAACGGCTCGATGGCGGCATGAAGGAAACGCTCGAACCACAAACGCGCCGTTTCCTCGACAGGTCGCTTCTCGTCGCGGGCGATACGGTGGACCAGGTCGGACAGATGGCTTTCGGTACGGCCGGGATGGCGCTCGCAAAGCGCGCCGAGAACGGCAGCCGGCGGATTGCCCGTGCCGCGAAACGGGTTTTCGCGAAACGAGACGATGGTATCCGTCATCAGCCGGCCGTCTTCGTCACGCAGGCCGAACCAGGCGGGCTCACCCAGCACCGTCATGGTCGGGCAGCGCCGCTGCAAGGCATAGCCGAGCTTGCCCTTGACCAGCCGGTGCACCGAAAGGCCGCGCCGGCACTCATGCTCCTCGACGATGCGCCTGGAATTGGTCAGGCGCAGGCTGAGCGAGAATTTCAGCATCCACTCGGCTTCAGACGAATGAACCGTGCGCAGCGAGGTTGTGGCCCGCCACGCTGGTCCGCCGAGCCCAACATCGACGATACGGCCGGCGCGAAACAGGCGCTCGACGCGGTCTTCCAGCATGAGCCGTACGGCCTGCCACGGATGCATCGGAACGAGAACCTTGCCCTGTTGCTTGCCAGCCCGAGCAAGCAGCTGCGGATCGCTGGCGGCAAGCCCGCGGACCATCTCGGTGACATCTAGCGGCTCGACGCTCCCTCCAGTGAGGATGGTCGGGTCGACGGCCCACCAGCGCAGTTTGAACGCATTGCAGTATTCATGCCCGAAGCGCGCGGAATCCGTGTGCGTGAACTCTTCGCGACTCATCGGCGCCGGATGCACGGCATGGCCGAAGCGCAGGGCGCTTTCGGCATCGATGAAATCAGGATCGCCTTCGGAGAAGGGCCGCGACGATCCACGCGCCGCAGTCGCGTCAGCGATTGCGGCGATGCTGGCCAGGCTGCGGCGCAGGAAGGTCAGTCGGCTTTTCGCTGTCGCCCGGCCGGCAATGTCGGGATCCGCCAGGATCAGCGCCAAAAGGCTGAAAAGGTCGATCTCGGTCGCTTCGCCATCGGCCCCCTCGTTACTAATATCGAGGCGCCAGAGCGGCATCGCTAAATCGTGGTAACCAACCTTCGAGCGATGCCGCGCCTCGACGAGCACCGCCGCGCGCGAGGCAGGGAAATTCAGACGCAGCACGGCTGCCTGCGGCCGAAACAGCCCGGTTTGCCTGGCGTCGACGAATTCCCAGCTATCCCATTCCCGCAGCAACGCATTGAGTAACGGGCTTAATGCAGAGGAAGATTCTGGTTTTACTTGTTCCATGTGCATCCCCATAAATCCCATAACTGCATGCATTGCATTTATACGTTGTCGTCTTTAAACATTTCTGTTGATTATCTATTCTGAACAAGAAATAAGCTTGGTCTTGTGACGACCCGTATGAAAAATCGATCTTCGCTTCTGCGCCGCCTGGCAACCGCGGTCTCGGCAATCGGCTTCGGCCAGTCGGCCTTCGTATCGCTCGTTCCCCTGGTGATGGAGCGGCTGAGGCTCGACACGTTTGCCATCGGGGCGGCAACTGCTGTCGGCGCGGCGGCCTTTCTGGTCGGCTCGCCGCTGTGGGGTCGCATGGGCGAGCGGCTTGGCCATGCCAGGCTGCTGCGCTTGCTCGGCCTCGCCATGCTGGCCGGCCAGGCGGTGTTCGCCATTCTGCTGATAGCCGGCACGGGAGCCGCGCTGGGCATCGCTTTGCTGATGCTTTCGCGAACCGTGTACGGTTTTGCCGCGTCCGGCGTCATGCCGACGGCGCAGGTCTGGGCCAGCCGCTCGGTTGCCGATGACAGGCGACAGGCCGCGCTGGGACTGCTTGGCGCCGGCGTCAGCATGGGGCGGCTGGCCGGCGCGCTGGCGGCAACGGCTGCCGTCCTTTCGCCGCTGCTGCCGCCCATCCTGTTCCTGTTCAGCCCGCTGTTGCTGTGGCTCGCGCGGGGCAAAGGGGAAGCCGGCGGACGGACCGACGGCAGGGCGGCCGACGTCGGCCGTGGAATATCGCCCTTCGATCGCCGCGCTCTGCCTTGCCTGGCGATGGGCTTGTGCCTGACGCTCGGCTTCGGACAGGTGCAGATGATGCTCGGCCCGATGACCCAGCAGCGTTTTGGCCTTGGTGCGACGCAGGCCACGACGTTGACCGGCCTGGCCCTGATGCTGGTCGCCGTCGTCATGGTTCTGGTCCAGGGACTGCTCATGGCGCGCCTGCGGCTGGCGGAGCGCAACAGCGTCATCGTCGGCTGTCTCATGGTTTGCGTCGGCATGACGGCGCTGGCCGCCACGGCCAGCCATGTTGCCTCGGCAGCGTCTCTGGTGGTGGCAGCGGCCGGCATTGCCCTGGCTACACCCGGCTACACCGCCTGGCTGATGAAGCGCCTGGAGCCCGGCGAGCAGGGCGCGGCGGCCGGCTGGCTCACCAGCACCCATGTGCTCGGCCAGAGCATCGGCGCATTGGCCGGCGGCTTCGCCTTCACGCTCTGGCCCTTTGCGCCGCTGGCCGGCTGCGCGGCGCTGGCTCTGGCCGCCGCCGGTCTTGCAGCCATGGTTCATAAGCACTAGCGAACCCGCGCTCATTCGGCGACCTCCGGCAGCGGCATCGGCGTTCCTGGCTGGGTCTTTGCGGCATCGGCGAAATGGGCATTCAGCATGCGATAGGTCGCCACCACGGCGATGCCCGACAGCACTGTCGCCAGGGTGAACAACGCGGAGTAGCCGAGCATGTCGGCAAGGCGGCCGGCAAGCATGGAGCCGACGAGGTAGACGATGAGCTGGGCGCAGGACAGGATGGTGAAATCGGTGCCGGGTTGGTCCGACGACGTGACGGACATGAACAGGCTGTAGAGCGCCACGATCTCCATGTAGCGCACCAGCGTCTGCAGGAACGAGGCGCCGAAGATCGGCCAGAAGCCGGCGATAGCGCCGAAAGCGTGCAGCGCGAAGATCAGGAAGCAGATGGTTCGCAGCGCGCCGAGCAGGCCGAGCACCGAGGCGGCGCCCCTGTTGTGCAGCAGCCACGCCGCCAGCGCCGAGCCGCCGAGCCCGACGGTGAGCGCGGCACCGCCCGAGAGATAACCGATGATATCGAGCGGCACGCCGGCATCGACGAGATAGGAGCCTTCCATCGACTTCACCAGCCCCTCGCTGGCGCGGTAGATGAGCGCGATCCACAGGATCTGGCGTGCCTCCGGCCGGCGCAGAAAGCGCAGGATCGAGGGGCGGTCGATGGCCGCCTGCGGCGCGCTGGCGACGGGATCGGTCTCGCGCATGGCGAAGGCGGCGACCAGCGGGATGATGGACAGCGCGGCCACCATGGCCACCATGGTTTGCCAGCCGGCATGATGATAAGCTAACAGGCCGAGCGTGCCGCCGAGAACGACGCCGAGCGCGACGGCGCCGCCCTGGATCGCATTGCCGATCGGCCTGTCCTTCGGGTCGAGATATTTGGCCGCGTAGCCGTCGGTGGCGATGTCCTGGGTCGACATCAACAGGCTCACGACAAGGCCGACGGCAAAGATACCGGCGACATCGGTCGGCTCGATCCAAAGCATGGCGGCGATGCCGGCGACGACGCCGATCTGGGTGATGATGACCCAGCCGGCGCGATGGGCGCGGGCCACTGGCCGAAAGCGATCGACCAGCGGCGCCCACAGGAATTTCAGCACCAGCGGCAGCATCAGCAGCGCCATCAAGCCAATGGCGGTGCGCGACACGCCCTGCTCGCGCAGGATCGGCGGGATCGCCGCGGCAAACAGATAGCTCGGGATGGCCTGCGCCAGATAAAGGCAGGCGAGAACGACGAAAAGCCGCAGGCGCGAAAGCCCGGCGGGCGCCGGCCGGTCTGCGTCGGCGCTCATTTGACATAGTCCTTCGGTGCGTAACCGTTCAGGAAGGCGCCGGCCTCCGCCCGGCTGCGGGTGACGAGCACTGGAAAGCCGAACAGGCTTTGCCAGACGCGCTGCATGTTCTCGTCGGCGGCGGGGCGCACCAGCGCACAGGCGCGGCAGGCTTTTTCGAGCTGCTCGCGTTCCGCCTTGTACCAGAGGTTTTGCGCCTTGCGCTGGGCGTCGCTCAGCGCGATCTCGATGCGGATATCGACCAACAGCACGAACGGCTCCCTCTCCTGTGAAAGGCAGCCGAGCGCCTCGATATAGGCCCCGCCATCCGCCGGATCGGCGGGCGCTTCTGCCAGCAGCGAAGCCAATGCACCGTTTCGTTGGAGAGACACCGCCATTGCTGCCCTCAGAAGGTGATCTGGTACGACAGAGCGACGGAACGCCCCAGACCGGGAACGTCGGCGCCGCGCGTCGCCGACGCGGAGGGGTTGATGTAATAGGTGTCGAACACATTGCGCACGGCAAGGTTCAGCACACTCTCATTGGCGAACGTCTTCGAGACTGCAAGATTGACCAGTGCTGCACCGTCCAGTTCCTGGGTGGCGATGCGGTCGCGCCCGGAAAACAGCTCCAACTCGCTGCGCAGGGTCAGCTCGTTCTCGAAACGGGTGGTGAGATAGACCAGGCCCTTGTAGGTCGAGGGGATACGGTTGTTGGGCAGATATTCGTTAGCTTCGATGTGGCCGTCGTGATCCGCGTCGTATTTGCCTTCGACATAGCCGACCGATCCGCCCAGCGTGAACATGCCGCTGAGGTCTGCCTCGAGATTGGCTTCGACCCCCCAGATACGTTCCTTCTGCTGCGATACCCGGTTGTTGACGATGTCGTAGCTGACGCCGTTGTCCGAGGTCGACAGATAGGTGCTGACGCCGCCGCGATAGTCGCCCCAATCGCCGCGCAGACCGGCTTCCCAGGTGTTCACCAGCTGGGGTTCAGGCGCGATATCGGCATAGCTGATCGCGTAATCCGGCGCGTTGGTGCATGGCAGCAGCGGCCGGATGGCGGTGCCATAGGCGTCGCAGGTTTCGGCGTTGGAGTTCAACCCGGCCCGGCGGGTGAAGCCGCCAATGTCGGTCAGGCTGTAGCCTTGCGAGAAATTGCCGAAAAGCTGCATCCTTTCGGTCAGATCGTAGACGGCGCCGGCGTTGAAGGTGACGGCGTCGTAGTCGAACGAGCCGCCGGTCACCTGGATCGCCGGCAGGCCGATAATGTTGCGGCCGAGCAGAACGGCAGCGGCAGGCCGGGTGAAGTCTTCAACATTGAGATAAAACTGGTCGTAGCGCGCGCCGCCGCTGATGCGAAAGCGATCCGTCACCGGAATTTCGCCTTGCGCAAACAAGGCAACCGAGTTCTGGGTCGTGGGCGAGATGGCGTCCTGACCGTTGGTCAGCTGCTGATCGGTGGCATCGAAGACGTAGTCGGCGCCCCAGGTCAGCGTGCTGCCCTGAGTGATAAAGTCCATCGGCGTGTTGACGGTCAGGTTGACGCCGCTGCGCCGCGATTGCAGCGCCGTCTGGTTGAAGTCGGCGGTCGGGTCCGTACCCGGCGGCAGGATCACCGGCCGCGTCGGGTTCGTCGGTAAATACACCTGGCTGTTGACGGCCGAGAATTTGGTAAAGGGCGACTGCTTGAAGATGTCGTTGTAGAACGCCTTGACCTCGAGGTTTCCGAGCGCGAAGTCGCTGTCGGTGTATTTGGCGGTCAGATATTTCGAATCTTCCTTCAGCGGCTTGCCTTCATAGGGATCGCCGAAATCCGGGGAGACGGGATTGGTCCTGTAATCGGTGAACCAGTCCGGCTTCTGGTTGGCATAGGTCCAGTCGACGCTGGCCTCGAAGCGCCTGGAATCGAACTGGTAGCCGGCCACGCCGAAGAGATTGCCCGTGCCGGTGCGGTCGCCGCCGCCTTGCCCAAGCATGGCGTCCGAAGCCACCTCGTTGCCGTGGCCGTCATAGGTGCGGCGCGACAGATCACCGGACGCCGAGAAGAAATAGTCGAAATCGCCTTTCTTGCCCTCGACCGAGACACTGGTGCTTGGCCCGGCCGACTTGCCGGGGTTTTCGGTGAAGGCGGCGACGCCGGTGCGCACCGTCACCTTCGGCTTGTCGCTGTCGCCGCGCTTGGTGATGAAGTTGATCGTGCCGCCGGTGGCGCCGGCGCCATAAAGGCTGGACGCGCCATTGATGACTTCGATGCGCTCGACCGAATTCAGGTCGATCATCGACAGGATGCGTGAGACGTCCCGCAGCGGTGTGTTGCGCGGCACACCATCGACCATGATGAGAACGCTGCGCCCGCGGAAGGTTTCCGAAGCGCCGGAAATGGTCTGGTTGCGTGGCGCGTAGCCGGGGACGATGCGGCTGATCAGGGTCGCGGCGTCGATATTTTCCTGCGCGGCTTCCTCGACCTGTTCCTGTTCCACGACCTGGACAGACTGAGCGACGCTGGAAATCGACCTTTCATTGCGGCCGGTGACCAGTATCTGATCGAGCACGGTGGCTCCCTGCTGGTCCGTCGGAGCGGCTTCCTGGGCAAATGCCGCGCCTGCCAGGATCGACCAACCCAAAGCCGATGACCAAAGAAGCGTACTGAAAAATCTGCGCATGCTGTCCCCATCCATGCCCTGGTCCCCAGCGCCAGAGCGGAAAGGCCCAGTTATAATTCATGATAAAACGAGTCAACATTATTTTGTGGCTTTTCAAATCAGGATTAGTCAGCGAACGGATGGGAGCCGGGTACATGAACGGCGCGCATTTTAGCCGGCACTAAGATGCTGAGTTTTCTTGACAAACGGCTTACGGGCGGCCGGCGGCGGCGTCAGCCTTTGTGCTTACAAGAAGCTCTGCGGATCGATGTCGACCTGCACGCGAACCGAGCCGCGCTGCTTCGGCCCTTCGGCCAGCATGGTGCGGATGAAGCCTTGGATGTCGGCGCGCTTTTCACCCTGGATCAGCAAACGGAAACGATGGCGCCCACCGAGCAGCGACAGCGGCGCCTCGGCCGGACCGAGCACGAACAGGTCGCTGGCCTGGGGTGCTGCACGGCGCAGGCCGCGCGCGTGGCCTTCGGCCTCGGCCCGCGTCACCGCACTGACGATGACGCCGGCAAGCCTGCCGAAGGGCGGCAGGGCTGCCCGTTCGCGCTCAGTGATCTCGCGTTCGTAAAAGGCCTCGGCATCGCCCGAGACGATCGCCCGCATCACCGGATGGTCCGGCTGGAAAGTCTGCAGCAGGCCGAGGCTCTTCTTGCCGGTGCGGCCGGCGCGGCCGGTCACCTGGCTGAGCAACTGGAAGGTGCGCTCAGCGGCGCGCGGATCGCCATTGGCGAGGCCGAGATCGGCATCGACGACACCGACCAGCGTCATGTTGGGAAAGTTATGGCCCTTGGCGACCAGCTGCGTGCCGATGACGATGTCGGCCTCGCCATTGGCAATGGCCTCGAGCTCCAGCCGCAGCCGGCGCACTCCACCCATCAAATCGGACGACAGGACGATCGTGCGCGCGTCGGGGAAATGCGCCACGACTTCTTCAGCTATCCGCTCGACGCCAGGCCCGCAGGCGACCAGATGGTCGAGCGTGCCGCATTCCGGACAAGCCTCCGGCCGCTTCTCATTGTGCCCGCAATGATGGCAGACGAGTTGGCCGCGAAAGCGGTGCTCGACCAGCCAGGCCGAACAAACCGGGCAGCCGAAGCGGTGGCCGCAGACACGGCACAGCGTCAGCGGCGCATAGCCGCGCCGGTTGAGGAACAGCAGCGACTGCTCCTTCTTCTCCAGCGTACGTTGCATCTGGTCGATCAGCAGCGGCGACAGAAAGCCGCCCCGGGCCGGCGGCGCGCGCCGCAGGTCGATCGTCTTGAGATCGGGAAGCGCGGCTTCGGCAAAGCGCGCCGACAGCACCGCCCTGCTGTAGCGGCCCTGCTGCGCATTGACCCGGCTTTCGACCGATGGCGTCGCCGACGCCAGCACCACCGGGAAGCCGCTGATATGGCCGCGCACCACCGCCATGTCGCGCGCATTGTAGAAGACGCGATCCTCCTGCTTGTAGGCGGGGTCGTGCTCCTCGTCGACGACGATCAGCCCGAGCTCGCGGAACGGCAGGAACAGCGCCGAGCGTGCGCCGGCGACGACGCGCACGCCGCCTTCCGCCACCTGTCGCCAGACCTTTTCGCGCATTCGGGGCGGCAGGTCGGAATGCCATTCCGCCGGCTTGGCGCCGAAACGCTGCTGGAAGCGTTCGAGGAAGGCATGCGTCAGCGCGATCTCCGGCAGCAGGATCAGCACCTGCCTGCCCTGGTCCAGGGCTGCCGCCACCGCTTCGAAATAAACTTCCGTCTTGCCCGAGCCGGTGACGCCGTCGAGCAGCGTGACGTTGAAAGCAGCGGCCGCGACATTGGCGCGCAGCATGGCGGCCGCGTCTGCCTGGTCCGGCATCAGCTCCGGCATGGCGTAGGAGGGATCGGGCGCGGCGACCACCGGTCGAGGCGGGATCATCACCGTCTCGAACACGCCTTGCGCCTTGAGCCCCTCGACCACCGTCGACGACACGCCCGCCGCGTGCGCCAGGCCGGATCGCGTCCAGGCAAGCCCCCCTTCCGCCGTCTCCAGCACGCGCGTCCTGGCATCCGTCATCCGGTCGGGCATGACGAGGGTCCGCTGCAGGCCCTCGATCCATGGTTCGGGATCGAACGCCTCCGGCGCGCGCAACAGCATGCGCGCCACCATGCCGGGCGGCGACAGCGTGTACTGCGCCAGCCAGTCGACAAAGCGGCGCATGCCGCGGTCGATCGGCGGGCAGTCGAAGACCTGTTCGATCGGGCGCAGCTTTTTGGCGTCGATATTCTCGACCGCACCATCCCAGACGATGCCGGCAACCTGGCGCGGACCGAGCGGCACGCGCACGATCGAGCCCGGCACCACGCGCACGCCGGCAGGCACAGCGTAGGTGTAGGGCCGTTCGGCCGGCATCGGCACCAGCACCGGCGCGGCTGCGACAAAGGGCGAATCTTCGATCATCGGGCGTGACCTTGCCCCGACTTTGGTCTAGATCAAAGGGCAACCCCGAATGTGCATGGCATGCACATGGAAATCTTTCAGGAGACCCCCATGAAATTTTTTGTCGACACCGCTGACATCAAGGACATCAAGGAACTGAACGACCTGGGGCTGCTCGACGGCGTGACCACCAATCCCTCGCTGATCCTGAAATCCGGCGGCAAGATCGCCGAGGTCACCAAGCAGATCTGCGACATCGTCAAGGGCCCGGTTTCGGCCGAGGTTGTTGCGGTCGAATACAAGGACATGATGGCCGAGGCCAACATCCTGGCCAAGATCGCCGACAATGTCTGCATCAAGGTGCCGCTGACGCTCGACGGCCTGCGCGCCTGCAAGACGATCCGCACCGAGATGAACCGCATGGTCAATGTAACGCTGTGCTTCTCGGCCAACCAGGCGCTGCTGGCGGCCAAGGCCGGCGCCTCGTTCATCTCGCCCTTCGTCGGCCGCGTCGACGATACCGGCGCGGACGGCATGGAACTGATCCAGGAGATCCGGCAGATCTACGACAATTACGATTTCGACACCGAGATCCTCGTCGCTTCGGTTCGCACCGTGAACCACGTCAAGCAGGCAGCCCTGATCGGCGCCGATGTCGTTACCGCGCCGGCCGCGACGCTGAAGGCGCTGGTCAAGCACCCGTTGACCGACAAGGGCCTGGATCAGTTCGCTGCCGACTGGGCCAAGACCGGCCAGAAGATCGGCTGAGATCGGTTCGATACAAACGAAGAAAGGCCGGGAAACCGGCCTTTTTGTTGCGGACTGCTAAAAGTCTAGTTGGCAGCGCCAGGGAATGCTCAGGCCTTCTTGCCGTGCCTGACCAAGTCCTGGGCGACCGACAGGCTCACCATTTCAGCCAGTTCACGCGCGGCGCGGTTCTCGGCGTCGAGCTGTGCCCGGTAGGAGGCGAACTCCTGCGTCGGCTTGTCGAAGGATGATGGGATCGACCGTTTGCCGGTTGCGATCACCACGCCGGTCCTGGCATCGGTCAGCACATAGTTTGCGGTCAGCGTCACCGTGCCTGCCGTCGGCTCGTCTTCGTCGGTCTGGATCTGCACCACCGCGGCCGATTCGACCAGTTCGGTGACACCGAGATCGAGCATGTAGACCGGTGCCGTCGTCTCGCCGGCACCCTGGCCGAAGGCAAAGATCAGATTGTTGCGGACCTGCTGGGCGTAGCGTGTCTTGACCGGCTTGACCGCGATCGACGCCAGTTCCGCCGAAGCGCTGACCGTGGAACCGGCGCTCAGCGGCGCGCTGGAATAGAGCGGCCTCACCGTGCAGGCCGAAACCAGCGCCACCGAGGCGACCATGCCGTACAGCGCTGCGCGGCGCAGCAATAGCGTCGTCTTTTCTAGATCAGGCCCCATCCTTCTGAAGTCAAGCAACGACATTGACGATCCTCTGCGGCACGATGATCACCTTGCGGGGCGCCTTACCTTCCAGCGCTTTCTGCACGAAGTCGAGAGCCAGAACCGCTTTTTCGACCGCACCTTGGTCCGCGTCGCGGGCAATTGTCAAATCGCCGCGCTTCTTGCCGTTGACCTGAACCGGCAGCACGATCTCGTTGTCGACCACCAGTGCCGGATCGTAGACCGGCCAAGGCCGTTCGGCGACCAGATCGGTGCCGCCCAGCGTGTGCCAGCACTCTTCGGCCAGATGCGGCATGACCGGCGCGACCACATGCACAAGGATCTCCACCGCCTCGCGGCAGGCGCCTTTCAGCGCCGCGTCGGCCTTGCCCTCGGCGACGTCGCTGAGCGGCGCGGTCAAGGCATTGGCCAGTTCGTAGATGCGGGCGATGGCCCGGTTGAAGCCGAGCTTCTCGATATCCTCGCCGATAGCCTTTAGGATCTTGTGCGCGGCCTTGGAAACGGCGCCCGCCTCGCCCTCCGGCGCCGCCTGCGGCTTGGCGCCGTCAAGCGTCTCGGCGGCAATGGACACCAGGCGCCAGACACGCTGGATGAAGCGATGTGCGCCGGCGGCGCCATCGTCCGTCCACTCGACGTCGCGCTCGGGCGGCGAATCCGACAGCATGAACCAGCGTGCGGTGTCGGCGCCGTAGCCGTCGGTGATGTCTTCCGGGCTTACCGTATTCTTCTTCGACTTCGACATCTTTTCGAGTGAGCCGATCGCCGCCTCTTCGCCGGTGGCGATCTCGATGGCGCGGCGCTTGCCGCCGACATCCTCGATCCTGACCTCAGCCGGCGACAGCCAGCGGCCATTGTTCGACGCACCGCCGACGCGGTAGGTCTCATGCACCACCATGCCTTGCGTGAACAGGCCCTTGAATGGCTCGGCCAGGTCGAGATGCCCGGTCGCGCGCATGGCGCGGGTGAAGAAGCGCGAATAGAGCAGATGGAGGATCGCGTGCTCGATGCCGCCAATATACTGGTCGACGGCCAGCCAGTCATCGGCAGCCTTGGGCTCCGTCGGCTCATTGGCCCAGGGCGCGGTGAAGCGCGCGAAATACCAGGACGAATCGACGAACGTGTCCATCGTGTCGGTCTCGCGGCGCGCATCCTTGCCGCATTGCGGGCACTTCACATGCCGCCAGGTCGGGTGGCGGTCGAGCGGATTGCCGGGACGGTCGAACTCGATGTCGTCGGGCAGCTTGACGGGCAGGTCGGCCTTCGGCACCGGCACGACGCCGCAATCCTCGCAATGGATCATCGGGATCGGGCAGCCCCAGTAGCGCTGACGCGAAATGCCCCAGTCGCGCAAGCGGAAGTTCACCTTGCGCTCCGCCATTGGCCGCCCGCCTATGGTCTTCTGCTCCAGGAGCTTTGCCACCTCGTCGAACGCCTGCTCCGGCTTCAGGCCGTCGAGGAAACGCGAATTGATTATCACGCCGTCATCGACATAGGCCTCTTCCGTGACCTGGAAGGTCTTGGCGTCGGCATCTTCCGGCATCACCACCGGGATCACCGGCAGGCCGTATCTGTTGGCGAAATCGAGGTCGCGCTGGTCGCCCGACGGGCAGCCGAATATGGCGCCGGTGCCGTATTCCATCAAAACGAAATTCGCGACGTAGACCGGCAGGGTCCACGAGTCGTCGAACGGATGCACGACGCGGATGCCGGTGTCGAAACCTTTCTTCTCGGCCGTCTCCAGTGCGGCCACCGACGTGCCCATATGCCTGATTTCGTCGATGAACTTGGCCAGATCGAGATTGGTCTCGGCGGCCTTCCTGGCCAGCGGATGGTCGGCGGCAACCGCCATGAACGACGCGCCGAAAATGGTGTCGGGCCTGGTCGTGTAGACCTCCAGTTCCTTCGCATCGCCAACCGGAGCGGCCAGCGGCCAGCGGATCAGCAGCCCTTCCGAGCGGCCGATCCAGTTCTGCTGCATCAGCTTGACCTTTTCCGGCCACTCGCCGAGACCATTCAGCGAGTCCAGCAGGTCCTGCGCGTAGTCGGTGATCTTGAAGAACCACTGCGTCAGCTCGCGCTGTTCGACCAGCGCGCCCGAGCGCCAGCCACGGCCGTCGATGACCTGCTCGTTGGCGAGCACCGTCATGTCCTCCGGGTCCCAGTTGACCTTGGAGGATTTGCGCGTCACCAGCCCCTTTTCGACGAAATCGAGGAACAGCATCTGCTGGCGGTGGTAATAGTCGACGTCGCAGGTGGCGAACTCACGCGCCCAGTCCAGCGACAGGCCCATCATCTTGAGCTGCTCGCGCATGGCGGCGATGTTGGCGTAGGTCCATTCCTTGGGATGGACCTTGTTCTGCATCGCCGCGTTTTCAGCCGGCATGCCGAAAGCGTCCCAGCCCATCGGGTGCAGCACGTTGAAGCCCTTGGCCCGCTTGTAGCGCGCCACCACATCACCCATCGTGTAGTTGCGGGTGTGGCCGATATGGATCTTCCCCGAGGGATAGGGGAACATCTCCAGCACGTAGTATTTCGGCTTTGGATCGTTGTTATGCGCTTCGAACAGCTTCTTTTCGGCCCAGGCCTTCTGCCATTTGGGCTCTGACGCGCGCGGATTGTATCGTTCGGTTGCCATCGGATGATTTTCACTTAAAAGCAGGCGCAGACCGCCGGACAAGGCCCGGTGGCCGAGGTAAATGTCGTCGCGGTGTTCACCATGGATTGCCGGACCCGTCAACTGCGGCGAGCCGGCCAAGACGATTAAAGACAGGCAGGATATGGACATGGCCAGCGCCGTTGAACAGTTTTTCGCCGTCAAGACGAGGATCGCTGCCGCCGAGCGCGAGGCCGGCCGCGACGCCGGTTCGGTGACGCTGGTTGCGGTGTCGAAGACTTTTGAGGCCGACGTCATCCGCCCGGTCATCGAGGCTGGCCAGCGCGTCTTCGGCGAAAACCGCGTGCAGGAAGCGCAAGGCAAATGGCCGGCCTTGAAAGCGGAATTCCCTGATATCGAACTGCATCTGATCGGCCCGCTGCAGTCGAACAAGGCGAAGGAAGCCGTCGCTCTCGCCGACGTCATCGAGACCGTCGACCGCGAAAAGATCGCCGCCGAACTCGCCAAGGAAATCGTGCGCCAGGGCCGCACGCCGAAACTCTACGTCCAGGTCAATACCGGCTCTGAGCCGCAAAAGGCCGGCATCGAGCCGCGCGACGCCGTCGCCTTCGTCGCCCGCTGCCGCGATGTCCATGGCCTCGCCATCGAAGGCCTGATGTGCATCCCGCCGGCCGACGAAAACCCCGGCCCGCATTTCGCCCTGCTGGAAAAGCTCGGCAAGGAGGCCGGGGTCGCAAAACTGTCGATGGGCATGTCCGGCGACTTCGAGACCGCCATAGCCTTCGGCGCCACCAGCGTCCGCGTCGGCTCGGCGATTTTTGGGAGCCGGTAAGCCAATTTCGACGATATACGATTGGCAGCGGGCGATCGTGCTTTCGTCATCCTATGGCGAAGCAAGGAGCGAAGCGACGCGGCGCAGACCATAGGATCCATGCCGCGACATCTGAGCTCCGCTGCAGTGAAGAATTTCTGCTCCGCCGCGCCCTTTGGTCAGGGTCGCGGCATGGATCCTCGGGTCTTCGCGACGCCGCTCCGCGGCTGCTCCGCCCGTGGATGACGAAGTGAGAAACGTTTCGGCTAATCTCCAACGTTTCCGTTCCGAGCAATTATGATCCACCGGACAACCCCAGCGAATGCCCGGCGTGGCTAAGGTTCCATGATGCCAGACGCGACGCGTCCATTGTGCCACCACTGGAAACGAAACGCACCGTTCCTATTTGCTTGGCGTCATCACCAATCTGCTGGAGCCGCCACCATGCGCTACAATCAACTCGGAAATACGGGGATGTTCGTCTCCGAACTGTGCCTCGGCACCATGACCTTCGGCGCCGCCGGCGAGAATGCCCAATGGGGCCTGATCGCCAGCCTCGACCAGAAGGGCGTCAACGACATCGTTGCCCGTTCCATCGCCGCCGGCGTCAATTTCTTCGACACGGCCGACGTCTATTCATTCGGCCAGTCCGAACGCCTGCTTGGCCAGTCGCTCAAGGATCTTGGCGTCAAGCGCTCGGACGTCGTCATTGCCACCAAGGTGCATGGCGCCATGGGCCAGGGCCCGAACGAGCGCGGCTCTTCGCGCGGCCACATCATGGATTCGGTCGAGGGCAGCCTGGAGCGGCTGCAGCTAGACCATATCGATCTCTACCAGCTGCACGGCACCGACACCGTGACGCCAGTCGACGAGACGCTGCGGGCGCTCGACGATCTCGTTGCCAGCGGTAAGGTCCGCTATGTCGGCGTCTCCAACTGGGCGGCCTGGCGCATCGCCAAGGCGCTGGGCGTTGCCGAGCGCAAGGGATTTTCCCGCTTCGAGACCATCCAGTCCTATTACTCGATCGCCGGCCGCGACCTCGAGCGCGAGATCGTGCCGCTCATCAACGAGGAGAAGCTCGGCCTGATGGTCTGGTCGCCAATGGCCGGCGGCCTGCTGTCGGGCAAATACGGCCCCGGCGCGCCCGGCAATGGCGAAGGCCGCCGCGCCGCCTTCAACTTCCCGCCGGTCGATGAGGACCGCGCCTGGGCGGCTGTGGCCGTGATGCGCGAGGTCGCCCAGAAGCACGGCGTCAGCGTCGCCACGGTGGCGCTCGGCTATGTCCTGGCCAAACCTTTCGTCATGAGCGTCATCATCGGCGCCAGCCGCATGGAGCAGCTCGAGCAGAACCTTGCCGCGGCCGAGGTGAAGCTCGACGCCGACGATCTCGCCAGACTGGATGAGGTCAGTGCGCTGCCGGCCGAATATCCCGGCTGGATGCTGGAGCGTCAGGGCGCCGGTCGCCGCCCGGCGCCGTTCACCCCGAAGAAATAGTCATCGCTGTCGCCTGATGCTTGGGGGGTCATCTGGCTCCCCAACGTCTTTTCAGCTCATCCGCACGCTCTCGACCAGAAAGTCGAGAAACGCCCGCACCCGTGCGGGCAAATGCCGGCCCTGGCCGACATAGACGGCGTGGGTAGGCTCCTCGTCGCCCGGATTGAAATCCTCCAGCAGCGCCGTCAGCCGCCCCGCCGCGATGTCATCGGCCACATGCCAGTGTGCCAGCCGGGCGATGCCGGCGCCGCCGACCGCCATCAACCGCATCGACTCGCCATCGCCGACCAGCGTGTTTCCCACGATGGGAACCGTGATGGCATTGTCAGCTGCGTCGACAAACTGCCAGCCATCGACATGCCGGACAAAGCCGAAAGCCATGCGATTGTGCCGGCTGAGATCGGCTGGAATCAGCGGTGTGCCATGTGTCTTGAGATAGGACGGTGCGGCAACGACCGTCATCCGGGTTTGCCCGAGCTTGCGCGCCACCAGCCGCGATTCGCCGAGCGGCCCGGCGCGGATGGCGACGTCGGCACGCTCAGCCATCAAATCGATGACGCTGTCGGTCAGCACCAGATCGACCGAAATCTCGGGATAGCGTTCGAGGAAATCAGGCAGCAGCGGGATCAGCCGATGCACCCCGAAGGGCACATAGGAGTTGACGCGCAGCCGTCCGCGCGGCGCGGCACCCACGGCCGCCTCGCGCTCGGCCGCCGCCATATCGGCCAGGATGCGCACCCCGCTGTCATAGAACGCCGTCCCTTCCGGCGTCAGCTGCAGCTTGCGCGTCGAGCGGGTGACCAGCCGCGCGCCGAGCCTTGCCTCCAGTCGCGCGATCAGCTTGCTCACCGCCGACGGTGTCATACGCAGCGAACGAGCCGCAGCCGAGAAGCTGCTCGCCTCGACGACGCGGACGAACACTTCGATCTCGCCGGAACGGTTGATGTCGGGTCTGGCCATCTGTGAATCTATTTCACAGGAAATATGCCCAAGGCAAGTCTGGTTCACAAGGCATGGCAACACGATCTCTGCGGTCGGGGCGCGGGTCTGGACAGCGCGCTCATTCGAGTTCGAACTGGAAACCGCCATGCCTCTTGCTCTCTACGCCCTCGCTGCCGGCGCCTTCGGCATCGGCGTCACCGAATTCGTCATCATGGGGCTGCTGATCGATGTCAGCAAAGATCTCGGCGTCTCGATCTCGGCCGCCGGCCAGTTGATTTCGGGCTACGCGTTGGGCGTCGTCATCGGCGCGCCGCTTTTGACCATCGCCACCGGCAACTGGCCCCGCAAGACCGTCCTTCTGGCCCTTATGGCGATCTTCACGCTCGGCAACCTCGCCTGTGCGATCGCCCCCGACTACTGGACGCTGATGGGCGCCCGCATCATCACCGCCTTTGCCCATGGCACTTTCTTTGGCGTCGGCTCGGTGGTCGCCACCGGCCTGGTCGCGCCCAACAAGAAAGCCTCGGCGATCGCGCTGATGTTCACCGGACTGACTATCGCCAACATCCTCGGCGTGCCCTTCGGCACCTGGCTAGGCCAGGCCTTCGGCTGGCGCGCCACCTTCTGGGCGGTAACCCTGGTCGGCTTGGCAGCCTTTGCCGTCATCCTGCTTCTGGTGCCGCGCAGCAAGGAAGCGCCCGAGAAGACCAATCTGCGCGCCGACCTCGCCGTGCTGCGCCGCACGCCGGTGCTGCTCGGCCTCGCCACCACCGTGCTCGGCTATGCCGGCGTCTTCGCCGTCTTCACCTACATCGCCCCGCTGCTCACCGAGATCAGCGGCTTCAGGGAGGCCGCGGTGTCGCCGATCCTGCTCGTCTTCGGCGGCGGCCTCATCGCCGGCAATCTGCTTGGCGGCAAGGTCGCCGACCGCTGGTTGGTGCCGGCGGTGCTCGGCAGCCTCGTGGTGCTGGCGTTGGTGCTGGCCACGATGACCTTCGCCGTCCACAGCCAAATCCTGGCCGTCATCTATGTCGGCCTGCTTGGTGCCGCCGCCTTCGCCACCGTGGCGCCGCTGCAGATGTGGGTGCTGGAAAAGGCGCAAGGCGCGGGCCAGAGCCTCGCCTCGTCCTTCAACATCGCCGCCTTCAACCTCGGCAATGCCGCCGGCGCTTGGCTTGGCGGCGCGGTGATTGCCCATGGCCTCGGCCTCGGCTCACTAACCTGGATCGCCGCTTTGCTGCCGGTCGCGGCTCTTGGCGTCGCTGCCCTGGCGCTGCGCCTCGATCGCGCCCCCACAATCGGGGCGCCGGTCTGCGCCCAGTCATGAGCATCACGCGCAAATCCTTCTTCGACATCATCAAGGAGCATAAAATGGATTATCGACGTCTCGGCGCATCGGGCCTGAAAGTGCCCGCACTGTCTTTCGGCGCCGGCACTTTCGGCGGCTCCGGGCCGCTGTTCGGGGCCTGGGGCAACAGCGACGCCAAGGAAGCGCGGCGGCTGATCGACATCTGCCTCGAGGCCGGCGTCAATCTGTTCGACACCGCCGATGTCTATTCGAATGGCGCCTCCGAGGAAGTGCTTGGCGAAGCCATCAAAGGCCGCCGCGACGCGGTGCTGATCTCGACCAAGACCTCGCTGCCGATGGGCGACAGACCGGCCGAATGCGGCTCGTCGCGCTCGCGGCTGATCAAGGCCGTGGACGCGTCCCTGAAGCGCATGGGCACCGATTACATCGACCTGCTGCAGCTGCACGCGTTTGATGCCGGCACGCCGATCGAGGAGGTGTTGTCGACGCTGGACGATCTCGTGCGCGCCGGCAAGCTGCGCTATGTCGGCGTCTCCAACTTCTCCGGCTGGCAACTGATGAAGTCGCTGGCCGAGGCCGACAAGCATGGCTACCCGCGCTATGCTGCGCACCAGGTCTACTACTCGCTGGTCGGCCGCGACTATGAGTGGGAGCTGATGCCGCTCGGTATCGACCAGGGCATCGGCGCGCTGGTGTGGAGCCCGCTCGGCTGGGGCCGCCTGACCGGCAAGATCCGCCGCGGCCAGCCCCTGCCGGAAAAGAGCCGGCTGCACGACACCGCCGATTTCGGCCCGCCGGTCGCGGACGAACATCTCTACCGGGTCATGGATGCGCTTGATGCGATGGCTGAAGAGACCGGCAAGACCGTGCCGCAGATCGCCATCAACTGGCTGTTGCGGCGCCCGACCGTGTCCTCGGTCATCATCGGCGCCCGCAACGAGGAACAGCTGCGCCAGAACCTCGGCGCCGTCGGCTGGGCGTTGACGCCGGAGCAGGTCAAAAAGCTCGACAAGGCAAGCGAAGTGACCGCGCCCTACCCGTACTTCCCCTATCACCGCCAGGAAGGTTTCGCCCGGCTGAACCCGCCTGCGGTGTGATCGCCGACGTTGAAGCTGCCAATCTCCCCCCTCGCGGGGGAGATCAGCTATACTGCCGCTCAGTGCAGCACGAACTCCCCATCCACCTTCCGCCATTCGTTCGGCGCGATCAGCTTCTGGTGCGTGTAGCTGATCGAATGCAGCGGCCCGTCGAGCCTGGCCTTCCAGAACTCGATGAACTTGATCAGCACCGGAAACTTCGGCGCCAGATCGTAATCCTGCCAGATGAAGCTCTGCAGCAGATGCGGGTGGTCGGGAAAATGGTACAGAATCTTGGCCGTGGTCAGGCCGTACCCCTTGAGCATCAGGTCCATTTCGGAATGATCGCGCATGACAGCCCCTTGGCCTAGTTGATTCTCCATTCCTCCCAACACCGAATTGTGCGCGCCGTTCCTTAACTGTCTATGATTTTCCTGATCCCAGTCGGGTTTTATGCACGAAAACATGCAGTTAGCAGCGACCGCTGCCGAGTGCTGATACAACCGAAACGGGAGCTGCGGCATCCCGCCACGCGAATCCAACGTCTAATGTTGCCGTCAGCGCGGAACTGTTAATAATGCCGCCGAATTCGCGGCTGCGTCGCCGTGATCCTGGCTGTGGTCAAGCCGGCGGGGTGGTTTGGGAGGAAAGTGAAGACATGTCCGAGGTTAAGATCCACCGCGTCCAGCCGGCGTGGAAGAAGAACGCGCTGATCGACAACGACACCTACCTCAAATGGTATAACGACAGCGTGAAGAATCCGGACAAGTTCTGGGGCAAGCACGGCAAGCGCATCGACTGGTTCAAGCCGTTCAGCAAGGTCAAGAACACCTCCTTCGAGGGCAAGGTCTCGATCAAATGGTTCGAGGACGGCGAAACCAACGTCTCCTACAACTGCATCGACCGCCATTTGAAGAAGCGCGGCAACCAGACCGCCATCATCTGGGAAGGCGACAATCCCTACGACGACAAGAAGATCACCTATAACGAGCTCTACGAGCATGTCTGCCGGCTCGCCAATGTGATGAAGAAGCACGGCGTCAGGAAGGGCGACCGCGTCACCATCTACATGCCGATGATCCCGGAAGCGGCCTACGCGATGCTGGCTTGCACCCGCATCGGCGCCATCCACTCGATCGTCTTCGGCGGCTTTTCACCGGACGCCTTGGCCGGCCGCATCGATGACTGCAAGTCGACCTTCGTCATCACGGCTGACGAGGGCTTGCGCGGCGGCAAGCCGATCCCGCTGAAGGAAAACACCGACAGAGCGATCGAAATCGCCGCCAAGGCCGGCACCAAGGTCGATAAGGTGGTCGTCGTTCGCCGCACCGGCGGCAAGACCGGCTGGGTCCAGGGACGCGACATCTGGTACCATGACGAGATCGCCACGGTGAAAGGCGACTGCAAGCCGGAGAAGATGAAGGCCGAGGATCCGCTGTTCATCCTCTATACCTCAGGCTCGACCGGCAAGCCGAAGGGCGTGCTGCACACCACCGCCGGCTATCTCGTCTATGTCTCGATGACCCACCAATATGTCTTCGACTACGATGATGGCGATATCTACTGGTGCACCGCCGATGTCGGTTGGGTCACCGGCCACAGCTACATCGTCTATGGCCCGCTCGCCAACGGCGCCACCACGCTGATGTTCGAGGGCGTGCCGAACTACCCCTCGCAGTCGCGCTTCTGGGAAGTCATCGACAAGCACAAGGTCAACATCTTCTACACCGCGCCGACGGCACTGCGCGCGCTGATGGGCGCCGGCGACGAACCGGTGAAGAAGACCTCGCGCAAGTCGCTGCGCGTGCTGGGCTCAGTCGGCGAACCGATCAATCCGGAAGCCTGGGAGTGGTATTTCAACATCGTCGGCAACGGCAAGGTGCCGATCGTCGACACCTGGTGGCAGACCGAGACCGGCGGCATCCTGATCACGCCGCTGCCCGGCGCCACCGACCTCAAGGCTGGTTCGGCGACGCGGCCCTTCTTCGGCATCAGGCCGCAGCTGGTCGACGGCGAAGGTAGGGTGCTGGAAGGGGCGGCCGACGGCAATCTCTGCATCGCCGATTCCTGGCCAGGCCAGATGCGCACCGTCTATGGCGATCATGACCGCTTCGTGCAGACCTATTTCTCGACCTACAAGGGCAAATACTTCACCGGTGACGGCTGTCGCCGCGACGCGGATGGCTATTACTGGATCACCGGCCGCGTCGACGACGTCATCAACGTTTCCGGCCACCGCATGGGAACGGCCGAGGTCGAATCGGCGCTCGTCAGCCATGAGAAGGTGTCGGAAGCAGCTGTCGTCGGCTATCCCCACGACATCAAGGGCCAGGGCATCTACAGCTACGTTACCTTGATGAAAGGCGTGGAGCCGAGCGAGGAACTGCGCAAGGAGCTCGTGGCCCATGTCCGCAAGGAGATCGGCGCCATCGCCTCGCCCGACAAGCTGCAGTTCGCACCTGGACTGCCGAAAACCCGCTCCGGCAAGATCATGCGCCGTATCCTGCGCAAGATCGCCGAGGACGATTTTTCCGCGCTCGGCGATACCTCGACACTGGCCGATCCGGCCGTGGTCGATGATCTGATCGCCAACCGCCAGAACAAGAAGGGCTGAGGGGATTTGATGGCTGCACTGGGCGCAGTCACGGAGCTCTGGCGTTACCCCGCAAGTTCGCTTGCCGGCGAACGCCAGTACGCCATTTCGGTCGGCCTTGAAACCATCGACGGCGACCGGCTGTTCGGCCTTGTCGATGTCTCGGACAATGAGATCGCGCGGCCCGACCGGGACGCCAAGTGGCACAAGGTGCCGCGCATCCGCACCCGGCTGACCAACGATCGCGAGCTGGAGATCGCCGCTCCCGGCGGCGACTGGCTGGCAGTGCCGGGTGTGGAATGCGACCAAGCCATCTCGGCCTATCTCGGCTTCGCCGCCTCGATCCGGCCGTTCAGCCAGGACAATGCCCCCAACTACACCGGCCCGCTCACCGCGGCGCGCTACCGCAAAGCGCCGATCCATCTCTTGACCACCGCATCGCTGGCGCGGCTCAAGGCGCTGCACCCCGAAGGCATTCCCGATCCGCGCCGCTTCCGCCCCAACATAGTTGTCGACATGGCGGCGGTCGAAGGCTCGTTTCCCGAGACCGAATGGATTGGCCGCAAGCTCGCCATCGGCGATCTGCTGGTGACCGTCTCGGAGCCGTGCCGCCGCTGCGGCTTCACCATCATCAGCCAGGACGGCTTCGACCACGATCCCGGCATCCTGCGCAATCTGGTCCGCCACAACGCGCACAATCTTGGCGTCTATTGCACTGTGGACAGGCCGGCGCGCGTCGAGATCGGCGCGCCGATGCGGTTCGTGTAGGCCCTACCGCGAGGCAGCGAATCGCAGACCTTGGAAAGCGTGGGGTTCGGCCCCGAATCCTATCCCTACCGATACAGATCCGCCCGTGTCGGCGGCAGCCCGCTCGGGCCGCGTGCGCGTTTGGTGACGACGGTCTGAAAAATCTGCGCCGAGGCGCGCTCGAAGGTGATCGAGCAGCCGGTGAGATAAAGCAGCCACAGCCGTGCCTTGGCCTCGCCGACTTCGGCGACCGCCTCGTCGAAGCGAGCCTGCAGCCGCTCGGCCCACAGCCGGCAGGTGCGCGCATAGTGCTCGCGCAGATTCTCGACGTCGTAGACCAGGAAGCCATGCGCCTCCAGATTGCCCAGCGTCATGCCGATCGTGTCGAGTTCGCCGCCTGGGAAAATGTATTTGAGCAGCGCCTTGAACTCCGGCCCCTTGCGCAAGGTTTTCTTCAAGTCGCCCTTGCTGCGCCTGGTGATGGCGTGGTGCAGATAGATGCCGCCGGGCTTCAGCAGGCGATGGATGGTCTTGAAATAGGTGGCGTGGTTGGCGAGCCCGAGATGCTCGAACATGCCGATCGACGATATCTTGTCGAAGGAGCCTTTGAGCTCCGCATAGGATTTGATCTCGACGGTGATGCGGTCCTGCAGCCCTTCGGCGCGGATGCGCTCGCGGGCGAGATCGGTCTGCGCCTGCGACAGCGACACGCCATGGCCGACGACGCCATAATTTTTGGCCGCATGGATCAGCATGGCGCCCCAGCCGCAGCCGATGTCGAGCAGCTTTTCGCCCGATTTCAGCCTGAGCTTGCGGCAGATATGGTCGAGCTTGTCGGCCTGCGCCTGGTCGATGCCATCGGCGAAATCCTTAAAGTAGCCGCAGCTGTAGACCATGCGCTCGTCGAGGAAGAGCCGATAAAAGGCATTCGAAATGTCGTAGTGATGCTGGATCGCCTCCTGGCTCGACCCGCTGACATAGGGGTTGCGACCCGACAGATCGGTGCGTGCACTCATCTGCTTGCGTGACAGGAGCACCGCCGGCAGGTCGCGCAGGATCGCCAGCTTCGGCAGCGACTTGAGCTTGGTCCTGAGCTTGCCTTGCGACGGCAGTGCGTAGAAATCGAAAATCGTCCCGTCTTCGATGTCTATCGTCTTGGAGATCCACATCTCGATCAGCGTCGACAGTGATGGCCGCTTCACCACCTGCCAGACGATGTCCTGGTCGTTGATGGTGAGCACGGGCCCGGTGGCGGGACCGATCCGCTCGCCGGTCCACAGCTTGACCGCAAAACCCGGCCTCAGCGTTTCGATCACCGTTCGCACGATGCGCGCGGCCTTCTCGGCTGCCTCCATGGCCATCCTCCCGAGTCCTGACAATCCACCTTGCACGGATTTTGCCCGCCCTCGCGGCTCTTCGCAACCCGGCGCAAAAGGCGGCTCGCCGGCTATTTCAAATCGGCATCTTGTTTTTTGCTGCAACGCACCCCATCATCTGTACGTGTTCAACAAATCGAAAGGAGGTGATCCGATGTCGAGTGATTTCGTTTTCCAGAACGTGGCCTCAGCGGATTGCACTTTCGGGAAGCAGTCTTCCCGTTAAGGCGCGATAAGCGCGGCGGGTGACCTCGGTCGCCGCCATTGGCCGCGCCACGGACGGAAACACGGAAGGCCGCCGGCTTCGTCAAGAAGCGGCGGCCTTTTCCATTTCCGGATTGTGTGTCGAAGCGAATCAGAATCCGGTCACGCCAGCATCCGCGCACTGACGGTCTTGTCGACGCCGTGATAGGGCGGGTTGAACAGATTGCCTTCCTGCTCATAGGTCCAGACCTTGAACAGCGAGAGCTGATGCGGGCCGAAGCTGTGCAGCAGCGGCACATCCGTGGCATCACGACCGCGCGCGATGACGACGCGGCCTATCCTCGGACGATTATGACGGGGGTCGAACGTGTACCATTTGCCGTCGAGGAACACTTCCATCCAGGCCGAAAAATCCATCGGCGCCGGGTCGGCCGGCACGCCGATGTCGCCGAGATAGCCGTTCACATAGCGGGCCGGGATGTTCATGCAGCGGCAGAGCGTGATCGCCAGATGGGCGAAGTCGCGGCATACACCAACCTGCTCCTCATGCGCTTGGGCTGCGGTGCGCGTCGACCGCGCATAGCCATAGCCGAAGGACAGCCGGTTGTGGACATAGTCGACGATCGCCTGCACCCGCGCCCAGCCGGAGGGAACATGGCCGAAAAGCTGCCAGGCCAGACTGCTCAGATGATCGGTCTCGCAATAGCGGCTGCCGAGGAGGTAGCCGAGCACATCGTCCGGCAGTTCCGCCACCGGCACTTCCCTGGCCAGCGTGTTGACCGCGTCAGGCTCCCCGCTGTCCTCGACGGCTGCGTCATAGAGAATGCGGAAACTGCCGGCGGGTGCGGTGAAGCGGCGGCAGGTATTGCCGAACAGATCGTGATAGACCTTGCTCGGCACTGAAGGCGACGTCAGCACGCGTGTCTGCCGTTTGATGTCGGCCTGACGATCCCTGTGGATATCAAGCAGCGAGATGACCGGCGTGGCGCCGACGCATTCAATGGCGATTTCGTAGCCGAGCCGGATCAGCACAATGATTGCCCCTTCGATCCCGTGGAAAACAGTATGCTCAAAACGCCAGAGGCGGGACCATGGTTCCCTGGAACTATCGAAAGGCTCTCCCGCGGCTTCCCAGGCAGGCGTGGCGACGTTACGGTCGCATGACATGTTTCGACCCTCCCGAAACGATCCCTAACCCCGTGGAAAATCTGATGTTTGCAGGCAGAAAATTCGCCGCGTTCCTGTTCGATATGGATGGCACGGTGCTCAATTCGATCGCCTCGGCCGAGCGCGTCTGGGCGGCGTGGGCGCTTAAGCACGGTCTCGACGTCGAAGCCTTCCTGCCGACGATCCATGGCGTGCGGGCGGTCGAGACCATCACCAGGCTGGCGCTTCCCGGCCTCGACCCTGTTCATGAGGCGTTTGTGCTGTTGCAGGCCGAGTCGGACGATGTCGAAGGCGTGCTGCCGATCGCCGGCGCCGTGCCGTTCCTCAACGCTTTGCCGCCAGAGCGCTGGGCGATCGTCACCTCGGCGCCGCGCCCGTTGGCGCTGCTGCGCATGCGGGCCGCCGGCATCCCGGTTCCCGCCTTGGTGGTCGCGGCCGAGGATGTGTCGCACGGCAAGCCGGCGCCCGACTGTTTCCTGCTGGCGGCAAAACGGCTCGGCGTCGATATCGGCGACTGTCTGGTCTTCGAGGACGCACCGGCCGGTATCGCGGCGGCGGAAGCAGCGGGCGCGTCGGTGATGGTGATCAGCGCCACTCACCAGCATCCAATGACGACTCAGCACAACTCGATTGGCGGCTACGAAACCGTCTCCATCGCCATCGATGACAGCGGCTGGATGACGCTGGGGGCACAGCGCAGCGCGGCCTGAGGAACTGGAGGACTGGAGGACTGCTATGCGCCTTTTTCTTCAACTCTTCAGTTCACCAGTTCCCCAGTTCTTCCGTTCCTGAACCCCTAGAAATCGCTAGCCAGTCCCTTCACTTCCCAGTCGCCGTAGCGGCCGGGTTCCTTGCCGCCGCGGCCGCCGATTTCCTTCGGCAACGCAGCTTCCTTCTGGCGATACGCTTCACGGCGCGCCTCGGCTTCAGCCAGCGCCCGGCTGGCCGCCGGCGTCAGGTCCTTCTCCCGGTCGGCATCAGCTTTGCTGGGTTGGTCGGTCATGCGATAGTCCGGGCGGATTGAAACGAAGGGCGGCGTTTCCCATCATATAGCCATGAGTTCACCCCGATCGACCTTTTTTTGCCACGGCCGCACAGGGAGCAGATGATGAGCACGCTACGCACCACCATGCTCCTGGCCGCGATGACGGCGCTGTTCATGGGCGTCGGTTTTCTGATCGGCGGCACCGGCGGCATGATGATCGCCTTCCTGGTCGCCGCGGGCACCAATCTGTTCAGCTACTGGAATGCCGACAAGATGGTGCTGTCGATGAACCGCGCCGTCGAGGTCGATGCCAGGAACGCACCCGAATTCCACGCCATCGTCGGGGCGCTGGCCAAGCAGGCCGGCCTGCCGATGCCCAAGACCTATCTGATCGACAATCCGCAGCCGAACGCCTTCGCCACCGGCCGCAATCCAGAGAACGCCGCGGTCGCGGCCTCGACCGGGCTGCTGGAGCGCCTTTCGCATGAGGAGGTGGCGGCAGTCATGGCGCATGAGCTGGCCCACATCCAGCATCGCGACACGCTGACCATGACCATTGTCGCGACACTCGCCGGCGCCATCTCGATGCTCGGCAATTTCGCCTTCTTCTTCGGCGGCAGCCGCGACAACAACAACCCGTTCGGCTTTGTCGGCGTGCTGGTGGCGATGCTTGTCGCGCCCTTCGCCGCCATGATCGTGCAGATGGCGGTCAGCCGCACCCGCGAATACGAGGCCGACCGGCGCGGCGCCGAAATCGTTGGAAATCCGCTTTGGCTGGCATCGGCGCTTGACAAGATCGCCCGCGGCGCCGAACGCATCCGCAACCCGGATGCCGAACGCAATCCCGCGACCGCGCATCTCTTCATCATCAATCCTCTTCACGGCGAGCGCATGGACAGCCTGTTTTCGACCCACCCGAACACCGACAACCGCATCGCCGCGCTGCAGGCGATGGCGCGCGACATGGCAGGCCTCCAGCCGGCGCCGCGCCAGGCGCCGACGCCAGAGCAAACAGAAGAATTCCCGGCCGATGCCGAGCAAGGTCCGTGGGGTAAGGCAGCACGCCCCACGCAGCCGACCAAACCGGCCAAGCCGAAAGCCAATCCGTGGGGCCGCAATCCGACCGGACCCAAAGGTCCGTGGTCGTGAGCGGCGCCAGATCCCGGCCCGCACATTCAGGCGATCGCGAAAACAGCTCGGACGAATTCGTCGCCGGCTTCGCCGCGCGCAAGGCCGCGGCGCGGCTGCTGGCCGCCGTGATCGACGCCAAGACGCCGCTCGACGGGCTGACCGACCACGAGAACGGCCATCCGCAATACAAAGTGCTCGACCTGCGCGACCGCGGCCTGGTGCGCGCCATACTGGTGACCGCGCTGCGCTACCGCATGACCATTGCCGGGCTCCTCGCCCGCCGCCTTGAAAAGCCGCTGCCGCCCAACGCCACAGCTTTGTTGCACATCCTGCATGTTGCGGCGGCGCAGATCCTGTTCCTCGACATCCCCGACAGCGCCGCCGTCGATTTGGCTGTGACCCACGCCAAGTCGGACCCACGCACGCAGCGCTTTTCCGGCCTCGTCAACGGCGTGCTGCGCACTTTGGCGCGCGCCAAGGAGACCGAACTGCCTGCCGCTCTTGCCGCCACCGATGAGGCGCCAAAATGGTTCTCCGACCGGCTGAAGGCTGCCTATGGCGCCGAGATGACCAGACAGATCCTGGCGGCGCATCGCGTTGAGGCGCCGGTCGATTTCACGGTCAAGGCCGATCCCGAATTGTGGGCCGAAAAGTTCGGCGGCATCGTGCTGCCGACCGGCACGGTGCGAGTGGAAAAGCTCAGCGCCTCCGTCACCGAACTGCCGGGCTTCAGCGAAGGCGCATGGTGGGTCCAGGACGCCGCCGCCAGTTTTCCGGCGCGGCTGTTCGGCGATGTCAAAGGATTACGCGTCGCCGACCTCTGCGCCGCCCCCGGCGGCAAGACCGCTCAGCTTATCCTTGCCGGCGCCAAAGTCACCGCCTTGGACACCTCGAAGAACCGGCTGGCGCGGCTGACGCAGAACCTCGAACGGCTTGGGCTGTCCGCCGAGATCGTGCAGGCCGATCTGCTGAAATACCAGCCGGCGGAGCTTTTCGACGCCGTCCTGCTCGACGCGCCCTGCTCTTCCACCGGCACGGTTCGGCGCCACCCGGACGTGCCATGGACCAAGACGGTAGCCGACGTCGAAAAGCTAGCCGATCTGCAAGCAAAGCTGCTCGCCCGCGCCGTCACTTTGGTCAAACCGGGCGGCCGGATTGTTTTTTCCAACTGTTCGCTGGACCCGATCGAAGGCGAGGATCTGTATCGCGCCTTTCTGGCCGGCAACAAGACCGTCGCCGACGATCCGCTGCAGCCCGGCGAAATCGCTGGCATCGACGCCTTCCTGACCCCGCAAGGCACGCTGCGCACCACACCCGCCGATCTTGACCTTGGTTCGCCAGGGGTTTCCGGCCTGGACGGCTTCTTCGCCGCCCGCATGCGACGTGTCGCCTAGGATTTTGTCGGCAGAGCCGCAGCCCTTCGTGACTTCGTCATCCACGGGCGGAGCAAGGAGCGTAGCGACGCAGCGCAGACCCGAGGATGCCATGCCGCGACACATGAGCGCCGCTACGACGCAGAATTCTGCTCCGCTGCAACCCACGGCCAAGGTCACGGAATGGATCCCAGGGCCTCCGCGACGGAGCTTCGCTCCTGCTTCGCCCTGGGATGACGAAGTGCGAATGCCTCGACTAATCCCGAACGGCTGCGCCCCCTAAAGCATGTCGTCCAGGGACCAGTGCTTCCCCCACCTTGCATCGATCTCATCATCGACATTCTGGTAGCGGATATCGGTGGAGAGCCGGATACGCCCCTCCGCACTCTGGTTGGTCGTCGAGGCGTGGATCATGTAGGGCGAGTGGAGGACGACATCGCCGGCCTCGAAGTCCGCGATCAGCCAGCGTGTATCGAACCGCTCCGCCATGTCGGGCAGGTCCTTCGACACCCAGCCGCCCTCGCTCATGTTCCTGTTGTAGGCGCTGATGCGCTCCTGCGGGCTCAGCCCGGCATTGTCCCTGGCGAACCGGGCCTCCATGTCGAGGCCGATGGCGTGCGATCCCTCGAGATAAACCAGTCCGCCCATGTCGACGGGAACGTCGCCGATCGGGATCCAGGCCGTGACGATGCGGCTGGTGCCGCCGCGAAGATAGACGAGATCGTAATGCGCCGGCGTCGCCACGGTGGTGCCCGGTTGGGTGAAGCGCATGATCTTGCGCTTGTGCAAATAGGACAGCCCGCCGACGAACGCATCCATCAGCCGGGCCATCCGGGGCTGTGCGCAGAACCCTTCATAGGCGGTGGAGCGAACCAGCGCCATCAACCGGCGATCGGCGAGCTGACGGTCGAACGTGCCGGCCGCCAGGCCAAGCGCGGGATCGGACCCGGGCTGCAGCAAGCCGGTGTCGGCCAGATACGAAAACACCCAGCCGCGAAAATCTATGACGTCGCGGCGCGGCAGGATACCTTTCAGCCAGACATAGCCTTGCTCGGCAAGGAGGCCTCGAATGGCATCGATGCCGATCCCGGCGTCGGTTGGCACGAGATGACCCAACCGGTTCGGCGCCATCGATAATGTCTTGCCGTTGGCGTTCAGATCGATTGACGCAACAGGACTCCGTCGTTGCATGCCACCTGTTGAGCTTGACATTTCAGCCACCTGCGATTTTCCATCCTTAGCTGGAAATGTCATACTGTTTGCACACTCGCCCATGGACGTAACGAAGCCATGGACTTTTCGCTCATGAACGATCTCTCTTACGCACTCTACAGATCCGCACCGGCCGCGGCCGGCGGCCTGTCGGTTACAGGGATTGGTCGGCATCGCGTCACGCAGGCGATCCAAGCGCGCAAATTGCCGGAATTCGCCGTGGTGCTGATTGAGAACGGTCAAGGCTGGCTTGAAACCAGGACTGCCGGCATGCAGACGATCCAAGCGCCGGCCCTGTTCTGGCTGCTTCCCGGGAGGATGCATTCCTACGGGCCGGACGCATCGGGCTGGCTCGAACGCTGGGCGCTCTTCGACGGCGCCTTGATACGCGATTTCACCCGGCTGCGGCTGATTGCCGAGGACGCCCCTGTCGTCCCCTTGCGCGACCTCGGCAAAATGCAGCGGCTGTTCGACAGGCTGCATGGTGAGCTGTCGCTCGATACGATGCTGAGCCAGGCAGAAGCCGCCGCCACGATGCATCGCATCGTCGTGCGTGCCGCCCGCCAGGCAATGGATTGGAACAACCGTCAACGAAACCCCAGCCTCCAGGATGCCGCCGACATGCAGCCCATCGTCGACGAATTGCGCCGCTGCGCGTGCGACCCGGTCGATCTCGATGCCTTCGCCGCGAAATTCTCGATGTCGCCGGCAACCTTGCGGCGCAGATTTGCGCGGGCAGCCGGCATGTCGCCCAAGGCCTTCCAACTGCGCACGAGGCTCGACCGCGCCAAACAGATGCTGGCCGCCTCCGATTCGCCCATCGAGTCCATTGCGGCCGCCGTCGGCATCCACGACGCCTTCTATTTCTCCCGTCTGTTTCGCGACCGCGAAAACTGTTCGCCCAGCGAATTTCGGTCTCGCCACAACCGCAAGTGAGTGCAGGATTGCCGGGCTTAAACCCGCGAAGCGCTTGACTTTTTTCGGGGTGGGTCGGTGGCCGGCAGCGTGAGGCGCTTCACGTCGGCGGAATTCGACTTCGCATAAGTTCTTGAATCATATAAGCTTGTGCTGGGGTACCGGAACATGATGCCGAAAAGTGTGACGCGGTTTTCGGGCGACAGCATGCTCTATCTCCAGGCGACGAGGAGGGGTTTTGGCACTGGCTGCCGGCAGCACGACACGTCTGTGGACGCTTGTCGCTAAGGAGTTTTGGCGCAAGACGCGCCGGCGCCTTCGCGCGGGGCCAGTTTATCGCTGGCGCTATTCCGGGCGCACGCCCGAACGCGTCCTGATTGCACCGCCCGACCTCAGGCTCGCCGATCCGCAGATCGCGCTCGAGATCTACTATGGCCGCTATCCGCTGTCGGGACACCTCGTCGAGACCGGCGGCAAATCGCCATTCCAGATCGATGTCGCCAATCGCGGCTGGGTGAAGACGCTGCACGGCTTTCGTTGGCTGCGCCATATGCGCGCCGCCGGCACCGAGCTGGCCGCCGCCAATGCACGCGCGCTTGTCTCCGACTGGATCGCCATGCATGGCAACCAGATTTCCGGCATAGCTTGGGAGCCCGGCACCACCGCCAAGCGAGTCATTGCCTGGTTGCAACACTCCTCGGTTGTCCTACAAGGGGCCGAATTTCCGTTCTATCGCGCCTTCCTGAAATCGCTCGCCGTGCAGATCCGCTATCTCCGCTCGATGGCGCGCGAAATGCCGGACGGCAAGGACAGGCTGCGCGCTCGCATCGCGCTTGCCTTCGCCGCGCTGTCGCTGCCGGCGCCGGCCTCGGCACTGCGCGGCGCCACCCGCAACCTGGCGGAAGAACTCGACCGCCAGATCCTTCCCGACGGCGGCCATATTTCGCGCAACCCGATGGCGGTTCTCGAACTGCTCGCCGATCTCCTGCCGCTGCGTCAGACCTATGCCAATCAGGCCGAAACGCCACCGGCAGCCCTGATGGGCGCCATCGACCGCATGCTGCCGGCGCTCCGTTTCTTCCGCCATCAGGATGGCAGCCTGGCCCGCTTCAACGGCATGGGCGCGACCATCCACGACCGCATTGCCACCATCTTGCGCCACGACGACACCGCCGGCGCGCCGCTGCTGCACGCGCCGCATTCCGGCTATGAGCGGCTGTGTATGGGCGGCGTTACGGTGATTGCCGATACCGGCCCGTCGCCGGCCGTCGATGTGTCCAACGCCGCGCATGCCGGGTGCCTGGCCTTCGAACTCTCGTCCGGTCGCCAGCATTATATCGTCAATGCCGGCATCGACACCTATGGCGCTGCCGAGTTCCGGCCGCTGGCCCGTGCCACTGCGGCGCATTCGACCGCCACCATCAACGACACCTCGTCGGCGCGGTTTTCCCATTCGCTGCGCGTCAACGACCTGCTCGGCTCACCCTTGCTCGGCGGCCCGCAGCATGTGCCTTGCAAGCGCATCGACCAGAAGGGCACGCAAGGCTTCATCGCCCGCCATGACGGCTATATGCAACGCTTTGGCTTCCTGCATGAGCGCGAGCTGAAACTGTCGAGCGAGGGCAATGTGCTCGCCGGCAGGGATCGCTTCCTCCGCCCGGGCGGTGCGGCGATCCGCAACAATGGCCGCGACTTCGTCGTGGTGCGCTTCCACATCCACCCTGATATCAACCTTTTGCAGGACGAGCATGACCGCCTGGTGCTGACCGCCGACCAGGCCGACACCTGGGTGTTCACCTGCACCGAAGTGGTGCCGGAGGTCGAGGAATCGATCTATTTCGCCGGCCTTGGCGGCCCGCGCCGCAGCCGCCAGATCGTGCTCGCCTTCAAGGCCTCGGAGATCGCCGAGGTGCATTGGCAGCTCACGCGCACCGGCATCGCCGGCTATCCCGAGAACAGCTGAGCGTCGTTGCCGGCGCCGGCTTGATCGAGCTTCCGGCTTGATTTCCTGACCTCATGTGCTACGGCCCGGCAACGCTCTCCAATCAGCCCTGAAAGGCCGCCAGCCCATGGCCGTCGCCGCCAAGAACATTCCGGCACCCGACCTCGTTCCGGTCCGCCGCGCCCTGCTTTCCGTCTTCGACAAGACCGGCCTGACCGACTTCGCCAAAGGGCTGGTCGCGGCCGGCGTCGAGCTGGTCTCGACCGGAGGTACGGCAAAGGCGATCGCCGAGGCGGGGCTGGCGGTGCGTGACGTCTCGGAACTGACAGGCTTTCCCGAGATCATGGACGGCCGCGTCAAGACGCTGCACCCGTCGGTGCATGGCGCACTGCTCGGCGTGCGCGACGATCCCGAACACGCCAAGGCGATGCACGATCACCGCATCGAGCCGATCGATCTGCTCGTCTGCAATCTCTACCCGTTCGAGGAGGTCCGCCGTTCCGGCGCCGACTATGCCGCTGTTGTCGAGAACATCGACATTGGCGGCCCGGCGATGATCCGCGCTTCGGCCAAGAATCACGCCTATGTCGCCATCGTCACCGATCCCGGCGACTACGCCTCGGTGCTGAACGCGCTGGAGATGAACATCGGCTCGCTGTCGCTGGATTTCCGCCAGAAGCTGGCGGCCAAGGCCTTTGCCCGCACCGCCAGCTACGATGCGGCGATCTCCGGCTGGTTCGCCGAAACGCTTGAGATCGAGCACCCGACCTGGCGCGCCTTCGGCGGCAGGCTGGAAAGCGTCATGCGCTATGGCGAGAACCCGCATCAGAGCGCCGGCTTCTACGTCAATGGCGACAAGCGGCCCGGGGTCGCCACGGCTCGCCAGTTGCAGGGCAAGCAGCTGTCCTACAACAACATCAACGACACCGATGCCGCCTTCGAGCTGGTCGGCGAGTTCGATCCCAACCGCTGCGCCGCCGTTGCCATCATCAAGCACGCCAACCCGTGCGGCGTCGCCGAGGACGCTTCGCTGGCTGCTGCCTATGCGAGAGCGCTGGCCTGCGACCCGGTTTCGGCCTTTGGCGGTATCGTTGCCATGAACCGCATCCTCGATACCGAAGCGGCTCAGGAGATCGTAAAAACCTTCACCGAGGTGATCATTGCGCCGGACGCGTCGGAGGACGCTGTCCGCATCATCGCCGCCAAAAAGAATTTGCGACTGCTGGTCACCGGCGGTCTGCCCGATCCGCACGCCGGCGGCATCACTGTGAAATCCGTCGCTGGCGGCATGCTCGTCCAGGGCCGCGACAACGCGGTGGTCGACGATCTCGAGCTCAAGGTGGTGACCAGGCGCGCGCCGACGGCGGCCGAGATGGCCGACCTCAAATTCGCTTTCCGCATCGCCAAGCACGTCAAGTCGAACGCCATCGTTTACGCCAAGGACGGCGCCACGGTTGGCATCGGCGCCGGCCAGATGAGCCGCGTCGATTCCTCGCGCATCGCCGCCCGCAAGGCGCTCGACGCGGCGGAAGCAGCTGGCCTCGCGGAGCCGTTGACCAAGGGCTCGGTGGTCGCCTCCGACGCTTTCTTCCCTTTCGCCGACGGGCTGATCTCAGCCATCGAAGCCGGCGCCACTGCCGTCATCCAGCCCGGTGGTTCAATGCGCGACGAAGACGTCATCGCCGCTGCCGACGCGCATGGCATCGCCATGGTGTTTACCGGCGTGAGGCATTTCAGGCATTGAGCGCCTCTGCCTTTTCCCACAAGGGGAGAAGGAAAAGTGCGGCGCTATTCCACCGGCTGATCCGCCGGGTACGGCGTCCAGATCAATATCGCGATCCCCACGCCCAGGAACAGCACGATGGCCGCCATGCCGAGCCGCGCCGAGCCGCTGGCGAGCGTGATCGACGCCACCATGAACGGCGCCAGGAAACTCGTCGCCCTTCCGGCCAGCGCATAGATGCCGAAATAGCGGCCGGATTCGGCTGCGGTCACGCTGCGCGCCATGTAGGAGCGTGACGACGCCTGCACCGGTCCGAACGCCAGCCCGATCAGCAGGCCATAGAAAACGTAGGCCTTTTCCGCCGCCGTGCCGAACAGGCCGCCACTATCGGCTCCCGGCATCATCCAGGCGCCGAACAACGTGTAGCCTGGCCCGGTCGAAACGATGCCGATGGTGGCGATGCTGAGCAGGGCGAGCGAAATCATCACGATGGTCTTGGAGCCAAGCGCGGTGTCCAGCCATGCGGCAACCAGGCAGCCGACGATGGCGACGACGTTGAGGATGATGCCGAACATGCCGATCTCGGTGATCGACCAGTGGAACATCGCTGCCGCAAAGGTGCCGCCCAAAGCGAGCAGCGCATTGACGCCGTCCTGATAAATCATGCGGGCGACAAGGAAGCGGAAGATGCCTTTGCGCCGGCGCACTTCAGTCAGCGTCGACTTCAGTTCCGACAGCCCCTCGTGCACCGCCGGCCCGATCGGAATGCCTTTGATGGCGTCCGGCGTAAAGAAGAACATCGGCAGGATGAACAGGAAATACCAGCCGGCCGACAGCGGCCCGGTGGCGCGCGCGTCCTCGCCGAGTTTCGGGTCGAGCCCAAAGAGCGGGTCGACCCCGATGATCGTCTTGCCGGTCTCCGGCGAAGCCGCCAGACAAGCGACGACAAAGATCAGCGCGATCATGCCGCCGAGATAACCAAGGCCCCAGGCAATGTTGGAGACGTGGCCGATCTCGCTCTTCGGCACCAGGCGCGGCATCATCGAATCATTGAACACGGTCGAGAATTCCGCCGCGACCGAAGCGAGAGAAAAGAACAGCACCACCAGGAAAAGATTCGAGCCGGGAGCGGCAAACCATAGCAGGCAAAGGCTGATGATTTTGATCGAGGCGAAGAACGCAATCCACGGCTTGCGCGGCCCGGTCTGGTCGGCAATCGAGCCGAGGATGGGCGACAAAACGGCAATGACCAGGCCCGCAACAGCGATGCCGTAGCCCCAGGCCGCCTGGCCTGAGACCGGATCGCTCGCCATGCGCGAGACGAAATAAGGGCCGAAGATGAAGGTGGTGACGACGGTGAAAAACGGCTGCGCCGCCCAGTCGAAGAACATCCACCCCAGATGCCGCGTCCCGATGCCCGCTGCACTGCATCTACCGCCGCCATGATGATTCCCCCGGACACCGCGCTTGTCGGACGCCATGTCTGCATGTTTCGAATGCTCATGCAAACCGCCAAAGATTCGCGCTGCCCCTCACCTGGATGTCGCCGCTGTCTACCTGCATAGAGACGCGAAGAAAGGCGCCGCGCCCCTACCTCCCCCTTGTGGCGAGGTCGGACCGAAGGTCCGGGTGGGGTCGGTGCCGCACCCCACCCCGCTGCTTCGCAGCGACCCTCCCCACAAGGGGGAGGGTAAAGTCCCGAGCCTCACATCCCCGTCAGATCGCTCATCAGCCCCGAAGCCACCGACAGCCTGGACACGGTGATATCCCCGCCTTCGGTCAGCGCTTGCAGCCGCTCGCGAATGCGCGCCACGCGCTCGCCGCCGGCTTCCAGCCAGGCCGCCACAGGATCCGCCGTCCCGGTATGGCTGGCGAGAGCCGCCACCGCGATGCCGCGCCGCGCCGCGCCGATCGTGTCGGTGGCGCGCGACAGCGCCAGCTGGTCGTAATAGTCCGACGGCGTGATAGAACGCGCCGCCTCTTCGACGCGCGGAATGCGGAAGGCATCGCTGACGGCGAAGAACGCCTTGGCCGAGGCGACGACGTCGGCATTGGCCGTGCGCGCCGTCAGTGCGATGTCGGGGATCAGTCCCGCCACATCGGCCATTGCCAGCTGCCCGGCGAGCTTTTCCGGGGCGCCGGCCTTGAAGAGGCCGTGCCGCCGCTCCTCGACCCGCTCGCGCGAGAAGGCCGGTAGCAGCGAGAGCAGCTTCGGCTCCAGCGCCATGCGCGCCTCTTGCAGTTCGGCAATGCGCTGGCCGAGCGCTGCGGTGCCGGCATCGTTCTTCAGGTACCAGCCGCTGGTCACGAAGATAAGCCGGCTGACGGACTGGTAGAGATCGAGCTGCGCCTGGCCGTCGATGTGGCTGTCCAGCGCATCGATCTCCCGATAGAGCGCCGGCAGGGCGAAGCCGTCGCGCACCACGGCGAAGGTGCGCACCACGTCGGCCGCGCTGCGCCCCGTGGCTTCCTGCAGCCGGTTGACGAATGACGGTCCGCCGCGATTGACGAGATCGTTGGCGACGACGCGGGCGATGATTTCGCGGCGCAGCCGGTGGCCATGGATCTCGGCCGCGTATTTCTTCGCCATCCGATCGGGGAAATAGCCCATCAGGTCGCGGTCGAAATGCGCGTCGTCCGGCACGTCGCTGGCGACGATGTCGGAAAACAGCACGATCTTGGCATAGGCGAGCAGCACGCCAAGCTCCGCCCGGGTCAGCGGCTCGCCACGCGCCTCGCGCTCGGCAAGGGCGGCCGGCGACGGCAGCGTCTCGACAGCGCGGTCGAGCAGGCCCCGAGCCTCCAGCGCCGCCATGAACCGGCTCTGGTGCGCGATGTCGGCAAGGCCGCGCTTGCGGGCGATGGAGAGCGCCAGCGTCTGTTCGTAATTGTTGGACAGCACGAGGCCGGCGACCTCGTCGGTCATCTCGGCCAGCAGCTTGTTGCGCGCCGGCCGGGTCAGCGACCCCTTGCGCATGGCGGACGCCAGCGCGATCTTGATGTTGACCTCGACGTCGGAGCAGTTGACGCCGCCGGAATTGTCGATGGCATCGGAGTTGCAGCGACCGCCATTCATGCCGAATTCGATGCGGGCACGCTGCGTGACGCCGAGATTGGCGCCCTCACCGATCACTTTGGCCCGCACATCGAGCGCGGTGATGCGGATGGCGTCATTGGCGCGGTCGCCGACTTCGGCATTGGTTTCGCCCGAGGCCCGTAAATACGTGCCGATGCCGCCGAACCACAACAGATCGACATTCGCCTTGAGGATGGCGGTCATGATCTCGGCCGGTGTCGCGGTGGTCTTGGCGAGGCCAATCGCCGCCGCCGCTGCCGCAGGCAGCGTGATCGACTTCTGGCTGCGCGAGACGATGACGCCGCCTTCCGACAGCTTGGTCTTGTCATAGTCCTGCCAGGACGAACGCGGCAGCGCGAACATGCGCTCGCGCTCGGCCATCGACGCCACTCTGTCTGGATCGGGATCGATGAAGATGTCGCGATGGTCGAAGGCGGCGATCAGCCTGGTCTGCGGCGACAGCAGCATGCCGTTGCCGAACACGTCGCCCGACATGTCGCCGACGCCGACGACGGTGAAGGGGGTGGTCTGGATGTCGCGGTTGATCTCGCGGAAATGCCGCTTGACCGCTTCCCAGGCGCCCTTGGCGGTGATGCCCATCTTCTTGTGGTCGTAACCGGCCGAGCCGCCGCTGGCGAAGGCGTCGTCGAGCCAGAAGCCGTGGCTTTCGCTGATGGCGTTGGCGGTGTCGGAAAAGGTCGCCGTGCCCTTGTCGGCGGCGACGACGAAATAGGGATCGTCGGGGTCGCGCCTGACAACGCCGGCCGGCGGGATGACACCGTCCAGCCCGATATTGTCGGTAATCGACAACAGGCTGGAAACGAAATTCTTGTAGGCCGAGGTGCCGGCCTCGAAGATGGCGTCGCGGCCGGCGCTCATCGGCAGCTTCTTCGGATAGAAGCCGCCCTTGGCGCCGACCGGCACGATGACGGCGTTCTTGACCTGCTGCGCCTTGACCAGGCCGAGCACCTCGGTGCGGTAATCCTGGGCGCGGTCCGACCAGCGCAGGCCGCCGCGCGCAACCGGGCCGAAGCGCAGATGCACGCCTTCGACCTCGGAACCATAGACGAAGATCTCGCGCCACGGCCGCGGCGCTGGCAATCCTTCGACCGCCTGCGAGTCCAGCTTGATCGCCAGCGACTGGCCCCGCGCCTTCGTTCCCGCAACGAAATGGTTGGTGCGCAACGAGGCTTCGATCAGATTGAGATAGCGGCGGATGATCGTGTCGTCATCAATGTTAGGGACTTCCTCCAGCGCGTCCTTGATCTTGGCCTTGAGGTGCTTGGCGGCGATCACGCCTTCCGTCTCGGCGGTCGGGCCGAGACGAGCGACGAACAGCGCATGCAGGCCGCGCGCAATGTCGGGATAGCGGTTGAGCGCGGCCGCGATGAAATCCTGGCTCTGCGGGATACCGGCTTGCTGCAGGTAGCGGCCATAGGCGCGCAGAATGCTGACTTCGCCCGACCACAGGCCGGCGGTCTGGGCAAGCCCGTTATAGCTGTCATTGTCGATGTCGCCGCGCCAGACCGACAGGAACGCGTCCTCGAACAGCGCGCCGCCATCGCTGAGGTCGATCGGCTTGCCGTAGCTGTTCTCCAGTTCCATGTCGTGGACGAAGACGGTGTCGCCGCCGTCCTCGCCAACTTCGAAGGTGCGCTCGCTGATGACGCGGAAGCCGATGTTTTCCAGCACCGGCACGCGACGCGACAGCGCTACCGGGCTGCCGTGGTGGTAGATCTTCAGCGCTGCCTGATGCGGTTTCTGCTCGGCATGGCGGTAATAGTCGATGGCGATCGGGTTGGCGGTGCTGATGCCGGCGATGCGCCCCGCATCCTTCAGCGCGACGGCCGCGCTGAAGGAATCGCGATAGCTCTCAGGCAGACGCGCGGCGATCGCCTTCAGCGATGGATCGCCGCCGACGGCTTCCGCGGCTTCGGCCAGCGCGTCGTCCCAGGTTCGCACGATGTCGCGGATCGCCGCTTCGATCACCGCCTGCTCGACCTTCGGCGTCTTGCCGCCGGAGCGGCCGATGATGAAATGCACACGCGCCAGCCCGCCCTCGGGGAAAGCCGGATAGTAAGCCGACAAACGGCCCTCGAAGACGGTCTTGAGATAGGTGCCGATCTTCTCGCGCACGACGCTGTCATAGCGGTCGCGCGGCACGAAGACGAGGATCGAGACGAAGCGGTCGAACTGGTCGGCGCGCACCAGCGCCCGCACCCGCGGCCGCTCGACCAGGCCGAGAATGGCCGCGGCGTGCTTCTTCAGGATCGGCACCGGCACCTGGAACAGTTCGTCGCGCGGATAGCTCTCCAGAACGTTGATCAGTGCCTTGCCGGAATGGTCGTGCCGGTCAAAGCCGGACTTGGCGATGATGGTCTCGGCCTTTGACCTCAGATACGGGATTTTCATCACCGAGCGCGTGTAGGCAGTCGAGGTGAACAGGCCGACCATGCGCAACTCGCCGGCAAGCGTGCCCTTGGCGGTGTAGGTTTTGACGCCGATATAATCGAGATAAATGCGGCGGTGCACCAGCGACTTGGCGTTGGCCTTGGTGACGATCAGCGGCTCCGGCCCATGCAGGAAGGCGCGGATTTCGGGCGTCGTCGTCACCGCCTCGGTGCCGCGCCGGAGCACCAGCACATCCGGGTCGGCGAGGATGCCGAGACCGGGTTTGTCGGCGCGCTCTAGATTGCCGCTCTCCGCGCCACCGGAATATTTGAACTCGCGCATGCCAAGGAAAGTGAAATTGTCGTCGCGCAGCCATTCAAGGAAGGCGATGGCCTCGGCAACGCTCTTCTTGTCGAGCGGCACGGCGGAATAGCGGAATTCGGAAATCGCCTGGTCGAGACGGGCGAGCATCGGCTTCCAGTCGCTGACGGCGGCGCGCACCTGGTTGAGCATCTTGCGCAGGCGGTCGGCCAGCGCGTCGGCCTGCTCCGCCGTCAGGCGCGGAATATGGACATGGACGACGCTCAGCCGGTCGTGATTGCCATCGTCCTTGAGGGCGCTGCCGTCGCCGAGGATCTCGTCGACGCCGGCCTTGCCGTGACGCACGACGATGACCGGATGGGTGACCAAAGTCGGTTCGCCGGCAGTTTCTGTGATCTCGCCGAGGATCGAATCGAACAGGAACGGCATGTTGTCGTTGACGACGGTGATGATCGTCATCGGGCGGCCCTCGCGGGAGACGCCCGACCCGGCATCGACGGCGACGACACTTTGGCCCTTCTTGTGGGCGGCGACCGCACGTCCTGCCAGGTCGGCGGCGCGCTCCAGGTCGGCGGCGTCATAGGCGGCAATGTCTTCGGCCGGCGCGCGGGCCAGCAGATAGTCGGCGAGCCTGGCCGGCTTCCCGTCGGGTTTCACCCCGGCAGTGGCTGTTTTCTTCGGCTTAGCTGCGGATTTCACGCTCGCCATGTTGTCCTCCCGTCACATGCTTTTACGACTATGGTAGCAGATGACCGCTGTTTGGCGACAAAGGTTTGACGGCTCGATAAGAATTACAGGAATTCGACGGTCAGGCGGCGGTGAACCAGGAGGAGACCCCATGTCCGGCAAAATCAGCGCACTTGACCTCGGTATCGCGGAGCTGAGCGAGGCGACAAAAGCCTATTTCGCCAAATGCGAGGAAAAGCTCGGCCTGGTTCCCAACGTGCTTCTTGCCTATGCCTTCGACGAGAAGAAGCTGCGCGCCTTTACCGACACCTACAATGATCTGATGCTGAGTGAATCCGGCCTGTCGAAGCTGGAGCGGGAGATGATCGCGGTCGTCGTCTCCTCGATCAACCATTGCTATTATTGCCTGACCGCGCATGGCGCGGCGGTGCGCCAGCTCTCCGGCGATCCGGCTCTCGGCGAGATGATGGTGATGAACTTCCGCGCTGCCAATCTTTCACCGAAACAGACGGCGATGCTCGAATTCGCCGTCAAGCTGACGGAACAGCCGGCAAAGATCGTCGAGGGGGACAGGGAAGCACTGCGCAACTCCGGCTTCACCAACCGCGACATCTGGGACATCGCCTCGACCGCCGCCTTCTTCAACATGTCGAACCGCGTGGCGGCGGCCATCGACATGCAGCCGAACGACGAATACCACGCCATGGCGAGGTGAGGGTTAAGTGGTTCGAGCTTCTATCTTTGCAGCCGCCATCGTATCGGTTTTGCTGGTAGGCCATGAAACGCATGGTGAGACAACCGCCCCCGCCGGCGCATCCATTTCCCTTCCCTACCAACCAACCGCGGGACAAGTCTGGCTTGTCGAAATAGAGCGGACGAAGACGATTGCCGATCGCGGCGTCACCTCAACGGAAAGAGGCAGGATCAGCGGTCGATATGAAGTGATAGAAAGCCGCGAAGGCGGCTATTCCTCTGCCTGGACCACTACAGAACTTAGCAGCGGGCCAGTCCCGCTTTACAATTGGGCTACCGTCTCGGCGCTTCGCGGAATGCGCATCGAGTTCGATACCGACATTCGGGGAGCGCCTGTTGCCCTGAAGAGTTGGCCAGCTTTTCGAGACGTCGTCGAGAAGGAGCTGTTCGCACTGCCCAAATACGCCAATCACGAAGCAGCTCAAAATACGATTCGTAAGTTTTTCGCGGGTCTAACTCCCGAGACGGCTGTTCCTTACTTCCTACAGGAACTTGATATCATAGCGGCCTGCCAGAACAGCGATTTACCCATAGGCAGGGAAACAGCGTCGACCGACACGACGCTAAATGAAGCCGGTGACCCCTTCGCCAATTCGCGCTCGAGTCTGCTCGTTGGCGTCGATCAGATTGCGCGGACGGCAACGTTGAAATTCCACATGACCTCGGATGCCGAGAAACTCTCCGGGGTTCTTGTCGACACGGTCGAGAAACTGAATCCAGAAACGGGTAAAACGGAGAAGCAGATCGTCCGTACCGATGCTGCGGTTCACAAATCAAACACAGCTGACTGCACGGTCGACATCGATAGCGGCGTGACCAGACATGTTTTGTACGAGGAAAAGCTTGAGGCAATTGGGCAGAACAGGACAAAGGTGTTCGGCGACATATGGAACATAACTGTTACGCCGACAGCTAAATAGAGAGTCGTAACGGCGGCCATCGATATGCGGCCGAACGAACGATATCACGCCATAGACGAGATAACTCATGACCATAGACACCTCAGGCAAATGGTGGGTTGGAGGGAACCACGGACATCGCAGAATACCTGGAGGGGTATGCCTCCGAAGGATATGAGGTTCACGACTTCAGGCTCGCCCGCTGCAAGTGCGGTTCCATCTCGTTTCTCCTCGATGCCGACGATGACGAGGGTGTAGCGCGACGAACATGCACAGCCTGTGGCTCCGAGCATCTTATCTGCGACAGCGAGGAATTTTGGGACGAAGCCCAGCCGGAACGATGGGCGTGCACCGAGTGCGGCTCCGAAGCTGCAAACATCGGCGTCGGGTTTTCCATCTACCCGGGACGTGGCGGCGTTCGCTGGCTTTATGTTGGCGAACGATGCGCGCCTGTGGCGTTTTGGGATGCTTCGCCGGCTGGAAAGTGGGCACCGGCGACAGCATGGACCTGTTGGACAAAGTCTAGTTTTGAGGTGCCATAGAAAGGCGATCAGGATCGCGCCGCGATGGCCGCGGCGGCGCCGGCCATCGTCGTGGCGCTGACGCGGTTGGCGATCTTCATGGCGCGCTTGCTTTTCAACAGCTTGCGCGCCTGTGACGCCGCGATCACCCAGGCGAGATCGATGGCGATGAGCACAACCGCCATCGTCGCCGTCAGTTCGACCCAGCCGATGACGCTGACCGAAGCAAGGTCGATGATCGTCGGCAGCAGGGCCAGATAAAACATCATGATCTTGGGGTTGCCGAGCGTCACCGCCATGCCGGCAAAGAAGAGCTTGAGCGGCGAATCCTCACGCGGCATCTCGCCTTCCCTGGCCTCGACCGGCGCCGTCCACATCTTCCAGGCGAGGTAAGCGAGGTAGGCGACGCCCACCCATTTCACGACGACGAAGGCGAAATGAAACGTCTGCGCCACGACCGCCAGCCCGAACACCGCCAGCGACAACCAGATGCCCTCGCCGATCCACATGGCAAGCAGGAACGGGAACACGTCGCGAAAGCCCTTCGAGATGACGCGGGCGACAAGGGCTGCGATCGACGGTCCGGGCGAACCGGCGGCGACGAACAAAGCGGCGGCGAAGATCAGGAGCGAGGTGAGGTGCATGACGGAGCCTTCGAGCGTTGGATGGCGAAGAATATCCGATCGGCGTCAATTTGGCACCCCTCTGCCTGATGGGCCAACGAACGCGACACATTTCGGAGATCGGACTTGCCCGTGCCAGCGGTTTGAGAAAGGATCGCGGCCGTGAAATCAATCGTCATCCACGCCGCAAAAGACCTGCGCATCGAAGAGACCGATTCGGGCGCGCCTGGCGCCGGACAGGTCGAAATATCGGTCGAGGCCGGCGGCATCTGCGGCTCGGACCTGCACTACTACAATCATGGCGGCTTCGGCGTGGTGCGCCTGCGCGAGCCTATGATCCTCGGACATGAGGTCGCCGGCACGGTGAAGGCGCTTGGCGCCGGCGTCTCCAGCCTCGCCGTCGGCGACCGCGTCGCTATTTCGCCCAGCCGGCCCTGCAATGCGTGCCGATACTGCCTGCAGGGCGTGCAGAACCAATGCCTCGACATGCGATTCTACGGCAGCGCCATGCCGATGCCGCACATACAGGGGCCTTCCGCCAGCGCCTCGTCGCCGAGGCTTGGCAGTGCCACAAGATCGCCGATTATGTCTCCATCAACGAAGCCGCCTTTGCCGAGCCGTTCGCGGTAACGCTGCATGCCGTCAACCGCGCCGGCTCGCTGCTCGGCAAGCGGGTCTTGGTCACCGGCTGCGGGCCGATCGGTGCGCTCAGCATCCTTGCCGCACGTGTCCACGGCGCGCGTGAGATCGTCGTCACCGATGTCATGGACGCGGTTCTGGCCAAGGCCAACGAGATCGGCGCCGACCGCACCATCAATGTCGCCACAGATGCCGACAAGCTCGCTGGCTACAATGTCGAGAAGGGCAGTTTCGACGTCATGTTCGAATGCTCCGGCAATGAGCGCGCGGTGCGAGCCGGGCTCGATGTGCTGAAGCCGCGCGGGGTGCTCGTGCAGCTCGGCCTAGGCGGCGACATGTCGCTGCCTCAGAATCTCATCGTCGCCAAGGAGATCGAAATGCGCGGCTCCTTCCGTTTCCACGACGAGTTCGCGCTGGCCGTCGATCTGATCAACAACCGTCGCGTCGACGTTAAGCCGCTGCTGACCGGCATCTATCCAATGGACGAGGCGGTTGCGGCTTTCGAGATCGCCGGCGACCGCAACAAATCGATGAAGGTACAGATCGCCTTCGCCTGAGCAGGGCGAGACACCCTATGAACCTTGCCCGCTCGGCATCTTGCCGCTAGAAGAACCGTCCCGACATTCATTTCGAGCTTCATTTTGCCTCAGTAACCGCCGGTCTCGCCAACTCCCCTGATCACACTTGGCAGGGCGCCGCACTAAGCGGTGCCTGCTCCATTTCACGTGTTCCTCAGGCGGCGGTTCGAGACCGGTTTGGCACTGCTGAACCGTTGTCGCGCGCTTTGCCGCCCGTGACAGCTGATTTCCGACATAGCTAGCTCTCGCCACGCCGTGCCCGCATGGGCATCTCGCCATTGCCGACCTGAAGAACTTCCACACTGGAAGGTCTTCCGGCTTGTCCCAACATCTCGCTATCCACTGGGCAATCACGCCCGAAATCGCGCCTCGACCCCTGGTCCACTGCAACCGCTGCAGCGCCGTGAAAGCCTATCGCTGCAGCGACAAATTCCGCGTCAACGCCAATGGCAAACGCATTGATGTCTGGCTGATCTATCGCTGCATCGACTGCGACAATTCGTGGAATTTCGGCATTTTCGAACGCTGCAACCGCCGCGACATCGAACCCGCGCTGCTGGCAGCGCTCGAAAGCAACGATCCGGCCCTCGCCCGCCGCCATGCCTTCGATGTCGTGGCTTTGCGAAACCGGGTCGGCCGCGTCGAGGAGTTTCCCGATGTCGCCGTTCACAAACACCGGCTCGGCGGCGAAGGCGAACCCGCAGCCGCGCTTGAAATCAGGCTTGGGCTGGAAATGCCGACATCGCTGCGGCTCGACCGTCTGCTCGCCGGCGAACTCGGCATCTCGCGGTCGCGGCTTCAGGCACTGGAGGAGAAGCTGGTGTTGACCGTCTTTCCGGAGGGAGCCAAGGCTTTGCGCAAGCCGGCTCGCGAGGGGACGACCATCCGCATCGACCTAGCCGGCGAAGCGGATCGCGAAGTCATCATCTCGGCGGCCGGAGGATGAGCCGCTGCGGCCAGGGGTTAATCGCTCTCTTCAGAGGTCGAAGCGATCAAACCCTTGGCCGCTTCGAGATCGCTGTCGGCGACCTGCACATGGGTCAGGCTTTGCCCGCTCGTATCGAGATGCGCCGAAAATGCATAAATCCCGTAGGCTTGAAGCATCGATATGCAGACCGCGGCCTCGGGCCGATTGTCGAATACCGCAGCCGTGACCAGTTTGTCGCTCATTGCGCGCCCTTAAGCTGCACCGACCACCTTGGCCGACCTTTCGAAACGCATCCTATACGGCTTCCAACTCCTTGGCATTTTTCCGTCGTTCAGACGCGCCAAGGAACCGCAGAGGAAAAGTAAGCATCCATAGATTGGGATGTGCCCTGCGCATCATTTTCCATGCGTAGCGGTCTGCCTGCTTTTCCTGATCGGGGTCTTGTCCCATTTCGACATGCTGCAGCGCATGGTGGCCTATTTCGTGATAGAGCGTTTTCTCGATCATGAATCTGCGAAATGCGTTGCCAATCCAATGTTTGGATGGGCGTCGCCAGACAATCTCGATGACCGATACTGTCTGGAGGTAAGTGCCGGCGAACTCGGGTTCGGGGATTTCCGGGATTATATAGATTCGCGAAATGCCAATCAGATCGGCTGCAGGTACATTTGCAAGCCAGTGGCCAATGTGCCGCGCCGCCTCCAAACCACTGTCGAGCTTGCCATGCTCCAGAACAGTGATGTCGCCAACTGAAGACCGCAGCCAGTCGTCCATCGCAAAGCGAACGATGCTGCGGAGCGCAGCGCGCATAAGGGGAGTTATCGGTCCTGCAAGCGAATCCGAAATATATCGTCGAGATGCATCTTCGTTAATATCGTGCAGGGCAGTAGCGAGGCCCGCCACAACCGTTGAAACTTCGCGATGGGAAACCTTACCCAGATCGATCTTTGCCAGCTCATACTCGATCGCCGGCAGTGCCGCGTTGCCAAATCCAACAAGCTTTTTGTGGGCTGCGAGCCTTCGCCGCGTGTCGTCTTGCATAAGACTCCGCACGAAATCCCGAACGGCATTTCGCACACCCGTTTCCTCGCCTCCACCCACAGCTAGCATACCGTGCGGAGGAGTGAGAGGAACGAGAATATCATGACACTATGAGCTTCCGCTGTGGTCCTTTGAAGAGACACCGCTGGGCTGGCTGGGCGCCAGGCTGCTCCCAGTGGGAAGCCTGTCCCATTCGGCGAGACGATGGGTTGGGTCGTCCCCATCTCGCCAAAACAAAAACCGTTACGCCGCGCCGACCACTTTGGCCGACTTCTCGAAGCGCTTGCGCTCGTTCGGGTCGAGATAGAGCTTGCGCAGGCGGATGGTCTTCGGCGTCACCTCGACCAGCTCGTCGTCCTGGATCCAGGCCAGCGCGCGCTCCAGCGTCATGCGGATCGGCGGCGTCAGCTTCACCGCCTCGTCCTTGCCGGCGGCGCGGATGTTGGTCAGCTTCTTGCCCTTCAGCACGTTCACTTCGAGGTCGTTGTCACGGCTATGGATGCCGATGATCATGCCCTGATAGACCTTGACGCCCGGGTCGATGACCATCGGGCCGCGGTCTTCGAGGTTCCACATGGCATAGGCCACTGCCTCGCCCTGTTCGTTGGAGATCAGCACGCCGTTGGTGCGGCCCGGCAGTTCGCCCTTGTAGGGCTGGTAGGCGTGGAACAGCCGGTTCATCACGGCGGTGCCGCGCGTGTCGGTCAACAGTTCCGACTGGTAGCCGATCAGTCCGCGCGTCGGCGCGTGGAAGACGATGCGCTGACGGTTGCCGCCCGAAGGCCGCAGCTCGACCATCTCGGCCTTGCGCTCCGACATCTTCTGCACGACGATGCCGGCGTGCTCCTCGTCGACGTCGATGACGACTTCCTCGACCGGCTCCAGCAATTCACCGTTCTCGCCCTTCTGCATGACGACGCGCGGACGCGACACGGCGATTTCAAAGCCTTCGCGGCGCATCGTCTCGATCAGCACGGCCAGCTGCAATTCGCCGCGGCCGGAAACGAAGAACGAATCCTTGTCGGGCGATTCCTCGATCTTGAGCGCGACATTGCCTTCGGCTTCTCGCAGCAGGCGGTCGCGGATGACGCGGCTGGTCACCTTGTCGCCTTCGGTGCCGGCGAGCGGCGAATCATTGACCAGGAAAGACATGGTCACGGTCGGCGGATCGATCGGTTGCGCATGCAACGCCTCGGTCACCGCCAGGTCGCAGAACGTGTCGGCGACGGTGCCTTTGGACAGGCCGGCAATGGCGACGATGTCACCCGCCTGCGCCTCTTCGATCGGCTGGCGCTCAAGGCCACGGAACGCGAGGATCTTGGAGATGCGCCCGGTTTCTATCTGCGTGCCGTCATGGTGGAGCACCTTGACCGCCTGGTTGGACTTCAGCGTGCCGCTCTCGATACGGCCGGTAATGATGCGGCCGAGGAAGGGATTGGCTTCCAGGATGGTGCCAATCATGCGGAACGGGCCGGGATGAACGGTCGGCTCCGGCACATGCTTGATGACGAGGTCGAACAGCGGCGCCAGGCCCTGGTCCTTCGGGCCTTCCGGATTTTCCGAGACCCAGCCATCGCGGCCAGAACCATAGAGAATCGGGAAGTCGAGCTGGTCGTCGGTGGCGTCGAGGGCGGCAAACAGGTCGAACACCTCGTTGACCACTTCGACGTGGCGGGTGTCCGGACGGTCGATCTTGTTGATGACGACAATCGGCTTCAGGCCGACCTTGAGCGCCTTGCCAACGACGAACTTGGTCTGCGGCATCGGGCCTTCGGCGGCGTCGACCAGCACGATGGCCGAATCCACCATCGACAGGATGCGCTCGACCTCACCGCCGAAATCGGCGTGGCCGGGGGTGTCGACGATGTTGATGCGGGTGTCCTTCCAGTCGACCGAGGTCGCCTTGGCCAGGATGGTGATGCCGCGTTCCTTTTCGAGGTCGTTGGAATCCATGGCGCGCTCGGCGACGCGCTGATTGTCGCGGAAGGAGCCGGATTGCCGCAGCAATTGGTCGACGAGGGTGGTTTTTCCATGGTCGACGTGCGCGATGATCGCGATATTACGAATTTTCATTTTGTGGTCTCGGGAGCGTTGCAGGCAGCAGGCCAAAAGGCGCCGCCTCTTTCGGTTGCGCGGCTCATACAGGGTTTTTCGCAATTGCGAAAGAGGAGGCGCATCACCAAATACTCATCAAATCTTAAGCATCTCGGTGTGAGGTGGTTTTGTTAACCAAGGCGGGAACCTTTCTGGGCCCGGGTAGTTCGAAATTCATGACCGACAAACTCAATCGATTTTGGCCACTCATCGCTTCGGTCGCATTTGCTGCCCTGCTGGCGGCCAATGCCGCCCAATCGGCCGCGACGGTGAAGGAAGCCAATCCCGCCTCGTCGTCCGACCGGACGGCCGAGCAGATGTTTGCCGACGCCCCTGATGGCGTCGACCCCGTGGTCACCGGCCCGGTGAGCGCCTCTTTCAAGCAGAAGCAGCAGGTTGCCGGCTGCGACAGCGCCGTTTGGCCGAAGATTCCGACGGTTTGCTATCCGGACTGACGGCTGCCCATTCCAGGCGTAGCGATCCTTCGCACCGACCCATAGGCTTACGCCGACCGCACCGGATCGAGCGTCACCAGGGGGTGATTAGTACCGCGCCTTACGCCGCTTGCGGCTCCGGATCGAAAGCCGGCCTGCTCGTATTGATCAGCAGCGACAGACACGCAGCCACGATCGCCGTCATGCCGGCGATCAGGAAAGCCAGCTCGTAATTGCCCTGCAGTTCGCGCATGGTGCCGCCGAAGGCGGCGGCGGTGGCGGCGCCCACCTGGTGGCCGGCTACGATCCAGCCGAACACGATCGGGCCGCTGCGGTCGCCGAAGGCCTCGTTGGCGAGCCTGAGCGTCGGCGGCACGGTGGCGATCCAGTCGAGACCGTAGAGCACGGCGAAGATGATCAGGCTGGTCGCCGAGAAGCCGGAATAGGGCAGATAGATCAGCGCCAGGCCGCGAATGCCGTAGTAGACGCCGAGCAGCTTGCGCGGGTCGAAACGGTCGGTGAGCCAGCCCGACAAAGTCGTGCCGATCAGGTCGAAAATCCCCATCAGTGACAGCAGGCCCGCGGCCCGTACCTCGGGGATGCCCATGTCGCCGCAGAAGGAGATCAGATGCGTGCCGACCAGCCCGTTGGTGGTGAAGCCGCAGATGAAGAAGGTGGCGAACAGATACCAGAAGACGCGGGTGCCGGCGGCGCGGCGTAGCGTGTTCAGCGTATGCGCCAGGAAATTGCCTTGCGATGCCGGCGACACCGGCGGCACGTCATCCGCCCCGGCGCCATAGCGCACCATGCCGATCGAAGCGGGACGCTCCGGAACCAACAGCCAGACCAGCGGCAGAAGACAGGCGGTGGCGATCGAGACGGCGGTAGCGACGGGCTGCCAGCCGCCCGACTGGGCGAGCGATGCCAGCAGCGGCAGGAACACCAACAGGCCGGTGGCGCTGGAGGCCGACATCAGCCCCATCACCAAGCCGCGATTGGTCTTGAACCAGCGGTTGACGATGGTGGCGCCGAGCACGGTGGCGACCGCGCCGGAGCCGATGCCGGAAAACACGCCCCAGGTGAGGAACAGGTGCCAGGGCTCGGTCATCAGCAGGCTGAGCGCGGTCGAGCCCGACATGATCACAAGCGAGGCAAGCAGCGTGCGGCGCAAGCCGATACGCTCCATCAATGCGGCGGCAAACGGCCCGGTCAGGCCGTAAAGGAAGATGCCGATCGCAGCGGCAATCGAAACCGTATCGCGCCCCCAGCCGAAGCTTTTATCCAACGGCAGCATCATCACCGAGGGTGCGGAACGAAGCCCGGCCGCGATCAACAGGCAAAGGAAGATGACGCCAACCACGACGAAAGCGTAGCGCTGGCCAAAGGGACGGGATTGAGCTATCATGTTACTGACCGGTACGTTGCAGGGTGAGGACATGTATACGTACCGATCGGTAACACGTCAATCGAGTCATACCATGCCAACGGACAAAAATAATGAACTGACCATCAAGGACGGTCATGCAGCCGCACCGCCCAAGGCTGCCAAGAAAATCCTCGACGTGGCCTACGACCTGTTCTACCGCCGCGGCATCCGGGCGATCGGCGTCGACGAAATCGTCAAGCGCGCCGGCGTCACCAAGCCCAGCCTCTACCGCAGCTTTCCCTCCAAGGACGAGCTCGCCGCTTCCTATCTCAGGCAATATGACCGTGAGTATTGGGAGCGTTTCGACGAAGCCGTGGCTGCCCATCCCGGCGACCCGCGGGCACAGCTCAGGGCTTTTCTGACTCGCGTCGGCAAGCGCACGCAAAGGCCGGACTATCGCGGCTGCGGCATGACCAACGCGGCGGTGGAATATCCCGAACATGGCCATCCGGCGCGTGTCGTCAGCGAGGCCAACAAGCAGGAGTTGCGCCACCGCCTGCGCGCCATGGCCGCAGCGATGGGCGCTAAAGACCCTGACACGCTCGGCGACGGCCTGCTGCTGTTGATCGAAGGCGCCTATATCAGTGGCCAGCTCTTCGGCCTCGGAGGCCCGGCGGCGGCGGTCGCCCACAACGCCGACCTGCTGATCGAGGCGAGCTTGAAGAAATAACATTTCGAACGTTGGCGCCGCCCCTCACCTGCCGGCATCCTTTCCCGGAAATGGGGCGAGGAACGCTCTCATCACGATTTCGCCAATTGCCAGCGTTGCAAGGTTGTCGCCAGCGGCGCAGCCGGCCACTTTCTCCCGTTCAGGGGGAGAATTGCCCGGCAGGGCGATTTGGGCGGCGCCAACGTTGAGATTGGCACGCTAGGCCGGCCGCAGATTTGGCGATAGGCTGGGGCGAACTTCACGGGAGACGTCCGCATGCGAACCCTGCTGCTTGTTCCATTCGCCCTCGCCGCCCTATCCCAAACCGCCCATGCCGACGGCATATCAAGCGTCTACACCGACCTCGACTCGCAAAAGGACTGCGTCACCTATGCGCAGGCGCAGGAAGGCGACGGCGAATGGGCCGAACTCGCCTGCTCCGGCTATCGTGGCTATCCCGTGCTGATCGCCTATGACGACGCCCGTGAATCGCTGTTCTACGGATTTCCGCCCGGCGGCGACATGACCTCGGTCTGGGAGAGCTTTTCCGGCTTCAACTCGTCCGGCGCCAAGGTCGAGTGGCGCATCGAGACCAAGGGCGACGTTGCCGTTCCCTTTGCCGTCATCCACCGCCGCTCGATCAGCAATCCCGAGGACGAGAACAAGCCGACCGAAGTGCTGCTCGTCGCCAAGGTCGCCCAGATGGAAGCCCGCGACGGCTGCACCATCGGCCTCGTGCTGGCCACCGGCAACCCGCAGGCCAATGACCAGGCGCGCAAGCTGGCCGACGAAAAGGCGAAGAGTTTCGCCTGTGGCAAGGACAAGCACACCGTCATCGGCAACGTGCCGGCGTTTGGTCGGGTGGATAACTAGTCACGTGGGTGCAAGGCACCCCCTCTGCCCTGCCGGGCATCTCCCCCTCAAGGGGGAGATTGGCAGCTTCGCTGGCGGCGCTTTTCTTTCGGCGCTGAAAATTGACGAAAGCCGTTGCGACTCCCCCCTTGAGGGGGAGATGGCCGGCAGGCCAGAGGGGGTGCCTCGCGCTGGCGTTTGCCGCTTACTTGAACGAGACGCAGGCCTCTCTCGGCGCTACTTTGCCGCCTTCGCCCGTGCGATCGCGTCGACAATCATCTTCTTGGCGTATTTGGAATCGTGCCAGCCTTCGATCTTGACCCATTTGCCGGGCTCGAGATCCTTGTAGTGCTCGAAGAAGTGCTGGACCTGGTCGCGGGTGATCTCGGGCAGCTGCGTGTATTCGGTGACGTTTTCGTAGCGCAGCGTCAGCTTCGGCGACGGCACGGCAATGACCTTCTCGTCCTGGCCGGCATTGTCTTCCATCACCAGCACGCCGATCGGCCGCACATTGATGACGCAGCCCGGCACCAGCGCGCGGGTGTTGCAGACCAGAACGTCAATCGGGTCGCCGTCGCCCGAGAGCGTGTGCGGCACGAAACCGTAATTGCCGGGGTAGCGCATCGACGTATGCAGGAAACGGTCGACGAACAGCGTGCCGGCCTCCTTGTCCATCTCGTACTTGATCGGCTCGCCGCCGATCGGCACCTCGATGATGACGTTGATGTCCTCGGGCGGGTTCTTTCCGATGGCAATGGCTTCGATACGCATGGCTTAAATCCCTCTCTCGATGTCCACGATCGATAGCGGGCGGCGCGGCATGGTGCAATGCGGCGATTGGTACGGAGCGCTAATGGAAGCGCACGGTTTGTGATGATTTGTAACCGAGACCGGTCATTCCCAGACGAAGGCGACCTTCTTCAGCGCCCTCTGCTCGAAAACCTCGACGCCTTCGGCAACATCGCGGCCACCCGCGCCGGCATAGAAGGAAAGCGCATTCTGGTTGTCTTCCAGCGCCCACACCACCATTCCCTTCAGCCCGTGGTCGGCAAGCCGCGCCCGCGCCGCCTTGAACAGCCGGCTGCCGAGCCCGATGCCCTGATATTCCGGACGCAAATAAAGTTCGTAGATTTCACCCTGCTGCTTCAGCTCGCGGGCGCGGTTCTTGCCGATCGTGGCATAGCCGGCGATGGTGCCGCCGATCTCGACCACCAGAACGGTGGCAGCGCGGCGGATGGCGTTGGCCCACCAGTCGGCGCCGCGGCGGTTGATCATCGAGGTCAGCGAGCGATGCGGGATGATGCCGGAATAGGCGCCCTCCCAGGCCAGCTGGTGCACGTCGGCAATGGCGCCGGCGTCGCGCGGTTCGGCTTTCCTGATGTCGATGCTCAGCGTATTCATGATTTGTTAACCATAAACCCGCATCGGCCATTTGCAAGAGTCGAGGTCAGCCCGCCGACCGCTTTCTCACAGCCGATCGCGACACTGCTGACAATGGGCAAAGCCTGCCTGGAAAACGCACCCAGCCGGCGCGGTCAGGCGTCCGTCCGGGTAGCGCGTGCTGGCTTTTCAGATCTCGACGAGATGATCGTCCAGTTCATTGGCATCGCCCGACGTCACCGGGAAATGCTCGGCCAGCACCGCGCCGACCTGCCCGATCGCCTTGACGAAGCCGTCGGCGAGCCGGTCGTGACCGGCATGCTGCAGGAGATCGCGCACCACGCCGTCCCAGACATGCTGGCCGACCTTGCTGTCGATGCCCGAATCGGCGACCACTTCGGCATAACGCTCGGCGATCGACACGAAGACCAACACGCCGGTGCGCGCCGTGGTGCGGTGGACATTGCGGGCGAGGAACTGCCTGAGCGCATTGTGATGTGCCGCCTGATAACGCTGCCGGCGCGGCACCAGATGGATGCGCAAGCCCGGCAGCGCCCACAAAAGCACCAACACCGAGGCCAGTGCCAGCAGTTGGACAATGACGAAATGCGGCAGCCGGATCGACAGCCACCAGGCTTCCAGCCCATAAGCGACGGCGAGGCTGGCAATCAGCATGCCTGATGTCGCCATGAAGGCGGCGGGAAAGAAATAGCCGTCGCTGGCATGCGCAACGACGCAGTAGATCTCGCCGTCGGTTTTGGCCTCGGCCGCGCGGATCGCGGTGGCGATGCGCTCATGGTCCTGTGGGCTGATCGGTCGTGTTGCCATCTTCTCTCACCAGCTCCCTGAAGACCCGCCACCGCCAGACGAACCGCCGCCGCCTGAAAACCCGCCGCCGCTGCTTGAGCCCGAAGACCAGCTGCTGCCCGAACTTCCCGATGACCATCCGCTGCCCGACGACGAACTTGTTGTCCAGCTGCTGGAGCCCGAGGACGATCCGCTCGGCCCCTGGCCGTAGCGAAAGGTCATGCCCAGCCATTTATACACGCCCGGCGACAGCTTGGTGCCGAAGATCGGCGGCAGGAAGGCCATCGCCAGGCCGCCGAAGAACATCGCCGCCCACAGGATCAGGAAGACCGCGACGACGGGATCGATGGGCGTGCTGCGGTCGGCCGGGTTGCGCTTGCCGCGCGCCTCCAGCTCTTCCGGGTTGCCTTCCAGCACCATGACCATGTCGTCGACGGCCTTGGAAATGCCGCCGGAGAAATCACCGGCGCGGAACGCCGGCACCATGTCGTTTTCGATGACCAGTTTGGTGTGCAAATCGGTCAGCGTGCCTTCCAGCCCGTAGCCGACCTCGATGCGCATCTTGTGGTCGTTCTTGGCCACTAGCAGAAGCACGCCGTTGTTTTCGCCGGCCTGGCCGAGTTTCCAAAAGCGGAACAGCCGGTTGGCGTAGGGTTCGATCTCCTCGCCGTCGAGGCTGTTGATCGTGGCGACGACGATCTGGTCGGAGCCTTTGGTCTCGAAATCCGCGAGCTTCTGCGTCAGTGCCGCCTTGGTCGCGGCGTCGATAATACCGGCATTGTCGACCACCCGCCCGGTGAGTGCCGGCAGGTCTGCCGCCAAAGCTACAAACAGCATGGTGAGCATCGTCAACAGCGCGATGCCGATCGTCGCGGCTGCGCGGCCAGGTCTTGGCGGATTGAAGACGCGTACTGTCATGCCGTCACCAGTTCCCCTCAACCACCATGACTGTCCTCAATCACCATGATCATGTCGTCGACCGCTTTGGAAATACCGCCGGAGAAATCCCCGGCGCGGAAGGCCGGCACCATGCCTTCAATGATCCGTGTGGCGTGCTGGTTGGTGAGCGTGGCTTCCAGCCCGTAGCCGACCTCGATGCGCATCTTGCGGTCGTTCACGGCCACCAGCAGAAGCACGCCATTGTTCTTGGCCTTCTGGCCGAGCTTCCAAGCGTTGAACAGCCGGGTGGCGTAAGGCTCGATCTCCTCGCCGTCGAGGCTGGGAACCGTCGCGACGACGATCTGGTCGGAGCCTTTGGTCTCGAAATCGGCCAGTCTTTGGGTGAGCGCCGCCTCGGTCGCGGCATCGATGATGCCTGCATTGTCGACGACACGACCGGTGAGGGCGGGCAGTTCCGCCGCCAGCGCCGCGAAGCTGACGAGCAAGACCAGCAAGGCAGCGCCGGTCATCGTGGCGAAGCGGCCATGCCAGGGATTGGCGATGCGTGTTGTCATCTCGTCACCAGCTTCCCGAGGAGCCGCCGCCGCCGGACGAACCGCCGCCGCCGGAAAAGCCGCCACCACCGCTTGAACCCGACGACCAGCCGCCCCCGCCCGAAGACCAGCCGCCGCTGGACGACCGCCGGCCCGGCTCGAATGTCATGCCGAGCCAGCGATAGCGGCCGGGACCGAGTTTTTGGCCGAAGATCGGCGGCAGGATGGAGGCGGCCATGCTGCCGAAGAAGATGATTGCCCAGATGCTGATGAAGACGCCGAAGAACAGATTGTCGGTATTGATGGGCGGCTTCTGGTTGCGCTCGCCGCGCGCCTCCAATTCCTCCGGATTGCCTTCCAGCACCATCACCATGTCGTCGACGGCCTTGGAAATGCCCCCGGAGAAATCGCCGGCGCGGAACGCCGGCACCATGTCGTTTTCGATGATCAGCTTGGTGTGCAAATCGGTCAGCGTGCCTTCCAGCCCATAGCCGACCTCGATGCGCATCTTGCGGTCGTTCGGCGCCACCAGCAGCAGCACGCCGTTATTTTCCTTGGCCTGGCCGAGCTTCCAGAAGCGAAACAGCCGGTTGGCGTAAGGCTCGATCTCCTCGCCGTCGAGGCTGGGGATGGTGGCGACGACGATCTGGTCGGAGCCTTTTGTCTCGAAGTCGGCGAGTTTCTGGGTGAGCGCGGCTTTGGTTCCCGCGTCGATAATGCCGGCGTTATCGACGACGCGGCCGGTCAGCGCGGGGAGGTCGGCGGCGAAGGCGGTGAGGGGCAGGAAGACGGCCAGAAAGGCGAGAAGAACACCAAGGTTGGCGTTCCTTCGCGTCCCCCTCTGTCCTGCCGGACATCTCCCCCTCGAGGGGGGAGATTGGCAATCTCGCTGCCGACGCTCAGCCGGCAACGCTGATATTTGGCGCAAGGACAGAAGACAGCTGATCTCCCCCCTTGAGGGGGAGATGTCCGGCAGGACAGAGGGGGGTGTGAAGGAACGCAAGGCTGGCAAAGGCCAAGCTCACCCAGACGTCATCACCCGCCCTGCTTCGTGCCGAAATCGACCTTCGGCGGCTGCATCTTGTCTTCTTCGACGGTGAAGTTGGCGAAGGGCTCGTTGCTGCGGAACCAGAAGGTTGCCCATAGCACCGACGGAAAGGTCCTCAGCGTCAGATTGTAATCCTTGACCGCCAGGATGTAGTCGCGCCGCGCCACGGCGATACGGTTCTCGGTGCCTTCGAGTTGCGCCTGCAGCGCCAGGAAATTCTGGTTGGCCTTGAGGTCGGGATAGGCCTCCGACACCGCGATCAGCCGCGACAGCGCGCTGGTCAGCCCTGATTGCGCATCCTGGAACTTCTTGAGCGCTTCGGGGTCCTTCAGCGTTTCCGGCGTCACCGTGATCTGCGTCGCCTTGGCGCGCGCTTCGACCACCGCATCGAGCGTGTCCTTTTCATGCGAGGCATAGCCCTTCACCGTCTCGACCAAATTGGGAATGAGGTCGGACCGACGCTGATACTGGTTCAGCACCTCGCTCCATGCCGCCTTGGCGTTTTCCTCCGCCGTCGGGATGGTGTTGAAGCCGCAGCCGGCGAGCAGAGGCAGCACGACGGCCATCATCAGCACGGCCGGCAGACTGCGGAAAGGGAAGGCAAGGCGCTGGGCAAACATGGTGAGGTCCCTCGACAGAAGTTGCATGTGAAGCATTAGCACAATCCGCGCTCAAGAAAATGTCTGCCGCTGGCGCGCATTCCTGGCGCGCATTCATGCGCCGGCGAGGCCCTGTGATTGATCGCGCGAACACGGTATGGTTGCCGGCAAACAGGACAGGATCATGGCGGAACGCCACGACGATGACAGCGAATCGCGCCGCATTATCGAGCGCGTGGCGAACGAGGGCGGCCTTGGCGGCGCATCGCTGGTGTCACGGGCAGCGAAAGGCGCGCGCGATCATGTTACCGCAGCGGAGGCCGACCGATCCGATCCGATCGAGGTCTGGGGCACCCGCATCGGTCGCGCACTTGGGCTCATCGTCGCCCTCGGCCTTTTGATCTGGCTCGTGTACTACGTCTCCCGGGGCAGCTAGAGCATGATCCTGAAAAGTGGGAACCGGTTTTCTCGGACAAACGGGAACCGTTTTGTCCGGAGATCATCCTCCAACCAAAGAGATAGATCAGGATGACGATTCAACGAAAAATTATCCGTATCTAGGATTTTCCATGAACCGCGAAAAAGCCGACGCGCCGCGCGCGGTCATCGTCATTTCCAGCCATGTCGCCCGCGGCTCGGTCGGCAACCGCGCCGCCGTGTTTGCGCTGGAGACGCTGGGCTTTCCCGTGTGGGCGGTACCGACGGTCATCTTGCCCTGGCATCCGGGCCATGGCCGCGCCACGCGCATCGTGCCGCCGCTCGACCAGTTCAAGGCGCTGATGGCCGATCTCGAGCGCGCGCCCTGGCTGGGTGAGGTCGGCGCGGTGCTGTCGGGCTATCTTGGCGAGGCCGGCCAGGCCGAGGCCGTCGCCTCGCTGGTTGCGGCGGTCAAGGCCAAGACGCCGGACGCGATTTATATATGCGATCCGGTGATGGGCGATTCCGGCGGGCTCTATGTGCCCGAGCCGACGGCCGCCGCGATGCGCGACCGGCTGATGCCGATCGCCGACATCGCCACCCCCAACCGTTATGAGCTGGAGTGGATGGCCGGCGCGCCTTTGCCCGATCTGAAATCGGTGATCTCGGCCGCCCTCCATGCCGGACCGTCAACAATGCTGGTGACGTCGGCACAGTCGATGATGACCGGCGGCACCGGCAATCTGCTGCTTGACGGCACCCAGGCGCTGCTGGCCGAACACCGCCTCATCGACAAGCCGCCGAATGGCCTCGGTGACCTGACTGCGGCCGTCTACCTCGCCCGCATCCTGTCGGGGCAGCCGCCGATCAAGGCGCTGCAATCGACCACCGCCGCCGTCTACGAAATCCTGGCGCGAACCGCCAAGCGTGGCGGCGACGAGTTGCAGCTTGAAACCGATGCCCAGAGCCTGTCGCATCCGATGGCGATGGTGCAACTGCGCCACCTCACGCATCCGGGGCGGGACCGCCGGGCGTGACCTCGACCGTGGTCGTCGGGGTCGACGGCTGCAAGGCCGGCTGGATCGCCGTCCGCCGCGATCTGGATGTCGCGCCGTCAGTCCGCGTCTTTCCCAGCTTTGCGACCCTGCTCGACGCCTTGCCCGCCGATGCGACAGTGGCCGTCGACATGCCGATCGGCCTGCCGGACGTCTCGCAAAGAGGCGGGCGCGGGCCGGAGACCTTGGTACGGCCAATGCTCGGAGCACGGCAATCCAGCGTCTTCTCTATCTCGTCCCGCGCGGCCCTCTACGCCGACATCAGCGACTTCACCACGGTCGAGGCCTGGTATGAGGCGCATCGGCGCGCCAGCGAGGTGGCCAGGGCGACCTCCGATCCGCCACGCGGCGTCTCGAACCAGGCCTTCGGCATCTTTGCCAAGATACGCGAGATCGACGCGCTGCTGATCGCACGTCCGCAACTGCGCCGCCGCGTCTTCGAATCGCACCCCGAAGTGGCCTTCTGCCGGCTGAACGGCGAAAAACCGATGACGCTGCCGAAGAAGATCAAGGGCGCAGTCAATCCTGCCGGGATGGAAGAGCGCAAGGCACTGCTCTGCCGGCACGGCTATACCAGAGCTTTCCTTGACCAGCCGCCGCAACGCGGTGCTGCCGCCGACGATTTCCTCGACGCCGCCGTGATGATGCTGATTGCCGGGCGCATCGCCGGCGGCGAAGCAAAGCCGTTTCCCGACCCGCCGCTTGCCGACCGTTTCGGCATTCCCGTCGCCATCTGGGCGTGAAGCATGCCTCGAGCCATGCATGCCGCATGGCGATTTGCGACGGAGCCATCCGCAATTCGGCATTGCCCGGGATGGCCTTTTGCCGTTAGAGCCTTCCTGACCTGAGAACGAGTTGCCGCCACCAACCCGGAAAGGCTTCATCCCTAGCCCATGCCCCATCTCCCCGAACATCTTTGGACCGGCTACCGCAACTTCATGAACGGCCGCTATCTCACCGAAAGCGGACGCTATCGTGAGCTCGCCCGCGAGGGGCAGGCGCCCGAGACCATGATCGTTGCCTGCTGCGATTCGCGCTCTGCCCCCGAAGCGATCTTCGACGCCGGCCCGGGCGAACTGTTCGTGCTGCGCAATGTCGGCAATCTGGTGCCGCCCTACGCGCCGGACGGCGAATTCCACTCGACCTCGGCCGCGCTTGAATTCGCCGTGCAGAGCCTGAAGGTGAAAAACATCGTTGTGATGGGCCATGGCCGCTGCGGCGGCATCCGCGCCGCCCTCGACACCAATTCGGCGCCGCTGTCGCCCGGCGACTTCATCGGCAAATGGATGAGCCTGATCGCGCCGGCGGCCGAAACCGTATCGTCCAGCACTTTCATGACGGCGACGGAACGGCAGACGGCGCTGGAGCGCATCTCCATCCGCTATTCGATCGCCAATCTCCGGACCTTCCCTTGCGTCTCGATCCTCGAAGGCAAGGGGCGGCTGTCGCTGCATGGCGTCTGGTTCGACATCTCGACCGGCGAGCTTTGGGTGATGAACAAGGACACCGGCGATTTCGAGCGGCCGGATTTGACGTAGGAGGGAGCAGTGCAAGATCGCCATTCGATTGTTTTCGCCGTGGCGGCGCTGCTCTTCTCGCTCACCCCTGCCCGCGCCGATGACGGCGCCATCATCGACCGCTGGTATTCGGCGCTGCTGGTCGCCGACCGCACCGAATTGTCGGACCTGCTGGCCGACGATGTCCGCATAAAGCTCGACGATCTCGGCATCGTGCAGTCGAAGCAGGAATTCATCGCGTCGATCGACGAGTGGGAGGGTGCTGTCGCCGGCGCCGCGATCCGCCATCGCATCGAAAAGAGCGAGGCCGGCGTCACCACCGTCATCGCCTGCTACGATTTCCCCAACAATGACATGCTGATCCAGGAGACCTTTGCCGTCGCCGGCAACCGCATCACCGCAAGTTCGCAAGCCGCGATCGCCGAAAATTGCGACGGCTTCTGACGCAGCGCCGGACTAGTACCAATGTCGGTGAACGACCAATGACAGCTATCTGGCTTCGATCGCTATTCAAGAATTACAAAGATCAGCTGCTGTGGGTTTGGGAGTCGCTTGTGCGCTGCTGAAGTCTTTATTAAAATGGTTCAAAAAAGTCTCAATTAAGTGGCCGTGATAATAGGCATAGGTTTCTAATTCAACATTAGCATTTTGGGGTTTTCTTATGTTAAACGTCAGGCGATCACTCGAAATCACAGGCTTAAACCATGCTTTCTTTGCCCATCCTTGCGATTTGTGAGTGTAAAACTTTCCATCGTCACTCTTTTCCCAAGTAGCTATCTTCCTTTTTGCTCTTTTTGCGCGATTCTTGCGTCGAAATTATTGAGAAGCTTCTGAGCTTCGGTGGTTATAAAAAGCGCCGCCATAAATACCTCCTAAGAAATACACTTACAAATACATAAGGAGGGTAGGAACGAGATGCAAGCGAGTGGGATCTCCTCACCGCAAGCAAGGTTGCCTAGCCGGCTGCATCACCTTACATCCAAGAGTACCTATCGCTCAGTCCGACCATCGAAAGATCCTCCATGCCGTCCACGAAGACCGTCGATCTCGCCGCCCATCCGCTGACCAAATGGCAAGGGCCGCTCGGCCTGCCGGATTTTGCCAGCATCGGCGACGACGATTTCTCCTCGGTGTTCGACGCGGCGCTGAAGGCACATGAGGCCGAAATCGATGCGATCGCCGGCAACAAGGATGCGCCGACCGTCGAGAATACGCTGGCAGCCCTCGAGCTCGCCGGTGAGCCGCTCGACCATGTCTCGTCGATCTTCTGGTGCCGGGCCGGCGCCCACACCAACGATGCGATCCAGGCGCTGGAACGCGATATCTCGCCGAAGATGTCGCGGCATTTCTCGGCGATCTCGATGAACGAGAAACTGTTTGCCCGCATCGACGACCTCTACCAGCGCCGGGAGACGCTAAAACTCGACGCCGAGACGCTGCGGGTGCTGGAGAAGACCTGGAAAGGCTTTGTGCGATCGGGCGCAAAACTCGACGCCGACGGCAAGAAGCGGCTGGCCAACATCAGCGAGGAGCTGTCCTCGCTCGGCACCACTTTCGGCCAGAACGTGCTGGCCGACGAGCGCGACTGGGCGCTGTTCCTCGACGAGGCTGATCTTGCCGGCCTTCCGGACTTCGTGAAGAGTTCGATGGCCGAAGCCGCCGAGACGCGCGGCCAGAAGGGCCGCTACGCCGTCACTTTGTCGCGCTCAATCTATGAGCCGTTCACGACCTTTTCTGAACGCCGCGATCTGCGCGAGACCGCTTTCCGCGCCTTCACCATGCGCGGCCAGAATGGCGGCGCCAGCGACAACACCGCAGTGGTGCGCGACATGCTGAAACTGCGCGCCGAAAAGGCCAGGCTGCTCGGCTATGCCTCGTTCGCCGCGCTGAAACTCGACGACACCATGGCCAAGACGCCGAAGGCTGTGCACGACCTCCTCGACCCGGTCTGGGAGAAAGCGCTGGAGAAGGCCGCCGCCGACCAGAAGGAGCTGGAGCGGCTTGCGACCAAGGCAGGCAGCAACGAAAAATTCGCCGCCTGGGACTGGCGCTTCTACCAGGAGAAATTGCGCGCCGAAAAATTCGACTTCGACGAGGCGGAACTGAAACCCTATCTGCAACTCGACCGGGTCATCGACGCCTGCTTCGACGTCGCCACAAAACTGTTCGGCATCACTTTCGAGGAGAAGAAGGGCATCGCCGCCTGGCATCCCGACGCGCGCGTCTTCGTGGTGAAGAACGCCGATGGCAGCGAGCGCGGCCTGTTCCTCGCCGACTATTTCGCCCGATCCTCGAAGCGTTCTGGCGCCTGGATGAGCGCGCTGAAGTCTGGCTACAAGCTTGGGGATGGCTCCAAGCCGGTGATCTACAACATCATGAACTTCGCCAAGCCGCCGGCGGGGGAAGCGGCGCTGTTGTCGGTCGATGAGGCCAAGACCCTGTTCCACGAGTTCGGCCATGCTTTGCACGGCATGCTGACCGACGTCACCTGGCCGTCGGTGGCGGGCACCTCGGTTTCCCGCGATTTCGTCGAACTGCCTTCGCAGCTCTACGAGCACTGGCTGACGGTGCCCGCAGTGCTGGAAAAGCATGCGCTGCATGTCAAGACCGGCAAGCCGATGCCGAAGTCGCTGCTCGACAAGATGCTGGCCGCCCGCACGTTCGGCGCCGGTTTCGCCACGGTCGAGTTCACAGCGTCGGCGCTGATCGACATGGCGTATCACGCGCGGCCGGATGCGCCGGCGGAACCGCTGCGTTTCGAAGCCGAAACGCTGGAAAAGCTTGATATGCCCGACACCATCGCCATGCGTCATCGCACCCCGCATTTCGGCCATATCTTCTCCGGCGACGGTTATTCAGCCGGCTACTATTCCTACATGTGGTCGGAAGTGCTCGACGCCGACGCCTTCGCCGCCTTCGAGGAGACCGGCGATCCCTTCAACCCGGCGCTGGCGGAACGGCTTCGGAAGAATATCTATGCCGCTGGCGGGTCGAAGGATCCGGAGGAGCTGTACACGGCGTTCCGCGGCAAGATGCCTTCGCCGGAAGCGATGATGGTGAAGCGGGGATTGCTATAGCGCCGCCTTATCTCCCCCCCTCGAGGGGGAGATCACCAGCGCCAAGGATCCGCCACCCGTGGCCACACCGGCCGCGTCAGCTTCCTGTAATCCGTCACCGCCGGATTGCTCGGATACGAGCTCGGCGCCGAGACATAGATGATCTCCGCCGCGATCGGTTCAAAGCCGGCGTAGAAATGGTTGGTTGACTTGATCAGCAATATGTCCTTCGACAACGGATCGACACCGATGTTGGAGAAGACATCCGGCTCGAAGGTCTGCGTGCGGTTGGTGTTGAGGATGATGTCGATTTCGGTGCCTTCGAGCCGCACCAGCGCCGTCGGTCCGAGCGTCACCCGGCTCGGCCCGAAGCTCTGCCAGCCCTCGGGGACGGCTTTCAACACCTTGACGCGCGCATCGATCGGTTCGCCGGCCAGCGGCCCGGCCTTGCCGCCGAAGCGCAGGTCGATGACGGCGCCTTCGCCTGCCGCCTGGCAAAAGGTGACAGCGATCGGGTCCCAGATCGTCGCCACGCCAAAATTGTCCACGCCCTGTTCCAGCATGGCGCGCAGCACGACCGTACCGTCGCCGGCGACGCCACCGCCGGGATTGTCCCAGATGTCGGCAATCACAACCGGCTTGCCGGGATTTTCCTTGCGCACGGCCAGTGCCCGCGCGATGCCGTCCTCGGTGTTCAGCATCGTCATCGCCGTCCTTTCGCGGATGGCGTAAAGCTCGTGCCCTAGCCTCTCCGCCAGCGCATCGCCCTTGGCCTTGTCATTGTCAGTGACGACCAGGATGCGCGTGCCCATTTCCGGCACGTCCGCGGCCATGAAGCCATGGATGACCGAGACCGACAGCACGCCGTCCTTGCCGTGCAGCGCCTTGATGCGGTCGACGAAGGAGCGCATCGGCTCGCGGCTGGTCGGCAGCACCTGGATCATGCGGCAGTCGAACGTCGAGATCACCGGCTTGATCTCGTCGCGCGCCGCCGCCAATCCAAGCTCGACGACATGTTCGCCGCGCTCATAGAAGTCGGTGTGCGGGAATTCGAGGAAATAGGCCATGACATTGCATGCCGCGACGCGCTTTGGGGTCAGATGACTGTGCGGGTCGAGCTCGACCGCGATCACCACGTCGGGCCCGACGATTGCGCGAACCCGTTCCAGCAGATCGCCTTCGCAATCGTCATAGCCTTGCGCCACCATGGCGCCGTGCAGGCCGAGGATGACGGCGTCGACCGGCAAGGCTGCCTTCAACTGGCCGAGAATCTCGTCGCGCAACGACTCATAGGTCTGCCGCTGCACCAGCCCGCCCGGCTCCGCCCAGGTGGCGGTGCCTTCGATGACGGTCAGCCCTTCGGCAGCCGCACGCCGGCGCAGCGCGACCATCGGCGAGGAGCACAAGGTCGGCGTGTCTGGATGCTTGCCCGGCCCGGCATAGAACGCCATCTCGAACGACGCCCGGTCGGTCGGCACCGGCGAGAAGGTGTTGGTTTCGGTCGCCAGCGAGGCGGTGAAGATGCGCATGAAAACTCCGTACGGCTATTTGTTTTTCGCAATCCCGGACGGAAAACCGCTCCACACTGGAATTGCTATTTTACGGCCCCGAGCGCCAGCCCGCGGACGAGATAGCGCTGCAGCCAGATGAACAGGATCGCCACCGGCAGCGTCGCCAGCAGCGTCGCCGCCATTACATGGTGCCATTCGATCGTGTAGCGGCCGGCGACCAGCGAGAACACCTGGATCGGCAGCGTGTAACTTTCCTGGCTGCGCAGCATTGTGAGCGCAACGACGAACTCATTCCATGCGTTGATGAAGGTGAAGATGGCGGTCACCGCGATTGCCGGCAGGCAAAGCGGCAGAAACACTTTTCGCAAGGTCAGCCAGCGGCCGGCGCCCTCCATCCACGCTGCTTCCTCGAGATCGCGCGGGATGGTGTCGAAATAGCTTTGCAGCATCCACACGGTGAAGGCGACGTTGAAAGCCATGTAGATGACGCCGAGCGCCGTCGTGGATTCGATCAGACCCCAGGCCGCCATCAGCCGGAACAGGCCGAGCACCAGCACGATCGGCGAGATCATCTGCGAGATCAGCAGGAACTGGCGGAAGGCGCCATAGCCGGCAAAGCGAAACCGCGACATGGCATAGGCGGCCGGCACCGAGATCAGGATGGCGCCGACGGTGGCGATAACAGAGACATAGAGCGAATTGGCTAGCGCCTGGCCAAAGCCGGTCGCCACCCACATGTCGGCAAAATTCGACCAGTGGAATTCGCTTGGCCACCAGGTCGGCGACAGCACCTCCTGCCGCGGTTTGACCGCGGTCAAAAACATTACCGCGAAGGGGAAGATGGTCACCACGAGCAGCGGCGAAAGCAGCAGCCAGGCAATGATCGTGCGCTTCAGCTTGGGCGTCATGCGCGTTGCTCCCGCATGGCGAGGCGCACATAGATCATGGTGAAGATCAAAAGGATGGCGAACATCAGCAGCGACACTGCCGATGCTTCCCCCAGTTTGCCGATGCGGAAGGCCAGCTTGTAGAGATGGGTGACCAATATGTCGGTCGAGTTGGCCGGCCCGCCCTGCGTCATCACCCAGATGATCGGGAAGGAATTGAAGACGTAGATGGTGTTGAGCACGATGGCGATGTTGATGAACGGCTTCAGCAGCGGAAAGGTGATCTCGCGGAACTGCTGCAGCGGCGTCGCCCCCTCCAGGGCCGCCGCCTCGTAGAGGTCGTCGGGGATCGACGACAGGCCGCCGAGGAAGATGGTCGTGGTGAACGGTACCGTCACCAATATGCCGATCAGCACCTGCATCGGGAATGCCGTCTCGGCGCGCGCCAGCCACTGGATGTTTTCATGGATCAGGCCAAGCCCGATCAGCGCCGAGTTCAGCATCCCGCTTTCGCCGTTGAGCGCCCAGCGCCAGACCACTGCCGTCATCGTCAGCGACACCGCCCAGGGCAGCATGATGATGACGCGGGCAATGCCGCGGCCGTAGAAATCGGTGTTGAGGATCATCGCCACGGGGACGGACAACAGCAGCGCGCCGCCGACCACCAGCACGGTCCACAGGCCGGTGCGCCAGAGTGCCGCCAGAAAATCGGGATCGGCGAGGAAGGCGGAATAATTGGCGAAATCGTTGAAGTCCCGCAGCTGCCCAAAACGGCTGACATCATGCGTTGATATCTGGATCAGGTCCCAGACCGGCCAGAAGATGACGACTGCGGCCAGAAACAGGCTGGGCAAGGTCAATAAATAGGGCAGGTAACGATTTTGCATCGGCCGGATTCGTACCGTGTTGGACATAAGTGGCGCTGGCGCGCCAGCTCGGATCAATCTCGCATATCGGTCTAAGGCAGCGCTTCAGGGTTTGAATTTCCTGCGACGTTTGCGCTGCCCCTCACCTGCCTGCCCATCCTCCGCAACGGTTGCGGAAGGGGCCTTTCCTCTCCCCCGTCGATCGGGGGAGAGGTGTCGAGCGGAGCTCGACGGAGTGGGGTCGACGGAGTGGATGTCGACCCTTGGGGCGCAAGGCGAGGTGATGTTTGCCCCTATTGCCCTTCCTATGTCCGTCGCGGCGGTTGCCAGGTGGTTCCCCCACTCCGTCTCGGCTTCGCCGAGCCACCTCTCCCCCCTCCGGAGGGAGAGGAAAGTGTGGCGCGCCCCGATCTCTGGGCCGCGCCGGGCGCAGGGAGATACGCCCTATTTCTTAATCACGGCGTTGGCCTTGGCAGCCGCTTCCTTCAAGCCTGCCTCGGGGTCGCCGCCGAGATAGATTTTCTGCATGGCATCCGAGGTGATCTGGGCGACTTCTTCCCAGCCGGGGATGACCGGTGCAAAGCGAGCGTCGGGCAGCAGTGCGGTGAACGCGGCGAGGTCGGCATTGTTGACGTAATAGTCCATCTTGGCCTCTTCCTTGTTCACCGGCAGGAAGCCTTCCCCTTGCGTGAACTTGGCGCGCTGTTCGGTGGTGAACAGGAAGTCGAGCAGCTTCCAGGCCTCATCCTTGTTCTTGGAATTCTTGAACATGATGATGGAATCGGTGACGCCGTACGTGCCGCGCGCGCCGGTCGGTCCGGCGGGGATAGCGGCCACGCCATATTTCAGGTTCGGCGCCTCGTCCTTGATCTGGTTGGACAGGAAGGGTGCGGTGATCATCATGCCGACCTTGCCCTGCTTGAACAGGTTCTGGACGTCCTCGCGGTTGTTGGAGGTGACGCCGGGTTCCGTCAGGCCTTCGTCGATCATCGACTTGTAGAGCTTGGCGGCTTCGAGCGCGCCCGGCGTGCCGAGGCCCGACGTGCCATCCTTGTTGAGAATCTCGGTGCCTTGCGACCACATCGCATAGTAGTAATAGACGTCGGTCTCGATCTCCTTGCCCTGCAGGCCGAAGCCGAACGTGCCGGTGCCCAGCGCCTTGATCTTGCGCGCATCCTCCTGCAACTCGGTCCAGGTTGCCGGCGGGTTGGCGATTCCGGCCTTCTCGAACAATTCCTTGTTGTAGTACATGGCGCGCGCCGAAGCCGCGATCGGCAGGCCATAGGTCTTGCCCTCCATGATCGACGGCGACAGGAAGGTGTCGATGAAGCGGTCCTTGAAGTCTGGCTTGATGTAGGCGTCGAGCGGCTCGGCGACATCCTGCTGGACGAAATCGATCAGCCAGCGGGTGCCGATGATCGACAGGTCGGCATTGGTACCGGCCGTGATGTCGGTGGTCAGCTTCTGCAGCAGCACGTCCCACGGCACAACTTCGAACTTGACGGTGATACCCGGGTTGGCTGCCTCGAATTCCTTTTTCACCGCTTCGAAATACGGGCCGGTCTTGGCGCTGTATTCGGCGACGGTTACGCGCACCTCGCCGGCATCTGCCTGCGCGGCCAGGGCGAGCAGGCTCATTCCGGCCATCAGGCCGACAGTCCATTTTGCAAGCTTCATTCGATCTCTCCCATTTGACTGCGCCTGCGCTCTTGCGGCTTCCAGGCGACCAAGGCTTAATGTGACTTTCCTACATTATCCATCATTTGACCTCGTGCAAGCGGATTATCCTGTTGCTTAATTACATTTCTTAAAATAGCGTTTTCCGATTATCGTATCCCAGGGAGGCGCGCAGCGTGGTTTCAAAGGCCGAATTCGCAGGCAAGACCGTGCTGGTGACCGGCGCCGGCGGCGGGCTCGGCTCGGCTATTGTGGCGCTGCTGGCCGAACGAGGCGCGCGCGTCGTCGGCTGCGACCAGTCGCAAGACCAGCTCGGCAGTCCGCATCTGGCGTCGGGCCACGTCTTCGACCTTCTCGACCGGATCTCCACCGATGCCGCGATCACGGCGATCCTCGGGAAAGACGGCGTGCCCGACATCCTGATCAACAATGCCGGCTGGACGCGCGCCGAGACTCTTGCAGCGCTGACCCCCGACAAGATCACGCATGAGCTCGACCTCAATCTGACCGGGGTGATGCTGTTCGCCGATCCGCTGATCAAGGCAATGGCCGCGCGCGGTTCGGGCAGCGTCGTCTTCATCTCTTCCGTCAACGCCATCGCCCATTTCGGCAACCCGGCCTATGCCGCGGCCAAGGCCGGCATCAATGCCTATGCCAAAGCGATCGCTGTGGAACTCGGCCGCAGCGGGCTGCGCGCGAATGTCGTCTGCCCCGGCTCGATCCGCACTGCCGCCTGGGACCATCGCCTGGCCAAGAACCCGGATGTTCTCGGCAAGCTCAAGCGGCTCTATCCGCTCGGCCGCATCGTCGACGCCACGGAAGTGGCCGAAGCGGTGGCCTTCCTTGTTTCGGATCGCGCATCGGGGATAACCGGCGCGGTGGTGCCGGTCGACGCCGGACTGACCGCCGGCTTCCTGCCCTTCATCGACGACATACTGGGAGCGTAGCCATGACCGACGTTGAGTTCCGCGACCTGTCGAAATCCTTCGGACGCCATAAGATTCTCGAAAACATCAGCCTCGACATCAAGAGCGGCGAATTCGTCGTGCTGGTCGGCCCTTCCGGCTGCGGCAAGTCGACCTTGCTGCGCATGCTGGCCGGGCTGGAGCCGATCACCTCAGGCGACCTCTTGATCGGCGGCGTGCGCGCCAACGCTTTGCCGCCACAGCAGCGCAATGTTGCGATGGTCTTTCAGTCCTATGCGCTGTTTCCGCATCTGAAAGCGGCCGACAACATCGGCTTCGGCCCAAAGATCCGCGGCGAAAGCCGCACGGCAATCGACGACAAGGTGAAAAAGGCCTCCGGCGTCCTCAACCTGTTCTCCTATCTCGACCGCTATCCCCGGGAGCTGTCGGGCGGCCAGCGCCAGCGCGTCGCCATGGGCCGCGCCATCGTGCGCGAACCCTCGGTGTTCCTGTTCGACGAGCCGCTCAGCAATCTCGACGCGCAACTGCGCGTGCAGATGCGCACCGAGATCAAGGCGCTGCACCAGCGGCTGAAATCGACCATCGTCTATGTCACCCACGACCAGATCGAGGCCATGACCATGGCCGACCGCATCGTGGTGATGGACCGCGGCAAGATCCAGCAGGTCGGCGCACCGCTGGAGCTCTACGACCGTCCCGCCAACAAATTCGTCGCCTCCTTCATCGGCTCGCCGTCGATGAGTTTTGTCTCCGGCGCCCTGAAGACGACGCCCGAGAAAAGCTGGTTCGAATCGGCCGGCGGAGGGCGACTGGCGCTCGGCAGCAAGACGGTGCCGGCTGGCAGCACGGTCGAGGCCGGCATACGGCCCGAACACTTCGTCATCGGCGAGGCTGTCGACGCGATGGCGATCAAGGTCGATGTCGTCGAGCCGACCGGCTCGGAAACCCATGTCTATGGCGCCATCGGCGCTGACACGGTGCGCGCCGTGTTCCGCGATCGGATACAGGTCAAGCCGGGTGAGATGCTGCCGGTCTCGGTCGCGCCTGCAAACATCCATCTGTTCGACACGGCGACAGGCCTGCCGCTATGAGAGCGCCGGCATGAAAACGAAAACACCACGATGAAGACGACAACCCAGAAATGAAAACGCCGGCCGACATCATCACGCGCCTGCAGCTGATGTCGCAGGACGGCACCAAATCGGACCGCCGCCTGGCCGGCCTCGTGCTGACCGATCTCGACTTCGCCTCCAAGGCGGCAATCTCGGAAATTGCCGCGCGCGTCGGCGTCAGCGAGCCGACGGTCACCCGTTTCTGCCGCAATCTCGGCTGCGAGGGTCTGCGCGATTTCAAATTCTACCTGGCGCAGGCGATCGCCATTGGCGGCCAGTATCTGTCGCCCGAACCGCTGAACCGCGACGCGCGCGAGCAGCGCATTGCGTCGGCCATCACCGAAGCGGCAATCGCCGCCATCCAGCGCGCCAGCGAAAACCTCGACATGAAGACGCTGGTGGGCGTGGCCGCGCGCATCGTCAGTTCGGGCAATGTGCTGTGCATCGGCTCCGGCGGCATTTCCTCGATGATGGCGACCGAGATGCAGAACCGGCTGTTTCGGCTGGGCGTGCCGGTGCTGGCGCAGATCGACGGGCAATTGCAGCGCATGTATGCCGCGGTCGCCACATCGGAGACGACGCTGATCGCGTTCTCGGTGTCCGGCTATGCGCGCTCGGTGATCGACGCCGTGCAGGTGGCCCAGCAATATGGCGCCAGCACCATCGCCGTAACCCCGCCGGAATCAGCGCTCGCCAAGGCCGCCGATACCGTTATCCAGTTCCAGTCGCTGGAAGACGGCAACATCTACAAGCCGACCTCGTCGCGCTACGCGCTGCTTTCGATCGTCGACATGATCGTCACCTCCGTGGCCGAGACGCGCGGACCCAGGGTTCTCGAAAACCTGCGCCGCATCAAGCAGAGCGTGAACACGCTGAAGGTTGACGATCCGAAATTGCCGCTGGGGGATTGAGAGCGGGGCGGAAGCTGCCAATCTCGTGGGGGAGATGTCCGGCAGGACAGAGGGGGGCGCTGTTCCGCCGACAGATCAAGGGGCTGCATGCCGCAACGCTGGATCTTCGATCAGCGGCTGAGCGCCCCGATACGCTGCGCCAGCACCGCCGGATCACCCGCGACACGCACCGTCTTCAGCCGCGCCGTGCCGCCTGCAATGACCGACACGGCCGATGCCGGAACGCCCAGCGCCTTGGCCGCCAGCCGTTCCAGCGCCGCATTGGCCGCGCCATTCTCCGGCACGGCGCGCACGCGCGCCTTCAAACGGCTGCGCCCGTCGGCCGATACCTCGACGCCTTCGAGCCTGTCCACCGAACACTTCGGTGTCAGCCGGATAAACAGGTCGATGCCGTCGACGCGCAAGCGGAATGGCGCGCTCATGCCATCGTCAGGCTCACAGGACCAGCGGCGCTATCGTGGTGAGAATGAGCTGCCTGAGAAAGAACAGGAGCAGAAGCAGGATGATCGGCGAAATGTCGACGCCGCCGAGGTCGGGCATGAACCGACGGATCGGCCGCAGCGCCGGCTCGGTCAGCCGGTAGAGCATGTTGCCGATGCTGCCGACAAATTGATTGCGCGAGTTGACGACGTTGAACGCATAGAGCCAGGAAAAGATCGCCGAGGCGATGATGACCCACCAGTATAGGTCCAGCGCCATGACGATTGTTTGAATGAGGGCGAGCATGCCGGTCTCCGATTGTTGCCGACATGTAGCCATTGCGCGCGAAACCGGCAAGGGCCGGTCGCCTACAAGCACCGGGCACAAGGGAATTCGGCAAAACCCCGCCTTGACAGGAAACCGCAGCCTTCGATAAATGCGCCATCCGCTGGACGGGGCTGTAGCTCAGCTGGGAGAGCGCGTCGTTCGCAATGACGAGGTCAGGAGTTCGATCCTCCTCAGCTCCACCAGCGGAATTTCCATTTCCTTGCTCGTCCCGAAAAATATCTTGACTCTGTGCCTGCTGGAGCAACTTGGGAAAGCGCGTGGCCCTTTCGCTTTGGGAATCGCGTCACAGGCCGAGCCTGGGGGCGAGATAAGGCGCGAGCGCAAGCGAATAGGTGGCCGTCAAATGACCGGTGTCGCGCCAGACGATCATATTGCCGACGACCGCCGGGCATAGTTCCGGTCCGCACAAAGCGTCAGTCATATCGACGACGCGCACGTTTTTCTGACCCTCCGCGGCAAGCGCCAACAGGTTGTTGAGCTCGGCGTCGCTTCTTTTGGTGAAGCATTTTGCGGGCGTGGCGCTCAGGCAATCGCCGGGTTCGAATCGCATCAAGGGCGTGTTGCGGATGACGATGATCTGCGAACCTGCCTCGGTCAGTTCGCTCCAGACATTGCGCAGCCCCTCGATCATCAGGTCATCCGGAACCGATCCGGCGTTGGACTGGCTGGTGATGACGGCGAGCGGCCTGAGCTTTAAAACCTCAGCCAGCACTTTCTCCCTCCACTCGTAGCAAGATGGATACGGTTTGCCGTCCGACTTGGTAGGCGCACGCGCGAATGCGCAGGCGGATTTCGAGAAAGAAACCAGTTTGAATTTGCGGTCCCTGGCGATCTTGTTCAAGGCTGGACCCCATTGGGCAGCGTGGGAATCGCCAACGAGGACGATGGTTTTCGGGCCGGCGGGGTCGCCCAGCACGCATCCCACCGGTTTTGCGCCTTTGAGGTTCTGCTGACATCCCGCCGAGAACAACCTCGACACATCCCGCCTTAGCCTGGCCAGCGGCGGCAGGAGGTCAACATCGTCCGGAACCGCGGCGCCGGTCAGCAAGGCGGCAGGCCCGGGATAGGCCGGCGTGCCGATCAGCGTAATGTCGGTGCGTTGCGTCGTCACGAAATGCAGCAGCCCCTCCGATGCCGCCACGCATGCCAGCACCGCGATGGTGCCATATCCCAGCGGCTTCCACCACGCTCCGCCCTGGGCCTGTCGGTAGGGTTGTTCGACATAGCGATAAGACAGGTCCGACAGGACCAGGGTCACCGCAATCAGGCCGGCACCACTGGCAAAGGTCAGCGAAAAGCCCTGTCCTAGGAAGAATGTGATCAACGGCCAATGCCAGAGATAGATCGAATAGGACCTATCGCCGATGAACCGAAGCGGCCACAAATCGAGCCCACGAAACCGACCGGCTTGGACTTCGCCAGCCAGGATGATGAGCACGGTGGCCAAGGTTGGCAGCAACGCACTGAGGCCAGGGAACGGTGTCGCCGCTGAAAACAGAAGAGCGGAGGCAAGGATGCCGGCGGTGCCGGCAAGCGCCATCACCCGGCTTGCACCCGCGCCCAGGCGGAACCGGTGCTCGCCAAGCACCAGCAGGCCGCCCAACGCCAATTCCCACAGGCGTGTATGGCTGACGAAATAGGCCTGTGCCGAATCCGTTTTCGTCAGGATGACCGAGGCGGCCAGCGATGCCAGGAAAACGAGCGACAATGTCGTCGCCAAGCATCGTCGCAAGGAGAGATGCCATCGCCGCGCCAGCCAGATCACGCCGATCATGAGCACCGGCCAGACGATGTAGAACTGCTCTTCTATGGAAAGCGACCAGTAATGCTGCACCGGCGTCGGCAGATTGTCGGCGTCGAGATAGCTGACTGCCTCGTGGGCCAGACGCCAGTTCTCGACATAGAGCGCGCTGGCCAGGATCTGGTTGGCCGTTTCCTCCCAGCGCGCCTTGGAAATGAACAGCAGCGTACCGAGCAGCGTCACCAATAGCACCAGGATCGCTGCTGGCAGGAGCCGGCGGATTCGTCGCGAATAGAATTCGATCAGCGAGACGCGACCGTCGCGCAGCGCCATCTGCGCCAGCAGCCCGGTGATCAGATAGCCAGAGATGACGAAAAAGACGTCGACGCCGATATATCCGCCGGGAAGAGCATGGGGCCACAGGTGAAAGACGACCACCAGAGCGACGGCCAGTCCGCGCAACCCTTGTATTTCGGGTCGAAACCGACGGTTCTGATCGATTGTCACCGGGTATCCCCCAACAGTCTCAGCCGGCCTGGGATCAACCGGCCAGTCCGCGCCACGATCTTCATAAGGGCAGAGTGCCGTGAGGCAAGAGCCGATCGCAGCAGTTCATTCCCTTTCCGTCTCCAGTCCGCTCACCAGCGTGCCAACGAAACCCAGCAGCTCACTTTCGAGATCGGTGGACGCCAGGCCAATGAAACGGTCTTCGAGCGAGATGGCGACGATCCCATGCACGGCGGAGAACAGCGTGCGGGTCCGCGCCAGCAGCTCTGGCGTGTCCAGCGCCGGGAGCAGCTGGGCCAGCGGCTCGACCAGATGCTGGATCAGCACGGCATGTTCGGCCAGATGCCATCCGGGCACCGCCACGCCTGGCGCCATGCGATGCTCGAACAGCGCTTTCCACGCCATGCGATTGTCGCGCGCGAAAGAGAGATAGGCTTTGGCCAGAGCCCTCAGCTTGGCCCTTGGCTCGGCCGCGCCGGTCGCCTCCTGTTCCAACGCCGCCCCAAGTCTTGCCAGCGTGATCGAGTTGACGTGCAGGATGAGCTCGTCGAGGTCTGCGAAGGCGGTGTAGAGCGCGCCGAGCGCGCAGCCGGCATCGGCCGTGATGTCGCGTGCGCGCAGGCCGGCGAGCCCCGAGGCTTGAATGCGCGCGTGCGCGGCCTCGATCAGCCTGCCTTTGAGATCCTCGCGTTTGGCGTCCCGTTTTGCGGTCATTAACCTTCCCTATACGAAATTTATGAACGTCGTTCATTTTTGTCTTGAACGCCGTTCACGATGTGTTACGTTGCATTCGTGAACAACGTTCATAGAGGAGAAACGAGAATGTTGAAACAGTTTTTTGCTCTCGTCCGCGGCCGAAGCTATGAAGCCGCCGAGACGGTTGTCGACCGCAACGCGCTGGTGATCCTGCGCCAGCAGATCCGCGATTGCGCCGACGCTATCGCCGCCGCCCGCCGGGCGGTCGCCATTGCCACCGCCCAGAACGAACAGGAAGTCGTGCAGTTCAAGAAACTGGTCGTCCGCATCGACGATTTGGAGAAGCGCACGATCGCCGCGATCGAGCAGGGACAGAATGAACTGGCCCGCGAAGCCGCCGAAACCATCGCCATGCTGGAAGCCGAACGCGACGCCTCCAGCGAGGCGCAGAAGAGCTTCGGCACCGAGATCGAGCGTCTCAAGCGGATCATTCGCGTCTCCGAAATGCGCCTGCGCGAATTGCAGCGCGGCCAGCGCATCGTTGCCGCGGTCGACTCGACCCAGCGCCTGCGAGAAAGCGCGCCCGGCTCCAGCCTGTCGGCGCTCAGGGACGCCGAGGAGACGCTGCTGCGCCTGCGCACCAGGCAAAAGCAGATCGACGCCACCGCGGCCGCCATGGCCGAGATGGAACAGTCGGGCGATCCTGCCGCGGTCTCAGAGAAGCTTGCGGCCGCCGGCTGCGGCGCGCCGCTGAGAAGCAGCGCCGACGCCGTGCTCGAACGGCTCACGAAGACCATGACCAAGCCGGCCTGATTGTATCCAGCCTGAAACAGACCCACGCCCAACCAACCTAACCTTGAAACGAAAGGACCATATCGATGACCCCGAACACCTATTCCCCCAAGGACTCAAGCGCCTGGAAGACCTTCACCATGGCCAGTTTCGCCGTTGCCACCACAATGATGGCCGGCGGCATCTACTTCATGGAGGCGAGCTTCGCCGCCAAGGGGTTTTATGCGATGGCCGCCATCATGCTCGTGCACACCTCGATCACCATCACCAAGACGCTGCGCGACTCGGAAGAGGCAAGCCGCTTCATCAACCGGCTGGAAGACGCCAAGACCGAGAAGTTGCTGATGGATGTCAGCCGCACTAACGAAGTGTAACCGGGTTCCCGCTAAACAAGGCTCAACGCGCAAGACCGCTGATCAATCCAGCCAGGATTTTAATCGGTCATGCCCAATGGAAGTCGCCGCTATGGAAATCGCCCCGATCAACCGACCGACAGCTCATCTGATGACGTCCAGGCGCTTTGCGCCCTTGTTCTGGACGCAGTTCCTGTCCGCCTTCAACGATAATTTCCTCAAGAACACGCTGGTGTTCCTTATTCTGTTCACGCTGGCGGCGGACCAGGCGGCATCACTGGTCACCTTGGCGGGCGCCGTCTTCATGGCCCCTTCCTGCTCCTGTCGGCGCTCGGCGGCGAGCTCGCCGACCGCTTCGACAAGGCTCTCATAGCCAAGCGTCTAAAATTCGCCGAGATCGCCGCGGCGGGTGTCTCCGTCGTCGGCATCGCCCTGTCGTCCATTCCCGTGCTGATGACGGCGCTGTTGATGTTCGGCGTTATCTCGGCGCTGTTCGGACCGATCAAATACGGAATCCTGCCCGATCACCTCGAACGCAAGGAACTGCCCAAGGCCAACGCCTGGATCGAGTCAGCCACGTTTGCCGCGATTCTCGGCGGCACCATAGCCGGCGGCGTCGTTTCCGCCGATGGCATCGGCGTCGCGGTGTTCGGACCGATCATGATGGCGCTCGCCGTCGGTTGCTGGCTCGTCAGCCGCTACATCCCGTCCACCGGTTCGGCGGCGCCCGACCTTGTCATCGACAAGAACATCTTCCGCTCGACCTGGCGCCAGGTCGCCGAATTGCGCACCGACACGCGCATCTGGCGCGCCGGCCTGATGACGTCGTGGTTCTGGCTGATCGGCGCCATCGTGCTCTCGCTCCTGCCGGTCCTGATCAAGGATTCGCTCGGCGGCAACGAAATGGCCGTCACCGTCTACCTCGCCGTGTTCGCCGTCTCGATCGCCATCGGTTCGGCCATCGCCGCCTGGATGTCGCAGGGCCGCATCGTGCTGTTGCCGGCACCGGTCGGCACGGCGCTGCTCGCCCTGTTCGGCCTGCATCTCGCCTGGACCATCTCCGGCATGACGCCGTCGCCCCAGGCGGAAACCCTTGGCGCATTCTTCGCCGGCCCAAACACGATCCGCGTCGCCATCGACCTCGCCGGCATGGCCATTGCAGCCGCTTTCCTGGTGGTGCCGACCTTCGCCGCCGTGCAGGCCTGGTCGCCCGAAGCGCGGCGCGCCCGGGTCGTCGCCGCCGTCAGTATCGTCAATGCCGGCTTCATGACTGGCGGCGGCATCATCATGGCCCTGATCCAGACGAAGGTCTCGACCGGCGGCATCCTGTTCGGCCTCGTCGCGGCCAATGCGATTGCCGCCTGGCTGATGCTGAAATATTTGCCGACGAACCCCTTCCGTGACTTCGTCTCCATCCTGTTCCGCGCTTTCCTGCGCCTCGAAGTCGAGGGCATGGAAAACCTCAAGGCGGCCGGCAAGGCGCCGATCCTGGCGCTCAACCATGTCAGCTTCCTCGACGGTCCGCTCGCCTTGACGCTGACCGATGAGGAACCGGTCTTCGCCATCGACTACACCATTGCCCAGGCCTGGTGGATGAAGCCGTTCATGAAACTTGCCCGCGCTTTGCCGCTCAACCCGGCCAAGCCGATGTCGACCCGCACGCTGATCAAGATCGTGCAGGGCGGCGACCCGCTGGTGATCTTCCCGGAGGGACGCATCACCGTGACCGGCGGCCTGATGAAGGTCTATGACGGCGCCGCCATGGTTGCCGACAAGACCGGCTCGATGGTTGTGCCGGTGCGCATCAACGGGCTGGAGAAGACCTACTTCTCGCGGCTGAGCTCGCAGCATGTGCGCCGCCGCCTGTTCCCGAAGGTCAAGGTGACCATTCTGGAACCGGTCAAGCTCGAGGTGCCGCAAGAGCTGAAGGGCCGCAAGCGCCGCGCCGCGGCGGGTTCCGCGCTCTACCAGGTGATGTCGGATCTCGTTTTCCGCACCCAGGACATCGACAAGACCGTACTTGAAAAGATCATCGAGACGGCGAACGAACGCGGCATGAAACAGCTCGCAGTTCAGGATCCGGCCACCGGTTCTCTCAGCTACAGCAAGCTGCTCACGGCTGCCGCCGTGCTTGGTGAGAAGTTCCAGAACCTTTATGCCGACCAGCAGACGCTGGGCATCATGCTGCCCAACGCCAACGGCTCTTGCGCGACACTGCTCGGCGTCATGTCCGCCGGCAAGGTTCCGGCGATGATGAACTTCACCGCAGGTGCTGCCAATATTCTGTCCGCTTGCAAGGCCGCCGAAGTCCGCACCGTGCTGACGTCCCGCGCGTTCGTCGAACAGGCAAAGCTCGGCGCTGTAGTCGAGGAACTCGGTCGCTCGGTCGACATCGTGTGGCTCGACGATCTCAGAAAGACCATCAGTCTCAAGGATAAGCTGCTCGGCTTGCTGCGCAAGTCGACGCCGCGCGCGAAACGCAAGCCCGGCGATGCGGCGGTGATCCTGTTCACCTCGGGTTCGGAAGGTACGCCGAAGGGCGTCGTTCTGACGCACCGCAACATCCTGGCCAACGCCGCCCAGGCGGCGTCGCGTATCGACTTCCATTCGGGCGACAAGGTGTTCAACGTGCTGCCGATCTTCCACTCCTTCGGCATGACCGCGGGCACGGTGCTGCCGTTGATCTCCGGCGTGCCGGTCTATTTCTACCCCTCGCCGCTGCACTACCGCCTCGTGCCGGAACTGATCTACGGCTCGAACGCGACGATCATCTTCGGCACCGACACCTTCCTCTCCGGCTACGCGCGCACCGCGCACCCCTACGACTTCCGCTCGATACGCTACTGTTTTGCCGGCGCGGAACCGGTCAAGACAGCGACGCGCATGACGTATATGGAGAAGTTCGGCCTACGCATCCTCGAGGGCTACGGCGTCACCGAGACGGCGCCGGTGATCTCCATCAACACGCCGATGTACAATCGCTCTGGAACCGTCGGCAAGATCATGCCCGGCATGGAATACCGCCTCGATCCGGTCCCCGGCGTCGACGAAGGCGGCCGGCTGTTCGTGCGCGGCCCCAATGTCATGGCCGGTTATCTCCGGGCCGAGAAGCCCGGCGTGCTCGAACCGCTCGAGGACGGCTGGCATGATACGGGCGACGTCGTCGCTATCGACGAAGGCGGCTTCATCACCATTCGCGGCCGCGCCAAGCGCTTCGCCAAGATCGGCGGCGAGATGATCTCGCTCGCCGCTGTCGAAGCGCTGGCCGGCGAATTGTGGAAGGGCTCGCTGTCGGCGGTCGCCACAGTGCCCGACGCGCGCAAGGGCGAAAAGCTGATCCTCATCACCGAGGCATCTGGCGCCACACGAGCGGAATTCCTCGCCTACGCCAAGGCCAACGGCGCCATGGACCTGATGGTCCCGGCCGAAGTGCGGGTGGTCTCAAAGGTACCGGTCCTTGGCTCCGGCAAGCTCGACTTCGCCGCCGTGACAAAAATGGTGCGCGACGAAGAGGCCTTGAAGACCAAGGCCGCCTGACCCGGCTACGGCAACGGGCCGACGCAAGAGCCGGCCCGTTCAGTATGATCAACCCTTCGCATGCCGCTGCGAGATCAGCATCGCCATGCGCTGGACTGCCCGCAGCTCCATTTCCACGCCCGGCGACGATGCCAGCGCCGGCATGTTGAGCGCCACCACGGTCAACGGCTCGAGCGTCGCCAGCAGCACATGGGTCGCCTCAAATTTCTCGAACAGCCATGCCAGCTGCTCGCGTGTATCCTGGTCGACTGGCGCCCCCGGCTGCGTATCGGCGAGCGAGCGCACGGGCTCCTGCTCCAGTGCACGGGCCAGCACCTTCAGGTCGAAATCACCGAGGTCGGCTGCCGGCAGGATCAGCGCACCGTCGACAAGAATATGGCTCTGCAGGCCGCGCAGGAAGCGCGCCGAATCGGTGAGGTCGCCCTCGGCCATATGCTTCAGCAACGAGTCGCGGCGCTTCTCCGCGGTGAGGCTGACGCTGTCATTGTAGATGACTGCCAGCAGCGTCGCCGACAGCACGATCACCACGCCCTGCACACTGCCGCGCCAGCCGAGATCGTCGATGCCGCCCAGCGCCAGCCCGGCGAAAACCGAGCTCAGCGTAATCACGGTAAAGGCGCCGATCGTGTCGCGATGGCCGAGGCTGGCGCGTCCAAGGCCGATCGTCAGCCAGCACAGGAACAGGATGGCGATGCCGCCAAGCCGAACCGGCACTTCGAACAGGCCGGGCCGGTAGTCGGTGACCATGAACGGAATGATCAACAGCAGCGACAGCGCCATGCGCTCGACCGTGCGGTTTTCGGCCGCCGACAGGCTGTCGCGATCGCGCGTCATCACCAGCCAGCCGATGGCGAGAAAACCTCCGAACTGGAAGGCAAGTAGTACCGCCATCCGCCATGGCTCGGCAAAGCGTTCCGGGATCGGCGCCAGCAGTAGAAACAGCAGGGCGCCGCCGGCGGCAAAGAACTTTAGCGCAAACGGCGCGTGCCGGCGTAGCAGGCCTTCGGTCAGCAGCAGTGCGGCCAGCGGCAGCAGGCCCGCCGCCGCGATGGTGACGAAGCGGAAGAGTGCGAGGCCGGTAGTCCAGTCGAGGATGCGGCAGGCGAGCAGAACCGTCAGCACCCGCAAACCGAACAGAAAACGCCGCGACAGCGGATCGCCGGTGTCGCGCCCGCCGACGACCGATATCACGATCAGCAGCCCGAACAGCGCCGCCAGCGAGGTGATGGTGTCGGCCACGAGCGTGTCGTCGAGGTTCATCGGTCAGCGCCCATCAGCTCACACCCAGGCATCATCACGGATGAAGCCATCAGCGTGTCCATGGTCTCAGCACATTCCATTGGCGGCTGCTATCCGCCCAGTGTACCACCGGCAAAACCAGCCGCTGCAGCGTGGCCGCCGCACCTGCTACCGCAAGGGCGGCAAGCGAGCCGCGCGGAACCGCGTCGGCGAGATAGGTGCGCGCCGACTGAAAGCTCATCTGGCCGATCTGCAGCACATCATCGCCGCGCGTGTAGTCGAGTTCCTTGCGGCAGAACTCGTTAAAGGTCTCGACGCGGTGCTTGGCCGCCCCGTCGAAGGTCTTCTTCAGATCGTCCGAGCCGCCCGTATAGGCGTTGGTGATGACGAAGCGCTCTTCGTCGAAACCAGCTTCGGGGCCGACACCGAAGACATGGCGATGGCGCGCCATGATCTGCCGCGCCAGAAGCACATGGGTAAGCGAGCGGCGCGCGCCGGCATGCGGTCCTGGGAACACATTGCTGAACGCCTCCGCGACCATGCCGACGACAGCGGGTACCTGGGTGACATTGGAAATCCAGATCGGCCGCAGTTGATTGCGCAAAAACATCAGGAAGCAGGTCAGGCCGTAAAGGATCCAGCTCAGCCCGCGGCTGCGCTCGTCGGGATCGATCATGACCAGACCGAGGTGCAAGACTTCATAGGGCTTGCCGGCGAGCGATATCTCCATCAGCGCCAGCGCGTTGAAGGCGATCGGCTGCCGGTCGCTGCGCCGGTAGACAATGGTGATGATGGAATGTTCCAGCCGGCTGCGGTCGCCGGAAAACACGCCATAGGTCAGGCTGCCGAACTTCAGTGTCTTGGACGCTACCAGCCGCAGATCGCTGCTCAGCTGCTCCAGTTCGGCAGCCTTCATCCAGCGCCCGGGCCGCTCCACGACGCGCGTCTCGTAGTCGGCGGATACGCGCATGCGCACATCCATGAACCGACCCGGCAGCAGCTGCAGAACCGCCTTGAGCACTATTTTTCCCCTTGGCAAGAACTCCGACCGTATAGTGGCCGCCGTCCACCTAAGACGCGGTAAACCCGAGACGGCAGTTCTTGGTTGTACTCAACAAAGTAAAAGAACAGCTGCCAGCCAGTGCGGGCTCAGCTTTCCGCAGCAACCAGATGGCCGCCGCCGACATCGTTCAGCGCCAGCTTCAGCGGCGCCTCCCCGATCCTGCGGGTGGCGCTCGGGATTTCCTGGTCGAGGCGCGCGAAGCGCGTTCTGCGCTGCGCCGGATCGGGCACCGGCACGGCGTCGATCAGCCGCCTGGTGTAGGGATGGCGCGGGTTGGAAAACACCTGGTCGCGCGTGCCCATCTCGACGATCTGGCCGAGATACATGACGGCAACGCGGTCGGAAATGTTCTCGACCACCGCCATGTCGTGCGAGATGAAGAGATAGGCGACGCCGAATTCGCGCTGCAATTCCTTCAGCAAATCGAGCACACGCGCCTGCACCGAGACGTCGAGCGCGGAGACGCTTTCGTCAGCGATGATCAGTTTTGGTCGTAGCGCCAGCGCTCGGGCGATGCAGACGCGCTGGCGCTGGCCACCGGAGAATTCGTGCGGGTAAAGCTCCATCTGTTCGGCCGACAGGCCGACACGCTCGAACAGCGCCGCCACCCGTTCCCGGCGCTCGTCCTTCGAAGCGATGCCATGGATCACCAGCGGCTCGGCAACGAGGTCGCCGACGCGCATGCGCGGATCGAGCGAGGCGAAGGGATCCTGGAAAATCATCTGGACGTCACGGCGCACCGCCTTGCGTTCGTCGCGGCCAAGACCGGAGAGATTGCGCCCGCCAATGACGATGTCGCCGCTATACGGCGCCAGTCCGGCCAGCGCCTTGGCGGTGGTCGACTTGCCGCAGCCGGATTCGCCGACCAGAGCGAGCGTTTCGTTGGGCGCGATCGAGAAGCTGACGCCCTCGACGGCGTGGACGCGGCGGGTGACCTGGCCAAAGATGCCGCCACGCAGATCGAAGCGGACATGCAGGTCGTTGACCTCGGCGACATTGGCCGGCTCCAAGACGTCAATCGCATCCCTGGATTTCTGTCGACCGACACCACTGCCGATGCGCGGCACGGCAGCCAGCAGTTCGCGCGTATAGTCGGCCTGCGGGCGGGCAAAAATATCCGATGTCGTGCCTTCTTCGACCATGCGGCCGTCGCGCATGACGATGACCCGGTCGGCCATTTCGGCAACCACGCCCATATCGTGGGTGATCAGGATGACGCTGGTGCCATGCTGGCGCTGCAGGTCGCGCAACAGCTCCAGCACTTCGCCTTGCACGGTGACGTCGAGCGCCGTCGTCGGCTCATCGGCGATCAGCACGTCGGGCTCGAGCGCCAGCGCCATGGCGATCATCACCCGCTGGCGCATGCCGCCGGAGAGTTCGTGCGGAAACTGCTTTAGCCGGCTTTCCGCCTCCGAAATGCGCACCGCCTTCAACGCCTCGATCGCGCGCTGGCGGGCTTGCGCCGACGACAGGCTGGTATGCGCTTCGATGGATTCGGTCAGTTGCCGGCCGATCGACAGCACCGGATTGAGCGAGGTCATCGGCTCCTGGAAGATCATGGCGATGCGGTCGCCGCGAATGCGCCGCATCTGGCGTTCGTCGAGGGTTGCTAGGTCGGTGTCGCCCCGATTCCCATCCCGAAGACGGATCATGCCTGACGATATGCGCGCCGCCGGCTGCGGCAAAAGCTGCATGATCGCCAGCGCGGTCATCGACTTGCCGGAGCCGGATTCGCCGGCAATGCAGAGCGTCTCGCCGCGCGCCAGCGTCAGCGACAGGTTGGAGACGACATCGCGCTCGCCGTCCTCGCCGCGCACGCTGACGGAGAGGTTGGCGATGGAGAGGACGGGGGTGTCGGCGAGGGTCATTGTGGGTGGAGCCCTGCGACGGATTGGTTCCGTCGCACCATTCGCACAAACCTTGGCGCTGACCCCCACCCGGACGTCCGGTCCGACCTCCCCACAAGGGGGAGGTAGGGCGGCAGCGCTTTACCCTCCCCCTTATGGGGAGGGTCGCTGCGAAGCAGCGGGGTGGGGGTGCAGCGCCGACCTGACATCATTCAAACACGCAACGCGGAAAATAGAACGACACCACCCAGTTCGGCATGTCGACGATCTCGCTGATGCGCAGATCACCACACACCGAGGCCAGCATATAGGCCTCGACCGGATCGATCTGGTAACGCCCAGCGAGCAGATCGACCATCTGCGCCACCGCCTCCTTCGCGCCCGCCATCAGATCCGGCCCAATCCCCGTCGTCACCTCGTAACCCTTGGCATCGAGATGGCGCGTCACCGGGCCCGGCGTGGTGAAGCGCGGCGTCTTCAGCCTGGCGTCCTTGACAAGGTCGAGCTTGAGCACGACGTCCATCGGGCTCTCGATCGCCGTGCCGCAGACCTCGCCATCGCCTTGTGCGGCGTGCGTATCGCCGACCGAGAACAGCGCGCCGGCCACCTCAACCGGCAGATAGAGCGTCGTGCCGGCAGCGAGATCGCGGATGTCGAGATTGCCGCCGACCCGCCGTGGCGGCACCACCGAGTGAAGCCCCATCTCAGCCGGCGCATTGCCGATGGTGCCGGCGAACGGCTTCAGTGGCACGCGCGCGTTTTTCCCGAACAGCGCCGGTTCGAGCGCGGCTGCATCGTATTTCCAGATGTTCAGCGCCGGTTCCGTGAAGTCATCGGCGAGCAGGCCGAAACCGGGAATGTTCGCCGTCCAACCGAAGCCGGACGGTTTGAACATCTCGATCGTCACCTTGAGCGCGTCACCCGGCTCGGCGCCCTCGACGAAGATCGGCCCGGTCACCGGGTTGACCCCGGCGAAGTCGAGCTTGACGATTTCGGCGACCGTGCTGTCGGCGTTCAGCTGGCCGCCAGCGGCATCGAGGCACTGGAACTCGATGGTCGCGCCGGGCGCCACCCGCTCGGCCGGGACAAAGGAATTGTCCCAGCCGAAATGGTGGTGGCGCCCATGGATGGTGTAGTCGCAGTTATTGCACATCTTTTACGTACACATTGTCGTAGTTGATCGGGATATGGACCGGGTCGACATAGAGGTTGTCGGCGCCGCCCATGCGCGCGGATTTCATGGTGAAGCGCTGTTCGTTGAAGACCGGCGCCCAGGGCGCGTCTTCCATCACCTTGTCGTAGATGGCGCTCCACATCTTGTCGCGTTCGCCGGCCTTTGCCGGGTCGACCACCGAATCCGCCTCGGCCGCCTTGGCGTCGAGATCCTTGTTGCAATACCACGACCAGTTCCAGCCGCCGGGCACCGCGCCGGCGCAGCCGAGGATCGGGCCGTAGAAATTCGACGGATCGGGGAAGTCGGCGATCCAGGCCATGCCGCCCGACCAGATCATCGGCGCGCCGGCCTTGTCACCGCCGGCGGCGATGACATTGGCCTGCGCCAGCGACTGGATGCTGGCCTTGATGCCGATCGCCGCCAGGTCCTGCTGGATCGCTTGGGCAATGCGCGGGTTGGGATCGGTGTTCATGGCGAACAGCTGCGTGTCGAAACCATCGGCATGACCGGCCTCGGCCAGCAGCGCCTTGGCTTTGGCTACGTCATAGGGATAACCCTTGTAGTCCTTGTCGTAGCCCGGCATCGACGGCGGCAGCGGCTGGTTGGCCGGCACGGCGCGGCCGTTGATGATCTGGATGATGCGCGCCTTGTTGAGCGCCATGTTGACGGCCTGACGCACCTTAACATTGTCGAACGGCGCCATGGTGGTGTTCATGGTGACGTAGCCGGTGTGCAGCTGACCGCCTTCGACGACACGCGCCTTCTGCTCGGGATCGGCCATCACCTCCTGGAACTTGGCCGGCGGAATGCCGTCGCCGGGAACATCGATCTCGCCCTTCTGCAAGCGCAGCAGCGCCACGATCGGCTCCTGGCCGATCTCGAAGGTGATCTTGTCGAGATGCGGCAGGCCCTTGTGCCAATAGTCCGCATTGCGCTCGAAGACGATGCGCTGTCCCAGCGTCCACTCGGCGAGCTTGAAGGCGCCGGTGCCGACCGGATGCTTGCCGAAATCGGCGCCATATTTCTCGACCTCTTCCTTCGGCACGACATGGGCGAAATTGATGGCCATGACATGCAGGAAGGTGGCGTCGGGCCGGGTCAGTTCGAACTTGACCGTGTAGGGGTCGACGACGGTGACACCGGACAGGCCTTCGGCCTTGCCGGCGGCGACATCGTCATAGCCCTTGATCGAGCCGAAGAAGCCGGCGCCGGGGCTCTGCGTCTTCGGATTGGTGACGCGGTCGAGCGAATATTTCACGTCGTCGGCCGTCATCTCGCGGCCATTGTGGAATTTCACGCCATGGCGCAGCTTGAAGGTGAAGGTCTGGCCGTCGGGCGAAATCTCGTAGCTTTCTGCCAGATCGGGCTTCAAATTGGTGGTGCCCGGCTCGTAATCCATCAGCCCATCGAACAGGCTCTTGATCATCGACCAGTTCTGCCAGTCATAGCCGATCGCCGGATCGAGGGTCGCAACATCGTCCTTGTAGGTGATGGTGATGGCGCCGCCTTGCTTGGCGTTGGGATCGACCGTGTCTTCGGCGCGGACGCTTGTCATGCCGAGCATGAGGGCCAAGGCCGATGCCGCGACTGTGGATGCGAGAAACTTTTTCATTGTTGTGTTCCCTTTCTCTGTTTCATTTTCATCTGAGCTTGATGCGGGGATCGATGAACGGCGCGATGATGTCGGCGAGCAGATTGCCGAGCACGATGGCGAAGGCCGAGACCAGCGTGACGCCCATGATGATCGGAATGTCGACGCGCTGGATCGCCTGCCACGCCAGCTGACCGATACCCGGCCAGCCGAACACGCTTTCGACGACGACGATGCCGCCCATGAAGATGCCGATGTCGATGCCGATCATGGCGATGACCGGCAGGATGGCATTCGGCAGTGCGTGGCGGAATATGATGGCGCTGCGCGCCAGGCCCTTGGCCCGCGCCGTGCGGACATAATCCTGGCGCAGGACGTCAATCATCGACGAGCGCATCATGCGCGCGTACCAGCCGGCGCCGAGTATGCCCATGGTCAGCGACGGCAGCACCAGATGGCGCCATGTGCCGTAGCCGCCGATCGGAAACCAGCTTAGCCGCACGGCAAAGACGTAGAGCAGCAACAAGCCGACGACGAATTGCGGCGCCGAGACGCCGACGAAGGAGGCCACCATCAGGGTCTGGTCGGTGGCGGAGCCGCGCTTGACGGCGGCGATCAGCCCCATCGAGAGCCCGATCAGCAATTCGCAAAGGATGGCGCCGACCATCAAAAGCAGGCTGGCCGGCAGCCGCGAGACGATGAGTTCGGTGACCTCCGAGCGCTGGATGTAGGAGCGGCCGAGATCGCCGCTGAGTAGCTTCGTCAGATAGTGCCAGTACTGGACCACGAAAGGCTGGTCGAGGCCGAGTTGCTGGCGGATGTTTTCCACCGTCTGCGGCGTGGCACTGCGGCCGGCGATCTGCCGCACCGGGTCGGCCGGCAAGAGGTAGAGCAGCGCAAAAGTGATCAGCGAGACGCCAAGCAGGATGAGCAGCGACTGGATCAGCCGGCGGCCGAGATAGGCGATCATGACCGGCCCCCCATTATTCCCGGCCCCTTTGCGTCGGATCGAGGATGTCGCGCAACGCGTCGCCGATCAGATTGAAGGCCAGCGCCAACGCGAGGATTGCGGCGCCGGGGAAGAACACCAGCCAGGGCGCGGCCTGGAAATAGGTCTGGTTCTCGAAAATGATGTTGCCCCACGACGCGGTCGGCGGCTGCACACCGATGCCGAGGAAGGAAAGCGTCGCCTCGAGCAGAACCGTGGTCGAGATGCCGAGCGTGCCCCAGACGATGATGGTCGGCAGCAGATGCGGCAGGATGTGGCGAAATAGGATGCGCGGCGCACTCGCCCCGATGCTGCGCTCGGCATCGATGAACTCGCGCTCGGCCAGCGATGAGGTCTCGGTGTAGATGACACGCGCCGTCTGCACCCAGTTGACCAGCGCGATGACCATGGCGACGATCCACAGACTCGGCTGAAACACTGCCGCCAGGCAGATGGCGAGCAGCAGCGCCGGGAACGCCATCATCAGATCGGTGAAGCGCATCAGCGCACTGCCGATCCAGCCGCGGAAATAGCCTGCGGTGACGCCCACCAAAGTGCCGATCAAAAGCGCCACGCCATTGGCGACGATGCCGATGATCAGCGAGGTGCGGGCGCCGTAGAGGATGCGGGTCAAGAGGTCACGTCCGAGCAGGTCGGTGCCGAGCCAATACTGGGCGCTGGGCGGCAGCGGCGAGCCCTCGATGGTCAGGCCGTCGAACATCTGCTCGTTGGGATCGTAGCCGGTCAGCCGGGGCGCCAGCACGGCGCCGGCGACAACAATGGCGACGATGACCAGCCCGAGCAGCGCCAGGCGGCGTTTGACCAGCCGACGCCAGACGCCGGCGCGCGGTTTTGCCGGCATGCGTACCGGGAGATCAGGCGCGATGGGACTGGTCATCGCCGCCTTCCTCATCCGTCATTGCCACGATCCTGCGCGCGGCATCCTCGACGCTGATCTGCCAGCTCATCGCCAGCGATCGCAGTTGTGCATAGGCACGCTCGTCATCGCTGCCTTTCGACAGCGCCGTCACCGCGCGCACAATGGTCTGGCGCTCGGCGACGCGCTGGCGCAGCGACGCTATCTCGCCGGCTAAATGCTTGCGTGCCTCGAAGCTCTGCCTTGCGATCAGCAATGCGCTGTACACACCGGCATTGCCGACCGGCTTCAGCAGCTGCGCATCGGCCTTGTGCGACAGCGCCCATTCGATACGCCCCGGCGCCTCGGAACCGATCAGCGCCACCAGCGGCATCGGCGCCTCACCGGCTTCCCACGGGAACTGCTCGTCGAAACCGAGATCGGCATCGAAGAAGACGAAATCGGCGGCGAGAGCTTCCGGCGGCAATTCCGGCCAGCAGTCGATCGTAGCCAGGCCGATGGCCGACAATTGCCTGGTGATGGCCTGCACCGTCGGATGCGGGCGATGCAGGATGAAAGCCCGCGCGCCGCCGAGATTGGGGATGCGCGTCCGCGTCATGACACCACCCTCAGACGCGGACGGCCGAATGTCTTGGCGGGGTCGTAGCGCGACAGATAGGGATCCGGCGCGACCTCATCCTCCTGGCTGACGACCTCGAAGAAGCCATCGGCGATCCGGCCGATGATCACTGGCAGCGTCGCGTGCTGGGAGTGGGCGTCGATGGCGATCGGCCCGAGCCGGGTGGAGAAGCGCCGCTCGGCGAAGGCCTTGGAAAATTCCGCCGGGCCGGCATCAGTGTTGCGCGACAGCACGTCGGCCATCACCTGCACCGAGGCATAGGCGGAGGCCTCGAAGGACGAAGCGAAGGCAGCCGGCCGGGGCGCGAAATAGGGCCCGACCGACAGATGCCCTTTCCCTGTCTCGCCGATCGCCGGCAACTCGCCTTCCGTGAGGTTGCAGGAGATGACGGGGCAGTTTTCCGGCCTGAATGCCGCATCCTCATCGCCCAACTCGCGGTAAGCCGCCAGGAAGGCATACGACGAGGTGCCGATCAGATTGTTGAGGATGAAGCTCGGCCTCGTCGCCCGGATTTCCGCGATCAACCGCGACACGTCGGTCTCGCCGATGCGCAGATAGCGCTCGCCCAGCACTTTGCCGCCGGCATCCGCGATCAGGTCGCGCGCCACGCGGTTCATCTCCCAGCCCCAAATGTAGTTCGAGCCGAGCAGGAAGCCGTTGGCGCCGAAACGCGGCACGACATGCGCCATCAGCGGAACCAGATGCTGGTTGGGGCAGGCGTGCATGTAGACGACATGCTCGTTGGCCTCGAACCCTTCATAGGGGCAGGCATACCAGAGCATGCCGCCGGCCTTCTCCAGCACCGGGATGGTTTCCTTGCGGCTCCACGAGGTGACGCAACCGACGACATGGCGCGCGCTGCTGGTCCTGAAAATGTCCTCGCACAAAGTCGCGTAGCGATCGGCATTACTTTGCGGATCGCGCTCGACCGGAACCAGTTCGATGCCATAGCTCCGATCGGCATTGATGTCGGCGATGGCGCGCGTGGCGCCCATCCGGCACGCATCGGAGACCAACTGGTAGCTGCCCGAGCGGGAATACAGGATGCCGATCTCGATACGCCGTTTCAAACCGATCCTCAGAAATGACAATGCCCCGCAGCCAGCGCCGGAGGGCGAGGCATACGAGGCATATTTGCCGCCCGGCGACCAAGGCCGGTATTTTGCGCTAGCGTATTCGGTCCGGCGGGTCAGTCAAGCGGGAAAGTACGTGGTCATGGGATCGGCCTTGTCCGGCTGCTTCTAGTTCCGCAGCGTGAACATCAAAGGCGCCACGACAGCCGTACCGGCCTTCTCAGGCGGTGGCGCGGGCACCGTCGCACCCTGCAGAATGCCGAGCGCGGCGCGATCGAGATCGGCGTCCCCCGAAGATCGGGTCAGCCGGACGGAGGTCACCTTGCCCGAAGCGCTGACGACGAAGGTCACATTTGCGGTACCCACGGCGCGCCGCGACCTTGCCGCGCTCGGGTAGCGCTTGTGCCGATTGATCCATCCGATCAGCTGGGAGTTCCATTTGCTTGCACTGACTGATGATCCACTCGATTGCGAAGCCTTCGGCGCCGACGCCTTCGCCGCTGCCTTTTGATCGACACTGGCGGTCACGACCGCTTTCGCCGGCGCGGCCTTTTCCTTCTTCTCTTTCTTTGCTTTCGGCTTGGGTTTTTCGGCAGCCTTCTTCGCCTTCTCGATCGGCTTGGTCTCCGCCGGCTTGGTCTCCGCCGGCTTGGTCTGGGGCGGCGGAATGACCACATCCGGCGCTATGGTCGGGACGATGTCGGGCACCACCTCATCCAGCGGCGGCGATTGATCGGGCTGCTCGGCCGCTGCCGTCTCGATCGGAGCGGCGGGTTGAACCGCTTCCGTCTTCTCGGCGACCGGCCCCGGCTGACCGGGCTCGGGCTCCACGACGGGCTTCAGTTCGGCAACCGCCTCCTCGATCTGGTTCGGCGGCTCAGGCGTCACCACGTCGGCCATCGAGTCCTCCTGCACCGCCGGCGCCACCATCAGCGGCGACAGCTCGATAGCCACAGCCGGCGGCGGGCCGCCATCGGCCATGTTGGCCAGGCTGAAGCTCTGGACGGCATAGGCGATCGCGACATGCGCGCCGACAATGACAATGGCCGCAGCCGCCCACAAGCCAATTTCGCGCAGGCCGGCGCGTGGCGGGTCGGCCGCGGGTGCGGCGGCGGCCAGTTGCGTCACGGGGCGGCGCCCCGGTGCGCCGCGGATGCGTCCGCCGGCACCGTCTCCAGCCCCACCAGCGCGATCTTCAGATAACCAGCGCCGCGCAGCAGGTTCATCACCTCCATCAGCTCGCCATAACCGACCGCCTTGTCGGCACGCAGGAAGATGCGGGTCTGCTTGTCGCCCTTGGTTCTGCCGTCGAGCACCGCGGCGAAAGCCTGGCGCGGCACGCTGTCATTGCCGATCGCGAGCGTCAGATCGTCCTTCAGGGTCAGGAACAGCGGCGTTTCCGGCCGGGGTGCTGGCGTCGCCGTCGAACCCGGCAGATCGACATTGACGTCGACTGTCGCCAAGGGTGCAGCGACCATGAAGATGATCAGCAGCACCAGGATGACATCGATGAACGGGGTGACATTGATCTCGTGGTTTTCCTCGAGATCGCCATCGATAGCCTCGCGAATTCTAGCCGCCATAGCCCATCACTCCGCCGCCAGCGCGGGCGCCTGCGGCACCGTGCGGAAATCGAGATCGCGGCTGACCAGCCGCTCGACCCCGGCCGAGGCATCGGCAAGGAGCTGCCGGTAGCCGGCTATCGACCGCGCAAAGACGTTGTAGATGACCACCGCGGGAATGGCCGCGACCAGGCCCATCGCCGTGGCGAGCAGCGCCTCGGCGATGCCGGGCGCGACGACCGCGAGGTTGGTGGTCTGCGCCTGCGAGATGCCGATGAACGCTTTCATGATGCCCCAGACGGTGCCGAACAAGCCCACGAAGGGCGCCGTCGAGCCGATCGTCGCCAGCACGCCGGTGCCGCGCGACATGCGCCGCGCCGCCGCCGCTTCGATGCGCGACAGGCGCGACGTCACGCGTTCCTTCAGCCCGTCGCCGGTGACATGGCCGAGCGCACCGGCCGAAAGGGCAGTCTCTTCCTCGGCCGCCCGCACCAAAAGCGCACCGGGGCCGCCACTGTTGCCAAGCGCGCGCCCGGCCTGGCGCAGCGTGGCGGCATTGCCGATGGCGCGCGCAGCGCGACGGGCGCCGAGCTTGCCGAAGAGAATCTCCAGCGATTTGGCCAGCCACACCGTCCAGGTGACCAGCGAGGCGAAGGCCAACCCGATCATCACCGCCTTGACGATGATGTCGGCGGCCATGAACATGCCCCAGGGCGACAGATCGTGCGGCAGCGTCAGCGATATTGCCGAAGGCTCGGCCTGCGCGGATGCACCGGGCTGGGTTGCCGGCTGTGGCGCGGTCGGCGCCGCCTGCCCGGCAGTTGGCGAAGCCGGCGCGACAGGCGCAGCCGGTGCGGGCCGTTCGACTGCGACCGGGGAAGGCTGGGCCGCCGACCGGGCAGCTGCAGCGGGTTCCGTCGTCACCCTGGGCTGCGTGTTTGGCTGCTCTTGCGCAGCAGCGCTGCCGGCCGACAGCATGACCGCGGCCAGCGCCGCCAACAAACCATTTCTGGACACGCTTCTTCCTCGCTTCGTCATTGCACGTACGATCGGCTGGTCGGTGACGGAATGTCGACCCCGGAAATCCAGCCACTGGTTCTGGCTTCTCTCAAACGCGGCACAGCCGCTGGAAACAATTCAGGCGGCCGAGTGCCCTGCTTGACTATAAAACATGAGTTTACTAGTCAACAAACAAGATGGCTTTTTTGGCCAACGATTATCGGCGCGATGTCTCAGCGGCACATCGTCCTGGCGTCGGTCTACCTGGTGTCGTCGCACTGAGGGATGGACGGCCGCAGGGTTGCTGGGCCACGATACCGGGCAGCAATTGAGGCAGGCTGCGATGATCAAGGCGATACCGTTCGATTTCCCCTATGACGGCCGGCTGGTGCCGGCAAACACCGCGTTGCTGGTCATCGACCTGCAGGAGGATTTCCTCTCGCCGACCGGCTATTTCGCCAGGAAGGGTTATGACCCCGCGCCGCTGCGCGCCATCCTGCCGACAGTCAACCGACTGATATCAGCGGCACGCGCGGCCGGCCTCACCATCATTCACACCAGGCAGGGATATCGCGGCGACATGGCCGACATGACGCCGTACGAGAGATGGCGCCGCAAGCGGGCGGGTCTCGAAGGCACCGACGTGCTGCTGCGCTCCGGCCCCGGCTTTCAGATCGTCGCCGACATCGACGTCGCGCCGCACGACATCATCGTCGACAAGACCTGCAACAGCGCCTTCACCTACACCGACCTGGAACTTGTGCTGCGCGCACGCGGCATCACCCATCTGATCTTTTCCGGCTGCACGACCGATGTCTGCGTGCACACGACGCTGCGCGAGGCCTGCGACCGCAATTTCCAGTGCCTGACCATCGCCGATGCCTGCGCCAGCGGCGACCAATACGCGCATGACGCGGCGCTGCATATGGTGACGGTGGAGGACGGGGTATTTGGTACGCTGACGGAATCTGACGCGGTGTTGGAGGCGCTGGCAGTGCTGAGTGGTGATTAGACGCTGGCGGGACAGCACCCCTCTGCCCTGCCGGGCATCCCCCGCAAGGAGGGCGATCAGACATCACGTCGGCTTTCGCCAATTACCAACGTTGAGAGCCGGCGCTCAAGCTGCCAATCTTCCCCTTTGAGGGGGAGATGTCCGGCAGGACAGAGGGGGGTGCTGTCCCCGCCGGCGTTCCCGATCGCGATCTCGCTACCCAGCTGCGTGAATATCCGACCCGCCCCGCGAGGCAAACGCGCCGGGCTGCGGCACCTCCGCCTCACGGCGTGCCAGCGAATTACGCAAGAGCGCGATCGTCTCGCGGCCGACGCCGGCGATCTCGCGCGGCCTGTCGACGCCAACGATCATGAACTCGCTGATGCCCAGCGCCGCATAGGACAGCAGCGACAGGGCGATCTGCGCCGGTGGTCCGGAAAGTTCGACCGCCTTGTGTCCGACGGTAGAGGCGCCACCCTCCGAGCGGACCCGGACCGGAAGCGCAAAACGCAGCTTGCCGGCGCGGCCATGCTCGGCGGCGGCGCTGCGCGCCCGTTCCATCAGCTGGCGGATCTCGTCGGGCGAACCAGGCGCCAGCTCGAAGACGTCGGCATGGCGGCCGGCGACCTTCAGCGCCGTGCCGGACTGGCCACCCATGCGGATGGTGATATCGACGCCATGCGGCCCCTTGCGCGGCACATAGCCACCCTTGATGCTGTAGAACGCACCTTCATGGTCGAAGGGCCGGTCGTTCGACCACAGCCGCTTCAGCAGCACCAGATATTCGTCGATGCGCTGCCAGACCACGGTGTGGCCGACCGGACGCGTCTCGGCATCGTCGTCATCCAGCGGCTCGCTCAGCATCCTCAGCGCCAGCCGGCCGCCGCTCCTGGCGTCGAGCGCCGCCAGTTGCCGCGCCGCAACCGCAGGCGCGATCACGCCGGCCCAGTGCGTCAGCACCACTTCCAGCGACGAGGTGCGGTCCAGCGCCTGGGCGGCGATGTCCATATTGGTCAACAGCCCGGCCGGGTCGTCGACGACGATGTTCTGGAAGCCGGAATCCTCGATCAGCGACAGCTTTGTCGCCGTCTCGACGAAATCATAGAAGAACGGAACGGCCGAACCGGCGTCGGCGGCATGCGTTTTACCGGGAACATGCGTGAACTCGATCGGCATTGCCATCTCCTCCATCACGTTGGATGTATGTCGCCCAAAAGTGGCCCCGGTTTTTGAGACGACGACATGCGTAAAAACAAGCGGTCAGCGCCAAAGCGCATCCGCATTCGGTTCATCAACTCCGGTCACTCACTGAAAGCGATAGGTCGCCACCCTTCGGCCTGAACGGGTCAGGGAATCAAGCCGAGCACGACTGCCCCGGTGAACACGAACGCAAGGGCAAAGACGAGATAGGCGAAGGCGCCGGCATAGGCCGGGCGGAAAGCCTGGCTATTGGCCAGCCTCTGGCTGGTGCGGTCCGTCTCGGCGTTCTGGATATAGGACATATCGACCTCCGTGTTGCGGATTAATCTATAAAATCAGTAGACTTTGTCGAGTGCTATTTTTTGGCGATATGTAGAACGATTTTCTCAGTATGCCTTATTATTTGGTTTTGGATTGCTGGGGGACCCCTGCTGGCGACAAGCGAGCGACAAGCTTGGCCGACGTCTGCATAGGCGATAGCATCGCCATTCCGGCATAAATGCGGATCATTTCGATCGGGAACGGGAACAGAACATGGGTACAAGACTAGCCGGCAAGATTGCAATCATCTCGGGCGGCGCGACCGGAATGGGCGGAGCGGCCTCGGAATTGTTCGCCGCCGAAGGCGCCAAGGTGGCGATCATCGACCGCAATGGCGAGGCGGCGGCAGCCACTGCGGCGGCGATACGCGCGCGGGGACATATCGCCGAACACTGGGTGGCCGACGTCTCGGACGAGGCGCAGGTCGAGGCCGCAGTGAAGGCGGCGACTGCCAGGCTCGGCCCGGCCACGGTGTTGTTCAACCATGCCGGCACCATCGTGATAAAGCCGTTCCTGGAGACGACAGTGCAGGAATGGGACTGGCTGCATGCGGTCAATGTCCGCTCGATGTTCCTGATGACGCGCGCCGTGTTGCCGGGCATGATCGCTGCCGGTGGCGGTTCGATCGTCTGCACCTCGTCGATCTCGGCTGTGGCGGCCACACCCATGGAGGTGCTCTACGACACCACCAAGGGCGCCTGCCACATGTTCGCGCGCGCCATCGCAGTCGAATTCCGCGACCGCAACATACGCTGCAACGCCGTCTGTCCCGGCTTCATCCGCACGCCGCACGGCCTGCGCGAGGTCGCCGATCTCGGCAAGCTCGGCGTCGACGTGTCGGACGCCGCATTGGCCGCACAGCAGGGCCGCATCGGTGAGCCGGAGGAAGTGGCCAAGGCAGCGCTGTACCTCGCCAGCGATGAGTCCAGCTTCGTTAACGGGACGCATCTGTTTGTCGATAATGGTTTTACGGCGATGTGAGTATCCCAGGCTTGGCCTACTCGCTTACCGCTCTTCTCGTCGAAACGGCTTCAGCAGCGCCGACGGCGCAACCGCGTTGCGTGACATCACGGCCATCGCGACGATGGTGAAAATGAAGGGCAGCATCAAGAACGCCTCATAGGGAATATGCCCGAGGCCGCTCGCCTGCATGCGCAATTGTAGCGCATCGACGAAGGCGAACAGCAGCGCCGCGCCCGCAGAGCGCCACGGGTCCCAGCGGCCGAACACGACCAGCGCGATCGCCACCCAGCCACGGCCCGACACCACACCAAAGGTGAAGGCGTTGAACTGTGCCATGGTGAGGAAGGCGCCCGCAAGCCCCATCAGCGCACCGCCGAGGATGACCGCCTGGAAGCGCGTGGCGATGATGCTGACCCCAGCGGAATCAGCGGCGCGCGGGTTCTCGCCGACCATCCGCACCGACAGCCCCCAAGGCGTGCGGTAGAGCACGAAAGCAGCGAGCGGATGGCAATGATTGCCAAGTAGACCAGCGCAAACTGGTTGAAAACCGCTGACCCCAGAACCGGAATATCCGACAGCAGCGGGATCGGCACCGTCTGAAAACCCTTGATGCTGGGCGGCACCGATTGCTGGCCGAAGGTCAGACGGTAGAGGAAATAGGCAAGGCCGGACGAGAACAAAGTAACGCCGATGCCGCAGACATGCTGGCTGAGGCCGAGCGCCACCGTGAACAGCGCATGCAGCGCGCTCATCGCCATGCCGGTCAACACCGCGGCCAGCACGCCGAGCCACAGGCTGCCGCTGAGGCTGGCGGCGGTGAAGCCGGTCATCGCGCAGAGCAGCATGATGCCTTCGATACCGAGATTGAGCACGCCGGCCCGCTCGGAGAACATCTCGCCCAGCGTGGCAAATGCCAGCGGCGTGGCGATGCGGATAATGGCGGCGAGGAAGCCGACCTGAAAGATCTGTTCGAACACCGCGCTCATAAGGCGCCGACGCGGCGGATGCGATAGGCCGTGAACAGCAGCGCCACCAGCATGGCGAGCAGCGCCGTGCCCTGGATGACATCGCTGAGGAACGCCGGCACGCCGGTGGCGCGCGACATCGCTTCGGCGCCGGTCATCACGGCGGCCAGGAAGATCGCCGCCGGTACGACGCCGAGCGGATTGAGCCTGGCCAGCATGGCAACGACGATGCCGGAATAGCCATAGCCCGGCGAAATGTCGCTCATCACCTGGAAATGCACGCCGCCGACCTCGCCGACGCCGGCAAGCCCGGCCAGCGCGCCCGACAGCAGCGCCGTCGAGATCAGCACCCGCTCGACGTGGATGCCGCCATAGCGGGCGGCTTCCGGGCTTTCGCCGGTGACCCTGATCCGGAAGCCGAGCGTGGTCCGCACGATCAGGAACCAGATCAACGGTGCTGCGATCAACGCGGCGATGACACCCAGATGCAGCCTTGTGCCTTCGAGCAGCACCGGGAAATTCGCCGAATCCTCGATCGGCGGCGAGATCGGATAGCCGCTGAACGAGTCCTTCCACGGCCCCTCGATCAGCGCCATCAGCGCATAGTAGATGACCGAATTGAGCAGCAGCGAGCTGACGACGTCGTCCACCTTGAATTTGACCCTGAGCGTCGCGGGCACCAGCGCTACCGCGGCACCGGCAGCAGCGCCCGCCAGCGCCATCGACAGGATCGCCAGCGCGCCCGGCATTGGGATGGCGCCGACGAAGCAGCTGGCCACGGCGCCGGCCAGCAATTGGCCCTCGGCGCCGATGTTCCAGAATTTGGCCCGGAAGGCGACGGCCACAGCCAGCCCGGTGAAGATCATCGGGGCGGCGCGCACCAGCGTTTCGGTGATGGCATAGCTGTCGCCGAACGAGGCCGACAGCATCACGCCATAGGCCTCAAGCACGCCGGCGCCGGCCAGCGCGATGAGGCCGCTGCACAGGACCAGCGCTGCGCCGATGGCCAGCAGCGGCAAAGCGAGATTGAACCAGGCGGGGGTGGAACTGCGGGCTTCGAGGCGGAACATCAGCTATGCCCCTCCGCCGCCCAGACAGTCGCGCCGCCCCTCATCCGCCTGCCGGCACCTTCTCCCCGTATAGACACGGGGAGAAGGGATCTGGGCCCTATGGCAACTCCCCTCTTGCAGCTGTGGCGATTGGCGAAACCATGGGTGAGAGCCCCTCTCCCCGTCTCTATACGGGGAGAGGATGCCGGCAGGCAGGTGAGGGGCAGCGCTGACGCTTAAAGTCAGCCAAAAGCGGGCAGTATTATTTGAAGTTTCTGCGAGGAACCGAGCGAGAAAGTCCATCTAGGCTCTGCCCTCCGCCCCGGTCATCAGCAGCCCAAGCCGCGCGATGGTCGCATCGGCGCTGTCCAGCGTGCCGGCGATGCGGCCCTCATACATCACCGCGATGCGGTCGCAGAGCACGAGCAGCTCTTCGAGATCCTCGCCGATGACGATGATCCCGCAGCCCTTGGCACGCATGTCGAGGAATTTTCGTGGATGAAGCGGGCGGCACCGATGTCGAGGCCGCGCGTCGGCTGCGAGACGATCAGCACCTTCGGGTCGAAAGCCAGTTCGCGCGCCAGCAGCGCCTTCTGCAGATTGCCGCCCGACAGCGCGCCGGCGCGGGTCATCGGCCCGGGGCACCTGATGTCATAGGCCTTGATCTGTTCTTCGGCGAAGGCGCGGATCGCATCTGGCTTGAGCAGGCCCCGGCTGCTGAAAGCCGCAGTACCAATGCGCGGCAACACCATGGAATCGGCGAGCGGCAGATTGGTGACCAGCCCGGTCGTCATACGGTCTTCCGGGATGCGGCCAAGGCCGAGCGCCTGCACCTCGCGCGGCGAGAACCGCGTAACAGGTTTGCCGGCTATCGTCATCGCGCCGGCGTCGGGCGCGCGCGTGCCGGAAATCACCTCGGCCAGCGCCCGCTGGCCATTGCCGGAGACCCCGGCAATGCCGAGGATTTCGCCCGCGCGAACGGCAAGCGATACATCGCGCAGCGGCGTCCCCGAATGCCGTGAGGTGGAAATACCGTCGAGCGTCAGCACCGCCGCGCCTTGGGTCGAAGGTCCTCTTGCCGGCGGCACGATCTCATGGCCGCACATCAGCTGCGCCATTTCTGCCGATGTCGTGTTCGCCGGATCGTCGACACGGCCGGCGACGCGGCCGTGCCGCAACACGGTGCAGCGATGGGTGAGCGCCCGCACCTCGTTCAATTTATGCGAGATGAAGATGATGCCGAGCCCCTGCGCCGCCATCGAGCGCAGCGCCGAAAACAGCCCGTTGACCTCGCCCGGCGCCAACACCGCGGTTGGCTCGTCGAGGATCAGTAATTTTGCGCCGCGAAACAGCGCCTTGACGATTTCGAGCCGCTGCTGCTCGCCGACCGACAGCGCCGAGACCGGCAGGTTGGGGTCGAGTGTCCGCCCATGCCGGCGGCTGATGTCGGACAACCGGGCAAGTCCGCCGGCGCGGTCGATGCGGCCGGATTTGCCTGATATGCCGATCAGCAGGTTTTCCAGCACCGTCAGCCGCGGTGCCAAGTGAAAATGCTGATGCACCATGCCGATGCCGGCGGCCAGCGCATCGGCCGAACTGGTGATCCGCACCGGCTTGCCCTGGATCAGGATCTCGCCGGCGTCGGGCGCATAGGCGCCGAACAGCACATTCATCAGCGTCGTCTTGCCGGCCCCGTTCTCGCCCAGAAGCCCGAGGATTTCACCTGGCGCGACGCTGAGATCGACACCCTCGTTCGCCTTGACGGCGCCGAAGCTCTTGGTGATGCCGCGCATTTCGATGAGAGGGGCGGACAAGGATGCTCCTGCGGAGATACCCCTCCCCCTCGAGGGGAGGGTGCCTAGCGAAGCGAGGCGGGTGGGGTCACCTCAACTGCCTCAACCCATGACTTAGCAGGATGGAGCACTTCGCGGAGGACCCCACCCGGCCCTGCGGGCCACCCTCCCTCAAGGGGGAGGGGGTGCGCCGAGCTAATCCGAAACCGGCGTGTTCTCATCCACATCCACCCGGAAATTGCCTTCCAGGATCTCGGCCTTCTTCTTCTCGACCAGATCCTTCACATCCGCCGGCAGCGTCTTGTCGAACTTGTGATAGGGCGCCAGCGACGAACCGCCCTTGGCCATGCGCGAGAAGTCGCCATAGTCCTGCGCGGTGAAGACGCCGGCCTTGACCAGCTTGATCGCCTGCTCGACCGTCGGATACATGTCCCACACCGGCCCGGTGATGACCGTGTCGGGGCCGAGGCTCGACTGGTCGGACATGTTGGAGATGGCGAGGATCTTCTTGTCCACCGCCGCTTCGATGACGCCGAAGCGCTCGGCATAGATGACGTCGACGCCGGCGTCGATCTGGGCGACCGCAGCTTCCTTGGCCTTGGGCGGATCGAAGAACGAGCCGATGAAGGCGACCTTCTTCTTGATGTTGGGATTGACCTCCTTGGCGCCGGCAAAGAAGGCGTTGACCAGCCGGTTCACTTCCGGAATGCCCATCGCCGCCACCGCGCCGATCGTGCCCGACTTCGACATCTTGCCGGCGATCATGCCGGAGAGATAGGCTGGCTCGTGGATCCAGTTGTCGAAGACGCCGAAATTGGGTTCGGCCGGCCCGGCGCCGGAGCCAAACAGGAAAGCGGTCTTCGGGAACTGCTTTGCCGTGCGGCGCGATTCACGCTCGGCGGCGAAGGCGTCGCCCAGCACCAGCTGATACCCGCCTTGCGCATATTCGCGCATGACGCGGCTGAAATCGGCGGTCTGCACCTTTTCCGACCATTTGTATTCGATGCCGAGTTCCTTCTCGGCCTTCTGCAGGGCGACGTGGATCTGGTTGTCCCACGGCTCCTCGATCGGCGTGGCGAAGATCGCCGCCACCTTCAGCTTCTTGTCCTTGGCGAAGGCTGCACCCGGCAGCATGGCTGCGGCCAGGCCAAGTGCGCCGAGTTCCAGCACGTCGCGCCGCGACAGGCCGGTCGATTGCGATTTGTTTTTCCGGTTTTCCATCTAGTGCCCCTCTGTTTGACAGCCGTGTCGAGCCGGCTGTTCCGAAATCAGACGCGGAACTATGGAACGGGTGCGGACTTTTGTCCACATGGTCAAATTTGGCGGTGTCGCTGGCAGGAGCCGGCGCTAGCGTACCGCCTTCTCGCCACCGGCTACGGTGATGACGCCGACGATGATCAGCCCGGTCAGCAACAGCCGAACGCCGGCACTGACGCCGAACGTGTTGAGCATGGTCAGAAGCAGCACCAGGAACAGCGCCGCGCCCCAGACACCGGGAACATTGGCCTTGCCGCCGGCGACCGAGGTGCCGCCGATGACGACGACGGCGATCGAGGCCAGCAGGTACTCGTTGCCGATATCGACATTTGCGCCGCGGAAATAGCCGGCGAGCAGCGCCCCGTCCATGCCGCCGAGCGCGCCCGACAGCGTGTAAGTGAGGAAGCGGGTGCGGCCGACATTGACGCCGGCAAGCCACGCGGCGCGGATGTTCTGGCCGATCGCCAGCACCGAGCGGCCATAGATCATGCGCTGCAAGGCGATGGCCGCACCGATGGTGAACAATACGGTAAGGATCGCCAGCACTGGAATGCCCAGGATTTGCCAGTTGGCAAAATCGGCAAAGCCGGGCGGCGGCTTGATCTGCAGGCCACGCCCATAGCTGATGTCGATCGACTGGATGATGAAACTGGCCGACAGAGTGGCGATGATCGGCGGGATCCTCAGCGCCCAGATCAGGAGATAGTTGACGGCACCGATGGCAGCGCCGCAGGCGAGCGCGGCGAGCAGCCCGACCACGATCATGGAATCGCTGCCGCCCATGACCTTCATGGCGACGGCGCTGGCGAGCCCGATATTGGCCGGCAGCGACAGGTCGACATTGCCTGGCCCGAGCGTGATGACGAACATTTGGCCGACGCCGACGATGACGGTGAACACGGCAAGCGAAAGTGCCGCCGTGATCATGCCGCCGCCGCCATAGCCGCCGGTGAAAGCGATGGTCGCCAGCCAGACGAACATCGCGCCGATAAACGACCAGATCCAGGGTTTGGCGACAAGCGATTTAACCAATGTCATCGCTACCTCTCCCTGCGGCTGATCAGGACGCGGGCTGCCAGCACGATGATCAGGATGGCGCCGTTGGCGGCGACCTGCCAATCCGGCGGAATGTGCATGAAGGTGAGCAGAGGCGATGCCGCCAGCGCCAGTGTCAGCGCGCCGAGCACGGTGCCGATCGGCGACACCCGGCCGCCGACGAACTCGCCGCCGCCGAGAATGACGCCGGCGATCGCCAGCAGCGTGTAGCCATTGCCGATATTAGCGTCGGCCGAGGTGGTGATGCCGATCAGCGCCATGCCGGACAGAACGCCGAATAGGCCGGTCAGCGCAAACAGCACGATCTTGGTTCGAAGCAGCGACCAGCCAGCGCGCCTGAGCGCCGCCGGATTGCCGCCGGATCCCCGCAGGATGACGCCATAGGAGGTGCGCATCAGCCCAAAATGCACCACCGCTGCGATCGCCAGCGCGGCGATGATAGGGAACGGAATGAAGGGCGGCTTGAAGGCCATCAGCGACAAGAGCCAGTCCGGCGCCTTGCCACCGGGCTTGGGCAGCACCAGAATGGCAAGCCCCTGCCAGACGAAGCTCATGCCCAGCGTCACCACGATCGACGGCAGATTGCGCAGATGGATCAGTGCGCCGAGCAGCGCATAAACGCCTATGGAGCCGAGCAGGATGATCACGCCGAGCAGCGGCGCGTCCTTCAGCCAGGTCGCGGTGACGCAGCCGACAAAGCCGACAAAGGTGCCGATCGACAGATCGAGCTCATTGCCGGCGATGACGAACATCTGGGCGATCGTCGCCAGCGCGATCGGAATAGCGAGGTTCAACATCAGGCTGAAGCCGAAATAGCTGATGGCGCGTGGGTTGAGCCAGGCGATGGCGATAACCACCAGCGCCAGCGACAGCGCCGGCAACAGGCTGCGCAGCAGGCGCGCGCGGGCCGCGCTGCTGCGCGGCGAGGACGTAGGGCCGAGAGCGACTGCCGTCATCTCAGGCCGCGTCGCCGAATGAGGACTGGATGATCTTTTCCTCGGTCAGCTCGTCGCGCGTGAGATTGGCGACGATGCGGCCGTTCTTGAAGACATGGATGTGGTCGCAATTGTCGAGCTCTTCGGTCTCGGTGGTGTACCAGAGGAAGGTCCGGCCCTTGGCCGCCTCCTCGCGCACGAGATCGTAGACCTCAAGCTTGGTGCCGATGTCCACGCCGCGCATCGGATCGTCCATCAGCACGATCTGCGCATCGGAACCCAGTGCGCGGGCAAACAGCGCCTTCTGCTGGTTGCCGCCGGACAGCGAGAAGATGTTGTTGGTCATGTCAGGCGTGCGGATGCCGATCTTCTGCTTCCAAAACTCAGCAAGCTCGGCCTCGCGCTGCGGCGAGATCAGCAACCCTTTGCGCAGCCGCGCCAGCGAGCGGATGCCGATGTTTTCGGCAATAGACCATTGCGGGAAAATGCCGTCCGATTGGCGGTCTCCGGCCACCAGCGCCACCGGGGCGGTCACCTCGATATCAAGCCTTCTACGCGTCGCGGCGGCAAAGATCGCCAGCAACAGGTCGGTCTGGCCATGGCCGGCAAGCCCGGCAAGCCCGATGATCTCGCCGGCGCGAGCGACAAGCTCCTTGCCATCCTGCTGCCGCTCGGGCCGCGCCCGCACCCTGAGCGGGCCCGCCGCCGGCCTGGCGGCGATCTCCGCCGCGATCTTCTCGCGCGCTTCCGCGCCGCCCATGGTGGCCACCAGCCGGTCGCGGTCGAACGCTTTTGCAACGTCCGTGGCGACCACCTTGCCGTCGCGCATGACCACGATGCGGTCGGCATTCTGCAGCACCTCGCCCAGCACATGCGAGATCAGGATGCAGCTGCCCCCGGTGGCTACGAAACGGCGCACGAAGGCAAGCAGCTGGCCCGCAGTATGCGCGTCCAGCGAAGAGGTCGGCTCGTCGAGAATGACCAGGTCGAGCGGATCGCGCGTCACCGTGAAGGCGCGCGCCACCTCGACCATCTGCCGCCGGCCGATGGAGAGATCGCCGGCAATGTCGTCTGCCGAGATGCCGTGATCCGGAAAGATTTCGTCCAGCTTGGCGGCAATGAGAGCAGCCGCCTTGCGTCGCCAGCCGAAGCCGGTGAGCGCCGGATGGTTGATGCGCGTATTCTCCGCGATACTGAGGTTAGGGCAGAGCGACAGTTCCTGGAACACGCAGCGTATGCCGAGTTTCAGCGCGCGCGCCACCGAGTAGTCGGTTTCGGCATTGCCACGCACCGCGATCTCACCGCCATCGGGCTGCAGCGTACCGGCCACCATATGCATCAGCGTCGATTTGCCGGCTCCGTTGTGGCCGACCAGCCCGACGCATTCGCCTGATACAACATGGAAGTCGACGCCGTTAAGCGCCCGAACGGCGCCGAAATGTTTTTCGGCGCCGTTCAGCCTGATGATGTCCAAATGGGCGGCGCCGAAATGTTTTTCGGCGCCGCCCAGTCTGATGATGTCCGTATTGGCCTCAGGCATGCTCAACGATATCCGGTCGGTCATGCCGCTGGCAATGAATGCAATGCATCACTTGATATTGGCTTTGATCGCCGCGATTGCGTCTTCCTGGCTGTATTCGTGGGTGGCGACGCCGCCCTCCTTGATTTTCGGCAGCTCGGTCTCGAAATTGTCCTGGGTAAAGGCGAGATACGGCACCAAAAGGTCATGCGGAATGTCGGTGCGGCCGTCGAGCACCTGCTGCGCCACCCAGAAGGCCAGCGACGACACGCCGGGCGCGATCGAGGCCGACCAGGTCTGGTAGCCATCCTTGTCCTTCTGCTCCTTCCACCATTTCAGCTCGTCCTGGCGGTTGCCCATGATGATGGTCGGACGCGGCTTGCCTGCGGCGGCAAAGGCTTGTGCCGCGCCATAACCGTCACCGCCCTGGTCGACGATGCCGACGATGTCGGGCAACGAAGGCAGGATCGTCGCGACCGCCTTCTGCGCCGTCGTCTGGTCCCAGTCGCCGGTCACCGAACCGACGATCTTGAACTCGGGATGGGCGGCGACGCCTTCGAGGATGCCGGCATGGATGGCATCGTCGATCGAGGTGCCGGCAAGGCCGCGGATTTCCAGCAAATTGCCGCCCTTGGGCTGGAACTTGGCCATCTGCTCGACTTCCTGCTTGCCCATGTCCTTGAAGTCGACGACGACGCGGTAGGCGCAAGGTTCGGTGACCGTCCCGTCGAAGGAGACGACGACGATGCCGGCATCGCAGGCCTGCTTGATGGCGCCGTTCAGCGCATCCGGCGATGCGGCATTGATGACGATGGCGTCATAACCCTGCAGGATCAGGTTCTGCACCTGGGCAGCCTGGGTCGGCACTTCCTTGTCGGCGGTGGTGAAGATGTCGGCGGCGCCGACGATCTTATCCTCCACCGCCTTCTTGGTGACGATGCCGTAGCTGTCGAGCATCGCCTGGCGCCACGAATTGCCGGCGTAATTGTTGGAGAAGGCGATCTTCTTGCCGCTGGTGTCGGCAAGCGCCGTGCCCGAGGCGAGCATCGCCGCCAGAGCGCTCAGGACGAGCAGTGTCTTCATGTCATAATCCTCCCATGGATTGTCGGCCCCGCCGACTGTTGCAGATGGTTTTGGCGTTGTCTGCCTGTTTTTTATCTATTGTCAGACAAATTCAGATACGCCCGCTTGTCAACTGCGATCGATCACGCTTGGACGATCAACTTCAGGTGCGGCGGTTGAAAAGCCTTCGCGTGCTGGTCTAGGGAAGGGTCCAGGAGACCATGCATGGCAGCGATGCCGCCGACCCTTCCCCCAGTGCACCCAAAAGAATGGGCGCCCCCGGAATTCCGGCGCGCTGGACGTCAAGCGCCAAGAGCGGCGTAGGTGCCGCGCTTTCGCCGGCGAGCCGCGTCTGGTTCACGCTCAGCCATGGCATCGTCAACGAGGTCTATTATCCCGGCCTCGACAGCGCCTGCACGCGCGACATGGGACTGCTGGTCACCGGTCCCGGCGGCTGGTTCTCCGAGGAGAAGCGTGACGCCACGCATGCCATCGAGCCGTTCGAGGACGGCGTGCCCGCCTACCGGCTGATCAACGCGACGGCGCGTTACCAGATCGAAAAGCGCATCCTGGCGGATCCGGCGCGCCCGGCCTTGCTGCAGGAAACCAGCTTCACGGCACTCGAGGGCGTGGCCACGGACTACCGCGTCTACGCCCTGCTGGCGCCGCATCTGGTCAATGCCGGCATGGGCAACACCGCCTGGACCGACGAGCACAAGGGGAGGCCGATGCTGTTCGCGTCCGGGCGCGGCACCTGCCTGGCGCTTGCATCCTCGCTGCCCTGGGGTGATTGCTCGGCCGGCTATGCAGGCTTTTCCGACGGCTGGCAGCAACTCAGCCGCGCCGGCCGGCTCAATCCGGCCTGCCAAAGGGCGGAGGACGGCAATGTCGCGCTGACCGGCGAGATCGGCTTTTCCTTACGCAACAGCAAAGCCTTGCTTGCGCTTGGGTTTGGGGCAACGCCGGATGAAGCGGCCGAAAACGCCGCCGCCAGCCTGAAACGCGGGTTTGAGCCGGCGGCAAAGGTCTATGTCGCGAAATGGCGGAAATGGCAGGCAGGCCTGACGGCGCTCGACCACCATGATGCATCCGGCCTCAACACCTACCGCGTCAGCACAGCGGTGCTGGCGACACACCTGTCGCTGGCGAGGCCCGGTGCGGCCGTCGCCAGCCTGTCGATCCCCTGGGGGTTCAGCAAGGGCGACGACGACCTTGGCGGATATCATCTGGTCTGGCCGCGCGACCTCGTAGAAACTGCGGGCGGCTTCCTCGCCGCCGGCGATCCGGCGCAGGCGCTTGAGATCCTCGCCTATCTCCGTTCCATCCAGCAGCCGGACGGCCACTGGCCACAAAATGTGTGGCTCGACGGCTCGCTCTATTGGCCGGGCATCCAGATGGACGAATGCGCCTTCCCGCTGCTGCTTGCCGATGCGCTGCACCGCGCCGGCCACCTGCCGCGCGCAAAGCTCGCCGCCTTCATGCCGATGGTCGAGAAAGCAGCGTCCTATATCGTGCGCAATGGCCCCGTCACCGGGCAGGACCGCTGGGAAGAGGACGCGGGCTACAGCCCATTCACGCTCGCCGTCGAAATATCGGCACTGCTTGGCGCCGCCGATCTGTTCGACGTCAACGGCAAACCCGAGCCGGCTAACTATTTGCGCGAGGTCGCAGATTGCTGGAACGACCAGATCGAGCGCTGGACCTATGTCAGCGGCACACCGGCGTGCCACGAGGCTGGCGTCGACGGCTACTACATCCGCATCGCGCCGGCCGACGGTTCAGGCGCCGCATCGCCGAAGGACGGCTTCGTACCGATCAAGAACCGTCCGCCGGGCGATACCGACAAGCCGGCCGAAGCGATTGTCAGCCCGGACGCGCTGGCGCTGGTCCGCTTCGGCCTCAGGGCCGCGGACGATCCGCGCATCGTCGGCACGGTCAAGATCATCGACGCGCAACTGCGCTGCGACCTGCCGCAAGGGCCTATATGGTACCGCTACACCAGCGACGGTTATGGCGAACACGCCGACGGCGCCCCCTTCGACGGCAACGGCCAGGGCCGGCCCTGGCCGTTGCTGGCCGGCGAACGCGCCCACTACGAGCTGGCCGCCGGTAACAAGGCCAAGGCGGCAAGCCTGCTCAGGACATTCGAGGCTTCGGCTGGCGTGGGCGGTCTGCTGCCGGAACAGGTCTGGGACGGCGCCGACATACCGGAGCGCGAATTGTGGCTGGGCAGGCCGTCGGGCAGCGCCATGCCGCTGGTCTGGGCGCATTCGGAACACATCAAGCTGTTGCGCTCGCTCCGCGACGGCGCCGTCTTCGACATGCCGCCGCAAGGCGTCAAGCGCTATGTCAGGGACAAGACCGGCTCGCCGCTGAGGATATGGCGCTTCAACAACAGGCTGCGCACCATGGAAGCCGGCAAGACGCTGCGGGTTGAACTGCTGCAGCCGGCACTGATCCGCTGGAGCGGCGACCAGTGGCAGACCAGCCACGAAATCAACACGTCCGTGAATGTCTTTGGCGTCCATATGGCGGATCTGCCGGTGACCGATATTCCGCGAGGCAATACGATCGTCTTCACTTTTTTCTGGCCCGACGGCGGCCGTTGGGAGAATGTCGACTTCACCGTCGGCATTGAGAACTAACTCGCCAGCAATTTCTTTCCTCAAGCGACTAGGACAACACCATGCAGATCGGAATGATGGGACTGGGCAGGATGGGCGCCAACATGGTGCGCCGCCTGATGCGCGACGGCCATCAATGCGTCGTCTACGACATCAACCCGGCAAGCGTTGCCGCCCTGGTTGCCGATGGCGCCATCGGCGCCGCATCGATGGAGGAGTTCGTCGGCAAGCTTTCCAAGCCGCGCAGCGCCTGGCTGATGCTGCCGGCGGCGATCACCGGCAAGATCGCCGACCAGGTGGCAGCATTGATGGAGCCCGGCGACATCATTATCGACGGCGGCAATTCCTATTATCACGACGCTGTCGACCAGGCGGCCGAGCTTGCGGCCAAGGGCCTGCACTATGTCGATGTCGGCACCAGCGGCGGCGTCTGGGGCTTGGAGCGCGGCTATTGCCTGATGATCGGCGGCCCCGATACGGCGGTCAAACACCTCGATCCGATCTTCGCCACGCTGGCGCCCGGCGCCGATGCCGGCGCCACGCCCGACAAAGCGGGCGGAACCGCACCCTTTGGCTACCTGCATTGCGGACCGAGCGGCGCCGGTCATTTCGTTAAGATGATCCACAACGGCATCGAATATGGCGTCATGGCCGCCTACGCCGAAGGCATGAACATCCTGAAATCGGCCAATGCCGGCAAAAGACAGCGCACGGCGGACGCCGAGACCAGCCCTTTGGAAAACCCGCAATACTATCAGTTCGACATCGACCTGCCGCAAGTGGCCGAGGTCTGGCGCCATGGCAGTGTGATCGGCTCCTGGCTGCTCGACCTCACCGCCGGCGCTCTGAAGAGCGACCCGGCATTGGCCCAGTTCGGCGGCCGCGTCTCCGATTCCGGCGAAGGCCGCTGGACGCTGAAGGCGGCGATCGACACCGGCGTGCCGGCGCCGGTTCTGTCCTCGGCTTTGTTCGACCGCTTCTCCTCGCAGGGCGAATCCGAATTCGCCGACAAGCTGCTGTCGGCCATGCGCTATGCCTTTGGCGGCCATGTCGAAAAGCCGAAGGCCGGCAAGTGAAGGCCGCAGGGGAGACGCGCAAGATGAGCCCGGAACGGTCCGACACGCTGGTGCTCTTCGGAGCAACCGGCGACCTTGCCCACAAGAAGATATTTCCGGCCCTCTACCAGATGGTAGCCAAGGGGACGCTGGCAGAGCCGGTGATCGGCGTCGCCTTCGATGCCTGGGACATCAACCAATTGCAGGCGCGGGCCCGCGACGGCATCGTCAACGCTGTCGGCAAGATCGACGAAAAGATCTTCGCCAAATTCGCCAATCTGCTGCGCTATGTCAGCGGCGACTACCGCGACGGCGCGACCTTCGAGAAGCTGAAGACGGCGCTCGGCTCGGCGCAGCGGCCGCTGCACTATATGGCGGTGCCGCCGACCATGTTCGAGACCGTCGTCCAGGGGCTGGAGCAATCCGGTACCGCGCATGGCGCGCGGCTGATGGTGGAAAAGCCGTTCGGCCACGATCTCCAATCGGCGCGCTGGCTGAACCGCGTGCTGCATCTGGTGTTCGAAGAGCAGTCGATCTTCCGCATCGACCACTATCTCGGCAAGGAGGCGATCCAGAACCTGCTCTATTTCCGCTTTGCCAATTCCTTTCTCGAGCCGATCTGGAACCGCAACTTCGTCGAAAGCGTACAGATCACCATGGCCGAGGACTTCGGCGTTGAAGGCCGTGGCAAATTCTATGACGATGTCGGCGCTATCCGCGACGTGATCGAGAACCATCTGCTCAACATCCTTTTGCTGCTCGCCATGGAACCGCCGGTCGGCCGCTCGGCCGACGATCTGATCGACGAGAAGGTGCAGGTGCTGCGCGCCATCCGCACGCTGACCAAGGACGACGTCGTGCGCGGCCAGTTCACCGGCTACCTCGCTGAACCCGGCGTGAAGCCGAACTCGCCGGTCGAAACCTTTGCCGCGGTGCGCTTCATGGTCGACACCTGGCGCTGGCAGGACGTGCCCTTCTTCATCCGCACCGGCAAGAACATGCCGGTGCATGTGACCGAAGTGATCGTGCGGCTGAAGCGGCCGCCGCTCGACGTCTTCGATCCGATCAAGCCCAGCGACGCCAATTACGTGCGCTTCCGCATCGACCCGCAGGTGGCGATCTCGATCGGCGCGCAGCGCAAGGCGCCCGGCGACGACATGGTCGGCGAGCAGGTCGAGCTCACCGCGCTGGACGATTCGAAGGGCGACATGCCGCCCTATGAGCGGCTGATCGGCGATGCCATGAACGGCAATGGCCAATTGTTCACCCGCCAGGATGCCAGCGAGCTTGCCTGGCGCATCGTCGGCCCGGTGCTGGGCGACACCACGCCGCCGCATATGTATGAGCCGAAGACCTGGGGGCCTGCCGACGCCATGGCCAGCTTCGGGCCGCCCAACGGCTGGATCAATCCGAGTTGAGCAATTCCAGGAAAAGTGCGAGCGGTCTTTCCGTCCGAAATTGGGTAAAAACAAAGAGTTGGAGCATTCCCCCGTTTCCCTGAAACGCGGGAATGCGCCAAGTGAGCGGAGGAAACGACATGGCCAAGGCAACCAGGCCCGCGAAGGCCAAGGCCGAACCGATCGTGCTGACGATCGATGTCGGCGGCTCGCATGTGAAAATCCTCACCAGCGCAGGCGGCGAGATGCGCCGCGCCGATTCCGGACCGGACCTGACGCCGCAGCAGATGGTCGCCACGGTGAAGACGCTGGCCGAAGGGCTGGCCTATGACCTGATCTCGATGGGCTATCCCGGCCCGGTCAGGCAGAACAGGCCTTCGCTCGATCCCGCCAATCTCGGCAAGGGCTGGGACGGCTACGATTTTGCTGCCGCCTTCGGCAAGCCGGTCAAGGTCGTCAACGACGCGCTGCTGCAGGCGATCGGCAGCTACGATGGCGGGCGCATGCTGTTCCTCGGCCTCGGCACCGGCCTGGGCGCGGCGATGATCCTCAACAATGTCGGCCAGCCGATGGAACTGGCGCATCTGCCGTACCGCAAGGGCGGCAGTTTCGAAGATTATGTCGGCGAGCGCGGCCTGGAGAAATACGGCAAGAAAAAATGGCGCAAGTACGTTTTCGACGTCGTGGGGCGGCTGCGTGCGGCGCTGCAGCCGGATTATGTCGTCATCGGCGGCGGCAATGTCGACAGACTGGATGAATTGCCCGCCACATCCAGGCGCGGCGACAATACGCGCGCTTTCGAGGGCGGTTTTCGACTATGGCGCGACAAGGCGCTGATCGTCTGATAGTATTAAAATTCAGTATAGTTGTTCAAAATGACGTGTGGCGCGATACGAAGTCATTGCGTTACGCAGATTTGGCGATTAGATCGGTGGCACCGGATGGAATCATCTGGCGCAACCGCACATATGCGGCAAGACAAATGACTAGAGCGGATTTCCGGCTCCGCTGGGACCACTCTGGGAGTTTCCGCCACCCCCCTAGCGACGGAGAGATAAATTGGCCGACGACAGCAACGACTCTGACAAGGACATCGACCTGCTCGAGCTTACCGCCCATATCGTGTCCGCTTACGTCGAGAAGAACCGCTTGCCCGTTGCCGGCCTGAGCGATCTCATCGCCAGCGTTGCGGCGTCGATCGGCGGGCTCAGCCAGCCGCCGGCCCCAGTGGCGGCGCCGCAGATCCCGGCCGTCAATCCCAAGCGGTCGGTGACGCCGGATTACATCATCTGCCTCGAGGACGGCAAAAAATTCAAATCGCTGAAGCGCCATCTCGGCGTCCATTTCAACCTGACGCCGGAAGCCTATCGTACCAAATGGGCCCTGCCGGCCGACTATCCGATGGTTGCCCCCAATTACGCGGCGTCGCGCTCCGAGCTGGCCAAGTCGATCGGCCTCGGCCGCAAGGCCGCAGTTGCCGCGCCGGCGAAAGCCAAGGGCCGGAAGGCCAAAGTTCCGGCCTGAGTGGGATCAGCGCCTCGGCCCTGAGCCAATCGTTTGGACGACTGGAACAGAAGCCTGCCGGCGAATGAGCCTTGGCAGGCTTCGTGCTTTTATGGCTTGTACCTCTGAGTGTCAGGACTTTGGGGGAGCAGCCATGAACTACGCCAGAATGGTGATCGAGAAAGAGGCGCCGGAGGAATACGGCTACGATCGCATTCGGTTCAATCTCTCCGAAAGCTCGATCGCCGATCAGAAACTCTCCGACGTCGGCCTGTCGCTGCCGGATCTCACGCTGTTCTACGGCGAGCATCGCGGCGACAAGGAGTTGCGGGCGCTGATCGCGGCGCAGGATTCCGGCATTTCGCCTGACGATGTTCTTGTGACCGCCGGTGCGGCGGGCGCGCTCTTCATCATTTCGACCTCGCTTCTGTCGGAGCGCGACCACCTTGTCGTCGTCCGGCCGAACTACGCCACCAACATCGAGACCCCCAAGGCGATCGGCTGCGCCATCTCCTATGTCGATCTCGATTTCGACGCAGGCTTTGCCATCGATTTCGGCCGCGTCGCCGCCAGCATGCAACCGAACACCAAGCTGATCAGCGTCACCTGCCCGCACAACCCGACCGGCACGATGATGGGCCGGGCCGATCTCGACGCGCTGATTGCGCTGGCCGAAGCGAGCGGCTGCCATCTGCTGGTCGACGAGACCTATCGCGACCTCTCCTATGGACAGCGCCTGCCGGCGGCGGCTTCTCTCAGCCCCAAAGCGATCAGCGTCTCGTCGCTGTCGAAAGCCTTCGGCATTCCCGGCATCCGCATTGGCTGGCTGATCACCAGCGATGCCGAACTGCAGGAGCGCTTCCTCGCCGCCAAGGAGCAGATCGGCATTTGCGGCAGCGTCATCGACGAAGGCATTGCGCGCGGCATGCTGGGGCGCCGCGACACTTTCTTGGCCGCGCTGCTGCCCGAGATGGCGAAACGCCGCGACATCGTGCAAGACTGGATCGACCGCGAGCCGCTGGTCGACTGGGTGCGGCCACAAGGCGGCGTCGTCGGATTTCCAAGGCTCAATGTCAGTCCAGACTTCGACCTCGACCGTTTCTACGTCAATCTCTTGGAAAACCACGGCACCTATGTCGGTCCCGGCCACTGGTTCGATATGCCCAAGCGCTTCTTCCGCGTCGGTTTCGGCTGGCCGAAAGAGGCGGAATTACAGGGCGGCCTCGACGCCATCACCGCCGCGCTGAGGCAGTAACGTCCGCGTGCAATCGGGCGAGCGGCTGGAAAACCGCTTGATCCAGGCCCGATTTTCACGCATACGCGCTCCGAACTTTGATAAGTTTCATTGGCCGGAACAGCGCCCATTTCCGGGAAGTGCCCCGCCGGCCAATGCAAGCAACGGGGCCTGTATCCATGACATCCCATTCCCATACACCGCCTGACCGGCGTTACGCCGCCTTCCGCCATCGCTCCTTCCTGAGCTATTGGGCGGCGCGTTTCCTGACCACCTTCGCCACCATGATCGTGTCCGTCGCCGTCGGCTGGCAGATCTATGATCTGACGCGCGATCCCTTCGATCTCGGCATTGTCGGCATCGTCCAGTTCCTGCCGTCGCTGCTGCTGGTGCTGGTCACCGGCGTTGTCGCCGACCGTTTCGGCCGCCGCCTGATCATGGCGCTGGCGACGGTAGTCGAGGCAGGTTGTGCGCTTGTCCTGTTGTACTTCACGCTGCGCGGTCTCGTCAGCCCGCTGCCGATCTTCATCGTGCTGGCTATGTTCGGCCTGGCGCGCGCTTTTTATGGGCCGGCCTCGTCTTCGCTGTTCGCCAACCTTGTTCCGCCGGAAGATTTCGGCAATGCGATCGCCTGGAACTCGTCCGCCTGGCAAACGGCGACCATTGTCGGCCCGGTCGCCGGCGGCCTGCTCTATGGCGTCTCGGCCGAAGCCGCTTACGCCGTTGCCTCCGTGCTGATGCTGGTGGCCGGTCTGCTGATCTTCACCATTCCGAAACCGGCCCAGCAGAGCGCCACCGACAAGCCGACGATGGAGACGCTGTTTGCCGGCTTCCGATACATCTGGAGCGAGAAGATCGTCCTGGGCGCCATCTCGCTCGACCTCTTCGCCGTGCTTCTGTCCGGTGCCTCGGCGCTGCTGCCGGTCTATGCCCGCGATATTCTGGAACTCGGCCCGTGGGGCCTCGGCCTGCTGCGCTCGGCGCCCGGCATCGGCGCCATCTGTGTCGCGGTCTGGCTTGCCGGGCATCCGCTGCGCGACAGTGCCGGCAAGATCATGCTCGGCTTCGTCGCCGGGTTCGGCGCCTTCACCGTGCTGTTCGGCGTCTCGACCATCACCTGGCTGTCGATCCTGGCCCTTGCCGGCCTCGGCGCCACCGACATGTTCAGCGTCTATATCCGGGAGACGCTGATCCAGCTGTGGACACCCGACGAGGTGCGCGGCCGCGTCAACGCCGTCAACCAGGTCTTCGTCGGCGCCTCCAACGAAGTCGGCGAGTTCCGCGCCGGCACCATGGCGGCGCTGATCGGCACCGTGCCGGCGGTGGTGATCGGCGGCGTCGGTGCGATTGCCGTCGCCGGACTGTGGGCGGTGCTGTTTCCGCAACTGCGAAGGGTGCGGCATCTCAACAGCCGCAACTGATCGAGTAAGCCGCAGGATCCGGCGCTCGGTCCAAATCAGCTTGCGCCGATGACGGCTGAGATGGGCCGGAAGCGGATGGGCCGGTTCTGGGCGAACTAGCCAGATGGCGGGGCAGCCACAGGGTGGACATTTTAGTCCATATGGAAAATGATTATGTTGCCATGCACAATACTGCAGTGCTCTGGTCTCGACGAGAAACCTTAAATATAGAAGAGAACCACCCGACCTCCGGGTCCAGCTAGCGGGGACGCAAATGGACACTTCAGGGAATCGGCAATCGCATCGCGACGCAAGCGGGCGACCCAGCCGATCGGTCGGCTGGCTGGCCCGCTCCGCCGTCCCAGTGGCATTCCTGCTCGGTATGGCTTTCAGCAGCAACGCGTTTGCGCAGGACCAGCAGCTGCCGGTGGTGACGGCGGCCAAGCCGGTGGTGCGTGAAATCGTCGAAGACGACGAGTTCGTCGGGCGCTTCGAAGCCGTCGACGAGGTCGCCATCCGTTCGCGCGTCAGCGGCTATCTGGACAAGATCAGCTTCCAGGACGGCGCACTGGTCAACAAGGGCGACCTGCTCTTCACCATCGACCAGCGTCCGTACCAGGCGGCCTACGATGCCGCCAAGTCGCAAGTAGACGTCGCCAAGTCCCTGCTCGAATTCTCCAAGATGCAGCTGGATCGCGCCGATGAACTCGCCAAGACCGGCAATATCTCGGCCGCGACGGTCGACGACCGCCGGCGGGAATACCTTTCGGCGCAGGCGCAGATGCAAGGCGCGACGGCTGCGCTGACGACGGCCAACCTGAACCTGGAGTTCACCGAGATCAAGGCGCCCTTGTCCGGCCGCATCGACCGCCGGCTGGTGTCGGTCGGCAACCTCGTGCAGCCGGATTCCACCTTGCTGACGACCATCGTCACGCGCGATCCGATCGACTTCTATTTCGACGTCGATGAGCGCCTGTATTTCAGCTACGCCCGCGACGCGAAGGAGCGCGGCGGCAGCATGCAGGAAGGCGCCGGCGGGCTCGAGGTGGTGGTTCGCGTTGCCGACCGCGCGGAGGCGGTATTCAAGGGCAAGCTCGATTTTGCCGAGAACCGGATCGACAACGCGACCGGCACCATGCGGGTGCGTGCAAGGTTTGCCAACGCCGACGGCGTTCTCCAGCCAGGCATGTTCGGGCGCATCAACGTGCCGGGGTCGCTGCCGCATAGCGGCGTCCTGGTGCCCGACGAGGCGGTCGGCGCCGATCAGGATCGCCGCATCGTGTACCTGGTGGATGAGGCCGGGATGGTGTCGGCGAAGCCCGTGCGCACCGGCCCGCTTCTCGACGGCTACCGGGTGATCCGCGCGGGCCTGACCGGCGACGAGACGATCATCGTCAACGGGCTGATGCACGCCAGGCCCGGCACCAAGGTGAAGGTCGAGATGGTGACGTTGCCGCCCAAGGTCGAGACCGCCGGGTTGCAGCAATGAGGTTCGCCCATTTCTTCGTCGACCGTCCGATCTTCGCATCGGTGGTTTCGATCGTCCTCCTGATCCTCGGCGGGATTGCTTATACCCAGCTGCCGATCGCGCAATATCCCGAGATCGCGCCGCCGACCATCGTCGTTCGCGCCCAGTACCCGGGCGCCGACGCCGAGACGGTCGCAGCGACGGTGGCAACGCCGATCGAGCAGGAGATCAACGGCGTCGAGGGCATGCTTTACATGTCGTCCTATTCGTCCGGCGACGGAGCGATGGCGCTGACCATCACCTTTAAGCTAGGCACCGATCTCGACCAGGCGCAGGTGCTGGTACAGAACCGCGTCTCGGTCGCCGAGCCGCGCCTGCCCGAAGAAGTCCGCCGCCTCGGCATCACCACCATCAAGAGCTCGCCCGACCTGATGATGGTCGTGCACATGCTGTCGCCCGACAATACCTACGACCAGCTCTACGTCTCGAACTACGCCCGCTCGCGGGTGCGCGACATACTGCTCAGGTTGGACGGCGTCGGCGACCTCATCATCTTTGGCGAACGCGAATATTCGCTGCGCATCTGGCTCGATCCGGAAAAACTGTCCGCCCTGGGGATGACCTCGGGCGATGTGGTGCAGGCGCTGCGCGACCAGAACGTCCAGGTGTCGGGCGGCTCCATCGGCGCGCCGCCGACCAATACCGGCACGGCGTTCCAGTACACGGTCACCACGCAAGGCCGCTTCAACGACGCACGCGACTTCCGATACGTGATCGTCAAATCGGCCGAAGACGGCCGCCTGATCCAGCTGCAGGACGTGGCGCGCATCGAGCTCGGCGCCAAGGATTACGTCACCAACTCTTATCTCAACGGCAAACCGGCGGTGGCGCTCGCCATCTTCCAGCGGCCAGGCACCAATGCGCTCGCCGCAGCCGCGGAGATCCAGGACAAGATGAAGGAGCTTTCCCAGGACTTCCCGAAGGGGTTGAGCTACGACATCGTCTACAATCCGACCGAGTTCGTCGCCGAGTCGATCCAGGAGGTCTACAAGACGATCCTCGAGGCGATGGTGCTGGTCATCATCGTCATCATCGTCTTCCTGCAATCGTGGCGCATGGCGATCGTGCCGATCGTGGCGATCCCGGTGTCGCTGATCGGCACGCTGGCGGTGCTTTACGCCGCCGGCTTCTCCCTCAACATGCTGACGCTGTTCGGCCTCGTGCTGGCCATCGGCATCGTCGTCGACGATGCGATCGTCGTGGTCGAGAACGTCGAGCGCAATATCGCCAGCGGGCTGGCGCCCAATCCGGCGTCGCACCTGACCATGGACGAAGTCGGAACGGCGGTCATCGCGATCTCGCTGGTGCTGATAGCGGTGTTCGTGCCGACAGCCTTCATTCCCGGCATTTCCGGGCAGTTCTACCTGCAGTTTGCGATCACCATCGCGGTGTCGACGGCGATCTCGGCATTCAATTCGCTGACGCTCTCGCCGGCCTTGGCCGCGCTGCTGTTCAAGCCGCACCACACTGCTGCGGCGCCGCCGCGCTTTTTCCTGGCGCGGTTCGGACGGGCGCTCGCCGACGGCTTCAATCGCGGCTTCGACAAGGTCGCCCATTGGTATTCGAGCATCGTGCGCGTGCTGGTCGGCTCGCGAATAGCGATCGCCGCCACGCTGGCCGTTTTCGCGGCCCTCATCTACGCCACGGTCTGTATGGTTCAGACGGTGCCGCGCGGTTTCATTCCGTCGCTCGACCAGGGCTATGCGATCGTCGTCGTCCAGTTGCCGGACGGCGCCTCGCTATCGCGGACCGATGCCGTCATCCAGCAGGCGTCGCAGATCATCCAGAAAACGCCGGGCGTCGACTACGCGGTCGCCTTCGCCGGCTTCTCCGGTGCCACCTTTACCAATGCCAGCAACGCGGGCGTGATCTTCGCCAGGTTCAAGCCGTTTGACGAGCGACTGGAAGCCGGCCAGTCCGCGACCCAGGTCATCGGCAATTTGTTCGGCAGCCTGCAAAGCATCAAGGAAGCCTTCATTATCGCACTGCCGCCGCCGCCGATCCGCGGCGTCGGCAATGCCGGCGGCTTCAAGCTGCAGATCCAGGAGCGCAACAGCGCCGACATGCGGCAGATCCTGGCGCTTGCCTATGAAATTGCCGGCAAGGCCAACAAGACGGCGGGGCTGACCGGCGTGTTCACCACCTTCTCCGCGTCCAGCCCGCAATTCTTCCTGGCGATCGATCGAGACAAGGCGCGCATCCTGAACGTGCCGATCCCCAACATCTTCGAGACGCTGTCGATCAATCTGGGCACCGCCTACGTCAACGACTTCAACGCTTTCGGGCGCGTCTACCAGGTGCGCGCGCAGGCCGACCAGGCGTTCCGCCTCGATCGCGCCGACATCTTGAAACTGAAGGTGCGCTCGGCGACCGGCGCGCTGGTTCCGCTGGGCACGTTGATCGAGATCCGCGACGTCACCGGCCCGGCGCTGGTCCAGCGCTACAACATGTACGTCTCCGTGCCGCTGCAGGGCAACGCCGCGCCCGGTGTTTCCACCGGCGATGCGCTTGCCAAGATGGAAGCGATCACGGCACAGACGTTGCCGGCCGGTACCTCCTACGAATGGACCGAACTCGCCTATCAGGAGCGCAACACCGGCAATGCCGCTGTCTATATCTTCGGACTGTCGGTGCTGTTCGTGTTCCTGGCGCTGGCGGCGCAATATGAAAGCTGGGTGCTGCCGTTCGCCATCGTGCTGGTGGTGCCGCTCGGCGTGCTCGCGGCGTTGCTCGGCGTGTCGTTCCGAGGGCTGGACAACAACATCCTCGTGCAAATCGGCCTCATCGTGCTGATCGGACTTGCCGCCAAGAACGCGATCCTCATCGTCGAATTCGCGCGGCAGGCGCAGGAACGCGGCCTGTCGGCCGCCGAGGCTGCCGTCGAAGCCTGCCGGCTCAGGCTGCGGCCGATCCTGATGACCGCCTTCTCGTTCATCCTCGGCGTCGTGCCGCTGATGATCGCGACAGGCCCGGGCGCGGAAATGCGCCAGTCGCTCGGCACCGCGGTGTTCTCCGGCATGCTCGGCGTCACCTTCGTCGGCCTGTTCCTGACGCCGGTGTTCTACGTCACGCTAAGGTCGCTGTTTTCACGGCGCAAGCCGCATGCCGAGGCCGAGCCTTCGGCACCGGCAGAGGTGCCGTCGGAGACGGCCGCCGAGTAGTGTTACACGGGCAGTTCGTGGCGCTGCCGACTATTTCGTTTTGGTGTTGAATTCACGGTTTGCGGCATAGTCGATAGTGAAGGTGCCCGCAGGAGCGCGAACGCCCTGCTTCACGTTGGATATGGTGACTGTCGAGGTAAGGCCCCTCTCGTCAGTCAGGGTCCATCTGCGTAGATCGAGCGATTCCCTGTCAAACACCATAGTGATATTCGAATTGCCGAAGGCCGACTTGTCGGCCAGCCTGATGATCACCTGGGCGCCATCGTCCCTGATACTTTTGAGGCGATTGCCGGAAAAGTTGACCTGATTGTCGAGGAGCAGCTTGAGCGGCGTCTTCGAGAGAGCATAAAGCCGCGATGTCTTGAGCTTCTTGTTATAGACCACCAAGGATTTTCCATCTGCAATTACGCTGACCCCTGATTGGCCTGCATAGTTGAACCGGATCTTGCCCGGCCGCTGGAGGAAAAATTTCCCTTTGGTCCTTTCCGCTCTTGGGCCCGACTGGACAAAGTCCCCGGACATGGACTTTACCGATGAGAAGTGATCGGCAATCGTCTTCGCTTCTACAGGTGCGGCCAAGGCCGCGGTCGAAAGTTCGGCGTTTATCGCGACAGCGCTGACAACGGCGAACCAGAAAGCCAGCAGTCTTTTGCTGTTATATGCCATTCAGTTATCCTACCCCGAGCAGGCGCGTGATCGAAAGAGATCACGCGCCTTTGAGATCAGTAGCCGTCCGGGCACTGAGCAACGTAAACTCGACCGTTCCGACCGCGATATCTGCACTGGCCGGCTTCGCTGGCGTGCCCGATGACCGCCCCGGCCAGCGCTCCGACCGCCCCGCCAACAACCGCCCCTTTTACCGGGTCGCCGGCCACTGCTGCGCCTACAGCTGCGCCACCCAAACCACCGACGGCAGCGCCTTGTTCGGTGCGGGAGCATGCCGCGAGCGGAATGAGTAGGCTCAAAATGAGCAGCGTCTTCTTCATTGGTTCTCTCCTGGGGCCGTTATTAGCCGAAGCTTAAATGCGCCACGGAGTTTTTCGATCCATCGGAGTGTTTGGGGCGCAATCCAAATCTGCGGGAACGGGCTAAGGTCCCGGATCCATCGTACACGCCTCCCAGAGGTAAGTCGTCTTTGGGCAAGCTCGGCCGTTCAGAGTAGTTGGATTTTGCTCTATCCCTCAGTAGGCTTGCCGAAGATCAGGCTCAAAAATTCGCTCAGCCAGCGCTTGAGGTGCATATCCCAGATCAGCCGGCCGCCGAGATGGTCGCGGCCGGGCTGCGCGCCGGGCAATTCGAAACGGTGCGCGCCGCGCACCACCCAGCGCTGCATCATCAACCGGGTCAGTTCGCCATGGAACTGGATGCCCCAGGCATTGTCGCCATAGCGAAAAGCCTGGTTGGGGTAGGTTTCCGCCGTCGCCAGCAGCGTCGCATCCCTGGGCAGCGAAAAGCCTTCGCGGTGAAACTGGTAGACCATGTCGGGCCAAGGCAGCAGCTTCTTGCCGGCTTCGGTCGGCTTCAGCGGATACCAGCCGATCTCGACCAGCCCCTCGCCATGCCCCTCGACCTTGCCGCCGAGATGATTGGCCAGCATCTGCGCGCCAAGGCAGATGCCGAGGAAGGGCCGGTTCTCCTTTAGCGGAACATTGAGCCAGTTGGTCTCGCGGCGGACGAACTCATCTTCGTCATTGGCGCTCATCGGCCCGCCGAACACCACGGCGCCGGCGTGTCCCTCCAGCGTCTCCGGCAGGCTGTCGCCGAGAGGCGGCCGGCGGATGTCGAGGTCGAAACCTTCCTCGAGCAGCATGTGGCAACCCGGCCGGGGCTCGAAGTCTCCTGATGCAGCACGATCAGGACTTTTGGTTTCGAGCTCGGTCTGGGCGGCATGGAAAGGCGGAATCCTATTCGTCGCTCGACGTTCCGCTGGCGCCGGGCGCGGCGGCCGCCGCCTTGCGGCGCGCCTCGACGCGATCCTGGCGCTCGACGCCGATCAGTTCGGCGACGCGCCAGACGGTGTTGTCCTCCAGTTCATGCAGTTCGCCGTCGGCATAGACGATTTCCCACATCAGGCCGATGAAAGCCTTGCGCGCCTCGGCGTCGAGATGGCGCTTCAAGACGCTGGTGAAGGCATAGAGGTCGATCGCCTCATTGTCGGCGCGCTCGCCGGCGGCAGCCAGTGCATCGAGCTCGTCGCCGCTGATCGAATAGCTCTGCGCCAGCACCTGCTTGAACCGCTCCCACTCGACATCCTGGCGCACGCCGTCGGCATTCATCACATGATAGAGCAAAGCCGACGCCGCAACGCGCGGATCGTCCGCATTGGCGCGAGCCCCAGCCCCGGAGGGCAGGTCTTTCAGAAAGGCCAGGACGCGTTCGAACATGGTGCTCACTTCACATTATTGGAGCATGATCTTTTCCAAAAACCGGTATCCACTTTTTGGGATCATGCTTCAGGGATCAAAACAGGCGGAAGCGGCGCGGTGACTTCTCCGCTTCGTCATCGGGGTCGACGCCGGGGTCGTCGGGCAGCCGCGCCAGTTCCTCGGCAGGTTCGACGGGTTCGGCGTCGTTTGGTATTGCGGCGAAAGCGGCGGCGGTGACCGGCGTGACCTGGTCATCGCCCACAGCGGGCTTCGGCTCGATCGGCGCCTCGCTGCTCGTCCTGGCGATGGCCGGATGATCGATCACTTCGGCTTCCTTTGCCGGTTTGGCAGGTGCCGCAAGCACCGGCACATCGGCTTCGTCTTCATGGCTGTCGATGAGCTGGCCCAGCCGCTCCATCGGCGCGCGCCAGGCGAAAGCATCGAGCTTGCCGCTGACCGGCGATACCGGCGCCCAGCGTTCGGAGACGACGCCGTCGGCGACCCAGGCCGGATCCCGCGGCGCCCTGACCGCCTTGGACAGCAATTGCCTGATCTTGCCCTGGTCGCCGGTCTCTGCCTCCTCGATATCGGCCAGCAGCAGGTAAGCGCCTTCCCGGCGATCCATGCGGATCGCCGCTTCCGCCTCGCCGCGGGCGGTGGAAAAATCCTGCGCATCGAGCGCGGCGCGCGCCACCGTCATCGACGATTCGGCATTGTTGCGCTTCAGCTCCTGCAGCTTCTTCGCCCGGTTGAGACGATCGACCACGGCATCTCCCGGCCTTGCATGGGTGTAGAGCTCGGCGATCTCGGGATGCGGCTCAGCCTTCCAGGCTGCCTCAAGGATCTTCGAGCCTTTGCGCACATCGTTCTGTTTGAACAGAAGATTGGCGGCTGCAACCGCGGCCGGCGCGAAATCGGGCGCGAGCTTGTTGGCCTCGAGAGCGGCTGCCTTGGCTGCATTGGGGTCGCTGTCGGTCAGCGCCTGCGCCTTGGCGGTCAACAGCACAGCGCGGCGGCGATTGGCGGCGTCGCGTTCGATCTGCCTGGTCGACTTCTGCGCCTCCACCAGCTTCAGCGCGCCGTCCCAGTCGCCGCGCCCGGTCAGATCCTCCAGCGTCGATTCGGCGGCCCAAGCCAGTTGCGGCGCGACGGAAGCGGCGCGGCCGGCATAGTGACGCGCGGCGTTGCGGTCGCCGAGCCGTTCGGCTTCGAGATAGAGCCCGCGCAGGCCAAGCAGCCGCATTTCGGGGTCGTCGAGCATGGCCTCGAATTTTTCGCGCGCGCCCTCATGGTCGCCTTCGAGCAGCGAGGCTTGCGCTTCGAGCAACTGGATCAGCGGCTCCTGGTCGGAGCGGATCAGCTTGGCGGCTTCCTTGGTCTTCTTGCGGGCTAGCGCGCCGTCGCCGGCGCCGGCTGCGATCATGCCGGTCGACAGCGCCTGGTAGCCGCGGTCGCGGCGGCGCACGCGGAAATAGCGCGAGATCGTGTATGGGCTGTTCCACAGCGACTTGATCAGCCACCAGACGATCATCACCGCTGCGACGACGGCAACGATCGCCACCGCAGCCACCATCAGGCTGACCTGGTATTGGTAACCGTTGAAGGTGACGACCATCTCGCCGGGACGATCGGCCAGCCAGGCAAAGCCAAGACCGAGGGCGAAGACGGCGCCGAGAAAGATGAGAATGCGGATCATCGTGTCGTCCTCATGCCTTCATCGCACCTGCAATCAGCGCGTCGACCTGCGTCTCGACGTCGATGCGCGCCTTCAGTTTGCCGGCAAAGTCGGCGCCGGCGGCCTTGACCGCATCCGGCAGCGTTGCGTATTCGCTGAGCGCCTTGGCGTAGTCGCCCTGATTGACCGCCACTTCGATGCGCGCCACGGTTTCCGGCGCGCCGGCGCCTTCGACGGCGCCGATCGGCCGAACCTTGACCAGCGATTCGGCGCTCGACAAAAGGTTCTGGAAGAAGCCGGCATTTTCATCGACCGGCGTCGCCGCCGCGACCATCGCATTGGCCGCGGCGTCGGCCTCGCCGGCAATCTCGGTGCGGGTCGGGACGCCCTTTTCAGCGTAGGGGCGCAGCGCCGCAATCTGCGGTGCATCGGGCGAGATCGCTGCGAAGGTCTCCAACTCGGCGGCGAACGGCGCGCCGCGGTCAAGCGCCGCCTTCAAGGCCGAAGCGGCGATGGCCATCGCGATCTTTGGCTGCGAGGCCTGCGCATCGACCTTGCCGGCGAGCTGCGTCACCGACTGCTCCAGCGCGGCGATCTTGCCTTCCTGCGTCTTGGCTGCCTCACCGGCCGATTTCACCAGTGCGTCGAGGCCCGCCAGTCTTTCATTGAGCGGCGCGAGATCGACGGGCGCTGCACCACCGGCCTGGCCAAGGGCGGCGACCGCGGTCTCGATCTGCTTGACCTTGTCGCCAAGCGAGGCAAGCCCGGCATTGTCGCCGGCGCCGCCCCTTTCGACCGCCGATTTCAGCGATGCGACATCGGCCTTGACCTGATCCAGCGCCGAAGACAGCCCGTCGACCTTGGCCGTTGCGGCGCCATTGCCGCTGGCTTCCCTGAGGTCGGCGATTTCGCGCTTCAGCGAAGCGATCTCGCCATTGACGCCGTCGAGCGAGACCGTGCCCGCCCCTGAGCCCGGAGCGCCAAGCACGCCGGCAAACTGCAGCCCCCCGGCGGCAGCCAGCGCGATGACACCGCCGATGATGCCGGCGGCAATGCCGTTCGTGCGCTTCGGTTGCGCGGCCATGGGCTGGTTCCCGGCTGTCCTTGGGGTTTCCTTGGGTGCACCCGGCTTGGGCGAGGCATCCTCGAAACTGTAGTCGGAGGTTCTGGCGCGCGGTGGCGCATCCGAAGCGGTGGGGTAAGGCTGCTCCGCCTGGGTGGACGCCTTCGCATCGGCGCTTTCGGGAGCGGCCTGCGCCGCGGCATCGGAGTGCTCCCACGGCTCGAGATCGGCCTGATCGGCATGAACGGGCTCGTCAGGCGTCTCCGGCTGCGCATTGGCCATGGCAGCGGCATCCTCGGCCGCAACCGACCCTGCCGGGGCCCCGGCGTCGTCCGAGTTGGCGACATCCGTCTTGGCGGCATCCGCATCGGCAATGCGCGAGACAGCGCCGGGTTCGAGTTCGATGGTCACCGGCTCGCGGTGGCTTTTCGAATGTCGCATCTTCGGCGTCTTGACCATGCCTGGGCTCCGCAATCCTGCTTCGTCTGGGCGCCCGACGGCGCGTGATGGTTTGAAAAATGGTCTAGCACATCATCATCAGGTGAAAAGGGGCGGCGTGATGACACGGCGCTCAGTCGCCGCGGTGCAACAGCTCAAGCAGCGCCTCCTCCTGCGGTTCCCGCGCAATGCGTATTTTTTTGCCGGCGGCATTGTCAAACGCCGCTGCCACGCGCTCGGAGAGCGCAAAAGCCTGCATGTTTTCAAAGAGATCGCGCAGTCCCGCCCGGCTGGCCAAGGCCTGCAACGCTGCCGCCGCCTTGGCTGAATAGAGCAGCACCGCGTCGACCGCCTGATCGGACAGGCGTGTACGGATTTCAGCATCGGAATAATCGAGCGAAATCGTGTCGTAGGTTTCGACGGTGCGGACCTCGACGCCGGCCTTTCGCAGCCGCGCCTCGAATGCCGGAAACCGCACGCGCCCTGTGAGATAGACGACCGCCTTGCCGGAAAGGCCGGCAGCAATCGCCTCGGCCAGCCGCTCGGCGTCGCCCGCCCCTTCGCTGACCGACAAGAACCCTGTCGAACGTGCCGCTTCAGCCGTCCTGCGTCCGACGGCATGGCAAGGCAAGGCGGCGAGCGCACGAATGAGTTCTTTCGGCGCATGCCGCACCGCATTTGCGCTGGTCACAGCGACGGCCACGGCATTGTCGCTCGCAGCATCGGCGCCAACCCGCAGTGTCACCGTTTCGGTCAGCGGCAGAAGGAGCGGCTCAAATCCCAATTCCTGCAGCCGCCGCATGGTTCGCGACGCCCCAGGTTGCGGCCGGGTCACCAGGACACGCATATCAGACCCAGCCGTCGAAGAAGGTTTCGCCCGCTTTGACCCGCACCATCCTGGCCGCGTCCGTGCCGATGTCAGCGGCATCCAGCGCCAAGCCTTCGGCCTTGACCTCATGCGATTGCGTGCCATCGGGCGAAATGATCAGGCCGGCGAAAACCAGCCTGCCGCCCGATATCATCGCATAGCCGGCGATCGGCGTGCGGCAGGAGCCATCGAGCGCCGCCAGGAAGGCGCGCTCACAGGCCAGCGCCTGGCCTGTCGGCACATCATGGATGGCCACCAGCATCTTTTCGACCTCGCTGTCGCCGATGCGGGTTTCGATGCCGATTGCGCCTTGTCCCGGCGCCGGCGGAAAAGCATCGAGCGGCATCAGATCGGTGACGACATGGCCGAGCCCGAGCCGCTTCAGCCCGGCATAAGCGAGGATCGTGCCTTCGGCGACGCCTTCCTCCAGCTTGCGCAGCCTGGTCTGCACATTGCCGCGGAACATGACCACGTCTAGGTCCGGCCGCATGCGCCGGATCAGCGCCTGGCGCCTGAGCGAAGACGACCCGACCTTGGCGCCTTGCGGCAAATCAACAATGCGCTCCACCGCCTTGCCGATGAAGGCGTCCCGCGCATCCTCGCGCGGCAGGAAGGCGGACAGCTCCAGCCCGACCGGCAGCACTGTCGGCATGTCCTTGGAGGAATGCACGGCGATATCGATCGTGCCGGCCAGCAGCGCCTCTTCGATTTCCTTGGTGAACAGCCCCTTGCCGCCGGCTTCCGACAGCGGCCGGTCCTGGATGCGGTCGCCGCTGGTCGAAATGACGACGACCTCGAAGGCTTCCGCCGGCATGCCATGCGCTTCCATCAGCCGCGCCTGCGTCTCATGCGCCTGGGCGAGCGCCAGCGGGCTGCCGCGTGTTCCTATTTTCAAAGTTTGCATGGCGCGCGGTCCGTGATAACCCCGGCTGGCTTTGCGTTTCCGGCGCTCTCCCTAACGAGGCCCGCCTCTACTAACTAGGAAAGTCCGGCGACACAATCTCTGGAGACAGCGACGAATTGATCCGCGTTCTGGGCATTGAGACGAGTTGCGACGAGACCGCCGCCAGCGTGGTAACGCTGGGCGGCGATTCTGTGCCGGTGATTGCGTCCAACATCGTGCTCAGCCAGATCGAGGAGCATGCCGCTTTCGGCGGCGTCGTGCCCGAGATCGCCGCCCGCGCCCATGTCGAGGCGCTGGACGGCATTGTCGAGGCCGCCGTTGCCGATTCAGGCGTAGCCCTTGCCGACATCGACGCCATTGCTGCCACCGCCGGCCCCGGCCTTGTCGGTGGGCTGATCGTCGGCCTGATGACGGCCAAGGCGATTGCGGCGGCGGCCGGCAAGCCGCTGATCGCCATCAACCACCTCGAAGGCCATGCGCTGACCGCCAGGCTGACCGACGGGCTCGACTTCCCCTATCTGCTGCTGCTGGTCTCCGGCGGCCACACCCAGATCGTCGCCGTGCGCGGCGTCGGCGACTATCAGCGCTGGGCGACCACCATCGACGACGCGCTCGGCGAAGCTTTCGACAAGACGGCGAAAATGCTCGGCCTGCCCTATCCCGGCGGGCCGAATGTCGAGAAAGCGGCAATCGCGGGCGATGCGACGCGCTTTGCCTTTCCGCGGCCGATGAAGGGCTCGGCGCAGCCCGATTTCTCCTTCTCCGGCCTCAAGACCGCCGTGCGCCAGGCGGCGACCGCCATCCAGCCGCTGAGCGAGCAGGATGTCGCCGACATCTGCGCCTCGTTCCAGGCGGCGGTGGCCGACGCGCTTGGCGACCGCGTGGCCCGCGCGCTGGCCCGCTTCCGGCAGGAATTTCCCGACAAGGCTACGCCGTCGCTGGTCGTTGCCGGTGGCGTCGCCGCCAACAGCACCATCAAGGCGACACTGCAGAAGCAGTGCGCCGAGGCCGGCTTCTCCTTCATCGCGCCGCCGCTGAAACTGTGCACCGACAATGCGGCGATGATCGCCTGGGCCGGCATCGAGCGGTTGCGGGCGGGACTATCGCAAGAGAACGGCTTCGATTTCGTGCCACGTTCGCGCTGGCCGCTGGACAGCATTTCGGCGCCGATGGTCGGCTCCGGCCGGCGTGGAGCGAAAGCATGAGCGCCGGCAAGACAAGCGGCAGGGACAGAACCGGCTGGCGCGTTGCCGTGCTTGGCGGCGGCGCCTGGGGCACGGCGCTGGCGCTGGCGATGCTGCGCGCCGGTCACGATGTCCAGCTCTACGCCCGCGACGAAGAGACGGTTTCCGCGATCCGCCGCGGCGAGAACCCGCGTTATCTCCCCGGCATCGCCATTGAAACAGGCATTGCGGCGACGAGCGATATCGGCGCCGCCCTGACCGATGCCGATTGCGTGCTGGCCGTGGCGCCGGCGCAGGCGCTGCGCGCCATGCTGACGACGGCAAAGCTTCATATGCCGAAAGGCATCCCGCTGGTTCTCTGCGCCAAGGGCATCGAGCGCGATACCGGCGCGCTGCTGTCGGCCATTGTCGAAGACATCCTGCCCGGCACCCCGGTCGCCGCTCTGTCCGGCCCGAGCTTTGCCACCGATGTCGCCAGGGGCCTGCCGACCGCCGTCGTGGTCGCCGCCCGCGACGATGCCTTGGCGGCCGAGCTTGCCGCCCGCTTTTCGGCTGAAAACCTGCGCTGTTATTCCAGCGACGATTTGATCGGCGTCGAGATCGGCGGCGCGCTGAAGAATGTCTTCGCCATTGCCGCCGGTGCGGTCACCGGCGCCGGGCTCGGCGCCAGCGCCCAGGCCGCCATGGTGACACGCGGCTTCGTCGAACTGCGCCGCATCGGGGCATCCTTCGGCGCCAAGCCGGAGACGCTGATGGGGCTTTCCGGCCTCGGCGACCTTTTGCTCACCTGCTCTTCGGCCCAGTCGCGCAATTTCGCTTATGGGCTGGCGCTGGGGCAAGGTAAGCCCTTGTCCGGACTGCCGCTCGCCGAAGGCGTGCCGACGGCGGCGATCGCCGCCCGCATCGCCACCGAGCGCCACATCGACGCGCCGATCATCGCTGCGGTGTCGGCGATACTGGACGGCACGATCACCATTCGGCAGGCTGTGTCCGCGCTGATGACGCGACCCCTGAAAACCGAAACCGACCTCTGATCCCCAAACAAACCGGAGTTTAACATGCTGTTTGCGTTGATTTGCAAGGACAAGCCGGGCAGCCTGCAGGTGCGGGTCGATACGCGGCCGGTCCACGTCGCCTTTCTCGAACGCCTGAACGCCGACAACAAACTGGCCTTTGCCGGCCCGTTCCTCGACGCCGAGGGCAAGCCCAATGGCAGCCTCGTCGTCGTGGAAGCGCCCGACCTCGCCGGTGCGCAGGCGCTGTCGGCTGCCGACCCCTATGCCAAGGCCGGGCTGTTCGAAAGTGTCGAAATCCGCCAGTGGAACTGGACCTTCAACAAGCCGGCGGCTAGTTAGTTCCGACGGCGCCTAGAGCGATCCCAGGAAAAGTGTGGAACGGTTTTCCGTCCGGAATTGCGCAAAAAATAGTAGTTGGAGCAAAGACATGAACTACTGGCTGTTCAAATCCGAACCTTCGGTCTTCTCCTTCGAGGCGCTGAAGGCCAAGGGCAAGGCCGGCACGCAGTGGGACGGCGTGCGCAACTATGCAGCGCGCAACAACATGAAGGCGATGCAGATCGGCGATCTCGGCTTCTTCTATCACTCCAATGAAGGGCTGAACGTCGTCGGCATTGCCGAAGTCTGCGGGCTTGCCCATCCCGACAGCACCACCGACGATCCGCGCTGGGAATGCGTCGACATCCGCGCCTTCAAGGACGTGCCGAACCCGCCGACGCTGGAGCAGGTCAAGGCAAATCCGAAGCTTGCCGAGATGGCGCTGGTGCGGCTTGGACGGCTTTCCGTACAGCCGGTGACGCCGGCCGAATGGAAGGAAGTCTGCCGCATGGGCGGCCTGACGCCGGCTCCGTGACGGTCCTCACGCCGAACAGCGCGAAAAAGTTCATTCTCGACAACACGGCGCTTATGTCGCCGCCGCATGTGCCGGAGATTGTCCTCAATCTTGCCGACGAAGCGCATGACCTCTGGCAGCGCACGGAGAACGAGCTGATTGAAATCGGCCTGCCGCCGCCGTTCTGGGCCTTTGCCTGGGCCGGCGGTCAGGGCCTTGCCCGTTACGTGCTGGACAATCCGTCGGATGTGCGGGGCAAACGCGTGCTCGACTTCGCCTCCGGCTCCGGCCTTGTCGCCGTCGCCGCCGCCAAGGCGGGTGCGGCGCACGTGATCGCCGCCGACATCGACCCGTTCTGCGAAACGGCGATCCGCCTCAACGAAGAGGCCAATGGCGTTGCCATCGACTTTTGCGGCACGGACTGCATCGGCACCGACGCCGGCTGGGACGTGGTGCTGGCCGGCGACGTCTTCTACGACAAATCCTTCGCCGACACGCTGATGCCGTGGTTTTCGACACTGAAGGCGCGCGGCGCTGACATCCTCGTCGGCGATCCGGGCCGCTCCTACATGCCGAAGGCGGGACTGGAGCCGCTCGCCGTCTACGAAGTGGCGGTGACGCGGGCGCTGGAGGACGCCCTGGTCAAGCGCACCACGGTGTGGCGCTTCGCTTGACGGCATTGCCGAACAGGCGTTCCATCGCGCATTGATTTGAAGAATACGCATGTCGTTATCCCAGAACCGTCAGGCTTTGGGCGGCATGCTTGAGGGGAGGGCTTTATGGATTTTTCAGTGGTGAACTGGCTGGCGGTGGTTGTCGCGGCCGTCGCGGCGTGGCTGTTTGGCGCGGTCTGGTACACGGTCCTCAGCAAGCCTTGGATGAGGGCGGCCAGGATCGATCCGTCAACGTCAAAGAAATCAATATTGCCCTTCATCATCTCCTTCATCGCCGAGCTGATCATGGCGCTGGTCTTGGCCTTGGTCGTCGGCGCGATGACGGGCGGCGAGCCGGTCCTTGTCGCAGGGCTGGTCTTCGGCTTCGTCCTCTGGCTGGGTTTCGTCGCCACGACGCTGACGGCCAACCATCGCTATGAGAATTTCGGCTGGGACCTGACACTGATCGACGGCGGCCACTGGCTCGGCGTGCTGTTGATCATCGGCGCGGTGATCGGCTGGTTCGGGACGCCGGTCGCCGGCTGAGGCCTGCAGAAGTCGTCAGGTCTGCGTCCTGGCGACTTCGTCGAGGATCCATTCGCGGAAAGCGATGATGCGCGGATCGTTGGCAGTGCTCTCGGGATAGACCAGGAAGTAGCCGAACTCCGGCCCCACGCGCAGACCGAGTTCAAAGGGCTGCACCAGCCTTCCCTGGGAAAGGTCGTTTGCCACCATGGCGAACTCGGCGAGCGCCACGGCATTGCCGTCGAGCGCCGCCTGCACGGCATCGGTAGAGGTTCCAAACACGATAGTCCGGCTGTCGTCGAAATCGTTGATGCCGGCCGCCGCCATCCACATGCGCCAGTTCGGCCATGTCACGCCTTGGCGCGACCATTCGATATGGGCAAGCGTGTGGTTGAAGAGGTCGCGCGGTTCGCGCAGCGGCGGGCCGGAGGTCAGCAGGCTCGGGCTGCACACCGGAATGAGGATGTTGTCGAACAGGCGATGGGCGCGAAGCCCCGGATACTTGCCGATCCCGAACCGGATGCCGACATCGACGTCGTCGAGTTCGAAATCGCGCACTTCGTAGCCGATGTCGAACCTCAGCTCGATACTGGGCTGAAGTTTGCGAAAATCGTCGACGCGCCGCATCAGCCATTTTGACGCGAACTGCGCGTCGAGCGTTACCTTCAGCAATGCCGTGCCGCGCGTCAGCTTGCGCGCCCGCGACACCGCCCGGTTGAGCAGGTCGAGCGCATCGATCGAGGCCTCGAACAGCACCGTACCTGCCTCGGTCAACCGGATGGTACGACTGGTTCGCGTGAACAGCACCAGCCCGAGCTGATCCTCGATTTCCTTGATCTGGTGGCTGACCGCCGCCGGCGTCAGCCCGAGCTCGTCGGCAGCGCGGGTGAAATTGAGGTGGCGGGCGGCGGCTTCCAGAGTCCTCAGCGCGCGCGTTCCGGGCAACAGACGGGACATCAACGTATCCTCAAATAAAACTTGACGATCCGAAAAGAACTACTCGTTTCTCTCATGGATTTCAATGCGGCATGATGCATCCATCGAAACACCATCAAGCCGGATTTGATATCCGGCGGAACACGGGAGCGCATCATGTCCATCTTCGTTTTGAACTCGCCAGCAGCTCGCTCGAACTGGTTGCATGCCGTAACGGACTGGCTTCGCCAGGCGAAAGTCGCCATCAACCTGCCGCGCCAGGACGTGGAGGATCTGTCGGATCGCCAGTTGCGCGACGTCGGCGCGCAACGCAAGGACGTGACGCGGGCCGTGGACCGGGAACTCGGCCGGCTTGGATTGCTGGACGCTGGGTGGCAGAAGCCGAGAAGGCGTTAGGCAATGGTGAGTAGTGAGTAGTGAGTAGTGAAGGATTGAAACGACGCCGAGACCATCCTACTCCCTACTCCCTACTCCCTACTCCCTACTCCCTACTCCCTACTCCCTACTCCCTACTCCCTACTCCCTACTCCCTACTCCCTACTCCCTACTCCCTACTCCCTACTCCCTACTCCCTACCTCACCACCCTCACCACCGTCCGGTCCGACACCAGCGGCAACAGCCGCGCCATTGTCCGCGCTGTCACCGCCACGCAGCCTTGCGTCGGTCTGAAGCCTGGGCGCGCCAGATGGAAGAAGATGGCGCTGCCACGGCCGCGCCGGCGCGGCGCCATGTTCCAGTCGAGCACCAGGCAGGCGTCATAGAGGCGGTCGTCGCGCCGCATTCGCTCATGGCTGGCGCCATAGGGGATTTTCACCGGCCGGTTGTAGTTGCGGTCGTCCGGCACCTCGCACCAGCCGAGATCGGCGCCGATCGGCGCCATCGCCAGCCGGGTTTTGCGGCCGGCCGCGAAATGATCGCCCCGAAAATATCCTGACAAAATCCGCATCTCGCCAAGCGGCGTCGCACCGTCGCCTTCGCGCTTGTTGGCTGAGATGCCGCCGCGTCCGAGCGCGCAGGCAAACACCTTGCTGCCGGCCTGCAATATCCCCTGGCTGGGGTTGCCCGGCCTCGCCCGAACCACCAGCACACGCAGCCCTTTCGGCAAAATTGCGCCGGCTGCATTGCGATCGCGTTTTTTCTTGTATGATCGTATCACGGAACAAATCACTGTGATCGGACTGTTGCGCCGGTCAGCTTCCGCATAAATGGGGGGCGGTCAACTGAAAATTCTTTTCAAAACAATGGATTGATCCATGACATCACGTACCATTCTGATCGTTGACGACGATGACGACCTGCGCGGAACCCTCGTCGAGCAACTGGCCCTTTACGAAGAATTCGACGTCTTGCAGGAAGCGACCGCCGCCAAAGGCGTCGCCGCGGCGCGCGGCGGGCTCATCGACCTGCTCATCATGGACGTCGGGCTGCCCGACATGGATGGCCGCGAGGCGGTGAAGATCCTGCGCAAGGGCGGCTACAAGGCGCCGATCATCATGCTGACCGGCCACGATACCGATTCCGACACAATTCTGGGCCTCGAGGCCGGCGCCAACGACTATGTCACCAAGCCGTTCCGCTTCGCCGTGCTGCTCGCCCGCATACGCGCACAACTGCGCCAGCACGAGCAGAGCGAAGACGCCACCTTTTCGGTCGGGCCCTACACGTTCAAGCCCAGCCAGAAGCTTCTGATCGACCAGCGCGGCGGCAAGGTGCGGCTGACCGAGAAGGAAGCCTCGATCATCAAATATCTCTATCGAGCCGACCAGAAGGTGGTGACGCGCGACGTCCTGCTCGAGGAAGTGTGGGGCTACAATTCCGGCGTCACCACGCACACGCTGGAAACTCACGTCTACCGGCTGCGCCAGAAGATCGAGCGCGATCCTTCCAATGCTGAAATTCTTGTGACAGAAAGCGGCGGCTACAAGCTGGTTCCTTAAACTTTTCATTGTTCGATAAGCGGTCGGGGCGGGACTGTTTCGGGGAGGATCCGGCTGGGGGAGCCTGGATTGGCCCGCTGCGCAGATTGAAGTGTTAGAGCGTCCTTTGCGCGTTCAATTGGACACGCGGCGCTCTAAGGGAGGGATTGGACTGACCGTTCGGGGACGCAGCTAGAGATGGCGCTGGATGACGACATCCGCATCCTGTCCGCCGTGAAGCTCTTTGAGGGTTTCACGCAGGAACAGCTGCGCCTGCTCGCCTTCGGCGCCGAAGCCACCCATCTGCAGGCCGACCGCAAGCTGTACCGCGAGGATGACGAAGCCGACTCGGCCTATATCGTGGTCAGTGGCCGCATCGTGCTCTACCGCGAGCATGACGGCGACCGCATCCCGATCGGCACCGCCGGCCCCGGCACGATCCTCAGCGAACTGGCGCTGATCGCCGACTCAAGACGGCTGACCAGCGCCTCGGCCGAGACCGATTCGGAAGTGATAAGGTTGAGCCGCAAGATGTTTCGCCGCATCCTGGAGGAATATCCCGAGGTGGCGGTGAAACTGCACCAGCGAATCCTCGATGATTTTCAGGCCATGATCGCCCGCATCGAGAAGTTGGCCCCAAGGTTTGGCGGGTAGGTCCCCGCGACCGCGCTCACGCTTGGGTGTGTCGAGATTCAGGTCAGGCCGAGTCGAAAATGGCTGATACCGAGAACCGGAGCGGAGCGTACTCAAAGTACGCACCGGAAGCGCAGGTATCGGCCATTTGCAGGCCGGCCTCACCTGAATATCGGCCCGCCTAATCCAGGTCGAACCGCGCAATCACCGGCACATGGTCCGAGGGCCGCTCCCAGCCACGCGCCTCTCGCAGGATCTCATAGCCGGCAAAGCTCGGCACCAGGTTCGGTGACGACCAGACATGGTCGAGCCGGCGGCCGCGGTTCGAGGCTTCCCAGTCCCGCGCGCGATAGCTCCACCAGGTGTAGAGCTTCTGCTCTGGCGGCACGTCGAGCCGCATCAGGTCGACCCAGTCGCCGGCGATCCGCATCGCGTCGAAATTTTGCGTCTCGACCGGCGTGTGGCTGACGACGTTGAGCAATTGCTTGTGCGACCAGACATCGTGCTCCTGCGGAGCGATGTTGAGGTCGCCGACCAGGATCGAGGCCGACACCTCGTCATGCGCGGCGCGGATGGCGTTCATCTCGGCAACGAAATCGAGCTTGTGGCGGAACTTGCGGTTGATCTCCGGATCGGGCTCGTCGCCGCCGGCCGGCACGTAGAAATTGTGGACCAGGATTGCCTTGCCGCCGGCCTGCACCTTGACCGACAGATGCCGGCTGTCATCGATCTCGCAGAAGCGCCGTTTCTCGACAATCTCGATCGGCCGCCGCGCCACCGTCGCAACGCCGTGATAGCCCTTCTGGCCATGGAATGCGATGTGCTCGTAGCCGGCCTTGCGGAACGCCTTTTCCGGAAACAGCTCGTCGGGAACCTTCGTCTCCTGCAGGCAAAGCACATCGGGCGCCTGCTCCGTCAGCAGCCGCTCGACGATCGGCATGCGCAGGCGCACGGAGTTGATGTTCCAGGTGGCGATGGAGAAGGGCATGCGGCGGTCCGAACAAGGTCGCCGATCTACTGCCAGCCTAGCGCCACAAACACAAGCCAGCCTTTGCGGGCGGCGGCTCTGATTCAGGTCAGGCCGAGTCGAATGGCGGTCTCCGAGAACCGGAGCGGAGCGTACTTAAACCACGTGAGCACCGGAAGCGCAGGAGATCGCCATTGGCAGGCCGGCCTCACCGCATCTAGCGCTGGTTGGTGTTCAGCTCGCGGTTCGCCGCATAGTCGATGGCAAAGGTGTCCGCAGGGAAGCTGACGCCTTCCTTGGTGTTGTAGATCATCACCGTGGTGTCCTTGCCCTGCGCGTCGGTGATGGTCCACTGGCGCAGATCATAGGATTTCGGATCGAACATCATAGTGATCTTCGAATTGCCGAACACCGACTTGTCGGCAAGCTGGATGGTGGTGAGGTCGCTCTCTTCCTTGATCGATTTCACGCGGCCCCCGAGAGGTCGATCTTGGTGTCGAGCAACAGCTTCAGCGGCGTCTTCGACAACGGATAGAGATCGGACGTTTTCAGCCGCTTGTTGAGGATGACCACCGACTTGCCGTCGGAAATCACCCGGAAATTCGACTTGCCGTCATAGTTGAAGCGAATCTTGCCTGGCCGCTCAAGGAAGAACTTGCCGCCGGTCTGCTGGTTGTTGGGGCCGAACTGGACGAACTCGCCGCTCATCGATTTGACCGAGGAGAAATGGTCGGCGATCTTTTGCGCCGTCGGCGGCACCGCCGCCTGCGCCGAGGCCAGGAGCTGGAACCCCGGCACGACGTTGATGGCCGCGGCGCCGGCAAGCATCAGGCCAAGGCCGAGCAACTGGCGACGGTTTGGAGCGAAATCGCTGATCGCGGAAAGATCGTTTTTCATGCCGGTCACTCTCGTGTGGTGTGTGTCTCGTTGCAGTCCGTGGACCCCCAGTTAGACTTAAGTTTGGCGGGCCGGACAGCGCTCAGTCGCTGTAACGCGCCAAAAGGTTCAAGGTTGCCGCCGGGCCGTATCGGCTGATCAGAACTTGTCGTCCTCGGTCGGCACCAGGATTTCGCGTTTGCCGGCATGGTTGGCCGGGCCGACAATGCCTTCCTTCTCCATCTTCTCGATGATCGAGGCGGCGCGGTTGTAGCCGATGCCGAGCCGGCGCTGGATATAGCTGGTCGACGCCTTGCCGTCGCGCAGCACGACCGAGACCGCCTGGTCGTAGGGATCGTCGGAATCCTCGAAATTGCTGTTGCCGCCACCGCCAGCGCCGCCCTTGCCCGACGGCTCGTCATCGTCCTCGCCGTCATCCTCGGTGATGGCGTCGAGATATTCGGGCACGCCCTGCAGCTTCAGATGGGCGACGATCTTCTCGACCTCGTCGTCGGCGACGAACGGGCCGTGCACGCGCTGGATGCGGCCGCCGCCGGCCATGTACAGCATGTCGCCCATGCCGAGCAGCTGCTCGGCGCCCTGCTCGCCCAGAATGGTGCGGCTGTCGATCTTCGACGTCACCTGGAAGGAGATACGGGTCGGGAAATTGGCCTTGATGGTGCCGGTGATGACGTCGACCGACGGACGCTGCGTCGCCATGATGACATGGATGCCGGCCGCGCGCGCCATCTGTGCCAGGCGCTGCACCGCGCCTTCGATGTCCTTGCCGGCGACCATCATCAAATCGGCCATCTCGTCGATGATGACGACGATGTAGGGCATTGGCTCGAGATCGAGGTTCTCGGTCTCGTAGATCGCCTCGCCGGTCTGGCGGTCGAAGCCGGTCTGCACGGTGCGCGAGATTTTTCGCCCTTCTTTTCAGCCAACTGCACGCGCGCGTTGAAGCCGTCGATGTTGCGCACGCCGACCTTGGACATCTTGCGGTAGCGGTCCTCCATCTCGCGCACGGTCCATTTCAACGCCACCACCGCCTTCTTCGGGTCGGTGACCACCGGCGTCAGAAGGTGCGGGATGCCGTCATAGACCGAAAGTTCCAGCATCTTCGGGTCGATCATGATCAGCCGGCAGTCCTGCGGCGTCAGCTTGTAGAGCAGCGACAGGATCATGGTGTTGATGGCGACGGACTTGCCGGAGCCGGTGGTGCCGGCGACCAGCACATGCGGCATCTTGGCGATGTCGACGATCACCGCCTCGCCATTGATGGTCTTGCCCAGCGCCAGCGCCAGCTTGGACTTGGTCGTCTCGAAATCGCGGCTGGCCAGGATCTCCCGGAGATAGACGGTCTCGCGCTTGGCATTCGGCAATTCGATGCCGATGGCGTTGCGGCCGGGCACCACGGCGACGCGGCAGGCAATGGCGCTCATCGAGCGGGCGATGTCGTCGGACAGGCCGATGACGCGCGACGATTTGATGCCGGGCGCCGGTTCCAGTTCATAGAGCGTGACCACCGGGCCGGGCCGTACCGCGATAATCTCGCCCTTGACGCCGAAATCCTCCAGAACGCCTTCGAGCAGGCGCGCATTCTGCTCCAGCGCGTCCTTGGACAGGCTGGCGTCGCGCACCACGTTCTTCGGCTCCGACAGGAAATGCAGCGACGGCATTTCGAATGTTTCCGAGCCGATCAGCGAGGTCTGCGCCTCGCGCTGGACGCGCGCGCCCGGAGCGGGACGCGGCGCAGGTGCGGCGACGCGGGTCGCCGCATCTGACCGGAAGTTTTGCACCTTGGCGTTCGGCGCGGCACGGCGCTGGACCGGCTCGTCGTCGAGTTCGACCTCCTCGTCGCCATTGTCGAAACCGGCATCGAGGACGTCGTCATCGTCCGGATCGACGGAAACGCTGCGGTCATTGACCATGGCGGCGAAGAATTCCGGCTCGACGCGGGCGCGGCCATCCGGGCTCATCCGCGCTTCGGCGAATTCCGCCGATTCGACCCGTTCGGCGGCGCGGCGCCATGCGGTGGAGCGCTGCTCCATCTCCGGCTCGAACTCGTCGCGCTCCTGCTGGCGGCGCACAGCCCGGCGATGCATCCAGGCGCGGAAAGACAGCCACCAGTGGGTAACGGCGCCGAGCGCCAGTATCCCCTCGTCGCCCTCGTCCTCGTCTTCGTCGAAGAGCAGATCGTCCTCTCGGGGATCGGGCTCCGCGGTGCGCTCCATGACGGCAAAGCCGTTCTTGCGCGCAATCAGCGCCGAGCCATAGGCAAACAGCCACAGCGCCGGCGCAATGAGCACCATGGCAATGATGCTGGCAACGATGCCGGTCGGGTAGCCGCCAATGACCACGCCCGGAATATTGAGCACCATGTCGCCGAACACACCGCCGAGGCCGGTCGGCAACGGCCACGTCTTGGGCGGCACCACGCAGCCGGCCATCGCCGCCGCGAGCAGCGCGAAGCCGAACCACGCAAGGCCGCGCTTCGGCAGCCTGTCGACGCCGCGCGCCGAAAACAGGAGAAAGCCCCAGATCACCGCCGGCACCAGGGCGGCGACCGCGGCAAGGCCGAAGAACTGCATGGCGAGGTCGGAGAATACCGCGCCCGCATAACCCATGGCGTTGGTGACGATGTTGGCGGTGGCGTGCGAGAAGCTGGGATCGGCGACGTTCCAGGTCGCCAGCGCCGCGACGCCAAAGGCGACCAGCGCAAACAGGCCGGCGCCGACCAGCCGCCCGACCTGGCGCCGCGCGAATGCCTGGATGCCGTGCCCCGTATCGGTCAGCGCGAGCGGTGCTGAAGCCCCTGAACGCATGCTTCGTTCCCCGTCTGTCATGGACTGGCCGGGCGCATGACGCACTCCGGCAGATTCGGATGTCAGACTATCGGGGGGAAGGTTAAGGCCGCATTAACTATACGCACCCAGAGCCACGGATCTTGCTCACTCCACTGTAGGCAGTCTCAACAGTTCAGAACCAATCCGGTCGACGTCTCCCCGCCGGCGGCCATCACTAGAACGTGATTGCGCAGGGACCGAGGCCTGCCAGCACGGTTGCCAAAAAGAGAGGCCCGGAATGACCCGGGCCTCAAAGCGTGAACTCCTTTCGGGAGCGTCACGACGGGATGGGAGCATGCGGGGCGGCCGAGCCGCCCCGCAAGGCTTACGAGTGGTAGGCCGCTTCGCCATGCGAAGTCAGGTCGAGGCCTTCGCGCTCGGCGTCGGCTGTCGGACGCAGACCGATGATCAAGTCGACGACCTTGTAGAGGATTGCGCTGCCGATGCCCGACCACAGCAGGGTTACCAGGACGCCTTTGCCCTGCGCCAGGAGCTGCGTGGCCGTGCCGGCATAGCCGGCGGCGAAGTCGGCCGTCGAATAGTCGACGATGCCGGCGCCGCCGAGGGCGGGATTGACCAGAATGCCAGTGCCTAGCGCACCGATGATGCCACCGACGCAGTGGACGCCGAAGACATCGAGGCTGTCATCATAGTCGAACGTGTTCTTCACCACCGAGACGAAGAAGTAGCAGACGAAGGTGGCAACGATGCCAAGCACGATAGCGCCCATCGGGCCGGCAAAACCTGCAGCCGGCGTAATCGCGACGAGGCCGGTGACCGCGCCCGAAACAGCGCCGAGCATGGAGGCTTTGCCGCGCAGCAGCGATTCAAGCACGATCCAGGCCACTGCCGCCGCCGCCGTGGCGACGAAGGTGTTGATCATCGCCAGCACCGCATAGGCGTTCGCTTCGAGGTTCGAACCGGCGTTGAAGCCGAACCAGCCGACCCACAGCAATGAAGCGCCGACCATGGTCAGCGTCATCGAGTGCGGCGCCATGATGTCCTTCTTGTAGCCGATGCGCTTGCCGATCATCAGCGCGCCGACGAGACCGGCAATGCCCGCATTGATGTGAACGACCGTGCCGCCGGCGAAGTCGATGGCGCCGAAGCTGAAGATCAGGCCGGACGGGTCGGCATAGGCGCTCGGGCCGCCCCAGAACCAGACCATGTGCGCGATCGGGAAGTAGATTAACGTCACCCATAGGATAACGAAAAGGATCAAGGCGGAGAATTTGACGCGTTCGGCGAATGCGCCGACGATCAGGGCGGGCGTGATGCAGGCGAAGGTCATCTGGAAGACGACGAACACCAGTTCAGGAATGGCGACGCCCTTGCTGAAGGTTTCCGAAAGCGTTGATACGTTGACGCCGGAGAGAAACATCTTCGAAAGGCCGCCGACGAAGGCGTTGCCCGGGGTGAAGGCGAGGCTGTAGCCGTAGAAGACCCAGATGATCATGACCACGCTGGTGATGGTGAAGACCTGCATCAGCACCGACAGCATGTTCTTGGTACGAACCAGGCCGCCGTAGAAAAGCGCAAGGCCGGGAATGGTCATCAACAGCACCAGCACGGTGGAAATCATCATCCACGTGGTGTCGCCCTTGTCGACGGTAAAAGCCGGCGCTGCTGGCGCTGCCGCCGCGACGGCGGGAGCCGCCTCCTGCGCGAAGGCAGCAACCGTGCCCAATGCTCCGAGCGCTAAGGAGCCCAGCAGCGCGGAGCGCGCCACTGACTTCAAGGTGGAAGGTATATTCATTGAACTCTCCATTGGAATACGTGTTCGCCGCTCAAAGTGCGTCGGTGTCTGTTTCGCCGGTACGGATGCGCACCGCCTGATCGATGCCGAAGACGAAGATCTTGCCGTCGCCGATCTGGCCGGTCTTGGCCGCCGCCGTGATGGCTTCGACGGCCTTGTCGACCAGGTCTGTGCTAACCGCGACTTCGATCTTGATTTTCGGCAGGAAACTGACCGCGTATTCCGCCCCGCGATAGATTTCCGTGTGTCCCTTCTGACGCCCGTAGCCTTTGACTTCGGTGACGGTCAGGCCCTGGATGCCGACGGCGGTGAGCGCTTCGCGCACCTCGTCGAGCTTGAACGGCTTGATGATTGCCATCACGATTTTCATAAGGTTTCACCCTTTGCTGTTGCGGTCCCCCGCGTTTGCACACCTTCACCGATCCCAAAAAGCCCGGAGAGTGCCCAACAGGATTCAAGCTCCGTGCCAGTTGCCGAAGCAGGGTGTTAACTCATTGTAAATAAACGGATCGCTCGAGTCCCGGCGCCACGGTGCGCACTGTCAACGGACAGTCACTGATTAAAAAGTAGGCAATTTTTCGAAAATGCCTATTCCGCAGGCGGCCGCTTCAGCCGGATCAGGCCTTCCTGGGCAACCGAGGCGATCAGGGTGCCGTCGCGGGCAAACAGCGAGCCGCGGGTGAAGCCGCGCGACCCCTGCGTCGACGGGCTGTCCTGCGTGTACAGGATCCAGTCATCGAGCGGATGGCTGCGATGGAACCACATCGCATGGTCGAGGCTCGCCGCCTGGATGTCGCGGTCGAAAATGGCGCGGCCGTGCGCAAAGGTCGAGGTGTCGAGCAGCGTCATGTCGGAGAGGTAAGCAAGCACCGCCGCCTGGATGCCGCGGTCGGCCGGCACCGGGCCGGTGGTGCGGATCCAGATGTTCTGCTGCGGCTCCAGCTTTTCGCGGCTGGTGTAATGCTTCAGCATCACCGGCTTCATCTCGATCGGCCGGTCACGCTCCCAGTAGCGCTTGATGCCGTCCGGCACCGCCTCGCCGAACTTGCCCAGCAATTCGCGCTGCGACAACAGGCTGTCGGGCGGCGGCACGTCGCGCGGCATCGGCAGCTGATGCTCAAGGCCAACCTCGTCCTGCTGGAACGAGGCTTCCAGCGAAAAGATCGCCTGGCCGTGCTGGATCGCCACCACGCGCCGCGTGGTGAAGGAGCCGCCATCGCGGATGCGGTCGACCTCGTAGACGATCGGCACCTTGGTGTCGCCGGGCCGCATGAAATAGCCGTGCAGCGAATGCACGTGGCGCTCGGGCTCGACGGTGCGCTGCGCGGCGACCAGCGCCTGGGCGATGGTCTGGCCGCCGAAAACGCGCTGCCAGTCGAGCTTGGGGCTGCGACCACGGTACAGATTGTGTTCCAGCTGCTCGAGGTCGAGAATGCTGAGAAGCTCGTCCATGGCCGCCGTCATGCTTCGTGACCTCGCCGTAAGATGCTATGGCGGTTTCCGACAGGAATGGCGGGCAGTCAAGGCCGGAATGCCCCAGTGGGCGGGGATGGTCGAGACTTCGAAAGGAATTGACATGGCGAACCGCAACCCGGACGCAAAAACCCCGCTCGACGTGCTGGTCGCTGGCGCCGGCTATGTCGGCCTCGCCGCCGCCGTGTCGCTGAAACAGGCGCGGCCGGGCCTCGCCGTGGCGGTCGTTGATGCTGCCCCGCCGGCGTCTGGCAGAAGGACCGCCGCGCCTCGGCGATCGCCGCCGCCGCCTGCCGCATGCTCGACCAGCTCGGCGTCTGGCAGGAAATCGTCGGGCAATCGCAGGCGATCACCGAGATGATCGTCACCGATTCGCGCACCGCCGATCCGGTGCGTCCGGTGTTTCTCACCTTCGATGGCGAGGTCGCGCCGGGCGAACCGTTCGCCCACATGGTCGCCAACAAGGACCTGAACGGCGCCTTGCGCCGCCGCGCGCAAAAGCTCGGCATCGACATCATCGAAGGTGTCGCGGTCGCATCGTTCGACGGCAATGGCGCCGGCATCACCGTGCATCTGGCCGACGGCGCGGCGATTGAGGCGCGGCTGCTGGTCGCCGCCGACGGCGTCAATTCCAAATTGCGCGACATGGCCGGCATCAAGACGGTGAAATGGGAATATGGCCAGTCCGGCATCGTCTGCACGGTGGCGCATGAGCGCCCGCACAATGGCCGCGCCGAAGAGCATTTTCTGCCGGCCGGCCCGTTTGCAACGCTGCCGCTCAAGCCCACCGAGGACGGCACCAACCGTTCGTCGCTGGTCTGGGTCGAACGTTCCGAGGATGCCGAAAAGCTGGTCTCGGGCGACGACCTCGTCTTCGAGCAGGAGCTTGAATTGCGCTTCGGCCTGAAGCTCGGCGAAATCCGCGTCACCGACAAGCCGCGCGCCTGGCCGCTCGGCCTGACCATCGCGCGCGCCTTTGTCGCCCCGCGCGTAGCACTTGCCGGCGACGCCGCGCACGGCATCCACCCGATCGCCGGCCAGGGCCTCAATCTCGGCTTCAAGGATGTGGCGGCCCTTGCTGAAGTGGTGGTCGAGGCCGATCGCTTGGGACAGGATATCGGCGCGCTCGACGTGCTCGAGCGCTACCAGCAATGGCGCCGCTTCGACACGGTGCAGATGGGCGTCACCACAGATGTGCTGAACCGGCTGTTTTCCAACGACATCGGCCCGCTGCGCCAGCTCCGCGACATAGGCCTCGGCCTTGTCGAACGGATGCCCAGGCTGAAGGAGTTCTTCATCCGCCAGGCGTCGGGGTTGTCCAACGGCACACCACGGCTGCTCAAGGGTGAGGCGATTTAGGCCGGGAATGAGTGCCGCTTTGTCATAGACGCGGCTCGGCTCCTGACATCAGCCGCGCAATGTTGGCGCGGTGGCGCACGATCACGTAGATGCCGCCGGCGATGACCAGCAACCGGTAGGGCAATGGTTGTTCCATGCCGCCGACGAGGGCGATCGCGGTGAGCGCCGCCAGCATCGAACTCAGGGACACAATTCGGGAAACTGCCAACACCACGGCAAATGCCGTCGCCGCGCCTAGACCCACAGGCCAGGACATCGCCAACAAAACACCCAACCCCGTCGCAGCCGATTTGCCGCCGGTGAAATTCAGCCAGATCGAACGGCTATGCCCAAGCAAAACAGCGAGTCCGGCCAGGCATACAACCCAAGGAGCCCAAACGGGCATATCAGATATTGCCGACGGCGGCGTTGCGGAAGACCAGAAACAAAACCAACGGGCAAAGATGACCGCTGCCGCCCCTTTCAGCACGTCCACCAGAAGCACCACCAATGCTGGCCATTTCCCGAGTGTGCGCAATACATTTGTCGCACCGGTGGACTTGGAGCCGTGCTCCCGGATATCGATGCCCTTAAGCAGTTTCCCCGCCAGGTAGCCGGCAGGCGTAGAGCCGATAAGGTAAGCGGCAGCCGATCCTACCACGCTCGCTATCCAGAATGACATGCGCCCGGGCTGTTTCTCAGTTGACCTCAAACCCCAGCTTCTGCCGCAGTCGCAGCATGCGTTGGTCGGCGACCTTGAAACTCTGCTCGCCGCTCTTGGCAACACGATCCAGCATCTGCAGCAGGTCTTCGCGCTCATGCGGATCGAGGCGCTCGCGCAGGAAGGGCGCCAGCTTGTCGATGACGATCGTCGTGTCGTCGATCTGCGCCGCGGCCCATTTGGCGTAGACGACGGCTTCATCGGTCTTCTTCTGGTTGTCCGCAATCTGCGAGATCACCTCGCGGATGACCGTTTCACGCTTCGGCAGGATCGGGCCGTGCTCCGCTGCCAGTGCGGTGATCAGCGTTGCCGCCGCCACCACCGGATCGTCGATCGCCGTCAGCGGCGACAGCGCCGCCTGCTTGCGCAGCTTCTTGCGCCTTATGTTGCCCTGGACGCGGCCGACGACGTCGGCGACCTCGCGCGCGGCTTCGTTCATGGCCTTCATGCGATACCACCAGAACGCCCCGGCTCCCAGCACGCCGAGAATAGCAATCAGGAAAGGCATGTCGAATTCCCCCGAAAATTGCGGCGACGATAGGAGAACTCCGGCGTTGCTTCAACACGCAAGAATTGTATCTGATGAGAAAACAGAGCTGGCCCCCTAATCATCCAGACGCCGAGATCGGACGTCCTGGGTTCAGGTCGCTCGTCACGGGCATCTGATGGTGCAACCGCTTGGCGATAACGCCGACTTCGCATCGAGCGCGGTGCCCATCATGACGATCCGTTCGGCCACTGCAATGCGGCTGTCGGCGCGGTGACGCCGGCCTGGGACGATCCGATGTTCCACCCGATTCTCTACGGGTCGGGGCAAGGGGCGGAATACCGCGCCGGCTTCTACGGCCTTGCCGGCTGGCACAAGGAAGGCCATATGCTGCGCGCGCTGTTCGAGGGCGTGATGTTCGAGCATAGGCGCCACATCGAAGTCTTGAAAAAAGCCGGCGTCGGCTTCGACAGAGCCGTGCTATCCGGCGGCGGCTCGCGCAGCGAACACTGGCCGCAGATCTTCGCCGACGGGCTTGGCGTGCCGATCACCGTCCCCGAAGCGCGCGAGACCGGCGCGCTTGGCGCGGCAATCGGCGCCGGGGTCGCGGCCGGCCTGTTCGCCGACTACGAGGCCGGCGTTGACGCCATGACCCGGTCAAGCGCCGCCTACCGTCCGAACCCGGCCATGCAGGACCATTACAACAGGCGTTATCGCGCCTATTGCGGCCTTGCCGATACGCTGCGATCGTTCTGGGCCGAACAGGCGGCAGAACCGAGTAGAACACCGCCGAGTAAACCACCGCAATGACCCAACGGCTCGATGGCGACTACGACTACATCATCGTCGGCGCAGGCACGGCGGGCTGCGTGCTGGCCAATCGGCTGAGCGAAAACCCGGCGACGCGCGTGCTGCTGCTTGAGGCCGGCGGCAGCGACAATTATCACTGGGTGCATATCCCGGTCGGCTATCTCTATTGCATCGGCAATCCGCGCACCGACTGGATGATGAAGACTGCCCCCGAAGCCGGCCTGAACGGCCGCTCGCTGGTCTATCCCCGCGGCAAGGTGCTGGGCGGCTGCACCTCGGTCAACGGCATGATCTACATGCGCGGCCAGGCGGCGGACTACGATGGCTGGCGGCAGATGGGCAATGTCGGCTGGGGCTGGGACGATGTGCTGCCCTACTTCCTCAAATCCGAGGACCATCATGGCGGCAAGACCAAGCTGCATGGCTCCGGCGGCGAATGGAAAGTGGCGCGGCAACGCCTGTCCTGGCCGATCCTGAACACGGTGCAGGAGGCGGCCAAGGAATTCGGCATCATGCCGCGCGAGGATTTCAATGACGGCGACAATGAGGGGTCCGGCTTCTTCGAAGTCAACCAGAGCAAGGGCGTGCGCTGGAACACAGCCAAGGCATTCTTGCGCCCGGCGCTGCGACGGCCCAACCTTCGGCTGGTCGTCAACGCGCATGTCGAGACAGTGCTGTTCGAGGGCAAGCGTGCTATCGGCGTCCGCTACCGCGCCGGCGGCCAAGCCATAGAGGCAAAGGCCAGGAGCGAGGTGCTGCTGACCGCCGGTTCGATCAACACGCCGAAACTGCTGGAGCTTTCCGGGGTCGGCGAGCCGGATCGCCTCGCCGCGCTCGGCATCGATGTGGTTCACGCCAGCCCTGATGTCGGCGAGAACCTTCAGGACCATCTGCAGATCCGCACTGTCTACAAAGTGTCGTCGGCGCTGACGCTCAACACGCTAGCCAACAGCCTGAGCGGCAAGGCGAAGATCGCGCTGCAATATGCCTTTGGCCGCTCGGGACCGATGTCGATGGCGCCGAGCCAGTTCGGCATGTTCTCGAAATCCGATCCGTCGATGGCGACGCCGGACCTGGAGTACCACGTCCAGCCCTTGTCTACCGACCGGCTGGGCGACCCGCTGCACCCGTTCCCGGCAATCACCATGTCGGTCTGCAATTTGCGCCCCGACAGCCTCGGCTCCGTGCATGCCACGACGCGCGAGCTGGCAGTGCAGCCCGATATCCGGCTGAACTACCTCTCGACGGTGCGCGACCGCGAGATCGCGCTGCGCTCGGTGCGCCAGGCGCGCGGTATCATGACCGCCAAGGCGCTTGCCGGTTTCCAGCCGGAGGAGATCCTGCCGGGCCTCACCCACCAGTCCGATGATGACCTGCTGCACCAGATCGGCTCGATCGCCACGACCATCTTCCACCCGGTCGGCACCTGCCGGATGGGGATCGATGACCGCGCCGTCGTCAGCCCGGACCTGCGCGTGACCGGTATCGAGGGGCTGCGGATCGTCGACGCGTCGATCATGCCGCGCATCGTCTCCGGCAACACCGCCTCGCCAGTGGTGATGATCGCCGAGAAGGCGGCGGATATGATCCGCCGGCCTGCATGACCTCGCCGCCGCCTATGACCCCGGCACGTCGTAGATCGCCCTGACTTCGACGGTGCCGATTTCAGCCAGCGGAATTTTGCCGGCGATCTCCAGCGCCTTGTCGAGAGTGTCGGCTTCGATCATGACGAAACCAAGCAACTGCTCCTTGGTTTCGGCAAACGGACCGTCAGTGATCAGCCGCTTGCCTTGGCGCCGCCGCACCGTCTTCGACGTCTTCACCGATTGCAGCGCCTGCGCGATGATCAGCTTGCCTTGCTGGTCCAATGACCGGTCATAGGCCATCGAATCGGCGTCGAGCTTGGCCAGACGCTCCGGCGTCATGGCATGGAGGTCCTTTTCCTCGCCGTAGACCAGACAGACATATTTCATTTCCAGCTCCCTTGCTGTGACGACCCATAGGCGATCACGGTGCCGGCGGCATCCTTGCCGGCAGCAGCGTGGTCGAGCACGCAGACCGCAATGCCGATCACGGCGACCGCAGCAAGCAGCCGGCCGAAGCCGGAAGATCGCGAGCACTCGATCTCGCGTAGACGCGCGCTTTTGTCGGCGTCGTTCCAATGGGCAGAAAACAGATTGTTCATCTTGGATCTCCATCCGCCACGAGAATCCGTGGACGCTCGCAGGACGGCCGGCGCCGATGCAAGTCGACATTTTTGCACGCACATTTTTTCAGAAAAAATTCGCAGGGCACGCCGGCGTCGCATCCGGCCGAAACAGCGCGGTGGTCTTCCCCTGCCGCCGCGCTATAGTTGGAGGGAACGCCGCGTGGCCGGCGCTGTCGCTGTAATCAAGGAGAATCTTATGGACCGCACCGCAAACGCCGTCTGGAAAGGCAATCTGAAGGAGGGCACGGGCACCCTCGACAGCCAGAGCGGCACCTTGAAGGGCACGCCCTATTCGTTCAAGGCTCGCTTCGAGGACGAGAGCGGCAAATCCGGCACCAATCCCGAAGAGTTGATCGCGGCGGCACACGCCGGCTGCTACGCCATGCAGCTGTCGCATTTCCTGGCCGAGAACGGCACGCCCGCCACTGAACTCGACGCCAAGGCGGTGGTGACGCTGGTCCCCGGCACCGGCATCACCGGCAGCGCCATCACCCTGATCGGCAAGGTACCGGGCATCGATGCGGCGAAGTTCAAGGAATTGGCCGAGAAGGCCAAGGCCGAATGCCCGGTTTCGAAGGCGCTCGGCGCCATCAAAGTGTCGCTCGACGCGAAACTGGGGTGATCCGCCGATTTTGCCCGGGGCAGCGATCCTTCGCGCCCCCTCTGCCCTGCCGGGCATCTCCCGGGGAGATTGGAAGCTCGGTAGCTGGCACTTTCTTTCGACGTTCGTGATTGGCGAAGGCCGGCGTGACATCTGATCTCCCCACTTGAGGGGGAGATGGCCGGCAGGCCAGAGGGGGTGCTGTCCCACCAACGTCTCGGATAACTATTAAGCGCCCAGCGCATCAAGCCGGGCGCGAAGGGCTGCGACTTCCTGCTCCAGAGCCTCCAATCTCGCTTCCAGGTCGGAAGCAGGCAAGGCCGGCGCGCTCCGCTGCACCGATAACGCCGCGACGTCCACCGGTCCTGCGAGCAGATGCACAAAACGGTCCTCGCGCTGCCCCGGCCCGCGCGGTATTTCCTGGACGAGCGGCGGTCGGCGGCCGATCAGCATGTCGAGTTCAGCGCGCAGGTCTTCGATCGACGAAAACCGCGCCATGCGCTCAGCTCGCGCCAGCAACTCATGCGCCGTCTGCGGCCCGCGCAGCAAAAGCAGGCCGATCACCGCAGTCTGCGGCCTCGTCAGCGAGAAGCGCTGCGCCATCTGATGCTCATAGCGCTCGACGCGCGAGCCGAACATCTGACGCACCAGCCCCTTCTGCTCGAGCAGCTTCAGCGTCCGATGCACCTCTGTCGGCTCGAGCGCCATCACAGGCTCGCGCGCCGTCTTCTGGTTGGCGGCTGCAAGTGCTGCATTCAGCGTCAGCGGATAGACATCCGGCGTCAGCTCCTTCTTCTCGATCAGGCAGCCGAGCACACGGGCTTCGACCGGATTAAGGATTGGAAGCTCTTCGCTCATTGGGTTGAGTATCCTTTCTAGCGCCGGCGAGACAGCGCCCCCCTCTCTGTCCTACCGGATATCTCCCCACGCGGGGGAGATCGGCAGCTTCGCCGACAGCGCGCCATCCTTCAACCTTGGAGATTGGCGAAAGCCGCGATGACGGCCAATCTCCCCACCCGTGGGGGAGATGTCCGGCAGGACAGAGGGGGGCGCGAAGGATCGCCGCGTCCGAGATTGCCGCGAGCGAACTCGCCTCAACTAAACCCGCCGCTCCACCATCATCTTTTTGATTTCGGCAATCGCCTTGGCCGGGTTGAGCCCCTTCGGGCAGGTCTGGGCGCAGTTCATGATGGTGTGGCAGCGGTAGAGCCGGAATGGGTCTTCGAGATCGTCGAGCCGTTCGCCCGTGGCTTCGTCGCGGCTGTCGATCAGCCAGCGATAGGCCTGCAGCAGCGTCGCCGGGCCGAGATAGCGGTCGCCGTTCCACCAATAGCTCGGGCACGAGGTCGAGCAGCAGGCGCACAGGATGCACTCGTAGAGCCCGTCGAGCTTTTCGCGATCCTCATGGCTCTGCAGCCATTCCTTGGCCGGCTCTGGCGACACTGTCTTCAGCCATGGCTGGATCGAGGCGTGCTGGGCGTAGAAATTGGTGAGGTCGGGCACCAGGTCCTTGACCACCTGCATATGCGGCAGCGGGTAGACCTTGACGGCGCCGGAAATGTCGTCGCAGCCCTTGGTGCAGGCCAGCGTGTTGGAGCCATCGATGTTCATGGCGCAGGAGCCGCAAATGCCTTCGCGGCATGAGCGGCGCAAGGCAAGCGTCGGATCGATCTTGTTCTTGATCCAGAGCAGCGCGTCGAGCACCATCGGCCCGCAATCGTCCATGTCGACGAAATAGGTGTCGATGCGCGGGTTCTCGTCATCGTCGGGCGACCAGCGGTAGATGCGGTATTCCCGCAGGTTGGTGGCGCCCTCCGGCTTCGGCCAGGTCTTGCCCGGCTGCACCTTGGAGTTCTTGGGAAGCGTGAGTTCGACCATTACCTCAGATCCTTTCGGATGACGGGCTTCGGCACCATGGTCAGTATACCCTGGCCTTCGGCGCGATCTTGGCAAGACTGATGCCGCCGTCCTTTTCCGCCACCAGCGGCTCGGTGTGCACGGGACGATAGCTGAGGCTCACCTGGCCGTCCTCGCTTAGCCGGGCCAGCGTATGCTTGCGCCAGATAATGTCGTCTCGGGCCGAAAAATCTTCGCGCGCATGCGCGCCGCGGCTCTCCTTGCGCGCCTCGGCGCCGTAGACCGTGGTGATGGCGTTGGCCATCAGATTTTCCAGCTCCAGCGTCTCGACCAGGTCGGAATTCCAGATCGTCGAGCGGTCGGAGACTTTCAGGTCCTTGAGCTCGGTCCATATCTGCGAAATGCGCTTGCAGCCGTTTTCGAGCGACTCCTGTGTGCGGAACACGGCGGCGTCTTCCTGCATCGCCTTCTGCATTTTCTCACGCAGAACGGCGGTTGGCGTCGAGCCATTGGCGTGGCGCAGCCGGTCGAAGCGGTCCATGATGTTTTCGACCGAGGCTTCGTTGGGCGAAGGGATCGCCGAATTGCGGTCGATGACCTGGCCGGCGCGGATTGCGGCGGCGCGGCCGAACACCACCAGATCGATCAGCGAGTTCGAGCCCAGCCGGTTGGCGCCGTGCACGGAGGCACAGCCGGCCTCGCCGACCGCCATCAGCCCGGGTGACACCCGGTCAGGATTCTCGACAGTCGGGTTCAGCACCTCGCCCCAGTAATTGGTCGGCACGCCGCCCATATTGTAGTGCACCGTCGGCAGCACGGGGATCGGCTCCTTGGTCAGGTCGACGCCGGCGAAAATCCTGGCCGATTCCGAAATGCCCGGCAGCCGCTCATGCAGCACGGCCGGATCGAGATGGTCGAGATGCAGGAAGATATGGTCCTTGTTCTTGCCGACCCCGCGGCCTTCGCGGATCTCCAGCGTCATGCAACGCGAGACGACGTCGCGCGAGGCCAGGTCCTTGGCCGACGGCGCGTAGCGCTCCATGAAGCGCTCGCCCTCGGAATTGACGAGATAGCCGCCCTCGCCGCGCGCGCCTTCGGTGATCAGGCAGCCGGCGCCGTAGATGCCGGTCGGATGAAACTGCACGAACTCCATATCCTGCAACGGGAAGCCGGCCCGTGCCGCCATGCCGCCGCCGTCGCCTGTACAGGTGTGCGCCGACGTCGCCGAGAAATAGGCGCGGCCATATCCGCCGGTCGCCAGCACCACCATCTTGGCGGAGAAGCGATGGATGGTGCCGTCGTCGAGGTTCCAGGCGACGACGCCGGTGCAGGTGCCGTCCGGTTCCATGATCAGGTCGAGCGCAAAATACTCGATGAAGAACTGTGCATTGTTCTTCAGCGACTGGCCGTAGAGCGTGTGCAGGATGGCGTGACCGGTGCGGTCGGCGGCAGCACAGGTGCGCTGCACCGGCGGGCCGTCGCCATAATTCATCATGTGTCCGCCGAACGGCCGCTGGTAGATCTTGCCCTCTTCGGTGCGCGAGAACGGCACGCCGTAATGCTCGAGCTCGTAGACCGCCGCCGGTGCCTCGCGCACCAGATATTCCATGGCGTCGACGTCGCCCAGCCAGTCCGAACCCTTGACGGTGTCGTACATGTGCCACTGCCAGGAGTCCGGACCCATGTTGGACAGCGACGCGGCAATGCCGCCTTGTGCCGCCACCGTGTGCGAGCGGGTCGGGAACACTTTGGTGATGCAGGCCGTGCGCAGGCCCTGCTCGGCCATGCCGAGCGTGGCGCGCAGGCCGGCGCCGCCGGCGCCGACGACCACCACGTCGAACTTGTGGTCGACAAAGGTATAGCCGGTGGCCGATTTCGCGTCCTTGGCCAAATCAGCCTCCGAATGCCAGTTTGAGCAGGGCGAAGATCGAGGCGACGCCGACCGCTATGGTGAAAACGTGCTGAGTGCGATCAGCGCCAGCTTCATGCCTTCGGCATGCACGTAATCCTCGATAATGACCTGCATGCCGACACGCATATGGGTGAGACCGGAAACGAGCACCAGCGCCAACACCAGCGCCACGAACGGACTGGCGAGCGCCGCCCGCACCTCGGCGAAGCCGGCGCCATTGAGCGCGATCAGGAACCCGACGAAGAACAGTATCAGCGGGATGTTGGCAATGGCCGTCAGCCGCTGTCGCCAGAAATGCCCGGTGCCTTCGCGGGCCGAGCCCAGACCGCGGACCTTGGCCAGCGGCGTGCGCATATCGTTGTTGTTCGTGCCGCTCATCACAAGGTTCCCCGCGCCATGTAGCCGGCGACCCAGATCAGCAGCGTGAGCAGGATGGAACCGGCGAGCGTCGCCCAGGCGATCTTCGATGCCGTGTGTTTCTCCAGCCCGGCGCCGGTGTCCCAGACGAGATGGCGCACGCCGCCCAGCATGTGGTGCATCAGCGCCCAGGTGTAGCCGAACAGGATGAGCCGGCCGAGCCAGGTGCCGAAGGCCCAGTTGATCCAATCGAAAGCGCCTTGCGAACTCGCCGCCGCCATCAGCCACGCGGCGACCAGCAGCGTGCCGAAATACAGCGCCCCGCCAGTGATGCGGTGAATGATCGACATCGTCATGGTGATCGGTGGGCGGTAAATCGTCAGGTGCGGCGAGAGCGGCCGTTCACGTCTGGCGGTTCGGGTGGCTGGTGATTTGCTCATGGCTGCCCCAGTTCGATGTCCGGAGCCGCGGTGGAAAGCGGCACTTACCGCCTCGATATATGACTTCAGACAGCCGGTTTCTAATGCTCTTTTTGCACCGCGTCAAAGCCGGAAAATCGTTTTGAAAACGTCATTTAGTCTGACAAAAGGCTGCTGTTTCGCTTCAATCGATTTGGCCACCGTCGAAAGCCGGCGCACCGTTCGCTGCAGTGCGGCATTTCCTTTGCAATCGACGCCAGGCTATCGTTTGCAGGTCTGTGGTGTCGAGCCCCTCTTCATCACCAGCGCCTCGCGCGCGTCGATCACGATTGCGTCATGCGACGCGGCTTCCTGGTAGCGGCTGGACTGGTTGGCGGGTGATGCGGCAAACTCCTCGGTCGTGCCATCGGGCCTGACAACGCGCAACGCCGTGCCGAGGTTCTGGATGGTGATCACACCGCCATTGCCGCATCTGTAAGTCGCCGTGCCGACAGCAGACCGCGGGGCCGTAAGGTCGGTGACAATCTTGGCTGGCGGTGCGGCAGGTGCTGCAGGAGCCGTTGCGGAAGCCGGGGACGCCACAGGTGGGGCGGACTGCTGAGCCGGCGCGGGCGCGACAGTGGGTGGTACGGTATTCACCGCCGTCGGCGCGCCGTTCTGCGGCACGCAGGCTGCGGCAGTCAGCAAGGGGATCGACAACCGCGTCACCCGAAACGTGCGGCGTAACGCCATATGCTGTCCTCCTGCGCGGCTAACTAGCCGCGATGTTCCACCAAGATCAAGCTCACCCGACATCAGCGTAGTTGTGTGCGTCGCGGCCGATGGTGCGGGCAAGCATGGCCGAATGATGACGCCCGGGTTTTCCATCCCGTCGGATATTAACCATGTTTGGCGAGAGATCGCCGCCGGATGCGCCTGCCCTCTTAACAAAGGTTAAGAAAAGGTTAATTTCCGATCCGATCGGGTCCACAGCAGAGAGGACACCATGCTTTCGAATTCAGGAAGAGCGCGCCTTGCGGCGCTTGTGCTGGCGACAGCCAGTCTCGGCTTCGCCGCCCCGGCAATGGCCTGGTCGCGCCATCATGACCGCGTCTATGCCGATTCCCTGGGCAATCTCGTCATCGACAGCGCCGCCGGCTACAAGCGCATCATTGTCGGCCAAGGCAGGCTGGCCAAGAAATTGTCCGACTACACCAGCGCCGGGCAGCCGGAAGCGGAACCGGAAGTCCTTTATGAAGACGAGGCGGATCACATCTCCAGGCGTGGCTGCTACCAGCCGCCGGTGTTCGTGAAGGGCCGCTCCTATATGTACGGCCTCTCCGATGGCGAAATGCCCAACCTCAGCCCTTGCCGCTGATGCTCCGGCACGGCCGAGAGGCCGTTTAAGCGAGACGCTAACCGACGCTGCCTGTATCCGGGATGAACACCGTTTCCGCCCGCTCATAGGACAATCGCACGCTGTCGCGGCCGTTCTTCTTGGCCTTGTAGAGCGCTTCGTCGGCGCGCCGCATCAGCGGCTCCAGCCCTTCGTCGCCGGTGCGCGCCGCGACGCCGAAGCTCGCGGTCACCCTGGTGCCCGGCGGCAACCCGTCGACACTGCCGGCCGAATAGTGCGTGCGCACGGCTTCGGCAAACAGCCGCGCCGTGGCAAGATCGCTCAGCGACAGAAGCACAGCGAACTCCTCGCCGCCGATGCGGCCGGCAACCGCACGCGTGCCGGCGGCCGCGCGAAGCTTGGCGGCGAAGTCGGCGATCACCTGGTCGCCCGCGGCATGTCCGTATTTGTCGTTGAGCGCCTTGAAGTGATCGAGATCGGCCAGCACCAGCGCGACCGGCACCTTGGTAACAGCGCAATGCTGCAGCACCAGCAAGGCGCGCTCCTCGAAACCCCTGCGGTTGAGCAGGCCAGACAGCGGATCGGTGTGCGTCTCGGTCTTCAGCGCCTTCATCACGTCGAGCGCAGCTGCCGAGAACAGGCAGAGCGCGATCAGCAACGACAGCAGCGCGTGCGTCAAAAGCGCCGTCGTCCAGTAGGACGAGCCATAAAACCCGTCATAGCTGGTGAACGGCCCGTGCGAGATGACGACGAGCAGCGTGCGGCCGATGAAGTTCAGCCCGGACAGCAGCGACAATACGAACAGGATTTTTTCCGTCGGGCCGTTCTTGCGCACGGCGCGCAGCTCGGCGGCGACCAGCAGGCTGAGGCCGCCAAAGCCGAAATTGATCGACAGGATGCGCCAAGTCAAGTCCGGCTGGACGAACAGGAACCAGCAGAATGCCACCATCCCGCCACCCGCCAGAATGCCGATCGCGATATAGGGCACGCGCCTGCCGTAGCGTGAGATGATCGCACCGACGAGGCAACAGGCGGCGAGCGTGAAGCAGAGGTTGGAGACCAGCTTGGTCAGCACCATGCCGCCGGGCAGCGTGAAATACTGCAGCAGGAAGCCGGGCGCGGACACGCAATAGCTCGTGCCGAGCACAGCCAGATAGGGCCGGTGGCGCTGATAGAACCACAGCACGAGGAACGCCGCGCCGAGCGCCAGCGCGATCGTCGGATTGAGCAGCGCTATGAACAGGCCGGTGTCCAAAGGACGGTGACTTCCCGCTTGACGTCAGGGAAGACCTTAGAGCGCAAGCCCCAACAAGCGGTTAAGCCGGGACGAATATGCAAGTCGCCACTCATGAAGCTGGTGCACGGAACCGGGACCTGAGGCCGGCGTTTCCTGACAGCAATCAAGGAGAAGTTGTTCATGGCCGACACGATCACGCTGACCGATCACGAAGCAATTCGCTCATGGGCCGCAGGGCGCGCCGGATTTCCGGCGATCGTCGATGTATCGCCCGAGACCGGAACGCAGCCGTTGCTGAGGCTCGTCTTCGGCCAGCACGCCTATCAGGACCAGGATCAGCCTGAACGCCCGGTCAACGCAGGCGGCTACGAGCTGGTCGAATGGGACGAGTGGTTCAAGATCTTCGACGAGCGCGAACTGGCGCTGGTGGTCGCGGCCGACGAACCCGGCAGCCGGGAGGAATTTCATGAAATCATCCGCCGTGCCGGCTAGGGCATATACCCCAAGGGTCTTAGAGCGGCGCGGTTTAAACAAAACCCCGAACGGTTTTGCCGTTCGGGGTTTTGCATACGCTCAGATCAGGCTTGAACCAGTCTGCGCTATTTCCAGTCGCGGATGTCGACGAAATGGCCGGCGATCGCCGCCGCCGCCGCCATGGCCGGCGATACCAGATGGGTGCGGCCCTTGAAGCCCTGCCGGCCTTCGAAATTGCGGTTCGAGGTCGAGGCGCAGCGCTCATGCGGCTTCAGCCGGTCGTCGTTCATGGCCAGGCACATCGAGCAGCCCGGCTCGCGCCAGTCGAAACCGGCGGCAATGAAGATCTTGTCGAGACCCTCGGCCTCCGCCTGTTCCTTGACCAGACCGGAGCCCGGCACGATCATCGCATCGACATGCGCACTCACCGTCTTGCCTTCGACCACCTTGGCCACCGCACGCAGATCCTCGATGCGGCCATTGGTGCAGGAGCCGATGAAGACGCGGTCGAGCGTGATGTCGGTGATCTTCGTGCCCGGCGTCAGCCCCATATAGTCGAGCGCGCGGATCTTTGACGTCCGCTTGTTCTCGTCCGTGATCTCTTCCGGATTGGGAACGACGCCCTGCACCGAAACGACGTCCTCGGGCGAGGAACCCCAGGAGACGATCGGCGGCAGCTTGGCCGCGTCGAGCACGATCACCTTGTCGAAATGCGCGCCCTCGTCGGACTGCAGCGTCTTCCAGTATTCGAGCGCGGCGTCCCACGACGCGCCCTTCGGCGCGCGCGGCTTGCCCTTGACATAGGCGAAGGTGGTTTCGTCGGCCGCGATCAGGCCGGCGCGCGCGCCGCCCTCGATCGACATGTTGCAGATCGTCATGCGGCCTTCCATCGACAGCGCGCGGATCGCCTCACCGGCATATTCGATGACATAGCCGGTGCCGCCGGCGGTGCCGATCTCGCCGATGATGGCGAGGATAATGTCCTTGGCGGTGACGCCTTCCGGTAACTGGCCATCGACACGCACCAGCATGTTCTTGGCCTTGCGCTGGATCAGCGTCTGCGTCGCCAGCACATGCTCGACCTCGGAGGTGCCGATGCCATGCGCCAGTGCGCCGAAGGCGCCATGCGTCGAGGTGTGGCTGTCGCCGCAGACGATCGTCATGCCAGGCAGCGTGAAGCCCTGCTCCGGCCCGATGATGTGGACGATGCCCTGGCGGATATCGTTCTCGGAATAATATTCGACACCGAAATCCCTAGCGTTCTTGGCCAACGCCTCAACCTGGATGCGGCTTTCCTCGTTCTTGATGCCGAACTTGCGCTCGGGCGAGGTCGAGACATTGTGATCGACCACGGCCAGCGTCTTTTCCGGATGCCGGACTTTTCTGCCGGTCATGCGCAGACCTTCGAAGGCCTGCGGGCTGGTCACTTCATGGACGAGATGGCGGTCGATGTAGAGCAGACAGGTGCCATCATCCTGGCGATCGACGACATGGTCGTCGAAAATCTTGTCGTAGAGGGTGCGCGGTGCGCTCATGTGCGTAAATCCGTCGATTTGCAAAAAGGGGAAGGGCAGACGCGCCGAAGCCTTCGGCCCGGCGAAAGCGGCTTAGCTAAGTTGGCTGGTGAGCGCGCCGGAAATGCGCGAAGAGAAACGCGACGGCAGGCGTTTTCTGTCCTGCAGCACGAAACCCTTATAGGCCGGATCGCCAAAAAGCTCTTCCATGGCGTGGCTCATACCAATGTTTTGGCTTTTCGGCAATTGCGGCGTGTTTTCGCTTCTCCCCTTGTGAGAGAAGGCGAAGAGGGCGGCGCTCAAAGCACCTCGAACACAAAAGTCTTTACCAACGCATCCGGCTCGGCGATCGCATAGCAGCGGAACCATGGGCTTTGCTCGGCCGGCCGCCATTTCCCGGCCCGCTCCAGCCCGTCGAACACGGCCTGGAAGCCGCCGCTGTCAAACACCTGGTCGCGCACGGTGAAGATGGCGTGGCCGCCTTTTCTGGTGATGCGGACAAGCTCGTGCAGGCCGGACGCCGGCGCATGGCTGATGGTGAACACGCCAGTCGAGAAGAAGGCGCGGAAATGCCCGTCTGGCCAGGGCAGCGGCCCGCCGAGCATTGCCTGCTTCAGATCGCCATAGGCATTGCGGCTGCCGGCGATCTTCAGCATGTCGTCGGAGAGGTCGAGCCCGGCAATGTCCTGATAACCCAGCGCCTTCAATGACGGGCCCGACAGGCCGGTGCCGCAGCCGGCGTCGAGCAGCGGGCCTTCACCCACCTTCACATGGCGCGCCACCCAGGCGGTGATCAGGAACGGCAGCAGATAGCCTAGTGAAGCGGTTTCGCCGTCATAGGTCGCGGCCCAGTCTGCATAGGCCTTGGCCAGCCCTTCCGGCGTGTCGGCCGAATAGACGGTACCCAGCGCCGCATTGGCCTTGTCGATCGTCATCGCCTGCATCCTCCGGAATCCTGTCCTCCGCGATCGTCGACTTCTATTCCTGCTGCGCCCGCCGAAGTCGCTGCTCCAGCCCCCGCAGCGCCAGCGACAGGCTGACGGTGAGGATGAGATAGATATAGGCGACGATCGAATAGGTCTCGAAGAAGCGGAACGAGCCGGCGGCGTAGATCTTGCCCATCTGCGTGATGTCGGCGACGCCGAGCACCGAGACCAGCGAGGAATCCTTGACCATGGCGACGAAGTCATTGCCGAGCGGCGGCAGGATGGTGCGGATCGCCTGTGGGAACACGATCAGCCGGAAGCGCTGCGTGCGCGTCAGCCCGAGCGCCTTGGCAGCCTCGATCTGGCCTTTCTCGACCGACTGGATGCCGGCGCGGAAGACCTCGGAGATGAAGGCGGAATAACCGATGGTCAGCGCCATGATTGCACGCCACAACAGCGACACGTCGCGCACCAAAAGCTCGCCGAGATAGCCGGCGTTTTGCAGCGGCGCGGTCAGCGCATTCCACGCAGTCACGAAGGCCGGCGCGCCGGCGAAGGCGATCCAGAACAACAGCACCAGGATCGGCACGCCACGGATGATCTCGACATAGAAACGAGCGATCTGCCTGAGCCAACGCGACCCCGACAGCCCCATCAGCGCAATGCCGAGCCCGATGGCGGAAGCCAGCGCGAAGGCGACCACGGTGACAAGAATGGTGATGCCGATGCCTTTGGCGACGGTGGCAAAAACCTGGGCGTAGAGATCGCTGGCGGCAATGCAGAGCGCAGCCACGATGGCGAGCGCGATCGCAGCGGCAAGCCACCAGGGGAAATCGGATTTTGGGGTTGAGGCGAGCATCAATGCCCAACGCTGGTGAACAGCTGCGCTCGCAAGATCTGCCGATCTCCCCCCTTGCGGGGGAGATGTCCGGCAGGACAGAGGGGGTGCTGTCCCTCCAACCTGTCAAACGGTTACAGTCACAACCTTTGGCCTCTTTGGAAAAGCTCAAAACAAAAGGGAGGCGATCCTTCACACCCCCCTCTGCCCTGCCGGGCATCTCCCCCGCAAGGGGGGTCAGCGGCCGTCGCGCCAAGACGGCCTACTGCCCCATCTTGTAGTCGAGAAACCACTTCTTGTTCAGCGCCTCGATCGTGCCGTCGGCCTTCAGCGCCGCGATCGCCGCGTTGACCGGCTTCACCAGGTCCGAGCCCTTCGGGAAGATGAAGCCAAAATCCTCGGTGCCGAGCGGGCCGCCGATCAGCTTGAGCTTGCCGCCGGAGGCATCGACATAGCCTTTGCCGGCGGTGCCGTCGGTCAGGACGACATCGACGTCGCCGGATTTCAGTGCCTGCACCGAAGCGCCGAAGGTCTCGAACTGCTTGATGCGCGGGTTCTGCTCATTGCCGTCGAGCACGCTGTAGACGGCGGTGTAGAACGGCGTCGTTCCGGCCTGCGCGCCGATCAACCCGTCCTTGAAGGCGGCGAAGGTCTTGGCGTCGGTGAAGCGGCTTTCATCGGCGCGCACCAGCATGAACTGCTCCGAACGCATATAGGGGTCGGAGAAATCGACCTTCTCCTTTCGGTCGTCCTTGATGGTGATGCCGGTCATGCCAATGTTGTACTGGTTGTCGGAAACCGCCTGGATCATCGCGTCCCAGGAGGTGTTCTGGTACTCCACCTTGAAGTTCAGCCGCTTGGCGATTTCGTCCATCGCGTCATACTCCCAGCCGATCTGCTTGCCGGTCTTGGCGTCGATGAACTGCAGCGGCGGATAGGCGTTTTCCGTCACCACCACGACCTTCTTGCCGCCGAGATCGGGCAGCGCATCGGCCGCCCATGCAGCGACGGGCGCGAGGAAACAGGCCGCGAGGGCGGCCAGCAGCAGCTTCGATTTGGTCATGACACGCTCCAGGATGAGAAGCCCGCTTGCAGCCGGGCTCGCATGAAAATCCAGGCGCGACTTTAGCCGTCCGCAGACGGCTTGCAAGCCGGTCCGGTGCTCAGCGTCCGGTGAAAGCGGATTCCAATGCCTTCAACCAACGCGGTTTTAGAACGCCCCGTGGTCGGAATTTATTCCGTGATTGCGCCGCCGGCAAACCAGGCCCCTCCTGGACACGGGAACCCGTCAGATGACGGATCAGGATGGTGACGTAGCCTCACGCAGCTTGGCGACAAATCCGGTCAAGGTCCGGTGCAGCGACTTCAGCTCCTCGACTTCCAGCGGCATGGCGCAGGCAAGGCCTGCGGATACGTCCTTGATGCGGGCGCGCAGCGCCTGGCCCTTGGCAGTCGGTTCGACCAGCACGCGGCGCTCGTCGGCCGGATCGCGACGGCGGGTGACGAGACCAGCCGCTTCCATCCGCTTGAGCAGAGGCGTCAATGTCGCCGAATCCAGCCCCAGCGCCTCGCCGAGTTCGCCGACCGTGCTCGGCGCATGCTGCCACAGCGCCAGCATCGCCAAATATTGCGGATAGGTCAGGCCGAGCGGGTCAAGCAGCGGCCGATAGAGCTTGGTCATCAGCCCGCTCGCCGAATAGAGCGCGAAGCAGAGCTGCTGGTCGAGGCGCGGAACGGCGATCCTCCCGGCGGTGTCCGCCGGGACTTCGCTGGCCCTGGTTTCGGTCTTCGTCGTCATGCTGCCTTTGCCGGAAGCGCCACGGTCGAAAGCGCCACCTCGACATTGCCTTTGATCGCATTGGAATAGGGGCAAATCTGATGCGCGGCCGATACAAGCGCTTCCGCCGCCGCCTGATCAAGGCCTTTGGTCTCGGCGGCCAGTGCGACACCAAGTTTGAAGCCTTCACCATTGGGAAGCAGGCTGACGGTGGCGCTCACCGCCGCATCGTCCAGCGGCAGCTTCTGCTTGCGCGCGACGAAGCGGATGGCGCTTTCGAAGCAGGCGGCATAGCCGACCGCGAACAGCTGCTCGGGATTGGTGGCGCCACCCTGTCCGCCGAGCTCCTTCGGCAAAGCGAGGTCGACCTTCAGCAGGCCGTCGCTGGTCTCGCCGTGGCCGGCGCGGCCGCCGGTGACGCGAGCCTGTGTGGTGTAGAGTGCCATGTCAGTTCTCCATTTTATTTGTACACTATCATTTAGTGTACAAGGTAATTCGAGTCAACAGCCATGGCCAAACTCTCGGCCGGCAATCGTTCACAGTCTGGTGAAACGAAAAAAGGCGGCCGAAGCCGCCTTTTCAAAATCCTTGGACCAGGTTTATTCGGCCGGGGTCGCTTCCGCGGCCTTTGCAGCCTCGTCGGCGGCCTTGGCGGCTTCGTCGGCGGCCTTCTTCTCGGCGGCTTCCTGCGCGGCCTTCTCGGCTGCCAGCGCCTGCACGGCGGCGATCTTCTCGGCCTCGATGCGGGCCTTCTCAGCGTTCAGCGCGTCGCGCTCCTCATCGTTCAGCTTGCGGGCGCGCACGCCGGTGTTTTCCGAAATACGGGCCGACTTGCCGCGACGGTCGCGCAAATAATAGAGCTTGGCGCGGCGCACCTTGCCGCGGCGCACGATCTCGACGCCTTCGACCATCGGCGAGTAGACCGGGAAAACGCGCTCGACGCCTTCGCCGTAGGAGATCTTGCGGACGGTGAAATTTTCCTGGAAGCCGGCGCCGGCGCGGGCTATGACGACGCCCTCATAGGCCTGGACGCGGGTGCGGGTGCCTTCGGTCACGCGGACCTGGACGCGCACGGTGTCGCCGGGCTGAAACTCGGGAAGCTTGCGCTTGGCTTCGATCTTGGCGGCCTGTTCGGCCTCGAGCTGACGGATGATATCCATCTCAATAGTCCACTTCTTGTTCTTCCGACAGTCAGAGCGTCCGACACTCGCCTTGCAGTTCCATGGACCGCTCGGCTATGCCCTTTGTCCCCGAGACATCTGTCTTCGAAACATTGGGCAGGGGCGACTACACCGTCATTGTTGACGGGTCCGGGAGATTTTTCTCGCCAGTACGGGCGGGCACATACAGCTATTTCACTGACTTGTCACGCCTTGGCCCTGTCTTTTTTGGTCGCATGCCACCACGCAATCGTCCAGTGCAGGGTTGCGCCGGCCCTTCAAGCTTCCTAATCCGGGAGCAGCACACTTGTCCGGCGGCCTCACAATGTCTGTTTTCGACGCAGTCCTGCTCTTCCTCGCGGGTTTTCTGTCAGGCGCCGTCAACGCCGTTGCCGGCGGCGGCACCTTCATAACCTTCGGCGCCATGACGCTGGCCGGCCTGCCGCCGATCGTCGCCAACGCCACGTCCTCGGTAACGCAGTTTCCCGGTTACATCACCTCGACGCTGGCTTACTGGACCGACATCAAGCATTTCTGGCGCGGCGCGCTGCTGCTTTGCCTGATCTCGGCTTTGGGCGCGCTGGCTGGTGCGCTCATCCTGCTGGCGCTCTCAAATCCGTCGTTCCGCGCCCTCGTGCCGTGGCTGCTGCTGGCCGCAACCGCCTTGTTCGCCGCCGGGCCGTGGCTGAAACCAACGCCGAAGCCTGGGCATGAAGCCACGGTCGGCTCTCTGGCCGGTTCGCTGGCGCAGTTCGCTACCGCCATCTATGGCGGCTTCTTCGGCGCCGGCATGGGCGTCATGATGCTGGCGACGCTCGGCCTGACGCAATCCGGCGACTATCACCGGCTGAACGCGCTGAAGAACATGCTGGCCGTGGTCATCGCCGCCGTTGCCATACTGGTCTTCGTTTCCGGCGGCGTTGTTGCCTGGCCTCAGGCAATCGTCATGATCCCCGGCGGCGCGCTCGGCGGCTATGCCGGCGTCTGGATCGCCAAGCGCGTGCCGCAAAACGCAGTACGCGGCTTCGTCATCGCCGTCGGCCTGTTTCTCGCCGTCTACTATTTTGCCAAGGGCTGAGCGGCGAGCAAATCCGGCTCCAGACCATAGTAAATGTCCAGATCGAGCTTGATGCCACGTTCGCCCAGCATTTGCAGAGTACCCGGGTAAATCCCAGACCTTGGTTTTCCTCGTCGAGCCAAACGCCGCAAAACATGTCGACCTTGAACCTCCGGACGAGATCGGCCCAGATGCCAAGGTCCGACGTGAGCGTCTTCAAGATGCTTGCAATCTGGTGATCGAGTTGATCGCCTTTGCCGGATTCAGAAGACAGCCTCCACAGCCCTTTCAGCGCGATGCGAGGTGGCTGACTTGGGGGATAGGTATGCAGGTCGCCTTTCCGAACGGCATAGGTCGGTTGGCCAGCCAGAAGCTTCGTGAGTTCGGCTGGATCAAGATCATCGCCGAAGAACCGTAGCGAAGCTGAACTCTGGCTGATCTCAGCCATTCTTGCCGAGCTCATTTAGCAAATCCGGCCGGCGCTCCCTGGTCAGCTTCTCGGACTCCGCACGCCGCCAGGCGGCGATCTTCTTGTGGTTGCCGGAGACCAGCACGTCGGGGATCGGCCTGCCCTCGAACTCCTGTGGCCGCGTGTAATGCGGGTGTTCGAGCAGGCCGTTCTCGAAACTTTCTTCCTCGCCCGACACCGCATTGCCCATGACGCCGGGCAACAGCCGCACCACGGCGTCGAGCAGCACAAGCGCCGCCGGCTCGCCGCCCGACAGGATGAAATCGCCGATCGAGACTTCCTCCAGCCCACGCGCCTCGATCAATCGCTGGTCTACACCCTCGAAGCGGCCGCAGACGATGACGGCGCCTGGCCCGCCAGCCAGTTCGCGCACGTGCGCCTGCGTCAGCGGCTTTCCACGCGGGCTCATCAGCAAACGCGGCCGCGGATCGCCCGCCGGCGACGTGTGGTCGATCGCCTTGGCCAGCACATCGGCGCGCATCACCATGCCGGCGCCACCGCCGGCCGGCGTGTCGTCGACGGTGTGATGGCGATCGCTGGCGAAGTCGCGGATCTGGATAGCTTCCAGCGACCATGTCCCGACTTCGAGCGCCCGTCCGGCCAGCGACAGGCCTAGCCCGCCCGGAAACATCTCGGGATAGAGCGTCAGCACCGACGCCTTGAACGTCACCGGTTGCCTCCGGCTTCGCGCGGCCCGCGCGGTCGGCCCTTCGCGTCGAAATCTTCTTCGCGCGGCGCGTCGCCATCCTCATCCTCGACAAGGCCGGCGGCTGCCGGGTCGACGCGGAGAAAACCTTCGGCGATCGAAACCTGAGGCACGGCGGCCTGGGTGAACGGGATCAGCACGCCTTTGCGCCCGCCGAGGGTAACGTCGAGAATGTCGCCGCCGCCGAAATTATGCACCGCCACCACCTTGCCGATGACCGCGCCCTTATCGTCGCGGACTTCAAGTCCGACGAGATCGGCGTGGTAGAATTCGTCCTCCTCGCCATCGTCGGGCAGCATCGAGCGGTCGACGAACAGCTCGGTTCCGGCCAGCGCCTCGGCGGCATTGCGATCGGCAATGCCCTTGAAGCGCACCACCACGACGGTGTTGGCGGGCCTTATGTCGGTGATCTGGAAAACGCGGCCGTCCTTGGCATAGAGCGGCCCATAATCGGCCAGCGCCATCGGCTCGCCAGTGAAAGTCTTCACCCGCAATTCGCCCTTGATGCCGTGGGCGGCGCCGATCACGGCCATTTGCACGGGGTTCTGGGGCTTCGACATGGCTGATATCCTTTGCCCTGCTCTAACGCCCTACCGGCGTCATTTCAATGACAGGTTCTTCACCGCTTCCTAACCCGGCTGCCTGACAATGGCGGCATGCAGGAATTTCTCATCCCGGCAAAACCCGACCTCCAGGCAGCGCGCGAAAGCTGGCTGAAGATGCTGGCGCGCGAGCGCCGGCTGGCGCCGGCGACCGTCGAAGCCTATGAGCGCGACACGCGCCAGTTCCTGCATTTCCTCACAGGGCATTGCGGCGGCTCGCCTGGTCTTTCCGACATCGCCACTCTGCGCCCGGCCGATCTGCGCGGCTTTCTTGCCGCGCGGCGCAACGCCGGCGCCGGCGCCCGCACGCTCGGACGCGGCCTCGCCGGCATCCGCTCGCTGCTGCGCTTCCTCGAACGGCGCGGTCTCGCCAATGCCGCCGGTGCCGCTGCGTTGCGCGCGCCGCGCCAGCCGAAATCGCTGCCCAAGCCGCTGACCGCCAGCGATGCCAAACATGTCGTGTCGGTGGAAGGCCAGCTGGCTGAAGAGCCCTGGATCGCCGCCCGCAACGCCGCCGTGCTGACGCTGCTTTATGGATCGGGCCTGCGCATTTCCGAAGCGCTGGGCCTCAGCGCCGCCGACCTGGCATCGGAAGCCGACACCGTGCTGCGCGTCACCGGCAAGGGTGGCAAGACACGGCTGGTGCCGGTGCTGCCGGTGGCGCTCAGGGCAATCGCCGAATACCGAAAACTGTGTCCCTACCATCTCGATCCCAAGGGCCTGCTGTTTCGCGGCGCCCGCGGCGGGCCGCTCAACCCGGCCATCGTCCAGCGCGACATGGCCAGGCTGCGCTCGGCGCTGAACCTGCCCGACACCGCGACGCCGCACGCGTTGCGCCATTCCTTCGCCACCCATCTGCTCGGGCGCGGCGGCGACCTGCGCACCATCCAGGAACTGCTCGGCCACGCCAGCCTGTCGACGACGCAGGTCTATACCGGCGTCGACACGGCAAGGCTGCTCGAGATTTACGAATCCGCGCATCCCCGCGCGTGACCACTGTATAAGTCCAGGACAATTTCCCCACGCCGGTTAACCGTTTCGCCGCTTTTCAGTCCTAGAACCGCACCATGAAACGCGCCCTTGCCATCGCCGACCGCGCCGCCCTTGTGTCGCTGAAGCTGCTCGTCGCGCTCAACGCCCTGTTTTTCCTGTCTTTCCTCATCGTGCTGCTGCTTGCCATGGGCAGGGCGCATGCCGAAACCCCGGCCTGCGCCGGCGCCGATCTGCTGTCGGCCCTGCAGAAGGAAGGCCCCGCCACCTATGCCAGGATCGAGACGGAAGCAGCAGCGACGCTGAACGGCAAGGGCCTGTTGTGGAAGCTGGAGAAATCAGGCGAAAAGCCATCCTTCCTGTTCGGCACCATGCACATGACCGACCCGCGCGTGACCACTCTGCCGCCGGCAGCCAGGAAAGCCTATGACGCTGCCGGCACCATCATCATCGAGACCACCGACGTGCTCGACAAGCAGAAGATGATGGAGGCCATGCTCAAGGAACCCGAGCTGATGATGTTCACCGACAACACGACGTTGTCGTCGCTGTTGTCGCCGGAGGATGCGGCGGTGGTGAACAAAGGGCTCGATGCGCGCGGCATTCCGCCGGCGAGCGTCTCCAAGATGAAGCCGTGGCTGCTGTCGGCCATGGTCGCGCTGCCGGTCTGTGAGGTCGCCCGTCAGGCAGGCGGCGCACCGGTTCTGGACGTCAAGCTGGCGCAGGACGCCAAGGCCTTGGGCAAGCCGGTGGAAGGGTTGGAGACCGCCGCCAGCCAACTGCGCGCCATGGCCTCGCTGCCGCTTGCGTTCCACATCAAGGGGCTGGTCGAAACCCTGAAGCTCGGCGACAAGATCAACGACATCAACGAAACCATGATCGTGCTTTACCAGCGCGGCGATACCGGCACCTTCTGGCCGCTGTTACGTTCGATCTCGCCCGACGAAGACGAGGACGCAGGTTACGCCGAATTCGACCAGACGATGATCACCGGCCGCAACAAGGTCATGGCCGACCATGCCGCACCTATCCTGGCCAAGGGCAACGCCTTCATGGCCGTCGGCGCCATGCATCTTCCCGGCCCCGAAGGCCTGATCGAGGATTTTCGCAAAGCCGGCTATACCGTCACCGCCGTCGACTGAGCGGCGCCCGTCTTGAATACCGAATCAGGTAAGGCCCGGCTCTGTCCGGTGCGCAACTGATTCGCAAAGCGAAGGCGGTTGGCCCTATTTTTGGCGGAAAAGGCCAGCTAAGCTCGTTCTACCTCGTTCGTGATTGATTTTGCGGGGGAAATACAGGCCAACAAGCGGTTGCGAATCAGAATTTTCCTGCGTTCGTCAATTTGAAGGCCTAGTATGAACCCGTTCAACGGTTGCGCGTTGAGGGGTGTTGATTGATGCTTTTCATCCACGGAGGACACTTTTATGGCGAACCCTAACGATCCAGCGCCCAGGTCGGGTGGTGGCAGCGGCTGGCTGATTGCGCTGGTCGTCGTCATCCTTGCGATTGTCGCGTACTATGTTTTCGGCAGAAGCGGCGAACATCCTGCGCCCGCAGAGCCGCCGGCAGCCAGCACACCGGCGCCCGCACCTGCACCGGCTGAGCCGATGAAGCCCGCCGAACCGGCTCCCGCACCAGCCCCTGCGCCCGCACCGGCTCCTGCGCCAGCCCCGGCGCCCGCGCCTGCTCCGGCGCCGAGCCCGTAATCTGGCCAACTGATCTGGCATCTTGCTTCCAACCCAAGAACGGCCCGCTGAAAAGCGGGCCGTTTTGTTTGGGGCACCTATCGGCGAGCGTCGCGATTCTTCACCGCCCCTCTGTGCTGCCGGACATCTCTCCTCAAGGGGGAGATCGGCTGTCTCACGAACAGCCCAGGTTAGAAACGTGAGAAACTTGAAGGCTCGCGACGCGGCGGTGAAGTCCAATCTCCCCCGTTGAGGGGGAGATGGCCGGCAGGCCAGAGGGGGGTGCTGTCCCTCCAGCGTTTCCTTAAATATGGATCGGCTTGAAGAACGTCGCCAGCGCCGCTTCCTTGACCGCTTCCGACATTGTCGGATGCGCGTGGCAGGTGCGGGCGAGGTCTTCCGAGGAGCCGCCGAACTCCATCAGCACCGCCGCCTCATGGATCATCTCGCCGGCGCCGAAGCCGACAATGTGGACGCCGAGCACGCGGTCGCTGGCTTTGTCGGCGAGGATTTTCACGAAGCCGTCCGTGTGCAGCATGGCGCGCGCCCGGCCGTTGGCGGTGAACGGGAATTTGCCGGTTTTGTAGTCGATGCCGGCCTTCCTCAGCTCTTCCTCTGTCTTGCCGACCGAAGCGATTTCCGGGCTGGTGTAGACGACGCTCGGAATGACGTCGTAATTCACATGGCCGGCCTGGCCGGCAATGGTCTCGGCCACCGCCACGCCTTCATCCTCGGCCTTGTGCGCCAGCATCGGACCGGCGATGACGTCGCCAATGGCGTAGATGCCGGCCACGTTGGTCCTGAGATGCCCGTCGGTCTTGACCCGGCCGCGCTCGTCGACCTCGACGCCGGCTTCTTTCAACCCGAGGCTGTCGGAACAGGCCCGGCGTCCGGTCGAGATCAGCACCGCGTCGGCCTCGATGGTCTCGGCCGCACCACCCCTGACCGGTTCGAACGTAACGGCGGCGCCCTTTTTGGCCTTGGTCACCCCTGTCACCTTGGTGCCGAGCTTGAACTCGAAACCCTGCTTGGAAAGCAGGCGCTGGAACTGCTTGGAGACCTCGCCGTCCATGCCGCCCAGGATGGTGTCGAGGAATTCGACCACGGTGACCTTGGCGCCGAGCCGTGCCCAGACCGAGCCGAGCTCCAGACCGATGACCCCACCGCCGACCACCACCAGATGTCCCGGCACTTTCTCCAGCGACAGCGCGCCGGTCGACGATACGATCACCTTCTCGTCGATGTCGACCTTGACGCCGGGAATGCCGGCGACATCGGAGCCCGTGGCGATAACGATGTTTTTCGTCTCGATCTCCTCGACCTTGCCATCCTCAGCCGACACCGACACCTTGCCGGCCGCGACCACCTTCCCGGTGCCGCGAAACGAGTCGATCTTGTTCTTCTTGAACAGGAAGGCGACGCCATTGACGTTGGCCGAAACGGTCGCGTCCTTGTGCGCCATCATCTTCTTCAGATTGAGTTTCGGCGCCGGTATCTCGACACCCAGCGCATCGAAGGAATGGCCGGCCTCGGCGAACATCTCCGAGGCATAAAGCAGCGCCTTGGATGGGATGCAGCCGATGTTCAGGCAGGTGCCGCCGAAAGTGGCGTTCTTCTCGACCACCGCGACCTTGAGCCCGAGTTGTGCCGCCTTGATGGCACAGACATAGCCGCCCGGTCCCGACCCGATGATAACGACATCATAAGCCATGTTCGTTTCCCTTAGCTTGGGGCTCAGCGGCCGCCGCTTACATTCAGGATTGCGCCCGTCGTGTAGGACGCTTCATCCGACAAAAGATAGAGAACGGCATGCGCGACTTCATCCGCCGTGCCGGCTCGTTTCATCGGCAGCATGTCGCGGAACCGCTCGACCCGGTCCGGCTGGCCGCCCGAAGCGTGGATCTCGGTGTCGATGATGCCCGGCCGTATCGCATTGACCCGCACGCCTTCGGTCGCGACTTCGCGCGCCAGTCCGAGCGTGAAGGTGTCGATCGCCGCCTTGGACGCGGCATAGTCGACATATTCGCCTGGCGAGCCGTGTAGCGACGCAGCCGACGAGATGTTGACGATGGCGCCGCCCTGGCCGCCATGCTTGCTCGACATGCGTTTGACCGCTTCGCGCGCGCACAGGAACGAGCCGATGACGTTGATGCGCATCATGCGCTCCAGCCGCGCCAGGCTCATCTCATCGACGCGCGCCTTGACGTCGACGACGCCGGCATTGTTGACCAGCGCGTCGAGCCGGCCATAGGCGCGATCGACGGCTTCGAACATGGCGACGATGTCGGCTTCGACGCCGACGTCGCCCTTGACGGCAAATGCCTCGCCACCCGCCGCCTCGATTTCGTCGACCAGCGCCTTGGCGGCAGCCTCGTTCGAGGCATAGTTGACCGCGACCCGGTAGCGCGCCTTTGCCGCAAGCCGGCAGGTGGCCGCGCCAATGCCACGACTGCCGCCGGTGACCAGAAGCACCTTCTTGGACGCGCTCATTCCTGGCAACCTTTCAGCAGAAACACGTCCCATGGCAGTTTTGAGAAACCGTTCGGGCCGAAGGCCGTCGACATCTGCAGCGACGGCCCGAGATCGGGGAAGATCAGGCTCTGCGGCGCGTCCGTGCCTTCCGCCGCCAGGAGCGCGATGTTGCCCTTGTCGTCGGCGCTGTAGATGACGCCATGCCAGACCGTGCAGGCGGCAAGCTCGTCACCGGTGACGTCGCCGGTCGGGCATTTGTACATCAGCGACCCTTGCGGTCGCGAAACACCGGATGTCCACATGACAATGCCGTCGAGAACGATGCCCTTGTCGAGCACCATCTTGAACGAGTTGGTGACGGTGACCGCATCCGTCGTCGGCCGGAAATCAATGCCGGCCTCGCTTTCGGCATCGCCATAGACAGCAAGCGCCAGCGGGCAGGCGGCATGCGCCTCGTAACCCGCTGCGAGAACAGCCAGCCCGGCCATAAATCCGATCATTGGCGAAGCGATGTTTGTCATGAATTGCTCGGGCTGCTCTCGCGGCCGTCGGCGTTTTCGAGCACCTCGAAATCGGTCATCAAGACCAGCGGCTCGCCGGCCGCATCCAGTCCCCAGAAGGAATAATAGTTCCCATCACCGAAGCCAGTGTCGAACATGGCTATATTAAGCGGATTTCCATCAACCGGATTATCCATGCGGAACTTGTCGAACGAGCATGCAACGTCAGCAAGATAGCTGTCGAGTTCCTCCTGCTTGGACATCAGCGTCAGAACCGACTTGTCCATGAACGAAGCAACATTATCATCGACAATAAATCCAGACTTCCAGGACGATGTGCCGACGTCGCGGACGAAGGCAGCCAACTCCCACCGCACCGGCAAGCCAGTGCCAAACCGCAATACCGCTGCAGCAACACGGCCTTGCGCCTCAAGCAACGTGACTGGATAGCATCCCGGCCTGACCTTACGGCTAAACACAGGCCGTTCCAGCCCGGTAATCAGTGGATCGCAAGCGATGATTTCGCCGGTCGGTAGCTCAAGCTCACCGATCGCGGTGACGATGATCTTCCGCTCCGCCATTTCGGCTTCGCTGAGAGCGAAGACACCGAGATTGCTGCTCGCCGGCGCCGAATCCCATTCAGTCGATGTCGCCGGCGGAGAGATGGCGGCGGAAGCCGCCGGCCGGGAACGCCTCAATACGCTACCCGCTACTCGACCGAGCTTGAACCCAAACCGCGCCAGCCAGCCGCTCATGACGGATCAGCTCCGATCACAAATCAAGCACCAGCCGTTCGGGATCCTCCAGGCTATCCTTGACGCGGACCAGGAAGGTCACGGCTTCCTTGCCGTCGACGATACGGTGATCGTAGCTCAGCGCCAAGTACATCATCGGCCGGATCACGATCTGGCCGCCGACCACGACCGGCCGGTCCTGGATCTTGTGCATGCCCAAAATGCCGGACTGCGGCGCATTGAGGATCGGCGTCGACATCAGTGAGCCGTAAACGCCGCCATTGGAGATGGTGAACGTACCACCCTGCATGTCGGCGACCGACAGCTTGCCGTCCCGCGCGGCGATGCCCAGCCGGCCGATATCCTTCTCGATCTCGGCAATCGACATTTGGTCGGCATTGCGCACCACCGGCACGACGAGACCCTTTTCGGTGCCGACGGCAACGCCGATATGGGCATAGTTCTTGAAGATGATGTCGGTGCCGTCGATCTCGGCATTGACCGAGGGGATTTCCTTCAATGCGTGCGTAACCGCCTTGGTGAAGAAGCCCATGAAGCCGAGCTTCACGCCGTGCTTCTTCTCGAAGATGTCCTTGTACTTGGTCCTGAGCGCCATCACCGCCGACATGTCGACCTCGTTGAAGGTGGTCAGCATGGCGGCGGTCGACTGCGCTTCCTTCAGCCGGCGCGCAATGGTCTGGCGCAGCTTGGTCATGCGCACGCGCTCCTCGCGCGACGCATCGTCGCCCGAAGACGGCGCACGCACGGCGACCGGAGCCGGTGCGGCCTTCGGAATTTCGGCCGGCTGCGACGGCGCGCCCTTGGAAATCGCGTCGAGCACATCGCCCTTCAGCACCTGGCCGCGCTTGCCCGACCCGGAAACCTGGTCGACCGACAGATTGTTCTCGGCGATCAGCTTCGCGGCAGCTGGCGCCGGCGGCATGGTGCGCGGCTCGACCGGCCCGGCGTCGCCGGCTATCTTGGCGGTCTCAGCCGCAGCCTGCCTGGTCGTGTGCGCTGCGTCCGGGCTCGAAGCCTGCGACACCGCTTGCGGCTTGGTCTCCTGCTTGGACGCCGGGGCGGCCGTGGCGACGCCTGCCGAGATCGAACCCAGCAACGCGCCGACGCCGACGGTCTCGCCTTCCTTGGCGGTGATCTCGCCCAGCGTGCCGGCGGCGGCGGCAGGCACCTCCACCGTCACCTTGTCGGTTTCGAGCTCGACCAGCGGCTCGTCGACGGCAATGGCATCGCCGACCTTCTTGAACCACTTGCCGATGGTCGCCTCGGTGACGGATTCGCCGAGAGTGGGAACGCGGATTTCGGTAGCCATTGTGCCTGTTCCGTTTCTTCTCTGTCTGTTCTATTCGCCGGGTTTGTTCTATTCGCCGAGCGCGTCTTCGAGCAGGGCGGCGAGCTGCGCCAAATGCTTCGACATCAAGCCGGTCGCCGGCGATGCCGCCGCAGGACGTCCGGTATAGCGCACCCGCTGGTGCTTGGCGTCGATATGAGCCAGCACCCATTCCAGATACGGATCGATGAACGACCAGGCGCCCATATTCTTGGGTTCCTCCTGGCACCACACCATCTCGGCATTGCGGAAGCGCGACAGTTCGGTGATCAGCGCCTTGGCCGGGAACGGATAGAGCTGTTCGACGCGCAAGAGATAGATGTCGTTGATGCCGCGCTTCTCGCGTTCCTCGTACAGGTCGTAATAGACCTTGCCCGAGCACAGCACGACGCGGCGGATTTTGGAATCCTTGGTGAGCTTGATCGCCTGGTTCTGCAACAGCTGGGCGTCGTCCCACAACAGCCGGTGGAACGAGCTTTCGCCCGAAATCTCCGGCAGCGTCGACACTGCCCGCTTGTGGCGCAGCAGCGACTTCGGCGTCATCAGGATCAGCGGCTTGCGGAAGTCGCGCTTCAGTTGCCGGCGCAATATGTGGAAGTAGTTTGCCGGCGTGGTGCAGTTGGCGACTTGCATATTGTCTTCGGCGCAGAGCTGCAGGAAACGCTCGAGCCGGGCCGAGGAATGTTCCGGCCCCTGGCCCTCATAGCCATGCGGCAGCAGGCAGACCAGGCCCGACATGCGCAGCCACTTGCGCTCGCCCGACGAGATAAACTGGTCGAACACCACCTGGGCGCCGTTGGCGAAATCGCCGAACTGCGCTTCCCAGAGCGTCAGCGCCTTAGGCTCGGCCAGGCTGTAGCCATACTCGAAGCCGAGCACCGCCTCTTCCGACAGCATCGAGTTGATGACTTCGTAGCCGGCCTGTGCGGCCGAGAGATTGTTGAGCGGGATGTAGCGGGTCTCGTCGCGCTGGTCGTAGAGCACGGAATGGCGCTGCGAGAAGGTGCCGCGTTCTGAATCCTGGCCGGAGAGCCGGATCGGATTGCCGTCGAGCAGGATGGCGCCGAAGGCCAGCGCCTCGGCCGTCGACCAGTCGATGCCTTCGCCGGAGTCGATCGCCTGGCGGCGGTTTTCGAGGAAGCGGATGATGGTCTTGTGCGCCTCGAAACCTTTCGGCACCTCGGTCAGTTTCTTGCCGATGTCCTTCAGCACCTTGACCGGCACGGCGGTCTTGCCGCGGCGCTGTTCGTCCTGGTTGTCGGCGGTGCGCAAACCAGACCAGGCGCCGTCCAGCCAGTCGGCCTTGTTGGGCTTGTAGTGCTGGCCGACTTCCCATTCGGACTCCAGATGGGCGCGCCAGTCGGCCTTCATCTTGTCGAGTTCGGCCTGGCTGATATGGCCCTCGGCGATCAGCCGGTCGCCATAGATCTGCACCGTCGTCTTGTGGTTGCGGATGTTGGCGTACATGATCGGCTGCGTGAAGGCCGGTTCGTCGCCCTCATTGTGGCCGAAGCGGCGATAGCAGAACATGTCCACCACCACCGGCTTGTGGAACTTCATGCGAAATTCGATCGCCACCTTGGTGGCATGCACCACCGCTTCCGGGTCGTCGCCATTGACGTGGAAGATCGGCGCCTCGATCATCTTGGCGACGTCGGACGGATAAGGCGACGAGCGCGAGAAGCGCGGATTGGTGGTGAAGCCGATCTGGTTGTTGATGATGAAATGCAGCGTGCCGGCGACGCGGTGGCCGCGCAGGCCCGACAGGCCGAGAATTTCCGCGATTACGCCCTGGCCAGCAAAGGCGGCGTCGCCATGCAGAAGCAGCGGCAGCACCTTGGCGCGCTCTTCCAGCGGCACGATCTCCTCGCGGCTGCGGCCGAACAGATAGTCCTGCTTGGCGCGCGCCTTGCCCATCACAACCGGATCGACGATTTCCAGATGCGAAGGATTGGCGGTCAGCGACAGATGCACCTTGTTGCCGTCGAATTCGCGGTCCGACGAGGCGCCGAGATGGTACTTGACGTCGCCCGAGCCCTCGACCTCGTCAGGAGCGGCCGAGCCGCCCTTGAACTCGTGGAAGATGGCGCGGTGCGGCTTGGCCATCACCTGGGACAGCACGTTCAGCCGGCCGCGATGCGCCATGCCGAGCACGATCTCCTTCATGCCGAGCTGGCCGCCGCGCTTGATGATCTGCTCCAGCGCCGGGATCAGGCCTTCGCTGCCATCGAGGCCGAAGCGCTTGGTACCCTTGTACTTGACATCGATGAACTGCTCGAAGCCTTCGGCCTCGACCAGCTTCTGCAGGATCGCTTTTTTTCCCGTAGCGGTGAAGGAAATCTCCTTGTCGGCACCCTCGATGCGCGCCTGGATCCAGGCCTTCTCCTCGGGGTCGGAAATGTGCATGAACTCGACACCGAGCGTCGAGCAATAGGTGCGGGTCAGGATCTCCAGCATCTGCCGGATGGTGCCGAATTCGAGGCCGAGCACATTGTCGAGGAAGATCGGCCGGTCGTAGTCGGCTGCGGTGAAACCGTAATTCTCCGGGGACAGCTCGTTATAGTCCTCAAGCGGCTTGGCGATGCCGAGCGGGTCGAGATTGGCATGCAGATGGCCGCGCATGCGGAAGGCGCGGATCATCATGATGGCGCGCACCGAATCGCGCGTCGCCTGATGCACGTCGGCATCCGACAGCACGACGCCATTGGTGACCGCCTTGTCCTTGACCTTCTTTTCCAGATGCTTCTCGACGATGCCCCAATTGCCGTCGAGCGCCGACACCAGTTCGCCATTGGCCTGCAGCGGCCAGGAGGGCTTTGCCCAGGAAGCGCCCTTGGCGTTCTTGCGCACATCGCCGGCGTCGTCCTTCAGCCCGGCGAAAAAATCCTGCCATTCGGGGTTTACCGACTCTGGATCATCCTCATAGGACGCGTACAGCGCGTCGATATAGTCGGCATTGCCGCCATAGAGGAAAGAGGTGAGCGAAAATTGGTCGTTGGCCTGATCTTGTCTTGCCATTTTTGTCCGCGGAGCCTGGCTCCGTCTCCTTTTCAAAAGCGAATAGTGAGTAGCGAATAGCGAGTAGGGATTTTTCCCGGGTCGCGCCGTTACTCTCTTTTCCCTATTCGCTATTCACTACTCGCTACTCACTTGGCCTTGATCGCCTCGACCAGCGTCGTGCCCAGACGCGCTGGCGATGGCGATACTTTAATGCCGGCCGATTCCATCGCCGCGATCTTGTCTTCCGCGCCGCCCTTGCCGCCGGAGATGACCGCGCCCGCATGGCCCATGGTGCGACCGGCCGGCGCGGTGCGCCCGGCGATGAAGCCCGCCATCGGCTTTTTGCGGCCGCGTTTGGCCTCGTCCTTGAGGAACTGCGCGGCGTCTTCCTCGGCCGAACCGCCGATCTCGCCGATCATGATGATCGACTTGGTCTCGTCGTCGGCGAGGAACATCTCGAGCACGTCGATGAACTCGGTGCCTTTGACGGGGTCGCCGCCGATACCGACGGCGGTCGTCTGGCCGAGGCCGACATTTGTGGTCTGGAACACTGCCTCATAGGTAAGCGTTCCCGAGCGCGAAACAACGCCGACCGAGCCTTTGCGGAAGATGTTGCCGGGCATGATGCCGATCTTGCATTCGTCGGGGGTGAGCACGCCGGGGCAGTTCGGGCCGATCAGCCGCGAGGTCGAGCGGTCGAGCCGCGCCTTGACCCTGACCATGTCCATCACCGGAATGCCTTCGGTGATGCAGACGATCAGCGGGATCTCGGCTTCGATGGCTTCGAGGATGGCTTCGGCGGCGCCCGTCGGCGGCACATAGACGACCGAGGCGTTGGCGCCGGTCTTTTCCTTGCCCTCGGCGACCGAGGCGAAGATCGGCAGGTTTTCGCCCTTGGCGCCGGTCCAGGTCTCGCCACCCTTCTTTGGATGGATACCGCCCACCATCCTGGTGCCGTGATAGGCCAGCGCCTGTTCGGTGTGGAACGTGCCGGTCTTGCCGGTCAGGCCCTGCACCAGCACCTTGGTGTTCTTGTCGATGAGAATGGACATCGGAGCCCTTTTCTAAAAACCGTTGATCGAGGAAGGCGAGACGCGCCGGTAGACGCCGCTCACCATGTCTTGCCAGCTGTCGCTGCCGGCAGGTTTGAAATGCAATCGCATGCGGTAGGCATCGGCATTGTCGAAAATATATGTGACCCGCGCGGAACCGCGCGGCGACGACCGATCAAGAGTGAGCTCGCTGCCGTTCCATGCGCCTGTGGCCGGCGAGGCCGGCACAAAGCCCATGGAATCGAACTGGTGCATGGTGACGAGGCTGTTTTGCTGATCGAATCCGAACACTGAGTGCGAGCCGAACGAGACCGTGCCGTCGCGGCGCTGGCGATAGCGCTGCACCACGAACAGGCCGCCGAACTGTGCCTCCCCCAGCACTTCCGACGTCGCCGGTCCACCATCGGCCCATTGTGTTTCCGCCACCTCTTCCTCGCCGCGCCACGCGCCGACCAGCGCCTGCAGGCGCTGGTGATCGGCCGAGAGCAAGGAGAACGCGTTCATGGGTCAGAGCCGCTTCAGGTCGGAGACGGTGAGGTCGCTCTTGGCGTTGCCGGTGTTGAGCGTCGTTGCCGGCTCGAACATCAGCACCACCGGCTCGGCGGTCAGCGACCGCGGCCGGTGCTCGACGCCCTTCGGCACGACAATGAAATCGCCCTCGCCGAGCTCGACCGGGCCGTCGCGAAAATCGATGGCGATCTTGCCCCGCAGCACGAGAAAAGCCTCGTCCTCATGCTCATGTGCATGCCAGTCGAAGGTCTCGCCGAACTTGGCGACCTTCGCCTGGCTGTCATTGACGTCGCCGGCGATATGCGGATCGAAGACCTTGGTGATCGTTCGATCCGCCGCCTCGACCAGGTTTATCTTGCGCGGAGGCATTCGCCTTCAGCCCTTCACCGCCGCCACGATCTTCTTGGCTGCGTCATCGAGATCGTCGGCCGACACCACGTTCAGGCCGCTGTCGTTGATGATCTTCTTGCCGAGCTCGGCATTGGTGCCTTCAAGACGCACCACCAGCGGCACTTCCAGGCCGACTTCCTTGACTGCGGCAATGACGCCCTCGGCGATGATGTCGCACTTCATGATGCCGCCGAAGATGTTGATCAGTATGCCTTTGACGGCCGGATCCTTGGTGATGATCTTGAACGCCGCCGTCACCTTCTCCTTCGACGCGCCGCCGCCGACATCGAGGAAGTTGGCGGGCTCGGCGCCGTAGAGCTTGATGATGTCCATAGTCGCCATGGCGAGGCCGGCGCCATTGACCATGCAGCCGATATTGCCGTCGAGCGCGACATAGGCGAGGTCGTATTTCGACGCCTCGATCTCCTTCTCGTCCTCTTCGGTGGTGTCGCGCAGTTCCATCAGTTCGGGGTGGCGGAAGAGAGCGTTGTTGTCGAACGACACCTTGGCGTCCAGCACGCGCAGGCGGCCGTTTTTCATCACGATCAGCGGGTTGACCTCGAGCAGGCTCATGTCCTTCTCGACAAAGGCCTTGTAGAGGATCGGGAACAGCGTGCCGGCATCCTTGGCGGCATCGCCGGTGAGGCCCAGCGCTTCCACCAATATGTCGACGTCGATGGTCGTCACGCCGGCCAGCGGATCGATGGCGCGGGTGATGATCTTTTCCGGTGTGTCGTGGGCGACGCCTTCAATGTCCATGCCGCCCTCGGTCGAGACGACGAAAGCGATGCGGCCGACCGAGCGGTCGACCAGGATCGACAGATAAAGCTCGCGATCGATGTCGGCGCCGTCCTCGATATAGAGGCGGTTGACCTGCTTGCCGGCGGGGCCGGTCTGCTTGGTCACCAGCGTGTGGCCGAGCATCTCATTGGCGTTGGCAACGACTTCGGCAACCGACTTAGCCAGCCGCACGCCGCCCTTTGCGTCGGGCGACAGTTCCTTGAACTTCCCCTTGCCGCGGCCGCCGGCATGGATTTGGCTCTTCACCACATAGAGCGGACCGGGAAGCGCTTGTGCCGCGGCTTCCGCTTCGCTTGCCTTGAACACCGGCACGCCTTCGGCCACCGGCGCGCCAAACGACTTCAGCAGCGCCTTGCCTTGATATTCATGGATGTTCATCTGGACGGTCTCCGGATCGGCTGCTTTGGGGGATTACTTCGAGGCGAGGTGCGGGGCGATCTTGACGCAGGCCTCGGTCAGGCCCTGCACCGTCGCCACCGAAGCGTCGAACATCTTCTGCTCGGCCTTGTTGAGGTCGATCTCGATGATGCGCTCGACGCCGCCGGCGCCGATGACAACGGGAACGCCGACATAGGTGCCCTTGACGCCATACTGGCCCGAGAGATGCGCAGCGCAAGGCAGCACGCGCTTCTTGTCCTTGAGGTAGGATTCGGCCATCGAGATGGCCGAGGCTGCCGGGGCGTAGAAGGCCGAGCCGGTCTTCAACAAGCCGACGATCTCGGCGCCGCCGTCGCGGGTGCGCTGCACGATCTGGTCGAGCTTTTCCTTCGAGGTCCAGCCCATCTTGATGAGGTCCGGCAACGGAATGCCCGAAACCGTGGAGTAGCGGATCATCGGCACCATGGAATCACCGTGGCCGCCGAGCACGAAGGCGGTGACGTCCTCGACCGAGACCTTGAACTCCTCGGCCAGGAAATAGCGGAAGCGCGCGCTGTCGAGCACGCCGGCCATGCCGACGACATGGGTCTTGGGCAGGCCGGAAAACTTCTGCAGCGCCCAGACCATGGCGTCGAGCGGGTTGGTGATGCAGATGACGAAAGCCTTGGGCGCGTATTTCTTCAGCCCTGCGCCGACCTGTTCCATGACCTTGAGGTTGATGCCCAGCAGATCGTCGCGGCTCATACCCGGCTTGCGCGGCACGCCGGCAGTGACGATGCAGACATCGGCGCCCTCGATCCCAGCATAATCATTGACGCCGGTCAGCCGGGAGTCAAAACCGTCGACCGGCGAAGACTGCGCGATATCGAGCCCCTTGCCTTGCGGAATGCCCTCGGCAATATCGAACAGCACCACGTCGCCGAGGTCCTTGAGGCCGATCATGTGAGCGAGCGTGCCGCCGATCATGCCGGAGCCGATAAGCGCTATCTTGTTGCGTGCCATGTGAGGAAATTTTCCCTTTGTCTGTGACGACGCCCAATCTCTGGTGATCTGGTTGACGGCGTCGAGGAAGAGGCCGGAATGCTGTGGTCTCAGCGAGATTTCGCCGCATCCAGTAGCCCTGGTGGAAAATATATTCAATCGATTATTTTCGAGTGAATAATTTCAATCGGTTAGAAACATTAGGCTTTACGTAAACGTCAAAGTTTGTAAGCCGACTTGAGAGATTTTACACAATGAACGTGGAAATCAGAAGACTATATCCAGGCGATGACGCCCTTGTGAAGCGCATCGCCGAAGACGTGTTCGATGAACCGGTACGGGCCGACAGACTGTCCGCCTACCTCGCCTCCTCAGGTCATATGATGATTGTGGCACTGGCCGATGGCGTCGTCGGCCAGTGTGCTGCCGTCATCCACCGCCACCTGGACAAGGTCAGCGAACTCTACATCGACGAGGTCGGCGTCTCACCCGCCTACCAGCGCCATGGCATCGCGCGAAAGATGCTCGACGCCATGTTCGCGCTCGGCCGCGAGCAGGGATGCGGCGAAGCCTGGGTCGGCACCGAACCGGACAATGTCCCAGCGCGCGCTTTATGAATCGCGCAAGGAGGTGCATGGGCCGGCGGAGTCGTTTGTGATGTATGTGTACGAGCTTTAGGCGTCGGCGGGACAGCGCCCCCTCTGCCTTGCCAGGCATCTCCCCCACGAGGGGGGAGATCGGACGTCACGCGACCTTTCGCCAATCTCCAATGGCCGCAGGAATGAGCGGAGCGCCGAAACCGCCAATCTCCCCCCGTGTGGGGGAGATGTCCGGCAGGACAGAGGGGGCGCGAAGGATCACTACATAATGACCTTTCTGGAACCCTCAGACCTGCGCTTCCGCGTTGTCCTTCTGCCGTTCCGCCCAGTCCTCCAGCCAATCCCGGCTCTGCATTTCGATCAGCCGCGAGGCCGTGCGCTCGAATTCGAACACCTCGTTGCCGCGCCTGGCCGTATAGAGCTCAGGGGGCGAGGCATCGGCGCTTACCACCAGCCGCGTGTGATGATCGTAGAGCGTGTCTATCAGGAGGATGAAGCGCTTGGCCTCGTTGCGCTTGCCTTCGCCCAGCACCGGCACGTGATCGATGAAGACGGTCGAGAAGCGGCCGGCAATGGCCAGGAAATCGCGCGCGCCGAGCGGCTTTTCGCAGAGATCGGCGAAGGAAAACCGCGCCGCATTGCCGGAAGCAGCCGGTATTCTCACCTGCCGCCCCTTGAGCGTCAGCGCGGTCTCGGCCGTTGCCGCCCCGTGCGTCATCGCCTGCCAGGCTTCGTCGAGCATACGATCGGCTTCGGCATCCCCCGGCGTGACATAGACAGGCGTGCGGGCGAGCTTTTCCAGCCGGTAGTCCTTGTCGGCATCGAGCGTCAGCACATGGGCGTGGCGCTCGAGAATGCTGATGAAGGGCAGGAAGAGTTGGCGGTTCAGCCCGTCGCGATAAAGGTCTTGCGGCGCGACATTCGAGGTGGCGACCAGAACCACGCCATTGGCGAACAGCGCCGAAAACAGCCGCGACAGGACCATCGCATCGGCAATGTCGGTGACCGAAAACTCATCGAAGCACAGCACCCAGGCCTGTTCGGCAAGCTGAAGCGCGACCGGCGGGATCGGGTCGTCCTCCTTGACGTCGCCGTTCTTGCGCGCCTGCCGGTGCTTCTGGATGCGGTCCTGCACATCGGCCATGAAGTCGTTGAAATGAACGCGGCGCTTGCGCCTGACCGGCAACAGCTCGAAGAACATATCCATCAGCATGGTCTTGCCGCGACCGACGCCGCCATGAATGTAGAGGCCCTTGACGACCTCGCGCGTCTCGCGCTTGCGGGCAAACAGCCAGCCGAGCGCGCTCGACTTGTGCGCCAGCCGCTTGACCGAGATCTCGTCTGTCAGCCGGTCGAGCGCGGCGGCGATGCGCTCCTGCGCCGCATCGCGCTCGATGGCGCCGGTTGCGACCAGATGGTCGTAGCGCTGCCTGACGGTCGCATGGGTCTGGAGGCCGTCACGCAGATGCATCGGTCACGTCGCTGTCTAGGGATAGGCAGCCTATCTTGTAAGCGATATCGGCAAGCCGTTGGTAGTCTGGCCGTCGAATTTCGAACCGCCCGAGGAATAGAGCCGCGCCAGCGTGCCGCCATTCTCGTCATAGAGCGTCAGCTGCTTGCCGGCGACGTTCCACGATTTGATGCCGTCGATGGGCGGCGGGCAATGCAGCGGCCCGGCGCGGAAGCCGGCGCCGAATTTGGTCTGCGGCGTCGCCACCTTGCAGCTCTGTCCGGACACGCTGGCGTTCCAAACGCCGGCAACGCTCGCAGCGGTAAGGTCGGAGGCTCCGGCCGGCGCCGATCCGTCCGGCGGCAGCGAGGCGACCTGCGCGCCTGCCGGCGCGGTCGGGAATTGCGATGGGTCGGTGGTGCCCGGCGCTGCCGGGGGCGGCAGTTGGCTTCCGCTCACCGTGCCGGCGGGCGCGGGCTGCAGCGGGGCGGGCTGCTGGTCATCCATCGATGAAAAACGCGAGGTCGAACAGCCGCTCGCAACGAGCGCTGCCAGCGATACGGCCATCAGCCCGCTTCTCGAAAAAATCATTCCAACCTCCGTCGGATCCGGCTGGGGGGAAGCCGTCCGCACAATCTCACCCTCACCAAGATGGAGAAGGTGGCGAAATTTCAACCCGATATGGTTAAAATAGGGTTTGCACCACGAATTGTTGTAAATTTGTCGCAAAATGGCTGGCGGACAAAAGGCATGTCTTCGCTCTAGCGCGGTTCCAACCGGTACATTGGTTGCGAAAGCGGCACCGGAGCCCGCAGCAGGTCGGCGCATCGGCGGTCGAGCGCAACTGCCGGCGCAAAACTGACTGAAGCGCTTGAGGCGCAAGGCCTGGCGCGTGAGCGGTTTCGCGCCTTCCGTCCGGGCGAGCTTTGGGACGTTCCCGAGATCGAGCGCGGCTGAAGTCTGCATTTGGCCGTTTACGGCACTGCGGTTTTAGCCGATGTTCTATCGCAACAGGGGGAACAGATGAAATCAATCTTGGCAGTTTTGATCGCGCTGGTAATTTCGACGCCGGCCGCTTTCGCGGGCGAAATCTCCGATCGCGCCGCTGAAGCCGAAAAGGCACTGCAGGCGGGTGATGGCGCCGGCGCGCTGGACAAATTCCGCAGCGCCGAGGACGCTCTGTGGCAAGCGATGCCGCTTGGCGTGCAAAATGTGAAGCATATCCTGTCGGCCAGCGGGTTCGGCGCCTACGCCGAGCGCCCGAACCATGTCTACAAGCCGGGCGAAGAGATTGTGCTTTATATGGAGCCGGTCGGTTACGGCTACGGCTCGGATGGGCTCGGCAACAACCAGATCGCGCTTTACGTTGACCTTACCGTGCTTTCCCAGTCGGGCGAGAAGCTGGGCAGCGTCGAAAAGCTTGGTCGGGTCCAGCTCGCCTCGCGCTCGCATAACCGAGAGATGTTCTTCAAATTAAACGTCTCCCTGGATGGCGTTCCCCCCGGCAAATACCGCGCGGATTTCCTCATGCACGACGAGAACTCGCCAAAGACGGCGCCTTTCACGACCGACTTCGAGATTGCCGAATAGCGCGCCCAGTCGGAAAAAGCCTCGCGGCAACGGAACCAGAGCGCCGCAGATGCGTTCTTAAGCCGGCTGCAGGCCAGTCAATTTGCGAGGCATTGTCCATGATCAAATGGATCATCATTCTTCTCATCGTTGCTGCCGCCGCCAGCCTGCTCGGCATGCCGGCGCTGGCCGGTGCCGCCGCCACCGGCGCGCGCGTGCTGATCGGCATCGTTCTCGTCATCTTCCTGCTGATCGTGCTCGGCGTTTTCGCGGTAACCTAAACGCAGCCCACACTGGTAATTCCCGCCCGTTTCCGCCATATAGCGGCGAAACGTACAGGAATTACCTCAGATCATGGCAGGCACTGCCCCCTTCGCCAAGATGAACGGCATCGGCAACGAAATCATCGTCGCCGACATGCGTGGCCGTGCCGATAGGGTCACGGCGGCGTCGGCTGTCGCGCTGAACGCCGATGCGGCGACCAGGTTCGACCAGATCATGGCGATCCACGATTCGCGCACGCCGGGCACCGCCTTTTACATCGACATTTTGAATTCCGACGGCTCGGGCGCGCAGGCCTGCGGCAACGGCATGCGCTGTGTCGTCCAGGCGCTGGCCGCCGAAACCGGCCAGAAGACTTTCACCTTCGAGACCCGCGCCGGCATCCTCAACGCCGTCGAAAATGCCGACGGCACCATCTCGGTCGACATGGGCACTCCGCGCTTTGGCTGGCAGGACATTCCGCTGGCCGAGGAATTCCGCGACACCCGCATGATCGAGTTGCAGATCGGCCCCATCGACGCGCCGGTGCTGCATTCGCCTTCGGTTCTCTCGATGGGCAACCCTCACGCCATCTTCTGGGTCGACAACGATGTCTGGTCCTACGAACTCGAGCGTTTCGGCCCGCTGCTCGAAAACCATCCGATCTTCCCCGAGCGCGCCAACATCACCATCGCCCAGGTAACGTCGCCGGAGACGATGATCATCCGCACCTGGGAGCGCGGCGCCGGCCTGACCAAGGCTTGCGGCTCGGCCGCTTGCGCTTCCGTCGTCGCCGCTGCCCGCACCCGGCGCACCGGCCGCAGCGTTACGCTGATGACGCCCGGCGGCGGCTCGCTGCATGTGGAATGGCGCGACGACGACCACGTCATCCTGACCGGCGCTGCCGAATGGGAGTTTTCCGGCAATTTCGATCCGTCGACCGGCACCTGGGCCCGCGACACCGAAAGCGCGGCCTGATGTTTGCACTTGCCGATACCAAGGGCCCCAACTCCCAAGGCATAGACGTCGTCACCTTTGGCTGCCGTCTCAACACCTATGAATCCGAAGTGATGCGCCGCGAGGCCGAAAGCGCAGGTCTCGGCGCGCTCAAAGGCGGCGCCATTATCTTCAACACCTGCGCCGTCACCGCCGAAGCGGTGCGCCAGGCCAGGCAGTCGATCAGAAAGGCCCGCCGCGAAAATCCGGCGGCGCGCATCATCGTCACCGGCTGCGCCGCGCAAACCGAACCGCAGAATTTTGCCGCCATGGACGAGGTCGACCTCGTGCTTGGCAACGAAGAGAAGCTGAAGGCCAACTCCTACCGCGCGCTGCCGGATTTCGGCGTCAACGACAGCGAGAAGGCGCGCGTCAACGACATTTTCTCGGTGCGCGAGACCGCCGGACACATGGTCGACGCCATCGAGGGCCGGGCACGTGCTTTCGTCCAGGTGCAGAACGGCTGCGACCATCGCTGCACCTTCTGCATCATCCCCTATGGCCGCGGCAACTCACGCTCGGTGCCGATGGGCGCCGTGGTCGAGCAGGTCAAGCGTCTGGCCGGCAACGGCTATGCCGAGATCGTGCTGACCGGCGTCGACATGACCAGCTTCGGCGCCGGCCTGCCGGGCGCGCCGAAGCTGGGAAAGCTGGTGAAGACCATCCTGAAGCAGGTGCCTGATGTGAAGCGGCTGCGGCTGTCCTCAATCGATTCGATCGAGGCGGATGATGATCTGCTCGACGCCATCGCCACCGAACCCAGGCTGATGCCGCATCTGCATCTGTCGCTGCAATCAGGTGACGACATGATCCTGAAGCGCATGAAGCGCAGGCATTTGCGCGACCAGTCGATCCGCTTCTGCGAGGATGTGCGCAAGCTGCGCCCCGAAATCGTCTTCGGCGCCGACATCATCGCCGGCTTCCCGACCGAGACCGAGGAAATGTTCGAGAATTCGACAAAAATTGTCGAGGAGTGCGGGCTGACTCATCTGCATGTATTTCCGTTTTCACCGCGCGAAGGCACGCCCGCCGCGCGCATGCCGCAAGTCCGCCGCGAACTGGTCAAGCAGCGGGCGGCCCGGCTGCGCGCCGTCGGCGAGGCCGCCTATCGCCGCCATTTGTCATCACTCCCGGGAACGCGCCAGTCGATCCTGGTCGAGCGCGACGGCCTCGGCCGCACCGAAGGGTTCACGCTTGCGGCGCTCGACACGGGCGCGCCGGGCGAGATCGTCGAGGCAGACATCACCGGCCATGACGGCGCGCGCCTGATAGCAGCCCCGCTCACTGCCCGCGCCGCCTGAGACGATTGAAGCATGGCCGGTTTTTTCAAGAACATATTTTCGTTCGGCAAGAAGGAAGTCGTCGAGGAGCGCATCGACGAAACCGCTCCCCTGCCGCCGATCAAATGGGATGCGCTTGAGGCGCTGAAGCCGGCGGCCGAGCAGGTCGTTCCGGAGTTCTTGAAGCGCGAGGAGCCCGAGCCGCCGACGCCCCACCCTCCCCTCGATGGGGAGGGTCGCCACGAAGTGGCGGGGAGGGGTGAGAGCGCCGACGCCGGCGCCACTCACCCCCACCCCCAAGCTTCGCTTGGGACCTCCCCCATCGAGGGGGAGGTAAAGCCTGCGCCGCAGTCGGCGCCAGAAGAACCGAAGCCCGAACCCGCGCCGACCATCCCGCCCGCGCCGGAACCGGTCGTCCCATCCGAGCCGGAACCGTTGCCGGAGCCCGCGCCGGTAGAAGAACCGCAGCCTGAGCCGGAGATACCCGAGCCGCCTGCACCGGAAGAAGTTCCTGCGCCGCCAGCCGTTCCGGAGCCGGCTCCCGAGCCGCAGCCCCAAGAAGTGCCGCCGGCGCCGGCCGAGCCGGAGATCGAACCATCGCGTCCGGAACCGCAGCTGGAGCCCGCTCCCGTCGAAGTGCCGACGCCTGCCGAGACTCCAGCAGAACCGGCCGCCCCGATCGAAGTGCCGCAACCGTCCGCGCCTCCCGCACAGCCTACCTCAGAGGTCAGCGCCGCCCCTCATCCGCCTGCCGGCACCTTCTCCCCGTATAGCCACGGGGAGAAGGACGAGGCGCCCCACCCTCCCCTCGATGGGGAGGGTCGACGCGAAGCGGCGGGGTGGGGTGATGGCGCCGACGCCAGCGCAAATCACCCCCACCCCCAAGCTTCGCTTGGGACCTCCCCCATCAAGGGGGAGGTAAAGCGCACGTCGGTTGAAGCTGTACCCGCGCCGGTCGAAGCCAAGACCATCGTTGCCGAGCTAGCGCCCGCGCCGGCCCCGCAACCTTCGCCACAGTCAAAACCAGCTCCCGGCAAAGTCACCGTCACCAAAAAGGTCGAGCAGAAAGCCGAGCCGCAAAAGGCGCCCGAACCGGCGCCGCGACGCTCCTGGTTCCAGCGCATGCGCGACGGGCTTGCCCGCTCCTCGAAAGAACTCACCGGCAACATTGCCGGCGTCTTCACCAAGCGAAAGCTCGACGAAGAGACGCTACAGGACCTCGAAGACGTGCTGATCCGCGCCGATCTCGGCATGGAAACAGCCTTGCGCGTCACCGATGCGCTCGCCGCCAGCCGCTATGGCAAGGATGTCTCCGACGCGGATGTCCGCACCATCATGGCGGCCGAGGTGGAGAAGGTGCTGGCCCATGTCGCCATGCCGCTGGAGCTCGACCTGTCGCACAAGCCGCATGTCATTCTGGTGGTCGGCGTCAACGGCACCGGCAAGACCACGACCATCGGCAAGCTCGCCGCCAAACTGACCGATGGTGGCCTGTCGGTGATGCTGGCCGCCGGCGACACGTTTCGCGCTGCAGCCATCGAGCAGCTGAAGATCTGGGGCGAGAGGACGAAGTCGCCGGTCATCGCCTCGAAGATAGGCGCGGATGCCGCCGGCCTCGCCTACGACGCTTTCGAACGCGCCAAGGAGGCCGGCTCCGACGTGCTGATCATCGACACCGCCGGCCGGCTGCAAAACAAGACCGAACTGATGGCGGAGCTGGAAAAGATCGTGCGCGTGCTGGGCAAGCTCGATCCGGAAGCGCCGCATACCGTGCTGCAGACGGTCGACGCCACCACCGGCCAGAATGCGCTCAATCAGGTCGAGATCTTCCGCAATGTCGCCGGCGTCAACGGCCTGGTGATGACCAAGCTGGACGGCACGGCGCGCGGCGGTATTCTGGTCGCGATCGCGGCAAAGCACAAACTGCCGGTCTACTTCATCGGCGTCGGCGAACAGGTCGACGACCTCGAACCATTCTCGGCCAGCGAATTCGCCAGGGCGATCGCGGGCGTAGCGTAAAAAGCACGATCCCGAAGAGCTGCAGGCTTTTTTGGACAAGATCATGCGTCAGAAGGAAGTCATGAACCCTCCCATCCTCGAACGCGACCCGTCCGACCCGCGAAAGAAGAAAGAAAGCGTCAATCCGCTGCTCAAGCTGGTGCTGGAACTCGGGCCGCTGATGGTGTTCTTCTTCGCCAATGCACGCGGCGCCTGGCTGGTGCAGAAATTTCCTGTCCTGGCCGAATTCGGCGGGCCGATCTTCGTCGCCACCGGCCTGTTCATGGCGGCGACGGCGATCGCGCTGATCGCCTCCTGGCTGCTGCTGCGCACCTTGCCGATCATGCCGATGGTCTCGGGCGTCGTCGTCTTCATCTTCGGCGCGCTGACGCTCTATCTGCAGGACGACGTGTTCATCAAGATGAAGCCGACCATCGTCAACACCCTGTTCGGCGGCGTGCTGCTCGGCGGTCTGTATTTCGGCCGATCGCTGCTCGGCTATGTCTTCGATTCGGCCTTTCGCCTCGATGCCGAAGGCTGGCGCAAGCTGACTTTCCGCTGGGGCCTGTTCTTCCTGTTCCTGGCTCTTGCCAATGAAGTGGTGTGGCGGAATTTTTCCACCGACTTCTGGGTTACCTTCAAGGTCTGGGGCATCATGCCGATCACCCTGTTGTTCACCTTCAGCCAGATGCCGCTGATCCTGCACCATTCGATCGAGGATAAGGCCGAGAAGGTGGAAGAAGCCGGCAAGTAGAGCAATTCCAGGAAAAGTGTGAAGCGGTTTTCCGTCCGGAATTGCGTCCGAATAAACGGAGACGGCCATGGAATTCGTCACCACGCGCGACGAGCTGAGGACGATCTACAAGACCCCGCGGCCGACCGACGCCTCAATGCGCAAGGAACTCCGGGCGCTTGACGGCCACTGCCGCTCCTTCATCGGCAAGAGCCCTTTCGTGCTGATCGGTTCTTCCGACGGCGCCGGCAATGCCGACGTGACGCCGAAAGGCGACAGGCCGGGCTTTGCCCTTGTCCTCGACGACAGGACCATCGCCATTCCCGACCGGCCCGGCAACAACCGGCTGGACACGCTGGAAAACATCCTGCTCAACCCTTCGGTCGGGCTGCTTTTTCTCATCCCCGGCATGAACGAGACGCTGCGCATCAATGGCGACGCCCGCATAACCGTCGATGCCGGTTTGCGCGAGCGCCTCGCCGTCGACGGCAAGCAACCGCAAAGCGTCGTCGTGGTGAGCGTCAAGGCCGCTTACATGCACTGCGCCAAGGCCTTCATGCGCTCCGAATTGTGGAAGCCGGACAGCTGGCACGACCGCGCGACGTTGCCGACGCTCGGTCAGATCCTGTCCGATCAGATGGCGCATGCCGAAACTGCCGACGATTTCGACCGCTCGCTGGACGAAGCCTACAGCAAGACCCTGTGGTAGATTTCGGGTACGATTCGCCATTGCGGTCCTTTGCCGGTTTTCGCTAGCCCTGTTTGCCCTTGATCGAACTCCTCGCCATCTCCGGCAGCCTGCGCGCCGCCTCGACCAATTCGGCGCTGCTGGCGGCGCTGTCCGCGAACGCGCCTTCGGATTGCCGCGTAACTGTCTATGACGGGCTCGGCCTGCTGCCGATCTTCAACCCGGATGACGAAGGCGAGCGCACACCGGCTGAGGCCATGCGGCTGATCGAGGCCGTCACCAGCGCCGACGGCATCATCCTCTCCTGCCCCGAATATGCCCATGGCGTGCCCGGCGGCATGAAAAACGCGCTCGACTGGCTGGTCTCGCGCGACGCCGCAGTCGCCAAGCCCGCCATGCTGGCCCACGCCTCCGCGCGCTCGCTCTACGCCCGCGCCGCGCTGGCCGAGATCATGCGCACCATGTCGTTCGCGCTTTGTGAGAATGCGGTTCTGGAGATTGCCTTGCTCGGCAAGAAACCGCCGGAGATAGAAGCGATCCTAGGAGAGGACGAGAACCTGCGGGCCATGCGCGAAGCGGTGCAGGTTTTCGCGAGTTTTATACGCGCAAACGTTGCCTCGTCATCCTAGGGCGGAGCAAGGAGCGAAGCGACGCGGCGCAGACCCTAGGATGACGAACGAAAGGGTGCGGCGCACCCCAACGTGCCGCAGTGCTACCCCTTCCGCAACGTCTCGACATCGGTCCCACCGACATACCAGTCGCGCGCGTTGACCTCTTCGAACACCACCCAGACGTCGTCATTGCTAAGCCCGGTGGCGTCCATGATGGCCGCCGTGACCTTTTTGGCAATGTCGGCCTTCTTGCCAGCGGGATCAGCGGCGATCACTTCCTTGACGATGCGGATGTTGACGAATGGCATGATGTCCTCCCTTGAATTGTGTCTGATACCGCCGCGCCGCGGCTCCGAAATCCGCTCCGGCGAACCGCTTGGCGGTGGTTCCGGCGGCCGCAGCGCAACAGGCGCCGCCGGCAGGCGCAGAAACGCCATCAAGGCCGCCAGAGAAGCGTTTGCAGCAGCCTCAATACGTCTTCGCCCCGTTCACCATCAGCCGCACCATGTAGAGCGACGTGGTGCCGGCGATGTAGAGGCAGTTCAGCTTGTTGCCGCCGAACACGCAATTGGCGGTCACTTCCGGCACCTTGACCTTGCCGATCAGCGTGCCGTCGGGATCGTAGCAATGGATGCCGTCGGCGGCACTGGTCCAGATGCGGCCGGCCTCGTCGAGCCGGAAGCCGTCGAATAGGCCGGCCGTGCAGTCAGCGAACACCTTCCCGCCCGAGACCTTCTTGCCGTGCTTGCCGACGTTGAAGACCCGCATATGCGCGGGGTTCTGCGCGCCATGGGTGCGGCCGGTGTCGACGACATAGAGCTGGCTTTCATCCAGTGAAAAGGCAAGCCCGTTCGGCCGGACCATGTCGGTGATGACGGCCTCGACCTCGCCCGTATCCGGATCGACCCGGTAGACATTGCAAGCGCCGATCTCGCTTTCGGCCTTGTCGCCCTCATAGTCGGTGTCGATGCCGTAGCTCGGATCGGTGAACCAGATCGAGCCGTCGGATTTCACGACCGCGTCATTGGGCGAATTCAGCCGCTTGCCTTTCCATTCGGCCGCGATGGTGGTGACGGAACCGTCATGCTCGGTGCGGCTGACGCGGCGGCCGGAATGCTCGCACGTCACCAGTCGGCCCTGGCGGTCGACGGTGTTGCCGTTGGAATTGCCGGAGGGCTGACGGAAGACGCTGACATTGCCGTCGGTCTCGTCATAGCGCAGCATGCGGTTGTTGGGGATGTCGGACCAGACGACATAGCGGCCGGCGGCGAACCAGGCCGGCCCTTCCGCCCACTGACATCCGGTAAACAGCTTTTCCACCTGGGCGTTGCCGTTGAACAGCCGCGCGAAACGCGGATCCAGAATTTCGTAATAGTCTGCGGTCGCCATGCATTTCCTCCGGGCATCACGTGACGCGCGGATCAAGCCAGCCTGCGGGCGCGATGGCAAGGTGGCGCAGGCGCAATTTGTAAGACAAAAGGTGCCCGGCCGGCATGGCCCGCCAGCCTGTCCGGCCGTTTATGGTGCTGTAGCGCTGTATTAACCCGCTATGCGCCCTGTGCAATGGTGCATTGCAACATCTTCTTTTTGCATCGCACCATTCCTATGTCATGGTGCGAACGACCAAGGGAGGAACAAATTCACCGCTGATATGCGGCACGAAAGGACCCTTGCTATGGCTTTTGACAACCTCTTCTCCCGCGCGCGCTCCTCGATGGCCAAGCGCCGCCACTACAACCGCCTCGTCGCGGAAATCGAAAACCTGACGAGCCGCGATCTGGCCGACCTGCGCGCCGACCGCTCGGAAATGCTCTACCAGGTCCACAGGCAGATCTACGGCTGAGCATTTCAGACCTCAGCGGGGCACCGCCCCCTCACCCGGATTGCCAAACCGAATTGCATGAGCAATTCGGGCAATCCGACCTCTCCCCCCGGGGAGAGGAGCTAGCCTGTGCCGATGCTTCCCTCTTCTCCCCCACGGGGAGGAGGGGGCCGCGTAGCGGCCCGATGAGGGGGCATGGCGCCAACGTCAGCCCGGTGCCGCGAGCGCCTTTTCAATCTGCGGCAACAGAACATCCCTCGCCGACTCCCCTGTCAGCGGCCCGACATGCTTGTAGGCAATCTTGCCGTCCTTGCCGATGACGAAGGTTTCCGGCACGCCGTAGACGCCCCAGTCGATGGCCGTGCGGCCGGCCTCGTCGACACCTATCGCCTGGAACGGATTGCCGAGATCACCAAGGAACCGGCGCGCGTTTTGCGCTTGGTCCTTGTAGTTTAGCGCGGCCATGACGAAGCGCTTGTCCTGCGACAGCTGCAAGAGCACCGGATGCTCTTCCCGGCACGGCGCGCACCACGATGCAAAGACGTTGACCAGCGTTACCTTGCCGGCGAAGGCTTTCGAATCCAGCCCGGGCAGGTTTGACCCTTCCAGCGCCGGCAGGTTGGTCTGCGGCGCCGGCAGGCCGATCAGCGCCGACGGCACTGCCGCCTCATCGCGTCCCGACAAAAGCTGCGACAGGAACAATCCGGCGAGGCCGAGAAAAACCAGCAGCGGCAACAGCACGATCAGGCGGCGGCGCGGCGACGCCGGCGTTTCGCTTTCCGTGCTCATGGCTTGCTGGCCCCAGTGCTGGCCCCAGTACCGGCTTTGTCCGAGCGACGCCGCACGCCGGCCGCTTCGAGGTCTGCCAGTTCGCGCTTGCGGGTCCGCTGGTCGAGCAGGATCCAGCCGATCAGCCCGGCCAGCACGATCACCGTGATGCCATAGGCGGCCGCGACATAGAGTGCGTGTGCACTCATGCGCTTCGCTCCCCTTCCACCGTCACTTCGTCGTGCTCGATCATGGCCTTCCCATAGCTTTGCGGCTTTCTTAGCTTTGCGGCTGGGGCTTCGCAATTGATCGTCGCGCCGCAGCGGTCATATCAATCCGTTCCATGCCGCAGCGCCAGTGCTGCCGCCACCGGACCCAGCACGGCAAGAAACAGCGTCAGCGCGGCAAGAATGAGGAAGGGCTGCAGGAACGGATCAGGATCGGCCACCGCGCCGTAGCTCGCCGACACCCCGAAGATCAGCACCGGGATCGTCAGCGGCAGCACCAGCACCGAGATCAGCAGCCCGCCACGCGGCAGCGCCACCGCCACCGCCGCGCCGACCGCGCCGATGAAAGTGATCGCCGGCGTGCCGACCAGCAGCGTGAGCGCGGTGGCGCCGATGCTGAGCGGCTCCATGTTCATGAACAGGCTCAGCAGAGGTGCCGCAACCACCAGCGGCAGAACGCTGCCCGCCCAATGCGCCAGGCACTTCACCAGCACCGTCAACGCCAGCATGTGGCGGTCATTGCCCAGCACCAGAAGATCGAGCGACCCGTCTTCGCGATCGGCCTGAAACAGCCGGTCGAGGCCGAGCAGGCAGGCGAGCAGAGCGCCGATCCAAAGGATCGCCGGACCGATGCGGGCGAGCAGCTTCAGGTCCGGTCCGACACCGAAGGGGATGGTGGCGATGACGGCGAGGAAGAAGATGACGCCGGTGAGCGCTCCGCCGCCGGCGCGGACGGAGAGGCGGATGTCGCGCAGGAAGAGGGCTAGCATTGCCAAGCCGCGCCTGCGGTTTGATCGCCATCTTGCCGAAGGTGGCGTTCCTTCACACCCCCCTCTGTCCTCCCGGACATCTCCCCCGCAAGGGGGGAGATTGGCAGCTCCACTGCTGACGCCTCTTTTTCAATGCCGGTGATTGGCGAAAGCCGGCATGACATCTGATCTCCCCCCCTGCGGGGGAGATGCCCGGCAGGGCAGAGGGGGGTGGGCGGGAATGCCGACATCACCCTGTTGCTCCCATCCTCAATTCCTTCGCCCCATCCAATCCGAGCGGCAAATGCGTCGCCGCGACAATGATTCCACCTTCTGCGCAATGCCTCGTCATCAGCCCCGCAAACCGCGCCTCCGAAGCCTTGTCCAGCCCGGCCGTCGGCTCATCCAGCAGCCACAGCGGCTTATGACTGACCAGCAATTTCGCAATTGCCGCGCGCCGCCTTTGCCCGGTCGACAGATAGCCGAAAGGCAGATGGCCGATGCCGCCGAGACCAACCGTCTCCAGCGCCTCTTCGACACCCGACTGCCCATCGCCGTTGAAATCGCGCCAGAAGCGCAGATTCTCCGCCACGCTGAGCGCCGTCTTCATTGCATTGAGGTGGCCGAGATAGTGGACCGCCGAAGCGATCGTCGGAAACGTCTCGCCGCCGCCCTCGATGCGCACGTCGCCTTGCGCCTTCGGCAGCAGCCCGGCGATGACCCTGAGCAGCGTCGATTTGCCCGAACCGTTCGGCCCGGTGACGACCAGCACCTGGCCCTTGTCGAGCGCAAAACCGATGCCGGAAAAGACCGTCTCGCCGCCGCGTTCGCCGCCCAGATTTTCGGCAATCAGCCGCATGCCTGCCCGTCCCGAAAACTTTACCGCGCGATAGCTGCCGCATCGCACAAATTTGCTCCGCAACTGTCTAGAACTATTCCAGAAAATTCTCTATATGCGGGACATCCGTGCCAGCGGTCGGCACGGGAACAGAATTTGCGCCGAACCAGCGCACGCGCCGCCTTGAACGGCTCGGGTTGGCTGGGAACGGACAGCGGAAATGGCCGTACCCGCACCTTTGCGCGTGATTGCATGCCCATCGGCGTCCGTTCCCTTTCAGGCTGAACAGACAAGGACGGACCGCACGTGTCAAAATCCCTCGACAGTTTCAATTGCCGCCGCACCCTCACCGTGGGTGGCGCGGACTATGTCTATTACAATCTGGTCGAGGCCGAGAGGAACGGCCTCACCGGCATTGCCCATCTGCCTTATTCGATGAAGGTGCTGCTGGAAAACCTTTTGCGCAATGAAGACGGCCGCTCCGTCACCAAGGACTCTATCCAGGCTGTGGCCGGCTGGCTGACGGACAAGGGCACCGCCGGCGTCGAGATCGCCTATCGCCCGGCGCGTGTCCTGATGCAGGATTTCACCGGCGTCCCGGCGGTGGTCGACCTTGCCGCCATGCGCGACGGCCTCAAGGCGCTCGGCGGGGATCCGCAGAAGATCAATCCGCTGGTGCCGGTCGACCTCGTCATCGACCACTCCGTCATCGTCGACGAATTCGGCACGCCACTGGCCTTTGCCAGGAATGTCGAGCTCGAATATGAGCGCAACGAAGAGCGCTATAAATTCCTGAAATGGGGCCAGCAGGCGTTCCGCAATTTTCGCGTCGTGCCGCCCGGCACCGGCATCTGCCATCAGGTCAACCTCGAATATCTCGGTCAGGTCGTCTGGACCAACACGGAAGACGGCGAAACGACCGCCTATCCCGACACCTGCGTCGGCACCGATTCGCACACCACCATGATCAATGGCCTTGGCGTGCTCGGCTGGGGCGTCGGCGGTATCGAGGCCGAGGCGGCGATGCTCGGCCAGCCGGTTTCCATGCTGTTGCCCGAAGTCATCGGCTTCCGCCTTACCGGCAAACTCAGGGAAGGCATCACCGCCACTGACCTGGTGCTGACCGTCACCCAGATGCTGCGCAAGAAGGGCGTCGTCGGCAAGTTCGTCGAGTTCTTCGGCCCGGGCCTGTCCAACATGACGCTGGCCGACCGCGCCACGATCGGCAACATGGCGCCCGAATATGGCGCCACCTGCGGCTTCTTCCCGGTCGACGGCGAGACCATCCGCTACCTCACAATGTCGGGCCGCGAGGAAAGCCGCATCGCCCTGGTCGAGGCCTATTCCAAGGCGCAAGGCATGTGGCGTGACGCCGGCTCGGCCGACCCTGTCTTCACTGACCTGCTCGAACTCGAGCTCGACAGCGTCGTGCCGTCGATGGCAGGTCCCAAGCGCCCCGAAGGCCGCGTTCCGCTCGAAGGCATTCCGGCCGGCTTCGCAAAGGCGATGGAAACCGAGTACAAGAAGGCTGCCGAAATCCACAAGCGCTATGCCGTCGAAGGCACCGACCATGATCTCGGTCATGGCGATGTCGTCATTGCCGCCATCACGTCCTGCACCAACACCTCCAACCCGAGCGTGCTGATCGGCGCCGGCCTCTTGGCGCGCAACGCCAACCGGCTCGGCCTCAAGCAGAAGCCGTGGGTGAAGACCTCGCTGGCGCCGGGCAGCCAGGTGGTCGCCGAATATCTGGAAAAGTCCGGCCTGCAGAAGGAGCTCGACCAGATCGGCTTCAACCTGGTTGGTTTCGGCTGCACCACCTGCATCGGCAATTCGGGCCCGTTGCCAGCGCCGATCTCCAAGACCATCAACGATAAGGGCCTGATCGCCGCCGCGGTGCTCTCCGGCAACCGCAATTTCGAAGGCCGCGTTTCGCCTGACGTGCAGGCGAACTATCTGGCGTCGCCGCCGCTGGTGGTAGCCCATGCTTTGGCCGGCACCGTCACCAAGGACCTGACCACCGAGCCACTCGGCGAAGGCCGTGACGGCAAGCCGGTCTATCTCAGGGATATCTGGCCGAGTTCGGCCGAGATCCAGGAGTTCATCGAGAAGAACGTCACACGTGAGCTGTTCGCCCGCAAATATGCCGACGTCTTCAAGGGCGACGAATACTGGCAGAACGTCAAGGCGCCGGAAGGCCAGACCTATGCCTGGGACGACAACTCGACCTATGTGCAGAACCCGCCCTATTTCGCCGGCATGACCTCCGGTTTCGGCAAGATCGGCGACATCAAGGGCGCGCGCGTGCTCGGCCTGTTCGGCGACAAGATCACCACCGATCACATCTCACCGGCGGGTTCGATCAAGGCCGCTTCCCCGGCCGGCAAATACCTCACCGACCATGGCGTCGGCGTTGCCGACTTCAACCAGTACGGCACAAGGCGCGGCAACCATGAGGTGATGATGCGCGGCACCTTCGCCAACATCCGCATCCGCAACCATATGCTGGGCGAGAACGGCCGCGAGGGCGGCTACACCATCCACTACCCGTCGAAGGAAGAGGAATCGATCTACGACGCGGCGATGAGGTACAAAAAGGAAGGCGTGCCGCTGGTCATCTTCGCCGGCGTCGAATACGGCAACGGCTCCTCCCGCGACTGGGCAGCTAAAGGAACGAATCTCCTCGGTGTCCGTGCCGTCATCGCCCAGTCCTTCGAGCGCATCCATCGCTCCAACCTGGTCGGCATGGGCGTCATCCCCTTCGTCTTCGAGGAAGGCACCTCATGGGCCTCGCTCAACCTCAAGGGTGACGAGCTGGTCGAGATCGACGGCATAAGCACCATCAAGCCACGCCAGACGATGATCGCCAAGGTGACCTATGGCGACGGCACCGTGAAGAACGTGCCGATCATCTGCCGCATCGATACGCTGGACGAACTCGACTACTTCAAGAATGGCGGCATTTTGCAATACGTGCTGCGCGATCTGGCCGCGTAGCGGCCAGGGCTTAGGCAGTAGGGATTGGGCGGTAGCGGGGAACGACATCCCCTACTCCCTACTCCCTACTCCCTACTCCCTACTCCCAGTCTTTCCAAAGCATTGCCCGACCCGATCGAAGCCCCGCCCTGTACGACAGGAGTAAAAACCGGCTGGGCTCAGCAAGATCTGCCCCACGCTCCTGATGCCATGCTCCCGATCGAACCGGGCGGTGAAGTGCTCCCCCTGTGATGGCCATACCCATGGTTGCGGCAGCAAAAATTTCACCGCAACGTGACTTCCCGTTGACTGTCGCTTCTGCCACAAATCTGGGCAACCAGAACAAGGCCGGCGTCACCGGCGGGAATCGGAACGATCATGGCACCTCGACACCCTCTGCGGCTTGCGGCTTTTGCGCTGGCCTTCTCGGCGCTTGCCGGGACCGGGTTCGCCGAGGAATCGGGAACGACCCAGACCGACAAACCGCAGATTGACAGGCCCTTGGGCGTGGTCGAGCTGTTCACCAGCCAGGGCTGCAATTCCTGCCCGCCGGCGGACGCGTTCTTTGCCGAGCTGGCGGCCAAGGACAACGTCGTCGCGCTCGCCTACCACGTCAATTACTGGGACTATCTCGGCTGGCAGGACACGCTGAGCAGCAAGGACAATACTGACCGGCAATATGACTATATGCGCGCCTTCGGCACCCGCTCCGTCTACACGCCGCAAGCCGTCATCAATGGTCGCAGCCATGTCAACGGCGCCAGCCGCAAGGAGGTCGACGGCGCGCTTGCCCGCATGGAGAAATCCGGTGAAGGCATGCGGGTCAGCGTCAAGGTCAGCCGCACCAGCGATCGCGTCATGATCGATGCCGGCGACGCCGGTAGCGGCCCCAGCGACGCCCATGTCGTCATCGTCTATTTCGAACCACCGCAGACGGTGACCATCGCCAAGGGCGAGAACACCGGCCGCAGCATGACCTACTGGAACGCCGTCACCGGCATCCAGACCGCCGGCATGTGGCACGGCAAGGCGCAGCGCTACGAATTGCCGATGACCGAGATCGCCAAGAAAGGCGGCTGCGCCGTGCTGCTGCAATCGGTCGGCAAGGACGGCCTGCCGGGGCCTATTCTGGGCGCGGCGTTTATTCACAAGCCTTAAGAGGCCCCCTCATCCGGCCGCTCTCGGCCACCTTCTCCCCGAGGGGAGAAGAGGCTGAATCAGCGCTGGCGCGAACTCCTCTCCGCTCGGGGGAGGTCGGATTGGCCCGAATTGCTGTTGCAATTCGGCTGGCAATCCGGGTGAGGGGATGCGCCCGCAAACTGGGCACCGCAGCTCCAGCAAATTCTTCAAGCAGCCAAAAACAAAAAAACCGACGTCAGCTTGCTTCTGACGTCGGTCATTTAGGTTTTGGGATCGTCGCACCCGGTCTCTCCCTGAGGAAAGTCCGAGGTTGGTTCGATCCGACGCAGACCCGTGGGCGGGGGGCTTGGGGTTTACGAGCCGGTGCCGGACCGAACCGTCTCAGGCAACGCCGGTAAATTCGTCGGACATTGGGGCATGAGCGCGGATAAAAAATGGCGGAAATGTGGCGAGGCATCACCAATTCAAACACCGCGTTTTATAAAAGTGACTGGACGTTGCGAAAACAGCGCAGTCCCGGGATGGTTAGCCGGGCCTTGCAATTCCCCGGCGAACACGCCAACTTCTGCAAGCGATATTCATTTTCAAAGGGATCGCGGGATGACCGATCGCAGCGGTGGGACGGAGGATGGGGACGCATCCGCAATATTGATCCCGCTGCACGAGGCGCGACGCGAACGCCTCGACCAGCCGGTCCGTTTCGACCGGCGTGAACTCGACGAGATCCTGAGGCTGTACGGACGCATGGTCGCCGCCAACGAATGGCGCGACTATGCCATCGATCATCTGTCTGATCGGGCTGTGTTTTCAGTCTTCCGCCGGGCCAGCGAAGTGCCGCTGTTCCAGATCGTCAAGGATCCGAAACTGGCACGCCGGCAAGGCGCCTTCGCCGTCATCGCCGCCGGCGGCCGAATCCTCAAGCGCGGCCAGGAACTCGGTCGCGTGCTCAACGTCTTCGATGCTAAGCTGAAGATTGTCCAGGCCTAATTGAGAATTGGGGAATTGAAGAACTGAAGAATTGAAGAAAGAGGATGTAACGGTCGAAATACCGCCGGGTTTGTTCTCAGCTATTCAAATCCTCAATTCTTCAGTTCTTCAACTCCTCAATTCCCCCTCCTCAGGCTCTCACGAAACTTCCGCTCCGGCAGCGAATGCGGATCGGGCGGAACCGTTACGCCGCCATTCAGCGACAGCTGCATGAACACCGTGTCAAGCCAGCGCCCATGCTTGTAGCCGGAGCCTTCCAGGCGACCGGAATGGCGAAAGCCGAGCTTTTCATGCAGCCGCACCGAGGCGCTGTCTGGATGGCCGTCGCCGATCACCGCGACGATCTGGCGAAAGCCCGCCATACGGCAGGCTTCAATCAGCGCCTGCATCAGCAGCAGCCCGACGCCCTGGCCCTTCGCATCAGGCGCGACATAGACGGAATCCTCTACGATGAAGCGGTAGGCCGGGCGCGGCCGGAACGCGCCGGCATAGGCGTAGCCGAGCAGCGCGCCATCTCGTTCCGCCACCAGATAGGGAAAGCCCCCCGCCGTCAGGCTGTCGAAGCGCCCACCCATCTCAGTGCGGCTGGGCGGCTCCAGCTCATAGCTCGCGGTGCCATGCGTCACGGCATCGCCGTAGATCTCGGTGATTCGGCCGAGGTCGCCTTCCAAGGCCGCGCGGATGGAAATAGTGCTCATGATTTATGCAGACGATTCATCTGCCTCCATGACAGCAAAGGCCGGCACAAAAGAAAAGGGCGGCCGTTGGCCGCCCTCTTGATATCAGCTGGTCCAGTTGCCTGATGGGAAGACCGCCTAGCGGCGATCGCCCATGAACTGCAGCAGGAACATGAACAGGTTGATGAAGTCGAGATATAGCCTCAACGCGCCCATGATCGCCTTGCGGCCGGCAACGTCGGCCTGATCGCCTTCGTAGTACATTTCCTTGATGGTCTGCGTGTCATAGGCGGTGAGCCCGGCGAAGATCAGCACGCCGATCGCCGAGATGGCGAAGCCGAGCGCCGACGATTGCAGGAAGATGTTGATCAGCATGGCGATCACCAGGCCGACCACGCCCATGACCAGGAACGAGCCGAACGCCGAAAGGTCGCGCTTGGTCGTGTAGCCGTAGAGCGACAGCGCGCCGAAGGCGGCCGCCGTGGCGAAGAAGGTCTGAGTGATCGAGGCGCCGGTGTAGACCAGGAAGATGGTCGACAGCGACAGGCCGACCAGGCCCGAATAGACCCAGAAGGTGGTTTGCGCCGCGGCCACGCTCATCGACTGGATCCTGAACGACAGGAAGAAGACGGCGGCGAGCGGAGCCAGGATGACCACCCAGCGGAAGGCGCTGGCATAGATCAGCGTGCCGAAAGCGGTCAGCTGTCCGTCGCCGGTGACGGCGAGCTGGAAAGCGCCCCAGGCGGCGACGCCGGTGATGAGGAGGCCAAGCCCCATCAAATTGTAGACCTTGAGCATGTAAGTGCGCAGGCCTTGGTCGATGTCGGCGCGCGCGCCCGGCACGGCCGAAGTCTGGTAGTTGCGAATGGGCTCAGCCATTGGAATCCTCTGTTGCTTCTGCCCCGTACGGTGTCAGGCCCTTTCGGACCTGGGCGCCGCTGGCGGGGCTCCAGCATGCCTGTGGCGAAATATGATGGTTCTTGACGTCAAGAACAAGACCGTAACGGGCTGCAACGCTTGGTGAATCTCCGGAAGCCGGTTTTCTTGGGCTTCCATGACTGCACATTACCAAGATTTAATCGGAAACGGCAGATTCGGCCAACCTTGCCGTTTGGGGCCTAGAGGTCGCGCAGCACCGGCGCCGCCTTGTGCCCGAGCACCCGCCAGGTGCCGGCAAGGCCGATGCCGACCGTGATCACCAGCGCAAACACCAAGGTCGCCACTGCCACCTCCGGCATGAAATGCGACGGCAACGTCATGATGCGGGCAACGATGTACCAGGCGGCGATGCCGCCGGCAGCCAACGCAAACACCGCGGTGGCCAGGCCGATCAGCATGTATTCCAGCGAAAACGCCGCGATCAGCGTGCGCCTCGTGGCGCCCAGCGTCTTCAGCACCACGGCATCGTGGATGCGGGCGCGATTTCCCGCGGCGAGCGCGCCGGCCAGCACCAGCACCGAAGCGATCAGCGCCACGCCGGCCGCCGCCCGGATCGCCGTGCCGAGCTGGCCGACCAGCCGGTTGACGACATCGAGCGCGTCCTTGACCCGAACTGTCGTCACCGCCGGGAGGGCGCGGGTGACGGCGTTAAGCAGGCGGGCATCCTCTGCTGCCGTGGCATCCTTTTCGGTCAGCGTCGCCAGCCAGCCATGGGGCGCGCCTGCAAAAGTATTAGGCGAGAACACCATGACGAAGTTGATGCCCATCGTCTCCCATTGCACCTCTCGGAAATTGGCGATCCTGGCCGTCACATTGCGTCCGAGCACATTGACGGTGACGGTATCGCCGAGCTTCAGGCCGAGCGCCTTGCCTTCATCGTTGGAGAACGAGACCAGCGGTTCGCCGCTGTAGTTCTCCGGCCACCAGCTGCCCTCTGTCAATGTCGCATTGGCCGGCTGTTTGGCGTGGTAGGTCAGGCCGCGATCGCCGCGCAGCACCCAGGCGCCTTCCGATGGCACATTGGCCTTGTCGACACTAACGCCGTTCAGCGCCATCACCCGGCCGCGCAGCATCGGCACCTTGACCAGCGTTCCCTTCGGCACCTCTTTGCCGATCAGTGTCGAGAAGGCATCGACCTCGCTATTCTGGATGTCGACGAAGAAGAAATTCGGCGCCCGTTCCGGCAGACTGCCGGAGATCTGCTGCCTGAGATTGCCATCGATCAGCGCCAGCGTCACCAAAAGCGTCAGCCCGAGGCCCAGCGACAGCACGACGGACGGCGTCAGCGCGCCGGGCCGGTGGATATTGCCGATGGCGAGCCTGAGCGCGACCGAGCGCACACGCGGGCTTTTGCGCGCCACCCACTGCACCAGCGCACCGACCAGGCGCAACACCAGAAAGGCAAAGATCGTCGCGCCGACGAAGATCAAGGCGATGCGCCGGTCGCCGGAAAACAGGATGGCGAGCGCCGCCAAAGCGAGCGCGATACCGACCGCCGTGGCAAGATAGGGCAGGCGTGGAAAGCCGCGGCCCTCAAAACCCATTTCGCGAAACAGCGCGGTCGCCGGCACATCGCGGGCGCGGCCGAGCGGCAACAGCGCGAAGGCAAGCGTCACCAGCAGCCCGAACAGCGCCGCCATAGCCAGCGCGTCCGGATAGAGACCGCCTTGCGCCGGCACCGGAATGACCGACTGAAGCGCCGCACTCGCCGCAAACGGCATGGCGGCGCCGAGGATGAGGCCAAGCGCGATGCCGAGGCCGGCGATCATCAGGATTTGCACGAGATAGACGGTGAAGACGAAGCCGCCCGAGGCGCCAAGGCTCTTGAAGGTGGCGATGACGCCGCGCTTGCCGTCGAGATAGGCGCGCACCGCATTGGCAACGCCGACGCCGCCGACCACCAGCGCCGTCAGCCCGACCAGCGTCAGGAATTGCGAGAAGCGCTCGATGTTGGCCGACAGCGCCGGCGCCGCATTGGAACGCGTGCGGATCGACCAGCCGGCTTCAGGGAAATCGCTCGCCGCCCGATCCTGGATGGTCTTGAGATCGGCCTCGCTGGCGCCGGCCGGCAGCCGAACCTTGTAGGCATTCTCGACCAGGCTGCCCGGCTGGATCAGGCCGGACGCGGCAAGCCCCGCGGTCGAGACCATCAGCCGTGGCGCGAAGCCGAAACCGTCCGACACCGCATCCGGTTCGCTCACCAGCCTGGCCCGCAATTCGAATGTCGCGCTGCCGACCTTCAGCCGGTCACCGATCTTCACATTCAGCCGGTCGAACAACAGGTCGGGCGCGGCGGCGCCAAAGACGCCTGATTTCTCCTCGAACAAATCCTTTCTGCCAAGCTGCGGCGCGGTATCGAGCGCGCCATAGAGCGGATAGGCGTCGTCGACGGCCTTGGCCTCAACCAACGCCTGGTCGGAGCCGTCATCCAGCCGCGCCATCGAGCGCATATTGGCGCTGTGCGACACAGTGCCGAGGCGGTCGAGGAAGGTGCTTTCGGCTGGCGTCGCATCGCGCTGGTTGAGCTGGAAGCGCAAGTCGCCGCCAAGCAGCGTCTGGCCCTGGTCTGCAACGCCTGCGGTGATCGCCTGCGCCACCGAATTGACCCCGCCGATTGCAGCGACGCCGAGCGCAATGCAGGCAAGGAAGATCAGGAAACCCGACAACCCGCCGCGCATCTCGCGCAGCGAGAAGCGGAACGCGAGCTTCAGCGTCTGCGACAGTGGCATCAGGCCGGCACCTTGACCTGCGCTACCGGCGCATCCTCGATGCGGCCCGAGCGCATCGACACCTGGCGCGAGCAGCGCGCCGCAAGGGCCGGATCGTGCGTGACCAGCACCAAGGTCATGCCGCGCTCGGCCGCCTTGGCGAACAAAAGGTCGGCAACCTGCCGCCCCGTCGCCTGGTCGAGATTGCCGGTCGGCTCGTCGGCGATGAGAATGCGCGGCGACGGCGCCAGCGCGCGGGCGATCGCCACGCGCTGCTGTTCGCCGCCGGACAGCTCGCCCGGATAGTGGGTGACGCGGTCGCTCAAGCCCACCGCTGCCAGCTCGCGCGCCGCGACACCGAACGGATCGGCATGGCCGGCCAGTTCCAGCGGCACCGCGACATTTTCGAGCGCCGTCATGTTGGGAATGAGATGGAACGACTGGAAGACGATGCCGATGTTTCGGCCCCGAAACGATGCGGTCTCGTCCTCGCTTTTGCCGTTCAGCAATTCGCCGGCGATCCGCACCGTCCCCGAATCGACCTGCTCCAGCCCGGCAAGCACCATCAGCAAGGTCGACTTGCCGGAACCCGAAGGGCCGACAATGCCGGTCGCCTCGCCGCGCGTCACGTCAAGGCTGACGCCTTTCAGCACATGCACCGACGAAGCCCCTTGGCCCAGGGTCAGGGATATGTCTTTCAGCGCGATGACGGCTTCTGTCACAATTAAAGCGTCCTATATCAGGATGAAGGCTCTGCTTGCCGGAAGCCGCCGCCGGAAGAATTCCTCGGGTATATGGGGCCTGCCACATGTCTTTCAAACGCTTGAATGCCGCAGGGCTCGTCCTTTTCGTCACCCTTTGCGGCGCCATTTCGTCGGTTCGCGCCGAGACGTTCACCATCGTCGGGTTCGGCGACAGCCTGATGGCCGGTTTCGGCCTCGGGCCTGGCGATGGCTTTACCGACAAATTGCAAGCTGCGCTGCGGGCCAAAGGCCATGACGTCACCGTAGCCAACGCCGGCGTTTCAGGCGACACCTCGAGCGGCGGCTTGGCACGGCTTGACTGGTCGGTACCGGATGGTACAAGGCTGGTTATCCTCGAACTCGGCGCCAACGACATGCTGCGCGGCGTCTCGCCCAGCATCACGGAAAAGAACCTGGACGACATGCTGGCGAAGCTGAAAGCGCGCAAGATCGCGGTGCTTTTGGCCGGCATGCGCGCCGCTCCCAATCTCGGCGCCGACTACCAGAACGCCTTCGATGCGATCTATCCAAAGCTGGCCGCGAAATACGATGTGCCGCTCTATCCGTTCTTTCTCGATGGCGTCGCCGGACAGTCCGGCCTGCAGTTGGAGGACGGCCTGCATCCCAATCCGAAGGGCGTCGCAGTGATGGTCGAGCGCATCCTGCCCGCCGTGGAGAAGGCTGTTGCGGCAGTTCAGGGTGGCGGTTGAACGCCGGCCTGACGAGAATAACGCGGCGTTCGCCTCGCGCGAACTTTGAAACAAAAGACCGGGCTGCCGATGACCCGAGTCATTCATGCTGCGCTCGAAGAGCATATGCAGCATCTGGGTAATGCAAGCGCCGAAGCGGCACGGCAATAGTGCTTATTCATCGCTTGGAGGCGCCTGTTCGTAAAAATGCCTGCAACCAACAAACCACTTGCCCCGTTTGACTATCGATGATTCGCTAGGGGCACAGTTCGATTCGAGGAAGGGAGGCTCACCATGCCGCGTCTTTTCACCGCCCTCGAAATACCGCGTGACGCCGCTCTTTCGCTGTCCCTGCTCAGGGGCGGCCTGCCCGGAGCCCGCTGGATCGATGTCGAAAACTACCATCTGACGCTGCGCTTCATCGGCGACGTCGAAGGCCATATCGCCGACGAAATCGCCAACGCGCTCGACCGGGTGCACCGCCCATCCTTCTCGCTCACCCTGTCCGGAGTTGGCGCTTTCGGCCAGAAGAAGCCGCACGCCGTCTGGGCCGGCGTCTTCGCCTCGCCCGACCTTTCGGCGCTGCAGAGCGAAATCGACCGCATCTGCCAGCGGCTCGGCCTGCCCGCCGACCCGCGCAAGTTCACCCCGCATGTTACGCTGGCACGCTTGCGCAATTCGAGCCCGCTCGACGTCGCCCAGTACCTGTCGGCGCGCGGCAATTTTGCGACGCTACCGTTTCGCGTCGGCCGCTTCGTGCTGATGTCGTCGCGCGATTCGGTCGGCGGCGGTCCCTACATTGTCGAGGAGGCGTGGCCGCTCTCCGGCGTCGACGCCCGCGCCACCAATCTCGTCGCCAGCGCCTCCGACGCTTCGCGGATCATGCGGTAGACCGAAGCGAACGCTTCGGCCCCGTCATAATAGGGATCCGGCACGTCGCGGGTTTTGCCCTGCGCAAACTCTGCCAAGAGATGAATACGTTCGCGCCCACCGGCCGGCGCCAACGCCTTGAGGTCGCGGACATTCTGCCGATCCATGCCGAGGACGCGAAAAATCCCCCGGCCTGACCTTGCGTGCCCGCTGCCCTGATATGTCGATGCCGTGGCGGGCCGCAATCGCGATCGAGCGCGGGTCGGGCGCTTCGCCGAGGTTCCAGCCGCCGGTCGCCGCAGAGTCCAGCACAATATCGTCCAGCACCATGTCGCGGCCGCGCTCCGCCAGCACGGCGCGAAACACGCCTTCGGCCAGGGGTGAACGGCAGATGTTGCCGAGGCAGACGAAGAGTATGGAATTTATCGGCTTTACGCTCATTCGATATGCGCCGTTCGTGCATTTGGAAGCCCAAAACGCAAAGGACTTTTGGGCGACTTGCATTATGGTGAGGGTCGATATCTGGGATAGCACGGGAAATCATCATGAAGAGAGAGAAACTCAGCAAGGACGCCATCGCCGCCGCACTGGCCGAACTGCCTGGCTGGTCGCAGGCAGCCGATGGCGCCTCTATCAAGCGCAGCTTTGTCTTCAAGAATTTTTCCGAAGCCTTTACCTTCATGACCCGCGTCGCGCTGGCCGCCGAGAAGATGGACCATCATCCCGACTGGTCGAACGTCTACAAGACTGTCGACGTGACGCTCAACACCCATGATGCTGGCGGTGTCACCGCGCTCGACATCGCGCTCGCCAAGAAGATGAATGGGTATGCAGGCGGCTGAACGCTGGGGCGGCAACGCCAAATCGGCGCCATCCTCTTGCAGTGGACCGGGACTTTCACCACATTTTCTGTGGCGGCCGCGCGCAACGCGTAGCGCGACGGCCGGCAAGGAGAGGATTGATGGCGCAGCAGCCCGGTTTTGATTTCTTCGGCTTCGGCAGCAAGCTCGGCGACGAAAGTGAAGTGCGCGCCAAATTCTGGCGCACGGCCAAGAAGGCCGCCCGACAGATTCCGTTCATGGAAGAGGTCGTGGCCGGCTATTACTGCGCGCTCGACAGGAAGACGCCTTTGCGTGCCAAGGGCATATTGATGGCAGCGCTTGGCTATTTCGTGCTGCCGGTCGATGTCATCCCCGATTTCGTCTTCGGCCTCGGCTTCACCGACGACATCGCCGTGCTGACCGCCGCGATCACCGCCGTAAGCGCCCATATCACCCCTGCGCACCGCAAGGCCGCCAAGGAGGCGATCGCCGACAAGAGCTGAATCGGCGGTCGCGTTAACAACTGGGTTCAGAAGAAATCCTCCGCTCAAACAGGACGATAGCGGCTTGGCTTCGGGTTCCGCTGCGGCCGTTCAAAAAGTCAAACTCTTGCCGCTTTCGTGGCCTCCAAGTCGCCGCAGGGACATTGCGAAAGCCGTTTTTTCAAGAAGCGGCGCGGAAATGGCGGTGGTTCCATGGGTGAATGTCCTTTTCCAAGGGAAATTCACCGTTTGGTAACCCAGATTAAATCAAAATGAAGCGACGGGCAGGACGCCAAGCCGGCCTGCCCCGCACCATTTGGAATACGGGAAAAGCGATGCGCGGATTGATTGCACTAGTCTCGAGCCTGGTCCTGGTGGCCTTTGCCGCGCCGGCGCTGGCGCAGCAGGCGACCAAGATCGGCCAGCACAATGCCTGGGGCACCTACAGCTACCAGGCGCAGGGCGGCAAGGTCTGCTATGTGCTCACCGTACCGACCGACAAGCAGCCGCCGACGCTCGATCACGGCGACATGTTCTTCTTCGTCAGCCAGCGCCCGGGCCAGCAAGTGTCCTACGAGCCGCAATTCATCGCCGGCTACACATTCCAGGAAGGCTCCAAGGCCACCGTCACCATCGACAAGAAGACGTTCTCGATGTTCACCCGCGGCAAGTCGGCCTGGGTCGAGAACGCCGCCGAAGAGCCTGTGCTGATCGCCGCCATGAAGACCGGCACCGACATGAAGGTCTCGGCGAAGTCTGGCCGCGGCAATCCGACGACCTATGTGTTTTCGCTGAAAGGCATCTCGGCCGCGCTGACGTCGATCGCCAAGTGCAAGTAGGCTAGCGCGGTTCCCGCCGCATGACTCTCGCCGCAACCTGTGCTATGCGCCGCGCTTCTTTCGGCACGATGGATGAAATCGGCCGCAATTCGCTTATATTGGCGCTGATATGACCCTTTCCTTCGATCTCACCAATGAGGGCGCACGCGACGCGTTGCGCACTCGCGCCACGCCTGAGAAGCCGTCGCTGATCGGCCTGACCCGGACCGAGCTCGGCGAGGCCCTCATCAGTGCCGGCATCGTGCCCGAGCGCCAGGCGAAAATGCGCGCCCAACAGCTCTGGCACTGGATGTATGTGCGCGGCGTCTCCGATTTTGCCGGCATGTTCAACATCTCCAAGGATCTGCGCGCCGAACTCGACAAGCATTTTACCGTCGCCCGGCCCGAAATCGTCGAGGAGCAGATTTCCTCCGACGGCACGCGCAAATGGCTGTTCCGCTTTCCGCCGCGCGGCGCCGGCCGTCCCGTCGAGATCGAGACCGTCTACATCCCCGAGGAAGGCCGCGGCACGCTATGCATCTCATCGCAGGTCGGCTGCACGCTGACCTGCTCGTTCTGCCACACCGGCACGCAGAAGCTGGTGCGCAATTTGACGGCGGAAGAGATCCTGGCGCAATTGCTCACCGCCCGCGACCGGCTGGGTGACTTCCCCGACCGCGACACACCCGACGGCGCCATCGTCCCGGCCGAGGGCCGCAAAGTTTCCAACGTCGTCATGATGGGCATGGGCGAGCCGCTCTACAATTTTGAAGCCGTGAAGAAGGCGCTGCTGATCGCCTCCGACGGTGATGGGCTTTCGCTGTCGAAGCGCCGCATCACGCTGTCGACCTCCGGCGTCGTGCCCGAGATCTTCCGCGCCGGCGAGGAGATAGGGGTCATGCTGGCGATCTCGCTGCACGCCACCAATGACGATCTGCGCGACCTGCTTGTGCCGATCAACAAGAAGTATCCGCTGAAGGAACTGATCGAGGCCTGCCGCGCCTATCCCGGCCTGTCCAACGCCAAGCGCATCACCTTCGAATATGTGATGCTGAAGGACGTCAACGATTCCATCGAGGACGCCAAGGGGCTGATCAAGCTGCTCAAAGGCATTCCAGCCAAGATCAATCTGATCCCGTTCAACCCGTGGCCGGGCACCAACTATCAGTGCTCGGACTGGGAGACGATCGAGAAGTTTGCCGACTACATCAACAATGCCGGCTATGCCTCGCCGATCCGCACGCCGCGCGGCCGCGACATCCTGGCCGCCTGCGGGCAGCTCAAATCGGACTCCGAACGCATGCGCAAGGTCGACCGCCTGGCGCTGGAAGCCATGATGATTGCGGGGCATGGCGAGGCGTGAGCCGCCTCTTCGCCTATATCCTCCGTTTCGCTGTCATCCTGTTCGGCTATGTCGTCGCCTCATTGGCGGCGAGCGCCTTTCTCAACGTGCTGTTCCTGGCTTCCGTCGGTTATATGCCGGACGATGCGCACCCAGCGGCGGCCGCGGCGCTGTATTTTTCGATCCCGTTCGTGGCGCTGTTTGTCGCCTATTTCGCTTTCATACCGGCGGTGGTCGCAATCCTGATCTCCGAGGTCCTCAGCCGCCGCGACTGGCTGTTCTATGCACTCGCGGGCGGCTTGGTGGCCGCGGCCTTCCTCGGCTTCGTCCACCAGAACGTGGATTTCGACGTCACCGAACCGCGCGCCATCGCCGCGGTGATCGGCTGCGGCATGGTCGGCGGCATCTTCTACTGGCTAAGCGCCGGCCGCTGGGCCGGAAGCTGGTGGCAGGCCGCTACTTCGCCTGAGCGGTCAGGACCTTGAGCGCGAAGGCCGAAAACACACCGGCAAAGAGATAGTCTACCACCCGCGTCACCCGCGGGCTGGCCTTCATCGCCGCCGAAAACCTTTCCGCGGCAAACACCATCGGCGCCGTCACAGGGATCGACAGCACGATGAACATGAGGCCGAGGGAGAACAGTTTTCCCGGCGCGTTCGGATCGTGAGCCGAGACGAACTGCGGCAGAAACGTCATGAAGAACAGGATGATCTTCGGGTTGAGCAGGTTGACGCCGAGTCCGGCGGCCCAGCTGCGGAACAGCGAAATCTGCGGGCCATTCTTCTTCTGCGGTGAAAACGCCGAGCCCTTGGTCATCGCCTGCCAGGCCAGGAACACCAGATAGACGGCGCCGAAGATTTTCAGCACCAGGAAGGCCATTGGCGAGGCGACGATCAGCGCCGAGATGCCGACCGCCACCAAAGTTGTGTGGATCAGCGTTCCGAACAGAGCACCCGCCAGCGAGGCAAAGCCGGCGGCGCGGCCCTGGCTCAGTGTGCGCGAGACGAACAGCGTCATATCCGGCCCCGGCGTGATCGCCAGGACCATGGTGGCGATGGCGAACTGGATCAGCGTCGTGGTATCGGGAATGAAGGACATCGGTGGCCCCTAGCGAATGATCGTCGGTCTATAACGCAGCCTCCCCGCTCACGCCAGCAACTGACTGGCGTGGCATCTGGTCGAGCGGCTGCGGCGGCCGGAGCCCGTTCATCCCTTGCGCTGGCCGGAAATGCCGTGATACCTCGCCCGCGAAACTCACGCGCGGAACCGCCAAAATGTCCCCAGCAATGCCCAAGACAAAAGACGTCAAGAAGGTCGTGCTCGCCTATTCCGGCGGTCTCGACACCTCCATTATCCTGAAATGGCTGCAGACCGAGCTCGGCGCCGAAGTCGTCACCTTCACCGCCGATCTCGGCCAGGGTGGCGAGTTGGAGCCGGCGCGCAAGAAGGCCGAGATGATGGGCATCAAGGATATCCGCGTCGTCGATGTCCGCGAGGAATTCGTCGCCGACTTCGTCTTCCCGATGTTTCGCGCCAATGCCGTCTATGAAGGCACCTACCTGCTCGGCACCTCGATCGCCCGGCCGCTGATCTCCAAACACCTGGTCGAGATCGCCCAGGAGGTCGGCGCCGATGCTATTGCGCATGGCGCCACCGGCAAGGGCAACGACCAGGTGCGTTTCGAGCTGTCGGCCTATGCGCTGAATCCCGACATCAAGGTCATCGCGCCGTGGCGCGACTGGTCGTTCAAGTCGCGCACCGACCTGATCAACTTCGCCGAGCAGCACCAGATCCCGGTGGCCAAGGACAAGCGGGGGGAGGCGCCGTTCTCGGTCGACGCCAACCTTCTGCACTCCTCTTCCGAGGGCAAGGTGCTGGAAGACCCGTGGAGCGAGCCGCCGGAATTCGTCCATCAGCGCACCGTCTCGCCGATGGAGGCGCCGGACAAGGTCACCGAGATCGAGATCGAATTTTTGAAGGGCGATCCGATTGCACTGAACGGCAAGAAGCTGTCGCCGGCCACCATGCTGACGGCGCTTAACGATCTTGGCCGCGACAATGGCATCGGCCGGCTCGATCTGGTCGAGAACCGCTTCGTCGGCATGAAATCGCGCGGCGTCTACGAGACCCCCGGCGGCACCATCCTGATCGTCGCCCACCGCGCCATCGAATCGATCACGCTCGACCGCGGCGCCGGCCACCTCAAGGACGAGTTCATGCCGCGCTACGCCGAGCTGATCTACAACGGCTTCTGGTTCTCGCCCGAGCGGCTGATGCTCCAGGCGATGATCGACAAGAGCCAGGAAGACGTCGAAGGCACGGTGCGCCTGAAACTCTACAAGGGCAATGTCATGGTCACCGGCCGCAAATCCAAGAAGACGCTCTATTCCGACGCGCTGGTCACCTTCGAGGATGACCGCGGCGCCTACGACCAGAAGGACGCCGCCGGCTTCATCCGCCTCAATGCGCTGCGGCTGAGGACGCTGGCGGCAAGGAGCCGCAAGGGTGAACCAAACTAGTGTTCCAGGAAAACCCGGCGGTCACGCAGGGTTTTTATTTGGTACCTCTAATATAAGAGGCCAAGCTGGCTGACATGGTTTCCGTTTGACCTTTTAAAAGCCTCATCTAAATTCCTTCGCGGGACGGAGGGATTCTGATCGTGAAAAACGCCATTTTTCTCATGCTTGCGGCGGCCATCGTCTTTACCGGATGCCAGTCCTCGCAGGCGGCCGCAAAACGCGAGCAGGACGGGTGCATCTCCGCCGTCCATCTATGGAGCATCACGTTCAAGCACGAAATCGCCTCTTTCATGGGCGTCTCGCAGGAGCGCATGCCGGCCCTGTTCTGCCAGCGCATCACCGAAGGAGTACGCAGCGGGCGGATCAGCTACTCCGATTTGAACAGAGTGCAGCTAGACCTGCCGACCGAGATATGGCTGGTCATCAAGGGCAAGTCAAAGGCGGCTGCCAGGGCCGCGCCGGTGCTGCGCAACTCCAAATTCCGGAGCTGCAAAGGTACTGAAGGCGCCTTCGAGGTTCCTATTTCCGAGAAGTGCCCGTTGAGCGGCTACGCACATTATTGAGAGCCCAGTCGCTCAGCCGGCATTTGCGCCAACGATCGAGCAATTCGAGAAAGAGCATGCCCGACTTCGTCCGTAACTGCGTAAAAACAAAGAAATAGAGCGCCGGCAAAGAACTCAGTGCTTTTCCTGCTTGATCTTTTCGGGCCCTTATCTAGCCTCCTCACAATCGATGGGGGCAGCTGACAATGAAGCCGTGGTTTGTGGCGCTGCCTGCAATGGTCGTCATGCTGGCCGGTTGCCAGACTGGGCAGGAGCAAGTGAAACAGGATCCCGAGGCGGCATTCGATCGCTGCATCACCAAGGTGGCCATATCGAATATATCGGCCAAACACGAGATCGCCGCTTTTATGGGCGTTTCCCTGGAGCGCATGCCGCCACTGCTGTGCCGCCGCCTTGCCGATGCCATGAAGAGCGGCCGGCTGACCTTCTCCGACATAAACCGCCTCCAGTTCGACCAGTCCACGGACATCTGGAAGGTCATAAAAGGCGGGTAGCCGCTCGGCTGCTGAACGGTTTGAACGCCAAAAGCTCCAGTCCTTGCAGAAAAGCCCGGCGCATGGCCGGGCTTTCCGTTCTTCGATCTGGATATTTCTATCAGCCGCCGTCGATCGCGTCGGCGATCTGGGCGATGGCCTGCTGGTAGACGCTGGCGGAATTCCAGCCGGCGATGGCCCCCATATTCGCACTTGCGCTCGCACCCGCCCGCCAGCCATGAGCCTTGAGAAAGTTGGCCGTCGAAGCCAAGGCCGTCGCCTTGTCGCGCAGATTTCCGTTGCCGACGCCATACTTCAGGACATTGCCGGGCAGGAACTGCGTATGGCCGATCTCGCCATGCGCAGCGCCGACCGACGAGGCGCTCAGCGCGCCGCGATCGACCAGCTTCAGCGCCGCAATGGCATGCGGGTAAAAGAAGCCCGGGCGACGGCAATCATAGGCAAGCGTCAGAATGGCGGAGACCGTGTTCTGGTTGCCCAGGGAGGCTCCGAAGCCGGTTTCCATGCCCCAGATGGCCAGCAACACGCCCGGCGACACCCCGTAATTGCTCTCGATCCTGTCGAACATCGCTGCATTCGACTTCTTCAGCGCACGGCCCCTGGAAATGATCGCAGCTCCGCCACGACGCTTCATGAAGGCGTCCACCGAACCGCTGAACGCCTTGTGGATGGCGCGGTCGACGGAGATTGTCTTTGTCGCGTAGCTGGCACCGGCCAGAGCAGCCAGACCCTTCCCGCCGACACCTTCGGACCTGGCCTGCGCGGCAAAGTCCTGCTTCCACGCCTCGAAGCCCGCGCCGGTCTTGCCGCAGCTGGCCGCCGCCTGCGCGCCCGTCGCCAGCGCAAGTACCGCGACCACCGCGGCAGCAATAATCTTTCCCTTGGCAAGCAATGCCATGCTTTTTCTCCTGATTGCCTGAATCACGTCCCGGTTGCGAACTTGCCAGCGAAACGCGCCATTGTCACCGTACCCCCGGCGCTACCCTGGCCAATGCAGCGGAATTTGCTTACGATCAAGTGCTTATTGTGGCCGAAACGCCCGGTGCCGGGCAGGCGAATTCGCTGCTCGGGTAAAAAGAGGTGACGGGGGCATGGAACGGCGGCCCGTGGCGGGCGTTTGGGCGAGGCGCCGCTCCGCACCATATTCCTCCTCTGACGCCATACGCCAACGCCTGACGCATCGAGATCGACATGAAACTGTTCGACTGCCCGCATTGCGGCCACCGCCTCTACTTCGAGAATGCGCAGTGCCTGAATTGCGGGAGTCTCGTGCTTTACGATCCCGAGCATGCGCGCTTTGCCTTGTCTGACGTCGACGGCATCTTCCACTGCACCAATGCGGATGAATGCGCCTGCAACTGGATGGCCGAACCGGGTCATACCTACTGCCGCGCCTGCGTGCTGAACCAGCTGATCCCCGACCTCTCCGTCGACGGCAACCGCCGCCGCTGGATTCGCGTCGAGGCGGCCAAGAAGCGCGCCGTCTATTCGCTGCTCGCCTTCGGCCTTCCGGTCGTGCCCAAGCACAAGCACGGCGACGAAATCGGCCTCGCCTTCGACTTCATTGCCGATCCGATCGGCGGCGGTCCCGGCGGCGAACGCATCCTTACCGGCCACGACAACGGCCTGATCACGCTCAACGTCGCCGAGGCGGACTCGGCCGAGCGCGAGCGGCGTCGCGTCGAGATGGGCGAAAATTACCGCACGCTGCTCGGTCATTTCCGTCATGAGCTTGGCCATTACTACTGGGACCGGCTGATCCGCGACGAGCCGCAACGGCTCGATGCCTTCCGGGCGCTGTTCGGCGACGAACGCCCCGACTACGAGCAGGCGCTGAAGGCCTATTACGCCAATGGCGCTGCGCCCGACTGGCAGCAGAACCACATCTCCGCCTATGCGACGTCGCATCCATGGGAAGACTGGGCCGAGACCTGGGCGCACCATCTCCACATCACCGACACGCTGGAGATGGTGCACGCGCTGAATTTTCCACTCGGCCAGCTTGAGACGATGGAGACCAATGTGCTGCCGCAAGGCGACACCGGCGGCCGGTTGCAGGCGGCGCCCGCGGAACCTGACGCCGTGCCCGAGCCGTTCGAAAAGATTCTCGCCCGCTGGCTGGTACTCTCGGAAGCCTCCAACTCGATCAACCGCTGCATGGGCCTGCCCGACCTTTATCCCTTCGTCATTTCGGACGTGACGGCGCAGAAACTCAGCTTCGTGCATGAGCTTTTGACCGGTTTGCCGAAAGAAACCGGAACAAATCGTGAGCTGGCGTCGGTATTTTAGCCGGAACGCATGCGTTCTGGTTTCGTTTGGTGTCGCGAGGGACCATGAAAGGGAGAGAAACCATGAGACGCATATTGTTTCCGGCCGTCGCCGGGGCGCTTGTCGCGATGTCGGGTGCGGCACTCGCCGATACCGCCGTCTCGGCCGTCACCGATCTTAATGTGCGCGCCGGCCCCGGCCCGCAATATCCTGTGATCGGCGTGCTCGCCGCCGGCCAGTCGGCGACGCTCAATGGCTGCATCGAAAACAGCAAATGGTGCACCATTGCCGAAGCCGGAGGCCAGGGCTGGGTCTATTCCGACTATGTCACGGCCGATTTCGGCGGCAACCGGGTCGTTCTGACACGCCGCCCCGCCAACGCCGCCATCACCGTGGTTACACCGCCGCAGGATGATTATCCCGATACCTATACCGGTGCGATTCTGTCCGACGACGGCCCCGTCGACGCCATCGACAGGCCACCGGCGGAAGTCGGCACCTATGTCAGCACGCACCGGCTCGATCCTGTCTATCTCGAGGGCGAGGTGGTGACCGGTGCCACCTTGCCCGACACGGTCGAACTGCGCGAAATCCCCGACTACCGCTACCGCTACGTCTATGTGAATGGCCAGCAGGCGCTGGTCGACCCGCAGACACGGCGCATCATGTACGTCGTGCGCTGATTTTGCCTGGAAAGAATGACAAGTGAACTCGTGCCGCCCTCCTGCCGAGGCTGAGGGCGGCAAAAGGGTCGCTGAACAGCAGCAATTGCGCGAGAGCCGACGATCCCCTAGATCATGCGACCCGATGCGTTCGGCAGAGGAACTCGCGTGATATCAGATCCAGCCGCCTTCGAGCGCTATAGCAACACGGCCACCGAAAAGACGAACCTGCCGCGGCTGATAATTGGAACTGCAGTCGTCGTCCTGTTCTGGGTGGCGATCACCCTGGTTGTGGTGCTTGGCGGCACCTATGTCGCGATCGTCTGGCATGTATTGCCGGACGACCCGCGCGGGCCGCTTCAGGGCTTTCTGGCCTCGCCCATCGGCATACTCACCGCACTCACCTCGTTTACCGGCATCTGGCTCGGCCTCTGGCTTGCCATGCGTTTCGTCCATGGCGAGCCGCTCTCGGCGCTTTTCGGCGCCAGTCGCCGCGTGTCCTTGTCGGGCTTCCTCAAGGGCCTGGTCGCGGTGCTGATCACATCGGCGCTTTCCGAAATCCTGCTCTACTGGCTACAGCCCGAAATCGCCCGCGGCACGATCAACCTGTCGACCTGGCTGCTGTTCCTGCTCCCGATCGTGGCGCTGACCCTGCTGCAGACCTCGTCCGAGGAGATGCTGTTTCGCGGCTATCTGCTGCGCGGCCTGGCCAGGCGCTTCGAGAGCCCTTACGTGTGGGCGCTATTGCCCGCTTTGCTGTTCACCTTCTTGCATTGGAGCCCGGGCTCGACCCCCGCCATCAACGCCTGCGTGCTGGCCTCGATCGCCGCCTTCGCCTTGCTGTTGACGCTGGTGGTTTATGTCACCGGCAATCTCGGCGCCGCCTTCGGCGCCCATCTCGGCAACAATCTCACCGGCTTCCTGCTGATCTCGCATCAGGAGAACTACAATTCCTTCGCCCTGTTCAACGCCAAGCCGCTGGAAGGTCCGGACTGGACGACGACGGATGCCGTCATCATCGCCGCCATCGGTATCGTCTGCACCTTGCTGACGATCCTGCTGCTTCTGCACCCGCGCTCGCCGCTGAAGGTTACGGCCGACCCTCGGGATGCAGGGTGAACTAAACAGGGACCGATCCAGAGACCGGGAAGCCGCCCTTGTCTTGACTCTTCGGCCGATTTCCTGTCTACAGCCCCGAAATCCGCGACGAGTATCCCTCCGAGCAAGCCGACCAGGACGCCAAAACCTTTTGAGGTGGGTGCTGTAAACAGATCCTGGAGGCCAACACCCGGCAGCGCTGAGCGCCCCCGGGTGCTTTTTGGTTTTGAGCTTTGCTTGGATGAGCGGCGCGAACGCACTACCTCTCGGGCACCATCGGGGTGCCTGAGAAAAAGGAAACGGAATGTTTGAATCGCTGCAGGAGCGCACAAGAGGCGTGGAGGGCCATCGGCCCGACAGGGATCACCATGAATCCAAGGCGCTCTCGCGCGGCGGGTTGACCAATGTTTGAATCACTTCAGGAGCGCCTTGGCTCCATCCTGAACGGCCTGACAGGCCGCGGCGCGCTATCGGAGGCTGATGTCTCGGCGGCGTTGCGCGAGGTGCGCCGTGCGCTGCTCGAAGCCGACGTTGCGCTGGAAGTGGTGCGTTCCTTCACCGACAAGGTGCGCGAGAAGGCCGTCGGCGCCGCCGTCGTCAAGTCGATCAAGCCTGGACAGATGGTCGTCAAGATCGTCCATGACGAGTTGGTCGACATGCTCGGCGCCGAGGGCGTCGCCATCGACCTCAATGCGCCGGCGCCGGTCGTCATCATGATGGTCGGCCTGCAGGGCTCCGGCAAGACGACGACCTCCGCCAAGATCGCCAAGCGCCTGACCGAGCGCCAGAACAAGAAGGTTCTGATGGCCTCGCTCGACACGCGGCGGCCCGCGGCGCAAGAGCAGCTGCGCCAGCTCGGCGAGCAGGTCAAAGTCGCGACCCTGCCTGTCATTGCGGGCCAGAACCCGGTCGACATCGCCAGGCGCGCCGTCCAGGCAGCCAAGCTCGGCGGTCATGACGTCGTCATCCTAGACACCGCCGGCCGCACCCATATCGATGAGCCGCTGATGGTGGAGATGGCCGACATCAAGAAGATGTCGAGCCCGCACGAAATCCTGCTGGTCGCGGATTCGCTGACCGGCCAGGACGCCGTCAACCTTGCCAAAAGCTTCGACGAGCGCGTCGGCATCACCGGCCTGGTGCTGACCCGCATGGACGGCGATGGCCGTGGCGGTGCCGCGCTTTCGATGCGCGCCGTCACCGGCAAGCCGATCAAGCTGATCGGCACCGGCGAAAAGATGGACGGGCTGGAGGAATTCCACCCCAAGCGTATTGCAGACCGCATCCTCGGCATGGGCGACATCGTCTCGCTGGTCGAAAAGGCCGCCGAAAACATCGACGCCGAGCAGGCGGCGGCGATGGCCAAGAAGATGCAGTCGGGCAAGTTCGACCTGAACGACCTTGCCGGCCAGCTTCAGCAGATGTCGAAAATGGGCGGCATGGGCGGCATCATGGGCATGATGCCCGGCATGGGCAAAATGAAGGACCAGATGGCGGCCGCCGGCCTCGACGACAAGATGTTCGGCCGCCAACTCGCCATCATCTCGTCGATGACCAAGGCCGAGCGCGCCAATCCGGACATGCTGAAACATTCGCGCAAGAAGCGCATCGCCGCCGGCTCAGGCACGGATGCGGCCGAGATCAACAAGCTCTTGAAAATGCATCGCGGCATGGCCGACATGATGAAGGCGATGGGCGGCAAGGGCAAAGGCGGCGGCCTGATGCGCGGCATGATGGGCGGCCTTGCCTCCAAGATGGGCCTCGGCGGCATGATGCCGGGTGGCCCCGGCGGCATGATGGGTGGCGGCATGCCCGACCTCTCCAAGATGGATCCCAAGCAGCTCGAAGCCTTGCAGAAGCAGATGCCCGGCCTTGGCGGCATGAAGGGCCCGCCCACCCCGAGCGGCGGTGGCCTGCCCGGTCTGCCCGGCGGCATGAAGCTTCCCGGCCTTGGCGGCGGTGGTCTGCCCGGCCTCGGAAAGAAGAAGTGAGGACGCTATGAACGAAGAAAAAGACATGGCCGACGCACGCACCATCCTGGCCGGCTATCGCGCCTCGATCGACAACATCGACGCCGCCCTCATTCATATGCTGGCCGAGCGCTTCCGCTGCACCAAGGCGGTCGGCGTGCTCAAGGCCGAGCATGGCCTGCCGCCCGCCGACCCGGCGCGCGAGCAGGAGCAGATCACCCGCCTTCGCCAGCTGGCGAAGGACGCTCATCTCGACCCCGATTTCGCGGAAAAATTCCTCAACTTCGTCGTCCGCGAAGTGATCCGCCATCACGAGCAGATCGCCGCGTCCAACGGCGCAAGCAAAACCGGCTAACAAAGTGCATGTCGCCCAAAAGTGCGCAGCGGTTTTGGGACAACGACCTGCACCAGACAAAGCCATTAACCCAACACTGAAATCAGAAATTTAGGAGAAATGAAATGCCCTTGAAGATCAGACTGGCCCGTGCGGGCTCGAAGAAGCGCCCTTACTACCACGTCGTCATTGCTGACGCCCGTTCGCCGCGCGACGGCCGGTTCATCGAGTCGATCGGCTCGTGGAACCCGCTGCTGCCCAAGGACGGCGAGCGCGTCAAGGTCGACGCCGACCGCGTCAAGCATTGGCTGTCGCACGGCGCTCAGCCGACCGACCGCGTGCTGCGCTTCCTCGATGAGGCCGGCCTCCTCAAGCGCGAAGCCCGCTCCAACCCGAAGAAGGCCGAGCCCGGCAAGAAGGCGCAGGAACGCGCCTCTCTGCTGAAGAAGGCCCAGGAAGACGCTGCCGCCGCCGTTGCCGCCGCTGCTGCAGCCCCGGCCGAAGCGGAAGCCGCCACCGCCGAATAAGCATCGCGTCATCGCATCGACAAAACGGCGGGCCTGTGCCCGCCGTTTTGCTAATGTGCGGCGATGTCATATGCGTTCGAACGAAAGATGACTGAGCGGACCGTCACGGAAGAGACCCTTTTCGGCGGCGTAGCCGGAACGCTGTTGCGATGCGCCGGCGCCACGACAGGCGTCGTCGTGCTCAGCGGATCGAGCGGCCGCATCGACGTCACCCGCGCCCGGCTCTTTGCCAAGGAAGGAGCATCCGCTCTCGCGCTGCAATGGTTTGGCGGCGAAGGTCAGGTGCCCGGCATTTGCGAGATCCCGCTCGAAACGTTTTTCGCGGCGACCGGCTATCTTGTCCAGATGGGATGCCGGCGCATCGTCTATGTCGGGACCTCGAAAGGCGCCGAGGCCTCCCTGCTTGCGACGGCTCATGATCCACGCATTGACGTCGTGGTTGCGATCAGCCCGACATCGGTGGTCTGGGGGAATATCGGGCCGGGCCGCGACGGCGTCAGCTGGCCGGAACGATCGTCGTGGACGCTCGAGGGGATTCCTTTGCCGTTCGTCCCAAGCAATCCCGCTTGGAACGCGGAGTATGTCGACGGTCTGGTGTCCTACCGAGGCCTCTTCCAGCGTGCCTTGCAAACCTTCAAGGACGCTGCGGCCGAGGCTGCCATTCCCGCCAAGCTATTTCAGCCGACATTGTTCTGGTTGCGGGCGGCGACGACGCGCTATGGCCATCGCTGGATTTTGCCCAGTCGATCATTCAGCGTCGCCAGGACACCGCAATGACCACCTGCCTCGTCTCAGTGCCCGACGCCGGCCACCGCATTCTGCTGCCGGGCGAAATCACGCCGCGCTCGAGGCTGCATGCCCATGGCGGCAATGACGACGCCGACACGCGCCTGGGCCGCCTGGCTTGGGAGCATATCCGGGGATTGCTGTAGCGCAGGCAGCCATGGTCCAGCTGCCTTGGGCAACAGCGAAACCGGCGATCTATAGCCGCCGGTTTCCGATGTTGGACCTGGCTGTGTTCAATAACCGTCGGGGCAGCTGGCGATGTAGGTGCGCCCGTTGCGGCCGCGGTAGCGACATTGACCGCTTTCGCTGGCACGGCCGATCAGCGCGCCGGCCACGGCGCCGACGGCGCCGCCGACGACGGCGCCCTGAACCGGATCATTTGCCACAGCTGCGCCAACCGCCGCGCCGCCGAGGCCGCCGACCGCGGCACCCTTTTCGGTTTGCGAGCACGCACCCAGTGCGGTCGCCAGTACCAGAATGATCATCGCTTTTTTCATTGTCGTTCCTCTCTCACGCGGATCGCCGTCCTCGCCGCCACGGCTCTAACTCCCAGACAGCTGATTTGATCCCGAAGACGTGAGAGATCCCGGTGCGCGTGCCTGTCACATTCGTAACGACCGCCGCCGAGCTTGTTGAAATGCAGGACGTTTTACCTTTCAGTGGCCTTCTTCAGATTGGCGAGGCCAGCCTCGAAATCCTTGCCGATCAGCGTATCGAAATTCATGAAGAGGCCCAAAAGCTTGGCAATGAAGGGCCGGCTGCCGCGCATTGCCCAGGTGACTGCGGTGGTGTCGCCCGAGGGCTTCAGGGTGAAGTCGACGCTGTTGTTGGCCCGGAACGGCTTCTCGAAGTCGAGCTTCAGCGACACCAGCGAGGATGGCACGGAATTGACGATCTCCATGCGTCCCTTGCCGGCCTTGGCATTGCCTTCCCAGGCGTAGGCGGCGCCCTTGCCGGCATCAGCGCCCGACAGCGTGCGCTTCATCTCGGGGTCGAGCTTTTCGTAGGGTGACCACTCCGGCCAGTGCTTGAAATTGTTGATCAGCGGAAAGATCGCTTCCGGCGCGGCCTTGATGCTGGCGGTGCGGGCGGTGACGAAATCATTCGACCTCGTCGCCGCATAGATGAGCACGGCGACGATGATGACGACCAGGATGATGAGAATGGTGCTGAGCATGTTTTTCTCCTCGCTTAACGGCTGAACGGGATCAGGGCGCGCACGCTTGGGTCGCGCAGATAGAGACCGCCCCACAGGATGATGCCGAGATAGACGCTAAACAGCGTGTGCGAAAACAACGGGCTGCCGACGCGCATGTTTGTGGCGATGGCGCCGCCGAGATAGCCGGTGAGCAGGATGGCGCCGAGCACCGAGGTGCGGGGCAGCGCATAGAGCGCGGTCGAGATCAGCCCGATAATGCCGAGCGTGCGCGCGACATTGACATCGGCCGGCCAGCCGAGCGGCACCATGGTCTGGGTGACGACATCGAGCGGCGGCAGCTTGATGACGCCGTCGAAGATCATGAACAGGATGATGAGGCCGCTGAGCACGCGGCCGGTCCACAGGGCGCCCGACGAGACGGGCATGGTTTGAGAAATACTCACGGTGTTCCCTCCTAAGCGGTTCGAGCCGTTTGCTGGCTTCGGACCAAGGACGAGCGATGGGGCGGCGATCCTACAGGGTGCGGATTCTTTTTGGGTAGCAGCAAGCAAAAGCCGCTGCGTGGCGATCCTTCACACCCCCCTCTGGCCCGCCGGCCATCTCCCCCGCAAGGGGGGAGATTACACGCTCGACCGCTTCGGCAATGTTCCATGAATGAGCGGAGCATCGAAACCGCCGATCTCCCTCCTTGCGGGGGAGATGCCCGGCAGGGCAGAGGGGGGTGCTGTCCCTCCACCTTGACGGACTATCGACATCCACCAGTCACGGCTATTGATAGGGCTGGGCGAGAGACGAGCGAATGGCCGGCGAGACTGATCTGAAAAAGCTGCTGGCGGCGATGACGCCGGAACTGCTGCCGGACGTCTACGTGTTCGCTACGCTCACACCTGGAATCAGCCGGCAGGCAGGCCTCGATCCCGTGATGGTCTTTCGCGAGCGCGAGGGTGTGACACTGATCGTGACCGAGGACGCGGCACGGGCGGCCGGGCTGACCGCTTCGTTCCGCTGCCGCATGATCACCCTGAACGTCCACTCCTCGCTGGAAGCCGTCGGCTTCCTCGCCGCCATCACCGCCCGGCTGGCCGCCGCCGGCATGGGCGTCAATCCGGTCTCTGCTTTCTATCATGACCATCTGTTCGTGCCCGCTGAGCGGGTCGAGGAAGCGATGGAGTTATTGCGCCAACTGGCCAAGGATAACGCCGGCTGAATATCAAGCTCGACGCACGTAGAGAATATCCGGCAGGCCTTCTTCGTTGGTGGTGCCCGCGCCGAACGCCTCGGGGCGAAAGCCATGGCGCTCGTAGAAGCGACGCGCGCCGGTGTTGGCCTGGAAGCAATGCAGTTTAACGATCCGTAGCGCGGCGGTCGCTTGCACCAGCAGCCGGCTGCCGATGCCTTGCCCCGTCCAGGCGGGGTCGAGATAGAGCTGTTCCACCCAATCGCCGCTCAGGGCAATGAAGCCGACAATGCCGGTGCCGGCCTCGGCGACCGTCACCTGCTGCCGGGACAGCACGATCTCGCGGATGAAGGCAAGATCCTCATCCGGCGTGTGGATGACCGGCATCCAGGAGAACGAGCCAAGTGCGGCCCGCATGACAATGGCGATGGTCGCGGCATCCAAAGCCGTGGCGGGGCGCAGCACGATTTTGGTGGGATCGTTCAAAGGCGTTTCTCAACAGAGGTCAGCGCTGCCCTCATCCCCCTGCCGGGACCTTCTCCCCGTGAACGGGGAGAAGGAAGGCTTCGGCCGAAGGCCGAGCCCGCGACTACGGGCCGCCGGCTTTCCGGCGCCCCGCGGAGGGCCAGCCGCGGCAGCGGCGATACGGCCCGTGAGCGATAAACGGAATCGGCCGAAGGCCGAACCCCGTGAGCGAAAACAAACCAGCCGTCAGGCCGCCTTCTTCTTCGGCTGGATCAGGCCGCGCTCGACCAGAAGCTCGGCGATCTGCACCGCGTTGAGCGCCGCGCCCTTGCGCAGATTGTCGGAGACGATCCACATCGACAGGCCGTTGTCGATGGTCGAATCCTCGCGGATGCGCGAGATGAAGGTGGCGTCCTCGCCGGCCGATTCCAGCGGCGTGATGTAGCCGCCATCCTCGCGCTTGTCCAAGACCTGGCAGCCCGGCGCTTCGCGCAGGATATCGCGCGCCTCGTCGGCGGTGATCGGCTTTTCGAACTCGATGTTGACGGCTTCGGAATGGCCGATGAACACCGGCACGCGCACACAGGTCGCCGTCAGCTTGATCTTGGGGTCGAGCATCTTCTTGGTCTCGGCGACCATCTTCCACTCTTCCTTGGTCGAGCCGTCGTCGAGGAAGACGTCGATATGCGGAATGACGTTGAAGGCGATGCGCTTGGTGAACTTCTTGACCTCGACGCCATCGGCGACGAACACCGCGCGGGTCTGTGTAAAGAGTTCGTCCATGCCTTCCTTGCCGGCGCCGGATACCGATTGATAGGTGGCGACGACGACGCGCTTGATGGTGGCGACATCGTGCAGCGGCTTCAGCGCCACGACCAGCTGCGCCGTCGAGCAGTTCGGATTGGCGATGATGTTCTTGCGGGTGAACAGCGAGATCGCATCCGGGTTCACTTCCGGCACGATCAGCGGCACGTCCTGGTCGTAGCGGAAGGCCGACGAGTTATCGATGACGACGCAGCCCTGCTTGCCGATCTTCGGCGACCACTCCTTCGAGACGTTGCCGCCGGCCGACATGATGCAGATGTCGGTGTCGGAAAAATCATACTGGTCGAGCGTCTTGACCTTCAGCGAACGGTCGCCGAACGACACTTCGGTGCCCTGGCTGCGCCGCGAGGCCAGCGCCACGACTTCGCTTACCGGAAAGCCGCGCTCTTCCAGTATGTTGAGCATTTCGCGACCCACATTGCCCGTGGCGCCGACTACCGCAACTTTGAAACTCATCAGAAATCTCCTGTCCCTCTCCGCTTGGTTTTTGGAGAAAACCCGCCGGCCAATGCGGGTTTCGTCCCCCGGGCCGGACCCGGGAGAGGGTGGTTAGGCCAAGGGAATCACACCGTTTTGGTGGTGGTTTTGGCCATAGTTTTGCTGGAACGGTAAGACGCGCCAACGCGCCCGGCCCCATGATTGTGGCCGGGGAAGTCGAAGGCAAGAAGAGCCATCAGAAGGCCGCGCATCGAAAATGATCCCGTTCGATGCCGGCTTTTACGCGGTTTGCGTCAGGAGTCAATTGCGGCCAGGCACACGCCTGCCCTGTACAATAGCGGCCGCAAGAAGTACGAACGCCCAAATAGTGTTTGGCTGGCGTGCGTCAGCCCCGGCATGTGCTCCATGATGAGCCCAGACCCTGAATTCCGAAAGAGTGAGATGTCCAATTTCGAAGCTATTGTTCCTGCGCTGGCAGAAGCGCTGGAAAAACGCGGCTATACCGAGCTGACGCCAGTGCAGAAGGCCGTGCTGGAGCTCGGCGAGTCCGACGCTCTGGTGTCGGCGCAGACCGGCTCAGGCAAGACCGTCGCCTTCGGCCTCGCTTTGGCGCCGACCCTTCTTGGAAGCGCCGAGCGTTTTGACCAGGCTGGCGCACCGCTGGCGCTGGCCGTGGCGCCGACGCGCGAGCTCGCTCTGCAGGTGATGCGCGAATTGCAATGGCTCTACGCGCCGACCGGCGCCACCGTCGCGTCCTGCGTCGGCGGCATGGACATGCGCTCCGAACGGCGCGTGCTGGAGCGCGGCGCCCACATCGTCGTCGGCACGCCCGGCCGCCTGCGCGACCACATCACCCGCAACTCCCTCGACATGTCGGCGCTGAAAGCCGTGGTGCTGGACGAGGCCGACGAGATGCTCGACCTCGGCTTTCGCGAGGACCTCGAATTCATCCTCGATGCCGCACCGGCTCAGCGCCGCACGCTGATGTTTTCGGCCACCGTGCCGCGCTCGATCGCCACGCTGGCGCAAGGCTATCAGCGCGACGCCGTACGCATCTCGGCCGGCGGCGAGGAAAAGCAGCATCTCGATATCGAGTACCGGGCGCTGAATGTCGCCTATCCCGACCGCGAGAACGCCATCATCAATGTGCTGCGGTTTTACGAAGCGAAGAACGCGCTGGTGTTCTGCAACACCCGCGCCGCCGTGAATCACCTGACGGCGCGCTTCAACAACCGCAATTTTTCCGTCGTGGCACTGTCGGGCGAGCTCAGCCAGAACGAACGCACCCACGCGCTGCAGGCGATGCGGGACGGCCGCGCCAAGGTCTGCATTGCCACGGACGTTGCAGCGCGCGGCATCGACCTGCCCAATCTCGAACTGGTCATCCACGCCGATCTGCCGACCAATCCCGAAACGCTGCTGCACCGCAGCGGCCGAACCGGCCGAGCCGGACGCAAGGGCGTCAGCGCGCTGATCGTGCCCAACGGCGCCCGCAAGCGCACCGAACGGCTGCTGCAGAATGCCGGGCTGAAGGCGACATGGGCGAGCCCGCCCTCCGCCGACGACGTGATCAAGCGCGACGACGAGCGCATCCTTGCCGATCCAGCCTTCGAAGAGCCGATTGCCGAGGACGAGCGCGGCTTCATCGACGCGCTTCTGGCCAGGCATGGCGCCGAACAGGTGGCCGCCGCCTTCGTGCGCCAATGCCGCGCCAGCCGCTCGGCGCCCGAGGAGCTTACGGATGTCGCACCGTTCACGCCTTCGCGTGACAAACCGGCGGGCGAAAAATTCGAGCGCCGCGATGAAGCGCCAAGCCGGCGCGACGATTTCGGCGACAGTGTCTGGTTCTCGCTGTCGATCGGGCGCAAGCAAAATGCCGAGCCGCGCTGGCTGATCCCGATGCTGTGCCGCACCGGCAACATCTCCAAGCGCGAGATCGGCTCCATCAAGATGCAACAGGATGAGACCTACGTGCAGATCGCGGCCGACTGGGCCGATCGCTTCCTCGCCGCCATCGGCCCCGACAAGAAGCTGCAGGGCAACATCGTGGTGAAGCGGCTGGACGGCACGCCCGACCTGTCGCGCGCCGGCTACCAGGCGCCGAAGCCCGACAAGAAGCCGCATCGCGGCAAGCGCCCGTTCGAGGCGCCGCAAAGCGCACACAAGCCGAAATTCGAGAAGCGGGAACGGCCCCCCGGCGATGCAAAGCCTTGGGCCGGGAAACCGAAATTCGACAAGGCTGGACCGCCGAAGAACAAGAAACCGAAGAAGCGGCCGGTTTGAGGCTCTTATCGGCCAATTACAGATGCAGGCGCTGCCCCTCATTGCCCTGCCGGACGTTCGTTATTCGAAAAGCCAAGCAGTTGGCTTTTCGTCCGCTTCGCGGACCATTCCTCAACTCCCCGTATAGTGACGGGAGAAAGGGCGGACCGCAGCCTTGGCGCTCTTCTTGCAGCGTTGGTGATTGGCGGAATCGTCGATAACAGCGACCCCTCTCCCCGTCACTATACGGGGAGGGGATGCCGGCAGGCAGGTGAGGGGCAGCGCCAACGGACGGGAAAATGAAGCAACTCATGCCTGAACCGTTTGCCCTCCATTTCGTCCACCCCCTTGCAGTCCGCCGCAACTTTGAACAGTCTGTGCCTACACGGGGGCGAGGCTAAATGCGCGGCGAAGTTCTTCACTATGACGAGGCCCAGGGTTTCGGCTTCATCACCGGGGCGGACGGCAACCGCTACACCTTCGCGCGCGAGGATCTGCGCCGTGATACCGTGATCGCGAACGGCGCAGTGGTCGAGTTTCTGCCGGCAAGCGGTCAAGCGCGCGACGTTTTTTCAATCCGCGCCCAGCCCGCCAGTCCCGCCACCGCTGCGCCAGCGGCAAGCGCCGCGCCGCCCAAGGCGGCTGCCGCTTCAGCCGCGCCACAGCATTTCGGCCGCCTGGCGGAAGACGGCGCGGTTCGCGATAGCGGACTGCCGGGTTATTTCTGGCGAGGCGTGACGCGCAACTACATCAACTTCGCCGAACGCGCCCGCCGCAAGGAATTCTGGGGCTACTGCCTGTTCTGGACCGTCAGCTTCATCCTGGTCGGAATTGCCGGCGGCCTCGCCGACCAGGCCGTCGGCAATTTCGATGCCGGCAACTGGCCGATTGTGATGATCGGCGTCTGGGGGCTGTTTTGGCTAGCGACGTTCCTGCCCTGGGTCGGGCTCGTCGTGCGCCGCTTGCACGACATCGGCCTGACCGGCTGGCTGGCAATACCTTACTTCGCAATCACCTTCATGTTCGCTCCGGCTACGCTGATCCTCGCGCTGATACTCGGATTGATCCCGACCCAGGCCCACGAAAACCAGTGGGGGCCGGTGCCTGGAGGAGGCGGAGCCTAGACCGCACCAGAAATGAACTGCCGGCTGTTTGCGGACAGCCGTGATTTAACAATGGCTTAGGTCGCAGCCAGGAAGGCAGCTGCTGTTTTGACCGGACGAACAAAATATTTCTCTTGCCGTTTAGTCTGCGCACAGATAATCTGTGCACTCATCAATTCGACGATCGAAAACGGATGATGGAGCCAAGACAAATGTGGACCAACGAGTACACCGCAATTTCCCCCCTTTCGGCGCAGGCCATCTGGAACGCGCTCAAGGCGCTGCACGAAGGCCGCCTCACCTACGAAGGGTCCGATATGTTCGTGCTGCACGGCCCGTTCGCCAAGGGCACCCGCCTCTCTGTAACGCCCGTCGGGCAGGACACCTTCGAATCGACGATCGTCGATCTTGTCGACGCTGTAACCTATGCCGACGAGACCTCGTTCGGCGACACGAAACTGCTGTTCAGGCATACGCTGACGCCGGTCGAGGGTGGGACTCAAGTGACGCATCGCCTCGAGATTTCCGGCCCATCGGCCGCCGAAGTCGGACCAGAGCTCGGGCCGCAGATCAGCGGCGATTTCGACACTTCGATGGCCAAACTGTTCGAGCAGGCAAGGGAGTTGGCGAACGGTGGCTGATCGGGGGGATCTGCAAACGCGCTTCAGCGGACCATCCGAGAGCCCCGGCTTGTTGCTCTGGCGAACCACCATGCGCTGGCAGCGCGTCATGACGGCGGCGCTGGCCCCGCTTGACCTTACGCATGTCCAGTTCGTGCTGCTGGCTTCGGCGATGTGGCTCGGCCGCTATGGCGAGCCGCCTAACCAGGTGCAGCTCGCCGCCCAGGCCGGCACCGAGGTGAAGATGACATCGGACGTCGTCGCCCGGCTCGAGGCAAAGGGACTGATTGTGCGGGACACCAACCCGCGGGATTCCCGCGCCAAGGTGATCCGCGTCTCCACGACGGGGACGGCCGCAGTCCAGCGCGCTATCGTCGCCGTCGAAGCCGCCGACGCTGCTTTTTTCTCAGCCGTGGATGAGGCGCAACTCGTCGGCCTGCTGAAACGGCTGGCCGGCGAGATCCGCTGAGTCGGCCGCTAAGCCAGGAACTTGGCGATGATGGCATCGCCCATTGCGACAGTGCCGACTTCGGTCATGCCCTCGGACATAATATCCTTCGTCCGCAGCCCGTCGTCGAGCACGGCGGCTATGGCGCCTTCGAGCTTGTCGGCCTCATCGACCATGCCGAAGGAGTAGCGCAGGCACATGGCAAACGACGCGATCATGGCGATCGGGTTGGCGATGCCCTGTCCGGCAATGTCGGGCGCCGAGCCATGCACCGGCTCGTACAGCGCCTTGCGCTTCCTGGTCTTCACATCGGGCGCGCCGAGCGAGGCCGACGGCAGCATGCCGATCGATCCGGTCAGCATGGCGGCGATGTCGGACAGCATGTCGCCGAACAGATTGTCGGTGACGATGACGTCGAACTGCTTTGGCCAGCGCACCAGCTGCATGCCGCCGGCATCGGCCAGCATGTGGTCGAGCTTGACGTCAGCATATCTGGCTGCGTGGGTCTGGGTGACGACCTCGTTCCACAGCACCCCGGATTTCATGACGTTGCGCTTTTCCATCGATGTCACGTGGTTCTTGCGCGTGCGCGCCAGCTCAAAAGCGACGCCGGAAATGCGCTCGATCTCGAACGTGTCGTAGACCTGCGTGTCGATGCCGCGCTTCTGGCCGTTGCCGAGATCGATGATCTGCTTCGGCTCGCCGAAATAGACTCCGCCGGTAAGCTCGCGCACGATCAATATGTCGAGGCCCTCGACGACTTCCTGCTTCAGCGAGGACGACGCGGCCAGCGCCGGATAGCAGATGGCGGGCCGGAGATTGGCGAACAGCTCCATATCCTTGCGCAGCCGTAGCAACCCGGCCTCGGGACGCACCTCGTAAGGCACCTTGTCCCATTTCGGCCCGCCGACGGCGCCGAACAGCACGGCGTCCGCAGCCATCGCCTTTGCCATGTCGCCATCCGAAATCGCCGCGCCATGCGCGTCGTAGGCACAGCCGCCGACCAAGCCTTCATCAGTGGCAAAACCGCTGCCGAGCTTTGCGTTCATGGCCGCGATCAGCTTCTTCACCTCGGCCATCGCCTCGGGGCCGATGCCGTCGCCGGCGAGCAGGAGAAGATTTTTCGAAGCCATGGAGAACCGTCCGATGCTGTTTGGAGAAACCGCGGCCTTGCTAAACGCCAAGAGCTTGCGGCGCAAGGGGATGAAGACCGCTACGACGGCGCCCGCGTCTCAAGACCTGGGTTCCTCGCCGTGGCCAGAGGCGGGGGAGAGGAACAAATCACTTGTGCGACAAAATATTCACCAACCGGCCGAACGGATCGCGCACATAAAACCGCCGTACGCCCCACGGCTCGTCGGCCGGACCGTATTCGACGGCAAAGCCGGCGGCCCTCATGCCTTGCAGCGCCGCATCGACATCGTCGACCTCGATGGAGAGGTCCGGCACCGGCGTGCCGGAGCCGCCCTGGGCCATGAAGCTGATCTGCACCTGCATCCGTTCGTCGGACCCGTAGGTGACGATCCAGCCCTGATCCATCAGCACATCGAGGCCAAGCACGTCCTGATAGAAGCGTTTCGCCGCCGCCGCGTCCTGCGTCCCGATATTGGCTACGATGCGCCGGACCGTCATGGCTTTGGCCTCCTCAAGCCGTGCGCCGCAGCGCCGTGACTTCGATCTCGATCTTCATTTCCGGCTTGTTGAGCTGGCACACGATCATCGTCGCCGCCGGCCTGATCTCGCCGAAAGCCTCGCCGAGGATGGGGAAGACGACGTCCACGATGGCCCGGTCTGTGATGTAGTAATGCGCCCGCACCACATCGGCCATGTCGAAGCCGCCATCCCTCAGCGCCTCCGCGATGGTCGCCAGGCAATTGCGCGTCTGCGCCTCCACCGTTTCCGGCATGGTCATCGTCGCATAGTCGTAGCCGGTCGTTCCCGACACGAAGCACCAGTCGCCCTGCACCACCGCGCGCGAATAGCCGGCGGTTTTTTCGAAGGGCGAACCGGTGGAGATGAGTGTGCGCATGGAGCCTCGCTGTGGTTTCGGACACTTTGCAGGAAAGGACCGGCCAGGCCATGGGCCAAGTCAGGTGCAAATCTTGGTCGTCGGCGGGACAGCACCCCCCTCTGGCCTGCCGGCCATCTCCCCCTCAAGGGGGGAGATTAGCAGTTCGGACGCCTTTCTCGCTTTCCACATTTGCGATTGGCGAAAGCCAGAGTGACGTCTGATCTCCCCCCTTGAGCGGGAGATGCCCGGCAGGGCAGAGGGGGGTGTGACGGATCGCGACGGAACAAGCATGAACACCGATTGTTCGCCGCGCTGCCGCGAACTCTAGTTCCCCGACTCCTGCGCCTTGTCCATTGCTTCCTTCACATCCGCAGGCCAGGCCTTCACGTCAGGCCACGCCTGCGGCTCGCCATTGTCGCCGCGCCGGGCGAAGTAGAGCGTGTGCTTGGCCGGGTCGACCGCCATGAAACCGTCATTGCTGCCGCATGCGTGCGGCACGCAGCCGGTGGCGTAGAAGGCGCCCGACGCCGTCTTTTCGGTGCCGCCGCCGACCAGCAGGCTGGTCGCCATGTCGGGCATGGTGTCGCCGAGTAGCGTCTGCGCCGCCTTGTAGACGGCCTCATTGTGGAAGGCGTCGATGATGTTCTGGTATTTGGCCGGATCGACGTCCTTCCAGTCCGTACCCGGCTCCGGCGCGTAGGTCAGGTCGCCCGAGATCGTCAGCCCGTCGCTGGGCGACCATTGCAGCGCTTGCTTCGTATCGCCCGGCAACAGATACGGCACGAAAAAGATGGCGTTGTCGGCCACCGCCGCCGGCGGCGCGCCGCATTCGTCCTGTTCGACCTTGAGGCTTTGTATCTCGCCGCCTTCCGGCTTCCAGACGATGACCTTGGCCGGGCCGCACTGGTTGCCGCCGTCGCCGACATCGACCAGCGCCACGTCGACGCCGCCGACCTTGACTGTTCTGTCGAAGAACACGTCGTAATTGCTGGCCAGCTGCTTGCCGTCATAGGCCAGCACCTTTTCGCCATCCTGCTCCGGCTGGGTGATGGTCAGCTGCCCGCCCTCGAACGGGACCGGCCCCTGGCTGTCATCGTCCGCCAGGGCCGCATTGCTCGACGCGCCCGGATCGGCGGCGGACGGATCTTCTGCCGGCACGAGGACCGTGTCGGTCTGTGCTTGCGCGCCGGCCACCGGCATCAGCATCCACGCCAGCGCGCAGGCGCCGGCAAGAAGAAAACGTGTCATGACTGTCCCCTCCGTTCAGCCGCCACGAACCCGGCTTTGTGGCGGCCGGGCCATCTCGTACCACTCAGGCCCAAGGACGCTCGGCAGCGTTCTTCTTCTCGAACGAGGCGATGGCGCCGGCCTTCTCCATGGTCAGGCCGATATCGTCGAGACCGTTCAGCAGGCAGTGGCGCTTGAAGTCGTCGAGGTCGAAGGTGACCACGCCGCCGTCGGGGCCGCGGATTTCCTTGGCCTCGAGGTCGACCGACACCGTCGCATTGGAGCCGCGCGAGGCGTCGTCCATCAGCTTCTCCAGGTCTTCGGGGCTGACGGTGATCGGCAGGATGCCGTTCTTGAAGCAGTTGTTGTAGAAAATGTCGGCGAACGACGTCGAGATGACGCAGCGAATGCCGAAATCGAGCAGCGCCCACGGCGCGTGTTCGCGGCTCGAACCGCAGCCGAAATTGTCGCCGGCGACCAGGATCTGCGCCTTGCGGTAGGCTGGCTTGTTGAGCACGAAGTCGGGGTTTTCCGAGCCATCGTCCTTGTAGCGCATTTCGGCGAACAGGCCGCTGCCGAGCCCGGTGCGCTTGATCGTCTTGAGATAATCCTTGGGGATGATCATGTCGGTGTCGACATTGACGATCGGCATCGGTGCGGCGACGCCGGTGAGCTTGGTGAATTTTTCCATGGCTTTTGCCCGTTCTTGATCGATAATTCGTTGCGTCAGGGTTTGCTGGCGCCCGGTTTACACAAAGCCGCCGGCAAATAAAAGGCAACTGTTGGTGCGCGGCCCCGATCGAAAGATCGGCGCGGCACTGTCTTTAAAACCAGCTGCCGTTGGTGCACCTTACGCCCATGACCGCACAATCGAAGATTATCTATGCCCGGGAGCCTGAGCTCGACGTCGCCGAATTCCGCCGCGTGCTGGTCGAATCCACGCTCGGCGAAACACGCCCCGTCGATGACGACGCCCGGCTGCAGGCGATGCTTTCGGCCGCGAACCTGGTGCTGACGGCGCGGCTCGACATCGAAGGCAGGCCGCTGATAGGCGTTATCAGGGCCATCACCGACTTTTCCTGGGTGTGCTATGTCTCAGAGCTCGCCGTATCCCAATCTGCGCAAGGCCTCGGCATCGGCAAGGGCCTGATGGACGCGGCCCGCCGGCAGCTTGGGCCTTCGGTCGCCATCAGCCTGATCTCGATGCCCGACGCCGTCGGCTTCTATGAGCGTATCGGCATGACGCGAATGGCCGACGCGTTCTGGTTCTCCCGCGAGGGCTGACGAGCGTCGAGCGCAATTGCCGATCGGGTTGGGCAGTCAAGGCGGGCAAGGTTCTCGGCAATGCGGAACGGTGTTCAGGACACCGCGGAGCAACGCCTCCTTTGTCGCCCTTGACCCGCGCTTCATCCGGTCCAAATCCGCAGGATGGGAAATCGCCGATCTCTGATAGGCACCGCCGGCTGGGGAATTCCGTCTCGATACAAGGCTGACTTTCCGCAATCCGGTTCGCATCTCGAACGTTACGGAAAACGCTTTCCGGCCGTCGAGATCGACACCACGTTCTACAAGCCGCACCGCCGCGAGACCTATGAGCGCTGGGCGCACGCCGTGCCGGAGCACTTCCGCTTCGCGGTCAAGGCACCGAAGAACATGACCCATGATCATCGCCTCGCCGATTGCGAGGGGCTGACGGAGGACTTTCTCGGGCAGGTCGAAGGTCTCGGCGAAAAGCTGAGCGTGCTTCTGGTGCAGCTGCCGCCGAGCTTGCCCTTCGAGCCGGAGGTCGCCGGCGGCTTCTTCGACATGTTGGGCAGGCGTATCCGGGCAAGGCTGGCATGCGAGCCGCGCCATCCCACCTGGTTCAGTGCCGAGGCGGACGCACTGCTGGCCGGTCACCAGGTCGCACGGGTCGCCGCCGACCCGGCTTCGGTTCCGGAGGCAGCAGGGCCAGGTGGCTGGCCCGGCCTTGCCTATTTCCGCTGGCACGGCGCGCCGCGGATCTACTATTCGGGTTACGATGCCGAAACGCTCGACCGGTTTGCGCGGCAAGTGGAAGCAGCAGCAGATTCCGGCGCCGAGGTGTGGGGGATTTTTGACAATACGGCCAACGGGCATGCGCTGGGCAACGCGATGGCTGTCAGTGCGATGGTTGCTTAGACTCTCGCGGGACAGCACCCCCCTCTGGCCTGCCGGCCATCTCCCCCGCAAGGGGGGAGATCAGATGCCGCGACCGTTTTCGCCAATCTCCGACGTTGCAAGAATGGCGCCTTCGCCGAAGCTGCCATCTCCCCCCTTGCGGGGGAGATGCCCGGCAGGGCAGAGGGGGGTGGGCGGGAACTCGACAGAGCGATCCTATTCCGCCCGCCTCAAATCACGTTCAATTCCCGAAACGCCCGACCTTCGGCCACCCGTTCGTACCCAAACGCCGAGCAATCCACCGTCCGATACCCGCCATGCACCAACAACTCCGCCAGCGCCTTGCCGACCGCCGGCGCCTGTTGCAGGCCGTGGCCGGAAAATCCGTTGGCGAAGATGAAATTGCCGACCTCTGGATGCGGCCCGATCACGGCGTTCTGGTCGAGCGTGTTGTAGTCGTAATGGCCTGCCCAGGCGCGGGTCGGCTTGATCGCCTCGAAGGCGGGGATGCGGGTTGCCAGCACGGGCCAGATCACCTCTTCGAACAGCGGCCAGTCGACGTCGAAATCCCTGGGGTCGGCGGGGCCATCGCCCTCCTCCGGTTCGGCGCCGCCGGTGAGATAGACCGAGCCTTCCGGCCTGACATAGATGCCGGAGGGATCGACCAGCAGCGGCATGTCGGCGTATTTTTCCCGCGCCTCGAAGACGAAGACATTGCGCTTGCGCGGCTCGACCGGCAGCGCGAGTCCCGCCATGCCGGCCACCCTGCCGGCATTCGGCCCGGCGGCATTGACGACGATGCCGGCTTGCAGTCTTTCGCCATTGTCGAGGTCCACGCCGGTGACGCGGTTGCCCTGCCTCTCGATGCCGGTGACGTCGGCGGCGATGAAATCGATTTGTCTGTCGCGCAGCGCCTTGCGAAACAGCGTCAGCATGGCATGCGCGTCGAACCAGCCCTCGCCGGTGCGGCCGAAGGCGCCGGCGCTGATGCCTTCCGTCGACAGCCAGGAAAAACGCTTTGCCAGCTGGTCGGCATCCTCGAGCAGAATGTTGGCGCCCTCTGCGACCTGCGCTTCGTGATTGGCTTTCAGGATCGGCAGCCCGGCCTCGCCGGCCAGGATGAGATAGCCGCCCTCGCGAAAGCCGATATCGGCATCGGCGCCGAAGGTCTCCTTCAGCCGCCGGAACAGGTTTAGCGTGAACTGCGACAGCCGGATGTTTTCCGGGATCGAGAATTGCTGACGGATCGAGGCCATGGACAGCGTCGTTGCCGCATGGGCGAATTGCGGATCGCGTTCGATCAGCGCAATCGAGCCGGTAAAGCCTTCCTCGCGCAGATAATAGGCGACAGAGGAGCCGACGATGGCCCCGCCGATGATGACAATGTCGTAGCGCACGTTTTCTCCGATCCGGCCGCCGGTATGCTTCACGCCGCCGGCACAATGATCTCGAAGCGCGTGCCGCGTCCGGAGTCAACCAGCGCGATCGTGCCATCATGCGCTTTCAGGAGGGCCAGCACGATGCCGAGGCCCATGCCGGTGCCGCCGGACTCACGGCGCGTGGTGAAGAACGGCTCGAAAATGCGGGCCCTGTTGCTCGGCGAAATACCGGCGCCGTCATCGCTGACCGCAACGGTCGCCTTGCCGTCGGCGGTGGCCGCAGAGAGAAGAACCTGGGTGGCTCCGTGCCTGGCCGAATTGTCGATCAGATTGGCAAGCACGATCGCCGCATTCTCGGCTGATATCCGCAGGCCGATTTCGCCACCCGCCTCAATGTTGACCGCCAGCCGGCCATCGACCGGAAGCAGCGCCAGCGCTGCATCGAGCGATGTGCTTTCGCCGCTCGGCGCCAGATTTTCGGCGCGCGCCAGGTCGAGCAGGCGACGCACCAGCAGATTGAGCCGGCCAGCGTCATTGACGATGTTGCCGGAGAACCGCTTGCGCTCGGCGGCATCCATCGCCTCGCCGGAATCGCGCAGCAGCTCGGCCGCGCCCTGGATCGCCGTCAGCGGCGATTTGAGCTCGTGCGAGACATGGGTGGCAAAAGTCTGGATGCTGTCGGAGCGCGCTTGCAGCTTTTCGGCCATGTCGAGAAAGGCGGCGGACAGCTCCGCCATTTCGCGCGTGCCGTGATGGTCGAGCGGCCGGATCGCGTCGCGGTCGCCGGCGGCGATGCGCCTGGTGCGCTCCATCAGCGCGTAGATCGGCCGGCTGACGGTGCGCAGGAAGACCAGCGCGATCAGCAGCGTGCCGAACAGCATGGCAATGGCCGCCAGCGTCACCTTGCCGCGTTCGCCATAGAGATGTTTGACGATGTTGTTCGGCGTCCGGGAGAGATAGATCACGCCGGCGACGTGGCCAGCGACCGCAATCGGCATGGCGACGAAGACACGAACTTTCGTGCCGCGGCTGACCGAATAGAGCGGCGGCGGCGGCTGATCGGGGATTCGTTGCCTCAATGCGCTGGCATAGCGGCCGGCAAGGGCCTCGCGCACCTCCTCGACATTGGCCAGGGATAGTCCGACCTCGTCGCGCCCGGCAATGACGACGCCCTTGGGATCGAGCAGCCGGAAGCCGGCCAGCGTGGTTTTTTGCGTCGTGTCGAGAATGCCGGACAGTCGCGCGCCGATGGCCGTGAAGGCTGGATCGGTGGCGGCGGCAATGCCGGCGGGCCGGGTCGGCAGCAGATAGTCGGAAGCGAGATCGAGGCTCGGCTCGATCGGCTGGTAAGGCGAGTCGTCGCCGCGGCTGGCATCGCCGCTGTCAGCCTGCATCGGCACCCCTAGCTTCTCCGGGGCAATGGCGGCGTCACTGATATTCTGTGCATAGATGGCGGCGATGACGGCGCCTTGCGCGATCAACTCGCCCTCGGTCTGGCGGATCAGCTGGTTTTCATAAAGCCGGAAGAAGAACAGGCCGACCAGCGGCAGCGCCAGCACCATGATGAGGATGGCGAGAACCACCGTGGCCAGCCTTGGCCGCCATTTGGTGCCGATCCATTTGGCGTCGCTCAGGCGCCGCATCGGCCGAGCCGGAAACCAACGCCATGCACGGTTTCGATGGCGTCGAGACAGCCCGCCGCCGCCAGCTTGGCGCGGATGTTGCGGATGTGGCTATCGACGGTACGGTCGGCGACATGGATGTTGGCGGCATAGGCGCTGGCGACCACCAGGTCGCGGCCCAGCACATGCGCCGGCCGCGCCAGAAATCCCCTGAGGATCGAGAATTCGATCGCCGTCAGCGCCAGCGCCTTGCCGTCGAAACTGGCGCCGTGGCTGGCCGGCGCCAGGCTGAGCTTGCCATGCGCGAAGTTCTTGTCGTCGGCGGGGTCGGGCGCCACCGGGCGGGCGCGGCGCAGGATGACGTTGACCCGCGCCACCAGTTCGCGCGGGCTGAACGGTTTCGTCACGTAGTCGTCGCCGCCCATTTCGAGCCCGAGGATGCGGTCGATTTCCTCGTCGCGCGCGGACAGGAACAGAACCGGCACGTCGGAGCGCTGCCTCAGCCGCCGGCAGACTTCCAGCCCGTCCATCTCCGGCATGCCGATGTCGAGCACGACGAGATCGGGCACGCGGCGCTCGATCGCCTGCAGGGCCGCGGCGCCGTCGGACACGGCCTGCGTCTTCATCCCGGCCCTCTCCAGCGCAAAGCAGATGATCTCGCGTATGTGCGGATCGTCGTCGGCGACCAGGATCTGATGCGGCATGGATCTAACGGTCCGGCACTAAAGGTTGCGAGGGCTGGGTAGGTGGAGGAAGCACGAGCGGACCTCTCTTGTCGAGAACCTGCACGAGCCTCCAGCCGCGAAAGCTCCAGGCGCGCCACTGCTTCTGCTCGGCGATAGTGTCGTCGATCATCATTTGGTCGGCCAGATAGGTGGTTTGGTTTCCGAATTGGTGCATGTAGAGGCGGTCCAGCGCCGGCATGGCGGCAGCGCCGAGCGAGCGCAGATATTCGGTATCGATAGGCGTGCCGTCGCCGGTCATTTCAAGGGAATGGTCGACATTGAAATTGGCGATCGTTGCGGCGAAGTTGATGAAGCAGCAGGCATAAAGCGTCGCCGATAGCGTCGCAAGATTGGCGGAGAGCAGCCATTCGTTGGATTTTCCAACCGCGATGCGGGCAATGATCAGTGCAAGCCCTGACGCCACCAACCCCATCCAGACGAAGGCGGCGATGCGCCAGTAGGTCAGTGCATAGACGCCGATATAGAGATCGAGCCTGAGAATCGACGAGATGACCAGCACGATGTTCTGCGCCACCCAGGCATAGACCAGCCGGCGGATCAGCGGATCGCCTGAGGTTTCGCTGCCCGGCCGCAGCGCCGCCAGCACGAAGCCGGCGGCCAGCAGCGCGGTGGCGATCAGTGGATAGGCGCCGCGATGCGCATAGGCGGCATAGCTCAACCCGTCCGGCAGGGCGACCCCACCCAGAGATAGGCTGCGTCGAGCCCGGTCTGCAGCGCAAACAAGGCGTTGAAGACGATCAGCGCGCGCAGGATCGCGGCCTTGCCGAAGACGACGGCCTCGATCGTTGTCGCTGGTTTAGTCGCGGCCGGTGCGGCCACGGCTGCAGGCGGCGTCAAAGGTGGAAGGCGGCGCGGGAAACGCGGCAGGCGAGGCCGCAGGAAAGCCCAGACGCCGGCGATCACGAACAGCCAGAAGACGATCCGCGCCAGTTGGATGAGATCGAGCAGCTTCATCAGGTCGATCAGCGACAGCCAATATTCGATGACCGGATTGGCGGCGCCGAACAAGAACAGGAACACCGCGCCCAGCGTCACCGGCATGACCCAGACGATGATGGACGCCAGGCGGATGCGGCGGCCGCCAAGCCGGCGCACCGTGCGGCGCCATTGGAAAAAGTCACGGATAAGGCGCAGCGGCGCCGCCAGCAGGAACAGCGCCACCTGGCCGGCAATGCGGGCGATGCCGTGCCGTAGCCGCCCGGACAGGGACAGCGCAAACACCACCAGCGCCACGACAGCTATCGCCACCGACAGCGGGCTGACGTTCTCGGCCAGCGGCAGCAGCGCGACGAACAAAGCGGCCGGCTTGAGCCAGGGTCGGGTGGATTTCAGCGCGGCAGGATGCACAGCGACCACCGCGCCGGCGATCAGGATGGCAAACAGCAGCACCGTGATCCCGGCGGGCTGGCCGTAAAAGAAAAAATCCGCCAGCGCCACGAGCAGGACGGCGATGCCGAAGCGGCTGGAAAAGCTTGCAAACGATGTCATGCGCGGATTTTCCTGATGGGCTGGGTCCGCTCGGCCGGTGGGCGGATAAAAGGGAGCAGGCTCGCTTCCAGGTACGGGCGGGCCTGCGTCCGGGGCGGATCGACCAACCACCAGCTTTCGCTGCGCAGGCGATAGGGCAAGGACCAAAGGTGAGCGTTTCGCTGTTGCATGCCGCTGTTGTCGCGGGCTCGCATGGAAACGGCGGGGCGGAGCGGAGGAGGTTTTCCGCAGGGATGTGCAGTTTTCGTGCAGGACCTGCGCTTACGGCCGGGGCGCTGCCCGCCATCTTTCCGGACGTTGGCGCTGTCCCAGCCAGGCTCCTTTCCTCTCCCTCAGGAGGGGGAGAGGTGGCTCGGCGAAGCCGAGACGGAATGGGGGAACCACCTGGCAATCGCCGCGAACGGACACAGGAAGGGCATTCGGTGCAAACATCGCCTCGCCTTGCGCCCCAAGGGTCGACATCCACTCCGTCGACCCCCACTCCGTCGAGCTTCGCTCGACACCTCTCCCCCGATCGACGGGGGAGAGGAAAGGCCCCCTTCCGCAACTGCTGCGGGACGGGCGGGGCAGCGCAAGCTTTCGCGGTTGGCTCGTCATCAGGTACCGGTCGGACGCTTGCCTCCCCCGCCCACACGCGGCATAGATCGGCCATGACAAGCGAACCTTACCGCCCGCGCCGCTCGGTGCTTTACGTCCCCGCCTCCAACGACAAGGCGCTGGCCAAGATCGCGACGCTGGCCTGCGATGCCGTGATCATCGACCTCGAGGACGCCGTTGCGCCCGCCGACAAGGTCGCCGCGCGGGACAAATTGGCCGGCATTTTCGCCAGCCGACCGAAACGCCGCTGCGAGATGATCGTGCGCGTCAACGCGCTGTCCAGCGAATGGGGCACTGAAGACCTGCTCGCCGCGGCAAAATTCGAGCCCGACGGCATCCTGTTGTCCAAGGTCGCCACGCCGCGCGATATCCTCGAAGTCGGCGACGTGCTCGACGACAATTTTGCCCCCGACAGCGTCAAGCTCTGGGCGATGATCGAGACGCCCAAGGCCATGCTCAACATCGGCGCCATTGCCGAACTCGGCCGCGACCCGGCCTCGCGCCTAGCTTGTTTCGTTGCCGGAACGAACGATCTGGTCAAGGAAACCGGAATTCTGGCGACGCCCGATCGGTGCTACCTCGTGCCTTGGCTGATGCAGATGGTGCTGGCGGCGCGGGCCGGCGGCATCGACATGCTCGACGGCGTCTCCAACGATTTTCGCGACCTCGACGCGTTTGCGCGCGAATGCACGGAAGGGGCCGCCATGGGCTTCGACGGCAAGACGCTGATCCATCCGGCCCAGATCGACGCCGCCAACCGCGCCTTTGCGCCCTCGCCCGAAGCCTTGGCCCAGGCGCGCGCGGTCAAGGATGCCTTCGCCTTGCCCAAAAATGCCGGCAAGGGCGTGATTGCGCTGGACGGCAGGATGGTCGAGCGGCTGCATCTGGCTCAAGCCGAGAAATTGCTGGCGAAGGCCGCCGCCATCGGCGCATGATCCGCCCCGAAAAGACGAACTCACGACAGGATCTGACCCATGAGACTTTACCGCTTTTTGTCCGCCCCCGACGATTCAACCTTCTGCCACAAGGTGACCGCGGCGCTGAACAAGGGCTGGCACCTGTACGGCTCGCCGACCTACGCCTACGACAAGAAGACCAAATCGATGCGCTGCGGCCAGGCGGTGGTGAAGGATATCGACGGCCAGGAATACGGGCCGGATACCAAGCTGAGCGACTGGTAGGCTTTGCCAGGCACGGACGCAGGCTGTGTCGAGATTCAGGTCAGGCCGAGCCGAGAACAGTGGTTTCCGAGAACCGGAGCGGAGCGTACTTAAAGTACGCGAGCACCGGAAGCGCAGGAAGCTGCCGTTCGCAGGCCGGCTTCACCTGAATATCGGCGCAGCCTCACTCCGCCGCCTCTTCGATTTTCTCCATATCATCATCCGACAGGCCGAAATGGTGGCCGATCTCGTGGATCAGCACGTGGGTGACGATGTCGCCCAGCGTCTCTTCGTTCTCGGCCCAGTAGTCGAGGATGGCGCGGCGGTAGAGGGTGATGCGGTTCGGGCCTTCGCCGGTCTGCGGGTTCCAGCGCTCGGCGATGCCGCGGCCCTCGAACAGGCCAAGCAGGTCGAACGGCGTCTCCAGCGACAGATCGTCCATGATCTCGTCGGTCGGGAATTCGGCGATCATGATGACGATCTCGCCGGTCAGCTTGCGAAAATCGTCCGGCAGATGCGCGTACGCCTCCAGCGCCAGAAACTCCATCTCCTCGATCGAGGGCGAGAGTTCGTCATGCCAGGTGCGGGTCTTGTAGATGCGGGCCATGCTTTGTCCTTTGATCCCGGCATATAGGCTTTCCCTCCGGACTCGGCAATGAAGCGGTAATTCCATGACGTCAATGGCTATAGAGGAATAAATTCCTTCTGACTCCGCTTGACTCTTCCGGCACCCTCTGGAATCTATGGGAACATAACAGGAACAGTTGTGAGAGAAATTGACCGTCATGGCGACATCAGCCGTGGCGCGGGAGACTGTTTTTGCCCTGCGCCGCCAGATCGCGAAGATCGAGGGAACGCTGCCCGAGCGCCTGGCCGCGCCGGCTGGCGAGGGGCTGCGCGCGGGTCCTGGCGGCGGTCTCGACGCCGCGCCTGAACCCGATGCCGATGTCACCATCATCCGGCGCGAGCTTGCCGTGGCTTCGCCGGATGCTTTCCTGGCCACCGGCGTCGAACGCCTCGATGCGGCCCTCAGCGGCGGCCTGCCGAAAGCCGCCTTGAGCGAAATCCATGGCCTTGAGACCCGCAATGCCGGGGCCGTCGCCGGCTTTGTGCTGTCGCTGGTCAGCCTGATCCTCAAGGGCCAGCCCTTGCCCGTGCTGTGGATAGGCACATCGGAGATTTTTCGCGAGGCCGGCTTTCCCTATGCCAGGGGATTGCAGAGCATGTTCGGTATCGCACCGGAGCAATTGCTGTTTTCCGAGGCGCCGAAACTCACCGATGCGCTGTGGGTAGCCGAGGAGGCCGCGAAGATGACGGCGCTCGCCGCAATCATCCTCGAGATCCGTGGCAGCCCGCAGCGGCTCGACCTCACCGCGACGCGCCGGCTGCACGCGCGCGCCCAAAACGCCGGCCGGCCGGTGTTCCTGCTGCGCCAGGCCGGCGAAGCCGAGCCGACCGCCGCCCCGGTGCGCCTCATCGTGTCGGCTGCACCAGCGGCGAGCCGCCGGACGATCGCCGGGTCGCTCGCCGGCTCGATCGGCCGGCCTGCCTTCACCGTCAGCATCGGCAAGAGCCGCACCGCTCTGCCTGGACAATTCACACTGGAGTGGAACCCCGATGAACACGCATTCGAAGAAAGAAAGCCCCGCGAAAAACGGGCAGAGAATTCTGTCGCTGTGGTTCCCGCATCTGGCGGCAGAACGGATCCTGCGCCAGCGCCTGGGACGGTCGTGGCGTTCCCGGCCTTCGGATCATCTGCCCCCATCTCACCCACCGCTCGTGATCAGCCATCGCGACCGCAACGCCCAGCGCATATCGGCCCTCGACGAGCGGGCTGAGGCGCTGCATCTGAAGCCTGGCATGGGCATTGCCGATGCGCGCGCCATGCATCCCTCGATCGACATTGTCGAGGCCGATCCGGACGCCGATCGCCGGCTGCTCGAAGGCCTCGCCGACTGGTGCGATCGCTATACGCCGCTGGTGGCGCTCGACGGTACTGATGGCCTTTATCTCGACGTCACCGGCTGCACGCATCTGTTCGGCGGCGAGCGCGCCATGCTGGACGACATCCTTGCGCGGTTTTTCCAGCAGGGTTTCGATGTCCGCGCCGGGTTGGCCGCGACGCCGGGTGCAGCCTGGGCGGCGGCGCGCTTCTGCGGCAACCGCATCGTTGTCTCCGGCGAGGAGGAAGCGCTGCTCGCCCCCTTGCCGCTGGCGGCACTGCGCATCGAGGCCGATATCCGCGCCAGCTTGGAAAGCGTCGGCCTGCGGACCGCCGGCGCGGTCATGGCAGCGCCGCGCGCGCCGCTCGCCCGTCGCTTCGGCGCGACCTTGCTGTTGCGTCTTGACCAGGCGCTCGGCCGCCTCGACGAGGCGGTATCGCCGCGCCTGCCCGTGGCCCCGCTTTCGGTCGAACGCCACCTGGCCGAACCGGTCGTGCTGACCGCCGAGATCGAACGGCTGGTGCTCTTGCTGGCGGTGACGCTGAAGGCCGATCTCGAACGCCGCGGCGAGGGCGCAAGGATGCTGGCGCTGCTTTTGTTTCGCGTCGACGGCGCCGTCAGCCGCATCGCTGTCGGTACCTCGCGACCGTTGCGCGAACCCAAGCTTATCCAGCGCCTGTTCCATGAGCGGCTGGCCGCGCTCGAACAGGACATCGATGCCGGCTACGGCTTCGACCTGGTGCGGCTTTCGGTGCTGGCGGCCGCCGGCTTCGACATGCAGCAGGCCGATTTGACCGGCGAGACCGAGGATTACGGCGCCGACATGGCACTCTTTGCCGACCGCATCCGCGCCAGGCTCGGCGACAGTGCGGTGCTGAAACCGGTCGCCCTCGAGAGCCATCTGCCGGAGCGCGCCATTGCCACCATCCCGTTCTCGGAAGCGCCACAACGCAAAACACCGCTCAGGAAGCCGGGCTCGAAAGACGCGCCGCGCGCAACCATCTTCCCGCCGGAACGGCCGATCCGGCTGTTCCGTTCGCCCGAGCCGATCGAGGTGCCGGCCACCGAAATGCCTGAGGGTCCGCCGATGAATTTCCGCTGGCGCCGCGCGCTCTACCGGGTCGCGCGCGCCGAGGGGCCGGAACGCATCGCGCCGGAATGGTGGCGTGAAACGTCAAGCGATCCGCTCACATCGACGCGTGACTATTTCCGGATCGAGGATGCCGACGGCCGCCGCTACTGGCTCTACCGGCAAGGCCTCTATGGCAACCCGCAGGTGCCGCCGCGCTGGTTCATGCATGGGGTCTTCGCATGAACGCGCTGACCGTCATCCCCTATGCGGAATTCGGCATCCAGTCGAACTTCTCCTTCCTGCGCGGCGCCTCCAAGCCGGAGGAGCTGGTGGTGGCGGCCAAATTCCTCGGCTTTTCCTCGATCGGACTGGCAGACCGCAACACGGTGGCCGGCGTCGTGCGCGCCTGGCAGCAGGCCAAGGTCGAGAAGCTCGCCTATCACCCCGGTTGCCGCCTGGTGTTCGGCGACGGCACGCCGGACATTCTCGCCTATCCGCAGAACCGCAAGGGCTGGGGCCATCTCTGCCGCATGCTGACGCAAGCCAATTTGCGCGATGAAAACGAGAAGGGCGCGACCCTTCTCCAGCGCAGCGACCTGCTCGAATGGGGCGACCTGCTGTCGCTGGCGGTGCTGCCGGATCTCTCGGCGAATGCCGACGATCCCCTGGCATTGGTCCGTCAACTGAAAGACCGTTTCGGCGCTAATTTGCGGCTAGGCATGGCGCCGGATTATCGCGGCAATGACCGTTTCCGCATCGAGCAGGCGGCGGGCATGGCGGACATCGCCGGCGTGCCGCTGATGGCGACCAACGACGTGCTTTATCACAGCGCCGAGCGCCGCTCGCTGCAAGATGTGCTCACCGCCATCCGCCTCAATTTGCCGGTCGCCGAGGTCGGGCTGGAGCTGACGGCCAACGCCGAGCGCCATCTGAAGCCGCCGCTGGAAATGGCCCGTCTCTTCCGCCGCCATCCACCGGCGCTGGCCGAGACGCTGCGCTTTGCCGGCGAACTGACCTTCTCGCTCAGCGACCTCCAGTACAATTATCCCGACGAGCCGACGCAATCAGGGCTTGGGCCGCAGGCCGAGCTAGAGCGTCTGGCCAGGGAGGGGGCCGCCACGCGCTATCCGGCGGGCGTCCCCGCTTCCGTCTTGCAGCGCATCAGTGAGGAGCTCGCTCTGATCGAGCGTCTGAATTATGCGCGCTATTTCCTGACCGTTTACGACATCGTCCAGTTCGCCCGCAATGAGGGCATTCTGTGCCAGGGCAGAGGCTCGGCCGCCAACTCGATCGTCTGCTACTGCATCGGCATCACCGAGGTCGGCCCCGAGCGCATCGACACGTTGTTCGAGCGCTTCATTTCCGAGGAGCGCAACGAGCCGCCCGACATCGACGTCGATTTCGAGCATGAGCGGCGTGAGGAGGTGATCCAGTACATCTACTCCAAATACAGCGCCAAGCGCACCGCGCTGGCTGCCGCCGTCATCAGCTATCGCGGCCGCTCGGCGCTGCGCGAGGTGGCCAAGGCCATGGGCCTATCGGACGATGTCCGCATTGCGCTCTCCAGTTCGATCTGGGGCTGGTCGACCTCGGAGCTCGGCGAGAAGGAGGCGCATGCCGGCGGCCTCGACCGCAACGAGACCTCGACCCGTCACGTGATCGCCCACGCCAACGAGATCATGGGCTTTCCCCGGCATCTGTCGCAGCATGTCGGCGGCTTCGTCATTACCCGCGACCGGCTCGACGAGATCGTCCCCATCGTCAAGACGGCGATGGAGGCGCGCAAGATGGTCGAGTGGGATAAGGACGATCTCGACGCGGTGAAGATCCTGAAGGTGGATATTCTGGCGCTTGGCATGCTGACCTGCCTGAAGCGCGCCTTCACCTTGCTCACCGACCATTATCCGAAGGCCCGGGATGATTACGGCCGACCCTATGTGCTGGCCACCCTGCCGCCGGAAGAGAACGACGTGTACGACATGATCTGCCGCGCCGACACGCTCGGCGTCTTCCAGATCGAATCGCGCGCGCAGATGTCGATGCTGCCGCGTCTACGCCCGCGCGAATTCTACGACCTGGTCATCGAGGTGGCGATCGTGCGGCCCGGCCCGATCCAGGGCGACATGGTGCACCCCTATCTGCGCCGTCGGCAGGGCAAGGAAGCGGCTGAATATCAAAAGCCAGAGCTGGAGGCTATTCTCAAGAAGACACTCGGCGTGCCGCTGTTTCAGGAACAGGCGATGAATATTGCAATCGTCGCCGGTGGTTTCAAACCCGGCGAAGCCGACGAACTACGCCGCGCCATGGCCACCTTCAAGCGCACCGGCACCATCGGCAATTACCGCCAGCGCATGATCGACGGCATGGTCGGCAAGGGATACACCAAAGACTTCGCCGAGCGCTGCTTCAAGCAGATCGAAGGCTTCGGCGAATACGGCTTTCCCGAAAGCCACGCCGCCTCCTTCGCTTTGCTCGTCTATGCCTCCTGCTGGTTCAAGACCTTTTATCCCGACGTGTTCTGCGCCGCGATCCTGAATTCGCAGCCGATGGGGTTTTACCAGCCGGCCCAGCTGGTGCGCGACGCGCGCGACCATGGCGTCGATATCCGCGACGTCGACGTCAATTTTTCCGACTGGGACTGCACCCTGGAGAAAGCCCAATTCGATCCGGGCCGCATCCTGGGGCGCCATGCCGAAATGCGCGGTGTCATCAAGACCCGGTACGCCGTCCGGCTTGGCTTCCGTCAGATCAAGGGCTTGGCCGAGAAGCGTATGGAAGCTTTCACCGCGCGGCGCGGCGCCGGCTATACAAGCGTCAGGGATGTCTGGCTGCGCTCGGGCCTCGATGTCGGCGAAATCGAAAGACTGGCGCAGGCTGACGCCTTCCGCTCGCTCGGCCTCGATCGTCGTGAAGCCTTGTGGGCGGTGCGCGCGCTGGATGGCAAGAGCGCCGCCGAACGGCTGCCGCTGTTCGACCAGCCGGCGATCCGGCTGCGCGAACTCGAGCCCGAGACAAAACTGCCGACAATGCCGCTCGGCGAGCACGTCATCCACGACTACCGCGCGCTCGGCCTGTCGCTGAAGGCGCATCCGGTCGCCTTCCTGCGCGAGCGGCTCGACCGCGCCGGCGTCATTCCCAATGCCAATCTCGGCTCGGTGCGCGACGGCAGGCGGGTCTCGGTCGCCGGCCTGGTGCTGGTGCGGCAGCGGCCCGGCAAGGGCAATGCGATCTTCCTGACGCTGGAAGACGACAAGGCCGTCGCCAACGTCATTTTCTGGGAGCGGACCTTTACCCGTTTCCGGCCCATCGTCATGGGCGCGCGCTTCGTCAAGGTCACCGGCAAGCTGCAGTCGGAATCCGACGTCATCCACATCGTCGCCGAGAAGATCGAGGATTTGACGCCGTGGCTGACGGTGCTGCTGGAAGAGATGACGCCGGCTGCCCGGCCCGACATTGCCACCCTCTCGGACAAAGCTGAAAGGGTCATGCCCAAGGGGCGGAATTTTCAGTAGGCAAGTGCAGGGCGGTCGGGAGCCCATGACATTAATGCCGGCAAGGGCAGAGGGGGGCGCGAAGGATCGCCAACAGAATGGCTTCTTAGGCTGAGGTCCGTTTGAACCACCCCTGGCCCTTCAGCCCGGCCCACCCAATCGCGGCGGCGACAGCACGTCTTCCGCCGAAATAGTCCGCGCCTCCGAGGGCAGCATGATCGGGATGCCGTCGCGCACGGGATAAGCGAGCTTGGCAAGCCGCGAGATCAACTCGCCGCGCACCGGGTCCCAGGCCAGCGGCCCCTTGGTCAGCGGGCAGGCCAGCAGCTCCAGCAATTTTGGATCGACATTGACCGACTTGCCGTCACGCCCATCCGCAGCCATTGGATCCCCCTTCAGCCATCGGCTCAGCCCTTATTGCAGGCTGGAACCAAAGTCCTCATTCTCGCGCGCCAGCGCCATTTCGGTGATGGCGATCAGCGTCTCCGCGCGGGCTTTCAGGTCGGGCGCCTCCAGCAGCGCCTGTTTCTCGGCCGGTCCGTAGGGCGCCATCATCGACAGCGCATTGACCAGCATGGTGTTCTCGGCGCGGCTGACGCTTTCCCAATCGGCTTCGAGATCGTTGGCCTGCAGATAGGCGCGAAACGCTTTCAACAGCGCCGGCCGGTCGATCTCGCTTGCCGCCTGGTCTTCGGCGAGATCGGTGAGGAACGGCGCCAGCTTGCATTGCCGGAACGGCGTCTTCACCGGCAATTCGCTGGTGATGCGGAAACGGCAGACGCCCTGCAGCGAAATCAGATAGCGGCCGTCGCCGCTCTCGGCCATCGAGATGATGCGCCCGGCGCAGCCGACATTGCACAGTTCCGGCTCGCCGTCGGCGCGCAACGCGCCATTGAGGCTGGGCTGGACGATGCCGATCAGCCGCGCGCCGGCGATCGCCTCATCCACCATCTGCAGATAGCGCGGCTCGAAAATGTTGAGCGGCATGCGCCCGCCCGGCAGCAGCAGCGCGCCGGCAAGCGGAAACACCGGAATGGTTGCCGGCAGATCCTTGCCGACCCGGTAAAATGCGTTTCCGACCTGCACCTTCACTCCTCCGACCCGCTTCGGGTGCGATGTTATCGGCCTAATCTGGCGCGGCGGCCGCCGACCGCAAGGCCCGACAGCCACGGCCCCGGCAATTTGGCCGGCAAACGGCTCAGGAAAACAGCAGCGACGACAATTTGCGCCGTGCCGCCAGCGTCGCCTCGTCGGTCATGCCCCAGGCCTCGAACAGTTTCAGCAGCTGCGCCCTGGCGCCGTCCTCGTTCCACGTCCGGTCGGCTTTTATAATCGCCAGAAGATTGTCGGCCGCCGCATGGCGCTCGCCCCTGGCGTTCTGGATCATGGCGAGGTCGAAACGCGCCTGGTGGTCGCCGGGATTGGCGGCCAGTCGCTGCTCGAATTCAGCTGGATTGCCAAGTGCTGCCGCTTCCGCAGCCAGCGTCATCTTGGCACGCAGCGCGGCAAGTGCCGGCGCATTTTTCTTGGCCTCCGGCGCCGTTGCCAGCAGCGCCTCGGCGCCGTCGCTGTCGCCGGCCTCGAACAGAAGCTCGCCCAGCCCGGCAATCGCCTCGATCGTCTCCGGCGCTTGCGCCAGGATGGCGTCGTAAATGTCGGCTGCGGTCTGCGCATCGCCCGCCGCATGCGCTTCCGCCGCCGCGGCCAGTGCTTCGGCCACCGGCGGCGCACCATTGCCCTTGCCGCCGACCTTGGTGATGAACTCGGCGATCTGGCTCTCGGGGATGGCGCCCATGAAGCCGTCGACAGGCTGGCCGTCCTTGAAGGCGATGACCGCCGGGATCGATTGGATGCCGAGCTGGCCGGCGATCGAGGGATGATCGTCAATGTTCATTTTGACCAGCTTGACCTTGCCGCCGGCGGCCTTGACCGCCTTTTCCAGAAGCGGCGTGAGCTGCTTGCAGGGCCCGCACCACGGCGCCCAGAAATCGACCAGTACCGGCTGTTTGCGCGATTCCTGGATGACGTCGGCGGCGAAAGTGGCGGTCGTGGTGTCCTTGATCAGCTCGCCAGCGGCAGGTGCTGCGCCGGGTGTCGGGCCAAGTGCCGACTTGGCCGGCTCGGCGCCGCCATATTGCACGGACGTGGTGTACTGGCCAGAATTGCCGCCGAATTGGCCGCCAAACGGATTGTTGTTGTCGCTCATGTCGTCGCCCTTCCGATCGCGCCCAGCGGAGCAGCGCGACGTCCTTAACTAGAGGTCAGTTTTCGCCATCCATGTGGCGATCAAGCCGAGACTTTCAAGATAGCAGCATCATGTCCGGTTGCCTCGACGAATCTGATGAGGTCGGCGGACGCGATCGACGTCGTCGCCTCATTGGTCAGCGGATGCGCGTTGACTGTCGCATGTGCTATCAAATCCTGGTCGAGCACCACTTTGACCCGTCTTTCGGTGTCGTTGATCAGCCCGAACACGGTGACCGCGCCCGGAATGACACCGAGCAGCTCCATCAGCATCTCCGGCTTGCCGAACGACACCCGGCCGGCGGCGCCGATCATCGTGTGGATCTGCTTCAGGTCGACGACCGCCTCCTCGCCGACGCTGACCAGGAAGAAATTGTCCTTCTTGTCCTTGAGAAACAGATTTTTCGTGTGCCCGCCCGGTATCTCGCCGCGCAGCGACTGCGAATCGGCCACCGTATAGAGCGGCGGATGGCGCACGGTCGACACTGATATGCCGAGATCGGCAAGAAAGGCGAAAAGCTCGGCTTCGGTCTTCGGCATTGGTGGTCTTCCCCTGTATCGGCGCGCGGCAAAGCCGTTTACGGCCAATGATGCCGCCGAGACAAGACCGTCATGCGGGAAGTCGATGAACCACCCGCGTGGCCGACAAGGTTCCGCCAAGCGATTTGGCGCGACCAAAAAGCCCGTCATTTCCCTGTTGCAATCGCCGCGCTCTTCAGCCATATAGGCCCGGCTTGCGGCCAAAGGGCCGTGTGAGCGGGTGTAGCTCAGGGGTAGAGCACAACCTTGCCAAGGTTGGGGTCGAGCGTTCGAATCGCTTCACCCGCTCCAAATCTTCTTTAGATTTGAAAAGCTTAAAGGGCCCGGGTAACCGGGCCTTTTTGCTGTCTGGCGCCGGGGAGCAGGCGGGGGAGCAAAACAACATCAAGCGAAATTATGTCGCAGTGACCGGAATCGTGCGCAGTGAGGAACTACAGCACGCCATGAAGAGAATTTATCTCGCGCCGCGTTTTGCCACGGCGTAGTAGGTTGAAGTGGGCTCTGACTGCCCAGCCAACGTTACCGCCGAGTTAGCAATAAATTCGAATCCCAGCTCACTCCGGAGGGGCGCAGCCGCATCATGAACTGCCTGCGTACAGCCAAGTTCATCGCTGTCGAATGCCTTTTCTATCTTGAAAGTCTGACTGACCGCGAGACTAAGAGGATCGATACTCTCCTTGTATGACACTTCACCAATATGTACTAACCTTCGCGCTTTGAGATCAAAATCCTTCAGCTGCTCATCAAGAACGCTGGAGTCGACATCAATACCACGAATCTCTAAATTTTCCGGGTATTCTGCAACTAAAGCGGAAAGATTTCCTGTTAATCTCTGGGACCAAGAAAAAACATCGGCGAAGGATGAAAATATCAGGAGTGACGCGTCTCCTATCGTCTTGCTAAAGGCAACATAGTTCTGAATATCCAGTTCACCTATCGTCTGAACAACTGCTGTTTGAAACCATTCAACCCGTACATCGCCTTCGGCATTCCCATATTTTGCGTTGAAATTCGTGTTACCCCGCAAATCCACAAGAACAATATAGTACAATCCAGGACGAAACTGGGTTTTTGCCTCCATCTCGCGAACCTTGCGAATCGCATCGACGGCATGGACTCGTGCGTATATGGGGATGTTGCTGAGTCCGCCTTCGGGCAAATTAAGATACCGCTCAAGAGCGCGTACATCATCGTATAGGCTGTAACTATCTTGCATCCTGCGCCCTCGCTACAACTGTTTCGATGTTAGTTACTATCTGGATGGGTGGTCAGACTAAGCTAGTAATTCGAAATTGTGAACGACTTCCCGTGTAAGCTTCTTGACGTCGCGTTGGTCTGTCCCGGTTTCGGCGAGATCGCATTGTCGATGCTAAGAGCGATCTCTGTGGAATTCAGACCCTTCAAAGGTCAATCTTCAAAGGCGGTTGATTCGGACTTGAACTTGAGCTGCCGGGCGTTGTCGCGAACGACGCTAACTTCGCTGTCGGCAAAGCCATCGTTGGCTTCGGCTTCGATTTCGAGCGTCAGCTTCACCTTCGCACCCTGTGTGCGCTGAAGCTCCATCACGACAGCGTTGAGGATTGCGTCGAACGATTTGACAGGACGGACCATGTCGAGCTCGACGGAACCATAGAAACGTCGAGGCTTGCCCGGCGCGGTCGATGGCGTCACGCCAGGGTCGGAAGTGCCCGGCTGGGGCGTAGAACCAGGCGATGACCCTGACTTTGGCTGCGGCGCCGCCGCGCCTTCGTCCTCTAGTTGCTTCTGCGCCTCGGCTTCTCGGACGATCATCGCCGTCGGAGGGAGGAATTCAGGAGGGTTTTTTGCCCAGATGAGCTTATGGTACTTTCCCGTCGCCTCGTCGAAGCCGTCGGCATAACCGAACTGTGGATCGAATTTCGCGACAGCATCGCGAATCGCGCCCTCCAGGACGACCCTATCGCGCACCTTTGGCAGATAGACATACGCCGCAAACCAATCGGCGATTTCGGCGATCGATAGGTGCGGGCGATCTTCTGGCCAGATCGGACTGAGCGCAAGCCAGAGGCGCTCAGTGCCCAGCTTCTCAAGGACAATCCCATCGGCCTTTGCCTTGTCGTAGACGACGTGTGGGATCGCTGCCCTGTCGCGAGACGAGATTAGGCTGTGTTCGAGATCAAAGGGTTTTCCCGCTGTAGCGCTCTTCACCGGATAGAGAATGTGGCTCCAGGCAGCGCGGATCGCTTTCAACGCCGACTCGCGGTTCGTCTTAGCTTTGTCCTTCGCATCAGCGGCTTGCGCCTGCGTCATTTGCTGCTGAAGACGATCGTCCTTGTCAATGGAGGCCCAGGCGATCGACTTACGCATCACTTCGCGCGCAGTTTCTAGGTTCGCTTCATCAGGAGCGACGAAAATAAGCGTATTTCGCAGGCGTCGCTGGGAAGCACGGCACCGCATCAGTGCGTCAGCCACGGCGTCTGTCGCCGGCGACTTTACGGCGCCTCTCCCGGCATGAGCCAGAGCCGGGCTCAGGATTACCAGCGAAAGCGACTGCGCCTCATCGATCGTCACGGGATCGTCCGGTGCAGCAAAGATGCGATGGAAGCCACCCTTGCTGCCCGCGTCTTCGCGCAATACGTCGGTGATTGCCGCGTCGACTTCGTGATCGGGCAGCGCTTTTGCGCGATCATCGGCCAACCGATTCAGCGTCGGCTGAGTCGAAAACCAATAGCGGCCGGCTTCTTCATAGAGGTAGGTGGCTCGTTCCGTTAGTTCCCGAAGCGCTTCACCGAAGATCGCCAATTGATCGCCCGGCTCAGCGCAGGCGAGACGTAGACCCTGACCTGTGAGACCGGCATTCGGTTGGCCGACCAACGGGGCCGAGCAAATGAATACAGACCGCGCAGCCCGGGTGGCGGCGCGCAGCTGCGAAATCCGTCGCGAAGGATTTGCTTCCATCCGGTTCGGCAGAGAACCGTCCCCGTCGACCTCCTTATCGACGACCGAGCCGAACGCGGGATCGAGCGGATAGAGGACGCTCACTCGGACGCGCTCGTGCGCAACAGGCACCCGCGCCGGCGTGATCAGCGGATCACGCATCTGTCCGTGCCAGAGAACGCCGATAACGTTGGCCATGAAGCGCAGCACGCCGCGCGTACGCTGAAATTTTTCCAGGCTGGCCCAATCCTTTGACAGCCGATCGAAGAGTTCGGGGTGGATCGGGTAGGACAGGCGCAGCAGTTCGAGATAGCGCGCTTCCTTGGTCTCGGGCGGAAATTCGGCAGGGTTTTTCTTATAGAGATCATGAAAGGCTTTAACGGTATCGTCTCGCGCCTTCTCGCCTTCCGCATCAAGGGGCTGGAATAGACGCCGCCTGATGATCTCATAGGTTTCGTCGCCTGAAGCAGGCAGCCAAGCCGATTGTACGCGTCCGAAGATTTTTTCAAGCCGAAGTAGCGCCGCCTCGCCGCGCGGTCCACCGGCCTCGGCATTGCTCTCTGGGAGTGATCCGACGATCAGGATGCCGGGTACCATTTTGGCCGCTTCGGTGAGCGACTGGATGAAGGACAGAAAGGCCTCGAAGCGGTCATCGTCAAGTTGGCGGGCGAACATCGTTAGTTCGTCGAGAAGGATCACGCTCGGCCCAGCGAGCTTGAACACTTCGACCATGAGTTCGGAGCCAGGGCTTGTTCGCGCAGCTTCGGCCTCGGCGATAAGCTTAAGCCCTGCCTCACCTGCGATGCGCCACGCGATATAGCCCCAGAGCGTGTTGACGCGCGGCCCGTCCTTGAGGTTCAGCGACACGTCGGCGCCCTTCGACGAGCCAACAAACACCGCCATCTTCGGCTTCGCCAGCGACTTCACGCCTGCCCGGTCAAGAACCTCTGCCAGGCCGGGAAGGCCCCGCGGATCGCCGCCTTCCCCCAGGTGTTTTACGAGATGGAAGATCGCTAACATGGTGTGCGTCTTGCCGCCGCCAAAGGCGGTTTGCAGGCCAATCACCGGATCGCCGCCGGTGCCGCCAAGCCTTTGCGTCGCCGTGGTCAGGACACGCTTCAAGCCTTCAGTGAGAAAGGTGATGCCGTAGAAAGCGCTCGGTGTCGCATAGCCCTCGCCCGCATAGCCAGCGTCGACCGCGAACAGATCAGCGGCGAACTCGGCTTCCTTGAAGCGGTTTGCAATCACATCGGGGTGTGGCAACGCCACTTCGATCCAAGGCTTCAGGGCCTTGCCGGGTTGTCCATCCTCATCAGCACTTCGAGGCAGCGTCAACGTTGTTTGGGTCGGTGCGGGTGCGGGTACGGTCTGCTGTTCTGGCGCACGCGCCAGTCCGGACTGACGCTGGCTGTCATATAGCTTCCTCAACTCTGCGACTTCGCTCTCTGAAGCCTTCACCAACTTCAAAAGCTGGTGCATTGCGTCAAGATAGCGCAGCGCCTCGTCGTCCTGAAGCCCGAGTGCGAGATGCGAAATGGCATTCCGAGCTTCGAGAGCCATAGAAGCGAAATTGCGCGCCTTATGCTTGTCGGGCCGCGCGAAAGCATCGTCAAACACCTCGCGCCAGCGATCGATCATGGTCTTAACGAGGCCATACGCGTCAAGCGGCGCGTTTGGTGCTCCTCCGGCGGCGCGGCTGGCATAGTGGAGCCAGGTTGAGCCATGGACCGTTTTCATCCGGGCTTCTACGAAAGGCGCGAGTCCTTTCTGCAGATGAAAAAGCCCTCCTTGAACCCGTTGCAGCGTTTCCTTTTCAGCTGACATGCGATCCTCCCGCCGGACCGGTTTCCCATCCGAAACTGCGACCAGCTAACATTTAGAATAATTCCGCTTGCGCGGCAGCAGTCGAAACCCGGCCAGCGGCGGTCGAGGCCAGATCTTCGAGCTTCGGCCACTCCTGGGCGAGTTCGTTGTAAACCAGGGCCTCGGCTGCCCAGCCCTTCTGCGTGGCGATTTCGAAAAGGCGATATGCCAGAGCGCGGGCTTCCGCTGCCTTCGGCCCCATTTCGGCGACAAGCCGCCCAGCCGCTGCGCCACCACCATCCTCCGCGTTAAGGACGCGCGCGGTGTGCTGGACGCATTCCCAGACTGTGAGGGATTTGTCCTTAGCTGGCGTCCAGCCTTTCGGCAGTTCGTCTCGTGGTGTTAGCATAGCCTTGCCTCGGAGGTTTGTAAAAACTTCCGAGGAAAACAAAGTATCCGAGGAAATATTCTTTGCGTTCGCTATAGTAATCAAATCGCCAGACGCACGAGCGTCGAAGCCGTAGTCCGAATACCATGCGAGAGCGACTTGGGTTTCAGCGTCAAAATTTGCATCAAGCTCGTTTTCAATTTCACCCCAAACACGGTTGATTAGAGAAAGCGCAGTTTTCACAGGCATGGCGCTATCGTCGTCCTCTAGGACTTTGGCGTGTCTGGAGAAAATTCCCATGCCCGGGCCAATCACAGACTGCTGCATATCGACCGGGCCGACACCCGCCCTTCGTATTGCGTCGATTGCTGCCGGCATTTCGCGTTTCAGCACGCGAATGAAGTCCGTGCGAGTGATGATTGATGAGGCGGGATCACGTTTTCGGCAAACCAGTACGATAGATGACGCGAGTGTATTTGCTCCGATACTATTTGTACGAACGCCACGTTCGGTTCGCATGGGCCAAGTCCCATCGAGAACAAAACCGTTGTCGATCACGGACTGTAGAAAAGACGCCCATCCTGCGGATGTAAGCCCTTCTTGAGCAATCTCGGTTTGCTTGAAAGCGTAGTAGATCGCAACTGGCTCTTGATCGGTCGCCGCCGCCTTTATCGCCGCGAGTGCCCCACCCATTCCGTTCATGAAAAACGCTTCGGCCTGATCGCGACCGCCGTGACGATAAGGTGTTGCGACTAGCTCGTCTTCTTTTGGAACGGATAGCCTTCTATACAAATCAGGCCACACATTGCTCAGTGACCTACGGTGCCAAACATAGAAAAAATCTGATAGGTCCGCATACCCAATGTTGTCGTAGTATGGGGGATCGGTTGAGATGACCACCGGCCTAACTGGGTAGCTGTTTTTTTGCGCAGTGACCTGGCTTATTGATCCAATACCCGTCGCGTTAACTCCCTCCAACGCAGCCGAAGTCCAAGCAACCGAGTTCATGAAATTTCCGGTTGAATCACTAAACGGATTGCATTCCGGAAATGTCCAAACCATTGGAATAGCTTGTCGGGCAAACGTATTCCTGATGAACTCTCCAGCTTCAGCCCAAGACGTTACAGAGCTCCAAGCGTCTGTGCAGCGCCCGACCACAAGAGCCAGATATGTCGCAACGGCATCCGCGTAAGCTTGTTTACCTCGTCCGTCCAAACTTAGGGGAACACTATCTGAAGGAACGGTGACTGGTTCTAGGTCAGACAAAACCTTGGAACGTACATCCCGTATCAGATCAGAGAATGTGCTCAGCGCTAAGAACTGCCTCGCTGTAAAAAGGTCACGGAAGGTCGGAAGCCCATAGAGCTGAGTCCGAAAGTCACGCGTATTCGGAGCAATATCGACGGATATAACCTGATCTTCGGCTTTTGATATATCTCCTGCTGTCTCATGTATTGGCGAAGGTGTTGAGTAAGACCGGCCGCGATTGCCCTCGGAAACAATAGCTAAGAGCCGTTCGCCCAGCCCTGAACTGAAACCCATGTTCCGAATATAGTCAAAAGGCATGAAGGTTCCGGTCAGAAGGCATGTTCCACCTGACCGCGACATTGTACCTTTCTTTAGCTGCTCCTCCTGAGCCTTCGTTATCCTCCCACTCCGAACTTCGAACCGATATCCGTCGGGAGCATCTGGATCGATGATGGGTTCGGCCCAAGCCTTTTTGCCTTCCTTTGTTGAAAGCATGAACGAAGACACAAGAGGAACCATGGCACCCTTGGCAGCGGGGTCCGGCGATCGCACTGTTCGCGCCCATAGCCAGGCAATTACCGTTTCCTCGGCGCCGTCAGCTAACGTAGCTTTCGGGTAGTGAAGTCCTATCTGTTTTTTTGCTTCGTCGCGCATCCATTCGCCGTAGTAGCGAACATCATCTGCAAGACCTTGCGCGCGTTTCCAGCCGCGAACTTCGCCGTTCTTGGCCTCTGCGCGAGCACTTGGGTTAACCGGAGGCTTACCTGCGAACAGCGGTGGTATTTCTACCAAAGCCTTGCCGATCAGAACCGCAACTGGGTTTAGGTCTGACCCGTAGGCCTTGAGCCCCAATCGCTGCGCTTCCAGTGGGATTGAGCCTCCACCCGCAAATGGATCGTAAACCGCCGGAGCCTTGGTTTGCAGGTAGTCCAGGATCGCCTTGCCGTCGTCCTTCGCGGGCGGCTCTTCGCCGAAGCCCCAGGCAACGGTGCGCGCGATTTCCCACCGGGCGGCGTTCAGGATCGTCTCGTTGTTTGAGGCTTCCCATGGCACCATGTCCTCGATGATACGATGGAGCCGCCGACGCTCAACGTCCTGGGCTTCCTTGGTGGGAAAGCGATCGGGCCAGCTGGAAGGGTCATCTACCATCTGCGCGAATAGCACCGCCCGGCATGTCGCCAAGGGCTTTCGCGACCACCAGAGATGCAGAGTCGAAGGGTGCCCGTGCCGGATCGATTTTTCGCGGGCCGAGGCAACGTTGATCGCTTCGAGAGGGATCGACACCTCGATGAGTTTCTTGCGTGGAACCGATACCGTCATCCCAAACCTCAATTTCTTCCCCACAAGGGCCGGTTCGGCTCGCACGAATCACGGAAGGCCTACGAGGGAACCAGGCCTCAAGCAGGCCCCGAACCTAGCGATAGCAGATCAGCCACATTGAACACCACCGCCGTTTCCGCAAACCCCAGTTCTCTATTGAAGAATCGGCGAACGTAGACGGGTTCGCGGACGAAACCGGCATCGATCTGAACAATCGCAAGAATAAAGGCCTCGGCGACATTCAGGGACGCCAGTATTTCGTTCTTGGTCAGAATGACATCGCGGCCTTCGGCATGGCGTCCCTTGACCTCGATAAAGCGAAGATGGCTCGCCTTCACGTCACGGCTTTCGATATCCCAGCCCTTCTTCTCGGCCGACACGTCCCTGGGTTCATGGCCAAGCGCGCGCTCGGCCGCGAACACAGCTTCCATGGCTAGGCGCTCGGTTTCGGCGCGCGCGATAGGGTCTTCTTCGAACACGTTCGGCTTAGTTGCCTGGGCGGACGGCACCTTGGCTTTCAGCAGCCCGCCGGGGATCACGAGGGCGGCGCCTTTCAGAACAGGCGGCAGGGCCGAAATCTGGCGCTCGCGGTCTAGCTCCGATTGGCGGCGATGGAGCCGCTCCGCGAGGCGGGCGGCTGTCGCTTCCGCATTCTGGGCGTTGATGCGCTGTTCCTTGCCCGCGCGCTCTTCTTCGCGAAGCCGGGCAGCACGAGCATCCCAATAGTTTATCTCGCGATTAAGGCGTGCGCGCACCTCCCGCTCGACCTTGTCGATCTCGACGATCCGGCGCGTCCGTACCTCGTTGAGATGGTCGGGAACTAGCGATCGCACGGCATAGCCCAGTGCTTGCGCCTCGACATTGCCCGACAGCCAGGGTGCGATGATGGCATCGGCTACAGATACACGCTCCTCGGGCGTAATCGGGCGATAATCGAGGTAGGGAGCGGGTCCTCCGTCGGTCGCCGATCCGTCTTCCTTCAAGAACAGAAACTGAAGCCGCTGGGAAATTGCGCGAGGCTCGCCCGAGCGGCCAACCCGTCCGTCACGGATTGCATGTTCGAGATAGATGAGGAGCTTTGGCTCGACGCTTTCGTCTGCATCGTCCACCAGCACGCCGCCTTGGTTGAGAAGCGGCTGGAAACGTTCGAGGATGACGTCGACCAGCGATTCGAGCAGCGGATGCCCGGCGCCACGAGTTCGGCCTGTGGCTGGCCGATGATCAAGGATTTTTCAAAGGTGATGCGCGCGTAACGATCGAGCACCGGATCGGAACGCCCGATCAGCCGGTCGCGTTCTTTCAGGATCGACGGTACACGCAGGATCTCGAACCGGCCTTTTTCGCGTTCGGCAATCCGCCCGCCTAGCATCGTGAAGGCTTCGCGGAAGAAAGATCCTATGAAATGAGGTTGCAGGCGTCGCGCCGCCGCGCGTTCCATCTGCTCGCGGATTGCGGCAACAGAACTCGGGTTCATGCCCTCAGAGGTCAGTTTGCGCTCAGCTACCAGCTTCTCAATGGCATCCACATCGACTGCGCCATCGACCTTTCGGAAAAGCTCGGCCTTCTTTTCTGGGCGGTCACCGTAGCGAATTGCCTCGACTAGGAGATCGCGCAGCGCATGGCCTTCGAACAATTCGCCGAGCACGTCGTAGACTTTGCCACCAAGCGCGGCGCGAGCCTCTTCAAGCTTCTCGAGCAGGCGGCGATAGACCTCGCCTTCGCGCGTATTCGCCGCGCAGAGATTCCAAAGGTGGCAAACCTCGGTCTGGCCGATGCGATGGATGCGGCCGAAGCGCTGTTCGAGACGGTTGGGGTTCCATGGCAGATCATAGTTGACCATTAGATGCGCGCCGCGCTGAAGGTTCACGCCTTCGCCCGCAGCGTCGTTCGCGATCATCACGCGCACGCGCGGATCGGAATTGAAGGCGGCGATGGCACCGCGTCGTGCTTCGCGCGCGATGCCGCCGTGGATCACGACTACAGCCGAAGGATCGCCGACAAGTGCCGCGATTTTCTGTTGCAGATATTCGAGTGTGTCTTTCGGCTCGGTGAAGATCAGCACCTTGCGACGTAGGCCAGTTGCGGCGTCGAGCATCAGCGGCTCGTCGAGAATGGATTCAAGCTCGCGCCATTTTGTGTCCTGGCCGGAAAGCTTGAGCCGCAGCGCGCGCTCTTCGAGATCCTTCAGAATAAGGATTTCAGCTTCAAGCTCAGCAAGCGTGGCGGCTGCTGTCGCATGATCGACGATCTGTTCCTCGGCGGCTTCCGCTTCCGCGCCCGGCACCTCATCAATGTCGTCAGGGTCATAGCTGGGCAGAACGGGCGCGTGGGTTAGAGGCGCCGAACTCGTCTGGCGCATCAGTCTTTCTTCATGCAATCGGTCTTCCAGGCGCTTGCGGCGGCGTTCCAGCGAGCGATGGATCGCCGCCGGCGAGGATGCCAGTCGGCGCTGAAGGATTTGCAACGCGAAGCCGACATTCGACCGGCGCTTGTCGTCGCCAGTCCGATCCGCGCGGTTCATTTCCTCGCGCACATAGGTCGTCACCGCCTGGTAGAGATCGGCTTCGACTGGCGACAATGCGAAGCTAGCGGTATAGGCCTTGCGCTCGGGAAAGAGCGGCGTTCCATCGAAGCGATAGAGTTCTTCTTTAGTCAACCGCCGCATCATGTCCGACACGTCGGCCTTGTGAACGCCTTCGCGGAACCGACCCTCGAACCGGTCTGCGTCAAGCAATCCCATAAACAGCTGAAAGTCGGCTTCCTTGCCGTTGTGCGGCGTTGCGGACATCAAAAGGAAGTTCCGTGTGCGGGTCCCTAGCAGCTTGCCTAACTTGTGGCGCCGGGTTTCCTTCACTTCACCGCCGAAGTACGACGCAGCCATGCGATGTGCCTCGTCGCAGATGATCAGATCCCAATTGCCTGCCGCTTCGAGCTTGGCCTTCAGTTCGTCAGAACGAGCCGCCATGTCCAGCCGAACGATGAGGCGATTCTTTTCGACGAACGGATTGCCAGTGACGGAGGCTTCGATTTGATCGCGCGTCAGAAGATCGAAATGGAGACTGAACTTTTCGGCCATTTCCTCCTGCCATTGTTCGACAAGGCTTCCAGGCGCGACAATCAGGCAACGTTCAAGGTCGCCTCGAATCAAAAGCTCCTTAATCAGGAGCCCGGCCATGATCGTCTTGCCGGCGCCTGGGTCATCTGCGAGCAGAAAGCGAAGCGGCTGTCGTGGAAGCATTTCCCCGTAGACGGCGGTGATCTGGTGAGGAAGGGCCTCGATCTGTGAGGCGCTGACCGCGAGGTAGGGATCGAAAAGGTGGGCAAGCCGAATGCGATATGCTTCGGACGCCAATCGCAATAAACTGCCGTCCGCGTCGAAGGCGTAGGCACGGCCAGCGGTTATGAACTCAAACCCGGTCTCTTCGCCACGATAGACAAGCCGCTCAGCGACTTTTCCGCCAACTCGGAAAACCAGATTAAGTGCGTCGGTTCCGAATTTAGAAACAGAAACGACCTCCGCAATACCTGCGACATCAAGGCCTTTGATTCGCGCACCGGGCTTGATTTCTTCGAACGTGCTCATACGACCAGCCTTTACAGGATAGCGAATGGCTTGCAAGGCGTGCGTCATCCGACGATCGAAAACCGTTCACCTGAGATCTCTGGGTGGTGACCAACAAGTAGATTTGTTTCCCAAACAATCTCCCAATTGCGCATCCAAAATATCCCAGAAAACGATCGCATTTCCCACATTTAGGCAATGACACTTTTCGTGACGGGCTCTATTCCTTTCACACAGAACGGGTGTGGAGATCAGGGACCAAAATGACACTGCTCACTTCCCATGCGCGAATACGATGCGGCCAGCGGGGGATACCGCAAGACCGTATTACTAGTTTTATGGAATGCGCCGATCGTGAAATGCCGGTCGGGAACGGGTGTAGTCTGCTGACGGTAAGCCAGAGGGCTTCAAGGCATGCCCGAAATGGAGAGCGCCTTCGAACCCTCGCGGTAATCCAGGACGGCACCGGAAAGATCCTTACGATTTTTCATCTCGGACGCGGTAGAGCCGCCCGGCGATACAGATATGCTGTGAAGGGAGCTTTGTGATGTCAGGTAAGGTCCTTACGTTTCCGAGCTCGACTTTTTCGCGCTACATCAATGTCTCGTCCGACGGCACCCCTGAGAGTCTAAAGTCTAAGTTAGTCCGCGCTGTCCGTGATGCGGCGAGAGATCCAAAACTCAAGCTTCCTTCAGCGAACGACCCCCTTTACCCTGCTCAGTACGTAGACCGGCTGATTGCAGAAGCTAAGCGTGCGAAGATATCCCAAGACCAGATACGCGCGGCGCTACCAAACGATGGCTCTGTTTCCATCAGGCACATGGAGCGCCTTCGCATCGATCACACGCTTCTACGAGCTGATGCAAAGAAAAAGAACTGGGGACCAGTCTCCCGAAAAGTTCGCCCTTACGTCATAGCAATCGGGACGCTGGCCACCCTTTTGGGGCGATCCACCGAAGACGCCCTATATGAAGCGTTCAGGGATACCACCTTCCTACAGAAGGCTGGTCTTGCCGCAGACGACCCCGCCGTTGAGTTCGCAGACCTCGTCCAGGAGATGGGCTCATGGCTGGCGCGCAAAGAGCCCTTCTCGGCCTACTTTGCGGATTTGTCAGCCTACGCAGGCTGGTTTGACGCGACCATTGAGGAGTTCGTCCCTGGTGAAAGGCCCGCATTGACAGAATGCCGTGAGGACGGGTTCTTCATGTGGCACGATTTTTCGCCACTCCCGTCCATTCCGATTCTCGAAGTTCGGCAAGGCAAATGGCACGGAAAACTGCGTATCGAAAGCAGGCCTGTTGCGGACAAGCGGGCGACCCGCAACGAGGCGGCCGCAATCGTTTCGTGGCGCAACTCGCTTCCAACGATTACACAGTGGCGTGCCATTAAAGCAGAGGTGAATTTATACACGCAAATCGGCCTTGCAATTGGCCCCCTCGGCCGATCGGAAGACATTGGCCCCTGTGGGAAACGCGATCTCGCGTGGAAATTCATGTTGGTGATCGACAGTGTGAATTGACATGCGACCGGTCACTTGTGCCGCTCGCGGCGATACCTGGGGAAGAGCTCGCCGAATATGCCGGCACCGCAGCTCTTCTCCTTGACGACGGCTGGCATCGGGTAACTGGACTGGGATCGCCCGGTTGGCACGGCACCCCGGAATTGGATGCTCAATTGGGTCACTGGTACGATTACGGCCTTTATGTCGATACGTTGGTCGCAACAGGTCGAACTTTTGACAGTTGGTCGAAAAATCAGCCGGAGTTCTGTACACATTGGGATCGAGTAAATGGGGAAACCGTCGCGCAGATAGTAAGTCTGTTGTCCGGGAGGGAAGACCGCCCTTTGCCGTCTGGTAATGAAGTACCCAACCCTCATTCATCAACAATGGTTCTAAGGACGAACAACGGTAAGACTCGGTTACTTGTTAAGCAAATGGGACCGTATGAAGATCGGATTCCCAGCGATCATCGCTTCGTGGAGAAAGGCGCCCGACTTCTAGACCAGGCGCTTTCCACCGGAGCGATTGAGGAAGGCCTCTCAGAGGCCTGCGCGCGCCTGCATGCATTGCTTAGGCAACGACTAGAAGAACGTCGCGCCGCAATCCGCCAGGCAGACCAAGCGATGATGGCTAGATGGCAGCTGCCAAGCGAAGAGCCGAGTGAACCCGGGGAGCAGGACATCTGATGTCACCGACAACATCTGGCCAGACAATGAAGTCATCGCGGTCGATTCAAGAATTTCGGCTCGACTTTTTCCTCGAAGAGGAATTCAACGTCGATTCAGCGTTCACAACGCTATTCTGCCAAGCTTGCGGGCTCGCCGATGTTCGTGTGTCGGTCGAGCGGACCGTGCATTCCCTGTCAGACAAGTTTGGGGAAGCCGATCTGGTTGTGGTTCTGGACGCTGCCGGTCCTCAGGGGGAACGCCAGAAGCTGGCGCTCCTAATCGAGAATAAGATTAACGCCGGACTGCAGCCCGATCAGGCCGGCCGCTACCGAAAACGGGGCGAGTGGGGTGTCGAGAACAAGCTCTGGAGCCATTACACCACCGTGCTGGTGGCGCCAAAAGCCTACATCGACGCCCGGCCTGACGCCGGATTTATGGCGGCGGTCAGTATCGAAAGCCTCAAGTCGTGGATCACCACCGCAGATGCCAATCGGCGGAATTTCAAGCTGGCGCGGCTGGACGAGGCAATTGCCAAGAAAAACGCGACCGGGGTCAAAGTGGTCGATACCGACATGACGTCATTCCGGAAGCAATATTATCGATTTCTGCAAGATTGGAATAAACGCTGCGGAACGGCGTTCATCCTGCCTGTGCCTAAGGACACTTGGTGGGATGACAGTTGGTTCCAAATGAAGGTGGCTGAGCTGCCATCGTGGGCACAGATCCGGCATTTGGCTCGAACAGGCCTTGTCAGCCTGGATATGCGGGATGCTCCCTTCTCCAAGATGGAAGCGGTCGCCGAGCTATTGGACGACGATCTGAAGATAATTCCTAGCGGGAAATACAAGCAGCATACGAGCGTTCAGGTGCGAGTACCAGCAATCTCGTCCTTCGACGATTTTGAACGGGACCGCCAGAAAGTCGAGGTAGCTCTGGCTGTGGCTATGCGCCTTTTGACGGTGTTTCAGATGCACCGCGCGAAAATTGAGAACGCTTACCGCTCCATCTGACGCACCTAGAAGTCCTTCCAAAGACGGCGTCGCTTCCCAGTAGGGCTCGGCAATACTCGATCCTGCGGTTCCGGCGCTCTTGCAAGGTTAGGGGTGTGTACCTTGAAATCCAAGTCAGATATAATCGGTGTATGGCCAAGAAGTATACCCACACTGAATGCTTCGAACATTTCGGCACGGCTCCAAGGAACACCTATTGGAGCTGGTCGGCGCGCAACGAGAATACCAAAACCGTGGCTGTGACGCTCTGGCAACATGAGTTCGTTTGGAAGGGTAAGCAACCAAGCTTTGAGCGACCGTCGCTAGATCTCGAACAAAAGGTCAGGCCAGGGCACAATGAGCTGATGACGAACTTGCGATGGGCGATTGATCATGCCAACGGCGAAGTCCAGGTGATCATCGCCATCGCCAAAGATAAGATGGCGCAGCCGAAGACGATCAAGGAATGCTTCCCCAGCAAGATGGTTATGAGGGTAACCGCGCTGGACGAAGGCACAGGAGCTTTCAGGCTTGAAGGTAAGCAAGCGTGATCGACGCGAAGCGCGCGATCACAACAGTTGCACGTTCGGCAGCCAGACAAATATTTCATCCACCGCGTGCGTCGAGACGACAAACATCGTGCGGTCTAGCTGGCGTTTGATCTGGCGAGGTGGGTAGTACCGAATTACTTGTTGTAGTGATCAAACACGGCTTCAATCGTCTCGAGTGCTCTCTTCGTTTGTTGGGTCGAGGGCGGTTTCGCAGCCGTAAAGCCTATTTGGCCTGGCAAGTTCGTAGTCTTTGAAACCACAAGATATGTGATGTCCGGCCGACCAGCTGATGTTTCTTCCCGAGAGATCTCGTCGAGAATTGGTTTCCATGGGCCTTGGGCCGGAATGGCGAGCGCTGCACCCAACTCGCTATAGTAGATTGTTCGGCGCTGCTTCGCGCGATCGCGCAGAATCCTGACGATCGCATCCTTGAGTTCAAGGTATAGGATCATGCTGTTCACCCCCCACCCACTCTCCTGGGTCTTCACGGACACTCGCACAAGACCGGTACTCGTTCAAATAGCGGTTGGTGCGAACGACCAACCGTCAGCAAGCCGACTATCTGGGCTAGGGATGCAGCATACTCCAACCAAGGTTAAGGTGTCGGGCCGCAAGCGGCGCGGCAGGCTGGGGTGCCGTTGGGCGAAAGCAGCCCCGGGGAGCGAAGGGGGAGCGCCGGCCAAGTTTCGGTACTGGTGCGATCGCCCGATGACCGTTTAGACCCTGAAGCGCGCGGAAACTCTGTGCGCTCTTGTCGAAAACTCAGAGCATAGGCTTCTCATTCCGGTAGTGACCTCCCCCCCGGGTCAAAAAACGCTGGCACCGGTTTCTTCGGGGTCCCTTCTCGCGGCAACCGCAAGGCGATGGGGGGCCAGTCCGCTCATTTCCTATGTTAATTGAACCGCTCGGAGCGTGGGCGTCGGCCGGCATTCAGGGCGATCTCCCCCCGACCTTTGCCATGCCAAGCCGCGATTTGCCCGCTCGCGTCTTCCAGCGACAGACCCGCCTCCCCACCCGGAGGACCAGATACCGGTCATGTATAGGGCCTCTCGTCAGCGGCAGCGCGTGAGCAACATGATCCCGAACAGGAATTCGCACGCACTTAATGTTTTAGTCGGCGTGCCATCGCCATACAGCGAAACGATAGCCTTTATGTATTCCTCCAAGTAGCCAGGGTTTATCGGAGGGTCGCCTACATGCTGGTCCGGCAGCACCATGTTGTGCTTGCCAAAGTTGGCTGACGGCTTTTTGCGTTCATCCTCTTGTACATTTACTTTGCAATTAGAGCAATCGATCGCCTGATTAGCTTCAGGATTCTTCGTCAATTGATAGATAATGTGGTTTGACCCTCCATAGCTCGAGTATTGCTGAAGCAAATCAGATCGCTCCTTATCGGAGGCATTCAGAAAAGTGGCTAGATCAGCTAGCAAATATTTTGTAACATTTCTGTACCCGTCCTTGCTTGGAATCGCTGCGGTCGGATCGTTTCCCTCAAAGATCTTGAGCTTTGCCATCGCTTTTTCCCCTGAATGAACGTTCGTTTGTAGCAAGCTGGAGATCGGGCTGCGTCGTCCGAGGTCACCCTTCCTCCAAGAATTCGGATGACGAGAGTATTCCCCAGCGTGCCAGCTGCCATCGGATGACATTAATTACTAGCGTGTCCGACGCCTCGGCGACAAAGTCTGCCCACTCTTGAGCACCACGGCAGCAAATCTGGCTGGGATAAGCTATCATTACAAACACAATACTAGCAAGTGATTCTCTGCGGCGCGGCTGATCTGACATCAGTGGACAAACGGCAGCCGCTGAAATGCCAGCAGCTCAAAGCAGGAGCGGCCGAGCAGGTGGGACATGGCGATCTCGCGCTCGGTCAGATCTTCATAGTGATGCGCGCCGCCGCCTGCCGGGACGGTAACGTCCTCGCCTACCAGGAACTTCGAGAGCTGCGCGACCTCGTTTGTCTCGCGTTTGCCTTCGCTGCCGATGTGGGTGAAGCGTGTTCCAGTCTCACCGGTGTGGCATCCGTTGCAGGTGGCGAGTGAAAACTTGCGGCGCGTTTCGTCTGGGTTGGCGGGACCGCCGAGACCTTGAGCAAACCAGAAGAAGCCGCTTAACTGGGTACTGGACGTGGCTCCTAGGAACAGGTCGAGGGCGCCCGGAAAGTGCTCCGGAACAGCAAGGCGGTCGTTGAGAATGTCGCCTTCCTTAGTGCCGAGATAGCTCTGCAAAATAGTGCTCTCGTTGAACGTATCGTCCGGCGTTTGTTTCACCGTGACGAGACTCAACACGCCGGTATCCCCAAGGCGGAACTCGCGCCACTGCCACCCGAGACCGAACATGGTCTCGTTGGTCCTCAATTGATTGAGCGAACTCATGTTGGGGATCTGGCTCGGGTTCGATCCGTGATCTGTGAAGGCGCGGGTGATGGACTCGAGCGCTTGATTGTAGTCAGCAGCGCTGTCGAGATCCTTCCAGCGCTGCTGCCACGCCTTGATCTCCGTGCAGGAGTCGGCAGCGATGCCGTACTCAAAGATAACGGTAAAACTGATCGGGGTGCACGAGGGCGGTGTCGTCGGCTCCTGGTCGACCAAACCGAACACCAAACGCCCCTCGCCGGCGCTTTCGGCGCCACCGACACTATGCGCAAGATCGGGGCGATTGACGATGGCCATAAGCCGTGCTGGGAAGTAGTCGATGTTGAGCGCCCCGCCCGACAATCGCTGCCAGGTGTCGATCACGTTCTGCAGGTGCAGGTCGCGCTTGGGGACGATCCACCCGGTGCCCTGCTGTGGAGCCCCCCAAGTTGACAGCCAGCTAAGAGCAAACTCCTCGGGTGTGACGCCACTGCCGTAGGCCATCTCGCGTACCAAGTGGCCAAAGCTCCACGCGCCCCCGGGCCAACCCAGGCCGCTGCAGGCATCGAAGCTACGCCCGCCATCTTCGACCACCTCCTTTGCCGTGATCATCAGCGAGCGGTTGTGGTCGATGGCGATGGGCGGTGAGAGAGGTGGAAACGTCGCAAAGACGGGGAAGTCGAAAAGATATTCGACCTTGAACCGGTGGTCCTGCAACGCGTCGAACCGTGGTCCCGGCAAGCGAAGGAAGGGGGTCTTTGCGGGATCTATGTTGAGCTCCCGCGCAGCAATCAGCGGGTCTCGCGTGGCCAGTAGACCTAATGCTTGCGCTGCCTGCTCGCGCGCTCCGGCAAGTGTTGCGGGAATGATGCGCTCGGCGTCGCTGACCGCGTCGGTCGCTGAGACGATGTCGCGGGGACCCCGCCGTATCAGCCTTGTTGAGCCCTGACCGCGCAGAACCTCGATTGTCGCCTCCAGATCGGCGCGCCGCGCTTCAAACGCGCTGGTAGCGTCAAACTTGAACGGCGCGGTGAATACGCCGTCGCCTCCTTCTCGATCCGGAGCGGCGCCATCGTCACGAAACGTGACGGTCCCGTCCTCCATCGCCACGGAGAACTCTGTAAGCGTCGACGGGCCGACAGTGGCGATCTCGCCCAGCACCACCCCGGGCTCCGGCGTTAGGAATATACGTAGCTCGATGATGTTATCCGCCAGTATCGCGGTCGAGCCGAGGGTGTTCTCCTGGGCGCGGCCGGCGATTGCCGTCGCCAACAACAATAGTGGCGCTAGGGATAAAGTACGGTGTAGCGTTGGCACCTGAAACATAGTTTTTCTCTACTTCCAAGCAACTGCAAATGCGCTCTATTCCGGCCAAGCACGCCGCGAACTTCCTGGTTGAAGCCGAGATGCGCTAGCCGGGCTTCGCCGGGCACCAGAATATCGTGAATGCTGTTACACTGGGCGGGCCATAGTATTTCCCCTGGACGTATTTTAGTATGAACTTATCAAACGCTCGGCACAAGTCAGCAGTTTCGCTTTGTCTCATCGGGGTTGAAAGCCTGCGAGTATTGGAACGGCATCGATAACGGCGTAGTGCTGACGGATGGATCAAGGTAGCTTATGCGCATGCACATCTACTTGGCATAGCCGTGCCAGGTCGCGCCGATCCTCGTCCCGCTTGATTGGGAAGGCGCCTAGAAACCAGTCCAGGATGTCTTTCGGCGTCGCGGGTGCAGGTCCTGCCCAGGCTGCAGCAATGGACGTGTGCAACTGCATCAGCGCCGAGCGAGCTTCATCCGTTCTGCCTAACTTGCGCAGGGCGGCAGTTTTCCACCCGGCGGTGTCGACGATCGCGTTCTTGGACCGATCGGCCGCCGCGATTGCGCCTTCGAAATCGCCGGCAAAATAGCGGATTACCGCGATGTGCGACCACTGATAGTCCAAAAACATGGATGTCAAATCTATCGCACGCGCCAGCAGACGCGACGCAGAATCGACGCGGCCCATGAACGCCATACCCAAAGCAGCCGACACCAGTGTCTTGGGACTGTTGGGGTTGAGTTCTGCGGCCAGTTCGTAGTGCACTTCCGACTGTTCGAAGTGTCGGGTCATAGCTGTCGACCAGGCGACGACCAAATGATTGCGTGCATCCAGGGGATCTAGGGCCACAGCGCGATGGGCGAGCTCGGCAGCCCTCTCCGTTATGGAAGGATCGCCAGCAATTCCCGGTCGGATGAATTGTCGCGCGTTGTGAATGCTGGCCAGGCTGGCGTAGGCAGGGGCGAAGTTCGGGTCAGCAACGATAGCGCCTTCGAACAGCCGTTGGGCCTCGTCTTCGGCATCTGGTGTCCAGCGAGTCAGCAAGTCCTCGCCGCGCAACCACGCATCATAGACATTGAGATTTTGCGGGAGACCCCTGACCTGACGCGACAGCCTGTCATGCGACAGGTAAACTTCCAAAGTGGAAGCAATCCTTCCGACCAGCTGCTTCTGCAAGGCTAGCCAGTTTCCAAGTGAAAATCGAAACGAATCGCTCCAAATAACCTGGTTCGTGTTGGCATCGCTTACCGAGACGATCAACTGCATGTCGTCCTGGTTGTTCACGCATTGCGCCGCCAGCAGATAGTCCGTTCTGGGGCTTTCGATTGCGGCATCTTTCAACTCGATGACTGTGAACTCACGAAATTTGGACAGATTGGCGATGAGTTCGGAGCGGAATCCCCAGACCAAAAGAGAGATTTTCTTTGTTCGAGCTTCAAATTTTGCGACCGCAAGCGTTGGCGCGGGTCCGCTCGGCCGAGGTGGTTTCTTTCGGTTCAACAATAGCGGCTCCGGACCCTTGAGGGCCTCGGCCAAAGCCGTCGTTTCCGTGCTCGGCAGCAACTGATATCGTTCGCGCAGAACGTCGCGCAGATTTTCGTAGACGCGCATTGCAGCGGCGACATTCTGCAGTTCCGCATGGTGGCGGATGAGACAGCGCGCAGCGCGCTCATGGCTGGGCTCAAGCACCAAGAGGGCATTTGCTGCCCTGCGCATTGCAGGTTCGGAAATCTCGAAGCGTTCCAGCATGGCCTCCAAGGCCTCCAATGCGTGGTCACGCCAGTTGTGCCTGGTGACGCTCAGCCACGCGCTGAACAGGTCGCTGGTGTCTTCCAGGCCAAACAGGATCGCATCGGACCAATCCGATCGTCTGAGCAGCAGCTCGTCGATCTTGCCCTCTCCAAGGTCCTTCAACATGCGAACGACATCGACGGTTATGCGCGAGGGGCTCAACCCGATAATATTTCCGCGCCTGAGAATTCCTGCCGCCGAGTCGCCCGCAATTGATCTTTCGGCGCTCTGCAGGCAGTTCGCCATAGCACGCCGAGCGGCTACCGGGCTTCGTTCTGGCCAGATCAAGGTGGCCAACCGGTCATGCACCTCCTGGAAATTGCTGGATAGAGCGAGATATCCGATCAGTGCCTGCGCTTTCGGGGAACGCAATGCGATTGCTTCGCCATCTTCCCTGTAAAGGCCAAGCCCATCGATGACCGAAATCAGTCGCTGATCGCCGTTGACCGGGACATCGGCAAGGTTGGAGGCAACCACGCTGTAGAGCGTCAGCGGCTCAGGCATGTTCTTCAAGGCGGGCCTACCGGCGAACCGAAAACGCCACCGCCCGGTGTTGCGGGCCGCCCAATAGACGTCCTGGGTCACACATACACCGCCTGGCTCGGCCATAGCCTGCACCCGGGCAGCCACGTTTATCGCATGGCCGAACACGTCGCCGTCACGGCGATGAACCTCTCCAATATGCAATCCGATCCGGAATCGACTGTAGTGCGCTCTCCTGTCCAGGAGGTCAGCCAGGCAACCCTGCATGAACATGGCGTAGTCAATGGCGTTCGATACGCCGTCGAACAGTATCAGGACCCCGTCGCCTGTCGTCTTGATGAACTCGGCGCCGAATTCCTCGCAATGGGTTTGGAAGAGTTGGAAACACTGCGAAACGAGATCCAGTGTTCCAAGTTCGTCGGCTGCGGTTAGCCGGCTATACTGAGCCAGGTCCGCAAACAGGATTGATTTAAGGGTCGCTCGCTCCGATCTCGCTTCCATAGTCGCCGCCGATGCCCTGTCGAATGTGTTATTCTGCTCCCCAATGCGGGCTTAGTCGACGGTACAACGAACTGATGGCAAATGGTTTCACAGACGGCTTTAGCGAACTCGCCAGGGTCGGCGAACTGTTCAACGTGATTAACTTACCTGTGACAGACGTTCCGGTTCGCTTTGCGATCGCGGTTCCTAATAGTGCCTTGTTGCAATTGCCAACGATGCCGCGCGCAGCAATGCCACAAACGGGGAGACTGGCCAGTGGTCGAGGGTTGAGCATAGACGGCTGCCGAGCGAGTTGCCTTGGCGAGGCAGCAGAACTCTTCAGTTGCTGCTCGTGGGGGACGAGCCGGTGATCACCGCTAAGGTAGACGAGATCGGACCGGCGGCAATCGCACCTGAAAGCCTGAACGGCTTCAGTCCAGATCAGATCATAGCCCGCGTTGCGTGGAATAAAGAAAACACTGGCTTCGACTGGCGGCCGCCGATCAGGCATCAATCTGCGGTGCTGGATTGGCTTAGGGTTGAGGATGCATTTGGCGGCGATGAGGCGTTCATACCGGCAGACTTCGCCTTTATAGGACGTCGAGAGGCTGGCGATGAGGACGCGATAGCCGTCGGCGATAGCAATGGTTGCGCGGCAGGGACTACCGCAGACGCTGCAAAGCTTGCGGCTATCTTGGAACTAGTCGAGAGGGATGCGACAGGTCGGTGGTGGTATGGCAGAAGGCATCGCCAAACGATTGATTTGTCGTCTCTCTTTGGCATCGAAACGCTTGTCGACTGGCTGTTGGATCGCGGACGTCGAACTTGGCTCTTCGATATTACCTCAGATATCGATATCCCGGTGGTGGCTGCTGCTTCAGCAGAACCGGACGGCAAGGATGTCTCGCTAGGCTTTTCTGCTGGCCAAAGCCTCCAATCAGCAGCCACAGCCGCCTTGACGGAAATGCTTCAGATGGAGATTTCGCTCGGAGCTGCACGTGCGCTTGGTAACAACGTTGGAGGTTGGGAGCGATGGCGAGAGAAAGTCTCAATGATGACCCGGCCTCTGAAACTGGCCTCGATCCAACAGGTCGCGCCAAATCGATCTCCTCCTGCGGTTGAGCGAGACCTGTCCGACGTACTTAACGCCTTGGCGCACAGAGGAATTGATTTGTGGTTTGCCGAAATGACACGAGCGGAATTAGGCATTCCCGTGTTTCGCGCTTTATCGACCCGCCTTTGTCACTACAAACCACGGTTCGCAAGAGCCCGTCTCCTTGCTCCCGATGGCCGCGATTTAAGCTACGACGCCGGTTCGCCAGCGGACCAGCCGTTGCTTTTGATTTAGTTTAGCGGCCTCAGCTGATCGTCCCATTCCCACAGATCTGGATCGACACGCGTGTTGGCGAGAGGGCGCCGCCCATCATGGCGATGGTAAGTTCCAATCCGCCCAAGTCGCCCGCGAAGAGCGGTTCCTGACTGAAGAGGGTGGACCGATTTGACGTAGAAGTTTCTGGGCAGCGGACCAGGCAGCAGCATACTCTATCAAAGGTTAGGGTGTCGGCGTGCAAAACGCCGGAACACGTTGGAATTCGCTGTCTCGAAAATTGCTTCGGGGAGCCTACGGGGAGTGCCCGCGGAGATGATGGCTCCTTGGGCCCCTCCTGAGGATCGGCAAATGGGCAATGTCTCGCTCTTTGAGGATATAAGCGACCGACTAACCGACGACGCAATCAATGTGACGGTTGCGCGAAACAGGATGGCTTCGATCAAGCATTTTCCTGATGGACCGGGCGCTCGCTCGCCACGGCTTCGATTCGAAATCGCCTCGATGTGGCAGGATTTCGAGAATGCAATCCGCCCGTCGATGCTTGCAAGCATCGATCGATTTCGACGAATCGTAAGAAGCGAATGAACGCTATGATAGACAAGGCTGTGGAAAGTAGCTGGCTCGTTGAGCAGATGCGCCATTCGATGGCAAAGCTCGCGAAGGCGTACCCATCGATGCACCCAGCGCGGAAGATTTTGGAAGGCGGCTTGCGTCAGTTAACCTGACGCGCACGATTTCTCTGGTTGCTGTAGCGCTCGAGCTCCGCCGCCGGCCTGAATGTTGCGACGCCGGCGCCACCGTCAGACGTTGAGGGACCCCCTCCCCGGTCAAAAAAACGCTGGCACCGGTTTTTTCCGGGTCCCCTCTCGCGGCAACCGCGAGGCGATGGAGGCCAGTCCGCCAGCTAAGCTCAACAAGCGGCGACTTATCGCCAGCCTAGGAAGGGGCGCCGGCACGATTGCGGCTACCCGAGCTGATCTTGCGCGCATGGATGGTATGCGCGCCGCTGACGCGCAATCGATAGTCCAGCATTGGTTGGCTGACGCCATAAAGCTGCTTGGCAACCGATATCAGCCCTTGGCCGACGATATTGAGCGCTGCTTCATTTGAGATGAGTAGACAGCCGCCAAGGAAGTTGGCTTCTGCCTCGATTCCACCATCTCGGGAGCGCTCGCCCTTTGCCGTCAGCGGCGGCGTACATTTATGTCCAAGGAAGCAATGCGCCAGTTCGTGGCAGATGTTACTGCGCTGTCGAAACGGATGGTGCGAATCGTTGTGGACGATCGCAGTGGTCGCACCGCGCGGCACGGTCACGGCAGAAAATGCCGACTGATCCCTGCCAAGAAATGCTCTGGCGTCGCAGCCGAGTTCGCTGAGCTTTAGCAAGACAATGTCAAACTCGGAGCAAATCGCGACGGGATCGATCGGATCGATCGGCCCAAGGCCCATCTGCTCGCGCACTTTAAGCGCGATGCGGTTGGCGTCCGCCTTGAAGCCATGCCGAAATGCCAAGTCAGCTCTCCTTTAACCTGTTGTAGGTGCTGAGAACAATCTCCTCCATCAGCTTGGCGTTTGTCGGCGTGAGGTTGGGGTCGGCGCGTAAGAGCGCGGTGATTTTGGCTAGTGCCGGTGCCTCGCCTGCCGTCGTTCCAGGTATAAACGATTCAGCCTTGAGCTTCGACCATTTCAGTAGGGCAGCCAGTCCGTTCACATCGGGTTTAGCGCCCTGGCCCATGCGAGATAATGTGGAAGCGGCAACTCCGGTCGCCTCCGATACATCTTTCCAAGTCATTTGCTTGCTCAGGCGAGTCGCGTTCAGTGCTGCGAAGAATGATTCTGTATCAAAGTTGTCTGTCACGTCGTCTCCGTTGCGAAAAAGGGATCGATTGCGATCTTGCAATTCCTCTGAATCTCCCTTACTGGTATCAAATCGATTGCGATTTCGCAATTGATTGCTCGAACCGGCATCAAGGAGAAAGCCATGGACGTCGCCGACGCCGCGCAAAATGCCCCAGACGGGAAAGCGAACACGGTCACGATCATCGTGAACGGACGTGTGAAAACTTTGCCCCAGAAGGAGGAAATCACCTTCGACGAAGTGGTGGAGATCGCCTTTCCCGGCCATCCAACGGGCGATGGTATTCAGTACACAGTCCAGTACACCCGCGGACAAGGAAACAAGCCGGCGGGCACGTTGGTCGAAGGCCAATCGGTGAAAATCAAGGACGGGATGGAGTTCGATGTCACGTCGACCAATCGCTCTTAGTCCAGATCTGCTCCGCCTGCGCAATGAGGGCTATGACATCGACATTCGGGACGGTTTCCTGCTTGTCAGGAACGTCCCCTTCGTCACCTCTGTGTGCACGATCGAACGCGCGACGCTGGTCTCCCCGCTATCCCTATCAGGGGATGTCACCGTTAAGCCCGGGACGCACGTTTGTTACTGGACAGGAGCACACCCCTGCCATGCAGACGGCTCCAAAATCAGGTCTATCGAAAATGGAGCCGAACCTAACGACCTGGCCCCTGGTCTGCATGCCGCCTTTACCTTCTCCGCCAAGGCGGACTACCGCAACTACCACCACAAGATGACCACCTACATAGGGCGCATCGCCGGCGAGGCCGCAAAGCTCGATCCGACCGTGACAGCCCGGATTTTTCCAGCCATCGCAACCGAGGCCGAGGAGTCAGTGTTCCAGTATGTCGACACGGCAACGAGCCGCTCGGGTATCGGCGCGATCAACTCGAAGGTTGCTGGACAAAAGATCGCCATTGCGGGCCTCGGCGGCACCGGCAGCTATATTCTTGATCTCGTCGCGAAGAGTTCGGTCGCAGAAATCCATCTCTTCGATGGAGATGTGTTTTCGCAGCACAACGCATTCCGCGCACCAGGAGCTGCCAGTCTGGATGAACTGAAGGCTGGCATGCTGAAAGTCGACCGGTTTGCTGGTATTTATTCGCTTTTGCACCGCGGAATCAAACCGCACGCCTTTTTTCTCGATGAGACGAACGTCGGAGAGTTTGCCGGCCTCGATTTTGTGTTTGTCTGCATGGATGTCGGCCCCGCCAAGCGCGCAGTCATTGATTATCTCGTGGCCAATGGTATCTCGTTCGTCGACGCCGGCATGGGCGTGACAGTCGACGATGGGCGCCTTGGGGGCATTGTACGTGTCACCGTCAGCACGCCCGAAACACGCGACCTTGCCGCACCGCATATTTCCTATGCGGACGACGCCGGCCAGGCCAACGATTATACCAGCAACATCCAGATCGCGGAGCTAAACGCGCTGAACGCGGCCTTGGCGGTCATTCGATGGAAGAAAGTGGCGACGATCTATCGGGATAGCCGGCACTCGGTCTACCTCGGATATTCCATCGCGAGCGGCGAAATCATCACCGAGGGGCCTAATGGCGCCGGTTGATCGTCTTCAGCCAAAGTTCGTCGAATATATTCCCGACGATGTCGAGGCGGGCGTCCTGTACGTCTCGCGGCGTTTTTCGACAGCAACCCATCTCTGCTGCTGCGGCTGCGGTCATGAAGTGGTGACGCCGCTGAATCCCGCCAAATGGAGCATGGCCGAACGAGGTGGCAGGGTCTCGCTGCACCCTTCCGTCGGCAACTGGAGTTTTCCTTGCCGGTCTCACTACATCGTCTCGGACAACCGCGTTCTGTGGGCGGGTGAGATGTCGGCTGATGTCATCGCCGCTGTGCAAAGGCGAGATGTTCAAGACGCTATCCGCCTTGCGCCTTCCAGGCTTGGTTGGCGCCGTCGGCTGCTGGCAGGCGTTGCGACGATCTGGACGTCGGCGGCTTCCGCGGTCAAACGATGGTGGCGGGATTAGTCCGGTTTTCGCGGTCAGACCGATCTGTCATCGACACGCGCGTGGGCGAGGGGGGTAAGGCGGGATTGGCCGAGAGCTTCGGGCGGCCATTGTGTTTCGTTATGATGCCAATGACTACCTGACCGAGCGCTGCGACCTTCCGCATGTTTAGAAAGACAAGGCCGGCACCCCCGACGGTAGACCGGCCTTGGCACCGTTTGATAGGCAACCCACCACCGAGCTATTTTAGATCAATGGGTCGAAACTACCGACACGTGTTTTCATCGCGGCCCTGTCCGCGAGGTCGATGAGATGGCGGACCGCCATAGGGTCAAGCATCGACTGGGTAAAAGTTCGAAACGAATGAATGCCCAGTAGTGTCCACTCCACTGGGTCATCCGCAAGGACGACCACTGTGTAGCTCCGTTCGTCTGCCGTCAGTTGGAACCCTGAGAAACCATCCGCTCCGAACTGATGTCGCGATCGGAGAGGGGTATGCTGCCGGACCGCCCATGAGACGGATCCGACGCGCCAAGTAGGGTTGCGATTATGGAATTGCTCCCACTGTTCGCGGGACTGATTTTGGCCGAGCGCTAGACGAAGGTCTGTGTTTCGAGAAAGTTTTGCGTTCATATTTGCTCCTTGCAGTGCCCTGACGACTATCCGCCGGGGCTGGACGCGGTTGTGACATAGGCTCGTCGAACTGGCACATGCGCCAAGGTGCGATGCCTCGACAACGTTAGCGCAACCGGCAGTCAGCGAGACGGAGAGCCCAAAGGAGGGGGCAAGATTATGCGCTTTATGCGGACGCCCTGCTTTGTAAGTGAAAGGCACGGCCAGCCCCCTTACTCTTGGGGAAAGCAGGACATGTGCATAATCCGCATGACGCCTCTCAGAACGGTGGGGCGTCAACGACCGAACGAGCACTCCGCACTGCGGCGCGGGCGTCGGCGGTTAGCCTCAGCCCGATAAACCCGCGTTTTCCGCCGGTGTCGTCATGTCGCTCGCCGCGATCCTTCAAGCTTGAGCTGAACTTCTTCTTAGAAATGGCGCGTTCATTGGCTGCCCGACACCAGATCATGTAACTGTCGAAGAGGTCCGCAACGGGTTCCTTGTGAGTCAAGTCACGATCGCAGCACTCGCTGATCCATCGGCCCAATAGATCTTCATCCTGCAGATATTCCTGTGTGGCGGCCTTGACCCGGGCAGGTCGCTCCAGTCCTTGTGCGCGCCACTTGCTGTACCCATCAATCATCCAGCGGAGGATGGCCGGCGCCTCGTCGCGCAGCTTTCCTTCCAGATTCCGGTCGACATTCTTTTCGGAAATGGTCACCGTAAACGGCAGCAGATGGATACGTCGCCGGATCGCCTCGTCTACCGTGGTAAAACCGGGCCGGTGATTTCCGGCAATGAACAGCTTGAACTGCGGGACATACTCGAAGAAGTCCTGGCGCATAAAGCGAGCCTTGATCGGATCGCCGCCGGTCATCTGTTTGATCCTGGCCTCTGCCCATCGCCGACCGTCCTCCGTCTCCTGCACCGTGACTAGCCTCGCTCCGCGAAGATCAGCCAATTCGGTCGGGTGCTGTGGCTGGCTGTTCGCGGTCAACGTGTCCGTCGCCGTGGATGTACCGTAGTCACCCAGGATGTATCGGACCGTATTGACGAACACAGACTTGCCATTGCGACCTGTGCCCCAGGCAAAGAACAATGCATGCTCAGACGTTTCGCCGGAGAGGAAATAGCCGCACATCCGCTGAAGATAGTCGACGTACTCCTGATCGCCGTCAGTCACTTCCGACAGAAAGCGGAGAAACCGTTCGGGCGCAATCCCTTCACCTGCGGGGCCAACGCGGGCCATCTTCGTGCAATGCGCACTGGGATCGTGCGGAAGCACTTTTCCCGTATCGAGGTCGACCATACCGTCCGGCGTGTTCAACACCCTCAGGTCTGCGTCCCAGATCTCTGCCGGCACCGCCAGGCGCCGGTCGGAGCGCGCAAGGCGCTCTACGGCAGCGCTGGTACTTGCCAAGCAGAGCCTGTAAGCGTCAGAAGGTCTCTCAACTCGTCGGGCAGCGTCGCGCGCCAGGCGGCGAACCCGGTCGTGAACGTCAAGCGTTTTATCTTTTGCCCACCGATGGCCATCCCAGACGAGCCACTGATCCCATTCCGGAACGTAGCGAATGGAGCTGCGGTGCGATTCGGCAAAAATCAGCGCGAGGTGTTCTTGGCTGAATGCCGGCGCGCCGTCGACACCGGCAACGCGAGGCGCCGGCTCGTTATTCAGGATCGCCTCTGCGAGCGCGCGCTGCGCCGCACGAAACTTGTCGTTCTGACGGCTGGCATGACCTCCGATCGCCCAGTGGGCGTTCACCAGAAAGGAGAGTGCGAGCTCCAGCGGGGCGCCGCTTCGGACACACTCTCCCGCAAAGGCAAGAGAGGCCTCGCTCTCAGTATATCCCGCCTCGTCAAGCGGAACCCTGATCGCCTGACCGTCGGCGCTAAGCCTAATGTCCTTGGGTCCTCGTACACCCAGCCGCGCCTGCATCCGGGCCAAATCTGTCGGCAGATTCGCCAAGTCAGGCACCGAATCCAAATCTCCAGGTGTCAGGTGAGACAACTCGTGCAGCAGATCACGCTGCATCGGGCTTGGGTCCGCCCCGATGACCTTATCTGCGAAGTTCGGATGGAACGGCTCGTCGGCTCGTGCCGGTGACGACACCGGGAGGACTGTTACAACCGAAAAGGCAGCGAAGTGCTCGAGCGAATAAGTGCGGTCCGAACTAGCTGAAATGATAGCCGCAGTCCGGCCGGTCTTGTGGTTGATGCAGCCCGGAAGGCGCATCATCCGATTCGCGTTTGCAACACCGTCAACCTTTACCAACGTTGGCAAGGTCGCATTGCGCAGCCACCCGATCAGGGCCTCATTTGCGGATTTCGCTTTCTGCATGTCGGCCGTGGGTTCGACCAAGTCCCAGTGCGCCTGAATGCCGCGACCGCTGTCCACAATCATCGTGGGCTGCAATGGCATGCTCGCTATTACTTCCAGCGCATGCTTGCGGGCGGTATCATGATCCTCGCCTGCAGGGTCAAGATCAACCTGAAGCCGGGTACGCAGCGCGATCTCAGCTTCCTTTGGTGGGTTTCCATTCCGGGGTGCCCACCCTTCGGGCGGCGCATTGTTGATGACGTAGATATGATCGCCTTCCAGGTTGCTCGCCTGAGCCCATGCTACGGCCTGGTCAATGTCTCTGAAGACGCGGCAGTATGTCGACCGCTGATTTGGGCCGGCGCGTTTGTCAATTCTTACCACGGCCAGAGGCAGTCGACTTGTCAGGAACGCATGCAACCTGTTGTCGTCCATGCCGTCGCCATTTTCCGGCGTCATCTCGGGCGTGATGGCTTGCTGCCCATCTACCCCTTCGGCCGCTCCAGACGGCACCTCGAGGTGCACAACCTTCGACCCGAGATTCATTGAGTGCCTTTGGCGGCACGAGCCGCGCGCAGCTTGCGCTCATGTACCCCCTCAAAAGCGTCGCGGGCGTCCAATCGCAAGGCCATCCACTGCTCGATTTCCCGTTCAAGGAAAGCAATTTTATGTGGCCCAAGGGGTACTGGCCTCGGAAACGAGCCTGCCGCGATTTTGCGATAAATGTGCGTTTTGGAGAACGAGATCCGGTCAATGACCTCGTCCATGCTGATAAAGCGATCTGCCACTTTTCACCTCCAGTAACCAGTGACTGGAGGAATGCGTGAGGAGCGCGCTCGGGGCAAAAGCGTTAACCCGGTGAGGAGAGCAAGGTTTAACGCGGCCGCATCGCTTGCGAGCATTGGTCGTGTGTGTATCCAGGGTCGATGAGCCGAGCCACCTCGTACACCAGCATAGAAGAAAGTGCAGAAGGCTTTTTCTTACTAGCCTGGGTCGGCTTTTCCTTCCGTAATGCATTTTGTTTTTTCCTTAACTTCTTTGCCAGCTTCATTCCATTGTTGGCTACCGACTCGTCTTCTTCCCATTGATCGCTCCAGGGTAGATCAGTCTCGGTTCGGACGTAGTCGAACAAAACGCCAGCTAGTGCCTTCAGACCGCTGGTCTTGACGCGAACGTCTCTGCCCTCGTCATCCTTCAACGGTGCACGAAGCGACCTGTCAGTGGTCGTAGCGATGAGGTGCTCGTTCGCTTTCAGGCCGGCGACGGCTCTCCTAAGCAAGCCCGGCAGGTCACGATTATTGTCCGGTTCCTCATATGACCTATCGAGATCGAGGTCCATCATGGCCAAGTTGACCGACGAATTCTCCACGGCACTGAGAGCCGCTTCGAGCGCTTTTCGCACCTTTCTATTTGCCGTCCTCTGGAGTGGAGCCGCAGCCTTCACCGCCAGGGCATCTCTGTGCGCCTGCTCAGCTCGCTTCATGGCTTCGAATAGGCTGCTCTCTTTGCCGACTAAGGGTGTATCTATCCTCGGGTCGCCTGTCGGATTAACGCGCCGAACGCGGCGTGCAACCTGCATCGCGTCCTGAGATGAAATGGTCGCGGTCTCTCCATCAGATGTTGCACGACATGAATTCTCCCCAACTTCAACAATTTTTTCTGTCAAGACGATCCTCCGGCCGCCAGGGGTGGACGTTCGGCCGGCCCTTCTGTCGGACGATCGATGCTGGCTGTGAATCCCAACTAATAAGCTTTCACGGACATGCAAGACCCGTGATGCTTCGGCAGTTCGCGTGTTGAAGTCCATCGACCTGCCCGCCTCCGCTCCAGCCATCACCGTTACGTCGCCGGCTTTTCCGCTCTAGGCCGCAGTCGCTAAACGCCCTTCGCTGCCGCTGCTACCGATAACACGGTCATCAGGTGTTCCGCATATGCCTGCAGCGCCCGGCGCTTCTCCTCCAGGTAATCGTGCTTGTTATAGGTCTTCTGAAGCCCCGGCTTTGCGTGGCCGAGCACCGCATCGCGAATTTCCTGGTTGAAACCCAAGTGCGCCAGCCGCGTTTCGCAGGTCACCCGGAAATCGTGGATACGGTAATGCTGGAGCACGGCATCAGGCTTGCTCAGCTGCTTCCGCAGATATTCCTGGGCCAGGTCGTCCAGTGCTCGCTTACCCTGGGAGAAGCCGGCAACTGGAACGCGACCATGCCGCGACGAGAAAACAAAGTAGTCGTTGGCGCCAGTCCAAACTGGCAGCCGCTCCAACAAAGCCCAGAGCGGTTCCGATATCGGCACGATGTGTTCGCGACGGCTCTTGAAGCGCTCCTTGCCAAGGTCCAGCCATCGATTGTCTGTATCAATCTCGGAGCGCTTGCAGAAGGCCCACTCCGCCCGGCGCTGGCCTGTAAGCATGAGTGTCTGATAGAGCGAGCCGAACGGATAACGTAGATCGTCAGCGGCCATCCAGATCGAGCGGATTTCGATGTCGGTAAGCGCGCGTCCAGCTTCCGTGTTTCGCGCCAGATCGTTTCGCTTCATGCCGCTAAGTGGGTTGTTGGCGATAAGCTCGCGGTCGGCCGCCCAGTTGAAGATCCGAGACATCTGCTTGCGGACCTCGCGCGCCGTTCCAATCCGACCGCTTGCAACTATGTTGTCGATGATTTCGTGCACGTCGGATCGCCGGATATCTGCAATCGGTGTGTCGCCCAAATGCGGCACAACGTGCAAGCGCAACACCCGCTCGACGTTCGGCCAGCTCGATATCGTCCTCGCCGCGTCCTGCCTGATGTGTCGCTCCAACACCGCCGAGAATGTATTCGCCCGACGCTCTCGAACGCTGGACGCCAGCTCGGCTCGCGGGTCGGCGCCGGCACCGGACTTCGCCAGAATCGCCCGGGCCCGCTCTCGCACCTCGCCCAGGCTGACCACCGGCCATCGACCAAGCGTAATCCGGTGTTGCTTACCTGCGAGGGGGCGACCCGTGTCGGTGACACCGCCCTCGCCCAGAACCCTGTAGATCACGGAGAAAGATTTCGCCCCTTGTTCAGAGACACGCAGGATCAAGCCGGGGCATAGATCGTCACCGATCTCCAGTCGCCCTGTTTTGGGCGGCGTCATGCGTTCAAGTACCTGGTTCGTCAGTCGCTTCTTGCTCGTCGTAGCCATTTGCTCCCCCGCGCTTTCGGGTTTAATGAGTTGATCGTCCACCGGGTTTCCGAGGGGAGCCGCAAGGCGCGGTTTTCGACGGAACTCCGTGGGACAGAGTGTTCCGCTCCCCAGGGCGCTGGACAATCATTTTCTGGCTGAATAGGTTACGGGTTGTGACGAGAAGTGTCGTAGAATCAATGGGTTGCCAAGGTTGGGGTCGAGCGTTCGAATCGCTTCACCCGCTCCAGTTTCCTCTAGGGGAATCAAGCGATGAAGAGGCGCCTTTCGGGGCGCCTTTTGCTTTTTCCAGACCGGCGATGTAAGCGCGTTGCGGGACACTTGTTCTCCCTCAGAACCAGGCGCAGGTAAGACGGCGTGGCGCACAATCCCTCGGGTTCAATTTCGGCGAAAGGCGGCACCGCATCTGAAGCGCTTGCTTGGCTGGCGTTGCGGAACGCCGCGTCCGAATGCGGCTCAGGCTCGCGCTTGATCGACCCGCAGCCCCTGCGCGCACTCCCGGCGGGACGCAAGTGGGCGCATGAGATTGCCAAGGTAATCTTCGATGGCCTCATGGCAGGAAGCCTGTCGGTGCCGGCGCAATTGGCTGCCGGATGGGCGAGGTTCGGCAGCGCAACCACCGCGTTGATCATCGAACTCGGCAAGATCTGGGACAATCCCGCAGCGGCTCGCCGCGTCCAGTACCAGCTTGAGCAAATGCTTCTCGAACCCGACGATCTTGCCACGCCGCGCAGGCTGGCGCGAACGCTCGGAATTCGCGTCGACGCTCGCAATCCGACCGCGACCGAACTGCCGGAAGGCATCGATCAGATCTATGCCCATCTGATGCTGGATGGCCGGATCGAGGCTGTCGTGCAGTTCGGTGCACTCGGGACGGTGACGAGCGATCATTGGATTGAATTGATCCTGGATGTAGTGCCTGCTGAGCGGCTTGCGGGAGGATCGCCTGCACCGCAAAAGGGCGCCGGCGCGACCACGTCAAACACGCCTGCAGCCGAGGTATCGTTTGCCATGGCGGGAAGCGAGCCCGATCAGGACAGCCACTTCGGCAAACTCGCGCAATTGGCCGCACAGGCGCATGACCTGGTTCGGTCGAGCGCTGAACCGTCAGAGCCTGTTACGCCGCGCCGCGCACGGGTCGCGGACAAGCACGACAAGGATCGCACGGCGTTCTGGAACAGCTATTTCGCGACCGAGGATCCCTGGAACTACAGCTCGCTCTATGAGCAGGAAAAATATGAGCGGCAGATCGAGATCCTGCCTGCCGGTCCCATCGGCCGGGCGCTTGAGCTGGCCTGTGCGGAGGGCCATTTCACGCGGCAGCTGGCGCCGCGCGTGGGCCATCTGACCGCAACCGACATCTCCGCCATAGCCATCGAGCGAGCCCGCGCCCGATGCAACAATCAGGCGAATGTCGAGTTCGGCGTACTCGATTTCGCTGCCGACACGCTGCCGGGTGAGATGGATCTGATCTTCTGTTCGGAGGTGCTCTACTATCTGGACGATCTCGCCGAGTTGCGGCGCATCGCCAAGAAATTTGCCGAGGCGTTGGCGCCTGGCGGTAGTTTCATCAGCGCACACGCATTCGTGCTGCGTGACAATGTCGAAAAGACGGGCTTCGACTGGAACACATTCGGTGCCCAGGCGATCTCCGAGACGCTGGCAGCGACCGAAGGCCTGGTGCTCGAGCAATCGATCCAGACCGAGCTCTACCGCATAGACCGCTTCCGCCGCCTATCGCCGGGCGATGTGGCGACGGACCCGGTGATCGATCATGTGCCGATCCGCGCGCCCATCGAAATCGGCGTCGCGCGAAATATCGTCTGGGGTGGGGCGCGAGCCTTGCGCCGCGACGTCGCACGTAACGAGCAGCGCCAGCATATCCCTGTCCTCATGTATCACGGCGTTGCCGATGAAGGTCCGGCCGCGCTCGCTCGCTTTCGGCTCACGCCCGCCGCATTCGCCAGCCAGATGGGATGGCTGCGCGCCAATGGCTTTCACGCCATTGGCTCCGAGCAGCTGGAAGCATCCATCGCCAACCGTCAGCCTTTCGTCGGCCGCCCGGTGCTCATCACTTTCGATGACGGCTTCCAGAACTTCGCCGACCATGCCTGGCCGATCTTGCGCGCCAACGACCTGAACGCGGAAGTGTTCCTGGTGACGGACCTGGTGGGCGAAAGTGCAAAGTGGGACACCGACATCGGTCCGCCGACGCCGCTTATGGGCGCCGGGACGGTGCGACGCCTCGCTGCCGAAGGCGCCTTCTTCGGCAGCCACATGGCGACGCATCGCGCCATAGATGGTCTGTCGAGCGCTGACCTGGCCGCCGAGCTCCTGCGCTCTCGTCTGTTCATCGAACGCTGGACCGGCCGGCCAACCAGGGCGTTCGCGGCCCCCTTCTCCGTCACCGACCGACGGCTTGGCCGGCTGGCTAGGGAGTGCGGCTATCGAGTAGGCTTCGGCCGCAGGCACGGGCCGGCGGACCTCCATAGCGATCTCATCGACCTTCCGCGCATCGAGATTCGCGGCGACCGCTCGCTCGATGACTTTGTCGCCACTGTCGAGGCCGTGCTCGGATAAACGGTGAACTTGTCAGCTCATTATTGGGCGACTTGCGACACGGCTGACATCAGCTCCTTCGGGTTTGGGGCGCCAAACATGTATCGCCCACCCTCCGGGACCTCCGTGAAGCTCCAGCGGACGATCCCCTGCCGGTCCAGCAGGAACTGACCAACCAGTTGTCCGTGTCCCGTGGCCATCATCTGCTCGTCGGCTTCGGTCAGTTCGTAGTGGTCCTTCTTGTCGAGGATTGCGGCGGCTGTCATCGGATCCATGGGACCGGGCAATTCGCCAGGTATGTCGACCCGCATGTCCTGTGCCGCTGCCATCGCGACCTTGTACGGCCAGTTCGTCTCGTTCTCGGTGAATTCGAGATTGGGCAGTCCAAAAGCACGATGTGAAGCGCGTTCCGGGTCCGACGCCGCAAGCAGGTTCGGCATTGGATGGTAGCGGAAATAGAGCCGCGCCCGTTCGATCGGCGTGTTGACCACCGTCAGGCTCTCCACGCCCTTTTCGCGCAGCTCCGGATCGAGACGCGCCTGAGCGGCGATGTGGCGCCGGCAAAACGCACAATGCAGACCTCGAAACAGGCCGACCAGCACCGGTTTTTGCCCGCGAAAGTCGTCAAGCGCAATCTTGCCTTCCTGGGTAATGGCGTCGAGTATCAGGTTCGGCGCCCGGTCGCCCGGTTGAAGCGGTATCAATCCACTAGGCGCGGACATGTCCAACCCCCTATCCCGGCTAGTCGAGAAAAGGCAGCACCACAAGCGCTTCCGGGTCGAGCCCGTGCTGGGCGCATATACCCTGCGCCAGGGAAAAGTAGCGTTCGGCCTCGGCCAGATTGTCGAGGTCGAGATTAAGCGTTGCGAGTCCATCATAGCACGGAAACAGCAGTTGGGGCTCGCCCGTTTCGCGGGCTACCTCCAGTGCTTCGTGGAACAAGCCGATCGCCAGTTCCGGATGGCCGTTGCACTGGTGGATCTGCCCAAGCACGATCAACGGCACTGGCAGGTGCTCGCGCTGGTCGAGCGCCCGGTCAATCTCGATGGCCTTCTCGGCAGCAGGCACGCCCTCGGTTGGACAGCGATCCGTGAAAGTACAACAAGCTACCGCCAGATTGGCGAGGAGGCGCGCCTGGAAACCCAAATCGCCAATACGGCGCGCCACTTCAAGACCGCGCCGACAGACCTCCATCGCCTTCGCCGGATCGATGGTCGTGTAGAGCACCCCGAGATTGGTGTAGCCGCGGCAGGCCGCGCCCAGCAGACCGGCGGCTTCGGCCAATTCAATGCTGCGCTCAACCTCACGCACGGCTTCATGGTTTCGCCCAAGGCGAGCCAGCGCAACAGCCTTGGTATTAAGTGCCTCGGCGGTCACGAGGGTGGCATCATCGGAGACATGTTCCGTTGTCAGAGAGCGTACGCAATCCAGCGCCGCGTCTGCCCATTTTGCCGCGAGAGTGTGATCTCCGCTGCGGAACGCCTGTCGGCCACGTTCTTGCCAGAGATGCGCCTGCTCGATCGGGGCATCCGCTCCATCGAGGAGCGCTGCCGCTTCAGCGTAGCGCGATTCCGCGTCGTCCCGCTTGCCCACGTCCCAAAACAGCCGACCGATCTTGCGCAAAACGCGCGCCGCCGCGACACGATCGGCTGACTCGCGATAGGCCTGCAGCACCGCCTCGTAGTGGCGGTGTGCAATCTCGCGGCGGCCTGCCGGGCCGCTCAAATCGGCAATGCGCTCTGCAATTGCCAGTTTGAGCGGTGTTTGCCCGATCGCGCCCAACGCAGTCAGTGCTCGCTCGTAGAAACGAAGGGCGTCATCATTGGCGTATATCATGCGAGCGCGATCTCCCGCCGCCTGCAGGTAATGCGCGCCCCTCTCCCGCTCGGCGCTCTGAGCGAAATGATGACCGAGCACGGCCAGATCCTCGAACCGTTCCGGCTTGTCGCCGCACAGTTGCTCCAGGGCGGCACCTACCCGGCGGTGGATGTCGGTCCGGCGTTGCAGGAGCAGATTCTGGTAGATCACGTCCTGCAGCAATGTTTGCGTAAAGCGGTAGCTTTGCGACGAGACCGAGCCTGATCCGGCAACTTCCTCGATGATTTCCGCATCGCAAAGCAGTTCGCAGCCCGCTTCCAGTCGGCCGGGGTCGGCTGCCACGGCTTTCAGAAGCGTGGCATCGAAGCGCGGGCCGATTACCGCGGCTTCCTGGGCCAACCGGCGCACCTCTTGCGGCAGCCGGTCGACGCGAGCAAGCAACATTGCCTGGATCGTGGCGGGGATGCCGGTTGCGACTTCGCCTGCCACGGTCCGCCATTGCTGGCCCTCGCGCACCAATACACCGCGATCGATAAGGCCGCGAACGATCTCCTCCAAGAAAAGCGGGTTGCCGCCCGCGCGCTCGAGGATCTGGTCGAGAAGCCCTCCTGCGGCGTTTACCCAGCTCTCGCCGAAAAGCGCCGCCACCAGGCGGCGTCCGTCATCGCTGTCGAGCGGCGAAAGCCTGAGCGCTGTGTGGCTGACCCGACTTGAGTCGAGTTGGTCGTTGTCCGACGCCGGACGATGCGTGACCAGCAACATCAGCCGCGTGCGTTCCAGTCTGTCCATCACGAAACGCAGTGCCTCGAGCGAGACGGAGTCGGCCCAGTGCAGGTCTTCGACGACAATCAACAGCGGCGACAACGCAAGCCGCCGTTCCATGATTGTGCGGACCGCGTAGAGAATTTGCCGCCGCAGCTGCTCGGGCTCGACATGCTGCAAGGTGGCATCGGGGTCGCCGAGGCCAAGCACATGGTAGAGCAAAGGCATCAGCCGCTTCGCCTCCTCGCCCTGCAGGCCGAGATCGGCAAGCAAGGCTGCGAGCTTGCCCCGCATTTCGTCCCCATTGTCGTTTTGCATCATCCCGGCAGCGCTGCGCACCACTGCACCCAGGGCGCCAAATGATTGTTCACCCAGCGGTGAGCACGTGGCCTGCCGCACGGCGACGTTGCGAAAACGATCCTCGTCGCCGACGCGGGCGACGAACTCCTTCACCAACCGCGACTTCCCGATACCGGCTTCGCCGACGAGGCGGACAAGCTGGGCCGAGCCGCCGCACGCCAAGTCAAGGCTCGCCAGCATTCTGTTGAGCTCCGCATCACGACCTATTATGGGCGCACTGAGGCCGAGCGCCTCGAGCCCGCGCGCTGCACGCGGCGCCGCAAGCGGTGCATCCAGTCGGTGGACGAGCACACTGCCAGCCTTGCCGCGAAAGACGACATCGCCCAGCGACTCGTACGAGAAGGCATGCCGGGTCAGCCTGTGCGTGAGTTCGCCCACCAGCACCTCACCCGGTGCAGCCAGCGATTGCAGGCGTTGCGCCGTATTCACCGTGTCGCCGGTCACCGAATAGGATTTGGCGGTGCCGATGCCCAATCCGCCAGTAACGACCGGACCCGTGTTTATGCCTATGTGGAGCAGCAGCGGCGAGCCGGAGTGGCGGGTGCTTTCACCGAGCCGCGCCGTCCGGGCGATCATGTCGAGAGCGGCTCGAAGCGCACGTTCCGGATCGTCCTCATGCGCGACCGGCGCACCGAATAAGGCGAGCAGAGCGTCGCCGATGAATTTGTCGACGAAACCACCAAAGCCTTGCACGGCCGCCGCCAATTCCTTGAACAGTTCGTTCTGCAGCGCCTGCATGACCTCGGGGTCGAGCTGCTCGCTGAGTGTCGTGAAGCCGCAGAGATCGGCGAACAGCACCGTTACCGTTCGTCGATCGGCGTCGGAGACGGAATGCGGCCCCTCTTCGCTTTCGATGTTCGGCGATGGAGCTCGAGAGGGCTGCGCAATGGTGCGGCTTGGTGTCGGAGCAGGCCGTTCGGCAGCTTTTGCGGACGCACCGACGCTTGCCCCACATTTAGGACAGAACTCGAAATCAGGTGCGCAGGCGTAGCCGCAACTGGCGCATGGCACGGGCTGGCGGCGGCCACACTTCGGACAGAAGGCGTAACCGCCCTCGATCTCGAAACCGCAGCCCGAGCAGTTCATGGACACCTCACCAGAGCATGATGCCGAAGAGTGTGAAGCGGTTTTCGGACGACATCATGCTCTATCTCTTTGACCTTGGGCCATGACGCGTGATCTCGCCACGCTCGTCACGGCCGGGGTATTCACAAGGATGAACCGATAGTCGTCAACCGGCAAGCGGCAGCGCAAATGGGCATCGGTCTGGGTTCGGCGGTGGAGCACTGCCGATACGGGCGGCTGCGTGGCCGTGATTTGCGAAAATTTCCTCGTCCCGCCGTCTTCCTGCTATGATGGAGATGAGGAGGCGACCCATGAGCGAGAACCGTAAGCTGGCCGCAATCCTGGCTGCAGATGTGGTCGGGTACAGCCGGCTCGCGAGCGCGGACGAAGATCGTACCTTGGCGCGGTTGCGGGCACTGCGCAGCGACCTGATCGATCCGATCATTGCAGTGCACCACGGGCGGGTTATCAAGCGTACCGGAGATGGGGCGCTGGTTGAGTTTCGCAGTGTGGTGGATGCCGTGCGCTGCGCCGTTGAGATTCAAAACGGTATGGTTGAGCGCAATGCCGGCGTACCGCAGGAGCGCCGCATCGAGTTCAGGATCGGCATCCATCTGGGCGACGTGGTCGAAGAGAGCGATGGCGACCTGATGGGTGACGGCGTCAACATCGCCTCGCGTCTGGAGGGCGTTGCGGCGCCCGGCGCCATCTGCCTGTCCGAGGATGCCTATCGCCAGGTCAAGGCCAGGCTTGACCTCTCGGTCAGCGATCTCGGCAGCACACAGCTCAAGAACATCGCCGAGCCGATCCGGGTGTATTCGCTGCAGGTCGGCGCCGGGGCCAAGGTGGCCGTGACCTCGCAAACCCCGACGAGCCCTCCGGCTGCGGCAGCGCCGCCGAAACTGTCGATCGCCGTGCTGCCGTTCGCCAATATGAGCGGTGATGCCGAACAGGACTACTTCGCCGACGGCATCTCCGAAGACATCATCACGGCGCTGTCCAAACTGTCACAGCTCTTCGTCATCGCTCGCAATTCGTCGTTCATCTTCAAGGGCCAGAACGTCCATGTGCAGGATGTCGGCACGAAGCTCGGCGTGCGCTATGTCCTTGAAGGCAGCGTACGCAAGTCGGGGAACAAGGTACGCATCACCGCGCAGCTCATCGATGCAATTTCAGGCGGCCATCTTTGGGCGGAGCGGTTCGATCGCGATCTGACCGACATATTCGCCGTGCAGGATGACGTGTCGCAGCACATCGTCGGTGCGCTGGCGCTCAATCTGACCGAGGATGACCGTCTGCGGCTGGCGCCCGAACACCAGCGCAACCCGGAGGCGTATGACTGTTTCCTGCGGGGCCGAGAGCTGTGGCACCGGCTGACGAAGGACACGAACGTCGCGGCCCGCGAGCTCTTGCAGCGGGCCATCGAACTGGACCCGAAATTTGCCTCTGCCCACGCTTTCCTAGCCCTCACGCACGGGCTCGATTACCTCAACAGGTGGGGTGCGTTGGACTCGATGGCGCAAGCGGAAGAGGCAGCAACGCGAGCGGTAACGCTGGATGACAGCGATCCCTGGGCGCACTGGGCGCTGGCATCGGCCAAGCTTTACACACGACGGCACGATGAAGCCATCGGCGAGGTCGAGCGCGCGATAGCCCTCAATCCGAACTTCGCCGAAGCGCACGTCGCCCGCGGCGAGGCGCTGTATTATTCGGGTAGGCCCGCGGAGGCGCTAGAGAGTTTCGCCCGGGGAAAGACCTTGAATCCATACTTCCCGGATGTGCTTCTGCACTTCCAGGCTTTGGCATCGTTTCAACTGGGAAGGTACGAAGAGGCCGTCGACCTCTTGCTGCAACGGCTGGCTCGCAACGCTGTCACCGACGTCTCGCGTGCGCTTCTGGCCGCATGCTACGGCCATCTGGGCCGTTTGGAGGAGGCCCATACGGCATGGCAGGACCTGCTTCGCGTCAATCCCGCCTATTCGCTGGAACACCGTCGCAAGGTCTTGCCTTACAAGAACCCTGCCGATTTCGAACTCATGGTCGAGGGGCTCCGCAAGGCCGGCGTGGTGCAATGACGGGCTAAAGCCCGGCCGGATCAGAGGCCTGAGGCCCGGCCGATCTTGCGCCATCGGGCGTTTTCGCGAACCGGTTTCAGGTCATCGGTCGTCTCGGCAAATGTCCGCAACCGGTATTGCCGCAGCAGGTCCGGGAACAGCGCCCCTTCCGGCAGTCCGGCAAGCTGCTCGCGGACCGAGATTTGTTCATCGATGACCCGCATGCCCCAGGCATTTTCCCGAACCTGCAGCTCGGCGGCCAGATCGCGCTCTTCTGGCGCGTTTTCATCAAGCGCAGCCAGCAGGATCGAGTGAAAAAGCGCGACATAGCCAATCTGTCTCAGGCCGCCCACAACCCGCACGCGCGGCAATATGGCAAGGGCAAGGAACATCAGGAACAAGTCCGGCAAAAGCATGCCGTCCAGCAGTGCCTGCTGGAGATGCGGCCGCTCGAACGGGATGGAAAGACCATGCGGCCTGTCAGGCTCGATCAGCCGCCCGTTCTCGAGGACGAGCTTGCGCACGCGCTGCTCGCGGATGCCCCAGAAATAGGCCGTGGCATTGGGCAGGAACCTGCCAAATGGGCCCGATGCGGCTTCTTGCAAGGCATGGTCGAGACGCCGGCGCCTTGCGGGCTCGAGGAGCAGCCTGGAAAGAAGACTGCCTTCATCTTCCAGATGCCGCGCCACGACAGTCGCGGCCAGCCTATCATCGATGAAAACCGGCCGGGCCATGCCGGAACGATCCCAATCGGCGACCAGATGCTCGTTGAGTTCTGTCAGCGCATCGGCGGCTGTTGCAAACACCTTGGCCTGGCTGGCAAGCAGCGTGCCCAGCCAGCTTCTGGCATCCGTCTCATTGCCCACCGTTTCGAGCGCGCGCCCGTTGAGGGTGACGGGACCGGCCGCGCAGGCGCTTTTGCGGCACAGTTTGTGGCGCCCCATGCCAAACAAATTGACCTTGTCGTCGCCGACATCGAGCCATCCCGGCCCCTCCCGGCCGGTTGTCTCCATGGTCATGGTCGTTCCCATGAAGCCGAAAAAAGCCGACAGCCCGTTTTCGACCGCGCCGAGCCAGGCAAGCAGCAGGGCATCGAAGGTGATGCGATCCATCAGAAGCAGGCAGTGCAGGCCGGACTGGATAACCGGTCTGTGGTCGAATTCGTCGAGGGCCTTGCCGATCGCTTCAGGCTGCATGATCGCACCGAGGCGCTGCTGCAGGACGTCGCGCAGGATCGAGCGGGCAGCGATCGACGGGGCCGATCCAGGCCTTGCCACCGGCCGCCACAGATGGCGGGCGTAATCGGAAACCGGTGCATTCCAGTTCTGCTCGATGTCACGCACGACCTCCGGGCAGAGCAGCGACAGCACGGCCAAAATGTCCACCGGAGGGGCAAGGGCAGGGACGGCGGTCATCAGAACCGCAGCCGGGCCATGCTCAGGAGGTCGTGGTACTGCCCGTCGGTAAAACCGGCCTTCACATGCCGTCCCTCGACCTCGAAGCCGTGGCTTGTGTAGAGACGGACGGCCGGTTCGTTGTCGGCATAGACAGTCAACTCGACCCGCTTCAGGGCGCGCCAGTTGTCGGCCACGTCAAGCAGCGCGCCTAGGATGGCAGAGCCGATGCCTCTGCCGACAAAACCATCGTCAAGGCCGATATTGACCTCGCCGATATGCGAGCGGCGCGGCGAACCCTGCGCGACCAGGCTGCCGTGGCCGACAACCTTGCCGTCCAACTCGGCAACGATCCAGGTGGTTTCCGGGCCGGACTTGGCGATGCGCCGCTCCACCTGCTCCACCATCTCGAACGGCATCCTGAGCGTGCCCCAGCGGAAGCCCGGCATATTGAAGATAGCGCAAAGCGCCTCGGCATCGCTTGGCCGGACGGCCCGGAGCTGCGGCTGGATTTTCTCTAGGGGTGGCGTGCTGGTCATGGCTTTTCCGGCTACAGCAATTCCAGGAAAAGTGTGAGCGGTTTTCCGTCCGGAATTGCGTCAGAACAAAGGACAGAGGCAATATGCCCGGCACGATGCACCGGACGTCACCTGAAAATCCAGCCGTCTCTGCGACCTATGCCGATTGCGCGGCAAAATGCCGGCGGGCGGCGCAGAGTTTGAGGATACCGCTGATGCCGATCCAGCCGAAAAGGGCGAGCCAGCACAATGTCCCGGCCGCCGTCCAGTCGATCCGGTGCACGGCGGCGTCGGTGATGACGAGGCCAAGGACGGCAAGCAGGCCAACCAGAAACTGCGCCAGGCCGAGCACCAGCAATTCCTCACGCGGTGCACTTCTCCAGACGAGATAGGTGCCGCCGGCGCCGGCGAGGAAGATGGCGCTGTAGACCTGGGCGTGAAAAGCATCGATCGGCCATGGCCAGAAGCCACCGAATGTCAGGGGAAACAGCAACAGGCCGACGCCGTAGAGCCCCAGGACTGCCATTTCCGCCGGTAGGTAGGCGCGCCATGCGGAGTTCAAGATCACGCCTTTTGCAGAAGGGCGAGCCCTTGCCAGCCACAGGAACAGCCCGGATACCGCGGCTGACGCAAGATAGACCAGAAACCAGAGCCAGGGGGCTTTGCGCTCGAAGTTGAAATAGCCAAGGTTGATGAACGAAGCCGCCGACACGATGACGGTGAAGATGAAGGCCATGACCAGCACGAGCCTGCCGGGCGACCAGCGATTCCAGACCAGCAGCGCCGCCATCACTGCCATTTCGGCGGTGTAGAAGCCGCCGAGGAAGCGGGCATTGAACGGCGTGACGGCCCAGGGCCAGCGCGGCTTGACCAGCGCGGGCGCGAAAAACAGGCCGGCCCCGACGATCAGGACGATGATGACCCCCGCCGAGAAAAGGCGCAGGGCCGCCGGAAACGGCGGGTTGTCGCGTGTCGGCATGGAGAAAACCCCAGAGATGAATGCCCCATGGGCTATCATAGTTTGGAATTCAACAAATGGAAATTGACCTGTCACCAGGCTTGTCCATTCGAATGGCCGTACGGTCCATTTCGCAGTATGATGGAGCGTTCGGGTCGAAGATCGGTCCGGCCAACACGCCTAGAGCCGGATGATTTCAGGTCTGTCCGACCTGAAATCTGAATCCGCCTCTAAATCAGGAAATAGAGCATGATGTCGTCCGAAAACCGCTTCACACTTTTCGGCATCATGCCCTAACGGCGCAATTTCCGGAGCCTGCACGATGACCGAAGCTCAGGATCTGTTCTCGCTTCTGCGGCAATCGACCGATGTCGATCCGCAGGCAATCGACGCAATCCGGCAAACCATCGCCGAGGGCAAGGACCGCGAACTTTGCCGCATCAATGCGCTGGCCTTCGCCAGCAAGCATGGCCTCGACGAGGAACGCACCATAAGCGCCTTTCTCCATGCGGCGCGGGTGGGCATCTTCGACATTTCCTGGAATGTTCTGTGCCCCGGCTGTGGCGGCGTGCTCGACACCAACGCCACGCTGAAAACCATGCAGAAGGACGAATACACCTGCGCGCTGTGCTCCCAGGGCTATTCGCCGACACTCGACGAGATGGTCGAGGTGACATTCACCGTCAGTCCCCGTGTGCGCAGGATTGCCGCCCACAATCCACACGAACTGCCGTTGGTGGAATATTACCGCCAGATCTACTGGGCGTCCGGGGCCGATCTGCCGGACGAGGATCTGGCGGAAAAGATGGAAGCGTTCTCGCTGGAAGATATCGAGCTTGCGCCCGGTGAAAAGGCGGTTCTGCACATCCAGCTTCCGCCCCAATTTATCATCGTCTTCGAGCCGGTCACGCATTCGGCCCAGTTCATCGACGCGAAGGGCGAACCGGCAAAAGAGCGGCGAAACCTCTCTCTGGCCTTCGACCGCGACCATGTCCAGAGCCAGACGCTGGAGATGCAGCCCGGCCCATTGCGCATTTCGCTGGAAAACAGGACCGACACGCGCGTGCTGCCGACGGTCTTCATCGCCTGCCCGGTATTGCATGATTTCCTGGGCAAGCGCCGGCCCTTCGTGACCGCCAAGCGCCTGCTCACCAACCAGACGTTCCGGGATCTCTATCGCACGGATACGCTCGACATCAACCAGCGCCTGAAGATCACCAGCCTGACCTTCCTGTTCACCGATCTGCGCGGATCGACCGAGCTTTACGAGCGGGTGGGCGATCTTTCAGCCTTCGATCTCGTGCGCGAGCATTTCCAGGTTCTGCACGAGATCGTCGCGGCGGAGGCAGGCGCGGTTGTGAAGACGATCGGCGATGCGGTGATGGCGACCTTCGCGACGCCTGACCGTGCGATTGCCGCGGCGCTGCGGATGCGCGACGCCATGCGGGCGCTCAATGACAAAAGCGGGCGCGAGGACCTTCTGCTCAAGATCGGTGTTCATGCCGGCCCCTGCATAGCCGTGTCCATGAACGAGCGGCAGGATTATTTCGGCCAGACGGTCAACATTGCTTCGCGGGTCCAGAACCTCGCCAACGCACAGGCGATCTTCGCCACGCGTGCGGTGGTCGACGATAATCTCACCGCCGATCTGTTGCACAGGAACGCGCTGACGCCCGTGCCGCACGAGGTCTCGCTGCGCGGCATCGAGCGGGAGATTGCGGTTTATACGATCCCCTGAAGAGTTCTCTACCGCTCACACGCGCTTGCAGAGGAAATAACGGTCGGCGGGCTCCGAAGTGGGCGCCGGGAGGTGTTGCAGCAGCGGGTGATCGAGCGGCGTGCCACTGACCGCGAAGCCGCCGACGCGAAGCAGGCTCGCAATCAGATCGGGAAGCCAGGTAGCGGTCACTGCATCGCGATCGTCATAGCCGGTGCCAATGTCGGCATGAACAAGGGCGGCTTCGATGCCAATGAACTTGCGGCCCGTCTCGCGTATTTCGCCGAGCACGAGGTTTTCAGCTTCGGGAATTGAGCTAGTGTGCGCGCCAACTTCGCGGTCGAACACCACGATCCGGCGCCCGGGCAGAAGCTCGCGCAGATGGTGGAATGTCCGGCCATTGCCGAGGCCGAGCTCAAGCACAAGCCCCTCCATCTTCGCCACCTCGGGGCAGATTCGATTGAGAATGTCGCGCTGCGCGGTCATCCTGCTGATGAAATTATCGAGGCGACTCATATGCGATTGTGTGTCCTGAACCAGCAGCCCCGATCGAGGCTTGCTGCATATAAAGGCGAACGACGAACCCTGCAATAACGCAACCGGCCGCCGACAAGCGTCATACCGGGTGGAGTGTTCGGCAGGCCTCGCGGTGGAACAGCGATATCACTTGTAGGGGTCTGCGGCGTCCCGCAAGCCGTCGCCGAGGAAGTTGAACGCCATGATAACGAGGATGACCGGCAGCATCGGCAAAAGCAGCCATGGATAGAACGCGATCACGCTGACGCTGCGCGCCTCGGTGAGCAGGATGCCCCAGCTGGTTATCGGCGCCCTCAGGCCGAGCCCGAGGAAGCTCAGCGCCGTTTCGCCCAGGATCATGCCAGGGATGGAGAGCGTCGCCGTCGCGATCAGATGCGACATGAAGCCGGGAATGAGATGCCGCCTGATGATGCGGCTGCTTCCGGCGCCCATCAATTGCGCCGCCAGAACGTAATCCTCCTCGCGCAAGGCCAGAAGCTTTGAACGCACGGCGCGCGCCAGTCCGGTCCAGTCGAGCAGCCCGAGGATGACGGTGATGCCGAAATAGATCAGGATCGGACTCCACGTTATCGGCATGATCGCCGCCAGGGCCAGCCATAGCGGAATGCTGGGAATCGATTGCAGGACTTCGATTATCCGTTGGACGATCAAGTCGAAGATACCGCCGTGATAGCCGGCCAGTCCGCCGATGACGATGCCGAGCAGGAAGCTGAAACTGATGCCGACGAGGCCGATAGTCAGTGAAATGCGTGCGCCATAGATCATGCGCGAGAGCACGTCGCGCCCCAGCCTGTCGGTGCCGGCCAGAAACAGCTGCCCGTTTTCGGCAGGACAGACAAAATGCCTGTCACCTTCGATCAGGCCCCAGAACCGATAAGTGTCGCCCTGGCAGAAGAAACGGAGCCGCTGAACGTCGTCGTGGTTCTCGATGTAGTTCCGCTTGAGCGTGTCCATATCCAGCGTCATCTGGCGGCCATAGACGAACGGCCCGACGAACTCGCCATTGTGGAACAGGTGCACGTGCTGCGGCGGCGCATAGATGTAGTCCATGTTGCGCGAGTGCAGATTGTAGGGCGCCAGGAACTCGCAGATCAGTATCCCGGAATACAGCACTGCCAGGAATATGCCGGATATAAGCGCAAGCCGGTGTTTGCGGAATTTCCACCACATCAGCCGCAACTGCGATGCCTGAAAGACCTTCGATTGCTCCGGCGTCATCGCCTCGACCGACTGCAGGTCGAAGGGCGCGCCGGAAATGTAGTGTTGCAGTGGAGCACCCGGAGCGGGCAGCGGCGAGTCCTGCTTCATTTGGTGCTGCCACCCTGCAAACGAATTCGTGGATCAAGCAGCGCCAGCGCCAGGTCGGAAATCAGCACGCCGATGACCGTAAGGAAGGCGAGGAACATCAGGAATGACCCAGCCAGATACATATCCTGGCTTTGCAGCGCCTTGATCAGCATCGGCCCGGTCGTTTCCAATGACAGAACGATAGCCGTGATTTCGGCGCCGGAAATGATGGCAGGCAGGATCGAGCCGATGTCGGAAATGAAGAAATTGAGCGCCATGCGCAGCGGATATTTGACCAGCGCCTTGAACGGATGCAGGCCCTTGGCGCGCGCCGTAACGACATATTGCTTGTGCAGTTCGTCGAGCAGATTGGCGCGCAGCCGCCGGATCATGCTCGCCGTGCCGCCGGTGCCGATGATCAGGACCGGGATCCAGAGATGGGCGAGGATCGACTTCGCCTTGGCCCAGCTCATCGGCTCGCCGAGATATTGCTGGTCCATGAGGTGGCCGATGGACGTGCCGAACCAGATGTTGGCGAAATACATCAGGATCAGCGCCAGCATGAAATTCGGAATGGCAAGGCCGAGAAGGCCGAAGAAAGTCAGGCCGTAGTCGCCCCAGCTGTATTGATGCGTGGCGGAGTACATGCCTATCGGAAAGGCGATGAGCCAGGTGAAGATGATCGTGACGAAGGAAACCAGCACGGTCAGCCACATTCGGTCGCCGACGACGTCGCGAACCGGCAGCTCATATTCGAAGGAATAGCCGAAATCGCCGTGCAGCATCCCGCCCACCCAGTAGAAGTAGCGAATGACCGGCGGCTGGTCGAAACCATATTCCTTGCGCATCATCTGGATGCGGTCGGAATCTACCGCTTCGCCCTGGGCCCGAAGCTCGGCGACATAGCTGTCGAAATAGTCGCCCGGTGGAAGTTCGATGATGGTGAACACCAGCGCCGATATGACCAGCAGCGTTGGAACCATCACGGCGATGCGCCAGACAAGATATCGAAGCACGCTCAGGAGCCTCCAAGCCAGAATGTGTCCGGCATGTAGACACCGAAATAGGAGGTCGGGTCGTAGCCGTAGAGTGCTTTGTCAGGCAGGTTGCGCAGCCGCGAGGATACCAGAATCGGCTGAAGTGTTTCGTTCACCGTACCGATAGAGAACACCTGATCGGTGTAGATCGACAGCATCGAGTTCCAGATTTCGGCGCGCTCGCTGGATTGGGTCGATCCGTTCCAGCGCTTGAGCAAAGCCATCAACTCGACCACTTCAGGAACATCGGGCGCCTCACCCATCTTGCCATGCGACAGATAGTAAGCGCCCCAGAGCGGCCATTGCAGCTGGTCGTCGATGGTGGGGGCCAGCTGGTATGGATTCATGTCGGCGGTCGGCACGCCATTGTCGATGCCCGACGACATCGACATCAGGATCTGGCCGCCAAGCGCACGGCTGCGGAAGATGTCGCGCTGCGAAGTCCGGATGAACAAAGCGATGCCGATCTTGCGCCAGTGATCGGTGATGAGTTCGAGCGCATCGGTTTCCAGCGTGCTTTCGCCGGCCGTTTCCACGATGATCTGCGCCGGGCGTCCATCGGGAAGTAGCCGCAGGCCGTCATCGTCACGGGCCTGAAGCCCGACCTCGTCAAGCAGTGCATTGGCCTGGTCGGGATCGTGGGCGACCCAGGCTTTCGCGAATTCCGGCCGGTAGAGCGGGCTCTCCGGCAAGACCGTATCGGCGCTTTCCTGCGCCAATCCGTAGAAGACGGCCATGTTGATCTCGCGCCGGTCCACAGCGAGCGAAAGGGCGCGGCGCACGCGCACGTCACGCAAAAGGCCACGCCACACCGGGTCGGCACAATTCAGATTGGGCATGAGCGCCAGCCGCGAACCCTGTGTGCGTTTCCACAGATGCATCTTCACCGGGTAGCGCTTCTCCGCGTCCTTCAGGAAGGAGTAATCGCTGAAGTCGATTCCCATGCATTGCAGGTCGCTCTCGCCCGCACCGGTCTTGGCGGAGATGATCGCCGACGAGCTGACATTCATGATGATCCGGTCGACATAGGGCAGTTGCCGGCCGTTCTCATCTGTTCGATGAAAGAACGGGTTGCGCTCGAAGATGAACTGCTCGGCCGGCGGCTTGGTCCGGTTCTGCCAGGGGTCGAGTGTCGGCAGATCCGGGTTCTCCGGGCGATACTGCCGCGACATGCGGATGTGCAGCAGCGTCCATTTTGCGGTCCGGTTCTCCTTCATCAGGCCGGCGAGCCGGAATGGATCCTGATATTTCTTGTGGAACTGCTTGAGATAGGCGGCTGGCAAAACAAGCGGTGTCGGCGAAGCAGCGGCAAGTTTGGGCAGGAAGTCGGGATTGGGCGCGTCCCAACTGTAGCGGACCGTCAACGGATCGACGATCTCGAAACGTGGCGGCTTGCCGTCCGCCAGCAGGGCAGGGGCGAGCCCCCCTTGCGAAAGCTCATCGTTCAGCCAGACATCTTCCCAGCAATAACGAAAATCCTCCGGCGTCAGCAGGCTGCCGTCTGACCATTTATGGCCTTCACGAATCTTGAACGTGAAGACGCGATCATCCTTTACGTCGAAACTTTCGAGAATGTCGGCCTGAAAGTTAAGCTTTTCGTCATAGCCGACCAGCCGGGAATACCCGTAGATCGTCATCATTCGGATATCTTTCTGGCTACCGATGATCGTACGCAGCGTGCCGCCATACTGGCCGGGCTGCCGGCCCATCGCCGCGAGGTTCAACGCGCGCGGGCTTTTGGGCAGGCGCTCCGCGAGTGGCGGCAGAGCCCTGGCTTTCAGCTGCGGCTGAAGAAAATCCGGCTCCAGATCGCCGGCGCGCGCCGTGCCCGGCAGAAATGCCGAAGCCATGAGACCAAGGACAGTGCGGCGGCTGATCAATGGCGTAACTCGCTGACATCGGCCGAACGTCGGGCCAGCACGAGATGGCCGCCGCCGAGATCGAGCGGCGACAGCATATCCTCTTCGCCCTCGTCGCGGAATTGCGGGCCCCATGCGCTGGTGTCGGAAGCGCCGCCGAGCTTCAGCGTCTTGAAATCCATCGGCCGGTCGAGATCGGGGAAGGGGACTGCGGCGAGCAGCGAGCGCGTGTAGGGGTGGATCGGTTTCCTGAGCAGAATTTCGCGCGGTGCAAGCTCGACGATACGCCCGCCGCACATCACCGCGATGCGGTCCGCCATGTAGTCCACCACCGCCAGATTGTGGGATATGAACAGGTAGGTCAGGCCCAGTTCCTTCTGCAGGTCCTTCAGAAGGTTCAGGATCTGCGCCTGCACGGAGACATCGAGCGCCGAAACCGGCTCGTCGCAGATCAGCAGTTCAGGCCCCAGCGCCAAGGCGCGCGCAATGCCGATACGCTGACGCTGCCCGCCGGAGAAGCTGTGGGGATAGCGCTGGATGAAGCGCGGATCGAGCCCGATTGCCTGCATCAGGCTCTTGACCGTGGCTAGCCGGGACGCGGCATTGCCACGTTGATGGATTTCCAGCGGCTCGCTCAAGATGTTTTCCACGGTCATGCGAGGCGAAAGCGACGAGACCGGATCCTGGAAAACCATCTGGAGTTTCGCCCGCAGCAAGCGCAGGGCGTCTCCCTCGGCTTCCAGGACGTCGATCGGTCCGTCGCGGCCGTTGAAGATCACGGAGCCGCCGGTAGGGGTGACGGCCCGCATCAGGATCTTGCTGACGGTGGTTTTGCCGCAACCGCTTTCGCCAACCAGGCCCAGGCACTCACCTCGCCTGATGTCGAAGCTGACGCCGTCCACGGCGCGAACAGAGGTCTGATGGCTCCCGCTGAACCATCCGGAGTTGCGGATGGTGTAGACCTTTTTCAGATCCCTGACCGACAGCAGAATGTCGTCCGGCCCCTTCGCTTCCGGCGCCGTCTGCTTGCCCAGCAGGGTCCCGACATTCACCGGCACCTCGCGGAGCGCCTTCAGTCTTTCGCCAGGCTTCAGGTCGAAATGCGGAACGGCTGCCATGAGGCCCTTCAGGTAAGGGTGGCCTGGCCGGCGGAATATTGCCTCCACAGGGCCTGCTTCCATGATCTCGCCATGGTACATGACGACCACCTCGTCGGCGACATTGGCGACCACGCCGAGGTCGTGCGTGATCAGCAGCATTGCCATGTTGAGCTTGGTCTGGAGCCCACGAAGCAATTGCAGGATTTGCGCCTGGATGGTGACGTCCAACGCCGTCGTCGGCTCATCGGCGATCAACAGAGCGGGCCGGCAGATAAGCGCCATGGCGATCATAGCGCGTTGCCGCAATCCTCCCGAAAGTTCAAATGGATACATGTCGTAGGCGCGCTTGGGATTGGGAAACCCGACGAGGCCGAGCATTTCCTCGGTCCGTGCCTTGCGCTCCGTCCGATCCATGTGCGTATGAATCTGCAGGGATTCGCTGACCTGGTTGCCGATCGTGTGCAGCGGCGACAGCGATGTCATCGGCTCCTGAAAGATCTTGCCGATGCGGCTGCCTCTCAACGCCCGGATTTCGGGTCCGTCTCGCGGCATCTGCAGGATATCCTGCGTCGTGCCGGGCTTTTTGGGATCGGAAAACAGGATACGGCCGCGAACATGGGCCGTGTTCGGCAAGATGCCCATCACGGCCTGGCTGAGAACCGATTTTCCGGAACCGGACTCACCGACAAGTGCGGTGACCTTGCCGGGCAGGACGCGAAGATTTGCCCGCCTGACGGCATGCAACGGTCCCCCGACAATGGCAAAAGAGATGCCAACATCCTCGATCCGCAGCAGATCAACGCCTGCATCCATTCCCACACCAGCCCCAATCTGGCGCCTCCCGACCGGCCCCAAAAAGCAAGACTAGCGCATTGTCAGCGCAGAGCAACTTGGATTCGAAACGAATTCCCCGGCGACCGGCGGCCGGACAGCATACCAGGCGTCCAGATCGGATGGTGGTGACTACTGGAGCTTCCTCCGGTCGCCCGCCGACAGTCGCGCGGCATCGCGATGAAGCAGCATGACCTGCTCGGCGTCCGATATCCGATCGTGAAACGGCTGCAGCGCAGCGTCTTCATCGAGTGCGAGAGCACCCGACAGATCGGGTGAAAGCACCGTCAGCTTCTGCTTGCTGCCCGCCAGTTCCTCCTCGCCGAGCGTCAGCCAGCTGGCGGCCCCGCAATAGCCGGCGAAGTCCTTGCTGGCGAGAACGCTGTGCGGATATTTCTTAGTCAGGGTCTGGAGACGCTGGACCTCGTTTACAGCCGAGCCGAAGACGGAGAATGTGAGTCGGTCGGTAAGCCCGACATTGCCGAACATCACATTGCCGACATGCAGGCCGATACCAAATTTTATGTCGCCCAGTCCTTGCTCTTTTCTGCGCAGATTGAGCTCCATCATGCGCATGCTGGCCTTGTGCGCAGCCGCAAGAGCAGCCTGGCAGGCGATCTCTGACTGCGCCCGGTGCCTTTCGCAGGGGTAGACGGCAATGAATCCATCCCCAGGAAACTCATGATCTGCCCGCCTTTGCGATTGAAAGGTGCTGCGATGGCATCGAAAAACTGGTTCAGCGTATCGATATAGACTTCGCGGCCGGAGGTTTCGGCGAGCCTTGTCGACCCGCGCATATCGCCCATCACCAGCGCGGCCCGGATTGTGTCGCCCTCGCCGCGCTTGATCTGGCCGTCCAGCACGCGCCTGCCGGCGTCACCGCCGAGATACGTGGTCATCATGTTGTCGGCGAGCTTGGTGAGCACCGCCATCTTGCTTGCTATAGCGAGATGGTTCTGGATCCGCAGCAGCGCCGAAATCATGCTGTCGCTGAAGCCTGAAGCACTGTCGGTGGACCAGGACCCCAACATGCCCTGACTTGTATCGCCGTTGAAGGGATGGACGAAAGCCATGTAATCGGTGACGCCCATAAGCCTGAGCTCATCGAAAACAGGAAACTCCGACCGCACCGACGGGTCGAGCCGGCGCCGCAGATGGTCGAGCTTGTTGCTGAGCAGATGGTAGTATGGGCTGGTCAGGAATCTGTCGGAATGGACGCCGTTCTCACTCCGGAAGCCTTCCACTTCCAGGCCTTGGCCGCGAATCCAGGTGAAACCGAGCGCGTCATAAAGCGGATGCAGCATCGAAAAGCTCAAATGCACCCGCTTCAGCGGCAGGCCGGCAGCAGCCAGCCGTTCACAAAAACCCTTGACCAATGTTTCCAGGTCGTCGCCCGCCAGCGCCGATTGGGTCAGCCAATCGGCAACCTTATCCATGAGAATGTTGGAAATTTCTGCTTGCGCTGTGCTCATGCTATCTCGAAACCCGTCGAAGACGAGCCATCTCCTTGATCCGTAAAATTCTCGAAGTCAATGAAGCCGGCTTCGGGGGCAGAAGCCGGCGAAGAATATCCCGAATGACTGTCCTTGCATGAAGCAAGCAGACGTCGACCGCACAAATCACCTGCAACACTATGTGGCGAGGCTGCCGGCGAAGTGCAATCCCGATCCTGACATCGCGCAAATAATTGGTCGGCTCAGGCACCGTCGGGCTCGCCGGGTCCCAAGAACCATGGCCGCGGCGCATTGCGGAAAATCGATTCCCCAAGCCGTCATCAGACCGGCGCCTTCGCCTTCAGGCTTGCGGCAGCCATTGCATAGCCGCCGGCGGCGCCATCGATGAAGTGAACATGATCGCGCTGCAGCGGCGAGATGACGAGGCATGTCATCAAGGCCGACTTCTGGCGGTGCAGGCCATAGTTGCAGATGCCGGCCTCTTCCGCTTGTTTCAGCCGGTTCTCGATCCGCTGCAACACATCCGCGTCGACGTCGATGGTCATCTTCAAGCCGTCGTCGAACTTGCGGAAATCCGAATTGCTGGCCACCTCGCGTTTGTAGACCTTCGGGTCGAAACCGCCGATCGTCCAGCCCAATTTGTCGGTGACGGCCGTAAGCGTCATCAGGAAGATCACCCACAGCTTGGCCAGCCACCGCCGCCCCGGCGGCGCCGTGGCCCGTGCCTCGACATCGAGACCGGCGGGCAAGAGACTATAGGCCGGACCGTCCACCGGCACCGGGTGGCCATCGCGCTCCTGCCTGCCGGCAAGGGCGATGATGTCGGAAGCCAGAAACTGGAAACCACGCAAGTCGCGCGATGCCCCGGGCACGGCTATGATCGAGACAATTTCGCCATGCCGGGCTTCGATCGGGTTCCAGCGGCAGGAGAGGCCGGTCAGATCCGGCCGCGCGCCGGCCGGGGCGGGGTCGACGCGGTAGCGCCCGGCTTTCATTTCGGCTTCCGCCCAACTGCCGCCGCCGCCGGCGAACATGGCATAGAAGGCTGCTTCGGAGGCCTGGAACCTCGCCACGCGAACGTCGAGGCCTTGCGCTCTTATGTCCTTTATCGGCACGATTGCGGCACGCAAGGTCAGGTCCAGTTCGTCCGCCACCCATCTCTGGACAGAAGCCAGCGCGTTACGGGCGATCTCCAGCGCCGAGCCGGGAAACGCCACGAGCGCGCCGTCGCCGCCGAAGACGAAGGGAAGATCTTGCCGGCCCAGTGCATTGAGCAGCGCCGAAATGACGCTGGCGCCGGCCATATTGACGGTTTTGTAGCGCCCGGCTTCGATCGCCTTGGTCGAGCCGACGATGTCGGCGGTGGCCAGCGCCCAGCCATCGGGGAGAGGCCGATAGTTGTCGATATCGGCAACGCTTTCGAACTTTGCGAAGACCGGCAAAGAAGCGACGAACGGGTCGGACGCGACAGCTGTTTCCATAAGCATCAGATAGCACATTCCAGCGCTTGAAGGTGAAGTCGATCATGCCTCGAAATTGACTTGGGCAGGCTTTGCGATGATAGGATCGCGCGATGCGAATTGCCTTCTACGCCCCGCTGAAGTCGCCCAATCATCCCGTTGTCTCCGGCGACCGCCAGATGGCACGGATGCTGGTCCAGGCGCTGCAGCATGGCGGGCATAGCGTCGAACTGGCATCGGAGTTGCGCTTCTATCTACGCCAGCCGGAACCGAAAAGTTTCGATGCGCTCATGATTGAGGCCCGGGACGAAGCCGCGCGACTGACAAGGCTTTGGGACCGTGACGGCAAGCCCGATCTCTGGTTCTCCTATCATCCCTACTACAAGGCGCCCGACCTGATCGGGCCCGAGCTGGCGTTGGCCTTTGCCATCCCCTATGTGACGGCCGAAGCCTCCTATTCCGAACGGCGCAACGCCGGTTCGTGGGCCGATAGCCAGGCATTGGTGGCGCGAGCCATCGAGCAGGCGGCGCTGAACATCTGCTTCACGCAAAGGGATCGCCAGGGGCTGGCGGATGCTGTTCCCCACGCCGCTCTCGGTATGCTTTCACCCTTCATCGACACATCGGCATTCCACGAAATGCCGGTACTGGATTATCCGACGCGCCTCGTGACCGTCGCCATGATGCGCCCGGGCGACAAGGTCTTGAGCTATCGCATGCTGGCGCAGGCGCTCGGGTTGATCGGCCATCTCCCCTGGACGCTGTCGGTCGTCGGGGACGGACCTGCCCGTGACGAGGTAAAGGCGCAATTCGCCGGCTTGCCCGCCGACCGTATCGAATGGCTTGGCGCGATTGAGCCGGTCGCCGTGCCGGATGTCCTCTATCGCGGGGGAATCTACGTCTGGCCGGGTTACGGCGAGGCCTATGGCATTGCCTATCTTGAAGCACAGGCCGCCGGCCTTCCGGTGGTGGCTCAGGACATTGCCGGCGTGCCGGAGGTCGTGCGGCATGGCCAGACCGGGTTTCTCACCCCGCCAGGCGATGTAGCGGCGTTCGCTTCCGCAATTGCAAGGCTTCTGGCCAACAATGACGAAAGAACCATCATGGCTGCAGAGGCCAGACGTTTCGTTCTCGAAGAACGCTCTCTCGGTGCTGCAAAGGCCCGTCTGGCGGAACTTCTCAAGATGATCCCGTTGTCATGACATCCGACCCGATTTGGCAGCCCCTGGTGGACGAGCTGGCGCACCGGCAACGGGCGGGCCGCAAGGCAGAGTTCTGGCTGCGCGACGATGACGCCGTGGATCCGACGCCGGCGCTCGATCGGTTGCTCGACCTCACCGGTGACTTCGCGGTGCCGGTCACTCTGGCCGTCATTCCGGCCCGGACCGACGGGACGCTTGTCGTCCGGCTTGACGCGGCGCCGCATGCCACGGTCGCCATTCATGGCTGGGCGCACCGAAATCATGCGCCCGAGGGTCAAAAAAAGCAGGAGCTTGGCGCGCATCGGCCACGCGAGGTGGTGCTGGATGAGCTGGCCGGCGGGCTGTCGCGTGTAAGCGGCCTGCACGGCGCACGTGCGGTTCCGATGCTGGTGCCGCCCTGGAACCGGATCGACGCCGGCCTGGTACCCGACCTCCGATCGATAGGATTTGCGGCATTGTCGGTGTTCGGGCCGCCAAGGCAGGCTTCCCTGGCGGTCATCAACAGCAATGTCGACATCATGGATTGGCATGGCACGCGCGGCTGCCGCGATCATGGTCTGTTGGTTCAGGCCATCGTCGCGCAATTGCAGCGTGCATTCGGCGGCGGCGAACCGGTCGGCCTGCTCACCCACCATCTCGTCCATGATGAATCGGCCTGGCTTTTCCTCGAACGGCTGTTCACGATCACCGCGCGGGCAGAAGGCTGCGCATGGCTTCCGATCAGCACACTGACAGAACGCAGCGCCGGAAAATAGCTCAGCGCTTTTTGTGCAAGACTGGAAATGTGAGCGTCTGGCCATCCCGCGCCGCAAAAGCGCCGGCAAATCTGTCTTTGGCCAGTTTCTCCATCTCGTCCAGCTCATCGTCGGTGCGTGCCGGATCGTGGTGAAACAGCGCAAGCCCGCGCGCGCCGGCCGCCTCGCAGAGCTTGACGCCCTGTTGCCATGTCGAGTGCCCGTTGCCGCGGTAGCGCTCCATTTCCTCCTCGGTGTAGGTGCAATCGTAAATGACGAGGTCGGCATTCTCGATCAGGCCGAGCACCGCCGGATCGAGTTTGCCCGGCTCGTGCTCGGTGTCTGTGATGACCGCCACGACGCGGCCCCCCCATTCGACCCGGTAGCCGATGCAGCCGCCCGGATGGGTAAGACTACCGGTCCGCACAACAACTCCTTCGCGCGGCCGAAGCACGTCTCCGGATGCGAAATCGCGGCAGTCGAGGCTCGCCTTGCAGACACCGAGTGTCACCGGAAACCATGGCGGCCGAATGAATTCATCGACCATCTGCCGCGTCGTCATGTGTCCAGCCAGATGCCCGGACCAAAGCGTAACTTTGATGCCTCGTTCATAAATAGGCTTGAAAGCCGGCAGCCCGATGACGTGGTCGTAGTGGCAATGGGTGAAAAACAGGTCGAAATCGGTGACGCCCGCCGCCCGAAGCGTCCTGCCGGCAGGCCGCAAGCCGGAGCCCGCGTCGAACAGAAGCGTATGCTTGCCGCATTGCATCTCGATGCAGATCGTGTTGCCGCCATAGCGAGCAAATTCTGGCCCCGACACCGCAATGCTGCCGCGCACGCCCCAAAACCTGACAAGGAAGAAATCGTCGTCCATGCACCCTTTCGCCCATCGTAGCCAACCAACTGCTGCCAGAGTCGTTCCAGGAAAGGTGTGACACGGTTCCGGAAACTGCATCAAAACAAAGAAACAGAGCGGCTCGCCGCTTCAGTGCAACTGTGAATCGCTCTCGGCCGTTCGTGCGTCGATCAGGTCCGCGGTCGTACTGCTTAGCCTATCGGCAAGAACCCGCAATATCTCGATGGTCATTTCGGGAAACTCCTTCATAAGCCTCAGGAAATGGTCCTTGCGGATTCTCAAGGCCTCCAGCTCACTTGCCGCTTTGACGGTGGCAGTACGGGAGCTGTTGCACAATATGGCAATCTCGCCAACGATCGAATTTGGCAGCAATTCGGCAACTTTGATCGGCCCATTGTCGGAATCGACCAGAATATCCGCGCTGCCCGAAAGGATGACATAGGCGGCGTCTGCCTCGTCGCCCTGCCGGAAAAGAATCTGGCCGGCACTGTAGTTCACGCGATCGGACGTGAACGCGAGCAGCTTGAGCTTTGTCGGCTCGATGCCAGAGAACAAGGGAACGCGTTGCAGCATTCCAACTTCATCCTTGAGCAGCATTGTCGCAAACCTTCCTGAATTCGCGTTTGCCAGACTATGACACAAGTTCCTTGAAGATACCGTTTCCCGCCAAGAGTGTCTCGTGTGTTCCGTCTTCCACCAATTGGCCTGAGTCAAAGACCACAACCCGATCGAACATCGCCGCCATTGCCGGATTCGTCACCACCCACACAATTGCCGGCGAATGGCCGTCGCGTCTGGCTTCGTCGAGCACATTCCGCAACACCTTGTCCTGCACGCGCTGGTCGAGCGCCGACAGCGGCCGATTGAGAATGAGGAAATCGGGACGCTTGAGCAAGGCGCGGGCAACATCGAGCTTCTGTCGCTGTCCGCCGGTCAGCCGCCTGCCGGCGGCGCCGACGTTGAAGTCCAGGCCGACATCCAGAAGCTCGGCATAAAGCCCCAGTTCGTCAAGAATATCATAGACGATGGAGCGAATGCGGTCCGGCGCGTCGGGATGGTTGTTGCCGACACGCCCGAACAGGACGTTGTCCATGACGGTGGCCGCGGCGATGTATTTGGCAGGGTCAAACCGTTCGACAGCTTTCTCCAGCTCGGCCGGCAGGTTTTCATAGAACTGGTTGCGTGCAGCGATGATCTTGCTCATCAGCTCGTCGGTCAACAGGCCGAAGCGATGCCGGGGCTCGATATAGGCAAAGCTTAAGGTGACCATCATGGCGCGGTCGTTCTCCGAAACCGCATCGTAGGGGCGATTCTTGAGCCGTTGCAGCAAGGTTTCGTAGGCGGGTATCTCCTCGGCGCTCATGAAGGCGAGCTGCTGGAAGAACTGGTGTTCGGGCGGCAGGTCGGCAAACAGCTCGATCGCCTGTTCGGCGATCTCCATGCCCATTTCGTAGAGCGTGCGGTCGAGGCCGGCTTGCTTCAGCACGGAAGCAAAATAGGGATTGGACGCCAGTGCCTTGTGAGCCAGTTCGGGGCCGGCCGCAGCGCCGAAGAGCAGGTTCTGGCCGATCGTCGCTTCCTTGTTGTAGGCGCCCGGTTCAAAAGGAACCACCAGCGCGCTCAGGCCTTCTTCCTCCAACCGGGTTCGCAGCGCCGCACGCAATTCGACGATCCGCCCGGCAAGCTTCGTGTGGCGCTTGAGGTCGGCCGAAGAGCGCAAGCCTAGATCCAGAATGTCGCGCGACAGAAGAACCGCGTCGAGCACCCGGCGCACGGCTTCAAAGAGGTCGTGCGGGCCGGTGGCGCCGGCGGAGGCATAGTTGATCCAGTCGCTGCGGATATCGAGATCCGGATTGCCCGACCGGCGCGCCTCGTCGATATTCCAACGGTGCTGGTCCGCCGCGGCGCCGTCATATGTCACCGATGTCAGCGGCGCATGCTTCAACCCGTAGAGCAAATTGTCGCGCAGGCTTGCCTGGAACAGGAAAACATCCGACGAAGCGTAGGACATGCGCCGGCCGGTCACGGCTTCGGGGAGATCGAGCAAGTCATCGGAGCCCGAAACGATCCTTCCGCTGTCCGGCCAGGTCAGCCGCGCAAAGGCTTCCGCAAGCGCCTCCGCTCCCCCTGTTGCGGTGCTGACCAGCGCCACCGTCTCACCCGGCTTGACCTCGAGCGAGATGCGATTGAGGAGCATTGCGCCGCCATCGTCTGCTATCGACAGGCTGACCGCCGACAGCGGCTTGGTCATCGGAGCGGGATCGTCGACCGTCAGTGCTCCGATTTCCGGCGCGATGATATTCTCGACGGTGAACTGTTCGACGACCTGCTGATATTTGACCTGGACATCCTGCCGGTCCTGATCCCAGTCGATCAGTTCCTTCATCGGTCCGGGCAAGTCCTTGTAAGCGCCGATCACGGCCACGAGCTGGCCGACATCCAACCTCCCCTGGATGACCAGATAGCCACCGATCATGTAAAACAGAAAGGGCGTGAGCTGCGCGAGAAAATTGTTGAGGAACTTTACCATGAATTTCCATTGGTAAAGATCGAAGCGGATTTTGAAGATGAGCCCGAGCCGGGCTGCTATGTCGGCGCGCTCGTAGTTCGACGTATCGTGGACGTGAACCGCGCCGATGCCGTCGACGATTTCGCCAACCCGGCCTGAAAGCGCGCGCGCCGTCAACTGCCGCTGGCGCCCGAGCACGAGCAGCCGCCGCCGCATTCGCGGGATAAGCACGATCTGGATCGCCACGATCACGACCGCTATCATTCCGAGCCAGACGTTCTGGACCATGATGAACAGCATGGCCGTCAGCGCCTGGCCGCCGAGCAGCACCGGCTGCAGGAAGGCATCGCCAATGAAGCCGCCCAGCGGCTCCACCTCGTCCTTCACCATGGTCGCCACTTCGGCGGATTTCACCCGCTTGAAGTAAACCGGCGGAAACCGCAGCACACGATCGACCAGATCGAAACGAATACGCCGCAGCATGCGTTCGCCGAGCCGGCCCTTGTAAGTGTTGATGTAGAGCTTGAACAAGCCGTTGATGACGACCAGCAAGAGGAAAACAAGGCTGAGCGCAAGCAGCGTCGACGTGCGGTCGAGCTGAAAACCGGAGAAGAACTGCACCTCGCCGATGAACGGCAGGTTATAGTGCAACCTCATGAATGGCAGGGTCGCGCCCGGTTGCTCGAACCCCTTGCCCTGGATCGGGCCGTTGACGATCAGCTTCGGCAGGTCGAACGACATGAAATACGGGACCATCGAAAGCACGACGATCATCAATATCCAGAGCTGCTGCTTCCTGGTGTGCGTCCAGATATAGCGGGCTAGGCTGGTTTCCATATGCGATTGTCAGTTTGAAGGATGCAGAATGTAAAGGCACCTGCTGGCGAATGGTGTATCGGCCATGTCTTCGCTGCCATCGACCAGTTCGAAGCGGCAGCTGCGCGCCAGACGGATGGGCGCCGATGGTCCGGACAAATGCAATCGGCCTCCTCCGGTCAATGGCGAAACGGCTTGCGCCACAGTCGCGTCCGCAAGTCGAACAGGCTTGCAAGAGGCAAGATTGCGTTGTGTCGCCCGAAATCCCAACATAGAAGACGAATATGATGGATGTCACGCAACCACGCAATGCCGGCATGGGTGGGCATGAGCAAGCCCTGGACCTCACGCGGGGAATTGCCGCCTATGTCGACCACCCTCTCGTGGCCGGGCTGGCGCGCGTCATCGCCAAGCATCCGCAGGCCGATATCGCCAATGCCTTCAACCACAAGCAGGTCGCCTGCAAGATGTGGGCGCTCGACAGGCTGTTCGAAAGCTGCGGCGGCCGGTTCGAGCGCATATGGGTTCTGGGTGGATGGTACGGCGTATTGCCGGCGATGCTTTTCAATGACGCCCGCTTCGACATCGGGGCGATCGACAGCATCGACATCGATCCCGAAGTCGGCGCGGTCGCCCGGACACTCAACCGGCAAGCCGGCGAGCGGTTTCAAGCGCTGACGGCAGATATGTACACACTCGACTATGCCGCCGGCGGGCCTGACCTGGTGGTCAATACGAGCTGCGAACACATAGCCGATCTCAGCGCCTGGCTTGCCCTGCTTCCGCGGGGTACGAACGTGCTGCTGCAGTCGAACGATTATTTCAGCGAGCCGACGCACATCAACTGCGTGGCGTCACTTGCAGCCTTCGAAGCCATGGCGGCGCTGCGGCAGATCAGGTTCTCCGGCGAATTGCCGACAAAAAATTATACACGCTTCATGCTGATCGGAGCTGTTTGAAGCGCTCGCACAGGATTTGCGCCGAGCGCCGCGCCCCTTCCAGATCGAGACGATGCGCGGCTGGCGGCGGTCCGGCAAGCGCCTGCTCGATCGCATGCGCCAGACCTTCAGGCGTCAGGTCCTGTTCCGTCAGCACCGTTGCAAGACCGAGCTCTTCGAGCATCAGAGCGCGACGCGTCTGCTCGGTTTCCCCGCCGGCTGCAAATGGAACGAGCAGCGAGCGACACCCCGCGCGCATGACATCGCAGACCGTGTTGTAACCCGCCTGCGAGACCGACAGGCGGGCGCCGGTCAGCAGGCTGGCGAAATCCTCGCGGAACCGGAAGATGGACAGGCGTGGGGAGGCATCGCGTGAAATCGCGTCAAACTCGTCCTTCGGCAGGTTTGGGCCGGTGATCAAACACCATGTCCAGGCGTTATCGGCATTTCGCGCCGCCGCGACGGTGGATCTGACAAGGCTCTTTCCGGCCGCCCCGCCGCCAACCGACACCAGAACGTCGAAGCGCTCTGAGGCCGCTTGCGCCGGCGGCGCGGCAACGAGCCCGGTGTAGGCGACCTCGGCCCTGATCGCCCCAGCCAGCGGAAATGTCTTGTCGATGGTTGCGAAAGCCGGATCGCCATGGACCATGACAAGATCGAAATGCCTATTGACGAGATCGACCGTTTCTTCGTTTCGGCTCGGCTTCACGCGCTCCTGAAGGATGTCGCGGACGGACGCCGCCAGCAGCGGTCTGGGCGATGTCGCTTCGATGGCCTCGATCAGTGGCAAGAGTTCGAAACGCATCTGCCGGCGTCCAAAGGGAAACGCCTCGATAATGACGATGTCGGGCCTGTAATTCCGGAAAGCCTGCAGCAGCATCTCTGAGCGCCGCGTCTTGAAATCATCGTCGATGGCTTTGCCCTGCAGGTCGACAAGTCCGGAAAACCCTTCGTCACCGGAGGTGACAGGCGGCAGGGTCACGGATTTTACACCCGATCCCGGAAATCCCGCGATCGGCGCTCCGCCGGTCACGACGGTGACGTCGAACCCGTCATCGACCAGAGCCGCCGCAATGCGGCTGGCGCGCGCGAGATGGCCGATGCCGAGCAGGTGCTGAACATAGAAGAAAGCGCGCAGCCGCTTCATTCGGCGACCCGCCACTCCCGCTCGAACAGTTCCTTGAGCTGTCCAATGCCTGCCACATGGTCGAAATTGCTTCGCACGCGCCGCTCCGCGGCGTCGCCGAGGCGGGCGCGCAGGACGGGATCGCGGATCAGGCGCTCCAGCGCCTGTGCCAGGGCAGTCGGGTTTTCCGAGGGAATCAGCAGCCCGGTTTCATCCGACGATAAAAGCTCCGGCACGCCGGAAATATCGGTCGACACGCAGGCAAGCCGCTGGCTGGCCGCCTCCACCAGAACATTCGGCAGGCCGTCCCGGTCGCCGTCCGCGGTGATCCTGCAGGCCAAAGCGAAGATGTCGGCGCTGCGGTAGTGCTCAAGCACCTCCTCCTGCGCCAGCGCGCCTTTCCAGGAGACGCGCCCCTCCAGCCCGAGCCTTTGCGCCAGCGCCTTCAGCCGGTTCAGTTCCTCGCCGCCACCGATATGCTCGAAACACCACGCCAGATCGCCAGGCAAGAGGGCAAGAGCCTCCAGCAACGTATCATAGCCTTTCTTTTCAACGGCGCGTCCGACACTCAAGATCATGACCGGTTCGGCCGGCGCCGAGCCGTCACGCTGTTTTCGCGCCTCGCCGAAACTGCCGAAGCGGTCAAGGTCGAGCCCATGATAGCTCAGATGCACGGACGAACTGCCGTTGGCGAGTTTTTTCAGATGGTCGAAGCCGGTTTTCGTGCACGTGACCGTCCAGCGCGCCGAGGAAAGCTTGCCGGCCAGATCCCAGTCCGCCGACGTCCAGATGTCCTTGGCATGGGCTGAGCAGCTCCAGGGCAAGCCACGAAGCTGGCTGGCATAGCGCGTCACCGATGCCGGCGTGTGCGCGAAATGGGCATGCAGCCATCCGGCATCTTGCGGCCATTCGGCCGCCAGCACCAGCGCTTGCCCGAAGCGGCGCGCGCGATTGCGCGTAAAGTCGCGGCGGATATCGGCAGCGAGCGATTTGAGCGCGCGCCAGAAGCCAGGCCGCGGCAGACAGGCAAACAGCGATCGAACCACGCGCAGCGGCTCTCTGTGCAGATATTCCGGCAGATAATGGACGGGGGCCTTGATCTCGTCATGCACGGGATGACGTTTTGCGTCGGTCGGCCGCCTGAGCGCGAAAAGTATCAGGTCGAACCCCGCACGCTCCAGACCGAGCAATTCCTGCGCGATGAAGGTTTCCGACAGCCGCGGGTAGCCCTTCAGAACCACGACGATCTTGCGGTGTTGCAACTCAGTTCATGCCTTCAATGACCGAAAGGTGATGGCCGGCCCGCCGGTCGAGCAGTTCCGCGACGATTTCGGAAATATGAGGCAGCCCTTCCAGCGTCAGATGCGCATTGCTCTGCGATGGGCGGGGCCGGCCCGGCAAAACCTGCAGCGCATCGGCAAACCGCTGGGCATCCTCGGCTTCCTCAGGCAAAAGCATCTCGATGAGGCCGAGTTCGGCTGCGCGCCGTGCCCGGATCAGCTGTTCCTCGCGCGGCGTGACGCGCGGCACGATCAGCGCCGGCTTGTCGAAAGACAGTATCTCGCAATAGGTGTTGTAGCCGCCCATCGCCACCACCGCCTTGGCGCCGGCAATCAGCTCTTCCATGCGGTTGTCGAATTCGATGATCTTGACGTAGGGGATCTTGGCCCCTTTCCTGACCAGCTTGTTGCGCTTGCGCGCCGGCATGTAGGGCCCAAGGACGATCAGCGCCCGGTGCTGCAATAGCGGATCCTGCTGATAGGCCTCGATGACGTTGTGGATCAGGTCGGCGCCGTCACCGCCGCCACCGGTGGTAACCAGGATATAGTCGCCCTCGGGCCGGTGGCCGGGCAACTGGTTCTGCTGCAGGCTCCGTTGCAGGAAACCGACGAACTTCATCTTTGCCCTGACCGCCGGCGGCACCTCCAGGCCGGTCAGCGGATCGTAGAAATCCGGCGGGCCATAGACCCAGACCTTGTCGTAGAACAGGCCGATCTTGCGCATCACATCCCTGCGTGCCCACTCCGCTTCGAGCAAATGCGGCGCGTCCATCACCTCGCGCAGGCCAAGCACGAGCGTGGTGCCCCGCGTCTTGAGGTAGGACAGCGTATCCTCAATCTCTCCGCGCAGCCCCAGCGGTTCCTTGTCGACGATGAAGATATCCGGCCGGAAGCTCTCGGCCGTGTGGCGGATAATCGACTGCCGCATCCTTAGCGTCTCGTGCAGATCGATGTCCTTTTCCAGCGAGGTGTATTCGCCGTTTCGCAGCTTGATGACGCTGGGGATCTTCACGAAGTCGACGCGGGCGCGGTAGTCGAAGGCGCCGGCGATGGTGGCGCCCGAAATGATTAGCACCTGAAGTCCGCGGAAATCCCCGACCAGCGAATGCGCGATCGTTCGGCAACGCTGCAAATGGCCGAGCCCGAACGTGTCGTGGCTGTACATGAGAATTCGTGCGTCTTTTGCGTGCTGTGTCATTGTGAACGTCTTTTAGAATTCTCGCCGGACCGTGGGCAACCCCGCAGGCTTCGAAACCATTCTCGCGGGTCTATCGACCTGTTTTGAAACATGGGGGCGAGAGGTACGCAACGGCATTCTTCACCAGGTCACGAATGCCAGGGGCGCTGATTGTGGCGCCATGCCTTGTCTTCGCCGACGATAGACGGCCCGAGCACAAATCTCTGTCATGAGGCTTGACCCCGTGGAATTAAATGCCCTGCGGCCTGAGGCAGGCAAAGCGCACATTGCGAAAAATCAAGGGCGACCAAGGCGAAACGAGGCTGCCGCACATTGTGAGGAGAACCCGCACCTTGGGAAAATGCTTCATAATCCATCGAAACACAACGGCCGCCAGAGGCCGCACGTTGCGGCCTTTTATCCTGCCATCAGCCTTGGCCTGTGGCAAGCGTCCGGTCCTTGCACCGTTGAAGCTGGTGCAATCTCGCGTCATGCCGGCTTCCTCCGTCATGTGGAGGATAGCTGCGGCCCCAATGAGATTCGTCAGCCAGGCGACCCATTCGCCAGATCCGTCACAAAGCTTTGCGTGAACACGCCGGCCGGAAGGACGGCTACGCCAACCTTGCCCTTGTCGTCCTCGGCGTTGCCAGCAGCAGACTTGTCTCGCTGCCGGTTATCCCCGGGATGAGCCGTATCCGCCTAAGCACCGCGTCGAAATCGGTGAGCGACGCCGTTCCGAGTTCGACCACCAGGTCCCAGCGGCCATTGGTGGTGTGAATGGTCGAAACCTCGGCGAGGCCGCCGAGCGCCCGGACCACGCGGTCGGCGGCATGGCCCTCGATCTCGATCATCATCACGCCGCGTATCCGCTGGTCGACCGCGTCGGCGCGCAGCACCACCGTGTAGCCGATGATCTCGCCCGTTTTTTCCAGCCGCTCCATGCGCGCCCTGACCGTGGCGCGCGACACCCCGAGATCGACCGCGAGATCGGAGATGCTGCGCCGGGCATCATGCCTGAGCAGCGTGACCAGCCTTTCGTCGAGCAAGTCCATGATTCTATCCACTTTGACCAAGCTGACTTATCGGATTGATAAATCATTCTTCTCGAAATGCCAATTTCGCCTGTTCATTCTGCCGGGCCGGGATGGTTCATTCCACGCATCAACCGCCCAATCAATTTACAAGGACAACAAGAACCATGCGCTGCAGGATCGTTGGCGCGCCGGTGCAGGACGGCGCCGGCAGGATGGGATGCGAGATGGGGCCGAGCGCGCTGCGCACGGCCGGGCTTGCCTCGGTGCTGTCGGAACTCGGCCACGAGGTCGAGGACTGGGGCGCGGTGCAACCGGCCGCCGTGCGCGCAATCGTCCACGGCAATCTCGCGCTGAAGGCCCTGCCGGAGATTTCCGCCTGGACGGCGGCAATTGCCGAGACCGCCTATGCGGCTTCGCGAGACGCCATGCCGATCTTCCTTGGCGGCGACCACGCGATATCGGCCGGCACGGTGTCGGGCATAGCCCGCCGCGCCGCCGAACGCGGCCGGCCGCTCTTCGTGCTGTGGCTCGACGCACATCCCGATTTCCACACGCTCGATACCACCGTCAGCGGCAATCTGCACGGCGTGCCGCTCGCCTATGCCAGCGGCCGGCCGGGCTTCAACGGTTATTTCCCGGACCTGCCTGTCGCCGTCGACCCTGCCCACATCTGCGTCATGGGCCTGCGCAGCGTCGATCCGGCGGAGCGCCGGGCGCTGAGCGAAGCGGGGGTTACCGTGCACGACATGCGCACCATTGACGAGCACGGCGTTGCACCTTTGCTGCGCGCCTTCCTGGCCATCGTCGAAAAGGAAAACGGCCTGCTGCATGTCAGCCTCGACGTCGACTTCCTCGACCCCTCCATCGCGCCGGCCGTCGGCACCACCGTGCCCGGCGGCGCCACCTTCCGCGAGGCGCATCTGGTGATGGAGATGCTGTCCGACAGCGGCCTGGTCTCCAGCCTCGATCTGGTCGAGCTCAACCCGTTCCTCGACGAGCGCGGCCGCACCGCCACGCTGATGGTCGACCTCGCCGCCAGCCTGATGGGCCGCCGCATCATGGACCGCCCGACCCGCAGCCATTCCGGAAGCATTGCATGACCCAGCCTTCCCGCCTTGCCATCGTCCCCTTCGTCAGCGTCGACCGCATGATGAAGCTGGTGCTGACCATCGGCGTCGAGCGGTTCCTCACCGAACTCGCCGCCTATATCGAGGAGGATTTTCGCCGCTGGGAGCTGTTCGACAAGACGCCGCGCATCGCCTCGCACAGCCATGACGGCGTCATCGAACTGATGCCGACCAGCGACGGCCGGCTATACGGCTTCAAATATGTCAACGGCCATCCCAAGAACATGCGCGAGGGGCGCCAGACCGTCACCGCCTTCGGCGTGCTCGCCGATGTCGGCTCCGGCTATCCGATGCTGCTCACCGAAATGACGATCCTGACGGCGCTGCGCACCGCGGCGACCTCCGCTGTCGCGGCCAAATATCTGGCGCCGAAAGGCGCGCGCTCGATGGCCATCATCGGCAATGGCGCCCAGTCCGAATTCCAGGCTGTCGCCTTCAAAGCGCTGCTCGGCATCGACCGGCTGCGGCTCTACGACATCGACCGCTCGGCTTCGGAAAAATGCGCCCGCAACCTCGCCGGCAAAGGCTTTGACATCACCATCTGCGCCACCGGCCAGGATGCTGTGGAAGGAGTCGACATCATCACCACGGTGACCGCCGACAAGCTGTCCGCCACCATTCTGACCGACAACATGGTCGGTTCCGGCGTGCACATCAACGCGGTCGGCGGCGACTGCCCCGGCAAGACGGAACTGCACCGCGACATCCTTTTGCGCTCCGACATCTTCGTCGAGTTCTCGCCGCAGACGCGCATCGAGGGCGAAATCCAGCAGCTCCACGCCGACCATCCGGTGACCGAGTTGTGGCAGGTGATGACCGGCAAGGCGGAAGGCCGCAAGACGGCGGAACAGATCACCTTGTTCGATTCCGTCGGCTTCGCCACCGAGGATTTTTCCGCACTGCGCTATATCAGAGACCAGCTTCAGGCCACCGGCCTCTACGAGGAGCTCGACCTGCTCGCCGATCCCGACGAGCCGCGCGACCTCTTCGGCATGCTGCTCAGGGCAGCGCTGCAGCCGGCAGCCGCCTGAGGGGCTTCAGCCGCGCAACGGCGCGCAGCTCTCCCGTTCGACGAGCACCGGGGTGAGCACTTCGCGGCGCGAATGCGCCGCCGGCTCGGCAACCCGCTCGAGCAGCAGGCTGACCGCCCGCGTGCCGATCTTCTCGACCGGCTGTGCGATCGTCGTCAGTGGCGGCCAGGTGGTGACGGCATAGGGTATGTCGTCGAAGCCGATCATCGACATGTCGCCGGGGACCCGCAATCCGCGCCCGCGCAGCACTGTCAGCGCGCCCATGGCCATCAGATCGTTACAGGCAAAAAGCGCCGTGATCCCCGGCGCCTGCGCCATCAGCCGCTCCATCGCCATGCGGCCGCCGGCGAAGTGGTAGTCGGAATCCACCACCGAGGCCGGCGGCAGGTCGAGGCCGGCTTCCTGCAGCGCCCTGGCGAAGCCGCGCAGGCGGGCGGGGCTGGAGCTGGAATCGCGCGGGCCGCCGATGACGCCGATCTTCTCGTGACCGAGCCCGGCCAGATAGCGGCCGGCGAGATAGCCGCCATAATCGTGATCGACCAGCACGGAATCGACATTGACCGAATGGATCTCGCGGTCGATCAGCACCGCCGGGACGCCGGGCAGAAGGCTGGAGAACACCCGCGCATGATCGGACGAGCCGGCAAAGATCAGCCCGTCGATCTGCTTGGCCATCAGCACCTGGAGGTAGCGCTCCTCCTTCTCGGCGCTGCCGTCGGAGTTGCACAGGATCACCGTATAGCCGGCAAGGAAGCCGGCATCCTCGATCTGGCGTGCCACGCCGGCGAAGAACGGATTGGAATTGTCCGGCAGCAGCAGGCCGATGGTCTTGGTCTCGCCGCGCCTCAGGCTGCGCGCCAGCGTGTTCGGACTGTAGCGCAAGGCGGCGATGGCCGAATGCACGCGCTCGGCCGTCTCCGGCTCGACATGGCGCGTGCGGTTCATCACATGCGAGACGGTTGCGACCGACACTCCGGCATGGCGCGCGACATCGGCAATCGTCGTCATTTCTTGTCCCCTAGTGCATGTCGCCCGGAGTGTCCGGCGGATCTGGGAAAATGACATCCATAAAACAAAAACCAAAAAGCGCGACGCGCTTTATCGGATCACCCTCAACAGCTTTTCCCGATAGGCATCCAGAATGACGGCGAGCACAATGACAAGGCCTAGCACGATCGGCTTGAAATTGTCGCCGACGCCGAGCAGCTCGTAGCGACGCCGGCGACCGGGCCACCGATGTTGACGCAACAGATAGACCATGGCGACGATGCCGGCGCGTTCTCCCTTCCGCCGGAGCGCTGTATCCTTCTCAGGCTAGTGATTCCCGAGACAGGAAACCTTCATGAACGGCCTGACGCCCATACTTTCCACCGTGACCGCCTCGTTCCTTGCCTCCTTCGTCGAAGTGGTCGAGGCCTTCACCATCGTGCTGGCGGTCGGCGTCACCCGCAGCTGGCGGCCAGCGCTGACAGGCGCGGCGCTGGCGCTGGCGGTGCTGGCGGCTCTGGTGCTGGCCTTCGGACCGCTGCTGGCGCTGATTCCCATTGCGGTGCTGCAGTTCGTCGTCGGCGTGCTCCTGGTCCTGTTTGGCATGCGCTGGTTGAGAAAGGCCATTTTGCGCAGTGTCGGCGTCATCGCCCTGCATGACGAGGACGCGGCCTTTTCAAAGGAAACCGCCGCTTTGCAGCAGCAGGCCAATGACCGCCGCGCCGATTATCTGGCCGGGCTCGCGGCCTTCAAGGCGGTGCTGCTCGAAGGTGTCGAGGTGGTGTTCATCGTCATTGCCGTCGGCGCCGCGCATGCACAGACCTTCTATGCCAGCCTTGGCGCGTTGGCGGCCTTCATCCTGGTAACGATCATCGGCCTTGCGGTGCACAGGCCGCTGGCGCGGGTGCCGGAAAACGCGCTCAAATTCGCCGTCGGCCTGATGTTGACAAGCTTCGGCATTTTCTGGACCGGCGAAGGCCTGGGCACCGACTGGCCGGGCGCCGATCTGGCGCTGCTGGCCATCTTCGCAATCATCGCCGTCGCGTGCTTCGCCATGGTGCGCTGGTTGCGCGCCAGCTACCCCAAGGCTGCACAAGGAGTTGCTCGATGAACGTCGTCCGCCTCATTCTAAAGGAGCTCGTCGGCATGTTCATCGACGACGGCAGCCTTGCGACGCTGGCGCTGCTGCTGATCGTGGCGATTGCCGCGGCAGTGAAGCTGCTGGCGTTGCCGCCGCTTGCCGGCGGCGTCCTGCTTCTGCCCGGCTGCCTCGTCATCCTGCTCTACAGCGTGCGCCGCGCGGCACGGCGCTCCGGTCAGTAGAGGGTGAAAAACACCGGCAGCATGCCGCTGATCCGCAACTGCTCAATCGTCTCGATGGCCGGGAACAGCGCCAGGAAATAGAGCCCGTCCGTGAATGTCCGCCGCAACGCCTTTGTCGAGAACCGGCGTTCGGCTTGATCGTGAAACAGCAGCGGGTTCGGCCAGAAAGGGGGCGTGCGTTCGGCATAGACGCTGTAGGCGGGGCCGAACTTTCCAAACAGGAACTCGGCTTCCTTGCGCGCCGTCACCCGGAACACCAGGTAGCTCACCAGAGCCAGCGCCGCCGCCACCAGCACCGAGCCGTACATCAACCCGACGCCCGCCGCGCCGACCGTGGAAAAGAAGTATAGCGGGTTCCGGCTCATCGAGAACGGGCCGGCGGTGACCAGCTCGTCGTTCTTCCTGCCGCCGTCTGGTCGACAATTTGGGCGTCCGTCTGCAAACCACCACGATTGCCTTCACGGTCTTGCTCGCCGCGACATTCGCGGTCTGGTACGCCAGCGAAAGAACGCTCTCCATCCATACGATCGTCACCACCAGGCGCGAGATCTTCTACTGGCTGGCGATCCTGTTCACCTTTTCGCTCGGCACCGCGGCCGGCGACCTTGTCGCCGAGACGTTCGACATTGGCTATCTCACGACTGGCTTCTTGTTCGGCGCGGTCATCGTCTTCATCGCCCTCGGCTATTTCGCCTTCGGCCTCGACGCCATCCTCGCCTTCTGGCTGGCCTACATCCTGACGCGGCCGCTTGGCGCCTCGTTCGGCGACCTGCTGTCGCAGCCGATCGAATATGGCGGCCTCGGCTTCGGCACCACCTTCACCAGCATGATCTTCCTGGGCTGCATCGTCGCCCTCGTTCTCTATATGAGTCTGAAGAAGGGCACCGGCGAGGCCGACAAAATCCTGCTTGAATCGGAGTAGATGCAAGCACCTGCACGCCCGCCTGACGCGACGAGAACGCGCCAAAACGTCAATGGATCCCTGCCGTGGGTCGCCCTGGGCAGCTATCGCGCTCACCTCATGGACGGAAGAATGAACTCCAGGAAATCCGGTTATAGCGGCCTCCAAATTAGCCTGCATTGGATGATAGCGGCGCTTGTCCTGTTCCAGCTCCTGTTCGGCGAAAACATGACAATCTATGTCGATGCGGCAGCGGACAGACGCCAACTGTCGTCCTACGGGCAGACCATGGGGTCCGCCCATTACTGGGTCGGCCTGGCGATCCTGTTGCTGGTGTTCGTGCGACTGGCCGTCCGCCTCTTCATCGGTGCGCCCAAGCCGCAATCCACAATGCCGAAATGGATGGCTTTCGCCTCACGCACAACGCATGCGCTGTTCTATGGCCTTCTCGTTGCCGCTCCTGTTTCCGGGCTTCTGGCCTTTTATGTTTGGAGCTGGATGGGCGATGTCCATACTTGGGCAAAGCCGGTATTCATCGTTCTGATCTGCATTCATGCCGGTGCGGCACTCTTCCATCATTTTATTCTGAAAGACGCCGTGCTGCGCAGGATGCTTGTCCCTGCGCGCGATCCGGTCGGATGACACTTATGGACATGTGCAACGACCACGAGCGACCAGGCGCCGGCGGATATTCTAGGAACGGACCGCCGCCGGTGCTAGCATGCCGCTCTGGCAAAGCCTCGGCAACAGACCGGAACAGAGATGCGACTTCTCCTTGTTGAGGATGACCCCAGGACCGCAGACTATGTCGTCAAGGGCCTGAGCGAAGCCGGGCATGTCTGCGATCTGCTGCGCGACGGGCATGACGCGCTGTTTGCCGCGACACGCGACGCCTATGACGTGATCGTCGTCGACCGCATGCTGCCCGGCCTCGACGGCCTGTCGATGATCAAGGCGGTGCGGGCGGCGGGCGTGCGCACGCCGGCGATCTTTCTGACCTCGGTCGGCGGCGTCGACGACAGGGTTGAAGGGCTCGAGGCCGGCGGCGACGACTATCTCGTCAAGCCATTCGCCTTTTCCGAACTGCTCGCCCGCATCAACGCGCTCGGCCGTCGCCCTGCGGTGCAGGAGCTGAAGACGACGCTGCGCATCGCAGACCTCGAAATGGACCTGATCCAGCGCCGCGTCACCAGGCAGGGCCAGGCGATCGACCTGCAGCCGCGCGAATTCAGCCTGCTCGAAGTGCTGATGCGCGGCGAGGGCCGCGTCATCACCCGCACCATGCTTCTGGAACGGGTCTGGGATTTTCACTTCGACCCCAAGACCAGCGTCGTCGAAACCCATATCAGCCGGCTGCGCGCCAAGATCGACAGGCCGTTCGAAACCGCGTTGATCCACACCGTGCGCAACACTGGCTACAGTGTTCACGACTGAGGCGCGGCATGACAGAAACTTGCCATGACTGAAGCTTGCCATGACTGAAACGCACTATGACTGAGACAGGCTCTCGCCTGCTGCGCAGCACGCCGTTTCGGCTGGCCCTGACCTTCGCCTTGCTGTTCGTGCTCGCCTTCATCCTGTCAGGCGCCATCGTCTACCAGCTGATGAGCGCGGATCTTGCCGAGCAGCTCGACCAGTCGGTCAAGGAGACCTATTCGGTCGTGGCGGTGACCTATGCCGGAAACGACCGGGAGGATCTGGTTTCGGCAGTCGACAGCCACGCCGCGCTCAGCCCGAGCAAGGAACAGCTGTTCTCGCTCACCGATCCCGCCGGCAATCGCCTGGCCGGGAATTTCACCGCCGCCGACCTTCCCGATGGCTTTTCGGATTTTGCCGCTTCCCTGCCAGGCGTTGCGCCGGACACTATGTACCGCGCCTGGACCGGTTCGGTCGGGCCCAACAGCCTGACAATCGCCTTCTCGCTCTCCGAAACCGAGGAGCTGGAACGCATCGTTTTGATGAGCTTCGGCTGGGCCACCCTGATCATTTCAGGGCTGGCGGTGGCTGGCGGCGCCTTGCTGGCGTCGCGTGTGCAGCGTCGCCTCGACGGCATTGCCACCACCATGGACGATGTCTCCAACGGCCGGCTCGACGCCCGCATTCCACTGCTCGGCAATGGCGACGACATTGACGGCGTCTCGCGCCAGGTCAACGCCGCGCTGGAGCGGCTGGCGGCGCTGGTGGACGGCATGCGCCAGGTCAGCGCCGACATCGCGCATGATCTGAAGACGCCGCTCAACCGGCTGCAGATGATTTTGGAAGCTGCGGCCGACAGGACCGCGCGGGGTGAGGCCGTTGCCGATGAGCTGGCGGAGGCACGTGGGGAAAGCCTGCAGATCAACGATACTTTCGATGCGCTGTTGCGTATTGCCCAGATCGAGGCCGGCGCTCGCAAGGCGCGCTTTGTCGATCTCGACCTCACCGGCGTCATCGATGCCATTGCCGAAATCTACGCCGGTGTCGCCGAGGATGACGGCAAGTCGCTGTCGGCCACGATCGTCCACGGCACCCCATGCCTGGTCCACGGCGACCGCGACCTGCTGACGCAATTGTTTGCCAATCTGGTTGAGAACGCGCTGCGGCATTGCCCCGATGGCACGGCAATCCTTCTATCGGTGCGGCGGCAAGGCGACCGCATTCTGGCTGAGGTCGCCGACAATGGCCCCGGCATCCCGGCGCAGGAGCGCGAAAAAGTGTTCCAGCGGCTCTACCGGCTCGACTCCAGCCGCACCACGCCCGGCAGCGGCCTTGGCCTCAGCCTGGTGCGGGCAATCGCCGACCTGCATGGTGCAACGATTGCGCTGGAGGATCGCCGGCCTGGGCTGGCGGTAATTGTCGGGTTTCCTCGGGCGGAGGGCACCGGTCCCGGCTTGAAATGACAACGCCAGAGCCAGGTCGACCCCACTCCGTCGAGCGAAGCAGCGACGGAGTGGGGGAAGGCGCTCATGAAACGCGAAGTCGCTGACAATTCTCCAAGTTGATGATCGCAGTCGACAAAGGTGGTCGCGATTAGCCTTGCACATGTTTCCACCCGAACGGCTGCGGGTTGATCAAGACGACCGTTGAACCTACCGGCCCACCGCACCCCGGCGAAAATCCGAGGGCGACATCCCCGCCAGCTTGCGGAAGGATTTGTTGAAGGCGCTGAGCGAGCCGAAGCCTGAATCCATGGCGACGCGCAGCACATTGGCGTCTTCATGCATCAAAAGCGCCTGCGCATAGCTCAGCCGCAGCAGATTCATATATTCGTTGAGCGTCATGCCTGTCGATTTCTTGAAAATGCTCATGGCGTATTTGGGGTGGATGTCGGCGGCAGCGGCAATGTCGACGCAGTCTATGTCGTAGAGGAAATTCTCGGCGATGAAGTCGCACATGCGCCCGACATTGCGCAGCGATTGCTGGTCGAACGGGCCGCCGGGTTCCTGGCCGATGGCGGTTTCCGGCACCAGCCGGTAGGGCTCGAAGCGCACCCGCTCCAACCGCAGCAGCAGCTCGTTCACGGCGTGCTCGGTTATCGCCGGATCGCCCGAGCGGAAATAGCGGTTCCAGCGTTCGAAATTGTGATGGTCGGCCTGGTCGGTCGCCGATGTCACCAGCGTGGCGCCGGTCATCAGCCGGTGGCGGACATCCGTCGGCAGGTGCAGGCGGAAGAAATGCACCAGCGGCAGATGCGCGCCGGCATAGATGGCGTCGTCGGAGAGATCGTCCATCTGGTGCGGCAGCCCGCCCCAGAACAGGCACATGTCGCCCGCCGTGAGCGCGATCTCGTGCTCGTTCATGCGGTAGTGCACGCTGCCGCGGACGATGAAATTGACCTCGACCTGGGCATGCCAATGCGGCTTCAGCATCACCAGCGGATGGTTGTGAAACATCTGCAAAGCCATCGGCAGGCCTTCGACGCTGCTGGCGCCAGGCTGGTAAAACGGCCGTTCCGGCATCTTACTTTCCGCCCATCTTTTATTCCCGTTGTCAGGGACAAGCCTTCCGCGCCGCCTAGTCTAGCCATGCTCGCGAAGAGAGAGCAAATGAAATGGGAGGATTTCAATGCGCACGACACTGATCTGTGCCGCGCTGGCGCTTGGCCTGGGCTCAACCCCGGCTTTGGCGCAGTCCGGCGAAATCACGATCTGGAGCTGGAATATCGCCGCTTCGTCGCTGAAGGCGACGGTGGCCGGCTTCAACAAACAGCATCCCGACGTCAAGGTCACCGTTCAGGATCTCGGCAACCAGCCGACCTATGACAAGTCGATCGCCGGCTGCGCGGCCGGCGGCGTCGGCCTGCCCGATATCGTCTCGATCGAAAACGGCGAGGCCGAGAATTACTGGAGCCAGTTCCCCGATTGCTTCGTCGATTTGCACACGCTGGGCTACACCGCCGACGACCAGAAGAAATTCCCGGACTTCAAGCGCACCGAACTGGAGGTCGGCGACAAGGCCTATGCCATGCCGTGGGATTCCGGCCCGGTAGCCGCCTTCTACCGCCGCGACTTCTACGAGAAGGCCGGCGTCGATCCGGCCTCGATCAAGACCTGGGACGATTTCATCGCCGCCGGCAAGAAGGTCCAGGCCGCCAATCCCGGCGTCACCATGACCAATGCCGATTTCAACGGCGACACCGAATTCTTCCGCATGATTTCCAACGAACAGGGTTGCGGCTATTTCGCCGCCGATGGGCAGTCGATCACCGTCAACCAGCCGAAATGCGTCGACACGCTGGCCAAGATCAAGGACATGAAGGACGCCGGCATCATCTCGTCGGCCGACTGGGGCACCAAGATCACCAACAACACCGCCGGCACCGTCGCCACCCAGGTCTATGGCGGCTGGTATGAGGGCACCATCCGCACCGAATCCGCCGGCGAAAACGGCAAATGGGGTGTCTATCTGATGCCGAGCCTGACCGCCGACGGCCCGCGCGCCGCCAATCTCGGAGGCTCGTCGCTCGCCATCACCTCAGCCTCGAAGAACAAGGAGGCCGCCTACGCCTATCTGAAATACACGCTCGAGACCAATGAAGGCCAGATCACCATGCTCAGGGATTTCGGCCTGGTGCCGTCACTGATCTCGGCCCTCGACGACCCCTACGTCTCGCAGGGCCTGCCCTATTGGGGCGGCCAGGCAGTGTGGAAGGACATTCTCGCCACGCTGCCCAAGGTGGTGCCGAGCCGCGGCACGCCGTTCCAGAGCGACGCCGAAATCATCATGCGCGCCGTGCAGACCAAATATCTCGGCGGCGGCTATCCCGATGCCAAGGCCGCCCTCGACGACGCCGCCAGCCAGATCGCTTCGGCGACGGGACTGCCGATCAAGTGACCAAGGCGGTGATGCTGGCGGGCCAGATATAGGGCAATTTGCCGGACTGTTGGCGCTGCCCCTCACCTGCCTGCCGGCATCCTCTCCCCGTATAGTGGCGGGGAAAGGGACGCTCTCGCCCAACAGTTCGCCAATTGCCGGCGGCGTCCGCCGGCTAACAACACGCCGGATATCAACCGGGAAAGAGGAAGGAGGAGGAAACCATGCGCTACCAGAACGCCACGGCCTATCGCTTCCTTACGCCCTACCTTCTGATCTTTGCCATCTTCTGGGTGTGGCCGATCATCTCCTCGTTCATGATTTCCTTCCAGGCGACGCGCACGGTGCCCTGGCGCTTTGCGCCGACGTTCAACTGGGGCCGCCTGATCGGCGACCCCGCTTTCTTCAACGCGCTGAAGAACACGCTGCTCATCCTCGTCATCCAGGTGCCGGTGATGATCTCGCTGGCGATCATCATGGCGGTGCTGCTGAACTCGCCGCTGCTGAAAGCACGTGGCCTCTACCGCTTTGCCTTCTTCGCTCCGGTGGTGGTCGGCGAGGTCGCCTATTCCGCCGTGTTCCGGCTGATGTTCAACCTGGATTTCGGCATCATCAACAAGCTCCTCGCCGGCGTCGGCCTGGCCAAGATCGACTGGTTCTCCAACGTCACACCGGCCATGGCGCTGATCATGATCGCGGTAACCTGGCGCTGGGCCGGCTACAACGCCATCATCCTGCTCGCCGGCCTGCAGTCGATCCCCGAGGACGTCTATGAAGCAGCGACGCTCGACCGCGTCAGCAAGCTCAAGCAGTTCTTCTACATAACGCTGCCGCTGCTCAAGCCGGTCATCGTGTTTTGCGCCGTGCTGTCGATCATCGGCACGATGCAGCTGTTCACCGAGCCGTTCCTGATCACGGAGCGCGGCGGCCCCGGCGGCGGCACCGAGACGCTTGGCCTGCTGCTCTACCGCCAGGGTTTTCGCTCGCTCAATTTCGGCTACGCCTCGGCCGTCGCCTACACCATGGCGGGGCTGGCAATCGCCATCACGCTGGTGCAGCTGTGGCTGACACGAGAGCCGAAATGAGAGGGGAGCCGAAATGAGTTCGCTGTCGCAACGCCGGCTCGGCCGCAGCGTCCTGCTGCATCTGGTCCTGACACCGCTGGCGGTGATCTGGCTGTTTCCGCTGTGGATGATGGTGGTGTTTTCGACCATGCCCGACAACGGCATTTTCAGCCCCGGCATCGAGCTTCTGCCGCACGGCAATTTCGTCGACAATTTCAACAACCTGCAGCGCGACACCAATTTCGTCGGCGCTATCGGCATTTCGGTGGCGGTGGCGGTGACCTACACCTTCTTCTCGGTGCTGCTGACCTCGATGGCCGGCTGGGCGCTCGCCCGCTATCAGTTCTTCGGCAAGGGCGCGGTGGTGGCGATCATCCTCGGCACCATCACGCTGCCCTATGCGGTGGTGCTGATCCCGCAATTCATCATGGTGGCGCGCGACTTCCAGCTCGCCAACACCTGGATTGCGCTGATCGTGCCACCCTTGTTCAATTCGCTGGGCGTGCTGTTCATGCGCCAGGCTTTCTCGATGATGCCGGCCGACCTTTTCGACGCGGCACGTGTCGAGGGCGTCAAGGAATGGCGTATCTTCCTGTTCGTCGCTTTGCCGCTGGCGCGGCCGATGCTGGCGGCGCTCGCCATCATCCTGTTCCTCGCCTCGTGGAACAATTATCTCTGGCCGCTTTTGATCAACAGCCAGCCCGGCGCGATGACGGCCCCTGTGGCGCTCGGCACGCTGATCGGCCTGACCAAGGTCTCATGGGGCGGCATCATGGCCGGCGCCGTCATGCTGACCGTACCGATGCTGGTCGTCTTCGTGCTGCTGCAGCGCCATTTCATCGCCGGCATCGCCGCCGGTGCCGTCAAGTAGGGACAACAGCGATATGGCGGCAGTCACCCTCACCAATGTCGTAAAACGCTTCGGCGTCTATGAGATCATCCATGGCGCCAACATCGATATCGCCGATGGCGAGTTCGTCGTCTTTGTCGGCCCGTCGGGTTGTGGAAAATCGACGCTGCTCAGGATGATCGCCGGGCTGGAGGATATCAGCGGCGGCGAGATCGCCATTGGCGGCAAGGTGATGAACGATGTCGAGCCGGCCGAGCGCGGCATCGCCATGGTGTTCCAGTCCTACGCGCTCTACCCGCACATGAGCGTGGAGCAGAATCTGAGCTTTGGCCTCAGGATGACCGGCAACCCCAAGGAGGACACCGAGCGGCGGGTGAAGCGGGCCTCCGAAATCCTGCGCATCACAGAGTTGATGGCGCGGCGGCCGAGGCAATTGTCCGGCGGCCAGCGCCAGCGCGTTGCCATCGGCCGCGCCATCGTGCGCGAACCGCAAGTCTTCCTGTTCGACGAGCCGTTGAGCAATCTCGACGCCGAGCTGCGCGTCCAGATGCGGGTCGAGATCTCGCGCCTGCACAAGGAGCTCGGCACGACGATGATCTATGTCACCCACGACCAGACCGAAGCGATGACGCTGGCCGACCGGATCGTCGTGCTGCGCGGCGGCCATGTCGAGCAGATCGGCAGGCCGCTCGATCTCTACGACAATCCCGACAACCAGTTCGTCGCCGGCTTCGTCGGCTCGCCGAAGATGAATTTCATCAAGGGCCGCGTCGTCGGGCGCAACACGAGCAGCGTCACCGTCGAGCTGGTGGGCGAGGAAAAGACCCGCATCATGCAACCGTTGACCGGCGCCGTGCCGCAAACAGGAGCCAAGGTCATTGTCGGCGTGCGGCCCGAACATTTCGGCAATGGCGGCGAAGGCGACGCCGACCTCACCGTCGGCATCGACGTGGTCGAGCATCTCGGCGGCACCAGCTTCATCTATGCCAGGACCGCCCATGGCGAAGACCTGGTGATCCAGCGCGACGCGGCAAAGGTCCCCGACACCCAGGAGATCACCGTGTCCATCCGCAAATCCTATCTGTTCGATGAAAACGGCCAGCGGCTGCGCTGACCTTCCAGCTATGCAAGGAGAATGATCATGACTGCAACCGCGCCCATCCGCTGGGGGGTACTCGGGCCCGGCGACATCGCCAAAGCGTTCGCCCGCGGCGTGGCAGGCTCGCGCACCGGCACGATCGTGGCGCTCGGCGCCCGCAATCCCGGCAAGGCAGGCCTGGCCGAGACGTTTCCCGGCGCCCGCATCCTCGACGGTTACGACGCGCTGCTCGCTGACCCCGAGGTCGACGCCGTCTATATCGCCATCCCGCATCCCGGCCATGCCGAATGGGCAATCAAGGCGGCGGAAGCCGGCAAGCATGTGCTGTGCGAAAAGCCGCTGGCGCTGACCGCCTTCGAGGCCGACGCCATGATCCATGCTGCGCGCAAGGCCGGCACCTTCCTCGGCGAAGCGTTCATGTACCGGCTGCACCCGCAGACGGCGAAGCTGGTGGAACTCATCAAGTCGGGCGTCATCGGCGATGTCAGGCTGATGAAGTCGAGCTTCGGCTTCGCCATGCCGGGCTTCATGCCCGAGCACCGGCTCTACGCCAACTATCTCGCCGGCGGCGGCATCCTCGATGTCGGCGGCTATCCCGTCTCGATGGTGCGGCTGATTGCCGGGGCTGCGACTGGAAAACCCTTCGCCGAGCCGGACAAGGTTGTCGGCACCGCCCATCTCGGCAAGTCCGGCGTCGACGAATGGGCCTCGGCGCTGCTGCATTTCCCCGGTGGCATCGTCGCCGAGGTGTCCTGCAGCATCTCGCTGAAACAGGACAATGTGCTGCGCATCCTCGGCACCAAGGGCCGCATCGAAGTGCCGGATTTCTGGTTCGCCGGCGGCGGCAACCGCGATGGCGGCCCTGGCCGGATCGATGTAATCCTCGCCGACGACACGCGCGATACCATCAGCGTCAACGAAACCCGCCATCTCTATTCCTTCGAGGTCGACGCCGCCGGCGAGGCGATCCTGGCCGGCAAACAGGAGTTCGCCTGGCCGGGCATGAGCTGGGCCGACAGCCTCGGCACGCTGCGCGTCCTCGACAGATGGCGCGCCGCCGTCGGGCTCGAATATGAGATCGAAAAGCCGGCTAAGCGAACCAACACCATTTCGGGCCGGCCGCTGCGCACCGGCGGCACGGCCATTGGCAAGCGCAAGATTCCGGGCCTGTCGAAGCCGGCCTCCGTGGTGGCGCTCGGCTTCGAGGATTTCCGCACCTTCTCGTCGGGCGCAATCCTGCTCGACGCCTTCTTCGAGACCGGCGGCAATCTGTTCGATACCGGCTATGTCTACGGCGCCGGCTACACCGAAACGCTGCTTGGCCAGTGGCTCAGGAATCGCGGCGTGCGCGAGCAGTCGGTGATCATCGCCAAGGGCGCCCACTCGCCGCTCTGCTATCCCGATGTCATCGGCAAGCAGCTCGCCCAGTCGTTGGACCGGCTGCAGACCGACCATGTCGACCTCTATTTCATGCACCGCGACAACCCGGATGTGCCGGTCGGCGAATTCGTCGATGCGATGGACGCCGAGGTCAAGGCCGGCCGCATCCGTGGCCCGTTCGGCGGCTCGAACTGGACGATGGCGCGCATGGACGAGGCGATTGCCTATGCCGAGCGCACCGGCAAGCAGAAGCCCGGCGTGCTCTCCAACAATTTCTCGCTGGCCGAGATGCTGGAACCGATCTGGGCCGGCTGCATCACCTCGTCCACCGACGACTGGAAATCCTGGCTGACGAAAAGGCAGATGCCCAACTTCGCCTGGTCGAGCCAGGGCCGCGGCTTCTTCACCGACCGCGCCGGCCGCGACAAGCAGGACAATGAGGAGCTGGTGCGGGTCTGGTACTCGGAGAAAAATTTCGGCCGCCGCGACCGTGCCATCGAGCTGGCGCAGCGCCTGGGCAAAAGTCCGATCCACATCGCGCTCGCCTATGTGCTGGCGCAGCCCTTTCCGTCGGTGCCATTGATCGGCCCACGCACGCTGGACGAGTTGGAGGACAGCTTGAAGGCGCTGGATATCAGGCTGTCGGCGGAGGATGTGGCGTGGCTGGATAGCGGGCCGGAAAGGCGGCGGGCTTAGCAGCTAATCTCCCCCCTTGAGGGGGAGATGTCGCCGAAGGCGACAGAGGGGGTCGCCTCGCGTGGAGCGCTAACCTCCTTCTGCAGCGGCAGGTAGGCCGAGCCCAGTCGAACCGACCCCCTCTGGCCTGCCGGCCATCTCCCCCTCAAGGGGGGAGATTAGCAGCTCATGCGTCCCACCTACCGATCGATCCGTGTCGACAAAATAATAGACGACGACGTCCGCTCGACCCCGTCCATCGCGCCGATCTCGTCCAGCAACGCATCCAGATCCCTGATCGACGGCGCGTCGACGATGACGATCATGTCGAAATTGCCGCTCACCGAGTGCAGCGTCCGTACCGGCGGCAGCGCCTGCAGCGCCCGCACCACCTTGTCGGCGAGCTTGGGCGTGACGGTGAGCAGCACATGCGCCCGCACCAGCCCCTGCTCGTAGTCCGGCGCCATCCGCACGCCATAGCCGGTGATGATGCCGCGCTGTTCCAGCCGCTCGATCCGGCTCTGCACCGTCGTGCGCGAAACGCCGAGCTGGCGCGCCAGTTCCGCGGTCGACGCGCGGGCATTGGCGCGCAGCAGGGAAAGCAGTTTTTGTTCGGCGTCACTGAGCATTTCGACGAACCTCGTCGGCGTATCGTTCAATTGCAGGGTTCATTTCGAACGATCCCACGCTTCCTTTCGACAGGCAAGCTGCGATTCTTGAAGGCATCGCGTCCACCGCGCGGCGGTCTGGGCCAAAGAGTTTTCACGAGGGGCAAGGTCATGAAGAAAATCATCGTCGTCGGCGCCGGCAAGATCGGCTCCACCATTGCAGGCATGCTCGCCGACAGCGGCGACTACCACGTCACCGTTATCGACCGCGCGGCGGCGCAGCTTGCCGCGGCCGAACTTCCCGCCGGCGTCGAGGGGCTGGAGCTCGATATCGCAGCGCCGGGCGCACTCGAGGCCGCCCTTGCCGGCGCCTTCGCCGTGCTGAGCGCCGCCCCCTTCCATTTGACCACGCGCATCGCCGAAGCGGCCGCCGCCACCGGCGTGCACTATCTCGATTTGACCGAGGATGTCGTCTCGACCCGCCGCGTCAAGGAGCTGGCCAAGTCGGGCAACAGCGCCTTCATTCCGCAATGCGGCCTGGCGCCGGGCTTCATCTCGATCGTCGCCAATGATCTCGCCAGCCGCTTCGACACGCTGGAAAGCGTTCGCATGCGCGTCGGCGCGCTGCCGCAATACCCGTCCAATGCGCTGAACTACAATCTGACCTGGAGCACCGACGGCGTCATCAACGAATATTGCGAACCCTGCGAGGCGATCGTCGAGGGCGAGCTGATCGAGGTGCCGCCGCTGGAGGAGCGCGAAGAGTTCTCGCTCGACGGCGTCACCTATGAGGCCTTCAACACCTCTGGCGGTCTCGGCACGCTGGCCGAGACGCTGAAGGGCAAGGTGCGCACGCTGAACTACCGCACCATCCGCTATCCCGGCCACGCGGCGATCATGAAGGCGCTGCTCAACGATCTCGGCCTGCGCCACCGCCGCGACGTGCTGAAGGATATCTTCGAGAGCGCCCTGCCGGCAACGCTGCAGGATGTGGTCATCGTCTTCGTCACCGTCTCGGGCCGCCGCAATGGCCGCCTGCTGCAGGAAACCTACGCCAACAAGATCTATTCGCAGCGCATCGGCAACCAGGTGCGCAGCGCAATCCAGATCACCACCGCCTCCGGCATCTGCGCCGTGCTCGACATGCTGGCCGACGGCACCTTGCCGGCGACCGGCTTCGTCAAGCAGGAAAACATCGCGCTGGATGCGTTTCTCGCCAATCGTTTTGGGCGCGCTTATGCGCAGCACGAGATGGTAAGCCGGCTGGCAAGCTGAGCTACTTCCGCAGAGCCATCGGTCGTCCGAGCAGAAACCGGATGAAGTTGCCTGCGGTCCGCGGCGCCATGCGGGGCTGCGTCGCCTGTCGTGGCGCGCTTTGCCTTCGCGCTGGCACCTTGGGTTCGACACCCGGTCGGCCCACCGTGAAGGAGGGCCCCGAGACCGGCTTCCCCCTCAACACGTTGGCGGCGTTGTTGTCATGGATGACGATGCACCATTGCGCGCCCTTCGATGCCCCCACGACGGTGTTGAAGCGCGTCGCCATTTTTGCGTGGTGCTCGCTGTAGACGCCGCTCATCGCCGGCGATCTCCTTTCGACCAGCGTGCCGAACGCCGACGTGACATAGTCGTGGTGCGTGTAGCGTCCGCTTGCCGTGTCGAAATTCTGGCCGTCCGGAAAGGCAATGTAGAGCGGCTGCAGGTCCACCACACGCTTTTCGATCTCCCGGCGCGCGTAGTGCTCGACGCGCTCCATGAAGGTCGGCGCCAGCGCGTCGTCGCTGTCGAGCCGCGTGAGCGAAACATAGTCGGCATCGGTATCGGCCTGGACGAAGGCATTGAAGCGATCATTGTAATCCTCGCCCGCCTCGACAAGGATCGGCCTGACGTCGACACCGGCCACGCAGCTGCACACGGTGCGAATATAGTTCTCGTGCGTATCGGCATCGAACGCCATAAGGACGGTAAAATCCTTCAGCGACTGGCCTTCGAGCGACGACGCGCAATAGGTGTCGAACAACGCCAGGCGCTCGACCAGCCAGACCGGGTCGAGATTGGCGCGGCCCTTTCCGTCCCACTGGCTTGGCTTGAAGCCAGCGGCGATGTTGTAGCGTATGGCGATGTATTTCTTCAGGCCGGTGTCCATGGACCGACACTTAGTACATTCCGCTGATCTGCGACAACCAACGGCTGAGCGGCCACCCTCCCCCTTGTGGAGAGGGTCGGCTCGCGGTCGGAGCGAAGCGGAGATGGCGAGACGGGGTGGGGGTGCGCCCTACGAGGACCCCCACCCCACTCCGCTTCGCGGATCGACCCTCCCCACAAGGGGGAGGGTAAAAACCCCTTCAAACATGCAGCGCGTGGCCCAGCGCCTTCAGCGCGGCTTCCTGGAACCCCTCGCCCTGCGTCGGATGCGCATGGATGGTCCCGGCGATATCCTCCAGCCGCGCGCCCATTTCCAGCGCCAGGCCGAACGCCGCCGCCAGTTCCGACACGCCTTGCCCGACCGCCTGGATGCCCAGCACCAGATGGTTGTCCGCGCGGGCGACAACACGAACAAACCCGTCCTCGCCGAGTTTCGTCATCGCCCGGCCGTTGGCGGCGAAGGGGAACTGGCCGATCTTGATTTCGCCTGAAGCCTTCGCCTCCTCCGGCGTTAGCCCTGCCGTCACCAGCTCCGGATCGGTGAAGCAGACGGCCGGGATCGAGCGCTTGTCCCAGCTGCGCTTGTGGCCGGCGACGATCTCGGCCACCATTTCGCCTTGCGCCATCGCCCGGTGCGCCAGCATCGGCTCGCCGGTGACGTCGCCGATGGCATAGATGCCGCGCATCGAGCTGCGGCACTGGTCGTCGATATTGATGAACTTGCCGGCCATGTCGAGATCGATCTGATCGAGGCCCCAGCCCTCCGTCACCGGCTTGCGGCCGACCGTGACCAGGATCTTGTCTGCCGCGATTTTGGTGCTCTTGCCGTCCGCGGTCTCGACCAGCAGCGCGTCGCCCTTGACCCCCTTGGCCTTGGCGCCAAGCATCACCTCGACGCCGAGCTGGGCCAGCCGTTTCACCACCGGCCGGGTCAGTTCCGCATCATACTGCGCCAGCACGCGCGGCAGCGCCTCGACCACGGTCACCGCGGCGCCCATTTTGGCGAACGCCATGCCGAGTTCCAGCCCGATATAGCCGCCGCCGACCACGGCGAGCTTTTTCGGCACCTCGCCGAGAGCCAGCGCTTCTGTGGATGAAATCACCGGGCCGCCGAACGGCAGGAACGGCAGTTCCACCGTGGCCGAGCCGGTGGCGATCACAACCGTTTCGGCGCGGATGATCTGGGTGCCGGTCTCGGTCTCGACCGCGACGGTCTTGCCGTCGCGGAACGTCGCCCAGCCATAGACGGTCTTGACCTTGGCCTTCTTCAGTAGCCCGGCAACGCCCCCGGTCAGCCGGCTAACAATGCCGTCCTTCCACGCAACCGTCTTGCCGAGATCGAGCACGGGCGCTGCTACCGAGATGCCGAGCGGACTGCTGCCGCCGGCCATATGCGCGACCTTCTCGAACTCTTCCGCCGCATGGATCATCGCCTTGGACGGGATGCAGCCGACATTGAGACAGGTGCCGCCCGGTTTGCCGGCTTCAACGATCACCGTATCGATGCCGAGCTGGCCGGCACGGATAGCGCAGACGTAGCCGCCGGGCCCGGCGCCGATGACCAGCAGCTTGCAGGAGATTTCTTTCATGGCGTGACCCTTTGATGCGAGGGAATGTTCCGTCGCGATCCTTCGCGCCCCCCTCTGTCCTGCCGGACATCTCCCCCACGAGGGGGGAGATCAGCAGCTTCTTCGCTTCGCTCATTCCTGCAACGATGGAGATTGGCGAAACCCTGCGTGACGTCCAATCTCCCCCCTTGTGGGGGAAATGCCTGGTAAGGCAGAGGGGGGCGCTGTCCCGCCGTCATCTCGGTCGTTCCGCCCCTCAATCCACGAATATCAGCGCTGGCGTCTCAATCAGCGCCTTGATCCGCTGCACAAACACCGCCGCATCCCAGCCGTCGACCACCCGGTGATCGAAGCTCGATGACAGGTTCATCATCTTGCGCGGGATGAACTGGGTGCCGTCCCAGACCGGCCGCACCATCATCTTGTTGACGCCGACGATCGCCACCTCAGGATGATTGATGACCGGCGTCGTCGCCACGCCGCCCATGGCGCCGAGCGAGGTGATGGTGATGGTCGATCCCGACAGCTCGTCGCGGCTGGCCGTGCCGGACTTCGCCGCTTCGGCCAGGCGGTTGAGCTCGGCCGCGCAATCCCAGAGGTCGCGCGCCTCGGCGTGCTTGACCACCGGCACCACCAGGCCCGACGGCGTCTGCGCGGCAATGCCGATATGGACGCCGCCATGCTGATGGATGATGCCGGCCTCGTCGTCGAACAGCGCGTTAATGTTGGGCTGGTCGGCAATCGCCTTGACCATCGCCCGCATCAGGAACGGCAGCAGCGTCAGCTTCGGCCTCTCCACACCCTTGCGCTTTTCCTTGTTGAGCGCCGCGCGCAACTCCTCAAGTGCTGTGACGTCGATCTCCTCGACATAGGTGATGTGCGGGATGCGTGACTTCGCCAGCGACATTTTTTCGGCGATCTTGCGCCGCAGTCCGATGACCTTGATATCCTCGACGCTGTCATTGCGCGCCAGACCCGACGCCTTCGCTACCTGCGGTCCGCGTGCCAGGAATGCCTCGATATCTTCGTGGCTGATGCGGCCGGCAGGGCCGGTACCCGACACCTGGCGCAGATCGATCCCCGCCTCCTTCGCCCTGAGCCGGATGGCGGGCGACGCCAGGGGCTTTTCGCCCTCCGGGCGCGGCGCGCCGGAGGGTGCCGCACCTTTAGATGTCGGCGCAGCACCCCCACCCTTAGCCCCTCCCCACAAGGGGGAGGGGGATTCAGTCTCAGCTGCCCGTGCGCTTTTGGCTGCTGGTGCAGGTGGTGGCGACTTGGCGTCGGATTTCGTCGCCGAAACGCCTCCCTCTTGTGGGGGTCCGGAGGACGGGCGAGACCCGTGGCTCGCCCCGGCAGGGGTGGGGGTCGGTGCCGCCGTGACCTCTGACGATTTCGAGCCTTCGGCGACATTGCCCTCCCCGCCACTTTCAGCCGCACGATGGGCGAGCCGATCGCCACCGTGTCGCCGATCTCGGCGCCCAGCCACAGGATCTCGCCATCGACCGGCGAAGGTATTTCCACCGTCGCCTTGTCGGTCATCACGGCGGCGAGCAAAGCGTCCTCGCGCACGAGGTCGCCGACCTTGACGTGCCATTCCACCAGCTCCGCCTCGGCAACGCCTTCGCCGACATCGGGCAGCTTGATGATGTGTTCGCCCATCCCTAGGCTCCCATGGTTTCGAGAAGCGCGCGGCCGACACGGGCCGGCCCCGGGAAATAATCCCATTCCTGCGCATGCGGGTAGGGCGTGTCCCAACCGGTGACGCGCGCCACCGGCGCTTCCAGATGGTAAAAACAATTTTCCTGCACCAGCGCCGACAGCTCGGCGCCGAAGCCGGAGGTCAGTGTCGCCTCGTGCACGACGACGCAGCGTCCGGTCTTCTTCACCGAAGCGACTATCGCGTCGAGATCGAGCGGCAGCAGGGTCCGCAAATCGATGATCTCGGCATCGATGCCGGTTTCTTCCACGGCCGCCTGCGCGACATAGACCATGGTGCCGTAGGCGAGCACGGTGACGGCCGAGCCCGCCCGGCGGATCGCCGCCTTGCCGAGCGGCACCGTGTAATGGCCGTCGGCGACCTCGCCCAGTTCATGCTTCGACCATGGCGTCACCGGTCGGTCGTGATGGCCATCGAACGGTCCGTTATAGAGCCGCTTCGGCTCCAGAAAAATCACCGGATCGGGATCCTCGATCGCGGCGATCAGCAGCCCCTTGGCATCATGAGGATTGGACGGCACCACCGTCTTCAGCCCCGACACATGGGTGAACAGCGCTTCCGGGCTCTGGCTGTGCGTCTGGCCGCCAAAAATGCCGCCGCCGGTCGGCATGCGGACAACGATCGGGCAGGTGAAATCGCCGTTCGAGCGGTAGCGCAGGCGTGCTGCTTCCTGCGTCAGCTGGTCGTAAGCCGGGTACATGTAGTCGGCAAACTGAATTTCCACGCATGGCTTCAGCCCATAGGCGGCCATGCCGATGGCGGAGCCGACAATGCCGGATTCGTTGATCGGCGCATCGAAGCAGCGGCTCTTGCCGTACTTCGCTTGCAGGCCTGCCGTGCAGCGGAAGACACCCCCGAAGAAGCCGACATCCTCGCCATAGACGATGACGCGTTCGTCGCGCGCCATCGACACGTCCATGGCGTCGCGGATCGCCTCGATCATGGTCCGTCTCGGCATGGTCAGACTCCCGCCTGCTGGCGCTGGCGCCTGAGATGCGGCGGCATCTCGGCAAACACGCCCTCGAACATCTCGCGCGTCGACGGCTTGCCGCCGGCATGCAGCGTGCCGTGGCCTTCAGCTTCCTTCTGCGCCGCGATCACCGTCTCGAGGATTTCCGCTTCGGCCTGGGCGTGACGCTCGTCCGACCAGACGCCGCGTTGAATCAGATGGTTCTTCAGCCGCATCACCGGATCGCCGAGCGGCCAGGCGTCGGATTCCGTCTTCGGCCGATAGGCCGACGGATCGTCCGAGCTCGAATGCGCGCCGGCACGGTAGGTGACATATTCGATCAGCGTCGGCCCGAGATTCTGCCGCGCCCGCTCCGCCGCCCATTTGGCCACGGCATGCACGGCGAGATAATCATTGCCGTCGACGCGCAGCGCCGGAATGCCGAAGCCGAGGCCGCGCGCGGCAAAGGTGCCGGAGCCGCCACGCGCAATGCCTTGAAACGTCGAGATCGCCCACTGGTTGTTGACGACATTGAGGATGACCGGCGCCTTGTACGTCGAGGCGAACACCAGTGCGGAATGGAAATCGGATTCGGCCGTCGAGCCGTCGCCGATCCACGCCGCCGCGATTTTCGAATCGTTGCTGATAGCGGAAGCCATCGCCCAGCCGACCGCCTGGATGTATTGCGTCGCCAAATTGCCGGAGATCGAGAAGAAGCCGTGCTCCTTCGACGAATACATGATCGGCAATTGCCGCCCTTTGAGCGGATCGGCCTCGTTGGAATAGATCTGGTTCATCATCGTGACCATCGGATAGCCGTCGGCTATAAGCAGGCCGGCTTGCCGATAGGTCGGGAAATTCATGTCGCCCGGCATCAGCGCCTTGCGGAAAGCGCAGCTCACCGCCTCTTCGCCCAGATGCTGCATGTAGAACGAGGTCTTGCCCTGGCGCTGCGCCATCTGCATGCGCGCATCGAAGCTGCGCAGCGTCATCATGTGGCGCAACCCCTCGAGCAGCTCCTCGTCGGTGAGCAGCCCGGCCCACGGCCCGACCGCCTCACCGGTGCGGTTGAGCACGCGGATGATCGAAAACGCCATGTCGCGGATGGTGCGCGGATCGACATCGATGTCCGGTCGCGGCACCGAGCCCGCCTTGGGGATAGGCACGTTGGAGAAGTCGGGCGTTCCGCCCGGCCGCACTTCCGGCTCCGGCACATGAAACCGCAACATCCCAGCATCGGTCATGACCATGGTCCTCCCATTTGCTGCGGTGATATTTGCACATCCGCGCGCCCGGCACAGCGCCAATTCATGGGGCGCCGCAACCCATCCGGCGTCACGGCCGGCGGGCGACCGCAAGATGCAGATATGTCGGCGAAATTTCTTGTCGATGTTGGGGAGCGGCGCGCAATTAGGCGCAAAGTTTTGCAGGATTTCCAGCAGATAGTCACTTCACGGCCTCCGGGAGAGATGAAGCACCAAGGTCCGCGAACTCGCGCTTTCCTCTCCCCGTGATCGGGGGAGAGGTGTCGAGCGAAGCTCGACGGAGTGGGGGTCGACCCTTGGGCGCTAGGCAATGCTTGAGATAGTGCCCTTCCTTTGTCCGTTCGCGGCGATTGTCACGTGGCTCCCCCACTCCGTCTCGGCTTCGCCGAGCCACCTCTCCCCCCTCCGGAGGGAGAGGAAGGGTGCCAAGGTCTCGAACGCTTTGGAGAACGTTCACTCAGCGACCGCATCATGCTAACCACCCTCCATGGCGCAGAAAAAAGGATACGAGGTCGATTCGTGGCTGGCGAAGCCTGACGCGCGCATATCGATCGTCCTGCTTTACGGTCCCGACCGCGGCTTGGTCGCCGAGCGGGCCAAAGCCTTTGCCGCGAAAACCGGCCTGTCGCTCGACGATCCGTTCTCAGTCGTCCGGCTCGATGGCGCGGAGGTCGATCGCGACCAGGGCCGGCTGCTCGACGAAGCCCGCACCGTGCCGATGTTCTCCGACCGGCGGCTTCTGTGGGTGCGAAATGCCAGCGGTCAGAAGGCCCTGGCTGAGGACGTCAAGGCGCTGACCGCGGAGCCCGCGCGCGACGCCATCATTCTCATCGAGGCCGGCGACCTAAAAAAGGGCGTCGGACTGCGCGCGATCGTCGAGGCCGCCGACACCGCCATGGCGCTGCCTTGCTACGCCGATGAAGCCCGCGACATCGACAGCGTCATCGACGACGAGTTGCGCAAGGCCGGCATGTCGATGGCGCTCGACGCACGCCAGGCGCTGCGCCGCAATCTCGGCGGCGACCGGTTGGCCTCACGCGGTGAAATCGAAAAGCTGGTGCTTTACGCCCACGGCCAGAAGGACATTGGCCTCGATGACGTCAGGGCGATGTCCGGCGACGTCTCCGGCGCCTCCTTCGACGACGCGGTCGATGCTGTGCTGGAAGGCAAGATCGGTGACTTCGACACCGCCTTCACCCGCCACTGCCTGTCCGGCGGCCATCCTTTCCTGGTGCTGTCCTCGGCGATGCGGCAGCTGCAGCAGCTTCAGGTCATGCGCGGCCAGATGGACACCGCCGGCCGCAACGCCGCCTCGGCCATGGCCGGCGCCCGTCCGCCGGTGTTTTTCTCGCGGCGCAAGCTGGTGGAGAAGGCGCTGGAGCGCTGGAACGTCGAGGCGCTCAGCCGCGCGCTGAACCGGCTGCAATCGGCCGTGCTGCAGACCAGGCGCAGGCCGGATTTGTCGGAAGCGCTGGCACGGCAGGCGCTGCTCGGCATTGCGGTGGAGAGCGCGAGGCTGGCGCAGCGGTGATCTCCCCCTTGAGGGGGAGATGTCGCCAAAGGCGACAGAGGGAGTCGCCGCGCGTGGAGCGCTGGCGCCTTTCGCAACGACAAACGAGGTCGGCACTTGATGCGAGACGACCCCTTCTGGCCTGCCGGCCATCTCCCCCTCAAGGGGGAGATCAGCAGTTCGATCCCTTCGGCAATCGCCAATAAAAAGAAGGGCCGGCACCGCCAGCCCTTCATCCTAAGCCAGAACTTCATTCGCCGGCTAAATATGGCGCAACCTCAACCTTCTACCGCTCGTCCTTCAACCGCCGGCATAGCTCGTCGAGCTGCTCCAGACTGCGGTAGTCCACGCGGATCGCGCCGCCCTTGCCCTTGTGCTCGATGGTCACGATCATGCCGATCGTGTTGGTCATCAGCTTTTCCAGCGCCAGCGTGTCGGCATCCTTGCCCGATACGCCGTGTGATGGTTTTGCCTTGGGCGGCGTGCCGCCCGCCGGCATCTGCGCCAGCGCCTCAGCCTGGCGCACCGAAAGCCCTTCTTCGACGATCTGCTTGGCTAGCCCGGCGGGATCCTGCGCCGTGACCAGCGTCCGGGCGTGACCGGCTGACAGCGCGCCGTCGACCAGCATGTCTCGGATGACGTCGGGCAGCTTCAACAGCCTGAGCGTGTTGGCGACGTGGCTGCGGCTCTTGCCGATGACATTGCCGAGATCGGCCTGGGTGTAGCCGTGATCGTCGATCAACTGCTGGTAGCCGAGCGCCTCCTCGACCGGATTGAGGTCGGTGCGCTGGACGTTCTCGATGATCGCCAGTTCGAGCGCCGTGCGGTCGTTGACGTCGCGCACGATGATCGGAATCTCGGTCAGCCCGGCGCGCTGCGCGGCGCGCCAGCGTCGCTCGCCGGCGATGATCTCATAGCGCCCGGCCTGCGTCGGCGAAGGCCGCGCCACCACCGGCTGCACCACGCCATGTTCGCGGATCGACTGGGCGAGATCGGTCAGGTCGGCGTCGCCAAAGTGCCGGCGCGGGTTTTTCGGGTTCGGGCTCAGGAACTCTATCGGCACCTTGCCGTCCGCATTCAAGCCCGGCTTTTCGGCTGCCACCGGGCGGTCGATCTCGCCGATCAGCGCCGCCAGTCCACGCCCCAGTCTCTTTCTCGAAAGGTCTTCGCTCATCTCAATTCCAGATTCTTGATGGTTTCGGTGACGGATCGGCTTGTTTATCGACCCTGCCTAATCAAGCGGCGCGCAATTTGCGCTCGCGGCGGATCACTTCGGACGCCAGCTGCAGATAGGCCTGGCTGCCTGAGCACTTGAGATCGTAGAGGATTGCCGGCTTGCCGTAGGACGGCGCCTCGGACACCCGCACATTCCTAGGAATGATCGTCTGGTAGACTTTGTCGCCCATATGTGCCCGCACGTCCTGCACCACCTGGTTGGCGAGGTTGTTGCGGCCGTCATACATGGTCAGCACGATGCCTTGGATGATCAGGTCTGGATTGATCGAACGACGCACCTGCTCCACCGTTTCCAGGAGTTGGCTTAGCCCTTCCAGCGCGAAGAACTCGCACTGCAGCGGCACAAGAACAGAATCGGCTGCTGCCATTGAATTCAAAGTCAAAAGGTTGAGCGAGGGCGGGCAGTCGATCAGCACATAGCCGAACGGCGCACCGCGCTCGGTGGCGGCGCGCAGCGCGTTGCGCAGCTTAAGCACGCGATCCGGCGCCGAGGCGATTTCCATCTCGATGCCGAGCAGATCGAGCGTCGACGGCACGATCGACAGGCCGGGCACCGCCGTTGGAATGGCGGCCTCTTCCAGGCCCAGTTCGCCGGTCAGCACATCGTAGGAGGAGACGGTGCGGTCCTTGCGGTCGATACCGAGACCCGTCGAGGCATTGCCTTGCGGGTCGAGATCGACGATCAGCACCTTTTCGCCGATGGCGGCCAGCGCCGTGGCCAGATTGATGGCGGTCGTGGTCTTGCCGACGCCGCCCTTCTGGTTGGCGACGGTGATGGTGCGAGGTCCGGTTTTCATGGGTCTGTGCCAGGTATTCATGTGGGCCAGGTATTCATTGCGTCGCCAAGGTTGCGAAGGAGAGCTTACGCCGTCCGCAGATCGGTCACTTCGAGGATGACGCCATGGGCGTCGGTCATGCTCGGATGTTCTACCAGATCGAAAGCCCAGCGGTGAGTGCTTTCTTCCACCTCGGAGCGGTAATCCCGGCCTTTGTGGAACAGCGCCCGCGATCCCTTGGTCAGCCACGGCGCCGACAGATCGAGCAGCGCCGGCAGCGCGGCCAGCGCCCGCGCCGTGATGATTTCCGGTGCGGAAACAAGCGCATAGCTGTCGTCGATGCGCCGGGCGACGACCCGTGCCGGCAAACCGAACTGGCCAATGACCGCCTGCAAAAACGATGCTTTCTTGCGGTTGCTCTCGACCAGATCGATCGACGCGCCGTCGCGCTCGCCCAGCAGGAAGGCCATTACCAGGCCCGGAAAACCGCCGCCCGAACCAAGATCGGCCCAGCGTTTGGCCTGGGGGGCGATTCGCGCCAGCTGCGCGCTGTCCAGAATATGGCGGCCCCAGACATCGTCCAGCGTCGACGGCGCGGCCAGATTGATGCTGCGGTTCCATTTCAGGAACAACTGTTCGAACGTCACCAACCGATCGAATGTTTCACGTGAAACCGGTCCCGCGGCCTCTTGCAGGCTCGCCCATGAGGCAGCGCTCACGCAACGGCCCTTTGCGCGGCCGTTTCAGCGTTGCGGACGTGCGCGACGATGATTGCCAGCGCCGCCGGCGTCATGCCTTCCATACGCTGCGCGTCAGCAATCGACCGGGGCTGACGCGTTAGCATCTTCTGCTTCAGCTCATTGGACAGGCCGGGAACATCGGCGAAATCCACCGACGCCGGGATCAACCGGCTTTCCTCGTGGCGGATCTGTGCGACATCTGCCTGCTGGCGATCAAGGTAAACCGAATATTTCGCTTCCGTTTCGAGCCGCTCGGCGGTTTTGAGGTCGATTGCGCCAAAGGCCGGCGCAACACGGGCCAGCCAGGCGATATCGACGCCGGGATGAGCGAGCAATTCGTAGGCGGAGCGGCGCACGCCGTCCCTGTTGATCTCCAGCCCATGCCGCGCTGCTTCGTTGGGCGTCATCGTTGTCGCAGCTGCGAGTTCGCGCGCCCTATCAAGATCCTGTGTGACTTGATTGAACCGCCGCGTTCGCTCCGGCGACACGATACCCAGCCGATTTGCCAGAGGCGTAAGCCTTTCATCGGCATTGTCGGCGCGCAGCGATAGGCGAAACTCCGCCCGCGAAGTGAACATGCGGTAGGGCTCGGCAATGCCGCGGCTGGTGAGGTCGTCGACCATCACACCGATATAGGCTTCGGTGCGGCTGAGCACGATTTGGTCGTCGGCCGCCGCCTTGCGCGCGGCGTTGAGCCCGGCGAGCAGGCCCTGCGCTCCGGCTTCTTCATAACCGGTGGTGCCGTTGATCTGACCGGCGAGGAAAAGCCCCGCAATACGTTTGGTCTCAAGCGTCGGCTCCAACTCGCGCGGATCGACATGGTCGTATTCGATGGCGTAGCCGGGCTGCAGCATGGTCGCGCGTTCCAGGCCCGGGATCGTCTTCAGAATGTCGAGCTGGACGTCTTCGGGCAGGGAGGTCGAGATGCCATTGGGGTAGACGGTGTCATCGTCCAGCCCTTCCGGCTCCAGGAATATCTGATGACCTTCTCGATCGCCGAACTTGACGATCTTGTCTTCGATCGACGGGCAGTAACGTGGACCTACGCCTTCGATCGAGCCGGAATACATGGCCGAGCGGCCGAGATTGGCGCGGATCAGCGCGTGCGTCGCCGGCGTCGTACGCGTAATACCGCAATGGATTTGCGGATTCTTGATTGTGTCGGTGAGCAGCGAGAACGGCACTGGATGTTCGTCGGCCGCCTGGCTTTCCAGCGACGCCCAGTCGATGGTGCGGCCATCGAGCCGCGGCGGCGTGCCGGTCTTCAGCCGTCCAAGCGCGAAACCGGCGCGGCTCATCGTCGCCGACAGGCCAAGGCTCGCCTGCTCGTTCATCCGCCCGGCGACAATCTTCCTGTCGCCAATGTGGATGAGGCCGCGAAGAAAGGTGCCGGTGGTCAGCACCACGGCGCCGCACGCCAACCGGCGCCCGCCGGCCAGGCGCACAGCGGCGACCCGTCCATCCACGATGTCGAAGTCCAGAACCTCGCCTTCGACGACGTCGAGACCGTTCTGCTGCCGAATCGCTTCCTGCATGGCCAGCCGATACAGCTTGCGGTCGGCCTGCGTGCGCGGCCCGCGCACGGCAGGGCCTTTGCGGCGATTGAGCAGGCGGAATTGGATGCCGGCAGCATCGGCGATGCGGCCCATCAGCCCGTCCATGGCGTCGATCTCACGCACCAGATGGCCCTTCCCGAGGCCGCCGATCGCTGGATTGCAGGACATGACACCGATCGTGTCGAAGCGCAGCGTCACCAGCGCGGTCCTGGCGCCGGCGCGCGCGGCAGCGCTCGCAGCCTCGCACCCGGCATGGCCACCGCCTACCACAACCACGTCATAGTGATCGATCATTGTCCCTTCCAGATTCAGAGATTTCCCGACACATGTCCCACGAGAGGACGCTGTCAAGGATTGCAGGTTGATTCGTTCACGTGGACCGGAGTGCTGAAAGCCGCAGAGGTGTTTCACGTGAGTCATGGAAGCGGCGAAGCCTCGTTTGGCGCTGCCCCTTATCTATCTTCCGGCATCTTCTCCCATGAACGGGGACAATGAGGGGCGGTGCAGGCTTTCGGCCACTTGCCCTTTTGCCAACCGTCTCGTTTCACGTGAAACGCACTTGGGCGGCCCCTATGTTTCACGTGAGTCACTCATACCAGCGCCCCGTCATGTTTCACGTGAGTCACTTTCCAATGCAAAACTGCGAAAAGATCACGTCCAGCAGGTCCTCGACATCCACCGCGCCGACAATCCGGCCAAGTCGGTCCGCCGCAAGACGCAGCTCCTCCGCCCGTAGCTCCTGGCCGCACTCTTGCCCCGACAAAGCCGAGATCAGAAAGCGCCTGGTCTCATTGAGCAGCTCCACATGCCGCAACCGAGACGGCAGGATGTCACCGGCATCGCCGATAGCAGCCGCGGCGCGCCTGCCGATCTCAGCCAGCAGTTCAGCCAAACCAGTGCCGTCCACCGTCGATATCAACGCATCATACGCCTCTGATCGCGGCGAACCTTTCAAGAGATCGACCTTGGTGCCGATTCTCAAAGCCGGGGCGTCAACAGGCATGTTGCCGATCGCAGTAGGGTCCGCCAGATCTTCCAGCAACAGCACCAGGTCAGCCGTATGCGCCTTGGCCCGCGCCTTTTCGATACCGATCGCTTCGATCTTGCCGGGCGACTCGCGCAGGCCCGCGGTGTCGGTTACCCTGACCCGCACTCCGTGGAGATCCAGCACCACTTCGAGCAAGTCCCGCGTCGTGCCGGGCTCGTCGGTAACAATCGCCGCCTCACGCCTGGCCAGCGCGTTGAACAGGCTGGATTTGCCGGCGTTCGGTGCACCGAGGATGACAACCTCAAACCCGTCACGGATGATCTCGGCGGCATGGAAGCCATCGACATGCCGGCCGATCTCGCCCACCATTGCGCGCACATCGGACCAAACCGTGTCCGAAACCGAACCGGGCACGTCGTCTTCGTCGGCGAAGTCGATTTCCGCCTCGATCATCGCCCGTGCATGGATCAGCCGACGGCGCCAGCCAAGATAGAGTTCGCTTTGCACTCCTTCGGCATTCTGCACGGCAAAGCGCCGCTGCGCTTCGGTTTCGGCGTTGACCAGATCGGCCAACGCCTCCGTCTCGACCAGATCCAGCTTGCCGTTGAGAAGAGCCCGGCGCGTAAATTCACCAGGTTCCGCATGACGCACGCCGTCAAACCCGGCAATGATCTCCAGCATCTTGCTGGCGACGGCGCGGCCGCCATGGACGTGGAACTCGGCGACATCCTCGCCGGTAAAACTGTTCGGCCCCGGAAAAAACAGCACCAGGCCGTTGTCGATAAGCGACCCGTCCACTGTTCGGAGCTTGCGCAGGGTCGCAACCCGGTCCTTGATCATGCCGTCGGCAACCGTTTCGACAGCGAATCGAGTTCTTGGTCCGGAGATGCGGATGACAGCGATGCCGGCAGGCAGGCGGCCGCTGGACAGCGCAACAATCGAATCGCCTGAAATCATTTGCCCGTTCTCACCGGTCGCCTAGCTGTCCGGTCGACAATCCCACGGCCGTCATGAACCGGCTGTTCGTCAATATCAAGGTCGATCGCGAGGAGCGGCCGGGCATTACCAAATCTGTATAGCCGCCTTGTCATCCATGTGCGAGCAGGCGGGTCCTAATTCCGACGCCAAGCAGTTCTGGGCGGGCCAGCAAGCCCTACGCAGGCCGCATCATTAACGCTTGTGCCTGGCCCCGAGCCGTGAAGCTGGACCTTCGCCCCCGACAGGCAAGCTTCGTTCCGGCTGCGAATCAGAATCCCGACCCGCGTCACGCCGATATTGTCGCCCCGATCGGAACGCATGCGAATCGATCGAACATTGGCCAGTGGCATCCGGCCGCCAACCGGCAGACCGGAGCTATGCACCGGCTATCCTGCCCGTGGCGCCGGATCCGTAGGAACCGAGCCGCTGTTGCGACGGCAGGTCAACCGGTGTTTCCGTCCAACGCCGAAGGAAGCGGCGTCGCATCAATGGATGGCGACCGCGGCCCGAACAGCAAATCCTTGGCCGCGACCACCGCTCCGACCGTGATCAGGATGCAAGCAACAGCCACCGACCAGTGAAACACACCAAAGCCTGCCAGCAGAAGCACGATGACCGAGAAGAGGGGCGCGGCATAGGAGAGGGCGCCGAGGATCATGATGTCCCCGTGCTTGCAGCCATAGTCCCAGGCGTAAAAGCCGGCGCCTAGCGGTATTACGCCCAAGATGACGATGGCGCTCCACTCCGTCGCCGTCTGTGCCCAGACGGTGGTCTCAAGGGTGAGGTGCAGCACCAAGGCGACCGCAGCCGTGATGAAGCAGTAACCGACGACCACATCGGTCGGCACCTTGCCAAAGCGGCGCGATAAAACCGAATAGCCGGCCCAGATGAAAGCGCAGAACAGCGCGATGACATGCCCCTTCATCACACCATTGGCCAGTCCGATCGTGCCGCCCTTGGTGATCACCACAATGGCGCCGGCAAGGCCGAGCACGACGCCCGCGATGTGATGGGCCCTAAGCTTTTCTCCAGGCAGGAAGGCGGCAAAGACGACGATCAGCAACGGCCAGAGATAGGCGATCAGGCTGACCTCGACCGGCGGCGCCGACTGGATGGCGAAGAAATAGGCGCAGTGGTAGATGCACAGCCCCGCTGTGCCGAGCGCCCAGACCTGCCACGGCTGGCGCAGCGACTTGATCGCCGCCGGACGGACAAGCCAGCTCGACGCGCCGACCAACCCGCCAAGCAGAAATGTCATCGCCGCCAGCTGAAAGGGCGGAATCGGTCCCGCCGCCGTCGAAAGCAGCGCCAGGAACGACCATGTCAGGATGGCCGAGAAGCCGATCAGGGTCGGGATTGTTTTCATGCGGCCTCCGATCTTCGAGACGGGATTACTCGCATGACGACAGCGATGGAAATTGCCGCCCAAGGCCACGCCCTGTCGGAAATGCGACCTGTTTGCCCCCGCAATGAAAAACCCCGTCCCGGTTTCCCGGAACGGGGTTTCATGCATGACCGATGATCCGGTGAAACTGCTTACGTGTTCATTGAATCGAAGAAATCGGCGTTGGTCTTGGTCTGCTTCAGCTTGTCGATCAGGAACTCGATCGCGTCGGTGGTTCCCATCGGCGCCAGGATGCGGCGCAGGACGAAGATCTTCTGCAGATCCTGCTTGGAGACCAGCAGGTCCTCCTTGCGGGTGCCTGACTTCAAAATGTCCATGGCCGGGTAGATGCGCTTGTCGGCGACCTTGCGGTCGAGCTGGATTTCGCAGTTGCCGGTGCCCTTGAACTCTTCGAAGATGACTTCGTCCATGCGGCTGCCGGTGTCGATCAGCGCGGTGGCGATGATGGTCAGCGAGCCGCCTTCCTCGATGTTGCGGGCCGCGCCGAAGAAGCGCTTCGGCCGCTGCAGCGCGTTGGCGTCGACACCGCCGGTCAGCACCTTGCCGGAGGACGGCACGACGGTGTTGTAGGCACGGCCGAGGCGGGTGATCGAATCGAGCAGAATAACGACGTCGCGGCCATGCTCGACCAGGCGCTTGGCCTTTTCGATGACCATTTCGGCGACCTGGACGTGGCGCACCGCCGGTTCGTCAAAGGTCGAGGACACGACCTCGCCCTTCACCGAACGCTGCATGTCGGTCACTTCTTCTGGCCGTTCGTCGATCAGAAGTACGATCAGATAGCATTCCGGATGATTGGCCGTGATCGAGTGGGCGATATTCTGCATCAGCACCGTTTTACCGGTACGCGGCTGCGCGTTGATGAGCGCGCGCTGTCCCTTGCCGATCGGCGCCACCAGGTCGATCACCCGCGACGAGATGTCCTTGCCGGTCGGATTGTCGATCTCCATCTTCAGCCGCTTGGTCGGATAGAGCGGCGTCAGATTGTCGAAATGGATCTTGTGACGGATCTTTTCGGGATCGTCGAAATTGATCGTGTTGACCTTGAGAAGGGCGAAATAGCGCTCGCCCTCTTTTGGGCTGCGGATCGGCCCTTCGACGGTATCGCCGGTCTTCAAGGAGAAGCGGCGGATCTGCGAGGGCGAGATGTAGATATCGTCGGGACCCGGCAGATAATTGGCGTTGGCTGAGCGCAGGAAGCCGAAACCGTCCTGCAACAACTCGACCACACCATCGCCGATGATCTCGACGTCCTGGGCGGCCAGTTTCTTCAGGATGGCAAACATCAGTTCCTGCTTGCGCATGACGCTGGCGTTTTCCACTTCGAGCGATTCGGCATAGGCGATCAGCTCTGGCGGCTTCTTGTTCTTGAACTCTGCGAGTTTCATTTCTTGCATAGACGGACTCTGAATCTGCTTTGGGGAAAATATATCGGCTGGATGCGATAAATGCCGGGCGCGGCCGAAAGCAATCAAGGGCGGCGCATGACGGGAAGGAAGACCCGTCTTTTATCGTCGGTCGGGGGAAAGAGCAAGCTGCGTTTTGTCGACCGAAATGGGCCTAGAACGGCTTGACGACAACCAGGATGACGATGGCGATCATCAGCAATGTGGGGATCTCGTTGACGATTCGCCAGTGCCGCGCCGGTTTTTCATTGCGGTCCTCGGCGAATTTCCTGACAGCACCGGCCAGATAGCCATGCACGCCCGACAGCAACAGCACCAAGCCTATCTTGGCGTGCAGCCAGCCGCCGTGAAAGCCAAACACTTTCCAGGCAAGCCAAAGCCCGAACACCCAGGTGACGATCATCGCCGGATTGATGATGCCGCGCAGCAGACGCCGCTCCATCACCTTGAAGGTCTCCGATTGGACGGACCCCTTCTCTGCGTCGGCGTGGTAGACCAGCAATCGCGGCAGATAGAGCATGCCGGCCATCCAGGAGATGACGGCCAGGATATGGATTGCCTTCGCCCAGGGATAGAAACCCTCAGGCGCAAAGAAAAACAAAAGTGCGGTGAGAACAACCAGCACTCCGATGCCGATGGTCATCCGCATCATCGCCCCACGAGTGCTGTTGCCGCGCGTATTATCCGATTGAGCCATCAGCGTGTCGCGCTCCGCACCTGCTTCACCATCGCCTCGACATGTGCCACCGGCGTCTCCGGCGTGATGCCATGGCCGAGATTGAAGATCAGCGGTCCGTCGCCCAGCGCCTTGAGGATCGCATCGACGCCGTCCGACAGGGCTTTGCCGCCGGCCACGAGCCGCAAGGGATCGAGGTTGCCCTGGACCGCACCCGAGCGCTGCAGTTCGTTCGCCGCCGCCAGGGGTACGGTCCAGTCGATCCCCAGCCCCGTGACACCGGTCTTCTCACGATAGGTCTCGTAGCGGGCGCCGGCGCCCTTGGGAAAGCCTATGATCGGAACATCGGGATGAACCGCACGAACCTGCCTGACGATCTCCGCCACCGGCTGCACGCAGAACTGATCGAAAGACGCATCATCAAGCACGCCGGACCACGAATCGAAAATCTGCACCACGTCGGCACCGGCTTCGATCTGGCGGATCAAATAGGCCGCGGAGTGGTCGGCGAGCACTTTCAGGAGATGCTTGAAGGCCGTCGGTTCGCGATAGGCAAACAGCCGCGCCGGCGCTTGGTCGGGTGTGCCGTGGCCAGCGATCATGTAGGTCGCCACCGTCCACGGCGCGCCGCAGAAGCCGATCAGCGTGGTCTCGTCAGGCAATCTTGCCCGCAGCCGGCGAACCGTCTCGTAGACGGGTTCGAGATTCACGTGAAACGTTTCGCCGTTGAGAGCCGAAATCTGAGCTGCAGTGATTGGCGTCAGCAGCGGCCCGCGGCCCTCCTCGAAGCGGACATCGCGCCCAAGCGCATGCGGCACGACCAGAATGTCCGAGAACAGGATCGAGGCATCGAAGCCGAAGCGCTCGATCGGCTGCAGCGTCACCTCGACGGCCAGATCAGGATTGTAGCAAAGATCGAGAAAGGACCCGGCGCGCTTTCTGGTCTCGCGGTACTCCGGCAGATAGCGCCCGGCCTGGCGCATCATCCAGAGCGGCGGCGGAAACACTGCCTCGCCTCTCAGCACGTCCAGCACGATGCGGTTCTCGGGCATTGAGCGCTCTCTTCCCTGCCTTCTCTATAATTAAATAGTCTATTTCTAGAATTTTCTGATTCTAAGAGTCTGTTGGTATCGGTGGTTGTCACCTGTCCCGCTTTGCCCTGGAAAAGGCCAGCCAGCATTTTGTCGCGTGTTTCTTCCGCGGGATTGTCAAAGAGTGTGGATGACCAGGATTCCATCACTGGAGTCAATGGTTTGACGTAGCCGCTGAAAAACCGCCTCTGTGGATGAAGCGCTGGCAAAAACGCCCGTCCCCAGATTTGTCCCCAACCGCACAGTGAAGCTGACAGCGCATCGAATTGTGGACAACTGGCCTTCTGATACAGTCGCCTCCAGCCGGTCGCCTTTGCGGCCCCGGTTTATCCACACAAGCCCACAGCCTGAGGCGCCCCCTGTGAACAAACCCCAGAGCTTCTTTCACCTGCACCTGATTTCCGACGCCACCGGCGAGACGCTGCTGGCGGCCGGCCGAGCCGCCTCGGCGCAATACAAGGATGCGCGCGCCATCGAGCATATCTATCCGCTCATCCGCACCGAAAAGCAGGTGGCGAAAGTCTTCGAGGACATAGAAGAGGAACCGGGCATCATCCTCTACACCGTCGTCGACCAGAAGCTGGCGCGCGGTATTGACGAGCGCTGCGCCGCCATGGGGCTGCCCTGCGTTTCGGTGCTGGAGCCGGTCCTCACCGTGTTCCAGTCCTATCTCGGCACGCCGGCCGGCCGCCGCGTCGGCGCCCAGCATGTGCTCGATGCCGATTATTTCCACCGTATCGACGCACTCAATTTTACGATGGAGCATGATGACGGCCAGCTGCCGCTCAACATGGACGAAGCCGATGTCGTGCTGATCGGCATTTCCAGGACATCGAAGACGCCGACCAGCATCTATCTCGCCAACCGCGGCATCAAGACCGCCAACATCCCGATCGTGCTCGGCGTGCCGGTGCCCGAAAGCCTGGTCGCTGCCACCAAGCCGCTGATCGTCGGGCTGATCGCCACCGCCGAACGCATCTCGCATGTCCGGCAGAACCGCGTGCTCGGCAACAGCAGCACCTACGAAGCGACCGATTATGTCGACCGTGCCTCGATCGCCGAAGAGCTCGCCTATGCCCGCCAGATCTGCACCCGCCACAATTGGCCGATGATAGACGTCAGCCGCCGTTCGATCGAAGAGACCGCGGCAGCCATTGTTGCCCTGCGGGGGAAGAATAGATGATGGGATGGCAACGCGACCTCCTGCCCCAATCAACCACTATCGACCAGGCCCAGAACCCATGACCGAAAAAATCATCCTTGCCTCCGGCAGCCCGTTCCGCAAAGCAATGCTCATCAATGCCGGGCTCGGCATCGAAGCGGTGCCTGCCGATGTCAACGAGCGTGCGCTCGAGGCGCCGTTGCAGGACAGCGGTGTGTCGCCGGAAGATGTCGCCCTGATACTCGCCGAAGCCAAGGCGACCGAGGTCAGCGAACGCAGACCGGGCGCCCTGGTGCTCGGCTGCGACCAGACTTTGTCACTGGGAGATGAAGTGTTCCACAAGCCGGCCGACATGGAAGGCGCCCGCCGCCATCTGTTGGCGCTGTCAGGCAAGACGCATCAGCTGAACAGCGCCGCCGTGCTCTGCCGCAACGGCAAGGTGCTGTGGCGCCATGTCGGCATCGCCAGCCTTACCATGCGCAAGCTCGATCCGGCCTTCGTCGGCCGGCACCTGGCCCGCGTCGGCGCCAAGGCGTTGTCGAGCGTCGGCGCCTACCAGATCGAGGGCGAAGGCATCCAGCTGTTCGAAAAGATCGAAGGCGATTATTTCACCATTGTCGGCCTGCCGCTGTTGCCGGTGCTGGCGGAATTGCGTGCGCTCGGAGCCATCGATGGTTGAGAAAAAAGCTTTCGTCACCGGCCATCCGATCGCGCATTCGCGCTCGCCGAAGATCCACGGCTATTGGCTGAACACATACGGCATCGACGGCAGCTATCATGCGATCGATGTCGCGCCGGCCGATTTTCCCGAGTTCCTCTCTTCCCTCCAGGCCAATGGCTATCAGGGCGGCAACGTCACCATTCCACACAAGGAAGTCGCCTTCGCCCGGGTCGAGCGCCGCGACGAGGCGGCGGAGATGATCGGCGCGGTCAACATGCTGTGGCTGGACGACGGCGTGCTGTGGGGCGGCAATTCGGACTGGATCGGCTTTGCCGGCAATCTCGACGAGCATGCCCGGGGCTGGGAGAGAAACGCTCCGGCCGTGGTGCTCGGCGCCGGTGGCGCGTCGCGCGCGGTCATCCACGCGCTTAAATCGCGCGGCATCAAAGATATCCGCATCGTCAACCGCACATTGGCGCGGGCGCAGGAACTCGCCGACCGCTTCGGGGCCGGCGTCTCGGCGCATGGCGAGGTCGGCGACTTGCTTGGCGATGCCGGCTTGCTGATCAACACGACGGCACTTGGCATGCATGGCGATGCGACGCTGGCCGCCGATCCGGCCGGCCTGCCAGCTCACGCCATTGTCGCAGACATCGTCTATGTGCCGCTGGAAACACCGCTGCTTGCCGCTGCCCGCGCGAGAAACTTGAAGACGGTCGACGGGCTCGGCATGCTGTTGCACCAGGCTGTGCCCGGTTTCGAACGCTGGTTCGGCAAGAAGCCGCAGGTCACGCCTGAGTTGCGACAGATGATCGTCGCCGACATCGTCGCCAAATGATGGGTCGCAAATGATGGGCGCAAAATGATGATCGTGCTTGGCCTCACCGGGTCGATCGGCATGGGCAAGTCGACGACGGCGAAAATGTTCGTCGACGCCGGCGTGCCGGTGCATGACTCCGACGAGACCGTGCATCGCCTCTATGCCGGCAAGGCAGCACCTCTCGTCGAGGCGGCCTTTCCCGGCACCGTGATTGCCGGTTCGGTCGACCGCACCGAGTTGGCGCGCCGCGTGCTCGGCAACGCTGCTGCGCTGAAGACATTGGAGGCGATCGTCCATCCGCTGGTGCGGGCCGATGCCGATGCCTTTCTGGCAAGGCACCGCGCCGCCGCCGCGCCGCTCGTCGTGCTCGACATTCCGCTGCTGTTCGAAACCGGCGGCCGCAACCGTGTCGACAAGGTCGTCGTCGTCACCGCGCCGGCCAATATCCAGCGCGCCCGCGTGCTGGCGCGTCCTGATATGAGCGAGGAAAAGCTGGCGGCCATCCTGGCCAAGCAGGTGCCCGATGCCGAAAAACGCCGGCAGGCCGATTTCGTCATCGACACCGGTGAAGGCATGGACGCCGCCCGCAGCGCGGTCGGCGCGATCATTGCCGAGCTCTCAGGGCGCTGAGCTCGCCTGCTAACTCCTGGGGGATAAGTCGCGCCCATAAGGCTCCTGACGGCAGGCTGTCGGCATTGCCCATTGCCATTTTGTTGCGCTCCATGATTCTACTCCTCCAGGAGTGGGTTGATTCTATGCGTGAGATCATTTTCGATACCGAAACCACCGGACTCGACATGCGCGACGACCGCATCATCGAGCTTGGCGGCGTCGAGCTGGTCAACCGCTTCCCGACCGGCCGCACCTTCCACAAATTCATCAATCCGCAGGGGCGCGCCGTCCATGTCGAGGCGCAAGCCGTGCACGGCATCAGCGCCGCCGACCTCGTCGGCAAGCCGACCTTTGCCGAAATCGCCGAGGAATGGCTCGCCTTCACCGACGGCGCCAAGCTCGTCGCCCACAACGCCAATTTCGACATCGGCTTCCTCAACACGGAATTCGGGCGGCTCGGCCAGCCGGCCATAGACACCGGGCGCGTCGTTGACACGCTGGCGCTGGCGCGGCGCAAGCACCCTATGGGACCCAATTCGCTCGACGCGCTCTGCCGCCGCTACGGCATCGACAACGGCCACCGCACCAAGCACGGCGCGCTGCTCGATTCCGAGCTCCTGGCCGAAGTCTACATCGAACTCATCGGCGGAAAGCAGGCCGCACTTGTCCTCGACGCGGTCGTGGTGCAGCTCAACAGCAATGGCGACGTTGCCGACATCGACATCTCGATCGCCGCCAGGCCAATCGCCCTGCCGCCGCGCCTGACTGAAGGCGAGCGAGCGGCGCATGCGGGGCTGGTGGCGACGCTCGGTGAAAAGGCGCTGTGGCTGAAGGTGGCGGCGGGGTGAACGGATCGCGGAGGTAGCGTTCCGTTCACCCTCTCTGGCCTGCCGGCCATCTCCCCCTCAATCAAGGGGGGAGATCAGCAGCTTCGCCGCTCCAGCCCATTCCTGCAACGTCTAAAGTTGGCGAAGGTCGCGATGACGGGCATCTCCCCCTTGAGGGGGAGATGCCTGGCAAGGCAGAGGGGGGTGCTGTCCCGCCAGCATCTCAGTATACAAAACCCGGCACGAAGCCGGACTTTCAATTCATGCGCTCGACGCGAGCCTTCAGCTCACCTTGACCTTGGATGCCGCCTGGTCCTCGGCCAGCTTCTGCTGGAACATCTGGGCGAAATCGATCGGGTCGAGCATCAGGGGCGGGAAGCCGCCATTGCGGGTGGCTTCGGCGATGATCTGGCGGGCGAACGGGAACAAAAGCCGCGGGCATTCGATGAACAGGATGGGCAGCATGTGCTCCTGCGGGAAGCCGGCGATGGCAAAGACGCCGCCATAGACCAGTTCGACATTGAACAGCACTTCCTGGTCGAAGGACGCCTTGGCGTTCAAGGTCAGATTGACGTCGAACTGCTTGTCGGAGAGCGGGTTGGCATTGACATTGACGTTGATCGCGATGCTGGGGGCCTTGTCGCGGCCGCGCAGCGAGTTCGGCGCGCCGGGGCTTTCGAAGGACAGGTCCTTCACATACTGGGCAAGCACGTTGAGCGACGGCTGCGCCGTTTCGCCGTTGCCGTTGGCGGCGCCGACCGGCGCGTCATCTTTGCTGGCCATGAGCCTTGTTCCTTTTGCCTGGACAGCAGCGCTGACCGAATTGAAATCGGGCGTTGGCTAGCATGGTCGGCATGACAAGACAAGGTTTGCCGCCTTCAGGCCGAAGGGGTCGATGTAGCCTCAGTCGTCCTCAAGGCGACGGTCAGTCGTCCTCAAGGCGACGGTCAGTCGTCCTTCAGGCGGCGCCACGGCGAGTTATGGTCGGGACCGCGCTTGAAATCGCCCTCGCGCGAATAGTCGCCGTCGTCGAGGTCGATGACCTTGTCGCGCGACCTACCGCGAAAACCGCCGGCGGTGAAATCGGTCGCGACGACGATGCGGCCCTTGAGCCTGCGCCAGGCAAGGTCGCGAACCGGCGGCAGGAACAGCAGCAGGCCGATAATATCGGTAATGAAGCCGGGGATGATCAACAGGATGGCGGCGACCACGATCATGGCGCCATGCGCGAGCTGGCGGCTGGGGTCGCCGCCGCCGGCCATCTCGGCGCGGACCCGCGCCATGACACCAAAACCCTGGTGCCGGAGCAGAAGCACGCCGGCAATGCTTGAAGCCAGCACCAGGCCGACCGTGGCGAGCGCCCCGACCTCGCGGCCGACAATGACGAAACCGGCGATTTCCAGCAGCGGCAGCGCAAGCAGGAACAGAGGAAGGAAGGAAATGCGCAAGTCTTGACCGATCGTTTCCATGTTTGCCGGGCGGCGCATAATCGCCGCTGGCACTGAGGCCGTTAGATAGGTATGCCTGCCTTTGATTTGAATGATTGCGCCATGCGTTCTATATGCTTTGCATGTTTAACGCCATGCGACCGCCGCCCGATTGGCTGGCGGTCCCGGCCAGGTCAAGGATTGATTGGCGAAAGATATGGGATTCTTCGACTTCGGCACCATTTTCTTTCTGATTGCGGCGGTGGTGATCTTTTTCCAGCTGCGCAACGTGCTTGGCCGCCGCACGGGCAGCGAGCGCCCGCCCTTCGATCCGTACACGGCCAGCCGCACCGAGAAGGACGCGACCCAGAAGCCCGAAAATGTGGTTTCGCTGCCACGCAAGCGCATGCCGGGCGAGACGGCTGCCGAGACCTATGCGGCCATCGATGCCTTCGCAAAGCCCGACACCGACCTCAACAAGGGCCTGCGCGCGATCAAGGATAATGATCCCTCCTTCGACCCCAAAGTCTTCGTCGACGGCGCCAAGATGGCTTATGAGATGATCGTCATGGCCTATGCCGATGGCGACCGAAAAACGCTGAAGAACCTGTTGTCGCGCGAGGTTTTTGACGGCTTCGTTGCCGCGATTGGCGACCGCGAGGCGAAAGCCGAAAAGATCCAGTCCTCCTTCGTCGGCATCGACAAGGCCGACATCGTCTCGGCCGAGATGAAGGGCGGCGAGGCCCACATCACGCTGCGCATCGTGAGCGAACTGATTTCGGCGACCCGCGACAAGGCGGGTGCCGTCATCGATGGCGATCCCGAGACGGTGGCCGAGGTCAAGGATGTCTGGACCTTCGCCCGCGACACACGCTCGCGCGATCCGAACTGGAAGCTGGTCGCCACCGAGGAAGAAGACTGAGCCTATGCATGTCGCCCGGTGCGGGCAGCTTTTTTGGGATAGCGACATGCAGGCAAACATGGGCAGTGGCGAGGCTGAGGTGTCGCTCTCGCCGCTTTTCGTGGAAAAGTCCTTCGATGATCTTCCCGGTTGGAATTCCGATGACCATCTGCCCGCTTTCGAAGCCTTCCGCCGTTCGGCCTTTCATGTCCTGAACAAGCCCTACCGCACCGGTTCGTTGGGCGTCCGGTTCGACGCGTTTGCCGGCGCTTATGACGAGGCGCGCACCGTTTCGCCGGCGAATCGGTCGGCGGCCAAGGCTTTTTTCGAGCGCCATTTCGCCCCAGTCCAGATTCGATCCGAAAACCTCGGCCTGGTCACCGGCTTCTACGAGCCGGAGGCCGAGGCCTCACCAGTGCGCACGGATGAATTCACCGTGCCGCTTCTGGCGCGACCGGCCGACCTCGTCGACATCGATGACGCCAACCGCCCCAAGGGCATGGACGACTATCTCGCCTTCGCCCGCGATACGCCGCAGGGCCTGGTGGAGTATTTCGACCGCAGTGAGATCGAGAGAGGCGCGCTGGCCGGCCAAGGCCTGGAAATCGCCTGGCTTGCCGACAAGGTCGACGTCTTCTTCATCCATGTGCAAGGTGCGGCCAGGCTGAAGATGACCGACGGCCGGCTTTGCCGCGTCACCTACGCCGCCAAATCCGGCCAACGTTTCAGCGGTCCGGGGAAGATTCTCGCCGAACTCGGCGAAATCCCACTGGAAAAAGTGACGATGCAGTCTATCCGCGCCTGGTTCAGGGCGCATCCGGATCGCGTCGACGAGATCCTCTGGCAGAACGGCTCCTACATCTTCTTTCGCGAAGCCGATGTCGACGATGCCGCACTCGGTCCTATCGCCGCCGCCAAGGTGCCGTTGACGCCCGGCCGTTCGCTCGCGGTCGACCGGCTGCTGCACACATTCGGTACCCCCTTCTACATCGACGCTCCGTCGCTGACCGCCTTCGATGGAAAACCGTTCCGGCGGCTGATGATTGCGCAGGACACCGGTTCGGCCATCACCGGACCGGCGCGGGGCGATCTGTTCGCCGGCTCCGGCGATGCGGCCGGCGAGATCGCCGGCGTGGTTCGCAATGCGGCCGATTTCTATGCCTTGGTTCCACGCGCTCTCGTTTCGGAATCGAATCGATGAACAAGCGCCCCGATAAACTCAATGAAGACGACCGGGTGCTGTGGAACCTGGTGGCGCGCACCGCCCGACCGTTGAAGGGCCGGACTGCGGTCGAGATTCCCGACATTGTCGTCGACCCCAAGCCGGCACAGACGCCGGTCGCTGTCGGTCCGGTCCTCGCCGCCAAGCCGAAGGCGCAGCATGTATCGCACGCGCTGGACGAGCCGACATTGGACAAGCTGAAGAAGGGCCGGCTGCCGATCGAAGGCCGCGTCGATCTGCATGGCATGACCCAGGACGAGGCCTATTCGCTGCTGTTTTCGTTCCTGCACCGGGCCCATGCCGGCGGGGTCCGCTATGTCCTCGTCATTACGGGAAAAGGGTCATCGTCGGGCGGCGACGGCGTCTTGCGGCGCGCCGTGCCTGCCTGGTTGTCGACGCCTGCCTTCCGGCCGCTGGTCTCCAGCCACGATCACGCCGCCCGCAACCACGGCGGTTCGGGCGCGCTCTACGTTCGGCTCAGGCGAACCCGCTGATGACGCCGTTCGGCGAAAAACTGCGGGCGCTTCGAGCCGAGCGCGGCTTGCGCCAGAAGGACATGGCGCAGGCGATCGGAGTCAGCGCCGCCTATCTGTCGGCGCTGGAACATGGCCGCCGCGGCGCGCCGACCTGGACGCTGATCCAGAAGATCATCGGCTATTTCAACGTCATCTGGGACGATGCCGAAGAGCTGGCGCGTCTGGCCGAGGCCTCACATCCGCGGGTGAGACTCGATACGTCCGGCCTCAGTCCTGCTGCCACCGAGTTGGCCAATCTGTTGGCCGAAAACATCGAGAAGCTGGACGAAGCCGAGCTTGCCCGCATCACCGGCTCGATCCGGGCGGCACTGGAGCGGCGTAAGTAGGGCGGCGCCAAGGCCACGAATGCTCATCAATAGCGCCGGCATTTCATCCTGAAGGCGATGCCCGCCGGCCGTTAGCCAGCGGGCATATAGCGAGATTACTTCGCGCCGGCCTGGCCGCCACGGCCGCCAGTGCTGTCATGATCGCCGCCGCGACCGCCACCCAGGCAGTCCGAGGTGAGATCGCAACAGCGATTGCCCCACTGGTTGTTCTTGGCGCAGCCGGTCTGGTCGGCCATAGCGGATCCGGCCAGGGACGATACCGCGATGGCGGCGAGGAAAGCATTACGCAGGAAAGCAGTCATTTGAAGTCTCCATGGTTGGGTTTCTGTTTACGGCTGTGTGTCGCCGCTGGAGACGGTTTGGTTCACGCAGGTAGCGAAATTTTTTGAGGAGGCGTTTCGAGAGATAAGATTTCGAGGGCAGCGCTGCCCTCATCCGCCTGCCGGCGACTATTTTGCAACGTTGACGATTGGCGAAATCACCGATGGCAGCATCTTTCTCCCCGTCATATACGGGGAGAAATGCCCGGCAGGGCAATGAGGGGCAGCGCCGACTTGCGGTTATCTCGTGAAAGTTATTAGCCGCGGGCTTCCGACGAAGCTGTTCGCAGCGACGCGCTCACATGCATCGTCCTTATTTACTGAACCGCGCCGACCAGTACCTGCTGGCCGCCGCGGATCGAGACCCAGCGGCCGGTGTTGTCGATGGCCTGCCGCTTGAGGAAGCGATAGCCGGTGGCGTCCCAGATCTTCACCTTGTCGGTCAGATTGTCGAGGACGTAGTCGCCCTTGTCGGTGCGCACGGTCAGCACGGCATGGCCTTCGCCGTCCGGCTTGCGCACGACGGTGATCAAGAGATCGGCCAGCGACACGCCAGAGCGCGAGAGCTGGCGGCGCTTTTCCAGCACATAGTCTTCGCAATCGCCGACGCCCTTGTCGGGATAGGCCCAGACCTCGTCCTTGCCATAGATGTCGTAGTCGCTCATCGGCTTTACGGCGGCGTTGACCCTTGACGTCACGTTGATCAGCTTGCGCATGAAGGCGTCGGTCATCGCGGCGGGGTTGAGGTTGCTCGGCCGGATCGAGCATTCGCCGGGCTGGGTTTTACAGAAATCATAGTGGCCGATCGGCTGCGAGGTCATGCCGCCCGTCGCCATGGCGCCGCCTGCAAGTGCCGGCACTGCCCCGCACGCAGAGATCGCCAGCCCTGCTGCCGCCCACAAGCGCAGCGTCCGTGCTATCGGTGAGGAAGTCATTGTCCCCGTTCGCCCTTGTTGTTAACGAAAGGTTAAAGGGGATTTACACTCCGTGTCAATTATGGGGGGAGCCAGATTCTTCGGCATGGTTACCCGCGCCCGCCCAATAGCGTCTATTGTGCAACAGAACGCCTGTGGCGCGCAAAATCGCCCCGCTGCTGCGGGCAATGCACTCTGCAGCTGGATCGAGCCTCAGCTTTTGGCGGAGCGGACCAGCCTTGGTTTCACCGCAACCCGGTTCTGGCGGCCGTAGCTGGTGATGAAATCGACGATGCGCGGCACGATTTCCGAGCGGAATCGCGACCCGTTGAAAACGCCGTAATGGCCGACGGCCGGCTGCATGTAATGCGCATGCCGGTCAGCCGGGATGTTGGGGCAGAGATCATGCGCGGCCTGGGTCTGGCCGAGACCGGAAATGTCGTCGTTCTCGCCTTCGACCGTGAACAGCGCGACATTGCGGATCGCCTTGGTGTCGACCACCTCGCCGCGATGCGTCATCTCGCCCTTGGGCAGCGCATGGCGCACGAACACCGTGTCGACGGTCTGCAGATAGAATTCCGCCGTCAGGTCCATCACCGCCAGATATTCGTCGTAGAAATCGCGGTGCTTCTCGGCACTGTCGCCGTCATGCTTGACCAGGTGCATGAAGAAGTCCTTGTGGGCGGTGATGTGCCGGTCGAGGTTCATGCTCATGAAGCCCGACAGCTGCAGGAAGCCCGGATAGACTTCGCGGCCGAAGCCCGGCACCGGCCAGGGCGCGTGCATGATGACGTTGTCGCGGAACCAGTCGATGCCCTTTTCCTTGGCCAGAAGATTGACCGCGGTCGGATTGCGGCGGGTGTCGATCGGCCCGCCCATCAAGGTCATGGTCGAGGGCACGAAGGGATCGCCGCGCTTTTCCATCAGCGCCACCGCTGCCAGCACCGGCACCGAAGGCTGGCACACCGCCATCACATGGGTGTCCGGCCCCAGCGCATGCAGCATGTCGATGATGTAGTCGATATAATCGTCGAGGTCGAAATGGCCGTCAATCACCGGTACCATGCGGGCATCGACCCAGTCGGTGATGTGCACGTCGGCATAGGGCAGCATCGCCTCGACCGTGCCGCGCAGCAGCGTCGCATAATGGCCCGACATCGGCGCCACAATGAGAAGCTTGGGGTCGGCCTTTCGCCCGGCGGGCACCGACCGCTCGAAGCGGGTAAGATTGCAGAACGGCTTCGACCACACCGTCTTTTCGCTGACCTCGACGCTCTTCCAGTCGACCACGGTCTTGCTCAGGCCGAAATGCGGCTTGCTGTAGCGGCGCGTCGTGCGCTCGAACAGTTCGGCGGTGGCGGCGACCGAGCGGCCCCACGGCGTATGCGAAAACGGATTGAGCGGGTTGGTGTAGAACAGCCGCACTGCATCGGCATAAAGCCGCGCGGGCTGCAGGGCGGCATGGTTCATTTCATAGAGCTGGTAGAACATCAGGTACTCCGCAGCTGCCGTGACCGAAGGGACGACGGACAGCGCCGAGCCTTGAATGTCTCGCGCGGAGGTTAACAAGATATTGCTGCGATGCAATACGTCACGTGGCGTGACATATGCCAATCTTTCGTCCAAGGCCTTGAGAAACCGCGTTGGGCGGGTGCAGCCGGCCCAATGTGCACTGCAAAATGCAAGGCTGTTGGACGACGGGGCAGGATGTGTCCGGCCCGATCGGGCCGGACTTGGACAGATCTAGACGCGCGCCATGCACACCGAGGTATGGCCGGAGCCGATGAAGCCGAGTTGGCCGGCGGCGCCCTTGGACAGATCGAGCACGCGCCCTTTGATGAACGGGCCGCGGTCGTTGATGCGCACGATGACGCTGCGGCCATTATTCTGGTTGGTCACTTTCAACTTGGTGCCGAAAGGCAGGCTGCGGTGCGCGGCGGTCAGCGCCGACGGGTTCATGCGTTCGCCATTGGCGGTCCTGGAATGCAGTGCGTACCAGGAGGCGCGGCCGCACTGGCCAGCGGCGGAGGAGGCGGATGCACCGACCATCAGGCCAGCCGCGATCGTTACCGCGACAAGCGCGGTCTGGTTTGTTTTCTTCATGTTGGGGGATTGGCTCCGTTTTCGACAGACCCCAGCCGTTAAGTGTCGAATAAGGCAGGAAATGCGGCAAGCATCGGGCAGTTCCGTGGCACCGGCACACGTTTGGAGTCGCTGGGAAACAGTTTGTCAGGCATCTTTCGTGTGGCGCGGCCGTATCGCCGGCGATATTGCGAGCTGTTTCACAGATTCCGTGAGCAAGGCAGGACGTTATATTACAAGTAGAAGAGAGCGCGATTGGGCGCCGTCCTTCCGCTCTGTCATCACGGTCATGGCGCAGTTGACCATCGACTTTGAAAAGGGATTCCAACGATGAGACTGCTCAAATATCTGCTGGCTCTGATCGTACTGGCCATCGGCGCGCTGTGGTCGCTGCAAGGCATTGGCGTGGTCGGCGGCAGCTTCATGACCGGCCAGTCGCAATGGCTCTATATCGGCATCGTGACCATGCTGGTCGGTTTCGCCGGGCTGGTATGGGCGAGCCGTTCGCCGGGGTGAGTTGCGACGAAAGTCGACCGCCACAGATCGACCCCCACTCCGTCGAGCTTCGCTCGACACCTCTCCCCCGATCGACGGGGGAGAGGAAAGGCGCGAGCCTTGCAGGGGCGCGAACTTATGCGGCCTGGCTCCCTTCCCCTCCCTCCGGAGGGGGGAGAGGTGGCGCCGCGAAGCGGTGACGGAGTGGGGGAAGGCGCTGGTCAAACCCGCAGTCGCAAACAGGGCCAACCCGGCGAGCAAGAAAACAGCCACCCCATATTGCCGGTCCATTCTGTTACCTATCTATCCGGTTCGGATAGAATGCCCTGCCCGCGATAGGCTCTACCCGAACAGCTGATCCAGAATCCTGCCCTCCAGCCTGGCAAGCTCGACCGAACCACGCCGGCGCGGCCGCGCCACCGACACGTCGAGATCGAGCGCGATGCGGCCCTCGTCGATCACCACCACCCGGTCGGCGAGCGCAACCGCCTCGGCGACGTCATGCGTCACCAGCACGGCGGTGAATTTTTGCTCCAGCCAGATACGTTCCAGAAGCTGCTGCATTTCGATGCGGGTCAGCGCATCGAGCGCGCCGAGCGGCTCGTCGAGCGCCAGGATCCGAGGCTGTCCGATCAGTGCACGCGCCAGCGCCACGCGCTGCTTCTGGCCGCCCGACAGCACCGAGGGCCATTCGTCGGCGCGGTCGGCGAGGCCGACTTCACCCAGGATGGCGAGCGCGCGCCGCCTGGCTTCCGCACCGGTGGCAAGCCCGGTCAGCCCGACCTCGACGTTTTTCACCACGCTGGCCCAGGGCAACAGCCGCGGCTCCTGGAACATGAAGCGGCTCTCTTCGCCAGCGCCGGCCTTGGCTTCCGGCCCGAATGTCAGCGATCCTGCCGTCGGCCGGTCGAGCCCGGCCAGCAGCCGCAAAAGCGTGCTCTTGCCGCAGCCGCTCTTGCCGATGACGGCAACGAACTGCCCGACCGGCACGTCGAGATCGATGCAGTCGAGCACGACCTTGTCGCCAAAGCGCTTTTCCATGCCCTTGAAGGCAAAGGCGCGCTGCCTTTCGACGGCCTCCTCCGGCCGTGACGGTTCCGGCGCGGCGACGAAGGAACGGATGGCGGTCAGGCTGGCGGTTGGCATCGAACCCTCAGGCGTTCTGGAAGGCGGGATGCCAGCCGAGCGACAGCCGCTCGAGCAGGCGGGCGAAGCTGTCGGCAAGCTTGCCGAGCAGCGCATAGATCAGGATCGACAGCACGACCACATCGATCAGCAGGAATTCGCGTGCCTGCATGGCCATGTAGCCGAGGCCGGAACTGGCCGAGATGGTTTCGGCAACGATCAGCGTCAGCCACATGATGCCCAGCGCATAGCGCAGGCCGACGAAGATCGCCGGCAGCGCGCCGGGCAGGATCACCTGAAAAAACAACGCGCGGCGGTCCATGCCGTAGACCCGGCCCATCTCGACCAGCTGCGGGTCGACGCTCTGGATGCCGAGCAGCGTGTTGACGTAGATCGGGAAGAACACGCCGAGCGCCACCAGGAACAGTTTTGCTTCCTCGTCGATGCCGAACCACAGGATGACCAGCGGGATCAGCGCCAGATGCGGGATGTTGCGGATCATCTGCAGCGTCGTGTCGGTCAGGCCGCGGCTGAGCGCCGACAGCCCGTTGGCAAGGCCGAGTGCAAAGCCGATCGAGCCGCCGATGGCAAAGCCGGCCAGCGCACGCAGCGTGCTGACGCCGATGTTTTCGATCAGCTCGCCCGACAGCGTCAGCCGCCAGAAGGCCTCGGCCACCGCGCTCGGCGCCGGCAGCACATTGGCCGGCATCACGCCGGCGCGGCTGGCGGCTTCCCAGCCAATTATGACCAGCGCCGGCAGCAGCCAGCCGATGCCGTTCTGTTTGACGCGCCGGGCAAAACTCACGACGAGGCCTGCAGGCGGTTGGCGCCGTGGAAGCCGACGGCGAATTCATTGGCGATGTTCTCATGCGCCCGTGCCCGCCTGGTGCCCAGGCCGAGACGCGGGAACAGAAGCTCGGCGACACGGTAGGCTTCCTCGAGATGCGGGTACCCAGAGCCGATGATGGTGTCGATGCCGATCGCCTGATACTCGCGGATGCGCTCGACGATCTGCTCCGGCGAGCCGACCAGCGCGGTGCCGGCGCCGCCGCGCACCAGGCCGACGCCGGCCCACAGATTGGGTGACACCACCAGCCGGTCGCGGCGGCCGCCATGCAGTTCGGCCATGCGCCGCTGTCCCACAGAGTCCATCTCCTTGGTGAAGCGGGCCTGGGCATTTTCGATCTGGGCATCGGTGACGTGGCTGATCAGCCGGTCGGCGGCGCGCCAGGCCTCTTCCTCGGTCTCGCGCACGATGAAATGCAGCCTGATGCCGAAACGCAGTTTGCGGCCGCGCCGTTCAGCCTTGTTGCGCGCCGCGCTGAGTTTTTCCGCCACCTGCGCCGGCGGCTCGCCCCAGGTCAGGTACATGTCGACGAGATCGGCGGCGAGCTCCTGGCCGGCATCGGACGAGCCGCCGAAATAGAGCGGCGGCCGCTCCTGTTGCGGCAGAAGATCAAGACGGCCATTGTCGACGCGGTAATATTTGCCGTTGAAGTTGACGCTCTCGCCCGACACCAGCGCGCGCCAGATGGTCAGAAACTCTTGCGCCTGCGCATAGCGCTCGTCATGCGGCAGGAACACGCCATCGCCGGCAAGCTCGGTCGGGTTGCCGCCGACCACGACATTGAGCAGCAGGCGGCCATTGCTCAGCCGGTCGAGCGCCGCCGTCTGGCGCGCCGCGAAGGTGGGCAACGTCACGCCGGGCCGTAGCGCCACCAGGAATTTGAGCTTTTCCGTCAGCGCTGCAAGGCCGGAGGCGGTGATCCACGAATCCTCGCAATTCTGCCCGGTCGGCAAAAGCACGCCGGGAAAGCCGAGCCGGTCGACGGCCTGTGCGATCTCCTTGAAGTAAGCGAACTCCGGCGGCCGCTGCTGCTGTTCGGAGCCGAGATAGGAGCCGTCGCCATGCGTCGGGATGAACCAGAAGAAATCGAGCGGGCCGGCTTGCGGGCTTGATGAAGCGGTCATGGCGAAATCCCTGAGGCTTGAAACGGCAAAGGCGCCGGGCGTTTTCCGCCCGGCGCCACACAAGAAAGTTCAATTGCCCGGTGCGGTCCACACGGCGTCGGAGATGCGCACCGCGTTCGGGATCAGCTTGAGCTTGTAGAAGCGATCGGCTGTCGCCTGCTGGCCGGCGATGATCTCGTCGGTGATCGGGAAGATGCCGAATTTGGTGCGATTGGCCGCGATCGTCTGTGCATCGAGCGGCACGCCGGTCACCTCATGCAGCGCCGCGGCAACCTTGTCGCGGTTCGCGTCCGCCCATTTCGCCGCCACGCCGAGCGCCGCTATCGTCGTGGTGATCGTCTCCGGATGCGCCTTGGCGAAATCCTTGTTGGCGAGGAAATAGGTGTTCACCTTGAGCACCTCGCTGGAGCGCGCCAGCACGCGCGGCTGGTAGCGTGTCTCGGCGATGGCGTAGAACGGATCCCAGACCGCCCAGGCATCGATCTGGTCGCTGGCGAAAGCCGCCGCGGCATCGGCCGGGCTGAGATAGACCGGGGTGATCTGGTCGAAGGGGATGTTTGCTTTTTCGAGTGCCGCGACCAGCAGATTGTGCGCGCTGGTGCCTTTGCCGACGCCGATGCGCTTTCCCTTGAGGCCGGCGAGCGACTGGATCGGCGATGCCGGCTTGACGAAGATCGCTTCGCCGTCGCCATTGGCCGGCAGTGCCGCCGCATAGACGATGTTGGCGCCGGCCGACTGGCCGAAGATTGGCGGTGCGTCGCCGGTCCAGCCGACATCGATGGCGCCGACATTGAGCGCCTCGACCAACGGCGGGCCGGCGGTGAATTCGACCCATTTCACCGCGACACCCTTGTCGCTCAGCGCCTTCTCGATCACCTGCTGCTGCCGGGCGATGACCGGCAGGCCGGTCTTCTGATAGCCGATGTTGAGCTGCTTCAACTCTTGCGCCGAGGCACTGAGCGAGGCAGCAATGCCCGCCGCCAAAAGGCCAAGGCCGAAAACGCGTCTGGTCAGGCTGAACATGATCCCTCTTCCTTCGCTGCGAACCGGCGCCGGGAAGGGCTCCCTGCCGTGGATGAGAGACAAGGCTAGGTAGGTCTATAAATTTAGTAGAGAAACGATTTTGCGAGTTGGCTGCTTGACGTGGAAATATTTTCTTCAGAACCCAGCACTCGTCATCCTAGGGCGAAGCAAGGAGCGAAGCGACGCGGCGCAGACCCTAGGATCCATGCCGCGACGTTTGCCGTAGAGTGGAACGGATCAGAATGTCGCTTGTGCGCGAACCGAGGCTCGATACCCTGAAACCATGACCGGCTACGTCTACATGACTGCAAGCCACAAACGCGGCACGATCTACATCGGCGTCACCAACGATCTCGCCCGCCGCATGCCTGAACACAAATCCGGCCAGGGCGCAGGCTTCACCAGCCGCTACGGTGTTCAACGGCTGGTCTGGTATGAGGAATTCTTCGACATCACCGAGTCGCTGAAGCGATGGCCGAGACAGTGGAAGATCGAACTGATAGAGAAGGCCAATCCGGAGTGGTTTGAGCTGTTTCGCGGAACCGGGTGGTAGGCGCCCGGTTTGTTGCTCCCCTGGAGCGTAGCATCAGCGTCTCGGCATGGATCCTAGGGTCTGCGCCGCGTCGCTTCGCTCCTTGCTTCGCCCTAGGATGACGAAATCGCGAAGGCTGGCGCTAATCACCATCACCTCACTGCGACCAATACTGCCAGGCCCAGTAAAATCCCTCGTCGCGTGGCGGCAGGCGGTCGCGTTCGGCGTCGAGTTGCACGGGGGCCGGCGATTTCGGCTGCGGCTGCGACGACGAGTTCTCCCGCCAGGCGAGCAGCCAGTTGCCGAGATGGGCGAACAGCACCGCGGTGGACTGGGTCATGACATCACTCCTTCTGTTCCGGGGTCGGCGGTCGCCGTGCTGCGAAGGGAAGCAGCCGGTCAAACCGGCAGAACTTGTTGTCATTCCTTTCCCGCCCACGGAACCAGCTGACGCTCGATCCGGCGGATAATGAATTCCAGCACGAAGGCTATTGTCGCGATCACCACTATTCCCATCACCACGACATCGGTGACCAGGAACTGGGCGGCCGACTGGATCATGAAGCCGAGGCCGCGCGTTGCCGCCACCAGCTCGGCTGCAACCAGCGTCGACCAGCCGGCGCCGAGCGCGATGCGCAGGCCGGTGAGGATCGACGGCAGCGCGCTGGGCAGGATGACATGGCGCACCACTTGGCGCTGCGTCGCACCAAGCGAACGCGCCGCATCGATGCGCTCCTTTGAGACACCGCGCACGCCCGAGGCCGTCGACAGCGCCACCGGCGCCAGCATGGCAATGGCGATCACCAGGATCTTTGACGGCTCGCCGATGCCGAACCAGATGATGACCAGCGGCAGATAGGCGAGCGGCGGGATCGGCCGCAAAAATTCGAGCAAGGGATCGAAGATGCCGCGCCCGACCGTCGAAATGCCGATAGCCAGCCCAACCGGAACGCCGATGACGATGGCCGCGAGCAGCGCCGCGAACACGCGGCCGAGGCTGGCGACGATATGCTGCAGCAAAGTCGCGTCGACGAAGCCGTCCTTGATCACCACGATGAACTTGGTCCACACGGCGGCGGGCGACGGCAGGAACACCGGCGACACCAGTTGCAGGCGCGCAGACAGCGCCCATGCCGCCAGCACGACCAGGATGGTGACGGCGCTGATCGCCCGCGAGGAAACCCCGCGCCGCTTCCGCACCGGCCGCGACCACGGCACCGAAAGGGCATCGGCCTCGCCGGTCGCGGCGGCCGGCCGCTCGCTGTAGGAGGTGACGCTCATGCCACCTCTCCTTCGAAGATCGCGTCGGTCAGTTCGCCGCGCGCCGCGGCAAAGGCCGGATCGGCCTTGATGGCGCGGATCGGCTCGCCTGCGGCATAGCGCCGGCTGAAACCGGTCTCGAATGTCCGCACCACATGGCCAGGTCCCGGCGCCAGCACGACGATGCTTGTGGCCAGCACCAGCGCCTCCTCGATGCCGTGCGTGACCATCAGCACGCCAACCCGGCTTGCGGTCCACAGGTCGAGCAGCGTCGTCTGCATGCGCTCGCGCGTCAGCGCATCGAGTGCGCCGAGCGGTTCGTCGAGCAGCAGGAATTCCGGTTCGGCGGCGAGTGCACGGGCGAGTCCGACGCGCTGGCGCATGCCGCCGGACAATTCCCAGATGCGTTTGTCGCCGACGCCGTCAAGCTTGACCAGCGCCAGCAACTGGTCGGCGCGGCGCGCCCGCTCGGCTTGCGGCACGCCGCGCAGCCTGAGCGCAAAGGCGACGTTTTCACGGGCCGTCAGCCAGGGAAACAGCGCATCGTTCTGGAACACGACCGCCCGGTCGGAGCCTGGGCCGGTGATCGGCCGGCCGCCGATCGTGGCGACCCCGCGCCCAGGCTCGACCAGGCCGGCGGCGACATTGAGCAGCGAGGTCTTGCCGCAGCCGGAGCGGCCGACCAGCACGACGAAATCGCCCTTGGCGACATCGATGGAAACTCGGTCGACCGCCGGCGCTGCCTGGCCGTCATAGTGAACCGAGACCTTGTCGAGTACGAGATGCGGGTCGAGTACGAGATGCGGCATGAAAAGGGGCTCCGGAAGAAAATCAGCCTGCCCCGGCCCTCGTTGAGCGGATCCGGGACAGGCAGCACGCGGCGTCAGGGAAGAGGAAACCGCGCGTGTTCAGAGCAATTCCAGGAAAAGTGTGAAGCGGTTTTCCGTCCGGAATTGCGTAAAACTGAAGATCAGTTCGAGGCCAGAGCCTCGGTCACGTATTTCGACGACACGTATTTCGAATAGTCGGGCAGCACGGCGTCGATCTTGCCCTGCTCCTTGAGGAAGGCCGAAGCTGCCTCGATCGCCTTGACCGTGCCGCCGCCGAGGAATTTGTCGGAAGCCTGCTCTTCCAATGTCGGGAAGACGTAACCCTTGAGGAGCTGCGGCACCTCTTCCAGTTTGGCGCCGGTGATCTTGGCGATCTTGGCCGCTTCCGGCGACGAAACCGACCATGCCTCGGGCTTGGCCAGGAACTGGGCATAGGATTCGCCGGTCACCTTGACGAAATCGCGCACGGCGTCCGGGTTCTTTTCGGCGAAGTCGGTGCGCACGATCCAGGCGTCGAAGGTCGGCGCGCCCCAGGCGGCAACCTGCGAGGAATCCAGCTCCACCTTGCCTGTCGTCTTGATCTGGCCGAGCGCCGGATCCCAGACATAGGCCGCGTCTATGTCGCCGCGAGCGAACGCGGCGGCTATTTCCGGTGGCCTGAGATTAAGGATTTCGACCGACTTCGGGTCGACGTTTTCGTGCTTCAGCGCGGCAAGCAGGCTGTAATGCGTGGTCGACACGAACGGCACCGCCACCTTCTTGCCGGCGAGGTCGGCGATCTTCTCGATGCCGGATCCATTGCGGGCGACCAGCGCCTCGGACTGGCCGATCAGGCCGACGACAAAGATGGTCTGGATCGGCAGTTCGCGGCTGGCGGCCGCGGCCAGCGGACTCGAGCCGACATAGCCGATATCGACCGAACCGGATGCGACGGCGGCGATGACATCGGCGCCGGAATCGAATTTGCGCCAGTCGATCGTGGCCTTGGTCGCCTTTTCATAGGCGCCGTCGGCCTGCGCTACTTTGGAAGGTTCGACCACCGTCTGGTAGCCGATGGTGATGTTGAGGTCCTGCGCCTGGGCCGGGCCGAGGAAGGCCGCACCCGCCAAAGCTGCCGACGACAGGAGGACAATGCGTCGCGAAATGCTGGACATGAAAGGCTCCATGAAAAATGAGAAAAACCGGATGCCTGTTCATAGTCAGCTAATTCTATCATTCTTGTAGAGTTAAATCCTTCCAAGCAAGAAGCACTTGTTAGAAAAAAACCACCGGCTGATGCGGGCGCGGTGACCGGCCCGTGCCGAACCGTGCGCAAACGCAAACGGCGCCCCCAAGGTGCTGAAGAGTTGGTGGTCCTGCCAACCCTCCCTACGGAAGAGGCCTGATTTGTGCTCGGCGCGCCGCTTGCGGCCTGCCGCAGGATCGATGTCGAGCCGTTGAGCCTCACCGACTTCCGCAGCGACGGCCACCGCTGGATGCTGCGGTCAAGCGGCGTGCCGGTGGCCGCCAAGGCCGCCCGGCCTCAGAGCGGCAAGGCGGCGTCCTGATATCGGGCGCAGGGCGGCGCCCGAGTTGTCGGGAGTCATGTTTCGCCGATCCGCGGGCTGCGACCCAAAATTCCCGGCAAAGCCCCAAATGGCGCAAATCCATGCTGTAAAAGACGGTTGATTTGAAAACACGTTCCGCGTGTTCGAGGGTAAGTATAGTAATCTTATCGACATTGGGAGCAGGAGCCGCCGCTCATCGCCGCAATCGCTCGCGGCTGGCTGTGACCTTAACGGCACAAAGCCTTGCTAAAGTGGCCCCTGCGGCGTGAAAACGAAGCAAAATCAAGGTTTCTCGGCTTGTATATCATGTCAGTAGAATTTATGTGTCGAAGCAGCTTGCACGCGGCGGGGAGGCACGTCAGGCGTTTCGAAACCGATGGTTTTGGGCCATCGCCTGACAGAGAAACATTCGGTCTATGCTCACCAAAAAAGGCAAGTACGGCCTCAAGGCGCTGGTCCATCTGGCGCAACTGCCGGTGGGACAGCTCGCCTTTGTCGGCGACATCGCCAGCGGCAACAACATTCCGAAGAAATTCCTCGACGCCATTCTGGGCGAATTGCGCAAAGCCGGTTTCGTCCAGAGCCGCAAGGGCAAGGATGGCGGCTATCGCTTGGCGCGCCCGGCCGACGAGATCAAGGTCGGCCATGTCGTGCGCGTGCTCGACGGACCGCTGGCGCCCATCCCCTGCGCCAGCCGCACCCAGTATCAGCGCTGTGAAGACTGCAATGAGGCGACATGCCAAGTCCGACATCTGATGCTCGAGGTCCGGCAGGCGATCGCCGAGGTGCTCGACCAGCGCACGCTGGCCGAGATGCGCGACATCGTCCTCGACGACCTTCCGGTCGCGAGGGACATCGACGAGCTTGCGCCGGCGCAAAAGGTCCCCGCCTGATCCTGAGCGTGCTCGCATGAGCGTCGCGCGCGCCAATTCGATCATCCCCAGCTCGATCATCATCGTCGGCGGCGGCGCCAGCGGCGTCGTGTTGGCCGCTCATCTGCTGAAGTCGCCCAACCCGGACCTTCGCGTCACGCTGATCGAAAAGCGTCCGCATTTCGGCCAGGGCATCGCCTATTCGACGCTTTTGTCGGCGCACGTGCTGAATGTCAGCGCTGCGGGGATGAGCGCCTATGCCGACGATCCCCTGAATTTCTGGCGCTGGTTGCAGGGGCGCGGCCTGATAAGCCAGGAACAGACGCCGCAGACACCCTTCTATGCACCGCGCAGCGTCTATGCCCGCTACCTCAAGGAAGTGCTCGACGAGCTCGAAGCGCGCGAAAAGGAAACCGGCCGTCTCAGGCTGATTCGCGAGGAAAGCCTGTCGATCTCGCCGACATCGTCCGGCGTCGAAGTGGTGCTGGCCAACGGCACCAGCGTCGTCGCGCATCTGGCGGTGCTTGCCACCGGCCATGACGAGCAGCCCGGCGCCGGCCAGGGCCACGCCATCCGCATGGGCGCCGAGGCCGACACCGCGCTCGATCCTGAAGCCCGCGTGCTGGTGCTGGGCACCGGGCTCAGCATGGTCGATGCCTTCCTGTCGCTCGAGCAGCGCGGCCATCGCGGCGAGATCGTCGCCGTGTCGCGGCGCGGCCTGCTGCCGTCGCCGCACCGCAAGGGCAACCCGATCAAGCTCGACGTCGCCGACATTCCGCTCGGCACGCAGCTCTCCTATTTCGTCGGCTGGTTCCGCGACCTGATCCGAGAAAACCAGAAGGCCGGCATCGACTGGCGCGACGTCGTCGATGGGCTGCGACCCTTCAACCAGAAGATCTGGCAGAACTGGCCGTCCTCGGCCAAGCGCCGCTTCGTCGAGCACACCAAGGCCTGGTGGGACATCCATCGCCATCGGCTGGCGCCCGAGGTACATACCCGCGTCACCGAGGCGGTGCGCACCGGCCGCATCCGCCCGGTCGCCGGCCGTGTCCTCGGCATCGAGGCCGGCGATGGATTCACCGTCGGCATCCAGTCCCGCCACACAAAGGCGCTGGAAACGCTGCAGGTCGCGCGCATCTATGATTGCACCGGCATCGCCCGCGACATCTCGACGACGTCAAACAGCGTCGTGCGCTCGCTGGTCGACCGCGGCCTGGCGCGGCCCGACCCGCTGCGGCTTGGCCTCGATGTAACGGCCAAGTGCGAAATCATCGCCGGCGACGGCACCGCATCGGCCAAGATCCTCGCCGTCGGGCCGCTGACCCGCGGCACCTTCTTCGAGATCGACGCCATCCCCGACATCCGCGTGCAATGCGCTAGGCTGAGCAAGCAGCTGCTGGGGTAAAGCTGTTGACGTCGGCGGGATAGCACTCCCCTCAGAGGGGAGTGGGAAGGATCGCTACGGAGGGTGTTGGGCTTGAGTCCAAAGCCCGCCTCAAACTGGAATTCCATTCCCCCTCTCGCCGGTTGATTGGCACGATCTACCTTCTTTCCGACTGCAAACGGCCGGAAAAGAAGCTACGCTGCCGCTCTGCCCCCGAGGCGGTCGCTTGTTCAAGGGAGCACATCGACATGAGCGAGCACGGAAAAGCTGCGCCAGGCAGTTCGGACGGCACGTTATCGCGCCTGCGTCCGCCATACGCCTCGGTGCTCGACCTCATCGGCCAGACGCCGGTGGTCGAATTGACCAAATTCGACACCGGCAAGTGCCGGCTGTTCATCAAGCTCGAAAGCCAGAATCCCGGTGGCTCGATCAAGGACCGCATTGCGCTGTCGATGATTGCCGCGGCCGAGAAGGAAGGCAAGCTGAAGCGCGGCGGCACCATCGTCGAGGCGACCGCCGGGAATACCGGTCTCGGCCTCGCCCAGGTCGGCATCCCCAAGGGCTACCGCATCATCCTCGTCGTGCCCGACAAGATGTCGCGCGAAAAGATCCAGCATCTGCGCGCGCTCGGCGCCGAAGTGCGCATGACCCGCTCCGATGTCGGCAAGGGCCATGCCGAATATTACCAGGACATGGCCGAGAAGATCGCATCGGAAACGCCCGGCGCCTTCTACGCCAACCAGTTCGCCAACCCGGCCAACCCTGAGGCGCATGAGACCACCACCGGACCGGAAATCCTTGCCCAGCTCGACGGCGACCTCGACGCCGTGGTCGTCGGCGTCGGCTCCGGCGGCACGCTGACCGGGCTTGGCCGCTATTTCGCCAGAACATCGCCGAAAACCGAAATGGTGCTGGCCGATCCCGTCGGATCGGTGCTGGCGCCGCTGATCAAGACCGGCAAGATGGAAGAGGCCGGCAGTTGGACCGTCGAAGGCATCGGCGAGGATTTTGTGCCGCCCAATGCCGATCTGTCGCTGGTCAGGAAAGCCTATTCCATCCCAGACAAGCAGAGCATGCTGGCGGTGCGGGACCTGCTTTCGAAGGAAGGCATTCTCGCCGGCTCGTCTTCCGGCACGCTGCTGTCGGCCGCGCTTCGCTATTGCCGCGAGCAGACGACAGCAAAACGCGTCGTCACCTTCGTCTGCGACAGCGGCAACAAATATCTGTCCAAGGTGTTCGACGATTTCTGGCTGGCCGAGCAGGGGCTGGCCGAACAGGAACAGCATGGCGATCTGCGCGACCTCGTCATGCGCTCGCACCGCACCGGCGACACCGTTTATGTCGGCCCCGACGAAAGCCTGCTCAACGCCTATGGCCGCATGCGCCGCTCCGATGTCTCGCAGCTGCCGGTGCTGGACAACGGCAAGCTGGTCGGCATTATCGATGAGGGCGATATATTGGCCAAGGTCGACGGCCCCTATGACGGCCGCTGGGACCGTTTCAACGCCCCGGTGCGCACCGCCATGACCTCCAATCTGCACACGCTGCAGGCCAGCCAGACGCTGGATGCGCTGCTGCCGGTGTTCGACCGCAACGAGGTCGCCATCATCTTCGATGGCGACGAGTTCGTCGGCCTGATAACCCGTATCGACCTGATCAACCATTTGAGGCGCGCACGATGACTGCTGAAACATCCCCATCGGGCAAGAACCGCCTGGCTTTTTCCACGCGCACCATCCATGGCGGCCAGAGCCATGACCCGCTGACCGGCGCGGTGATGGTGCCGATCTACGCGACCTCGACCTATGGCCAGCAGTCGCCCGGCGTGCACAAGGGGTTTGAGTACGCCCGCAGCCAAAACCCGACCCGCTTTGCCTTCGAGCGCGCGGTGGCCGATCTCGAGAGCGGCTCGGCGGCCTTTGCCTTTGCTTCCGGCCTGGCGGCGATCTCGACCGTGCTCGAGCTGCTCGACAGCGGCGCCCATATCGTTGCAACCGACGACATCTATGGCGGCTCGTTCCGGCTGATGGAGCGGGTGCGCAAGCGCTCGGCCAATCTGCAGGTGAGTTTTGTGGACTTCACCGATCTGGCGGCGGTGGAAGCAGCGATTCGCCCGGAGACAAAACTGCTCTGGGTCGAAACTCCGACCAATCCGCTGCTGCGTATCGTCGACCTCGAAGGCGTTGCGGCACTCGCCAGGCGCAAAGGGGTTTTGACGGTCGCCGACAACACGTTCTGCAGCCCCTACATCCAGCGGCCGCTGGAACTCGGCATCGACATTGTCGTCCATTCGACGACAAAATATCTCAACGGCCATTCCGACATGGTCGGCGGCGTCGCCATCGTCGGCGACAACAAGAATCTCGCCGCCCAGCTGAAATTCCTGCAGAACGCCACCGGCGCCATCTCCGGTCCCTTCGACAGTTTTCTCGCGCTGCGCGGCATCAAGACACTGGCGCTCAGGATGGAGCGGCATTCCACGAACGGCCTGAAGATTGCGCAGTGGCTGGAGGCGCGAAAAGATGTGCGCCGCGTCGTCTATCCCGGCCTGGCCAGCCATCCGCAGCACGCCATCGCCGTCCAACAGATGCATGCCTTCGGCGGCATGATCTCGGTCGACCTCGACCGCGACCTCGCCGGCACCAAACGCTTCCTGGAACGGACGCAACTGTTCACGCTGGCTGAAAGCCTCGGCGGCGTCGAAAGCCTGATCGAACACCCGGCGCTGATGACGCACGGCTCGATCCCGGCGGAAAAGCGCGCGGAAATCGGCATTTCGGATTCGCTGGTGCGGTTGTCGGCGGGGATAGAGGATGGCGATGATCTGATCGCCGACCTGGACCAGGCGCTGCGGGGGTAGGCGTACCGGATGCGTACCGATGACAATGAGGGGCGGCGCTGACCGTCGAGATTAAATCCCAATCCGCCGCGCGTTAACACATTCAGCAGCTTTTGCTTAACTCTTCGCCGCTATGTCCCGCCCCGGGGAGGCATGGCGAGAGTGAGTGTGATGGACAACAACCCGGAAAAGCGCAGCGAATGGCGCGCCATTTTTTATGTGCAGGCCCGCGTGGCCATCCTGTTTGTCCCGGTCGTCGCCAGCCTTCTGATCATTGCCGCTCTTGCCGGCAACGACCACAGTTCCGACGCCCTCGACCGCACGGTTACGGGCTCGGTGAAATAGCGGCACGGCCGTCGGCTTGCCTGCCCGGGAACGGCCGCCTCAGAAAAACTTCGGGATCGGGCCGTTCTGCGGCGTCACGTCGCCTTCCAGGTCGATGAACGCCTCGTCGACAAAGCACCAGGCCCAGCCTTCCGGCGGGTCGTAGCCTTCGATGATCGGGTGCTTGGTGGCGTGGAAATGCTTGGTGGCGTGGCGGTTGGGCGAGTCGTCGCAGCAGCCGACATGGCCGCAGGTGCGGCAGAGCCTGAGATGCACCCACATCGAGCCGCTCTTCAGGCATTCCTCGCAGCCGAGCGCGCTCGGCGTCACCGTCTTGATGTCGCGCGTGTGTTTGCATTCATCCATTATGCTCTCCTGGCCAGTTCGGGCGCTGCTGCGTCGGGTCGCGCGAGATAGGCGTGCAAGGCAGCCACCACCTGGGCGCCTTCGCCGACGGCGGCGGCGACCCGCTTGACCGAGCCGGAGCGCACGTCGCCGATGGCGAACACGCCGCTGCGGCTGGTCTCCATCTGGCCCGCCCCTATGTCGGCGCCGGTGCGCACGAAGCCCCTGGCGTCGAGCGCGATATCGCACCCAGCCAGCCAATCGGTGTTGGGGTCGGCGCCGATGAACAGGAAGAGATGCTGGATCGGCCGCGTCTCGACGCCGCCGGGGTTGCGCCAACGCAACTGGGTGAGATTGCCGCCTTCGCCTTCCAGCGCCTCGATCTCGGTCTCGCCAAGCACCTCGATGTTGGGTTGCGCCTCGATACGCTCGACCAGATAGCGCGACATGGTTTCCCTGAGGCCGCCGCGGCGCGCCAGCATCGTCACCTTGCGCACCTGGCTGGCGAGATAGACGGCCGCCTGCCCCGCCGAATTGCCGGCGCCGACCAGCGCCACTTCTTGCCCTGTGCATAGCCGCGCTTCGATCGGCGAGGCCCAGTAATGCACCGACGTGCCCTCGAACTCGGCCAGCTTGGCGATGTCGAGGCGGCGGTAGCGGGCGCCGCTGGCGATTACCACCGTGCGTGCGCGCAGGCTTTCACCGTCGCCGACGGTAAGCGTGTAGCCCTCGCCTGCTGCACCGAGCAGCTTGGCCTCGTCCGGGATGACTATTTCGACGCCGAATTTCTGCGCCTGGTTGTAGGCGCGCGCCATCAGCGCCATGCCGGAAATGCCGGTGGGGAAACCCAGATAGTTCTCGATGCGCGCGGAGGCGCCGGCCTGGCCGCCGAAGGCGCGGCAATCGAGCACGATGGTCGACAGCCCTTCGGATGCCGCATAGACCGCGGCCGCCAGCCCCGCCGGCCCGGCGCCGACAATGGCGACGTCATAGACCATGTCGGGATCGATCGGCCGCAGCAGGCCGATGCAGCGGGCAAGTTCGGTTTCGCCGGGATTGTGCATCAGCTTGCCGTTGGGGCAGAGCACGATCGGCAGATGGTGCGGGTCGACATGAAAATGCTCAATCAGCGTCTTGGCGCACGGGTCGCTGTCGGAATCGAGCGCGCGGTGCGGCTGGCCGCTGCGGCGCAGAAATCCCTGCAGCCGCAGCGTGTCGCCATTGCCGGTCGGACCTACGACGATCGGTCCGCTGCTGCCGCTTTCCAGGAGCCCGACGCGGCGCAGGATCAGCGCCCGCATGATCCGCTCGCCAAGGCTTGCCTCCTGCACCATCAGGTCGCGCAGCCGCTGCGAGGGGATGACGAAGGCCTCGACCGGCTCGGCCGCCTCCGCATTGACCAGCGACGGCCGGCTGGAAAGCTGCGCCAGCTCGCCGATGAAATTGCCCGGACCATGAGTGACGATGGTCTCGCGCCGGCCGGGCCTGACATCCTGGGTGATATCGACCGTGCCCGACAGGATGACGATCAGCCCCGGCGCCACGGTGCCGGCGGTGACGATGTGCTCGCCGGCGGCATAGGAACTCGCCTCGCCGAACCGGCGCATGCGCTCGATATCGGCGTCGCCCAGGATGGGAAACATCTGGTCGCGGCGGGTGACGGTGATCGGCTGGGTGGGTGGGGCCATAGGTGCGAACGTAGCGCCGAGACGGCCGGGTTTGAAGTGGTTTGTTGGAGGACTGGCCGGAAGGGGAGGTGGCTCCCGCGCCAGCTGGTTCGGATGCTTCGCATGGCCCCGCGCTGCAAGGCAAACAGCGCGCTGACCAGTGCGACCTTTATAAGGGCGAGCCCGAGCAGTACCGTCGGCAGTCCTCGATCACCGGTGTGTTGCAGGAGCAGCGCGCCGACGAACGGCGCCGCGGCTATCGCGTTACGCCAAGCGCCTGGGGTGCGGTGGTATCCTCGGGCTCCCCGAAGGCAGATCCCGGCGAAAGCCCATTCGTCACATCTTTGTAGAGCGCTATCGGATGCGGGCGCCCCACCAGATATCCTTGGATTTCGGGACATCCTTCCTTCATCAGGAAGGCACGCTCGTCCTCTGTTTCGACACCCTCCGCGATGACAGGCAAGGCCAGCGCATTCCCCAGGCTGAGTATCGTGCGAACGATGGCCGCCGATTGGGCATTCGAACCGACACCCGAAACAAAACTGCGATCGATCTTGATCTTGTCGAATGGAAACGCCTGCAACGAGGACAACGAGGCATACCCCGTGCCAAAATCATCCATCGAGACCCTGACGCCCAACGCCTTCAACCTCCGCAAAACCGACAAGGCAGTTGCCCGGTCGCGGATGAGAACCCCTTCCGTGATTTCCAGTTCCAGCCGCCCCGGAGCAAGGCCGGTCTCGTAGAGAATAGAATGAACGAGGCCTACCAGGTCGCCGAAACGGAATTGCACGGGAGAGAGGTTGACGGCGATCTGCAGCGGTGAGGGCCAGGAGGCCGCGTCTCTGCACGCCTGCCTGAGCGTCCATTCACCTATCTCAACGATCGTGCCATCCTGTTCGGCAAGCGAGACAAACGCGTTTGGGGAGATGAGCCCATGCTTTGGATGGTGCCATCGGGCGAGTGCCTCGAAGCCGAAAATTTCGCCGTCCATCCTGGCTTGCGGCTGATAATGAAGCACAAGTTCGCCATGGGCGACCGCAGAGCGCAAATCTCGCTGCAAGGCGTAGCGCTCTCTTAGCCGCTTATCCATCTCAGGATCGAAGAATTGCACCATTCGACGACCGTCCGCCTTGGCCCGGTAGAGCGCTGCGTCGGCATTTGCCATCAGCGCCGCTGCATTCTCTCCGTCTTTCGGATAGATCGCCGCCCCGATGCTCACCCCGATCGAAATGTGCTGGCCCCGGATTTCGAATTTGCCTGCCGCCGATTCGAACAGACGGTCCGCAACGTCCTTGGCACTCGCGGACCGGTCATCCATGGCCAGGACAACCGTGAATTCGTCGCCGCCCATGCGCGCGATAAAGGCCTCAGGCGCCGCGGTTTGGAGACGCCGGGAAATGGTGCAAAGCAGATCGTCGCCGGCGGCGTGCCCGAAAACGTCGTTCGCCTCTTTAAAATGGTCAAGGTCGATGCTGAAGACGGCAAAGCTGGCGTGCGTTGCTTTTGCGCGCTCGAGCGTCGTGGCCAGGTGTGCTGCAAGCGCGGCCCGGTTCGCCAGGCCGGTAAGCGGATCGTGGTGCGCGAGATGCGCGATTTCCTCGTGCCGTGCCATCAGTTCGGTGCGCGCTACGTTCATGTTCTCGCGCGCGTCGTCCAGGCCGTGGGCGGCTTCCCTCACCTTGTCCTGGAGCAGGTTGAAGCTTTCGGCCATCTCTCCAAGTTCGTCACGAGAGTTTACCGTAACCGGCATGATATTCACGGAGGCATGCGCCGCCGCGAGGTCTCCCCGCCCCAGGGCGACCATGGCGAGAGAGAAGTCTTTCAGCGTTCCGGATGTCAGACGCTTTGCCGCGTTGCTCACCTCTGTCGCCGAATGGGTGATCATTCCCGGCAAGATCAGGCCAACGCTGATGGTCAGCAGCGCGACAACGACAAAAATGTCCTCCAGCGCGGCGACCAATGAAGTGTCGCCTTGGGGAACGCTGCCGATCGCCAGGAAATAGCCGGCACCGTCAAGCACGAGCACAAAAAGCATGGCTCCGGTAAGCTTCAGGTGAAGCGTATGTGGCAGCAAGGGTAGACCGAGTGCGTATCGATCCTCCATCGTGCGCCAGGCGTATAGCGCAGCACCCGAATATGCCAAAGCCAGACCGAACAGGACGGTAGGAAGGCCAAATTGCTGAAATCCCAGTATGGCGGTCAACAGCCATATTGCAGCCGCGCCTACGCCAAGGATGATCGTTCCCCTGGGAGCCCGGAAGGGTCGCTCGGCTTCGGGACTGTCACGGCGCAAGAGCCAGACTGCGATGTTTGGCATGCAGATGCTGATCAGGTACGTAAAATTGGCCGCGGCGATCATCCAGAGCGGATACCCGCACAGCATGAAGCCGATTGCCGCGGCAGCTGTGAGCAGCGTTGCCGCCCAGGGACAATCTGTTGAGGTGCGCCTGGCCAGGAAGCTCGGCAGCAGGCCGTCTTCGCTCAGCTGCGCAAGGGTCCGCGCGGCGCCTGCCAATGGCTGCAACGTTCCATGGAACATGTTCAGCATGATGAGCCAGATGGCGGCCGCCTTGCCGAAACTCCCCAACAAGGGCGCAAAGGTGGGCCCGAGAGCTATGGCGAGGTCGGTGCCGAGCGGCTCCGGCCCGAGCACACCCAGCCAGACAACCGGCAGGACCAGGAAATAGACGCCGGCCATTGCGGCGCTGGCCCACATCGCCAGAGGAATGTTGCGGTTGGGATCGATGGTTTCGCCAACATGGCAGGCTGCAGCCTCAAATGCCGGTGCGGCAAACCCGATCAGGTACAGTCCCGCCATCACCGACGTGATGTCGCCGAACAGGCCGGTAAACGGGCTGGTCAGGGCAAAATCCGTCGCCTGCCGCCAGTCGACCGAGCCACTGATGACCGGGACGAGGGATGAGAGAAACGCAAGCGTCGCGGAGGCAGTGGCGATCGGGATCGCCAGTTGGACCACCCACTTGATTCCACACAGGTTGACCGCCGTAAAGAATGCGATGAGCCCGCAGGCGACCGCCTCCACGGGGAGGCCCGGCAGGTACCATTGCTGGATTGCAGACGCTGAAAGAACCGCTGTCAGTCCGCAGGTCGGCACCCAACCCCACCAATAGCAGGTGCCCGTCAGAGCCGAGAGAACGGGACTGTAAGGTCGGAAGGCTTCGGCGCACGCTGCAGAGATACCGCCGACGCGGTTTGGCCACATGAGAACCAATTCGGTCCACGCAGGCGCGGCGGCCCAGCCTAGAAGCAGACCAACAACGAGCAAAGGAACCGCAGCGCTTCCTTGACCGGGAATATTCCCCTGACCGACAAAAGGGCGGCAATCAGAAACAGGCTTTGATTGCTGCCACCCATGGCGAGCGCTGTCGTGCCCATCCATCCCAAGGTTCTCGGGTGCGGTCGTGAAGGCGTGAGGCCCGGCATTCAGAGACATCCATTCGAGTGCGGAGCGCTGTCTGACTGGCGAATGTAACCTGCGGAGATATGTCTGTCGAACGTCGCGCTCCCGAAGTCAAAGTTGGACCTTAGGTGAGACGTATTAAGACTTCGTACCAAACCAGATCCGCCCGATGATCGCTGTCAACTTGCGGTAGCTGCGGTTCAATCATGCTGATGCCGGCCCGAATGGATCGATCTCCTCCGATCTGGGATATCATATCAATTTTATCTAATCGCCCACTATGAGGGATAGTCGCGGATACAGCCTAATATCGATTATTATCGACAAATCTCGTGATTGCGGGGCGCCATCATTCGAAACGGCGGCTGAAGTCGACTGTAGATCGCTAAGCACATTGACCGCTTTTGACTTCGTACCTCGCCATCATGGGGGCAAGCACCGAGACTTCACGCCGTGCCTCAAGTTGGAGCTAACTTGTGCGAGCATGCAGCATAGCCCCGCGTTGCAGGGCAAACAGCGCGCCGACCACGCTGGGCGCGGCGGTCGGCCTTGGCGCGCTGGTGGGTCCTTCCCAGGCCGGCGCCCGTACGGTCGATATGGCGATCGCTCGCTACCATCATCCGATCTGCACCAAACTGGCCTCGGTGACATTTCTGACCACAGGCGTGGCGACGCTCTGGACCGGCCTGCCCGGTTCTGCCGACCGCGGTGATTTTCTATGGCGCCCGCATCGGCTAGCATGGCCGAGTATCGTCACATGCGGCGACATGGTGTTCTGGACGATGCTTGAGCGCGACGCGACCTCGCCAGCGGGCACGCCTTCGACGCCGGCCCGTAGCAGGAATGTGTTCAGCACCAGAACACTTGGGATCAGCGTTGCGGGCGCCTGCACACGTGAGTACTCCGCCTCACAAGCCTTCCGGCTGGTCCTCGAGGACGAACGACGCTGCAATCAGGTCATCGCCGCTGATGCGGCCACTGCCGCCAACCATGATGGATGCGACTTTCTGAAAGGTCTTCATGTCGGCCTCTGTTATGCGCGCATCGCGCATTCTCGCCCTGAGAGAACCCAGGCGGGTATCAAGGGCTGGCGATGTCTCGACGTCATCGATCATCTTCGATCATCCTGGAGCGCAATGTGAAATCCGCTGCCCGCCGCCATGGCCGGCGGCGGGCGGCAGCTATTCGATCAGTCGTAGACCTTCACAATTTTCCGGGTGCCGGGGTCGACCAGGACGGTGCGGTTGTCGACCACGACATAGCGGTATTTGACGTTGGGAACTTCGTGCAGCTCGACCGTATCAGGCAAGGCACTGCCGACGTTCAGCTCCACGCCCGGGATCTTCACCGAAGCCAGCGGCTGCTTTTTCACGTATTCGCGGACGACCGTATCCTGCTCCGGTGTGATGACGACATCCTGAGCTGCGGCGCTGCCGACGCCAGCCAAAAGCAACAAGCCTGCAGCGGCACTTGCAAAGTGGATTTTCATGGTTTTCTCCTCGCGTAATCCGGCGACGGCACCACGCCTGTTCGCCGAGGGACCGAACTTGAGATCAGCCAGATTGTTCCTGTGACTTCAGTCCGCGGCGAACCAGACCAAAGTCGGATATCAGCTAAGACCCAAGTCCCGAGGCGGAACGTTCAAGCGGGGCAGGCGTTTCCCAAATGCAACTAAATAAAACAGGAGAGGAACACATGGCCGACGGCCCAACTGTTGTTAATTCTGGGGGTGGCGGCGGCACTGCGATTGCTGTTGTTCTTGCACTTATTGCGGTCGTAGTGTTGCTTATTTTTACCGGCGTGATCAATATCCGCGGCGACGGCGGCAAGGATATCAACGTCAAGGTTGAAGCGCCAAAGGTGGAAGCTCCGGCTGCACCTGCAAAGCCTGCGGCACCTGCCCCAGCCCCTGCGAGTGGCGGCTGATCTGCTCGTATCCACGCCTTCAAACTGACCTATGAAAAGGAAATTCCCATGACCAGGTATTTCGTCAGCGCCGCCGGCGCCCTCGTCCTTATGGCGGGCATCGGCACCTCGTTTGCCGAGGATGTTATTGTTCTCAAGCCCGAACAACAGACGGTCGTTCGCGAATATATCCATAAGCAGAAGCTGGCCTCAGTCAGTTTGCTCGGCGTCGAACTCAACGTCGGCACGGCACTTCCCGACACTGTCGAGCTCCACGCAATCGACGTTCCGGATGTCCGCTACAAGTATACGGTTGTCGGAGATCATGCGGTTCTCGTCGATCCCGACACGCGCAAGGTCGTGCAGATCATCGAGTAACGCGCGAGCCCGCCGCTCCGATCAGGAGCGGCGGGCTTTGGCTGCGCTGTGAAGGCTCTACGGGCAGCCGTTTTCTGAACGGGAGGATGTCTGATGTTTAGCGACAAGGAAACTTGGGTCCTGGAAGCTGCCTTACTCGCAGCAATTCCAATTTGCGTAGCCGTCACCGCACTCGTGGCATTTTTGACCGCGGCCTGGATATGAACCGCTTCCTCTTTGTGATGGGCGACTTTCTATCCCGGCCACCGGGCTTCTATGTCCTTCTTGTAGCCATGCTGCTCTGTACTGCGTTGGTGCCATTCGGCCTGACGAATGTGGTCACCTACGCATTGTCGGTAGCGGCCATCGTGATCACCGGCGTTGTGCTGATCCAGGGTTACCGCGACACGGCCGCCATTCACGCCAAGCTTGATGAGATTATCGTTTCGCTGAATGAGACCAGAAACGATGTCGTCGGCTTGGAGCATGCCGAGCCGGAGGAGATTCGGGAGAAGCTCCAGACACTCGAAGAAGAAGCAATGAAAGCGGTTCGCCCGCCGCATTGACCCTCCGCTGGACAATCTGTCATCCATCAGCAAAAAAGCCCGGGAACCGGGCTTTTTTGCTTCGCGTCTAAATCATTTCGGACTTATCCGAAACGGGAATTTGGTGCCCAGAAGAGGACTCGAACCTCCACTCCTTGCGGAACACGGACCTGAACCGTGCGCGTCTACCAATTCCGCCATCTGGGCTGGTGCGGGCTCATGTAAGCGGGCAAACGATATGTGTCAACGCGCTTTTTCGAGGGCCGCTGCCTGCCGGCTTAGTTTCCCGGGGGTCAGCGCCGCCCCTCACCTGCCTGCCGGCATCCTCTCCCCGTACAGTGACGGGGAGAGGGGCGCTCTCATCGATGATTTTCGCCGGTCACCTGCGTCACAAGAAGAGCGCCGAGGCTGCGGCCAGCCCTTTCTCCCCGTCACTATACGGGGAGAAATGCCCGGCAGGGCAATGAGGGGCAGCGCCGACTTGGCGAATGCGTTGGCCGAAAAACCTCACCCCTCCAGCACGTCCTTCGACGCCACAGTGGAATCGGCGTTGAGCTTGTAGATCACCGGCACGCCGGTGCCGAGCTCAAGCTTGACGATCTCCTCGCCGCTCTTGCCGTCCAGCGCCATGATCAGTGCGCGCAGCGAATTGCCATGCGCGGCGACCAGCACGGTGCCGCCTTTCAGAACATGCGACTGCATGTCGTGCAGGTAATAGGGCCAGACGCGGGCGCCGGTGTCCTTCAGGCTTTCGCCGCCGGGCGGCGGCACGTCGTAGGAGCGGCGCCAGATATGCACCTGCTCCTCGCCCCACTTCTGGCGCGCGTCGTCCTTGTTGAGGCCGGAGAGGTCGCCATAGTCGCGCTCGTTCAGCGCCTGATCGCGGATCGTCTTCAAATCGCTCTGGCCGACGGCGTCTAGAATGTGCTGGCAGGTCTTCTGCGCCCGGATCAGCGCCGAGGTGAAGGCGATGTCGAACTTCAAGCCGCGCGCCTTGAGCTTCTGGCCGGCTTCCTTGGCCTCCTTGTGGCCCTGCTCAGTCAGGTCGACATCGCGCCAGCCGGTGAACAGGTTCTTCAGGTTCCATTCGCTCTGGCCGTGGCGCACGAGCACGAGAGTTCCCGACATGTTTGCTCCTTCAAAATTATGGATGGTTTAGCTCAAGCCGAGCACGTCCCGCATGGAATAAAGTCCGGGCTTCTTGCCGCGCGCCCAGAGCGCGGCCTTGACCGCGCCGCGGGCAAAGATGGCGCGGTCCTCGGCATGGTGCGATAGCGTGATGCGCTCGCCGGTTCCGGCCAGGATGACGCTGTGGTCGCCGACCACCGAGCCGCCGCGCAAGCTGGCAAAGCCGATCGTTCCTGGCTTGCGCACGCCGGTATGGCCGTCGCGTGACCGCACATCGTTGCCGGCAAGGGAAATGCCGCGTCCCGCCGCCGCCGCTTCGCCGAGCAGCAAGGCGGTGCCCGACGGCGCGTCGACCTTGTGCTTGTGATGCATTTCGAGGATCTCGATGTCGAAATCCTCTGGACCGAGCGCGCGCGCGGCCTGCTCGACCAGCACCGCCAGAAGATTGACGCCGAGGCTCATATTGCCGGATTTGACGATCGTCGCGTGGCGCGCCGCGGCCTCGATCCTGGCGTCGTCTTCCGCCGAGCAGCCGGTGGTGCCGATGACATGGGCAATGCGTGCCTGCGCGGCATAGCCTGCGAATTCGACGGTGGCTGCCGGCATGGTGAAATCGAGCACGCCGTCGGCCTTGGCGAACACCGGCAGCGGATCGTCGCCGATCGTCACATTGATGATGCCGATGCCGGCAAGCTCGCCCGCATCCCTGCCGAGATAGGGCGATCCGGTTCGTTCGACCGCGCCGACGACGCGGGCGCCGGGGATCGAATGGATGGCGCGGATCAGCGTCTGGCCCATGCGGCCGGCCGCCCCCACCACCACCAGGCCCATTTCGCCGGATTCGCTCATGCTGTTCTCCCCACCGCCTTCTTGGCGCGGCTGCGCAGGACCGGAGTTTGGACGGGCTTCGAGTCGTCGACAAGCCCCAGTCCGTTCTTGCCTTGAATGCGGTGGAAGCGGGCGTAGACACTGTTTGGATCGGCCATCAGTGCGGCATGGGTGCCTTCCTCGACCAGGCGCCCCTCTTCAAGCACGATAATGTGGTCGGCGTTGACGACCGTCGACAGGCGATGCGCTATCACGATGGTGGTACGCCCTTCCATCACATGGGTCAGCGCCTCCTGGACGCGCGCCTCGGCCTCGTTGTCGAGCGCCGAGGTCGCTTCGTCGAGCAAAAGGATCGGCGCGTTGCGCACGATCGCCCGCGCAATCGAGACGCGCTGGCGCTGGCCGCCGGAAAGTGTCGAGCCGCCCTCGCCGACGGGCGTGTCGTAGCCCTGCGGCTGCTGACGGATGAACTCGTCGGCCGCCGCCAGCACCGCCGCCCGCTCGATCTCGGCGTCGGTCGCCGAAAGTCGGCCAAAACGGATGTTGTCGCGTATGCTGCCTTCGAACAGATAGGGCGCCTGCGAGACATAGGCGATCGAGCCGCGCAGCGAGTGCTTGGTGACTTTGGAAATGTCCTGGCCATCGATCTCGATCGAACCCTTGTCGACATCGTAGAAGCGCTGCAGCAGCGCCACGAGCGTCGTCTTGCCGGCACCCGAGGCCCCGACCACCGCCGTAACCTTGCCGGCCGCGGCGGTGAAACTCAGGTTCCTGATCACCGGCATGTCGGCGCTGTAGCCGAACGTCACATTGTCGAAGCGAACCTCGCCGGTGGTGATCCTGGCTTCGACCGCGTCGGGCGCATCGCCCTGTTTAGGCTCCAGGTCGAGCAGCTCGTAAATCATCCGGGCGTTGACCAGGGCACGTTCCATACCGACCTGCGTACGAGCCAGGCGCCGTGCCGGATCGTAGGCCATGATCAGCGCGGTGATGAAGGAAAACACAGCGCCTGGTGGTTGTCCGAGCACCAGCGCCCGGTAGCCGGAATAGGCAAGGACGGAGGTAATGGCGAGACCGCCCAAAATCTCGGAAATCGGCGACAGCCGCTCCGCGACCCGGGCGATCTTGTTGTTACGCTGCTCGGCCGTATCGGCCATGATGCCGATCCGGCGCGCCAGCTCGGCTTCCAGGGTGAAGGCCTTGACGATGGCGATGCCTTGCGTGGCCTCCTGTACGGACCCGTTCAGCCGCGAGTTGATCAGCACCGATTCACGGTTGATGCGCCGCAATCGGCGGGTGATGTAGACGACGGCCCAGATCAGCGGCGGCCCGATCAGCAGCGAGCTGAGCGACAACACCGGATCCTGGTAGATCATGACGCCAACGAGGGCGATCAGCGAGACCGCGTCGCGGCTGATGGAGGTCAGCGTCAGCGACAGCAGATCGCGAACGCCGCCGACATTCTCGTTGACCTGTGCCGCCAGCCGACCGGAACGCGTATCGTTGAAGAAGTCGACGCCGAGCTTCATCAGATGGTCGAAGCTGCGCTTCTGGTAGCGGGCGACCAGATTGTTGCCGATCTTGGCCAACGCGACCGCCTGGCCGTAACCGGCGAAGCCGCGCAGCACGGAGGCGGCCATGAACCCGGCGCAGATCCAGACGATCATGTCGCCGCGTCGTTCGTAGAAGATCTCGTTGATCATCGGGGCCATGATCCACGCCGTGAAGGCGGTGGTGGCGGAAACAATCAGCAGGCAGCCGATGGCAACGACATAGGTCCAGCGATATTCACTACCGTTTTCGGCCAGGATGCGGCGCAGCACCGCAGTGACCTCAGCTGGCTGGACTTTCAGTTTGAGTGGACTTTGAGCGGTCAAATCGCGGGCGCTTCGTGGTTTGCTAGAGCATGATGCCGAAAAGTGTGAAGCGGTTTTCGGACGACATCATGCTCTATCTCTTTGATTTAGAGCCGGATGATTTCAGGTCGATTCGATCTGAAATCAACCGGCATCTAGGGATGCCAGGCTGGAATTCGGCCCCCTCTTAGCGCCCCGGCTACGGCTTGCCTATGGCGAAACTTCGTCGCGGCTCGAGGTCAGGGTCACGAAAGCGGCAGCCATTTCCAGGAACAGACCCATGTTCGGGACGAAATGGATTACGTGCGCCAGCGCCGCCCCGCGGTCTGGACGCCGAACAGCGACGGGTTGCGGGCATAGGCGGCAAGGCCCAGAAGCGCTGCCAGCGGGTGGATGATGACATAGACCGGCATCGAGGCCATCAGCGCGCTGTGCGGCGCTTTGTCCTCGAAGGCGGCACGGAAACTGCCTTCCTTCAGTGCCGGAACGATCTTTTGCGCGATGCCGCCGGTCAAAAACACGCCGCCGCGGCTCATGAACACCAGCGCGAGGTCGCCGGCGGTGCGGCCGAGGCAGGTGACGAACAGCGCCAGCGCTTCCTCGGCAACCGGGTCGGTCTTGGCCAGCGCCGCCCCGGTGATTTCGGCCGGCGTGGTGAACGGCGCCGGCTTGCCGTCGGCCTTGGCGACCGCCCGGTAGACATTGACCAGACCGCGCCCGCACAGGATCTGCTCGCCCGAAATGCGGCCGTCCAGCTTTTCGATATGCGGGAACACCTCGAAATCGCGCGGCGTCCGCGGACCGATATCCATATGGCCGCCTTCGCCAGGCACCGGGATCCAGTGGTGGAGGGCATGAACCAACCCGGCGACGCCGAGGCCGGTGCCGGGGCCGAGCACGACGCGTCCGGCATTCTCCTCCGGCGTGCCGCCGCCGATCTTTTCCATATGCTCTTCGCCGAGCGCCACGACGGCCAGCGCCTGCGCCTCGAAATCGTTGAGCACGACGATGTCGCCCAAGCCCAGATTGGCAAACATCTGCTTCGGCTTCACCACCCAGGGACAGTTGGTAAGCGGGATCTCGTCGCCATCGACTGGTCCGGCGATCGCCAGCACTGCCGAATTCGGCCGGATGGACGATCGGTCGAGCACCGCCGCCTGGATCGCCTCGTCTATGGTGGCGAAATTGGCGGTTTGCACGATATGCGGCTCACCGGCTTCCGAATTTGCGTCGAGCACGATCGAAAAGCGCGCATTGGTGCCGCCGATGTCGCCGATCAGCACTGGAAACCGCAACGCGGTGTCGTCGTCGCCTGACATGCTCTTGCTCGTCCCCTTTGCGGCGCCGTTGCGACCGTTTCAATCGCCCGGTTTTTCAATCGCCCGGTGTTCAATCGCCCGGTGTTCAATCGATTGACTAGCGCATGGCCCCGGAAAGGGAAAGCGTCAGTTCGCCATCACTGTCCGACGTTTGCCGGCGGCCGTCGCCTTGGCAGGGGAATGCCGATCTCCGGCGTGGCGGTGAAGGCGTTGGCTGCGTTTGGCAAGCCGCCCGCATTGCCCGCAATAGGCGGAGGCGCGTCGGGTTCCGGCGCCCTGGCGGCGATCGGCACGCCGCCGCCGCGATAGGTGACGGCTTCCGCCGAGTCCGCGTCGGGCTGGTCGAGCACGAACTGGCATTGTTTCGGCAGGTTCGCCATCGTCATCAGGTCGCGCGCCTTGGGCGCGTCCGGGTTCTTGTTGGGGCGCCACGGCTCCTCGGTAAACCACCAGGCCAGCGGCTTGCCGCAGCCGTCATCGTCGGGCGTCGCTTCCTGTCCCTTGCAGTTGGGCGAACCCGGCTGGCAGCCGATGCGGATGTGGAAATGATAGTCATGGCCCCAGAACGGCCGGATTTTTCTCAGCCAGGTACGGTCGCCGGTGACGGTGTCGCACAGCTTCTTCTTGATGCCTGGATTGACCAGGATGCGCTCGACTTCCGGATAGCTCGCGGCGCGCTTCAACAGCTTGGTATGTATCGGCTTCCACAGCCTGTCCTTCACCAGATGCGTCTTGTCGTCGACCATCAGCGTGGCGCTGATGTTTTCGCGCTCCTGGGTCGTAAGCTTGCGGTCGGGCATCGGCGTCAGCCAGATGTCGGCGTCGAGGCCGATCTGGTGCGAGGCGTGCCCGGTCAGCATCGGGCCGCCGCGCGGCTGCGAAATGTCGCCGATCAGAAGCCCCGGCCAGCCGTCGGCGGCGGCATCGCGCGACAGCTTCTCGATCAGCGCAATCATCGTTGGATGACCCCAGCGCCGGTTGCGCGAGGGACGCATCACCTCCCAGTTCTGGCCGTCCATCGGAATGGCGACGCCGCCGGTGAAGCAGCCCTTTGAATAGAAGCCGAAGGATTGCGCCGCAGCCACCGCCGGCAGCTTCTTGGCGCCGAACAGGTCTTTTGCCCGTGGCTCGGCCGTGATTGCGCCCGCCACCAGCCCGGCCAGCGCCACGATCGCCAGCGCCGCCGTCAGGAACGGCCGTCTGCCGGTCAAGGATCGCATCGAAATCGTCATGAACCCCACTGCAAAAGTCCGCAACACAATCGAATCATATCACCCTCGGGCTCGCGTTTCGATTATCTACCTTCATCGGGCTGCGCGGCTCGCCGTCGCGCCAGCTGCCGTCGGCCCACATCCGATCGAACGCCTGGCGGTAGTCCGGATAGCGGAACCGGTAGCCCGCTGCCTTGATCGCGGCGTTGGCGACGCGCTTGTTCTCGCCATAGAAGGACCGCGCCATGGGCGAAAGTTGGGCGGTCTCGAAAGGAATCTCCGGCGGCGGCTCGACGCCCATCAGCGAAGCGGCATAGGTGACGACATCCTGCGGCGGCGCCGGCTCGTCATCGGTGATGTTGAAAATGCCGCCTCTATTGCCACCGATGAGGTGCCAGAGCGCGCCGGCGATGTCGTCGCAATGGATGCGGTTGAACACCTGGTCGGGCTTGACCAGCCGCCTGGCCGTGCCGTTTTCCAGATTGACCAGCGCGTTGCGACCCGGCCCGTAAATGCCGGAAAGCCGCAGGATGGCCACCGGCTTGCCGGTCTCGAGTCCAAGCTGCAGCCAGCCCCGCTCGGCCGCCACTCGCATCGACGAGCGTTTCGACACCGGCCGGCATTCGGCCGTTTCATCGACCCAGGCACCGTCATAATTGCCATAGACGCCGACGGTCGAGAGATAGCCGATCCAGCGAAGCGCCGGCATCGCCTCGATCGCCTTGCGCGCGGCGAGAAGCACAGGGTCGCCGGCCTCCTCCGGTGCCACCGAGACGACGAGATGGGTGGTCTTTTCCAGCGCATCGCCGATTTCAGGGGTCAGGGCGCCGTCGAACAGCAGCGGCGCGATGCCGACCTGCCGCAGCGCGTCGAATTTTTCCGATGAGCGCGTGGTGCCGAAGATCGTAATCGCCTCCGCATTGGCCCGTGCAAAGGCTTTGCCCGAATAGCCGGCGCCGAAGATAAAAACCTGTTTTTCGCTCATGCATGCGCCTCGATTGGCAATGCGGACAGCCATTCGTCCTGCACTGTAGTGTCGGTTTCGGTTTTCAAGTAGACCGCCGCCTGCCCGTTGAATTCGGCGGCCGTCACCAGCCGCGCCAGCGCCCAGATCGCCGCGCCGCGCACCAGCGGCGAGGCATCGCCAAGCAGATCGCGCACCGGGCCGGCCAGCGAAACATCGCCGGAATTGCCGGCGGCGGTCAGCACATTGCGGACAAAGCGGTCGCGGCCGATGCGCTTGATCGGCGAGCCGGAGAAAAAGGTCCGGAACGCCGTGTCGTCCAGCTGCAACAGTTCCGCCAGCGGCGGTTCGCGCAGTTCATCGCGCGCGGCGAGCTTGGCCTCCGAGGCGGCGCGGGCGAACTTGTTCCACGGGCAGGCGGCGAGACAATCGTCGCAGCCATAGATGCGGTTGCCGATCTTTTCGCGGAATTCTTGCGGGATCGGCCCCTTGTTCTCGATGGTCAGGTAGGAGATGCAGCGCCTGGCATCGAGCCGATAGGGCGCCGGAAAGGCATCGGTCGGGCAGGCGTCGAGACAGGCGCGGCAGGAACCGCAATGGTCTACCTCGGTCGAATCTGGCGTGAGCTCCGCCGTGGTGAAGATGGTGCCGAGAAACAGCCAGGAGCCGTGCTCGCGGCTGACCAGATTGGTGTGCTTGCCTTGCCAGCCGAGCCCGGCGGCCTCAGCCAGCGGCTTTTCCATAACCGGCGCCGTATCGACGAAAACCTTTACGTCGCCGCCGGCCCGCGCGACGATCTTGCCGGCGATCTCCTTCAGCCGGCCCTTCATCACCTCGTGATAGTCGCGGTTTTGCGCATAGACCGAGATCGCGCCGCGGTCGCGCCTTGCCTGCAGCGCACGCGGATCGTGGTCGGGGCCATAATTCATTGCCAGCACGATGATCGAGCGCACCTCGGGCCACAGCGTCGAAGGCTCGCTGCGGCGTTGGAGCGTCTCCGCAATCCACGCCATCGAACCGTGAAAACCATCGGCGATGAATTCGGCCAATCTGGCCGGCGCCAGCGGGATCGCATCGGGCGTGGTGACGGCAACCGCATCGAAGCCGGCGCGCCGCGCCTCGGCGTCGATCAGCGCGCGCAGGGTTTGGCTTCTAGAAGTCGAGGTCCGCATAATGCGACACCGGCGACAGGCCGCGCACTCGGTCGGTGAGCAGCGGCCGGAACGACGGCCGCGATTTCACCCGCGTGTACCATTCGCGCGCCGCGGCATGCTCGCGCCAATCGATCTCGCCGAGATAATCCAGCACCGACAGCGTCGCGGCCGCCGCCAGGTCGGCATAGGTGACCTTGCTGCCGGCCAGCCAATGACGGGTGCCGGCCAGCCAGTTGGTGTACTTCATGTGCTGGCGAATGTTGGCGCGCGCCGCGCGGATCGCCGCCGAATCGGGGGAACCGCCGCCCGCCGTTTCCGGCATCACCGGCTTCAGCACGCGCTCGCGCACCAGATGCCGGGTCACTTCGCTCTCGGCCTTGTTGAGATACCAGTCGGTCAGGCGGCGGATTTCGGCGCGCTGCATCGGGTCTTCCGCAAACAGGCGCTTGTCGCGCTTCAGGACACCACGTGTTTCGTCGAGATATTCAGCGATCACCATGGCGCCGACGATCGGCACGTCGCCTTCGGCCAGCAGGATAGGCAAGGTGCCGGCCGGGTTCAGCGCCAAAAACTCCTTGCGCCGCGTCCACGGTTTTTCCTCGATCAGCGCCAGCTCCTCGCCATATTCGCCGAAGGCGAGGCGCACGAAGCGGCAGGTGGCGAACATCGGGTGATGGAAAAGCGTCAGCATGATTCCGCGATATTAAGGCGCACTGGCGAATCGCCGTCCGCACCGGTAAGTCTTGGCGGCCCGTCATGCGGCCGTCACGGTGCTGCGACCTATAGGGGGACTTCCGCGCCGTGACAAGCAAGCCCTTTTGCCAGCCGTTTCCTTCCGTCCCTTGAATGCCGAGGTTGCCATGGATAGCCACACCATCGTCGAAGCCCTGCTGCTCGGCCTGCTGGAGGGGCTGACCGAGTTCATCCCGGTCTCCTCGACCGGCCATATCCTGCTCGCCGGCCATTTCCTCGGCTTCCATTCCACCGGCAAGGCCTTCGAGATCCTGATACAGCTCGGCGCCATCCTGGCGATCCTCAGCGTCTATTTCCGCCGCCTGTGGCAGATGCTGCTCGACCTGCCGCATGACCGGCTGACGCGGCATTTCGTCATCGGCATCCTGATCGCCTTCCTGCCGGCGGCCATCATCGGCGCGCTGGCGCATGATTTCATCAAGACGGTGCTGTTCGAATCGCCAAGGCTGATCTGCATCATGCTGATCGTCGGCGGCGTCGTGCTCTTGGTCGTCGACCGCATGAAGCTGCAGCCGGTCTACCGCGATGTCGAGCGCTTCCCGACAAGGCTTTACCTGCAAATCGGCCTGTTCCAGTGCCTGTCGCTGATCCCCGGGACGTCGCGCTCCGGTTCGACCATCGTCGGCGCGCTGCTGCTGGGCGTCGACAAGCGCGCGGCGGCGGAATTCTCCTTCTTCCTCGCCATCCCGACCATGGTCGGCGCCTTCGCCTTCGATCTGTTCAAGAACCGCAACGTGCTGAGCAGCGCCGACCTGCCGATCATCGCCATCGGCTTCATCGCCGCCTTTGTTACCGCGCTGATCGTCGTGCGCTTCCTGCTCGATTACGTCTCGCGCAACGGCTATTCGCTGTTCGGCTGGTGGCGCCTGGTGGTGGGAGCGGTTGGGTTGGTGGCGCTTTTCATTTGGGGGTGAGCTTTACCCTCCCCCTTGTGGTGGGGAGGGTCGATCCGCAAAGCGGATCGGGGTGGGGGCGCCACACCCCCGCCCCGTTTCGCCATCGACGAGTCGCGTTGCTTGCTCACCGACCCTCCCCACAAGGGGGAGGGTAAAGGCCGCTAACTCCTCCCATAAAACGCGTTCTCGACATGCACCGGCCAGCGCCAGGGCAGCACCGCGATCATGTCGAAGCGCATTGACAATCTGCCGTAGTCCGGCTGCCGCGACAGCCAGATGTCGGCGGCGCCTTCGATGCGGCGCTCCGATTGGTGGCCGATCGCCTCCATCGCTTCCATCAGCGTGCGCCGCGCCTTGACTTCGACGAACAGCACCAGGTCGCCGCGCCTGGCGATCAGGTCGATCTCGCCGAAGCGGGTGCGATGCCGGCGGGCGAGGATGCGATAACCTTTCAGCATCAGCGCCGCTGCCGCCAGCCACTCGCCGCGATGGCCGCGCCGATAGGCTTTTTGGCGGCTGGCGGCCGGGCGCTCAGCCACCTTCGCCTTCTCCAACCGCATCCCTGAGTTCCAGCAGCCGCCGGTAAAGCGCCTGCTTCTGCCCGCCAGTCATCTTCGCCGCCTCCGCCGCCGCCTTGGACGCCGGCATTTCGGCGGCCAGCGACAGCAGCAGCCTGTCGATGTCGGCGGGTTGGTCGGGCTTGATCTCGGCGGGCCCGACGCAGATGACGATCTCGCCCTTCGGCGTGTCAGCCGCCGCATAGTGGTCGGCCAGCGCCTGCAGCGTTCCCGTCCGCATCTCTTCAAAAGTCTTGGTCAGCTCGCGGCCGATGGCGGCCTTGCGCGCGCCGCCCAACGCCTCGACCATGGCGACCAGCGTTTCGGCCAGCCGACGCGGCGACTCGAAGAAGATCAGCGTTGCCGGCACCGCCCTGAACGTTTCGAGCTTTGTCAGCCGCTGCCCAGATTTCACCGGCAGAAACCCGGCAAACAGGAAGGCGTCGGACGGCAGGCCCGACGCCGTCAGCGCCGCCAGCGGCGCCGATGGGCCGGGGATCGGCACCACGCGCAGGCCGCGCTCCAGCGCTTCGCCGACCAGCCGGTAGCCTGGGTCGGAGATCAGCGGCGTGCCGGCATCCGAAATCAGCGCCACGCTCTGCCCGGCCTCGAGTGCCGCGATCAGCTTCGGTCCGGCCTCGCCGGCATTGTGTTCATGATAGGCCGTGGTGCGGCGGCGGATGCCGTAGCGGTCGAGCAGCACGCGCGAGACGCGGGTGTCCTCGCAGGCGACGACGTCGGCGGCCGCCAGCGTTTCCAGCGCGCGCAGCGTGATGTCGGAGAGATTGCCGATCGGCGTCGCCACCAGATACAGCGCCGGCGCCAGCGGCCGGACTGCGATCTCGGTCTGCCCGATCACATAGCTGCGTTTCTCGCCGGTCACCGGGTCTCTCCATTTCGCCCTGTTTGGCATGGCGCGCGCCGGGTTGCAAAACTCCCGAACGTCGGGCCAAACCTGACGCCGATGTAACCCGGCGGCCATGTCTTTGCCTCAGTGGGGAACGAAAGCGTGGCTGGCGGATTGAATACCTGAGTCTCTTGAGGAGGAGGACAGGATGGACAGCCTGGAATTGCAGGACGTTTTCGAGCCCTATTATGCCGAGCGCAAGCGCTTCACTGCGCGAAAGGGCAAGCGTGCGCTCGCCGAAAGCGACACCGGCCTGGCCAGTCGGACGGCCACCGCCTTGCCGACGAATGTCAGGCTTTCGGACAACAAACCGGACAGCACGACGGAGCACTGACCGTACGATGCCCAATCGTTTCGATATCTTCATCACCCGTCTTGAAACGAAGAGCGCCCGCGAAGGCGCGCCGCCGCATCCGATGAACGACCAGAACAGCGTCCGCCGGGACAAGAGCGACGCCAAGCCGGCCCGGACCGGAGAGGCGCATGCCGAGAAACACCGCGGCAAGCGCCGCTTCAAGCACGACGCTTGACCTTCGCGATTGGCGAGGACCACCCTCACTTCGTCATCACGGGCGAGCAAGGAGCGAAGCGACGCGGCGCAGACTCGAGGATGACGAACGCGTGGTTGCGAAGCCCCCATAGTTCAATCGAGATATCGCGAAGCCCGTGCCTTCAGAAGGTCGATCAACTCCGGATCCATGGATCCGTAGTCATCCGGGATGTCGAGGCAGATGACGCGGGCCTTCTTCAGGCTCTCCTTGAATTCTTCTGCAGCTTGGTGCGGTGCGCTTTTTCCATCACGAAGACGATGTCGGCCCAGGCGACCAGTTCATGCGTCAGCGGCGTGTCTGCATCGTGATTGGTGCCGGCCGACTCGACCTCGATATCCCTACGTTTGGAGAACACCTGCTCGGCGGTCGGGCTGCGCAAGCGGTTCTGGCTGCAGACGAACAGGACGTTCTTCACCGACTACTCATCCCAGATCTTACGCAGATTTTTGCTGAGAGGGATGTACTGATCAAATGTGAGTCCATTCAGATCAAACTCGAGCAACTCATCCTTGGCGATTCCGCGAAGCTTATTTCCAATATATGTTATGAAACTGAGGACAACGCTGAATTCGCTCAAGTGGGTCAATTTTAGTTTCGATGTGACCGTTGCGTTCCTGATGAAAATCGCCTGAGCCTCAAAGAGGTCGTCTTGCTCTGGAGATCTCAAGATTTCGGTCAATCCAAACTCGAACACATCATCCGTGTTCAATGTCATCAAGGTCTCGTGGATCAGGAACGTCATCGCAGGAGTCACCTCGGATGCGGCGCTGGCACGCCAGCGGTTCAACAAGTCGACTTTCTAACATCCTTGCTCAAGCCGATAAATCGTCCAACAGCCCGGCCATTTGCCCTGTGGGCTCACCGCGCCAAATCCGCCACCACGGCATCGAGCACGATCATGCCGGCTGGCGTGGCGCGTAGCCTGGCATTGCCGATCGGCGCCACCAGCCCCTCATCCTGCAGCACGGTCAGCCGGGCGCTCGACAGGCCGCGCCCGGAAAACGCCTCGTAGCGGGAAAGGTCGATGCCTTCGGCCAACCTCAGCCCCATCAGCAGGAACTCGTCGGCCTCTTCGGAGCGCGTCAGGATCTCGCCGCCGGTGACGCCATGGCCCCTGGCCTCCACCAGATTGGCCCAGGTCTCCGGCATCCGCTCGGCGATCGTCACGGTGCGGTGGCCGTTCTCGATAAAGCGGCCATGCGCGCCCGGTCCGACGCCGACATATTCGCCATAGCGCCAATAGGTCAGATTGTGCCGGCTCTCGGCGCCCGGCCTGGCGTGGTTGGAAATCTCATAGGCCGGCAGGCCATGCGCTGCGGTGATCTCCTGCGTCAGCGCATAGAGATCGGCGGCCCGGTCATTATCGGGGATGATGAATTTGTTCGCCGCATGAAGGGCATGGAACGGCGTGCCTTCCTCGATGGTCAGCTGGTAGAGCGACAGATGGTCGGCGGCATGGCCGATCGCCTGTTCGAGCTCCGCCTGCCAGTCATCCAGCGTCTGGCCGGGGCGGGCGTAGATCAGGTCGAAGGAAAGTCTTGGGAATATGTCCCGTGCCAGGCCAATTGCATGCAGCGCCTCGTCGACATTGTGCAGCCGGCCGAGGAAGCGCAGATCCTTGTCGTTCAGCGCCTGCACGCCGAGCGACACACGGTTGACGCCGGCGGCGCGGTAGCCGCGAAATCGCTCGGCCTCGACCGAGGACGGATTGGCTTCCAGCGTCACCTCGATGCCGTCGGGCACCGTCCAGTTCTTCGCCACGGCGTCCAGCACCGCCGCCACCGTCTGCGGCTGCATCAGCGACGGTGTGCCGCCGCCGAGAAAGATACTGGTCACTTCGCGCGGCCCGGTCCGCTCGCTCATGGTCTTCAGCTCGTTCTCGAAGGCGCGGGCAAAGCGCTCCTGGTCGACCGGCTGGTGACGGACATGGCTGTTGAAGTCGCAATACGGGCATTTGGCGGCGCAGAACGGCCAATGGATGTAGACCCCGAAGCCCGGGCTGCGGTCCAGCGACATTAAGCTGAGCCTAACCTGGCGCGGGCGAATTTCTGGAAGGCGCGGGCGCGGTGCGACAGCGCCGTCGGCTGACCGGGCTTCCAGCCGTGTTTTTCCTCAGCGCTCATCTCGCCGAACGTCTTGTCGAAACCGTCGGGCAAAAACACCGGGTCGTAGCCGAAGCCCAGTTCGCCGCGCGGCGGCCACACCAGCGTTCCCTCAGCTTCGCCGCGATAATATTCAGCCTCGCCATTGGGGAAGGCCAGGCAGATGACGGCGACGAACCGCCCCTTGCGCTGCGCTGGCTTGGCGGCGCCGACCTCCTGCAAGGCCACTTCGGTGCGCTGCATGGCCATCCCGAAGTCGCGGCTGCCATCGGGAGCTTCGGCCCAATTGGCGGTGTAGACGCCGGGGGCGCCGTCGAGCGCGTCGACGCACAGGCCCGAATCGTCCGACAGCGCCGGCAGGCCGGTCGCCTTAGCCGCGGCGAAGGCCTTGATGTAGGCGTTTTCCTCGAAGGTGGTGCCGGTCTCCTCCGGTTCCGGCAGGCCGTAGTCCTTGGCCGACTTCGCCTCGAAGCCGAACGGACCCATCAAATCGGCGAATTCGCGCAGCTTGCCTTCATTGTGGCTGGCAACGACGATCTTCTTTCCATCGAGAGAATGCATCAAAGGCCCCAGATCCTTGGCTCGGCGAATTCGATCGAATTGCCCGAGGGGTCGCGTATGTAGATCGAGCGCCCGCCCTGCGGCCATTCGAATTCGCTTTCGATGGCGATGTTTTTCGCCTCAAGTTGCGCCTTCCACTGTGCGAGTTCATCCTCACTTGCGGCAAAGCAGAGATGGCCCTCGCCGACCGTGCCATGCGGCGGCACTTTCAGCCGCGCATCGGGCGCCGGCGGGATTTTGGTGGCTTCGGCGTTGAAGATGAGCAGCACGCCCGGGCCGCAGCGGAAGAAGAGATGGCGGCCGTCGACCTTGCCGAGGAGAGGGAGGCCGAGGACGTTGGAGTAGAAGGCTTCGGCAGCGGCGAGATCCGTGACGTAAAGCGCTGACTCAAGAATAGCGGAGGGTTGCATCAGGCACCCCCCTCTGCCCTGCCGGGCATCCCCCCCGCAAGGGGGGAGATTGGCAGTTCCGCTGGCGGCGTCTCAACGTTGATGGTTGGCGAAAACGGTAGCGACCTCTGATCTCCCCCCTTGCGGGGGAGATGGCCGGCAGGCCAGAGGGGGGTGTGAAGGATCGCCGACGTCATCACGTTAAATTCAATCAAGCCACAGCCATCTGCTGCAAGCTCACCAGCCGCTGAATGCCCTTCTTGGCAAGGCCCATCAGCTCCGCGAACTGCCCTTCCGAGAAAGGCTCGCCCTCGGCGGTGCCCTGGATCTCGACGATGCCGCCCTTGCCGGTCATGACGAAATTGGCGTCGGTGCCGGCAGATGAATCCTCGATGTAGTCGAGGTCGATGACCGGCTGGCCGTCATGGATGCCGCAGGAAATTGCCGCGACATGGTCCTTCAGCACCTTGGCAACACTGGCCATCTGCCGCGCTTCCATCCAGCGCAGGCAATCGTAGAGCGCCACCCAGCCGCCGGTGATCGAGGCCGTGCGGGTGCCGCCATCGGCCTGGATGACGTCGCAGTCGACGGTGATCTGCTGTTCGCCCAGTGCCTGCAGGTCGACAACGGCGCGCAAGGAGCGGCCGATCAGCCGCTGGATTTCCAGCGTGCGGCCGCCTTGCTTGCCGGCCGAGGCTTCACGGCGCATGCGCTCGCCGGTCGAACGCGGCAGCATGCCGTATTCCGCCGTCACCCAGCCCTTGCCGGAATTGCGCATCCAGCCCGGCACCTTTTCCTCCAGGCTCGCCGTGCACAACACATGCGTGTCGCCGAATTTCACCAGGCACGAGCCCTCGGCGTGTTTGGAGACGCCGCGCTCGAAGGAGATGGCGCGCATTTCGTCGGCTTGGCGTTTGGAAGGGCGCATCGAGGCCTCTTTCTGTTCTTTTTACGGTTGCGTCGGCGGCTTGTAGACGCATGCAGCCCATGGCGCAAAGGAAAAGGCCCCATATAGACGCCGGGTTGCGCGGGAGCGATGGAAGTCTATATCCTTGGGCCGGAGGTTTTTGGCTCGAATGACCAAGGCAGTCACCGAACCCAGTCTGCTGGCGCCCGCGCTGCAATCGCTCGACATGCGTTCGCGCGACATTTTTAGGCGCATCGTCGAATCCTATTTGAAGGACGGTGAGCCTGTGGGATCGCGCAGCCTGTCGCGCATCCTGCCGTCGTCGCTGTCGCCGGCCACCATCCGCAACGTGATGAGCGACCTCGAGCATCTCGGCCTGATCTATGCCCCGCACATCTCGGCCGGGCGCCTGCCGACTCAGACCGGCCTGCGATTCTTCGTCGATGCCTTCATGGAGCTTGGCGATCTCTCCGACGAGGAACGCCGGGTCATCGAGGCGCAGGTGCGCGCCTCCGGCTCGGGCGCGACGCTGGAACACATGCTGACCGAGGCCAGCCAGATGCTGTCGGGCATGTCGCGCGGCGCCGGCCTGGTGCTCGCCACCAAGAACGAGGTGGCGCTGAAGCACATCGAGTTCATCCAGCTCGAGCCGACCAAGGCGCTGGCGGTGATGGTGTCGCAGAATGGCGATGTCGAGAACCGCGTCGTCGACCTGCCGGCCGGCATCACCGTCTCGCAGCTGCACGAGGCCTCCAACTTCCTCAACGCCAATATCAGGGGCCGCACGCTCGCCGAGGCGCGCATCGAGATCGCCCGTATCAAGGACGAGACCCGGGCAGCGCTGGACACGTTGTCGCAGGACCTGGTCGAGAAAGGCCTGGCGGTGTGGGCCGGCGCCGACAGCGGCCTGCCGGCGCGCCTTATCGTGCGCGGCCGCGCCAATTTGCTCGAAAACGTCACCGCCCAGGCCGATATCGAATTGCTGCGCCACCTGTTCGAGGATCTGGAGACGCAGGACGGGCTGATCCAGCTGCTCGACCTCGCCGAGGACGGCCCCGGCGTGCGGATCTTCATCGGCTCGGAAAACAAGCTGTTCTCGCTCTCCGGCTCGTCGCTGGTCGTGGCACCTTACCGCGACAAGGACGCCCGCGTCGTCGGCGCGCTCGGCGTCATCGGCCCGACCAGGCTGAATTATGCCCGCATCGTGCCGATGGTCGACTACACGGCCCAATTGATTACCCGGATGTTAAGATAATTCCGAAGCCGGGATCACCGTAAAGGAGGGCGCAGAATGGCGCTTGAATCGTTCAAGGCCCAGATCAGCATGCTGCTCGAAGAAATGGTCAACCAGCCGGAGGACGAGCACGAAATCCAGGAGCAGCTGCGCGAAAAACTGCGCGAAATGCGCGCCATGGGCTTGCCGCTGCCGGAAGATCTCGTCGCATTGGAAAAGCGTCTCGACGACGATCTGGACGTCGAAGAGGAAAGTTGAGCGGTTCTCTCGTCGAATCTGCGCGCGCACGCTTCTCTTTTGCGGCGGCCGCACAATATCTCCCTTGTCGTGACGCGCCGACCGGCGCGAGTTCGAGGAGAACAGCATGATCCGGATTGCCGGCTTCGCAGGCCTTGCCCTGCTTCTGGCCACCAGCGCCTTCGCCCAGCAGGCTGATCAACTGCTGCTGACCGGCAAGGACGCTTTCGGCGACTGGAAGGCCGACAAGCCAGGTGTGCGCCGGCTGATTAGGCCGGATGATCTGAAAAGACCCAACATCACCGGATCCGCCTCCAACAGCGCCGGCCTCGGCGATCGGCCCGAGGGCGCGAAGCCCGTCCTGCCGCCTGGGTTTTCGGCCGAACTGGTTGCTTCCGGCATTTCCAATCCGCGGGTCGTGCGCGTGGCGCCGAACGGCGACCTGTTCGTCGCCGACAGTGACGCCAACCAGATCCGCGTCTATCGGCTGGCCAAGGGTAGCGCGAAGCCGGCCGAAGAGGGCATTTTTGCCGACAATCTAAACCAGCCCTATGGCATCGCCTTCTACCCGCCTGGCGACAAGCCGCAATGGGTCTACGTCGCCAACAACGACAGCGTGGTCCGCTACGCCTATCGCGACGGCGACCTTAAAGCCTCCGGCGAACCGGAGACGATTGTCTCCGACATCCCTACCGGCGGCCACTGGACCCGCGATATCGCCTTCTCGCCGGACGGGAAGACGCTGTATCTCTCGGTCGGCTCCGGATCGAACGTCGCGGAGGGCATGCAGAAGGCACCGAAGGGCGGCCTTGACGCCTGGGCAAAATCACAGCCACTCGGCGCCACCTGGGGTTCCGAGGATGGCCGTGCCGACGTGCTGGCCTTCGGCCCCGACGGCAAGAATGGCCGCATCCTCGCTACCGGCCTGCGCAATTGCTCGGGCATGACCGTGCAGCCGGCCACCGGCGCGCTGTGGTGTGTCGTCAACGAGCGCGACGGTCTCGGCGACGATGTGCCGTTCGAATATGCCACCTCAGTCAAGGACGGCGCCTTCTATGGCTGGCCCTGGTATTATATCGGCGCCAACGAGGACCCGCGTCACGAGGGCGCGCGCCCAGACCTCGCCGGCTCGGTCACCGTGCCCGACGTGCTGATGCAGGCGCATTCGGCGCCGCTCAACATCGCCTTCTATGACGGCGGCAATTTCCCGGCAGAGTACAAGGGTGACGCCTTCGTCGCCCTGCACGGCTCCTGGAACCGTGGTATGAGGACCGGCTACAAGGTGGTGCGGCTGAGATTCAGCGACGGCAAGCCGACCGGCGAGTACCAGGATTTCATCACCGGCTTCGTCCTCTCCGACGACGCCGTCTGGGGCCGGCCGGTCGGCGTCGCGGTGGCCAAGGACGGCGCGCTTATCGTCACCGAGGATGGCAACGGCACCATCTGGCGCATCACCCATGTCGATGGCCCATCCTGAGCCGGCGAACAGCGCAATCCGGCCCTAATGCACGTCCCGATGGATCACCTTGGGATAGGTATGGATCACCTCGGCCGATGAGACGCGGTCATCAAAACCGGTATCCCTGAGATTGAAGAGCCCGACCGAGCCGAAGGACTTCTTCGCCCCTTGCGCGAAGCGGCTGTCGCTGAAATCGTGCTCGTAAAGGCTCACCGTGACGTGGCCGGCATTGAGCTTCGGCACGTAAACACTGCTGATGGTGTCGTTGGCGACGCCCAGTTGGTTGATGTGGAAGCGATAGAGGTCCTGCACCATGCGCCGAGCCGCATTGCCATTGATCATCCAGTATTCGCGGCGCGATGCGCGGTTCGGGTCGATGAGTTTGAGCGGCGCCTTGCGGCCAAGCCCGAGCCAGTGCTCGAACACCATCACATTGGCGCCCCAGGGATAGGGATAATTGGACTTGTCGATGATGCGTGGCGGGCCATCCTCGGCAATCTCGGCGGTATCGACATAATCCAGCCATTGCAGCTGGAACGACGCTTCCACGTTGAGGTCGGTGTTGCGCGGATCGGCAGCGATGATGCGCCAGTCGGAGACCGGCGGATATTTGATGTCGAGGTCGATGTAGAATTCGCCTTTGGCCGTGTCGTCGGGGTCTATCTTTTGCGGTCCGTCACGCTCGATCGCCACCAGCCGCACCTTGAACCGGTTGTTGACGACCAGCGGATAGATCATCGGACGAATGGGGTGAGCGCCAGGGTCCCGGCTGTCGGTAAAATATCCAGTCTGCGGAACGACATCGCTATCGCCCTTGTCGAACAGGCTGAAAGCCTGACGCCCCTCGAACCACAGATACCATTCCAGCTCGTGGACGTGACCGTGTGCTTCGGAATAGTTGTTGGGCATCCACTTCATGAGCTGGATGTGAAGTCTTTTGGCTAACATGGGTGCTCCTGCCGTTCGGAGCCATGCGAGATAGCCGACCGCCTTCGGGGCGTAAGTGAACCATCTCTCGCTTTCAGGTGATGACGACCGGCTTTCATGTCCTGCTTGGCGCAATCGAATCCTTTTTGCCGTTGCAGGCTTTCATGGCATCAGAGTCGTTTCACGAGGTGCGACCGTCATGACCCTCACCGGCTTCCTTGCCTACAGTGCTGCGCTGGGCATCGCCGCCGCCATTCCCGGTCCCGGCGTCACCGCGCTTGTGGCGCGGGCGCTCGGATCCGGCTTCCGCTCGTCGCTGGCGATGTCGTTCGGCCTGATGCTCGGCGACCTTATTTATCTCACCGCGGTGGTGCTCGGCCTTGCCTTTGTCGCGCAAAGCTTCGGCATGGTGTTTCTCGCCATCAAATGGTTGGGCGTCGCCTATCTCGCCTTCCTCGGCTGGCGTTTCTGGACGGCCGGGATCACGCCAGAGACTGTCGAGGCCAGGAAAGGCAAGGGCGGCCTGGTATCGAGCTTCCTTGCCGGCCTCACCGTCACGCTGGGCAACCCGAAGACGATGATCTTCTACCTCGCCATCACGCCGACCATCGTCGACCTGAAGACCATCACGCTCGCCGACTACGGCATCCTGGTCGCGCTCACCGTTATCGTGCTCTTTGTGGTGCTTGTGCCCTATCTGGCGCTGGCCGCCAAGGCGCGCTGGTTCCTGAAATCGCCGCGCGCGCTGAAGGCGCTGAACCGCACCGCCGCTGGCTTCATGGTGGGCGCGGCCGCAGCCATTGCCGCACGTCAGTAGATCGGTTCAGGCAATTCATTCCGCCGATCGGTCCATCCGGAAATGCGCCTTCGGAAGGCAAGCGTTTTCAGCAAGCGGCCCACTCGATATTTTCGGCCGGCAGCCTATCTTGCGCGGGCGAAAGCCCTATTCTGTCCGCCGACGCCAATTGCCTGATCTGATTTGGGAGCGAAACCAATGAACAAGCCTTCCGCGCGCGTGCCCGGCCGCGGCCGTGTCTACAACTCGATCACCGAGACGATCGGCGACACGCCGCTGGTGCGGCTCGACAAGTTCGCCAAGGAGAAGGGCGTCGTTGCCAACCTTCTTGCCAAGCTCGAATTCTTCAATCCGATCGCCTCGGTCAAGGACCGCATCGGCGTTTCCATGATCGAGGCGCTGGAAGCGTCGGGCCGGATCAAACCCGGCAAGACGACGCTGATCGAGCCGACCTCGGGGAATACCGGCATCGCGCTCGCCTTCGCCGCCGCCGCCAAGGGCTACAAGCTGATCCTGACCATGCCCGAAACCATGTCGGTGGAGCGCCGCAAGATGCTGGCGCTGCTCGGCGCCGAACTGGTGCTGACGGAAGGGCCGAAAGGCATGAAGGGCGCCATCGCCAAGGCTGACGAACTGGCCGCCACCTTGCCTGACGCCGTCATCCCGCAGCAGTTCGAACACCCGGCCAACCCGGAGATCCACCGCCGCACCACCGCCGAGGAGATCTGGAACGACACCGATGGCGGGGTCGACATCTTCGTCGCCGGCATCGGTACCGGCGGCACGATCACCGGCGTCGGCCAGGTGCTGAAGCAACGCAAGCCCTCGGTGCATGTCGTCGCCGTCGAGCCGGAGGCCTCGCCGGTGCTGTCGGGCGGCCAGCCCGGCCCGCACAAGATCCAGGGCATCGGCGCCGGCTTTGCGCCCAAGATCCTCGACACCTCGATCTATGACGAGATCGTCAAGGTCTCCAACGAGGATTCGGTCGCCAACGCCCGCCTCGTCGCCCGCCTTGAAGGCGTGCCGGTCGGCATCTCGTCGGGCGCTGCCCTGCAGGCCGCCATCGTCGTCGGGTCGCGGCCGGAGAACAAGGGCAAGAACCTGGTGGTGATCATCCCGTCCTTCGCCGAGCGCTATCTGTCGACGATCCTGTTCGACGGGCTGGGGGCTTAACGTCTTAACTGGATAGGCGGCGATCCTTCGCACCCCCCTCTGCCCTGCCGGGCATCGGGGGTGCTGTCCCTCCGACATCGGAAGTCTCATGGCTGGACCGCAGAAAACCCGGCCGTGGCGTCCGCCACCGGCTTGAGCGGGAGGCGGCTTCAGGGTCAAATCGCCCCGGCCTGCTTCGCGCGGGCAGGGGGAGAATCACATGTACAAGCTTTACACGCGCCCAGGCAGCGGCGGTTTTGTCGTCGAGGCCGCATTGGCGCTGGCAAACGCGCAATTCGACCAGATCGATGTGCCGAAGAAGGATCCGCCGGACCCGGCTTTCCTCGACATCAGCCCGTTGAACCAGGTTCCGGTGCTGACCTTGCCCAACGGTCAATCGATAACCGAATCGGCGGCGATCTGCATCCTGCTTGCCGAGCGCCATCCGGAGGCGGGTCTGGCGCCGGCCGCCGGATCGCCGGATCGCGCCGGTTTCCTGCGCTGGATGGCGTTCATGTCGTCGGCGCTCTACCCCGCCATCCTGCGCCTCTACTATGCCCATCGCTACACCACCGATGCCGACGGCAAGAAAGCCGTCAAGCAGGCAGCCATTGCCGAGATGGACCGCGGCTTCGCCATTGTCGATGCAGCCCTCGAGGGGCGCGGCTGGCTGGTCGGCGACGCGATGTCGCTGGCCGACATCTACCTCGTCATGCTGGTGGCCTGGCACCCCGACATGGACAAGGCGCGGGCCGACTGGCCGAACATCGAACGCTTATGGTCGGCGCTGCGCGCGCATCCGCTGATGAAACGGCTCAACACCACACATGAGATGTGGCCGGCCTGAACGGACGCTTCAATTTCGCAGGATCGCCCGTTTCGCTTGCAGGAAGCGGCGCACGGCCGGGTCGCGTTCAAGGCCGATCGCCCGGTCATAGGCCTCGACCGCTTGCGCCGCATTGCCGAGCCTGGCCAGCAGGCCGGCGCGGGCGGCCCAGTAGGGCTGGTAGTCGTTGAGCCGCTTGTCGTCACCCAGCACGTAGAGCGCCGCCAGTCCTGCCGCCGCCCCTTCGGCCTCGGCAATCGCCACGGCGCGGTTGATCGAAATCACCGGCGAGCCTGATATCGCCGACAGCGCATCGTAGAAGTTACGGATCGCCGCCCAATCGGTTTGGCCGGTCCGTCGCCGCGTCGCATGCACCGATTGTACCGCCGCTTCGAGCTGATAGCGGCCGATGACGCCCATGGTGGCGGCGCGGCCCAGCAGCGCCTCGGCTTCGTCGATCAGCGCGTGATCCCAAAGACGGCAATCCTGGTCGGCGAGCGGCACATAATCTCCAGCCGCATCGCGCCGCGCCGGGCGCCGCGCCTCGGCAAACAGCATCAGCGCCAGCAGGCCGAGCGCTTCCGGTTCGTCCGGCATCAGTGACGCCACCAGCCGCCCGAGCCAGATGCCTTCGGTCGCCAGATTGCGCGCTCTCGTCTCGGTCCCTGCCGGGTCGGTCCAGCCTTCGGCGAAAGCCGCGTAGATCGCTTCCAGCACCGTTCCCAGCCGCTCGCCGAGTTCGGCGCGATCCGGCACGCGGAACGGAATGCCGATCTCGCGGATGCGGCTCTTGGCGCGCACCAGACGCTGGCCCATCGTCGCCGGCGAAACCAGGAAGGCCGAGGCGATCGTCGCCGCGTCGAAACCCAGAACCGTTTGCAGGATCAGCGGCGGCCGCACGCTGGCTTCGATTGCCGGATGCGCACAGGCAAACATCAGCCTGAGACGTTCGTCGGGCAGGTCTTCGTCTTCCATGCTCGCCTCCATCTCCTCGGCCATCAGCTTGAGATGGTCGCGGCTCGCCTCGCTGGTCAGCCGACGGCGCACCGCATCGACGCCACGGCGGCGCGCGACGGCCAGCAGCCATGCCTCAGGCTTCTGAGGCACGCCGGTCTGTGGCCAGCGCTCAAGCGCCGCGGCAAAGGCCTCGGCCAGCGCGTCCTCGGCGCCGGCCACGTCGCGGGTGCGCGCCGCTAGCCAGGCGACCAGCTTGCCGTAACTCTGCCGGGCGGCCGCTTCGGCCGCCGCCCGCGCGATCTCCGGGCGATTGTCCATCACGGTTTCATTTCGCTGCGGGGTACTCGGTCAATTCCCAGATCGGCCGCACCTCAATCGTACCGGCGCTGGCGCCCGGACAACGCGCCGCCCACGCGATTGCCGCGTCGGCGTCCTCGGCCTCGATCATATAGAAACCGGCGAGCTGTTCCTTGGTGTCGGCATAGGGGCCGTCGATCACGTTGGTCTTGCCGTCTGTGATCCGCACCGAGGTGGTCGCCTGGGTCGGGCGCAACCGTTCGCCGGCGAGCCATGCGCCGGATTTCTTCAACGCTTCGGTATAGGCGGCATATGCTGCGCTCATCTGCTGAGCCTTCTCGATTGGCGTGTTCGCCTGCGCGGCTTCGTCGCTGTTGATCAAAAGCATGTATCGCATGGGTCTTCTCCCGTGGTTTCGAAGGCCGCGTCCTAGCGGGGCCAGACGTATGTCGCGCGGCGGCGGCCGATTTCGACAGGCTTCAGAAAAAACTTTCGCCTCCGCCAGGAGATTTCGCAAGGACCAGATGTTCCTCCGTCTGCTGGCGGATGACCGGCAGCGGACTGGCCGTGGCTCCTCTGTCGTTGGCGGGCACGTCACACGAGGCATGGGAGAAGAGAATGGAACTCGTGACCCACAAGAAATTCAAGAACGGCCGGTTGATGCCATGGGGCAAAGGCACGGTCGTCAGCGGTGCGAAAGGCACCGTCTATCTCTGCGGCAACACCGCGACATCGGCTGACTACGATCCGGCCGGCAAGAAGGGTGGCGGCTTCGCCGGCGATGCCGCGGCGCAGTGGCGGGAAGTTCTCGGCAACATCAAATCGGATCTGGAAGAACTTGGCAGCGGGCTCGACCATCTCATCAGGCTGACCTTTTTCGTCAAAGGGCCATTTCCCGACGGCGGCGTCCTCAGCTCGCCTAATTTTCGTCTCGACGTGCTGGACGCGTTTTTCGCCGAGCATTGTCCGAAGCATTGCAGCGACAACAATCCGCCGCCTTCGGAGGTAATCGGCGTCGCAGCGCTTGCCCAGGCAGACATCGTCATCGAGATCGTCGCCGTCGCGGCGCTGCCGGACTGAGGCGCGAACGAACAGGCCGGCCTTGCGCGACGTCGCCGTTGCGATCGAAGCGCGTCGGCACGAGCGGCGGCGCCGCGCCGGTGCGGGTTTTGCACCAGGCCTCGGCTTTGGCCAGTGAGCGCCCGGCGACGAGCAGGATCAGGCGTGGCTCGCTCTCCAGCAATTGCACGATGCGGCCGCCGAAAATGCCATAGCCGCCAACGACCAGAAGCCTCATGGCGCCGCTCTTTTTGCGTATGTCGTTTTCCCGGAACCGAGGTCACTTTTGGGTGACAGGCGATTAGCCGATCACGCGCGCACGTATCGCGGCGGACAGGATCTCGCAACTGTCCTTGCGGCCGAACATGGCGTAGCGGTTTTTGGCGATGCGTTCGTAGAGCCAGTCACGCAAGGGGCGCGGGATGAGCAGCAGGGCCTTCGCCGCCCGCCACGGCCAGCCGAGTTCGGCCATCACCGCGATGAAACTGTCCAGCCGCATGAAGGGAGCGCCGCCGACAAGGACCAGATTGGTCTCGTAGCTGTCGGTGCGCAGCCCGTATCTCTGGAACAGCGCCTCGCCGAAGGGCGACTGCGCCGTGGCGAAGCGGAAGCGGTTTTTGCGGTCGAGCCCGACCACCGTGCGTACGAAGCCCGAGCACAGCACGCAGACGCCGTCGAAAACGATCAATGGCTGGCTGGCATCGAAGGGTTCAGGAGAAGAAGTCACGGGACGTCCGGCAGCTTGTGTCTTCAGACACTAAGCCCGCCGGCAGCGGGATCAAAGCCGCGGCGTTGTCGCACGGCTTCTCGCGGCCAGCGCGGGGCGCTCGGCGCGATAGGTGGTTGCGCGGGGATCGGCCTCCGGTCTGCAGATCCGGCTGTCGTGACGCGTTTCGAATGTCATGATCAATGCGCGCCGAGCGAGCTGCCGCGACGGGCGCAGGCCGGACCCGGGCCGCGCATGTAGTAGCGCTCCGGCCGATAGGTCGGCGCGATGAACTCACGGATGGCGGCGGCATAGCCGGCGATGTGGCCCCAGAATTTCATTTTACTCAAGTCCCTGTCCCGATTTTCGGATGTCCCGTCCGATTGCGGGGATCATAGCGTCGAGGCGTGAATAGTCGGTGAACACGATGTTAATCTTTGGTCGAAAACCCCATGCTTCGTGGCCGGAATGCGGCTGTTTGGGGGTCTTTCGGTGTGGTTCGTCGCCATTTCCGGCATTGTGACTTTTGCATCACATATGTTTCGTCTGGATGTCGCTTGGGCGCGGTTCTGTTTCAGATTTGGCGAGCCTCTCGAAATTTCCATGCTCGCTGCCGAAATGCCCCTGGTTGCGCGCCCGGAACCGGAACGGGCCTTGCCCGTTCTCGCTTGAACCGCATCGCGCAGGAGTTCGCCATGGCACCTCGCCCCGCCTGGAAGGGCTATCTGAAACTGTCGCTGGTCACCTGCGCTGTCGAACTGACCAACGTCGTCACCCACGCCGAAAAAGTTTCGTTCCGGGTGCTCAACCGCAAGACCGGCAACACGGTCAAGCGCATCTATGTCGATTCTGAAACCGGCAAGCCGCTGGGCGATGGCGACGAGATCAGGGCTATGAGGTGAGCCCCGGTGAGTTCGTCCATATCGAGGACGAAGAGATCGAAGCGGTGCAGATCGAGTCCTCGCACACGATGGCGCTGGATGGCTTCGTCGACAAAGCCTCGATAGAGCAGATCTATCTCGACACGCCCTATTATGTCACGCCCGCCGACAAGGTGTCGGAGGAGGCCTTTGCCGTCATCCGCGATGCCATGGCGGACAAGAAGATGGCCGGGCTGGCGCGCGTCGTGCTCTATAGCCGCGAGCGGCCCGTGGTGATCGAGCCGCGCGGCAAAGGCATGGTGCTGACCACCTTGCGGTACGGCAACACGGTGCGGGAGCCGGAGAGCATCTTCGGCGACATCAAGGCGGTGAAGACCGACCAGGAGATGACCGATATGGCCGAACGCATCATCGACAAGAAGAAGGGGAAGTTCGATCCGTCGACATTCGAGGACAAGTATGAGGACGCGCTGCTCGAACTGATCCGCGCCAAGAAGGCCGGCAAGAAGGCTCCGAAAGCGCAGGCCGCGCCCAAGCCGTCCAATGTCGTCAATCTGTTCGACGCGCTGAAGAAGAGCCTGTCCGATGGCGGCCAGGCGGAAGGCCCGGCGAAGAAGGCCAAGCCGGCGGCAAAAAGCGGCAAGGCGAAAGCTTCTGCGCCCAAGCGCAAGTCGGCTTGAGGGTCGGCGCCGTGGCCAGCCTCGAACAATATCAGTCCAAGCGCGATTTCAAGAAGACGGCCGAGCCGGCGGGCAAGGTCGCGCGCGGCAAGCAGCCCGGCGGCATCTTCGTCGTCCAGAAGCACGACGCGACCAGGCTGCACTATGATTTCCGCCTCGAGCATGAGGGCGTGTTGTGGAGCTGGGCGGTGACGCGAGGCCCGAGCCTCGACCCGCACGAAAAGCGGCTGGCCGTGCATGTCGAGGACCACCCGATCGACTATGCCGGCTTCGAGGGCACCATTCCCAAGGGCGAATATGGCGGCGGCACCGTCATCGTCTGGGACGAAGGCACATGGACGCCAGAGATCGACCCGGCCAAGGCGATGAAGAAGGGCCATATCGACTTCGAACTCAACGGCCAGAAGCTGAATGGGCGGTGGCATCTGGTCAGATTAAGGCCCCGCCCGGGCGAAAAGCGCGACAACTGGCTGCTGATCAAATCCGACGATGCCGCCGCCCGCCCCGGCGAGGATATCCTGAAGGACGCACCGAAATCGGTGAAGTCCGGCCTGACCATCGAAGAGGTCGCGGAAGGCAAGACCGCCGACGGCAAGAAGCCGAAGGTCTGGCACTCCAACAAGCCCGCGGCATCCAGCAAGGCGAAAGCCGGCAAGCGCCTCGACTTCGTCGAGCCGCAACTGGCGACGCTGGAGCGCGAGGCGCCGCCCGGCGAGGACTGGCTGCATGAGGTCAAGTTCGACGGTTACCGCATGCAGGCGCAGATCGCCGGCACGGAGGTGCGGCTGCTGACCCGCACCGGCCTCGACTGGACGGAGAAATTCGGCCTCGAGATCGTCGCGGAACTCGCCCAGCTGAAATGCAGCGACGCCATCATCGATGGCGAAATCGTCGTGCTCGCCGACAGCGGCGTTTCGTCTTTCTCGCTGCTGCAGCAGGATCTCTCCGCCAATCGAACCGACCGCTTCACCTACTATGTGTTCGACCTGATGCGGCTTGACGGCAAGGATTTGCGCCGCGAGCCGCTGGTCGAGCGCAAGCAGGCGCTGCAGGAGCTGCTCGGCGAGACGGCCGAAAATGCCGCTGTTCGCTTCAGCGACCATTTCGCGGAACCGGGCAAGATCATGCTGCAGCACGCCTGCCGCATGGGCCTTGAAGGCATCGTCTCCAAGCGCGCCGATGCGCCCTACCGCAGCGGCCGTGGCCCAAGCTGGGTGAAGTCCAAATGCACGGCCCGCCAGGAATTCGTCATCGGCGGGTATCTGCCCTCGGACAAGACCGGCCGCGGCCTGCGCTCGCTGCTGGTCGGCTACCACGAGGGCGGCAAGCTCCACTATGCCGGCCGCGTCGGCACGGGCTTCACAGCCAGGAGCGCCACCGATCTGAAGAAAAAACTCGATGCGCTGAAGGCAGTCGCCTCGCCCTTTGCCGCCGCCGTGCCGAAGGGCAAGGGCCTGGTCTGGGTCAGGCCCGAACTTGTCGGCGAAGTGGAGTTCCGCAGCTGGACGTCGGACCGTATAATACGCCACGCGTCGTTCCAGGGACTGCGCGAGGACAAGCCGGCGGAGGAAGTCGTGCAGGAAAAGCCATCGAAGGCGGCGAACAAGGCAAAGCCGGCGGCAAGCAGCGCCGGCAAGGCCGCCGGGGCTAAGGCGCCCGCGACGATCACGACCAGCGTAAAACTATCCCATCCCGACAAGCTGCTGTGGCCCGAGGAAAAAATATCCAAACAGGCTTTGCTCGAACACTACGCGCTGGTCTGGCCGCGCATGGAGCAGTTCATCGTCAACCGGCCGCTCAGCCTGGTCAGGGCGCCGGATGGCATCGGCGGCCCGCGCTTCTTCCAGAAACATGCTTCGGCCGGCATGAGCGACAAATTGCCCGGATGAAGGACCCGACCGATGGCGAGGAAATCCTGTTCATCCGCGATTTCGACGGCCTTGCCGCTCTGGTCCAGTATGGCGTGGTCGAGGTCCACATCTGGGGCTGCAAGATCGAGGAGCTGGAAAAGCCGGATCAGATCATCTTCGATCTCGATCCCGATGAAGGCGTCGACGTCAAGGCGGTGCGCGAGGCCGCACTCGACATCAGAGGCAAGCTCGACGATCTGTCGCTGCCGAACTTCGTCAAGCCGTCAGGCGGCAAGGGCTATCACGTGCTGGTGCCGCTGAAACCCTCGGCGGATTGGGAGGAAGTCAAAACCTTCTCCCATGATTTCGCCAAGGCGCTGGAGCAGGCCGCGCCCGACCGCTACACGGCGACGCTGTCGAAAAAGGCGCGCACCGGAAAAATCTTCGTCGACTATCTGCGCAACGGCAGGGGCTCGACCACGGTCGCGCCCTACTCTTCCCGCGCCAAGAAGGGCGCGACGGTGTCGATCCCGGTGACCTGGGCGGAGGTTGAAAAAGGGTTGGCGCCGAATTCCTTCCCGATCGGGGGCAAGACGACGCTGAAGGAACTAGCGCAGGCCGATCCGTGGGCGGATTTCTTCAAGCAGGGGAAGGTGTTGAAGCGGGGGTGAGCGTCGCGCGCCTCACCTGCTACGCAAGCGTTCCGTCACACCCCCCTCTGTCCGGCAGGACAGAGGGGGGTGCTGTACCGCCAGCGTCGCCCAATTAGTGCCTGCAAACTAACCCAAAAACACCCGCTCGAACGCCTGCTTCCCCGGCGGTGAAAACACCACCGCGCGGCTGTCCTTCTCCCGCCTTGCCCATTTCTCCGACAGGATCTTGTCCAGAATAGCCGCGCCGAGCGTTCCCGCGAGGTGCGAGCGGCGCACGCTCCAGTCGAGACAGGCTCGGCAGACCGGCCGGCGCGGCTTGGCGCCGACATCGATGCCGATGGCGGAAAAATGCGATGCTGCCGACGGCCCGAGCCTGATCTCCCCCGGCCGGATCTGCCCCGGCCGGATCTCCCCGAGCCTGATCTCATTGTCGTCGCGCAACAGGATGCCGCGCGCGACGAGGCGGTCGAGCATCGCCACCGCATGTTCGCCGGCGAGGTGGTCGTAGCAGACACGGGCGACGCGCATGGCGCCGTCGCGCGGGCCGGGCCGCACCCGCTTGGGGCCGACCGCTTCGGCCACCCCGGTGATCGCCTCGATCATGCCGGCCACCTGCGGCCCTGCGAGGCCGTAATAGCGATGCCGGCCCTGGCTGGCCAAAGTTAAAAGCCCGCCCTCCATCAGTTTCGACAGATGCGAGGACGCCGTCGGCAGCGACACGCCGGCCTCCAGCGCCAGTTCGCTAGCCGTCAAAGCCGTGCCGCCCATCAGCGCGTTCAGCATGTTTGCCCGCGCCGGATCGCCGACCAGGCTGGCGATGCGGGCAATGTCGGGTCCTTCACGCATAGTTAGGTCTCCATCGAAGCATTCTCGTCAGATAAGCATTATTGTCGGGCGGGATCAAGGAGAACGCCGATGCCAACCGCTTCCGCCCCACTCGCCAGCCGCCGGCGGTTTCCATTCGTCACCTGGCTGCAACGGCGGCTGCTCGCCCGCTGGTACGACCGCCATGTGCAGCGGCTCGACCTCGCGGCGGTCGACGACCATCTGCTGCGCGATCTCGGCCTGACCCGTGAGGATGTGCGCCGCGAATGCGCGAAATCCTTCTGGCAGGCCTGACCGCCAGCGCTTTCGCTTAGCAGACCCTGCGGCACAACGTTTCGACGCCGCTCGAACTATCCACGCGAACCCAAGGAGATCACGATGACCATCACCTGCTTCATCCGCTATGAGATCGACCCGTTCGGCAAGCCGGCCTTCGAGCAATATGCCAAGGCCTGGGGCCAGGCGATCCCGCGCTGCGGCGCCGATCTGATCGGCTACTACGCCCCGCATGAGGGCTCGGCCACCACCGCCTACGCCGCCTACAACATTGACAGCCTCGCTGCCTATGAGGCCTACCGCGCCCGTCTCGCAGCCGATCCCGCCGGCAAGGCCAATTACGAATTCGCCCGCCGGGAAAAGTTCATCTTGAAAGAAGGTCGCATCTTCCTGAAGCTGGTGTCGGGGCCGCATGGACCGCGGCAGCTGTTCCAGACCGCCGTCAAGGAGGAGATATGATCGCTGTCATCTTCGAGGTGCAACCGGCTGAGGGAAAGCGCGATGCCTATCTCGGTATCGCTGCCGAGTTGCGGCCGCTGCTCGACGGCATAGACGGTTTCATCTCGATCGAGCGGTTTCAGAGCCTGGGCGACCGGAACCGCGTGCTGTCGCTGTCCTTCTGGCGCGACGAGGAAGCGGTGAAAGCCTGGCGCAACACGGAAGAGCACCGGCAGGCGCAAAAGGCCGGCCGTGGCGGAATCTTTGCCGGCTACCGGCTGCGCATTGCGCATGTGCTGCGGGACTATGGGCTGACGGAGAGGGATGAAGCGCCGGCCGACAGCCGGGCGGTGAATGGGTGACTAGGTATCGGCGTCGCGCCAGGCCCCCTCATCCGGCCGCTTCGCGGCCACCTTCTCGCCGCTGGGGAGAAGAGACTGGCGCAGGCGTCGAAAATCTCCTCTCCCCTCGGGGAGAGGTCAGCCGAGCGAAGCGGAGGCTGGGTGAGGGGCGCTTGGCGCTCAAGCATTCCCGATCAGCACCCCGGCCGCAAACACCAGCGCCCCGCCGAGCACCACCTGAAACGCCGCGCGCAGGAACGGGGTTTGCATGTAGCGGTTCTGCACGAAGGCGATCGCCCACAATTCGAAGAACACCACCACGGCCGCCACCGCCGTCGCCGTCCAGAAATGCGGGATGATGTAAGGCAGCGCGTGGCCCAGTCCACCTAGCGTCGTCATGATGCCGACCGTCAGTCCGCGCTTGATCGGCGAGCCACGCCCTGACAATTTGCCATCGTCGGAAGCGACTTCGGTAAAGCCCATCGAGATGCCGGCGCCGATCGAGGCGGCGAGGCCGACCAGCAGCGTCTGCCAGGTGTCGTGCGTGGCAAACGCCGCGGCAAAGATCGGCGCCAGCGTCGACACCGAGCCATCCATCAGCCCGGCCAGTCCCGGCTGCACATAGGTCAGGATGAATTGGCGCTGCTCGGCGCTGGCTTCCTCGTCCTTCACCTCGCCCGGCACAAGTTTCTGTTCCAGCCGATGCGCCGAATTTTCGTGGCTTTGCTCGGCCGCGGCCAGGTCGCCGAGCAGTTTCCGCGTCGAAGCATCGCCGGTGCGCTTGGCCGCCTCGACATAGAACCGGTAGGCCTGCCGCTCCATCTCTTCGGCTTGGCGCCGCACATGCTCGATGCCGAGCGGCCGCACCAGCCAGTCGGGCTTGCGCTCGTAATAGCCTTTCACATGCTCGCGGCGCAGCAGCGGAATGCGCTCGCCGAAACGCTTGCGGTAGAGCTCGATCAGGGAATCACGATGCCCGTCCTCCTCCTCCGCCATCGCCTCGAACACTTTCGCCGATTGCGGAAAACTGTCCGCCAGCCCGTCGGCATAGGCGCGGTAGATGCGCCCGTCATCCTCTTCGGAGGAAATTGCCAGCGCCAGGATCTCCTGTTCCGACAGCGTTTCGAAAGGACGGCGGCCGAAACCGAAGACACGGGAAAGCATGAGAAATTCACCCCAGTTTAGAACAATTCTAAACTAGGCGCTGCAATCTCTGCGGTCAATCACCAGTCAAGAAATGTTGAAGCGCCGGATTGCAACGCGCCCTTCATTATCGGCAAATGTTCACCTATATTGTCGCGACACGCAAGCGAAAGGCATGAGCAAGATGACGGCAAAGCCGCACGACCACTTCGATCCGAAACCCGTCCTCGATCTGATCGCCAGCATCGAGGCCGATTTGCAACGGCTGAAAGGCCTGGTCGAACAGCAGGTCGAAAAATTCGATCCCGCCAATCCGCACAACAAGGCGCCCGACGGCAAGCTGACCGAGGAGGGCGTCGAATGCTGCTACCGCCTGTTCGACGAAGGCAAGTCGCGCTATTCGGTCGCCCAGCAGATGAAGATCTCGTTTGCCGCCGCAACGCACCGGTTCAATTCCTGGCGCAAGGCGGGCGGGCCGAAGCGGCAGAGGGCGTTACTGGGATAATTGGCGAATGCCGCGGGGAAACCCGATCTCCCCCCTCGTGGGGGAGATGGCCGGCAGGCCAGAGGGGGCGCTGTCCCGCCGACCTTTCCCTGCCTAAAGCCCAGCACCGTTCAGGATGCGCCGCCAAGCCCAGCCGCAATCACAATATGCTGGCAGACATTGTCGATGTCGCGGATGACGTCGTCATTCCAGAACCGCAGGACGGTCCAGCCATCTTGTTCGAGGTGCGATGTCCGCGTTTCATCACCGGCAGCCGCGCCGGCGTCCGCATGCGGGGAGCCATCGACTTCGATGACCAGCTTCTTCTCCGGGCAAGCGAAATCGACGATGTAGGCGGCAATCGGAAATTGTCGCCGGAAGCCAAGCCCATCAGCCGGTGGGCACGAAGTTCGTTCCAGAGCTTGAGTTCGGCTGGCGTCAGGACTTTGCGCATCGATCTGGCGTTTGCGCGACGTCGAGGCGGCAGAGGCGTGTGCGGCATTACGATGCTCGGTGGTGCGGAGGCTTGCGCTCTATGGCGCCCCCCTCTGTCCTGCCGGACATCTCCCCCACTTGGGGGGAGATTGGTTGTACTTCCTACGGCGTCAGTTCAATTTCCTCCGTCTCGCCGCCATTGCAGGTGTAGCAGCAATCCTCGCATCTTTCCTTGTTGTTGGGGCCGACGCCCCAATAGGTTCCCTCGTCGCCGTCGACCCAGGCGCCGTAGCAGATGGACTCGCCCTCGTCGCACGAGACCGGGATCTGCTTGGTCTCGCCATCGTCGAGATAAAAGTCCTTGTCATTGCCCGGCCAGACATAGTCGCGGTCCTGGCTGTAGAGCTCGAGGCGCATGGCGTTGGGATGGCTGTTCTTGACGGCGAAGGTGATGTCGGCTGCGTGCGCGGCCGGCGCAAACAGCGCGGCAAGCGAGAGCGCGACGACGACGCGGCGCAGACAAGTGAAAGACATGGTGTTTCCCCCGAGGCAAATCGGCCCCCCGGCCGAGGGAATCAGCATCGCACGATGGCGGCTGACATTGAAGGGCGGGGCGTGACTGATTTTGGGGGGATTGGGAGAGGTTGGTGGAGCTGCTGATCTCCCCCTCGTGGGGAGATGCCTGGCAAGGCAGAGGGGGGCGCTGTCCCGCCGACCTCTCATTCCTGCAGCCGCGTCATTTCAATTTTAGGCTTGCTGATCCATACGCTGGCGATCCTTCGCGCCCCCCTCTGTCCTGCCGGACATCTCCCCCACGAGGGGGGAGATCAGCAGCTTCGGCGCCCCGCCCCTCACTCCACCAGATCGATCGTCTCGGTCGTTTTCTCCACGCAGATGAAGCAGCACGTATCGCAAGGCTGGTCATTGTCCGGCCCGACCCCCGCCGAAATCGCATCGTTGCCATTCACCCAGGCGCCGTAGCAGATGTTTTCGCCTGACATGCACGAGATCGGTACCGATTTTTGCGAGCTGGGCTCGATCAGAAACACCTGGTCGCCGCCCGGCCACGACATCTTGCGGTCACGGCTGAACAGCTCCACCGCCACAGCCTGCTTGCGCAGGTTCTTGACGAAGAACGCCATGTCGGCGGCGTGGGCCGGGGTGGCGAGGAGGAGAGCGGCAAGGGTGAGGCGGAGCATGATGGGGGTATCCGAATCGGAGACGGGAACTAGAGCATGAGCGGAGAAGCGACGCGAGGCGGTCGAGCGGGTAATCTCCCTCCTCGAGGGGGAGATAGCCGGCAGGCCAGTACGCCACGGCAGGGTGTTTTCAATGGGTGACGGCTTGTCCGCTAGCGGACAGAACGTTGGAAATGCCTAGCCAATTGTACCAATATAATCACAACTATACGTAATAACAGTACTGGGTTGTACATAAGGTTCTCGCCGCTCTTTACGAACTCGACCGACCTTCGTATCGTCTCTCTCAGGGCTGGGGAGAGAAAATATGCCAACAGTCGATTTGAAGATCGAGCAGCTTGTGCTCGATAGCGATAACCCGCGGATTACTCATGCGGCAGGACAGCAAGAGGCTTTTCAGAAAGTTGTAAAAGACCAGAAGATGAAGCTGGTCCGACTGGCAGAGAGCATTGTCGAACACGGCCTCAGCCCCATTGAAAGGCTTATGGTCCTTGAGGTGAGCGCGAAGCCCAAGCGCTATATTGCGTTAGAAGGTAATCGCCGCGTTGCAACATTGAAGCTCTTGGCAAATCCGGCGGCGATGACAGGCCTGGATATGCCGGACAGCATGCAACGCTCAATGGAGCGTTTGGCGGCGATTTTTGACGTGAGCAAAATTGAGCCAATTTCGGCATACGAGGTGGGAGCCCGCGAAGAGGGCAAGTACTGGATCGAACTGCGCCACAATGGCGAAGACGAAGGTCGTGGTGTAGTCGGGTGGAAACCGATCGTCGCCGCGAGGTTTCGGAAGCGAGAGCCAGCCATACAAGCTTTGGATCTGGTTCTAGAGCATGGTGGCTTCAATGAAGAAGAGACAGAGGCGATCCGCTCGAAGTTTAGCCTGACGACCCTGCGGCGCGTCGTGGAAGATAAGACCGCGCTCGCGCTCTTGGGATTGACCGTTAAGGACAATCAGCTGCGCACGAACATCCCAGGCGCGGAACTGATGAAGCCGCTCAGGAAGGTCGTCCGAGATATTGCTGCGAAGGCGGTCAATTCGCGCACGTTCAATAAGAGCGAGGATATCGTCAAATACGTCCGGGGTTTCGGGAAATCGGACAGTGCCGATGCCACCAAGAAAATCGCAGAACGCCCTGTTGAAGGTATTTCAAAGGCAGAGTTCACAGCTAAGACGCCAAAACCAGCAAAACCCCGCCCGAAGCCTGCCGTGGACTGGCCATACGTTGTTCCGAAGGGGTGCTCGCTAACCGTCACCGACAACCGCATCGGCGAAATCTATAAAGAACTTCAGACGTTGAAACTATCCGATGCGCGGAACGCCATTGCCGTGCTGTTAAGGGTTTTTCTGGAGCTATCTGTAGATCATTTCCTTGAGGACAACGGTATCGACCTTCACCACTCAGCGGACCCGAAGAGTGGAAAGAAACCGTGGAAGAGCCTCGACAAAAAGCTGGCGGAGACGGTGGACCTCCTAATAAAGGTAGGGGTGCCTAAGGCGCACTTTGCCGCAGTGACCCGCAGCGTCAGTGACAAGAGCAGCCCCATGCACATGGACCTTTTTCATCGATATGTCCACGACAGGTTCCAGACGCCCGTCACGACCGACCTAGCCGCTGCATGGAACAACGCCCAACCACTGTTCGAAAAGATTTGGCCGTGATCTCATCCGATATCGCTCCGCGTCGGCTCACCCATTTTACGCCGTTGCGCTATCCCGGCGGAAAGGGAAAACTCGCCGCCTACGTCAAGGAGATTATAAGAGCCAACAAGCTTTTCGACGGTGAGTACGTCGAACCCTATGCCGGCGGCGCTGCCATCGCCCTTGAACTACTCTTTCAAGAGTACGTTGCGCGTATCCATATCAACGACCTGAGCCGTCCAGTCTATTCTTTCTGGAAAAGCGTTCTGAACGATACTGAGGATCTTTGTCGTCTGATCAAGAACACCCAAGTCTCGGTCGCGTCGTGGGATCGGCAAAAGCGCATCTTCTCCAACCCTGATGAATACAGCTACGTTGAAGTTGGATTCGCAATGTTCTTCCTAAACCGGACCAACAGGTCTGGCATTTTGAACGCTGGAATTATCGGCGGGCGCGACCAGACCGGACCTTGGAAAATAGACGCGCGCTACAATGCGGATGAACTCGTTTTCAGGATCGAGTCTATCGCGAAAATGCGGAAGCGGATTAAGCTGACGCAGACTGACGCCCTAGCGCTGTTGCGCCACGGGCTGCCGAAATGGGACGTGAAAACGTTGGTTTACCTAGATCCCCCCTATTTCGAACAAGGACGCCAGCTCTACTACGACTACTACAAGCCGGACGATCACGCCGCGCTGGCATCGTTCATCAGCGCGAACATGCAGGATCGTGCCTGGATAGTGAGCTACGACAACGTAGCACCTATCAAAAGCCTCTACTCAGGCTTCCGCAGCATCGTCTATAATATCGGGTATTCGGCGCGCGAAGTGCGCATAGGCAAAGAGGTCATGTTCTTTGCGCCGGCCATGACAATCCCAGAGGTAGCCGGCCCGATTCAGCAAGTCGGGACAATCGAAGAGGCGGCTTAATGGCCAGAGTGAAAAAACCAGCGGGACAATGGAACATTGGTGCGGCTCACGCACTCTATCATCGTGGCGGAACGTGGTTCAATGTCCTCGAAAAGTTCCCCGGAGCGCTGTGCGATCCGAATGGATACGTTCTCTTTTCAAGCAGGTCCGATTATGAAAACGCGCCAAATGTAAACGTTGCCCAGCAAACAAACGTGCCGGGGGGTATCCATCGGTTAGGTGGGTACGTTCGGATGGCAGAATGAAAAAATCTCAACAGGGCGCAGCAGCCGTTAAGTCTTTGGAGCAAATCATCGGTTCATCAGATCGATGACTTTGCACTCTCTGCGCGTGGACAGGTAGTGCACTGCCGCACCCCCCGGGGTGGGCCCCGCTGCCTTCGGCAGCTCCCACCCGGACTTGCGCTCGCATCGACCCACCGGGTCGGTGCGTCCGGCCAAAAGCCGGACCGCTTAATCCCCCATCTTCAGCGCCTGGATAAACGCCTCCTGCGGAATATCCACCTTGCCGAACTGCCGCATCCGCTTCTTGCCCTCTTTTTGCTTGTCCAGGAGCTTGCGCTTGCGGCTTACGTCGCCGCCATAGCACTTCGCGGTCACGTCCTTGCGCAGGGCCGAGATGGTTTCGCGGGCGATGACCTTGCCGCCGATCGCGGCCTGGATCGGGATCTTGAACAGATGGTTCGGGATCAACTCCTTCAGCTTTTCGCACATCTGGCGGCCGCGCTTTTCCGCCGCCGTGCGGTGGACCAGCATGGACAGCGCGTCGACCGGCTCCTCATTGACCAGGATCGACATCTTCACCAAATCGCCTTCCTTGTAGTCGGTCAGGTGGTAGTCGAACGAGGCGTAGCCCTTGGAGATCGACTTCAGCCGGTCGTAGAAGTCGAAGACGACTTCGTTGAGCGGCAGATCGTAGATCAGCATGGCGCGCTTGCCGACATAGGACAGGTCGGCCTGGATGCCGCGCCGGTCCTGGCAGAGCTTCAATATGCCGCCGAGATAGTCGTCGGGGGTCAGGATGGTGGCGCGGATCCACGGCTCCTCGATGGCCGAGATTTTCACCACGTCGGGCATGTCGGCGGGGTTGTGCAGTTCCTTGACCGAGCCGTCATTGAGCAGCAGCCGGTAGACGACTGATGGTGCCGTGGCGATCAGGTCGAGGTTGAACTCGCGCTCCAGCCGCTCCTGGATGATTTCCAGATGCAGCAGGCCAAGGAAGCCGCAGCGGTAGCCGAAGCCGAGCGCGGCACTGGTTTCCATTTCATAGGAGAAGCTGGCGTCGTTGAGGCGCAATTTGCCGACGGCGGCGCGCAGATCCTCGAAATCGGCGGCGTCGACCGGGAACAGGCCGCAAAACACCACCGGCTGCGCCGGCTTGAAGCCGGGCAAAGCATGCGCGGTCTGGCGCTTGTCCTCGGTGATGGTGTCGCCGACGCGAGTGTCGGCCACTTCCTTGATCGAGCCGGTGAAGAAGCCGAACTCGCCGGGGCCGAGCTCGTCGACATTGATGCGGGCGGGCGTGAACACGCCGGTGCGCTCGACCAGATGCTTGGCGCCAGTGCCCATCATGCGGATGGTCGCGCCCTTTTTCAGCACCCCATCGATGATGCGCACCAGCACGATGACGCCGAGATAGGCGTCGTACCAGGAGTCGACCAGCATGGCTTTGAGCGGTGCTGAGGCATCGCCCTCGCGCGGCGGCGGCAATTGGTGGACGATGGCTTCGAGCACATCGGGAATGCCGAGACCGGTCTTGGCCGAGATCAGCACGGCGTTGGAGGCGTCGATGCCGATGACCTCCTCGACCTGCTCGCGGATGCGCTCGGGCTCGGCGGCCGGCAGGTCGACCTTGTTCAGCACCACGACGATCTCGTGGTTGTTGTCGATGGCCTGGTAGACATTGGCCAGCGTCTGCGCCTCGACGCCTTGCGAGGCGTCGACGACCAGCAGCGAACCTTCGCAGGCGGCGAGCGACCGCGACACTTCATAGGCGAAGTCGACATGGCCGGGCGTGTCTATGAGGTTGAGGATATAGTCCTCGCCATTGTTGGCGCGGTATTTCAGCCGCACGGTCTGCGCCTTGATGGTGATGCCGCGCTCGCGCTCGATGTCCATCGAGTCCAGCACCTGCTCCTTCATGTCGCGCAGCTCCAGCCCACCGGTCGACTGGATCAGCCGGTCGGCAAGCGTGGATTTGCCATGGTCGATATGGGCGACGATGGAGAAATTGCGGATGTGGTCGAGAGGCGTGCTCATGATGGGGCGGCTTTAGCAGGGGCGGGTTGCAGGGGCAAGCGGGGTGGCGGTGCCCTTGCCTTCTCCCCTTGTGGGAGAAGGTGGATCGGCGCGCAGCGCCGAGACGGATGAGGGGTGTTCCAGCTTGACGCCGGCGTTCTTTCACCGCCATGGCTGCAAACTGACATCCCTTACATAAGCGATTATCGTGGTGCAGACGCTGTCCATGTCTTTCAGGACATCGTCGTTCCAAAAGCGCAACACACGAAAGCCTCTCGCCTCCAGTTCCGTTCTACGGGCCTGGTCTGACTCTGAGTCCGCATGCTGACTCCCATCGATCTCGATGATGAGGAGTGATTCAAGACAAGCGAAATCGGCGACGTATTTTCCAACAGGAACTTGGCGCCGAAATTTGATCCGATCGAGCCTGCGGTCACGTAGTTCGTGCCACAGTTTGTCTTCCGCCTCCGTCATTTCACGTCGGAGCGAACGGGCAAAGTTTCGTTTGGCAGGAGCGACGGGCTGATGTGGCATGACGTTAGATTAACCAACGTCTCACTCCGCTGGAACACCCCTCATCCGTCTCGGCGCTTCGCGCCGATCCACCTTCTCCCACAAGAGGAGAAGGCAACGACGCGTCCGCCCCCAATCACGAAGCGGTGAACCATGTAACGAAGCCTCTGGCAGCGGCGAAGTGTGGGAAGAACCCGCCGCAACGGAGACCCCCAATGACTGGATCCAACCCAAAACGCGCCGGCATGCTGGCTGCCGTAGGCGCCGCGCTGATGATGCTTGGCGGCACCGCCTTCGCCCAGCCGCTCACCGTGGTCGAATTGTTCACCAGCCAGGGCTGTTCGTCTTGCCCGCCGGCCAATGCCAACCTGATCAAGGTCAAGGACGAGCCGGGTGTTCTGGCGCTGTCGTTCAACGTCACCTACTGGGACTATCTCGGCTGGAAGGACATTTTCGGCCGCGAGGAATTCACCCAGCGCCAGGTGCGCTATGAGCCGTCGCTCGGCCGTTCCGGCCCGTTCACGCCGCAGGTGGTGGTCAATGGCGGTGCCGATGCGGTGGGCGCGGCATCAGGCGAGATCGAGCAGCTGATTTCCGCGAGCGGTCACACGAACGGGCCGACGCTGTCGCTCGACGGCGGCAAGATCAGCATCGGCGTCGGTTCCGCGCCGGCCGGCCGCGCTGATGTCTGGCTGGTCCGCTACAACAAGGGCGTCGTCGAAGTGCCGGTGGCGCGCGGCGAGAATACCGGGCGCACGCTGCCGCATGCCAATGTCGTGCACTCGCTGGAGAAACTCGGCAGCTGGAGCGGCGACGCCACCACACTGCCGCTGCCGGCGGCAAGCGGCGGGCTGAGCACCGCGGTGCTGGTGCAGTCGCCGGGTGGTGGGCCGATCCTGGCTGCAGCCGCCGACTGATTCTTTTTCTACGCAACGCCGCTAGCGCGGCATAACCGGGCTCGCATCCGCGCGCCCTCTTCAAGGAGGAAATACCATCATGACCAAGACCCTGACCGCGCTCGCTTTTGCGCTTTCGATGACCGCCTTCGCCTCCGGCGCCCGCGGGGACGAAGCGACCGACGCCATGAAGCCGGCGATGGCAACTGATGCGATGAAGCCCGCGACCGATGCCATGGCGCCGGCGACCGGTGCCATGAAGCCAGCCGATCCGATGGCGACGAATCCGATGAAACCCGCCACCGACGCCATGAAGCCGGCCGATGCCATGAAACCCGCAACGGATGCGATGAAGCCGGCGGACGCCATGGCGCCCGCGCAATAAGGCTTGCACCCATGGCCCGGCCGCACAGTGGCCGGGCCGGCGCACGGCAATTTGAGAAACCTGGCGGGACGTTCTGTCGTATAGTCTTCGCCACCATCAAGGAGATCAGACATGACCGGCATTGCAAGGACGAGAACGCCGATCTTCAAGAGCGCGCTTGCCGCGCTCATCGTCGCCGCCGCCGCGGCCGCCTTCTGGCAGAGCCCGGCGCGTTCGGCCGAGGACGCGGTGGTCATCCCGCCGCCGGCAATGGACGAAAAGGCCGCCAGCGGCAGCGAGAAGGCGATCTTCGCCGGCGGCTGCTTCTGGGGCGTGCAGGGCGTGTTCCAGCACGTCAAGGGCGTGACCAAGGCCGTCTCCGGCTACACCGGCGGCGCCAAGGATGACGCCGTCTACGAAACGGTGGGCAGCGGCCGCACCGGCCACGCCGAATCGGTCGAGATCACCTACGATCCGTCCAAGGTGACCTACGGCCAGCTGCTGCAGGTCTATTTCTCGGTCGCCCACAACCCGACGCAGTTGAACTTCCAGGGCCCGGACTCGGGCACCCAGTACCGCTCGACCATCTTTGCCGAGAATGGCGAGCAGCAGAAGATCGCCCAGAGCTACATCGCCCAGCTCGACCAGGCGAAAGTGTTTGCCAAGCCCATCGTCACCACGCTGGAGACGGGCAAAACCTTCTATCCGGCCGAGGAATATCACCAGGACTTTCTGACGCTGAACCCGACCTACCCCTACATCGTCTACAACGACCTGCCCAAGGTGGCGAATTTGAAGGCGCTGTTCCCGGGGTTGTACAGCGAGAAGCCGGTGCTGGTGCTGGCGGGGAAGAGCTGAGGGGCGATAGGACTTGGCCGGACGCAGAGAGCGGCGACGCCCTACCTGAGACGCCAGCGGGACAGCACCCCCCTCTGCCCTTCCGGGCATCTCCCCCTCATGCGGGGAGATTGGCAGCGTCGCTGACGGTGCTCATCTTGCAAGGTTGGCGAAGGCCGCAGTGAGAGCTGATCTCCCCCCTTGAGGGGGAGATGGCCGGCAGGCCAGAGGGGGGTGCCTCGCGTAAACCGCGATTAGAGAGCCCTTCAATCATACGTCAGATCCGTCGCCTTCCCGCCGAACACCCGATACGCATAGAACGAATAGAAGATGATCACCGGCAGCACGACCACCGTGCCGGCGAGGATGATGGCCAGGCTTTCCGTCGCCGACGCCGCCTGCCAGATGGTCAGCCTGTCGGGCACCACGAAGGGGTAGAACGACCAGGCAAGCCCGGCAAAGCCGAGCGCGAAGATGGCGGCGAGCGTCAGGAACGGCCGCAGCGCGTGGCGATCATCGGGCTTGGGCAGATGGAAGGTCTGCCGCCACAGCCACAGGAACAGCAGCGCCGACAGGATCGGCAGCGGCGACAGATAGAGCATTTCGGGCCAGACGAACCATTTGGCGAAGATACGCGGACTGGCGAATGGGGTCGCCAGCGACACCGCCGCCATGCCGAGCGCGGTCAGCACCAGGGCCGTGCGCAGCCAGGCCACCGCCTTCCTCTGCAATTCGCCCTCGGTCTTGTAGATGACCCAGGCCGCGCCCATCGCTGCATAGGCCGCCGACAGGCAGAGCGCCACCAGCGCCCCGAAAGCGATGCCGCCAAAGCCGACATCGAGGCCAAGCACATAGACGCCGAGCATATAGCCTTGCGCCAGCGAGGCGATGACGGAACCGAGGAAGAAAATGCGGTTCCAGCGATGCTTCTTGCCGGCGGGCACCTTGGCGCGGAAATCGAAGGCGACGCCGCGCAGGATGAGGCCAACCAAAAGCACGAAGACGGGAATGTAGAGCGCGGTGAGGATGACGCCATGCGCCAGCGGAAAGGCGACCAGGAGCAGGCCGACGGCCAGCACTAGCCAGGTCTCGTTGGCATCCCAGAAAGGGCCTATTGCCGCGATCATGGTGTCCTGCTCGGCATCTTCCGCGACCGAGAACAGGATGCCGATGCCGAGATCGAAACCGTCGAGAATGACGTAGATCAGGATGGCGAGGCCCATCAGGCCGGCGAAGATCAGGGGCAGCGCGGTTGGCCAGTCGAAGGTCATCGGTCTGTCATCCCTCTCATCAACGGTTCTGCCCTTCGCTATGGCTCCGGGCGTTCGTCATTCGAAAAGCCAAATCGTTGGCTTTTCGTCCGCTACGCGGACCATTCCTCACTCTCCCGCGGCCGGTTGCGACATCGCCGTCTTCATGACGCCCGGGAGCGGCGAGGTATCGCCGTCCTTGGCGGCCTTCAGCGCCAGGTGCACCAGCACGCCGAGATAGGCGATCAGCAAAAGCACATAGAGGATAAGATAGATGGAGAGCGTCAGCGCGACATGGCTGCCGGCGACCGGGCCGATAGCGTCGGCGGTTTTCAGCACGCCGGTGACCAGCCAGGGCTGGCGGCCGATTTCGGTGGTGTACCAGCCGGCCAGCGTCGCCAGCCAGCCGGAGAGCGCCATCGGCACCATCAGCATGGCCAGCGGCTTGGGCAGGCTGTGGCGGCGCTTGAGGAAGAAGGTCGCCGACCACGAGACGATGAGCATCAAAATGCCGGTGCCGACCATGATGCGGAAGCCCCAGAACACCGGGAAGACCGGCGGATGCAGGCCGGGATAGTCGTTGAGCCCCGGCACCATACCGCTGGTGGAATGGCGCAGCACCAGGCTGGCGCCGTCGGGAATGGCGATCTCGAATTTGTTTTCCTTCGCCGCCTCGTCGGGCAGCGCAAACAGCACCAGCGGCACGTTGGGGCCGGTATTCCAGTTCGCCTCCATGGCGGCGATCTTCTGCGGCTGGTGCTCCAGCGTATTCAGCCCGTGCTGGTCGCCGGCGAAGATCTGGATCGGGATCAGGATGGCGGCGGTGAAGACGCCGGTGCGCAGCGCCTTCCACATCGATTCCGACCGGTCGCCGGTGAGGTAGCGCAGCGCCGACAGGCCGGCGATCAGGAACGACACCGTCAGGCCGGAGGCAAGCAGCATATGCGTCAGACGGTAGGGCATGGACGGGTTGAAGACGATCGCCCACCAGTCGACGGGATGCGCCTTGCCGTCGATCATCTCGAAGCCGGCCGGCGTCTGCATCCAGGAGTTCAGCGCGATGATCCAGAAGGCCGACAGCGTGGTGCCGCCGGCGACCAACACCGTCGCCAGCGTGTGGACGCGGTTGGAGACGCGGCGGAAGCCGAACAGCATGATGCCGAGGAAGGCCGCTTCGAGGAAGAAGGCGGTGAGGATCTCGTAGGCAAGCAGCGGCCCGGCGATGTTGCCTACATGCTCCATATAGCCCGGCCAGTTGGTGCCGAACTGGAAGCTCATGGTGACGCCCGAGACCACGCCCATGGCGAAGGACAGCGCGAACACCTTTACCCAGGTGAAATAAGCGCGCATCCAGGCGGAATCGCCGGTGGCGTTGTAGCGGAGCTTGAAGAACAGCAGCACCCAGCCAAGCGCAATCGTGATGGTCGGAAACAGGATGTGGAACGAGATATTCGCCCCGAACTGCATTCGCGACAGGATGAGCGGGTCCATGCGGGCTCCGGCTGCTGTTTGTTGGCGCAGAATAGGCGGCGGATGCGGTCCGGTCAAAGCGGCTTGGCGTCACGCGGGGCGCGTTGTCGCAGCAGATGGGATCAATCCGTCAGTGCCCCGATACCCCCATACGAAACGGCAAAAGGGGAACGTTTGTCCACAATTGTCAGCAGCGGCATTGACTTCCCGCCGTGCGCACCGACATTCAGCGCAATAATAATCCCCGCCTCTTTCAAACAGTCGTTTTCGGCCTCATGTCTTCCACGAATTTGCCTTCCATCATTTCGATTTCCGGGGTCACCAAGACCTACGCCACCGGCTTCAAGGCGCTGAAGGAAATCAACCTCGACATCGAACGCGGCGAGATTTTCGCGCTGCTGGGGCCGAACGGCGCCGGCAAGACGACGCTGATCTCGATCGTCTGCGGCATCGTCAACCGTTCGTCGGGAACGGTGACCGTCGACGGCCACGACATCAACCGAGACTACCGCGCCGCGCGCAGCCTGATCGGGCTGGTGCCGCAGGAGCTGACCATCGACGCGTTCGAGAGCGTCTGGGCAACCGTCACCTACAGTCGCGGCCTGTTTGGCAAGCCGCCCAATCCGGGCTTCGTCGAAAAGGTGCTGCGCGACTTGTCGTTGTGGGACAAGAAGGACGCCAAGGCGATCACGCTGTCGGGCGGCATGAAGCGGCGGCTGATGATTGCAAAGGCGCTGTCACATGAGCCGCGCATCCTGTTCCTCGACGAACCCACGGCCGGCGTCGACGTCGAACTGCGCCAGGACATGTGGGCGATGGTGCGGCGGCTGCGCGACGATGGCGTCACCATCATCCTCACCACGCACTATATCGAAGAGGCCGAGGCGATGGCCGACCGTGTCGGTGTCATCAACCGCGGCGAGATCATCCTGGTCGAGGGCAAGGCCGAACTGATGCGCAAGCTCGGCCGCAAGCGCCTGATCGTCGAATTGCGCAACCCGCTCACCGCCATTCCCGGTGCATTCTCGCACTACGCGTTGGAGCTGTCGGACGATGGCACACAGCTGACCTACACCTATGACAACCAGAGCGAACGCCCCGGCGTCGCATCGCTGCTGCGCGAACTCGAGACGGCAGGCATCCAGTTCCGCGACATGGACACGCAAAACAGCTCGCTCGAGGAGATCTTCGTCAATCTGTTGAGGCAAGAGCCATGAATTGGCGAGCAGTATGGGCGATCTACCGGGTCGAGATGGCGCGTGCGTTCCGCACCGTGCTGCAGAGCATCGTCTCGCCGGTGATCTCGACATCGCTTTATTTCGTCGTCTTCGGCTCGGCCATCGGCTCGCGCATCACCGAGATTGACGGCATCAGCTACGGCGCCTTCATCGTGCCCGGCCTGATCATGCTGTCGCTGTTGACGCAGTCGATCTCCAACGCCTCCTTTGCCATCTATTTCCCGAAATTCGTCGGCTCCATCTACGAGCTCTTGTCGGCGCCGGTGTCGTATCTGGAGATCGTCATCGCCTATGTCGGCGGCGCCGCGACCAAGTCGATCATCCTCGGCTTGATCATCCTGGCGACGGCCTCGCTGTTCGTGCCGCTCACCATCCAGCATCCGTTCTGGATGCTGGCCTTCCTTGTCTTGACGGCGGTGACCTTCAGCCTGTTCGGCTTCATCATCGGCATCTGGGCGAAAAGCTTCGAGCAATTGCAGCTGGTGCCGCTGTTGATCATCACGCCGCTAACCTTCCTCGGCGGCAGCTTCTATTCGATCAACATGCTGCCCGAGGCCTGGCGCACGGTGACGCTGTTCAACCCGGTCGTCTACCTGATCAGCGGTTTCCGCTGGAGCTTTTACGGCAAGTCCGATGTCTCGGTCGCCGTCAGCCTGGGCATGACGATGGTGTTCCTCGCCATCTGCATCGCCATCGTCGCCTGGATCTTCCGCACCGGCTACCGGCTAAGGAACTGACCCCGGCGCCTAAAGCGCGTCGCGTTTGAACGGACTCAGGCGACGCGCTTTAGGTCTTTGTTTTTATGCATGTTGTCTCAAAACCGGGACCACTTTTGAGCGACATGCAAATTGGCGATCCCCCGTGCGCCGGTCAAATCAACAGTTTTGCTGAGGGCAAATTGGCACGTTGGCCGCGACGGTTCTTGCTAGATCGCCTTGATGAGGCGCAGCAACCCCAGCATCTCGATCAGCCTGCCTTGGCGGAAGGCGATGTAGGTCGGTTCCTCGATGCCGTGGAAGCGGCGCTTGAACGCCGCCTGGCCCTTGAGGTTGAACTTGCTGCGGTTGACCCAGGGCGACTCATAGGCCCGCTCGAAGGCGTTGCGCCAGAAGCTCGATTCGGCAAAGCTGTTGGCTCCGACATCGAGCATCGGCGACAGGCCGAGAGTGACGACGGAAATGCCCTCGCCGCGAAAGCGGTCGACGGCGAATTTGGTCAGCCCGATTTCGGCATGCGGCGAGGCGTCGATATGCTTGCGCTTGAACGAGGTGGTGTAGCCGATCACCTTGCCGTCGCTGAACATCGGATCGAAATCGAGCAGGGCGACGAGCTCGCCTTCCGGGCTGTAGAGCACGAAACGGCGCATATCGATGCCGAGATGATCGGCAAAGGGGCGGTTGAGGAACGCCATCTCCCAGCGCTTGACGATGCGGTCGGCCCGCCAGTTCTGTGACAGGCGCTGGACCTCGTCGAGATAGACCGCTCCTTCGCCAAAAGAAAACCCCTTCTTCAACAGCCAGCGTTCGGAATACCGCACGGTTTCGTTGCGCTTGCCGGAAAAATCGTGAGCCGGCAGTTCCAGCCGCGTGTCGACGCCGAGACGGTTGACCTGGTAGCCGAGCCCGGCCAGAACGCGCGCCGTCGGTTCGCCGATCTGCACGAACCACGGGCTGTCGGCGGCTTCGACAAAGCGCCTGATATAGTCGGGCCGATCAGCCGGATGGGCCACCGGGTCACCTAGCGCGAAATGGTGCTTCATCTTGGTGCCGAAGGCGATGTAGCCGTCGGCGTCGCCGAAATAGGACAGTTTTTGCTGCACGGCGGTCGAATAGGCCAGCGAGAAGTCGCCGTGCTGGCGGACAAGCGCCAGCCGCTCGACAAGCGAAAAATCCTGGCGCGGCACCTTGGCTGCGGCGCCCTCCAGCAGTCTGTCGAGAAAGATACGCAAGGAGGGCATGGTCGAGCTTCCGCGTGCCGATGATAAACAGAGGCTTGCCCCCAAGGCCTCGAATCAGTCGCATTGACGCGACCTCATTATCGATCATATCGCCCCTGTGCCATATGGGACGTGCCATATAGGACGGGTCCCCATGGCGCACCTAAAAGGAAATCTCGACCGAATGGCGGCTACGACAAGCGAAACGATGCCAATCGTCCTGGGGCCGAAAGGACCCGACTATACGGTTATCGTCATCGGCGCCGGAGCGGCGGGGCTGGCGGCCGCTGACGCGCTTGGCCGGCGCGGCGTGCGGGTCGTCGTGCTTGAAAAGGAGCCGCGGATCGCCGAACCGTGGCGAGGGCGGCACGAGAAGCTGACCCTCAACACGCATCGCGCGCTATCGGCCCTGCCCGGCCTTGCCTATCCGCCACGCACCGCCGCCTTTCCGAACAAGGATGCCATCGTCGGTTATCTCGAGGATTTTGCCCGCGCGCGCGGCATAAGGGTCGAATTCGGCACCGCCGTCGAGCGGATCGAACGCAGAGGCAATGGCTGGCTCGTCCATACGGGCCGGGAAACGCTGAGCGCCCGCAATGTCATCGTCGCCACCGGCCGCGACCGCTTGCCATGGACGCCGGACTGGCAAGGCAAGGCGACTTTCACCGGCAAACTTGTCCACGCCGCCGATTTCGGCACAGCACAGGACTATGTGGGCAAAAGCGTGCTGGTGGTCGGAGCCGGAAATTCCGGCTTCGACGTGCTCAACCACCTCGTCCGCGCCGACACCAAGGCCATCTGCTTGTCAGCCAGGCAGGGTCCGTCGCTGATGCCGAAACGGATCGGCAAGGTCGCCGTGGCGCGCTTCGGCGGTTTCATGGCGATGCTGCCGACGTGGATTGCCGATGCCGCGATTGCCGCGACGCAGCGGCTGATGTTCGGCGACCTCGCCCGCTTCGGCCTGCCGCCGGCGCCGAAGGGCGGCGCCAGCCGGCTCGACGTCGAGCAGATCGCTATTGCCGTCGACGACGGCGCCGTCACCGCGCTGAAGGCCGGACGGATTTCGGTGGTGGCGCCGGTGGCGGCTTTCGAAGGCGCCGGCGTGCGGCTGAACGACGGCACGGTGCTCGAGCCGGATGTGGTGATCGCGGCAACCGGCTATCGCACCGGCCTGGAGGCCATGCTGGGCGATCTCGGCGTGCTCGACGCCAAGGGCGTGCCGAAGGCCAATGGCGGCACCCCGAGCGGCCAGCCCGGCCTGTGGTTCATCGGCATGCGGCCAAGCCTGACCAGCTATTTTCACAGCGCCGGCCTGCAGGCCGAAGCGATTGCCCGTCAGATCGCCAAGGGGTTGTAGACGAGCGCTTCTGGACGGAGAACCACCGCGCACTTCGGGCTGCTGCTATGGCGCGGACTAGTGGTTCAACGCATCTGCAAGACGGATCGAATATCCTGGCGATTGGCTGAAACGCCGATCCCGTCGTCATCCACGGGCGAAGCAAGGAGCGTAGCGACGGCGCAGACCCGAGGATCCATGCCGTGACTTCTGAACTACGCTGCGTTGCAGGTTCTGCTCCGCTGCTTCCACGGCCAAGGCATGATCCCTGGGTCTCCGCGACGGAGCTTCGCTCCTGCTTCGCCCAAGGACGACGAAGTTGAGATGCTTGCGGCCAACCTCCAAAGCAGGCGCTTGAACTCGTTCATTGCATCGTTATATAACATGTTATGGTTATCCAGGAGACGGACCACCCATGGAAGACATCATTCGATCCCTTGGCTACCTCACCCTCGGCAGCAGGCTGAAGCGCATCGGCGAGCAGTTGCAGGCCGATACGCAGCGCATGCTCGATGGGCTGGAGGTGCCGGTGCAGTCCAGCCAGTATCCTCTGCTGGCCGCGCTCGACCGGCTTGGGCCGCTGCCTGTCGGCGAACTGGCGCAGTCACTGGGGATCACCCAGCCGGGGGTGACGCGCAGCGTGGCGCTGCTGGCCGAGTTGGGGCTGGTCGAGGCCGCGCCATCGAACGACGACCAGCGCCGCAGGATGATCTCGCTGACCGCGAACGGCCAGCGCCTGGTCGATAAGGCGAAGCGGGACGTTTGGCCGCGCATCGAGAACGCCGTTGCCGACTTGTGCAAAGGCCTTGCAGGGCCGCTTCTCGAACAACTCTCGGCAATGGAGGACGGCCTGGCGGCGGCCCCGCTCGACCGCCGTGTGAAACAGGATGTCGCGCCATGAGCCATGTCCTCGATCGTCCGGTCTGGAGCGCGCTCGACACGCGGCATCGGATCTTTGCGTATGGCGACAGGCTCGCCAGGCGCTATCCCTCCTCGATCGTCCCCTTCGCGGCTTCCGGGGCAGACGACGCTGAGAGTCTGCAGGCGCTCGCAAGCCTCATTCCTGCAGGTGAGAGCGTGTTCATGCTCCAGGCGGACCCCGTTGCCTTGCCGCCGGAACTGACCGCGACCGTGACCGCCTTCGGCGTTCAGATGGTTGCCGAGGCGCCATTGCCTTCCGTGTCGGACGAGCGTGTGCAGCAGCTGACGCAGGACGACGCGGCCGAGATGCTTGCTTTGGCGTCACTGACCAAGCCCGGCCCGTTCACGCTCAAGGCGCTGAGCCTCGGCGAGTTCTGGGGCGTGAAAATCGACGACCGGCTGGCGGCGATGGCCGGCGAGCGCATGAAGCAGCCCGGCTACAGCGAACTCAGCGGCGTCTGCTCGCATCCCGAATTTCGCGGCAGCGGCCTCGGCCGGCTGCTGTCGGTGTTCGTGGCCAACCGAATTTTTGCGCGCGGCGAAGTTCCCTACCTGCATGCCTATGCCAGCAATGCCAACGCGGTTGGATTGTACGAATCCATCGGCTTCAGGCTGCGGGCAGAGATGAATGTGGCCGTCGTGCAGCGCGCCGGCTAGAGCGTTTCACCGTTTCACGGAAACGGCGAACCGCTCCTAGGCCTTTATTTTTACGCAATTCCGGACGGAAAACCGCTTCACACTTTTCCTGGAATTGCTCCAGGCCGCCTTGCGGGCCTCAGGCTGATTTCGGCTCCAACCTGCGGAAACCCACGGTTTCCATAAGCATATCTTCCTCGATCATGCCGGCATTGTGGAGCGCAAGCAGGTTCAGCGCGATCTCCCGCGCCTCCGCCGAATCGGGATGCACGTCGCGCCTGCGGCAGGCTTCGTCGAACACGCGTTGCAGCCTGGCGATGTCGTCGGGTTTCAGCAGGCCACGGTCATAGACGGACTTTGGCATGGCACTCTCCTCCAGAAGACGTAGGGCGCCATGTTTAAATGTCCATTCTTATCCGGGGCTTGGGTGGGCAGCTGCCTGGGTTTGCGTTAATCCGGCCCGAGCGTTGCAATCAGACCGCGATCGTGCTGCCATTCATTCAGCCACCTCTCGTCATCGTCGGGCCTGTCTCGCCGCAGTCTGCTTGACGTGTCGGCGCGCTTGCGAAACAAGGGCTGCCACAAACGACAGCGAGGCACAAAAGTGAGTTTCTGGGGACTGGCGCAGCTCGTCGTTTCGACGGTGATTTTCCTGCTGGCGGCAATCGCGGCCAAGCAATGGGGGCTGGCGCCAAGCCTTGGCAAGATCGTGCTGACACTGGCGCTGTATACGGCGGGCAATCTGATGATGCTGCGGCTGGTTCGTGAGTTCGGCATGTCGGTGTCGTTCAGCCTGTCGGCGGTGATCCAGCTGGTGGCGGTCAATGTGGTGGCGCTGGTGTTCTTCGGCGAACGCGTCAATGCCTTGCAAGCGACCGGCATCGTGCTGGCCATCGCGGCGGTGGTGCTGATCTCGCTCGGGCCTTACCTGCAGGGGCGACTGTAATCCGATGAAGACCCCGCGTGCGTTCACCAACTGGCTTGAATTTCCGGTGCTGCTGGCCGGGCTGGTGATAGCCGCCGGGCTGTGGGGCTTCGAGGAACTGATGGAGGTGGCGCGGGCCACCACGCCGCACGCTTTCGATACTGAGATCCTGCTCGCTTTCCGAAAAGTGGGTCAGCCGGATGTTCCCGTCGGCCCGGCATGGCTGGAAGGCGCGATGCGCGACATCACCAGCCTCGGCAGCTCCAGCGTGCTGGTGCTGATCGTAACGGCGGTGATCGTCTACCTCCTGCTGATCCGCAGGCCGAGGACGGCGCTGCTGATCTTTGTCGCGGTGGCCGGCGGGCAGCTGCTGTCGACCTTGCTCAAGGCCGGCATCGACCGGCCGCGCCCCGATCTTGTCTCGCACCTGGCCAACGAGACGTCGCTGTCGTTTCCCAGCGGCCACGCCATGCTGTCGGCGGTGACCTATCTCACGCTGGGCTCGCTGGCAGCGCGCTTCCTGCCGGGACGAACGACGAAAATCTATGTCCTCAGCCTGGCGGTGCTGATAACGCTGCTGGTCGGCGTCAGCCGCGTCTATCTCGGCGTCCACTGGCCTTCCGACGTGCTGGCGGGATGGTGCGCCGGCTTCACCTGGGCGACGCTGTGCTGGCTGGCGGCGCGAATGCTGCAGCGGAACAAGGCGGTGGCCGATGGCAACGAGCCCGAAGACTGACGATCCGGAGCGACATTCAAATCAGCCGGTTGATCAGCCCGTGTCCGCAGCCTGCCAGCAGAAAAACCGCCGACAGCAAGGCTGCCGAAGTCGTCAAGGTCCTGAAAATCTTCAACTGATATTTCCCCGCCAGTAAGAGCCAAGGCGGTAGCGTAGCATGCTCATCCCGTATCCCGCCATCCGGCTTTGTGGAGAGATCATGTTTCATGTATGCTTTATGATGGTTGAAACATCACTATGATTGTATTACACGTCGTCTCCGCAGACTCAGACGGGGGTTCCGACCGATGATCACTGCCGCGCAGATGCGCGCCGCGAGGGCGCTGGCCGGCATCGATCAGAAGACGCTCGCCGAGCGTGCCGGCGTTTCGCTTCCGACAATCCAGCGCATGGAAGCGAGTGACGGCGTGGTCAGGGGTGTGGTCGATACGCTGATGAAGGTTATCCAGGCTCTCGACGAGGCCGGGGTGGAGCTCATCGGCGAGAACCAGACCAGCGAGCGCGGCGGCCGGGGCGTGCGCCTCAAGCCGGTCGCGCCGCCGAACCCGCAAGGCTGAGCCGGCATATAGTCGCGACGGCGACCGCCGACAGTCCTGCCGACGATCCCGCCGCCTTCACGCAAGCGGAAGGCAGTCCATGGATCAGATCCGGCGGGCAGTGCATCAACCGGCCCAGAAGTCGGCAAAGCCGACATTTTCAGAGCTGTTCACGCCCAAGCTGGTGACGGTCTGGCGCGAAGGTTACCGCCTGCCGCAGTTCAAGGCCGACTTCATGGCCGGGCTGACCGTCGCTATTGTCGCGTTGCCGCTGTCGATGGCGATTGCGATTGCTTCGGGCGTGACGCCGGAGCGCGGCCTGTTCACGGCCATTGTCGGCGGCTTCATCGTCTCGGCGCTCGGCGGCAGCCGCTTCCAGATCGGCGGCCCGGCCGGCGCCTTCATCGTGCTGGTGGCGGCGACGGTGCAGCGCGAAGGCGTCGACGGACTGCTGCTGGCGACGATGATGGCCGGCATCTTCCTGCTCGCCATCGGCTATCTCCGGCTCGGAACCTATATCAAATTCATCCCTTACCCGGTGACGGTCGGCTTCACCGCCGGCATCGCAGTCATCATCTTCTCCGGCCAGATCGTCGAACTGTTCGGGCTGAGGCTTGCCGGGCCGGAGCCCGGGCCGCTGCTGCCGAAGCTGATGGCGATCGGCCACGCGGCCGGCACGCTCAATATCTCGGCAACGCTGGTGGCGGCGCTGACCATCGCCACCATCGTCGGGGTGAAGCGCTGGCGGCCCGGCTGGCCGGGCATGCTGATCGCCGTCGGACTGGCCTCCCTTGTCGTGGCGCTGCTTTCGCTGCCGGCGGAAACGATCGGCACGCGCTATGGCGGCATTCCGCGCAGCCTGCCGTTGCCGGCACTGCCGGGACTCAACCTCGACAAGGCGATTGCGGTGCTGCCGGATGCGGTGGCTTTTGCGCTGCTCGGTGCCATCGAATCGCTGCTCTCGGCCGTGGTCGCCGATGGCATGACCGGGCGGCGTCACCGTTCCAATTGCGAACTGGTGGCGCAAGGCTTTGCCAACATCGCGTCTGCCCTGTTCGGCGGCATCTGCACCACCGGCACCATCGCCCGCACCGCCACCAATGTGCGGGCCGGCGCGCATGGGCCGGTTTCCGGCATGCTGCATTCGCTTTTTCTGCTGGTCTTCATGCTGGTGGCCGCACCGCTGGCCAGCTACATCCCGCTTGCCGCCCTTGCCGGGGTGCTGGCGGTTGTCTGCTGGAACATGTTCGAGAAGCAGGCCTTCGCCACGTTGCTGCGCGCTTCGCGCGGCGATGCCCTGGTGCTGATGGCAACCTTCCTGATCGTCGTCTTCCGCGACCTCACCGAAGGCATCGTCGTCGGCTTCGCGCTAGGCTCGATCCTGTTCATCGACCGTATGGCCAAGTCGATCGCCGTGGAGGCGGATTTGCCGCTGGTGCAGGACGATGTCGCCGACAGCAGGGGCCGCGCCTACGATGCAAGCGAGGCAAGCGACGCCGACACCGTCGTCTATCGCATCTCCGGCGCCTTCTTCTTCGGCGCCGCCTCTACTGTCGGCACGGTGCTCGACCGCATCGCCGACCAGCGCAAGAACTTCATCCTCGATTGTTCGGCGGTGCCCTTCTTCGATTCCACCGCGGCCAATGTCATCGAGGGCGCGGCGCACAAGGCGAAACGCGCCGGCGTGCGTTTCATCATCGCCGGCGCCTCGCCGCAGACGCGGCGCATGCTGATCAACCACGGCGTCAAGCGGCCGCTGGTGACCTTTGCCGCCTCGATCAAGGATGCCCGGGCGCAACTCAAAGCCGCGCCCGCTGGCTGAGCCGGCAAGTGTGCGCCGTCAGTCCAGGCTCAGCACCGCGATCTCGCCCTCGTTCATCAGCGGCACGAAAATCCGCGTGCCGTCTGTGCCGATATCGGCGCTGCCCGGCTTGAACTGCTCTACAGCCTCCGGCGCCTCGCCGACTTTGTACCGATAGAGCGTGCCGGTCATGAAGGCGGTGGCGTAGATGCTGTCGCCGATGGCGACGACGCCATCGAGGTCGGCAAAGTTTTGTGCGCCAGGCAGCGGCGTCACGGCTTTCGTCGCGAGATCGACCGACAGCAGGCCCCCGGGCGCGGCAGTGCTGAAGTCCGGTTTGATGCCCTTGCCCCAGGACGCCACGATCAGCCGATCGCGATCGGCAAAGATGCCGTTGGGCGCGGCGAGCTTCGCATCCTTCACGAACAGTTCCGGCTTGTCGCCGTCAATGCGGTAGATCGCATCGGCCAGCATGTCGGTGACATAAACCTTGCCCGAACTGTCCGATGTCACGTCGTTGAGGAAAACGGCGCCGGGCACATCGATGGTCGAGACGAGCTTGCCGCTGGCGAGATCGACGATGCGCACCTTGGTGATGTCGGCGACGTAGAGCTTGCCGCCAGAGATCGCCGAGCCCTTCGGTGCATCCATGCCGTCGGTCCAGTGCCGGCTAATGATCTTGCCGTCCAGCGACAGCACCGAGAGATAGCCGTTGCCGTCGGCCTCCCCAGGATTGCCGACGATGTTGGAGACGATGATGCGACTGTTGGCGGCGTCGAACAGCGCCGATTCCGGTTGCTCGAAGCCCGAGGCGCGCCAGAGTTCGGCGGCCTCGGCCGCAGGCACGAGCGCGATAGCGAAGGCGGCGAGACAAATAGAGGGGATGAGGGTTTTCATGGCCAGGTCTCCTGTGCTGGATGGCGGAGAGCTAGGATTTTCGATACTTTTCCGGAAGGACGATTCGAGCTAGTATCGGAAACCGATACGAAATGGCGCAAAAGAGGTGCATTCCATGAACGGCCTGATCTTCGAGGCGCTGAAGCGGACGCTGAAGGCCAAGGGCGTCACCTATCGTGAGCTTGCCGGGCGGATGGGCGTTTCCGAGCCGACGGTCAAGCGCATCTTCCACGAGCGCAACTGCAAGCTCGACCGTCTCGTCGGGATCTGCGCTGCCGCCGGCGTCGAGCTGGAAAACGTGCTGGGGTCGATGAATCGGGGCCGGGACCGGTCAACCGCATCGCGCCGGAGGTCGAGCGCAAGCTTGCCGGCCGGCCGGCGTTGCTGTTCATCTTCGTCATGCTGTCGGAGAAATTCACGCCCGAGGGCGTCATGCGCTCGCAGGGCTTGAGCGAAGCGTCGATGTTCCTCTACCTGCGCGATCTCGAAGCGCTCGGCCTCGTTGCGCTGGGCAGCGGGCTGTCGGCACGGCTGCTGGTCGACACACCGATCCAGTGGAATTTCGAAGGGCCGCTCAGGCCGCTGTTCGAGATGACAAACAAGAATTTCATCGGCTGGGCGATCACCCATCTGGAGCGGGAAGCGACCTTCGTCTCTTTCTCCAGGCGGATGCGGCCGGAGACGGCGGAGATGGTGAAGCGCGAGGCGGAGGAACTGGCCGAGCGCGCCAAACTGCTCGCCCATCACGACCAGCACACGACGCCGGAAGACGGGCTGACCGGCTACAAATGGACGTTTGCTTTTGGCGCAACCCCGTTTCCGGCGATCATGCCGATCGGCCCGCACCCCAGGGATGCCGGTGCGTCCGACCGGCCCACCGCTCCGGCAAAGGGACGCCGCCCGTTGCCGGCCTGACTGGGCCATCATCCGAGCAGGATTGCATCTGGCGGCTGAGCTTGTCGCGCTCCAGTCCGGAGGTGCTTCAAAAATGAAGCCACATTCATGATAGAGTTCGCGCGCTGATTTGCCAGACTGCACGGGGCGGGTTTGCCGAATGCGTGACCGTCCCCGCAAAATCGAAGTGATCCTATGCCGACCGCGCCAACACTTGAACTTCGCCGCTATTCGCGCCTGAAAAATTTGCGGGAGCGCGCAGAGCGCCAGGGTGCTGCATTGCAGTTCTGGGCGCGCACGGCATCGCTCGCCGTGATCTCCTGCTTCTTTTCCTTGATCAGCCGCTGGGATGCCTCGCTGCTCTTCGTGCTGGCGGGCCTAGCGCTGTTCCAGCTCGTCGGCCTGATCCAGTTTCGCTTTGCGCGCCGTCGCAACGCGCCATGGTGGATCGGTTACCTCGTCGGTACGCTGGACATCATTCTGTTGACCGTTCTGCTGGTAACGCCCAACCCGTTTTCCCTCGAGGTCGCGCCGGCCGCGATGCAACTGCGCGAGGGCAGCTTCAAATTCCTGCTGATTTTCGTATGCCTTGGCGCGCTGACCCTTTCGACACGATTGGCGCTCTATCTCGGCGCGCTCGCGGCCTTGACGTGGACGATCGGGGTGGGATGGGTGGTTTTTCATGCGGGAACCGTCATTCCGGCAACGAACCTCTATTCGCTGCCGATGACAGAGCGACTGAATCTCTATCTCAACCCCAATTTCGTCGATACGTTCGCGCAGGCGACCAATGTGTTGGTTGTGCTGATTATCGGCGCGATCATGGCGCTGGTCGTCTCTCGTTCCCGGCATCTGTCGGAAGACTATGTCAAGGCGGAGCGCGCCCGCGCCAATCTCGCCCGGCATTTTTCGCCCAATGTCGTCGACCAGCTCGCCTCGGATGACGAGCCCTTCGGTCCGGTCCGCCGGCAGGATATCGCGGTGCTGTTCGCCGACATCGTCGGCTTCACACACTATTCCGAGGATCATCCGGCCGAAGCAGTGTTCGAACTACTGCGTCAGTTCCACCGTCGCATGGAGCAGGTCGTTTTCGACCACCATGGCACCGTCGACAACTATATCGGCGATTGCATCATGGCGACCTTCGGGGTTCCGCAGGCCAGCCATGACGACGCAACCCGGGCCATCCGGTGCGCTGAAGCGATGATCGCCGCTATCGAAGACTGGAATGTCCAGCGTGTGTCCAGGGGATATCCGCCGCTGGACGTTCGGATCGGTGCACAATATGGCGCCGTCGTCCTCGGCGCGGTCGGCAGCGAGCGCAACCTGTCCTTCGCGGTGGTGGGCGACACCGTCAACGTCGCCAGCCGTTTGCAGGCGCTCTGCCGTGAGCTTCAGGCGAATATTTGCTTTGGGTCACGACTGATCGAGGCCGCGAAGGCGGAATCGCTCGGGACACAGCTGAATGCGCGCGACCATGGGCCGGTGAGCATCCGCGGCCGGGACGAACCGGTCCATGTCTGGGTCGAACACAGGGCCGAAAACCAGGGCGCCATTGCGGTTTCGGCGTGATGCAGGCCGCCATGTGAGACGCCTGAACCTCATGACTCAGGCCGAAGCCATCACGTGTCTGAGGCGATTGCGCCAGCCTTCGCGGCTGCGGCGTCGGTGCCTGCCTTGTCCTCCCAGGTCACCGCCCGGTAGTCGAACCCAAATTCCAGCGTCGGTTTCACGATGCGGAAGAAGGGTGACAGGTCGAAGTCGCGCGGCGTGTAGAGCGAGTGGTGGCGGATGTGCAGGATTTCGCGGCGCGAATAGTTCGACTGCGCCGAGGCGCGGCCGGGCGCGCGGGTGATCTCGGGCAGGATCGGGTAGCGGATCTCGCCATAGGCTTCGGCGATCAGCGTCGAGCAGATGGCGCGGGTCGGATCGCCGGAACCGAAAGCCAGCATGCGGCGGCGCCAGCGCACCGGCACCGGTGGCGTCGGCAGGAAAAAGCGCAGCATGTCGAAAATGTTCTTGAGATCGTATTTCAGGCCGAGCTTGCCGATCATGAAGGCGACGACATGGTCGCGGTCTTCCGGGGTCAGCCCGCTCGCCCGGCAGATACGGGTATTGTAGGTGCGGTAGCGCGACAGCGGCACGGCGACACAGCCTTCGCCGAGCGTGACTTCGATCAGCCGACGCCGTTCCGATCCGTCCTCCGGCTCGGACAAGGCATCGCCGATATAGAAAGCCGCATGCGACCAGGTCGACTGTGTCAGGTATTTGATTGCCGCCGAGATCTTCTGGTTGCCTTCGATGAGCAGGATGTCGCCGGGCTCGAGCGTGCGCCGCAACGTCTCGGCGTCGGACGGCGTGTAGGGCTCATAGCCGGAGGATTCGTCCTGCAGCCGGCCGGCAAGCCAGCGGCCAAGGCGGTCGAGAAGCGTGTCGCGCGGCGCGGTCATGGCAAAGTGTGACTAGCACGAGGTGACGTCCTCGGCCATGATCAACCGACCGGGACCTCTTCCGACGATGCCGGGCCGGCGAGGTCGTCGCGCGCATTGCGCGCGAGTTTCTTCGTCGAGCGCTTGGGGCTGTCGCCGAACAACTCGGCCGCTCCGGCAAGGCAGCTCTTCTTCAGGCTTTTTTCCGAGCGCTTCAAAAGCTTGCCAAGAAGCCTTGTGTCCTGCGCATCGCCGAGCGGCTCACCGTCGGCCTCGAGCAACACGCGCATGACGAAGACGTCGTGCAGTTCGCCGAGTTTTTCGCCAAGTTCATCAACTGCCTTGCGCCGCACCTTGATCGGCGTCGGCCACAGCCGGCCGAGCAGCGACAAATGCATCGAGTGGGTCTTGGCAGCCTTGCGCAGATCGTGGAAATCCTCTCCTTCGCCGCGCGATCCCGCCCGGTCCAGGGCCTTCCTGGCACGGCGCAAGGTCTTGCGAGCGCCTTCCGCAAGCACATCGGCTGCATGCTCAGGCAGATCGGGGAGCAGCAGCCGCTCTATCCTGATCAGGCCTTCCTCGCAGGCGGCGGTGGCCGCGCCTATGGCGGCGTCGAGGCCGGCGCCGGCATGCATTTCATGCTGGCGGGCAATCAGCCGGTCGCGCACGCTGTCGAGGCCGCCGCCGGCAACCTGCTCGGGAAAGGCGGCTGCCAGCCGGTCGACGGTCTCGACCAGCGCGGTCGCCTCGCGCGGCCCGGCAAGCAGCGCCGCCACCTGACGGTAGCATTGGTTCTCAGTCGGACAGAATGTTTCATTTCCGGAACGGACCAGCCGCAGCAAGGCGCGCGCGCTCTTCAGCCGCTTGCGGCATTTGTGCAATGCCTGCTCCGGCTGGTCGCGCGCGACGGCCAGATGGGCAAGCGCCTTGCCGATCTCCTCGCCAAGGATACGCCTGACCTCGCCGGTCAGCGGCAGGCGCGGATCGATGCGAAAGCTCATGCGGCGATCTCCGGAATCCCCCTAGAGCATGATGCCGAAAAGTGTGAAGCGGTTTTCGGACGACATCATGGTCCATCTCTTTTGATTTAGAGCCGGATTCCGATTTTAGGTCGACCCGACCTAAAATCATCCGGCTCTAGGGCGAGCGACGCGTTGTAAAATCTCTGCTCGCCGGTCACTTCGCGGCCGAGCCAATCAGGCAGCATTTCGTCAGGTACATCCTCCGGCGTCTCCAGTTCGGCCACCACAAGGCCGGCTAGGATCCCGCCGAAAACATCGACTTCGTAGAGATAGCCGCGATGCCTAACATGGTGGCGTGTCTTCTCGATGACATGTCCGATGGCGAAGGCCAGCATCTCCTCGGCATCAGTCAGAGGAATTTCATATTCGTATTCGTCGCGCTCGCGGATCTTGCTGCCGAATTTAAGCGTCAGCTTCGCCGAACTGCCGTCGCTGATGCGCACGCGCACGGTGCGGCCAGGTGCTGCGGCAAGATAGAACTGGCGAATGCGTATATTCGCCTCGGCCATTTCTAGCCATTCGGCGCTGGAGACCAGGAACTTGCGCTCGACTTCCTTGCCCATGGCCGCGCACTAAAGCGTCTGCGGCCCGACATGGCAAGCCGCCGCGGATAATCAATTTGACTTTAATCAATCGATTGATTAAAGTGCCCAGCATGATCAAAACCGTAGCCGATAAAACGCCCCGCCAGGAGACATCCCCCGCAGAGCAGACGCGCGCCGCACTCGTGCTTTCGGCGCTCAAGCTGTTCGGACGGCAAGGGTTCGACGGCACGTCGACGCGTGAGATCGCCGCCGAGGCCAAGGCCAACATCGGCTCGATCGCCTATCATTTCGGCGGCAAGGAAGGGTTGCGCGCGGCCGCCGCCGACCACATCGTCGAAACCATCCAGTCGGTTGCCGGCCAGGCGCTCGGCGGCACGCAATTGCCGGGTCAAGCCGGCCCGGAGGCGGCGAGGGCACAATTGTTCGCCGCGCTGGAAGCGATGGTGGCGTTTATCGTAGCCAGACCGGAAGCTGGCGAGATCGTACAATTCGTACTTAGAGAGTTGTCGCATCCGACGGCCGCCCTCGACCGCATCTATGACGGGGTGTTCGAACCGACGCATCGCCGCCTCTGCCAGATCTGGGAACAGGCGACGGGCGAGCCGGCCGAAAGCGAGGCCACCAAGCTCGTAGTCTTCACGCTGATCGGCCAGGTCATCTATTTCCGCATCGGCCGCGAAGCAGTGATGCGTCGTATGGGCTGGCGCGAGATCGGTAACACCGAAGCCGCCAAGGTGGTGGCGGCGGTCACAAGCAATCTTGGCGCCATACTGGCGGCCCGCAATCCGGTCGCCCGCAAGGAGGGCAAGCGATGAGTTTTCTCTGTTCCCTGCCGCTCGCAGCCCAGCTGTTCGGCGCCTGCGCGCCGGCAGCGCCGCTTGCCGTCGGCTATGTCGAGGGCGACTATGTCTTGCTGGCGCCGATCGAAGTGGCGCAGGTCGAGACCGTCGCGGTCAAGCGCGGCGACCGTGTTGTATCAGGCACGCCGGTGGTGACTCTCGAAAGCGCCGACGCAAAAATCGCCGTCGCCCAGGCAGATGCCGCGCTCGCCCAGGCGCAGGCGCAGCTGGCCGACCTGCAGATCGGCAAGCGGCCGGAGGAGATCGCGGTGCTGAAGGCCGAGGTCGACATGGCCAAGGCCCAGGCCACGGATGCCAAGCGCAAATACGACCGCGCCGCCGACCTGTTCAAGCGCGGTGCCGGCACGCAGGCCGACTACGACACCGCCGCCGCGACGCTGGAGACCGCCAATGCGCAGGTCGGCCAGGCGCAGGCCAACCTCGCCGTCGGCGGTCTGCCTGCGCGTCCCGAAACGATCAAGGCGGCAGACAATCAGGTCAAACAGGCGCAGTCGGCGTTGGAACAGGCTGAGTGGCGGCTATCGAAGCGCGTGCTGGCGGCACCCTCGCCCGGCCGCATCAATGACGTCATCCGCAATCCCGGCGACACCGCCGGTCCGACCGCGCCTGTCATTTCGATGTTGCCGGACGGTGCGGTAAAGCTCAGCGTCTATGTCCCGGAAAGTGCGTTCTCGTCGATCAAGGTCGGCACGCTGCTTGTCGTCCATTGCGACGGCTGCGGGCCGGAGGTGAAGGCGCGCGTCAGCTATGTCTCGCCCGACCCGGAATTCACCCCGCCGGTGATCTACTCGCTCGAGAACCGGCAGAAGCTGGTCTACCTCGTCGAGGCGCGGCCTGAGGGCAAGGCGCAAGCGCTGCAGCCGGGACAGATCGTCGATGTCGAGCTGGCGGCCTCCGCAAAATGAACGCCATCGACGTTCATGGCCTGGTCAAGCGTTTCGGCGACAAGACTGTCGTCGACCATGTGACGATGAAGGTGGCAGAGGGCGAGATCGTCGGCTTTCTCGGGCCCAACGGGTCCGGCAAGACGACGACCATCCGCATCATGTGCGGCCTGCTGACGCCCGACGAGGGCGAAGGTACGGTGCTGGGTTTCAACATCCGCACCGAGTCGCTCCGCATCAAGCGCGAAGTCGGCTACATGACGCAGAAATTCTCGTTCTACGAGGATTTGACGATCGGCGAGAATCTCGAATTCGTGGCGCGGCTCTACCGGCTGAAGCCGGTCGAGGAGCATGTGTCGAAAACGCTGGAAGAGCTTGGCCTGACGAGCCGCCGCAACCAGCTCGCCGGCACGCTGTCGGGCGGCTGGAAGCAGCGGCTGGCACTGGCCGCCTGCATCATGCACAAGCCGAAGCTGCTGCTGCTCGACGAGCCGACCGCCGGCGTCGATCCGAAGGCGCGGCGCGAATTCTGGGACGAGATCCACCGGCTGGCGAGCGGCGGTCTGACCGTGCTGGTGTCCACCCACTACATGGACGAAGCCGAGCGCTGCCACCGAATCAGCTACATCTCCTACGGCAAGATGCTGGCCACCGGCACGGTGGACGAGGTGGTGACGAATGCCGGTCTGACCACCTTCGTGCTGCAGGGACCGCGCCTCGACCAGGTCGCCGATGCACTCAGGGACCGGCCCGGCGTCGACCAGGTGGCGCCGTTCGGCGCGACGCTGCATGTCGTCGGCTCCGACAAGGCAAAGCTCGAAAAGGCGCTCGCCGATGTCGAGAAGGAGCACAAGGGTGTCAGCGTAAAACCCGGCGAGACCAGCCTCGAGGACGTCTTCATCCAGTTCATGTCCGGCTCGAAGGACAATATGGCATGAACAGCGTCTTCTCCTTCGCCAGGCTCGGTGCGCTGCTGATCAAGGAATTCATCCAGATGCGGCGCGACCGCATCACCTTCGCCATGATGCTGGGCGTGCCGCTTTTGCAGCTGGTGCTGTTCGGCTACGCCATCAACAACGATCCCAAAAGCCTGCCTGCCGCACTGGTGGCGACCAGCAACGACCCCTACACCCGCGCCATCGTCGCGGCTCTGCAGACGACCGGCTACTACCGCTTCGACCATGTCGCGCAAAGTGCCGAGCATGCTGAATTCCTGATGGCGCGCGGCGATGTCGCCTTCGTCGTCACCATCCCGGCCGATTTCGGCCGTCGGGTGGAGCGCGGCGACAATCCGCAGATCCTGATCGAGGCCGACGCAACCGACCCGGCCGCCGCCAGCGGCGCCATCTCGACGCTAAGCAAAGTGGCCAGCCAGGCGCTGCTTCGGGCGCAAGGCATGCAGGAGGCGGCGAGTGAGGCCGCCAGGGGCCAGCTCGATGTGGTGGTGCACCAGCGCTACAATCCGGAAGGCATCTCGCAATACAACATCGTGCCCGGCCTGCTCGGCGTCATCCTGCAGATGACCCTGGTGATGATGACCTCGATCGCGCTGACCCGCGAGACCGAGCGCGGCACTATGGAAAACCTGCTCGCCATGCCGTCCAGCCCGTTCGAGATCATGCTGGGCAAGGTGCTGCCCTATCTGGTGGTCGGCGGCGTCCAGGTGGTGGTGGTGCTGGCGGCGTCGAAGCTTCTGTTCGCCATTCCTTTCACCGGCTCGATGTCGCTGCTGCTTACAGCCGTATTGGTGTTCGTGCTGGCGCTGGTGCTGCTTGGCTACACCATCTCGACCATCGCCCGCACGCAGATGCAGGCGCTGCAGCTGACCTTCTTCTTCTTCTTGCCGTCGATCCTTTTGTCCGGCTTCATGTTCCCCTATCGCGGCATGCCGGGCTGGGCGCAGACCTTCGGCGAGATTTTTCCGCTGACGCATTTTCTGCGCATCACCCGCGCGGTGATGCTGAAGGGCGCCGAACTGCCGGCGGTTGCGGGCGAGATCGCCTGGCTGGTCGGGTTCGTGGCCCTGTTTGCCGGCGTCGCATTGGTGCGGTTCAGGCGCACGCTCGACTGAGCGTTCAGGAATTGAGCGATGGCGGACCGCTGACGAACGGACTGCCCCTGACATAGAACCGCAGCGGGCGGTCCGCATCCTTCGTGATGCCGATGCGGATGCCTTGGCCGATGTCGCCGGGCTCGTGCTCGTCGGCTGCCAGCCATAGCGGGCCTTGGCGGCACAGATCGAGGCCGTCCAGCGAACGGTCGATCCGCAATGCCTGGGCGAGCCGCCCCGGCCCGCGCGCCAGGTCGCGCAGGCGCTCCACGCCCCGGTTCAGCCGCATGATGGCGATGCCTTCGAGCGGCTCCAGCGCCCGGATCAGCACGCCGGTGCCGGTGCCCGGCCCCTCGCCCGAGACATTGAGCATCCAGGAGACCCCATAGGCGAGATAGACGTAGGCGTGTCCGGGCCCGAGGAACAGCGAACGGTTGCGCGGCGTCATGCCGCGATAGCCGTGCCCGGCGGCGTCGCCGGTGACATAGGCCTCGGTCTCGACGATACGGCCGCTGACGATGCCTTCCGGCAGCTCCCGCACCACGAGCTTGCCGATGAGATAGCGGGCGAGATCGGCCGTATCATCAGGCAGTTCGGCACGATCGAGCGGATGGTGGCCGGTCATGCTACCGCCGCCGTGTTTCAAGGTATCCGTTCGACCCATTGCGCGCGCGACTGCCCCGGCTCGAACGGATCGCCGAAATACTGGGTTTCGCGAACCACCTTGCCATCGACGAACTCCATGATGCTCACCGTATAGGACGGAATCCCGTCATAGGTCAGGACATATTCGGTGATCCAGAGGTCGCCTGACCCGGTGATCCGCCGCACGGCAAAGCGCTTCCGGTTGGGCTGCGCGGCGCGCGACAACTGGATGTTGTGCCGTCCGCTGATGCGCTCGCCTGACTGGGGATAGTCAAGCACCGCGTCGTCGCGATAAATCTGATGCTCCGCCTCGAAATCATCGGCATCGCAGGCCGCCCAATGGCGATCCAGAGCCGCCCTTATCTCAGCGTCTGCCATATCGGTTCTCAGGCCGCAGCCATGATCTCGGCATAGGTGGTGAAATCGACATTGCCGCCTGACAGCACGACGGCGACGCATTTGCCCGACAGTTCGATCTCGCCTGACGAGAGCGCCGCCAGCGCCACGCAGCCGCCGGGTTCGACCACCAGCTTGAGATGGGCCATGGCGTCGCGCACCGCCTGTGCGGCCGCCTTGTCGGAGACGGCGATGGCGCCGGCGAGGTTCTTGCGGTTGATCTCGAAGGTGATGGCACCGGGCTCTGCGGTGAGGATGGCATCGCAGATCGAACTGTGGCCGGGCTCGTTGGAAACCCTTTTTCCTTCGATCAGCGAGCGGCGGGTGTCGTCGAAATGCTCGGGCTCAACGGCCCAGACTGCTGTGGCCGGCGAGGCATCCTTGACGGCGATCGAAATGCCGCTCGTCAGGCCGCCGCCTCCACAGGGAATGACGACCGCATCGAGGCTGACGCCGAGCGCTTTTGCCTGGCGGATCAGCTCGAGACCGATCGTGCCCTGGCCGGCGATGATGGCCGGATCGTCGAAAGGAGGCACCAGCACCATGCCCTTGTCCATGTAGGGTCGCACCACCGTCATGCGGTCGTCGCGAAAGCGGTCGAACGGCACCACTTCGGCGCCCATCTTGCGGACATTGGCGATCTTCATCGCCGGCGCGTCGGCCGGCATGGCAATGACCGCCTTGACGCCGAACATGGCAGCCGCCGCGGCGACGCCCTGAGCATGGTTGCCTGAGGAGAAGGCGACGACGCCGCGGCTGCGCTCTTCTTCGCTCAGCGAAGACAGTTTGTTGTAGGCGCCGCGGAACTTGAACGAGCCGGTGCGCTGCAGCGTCTCCGGCTTGAACAGGATGCGGCCGCCGAAGCGTTTGTTGAGTTCCAGCGATTCGATCAAGGTCGTTTCGGCGATCAGGCCGGAGAGCCGCGCGGCGGCGGCATGGATGTCGGCGATGCCGGGAAGCGTGGTCATGGCGAAGTCCTGAAAGGGATGAGATCGGCGCATGGTGCACGCAAAGGCAGGCCACGCACCAATGAAAAAATGTGACCGTTACAAAGTTTGGCGGGCATGAGCGGCGACGAGGGTCAAACTGGCCCACCTCTCCCGCCTTTATCCGCCGGGCCGCATCGGCTAAGGGCGGGGGAGCAGAATCCCGGACCGCCAGACATGACCGCCAAGCCAAAACCCCTGTTCCTCGGTATTGACACCGGTGGCACCTATACCGATGCCGTGCTGTGGTCGGAACAAGGCGGGCCAAAAGGCAAGGTGCTGGCCAAGGCCAAGGCGCTGACCACGCGGCACGATCTTGCTGTCGGCATTTCCGGCGCGGTCGATGCGGTGATGGGAAAATCCGCCACCGATCCGTCCGCGATCAAACTCGTGTCGATGTCGACGACGCTCGCCACCAATGCGCTGGTCGAGGGCCAGGGTGGGCGTGTGGCGCTCATCATGATCGGCTTTTCCGAAGGCGACCTTGCCCGCGACGGGCTGAAGACCGCGCTCGGCACCGATCCGGTGGTGTTTTGTCCGGGCGGCCATGACGTGCACGGCAATGCAGCCAAGCTCGATCTGTCGGGTCTGGAAGCGGCACTCCCTGAACTCGGCGCCTCGGTGTCGGGCTTTGCCGTCTGCGCCTATTTCGCCACCCGCAACCCGGCGCATGAACTCGCCGCGCGCGACCTCATCCGCGAAAAGACCGGCCTGCCGGTCACCGCCAGCCACGAATTGTCGGCCAAGCTCGGCGGCCCGCGCCGCGCGCTCACCACCTTGCTCAACGCCAGGCTGATCTCGATGATCGACCGGCTGGTGGCGGCAACCGAAGGATTTTTGGAAGCCCGCAACATCGTAGCCCCCCTGATGGTGGTGCGCGGCGATGGCGCGCTGGTTTCGGCGGCGTTTGCACGCCAGCGGCCGATCGAGACCATCCTCTCCGGCCCGGCCGCCAGCCTGGTCGGCGCCCGCCACATGACGGGCCTGGACAACGCCATGGTGTCCGACATTGGCGGCACCACCACCGATGTCGCCGTGCTCGACGGCGGCCGTCCCCGGCTCGATCCCGAAGGCGCCACTGTCGGCGGCTTCCGCACCATGGTCGAGGCGGTCGCCATGCGCACCTTCGGCCTCGGCGGCGATTCCGAGGTGGCGCTGGAAGATGGCGCGCTCAATCCGAAGATCCTGCTCGGGCCGCGCCGCCTGGTGCCACTGGCGCTGGCCGGCATGATGCATGGTGTTTCCGTGACATCGGAGCTCGAGCGCCAGCTCAGGGCGCCCAACCCCGGCCGCATGGACGGCCGCTTTGCGTTGCGCACCGGCGTGCCGGACAGGCTCGCCGCCGGCCTGACCGCGCCCGAGGCGAAACTGTATGAACTGATTGGTGCCGTGCCGCTCGCCATCGACAGGCTGCTCACCTCGAACGCCCAGAACGCCACGCTGAACCGGCTGGTCTCGCGCGGTCTTGTGCATATCTCGGGCTTCACCCCCTCGGACGCCGCCCATGTGCTCGGCAAGCAGGCCAACTGGGACCCGCTTGCGGCCCGGCTCGGCGCCGAACTGTTTGCCCGCAAGCGTGATGGGCGAGGCCAGTACATCGCGCCGTCTCCGGAGGTGATTTCCGAACGCGTGCTGCTGACGCTCACGCGCTGGTCGGCCGAATACATTCTGGAGACAGCCTTTGCCGAGGATGGGCTGGATGGCGCCGCCACCGTCGCGCATGCGCTGGTGCAGCGCGCCGTCGATTCCCATCCCGGCATCGCAAGGCTCAGCGTCGCGCTCGATCGTCCGGTCATTGGCCTCGGCGCCTCGGCGCCGCTGCACTATGCCGGCTTGGCCGAGCTGGTCGGTAATGAGTGCGTGGTGCCGGAGGATACTGATGTCGCCAACGCGCTCGGCGCTGTCGTCGGCCAGGTCCGCGTCTCCGCCGAAGCCCGCGTCAGCCAGCCCAGGGAAGGTTTGTTTCGTTTGGCGTCGGGGCAAACGGTGCGCGACTTCACGGACGAGGCCGAGGCGATCGCGGCAGCGGAGGCTGATGTGCGGGCGATTGTGGCCGAGCGGGCGAAAAATGCCGGCACCGACAACGCTGAGATAGAAGTTTCGACCGAGTTCAAGGTGTCTACGGTTGAGGCCCAACGGATGTTTATCGAAGCGCATGTGGTGGCGGTTGCATCGGGTCGGCCGAGGATTGCGGTTTAATGCATGTCGCCCAGAAGTGTGCCGCGGTTCTGGGACAACAACATGCATCAAAACAAAGACTTAAAGCGCGTCGTATGAATCCGTTCAGCGCGACGCGCTTTAGGGCAATCTCCCCCCAGCACGGGCATAGGCGCTAAGATAGGTATTGCCCTGCGGAATCGGGTGTGATTCTACACTGCGATGACACACGAATCGCTTGTTGGTGACGGCTGGGCCGAGACGATTGAGCTTCTGGGCGGCGAAGAGTTGATCGCAGGAAGTGCCCGCGAGACGAAGGCGTTCCTGCGCCCGCGGGGCGTCAGGTCGGCGAGCGATCTGTTGCGCCTGACACTGGCTTACTGCCTTGGCAAGGTTGGCATGCGGGGCGTCGTGGCCTGGGCGGCGGCGAGCGGGATTGCCGACATTTCGGACGTGGCGTTGCTTGGCCGGCTGCGCAATGCAGGACCATGGCTGCAGCAGTTGATTGGGCACCTTTTGAAGCGCGAGGATGCAGGTTTGGCCAAAGGCCGGCTGGTTCGCATCCTCGATGCGACAGCGGTTGCCAAGGCCGGTGCGTATGAGAAGAAGAACAATGGTCTTTGGCGCATGCACTGCGCCTTCGAGCTTGAGCGCGAGCAGTTCGACTTCATCGAGATCACCGACCAGAGCGAGGCCGAGCTGATCGACCGCGTGCCGGTGGTGGCGGGCGAGATCCGCATCGGTGACCGCGCCTATCTGCAGGCCGAGCGGATCGCCAAGGTGATGGCGCAAGGCGGCGATGTTGTTGTGCGCGCGTCGTGGAAAAACGCGCGATGGCTCGACGCCAACGGCAGGGCGTTCGATCTCATCGGCTACCTGGAGAGCTGCCGGGAGGAAGTCTGCGAAACGCCTGCCCGGCTGGCACTCAAGAAGGGCGAGCCTGTGAAGATGCGCCTGATCGCCTTGCGCAAATCCGAGGCCGCGGCACAAGAAGCGCGGCGCAAAATCAACAAGGAAGCCAGGGCCAAGGGCAACAAGGTTCAACCGCAGACGCTGATTGCGGCCGGCTTCGTCCTGCTTGTGACCTCGCTTGACCGGGAGGAGTTTCCCGCCGATACGGTCCTCAAGCTCTACCGCATGCGCTGGCGCATCGAGCTCGCCTTCAAGCGCCTGAAGAGCCTGATCGGGCTGCGCTCTCCTCCCGCCAAAGACCCAAGGATCGCAAAGCCTTGGATCCTTGCACACTTCCTCATCGCGCTCGTGACCGAACCCCTCTCGCAGGAGTTGGGTGTCTCTCCCCCTTGAGCGACGGGCGCCCGCTGCTGTGGCGCGCCACCCGCCAGATCGTCGCCTCTCTGATCGCAGCGATCTTCGCTCAACCTCCCTTGGCAACCCTGCGCCACAATCTCCGTGCCTTGCGATATCGCTGGCGTGAGCCACCACGAAAGCGCAAGTTTCAGTCCATGCCAAAGCTATCTTAGCGCCTATGCCCTTGAGGGGGAGATGGCCGGCAGGCCAGAGGGGGGTGCTGTCCCGCCGACCTCTCATCGACGCTCAACCCCGCGACTCGGCCTGTTTCGATCGGTCATGGAAAGGTTTGCGTTCCTTCGCGCCCCCCTCTGCCCTTCCGGACATCTCCCCCACGAGGGGAGAGATCAGCAGCTTCAAATTCCCCGCCTTCACCCTAAGCTGAATTGACCCTTCACCCCTGACATGCCAAAGGCCGCAAAGCCTTTCATCTGGAGAAGCCCTGATGACCGATCGCGTCGAGATCGCCGGATTGCGGATTGCCCGCGAACTGCATGACTTTGTCGGCGAAGCGCTGCCGGGTACCGGCATTGCCGCCGACGCCTTCTGGAACGGCTTTTCGGCTATCGTCCATGATCTCGCGCCGAAGAACCGGGCGTTGTTGGCCAAACGCGACGCCATGCAGGAACAGATCGACGCCTGGCACCGCGCCAATGGCGCGCCCATCGATATGGAGACCTACAAAAGCTTCTTGCGTGAGATCGGCTATCTCGTGCCCGAAGGGCCGGCCTTTTCCGTGTCGACCGACAATGTCGACCCCGAGATCGCCACCGTTGCCGGGCCGCAGCTGGTGGTGCCGGTGATGAATGCGCGTTATGCGATCAACGCCGCCAATGCCCGCTGGGGCTCGCTCTACGATGCGCTCTACGGCACCGACGCCATTGCCGAGACCGGTGGCGCCGAGAAGGGTAAAAGCTTCAACCCCGTGCGCGGCGCCAAGGTGGTTGCCTGGGCGAAGAGTTTTCTGGACGAGTCCGTGCCGCTCACCTCGGGCAAATGGGCCGGCGTGAACGGGCTGACGGTTTCGGGTGGCACCTTGCGGCTCGGCGCCGGCGCCGGCGGCACCACACTGGCCAACCCGAAACAATTTGCCGGCTACCGCGGCGACGGCGCCAACCCGGAAGCCATCCTGCTGGTCCAGAACGGCCTGCACATCGAGATCCTCATCGACCGCACCAACCAGATCGGCCGCACCGACCCGGCCGGCATTGCCGACGTGATCCTGGAATCGGCGCTGACCACCATCCAGGACTGCGAGGATTCGGTCGCGGCGGTGGATGCCGAGGACAAGGTCATCGTCTACCGCAACTGGCTCGGCCTGATGAAGGGCGATCTGGCGGAGGAAATCAGCAAGGGCGGCAAAACCTTCACGCGCAAGCTCAATCCGGACCGCGCCTGGACCGCGCCCAGTGGTGGCGCGCTGAGCTTGCCTGGCCGCTCGCTGATGCTGGTGCGAAACGTCGGTCACCTCATGACCAATCCGGCCATCCTCGACCGCGATGGCAACGAGGTGCCGGAAGGCATCTTGGATGCGGCGATGACGGCGCTGATCGCGCTGCACGATGTCGGCGCCAACGGGCGTCGGATGAATTCCCGCGCGGGCTCGATGTATGTGGTGAAGCCGAAGATGCATGGGCCGGAGGAAGTCGCCTTCGCAGTCGAGATTTTCGACCGCGTCGAAGCGCTGCTCGGTATGGCGGCAAACACCATCAAGATGGGCATCATGGACGAGGAGCGGCGCACCACCGTCAACCTCAAGGAGGCGATCCGCGCCGCCAAGGAACGCGTCGTGTTCATCAACACCGGCTTCCTCGACCGCACCGGCGACGAGATCCACACCTCGATGGAAGCCGGGCCGATGATCCGCAAGGGCGACATGAAGCAGGCCGCCTGGATCTCCGCCTATGAGGCGTGGAATGTCGATATCGGGCTCGAATGCGGGCTCGCCGGTCATGCCCAGATCGGCAAGGGCATGTGGGCGATGCCCGATCTGATGGCGGCGATGCTGGAACAGAAGATCGCGCATCCCAAGGCCGGCGCCAGCACCGCCTGGGTGCCGTCGCCGACGGCGGCGACGTTGCACGCCACGCACTATCACAAGGTCGATGTCCATGCCGTCCAGGCGGCGCTCAAGAGCCGGCCGAAGGCGAAGCTCGATGATATATTGTCGGTGCCGGTGGCGGTGCGGCCGAACTGGACCCCCGACGAGATCCAGCGCGAACTCGACAACAATGCGCAAGGTATTCTTGGCTATGTCGTGCGCTGGATCGACCAGGGCGTCGGCTGCTCGAAAGTGCCCGACATCAACGATGTCGGCCTGATGGAAGACCGCGCCACGCTGCGCATCTCCTCGCAGCACATCGCCAACTGGCTGCACCACAAGGTGTGCTCGCAGATCCAGGTGATGGATTCGCTGCGGCGCATGGCAGCGATCGTCGACCTCCAAAATGTCGGCGACCCGCTCTACCGCCCGATGGCCACCGATTTCGACAATTCCATCGCCTTCCACGCCGCCTGCGACCTGGTGTTTAGAGGCCGCGAACAGCCGAATGGCTATACGGAACCGGTGCTGCACGCACGGCGGCTGGAGCTGAAGGCGAAAGAGCGGGCGAATTAGCGCCTGCATTTCCCTCCCCCTTGAGGGGAGGGTGGCCCGAAGGGCCGGGTGGGGTCCTGCGTGAAGTGCGGCGACTCCCTTCGGACGACACTACAAGCAATGTCATTGCAGAGGCCCTTTCTCGGCTCGGCTCCAAAAAGATCGACCATTCTTCGGCGACCCCCACCCTGCCGCTTCGGGGCCACCTTCCCTCAAGGAGGAGCGTTACGCCGCCTGCGCCACCCGCTCCGACATCATGCGGTAGGAAATCGCCTCGGCCAGGTGAATGCGGCCGACGGTTTCTCTCGCTTCGAGATCGGCCAGCGTGCGCGCCACTTTCAGCACCCGATGATAGGCGCGCGCGGAAAAGCCGAGCTTTTCGCTGGCGTCCTTCAACAGAGACAGGCCGGCGGCATCCGGCATCGCGATGTCCTCGATAACAGAAGGCGAGCAATGCGCGTTGGTGGTCGCGCTGGTCACGCCGAGCCGCTCGAACCGTTCGCGCTGGATGGTGCGGGCGCGCGCGACGCGCTGCGCAACGGCGGCACTTTTCTCCGCCCGATCCGGCCGGATCAGATCGGCGGCCGAGACAGCCGGTACCTCGATCCTGAGGTCGATGCGGTCGAGCAGCGGGCCTGAGATGCGCGCCTGGTAGTCGGTGCGGCAGCGTTCACCGCGCAGGCAGCGATAGCCGGGCTCGCCGGCCATGCCGCAACGGCACGGGTTCATCGCCGCCACCAGCTGGATGCGCGCTGGATAGGTGACGCGGTGGTTGGCGCGCGCGATCATGCAGTCGCCGGTCTCCAGCGGTTGGCGCAGCGCATCCAAGGTCTGCGGCGTGAATTCGGGAAACTCGTCGAGGAACAGCACGCCGTTGTGGGCAAGCGATACTTCGCCCGGCCGCGCCCTGATGCCGCCGCCGACCATTGCCGCCATCGAAGCCGAATGGTGCGGGGCGCGGAACGGCCGCCGGTCGGTGAGCTTGCCTTCGCCGAGCTCGCCGGCCACCGAGGCGATCATCGAGACTTCAAGAAGTTCCTTGGGCGCCAGTGGCGGCAGAATTGAGGGCAGCCTCTGCGCCAGCATCGATTTTCCCGAGCCGGGAGGCCCGACCATCAACAGATTGTGGCCGCCGGCCGCCGCCACTTCCAGCGCCCGCTTGGCGCTTTCCTGGCCCTTGATGTCTGAAAGGTCGGGCAGGTCGCGGGCCGAGACATGGATGCCGGGCTCGGGCCGCGACAGCACCTGCGTGCCGCGAAAATGATTGGCGATGGCAATCAGGCTGCGCGGCGCCAATATGTCGAAATCCTTGCCCGCCCAGGCCGCTTCCGGCCCGCAGCCGAACGGGCAGATCAGGCCTTTTCCCTCGGCATTGGCACCGATCGCCGCCGGCAGCGCACCGGCGACCGCGGCAATGGTGCCGTCGAGCGACAATTCTCCGAGCACGACATAGGAGGCCAGCATGTCGCCCGGAATGGCGCCGAGTGCTGCCATCAGGCCGAGCGCGATCGGCAGGTCGTAATGGCTCCCTTCCTTGGGCAGGTCGGCAGGCGCCAGGTTGACCGTCACCTTCTTCGACGGCATCGACAGGCCCGAAGCGTGCAGCGCCGCCTGCACGCGCTCGCGGCTTTCGGCCACCGCCTTGTCGGCCAGGCCGACAATCTGCATGCCGACCTTGCCCGGCGCGATCATCACCTGGACATCGACCGGTACGGCCTCGATGCCCTGGAAAGCAACCGTGCGAACGCGCGCCACCATCTTGCTCTGCCCCCGGATATCGGCTCGCCTCGGCCTCGTGGTTCAGACCGCGAGCGACGTCAGGACAAGACAACCATAGATTTCAGGCGAAGGCAAGAACATTACGGGAACACACACACGATCGCGATGCTCCCTATGCCGAGCCTACCCGCCGCATTTCCTCCACCGCGTCCCAGAACAGGCTGGCGATATCCGCGCCACCAAAGCGCTGCACTTCGCGCACGCCGGTTGGCGAGGTCACGTTGATCTCGGTCATGTAGTCGCCGATCACGTCGATGCCGACCAGGATGAAGCCGCGCTCTTTCAGCGATGGGCCGATGCGGGCGCAGATTTCGCGTTCGCGTTCCGTCAGTTCGGTTTTTTCGGCGCGGCCGCCGACATGCATGTTGGAGCGCGAATCGTGGTCGGCCGGTACCCGGTTGATGGCGCCGACCGCCTCGCCGTCGATCAGGATGATGCGCTTGTCGCCCTTGCGCACATCCTTGAGATAGCGCTGGACGATATAGGGCTCGCGTGACAGCTGGGCGAACATTTCGAGCAGCGAGGCGAGGTTGCGGTCGCCCTCCTTGAGATGGAAGATGCCGGCGCCGCCATTGCCGTAGAGCGGCTTGACGATGATGTCGCCGAATTCCTTGCGGAAGGCCGCGACCTCCTGGGGATCCTTGGTGATCAGCGTTTCGGGCATCAGGTCGGGGAATTCGGTGACGAAGATCTTTTCCGGGCTGTTGCGCACCCAGGCCGGGTCGTTGACGACCAGTGTCTTCGGGTGGATGCGCTCCAGAATATGCGTGGTGGTGATGTAATTCATGTCGAAGGGCGGATCCTGGCGCAGCAGGATCACATCCATCTCCGACAGGTCGGTGCGCACCTTGTCGCCCAGCGTATAATGATTGCCCTTCTCGTCGCGGAGCTTCATCTCCTCGATGCGGGCAAACACCTTGCCGCCCAGCATCGACAGCCGGTCGGGCGTGTAGTGGAACAGTTGGTGGCCGCGCCGCTGCGCCTCCAGCGACAGCGCAAACGACGTGTCGCCGGCGATCGAGACGGTGGAGACATGGTCCATCTGGACGGCGATCTTCAGGGTCATCTTCTGGTCTCCAGCGGGTCGAGCAAGTCCAGGAAAAGTGCGTAGCGGTTTTCCGTCCGGAATTGCGGCAAGGCAAGTCGCCGATATACGGAACTTGGCGGCTTCTGCCAATCGCGCTTCCTTGGCCCAGACCTTTAACGGTCGAAGACCAGCCGGGAGTAACCGATGAAGGACAGCGCCATGGCGACCAGCGAAGCGACGGCAAGTGCCGCCAGCGGCGGCATTGCCGGCAGCGCGAACAGGATGGCGCAGTAGACGAGATAGTTGACAATGCTGGTGGCGATGCCGACGCCGCCATAGCGCGCGCCCTCCTGCGCCACGCCGCGGCTCGACGGCGAAAAGGTCAGGTGCCGGTTGATCTGCCAGGTGACGCACAGCGCAAAGCCGATCGACAGGACACGGGCGACGAAGGGACCGAGCGGCGTCACCGCCAAGAGCAGCCAGAGCACCGCGGCATCGGCGACGAAACCAACGCCGCCGGCCAGGACGAAGCGGGCGAGCCGGCTCACGGCCTCAGGCGGCCCGGGGCGTCTTGCCCGGTTCGGCCTTCGCTGTTTCGCTCGTGCGTTCGCGCCGTTCGACCCGGCCCGACGGAACCGAGAGATAGAAAATGCGCTTCTGCTCGGCGCGTCCGCGCGATACCGAATCGAGGATCAATCCGGTCACCATCGCAAGCATCGAGAGCAGCAGCAGGCCGACCGACAGCACCCAGGTCGGCATGCGCGGCACGAGGCCGGTCTGGGCGAATTCGATCAGCACCGGCGTCATCAGGGCAAGGCTCGACGCCAGGAAGAAAATCGCGAAGGCGCCGAAGAAGCGCAGCGGCTGCGTCTCCTTCATCAGCATGGCGAACATCCACAGGATCCTGGCGCCGTCGCGATAGGTCGACAGCTTCGACGACGATCCCTCAGGCCGGCGGCCATAATCGAGCGCGATCTCGCTCACCGGCAGTTTGAGCTGCGAGGCATGCACCGACATTTCGGTCTCGATCTCGAAGCCGCCGGAAACCGCGGGAAAGCTCTTGACGAAACGCCTCGAGAAGACGCGGTAGCCGGAGAAGATGTCGGTGAAGTCGGTGCCGAACAGCCGCTTGTAGAGGCTGTTGAAAATGCGGTTGCCAAAGGCATGGCCGGAACGGCCGGCATCGTCGGTGACGCCGCGCCTGGTGCCCACCACCATGTCGCAGCGCTCGGTCTGCAGGATGTTGATCAGCAGCGAGGCATCTTCCGGCGCATAGGTGCCGTCGCCGTCGGCCATCAGATAGATATCGGCATCGATGTCGGCGAACATGCGCCGCACGACATTGCCCTTGCCCTGGCGCGGCTCGCGGACGACGATGGCGCCCGCTGCGCGGGCCTTTAATGCCGTCAGGTCGCGCGAATTGTTGTCATAGACATAGATGTCGGCCGATGGCAGCGTCTCGCGAAAGCGCCGCACCACCTCGGCGATGGTCAGTTCCTCATTGTAACAAGGCAGGAGCACGGCAATGGCCGGCTCATGGCGGACTTCGTGCGGCATTTCCGTCTCCCGACGCCCGGCGGAGCCTCCGGCCGCGCTCATATGCGGCCTCGCTCAGGCGACTTTACTATTTATTGAAGCTGTTAAGGCTAGGTTTAAGGCCGCAGTCTTTCCGACGAAGGTCATGATGATGAACGCAGCCAAGGCGGGTGCTTCTTCCTGGAAGTCCGATATGACGCTGGCGCTGCTTGCCATGCTGGTGGTGCTGGCCGTCAATGCCGCCACGGGCTTTCGCGAATTGAGCAATGCCGGCGGCGACAATGACAGCCTGCTGCGGCTGGTCGAGGTTCGCGACATGCTGGCCGGCCAGGGCTGGTTCGACCTGCATCAGTACAGGATGGGGCCGGAAGGCGGTTTCGTCATGCACTGGTCGCGGCTGGTCGACGCACCGCTCGCCGCCATCATCCTCGCCGCCTCAGCGCTGACCGGCAGCATGGCCATGGCCGAAGCGATCGCACAGGTGCTGTGGCCGTCGCTGCTGTTCTGCCTGGCGGTGTTTTTTACAGCCCGTGCGGCACGAAGCTTCGCCGGCGTCGGCGCCGTGCTGCCCGCTATCGTCATCGGCGCTGCAGCGCTGCATTTCATCGGCATTTTCTTGCCGGGTGTGCTCGATCATCACAATGTCCAGCTGACGCTGACCACGGCCAGCCTCAGCCTGCTGCTCGAGGCGCCGGCGCGTCGCTGGGCGGCGCTGATTTCCGGGCTGTGTGCGGCCCTGACGCTGGCCGTCGGCATGGAAACCGCGCCCTATGTCGCCACCATCGGCGCCTGCATCGCCTTGCTGTTCGTCGTCGATCCCGGCGGCGAACGCCGGATCGCCAGGGATTTCGGTCTCGGCTTTGCCGGGGTTTCAGCCCTCGTCTTCGTCACCACCATCCCGCCATCGGCCATGGGCCAGCCGCAGTGCGATGCCTTCTCGGCTGTGCAGTTCGTGGTGGCGGCAATCGCCGGACTGGGGCTTGCCGCCGTGACGTCGCTCACGGTGTCCAATGGCACGGCCAGCCGCCGCCTGATCTCGCTTAGCCTGCTCGCGCTTGTGCTGGGCGCCGTCATCGTGGCGCTGTTTCCGCAATGCCTTGCGGCTCCCTACGCAAACCTCGATCCGCGCCTCAAGGAATTGTGGCTCGATCACATTGACGAGGCGCAGTCGCTGTTCAGTATTGCCGCCAGCGAGCCGGCGTCGCTGGCGGCGCGCTATGTCACGCCGCTGGTGGCGATCGCGCTGATGGCGCTTCGCCTGCGCGGACCATGGCGCCGCCAGGACAGCCTCGTCGGCGCCTTGCTGGTCGGCGCCTTCATCGTCAGCGCCTGGCAGGTGCGCGGCTCGACATTCTCGATCGCCTTTGCCGTCATCCCGCTGTCGGCCTGGATCGCAAGCTGGCGCGAACGGGCGAGGATCAGCCCTGCGCGCAGCGTATCGCTGCGCATGGCGGCGGTCTGGGTGGTGTCGGTGAATGCCGTCTGGGCCGGTGCTGCCGCCGCGACGTCGAGCGTATTCGAGGCCGACAAGGTCTCGGTCGAGGCACAGGACACCGACAACGATCCGTCCTGCGAGCGCAAGGCCTCCTTCGCGGCGTTGGCCCGGCTGCCGCACACCACGGTGCTTGCCATCTCCAATCTCGGCTCGCCCATCCTGGCCTATTCCGGGCACCGCGTCTTTGCCGGCCCCTATCATCGCAACATCGCCGGCGACCTGCTTGCGCTCGATGCCTTCCTCGGATCGGCGGACCAGGCGAGGATGATCGCGGCGGCTCACCACGTCGGCCTGATGGCGCTCTGCCGCGGCAGCGCCGAAAGCAAGATGCTTGCCGCCAAGGCGCCGCAAGGCTTCCTGGCCGGGCTTATGCAGGGAAGCGTCCCCGATTGGCTCGAACCGGTGGCCGAAACGCGCGGAGACCCGGTCGAACTCTACCGCGTCCGCTAAAGCATCATTCGCCAGCGAAAAATCGATTTCGCGATACGCTTCCTAAACGCTTTGCTGCCAGTCTCAGCCTAAATTTCGGGCGTCACAAACAGGGATACCGATGCAAACGACGTTTGGCACCGGGCAGGCAAGCAGGGAAAACTCGGATCTGGCGTTCACCGATGCGCTGACCGGGCTTGGCAACCATCGCCGCTTCTTCGATAAGGTCGATCGCCTGATCAGCGACCGTGCAGACGATCCCGCGCCGTTCACGGTCGGCATTCTCGACCTCGACGGCTTCAAGCCGATCAACGATCTGTTCGGCCACAAGGCCGGCGACGACATATTGATCCAGGTGGCGATGCGGCTGCGCGCCTCAATGGACAGCCACTCCACCGTCTGCCGCATCGGCGCCGACGAATTCGCCTTCCTTTACCCGATGGTGTTCTCGGAGGAGGCGGCGGCCGAGAAGTCGCGCATGATGATCGAAATCCTGTCGGCGCCCTACGATGTCGGCGAACGCACCGCCAGGCTTTCGGCCTCGGTCGGCTGCTCGCTGTTTTATTCCGGCGACGAAACCACGGAAATCCTCGTCAACAAGGCCGAAACGGCGCTCTACCACGCCAAGCGTTCGGGCCGTGGCCGCGTCGTCGTCTACACCCGCGAAATGGAAGAGGCGGCCAAGCGCGTCACCCGCATCGAACAGGCGCTGCGCCGCGCCGTCTCGGCCGGTGAGGTCGAGCCGCATTTCCAGCCCATCGTCGATCTGACCACCCGCCGCACCATCGGCTTCGAGACGCTGGCGCGCTGGACCGATCGCGACCTCGGCGTGGTGCCGCCGACCGTGTTCATCCCGATCGCCGAAGAGCGCGGCATCATCGGCCCGCTGTCGCAGCTGGTACTGCGCAAGGCGACCGAAGCGGCGCGCAGCTGGCCGAAGGACCTGTTCCTGTCCTTCAACCTGTCGCCCTCGCAGCTCGTCGACCAGAACACCGGCCTGCACATATTGTCGATCCTCGACCGCACCGGCTTCGATCCGCGACGGCTGGAGATCGAAATCACCGAAACCGGCCTGATGAACGATCCGGCCTCGGCCGAGAAGATCGTCGAGGATCTGCGTCGCGTCGGCATCCGAGTCTCGCTCGACGATTTCGGCACCGGCCAGTCCTCGCTCGGCCGCTTGCGCGAATTCCATTTCGACAAGCTCAAGATCGACCGCGCCTTCGTCTCCTCGATCCTCGACGACCGACCGTCGGAACACATCATCCGCGCCATTCTGGCCATGTGCGAAGGGCTCGGCATGGATGTCGTCGCCGAAGGCATCGAGGAGGAGGCGCAGGCCGACCGCCTCGTCCAGTTCGGCTGCGCCGGCGGCCAGGGCTATCTCTTCGGCAAACCAGTCGATGCCGACGCCACGCTCGGCTACCTCCGCGATTCCTATCGCGGCGCCCTCTACGCCAAGGCAGTCTGACCGGCGGTCTGGCCTGCGTCGAGCAAGTCAGCGGTGCGAGCCAGATCGACTGTGCCCGCCATCTTGCGGCCTTTTGTCTGACATAAGCCAATCAAATCGCCGTTTTCGCCCTTGCTCCCCGGACTTGGCTGGATAGGATGCGCGCCGACCGGACCGGGAGATGAAGATATGATGCCATCGGCCGATTTTGCCGACCTCAGGGGAGCCTCGGTGCTGATCACCGGCGGCGGTTCCGGAATTGGTGCGGCACTGACCGAGGGCTTCGTTCGCCAAGGCGCCCATGTCGCCTTCATCGACATCGCCGATGGCCCAAGCACGCTGCTTGCCGACCGCGTCGAAAAAGAACTTGGCCGGCGACCGCTCTACCTCAAGACCGATTTGCGTGACGTCGAGGCGTTGCGCGCTTCGGCCGCCAAAGCGGCTGAGGCACATGGCGACGTCACCGTGCTGGTCAACAATGCCGCCTGGGACGAACGCCACGATGTCGCTGACGTTACCGTCGAGTTCTGGGACAACAATCTCGCCGTCAATCTGCGCCCGCATTTCTTCACCGCACAGGCGGTCGCGCCGGGCATGAAGCGGGCCGGCGGCGGTTCGATCATCAACTTCACCTCAACCTCCTATCTCATCAACCACCCCGATATGCCGGCCTACACCGCCGCCAAGGCCGGCATACTCGGCCTCACCAAAGGTCTCGCGGGCAAGCTTGGGGTCGACGGCATCCGCGTCAATGCGATTGCGCCGGGCTGGGTGATCACCGAGCGGCAGCGGGAACTCTGGGTCACCGAGCAGGGGCTCGCCGCCCATGTGGCCAAGCAATGCATCAAGCAGGTCATGCAGCCCGACGACATCGTCGGCACGGTGCTGTTCCTGGCCTCCGACGCCTCGCGTATGCTGACGGCGCAGATGTTGATCGTGGACGGGGGTTTCCTGTGAGCCCGGTGAATCAAAATCCGGCAAAAGGCACGCCGGCAGTCGCCGCCGTCGACTGGGGCACGACCCGCATGCGGGTCTGGCTGGTCGACGAGGCGGGCGGGGTGCTTGCCGAGCGTCGCGGCGATGATGGGTTGATCACCGCGCAGCAAAAAGGCTTTTCGACCATCCTCGAGGGCCATCTGGCGGCGCTCGGCGCACCTGACACACTGCCGGTCATCATCTGTGGCATGGCCGGCTCGCGCCAGGGTTGGCTGGAAGCGCCTTACGTCACCGTGCCGGCGCCGCTCAGTGCCATCCTCGCGGGGGCCGCCCGCATTCCCGGCCAGAGCCGCGACATCCGCATCGTGCCTGGCCTGGCGCAGCGCCTGGAAGATGCGCCGGACGTAATGCGCGGCGAGGAAACCCAGCTTGCCGGCGCCGGTTTGCCGGCAAAAGGTCGCCATCTCGTCTGCATGCCCGGCACCCATTCGAAATGGGTTCTGGTCGAAGACGGCGCGGTCGACGGCTTCTGCACCTGGCCGACCGGCGAGCTGTTTTCGGTGCTGGCCACTCACTCGATCCTGCGCCATTCGCTGGGCGAGAGCCCGAAGCCGGTCATTCCGGAAAATCCGTTCTTCCAGGAATGGTGCCGCAAGGCTTTGGCGGAGGGCGGCGATGTCACCTCGCGGCTGTTCTCGATCCGCGCCGCCGGCCTGCTGCAGAACCTCAAGGCCGACGATGCCGCCGCTTGCCTGTCCGGCCTGCTGATCGGCGGCGAGATCGCCTCGGCGGGCCGCCGCTATGGCGAAAGCACCACTGCAATCGTGCTGGTCGCCTCGGGGTCGCTAGCAGCCCTCTACCGCCAGGCGCTCGACCTTGCAGGGCTTGCCGTCAGGACGGTCGACGCCGACGAGGCGGTGCGTGCCGGCCTTATTGAGGCAGCGCGCGAAAATGGCATGATCGCCAAATGACCACCAGAGTGGAGTGACAGCGTGACCCAGACCGCCCCCTTCCCGAAGCTCAAGCGTGGTCTTATCGCCATTCTGCGCGGCCTCAAACCCAGCGAGGCGGTTGCCATCTGCCAGGCGCTGTTTGACGCCGGCATCGAAGCCATCGAGGTGCCGCTCAATTCGCCGGAGCCGTTTTCATCGATCGCCAGCATTGTCACCGCATTGCCCAAGACAACGCTGGTCGGCGCCGGCACGGTGCTGACTTCAGCCGATGTCGACGCCCTGGCCAAGGCCGGCGGGAGGCTGCTGGTCAGCCCCAACATCGATGCCGAAGTCATGGCCCGCGCCATGCACCATGGCATGGTGACGATGCCAGGCGTGTTCACCCCACCGAAGCTTTTCAGGCGATTAGGCTTGGGGCTTCGGCGCTCAAATTCTTCCCGGCAAGCGTGCTCGGGCCTAGCGGCATTTCGGCGATGCGGGCCGTGCTGCCGGCCGATACCGTGGTCGGCGCCGTCGGCGGCGTTTCCGACAAAGACTTTGCCGGCTACAAAGCTGCTGGGGTGACTGCTTTTGGTCTTGGCTCCAGCCTGTTCAAACCTGGTATGAGCGTCGACGAGGTGGCCTCGCGCGCCCGGGCGGCGGTGACGGCCTGGGATGCGGCCTTCGGCGGAGCGGCATGATGGAAAACGTTTCGGTTTTCTCGGACCATGTCTGCGAGCTCGGCGAGGGGCCGAGCTACGATCCCGCCACCGATACGCTGTTCTGGTTCGACATTGTCAACGGCCTGCTGCTGGAGCAGGGTGTCACGTCCGGCGCGCGGAAAGTCCATGAACTCGGCCAGATGGCCAGCGCCATCGCCATTGTCGATGACAATCGCCAGCTCATCGCCACCGAGACTGGCCTGCATGTCCGCGACGTCTCGACCGGCAAGCTGACGCTGCATACGCCCATCGAGGCCGACAATGCGCTGACCCGCTCCAACGATTCGCGCGTCCACCCTTGTGGCGCCTTCTGGGTCGGCACGATGGGCAAGGGTGAGGAGAAGGGCGCCGGCTCCATCTACTGGTTCTTCAAGGGCGAGCTGCGCACGCTTTACACCGGCATCACCGTGTCGAACTCGATCTGTTTCTCGCAGGATGGAACGATCGCCTACTACACCGATACCTCGACCGGCCTGTTGATGCGTGTCGCCTGCGATCCGGCGACGGGCCTGCCGATCGGCGAGTCGAAAGTGTTCGTCGACCATCGCTCGTCCAAGGGCTTTGTCGACGGCTCGGTCGTTGATCGCGACGGCGTGCTGTGGAACGCCGTCTGGGGCGGCAAGGCGGTCAAGGCCTATTCGCCAGATGGCACATTGTTGCGCGAAATTGCCGTGCCGGCGGGGCAGTCCTCGTGCCCGGCCTTTGTCGGGGCCAAGGCCGATCGGCTGGCGGTGACCTCGGCCTGGAAAGGCAAGGACGACAAGCAGCGCAAGCTCGACCCACAGGCCGGCATGACCTTCCTGCTCGACATCCCCGTCAACGGCCGCTTCGAGCCGCGCGTGCTGATCGCCTGAGCGTACCGGTTGTCGTGCAGGCGGCGGGCGCGGGTCGATTTCGCGCAAGCCGATCGCATTGGCCGTGCGATGGTGTGGCTGCATCACCGAGAAGCTTTGACCCATGCCGCGCCCGACCTTGATCCTCGTCTACGAGCCTGAAAAGGCCTGTTTCGACAGGCTGGTCGCCGATGGCTTTCCTGCCGAGCGTGCCTTGGAAATCTCGTCCTATCTGGCGCAATCGACCGATCTCGCGCCCGAATTCGATGAGCTCACTGCGGCTTGCGGGCGGCGCGGCCTCGCCTTCCTGCCGGTCGAACTCGACGATGCGGCGGCAGCGCTGGCGAAGGCGGATCCCGCAACCACGCTGGTCTGGACGCTGACCGACGGCATTGCCTATTTCCGCGGTGCTGCGGCGCCCGCACTTGCCAGGCTGAATGGGCTTAGAACCATCGGAGCCGACGATGCGCTGTTCGCGCTTTGCCAGGACAAGTTCCGTTCCGGCGCCGTGTTTTGCGCGCTCGGCCTGCCGGCGCCGCAGGCAGGCCTGGCCCGCGACGGCCGCTGGCTGGCCGACCCGCCAGCTTCGGAAGCCGGCTGGTTCGTCAAGCCGAACCGGCTCGGCTCCAAGGTAGGCATCTGGCCGGATTCACGCTGCAACGACCTGGCCCATGCGCTGGAGCTTAGCCGGCGGGTCTATGCCGCTTATCGCGACGATGTCGTCGTCCAGCCCTATGTCGGCGGTCGCAATGTCCGCGCCAGCTTCCTTGGGCTGCAAACGGATGCCGGGGCGGAAGCGCTCGGCATTGCGTTCGTCGACTCCGGCGGCGATTTCCAGACCATGGCGGACTCGATGGCGCTTTACGGCGACACCGGCGAGGCCGCCAAGGCGGCTGGGCTATACAGCGAGCCGGTGCTGGAGCCGGTCGCCGACACCCAGCCGGCAGCCGCCGCAACCATCCGCCGCATCGCCGAGCGGCTGGTCAGCGGACTTGGCCTGCGCGACGTGTTTTCCATCGATTTCAGGGTCGAGGCCACCGATCATGCCCACCTCATCGAGTTCGAAGTCTGTCCCGGCCTGCCCTGCTTCGATTTCCGCGCCTATTGCCGGCTGCAATGGAGCATGACGCTGGCCGATGCGGTTGCCGAGACGGCGGCGAACCGACTGAACCGACAGGCGATCTGAAAGGCCGCGGGGACCGGCACGACCTACCGCGCCTTGACGGCTTTTGCTCCACCTTTAGTGTCGCGGGACAGTCCTCAGGCAAGGCCGCGCGATGAGCACACCAGCAAGCTCCCTCCATCATCACATAAGGCGCATGGCCGGGCGCGATCCGCATGAGGCGCATCGCGTCGCCACGCCGCTCGAGCTGCTGTTCGATCTGACCTTCGTCACCGCCTTCAGCCTTGCCTCGTCGCAACTGGCGCATGCCTTGGCCGAGGGCCACTACGCGGCGGCGCTGATCGGCTTCGGCTTTGCCAGCTTCGCGATCTGCTGGGCGTGGATCAATTTCTCCTGGTTTTCCTCCGCCTATGACACCGACGATTGGATCTTCCGCCTCGTCACCATGGTGCAGATGATCGGCGTGCTGGTGCTGGCCATCGGCCTGCCGCGCATGTTCGCCTCGATCGAGCATGGCGAACACCTCAACAATTCGGTGATGGTGCTGGGCTACGTCATCATGCGCGTCGCCATGATCTTCCAATGGCTGCGCGCGGCGCGGCAGGACCCTGGGCGGCGGCGTGCCTGTCTCACCTATGCCATCGCCATCGCGATCGCCCAGATCGGCTGGGTGGTGCAGATCCTGGTCGATTTCTCGCTGGCGACGAGCCTGGCTTTCGGCGCGGTCCTGCTTCTCATCGAGCTTGCCGGACCGGTCATCGCCGAACGCCGGGATGGCGGCACGCCCTGGCACGCGCATCACGTCGCCGAGCGCTACAGCCTCTTCGCCATCATCGCGCTGGGCGAAGGGGTGGTCGGCACGCTGGCGACGCTGTCGGCCGTGGTCGAGGAGCAGGGCTGGAACCTCGATGCCGCCTTGATCGGCATTGCCGGAATGGGTCTCACCTTCGGCATGTGGTGGGTCTATTACATGCTGCCCTCGGGACGGTGCTGCACCAGCACCGCAATCGCTCTTTTGTCTGGGGCTATGGCCAGATGCTGATCGTGGCGGCCATCGTCGCCACCGGCGCCGGGCTGCATGTCGCGGCCTATTTCATCGAGCACAAGGCCCATATCGGCCCGGTAGCGACCCTGCTCTCGGTCGCCATTCCGCTAGGCGTGTTCCTGGGGGCGATCTACGCGCTGTATTATTATCTCGTCCAGCGCTTCGATCCCCTCTATGTCTGGCTGCTGGCGGGAACGGCTGCGGTCGTCGCACTTGCCATCATCGCCGCCCTTGCCGGCGTCGACATGGCGGTCTGCCTCATCTTACTCACGCTAGCGCCGGCCGTCACCGTTGTCGGCTATGAGCTGTCGGGGCACCGCCATCAACTGGAGGTGCTGGCGCAGGAGGAAGCGCCGCACTGAGCAGAGCAGCTTCGCGCGTCAGATACCCTCGACCAGCACGATCTCGCCATCGGCTACTTTCTGACGGATGGCGACGGCGCGCTGGTACTCCGGCGAGTGGTAGCAATCGTGCGCCGCGCTGAGCGATTCGAACTCGATAATGACATTGCGGGCGCGGCCAGGCCCCTCGGCCTTTTCATGCTCACCGCCACGGGCAAGGAACTTCACGTCGAAACGGTCGAAAGCGAGCTTGGCGGCAGCGACATAGTCCTTGTAGCCTTCGGCGTCGCGCACATCGACGCGGGCTATCCAGTATCCTTGGGCATTTTCTTCTCCTCGTTACGCGGCGCGCATCTCTTCCAGTATGGCTTCCGCCGCCGCGCGCCTGTCGCTTGCCGCCACGATTGGCCGGCCCACAACAAGATGGCTGGAGCCGTTGCGGATCGCCTGGCCGGGCGTCACCACGCGTTTCTGGTCACCATGGTCGCTGCCCTTGGGCCGTATCCCCGGCGTCACCACCGCCAGGTCGGGTCCGACGATGCGGCGCACCGCTTCCGCCTCCTCGGCCGAGCAGACGACGCCGCCCATGCCTGCATGCAGCGCCTGTTCGGCGCGCCTCAGCACCAGCGTGTGCGGGTCATATTCATAGCCGGCGTCGATCACGTCCTGCTCGTCCATCGAGGTCAGCACGCTGACCGCCAGCAGGCACAGGTCGCTGCCCCTGGCGGCCTCCACCGCGGCCCGCATCGCCTTGGGATAGGCGTGGATGGTCAGCATGGTCATGCCCATGCGCACGATGTTCTCGACACCCTTGGCCACCGTGTGGTCGATGTCGAGCAGCTTCATGTCGAGGAAGATTCTGGTGCCGCCGCTGGCCAACTCCCTGGCGAAGTCGAGCCCGCCGGCGAAGGCCAGCTGATAGCCGATCTTGTAGAAGGAGACGACGCCGTCGAGTTCGCGCACCGCCTGTTCGGCCTCTTTCACCGTCGGCACGTCGAGGCCGACGATCAGCCTTTCTCTCATGGTATGGGCCTGCATGGCTGTGGAAATCATGCCCCGGTCCGGGTCGACAGCATGCGCGAGGTTTCGATCAGCGTGCGGCATAGGTGCTCCATCGATTTGGTCAGTCTCTCATCCCTGAAATTGCCGTCGCCGTCGAAGGCACTGCCGCCATCGGATACCGAGCATTCCGGCGTCACCATCTCCAACTGGCAGCGCACCAGCACGGCGCGCAGATGGTTGATGCAGCGGATCCCGGCGAAATGTCCGTTGGAAGACGAGCACAGGCCGGCGACCTTGCCGACAAGCGGCCTCACCGGCCAGCCGCCATCGAGGCGCACCCGGCTTACCCAGTCGATCGTGTTCTTGAGCAGTGGCGGGATCGAGCCATTATATTCCGGCGTCGCGATCAGTAGCCCGTCATGGGCGGCGATCAGCCGGCCGAGCTTCACGGCGTTGTCGGGAACGCCTTTTTCCTTTTCGAGGTCCTCGTCGATGATCGGCAGCGGATAGTCGGCCAGCGAAATGCGCGTCACCTCGGCGCCTTGCATGGCCAGCTCCTTCTGCGCCACATCGGCGGTCCTGCCGCTGAAGGCGCCGCTGCGCACCGAGCCGGCGAAGACGAGGATTTTCGCGATCACAGCCATTGGCCACTCTTGTTCCCGGACAGGTACAGCCAGAGGCTGCGCAAATCAACGCACTGGCTCAAAAAACGGAAACGATCGGGGGGCAGGCGCGCGAAGGTGTGCCGAGCAGCTGGGCTATTGCTAGTGGGTGACCGCAATTCTTGCACTCAGCGCGATGAGTGCAACTCCGAGCAAGGCATCTATCGGCCTGCGGACGCTGCCATATACCGACCGAACCCTTCTTGTGGAGAACATTAGCGCGACAAGCCCAAACCACGCCATCGCGACCAGCCCGATTATGGCCAGCGACACTGCCTGGACCCAGATCGGAGCCTGCATCGGCAATACCGATATGAACAGGCTCGCGAAGAAGGCGGCCGTCTTCGGATTTGTAATTCCGACAACGAAGCCGCTTCGCCAAGGAGCCGTAGTCTCTGCGCCACTGACGGCCAGCGGTGGCTGCGCCTGCCAAGCCGACAAAAGGATCTTGCTGCCCAGGTAACCGAGATACACGGCGCCGGCGATCCGGACGGCAAGGTGAGCCCATGCAATCTGCGTCAGCACGAGGCCCAGGCCAAACATCGCGAGAGCCGCCCACACCATGATCGCTGCGGCAATGCCAAGCGCCACATGGAACCCCGCGCGACGGCTGATCAGCGCATGGGAAGTCACGGCTACAAAATCGGGTCCCGGGCTCATGGCGCCGAGCAGGAACACTGAAGCAAGTGTCAGGAATTGCGGAAGGTAGCTCATGCGAAGCTCCAATTTCAGGCTCGTCGTACCGCACGCCTGCATGCCAGAGAGGCCAGGAAGCCGCTCGCCGCGATTTCGAGGGTCGTTTCCCTCATCTTCACAAACCTACAGCGCCCTTTAATATGAGCGAAATGAAAGATATTTCGGCAGCCATGAACAAAGCTAATATCAACATCACAATGGTGCGCGTCCTGACATCGCTCAGCGAGACGCGCAGCTTCACGAAAACCGCCGAGCGGCTCTGTCTTTCTCAATCGGCCATAAGCCATGCAATGAAGGCGCTGGAGGAGATCGTTGGCGCGCCCCTCGTCATACGTGATCGGCGCGGTGTCGCTTTCACCGCAACCGGCGAGGCGGCTTTGGATGCGGCGCGCGCCGCTTTGCATGCTTTAGGCCGTCTTGCCGGCCTACGGGAACACTCCATCAAAGGCAGAGTACGGCTCGCGCTGGTCAGCAGCGCCTCGGTAAAGATTGCTCCATATGCGTTGAACATTACTTCCGTCCGGCACCCGGAGCTTGCTGTCGAACTGCTCTTGGGCACGGATACCGAGGTGGCGGAGTGGGTCGATCGCGGTGCCGCCGATATTGGACTGTCCTACATCGCCGGCAATTGCCAAGCCGAGGAACTTGTCGACGACGAACTCTTTGTGGCGTCATCGCAAAAGAACTCAGTCCAAGGCGGGTCATTTCCGATCCGCGCTCTCGACGGCCAGCCATTCATCATGTCGAGCGGCGGCTGCGGACCAATGCTTGCCGAATTGTTCCAGGATTTTGGCGTTGCGCCAGTTGTCATCCTGTCGGCGAGCGATATGGCGGCGCTGCTTGCTCTGGTTGGGGCCGGGCGCGGTTTGTCGATTGCGCCAGGCCTGGCGTTTCCGGCCGATTGGCAGCGAACCGTCGCGAGGCGTCCTCTGGAGCCGCGTGCGCGTCGGCCTCTGCTGCTTCTGTTCTCCAGCAGCGCCGAAGCAACGGCCGTGCGGGCCATGTGCGCGGCGATCAGAGAGGTCGCCACGAGTTTGCGAGGCGGATAACAGTCAAGGATGTGGATCGACCCTCAATCGAGCTTCCTTCGGGAGACGTCGATCCTCTACAAGGCGCCAGAGACTTCTCCCGCCCCCAATACCAGCTAATGCGCTTCGCGCCGGTAGATCCACAGCTGCGTCGGCGGGATGTTGCGGAAGATGAAGTCGAAATGCTTGACCGTGTAATTGCCGCGGCCGGGCGGGATCGGCGACAACGGCCCATAGGTCAGCTGCACGATCGGCCGTCCAACCGGGATGCGGTCTAGCAGGCTTTCAATATAGGCGATCCGCTGTGCGACCGGAAAATTGAGCAGCGGCACGCCGGAGACGACGGAATCGAAAACCATCCCGCTCTTCTCGCCAAGCGTGGCGTTGAGATTGAAGGCATCGCCCTCGATGACGTTGACGCCGGGGTAGAGCTGGCGCAGATGGCGCACGAAATCGGTGGAATACTCGACCGCGTACAGGTTTTCGGGCTTAACGCCCTGGGCGAGGATTGCACGGGTGATGACGCCTGTGCCGGGTCCGACTTCAAGCACCGGCAGGCCGGACTTCGGATTGACGATGGAAGCCATCTTGCGGGCGGTGATGGAGCTTGTCGGCACGATCGAACCGACCGACTTCGGCTTGTCGATCCAGCCTTTGAAGAATTTGAGTTCGTCGTCGAACTTTTCCGCCAGCGCCTTCCGCAATCCCGGACCACGTGCCATGCAAGTTCTCCTCAACACTCCCCGAACGCTACTTAGCAGCTAACAGGTCCAAGGCAAGGCGCGATCTGGCATAAGATGTTGATGACGTTCGGGAAGCGTGGCGGCCTTGGTTTGGGTTCAGTGCTCGCCGAAGGATTCGAAAAAGTCCTTCATGCGGGCGAAAAAGCCGCTCGACTGGGGCGAATTGTCCTTCGACGACAGCTGCTCGAACTCTTCCAGCAGCTCGCGCTGGCGGCGCGACAGGTTTTGCGGCGTTTCGACCGCGGTCTGGATATAGAGGTCCCCGACATTGGGCTGGCGCAGCACCGGCATGCCCTTGCCCTTGAGGCGGAACTGGCGGCCGTTCTGCGTGCCTTCGGTCACTTTCACCTTGGTCTGACTGCCGTCCAGCGTCGTCACCTCGAACGAGCCGCCAAGGGCGGCCGTCGTCATCGATATCGGCACCTTGCAGTAGAGATCGGCGCCGTCGCGCTGGAAGAATTCATGCGGCTTCACCGCCAGAAAAATATAGAGGTCGCCCGATGGGCCGCCGCGCAGGCCCGCCTCGCCCTCATTGGCAAGCCGGATGCGGGTGCCGTCCTCGATGCCGGCCGGGATATTGACCGACAGCGAGCGTTCCTCGGTGACACGGCCCTGGCCGGCGCATTTCGGGCACGGGTCCTTGATCGTCTGGCCGCGGCCTTGGCATTGCGGGCAGGTACGCTCGATCGAGAAGAAGCCTTGCGTCGCCCGTACCTTGCCGTGGCCATGGCACATCGAGCAGGTCACCGGCTGGGTGCCGGGCTTGGCGCCGGTCCCGGAGCATTCCGTGCATGAGATCGAGGCCGGCACGCGGATTTGCGCGGTCTTGCCGGCAAACGCTTCTTCCAGCGTGATTTCCATATTGTAGCGCAAATCGGCGCCGCGTTCGCGGCCGCCCGACGAGCGGCGCTGGCGCCCGCCCATCATGTCGCCGAAAATATCTTCGAAAATGTCGGCGAAGCCGCCGGCGCCAAAACCTTGCGCGCCGCCATTCATGCCGCCCTGCTCGAAGGCGGCGTGACCGAAACGGTCATAGGCCGCGCGCTTCTGCGGGTCCTTCAGCGTTTCGTAGGCTTCGTTGATTTCCTTGAACTTATGCTCGCATGAGTGATCGCCGGGATTGCGGTCGGGATGGAACTGCATGGCCAGCTTGCGGAAAGCGCTCTTGAGCTCCTTCTCGTCGGCGCCCTTTTGCACGCCCAGCGTCTCGTAGAAATCAGCTTTCATCTTTTCCCGCAGTCCGGATGCTCAACGTCTTGATGCATGTTGCGTCGTTTGCCGGCACGTTGTCTCGATTTAGGAGCGGTGCTGCCCGGATGCTAGGGCCGGCGCGCTTGTGCCTGTGTTTTTCAGTGACTTTTTCGGCAAGGCCCGCACTTTTTCAGCGAGGGTTGCAAAAAAGCCCGGCTTTGCGCCGGGCTTTTCGCTTTATTTGCCGTCAACCGGTCAGGCCGACTTCTTCTTCTCGTCGTTTTCGTCGATTTCCTCGAAATCGGCGTCGACCACATCGCTATCCTTGGCCGCGTCCGCCTTGGCGTCGGCTTCCGCCGCTTCCTTCTGCGAAGCTTCGTACATGGCCTGGCCGAGCTTCATGGATGCTTCGGCAAGCGTCTGCGACTTGGCCTCGATGTCGGCGGCATCGTCGCCTTCGGCAGCAGCCTTCAGCGCCGTGATAGCCTCCGATATCGCCGTGCGCTCGGTTTCCGAAACCTTGTCGCCATATTCCTTCAGCGACTTCTCGGAGGAGTGCACCAGCGCCTCGGCCTGGTTGCGGGCCTCGACCAAAGCACGCCGCTGCTTGTCGGTCTCGGCATTGGCTTCGGCGTCCTTGACCATCTTCTCGATGTCGGCGTCCGAAAGGCCACCAGAGGCCTGGATGCGGATCTGGTGCTCCTTGCCGGTGCCCTTGTCCTTGGCCGAAACGTTGACGATGCCGTTGGCGTCGATGTCGAAAGTGACCTCGATCTGCGGCACGCCGCGCGGCGCCGGCGGAATGCCGACCAGGTCGAACTGGCCGAGCGCCTTGTTGTCGGCAGCCATTTCACGCTCGCCCTGGAAGACGCGGATGGTCACGGCCGACTGACTGTCTTCAGCGGTCGAGAACACCTGGCTCTTCTTGGTCGGGATCGTCGTGTTGCGTTCGATCAGGCGGGTAAACACGCCACCCAGCGTCTCGATGCCGAGCGACAGCGGCGTCACGTCGAGCAGCAGCACGTCCTTCACGTCGCCCTGCAGCACGCCGGCCTGGATGGCGGCGCCCAAAGCGACGACTTCATCCGGGTTGACGCCCTTGTGCGGCTCCTTGCCGAAGAACTGCTTCACGATCTCCTGGATCTTGGGCATGCGGGTCATGCCGCCGACCAGGACCACTTCGTCGATCTCGCCAGCCTTCAGCCCGGCATCCTTGAGCGCCGCCTTGCAGGGCTCGATGGTGCGCTGGACGAGATCGTCGACCAGCTGCTCGAACTTGGCGCGGGTCAGCTTCAGCGTCAGGTGCTTGGGGCCGGTCGCGTCGGCGGTGATGAAGGGCAGGTTGATTTCGGTCTGCGTCGTCGACGACAGCTCAATTTTGGCCTTTTCAGCCGCCTCCTTGAGGCGCTGCAGCGCAAGCTTGTCGTTCTTCAGGTCGATGCCCTGTTCCTTCTTGAACTCGGCCGCCAGATATTCGACGAGACGCATGTCGAAATCCTCGCCGCCGAGGAAGGTGTCGCCATTGGTCGACTTCACTTCGAACACGCCGTCGCCGATTTCGAGCACCGAAATGTCGAACGTGCCGCCGCCAAGGTCATAGACGGCAATGGTCTTGCCATCCTTCTTGTCGAGGCCGTAGGCAAGTGCTGCAGCCGTCGGCTCGTTGATGATGCGCAGCACCTCAAGGCCGGCGATCTTGCCGGCGTCCTTGGTGGCCTGGCGCTGGGCGTCATTGAAATAGGCCGGAACGGTGATGACCGCCTTCTCGACCTTCTCGCCGAGATAGGCCTCCGCCGTTTCCTTCATCTTCTGCAGGATCATGGCCGAGATCTGGCTGGGCGACTGCTTCTTGCCGCCGGCCTCGACCCAGGCATCGCCATTGTCACCCTTGACGATCTTGTAGGGGACAAGCTTCTTGTCCTTCTCCGTCACCGGGTCGTCATAGCGGCGGCCGATCAGGCGCTTGACCGCAAAGATGGTGTTTTCAGGATTGGTGACCGCCTGGCGCTTGGCCGGCTGGCCGACGAGACGTTCGCCGTCGCCCGAGATGGCGACGATGGAAGGCGTCGTGCGCGCGCCTTCCGCATTTCAATGACCTTGGGCTCCTTGCCATCCATGATGGCGATGCAGGAGTTGGTGGTGCCGAGATCGATACCGATTACTTTTGCCATTTTTCTAGTCTCTCCGCTAAGCAGGCTCTCAGGACCCGTAAGGCGTTCCGACGAAAGCCCCTGTTCACAAGAAATTCCGCTCCGGCAACCGGCATTCCGGCACTGGGCGGCTTGGCGCGTATATAAGAACAGGCGGCATCGGGCGCAAGCATTCTGCGCATGGCATCCACCGCGCCGCGCTTGGCGCCTTTGAACAGCCGCCCGGCGGCCCGGATGTGCTCAAACCGCGCTCAAAACCCCAGGATCTGCCCGATCCCCCGGCGAAGCGCCCAGTCAGGGCTTCGAAACCACAAGAAAACGTCACCTATGCGTGAGAGAGGCGGCTCCTGGCTGAGGAAGGCGCCTGCCAAGCAGACACAGGCAAAAGCGTCACGCGGCCTGCGACAGCGATTTATGCGCCTCGGCCAGGATTTCGAACGAGCGCACGCGTGCCGCATGGTCGAAGATCTGCGCGGTCACCATCAGCTCGTCTGCGCCGGTGCGGCGCACGAACGCGTCTATGCCTTGCCGGACGGTTTCGGGAGAGCCGACGACGGCGCAGGACAGCGCCTGCGAAATCATGGTTTTTGCCATCGGCTCGAGCGTCTGGTCATAGCCCTCGACCGGCGGCGGCAGGCGGCCGGCCCGCCCGGTGCGCAGATTGACGAAGGCCTGCTGGAGCGAGGTGAACAGCAGTTTGGCCTCGGAGTCGGTTGGTGCGGCGAAAACGTTGAGGCCGAGCATGACATAGGGCTTGTCCAGCTGTTCCGAAGGCTGGAAGCGCGAACGGTAGATCTCCAGCGCATGGTCGAGTTCGGCCGGCGCGAAATGCGAGGCGAAGGCATAGGGCAGGCCGAGCATGGCGGCGAGCTGCGCGCCATAGAGGCTGGAACCGAGGATCCAGACCGGCACCTTCTGGCCTTCGCCGGGCACGGCGTGGATACGCTGGCCTTCCGCGGCCGGCTGGAAATAGCCCATCAGCTCGACGACATCCTGGGGGAAATTGTCTGACGCCTCGAGATTGCGGCGCAGCGCGCGCGCTGTTCCCATATCGGTGCCGGGCGCGCGGCCGAGGCCGAGGTCGATGCGGCCGGGGTGCAGTGCCGCCAGCGTGCCGAACTGCTCGGCAATCACCAGCGGCGCATGGTTGGGCAGCATGATGCCACCGGCGCCGACGCGGATGGTCTTGGTGCCGCCGGCGACATGGGCGATGACCACGGCGGTCGCCGCGCTGGCGATGCCCGGCATGTTGTGGTGCTCGGCCAGCCAGTAGCGCCTGTAGCCGAGCCGCTCGGCATGGAGGGCCAGGTCGAGCGAATTTGCCAGCGATTGCGAGGCGTCGCTGCCTTCGACGATCGGCGACAGGTCGAGAACGGAAAGTGCGGTCATGGGCCTCAAGCCTTTACGATGTTCAACTGCCTGCCCCTGGTTTCGAAGGCGCGGTCGGGAATGACGATGTCGAGCTGGCGCCAAGCAACGGGTCCAGATTCTCGAACGGGATCGCCTGCGGATGCTGGCGATGCAGCGCGCTCAGCGTGTCGACCGACGCATCGGACCGCGATAGCCAATGCGGTCGAAATAGGAATCGAGGTCGAAGGAGGCATCGTTCATCGCAGGGTCCGGCTTGACCGGCTCGATATAGGCACTCCGCCTGAAGACAACAAATGCGAGATGATGGACGGGCGCGGCAAGCTTATGCCGCGGCCTTGCCGTTCTCTTCGGCCGCTTCCTCCTCCACCACGGCCGTCTGCTGTGCGGCGAGAAAATTGCCGACATGGCTGAGGCCATCGAAATGATCGCAGAACACTTTGACGACGACCAGCAGCGGCACCGCCATCAGCGCGCCGACAAAGCCCCAAAGCCAGGACCAGAAGGCGATGGCGATGAAGATCGCCACGGCGTTGATCTCGAGGCGTCGGCCGACAACCATCGGCGTAACGAACTGGCCTTCGACGATGTCGCACAAAAGCACGAAGCCCGGCGCCAAAAGGGCGTAGGTGATCGAGTCGAAGCTGATCATCGCAATGACGCTGACCAGCACGATGGTGATCAGCGCGCCGACATAGGGCAGGAAGTTGAGCAGCGCCGCCATCGTTCCCCAGACGAGCGGGTTGGGCATGCCGAGCGCCCACAGGCCAAGGCCGATAACCGCGCCGAGACCGGCATTGATGACGGTGACGGTGAGCAGATAATGCGAGATTTCGCGCTCGACGTCATAGACGACGCGCAAGGCCCGCTTCTTCTCACTGAGGCTGGCGAAGGACTGGATGATCTTCTCATAGAACATCGTGCCTGACGCCAGCAGGAACAGCGACAGCACGAAGATGATGGTCAGGCTTGTCCCCGCCGACAGGACGTTGCTGGCGGCGGCCGACAGGACGCCGGACTGTGCCATCGCCACCTTCTGGATGCCCGGCTCCTGCGAGGTCTCCGTCATCTGTTCGATCTGATGCGAGATCTGCATGATCCTCTCGAGCGGACGCCGTAATTGCGCCAGCCGTTCGGTAAGTTGTTGGCCGATCGACGAGGTGTTGTTGAGAAGGTCGATGACCGGGCCGCTGAGCAGATAGCCGGCAACGCCGAAGACGCAGATCGACAGCACGACCAACATTGTCGCCGAAACCACTTCCGGAATGCCGCGCTTGCGCAGGAAGCGCACGATTGGTGTCAGCGTCAGCGTCAGCAGGAAGGCGAGGATGACCGGCATGAAGAAAGCACGCGCGAAATACAGCGCGTAGATGGCCATGAACAGGAAGATCCCGATGAGCAGCGAACGCATCAGATGCGTGTCGGCACGCGCCACAACTCTCGCCTCTTCGGTTTCGGCAAGGCCAGCACCCAAAGCGGCGGGTTCGGCTTTCATGATTTTCCCTCAGCGGCGCACCGCAATTGGTGCATTCCCCTGACGGAAACGCCTCTGCAAGCCCAAGGTTCCGTTAGCCGGCAAGGCCCTCAATCCGGGCCGCCCGTCGCTCAGGCGGCTGGCGCTGCGACGGCGACGCCGGGCTTGGCGGTCTCCTTGCGCACGATCGGCGCCACCTTGGTGCCGTACAGTTCGATCGCCTTCATGATCTTGGCGTGCGGCATGGCGCCGATCGCCATCTGCAGCAGGAAGCGGTCATTGTTGAAGATCTTGTGCTGGGCGACGATCTTTTCCGCCACCTGCTCCGGATTACCGACGAACAGCGCGCCGTTCGGACCACGCGACTGATCGAAATGCGCCCGCGAGGTCGGGCCCCAGCCGCGCTCGCGGCCGATGCGGTTCATCACTTCGGCCTGCGGGCCGTAGAAATCGTCGGCCGCCTGTTCAGTGGTCCCGGCGATGAAGCCGTGCACATTGATGCTGGTGGCAAGGCCCGAGGGGTCGGTACCGGCCCGCCTGGCGGCATCGCGATAAATGTCGAACAGCGGTGCAAACCGCGCCGGCTCACCGCCGATGATGGCCAGCGCCAGCGGCAGGCCGAGCACGCCCGCGCGCGCCGCAGATTGCGGCGTTCCACCTATTGCGATCCAGATCGGCAATTTGTCCTGCAGCGGCCGCGGATAGACGCCGCGGTCGTTGATGGGCGCGCGCAGATTGCCGGACCAGGTGACATTTACATTATCGCGGATGGCCAGCAGCAAATCGAGCTTTTCGGCGAACAGCTCGTCATAGTCCTCGAGATTGTAGCCGAACAGCGGGAAGGATTCGATGAACGAGCCGCGCCCGGCCATGATCTCGGCCCGGCCGTCCGACAAAAGGTCGAGCGTTGCGAACTGCTGGAAGACGCGCACCGGATCGTCGGAGGACAGCACGGTGACCGCGCTGGTCAGCTTGATGCGCTTGGTGCGTTCGGCGGCAGCGGCCAGCGCCACCACCGGCGCGGACGCGGCATAGTCGGGGCGGTGATGTTCGCCCAGACCAAAGACGTCGAGGCCGACCTGGTCGGCCAGCTCGACCTCCTCGATCAGATTGCGCAGTCGCTGATGCGGGCCGATCGCGCCGGGGCCGGGCTCCGGGCTGACGTCGGCGAAAGTGTAGAGACCGAGTTCCATGGCATGTCATCCAAATGTTCTGATTTGCCGCTAGAGGTAGCGGCGAGCCGCCCCGGCCGCCAGAGGGGCGGATGGTGAACAGTGCATGTCGGTTTCGGCCGGCTTTGTTTCAGGGAAAACGCGTCTCCCGGCTGCAACAGCATAAACTTTCATGGCTGGCATACCGTTTTGGCGCTTGAACTCTCGGTTTTCGCGCGTATGTAAGCGTCGCGAATTGACTTCAGGGAAGTGGACTTGGCTATCTACAGGGAAAAAGACATTTTCGAGCGGCGCAATGCCGCGAACGAGGCAAAGAAGGCGCTTCTGGAGCGCTTCAAGTCAAAGCCGGCGGCTGATGATCCTGCGGTTCTGGCCAAACAAGCCGAACGCAAGGCGATTCTTGAGGCTCGCGAGATACGCGAGGCCGAAAAGGCCAGGCTGAAGCAGGAAAAGCTGGCACGCGAGGCGGTCGAGAAGGCCGAGCGCGAGGCAGCAGCCGAAGCGGCGCGTATTGCGGCCGAAGAGGCAGCGCAGGCTGAAGCGAAGATCAAGGAAGCCGAAGAAAACGAGCGCATTGCCCGTTTGCTGGCCGACGAAGCCGAACGCAAGGCCAAGCGCGACGCACGCTATGCGGCCCGCAAGCAGCGTACCGGCAGGACGCCTCCGGGCTTCTCCGCCCGCTAACGCTTCGATCGAAACGATCGGACATCAGGGTCGCCTTCCAGCGGCCCTGAATGTGTTTGTGCGTCGATTTCCTTGGTTGCTTTGCTCAGGCGGCGAGCTTCAGCCCCATAATGCCGCAGACGATGAGCGCAATGCAGGCGAGCCGGATGGCCGTCGCCGGCTCGCCCAGCAGCCAGATGCCAAGCAGCGCCGTGCCGACCGTGCCGATGCCGGTCCACACCGCATAGGCCGTCCCGACAGGCAGCGTCTTGAGCGCCAGGCCGAGCAACCCGAGGCTGATGATCATCGAGGCGACAGTGAGCACCGTCGGCAGCGGCTTCGAGAAGCCGTCAGTGTATTTGAGGCCGATCGCCCAGCCGATTTCGAACAGACCAGCGAAGAACAGAAAAATCCACGACATCGGGATGCACTCCTTCCATGAGGATGGCGGGGCGTCCCGGCCGGACTTTTGAGAAAGGCGCGAGGTCGTCCTCGCCGCTTCGGTATAAGCGGCTGCGCCGGTGCGATCAACAAAAACACCGGCCGCATCGTTCATGCCGCCGGTGTCAAAATCTGCGCCGAAACGGTTGTCCGGATTTCAACCGTCCAAGATCTTCCGAGGCGGGCTTACTTTCCTTGAGCCTCATCGCCTTGACGGGCGGCGCCTTGAGTGCCGGAGCCGCTGCGGGCTTCTTGGCGTCTTTTTTCGGCTTGCGAGCTTCCTTGCCCGCCTTCATCGCACCTTTAGCCATGATTCGTTCCTCCAGTTGCTGGGAGGCCAAGTGAAACAAGAGAAACGCCGGACTGCAAGGGGGCGGGCGTCCGTCGCCGGCGCCGGCGGGCCGCTTTCAACCGGTTTCTAATTTGCTCGTAAACCATTCCGGTCCGTGCCATGGTCGCCTTCGCACTGCAGCATCGGCCATGCCTTCGCCCGGCGATGATCAGGAAGTGCGGTCAGGACGACAATGCGAATCCGCATCGGCAGCGAGATGAGTTTCGATTTTCCGCAGGAAACGCCGCTCATCGCGATGCTCAACGTCCACTACTCCAGGGCCTCCGATCTCGAGCGCCCGGATTTCCTGACCTCCAACCCGCCGGTGCCGATCCAGAGCTACCGCGACAGTTTCGGCAATTGGTGCAACCGTTTCGTCGCCCCGCCCGGACGCTTCACCTTCGGCACCGATTCGGTAATCCGCGACCCCGGTACCTTCGAGATGGGCGACCTGATGGCCTGGCAGCATGAGGTGCGCGACCTGCCGTCGGACACATTGCTGTTCCTGTTGCCCAGCCGCTTTTGCGAGAGCGATCTGCTGGCCAGCGAAGCCTGGCGGCTGTTCGGGCATACGCCGCTTGGCATTGCGCGCGTCCAGGCGGTCTGCGACTTCGTCCACAACCACATCGTCTTCAGCTACGGCAATGCGCGGCCGACCCGCACCGCGGCGGAAGCCTATCGCGAGCAAAGCGGCGTCTGCCGTGACTTTGCCCACCTCGCCGTCACCTTTTGCCGTGCGCTAAACATCCCGACCCGCTACTGCACCGGCTACATCAGCGACATCGGCCTGCCCAAACCGTGGGCGAGCATGGATTTCGCAGCCTGGATGGAGGTCTATCTCGGTGGCCGCTGGCATGTCTTTGACCCGCGCAACAATTCGCCACGCATCGGCCGCATCCTGATCGCGTCGGGTCGCGACGCCGCCGACGTGCCGCTGACCCACATCTTCGGACCGGGCACGCTGGCTGGTTTCAAGGTGTGGACGGACGAGATCATCGAATAGGGGCGTCTTTCCGCAAGCTGGCCTTCAACCTGAACGACCAGGCGATTCGTGCGTTGTGATGCCTGTGGAGCTCGGCGGCAGGCCGTTACATTGGGCGCCTTGGAGGGACAGCATGGCAGCGCATGGCGGGTCGAAGACGGTCATCTACGCGGCGCTCGCCGGTAATTTAGCTATTGCTGTGACCAAATTCGTCGCCGCCTTCTTCACCGGCAGCTCGGCGATGCTGTCGGAAGGCGTGCACTCGCTGGTGGATACCGGCAATGGCGGGCTGCTGCTCTACGGCATGCACCGCGCCGCCCGTCCGCCGGACCGCACGCATCCGCTCGGCCATGGCCGCGAGCTGTATTTCTGGAGCTTCATTGTCGCCCTGCTCGTCTTTGCGCTCGGCGCCGGCGTGTCCTTCTATGAAGGCGTCGTCCACATCATGGCGCCTGAGCCGGTCGCCAATCCCAAAATCAACTACATCGTGCTTGGCCTCTCGATGCTGTTCGAGGGCAGCTCCTGGTACGTGGCGCTGAAGGAGTTCCGCCAGCAGAAGGGCAAGCAAGGCTGGCTGCAGGCCGTGCAATCGAGCAAGGATCCGAGCGTCTACACGATCCTGTTCGAGGACAGCGCCGCCCTGCTCGGTCTCTTCGTCGCCTTCGCCGGCATATTGGCGGCCGAACTCCTCGACATGCCCGAACTCGACGGCGTCGCCTCGATCGGCATCGCGATGATCCTCGGCGCCACCGCCATCTTTCTGGCGCGCGAAAGCAAGGGATTGCTCATCGGTGAGCCGGCCTCGGCGGAAGTGCAGGCCAAGGTGCTGGCCATCGCCCAGCAGGATCCGGCGGTGCAGCGGGCCAACGGCGTTCTCACCGTCCATCTCGGCCCGCAACAGATCGTCGCTGGGCTGAGCATCGAATTCGAGGACCATCTGACGGCGCCTGAGATCGAAGCCTGTGTCGAGCGCATCGAGGCGCTCTTGAAAAAGAAATGCCGGAGATCACCAGACTGTTCGTCAAGCCGCAGACGACCGGAACGTGGGAGCACCGGCGCAAGCAGGTCGAGGCGGCGTCGGACTAGTTCTGGACCAGCAGTGCACCGTTGGCCCCATCGCCTGGTCCCGCTAAGATCACCCGACGGATTTCGGAGAATCAACCATGAAAATCGATGGTGGGTGCCATTGCGGCGCCATAACTTATGAAGCAGACGTCGACCCGGAAAAGACCTCTATCTGTCATTGCACCGACTGCCAGCAACTGACCGGCACCGCCTTTCGTGTCACTGTTCCCGCGCCTGAGGATCATTACAGGATCACCAAGGGCACACCGAAGGTCTATATCAAGACGGGATCGAGCGGCGCCAAGCGTGCCCAGGCGTTCTGCGGCGACTGCGGTTCGCATCTTTACGCAACGTCGGTTGGCGACGGGCCGAAGGTCTATGGGATCAGGGCGGGGACCGCGCGGCAACGCGAGGATCTCGTTCCGACCCAACAGAAATGGCACCGATCGGCCCTGCACTGGCTTCCGGAATTCGAGGGCGTAAGCATCGTAGAGGCGCAGTAGCACCTGCCTCCCGGTTAAACGCGGCCCAAACCAGCCAATAATGTGCTAGGCTAGCCATCAAACGGATGGCGGGGGATAGCAATGTCGGAAACGGACAAAGTGTTTGCCGGCTCGATTCCGGAAAACTACGACCGCTACATGGTGCCGCTGATCTTCGAGCCGTTCGCCGCGGATTTGGCACGACGGGCAGCGTCCTTGTCGCCCGGCGCCGTCCTGGAAGTCGCCGCCGGCACCGGCGTTGTTACCCGCGCATTGGCGCCAAAACTGTCCCCTGGCGCAAGCTATGTCGTGACCGACCTCAACCAGCCTATGCTCGACTACGCGGCCTCGCGACAAGCTCCCGACAGTCGCATACAATGGCGTCAGGCGGATGCTCTGGCGCTGCCGTTCGAAGATGCGGCTTTCGATCTCGTTTGCTGTCAGTTCGGCGCGATGTTCTTTCCCGACCGAGCCGCCGGCTATCGCGAAGCAAAGCGGGTCCTGAAGACCGGCGGCCATTTCCTGTTCAACGTGTGGGATCGCATCGAAGAGAATGTATTCGCCAATGATGTGACGAATGCTCTTGCGGAGATTTTTCCGAACGATCCGCCCCGCTTTCTCGCCCGCACGCCGCACGGCTACAATGACACTGCATTGATCCGCGGCGAGTTGGAAGTCGCAGGTTTCTCCCGTGTGGTGATCGACACGAGGGCCGAACAAAGCCGTGCCTCCTCGCCGCGCCTTCCGGCGGTTGCCTATTGCCAGGGAACTCCGCTTCGCAACGAAATCGAGGCCAGAGGAAAACTGGAAGCCGCAACCGATCACGCTGCGTCCGTGATTGCAGCCAGACACGGCAGCGGCGAGGTTGCGGCCAAGATCCAGGCGCACGTGATGGTGGCTACGGTCTAATGCATGTTGCCCAGAAGTGAGCCGCGGTTCTGGGACAACGACATTCATCAAAACAAAGACTTAAAGCGCGTCGTATGAATCCGTTTCAGCGCGACGCACTTTAATCGTCGCCTTCGACGACACGTAGCCTGAGCTGCCCCGTCTTGGAATCCGCCACCCGCACCCCGGCTTCGGCCTTGGCGGGTCCGCCACCGCGCACTTCGGCTTCGTTTTCGCCAAACTCCAGCGCTTCGATCTTTTGGCCGCGCTTGGTGACCTTCGACGTCGACACCAGTATCTCGTCGATATCCTTGGCCGACTGGCCAAAATGCGTCTGCAACCGGCGCACGCGTTCGTCGACGCGCGCGACGTCCTCCATCAGCCGGATCACCTCGCCCTGGATCAGATGCGCCTGTTCGCGCATGCGGGCGTCCTTGAGGATGGCCTGGATGACCTGGATCGACAGCATCAAAAGCGACGGCGAGACGATGATGACACGCGCCCGGTGCGCCTTCTGGACCACGGCGTCGAAATTCTCGTGGATTTCGGCGAACACCGATTCGGACGGCACGAACATGAAGGCGGTGTCCTGCGTCTCGCCCTGGATCAGGTATTTTTCCGAGATATCGCGGACGTGAATTTCGATGTCGCGGCGGAAAGCCTGGGCCGCGATCTTCTGTTGTTCGGCGCCATCGGCGGCGCGGATGGCGTTCCAGGCTTCCAGCGGAAACTTGGCGTCGATGGCAAGCTGCGGCGCACCGTTCGGCATCCTGACCAGGCAGTCGGGACGGCTGCCGTTTGACAGTGTTGCCTGGAACTCGTAGGCGCCCATCGGAAGGCCGTCGGCGACGATCGCCTCCATGCGCGACTGGCCGAAGGCGCCGCGCGTCTGCTTGTTGGACAGGATCGCCTGCAATTGCACGACCTGGCCGGCCAGCGACTGAATGTTGCCTTGCGCGGTGTCGATGACCGCCAGCCGTTCCTGCAGTTTGGCGAGGCTCTCATGCGTCGATTTGGTCTGTTCGGTCATGGTTTGACCGAGCCTGCCGGTCATGGCGTCGAGGCGCTGGCCGATCGACTGGTTGAGTTCGGCCTGCCTTGCGCCGAACACGTCGGCGATGGCGCCCATGCGGCCCTGCATCTCGGCCTGGCTTTGCAAAATGCCGGCCATCCGCGCCTCGGCGTCGCGGGCGTGGTCGGCGGCTTCCGCCGCGGCGATGGTGCGCGCCTTGGCCGATCGCCACAGCGCCACGACAAGCGCCAGGAACAGGCCGAGAAACACCAGCGCGCCGAGGGCCAGTGCATGGCCGAGCGTGATCGTCGTGGCGCCAAGCCGGGCAACGGGTTCGGAAAGGATGGTGCTCAGGTCGTTCATCCCGCCAGCATAGCCGATTCGCAGACCTGGCACAGATCAAAACGTGAACGAGACCGATTCGCACCGGTTGACGCTTCTCCTGCGACGTTTTAGGTGAGGCGCCATGTCGATCAAGCCGCTCATCATCCTTCCCGATCCTATCCTGCGCCAGGTTTCCAAACCGGTCGAACGTGTCGACGCGCCTTTGCGCAAACTGGCCGACGACATGCTGGCGACGATGTATGATGCGCCGGGCATCGGCTTGGCCGCAATCCAGATCGGCGAGCCGCTGCGCATGCTGGTCATCGACCTCGCCAAGGAAGACGAGCCGCCGGCGCCGCATGTCTTCATCAATCCCGAAATCCTCGAAAGCGCCGACGCTCGCTCGGTCTACGAGGAAGGCTGCCTGTCGATCCCGGACTATTACGCCGAGGTCGAGCGTCCCGCCTCGGTGCGCGTGAAATATCTCGACCGCGACGGCAAGCTGCAGGAGATCGAGGCCGAAGGCCTGATGGCGACCTGCCTGCAGCACGAGATCGACCATCTCAACGGTGTGCTGTTCATCGACCACATCTCGAAGCTGAAGCGCGACATGGTGGTCAAGAAGTTCAAGAAGCTCGCCAAGGACAAGGCGCCGGGCAAGCTGGTGGGATAGGGAAGATGCCGCTTCGCGTCATCTTCATGGGCACGCCGGAGTTTTCGGTGCCGGTGCTGCGCGCGATTGCCGAGGCCGGGCACGAGATAGCAGCCGTCTACACCCAGCCGCCGCGCGCCGCGGGCCGCCGCGGGCTGGAGCTGACACCGTCGCCGGTGCAGCGCGAGGCTGAGCGGCTGGGCATCGAAGTGCGCACGCCGCTGTCGCTGAAGGGCGAGGCCGAGCAAGCTGCTTTCCATGCGTTGCGTGCCGATGTCGCGGTCGTCGTCGCGTATGGTTTGCTGTTGCCGAAGGGTATTCTGGAGGCTCCGCGCCTCGGCTGCCTCAACGGCCACGCCTCGCTTTTGCCGCGTTGGCGTGGTGCAGCTCCCATCCAGCGCGCCATTATGGCCGGCGACGTCGAAACCGGCATGATGGTGATGCGCATGGAAGAGGGCCTGGACACCGGTCCGGTGGCACTGGTTGAAAAATGCGCCATAGAGCCCGACATGACGGCCGGCGATCTGCACGACCGCTTGATGAATATTGCTGCCACGCTGATGGTGGAAGCGCTGTCCCGATTGGAGACAAATACCCTGGCATCGACTTTGCAGGCGGCTGACAGGGTGACCTACGCCAGGAAAATCGATAAGTCGGAGACACGTGTGGACTGGACGCGCCCGGCTGCGGAGGTCCACAATCACATTCGCGGCCTGTCGCCATTCCCGGGCGCCTGGTGCGAGGCCGACATCGGCGGCCGCACGGAACGGCTGAAACTGCTTCGCTCGACGCTTTTGGAAGGCACGCTTTCTGAAAGCATGGGCGAGTCGGGAGGAATTCTCGATGACCGGCTGACGGTCGCCTGCGGGTCGGGCGCGGTCAGGCTGGTCGAAGTTCAACGGGCGGGCGGAAAGCCTGCTGCCGCGCAGGAGTTTCTGCGCGGGGCCAAGATCGAAAAAGGAATGAAGTTCTCATGAGCATGATGTCGATACGCGGCGCGACGCCGCGGGACCGCGAGGCCATACGCCTGGTCGAGGAACACGCATTCGGCCAGCAGGCGGAGGCCGGGCTGGTCGACGCTCTGGTCACCGGCGGCGACGCCGTTGTCGAACTGGTGGCGGAAGAAGACGGCCAGGTGGTCGGCCACATCCTGTTTTCCAGGCTGTTCGTCCAGAACGGCGGCAAGCAGTTCGCAGCCGTGGCGCTGGCGCCGTTGGCGGTGGAACCTTCGTTCCACGGCTCGGGCATTGGCGGTGCGCTGATCCGCGAAGCGCATATCCGCCTCAGGGATGGCGGCGAGACGCTCGCCGTTGTGTTGGGCGATCCGGCCTATTACGGCCGCTTCGGCTACAGCCATGCGCGCGCCGAAAAGTTCGAGAGCGAATATCAGGGCGAAGCGCTGCAGGCGCTGGCCTGGGGTGACGCACCCGAAAAAGGCAAACTGGTCTACGCCCAGGCCTTTACCGCACTCGCCGCCTGAACGAAGGGTGTATGCCGCGTTTTCGTCTCGATATCGAATATGACGGCAGCCTCTTCGCCGGCTGGCAACACCAGGCGGATCAGCCTTCGGTGCAGCAGGCGATAGAGCAGGCGATCGAGAAATTTTGCGGTGAGGCGGTGCGGATACGCGCCGCCGGCCGCACCGACGCCGGCGTGCATGCGACCGCCCAGGTGGCGCATGTCGACCTCGCCAAGGCATGGCCAAACGACAAGGTGCGCGACGCCGTCAACGCGCACCTGCAGGCGGCAGGCGCGCGCATCGCCATCCTGCAGGCCACGGTTGTCCCCAATGAGTTCGACGCCCGTTTCTCGGCCACCGGACGCCACTATCTCTACCGCATCCTCAACCGGCGCGCGCCTGCAGCGATGGAAAAGGGCAAGGTCTGGTGGGTGCCGAAGCGGCTCGATGCGGACGCCATGCACGAAGCGGCGAAAGTCCTGCTCGGCCGACATGACTTTACCACCTTCCGCTCGACGCAATGCCAGGCCAACAGTCCGGTGCGGACGCTGGAGCGGCTCGATGTAAGCCGCCAGGGCGACCTGATCGAAGTCAGGGCCTCGGCGCGCTCTTTCCTGCACAACCAGGTGCGCTCCATGGTCGGTTCGCTGAAACGCGTCGGCGACGGCGGCTGGACCGCCGCGGACCTCAAGGCCGCGCTCGCTGCGAAAAACCGCGCCGCCTGCGGCCAGGTGGCGCCGCCCGACGGGCTTTTTCTCGTCGGTGTAGACTATGCGGAAAAGTTCTAAGCCGGAGCGGCGGTCGGCACCGTGATGCCGAGCAGCGCCACCAGGGCGAACAAGACGGCTAGAGACACCACCAACATGCCTGCGAACACGGCACTGCCGACAGCCGCGCCCTTTCCGATCGCGGCGTTGGTCATCCGCCAGGAGAGTACCAGCGACAGCACCACCAGAACCAGCCACACCAATTCGGCAACCGGGTTGCCGGACGGCAGGAAAAGCCTGATCAGCGCTGAAGGCAGCAGCATCCAGGCGGTGATCGCCGACGCCCAGTTGCTGGCGACGACATAGTGGACGAAGCGGTCGCCGATGCCGGCGCGCGATGCGACCAGGGCAAGCACAACCAGGGGCAGCAGCCACGAGCCGAGGTCGACGGTCGCCAGGCGAATCAACATGCCCAGCCGGCCGGCGAACGCATTGGGATCGCCGATCTCGTTGGCCGTGCCGACCCAGCCGACGATCATCGCCGGCGCGGCGACGACGATGGCGAAGAAGGAATTCCAGAAGCCGTCCGCCGACAGGTCGAGCAGCCGCAAGCCGTCGGCCTTCCCGAGCATCAGCCGCCAGGCGCCGTTAAGCGATGAAGAGGTCTCGTCAACCGAAAGCATGATCAGCCCTGCTCGAACCAGTCATCGATGAAGCGCTGGTAGATTTGGGTCAGCGTCTCGAGGTCGGCCAGTGCGACGCGCTCGTCGACCATGTGCATGGTCTTGCCGACCAGGCCGAACTCGACCACCGGGCAATAGTCCTTGATGAAACGCGCATCCGAGGTTCCGCCCGAGGTGGACAGCGCCGGCTCCTTGCCGACCGTCGCCTTGATCGAGCCGCGCAGCGTCTCGATCAGCTTGTCGTCGCGCGTCAGGAAGACATGGCTCGGCCGGTCGCGCCAGATCAGCTCGTAGTCGACCGGCGTCTTGCCGGTCCGGTATTTCTTGCGCTTCGCCGCCTGGTCGAGGCGGTTATGGATCTCGGCCTGCACCGTCTCGGCAGTCCATGTGTCGTTGAAGCGGATGTTGAAGGTGGCTGTCGCCTTGGCCGGAATAACATTGGTCGCCGGGTTGCCGACATCGATCGAGGTCACTTCCAGATTGGTCGGCTGAAAATCCTTCGTGCCCTTGTCGAAGACGGGCGACAGCAAGGCGTCGACCAGGCTGATCAGGCCGCGCACCGGATTGTCGGCGAGCAATGGATAGGCGACATGGCCCTGGCGGCCGTTGACCGTGACACTGCCCGACATCGAGCCACGCCGGCCGATCTTGATCATGTCGCCGAGCGTGTCCGGATTGGTCGGCTCGCCAACGATCGCGGCGTCCCATCTCTCGCCCTTGGCCGCCGCCCAGTCGAGCAGTTTTGTCGTCCCGTTGATCGCCGGCCCCTCCTCGTCGCCGGTAATCAGCAGCGAGACCGAGCCTTTCGGACCACCCTTTTTCTCGACATGGCGCGCCACGGCGGCGATGAAACAGGCGATGCCGCCCTTCATGTCGACGGCGCCGCGGCCATACATCTCGCCCTTGGCGATCTCGGCGGCGAAGGGCGGATGCGTCCACGACGCCTCGTCGCCCGCCGGCACCACGTCGGTATGGCCGGCAAACATCAGATGCGGCCCGTTGCCGGAGCGACGCGCGTAGAGGTTCTCGATGTCGGGGGTGCCGTCTTCGGAAAACACAGGGCGTTCGACGGAAAAGCCGAGCGGCTTCAGCATGCCTTCCAGGGCAGCCAGCGCGCCGCCCTCGGCGGGCGTTACGGAGGCGCAGCGTATGAGGGTCGCGAGGTTGGCGGCGGGATCGGTCGGCAGTTTCATGGGCAAAGCGATAGTCGAAAGCGAAAGGCCTGTCACGGCCAGAGATGATGACCGATCCTGCCGCCGACATTATGGTTTTCCTGTCGTATAGTGCAGGCCAACACGAGATAATCGCATGGCCAACGCCGAAAAGACCATCGTCATTGCCGGCGCCGGCAGCATCGGCTGCTATGTCGGCGGTTGCCTGGCGCTGGCCGGACGCAAGGTGGTGTTTTTGGCGCGGCCAGACATAGCGACGGCCTTGCTGGGCGGTGGCCTGCGCATCACCGATCTCGATGGTCGCGACCGATCCATCCGGCCGGAGTCCGTCACCACCGATCCCGCCGCTGCCCTCGCCAGCGCCGACGTGGTGCTGGTGACGGTCAAGAACGGCGCTACCGAGGAGATGGCGTCGCTTGTTGCCGGACATGCGCGCGGCGATGTCGTGGTGGTCAGCCTGCAGAACGGCGTCGGCAATGCCGACCGGTTACGCGCCGTGCTCGGTGGCCGGACTGTACTCGCCGGCATGGTGCCGTTCAATGTCGTCCAGTCGGCCATAGGCAATTTGCCGCTTCACGTGCATCGCGCCAGCGACGGCAAGGTCATGATCGAAGATGGCGTGACCGGCCTTGCCGGCCTTCTCGATGTCGAAGGGCTTGGCGTGGAAACCCATCCCGACATGAAAGCCGTTCAGTGGGGCAAGCTGCTGATCAACCTCAACAACGCGCTTGTCGCCTTGTCCGGCCTGCCGCTGGCGAGCGAACTTGCCGACCGCCGCTGGCGGCGGATCCTGGCCGGTCAGATCGACGAGGCCCTGGCGGCGATGAAGGCGTTACATATCGCGCCGGCGCGGATCGGCGGCTTGCGTCCCGGCCTGCTGTCGAAGCTGCTCCGGCTGCCGGACTGGCTGTTCCGGCTGGTCGCCCGCCGCATGCTCGCCATCGACCCGCAGGCGCGCTCGTCCATGTGGGACGACCTCCAGCGCGGTCGGCCGACCGAGATCGGTGACCTGCAGGGGGCCGTCCTGAGCCTCGCCGAAAAGGCCGGCACGCCGGCGCCTCTGCTGAAGCGGGTCACCGCGCTGGTGCAGCAGGCCGAGCGGGAAAAGCGCGGCTCACCCGGGCTGACGCCGGAAGCCGTCACTGGATAGTCTACTTGCCGCGAGCCGCGGGCCTTGGCCCGCATAGCCCGAAAACAGGCGCGTGGGCCCGCCGCGTCACAGCTTTGGTGCGCGCCTCGGAGCCGGCGCTTTGCTCGCCGGGCCTGGCGCCGGCACGGGCTGCGCCGCCGGGTGGTTCTCGATCAGCGTGATCTTCTGCCAGATCTTGCGCGACAGGTTGGACGCCAGGTTCTCGACGTCGTTGACGCCGTCGATGACCACATCGTCATTGACGGACTGCGCAAACAGCGCCGCGATCTTGCCGGTGATCGACAGCATTTCCGAGCAATAGTCGAGGTAGCGCGCAAGGTCGGCGGCATTGGTGATGCGAGCCGGCGAATGCGCGGTCGGCCTGAAATTGGCGGACAATGCTGCCGGATCCTTGGTCAGCTGGTGCATGTCGATGACATGGATCAGCGATCTCAACCCATGCAGCTGGCGAAACACCCGCTTGCGCTTGATGCGCTCCTCGGTGCGGATCAGCGCCAGCAGGCCGAGCACGGCAAGGATCATCATGTTGATCGTGGCTTCGATGCCTTGCACCGACTGCACCGCATCGTCGGCCTGCGAGATATGGATGAGCGGCAGGATGGTGCCGACGAATAGGAAGATCAGCGCGCCGGCGGCAACAGCGGCGACGATGGCGCCGCGCAGCCACCAGATCGGCGCTTCGAGCGCCTGCGCCGCCTTGGCCAGGTCGCGCGATAGCGACACCAGTTCGGCGGCGACGCCGCGTAGGCCGGCATCGGGAAAACGCTCGGCGACGCGCTCTTCCAGCCGCTCGGCGGTGTCGATGATCAGTTTCGGATCAAGCGTGCGGTAGCGCATGGCGAGATATCCGGTCGGCGCTCATGGTTCAGCCGGCGCGTTGCTGCGTTTGCCGTAGCGGTTCGGACCGGGGTCACCGCGGAAACACGCTAGAACGATGAGAAGAATGGGGCCGATGATAAGAGAGATCAACGCGTAATAAGTCGGCTTGCCGAAATCATGAAACCGCTTTGCGGTTACCGCAAAGCTCGACCATGTCGAGATCAGCAAAACGACCCAGAACACAAGTGCCCAGTTCTGGCTGGTTGCGGTGCCGGGTTCCAGTCTCGACAACTGGTAGAGCGGGAAAAACTGTGCAAGCACCAGCAGCAGCCCGGCGAGCACGTAGGCACTTGGGCTGACGCGCCCTGAGAGGCTGAAGAAAAGCCAGGGAAGTGGTGGTGTGTTGGGCAATCTGGAGCGCTCTGGTTGCTCGGACAGGATCAATCACGCAGCAGTTCGTTGATCGAGGTTTTCGACCGGGTCTTGGCATCGACGCGCTTGACGATGACGGCGCAGTAGAGGCCAGGGCCCGGCTCGTTGTTCGGAAAGGCCTTGCCCGGCATCGAGCCGGCGACGACGACCGAATTCGGCGGCACCTCGCCATAAAACACTTCGCCGGTGGCGCGGTCGACGATCTTGGTCGACTGGCCGATGAACACACCCATTCCGAGCACCGAGCCTTCGCGCACGATGCAGCCCTCGACCACTTCGGAGCGCGCGCCGATGAAGCAATTGTCCTCGATGATGGTCGGGCCGGCCTGCATCGGCTCCAGCACCCCGCCGATGCCGACGCCGCCCGAGAGGTGCACATTCTTGCCGATCTGGGCGCAGGAGCCGACCGAGGCCCAGGTGTCGACCATGGTGCCGCTGTCAACATAGGCGCCGACATTGACGAAGGACGGCATCAGCACCGCGCCCGGCGCGACATAGGCAGAACGGCGCACGATCGAAGACGGCACGGCGCGGAAGCCTGCCTTCTCGAAGTCGACCGCGCTCCAGCCGTCGAACTTCGACGCCACCTTGTCCCACCAGACCGCCTGCCCGGGGCCGCCCTTGATGATCTCCATCGGATAGAGCCGGAAGGAGAGCAGCACCGCCTTCTTCAGCCACTGGTTGACATGCCATTTGCCATCCGGCTGGCGCTCGGCGACCCGCACGGTGCCACGGTCGAGCAGGTCGAGTGAGGACTGGATGGCGTCGCGCGTTTCGCCACGGGTCGCGGTCGAAATCGTGTCGCGCTCCTCGAAGGCCTTCTCGATGGTCTTTTCGAGGCTGGCCAGATCAGGCTTCGACATGAATTCGCTCCGTTACCACGCTGTTAAGGCCGTCGGCCTTAACCTTGTTTTGAAAGTCGCGCGGACCCTATGTTAAGGCGTATTGGGGGTCAATCGCGGGTGCGCCATGGGACGGCGCAAGTGAACTGTTGGGACGGGTAGAAAGCATATGACTCCTATGGAAAAGGCGGGATGGACGCCGCTGCCGCATTCGGACGAGGATCTGGAGCGGTCGAAAAGCGTGCCCGACACGCCGCAGACTCGCGCCGAAACCTACCGGCTGGCCTGGAACGATCCCGACTTCATGACGCGCCGGGAATTGCGCGCTGTGCGCTTGCAGCTTGAGCTCTTGAAGCCCGAAATGATCCTGGCCGAGCGCGGCATCCGCTCGACGGTCATCCTGTTCGGCGGCGCGCGTATTCCCGAGCCCGGCGGCGAGGCCTGGGCCGCCAAGAACGAGACGCAGAAGAAAAACCTCGAGGAAAACAGCAAATACTACGAGGAGGCGCGCAAATTCGCCCGCCTCTGCTCACAGCAATCGGCCACGTCCTACTACCGCGAATTCGTCGTCGTCACCGGTGGCGGCCCAGGCGTGATGGAGGCGGGAAATCGCGGCGCCGACGATGTCGGCGCGCCGTCGATCGGCCTCAACATCGTCCTGCCACACGAGCAGGCGCCGAACGCCTATGTGACCCCGGAGCTGTGCTTCAACTTCCACTATTTCGCCATCCGCAAGATGCATTTCGTCATGCGCGCCAAGGCCGTCGCGGTGTTTCCGGGCGGCTTCGGCACCATGGACGAATTCTTCGAGACGCTGACGCTGATCCAGACCGGCCGCATGGAGCGCGTGCCGGTGATCCTGTTCGGCAAGGCGTTCTGGCAGCGCGCGATCGACCTCGATTTCCTGGCCGAACAAGGCACCATCACGCCCGGCGACCAGGATATCATCGACTTTGTCGACACCGCCGACGAGGCCTGGGGGATCATCAGCCGCTTCTACAAGTTGGGGGAGTAGGGGAACCGGGAATTGAAGAACTGAAGAATTGAGGAAAAGGAGGTCCGGATCGGTCTCCCTTTCACCAGTTCTTCAATTCTTCAGCTCCTCAATTCCTCTACCCCCTCCACTATCCCCGTCAGAAACGTCGCGAGATCGTCGGTGACGAAATCGACGTCGTCCTCATTGGCCGGATCGCGCTCCCAGATCTCGGCAAAGGTCGGCTCGAAATTGCGCGGCACCACCAGCACCGTGGTCATGCCCAGTGATTTCGGCACCTCGAGGTTGCGGGCGAGATCCTCGAACATCACCGCATTGTGTCCGGTGACGGCGTGCAGTTCGGCAAACTTCTCATAGGTCTGCCGCGACGGCTTCGGCGTCAGCCCGGCGGCGACGATATCAAAAATGTCGTCGAAATGGTCGAGTATGCCGAGCTGGCGCGCGGTGCGCTCGGCGTGCCTGCGGTCGCCATTGGTGAAGATGAACTTGCGGCCGGGCAGCTGGCGGATAGCGGTGCCCAGCACCGGATCCGGCACCAGCCACGAATAGTCGATATCATGCACCTTTTCGAGAAAGTCGTCGGGGTCGATGCCGTGACGCGTCATCAGCCCGTTCAGCGTCGTGCCATATTCCTGATAGAGTTCCTTCTGCAGCTTGCGCGCTTCCTCGCGCGGCAGCGTGAGCAGTTCTCCGACATAGGCCGTCATCTTGACGTCGATCTGCGAAAACAGATTCGAATGGTGCGGATAAAGCGTGTTGTCGAGGTCGAACACCCAGTCGGTGACATGGGCGAAGCGGGCGGGATCGGGCAGCGTGGTCATGGCGTGTTATGGCATGAAATATCTGCCGTTCGAACCCCTTTCTGATGTAGAGCTTATCCACAACCTATGTGCATCTAGAGTTGTAAAAATGGGCTCACCATTCAAATTTTAGCCATCACGGAAAGGTGGCCTTCAGGGCTTGCTGGCACAGAGACGGTTCAGTGGGAGCCAGCGATGAGTCGCATAGTCTTAAAGTCCGCCGCGGTCGCATTCGGCTCGGTAGCCATCTCGCTTTTGCTGACGCTGATCATCGTTCCCGCCATGGGTTTTCCGGTCGACCGCACTGTCTGGCTGACATCGACGGTGTGCCCGCTGGCGCTCGCCTGGATCGCCTGCGCCAGCACCTTCTGGCAGAGCGACCGACTGAAAAACGCGCATCGCGATCTCGCCCGCGCGCATGCCCAGCTCGCCGCCGCGCATCGGCGCCTGTCGGCGAAGGCGAGCCGCGACGACATGACCGGCATGCTCAACCGCGAGAGCTTCTTTGCCGCGTTGGACGGCTCGCGGCGCAAATCCGATCGCGGCGCGCTGCTGATCATCGACGCCGACCATTTCAAGGCGATCAACGACAGTTTCGGCCATCTGACCGGCGATGACGCACTGGTGTTGATCGCCAGCGCCATCGAGCGCGGCGTCCGCAGCGGCGACGTGCTCGGCCGCATTGGCGGTGAGGAGTTCGGCGCCTTCCTGGTCGGCGCTACGGAAGCCGAAGCCCGGCGCGTGGCCGAGCGCATCCGCCGTGAAGTCGAGCTGGTCCGCTTTCGTCCGGTCGACGAGCGCACGGTGCCGCTGACCGTCTCGATCGGCGGCATCACCTGTGCGCAAGATGCCGATGTCTCGGACCTGATGCGCGCCGCCGACCGCCGGCTCTACGAGGCCAAGCACCGCGGCCGCAATTTGTCGATCCTCGACCGGGACATTTCCGAAGCTGCCTAGGTGTTGGTGGTGGGGCTGTTAACGGTTCGCCAACATTGTTTCCACGCAACTGCGCCGTTTACCGGGTTGTAACTCGTTTACAGGCAAGGCTTGGCACGGGAATGGCATGTCTGGCCGGTACCTGTGCCGTTCAGGGAACGCCATGCGTGGATCGAAGCCCCCATCCAGAGACGTGTCATGAGTTTCTTCATCAGGAAAATATCGCGCCGCACCATCGTGCAGGCGCTGATTGCGATGCCGGCGCTACAGCTTTTTCGCAAGCAGCCTGACAGCGACCGCCCCCCGGCCGATCCCGACGTGATCGTCGTGGTCAATGGCTGGATCCTGAAGCGGAGCGACCTGGCATGATCTTCGACAGCTATGAGGCGTTTCGAGCCTCGGATTTCAAGCCCAAGGTCTGCATTCTCGGCTCCGGGCCGGCCGGCACCACCATTGCCAGAAAGCTCGGCGCCGCCGGCATTCCGGTCGTGGTGCTGGAGGCCGGCGCACGCGAATTCAGCGACGAGTCGCAGGATTTCTACCGCGGCTCCACGGTCGGCGATCAATATTTCGATCTCGACATCACCCGGCTGCGCTTCATGGGCGGGTCGTCGAACCACTGGGCCGGCTGGTGCCGCGTGCTCGACAAGCAGGACTTTGAGCCCAAGGCATGGGCGCCGGACACCGGCTGGCCAATCGCCCGGACCGACATCGAGCCCTATCTGTCCGAGCTGCACGACATACTCGAGCTTCCCGACTTCAAGCCCGATGTGCCGATTTCAGACGACATACGCTGGGTGCAGCTGATCAAGAGCCCGGCCGTGCGCTTTGGCGAGAAATTCTCCGACGAGCTCGACAAGAGCAAGAACATAGCGCTCGTGCTCAACACCTATGCCACCGAACTTGCCGGGGACGGCAAACGAGTGACCGGCGCCAGGCTGTGGTCGAACGGCAAGGATGCCGGCGCCTTCAGCGCCGATTATTTCATCGTCTGCGCCGGCGGGCTGGAGAATTCGCGGCTGCTTCTATGGTCGAACCAGCGCTCGAATGGCGGCGTGGTGCCGAACGCCACGGCACTTGGCCGCTACTGGATGGAGCACCCGACCTTCGAGGGCGGCAATGCCATCCTGGCCGATTACAGCGAGTTCGAGGTCGATGCCGTCAACGAGGCGTTCTTCTCGCCGACGCTCGCCGCCATGGAGCGGCTGCAGATCATGAATTTCGGCATACGCCTGATCGAGACGCCCTATGCCGGCGTCAAGAGCCTGATTGCCGACCTTGCCTGCACCGCGCCCGAGGCCGCCGAATGGGTCGCCTACCAGCTCAGCCAGAACCTGCGCTGCGCCGCCCAGCTCTACGTCGCCTGGGAACAGGCGCCGCTGGCCTCGAACCATATCGAATTGTCGAAGACCGATGTCGACCGTGCCGGCGTGCCGCGCATCGAGCTGCACTGGAAGAAGTCGCCGTTGGAGCGCCGCACCATCCTCGAGGGGCTCAAGCTGTTCGGAACGACGCTGATCGAGAAGGACCTCGGCCGCGTCCGCATCATGGACTGGCTGACCAATGGCGAGGACTACCCGACGGATGAGGAACTGGCCGGCCACCACCACATGGGCGGCACGCGCATGGGCACCGATGTGAGCAAAAGCGTGGTCGACGCCAACTGCAAGGTGCACGGCATGGACAATCTCTATGTCGGTGGTTCCTCGGTATTCTGCACGTCGGGCGAATGCAACCCAACGACGACGATCACAGCGCTGGCCTGCCGGCTAGGCGACCATCTGACCAAAGTAATCACGGTGTGATGAAGTCATCCCCCCGGTGTGACGAAGTCATCACCGTCTGATTGTCAAAAAAGCGAAGGGCGCGACAGGATTGCTGCCGGCGCTACCCATGCCTTGGTGTCGAAACCCTCGGAATCAGCGCCAACGAGATCTCCCTCCCCCTTGTGGGGAGGGATTAAGGGTGGGGATAGGTGCCGCGCAAACCCTTCAGGATTTGCTAAACCGTCGCTGGATCCAGGGCCGGCTGCCCCTTGCGACGGGCAACAATCGCCTTGAAATCGGCGGTCCGGAACGCATCGCGCAACACGTCGAAAGAGGGCAGCACGAAATAGGCGCGCTGGAACTTGTCGATCTCGTAGCCGGTGCGCATCACCGTTTCGAGGTCGAAGGGCACGTGGTGCGCGTCCGGGCTCGCGACGGCGAACTGCAATTCGGTGAACGACGACATCAGCCCGGCGCCGAAAGCTTTCAGCTTCTGGCCCGCCTCCTGTATCAGCCCGTATTCGGCGGTGTACCAGTAGAGCCGGGTGATCATCTCGTCACCGCCCAGCGCAATCACGCTCTCGGCTTTTTCGCCATACATCTGCATGAAGTCGGCAAACACCGGCTGCGTCAGGATGGGCACATGGCCGAAGAAGTCGTGGAACATGTCGGGTTCGACGATGTAGTCGAGCTCGTCCTTGGTGCGCAGCCAGTTGGTCACCGGAAAGCGCCGGTTGGCGAGATGGTCGAAGAAGGGCGCGGCCGGGATGAGGCCAGGCACGGCGACGATTTCCCAGCCGGTCAGCTTGCGCAGCTTGTCTGAGACCGCGCCGAAATCCGGGATCTCGTCGAGCAGGCCGAGCGCGGCGATCCCATCGAGATAGGAATGGTGCGCCAGCTTCTGCGTCAGCTTGGTCTGCCGGTCGCACAACGTGCGCCACACCGCCTGTTCGTCGGCGATGTAGTTGTAGCCCTGCGCCACGGTGAAGTCGGAACGGCACACTGAATAGTCGCCACGCAGGCCTTGCGCCGCGCAATCACGGGCATATTCGGCAACGCTCATCGTCGTCATGGTTCTTCTCCCCTGATCGTGACACTTGAATATGTCCGCAGAGTCTAGCGGCGGCCGGCGAGGCAATTCAGCTTTGATGATGGCTTGGGTCCATGATTTGAGGTAAAAATCACCAAGCAGAAGCTGAAAGAGAGTGAAAATGCCTCAGTTCGACGATTTCGAGATCAAGATGCTGGATGTGCTTCAGCGCGATGGACGCAAGCCCGTGTCCGAACTGGCGCAGGAGATCGGCCTGTCGACGACGCCTTGCGCCCGCCGCTTCGAGGCGCTGCAGGAGGCCGGCATCATCAAGGGCTTTGCCGCCGTGCTCAACCGCCGCGGCGTCGGCCTGATGGTCGAGGTGTTCATCCAGGTGCGGCTCACCAGCCACAGCGACGGTTCGCCCGAAACCTTCATCGCCGCCGTGCAACGCATGGATGAAGTGTCGTCATGCTGGACGATGACCGGCGACCACGATTTCCTGCTGCACGTCATGGTGCCGTCGGTCGACGAACTCAACGCCTTCGTCATGCACCGCCTGATGCGCCTTGCCGGCGTGCGCGACGTTCACACCCAGCTGGTGCTGCAGAACATCAAGGGCCCGGGCCACGTGCCGCTCGCCCACCTCAGGCGGTAGGACACGCACCGCCATTTCTGCGGAAAAGCTGCACGCAAACTGCTGAACGGAGCCCAAATGCGAAACTGAAACGCCGGCTACGCCATGCGGACCGTCGCTCAAAGGTCCGTCATGAACATCGTGCTGATCAATCCGCCGCACACCGCCATCGGCAGCCGCGTGCCCGATGACCATCTGCCACCGCTCGGCCTGCTGGCACTGGGCGGCCCGCTTATCGACGCCGGCCATAAAGTCCGGCTGGTCGATGCCGAATTCGGGCCGATGCCGTTGGAAACTCTGGTGCGCGATGCGCTCAGCGGCCAGCCCGATTGCATCCTGATCGGCCACTCCGGCTCGACCTCGGCGCATCCCACCGCGCTCGCGATCGCCCGCATGGTCAAGGCGCTCGAGCCGGCGACGCTGGTGATCTATGGCGGCGTGTTCCCGACCTATCACTGGCGCGACATATTGGCGGCGAGCGATGTCTTCGACTTCATCGTGCGCGGCGAGGGCGAGGCAACCATCCTTGCCCTGGTCGTGGCACTGGACAATCGCCGGCCGCTGGGCGATGTCGCGGGTATCGCCTATCGCGACGATCTCGGCCGCCCCTTCGCGACGCGGCCGGCCGGGACCACTGCCAATCTGGACGAGTACCGCGTCGGCTGGGAGCTGATCGATCACCGCCGCTACAGCTATTGGGGCGGCAAGCGCGCCGTGGTCATGCAGTTTTCGCGGGGCTGTCCGCATCTGTGCAACTATTGCGGCCAGCGCGGTTTCTGGACCCGCTGGCGGCACCGCGACCCCAAAAAATTTGCGCAGGAGATTGCCTGGCTGCACCGCCAGCACGGCGTCGAACTGATCAACCTCGCCGACGAAAACCCGACCGTATCGAAGAAGGTTTGGCGCGCCTTTCTCGATGCGCTGATCGCCGAGAACGTGCCGGTGCTGATCGTCGGCTCGACCCGGGCCGACGACATCGTGCGCGATGCCGACATCCTGCACCTCTATCGCAAGGCCGGCGTCATCCGCTGGCTGCTCGGCATGGAAAACACCGACCAGCAGACGCTTCAACTGATCCGCAAGGGCGGCAGCACCTCATCCGACCGCGAGGCGATCCGGCTGCTCCGCCAGCATGGCATACTGTCCATGGCGACCTGGGTGGCGGGGTTCGAGGATGAGACCTTTCGCGATCTGTGGCGCGGCTTTCGCCAGCTGCTTGCCTACGACCCCGACCAGATCCAGGCGCTCTATGTCACGCCGCACCGCTGGACGCCGTTCTTCCGCATCGCCAAGGACCGCAAGGTGATCCAGACGGATGCCCGGCTGTGGGACTACAAGCACCAGGTGCTGCAGATGACCCGGCTGAAACCGTGGATGCTGTTCTTCTCGGTCAAGCTGATCGAGGTCGCGGTGCAGTCGCGGCCGAAGGCGCTGGCGCGCATTCTCTTCCACCCCGATCCCGAACAGCGCCATTCGATGCGCTGGTACACCCAAATGGGCCGCCGCGTGTGGTTCCGCGAGGTCTGGGGTTTCCTGGCCCGCGACCGCCGCCTCAAGGATGGTCCGACGCTGGCTGAGTTCTGGGGCGCGCCGCAGGATGCCGATGAGGAATCCATGGTCGTCATGCGCCCGCCGCTCAAGCCGGCCGAAGCGGCTGTCGCGATCTCGGCCGGCACCTGACCGGCTCGCTGCCATTCATAGATACGTACCGTATGCGTATTGACATACGCGGCGTATGTACCCACCTCATGCATACGGGACGTATGTGAGTGCCCCGGACAATGGAGTGAAAATGACCAAACGTGACGCGATCTTTCCTGCCGGCAGGCAGGCTCTCTACGAGATCAATCGCTATTCTGCTGCAATCCGATCGGGCGATCTTTTGTTTGTCTCGGGCCAGGTCGGCAGCCGCGAGGACGGGTCGCCCGAACCTGTCTTCGAAAAGCAGGTCCAGCTTGCCTTCGACAATCTCGCGGCAGTGCTGAAAGCAGCGGGCGCCACGTTCGACGATATAGTCGACGTGACCACCTTTCACACCGATCCGGCAACGCAATGGCCCGTGATCGATGCCGTTCGGCTGAAGGTGTTCGGTGAACCGCCCTACACCAATTGGACGGCGGTCGGCGTCAACTGGTTAGCCGGCTTCGACTTCGAGATAAAGGTCATCGCGCGCCTGCCCCAGCCTGCCTAAGGGCTGGCCAGCCGACCAACTGGCCGCCAAGCCAGTTGCCGATCAGGGCACGATTAGCGTGCCGGCGCCGTGTTCGGTGAACAGTTCCAGAAGCACCGCATGCGGCGTCTTGCCGTTGAGGATGACGACGCCTTCGACGCCGCGCTCGATCGCCTCGATGCAGGTCTCGACCTTGGGGATCATGCCGCCCGACACCGTGCCGTCCTTGATCAGCGCCTTGGCTTCGGCCACTGTCAGTTCGTCGATCAGCTTCTTGTTCTTGTCGAGCACGCCGGGCACGTCGGTCAGGAACAAAAGGCGCGTCGCCTGGCAGGCGCCGGCGATGGCGCCGGCAAAGGTGTCGGCATTGATGTTGTACGTGTGGCCGTCGCGGCCCGGCGCCACCGGCGCCAGCACCGGGATCATTTCCGAGCGTGCCAGCAGGTCGAGTAGGGTGCGGTCGACCTCGACCGGCTCGCCGACGAAACCGAGATCGAGCACACGCTCGATGTTGGAGTCCGGGTCGATCATGGTCTTGCGCGCCTTTTCGGCGAACACCATGTTGCCGTCCTTGCCGCACAGGCCGATCGCCCATTCGCCCTCGGCGTTGATCAGCGCGACGATCTCCTTGTTTATCGAACCGGCCAGCACCATCTCGACGATCTCGACCGTCTTCTGGTCCGTGACGCGCAGCCCGCCTTCGAACTTGGATTCGATGCCCATCTTGGCCAGCATGGCGCCGATCTGCGGCCCGCCGCCATGGACGACGATCGGGTTGACGCCGGACTGCTTCAGCAGCGCGATGTCACGGGCGAAAGCCTTGCCGAGCTCGATATCGCCCATGGCATGACCGCCATATTTCACCACCACCGTCTTGTGCTCGTAGCGCTGCATATAGGGCAGGGCCCGCGAGAGCAGGGCGGCCTGCATTTCGGCGGTGGCGGTGATCTCCGTCATCGGCATGGTTCCCTGGATGCGGGTAAGGACGGCGGCGTCTTAGCGGGAATTGGCCCAGGCCGCAAACAGCTTTGCTATCACGATGATGAAATCTGCCGGATCAGGCCGGCACCTTGAGCGGCGCCCGCCGCGTCAGCCACCCGGAAACCTTCTCCATCTGCGCGGCAAGCGACAAAAGCGTCCTGCTCGTCGCCGGGGCGGCCGACGGCCTGGATGCCAAGCGGCAGGCCATTCTGGATCGCCGGCCAGTGGTGAACCACAGGCTCTTGTCCATCAATTGCCCAAACAAGGATCTGATCTCCAAGAGACGGGTCAAATGCAATTTGTCGAGCAGGTTTTCGATGAGCTCGTCGGCCCCCTTCGGGTCCATGGCGCCTCAGGCAAGCGGCGGATGCGCAATGATCGGGTTGCCTCGGCGCGCGCGATCGCAGCATCGACAAGGTCTGGCGGAGAGATCTCGCCTCTGTGCAACAGCTCTGCCAAGCCGGTCGCATCGTTCTCCCACAGCATCCGTTCGGCCGACATTGCTGTTCCCCTATCTGCGGGAGGCTAACGACAGCCGATTTCCTTGGCAACCGACCGGCGATTACTGGCGATCGGGCGCGGACATCGATTGCGTGGACAACAAGATTTCTGCCTTTGCAAATAAATCGTGATCGCTTAGCTTGTCCGTATGACGCCGCAGGATATCTCCACCCTGATTGTCCGGACCTCGATGAAGGATCGGACTGCGTTCGATCTGCTTTACCGGCAAACCAGTGCGAAACTTTTCGGCGTGTGCCTTCGTGTATTGAAGGATCGCGGAGATGCGGAAGAAGCGCTGCAAGAGGTCTTCGTCAAAGTGTGGACGAAGGCGGACCGTTTCGCTGTTTCCGATCTAAGCCCAATCTCCTGGCTGGTGGCCATAGCACGCAATCATGCGATTGATCGCATCCGGTCGCGACGCAAGCCCGCTGCCGATATCGATGCCGCGCTCGACGTGGCTGACCCCGGTCCGGGGCCAGAGGCTATGGTTGTTGCGGGCGGTGAATCCGAGCGCATCTATCAGTGCCTTGAAGAGTTGGAACAAGACCGGGCGCAAGCCGTTCGGGGTGCTTATTTGAACGGCGAAAGTTACGCCGAGCTCGCGGAACGTCACAAGGTTCCGCTCAACACGATGCGGACATGGCTGCGCCGCAGCCTGTTGAAACTTAGAGAATGTCTGGAAAGATGACCCTGGCAGAAGAAAATGGACCGGAACGTGGAGGCGACGACCTGCTCGCAGCCGAATACGTTCTCGGCGTGCTGCCGGCGGATGAGCGCCAGATAGCCTCCGGACGCATCGACGCGGAGACCGGCTTTGCCCGTCTCGTCGATTCCTGGGAAGTAAACCTCTCGCCGATGGCTGCCGCTTATGCTGAGGTAGAGCCGCCGGCCACCATCAAGCCGGCTATCGATCGCCGGCTGTTCTCCTCCACCGCGGCGTCGACGACGGCCCCGAGCGGCAGCCTGTGGTCCAGCCTTAGCTTCTGGCGCGGCCTCACCGCAGCGGCTCTCGCGGCCCTGGTGCTCTATGTCGCCGTGCCTTACGTCAGGTCGCCGGTCGTCGTGCCGCAGGAGCGCCTCGTCGCCTCGCTGGCTGCCGAAGGCAGCGATGTCAAATACCTTGTCGTCTACGACGCTTCCCGCCGCGATGTCGGCCTGTCGCTGGTTTCGGGCGAACGCGCCGCCGGCAAGGACTTCGAACTGTGGATGATCGAAGGCAAGAATGCTCCGGTCTCGATGGGCCTCATCCCCGCCGGCCAGGTCGCCCATATCCCGGTTACCCCGGCCGTGCAGCAGAAGCTGGCGCAAGGCGCCGTGCTTGCTGTCAGCGTCGAGCCGACGGGCGGTTCGACGACGGGACAGCCGACCGGACCGGTCGTTGCCGCGGGCGACCTGAAGGGCATCTGATAGATCGTAAAACCATGACGTGACAATGAAGACAGCGGAAGTACATCTTCCGCTGTTTTCGTTTTGGATACGCTGCTGGAGATTAGAGGTTCGATCTGGGAGATTAATTCGCCGACAAAATAAAGGAAATTTTTCCCGGCGCGCGGAAACTCAGGCAGGTCTATTTCGTATCTCCTCTGTTCCGAAAGAGGAAACAATAACCCCGAGGAGTTCGAACACTATGCGTAGAATCGCCACCCTTTTGCTCGCCGGTACCATTGCCGTCTCCGCCCTCGCCACAATCGCCTATGCCGAGAATCCGATGGTTGGCGGCGCCGCCATGTACGCCAACAAGAACATCGTCGAGAACGCCGTCAATTCGAAGGATCACACGACACTGGTCGCCGCCGTCAAGGCTGCCGGCCTGGTCGAGACACTGCAGGGCGCCGGCCCGTTCACCGTCTTCGCGCCGACCAATGAGGCCTTCGCCGCGCTTCCGGCTGGCACGGTCGAGTCGCTGCTCAAGCCCGAGAACAAGGACAAGCTCACCAAGATCCTGACCTGCCATGTCATCGGCGCCAAGGCGATGGGCGCCGATGTCGCCTCGATGGCCAAGGCCGATGGCGGCACCCACAAGGTCAAGACGGTCGGCGGCTGCGAGCTGTCGCTCAAGGCCGATGGCGGCAAGGTCACCGTAGCCGACGAGAACGGCAATGTCGCCAATGTCACGATCGCCGATGTCGAGCAGTCGAACGGCGTCATCCACGTCATCGACAAGGTCCTGCTGCCGAAGATGTAACAAAGCCCCTGCCGCCGACGAACAGGCGGTAAGCTCTCTGATTGCGCGGCTCCCCCTTCGCGGGCCGCGCAATCTTCCGAGCGCTCCACGCCGTCCGCCACAAAACGCGGAGCCGGCTTGGAGCGTTCGGTTTGCAGGGCAACCGTCACCGGCTTTTGATTTTCGAGTGGCGGCCAAATCTGGCAAAATGATCCGCAGGAGGATTTCCGTCATGAACCGTCGCGACTTGCTTTTGAGTGGCGTCGCCTTTGCGGCCGTCGCCGGCGCCTTGGCAACGCTACGCTTGGGCGGAACCCAGTCCGCCAGAGCTGCCGAAACCTTCGAGGTCACCAAGACCGACGCCGAGTGGCACGCCATCCTGTCGGATGAAGCCTTCAATGTGCTGCGCAAGGAAGGCACCGAATATCCCGGCACCAGCCCGCTGCTCAACGAGCACCGCAAAGGCATTTTCGCCTGCGCCGGCTGCGACCTGCCGGTCTATTCCTGGGAGACCAAGTTCGATTCCGGTACCGGATGGCCGAGCTTCTGGCAGGAGATCGCCAACAGCGTCGGCAAGACCACGGATCGTTCTCTGGGCATGACCCGCACCGAGGTTCATTGCCGCCGCTGCGGCGGTCATCTCGGCCATGTCTTCGATGACGGTCCCGCACCCACCGGCCTGCGCCACTGCATCAACGGCGTTGCGCTCAGCTTCAAGCCGGCCACTGCCTGACCGTTCGGCGTCTTTAGCGGGGTGGGGATTTGGCGCCGGCGTGACGACCGCCTCCTATCTCTTGAAATGGAGCGAAAACAGTCAACTTCAAGAATTGGCAGACGGCTTTTTATGCGTAGATTCCGCAGCCCTAACGAGAGGGCCAGAACCTATGCAACGAACCAAAGCACGGGCTCGCGCTAGCGAGCGCAGATCGACCGCCAAATCGACCGGCGGTGTTGATGCGGACCGGCCGCGTATCTCCCATCAAGTGGTGATCGCCGGCGGCGGCCCGACCGGGTTGATGCTGGCCGGCGAACTGTCCCTGGCCGGCATCGATGTCGCCATCGTCGAGCGGCGCGAGAACCAGGATCTCGCGGGCGTGCGCTCCGGCGGCCTGCATTCGCGCACCATCGAGATCTTCGACCAGCGCGGCATTGCCGATCGGTTCCTGTCGCAAGGCCAGACCGCCCAGGTCGCGGGTTTCGCCGGCGTTTCGCTTGATATCAGCGACTTCCCCACCCGCCACAATTACGGGCTGGCGCTGTGGCAAAAGCACATCGAGCGCATCCTTGCCTGCTGGGTCGATGAACTTGGCGTCACGGTCTACCGTGGCCGCGAGGTGACAGGCTTCGTGCAGGATGCAGGCGGCGTCGATGTCGCGCTGACAGATGGCGGGTCGCTTCGTGCCGATTATCTTGTCGGCTGCGACGGCGGCAGAAGCCTCGTGCGCAAGGCGGGGGGCATAGAGTTCCCCGGTTCCGAGCCGACAACCAGCAATTTGATCGCCGAGATCGAGGTAACAGAAGAGCCGCAATGGGGTATCCACCGCGATGCCATCGGAATTCACGGCCTCAGCAGACTGGAAGACGGTACGGTGCGGGTGCTGGTGACCGAACGCGAGGTCGGGGCCGGCGGCGTGCCCACATTGCATGAGCTCAGCGAGGCGCTCATTGCCGTCTACGGCACCGATTACGGCGTCCACAATCCAACATCGCTGGCCCGCTTCACCGACATGACCCGGCAGGCAGCCTCATACCGCAAGGGGCGGGTGCTGCTGGCAGGCGACGCCGCGCACGTGCATCCACCGGACGGTGGACAGGGGCTGCAGACCGGCGTGCAGGACGCGGTCAATCTGGGCTGGAAGCTCGCCCAGGTGGTCAGGAAAACTGCGCCCGAAAGCCTGCTCGACAGCTACCAGGCAGAGCGCCACCCGATTGCCGCGCGTGTGATGAAAAACACCATGGCGTCGGTCGTGCTCCGTCGCGAAGACGAGCGCACCAAGGCGCTGCGCGATACAGTGTCGGAACTTCTCGGCATGGAAGAGCCGCGCAAGCGTTTTGCCGGCATGTTGTCCGGCCTGGACATCCACTACGATCTTGGCGAGGGGCATCCGCTGCTGGGGCGTCGCATGCCGGATCTCGACCTCGTCACCGCTGCCGGTCCACTGCCGGTTTTCGCCCTGCTGCATGACGCTCGGCCGCTGCTGCTTAATCTTGGTGAGCCCGGCGCTTTTGGTATCGGCCAGTGGGTGGAGCGGATTCAGCTGGTCGACGCCAGCTACGATGGCGCATGGGAGCTTCCGGTGCTGGGGGCAGTCGAAGCCCCACGCGCAGTGCTGGTCCGGCCTGACGGTTATGTGGCCTGGGTCGGCGGCCCTGAAGCAGCCGGGCTAACCGACTCGCTGACCAAATGGTTTGGGCCGCCTGCCGCAGCATAGCGCGCCGGGTGTTCGACCAAGGAGCTTGACAACGATCGATGCTTAAGCGTGACCCCGGAAATCGGGGGTGATTTCCGGGGTCACACATGAGCGCGCCAGGCGGGGGGTCCGGCGCGCTCAATGGCCTCCGCCGCCGCTGCCCGCGGGCGGCGCCGGCTTGGCGATGACCAGGGTGAAGACCGCCATGGTCGCGAACAGCACGGTCAGCATGGTGAACACATCCATGAACGACAGCAGCGACGCCTGCTGCTGGACCATGCCCGACAGTTTGGAGATCGCCGCCTTGGTGGCGTCGAGGCCGGGAGTCTGCTGGAAGTCGAGCGTCATGTTCTGCAGCTTGGTCTGCGCCGCCGCACTGCCCCATTCCACATGCTCGGCCAGCCTGGCGTAGTGGAAGGCGCTGCGATCGATCAGCACGGTGTTGATGACGGCAAGGCCGACCGCACCGCCGAGGTTGCGGGTCAGGTTGAACAGGCCCGACGCGTTCTTCAGCCGGTCCGGCGGCAAGGTGCCGAGCGCAATGTTGTTGATCGGCACCATGCACAGCATCATCGAGCTGCCGCGCAGGATCTGCGGGATCAGCAATTCCCAGAAATCCCAGTCGGCGGTCAGATGCGTCATCCACCATGTGCCGGCAGCGAAGCCGAACAGCCCGATCATCATCATGATGCGCAAATCCATCTTGCTCGACAGGATGCCGGAAATCGGCGCAGTGACGAACATCGCCAGGCCGCTGACGAACAAGGCTTCGCCGATCATCATGGAATCGTAGCCGCGGATGCGCCCGAGGAACACCGGGTAGAGATAGGTCAGACCGTACAGGCCGATGCCGATGACGAAGGAGAACAGCGAACCGAAGGCGAAATTGACGTTGGTGAAGGCCCTGAGATCGACGATCGGCTCCTCGGCGGTGAAGGCACGCCAGAAGAACAGCGCCGCACCGACAACCATGATGATGGCGCAGATGAACACGGCCTGTTCCTGCAGCCAGTCATGGTTCGGACCTTCCTCGAGCACATATTCCATGCAGCCGAGAAACGCCGCCATGCCGGCAAGGCCCCACCAGTCGAACTTGCTGAACAGGCCGAGATTGGGCTTGTCGAAATCGATCAGGGTCCAGGTCGTGACCGTCACCAGAATGCCTGGAATGACATTGATGAGGAACAGCCAGTGCCACGACATGGCATGGCTGATATAGCCGCCGACGGTCGGGCCGATGGTCGGCGCCAGCGTCGCCACCAGGCCGATCATCGGCGACACCATGGCGCGGCGCGACGGCGGGAAGATGGTGAAGGCGGCGGCGAAAACGCTCGGGATCATGCCGCCGCCGATAAAGCCCTGGATGGCTCGGTAGACGATCATCTGGTCGATGTTGGTGGCGGTCGCGGCCAGCGCGCTGGCCGCCGTGAAGCCGGCCGCGGCGCCTGCAAACAGCACGCGCGTCGACAGCATCCGGCTGAGGAAGCCCGACAGCGGGATCATCACCACTTCGGCGATCAGATAGGCGGTCTGCACCCATGGGATTTCGTCGGAACTGGCGCTGAGGCCGGCCTGGATCTCGGCCAGCGAGGCTGAGACGATCTGGATGTCGAGGATCGCCATGAACATGCCGAACACCATCGCCAGGAAGGCGATGAGGCGGCGCGTCGAGATGGTCGTCGGCACCGCTGGCATGGCCGGCGCCGCTCCTGCTGTTATGGTTGCGGTTGCCATGGCGTTGCTCCCGGCTTTCGCTCAGTTCGCCGCGGCCGGAGCCGTGCGGCTGTCGACGGCGACAACGACGCTCAGGCCGGCGCGCAGCCTGCCTGCCTTCAGCACATCGGCCGGGACGTCGATGCGAACCGGGATGCGCTGCACCACCTTGGTGAAGTTGCCGGTGGCATTTTCCGGCGGCAGGAGCGAGAACACGGCACCCGAAGCCGGCGCCAGCGACGACACCGTGCCTTCGAAATCATGGCCGTCCGTGGCGTCGACCGAGACCCGAACCTTCTCGCCGGGCACCAGCTTGGCCAGCTGCGTCTCCTTGAAGTTGGCAACGATGTAGAGCTTGTCCAGCGGCACCACGACGGCGAGCTTCTGGCCGGGGCTGACGAGGTCGCCCTGCTCGACCGAGCGGTTGCCGACGACGCCGTCATAAGGCGCCTTGAGCACGGTGAAGGACAGATCGCGCGCGGCCTTGTCGCGGTTCAGCCGCAGCGAAGCCAGCGTGCTGGCCGATTCGGCGCGCTGCGCTTCGAACACGCCGATATTGGCCTGTGCGGCTGCAATCTGCGCGTCGGCGCCGACAAGGGCCGCATTGGCCTGATCGAGAGCGGTCTGGGCATCGTCCAGTTGCGCCTGCGTGCCGACATGCGTCTTGACCAGTTGCGCGGCGCGCTGCTGGGCGCGAGCGGCATTGTCGGCTGCCGCCTGGTCGGCGACCTTCTGCGCCTGCGCCTGTTGCAGCGAAGCTTGCGCCGCCTTGGTCTGCGCGTCGATACGGTCGAGCGTCTTGGCCAGCGTGGCGATCTGCGCCTCCGCCTGGGCAACGGCTATTCTGTAGTCGCCGTCATCGATCGTCAGCAGCGGATCGCCAGCCTTGACCTGCTGGTTCTCCGAGACCTTGACTTGATCGACATAGCCGGAAATCTTCGGCGAGACGAACGACATGTCGGCCTGGACATAGGCATCGTCGGTCGAAATCAGGAACCGGCCGTCGGTCCAGTAATTATAGCCATACCAGGCGCCGGCACTGAGCAGAGCGAGGCCGATCATCGGCAGCATCAACGAGCGAGCCGACCGCTTCTTCTTGGCCGGCACCTCGGCCAAAACTTCGGCGGCAGGCTTGATGGGCGCTTCCGGCGCTTCGATAACCGGCGAGACCTTGGCGTTGGGAAAGGGGCGGACTTCGGCGGTGGTTGGCGTGTTCGAGGACATGATATCTCGCTACCGTAGCTACATAAGGAAAATGTGTTATACTGAACCGTTCGGTTCGATGCGAACGTTGACATAGCGCTAAAGCGGGCCCATATCAAGAGCAATCGAACCGCTCGGTTCGAATTATTTCGCGAGGTGTGACTTTAATGGCCGACACGTTACCCGACGTCGAAAATGATCGGTGCGATGTGCTGGATAGTGCGCGTCGCGGCCGCCCGGCGGCGGGCCAGGATCCGGTCAAGCGCAGCCAGATCATTGAGGGCGCGCGGCGCGTGTTCATCGACAAGGGCTTCGAAGCGGCGTCGATGAACGACATTACCCGCGAGGCCGGCGTCTCCAAGGGCACGATCTATGTCTACTTCGCCAACAAGGAAGAGCTGTTCGAGGCGCTGATCGAGGAAGAGCGCGGCACCATCTTCAAGAACATGTACGACATGCTCGACCGCGCCGACGATCTGCGCCAGACGCTGGTGAAATTCGGCAAGGTGCTGTCGATGAAGATCACCTCGGCCAAGGTCATCCAGGCGCAACGCACCGTGATCGGCGCCTCCGACAGGATACCGGACATGGGCGCGCGGTTTTACGAACGTGGCCCCAAACGCGGCCACGACAAGGTGGTCAAGTTCCTCGATGCAGCCATCGAACGCGGCCTGCTCAAGATCGATGATGTCGATCTTGCCGCCTATCAATTCACCGAACTGTGCCTCGCCGGCCTGTTTCGCCAGTGCATCTTCGCCTACCGCACCAAGGCGCCGAGCCAGGATGAAATCGACCACATCGTGCGGTCGGGCGTCAGCCTGTTCCTGAAGTCCTACGGCACCGAAAAGCTTGCCGAGGAAGAAAGCCATCAGATGATCGCGCTCGAGGCGAAGTCCAAGGCAAAGGCCTAGTTAGCCAAAGGTCTTTTTTCGCAACTCCGGACGGAAAACCGCTTCACACTTTTCCCGGAGTTGCTTTTAACCGCCATTGGCCGCCAGCACGATCGCCGCGCGCAGTTCGTCCAGACCCTCGCCCTTTTCCGACGACGTGGCGAGCACGAACGGAAACGCCGCCGGTCGCTTCTTGATCTTCAGTAATGTCTCTTCGATCAGCCGCGGCACGCCGGCGGCCTTGATCTTGTCGGTCTTGGTCAGCACGATCTGGTAGGACACCGCCGCCTTGTCGAGCAGTGACAGCACCTCGTCGTCCTTGGCTTTGATGCCATGCCGGGAATCGATCAGCACATAGACCCGCTTCAGCGTCACGCGGCCCTTGAGATAGTCGAAGACCAGCTTGGTCCAATCGTCCACCTTTTCCTTCGGCGCGCTGGCATAGCCGTAGCCCGGCATGTCGACCAGCGCCATTGGCGGCAGGTCGGTGCCTTCGCCGGAAAACCCGCCCGGCACGAAATAGTTGAGCTCCTGCGTGCGCCCCGGCGTGTTGGAGGTGCGCGCCAGCCCGTTATGGCCGACGAGCGCATTGATCAGCGACGACTTGCCGACATTGGAGCGGCCGGCAAAGGCGATCTCAGGCGGCCCCTCCGGCGGCAGGAACTTCATCGCCGGCACGCCGCGGATGAAGATCCACCCCTTGGTGAACAGGTCGGTGCCGATGACGGTGTTGCCCAGCGCGTTCAAATTGCTGCCTCCAGCCTCGAAATATCGGCGCCCCGGATGGCGTTGAGGTTGCGGCCGATCTTGTCCACCGGCCAATTCCACCACGCCACAGCCAGCAACCGCCGCACCGTCCTGTCGTCGAAACGCATCTTCACCACCTTTGCCGCATTGCCGGCGACGATCGCATAGGCCGGCACGTCATGCGTCACCACCGATTTCGCCGCCACGATGGCGCCATTGCCGACCGACACGCCGGGCATGATCACCGCATCCATGCCGATCCATACATCATTGCCGACCACCGTGTCGCCGCGCAGCTCCTGCGACCACGTCTTCGGGTCGAAGCCTTGCTCCCAGCCATGGCCGAAAATGTTGAACGGATAGGTGGAAAAGCCGGACATGGCATGGTTGGCGCCGTTCATGATGAAGCGCGCGCCCTCGGCGATGGCGCAGAACTTGCCGATGATCAGCTTGTCGCCGATGAAGGGATAATGATGCAGCACGCATCGCTCGGCGAATTTGTCCGGTCCGTCAGCATCGTCATAGTAGGTGAACTCGCCGATCTCGATATTCGGTGCGGTGACCAGGGCTTGAGGAAGCCGACGCGGGTGTGCATCGGGATCGGGTGTTTGATGTCTGGGTTGGGTCCGTCCATGGCGAGATCCGTCGAGAGTGGCGCAAATTAAAGCCGCCATTCTAGATGGCGTGATCCGCCCTATAGCACCAATCGCCCGATGAGCGAGCCCTGCTGGGCTTCGATGTTCAGTTCGTGCCGCGGCAGATCACGATCAGGTCGACCGCCGCCGTCGGCTAAGGCGCCCTGAAACCCAAAAAAACGGGGCCCTGCGAAGGACAAGCAGGACCCCGGTGGTGTCGAAGACGGCTTCAAAAGAATGGCACCTCCTCGTGAGGTGGGGAAGGCAGACCGAGAAAGCCCGTCGCAGCCCGCCGTCATTCCCCGTTGCGTAAAGCCGTTACTTCGGCAACAGCACCTTGTTGACGACGTGGATGACGCCGTTCGACTGGTTGACGTCGGCGACCGTCACCTTGGCGGCGCCGCCGGACTCGTCGACGATGTAGAGCGAGCCGCCCTTGACCTCGGCGATCAGCGTGTCGCCGCTAACGGTCTTCATCTCATACTTGCCGCCCATCGCCTTGGCCTTGGTCATCATCTCCTTGGCCGAGATCTTGCCGGCCACGACATGGGCGGTCAGGATCTTGGTCAGCTTGTCCTTGTTTTCGGGCTTCACCAGCGTGGCGACGGTGCCGGCCGGAAGTTTCTTGAAGGCGGAATCGGTCGGCGCAAACACCGTGAAGGGTCCCGCGCTTTCCAGCGTGTCGACCAGGCCGGCGGCCTTGACGGCGGCAACCAGCGTCTTGTGGATCGGCGAGTTGAGGGCGTTCTCGACGATGTTCTTGGAGGTCAGCATCGCAGCGCCGCCAACGGCGGGATTGGCGTGCGTATAGGCCGTCGTCGCTGCGAGGCCCGATAGAGCCAGGCCGACGGAAAAGCATAATGCCTTGAGGATGGACTTTGCCATTGGAGAACCCTTCTGGTGCGACAATTGTTGATTCGATTGTCGGGAAGAGTTACGCGGCGATTGCGGGAAAGTTTCGGTGCAGAGTAAAAAATGATAATGATAACAAATACTTAAAGGCGAATGCCCATTCCACGCGCCGCATCCCCGCGATGGACATGACGGGGTCACGGATCAAAAACAACGGTCTTCGGATTAGGGCTGATCGGTGTTGATCGGCCTTGGCGGTACAAGCAGCAGCCACGCCGGTTGCACGCCGCAAGTTTCGCGCCTCACGGGAACGTGATGCGCGCCTCGTCCACAAAAACCCCGGACGAGCCGGGGCTTTGATTGCCGGAATAGCGCCTTCTATTCAGCCGGCGAGGGTTTCTTTCGGAACAATGCCGTCAGATTGTCCCACAATTCGATCTTGGCGCCCTGGCGCTTCATGATCACGCCCTGCTGCAGGATCGACAGCGTGTTGTTCCAGGCCCAGTAGATGACGAGGCCGGCCGGGAAGCTGCCCATCATGAAGGTGAAGATCACCGGCATCCAGGTGAAGATCTGCGCCTGCGTCGGATCCGGCGGCGTCGGGTTCATGCGCATCTGCAGGAACATGGTGATGCCCATGACCACCGCCCAGGCGCCCATATGCGGCAGGAATGCCGGCGGCGCGAAGGGCAGCAGGCCGAACAGGTTGAAGACCGAGGTCGGATCGGGCGCGGCCAGATCCTGGATCCAGCCGAAGAACGGCGCGTGCCGCATCTCGATGGTGATGTAGAGCACCTTGTAGAGCGAGAAGAACACCGGGATCTGCAGCGCCACCGGCCAGCAGCCGGCGAGCGGATTGATCTTCTCGGTCTTGTACAGCTCCATCATCGCCTGTTGCTGCTTCATCTTGTCGTCCGCGTATTTCTCGCGGATCTCAAGCATCTTGGGCTGCACCTTCTTCATGTTCGCCATCGACGCATAGGATTTGTTGGCGAGCGGGAAGAAGAGGGTTTTGACGACGACCGTGGTGGCAAGGATGGCCAGGCCGAAATTGCCGAAGAATTTGTACAGCGTGTCGATCAGGTAGAACATCGGCTTGGTGATCCAGATGAACCACCCCCAATCGATCAGCCGGTCGAACAGCCTGATCTGGCGGTCCTGGGCGTAGGCGTTGATCTTGTTGACTTCCTTGGCGCCGGCGAAGATCTCGGTCTCCACCGTCGCCGACTGGCCGGCGGCAATGGTGATCGGGTCGGTGAGGAAGTCCGACTGGTAGCGCGGGCGGCCATTGTCGTAATAGGCATAGTGCGGCTGGAAGGGCTGCTTCTCGGTCGGCACCAGGGTGACCGCCCAATATTTGTCGGTGATGCCAAGCCAGCCATCGGTCGATTTGCTCGGCGTATAGAGCTTGTTCTTCTCGATGTCGGCGTATTTGTGCTCCTGCAGGCCTTCGGTTCCCGTGACGCCGATCAGGCCTTCATGCAGCACGTAGGAGCTGGCGACGGCCGGCTTGTCGAAACGGATGACGCGGCCGTAATTGGACAGCGTGACGGGGGTCGAGCCTGAATTCTGCACCGCATCGGAAACGGTGAACATGTAGTCGCCGTCGACGGAGATCGTGCGCTTGAAGGTCAGGCCCTTGTCGTTGGTGAAGGTCAGCGTCACTGGCGTCGCCGGCGTCAGCGTCGCATTGCCGTCGACGCTCCAGACCGTTTCCGGGCCCGGCACCGTGCCGGTCGTGTCGCTGCCGACAAAGCCGATCTCGGCATAATAGCCGGTGGGCAGCGCCTGCGGATTGAGCAGCTGGATCTGCGGCGATGTCTTGTCGACCGTCTCGGTGTAGTGCTTGAGCTTTAGGTCGTCGAGACGCGCGCCGGTCAGGTTGATCGAGCCCGACAGGCTCGGCGTGTCGATGTTGACGCGGGCCGTCTTGGCCACTTCCTGCGCGCGGCCTTCCGGCGTGGTGACATAGGTGCCGGGCGCGTTTGGAATGGCGCCGGGCGCCGCGGGCGCCGTCGTGCCGCCGGGATTGGCGGCCTCGGCCGCCTTCTTCTGCTCCGCCGCCCGCTGCTCTTCGATGCGGGCCGCCTCGCGCTGCTGTTCGCTGCGCGGCAGCACATAAAAATATTGCCACAGCCCGAGGATCAGCACCGACAAGACGATGGTGATGTAGAAGTTCCGGTTGTTTTCCATCGAAAGCCCTTGGCCTATCGTGTTCCGCTGAGACGGCGGGAGAGTTCGGCCTTCAACTGGCCGAACGGAATGGTGAGCACGTCTTCACGCCCGACGATGACATAGTCATTGCCGGGCGCCATGTCACTTGCGGCATGGGTGCGCACGGCTTCTTTCAGCCGCCGCCTGACGCGGTTGCGGACAACCGCATTGCCGACCTTCTTGGTGACGGTGAAGCCGACGCGCGGCGGCAGGCCGTCATTGCGGTCGAGAACTTCGACGAGAAAAAGCCGCCCGCGCCGCTTTTCACCGCGGCGGACGGCCAGGAATTCCGCACGTTTCAGAAGCCGCTTGGGGTTTGGTCCCACTGGCTTGCCGGTTGCGGGCAACGATCTCGTCTTCCGTTCAGGCGCTGAGCCGCTTGCGGCCGCGGTTGCGGCGAGCTGCGACGACGCCGCGACCACCCTTGGTGGCCATGCGAGCACGGAAACCGTGCCGGCGTTTGCGGACGAGTTTGGACGGTTGGTAGGTACGCTTCATTTGTTTTAATACCGCGGGGTGCGGCCCTTCTTGATTCTGTCACTGTGTAACAGGAGCTTTGCCGGGCCGGCATTGGCGCGATCGAAACCGCGCCGGGACGAATGGCCCGAGCGTGAGCGGCTTATAGAAAGAAGGGTTTTGGGAGTCAATCCAGCGCGAACGCCAGTTCGTCGCAGCGCGAACTGCCAGTTCGTCATGGCGCGACACCCCGTTCGTCGCAGCGCGAAAACCCAGTTCGAGGCGATCTTTATTGCTGGTACCATCGTCCAACGAAGGATGAAATTGGCAAAAAAGCCGCAATCGCCTAATCTCAACCGATCAAGCGTTTGTGAAGACAGGCCTTAATGAGCGAAGTTGCATCAGCGGATGAAGGGAGCGGCCCGGCGACAGCCGATGCCAGCCCGGCGACCGTTCGCCCGGTTGCGAGCCGTTCGGTGCCCAATCGTTCAGTGCCCTTGGCGCGCGGCCTGTCGACCAAGCTGCTCTTGCTCACCATTGTCTTCGTGCTCCTGGCCGAAGTCCTCATTTTCCTGCCCTGGATCGCCAGCTACCGCCTGGCCTGGCTGAAGGAGAGGCTAAGCACCGCTGCCGCGGTGTCGATCGTGCTGGTGCAGGGTGAGCCCAATTCGCTCTCCCGCGCCGCCCAGAACGACGTGCTGATGGCAATCGGCGCCAAGGCGATCGCGGTGCGCGACGGCGGCGTATCGCGCCTGCTGGTGGTGGCCGAGATGCCGCCGCAGGTCGACGAGCATATCGACATCGCCAATGTCGGCATGATCAAGGGCATGACCGGGGCGCTGGATACGCTGTTCTTCGGCGGCAAGCGCATGCTGCGGGTGTTCGGCCCGGTCGGCGACAGCGACAAGGAATTCGAGCTGATCATGCCCGACTATTCCCTGCGCAACGCCATGCTGCGCTATTCGCGCAACGTCGCCTTCGTCTCGCTGCTGATCTCGCTGTTCACCGCAATGCTGGTCTATGCCGCGATCGACCTGATCATGATCGGCCCGATCCGCACCATGACGCGCTCGATGCTGTCCTTTTCCGAGGCGCCCGACGATCCAGGGCGCATCATCCACCCGGCCGCCCGTGCCGACGAGATCGGCGTTGCCGAGCGCGAACTGTCGCAGATGCAGGAACGGCTGCAAAAGATGCTGTCGGAGCAGAAGCATCTTGCCGATCTTGGCCTCGCCGTCTCCAAGATCAACCATGATATGCGCAACATCCTGGCCTCGGCGCAACTGATGTCGGACCGCCTGCGCCTGGTCAAGGACCCGACGGTGCAGGCCTTCGCGCCAAAGCTGTTGCGCGCGCTCGACCGCGCCGTCTCCTATTCCGAAGGCGTGCTCCACTATGGCCGCACGCAGGAGCCGGCGCCCTCACGCCGCCGCTTGCGGCTGCGCCAGCTGGTCGACGACGTCCACGGCCTGCTCGACATCGAGGACGGCATCGAATTCGTCAATGCCGTCGAGCTCGCCTTCGAGGTCGATGCCGATTCCGACCAGCTGTTTCGCGTGCTCACCAATCTCTGTCGCAACGCGGTCCAGGCGATGGCGGCCGACGCCGAGAGCGCGCTGGTGCGCCGGCTCGCCGTATCGGCCGAGCGCATAGGCAGCGTAAGCCGCATCATTGTTACCGACACCGGTCCCGGCCTGCCGGCGAAGGCGCGAGAAAACCTGTTCGCGGCGTTTCGCGGCTCGGCCCGCAGCGGCGGCACCGGCCTTGGCCTGGCCATCGCGCACGAACTGATCCGCGCCCATGGCGGCACGGTGGAGCTGGTCGAATCGATCGGCGGACGCACCACCTTCGCCGTCACCATCCCCGACCAGCCGGTCCGCCTCGACCAGGCCCGCAGCGGCCTGCGCCGCCCGGCCTGAGCTGTATTTGATATTCAGCCGAAGTCGGACTTAGCTGAATCTCAGCACACCTTGATCGGCACCGTCGAAAGCAGCTGCGAGAAAACTTTTGCCGGATTGGCTTGCTTTTCGGAAATTCAGTCGCTAGGGAACACGTCTTGTCGCGGCCGGTCGTCGGGATCGGTTAGCGGGGCTATGTAAAGCATGGCCTATTGCGCGCCCGTAGCTCAGCTGGATAGAGCACCAGACTACGAATCTGGGGGTCAGGAGTTCGAATCTCTTCGGGCGCGCCATTTCCGCCGAAACTGTGATTTCCTGCGATCCGCTAGCCGGTCTTGGGCTCACATATGAAGAGCAGGTCGCGGAACACGTTGCCGAGCACCGCCTCATTCGAGTGCTGGAGAACTGGACGCCGCCTATTCCAGGCTTCTTTAAATATTACCCCAGTCGCCAGCATCAGCCTGCCGCACTAACTGCGCTAATCAACGCGCTGCGGTGTTCTTGAAATGGGCCGGTATGCGGCGACCGTTATTCCGCTTTCCCGGATCAGGGCCCAATAGGCCTCGCCCCAGCCAGATACCGCTCATTGTCAAACGGCTCGGCGTGGGTGCTGTCCGGGCTCCATATGTGGCGGTGGGTCTCGGTAAGATTGCCGAGATAGACATGCAGTGCGCCTGAGCGGGCGTTGCCGGTGTTGGCGACCGCGTGCACAGTATCAGGGGTCATGTGCACCACCGCGGGCGCCGCGACGTCGTGGCGTTCCGGCGCATCGATCTCGCTGCCGTCGACGGGATAGATGAAGTTGGTCTCGCTGCCCTTGTAGATGCCGATCAGCGCATCCATCAGATGGTTGTGCGGCGGGTACTGCAGGCCGGGCGACAGCGTGATGTGGTAGATGGTCAAGTCAGGGCTGGCATGCAGCAGCACCTCATCGTCGTCTTCCTCATGCGCGAGCACGCCTGATGCATGGAAGCGGTCGGTGTGTTCGCGCAGCACCGCCTTGACCCGTTCGAAGGCATGAGCACCTTTGGCTGCGTTGACGATATCGGAGGTTACGGCGTAAAGAGGCGAGTTGGCGGCAAGAGGCATTTGTCGTCATCTCCATTGGGAAGCTCAACCAATACAACTGAGATGCTCAGGCTAGCGAATGCCGGCAGACCCGTCAACCGGATGGTCGAACGGGCAAGCAGACTACGCGGGCAGACCACGCGGGCAGACCAAACGGGCAGGCAGATATGGCTCTTCCGAAATCAGTGTCACCGTCCGCCGTCAAGGCGCCGTCGACCGCCGACATATTGCGCAGCGAGGAAGCTTATGAGCAGCTGAAGAGCGACATCGTCGCCTGCGTCCTGCAACCCGGCGAAAGCCTGACCGAAAAGCAGATCGGCGACCGCTACCAGATCAGGAAGGCGACGATCCGCTCGGCTTTGGCCCGCCTGACGCAGGAAGGGCTGATCAAGAGCGAGCCGCGCCGCGGCTATGTCATCGCACCGCTTAGCCTGCGCGACGTCAACGAGATCTTCGACGTCCGCAGCCTGATCGAACCGGAAGTGTTCCGGGTGGCCGCGGCAAACCTCACCGAACGCGGGCTCGACGACATCAGGCTGGCGGCGCAGAAGGTGCTGAAGCCGGAGACGCTGCGCAGCCATGTCGCCTTTCTGGCGGCCGACCGCGCCTTTCGCCTGGCCCTGGCCGAACTCTCCGGCAATCTGCGGCTGGTTCGCCTGCTCGACCAAACGCTCGACCAGTCGGAGCGTGTCCTCCATCTCGGCTTCAAATCGCGCGACTTCACGCAAGCGATCATCGGCCAGCAGAAGGAGTTGGTGCTTGCCTGCGAGCTGGCCGAAGTCTCGGCCATCGCAAAGCTTGCCCGCTCGCAGTGCCTGTCGCTCAAGAAGCAGGTGCTCGAGGCCTTGCTCGCCGGCTCCAAGCTGCAGGACGCCAATTTGCAAAGCTTCGCCTGAGGCGCGAAGCCCGCGCTCTCTGGCCGATGCTTACTCGTCGATGAAGCGGATGTCCGCATCGGCAAGGCAATAGGGCGCGTAGCGGAAATCGCGGATATGGCTGACCTTTCCATCCTGCCAGTCGACCAGCATGAAGCCGCGCACGGCGTCATCTCCCGTTTGCGGGTTGCGGATCAGGATGGCCGGCCTGCCGTCGACGAAGCCGAGCGACAGCGCCCAGTCCTGGACACGGTCGTAATTGCCGAAATAGTTGGAAACCTGCGCCTTGCCGCGCATGCGGGTGCGGTTGACGACTTCAAGCTGGATATCCTCGGCGATCAACGCGCGCACGGCGTCGAAGTCGCGCGCGTTGAACAGGTCGACATAGCGGCGCAGGCGCCGCTCGTCGTCGGCGTCGAGCTTTGGGGCAGGCGCCTGCTCGTCCTGTGACGCCAGCAGGCGCAGCTGCGACCGCCCGCGATGGAGCGCTGCCTTGGTCGCAGCCAGGGTCGCGCCGGACACTTCGCAGGTTTCGTGCAGGCTGAGGCCAAGCACGTCGACAAGGATCACGGCGCTGCGCTGCACTGTTGCCAGCTGCATGAAGCTTCGCAGGCTGGCGGCGGTGGCGAGTCTCGCATCGGCGCTGGCGGAGGGGTCTTCGATCGTCGTCATGTCGGTCTCGCTCATGCGCGCCTGCTCCCGCTGGCGCCGGCGCAGATGATCTTGCGCGGCATTGTGGGCTATGCGGAACAGCCATTGCTCCGGACGCTCGACGGCGGCGTCGCCGTCGATGGCCTGCAGTGCCTTGATCAGTGTCTCCTGGACGATGTCCTCGCCATCGATCACCGAGCCGGCCATGCGGGCGCAGTAGCGGTGCAGCTTCGGTCGCAAGGAGCCGAGCATCGCCTCCAGGGCAACGCGGTCGAGTTTTGCTGTGTTCATCCTGTCCGTTCCCAAAATGCCGGTCTTTGCATTCAAGCCGGCACGACCTCGCCGGCCAGCATACGATAATTGCCGACGATCTTTGCCGGCGATCTGGCAAGCGGCGTCGAGCGGCGTCCGGCATGATCGGCGCTGAAGGCCTTGAAGGCTGCGAGCCCCGTCAGGCCGTCGCCATCCTGGCTGACAAGATGGATGAACTCGCCATTCTCCAGTTCCAGGACGAGGTAGCGCACGGATTGCGGCTTCGTGTCGTCGAGTGCCTCGAACACCTGTGCAACCAGCATACGGTTCTCGGCGATGCTTTCGTCCTTCACGCCGTAGCGGATGAGATTGTAGCCCATTGTCGTCTCCTATTTTCAACTCTGCACGGAGAAGACGTTTCGCGGCCTCGAAAAGATTCGTCGCCCGGCGAATCTTTTCGATCGTCCGGATCGTCTTTCCCGTCGACGGCTGCGCGGCAGCCGTCGAGGAGCAGGAGAGACCCATCATGCACATCCAGTTTGCCGAATTGCCGGTGTTCGACCAGGACCGCGCCAAGGCCTTCTACACCGGACATCTTGCTTGCCAGGTGGCGGAGGACCAGCTGATGGGCGACAGCGGCTGGCGCTGGATCGAGCTGACATTTCCCGGCGCCGTCACCAATTTGCATTTTGTCAAACGCCCCGATGACACGCCGGGCACTGAGCCCGTGCTGGTGCTCGTTGATGGCGATGTCGAGGCAACGGTCGCGGGCCTGAAGGCGCGCGGCGTCGAAATCATCACCGAGCCGCAGGAAGCGCCTTGGCAGCGGGGCCGCACGGTCGCCGAATTCCGCGACAGCGAGGGCAACCGCATGGTTGTGACCGGCAAATGATCGGACCCGGCGCAAAGCCGAACTTTGACATGAGAACAACAGGAGAGATGGACATGACCCCCCAAACGTCGACGCTGAAAGTACCGGGCGCGGCCTCTATTATGAGATGCGCGGTTCCGGCCCCGTACTGTTGATAATCCCCGGCGGACCGCAGGACGCCGGCGTCTTCGCCGATGTCGCGGGCCACCTCGCCGACCGCTACACGGTGGTCGCCTATGATCCGCGCGGGAATTCGCGCAGCACCTTCGACGTAGAGCCGCAAGAGCAGGACCTCGATGTCCATGGCGACGATGCCGCGCGATTGATCGAGGCGCTTGGCGCCGGACCGGCCTATGTGTTCGGCACCAGCGGCGGCGCCCAGATCGGGCTCAACCTCGCCGCCCGCCATCCCGGCCGGGTTCGTGCGCTGGTGGCGCATGAGCCGCCCAGCATGATGCTGCTCGACGACCCGTCGCCGTCACTGGCCGGCATGCGCGACCTGCACGACACCTATCGCAGCCAGGGCGTCGAGGCGGCGATGCAGAAATTCTTCAGCGAGAACAGCCTGTCGGAAGGGCCGGGTCAGGATGAAGCCGGGCCGCAGGACGGACCGCCTTCGTTCGAACCGTCGCCCGAGGAGGCCGAGACCTTTGCCAGGGTCAGCGGCAATTTCGAATACTGGCTGGCGCATGGCGTCATGCCGCTGTCGCTCTACCGTCCCGATATCGAGGCGCTGCGCGGCCGCCCGGTCGTGGTCGGTATCGGCGAAGAGTCCGTCGGCCAGCCGATCGACGGCATGGGCAAGGCGCTGGCCGACAGGCTCGGCAGCAAGCGCGCCGCCTTCCCCGGCGACCACATGGGCTTTGCGCCCTATCCCGACCGCTTCGCCGAGACCTTGCACCTGACGCTCAGAGGCGCGTGAGATCGTCAGTTCAATAGGAAAGGAGCGTCCGCATGCACAATGCGGACGCCCTTCTCCCATGAAATTACCCGCTAAGATTGCTGTATCAGACGGCCTCCCAGCCTTCCTTGCCGCCGGCGCGGAAGATGGCGTCGATGACCTTCTGGTTGAGCACGGACTCCTCTAGCGTGAAGACACGCTCCTTGCCACCCTGTGCCGCCCTGGCAAACGTCTCGACCTCGCGCCGGTATTGCTGCGTGCCGGGAAAGCGGAACACCTGCGCCTCCGTATGGTTCTGGTTGTGCAATTCGATGCGGTGATGGTCGTAGAGCCCGGCATTGAACGGCGAGAACACCTCGATGAAACCCTTCTCGCCGTGGAACACCATCACCTGCCGCGCCGCCATCTGCGTCGACAGATAGAAGGACAGTTCGAAATCGCCGAAATCGGCGCGGATCGAGGAATAGATGTCGGTGCCGAATTTCTTGTCGCGCTCGATCGTCGCCTGCACGCGGAGTGGCTCCTTGCCGCTCGAAAACCGCGTCGACACCGTCGGATAGACGCCGATATCAGGCAGCGCGCCGCCGCCGAGATCGAGCTGGTTGCGCATGTTGGTGGGATCGACATTGTAATAGGAGAAGGCGCCCTGCACATGGCGCAGCCGGCCGATGGCGCCATCGGCGATGAGATCGCGCACCTTGATCCATTGCGGGTGGTAGATGACCATGAAGGCCTCGCAGACCAGCACCTTCTTCTGGTCGCGCAGCTTGATCAGCGGCGCGATATTCTTGGCGTCGAGCGCCAGCGGCTTTTCCACCAGCACATGCTTGCCCGCTTCGATGGCCTTGGCCGTCCACTCGACATGCTGCGAGGTCGGCAGCGGGATGTAGACGCCGTCGACGTCTTTCGAAGCCAGCAGCTCCTCATACGAACCAAAGGCATGCCTGGCGCCGAACCGCTCGCCCAGGGCCTCGGCCTTCGACAGGTCGCGGCTGGCGATCGCGGACAAAACGCCATTCTCGGCCTCGACGATTGCCGGCAACAATTGCTCGCGGCCGATCTTGGCCGTCGACAAAACACCCCATCGGAACATCAGGCTTCTCCTATCGATTTACAGGCGAGGAGGTTTGCCCGAAATTGCGGGAAAAGCCAATGCGGATCGCTGGTCCTGCTAGCCTCGCTTGCCCGTCAGCGTCATGTCGAAATCGACGATATTCGAATAGATCGGCGTGCCGACATCCATGCCGTAGCGGGAGCGCAGCACCTTGCCGGTGACGTGGAACGTAATGACGCCACCCTTCAGCCGGCCGAGCTCGGCAGTGAACTTTTCCGCAAACGTCTTGCCGCGCGCCGTCAGCCGGCCGCTGACCAGCGCCGTGGTGTCGCTGGTTCGGGTTACGCTGGTCGAGCGGAACTGGATTTCGGGGCTGTTGGCGACGTCGAACACCGCATCGGAGCGCAGGAAGGCGTCGATGCGGCCCTGGCCGGTGCCGACGCTTTCGGGATAGATGGTGAAGTTGACCGCGGAACGGCCGACATCGCTGTTGTCGATGCGGATGGAGCCCTTGAAGCGGCCAAAGGCGCCGTCGAGGCCGCCGCCACCGACCTTGCCGATGGAGAAGCGAATGCTGGAGCTGGCCCGGTTGACCGTGTAGCTGCCGGCGGCGTCGCCGAGGTCCACAGCGGCGGAGACAGGCATGGCAAGGCAAGCGGCAACAGCCGCCAATCCGAAGATGCGCGCATACATGGGTTTTGTCCTTCTGGGGCAGGCGAAGTGTTGCGCCCTCACTCCAATGAACGAATGCGCGGCGCGCGCTATTCCAGGTCCTGATCTGACGAAGGCGTGATCATGCGCGTGAGCACGCTGTCGCGCAGCCAGAAATGATGCCGCAGCGCCGCCAGCGCATGCAGCGCGACCAAGGCAATGCCGACATAGGCGAGATACCAGTGTGCTATCGCCCAGAAGTTTTCCGCCGCATCGGACACGCCGAGCGGCAGGTTCGGCATCACGAACAGGTTGAACGGCATGCTGGGTATCTCCAGCATCGACACCGAAACCAGTGCCCAGCCGGACAGCGGCACCGCGAGCTGGAAGCCATAAAGCGCCAGATGCGCCAGCGGCGCCGTCCGACGCTCCAGCCCTCCGACCGAGGCCGGCAAGGCCGGGGCCGCATTGCCGAGCCGCCAGGCAATGCGCAGGATGAGGAGGCCGAGCAGCAGGAAGCCGAAGGATTTGTGCAGCTGGATCAGCTCGAAGGCGGTGCGCTGGCTGGTCAACCGCACCATGATGAAGCCGAGCATGAACTGGCCGATGAACAGGATGCCGATCAGCCAGTGGAGGACGATCGCCGCCCAGCCGTAGCGGGTTGAGTTGTTGGTGATGAATGCCGGCATGGTTGGTGAACGAATGGCAGCTGGGCTTTCTTCCACCCTCCCCCTTGTGGGGAGGGTCGGCGCGAAGCGACGGGGTGGGGGGTAGCGCCCTACGAAGATCCCACCCCGATCCGCTACGCGGATCGACCCTCCCCACAAGGGGGAGGTGGCTAAGCACCGACCTTGAAGAAATCCACAAACGCCCGCAGCGCCGGGCGCATCTGGCGGCGGCTGGGGTAGTAGACGAAGAAACCGTCGAAGGGCGGACACCAGTCTTCCAGCACGCGGATCAAGCGACCGTCGGCGAGCGGCGCGCGCACATAATCGTCGAAGACGAAGGCGAGCCCAGCGCCGTCGACCGCCGCCTGGGCGATCAGATGGTCTTCGTCGAGGATCAGCGGCCCTTGCGCCGCGATCTCGATCTCTTCGCCATCCTTCTCGAATTCCCAGCGGTAAAGAATGCCGCTGGAAAAACGGAAGCGGATGCAGCGGTGGTCGGCAAGATCGCGCGGATGGCGGGGTCTTGGCATGGTCGCGAAATAGCATGGCGCGCCGACCACGGCGCCGCGAAGGTCCGGTCCGATGCGCACCGCGATCATGTCGCGCTGCAGGCTCTCACCGAGCCGCACGCCGGCATCGAAGCCGCCTTCGACGACGTCGGTGAAGCGATCCTCGATGACGATTTCCAGCACGATGTCAGGATAGGCCGCGGCAAAGCCGCCGAGCCTGGGCGTCAATGCCAGGTGGGCCGCGGTGCGCGGCACGGTCAGCCGCAGGTTCCCGGCCGGCCGGTCGCGCGCCTCGATCGCCGTTTCCAGCGCCAGATCGATCTCGGACAGCGCCGGCCGCAGCCGTTCGAGCAACTGCGCGCCCTCTTCCGTTGGCGCTACGCTGCGGGTGCTGCGCGCCAAAAGCCGCACGCCGAGCCGCGCCTCCAGGCTGGACACGGCATGGCTCACTGCCGAGGGCGCTATGGCCAGTTCGCGCGCCGCGCCACGAAAACTGCCGCATTGGGCGACTGTTGCCAGTACAGCGAGTTGAGAAAGATGCGCTCGGTTCATTGCTCTATTTTATAGAACAGCCCGTGCGAATGACAGCCAATTATCGAACGTAAAGCCAAGCGCTATCTCTCTTTCATCGCAACAAGGAGACGCGCCATGAAAACCCGCAAACTTGGTACTGAACTCGAAGTCTTCCCCGTCGGCCTCGGCTGCATGGGCATGAGCTTCGCCTATGGCGGTCAGGCCGAGGCGGACGCAATCGCCACGCTGCGCCGCGCTGTCGAGATCGGCGTGACGTTTTTCGACACCGCCGAAGTCTATGGTCCCTTTGAGAACGAGATCCTTCTCGGCAAGGCGTTGAAGCCGGTGCGCGACAGGGTGACGATCGCCACCAAATTCGGCTTCAAGATTTCCGAGGAAGGCTCAGGCCTCGAACGTATGGTTGGCGTCGATAGCCGCCCGGAGCACGTCAAGGCAGTGGCGGAAGCCTCGCTGAAACGGCTCGATACCGATGTCATCGACCTCTACTACCAGCACCGCGTCGATCCCGGCGTGCCGATAGAGGACACGGTCGGCGCCATGGCGGAACTGGTGCGCGACGGCAAGGTGCGGGCGCTGGGCCTGTCGGAGGTCAGTGCCACCACCATCCGCCGGGCGCACGCCGTGCATCCGATCGCTGCCGTGCAGAGTGAATATTCGCTCTGGAGCCGCGACCCCGAAGACGAAGTGTTCGATGTCTGCCGCGAACTCGGCATCGGCTTCGTCCCCTACAGCCCGCTCGGTCGCGGCCTGCTCACCGGCACCATCGCCAAGCCCGAGGCCCTCAGCGACGACGACTGGCGCCGGACCTTGCCGCGTTTCCAGGCCGACGCCATGGCCGCTAATGCCAAGGTCGTTGCGACGCTGGAAAAGCTGGCGGTGGAAAAAGGCGTCACCTCGGCCCAGCTGGCGCTGGCCTGGGTGCTGCACCAGGGCGACTTCATCGTGCCGATCCCCGGCGCAAGAAAGATACGCCATCTCGAGCAGAACACGGCGGCGGTCGGGATCGAGCTGAGCGCGGCTGAGGTCGCGGCGATCGGCGATGCGCTGTCGCCGGACAAGGTGGTTGGCAAGCGCTATACGGAGGAGCTGTTGGCGCTGGTGAATGGGTGAGTGCCTTTACCCTCCCCCTTGTGGGGAGGGTCGATCCGCGAAGCGGATCGGGGTGGGGGTCCTCGTGAGGCGCACCCCCACCCCGTCTCTCTGTCTCCGCCTCGCTGCGACAGCGAGCCGACCCTCCCCACAACGGGGAGGGTAAGTCTCACCACGGCACCACCGTAATCTCCGGCCAGCACGCCTTCGCCCTCGCCCCCTTGGCCTCATGCGTGCGCCTGTTATCCATCAGCCGGTTGGGCGTGATGCGAAACGCGAAGAGGTCATCCAGCCCGAACGGCGCCACGACCTCAAGCTGCCCATCGGCATCGTATCGCACCCCGACCGCATGCGTCTTCGAGGCGAAATAGCTCACCGACTCGCTGGAACTTGTATAGCGCGGGCAGGGCTGGCCGAATTTCTGCGGATACCACAGATGCACCCGTGCCTGGTTGCGCACCTCGGCCGGCAGAGCCAGCCCCTCGAAATGCTGCGCGGCTCGACGGATGACCGCGTCCTCGGCCTCGTAGGACAGGTCGCTGTCATCGAAGTAGAAGAGATCGACATCCTTGATGCCGTAGCCCGGCGGCTTGCCGGTCAGGTGGTTCCAGACGCTGTTGTAGAGCGCGCCGGACACCACCAGCCAGTCCGGCAACGCCAGCGTGCGGGCCCGCTCCAGCGCGTCGCTGACGAGCGCATCCGCCAACACCATGGCGAGAAACGCTTCGCGCTGGGCTTCGAACGGCAGACCGGAATAGCGCAGATGGTCCATCGCCCTTTGGAGAGCGATTCGCAACTGCCGGCAATCCTCAGAAGCAATTCTAGGAAAAGTGTGTAGCGGTTTTACTGGGAAAGCGCGCCGCGCTTTCCCTAAGACGCGCTTTCCCTAAGAATTGCGTGAAGTCGAAATACGTAGGGCGGCGTTAGCCGCTCTACGTTCTCAGCATGCCGCCCGTTTGCTTGCCAACATTGTCGACGATGCGCTTGGCCAGCGCCTCGAAATCCTCGTCGGTGAGCGTCTTTTCAACCGGCTGGATAGATACTTCGATGGCAACCGACTTCTTGGCGGTCCCGAGAGATGCCCCCTCGAACACATCGAACACCGAAACGCCGGTGACCAGCTTCTTGTCGGCGGCGAGCGCCGCGCGCACCAGCGCGCCGGCCTCCACCGTCTTGTCGACGACGAAAGCAAAGTCGCGCTTCACCGCCTGGAAGGCGGACAGCTCCAGCTTTGGCTTGGTTTTCGTCGGCTTGGCCTTCGGCTCGGGCACGGCGTCGATATAGACCTCGAAACCGCAGATCGGTCCGGAAACGTCCAACCCCTCCAGCGTCTTCGGGTGGAACTCGCCGAAGGTGCCGAGCACTGTCTTCGGGCCGAGCTTGATCGTGCCGGAGCGGCCGGGATGATACCAGGCCGGACCGCCTGGCTCGATCTGCAGCCTGTCGACCGGCGCGCCGCAGGCTTCCAGCGCTGCAATCGCGTCGGCTTTGGCGTCGAACACGCCGACCGGACCGGAATTGCCGGCCCAACTGCGGCCGGAACCGTCGAGCTTGGCGGTGCCGCGGCGCACACCGGCGGCAACGCGCCGCTGCTGGTCGGGGCCGTCGCCCTCATAGGTACCGGAGACCTCGAACAGCGCGACATCGCCGATGCCCTTGTCGGCATTGCGCTGCGCGGCGACGATCAGGCCGGGCAACAGCGAGGGCCGCATATCGGACATGTCGGCTGCAATCGGATTGGCGAGCTTCAGCGCCGTCTGGCCGCCGCCGAACAGTTCGGCGTGTTTGGCCGGGATGAACGACCAGGTGAGAACCTCCAGCATGCCCCGCACGGCGAGCGAGCGCTTGGCAGTGCGGGTGCGAACCTGCAGCGTCGTCAGTATCTTGGAGTTGACCGCGTCATGCGAGCCGAGCGGCTGCGGCGCGATGTTGTCGACGCCGTGGATGCGCATCACTTCCTCGACCAGGTCGGCCTTGCCGTCGACGTCAGGACGCCAGGACGGCACAGCGACATCGACGACGTCGCCCGAGCCTGACGGCTTGAAGCCGAGGCGGGTCAGGATGTCGAGGCTTTCCGCCTTCGGCACCTCGATGCCGGTCAGCCGCTTCACTTCCGAGATCGGGAAGGAAACGATCTTCGGCTTGTAGCCGGCATAGCCGACCACCTCCGTCTCGGTCGGCTCTCCGCCGCAGAACTCCAGCACCAGCTTTGTCGCCAGCTCGACGCCGGGCACCATGAATTCCGGGTCGACGCCACGCTCGAAACGGTAACGGGCATCGGTGATGATGCCGAGCGTACGGCCGGTGCGGGCCGTGGTGATCGGATCCCAAAGAGCGGATTCGATCAGCACGTCCGTGGTGTTCTCGTCGCAGCCGGAATGCTCGCCGCCCATGACACCGGCGATCGATTCGACGCCATTGTCGTCGGCGATCACGCACATCTGCGGCGTCAGCGTGTATTCGCGCCCGTCAAGCGCCAGCACCTTCTCGCCGTCGCGTGCGCGGCGCACGACGAGATTGCCGGCGACCTTCTTGGCATCGAACACATGCAGCGGCCGGCCACGGTCGAAGGTGACGTAGTTGGTGATGTCGACCAGCGCGCTGATCGGGCGCAAGCCGATGGCGATCAGCCTTTGCTGCAGCCATTTCGGCGACGGCCCGTTCTTCACGCCTTTCACCAGGCGCAGCGCGAAACCGGGGCAGAGCTCAGGCGCCTCGATGATCACCTTGACCGGCGTTTCACCTTTGCCAAGGACCGCTTCGACCGGCGCGGTCTTGAGCCGGCCAAGCCCGCTTGCCGCCAGGTCCCGGGCGACGCCATAAATGCTGGTCGCATCCGGCCGGTTCGGCGTCAGATTGATCTCGATCACCGGATCGTCGAGATGCGCGTAAGCCGCGAAGCTGGTGCCGACAGGCGCATCGGCCGGCAGGTCGATAATGCCATTGTGCTCATCCGACAGCTCCAGCTCGCGCTCGGAACACATCATGCCATGGCTCTCGACGCCGCGGATCTTGCCGACGGTCAGCGTCACGTCGATACCGGGCACATAGGCGCCGGGCGCGGCGAAGGCGCCGATCAGGCCGGCGCGGGCATTCGGCGCACCGCACACCACCTGGACAGGGGCTGCGCCATTGCCGGTGTCGACGGTCAGCACCCGCAGCCGGTCGGCGTCGGGATGCTGCACCGCCGTCAGCACCTTGGCGATGACGAACGGCTTCAGGCCGGCCTTGTCGTCGACATGCTCGACTTCGAGGCCGATCGAGGTCAGCCTCTCGACGATCTCGTCGAGCGTGGCGTCGGTGTCGAGATGATCCTTGAGCCAGGAAAGGGTGAGTTTCATCACTGTGTTCCGTTTTGTCTGTACCCGCCCGGACCTTGTCCATCGGGTCTGGGCACGCTTGTCTTCAAATGGCGCGGCAAGTCGTCGGGCATATGCACGAAGGGCAGCTGCTCGCGCACATAGGCATGGTGCGTCGGCCGGAAATAGGCCGGCATGTCCATGGCGCCCAGCATGAAATAGATGTGGTCTTCCAGCCGCTCGTCGACATAGGCGATAGGCGAGCCGCAAATGCCGCAGAACGAGCGCGTCACCGGCCCGTTCTCGTACATCTTCAGCGCCTTGCCGGTGAAAGCCACCTGCTCGGTCAGGAAGCCGACAAAGGCCGACACCGGCGCGCCGCTGGCGCGCCGGCAATCGCTGCAATGGCAATAGCTGATATGGTGCGGTTCGACTGATGCCTCGAACCGTACCGCGCCGCAGCGGCAGCCACCCGTGTGCGGCGCCGTCATGCGGAAAGACCTCCGAACAGCGTCGGCATGTCGAGCGGCCTGAAACCGTAATGCGACAGCCAGCGCACATCGGCGTCGAAGAAGGCGCGCAGGTCCGGCATGCCGTATTTCAGCATGGCGATGCGGTCGATGCCCATGCCCCAGGCAAAGCCCTGATATTCGTCGGGATCGAGCCCGCCGGCGCGCAGCACATTGGGGTGGACCATGCCGCAGCCGAGGATCTCCATCCAGTCGGAGCCTTCGCCGAATCGCACTTCGCCGGGCCGCGAGCGGTCGCACTGGATGTCGACCTCGAGGCTGGGCTCGGTGAACGGGAAGAAGGACGGCCGGAAGCGCATCTTGACCTGCGGCACCTCGAAGAAAGCCTTGCAGAATTCTTCCAGCACCCACTTCATGTTGGCGACATTGGCCGATTTGTCGATCACCAGCCCCTCGACCTGATGGAACATCGGCGAGTGGGTAGCGTCGGAATCCTGCCGGTAGGTCTTGCCGGGAATGACGATGCGGATCGGCGGCTTCTGCTTCTCCATGGTGCGGATCTGTACCGGCGAGGTGTGCGTGCGCAACAGCTTGCGCTCGCCCTTTTCGTCCGGCTGGAAAAAGAAGGTATCGTGCATCTCGCGCGCCGGATGCCCTTCGGGGAAATTCAGCGCGGTGAAATTGTAATAGTCGCTCTCGACATCGGGACCTTCTGCGATGGCAAAGCCGAGATCGCCGAAGATCGCCGCGATCTCGTCGATGACCTGGCTGATCGGATGGATGCGGCCGCGCTCGGCCGGCGATTGCCGCACCGGCAGCGTCACGTCGACCGTCTCGGCGGCAAGGCGCGCCGTGACCGCCACATCCTTCAGCTCGGCCTTGCGTGTCGTCAGCGCTTCGGTGACGCGGTTCTTCAGGCCGTTGATCGCGGGGCCCTTGACCTGGCGCTCCTCGGCGCTCATCGCGCCCAGTGTCTTCAGCAATTCCGAGATCGACCCCTTTTTGCCGAGAGCCGCGACGCGCACGGCTTCGATAGCAGCCTCATCGGCGGCCGACGCGACGTCGGCCATCAGGGAGTTTTCGAGAGTATCCAAGCCGGTAGCTATGTCGTTCACGGTCAAACTCGCTGTGTTGGGAGTCAACTTTGAGGTGAAAGTCACTTTCAAGTTGAAAGTTCAGCCATAAGAAAAACCCGCGCCAGCCGTGCCAGCGCGGGTTCCCCAATCAGAATTGCGAATGCTGGGAAGCGCTGGGCTCGGAGCCCGATCCCGAAAAGTTGCAGACTTTCGGAAAGATCGCGCTCCTCGCTAAATTTCCCTGAGCATGATGTTGTCCAAAAAGTCAGCAACTTTTTGGCATCATGCTCTAGGCGACAGCGCTTTCAAAAGCATTCGGGGTGGTGTTCTTCAGATATTCGAGCGCGACCTTGGCCTTGGCCACGAGTGCGGCGAACGCCTGCGGTTCATGGATGGCCATGTCGGACAGGATCTTGCGATCGATCTCGATACCGGACTTGTTGAGGCCGTCGATGAAGCGGCCATAGGTCAGGCCATGCTCGTGCGTCGCGGCGTTGATGCGCTGGATCCACAGCGCGCGGAACGAGCGCTTGCGGTTCTTGCGGTCGCGATACGCGTACTGCATCGACTTTTCGACCGCCTGCTTGGCGATGCGAATGGTGTTCTTGCGGCGGCCGTAGAAGCCTTTCGCGGCTTTCAGGACCTTCTTGTGCTTGGCGTGCGAGGTGACGCCTCTTTTTACGCGTGCCATGTCATGATCTCCTTAAACGCTGTTCCTGAAACCGAATGCTCAGAGGCCGTTCGGCAGAAAATTCTTGATGACCTTCTTGCCATCCGGTTCAGCCAGAACCATCGTGCCGCGGGCATTTCGAATGAACTTGTTGGAACGCTTGATCATGCCGTGACGCTTGCCGGCCGCAGCCGACAGGACTTTACCCGTACCTGTGATCTTGAACCGCTTCTTGGCGGCCGATTTGGTCTTCATCTTGGGCATTTTGCTACTCCGTATTGGTGGCGCACAATCGCGCTTCTTGTTCGCTTCGGGCGGACCAAAAGCCCGAAAAGCAAATGAAACCGCCACGGCATGCCCTGCCGGGCGGTTTTCTTGGAACGGCGGTCCTATACGTCAAAGCGGGCTGGCGCGCAACACCCGAGCGGCTGCGACGCTCTCTCCGCGATCAGGGCAGCCTGAACAGCACCGGGAGTATGCCCGATTGCTGGGCGCCATCGATGGTCTCGAACACCGGCAACGCCACCAGAAACACCAGCCCGTCGAGCAAGGTGGTCAGCAAGAGGCGCGGCTTGAAGCTGCCGGTGTCGCCTTCCTGGTAGAGCGACAGCTGGGGGAAGAAACGCGGCACCCGCGCCAGATAAGCCTTGTAGGGGGCGCCGAGCAATTCCTTGAGGTACCGCTCTTCCCGCAGGATGACGATGTGGAAGGCGCCGGCGCACAAAAGCGCAAACAGGACGATGCCGGAGAACGAGCCGATCTGCGCCCCGACGCCGGCGGCGGCAACGGTCGAGAACACGTAGAGAGGATTGCGGGTGATCGAATAGGGCCCGCCGGTGACCACTTCGGAGGATTTGCGCCCGCCGATATAGAGTGTCGACCACAAGCGGCCGACGACGCCAAGGAAGATCAGCAGCACGCCGACCATCTCGATCGTTTCATGCACCGGGGTATCGGGCGGGAAGGTCGACTGGCCGAACAGCAGTGCCGCAAAGAGCACCACCACCAGCACCGCAAGCACCATGCGGCGCATGTGCTGGTAGCCGCCCAGCTCCTTGATGGGCGCAGGGTTGATTTCATTGGCCATGTCGGGAATCCGATCGTCGAAAAACTTGCCGGCGATCGCGGCGTCTGGACAGGAGAATAGGCGTCCCGCCGATCGCCGGGACGCCATGAGACAGGATTCAGGCGGATTTAGAGCGCAACGCCCGAACTGATCTAGCGCGGGGCCAGCACCATCATCATCTGGCGGCCTTCCAGCTTCGGTTCGGCTTCGACCTTGGCGATGGTAGCCGTCTCCTCGCGCACCTTGTTCAGGAGCTGCATGCCGAGTTCCATATGCGCCATCTCGCGGCCGCGGAAGCGCAGCGTCAGCTTGACCTTGTCACCTTCCTCGAAGAAGCGCCGCACGGCCTTCATCTTGGTTTCGTAGTCATGGCTGTCGATGTTCGGGCGCATCTTGATCTCCTTGATCTCGATGACCTTCTGGTTCTTGCGCGCCTCGGCCGCCTTCTTCTGGTTGGCGTATTTCAATTTGCCGAGATCGAGAATTTTGACGACAGGCGGCACCGCATTGGGCGAGATCTCGACCAGATCGAGCCCTGCCTCTTCGGCGAGCAGCAATGCGTCGTTGATGGAAATATCGCCGCGGTTCTGGCCATCGGCGTCGATCAGCTGGACCCGGGGCACCCGGATATCACGGTTGGAGCGCGGGCCATCTTTGGTGGGCGCCGCTGCTTTGAAAGGTCTGCGAATGGTCGTGGTCTCCTTGGCCGTTTCGTTCAGGGTTTCAATCTAGAATGTTCAGGACGCGCCAATGTGGTGAGCGCGCGGGCGGAGTCAATAGCACAGCGCTGACAGAAAATCACCCTGATCGCAGGCCTGCACCAAACAAAGGATGTCGCGAGCACTTTCCGCCTCGCCTGTGCCTGTGTCAAAAGACCGGCGAGTAAAATCAGGCTCCCACAATCAGGCCCCCAGAACCAGGATTGATCCACAGCCATGACCGCGACCACCCCAACCCTGCTGGATGTCGACGGCATCGATATCGCGGTTCGCCATTCCTCGGGCGCAACGCCCGGCGTCGTCTGGCTCGGCGGCTACAAATCCGACATGCTGGGCACGAAGGCGCAGACGCTGTCGGATTGGGCGGCCAGGGAAGGCCGCGCATATCTGCGCCACGACTATTCCGGCCATGGCGAATCCGGCGGCGCCTTTGCCGACGGTACTATCTCGAAATGGCTTGGCGAGAGCCTCGCCGCCTTCCGGCATTTCACCGAGGGCAAGCAAATCCTGGTCGGCTCGTCGATGGGCGCCTGGATCGCGCTGCGCATGGTGCAGGAGCTGCGCAAGGCGGGCGACAGCAATGTGGTTGGCCTGGTGCTGCTCGCGCCGGCGCCGGATTTCACCGCCGAGCTGGTCGAGCCGGCTCTGACGGAGGCACAGAGGCGCGAACTTCGGGAGAAAGGCTTTTTCGAAGAACCTTCGGACTATTCCGCCGAGCCTTACATCTACACAAGCGCGCTGATCGAGGACGGCAGGGCGAACCGGGTCATGACCGGGCCGATCGATACCCATTGCCCCGTCCACATCCTGCAGGGCCTGGCCGATGCCGATGTGCCGGCAAGCCATGCGCTGAAGCTGGTCTCGCTGCTGCCGGCCGACGACGTCACCTTGTCGCTCATTCCCGACGGCGACCACCGCCTGTCGCGGCCGCAGGATCTCGACATGCTGCTGAGGGCGGTGGGCGACATGGTTCAGCGGGCGGGGTAGGCGAGAATGCGCATTTCCATCCCGATATCCGCCTTTGTCGCGGCAATCGTCGGCTTCGGCGGCACGCTCGCCGTCGTCATTGCCGCCGCCAAGGCGGTTGGCGCCACGCAAGCCGAAACCGCGAGCTGGGTGACGGCAGTGTGCGTGGCGATGGCGATCGAATGCTTGTGGCTGTCCTGGCGCACGAAAATGCCCATCATCACCGCCTGGTCGACACCAGGCCTGGCGCTGATGGCGGCATCGAGCGGCTTTACCATGGCCGATGCGGTCGGCGCCTTCATCGTCACCGGCTTGATGTTGATCGCCACCGGCCTGTTCAAGCCGCTGACCCAGCTTATATCAAGGATACCGACGTCGGTCGCGTCCGGCATGCTGGCCGGCATCGTCGTCACCTTCGCGCTCAATGCCGTCAAGACCATTCCGGTCGACCCCTGGCTGATCCTGCCGCTGATCGCGGCCTTCTTCGTCATTCGCCTGTTCAACCCGGCGCTGTCGGTGCTGGCGGTGCTGATCGGCGGCGGCATCGCCGCCTTCCTGACAGGCCGCGTCGGCGGACTGCCGGCGCCGGAACTGTCGACGCTGACGCTGATTGCTCCGCATTTCAGCGCCGCAGCTGTCATCGGCCTGGCGCTGCCGCTCTACCTCGTCACCATGGCGTCGCAGAACCTGTCGGGTCTCGCCGTCTTGCGCGCCGCCGGCTATCACCCCGAACCCGGCCCGCTGATCGGCGTCACCGGCCTGTTCTCGCTGCTGTCGGCGCCGTTTGGCGGCTCGACCACCAATCTGGCCGCGATCTCTGCGGCGATCTGCACCGGGCCGGACGTCCATCCCGACCCGGCCGAGCGCTGGAAGACCGGACCCTTCTATGCACTTGCCTATCTGATCTTCGCGGTTTTCGGCGCCTCGCTGGTGGCGGTCTTCGCAGTGCTGCCGCAAAGCCTGATCGTGCTGGTGGCCGGCCTGGCGTTGATGGGGTCGCTGGCCAACGCGCTGGCGATCGCGCTCAAGGACGAGGACCAGCGCATGGCGGCTACTGTCACCTTCGTTGTCACCGCGTCGGGGCTGACTTTGTTCGGCGTTGGCGCCGCCTTCTGGGGCTTGGTCGCCGGCCTGGTCGTGCTTTTCCTCGAAGCGGTCAAAAAGCGATAATCATTTCAGGACCTTGTCCGGTTTTGGCCGACGTTGTCTTGAATCGCCGTTTTTCTCATCCCATTTCGAATCCACGCAGCCGCTCTTGGCTGTCTCCAACCGAAGGAATGGGAGAAAATGAACACATCCGCATTGATCCGCCCGGCCTGGACGCCGGCGACCATCGCGCTGATGGTGATCGGCTTCATGGTGTTCTGGCCGCTTGGCTTCGCCATGCTCGCCTACATCATCTGGGGCGACCGGCTTGACGGCTTCAAGCGCGACGTCAACCGGGCCACCGACGGCATCTTCGCCGGCTGCCGTCGCGGTTCCGACAAGGCCGCGCGCTGGGGCCACGGTTCGGCCCGCACCGGCAATGTCGCTTTCGACGACTGGCGCGAGAAGGAACTCGAACGCCTCGCCGAAGAGCGTCGCAAGCTCGATGAGATGCTGAGCGAGTTCGATGAGTACGCCCGCGAATTGCGCCGCGCCAAGGACCAGGACGAGTTCGACCGCTTCATGGCCAACCGCAACAAGTCGACAGCGCCTGCGAAGACAGGCTCGGCCGAAACGGCCAAGCCCGCGACGCCCAAGCGCAAGGGCCCGAACCTGCTTGACGACTGAGGCTGCGCGCATGACCCCGAAAATCGAAACCGATTTTCGGAAAGGTTCATGCGCCGAATTAGAGTGCTACAGCGTCCTTTGCGCGTCAGAGACGCGCGGCGCTCTAAGACAGGCCTTGGCATGATGGACGGCGTCGCGCGAGCGGCGCCGTTTCTTTTTTGTTCTGGTCGTTTTCCTCGAATCGCGTATCGTTCAGCCATGTCCTTCGGCTTTTTCCGCAACCTGACCAAACCAAAACCCTCGCCTGTCGAAGAGCGAGAGCACGTCGTTGCCGGCCGCACACTGCCGCTCAGGATCGTCGAGAGCGCCCGCGCACGGCGGCTGACGCTGCGCATTGATTCGGGCGGCCAGGGGCTGCGCATCACCGTGCCGCCGGGCCTGCGCCGCGGCGAGGTGGAGAAATTCCTTCACCGCCACCAGGACTGGCTGGAGCAGCGGCTGGCCAAGGTCCCGACCCGGCCTCAGGTGCGTCCCGGCATCAAGATCCCGATACGCGGCGTCGCGCATCGCATCGTCCACGAACCGTCGAAACGCGGCACCGTCACCGTGTCGCGCGACGAGCGCGGTCCGCTGCTGATCGTCCATGGCGAGCGCATACATTTGCCGCGCCGCATCGCCGATTTCCTCAAGCGCGAGGCCAAGAAGGACATCGAGAAGCTGGTGGTCAAGCATACCGAGGCCATCGGCAAGCGCGCCAAGGCGATCCGCTTCAAGGACACGTCGAGCCGCTGGGGCTCCTGCACTTCCGACGGCAATTTGTCCTTCTCATGGCGCATCATGATGGCGCCGACGCCGGTGATAAACTACTTGGTCGCGCATGAGGTGGCGCATCTCAAGGAGATGAACCACGGCCCGAAATTCTGGAAACTGTGCGAGCAGCTCTGCCCCGACACCGACCGCTGCAAGGACTGGCTGAAGCGGAATGGTGGGGCATTGCAGGCGATTGTGTTCGATTAGCCTTCGCCGGCGGCGCGCTCAATCATCATTGGCCGCATTAAGCTCTTCAGGCCGCAGCCCTTCGTCGCCATGGCGCGGCCATGGCAGGAAATTCTGCTCGAACGCATCGCTGCCGAAATAATCCAGGACCCGGTGCGCTTCTGCCCCGTCGAAGGCGGCCTTTTGCATCAGATGCGCGATGACGTCGCGCGCTTGCGCGATCTTCTGCCTGAGTTCGGCTATGCTCTGGTCGGCCATTGGTCTGCTCCGCCTTGCTTCTCCCATCAATAGGTAGCGCCTTTGGCGTTGCCGGCAAACAGCATGCTTTTTCTCGACTCTTGGCCGGTTTCGTGCCAATCCCCGCGCCATGGCGCTCGATATCAAGATCTGCGGATTGAAGACCGATGATGCAATGGCCGCGGCATTGGCCGGCGGCGCCAGCCATGTCGGCTTCATCTTCTTTGCCAGGAGCCCGCGCTATGTCGAGCCTGCGGCAGCCGGCCGCCTGCGCCAGGCGGCAATCGGCAAGGCCCTGGCGGTTGCCGTGACGGTCGATGCCGATGACGCCTTCCTGGACGAGATCGTCGAAAAGATGCGACCCGACATGCTGCAACTGCACGGCACGGAGACGCCCGAGCGGGTGGCCGAGGTGAAAGCCCGCTACGGCCTGCCTGTCATGAAGGTGTTCTCCGTCAGTGAGGTAGCCGATCTCGAGCGGCTAAAGCCGTTCATCGGCGTTGCCGATCGCTTCATGTTCGATGCCAAGCCACCAAAGGGCTCGCAACTTCCGGGCGGCAATGGCGTCGCCTTTGACTGGCGCATCCTGGCCGGCCTTGACGCCGGGCTCGATTACATGCTTTCCGGTGGGCTCAACGCCGCCAATATCGGCGACGCCCTGATATCAGCCAATCCGCCCGCGATAGACATTTCGTCGGGGGTGGAAAGCGGCCCGGGCGTCAAGGATCCGGCGCTGATCGAGCAGTTCTTCCGGGCCGTCAGGGCCGCGCGCGACGACCGCGCTGCCTGAGGCACTTCTTTCGAACCCGAGCATGTTCCGGAGAAGTGGGAACCGGTTTTCCGATAAGACATGCTCAGAACCAAGACCAGGAGATCGGCGATGAACAAGCCGGCGACACCCAATTCCTTCCGCACGGGACCCGACGAACAGGGCATGTTCGGCATCTTCGGGGGCCGCTTCGTGGCCGAGACGCTGATGCCGCTGATCCTCGACCTCGAGCGGCACTGGAACGAGGTCAAGAACGATCCGGACTTCAAGGCTGAGTTGACCAACCTCTCGACCCACTATGCCGGGCGGCCGTCAAAGCTGTATTTCGCCGAAGGCCTGACCAAACATCTTCGTGAGGTTTCCTCGGCGAAGGGCCTCGGGGGCGGCGCCAAGGTCTATTTCAAGCGCGAGGACCTGAACCACACCGGTTCGCACAAGATCAACAATTGCCTCGGTCAGATTCTGCTCGCCAAGCGCATGGGCAAGAAGCGCATCATCGCCGAGACGGGCGCCGGCCAGCACGGCGTGGCGGCGGCCACAGTCGCGGCGCGCTTCGGCTTTCCCTGCGTGGTCTATATGGGCGCCACCGACGTCGCCCGCCAAAGCCCCAACGTCTTCCGCATGAAGCTGCTCGGCGCCGAAGTGCGGCCGGTCACCGCCGGCCACGGCACGCTGAAGGACGCCATGAACGAGGCGTTGCGCGACTGGGTCACCAATGTCGAGGACACTTATTACCTGATCGGCACTGCCGCCGGCCCGCATCCCTATCCGGAGCTGGTGCGCGACTTCCAGTCGGTGATCGGCATCGAGGCGCGCGCCCAGATCCTCGAACAGGAAGGCCGGCTACCCGACACCATCATCGCGGCTGTCGGCGGCGGCTCCAACGCCATCGGCCTGTTCCATCCTTTCCTCGACGACAGGCAAGTCCGCATCATCGGCATCGAAGCCGGCGGCCGCGGCCTCGACGGCATCGAGCATTGCGCCTCGATGAATGCCGGCGCGCCAGGCGTCCTGCACGGCAACCGCACCTATCTCCTGCAGAACGCCGATGGCCAGATAATGGACGGCCATTCGATCTCGGCCGGCCTCGACTATCCCGGCGTCGGCCCCGAACATTCCTGGCTGCGCGATTCCGGCCGCGTCGAATATGTGCCGATCCTCGACGACGAGGCGCTGGAAGCCTTCAAGCTGACGACGCGCGTCGAAGGCATCATCCCGGCGCTGGAATCCGCCCACGCCATCGCGCATGCGGTGAAGATCGTGCCTGATATGGACAAGGACCAGATCGTCATCGTCAACCTGTCGGGACGCGGCGACAAGGATGTGCACACAGTGGCCTCGATGCTGGGCATGGAGATCTGATCATGGTGACCCGCATCGACCGCCGCATGGCGAAACTGAAAGCCGAGGGACGCCCGGCGCTCGTTACCTATTTCATGAGCGGCGACCCCGACTATGACACCGCTTTGTCGATCATGAAGGCGCTGCCGAAGGCCGGCGCCGACATCATCGAAATGGGCATGCCGTTTTCCGATCCGATGGCCGACGGCCCGGCGATCCAGGCCGCGGGCCTGCGCGCGCTGAAAGGTGGCCAGACGCTGGTCAAGACGCTGAAGACGGCGGCTGATTTCCGCGCCACCGACAATGAAACGCCGATCGTGCTGATGGGCTACTACAACCCGATCTACATCTACGGTGTCGATCGCTTCCTCAAGGACGCCATCGCCAGCGGCATTGACGGGCTGATCGTCGTCGACCTGCCACCGGAGATGGACGAAGAACTCTGCATCCCTGCGCTGAAGGCCGGCATCAACTTCATCCGCTTGGCAACGCCGACCACCGACGACAAGCGCCTGCCCAAGGTGCTGCAGAATACGTCGGGCTTCGTCTATTACGTGTCGATGACCGGCATCACCGGCTCGGCTTTGGCCGACACCGGCAAGGTTGCCGCCGCGGTCAAGCGCATCAAGGGCCACACCAACTTGCCAGTCTGCGTCGGCTTCGGCGTCAAGACCGCCGAGCAGGCGCGCATTATCGGCGCCAATGCCGATGGCGTCGTCGTCGGCACCGCGATCGTCAACGCGGTCGCCAATGTGTTGGGACCGAAGGGCGAGAAGACCGCCGACCCGGCCGAGGCCGTCGCCACCCTGGTCAGCGGACTGTCTCAGGGCGTGCGTTCGGCCCGCCTTGCTGCTGCCGAATAGTTTCCCTACTTAGGCCTTGTGCAAGTCGTTATCCCAAAACCGGTTCCCACTTTTGGGCGACATGCACGAGCCAACTCTTCGTCAGGACAGGAGCCGAAGCGATGAACTGGATCACCAATTACGTTCGCCCGAGGATCAATTCGATGCTCGGCCGGCGCACCGACATGCCCGAGAATCTCTGGATCAAGGATCCCGAGACCGGCGAGATGGTGTTTCACAAGGACCTGGAATCCAACCAGTTCGTCATCCCGTCATCGGGCCATCACATGAAGATTTCGGCCAAGGAACGGCTGAAATTCTTCCTCGATGACGGCAAATACGAGCAGCTTGAGAACCCCAAGGTCATGCAGGACCCGCTCAAGTTCCGCGACGAGAAGCGCTACACCGACCGCTTGAAGGACGCCAAGGCCAAGACCGGCCTGGAAGACGCCATCATCAATGCGCTGGGCACGGTCGAGGGCCTGCCGGTTGTAGTGACGGTGCAGGATTTCGCCTTCATGGGCGGCTCGCTCGGCATGGCCGCGGGTGACGCCATTGTGCACGGTTTCGAGGTCGCCTTGCAGCGCAAGCGGCCGCTGATCCTGTTTGCCGCCTCCGGCGGCGCGCGTATGCAGGAAGGCATCTTGTCGCTGATGCAGTTGCCGCGCACCACGATCGGCGTCGATCGGCTGAAGGAAGCCGGCCTCCCATACATCGTCGTCTTGACCAACCCGACCACCGGCGGCGTCACCGCCTCCTACGCCATGCTGGGCGACGTGCATATCGCCGAGCCCGGCGCGCTGATCGGCTTCGCCGGCCCGCGCGTCATCGAGCAGACTATCCGGGAGAAACTGCCGGACGGTTTCCAGCGCTCCGAATATCTGATGGAGCACGGCATGGTCGACATGGTGGTGTCGCGGCTGGAACTGCGCGAGACGATTTCACGGCTGTTGAAAATCCTGCTCAAACTGCCGCAGGAGCAAAAGCCGCTGGAGCCGGAAATCCTGCCGCCGTCGGTCATCCCGACGGAAGCCCGCCCGCAGGCCTGACGCGACATTTCTGGCCGCAAACCGCGATTGCGTGCACCTGCGCGCATGCGTAGGATTCGCTCATGACAACGCTTGCCGCAGATCGTGAAATCGAAGCCCTGATGGCGCTGCATCCGAAAGGCTTCGACCTTTCGCTCGACCGCATCACAAGGCTGCTCGAACGCCTCGGCAATCCGCAGGAGCGGCTGCCGCCGGTCATCCATATCGCCGGCACCAACGGTAAGGGCTCGTGCGCGGCCTTTTCGCGCGCGCTGCTCGAAGCCGGCGGCCACCTTGTCCATGTCCACACTTCGCCGCATCTGGTGAACTGGGCCGAGCGCTACCGACTGGCGGCCGAGGGCGGCGGCCGGCTGGTCGACGACGAGACCTTCGCCGAGGCCATCGCCCGCGTCGCCCGGGCCAATCAAGGCCAGAAGATCACCGTCTTCGAAATCCTAACCGCCGTCACCTTCATCCTGTTTTCCGAACATCCGGCTGCCGCCGCCATCATCGAGGTCGGCCTTGGCGGCCGCTTCGACGCCACCAATGTCGTTGCCCGGCCGGCGGTGTCGGTGATCATGCCGGTGTCGATGGATCACGAAGCCTATCTCGGCGACCGGGTCGAACTGATCGCCGCCGAAAAGGCCGGCATCATGAAGCGCGGCTGCCCGGTGGTCATCGGCGCGCAGGAGAGCGAGACGGCGCTGCAAGTGCTGATCGAAACCGCCGAGCGGCTGGATTGCCCGACCTTCGTCTACGGCCAGGATTTTCTCGCCTTCGAGGAAAACGGCCGCATGGTCTATCAGGATGAGGACGGGCTGATGGACCTGCCGCCACCGCGCCTGCCCGGGCGCCACCAGTTCGCCAATGCGGCGGCAGCGATTGCCGCCGTCAAGGCCGCCGGTTTCGAAATCAGTCATCGCGCCACTGAGAAGGCGATGGCGAGCGTCGCATGGCCGGGCCGCATGCAGAAATTGGCACAGGGCCGGCTGGCGGACCTCGCTCCCAAGGGCGCCGACATCTGGCTCGATGGCGGTCACAATCCGGGCGCCGGCGTGGTGGTGGCGGAAGCCTTGGCCGAGCAGGAGGAAAAGAACGCGCGGCCGCTGTTTTTGATTGCCGGCATGATCAACACCAAGGACCAGAGCGGCTATTTCCACGCCTTCAAGGGCCTGGTCCGCCATGTCTACACCGTGCCGGTGAGCATGAGCGACGCCGGTGTGCCGAATGACGAACTGGCGATCCGGGCGACCGAGGCCGGCCTCACCGCCGAGCCGGTCAGCTCCGTCGCCAGCGCGCTGATGCTGTTGCGCGACACCTGGGACGGCCCGGCGCCGCGCATCCTGATCGGTGGTTCGCTGTATCTCGCCGGTGCGGTGCTGGCCGAAAACGGCACGCCACCGACCTGAATCCACACTTTCGCGAGGGAGCCGGTGATGATCAAGGTGAAGCAACTCGCCCATGTCTGCATCTTCGCGCATGATCTGGAAGCGACGCGGGCCTTCTACCGCGACGTGCTCGGCCTCGACACGCAGTTCAACTTCCTGCGCGACGGAAAGGTGTTCGGCTTCTACCTCAATTGCGGCGATCGCAGCCATGTCGAGGTGTTCCAGAAGGACGGCACCAGCCATAGCGAGCTCAACCAGATCAACCATTTCTGCCTTGAGGTGGAAAACATCGATGCGGCGATCGCCCACATCAAGTCGAAAGGCATTGATATCACGGCCAAGAAGCATGCCTGCGACGACACGTTTCAGGCCTGGATCCGCGACCCCAACGGCGTGAAGATCGAGCTGTTCGAATACACCGCAAAAAGCGCGCAATTCACCGGCGGGGATCGCATCGCCGACTGGTAGTATTTTGGCCCGGGGAATCTATCGGGCGGTTGCCCCTCGGGCAGAAGCCCCGATATGCTTGGCGAAGCATGGAGGCAAGCTCGAATGGTTGTGAAGTGTCTTGTTACCGTCGACAACGACCCGCCGGAGGAGCTGATATTTGAATATGCTCCGCGGGTCGGCGATCATGTGATGTTACCGGGAGCCATCGAGCCACCGCACCCAATTGTTCGAGTGGCCCACAGACCGACGCGCCCCAATGATGCATCCGGCCAGCCCAGTGTCGCGTATTTCGTAAGCCGAGAGACGTTTCTCTATCGTGTGTATACGGGCGCTATAGAGGGATATGGGCAGGTCCTGAAGCCCGCGACCGGACGGAAGCCCGGCAAGCCTAGGCAGGCCAAAAAAACCGTGGCTCAAACTAAATAGACATCGGCGGCCGCGGCACCAGTCTGAGGCCTATTTCAGCTCGATCTCGATGAAGGCGTATTCGCCGTCATTGGCGCTGATGACGTCGTGCTCGACGCCTTCCTTGCGGAAGTAGGGCGCGCCCTTCTTCATTTCAGCAAAACTCTCGCCGTCCTTGGTCACCAGCTTCACCTTGCCGTCCATCAGCGGCACCACGACGTAGTCATGGCCATGCCGGTGCCAGCCGGTGTTGTCGCCGGGCTGGAAGCGGTATTCGGTGACGATGACGCGCTCATTGTCGATGAAGACGGTGGCCTTGGCGGATCCGGTCATTCTGTTTCTCCCTGTCCTGCCTCAAGCAGATGACATGGAGTGCGCCGATGCGAGGGCCAGAGGCGGCCGGGCGATGACGCCAAAGAAAAAGCCCGGCGCGAGGGCCGGGCTTCGATCTCGGGAACTAATGCAGGTCACCCAAAAGTGGTCCCGGTTTTGGGAGGACGACATGCATCAAAACAAAGCCAGCTCAGGCGAGGCTGCCATTGATCCAATGCGACAGCGCGGTCTTCGGCGCGGCGCCGACCTTCATGTCGGCGACTTCGCCGCCCTTGAAGATCATCAGCGTCGGGATCGAGCGCACGCCGAATTGGGCGGCAAGCTCAGGGTTCTCGTCGATGTTCAGCTTGGCGATCTTGATCTTGTCGCCGAGTTCGTTGGCGATCTCTTCCAGCGACGGACCGATCATCTTGCAGGGGCCGCACCATTCGGCCCAGAAATCCACGACGACGGGCTGCGAGGCGTTGAGCACATCCGCCTGGAAATTGCTCTTGTCGACCTTGACGGTGGCCATGCGAAAATCCTTTCGAAATTTATCTCGCACCAAATGTGGTGGTTGAGCAGCCCTTCTTCAAGCAGAACTTGTGTCACGCTCCCGTGAGTCGGGCAAGGGCGTCATCCATCGCCTGCGCCGGCAGTTCGATAAGCCTCGGTGCCTCGGTGAACAGCAGTGCTGCCGTCACCGCGCGGCCGGGGTAAAGCGGCTGGAGCAGCGCGCGGTAGAGCGCCAGCTGCAGGATATAGGCCGGCGGCACCTGGGCCAGGCCTGCGGGCGCCGGCCGGTTGGTCTTGTAGTCGACGATCGATACGCGCCCGGGCGTCACCGCCAGCCGGTCGATCTTGCCGGAGATCGAGCGCAGTCTGCCCTTGACCTCAAGGCTGCCCATCACAGCAACTTCGGCGCGGGACGACGGCGAAAACAGCCCGGCAAAACGCGAATCTCTGAGGATCGCCATCACCGAAGCCAGCGCCTTGTTGCGCTCGGCCTCCGGCCAGTCGGCGCCGGCACGGCTGAGATATCGCAACGCCGCTGCTTGCTGTTCGTCCTCGGGGAAGCCGGGCAGCATCTGCAGCAATTTGTGCAGCGCCAGCCCGCGCATCACCGCAAAGCCCGGCTCCGCCTCGCTGTCCAGCACCGGCGAGCGGGTATCGACAACAGCTTCCTTGCCCTCGTCGATCAGCGCCGACGCGCCGGAAGGCGACAGCGGGCGCGGCAGCTCCTCATAAGGCGGCAAGGGCCGGAACAAGCCCACCGGCAGCGGCAGCACCTGTTGTGGCAGCCGCGACTCGTCGGCTGCCGCCTGCGCCACCGGCGGAAGCTTGCTCATGACGAAACGATGCACCGGCTCGCTGCTGGCGGGGTGGCGGCGCTCGGTGCTTTCGGGTGCACCTGTCAGCGCGCGGCTGACGATCGAATGCCAGGTGCCGGTGCTGGGCTGACGCTTGCCGTGATAGCCGCAGACGATCAACCGGTCCTCGGCGCGTGTCATGCCGACATAGAGCAGCCGCCGGTATTCGTCGTCGGCAAGCTCCCGCGCCCTGGCCGAGGCTGCCTTTGAGAAGCCGTTGGCGACATCGGCGGCTGAGCGCCAGAGATAGCCCTTGCCGTCGAAATTGCGGCCCGAAGCGTCGAACGGCATGAGCCGCGGCAGATGCTGGTCGCTGAACGGCGCCGAACCGCCATCGACCAGGAAGACAACAGGCGCTTCCAGGCCCTTGGCGGCATGCACGGTCATGACGCGGACCTCGTCGCGCGTCTGGTCCATCTCGCGCTTGATCTCCGGGCCGGTGTTTTCCAGCGTCGCCAGGAAAGCCTCCAGCCCCGGCAAGCCGGTGCGTTCTTCGGCCAGACAGAAGCTCAGGAACTCGTCGAGAATATCGCCGGCCTCCGGGCCGAGCCGGGCGATCATCTTCTTGCGCAGGCCGTCGCGCGCCAGCACCCCGGCGTAGAATTCGAACACCGGCCGGAACGCCGCCTCGTTGGCCCAGCCGTCGAGCCGGGCAACGACATCGGTCAGCGCGGTATTGTCGCCAGCATGCTGGCGTAGTGAGGCGATCAGCGATGTTCCGGCTGGCCGTCCGGCGCCAAGCGCAAAAAGCGTCTCCTCCGACACGTCGAAAACCGGGCTGCGCAGCACGGCGGCGAGCGACAGGTCATCCTGCGGCTGGATGAGGAAATGGCCGAGTGCGATCAGGTCCTTGACCGCGATGTGGCCGGGCAGGCTCAGCCGGTCGGCGCCGGCGACGGGAATATCGCGGTCCTTCAGCGCGCGCGACAGCGCATGGACGAAGCGGTCGCGCTTGCGCACCAGCACAAGAATGTCGCCGGCCCTCAGCCTGCGTCCCTTGCCCTCGATGATCTCGCGGTCCTTGAGCCAGGTCTGGATGGTCGCAGCCACGTGCTCGGCCACCCGCACAGCCGGCGCGCTGGCATGATTGACCGGCAACGTCCAGTCGTCGGGCTCCTCGACGGCGTCAGCGCCGAGCGACGGCCAGACCTCGACATAGCCAGGCGCGTCGTTGCGGATCGCCTTGTGGTCGAGCGGATCGGGGTCATGGCTGATGCCGCGCCGCACGCCCGGATCGGCAAAGACGCGGTCGACGGCGGCAAGCACGTCGTCGGTCGACCGGAACGACCAGGTCAGTTTCAGGTCGGCAAACGAAGCATTGGCGGCGTTCACGCGTCCGGAAAACAAGAGCCGGCTGTCGGCGAAGGAATCCGGCGCGGCACCCTGAAAGGAATAGATCGACTGCTTTTCGTCGCCGACGGCGAACACCGTGCGATTGGTCGTGCCGCGCTGGCCGTGGCCGGCAAAGAACTCCTCCGCCAGCCGCTTCACCACCTCCCATTGGTCGGGGCTGGTGTCCTGCGCCTCGTCGAGCAGGATGTGGTCGATACCCTGGTCGAGCTTGTACTGCACCCAGGGTCCGGCATCCGGCCGCGCCAGAAGGTTGACGGTGCGGGTGATGAGGTCGTTGAAGTCGAGAAAGCCGCGGCTGCGCTTCAGGCGCTCGTACCGCACGATCAGCCAGTCGGCTATGGTCAACGCCGCGACCGTGCCTACCAGCATCCGGAACAGCGCCTGCCGGTCGGAGACGTCTGTTATCGCCTTGACGGCCACCAGATAGCGCTCGGGAAGGTCGGGCAGCCGGCCGAGCAGCGCCTTCTTGAACAACTTTGAGGGATCATAGGGGTCGCCATCGGCCTTGAGAAAGGCTTTGCCGAGCATCTGCAGCCGGCGGGTCGGGTCCGTCTCGGCAAAGGCCAAGCGGGCATAGGGCAAGAGATTGTTGAGCACGGTGCGGGCGTCGGTGGCCTCGGCGGCACTGGCGAACACTGCAAAGAAGTCCGGCAGGAAACCCGGCAGCGGCCATACCGATGCCGCTATGTCTTCGGCGCTCTGCCCGGGGCGGAAATGGAATTCGTCGAACAGGGCCTGAAAGCCGGCGCCGTCGCGCCGGACCGCATCGATGAAGCCGCGCAGCCCGTCGCGCTTGCGCACGATTTCGGCGAGCAGCGCATCGAGCCCGTGTTCTCCGCCGCGCTCCAGCACGGTGGCAAAGGCCTCGGCCAGTCCGGCGTCTCCGGCTGACGTGCCCGAAATCATGTCGCGGCGGGCGCCGGCAAACAGCGAGGCCTCCATCTGCGGATCGAGCATTTCGAAATGCGCCGGGATGTTGGCCTCCAGCGGGAACTGGTGCAGCACCGATTCGCAGAAGGCGTGGATGGTCTGGATCTTCAGCCCGCCCGGCGTTTCCAGCGCTTCGGCAAACAGCCGGCGCGCCCGCCGCATCGTGTCGCGGTCGGGCCGGCGGCCGTCCACCGCCTCAATCTTTGTGGCAAGCTCGGCATCGCCGAGCGCCGTCCATTCCGACAGGGTCGAGAACACGCGGTTCGACATGTTGGCGGCGGCCGCCCGCGTATAGGTCAGGCACAGGATCTTCGACGGATCGGTGCCGTTGAGCAGCAGCCGGATGACGCGCTGGGCCAGCACATGCGTCTTGCCCGAGCCGGCATTGGCCGACACCCAGGCCGAGTTCTTCGGGTCGGAAGCGCGCGCCTGGCTGGCGGCGGTTTCGCTGGGGATGGGATAGGCTTTTTTCATGTCTCCCCCGCCTCGTCATCGCTGTCGCCGCCGGCCGACCATTCGAGCACGCGCGCCAGATGGTCGTAATCGCCATCGCTCTCGCCCTCGCGAAACGGCAGCGCCCGCGACAGGTAGCCGGTCGTCGGATCTGCATAATGGACCAGCAGCTTTTCCAGCCGCGCCCAGGCCTCCTCGGCGAGGTCTTCGGCGGTCCGAGGCTGGCGGTTGTAGTCGAGGATGGATTCCTCGAACACTTCGCCATTCGGCTTCAGCCGCACAAATGCAAGCTGGGAGGGCTCGCGCGCGCCAAGCCCCTTGAAGGCGCCGCGCCGGAGCAGCGCCCCTTCGAGCGCCAGCTGTGGCGCCAGCAGCGTGTGGGCCTGCGCCTTGGACGGGGACGAGCCGGTCTTGTAGTCGAGAATGTCGGCCATGCCACCGGCCAAAAGGTCGACGCGGTCGGCATAGCCGGACAGCGTCACGCCGGTGCGGCCGACAGCGGTCTTTTCGGCGCGCTCCTCGGCATGCCGCCGGGCGACGGCGGGAGCGCGGCCGCGCTCCCATTCGATGATGTTGGCGGCAAGCTTTTCGAAGCGCGGCCACCACACAGCCTCGACGTCGGCGGGCAGGGCGATCTCGGCAAAGCAGGTCCGGCCGGCAGCGATGAGGCGTTCCAGAGCTTCGGGCGCGCGGGGATCCGCCACCTCTGTCGAGAACAGATGCAGGATGTCATGAAACAGCGTGCCGCGCTCGGCCGCGCCGGGGTCGCGGATCACCGGCTCGAGCGGCAGAAGGCTCAGAATACGCTTGGCATAGACCGCATAGGGGTCGCGGCGCAGCGTCTCGATCTCGGTCACCGAGAAGTGGGTGGGCCGCATGCTCAGCGGCGGTTTCGGCTGCGGTCGCGGCGCGAAATGCTGCCGCTCGCCGGCATCGAGCGCGCGCGCCCAGGCAAGCATTTCGTCGCCGCGTCCGCGCAGTGCGGCTGCAGGATCCTTGCCGATGAAGGTGAGGATGCGCTGCAACCAGCGCGACGGCACCGCCGGTGCGTCGCTGGCGCGGGCGGAGCGCGTCAGCACCACCTTTTTCGCCCCCATCGCCATCTGGAAGTCGTGGGCGGCAAGGCCGATACGGCGCTCCGGCGGCTCGAGATCGATGCCGGTCTTCATCAACCGCGACATGAAGCGATCGCTTTCCGGCTTGCGTGGCCACACGCCCTCGTTCAGCCCGCCAATGACCAGCGTGTCGACATTCTGCAGCCGCGCTTCCAGCGCGCCCCATATCGCGATGTTGCGGTCTGTGCCTTGCCCGGGCTTGACCGTTTCCGGTGCTACCAGCGCGTCCATCACATCAGGCCATTCGTCGGCCGGGAAGTCGAAGGACGCCGACGCCGCGACCACACCGCGCAGCAACTCGGCGAGTTTTTCACCGGCATCGCCGGCATAGAGTTCAGCGAGGCTGCCGTCCGCCGTGCGGCCGAGATTTTCCAGCGCGGCGACGCTCGCTCTGGTCAGCGCGACGAGATCGGCGTTCTCTTCTCCGCGAAAGGCGGTCAGCGGCGCCAGTGCCGTCACAAGCCAGGTCAGCAGCTCGCGGGCATCGTCGATGCCGCGCACGCTCAGGCGCGAAAACCAGAAGGGCTGGCGCTTGTCCCCGCGCAGCCCGGCGAGACGCTCCTCGAACAGTGCTGGCAAAGAGGCGATGTCGGGGCGTCCGGTGCCGCCGCGCAGCGCCACGAGTTCGATGAGCTCGGCGGCATGGCGCACGCCGGTGCGCTCAAGTCCGAGCCCGAGCAGCGGATGCTTGAGCAGCGACAAAAGGCCGACGGGATCGCCCGGCCGGAATACTGCTTGAAGTGCGAGCCGCAGCAGGCTGGCGGCAGGCATGTTGGCGAGCGGCGTGCCGCCGGAATCGTCGGCGATCACACCGAAGCGCAACAGCTCGGCCGAGACGCGCCGCGCCAGCCCGCGGTCGCCGGTAACGAGCGCTGCCCTGTGCCCCGGCTGTTCCACGGCGGTTTTCAGCGCGATGGCGATCGCCGCCGCCTCGTCGCGTTCGCTGGCGGCTTCGACCAGCGTCACGTCGGCGAAGGCCTCGGCGATGTCTACGGCGTTGAAGCATATGCGGGTCTCGGCCCATGATTCCGTGGTCTCGGCCGGCCGCAGCGCCTCGCCGACAAGGGCCGCGCGGAGCGCCAGTGCGGGCTCGGCGGAGACCACTTCCTCGACATCGCCACGCAGCACGCCAATCTTGCCGATCAGCTTGGCCATGCCGTATTGCGGGTGGCCAAGCAGTGCCGGCCGCGCACCGGGCGCCCCAATCGCGGCAAAAGACGGTTCGTCCAGCATCCCATCGAGCCCGGGCAGCACCACGGCGCCGTTGGGCAGGCTGGCGACCGTGGCAAGCAGTTCGGCCGTGGCGGGAATAGAGCCCGTCGAGCCGGCGGCGATCACCGGGCCTTTGGGCGGGTTGCGTTCCAGCCGCTTCGCCTCGCGCCGGATCAGCGCATTGCGGTGCGCGGCCGGGTTGGAGCGGTCGCGCTCCTCCAGTAATTTCGGCCAGGCCTCGGTGACGATACGGAGGAAATCGAGCGTCACAAGCCACCATCCGGCAAGATTGCCGGTGACCAGATCGGCAAGCCTGGTCCAGTCCGTGCCTTCGGTTTCGATCTCGTCCATCAGCCGGGCGAGGTCACGCGCTAGCCAGATCGCATCGGCGGCGGAGGCCGGCACGACGATCTCTTCGTTGAACATATCAAGGACATGCGCCGGCAAGGTGCGCTTCCAGGCCCGCACCAGCGGCGCCAGTAGCAGCAGGCGTTCGATGGCTGCGATCGGCGGCGCCATTTCAAGCTCGGTCGGCGTGCCGGCGTCGAAGGCGGCTTCGTCCTCGTCGAACTCTCCGAGCGGGCGGATGACCGGCAGGATCGCCGAACGGCGGCTCCCCCCGGTCCCGAAAGCGCGTCGACAAAAGCGCCGCGCAGCGCACGGGCCGCGCGCCGTGTCGGCACATAGATGGTGACATCAGCCAGCGCCAGCGGATCGCCGTCGAACCGGAAGCCGGGCACCAGCCGTCCGGCCAGCAAGGCCTCGGCCAGAGTCGGCAGGAATGGCGCTCCGGGCGGGATCGAAAGAACGCGGCGCGCGCCGCTCATACCACCTTCGCGAGAGCGTCGGCGACCGCCGCTTCCGCCTGCGGAATGGCGTCGGGAGTGCCGACGGTGATCCAGCTTCCGCGCATCTGCATGCCGAACAGACGGCCAGAGGCGATTGCCTTGTCGAAATAGGTGTTGAGCGAATGCGCCCCGGCCGGCGCATCCCTGAAGATGGCGGGATTGACGATTGCCGCTCCGGCATAGATCAACCCGGCCGGATCGCCTTTCGAGCGCCGCAGGCCGCCATCCGGCGCCATCAGGAAATCCGTGCCGACACCGTGTCCGGTGGCCGAGTCGAGATCGGTAAGCATCAGCAGAATATCCATTTTCGCGCCGTCCCATGCAAGGGCAAGGCGCTCGAGGCTGGGCTGGCCGCTGTCGATCCAGAACGTATCGGCGTTGATGATGTAGAAGGGTTCGGCACCCAGCAGCGGCAATGCCTTGACGATGCCACCCGCCGAATTCAGCAGCGCGTCGCGCTCGTCGGAAATGACGATCTTTGGCGCCCGCCTGTGGGCGATATGGGCGACGATCTGGTCCGGCAGATAGTGCACGTTGACGATGGCTTTCTCGACGCCGGCCGCTTCGAGACTGTCCAGCCCCCAGTCGAGCAAGGTCCTGCCGGCGATCCGCACCAGCGGCTTCGGCATGGTGTCGGTGATCGGCCGCATGCGCTTGCCAAGACCCGCCGCCAGCACCATCGCTGTGGTCAAGGTCACGGGAGCCGTTCCTCCAGCAGGCCATGTGCCATGTAAAACTCCTTCAGCTGAGCCAGCGCCGGGTGCGCCAGCGCCCGCCTGAGATAATCGCGGATGCGCGGCAGGTGTCGGAGATAATAGGGCTTGCCGTCGCGCTTTTCGAGCCGCACGAAAATGCCGAGGATCTTTGAATTGCGCTGCGCCGCCATGATCGCATAGGCCCTGCGGAAGGCGTCCTCATCGAAGCCGACGGCGGCGTGCCGCGCAGCGACATAGGCGTCCACGGTCCGCTGCTCGATATCGGGCGAAACGGTGACGCGGGCATCCATGGCCAGCGACGCAACGTCATAGGCCGCAGGACCCATCAGCGCGTCCTGGACGTCGACGATGCCGAGGCGGTCGTGGCCTTTGCGGTCACCGCGCCAGATGATGTTGGGCGAATGGAAGTCGCGCAGCATCAGCGTGTATTTCTGTGTGTCCAGCCGATCGAGAACCGCGTTCCATTCCCTGTGATAGCCGGCGCGTAAAGCCTCGCTTGCCGGGCTGCCGGTCACCATCGGCACATACCAATCGACCAAGAGATCGGCTTCGATCAGCATGGCGTCGCGATCGAACGGCGGCACCTCGTGGAAGACGCCCGGCACGGCCTCCATGCGCTGCGGCCAGGTCTTCCCATGCATCATCGCCAGCAATTCGGCCGCTGCCGCGTAGCGCTCGGCCACCGGCTCATCATTGCCGTCGAGAAAACCTTCCGAGCCCAGATGCTCCAGCAGCAGAAAGCCCCGTTCGAGATCCTCGGCATGGATTTTTGGGACACTGACACCTTGCGCCAGCAGCGCCTTGTCGATGGCGACGAAGGCGGTGACCGACTGCGCGGTGTGGGCGATCACGGCATAGGGCTTGCCGTCGCGCACCGGCGGCCCCAGCACCAGCCGCGGCGAATTCATCAGCACGCGCGGCGCAAGGCCGGCGCGCGAGACGATCTCATAGGAGCGCGCCGAGGCGTCGCCGACGAAATGGCGCCGCGCGGCGTCGCCCCAACCGGCCGTTTTGAGGAAATCGCGCATCGCCAGCGATCGCGCCACGCGTTCGAAGCCAACGCCTTGGCCCGATAGTTTCGCCAGGCGGCCTTCGCCCTGATGGACGAGTTCGATCCAGATCGACGTCCTGGGCAGAGCGGCCTCCGCCCGTTCCGGCCACTCGACAAGGGCAGCGCCATGCAGCAGCGCCTCGTCGAAACCCAGCTCGTCCATCTCGCCGGCCGAGGACAGGCGATAGAGATCGAAATGGTGCACGGGGATGCGCGTGTCGTAGCTTTGCACCAAGGTGAAGGTAGGGCTCGGCACATCGAGGCCGGCATCGTCGGCCAGCGCCCTGATCAGGGCCCGCGCCAGCGTCGACTTGCCGGCGCCGAGATCGCCCTTGAGCGCCAGCACGTCGCCCGGCCGCAGCGCCATGGCCAGGTCCTCGCCGAGCCTTGCGGTCGCAGCCGCGTCGGCGAGAAAACGCTCCAGCACAACAACGGTCATCGAGCCCGCTACTCGGCCGCGGCGCGGATGCCCGACGGTGCATCGGGGAAGGTGCAGATGACGGTGGTGCCCTTGTCCTTGCCGGTCTCGATGCGCACGCTGCCGCCGTGCAGCTCGACAAAGCTCTTGACGATCGACAGGCCTAAGCCCGCACCGCGCCGGCGCCCGCCATTGGTGCGCGGCTCGAAGCGGCGGAACACCGAATCGAGCAGGTCCGGCGGCATGCCGGGGCCGTTGTCATGGACGGAGAATTCCACACCTTGCTCCAAATGCCGGCAGGCAAGCGTGATCGTGCTCGCCTCCGGCGCGTAATTGGCGGCGTTGCTGAGCAGATTGTAGAGGATCTGGCGAACCCGGGTCTCGTCGCCGTGAAAACTCTTCGGCGCCGCAGCGGCGTCGATCCGGAGCTTGATCGAATGCTCTTGCAGCCGGTCGGCGACCAGTTCGGCCGCGGCCTCGATGGTGCGCTCGACGCTTACTTCCGAAATGTCGAGCTGCATGATACCGGCGTCGACGGTGGCGAGGTCGAGTATGTCGTTGACGATGGTGAGCAGCACCGAGGATGACGAGCCGACATGCTCGACATATTCGCGCTGCTTTGGGCTGAGCGGCCCGGTCGCCGGCAGCGACAGAAGCTCGGTGAAGCCGATGATGTTGGTCAGCGGCGAGCGCAGCTCGTAGGAGACATGCTGCACGAACTCGTTCTTCAGCTGGTCGGATTTCTGCAGCGCTTCGTTCTTGTCCTTCAGCGCGCGCTCGACATTGACGCTGTCGGTGACGTCCACAAAGGTCATCATCACCTGGCCGTTGGGCAGCGGGATGACGGCGTAGCTGAGCACTGTGCCGTTCTTCAGTTCGGTCTGGCCATGGCGGTCGCGGCGCTCGTCGTCGAAACCGGTGATGGCGGCGACGAACCCGCCCCACGGGCTGTCGACGGCGCGCTGGTCGCTGAGATCGCGGATCGCCGAGACATGGACGTTGGGCTTGATCACATCCTGGCTCAGTCCCCACAGCGCGACAAAGGCCGGGTTCGACAGGCGCAGCCGCCCGTCGGGACCGAACACGGCGACGCCTTCGGCCAGATTGTCGAGCGTTTCGCCCTGGACCCGCACCGCCGTCTGGTAGCGGCTTTCGAGGTCCATCTTCTCGGTCAGGTTCTCGAACACCCAGGTCACGCCGCCCTTCGGCTGGGGGTTGGCCACCACGCGGATGGTCTTGCCGTCGGGCAAATGCCACCAATGCTCTTGCGATTCCACCGCGCGGTAGGCGCCAAGCAGGCCTTCTTTCCAACGCCGCCATTCCGGCTGCTCGGCGATCTTGCCTTCGCTGCGCAGCCGGTCGAGCAGCAGCGCATTGTCGGGCGCGCTATGCAGGAAGCCCGGGTCCAGCCCCCACAGTTTCTGGAACGCCTGGTTGAAGAAGCGCAACTTCTCGTTGGCATCGAAGATCGCCACCGCCGTGTTGAGCTGGTCGAGCGTGTCGGCATGGCTGCGCACCGTGCGCTCATATTCGCCGCGAAGGGTTTCGGTGGCGCTGGTGTCGCAGGCAAGGCCGGCCGAGCCGTCCGCACCGGCGAAGTCGGTGACGGCGAACACGCGGCGGTCGCCCTCGATCACTGTCGACAGCGTTTGTTCGAAGATTGGGCGCGATTTGTGCTGCGCGGCGATCTGTTCGCGCGCTTGGGCGCCGAGGAATTCCTTGGCTTCGCGCACGGCGGTCTCGGCGTTCGGTGCCTCGACCGCTCCGGCATAGGCACGGTTGACCCATTTCAGCCGCCCGTCGGTGGCGCGCAGCCAGGCCGGCATCGGCAAGGCGTCGAGCAGGCCGATCATGGTCTCGTAGTCGGCGGCCAGACGCTGGTTCTCGATCTTCAGCCTGGCTTGGCTCCTCTGAGTTTCCGACAGCGAGACGAAGCGCACCAGCACATGCGCGGCGCTCTTGCGGCCATGCACTTCAAGCGGCGCCCCGGCCTGCGATTCGATCACGAGATCAAAGGGTTTCGCTTTCTCGCGCAGACCAGCGACGGCATTTTCGAGCGCCGCCGCCGAGCGCGGCATCAGCCAGCGGCCGAAGGCGAGGAAGGCTGCACGGTCGTCCGGCGCACCGCTTTCCAGCGGCAGCGTGCCGATCAGCTCCGGCTTCTTGTTCTCGGACGCCCAGACGATGACGCGCTGGTCACGCAGATTGAGCAGCGCCTCGGAGCGCTGCAGCGCCGCATTGATGTCGGCAATGCGGGCTCTGAGTTCGACATTCTGCGCCGAGGTGCGGGCTCTTTCGCGGATCAGGAAGATGGCCGAGACCAGTGCCGCGCCCATGACGCCGACGAACATGGCGAGCTGGATGACTTCGACCGCGCTGACCGACAGTCCGGCCTTCTGCGCAATGGCCGGCTCGGCATGGGCTGCAAACGAGGTGAGCGGGCCGGCAAGAGCTGAGGTGGCAAGAAAGCCGGCGGTGCGGGCGCCGACACGCCTCTTCAGGCCACCGCCTGTCGTGACGGAGCCAGTGCTATCGGAATCGTCACCGGAAACGGCCGATCCCGCGCGAGGCGGGTTTTCCCCCGGCATGTCTTGGTCCTCTTCGCCGCCTGAATGCAAGACCGCCTAGATCAGGATCACGTTTGATGGAAACGCCCTTCTGACCTAACTCTCTCTTGAAGAGCATGATCTTTTCCGAAAACCGCTTCCCACTTTTCGCTGACGCGGTCCTTCGGTTCGAATCATGCTCTCGATGCGTACGCCGGCCCTCGTCCCCGGCCCACGAATCAGCACAATAGCGCGTGCTGGAATCGGCGTGAAGAATCATCCGCGCAAAAAAGAAGTCGGGCGAAAAGTCAATCGCCCGGCTTCAATATCTAGTGGTAAACGCCGCTTTGGCTAATAGCGGTAGTGTTCCGGCTTGAACGGACCCTGCGGGGTCACGCCGATATAGGCGGCCTGTTCGCCGGACAGTTCGGTCAGGCGGGCTCCAAGCTTGTCGAGATGCAGACGCGCCACCTTCTCGTCGAGGTGCTTGGGCAGCACATAGACCTGGTTCTGGTACTGGCCGGGCTTGGTGTAGAGTTCGATCTGCGCCAGCACCTGATTGGTGAACGAGGCCGACATCACGAAGCTCGGATGACCGGTCGCGTTGCCGAGGTTGAGCAGGCGCCCCTCGGACAGCAGGATCATCCGCTTGCCGTCCGGGAAGGTTATCATGTCGACCTGCGGCTTGACGTTGGTCCATTGCAGGTTGCGCAGCGACGCGACCTGGATCTCATTGTCGAAGTGGCCAATATTGCCGACGATCACCATGTCCTTCATCGAGCGCATGTGGTCGAGGGTGACGACATCCTTGTTGCCGGTGGTGGTGATGACGATGTCGGCGGTCGGTGCGGCATCTTCCAGCGTGACGACTTCAAAGCCGTCCATCGCCGCCTGCAGCGCGCAGATCGGATCGACTTCCGTGACCTTGACGCGGGCGCCGGCGCCCTTGAGCGAAGCCGACGAGCCCTTGCCGACGTCGCCATAGCCGCAGACGACCGCAACCTTGCCGGCCATCATGGTGTCGGTGCCGCGGCGGATGCCGTCGACCAGCGATTCCTTGCAGCCATATTTGTTGTCGAACTTCGACTTGGTGACCGAGTCGTTGACGTTGATCGCCGGGAAGGGCAGCAGGCCCTTCTTCTGCAGCTGGTATAGCCGGTTGACACCCGTGGTCGTCTCTTCGGTGACGCCGCGAATGGCTTCCTTCTGCTTGGTGAAGAAGCCGGGCGAGGCCTTCAGGCGCTTCTTGACCTGGGCGTAGAAGTATTCCTCTTCCTCGCTCTGCGGGTTGGACAGCACGTCCTCGCCGGCTTCGGCGCGGGCGCCGATCAGTATATACATGGTGGCGTCGCCGCCATCATCGAGGATCATGTTGGAGAGGCCGCCATCGGCCCACTGGAAGATCCTGTCGGTATAGTCCCAGTACTCCTCGAGCGACTCGCCCTTGACGGCGAACACCGGGATACCGGCCTCGGCTATGGCCGCGGCCGCATGGTCCTGGGTCGAGAAGATGTTGCACGATGCCCAACGGATATCGGCGCCAAGCGCCTTCAGCGTCTCGATCAGCACCGCGGTCTGGATGGTCATGTGCAGCGATCCGGTGATGCGCGCACCTTTCAACGGCTTCTTGTCGCCGAATTCCTCGCGGCAGGCCATCAGGCCCGGCATTTCGGTTTCGGCGATATCGAGTTCCTTGCGGCCCCAGCCGGCAAGCGAGATGTCGGCGACCACATAGTCCTTGCTACCTGTCATGGCAGTGCTCCGGTGTGATTTGTCTTCAGAATGCGCCTGCGCCACACGGCGCGTCGAAGGGCGCGGAATGCCGGCCTGACTAGCAGATCGCCGCCAAGACGACAATGGGATATAAAGAAATCTTTATGCGCGCATGTGTTTGCGGAGCATGATCCCGAAAAGTGGAAGCCGGTTTCGGACAAGATCATGCTCAAACAAAAAAGAGCTTCAGCACTCTTCGCCGAAGCGCGAGGCGACCAGCTGCTCCAGCGCGTCCATTGCCGCTGCGGCTTCAGCGCCGCTGGCGGTGACACGGATCGAATAACCGGGGCTCGCCGCCAGCATCATCAGCCCCATGATCGAAGTGCCGCCGACCTTGAGACCATCCTTCTCAACATGGACGGTGGCGTCGAAGCCGCTGGCGACCTGGACGAACTTCGCCGAGGCGCGCGCATGCAGGCCGCGCTGGTTGACGATCGGGAACTCGCGCACGATCTCACCGGGCGACAGCGCGTTCATTTGCTGCTCAGCAGCTGACTTGCGACGTTGATGTACTTGCGCCCCGCGGCCTGCGCCTCGTCGAGCGCGGTCGCCATGTTGTCGCCCTTGCGGATCGACGACAGCTTGATCAGCATCGGCAGGTTCATGCCGGCGATGACCTCGGTGCGACCGGATTCCATCACCGAAATGGCGAGGTTGGAAGGCGTGCCGCCGAACATATCGGTCAGAACGATGACCCCGGTCCCGGTGTCGACGCGGCCGACGGCGTCGACGATATCGCGCCTACGCTGCTCCATATCGTCATCGGCGCCGATTGCCACGGTTTCGAAATTGTCTTGTGGCCCCACGACATGTTCCACGGCATGGCGGAACTCGGCGGCCAGTTGACCGTGCGTTACAAGCACGAGTCCGATCATTCTATGGTGGCTCCCGTCATCGCCGCTTCACAGGCGCTTTTTATGCTCGCCGGCCATCCCAGGCGGCGGGAGCGCTATCTTGTCGACGCGCGGCGCGTTGACAAGCCCAAAATTGCGTCGGCCATGGCCAATTTGACGCATTGCAGCAAAAAACCGGCGGCGGATCATACGAAAGGCGCAATCGCCAGCCGCGCCATTACCGCCGGCAAAGCCGCAGTGACGTTGCGCTGAACGAGGTCGATGCGCGGCACCACACAGCCGGCAATGGTCGCGCTCGACTCTTCCTGGAAACGCTCCACAGCGTTAGCGGCAACCAGCTGGATCGTAAGGTCGATGACCCCCACAGGTTGGAACAAAAGCGGCTTCGGACCAAGTCCGGGCACCTCTGCGAGGCCGGCAATGCTGGCGGGCGCATGGCAGACCAGCCGCCCGAAACGCGCCGCGACAAACAGCTGGTCGTCGCCGATCAGCCGCGCAAACAGCCCGAGCCGGCTGAAATGGTCGATGAGCGCCAGCGCCAGCGTTGTCTTGCCCGAGCCGGACGGCCCGGTGATCAGGACGCCCCGCTCGCCAATCAGGACTGCGGTGGCATGGATGTTCTCGGGTTCCGCGGTGGGATCGGGCATGCGCAGCCGCGATCAGCCTTCGGCCGGCAGCGTAACGACGAAGCGCGCGCCCTTGATGTCGCCGGGCTTGGTGCCGGGGATGTTCTCGGCGGTCAGCGTGCCGCCATGGGCTTCGACGATCTGCCTGGATATCGACAGGCCAAGCCCCGAATTCTGGCCGAACGCCTCGCCCGCCGGGCGGTCGGTGTAGAAGCGCTCGAAGATGCGGTCGATGGCGTCGGCGCGGATTCCGGGGCCGTTGTCGTCGACGGTGACGATGTTGACCTTGCCCGAGCGTGCCAGGGAAATGGCGATATGGCCGTGGTCCTCCGGCACGAAGGAGCGGGCATTCTCGATCAGATTGGTGATGACCTGGCCGATCCTGAGATCATGGCCGGTGACGAAATAGCCTTTGACGCCTTGCGGCAGCTTGGCGGCCTTGAATTCGATCTCGACAGCCTTTTTGTTGCGCGTCGCTTCGCGCGACACGGCGACGAGATCGGTGATGAATTTCTTCAAATCGACCGTCGCGGCATCCTCACGCGCCAGTTCGGCGTCGAGGCGCGAGGCATCGGAAATGTCGGTGATCAGCCGGTCGAGACGCCGGACATCGTGCTGGATGATCTCCATCAGCCTGCCGCGTGAATTGTCGTTCTTGGCCAGCGGCAAGGTCTCCACCGCGCTGCGCAGCGACGTCAGCGGGTTCTTCAGCTCGTGCGAGACATCGGCGGCGAAGCTTTCGATCGCCTCGATGCGGGCATAGAGCGCATTGGTCATATCGCGCACCGCGACCGACAAATTGCCGATCTCGTCCTGGCGGTCGGAAAAGTCGGGGATCTCCTCGCGGCTCTTGACGCCGCGCCGCACCCGCACTGCCGCCGCCGATAGCCGGCGCAGCGGATTGGCGATGGTGGATGCGAGCAGCATCGACAGGATGGCGGTGACAAGGGCGGCGATGCCGAACACGCGCAAAATAGCCTTGCGTTCGGCGGCGACGATCTTGTCGATGTCGCCGCCTTCCGTCGACAGCATCAGCACGCCGAGAACGGCACGGAAGCGCTGGATCGGCACCGCCACCGAAACGATCTGCTCGCCCTGTTCGCTCACCCGCACGATCGTCGATGGACTGCCGGTCAGCGCCTTGACCACTTCCGGGAAGGCCGCACCGTTGCCGCCCGGCTGCTCATGGTAGACGGGCAGGTCCTTGTTGCGGAAGAAGTCGAAGACGAATTTCTGCACGCGCTCCAGCATATCCGGCTGCTCGTCCTCGACCGGCGGCAGGTCGTAGCGCAGGATTTGGCCGCGCGAATAGAGATGGCGCGAATCGAGCAGCAGATTGGCGTCGCGGTCATAGATGCGGGCCCGGGTGCGCGTCGGCGAAATCAGCCGCCGCAGCACCGGCGCGACGCGCTCGGGATTGATCGGGAAATCCAGATTGTCGAGCTGGTCGGAGCCCGGCCCCAGGCTTTCACCGGCCTGCAGTTCGAGCAGTTTTTCCGGATCGATGCTGATCGAATCGGTCTCGACCGTCGCCGACGCGGCAATGGCGCCGGCGATGATCTCGCCCTGCGTCATCAGGCTTTCGACGCGGGCGTCGATCAGCCCGTCGCGGAAGGTGTTGAGATAGAGGATGCCGGTGACCAGCACGGCGAGGCCGGCCAGGTTGAGGAACAGGATGCGCCGGGTCAGGCTGGAAAAGATGTGGTGGCCGAGGAAGCGGCGCATCGGCACCGTCAACCTCGACAGGAATGCGGGCAGAATCCGCGACCGCCTGACAGCGCTCGTCCGTCTGCTCCGCTGTACATCCACTGCCATCGAATAGCAGCTCCCGCCTAGTCTTTGGTTTTATGCATGTCGTCGTCCCAAAAACCGCGACCACTTTTGGGCGACATGCATCAACTCAAGCTTCGCGGAACCGGTATCCGACTCCGTAAAGGGTTTCGATCATTTCGAAGTCGTCATCGACGGCCTTGAACTTCTTGCGCAGCCGCTTGATGTGGCTATCGATGGTGCGGTCGTCGACATAGACCTGCTCATCATAGGCGGAATCCATCAGCGCATCACGGCTTTTTACCACGCCTGGGCGCTGCGCCAACGAGTGCAGGATGAGAAATTCGGTGACCGTCAGCGTCACCGGCTCGCCCTTCCAGGTGCAGGTATGGCGTTCCTGGTCCATGACGAGCTGGCCGCGTTCCAGCGAACGGGCCTGCTGGCTGGGCGCCTTTGCCGCAGCTTCGCGGGCGCTGGCGCGGCGCAGCACGGCGCGCACCCGCTCGACCAGCAGGCGCTGCGAGAACGGTTTGCGGATGAAATCGTCGGCGCCCATCTTGAGGCCGAAAAGCTCATCTATCTCATCGTCCTTCGAGGTCAGGAAGATCACCGGCAGGTCGGACTTCTGCCGCATCCGGCGCAACAGCTCCATGCCGTCCATGCGCGGCATCTTGATGTCGAGGATGGCGAGATTCGGCGGCCGCGCCGCCAGGCCTTCCAGCGCCGACGCACCATCCGTGTAGGTCTCGACGCGATACCCCTCGGACTCGAGGGCGATCGACACCGATGTCAGAATGTTGCGGTCGTCATCGACAAGCGCGATTGTTGCCATTTCAAGCGGCTCCCTCATGAGCTGTCCCTTCTGTCTTAGAGAAGGGGCTTTTGCAGGACAAATTAGGTACAAAATGTGGCACAGGCTCCGTCCGCTGTCACGGAAGGGTTGCCGGTGACCCATCCCGCACCTCTATGCAGATTGGACGCCTGACCCTGGCCAATCCTTTGGGTAACCACTGTAATTTTTTGCATATATAAACGATTTAAACAACTTTCAATTTTTTTAAATCGATTAATGATTTGATATCATTTGGGTTTTCTGGTTCTGACCATCTTAGCCCACTTCGCGGGCCTGCCGGAAATACGACGGCAAAGTGCGGCGATTCCAGAAGAAGGGACCCTTGATGTCGGAAGTCGGCAAACGCAATTCTGCTTGCGCGATCGATCGTATCGGCCTGAAAACCACCGGCACGGTGCATTATAATTTTGGTGCGGCCGCCCTTTATGAGGCAGCGATCCGCCGTGGCGAGGCCCGGTTGACCGCCGGCGGCGCGCTGCTTGCCGAGACCGGCCAGCACACCGGCCGCTCGCCCAAGGACAAGTTTGTCGTCCGCGATGGCGCCACCGAGCCCCATGTCTGGTGGGACAACAACAAGGCGATTTCGGCGGGCCAGTTCGAAATGCTGCTCGCCGATTTCCTTGTCCACGCCGCGAATAGGGATCTCTATGTGCAGGACCTCGTCGGCGGCGCCGATGCCGAGCTGAAGCTGCCGACGCGGGTCATCACCGAATTCGCCTGGCACTCGCTGTTCATCCGCAATCTTTTGATCCGCCCGCAGGCCGCCGAGCTCGAAGATTTCGTGCCGGAGATGACGATCATCGACCTGCCGTCCTTCCGCGCCGATCCGGCCCGTCACGGCAGCCGCACCGAAACGGTGATTGCGGTCGATCTCACCCGCAAGATCGTGCTCATCGGCGGCACTTCCTATGCCGGCGAGATGAAGAAGTCGGTGTTCACCATGCTCAACTATCTGCTGCCGGAAAAGGGCGTCATGCCGATGCACTGCTCGGCCAATGAGGGCCCGGGCGGCGACGCAGCGATCTTCTTCGGGCTTTCCGGGACGGGCAAGACGACGCTGTCGGCCGATCCGTCACGTACGCTCATCGGCGACGACGAGCACGGCTGGGGACCGCACGGCATCTTCAACTTCGAAGGCGGCTGCTACGCCAAGACGATCCGGCTGTCGGCCGAGGCCGAGCCGGAGATTTTCGCCACCACGCAGCGTTTCGGCACGGTGCTGGAAAATGTCGTGCTCGACGCCGACCGCGTGCCGGACTTCAACGACGGCCGGCTCACCGAAAACACGCGCTGTGCCTATCCGCTGGATTTCATCCCCAATGCCTCGAAGAGCGGACGGGCCAGCCACCCGAAAAACATCATCATGCTGACCGCCGATGCCTTCGGCATCATGCCGCCGATCGCCCGGCTGACCCCGGCGCAGGCGATGTACCACTTCCTCTCCGGCTACACCGCCAAGGTGGCCGGCACCGAGAAGGGCGTTACCGAGCCGGAAGCGACTTTCTCGACCTGCTTCGGCGCCCCGTTCATGCCGCGCCACCCCAAGGAATACGGCAATCTGCTGCGCGAGCTGATCGCCCGCCACGGCGCCGATTGCTGGCTGGTCAACACCGGCTGGACCGGCGGCGCCTACGGCACCGGCAAGCGCATGCCGATCAAGGCGACGCGCGCCTTGCTGGCCGCAGCGCTTGACGGTTCGTTGAAGGCGTCCGGTTTCCGCACCGACGCCAATTTCGGCTTCGAGGTGCCGGTTGCTGTGCCTGGCGTCGACAGCGCCATTCTCGACCCGCGTTCGACCTGGGCCGACAAGGCAGCCTATGACCGGCAGGCAGCGCGATTGGTCGGCATGTTCGCCGTCAACTTCGAGAAATTCGAGAGCCATGTCGATGCCGTCGTGCTCGGCGCAGCACCCCGCCTGCAGGAAGCTGCGGAATAGTCGAGGCGTCTTCACCGAAGCATCCTTGAAAGGCGCGATCTCGATCGGGCCTTTTCTTTTTTGGTCCGCCGCGCCATGACTGCGGCATGCCGATCGACGACATCATCATATCAGACGAAGCCGTAATCCATCCGGGCGACCTACACGAGGATTTCATCCGCTCGTCGGGTCCCGGCGGCCAGAACGTCAACAAGGTGGCGACCGCCGTCCAATTGCGCTTCGACGCCGCCAATGCGGCTGGCCTGTCCGAACGCGTGCGCGCGCGCACGATCAAGCTCGCCGGCCAGCGCGCCACCAAGGACGGCGTCATCGTCATCGAGGCCGGCCGCTTCCGCACCCAGGAGCAGAACCGGGCCGATGCCCGGGCAAGGCTGACGGCGCTGGTCGCCAAGGCCGCGGAACCGCCGCCGCCGCCGCGCAAGAAGACCAGGCCGTCGAAAGGCTCGGTGGAGCGGCGGCTGCAAAGCAAGGCGGGGCGCGGCACGATCAAAAAGCTGCGCGGCCGGGTAGAGAACGACTAAGGACCGCGCCGACTGCGTGCATAAAGCGGCTTCCCCTTCGGAGCCGCAGCCGCAAGGTTTCACCATTGCCACAGAAAGGGAGGCCGACAACGGTGGCTTTCGGGTCGCTGTTTCTGATTGGCGGTGGCATGGTTTCAGTATCAACCGGAGGCGAAGTCATGCTCGTTCTGCCCAAAGGCGTCCGCCACATGCCTGGTTATCTGTCCCGCGCGGCGCAGGAAGCGCTGGTGGAAGAGGTGAGGACCATTGTACAGCGGGCGCCGCTGTACGTGCCGGCGATGCCGCGGACCGGCAAGGAGATGAGCGTGCGCATGACCAATTGCGGCACGCTCGGCTGGGTCACCGACAAGGAGCTGGGCTATCGCTACCAGCCAACGCACCCACTCACCGGAGAGCCATGGCCGCCGATCCCAGACGCGCTGATGCAATTGTGGCAGGAGGTCGCCGCCTATCCGAATCCGCCGGAGGCCTGCCTGGTCAATTTCTATACGCAGGACGCCAAAATGGGTCTGCACCAGGATCGCGACGAAGCCGATTTCTCGGCCCCAGTGGTCTCGGTGTCACTTGGCGACGATTGCCTGTTCCGGGTCGGCCAAGTGACGGGCAGGGGGGCCACACGCGACGGCGGCACCAAATCGTTCCGCCTGAAAAGCGGCGACGTCGTCGTGCTCGGCGGCGAAGGCCGGCTCTGCTTCCACGGCGTCGACCGCATCTATCCGTCGACCTCGGCGCTGCTGAAAAATGGCGGCCGGATCAATCTGACGCTGCGGCGGGTGACGGAGCCCGGCTAAAGTCGTCGCGAACAAGGACCCTCAACGTATCGTCCTCCGCGATCTGGCGATAGTGTTGCATGAAGCGGACGAAATCCTGCCGGCCGGAAAGCTCGGTCAGCCACAAGATGTCCTCCTTCTGCACAATGACCAGCGATGGCTGGTTGGTTTCGAGTTGGGCAAGCTTGTCATCGATGTAGCGATCGGTGATCCGCTTGTAGTGTTCGGCCCCCGCCTCGTTGCCGCTTTGCGCCTCGACCTTCGCGAAATAGGTAGCAAATCCCCCGAGCCAATCGCTGCAGTACGTCGAGATCCAGCTCCCGCCGACCATTCGCATCAGCGGATGGCCCGCCGCAATGTCCGAACCTATGAGCGCGACCTTCGGATGGTCTACCGCGGCATTTATCGTCGCGACGAAATCGGCGCTGGGCTTCTGGCTGGGCCAGAAGGGGACAGCATTGGCCAAAATGGTGGCGGCAAGCAAAAGCATCCGCGCCAGCCCCATGCCCGATAGCGATTGCCTCGCCGGGTCAATCTGGATGGCTCTGAGCAGCAACGCCGCCGCTATCAGGCTGATCGCCGGGAATGCATGATAGGGCCAGCCCTTGGCCTGGTAGACGAGAGGCACGGTGGCGGCCAATGACGCCAGGACGAACACCACGATCATCGGCGACAGGGCGAGGCCCGGCCGAAGCGAGCGCAACATGTAGAGAGCGACGAGATAGGCTGGTGCATACTTGACCAACAGCGCTTGCACCACCCGCAGCCGCATATAGGTGTCGGTCAGCACCGGATAGATGGTGTTGAGGAACTCTGGATAAAAGTACAGCACGGCGACGAGATAGGCGACGCAGACCAAGCCGATTACCCAGTATTCGATGCGGAAGAGCGACCAGATCGACCGGCGCTGAAAGGCCACGTACAGCGCCGGAACCAGCACCATCAGCGCATAATAGGGTTTCACCAGCACCAGGACGCTGCCACAAAGGCCGGCCAATGCCGCTATCGACAAGCTCGGCGTGCGCCCTTGCGTCGGCGCGGCGCGCCAAGCCATCAACATCAGCAACGGCAGAAACAGGGCGATGCCCAGATGTTCCCGCTCGCTGAAAGCGTTGCCCGGAAGAATGATCAGCAGTGCCAGAAACAGCGGCAGCATCGAGAACAGCACATGGTTCTCGGCAAAGCCGGCCAATCTAGCGATCCGCGCGGCAATGCCGAGACCCAGCAGGCAGATCGTATAGGCATAGAGATGAATGACGACTTCCGGCGAAATGCCGAGAGCGTGCGCCAAGGCCACGGCCGGCATGAACATCCACGGCGTGAACGGCGGATTGACCTCGAAGAGATCCACATAGAGCCGTGAGCCGGCAAGCACCTTCTCGGACATGGTGATTGCCCAACTGGTGTCGGGTATGACGCCCCAGCGCATCTGCCAGGGCACGGCCGCCACCAGCACGAGCAGGCAGATGACCCTGGTCGGTGGCAGCGTTCGCGAGCTGCCCTGGGCCGAAGTCAGGGCGGATCTCTCGATGAGCGAAGTGCGGATCTCCGTACTCATCGGGCCGCCACGAAGACGAATTTGCGCAGGATAATGAAGTTCAGGACCGGAACCAGGATGGAAGCGATTGCCACTGGCACCAATGGCGGCAGTCCAGCTACGTCGGTAAGGATCATAGCCAGCCCGACCGAGAGCAGAAACCCGATCGCCGTGGCGCAGGCGAAGCGGACGATCTCGAAGCCAATCGAGCCGTCCGACATGAACGTCACGAAGCGATGCCCGCAATAGGAGAACACCGCGCCGGCGCCATAGCCAGCGACCGAGGCGATTGTCGCAGGCCTGCCAAAGCCATGCAGAGCCGAAAGGGCCAAGGTCAGCACGGCGTAGATCAGGGTCGATACGCCGCCGATTGCAGCAAACCGCAGGATTCGCGCCGGCTCCGAACGGCCCATGGCCCATGACCAGAACCGGTAGCCGGGCAAAGGATCGTTGACCGCCTGGCGCACAGTCAACCGAACCGGCGTTCGTGCGTCGCGGGCGGCGTCTTTTTCGACGTCTGGGAATTGCTGATGGCGGCGATCGCTTCCTCGAAGCCGGTCAGCCGGTCGACGACGTAAAGCGGCCGCCGTTTCACCTCGGCATGAATGCCGCCAACATAAAGGCCGATGACGCCGGTCATCAGCAGATTGATGCCCGACAGGAAGGAAATGATCACCACCGTCGATGTCCAGCCATGGACGACGCCGCTGACAAAAAGCCAGGAAAACACCGCGTAGAGCCCAAGCAGGGCGGCGAGACCGGAAATGGCCAGACCCGCCCACAGCGCCAGCCGCAGCGGCTTGTCGGAAAAGCTGATGATACCGTGCACGGCCAGCCGCACCATCTTCCAGAACGGATATTTGGTTTCGCCTGCTGCCCGCGTCGGCCTCTCGAACGGCACGGCGGTCTGCTTGAAACCCATCCAGCCGAACATGCCGCGCACGAAGCGGTCACGCTCGGGCATGCGTTTGAAAGTCTCGAGCGCCTTGCGGCCGACGAGGCGGAAATCGCCGACATCGCGCGGAATGCTGACGGAGGTCATCTGCTCGAGCGCGCGATAGAACAGATTGGCGCTGACCCGCTTGAACCAGGTTTCGCCCTCGCGCCGGATGCGCCGCGCATAGACGATCTCGTAGCCTTCTTTCCACTTGGCGACGAGATCGAGCACCACCTCCGGCGGGTCCTGCAGGTCGGCATCCATGACGATGACGGCGTCCCCGGCGGCAGCATCCATGCCGGCCGTGATGGCGATCTGGTGGCCGAAATTGCGCGACAGCTCAATCAGCCGGAAGCGGTCGTCCTCGGCAACCATGCCGCGCAGGAAGATGAGGCTGGTGTCGCGGCTGCCATCGTCGATGAAAATCGCTTCGGCACGGCCGTCCAGCGCGTCCAGCAGCATGCGGATCCGCCGCACCAGCAGCGGTAGCACCGCTTCCTCGTTAAAGATCGGAATGACCAGAGAATAGACCGGGGCTTGGCGGCCCCCGGCATCGCTCGAATTGATCACCGCTTGCTCCCGACCCGCTGGAATTGCAGCAAAAACTAGCCGGGATTGCCTAAGGCGCCGTTAACCCAGTCGTCACAGTTTCCTGAGCGCCACTTCCTCGACCAGATGATTGGCGCCCTTGCGCAGGATGAGGTCGGCGCGCGCCCGTGTCGGCACGATGTTCTCGCGCAGGTTTTTCAGGTTGATGTTGGCCCACAAGCCTTCCGCAATGGCGCGCGCGGCGTCTTCCGAAAGCTGCGAATAGCGGTGGAAGAAGGAGTCCGGATTGCGGAAGGCCGTCTCGCGCAGCCGCATGAAGCGGGCGATGTACCATTGGTGGATCAGCTTTTCGTCGGCGTCGATATAAATGGCGAAATCGAAGAAATCCGACAGGAACGGCACTATCTTGCCGTCCTTCGGCAATTTGCCGGGCTGCAGAACGTTGATGCCTTCGAAGATCAGAATGTCGGGCCGGTCGATGGTGACGAACTCGCCGGGAATGACGTCATAGGTCAAATGCGAATAGACGGGCGCGCGGACATTGCGCTGCGCCGACTTGATGCCCGAGAGGAAACGCAGCAGCGCACCGACATCGTAGCTGTCGGGAAAGCCCTTGCGCTCCATCAGATTGTCTCGTCGCAACACCTTGTTGGGCAGCAGGAACCCGTCGGTAGTGATGAGATCGACCTTGGGGCTCGACGGCCAGCGCGCCAGAAGCTCCTTCAGCACGCGCGCCGTGGTCGATTTGCCGACCGCAACCGAACCGGCAATGCCGATGATGAACGGTGTCTTGACCACATCCAGCGCGTTGAAGAAGGCCTGGCGCTGGCGAAACAGCAACTGGCTGGCCTCGACATGCGCCGAAAGCAGCCGCGAGAGCGACAGATAGATGCGCTTGACTTCTTCCAGGTCGACCGGATCGTTCAGTGAGCGCAGACGGTTGATCTCGTCTTCGCCCAGCGTCATCGGCGTGTCGGCGCGGAAGTTCGACCATTGCTCGGCCGAGAAGAAACGATAGGGGGAATATTTCTCGGTCGGAGCGAGCTGGTCCATCGAGTTCCTGCCCTCTAGAGCATGATGCCGAAAAGTGTGAAGCGGTTTTCGGGCGACATCATGCTCCCTCTATCAATTTAGAGACGGATTCAGATTTAAGGCCTCGGCCCGAAATCATCCGGCTCTAGCGGTCAGCCTTTCGGCCGGGATGCCTTTTCAGTGACGCCCGAACGGCCGGTGCGGCCCTCAAGCTCCTTCAGCACCTCGCCCAGCGAAACGCCGGCCATGCCAAGCACGACGAGCCAATGATATATGAGATCGGCACTTTCGGAAACGAGGGCTTTCTCGTCGCCCTTGACGGCGGCAATGACGGTCTCGACTGCCTCTTCACCAAGCTTCTGCGCCGCCTTGTCGATGCCTTTGGCGAACAGTTTTGCCGTCCACGAGTCCGGGTCGCCGGAACGGGCGCGTTCGCCAATGATCGTTTCCAGATCGGACAGCGAAAATTCAGCCATGGCGCAGCCTACAGCCTTTGTGGAGTGGATTGAACCGGATAGTCCAGCCGCATCGGCAGCCCGGCCTCGGCCATATGCGCCTTGGCTTCGGCAATCGTGTAAGTGCCGAAATGGAAGATCGAGGCGGCGAGCACGGCGCCGGCATGGCCGTCGCGAATGCCCTCGACCAGATGATCGAGCGTGCCGACGCCGCCCGACGCGATCACCGGCGCGCGCACCGCATCCGCTATCGCGCGGGTCAGCGCAATGTCGTAACCGGCCTTGGTGCCGTCGCGGTCCATCGAGGTCAAAAGAATCTCGCCAGCGCCGCGATCGACCATTTTTCGCGCGAACTCGACCGCATCGATGCCGGTCTTTTCGCGGCCGCCATGGGTGAAGATCTCCCAGCGGCCGGGCTCTTTCGGCGCCGACACCCTCTTGGCGTCGATGGCGACGACAATACACTGGTTGCCGAACTTGTCGGCGGCTTCGGCGACGAAATCGGGATTCTTCACCGCCGCAGTGTTGATCGACACCTTGTCGGCGCCGGCCAGCAACAGTTTGCGGATATCGGCGACCTGGCGCACGCCGCCGCCGACGGTCAGCGGCATGAAGCATTGTTCGGCGGTGCGGGCGACGACGTCGAAGATGGTTTCACGGTTGTCGGACGACGCGGTGATATCGAGAAAGCAAAGCTCGTCTGCGCCGGCCGCGTCATAGGCTTTGGCCGCCTCGACCGGATCACCGGCATCGATGAGGTCGACGAAATTGACCCCCTTGACGACGCGGCCGTTCTTGACGTCGAGGCAAGGGATGACTCGGGCCTTCAGCATCAGCCCTTCTCCATCGTCGCCAGCAACTCGCTGAGCAGTTCGCCGACCAGCGGCGGAACCTCGGCCTGCGCATCGAACGCCGGATCGTAGGCGGAAATGGTGATGCCGGAAATCGGCAGCAGGCCGGCCATGCCGCAGACAGCCTGGCGCAGCTGTTTCGGCTCCGGGCCGCCGGGCGTGGTGTAACGGTTGGCCTGCAGCGCCCCGGGGTCGTGCACGTCGAGATCGAGATGCAGGTGCACCCGCTTCGCATCCGGCGCCTTCAGCCTGCCGCACGCCGTGGCCCAGTCCGGGCATTCGGTGCGGATGACCGGCAACGTCTTCAACAGCTCCGTTTCGGCCGGATCGAGATCGCGCGCGTTGACCAGCACGCAGCGCGCCGGATCGATCGGCCTGAAGCCGGGGATGGCCGAGGCCATCGGCTTCCAGCACAGGCCGAGAACCGTGGCCAGCGCCATGCCATCGAGAAAGCCGAAGATGGACGTCTCCGGGGTGTTGAGATCGCCATGCTGGTCGGCCCAGATGATCGCATCGGCATCCTCGCCGGCAACCGCACCGGCCGATGTCAGGCAATTGCCGGCCAGCACGATGGGAAACCGGCCGCGGTCTATGGCGATGCGGACCTCGCCGGAGAGGGCACCGCACACGGCAAAGCCGGTGGCGATCTCGCGCTGCTGTTCGTCGCCAACCCTGCCGATATCGGTGACGACGACGTCATGCCCGGAGAGCGTCAGCGCGTCGACAAGCCCGCCGGCGATAAGTGCATCCGGGCCTCGGCCCATGCCGCCGTGATAGTGGCCACTGTCATAGGATGCCAGGATGATGGAGATTTTCACGGCCGGGTCTCCATCGCCTTGCCCTGCAGCACCGCAAGCGCCTCGGCCGGGTCGATACGCCCGTCATAGAGCGCGCGGCCGGAGATGGCGCCTTCCAGTTTCTTCGCGTCGGGCATGGTCATGCGCACGATGTCGGCGATCGAAGCCAGCCCGCCCGAGGCGATGACCGGGATCGAGACCGCGTCGGCGAGATCGATCGTGGCATCCCAGTTGATGCCGGTCAGAACGCCGTCTCGGTCGATGTCGGTGTAGATGATGGCGGCAACGCCGGCGCCTTCGAATTTCTGCGCCAGTTCGATGACGCCGAGGCTGGAAGCCTCGGCCCAGCCTTCGACCGCCACCTTGCCGCCCTTGGCGTCGATGCCCACGGCGATCTTTCCAGGAAATTCCTTGCAGGCTTCCCGGACCAGGTCGGGATCGCGCACCGCCACCGTGCCGAGGATGACGCGGGCCAGCCCGCGGTCGAGCCAGTCCTCGATCTGCGCCAGCGTGCGGATGCCGCCGCCGAGCTGCACCGGGTTTTTCGTCGCCTTGAGGATGGCGCCGACCGCCGCGCTGTTGACGCTCTGGCCCTTGAAGGCGCCGTTGAGGTCGACGACATGCAGCCATTCAAACCCTTGCTCTTCGAAGGCCTTGGCCTGGGCCGCAGGGTCGTCATTGTAGATGGTCGCGGTCGCCATATCGCCGTGCTTCAGCCGCACGCACTTGCCGTCCTTGAGGTCGATGGCCGGAAACAGGATCACCGTTCAGACCCCTTCCACAATGGCGAAATGCGAGGTCGAATAAGCGCGCCGGAATTTCAGCGCTGCCTGGTATTCGGGAGAATGGAAGCAAGCCAGCGCGACCTCGTAGCTTTCGAACTCGACGATCACATGGCGATTGCCGGATGGCCCTTCCGGGCTTGACGACTGACCGCCTCGCGTCAGGAATTTCGCGCCGTATTTGTCGAACGCCGCTTTGTTGGCGGCGATGTATTTCGGATAGTTTTCCGGATCGGTCACATCGACCATCGCCATCCAGTAGCCCTTCTTGCTCATCTCAAGGCCTCCAGCGCAGGAAGTTGGTGATCAGTGCCAGGCCGAGCGCCTGGCTCTTTTCCGGATGGAATTGCGTGCCGGCAAGGTTACCGCGCGCGACCGCCGCCGTTACCGGGCCGCCATAATCGGCGACGGCCAGCACTTCGTCCGGCCTTGTCGCGTCGAGATGGTAGGAATGAACGAAATAGGCGTGCAGACCCTTAGGCCCGGTCGCAATACCCGAAAACAGCGGGTGCTTGCGCTCCAGATCGATGGTGTTCCAGCCGATTTGCGGGATCTTCAGTGCCGGATCGGCGGGCGTGATCTCCTTGACGTCGCCGGCAATCCAGCCGAAGCCCTTGGTCACGGTCTTTTCCAGGCCGCGCTGCGACATCAGCTGCATGCCGACGCAGATGCCGAGGAACGGCCGCGCCTTGGCGATCGCTACCTCTTCCACCGCTTCCCACATGCCGGCGACGCCGCGCAGGCCCGCCGCGCAATCGGCATAGGCGCCGACGCCGGGCAAAACGATTCGGTCGGCGCTGCGCACCCGCTCGGCGTCGGCGGTTAGCTCAATGGCAGCGGCAATGCCGGCTTCATGCGCGGCGCGCTCGAAGGCCTTGGTGGCCGAGCGCAGATTGCCCGACCCGTAATCGATGATGGCAACCCGCATCTCAGGCTTTTCCCGGCGTATGGCTCAGGCCCAGCGTCAGCCCGGTCTGCGTCGGCCGGGCCAGGCTGGCGTCCGGCACGATGCGCGGCAGCGGCGCCGGCTCGTCGGCAAGCGCCTGGGCGTCCAGTGTCTGGCGGATGTCGGCATCGTCAGGATTGTCGGCTTCGACGACGCCCCATTCATGCCAGCCGCGGCGGCGCAGCGCTGCGATCCGCAGCCCTTGGCCTTCCAGCCCGATATAGAGCGAGACCAGTAAAGACAGTGCGGAGCCGGCCCAGTCCAGTCCCAGCCATTGGCCGAGCACCGAGATGAGCCCCATGGCGACGAAGGCGAGCGCCGCCTCGATCCACAGCCTGTGCCAGGCGAGCCACAGCGGCGCCACCAGGAAAGCCAGCCAGGAAAAACCGTCGCGGACCAAAACGGTTGCGTCGGCCGCCTCGGTGCGGCCTGGCGGTTCCATCACGACATAGATGGCCATCAGCCTACCCTTTCAGAGATCCCTTGGTGGAGGGAACCGCTTCCGGCTGGCGCGGGTCGCGCTCCAGTGCGAAACGCAGCGCGCGCGCCACCGCCTTGAAGCAGGTCTCGGCAATATGGTGATTGTTGGCGCCATAATGATTGGTGACATGCAGCGTGATACCGGCATTCTGCGCCAGCGCCTGGAAGAATTCACGCACCAGTTCGGTGTCGAACGTGCCGATCTTGGGCGACGAGAAGGCGACATTCCAGACCAGGAACGGACGGCCCGACACGTCGATCGCGGCCCGCGTCAGCGTCTCGTCCATGGCAAGGTCGACAGAGGCGTAGCGCATGATGCCGCGCCGCTCGCCCAGCGCCTTGGCCAGCGCCTGGCCGATCGCAATGCCGGTGTCCTCGACCGTGTGGTGGTCGTCAATGTGCAGGTCGCCCTTGGCCTTCACCGTGATGTCGATCAGCGAGTGGCGCGACAGCTGGTCCAGCATGTGGTCGAAGAAGCCGACGCCGCTCGACATGTCGGATTTTCCGGTGCCGTCGACATGGACCGAGACGCTGATCTCGGTTTCCTTGGTCTTGCGGCTGACTTCGGCGGAACGGGACGCCATGACCTTGTCCTTGGCTGAGGGGTTCGAAACTCAAGACGGGGTTCCAAGCTGTCATTTGCTTGAAAACGAAAGCCTTCTAGCAGCATGATCCGGCGATTGCCAGTTGCGATGCGGACAGCCACCGGCCATGGCGGACGCCGTTTGCAATCACCCGCCCCATGCATACATATGGCCGATCGAAATCACTCGTACCGCGCGCCAATCGCCTTATCGGGATCGCGCGAATCGGAGCTAAAAATGTCGAATGAACTGAGCATGCACGCCACGACCATCGTGACGGTGCGCAAGGGCAACAAGGTGGTGATCGCCGGCGACGGCCAGGTCAGCCTTGGCCAGACCATCATGAAAGGCAACGCCAAAAAGGTGCGCCGCATCGGCAAAGGCGGCAATGTCATTGCGGGTTTCGCCGGCGCCACGGCGGATGCTTTCACCCTTCTGGAGCGGCTGGAAGCCAAGCTCGAACAATATCCCGACCAGTTGACGCGCGCCTGCGTCGAGCTCGCCAAGGACTGGCGCACCGACCGTTATCTGCGCCGGCTGGAAGCGATGATGCTGGTGGCCGACAAGTCGGTTTCGCTGGCGCTCACCGGCACCGGCGACGTGCTGGAGCCCGAATTCGGCGTCATGGCCATCGGTTCCGGCGGCAACTATGCGCTGGCCGCTGCCCGCGCGCTGATGGACAGCGACAAGGATGCCGAGGAGATCGCCCGCAAGGCGATGCAGATCGCCTCCGACATTTGCGTCTACACCAACAACAACTTTGTTGTCGAAACGCTCGATGCCGGCTAACCCGCTGGTGCTCTATGATTTTCGACCGGTTACCGAAAAAGACCTGCCGATGATCGCCGGCTGGCTGGCCGAGCCGCATGTCGCCGAATGGTGGGACGATCCGGAGACGGAAATCGCCGAAATCCGGGAGCACATTGACTCTATTTCTGTAGAGCCGCTGATCGTCGAGCTCGAGGGCAGGCCGATCGCCTATCTGCAGAGCTACGATCCGCATCTGGAAGAGGACCATCCCTATGCCGACCAGCCGTTCGGCACGCTCGGCATCGACCTGTCGATCGGCGTGCCTGACCTGGTTGGCAAAGGTCATGGCTCGGCGATCGTCAGGCAATTCGTCGAGCAACTGTTCGAGGAAGGCGCGCCGCGCGTCATAATCGATCCGCATCCCGGCAATGGCCGTGCCATCCGCGCTTATGAAAAGGCCGGATTCCGCGTCATTGATCGCAGGCACTCTAGATATGGCGACGCCGTGCTGATGCTGTCGATGGCAAAGAGAGCGACGTGGAAGAAGGGGAATGAGTTGATGGCGACACCGGGCACTGCCAAAAATTACTCGGCCTACGAAGACAGCTGGCGGATGGGGCTTCTGCTCGTGCTCGCTCTGCTCATCTTCCAGGCCGGTGCGCTTTACGGCATGGGCCGCACGCCGATCTGCACCTGCGGTTACGTCAAACTCTGGCACGGTGTGGTGAACAGTTCGGAGAATTCCCAGCATATTTCCGACTGGTACACCTTCTCGCACATCATCCACGGCTTCCTGTTCTACGCCTTGGCCTGGTTCCTGTTCCCGCGCTCGCCAATCGGTCTGCGCCTGGCTTTCGCCGTCGTCATCGAGGGAGGCTGGGAACTCCTGGAAAACAGCCCGTTCATCATCGAGCGCTACCGCGCCGGCACCATTTCGCTGGATTACTATGGCGATAGCATCATCAATTCGGTGTCCGACACGCTGGCCATGGTGCTGGGGTTTGTGATGGCCAGAAAGCTACCTATATGGAGCATCGTCGGCCTCGCCCTCATCTTCGAACTGGGTGTCGGCTACCTCATCCGGGACAATCTGACGCTCAACGTGATCATGCTGCTGCATCCGTTCGAGTCCATCAAGCAGTGGCAAAGTGGAATTCAGTGATATGACCACCTTCTCTCCCCGTGAAATCGTTTCGGAACTCGACCGCTTCATCATCGGCCAGAAGGACGCCAAGCGCGCCGTGGCCATTGCCTTGCGCAACCGCTGGCGCCGCCAGCAGCTGGAAGGCCAGATGCGCGAAGAGGTGATGCCGAAGAACATCCTGATGATCGGCCCGACCGGCGTCGGCAAGACCGAGATCTCGCGCCGCCTGGCGCGACTCGCCGGTGCGCCCTTCGTCAAGGTCGAGGCCACCAAGTTCACCGAAGTCGGCTATGTCGGCCGCGATGTTGAGCAGATCATCCGCGACCTGGTCGAGATCGCCATCGGCCTGGTGCGCGAGAAGATGCGCGAGGACGTGAAGGCGCGCGCGCACCTCAATGCCGAGGAGCGCGTGCTGGAAGCCCTGGTCGGCAAGACGGCGAGCCCGGCGACCCGCGATTCCTTCCGCAAGAAGCTGCGCGACGGCGAGCTCGATGACAAGGAGATCGAGATCGAGGTTGCCGACACCGGCACCGGCGGCATGCCCGGCTTCGAGATCCCCGGCATGCCGGGCGCTAATATCGGCGTGCTCAACATCAACGACATGCTGTCGAAGGCGATGGGTGGCAAGAAGACCAAGGCGCGCAAGACGACGGTCAAGGAGTCCTACGCGCTGTTGGTCAACGACGAGTCCGACAAGCTGCTCGACCAGGACGAGGTGGTGCGCCGGGCGCTCGACGCGACCGAAAATGACGGCATCGTCTTCCTCGACGAGATCGACAAGATCGCCTCGCGCGAAGGCGGCATGGGCGCCGGCGTCTCGCGCGAAGGCGTGCAGCGCGACCTGCTGCCGCTGATCGAAGGCACGACGGTGGCGACCAAATACGGACCGTTGAAGACCGACCACATACTGTTCATCGCCTCGGGCGCCTTCCATGTCTCCAAGCCGTCCGACCTGTTGCCGGAATTGCAGGGCCGCCTGCCGATCCGTGTCGAGTTGCGGGCGCTGGAGAAGGACGATTTCATTCGCATCCTCACCGAGACCGAGGCCAGCCTCATCAAGCAGTATATCGCGCTGATGAAGACCGAAGGCGTCGACCTCACCTTCACCGACGATGCCATCGATTCGCTGGCCGGCATCGCTGTCGACCTCAACGCTAGCGTCGAAAACATCGGAGCGAGACGCCTGCAGACGGTGATGGAGCGCGTGCTGGACGAGATCTCCTACGACGCGCCCGACCGCAACGGCACCAGCGTCGCCATCGATGCCGCCTATGTGGAAAAGCATGTCGGCGACCTCTCGCGAAACACAGATTTGTCGCGATTCATCCTTTAAACGAGGGCGCCGGTTCATCCGGCGCCGGTATTAGAGCGCCGCGCGTCCTTTGGACACGCAAAGGTCGCTCTAGCAGTATTGAATCGACGCATCGGCCCAAAAATCGGTTTGGATCTTTGGGCCGATGCTTAGGCAACAATCCGGCTAACAGGTTGATGTGTGGCCGGATGGTATCATCGGGCCACCTTTCGTCTTGCCGGCTGCAAGGGCGCTCTCGACTCAACCCGGAGCACTCCCTAATTTGCGCGGCAATTCTCTAGACGCAATTCCGGACGGAAAACCGTTTCACACTTTTCCTGGAATTGCTTGGGCGGCGGCGCATGAAAAAACTGATCCTTGTCATTCTCGGCTTGACGCTGGCGGCGACGCTGTTCTCGGCTGACGCGGCGACATTGGTGCCGGCGGGCAACCGCAATGTCGTGCAGCCTGACATACCGGGCGCCTCCAGCCGCCGCACCCAGGCCACCAACACCACCTTCCAGGCCAAATACCGCAAGGTCTACGCCTTGCTTCAGAACGACGCCGAACTGCGCGCCAAGATCAGGAAGGCCGCCGCTGCCTACGGCATCAATCCTTTGCACATCGTCGGCGCCATCGTCGGCGAGCACACCTACAATGTCGACGCCTACGACCGGCTGCAGACCTACTACGTCAAGGCGATTTCCTACCTCTCCAGCAAGCTGTCCTTTGCCTATGACGGAGAGGACATCACCGATTTCGTGCAGCGGCCGGAATTCAAGAAGTGCACGATGTCGGACAGCTACGACCTGTGGGAATGCCGCGAGCAGGTGTGGAACCGCTCCTTCCGCGGCAAGACCGTCGGCGGCACAAGCTTTCCCAACGACCGCTTCGGCGCAACCTTCTTCCAGCCCTACTATGCCGGCCAGACCTTTGGCCTCGGCCAGCTCAACCCGCTGACCGCGCTGCAGATGAGCGATCTCGTGCACAAGGTGTCGGGGCTGCCCGAGCTCGATGTCGGCGATCCCAATGGGGTCTACAAGACCATCATGGATCCAGACCTGACATTGCCCTACGTCGCAGCGACGATCAGGAAGTCGATCGACGCCTACAAAAACATTGCCGGCTTCGACATCTCAGGCAATCCGGGGCTGACCGCCACGCTCTACAATGTCGGCAATCCCGAGCAGCGCGCCTATGCGCTGAAAGCAGAGAACGACAAGCGCCGCGCCGCGGGTGAGACGGTCAAACTGCCCGAGGAGAATTATTACGGCTGGCTGGTCAACGACAAGCTGGACGAGCTGAAGGCGCTGTTTTAGGGCTGGGGCCCTTTACCTCCCCCTTGTGGGGAGGTCGGACCAAAGGTCCGGGTGGGGGTCGGTGCCGCACCCCCGCCCCGCTGCTTCGCAGCGACCCTCCCCACAAGGGGAAGGGTAAAACTTACGCTGCCAGCAACGACTTCAGCTTCACATCCGGCGACCCCAACGCCTCCGGCGCGGGCTGTGCCCGTTTCGCGATCAGCATCTCGGCCAGCCTGATGTCGCGCGCCACGGCATTGCCCGTACCGAGGCCGCTCGCCGCCACCAGCCTGCCATCCTCGGCCAGATGAAACAGAATAAAAGCACCGTCGCCGAGATCGCGGCGGACCGTGCTTTTGCCCTCGTCCGAAAGGCCGGCGATCTGCAGCGACAAACCATACTGATCCGACCAGAACCATGGCACCGCGGCATGCGCTTCGCGGGCGCCCAACATGTTCTTCGCGGCCAGCGCACCCTGTTCCTGCGCATTGCGCCAGGCTTCCAGCCGCACCCGCCGGCCAGCATAGACAGCGAGCGGAAACGAGCAGCAATCGCCGGCGGCGAAGATGTCGGGATCGATTGTTTGGAGTTCGCCATTGACGGCGATGCCGTTATCGACGGTCAGGCCCGCTTCCGCGGCAAGCCCGGTCACCGGCACGGCGCCGATGCCGATGACGGTGAGATCGGCGACGATGTCCTGCCCATCGGCGAGCATGATGTGCACCTCAGCGCCGTCGTCGGCGATATCAGCGATGCCCTGACCGGTGAGCACGGTGACGCCTTCGGCCTCATGCGCCTGATGGATGATTTCAGCGATCTCCGCCGGCACGCCACGCATGAGGATGCGCGGCTGCGCCTCAATGACCGTGACGCTGGCCCCGAGCTTGCGCGCCGAAGCGGCGAGCTCCAGGCCGATAAAGCCACCACCAATGATGGCGATGCGGTTTGCCGGGCTGAGGTGGGCGCGAATGGCCAGCGCGTCGGCAAAGGTGCGGAGGTAGACGCAGCGCGGCCCCAATCCCGGCATCGGCAGCTTGCGCGGCGTCGAGCCGGTCGCCAGCAGCAGCTTGTCGTAGGGCAGGGCCGAACCGTCCGACAGCCGCACCATATGCGCCGGGCGGTCGATCGCCACCGCTTGAACGGAATGGATATGCCGGATCGATTTCTCGGCCAGAATTTCGTCGCTGGCGATCGTCTTGATCTCGGCCGCGTCGCTCGTCATTGCGTCCTTGGACAGGGGCGGCCGCTCATAGGGCAGATGGGGTTCGTCACCCACCAGCGTCACCGGCCCGTCATAGCCCAGTTCGCGCAGAGCAAGGGCTGCCCGCCCGCCGCACTCGCCGGCGCCAATGATGACCATTCCCGCCTGCATGGTCCTACCCGATCTGGATCAGCACTTTGCCGGCCTCGACCTTTACCGGATAGGTGGCGAGATTGACGCAGACCGGCGCGCCGCGTGCCGCCCCCGTCTTGTAATTGAAGCGGCCATTGTGCTTGGGGCACTCGATGATGTCGTCCATCACCAGCCCGTCGGCCAGATGCACCTTTTCGTGCGTGCACAGGCCATCGGTGGCGAAGTAGTCGTCATCGGGGCTGCGGTAGATGGCGAAGGTGCGGCCGCCATGGTCGAAGCGCATCACATCTTCTTCGTCGATGTCGCCGGCAGCACAGGCTTCGATCCAGTCGCTCATGTGTTCCTCCCAAAAGCAATTCCAGGAAAAGTGCGTTGCGGTTTTCCGTTCGGAGTTGCGTCAAAACAAAAGCTTAATCGCGCGATCATTCCGCCGCGGCGGCGACGGCGTCGTTTTGGAGTTCCTCGCGATAGGGCCGCGCCGTCGGCGGCAGTTCGCGCTTGAGGAAATAGTCCTCGTTGCGCAGCTGGCGCAAAAAGGCCGGGATCATCTCACGATAGCCCGCCAGGATCGACGGCGTCGGCGCCGGCAGATCGTGCTTGATCAGCGCATGCAGTTTAGGCAGTGCATGATAGGGCACCATCGGGAACATGTGGTGTTCGACGTGATAGTTCATGTTCCAATAGATGAAGCGGCTGACCGGGTTCATGTAGACGGTGCGGCTGTTCAGCCGATGGTCGACGACATTTTCCGCCAGCCCGCCATGCTGCAGCAGGCCGACCATGACATGGTGCCAGGCGCCGTAGAGCCGGGGCAGCCCGACCAGCATCAGCAGCAGCCATGAACCGAAATACAGTGCGATCGCGATGGTGACGGCATAGATCGCCGTCCAGATTCGGGCGATGCGAATGGCTTTAGGCTGCTCCTGTTCGGGGATAAAAGTCTTTTCCGCCGCGCTGATATTGCCGGCGGCGTTGCGCAGCATGTCCGACATCGCATGCCAGGCATCCAGCACGCCGATAAAGCCAAGCGCAACGCGGAACAGATCCGGCGGCCGCATGACGGAGATTTCCGGGTCGCGGCCGACGATGATGGTGTCGGTGTGGTGGCGGGTGTGGCTCCAGCGCCAGGTCACCGGATTGCGCATGATCATGAAGCAGGCGATCTGGTAGACGGCGTCGTTCATCCATTGGGTGCGGAAGGCGGTGCCATGGCCGCATTCGTGCCAGCGCGAATCGGTCGACGAGCCGTAGAGCACGCCATAGACGAAGAAGAACGGCACGCACCACCAGCTGCCCCAGAACCAGGCGCCGCCGGCGGCACTCAGGATCAGCGCGGCCAGCCAGATCGCGGTGTCGCGGATCGCCGGACCGTCGGAGCGCTGCATCAGCTCCTTCATCTGCTTGCGCGGAATATCGGTATGATACCACTCGGCCGCCGCCAGCCCGGTCTCGACGGCGAGCTTGGAATCGCGGCCGATCAGGCTGTAGTCGCGCCGAAACGGTGGTGTGGATAATGTCGCTTCCATAGGGCTGCCTCCGTCGGCCACAGCATCCGTCAGGACGGATATGTCCATTACAGGCGCTTGTGTCCGAGCGCAAAATAGCGCCATGCGGTGATAGTCTCAATATCACAAAGATAGTTTCTATCATTTTCCATCAGAACGATGTAAGCAGTTGCAGGCACTCATGCGGGACAGTCATGGCAAAACGGCCAACCATCACCGATCTGGCGCGCATCTCCGGCGTTAGCGTCGCCACTGTCGACAGGGTGCTGAACAACCGGCTGCCGGTGCGCGAGGAAACCGCGCGCCGCGTCTATGAGGCGGCGACCGGCATCGGCTACCACGCCGCCGGGCTGATCAAGCGGCGCATGCGCCAGGAATTGCCGGAATACCGCCTCGGCTTTCTGCTGCTGCGGGGCAATGATGTTTTTTACGGCGATTTCGCGAGGGAGCTAGAAATGGCGGTCTCGCAATCGCAGCGCTTCCGCGGCGTCGCCACCATCGATTTCGCCAGCTCGCTAGCCGCCGACGAGATCGCCGCCCAGATGCGCAAGCTGGCAGCGAAATCCAGAGCAATCGCCGTTGTCGGTCCGGACCATCCGACGCTGACGGCGGTCGTGGAGTCGCTGAAAGCGAGGGGGCAACCTGTCTTCTCGCTGCTGTCCGACTTTGCCGCTGGCATCCGTGAGGGATATGTCGGCCTCGACAATCGCAAGGTCGGTCGCACCGCGGCCTGGATGATCGCCAGGGCGGCAAAGAACCCCGGCAAGGTCGCCCTTTTCGTCGGCAGTCATCGCTTCCACGGCCATGAACTGCGCGAGATCGGATTTCGCTCCTTCTTCCGCGAACATGCGCCGGACTTCACGGTGATGGAAACGCTGGTCAATCTGGAAGCCAACCAGGTCACCCACGATGCGATGATCGATCTCCTGGTGCGGTATCCGGATCTTGCCGGCTGCTATGTCGCCGGCGGCGGCATGGAAGGCGCGGTCTCGGCGCTGCGCGCAGCGAAGCCCGCAAACATGCCGGTGGTCGTCTGCAACGAGATCAACGCCGAATCGCGCGCGGCACTCGCCGACAACATCCTGACAATGGTGATCTCGACGCCGCTCGCCGCCTTGTGCCGCGAGCTTGTCGACCTGATGGCGCATTCCATCGAGGCCGGCGCCGCCAACGCGCCGGGCCAGACCTTTCTGCCCTTCGACATCTATCTGCCGGAAAATATCTAACGCGTTGCCGCGCCGACCCGTTCGGCGTGGGCTCTCCGGCGATGATAGAATCTATCAGATTCCGCCTTCAGACTCGGCCTGGGCCGCTGTCGGCCTTGATTCGGCGTGAAATTGCGGCGCGGCGACCGAAAATCCGCTTTCCGACTTAGGAATCGCTCTTGACGTCTCGCGAAAAAATGGAATAAATATTTCATCAGATTGGTATTTTGGTTCTTTCGTTCCGGAACATCTGTTTCAAACTGGGAGCCTGGCGTTCCATCCCTTGGACAAAACGCCATACGGAACAGGAAGGCATCAGGGAGCGATTCCTCGGGCTATCGGGGATTCCGGGTAGATCGGTGCAGCCGGACACCAATGTGGAGGAGAAACACAATGAAGAAACTGATTTTGGGCGTCGCCTTTGCGGCGCTGATGAGTTCGTCCGCTTTTGCCGCCAAGGTCGGCGTGTCGATGGCCAAGTTCGACGACAACTTCCTCACCGTGCTGCGCAACGGCATGATCGAGCAGGCCAAGGGCATGAGCGGCGTGGAACTGCAGGTCGAGGACGCGCAGAACGACGTCGCCAAGCAGCTCGACCAGATCAAGAACTTCGCCGCCTCGGGCGTCGACGCCATCATCGTCAACCCGGTCGATACCTCGGCCACGCAGGCGATGTCGGACGCCGCCGCAGCCGCCAAGATCCCGTTGGTCTATGTCAACCGCCAGCCGGTCAATGTCGACACGCTGCCGGACAACCAGGCCTTCGTCGCGTCGAACGAGGCCGATTCCGGCACGCTCGAGACCAAGGAAGTCTGCCGCCTGTTCACCGAGGCCGGCAAGAAGGAAGCCAATGTCTATGTCATCATGGGCGAGCTTTCCAACCAGGCCGCCGTGCAGCGCACCAAGGACATCGAAGAGGTGATCGCCACGCCGGAGTGCAGCTTCATCAAGATCATCGACAAGCAGACTTCGAACTGGAACCGCGACGAAGCGCAGAACCTGATGACCAACTGGCTGTCAACCGGCAAGCCGTTCGACGGCGTCATCGCCAACAATGACGAAAGCGCCATCGGCGCCATCCAGGCGATGAAGGCCGCCAACATCGACATGAAGACGGTCGTCGTCGGCGGTGTCGACGCCACGCAGGACGCGCTTGCCGCCATGCAGGCCGGCGACCTCGATGCCACCGTGTTCCAGGATGCGGCCGGCCAGGGCGCCGGCGCTCTGGACGCAGCGCTGAAGCTCGCCAAGGGCGAGAAGGTCGAGCACAAGGTCTACGTGCCCTTCCAACTCGTGACGCCAGCCAACATCGACAAGTTCCTGAAGAAGAACTGAGCCGGCGACTCGTTCGACTAACGGAGCGGCGCATCAATCGCGCCGCTCCCGTTTCCCTCACCGCCCTTACGTGCGGGAGGGCAAATGCCGCCTCACGGAGGACAGACATGTCACAGACATCTCATGGCGTCGGCGGGGTCAGCTATGACGCGAAGAGGCGGACATGGCCGGCCGAATTCAACGTCTTCCTGGCGCTGGTCATTCTGGTCGTCATCTTCGAAATGATCGGCCGCATCTTTCTTGGCGACAGCTTCCTGTTCAACACGCGCTACAACGTCGCCGGGATCTTCAATGAGGCCCGCCTGCAGATCATCATCCTGCAGGTGTCGATCGTCGGCATCATCGCCATCGGCGTCACGCAGGTGATCATTTGCGGCGGCATCGACTTGTCCTCGGGCTCGATCGTCGGCGCCACCGCCATGATCGCCATGAGTTTTGCCCAGGTGGCGACGGTCAACGGCAATCCCAACCCCAAGGCGATGTTCCTGGCGCAGGGCTGGACCGACCTGCCGGTCATCGTGCCGGTGCTGGTCGCCATCGCCTGCGGTCTGTTCGCCGGCCTCGTCAACGGCTCCTTGATTGCATACACGCGCATTCCGCCGTTCATTGCCACACTCGGCATGATGGTGACCGCGCGCGGCATTGCCAAATGGTGGTCCAAGGGTCAGCCGATCTCGTTTCCGACCGAAAGTTTCGCTGGTATCGGCAAGGGGCTGATGCCGGTCATCATCTTCCTGTCGCTGGCGGTGCTGTTCCAGCTGATCATGACCTACACACGCTACGGCAAGCACTGCTACGCCATCGGCTCCAACGAGGATGCCGCGCGCATGTCCGGCATCAAGATCGCCAACCACAAGATCCTCGTCTATGTCATTGCCGGCATCCTCGCCGCGCTGGCCGCCGTCGTGCTCTCCTCCAAGAACCTGACGGCACAGTCCGGCATGGGCGTCATGTACGAACTCGACGCCATCGCCATGGCGGTCATCGGCGGCGTCTCTTTGTCGGGCGGCCGCGGTTCGATCGTCGGCACCGTTATCGGCTCGCTGATCTTCGGCGTCATCATTTCCGGCTTCACCTTCCTGCGCCTCGACGCCTACTATCAGGAGATGGTCAAGGGCGTGATCATCGTCGGCGCGGTCGTTCTCGACCAATGGCGCCAGCGCATGCGGGCATTGAGGGCTTGACCATGCCAGATATCTCCACGACAGACATCGTCCTGAAGACCGAAAACCTGACCAAACGCTATGGCGGCGTCCATGCGCTGGAAGGCGCGAATTTCGAGCTGCGCAAGGGCGAGCATGTCGCCATCATGGGCGACAATGGCGCCGGCAAATCCACCTTCGTGCGCCAGATCACCGCCGTCGAGCAGCGCACCAGCGGCCAGATCTGGTTCGACGGCAGGGAAGTGAATTTTGCCGGGCCGATCGAAGCGCGCACGGCGGGCATCGAGACCGTGTTCCAGAATCTGGCGCTGGCCGACGATCTCGACGTGCCGTCGAACCTGTTCCTCGGCCGCGAAAAGGTGCTTTTCAATCTCGGCCCGTTCTCTATCCTCGACCGCAAATATATGCGCAAGGCGACCGAGGCGGCGCTGATCCGCACGGCCGTGAAAATCCCCAATCTGTCCAACACCATCCGTCACATGTCGGGCGGCCAGCGCCAGTGCGTTGCCATCGCCCGGACCGCGACCTTCGCCTCCAAGCTGATCATCATGGACGAGCCGACGGCAGCCCTTGGCGTGCAGGAGACGGCGCAGGTCGAGAACATCATCCGCACGCTGAAGGACAATGGCGAGCCGCTGATCCTGATCAGCCACAACATGCGCCAGGTGTTCGACCTGTGCGACCGCATCGTCGTCTTCCGGCGCGGCCGCATCGTCGCCAACCTGCGCAAGGAAAACACCGACGGCAACGACATCGTCTCCTACATCACCGGCGCCAAGACCGGGGAGGCGGAACTCGCGGCCTGAACAGGATGGTCATCCTGTTTTCTGGCGTGCTCGAAAAATTATCTTGCCACCTTTCTCAAAAGGAAGGTGGAGACACAACTCTCTCGAACCCATCCCCCTAGAGGAAATACCCCATGACTGTTCGTTTCGCCCTCCTCGGTGCCGGCCGCATCGGCAAGGTCCATGCCCGCGCCGTCGGCTCCAACCCGCAGGCCAGACTGGTGGCCGTTGCCGACGCTTTTGAAAAGGCGGCGACCGAGTTGGCAACCGCCTATGGCGCCGAAGTGCGCACCATCGACGCGATCGAGAAGGCCAAGGACATCGACGCCGTGGTCATCTGCACGCCGACCGACACCCATGCCGATCTGATCGAGCGTTTCGCCAAGGCCGGCAAGGCGATCTTCTGCGAGAAGCCGATCGACCTCGACGTCAAGCGTGTCGAGAAATGCCTGGCCGTGGTCGACAAGGCCAAGGCGACGCTGATGGTCGGTTTCAACCGCCGCTTCGATCCGCATTTCGCCGCCGTGCGCAAGGCGATCGACGACGGCGCGATCGGCAAGGTCGAGATGGTCACCATCACCTCGCGCGATCCCGGTGCGCCGCCGATCGACTATATCAAGCGCTCCGGCGGCATCTTTCGCGACATGACCATCCACGACTTCGACATGGCGCGCTTCCTGCTCGGCGAAGAGGTGGTCGCGGTCAGCGCCCATGCCTCGGTTCTGGTCGACAAGAAGATCGGTGAGGCCGGCGATTTCGATTCGGTCAGCGTCATCCTCGAAACCGCGTCCGGCAAGCAGGCCGTCATCTCCAATTCGCGCCGCGCCACCTATGGCTACGACCAGCGCATCGAGGTGCATGGCTCCAAGGGCATGGTCGCCGCCGAAAACCAGCGGCCTGTGTCGATCGAGGTCGCCAATGAGAAGGGCTATACGCGCCCGCCGCTGCACGACTTCTTCATGACCCGCTATCTCGACGCCTACGCCATCGAGATTGCCGCTTTCATCACTGCTGCAACCTCGGGCAAGAAGGCATCGCCGAGCGGCGCCGACGGCCTCGTGGCGCTGAAGCTGGCCGATGCCGCGCTGAAGTCGGCGACATCAGGCAAGACCGTCCGTCTCGACAAGTAAGAACCGGAACCAGGGCACAGGAGCAGAGCGATGAGCACATCCGCCGATCGCAATTCGAACACGCGCGCTATCGTCACCGGCGGCGCGCAAGGCATCGGCTTTGCCGTCGCCGAAGCGCTGGCCGACGAGGGCTGCAAGGCGCTGGCGCTCATCGGCCGTTCGCAGGAGAAGGGCGACAAGGCGGTCGCCCACTTCAACAACGCCGGCGTCGACGCGATCTTCATCAGCGCCGACGTTTCGAAGGTGGCCGACTGCAAGCGTGCCGTCGCCACCGCCGTCTCGCATTTCGGCACCATCAACGCGCTGGTCAACGCCGCAGCCACCTCCGCGCGCGGGTCGCTGGTCGAAACCTCCGAGGAGACCTTCGACCAGATTTTCCAGACCAACGTGCGCGGCCCGTTCTTCCTGATGCAGGGCGTGGTGGCCCATCTCCTGGACCAGAAGGCGCCGGGCTCGATCGTCAACGTGCTGTCTATGTCGGCGCATTGCGGCCAGTCGTTCCTGGCGCCCTATTCATCGAGCAAGGGTGCACTGGCGACACTGACCAAGAACGTCGCCAACGCCTATCGCTCCAACCGCATCCGCTGCAACGCCGTTCTGCCGGGCTGGATGGACACCGAGGGCGAGGACATCGTGCAGAAGAAATGGCACGGCGCCTCCGACGACTGGCTGGCAAAGGCAGAGGCCGGCCAGCCGATGGGCCAACTGGTCAAGCCCGACCAACTGGCGCGGCTGATCAGCTACATGGCCAGCCCGCAATCCGGCGTCATGACCGGCTCGCTGGTCGACTATGACCAGAACGTCGCGGGGACCTCGCCGGAGTAGCTTCAAACCCTGTTGCAGCAACATCGCCATTCCCAAATAGTCATGATAGTCATGATAGTCGCGAGGGATGCGATGCTAACGTCATCCAAAGGCACCAACTGGACGGTTGCCGGGGCAAAAGCCCGGCTCTCCGAGGTCATCGAGCGCGCGCAGTCCTCGCCGCAGACGATCACCAAGAACGGCAAACCAAGCGTGGTTGTCGTCTCGGCCGAGGAATGGCAGCGCAAGATCGCACGCAAGGGTACGCTTGCCGAGTTCCTGCTGGACTCGCCGCTGCGCGGCGCCGATCTCGACCTTGAACGTCAGCGCGACGAACCGCGTGACCTGCCGCGGTGAGACTGCTGCTCGACACGAATGTCCTGTCCGAGGTGACGAGGCCAGCGCCTGTCGCACGTGTCCTGGGCTGGCTGGACGAGCTTGATGAGGACCGCTCCTTCATCAGCGTAGTGTCGATCGCCGAGATCCGGCGCGGCGTCTCTCTGATGGATGAGGGCCGCAAACGCGAGGCGCTGGCCGAATGGCTCGCCCGGGACCTGCCCCAGCGCTTCGAACAGCGGGTTTTGCCGGTGGACGATGCGGTTGCCTTGGCCTGGGGCGACCTGATGGGTTTTGGCAAGCGCCGCGGTCGTGGTCTATCGTCGATGGACGGCCTGATCGCAGCCACTGCGATTGCGCACGAGCTCACCTTGGCAACGCGCAATACGAAACATTTCGAAGGCTTTGGGCTTGAACTCTTCGATCCCTGGACCGCATGAGCCGCTCCGCGTTATACGTGTTGGCGATTGGCGAACCGCCGGCACTTCGTCATCCACGGGCGGAGCAAGGAGCGTGGCGACGCAGCGCAGACCCGAGGATCCATGCCGCGACTTCAGAGCGCTGCTACGGTCCAGAATTCTGCTCCGCCGCACTCCACGGCCCAGGTCACGGAATGGATCCCAGGGTCTCCGCGACGGAGCTTCGCTCCTGCTCCGCCCAGGGATGACGAAATCGCGAGGATTCGGCCCATCCCGAATTGTCTCCGCATACCCCACGTGACAAGCGCCTCGGCATCGACTATATGACGCCTGATGATCAACCTGACCGCCTCGTATTGGTACTTTAGCAGCTCGCTGGCGGCGGGAGGATTGCGCTCGATCTGAAGATTGCAGCAACAAGTCCGAACAGCCGCCAGACCTGGCGGCTTTTTTGTATCAGCCGGCAGGTCTCCTAAAAACAGGAGCAGAAAGCCGTGTTGACCACCACAGACGATCTTCGGGTCAAGGAAATCCGAGAATTGAGTACGCCGGACGAGGTGATGCGGGAGATCCCGCGCACGCTGACGGCAACGCGCACCGTGAGCGCATCACGCAACGCCACCCATGCCATCTTGAACGGCACCGACGACCGGCTGCTTGTCATCGTCGGCCCGTGTTCGATCCACGACCCGGTCGCGGCCGTTGACTATGCCAGCCGGCTGGTGGCGCTGCGCGAGACCCTGTCCGACCGGTTGGAGATCGTCATGCGGGTCTATTTCGAAAAGCCGCGCACGACCGTCGGCTGGAAGGGCCTTATCAACGATCCCGATCTCGACGGCAGCTTCAACATCGACAAGGGGCTGCGGATGGCGCGCAACGTGCTGTCGGCGGTCAACAATCTCGGCCTGCCCTCGGCCACCGAATTTCTCGACATGACGACGCCGCAATACATTGCCGATCTCGTCGCCTGGGGCGCCATCGGCGCGCGCACCACCGAGAGCCAGATCCACCGCGAACTGGCTTCCGGCCTGTCCTGCCCGGTCGGCTTCAAGAACGGCACCGACGGCAATCTCAGGATCGCCGCCGAGGCGGTGAAATCCGCCGCCCAGCCGCATCATTTCATGGCGGTGACCAAGGGCGGACGCAGCGGCATTGCGACTACTACCGGCAATGAGGACTGCCACGTCATCCTGCGCGGCGGCGTTCAGCCGAATTACGATGCGGCGAGCGTCGAGGCAGCCTCGGCCGAACTCGCCCGCATCGGCGTTGCACCCCGGCTGATGATCGACGTCAGCCACGCCAACTCGGCCAAGAAGCCGGAGAACCAGCCCAAGGTGGCGGCGGATGTCGCCGGTCAGGTCGCGGCGGGCGACGAACGCATCATCGGCCTCATGATCGAGAGCAATCTCGTTGCCGGCCGTCAGGATGTCGTGCCCGGCAAGCCGCTCGTCTATGGCCAGAGCATCACAGATGGCTGCATCGACTGGGCGACCACCGAGACGGTGCTGCACGGCCTCGCCGGCGCCGTAGAATGGCGCCGCTCAGCCCGCCGCGCCATGATGGAGAACCGGCCGGGCGCCGCCTGATACGAGGCGATGCGCGGGAAGGACGCTGCGGCTCCCCTTGCACCCCGGCCACCGGTCTGCTAGATACTGAACCATATGGTTCAGTATGCCGACTTGGACTCCTCGTTCGCCGCGCTCTCGGACGCCACCCGGCGTGGCGTTCTGGAGCAGCTCGGACGCGCAGATGCTTCGATCACCGAGCTTGCCGGAAAGTTCCACATGACCCTCACGGGCATGAAGAAGCACGTCGGCGTCCTGGAGCAGGCGGGGCTCGTCACCACGCAGAAGGTTGGCCGCGTGCGGACCTGCAAGCTCGGCCTGCGCGGACTGGAGGAAGAGGCGGCCTGGATCGAGCGGCACCGCCTGCTCTGGGACGCACGCTTCAACGAGTTGGACAAGGTTGTCGAGGAATTGAAACGGAAGGAGAAAGCCGATGCGCCAAAGAACCGAGAGTGAGCCCACGAACAGCCGCACCACGGTCGAACGGAAGTCCGAGCGCGAGCTGGTCGTCACGCGAACAGTCAACGGTCCGGCGCGCATCGTGTTCGAGGCGTGGACCAAGCCCGAGCTGTTCAAGCAGTGGTGGGTGCCGAAGTCGATGGGCATGTTCCTGCGTTCATGTGAGATGGATGCTCGTACCGGAGGCACGTACCGCCTGGTGTTCGGCCACGACGCCTCGGACCTTCACGAATTCTTCGGCAGGTATATCGAAGTGACACCGCACTCACGCCTTGTCTGGACCAATGACGAAGGTGGTGACGGTGGACCCGTCACCACGCTGACCTTCGAGGAAAAGGGTGGCAATACGCTGCTGGTCATGCACGAACTCTATCCCTCGAAGCAGGCTCTCGACGCGGCCGGTACCGGGGCGGCGGATGCGATGGGCGAGACGTTCGAGCAATTGGACGAGCTTCTCGTCGTCTTGGGCGAAGGCGTGAGGCGGTCATGACGTCGTCGATCTCGGGGACGCGGTTGCTGCCGCCCTCGACGACAAAGACCGGGATAGTGATCCGCAAGCGCAGCGCCGAGACGAAGAAACGCGGCGTCATCGCTTGATCGCGATCACGCCATCCTCAGCCCCTCCCAAGCCGTGAACACCGAGACCGCAAACAGCAGCAGTCCGGCCGCGCGGCCCGCAAAAGCGGTCGCCCGCGGGTTGGCCACCAGCAGATTGCGGCTGCGGCCGGCGGTGATGGCGAGCCCGCCATAGATCGCGGCCTGAGTCGCCACCGTCAGCATGCCCATGACCGTCGCCTGCATCCAGATCGGGCCGTAATCCGGCTTCAGGAACTGCGGATAGACGGCAAATATGAAGAGATAGGCCTTCGGGTTGATCAGGCAGGTCACCAGTCCCTGGCGAAAGGCCTTCCAGGCCGTGCGGCTGCCGACGAGCCCGTCATGGCCGACGGTGATGGAACTGCGCATCAGCGAAATACCGATGAAGGCCATGTAGGCGGCGCCTGCTATCAGCAGCGGCTTGTACAGGATCGGTACGAAATGCATCAGCAGGCCGACGCCGATGGCGCCGTTCAGCGTGTGCACGATGCCGCCGACCATGATGCCGGCGGTGGCGGCGAGGCCCCGGTCGCGGCCGCCGGTGAGCGCATTGGCAAGCACGAACAGCATGTCCATCCCGGGTACGATGATGATGCCGGACAGCAGGATAAAGAACAGCCAGAGATTTTCCGCGTAGCTCATGTCAGTTGCCTGTCGCTTCCTGCTGGGGTGCCGTTGAGGAATTCGTTGATTTTCAACCCGATAGGCAGTCCAATAAATCACCCCAACTGACGGGGATGTGTCAGTAGCGTTCATCAGGGAGAGGAAATGCGCAAGGCGTCGCGGCTGTTCGAGATTATCCAGATCCTGCGGCTGGCGCGGCAGCCGGTGACGGCAGCCATGATCGCCGGGCAGCTGGAAGTCACGATGCGTTCGATCTATCGCGACATCGCCGCACTGCAGGCAATGCGCGTGCCGATCGAAGGCGGGCGCGGTATCGGCTACATATTGCGGCCCGGCTTCGACCTGCCGCCGCTGATGTTTTCGATCGAGGAGATGGAAGCGATCGTCCTGTCGCTCGCCCTGCTGGAGCGCACGGGAGACAGCGAACTCAAGCAGGCGGCCAAGCGCGTCAGCGCCAAGATCGCCAGCGCCGTGCCGCCGCCGTTGCGCCAGGCGTTCGACGCCAACGCGCTGCATGTCTGGGGGTTCGCAGCACCGGCAATCGGCACCATCGATCTGGCGCTTGTGCGCCGCGCCATCCGCGACGAGGAAAAGCTCGACCTGTCCTATCGCGACGAAATCGGCCGCGCCTCCGAGCGGCTGATCCGTCCGATCGCGCTGATCTACTATTCAGAAACCGCCAACATCGTCGCCTGGTGCGAATTGCGCCAGGCCATCCGCAATTTCCGCAGCGACCGCATCGCGGATTGCCGGGCGACCGGGCTGCGCTTCAAGGGCGAAGGCGATCGCCTGCGGCAGGTCTGGGTCAGTGGCTGGGAGGCGAACGCTGTCGCTGGCGGCTGAAGCGGATCTTACCGCACATCCACCCAGCGCTTTTCCTCGAACGACCTCGCCATCGCGTGCACGGTGCGCTCGATCTCCAGCCCTTCGGCAAATTCGATGACCCGTGCCGGCTTGCCGGCAAGCCGCGTCAGCAATTCGTGGCACTCGATGATCTTGAGGTCGTTGAAACCTAGCCCATGGCCCGGCGCCGGGAGGAAGGCGTCGTAAGGCTTGTGGTGCGGCGCCACCAATATGGTGCGGTAGCCCTGTTCGGTCGGGCGATCGGCGGTGACGTAGAGCTGGATTTCGTTCATCCGCTCCTGGTCGAACAGGATCGATCCCTTGGAGCCGAAAATCTGTATGGCGATGCGGCCCTTGCGGCCCCAGGCCGAGCGGTTGACCAGCAGCGTGCCGGCAATGCCGTTTTCCAGATGCATCAAAACGCTGGCGATGTCGTAGGTCTCCACCGCACGGCGGCCGCCGCTGGCCAGCTTGCGGTCGACATAGGGTTTGGCCATGTCGCAGATGACTTTTGCGACGCGGCCGAACAGCGTCGACACCAGCGACAGCGGATGCACGGCGAAATCGTCGAGCGCGCCATAGCCGGATGCGGCCTCATGCTTCCAGAAGAACAGCGCTTCCGGATCGGCCATGAAGTCCTCGTCCATCTCGATGCGCAGATGGTTGACCTCGCCGATGATCTTTTCCTCGAGCAGCGCGCCGATGTGGCGGATGGCCGGGCTCTGTATGTAGTTGTAGCCAAGCGCTGCGACCTTGCCGGACTTCTTCGCCGCGGCCGCCATCGCCGCTGCTTCGGCAAAGCTCGGCGCCATCGGCTTCTCGCACCACAGATGCTTGCCGGCTTCGAGAATAGCGATGGCCATCTCCGGATGGAACTGATTGGGCGTGGTCAGCGAGACGATATCGACCTCGGGGTCGTTGACGACGGCACGCCAGTCGCCCGACGCCTTGGCGAAGCCGAACTCACCGGCCTTGCGCTTGGCCAGCTCCTCGTTGACCTCGCCGAGATGGACCAGCTTCGGCTTGGCGACATCGGGAAAGACGGCACCGACGGCGCTCCACGCAATGGCGTGGCATTTGCCCATGAAACCCGTGCCGATAAGACCAACGCCGACCATTTCTTTCTCCCAATACCTGAAGCGATCGATGGATGAATTAGTCCATTTCTTCTCCGAATGGAATGTCTGCCTCATTTTTTATGGCCTTCTTGCGCAGGCTCGCTATGATGGGGCAGAGAGGACGTCACTTGAGTTAAAGAGAGCATGATGTCGTCCGAAAACCGCTGCACACTTTTCGGCATCATGCTCTAGATGAGCTTGGACGGGGCGACGATGGACGAACGGGTACCTCGCGACTTCGAGACGCTGCGCGCCACGATCCTCGATCGCCGTGAAACCTTGCCCAAGCGCATCGCCCAGATCGCCGCCTACGCGCTCGACAACCCTGATGACATCGCCTTCGGCACCGCCGCCAGCATCGCTGCTTCGGCGGGCGTGCAGCCGTCCACCCTGATCCGCTTTGCCCAGCAACTAGGCTTTGACGGCTTCACCAGCTTGCAGCAGGTGTTTCGCGAGCGGCTGCGCGAGCGCAATTCCTCTTATGACGAACGCCTTCAGGCGCTGCGCGCCAAGGCCGATGCGGGTGCTGGACACCGAGCCATCTTCGACGGCTTCGTCGCCGCCGCCAGCACTTCGCTCAACGATATTTCGCGAACGCTCGACGAGGCGCATCTGGAAGACGCGATCTCGCTGCTGGCCAAGGCCGAGACCATCTATGTCCTGGCCAAGCGGCGCTCCTACCCGGTGGCAAGCTATATCGCCTATGCCTTGGGCAAACTGAAGATCCGCAACCAGCTGATCGAATCCGCCGCCGGCCTCAATGCCGAAATGGTCGCCTTCGCCACCCCGGCCGACGCCGTCATCGCCATCAGCTTCTCGCCCTACGCACCGGCCACCATCGAGGAAGCCCGCACCATTTCCGAACAGGGCGTGCCGATCGTCGCCATCACCGACAGTTCGTTTTCGCCACTAGCGCAGTTCGCCAAGGTCTGGTTCGAGGTCGCCGAGGCCGATTTCGCCGGCTTCCGCTCGCTGTCGGCCACCATGGCGCTGGCCATGGCGCTCACCGTCGGCGTCGGCGAGAAGCGGCGCAGCACCGGAAAGAAGCGCAAGGTCTAGGCAATCCCAGAAAAAGGCGTGAAGCGGTTTTCCGTCCGGAAAATGCGGACTTGGGATCTGTGGAAAGGGATCATCCCGTATGCCATGCTAGAACCGAAGTTCATCGAGAATGGTTCATGCATGAATTGGGAACAGATCGCATCGGATTTCGCTTGGGACGGCTCATGGCGAGATATCTACGTTCTGAACACGTCTGAGGCAGATTGGCAGGCCGTCTGGGACATCCTCCTCGAATGGACCCCGCCAATTTCAGTGTCTCCGGCAAGATCGAATCGATGCCATTGGGGGTCGAAGCCGCCCTGGAAAGCGAAACAGACAGCCTACTTTCTTTTTACGTCGGGCCAATCCAGCTTGCATGTCACTTCTTCACCGTTGTCGAAATCGAGTTCGACTTCGATCCTAGGCAAGTCAGCGGAGAAACTGAGATTGAGCACCTTGACCGCTTTGTGCGATTGCTAGGTGACGCTACTGGGAAGCAGGTAACTCTGACGCAGGAAAATGATCAGGAGGCTATCATCGCCCGCTACTCTCCCGACCTTGGGAGTGTGGTCTGGCGTGCTTTTTCATAACCGAATCGTTTTGTCGGCTGGCGGCTTTCCCCCTCAAACTCGTCTCGATCCACATCTGGTTGCGCGGTAACGGGTCTCCATCCTAAGTCTCCAGCAGCCATCGCTCTTCGGCACTTTTAAAGGAAGGAATGCTCATTCCATATTGACTATGGATTGGAATTATTATTTCATATTCCCGGCGCCACGCTGCCGCTCGCGCGTGTCCCCCAACTACGTTGCTCAAGACAACAAGACCGACGGGAGGTTCCAATGAGCGAAGCCGTGGACGCCAAACAGGCGACGCTCGATGTCATCACCATCGGTCGCGCTTCCGTCGACCTTTACGGCCAGCAGATCGGCTCGCGGCTGGAGGACATCGGCTCCTTTGCCAAATCGGTCGGCGGCTGCCCGGCCAACATCTCGGTTGGCACGGCGAGACTAGGCCTGCGCTCGGCGCTGCTCACCCGCGTCGGCGACGAGCAGATGGGCCGCTTCATCCGCGAGCAGCTGCGGCGCGAAGGCGTCAATGTCGATGGGCTCAAGACCGACCAGGAACGGCTGACGGCCCTGGTGCTGCTTTCGGTCGAGAGCGAAGGCGTCTCGCCAATGATCTTTTATCGCAGCGACTGCGCCGACATGGCGCTCGCCGAAGAAGACATCGATGAAGCCTTCATCGCCTCGGCCCGCTCGATCGTCGTCACCGGCACGCATTTTTCCCGGCCCAACAGCGACGCCGCCCAGCGCAAGGCGATCCGCATCATCAAGGCCAAGGGCGGCAAGGTGGTGTTCGACATCGACTACCGCCCCAACCTCTGGGGGCTCGCCGGCCATGCCGAAGGTTTTGAGCGCTATGTCAAATCCGACCGCGTCTCAGCCCAGCTGAAGACGGTGCTGCCCGATTGCAACCTCATCGTCGGCACCGAGGAAGAGATCATGATCGCCTCGGGCGCCGACGATTGCCTGAGCGCGCTGAAGACGATCCGCGCGCTGTCCAAGGCAACCATCGTACTGAAGCGCGGCGCCATGGGCTGCATCGTCTATGACGGGCCGGTCAGCGACGATCTGGAAGACGGTATCGTCGGCAAGGGCTTTCCGATCGAGATCTATAATGTGCTGGGCGCGGGCGATGCCTTCATGTCCGGTTTCCTGCGCGGCTGGCTGGGTGGCGAAGATCATGCGACAGCGGCGACCTGGGCCAATGCCTGCGGCGCTTTCGCCGTGTCGCGGCTGCTCTGCGCGCCGGAATATCCGACCTTCGAGGAATTGCAGTTCTTCCTCAGGAACGGCAGCAAGCACCTCGCTCTGCGCAAGGACGAGGCGATCAACCACATCCATTGGGCGACGACCCGCCGCCGCGATATCCCCTCGATGATGGCGCTCGCCTGCGACCACCGTGTGCAGCTTGAGGACGTCGCGGCAAAGACCGGCGCCGATCCGGCGCGCATCCGCGATTTCAAGGTGCTGGCGGTCAAGGCTGCGGCGAAAGTCGCCGCCGGCCGCGACGGCTATGGCATGCTGATCGACGAGAAGCATGGCCGCGAAGCGATGTTCGAATTCGCCCGCCACCCCTTTGCCTGGCTCGGCCGTCCCGTCGAACTGCCGGGCTCGCGGCCGCTGCGCTTCGAGTTCTCGCAGGACATCGGCTCGCAACTGGTGGAATGGCCGGTCGACCACTGCATCAAATGCCTGTGCTTCTATCACCCCGACGATCCGGCAGCGCTCAAGGAAGAGCAGCAGCAGAAGCTGCGCTCGCTGTTCGAAGCCGCGCGGAAGGTCGGCCGGGAGCTTCTGGTCGAGATCATCGCCGGCAAGCACGGCAAGCTCGACGAAACGACCATCCCGCGCGCCCTGGAAGAACTCTATGCGCTTGGCATCAAGCCGGACTGGTGGAAGCTCGAACCGCAGGCGTCGGCCGGCGCCTGGGCCAAGATCGAAGCGGTGATCCTGAAGCACGATCCCTGGTGTCGTGGCGTCGTGCTGCTGGGTCTCGAAGCGCCGCAGGACGAACTGGAAGCGGCCTTTGCCGCCACCGCCAAGGCGCCGATCGTCAAGGGCTTTGCCGTCGGCCGCACCATCTTCGTCCACGCCGCCGAACAATGGCTGGCGGGCAAGATGACGGATGACGAGGCTATCGCCGACATGGCCGCGCGCTTCGAACAGTTGACCGAAGCGTGGCTTGCCGCGCGTGGCCGTAAAGCAGCATAAAGGCGCGGCAAGAGGACTGCGGAGGAAAACACCATGAGCAAGACAATCCGCCTGACGATGGCGCAGGCGCTGACCCGCTTTCTGAGCAAGCAGATGACCGAGATCGACGGCAGACGAGTGCCCATCTTCGGCGGTGTCTGGGCGATCTTCGGTCACGGCAATGTCGCCGGCATCGGCGAGGCGCTGTACCAGCTGCGCGACGAATTGCCGACCTTCCGCGCCCACAATGAGCAGGCGATGGCGCATGCGGCGATCGCCTATGGCAAGGCCAATTTCCGCCGCCGCTTCATGGCCGCGACCTCTTCGATCGGCCCCGGTGCGCTCAACATGGTGACGGCGGCGGCGCTCGCCCACGTAAACAGGTTGCCCGTCCTGTTTTTGCCGGGCGATGTCTTCGCCAACCGCATCCCCGATCCGGTGCTGCAGCAGGCCGAGGACTTTTCCGACGGCACCGCGACGGTCAATGACTGCTTCCGTCCGGTGTCGCGCTATTTCGACCGCATCACCCGTCCCGAGCAGATCATCCCGGCATTGGCGCGGACCATGCAGGTGCTGACCGATCCGGCGGAATGCGGCCCGGTGACGCTGTCGCTCTGCCAGGACGTGCAGGCCGAGGCCTATGACTATCCCGAGAGCTTTTTCGCCGAGCGCGTCTGGCACCAGCGCCGGCCGCGTCCGGACCGGCATGAATTGGCGGCGGCGGTCACCGCGCTGAAGGGTGCGAAAAAACCGCTGATCATCGCCGGCGGCGGCGTGCTGTATGCGCAGGCTTCGGACGAACTGGCGAAATTCGCCGAGAGCGCCGGCATTCCGGTCTGCGAGACGCAAGGCGGCAAGTCCTCGCTGCCCGACACACATCCGCTCAACATGGCGGCGGTTGGCGTCACCGGCACGTCCGCGGCCAACCGGCTGGCCGAGGAAGCCGATGTCGTGCTCGCCATCGGCACCCGCCTGCAGGATTTCACCACCGGCTCGTGGGCGCTGTTCAAGAACTCCGGCAAGACCATCATCGGCCTCAACGTGCAGCCTTTCGACGCCGGCAAGCACCGCGCGCTGCCGCTGGTCGCCGATGCGGCCGAAGGGCTCGCCGAACTCGGTGCTGCGCTGGGGAACTGGAAAGCACCGGCGACATGGACCGACAATGCGACCCAAGGCAAGAAGGCTTGGCAGGCCGAAGCCTCCAAGGTGACGGCGTCGACCAACGCCGCCTTCCCGTCGGACGCGCAGGTGATCGGCGCCGTGCAGCGCGCGCTGGGATCCGGCGTGACCTTGCTGAACGCGTCGGGCGGCCTGCCGGGCGAGTTGCACAAGCTCTGGCAGGCAGGCGCGCCCGGCTCGTACCATGGCGAATATGGCTTCTCGACCATGGGCTACGAGATTGCCGGCGGGCTCGGCGCCAAGATGGCCAAGCCCGACCAGGAGGTCGTCGTCATGGTCGGGGACGGCTCATACCTCATGATGAATTCCGAAATCGCCACGTCGGTGATGCTCGGCCTGAAGCTGACCATAGTGGTGCTCGACAACAGGGGTTATGGCTGCATCAACCGGCTGCAGATGGCCACCGGCGGCGCCAACTTCAACAACCTCCTGAAGGACGCGCGCCACGAGATCCTGCCCGACATCGACTTCGCCGCGCATGCGGCGAGCATGGGCGCTATTGCCGAGAAGGTGCCGTCGATCACCGGCCTGGAGACCGCGCTGCAAAAGTCGAAAACCAACGACCGCACCACCGTGCTGGTCATCGACACCGACCCGCTGATTTCCACCGATGCCGGCGGCCATTGGTGGGATGTCGCGGTGCCGGAAGTCTCCGCACGGCCGCAGGTCAACGCAGCCCGCAAGGCCTACGACGAAAAGCGGCAGATGCAGACAATCGGCGATTGATGTACATGCACCCGGCCCCTACCTCCCCCTTGTGGGGAGGTCGGACCGAAGGTCCGGGTGGGGGTCTGGCGCCGCACCCCACCTCGCTGCTTCGCAGCGACCCTCCCCACAAGGGGGAGGGTGAACAAGAAACCGGAGCTAAAACTTGAAAGCCAAACTGGGCATGTCCCCCATTGCGTGGTGGAACGATGATCTTGCCGAACTCAGCGACGACGTCTCGCTGGAAGAGTGCCTGCGCCAGTCGCGCTCGGCCGGCTTCACCGGCATGGAAATGGGCCGCCGCTTTCCCAATGACCCCGAAATCATGCTGCCTATCCTGAAAAAGGCCGACGTGACGCTGTGCGGCGGCTGGTTCTCCGGCACGCTGGTCGATGAGGACATGGGCAAGAACAAGGATCGCATCCAGCCGATGATCGACCTGTTCAAGGCGGTGAATGCGCCTTGCATCGTCTATGGCGAGGTCGGCCGCTCGATCCAGGGTGATCGCTCCAGGCCTCTCGCCACGAAGCCGAAATTGTCCAACGACGAGATGAGGGCCTATGCCAGGCGCCTCACCGAATTCGGCGAATGGTGCGCCGAGCAAGGCATGCCGCTGTCCTATCACCATCACATGGCGGCGGTGGTCGAGACCGAGCCGGAGCTCGATGCCTTCATGCGCCATTCCGGCGAAGGCATTCCGTTGCTGCTCGATGCAGGGCATCTCGCCTTTGCCGGCGGCGACGTGCTGCGCGCCATCGACAACCACCACAAGCGGATCAGCCATGTCCATGTGAAGGATGTGCGCATGGGCGTGATCGACGGGCTCGACCGCACAAAGCAGTCCTTTCTCGACGCCGTGGCGCTCGGTGCCTTCACGGTGCCTGGCGACGGTTCGCTCGATTTCGGCGCCATCGTGCAGCGCTTCGCCGACCATGGCTATGAAGGCTGGTTCGTCGTCGAGGCCGAGCAGGACCCGAAGAAGAACCCGCCGCTCAAGATGGCGCAGGTCGGCCACAAGGAATTGATGCGGGTGATGACGGCGGCCGGCTACACGGTGGAAACGCAGGGTTTTCCCAATGCCTGAGGCGATCCGATGAAGGATTACGAGCACCCGTTCTTCCGGCCGCTGTGGCGGCGCGTTGCCGTCGTCGCCGTCTGCGTGATCTGGGCCGGAATAGAATTCGCCTCCGGCACCCCATTCTGGGGCATCATTGCGCTCGGCTTTGCCGCCTACGCCGTCTGGCAGTTCTTCTATCTTTACAAGCCGGTGGAGGAGAGCAAGGCTGCGCCTGATCGACCGCAGACCGGCGAAGCGAAGGCGGACGCCGAACCGAAGGAATGAAGCGGCCGCGGCTCGGAAGGGCTTGCGGGTCGGACACTCGACACCTGGCGTATCGCCTACGTCGGTGATTGCCGGAACGTCCCTCGCTTCGTCATCCTAGGGTCTTCGCGACGGAGCTTCGTTCCTGCTTCGCCCTAGGATGACGAAGTTGAGAGGCCGACCTCGAAGACTTGCGATAGGAGACAAAACATGTCGAAACTGCTCGTCAAAGCCGACAAGGGCCATGGCCGCGTCGCCCATGTCACGCCCAAAAGCGCCGGATGGACCTATGTCGGCTTCGACCTGCACCGGCTGAAGCCGGGCGAGACCGCATCCGGCAAGACGCAGGATCGCGAAGTCTGCCTGGTGTTCGTCACCGGCAAGGGCACGGCAAAGGCCGGCGGCCAGGAACTCGGCCTGCTCGGCGAGCGCATGTCGCCCTTCGAGGGCAAGCCGTGGTCGGTCTATATTCCGGAGGGTTCGGACTGGTCGGTCAGCGCCGACACTGATCTCGAACTCGCGGTCTGCTCGGCGCCGGGCCTGGGCGGCGGCTTGCCCGTTCGCGTCACCGCACCCGACGACCTCGGCCAGGAGACTCGGGGCAAAGGCACCAACACGCGCTACGTCACCAACATATTGCCCGAGGGCAAGCCCGCCGACTCGCTGCTGGTGGTCGAGGTCATCACGCCCGGCGGCCACACATCGAGCTACCCGCCGCACAAGCACGACCAGGACAATCTGCCGGCCGAATCCTATCTCGAGGAAACCTACTACCACCGCCTCAACCCGCCGCAGGGCTTTGCCTTCCAGCGCGTCTACACCGACGCCGACAACACCGGCGCCCGCGAGCTGGACGAAGCCATGGCGATCGAGGACGGCGACGTCGTGTTGGTGCCCAAGGGCTATCACCCCTGCGCCGCCTGCCACGGCTACGACCTCTATTACCTCAACGTCATGGCCGGGCCGACGCGGACATGGAAGTTCCACAACGCGCCCGAGCACGAGTGGCTGATGAAGGCCTGACCGCCTCTGTCTTTCAGGTGAAGTTATTGGTCCAGCAGGAAAAAATCGTCGGCTAACGATCCATGGGGTCGATTTGCCTTCGAAAACCCGCATAAGCTTCGTCAATCCGTCATGGAAATCACTTATGGCAGCGGGCTGACGAGGATTTTTTTCGATGCGCTACGCCATCTATTTCACCCCGAGGCAGGACGAGCCGTTGGCGCGGATCGCCGCCAACTGGCTGGGCCGCGACCCTTTTGGCGCCGCCACCAGGCCGGTCGAGGCGGTGGGCGAGCTGTCGGCGGCCGAAGTCGCCTTTCACACCGCATCGGCGCGGCGCTACGGTTTTCATGCGACGCTGAAAGCGCCCTTCCGGTTGGCCGCCAACGAAACCGAAAGCTCGTTGCGCGCGGCGCTGGACGCCTTTGCCGAAGCAACGCCGACGGTCACCATCCCGCGCCTGGTCGTCAGCCAGATCGATGGTTTCTTCGCTTTGCTGCCGGAAGGCCCGCTGCCGCCGCTCAACCGTTTCGCCGATGATGTCGTGCTTAGCTTCGACCGTTTTCGCGCGCCGCTCACCGAGGCCGAGATCGAGCGGCGCAGCCCGGATTCGCTGAAGCCGGCCGAGTTCCGCAATCTCTGCCAGTGGGGCTATCCCTATGTGTTTGAGACCTTTCGCTTCCACATGACACTGTCCGGCCGGGCCGGGCCGCAGGAAAGCCAACGTCTGCGCGCGGCAATTGACAGCCTGTTCGCCGATGTGCTGCAGCAGCCGGTGCTGGTGGATGCGCTGACGCTGTTCGTCGAAACCGAACCGGGCGCTCCGTTCATCGTGCTTTCGCATCATGCGCTCGGCCGCCGCGCTGCCCGAAAAACCGCCTGACCGCAATTCGTCCGAGTAAGCAAGGACTGCCTGAATGACCGCCGAAACTGTTCTCCACAACGCCCGCATCGTGCTTGCCGACGAGATCGTCGAAGGGTCGCTCGCGCTGCGCGACGGTTTTATCTCCGGCATCGACGCCGGCACCGGCCAAATCGGCGGGAACATGGCTGGCGAGGACATGGGCGGCGACTACATCATTCCCGGCCTGGTCGAGCTCCACACCGACCATCTCGAAGGCCATTATGCGCCGCGCCCGAAGGTGCGTTGGAACCCGATCGCCGCCGTGCTCGCCCATGACGCGCAGGTAGCGACCGCCGGGATCACCACCGTGCTCGACGCGCTGCGCGTCGGCATGGACGAGGACGCCGACCTTTCCTCCGATGACATCCGCAAGCTGGCCGACGCGATCGAGGACAGCGTCGCGAAAGACCGGTTGCGGGCCGACCATTTCCTGCACCTGCGCTGTGAGGTCTCGGCGCCGGATTGCTTGCGGGCTTTCGCCAATTTCGATGGCGACGAGCGGGTCAAACTGGCCTCGCTGATGGACCATGCGCCGGGACAGCGCCAGTTCGTCAATCTCGAGACCTACGCCTATTACTACCAGCGCAAGCTGAAGCTGACCGATCGCGACTTCCAATTGTTCTGCGAAAAGCGGATGTCGGAATCAGCGAAGAATTCGGGACCGAACCGGGTGGCGATATCAGCCGCCTGCAACGAGCGGGGCATTGTGCTGGCGAGCCATGACGACGCCACATCGGGCCATGTCGACGAAGCGATCGAGCAGGGCGTGCGCGTCGCGGAATTCCCGACCACGCTGGAAGCCGCCAAGGCCTCGAAGGATGCCGGGCTCGGCGTACTGATGGGCGCGCCCAACGTCATGCGCGGCTCCTCGCATTCGGGCAATGTCTCGGCCCGCACGCTGGCCGGCCACGGCCTGCTCGACATATTGTCGTCCGACTATATCCCTTTCAGCCTGATCCAGTCGGCCTTCTTCCTCGGCGACGTCGTCGAGGGCATCTCCTTGCCGCAGGCGGTCGCGATGGTGTCGAAGAACCCGGCCGAGGCCATCGGCCTCAACGACCGCGGCGTCATCGAACAGGGCCGCCGCGCCGACCTCGTGCGGGTGCGCGTCGACGACCATGTGCCGGTCGTGCGCACCGTCTGGCGCCAAGGGCGGCGGGTCGCCTGATGGTCTCGGCGTCGATCGAGCGCGAACTGACCAGCGAGGCCTTTCCGGTCCGCAACGGCGTCTTCGTCGCCGTCGTCGGCCCGAGTGGCGCCGGCAAGGATACGGTAATCGGTTATGCCCGCACCTTGTTTGCCGACGAGACGAGGCTGGAGTTCGTCCGCCGGGTCATCACCAGGCCGAGCGACGCCGCAAGCGAGGATCACGACACGCTGGCCGACGCGGCCTTTGTCGAAGCCGAGGCCGACGGCGCCTTCGCCATTTCCTGGGAGGCGCACGGGCTGCGCTACGGCATTCCGGCCGATGTCGACTGGTCCATCGCCAATGGCCATGTCGCGGTCGCCAATGTCTCGCGCGCAGTCATCCCGGTGCTGCGGGAGCGCTATGCCAATCTGGCTGTCGTCGAGATCACCGCCTCGCCGGAAATCCTCGCCAAGCGTCTCGCCCAGCGCGGCCGCGAATCGCGCGGCGAAGTGCTGGCTCGGCTCGCCCGCAGCGCCAATATCGCTTTGTCCGGCTCCGGCGTCACCTCGATCGACAATGGCGGCCGGCGCGAAGCCGCCGGAGAACGCTTCGCCGAGGTGCTGCGCAAGGCGATGGCCTTCTCGGATATATCCGGCGTGATGTAGCGCTACTCCGCCGCGACAGTCTTCCGGCTGGCATCGAGCATCAGCCGCCTTGCGCGGAACACGCCCCATTGCTGGTCGACCAGCACGCCGATCAGGATCACGCCGCCCATCACCGCGAAGTTGAGCGAGGACGGGATGCCGAGCAGATTGACCAGGTTCTGCAACTCCTGCAGCAGCACCGTGCCCAGGATGACGCCGACCAGCGAGCCTTCGCCGCCGCGCAGCGAGAAGCCGCCGAGAACGGCGGCGGCAATGGCGTAGAGCTCGTAGAACTGGCCGTGGCTGGCCGGCGAGATCGAGCGCGTGTACATGGCGAAATAGATCGCCGACAGCGCCGTCAGCACGCCGCAGATGACATAGGCGGCCATGACGACACGGCCGGTGCGAATTCCTGAATATTTCGCCGCCTCTTCGTTCTTGCCGATGGCATAGAGGTAGCGTCCGAACACCGAGCGGTGCAGCACCACCCACATGACGATCGAAATGACGATCAGTGCGATGAAGCTGTTGGGCACGCCATAGCTGCGGCCCGCGGTGAGGAATTCGAGCTCGGGAAAATTCTGGCCGAAGGCGAAGCCGGCGGTGCCGTCGGCGGTATAGAAACGGGCGACCCCGCGATAGATCAAAAGGCCGCACAGCGTGACCACGAAGGGCTGCAATTTCAGCCTTGTGATCAGCCAGCCATGCGCCAGTCCGATGATGCCGCCCAGCACCAGGATCAGCGGCAGCGCCAGCGGCCATGGCATGTCGCGCACGGCGATGAAATCGATGAATAGCGTGCCGAGCAGCGCCACCAGCGATCCCACCGACAATTCGATGCCGCCGGTAATGATGACGAAGGCCTGGCCGATGGCGAGGATCCCGAACAGGCCGATCAGGTTCGAGGTGTTGGCGAGGTTGATCGGCAAAAGAAAGCGCGGGTTGATGGCGGTCACCACGGCGCCGACCACCAGGATCAGGATCAGCAGGCCGAGATCTTTTTTGCTCATCGTCTTCTCCCCAATGCGCCGGACCGGCAATCGCCTGAAGCCCGCTAGTTTGCCGGCTTGCCGACCGCCAGCAACAGCACGTTTTCCTGGCTGAATTGTTCTTTGTCGAGAATGCCCGAGATCTGGCCCTCATGCATGACGGCGATGCGGTCGGACACGCCGATCACCTCTTCCATGTCGCTGGAGATCATCAGCACGGCCACGCCGGCATCGGCCAAGGCTCGCATCAGCCCGTAAATCTCGGCCTTGGCGCCGATATCGATGCCGCGCGTAGGCTCATCGAGGATCATCACCTTCGGGTTCATCGCCAGCCATTTGCCCAGCACCACCTTCTGCTGGTTGCCGCCCGACAGCGTGCCGGTTCGCGTCTGCACCGACGGCGCCTTGATGCCGAGATTGCTCTTCTGCTTCTCGGCGGTGGCGGTCTCGGCGCTTGCCGACACCAGTCGACGCTTCGCATGCGCCGGCAGGTTGGGCAGCGAGATGTTCTGCGCGATCGACAGGTCAAGCAAAATGCCGGTCAGCTTGCGGTCTTCCGGAACCAGAAAAATGCCATGCGCGACCGCATCGGCCGCCGAACCCAGCACAAGCGGCTTGCCGTCGAGTTCGAGCCCACCGCCAAGCGTGCTGTCTATGCCGAAGAACACCCGCGCCAGTTCGGTGCGGCCGGAGCCGACAAGGCCGGCGAGGCCGAGGATTTCACCGCGCCTGATGTCGAGGTCGACCGGCCGGGCAGGGTAGGCGGGGGTGCGGATGGCTTTGGCCGAGAGCGCAGTGGCGCCCGGCGCCCGAGCCGCCTCGGAGGCCTTCTCGCGCTCCTTCAGCATGCGGCCGATCATCAGCTTGACCATCTGGTCGTGGTTGATGGCGCTCTTCGGCAAGGTGCCAGCCAGCATGCCGTCGCGCAGCACCACGACGCGGTCGGCGACGCGCTCGACCTCATGCAGCCGGTGCGAAATGAAGATGACGCTGATGCCATCGGCCTTCAGCGCCTTGATGACGTCGAGCAGCTTGTCGGTTTCGGCGAGCGGCAGGCTCGACGTCGGCTCGTCGAGGATCACCAGCCGCGCCTTGATCGACAGTGCCTTGGCGATCTCGACCATCTGCTGCTGCGCCAGCGACAGCGAGGCAACCGGCGTATCGGCGGAGAAATTGGCGCCGACGCGCTTCAGCAGTGGCGCCACCATTTCGCGCAGCTTGGCGCGGTCGACCAATCTCAGCGGCCCGCCGCGCAACGGCTCGCGGCCGAAGAAGATATTGGCGGCAACATCGAGGTTTTCGAAGAGATTGAGTTCCTGGTGGACGAAGGCGATGCCCGACCCCAGGCTGCCTTCGACGGTGAGCCCGTCATGCGCAACGCCGTCGACGGTGATGGCGCCGCTGTCCGGCCTGGTGACGCCGCCGAGGATCTTCATCAAGGTCGATTTGCCGGCGCCGTTTTCGCCGACCAGGCCGATCACCTCGCCCGGCCTGACCTCCATGGAAAAGCCGTCCAGCGCCACCACGCCCGGATAGGTCTTGCGCACGTTCTCGAGGCCGAGGAACGGGGTGGTTGCGACGATAGATGGGTCGGAATAATTCATCACGCCATATTTGATCAGGCTTGCCAGCAGCCGGTGGGCTACAGACTGACGGGCCTTGGCCGACCCGTCAACACGATCGCCGGCTCAAGGCGAACCCTGAGCCGGCGCAACTGCTCGTGGTCTCAGTTTCCGGACATCGCCTTCAGATTGGCGGCATAGGTGTCGACATCGTCCTTACCGATGATCTTGGTCGGGATGATGATCAGGCCGCCTTCCGGAATGCCTGATTTGTCGCCCTTGAGATAGGCGGCCATCAGCTTCATGCCCTGATAGGCCCATTCGAAGGGCTGCTGCACGACGGTGGCCGCCACGGTGCCTTCCTTGACGCCGCCCAACGTGATCGGATCGTCATCGAAGCCGACGACGGTGATCGAGCCGAGCTTGCCGGCGTCGCGCAGCGCTTCATAGATGCGCGGCGTGTTGTAGGAATAGAAGCCGACCATGCAGGTGATGTCGGGGCTGGCGACCAGCGCGTCCTCGACATTCTTCTTGGCGCGCGCCTGGTCGATGTCGTCGCCGCGCACGTCCACCAGTTCGATCTTGCTGCCGGCGAGGCCGTCCTTCATGCCCTGGATGCGTTCCTTGGCATTGTCGGCGCCGAGCAGGCCGACGAAGCCGAGGCACTTGCCGCCGTCCGGCATCGCTTTCTTGGCGATCTCGGCCGCCTGCTTGCCGGCGTCGACATTGGACGAGCCGATATAGGCAACACGCTTGGTCTGCGGGGCATCGGAGTCGGTGGTGAACAGCGCCGTTTCCGACGCTATCTTGTTCAGACCGTCGGTCGAGGTCTTGGGATCGACGGCCGAGACCATGATGCCCTTGACGCCGGCGGTCACCAGATCATCCATCAGCCGCTGCTGGATGGCGACCGAGGACTGCTCGGGATATTTGAGTTCGAGATTGTAGTCGGGCAATTCGGCCTGCGCCTTCTTGACGCCGGCTTCGGCGGCCTTCCAGAAATCGGAAGCGCCGTTGACGACGAAGGCCAGCGTCGGCTTGTCGTCGGCGCGCGCAATGGCTGTCGCGGTCAGGCCAAGCAGCAGGGCTGCGGTGGCCACGGATGCATGTCGTATCAAGGATTTCATGTTCAACCTCCCGTTTTGGCTCAGTCGTCGGACTGAACCGATCTTGCATTCACTGACTTGCCGCTCGCGATTTGGACGCCCTCCTCCTCAGGGGTTCCCGGCGCTGAAGAATGGCGTCGTCGGTCGCGATCACGGACATTAGAGACTCATCCCGTGCTCGTAAATAGTCTGATTTGTCTGACATATCACATGTCCGAGACCACGCTTGCGGAGGCAAACCCCGCTCGCCATCGGGCCATTCACGTGCACTTCTCGCCGCACGGGTCCCACCTGACCGGACACGGCGGATTGACGTTACAGCGTCGTTTTGTATTAGTAAACACTATTAGCAGAGGTCCCGCGCGGACACTCGGCGGTGGCCCTAGGTCTAGTTTTCCCGAACAGGTGCAGCACCGCTTCGCGCAAGCAGATGCCTTGCAGTCCTCGAATTTCACGCGGCCCGCAGCGGCATGGCGGGAACTTCAAAGCTGCTAATAAAGATAAACGCCTTCGACTATTTCCATCGGTCGACGGCGCGACACCATCTTGTCGGTGTGGCAGGCTTGCGACTAGACAGGCTGGGGATTGGGACGCAATGCCATGAGCGAGACGAGGGATCCGGACGACACGGCGAAGCGGCGCAAGGCGCCGGCGAGAGCCGCCAAGGGCGGCCGCGTCACCATGACCGACATCGCCAGGGCAGCCGGGTGCTCGCAGGCGACCGTCTCTTTCGTGCTCAACGATTCGCCCGGCATCCGGCTGTCGCAGCAGACGCGCGAGCGGGTGATCGACGCCGCGCGTGCGCTCGGCTACGCAGCACCCGCCTTCTCGGCGCTGCGCAAACCTGTTCCCGCCTTCGATGGACTTGACAGTGTCATCGGTTTCGCCGTCGACCAGCTGGCGACAAGCCCAGAAGCCGTTGTCGCCATCGAGGGCGCGCGCCAGGCGTCGTGGAACGCCGGCAATGTGTTGCTCGTGGCGCAGACCATGGGCGACGCCGTCATGGAGCCGCGCGCCGTTGCGGCGCTCACCAGGCGCGGCATCTCGGCGCTGATCTACATGACCATCTTCACCCGCGAGATCACGGCGCCGGACTTCCTCTACGGCCTCGACATCCCGGTCATCCTGCTCAACTGCTACACGGCCGATTATGCCTTCCCGGCCGTGGTGCCGTCCGAGATCGCCGGCGGCCAGAACTCGACCCGGCATCTGATCGGCCACGGCCACCGCCGCATCGCCACCATCACCGGCGAGCCGTGGATGCAGGCCGCGCAGGACCGGCTGAAAGGCTACCGCAGAGCGCTCGCCACCGCCGACATCCCGTTCGATCCCGAACTGGTGGTCGAGGGCGACTGGTCGGCGAGCGCCGGCTATGCCGCGACCGTTAAGCTTTTGGCGCTCAAGGAGCGCCCGACCGCCATCTTCTGCCAGAACGACCGCACAGCCATCGGCTGCTACGAAGCGCTGAAGGAGGCGGGCCTGCACATCCCGCAGGACGTCTCCGTCGTCGGCTATGACGACGAGGAGATCGCCCGCCACCTGTTCCCGCCGCTGACAACATCGATCCTGCCGCACATGGCGATGGGCCAATGGGCGATCGAACAGCTCGAAGTGCCGCCGCCTCCCGGCCGCGGCCGCTATCCAATCACCAAGCTGGAATGCCCGCTGGTGCAGCGGGATTCGGTGGCAGCTGTGGCTGGATAAAGCTGAACCAGCCCATCCCGATGCAAATCGGGATGGGTCTGTTTGGTGTTTGCGCCTCAGGGCAGGGTCAATCCGGGAACGTGCCGCGGTTAGAACCGCAAGACGACGAAGGAGCGCCTGCGATAGCAGCGCCGGCGCAACCGGCCATGCCGCCAGAACGTGCGGCAGTGCCGTCTCCAGACATGCCGCCTGTGGTGGCGACGATGGTGCCATCGCCGATGCGATATCTGCTCGACATCGCCCGGGCCTTCGTCGTCATCAAACGAATTGGCATCCTGCTTGTCGAGTTCATCGAGAATGCCGTTACCGATATTGGGAACCCCGGCCACGGCCTCGAGAGGCCGAACCGCGGTAGCAAGCGCCGCGGCCCCCGCAACGCCGAACAATGCTGTCAAGAATGATCGCCGATCCATCAAAACCTCCATCAGCAAGACAAGGCTAACATGACGAGCCTAACACAAAGCAGCTAGAGCGGGTGATACAAAAGGCCAGAGGCGAATCTTCGAGCCGGCCCAAACGGGTGACCGGACGGACGGCAGAGGTCGGAGCAAGGCCGCTACCGGGCGGCGCGCTTCCTTCGGCTCGGCGACCAAGCCATGCGGAATGCCGCCGATGAAAGCGCACAGCCTGAGCGGTTCCGCCTTTCCGCGAAACTCTGAACCGCTTGGCAAAGCTACCCCTAAGAATGCCCGCCACCTTGCGGCAGTGGCTGGCTGAGAGACTGACGCCCCACGGCAGATGCGATGTTGCGGTACTCAGCGCCGCGCCAATATCCGGCAGAGCTCCTTCAGGTCCCGGTCGTAGGTGCCCTTTCCGCTGAGCACGCTGGCGCAGCGTTTTTTCATCTTGGCGATCTGGCCGGCCGACATGGCGCTGATGGCAACCACCGCCGGTCGCGTCGGCACCGCCGGCGTGTTGGGATCCCTGGGGCTGGTGGGCGCGGTCGGTGCGCCTATGCCGACGCCGACCCCGGCCGTCACCCCATTGCCCACCCCGACACCGGCGCCGACCCCGACACCGCTGCCGACGGTTGCGCCGACGCCAACCCCGACGCCCGTGCCCACCGATGCGCCGACCCCGGCCGCAACGCCGCTGGTGCCGCCAACCGTAGCGCCGACACTGGCGGTGGTGCCGCTGGTGCCGCCGACCGTTGCGCCGACATTGGCGCCCTTGCTCCCGCCGACCGACACACCGACGCCAAGTCCGCCGCCACTGCCGCCGACCGAGACGCCCACCCCACCGCTGCCGCCGATGCCCACACTGAGCCCGCCCGCGCCAGCCGGAAAGCACAAAGCCACGGAAACCGCGCCGCCGGCCAAGACCTTTGTTAAACTTTTAAAGAAAGCCATAACGCCGCTCCCCGCGTTGGTTGCCTGGACGCAGGTTGAACAGCATCCGTTACCAATATGATTACGCGAGTGTAGCGTTTTTAGTTTCTGCGAGAATAGGTAGTATTGGAAATCGTTGTTATCGCTGCTTGCGACGATCGGAATACATATTTTGGAATTGGCAGAAAAAACCGAGGATTTGCGGTTAGACTCGGAATCTTAGAGAGGCAGGACGAGTGCTCGCATGCGGGAATTTACCGGGCGCATGCCTCAGGCCATCTTGCGAAGCCGCTTCCCTAGGCTGCGGTGGAGAATGGACCCTCGAGAATGGGCTCGTACTGGGGAAAGGGGACGATCCAAGAACCCGCGACGATCCACCGGTGTCGGGCGCGTTGAGCGTCACATCGTTCCCCTGCTCGCAGTCGACGGCGTCAGCGCTACCCTTGCGGAAATACCTTCGCCCCGTTTGGCGTTTCTGCCCTTTGGATCGGATGCCGATCGTCCGCTGGCGTTTCGATCTCTTCAACTTACGTCGAGTTTCGCAAATCCACTTTGCATCCTGGCTAACGTTCGAAGGGTTCGCCAAGCGAGGCGACACCGTTCAGCCTGAGCAAGCGGCGGTCCGCCGAGATGACACCGAGCACGACGATCGTAACGAGATAGGGAAGGCTGGAAAGCAGTTGCGATGGCAGGTCCAGACCGGTCGCCTGGGCGGCGAGGCTCATCAGCGAAACCGCGCCGAAGAGGCAGGCACCCAGGAAGATGCGGCCAGCGAGCCACGTACCAAAGACAACGAGTGCGATCGCGATCCAGCCACGTCCGGCAATCATACCGTCCGCCCAAAGGGGCGTGTACACCGCCGCCGCATAGGCGCCGGCAAAACCCGCCATCATGCCACCAAAAGCTATGGCCGCGACACGGATAGCGATGACCGGATAGCCGATGGCGTGGGCTGCCTTGGGATTCTCGCCGATTGCCCTCACGACAAGGCCGGCTCTCGTATAGGCAAACATCGCCCAGATCGCAAACGTCACGGCAAGGGAAAGCCATACGACGACGTCCTGGACAAACAGCCTGCCGACTACCGGGATTTCCGAGAGGCCGGGAAAGGCAAGTTTCGGGAGCCCCTTGACCGTCAAGCTCTCGTAGCTTTTGCCGAACAGCGCCGAAAGGCCCTGGCCGAGAATGCCGATTGCAAGGCCTGTCGCGACCTGGTTTGCCCGGAATCCGAGTGCCAGCACTGCAAAGACGAGGGACAGGACGGCGCTACCGAGGCCGGCGGCAACGAACCCCAGCAGGTGTCCACCGCCGTGGTAGACGACGATGAACGCGAGCACCGCGCCGAGGGCCATCAGGCCCTCTACGCCGAGGTTAAGAACGCCGGCGCGCTCGACCACCAACTCGCCGAGTGCGGCAAGGAGAAAGGGGGTTGCCGCTGCGAGCATGCCCGAAATAATGAACTCGACGGCGTTCATGGCTGGCTCAGGTGATGGGGGCGGCGCCACTCGATGCGGTAGCGCACGAAGGCCACAGCGCCGAGATAGGCGAGCAGCAAGCTGCCTTGGAAGACGCGGACGGCGGCGATCGGCAGGTTTGCCGACACCATCGCATTGTCGCCGCCGATATAGAGAACAGCCATAAAGAGCGCGGAAAAGATGATGCCGACTGGATGCAAGCCGCCGAGATAGGCGACAATGATGGCCGCATAACCGTAGCCGGTCGAGATCGAGCGCTGCAGCTGGCCGAGCGGACCCGCGACTTCCGCCGCGCCTGCCAGTCCCGCCGCCAAGCCACCGATCAGAAGCGATAGCCAAATCGCACGCCCTTCGCTGAAGCCGGCGTAACCGGCCGCGCGCGGGGCAAGGCCGCCGACCTTGAGCTTATACCCCATGAAGCTTCGCTGCATGAAAACCCAGGCCACCAGCGAGAGCGCAAGTGTGATGAGCAGCGAGACGTTGACGCGGGTACCGGCGATCAGGGTCGGCACCATCGCGTCGTTCTGAAACATGACGGATTGTGGGAAATTGAAGCCGGCCGGGTCCTTCCATGGGCCGAGCAGCAGGTAGTTGAGGACTTGCGCCGCAACGAGGCTCAGCATCAGGGAGACCAGGATCTCGTTCGCATTGAGCCTGACGCGCCAGAAGGCGGTGATAGATGCCCAAAGCGCACCGCCGAGGGCACCGAGAAGCAGCATCAGCGGCCAGATCCACTGCCCGGTCGCCTGCGGAAACCAGACGGGGATCGCCGAGGCGAAAATAGCGCCCAGGATAAACTGGCCCTCCGCGCCGATGTTGAACACTTTTGCGCGGAAACCGATCGCCAGCCCCTGAGCAATGAGGAGAAGAGGCCCCGCCTTCAGCAGCACCTCCGCGAACGATGCCCAGGAGAGGAACGGCTCGAGAAGCATCGCGTACAGGACGGCCGCCGGATCTCGGCCTATCAGCACATAAAGGCCCAGATTGAGGATGATCGCCATGCCAAGCGCGACAGCCGGGGCCAGCATGGCCGCGACGAGCGAGGCATGCTCCCGGCGGACGAGCGCGGGGAGGAACGGCGCGGCCCAAACGCTCATGCAGGAACCTTCTCTGGCGAGGCATGTGCTCCGATCATGTATCTGCCGATGTCTTCGGGGCGCGTGTCCCGCGTGACCAGAGGCGGACTCAGCATTCCATGATGGAGCACCTGGATGAAATCGCAGAGTTCGAAAAGTTCCTCGAGTTCCTCGGAAATTACGAGGATCGCCACGCCCAGGTTGCGCAACGCGATGAGCCGCCTTCTGATGGCGGATGCAGCGCCAATGTCTACACCCCAGGTCGGCTGCGCCACGAAAAGCAGTTTTGGCGACAGCATCATCTCGCGACCGACGATGAATTTCTGCAAGTTGCCGCCGGACAGCGAGCCCGCTTCGGCATCCGGGCCGGAGGCGCGGACGTCGTACCGACGGATGCATTCGCTGGTGAAAGCCGTCGCTCCGGCGCTGTTGATGAGGCCGCGCCTCACGAGATCGAAAGGATGGGCGGTAAGAACGGTGTTGAGCACGAGCGACATTTCAGGGACCGCGCCGCGTCCCAGCCGGTCTTCGGGCACGAAGGCGAAGCCAAATCTCCTGCGCGCGGCCGCATCGAGTGCGCCTACGTCGCGGCCCATCATGTAAATCCGGTCGCGTTGTTCCTTCAGCAGCATCGCTTCGCCCGAGATAAGCGCGGCAAGCTCGCCTTGGCCATTGCCCGATATTCCGGCTATGCCAAGAATCTCGCCTGATCGTACCGTGAGGCTGATGCCGGAGAGCGGCGTGGCAAAGGGGTCGTCCGGCGTGTAGTCCATGTCGATTATTTCCAGCCGCTTCTCCCCCTCGGGCATGGCCAACGCGGGCATCACCTCGGGCATGTCGCGGCCGATCATCATCCGGGCGAGGTCGTGCGCATCATAGTCGCGCGGGTCGACGGTGCCGATAACGCGCCCTCCACGCAAGACCGTCGCCTGGTCACAGATCGTGCGAATTTCCTCCAGTTTGTGGGAGATGAACAGGATGGACACGCCGCGGTCGCGAAGGCGCCTGAGCGTGTCGAACAGCTTCTTCACCGCCTGCGGCGGCAAGACCGAGGTCGGCTCGTCGAGAATGAGCAGCTTCGGGTCCGTCATCAGGCAGCGGATGATCTCCACCCGCTGCCGTTCGCCGACCGAGAGCGCGTGCACATCGGCGAGAGGATCCACTTCAAGGCCAAAATCCTGGCCGAGGCTGCGGATGCGCGCCGCCAGCTCCGCCTTGCCGCCGGGGACGACGAGTTGGATGTTCTCGACGACAGTCAGCGTCTCGAACAGCGAGAAATGCTGAAAGACCATGCCGATGCCCCTGCGCCGTGCCTCAGCCGGCGAGGCAAGGCGCAGAGGCTCTCCGTTCCAGACGACGGTGCCTTCGTCCGGCTGTTCAACGCCATAGATGAGCTTCATCAGCGTCGATTTGCCCGCCCCATTCTCCCCGAGGATCGCATGGATCGATTGGGGCGCCACGTCCAGATCGATGGCTTGGTTGGCCCGGATCTGGCCGTAGCTCTTCGAGATGCCGCGGAGCGACAGAAGGGGCGGGGTCATGACTTACTTCGGCAGTGGTGTGGTGACACCCTTGACGTGCCAGTCCATCGCGACGATCTCGGGATCCGCTATCGTCGCACCGGCGGCGGCGGCTTCGCTGCCGTCGGCCTTGGTGATTGGACCTGTGAAGGGCGAGAAGCTGCCGTCGGCGATCTTCGCCGCCACTTCCTTGATCTTCGTCATCGTGTCGGCTGGGATATCTGAGTTCCAGTCCACGACCTCCACCACCTTTTCGGCGACGCCGAGGAAGGTGTTGGCGCCCTTGAAGGTTCCGGCCAGATGGGCATCCACGGAAGCCTTGAAGAAGGGCGACCAGTCCGTCGCGATGCAGCCGAGATATTTCTTCGGTGCATATTTCTTCATCGACGAATTGAGGTTGAACGCGTAGACGCCAGCCTCCTCGCAGGCCGAGATCACGGAGGGTGTGTCCTGCGCGTTCGAGAAGATCACGTCGCAGTTCTGTGCCATCAGCGCCTTGGCGGCTTCCTGTTCCTTGGCCGGGTCGAACCAGGAGTTCACCCAGACGACCGATACCTCGATATCGGGATTTACGGTCTGTGCGCCGAGCGTAAATGCGTTGATCGAGGTGATCAGCTCCGGAATGGCGAAGGCCGAGACGGAGCCGACCTTGCCGGTCTTGGAAAGAGTTGCGGCGGCTATGCCGAGCAGGTAAGTGCCCTGGAAATACTTCGCCGCGAAGGGCGAGAAATTCGGCGCGGTCTGGAAGCCGGAGGCATGCAGCACGGTGACCGCAGGATCGCGGCGGGCGATCTGTAGTGCACCATTCTGGTAGCCGAATGAGCCGGCGATCAGGAACTTGTTACCGTCGGCGACGGTCTTGTTCATGATCCGGTCGGCGTCCGGCCCTTCGGCGATGTTCTCGATGACGGTGATCTTCACCTTGTCGCCGTATGCGGCCTTGACCGGCTCGAGCCCGGCGGCGAGCGCATGGCCCCAGCCGACATCGCCGACCGGCGACGGGAGCACGAGCGTGATACCGAGCGGCTCGTCGGCCGCAAAGGCGGGACGGCTGCCAAGCGCGCCGGCAAGCCCTGTCGCGGCAAGGCCCTTCATCAGAGTTCTGCGGGTCAGATAGTTCAGCATGTCAGTTCCCCTGTCTTAAGTTGTTAGAATTCCACCGCGGCAAAGGCGGCTTCCGCGTCCGCAGCAAGCCGGGCCTCGTTCAGCCCGGTAAACGCACCCTTCTCCCAGACGATGCGGCCGTTGATCATGGTCATGTCGGTGGGCATGCCGATACCGACCTTGGCGATCAGGCTCAATGGATCGTGGCGCGTGCCGACATAATCCATGCGGCGCGTGTCGATCGCGAAGAGGTCGGCGCCCATGCCGGGCGACAGTCGGCCGATGTCATTGCGGCCCAGAAGCGCGGCCCCGCCCGTTGTCGCATAGCCGAGGAAATCGACCGGCGCAGGCACGGGATGAGCGCGCGTCGAGGCCGCCAGGCATTGCAGCATGTAGGCGGAATGGATGCAGTGCATGAGGTTGGAGTTGTCGTTCGAGGCAGCACCGTCGCAGCCGAGACCGACGCGCAGGCCAAAGGCGGACATGGCGGGAATATCAGTCACCTCCGCACCCACCAGATAGACCGGCTCCGGGCAATGCGAGACACCGGTGCCGCTCGCCGCCATCAGCCGCAGTTCGTCATGCGTCAGCTCCCAGCAATGGGCATAGAAAGTGTCTCGGCCGGCAAATCCGAGGTCCTCGAGATAGTCCACCGTACGCATGCCATGGCGGGCCTCGATGATCGGGCTTTCGCCCTCGCCGACATGGGTGTGCATCCGCACCCCGCGATCACGCGCCAGCGAAACCGATTCCACGAAGGTCTCGCGGTAGCAGTTGACCGGCTGGCAGGGAGCGACCACGACCTGACGCATGCTGAAGGGACTGGTGTCGTGATAAGTGTCGATGAGGCGTGCGCAGTCGGCAATGAATTCGTCCGTGGTCTCCAGCATCTCGTCTGGAATGGTCGAGCCTTCCGATTTTGGCAGCGTGTTGCCGCCGCGGCCGGCATGGAAACGCATGCCGAGAAGATCGGCCGCTTCGAACTGCCGGTCGATGAGCCGTTTTCCGGCACGGCGCGGAAAATTGTACTGGTGGTCGAAGGCCGTCGTGCAACCGTGCTTTATCATCTCTGCCATCGCCGTGATCGAGGCGTGGTAGAAACAATCCTCGTTGAGCCGGGAGAAGATCGGATAGATCCGGTCGAGCCATTCGATGACCGACAGCTTCGTCCAGTCGAGTTCGGCACGGTTGCGCACAAAGCACTGAAAGAAGTGATGGTGCGTGTTGACGAGGCCGGGATAGACGAACCAGCCGTCGGCGTCCTGCACGATAGTACCGGCCGGCAACTCGCTTCTGTGCAGGCCTTGCCCGATTGCCTCGATCTGCGGGCCATTCGTCAGCACATCGACATTGCGCCGGACGCTCGGACCCCTGCCCTCGTCGGTGATGACCGCTGCGCAATTCTTCAGGAGATAGCCGGTCACCTCACGCCTCGTCCAGCATGGGTCGCGGTTCGGGCTTCAACTCGTGCAGCCGGTGGATACCGGGCATCTCGATGAAATTGTCGAGGCTGCGGAGCGCTCGCGACCAGAGCCGGATCGTGGGATACGAATCGAGGGAAACGCCGCCGTCGGGCGCGAGCGCGACATAGGGAAAGCAAGCAATGTCGGCAATCGTCGGCCGGTCGGAAGCGAGAAACCGGTCGCCACGCATTTTTTGTTCGAAGAGGCCGGCTTCCAGCTCACGTAGTGCCGCTATGCCATTGGCCTGAAGCGCACCGATGTCACCGGGGCGCAGCAGCATCTCATGCAGGCGCGCGCCGCCGAGGTTGGCGGTCAGCCTGTGCGAGAAGGAAAGCCATTGCTGGATGCGCGCCGTCTCCTCGGGGGCGCCGCTGCCGAGCCAGGCCGGTGCTGCCTTCGCGGCGAGATAGCCAAGCATGGCGGAAGACTCGGTCAGGATCAGGTCGCCGTCTTCAAGGATCGGGATGGAGCCTCCCGGATTAAGCGCCATAAGCTCGGGGCCACGATGCTCGGCGCCGGGATGGAAGTCGACCGGGCGGATTTCGAGCTTCACACCTGACAGCGTCGCCATCAGGCGCACCTTGTAGCAACTTGGGGAGAGGATGTAGTCGTAAAGCTTCACTGTGCCACCAATTGCGCGCCGTAGGTATAATTGTGGCGCTTCAGCCAGCGGCGATAGGCGACCGAGGTCAGGTCGGCGCGCGTCGGGATTTCCATGCCGGGATCGAGCGGCAGAAGACGCGGGATCTGGTTTTCGAGGATCGAGCGGTCCTGCAGGAAAATCGTCTGCTGGAAATGGATGAGGTCGGTCTGTGGCGTCTCGTCATCGAAAAGCGCCATCCACGGCCAGACGTCGCAGAGATCCTCGGCAAGCGGTTGGACGAATAGCGTAATGACATCCCATTCGCCCGGGCGCGGCGGGCAGGTCTTGTAGAGGACTGAGCAGGTCGGAGCCGGCACGCGGTACATGTATTCCGTCGTGATACCTCCGCTCGCGGATTTCGCCGCCTGCGGCTGGTAGAACTTCACCTGGGTCGCCCAGACCTCGTCCTCTTCCTCGCGGATCTCGACCTTGTAGTTTTCGACCTCGGTATGCGGCTCCGAGCCGAGGATGTCGGTATGGACGAAGGGGAAGTGTGCGATGTCGAGGAAGTTCTCGACGGCGCGGAGCGGCGAGCAGCGCACCCGCACCACGCCGACATCGACGAAGCGGCGCCCGGGCTGGTCTGCCTCGGGAATTGGGAAGACCGGTTTCTTCGGTTCGCCGAGCGACGACCAGATATGGCCATAGCGCACCGAAACCGGCAGCACGCGCCCGTTTTCGCCTGTCACTTTCGCCGCGCCATCGGCGTCGAGCGCAACCTTGATCGGCTCGTCCATCAGGGTGGTCTCGCGCCCATAGCGGTCGAGCCGGCTGAAAAGCCCGACCGGATACCATTCGTCGCGCATCGCATCGTCGATCATGGCACAGCCCCTTTCGCCTCGATCCCTTCGGCCATGCGCCGAAGGCTCTCGGCGGCTCGCGAGGCGGCGATGCGCTCGGACGCATCGCAATCGGCTGGAACAAGGACGTGGATCAGCGTCTCGCCGGCTTCCTGCGGGATAGGCACCAGGCGGATTGCCGGCGCGCCGGGCGCCTGCCAGACGTATCCTTCAACGGTGGCCTTCGTACCGGCAGCGACCGAGAGTGCCGAACATCCGGCGCGGGCCGTCAATGAACGGAGCGGGACGTAACCCTCAAAAAGGGGTGGCTTGCCGTCAGGCTCTCCATCAGCGACCCAGATGATCCCGCCCGCCTCTTCGACCAACCGGGTCGCAACGCGAATCGTCTCCGGCGGCGTGAGGCTGGGATGGGCAGGAATGCGCAGGCACTGACCGGCCTGCGAATAGGTCCAGCCGTGATAGATGCAGGAGAGCGCCTCGCCGCGCACGAAGCCATGGGAGAGGCGCATGCCGCGATGCGGACAGCGATCCGCCGATGCCGCCAAGCGCCCCGATTGGCTTCGCCAGAGGGCAATGGGACCGGCGGGCGTCCGCCCCGGCATTACCTGTCCTGTTGGCAGATCCTGGGAAAGGGCGACCGGCACCCAGGTGTCCGTCTTGTCGGACAGCATGACCTTACTTTCCGTACTGATACTACTGTTTCCCGACCAGAGAGATGCCGGCGCAAGGAGTTGGCGAACCGCTCGATGCGGCTGACGTATGCATAATTATTTCGCAATTGCAATATTGATTAAATTAAGTGCAAACGGAGGGTAACCACACGCAAAGCTATATGTTTTTTTGCTCGACAGGCGCGCGGTCGATCGTCTCGACCCAGACTTCAATGGGCCCAAGCGAACATCCCATCTCCATCATGTCGATCAGTTCCGCCGCACCGGCAATATCGAGTTCGATGCGATCGGTGCTTGCATGAGCGATGTGGTGCGCGAGACCGAGCTTGGCCGCATGGCGCATGATCCAGGGCAGGAAGGACGCGGGTTCGAGGTGGCCGCGAATGGTCATCCGCTCATGCAAGCGGTGTTGACTTTGCTTCATCACGAACGCGCGCCTTGGTGTCACGGTCAGCAGCATAGCGTCTGACTGAACGGGCGGAAGTGGTAATCGACGCGCCAATAACACCGAATATCGACTGATCGCCCGTGCCTAGACCCGGGCACTCATGCATGTCGCCCAGAAGTGCCGCGGTTGTGGGACAACGACATGCATTAAACAAAGACTTTAAAGCGCGTCGCATGAATCCGTTTCAGCGCGACGCGCTTTAGGGTTATCTGAGCTATTGTAATGCATCGTGCCCTTCCCGAGAGATGGGTGACAGTTCATTCCGGAGACATGGGTTACACTTTCGGCCCTTTGCAAGGAGAGCAAGGTGCCTTGGAAGGAGTGTAACGTCATGGAAGAGCGGCTGAAGTTCATTGCCCGGCTGCTGGACGGCGAGAAGATATCGGTGCTTTGCCGTGAGTTCGATATCTCGCGCAAGACCGGCTACAAGATCCTCACACGCTACAATGACAGTGGCCTTGAGGGGCTGACGGATCGATCACGCCGACCCTACCGCCACGCCAATCAGCTTCCGTTTCAAATCGAGAAGCTGATTGTGCGCCTCAAGCAAGACAAGCCGACCTGGGGTGCGCCAAAGATACGCGAACGGTTGGCCCGGCTGTATCCTGACGTTCACCGGCCTGCGATCTCGACGGTGCATGCGGTTCTCGACCGCCATGGCCTGGTCGAGCGCCGCAAGCGAAGGCGCAACAGGGCGATGGGAACACCACTTTCAAACGGCTATCGGCCCAACGATCTGTGGTGTGCCGACTACAAAGGCGAGTTCATGCTCGCCGATCGGCGCTATTGCTATCCGCTGACGATCACCGACTTCGCCAGCCGCTATCTCATCGCCTGCGAGGCGTTGTCGACTACCAAGGAAGCCTATGCCTTCACGGTGTTCGAGAGCGTTTTCAAAGAGTTCGGCCTGCCCAGCGCCATCAGGACCGACAATGGCGTTCCCTTTGCCAGCCCAAACGCGCTGTTCAATCTCAGCAAACTGTCGGTCTGGTGGCTGCGCCTGGGCATCGACATCGAGCGCATCCAGCCGGGCTGTCCGCAGCAGAACAGGCGCCATGAGCGCATGCACCTGACTCTCAAGAAGGAAACCACCAAACCGGCTGGCGCCAATTTCCTGCAGCAGCAGGCCAGGTTCGATGACTTCATCGATGAGTTCAACTCAGAACGCCCACATCAGGCGCTCGACATGGCCTGTCCAGCCGAGCGCTACACCCCGTCACCGCGCATCTATGCCGGCCTGCCGGATCTCGATTATCCGTTTCACGACAAGGCCGTCACCGTCACCACCTGCGGCCGCATCTGCTACAATCGCAAGAAGATCAACCTCAGCCTCGTCTTTGCCGGCCAGACCGTCGGCATCAAACAGGTCGAGGACCATATCTGGCTGGCTTCCTTCATGGATTATGATTTGGGCTACTTCGATGATGAGACATGCAGGCTCGAACCACTCCAAAACCCCTTCGGGCCAAAAGTGTTACCCATGTCTCCGATATAAACCGTAACCTATGTGTCCGGAATGGACCTCGGTAAGTTGGCGCACCCGACAGGATTCGAACCTGTGACCTCTGCCTTCGGAGGGCAGCGCTCTATCCAGCTGAGCTACGGGTGCCTTCAAGGAACCTGAAAACGAACCAGCCGATAGGCCGGCCAGCCACGGCTTCTTAGCGGAAGCCGCGCCGGGCTTCAACGGGCAATTGGCGTGGCGATATTTTCGAAGCCACCTTGCGCGGCCTGGCAAGTTCGCGTCCGCCCTGCAGCCTCAGCCGGGGACTCACCCCGCCACCTCCACCTTCGCCACCCGCCTGCGCACCCTGCGTGGCGCCCGCTTCGCCTTCTTCGCCCCCGTCAGCTCGTGCATCGCGTCCAACTGCATCTGCTGCATTTCGGCCAGCCGCGTCCATTGGCGCGAGATCAGGTAGTCGAGCTTTTCGTGCAGGTGGCGCACTTCCAGCTCGGCTTTCAGGTTCACCCGGTAGTCGTTGAAGGAGCGCAGGCGGTCCTTGGCCTCCGTCCGTCTCTGGCTCATCATGATGATCGGCGCCTGGATGGCGGCGATGCAGGAGAGCAGCAGGTTGAGCAGGATGAAGGGGTAGGGGTCGAAGGCGCTGCTCACGCCCGCGATCAAATTGATGCCGATCCACACCGCAAGCACGCTGCCGAACGAGATCAGGAACCACCAGCTGCCGCCGAAAGCCGCCATGTTGTCGGAGACGCGGTCGGCGAACGAGCGGTGCTCCTCGAACTCCTCTTCCGAGTTTTCCGAAATGGTGTCCTGCCTGGCGATCGATTCGACCACCTGGCGGTCGAGCTCGGAGAATTCGCCATGCTCCTGCTGCAGCAACTCCTCCATGTAGCGCATGCGGTAGCGGCCGAGCTCTTCGCGGCTGATGCGGGCGCCGCGCGGCAGGTCGGGATGGTCGGAGCGGATGCGGTCGGCCAGGCTTGGCCGCAGGTCGTCGATGCGCACCAGGTCGCGCTTGCGGAATTTGCGGCCCGATATCGCCGATGGTTTCCGCTTCGGCTTCAGGCGGCCATGAGGTTCGGAGTCCGGCACATCGGGCGCTTCCAGCGCCTCGTCGGCCACCAGCTCGGCGTCGTGGTCGGTCGGCGCCTCGAAATACTCGCCGCCGCTGTCGTTTTCATTGGCGGCCTGTTCGGATGGTTTTGGGCTCATGATGCCGGCTCCTGCTGTCGCGCCCACGATACGCCAAGCCGGCACGCCATAGCCACTGTGGCGGTGAAGATTGGGGGCTTGTGCAAGCGCTTGTGATGAATGCCTGCTGCAATTGCCTGTGGCGGCGCAGCCCCCCGGGGCCTCGCTCGCCTGCTGCTCGGCAACCAGACCGCCGAAGTGCTGTTGCGCCTGCTGCAGAGTTAAGATGAGGCAGCGATCCTTCACGACCCCCCCTCTGTCCTGCCGGACATCTCCCCCTCAAGGGGGGAGATCAGATGTCGCCATGGCTTCGCCAAACACGAAAAAGAGGCGAGACGCCGAAGCTGCTAATCTCCCCACTTGAGGGGGAGATGGCCGGCAGGCCAGAGGGGGGTGCTGTCCCGCCGGCGTTTCAGAGTTCCTCCACCCAACAACGGGTTCTATTGCGGCGGTAAACCAGGCAACTGCGACCACTGCGCCGGCAAACCAGGCGGCGGCAGGCCGGGAAGCGGCGATGCTGCCGGCTGGTCTCCCGCAAACATCAGCCGCGTCTTGGTATCGGCCAGCGTCGGCGAAAGACTGCGCTGGATCAGCGCTTCGACATGGTCGTTGCGCTGACGGGCGCTGTCGGCGCCCATCACCACCACGATCAGATGCCGGCCGTCGGCATTGTAGGACGTGACGATATTGTAACCGGATGCCCTGATATAGCCGGTCTTGATGCCGTCGACGCCGCGCACCCGGCCGAGCATGTCGTTGTGGCCGCGCACCAGCCGACCGCGGAACATGAAGTCGCTTTCGGAGAAATAGTGGAACTGCTGCGGGAAGCGGGCGCGCAGCGCCATCCCCAGCGTCGCCATGTCGCGCGCCGATGTGTGCTGGCCATCGTCGGGCAGGCCCGATGCGTTGCGGAAGACGGTGCTGCTCATGCCGATCTGGCGCGCCTTCGAGGTCATCATGGCGGCGAACTGGTTCTCCGAGCCGCCGAGATATTCGCCCACCGCCACCGCCACGTCATTGGCCGACTTGACCACGATCGCCCGGATCGCCGAATCGACATCGATGCTCTCGCCGCGCTTGAAGCGCAATTTGGTCGGCGGCTGCCGGGCGGCATTCTCGGAGACCGGGATCCGGGTTTCCTTCGAGACGCGGCCGGTCTCCAGCGCCTCGAACAGCAGGTAGAGCGTCATCATCTTGGTCAGCGACGCCGGATAGCGTTGCGCCCTCGAACTGACCTCGAACAGCGTCTTGCCACTGCCGGCATCGATTACGATGGCGGCATATTTCTCCTGCGGCGCCGGCACCGCCAGCACGCTGTCGGGCGGTGCGGTGGTGCTGCAGCCGGCCACGAAGACAAGCAGCAGGGCTGCGAGAAATTTTTGGACGAGGGAGGGTAGATGGAAGTTTGGCAAGGCAAGTCCGGCGTTGCTGAGAGGGCCGGAACCTAGCCTAACCCATTGTGTTCGTCCATTTGGTTAATGGCGGAGCTGCCAATCTCCCCGCTTGCGGGGGAGATTAGCTGTGACTTCGGTCTTCGCTACTCACCAACTCCGTAATCCCCGCCCCGAAATCGCCTGCTTCCTGTCCTGTTTTGCCTGCGGGGTCGCGGTGCTGCTATAGAGGCGGCAATTGCTTGGGGGATTTGACAATGACCGGTGACATCGGCGCGGCTGCGCCATCTCTTATCAGGGCTTCGCTCAGCCGCACCGGCAAATGGGCCGGCAGCGTCGCTTTCATCGGCGGCGCGGCTTCCGACATCCTCAATCCGCTGGCGCCGTTCGCCGCCTATATCGCGCTGGTCGCTTCGGTTGCCGCCGCCATCATCGCCATTGCCATCGTTCTGCGGCTGGTGCTGGCCGCCAAAGCGCTGCCGGCGCTGATCTTTGCCACCAGCGCTGCCGCCGTCGCCGGCGGCGTCTATGGCCTGCAGCAGCAGACCAATTCGCAGAACGGTGTGATCGCCGGCCTGGTGCCGGCCATCGCCCAGTTGCAGCAGCAGATGGGCATCGTCTCGGCCAGGGTGGCCAGGATCGAGCAAACGGTAACCGAGACGAAGCTGGCGGTCGACCAGGTCAAGCAATCGACCGACGCGGTGGCGAAGAAGACCGAGGAAATTGCGTCGACCCAGCAGCAGCAGGCTGAGCAGGGCGCGCAGACGCAAAAGTCGGTAGAGGCGGTCAAGCAGACGACCGAAACGCTCGCTGCCGGCCAGCAGAAACAGGCCGAGCAGGCGGATAAGCTTCAGGCGACCACCGAGCAGATCGCCGCCTCGATCGACACCATCGCCAAGGGCTTTGCCGCATTGGCCGCGCAGGGCGGGGCGATCGCCGAGCCGAAGCGGCCGGATGAATTCTACCACAATGCCCGCGTCTACGAGCTGTCCGGCGACATGCTGAATGCGCGGCGCTCCTATCTCGCTTTCGCCGGTTTCGACGTCGACGCCGTCGATCCCTACACGCGCTTTGCCACCCTGCTGCGCGTGCAGGACGGCAAGGCCGGCGCCCGCGAAGTGTTCGGCCAGCTGGCCGACAAGGGAAAGGCGCTGTCGATCAAGCTGGTCCATATCCTGCAGTTCGACGACACCCAGCGTCTCGACAAGCTCAACGCCTTCATCGCGGCCAATCCGGATTTCGCACCGGCCTATTACCTGCTCGCGCAGGAGTTTTCCGAGGATCGCCTCGGCGTCCAGTCGCTGTCCGACAAGCGCAGCGAGGCCGAGGCGCTGACCAAGTTCGTCTCCTATGAAAAGGAAGGCGGGCTGCTCAAATATTTCGTCGACCAGACGCAGCTCGCCGACTGGCTCGATCGCAGCCGTACCCGCCTGACGGCGCTTGGCGACGTGCTCGACCCGCAGCGCTTTGCCCCGACGCTGACGCCGATGCGCTCCAATGCCGGCTGGACGATCTCCATCTCGCTGCCCGAGGCTGCGACCGGCATTTCCTGGCGCATGGGTGTGTCAGGTCCGTTCACCGACACCGGGCTGATGGCGATGAACGACCAGCGCACAGGCAAGCCGATGCCCAATCCGAGCTTCGAATTGCCCGACAGCACCACGGCCACCACCATCGGGGTCAAATATCTCGATCTCAGGGGCCGCGAGACCGGGCCGTTCAACATAAGTTTCGATCCGGACGCGGCGCTGCAACAGGGCAACAAACAGATCCTCGACCAGTTCTGGACGTCGTGGATCGCCTTCGACGCCAGCGGCAATCACGGCCTGGTCTATTTCTCCCAGATGCTGTCATTCCGCTGCGGCATCAAGGAGGTGCGCTACAGCCTGAACGGCACGGCGCTCGACAAGGAGATCAAGCTGCCGCCTTGCGACAAGAAGGACCCCTACGCCATTCCTTATGACTACCAGCCTTACTTCAAGGTCGCCGACAACGTGACATCGATGGCGGTGCAGGTCACCTACACCGATGGCACCAAGTCGCCGGTGCGCGAGTATAAGCGGCAGTAGGCGCCCACCCTCCCCCATGTGGGGAGGGTCGATCCGCGTAGCGGATCGGGGTGGGGGTCCTCGTAGGGCGCTACCCCCACCCCGTCGATCGATCTCCGCTTCGCTCCGATCGCTCGCCGACCCTCCCCACAAGGGGGAGGGTAAAAATCGCCCTGATGCAAAATGCCGGTCGCTGTGCTTGCGCATCCCTCGCGGAGCGGGTTTGTTCGCTGCCATCAGAATCAGCAGGTGCGCGGATGGATACGGTCACGATCAAGGCAAAGGGCATTTCGGTCACGCTCGATCTCACTGTCGGCCATATCGCCGACATAACGGTCGACAGCGATGGCCGCCAGCTGAAGCCGCTGCACCGCGCGCCCTGGATCGATGCCGGCGAGACGCTGCCGCCGGATCTGCCTCAAGGCACGGTGCGGCTGTCGGGCGATTTCCTATGCGCACCGTTTTCGGCCAGCGACATCGAGGCCGCACCGCTGCATGGCTGGCCGGCCAACAGCGCCTGGGATGTCACCGCCAGCGAAGCGACATCCGACGGCTGGCGGGCCGTCTTCCGGTTGCGCCGCACGGTGATGGGCGCGACGGTCGACAAGATCTTCACGCTCCGCAACAGTCATCCCTTTCTCTATCAGGAGCATGTCTTTTCCGGCGGTTCCGGCGCTGTCTCCGCCGCCCACCATCCGATGGCGGCGATGCGCGATGGCGGCCGGCTGGCCTTTTCGCCGAAGCGCTTTGCCGGGACACTGGACGCACCGCTGGAGCCCGATCCGGCCCGCGGCCGCTTCAAGCTTTCCTATCCCGCCCGCTCGACCGATCTGACGCGCTTTCCAGCCACTGGCGGCGGCACGCTCGATCTCACCGACTACCGCATGGAGGATGAGCGCGAGGATTTCATCACCCTGGTCGAAGCCGATCATGACGGTCCGGGCTGGACGGCGCTGGCGCGCCGGGCCGAACAGGATCTGGTGCTGGTGCTGAAGAACCCGGCGGAGCTTCCGGTCACCATGCTGTGGTTCAGCAATGGCGGCCGCGACTACGCGCCGTGGAGCAGCCGCCATCGCGGCGTGCTCGGCATCGAGGACGGCCGCGCCGCCATCGGCCATGCCGCATCGATCGACGACAATTGGCTGAAGCGCGAAGGGGTCGCGACCGCTTTTACCCTCGGCGGCGAAGTCTCCTTCCGCCATGTCATCGGCACGCTGCCGCTGGCGAGCGGCGAGCCGCCGCGCGCTATCGGGACAGCCTCAGGTCACATGCGTCTCACCGGAGCCGATGGTTCGACCCGCGATGTCAGGTTCGACAGCGATTTCCTGCGGATCGGCCAGCCCGGCTGATTTTCGAACGCTGGCCCTGCCCCTCACCTGCCTGCCGGCATCTCGACACACGGCACATGGAGCTTGTCCGCCGCACCGCCGCGCCAACCAATCTGCTTGGCGCTGCGGCGGACGCATTGGGGGAGAAGTGTTACCCATCTATCGGCTGGACACCGGCAGGGCGACGAGGGGCAGCGCTGACGTGGCGGATGTCGTGAGATTGCCCAAATCGCGGTTTGAAATTTCCTCGAACTGCCGACAAGATGCAAAGCATAGCTGGAAGCGCCCAATGTCCGAAATCGCCCATCTCGCCGCCACCATCTTCAAGCGCGCCGGCAAGGCGAAACGCTTCATCGTCGCCATTGCCGGCCCGCCCGGCGCCGGCAAGTCGACGCTCTCGACCGGGCTGCATGATCTGCTGCCGGAGGGCGCGGCTGAAGTCGTGCCGATGGACGGCTTCCACTATGACGACATCGTGCTCGACCAGCGCGGCCTGCGGCCAAGAAAGGGCGCGCCGGAGACTTTCGACTTCGCCGGCTTTGAGACGCTGTTGAAGCGCATCCGTTCGGGCGAGCCAGACATCGCCATTCCGGTGTTCGACCGCAGCATGGAATTGTCGCGCGCCGCCGCCTCCATCGTTGCCGCCGAGACCAAGTTCATCCTGGTCGAAGGCAATTACCTCCTGCTCGACGAGGAGCCGTGGTCGCGGCTGGCGCCGCTGTTCGACTTCACCATCTTTGTCGATGTGCCGCGGGCCGAACTCGAGCGCCGCCTTCTGGTGCGCTGGCACGAGCATGGCCGCTCCGACGAAGACGCCCGCGCCTGGATCGCTTCCAACGACATGCCCAACATCGATCGCGTGCTCGGCCGTCGCAGGTCCGCCGACCTGGTTGTTGGCGATCCCGCATAGTTCGCTGGACTTCGGAACGGGAACCTTAAGACTTTCAGGTCGTTATCTCTCATCGGCAATCGTGCCGCCGTGAGGGAACCGTCAGATGGCAACCAAGGCAAAAACACCCGCCAAGAGCAAGACCGCTCAACCCAAAGCCAGGCAGGCAAAGGCCACGCAGGCCAAGGCAGGCGCCGGCCCGGCGATCGCCGAGCGGTCCAAGGACGCAAAGCCGGCTTTCGGCAAAGCGGCGCCAAAGAAGGTAGAACCGGTCGCGACGGCGAAGGTGGCGGCGAAAACCGCCAAACCCAAGAAGCCGGCAAGCCGCGGCTCGATGGCCGGCGGGGCCATGCGCACGGTCAAGGCGACCGCCAATGTCGCCGCGGGTGCGGTGGCGGCGACAGCCAGGGGCGCCGCGTCGCTCGCTGCGTCCGTCATCGGCAAGGGCGGCTCGAAAAGCAAGGCCAAGGCGAAATAGACCCGGCTGCTTCGGCTGGCCGAGGTCAATTCCTGGCGGGAATGGTCAGGCCGCGCTGCACCGCGGGCCGCGCCAGCCCGCGCTCCAGCCATGCCGCGACGGTGGGGAAGTCGTCGAAGCCGACGAGTTCGCGCGCCTCGTAGAAGCCGATCAGATTGCGCACCCAGCCCAGCATCGAAATGTCGGCGATGGTATAGTCGTCGTCCATGATCCAGGTTCGACCCTTCAGCCGCGTCTCCAGCACCCCGATCAGCCGCCGCGATTCATTGCGGTAGCGATCCAGCGGCCGCTTGTCGGCGATCTCGCGTCCGGCGAATTTGTTGAAAAACCCGACCTGTCCGAAAATCGGCCCGATCGCCGCCATCTGGAAGAACACCCATTGGATGGTCTCGTAGCGCCGCGCCGGATCGGCAGGGATCAGCTTGCCGGTCTTGTCGGTGAGGTAGAGCAGGATGGCGCCGGATTCGAACAGGCCGAATGGCCTGCCGCCCGGCCCGTCGGGGTCGATGATCGCGGGTATCTTGCCGTTCGGGTTCAGCGACAGGAATTCCGGCGTCCAGCTCTGGTCCTTGCCGATATCCACCAGATGCGCCTCGTAGGGGAGGCCGAGTTCTTCCAGCGCGATCGAGACTTTCACCCCATTCGGCGTCGTCGCGGAATAGAGCTGCAGGCGGTCGGGGTGGCTGGCCGGCCAGCGCTTGGTGATCGGAAAGGCGGACAGGTCGGTCATCGAAAGCTCCGGTCGGGAATTTGGCGCGGTATCGCGCCGTCTGGCGAGTTGCGAAGGATTATCCTCGGCTTCTTTGCCGATCAACCGGTCGAAGGTGCACACACCGTCTTCGCAGTCATTCAGGGCCAGTCGCTCAGGCCAGTCGCTTGCCGTCAGACCGCCTTGAACGCCACCACGGCATTGGTGCCGCCGAAGGCAAAACCGTTGCTGATCGCCGCGCGCACCTTGCGCTCGCGCGCCACATTCGGCGTGATGTCGAGATCGCAGTCGGGGTCGGCCTGCCGGAAATTGGCCGTCGGCGGCACGATGCCTTCGCGGATCGCCATCACGCAGGCGATCATTTCCAGGCCGCCCGAGGCGCCGAGGCAATGGGCATGCATCGACTTGGTCGACGACACCGACAGCTTATAGGCATGGTCGCCGAAGACGCGCTTGATTGCCGCCGTCTCGATCTGGTCGTTGGCCTTGGTGCCGGTGCCGTGGGCGTTGAGATAGTCGACGTCCTCGGGATTGAGCCCGGCGTCCGCCAGGCAGGCGCGCATCGCCGCCGTCGGTCCCTCGACAGTCGGCGCGACGATATCGGAAGCGTCGGCGGAAAGGCCGGCTCCGGCAAATTCGGCCAGAATGGTCGCGCCGCGCGCCATGGCGTGTTCATACGTTTCCAGCACCGCCATTCCAGCACCTTCGCCGAGCGACAGGCCTTGGCGATCGGCCGAGAACGGCCGGCAGGTATCGGGCGCCAGCACCCGCAGGGCCTCCCAGCCCTTCAGGATGCCCCAAAGCAGCGGCGCGTCGGTGCCGCCGGCGACCATGACATCGGCGCGGCCGAGCCGGATCTGGTCGACCGCCGAGGCAAAGGCGTGATTGGACGAGGAGCAGGCCGAAGTGACGCCGAACACCGGCCCGCGCAGGCCGAGATTCATGCTGACATGGCCGGATGCCGCACTCGGCATCACTTTCGGCACGGTGAAGATGCCGGCCCGGTTCTTGCCGTCGACCAGGATGGCGCGATAGTTCTCCTCGATCGCCTCCCAGCCGCAGACGCCGACGCCGACAACCGCGCCCATCCGGTAGGTGGTTGCTTCAGTCGATGTCAGGCCGGCATGCTGCATGGCTTCGCGCGCGGCAATCGTCGCCAAAAGGCTGAAGCGGTCCATCGACACGGTCTGCTTGTGGCTGATGCCATGGTCGGGCAGCGTCTTGATTTCGCAGCCGACCTTGACCTTCAAATCATGCAAACCGGGATTGCTGATTTGACCGATGGCCGATCGGCCGGCCCGCATTTCGTTCCAGATTGCAGGCGCATTGGCGCCGAGCCCGCATATGCCGCCGATGCCGGTAATGACGACGCGCTTTTGCATTCAGCTCAGGCTTTTTTCGCAATCAGCGCGCGAACAGCCTCAACCATATCGCCGACATTCTTGAGATTGCTCCAGGCATCGACCGTGTTCATCTCGATCTCGATGCCGTACTGCTCCTCGAGATCGAAGATGATCTCGGTCAGTTCCAGGGAATGGATGCCAAGCGCGGTCAATTCCGTATTGGTGGTGATCTCTTCGCCACCGGGCTCCGCATGTGCCCTGATCTTGGCGATGATTTCCGTTGCCAGCTCGTCAGCCATTCGATTCCTTCCCCAATTTTATAACGTCGCGGTGCCGATTGGTTGGCGCCCCTGTTGCCTGGACTGAAATCGCCGTCGCCTTCAAAAACCCGCCAGGCGCAGCATGACCGTTCCAAAGAGGCTCCCTCTATAGAAACGGAAACGCTGTCAAGCAACAAGCTATATCAACAAGCACCATATCGACAAAGCGCCGGGAGTGCTTAACGTTAGCGCCGTGGATACGTTGCAGCATGTCTTGATCCCAGCTCTTCCGGCCCAGCGCGCGGCCGGGGCGGCCCGGCTTGCGTGCGGCGTCAGGGATGGACGCACCCGGCTTTTGCGCCTCTATCAGGACGGCTCGGCCAAAATCCGCATGCCGGCCGTTGCGGCCGATCCGCTCGAAGCCGTGCTCATCAACACCGCCGGCGGTCTGACCGGCGGCGATCGGCTCGGCTGGGAAATCGATGTCGGGCCAGGTGCCTCCGCCTCGATAACCACCCAGGCCTGCGAAAAGATCTATCGTGCCGCTAGCGACCGCGCCGAAGTTCGGGTGAAGCTCAGCGTCGGCGCGGGCGGGCGTATCGCCTGGCTGCCCCAGGAAACCATCGTCTTCGACCGCTCGGCCTTTGCCCGCACGCTCGAGGTCGAGCTTGCCGCAGGCGCCGAGGCATTGCTGCTTGAAGCCACCATATTCGGCCGCCTCGCCATGGGCGAAGAGGCCGCGCACGGCCATTTCCACGACCGTTGGCGTGTCCGCCAGGATGGTGCGCTCGTTCATGCCGAGGATTTCCGCATCGGGCCGGCTATCGCGGCGGCACTTGGCCGCCCGGCGGTCGCCGGCGGCGCCATTGCCGCTGCGACGCTGCTGATGGTCTCGCCGCAGGCCGAAGCCTTGCTCGATCCGGCCCGCGACATCGTCGGCGCCGACGGCGATGCCAGCGCCTGGAGCGTCAAAAAATCTGGCAAGCTTCTTGCGAGGCTGTTTGCCGAGGACGGCTATCAGCTGCGCAAGCGGCTGGTTCCGCTAGTCGAACTGCTCAACGGGCGGGCGGGTCTGCCCAAATTATGGTCACTCTGAGCCAAATACAGGCCAAATCCAGGAAAGCGCATGAACCTGACGCCGCGTGAAAAGGACAAGCTGCTCATCGCCATGGCGGCGATCGTGGCGCGCAAGCGGCTGGAACGCGGCGTCAAGCTCAATCACCCCGAAGCGATCGCGCTGATCACCGATTTCGTCGTCGAGGGCGCCCGCGACGGCCGCCCGGTCGCCGAACTGATGGAGGCCGGCGCCCATGTCATCACCCGCGGGCAGGTGATGGAAGGCATCGCCGAGATGATCCACGACGTGCAGGTCGAGGCGACCTTTCCCGACGGCACCAAGCTGGTGACCGTTCACGAACCGATCAGGTGAGGAGAAAACGATGCTGGAGCTGCGACCGAATTGCGAATGCTGCGACAAGGACCTGCCGCCGGAAGCGGCGGACGCGCTGATCTGCACCTTTGAATGCACCTTCTGCGCTGACTGCGCTGAACATGTGCTGGGCGGCGTCTGCCCGAACTGCGGCGGCAATTTTTCCGCACGCCCGATCCGCCCAGTGGAGAAACTGGTGAAATATCCGGCCTCGACCCAACGCGTGCTCAAGGCCGAGGGCTGCGGCCCGCGCAAGGCTGCGTGATTGTTTTCGTGACTTCGAAGGGAAGACCGATGATCTCTGCTTCAACCAAACGCACCACGCTTGCAGCGATCCTGCTGCTGGCGGCGGCGATGCCCGCCTATGCCCATGTCGGCATCGGCACGACCTCGTCCTTCGCGGCGGGCTTCGCGCATCCGCTGTCCGGCCTCGACCATATGACCGTCATGGTAGCCGTCGGCCTGTGGGCGGCGCTCAAGGGCGGCAAGGCAATCTGGGCCTGGCCGCTGGCCTTTGTCGGCGTCATGCTGGTCGGCGGCGCGCTCGGCATGCTCCACGTGCCGGTGCCTTTCGTCGAACCGGGCATCCTTGCCTCCGTCGTCGCGCTTGGCTTGCTGGTGGCGTTGGCGGTCGATCTGCCGGTCTCGGCCGGAGTCGCCATCATCGGCCTGTTCGCGCTGTTCCATGGCCATGCCCACGGCACCGAAGTGCCGGAAAATGCCGGTGGACTTGACTATATGGCCGGCTTTGCCGTTGCCACCGCACTTCTCCATGCCATGGGCATCGCTGCCGGCCTTGGCCTCGGCATGCGCTTTCGCGGGCTTGCCCGCGCCGCTGGCGCCGCTTGTGCTGCAGTCGCCGTCGGCCTGGTCTTCGGCGTTTTGTGAGGCTAACGATGATTCCCGGCGAAATCATCACGGCAAGCGGCGACATCGAGCTCAACAAGGGGCTGCCGACGGTGACGCTGAAGGTGGCCAACAGCGGCGACCGGCCGATCCAGGTCGGCAGCCACTACCATTTCTTCGAGACCAATGAGGGGTTGAAATTCGATCGCGACAAAGCGCGCGGCATGCGTCTGGACATTGCCGCCGGCACCGCGATGCGCTTCGAACCGGGACAAGAGCGGGACGTCACGCTGGTGCCGTTCGGAGGAAAACGCGAGGTCTACGGTTTTCAGCAGAAGATCATGGGCAGGCTGTGAGATCGACGGGGTCGGGCGCCCTGAGGTCAGTTCGACGGCCTGGCCGCCGCGTAGATGACGATTCTTGCCGAGCCGTCGAATTCCACCGCAAGGACGTCTTCCGTAAGCACGCGCCGCGAATCGATGGCGTTGAACAGCAAGGCGTTGGCGTCGATCTCCTTGCGCAGTTCCGCAATGTCATCCTGATGCTGTTCGACCTTGCTCTCGACCGCCGGCGGCGGGCCGCCTTCGCTGCGCGCCGCGTCGGTGAGGAAGACGATATCCACAGTATCGAGCTTGGACGTCTTGCGCACGGCGCCGATGTTCTCACGCGTCCGCTCGATCGCGGTGATGATCTTGTTGGTCTGTGGTTCCGTCCGCGCCTCCTCCTGCCGGACATCGGAGCCGACGATCCTGTTGACGGTGTCGGCCCGGTTGACGGCGTCAGCGCTTTCAAGACCTTGCGCGGCTTGCGGGCCGAAAGCTGCGAGAAATGTGCAGGCAGCAAGGCTCTGGAGCCATCTGGTGTCGGCAAAGACAGGCATTGCTCGCTCCTGGTGGACTTTTCTGTGCAACGCCGTTCGGCGCCAAAGGAACGAAACGCCTCCTGTCGGGCGAAGGTTCCCTGTGGGCTGGCGGGCCGGGTGCCGGCCCGCCAAGCGCTTCTTTCAGCTTGCCTTCTTGGTGACAAGGGTCAGCGCGCCATCGGTGGTCATGCTGGCGGCGACCACCTGTGCCGAGGTGAGCCCCTTGGCTTCGAGCGCCGACTTGATCTGCGGCGTCGCGTCGATCGAAGAGCGCAGTTTCTGCAGCCCGGCATCGCCACGCTGGGCGATCACCTGATTGACCTGCGTCTGGGTGGCCTTGGGCAATTCGCTGATATCGACGATGTTGACCTTCTGGATCGCCGGCGCCGCCGGCTGAGCGCTGGGCGCCGCCGGCTTCGGTTGCGGCGTGGGCTGCTGCTGGGCGCCGGCTACGGTTGCGGAGGCCAGCGTGGCGGCGGCTGCAAGAACGATGATTTTGCGCATGTATTTTCCTTTCATCGATTTGGCCAAGGGTTTGGCAAACGGGCGGTTTGGGGTGGCACGGCCACCTCAACGGCCAAATGGGATCAGAAGGTGTCGCCGAGCGGGTCATTGCATGACCATTGGATGGCGACGATGTGGAGTTCGGCTGCGGCCGGACTCTCGTTTGGGGAGCATTGACTGATGGCTAGAATTACCCGCGCCGCCTACGCGCAGATGTATGGCCCGACGGTCGGCGACAGAGTGCGCCTGGCCGATACCGAGCTGTTTATCGAGGTCGAAAAGGACCTCACCGTCCATGGCGAGGAGGTGAAATTCGGCGGCGGCAAGGTCATCCGCGACGGCATGGGCCAGAGCCAGGTGTCGCGCGCCGGCGGCGCGGTCGACACGGTCATCACCAACGCGCTGGTGGTCGATGCCACTGCCGGCATCTTCAAGGCCGATATAGGTCTCAGGGACGGCCGCATCGCGGCGATCGGCAAGGCCGGCAATCCCGACACGCAGGACGGTGTCACCATCATCATCGGCCCCGGTACCGAGATCATCGCCGGCGAGGGCAAGATCCTGACCGCCGGCGGCTTCGACGCGCACATCCACTTCATCTGTCCGCAGCAGATCGACGAAGCGCTGATGTCGGGCATCACCACCATGCTCGGCGGCGGCACCGGCCCGGCGCATGGCACGCTGGCCACCACCTGCACGCCCGGACCCTGGCACATGGCGCGCATGATCCAGTCCTCCGACGCTTTCCCGATGAACATCGGCCTGTCCGGAAAGGGCAACGCCTCGCTGCCGGCAGCGCTGGAGGAAATGGTGCTGGGCGGGGCCTGCTCGCTGAAGCTGCACGAGGACTGGGGGACGACGCCGGCGGCCATCGATTGCTGCCTGTCGGTTGCCGACGATTACGACGTGCAGGTGATGATCCACACCGACACGCTGAACGAATCCGGCTTTGTGGAGAACACCGTCGCCGCCATCAAGGGCCGCACCATCCACGCCTTCCACACCGAAGGCGCCGGCGGCGGCCATGCGCCCGATATCATCAAGGTCTGCGGCCTGCCCAACGTCATTCCGTCTTCGACCAACCCGACGCGGCCCTACACCGTCAACACGCTGGCCGAGCATCTCGACATGCTGATGGTCTGCCACCATCTGTCGCCGTCGATCCCTGAAGACATCGCCTTTGCCGAAAGCCGTATCCGCAAGGAGACCATCGCGGCGGAAGACATTCTGCACGATATCGGCGCCTTCTCGATCATCTCGTCGGACTCGCAGGCCATGGGCCGTGTCGGCGAGGTGGCGATCCGCACCTGGCAGACCGCCGACAAGATGAAGCGCCAGCGCGGGTCATTGCCGCAGGAGACCGGCAACAACGACAATTTCCGCGTCCGCCGCTACATCGCCAAATACACCATCAACCCGGCCATCGCGCATGGGCTGTCCAGGGACATCGGGTCGATCGCGGTCGGCAAGCGCGCCGATCTGGTGCTGTGGAACCCAGCCTTCTTCGGCGTCAAACCGGACATGGTGCTGATCGGCGGCATGATAGCCGCAGCCCCGATGGGCGACCCCAACGCCTCTATCCCGACCCCCCAGCCCATGCACTACCGCCCGATGTTCGGCGCCTATGGCAAGGCCAGGACCAACTCGTCGGTGACCTTCGTTTCCAAGGCGGCGCTGGAGTCCGGCCTGCATGGCAGGCTCGGCGTCGACAAGCAGTTCGTCGCGGTCGAAAATACCCGTGGCGGCATCGGCAAGCACTCGATGATCCTCAACGACGCCACGCCGCATATCGAGGTCGATCCCGAAACCTATGAGGTTCGCGCCGATGGCGAACTCTTGACTTGCGAGCCGGCAACCGTGCTGCCGATGGCGCAGCGGTATTTCCTGTTTTGAGGCGAGGGGCGATTTGATCGACCCGGCAAATTCCATTGCGAGCCGGTCGGTGCCGCCGCAATATGCGGCTCAAAGAAACCGCGTAGCAGGTCATGGCCACCGAAATAGCCTCCGCCCACGACATCTTCCCGCATATCCGCATCGTCATGGGCATGGTGATCGGACTTGGCGTCGCTCGCCTGCTGTCGGGGGTGGCGCGCATCGTCCAGCATCCCGGCCAGTACAGGCTCTATCCCGTGCACCTCGGCTGGGTCGCCTCCATGCTGTTGCTGCTGGTGCATTTCTGGTGGTGGGAGTTCGGCCTCTACACCATAGAGGTCTGGACTTTCGGCAAGTACCTGTTCCTGATCTTCTACGCCATCACGCTGTTCCTGCTGTGCGCGCTGCTGTTTCCGGATTCGATGCTCGACTACACCAGCTACGAGGATTTCTTCTATTCGCGCCGCGGCTGGTTCTTCGGCCTGCTGGCGGCCACCTATCTGCTCGATGTCGTCGACACGCTGCTGAAAGGTCCCGAGCATTTCGCCCGCTACGGCAATGAATATCTGTTCCGAACGCCGGTTTTCGTGGTGTTGTGCATAGCCGCCATACTGGTGCGCGACCGCCGCTTCCACATCGCCTTCGTCGTCGGCACGCTGATCTATCAGATATCGTTCATCCTGCGGCTCTTCGACACCATCGTCTGAACAGTGGCTATGGTTTAGGGTCGCAGGAAAGAGGGTTCGACCATGTACAAGGCTATCGGATCGCGTGGCTCCCGCGTCAGCCGCGTTCTGTGGATGCTTGAGGAACTCGGGCAGCCCTATGAATTCGTCGAGGTCAAATTGCGCTCGCCGGAAGCCTATGCGCTCAACCCGTCGGGCAAGGTGCCGATCCTGATCGATGGCGAACTGACGGTGACGGATTCGGCGGCGATCTGCGTCTATCTCGCCGACAAGCACGCCGACAAAGGCATGGGCGCCAATCCAGGTGTGGCCGGACGCGCCGAAATGGATTCCTGGATGCATTTTGCCCAGTCCGAGTTCGAAGCGCCGCTGTGGAACAAGCTGCGCCACCGCTTCCTGTTGCCGAAGGACGTGCGGGTCGATGTCGGCCCCGCCGCCGCCTACGATTTCGCCTCGGAGGCCAAGGCGCTCGACGGCCGGCTGGGGGATCGGGAGTTTGCGCTGGGCGACCGGTTTTCCGCCGTCGACGTGCTGTTGGGCGACATGGGCGGCTGGGCCCGCGCCGGAAAATTTCCGATCGAATCCGAGCGCGTCAACGCGTATTTCGACCGCGTCCTGGCGCGGCCTGCCCGTGCGAGAGCCCAGGCTAACGGTGGAGCCATGCGATGAAACTCAACCTGAACACCGACTTCACCAAGTTCCCCCGGGCCGTCTCGGTGGTGCCTGCCGGCACTGCCGGAACTACGCCGCCATCCGGCCGTGCCGTCCTGCCCCATGACGAGCGTCATTTGCGCCGCCGCGCCATCGAGCTTGCCGACGGCAGCAAGGTGCTGGTCGACCTGCCCGAACCCGTGACCTTGAACGATGGCGACCGGCTGGTGCTGGAGGATGGCGGCCAGGTCGAGATCACCGCGGCACCCGAAGAGGTCTACGACATCCGCGCCCGCCACGCCGTGCATCTGACCGAACTCGCCTGGCATATCGGCAACCGGCATCTGGCGGCTGCGATTGAGCCCAGCCGCATCCTGATTTTGCGCGACCATGTTATCAAGGCTATGCTGGAAGGGCTGGGCGCCACGGTGCGCGAAGTCTCCGAACCGTTCAAGCCGGTGCGCGGCGCCTATTCCGCCCAAGGTGCGCATGGTCATGATCATGGCCATGCGCATGCGCACGCCGAAGCGCATTCCCATGATGGACGTTCCCACGCACACAGCGAGTCGCATTCGCACAGCCATTCCCATGACGGGCATCATCACGATCATGACTGACCAGCCGTCCGGCATCGCTTTGCTGCGGCTCATGGCGTGGCTGTCGCCGGCCTTTCCGGTCGGCGGCTTTGCCTACAGCCATGGTCTCGAACGCGCCGGGCAAGACGGGCTGGTTGCCGATACCGCCAGCCTCGCCTTCTGGCTGGAGACGCTGGTCGAGATGGGCTCGGGCTGGAACGACGCCGTGCTCTTCGCGGAAAGCTGGCGCCGCGCCCGCGACGGCGGCGACCTCCATGAAGGCGACCTCCATGAAATTGCCGATCTCGCCGAAGCGCTGGCCGGCTCGCGTGAGCGCCACACCGAAACCATGCTGCAAGGCGCCGCCTTCCTGAAAGCGGCAGCGGCGTGGGCGAATCCGGTATTGGGCCGCCTGCCGGCCGAATGCGCCTACTGTGTCGCCGTCGGCGCCGTTGCCGGCGGCAACGGCATCGCGCTTCAGGACGCGATGTCGGCCTTCCTGCAGGCCTTCTTCTCCAACCTCGTCCAGGCGGCGATCCGACTCGGAATCGTCGGCCAGACGGACGCTATGGCCTTGCTCGCCGGCTTCGAGCCGTTGGCGCTGTCGACGGCCGCGCGCGCCGCCGGCTCGACATTGGACGATCTCGGCGGCTGCGCCTTCATCTCCGACATCATGGCGATGAAGCACGAGACGCAGTATTCCAGGCTGTTCCGCTCATGATCGTCCTCGCCTTCGCCCTCTCGGCCGTCCTGCTGCTGATCACCGCGCTGCATGTCTATTGGGGCCTTGGCGGCATCTGGCCGGGCAGGGACGGCGTCTCCTGCGCCCACGCCGTCGTCGGCTTTCGCGGCATCGACGAGATGCCGACGCCGTTTGCCTGTTTCGCCGTTGCCGCGTGCCTGTGCCTCGCAACCCTGTGGCCGCTGGCGCTGACCGGGGTCTTCGCCACCCCCTTTCCAAGGGAAGGCCTTGCCGCCACAGCGCTGCTCATAGGGCTGGTCTTCCTCGGCCGCGGCATTGCCGGCTTCACGCCGTGGTGGCGCCGTCTGGCGCCGGAACAGCCTTTTGCGCGGCTCGATGTCAGCTTCTATTCGCCGCTCTGCCTGTTGATCGGGCTCAGCTTCGCCATCCTCGCCATCACGGAGTTTTTCGGCATGACGGATTTTTCGCTATGACTCAGGCCAACGGTCCCCTGCGCATCGGCATCGGCGGTCCCGTCGGCTCCGGCAAGACGACGCTAACCGAAAAGCTCTGCAAGGCGCTGCGCGACGATTTCTCCATCGCCGTCGTCACCAACGACATCTACACCAAGGAAGACGCCATGATGCTGGCTCGCCTGCAGGCGCTGCCTGAGGACCGCATCGTCGGCGTGGAGACCGGCGGCTGCCCGCACACCGCCATCCGTGAGGACGCCTCGATCAATTTGCAGGCGATCGCCGAGCTGAACAGGAAATTCCCCGATCTCGACATCGTCTTCATCGAATCCGGCGGCGACAATCTTGCCGCCACCTTCTCGCCGGACCTTGCCGACCTGACCCTCTATGTCATCTCGGTTTGCCAGGGCGAGGAAATCCCCAGGAAGGGCGGGCCGGCGATCACCCGTTCCGATTTCCTGGTCATCAACAAGAGCGATCTGGCGCCCTATGTGAACGTCAACCTCGATGTCATGGAGAGCGACGCCGCCCGAATGCGGGGCAAGCGCCCGTTCGGCTTCACCGACCTGTCGCGCGGCAAGGGACTGCAGGAAGTCATCGACTTCATCGTCGAACATGGCGGGCTGCAGTCGGCCCGCTCGGCGGCCTGACCCAGTACTTACCGGTTGCTGGTCGGCATTGGGCGCGGCATTCTTGGGGAAATGGAGGATTTTTTGATGAGCATCGCCCGTTTGCAGAAAGAGCCGCTGACCAACCTGCCCTATTATGAGGAGCGCGTCGACCTCGCCGCCGCCTTCCGCTGGACGGCGCGGCTCAACATGCATGAAGCCGTGGCCAACCACTTCTCGCTGTCGGTCAACGAGGACGGCAGCAAATTCCTGATGAACCCCAACCAGGTGCATTTCTCGCGCATCAAGGCGAGCGACCTTTTGCTGATCGACGCCAACGATCCCGAGACGCTGACCGGCCCCGACGCGCCCGACCCGACTGCCTGGGGTCTGCACGGCGCCATTCACCGCAACGTGCCGCATGCGCGCTGCGCCATGCATGTGCATTCCATTCATGCCACTGTGCTTGCATCGCTGGCCGACTCGACTCTGCCGCCGATCGACCAGAACTCGGCCATGTTCTTCAACCGCCACGTCGTCGACGCCCATTATGGCGGGCTGGCCTTCGAGGAAGAGGGCGAGCGCTGCTCGCAACTGCTCACCGACCCTAAGGTCAAGGTGATGGTGATGGGCAATCACGGCGTCATGGTCATCGGCGACACCGTTGCCGACGCCTTCAACCGCATGTTCTATTTCGAACGCGCCGCCGAGACCTACATCAAGGCGCTGTGGACCGGCCGGCCGCTGCGCACGCTCTCCGACGCCATTGCCGAAAAGGCCGCCAGCGAAATGGACGACTATCCCGGCCAGGCGGAGCGTCACCTGGCCGAGCTGAAGGCGATCCTCGACGAGGAGGAGCCGGTGTACCGCAGCTGAATGAGTTCACCCTTCTCCCCGTTCACGGGGAGAAGGTCCCGGCAGGGGGATGAGGGGCAGCGCCGACGTTCATAGGCTCACTCAGAGTCCCAACTGAGCCCGCAACTCTTCCGCACTGTTGATCACGACAGCGCCCTTCGGTCCTGCCATCGGCGCTTCCGGCCAGAAGATCGTCCGCATCCCCGCGGCCAGGCCTGATGTGGCGCCGGTAACGCTGTCGTCGACGGCCACCGCGTCTGAAGGATCGACGCCGGCCAGCCACGCGGCGCGCAGGAATGGTTCGGGATGCGGCTTGCCTTCGCGCACGTCGTTTCGGCTGATCGTGCGCATGCCGGGATAGATCAGGCCGACGGCGCTCAGATTTGCATCGACGATCACCCGGTCGGAATTGGACACCACCGCCTGCTGCACGCCGAGCGCGCGCAACTCGTTGAACACTTCGATCGCGCCGGGGCGCGGCTTCAGCGTCTCGGCCATCGGCATGTAGTGATCGTATTTGCGCACGATCCAGTCGTCGAAGGGCAGGTCGAGGCCGAACTCGCTGCGCAGCATCTCGTAGACCGGTGCGGCGGCGACGCCCAGCACCCGCTCATGCAGGTCGGCCGGCGGCGTGATACCGACGCTGCGCAGCGCCGCCACCAAGGCCGCCTCGTGCAGCGGCTCGCTGTCGACCAGCGTGCCGTCCATATCCCAGAAAACCGCTTTCGGCGTCATGCGAGGCTCCTTTGCCGATCCCCTTAAAGCGTTTGTATCAGGAGATAAACCGCCGAGCCCGTCCGCTGGCGATTTTCGCTGGGTTGGTTGCCGCGCGGCGGCCGGATCGAAGCAGCAAGCAATTGTCTTCCCGATTGAACAATTGCGCGCCGACACATTCCCTGCAAGACTACGACGCTTCGCCCAAGGGCGCGCAAAGGGGCAGGGCTGGAGGCACATTTTGAATTCGCGGCAAGATGGCGGCAGCAGCAGGCTGGACGAGGCAGCGCGCGCCGGCTGGCTTTATTATGTTGCCGGCAACACCCAGGACCAGATCGCCGCCACGCTCGGCATTTCCCGGCAGACGGCGCAGCGGCTGGTGTCGCTGGCGGTGTCGGAGGGGCTGATCAAGGTTCGCGTCGATCACCCGATCGCCAATTGCCTTGATCTCGCAGCTAGACTGAAGTCACGCTTCGCGCTCGACCTCGTCGAAGTGGTGCCGAGCGATCCAACCTCATCCTCGACCACGATCGGCATTGCCGAGGCGGCCGCGGCCGAGATCGAGCGGCGGCTGCGGTCACCGACGCCCATCGTCTTGGCCATCGGCACCGGCCGCACGCTGAAGGCGGCGATCGAGCAATTGCCGCCGATGGAATGCTCGCAGCACAAGGTTGTGTCCTTGACCGGCAACATCTCGCCCGACGGTTCGGCCGCCTTCTACAACGTCATCTTCACCATGGCCGACCGGGTCAAGGCCCGCTCGTTCCCGATGCCGCTGCCGGTCATCGCCTCGTCGCCGGAAGAGCGCGAGATGCTGCTTGCCCAGCCGATGATCCAACCGACGCTGGCGCTGGCCGCGGAAGCCGACGTCACCTTTGTCGGCATCGGCGATCTCGGCCCGAAGGCGCCGCTCTACGAGGACGGTTTTATCTCGGAAAGCGAGCTGAAGGCTTTGCAAAAGGCTGGCGGCGTCGCCGAGATCGTCGGCTGGGTGTTCGACCGGGAAGGCCGCATGATCGAGGGCATCACCAACGACCGGGTATCGTCGGCAGCCTTGCCGTCACGCGAAAAGTCGCTGGTCATTGCACTCGCCATGGGCGAACGCAAATTGCCGGGCATCCTGGCCGCGGTGAACCGCCGGCTGGTCAATGGCCTCATCACCGACGAGCGGACCGCCACGGCCCTACTCGACGGCGCCTGATCTGGTGATAAAATCGGCACTGCTATTTGTGCCGTCCGCAAACATCATTTCCATCGAGGAAACCCATGTCGCGCTGCAGATGCGGCGACAACTCCCGGACGTCGACGTAGCCGCGTCGGCGGTGCACAAGCAGGGAAAATTCATGCACCAGCAGGGAAAACCAGCTCTGCGCCGGGGTCGAATGGAGCTTTTGCTGTACCGTGGTCATGATCTTCAGCCTCCGCTATGCTTGAACTTGATTGATCGTTGACACCAGATATCGGCCTGATTGCCTCTTGCCGCCAATCAAACGTCGATCACGACCCATAAGGAGGGCTTATGCCCGATCTCAAGGCACCACAGCTCGCTCAGTTGCCGCCGCTGCAGGCCATCAGGGTGTTCGAAGCCGTCGCGCGGCATCTCTCCTTCACCAAGGCCGCGCAGGAACTCGGCATGACGCAGGCCGCCGCCAGTTATCAGATCAAGCTTCTGGAAGAGCGCATCGGTTCGCCGCTGTTCCTGCGCCAGCCGCGACAGATTGTGCTGACGGAACCCGGCCAGCGCCTGGCGCCCGCCGTCAGCGAGGCGTTCAGCCTGCTCTCAAGCGCCTATTCCGCCGCGCGTGGGGGCGCCGATGGTGTGCTGTGTGTCTCGACGCTGCTGACCTTCGCCTCGAACTGGCTGGCGCAGCATCTCGGCTCCTTCCAGGTCGCGCATCCGTCGCTGGCGGTGCGCGTCGATACCTCGAACAGGGTGATCGATTTTGCCCGCGAGGACATGGACATCGCTATCCGCTCCGGCAGCGGCAAGTGGCCTGGAGTGGAGACCCATCTTTTGTTCAAGGCCGATTTCACCCCGGTGCTGAGCCCGGCACTCGCTGCCACCATAGGTGGCGTCCACGAACCCGCCGACCTGTTCAAGCTGCCCATTCTCGATCCCGGCGACATCTGGTGGCGGGAATGGTTCGCCCTTGCCGGCGTCCCGGCGGACGAACTTGCCAGGCGCACCGGCACCAGCATGGGCGCGCAGGCCTATGAGGCGAACGCGGCCATCGCCGGCCATGGTGTGGCGATCCTGACCACCGCATTGTTCAAGACCGAGCTCGCCGCCGGCCGCCTGATCCAGCCCTTCGACCTAGTCGGCGACGACGGCCACGCCTATTGGCTGGTCTACCCGACGGCGCGTCGCAACGTGCCGAAGATAAAAGCCTTCCGGGACTGGATCCTGGCCGAGATCGCCTGCGCCTGAGGGCGAGCGACTCGCGGATTGATTTCCGAGATGCAAAGCGAGCCATGGATCCGCGACGAATGCTCGCTTTCGCGGACAAACAGCTGCGATCGGGCCACCCGGTTAACCAAGCTTGACAAAAACGCTGTCGATATCACTCGCCCGGCATAGGCTTGTGCTTGTGACGACCCAATTGAGCAGGATCAATCGTCTGCAGATTGAAACAGGGTCGATCAGCCGGCTGATGAAAGTCTATCGCGTCGAAGAAATCGAAAACAACACCGTGCGCACGACGCAGGTGATCGAAGCATTTACGCCGTTTCAAGCTGCCGTGAAGGCAATCGGCCGGGAAGTTAGGCTGCGCAAGGACGAGCCCAGCTGGATCCAGGTGACGGAAGTGCTGACCAGAGCCAAGCAAACACGCGACGGCAGGGTTTTCGAATATTCCGTCGGAAGCTACCCGTCCCACGGCTGACGGGCTGGGCCCCATCGCTCCCTTGGCGCCATGATTGGGTTGCGATGGGTCGGCATCTACCCGCTCTCACATCCCGTGCAAACAGCTTCCCAAATCCGTTCAATATCCTCTACGCGCGCAACGCCGCGCTCCGCCTTGCGTGCTGCGCTGCAGCATCGAATCTGGCTTGACATAATTTATGCCAAGTGAGTAATTGCCCATTACCAAGGCAAATGCTCATCTTGGTTCATGGGAGGAATTTGATGAAACTGCGCACGCTCACCCTGGGCTTGTTGTCGGCCAGCGCTTTCGCTTTTGCCGCACACGCCGAATCCATCACCATCGCCACGGTCAACAATGGCGACATGGTCCGCATGCAAAAGCTGACCGACGACTTCACCAAGGCTAACCCCGACGTCACGCTCAACTGGGTCACGCTCGAAGAGAACGTGCTGCGCGAGCGCGTCACCACCGACATCGCCACCAAGGGCGGCCAGTATGACGTTATGACCATCGGCACCTACGAGGTTCCGATCTGGGCCAAGCAGAGCTGGCTGTTGCCGCTCGACAAGCTCGGCGACGACTATGACGCCAAGGACATCATCCCGGCCATCGCCGGCGGCCTGTCGGTCGACGGCAAGCTCTATGCCGCGCCCTTCTACGGCGAAAGCTCCTTCGTCATGTACCGCAAGGACCTGATCGAGAAGGCCGGGCTGACCATGCCCGATGCCCCGACCTGGGACTTCATTAAGCAGGCCGCCGACAAGATGACCGACCGCGCCAATGGCGTGAACGGCGTATGCCTGCGCGGCAAGGCCGGCTGGGGCGAGAACACGGCGTTCCTGACGGCCATGTCCAACTCGTTTGGCGCCCGCTGGTTCGACGAGAACTGGAAGCCGCAGTTCGACCAGCCGGAATGGAAGAACACACTGCAGTTCTATGTCGACCTGATGAAGGCCGACGGTCCGGAAGGCGCTTCGTCCAACGGCTTCAACGAGAATCTGGCTCTGTTCCAGCAAGGCAAGTGCGGCATGTGGATCGACGCCACCGTGGCGGCGTCCTTCGTCTCGGATCCGAAGGCCTCGAAGGTGGCCGACAAGGTCGGTTATGCTTTGGCGCCGGACAATGGCCTCGGCAAGCGCGCCAACTGGCTCTGGGCCTGGTCGCTGGCGATCCCCGCAGGCACGCAGAAGGCGGAATCCGCCCAGAAGTTCGTCTCATGGGCAACCAGCAAGCACTATGCCGAACTGGTCGCTTCCAAGGAAGGCTGGGCCAACGTTCCTCCGGGAACGCGTTCCTCGCTCTACGCCAATCCCGAGTACCAGAAGGCGGCCCCGTTCGCCAAGATGACGCTGGACTCGATCAATGCCGCCGATCCGGCGCATCCGACGGTCAAGCCGGTGCCCTATGTCGGTGTGCAGTTCGTCGCCATTCCTGAGTTCCAGGGCCTCGGCACAACCGTTGGCCAGCTGTTCTCGGCGGCGCTCGCCGGCCAGACCAGCGTAGACGACGCGCTCAAGCAGGCGCAGGACGCCGCCACGGCGACCATGACCGAAGGCGGTTATATCAAGTAAGGCTCCTCCCGGTGCCGAACGCCGGTCGCCTCCTGACCGGCGATGGCCGCCCGAGTCCCAGTTCGGGCGGCCGCTTTTTCCCCGCTGTGAAAATTCAGTCCGACTAGTGAAGGGTGACCGTCATGGCTACTCAGCAGACCCGTTCGCTTGCCCGCTTTATGTTGGCGCCATCCGTGGTGCTGCTGTTCGTCTGGATGATCGTGCCGCTGGCACTCACGATCTGGTTCTCCTTCCAGCAGTACAATCCGCTCAATCCGATCCGCGACGGGTTTGTCTGGTTCTCGAATTACTCGCTGTTCTATTCCAACCCGGCATTCCTGCAGTCGATCCTCAACACGCTGGTCCTGGTGGGCAGCGTGCTGCTGATCACCGTCATCGGCGGCATCATGCTGGCGCTGTTGATCGATCAGCCGATGTGGGGACAGGGGATCGTGCGCATCCTCGTCATCTCTCCGTTCTTCGTCATGCCGCCGGTGGCTGCACTTGTCTGGAAGAACATGATCATGCACCCGCAATACGGCGTCTTTGCCGACATTGCGCGCTTCTTCGGCGCCCAGCCAATCGACTGGTTCGGGCAGCATCCGATGCTGGCCATCATCATCATCGTCGCCTGGCAATGGCTGCCCTTCGCAACGCTGATCCTTTTGACCGCCCTGCAGTCGCTCGACGGCGAGCAGAAGGAAGCCGCCGAGATGGACGGCGCCGGCTTCGTCAGCCGCTTCATCTATCTGACGCTGCCGCACATGTCGCGCGCCATCACCGTTGTCATCCTGATCCAGACCATCTTCCTGCTGTCGGTCTATGCCGAAATCCTGGTCACCACCAATGGCGGACCCGGCTATGCCTCCACCAACCTGCCCTTCCTCGTCTACCAGAAGGCATTGCTGGAGTTCAAAATCGGCCAGGCATCGGCCGGCGGTGTCATCGCCGTCATTCTCGCCAACATCGTCGCCTTCTTCGCCATGCGCGCGGTCGGCAAGAACCTGGACAAGTAAGGGAGGATACGATGGCACGTGCAGTCACCACCCAACACAAGGTCATTGCGACAGGCGCCGCCTGGATCGTCGCGCTGCTGATCTTCTTCCCGATCCTCTACACGATCATCACCTCGTTCAAGTCGGAGCAGGAGGCCATCCAGGGCTTCGCGCTGATCCCGTCGGGGACGTTCGAGAGCTATACCGAGGTCCAGGCGCAGAGCGGCTACTTCAAGTTCTTCTTCAACTCGGTGCTGCTCTCGGTCGGCTCGACCATCCTGGCCCTGATCGTCGCGGTTCCGGCCGCCTGGTCGATGGCCTTCTCGCCGGGCAAGTGGACCAAGGACATCCTGATGTGGATGCTCTCGACCAAGATGATGCCGGCCGTTGCCGTGCTGTTCCCGATCTACCTCATCTTCCGCGATGCCGGACTGCTCGACAGCCGCATCGGCCTGATGATCATGCTGATGCTGATCAACCTGCCGATCGTGATCTGGATGCTCTACACCTACTTCCGCGAAATCCCCGGCGAGATCCTGGAAGCGGCACGCATGGACGGCGCCACCCTGTGGGGCGAGATCGTCTATGTGCTGACCCCCATGGCCGTGCCGGGCATCGCCTCGACCATGCTGCTCAACATCATCCTGGCGTGGAACGAAGCGTTCTGGACCATCCGCCTGACCACCACCGAGGCGGCGCCGCTGACGGCCTTCATCAGTTCGTTCTCAAGCCCGCAAGGCCTGTTCTGGGCCAAGCTTTCGGCGGCATCGACGCTGGCCATCGCGCCCATCCTGATCATGGGCTGGTTCAGCCAGAAGCAGCTGGTGCGCGGGCTGACCTTCGGTGCGGTAAAATAACGGACGTTGCCTGAAGCAATCCGGCCAAATAACCCCTCGGGGAGGAAACCATGGGAAACATCACGCTCAAGAACGTCTCCAAGCATTTCGGATCGACGGTCATCATTCCAGGCCTCGACCTGGTCATCGAGAATGGCGAGTTCGTCGTCTTCGTCGGGCCGTCGGGTTGCGGCAAGTCCACGTTGCTGCGCCTCATCGCCGGGCTCGAGGACACCAGCGGGGGCACCATCAACATCGATGGCCGTGACGTCACCGGCGAGGCGCCGGCCAAGCGCAAGCTGGCCATGGTATTCCAGTCCTATGCGCTCTATCCGCATATGACGGTGGCCAAGAACATCGGCTTCCCGCTGAAGATGGCGGGCGAGGATGTGGCGACGATCGACAAGAAGGTGAAGGACGCAGCCCGGGTCCTCAACCTCACCAACTATCTCGAACGCCGGCCCGGCCAGCTCTCTGGCGGCCAGCGGCAACGCGTCGCCATCGGCCGCGCCATCGTGCGCCAGCCCTCGGCATTCCTGTTCGACGAGCCGCTGTCCAATCTCGACGCCGCACTGCGCGGCACCATGCGGCTCGAAATCAGCGAGCTGCACCATCAGCTCAAGACGACGATGGTCTACGTCACCCACGACCAGATCGAAGCCATGACCATGGCCGACAAGATCGTCGTGCTCAACGCCGGCAACATCGAACAGGTCGGCTCGCCGATGGAACTCTACAAGTCGCCGAAGAACCTGTTCGTGGCGGGCTTCATCGGTTCGCCGAAAATGAACCTGATCGAAGGTGCGCCGGCGGCCAAATACAACGCCAAGACCATCGGTATTCGTCCTGAGCATATGGGGATATCGACCACAGCGGGCGACTGGAAAGCCCTTGTCGGCGTCGCCGAGCATCTGGGCTCCGACACCTTCCTGCATGTCCAGGCCGACGGCGTCGGTCCGCTGACGGTACGCGCCGATGGCGAACTGTCAGTACGCCACGGCGACACCATCTATTTGACGCCCGACAAGGTCCGCATGCATCGCTTCGGCCCCGACGGAAAGGCGCTGACGCAGTGAGACTGAAAGGCAAATCGGCGCTGATCACCGGATCCGCGCGCGGCATCGGCAGGGCTTTTGCCGAAGCCTATACGCGCGAGGGTGCCACGGTGGCCATTGCCGATATCAATCTGGCGGCTGCCGAAAAGACGGCCGCCGAGATTGGCGCCAACTCCTATCCGGTCAGGCTCGACGTCAGCGACCTTGCTTCGATCCATGCGGCGGTCAATGCGGTCGAAACAAAGACCGGCGGCCTCGACATACTGATCAACAACGCTGCCTTGTTCGACCTGGCGCCGATCGTCGAGATCACCAAAGCAAGCTACGACAAATTGTTCTCCGTCAACGTCGCCGGCACCTTGTTCATGCTGCAGGCAGCGGCGCGTTCGATGATCGCAAGGGACAAGGGCGGCAAGATCATCAACATCGCCAGCCAGGCAGGACGGCGCGGCGAGCCGCTGGTCGCCGTCTATTGCGCCACCAAGGCCGCCGTCATCTCGCTGACCCAGTCCGCCGGGCTCGACCTGATCAAGCACCGCATCAACGTCAATGGCATCGCGCCCGGCGTCGTCGACAGCGATATGTGGGATGAGGTCGATGCGCTGTTCGCCAAATATGAGAACCGGCCGAAGGGCGAGAAGAAGCGGCTGGTCGGCGAGGGCGTGCCCTATGGCCGCATGGGCAAGCCGGAGGACCTGACCGGCATGGCGGTGTTCCTGGCCAGCGACGACGCCGAGTACATCGTCGCCCAGACCTACAATGTCGATGGCGGCCAATGGATGAGTTGATGGGCCGGGATCACGAAGGCCGCAGCCCGGCCAAAAGGGTAGAAAAATGACCGTGAAACTCTCCTCCTCGATCCTCTCGGAACTCCCCGCCAAGGTCGCCGGTCCGAAATACGACCGCGCTGCGCTCAAACCCGGTATCGTGCATTTCGGCGTCGGCAATTTCCATCGCTCGCATCAGGCGGTCTATCTCGACGATCTCTTCAATGCAGGGATCGGCCATGACTGGGCTCTGGTCGGCGCGGGGGTCTTCGAGGGCGAAAAGCTCGGCCGTTCCAAGCTGCAGGAGCAGGACTGGCTGACGACAGTGGTCGAGCAGGATTCCGACCATATGAGCGCCCGCGTCACCGGCGTCATGATCGACTTCCTGACGCCCGGCGATGCGGATGCCATCATCGACCAGCTCGCCGATCCGGCGATCAAGATCGTCTCGCTGACCATCACGGAAGGCGGTTATTTCATCGATCCGGCCTCGGGCAAGTTCAACCCGACCCACCCCGACATCGTCGCCGACGCACAGGCAGGCACGACGCCGAAGACGGTGTTCGGCCTCATCCTTGCGGGCCTGATGCGCCGCCGCGCCGACGGCATCGTGCCGTTCACCGTCATGTCCTGCGACAACATCCCTCACAATGGCCATGTCACCTCGGATGGCGTCATTGGGCTGGCCCGGCTGATCGATGAGGATCTGGCAAACTGGGTCAGCGACAATGTCGCCTTTCCCAACGGCATGGTCGACCGCATCACCCCCGCCACCTCCGACCGCGAGCGCGGCATTCTCGCCACCGAGTTCGGCCTCGAGGACAACTGGCCGGTGTTCTGCGAGCCGTTCAGGCAATGGGTGCTGGAGGATCATTTCACCGACGGCCGCCCGCCGCTGGAAAAGGTCGGTGTGCAATTCGTGAGGGATGTCGCGCCCTATGAGCTGATGAAGATCCGCATCCTCAATGGCGGTCATGCCACGATCGCTTATCCCGCAGGGTTGATGGACATCCATTTCGTCCATGAGGCGATGCAGGAGCCGCTGGTGCGCGGCTTCCTCGCCAAGCTCGAGCATGACGAGATCATCCCGACCGTGCCGCCGGTGCCGGACACCGTGCTGGAGGATTATTACCAGCTCATCGAGCACCGCTTTTCCAACCCCAAGATCGGCGACACCATCCGCCGGCTTTGCCTCGACGGTTCCAACCGGCAGCCGAAATTCATCATCCCGACCATCGCCGACCGGCTGAAAGCCGGGAAGAGCGTTGCGGGTCTCGCGCTGGAATCGGCGCTGTGGTGCCGCTATTGCTTCGGCACCACCGACAGCGGCGCCGACATCGAAGCCAACGATCCCAGCTGGGACCGGCTGCAGGCAACCGCCAAGGCGGCGAAGGATGCGCCCGGCGCCTGGCTTGCGATGGAGGACATCTATGGCGATGTCGGCCGCTCGGCGGCGTTCGCCGAGGCCTTTGCCCATGCGCTCAACGTCTTGTGGGCGAATGGCACGCGCGCGACGCTGACGCGCTACATCTCCGGCAAGCTCTGACGCCAGCCGCAATGACGCCCGAACTGGTCATCTTCGACTGTGACGGCGTGCTGGTCGACAGCGAGGCGCTGTCGGTTTCGGCTCTGCTCGGCATGATCTCTGCCGCCGGGGGCTCGGTCAGCGAGGATGCGGCCTACGAGCATTTCCTCGGCAAGAGCATGAAGAGCGTGCGCGAGATACTTCTTCGCGATTTCACCATCGACATCACCGACGTGCATCTGACCGATATGCGCGTCGAGCTGATGCGCAAATTCCGCGAGGAGCTGAAGCCGATTCCCGGCATCAGCGACATCCTGCCGAGGCTGGGCGTGCCCTGCTGCGTCGCTTCCTCCGGCACGCTCGACCGCATTCGCTATGCGCTCGACGTTACCGGCCTGCTCGGCCTGCTCGAGCCCCATCTGTTCAGCGCTGCCATGGTCGCGCGCGGCAAGCCGGCGCCGGATCTTTTTCTCCATGCCGCCGCCGCCATGGGCGCGCATCCCGGTAATTGCATCGTAATCGAGGACAGCCCTGCCGGCATCGCGGCGGCGCGTGCGGCCGGCATGCGCGTCTTTGCTTTCACCGGCGGTTCGCACGCCGGCAACCCGGCCTTGAAAGCGCGGCTTGCGTCGAGTGAACCGGACTTTATATTCGCGGACATGCTGCAATTGCCCGATCTGATTGCAGGCTAGAGCATGATGCCGAAAAGTGTGAATCGGTTTTCGGAACGACATCATGCTCTACTTCTTTGATTTAGAGACGGATTCAGATTTCGGGTCGAACAGACCTGAAATCATCCGGCTCTAGGGAGCGAGAGTAAAAGCATCTTGACGAAAAGCTTCGTTTGCGCGGTCGATGTCGGCACCGGGAGCGCCCGCGCGGGCATTCTCGATACGTCAGGCACCTTGCTCGGCCGCGCCGAGCATCCGATCGTCATGAACCAGCCGAAGGCCGATCACGCCGAGCACAATTCGCAGGATATCTGGTCGGCGGTCTGCATCGCGGTGCGTGCCGCGCGCGAAAAGGCCGGTGTGTCAGCCGACGATATTGTCGGCATGTCGTTCGACGCCACCTGCTCGCTGGTGGTGCTGGACAGGAATGCCGGCCAGCTCAGCGTCTCGGTGACGGGCGAACGGCGCTGGGACACCATCGTCTGGCTCGACCATCGCGCCATCGCCGAGGCAGATGAATGCACCGATAGCGGCCACGCCGTACTCGACTATATCGGTGGCGTCATGTCGCCGGAAATGGCGACGCCGAAGCTGATGTGGCTGAAGCGCAATCTGCCGGGAACTTGGCATGAAGCCGGCTACCTGTTCGACCTCACCGATTTCCTGACCTGGAAGGCGACCGGGTCGCTGGCGCGCTCGCAATGCACGCTGACCGCCAAATGGACCTATCTGGCGCATGAGGAAACCGGCTGGCGCCGTGACTTCTTCGACAGGGTCGGGCTTGGCGATCTGTTCGAACACGGCAGCCTGCCGGAGAAGGCAAGTGCTGTCGGTGCCGACATCGGCACGCTCACCCCTGAAGCGGCGGCGGAGTTGGGCTTGAGCGAAAACTGTCGGGTCGGCGCCGGCGTCATCGATGCCTATGCCGGCGCGCTTGGCGTGCTCGGCGGCTTTGCTGGCGACGAGCAGAATATCGGCCGCCATCTGGCATTGATCGCCGGCACCTCGTCCTGCGTCATGGCGATGTCGCCCGACCCGCAGCCTTTCGCCGGCGTCTGGGGTCCATACTATGGCGCCGCACTGCCAAAGCTGTGGCTGTCGGAAGGCGGACAGTCGGCCACTGGTGCCTTGCTCGACCACATCATCCGCTGGCATGGCGCCGGCGGCGAGCCGGATGCGGCCATGCATGCCAAGATCGCCAGGCGCGTCGCTGAACTGCGCAGCACCGAAGGCGACAAGCTGGCGGCGAGGTTGCATGTGCTGCCGGATTTCCACGGCAACCGCTCGCCGCTTGCCGACCCGCATGCCGTCGGCGTGGTCAGCGGGCTGACGCTGGATTCCTCCTTCGACAGTCTGTGCAAGCTGTATTGGCGCACCGCCGTCGGCATCGCGCTCGGCGTGCGCCATGTGCTGGAGGCGCTGAACGAGAACGGCTATCTCATCGACACGCTGCATGTCACCGGCGGCCACACCAAGAACCCGTTGCTGATGGAGCTTTATGCCGACGCGACCGGCTGCGCGGTAATCGAGCCGCTGGCCGACGAAGCCGTTCTGCTCGGCACCGGCATGGTCGCCGCCACCGCGGCCGGTCTGTTCCCGGACCTGAATGCCGCTTGCGTCGCCATGCAGCAAGGCGGCAGGGCGCGCACCTCGAACCGGGCCGCGTCAGGCCGCTTCGACCGCGACTACAGGATTTTCCTCGAAATGCACCGCCAGCGGCAGGAGCTCGACGCCATCAGCTAGAGCAATTCCACGAAAAATGTGAAACGGTTTTCCGTCCGGAATTGCGTACCAAATCTAGGCCTCCTCTCGCCGGCGCAAGGATGCGCCGGTCGCCGAGTCGAACAGATGCACGCTCTCCTCCTCGAATGTGTAGCGCACAGGCGCGCGCAACGCCGGGCATTCGCGGGCCGATACCAATGCGCCGACCTCCTTGCCGCCGCAGGCGAACGTCACCAGCGCGTCATTGCCATGGAACTCGATGAGGTCGGCGGTGCCTTGCAGAAGATTGATGCTCTGAGCGCCGGCGGTCTTCAGGTCCGGCGGTCGGATTCCAAGCACGGCGCGCTGGACGCCGCGTAGATCGAAGCCCGAGCCTTCTATGGAGAAGCTCGAGCCGCCGTCTGTCAGCGTCCAGCGTTCGTCCTTCCGCCCGACGGCCACGTCGATGAAATTCATGTTCGGCGTACCGATGAAGCCGGCGACGAACAGATTGCCCGGCTGGCGATAGATCTCCGCAGGCGAGCCGATCTGTTCGATAACGCCATCCCTGAGCAGCACGATCCGGTCGGCCAGCGTCATCGCTTCCAACTGATCGTGGGTGACATAGACGGTGGTGGTCTTCAGCGACTGATGCAGCCGGGCGATCTCGACCCGCATGTGGTTGCGCAGTTTGGCATCTAGATTGGACAGCGGCTCGTCGAACAGGAACACTTTCGGCGTCTTGATCATGGCGCGCGCAATCGCCACGCGCTGCTGCTGGCCGCCGGAAAGTTCGGTCGGCTTGCGGGCGAGGTAAGGTTCGAGGCCGAGCGTCGTTGCCACCGCCTCGACTCGCTTCCGGATCTCGGCCGGGGGCACTTTCTGTCGCTTGAGCCCAAAGGCGATGTTGTCGAAGATCGTCATATGCGGGTAGAGCGCATAGTTCTGGAAAACCATGGCAATGCCGCGCTCGCCGGGCTCGAGATCGTTGACCACTTTGCCGCCGATCGACACTTCCCCGCCGCTGATATCCTCCAGTCCGGCCAGCATCCTGAGCAAGGTCGACTTGCCGCAGCCGGACGGGCCGAGGAATACGACGAATTCGTGCTCCTCGATCGAGAGATTGAGGTCGCGGATGACGGTGGTGGCGCCGTAAGCCTTGTCGACATGGGAGCAAACGATCGCGGACATGGTCAGCCCTTCTCGCCGGTAAGAAGGATTTGCAGCTTGACGTCTTGCGGCTTGCCTTGCGCCGCCCGCTCGAAGGCCTCGATGCTGTCCGAGAAATCATAAGTGCCGGTGATCAGCGGCTTGAGGTCGACCTTCCCCGAGGCGATCAGCTGCAGCGCGCGGTCGAAGATGTTGGCGTAACGGAACACCGTCTCGATGCGCACTTCCTTGGAGATGGCCGCCGGAACGTTGAGGCTGACCGGTTCGACCGGCAGTCCGACCAGCACCACCGCGCCGCCCGGCCGCACGACATCGAACAGGTCGGCGAATGCCTTCGGGCTGCCGCTCGCCTCGAACACGATATCCGCGCTCCAATTGTCGGTCGCGGCGGAGACTGCGTCGACCAGCGATTGCTCGCTGATATTGACCGGCACGATGCCGGGATATTGTGCGGCAATCTCGAGCTTGGGTGCGGAAAAATCGGAGATCAGCACCTTCGAGCAGCCGCCGGCCAGCGCCGCCAGCGCGATCATGATGCCGATCGGGCCGCAGCCGACGACGACGGCGACGTCGCCAGGCACGATGCGGGCGCGGCTCGCCGCCTGCATGCCGATGGCAAAGGGTTCGACCATCGCGCCTTCGGCGAAGGTGACATTGTCCGGCAGTCTGTAGGTGAAGGCGGCCGGGTGCACCGCATAGGGCGCCAGCACGCCATGCACCGGCGGTGTCGCCCAGAAGCTGACATCGGGATCGACATTATAGATGCCGAGCCTCGTCGCGCGCGACGACAGGTTCGGCACGCCCGGCTCCATGCAGACGCGGTCGCCGACCTTCAGCGTGCCGACATTGGCGCCGACCTCGACGATCGTTCCCGCGGCTTCGTGGCCAAGCACCATCGGAGCCCGCACCACATAGCTGCCGATCGCGCCATGCGTGTAATAGTGCACGTCGCTGCCGCAGACGCCGACCGTGTGGATGGCTATCTTGACATCGCCCGGTCCGACGTCGAGCGGCAGCGCGATCTCGCGCAACGACAGTTCGCCTTTTTTCTCAAGCACCAGTGCCCGCATCGGTAAGTCCTCGCATCAAGTCTTTTTTTGCCGGAAAACGGAATTCAGGAAGCCGCTGAGCACGCCCAGGAACAGCAGCGGCGGTAGCGACAACAGCACGACCGAGGCGTTGAGGATTCCCCACGGCACGTTCATGCCTTGCTGTGAAAGTTCGGAAGCGACGATCGGCAATGTCTTGGCGTTGGAACTGGACAGCATCAGCGCGATCAGGAATTCGTTCCACACCAGCACGAAGCTGAAGGCGACGGCGCCGATCAGCGAGCGCGCCGCTACCGGCAGCGCAATGCGCCAGAACACCGAGTAAGCGCCGTAGCCGTCGACGAAAGCGGCTTCCTCGATTTCCTTCGGCACGGCCTGGAAGGCGGGAATGGCGAGCCACATGATCACCGAGATGGTGAGCAGCGAATAGGTGACGATCAGCGCCGGCAAGGTGTCGTAGAGCCCGATCTGCAGCCAGATCACCATCAGCGGAATGGCGACTGCCACCGGGGGCAGGAAGCGCAGCGACAACACGAAGAACTGGATGTCCCCAGCGAAGCGGTTGGGATAGCGCGCCACCGCATAGGCTGCCGGAAGGCCGAGCATGACGCCGATCAGCACGGCGACGCCGCAGGAAATGACCGAGTTATAGAGACCGGTCATGACGCTGTCGCGGCCGATGATGTAGCTGATGTTGTCGAAGGTCGGGGTAAACACCAGGCGCGGCACGCGGGTGATGATGTCGACATTGTTCTTCAGCGAATTGACCGCCGTCCAGGCGAGCGGAAACACCGCCATGAAGCCGGCGAGGGCCAGGATGATCTTGCCGATGAGGCGGCCCGGTCTCATGCGATACGGTCTCATGCGATTCGACTTCATGCCTGCACCCGCTTCCACAGCATGGTGAACGTGATGACGGTGGCCATCATCATCAGCACCGCCATGGCCGAGGCGTAGGACACCTTGCCGGACTCGATGAAGCCTTGCGAGAAGGCGTACATGTCGAGTGTCTCGGTCGCCACGCCCGGCCCGCCGCGCGTCATCACATAAATCAGGTCGAAGGAGCGCAGCGATTCGATCATCTTGACGAACATCAGGCTGATCAGCGGCGCCTTCAGCATAGGCAAGGTCACATAGGCATGGATCTGCCAGCGTTTGGCGTGGTCGAGCCGCGCCGCTTCGATCGGCTGCGGCGGCAAGGTCTCCAGAAGCTTCAGCACGATGACCGCGAAGAACAGTCCCCACTGCCAGACATCGACCGAGGCGACGGCAAACAGGGCCGTCGACGGCTTCGACAGCGGGTCGAAGATCAGCCCGCCGGTGATCAGCCTGTAGGGATAGGTAGCGATGCCGTAGAGCGGATGATAGGCAAACTTCCACACGAAGGCCGCCGAGACACGCGGCAACAGCACCGGGATGATGAACAGCAGGCAGTAGATGTTGCGCAGCCGCGGCGACGCTACTTCGAACATCAGCACGCCGAGCCCGATCGCCACCATCATCGTCGCCACCACGGTGACGATTTCCCACTTCACCGAAACCCAGACCGCGTTGAGGAAACGCCGGTCGGCGAACAGGTCGATGAAGTTCGACAGCCAGACCCAGGAATAGTCCGACGAGCTCAGCTCGCGGTTCTGCAGCGCAATGACGATGGCGTACAGCGTCGGCACCATCGACAGCACCAGAAGAATGGCGAGCGTCGGAACCAGAAACGTCACGGGCAGGGAAGAGCGTCGGCGCATTGCCTATCCTCGGGCTGTGCCCTTTTGGAGAGACCCGCGGCGCACAGGTCCCGGCATCCGGTCGAATGCCGTGGACCGCGCGCCGCGGGCGGGAGGATTACTTCTTCTTCACCAGCTCGTTGGCGTAGGCCTCGAGTTCGTCGAGGCCGCCCTTGACGTCGGTGCGCGTGCCGGTGACCAGCTCTTCCAGGATGATGCCCCAGCGGTCGCCGAGATCCGGCCAGCGCGGATCCTGCCAGAAGTTCACCGCCGTCACCTTGCCGGTATCGGCAAGCGCCTGGCCGAGATCGGCGCCGTAGATGTCGGCGAACTCCTTGCTGGACAGCACGCTGGTGCGGTTGAGCTCGCCGAATTGGTGCGCGTCGAGCCGGCGCTTCTCGTTCTCTTTCGACGTCGCCCAGGCGATGAACAGGCCGGCGCATTGCTTCGCGGCGTCATCGGCATTGGCCTTGGCGGCGATGGCGAGGCCGTGGCCGTAGCCGCCGCCGGTCAGTGGCGAGGGCGGCGGCAGGAAGCCGATCTTGCCGACCACTTGCGAGGTCTTCGGGTCGACCGCCATGCCCGACAGTGGCGTCGATTCGACCAAGATGGCAACCTGGCCCGACAGGAAGGCGCCGGTCGATTCATCCCAGCTGCCGGTCTGCGTGCCGGGCGCTGAATCCTTGAACAGTTTAAGATAGGTCTCGGTCGCTTTGACCGCGGCCTCGGAGTTGAAAGCCGGCTTGTCACCGTCGAACCATTTTCCGCCATAGGCCTTGAAGAACGGCATCCAGCGCCAGACATTGGCGCCCGAGCCACGCGCGCCGCGCAGCGCGATGCCGTACATGCCCTTGTCGGGATCGGTCAGCTTCGGCACGTCGGCGATCAACTCGTCCAGCGTCTTCGGCGGCTGGATGCCGGCGGCTTCCAGAATGTCCTTGCGGTAGACCATCAGGTCGCCGCCGCCGGTCAGCGGCGCGAACCACACCTTGCCGTCATAGGTGGCGACCTTCTGCCGGCCCGGGTCGAAATCGGCGTAGTCGTAGTCAGCCGGGTAATAGTCGGTGAGCGGCACGATCCATTTCGACGAGGCGAACAGCGCGACATTGGCTTCGTCGACATAGTAGACGTTGTAGTTGCCGACCGTGGACGCATCGGCGCGCGACTTTGCCCGGCGGTCGTTCTCGTTGAGATAGTCGATCTGGAAGCTGGCGCCGGCCAGTTTCTGGAACTCGTCCTTGGACGCCTCCAGCAGCGTCAGCCCGTCACGCGGTTGCGCCAGCACCTTGACCGGCGCCGAGCAGACCGGCGCCGCCAGCGCCATGGTCGAGAGGGTCGTGGTAAGCATGAAAGCTGCGCTTATGCTCGCAGCGAGCCGAATTGGTTTCATTGATTTTCTCCTCCAGGAACAGTCGCAGGAAGCGGAAGTCTTCGGTTGCGCGATCCTCGCCATCGCCCGAGCGACAAGCCACCCATCGCCAAAATGAGGAGTTGCTAAAGGCCGCGCTAGAAGCCCCGTTGCAGCAGACCTGTACTTTTATGCATTGTGCGCTGCAAAATCAGGCCCGCCTGCACGGCCTCTGTCACATGAGTACCGATGGAGTGAGGAAGGCCGGTTTTCAGGCGCGCATCGTCATCCGCTGCTTCGACAGCTTGCGGTAGGATGACGGCGTCATCCGGTGCTTGCGCAGGAAGGCGCGGTTGAAGTTGGAGATGTTCATGTAGCCGACCTGGAAGCAGATGTCGGTGATCGGAATATCGGTGTCCGCCAGCAGCTTGCAGGCTTGCCAGAGCCGGAGCTTGGCGATGTGGTCGCTGAAACTGTTACCGGTGTTTTTCTGGAAGAAGCGCGAAAACGTGCTTTCGCTCATCCCCGCCAGCTCCGCCGCCTCCGGCAGCTTCAGGTCCTCGGCGAAGTGCTGGAAGAGATAGGTCAGCGTGCGCTGGATGATGTCCAGCGAGGTTGCGTCGAGCGCGGGTGAGAAATCCGGCGAGGACAAAAGCTCGTATTCGTCTGTCCTGGCCAGCAGATCGACCAGTTCGAGGAAGAGGCAAAACCGGGCGAGCCCGTGCACGGTGCCCATCCGTTCCATCAGCGCAGCGCCGTCGAGCGCGGCGCGGCCATGGAAGACGATGCCGCGCAGCGATCGCTCCAGGAACGGTTCTAGTTCGCGCAGCTCCGGCAGCAGTCCCGCCGAGCCGCGCAGCCGCTGCGGATCGAATTGCAGCACGATGTCGCGTCCTTCGATCAGCTCGCCGGGTTGCACCGATGTCACCCAGTCATGCGGCAGCCCGCCGCCGACGATGCTCAGGTAGCCCGGCCCGAATTCGCCGATGTGATCGCCGACCAGCGCGACCCCGGAAGACTTCCTCAGCAGATGGATCTCGTATTCCGGATGAAAATTCCAGACATTGCGCTCCCAGGGATAGTCGTCGAGCCGCCACAGGAAACTGTCGCTCGCCTCGGTGACGATGTGCTCGAAAGCGGGCACCGTGCGCGGGATCGCGGCCGTGTTCTTTCTGCGCCTGAATGCCATCGTCTGTTCTCCGGGGCGAATGAGGAAGCGGACCGGTTTCGGGTAATCCGTAGCAGTCTGTCGCCGGCAAGTGAACGATGTCTGCCTCAGCGAGTTCAACGCCGGCTCTCGATGATCTCGATGAAGCGGGCGAAAAGCCCGGCCTGGGATTTGATGCCGAGTTTGCGATGGATGTTGCGGCGGTGAACCTTCACCGTTCCCGGTACGATGCGCATGGCTCTCGCGATCGACTCGGTGGAATGCCCCTGCAGCACCAGATCGACGACATGCTTTTCGCGCGGGGTCAGCGACAGGCTTTCCCAAATGTGGGAGCGGTCGAATTCGTTGACTGCGGCGATCGTCTCGCCCTGCTCCGCTTCGTCCTGCTCCTCGGCCGAAAGTGCGGGCCAGCGCAACCTGATGAAACCGATCACCGCCGGCGCCATGTCGCGCAGCAGCCTGGCATCGGCGGTGCCGAAGGGGCCGGAGGCCTGCAATCGCATCAGCGACAGCACCAGCGCATCCTTGCCGGGCAATGGCACGAAGAAGCCGACCTCCTCGGCGAGCCTTGTCTGACTGTAGTAGGTGCGAAAATACTCGCTGGCATAGAAGCGGTCGGGCGCCAGTTCGCGCATGCGCCAGAACCCCTCCTTGCGCTCCACCGCCGCGTGATGAAATGGGTCGAGAAGATAAGGTCCTTCCTGATAGAGCGTGACGAAGACATGGCTCTCGGCCGGCGAGAAGGTTTCGAACAGCAGCGGCGGTCGCGAGGCGCCGCGGTAACCGAAGATCACACAGTGGTCGAAGCCGACATGCTGGCTCAACCAGCCGACCATTGCCTTGCCGAACAGGTCGCCGCTCGTCTCCCGTGTCGCCGCGACAAGGGCTGCGAGCCGGCTGTATTCGTCGCTGCGGGACGCACTCAATCTATACCCCCTTAAACGAGAAAATAGATCAGATATACCACCAGCGAGGTATATACTAGACGCCATTGGCTCTGGTAGCGTCCTGGAATAGCCCTGTTGCTGGAGCCAGCACTTTGACCGCAGTGCCCGACATCGAGTTTCGCGGCGTCACCAAGCGCTATGGCGCTGTGACCGCCGTCAGCGGCATCGATCTCGCTGTGCCGCCCTCCGCCTTTGTCGCCCTTCTCGGACCGTCCGGCTGCGGCAAGACCACATGCCTGCGCATGATCGGCGGCTTCGAGCAGCCGAGCGAAGGCCAGGTGTTCATCCGTGGCCGGGACATGGCCGGAACGCCGCCCTATCGTCGGCCGGTCAACATGGTGTTCCAGCAATACGCGCTGTTTCCGCATCTCGATGTCGAAGCCAATGTGTCCTACGGGTTGCGCCAGGCACGGCCGCGCCTGTCGTCGCAGGAAATCGGCCGGCGCGCCGGCGAGGCGCTCGAAATGGTGCGGCTCGCCGGCTATGGCCGCCGCAAGATCCACGAACTCTCCGGCGGCCAGCAGCAGCGCGTCGCGCTGGCGCGCGCACTGGTCAACAAGCCGGCCGTGCTGTTGCTCGACGAGCCGCTGGCAGCGCTCGACAAAAAGCTGCGCACCGACATGCAGATCGAGCTGCAGAACCTGCAGCGCGAGATCGGCATCACCTTCGTGCTGGTCACCCACGACCAGGAGGAGGCGCTGTCGATGAGCGACTTCGTCTGCGTCATGAACGGCGGCCGCATCGTACAGCTCGGGCAACCAAGCGAGATCTATGACGAGCCGGCCGACCTGTTCGTCGCCGACTTCGTCGGCAAGACCAATCTGTTGAGCGGCAAGGTTGCCGGGCATACAGGCGATCTTGTCAATGTGGCGCTGGCGGACGGAACCGTCATTGCCGCGCGCAAACGAACCGCCTTGCAGCAGGGCGAGACCGTTTCCGTCAGCCTGCGTCCTGAATCGCTAAGCCTCGGCGCCACCAAAGGCAGCCCTTTCAAGGGCATCGTGCGCAACCGGATCTTCCTGGGCTCGACGGCGGAATACGCCATCGAGGTGCAGGGCATCGGAACGCTGCTGGCCAAGGCCGACCATGTGATCGGCCATGGCAATCTCTTCAAGCCGGGTGAACCCGTCGCCATCGGCTTTGCCTCCGGGACGCCGCTGGCGTTTCCGGAGACCAAGAACAACGGGACCAACCAGAGGGTAGCAAAAAATGTCGAAATCATATCGTGACGGACTGCCGATTAGCCCTGAGAACTTCGTCGACCAGCTGATGCGCCTGAAGCGCGGCTCGATCGGGCGCCGCGATTTCCTCGGCCTCACCGGCCTGGGCATCGCAACCGCGGTGATGGCGCGCGAGCTCGGCATCATGCCGACGCCGGCCTTCGCCGCCGAAAACCTCGGCGACCGCATGTCGATCGCCACCTGGCCGAACTATCACGACCCGCAGACCTTCGAGAATTTCAAGAAGGACACCGGCGTCGCCGTCGAGGTCAACGTGTTCGGCTCCAATGAGGAGATGCTGGCCAAGCTGCAGGCCGGCGCCTCGGGCTGGAGCCTGTTCGTGCCGACCAACTACACGATCTCGACCTACAAGAAGCTCGGCATCATCGATCCGCTCGATATGGCCAAGCTGCCGAATTTCGACGGCTCCCAGGAGGACCCGCGCTTCACCTCGGAAGGCACGATCGACGGCACGACCTACGCGGTGCCGAAGAACTGGGGCACCACGGGCTTTGCCGTCAACACCAAGAAGCTGGCCAAGCCGATGACGAGCTGGAAGGAATTCTGGGACGTCGCCATGGCTGAGGGCGATGGCCGCACCATGGTGCATGACTACCAGCTGACCACCATCGGCAACGCGCTGAAATATTACGGCTATTCCTTCAACTCGCTGAAGCAGGATGAACTCGCCAAGGCCGAGGAGCTGCTGCTCAAGGTCAAGCCGCATCTGTTCGCGGTCTCGTCCGACTACCAGCCGGGCATGCGGGCGGGCGACGCCTGGCTGACCATGTGCTGGACGAATGATGGCGCACAGCTGCATCGCGATATCCCGGAGATCGCCTATGTGCTGGGCAAGGAGGGCGGCGAGATCTGGACCGACTTCTACGCCATCCCGAAGGACGCGCCGAACAAGCCGGCCGGCTATGCCTTGCTCAATTATCTGATGACCCCGGAGGTTGCTGTGAAGGAGCATCTCGCCAACGGCGCGCCCTCGACCGACGCTCGCGTCAACAAGCTGCTGCCCAAGGAAGTGCTCGACAATCCGATCCTTTACCCGGCGGCCGACCTGTTGACACCGCTTGAGTTCGGCGCGGCGGCAACACTGACCGATCCGGGTCGCGCCGAGCTGATGGCGCGCTTCAAGTCGGCTTGAGGCTGGCCTGACGCAAACGGAAAACCGGCGGGCCTAGGTCCGCCGGCATCGGGGCGGTTTCTATGCACGGCAACAGATTTCGGCATAACATCCTGACAGCGCTGCTGCTCGCTCCGGCTACAGCGTGGCTGGTGGTGTTTCTGGTTTTGCCGTTCGTCGCCATTGCCGTGTTCAGCGTCGGCGAGCGGGCGCCGGAGGGCGGCTACCAGGCCGCCTTCACGGTGGCGCAATACGCCAACCTCCCGGCGCGGGCGACCGCTTTCTGGAACACGATGATGCTGGCGCCGGTGGGCGCGCTTGCCTGTCTGCTCGTCGCCTACCCGGTCGCCTACTACCTTGCCCTGAAGGCGCCGGAGCGCTGGCGGCTGATCCTGCTTGCGCTCGTCGTCATTCCGTTCTGGACCAGCCTTTTGATGCGCACCTATGCCTGGATGTACATTCTGGGCGGACGCGGCATTCCCGCACTGCTGGCCTTTGTCGGCATCGAGGATGTCAGGTTGATCAACACGCCGGGCGCCGTGCTGCTCGGTATCGTCTACGGCTATTTGCCCCTCATGATCCTGCCGATCTATGTCAGTCTCGAGCGGCTCGACCGAAGGCTGCTGGAAGCCTCCGCCGATCTCGGCGCGACCTCGCTCTCAACCTTTCTGGGGGTGACGCTGAAGCTGTCGCTGCCGGGCGTGATGACCGGCTTCTCGCTGGTCATGATCCTGCTGCTCGGAGAATACCTGATCCCGACGCTGCTTGGCGGCGGCAAGGTGTTCTTCATCGGCAATGCGCTGGTCGACCTGTTCCTGCAGTCGCGCAACTGGCCGTTCGGATCGGCCATCGCCATCACGCTGGTGGCGGTTTCGGTGGTGGTTCTGATCGCGGCAAACCGCGTTTCGACACGGGTGTCGGGCGCCCGCAGGGTGGATCTGATCTGATGCGCGCCTTCGTCACAGCCGTCTTCGCCTTCCTCTATCTGCCGATTGCGTTGGTCGTGCTGTTTTCCTTCAACGCCGGCCGCCATGCCAGCGAGTTCACCGGCTTTTCGGTGCAGTGGTACGGCACGGCGCTGTCGAACCCGTTCCTGGTCGAGGCGCTGAAGAACAGCCTGTTCATCGCCACCACCAGCGCGCTTCTGGCGGCGGTGTGCGGCACGGCAGCGGCGCTCGGCCTGGCGCGGGTCGGGCTCAGAACCCGCGCCGTCTTCGACGCGCTGATGGGTGCCGCGATTGTCGTTCCCGGCGTCGTCATCGGCATCTCGACGCTCGTCGCGCTGGTCCAGTTGTTTGGCGTGCTCAATCCGTTCCTCGCCTCGATCTGGCCAAACGACCAGCCGCCGCGCCTGTCGCTCGGCTATGGATCAATCATCGCCGCCCATGGCCTGTTTTCGATGGCGCTGGTAACGATGATCGTCGGCACGCGTCTCGCCAGCCTCGACCGCAACCTGGTCGAGGCCTCGAGCGATCTCTACGCCACGCCGCTGACGACGTTTCGCTCGATCGTGCTGCCGCAGATCATGCCGGCGGTGATCGCCGGTTTCCTGCTCGCCTTCACCTTCTCCTTCGACGATTTCATCGTCGCCTTCTTCGTCGCCGGCGCGCAGACGACGCTGCCGATCTATGTCTTCGCCTCGATCCGGCGCGGCGTGACGCCGGAAATCAACGCCATCGCCACCATCGTGCTCGTCGCCTCGGTTCTTCTGGTGGTGCTTGCCCAATGGCAGCTGCGCCAGCGCCAGCCGTCAAACTGAACAAGCCATCCAGCTGAAAGACAAATTCATGATCCTTAGAGACCGCATCGCCGTGGTGACGGGCGCCGGTTCCGGCATCGGCCGCGCCGGCGCCATGATCATGGCCAGGGAAGGCGCTGTGGTGGTCATCGCCGACCGGGATAAGACCAGCGGCGAGACGACAGCGGCGGACATCCGGGCAGTGGGCGGGCAGGCCGAGGCCGTTGTTACCGACGTCTCTGACGACGCCGCGGTCGAGAAGCTCATCACAGGCACTCTCGGCAAGTATGGCCGCATCGACATTCTGCACAATCACGCCGGCATCCAGGTCGGCGGCACGCTGACCGAGGTCGAGGTCGATGGTATGGATACGTCATGGCGCATCAATGTACGGGCGCAGTTTCTGGCCGCGCGGCTGGTCATGCCGGCAATGGTCGCGCAAGGCGGCGGCGTCATCCTCAACACGGCTTCGAATTCGGGCGTCTTCTACGACCGCGAGATGATCGCCTATGCCACGTCCAAACATGCCGTGGTGGCGATGACCAGGCAGATGTCGCTCGACTATGCCCGGCACAATGTGCGCGTCAACGCGCTCTGCCCGGGCTGGGTCGACACGCCTTTCAACGAGCCGTTCATCGCCCAGATGGGCGGACGCGATGCGATCGAAACCTATGTCCGCACCAGGATTCCGATGGGCCGCTGGGCCAGCGCCGAGGAGATCGCCGAAGCGATCCTGTTCCTCGTTTCAGACCGCTCATCCTTCATGACCGGCCAGGCGCTGGTGATCGACGGTGGCGAAAGCATCGGCTGATCCAAGGGCGGCCGGACAGGAGGGGGTTCCCGCCTCTGGCTCAATCGCCGGCTGCCCGTCCTCCCTTGCCTTCATGTCGCATTTCGTCCAATAGAACGACGCAAACGCTGCGAAACCGAAGGTTTTGCCGTTTGGAAGTGCGGCTTCCGGCCTCGTTGCCGACGCGCCGCAATCGGAAAGAGCAGGACAATGTCTGCGATCGAAGCCGGCGCTCGTGCGCCGGAAAATCTTTGGCGTCAGGAAATCAGGGCGACGCTGGCGCTGGCCTGGCCGATGGTGCTGACCAATCTCGGCCAGACCGCGATGACCGCCACCGACGTCATGATGATGGGGCGTCTGGGCGCGGACACGCTGGCCAGCGGCGCGCTCGGCGCCAACCTCTATTTCATGCCGCTGATCTTCGGCCTCGGCCTGATGCTGGCGACTTCGCCGATGATCGCCACCGAGCTTGGCCGCCGCCGCTATTCGGTGCGCGATTTGCGTCGCACCGTGCGCCAGGGACTGTGGCTGGCGATCCTGATCTCGATCCCGATCTGGATCGTGCTGTGGCATGGCGAGGCCATTCTGCTGGCCATGGGCCAGGAGCCGGCATTGGCGCGTCAGGCCGGCATCTATCTGCGCTGGCTCGAATGGGCGGTGCTGCCTTTCTACGGCTATATCGTGCTGCGTTCCTTCATCTCGGCGCTGGAGCGGCCGGGCTGGGCGCTGATCATCGTCTTCGTCGCCGTTGCCTGCAACGCCTTCTTCAACTGGGTGTTCATGTTCGGCAATCTCGGCGTCACCTCAATGGGCATTGCCGGTTCGGGGCTGGCGACCACCCTGTCGAGCACGCTGATGTTCTGCGGCCTGGCAGCCGTGGTGATGCTGGAGAAGAAGTTCCGCCGCTACCGCCTGTTTGGTCGCTTCTGGCGCTCCGACTGGCCGCGTTTCAAGGGTCTGCTGCGGCTCGGCATGCCGATCGCCGGCATCCTCGCCTTCGAGGTGACGATCTTCAATGCAGCAGCCCTGCTGATGGGCCTGATCGATGCGGATTCGCTTGCCGCGCACGCTATCGCAATCCAGATCGCCTCGATCTCCTTCATGGTGCCGCTCGGTCTCAACCAGGCCGTCACCGTGCGCGTCGGGCTGGCCCACGGCGCCGGCAATCCGGCAGGCGTTTCGCGCGCCGGCTGGACCGCCTTCGTCATCGGCGTCTCGTCCATGGCGCTGATGGCGCTGGTGATGGTGCTGTGGCCGCATCTGTTGATCAGCGCCTTCATCGACATGACCGATCCGGCGAACGCCAGGGTGATCGCGCTGGCCGTGTCGTTCCTGGCCTTTGCCGCGCTGTTTCAGATCTTCGACGGCGCGCAGGCCGTTGCCGCCGGCATGCTGCGCGGCCTGCACGACACCAAGCTGCCGATGATCTATGCCGCGATCGGCTATTGGGGCATCGGCCTGCCGCTCGGCGTCCTGCTCGCCTTCCATTTCGGCCTGCACGGCGTCGGCATCTGGATCGGCCTGGCGTCAGGTCTGGCCGTGGTGGCGGTGCTGCTGTTAGCGCGCTGGCTGCGGCGGGACCGCATCGCACCGCCGCTCGTCTTCAGCCATTGAAGACGCACCAAGCGGTCCGCCAACTGCCCGAAGCATTCACTGCAGAGCAGATGTCTGGTTGTCGCCTTTTGGACCGGAAGCAGAATGTCTGCTTAGGGCAGGAATCCACCAAACAGGCCGGCAAGCTTGCCTCTATCGGTTTGGCTTGCCGCCGCACTCTTCGGAACGCCCTTGCGTTGACGGGAGATCGGGCGCTTCACATTCCCTCGCTCGCGATCCCCTCCATAAGCGACCCAAATGCAGCCTTCAGCGGCTCCAAGCCAACCTTTTCGGGCATTAGCAGGCCATCGATTGACAGCATGGTCATCCCGTGAAGAAGCGACCAGCACGCCGTTGCATAATCGCGAACCGGCCGTCGGCGGAATACACCTTCAGCCTGGCCGCGGGCCAGGACATCCATGACTGTGTTGAACACGCTGATCGCACTCTCGCCGAGATGGACGTCGCACTGGTAGCCGCTCTCCGCGCCGAACATCAGGCGATAAAGGGCGGGATTGTCGACGCCGAAATCGATATAGGCGCGCGCCATGGGCAACAGCGCCTCGCGCGGCTCCCCTCCAGCGTTCGACTGCGCCTGAATCAATGCTGCGCGCAACTGATCGAACCCAATCAATGCCAGCGCGGTGAGCAATGCACCCTTGTCGGGAAAGTGCTTGTACGGCGCCGCGTGGCTCACGCCAGCGCGTCGCGCGATTTCCCGCAATGTGAACTGCCAGTTCCGCTCCTGCCGCATCACCTCCAAGGCCGTGTCGATGAGCGAGCGGCGAAGGTTGCCGTGGTGGTAGGGCCGTTCCGGTGTTGTTTTCTGCATTTGAAGTGTCCCATGTAAACATATGTTGACAGCGTTCACTTTGGAGCATAGATAGGCGTCATGTTTCCTCTGTCTACATAGAGTTCGTCATGAATGCCATCACAAAAACGTCGATGCAGAGCAGCTCGCTGCGCTCCTCGATGCACAGCGCGCCGCATTCCTGCGCGACGGTTCTCCGTCACTCGCCCATCGCCGCGCCGATCTCGCCAAACTCAAGAAGGCCCTGATCCATCGTCGTGACGCGATAGAGGCTGCGATCGATTCAGACTTTGGCCATCGTTCGCGGCACGAGACGGCGATCATGGAAATCTTCGGCGTTGTCGGCGGGATCGACTATCTTCGCAAGAACCTGCGCCGGTTCATGCGGCCGGAGCGGCGCCATGTTTCGCTCCTCATGCAATTCGGCAGGGCTTGGATCGAGTACCAGCCCGTTGGCGTGGTCGGCGTCATCTCGCCGTGGAACTACCCCGTCAACCTGTCGCTGATGCCGGTGGTTACCGCGATCGCAGCGGGAAACCGCGTGATGCTCAAACCTTCGAAGCTAACGCCGGCGACGAACGCGGTGTTAGCCTCGATGCTCCGCGAGATCTTCCCCGAACAACAGGTCACCCTTGTCAATGGCGACGGCTCCGCATTCTCTTCGCTGCCGTTCGATCATCTCGTCTTCACCGGGAGCCCCGCCGTGGGGCGAGCGGTGATGGAGGCGGCTAGCAAAAACCTCGTCCCCGTCACTCTCGAACTCGGCGGCAAGTCCCCGACCATTGTCTCCAAGGGTAGCGTGTGTGACCGCACGGTGTCCGCGATTGTATACGGGAAGCTTCTCAGTGGCGGGCAGACCTGCATCGCCCCGGACTACGCCCTTGTCCACGAATCCGAGGTCAGCACCTTCGTCGAGAGCTACGACAGGCTGGTGAAGACTGCCTACCCCGATGGCCCGACGAGCGCGGACTACACTTCAATCGTCAACGACCAGCAATATTCGATGCTGACCGACTTGATCAACGACGCTCGCGCCCACGGCGCACGGATCATTGAGGTTGGACACCGGCCCGGCGACGCAACCCGTCGTCCTCACACCCTGGCGCCGACCGTCGTGCTCGGCGTCACCGACGAGATGAAGATCGCGCACGAGGAGATCTTCGGTCCCATCCTGCCGATCTTGAGCTACGGCAGAATCGATGACGCCATCGCCTATGTGAACGCCCGGCCCCGACCACTCGCGCTCTACTACTTCGGCAATGACGCGGACCGACGCAAGGTACTGGACAACACGACGTCGGGCAACGCCATGATAAACGGCACCATTATGCATGTCGCGCAGGACGATCTACCGTTCGGCGGCATCGGCACCAGCGGCATCGGTGCCTATCACGGCATCGAAGGCTTCAAGCGTCTTAGCCACGCCAAGGGCGTCTACGCCCAGGGCCGGTGGAACGCCCTCAAACTTTTCCGCCCGCCGTTCGGGAAACCGGTCGATCGCCTTCTGAATATCATGTTGCGCTAACAACGCAGGGTCTCGCGGGCATGATGTTGGCCTTCGTCAAGACCATACCGACGACGCGTTCCAACTAAGCCTGCAAGCAGGTGGTCAGATTTGAATTCAGGCGAAATTGCCGGGACATGCTCGGCATCGACCTGCAAGGAGTAGGAAATGACAAACCCGATCTTGGTCACTGGTGCTGCCGGCGCCGTCGGTTACGCCGTGTGCGAGCAGCTGGTGAAATGCGGACTTAAGGTAAGGGCGATGGTCCGCAAGGCCGATGAGCGATCGGCCAAGCTGGCGGAACGAGGAGTGGAGATCGCGGTTGGCGACCTTCTCGATCTTCAAGCTGCGCATCGCGCGATTGAAGGCTGCGACCGGGTCTACTTCGGAATGAGCGTATCGCCGTCCTACCTTGAGGCAACGATCAACGCGGCCGCCGTCGCGAAACATCACCAAGTTGGTGCGTTCGTGAACATCTCGCAAATGACCGTATCGCAGATGGGTATCACGTCGACCACCGACAGCCCGCAGCAGAAGCTGCACTGGCTTGCGGAGCAGGCGCTGAACTGGTCCGGCCTGCCCGTTGTGCATATCCGTCCGACAGCGTTCCTCGATACCTTCTTCCTTCGCCTTTCCATGCAGTCGATCCATCAACATCAGCAAATTCGCCTCCCCTTCGGGAATGGCAAGATCTCGCCTATCGCAAGTGACGATGTCGCGAGGGTCATCGCGACGGTGCTGAAGGCACCAGCCGAGCACATCGGCAAAATCTATGAACTGACCGGCCTTCGTTCGCAGGATATGCATGACATTGCCGAGGAATTCTCCCAGGCGCTTGGGCGGTCGATCACTTACGTGGACGTGCCTTGGGAACCCTGGCGTAAGGCGCTGGAGGACAGCGGCATGCTGACCCGACATGTGCTCGCTCATTTGGCCACGATGGCGCTTCTCATCCAGCAGAACCGCTATGATCGGCTGACCGCCGACGTCGAACAGGTCGCCAAAATGCCGCCGCTCGGTGTTCTGGAGTTCGTCCAACAGCACGCGGGGCATATCGCGCAGAAACATGATGGCAGCCGCGCGCGATGCCGCCCGTTCAATTGAAAGGAAGAAAGATGCCACACGCTGATGACACGGGAACGCAAATCTCCGCTGGTGAAAAGCATGGCGTCCCGCGAAAACGGGCCCTGATCACAGGCGCATCTAGCGGGCTCGGGCTCGAATTTGCCGAGCTGCTGGCGGCGCAGAAGGTCAATCTGGTGCTCGCAGCCCGGCGACGCGAGCCGATGGAAAAGCTCGCCGCTGAACTTCGCCGGAATCATGGCGTCGACATCCTCGTCGAGCCAGTCGACCTTGCCGCGCCTGGAGCCGCTGACCATTTGAAAAGCAGCCTGGAAGCGAGGTCGCTGCAGATCGACATTCTGGTGAACAATGCGGGATACGGGTTGCACGGCGAATTTCTGGAAACGCCGATCGAGCGTACCACCGAGATGATACAGCTCAACATCACGGCGCTCACCGAACTGAGCTATGTTTTCGGGCGAGACATGGCAGCCCGGGGATCCGGCCAGATCCTTCTCATTGCGAGTCTCCTGGCGCTCCAGCCTGTTCCCACCTTTGCCGCTTACGCAGCGACGAAGTCCTATGTGCTGGCTTTTGGAGAGGCTCTGCACGATGAACTTCGCCCGCAAGGTGTGGTCGTCACCAGTCTTTGCCCCGGGCACACCGAAACGGGCTTCGATGCAGCGGCCGGCGCTCCCGTTTCGCCCATTCTGCGCCTTCTGACGATGAAGCCCCGTCCTGTCGCCGAAAGCGGTCTGCGGGCACTAGGACAAGGCAAGGCGATTGTGATTCCCGGGTTCTTGAACAAGATCGTTGCATTTTCAAATCGCCTGACACCCCGTTCGATGCAACGCGCTTCCATGGAACGAATTGTGGGATGATGTCAGTTAATCGCAAATCGCCTCCGATCGAGCAGCGATCGCATCTTAGCTAGACCTCAGGCCACCACCGGCTCCTACTCGATCAGATCAGCCGAGCGGCGAGTCTTCTAGACTAGCTCTTTCCGTCGACGAGGCGGCGCTCAGTCGTAGGCTGCGCTTTATTCCTCCGCGAACATTCGGCCGGTCAACTCAAGCGTATGAGCAAGTCATCTGCTAGGACGACCGCTTTCGGGCGGCCAGCCCGGACTTCTGAACGGCCAGCAAAGGCGCGAAGCTGCCGCCTGCGCGAGTGCATAGGGTGCACTCAGACACCTTGATGGCATTGGTGGTTCTGAGCAGCGATCGAGGGGTGCTGTTACAAATGATTGCGCTCAGCTCCCGTCGGACGACATAGCGCCGAGCAGCCTGCGAATATCGCCGAACCTGGCGATCGAGCCGAACACCAGTGCCGCCACCGCGACGAAGAACACCGACACCGAAGCCATGGTCGGCGTGTAGCCATAGCGCAGCGCGTTGAAGATCTTGATCGGCAGCGTCTCGGTGGTGAAGCCGATCGTCATGTAGGCGACGATGTATTCGTTGAGCGACAAGACGAAGGCGAAGGCGTAGCCCGAGACGAGGTAGGGCAGGATCAACGGCAGCACCACGGTCTTCAGCACCGTGCGGTCGTCGGCGCCCATGGTGGCGGCGGCCTCTACCAGCGAGCGGTCGATCGAGGCAAAGCCCAGCGACAGCGTCACCAGCGGCAGCGTCACGAAGAAGATAGCGTGGCTGATGATGGCGGTGAAGAACTGGCCGAACAGCCCGACCGTCGCCCAGAAGGAGAGGAAGCCGAGCGCGGTGATGACCGGCGGCAGGATGAAGGGGGCAAGCCCCAGCACCTGGAAGATGTTCGCCCATGGCGCGATGCGCCGCCACAGGAACCAGGCCAGGGGCAGCGCGACCGCCACGGCAATGGCTGCCGAGCAGACGGCCAGCGTCACCGAATGGATCAGCGCCAGCCGCCATTCCGGATCGGTGAAGATCTGGGCGTACCAGGCGAGCGAGAAGCCGACCGGGGGGAAGCTGAGCTCCTGCCGCGAATTCACCGACACGCCGGCGACGACGATCAGCGGCGCCGCCAGAAACAAAGCGACGATGGTGAAATAGACACGGCGCAGCAAGGTCGCGGTCATAGGGCGTTCTCCCTTCGTCCGACGAGCAGCGTCAGTCCGACCAGCGCCAGCGAGATCAGCACCAGGAACACCGCCATCGCGGCTGCGAACGGCATGTTGGACTGGTAGATCGCCTGGTCGGTGATCAGCACCGACAGCGTCCAGTGTTGCGGGCGTCCCAGAATCTGCGGTAGCAGATAGGAGCCGAGCGCAAAGACGAAGACCATGATCAGCGTCGCCACGATGGTGTTGCGCAGCGCCGGCGCGACGACGTTGAAGAAGGCCCGGATAGGCGAGGCGCCGAGCGTGCGCGCGGCCTCTAACAGAGTCGGATCGAGGCGGACCAAAGCGGGGTAAAGCACCAGGATCGTATAGGGCAGCGCCTGGTAAACCATGCCGGTCAGCACCGCGCCGAAGGTCGGCAGCAGCGCCACCGGCTTGTCCATCAGCCCGATCGCCACGAACAGATTGGTGATGCCCGCCGTGCGCGAAAACAGCGTCGACCAGGCAAAGCCGATGATGACTTCCGACAGCGACAGCACCGACAGCAGGCCGACCAGCCATAGCGTCTGCACGCGGCGCGGCCGGCGGGTCAGGAGGTAGGTGAAGGGGAAGGCGATGGCCACGCAGCAGACGGCGACCAGCACCGCCAGCATCAGTGAAAAGCCGAGCACGCCGCCGAAGAATACCGACAGGAAGCGGGCGTAATTGTCGAACACGAAATCCGGCGTGTAGAAACCGGACGGATTGCGCTTGAAGAAGCTCACGGCGATCATCGTCGAGAACGGCACGACGAAGAAGACGATCAGCATCAGCGCCGGAAAGAACAGCGGCGTGTAGTCGGCTAGCGACTTCGGAGCCTCGCGTCTCATGCGCCGAGCACCACGCAGCTGCCGGGCGGCAGCGTTACGCCGACCTTGGCGCCGACCGGCACGTCATGCCGTTCGCGCGGCGTGGTCACGGCAATGATGCTGGTGCCGCCGACATCGACGAAGGTCTCGATGGTGCCGCCGAGATCGCGAACGAAACTCACCTCGCCGGTAATGGCCGAGCCGCCGGGGCTGCCGAGATGCACATCCTCGGGGCGGACCGATACAGACGCTTTAGTCTGACCCGCCGGCATGGCAAGACCTGGAATGGCTGTGCCCAGAATGGTGGTGCGCCCGGTGCTGTCGATCTCGGCCGGCAGCAGATTGGTGATGCCGATGAAGTCGGCGACGAAGGCGTCGGCCGGCTTGCGGTAGATCTCGATCGGCGGCGCCGCCTGCAGGATCCTGCCGTGGCCCATGACGACGACGAGGTCGGCCATGGTCATGGCTTCGCGCTGGTCGTGGGTGACGACGATGGTGGTGATGCCCAACCGCTGCTGCAACTGGCGCAGTTCTACCTGCATGGCCTCGCGCAGTTTGGCGTCGAGCGCCGACAGCGGCTCGTCGAGCAGGAACAGTTTCGGCGACAGCGCCAAGGCCCGTGCAATTGCCACGCGCTGGCGCTGACCGCCCGACAGTTTGGCCACCGGGCGGTCGGCAAAGCCGGTCAGATGGATGAGGCCTAGCAACTCGTCGACGCGCTTCTTCTGCTCCTCCTTCGAGGCGCCGCGAATGCGCAGCGCATAGGCGATGTTGTCGCCGACAGAGAGATGCGGAAACAGCGCCAGCGACTGGAACACCATGCCGAGATTGCGCTTGTGCGTCGGCAAAGGCGTGATGTCCTCGCCGTCGAGCACGATGGCGCCGCTGGTCGGCTCCTCCAGTCCGGCAATCATGCGCAGCAGCGTGGTCTTGCCGCAGCCCGATGGGCCGAGCAGACACACGAACGTGCCATGCGGCACGTTGAGCTGGACATTGTCGACGGCGGCGAAGTTGCCGAATTTTTTGGTGACGGCGTTGATATCTAGTCCGGACATGCTCATCCCTCTCAGGCTGTGCGCTGGAGCAATTCCAGGAAATGGCCGCCGGAGGAAATCCGGCGGCCGATCAGTTTTCAAGCGGAACGGGCGGCTCAGCCGACGATCAGCTCGGTCCACTTCTGGTTGATCCAGTCGGCCTTCGACGTATAGAGGTCATAGCGCGGGATGATCGGATCGATATCCGACGACACCGCGGCGAACTCTTCCGGCTTGAGGTCGAGCACCTCTTTCTTCAGCGTCGGCGTGGTGCCGACCTTGCGCGACATCAGACCCTGCATCGACGGCTGGCTCATATAGTCGATGAAGGCATGCGCCTCGTCGACCTTGGTCGAGGCGCGCGACAGCACCCAATTGCCGGAGTCCTGGATGCCGCCTTCCTTCGGGAAGGTCGAGCGGACATGGAAGCCGTCGGCGACCGCGAGGCCGGTGACGTCGTGATAATACTGGCCCATCGGGATCTCGCCCGACTTCAGCGCCTGCTCGAACTGCGCCTCGTCGCGATACCACAGCCGGACATTCGGCTTGAGCTCGGCGAGCTTTTCGAACGCCTTGTTCAGTCCGTCCTCGGTGTCGAGCGCATTGGTGCCGCCCATGAAGGTCTTGGCTGTCACTTCGAGCAGGAACGAGTTCGAGGCAAGTGCCAGAAGGCCAAGCTTGTCCTCATTGGCCTTGTCCCACAGCGTCTCCCATGAGGTCGGCGCATCCTTGTAGACATCGGTGTTGGAGACCAGCGTGATCCACCAGGCGACGGCGCCGATGCCGGCGACCCGGCCATCCGGATATTTGTTGACGAAGCGCGGCAAGAGGTCGTTGTAGTGCTTGAACTTCGACGTATCGAGCGGCGTCCATAATTCGGTCGACTGGCCCTTCAGCGTCGAGGTCTGCGACATCATCGAAAGGTCGGCCGGCGCCTGGCCTGCCTTGGACGCCTGTTCGAGCTGCACCAGCCAGGCTTCGCCGGTCGGCTCGGCGACCGATTCCACTGCAATGCCGGTGGCCTTGGTGAAATCTGGGAAGACGTGCTCGTCAAAGGATTTCTTGAAATAGCCGCCGTAGACGCCGACCTTCAGCGACTTGTCCTGCGCGCGCAGGATCGACGGCATGGCGAGCACGCCGGCTGTAGCGAGGCCCGCACCAAGCACGCCGCGCCGTGTCAGGGATTTTCCGATCAGTCTGTTCATCTGGTTTCTCCTCAGTTGATGCCGTTCTATTCCGGCAGGTTCCCTTCACGCACTGTCGCCGCCTGGCGTCAGTGGGCCGCCGCTCGTTGTTCGAGCGTACGGGCGTATTGCGTCAGTGGAAAGCACATGACGAAGAAGATCAGCGCCACCAGCCCGTAGACCTTGAACGGTTCGAAGGTGGCGTTGTTGATGGCGTTGGAGGTTCTGACCAGCTCCTCGAAGCCGATGATCGAGGTCAGCGCCGTCGATTTGATCAACTGCACCAGGAAGCCGACGATCGGCGCCCTTGTGATCGAGAACGCCTGCGGCAGGATGATCAGCCTGAGCTCCTGCAGACGGTGCAGCCCAAGGCTGGCGCCGGCGTCCCACTGCCCGCGCGGCAGCGCATCGACGCCGCTGCGCCAGATCTCGGCCAGATAGGCGCTGGCGAAGAAGGTCAGGCCGAGCACCGCTGCCGTCCATGGCTCGATGCGCAGGCCGAGCATCGGCAGGCCGAAGAACATCAGGAACAGCTGCATCAACAGCGGCGTTCCCTGGAACAGGGCGATGTAGCCGGAAGCGACCCGCTGGCTCCATTTATTCTCTGCGATCCTGAAGAACAGCACGATCAGCCCGACCAGCGCCCCGCCGACAAAGGCGGCCAGCGACAACAGCACCGTCCAGCGGGCGGCGAGCAGCAGATTGCGAACGATGTCCCAGAAGGTGAATTCGATCATGTGACACCTGCCCCCAATACGCGGCGCCCGCCTGTGACCAGCAGCCGGCGCAAGGCCATGGACAGGACGAGGTAGACCAGGGTCACGACGAAATAGGTTTCGAAGGACCGGAAGGTGCGGGCTTGCAGCATGTCGGCCTCATAGGTCAGCTCGCGCACGGCGATCTGCGACACCACGGCCGATTCCAGCATCATGATGACGATCTGGCTGGTCAGCGCCGGGTAGATCACCTTGAGCGCCTGCGGCAGCACGATCTTGATGAAGACCTGGCGCGGTCTCAAGCCCAGTGCAAGCGCTGCTTCCGTCTGTCCGCCGGGCACGGCATCGAGACCGGCGCCGACGATTTCAATGGTGTAGGCCGCCATGTTGAGCGTCATTGCCAGCATGGCGGCCAGGATCGGGTCGAGCCTTATGCCGAGGCTGGGCAGGCCGAAGAAGATGAAGAACAGCTGCACCAGGAACGGCGTGTTGCGCATCACCTCGACATAGACCGCGATGGCGCGCTTCACGAATACCGGGCCGTTGCGCCGGCCGGCAGCGCCCAGGATGCTGAGCAGCGTGCCCACGAGCGTGGTCACGACGATCAACAGGATCGTCGTGGCCGCGCCGCGCGCGATGTCGCCCACAGCACCTGGGAGCCAGGCAAAGGCCACGAGAACTCAATCCTTGAGGTTGTCGGGATTGAGCGGCGTCTTCAGCCAGGCCTTCGAGCTCTCGTCGAGCTTGCCGTCGGCCAGCATCTTGGCAACCGCATCATTGACCGCCGTCTTCAGCCGGTCCTCTTTCTTGTTGAGGCCGATATGCGAAGGCGAGGTCAAAAGCTGGAACTTCTGCTCCGGCTTCAGCGCGTCCTGCTTGGCCAGCACCTGCGCGCCGACATCATTGCCGACCACCATCAGCTGGGTCTGGCCGGAGATGAAGGCCTGGATGACGGAATTGTAGTTGTCGAAGCGCTTGATGTCGGCCGATGACGGCGCCGCTTCGGTCAACGACGTATCCTCGAGCGTGCCGCGATTGACGGCGATCGACTTGTCGGCGAGATCTTCCTTGCCTTTGATCGAAAGCGCTGCCGGACCGATGACGGCGATGTAGTAGGGCGCATAGGCGGCGGCGAAATCGATCACCTCCTCGCGCTCCTTGGAATAGCCGACGCTCATCAGGATATCGACGCGCTTGTCGGTGAGATACGGGATGCGGTTCTGGCCGGTGACGCTGACCAGATTGAGCTTCACCTTAAGTGAATCGGCGATCGCCTGCGCGACGTCGACGTCGTAACCCTTGATGCTCATATCGGCGCTGGCCGAGGAGAAGGGCGGAAAGTCGGAGAAGATGCCGACATTGATGGCGCCGGCCTTGATGATGTCGTCGACGGCGTCGGCATTGGCCTGGGAGGCGAAGCCGAGGCCGGCGAGCATCAGCGCAGCGGCGATGGTTGATTTCATTTGGATTGTCATTGGTATTCCCCTTCTGGAAGCTTGTTTGTTTTGGAAACGGCCGCCGGCTCCAGCGCGGCGGCCGCCTTTGCATGTGAAATCCGTCAGGCCCCCTTGCCGGTGATCGCCGGGCTGAACACCATCAGGCTCAGGATCTCGAACAGGACCTGGGCGCCGACATGGGCGGTGTTGGTGGTCGCGTCATATTGCGGCGCCACCTCGACGACATCGCCGCCGACAATGTTGAGACCTTTCAAGCCGCGCAGCAGTTCGAGCACCTCGCGCGTCGTCAGGCCGCCTATTTCCGGCGTGCCGGTACCCGGCGCGAAGGCCGGATCGACACTGTCGACGTCGAAGGAAATGTAGGTCGGGCCGTCGCCGACTATTCTGCGCGCCTTCTCGATGATGGCCGGGATGCCGAGACCCGTCACCTCTTCGGCATGCACGACCGTCATGCCGGATTCATAGGTGAACTCCCACAGATACTCCGCCGAGCCGCGGATGCCGATCTGGATAGTGCGGGTCGGGTCGAGCACGCCGTCCAGCACCGCGTTGCGGAACGGTCCGCCATGATGGAACTTGGTCATGTCGAACAGCCCGCTTGTGTCGCAATGGGCGTCGATATGGATCATGCCGACCGGCGCCTTCTTGCCGACCGCCTTCAGGATCGGATGGCTGATCGAGTGGTCGCCGCCGACCGAAAGCGGCAGCACGCCGGCATCGACGATCTGGTTGGTGCGGCGCTCGATGTCTTCGTGGCTGACCTCCAGCCGGTAGCGGCTGCGGAACGGCGTATCGCCGATGTCGGCGACGCGCAGCTCATGCGTCGGCGCGCATTCCAGCACATGATTGTAAGGGCCGATGCGCTCGATGGCGCGCAGCGCCCTTGGCCCGAAGCGCGAGCCGGGCCGGTTGGTGACGCCGAGATCCATCGGCACGCCGATGATCGCCACCTGCAAATCGCCGAAATCCGGATTGTCGGCAGCGATTTCACGGTAGGGCGCGGCGAGGAAGGTCGGGATGCCGGCATAGGGCGCGAGTCGGGTGCCGCTCTTGGAGAAGATCTTGTCGGCGACCTTGCGGAACTTCGGGTCGAACATCTCGCCGCCATGGCTCTCGCCATATTTGCGGCGCAGCGCGTCGAGCTTGCCTCTGTCATAACCCATGTCGGTCTCCTCCTGCCGGGCTGGTGCATGCGGCAGCGTCTGCAAACTGACCATCATCCGGCCGGGTCGCTGTCCCGCTGGCTGCCTGTAGATTTCACGTCATTAATGCTGTTGACCTGCCAAAGTGTCCGGCAGCCGCATTGAAAAATCAATTGATATTGTTACGGTGCTGATTGTGAGAAAATCTCACAGAGTATCCGGTTGCTAATGGCCAAGCGTCTGCCCCCCTTGAATCCCTTGCGCGCCTTCGAGGCGACGGCGCGGCATGCCTCGCTGACCAAGGCGGCGAGTGAGCTCAACGTCACCCACGGCGCGATCAGCCACCAGATCAAGGCGCTCGAGCAATCACTCGGCGTAAAACTGTTCGAACGCACCGGACAGCGGGTAAAGCTCACCCCGCACGGCGCCGAATTGCTGCCGGCGGTCTCGACCGCCTTCGACGGCATCGCCGCCGCCACCCAGCGCATGACCAGGCCAGCCAGCGCCGGTACACTGTCGGTGTCCTGCGTGCCGGCGCTGCTGCTTCTATGGATGACGCCGCGGCTCGGCAGCTTCATGGCGCAATACCCCGACATCAGGCTGACGCTGATCCCGTCCAACGACCCCAAGGACATCCGCGCCCCACAGGTCGATGTCTGCGTGCTCTATGGCGACGGCAGCTGGACCGATTGCTGGATGCGCAAATGGTCGGGCCTCGAACTGTTCCCGGTGGTCAGTCCGACGCTGATCAACAACCGGCCGCTCCGCATCTGCCGGGATCTTGCTGGCCATGTCATCCTGCATGGCGATGATGGCCGCGAATGGCACACCTGGCTGGCCGCCGCCGATGGGCTCGACCTCGAACGTGGCCGCCGCCACCATCTCGGCGACGCCCGTACGGCGATCGAAGCCGCGGTGCACGGACATGGCGTGGCGCTCGGTGATTCCGTCACCGCCAGCATGCTGCTCGCCAGGGGCCTGCTGGTGGCGCCGTTCAGCCTGTCGGTGCCGGCAGTCGACGATTTCTACGTCGTCTGCCGCAACGAGATGCGTTCGGCGCCGATCGTGCAATTGTTCGTCGACTGGCTGTTTGCCGAAAAGGAACAGGCCGACAGCCGGGCCGACGCGCCGGTGGCCGGCCGCATCGGCAGCCGCCGGAAGCGTCCGGCGCTGCGGGTGGTGGGCGCCAAGAGTTGAGGCTGGACCGGAGCGGCTGCTTTTTGTCGGGCCAGCCCGGAAAGCGGGAAGCGCTTTCAAAAATTCAATGCTACTAAGCTCTTGCCAGGCAATTCCAGGAAACGAGTGCGGCGGTTTTCCGTCCGGAATTGCGTAAGACAGACGTGAGCAGCGAAGGCGACGGCAGGACATGGCAAGAACCGATATAGCGCGGCGCGTTTACAACCACACCTGGAAGCTGGACCCGATCGTCCGCAGCCTGCTCGACACCGATTTCTACAAGCTTCTGATGCTGCAGATGATCTGGGGCATGTACCCCAAGGTCGACGCCACCTTTTCGCTGATCAACCGCACCACCTCGGTGCGCCTGGCCGACGACATCGACGAAGGCGAATTGCGCGACCAGCTCGACCATGCCCGCACGCTGCGCTTCTCCAAGAAGGAGATGATCTGGCTTGGCGGTAACAATTTCTATGGCCGCAAGCAGATCTTCGAGCCGGAATTCCTCGCCTGGCTGGAAGGTTTTCGGCTGCCCGACTACGAGCTGTCCAAGCGCGACGGTCAGTACGAGCTCTCCTTCAGCGGTCCCTGGATGTACACCACCCTGTGGGAAATCCCGGCGCTGGCGATCATCAATGAGCTTCGTTCCCGCGCCGCCATGCGCGCCTTCGGTCCCTTCGCGCTTGACGTGCTCTATGCACGCGCCAAGGGGAAGATGTGGGCCAAGACCGAACGCTTGAAGGCGCTGCCCGGCATCCGCATCTCCGATTTCGGCACCCGCCGCCGCCATTCCTTCCTGTGGCAGCGCTGGTGCGTCGAGGCGCTCAAGGAAGGCATTGGCGAAGCCTTCACCGGCACCTCGAACGTGCTGCTGGCCATGGACAACGACCTCGAAGCGCTCGGCACCAACGCGCATGAATTGCCGATGGTTTTTGCCGCCCTTGCCAAGTCGGAAAAGGAATTGAAGGAATCGCCCTACAAGGTGCTGCAGGACTGGCAGCGCTATTACGGCGGCAACCTGCTGATCGTGCTGCCCGACGCTTTCGGCACCGCATCCTTCCTGCGCGACGCCCCGGACTGGGTCGCCGACTGGACCGGCTTCCGCCCCGACAGCGCGCCGCCGATCGAAGGCGGCGAAAAAATCATCGACTGGTGGCGCGAGAAGGGCAAGGACCCCAGGCAGAAGCTGCTGATCTTCTCCGACGGTCTCGAGGTCGAAACCATCGAGGAGACCTACAGGCACTTCAAGGGCAAGGTGCGCATGTCCTTCGGCTGGGGCACCAACCTCACCAACGATTTCGAAGGCTGCGCGCCGACCGAAACCAACAGCCTGGATGCGATATCGCTGGTCTGCAAGGTGACGGAGGCCAATGGCCGGCCGGCGGTGAAGCTGTCGGACAATCCGGCGAAAGCGACGGGCGACAAGAAGGAGATCGAGCGCTATCTTCGGATTTTTGGGGCGAAGGACCGCGTGGAGCAGCTGGTCAAGGTTTGAGGGTCGGTGGGTGCCTTGCTGGACGAAATGAAAATCGCGATAGCGTGAGTTCCCGCCCACCCCCCTCTGTCCTGCCGGACATCTCCCCCGCAAGGGGGGAGATTGGCACCGTCGAGTACCGCGCCTCTTTCTTTACCCTTGAAAGTTGGCGAAAGCCCCGGCGACATCCAATCTCCCCCCTTGCGGGGGAGATGGCCGGCAGGCCAGAGGGGGGTGTGAAGGATCGCGTCAGGCTGACATATGTCGCCTGCTCCCCCACCCTCACACTCCTCCCCACCCCTGCCTTCGCCCACGCCTCCGACCGCGGCCACGTCCTCCTGCTTCCCACCGGCTACTACATCGCCGGCGGCGCGCTTGCCGTCGCGGTCAGCTTCCTCGTCCTCGCCCTGCTGCCACCCGCAACCCTCGACCGCTTCTGGCGCCGCCGCTTACAACTTTTCACCTTCAGCGACACCGCCCGCACAATCATCAGCCTCATCTCCTTTGCCGGCTTCGCAACGCTCATCGCCGCCGGCCTGTTCGGCAGCCGCGACCCGCTCTCCAATCCGCTGTCGCTAACCATCTGGACGCTGCTCTGGGTCGGCCTTGCCATCGCGCAAGGCCTGTTCGGCGATCTCTGGTCGTGGCTGAATCCATGGTATGGCCCGCGGCGGATCGAAAGCCGCCTGTTCAAGTTTCGTGGTCGTGAGGGACAGGAATCGCGTTTGCCTTCATGGCTCGGCTGCTGGCCGGCCGTTATCCTGTTCTTCGCCTTCGCCTGGTTCGAGCTGATCTACCCGGCGCCCGACGACCCGGCGCGGCTTGCCTATGTCGCCGGCCTCTACTGGTTGCTTACCTTCATCGCCATGCTCGCCTTCGGCTACCGCGATTGGAGCCGGCGCGGCGAATTCCTGACGGTGTTCTTCGCCATGGTGGCGCGCTTCGCCATCGTCGAGCGCGATGAACACGGGCGGCTCGCTCTCTGCTGGCCGGGCTCAATACTGCTCGGCGCGGCACCCCTGCCGGCAAGCGGCATCGCTTTCCTGCTGCTCAGCCTGTCATCGGTGTCCTTCGACGGCCTGTCGAAAACCTTCTTCTGGCTCGGCCTGTCCGGCATCAACCCGCTGGAATATCCCGGCCGCACCGCGCTCATCGGCATAAGCAGCTTCGGCCTCGTGCTGACCTTCGTCCTGCTCGCGGCGGCATTCCTGCTGGCCGTCATACTCGGCCAGCGCCTTGCCGGCAGCCGACATTCCCACGGCGAGGCCGCCGGGCTGCTGGTCTGGTCGATCGTACCGATCGCGCTCGCCTATCATGTCGCGCACTATCTGACGGCGCTGCTGGTCGACGGCCAGTATGCGATTGCCGCTTTGTCCGACCCGTTCGCGCTGGGATGGAACCTGTTCGGCGCCGCCGACATGCAGATCGAGGCCGGCATCGTCGCCGGGGCCCACTCCGCCTGGTGGCTGTGGAACCTGCAGGCCGGCATCATCATCGCCGGGCACATGCTGGCGGTGCTCGTTGCCCATGGACTGGCCTGGCGACTGCACCAGGTGCCATCGCGCGCCGCCCTCAGCCAGTTGCCGCTCACCATGCTGATGATTGCCTACACGATCTTCGGCCTGTGGTTGCTTGCCACGCCGACGGCCGGATGAGACAAGCTGATCCACATGCCTTTGCGGAAAGCCCGCTTGCAAGCTCTGTGCTTTGGTGATTTAGTTTGTACACATGCAATTTCTGCCCCTCCTGCAAGGGAGTGGCCTTGCCTCGTTACAGACAGTCAAAACTCAAAAACAGGGGAACTGCCGTGACTGACAAGAATGGGTTTTTCGATCTCTCCAAATCCACCCTTAGCCGCCGCACCGCGCTGAAAGGTCTCGCCGTCGGCGCCGGGCTGACGCTCGCGCCCGGCTTCGTCCGCTACAGCCAGGCGCAGAGTTCGGCGCCAATCAAGATCGGCTTCCAGTCGCACCGCACCGGCATCGGCGCCGCCTATGGCCGCTGGTATGAAAAGACCAGTGCCGCCGCGGTCAAGGCGATCAACGACGCCGGCGGCATCAATGGCCGACCTGTCGAACTGGTGATCGAGGATGACGGCACCGATCCCGGCCGTGGCGCCGAGGTGGTCGGCAAGTTCGCCACCCAGCACAAGACCGACATCGTCTTCGGCACGCTGTTCTCGCATGTGGTGATCGGCTCGGCGCCGGCCGCCGGCGAAAACAAGATCCCGTATTTCGTCGTCAGCGAAGGCCACCACGTCGCTTCGACCAAGCTCAACCGCTACGTCTTCCAGCCTGGCATCACCGATGTGAAGAGCCAGATCCAGTCGATGGCGCCGTGGATCGCGGCCAATGCCGGCAAGAAGGTGACGCAGATCTTCCCGGATTTCGCCTTCGGCTACGACCATCGCGACTACCTGCCGCCGGCGCTGAAGGCGCAAGGCGCCGAGGTCATCGCCCAGATCGCCATCCCGCCGACAGAGTCGTCTTTCACGAAATACTTCCCGCAGATACCCGCCGAGACCGAAGTCATCTACCACGTGATGGTCGGCCCGGCCGTGCTCACCTTCGTCAAGGAACTCGGCGAGTTCTACGGCTCCAACCGGCCGCAACTGTTCGGCTTCATCGATTCGCTCGAAGCCACCGACATCAACAGCCCCGGCCTCGAATTTTTGGACGGCAGCCATTTCTGGGAAGGTTCGCCGCGCTATGCGCAGGCCAATGACTCGGCCGCCCAGAAAGCCTACCGCGCCGCTGTCGGCATCGACGACAATGGGGCTGCCGTCGGCGACCCCAAGGACGTCTCCACCGCCGCCCACATGTTCGGCTGCTGGGAGACGCTCTATGTCGTCAAGAAGGCGATGGAAGATGCCGGCTACAAGGGCCCGGAAGACCGCGCCAAGCTGGTCGAGGCGACCGAGGCTCTGACCGAATTCGCCGAAGGCCCGGAGCATCCGCAAGGCCCGAAGACCTTCAACGGCAAAATCCACCAGTGTTTTGGCATCCAGAACATCTCCAAGGTCGAAGGCGGCAAGATGAAGGTCGTCCACAAGACCAAGATCGAGGACGGGCTTTACGAGGCCGAAGGGGATTATACGACGCAGGCGCTGTGAGGCGCCTTACCCTCCCCCTTGTGGGGAGGGTCGGCACGCAAGCTTCGCACTTTTGCGAAGCTTGCGAGACGGGGTGGGGGTCGCGACGGCCCGTGCCCAACCCCCACCCGACCGCTGCGCGGTCACCCTCTCCACAAGGGGAGGGTAAGGGCGCCCTGAATGCATTTCGGACCCCATCTCCTCCTCGCCGCCCTCGAAGGCCTTGTCACCTCAGCCGTGTTGGCGCTGACGGCGCTTGGGCTGTCGCTGGTGTTCGGCGTCATGCGCGTCGTCAACGTCGCCCATGGCGAGTTCTTCATGCTGGGCGCGGTGCTGGCCTGGGCGATCTCGACGGCGATACCCGGCCATCCCACGCTCGGCTTCCTGGCGGCGCTGGTGATTGCGCCGCTGATTGTCGGCGCCATTGCGCTGGTAGCCGAGCGGCTTGTGCTGCGCCGGCTCAATTACAATCCGGAAGCCACCATCGTCGCCACGATCGGCATGCTCTACATCATCCAGCAGCTGGCGTTGAGCTTCTATGGCCCGGAAGCGCGCCCGGTGGAGCCGCCCTTCAGCTACCGCATCCTGCTGCCCTGGTTCGGCTATTCCGGCTACAAGCTGTCGATCATCGCCGCCTCCGCGCTTCTGCTCATCGCCACATGGCTGGTGCTAACGCGCACCAAGATCGGCCTCATCATGCGCGCCACCCAATATGACAGCGAAACGGCGCAGGCCTTCGGCATTCCGGTCGACCGCGTCTATGCCGGCGTCTTCGCGCTCGGCGCCATGCTGGCGGCCATCGCCGCCGTGCTGATCGTGCCGATCAGTCAGGCGCACTACCTGATGGGGCAGGACCCGCTGCTGTTGTCCTTCATCGTCGTCATCATCGGCGGCCTCGGCTCGCTGCGCGGCACCGTCGTCGCCGCCGTGCTGATCGGCCTGTCCGACGGCATCATCTCGGTGTTCTTTTCGCCGACTTTGGCCAAGATCATCGCCACGCTGCTGGTGGCCATGGTGCTGGTATTCCGGCCGCAGGGCCTGTTCGGGCAGGCGTCGCGATGAGCGAAGCTTCGCCGGCAAAAGCCTATGCATTGCATCTCGGCGTCATCGCGCTACTGTTTGCGCTGAGCTTCGTCCTGCCCGACTACCATCATGGCCTGCTGGCCCGAATCATGGTGCTGGCGGTGTTCGCCATGGGCTACAACATGCTGTTCGGCTATGTCGGCCTGCTCAGCCTCGGCCACGCCATGTTCTTCGCCGCCGGGCTCTATGGCGCTGGTCTCGCGGTCATCCATCTCGGCTGGAGCGTGCCTTTGGCTTTCCTCGCCGGCATCGCCTGCGGCGCGCTGCTGGCACTGGTGATCGGCCTGCTGGCGCTGCGCACCACCGGCGTCGCCTTCATGATCGTCACCATGATGTTCGCGCAGGTGTTTTACCTCGTCATCCTCTATTTCGCCGCCTGGACCGGCGGCGACCAGGGTCTGGTCGTGCCGCAGCCGGCGCGGGTTCTGGCCTTCGGCGCGACATCGCTCGACCTAACCAACCCGACCGTGCGCTACATGAGCGCGCTGGCGCTGTTCTCGGTCGTGCTGCTGATCACCCTCGCCATCGTCCGCTCCCGCTATGGCCGCGTGCTGGTCGCGGTGCGCGAGAACGAGGAGCGCACGAAAATGCTGGGCTACGACACCTTCTCCAACAAGCTGATCGCCGTCGTCGTCTCCGGCACCATCTGCGCCGCCTCGGGTGCGGCCTATGCGCTGCTGTTCGGCTATGTCGGCTCGAGCTTTGCCTCGGTGCAGTATTCCATCCTGCCGCTGCTCTGGGTGCTGCTCGGCGGCGCCGCCACGACGCTGGGCGCGCTGCTCGGCACGGTGTTCATGTACTATGTCATCGACACCGCCAGCGGCTACACCTCCGCCTATCTCCTGATCGTCGGTATTGCGCTCATCCTGCTGGTGCTGTTTTTCCCCAAAGGCATTCTGGGCACCATCCGCCAGCGCTGGCTCGGGTGGCTCCCATGATGCCGTTGCTGACCACCAAAGGCCTGGCGCGCAGTTTCGGCGGCCTGCGCGCCGTCGACGGAGTCGATTTTCAGCTGATGCCGGGCGAGATCCGCGCCGTCATCGGCCCCAATGGCGCCGGCAAAACCACCTTCGTCAGCCTGGTCAGCGGCCGCATTCAGCCATCGTCCGGCATGATCGTCTTCGACGGCGCCGACATCACCAGCCAGCCGGCCTATCTCAGGGTGCGCCGGGGCATTGCCTACACCTTCCAGATCACCAGCGTCTTCGCCAACCTCTCTGCCTACGATAATGTCGCGTTGCCGGTGCAGCGCACGCTGACCGATGGCCGCTCGAAAGGTGCGGTGCGCACCGGCGTCATGGCCGCGCTGGAACGCACCGGACTTGCCGGCCGCGCCCATATGCCGGCCGGCCAGCTTTCCTACGGCCACCAGCGCCTGCTGGAAGTCGCGATGGGCCTGGCGCTTAAGCCGCGGCTTTTGATCCTCGACGAGCCGACGCAGGGGCTGGCCGACAGCGAGATCGACAATTTCATCGGACTGGTGCGCGAGATTGCCAAGAGCGCCACCGTGCTCCTGATCGAGCACAACATGCCGGTCGTCATGCAGCTGGCGGACCGCATCACCGTCTTCAACGCCGGCAAGATCCTGGCCGAAGGCACGCCCGAACAGGTTCGCGCCAACACACAGGTGCAGGAAGCCTATCTGGGGACGGCGCCATGAGCGAAGCCCACAAGACTGAGGCCCACGAGACTGAGGCCCACGAGACTGAAGCGCTGACCATCTCCAGGCTCGACTGCTTCTATGGCGAGGTTCAGGTGCTTTACGAGCTTGATCTCGTGCTCAACAAGGGCGAGGTGCTGTGCCTGTTCGGTCGCAACGGCGCCGGCAAGACGACGGCGCTGAAAGCAATCATGGGGCTGGTTCGCTCGAGCGCCGGTTCGATCCGGCTCGCCGGCAAGGAGTTGACCGGCCTGCCGGCGCATGAGGTGCCCAAGGCCGGCGTCGCCTATGTACCGCAAGGCAGGCGGCTGTTCGCCGAGATGACGGTGGCGGAAAACATCGAGATCGGACTGATGGCGCGCGGCAACGGAAGAGCGACGCGCGAGAGCGTGCTCGACCTCTTCCCGTTGCTGCGCCAGCGGCTGCGGCAGCGCTCCGGCACTTTGTCCGGTGGCGAACAGCAGATGTTGGCCATGGCCCGCGCCCTTTGTCTGGAGCCGCAGGTGCTGTTGCTAGACGAGCCGACGGAGGGGCTGATGCCGTCGATGATCGCCAAGATCCGCGAGACGGTGGTGAAGCTGCGTGAGCTAGGTGTCTCCACCATTCTGGTCGAACAGCGCGTCGACGCCGTGCTGTCCGTCGCCGACCGCGTCTGCTTCATCGAGAACGGCCGCAACCGCGAGACGGTGGATGTCGAACAGCTTCGCGCCGATCCGTCGGCGGTGCGCCGATATGTAGGGGTGGGATAGACTTTACCCTCCCCCTTGTGGGGGTCCGAAGGACGGGCGAGACCCGTGGCTCGCCCCGGCAAGTGGCTGCGAAGCAGCCGGGTGGGGGCGGCGCCGACCCCCACCCGGACCTTCGGTCCGACCTCCCCACAAGGGGAGGTAAGGGCCTAGCGCCCTTTGCATCAGAACAAAAAACCCGCAATCACAAAGATCGGCATCAGCACCAGGCCCGACCACGCCATGTAGCCGAAGAAACCCGGCATTTTCACGCCGCGATGCCGGGCTATGGCGTAGACCATAAAGTTGGGTGCATTGCCGATATAGGTGTTGGCGCCCATGAACACCGCGCCGGCCGAGATCGCGGCCAGCGTCGAGGCCGCCTCCGTCATCAGGTGCCGCGCGTCGCCGCCTGCGAGTTCGAAAAACACCAGATAGGTCGGCGCATTGTCGAGGAAGGACGACAGCCCGCCGGTCAGCCAGAAATAGGCGAGATCATTGGGCTGGCCGGTGGGTGACGTCACCAGCGCCACCAGCGGCGCCAGCGCGCCGTCATGGCCGGCGCGAAGGATGGCAATGACCGGCACGATGCAGATGAAGATGCCAGCAAACAGTTTCGCCACCTCCGCGATCGGGCCCCAGGTGAAGCCGTTGGCCTCGCGATGGCTCTTGAGTGACACGACAAGCGACAGTCCGGCGAGCCCCAGGATGATGGCGTCGCGCGCCAGGTTCTGCAGTTCGAGGCTCACGCCCAGCACTGAAAAGCTCACGCCCGGCTTCCACGCTGCCGACAGCAGGATCGCGGCAATGACGCCGGCCAGCAGCGGCAGATTGGCCAGGCCGCGAAGGCGCACCTTCGTATCCGGCGTCGGATCCTTGATCTTCGGCGCGCCGCCTTCACGGCGATGCAGCATGATGTCGATGGCCAGGAAGACAAGCAGCACCAGGCCGCCGGTAAACAGCGTCTCGCGCCAGAGGTTCGCCGACGTCCAGAAGAAGTCGACGCCGCGCAGGAACCCGACGAACAATGGCGGGTCGCCCAAGGGCGTCAACGAGCCGCCGATGTTGGACACCAGGAAGATGAAGAAGATGACGACATGGGCGTTGAACTGCCGGTTGTCGTTGGCGCGCAGCATCGGCCGGATCAGGATCATCGAGGCGCCGGTGGTGCCGATCACCGAGGCCAGCATCGCCCCGACGAGCAGCAGCCCGGCATTGACCAGCGGCGTGCCATGGATGTTGCCGGCGACAAGGATGCCGCCCGAAATGGTGTAGAGCGCGAACAGCAGGATAATGAAGGACATGTATTCGGTGAGCAGCGTGTGCAGCACGGCTTCACCGGCTACCGGAACGCCGAATGCAACCATCAGCGGGATGACCGCCAGCGCTGCCCAGCCGGCGGCGATCTTGCCGTAATGATGCTCCCAGACATGGTGGAACAGCAGCGGTCCGGTGGCGATCGAGAGCAGCAGGCCGGCGAAAGGCAGCGCCCACCACAGCGACATGGCAGCATCGGGCAGGCCGCGGGCCTCGGCCGCGAAGGCCATTTGCGGAGACACAGCGGAAGCGAGTACACCTGCCGCGAAAGCCTTCCCCAACTGTGTGCAGCCCCCTCGATGCGTCACGATCCAGTCACTCCGAGATCGGGTCTTCGAGCTTCACCCCGGCATCGCGCATCCGCTTCAGCATCGCCTCGACCGAACCGTTGAGATCGATGCCGCGGCAGGCGTCGAGCCGCACCGTCGTCGTGAAGCCTTGCTTGACCGCGTCGAGGGCCGAGAAGGCGACGCAGAAGTCGGTCGCCAGACCAACCAGGGTCACGGTGCCGATGCCGCGCTCCTTGAGGTAGCCGGCGAGCCCGGTCGGCGTCTTGTGGTCGTTCTCGAAGAAGGCGGAGTAGCTGTCGATATCGAGGCGGAACCCCTTGCGGATCACCAACTCGGCCTTGGTCCAGGCGAGCCCCGAGTGAAAGTCCGAGCCGAGGCTGCCCTGGATGCAATGGTCGGGCCACAGCGTCTGCGGCCCATAGGGCATCTCGATGGCGCTGAAGGGCTGGGCACCCGGATGGCTGGAGGCAAAGCTCGAATGTCCGGCCGGGTGCCAGTCCTGCGTCAGCACGACATGCTCGGCGTGCCGAATCATATCGTTGACCAGCGGCACGATCTCGTCGCCGCCGGCAACCGCCAGCGCGCCGCCGGGGCAGAAGTCGTTTTGCAGGTCGATGACAACAAGCGCTTCGTCGGCCATGGCGCCTCTCCTCTTCTACGTCTCGAACGGGGGATCGAGTGAAATACGCCGCTGATGCGACCGGATGCAGAAACTTGACCGGATGGCCGCCTGCGTCAACCTCCTACAGCGCCGCGCGTCCCCTTCGGACGCGCAAAGGACGCTGTAGCACTTTACTTTGCGCAGGATCCTTTCCGAAAATCGATTCCGATTTTTGGGGATCGTGCGCGGACGTAACAAATGCGTGGCGGCCGGGTTCCCTTAAACTCCGGCTTTGACAATTTCCGCCAGCTTGATATCATTTGCATACGAATGAATTTGGCCTGGTCAGACACTGGCGGGGTTGGGGAAGACCCCACCCTTGAAGGCCCCAATGGGAAGGCCGATTTTTTTGGAAGGCAAAGCGTGATCCGTTACGCGAAACCCACCACGCTCGACGAGGCGCTCGCTCTGCTGGGCGAGGGCGCCTGGCGCGTGCTTGCCGGCGGCACCGATTTCTATCCGGCGCAGGGCGCCAAACCGTTCCGCGAGAATGTTCTCGATATTAACGGCCTGCACTCGCTGCGCGGCATTGCCGAGACCGAAACACATTGGGTTTTGGGCGCCCGCACCACATGGACCGACCTTATCCGCCATCCATTGCCGGCGGCTTTCGATGCGCTGAAGCAGGCCGCGCGCGAAGTGGGCTCCCTGCAGATCCAGAATGTCGCCTCGATCGCCGGCAATCTCTGCAATGCTTCGCCTGCCGCCGATGGCGTTCCGGGACTGCTGGTGCTGGACGCCGAGGTCGAGCTGCGCTCTGCAGCCGCGACGCGTTATCTGCCGCTGCAGGAGTTCATTCTCGGCAACCGCCGCACCGCGCTGCTACCGGGCGAGCTGGTTACCGCCATCCGGGTGCCGAAGCCCAGGGCCACCGGCACGTCGGCCTTCGTCAAGCTCGGTGCGCGGCGCTACCTCGTCATCTCCATCGCCATGGTGGCGGCGCGCCTCGTTGCCGAGGATGGCATGGTCATGGAAGCCGCTGTCGCGGTCGGGTCCTGCTCGGCCGTGGCCAAGCGGCTCGCCGCTGTCGAAGCCGTGCTGGTGGGCAAGCCTGTCGGCCCGGCACTCGCCGATGCGCTCCTGTCCGCGCCGATGGCCGAGCTCTCGCCGATTGCCGACGTGCGCGGCAGCGCCGAATACCGGCTCGACGCAGCGCGCGAGCTTGTCGCTCGCGCCGTGCTGGGGGCCTGCGGGCTGACGAACGACAACAGCATGGTGGCGGCATGAGCCACTCCGAGATGATTGAAGCCCTGCCCGACCTCGTGCCGGGCCTCGGCATCGAGCGCGCCGAGATCGCCTTCGCCGTCAATGGCGCCGCCGTCTCGGTCAATGTGCCGCCGCTGCGCCGGCTGTCGCAGGTTTTGCGCGACGAATTGCAGCTGACGGGCACCAAGGTTGGCTGCGATGCCGGCGATTGCGGCGCCTGCACAGTGCTGGTCGACGGCGACGCCGTCTGCGCCTGCCTGATGCCGGCGGCCTCCGCAGCCGGGACGTCCGTAACGACCGTCGAAGGCCTCGCCGATCGCCGGCTGTCGGCGCTGCAGGCGTCCTTCCTGGCACATGGCGCCGCGCAATGCGGCATCTGCACGCCGGCGCTGCTGGTCGCGGCAACGGCGCTGCTGGATGGCACGCCGAATCCGACCGAGACCGAGGTGCAGGATGCGCTGGGCGGCATCCTCTGCCGTTGCACCGGCTACAGAAAGATCATCGCGGCAGTGATGGATGCGGGACGGTTCGAGACGTCGACCGACGGCGCTGCCCCTCATCCGCCTGCCGGCACCCTCACCCCGTATAGTGACGGGGAGAAGGGAAGTGCTCCAGCGCCGACGCTCCCCGCTCCCCGTTCTTCACGGGGAGAGGGTAAGGGTGAGGGGCAGCGCCAACGTCATTCGTTGGAATTCAACTTTGAACGTAGAAGGCCAACCACAGGGAATGCTGTAGGCGCCTCCCCGGTCCGGCTCGACGGCGTGCCAAAAGTCACCGGCGCTGAAAAATTCGGCGCCGATGCGTTTCCCGCCGATGCGCTGGCCGTGCTGGTGGTCCGCTCGCCGCATTATCATGCCGGCTTCGCCTTCGGCGACCTGGAGGGCTGGGTGAAGTCGCATCCCGGCATCGTCGGCGTCTTCACCGCCGCCGACATTCCGGGAAAAAACTGTTTCGGCGTCATCGGTCCGTTTGCCGACCAGCCGGCGCTGGCCGAAGGCTTTGCGCGGCTGCGCGGCGAGGCAGTGGCGCTGGTCGCCGGCGAGCGCGAGGCCATGCTCGATCTCGACCTCCAGGATTTCCCGGTCCGCTGGACCGAGCTGCCGCATTTTCTGCAGCCCGGCGACGCGCAGGCAGAAGGGGCGGCGCTCATCCACGCGAACCGCCCGGCCAATTTGTTGACCAAGGGCTTCGTAGAGCGCGGCGACCCCGAGGCGGCGCTTGGCGAGGCTGCCTTCACAGTGTCCGGTGCCATCGACACCTCCTATGTCGAGCACGCCTACATCGAGCCGGAAGCCGGCCATGCCTACATGGACGGCGACACGCTGGTCGTCGTCGCCTGCACCCAGGCCCCCTACATGGACCGCGACGAAACGGCGAAGGTGCTCGGTCTTGCCGTCGACAAGGTGCGCATCGTGCCGACCGCGACCGGCGGCGGCTTCGGCTCGAAACTGGACGTTTCACTGCAGCCGCTCATCGGCCTTGTGGCGCTGAAGACCGGCCGGCCGGCAGCACTGGCCTACACCCGCAATGAATCCATGATGTCGACCACCAAGCGACATCCCGCCGAGATGAAGGCGACCATCGGCGTAGATGCCGAGGGCCATGTCACCGGCATGGTCTTCACAGGCGATTTCAACACCGGCGCCTATGCCAGCTGGGGCCCGACCGTCGCCAACCGCGTGCCGGTGCATGCCTCCGGTCCCTATGCGACGCCGAACTACCGCGCCGAAGGCCGCGCCATCCACACCCACGGGCCGATTTCCGGCGCCTTCCGTGGCTTCGGCGTGCCGCAGGCGACGATCATGCAGGAGACGCTTTACGATGAGCTTGCGGGCAAGCTTGGCATGGACCGGCTCGATTTTCGGCTGAAGAACTGCCTTCGGAACGGATCCGAAACGGTTACCGGACAGCGACTGGAGTCGGGCGTCGGCATTTTCCAGTGCCTCGACTCCTTGCGACCGCATTGGGCTCGCGCGAAGGCCGACGCAGATACATTCAACAATGCCAATACGAGCAAAAAGCGCGGCGTCGGCATCGCGTCCTGCTGGTATGGCTGCGGCAACACCTCGCTGCCCAATCCGTCGACCATCCGGGTCGGTATCTCGCCAGAGGGGGAGGTCATCCTGCATCAGGGCGCCGTCGATATCGGCCAGGGCTCCAACACCGTCATTGCCCAGATCTGCGCCGACGCACTTGGCCTGCCGCTGGAAAAATTCAAGCTGAGAAGCGCCGACACCGCGATCAGCCCGGACGCCGGCAAAACATCGGCCTCGCGCCAGACTTTTGTCACCGGCAAGGCGGCCGAAAAAGCCGGCCGCGCCTTGCGCGAAAAGATCCTGCGCTTTGCCAATGTCTCGGAGAACGCGACCCTGCAATTGGACGGCCCGGCGATCGTCATTCGTGAGGGCGAAGCCACTCGGCGTATCGATCTCGCCGCGCTCGATGTCGATGCGGACAGTTTCGTCTTTCGCGCCGAGGAGACCTACGATCCGCCGACGCTGCCGCTCGATGCCAAGGGCCAGGGCAAGCCTTACGCCGTCTACGGCTATGGCGCGCAGATCGCCGAACTCGAGGTCGACCTCAAGCTCGGCACGGTGAAGCTCTTGAAAATCACCGCCGCGCACGATGTCGGCAAGGCTATCAACCCGCTGCTGGTCGAAGGCCAGATCGAAGGCGGCATCGCGCAAGGCATCGGCATGGCGCTGATGGAGGAATACATCCCCGGTCGCACCGAGAATTTGCACGACTATCTCATCCCGACCATCGGCGATGTGCCTGAGATCGAGCACATATTGATCGAGGTTCCCGATCCGGAGGGACCGTTCGGCGCCAAGGGCCTGGGCGAGCATGTGCTGATCCCGACCGCACCCGCCATCCTCAACGCCATACGCCACGCCACCGGCGTTCTCATCACCAAGGTTCCGGCGACGCCGACGCGCATCCGCGCCGCCATCCGCGAACAAGATGGCATCCGCGACAAGGAGGCACGCCGATGAGCGAGCTTGCCGAACGCTTCGAAACCCACGATCCGGGCGAAAAGCTGGTGGCGGAAAAGATCCGCTGCGATGCCTGTCCGGTGATGTGCTACATCGCCGATGGCCGCACCGGCGCCTGCGACCGCTACGGCAATGTCGGTGGCCGCATCGTGCGTATGGACCCGCTGACCATCCTCGACCATGCGGCAGAGAGTGGCGCCGCGGTCGTGCCCTTCACCGCCGAGGGCGAGCAATGGGACGGCGAACTGGTCAACACCGGCCGCCGCTTCGTCACTGCGATCGGCGCCGGCACCACCTATCCCGACTACAAGCCGGCCCCCTTCATCGTCAGCCAGGAGGTCGAGGGCGTCGATCTGGTGACCGTGGTCACCGAAGGCATTTTTTCGTACTGCGGCGTCAAGGTGAAGATCGACACCGACCGCCATCTCGGTCCCGAAACGGCAATCGTGCGCGCGCAAGGCGAGCCGATCGGCCACGTCACGACAGGCGAGTATGGCTCGCAGATGCTGTCGCTGGGCGGCGTGCATCATCTGACCGGCGGCTCCAAGGCCGAAGGCCGGGCAACCTGTGACGCGATGCTCAGTCTGTGCAATCGCAAGCCGGTCGAACTGGCCATCGATGGCGGCGCCACCATCATCGTCGAAGCCGGCAAACCACCTGTCATCGACGGCAAGCAGGAACACCGTATGCGGGTCGGCTGCGGCTCGGCCACGATCGGCATGTTCGCCACGCAATGGCGCGGCCTAGTCGACGAGGTGGTGGTGGTCGACGACCATATCACCGGCGTTGTCTCCGAGCATCAGGCCGGCAAGGTGCTGGGCTGGCAGGACACCGGCATCAAGATCATCGGCCGCCGCTCGACGCCGGGCCGCTATTTCAAGGTCTCCGAGCCCGGCCTTGGCTGGGGCGGCACCTCGATTTCCGACCCGCTGTCGATCCTCGGCGGATGGAACGCCAAGAAGGGCGCCCGCCCCGGCCTGTCGCTGCTGATGGTGTCGACCACCGGCGAGCAGTTCGCCTATTACGAACTCGACGACGAGTTGAAGCCGGTTGAAAAACCGTTCCCCGAGCGGCTGCAGAAATCGGTCGGCCTGATCGAGGACAATTGCGAGCCGGCGCTCTGCACCGTGCTGTTCATCGGCGGCGCCGGCGGTTCGCTGCGCGCCGGCGTCACCGAAAACCCGGTCAATCTCACCCGCTCGGTGCAGGGCTTGAAGACCTATGTTACCGTTGGCGGCGCGCCGGTCTATGTCTGGCCGGGCGGCGGCATCACGCTGATGGTCGACGTCATGCGCGTGCCGGAAGGCGCGTTCGGTTATGTCCCGACCCCGGCACTGGTGGCGCCGATCGAATTCACGCTGCGTCGCGACGACTATGTCCGGCTGGGCGGCTACGAGGCCGAGATACGAAGCGTCGGGGATATCGTTGCCAAAGGCGGCGAGTATCTCAACCCGCGTCGCGGCTCAGCCGCCGAGGCTCAAAACCCATGGCCGCCGCTCGCGCAATTGCGCCGCGTCGGCTCGAACGGGGCCACCTGATGCAAGGCCCGCAAGTCCACTGGCTGCAGGACGGTAAGCGGCTGCACCTCAACCACGGGCCGATCGACCTGATCGTCGAAGCCTTTGGTGAGGCGGCTGAGTGTCGTGCCGCCTACGATCAGGCGATCGAGCGCTTCCAGACGATCCTGATCGAGTTGGTCGAGGAGCTTCCCGAATTGCGGCTGCCGGCATTTTTCCTGGCGCCGCGCACCTTCGCCGGCCCGACGGCGCGGCGCATGGAAGCAGCCGTCATGCCCTTGGCGGAATGCTTCATCACGCCGATGGCCGCCGTCGCCGGATCGGTAGCCGACGAAATGCTCTCGGCATTGCTTGCCGGTCGCAAGCTCGACCGGGCCTATGTCAACAATGGCGGCGACAGCGCCCTCCATATCGGCAAGGGCCAGTCGATGAACCTGGCGATCGCCGGCACCGGCAACGGCATGGCCGACCGCCTCACCATTCGCTCGGCGGACGGCGTGCGCGGCGTCGCCACCAGCGGCTGGCGCGGCCGTTCGTTCTCGCTTGGCATTGCCGACGCCGTCACCGTGCTGGCGCACACCGGCGCCGAGGCCGATGCGGCCGCGACACTCATTGCCAACGCCGTCGACCTGCCCGGCAATCCCGCCATCAAGCGCATTCCCGCGCAGGACTTGGCGCCCGACAGCGATCTCGGCGCGCGGCTGGTGACACAAGCCGTCGGCATGCTCGCGCGTGGCGATGTGGAGCGGGCGCTGGACAATGGCCTTGCCGTCGCCGAAGATTTTCGCCGGCGCGGCCTGATTGCCGCATCGGCGCTGTTTCTAGGTGGGGAAGCCCGCATCAGTGGTTCCATGGCGCTTGCCGCGCCCAACAAAAATCCAGGGAAGGAAGTTGCCCATGCCTGAGTTTCCGATCCGCAAGATTGCGGTTCTGACCGAAGAGATTTTTCACGATGGCGGCCCGGTCGCAGCTGCGCCGCGCCGCCGCGCGGCGGCCGTGGCGCTGGTGAAGAACCCGTTCGCCGGCCGCTACGTCGAAGAACTGCAGAGCGCCATGGACGATCTGAAGCCGCTTGGCCTGCTGCTCACCGACAAGCTCATTGCCGCATTGGGCGGCGACATCAAGCAGATCGACGCCTACGGCAAGGGCACCATTGTCGGCTCGTCGGGGGAGCTGGAGCACGGCGCGCTGTGGCATGTGCCCGGCGGTTACGCCATGCGCGAGCGGCTGGGCGACGCCAAGGCGATCGTGCCGTCGGCAACCAAGGTCGGCGCCTTCGGCTCGCGGCTCGACGTGCCGCTCGGCCACACCAACGCCGCCTATGTGCGTAGCCATTTCGACGCCATGGAGGTCGGTCTCAGCGACGGGCCGCGCGCCGACGAAATCCTGTTCTGCCTCGCCATGAGCTGCGGCCCCCGCGTGCACGACCGCATGGGCGGCCTGGCGGTCGGCGACATCAAGGCCTGGGACGGCTTGCGATGAGCGGCGGGGACAATCTTCTCAAGCTCGTCGAGGCCGAAGAGCCCGACGAACATGACTACCGCCTGCAGGAGCAGGTCGGCTTCATCCTGCGCAAGGCGCATCAGCGCCATGTCTCGATCTTTGCCGCCCAGATCAGCGACCTGACGCCGCCGCAATTCGCTGCACTTGCCAAGCTGCACGATGTCGGCGAGACCTCGCAGAACCAGTTGGGCACGCTGATCGCCATGGATGCGGCGACGGTCAAGGGCGTCATCGACCGGCTGAAGGCGCGTGGCCTGGTCGATCTGACCAAACACGAGGTCGACAAGAGGCGGCTGCTGGTCAACCTCACGCCAGAGGGACGCGAGGCGATCGAACGGCTGATCCCGTTGGCCCGCGCCATCACCCAGGAGACACTGGCGCCGCTGACGGTCAAGGAAGCGGCCACGTTTATGCGGCTGCTAGCGAAGTTAGCCTGATTTAGGCCCGCAGCCGAGCGCCTTCAGGATCGAAGAATGGCATCGGCGCCACCACCGCCCGTGTCGGCTTGCCGTCGATGTCGATGCTGAGCTCGGTTCCGATGGCGGTGAACGGCAGCCGCAAATGCGCCGTCGCCAGAACTTTGCCTAAGGAATAGCCGTGATCGCTGTAGGTGACGACGCCGGCATCCTCGCCGTCGGCGAAAACCCTGGCATCCGTCGCGGCCGGCTTGTCACCGTCGAGAGTCAGCCCGGTCCAGCGTTCGTCGAGCCCCTTGCCGCGAATTGTGAGCAATGCCTCGCGGCCGATGAACTCGCCCTTGTCGAACTTGATCCAGCGATCGAGCCCGACATGGAAGGGCGTACGGCTCTCGTCCATGTCGATGCCATGCGCCGGATAGGCCTTTTCCAGCCCGAGCGTGAACATGGCCAGCACGCCGTATGGCTTCAGGCCGAAATCGCTACCGGTCCGCATCAGCGCGTCCCAGACGGAAGTGGCCTCGTCCGCCGGCACGAACAGTTCGAAGCCGAGCTCGCCGGTCACCCCGGTGCGTGAGATCAGGACTTTGGTCTCGCCGACGCGCCCTGAAGTGAACGCCCAGCGTTTCAACTCATCGAGATCGGCATCCGAAACCAGTGCTTTCAGCAGCTCGCGTGAACGCGGCCCCTGTATCGTCGGAAAGGCGACGGCCGCCGTGATGTCGGTGACATAGGCCTTTCGCGCTTCAGCATGATGTTGCAGCCAGGGCAGCATCTTCAGCCGGTTGACCGAGCCGGTCACCAGCATGAAATGCTCAGGCGCCAGCCGGAACACGGTGAGGTCGTCCATGATGCCGCCATCGTCGCGGCAGACGGTGGAATAGCGCACCTGGCCGGGGCTCATCGCGGCCGCATCGTTGACGATGATGTGGTTGACCAGCGCCTCGGCTTCCGCCCCCTTGATGTCCATCTTGCCCATGGTGCTGAGATCCTGCACGCCGACATTCTTGCGCGTGTTCAGATGCTCGTCGGCGATGCCGGAATAAGTTTTGGCCGAGACGAAGTCGCCGCCGACCCGGCCCATCGTGGCGCCGAGGCCAACGATGCTGGTGTAGAAAGGGGAGCGCCGCTCAACCAAGAAACTTCTCCGTCATCTCATGAAAACGGCAGCGCCTGATGGCGCTGCCGAGGTAGGAGCGGTGAAGGGGTTAACTTCCGTAGACGTCGAACGAGAAGTATTTGTCGTTGATTTCCTTGTACTTGCCGCTGGCACGCAGGGCGTCGATGGCGGCATTGAACTTGTCGGCCAGTTCCTTGTTGCCCTTTTGCAGGGCGATGCCGACGCCGGGGCCGTGAATGGCCGGATCGGCGGTCAGCGTGCCGAGCAATTTGCAGCAGGCGCCATCGGGCTTCTTCAGCCATTCGGTCAGGATGATCGAGCCGTCCATCATCGCGTCGAGCCGGCCATTGGCCATGTCGGTTCGGGCGTCGTCGCCCGTCGGATAGGCTTTCACGGTCGAGCCGGAGTATTTCTGCTCGGCGAAATTCTGGTGGATGGTTGCGCTCTGCACGCCCAGCACCTTGCCCTTCAGATCGTCCGGCGATGTGCCGGCGATGGTCGAATCCTTCGGCACGGCGATGGCCGGCGGCGTCTGGTAATATTTGTGGGTGAACTCGACCTTCTCGGCCCGTTCCGGCGTGATGGTGATGTTGATGATGGCGTCGAACTTGCCGGCCTGCAGCGCCGGAATGGAACCATCGAAATCCTGTACGGAGAATTCGCACTCGGCCTTCATCTCGGCACACAGCGCCTTGCCGAGGTCGATGTCGAAGCCGCCCAGCGTGCCGTCCGAATTGGCATAGTTGAAGGGCGGATAGGCGCCCTCGGTCCCGATCCTGAGTTTCTCGGCGGAGGCAGCACCGGTCCCAAGCAGCAGGGCGGCGGAAGCGGCAAGCACGAAACGACCGAAAAGACGCATGTTCCTGATCTCCGTTGACTAAGCAATTCCAGGGAAGGTGTTGGCGGTTTCCCGTCCGGAATTGCGCGAAAACAAGGATAGAAGTCTATGGTCTTTTGCAGACTCCACGGAGACGGAAACGACATGCTCTGCGGCGATCACGGCGCGGCAAGCCGTCCTTCCCCAGGAATCTTACTGTGATCTAAATTACAGACCGATCATGGACATCGGCGCATGCTCAGCCGGACATAGGCGGTCATGGGAGGGACCTGGGGATGGACCAGCAGGAATTCGTGCAGGAAGCCGCGCAACGGCGCATCGACGACGACATCGCCAAGCGCATCAGGGTTCACCAAGCCAACATCGAGCGGCTCGAAACCGCAAGGGAAAGCGCCGGCAATCTCGAGGCGGCCGTCGCCAACCGGCCGCTGGTGATGCTGGCGCAGGGCGATTCCTGGTTCGACTATCCGCTCACCGGTAACGGCTTTCCGTTCGTCGACACCGACGTGATCGCGCAGCTGCGACGCATCGGCTCGATGCCGCCGACCATCCTCAACCTTGCCCATCATGGCGATGCGGCGACCGACGAGATGTCGCTGCCCAAGCAGCAGCGCATGATCGCCGCCCTGCGCAACAAGGCCAACTGGCTGGACGGCAAGCCCGATGCCATCCTGTTCTCTGCCGGTGGCAACGACATTGCCGGCGACCAGTTCTGCATCTTCCTCGACTTCAATGACGGCCACGCCCCCGGGCTGAACAAGAACCGCTTCACCAAGGCGCTCGGCATGGTCGAGGCCTGCTATCTCGATTTGTTCGCGCTGCGCGACCGCGTCGCGCCAGGCGTGCCGATCTTTGGCCATTGCTATGATTTTCCGATCCCGAACGGAGCGCATCCGTCCTGTGTCGGCCCGTGGCTGAAACCGTCGCTCGATTTCTGCAACTGGACGGTCGCCAAGGGCACGGTCATCGTTCACGACGCGCTGGCGGCGTTCCGCGATGTGGTGAAGCGCCTGGCTGACGATCCCAACAACAATTTCCATCTGGTCGACACGCAGGGAACGTTGAAGGTGGCCGACTGGGCCAACGAACTGCATCCCGATCCCGCCGGCTTCAAGAAGATCGCGCAGAAATTCGCCGATGCGCTGAAGGCCAAGCTGCAGAGCTGACGCGGCTCGGGCCTGTCGGCTGTCAGGTTCCGAACAGCTCTTTGGCTTGTTCATCGGTGTAGTAACCAAGCCTGATGTCTTCGGCGACCAGTTTCGGGTCGCGCTCACGCGGATCGCCATAGCCGCCACCGCCCGGTGTGCCGACGCGCACGCGGTCGCCGGCCTTGAGCGCGATGTCCTGCTCCTTGGATAGATGCGGCGGCACATGTGCCTCGCCGTCGCGGAACACGGTCACCGTGTTCACCGCGCCGTCCTTGCCGCCGAGCGCGCCTTGCGGGCCGAAACGGCCATGGTCCATGACGAAGGACGCGCGCGCTTCGCCTCGCAAGATCTCGACCTCATAGGCGAGGCCGAAGCCGCCGCGCTGCTTGCCGGCGCCGCCCGAGCCTTCGCGCAAGGCATAGTGGCGGTAGAGCACAGGAAACGCCTGCTCCATGATCTCGACCGGCGGTGATTTGGAAATGCCGATGGTCGAGCAGCCATTGGTCAGGCCGTCATGGCCGGAATTGCCGCCATAGCCGCCGCCGGAGATCTGATACATCACATAGTCGCGGCCGCGCGCCGGATCGTTGCCGCCCAGCGCGAAATTGCCGCTGGAGCCGGCGGGCGCGGCCGTTACCTTTTCCGGCAGCGCCTGCACCATCGCCGCGAACACCGCCTCGGCGATGCGCTGCGAGACTTCAGCCGCACAGCCGGAGACGGGACGCGGGTATTTGGCGTCGAGGAACGTGCCTTCCGGCCGCTTGACGATCAGGGGCTCGAAAGCGCCGGCGCTGATCGGCACATCAGGGAAAATATGGCGCATGGCGAGATAGACCGACGACAATGTCGTCGCCAGCACGCTGTTCATCGGCCCCGCGCATGGTTTTGACGAGCCGGTAAAATCGAAGGTCAGCGTGTCGCCCTGCTTCTCGACCGCGAGCGCGATGGTCAGCGGTTCGTTGACCACACCGTCCGAGTCGACAAAGGCCTTCGAACTGTATGTGCCGTCGGGAATGGCGGAGATGTTGGCGCGCATCTGCTCGGCGGCGCGGCGACGCAGTTCGGCGATCGCCCCGACGACAGTTTCGTCGCCGTAACGATCGAGGATTCCATTGAGCCGGTCCTGACCGATCAGCAGTGCTGCGGCCTGCGCTCTTATATCGCCGATGCGCTGGTCGGCGACGCGGATGTTGGAGCAGATGATGGCGTAGATTTCGGTGTCGAGCACGCCCTTCTTGAACAGCTTGACCGGCGGCAGCCGCAGGCCTTCCTGCTCGACGGCTGTGGCGGAGGCGGAGAAGCCGCCCGGCACCGAGCCACCGATATCGGGCCAGTGGCCGGTATTCGATAGCCAGCAAAATATCTTGCCGTCGCGGTAGGCCGGCATGGCGAAGCGCACGTCCATGAGATGTGTGCCGCCGAGATAAGGATCGTTGACGATATAGATGTCGCCCGGCTCAGGCGGCAGGCAGCGGCCGTTGGCGATCATCTCGATCACAGTCCTGGTCGAATACTGCATGACGCCGACGAACACCGGCAGGCCCTGGCTGCCTTGTGCGATCAACGAGCCGTCGACGGCGGAGTAGATGCCGTCGGAGCGGTCATTTGCTTCGGCGATGACAGGCGAGAAGGCAGCGCGGGAGAAAGTAAGATCCATCTCGTCGCAGACCTGCTGCAAGGCTGCCTGCAGGACCGAAAGCGTGATGGCGTCGAGCTTTTGCATCTCAGGCCTCGCCGATATCGATGATGATGTTGCCGTCGGCGTCCGATCTTGCGCGGTCGCCGGGTTCGAGCACGGTGGTGGCGTCCATCTGTTCGAGGATCGCCGGCCCTTCGATGATGGCATCGGGCGGCAACTTTTCGCGTGCGTATATCGGCGTATCGTGCCAGCGCCCTGCGTACCAGACAGGCCTTGTTTCGCGCAGCGCCTCGTCTAGCGTCTTTGTACGTCCGGCCGGGTCGATCAGCCGTGACAGGTCGATCGCCGGCCGCACGCCCGTCACCGACGTGTTGAGGTTGACCAGATTGGCGCGGATCTCCGGCAACTCGACCTTGAAGCGGGCGAAATAGGCTTTTTCGAACAGCGCCTGCAACTCTTGCCTTGTCACCGATGAGGACGGCAACGGCACGTTGATGATGTGGGTTTGGCCGACAAACTGCATGTCGGCAGAGTGCGTAACGCGGATCGTTTCCGGCTTCACCGCTTCCTTGCCGATCAGTTCCTCGCCTTCCCCGCGGTGACGTTCCAGCACCTCGCGAAGCCTGGCTTCATCGAGCACGGCGACCGGCTGGTTGATGGTGTTGACGAAGTCATGGCGCAGATCGGCCACGACGCAGCCGAGCGCATTGGTGATGCCCGGACGCGCCGGCACCAGCACACGGGGCAGGCCGAGTTCGCGCGCCAGCGCGGAGGCATGCAGCGGCCCGGCGCCACCGAAGGCGAACAGCGCGAAATCGCGCGGATCATGGCCGCGCGACACCGAGACCATGCGGATGGCGCCGGCCATTTTCATGTTGCCGAGGCGCAGCACCGCGCCCGCCGCCTCGACGCCGGAGAGGCCGGCGGCCTTGCCTATTCTGTCTTCGAAGATGCCGGTGACGCGCTCGACGGTGACCGGATTTTCGACCGCCAGCAGCTTCTTCGGCGCCAGCCGCCCGAGCACCAGATTGGCGTCGGTGATGGTCGGCTCCAGGCCGCCGCGGCCGTAGCAGATCGGGCCGGGATTGGCGCCGGCACTTTCCGGGCCGATCTGGATCAGCCCGGCGGCATCGACCCGGGCGATGGAGCCGCCGCCGGCACCGACCGTATGCACCGCCACCATCGGCACATGGATCGGCATCGCATATTCGATCTCGATCTCGTTCGAGACGGCGGGCTCCGCATTCCGGATCAGCGCCACGTCGGTCGAGGTGCCGCCCATGTCGTAGGTGACGAGGTTTTCAAAGCCGGCGCGCTTGCCCGTATAGGCGGCGGCGATGACGCCGGAGGCCGGGCCGGACATCACGGTCTTGGCCGATTCGCGGGTGACGAAACGGGCCGAGATCATGCCGCCATTGCCGTTCATGATCAGGAAGTCGCGGGCATAGCCCTTGGCAGCCAATTCCTTGCGCAGCCGCTCGACATAACGCTCGAGGATCGGCTGCACCGAGGCGTTGACCGCGGCGGTCACCCCGCGCTCGAATTCGCGGGCTTCCGACAGCAGCGCATGGCCAGTCGTGATGTAGCCGTTCGGCCAAAGCTCGGCGGCGATTTCGGCCGCGCGCCGCTCATGCGAAGGGTTGGCGTAGGAATGCAGGAAATGGATGACCAGGGACTCGCAGCCGGCCCCGATCAGCGTCTTCACGGCGTCGCGCATCTCGGCCTCGTCGAGCGGCGTGCGCACCGCGCCCGACGCCTCGACGCGCTCCGACACTTCGAGCCGGAGATCGCGCGGGATGATCGGAACGAAGCTTCCGGTCATGCCGTAGGGCTGCGGCCGTGTGCGGCGGCCAAGCTCGATCACGTCGCGAAAACCGCGCGTGGTGATCATGCCGGTTTTCGCCAGCCGGCGTTCCAGAACCGCATTGGTGGTGGTGGTCGTGCCATGCACGATGAGGTCGATGCCGTCTATGGCAAAGCCGGTGGCGCCGAGCGCTGAAACCACGCCGAAAGCCTGGTTGTCGACGGTGGTGGGCGTCTTGGCGATATGCACCTTTCCGCCATCTTTGCCGTCGATCAAAATGAGGTCGGTGAAGGTTCCGCCGACATCTATGCCGGCAACGACGTGACCCAGGGAATCCGGTTGTTGCACCGAAAAATTCTCTTTCATTGTCGAAATCCGAAATGGCGGAACTACGAATATGCCGCAGTTTGGAAAGCTGTTTTAGCGTGGTATCTTGACACAAATATCGTTTGTATACTAATAAATTTGGGACACAAGAGCTCACTGCTTTGGAGTGTGTGAACGGCACGCCGGGACCTGAAGGGTCTGGGCGCGCAGGAAACGGTTTGGCGCCCGCGTAGTGGCTTGGGCAAGACAGAGTTGGATCGATGAACACCACATCCGCACTCAACACCGCCGGCGCCCGTCCGCTGCAGTTCCCGATTCCGGCCAATGTCTATGCCGAAACCGTCGTCTCGGTGAAGCATTACACCGACCGCCTGTTCTCGTTCCGCATCACCCGCCCGCAGTCGTTGCGCTTCCGCTCCGGCGAGTTCGTCATGATCGGTCTGCCCAATGCCGAAAAGCCGGTGTACCGCGCCTATTCGGTCGCCAGCCCGGCCTGGGACGAGGAGCTGGAATTCTTCTCGATCAAGGTGCCGGATGGTCCGCTGACCTCCGAACTGCAGAAGATCCAGGTCGGCGACACCGTCATCATGCGCCAGAAGTCGACCGGCACGCTGGTTGTCGACGCGCTGACCCCGGCAAAGCGCCTGTTCATGATCTCGACCGGCACCGGCATTGCGCCCTTCGCCAGCCTTCTGCGCGACCCCGATACCTACGAAAATTCGATCAGGTCATCCTGACCCACACCTGCCGCGACAATGCCGAACTGACCTATGGCCAGGAACTGGTGGCCGCGCTCGAGAACGATCCCCTGATCGGCGAACTGACCGGCGGCCGCGTCACCCTCTACAATTCGACGACCCGCGAAGAATCGGCGCGCATGGGCCGCATCACGGCGCTGATCGGCTCGGGCAAGTTCTACGCCGACCTCGGCATCGAGAAGCTCAATCCGGAGACGGACCGCATCATGATCTGCGGCTCGATGCATATGCTGAAGGACGTCAAGGAAATGGCCGAAAGCCTCGGCTTCCATGAGGGCTCGCTCAGCCATCCCTCGACCTTCGTCGTCGAGCGCGCTTTCGTCGGCTGACATCAGCAGGCGCCTCGGCGCCTGCTTCTCGATTGGAATTTTGACCATGCGGTCAGATTCAGCTGCTTTCGCCGCCTTTTTCCGCTATGACCGCTTGAAGGACTCGTGAAGCGATGCTTCACGGGCTATCTTCGGTGTGCGTCGCCTAAAGCCGCCGTGCGGTCCGGGAGCAACGACACGCACCACGACGTAAAATCGTCGAGCGAAAGGGCAGGAGATGAGCAGCACAATCCGCGAAGCCGATCTCGGCGGATCCAAGGTCACGCCGCTGCCGGCGCGTGCCGCAGCCAACACGCCCGTTCCGCAATCGCATGGCATCGCCCGCAACACCGGCATGCGGCTCGATCTCGGCTTCATGGAATCGGTGCGCTCGGTCAATCGCTCGGCGCTGGAGCGCCGCGTCGCCAGCCTGACCAAGCGTCGTTCGATCAAGGCCGACAACCAGGCGGCATGGCTGCTGCGCGCCGTCTCCTGCATGGATTTGACGACGCTGAATTCCAACGACACCGAAGAGCGCGTCCGCCGCCTGTGCGCCAAGGCGATCAACCCGTTCCGCCGCGACATCGTCGAGGGGCTTGGCATCGAGGGCGAAAAAATCCGCCCGGCGGCGGTCTGCGTCTATCATCCATTCGTCGCGACGGCTGTTGATGCCGTGCGCGGCACCGGCATCCATGTCGCCGCCGTCTCCACCGCTTTCCCGCACGGCCTTGCGCCGCTGTCGACCCGCCTGCAGGAGATCGAGGCATCGGTGCGCGACGGCGCGGACGAGATCGACGTCGTCATCCCGCGCGGCCTGGTCTTCGGCGCCAAGTGGCAGGAGCTCTACAACGAGATCGTCTCGATGCGCGAAGCCTGCGGCGATGCGCATCTCAAGGTCATTCTCGGCACCGGCGACCTCGCCACGCTGCGCAATGTCATGCTGGCCTCGATGGTGGCGATGATGGCCGGCGCCGATTTCATCAAGACCTCGACCGGCAAGGAAAGCGTCAACGCCACGCTGCCCGTCGGCCTTGCCATGGTGCGCGCCATCCGAGCCTATTTCGAGGAGACCGGTTTTCTCATCGGCTTCAAGCCGGCCGGCGGCATCTCTACAGCCAAGGCTTCGCTCGACTGGCTGGTGCTGATTAAGGAGGAGCTCGGCCGGCCATGGCTGGAGCCAGACCTGTTCCGCTTCGGCGCCTCGAGCCTCCTCACCGATATCGAGCGCCAGCTCGAGCATCATCTGACCGGGCATTATTCGGCCAATCACCGCCACGCAATGGCGTGAGGCGGATGAAGGCCTTGAACGTCGTGTTCCTTCGCGCCTCCCTCTGTCCTGCCGGACATCTCCCCACTTGGGGGGAGATTGGCTAACGTCGGCGATTTCGCCAATTGTCGACGTTTCAGAGCCGACAGGCGCGAAGGCTAATCTCCCTCCTTGTGGGGGAGATGTCCGGCAGGACAGAGGGGGGCGCCACAGAGCGCCTGCCAAGACGATTATCTGGAGCGCGTCATGAACATTCTCGAACGCTATCACGCCATGGAATACGGCCCGGCGCCGGAAGCCCGCACCGAGGCCGATGCCTGGCTTGCCGGACGCGATTTCGGCAAGGCGCTGTTCATCGACGGCGGCTGGAAGGCAGCAGGCGGCGGCAAGACCTTCGAGACCAGCGAACCCTCATCCGGCAAGCTGCTGGCCAAGATCTCCGATGCCGGCGCCGCCGATATCGACGCAGCCGTCGCCGCAGCCACCAGGGCGTTGCCGAAATGGTCGGCATCCTCGGGCTACCAGCGCGCAAAAGTGCTTTACGCCATTGGCCGCGCGATGCAGCGTCATCAGCGCCTGTTCGCAGTGCTTGAGTCAATCGACAACGGCAAGCCGATCCGCGAAAGCCGCGACATCGACGTGCCGCTGGCCATCCGCCATTTCATCCATCATGCCGGCTGGGCGCAGGCGCTGGACAAGGATTTCCCAGGCCACAAGGGTGTCGGCGTCGTCGGCCAGATCATCCCATGGAATTTCCCGCTGCTGATGCTGGCCTGGAAGATTGCGCCGGCGCTCGCCGCCGGCTGCACGGTGGTGCTGAAGCCGGCCGAGTTCACGCCGCTCACCGCCATCCTGTTTGCCGAGATCTGCGAGCGTGCCGGCGTGCCCAAGGGCGTCGTCAACATCGTCCAGGGCGGGCCGGAAGCGGGCGTCGCCATCGTCAACCATCCCGGCATCCAGAAGATCGCCTTCACCGGCTCTTCGGAGGTCGGCAAGATCATCAGGAAAGCCACGGCTGGATCGGGCAAGAAGCTGTCATTGGAGCTTGGCGGCAAATCGGCCTTCATCGTCTTCGAGGACGCCGATCTCGACAGCGCCGTCGAAGGACTGGTCGACGGCATCTGGTTCAACCAGGGCCAGGTCTGCTGCGCAGGCTCGCGGCTTCTGGTGCAGGAAGGCATTGCCGACGCGTTGATCGCAAAGGTCAAGGTCAGGATGAGCCGGCTTCGCGTCGGCAGCCCGCTCGACAAGAACACCGATATCGGACCGCTGGTCGACGCCACACAGCTCGACCGCGTCAAGGGCCTGGTCGCAGAAGGCGCCAGACAGGGCGCCGTCTGCTGGCAGCCCGACGCGGTGCTGCCGTCTTCCGGCTACTACCACCTGCCGACGCTCGCCACCGGTGTTTCGCCGGCAAATATATTGGCGCAGGAAGAGGTGTTCGGCCCGGTTCTGGCCACCATGACCTTCCGCAACACCGAGGAAGCGGTCGAACTCGCCAACAACACGCGCTATGGGCTGGCCGCCTCGGTGTGGAGCGAAAACATCAACCTCACGCTGCATGTCGCGCCGCAGCTGAAGGCCGGCGTCGTCTGGGTCAACGGCACCAACATGTTCGACGCCGCCTGCGGCTTCGGCGGCTATCGCGAAAGCGGCTTTGGCCGCGAGGGCGGGCGCGAGGGCATGTTCGAGTATCTCTCGGCAAAGCTGCCGCTCGGCCCGGTGATCAAGCCGACGGCGGCTTCGGCGCAGCCGGTCGAGCAATCGGATGGCGGCGCCATCGATCGTACCGCAAAGCTGTTCATCGGCGGCAAGCAGGTGCGGCCCGACGGCAATTATTCGCTGGCGATAGCCACTGCCAAGGGCAAGCTCGCCGGCGAAGTCGGTCTCGGCAGCCGCAAGGACATCCGCGACGCCGTTGCCGCCGCCCGCGCCTGCAAGGCCTGGCCGGAGGCGACCGCCTACAATCGCTCCCAGGTGCTATATTATCTCGCCGAAAATCTGTCCGGCCGTGCCGGCGAGTTTACCGCACGCTTGACCGAACTGACCGGCGCCAACGCCAAGGCCGCGCGGGAGGAAGTGGAACAATCGATCGAGCGCCTGTTCCTCTATGCCGGCCTTGCCGACAAGTATGAGGGCAGGGTGCATCAGCCACCGGCCCGCGCCGTCACGCTCGCTTTGCACGAGCCGGTCGGCGTCGTCGGCATCGTCGCCCCGGACAGCGCGCCGCTGCTCGGCTTGATCTCCCTGATCGCACCTGCGCTTGCCATGGGCAACACGGTGGTGGCCGTGCCGTCGGAAAAATACCCGCTGCTCGCCACCGATCTCTACCAGGTGATCGAATATTCCGACGTTCCGGCAGGCGCCATCAACATCGTCACCGGCCGCACGGCGGAGCTTGCCGGCGTGCTGGCCAAGCATGACGATGTCGACGGGCTCTGGCTGTTTGCCGATGCCGACACTTGCGCCAAAGCGGAGGCCGATTCCATCGGCAATCTCAAGCGCGTCTGGACCGGCAACGGCCGCAGCCTCGACTGGGCGTCCGACGAGGCCGCCGGCGATGCCCTGCTGCGCCGCGCCGTCGAAGTGAAGAACGTCTGGGTGCCATACGGCGACTAATGCCGCCGAAGCGCGCTGTGCTTGAGTGAACCATGGCAGCGTGACTCGTTGTCCGGTTGTCATACATGTTGTTGCATCAGAGCAAGCGATGTGCATTACATCAGCCGTCGCGAAGGTGATCGCGTTCGGGCTTGACGCTTGGACATGTGTTCTTTAACCAGAAAAACATTTGTTATTTAAGGACTGATGGATTGTGCAGGCCGCATAGTCGCGCCTGTCTGGCACAGGACGCCCCAGTCAGCCGGCAGTAAATCGGGCCGAGCAGTGGCCAAAGAGGGCGAGGAGAAACGCATGGCGGATCTAGCAGGCAAGGTCGTTGTCGTCACCGCGGCGGCACAAGGCATCGGCAGAGCGAGCGCATTGGCCTTCGCCAAGGCAGGTGCCATCGTGCACGCCACCGACATCAACGAGGCGCTGCTGGCCGAACTCGCCAAGACCTCCGGCATCAAGACCCGCAAGCTCGACGTTCTCAACGACGATGCGGTGGCATCCGGCTTCGCCGAAATCGGCCGCGTCGACGTGCTGTTCAACTGCGCCGGCTTCGTCCATTCCGGGTCCATCCTCGAGATGAAGGATGCCGATCTCGACTTCGCCTTCAACCTCAATGTCCGCGCCATGATCCGCACCATTCGGGCGGTACTGCCCGGCATGCTGGAGCGCGGCGATGGCTCGATCATCAACATGTCGTCCGTCGCCGGCGCCGGCAAGGGCGTGCCCAACCGCTTCGCCTATGGCGTCTCCAAGGCGGCCGTGATCGGTCTCACCAAGGCGGTTGCCGCGGACTATGTCGCCAAGGGCATTCGCTGCAACGCCATCTGCCCCGGCACCGTCGAGAGCCCGTCGCTGCAGGACCGCATGCATGCGCAGGGCGATTACGAGGCGGCCCGCGCGGCCTTCATTGCCCGCCAGCCGATGGGCCGTCTCGGCACGCCCGAGGAAATCGCCGACCTTGCCGTCTACCTCGCCGGCGCCACGTACACCTCAGGCCAGGCCTATAATATCGACGGCGGCTGGTCGATCTGAGCAATAGCCTCGATCCGCAGGTCCAGGCTCGAACAGTTCTAAAGTCCGGCTTGCCCCAGGTCGGGTCCGATAGCCAGAGTCCGCCCAGTCATCGCTTGGCGGAGCGAGTTTTGAAAACGGCCTTGGGCCGCAATTTGGAGAGCAAGATGAAACTGCTGCGCTATGGCGAGATAGGGAGCGAACGCCCCGGCCTGCTCGATGCGGATGGAACGATCCGCGATCTTTCGGGTCATGTCACCGACATTGCTGGCAAGGCGCTCGATCCGGCGTCGCTCGAGACATTGTCGAAGCTCGATCCGAACTCGCTGCCGGCGGTTTCCGGCAAGCCGCGCCTCGGCGCCTGCGTCGCCGGCACGGGCAAGTTCATCTGCATCGGCCTGAATTATTCCGACCATGCCGCCGAAACCGGCGCCACCGTGCCGCCGGAGCCGATCATCTTCATGAAGGCGAGCTCGGCCATTGTCGGCCCCGACGATGATGTGCTGATCCCGCGCGGCTCGGAAAAGACCGACTGGGAGGTTGAACTCGCCGTGGTCATCGGCAGAAAAGCCAAATATGTCAGCGAGGCCGATGCGCTGGATTATGTCGCCGGCTATGCCGTTGCCCATGACGTGTCCGAGCGCGCCTTCCAGGCCGAGCGCCAGGGCCAGTGGACCAAGGGCAAGAGCTGCGACACGTTTGGTCCGACCGGGCCGTGGCTTGTCACCAAGGACGAGGTTGCCGATCCGCAGAACCTCAAAATGTGGCTGACGGTCAACGGCAAGACGATGCAGAACGGCTCGACCAGGACCATGGTCTACGGCGTCGCCTATCTCGTTTCCTATCTCAGCCAGTTCATGTCGCTCCACCCCGGCGACATCATCTCCACCGGCACGCCACCCGGCGTTGGGCTGGGCATGAAGCCGCCGGTGTTCTTGAAGGCTGGCGATGTGGTGGAACTGGGCATCGAGGGGCTCGGCCAGCAGAAGCAGACCTTCAAGGCGGATGCCTAGCCGCCTCTTCCCTTAGAGCGTTTCACCGTTTGCCGGCGAAACGGTCTATCTCTTTGTTTGCCCGGCGGCTGGCGCCTCTTGTCAGCGCCAGCCGAGAGCTGGCGCGACGTGCTTCAGGATCGCCTCGATGACGTGGGCGTTGTACTCGACGCCGAGCTGGTTGGGGACGGTCAGAAGCAGCGTGTCGGCCTCGGCGATCGCTTCATCCTCTTTCAGCTGCTTGACCAGCACATCGGGCTCGGCGGCATAGGAGCGGCCGAAGACGGCAAGCTTCTCAGGCTCGATATAGCCGAAATGATCTTCGCTGCTGCCGCCGCCGAAATAAGCGCGGTCGCGGTCGTTCACCAGCGCAAAGATGCTGCGGCTGACCGACACGCGCGGCTCGCGTGTATGGCCGGCTTCCTTCCACGCCGCACGATAAGCGCGGATCTGTTCGGCCTGCTGGATGTGGAGCGGCTGGCCGCCCTCATCGAACTTCAGCGTCGAACTTTGCAGGTTCATGCCGAGCTTGCCCGCCCATTCGGCGGTGGCGTTGGTAGCGGCGCCCCACCAGATCCGGTCGCGTAGGCCGGCCGAGAACGGCTCGAGCCGCAGCATTCCCGGAGGATTGGGGAACATCGGCCGCGGATTGGGTTGCGCGAAACCTTCGCCGCGCAGCACGTCCAGAAACACCTCGGCATGGTTGCGCGCCATGTCGGCATCGCTTTTGCCGTCCTGCGGCACGTAGCCGAAGTAGCGCCAGCCGTCGATCACCTGCTCCGGCGAACCGCGGCTGATGCCAAGCTGCAGCCGGCCACCGGCGATCAGGTCGGCAGCACCCGCATCCTCGGCCATATACAGCGGATTCTCATAGCGCATGTCGATGACGGCGGTGCCGATCTCGATGCGGCTGGTGCGGGCGCCGACCGCGGCCAGAAGCGGAAACGGCGAAGCGAGCTGGCGGGCAAAATGATGGACGCGGAAATAGGCGCCGTCCGCGCCCAGCTCCTCGGCGGCGACGGCCAGGTCGATCGACTGCAGCAGCGCGTCGGACGCCGAGCGCGTCTGCGATTGCAACGAGGGCGACCAATGGCCGAAGGAAAGAAAGCCGATCTTCTTCATGCGCGTATCCTGTTCTTTGATTGCAGTTGCCTACTTCGTCGCCCACGCGATCGGGTTCAATCGACACTGACACAACGCAGTGTCAATGCCGCCGGCCCTTGACGGTTTCGCGACGATACCCATCGGTGCGCAAAGGACCAAGGCCATGGTCCCCGGCGATGCCCTGCGCGACCGCGTCAGCATCTGCCGCGGCGCTTTTGGGGCCAAATGAACCAACCAAAGGCGATGTACCGCAAACTCCATTCGCTTCAGAGCCCGGTTTTGAAATCTTCTCGCTCATTTAATTCTACAAAATCGGTAGGCTTAATGCGGATAGTGCGTTTGCGAGAAGGAGCCTCGGATGTCAAAAAAGCTGGTGGTGGGGTTGTCCGGCAACCTGACCCGTCCGTCCAAGACGAAGGCATTCGTCAGCCACATCGCCGGTGAGGTGGCGAGCCGGGCCGGCTCGGCTTTGAGCGTTTTCGACATCGAGGATCTCGGCCCGTCCTTTGCGCCTGCAAGACAGCTTGGCGATCTCGATCCGGCGGCGCGCGGTATTATCGAGCAGCTGCTCGGCGCCGACGTGCTGGTGGTCGGCTCCCCGACCTTCAAGGGCAGCTACACCGGGCTGTTCAAGCACTTCTTCGACCTGCTCGACCCGTCGTCGCTGCGCGGCAAGCCGATCATCCTGGCGGCAACAGGCGGCGGCGAGCGTCATTCGCTTGTCGTCGAACACCAGTTGCGGCCGTTGTTCGGCTTCTTCGAGGCGCAGACCCTGCCGACCGCGATCTACGCCTCGGACAAGGACTTTGCAGATGGCGTGCTGGTGTCAGAGGCAGTCAAGGCGCGAGCCCGGCAGGCGGTCGCTGAGGCATGCCGGGTGGCCGGCGTGCCCTACAGCGTCGTCCTTGCCGCCTGAAAACCAACGATCCGCGACGCAATATTCCATCCCGCATAGACCAGAAGGACGCCTGCAAATGACTCGAGCCAGCAAGTCCGATAGCAAACCGCGGCAGATCAAGCTCGGCGCCTTCCTGCCCGGCGGCGGACAGCATATTGCCGCCTGGCGTCATCCCGATGCGCCGGCCGACGGCGCCACCAATTTCGAGTTCCACAAGCAACTGGCGCTGACCGCCGAGCGCGGCCTGTTCGACGCCTATTTCCTGGCCGACAACCTGACCGTCGGCCTCGGCGCCCGCGAGGGCGGCAACGCCAAGATCGCCGGCTTCGAGCCGGTGACGCTGTTTGCGGCGCTGGCGCCGCTGACGACGCATATCGGTTTCATCGCCACGGCCTCCACCACCTATGAGGAGCCCTACACGCTGGCGCGCAAATTTGCTTCGCTCGACCTGTTGTCGAACGGCCGCGCCGGCTGGAACGTGGTGACCTCGGCCGGCGACGAAACGGCGCGCAATTTCAACCGCGACGTCCAGCCCAGCCATGCCGAGCGCTATGCCAGGGCGCATGAGCATGTCGAGACGGTCAAGGCGCTGTGGGACAGCTGGGAGGATGACGCCTTCATCCGCGACAAGCAGTCGGGCCGTTTCTACGACAAGGACAGATTGCACGACATCGACCACAAGGGCGAGCATTTCAGCGTCAAGGGTCCGCTCAACGTGCCGCGCCCGGTGCAAGGACATCCGGTTGTCGTACAAGCGGGGCAGTCGGAAGACGGCCGTGGGCTTGCCGCGCACTCGGCCGAGGTCATCTTCACCGCCCATCAGAAGCTCGAGACGGCGCAGGAATTCTACCGCGACATCAAGGCGCGCGTGGCTGAAGTCGGCCGCGATCCCGATCAGGTGCTGATCATGCCGGGCGTCGCGCCCTTCGTCGGCCGCACCGAGGACGAGGCCCGTGCCAAATACCAACAGCTTAACGACCTTATCCTGCCCGAGGACGGTGTCGCCCTGCTCAACGGGCTCGCCGGCCAGACGCTCGACATCAGGGGCTATCCGCTCGACGGCCCGTTGCCGCCGAGCAAGGAAACCGAGGGCATGAAGAGCCGCCAGGCGCTGATCCGGCAGATCGCCGACGAGCACAACTTCACCATACGCCAGCTTTACCAATGGGTAGCGACGGCGCGCGGCCACTACACCATCGTCGGCAGCGTCACGCAGGTCGCCGATCAGCTGGAGGAATGGTTCACCAGCGAGGCGGCCGACGGCTTCAACATCCTGCCGCCCTGGCTGCCCGGCGCGCTCGACGATTTCGTCGACCTGGTCATTCCCGAGCTGCAGCGGCGCGGCCTGTTCCGCACGGCCTACGAAGGCCGCACGCTGCGCGAGAATCTCGGCCTCAGGCGCCCGGAAAATCCATGGACCGTCGCCCGCTCGACCGTCCTTGCCGCCGAATGACCTTGGCAATCGAAGGGGTGAAGCAATGACGCTGCAGCACATCGATCGGCAGATCACGGTTCGCCGCAGTGGTGGCGAAACTGGGCTCGGCACCGACTTCCTGAACCTCGGTAGCAAGGCGGCTGTTCGCTTCCTGAAGCGCTACGGCGTGCTTGCCGGCTTCCTGGCGCTCTGGCAGGTGGCGAGCAGCGTCGGCTGGGTCAACGCGGCGGTGCTGCCGCCGATCGACATGATCGTCGTCGCACTCTGGAAGGGGCTTGCCGGCGGCAGCCTGCTCGGCGACATCGCCATCAGCCTGCAACGCGCCGGCATCGCCTTTGCGGCGGCTGTCGCCGTTGCCATTCCGCTTGGCCTGTTCATGGGCCAGGTGCGCCCGGTCGAAACCGCGCTCGATCCGATCCTGCAGGTGTTCCGGCAGACGTCGGCGCTGGCGCTCTATCCGGTGTTCATCCTGCTCTTGGGACTTGGCGAGACCTCGAAGATCTTCGTCATCTTCTGGGCGACGCTGTTTCCGCTGCTGCTCAACACCATCAGCGGCGTCAAGGAAGTCGATCCCAAGCTGCTTGAAATGGCGCGCGTCTATGGTGCGAGCCGGCTCACCGTGTTTCGCCGCGTCGTACTGCCGGGCGCCGTGCCGTCGATCTTCGTCGGCTTGCGGCTGAGCGCCACCACGGCGCTGCTGCTGCTGATCGCGTCCGAGATGATCGGTGCCAACAAGGGCATCGGCTTCCAGGTGATGAACGCGCAGTACAATTTCCAGATCCCGCTGATGTTTGCGGCAATCGTCATCCTCGCCGGGCTTGGCCTGATCGCCAACCAGGCATTGGTCACCCTGCAGCGGCGGCTCTGTCGCTGGAGCAATCCTGTCAACTGAGCAGTCCGCCCCTCACCGTTTACCTCCAGGAAGGACCCGATCATGAAAATCACCCGCCGTTCGCTGCTTGCCGGCGCGCCGCTTGCCGCCGGCCTCATCGCCGCCGGCCTGCCGCGCATGGCCTTTGCGCAAGCCGCAGCCGTCAAGTTCCGCTACCTCGCCAGCCGTGGCAGCATCTCCCCGCACGAGCTGGCCGACGAGCTTGGCTACTTCAAAGGGCTCGGCGTCGAGCTGGAGAATGTCGGCTATTCCTCGGGCGGACCGGAATCGCTGTTTGCGCTGTCTTCCGGCAGCGTCGACATCGGCTCGGCCGCCACCGCGGCGGTGATCAACTCGATCTCCGGCGGCAACGACTTCGTCGCGGCGTATCCGAGCAACGGCATCAACAAGGATGTGAAGAGCGTCTTCTACGTGCTGGAAGACAGCCCGATCAAATCGATCGCCGACATTGCCGGCAAGACCATCTCGGTCAACACGCTCGGCGCTCATCTCGACTATACGGTGCGTGAGGCCCTGCACAGCGTCGGCCTGCCGCCGACCGCCGCCAACCTCATTGTCGTGCCCGGCCCGCAGCTTGAGCAGACGCTGCGCTCGCGCCAGGTCGACATTGCCGGCCTCGGCTACTGGCAGGCGACCTTTGCCGGCGCGCTGGTCGCCAACGGCGGCGTGCGCGGCGTGTTCGACGACACCCAGGTGCTCGGCGAACTCGCCGGCGGCTTCGTCGTACTCAGGCGCGACTTCATTGCCGCCAACCCGGATGCGGCGCGCAACTTCGTCGAACAGTCGGCGCGCGCCTCGGACTGGTCGCGCCAGAACCCGGACGAAGCCCGCAAGGTGCTGGCCACTATCCTCGACAAGCGCGGCGAAAACGGCGATCTCGCCCGCTACTGGACCGGCTTTGGTCTGCGCGAAGGTGCGCAGGCGACCGATCGCGACATCGACTTCTGGGTCGCGGTGCTGGAGCGCGACGGCCGTCTGGCCAAGGGCAAGCTGAAAGCCGCCGACATCCTGTACCGGCCCGGCGAAACCAAGATCAACTGAGCTTTGAAATAGCTGAGAGACAAGATGGCCGGTTCCAACCGTGGCGGAGAGGTCTCGATCCGCGACCTGTCCAAATCCTTCAGCCTCGGCGGGCGCCAGCTTGCCGTGCTGCGGACGCTCAACCTCGACATTCGTTCGGGGGAATGCCTGGTCATCGTCGGCGCCAGCGGCTCCGGCAAGACCACGCTGCTGCGTATTCTGGCCGGGCTGGAGGCGGCCGACAGCGGCGGTGTCGCGATCGACGGCCAGCCGGTGCATGGCGTCGGCGCCGAGCGTGCCGTGATTTTCCAGGAGCCGCGGCTGCTGCCCTGGCTCAGCGTGCTCGGCAATGTCGCCTTCGGCCTCGAAGTGCGTGGCGTTCCCAAGAGACAAGCCGAGGAACGCGCCCGCTTCTACGTCGCACTGGTCGGCCTTGCTGAATTCGCCGATGCTTTTCCGAGCCAGCTTTCCGGCGGCATGGCGCAGCGCGTCGGCATCGCCCGGGCGCTCACCGTGCAGCCCGAGATCCTTCTGCTCGACGAGCCGCTGGGGGCGCTGGACGCCATGACCAAGATAGGCATGCAGGAGGAACTGGCGCGCATCTGGAGCGAGGAGAACGTCACCATGGTGATGGTCACCCACGATCTGGAGGAGGCGATCTATCTTGCCGACCGGGTGCTGATCCTGCCCAAGGAGAAAGGCGGCGCGGCGCGGTTGATCGACATCGACCTGCCACGCCCGCGCGAGCGCAGCGAGAGCCGCTTCGTGCGCTATCGCGAAGAACTGCTGCGCGAATTCGGCCTGCACTGATCGGGGAAGGGGCCAGCCGTGGCTCCCCCGGAAGATTAGCTCTCGCGATTATTGCTTGGTGAACGTGCCCGTATAGGTTCGGTCGGCAAGCCCATAGGTGACGGCCAGCGTTCCGTCCGCCTGAATGACCGCGCTGACGTCCGCGCCATTGGGAAGGCGCCGCAGTTTCAACGTGTTGCCGAAAATCTTGCCTTCGCCGTCGGCCACGCCCGGTTTGTTGTCGGCGACATCGCCCCAGGCATAGGTGGCGGTGACATTGCCGCCGCGCGTAATCGTCAGCACGGCGAGCTTGCCGTCATACATCCCGTCCAGCTGTCCGCCCCATATGCCGGAAAACGCGACATATTTGGCCGGGACGCCTTCGCCGGGCGGCATAACCCGCACGGATGGATCGAGGACCGCCGCACCATCAGGAGCAGAGATCGCGGCAGGCTCCATGGGCTGAGGTGCGGGCGGCGATGATGGTTCAGGCGCCGACTGGCAGGCGACAAGCATGAATGCCGCGAAACCGAGCGTCGGAAAGAGACTGTTTGGTGGAGCCAATCGGGATCGAACCGACGACCTCTTGAATGCCATTCAAGCGCTCTCCCAACTGAGCTATGGCCCCACTCCGGCAGTCAGCCGTCGCCGTTGCCGGCGAGAGGTCCGGCGCGGGTTTCAGGACCGCGCCGTTTAGTGCAGGCGGCTTCTAACCCCGCCTTCCCTGAAGATCAAGCCTTCGAGGGCCGCTTTTTCGTCATAGCCCGTGAACGCCGCTAAATGCATGCGTTCGAAGCGTTCTTAGACTTCGTCGTCGTCGTCGCCGACGCCGATCATGTCGGCGACATCGTCGTCTTCTTCCTCTTCGTCGGCAAGGAAAGTATCGTCCTCATCGTCGCCTAGATCGACATCGTCCTCGTCGTCGCCCAGGTCGGGAAGCTCGTCGCCGGCCTTGACGTCTTCGTCGGCCTCTTCAAGCGAGACGACTTCAACGCCTTCTTCTTCCTCGGCGTCCACTTCCTTCTCGGCCACTTCCTCTTCCTCTTCGAGGGCGGCGATCTTGCCGTCCTCGAAATAGGAACGCGGATACGTCTTGCCCGTATAGGGCGAGACGACAGGGTCCTTGTTCAGGTCGTAGAATTTTCGGCCCGTTTCAGGGTCGACACGCTTTGTGCCAAGTTCGTTTTTTGCCACGTCAAGCCTCGTCAGTAAAAGAGTGGTCCCCTTAACCACAGTTTACCGCGCTGTCAAAGCGAAAAGCCGGCGTCACAAAACCAAGCACTGAAAGGCCTCGCGCCAAGCGACGACCATGGGGATGACCATTCGTGCCCGCCGTGATACGAGACCGCCGCAACAAATGAAAAGCGCCGGTGCGCCGGCATTCCGTCCAGGGAAATTCCATGTCTCACGCCGCCGCTGCCAAGCCGGCCACCGCCCGCAAATCATCCGCCCTTTCCGGCACCGCTCGCGTGCCGGGCGACAAGTCGATTTCGCACCGTTCCATGATGTTCGGCGGCCTTGCCTCCGGCGAAACCCGCGTCACCGGCCTGCTCGAAGGCGAGGATGTGATGCGCACGGCGGCCGCCATGAAGGCGATGGGCGCGCATATCGAGAAGCGCGGCGCCGAGTGGGTGATCCGCGGCACCGGCAATGGCGCGCTGCTGCAGCCGGAAGGCCCGCTCGATTTCGGCAATGCCGGTACCGGCTCCCGCCTCACAATGGGCCTCGTCGGCACTTACGACATGGAAACGACCTTCATCGGCGACGCATCGCTGTCGGGACGGCCGATGGGCCGCGTGCTCGAACCCTTGCGCCAGATGGGCGTGCAGGTGCTGAAGGCGACGCCGGGCGACCGCATGCCGATCACGCTGCATGGGCCGAAACACGCCGCACCCATTACCTACCGCGTGCCGATGGCCTCGGCGCAGGTGAAGTCGGCCGTGCTGCTGGCAGGCCTCAACACGCCCGGCATCACCACCGTGATCGAACCGGTGATGACGCGCGATCATACCGAAAAGATGCTTAGGGGATTTGGCGCCAATCTCTCGGTCGAGACCGACGAGCGCGGCGTGCGCCACATCTTCATCGAGGGCCAGGGCAAATTGACGGGGCAGACCATCGCCGTGCCCGGCGACCCCTCCTCGGCCGGCTTCCCGCTGGTCGCGGCACTGATCGTGCCGGGTTCGGACATCGTCATCGAGAACGTGCTGATGAACCCCACCCGCACCGGCCTGCTTCTAACGTTGCAGGAAATGGGCGGCCAGATCGACATCTTGAACCCGCGCAATGCCGGCGGCGAGGATGTTGCCGATCTGCGCGTGCGCTACTCCGAGCTCAAGGGCGTCACCGTGCCGCCCGAGCGGGCGCCGTCTATGATCGACGAATATCCGGTGCTGGCGGTTGCCGCGAGCTTCGCCGAGGGCGAGACGTTGATGCAGGGGCTGGAAGAGCTGCGGGTGAAGGAATCCGACCGACTGGCAGCGGTTGCCAATGGGCTGAAGCTCAACGGCGTCGACTGCGCCGAAGGCGAAGCTTCGCTCGCGGTGCGCGGAAAGCCCGGCGGCAAGGGGCTGGGCGGCCATCCCAATGGCCAGGACACGACGGTGCAGACGCATCTCGACCATCGTATCGCCATGAGCTTCCTGGTAATGGGGCTGGCAACGGAAAAGCCGGTGACCATCGACGACGCCGCCATGATCGCGACGAGTTTCCCGGAGTTCATGGGTCTGATGACGGGGCTCGGTGCGGAGATCGGGTAGGTTGATGCCAAGCGCAAAGCAAGCAGAGATGTCGGCGGGACAGCGCCCCCCTCTGTCCTGCCGGACATCTCCCCCTCAAGGGGGGAGATCGGCCGTCACAGCGGCTTTCGCCAGTTTTCGAAATTGCAGGAAAGAGTGGGGCGCAGAAGCTTCTGATCTCCCCTCTGGAGGGGGAGATGTCCGGCAGGACAGAGGGGGGCGCGAAGGATCGCGGCGTCTGTCTTTCGTGTTGGCCCGCCAATGACCTTCACCATCGCCATCGACGGTCCCGCCGGCGCCGGCAAAGGCACGCTGGCCCGACGGCTGGCCGACCACTACCGCCTCAACCTGCTCGACACCGGCCTCACCTACCGCGCCGTCGCCTATGCGTTGATCCGGCACGCGCTGCCACTCGACAATGTCTCAGCAGCCGAAACCGCCGCACGCCAGGTCGATCTGGCAAAGCTCGACCGTGCGGTGCTGTCGGCGCATGCGGTTGGCGAGGCGGCCTCGAAGGTCGCGATTTACCCTACCGTCCGGCGCATCCTGGTCGAAAAGCAGCGCGATTTCGCCAGGACACCGCCAGGCGCGGTGCTCGACGGGCGCGACATCGGCACGGTTGTGTGCCCTGACGCCGACATAAAGCTCTATGTGACGGCGAGCGCCGAAGTGCGGGCGCAGCGCCGGCTGGCCGAGATCGAAAGCATCGGCGGCACCGCCGATTTCGCCGAAATTCTTGCCGATATTGTGCGCCGCGACGAGCGCGACATGGGCCGCGCCGACTCGCCGCTGAAGCCGGCGGCGGACGCGCACTTGCTTGATACCTCCGAAATGGCTATAGAGGCCGCGTTTCTGGCGGCCAAAGCGATCATCGACGACGCCCTGGCCAAGAGAGACAAAGCCTGATCCAGGGTTTTCCCGCTCCACCGATTGCCGGAAGCGAAGAAAATACCCATATCGGGCACGAACCAGCCTGCCAGCATTCTTCATGCGCCGGAATTGCCGCTTAGGCGGCCCAGGGCTTTTGTAGCCCGGAACGCCGGCAGGCCAACGCAACGCTAACCCACGGCGCCCGTCCCGCTTCAGATGCGGGGCACTCCAGGAGAAAATATGTCAGCTGCAAATCCCACTCGCGACGATTTCGCGAGCCTGCTCGAAGAATCATTTACCACCGGTCACTCCGGCGAAGGTCAGGTCGTCAAGGGCACGATCCTGGCGATCGAAAAAGACATGGCCATCATCGATGTCGGCCTCAAGGTCGAAGGCCGCGTGCCGCTGAAGGAATTCGGCGTCAAGGGCAAGGACTCGACGCTCAAGGTCGGCGACACGGTCGAGGTCATGGTCGAGCGCATCGAAAACGCGCTGGGCGAAGCCGTCCTGTCGCGCGACAAGGCCCGCCGCGAAGAGAGCTGGGTCAAGCTCGAAGAGAAGTTCACCAAGGGTGAGCGCGTCGAAGGCGTCATCTTCAACCAGGTCAAGGGCGGCTTCACCGTCGACCTCGACGGCGCCGTGGCCTTCCTGCCGCGCAGCCAGGTCGATATCCGCCCGATCCGCGATGTCTCTCCGCTGATGCACAACCCGCAGCCCTTCGAGATCCTCAAGATGGATCGCCGCCGCGGCAACATCGTGGTGTCGCGCCGCACCGTGCTCGAGGAAAGCCGCGCCGAACAGCGTTCGGAAATCGTGCAGAACCTCGAAGAAGGCCAGGTTGTCGAAGGCGTCGTCAAGAACATCACCGATTACGGTGCGTTCGTCGACCTCGGCGGCATCGATGGCCTGCTGCATGTCACCGACATGGCATGGCGCCGCGTCAACCACCCGACCGAGATCCTCAACATCGGTCAGACGGTCAAGGTGCAGATCATCCGCATCAACCAGGAAACCCACCGCATCTCGCTCGGCATGAAGCAGCTCGAGAGCGATCCGTGGTCCGAGATCGGCACCAAGTTCCCGATCGGCAAGAAGATCAAGGGTACCGTCACCAACATCACCGACTACGGCGCGTTCGTCGAGCTGGAGCCGGGCATCGAAGGCCTCATCCACGTTTCGGAAATGTCGTGGACCAAGAAGAACGTGCACCCCGGCAAGATCCTGTCGACGACGCAGGAAGTCGACGTGGTCGTGCTCGAGGTCGATCCGGCCAAGCGCCGCATCTCGCTCGGCCTCAAGCAGACGCTCGAGAATCCGTGGCAGGCTTTTGCCGCGAGCCATCCGGTCGGCAGCCAGGTCGAGGGCGAGGTCAAGAACAAGACCGAGTTCGGCCTGTTCATCGGCCTTGAAGGCGACGTGGACGGCATGGTGCACCTCTCGGACCTCGACTGGACCCGTCCGGGCGAGCAGGTCATCGAAGAGTACAATCGCGGCGACATGGTCAAGGCGCAGGTGCTCGACGTCGACATCGACAAGGAGCGCATCTCGCTCGGCATCAAGCAGCTGGCCAAGGATACGGTCGGCGAAGCGGCGACTTCAGGCGAACTGCGCAAGAACGCGGTCGTCACCTGCGAAGTCACCGGCATCAAGGATGGCGGCCTGGAAGTGCGGCTGGTCGACAGCGGCATAGAGACCTTCATCAAGCGCAACGACCTCAGCCGTGACCGTGACGAGCAGCGCCCCGAGCGCTTCTCGGTCGGCCAGAAGCTGGACGCCCGCGTCATCGCCTTCGACAAGAAGACCCGCAAGCTGCAGGTCTCGATCAAGGCGCTGGAAATCGCCGAAGAGAAGGAAGCCGTCGCACAGTACGGCTCTACCGACTCCGGCGCTTCGCTGGGCGACATCCTTGGCGCCGCGCTGAAGAAGCAGGGCAGCTAAGCCGCTTTGCGCGCAGCGCGTAAGCCGCTTCGCGCAAGCGTAAGCCTCGGCTGCGCCTCGCGCGCAGCCTGAACAAGAAAACCCGCGGGCCGCAAGGCTCGCGGGTTTTTCATGCTCGGCTGCGCGATTGGCACTAGACTAAGACTGTGCAACCCCTTCAATTCCACACGCGCGGTTGTAGGCTCGGCCGTCGTTGCAGACGTAAACACGGAAGTCCGGCCCTTCGGGCAACGGAGAAGCATGCGGGATGAAGGTCGTCGAACTCTATCGCTATCCGGTCAAGAGCCTGCGCGGCCATGCCGTGCCGAGCGCCGACATCGAGACAATGGGCATGGAAGGCGACCGCCGCTGGATGGTCGTCGACAAGGATGGGCAGTTCCTCACCATTCGCCAGATACCTGATATGACGACGATCGACGTCGAGCATCGCGGAACGGGCATCCTGTTGAAACATGACAGGCATGGCTCGCACTTCGTCGAGGCTCCGGCTCCCGGCACCGCGCTCCGGCAAGTCAAGATCTGGAAGGATATGGCTGCCGCGCGGCCGGGCGATCCGGCCGCCGGCGCCTATCTCTCGGCTATTCTTGGCCGGCCTGTCGATCTCGTCTATTTCGACGATCCGCAAAACCGGCCGGTCGATGCGGAATTCGGCCAGCCCGGCGATTTCGTCGGCTTTGCCGACGGTTTTCCGCTGCTGATCGCCACGACAGGCTCGCTGAACCATCTGAACAGCCATCTTGCCAGGCCCATCGAGATGGCGCGGTTCCGGCCAAACATCGTCGTCGACGCAGAAGGCGCATGGCCTGAAGACAGCTGGAAGACGATCCGCATCGGCACGGTGGAGTTGCGGATCGCAAAGCCCTGCTCGCGCTGCGTCATCACCACCCGAGATCCGTTGAGCGGCGAGCAGCCGGACCCGCGCGAGCCGTTGCAGACGCTTGGCAAACTCCACCGCTCCGCCAAGGGCGGCATCATCTTCGGCCAGAATGCGATTCCCAACAACGCCGGCGCGATCGCCATCGGCGACGCAGTCGAGGTCGTGGAAGCGGGCGTCTCGAACCTGACGTAGTCGCAGGCCTTCTAATGCCGTGGAGGCGTCGGCGGACGCCATGATTGAATGGCCAACCTCCGCTGTAGACTCAGGCGAGGTCGGCAAAGGCCGCCATCGGAAGCCAAACCAAATGAGTCGCCTGCGCGGCGGAACTTCAGGCGCGGCCGTAAAGTGGCGCCAGCGTTCCGCTCATTGCCAGATTGGCCGGTGATGCCAGATAGGCGATTGCCTCGGCGGCGGCTTCGAGGCTGACCCATTTGCCGAAATCGGCATCCGGCATGTCGGCGCGGTTGGCCGGCGTATCGAGCGTCGAGGGCGCCACCGCGTTGACCAGTATGCCTTTGTGCTTCAGCTCTTCCGCCATCGCCACGGTCATCGCCGCCACTGCCGCTTTGCTCGCGGTATAGGCGACCATGCCGGCGCCTCGGCGCGGGTCGAGCCCGGCGCGTGCCGTGACATTGACGATGCGGCCCGCTGTGTTCGAGCCCAACATGGAGCGCACTGCCGCGCGGCAGCACAGAAAGGCGGTGCGGGCGTTGGTGTCCATCATTTCGGCAAAGGATGCGGATTCGATCTTCTCGACCGGGGCTGCGGCAAAGCCGCCGGCCAGATGGATGGAGGCCCACAATTCGGGGACGCTGTCATAGAAGGCATCGACCTTGGCAGGATCGGCGAGATCGACATTGTGCGCCAGCCGGACGCGATCATGGGCCGCGAAGGGGAAATGCGAGGGGGCCGACGCGTGGGCATTCGGCACATGGCAGATCGCGCCGTCCGCCAGCAATTTGCCGACGACCGCGGCACCCAGCGCCCCGGTGCCACCGGTCACCACGATATGCTTGCCCTGAACTGTTTCCGTCATCCTGGACGCTCCTGTCGTTTCTTATGATTATGTCGCTTGTCGTGCCGCGCCGACGCAGAGCGTCGCGCCTTTTGCACGATCACTCAACCGACATCTCGACATGGCAGTTGTTGCGTCTTTGCATCGCTCGAAGTCGCCGACCGCCCCCTTCTGACCCGCGCATTGACGTAAAGCGCGCGGTCAAGCGTCAGTCGATGGTGATTTCGATGACGTGCGGCAGTCTGGTTGCGCGTGCGCGTTTGAGCGCATCGGCGAGACCGGCAGTACCGGCAAGCCGTTCGGCTGATATGCCGTAGGCCTCGGCCAGCTTGCAGAAATCCGGCGGCGCCGGCGACACGCCGACCGGCTCGACGCCGACATCGAGCATCGACGTTTCGATCTCGCGATAGCATCTGTTGTTCCAGACGACGAAGATGACCGGTGCGGGTGCATCGAGCGCCGCGCCCAGCTCCGGCAAGGTGAACTGGAAGCCGCCGTCGCCGGTGAGGCAGACCACCGGCACGCCGGGCATGGCAAGGGCTGCGCCGATCGCCGCCGGTGGTCCGTAGCCGAGCGCGCCGAAACCGGTGGCGGCATTGAACCAGCCGCCTGGCCGGTCATGGTCGTAGTAAAGGTTGGCGGCGTAGATCGGCTGGGTGGAATCGCCGACGATGATGGCGCCCGGCAGCGCGTCGCGAATGGTTTCCACCGCACGCACCTGCGCGGCATAGGCCGGGCTGAGCTCGGCAAAGGCCGCCTTTCTCGACGCGGCTGCGCGGCTCTCGCCGTCCTTCGCCGCGGCATGATCAGGGTGGAGCGCGCCAAGCAGTGCGCCAAGCGCCTCCGCGCAATCGGCCTGGATGCCGACGCTCACCGGGCGGCGGGCGAGCTGGTCGGCGCCGATATCGATGCGGATCAGATTGGCGGGCAGCACGAAGCCGCCATCGCTGTAACCGTCATAGTCGGTCGGGCCGAATTCGGTGCCGGCGGCGATGACCAGATCGGCGTCTGCCATCAGCGCACGCACCGCCTTCAGGCTGGGGCTGGCCGGCACGCAAAGCGGATGTGCATGCAGCAGACCGCGCGCATTGGCGGTCTGGGCGACAGGCGCGCCGAGCCGCTCGGCCAAAAGCTGCAATGGCTGTTCGGCGCGCTTGGCGCCGCCACCGGCAAGGATCAGCGGCCGGCGCGCGGCTGCGATCAGTTTGGCTGCCTCGGCAATGGCCGCGCCATCCGGCGCCGGCGGCGCTGCATTGGTGAGCGAAGCAGCGATGCCGTCGGCCGGTTTGACCATGACGTCGGTCGGGATCTCGATATGGACGGGGCCCGGCCGCGACGACGAAAACAGCGCGAAGGCCCGCGCCAAAGCGCCAGGCAATTCGCTGGCCTCGGTGACACGCTGCGAAAACAGCGCCACCTTCTCCATCATGCCGCGCTGGTCCGGCAGTTCGTGCAGGAAGCCCAGTCCCTTTCCCAACGTCGGCATCGCGTTGACGCCCGAAATCACCAGCATCGGCACCGAATCGGCGCGCGCCTGGCCCATTGCGGTGATGGTGTTGGTCAGCCCCGGTCCGGTGATGACAAAGGCAACGCCCGGCCGGCCGCTGGCACGGGCATAGCCGTCGGCCATGAAGCCGGCGCCCTGTTCGTGACGCGGCGTGACATGGCGTATCTTTGAACGCGCCAGCCCGCGATAAAGCTCGACAGTGTGGACGCCAGGAATGCCGAAAACGGTGTCGACGCCATGCGCTTCGAGCAGCGTGATGAGGGCTTCGCCGATGGTGGTCATGGGTTCTCTCCCGTTAGTGCCGACCACTGTTCAACGGAAACAATGATCGGCTCTACCTCTTTGTTTTTAACGCAATTCCGGACGGAAAACCGCTTCTCACTTTTCCTGGAATTGCGTTTGCGGCGCGAGGCCGAGCTCGGCCTCTATGGCTTTGACGCCGATCCCCGCCAATTCGCCAGGCGAGAACATCTCTGCGGCCAGACAGCCTTCGATCCAGAGCCCGTCGATGATCGCGTTGATCGCGATGGCATGGCGGCGCAGCTCATTTGCGTTTGGCCTGCGCTGCTCGGCGCCGAGCACTTCGGCAACGACTGCTTCCACCTCGTTGCGAAAGCCGAGATAGCCTTCGCGGTGGGCGCGAGCCAGGCTCGGATCCGCGCCGGCGCGGCCGATGAAGGTTGCCCAGAGCGAAAACACGCGTGCATCGATGATCGGCGCGTTGAGGTTGGCGGCAACGAAGGCCGCAAGGCGCTGGCGCGGCGAGGCGTCTTCCATGAGCAATGCCGCCTTCGCCTGCTCGGTCATGCGGCCCATCAGCGCCGCGTACGCTTCCTGCAGCAAGTCTTCCTTGCCGGGGAAATAGTGCCGGATCAGCCCGGCGGTGACACCGGCGCGCAGTGCGATGGTGCGCAGGCTGGCGCCCTCCAGCCCATGTTCGGCCACGCTGTCCAGGGTCGCGTCGATCAAATCCTGCCGCCGCCGCTCCTCGCCCTCGCGGCGGAACTTGCGGCGCTCATTCATTGCCGCAGGATGGGCCGCGTCAGGCATGTCGGCCCACCTTCGCAGGCGATGCAGAGGGCATCCGCCTCGAAGATTTGAACCGTGCAGCCGGCGGCTTCCATCGCGGCCTTGGTCTTGGGAAAGCCGGCGACGGCAATGACCTTATGCGGGCTGGTCGGCAGCACGTTCAGGCTGAGGCCGTTGGACGCGGCAAACTCTTCGGCGTCGCCTTCCACCAGCCGGATGCCGCGCGCCTTCAGCAACTGATAGAACGGCGCCGGCAAAAGCGGTGAATAGACCAGGGCCAGGTCGTCGGCCAGCGGGCTGATCACCGACATCAGATGCAGGCACGCCTCCTCGCCCTGCCACAGCGGCAGATCGAAGCCGTAGACGGAAATGCCGAGCGGCGTCAGCAGGTTGGAAACCTGCTGTATGCCTTCCTGGTTGGAGCGCACCCCGCGCCCGATTACCAGCGTGTTTTTATCCAGCCATACGCAATCGCCGCCTTCGACCTGGCCGGGAGCCTCGACGCGGCCGAGGATAGGAATACCCAAGCGTGTGTAGGTTTCCTCATGCAGCGATGGCTCCCTGGCGCGCAGTGGCTTGCCCATGGACAGGATCAGCGCGCCGCGATCGGTCATCAGTGACGGATCGTGGGTGAATACGGAATCCGACAGCCCGTCGGCATTGTCATCGATCCATTCGATTTCGGCGCCGGACGCCGTCACCAGCTCAGCGAGAGCCGCGTGCTGCGCCGCCGCTTTCGCCGGGTCGAAACCCGGGCCATAGTGCCAGGTAGCCCGGTCGGCACCGCGCATGGCATTGGCCGCCGACCGCATCAGCACGCGCCGCAACGGCGCCGCCATGGACTGTGATCCGAAAGCGCTCATCAGTGCCCTTTTCAATGCCGTGTTCAGGGTGAAAAAAATGGAAGAAATTTCATCGGAGGCTATTTATACACTTGCACAATAAGGCCGCAAGTGCCGTAATGAGCGGGATTGACGGGCTCGCGCTGTTGGGTCCATGCTGAAGTCTGGAGTGGGCATTACAGCGTATGTTGATTAGCCGGATAGACGTTCGACGATCTGCCGTGGACCCTGTGGCAGAGGTTCCCCGGTGAGCGCGGCGGGAACCGCCGCAGTCCAATCCGGCAAGGCGCAGGACGGCGCCGCCGAAGCCATCCATGTCGAGAACCTGCACAAGAAATTCGGCCATCTGCATGTGCTGAAAGGCGTTTCGCTGTCGGCGCGCGACGGCGAGGTGATCGCCATTATCGGCGGCTCGGGTTCCGGCAAGTCGACGCTGCTGCGCTGCATCAACTGCCTGGAAAACCCGACCAGCGGCATCATCCGCGTCAATGGCGAGGAGATCAAACTCAAGGCCGACAGCCACGGCCACACCGTGCCCGCCGACCGCCGGCAGATCGAACGCATCCGCGCCAAGCTCGGCATGGTGTTCCAGAACTTCAACCTGTGGAGCCACATGACGCTGATCGAGAACGTCATCGAGGTTCCGGTGCATGTTCTGGGCGTCAGGCGCGACGTGGCGATCAGGGAAGCCGAAAAGCTTTTGGCGCGCGTCGGCCTGGCCGAAAAGCGCGACGTCTATCCGGCCTATCTCTCGGGCGGCCAGCAGCAGCGCGCGGCGATCGCCCGCGCCCTGGCCATCAACCCGCGCGTCATGCTGTTCGACGAGCCGACCTCGGCGCTCGACCCGGAGCTGGTCGGCGAGGTGCTGAAGGTGATCGGCGACCTGGCGCGCGAGGGCCGCACCATGGTGCTGGTCACGCATGAAATGAAATTCGCCCGCGAGGTCGCGACCCATGTCGTCTACCTCTGCAACGGGCTGGTCGAGGAAGAGGGGCCGCCGGAGCAGATATTCGGCGCACCGAAATCCGAAAGGCTGAAGCAGTTCATCCGCAACATCGGCTAGGACAAGCCGGGACGGAAGAAAACCGGGAACCAACAACAAACTGGGAGTCGTGACATGAAGACTGTTCTGAAAACATTCGCCGCAGCGCTGCTGCTCGGCGTCGCCGCCATGGGCGTGGCCAAGGCCGATCCGGTCAAGATCGGCGTCGCCGCCGAGCCCTATCCGCCCTTCACCTCGCCGGACGCTTCCGGCAAATGGGTTGGCTGGGAAATCGAGTTCATCGACGCCGTCTGCGCCGAGGAGAAGCTCGACTGCGTCATCACGCCTGTCGCCTGGGACGGCATCATCCCGGCGCTGACGACCAAGAAGATCGACGTCATCGCCAGTTCGATGTCGATCACTGCCGAACGCGAGAAGACCATCGACTTCTCGGATAAGTACTACAACACGCCGACCGCCATCATCGGGCCGAAGGACCAGAAATTCGGCGCCACGCCCGACGATCTCAAGGGCAAAGTGCTCGGCGTGCAGGTGTCGACCACCCATTCGGCCTATGCCAAGAAGCATTTCGGGCCCACGGCCGCCGAGATCAAGGAATACCAGACGCAGGACGAAGCCAACAACGATCTGGCCGCAGGCCGCCTCGACGCCGTCCAGGCGGATTCGATCGCGCTCGACGCATTTCTGAAGTCGGACCAGGGCAAGGCCTGCTGCGATCTGAAGGGCATGGTGGCTCCGGACGATGAAGTGCTCGGACCGGGCGTGGGCGCCGGCGTGCGCAAGGAAGACACCGACCTTAAGGCCAAGATCAACGCCGGCATCAAGGCGATCCGCTCGAACGGCAAATATGACGAGATATCGAAGAAATACTTCGATTTCGACATTTACGGTGGTGGCGGCGCGCAGTCGAACTGACGATCCTCGCATGAGCTAGGGGGCATGGCGTTAGCGCCATGCCTCCCTGCCCGATCTTTCCCAGACATGCTTGCCGCCGGCGCTGCCGTCGGCGGTTAGAGCCAGCATCCGGGGGCGACGCTGATCGACGCACTTCTTTCGGCCTCGGCGGCCGGCATCATAGAGCTCCTTTCGCCCAATCCGCCGGGCTGGGGCGGCACGCTCTTGCTTGGACTGCTCCATTCGATCGAGATCGCGCTCGGCGCCACGGTCCTCGGTCTCCTGATCGGCACCGGTGGCGCCTTTGGCAAGCTTTACGGCGGTCCGGTCGTGCGCGACCTGCTGGCGGTTTACACCACAATCGTGCGCGCCGTGCCCGAACTGGTGCTGATCCTGCTGCTCTATTATGCCGGGACGGACCTGATCAACCAGGCGCTGACGGCAATGGGCTACCAGCGCGTCGACATCAGCGGCCTTGCCGCGGGCATCGCCGTGCTCGGCTTTGTCCAGGGTGCCTATTCGACCGAAGTGATCCGCGGCGCCATCCTGGCCATACCGCAGGGCCAGATCGAAGCCGCCCGCGCCTATGGCATGTCACCCGGGCTCATGCTGCGGCGCATCACCTTGCCGGCGATGCTGCCCTTCGCCATACCCGGGCTCGCCAATCTGTGGCTGATCGCCACCAAGGATACGGCCCTTCTGGCGGTCGTCGGCTTTTACGAGCTGGCGCTGGCGACGCGGCAGGCTGCGGGGGTCACCAAAGCCTATTTCACCTTCTTTTTCGCCGCGGGCGTGCTCTATCTCATCTTGTCGCTGGTCTCCAACCTGCTCATCGGCCGCGTCGAGGCCTGGTCGCGGCGCGGTATGCCGTCGCTCAAGGATGCGCGCTGATGGCCGGAGAAGCGACCATCATCAACGCTGCCGCGCGCACGTCGCTGTGGCTGCAGCCGCATCGCATCGTGCTGATCCTGGTCGCGATCGCGCTGGTTTTCGGCGCAGCCTTCTTCATGCGCTGGGATTGGCTGCCGCAATATTACGAAATGGGGCTTCTCGGCATCTGGCGGTCGCTGTGGATCCTGGCCGTCACCTGCTTTCTCGGCTTCCTGCTCGCCGTGCCGCTCGGGCTGGCGCAGGCCGCCGGCCCGTTCTGGCTTTCCGCCCCCGCCAGGACATTCTGCACCGTCATCAGGGGCACGCCGCTGCTGATCCAGCTATGGCTGCTCTATTACGGGCTGGGCTCGCTGTTTCCGCAATTTCCCTGGATCCGCGAATCCTGGATGTGGCCGTATCTGAGGCAAGCCTGGCCTTATGGCGTGCTGGCACTGACCTTGTCCTTCGCCGGCTATGAGGGCGAAGTAATGCGCGGCGCCTTTGCCGGCGTGCCGAAGGGGCAGTTAGAGGCGGCCCGCGCTTTCGGCATGAGCCGCTGGAAGATTTTCCGCCGCATCTGGCTGCCGCAGGCCATCTACCGGGCGCTGCCGACGCTGACCGGCGAAACCGTGCTGCAGCTGAAGTCGACGCCGCTGGTGGCGACGATCAGCGTCATCGACATCTTCGCAGTCTCGTCCAAGGTCCGGCAGGACACCTACCTCACCTACGAACCCTTGCTGCTTTTGGCGCTGATCTACATGATCATCACCGGCATACTGGTGTTTGCATTCAGCAAGATCGAGGCGCGCATACCGAACAAGGTGGGCTAGGGAATAGTGAGCAGGCAGTAGTGAGTAGTCAGCATATGACCGGGAAACCGCTTGCTTTCGCTACTCCCTACTGACTACTCCCTACTCACTCTCACCACCAATCGGGTCCGCACCATGCAACTCTCTCTAGACCAGGCAACAGGGCTGTGCCGGATGGCGGCGCTCGGCGCCGGCGCCAATGAGGAGGCGGCGCGGTCGCTCACCGCCTCGATCATTGCCGCCGAGGCGGAAGGGCTTTCGACCGTCGGGCTGACCCATTTCATCGATTACCTCGAAGCGCTGGAAGCCGGCCGCATCGACGGCAATGCCGATCCGGTGATCACCAGGCCGGCGCTCGCCGTCTATCTCTCCGATGCGCGTGGCGGCCTCGCCCATACCGGCTTCGACCGCACCATCGATGACCTTGCCAAGGCGGCAAAGCTGTTCGGCGTCGCCATCTTCTCGCAGAAGAACGCTTATACCTGCGGCGCACTAGGCTATTTCACCGGGCGTCTGGCGCAATTGGGATTGGTCTCCTTCGCCGCCACCAACGGGCCCGCGGTGCTGGCAGGCTCGGGCTCGGTCAAGCCGGTCTATTGCACCAACCCGATGTCGTTTGCGGCACCCGCCGCCGATGGCGCGCCGCTGGTCATCGACCAATCGTCGAGCGCCACCGCCTTCGTCAACATCCGCAAGGCGGCCGAGGACGGCAAGAAGATCCCCGAAGGCTGGGCGCTGGACGCCAGCGGCAATCCGACCACCGATCCGGCCGCGGCCATGAAGGGCGCCATGCTGGCCTTCGGCGGCCAGCGCGGCGCCAACATCGCGCTGATGGTCGAAGTGCTGGCGGCTGGCCTGTCGGGCGCCAACTGGTCGCTCGACGCGCCCTGGTTCTCCGGCGGACCGGACAGCCCGGGAACCGGCCTGTTCGTGCTCGCCGTCGAGCCCAAGCTGCTCGACCCGGATTTCGAGCAACGCATGAAGGACCAGCTCGACCGGCTGCGCCGGCGCTTTGGCGTGCACGTGCCGGGCCGGGCGCGGGCCGAAGCGGCGGAGAAGGCGCAGGCGCGCGGCATCAACGCCCCCAAAGCCGTGGTGCAGCGCATTTCCGAATTCGCCGAGCGCTATTCGGGCTGAAGCAGTCCTGCGACAACGAATTTTTTACGCGACCTGGCTGAACCTTTCTACCGATCGCAACGACCAATAGCTGCCGGGTCGGGTTTGCCCGGTCGGTGTCTTCTGTCGGATGCGTTTAGGGCCCGGGCGGGCGTATGCCGTCTCAGGTTACCCGCCCGTTGCGCTCTGTCTCGACCGTTGCGTCACCCGGAAAACCCCGCTTCGGCGGGGTTTTCTGCGTTCGTGCTCTGTGTGCTAAAACATGATGGCGGAAGTTAACTTTTGTTAACTTGACTTGCCGGGAACCATCGGGCGTTTGCAAGGGATCGTCACAACAACAGGAGCTACGATGTCCGCAACCACCGACGCCTCCCGCGGCAAACTTATCGTTCCGGTGTTTGGCCGCCTGTATTCGTCGCTGCATGATGGCGCCGAGACCCTTCTGCGCGTCGTCGCCGGCGGGTTTCTCACCATTCACGGCTCGCAGAAGATCACCAACCCTTTCGGCGCCGCCGAGATGGTCGAAGGCCTCGGCTTCTATCCCGGCGCGTTCTGGTCGTTGCTTTTGTCCTGCACCGAATTCTTCGGCGGCATTCTGATCGCCATCGGCCTGTTGACTCGGCCCGCCGCCTTTGCCGGCATGATCGTGCTGCTGGTCACCGTCTGGTTCCACTGGATCACTGTCGGCCAGGGCTTTTCCGGCGCTGAAAAGTCGCTTCTATGGGCGGCGATCCTGCTGTTCTTCGTTATCCGCGGCGGCAACCGCCAGTCGGTCGACGCGCGCATCGGCAAGGCGTTCTGAAGGGTCTATAAGAGGGTGGCAGCGACGACGCGTCACCCTTTGCCTTTGGCCCAAAACGGACTATGAAACGGCTTCAGCCAAGCTTTCGAGCGCCGGAGCCAGCCATGACCGAAATCCTGCAGATCCCCAAGCTCGTGGTCGTCTTCGGCGGCTCCGGCTTCGTCGGCCGCCACATCGTGCGGGCGCTGGCCAAGCGCGGCTACCGCATCAGGGTGGCGGTGCGCCGGCCCGATCTGGCGGGACATCTGCAGCCGCTCGGCAATGTCGGCCAGATCCAGCCGGTGCAGGCCAATGTGCGCGTGCGCTGGTCGGTCGACCGCGCCGTGCAGGGCGCCGACCATGTCATCAATCTGGTCGCCATCCCGCATGAAAGCGGCCGGCAGAAATTCAACACCGTGCACGAATTCGGCGCCCGCGCCGTCGCCGAAGCCGCACGCTCGGTCGGCGCAGGGCTCACCCACATCTCGGCGCTGGGCGCCGACCTCAACGCCGAATCCGACTATGCCCGCACCAAGGCGCTCGGCGAAAAGGCCGTCCTGGAGACGATCCCGGACGCCGTCATCTTCCGTCCGTCGATCAATTTCGGACCGGAGGACAGTTTCTTCAATCGCTTCGCCGACATGGCGCGCTATTCGCCGGTGCTGCCGCTGATCGGCGGCGGCCAGACCAAGTTCCAGCCGGTCTATGTCGGCGATGTCGCCGAAGCCGTGGCGCGTTCGGTCGAGGGCAAGGTCAAGGGCGGCCAGATCTATGAACTCGGCGGGCCGCAAGTGCTCACCTTCAAGCAGTGCATGGAAGAACTGCTCACTGTCATCGAGCGCAAGCGGCTCCTGGTACCGGTGCCGTGGTGGATGGCCAATCTGCAGGCCTCGATCCTCGGCCTGCTGCCCAACCCGTTGCTGACCAAGGACCAGGTGCTGCTGCTGCGCCAGCCCAACATCGTGTCGGAGGAGGCCAACAAGGCCAACCGGAACCTTGCCGGCCTCGACATCCAGCCGCAGTCTATCGGCACCATCCTGCCCAGCTATCTCTGGCGCTTCCGCGCCGCAGGCCAGTTCCAGCGCAAGCCCGCCGGTATCGCGTAACAAGGCGTTGCGCCGTTAAACGCGCCGCGTCACCTGCATCGGCAGGCCGCCTTGCGGCTGTGTCGTCAGTTTCTGCACCGGCCACGGCTTGGTCTCGGCCGTCACGTCGAAGCGGAAGCGCGACAGCATGATGGCCAGCGCAATGATCGCCTCCTGCATGGCGAAGCTGGCGCCGATGCAGATGCGCGGACCGGCGCCGAACGGCAGATACTGGAAGCGGTCGATCTTCTCGCGGTTTCCCGGATGGAAGCGTTCGGGCATGAAGGCGTCGGGCATGTCCCACAGTTTTCTGTGGCGGTGGACGACCCAAGGCATCACCAGTACGGCCGCGCGCTTGGGGAGCACCAGATCGTTCCAGGTCTCCGTCTCGATCGGCTCGCGGTTGATCGACGGCGCCGGCGGATAAAGCCGCAGCGCCTCCTCGAAGGCGGCGCGGGTGAACGGCATTGCGTCGAGCCATTTCGTCGGGTCGGGTTCGCGCGCCAGCACGGCCTCGATCTCGCGCTCGACCTTTTCACGCTCCCACGGCGCTTCGGCGAGGCAGTAGATCGTCCAGCCCAGTGCCCGCGCGGTGGTCTCGTGGCCGGCGCCGATGAAGGTGATGATGTTGTCCTCGACTTCCGCCCGCGTCAGCCCCTCGGGGCCTTCGGCGCGCAGCAGAAGCGTCAGGAAATCCTGCGGCGCGGTGTCGGAGTCGCGCTTCAGCCGCTCCTCGCGCATCTTGACTGTATCGGTGACGATCTTGCGGAAATACGCCATGGTCTTGCGGCCGCGGATGCGGGTCAGCCGCGGCAGCCATTCGGGCGCGCGCAACAGGTCGAGCGGATCGACACGGCCCATGGTTTCGAACAGGCGGTCGATTTCCTGCGCGAAACTGCCGGGCTCGCCCGCAATCTCGCCCGAAAACAGCGTTTCGGCCAGGATATCGTAGGTGAGCAGCGTCATGTCGTGGGCGACATCGGTCATCCCGCCCTCCTCGTAGCGGGCGACGAACTGCATCGTGCGGCGCAGCATCGGCTCGGCGAAGCCGAAGATATGCCGCGGCGTGAACACCGGCGCCATCGCCTTGCGCGACCGCTTCCACACCTCGCCTTCGGCGGTCAGCAGCCCGTCGCGCAGGATCGGCCGCAGGATCATCTGGCGCACCGTCGCCATCTTGTAGTTCTTGGCGTTGTCGATCAGCACGTGGCGGATGAGGCCGGGATCGTTGGCGACGATCAGATGCCCGCCGACGCCATTCGCCGAAATCCAGGGTTCGTTGTAGGTGTGCTCGCCCCAGAGTTCGAGGGGATTGCGGTAGACGATCCGCATCATCTCCAGCGTCGAAGGCGGCGTCGTGCGCGGCTTGGGCGCCGGCGGCACGAAGGGGACGGGCTGCGTGTCCATGAGGTGCTCCGCTGATAGCTCAGATGTAGTGGCTGGCAATCCGGGCGTCCATGTGACCGAACGGCAAACTGAAACGCTGCAGCGCCCGGTGTGCCCGACAGACGGTGTGTTCATCGGATCGTGACCGCCGGTGAAACGGTTGCGGCTTGTCCGGTTGGACACTCTGCCATAGGTGACAGTTACCAACAGCTACTGCCAATCGCCCAGGAGAGTCCGCTTGAAGCACAAGCTGAACATCATAATCGGCAGCACGCGGCCGGGCCGCGCCGGGCCGGTCTTCGCCCACTGGCTGGAGGATTTTGCCCGCGAGCACGGCAAATTCGAACCGGTGCTGACCGACATTGCCACGTTCCATCTGCCGGTTCTGGACGAGCCGCATCACCCCAGGCTCGGCAATTACCAGAACGACCACACCAAAGCCTGGTCGAAGGTCATTGATGCCGCCGACGCCTTCGTGTTCGTGGCGCCGGAGTACAATTATTTCGTGGCGCCTGCGATCGTCAACGCCATCGACTACCTTGCGCGCGAATGGAAATACAAGCCAGCCGCCATCTTCAGCTATGGCGGCATTTCCGGAGGCCTGCGCGCCGCGCAGGCGCTGAAGCCGCTGCTGACCGCGGTGGGCGTCATGCCCATCTCGGAAGGCGTCGCGCTGCCGATGTATCAGAAACTGCTGGAGAGCGACGGCTCCTTCCAGGCTAGTGAGCAGGTAGAGGGTGGGACCAAGACCATGCTGGACGAGCTCTCGCGCTGGAGCGGGGCGCTGAAGCCGATGCGGGCTACGTAACGCAGCCGGCCCCGGCTTGCTCATGCCATAAAGAGGTGGAATGGTCGGCAGGTGACTGAGCCGGGGGCGGTTCGATTTGCGCCTGTTGTTTGCCTTGCTGTTGATGCTTGCGACCACCGCCACAGCGGTGGCGGAGCGGCGCGTGGCGTTGGTCATTGCCGAGGACGACTACCGGCTGGTGCGGCCGCTGGCCAATCCTGTCAATGACGGCGAGGTGATGGAAGTGGCGCTGAAGAAGCTCGGCTTCGAGGTCGTGGTCGAGACCAATCGTGATCTCAGGCGCATGCGCCGGGCTCTCGACGATTTTCGCGAGGACGCCATGGGCGCCGACGTGGCGCTGGTGTATTTCTCCGGCCATGGCGTCGAAATCTCCGGCGACAACCGTCTTCTGCCGGTCGATGCCGATGCCTCCTCGCTCGACCAGCTGGAGAAGACCAGCCTGCCGTTGGAGGAAGTGCGCGATGCGGTTGCCGCCACGGCGAAGGTCGGGCTGATCGTGCTCGACGCCTGCCGCAGCGATCCGTTCACAGGCGGCAACGGCGACGGGCGTGGCGCCACATCGCTGATCAAGGACCTGGTGGACAAGATCAAGCCGGGCCTCGGACGCGTCGGCAAGGCGGAAAACATCCTGTTCGCCTTTTCGGCGGCGCCCGGCGAGACGGCTGCCGACGGTACCGGTGCGAATTCGCCCTTTACAGCGGCGCTGATCAAATACCTCGGCACCGACGGGCTCGAAATCCGCTCGGTGCTGACGCTGGTGCAGCAGGAGGTCTACGACCTTTCGCGCGGAAAACAGCTGCCCTACGTCGAGAGCGGGCTGCCGAAGCTGTTCTTCGCCTCGGCGGCCAAGGAACAACTGCCGGAGCGCGAGCGGCTGTTGCTTGCCATGGCCGATGTGACGCCGGAAATGCGCGGCGCGGTCGAACGGGTCGCCAGCGATGCCGACATGCCGCTGGCGCCGCTCTATGGCGCGCTGATCAGTTCCGACACCAGCCATCTCTCCGGCGAAAGCCTGGACGCCAAGCTGCGCGAGGCGGCCGACGCCTTCGTCAAGGTGCGCGGCGAGATGAAGACGCTGGCCGCCGACGACCCGCAGGTGACCGAACTGCGCCGCCAGGCCGAGGAACAGTTGGCGCTCGGCGCTTTCGATGGTGCACGCGTGATCCTCGCCAAGGCCGCCGACGTCGACAATGTCTCGCGCCAGGCGTTGAAGGCCAATTTCGTCAGCCGCACCCTGTCCGAAGCCGCGACGCGATTTCTCTCGGGCGGCGCGGCGCGTGCCACCCTGGACTATGCAACCGCCATCAAGGACTATGAAACGGTGCTGGCGCTCTATGGCGAAGCCGGGCAGACCTCGCTCAGCCTGGAACAGGCCGACCGCCAAAGCCGCACGCTGGAAGAGCTCGGCATCCTCTACACAACGGTCGGCAACACCGACGCCGCCGGCCGCGCCTTTGCGGCGCTGGTCGCCAATCTTGAGCAGCGAGCGCGCCAGGAAACCGATCCGAGCGTCAAGCGCGACCTCGCCATCGGCCATATCAAGTTCGCCAACATCAAGATGGCGCAAGGCGATCTGCCGGCCTCCCTGCAAAACTATGAGGCGGCCAGGGACATGTTGCAGGGCCTGACCACAGACGTGCCGGACAAGAAGGACTGGCTCGGCGATCTCGCCATGGCCAATGACAAGATCGGCAATGTGCTGGCCACGCAAGGCGACCTGGGTGCGGCAGCCCAGGCCTACCAGCAAAGCCTGTCCATCAAGCAGCAATTGGCCGATGCCGAGCCGAACAGCGTCTATCTGCTGCGCGACCTGACCATTACCTACGACGAAATCGGCGGTCTTGCCCGTACCGCCGGCCAGCTGGATGGCGCCCAGACTGCATTCGAAGAGAGCCTGAGAATTCGGCTGGCGCTGGCGCAGAACAACCCCGACGACCCCAGGCATCAGCGCGCCGTCTCCGTCAGCTACACCAGGATCGGCGACGTCCTGCGCGAGCGTGGCGACGCTGCGGGCGCGCTCGACGCCTACAACAAGAGCCAAATAATCGCCGAAGCGCTGGTGCGCCGCGACTCAAACGACACCGATTTGAAGCGCGACCTGTCGGTCGGTTACGCCAAGATCGGCAATGCTTACGGCGACCAGAAGGACTGGCCATTCGCGTTGGAGGCCTACCAGCAGGCGCTGGCCACGGCGCGAGACCTTGCCGCCAGCGACCCAGGCAACACCGATTGGCAGCGCGACCTGTCGGTCTGTCTGGAAAAAATTGCCGGCGTGTTTGATGCCCAGGGCGATATCGCCGGTGCTTTGCAGAACTACCAGGACAGTCTCGTCATTGCCGACCGGTTGGCAAATCTCGACCCGGGCAATTCCGACTGGCAGCGCGACCTGTCGATCACGTTCGAGGAAATAGGCCTGCTGGAGACCAAGCAGCGCCACTATGAGGGCTCGAAGAAGGCCTTCGAAGCCAGCCTGGCCATCCGCCAGCGGTTGGCCCTGTCCGATCCGGACAATGCGATCTGGCAATTCGATCTGGTACAGGCCTATATCAACTATGCCTATGTGGCGAAGAATCCGAAGGCTGTGTTGTCGCAGGCGCTAGACCTGACGCTGGAGCTTGACCGCACAGGCAAACTGGCGCCGAGGGACAAACCCACGATCAAATATCTGCGCCGTCTTCTGGCCAAATTGAAAGCCGCGAAAAAATAGCCGGCTGCCAGCTCGGGATTCAGCCCTGAAATGCCCGCAAACCTTGGAAAAACCGCCTTTTGCGCCTATATCTAGGACATCAAAGCGGCGTGATTCGAAGCCATTTTTTCGCGCTGAGCATGCGGCATCAATCAGACAGGTTTTCATGAGCGATCAAAGCGACAACGCCAACGGCGCTGAGGCCGAATACGGCGCCGATTCCATCAAGGTTTTGAAGGGGTTGGACGCTGTCCGCAAGCGGCCGGGCATGTATATCGGCGACACCGACGACGGCTCGGGCCTGCATCACATGGTCTATGAGGTGGTCGACAACGCCATCGACGAGGCGCTGGCCGGCCATGCCGATCTGGTCACGGTGACGCTCAATCCCGACGGTTCGGTCACCGTTATCGACAATGGCCGCGGGATTCCGACCGATATTCACACTGGCGAAGGCATTTCGGCGGCCGAAGTGATCATGACGCAGCTGCATGCCGGCGGCAAATTCGACCAGAATTCCTACAAGGTGTCTGGCGGCCTGCACGGCGTCGGCGTCTCCGTGGTCAACGCGTTGTCGGCCTGGCTGAAGCTGAAAATCCGCCGCAACGGCCAGATTTTCGAGATGAGCTTCACGCATGGCAATGCCGATGCGCCGCTCAAGGCGACCGGCAGCTATGAGCAGAACAAGCAGCCCGGCACCTATGAGGGCCGCAGCGGTTCCGAGATCACCTTCTTTCCGTCGTCCGAAACCTTCACCATGGTCGAGTTCGACTTCGGCACGCTGGAGCACCGGCTGCGCGAGCTCGCCTTCCTGAATTCCGGCGTGCGCATCATTTTGACCGATGCCCGCCATGCCGATCTCGTGCGCCACGAGTTGCACTATGATGGCGGCCTGGAAGAGTTCGTCAAATATCTCGACCGGGTCAAGAAACCGCTGATCGACAAGCCGATCGCCATCAAGGCCGAGCGCGACGGCATCACCGTCGAAGTGGCGATGTGGTGGAACGACAGCTACCACGAGAACGTGCTGGCCTTCACCAACAACATCCCGCAGCGCGATGGCGGCACCCATCTGGCCGGCTTCCGTGGCGCGCTGACGCGCCAGATCACCGGCTATGGCGAATCGTCGGGCCTGACCAAGAAGGAAAAGGTGGCGCTGATCGGCGACGACTGCCGCGAAGGCCTGACGGCGGTGCTGTCGGTCAAGGTTCCCGACCCGAAATTCTCCTCCCAGACCAAGGACAAGCTGGTCTCGTCGGAAGTCCGCCCGGTGGTCGAAGGCCTGGTCAACGAGGCGCTTGGCACCTGGCTGGAAGAACACCCGACCGAGGGCAAGGTGGTCATCGACAAGGTGATCCAGGCGGCCGCGGCGCGCGAAGCCGCGCGCAAGGCCCGAGACATCACCCGCAAAAGCTCGCTCGGCGTCACCTCTCTGCCTGGCAAGCTTGCCGACTGCCAGGAACGCGACCCGGCGAAATCCGAAATCTTCATCGTCGAGGGTGACTCGGCCGGCGGCTCTGCCAAGGGCGGCCGTTCGCGCCAGAACCAGGCAATCCTGCCGTTGCGCGGCAAGATACTCAATGTCGAGCGGGCGCGCTTCGACCGCATGCTCGGCTCCGAGATGATCGGCACGCTGATCACCGCGCTCGGCACCTCGATCGGCAAGGACGAGTTTAACGCCGACAAATTGCGCTACCACAAGATCATCCTGATGACCGACGCCGACGTCGACGGCGCCCATATCAGGACCTTGCTGCTCACCTTCTTCTTCCGCCAGATGCCGGAGCTGATCGAGCGCGGCCATCTCTACATCGCCCAGCCGCCGCTCTACAAAGTGACGCGCGGAAAAAGCTCGCAATACATCAAGGACGAGAGCGCCTTCGAGGAGTTCCTGATCGGCTCCGGGCTGGAGGAGGCGTCGCTGACGCTTGCCTCCGGCGAGGCGCGGGCCGGACAGGATCTGCGCGGCTCGATCGATGATGCACTGGCCGTGCGCCAGCTCATCAACGGGCTGCACACGCGCTACAACAGGGGCGTGGTCGAACAGGCGGCGATCGCCGGCGCGCTCAACGCCGATGTGCTAAACGACCTCGGCCGCGCCAATGCCATGGCCGAACGCGTCGCCCAGCGCCTTGACATCATTGCCGAGGACACCGAGCGCGGCTGGACCGGCCGGCTGTCGACCTCCAATGAAGGCGTCGGCGGCTATGTGTTCGAACGCACGGTGCGCAGCGTCAAGGAATTCGCGCAGCTCGATGCCGGGCTGATAAATTCGGCCGACGCACGCCAGCTCGACCGCTATGCCCCGCGCCTCATGGAAGTCTATGGCGAGCCGCCGGTGCTGCGCCGCAAGGATGTCTCCGAAACCATTTCGGGGCCGCTGGCGCTGCTCAACGCGGTGTTTGCGACCGGCCGCAAGGGCCTGACCATGCAGCGCTACAAGGGCCTCGGCGAGATGAATGCCGAGCAGCTCTGGGAAACCACGCTCGACCCGAATGTGCGTTCGCTGCTGCAGGTCAAGGTCAATGACGCCACCGATGCGGATTCGCTGTTTTCGCGGCTGATGGGCGACGAGGTCGAACCGCGGCGCGAATTCATCCAGGACAACGCGCTGTCAGTTGCCAATCTGGACATTTGAGGGCTGGGGGCCTTGCCGCCGGAGCTCCACTCCGGGTCAGGCCTTTGGCTCCAGCTTCCGACCAAGGTCCACCGCGTCGCGCAGCACTTGCAGATGCGAGCGCGGCGCGGTGCCCGCCGGCAGGGCGATTTCGACGCCGTTTGCCGTCGATGACCAATAAAGCGTGTGGGTGAAGATACGGCCAAGTGAGCTGCGAAGCTCGATCTGGATGTTCTCCACACCGGGGCCGAAGTTTTCCGTCATCGGACCGGAAATCGGATCGCCTGTCGCCCAGCCATTGCCGCGGTCGTAGACGTTCGTCCAGCGCGTTGCCGCAAACACCGCGCCATGATGCACCGCGCGCTGCGCCTTGCCTTGGCTGTGTCCTTCCCGGTAAAGCACGGTGCCGCCGGGGCGCCCGTCATCGGCAATCGGCGGGCAAGCCGAGAACAGGCGCTCGGCAAGGCCACGCCTGAATTCCGCGAGATTGTAGGTCACCAGGAATTCGCTGTGGGAGAGCGGACTGCCAAGCGTGACGAAATCGCTGATCTTCCAGGGCAGCGGGTGGTCGGCGTCCTTGGTCCGAAGCTGCTGGTAGAGCGCCCATTGACCGCGCCGGAATCCGGCGAGGTCTTCAAGGTTCTTTGGCCACGCTGACCCATCAGAGCCGAGCGTTGCCTTGTCGACGGCCTCGACCGCCGCCAGTTTGGCCTTGTCGCGGACCGCTTCCAGCCTTCGCGGCCGGAACTCGGCCCACAGGATCTGCAGCAAATCATAGGCGATGATCGACCCAAGGCTGTGCGAGACCAGCACGATGCGGTCGTAAGCATCGTCCTTCATCAGCGTCTTGAGCAACGTCAGGCCTCTGTCGCGGATCAGCGCACGCTTCTCGATCGTCGCCGCCTCGGCGCGCACATAAGCGGCGACGTCACCGAAATAGGGCAGGGCGAACTGATCCACCGCCCAGATGACAAAAGAAGCGAGGGTGGTGATCATCAGGCCGGTCGTCAAGGTAACGGCCTGTTGCCAGACCGATGTTGCCAGCACGAGTGCTGCGCCCAGAATGACGATAACGATCAGAAGTGTGGCGACGTAAAGCTTGCGGGCGTCGAGCGGAATGTCGGCGGGCTTGCGCCACAACAGGTTCGTCACCCAGGCGGCCAGCCGGCCGCGCGTCGTGCCTTGCGTGATGTCGGCCCAATAAAGCTCGTAGAAATCGGTACGGCGGCCATCGACGTCGTAGGGCGTGGTGATGCGGCGCAGCTCGTGTGACTTGGTCCGGCTGTCGGGCGTGATCCAGCTCTGGTTGATCGTGGCGCCGGAAACGGCCGGATCGGGAATCTGGGCGTAGGGTGGAGCACGGGTGGGATCGCTGCTCCAGACCGCCTGGACGAATCCCCTCAGCGTACCCATCGGCCGCTGCTCGCCCATGCCGTGCACGATCACCACCGCCTGGCCGGGCTGCGCCTTTTTGTAAGCCAGCGATGCGACAGTCTTGGGCATCAGCGTCTCCGTTGACGACATCCGACGGCGGGATCGCTCATGCTACCCCCGGCTCACCGAGCCAACAATACACGGCAGCCCATGTGGAACTCCGTGAACCAATCCACAGTTTCGCAGTTGTGCCTCGGGCCGCGCGGAAAATAGTTCCGTTCCCGGCAAGCAAATCATTTCATTGCCCTTCGGAACGGAAATCGCTCAGGAACATTGTGACGACATCGATCAATTTCTCGCAGGGAGGCTCTTTATGGGACGCGGTATTTTGCTCTGGTTGCTCGGTATTCCGATCCCGATCATCATTCTCATCATGCTGTTCGTACGGTAGGAGGCGTCGATGCAGTCCACCGTATCGGCTGTCGACGTATCCGCCTCAACGGAATCCTCCGCCCCGGCCGTCAGCTGGGGTCCGATCATCGCCGGCGCCTTCGCGGCCTCGACGCTGACCTTCATCCTCATGCTGCTCGGTTCGGGGCTGGGGCTGACCATGGTCTCGCCGTGGTCCGGCGCCAGTGCCTCGCTGACCACCTTCGCGGTGTCCGGCGCCATCTGGCTCATCATCGTGCAATGGCTGTCCTCCGGGGTCGGTGGCTATCTTGCCGGACGCCTGCGCACCAAATGGGTCGGCATCCACACCGACGAGGTCTATTTCCGTGACACCGCGCACGGCCTCCTCGCCTGGGCGCTGGCGACATTGCTGGTCGTCGGCATTCTCGGGTCGGCGCTGTCGGCAGTGCTTGGTTCAGGCGTGCAGGCGGCTTCTACTGTTGCCTCAGGCGCCGCCATGGGTGCTTCGGCCGGCGCGTCCGCCAATGCCGGCAGCGCACCGGCCGACAATGCAACGTCCTATCTCGTGGATACGCTGTTCCGTCCGGCTGATGCCGCCAGGCTCGCGGCGGCCAATCCGGACAGCGATGCGGCTGCGGCCGGGCAGGCTTCGCGCATCCTCATCGCCAGTGCGGCGGCAGGCGAAGTTTCGGCTGACGACAAGACCTATCTGTCGCAGCTGGTCGCCGCCCGCACCGGGCTTTCCGAGGCCGACGCCAAGGCGCGTGTCGACGCCCTGGTGGCCAGGGTCGAGGACGCCAAGGTCAAGGCAAAGCAGGCCGCCGACGCCGCGCGGAAAGGCAGCGCCACCTTCGCCCTGCTTGGCGCCCTGTCGCTGGTTATCGGCGCCTTCATCGCCAGCGCTGCGGCAGCCCTGGGCGGCAGGCAGCGCGACGACGAGGAAGCGGTTTTCCTGACCAGCCGCTGAACCGGTCTTCAACATCAAAAAGCCCGGTCGAACCGGGCTTTTTTGTTTCCGATGATGGACCGACAACCTTCCAGTGGAAGGTTGCGGCGGCTTAGTGATCCATGGCCTTGACGATTTCCTCGGTCATCTTCTTGGCGTCGCCGAGCAGCATCATGGTGCCGTCCTTGTAGAACAGCGTGTTGTCGATGCCGGCGTAGCCCGAGCCGAGCGAGCGCTTGACGAACAGGCAGGTGCGGGCCTTGTCGACGTCGAGGATCGGCATACCGTAGATCGGCGACGACTTGTCGTCGCGGGCGGACGGATTGGTGACGTCATTGGCGCCGATGACATAGGCGACATCGGCCTGCGCGAACTCGGAGTTGATGTCTTCCAGTTCGAACACTTCGTCATAGGGAACATTGGCTTCGGCGAGCAGCACGTTCATGTGGCCGGGCATGCGGCCGGCCACGGGGTGGATGGCGTATTTGACATCCACGCCATTGGCCTTGAGCTTGTCGGCCATTTCGCGCAGCGCGTGCTGGGCCTGGGCGACCGCCATGCCGTAGCCCGGCACGATGATGACCTTCTGTGCGTTCATCATCAGATAGGCAGCGTCGTCGGCCGAGCCCTGCTTGACCGTGCGTTCGATGCCGTCATCGGCAACCGCCGCGGTCTCGCCGCCGAAGCCGCCGAGGATGACCGAGATGAACGACCGGTTCATGCCCTTGCACATGATGTAGGACAGGATGGCGCCGGACGAGCCGACCAGCGCGCCGGTGATGATCAACGCCAGATTGCCAAGCGTGAAGCCGAGTGCCGCGGCGGCCCAGCCGGAATAGGAATTCAGCATCGAGACGACGACCGGCATGTCGGCGCCGCCGATCGGGATGATCAAGAGGACGCCGAGCGCCAGCGAAGCCGCGACGATCAGCCAGAACACCAGCTTGGCCTCGGTGGTGACCAGAAGCACGATCAGCACGATCAGCGCGATGCCGAGGACCGCGTTGATGATGTGACGGCCGCCGATCATGATCGGCTTGCCCGACATGCGGCCATCGAGCTTGAGGAAGGCGATGACGGAGCCGGTGAAGGTGATGGCGCCGATGGCAACGCCAAGGCTCATCTCGATCAACGCCTGGGCGTGGATGTCGCCATTCGTGCCGATGCCGAAACTTTCCGGCGCGTAGATGGCGGCTGCCGCTACCATGACGGCGGCAAGGCCGACCAGCGAGTGGAAGGCGGCGACCAGCTGCGGCATCGAAGTCATGGCGATGCGGCGCGCTGTAACGGCGCCGACGCCGCCGCCGATGGCCAGACCAAGCACGATCAGGCCGAAGCGCCCGGCGGACGGAGTCGCCAGCGCCAGCGTGGTGGCAATGGCAATGCCCATGCCGATCATGCCGTAGAGATTGCCTTGGCGGCTGGTGGTCGGATGCGACAGGCCGCGCAGCGCCATGATGAACAGGACGCCGGAGACCAGGTAGAGGAAGGACGCGAAGTTGGCGTTCATGGCTCTCTACCGGTCCTTCTTCTTGTACATGGCCAGCATGCGCTGGGTGACCAGGAAGCCGCCAAAGATGTTGACCGAGACCAGCATCAGCGCGACGAAGCCGAAGCCGGTGGCAATGCCGGAGGCCGAGATGCCGACGGCCAGCAGCGCGCCGACGACGATGACCGAGGAGATGGCGTTGGTGACCGCCATCAGCGGCGTGTGCAGCGCCGGCGTCACCGACCAGACGACGTAGTATCCGACGAAGATCGCAAGTACGAAGATGGCGAAGCGGAAGACGAAGGGATCGATGGCGCCGCCGGACAGTGCGTGCGCGGCATCGCCCGCCGCATCGGCGCCACCGGGCGCGTTGGCCAGGTTCTGCACAGCCAGCCGGACGGCGGCACTTGCCTGGTCGAGCTGATCGAGGGCTTTCTGCAAGGTCTGATCCATCACGCGATCCCCTTCGGCTTGGCGGCGGACTTGCCGGCAGTGGCTTTGTCGGACGCCTTTTTCGGTGCAGCCTTCTTCGGCGTGGCATCAGCCACCATGGTCTCGGCCGGAATGGCCGCCGGTTCGACATGGGGCTGTTCCGCCGCCTTGGCGAAGGCTGGATGCACCACGCGGCCAGCGTCGGTCAGCATCGTCGCCTTGACCAGATCGTCTTCGCGGTTGATGGCGAGCGTCTTGCTGGTCTTGTCGACCAGCGTCTCGAGGAAGGCGAACAGGTTCCTGGCGTAGAGCAGCGAGGCCGATGCGGCGACGCGGCCGGGCACGTTGAGGTGGCCGACGATTTTCACGCCATTGGCCGTGGTCACCACCTGGCCTGCAACTGCGCCTTCGACATTGCCGCCGCGCTCGACGGCGAGGTCGACGATCACCGAGCCCGGCTTCATCGAGGCGACCATCGCCGCCGACACCAGCTTCGGCGCCGGACGGCCGGGGATCAGCGCCGTGGTGATGACGATGTCCTGCTTGGCGATGTGCTCAGCGGTGAGCGCTGCCTGCTTGGCCTGGTACTCCTTCGACATTTCCTTGGCGTAGCCGCCGGCGGTCTCGGCCGCCTTGAACTCCTCGTCCTCGACGGCGAGGAACTTTGCGCCGAGCGACGCCACCTGTTCCTTGGCGGCGGGACGAACGTCGGTGGCGGTGACGACGGCGCCGAGACGGCGCGCAGTGGCGATCGCCTGCAGGCCGGCAACGCCGACGCCCATGATGAAGATCTTCGCCGCCGGCACGGTGCCGGCCGCCGTCATCATCATCGGCAGCGCGCGGTCATACTCCGATGCGCCGTCGATCACGGCCTGGTAGCCGGCGAGATTGGCCTGCGACGACAGCACGTCCATCGACTGGGCGCGGGTGATGCGCGGCATGAATTCCATCGAGAAGGCGGTGACCCCAGCCTCGGCAAGCGCCGCGACCGCGGCATCATTGCCGTAGGGATCCATGATGGCGATGACCGCCGCACCCGATTTGTAGCCCTTCAGCTCGGCGTCGGTCGGCCGGCGCACCTTCAGCACCACATCCGCCCGGCTCGCATCCGAAGCCTTGCCGATCGCGGCGCCCGCCTTGGCGAACTCCTCATCGGGAATGCGCGACCTGGTGCCGGCGCCCGTCTCGACGGTGACGTCGAAGCCCAGCGCCGCCAGCCGCTTCACGGTATCGGGCGAGGCCGCGACACGAGGCTCGCTGGCATCGAGCTCGCGAGGGATGAAAACCGTCTGTCCCACCGCATGATCCTTTCGGCTGGAACCTGTTTGCGCAAGAGTGCGGCTTTGCGAAAGAGTGCGGCCGGATGTCCGGCTACGCCCCTGGCAAGGGTCTGAAGAGACTATCGGAGAATGAAGGCGCCGAGGGCGAGGATCAGCACGAACAGGATGGTCGCGGAGAAGAAGCCGCCTGCGAAGAAGCCGAAAGCCATGGCCAGGAGCAGGGCGCCGCAGAACAGCGAGCCGTATTTGGCCAGCGCCAGAAAGCCATGATAGGTGCGGTCATGTTCGGCATAGTCCATCTTCGCGCCCAGTTCGACAGGACCGGTCGGCGTGTGATCAGCCATAGGAATACCCCTTCGAAGACATCTTTGAGGCACATAGCGAAAAGCCGGGCCAAGAGCAATGGCGCTATTGCCGCACGACCAGTGACAACAGCCTCAAAGGAATGTTGAAAGCCGGCGATAGGGCTTGTCGCCGGCCTAACGTCGAACGTTGAGGGTTTTGCGTTTCAACCGGCTAGATGCGGAAACAGCCCGAGCAGCCCAATGACGATCAGATAGAGCGCGACGATGTAGTTGAGCAGCCGCGGCATCACCAGGATCAGCACGCCGGCAATCAGCGAGATCAGCGGGGTCAGTGCTAGCTCGGGAATATGCATGTCGGTTCCTTTCTATGGCCGCGTCGGCGTCGTCCAGAACGCGGAAGCGGCGGGAAAGCTCCAGAGTTCGCGTGCCAAATTACGCAGGCTTCAGTGGTGTCAGGCGGCTTCGCGGAAAAACTTGGCGGTGGGCAGGATGGTTAGCGGTGCGAGTTCGCCGCTCTTGGGGCGTTGGAAGAGCATGCGCTGCTCGAACGCCGTGGAGTTGAAGAACGGGAAGCGATCCAGCGTCGCCTGCATGTTTTCGGAGCACTTCGACTGGAACAGATGCACGGGAACGGTGAGACCGGGATAGATGCGCGGGGGCACCGCCTGCTCGGAACGGAAGATGCGATGATAGAAGCCGGCATGCTCTTCCTTGACCGCCGTCAGGCAATATGTCGGTTTGAAGTGGCTGCAAGCTACGACCGCAAGCCTGAGCGTCACGTAGGGCAGCACGCGCAGGCTGGTCGACCACTCGATATCGGCAGCGAAACGGCTTGGATCGACGAACGTCTCGCCAACTGCCAGCCGCCGCGCCAGCGTGTCGCCGAACACGGCGGTGCTGGGGGAAACAGGGTATTTCGCGCAGGCGTAGTGGATTCTGATGGTGCTGACCAGAACACCATCGAAGAACACGCCAAATCGGTAGGAATTGCGCAGATCGTCGAAGTCGTCCTTTACCATACGCGAGGCATCGGGCTTCACCATGCCAGCATGAAGGTAGGATTTGTAGCGAAGTCGATAGATGGCTTCCAAATCCTCGGCACCGTCGCAAAGGCGATACTCGACGTGCTCCAGGACGTCCATGATATGACGAGAAAACACCGAAGGAGACTGAGCGGTGGCCCTAGAAGCCACCAGAGGCATACCTGCTAGCTGAGTTTCCATTGTTACCCTCGTGCCGTCGCAACTAAACCATACCGGACGACCGAATGAACAAGAAGATGAAACTCTAATCGTCTGTGTTTACCGAATATTAACGTTAACAATAGGTTAACGTTTTGGCAATACACAGCTTTTTTGACGGCTTTCAAGCGCGATTTAAAGGTTGGGCTTCATGTGGTCGCGAGTTTGGCGACGGGCCGCAATTCCGCGGCGAAGGGCCAGGTCACATTGGACATCGTTTCGATGCCGGACGCGCTGAGAGCTGCGCCGAAGAGGAAGCCCTGGACGAGGTCGGGTTTCACCGAATGCACCAGGATCTTCAGCTGTTCGAACGTTTCCACACCTTCGATGGTGACGGTCAGCCCGAGCACGCGGGTCAGGTCGACGATGCCCTTCAACAAGTCGAGCGAACGCTTGTTCTGGGTCACGTCCATCAGGAACGAACGGTCGATCTTGATCTTGTCTAGCGGCAGCTTGTGGAGGTAGCTCAGGCTTGAATAGCCGGTGCCGAAATCGTCGAGCGCGATGCGCACGCCAACCTGCTTCAGTTCCTCGATATACTGGCGCGTCAGCGATTTGTCGTCGAGCAGCGCGGTTTCGGTGACTTCGATCTCGAGGCGGCCAGCGGCGAGCCCCGAAGTGGCAAGCGCGTCGCGAACCTTCTGGACGACGTCGCGGCTGCGGAAATCCTTGGCCGAAAGGTTGACCGAGACGCTGGTCTGTGCGGGCCATTTGGCGCATTCGGCGCAGGCCGCCGCGAGCACGAAGGTGCTGATCTCGGAAATGATGCCCATTTCTTCGGCCAGCGGAATGAAGACGCTGGGCGAAACCGGCCCGAGGTCGGGATGATCCCAGCGGCACAGCGCCTCGCAGCTGGCGATGCGCATGGTGTTCATCGCCACGATGGGCTGATAGACCACCCGCAAGGCCTTGCCTTCCACAGCCGTGCGCAGGTCGGCCTTCATCATCTGGCGGTTGCGGAACGCCGCATCCATCGCCGCCTCGAAGAGTCGCCAGTTGTTCTTGCCGAGTTCCTTGGCCTTGTAGAGCGCCAGATCGGCCTTGACGATCATGGCGTCGACATCGGTGTCCTCGACCCTGGACAGCACGGCGCCCGCGCTTGCCTGGATGCGCAGGCTGTGACCAGCGACATCGACTTCGCCCTGCAGATCGGCAAAGATCTGGTCGAGCAGGCCCGTCAGATGGCTTTCATCCTCGACGCGGTCGAAGAAGATCATGAACTCGTCGCCGCCGAAACGGCTGACATTGACGCCTTGCCCGGCGACGGCCGCCAGTCGCTCGGCAACGGCATAGATCAGCCCATCGCCGACCGGATGGCCAAGTGTGTCGTTGACGCTCTTGAAATCGTCTAGATCGAGCACCGCCAGCGCGCACAGGCGGTCGCGGCTGCCCGACGCCATGGCTTCACCGACCAGCTCATGGAAATACGCGCGGTTCGGCAGGCCGGTAAGGCTGTCATAGCGCGCCATGAAGCGGATTTTTTCCTCAGCCTCGACGCGGGCGGTGACGTCCTCGAAGGTGATGACACCGAGATCCTGATTGCCCTCGCGGGCCGAGAACTCGTAGTGCTGGCCATTGGAGAAGGAGACCAGCACCTTGCGGTCACGGCCTTCGCGCAACGCGCGCGTCAGCTGCGCTTCGACATAGCGGCAGTCTTTCGGCGCCAGCATGCCGCCCGCAACGCCGCGCAGGAGCAGCGAATGGATCGACCGCCCGAGCAGCTGGTCGGGCGAGCGCAGCGACATCAGATGCGCTGCTTCGGCATTGCCGACCACGACCTTGCCGTCGGGTCCGAGCATGACCAGGCCATGCGACATGGTGTTGAGTGCGCGGTTGAAGCGCTGCGCGATTTGCCTCGCCTGCTTATGCCCGACCACGGCCGAGAACAGCACGTTGCGCACATGGTCGGCACTGCCCTTGATGATGAACATGAACGGGATGATGAGCAGCCCAAGCACGACACTGGGAATGTCAAACCTGAGGATAAGGGCTGCTGCGATCGGCCCGACGAAGGTTACCGCGAAGATCGTGACCATGCGGGGCGAGCCGTAGTTTCGGCCTACGACCGTGACCAGAGAGCCAAGCGTTATGGCGAGCGCTGCGATCTCGGCATACGCATCCGAGTAGACATAGATCGAAATGAAGCAGAACAGGCCCAGCATCAGCCCCTGGATGCTGCCGTTCAGGATATATTCGCGCTCCCATCGTGTCGCATCCAAGGCATCGTGGATGGAACCACCCAGGCGATGGAACCGCCGCAAGCTGAAATACCGCCAAACGCCGATGCCAAGCAGTGCTCCGGCAAGAACCAGGAAGACAGGCTGGCCGTTGCGCCAATAGACCATAAGGCTGGCGGTTGCGTGGCAAAGCGCGCCAATGACCAGCATATGCGCGTTGTCGAACAACGAGCGCACAAACTGGATATAAACATCCACAGGGATGTTATCGGTCTTTGTTCTGCCCATTACTGGCGCCCAACTGAACCACAGCCTTGGCATAGTCCCATTAAAAAACCTTTAGCTCGCGCTGAAGGGCCTGTTTTTCCGGCGCTTTTGGCTACTCAGCGGCTTGTAATGCGCTTGGCTGCACCGGCAACTTGAATCGTTCAAGAAGGCGATTTCGTTCATCCGCCGCCTTTTCGGCGCTGGCCTGCCTCACATGGCCGTAGCCGCGAATGAGCGCCGGCACCGAGGCAAGGGCGATGGCGGCCTCGATCCTGCCTGGCGCAAGTGCTTTGGCGACAAGCTCCAGATCGGCCTCATAGCGGGCCAGAAGCTGCCGCTCCATGCGCCGCTCGGCGCTGTAGCCGAACACGTCGAAGGCCGTGCCGCGCAGGCTTTTCAGCGCCGCCAGCAGGCGAAAACCCTTCATCATCCACGGGCCGAAGCTCGATTTCCTCGGCTTGCCGTCATTGCCGCGCCTGCCCATGATCGGCGGCGCCAGATGAAATTCGAGCTTTTCGTAGCTCTGGAACTGTTTTGACAGCTCCATAGCGAAGGAGCCGTCAGTGTAGAGCCGCGCCACCTCATATTCGTCCTTGATCGCCATCAGCTTGAACAGATTTTTGGCGGCTGCCTCGGTCACCGCGGTCGAGCCGGGCACGGCCTTTGCCTCGGCGGCACGCAGGACCGCCAGCCGCTCGACATAGCGCCTGCCATAGGCGGCATTCTGATAGGCAGAGAGGAAAGCGACGCGGCGGGCGATGATATCGTCCAGCGTCTCGGCGATCTCAGTGGCCTTGCTCGGTTGCGCGATGAGGCCGCGCACAAACTCCGGCTGATGCGCGGCGCGCCGGCCCCAGCGGAAGGCGGCGATGTTCATCGCCACCGCCTCGCCATTCAATTCAATCGCTCTTTCAACGGCTTGCGCGGACAGCGGCAGCCCGCCATGCTGGAAAGCGAAGCCGAGCATGAACATGTTGGCGCCGAGCGAATTGCCGAACAATTGGGTGGCGGTGCGCGTGGCGTCGAAGAAATGGGTCTTGTCTTCGCCGGCGGCAGCACGGATCGCCTTCTTCAGGCGCTCGATCGGCAGCGAGAAATCGGCCGAACGGGCGAACTCGCCAGGCATGATCTCGGCGGTGTTGGCGAGGAAGATGGTATGGCCTTCGCGTACCGCGCCAAGCACCTTCTTGGCGCCCGAGACGACGAGGTCGCAGCCGAGCACCAGGTCCGCCTTGCCGGCCGAAACGCGGATCGCGTGGATGTCGTCCGGGGTGCGGGCGATGCGGACATGGGTGAACACCGAGCCGCCCTTCTGGGCGAGGCCGGCCATGTCGATCATGCCGCAGCCCTTGTCCTCGAGATGGGCGGCCATGCCGAGCACAGCACCTATGGTGACGACGCCGGTGCCGCCGACGCCGTCGATGATCGCCGCCCAACCCTCGCTACCGAGCGGGAATTCGGCCGGCACCGGCACGCCGTCAAGCGGGTCGGAGCGGCCGGCAATGCCTTCGGCCTTCCTGATCTTGGCGCCGTGCACGGTGACGAAGGACGGGCAGAAGCCGTTGACGCAGGAGAAATCCTTGTTGCAGCTCGACTGGTCTATTCTGCGCTTGCGGCCGAACTCGGTCTCGACCGGCTGGATCGAGACGCAGTTCGATTGCACGCCGCAATCGCCGCAGCCCTCGCAGACCAGTTCGTTGATGAAGACCCGCTTGTCGGGATCCGGGAAGGTGCCGCGCTTGCGGCGGCGGCGCTTTTCGGCGGCGCAGGTCTGGTCGTAGAGCAGCACCGAGACGCCCTTGACGTCGCGCAGCTCGCGCTGGACGAGGTCGAGGTCGTCGCGGTGGTGGATGGTGGCGCCGGAGGGGAATTCGGCCTTCCCCGCATATTTCTCCGGCTCGTCGGTGACGATGGCGATGCGCTCGACGCCTTCGGCGCGCACCTGCCTGGCGATCATGTCGACAGTCAGGCCGCCCTCATGCGGCTGACCGCCGGTCATGGCGACGGCGTCGTTGTAGAGGATCTTGTAGGTGATGTTGGCATCGGTCGACAGCGCGAAGCGGATCGCCAGCGTGCCGGAGTGATTGTAGGTCCCGTCGCCGAGATTCTGGAAAATGTGGCCGCGCTTGGAGAATGGCGCCTGGCCGACCCATTGTGCGCCCTCGCCGCCCATGGCGGTGAAGCCGACCGTGTTGCGGTCCATCCACAGCGCCATGAAATGGCAGCCGATACCGGCGGCTGCGATCGAGCCGTCCGGCACCTTGGTCGAGGAATTGTGCGGGCATCCGGAGCAGAAGAACGGCGTGCGCGAACCGATATCGCTGGTGTCGGCAAGCATCGCCTGGAACTGGCGCAGCTTTGCCACCTTTGCAGTGATCTCTTCCGAAGGGCCGATTGTGCGCAGGATGCGCTCGCCCAGCGCAATGGCGATCTCGTTGGGGTCGAGCGCGCCCTTGGCCGGGAACAGCCAGTCGCCGCGCTCGTCCTTCTTGCCGATGATCGTCGGCCGCGTGGCGGTGCCGTAGAGGTTTTCGCGCAGCTGCACCTCGATCAGCGAGCGCTTCTCCTCGATGACGACGATGGTGTCGAGGCCGCGGGCGAATTCTGAGATATGCTGCAGGTCGAGCGGCCACGGGCAGCCGACCTTGAACAGGCGGATGCCGATGCGGTTGGCGGCGGCCTCGTCGACGCCGATGTCTTCCAGCGCCTGGCGGGCATCGAGATAGCTCTTGCCGAGCGTGATGATCCCGAGCTTCGGCGCCCGGCCGCCCGAATAGACGATGCGGTTCAGGCCGTTGGCATGGATGAAGGCGGATGCAGCGGCGCGCTTGTATTCATGCAGGCGCTCCTCCTGGCCGAGCATGTCGATCTCATCGCGGATGTTGAGGCCGCCGGGCGGCATATCGAACTCCGGCACGACGATGTTCAGGCGCTCGAGCGCGGCATCGACGGAGGCCGTGGATTCGATGTTGTCCTTGACGCATTTGATAGCCGCCCAGGTGCCGGCGAAGCGCGACATGGCAAAGCCGTAGAGGCCGTAGTCGATGATCTCCTGAACGCCGGCCGGGTTGAGGATCGGCACCATGGTGTCGACGAACAGGAATTCGGTGGCGTGCGCATTGGTCGATGATTCGGCCATATGGTCGTCGCCCATCAGCGCAAGCACGCCGCCATGCTTCGACGATCCCGCGAGGTTGGCGTGGCGGAAAACGTCGCCGGAGCGGTCGACGCCCGGTCCCTTGCCGTACCAGACCGAAAACACCCCGTCATGCTTGCCTTCGCCCAGCAATTCCGTCTGCTGAGAGCCCCAGCAGGCGGTGGCGGCAAGCTCCTCGTTGAGGCCGGGCTGGAAGACGATGTCGGCCTGCGCCAGCTGCTTTTTCGCCCGCCACAGCTGCATGTCGAGGCCGCCGAGCGGCGAGCCGCGATAACCGGACACGAAGCCGGCCGTGTTGAGGCCGGCCCGGCGGTCGCGCTCGCGTTGCATCAAAAGCATGCGGATGACCGCCTGTGCGCCGGACAGGAAGATGCGCTCCTTACCGAGATCGAACTTGTCGTCGAGCGCGACGTCGTGCAGCGTCATCAGGCATTTCCTCTGCGGAGACAGCACCGGGGGCGCGCAGCCAACGTTGGAGTGAGATGGCGCAGTCTTTCTCCGCTTGCAAGGCAGGTCAAACGAAATCGAAAGTGCCAGGCAAAGCGCAACGAACGATCCGCTGCCGTCGCGTATCCGGTACGAAATCGGTCCGCGGCGGTTGTCCGGCGACCAAAAATTTCCACGCAGTCGCGCCGGGCTAAGACGCGTCAGCCTTTCGAGCAATCCGGCTTCGGCTCACCCGGCAGCTTGCCGTCGGGATGGCCGGCAAGATCGGGATTGGCCGTATAGAGCTGGTCGACCACCAGCGGCCGGTCGGGAAGGATCGACTGGTCCTCGCTCGACATCAGCGTCGTGTCGATCTTCTGCAGGAACGTGCCGTCAGGACCCCTGATGCTGATCGAAATCGCATAGGGCTTGTCCTTGACGATACAGGTCAGCGCCGGGCTTTCCAGGCTGACCTTGTCGAGCTTCGGCCAGACCTTCTGCTCGATCACCAGGGGAGGACCGCCAGCCGGATTCTGGAAGCTGGCGACCGCAACCTGGCCTTCGCCCATCGGCTGCAGGGGCCGCAGCGTCACGACATAGGTCGCCCGGGCGAGGCGGTAATTGAAGACGACGACCTTGCCGGAAACCTCGAACAGCTTGCCGTCGCCGCCGGTGTCGCGGCAGGCGCCAAGCGCAACGGCTGCAATGAGCGCAGCACCGACAAGGATCGAACGAAAAACAACCCTAGGCATTGTTGACCTCATGGGGCGCCGTGCGGCGGCGGCGATAGTGACGGCTTGCTTTCTGGCGGTTGCCGCACACAGCCATATCGCACCAAAGGCGGCTGGAATTGCGGCTCCTGTCGACGAACAGCCAGCTGCAATTGGGACAGATCCTGAGCCTGGCGACCGTGTCGTCGCGCAGCAGCGACAAGGCCGAAACCGCCAGCGCCGCCTCGAACGCGATCGGCGTCGATGGGTCGCCGAACGGTCTACCCGGTGCGCCGATTTCGGCCAGGCTCCGGTCGAGGCCGTTGGCGCAGGCCTTGAGAAAAGCGGCGAGGTCGCCGGCGGCAAGCGCACCTTTCGACACCGCGCCGCGAAACAGGCAGTCGGTCGTCTCGCGGATCGCCAGCACCACCGGGGCGATCCTGTCCGGCGAGGTCGCCTCCAGCGGTCTGCCGCCAAGCTCGGCACCGCGAAAGCCGCTTGCGGCATCGGCGAAGCGCGCGATCTCGGCCGGATCGTCAAAACGGTCGAAGGTCTTTTCCGGATCGTTGCGCAACACCACGGTGTTGGCCGTATCGAGCGCAAGAATGCCGCCGGTGAAGCGATGTGGGGTCCAAGATACTGTCATATCAGAATCTAACCCATAAAACGCATTTGACAAGTTAGATTCTACGATGCAAAACCTTGGCGCGGGCTCCGGCGCCCGGAAAGCTGTCTATGCTCTATTTCTTCCAGCAGGTGCTGAACGGGCTGCATTCCGGCGCGCTCTATGCGCTGCTTGCCTTCGGCTACGTGCTGACCAACGGCATCCTGCACCGGACCAATCTCGCCTATGGCGCGCTGTTCGCCTTTTGCGGCCAGACGATGATCCTGACCGTGGCCTTCGGCTATCAGGTATTGTGGCTGACCTTGCTGGCGGCAGTGGTGCTCGGCGTCGTCACGGCTTTCCTTTATGCCGCGCTGATCGGCCACGTGCTGTCGCGCAGCGTCTTCGAACCGCTGGCCGACCGCACGCCCAATGCCATTGTGGTGACGACGCTCGGCATCCTGCTGGTGCTGTCGGAAGCAAGCCGTATCGCCGCCGACACGCATGATTGGTGGCTGCCGCCGATCCTGGCGCAACCCATTGTCTTCGCTCAGGATGCCGGCTTCCAGGCGACGCTGACGCTGATCCAGCTCATCGATTGCGCGGTGGTTCTGGCGGCCATCATGCTCGCTGCATGGGCGTTTGCCCGCTCGGGCTTCGGTCGCCGTTGGCGCGCCGTCTCCGACGACCCCAAAGCGGCTGCCATGTGCGGCGTGGACGTGCGCGCAGTGTTCCGGCATGCGGTGCTGTTCGGCGGTTTCTGCGCCGCGCTGGCCGGAATCATGGCCGCCCTTTACTACGGCAATGTCAGCTTCGGCTCCGGCCTCGTCTACGGGCTGAAAATCCTGTTCGTGACGGCGGTGGGCGGCTATCTCTCTCCGCTCGGGCCGCGCTCGGTGCGGCCGCCTTCGGCATGACGGAGTCGCTATGGGCCGGCTATTTCCCGATCGAATGGCGCGATGGCTGGATGTATCTGTTCCTGGTCGCGGCACTTGTGCTGATCGGTCCCGGCCGCGACCAGCAGAAGATCGCCTGATCGCCGCATCCGCTGTCAGACTTTGGTTGCATGACGCAGCAGCCGGTCGGCACTTATCCCCTGCCTCCCGTCACGACGGCGTTGATCGCGCCCATGCCATGTTGACCCGCCGAACCACGCACGGCATACCGTTGGGCCACAGCGGCGCGACGGAAAATAGGGGAGCCGGCGCGCCTTCGACCTCAGGGAGGAAATGCATGGCAGGGCTGCTCGCTCTATCCAGAACGATCGACCGTATGAACGAGTTCATCGGCCGGTGGATATCGTGGCTGATCCTGCTGGCAATCCTGGTCAGCGCCGCCAATGCCATCATCCGCAAGGTCTTCGACGTCTCGTCGAATGCCTGGCTGGAACTGCAGTGGTACCTGTTCGGCGCCGCCTTCATGCTGGCCGCCGCCTACACGCTGAAACAGAACGACCATATCCGCATCGACATCGTCTACGGCATGTGGTCGCGCCGCGTGCAGCACTGGATCGACCTGCTCGGTCATGTCTTCTTCCTGATGCCGTTCGTGACGCTGATGGTGATCTATTTTGTCCCCTACGTGTCGCTGTCGTTCCGCAGCGGCGAAATGTCGAACAATTCCGGCGGCCTGATCATCTGGCCGGCCAAGGCAATCCTGCTCGTCGGCTTCTTCCTGCTGGCGCTGCAAGGCATCTCCGAGATCATCAAGAAGATCGCCATCATGCGCGGCGACATGGACGATCCCAATCCGTTCATCTCGGTGCACGAACAGGCCGAGCTCGAGGCTAAAGCCCTTGCTGAAGAGGCCAAGGCGCTCGCCCAGGAGGCGCGCCCATGATCGAGTTCATCGCCCAGAACATGGCGCCGATCATGTTCGCTTCGCTGATCATCTTCCTGCTGATCGGCTATCCCGTCGCTTTTTCACTCGCCGCAAACGGCCTGATGTTCTTCTTCATCGGTGTCGTGCTGTCGCCCTATTCGGGCGGCTCGATCAACCTGGCGTGGCCGCTGCTGCATGCGCTGCCCGACAATTTCTACGGCAGCCGGGTGATGTCGAACGACACGCTCTTGGCAATCCCGTTCTTCACCTTCATGGGCATCGTGCTGGAACGATCGGGCATGGCCGAGGACCTGCTCGACACGATCGGCCAGCTGTTCGGCCCGGTTCGCGGCGGCCTTGCCTATGCGGTGATTTTCGTCGGCGCGCTGCTTGCCGCGACCACGGGCGTGGTCGCGGCTTCGGTCATCGCCATGGGCCTGATCTCGCTGCCGATCATGCTGCGCTACGGCTATGACCGACGACTGGCGTCGGGCGTCATCGCGGCATCCGGCACACTCGCCCAGATCATCCCGCCGTCGCTGGTGCTGATCGTTCTGGCCGACCAGCTCGGCCGTTCGGTCGGCGACATGTATGCCGGCGCGCTGATCCCCGGCCTGGTGCTGACCGGCCTTTACACGCTCTACATCCTGATCATGTCGATCGTCCGGCCGAACTCGATGCCGGCGTTGCCGCTGGCGGCCCGCACGCTTGGCCACGGCGTGCTGTCGCTGCTCGCGGCACTGCTGGTGGCAGTCGCGGCTTCCTATGCGGCCTATCGCTACCTTGCGCCGGCGCATGGCGACAATGCCGATATCCTTGGCGCCAGCATCGGGGTGATCCTGATCTATATCGTGGCGATCGCCGACAAGGGCCTGAACATCAACATGATGTCCAGGTTGGCGCAGCAGGTGATCATCGTTTTGATCCCGCCTCTGGCGCTGATCTTCCTGGTGCTGGGCACCATCTTCCTCGGCATCGCCACCCCGACGGAGGGCGGCGCCATGGGCGCGGTTGGCGCCCTGGCGATGGCGGCAATGAAGGGGCGGTTGTCGCTGGATGTCATCAAACAGGCGCTCGCGTCGACCACCAGGCTTTCCTCCTTCGTGCTGTTCATCCTGATCGGCGCGCGGGTGTTCTCGCTGACCTTCTACGGCGTCAACGGCCACGTCTGGGTCGAGCATTTGTTGACGTCGCTGCCGGGCGGCGAAGTCGGCTTCCTGATCGGCGTCAACATCCTGGTCTTCGTGCTCGCCTTCTTCCTCGACTTCTTCGAGCTCGCCTTCATCATCGTACCGCTCTTGGCGCCGGCTGCCGATAAGCTCGGCATCGACCTGATCTGGTTCGGCGTGCTGCTCGGCGTCAACATGCAGACAAGCTTCATGCACCCGCCTTTCGGCTTTGCGCTGTTCTACCTGCGCTCTGTCGCCGCGCGCGTGCCCTATCTCGATCGCCTCACCGGCAAGCAGATCGCGCCGGTGACCACCGGCCAGATCTATTGGGGCGCCGTGCCCTTCGTCTGCATCCAGGTGATCATGATCGGGCTGACCATCGCCTTCCCGCAAATGGTCATGCGCTACAAGGGTGCGGCCGTCGATCCGGGAACGATCGAGATCAACTTGCCTGATATGCCAGGCCTTGCGCCTCTCGGCACACCACCACCAGCCAACGGTGGCCCATCACCCGCGGCGCCACCGTCGAACGATCTCTCGCAGCCGCCGAATTTCGGCGAGACGCCGCCCGCCAAGCCGGCGGCGCCGGCGACCGACCTGTCGCAGCCGCCGAACTTCAACTGATGTGTGAACACTGAGAACCTGAGTGAGGATGTCATGAGAGCCGTGCGCCTGGAAGCCGTGGGCAGCATTGCGCTACGGGAGGTCGACAAGCCTGTTGCGGGACCGCAGGACGTTCTGGTGCGCGTCGAAGCCTGCGGCGTTTGCGGCACCGACCGTCACCTCCTCCACGGCGAATTCCCTTCGAGCCCGCCGGTGACGCTTGGTCACGAATTCTGCGGCATCGTGGAGGCTGTCGGCGATGCGGTTTCCGGCATCGCCATCGGTGACCGTGTTACCGGCGATCCCAACATCTTCTGCGGACGCTGCAGTCATTGCCGAGCCGGCCGCGTCAATCTGTGCAGCAATCTCAGGGCCATCGGCATCCATCGCGACGGCGGCTTCGCCGACTACGTCGTGATGCCGCAGAGCCAGGCCTTTCTTCTGCCTGCGAACCTCAAGCCAACGCATGGCGCCTTCTGCGAGCCGCTGGCCTGCTGCCTGCACGCTGTCGACCTCGCCGGAATCAGACCCGGCGCTGCCGTGGTGGTGCTTGGTGGCGGCGTCATCGGCCTGCTTACCGTGCAATTGGCGAGGCTCGCAGGAGCGGCGACCATCATCCTGTCGACGCGGCAGGCCTCCCGCCGTGCGCTCGCCGAAGAGCTCGGTGCAACGGCGACGGTCGACCCAAACGCGGTCGACCCGATCGAGGCGATCGCCGGCCCAACCGGCCTTGTGCCCGGCGGGGCAGACGTGGTGCTCGAATGCGCCGGTGTCCCCGATACCGTCGAACAATCGATGCGGCTGGCGAAGTCCGGCGGCTCGGTGGTGATCGTCGGCGTGATGCCGCAAGGCGTGAAAGTGCCCTTCGAACCGTTCGACATCCTGTTTCGCGAACTGAAGGTTCTCGGCTCGTTCATCAACCCCTTCACCCACAGGCGGGCGGCGGACCTTGTCGCGTCCGGCGCAATCGAGATCGACAAGCTCATCTCAAGGCAGGTCGGCCTGGAGGAAGCCGCCTCGGTGATCGCCAATCCGGCAGCGCCCGGCGAGGTCAAGGTGTTGGTGGTGCCGGGCATGGAATGAAGGGCAGCCTCAATCCTGCGGCGTTGGCGATTGGCGAAACGGCGATGACCGCGCCCCTCTCCCCGTCACTATACGGGGACAGGATGCCGGCAGGCAGGTGAGGGTAGCGTCAACGCTCGGAAAAATAAGCTATAATTTCGGGGCGGCTACCAAGCCCAAGGCGATCGATCGCCGAAGTTTGCGCCGCCCCTCATCCACCTGCCGGGACCTTCTCCCCGTATAGTGACGGGGAGAAGGGACAGATCCCAGCCTACAGTTTGCCGTTGCGCTGCTGGACCATCATGAAGGTGTCGTAATTGTACTCGGCCACCTGCGCCCACAGATAGTGCTCCTTGCGGAAGCCCTTGATCGAGTCCCAGATCTTCTTGAACGGTGCGTTGGTGGCTTCCATTTCGGTGTAGACCTCATTGGCCTTCTCGAAACAGGCGGCCATGATGTCCTGGCTGAACGGGCGCAATTTCGCGCCGCCGGCCACCAGCCGCTTCACCGCCGCAGGATTGAGAAAATCGTATTTCTGCAGCATGTTGGCGTCCGCCGCCTGCGCGGCGGTGTGCACAAGCGACTTGTAGGCGGGCGACAGCTCCTCGTACTTGGCCTTGTTGAACAAGAGATGGACGGTCGGGCCGCCTTCCCACCAGCCGGGATAATAGTAGTAGGGCGCGACCTTGTAGAAGCCGAGCTTCTCGTCGTCATAGGGGCCGACCCATTCGGCGGCGTCGATCGTGCCTTTTTCCAGCGCCGGATAGATGTCGCCACCGGCGATCTGCTGCGGCACGACGCCGAGCTTCTGCACCACTTTGCCGGCAAAGCCGCCGATGCGCATCTTGAGGCCGGACAGGTCGGCGACGGTGTTGATCTCCTTGCGGAACCAGCCGCCCATCTGCACGCCGGTGTTGCCGCCGGGCAGGCCGAAAAGACCCTGCGTGGCAAGAAACTCGTTGAACAGGTCGATGCCGCCGCCATGATAGTGCCAGGCGTTCATGCCGCGCGCGTTGAGCGAGAACGGCACCGCCGCACCGAGCGCCCATGTCGGGTCCTTGCCCCAATAATAGTATGACACCGTGTGGCAGGCCTCGACGGTGCCGGCAGTGGTGGCGTCGGCGGCCTGCAGGCCGGGCACGAGTTCGCCGGAGGCGAAGACCTGGACCTGGAAATTGCCGTCCGTCGTCTCAGACAGCATCTTGGAGAAGACTTCGGCGCCGCCATAGATCGTATCGAGTGACTTGGGAAAGGATGACGCCAACCGCCACGTCACTTTCGGATTGGACTGGGCGATTGCCGGTGCGGCTAGCGTAGCGGCAGCCGCCGCTGCGCCCACGCCGGTGACCCCGGCCTTGCGGATGAATGAACGACGATCCATGCAGTTCCTCCCTATTGGACCAACAACCGATATCAGGGACATCTCCTCACGTCCGGTATCGATTTGCCCGAAACAATACACGGGCAAAAGGTCGAGTCCAGCATGGTGGCGGGATTTGACGGCGGCGCTGGCGACAAATCCGCGGGCCGGCCGGCCAGCCTGCAACTATAGTCTAACGTTCGCCGCGTGGCCCATGCGAGATGGCGAAACTTGCCATGGAAAAGCGCCTTCGGATCGCCTATTTTGCAGGCACAATAGCTATTCGCTTCGCGCCAAATGGAATCCGGACCCAAAATGCACCAGCCGCTCGTCGCCATATCAACCGACGTCCGTCAGTTCGACAACTACACCTGGCATGCCGTCCCGCAGCAATATATCGAGGCAGCACTTTCCGGCGCCGGCGTGTTCCCGCTTTTGGTGCCGTCATTCGGTGACCGGCTCGACTTCGACGAGCTGTTGTCTTCGGTCGACGGTGTCATGGTCACTGGCTCGAAGTCCAACGTGCATCCATCGCTCTATGGCGGCGACGCCAGCGAAGCCAACGGCCCCTACGACCCGGCGCGCGATTCCACCACGCTGCCGCTAATCCGCAAGGCGATCGAGCGCGGCGTGCCGCTGCTTGCCATCTGCCGCGGCATCCAGGAGTTGAACGTTGCGCTGGGCGGCACGCTTGGCACCGAGATCCAGGAGCGCGAAGGCTCGCTCGACCATCGCGCGCCGGTGAGCGACAACCAAGACGAACGCTTCGCCATTCACCAGACCATTTCGATCAAGCCGGGCAGCTGCCTGGCCGGTGTATTTGGCGCCGGCGACATCAAAGTCAACTCGCTGCACCGCCAAGGCATCGACCGGCTCGGCTCGAAGCTGCAGGTCGAGGCGGTTGCCGGCGACGGCACGGTGGAGGCGGTTTCGGTGAAGGACGCCCGCGCCTTCGCCGTCGGCGTGCAATGGCACCCCGAATACTGGGTCAAGTCGGACGGCAACTCGGCCAAGATCTTCCGCGCCTTCGGCGATGCGGTGCGCCTGCATGCGGCGGCGAAGGCCGGTGCACGGGCGGCGGCGGAATAAATCCCGACGATCAATTGCCGGCGGATTGATCCCGTTCGCCGGTTGTCGCCAGCGACAGCAGCGGCGTGGCCGGAGCGTAGGATTCGTAGCCGTCGCCATCCGCAACCGAGAAGGTGACGATCGGGTCGGTGCCGTCGGCGCTGAACGCGATCGTGCCGTCCTCGCCCTCTCGCCAGAATTTTGCCCGCTCGATCCCCGGCAGCAACCCGCGGCAACTCGGCGCCACGGTCAACAGCGACAGGCCATCGTCAATCGCGGCGCCGCGGCTAACCGCGCAGTCGCCTTCGTCGCCATTGGCGACCAGCCTGAAGGTGGTTGCCGGCCTTGCTTCATTGGCCGAACTTTCACTGCTGCCGCCGTGAAACAGCTGAAAGCCGGCGAAAAGTGCCGCTGCCGCAATCAATGCCGGAAGTTTCGTCATCTTGCACTCCGCGCTCCCCGGCGCAGATGCAGAATGATTCCAAAGCGTTAAGTCAACGTTAACGAGTGTGGCAGAGAGCCGCTCAGCTTCGTGGCTTGACTTGCGCCGTCTCAGGCACCGGGGTCAGTGGCCGGCGCTCGCTGAACCAGGATACCAGATTGTCGACGCACAGATCCGCCATGGCGCGGCGCGTGTGGTGCGAGGCCGAGCCGACATGGGGCAAAAGCGAGGTGTTGGGCGCCTCCAGCAAAGCCTTGGGCACATTCGGTTCATCGGCGAAAACATCGAGCCCGGCGGCGGCGATGGTGCCGTTGGCAAGCGCTGCGGCGAGGTCTGCCTCGTCGACCGTGCTGCCACGGCCGATGTTGACGAAAACGCCGTTGGCGCCAAGCGCCGCTAGGATTTCGGCATTGACCGCCTTCTCCGTGGAAGCGCCGCCCGGCACTACGGAAATCAGCGTATCGACCGCTTCGGCAAGGCCCTTCAGCGCCGGGTGGTATTCATAAGCTAGACCTTCGACCTTGCGCCTGTTGTGGTAGGCCACCGGCAGCCCGAACGCTTCCAGCCGGCGCGCAATGGCAAGGCCGATGCGGCCCATGCCGAAAATGCCGACATGCCGACCGCGCAAGGTCAGCCGGCTCAGGGGATAGTTGCCCTTCTTCACCCAACTGCCGTCGCGCAGCCATTTCTCGGCGTTGTAAAGTTCACGCACGGTGTTGAGCAAAAGGCCGATCGTGGTGTCGGCGACCTCCTCGGTCAAAACATCGGGGGTGTTGGTGACCATGATGTTTTTCTTGGCCGCATGGCCGGCATCGACCGAATCATAGCCGACGCCGAAGGAGGCGATGAGTTCGAGGTTGGGCAATGCATCCATCAATGCCGCATTGACGCCGGCAAAGGACGCAATGGCGCGCACGTCATGGCGCATCTCCTCGGTGACCAGGGCGGGATCGGCGCGCTCTATCTTGACCCGCTTGAAGGTGCGGTCGATGCGCTCGACCGCATGGTCGTTGAAATGTCCCGGCACCAGAACGGCGACGGTCTGCAACGCATCAGTCTTGGTCATGCACGCTCCACCGGCTTGCCGGTCGACTGGCGCACATGCAGTTCCGGCTTGATCAGTTCCTGTGACGGCCGTACCGCCTGTCCGTTCAGCTTGTCGAGCAGCGCGCTGGCGGCACGGCGGCCGACCTCTCGCTGGCCATTCCAGACCGTGGTGAGCGCCGGTGTCGCGATTGCCGCCTCCTCGAGATCGTCATAGCCGGTGACCGAGATGTCGGCGCCCGGCACCAGGCCGGCGCGGGCAATGCCGTTCATCAGGCCGATGGCGACCAGATCATTCCAGCAGCAAGCGGCGGTTGGCTTGTCTTTAAGCGCCAAAAACTGTCCAGCCGCCTCGAATCCGCCCTGCTTGGTGCGCGGCCCGGCGATGCGCCAGGACGGCCTGACCTCAAGCCCGGCGGCCTCCATGGCGTTGAGATAGCCCTGGTAGCGGTCGCGCCCTGTCGAGGTCTGGTCGGTGCCGCCGATCATGGCGATGCGCTTGTGCCCGAGCGAGATCAGATGATTGGTGGCAAGTGCCGTGCCATAGGCATCGTCACCACGAAACACCGGCACGTCGGCGCCTTCCACGCTGCGTGCGATCAGCACCGCCGGCAGGCCGTTTTCCTCGGCCATGACGATGTCGGAAGCCGGCGTGCCGATGGCCGGCGACATGATGACGCCGTCGGCGCCAAGCTGCAGCAGCGTATCGATGAAGGTGCGTTGCTTTTCCAACTGGTCATAATGGTTGGACAGGATGAAGGTCTGCCGGCTGCGATCGAGTTCGCTTTCGATCGAGCGCAGGATCTCGGCGAAGAACGGGTTCATGATGTCGTGCACGACGACACCGACAATGCCCGAGCGCGAGGTGCGCAGTGAGGCGGCGCGGCGGTTGTAGATATACCCGATGGCCCGCGCATGTTCCTTGATGCGGTCACGCGTGGCGCCGGCGACCAGCGGGCTGTCGCGCAAGGCGAGGGAGACAGTGGCCGTGGACACGCCAAGCGCATCCGCGATCGTCGAAAGCTTGATCTTTTGTGCCAGCCCTTCGCTCCCCGAGTTTTTTTAAATTTTTTAAATGCGGCGTTATGCCATCGGATTCGGAGCAAATCAAAGTTTTTTCGCCAGCGCCTCCGCCTCGGCATCGACGGTCGTGCGATTGCGCAGCCGCAAACGGTGCTCGCGATGGATGATGTAAAGGCCGCTGGCGACGATGATGGCAGCACCCACCAGCGTCCAGCGGTCGGGGAACTGGTGGAAGATGATCCAGCCGGACAGGATCATCCAGACCATCTGCGAATAGGGGTACGGCGCCAGCGCCGTGGTGGTCGCCAGGCGGTAGGCCTGCACCAGCAGCCAGTGGCCGCCGGCGCCGAACACGCCCAGCATCACCAGTATGAACCAGTGCCAGCCATCCTGCGGCAGCCCATGCGAGAACGGCAGCATCGGCAGAAGCAGCACGGCCGGCGCCAGCGCCGAAAACAGGATCAGGCTTTCCGAGGTTTCGCTGGCTGACATCCGCCGCGTCATGATGACGTAAAAACTGTTCGACAGCATCGAGCCGAGCGCGAAAAGATGGCCGATGCCGAACACGCCGATGCCCGGCCTTGTAATGACGAGCACGCCGACAAAGCCCGACAGGATTGCCAGCCAGCGCCGCCAGCCGGCCCATTCACCAAGCAGCGGTCCGGCAAGGGCGGTGATCACCATCGGCCCGAAGAAGTAGATCGAGGTGGTCTCGGCCAGTTGAAGCGTTTTGAGCGCCATGACGTTGCACATCGTCGAGCCGAACAGCAGACCGCCGCGCAGGATGTGGGCCGGCAAATTGTTGGCGCGGAAGCGCGACGGCTCGCGCCAGCCGCGCAGGAAGACGCCGACAAGCAGGACATGGACGGTGAAGCGGGCCCAGGCGACGATCAGCGCCGAGACGCCGGCCAGGACCAGATATTTGCTCGAGGTGTCGAGAAAGGTGAAAAAGACATAGGTCGAAAGCATGAACAGCATCGCCGCGAGCGGCGTTGCGCTTTCGTCTGATTTTGCGGGAACGTTCAATGTCAGGCCGGGCAGGGAGGATCAACGCTTAACCTTTGCGGCAATCGCCTGCGCCCGGCAAGCCAAAAGCGACTGGCACAACAGGAGTCGCGCGCAGGCTCAGCGCGGGCCGATCCTATGCCGGCTAAAGCGCCTCGCCGGATGCCACTTGCGCCTGGAGATGAAGCCACAACGCCTGGGCGACGGGTCCATGCGGTCGGTCGCGCCGGCGCACCGCCGCCAGGGTCTCCGTCCGGCCGGGCAGATGTGCACCAGCGATCGAGATCAGCCTCCTATCCCGCAGTTCGTCCTCGATCAGCCATGCCGGCAGATGGCCCCAGGCCAGTCCGTGAAGGATCAGTTCCTTCTTCATCAGATGATCCGGCGCCGAGCACTGATGCGCACCGTCGATGAGGAAATAGCTCTCCGGCGATGGCCGCCGCGCCGTGTCGCGGATCACGCACTGGGTGAAGGGCCGCATCTGCTCCGGCGCAATCTCGCGGCCAGGCGCGAACGGAAGGAACCCAGGCGCCACCACCGGCACGAGGGCACCGCGCAGAGATCGATCCGCTCGAGATGCGGATCGGAAGGATCCGCGCGATGGAAGATGAGGTCAGCCGAGCCTTCCATCAACCGTTCGAGCGGACCGCCGACCGCCTCGTACTCCAGGTGCAGGCGTGTCCCGGTGCGTTCGGCAAAGAAGCCGCTGAGCATACGCAGGATTTGCGGTCGCGGGCAGAGATCACCCATGACGACACGCAGGACCGTCTCCTCGCCGCTCGCCAACTGGCCCGCATAGGTTCGCAGATGGTCGAGCTCGCGCAATGTCAGCTGCGCTCGCGCGTGAAACTCGCGGCCCGCCTCCGTCAGCCCCACCCGATATCCGCTGCGGTCGAGAAGTGTGAGCCCGAGCAACTGCTCGAGGCGTGCGACAGCGGCGAAGACGGATGGATGCGATCGGTTCAAGGCAAGGGCGGCCGCCTGGAAGCTGCCCTCGCTTGCCACGGCGTCAAAGCACCGTAGGTCGTGGAGTTTTAGACCATTCATTATCGTAAAAACCTACTGAGATCGTCCAATCATAGTAATTTTCCTGGATAATTACGAGGCCTAGGGTGGCTCATTCAAAGGGCGGCGGGAGCATCGAACTCCTTTCGCCAGGGTGAGATGAGGACCAGATGACTGACACGCTTTATTTTACGACGGGCGACGGCTGCCGGATCGCCTATCAGCTGGCGGGGGCCGGCCCTGTGCTTGTGCTCTCGAATTCCATTGCGACGAACCTGCATATGTGGGACCGGCAGCTTGCGGAATTTGCCGGATCTTTCCGGGTGCTGCGCTATGATCTGCGCGGCCACGGCAGTTCCGATGCTCCGGCCGGAGCCTATTCGCTCGATCGGCTGGGCCGCGACGTCCTTGAGCTGCTGGATGCGCTTCAGATCGCCCGCGTGCATTTCTGCGGGCTGTCGCTGGGCGGCTTCGTAGGGCAGTGGCTGGGTATCCATGCCCCGGACCGCATCGAGCGTCTCATCCTTTCCAACACCTCGCCACATCTCGGGCCGGCTTCTTACTTTGACGAGCAGATCCGTACTGTCCTTGCTGCGAGCAACATGTCGGCCGCCGCGGACATGTTCATGCACAACTGGTTTCCCGCCTCGATGCTTGCCGGCCCAAACGAAACCGTCGACGCGTTCCGCGCGATGGTCCTGGCGACGCCGCCCCAAGGTCTCGCGGGATGCTTCGCCGCCGTACGCGATTGCGATCTGCGCCGGACTGTCTCCCTCATTACCGCCCCCACCCTGGTGATCGGTGGAGAAGACGACAAGGTAACGCTGGCAAGCCACAGCGAGGCGATCGCAGCCAGCATCCCCGGCGCCACGCTTACACTGCTTCCGGGCGTCCATATGCTGAACGTCGAGCGGCCGACTGAATTCATGAGCGCCGTTACACGCTTCCTGCTGAATTAGGCGTGCATGCGGGCGCCCTTGGTGATCTTGTCGACGAGTTTCTTGTCGGCACGCAGCGCGATGCCGACGATCTTGGCGTCCTCAGGGCCGAACTCGGCGAAGACGGCGCGGTTGGCCGCATCGAAGCCGGTGGCAAACATCTCCTCGACATAGGCTGACGCCGTCACGCCCCGCTCCAGCGCCTTCCGGTGGATGGAGTTGAGCGTCGGCCCATCGGCCGAAAGCACGATGACCGGCTGGATCGACAGAGGATTGTAAAGGTTGCCGGCGCGGTCGCGGTAGGGTTCGCCGATAATGGCGGGGAATTGCGCGACGATGCCGCTGGTCAGGAAGGCGGCGACGTTGAGCTTTTGCCAGACGGCGAGATCGTCCCGCAGCACGATTGCAAATTTCGTATCGAACACCAAAATGAGGACTCCGGAGCACGCCCATGAAGGGCAGGGATAGGTGATGACGCACGATCTAGACGGTGAGGCGACACAGGGTCTTGGACGTTCGTGCGCGGATGAAGACCGGATCGTCTCGGCGCCAGGCAGCACCGGCATCGAGCGCATCGAGGCGCATTTCCATGGCAACGCCTTCGACCTGCACCGTCATGATACACTTGCCGTCGGCGTGACGCTTTCCGGTGTGCAGCGCTTCCACTACAGGGGCACTGTCAACCACAGCCTGCCCGGCCAGGTTATCGTGCTGCATCCCGACGAAGTGCACGATGGCGGCGCCGGGACCGAGGATGGTCTGCGCTACCGGATCCTCTATCTGGAACCCTCACTGCTGCTCGACTGCCTCGACGGCGCGCCGCTGCCTTTCGTCAGGGATGCTGTGGTCAGCGATCCTGCCTTGCGTGGCACGCTGCTTTCGGCCCTGTCGCCGCTCGATGAGGAACTGGACGAGCTGTTCGTCGCCGATTTCGTTGCGGAGCTGGCGCAGCATCTGGGGCGTCATGCGGGACAGAAAGCAAAGCCGATGGGGAAGTCGGCCTCGCGTGCGGCAGCGCTGGCGCGCGGCTATCTCGAGGAGAATGCCGAGCGGTCCGTTCGTTCCGATGAGCTGGAAGCCGTCACCGGGCTCGACCGCTATGCGCTGTCACGCCATTTTCGCGCGACCTATTCCACCAGCCCGCATCGGTTCCTGCTGATGCGCCGGCTGCAAAAGGCAAGACGGATGATCGAGGTGGGCGAGCCGCTGGCCGAGATTGCCGTTGGCGCCGGCTTCAGCGACCAGAGTCATTTCAACAGGCATTTCAAGAAAGCATTCGGCCTGACGCCCGGCCGCTGGTCGGCGCTGGTGCGCGGCCCTTCGGTGGCGGCCTAGCTCAAGACACGCGGCCGCCGTGCCGGTCAGTCGTCGATGTCGGCGTCGTCGTCGACGAGCACCAGCTCCTCGTTCGACAAATTGGCCTCGATGCGGGCGAGCAGCTTGAACAGCGTCTTCTGTTCTTTCTTGTCGAGGCCCTTCAAGGCCTGCTTTTCGGTCTTCTTCACCGACTTCTCGATGGCGTGGATGATCTCGCGGCCGGTGTCGGTGAGAAAGATATGCGCCTGGCGTGCATCCGCGGAAGAGGCGCGCTTTTCCAAAAAGCCCTGGGCCTGCAGCCGGTTGATGGTCTTGGTGATGGTCGGCGGGCGCACGCCGAGGCGGCCGGCGAGATTGCCGGGCGTCTGGCCGTCCTCGCGGTCGAGCGTCAGCATGATCTGGTCCTGGCCGGCATAGAAGCCGTGCGCCAGAAGCCGCGCCGCCAGCGCGGTCCTTGCCAGCCTTGCCGCCGAATGCAGCCGGCTCATCGTTGCAGTCTTGTCCGCCTTGGCCATGGTGATCCCTCTTCGGCCGTACCGGTGCGTGCAGCATAGACGCAGCCGGCCGGTTGGCAATCGACGATCCAAAAGATTCCGGCTTTCGAAACAGCTTTGCCGGCAAGCATTTGTGGTGCTCGAAATGGTGATGCCAGATGTTTATTTCAGTTAGATGACAAACGAGTTTCCGCCAAGGCGATTGCAACGGTTTGACGCGCCGCGGCTCAGCACAGGTCAACGAAGAGGCGTTTCCGGCGACACGTTGATGGTCGGCATCCCTCGCACTCGGCCTCTCGGGTCTACCCATCCGCTTCGTCAATCCTGGGTCAAACACCCAGGCGGTTTGCCTCGTGCAAAAGGCCGGCACACATCCTATATCAGGCCAACAATCCCTTCTTGCGGCCCGCAATTCCGTGGCCCAGCCATTTCGAGGCAAGATATGAGCGAAGCACAGACGCAAATCCCCGTGACCGTTCTCACCGGCTATCTCGGCGCCGGCAAGACGACGCTGCTCAACCGCATCCTGTCGGAAAACCATGGCAAGCGTTATGCCGTCATCGTCAATGAATTCGGCGAGATCGGCATCGACAATGATTTGATCGTGGAATCCGACGAGGAAATCTACGAAATGAACAATGGCTGCGTCTGCTGCACGGTGCGCGGCGACCTGATCCGCGTCGTCGAAGGCCTGATGCGCCGTCCCGGCCGCTTCGACGCCATCGTCGTCGAGACCACCGGCCTCGCCGATCCTGTGCCGGTGGCGCAGACCTTCTTCATGGACGACGACGTGCGCTCCAAGACCAAACTCGACGCTGTCGTGGCTCTGGTCGACGCCAAGCACCTGCCGCTCAGGTTGAAGGATTCCAAGGAAGCCGAGGACCAGATCGCCTTCGCCGATGTCGTCGTGCTCAACAAGACCGACCTGGTGACGCCCGAAGAACTGGCCAAGGTCGAGGCCACCATCCGCGCCATCAACCCGGCGGCCAGGATCCACCGCACCACGCGCGCCGGCGTGGCGCTGTCCGAAGTGCTCGACCGCGGCGCCTTCGACCTGTCGCGCGCATTGGAAAACGACCCGCATTTCCTTGAGGCGCACGATCATGATCACGACCACCATGATCACGACCACGATCACCACGACCATGATCACGACCATCATCATCACGGTCACGCGCATCCCTCCGACATCCATGACGTGACCGTGCAGTCGGTGTCGCTGCGCGGCGGCGAGATGGACCCGAAGAAATTCTTCCCGTGGATCGAGAAGATCACTCAGATGGAAGGTCCCAACATCCTGCGGCTGAAAGGCATCATCGCGCTCAAGGGCGACGACGAGCGCTATGTCATCCAAGGCGTGCACATGATCATCGAAGGCGACCACCAGCGCGCTTGGAAAGACGGCGAAAAGCATGAGAGCCGGCTGGTGTTCATCGGCCGCGAGCTTGACGCCGAACGGCTGAAGAAGAGCTTTGACGCCTGCCAGGCGGCTTGATTTCCGGACTCTATGGCGCTAGCGCTGCCCGCTCTTCCTTCTCCCCTTGTGGGAGAAGGTGGCCTCGCGAAGCGAGGTCGGATGAGGGGTGCTCCAGCTCGGCACCGACGGCGATCCGTTCAACACCCCTCATCCGTCTCGGCGCTGCGCGCCGATCCACCTTCTCCCACAAGGGGAGAAGGTTGACGCCAGGCCTGGCCGCCTCAGTGGCTTCCCGGGAGTGGTGACAGCTTCATTGGAATGGTCCTGATGCCCACAGTTGCTCCCCTCGACCTGGAAGGTCACTGCCTTGCCGCCGTCTTCCTCGACAACGTGCCGCATTTTGCGCTCGCCGATGGGACAGTTCATAGGCTCGACAACGGCCACAAGACAATTCAGGCCAATGACGGCCTGCTCTCCACGTTCCATGACGCCGCCAACGACCGCCTGATCACCGGCGGCGAGGACGGCAAGATTTTTGCCGTTGCCGCCGGCGGCAATGTCAGCGAACTCGCCAGCGCCGGCAAGAAGTGGATCACCAGCGTCGCCGCCGGGCCGCAAGGCGCTATCGCCTATGCCACAGGCAAGACTGCGTTCGTGCGCTTTGCCGACGGCAAGACCAAAGAGTTTGCCCATCCACGTTCGGTCGAGGGGCTGGCCTTCTCCCCCAAGGGCATGCGCTTCGGCGTCGCCCGCTACAATGGCGCGACGCTGCATTTCCCGGCCGCCGAGGGCAGACCGGTGGAGCTGGAATGGGCCGGCGCCCATACCGGCGTCACCTTCTCGCCGGATGGCGCCTTCCTCGTCACCACCATGCAGGAAAACGCGCTGCATGGTTGGAAGCTCGCCGACGGCAAGCACATGCGCATGACCGGCTATCCCGGCAAGGTCAAAAGCCTGTCGTGGAGCGTGAAGGGCAAGTGGCTGGCGAGTTCCGGCGCGCCGGCGGCGATCGTCTGGCCGTTTTCGGGCAAGGACGGCCCGATGGGCAAGGCGCCGCTGGAGCTCGGCACGCGCGGCAACGCCATGGTGACATCGGTTGCCTGCCATCCGAGCCAGGATGTCGTCGCCGTCGGCTATGATGACGGCATGGTCATGGCGGTGCGCTTTACCGATGCCAAAGAGGTGCTGTTGCGCCGCCCGGGCATGGGCGCCATCACCGCGATGATGTGGGACAAGGAAGAGCGCCGGGTCGCCTTCGGCAGTGCCGCCGGCGACTGCGGCGTCATCGATATCTCGGCGTGACCTATTCGGCTCCGCACGACACCTTGCCGGTCAATTCTTTCGGCTTGCCGTCCTGTTCCGTGTCGGCGGCGTTGTCGTAGACGGCAAGCGTGTACCGGCCGTCATAGACGCCCTCGTCACTGGTCTTGGTCAGGATCGTCAGTTCGACAGAGTTGAATTTATCTCCGAGCTGATGCTCGTGGTAGACGTTCAGCCGCAACTCCTTGTCGTCCAGCCAGTACTGGGTGAGGTCGGAATCCTCGAAGATGGTCTTGCGCAGACTGTCGCCTTCCGGCCGGCCAAGTATCTCGAGATCGCCGCGAAAATTGAAGGTCGGGCCGCCCATACCTCTGGTGACCCCGGCGCCGACCTCGAATTGCACCGCTTTGTCATCGACGGAACACCAGACGCCGCCCGATGCGGAAGCCGCAGCGGCCGACAAGAGTAGCGCAATAGCGCAGATGATCGTCCGCATTTTTCTCCCCAAACCACAGACCCGATCGCATTGGCGCCCGACTGCGCCGGAAGGTCAAGTCTGCCGAACTTGCTGCTGACCCAATGCAGCGCACCAACACGGCCAATTGCGGTTGCCGTCGCCAATTGGGTAGTGTGCCGGCCGAGAGGGATTTCATGTACAGCACGAACAGTTCAAAGGCGTCCATTGGCGGTATCAGCCGTGACCGCATCGCTGCATTGCGGACAAGCGAGGCGAACACCTTCCGCAAGGCGCGGCCGAAATCGCAGGCCAAGGTCGGTAACGGCCTGCCAGGCTTCTTCGGCGGTGTGCCGATGCACTGGATGAACGACTGGCCGACGCCATTCCCGATCCTGGTCGAAAGCGCCAAGGGCGCCGCCATCACGGATATCGACGGCAACAGGCTGGACGATTTCTGCCTCGGCGACACCGGTTCGATGTTCGGCCATTCGCCGCCGCCGGTGGCGCGCGCCATCCGCCGCCAGGCCGGGCGCGGCCTGACCTATATGCTGCCTTCGGAAGATGCGCTGGCCATCGGGCCGCTGCTCATACAGCGTTTCGGTCTGCCGTTCTGGCAGATCGCCACCACCGCCACCGACGCCAACCGCTTCGCGCTGCGCGTCGCCCGCGCCGTCACCGGCCGCGAAAAGATACTGGTCTTCAACGGCTGCTATCACGGCTCGGTCGACGAGACGATGGTCCGGATGGTCGACGGCAAGCCCGTGAATCGGCCGGGGCTGGCGGGTGAGTTTCGCGACCTGACCAAGACGGCGAAGGTCATTGAATTCAACGATGTCGCCGCGCTGCAAGCAGCGCTCAAGGACAAGGATGTCGCCTGCGTCATTGCTGAGCCGGTGCTGACCAATTCCTGCATGGTGCTGCCCGATCCGGGTTTTCACGACGCCTTGCGCAAACTGACGCGCGCGGCCGGAACGCTGCTTCTGATAGACGAGACGCACACGATTTCGACTGGACCCGGCGGCTACACCAGGAAATTCGGACTACAGCCCGACCTGTTCGTGCTGGGCAAGCCGATCGCCGGCGGCGTGCCGGCAAGCGTGTGGGGCATGAGCGACGAGGTCGCCTCGCGCTATGCCGACTACAATCGAACCAAGGAGCCGGGCTATTCCGGCATGGGCACGACGCTGTCGGCGAACCCGCTGCAGTTCGCAGCCATGCGCGCAACGCTCGAAGAGGTGATGACGCAGGAGAATTATGCCCGGATGGATCGCCTCGCCCTGCGGCTCGATGCCGGGCTGACCGGCGTCATCGATCGCTACAATCTGCCCTGGCATGTCGCCCGCGTCGGCGCCCGCGTCGAGTTCATCTGCGCCCCTGGCCCGCTCAGGAACGGCGCCGAAGCCGAGACTGCCCATGCGCCGGAGCTTGAGGCGGCTATCCATGTCGCGCTGGTCAACCAGGGCGTGCTGATCGCGCCCTTTCACAACATGATGCTGATCTCACCGGCCACCACCGGCGCCCAGGTCAACCGGCTGATCACCGCCTTCGCCACGGTTGCGGCAAGGCTGACGGCATGAGACAAGCTGCCAAGCCAAACTCGAGTACACTAATCATGACTTCACCTTCGGGCTCGACGCCCGTCGAGGCGCAAGCCTTTCTCGACGCCCATCCCGAAATCGAAGCCTTCGATATCGTCTTGACCGACGCCAACGGCGTCGGCCGCGGCAAGATCGTGCGCCGGCATGAGCTGAAAAGCATCTTCGAGGGCGGCCGCCACATGCCGATCTCGATCCTCGGCCTCGACATCACCGGCGAGGATGTGCACGAAACCGGGCTGATCTGGACGACTGGAGACGGCGATCTCAGGGCATGGCCGATCCCCGGCACGCTGGTGCCGCTTTACGGCACGAACCCGCCGCGCGGCCAGTTGCTGATGGCGATGTACCATCTCGAGGGACAGCCTATGTCGTCGGACCCACGGCTGGCGCTGGCCAGGCAGGTCGACATATTGGCGGCCAAGGGCCTCTATCCCGCCGGCGCCTTCGAACTCGAATTTTTCCTGCTTGCCAATGAGCGTGACGCCGACGGCAAGGCAAAGCCAGCGGACGCCGTGCTCGACGGCCGCCGCTCGGCCAAGACGGAAGTCTATTCCGTCGACCATCTGCACGGCATGGAGCCGCTGTTTTCCGACATCTATGCCGCGGCTAAGGCGCAAGGCATTCCGGCCGAAACGGTGATTTCCGAATACGCGCCCGGCCAGTACGAGCTGACGCTGAACTATCGCAAGGATGTCATGCGGGCGGCCGACGACCTCGTCATGTTGAAGCGGCTGGTGCGGGCGCAGGCGCGCCGCCATGGTGTCACCGCCTGCTTCATGGCCAAGCCGATCGAAAAATACGCCGGCTCCGGCATGCATTTCCATGTTTCGTTGCAGGACAAGAACGGCCGTAACGTTTTTGCCGAGGCTGGCGGCGAAAGCTGGTCGCTGCCGCTGCTGCAGGGGCTCGGCGGGCTGATCCAGACCATGGCCGAATCGATGCTGGTGTTTGCGCCGCACGCCAATTCCTGGCGGCGCTTCGTCTCGCAGTCCTATGCGCCGGTGGCGCCGACCTGGGGCGTCAACAACCGTTCGGTGGCGCTGCGCATCCCGGCGGGCGACGCCAAGAACCGGCGCATCGAGCACCGGCCGTCGGGTGTCGACGCCAATCCCTACCTGATCGCGGCAACGGTGCTGGCCGGCATCATCAAGGGTCTGGATGAAGGCCTCGACCCCGGCCCCGAAACCACTGGGAATGGCTATGAAGCCGCCATCACGCGCACGACCATGCCGGTCGACTGGCGCGCTGCGATCGAGGCGGCGCGGGCATCGAGCTTCCTGAAAGAGGCGCTTGGCGAGGATCTGCATCGCACCTTCGTGGCGATCAAGCAGTCGGAGTATCTGCGCGTCGCCCGCACCGTCAGCGAGCTGGATTACCACCTCTACCTCCATGAGGTCTGAGAGACCGCCTGGAACTCGGGCAGTCGTCCTGCTAGCCCGACGATCAGGCGGCGATTACTTTTTCGCCGCCTGCATCAAATGAGGTGGCGCTGCAGCCTTCAAGAACATATCATGAACGGATGAGCGCACCTACCGTCCGTGAAAAGCTGGCAATCCTGTCTGACGCCGCCAAATACGATGCTTCCTGCGCCTCGTCCGGCTGGGCGAAGAAGGATTCGCTCCAATCCGGCGGTATCGGCTCCACAGAAGGCATGGGCATCTGCCATTCCTACGCGCCGGATGGCCGCTGCATTTCGCTCCTGAAAATCCTGCTCACCAATTTCTGCATTTACGATTGCAGCTACTGCATCAACCGCTCGTCATCGAATGTGCGCCGCGCCCGCTTTAGCATCGACGAGGTGGTGAAGCTGACCATGGATTTCTACCGGCGCAACTACATCGAGGGCCTCTTCCTGTCCTCCGGCGTCATCCGTTCGCCCGACGAGACCATGGCCGAGATGGTGGAGGTGGCGCGGCGGCTGCGGCTGGACGAAAAATTCTCCGGCTATATTCATCTGAAGACCATTCCGGAAAGCTCGGCCGAACTGGTCGAGCAGGCCGGGCTCTACGCCGACCGGCTGTCTATCAACGTCGAACTGCCGACCGATGAGGGCGTCAAGAAACTGGCGCCGGAGAAGAAGCCGGAAACGATCCGCCTTTCCATGGCGAACCTGCGCCGGAAGATGGAGGAAAAAGCCGAGCCGACGCTGAGGACCAAGAAGCGCGAACGCTTTGCGCCCGGAGGTCAGTCGACGCAGATGATCGTCGGCGCCGACAAGACATCCGACGACGGCATCTTGCACACCAGTGCGCGGCTCTATGGCAGCTACCATCTGCGGCGCGTCTATTACTCCGCCTTCAGCCCGATCCCGGATTCGTCATCGTCGCTGCCGCTGCAGAAACCGCCGCTGATGCGCGAGCACCGGCTCTATCAGGCCGACTGGCTGATGCGCTTCTACGGCTTTTCGCAGCCGGAAATCCTCGCCGGCAGCAGCGACGGCATGCTCGATCTCGCCATTGACCCCAAGCTCGCCTGGGCTTTGCGCAATCGGGCGAGGTTTCCCGTCGACATCAACCGCGCCGATCGGGAAGCGCTGCTGCGGGTTCCGGGTCTGGGCACCAAGGTGGTGGCGAAGATCCTTGAAACCCGCCGCCACCGACACATGCGGCTGGAAGATGTCGGACGGATCTGCCATTCGATCGCCAAGCTGAGGCCCTTCATCATCGCCGAAGGCTGGTCGCCGGGTGGACTAACGGACAAGACCGGCTTGCGCGACACGATCGTAAAGTCCTGCGAACAACTGTCTCTGTTTTGACCATGCAGCCGGCCCAGCTCGACCTTGCCCGATACACTGTCCGGCTAGCGAGCCAGACCGATTTCGCCGGTTGGCGCGATGCGGCACGGCGTCTGGCGCTGAATGAGGTCCGACCTGAGGATATTAGTTGGGGTGTCGGGTCCGACGCCAATGATACTCAAGATGCCTTGCCGGCGGTGCCAGAGGGCGCGCAGCTTACCGTCCCGCGCGAGTTCATCGCCCATGCCGAAACGGCCTTCTGCCACTCCGACCCCGGCCGGTTTGCCTTTCTCTACTGGATGCTTTGGCGCCTGCGCACCGAGCCGAAACTGCTGGCGATCGCATCCGATCCCGACACCAGGCGGCTCGAAGCCATGGAAAAGGCGGTGCGGCGCGACAGCCATAAGATGCATGCCTTCGTACGCTTCCGGAAGATCGGCGACGGCGAGAACGAGCGCTACGTCGCCTGGTTCGAGCCGGAGCATTTCATTGTCGAGCGCAACGCGGATTTCTTCGTCCGGCGGTTCACCGGCATGCGCTGGACCATCCTGACGCCCTATGCCTCCGCCGACTGGAACGGCGAAAGGCTGGCGATCGGGCCGGGTGCGGCCAAGGGCGATGCACCCGATCAGGACGACACCGAGGCGTTGTGGCTGACCTATTTCGAAAACATCTTCAACCCGGCGCGGCTCAAGGTGAAGGCGATGCAGAAGGAGATGCCGAAGAAATATTGGCGGAACCTTCCCGAGGCCTCGCTCATTCCAGATCTGATCGCAGGAGCGGACGAGGCCGCCAGGGATATGATTGCCAGACTGCCGACAACGCCGGCGCCGCACCACGCCAAGCTGCAGGCGAAACATTGGCCGAAGCGCGAGCCGGCCGAGGCGCCGGACGATGACGCCAACACCATTTCCGAGCTACGCGAAGCCGCGAAAGGCTGCCGCCGCTGCCCGTTGTGGCGCGACGCGACACAGACCGTGTTCGGCGAGGGGCCGGATGATGCCAAAGTGGTCTTCGTCGGCGAACAACCGGGCGATCAGGAAGATCTCGCCGGCAAACCTTTTGTCGGGCCAGCGGGCAAAGTGTTCGATGCAATTCTCGATGACGCAGGCGTCGACCGGCAAAAAGTCTACGTCACCAACGCCGTCAAGCATTTCAAGTTCGAGCCGCGCGGCAAGCGCCGCATCCATTCGAAGCCAAATGCCGGCGAAGTCCAGGCCTGCCGCTGGTGGATCGGCCGGGAGCTTGAGCTGATCAAGCCGGACCTCGCCGTGGCGCTTGGGGCAACGGCGGCGTTGTCGCTGCTGGGCAAGGCCATTGCCGTGACGAAAATGCGCGGCCAGTTGATCGAACGCGAGGATGGCTTGCGCGTGTTCATCACCATCCACCCCTCCTTTATCCTGCGCATTCACGAGCCGACGGACAAGGAGGCTGAGCGCGAGCGGTTCCTAAAGGATATGAAAGAGGTGAAGCGGCTGATGGGGTCGTGAGATGAGCGAAAGCCTCAGCGACATCGTCATCCGCGGGCGGAGCAAGGAGTGAAGCGACGCAGCGCAGACCCGAGGATCCATGCCGCGACGTTTGCACGCTGCTACGGTGCAGAATTATGCCGTTGCGCTCGACGGCTAACATCACGGAATGGATCCCAGGGGTCTTCGCGACGGAGCTTCGCTCCTGCTTCGCCCAGGGATGACGGAGCTGGGTGGCTTCACGGTCGTGAATCCAACGTTGGAAAACTTCGGCCGCCACGGCCAGATTAACTGATTAGGATTGCCCTCAGATCGTTCACATTCGTACCCGTCGGCCCCGGCACGAACAGATCGCCGATCGCGTTGAACGCCGTCCAGGCATTGTTGCCGGCCAGCATCGCCTTGGCGTCGATGCCGGCGGCACGCATGCGCGAGACAGTCGAGCCATCGGCAAAGGCGCCGGCATTGTCTTCCGAGCCATCGATGCCGTCGGTATCGGCGGCCAGTGCATGAATACCTTCCGCGCCGCTGATGCCGATGGCAAAGGCGAGCAGGAATTCGGAGTTGCGGCCGCCCTTGCCCCTTTTTCCGTCAACAGGGGCCCGCAAGGTCACGGTCGTCTCGCCGCCGGACAGGATCAGCACCGGCTTTTTGAACGGCCGGTTGCGCGTCGCCACTTCGCGCGCAATGGCTGCATGCACGCCACCGACCTCGCGCGCCTCGCCCTCGATGGAATCGGAGAGGATGACGGCTTCGATGCCCTGCCGTTTTGCCTCAGCGGCTGCCGCTTCCAGCGACACGCCAGCCGAGGCGATCAGGTGCACTTCATTGCGTGAAAAGCGCTGGTCATCCAGATCTGGCGCATCGGCCTCTGGCGAGTTGATGTGCGCCATGACGGCGTCGGGCAGTTTCATGCCGTAGGCCGCTATCGAGGCCAGCGCATCGGCGCGGTTGCCGGAGTCGGGCACGGTCGGGCCGGAGGCCACCAGCGCCGGGTTGTCGCCGGGAATGTCAGAGACAACCAGTGATACCAGTTTGGCCGGCCAGGCGGCAGCTGCCAGCCGGCCGCCCTTGATGGTCGAGAGATGCTTGCGGATTGTGTTCATCGCCGCGATCGGCGCGCCGGAGGCAAGCAGCGCCTCGTTGACGGCGATTTCGTCGGCGAGCGTCAGGCCGGCGGCAGGCGACGGCAGCAGCGCCGATCCTCCGCCCGATATCAGCGCCACTACCAGGTCGTCCGCAGTCAGCCCTTGCACCTTTTCGAGCAGGCGCCGCGACGCCTCAAGACCGGCAGCGTCCGGCACCGGATGTGCCGCCTCGATGATTTCGATGCGCTCGCATCTGGCGCCATAGCCGTAGCGGGTGACGACCAGCCCTTCGATCGGGCCATCCCACACCTTCTCGAATGCCGCCGCCATCTGCGCCGAGCCCTTGCCGGCGCCGATGACGATGGTGCGGCCCTTGGGCCTGGCCGGCAGATGATCCCTGATGGTCCGTTCAGGATCGGCAGCGGCAACAGCGGCATTGAAGATCGAGATGAGAAAGGATTTGGGATCGAGCACGGTTATCCTTGGCCGTAACTGGCGGTTTTCAAAATGAGCAAACGTTGGCGCTGCCCCTCACCCTCACCCCGTGAAAGACGGGGAGAGGGGATCGCCAGCGCTCGAGCTTGTCCTTTCTCCCCGTCACTATACGGGGAGAAGGTGCCGGCAGGCGGATGAGGGGCAGCGCCAACGTCACGATTTACCTTCCGGCGGCAGCGCCAATTGTGTCCGATCGACGCCGAGATGATCGCACAGTGCATCGACGACGACGCCATGATCCTGGCGTTCCGGCAGGCCGGAGACGGCGATGACGCCGATGACGCCGGCACCCTTTACAGTCACCGGAAACCCGCCGCCGGCCAGTACGTAATCAGCAATATCCAGCCCCTCGCCGACCTTGAAGGTGCGGTCCGGTCGCTGCTGTTCCAGCACCAGACGATAGGTGCTCCTGAGGTAGCGCTTGACCACATTGATCTTGCGTCGTGCCCAGTCGGGGTTGGAGGCGTTTGAACCGGGCATCGCGGCATAAAACAGCGGCCGATCCCACAGCCTGATATCGATGATGATGGGCAGCTTTTCGGCCAGCGCCCGCTCGCGGATCGCCGCGCCGACCTTGAACGCGACGGCCTCGTCGAAGGCCGGGAAGACCAGCGTCTCTTCCTGTTTCTGGATCAGAGCGATGTCGTCTGCGGCGGCCATTTTTGTTCTCCGAAATCGTCACAAATCGTGTGTACGACAAGCTCCGCCCGGTCAAGGTCTCGTCGCGGTGGTGGTCTTGCCCCGCCAGGATCGCCCCCCCACTCCGTCGAGCTTCTCTCGACACCTCTCCCCCGATCGACGGGGTAGAGGAAGGGCGCAAAGCTGTCCGAACCGGCGCCCGTCCTCCGAAGCAAAGGCTCCCTTCCTCTCCCTCCGGAGGGGGATAGGTGGCGCTGCGAAGCGGCGACGGAGTGGGGGAACCTCTTGGCAACCAGGCGCAATCATCATCTTGTCCCGCGCGGATGATGAGTCCTAACCCGCGATCATATCACTCTTGGCCGGCCGCCCCGCGACATAGACCTCGCGCACGGCACGGTCGTCGCCCAGCGTCTGCAGCAGGAACAGCTCCTCCGCCAGCGTCTCCACAGTCGCCATCCTCAGCCGCATCGCCGGCGTGGCGCGGGCGTCGAGCACGGTGATGTCGGCATCGGTGCCTTCATCCAGCGTGCCGACCTTGTCCGCCATAGACAGCGCCTCGGCATTGCCACGTGTTAATTGCCAGAAGGACTGGAACGGGTTCAGCTTTTCGCCAGTCAGCGCGATCACCTTGTAGCCCTCGTCCATGGTGCGCAGCATCGAATAGTTGGTGCCGCCGCCGACATCGCTGGCCGCGGCGATGCGCAGCGGCTTGTCGCGGCGCCGAAAGCGCTGGTAATCGAACAGGCCGGAGCCGAGGAACAGGTTCGAGGTCGGGCAGAACACCGCCACCGAGCCGCTGTCCGACAGCGCATCGGCCTCGCGTTCCAAGAGATGGATGCAGTGGCCGAACAGGCTCTTTGGCCCCAGCAGGCCATACTGCTCGTAGACATCGGTGTAGTCGCGCGCCTGCGGATAGAGTTTTTGCGTGAAGGCGATTTCGGCGTGGTTTTCCGACAGATGCGTCTGCATATGCAGATCGGGATGCTCGCGGCAGAGCGCGCCCGACATCTCCAACTGTTCGGGCGAAGAGGTGATGGCGAAGCGCGGCGTGATCGCATAAAGCTGGCGGCCCTTGCCGTGCCATTCCGCAATCAGTGCCTTCGTATCGTCATAGCCGGATTGCGGCGTGTCGAGCACGCCTGCCGGCGCGTTTCGATCCATCATCACCTTGCCGGCAATGTTGAGCATGCCGCGCGCATGCGATTCGGCAAAGAACGCTTCGGCAGACGCCTTGTGCACCGAGCAGTAGGCGGCGACCGTCGTCGTGCCGTGGCGCACCATCTCGTCCAGGAACAGCCGGGCGATGCGGCGGCCATGCTGGGCGTTGGCGAATTTGGTCTCTTCGGGAAAGGTGTAGGTGTTCAGCCAGTCGAGCAGTTCGGCGCCGTAGGAGGCAATGACCTGCATCTGCGGGAAATGCGCATGCGCATCGATGAAGCCGGGCAGCAGCAGATGCGGCCGATGATCGATCCTTTTCGCACCGTCGCCCGCTTGCTTTTCGACTTCCGTGTAGCTGCCTGCGGCAACGATCCGGCCGTCGCGGATCAGCAGGCCGCCATCCTCCTCATAGCGCCAGGCGGCATGGTCGTCGATGGCTTCGGGCCAGCGCAAGAAGCTTAGCGTGCGGCCGCGCAGAAGTGTGGAGGTCATCCCTATTTCCCTGCGCCTTCGAACCAGGCGACCAGCAGCGCCCGTTCCTTGTCGCTGATCTGGGTGACGTTGGCGGGCGGCATGGCGTGGCTGCGCCCGGCCTGCAAATAGATTTCACGCGCATGCTCGGCAATGCCGGCGTCGGTGTCGAGCATCACGCCCTTCGGCGCATGGTAGATGCCTTCATAGACCGGCTCGGCCGTATGGCACATCGAGCAGCGGCCAAGCACGGTGTCGCGCACCGCCGGGAAATGCGACGAGGCGATATAGACTTCGGCCGCGGCGGATGCCTTGGGCTCGCCGGTCAGTATTTTCGGCGCTGTCGACAGCCACATGATGATGACGAATAGCACCGCAGCCGCCATCCAGGTCCAGTGGGGGTTGCCGGCACGCTTATGCACGGTGTTGAAATAGTGCCGGATCAAGACGCCGATGATGAACACCAGCGAGGCGATGACCCAGTTGAACTCCGTCGCAAACGCCAGCGGATAGTGGTTCGACAGCATCAGGAACAGCACGGGCAGCGTCAGGTAGTTGTTGTGCAGCGAGCGCTGCTTGGCGATCTTGCCGTATTTCGGGTCGGGCTTTCGGCCGGCAATCAGGTCGGCGACGACGATCTTCTGGTTTGGAATAATCACCATGAAGACATTGGCCGACATGATAGTGGCGGTGATGGCGCCGAGATGCAGGAAAGCGGCGCGGCCGGTGAACAGATGCGTCAGACCCCAGGCGATGAACACCAGAACGCCATAGAGCACCAGCATCAGTCCGGTGTCACTTTTGCCGAGCGGCGACCGGCAGAGCAGATCGTAGACAACCCAGCCGACGCCGATCGTCGCCATCGACAGCAGGATGCCCACGGGAACCGACATGGACAGAACATTGGGGTCGATCAGGAACAGGTCGGCGCTGGCATAGTAGACCACGCACAGCATGGCGAAGCCGGACAGCCAGGTGGCGTAGGATTCCCACTTGAACCAGGTCAGGTGTTCCGGCATTTCGGCCGGCGCCACCAGATATTTCTGGACGTGGTAGAAGCCGCCGCCATGCACCTGCCATTCCTCGCCGAATGCGCCGACCGGCATGCCGGGGCGCTGGCGCAGGCCAAGGTCGAGCGCGACGAAATAGAAGGACGAGCCGATCCAGGCGATGCCGGTGACGACGTGCAGCCAGCGCACGGCGAAACTCAGCCAGTCCCAGAAAATCGCGAAATCCATCATGTGAAATCGTCCCTGCCGATCGGCTGACTTTACGGTGTGGGGCGCAAACGAAAAGAGGCGAGGTGTACGATGACTTTCAAAAAAAATGGAAAATACTAGGCTGACCACGTACGCCGCCACATAAAGAGCCACGAATGGCCTATCTCGACAACATCGCCGTCTTCGTCCGCGTCGTCGAGCTTGGTAATCTCTCGGCGGCGGGCCGCGACATGCGCATTTCGCCGGCGGTCGCCTCCAACCGCATCAAGGAGCTGGAAAAACACCTCGGCGTGCGGCTGTTCAACCGCACCACACGGCAATTGATGCCGACGGAGCATGGCACGGTGTTCTACTCCGGCGCCAAGCAGGTGCTGGAGGCGATCACCGAGGCGGAAGCCGCGGTCTCGGCTCTTTCCGGCCAGCCGCGCGGCACCATCAAGGTGACCGCCCCGCTCGGCCTTGGACGGCGGCTGGTTGCGTCGGGCATTCCGGATTTCCACGACAAATACCCCGATATCGAGGTGCGGCTGAGGCTCTCCGACCACAATATCGACATCATGAAGGAAGGCATCGACGTCGCCTTCAAGCTCGGCATCATTGAGGATTCCAGCCTGCGGATGCGCGGCATCATGGAATGTGAACGCGTGCTGGTGGCGGCACCGAAATATCTTGAAGCGCGCGGCGAGCCGGTGGCGCCACAGGAGCTGATCGGCAAGAAGCACGACTGCCTGATGCTGCGCTATTCCGGGGCGCGCGAATATGTCTGGACGCTGCAGACGCCGTCCGGCCCGCAGAAATTCGAGGTGCACGGCCCCTACGACACCGACGATGGCGATGTGCTGACCGGCTGGGCGCTGTCGGGCCGCGGCATCATCAACAAGCCGCGCTTCGAGGTGGAACCCTTCATCCGCGACCGGCGGCTGCAGGTCATCCTGGCCAGCACGCCGCCAACGCCGGTGCAGTTCGCCGCCGTCTATCCGCACAAGAAGCTGCAAGACCCCAAGGTGCGGCTGCTGCTCGACTTCATGGCCGAGCGTTGCCAGCGGCTGATCAAGGATTTGCTGGCCGGCAGGTGAGAGGCTGTTGGCCCAGTCGCCAGGGTTGTCTTACAAGCAGGTGACCTTAGGGTCGCATACGCTGCCCTATGATCGATGGTCCCATGCCGACTGACCAGCAAGCCACAATGCATCTTGCCGTTTCGCTCAACATTACTTCCGGGCAGCCGCTCGGGTTTAGCGACCTGGCCGGCTTTGCCAAGCAAGCGGAAGCGGCTGGGCTGGACATGATTGTCCTCGATGATTCCGCGCCGAACAGCGCCGGGTCGAGTTCTTTCGAAGCGACGACCTTGCTGGCGGCGCTGGCGACGGTGACAAGTCGGATCGGCCTTGTCGCTGCAGCCTTGACGGTCGCTCACCAGCCGTACAATCTGGCGCGCCGTTTTGCTTCGCTCGACATCATCAGCCATGGCCGCGCCGGCTGGCACGCGACCATGGCGCAGGCGCCAGGGGAAGCCGCCAATTTCAGCCGGCCGGATGGATTTTCGGACGATGTGTTCCGCCGCCGCACGCAGGAATACATTGGCATCGTTCAGCGCCTGTGGCAGGGCTGGGATGCCGACGCGCTGCTGTTCGACAAGGCCGGCGGCCGCTTCCACGATCCCGAAAAAATGCACCTGCTCGACCACAAAGGCGAATTTTTCTCCGTGCGCGGGCCGCTGAACGTCGCGCGCTCGCCGCAGGATACGCCGGTGCTGGTGCTGTCCGGCCTGTCCGAGGCCGACTTGGATATCGCCGCCCGCACCGCCGATGTCGTCCTGCTGGACAGACCCACAGAGGACGCCAAGGCGCGCCATGACGATCTCAAGCGCCGCGTTGTGGCCTGCGGACGCGATCCGGGTGCGGTCAAGCTGCTGCTGAACGTTGGCGCAGATGTCGCTGCTAACGCGCTCGAAACATTGTTCAGCTCGCAAAGCTGCGACGGGTTCAACATCGCAATACCGCCTGCCGCGATTGACGGTTTCATCGGCCGCGTGCTGCCGGAATTGCAGCGCCGCAGCCTCGTCCGCCCGGATTATCCCGGCACCATCTTGCGCTCGCATCTCGGATTTGCCGGAGGAACGCAATGACCCGCCAGATGAAGCTTGGCGCCTTCCTGTGGGCGACGGGCCACCACATCGCCGCCTGGCGTCACCCCAAGGCGCATGTTACGGCAGGCATCGACATCGATCATTACATCCAGCTGGCGCGCACGGCGGAAGCGGCAAAGTTCGACATGGTGTTCTGCGAGGACGCCGCCGGTCTGCGCGAAGCCAATGTCGGCATCGCCAGCCAGACCTCACGCTCGATCGGCTTCGAGCCGATCAGCCTGCTGTCCGCGCTCGCCGTGCAGACCAGCGGCATCGGCCTCGTTTCGACGGCGTCGACCAGCTACAACGAGCCCTACGGTCTGGCGCGCACCTTTCTGTCGCTCGATCATCTGAGTGGTGGCCGGGCTGGCTGGAACCTGGTGACGTCGGCCAGCCCCATCGAAGCCGCCAATTTCGGCGCGATGGGCCTGAAACCCCATGCCGACCGCTACGAGCGGGCGCGCGAATTCGCCGAGGTGGTATCAGGACTTTGGCAAGGCAGTGGCTTTCACGGTCACAACGGCCAGAGCTTTTCGGTGCGCGACCCGCTCGACCTGCCGCGCTCGCCGCAGGGCGCGCCGGTGATGGTGCAGGCCGGCGCCTCGGATGTCGGCCGCGACCTTGCCGCCCGCACCGCCGACGTCGTGTTCACGGCGGCGCAGACCCTCGAGGAAGCCAAGGGCTTTTACGACGACCTCAAGGGCCGTATGGCTGCCTATGGGCGTCAGCCCGACGACATCAAGATCATGCCGGGCGTCTCCCCCGTGGTGGCGGAAACCGAGGCCGAAGCGCGGGAGAAACAGGAGGAATTGCAGGCGCTGATCCCCGACGATGTCGGCGTGGCGCTGCTGTCCAGCTATCTCAGCATCTCCGATCTCGGGAGCTATCCGATCGACGGACCGATGCCCGAGCTGCCGGAGACCGAGGGAATGAAAAGCCGCCAGGCGCTGGTCATCGAACAATCGCGCCGCGACGGCCTGTCGATCCGCCAGCTTGCGCGCCATTTCGCCGGCGCACGTGGCCATTGGCGTATCGTCGGCACGCCGGCGCAGATCGCTGACGAATTGCAGGCGCGGTTCGAGGGCGGCGGCGCGGACGGCTTCAACGTCATGCCGTCATACTTCCCCGGCGAGCTCGATGCCTTTGCCACGCTGGTGGTGCCGGAACTGCAGCGGCGCGGACTGTTCCGTCGGGAATACGAAGGCAGCACCTTGCGAGATCATCTCGGCCTGAAGCGGCCTGCTTAGCCGCGCCGAAGCTTAGCCGGCCATCATCTTGTGCTGGACTTCATGGTCGGCATTCGGCGCGGTGTTGTGAACGACCAGTGCCGTCATGATCTCGGCTGCCGCGAGCGCCGCGATCACCGGCGGGCGCTTGTCCCTGACGGCGTCGCCGCCGATCGGGGAGACGAGGCGGGCCAACTCAGCCTCCGTGCCATCCGCCGATTTCAGGAACCAGTTCCTGAACGTCGCTCTCTTGGTTTTCGAGCCGATCATGCCGACATAGGCCGCGTCGTCGCGCTTCAGCGCCTCGGCGACGATGAGGAAATCCAGCGCATGGTCGTGGGTGAGGATGGCGAAGGCGGTGCCGGCGGGGGCGTTTCGCACCTCGGCCTCGGGCATCGGCGTCAGCAGCGTCTCGACGGTTTCCGGCATGCCTTCCAGCGCTTCGGCCCGCGTCTCGATGACGACACCACGCACGGGAAGAAGTGCAACGGTCGAGGCCAGCGCCTGGCCGACATGGCCGCCGCCGAAGATATAGACATGCGGCAGGTGGGCTTCCTCGGCTTCTGCGGCCGCGATCAGCTCGGCAGCAAGCGCGGCATCGACGATACGGATCAAGACTTCGACGCGCCCGCCGCAGCACTGGCCGATCTCGGGACCTAGCGGCACGTCAAGCGTGGCGCGGACTTCATCGACCGCGATGCGGGCTTCTTTACCCTCCCCCTTGTGGGGAGGGTCGGTGAGCGGACGCCGCGTGGCGGCGTCCGCGAAACGGGGTGGCTTGGCACGATCGTCCGCACCCCACCCCGGCCGGCTTCGCCGGTCGACCCTCCCCACAAGGGGGAGGGTGAAGACCCCACCATCTGCCTCGCCTTGTCGATCGCCATGTACTCGAGCTGACCGCCGCCGATCGTGCCAAAAATCGCCGCCTGCGATACGAGCATGAAGGCGCCCTTCTCGCGCGGAGTCGAGCCTTTGGTGCCGGCCACTTCGACTAGAGCAAGCCGGCCGGCGCTGGCGAGAAAAGCTCTGAGGCTTTGCACTTTCGACTTCATATTTCGCATTCCCGTACGGGAAATATAGGGTTTTTCAGTCTGAATTGCACGTTTTGCCAGAATCCAGGTCAGAGTCAGGCGCTATTCTTGGCTTCACCCTTCAGCCGTTCGATCGCCATCAGCACCCGTTCTGGTGTTGCAGGAGCGTCGAGACGCGGACAGACCTTATGATCGGCCACACTTGCCACCGCGTCCGACAGCGCATGCAGCACAGACATGCCGAGCGGGAAGGGCGGTTCGCCGACCGCCTTGGAACGGTGCACCGTCGGCTCGTTGGCCTCCGGCCAGTCGGCCAGCGTGACGTTGAATATCTTCGGCCGGTCGGACGCGAGCGGGATCTTATAGGTCGACGGCGCATGCGTGCGCAGCCGGCCCTTGTCGTCCCACCACAGCTCCTCCGTCGTCAGCCAGCCCATGCCCTGGATGAAGCCGCCCTCGATCTGGCCGAGATCGATGGCGCGGTTCAGCGAGCGGCCGGTTTCATGCAATATGTCGGTGCGCTCGACGACATATTCGCCGGTCAGCGTGTCGACCGAGACTTCCGAGCACGAGGCGCCATAGGCGAAATAATAGAACGGACGGCCCTCGCCCTTGTCACGGTTCCAGTGGATTTTCGGCGTCTTGTAAAAACCCGCCGCCGACAGTTGGATGCGGGCCATATAGGCCTGCTTGACAAGGTCGGTGAAGGCGATCTCCTGGTTGCCGATGCGCACCCGGTTGGGCAGGAAAAGCACCTGCTCGCGCGGCACCTGGTATTTTTCGGCGGCGAAGTCGGTCAGCCGTTCCTTGATCTGGCGGGCGCCGTTCTGCGCCGCCATGCCGTTGAGGTCGGTGCCGGACGACGCCGCGGTGGCCGAAGTGTTGGGCACCTTGCCGGTGGTCGTCGCGGTGATCTTGACCTGGTCGAGGTCGATCTGGAACTCTTCCGCCACCACCTGGGCCACCTTGACGTAGAGGCCTTGCCCCATCTCGGTGCCGCCGTGATTCAGATGCACCGAACCGTCGGTGTAGACATGCACCAGCGCGCCGGCCTGGTTGTAGTGGGTGGCCGTGAAAGAGATGCCGAATTTGACCGGCGTCAGCGCCAGGCCGCGCTTGATGAAGCGGCTGTTGGCGTTGAAGGCCTGGATGATGCGGCGGCGCCCCGCATAGTCGGCGCTCGCCTCCAGCTCGGCGACGATGCGGTGGATGATGTTGTCCTCGACCGTCTGGTGATACGGGGTGACGTTGCGGCCCCGTCTTTATCACCACTGGTGCCATAAAAATTCTGCTTGCGGATTTCGAGCGGGTCCTTGCCGACGGCAAAGGCAACCTCGTCGATGACGCGTTCGGCGCCGACCATGCCTTGCGGGCCGCCGAAGCCGCGAAACGCCGTGTTCGACACGGTGTTGGTGTAAAGCGGCGCCGATTGCGCATGCACCGCCGGCCAGAAATAGGTGTTGTCGCAATGGAACAGCGCGCGGTCGGTGACCGGGCCGGACAGGTCCGATGAAAAGCCGCAACGCGCCGCGAACATGAAGTCGACGCCAAGAATGTTGCCGTCGTCGTCGAAACCTACTTCGTAGTCGACGAGGAAGTCATGGCGCTTGCCGGTGGCAATCATGTCGTCGTCACGGTCGGGCCGGATCTTGATCGCGCGATGGTGTTTCTTGGCGGCGATCGCCGCCAATGCCGCAAACTGGTTGCCTTGCGTCTCCTTCCCGCCGAAGCCACCGCCCATACGGCGGATTTCCACCGTGATGGCATTGCTCGGCACGCCCAGCGCATGGCTGACCATATGCTGCACTTCGCTCGGATGCTGGGTCGAGGAATAGATGGTGACGTCCTGGTCCTCGCCAGGAATGGCCACTGCGATATGGCCTTCGAGATAGAAATGCTCCTGGCCGCCGATGCGCATCTTGCCCTTCAGCCGGCGCGGCGCCGACTTGATCGCGGCAGCGGCATCGCCACGCTTCAGCGTGAGCGGCGGCGTGACCAGCTTGTCCTTGCGGGGGTCGAGATCGCCAATGTCGGTGACGAAAGGCAATGGACTGTATTCGACCTTGGCCAGCCGGGTGGCGCGGCGCGCCTGTTCGCGCGTCTTGGCAATAACGCAGAAGATCGGCTGACCATAAAACTGCACCTTGTGGTCGGCCAGCACCGGCTCGTCGTGTCGACCGGTCGGCGAAATGTCATTTTCGCCCGGAACGTCCTTGGCCGTCAGCACATCGACGACGCCCGGCGCCGCGCGCACCGCCGACAGATCCATTTTGCTGATCGTCGCATGCGTCGCCGTGGACAGGCCGAGGCAGCCATGCAGCATGCCCGCCGGTTCCGGCATATCGTCGATATAGACCGCGCTGCCGCTGACATGCTTGTGCGCGGAATCGTGGCGCTGGTCGGCGGCGACGCCACCGGAAATCTTCTGCGCCTTGAGATCTGGAGAGGCGTGCTTGTTCATCAGGCCGCCTCGTTGCGTGACACCTGGAACGGCGCCTTGCTGCCGCTGGTTTCGGCAAAAAAGCGCAGCAGCAGGTTCCTGGCCGCCAGCGCCCGGTATTCGGCCGATGCCCGCATATCGGTCAGCGGGGTGAAATCGCCGGCATATTCAGCCATGGCCGCTTCCACCGTTGTCTCCGTCCACGGCTTGCCGAGCAGCGCTTTTTCGACACCGAAAGCCCGCTTCGGGGTGGCCGCCATGCCGCCATAGGCGATGCATATATCGGCCACGGTTCCGTCCTTGGCCAAGTCGAGGAAAAAGGCGCCAAGGGCTGCGGTGATGTCCTCGTCGCGGCGCTTGGTGATCTTGTAGACGGCAAACTTCGTGCCCTTGGCCGGCACGGGAACGTGCACGGCCTCGACGAATTCGCCTGGCTGCCGGTCCTGCTTGCCATAGGCGATGAAGAAATCCTCGAGCGCGATGGTGCGCCGCTTCTTGCCGCGGCGCAGCGTCAGTTGCGCACCAAGCGCGATCAGGGGCGGCGGCGTGTCGCCGATCGGCGAGCCATTGGCGATGTTGCCGCCGATGGTGCCCATGTTTCGTACCTGTTCGCCGCCGATGCGGTCGAACAATGGCCCGAGCGCGGGGATGCGCTTGGCCAGTGTCGCGAAGGCGTCGGTGTAGGTGACGCCGGCGCCGATGGTGATGACGTCATTGTCTTCGGAGATCGCGCACAGCCCCTCGAGATTGCCGATGAAGACTACCGGTGAGATGTCGCGCATGTGCTTGGTGATCCACAGGCCGACGTCGGTCGAGCCGGCGACAACAGTGGCGCCGGGCTCCTTGTCCAGTACAGCGGCGAAATCGTCGACGTCAGCCGGCACAACCAGCCGCTGCTTGCCGGCGCCGATTTCGACGCGGGCACCGTCATGCATAGCCTCGAGCCTGGCGGTGATCGCCTTGCGCTCGGCCGCCAGCGGATCCTTCGCCGCCTTGCCGTAGCTGGAGATGGCACGCGCGGCGCGCATGATTGCCTCATAGCCGGTGCAGCGGCAAAGATTGCCTTGCAAGGCCTTCTCGATCGCCGCATTCGACGGGTCCGGCGACTTCATCCACAGGCCGTAGAGCGACATGACGAAGCCCGGCGTGCAGAAGCCGCATTGCGAAGCGTGGAAATCGACCATCGCCTGCTGCACCGGATGCAATTGGCCAGGCGCGCCGCGCAGATGCTCGACGGTGACGACATGGGTGCCGTCGAGCGAACCGAGGAAACGGATGCAGGCGTTGACGCTTTCATAAACCAGCTTGCCGGCGGACAATTTTCCGACCAGGACCGTGCAGGCGCCGCAATCGCCCTCGGCGCAGCCTTCCTTGGTGCCGCGCATCGAGCGGTCGAGCCGCAGCCAGTCGAGCAAGGTCGCGTCGGGCGCCACCGACGACAGCGCGACATCCCTGCCATTGAGGATGAAGCGGATCTCGTTGCGTATTGTGATCTTGGCCATGCGTCAGCTCCCCCTGTAGGTCGAGTAGCCATAAGGAGAGATAAGCAACGGCACGTGATAATGCACGGATTCCGCCATGCCGAAGCGGATCGGCACACTGTCGAGGAAGGCCGGTTCCGGCAGTTTGGTGCCCTGGCCGCGTAGATAGTCACCGGCGGCGAACACCAGTTCGTATTCGCCGAGGCGGAATTCCGCTCCTGCCAGCAGCGGCGCATCGCAGCGGCCGTCGGCATTTGTGACGATGGTCTTCAAATGTATCCGCGCGTCGCTCTCAAGATGATAAAGCGCGATCGACAGGCCCGCCGCCGGCTTGCCGGTCGCGGTGTCGAGCACATGCGTCGTCAGACGTCCGCCATCGGCTCTCGACGTTTCTGCCACTGGCGCCTCCCATTTCCGATACAGCCGAACAAAGCAGTGAATTGTGCGCCAATTAAAGGCGATGCATAAGTCCCGGTCGAGCGGAGCGGCACAAAAACACTTTCAAAAATTTCGGGGGAATGCGCAGGCACCCCTTTCGACTATCCTGATCACAACTTCCGGCGGTGTCCGGCAGGAGGGGCAATGCGTTACTCTAGAGACATGCGCGGCTACGGAGCCAACCCACCGGATCCGAAATGGCCAGGCGGCGCGCATGTGGCCGTGCAGTTCGTCGTCAACTACGAGGAAGGCGGCGAAAACTGCGTGCTGCATGGCGACAAGGCTTCCGAAGCCTTCCTGTCGGAGATCGTCGGCGCGGCGCCCTGGGTGGGCCAGCGCCATTGGAACATGGAATCGATCTACGAATATGGCGCCCGCGCCGGCTTCTGGCGGCTGCTGCGCCTGTTCAGTGAGGCTGACGTGCCGGTGACCTGCTATGGCGTCGCCTCAGCGCTTGCCCGCTCGCCCGACCAGGTGGCGGCGATGCAGGACGCTGGCTGGGAAATGGCCTCGCACGGGCTCAAATGGATCGACTATCGCGACCACAGCGCCGAGGACGAACGCCGTGACCTCGAAGCGGCGATCAAGCTGCATTACGAGGTGACGGGACAGCGCCCGACCGGCTGGTACACCGGCCGCACCTCGGTCAATACGGTGCGGCTGGTCGCCGAAGAGGGCGGCTTCGACTATGTCTCCGACACCTACGATGACGAACTGCCCTACTGGTTCGAGCACAGCGGCGGCACGCAGCTCGTCATTCCCTACACGCTCGACGCCAACGACATGCGCTTCGCCACGCCGCAAGGCTTCAATTCGGGCGATCAGTTCTTTGCCTATTTGAAAGACAGTTTCGACACGCTCTGTGCCGAAGGCAAGGCCGGGCGGCCACGCATGATGAATATAGGCCTGCATTGCCGCCTCGTCGGGCGGCCGGGCCGGGTGGCGGCGCTGAAGCGCTTCGTCGATTATGTGAAATCGCACGACAAGGTCTGGCTGGCGCGGCGCATCGACATCGCCAGGCACTGGCAGGAGCACCATCCCTACCAGCCGGCGGCGCTCAAGCCGTCGAAGATGGAGTTCGAGACCTTCGTACACACATTCGGCGGCGTATTCGAACATTCGCCCTGGATCGCCGAACGCGCCTTTGAGCTTGAGCTCGGGCCTGCGCATGACAGCGCCGGCGGCCTGCATAATGCGCTGTGCCGTGTCTTCCGCGCCGCCAGCGAGACCGAACGGCTCGGCGTGCTCAACGCCCATCCCGACCTTGCCGGCAAACTGGCCAAGGCCAAGCGACTTACTGCGGAATCGACGAAAGAACAGGCCTCCGCCGGACTCGACGCGCTGACCGACAAGGAACGCGAACTGTTCTCCAAGCTCAACGCCGCTTACGTCACCACCTTCGGCTTTCCCTTCATCATCGCGGTGCGGGGCAAGACCAAGGAGGAAATCCTCGCCGAGTTCGAGGCGCGCATCGGCAACAGCCGTGGCGTCGAACTCGATACCGCCTGCAAACAGGTCGAGCGCATCGCGCTGCTGCGCCTGAAAGACATGCTCCCGCTCTAATGAAATGACTGAGGGGTCAGGACCCAATGGATATGATCAAGACTGACCAGAAAACCTATTATGCACCGCATGGCGGCCATCCCGGCCAAAATGAGCTTTTGACCGGCCGCGCCGTCTTCACCGAGGCCTATGCCGTCATACCGAAGGGAGTGATGCAGGACATCGTCACCAGCCCACTGCCGTTCTGGGACGAGACCAGGGCCTGGATCATCGCCAGGCCGCTTTCGGGTTTCGCCGAGACATTTTCGCAGTACATCATCGAGGTCCTGCCCGGCGGCGGCAGCGACCGGCCCGAGCCGGACGCCGGCGCCGAGGGCGTGCTGTTCGTGGTTGAGGGCGAGTTGACCGTTTCGCTGGCTGGCAAGAAGCACGTGCTGCAAGCCGGCGGTTTTGCCTTCCTGCCGCCGGACAGCGGCTGGACGGTGCGCAACGAAGGTCGCGACGCCGTACGCTTCCACTGGATCAGGAAGGCCTATGAGGCCGTCGACGGCATCGACGCGCCGGAAGTCCTGTTCAGCAGTGACCAGCAAATGGCGCCGACGCCGATGCCCGGCACCGAGGGTCGCTGGGCGACGACCCGTTTCGTCGATCCAGCCGACATGCGCCACGACATGCATGTCACCATCGTTACGCTCGAGCCTGGCGCCGTCATCCCGTTTGCCGAGACGCATGTCATGGAGCACGGGCTCTATGTCTTGGAAGGCAAGGCGGTCTACCGCCTCAACCAGGACTGGGTCGAGGTCGAGGCCGGCGACTTCATGTGGCTGCGCGCCTTCTGCCCGCAGGCCTGCTACGCGGGCGGCCCAGGCAAATTCCGCTATCTCCTTTACAAGGACGTCAACCGGCACGCCAAGCTCGGCGGGGCGGGCATTGGCGGTCGCGCGCGGTGACCCGCATCACAGCGCGGCCGCTGACCCGCGAAAGCTTTGCCGGCTTCGGCGATGTCATCGACATGGGCGGCGGCAATCACTACCCGATCAATGGCGGCAAGACCGAGCGCTACCACAATCTCGCCACCGCTGAAGCCGCGGGACCGAATGCCCGCGTGCTGATCTCGATGGCGCGCGGCACGCCTTACGACCTGCCGCTGAAGCTGACCATGGTCGAGCGCCATCCCTTAGGCAGCCAGGCGTTCATCCCGCTGTCACCGCGGCCTTTCCTGGTCGTCGTCTGCCATGACGGCAAGGACGGTCCGCGCGAGCCGCATGCCTTCATCACCGCACCGGGGCAAGGCGTCAACTATCCGCGCAATCTCTGGCACGGCGTGCTGACACCACTCGGTGAAGCGCAGGATTTCGTCATCGTCGACCGCGGCGGTGACGGCTCCAACCTCCAAGAGTTCCATTTCTCGCACCCCTACGAAATCCATCTCCCCAACGAGACCTGAGAAATGACCGACATATCGCTGATCGACCGCCTGCTCGATGTCATCGAGCACGACATCGTGCCGAAAACGGCAGAGGGCGTGGCCCATGGGAACAAGCTGTTCGGCGCCGCCATCCTGCGGAAGGGCGACCGCTCGCTGGTGCTGGCCGAAACCAACAACGAGATGGAAAATCCGCTCTGGCATGGCGAGGTGCACTGCCTGAAGCGTTTCTATGAAATGCCGAAAGCCGAGCGCGTCGACACCAAGGACGCCATCTTCATCGCCACGCATGAGCCCTGCTCGCTCTGCCTGTCGGCGATCACCTGGACCGGCTTCGACAATTTCTACTACCTCTTCAGCCACGAGGATTCACGCGACAGCTTTGCGATCCCGCACGATCTGAAAATCCTGAAAGAGGTCTTCACTCTCGATCCCGGCGGCTACAATGCCGAGAACGCTTATTGGAAGAGTTTTTCCATTCGCAGGCTGGTGCGGGCGCTGCCCGAGGCCGAGCGCGGCCGGCTTGAGGCAAGGATCGGCAATATTTCCACCCGCTACGACGAACTGTCCGGCGCTTATCAGGCGCGCAAGTCCGAAAACGACATTCCGCTGAACTGACGCGGATTGCCTAGCCTACCTTCGCGTTTTTCAGCACCTCGTTGATCCTGGCCTGCCAGCCCTTGCCGGTCGCCTTGAATTTACTGATGACATCCTGATCCAGACGGATGGACACGACTTGCTTAGGCTTCTCCACGGCTGGCCGGCCACGAGCACGCCTTATGCTCTCGAAAAGTTCTGGAAACACTTCCGCGAAAGGCCTGGCTTGCGCCAACTGTTCGTCTGTCGTCTCCGCATCGTCGGGATCATCAACAATTTGTCTTTGAATTTCCACTTCCTCCGCATCGGTAAGCGGTCGAACACGCGATTTAGGATTGTTCATATACTGACCTTTCCTTTCGGCTGGCACGGCGCATCGAGATCACCGAATCGCCTCCGAACCAAGCGGCTTGAAAATCACGGCCAGGATGATCTCTCGCCAATCGCCTTGAACCGGTCGGCCTTGGCTGGAAGGACGGTTGAAGTCGCAAAAAACTCAATATCGAGTTCGGCAAAATCGAGACCCCGGCTGTCCAGGTTCGTCACGCGCTTTGGCTCATCCCAAACGATGTTCAGGCGAAACCATCCTCATCACGTTGGGTTCAGGTAATAAATGTAATACATTAATTATAATCCTGCAACATCAGGGCAAAACAATCGGGCTACATATCGTGGCGTCGTCGCGGCGACACCGGCCGTCGCCCGTTTGACGTCATGACATGCCCGCTTCATGCGTCACTGACATCCTGGAGCATCGCATGAAAACCATCACCGAATTTCCCCGCAAGGTCATCGAATTCCCCGATATGGGCATCGTCATGCCGGATGGTTGCCGGCTGTCGGCGCGGGTGTGGATGCCGGAGGACGCCAGCAGCGATCCGGTGCCGGCGATCCTCGAGCACCTGCCCTACCGCAAGCGCGACGGCACCATCTTTCGCGATCAACTGACGCATCCCTATTTTGCCGGCCACGGCTACGCCTCGATCCGCGTCGACATGCGCGGCAATGGCGATTCCGAAGGGCTGATGGACGACGAATATTCCGAGCAGGAATTGCAGGACGCCTGCGATGTGATTGCCTGGGCGGCAGCACAGCCCTGGTGCAATGGCAGTGTCGGCATGATGGGCATTTCCTGGGGCGGCTTCAACTGCCTGCAGGTGGCGGCCAAGCAGCCGCCGGCGCTGAAGGCGGTGATCAGCCTGTGCTCGACCGTCGACCGCTACGCCGACGACATCCACTACAAGGGCGGCTGCCTTTTGACGGAAAATTTCGGCTGGGCCTCGACCATGTTGTCCTATTCGTCGCGACCGCCGGATCCGCTGATTGCGGGCGACAACCGCTGGCGCGACCTCTGGCTGACGCGGCTGGAGAACCAGTCTTTCCTTCTGCCGCTCTGGCTCAGCCATCAGCATCGCGACGCCTATTGGAAACGCGGTTCGATCTGCGAGGATTTCTCCGCGGTCAAAGCCGCCGTGCTGTCGATCGGCGGCTGGCATGACGGCTACCGCAACACGATTTCGCATCTGGTCACCAACATCCAGGCGCCGGTGAAGGGCATTGTCGGGCCATGGATCCACAAATACCCGCATTATGCCGAACCCAAACCCGCCATCGGCTTCCTGCAGGAGGCGTTGCGCTGGTGGGACAGCTGGTTGAAGGGCGTCGACACCGGCGTCGAGGCCGACCCGGACTACCGCGCCTATGTCATGGACAGTGTGCGGCCGGCGCGCTGGCACCCGGAGCGGCCGGGCCGTTGGGTGGCCGAACAGGAATGGCCGTCTCCCAACATCAAGGTCGGGGCGATCGAACTCATTGCTGACGGCGTCAGGCCGGCGATCGTGGCGACCCCGCAAAGCTGCGGGCTCGCCGGCGGCGAATATTTTCCCTTCACCTTTGGCCCGGAACTGCCGGGCGACCAGCGCCCGGACGATGCGCTGTCCGTCTGCTTCGATCAGCCTGTGCTTGCCGAGACACTCGACATCGTCGGCGCGCCGGAGCTTCTCATCCGGGTGTCGTCCGATCGCCCGCAGGCGAACATCGCGGTTCGACTGTGCGACGTGCACCCCGACGGCGCCTCGGAACTGATCTCCTACGGCGTGCTCAACCTGACGCATCGTTCTTCGCACGAACAGCCGCAAGCGCTGGTGCCGGGCGAAACGGTTTCGGCGCGCGTTATTCTCGACCAGTGCGCCTACCGCGTGCCGGCCGGACACCGCCTGCGCATCGCGGTTTCCAATGCTTACTGGCCGATGATCTGGCCGTCGCCGGAGCCGGTGCGGCTCGACCTTTCAGCGGCGACGCTGAGGCTGCCGCTGCGCCCGCTCGCAAAAGCCGACGAGACCTCGTTCCAGTCTCCCGAAGGCGCAACACCCTGGGCAACCGCGACAGTTCGTGCAGCGAATTCCGAGCGTCACGTCGATCGCGATGAGAAGACCGGCATCGTCACGCTGTCGATCACGGATGATTTCGGAGAAGTGCGCGATCTCGCGCATGGACTGGCCAATGGCAGCATTGCCCGCGAGAGCTGGACGATCCACCCCGACGAGCCGCTGTCTGCCTCGGGTCGCACGCACTGGACGCAGACCTTGTCGCGAAACGGATGGTCGGTGCGCACCGAGACGTCGGCTGAAATGCGCTGCGATGCGCAAAACTTCATCGTCAGCGCCAGAATCGAAGCCTATGAGGGCGAAACGCTGGTTTTCGAACGCGATTTCGAAGAGACGATCCCGCGCGACCTGCTCTGAGCGTCGACCCGACTGGTCCAGTTGCGACGCACGATTTACGCCACGGCATGTCGCATTCCGTCTTGCTTACGGCTTTGCCTTCCGGTCAATATCCCTTTGGTAACAACAAGCAAAAAACGACCATAAGGTCGAACCAACAGAGTGAGGAACTCAAATGTCCAACGAACTCGAATATCTGAGCCGGCGCGTTGCGTCCGGCAAGCTGAGCCGTCGTGATTTCCTCGGCCGCGCCGCAGCACTCGGCGTCACAGCGCCCTTCGCCAATATGCTGCTTTCCAGTGCGGCTCGCGCGGAAGGCCCGGTCAAGGGCGGCACGCTGAAGGCCGGCCTCGTCGGCGGCGAATCCACGAACAGCCTGGACCCGGCTTTGTTCATGACGCAAGTGCCGTTCGCTTTTGGCAAGATGTGGGGCGAGCTGATCGTCGAGCTGTCCCCGGAAGGCAAACTCGAGAACCGCATCGCCGAAGAGATCGGCTCGTCGGACGACGCCAAGGTGTGGACGCTGAAAATCCGCGACGGCGTCGAATTCCACAACGGCAAGACGGTGACCGCTGAGGATGTGGCGGCAACCCTCGAGCGCCATTCCGATGAAAAATCGAAGTCCGGCGCGCTGGGCTACATGAAAGGCATCGACAGCATCAAGGCCAGTGGCAAGGAAGTCGTCCTGACGCTGAAGGAGGCCAACGCCGACCTTCCCTATCTCCTCAGCGACTACCACCTCATCGTCCAGCCCAACGGCGGCAAGGACAAGGCGGATGCCGGCATCTCGGCAGGACCCTACAAGGTCACCACCAACGAGCCCGGCGTGCGCCATGGCGGCGAGCGCTTCGCCAATTACTGGCAGGCCGACAAGATGGGCCATGCCGACCAGATCGAGATCATCGTCATCAACGACGCGACCGCGCGCACGGCGGCCCTGCAGGGCGGCCAGGTCAACATGATCAACCGCGTCGAGCCGAAGATCGTCGACCTCATCAAGCGCGTACCGGGCGTCACCATCCGCAACCATGCCGGCCCCGGCCACTACGTCTTCATCATGCATTGCAACACCGCGCCCTTCGACAACAGCGACCTGCGCATGGCGCTGAAGCTCGCGATCGACCGCGAAGAGATGCTGAACAAGGTGCTGCGCGGCTACGGCTCGCTCGGCAACGACTTCCCGATCAATTCGTCCTATCCGCTGTTTTCCGAGATCGAGCAGCGCAAATATGATCCCGACAAGGCCAAGTTCCACTACAAGAAGTCGGGCCATGACGGCACCGTGCTGCTGCGCACCTCCGACGTCGCCTTCCCGGGCGCGGTCGACGCCTCGCAGCTCTTCCAGCAGAGCGCGGCCAAGGCCGGCATCAAGATCGAGCTCAAGCGCGAGCCCGGCGACGGCTACTGGAACGAGGTCTGGAACAAGCAGCCCTTCTGCGCCTCCTATTGGGGCGGCCGCTCGACCCAGGACCAGATGTACTCGACCGCCTATCTGTCGACCGCCGACTGGAACGACACCCGTTTCAAGCGTCCGGACTTCGACAAGCTGGTGCTGGCCGCACGCGCCGAACTCGACGAGACCAAGCGCAAGCAGATGTACCACGACATGGCCGTGCTGGTGCGCGACGAGGGCGGCCTGATCCTGCCGATGTTCAATCAGTTCATCGATGCGACAGGCGCTAAGGTCGGCGGCTGGGTAGACGATCCGCATCAGGAGCTGATGAACGGCTACGCGCTGGCGAAGTGCTGGCTCGAAGCCTGAGCCCGGCTTTGCGGATATGTCCTCACCCGTCGTGAAACTTGTGGCCCAGCGCGTTGCGCTGGGCATCGTCCTCTTGCTGGCCGTTTCGGTCCTGATCTTCGCCGGCACCCAGATCCTGCCCGGCGACGTCGCGCAAGCCATTCTCGGACAGTCGGCGACGCCGGAATCGCTCGCCAATCTGCGCGAGCAGCTCGGCCTGAATCAGCCGGCTTACATCAGGTATTTCCATTGGCTAGGCGGTGTGCTCACCGGCGATCTTGGCACGGCGATGTCGAGCGGCCAGGATATTGCCACGTCGATCAACGGGCGGCTGTGGAACACGCTGTTCCTCGCCTTCTGGGCTGCGATCGTGGCCGTGCCGCTGGCCATCATCCTCGGCCTGATCGCCGTGCGTTACCGCAATGGCTGGGTCGACAAGCTGATCTCCGGCCTGGCGCTCGCCTCGACATCTTTCCCGGAATTCTTCATCGGCTATGTGCTCGTCTATTTCTTTGCCGTGAAGTATCAATGGTTCCCGGCCATTTCCACGGTCTATGACGGCATGCCGTTCGGTGAGCGCATGCAGGCGATCGCGTTGCCAGCCACCGCGCTGACGCTGGTTGTGCTGGCGCATATGATGCGCATGACCCGCGCGGCCATCCTCAACGTCATGCAGTCGGCCTATGTCGAGACGGCGGAACTGAAAGGCCTGTCGGCCTTCAACGTCATCCGCAAGCATGCTTTCCCCAATGCCATAGCGCCGATCATCAACGTCGTCATGCTCAACCTCGCCTACCTCATCGTCGGCGTCGTCGTGGTCGAGGTGATCTTCGTCTATCCCGGCATGGGACAATATCTGGTCGACCACGTCACCAAGCGCGACGTGCCGGTGGTGCAGGCGGTCGGCCTGGTCTTCGCCGCCGTCTATATCAGCCTGAACATCATTGCGGACATCGGGGCGATTGTCGCCAATCCGCGCCTCAGACATCCGAAATAGGCGGCGGGCATGCTCGACATCAAACGCATCCCCATCCCCGCGCTGATCGGCATCGTGCTGACGGCTATGTTCGTGCTGGCGGCAGTTTTCGCACCGTTGATCGCACCGTACGGCAATGCCGAAATCGTCGGCGATGTCTGGGAACCGATGACGGCGGCACATTTGCTGGGCACCGACAATCTCGGTCGCGATCTTCTGTCGCGCATGATCTACGGCGCTCGCATCACGCTGTTCATTGCGGTGCTGGCCACCGCGCTGTCATTCTCGCTCGGCGCCATCCTCGGCTTTTCGGCGGCGGTGTTCGGCGGCTGGTTCGACACGCTTCTGTCGCGCCTTGTCGATCTGCTGATGTCGATCCCGACCCTGATCATGGCGCTCGTCGTGCTTTCGGTGCTGCCGACCAATCTGGTGACGCTGATCCTGGTGATGGGCGTCCTCGACTCGACCCGCGTCTACCGGCTGTCGCGCGCGGTGGCCGTCGACATCAACGTCATGGATTATGTCGAGGCCGCCAAGCTGCGGGGCGAAGGCAGCGGCTGGATCATCTTCCGCGAGATCCTGCCCAACGCGCTGTCGCCGCTGGTCTCGGAACTTGGCCTGCGCTTCATCTACGCGGTGCTTTTCTTGTCGACGCTGTCCTTTCTCGGCCTTGGCGTGCAACCGCCGGATGCCGACTGGGGCGGCATGGTCAAGGAAAACAAGGACGGCATCGTCTTCGGTATCGGGGCGGCACTCATCCCCGCCGCGGCGATCGCGGCACTGGCGATTTCGGTCAATCTGGTCGCTGACTGGGTGCTCAACCGCACGACAAGCCTGAAGGGAGGACGCGGGTGATGGCTGACACAAAAGCAAAGCCCGGCCTGCTGCTCGATATCCGCAATCTGCGCATCGAAGCGACAGTGTTTCCGCCCGGCGAAGCGCCGAAGAACATCGTTTTGGTCCACGATGTCTCGCTGACGCTGGAAAAGGGCAAGGTGCTCGGCCTGATCGGCGAGTCCGGCGCCGGCAAGTCGACCATCGGCCTGTCGTCGATGGGCTATGGCCGTGGCGGCGTGCGCATCACCGGCGGAGAGGTGCTGCTCAACGGCCGCGATATCCTCAAGGGCGGCAAGGAAGGTTTCCGCAAATTGCGCGGCCGCGAGGTCTGCTATGTCGCGCAGTCGGCGGCCGCCGCCTTCAACCCGGCGCACAAGCTGATGGACCAGGTGGTGGAAGCAACGCTGCTGCATGGCACAGCGACACGCGCCGAGGCCGAGAAACGTGCCGTGGCGTTGTTCAAGAAGCTCAGCCTGCCAAACCCCGAAATCATCGGCGAACGCTTCCCGCACCAGGTCTCAGGCGGCCAGTTGCAGCGCGTGATGACGGCTATGGCGCTGTGTTCGGAACCCGACCTGATCGTCTTCGACGAGCCGACCACGGCGCTCGACGTGACGACGCAGATCGACGTGCTGGCGGCGATCAAGGACGCCATCCGCGACACCCATGTCGCGGCGCTCTACATTACCCACGATCTTGCCGTCGTCGCCCAGGTCTCGGACGAGATCATGGTGCTGCGCCATGGCAGGCTGGTCGAATGGGGCGGCACTCGCCAGATCATCAAGGAGCCGCGCCAGGAATACACCAATGCGCTGGTCTCGGTGCATGAGATCGAGCATGCCGAGCAGAAGCCCGGCGCCGCGCCGTTCCTGTCGGTCAAGAACGTCACCGCCGCTTACGGCGGCAGCAACGTCAAGGTGCTGAAGAACGTCTCTGTCGACATCTATCCGGGGCAGACGCTGGCCGTCGTCGGCGAATCCGGCTCGGGCAAGTCGACCCTGGCGCGCGCCATCACCGGGCTGTTGCCGCCCGAGGAAGGCACCGTTACCTTCGACGGCAGGCCGCTTGCCAATAGGCTTGCCGACCGGCCGAAGGAGGACCTGCGGCAATTGCAGATGATCTACCAGATGGCCGACGTGGCGATGAACCCGCGCCAGACCGTCGGCACCATCATCGGCCGGCCGCTGGAATTCTATTTCGGCATACGCGGCCGCGAGCGCGACAAGCGGGTCGCCGAACTGCTCGACGAGATCGAGATGGGCAAGGGCTTTCTCGATCGTTATCCGGCCGAACTCTCCGGAGGCCAGAAACAGCGCGTCTGTATCGCCCGCTCGCTCGCCGCCAAGCCCAAGCTGATCATCTGCGACGAGGTGACATCGGCGCTCGACCCGCTGGTGGCCAACGGCATTCTCAAGCTGCTGCTCAACCTGCAGCAGCACGAGAAGGTCGCCTACCTCTTTATCACTCACGATCTGGCGACGGTGAAGTCGATCGCGGATTCGATCGCGGTGATGTACCGCGGCGAGGTGGTGCGCTATGGCGCCAAGAGCAAGGTGCTGACGCCGCCCTTCGACGCCTATACCGACCTGCTGCTGTCGTCCGTTCCCGAGATGGAGATCGGCTGGCTGGAAAAGGCGATCAAGGGACGGCGCATGGCGAGCGCGGGGAACTAGTAGGGAATTCGCGGCCTTTGTCGCGAAAACTTCCTTCAACGGCAAAAGCTTTCCGGAGCCGCCCATGGCGCTCAAGACCAAACTGCTGCTCATCATTCTCGACGGCGTGCCCTACCGGAACTGGCGCCGGCTGATGGGCAATCTCGAGGGCTGGGTGCAGTCGGGCGAGGCGCAGGTGTGGAAGATGCGCTCGGTGCTGCCGTCGACCTCGGCCTGCTGCTATGCCTCGATCCACACCGGCGTTTCGCCGCAGGAGCACGGCATCCTGTCCAACGAAAACCGGTTTCTCGTCAACAAGCCGGATATTTTCTCCGAAATCAGCAAGGCCGGCGGCAAGACCGGCGCGGTGACGCACTCCTACTGGTCCGAATTCTTCCGCTCCTATCCGTTCGACCTGATCGAGGACATGGAGTTCGACGAGCCCAACGGACCCATCACGCATGGCCGCTTCCACACCATGACCGGCTATAATGCCCGCAACCAGATGACGCCGAGCGATGTCGACCTGTTTGCGACGCTGACCATGCTGACCCGGCGCCATGATATCGACTACGGGATCCTGCACACCTGCACGCTGGATTCGATGGGTCATCGCTTCGGCCATGACTGCCACGAAATGGACCATGCCTGCTATGCGATGGACGGCATGCTGGCAGCCTTCCTGCCGGGCTGGCGGCAAGCCGGTTACGAGGTGATCGTAACCGCCGACCACGGCCAGACAGACCGCGGCCATCATGGCGGCCGCGACGATGAAATGCAGGATTTCGCGCTGTATTATTTCGGAGCCGGCAAAGGGCCGGATGCGGACACGCTGCTTGATCAGCTGCAACTGGCGCCGACGGTGCTGAAGCGGCTGGGTGTGCCGGTGCCGGAGACCATGAAGGCTAAGCCGTTTTTGGGGTGACGGAGGTCGTCGCTGAGCCGCCGTTCGCTACCCCCCTCTCCCGTCACTATACGGGGAGAGGGTAAGGGTGAGGGGCAGCGCAACATCAAACATAAATACCCCAACGCCGGTGCCGCCCCTCATCCGGCTGCCGCCACCTTCTCCCCGTATAGTGACGGGGAGAAGGGAGACACTCTGGCAACACTCACCTTCTTCGGTTAGCTTCGCCAAAATTCCTTGGCGGAAGGATGAACCTTTTTGAACCGATCGGCGACAGAGCAGACAGGAGCCAGGCGGCTCGACCGGCCATGACGGCAGCGACCGAGACTGATCGCGCGCTTGTCGACCGGGTCGCGAAGGGCGACCGTGCCGCTGTTCGGCTGCTGTTCATGCGTCACCACGCGCGGGTCTACCGCTTCGTGGTGCGCCAGACGGGATCGGAAATGATGGCCGACGATATCGCAAACGAGGTCTTTCTTGAGCTGTGGCGCCAGGCGCCCGGTTTCGAAGGGCGCTCGGAAGTCTCGACATGGCTGCTCGGCATCGCCCGCTTCAAGGCGCTGTCGATGCTGCGCAAGAAAAAAGAAGACTGGATCGATGACGACGATGCGGCGCAGGTTCCCGATGGCGCCGACACGCCGGAAGTCGCCACCATGAAGGAAGACAAGGGCGCCGCCTTGCGGCGCTTCGTCGATGCCTTGCCGGAGGAACACCGCTCGGTGGTCGACCTTGCCTATTACCATGGACAGTCGGTGACGGAGATCGGCGAGGTGCTCGGCATCCCGGTCGCCACTGTCAAGACCCGAATGTTCTACGCCCGCAAGAAACTCGGCGAAGCCCTCAAGGCCGCCGGTTACGACAGGGGGTGGCCATGAGCAATCCTGAAGATATGAGCGCCGCTGGAAAAATGTCACGCCGCGACGAAATGGAAACGCTGCTGCCGTTCTACCTGAACGGCTCGCTGGAAGGCTCGGACCTCGAAGCCGTCGAGGAATGGCTGGCGAGCGATCCGGCGGCGATGGCGGCGCTTGGCGAGGCTGAGGCGGAATTCTCCGGCGCCACCGCCGCCAACGAGGCGATCCGGCCACCGGCCGATGCGCTCAGCCGCTTTGCCAGGGCGCTCGACGCCCAAGCCGGCCCGGTCCGCGCTCCCGCGGGCCGTTCCTGGCTGGCGCAGGCACTCGGCCGGTTCACGGCGATGCCGGCCACGGTCGGCTGGGCGGCAGCGGCGGTGCTGCTGGCGTTGGTCGTGGTGCAGTCCTACGTGCAGACCGGCGGCAAGAGCCATGATTTCGAGGTTGCCGGCGCCGAGGATGAGCTGACGAAACTGCCGTTCGCGCTGGTCAAGTTCAAGCCGGATGCGAAGATGTCCGACATCGCCGCCTTCCTCGACCAGAACGCGCTGAAGATCGCCGGCGGGCCGACCGCCTCGGGCGTCTTCCGCATTGCCATCCCGGTCAAGACCGGAGCAGACTACACCAGGCTCGTCGGCCTTATTGCCGCCCAGCCGTTCGCGGAGACTGTGATCGAGGGAAGGAAACCGGTTGATGGCAGCTAGGGCGGTCATTCGATTTGCGGCGATCCTGGTGGCGGCGACGACAATCGTCGCCGTGCCGGCGTCGGCGCAGACCAATGATCCCAATGCCGGCCGGGCCGACTGCACCGACGCGGCCGGAGCGGCGGCTGCCGACTGCCCGAAAGACGGCAATGAGGCCAACGTCGGCGGCGAACCAGGCGCAGTTACCCTTCCGGCCCTGATCGTCGACCTGTTTCCCAACCCACCGGTTCCCGAAGCGCCCGTGCCGACGCCACGGCCGTCAGCGCCGCCTGCCGACACGCAGGCCGGGCCACCCGCCGGCGGGGCGATCGTTTCGCCGACCGATCTTGTCGCGACCGCGCCGCGCCGTGCCATCGCCGGCGAGTTCGTGCCCGACGAGGTGCTGGTGACCGTCGACGGCGATGCCGGCGCCGTCCAGCAGATCGCCGCCTCCTTCGGCCTTGAAGTGCGCTCGCAGCGCCAGTCGCGGCTGCTCGGCACCACACTGGTGCGCTTCGGCATTCCCGACGGCCGCCCGGTCGGCGCCGTGCTGGCGCAGCTGGCCGCCGATGGCCGCACCCTGCGGCGCGAGCCAAACCATATCTATTCGCTGCAGCAGGCGGCCGGCATCGTCAACTATGCCTTCGAGCGCATTCAGCTCGACAACAAGCAAGCCAGTGGCGAAAACGTGCGCATCGCCGTCATCGACACCGGCATAGACGACACCAATCCGGCGCTGTCCGGCGTCATTGCCGACCAGTTCGACGCCATGCCCAACGTGCCGGTCGAAAAGCGTGACCACGGTACCTCGGTCGACGGGCTGATCGCCGGCGTCGGCGCGCTCGAAGGCATGGCGCCCGGCGCCAGGATCTATCACGCCCGCGCCTTCGAGGACGGCAGGTCGACCATGGATGTCATCCTGTCGGCGCTCGACTGGGCGGCGGACCAGAATGTCAGCATCATCAATATGAGTTTCGTCGGCCCCAAGAACGATCTGCTCGCCACCGCCTGCCGCAATGCGCGCGGGCTCGGCATCATCCTGGTCGCTGCTGCCGGCAACAACGGGCCGAAAGCGCCCTATGGCTACCCCGCCGCCTATGACGGCGTCATCGCGGTCACCGCCACCGACGCCAAGGACGGGCTGATGCAGCAGGCCAATCGCGGCGCTTATGTCTTCATCTCGGCGCCCGGCGTCGAGATGGTGGCGCCGAGCGGCGCCGGCTCTGACGTCGTCACCGGCACCTCGTTTGCTGCCGCGATCGTGTCCGGCGCTATCGCCAATTTGATCCACGCTTCACCCGAGCGCTCCGCCGACGACATCGAAAAGGCGCTGGCGGCCACCGCCAGGGACCTTGGCCCGAAGGGACGGGACAATGATTTCGGTTATGGGCTGCTGGATACGAAGGCGGCGGCGAACAAGTAAACCGGGCGAATTTCGCGCCACCAATTCAGAGCGCCGGACCGAGCCGGACAGGGCTGCCATCACAGAAGCGCGACAGCCGGAAGCGGCTGAGGTCGTGCCCGGTCAGGTTTCCTTGGATCATGTCGGCAACGACGCGGCCTATACCAGGCCCGATGCCGAAGCCGTGACCGCTCATTCCCGTCGCGACGAAAAGGCCGCCGACTGCCTCAACCCGATCCACGACAGGGACGACGTCCGGCATGGCGTCGATCATGCCGCCCCAGCCTGCCTTCAGGCGAACTGCTTCGAACTGTGGAAAAAGACACCCGAAGTTACGTTCTATCGAACGCAGACCGGCTCGTTCAGGGGGCGGGTTCAGCACTCGCATTTTTTCGAAAGGACTGACGGAATCCGGCGCCCAATCGCGCGGCGTCGACCAGGCGTCAGGGTAGCCTGACGGGGCGAACGGAAAGTAGCGCGTCCCGAACGGATTGTCCCTGAGGGCGGGAAGGTATTTGGTGGCGTGCCGGAATGCGTCGGGCCCCAAATAAAGCAAATGGCTGCCGCCCGCGGCGAGCGTATATCCGCCATCCTGCCTGCGCCGGAACGCGATGTGTTCGTCGGCTGCCGCACCTGCATAGACCTCAGGCATGGGCTCCGTTGCGGCCACGGTTACCCTGACGCTGAGCTGGGGGATGGAGACGCCGTGTCTTCTCAGGAACAGGGATGACCAGGCGCCGCCCGCGACCAGCACGCTGGAGGCCTCGACATACCCCGCCTCGGTCCACACGCCCTTGACCTTGCCGGCCGAGATTTCGAGGGCTCGCGCCGCACAATTCTCGACAATTTTGACGCCTTTTCGCACGGCAAGCCGGGCAAGCGCCGGCACGGCCAACCAAGGCTCCGCCCGCATGTCGGAGGGCGTCGTCATCGCGCCCTTGAATTTGCGTGACATGCCTTTGATGAGCTTCGCGGTTTCATCTGCGTCCAGCAGGCGCGTGTCGAGCGCATGGATCGCTGCGATCTTCATGAACGCTTCGAAGCCGGCCATGTCCTTGTCCGAGTTCGCCAGGTAGGTCACGCCCGTCTGGGTCAGCCCGATGTCTTCGCCGCACTCCTCGGCCAACTGCCGCCACAGGCGAATAGCCTCGATGACGACAGGCAGTTCATCCGCGTCTCGCCCCTGCTTTCGGATCCAGCCCCAATTGCGCGACGACTGTTCGGCCGCAACGCGTCCTTTTTCCAGCAGCGTCACCGCAATGTTCCGCTGCGCCAGGAAAAGCGCCGTCGTCACGCCGATGATGCCGCCACCAATTATGACCACCTCCGACGTTTTCGGCGGTGGGCCAGGATGCCGGATTGGATCCGTTTCGGAGAACGGGAATATGGGCAAGTGGCGCACCCTGAGGACTGGTTGATGGCTCTGGCTTACTGGTTGCCACCCACTCGAAGCCAAATCAAGGACAGGTCCAGGCAGACCGTTGTCCCAACAAAGTCAATCTATCTGCGGGCAACATCCACAAGGGTGAACTTGCCCAGCGGAGCGATGGATTAATCCCTAGACGGGGGCGCCTGCGACCGAACCCCTCACCACCAGATCGACTGGCCAGACCTCGCCTCGCGCCCCTTCTTCCAAGCCGGAAATGCGCGCTGCCAGGCGTTCGGCGATGCGGGCGCCGGCGAGGCGGATCGACGAGCGCGTCGTCGACAGCGGCACGGAAAAATTCTCCGGCTTCAGCCATGGAAAGACGTCGTCATGGGCAATCAACGACAGGTCGCCGGGAATGGTCAGGCCAAGGTCGCGCACCGCGCGCACGACGCCGAGCGACATGATCAGGCTGGAGCAGGCGATCGCCGTCGGTCGCTCGCTCTGTTCGAGCAGGCGCCTGGCGGCGCGGTAGCCGTTCTCCTCGGTCATGGTGAGTGAACAGACATGGCGCTCGCCGAGCGTCAGGCCGCTCGCGGCCAGCGCCCTGCGCATGCCGCGCTCGCGGTGGATGGCGAAGGTCTCGCGGTCGTCGCCATTGATCAGCGCCAGCCGCCGGTGGCCGAGCTGAACCAGCAGCCGGGCGGCGTCGTGGAAGCCGCCCTCATTGTCGATGTCGGTGAAGGGGTAGTCGAAATCGGAGCCTTCGCTGCGGCCATGGACGATGAAGGGAATGCCGAGCGTGTTGACCAGCGCCACCCGCCGGTCGGCCGGGCGCGGCGAGGAGATGTAGACGGCGTCGACTTGGCGGTTGGCGACGATGCGGCGATAGGTGGTTTCCTGGTCGTCGGCATCGGCCGGCGACAGCACCAGGTCGAGCTCGTGCGAGCGGGCATAGTCGCCGAGACCCGACAGGAACTCGACGAAATGCGGGTCGATGTCGACGGAGGCGCCCGTCGGCAGCACATAGCCGATCATGCCCGTCTTGCCGGTCGCCAGCCGGCGCGCGCTCGGGTTGGGCCGGTAGCCGTGGCGCTTGGCGGCATCCACCACGCGCCGGCGGGTTTCCTCGTTGACCTCCGGATAGCCGTTGAGCGCACGGCTTACCGTTGTCTGCGACAGGGCTAGCATATGAGAGAGCTGCTTCAGGTTCACTGGGAGGCCTCCAAGCCTCAAAGCGCTTTTAATTTGGAAGCCACGCGGCGCCACAACGGGCGCGGCCAAGCTGGTCGACCATACGCACTGGTCCGGCCAGTTTGAAGCTTAATACGCTGCTGCACCGCCGTAAAACTATGCTGCAGTGCACTTTACCAAGTCACTCCAGCTCGGAATTAAATCGATTAGCCCACCGCCCTCTTGACTCCCAGCCGATTCAATGGCGAGATCAAAAAGACCAAAGCGCTTTGGAAGACTCTTCGAAAGGTTGCGGTTCCTTTCTGAACGAGTCACAGTCCTGCAGCGTCGGCGGGCGGAATGGAGGTTCCGTCCGGGTGTATGTGTCCACACTGGGAGGAATACCGATGAAGAAGATGCTTCTGCTTGGCGCAGCGTTTGCCACGCTCGCCTTGTCCCTGCCGGCGCAAGCCGAACTGAAGTTCAAGCCCGGGGAAGACAAGCGCTTCAACTGGGCCAATTACGAAGAGCTGAAGAAGGTCGATCTCAAGGGCGAGACGCTGACCATCTTCGGGCCCTGGCGCGGCGAGGACGAAGGCCTCATCCGCACTGTTCTCGAATATTTTCAGGAAGCCACCGGCGCCGAGATCAAATACTCCTCGTCGGAAAATTACGAACAGCAGATCGTCATCGATACCCAGGCCGGCAGCCCGCCCAATATCGCCGTACTGCCGCAGCCGGGCCTGATCCAGGATCTGGCGTCCAAGGGCCTTTTGACGCCGCTGGGCGACGACACCGCCAAATGGATCAAGGACAATTACGGCGCCGGCCAGTCATGGGTCGATCTCGGCACCTTCAAGGACAAGGACGGCAAGCCGGGCTTCTTCGCCTTCCCCTACAAGGCCGACGTGAAATCGCTGGTCTGGTATTCGCCCGACAATTTCGAGGAAGCCGGCTACAAGGTTCCCAAGACCCAGGAAGAGCTCGCCGACCTCGAGAAGAAGATCATCGCCGACGGCGGCACGCCGTGGTGCATCGGCCTCGGCTCAGGCGGCGCTACCGGCTGGCCGGCGACCGACTGGGTCGAAGACATCATGCTGCGCACCCAGGCGCCCGACGTGTATGACAAGTGGGTAAAGAACGAGATCCCGTTCAACGATCCGGCGGTGGTCAACGCCATCGACATTTTCGGCAAGATCGCGACCGACGACAAGATGGTCGACGGTGGGGCCAAGGCGGTTGCCGCGACCGACTTCCGCGACAGCCCGAAGGGCCTCTTCTCGGTGCCGCCGAAATGCTACCTGCACCATCAGGCATCGTTCATCCCGACCTTCTTCCCGGAAGGCACAAAGGTTGGACAGGACGCCGACTTCTTTTACTTCCCGCCCTATGCATCCAAGCCCGAGCTGGGCACGCCTGTGCTCGGCGCCGGCACGCTGGCCATGATCACCAAGGATTCGAAGGGTGCACGCGCGTTCATCGAATTCCTGAAAATGCCGCTGGCACATGAAATCTGGATGGCCCAGGGCGGCTTCGTCACGCCGCTCAAGTCGGTCAACAAGGATGCCTATGCCAGCGACGCGCTGAAGAAGCAGGGCGATATCCTCGCCAATGCCTCGACCTTCCGCTTCGACGGTTCGGACCTGATGCCGGGCAAGATCGGCGCCGGCGCCTTCTGGACCGGCATGATCGATCTGGTCGGCGGCAAGTCGGCGCAGGATGTCGCCACCGACATCCAGAAGAGCTGGGACGCTATCAAGTAGTCAGCTGGCAAGCAGTCAGCTGGCAAGTAACCACTGCCAAGTGTTCAGCCGCTTTGGCGGCAAATTCAGGACTTCCTCCACAGACTGGATCCGGGCCGCTATGGCCCGGATCCGACCGGCGCCTTACGCCGGACCGATTTGCGTTCGTTCGTTTCAGAATAACTTAAATCGGCGCAGAGCCACATCGCCAGGGCTGTTCAAGGCCCGGCCGATCATGCGCAGGGAAGAGGGACCCATGGCTGCTCAGATCTTATCGGCCATTTTTGTCATCATCATCGGCGTCGGCGGCTGCGTCGCCTATTTCTGGGGCGCCAACAAGCTGGTCGACCTGATATTCCCGTCGCGCGGCGTGGCCGGGGCTGCGGCCATCGACAATCTGCGCCGGCAAGGACTGGTCCGTCCGTGGCTGTTCGTCGGCCCGGCGATGATCATCCTCACCGTCTACCTGATCTATCCGGTGGTGGCGACGCTCTGGCTGTCCTTCCTCGACCGCGGCGGCCAGCATTTTGTCGGCTTCGCCAACTATGAATGGGCGTTCGGCGACCGCGAGTTCCGCAACTCGATCCTGAATAACATCATCTGGCTCGCGGTGGTGCCCGCCGCCTGCACCTTTCTAGGGCTGATAATCGCCGTGCTCACTGACAAGATCTGGTGGGGCACGATCGCCAAGAGCCTGATTTTCCTGCCGCTGGCGATCTCCTTCGTCGGCGCCAGCGTGATCTGGAAATTCATCTACGAATATCGCGGCGAGGGCCAGACGCAGATCGGTCTGCTCAACGCCATCATCCAGTATTTCGGCGGTCAGCCGCAGGTCTGGATATCGCTGCCGTTCTGGAACAATTTCTTCCTGATGATCATCCTGATCTGGATCCAGACCGGCTTTGCCATGGTCATCCTGTCTTCGGCGTTGCGCGGCATCCCCGAAGAGACGCTTGAAGCCGCGGTCATCGACGGCGCCAATCCGTTCCAGATCTTCTGGAAGATCATGGTGCCGCAGATCTGGGGCACCATCGCCGTGGTCTGGACGACGATCACCATCCTGGTGCTGAAAGTGTTCGACATCGTGCTGACCATGACCAATGGCCAGTGGAACAGCCAGGTGCTGGCCAATCTGATGTTCGACTGGATGTTCCGCGGCGGCGGCGATTTCGGCCGCGGCGCCACCATCGCCATCATCATCATGATCGCGGTCATCCCGATCATGGTCTGGAACATCCGCCAGGCGAACAAAGAGACGGGAGGACATTGAGATGGCCGTCGCGACCGGAAAGTCCTTTGCCAGCCGCTTCGGCGTCCACATCGCCGTGCTCGTCTTCGTCGCCATCTGGACCGTGCCGACGCTCGGCATCCTGGTCTCGTCGCTGCGCGACAAGGACCAGATCATCGCCTCGGGCTGGTGGAACTCGTTCTCCAGCTCCAGCCAGACCGAAGCCGGCCGCCTGCCGCCGGCCTCGGCGCAGGTCGAGAAGGACGGCAAGTTCGTGCTTGCCGGCAATATCTTCGGCGACGGTGCTGCGCGCGACATCAGCGCCTTCGGCGTCAAATCGGCGGCGCCGACGCAATATCCGGCCGGCACCACTGCCGATCTCGGCGACGGCGTGACCTTGCAGCTCAATGCCGACGGCACGTTCGTCATGAGTTCGCCCAAGGCTTTCGAAGGCGACCGTGGCCAGCGCGTCTATTACGCCTCGTCGGCGCCGCCGAAATTCACCACCGACAATTACCAGACCGTGCTGTTTTCGGAGGGCATCGGCCGCTCGTTCATAAACTCGCTGACCGTCACCATCCCCGCGACGGTCATCCCGATCCTGATCGCCGCCTTCGCCGCCTATGCATTGGCGTGGATGCGTTTTCCCGGCCGCGCCTTGCTGATCGCCACAATCATCGGCCTGCTGGTCGTGCCGCTGCAGATGTCCTTGATCCCGCTTTTGAAAATCTACAACGGCGTCGGCATCTTCTTCGGTGTGCCGTCGAAAACCTATCTCGGCATCTGGCTGGCGCATACCGGCTTCGGCCTGCCCTTCGCCATCTATCTCCTGCGCAGCTATATTGCCGGCCTGCCGCGCGAGATCATGGAATCGGCGCGCATCGACGGCGCCAGCGATTTCGAAATCTTCGTCAAGATCGTGCTGCCGCTGTCCTTCCCGGTGCTGGCGTCCTTTGCGATCTTCCAGTTCCTGTGGGTGTGGAACGACTTATTGGTGGCAATGGTTTTCCTCGGTACCGAAGGGGATCAGATCGTGCTGACCGCGAAGCTCAACGCACTGCTCGGCTCGCGCGGCGGCGACTGGGAAATCCTGACGACATCGGCCTTCGTCACCATTATCGTGCCGCTGATCGTGTTCTTCTCGCTGCAGCGCTATTTCGTCCGCGGGCTGCTGGCCGGCTCGGTCAAAGGAGGTTGAGACTTATGCAAGCCGCTTTGAAGGCGACCTCGAAGCCCGATCTCGCCGTCGATCGCGACTGGTGGCGGGGCGCGGTGATCTACCAGATCTATCCGCGCTCCTATCAGGACTCCAATGGCGACGGCATCGGCGACCTCAAGGGCATCATCCGCAGGCTGCCCTACATCGCCTCGCTCGGCGTCGACGCCATCTGGATTTCGCCCTTCTTCAAGTCGCCGATGAAGGATTTCGGCTACGACGTCTCGGACTATTGCGACGTCGACCCGATGTTCGGGACGCTCGCCGATTTCGACGCGCTGGTTGCGGAAGCCCATCACCTCGGCCTCAAGGTGATGATCGACGAGGTGCTGTCGCACACCGCCGACAACCATCCATGGTTCAAGGAGAGCCGCGCCAGCCGTAGCAATCCCAAGGCCGACTGGTATGTCTGGGCCGACGCCAGGCCGGACGGCACGCCGCCCAACAACTGGCTGTCGATCTTCGGCGGCTCGGCCTGGCAGTGGGACACCAGCCGCCAGCAATATTATCTGCATAATTTCCTGTCCGAGCAGCCGGACCTCAACTTCCACAATCTGGAAGTCCAGGACGCGCTGCTCGACGTCACCCGCTTCTGGCTGGAGCGCGGCGTCGACGGCTTCCGCCTCGACACCATCAATTTCTACTTCCACAGCCAGGGGCTGGAGAACAATCCGCCGCTGCCGCCCGAAGAGCGCAACGACCAGACAGCACCTGCGGTCAATCCCTACAACTACCAGGACCATATCTACGACAAGAGCCGGCCGGAAAACCTTGCCTTCCTCGAACGGTTCCGGGCGCTGCTCGACGAATATCCGGCGGCCGCCGCGGTCGGCGAAGTCGGCGATTCGCAGCGTGGGCTGGAAGTGGTCGCCGCCTACACCGCCGGCGGCAAACGCGTCCACATGTGCTATTCCTTCGATTTCCTGGCGCCGGAAAAGATCAGCGCCGCCAAGGTGCGCCAGGTGCTGGAAGCCTTCGGCAAGGTCGCCAGCGACGGCTGGTCGTGCTGGGCCTTTTCCAACCACGACGTGATGCGTCCGGCCTCGCGCTGGGCCGCCGACGAGGCCGACCCGGCCGCCTATCTGAAGGTTATCTCGGCGCTGCTGATGTCGCTGCGCGGTTCGGTCTGCCTCTATCAGGGAGAGGAGCTTGGGCTTGGCGAAGCCGAGTTGCAGTTCGAGGATCTGCAGGACCCCTACGGCATTCGCTTCTGGCCCGAATTCAAGGGCCGCGACGGCTGCCGCACGCCGATGGTGTGGGATGCAACCGCCAGCAATGCCGGCTTTTCGACGGCCAAGCCCTGGCTGCCGGTGCCGGGCAAGCACTTGTCGCAAGCGGTCAATGTTCAGCAGGGCGACGCGGCCTCGCTGCTCGAGCACTACCGGCGCTTTCTCGGTTTCCGCCGCCAGCATCCGGCCCTGGCCAAAGGCGACATCGAGTTCATCGAAAGCGAGGGCGACACCGTCGCCTTCACCCGCCGTGAGGGCAATGAGCAGATCGTCTGCGTCTTCAATCTGGCCAGCAAGCCGGCCGAGGTCGATCTCGGTGGTCAGGCGCTGCTGCCATTGGCCGGGCACGGTTTTTCGGGACAATCCGGCACAGGTTCCATCCGCCTCGGCGGCTACGGCGCCTGGTTCGGGCGCATCGACTGAGTTTTTGACGAAACTGGATTTTTTGAGGAAATCCAGGTTCTCTAGGGAAATCACTGGGAGGAAATTATGGCCGATGTCACGCTGAGACAGGTGAAGAAATCATACGGCAATCTGCACATTCTCCACGGCATCGACCTCGACATAAAGTCGGGCGAGTTCATCGTCTTCGTCGGCCCGTCGGGTTGCGGCAAGTCGACCTTGCTGCGGTCCATCGCCGGGCTTGAGGAGATCACCTCCGGCGAGCTGAAGATCGCCGGCGAGGTGGTGAACGACGTGCCGCCGTCCAAGCGCGGCATCGCCATGGTGTTCCAGTCCTATGCGCTCTATCCGCACATGACCGTCTACGACAACATGGCCTTCTCGATGAAGATCGGCAAGGAAAGTAAGGCCGAGATCGACAAGCGGGTGCGGCAGGCCGCCGAAATCCTGCAGCTGACCAAATATCTCGACCGCCTGCCCAAGGCGATGTCGGGCGGCCAGCGCCAGCGTGTCGCCATCGGCCGCGCCATCGTGCGCAACCCGAAAGTGTTCCTGTTCGATGAGCCGCTGTCGAACCTCGACGCGGCGCTGCGCGTCGCGACCCGCATCGAGATCGCCAAGCTGAAGGAATCGATGCCTGCCACGACCATGATCTACGTCACCCACGATCAGGTCGAAGCGATGACGCTCGCCGACCGCATCGTCGTGCTGAAGGATGGCCATATCGAGCAGGTCGGCACGCCGATGGACCTCTACAAGAAGCCCGGCAATCTGTTCGTTGCCCAGTTCATCGGCTCGCCGGCCATGAACATCCTGCCGGCGACGATCGACAGGACGGGCAACCCGACAATCGTCAGCCATGTCGGCGGCCGCAAGGCAACGGTGCCGATCGCAACGCCGGCGTCAGCCAAGGGTGCGGCAGTCAGCTTCGGCGTGCGGCCGGAGGATCTGTCGGCCGCCACCGGCGCGGAATATCTTTTCGAGGGCGTGGTGGACTATGTCGAGCAACTCGGCGAGGTGCAGCTTGTCTATGTCGATATCGGCCGCGCTGACCTGCCGTTGGTGACCAAGCTGCCCGGCAATGTCGAGGTCAAGCGCGGGGTAAAGCTGCGACTGACCGCGGATGCCGGGGACCTGCACATCTTCGACGCCGATGGGCACTCCTTCTCGCTCAAGCCGGTGGAAGTGAAGGCGGCTTGAGATAGCTGCGTCGTACAGGCATGAAAAAAGAGCGGCGGGCCAGGCCCGCCGCTCTTTTTTAAGCTCCGGCTGTTAGTTGTTGCCGAACCGATCCCTGTCGCTGCTCTGAGGAACGAACTTCTGTTGGTCGTCCGACGAGTTCAGCAGCTTGTAGACCGCCGAGTTGGTGCCGGTCGACGAAGTGCGGGTGGTGTCGACGGCAGCGGCCGGCTGGTTGGCGCCATTGGAGCCATAATTGTCGCTGCCGGCAAAGGCAGCGCTCGAAACAGCCAGAACGGCTGCGGTGGCGAGAACGATCTTCTTCATTTTAGTCTCCTGAATTTTTCTGATGCTGCCAGCTGCAGCGGATAAGCCCGCCACGTGCTGGAAACCGGCTTTTAGCGGCCGAAAAGGTTACGGTCGGCACCGTGGGCAGGCGCCTGCTCGGCTGGAGCCGACTTCTCAACCGAAGCCGTATGGCCACTATCGGTCGACGTAATCGCAGGCTGGTTGGCGCCGTTCGAACCGTAGTTGTCGCTGCCGGCGAAAGCGCTGCCGGAGATGGCCAAAACGGCGGCGGCAGCAAGGATGATCTTTTTCATTTCAAATACTCCTGAATTTTTTGGGATCCCGAGAGCGACGGGTTAGCCGCCCTTCTTTGGTCGGGATCAGCGATTGCCGTAGAGGTCGCGGTCGGCGCCCTGAACGACAGGCTGCTTGTCAGCGTGCGCCGGCTTCTGAATGGAAGCCGTATACGAGCTGTCGACCGAGACGGCTGGCTGGTTCGCACCATTGGAACCGTAATTGTCGCTACCGGCGAAGGCGCTGCCGGTGATCGCCAAAACGGCTGCGGCAGTGAGGATGATCTTTTTCATTTTTAGTACTCCAGTTTGTCTGTCCGTCTAGCGGCGTGTCTTGGGAGGAATTCGCGTCGTTCGGACAGCCCCGATGTGGGAAAGCCATAGGCTGGTTTCCAATCACGAAGTTGTTCCGTGTGGACCACGGTCCTGCACCTTGAAATTGTGCCAGGAAGTTCCTCTATGGTCATTTATCGCATTGTTTTCAGTTGCTTATGTCGAACCGAGTGGTTCGCTCCGGTGTCGGTTTCCGGGCCGTCGTTCACACCGTCCTGCACGCATTGTCAACAGAAACGAACCGTTCGGTTCGATTAGAGATTGCTAATAGTAACTTTTCGATACCGTTGAGCCCTTTTTGCCCCCGATCGGAACTGGATCCGCAGCGATTCGAAACGGCGATGATAGCGCCGCAAGACAGGATCTCAGCCCTTCGGTGGTCGGCGGGGCGTATGCCGCGCGTGTCGCGCCGCATGGATATGATGTCGCTTTCATGCCGACGTCGCGATCGCTGCCGTGATTAGATGATCGCATCTCAGGTGCCGCTTCGTGACGACGCAGCGGAGAATTGGGAAGCCGGTCAGAATCCGGCGCTGCCCCCGCAACGGTGGTGGAGTTGAAGTCGCAACGGGAGACCACTGGGCAAGAGCCTGGGAAGGTGTCGCGATGGTCCGCAAGGACAACTCCAGAGCCCGGAAACCAGCCCGAGATGCATAGACTCGACTGATCGCGGTGGGCGGTCAAGAGGTGGATAGTGCATGTCCGGCGCCGCGCCGGCCTGCGTCCGATCCTTCCTCCATCACCACCAAGTTCAGTCCTTAAACCACGAGGACAGAACTATGGATACGCGCAACGACATGCTGAGGCTCCTGAACGGCCGCAAGCAAGGCTTTTCGCTGGAACAGCCCTTCTACACCGACCCGGACTATTTCAAGCTCGACATGGAGCTTATCTGGTATCGCGACTGGCTGTTCATCGGCCATGATTGCGAACTGCCGAAGCCCGGCAGCTATATCACCGTGCAGATCGGCGATTATCCGGTGGTGCTGGTCCGCGACCAGAAGGGCAACATCAACGCCTTTCACAATTCCTGCCGCCATCGCGGCAGCCGTGTCTGCAACACTGAGAAGGGCATGGCGGCAAAGCTTGTCTGCCCCTATCACCAGTGGACCTACGAGCTTGACGGCCGGCTGCTGTTTGCCCGCCAGATGGCCGACGGTTTCGACAAGAGCCAGTTCGGCCTGAAGCCCGTCGCCTGCGAGAGCGTCGGCGGCTACATCTTCATCTGCCTGGCGAAAGAACCTGCCGACTTTGCGCCGATGCGCGCCATGATAGAGCCCTACCTCAAGCCGCACCGGCTGAATGAAGCCAAGGTCGCCTTCGAGAGCACCATCATCGAGAAGGGCAACTGGAAGCTGGTCTGGGAAAACAACCGCGAATGCTATCACTGCGCCGGCAATCATCCAGAGCTGTGCAAGACATTCCCCGAAGCGCCGACGGTGACCGGCGTGCAGGGCGCCGACAGCGATCCGGAGATGCTGGCGCACTGGGCGAAATGCGAGGCGGCGGGCCTGCCGAGCAAGTTCCGCATCGATCCGGCCGGGCAATACCGCGCCACCCGCGCGCCGCTGCTGCGCGATGCCGTCAGCTACACGATGTCGGGAAAGCGCGCGGTGACGAAGAACCTGTCCGACACTGTTGCCGCCGACCGCATCGGCACCTTGATGCACTACCACTATCCGACGACCTGGAACCACATACTGATCGACCATGCGGTCACCTTCCGGGTGCTGCCGATCAGCGCCACCGAAACCGCGGTGACGACCAAGTGGCTGGTGCACAAGGATGCGGTCGAGGGGGTCGACTACAACCTTGAGGAGCTCACCCATGTCTGGACCGAGACCAACGACCAGGACCGCCGCATCGTCGAGGAAAACGCCTTCGGCATCCTGTCTCCGGCCTATGAGCCCGGCCCCTATTCGGAGCTGCACGAGGGCGGCGTGATCCAGTTCGTCGAATGGTACGCGGCCTTCATCGGCCCGCGCCTTGCCGAAGGCGGCCGGCCGGCGCTACGCAGCGTCGCGTGAGCTGGAGCAGGCGAAGAGGGACCAGAGGATGAATGCGATGACGGATCTTGGGCTCTATCGCCATCTTGACCAGATGGCGCCGTGGAACGATAGGCTGCAGGTGCTGGAAGTGATCGGCGTCAGCGACGAGGCGCCCGACGTCAAGACCTTCACCTTCCGCTCCGACAACCAGACCTGGTTCCGCTACAAGCCGGGCCAGTTCCTGACGCTGGAACTGCCGACACCGGACGGGCCGCTGATGCGCACCTACACGCTGTCGTCGTCGCCATCGCGGCCGTTTTCGATCGCGGTGACGATCAAGGCGCAGGCCGGCAGCATCGGCACGCGCTGGATGTTCGACCATCTGGTGCCCGGTTCGCATGTCAAGGCCTACGGACCGGCCGGCGACTTCTCGTTGCACAGCCACCCGGCGGCCAAATACCTGTTCATTTCCGCCGGCTCCGGCGTGACGCCGATGATGTCGATGCTGCGCTGGCTGAACGACTGCGCGCCATGGACCGATGTCGGTTTCGTCAACTGCGCGCGGCGTGCCGAAGAGATCATCTTCCGCAAGGAACTCGAACTGCTCGGCGGCCATATGCCCGGCCTGTCGCTCGGCTTCATGATCGAGGAACGTTCCAGCCGCGAAGGCTGGTACGGCCATATGGGCCGCATCGATGCGATCCGGCTGCCCTTGCTGGCTCCGGACTTCCGCGAGCGCGAAATCTTCTGCTGCGGCCCCGATCCGTTCATGCGCGCCGTGCGCGGCATGCTGGATGCCGCCGGCTTCGACATGACGAAATACCATCAGGAGAGCTTTGCCGCGCCTGTGGTGGAGGAAATTCCGGCGCCGTTTGCCTCCCCGGTCGAGGACGGCATCGCTGCACCTGTCGAAGCCGTGACGCCGATCCGCTTCTCGCTTTCGGAGGTCGACGCCGGCTGCGTCGCCGGCCAGACCGTGCTGCAGACCGCGCGCAGCTCGGGCGTGCGGATTCCCGCCGCCTGCGAGTTCGGCCTGTGCGGCACCTGCAAGGTGAAGAAGGTCTCCGGCGAAGTCGAGATGAGCCACAATGGCGGCATCCTCGACCACGAGATCGATGACGGTTTTATCCTTGCCTGCTGCTCGAAACCATTGTCGGCGCTCGAAATCGAGGCTTGAGCCGGTCGACTTCGCCGCAACGGTCGCCGACGCAGGCGTTGTATTCGCGGGTCTTTGTCTTGCCAACCAACGGACAAGTGATTTAGACGCACTTAGGAAGGGCTTGGCAGACCGTGAAGCCGGCGCATCCCTTCAGGGCGCATGGGACGGGGGACACAGCGATGCAACAGCGGGTCTACGCGGTCGCAAGCAAGGACATCGTTTTCGAATCATTCGATGGCGAAGCCGTCGTTCTCGATCTTTCGAACGGCAAGTATTTCGGCTTTTCCGATTCCGGCAGCCGGGTCTGGCAGGCTTTGTCGTCCGGCGTCGCCACTGAAGCGCTGGTCGGAGCTGCCGCGGGCGCCGCAAAAATAAGCCTGGCCGACCTCGAAAGCTTCGTTGCCCGACTGCTCGATTTCGGGTTGCTTGCGCCAGCCGAAACACCGGCACAACCGCTTTCGGGCGAGCTGTCGTCTGCGCTTGCTGCCAGCAATGAGCCGCTCAAGGTCGATGTCCATGACGACCTTGCCGATCTCATCATTGTCGACCCGATCCATGAGGTCGAGGAACCTCTCGGCTGGCCGGCGGTGAAACAGGCATAATCGTTTCCCTAAAGCGCGTCGCGTTTGAACGGACTCAGGCGACGCGGTTTAGATCTTTTATTTTATGCATGTCGTCGTCTCAAAACCGGGGCCACCCCGAGCGACATGCATCAGGCGACCCGGCGCAATTCTGGACGCTGAACAACCAACACATGCCTTTGATCACGCTGCAAACCCTGCCGGATTATGCCCGCCATGTGCTGGCGGCCGCGGAAAGCGCCGCCGCATTCTATCCCGTTACCGCCAGCGTGCGGTTGCCGGGACTGGAGCTGAGTGTCCACCTCGACCATGGCACGCTGGCGGAAGCCATGAGCCATGCCTTCATACCGGCCCCGGAAAATCCGTCTGCATCTGACGGCTGCCGCATTTTCGTCGCCCACCCGGGCATCGATGGCGTCCTCGCCCCGGCCACCTGGGGCCGAGGCGATTACAACCATCATGCCTTTGCCAACCGGCTGGAAGAGGCCGGATTGCGCGGCAGCTACTATCATGACCTCGATTTCTGGCAGTTCCATGATCCGCAACGCCATGTCGGGGCGCAGCTGATGATGGCGGCCGAGGCCTTTCCGCCATGGGAACAGGCGGCGCCGCTGCGCGCCTTCCTGCATTGGGAATATGCGGCGCGCGGCATGCGGCTTACCCATGCCGGCACGCTGGGCATCGATGGCAAGGGCGTGTTGCTGGCGGGCTCCGGGGGAGCCGGAAAATCGGGAACAGTCGTCGCCGGCCTGCTCAATGGGCTCGATAGCGTCGGCGACGACTATGTGCTGATCGACCGGACCGAGGGCGTGACGGCCTATCCGCTGTTTGCCACGCTCAAGCAGGATCCGGAGGGCTTCAAGCGGCTGAAGCTGGAGGGTCGGCTAAAGTCGTACCAACCGCTGAACTGGCAAGGCAAGCATGCCTTTCGCATCGACGAGATCGCGCCTCGACCACCTCCTGCAAGTCTGGACATTATTGCTTTGATAGTGCCCCATATCAGGGGAGGTGCGAGAAGCTCGGTCATGCCCATATCGCGCAAGGATGCCATGATCGCCTTGGCCCCGTCAGGAATCGTGCAGATGCCGGGCGAGCGGGAAGCGGGCTTTCGCTTTTTCAGCGAGCTTACCCGCGATCTGCCATGCTACCGGCTGTCGCTGGGGACCGAGCCGCGCGAGATCGCCGGCACGATTGCGGATTTCGTCCTTCGGGGCGCTGCATGAAGTTGAGCATCATTGTGCCGGTGTACAATCGGGAGATCTATGTCGTTTCGACGTTGCGGTCCCTGCTCAGGCAACGCGACGATGCCGATCTCGATATCATCGTTGTCGACGACGGCTCGACGGACAGCTCCGTTGAAGCAGTCCGCGCCATCATGCGGGAAGCGTCGTGCATCCGCCTGTTCCAGCAGGCAAACCAGGGCGTGGCCAACGCGCGCAACACAGGGCTGAGGCAGTTGCTGCCGCAAACCGAACTGGTGTCGTTCCTGGATTCGGACGACGTCTCGCCGGCTGGACGATTCAAGGCTGGCCTACCCCTGTTCGCGGCCGACCCTGCGCTCGAGCTGACCTACTCGCTGATGACGCGCGTCGATCTCATGGACGACGAAACCCTGCAGCCGGCACGGGGCGGCGCAGGTCCCACCGTGCGCGGCGTCAGCCTTAGCGCCGGGATACTCCGCAGGGCACTCATCGACCGTACAGGTGCTTTCGACGAGGAGTTCCGGCAGGGCGAAGACGCCGACTATCTGCTGCGCATTTTCGAAACCAGCCCAAAGCACATTTTTCCCGACACCGTCGCGGTATACTACCGGCGCCACCCCGGCAATTTGACCAAGCAAAGGGATGTGGCGGTGCGCGAATATCTGCGTGTGATTCAGAAATCCTTGCGGCGGCGCAAGGCCGATCCGTCGCGGCGCCCGGTCGAGGGGCTTTTCGAGATCAAGCGCCCGGCAGAGTGGTGAAAGAATGAATAGATCACAGCCTGGAATGCGTGCGTGAAGCTGAGCGTGATCATGCCGGTCTACAACCGCGAACGCCATGTCGGCTCGGCGCTGCGCTCGCTGCTGAGGCAGCGCGATGCCGCCGATCTCGACATCATCGTTATCGATGACGGTTCGACCGACAGTTCGGTGGCGGTCGTGCGCTCGCTGATCGCGGAGGCGCCGTGCATTCGCCTTTTCCAGCAGCAGAATGCCGGGGTGACGCGGGCACGCAACGCGGGCTTGCGGCAATTGCTGCCGCAGACCGGGCTGGTATCGTTTCTCGATTCCGACGACATTTCCCCGCCGGGCCGCTTCAAGGCGGATCTGACCTGTTTCGACGCAGACCCCACCCTCGAGCTCACCTATTCGCGCATGACGCTGGTCGACGACATAGATGACGATACGCTGGAGCCGACAGCCGACAGCCACTCGATGACGGTTCGCGGCATTCACCTGTCTCCCGCTATCTTCGTCCGGCGGTTGGTCGAACGCATCGGCAGCTTCGACGAGGATTTCCACCAGGCCGAGGACACCGACTATCTGCTGCGCACTTTCGAAAGCGGTCCGAAATTCACGATGCCCGACACTGTTGCGCTCTATTACCGGCGCCATCCCGGCAACATGACCAGGCAGGCCGATGTTCCTTTTCGCGAATTCATGCGCGCCGTCTACAAGTCGATGAAACGGCGCGAGGCCGACCGCTCCTTGCACCCTGTCGACGGCATCTTCGATTTCAAGGAACTTGCGAATTGGCGTTTCCTGTGATGGCCAGCTACGGCGTCGTCATTCCGGCCTTCAACGCGACCGCCACCATCGCCGAGACGCTGCGATCGGTCGCGGCCCAGACGGTCCAGCCCGACGCCATAATCGTCGTCGATGACGGCTCGACCGACGATACGGTCGCGGTGGTCAATGCGCTGGGCATGCCGGTGCAGGTGTTGCGCCAGGACAATGCCGGACCAGGCAGCGCCACCACCAGGGGCATCGCCGCGCTGGCGACGCCCTTCGTCGCCACGCTCGATGCGGACGATCTGTGGCTGCCGACCAAGATCGAAAGGCAGCTGGAGCATTTCGAGCGGTTTCCCGCGACGGCAGGAGTCTTTGCCCACTGGCGGACGTTTCGCGATGACAAGCCCGATGTGCAACAGGACGTGGCCGTGGCGGGCTGGTCGCGCACGACGATGATGATCCGCCGGGAGGTAGCCGAGGCCGTCGGTCCGATCATCGACCCGCAAGGCGGTCGCGGCGACATGGTCGACTGGATCGCCCGTGTCCGCGAGGCGGGCTTTGCGCTTGCCATGCTCGACGATGTCCTAACCTTGCGCCGCATCCGGCCCGACAGCATGTCCTATGGACGCGACCCCGTGCGCGACCGCGGTTATGTCGAAGTCGTAAGGCTGGCCATGCAAAGGCGAGCAGCGAAAAAGGCGAGCGCCGACTGATGGCCAATGCCATGCGCCGTATCGGCCGTCGGTTTCCGGACTATGGTTGGTCATGGCCCACTGGCGGCCTCGACCAGTTGCTGAAGGCCGCATTGCTCCCCGATGAAGAGGCGGCCGGGGCCTATGCGGCGCGCTGGCTCGACGAGAACGATATCGACCATGCTGCTTTCCGCGAGCATCGGCTGCTGGCCGCGATCTCCGACAGGTTCGGCCGCAAGCTCGCTGGGCATCCGGCCTATCCACGTCTTGTCGGCCTGCAAAAGATGCTGTGGACCAAATCGCGACTGGCTGCGCGCGAGGCCGAGCCGGCGCTACAGGCCATGATCGACGCCGGCTGCGCGGTGATGCTTATCAAAGGCGCCAGCCGCATCGCCGTCAACGCGTCGGCGCAGCGCGGCCGGGTGGCGCATGACATCGACATACTGGTGCGCTCGCAGGCCATGATTGCCGCCTTCGATGTGCTTAGCGAACGCGACTGGCAGATCGCCACCGGCGTCAGTCCGCAATATCTGCGCACCAGGCTGGCGTCCTTGCGTTCGATGAATTTTTTCAAGGGCAGTTTCGGCGACATCGACCTGCACCAGCTCGCTTATGACGGGTCGCAGCAAAGCGCGGAAGATGATCTGGCGATCTGGCAGCGGGCGCTGTCAGCCGATTTCAATGGCGTCCGCGTGCTTGTGCCCTCTCCGGCCGACCGCATGGCGCTCGCCATCGCACATGGCGGCCTCGATGCCCACACCCACAGCGACTGGCTGGTCGACTGTGCGGTCGCCATCGAGAGTGGCGCAGTCGACTGGGGCGTGTTCGCCGACATCGTCGCCAAGCGGGGCCTCGCCGTCGCCGCGGCGGTGGCGCTCTCCTATCTCTGCCTGGAGATCGGCATTGCGGTGCCGGAGGCCGAACTTGCAAAGACGATTGAGTTGGCCGACCGCGCCGGCCTGTCGCGCTGGTCCGCGGTGCTGCAGGCCAAGCCGCGCACCGATTTCGGCGGCCTCGTTTGGCTGTCGCGCGGCTTTGCCAAGCAGTTGCGCCTCAAACGCAAAAAGGGCCGCCTGCAGCAGCCGACGCCCGCCGTCTGGCGCGGCAGGCCGACATTGCGCAAGGCAAGAGCGACGTCGGCGCCGTTTGCACTTTCCCAGCCCCTGCCGCGTCCGGACAGGACTGGAGCGATGGTGCTGGACGTCACCGTCAGGATCGTCGTTCCACCAATCCGGCGCCGCATTGAGATGGAAATCAATGCCGGCGGCGGTCACGTCGCCCGCTTGCGTTCCATGGTGATCAGCCGCGCCGGCGGCGGACGTGTGCTGCGCTTTCGCGGCAAGGTAACGGTGGACGACACCGGCCGGCCTCTGGTGATCGAGGCACGGCCATCGCGCCAGTTCCGCAACTGGGACAATGAGGCCGAAGTCGCCGCCTATGGCGCGCTGCCGTTCCAATTGCTGTCGGCAAGGTTTTCACCCACCTGAGAGCGGGTGGCTGTTTCCATGAAACGGTGAACCACTGTGGCCCTCTCAGACGCCATAGCGCTCGGTGCGGATGATTTCCGCTGATATGCCGGCGTCGATCAGCGCCTGGGCAGCCGCCGAGACGAAGGCGTTCGACCCGCAGACGAAGGCGAGCGCCGGCGGCCGCGGCAGCCGCGTGAGCGCCTGCATGACCATTGCCGTGTCGATGCGCCTCGAATAGTCGGACGGGCGCCGTACGGCCTCGCGCGTCAGCGTCAGCACCAGCTCGAACCCGTCGCGGCGGTCACCGAGACCGATCAGCTCGTCGCGGAAGATCACCTCGTCCCAGACCCGCACCGAAAACATCAGCGCCACCGGCACCGCCGATTTGCGCAAGGTTCGATGCCGCACCATCGCCATCAGCGGCACCACGCCGGAGCCGCCGCCGACCAGAAGCAGCGGCCCGCCATCCCCATCGGACCAGACGAAATGGCCGCCGAGCGGCCCGCGCAGTTCGATCTCGTCACCGACCGCGGCGACGTCGTGGAAGAAGGGCGAGACTTCACCGTCGTCGAGCTTCTCGATCGCCAGCTCGATCGTGGCGCCGCTCTCCGGCGCCGAGGCGATGGAGTAGGAGCGGCGTGCCTGGTAGCCGTCAGGCGCGGTCAGCCTGACATCGACATGCTGTCCGGCGCGATAGGCGAATCGCCGTGACAGCGCGAAGAAGAAACTGGTAACGCGTGGCGTCCGCTTTTCGATCCGGGTGATTTTCGCCGTCTGCCAGGGAGATTGCGGCGCTTCGCTCATGGATCGCCGCTATAGCGCTGCTCGCGCCACGGGTCGCCAGAGATGTGATAGCCGCGCAATTCCCAGAAGCCCGGCTCGTCGCGCTCGGTGAACTGCAGCCCGTTCAGCCATTTAGCCGATTTCCAAAAATAGAGATGCGGCACCAGGAGCCGCGCCGGGCCGCCATGGTCGGCAGTGATTGGCTTGCCTTCATAAAGCAGCGCCACCATCGCCTTCCCCGCGGTGAGATCCTTGGCCGGCACGTTGGTGGTATAGCCGTCATAGCCATGCGCCAGCAGGAAGCCGGTCGGCGCTTCGATGCCGGCATCGGCAAGGATGTCGTCGACCAGCACGCCTTGCCAGGCGGTATCGAACTTGGTCCAGGCGGTAACGCAATGGATGTCGCGCGTCATCTTGGTCAAGGGCAGCGCGTTGAACTCGGCCCAGTTCCATTTCTTGATCGGGCGTGGCCCGTGCTTGAGCGTGAACGACCAGTCATCGGTGCGCACGCGCGGCGTCGGCCCCGCCGACAGCACCGGAAAGCCCTGTTCGAGATACTGACCGGGCGGAATGCGCGCATCGGTCTCCGTCGGAGGCTTTCGACCGGAGGAAAAACCGCGAGTGACCATTTGACTGTCCGTTTTTAGCAGGCCATTGCCGGCCTGCCGTAATGTTCTCGAAGATGTCGCGGCGGGCAATAGGAATTTCGGCGGCCGTGCGGCAGGCCTGTCGGTGGTCCGGCGAGCCTGCCATGATGTCTCAACCGGCGGCGAAGGATACGGCGACGAAGATTTGCGCGTCGCCGCGATCGATCAAAAGCAGCACCGACTTCCGGCCCGATCTGCCGGCCTCGGCGATCGCCTGGTTGGCTTGCCGCGCATTCCGCACCGGCGACTGGTCGACGGCGACGATGACGTCGCCCGGCTGCAGGCCCGCATTGGCGGCTGCCTTGTCCGGATTGACGCGCTCGACCACGGCGCCACGCTGGTTCCGATCACAATGTCGTCAGCGGCCTTCGGTGCGCCTGAGATAGGTTGTGGCGATCTCGCGCATCCGGTTGCCGTCGAAGCTCGGCCCATGGCCGCCATGGCCGAGACGGACAGGCAGATCGAGGAGCCGCTGCATGGTACGGCGATAATCAGGCCGGCAGGAATCCGGCAGGTCGTCGATCAGCATGGAATCGTAGATGGCGTCGCCGGCAAAGAACAACCCGTCCGTCTCTTCGAACAAAGCGATCGAATCCGGCGAATGTCCGGGCAGATGCAGGACGCGGAACTGCCGGTCGCCGAGGTCGACGATGTCGCCCTCGTCCAGCGTGCGCGTCAGCGGCGCCGGCGGGATCTTGTAGTCGGCCGCCGTCCAGCCCGGCGCCGGCAATTTCGAAACGGCGCCGTCGAGATTGTTGAACATGTAGGCGTAGGTCACCTGATCGTTCATGGTCTCGAAATGCTCGGCACTGTGCCGCGGCCCGGCGCGCAGCGGAAACTCGTGCAGCGAGCCGACATGGTCGAGATGGATGTGGGTGGCGACAACAATGAGCGGCTTGCCCTCGGGCGTGTCGATCTCAGGCGCCAGCGGGCAGATGCCCATCCCGGTGTCGACCAGCAGGTCGGCGTCGCGTCCCCTGAAATGCCAGATGTTGGCGCGCACGAAATCATGCACGAACGGCTCGGTCAGCATCGTCGTGCGGTCGTCGATGATCGTCTTGCCGAACCAGTCGCCGACAACGCGCTCGCCACCAAAACGGGTGCCGCCAAAACGGCCGCCCATCAGACGAAGGGCTTTCCCACCTTGTATTTTTCCGGCACCAGCCGCTTCAGGTAAGCCATGCCCGCTTCCGACAGCTGGTTGACATCGGGCTTCATGAAATCGTCGGGCATATGGCGCGTCTTGCCGGCGACGTTCTTCAGCGGCACCTTCTTCAGCACGGTTTTGGAGCCGTCATATTGCAGCGCCACCGAGCCACCGCCTTCGCCGGCAACGGCAACCGCGAAGGCGCCGGCGCCGAAAGCCTCCTGCGCGTCGACGGCGCTGATCGCGCCGACATAGCCGCGCGGCATGTAGCCAAGCGCATCGACGCGCGCGCGCTTGCCCGGCAGGCCTTCGGCGAGCGCACGTTCCAGAGCTGACGGCAGGTCGCTGCCCGACAGTTTGACGTTGCCATGCGCGTCGCGCTCGAGCTTGTCCGGCGGCACCAGGCTTTCGACCAGCGCCTTGCCGTCGGCGGTGCTGACTCCCTCGGAGACGGCGACGATGCAACGCTTGTGGCGGTCGAGCGTGGCGCGCACGTCGTCGATGAAACCGGCGGCGGAGAACGGCCGTTCCGGCACGTAGACCAGATGCGGGCCGCTGTCGGGATCGAGCTGCCAGGCTGCAGCCGCCGCGGTGAGGAAGCCGGCATGCCGACCCATTACGATGCCGACATATATGCCGGGCAATGCGCGGAAATCGAGATCGACGGACAGGAAGGCGCCGGCGACGAATTCGGCCGCCGAGATGAAGCCAGGCGTGTGGTCGTTTTCCTCGAGGTCGTTGTCGATGGTTTTTGGCGCATGGACGAAAGCAATGCTGCCGCCGGCGGCGTCGGTCAGAATCTGCTGCGTGCCCGACGTGTCGTTGCCACCGATGTAGATGAAAGCGTCGGCGCCGGCCTTCTTCAACCCGTTGAGGATGACTTCGCAATAGGCAGCGTCGGGCTTGTCGCGTGTCGAGCCGAGCGCGGCACTCGGCGTGCCGGCGATCAGCCGCAGCCGGTTCTCGGGGATGGCGGAGAGGTCTACATAGTTGCCGTCACGAATGCCGCGCACGCCGTGGAGCGAGCCCAGCACCTTGGCGCCGGGATGGCGCTTGCGGACTTCCAGCGTGGCCCCGACAACCGTCTGGTTGATGACGGCGGTCGGGCCGCCGCCCTGTGCGATGACAAACGTTCCAGCCATGCTCGATTTCTCCCGGCGCTGTGGTTTTCAAGGCACCTTGGCCTAGCTTGCCGCATCGCGCAACGGGAGTTTCCAGCGGCGCCAAACCGCCGCACAGGATCAGACGACGACGACCGGGTTCTTCTTGGAAACGCGGCTGTAGAGGTCGATGATATCCTGGTTGATCAGGCGCACGCAGCCCGACGACATCGCCTGGCCGATGCTCGCCCATTCCGGCGAACCGTGTATGCGGTAGCCGGTGTCCTTGCCGTCCTGGTAGATGTAAAGAGCGCGTGCGCCGAGCGGGTTGGTGAGGCCACCGGGCTGGCCGTTTTGCCATTTCACCAGTTCCGGCTTGCGCTGGATCATCTCCGGCGGCGGCGTCCAGGTCGGCCATTCCTTGCCGTACTGGATGTTGGCGCGGCCGGACCAGCGGAAGCCGTCCTTGCCGATGCCGACGCCGTAGCGGATGGCGTCGCCGCCCTCCTGCACCAGATAGAGCTTTCGCTCCTGCAGATGGACGACAATGGTGCCGGGCGCCTCGCCGGTCTCGTTGACGACGATCTGGCGGCGGAACTCCGGCTTGACCTTCTGATAGGGCACCGCCGGCACTTCGAAGCCGCCATCGTTGAGCGAGGCGTACATGACATCGGGGCCGGTAACGTTCTTGTCGACGCTGATCGCCGGACGGATCGGCCGCACCGAGCCGGTGACCGTGTCATCCAGCTGGAATTGCGGCAGCTCGAGCGTCGAAGTGCTGCAGCCGGCCATGCCGAGCAGCGTCATGGCGCCGGCCCCTGACAGGACGAAGCGGCGGGAATAGAGATGTTCGGTCTCGTTTGCGTCGCCATTTGCTGGCGGCGTCACATTCTGCGGCAACTCACGCATGCACCCAAACCCTACGCTGTCGGCGGGAAACACGGTCCGGCCGGATAGCAGGCAGTTTCGCCAAACATGGTTGAAAAAGGGTGAAGGCCCAACGACCGGTCTTAAGCGTGTGCCGCCAATAGCCGCAGCGATCTGGCGAAATGGTCCGCCGTGCATTTTTGGGAGAGGGCTCTTTACATTCCTCCGCACACGAGGATTTATCCTTTTCTTTGCGCTCAAGGAGACAAAGATGTCGTTCGAAAACTGGGCCGCCTTCGCCGCCGCCTCGGCCGTGCTGCTCATCATTCCGGGCCCGACCATTCTTCTGGTCGTGTCCTATGCGCTGGGCCAGGGCTGGCGCACTGCCTTGCCGATGGCCGTCGGCGTGGCGCTGGGCGACTTCACCGCCATGACCCTGTCGATGCTGGGCATCGGCGCGCTGCTGGCCGCGTCGGCGACCGTGTTCACCATTCTGAAGCTGATCGGCGCCTGCTATCTGATCTATCTCGGGGTAAAACTGTTTCGCGCCGGCGGCGCGCTCAAAGCCGAACCACGCACAGATGCCGTCTCGGCCGCCAAGATGATGGCGCACGCCTGGCTGGTCACCGCACTCAACCCGAAGAGCATCACGTTCTTTGTCGCCTTCCTGCCGCAGTTCCTCAATCGGGAAGCCGATTTCTGGACACAGATGCTGATCTTCGAAACGACCTTCCTGGCGCTCGCCTTCGCCAATGCCTTCGGCTACGCGCTGATTGCGGCGCGCGCCCGCAACGTCGTACGCAACCCCAAGGCGATCCGCATCTTCAACCGCACCGGCGGCACGCTGCTGGTCGGCGCCGGGATCGCTACGGTGGCGATGCGCTCGGGCCATTAGGAACTGCGGAGCATCAGGGCCGATATGGCAGTAAGAGATCCATTCGGCCTAATGTTTTCGGGCGCGACCGAGGCCGGGTTTTCACCCTACAGCCAGGCCGTTCATGAATTGCAATGCTTCGTCGGCGACCCGGTCGGCTCCGTTGACCGCGCCATATCGGCGGATCCCGGTTTCGTCATGGCGCATGTCTTCAAGGGGTATCTGTTCGGCCTCGCCACCGAACGCGAGGCAACGGCGGTCGCCCAGGCATGCCATGCTGCGGCACTGCCGCTTGCCGCGACGCCGCGCGAACAGGCGCATGTGGCGGCCCTTGGCCACCTTGCCGAGGGACGCTGGCATGACGCCGCGCGCCTGCTCGAAGATATCGCCATCGACAACCCGCTCGACGCGGTGGCGTTGCAGGTCGGCCACCAGATCGACTTCTTCACCGGCAATGCCCGCATGCTGCGCGACCGTATCGGCCGCGCGCTACCGTCCTGGCAGAGCGGCATGCCAGGTTATCACGCCATTCTCGGTATGCAGGCCTTCGGTCTCGAGGAGATGGGCGACTATATCAGAGCCGAAAGTTTCGGCCGACAGGCGATCGAGATCGAGCCGCGAGACGGCTGGGCGCAGCACGCGGTCGCCCATGTCATGGAGATGCAGAGCCGGCAACGGGACGGCATCGCCTGGATGCGCGCCAATCCCGAGGCGTGGACCAAAGAGAGCTTCCTGCAGGTGCATAATTGGTGGCATCTGGCGCTGTTCCACTACGATCTCGGCGAGACCGACGAGGTGCTCAAACTCTATGACGGGCCGATCTATGGCGAGCGTTCGACGCTGGCGCTGAACATGGTCGATGCATCCGCGATCCTGTGGCGGCTTTATCTCGGCGGTGTCGATGTCGGCGACCGCTGGGCAGCGCTCGCCGCCAACTGGGCGCCGAAGGCTGGAGCCGGCAATTACGCCTTCAACGATGCGCATGCGATGATGGCATTCGTCGGCGCCGGTCTCGAAGCGCCGGTCAAGATCTTGCTCGAAGCCCAGCACGAGGCGATGCGCGGCAGCGACGACAACGCCGCCTTTACCCGGGATGTCGGCCAGCCACTGACGGAAGGCATCAAGGCATTCGGCGAGGGCAATTACAGCGAAGCGGTGCGCCTGATCCGACCGATCCGCGCCATTGCCCATCGCTTTGGCGGCAGCCACGCCCAGCGCGATGTGATTGATCTCACGCTGATCGAGGCGGCGTTGCGCGCCGACGACACGGCGCTTGCCTGGGCGTTGACGGCCGAGCGCGCACTGGTCCGGCCGGACAGTCCGCTGTCGGCGCTGTTTTCGCAACGCGCCGCCAATTTGTCAGAGAATTGACCCGCGGCGGATCTTGTTTTAAAAACTGGCAAGCCAGATTTTTTCGAGACCCGAAAAAATTAATGGCGATGGGAGGAATGCATGTATCTCGGCCTCGATCTCGGCACGTCGGGCGTCAAGGCGCTGTTGATCGATGCCGGGCAGAAGATCATCGGCTCCGGCCATGCTTCGCTTGACGTATCGCGGCCGCATCCCGGCTGGTCCGAACAAAACCCCGCCGACTGGATCCGCGCCTGCGAGACGGCCATCGCCGAGCTGAAAACCTCGCACCCGAAAGAGCTTGCCGCGGTCAAGGGCATCGGCCTTTCCGGCCATATGCATGGCGCCACCTTGCTCGATGCCGGCGACCAGGTGCTGCGCCCCTGCATCCTGTGGAACGATACGCGCAGTCACGCCGAGGCCGCGGCGCTCGATGCCGACCCGCGCTTCCGCCAACTGACCGGCAACATCGTCTTCCCCGGCTTCACGGCGCCGAAACTCGCCTGGGTGAAGAACAACGAGCCCGCGGTTTTCGCCAAGGTTGCAAAAGTGCTTTTGCCGAAGGATTTCCTGCGGTTGTGGCTTACCGGCGAGCATATCTCAGAAATGTCCGACTCGGCCGGCACCTCCTGGCTCGATGTCGGCAAACGGCGCTGGTCTTCCGAGCTGCTTGCGGCGACATCGCTCGACGAAAGGCAGATGCCGTCGCTGGTCGAAGGCACGGAGAAGGCCGGCGCGCTGCGCGCCGAACTGGCCGCCAGCTGGGGCATCGCATCAGGCGTCCCGGTGGCCGGTGGCGCCGGCGACAATGCGGCCTCGGCTTGCGGGATGGGCACGGTCGGCGCCGGCCATGCCTTCGTGTCGCTTGGCACATCCGGCGTGCTGTTTGCCGCCAACGCGTCCTATTTGCCCAATCCGGCCAGCGCGGTGCACACCTTCTGTCACGCGCTGCCAAACACCTGGCACCAGATGGGCGTCATCCTGTCGGCGACCGATTCGCTGAACTGGCTGTCGGAGATTTCAGGCAAGAAGGCCGGCGAATTGACCGCCGAACTTGGCGATGTGCTGAAAGCGCCGAGCGGGGTGTCGTTCCTGCCCTATCTCTCGGGCGAGCGCACGCCGCATAATGATTCCGCCATTCGTGGGTCCTTCACCGGACTGGCGCATGAATCCGGCCGCGCAGTGCTGACGCAGGCCTTGCTTGAAGGCGTCGCCTTCGCCTTCCGCGACAGTCTCGAAGCCTTGAAGACGGCGGGCACGATCTTGACGCGGGTGACGGCGATCGGCGGCGGCTCGCGCTCGCGCTACTGGCTGAAGGCGATCGCCACGGCGCTGCAGGTGCCCGTGGACATTCCGGCCGACGGCGATTTCGGTGCTGCCTTTGGCGCGGCGAGGCTTGGTCTGATCGCGGCGACAGGGGCTGATCCGCTGGAGGTGTGCACGGCGCCGAGGACGGATGCGACGATCGAACCGGATGTCCCGCTTGGCGGGGCGTATGCCGATGCCTATCAGCGCTACCGGGCGCTGTACCCGGCGATCAAAGGCGTGACCGCGTGAGTCGGCGCGAAGCACCCCCCTCTGCCCTGCCGGGCATCTCCCCCGCAAGGGGGGAGATCGGCAGCGTCGGCGGGTATGCCAGTCTTGTAAGGTGGGTGATTAGCGAAGGCGTGGATGCCAGCCAATCTCCCCCCTTGCGGGGGAGATGCCCGGCAGGGCAGAGGGGGGTGTCTCGCGCCACCCTTAATCGATCACTGCGCCGGCACCTTGTCGAGAAACCCGGTGACGCTCTTCAGGCGCCCATTTTCGATAACACCGATATCGGTGCCTTCGATAACCGACGGCACGCCTTCCGGCCCAAGATTCCACGAGAAGCGGATGCGGTCGCCAAACCCGTCCGGCTGGCCCCTCAGCGAGAACCGGAAGCCGGCGAAGCGCTGCTGTACGCCGTCGATCAGCCCAGCAACGCCGGCGTGGCCGTCGCCCTGCATCAGCGGATCGCGGTAGCTGACGTCTTCGGTGAAGGTGGCCTTGAGCAGTTCGGCACGGCGATCCGCATCGGCCTCGTTCCAGGCGGTGATGTAGTTCTGGGCGATCGTGTTGAGGTCGGTCATGGTCTGTCTCCTTCGTTGAGTGGCTTTGACACGAGGCTTTTCACCCCAAGCGAGAGCGAAACCAATTACGCCTGAGGTAATCAGGGTGAACTATTCGAGAGAGGACAGAAATCATGAGCAGCGGATTTTTCGGCGACATCAAAGCGATCAAGTATGAGGGGCCGGATTCGACCAATCCGCTGGCCTACCGCTTCTACAATCCCGACGAGGTGGTGGCCGGCAAACGGCTGGAAGACCATCTGCGCTTCGCCGTCGCCTACTGGCATTCTTTCGCCTGGCCGGGCGGCGATCCCTTTGGCGGCCAGACCTTCGACCGGCCCTGGTTTCCCAAGGCTGGCGGCGTCGACACGATGGAACTGGCCAAGCTGAAAGCCGACGTCGCCTTCGAGATGTTCTCGCTGCTCGGCGCGCCCTATTTCTGCTTCCATGACGCCGACGTGCGGCCGGAAGGCAAGGATTTCTCCGAAAGTGCCGCGCGGCTCGACGAGATCGCCGACTATTTTGCCGCCAAGATGAAGAAGACCGGCGTCAAACTGCTCTGGGGCACGGCCAACCTGTTCTCCAACCGCCGCTTCATGTCGGGCGCCGCCACCAATCCCGATCCGGATGTCTTCGCCTATGCGGCGGCGACGGTGAAAAGCTGCATCGACGTCACGAAGCGGCTGAAGGGCGAGAATTATGTACTGTGGGGCGGGCGCGAGGGCTATGAAACGCTGCTCAACACCGATCTTGCCCGCGAGCAGGAGCAGGCTGGGCGCTTCCTCAGTCTCGTCGTCGACTACAAGCACAAGATTGGCTTCAAAGGCACGATCCTGATCGAGCCGAAGCCGCAGGAGCCGACCAAGCATCAGTACGACTACGACGTTGCCACGGTCTACGGCTTCCTCAAGCGCTTCGGGCTGGAGAAGGAAGTGAAGCTGAACATCGAGCAGGGCCACGCGATTCTTGCCGGCCATTCCTTCGAGCACGAGCTGGCGCTGGCCAATGCGCTCGGCGTCTTCGGCTCGATCGACATGAACCGCAACGACTACCAGTCGGGCTGGGACACCGACCAGTTCCCCAACAATGTGCCCGAGATGGCGCTGGCCTATTACCAGGTGTTGCAGGCCGGCGGCTTCAAGACCGGCGGCACCAATTTCGACGCCAAGCTGCGCCGCCAGTCGCTCGACCCGCAGGACCTGCTGATCGGCCATATCGGCGGCATGGATTCCTGCGCACGAGGTCTCAAGGCAGCCGCCAAGATGGTCGAGGACAAGGCGCTGTCGGGTCCGCTGGCCGAGCGCTATGCCGGTTGGAACACGGCCGAGGGCAAGGCGATGCTGTCGGGCAAGCGCTCGCTGGAAGACATCGCCGAGCGCGTGGTGAAGAAGAAGATCGAGCCGCAGCCACGCTCCGGCCGCCAGGAGTTGCTGGAAAACATCGTCAACCGCTACGTCTGAGGGCGGAAAGCCGATTCGTTGTGCTCAAGGGTGGCTGGATAACATTCCGGCCGCCCCGGAATGGGGTTTGCGCAAGACCCTATCCGACGACAAGGGTTTGCCCTTTGGCGCCCCTCAATGACCTCGCTCTTGCCTTCAAACTGCCGTCACGTATCTCGTATAAGGATGCGGTTGTGGCGGGTGAAAAGGAAGGAGGCGAACCGATATGCAGCATGAACGCGAAATCGACGCCCTGCTCTCATCCGGCGAGACCGGATCGATCATCGACCGGCTGATGGCGCTGCCGCGGCCGACCGACAGCGTGAAAAACGAATGGGATCGTGCTGTCAGCAGCCGATTTGAAGTCCGTCTGGCGAGGCAGATGCGCTCGCAGATGGACGCCGGCAGCGATCGACAGAACGCAGCCTGATCTCCCTTTGTCCGTGCATGTCGTAATCCCAAAACCGCGACACACTTTTGGGCGACATGCATCAACCTCGGCGCAGCCTGACCGGGGCTTCGCCGAACGCTCTTGAAAACGCTCTGGAAAATGCCGCGGCGGACGAGAACCCCGTCCGCCCGGCAATATCCGCCATGGCGATCCGCGTGTCGACCACCAGCCGCCGCGCCGCGCCCAGCCGCAGCCTGAGATAATATGCGCCCGGCGTCTCGCCGATCGACTTGCGAAAAATGCTCTCCAATGTCCGCGCCGTCACCCCGGCGCGTTTTGCCACCGCGTCGATGGTCAGCGGCTGGTCGACATGCGATTCCATCAGCCGGATAGCCTGCGCCAGACGCGGGTCGTAGCCGTCGAGCCGGCCGAGCGAGACCAGCGGCTGCGCGTCGGTCGCGGCGCGCGCCTGGTCGTAGATGAAGACGCTGGCGACATCGAGCGCGACGGCCATGCCGAGCCGGGTGCGGATCAGATGCAGCATCAGGTCGAAGGTCGGCGACGCCCCGCCCGAGGTGAACACCGGTCCGTCGATGACGTAGCGGTCCGGACGCACGTCGACGCCGGGAAAGGCGGAGGAAAAATCCTCCATGTCTTCCCAATGGGTGGTGGCGCTGCGGCCTTCGAGGAGGCCGGCGCGCGCCACCAGCCATGTGCCGGCCTCGACGCCGCCGCAGGCGCGAGCCGCGCGGGCCGCTCGCCGTAATCCGGAAAGCAGAGCCGATGTCGCGTAATTCTGGGTGCCGAAGCCGGCGACGACGACAAGCACGTCGGTCGGCTCGGCCGCATCGAAGCGGCCCCTGACCGCCACCGGCAGGCCGCATGTGGTGACCGGCGCCTCGCCGGTGACCGAGACCAGTTTGAAATCGAACAGCGTCTCGCCTGAGATGCGGTTGGCGGCGCGCAGCGGGTCGACGGTCGACGCCACGCACATGATGGACGAGCCTGAAAACACCAGCAGCGTCACCTTGAGCGGCGATCGCTCAGCGCGAAAGATGGTCGGTTTTTCGCTTTTGATCACGAGAGCTTCGTAAATTGCAAAACAGTTTCCGGCAAGTCGGTCATTGTTAGGGTCTGTTTCTATGGGAGGAGATGTCCATGCCGCTCGCGATGAACCGTGAGGTTTTCATTACCTGTGCCGTGACCGGGTCAGGCGGCTCGCAGGACCGCTCCCCGCATGTGCCACGCTCGCCCAAGCAGATCGCCGATTCGGCGATCGATGCGGCCAAGGCCGGTGCCGCCATCGTCCACTGCCATGTCCGCGACCCCGAGACCGGCAAGCCGCGCCGCGATGTCCATCTCTACCGCGAAGTGACGGACCGCATCCGCGCGGCAGAAGTCGATGTGATCCTGAACCTGACCGCCGGGATGGGCGGCGACATGGTGTTCGGCTCACCGGAAGCGCCGCTGCCGCTCAATGAAAAAGGCACCGACATGGGCGGCGCCACCAACCGCATGGAACATGTGCGCCAGTGCCTGCCGGAAATCTGCACGCTGGATTGCGGCACCATGAACTTCGCCGAGGCCGATTATGTCATGACCAACACGCCCGGCATGCTGCGCGCAATGGGCGGCATGATGACGGCGCTCGGCGTCAAGCCGGAGATCGAAGCCTTCGATACCGGCCACCTCTGGTTCGCCAAGCAGCTGGTCGAAGAAAAGGTCTTGAATCCCGACGCGCTGGTGCAGCTCTGCATGGGTGTGCCGTGGGGGGCGCCGGACGACCTCAACACCTTCATGGCCATGGTTAACAACGTGCCGTCGACCTGGAACTGGTCGGCCTTCGCCATCGGCCGCAACCAGATGGCCTATGCAGCCGCTGCAGTGCTCGCCGGCGGCAATGTCCGCGTCGGTCTCGAAGACAATCTCTGGCTCGACAAGGGCGTGCTGGCCACCAATGCGCAGCTGGTCGAGCGCGCCGCCAGCATCGTCACCAATCTCGGTGCCAGGATTTTGGGGCCGGAGGAAGTGCGCAGGAAGCTCAACCTCACCAAGCGGGCGCCGATCGCAGCGGCTGCTTAAGACGGGAGCGGATCATGGCTACCGTCAAATTCACTGCGATGAAGGATGGCGACAGGCAAGACTATGAGTTCCTGACCGCCCATGAGATCGACTATGCCGCCAGGACCGGCGAGCGGCTGCTCGACGCACTGGTGCAACTCGACGAAGGCCTGTCGGGCTACAAGATCACCAGGCTCGGCCATTCGCTGCAAGCGGCGACGCGGGCCTGGCGTGACGGCGCCGACACCGACTGGATCGCCTGCGCGCTGCTGCACGACATCGGCGACATCTACGCTCCCTACAATCACGACGAATACGCCGCTTCGATCCTGAAACCTTTCGTGCGCGAGCAATGCACCTGGGTGGTGGAAAAGCATGGCGACTTCCAGCGGCTCTATTACGCGCATCATCTCGGCGGCAACCGCCATGCTCGCGACCGCTTCGCCGGCCATGCCTATTTCGACGATTGCGACCAGTTTTGCGAACGCTGGGACCAGTCGAGCTTCGACCCGGACTTCGACACGCTGCCGATCGAATTCTTCCGGCCCTTCGTGCTCGAAGTCTTCGCCCGCAAGGCCTACGACCCCTCCGTGATCCGCTCCGGCGAGCGCGTGCCTCTCATCGACCCCGAAACCGCCAAGACAAGAACCGGAGCCTGACCATGAGCATCATCAACAAGGCAGCCGCCATTGGCGGCGGTGTCATTGGCGCCGGCTGGGTGGCGCGGCTGCTGCTCAACGGCATCGACGTGTCGATCTTCGATCCGGACCCGGAAGCGTCGCGCAAGGTCTCGGAAGTGATGAAGGGCGCGCGCCGCGCCTACAAGCAGATGGTTCCCGGCGGCCTGCCCAGGGAAGGCAGACTGACCTTTGCCAAGACCATCGCCGAGGCGGTGGCCGACGCCGATTTCATCCAGGAGAGCGTGCCGGAGCGGCTCGACCTCAAACACCGCGTACTGGCCGAGATCGATCTCTACGCGCCGGCCAACGCCATTGTCGGCTCGTCGACCTCCGGCATCAAGCCGACCGACATGCAGGTGGCGATGAAGAAGCATCCGGAGCGTCTGGTTGTCGGACATCCCTTCAACCCGGTCTATCTGCTGCCGCTGGTCGAGATCGTCGGCGGCGAACAGACCTTTCCAGAGGCGATCGAGGTCGCAAAGGAGATCTATGCATCGATCGGCATGAAGCCGGTGGTGATCCGCAAGGAGATCGAGGCCTTTGTCGGCGACCGCCTGCTCGAAGCGGCCTGGCGCGAGGCGCTGTGGCTGATCAAGGACGGCATCTGCACCGTCGAGGAACTCGACGACATCATGCGCTATGGCTTCGGCCTGCGCTGGGCGCAGATGGGCATGTTCCAGGTCTATCGCGTCGCCGGCGGCGAAGCCGGCATGCGCCACTTCATGGCGCAGTTCGGGCCGTGCCTGAAATGGCCGTGGACCAAGCTGATGGACGTGCCGGAGTTCAACGACGAGCTGGTCGATCTGATCGCCACCCAGTCGGACGACCAGGCGCACGGCCTGTCGATCCGTGAGCTGGAAAAGATCCGCGACGACAATCTGGTCGCGATCATGGATGCTCTGTCGAAACAGAACAAAGGCAAGGGCTGGGGCGCCGGCACCTTGCACAAGGACTATACCAAGCAGCTGGCCAAGCTGGCGGCGAAGAAGCCGGCCGCTTCCAAGGCCGCAGAGAAGGCCAAGGCATCGAAGCCGGTGAAGAAGGCGGAAAAGCCGAAGAAAAAGAAGAAAGGCTGAGGCCATGGATTTCGGTCTTTCGGAGGAACAGAAGCTCATCGTCGAGACCACGCGCGCTTTCGTCGAGAACGAGCTTTACCCGCATGAACGTGAGGTCGAGCGCACCGGCGTGCTGCGCCGCGAGTTGATCGAAGAGATCAAGGTCAAGGCGATCGAAGCCGGGCTCTATGCCGCCAACATGCCGGCCGATGTCGGTGGCGCCGGCCTCGATACGGTGACCTGGCTGCTCTACGAGAAGGAACTCGGCCGCGCCAACTATGCGCTGCACTGGACCTGCGTCGCGCGCCCCTCCAACATCCTGCTCGCCGGCACGCCGGAGCAGCGCGAAAAATACCTGTTCCCGTGTATTCGTGGCGAGAAGTGGGACTGCCTGGCGATGACCGAGCCTGGCGCCGGCTCCGATTTGCGCGGCATGAAGGCGTCAGCCGTGCAGGACGGCGACGACTGGGTGCTCAACGGCACCAAGCATTTCATCAGCCACGCCGATCTGGCCGATTTCGCAATTAGTTTCATGGCTTCGGGCGAGGAAGAAACGCCGCGCGGCAAGCGCAAGAAGATCACCGCCTTCTTCGTCGACAAGGGCACCAAGGGGTTCACCGTGCGCGACGGCTACCGCAACGTCTCGCATCGCGGCTACACCAACGCCATCCTCGAATTCGACGATTGCCGCCTGCCGGCAAGCCAGGTGCTGGGTGAGGTCCACAAGGGCTTCGACGTCGCCAATTCCTGGCTCGGCGCCACGCGCCTGCAGGTCGGCGCCACCTGTCTCGGCCGCGCCGAGCGGGCACTCGGCCACGCCATCGAATACTCAGCGCAACGCCAGCAGTTCGGCCAGCAGATCGGCAAGTTCCAGGGCGTGTCGTTCAAACTCGCCGACATGGCGACGGAATTGAAGGCGGCGGACCTGATGGTGTTCGAAGCCGGCTGGAAGTACGATCAGGGCACCGTCACCGACCAGGACATGGCCATGGCGAAGCTGAAGGCTACCGAAATGCTCGCCTTTGTTGCCGACGAAGCAATCCAGATCCATGGCGGCATGGGGCTGATGGATGACCTGCCGCTGGAGCGCATCTGGCGCGACGCCCGCGTCGAGCGCATCTGGGAAGGCACGTCGGAAATCCAGCGCCACATCATTTCGCGGGCGCTGCTGCGCCCGTTCGGGGCATAAACCATGCATAAGCTTGAACGTCTCCTGCGTCCAAAATCCATCGCCGTGTTCGGCGGGGCGCAGGCCGCTGCCGTCGTCGCGCAATCGATCAAGATGGGCTTTGCCGGCGAAATCTGGCCGGTGCATCCGAACAAGGACGAGGTCGCCGGCCGCAAGGCCTATCGCTCGGTCGCCGACCTTCCCGACGCGCCGGACGCTGCCTTTGTCGGCGTCAACCGGCATCTCACCATCGAGGTAATCAAGGCGCTGGCTGAGCGCGGCGCCGGCGGCGCCGTCTGTTTTGCCGCGGGCTTTCTTGAGACCGAGGCCTATGACGATGACGGCGAGCGGCTGCAGGCCGAACTGGTGGCTGCCGCGGGCCAGATGCCGATCATCGGGCCGAACTGCTACGGCCTGATCAACTATGCCGATGGCGCGCTGCTATGGCCCGACCAGCATGGCGGCATCAGGCTGCCCGAAGGCGCCAAGGGCGTCGCCATCATCACCCAGTCCTCCAACATCGCCATCAACATGACGATGCAGAAGCGCGGCCTGCCGATCGCCTTCCTGATGACCGCCGGCAACCAGGCGCAGACCGGCCTCTCCGAAATGGCGCTCGGCCTGATCGAGGACGAGCGCGTCACCTCGCTCGGCCTGCACATCGAAGCCTTCGATTCGGTAGCCGGCTTCGAGAAGCTGGCGGCGCGGGCGCGCGAACTGAAGAAGCCGATCATCGCCATGAAGGTCGGCCGGTCCGAACAGGCGCGGCAGGCGACGGTCTCGCACACGGCATCGCTGGCTGGCTCGGACGCTGCCTCGGGCGCTTTCCTGCGGCGGCTCGGCATTGCCCGCGTCGATTCCATCCCCGCCTTTATCGAGGCGCTGAAGCTTCTGCATGTCACAGGACCACTGCCCGGCTATCGACTGTCATCGATGAGCTGCTCGGGCGGCGAAGCCTCTGTCATGGCCGACAGCGCCGAAGGCCGCTGGGTCAATTTCCCGGAGCTCACCAGCAAGCACCGCGCCCATGTCAAATCGACGCTCGGGCCGCTGGTCGCGGTCGCCAACCCGTTGGACTATCACACCTTCATCTGGAACAACGAACCGGCGATGACCGCCACCTTCACCGCCATGGTGTCGGGCGGTTTCGACCTCAACATGCTGGTGCTCGATTTCCCGCGCCCCGACCGCTGCTCGGTCACCGACTGGTGGGCGACGCTGCGCGCCTTCGAATCGGCGCTGAAGACCAACAAGGCGCATGGCGCGATTGTCTCGTCGCTGCCGGAGAACCTGCCGGAGGAATACACCGCCGAGCTGATGGCGCGCGGCATGGTGCCTTTGTTCGGTATTTCCGAGGCCATGGATGCCGCAGGCGCGGCGGCCTTCATCGGCTGGGCCTGGGCCGAGCCGCAGGCGCAGCCGATCGACACATCGGCTGCCGGTGCTGCCGGCGGCGATCATGTCACCCCTGACGAGGCCGAAGCCAAGGCGCGGCTGATCAAGGCCGGCTTGCCGGTGCCGAAGGCAGAACGTGCCGCTAACGCTGTCGAGGCCGTCATCTCATCCATGGCGCTCGGCTTCCCGGTGGCGCTGAAGGCGCTCGGCGTCACCCATAAGTCGGAAGTCGGCGCGGTGCGGCTCAATCTGAAAGACGCCGAATCGGTCAGCACGGCCGCGCATGATCTGCTGCCGCTCGGCACCGGCCTCTATGTCGAACGCATGGTGCGCGACGGCGTTGCCGAGTTGATCGTCGGCTTCACCCGCGATCCGATGTTCGGCGCGGTCATGACACTGGGCACCGGCGGCGTGTTGGTCGAACTGTTGCGCGACAGCGTTACGCTCATGCTGCCGGCGACGCGCGACGACATCGAGGCCGCCCTGCGTGGGCTTAAACTGTTTCCGCTGCTGGACGGCTATCGTGGCCGGCCCAAGGCCGATGTCGGGGCTGCCATCGACGCCATCGCGGGCATTGCCGGCTTCGTGCAGACGAATGCCGGAGAGATCGAGGAACTCGACATCAACCCGCTGATCGTCTGCGCCGAGGGCAAGGGCGCCTGGATCGCCGACGCGCTGCTGGTGCTGGGAGAGAAGAAGAATGTCTGACGTCATTTCCACCCGCCGCGAGGGCACCATCCTCGAGGTCACGCTCGACCGGCCCAAGGCCAACGCCATCGACCTCAAGACCTCGCGGCTGATGGGCGAGACCTTCAAGGCGTTCCGCGACGATCCCGGATTGCGCGTCGCCATCGTCAAGACCGCCGGCGACAAGTTCTTCTGCGCCGGCTGGGATTTGAAGGCAGCCGCCGGTGGCGACGCGGTCGACGGCGACTATGGCGTCGGCGGTTTTGCCGGCCTGCAGGAGCTGCGCGACATGAACAAGCCGATCATTGCCTGCGTCAACGGCATGGCGGTGGGCGGCGGCTTCGAGCTGGCGCTGTCCTGCGACCTCATTTTCGCCTCCGACCATTCCTCCTTCGCCCTGCCCGAAATCCGCGCCGGCACGCTGGCTGATGCCGCGACGATCAAGCTGCCCAAGCGCATTCCCTACCATGTCGCCATGGACCTTCTGCTCACCGGCCGCTGGATGGATGTGGCGGAAGCGCATCGCTGGGGCCTGGTCAACGAAGTGCTGCCCAAGGACAAGCTCGAGGAGCGCGTCTGGGAGATCGCAAGGCTGCTCGCCAGCGGCCCGCCGCTGGTGTTCGCCGCGATCAAGGAGACGGCGCGGGTGGCGGAGGCGCTGACCTTCCAGGACGCGATGAACCGCGTGACGCGCCGGCAATTGGCGACGGTCGATGCGCTTTATGGCTCGGAGGACAATATGGAAGGGTTTCGTGCGTTCGCAGAAAAGCGCGACCCGGTGTGGAAGGGGAAGTAGCCTCTTTACCCTCCCCTCGATGGGGAGGGTCGGACCGAAGGTCCGGGGTGGGGTGATGCGCCACCACCCCCCACCCGCCGCTTCGCGGCGACCTCCCCCATCAAGGGGGAGGTAAAGGAGCTGCATGACCGACTACAAAACCCTCATCGACGCGGAAACCTGGGCCTTCATCGAGAAGACCAACTCCTACTATCCTCCCGACACGATCGACTACACCATCGCCCAGCAGCGTGCGATCTATGACAGGATGTGCCGCGAGTTTTTTGCCGGCTATCCCGATGGCGTGACGGCGGAAACGACAATCATTGCCGGCCACGACATCCCGATCCGCATCTATCGCTCTGCCTCACCCAACCGGGACGCGATGGTGCTTTACATCCATGGCGGCGGCTTCATCCTCGGTGGGCTGGACAGCCATGACGATGTCTGCGCCGAGCTGTGCGCCCGGACCGGCTTCGAAGTGGTCTCCATCGACTACCGGCTGGCGCCGGAGCATCTGCACCCGGCCGCCTTCGACGATGCGCTGCATGCCTTTGAATGGGCGGCCTCAAACTACGACTGCCCTATTTTGCTCTGCGGCGACAGCGCCGGCGGCAATCTCTGCGCGGCTCTCGCCCACGCGACGCGCAGCCATGCCAAAAAGTCGATCGGCCAGGTGCTGATCTATCCCGGCCTCGGCGGCGACCGTTCGCAAGGCTCCTATTTGACGCATGCGGAAGCGCCGATGCTGACGGTGCGCGATCTCGACTTCTACAGGGATATCCGCACCGGCGGCCTCGATGGGACCGGCGACATCACTTTGTATCCACTGGCCGACGCAGATTTCATCGGCCTGCCACCGACAGTGCTGATCACCGCGCAATGCGACCCGCTGTCGTCGGACGGCGAGGCCTATCGCGACCGCGTCCTCGCTGCCGGCGGCCATGCCGCCTGGTTCGAGGAGCCGGGACTGGTGCACGGCTATCTCCGGGCCAGGCACACGGTCGGCCGGGCCCGCGCCAGCTTCAACCGTATCGTCGAAGCGGTGTCGGTGCTGGGCAAGGGCGACTGGATCGGGTGAACGGCTCAGCCGCGGACAAAGGCGATCAGCGCCTCGGCCATGCGATCGTTGAACTCCCGGCGAAAGCGGTTTTTCTTCAGCCATTCCGGATTTGAGCCGACGGTCTTGTTGGCATCGACGACAACGCCTTTGCCATCGACAATGAAATAGTCGATGGCGCCGAAGTCCAGGTTCAGCCGCTGCCGCACCGCCAGCACTTCCGGCGGCACGGCGCCGCCCACCTCATTGCTCAGGATTTTTGAGCCGGCGCACAACACATCGTCGTAGACCTGCCGCATGTTGACCTCGGCACCGAGCAGGAACATGTAGCGGTGCTTGACGATGGGCAGGTCGAGCGTATCGAAAGCGAACTTTTCCACCATCAGGCGATTGTTGCGCCATACATCCCGCGGAACCTCGCCGATCGTCTGGTAGACCTTATAGGGCGGGCACAGGCGGTCCTTGTAGCCGGGTTCGAAGAGCTTGCGGATGGCATGCGCGCTCCTGGTCAGGCCGTTGCGATGCTGCCACCAGCGCTGCTCTGGTCGGCCCCTGGAGTTGAGGACCGTCTTGACGACAACCGGCCCCTCGTGGCTGTCGCCTGCTTCCAGCTTCAGTGTCGAATAGAGGTGCCTGTGGATGGACAGCGCGCGGCCATTGATGGTGCGGTCGTAGAGGTGGCCGAGCCCGCGGTACGTTGGCGGCACGACTGTCAGGTCGACATGCAGAAAGGCCACCGGCGCCCGATCTCGGCCGGCTGGCCGGTCGAGCAGGCGCACTTTCAATCCAGCCTGTTCCAGGTAAGGCAGCAACTGCGCGATGCTATAGCTCCGCACCAGTCGGAAATTGCGCAGGCTCTCTACATAGACATCGAGATCGGCGGCAGACACCGAACGCTATTCCTTGATATCGACGCCCGAGAAATCATGGTGATCAAAGGGGTCCATGACATAGCCCGTCACCTGTTCGCGCATCGGCATCGAGACCACGGAGTGGGCGATAGCGACCCACGGCATCTGCTCCCTGAAGATCGTTTGCGCCTGCGAATAGAGTTTTGCGCGGGCAGCGGGATCGACGATCCCGGCTGCCTGCTTGAGCAGATCGTCGAAGGCCGGAAAACACCAGTTGGCACGATTGGTGGTGCCGACGCCGGCACAGCCAAGCGGCACCGACAGGAAGTTGTCGGGGTCGCCATTGTCGCCGGTGAAGCCGAACAGCATGGCGCCATCGCGGTCGCGTGACTTCGAGCGGGCAAGGTATTCAGTCCACTCATACGTCACGACTTCCACGGTGACACCGATCTTTGCCAGGTCGGACTGGATCATTTCGGCCATACGCTGCGCATTCGGGTTATACGGACGCTGCACCGGCATCGCCCAGATCTTCATGTGCAGGTCTTTTACGCCGGCATCGGCGAGCCCCTGCCTGGCGGCAGCGGGGTCGAAGACATGATCGGGGCTCGTCTTGTCATAGGCCCAGGAGGTTGGCGGCAGCGGATTGCGTGCGACTTCGCCGGTGCCGCGGAACACGACGTCGACCAGCGCCTGCGTGTCGATGGCAATGGCGATCGCCTTCCTCACCCTTGGATCGTCGAAGGGCTTCTGCAAGGTGTTGAAGGCGAGGTATCCCGTATTGAGGCCCTCCTGCCGCATGACCTTGATTCCGGGCGTCGCCTTGATCGCCTCCAGGTCGGCCGGATTTGGATAGGGCATGAGATCGCATTCGCCGGCGCGCAGCTTTTCCATGCGAATGCTGGCATCGGTGGCAATGGCGAAGACGAGATCGTCGATCTTCGGCTTGCCGCGCCAGTAGTCCGGATTGGCCTTGTAGCGGATGACTGCATCCTGCTGGTAGTCGACAAGCTGGAACGGACCCGTCCCGACCGGCTTCAGCGCCATGTCGAGCAGCCGCTTCTCTGCGACGAGCTTGTCGGCATATTCCTTGGAAACGACCGAAGCGAAATCCATCGCCAGGTCGGCAAGCATCGGCGAATGCGGCGCCTTCAGCGTCATCACCACAGTATGGTCGTCAAGCTTGCGCCAACCGGCGACAAGATCCGGCATGCCGATGCCGTCGAAGTAAATGTACTGGCGTTTGGCGTAATTGTTGAACGGGTTCTGCGCGTTGGCCTGCCGGTCGAAGGTGAACAGCACGTCATCGGCATTGAAGTCGCGACTAGGCGTAAAGCCCTCGACGCTGTGGAACTTCACGCCGTGCCGCAGGTGGAATGTGTAGGTGAGGCCGTCGTCGGAAATCTCCCAGCTGTCGGCAAGGCCGGGGCGCACCTTGGTGGTGCCGGGCTCGAACTCGACCATGCGGTTGTAGAGAGCGGTGGCCGAGGCGTCGCGGGATCCGGAGGCGAGTGCGGGATCGAACGTATCGGGGCTAACCTCGGTGCAGTAGACCAAGGTCTTGGCTACGGATTGATGGACCGGCAACGCACATGGAAAAAGCGCCGCCAGCAAGAGAACGAAGTGCCTGCGTGTCATGATCCCCCAGCGTTGGGAAGACGCTAGCAGAAGCCGGCACTGACGGTAAGTAAGCCGGCCGGTCTTTCGCGCGCCAAGACTGTTTTCCACCTGAGTTGACACAAGGAATTAGCCGCGCCTCTGTGAAATGGCGGACAGACCCGGCCGCCGTTTTGCATGAACCTTTCTGCTCCAGCCGGCGACTGACGACCAGGCGCCGCATGGTGCGGGCCGGAAAGGATGCCCCATGACCAGGACCCCAGAGGCTCCACGGTCTCCGGGACCAACGCAAGCTCAGCGCGACCACCGCCTTCGGGATGGAGTCGATGCGCTGGGCTTTCGGCTGATTCCGTTGACCCTGCGCAGGAGCAGGCGTATCGTGAAGATGAGGAAAGCAGACAATTCGATCAGGGACGAACGTGCCGGAACGCCGCGCCTTGCCCTGTTTCGCGCGGCCGGACCGGATGTTCCTCCCGAAAACTTCGGGGGGAGTTTTATGTCCTGCGATCGCGGCGCGTCCATGTCGTCTCCAAGCGGCGGTTTGCGCCGTTCGCTCCATCTGGCCGGCGGTTTGCTTGCCCTGGCGCTGAGCGCCGCGCTCTGGTTGGGCACAGCCGCCCAAGCGCAGGAAACCCAGATCATCTATCCCGGCTCGATGGCGGTCACCGGATTTTCCGGCACCGTCATTCCCAATTTCGACTCTGCCGATTCCGAAAGGGGGGGCTGCCGCCCGGCGTCGACCCGGTCGACGAAACCTTCATCGACACGACGCGCGCCACCTTGCGCGTCTTCGACGTTTCGGCGCTCGGCGGACCGGCTTCCGGCCAGCTCGTCTACACGCCGCCGCCTTTCGAGGTGACGGCCGAACAGATCGGCCAGGTATTCGCCATTACCTATGATGACGGTGTGCGCGACGGCGTTCCCACGGGCGTCCCCAACCTCTATGCCGGCGCGACCTCGCTGCACGGCATCCGTATCGTCACCCCGGACGAAGATGCCGACGGTCGGCCCGAGCGACAGCGCCGCGGAACCGCAGGCGCCGTCTTCATGGACGGCCAGTTCGGCACCGAAAGCGGTGCGGTCCGGGCACGATCTGGAAGATCGACGGCATCACCGGCGCGGTCTCCAAATTCGCCGACATTGACACCAACAGCGGTTCCGGCATCGGCGACATCAGCTTCGACAGCAATCACCGCGAGTTCTTCGCCAGCGACCTCGACACGGGCTTCATCCACCGCCTCGACGCCAACGGCACGCTGATCGACACATTCGATCACGGCGTTGCCGGGCGGCCGGCGCATGGGCTGGCTCCCGTCGCCGATGACGGTGCGGTGATGGACATACAGGGTGCTGCCTTCGACTCGGAAGACCCCGACACATGGGGCTACACGCAGGACGAACGCCGCGTCTGGTCCGTCGCCTATCATGGCGGCCGGCTCTATTATTCGGTCGGCGAAAAGGCCGAGATCTGGTCGGTTGGCATTGCCCGCGATGGCAGCTTTGCCGGTGATCCGCGCTGGGAGCTGACGGTCAAGGCCGACAAGGACTACGCCGTCACCGACATCGCCTTCGACAGCCAGGGCTTCATGTATCTGGCGCAGCGCGGCCCGGTCGAGAATCGCTACGATTACAGCCAGTTCGCCGATTCCGGCAAGGGCGAGGTCATCCGCTACTGGCGCGAAAACCCGGACGATCCGGCGACGGAATCGGTCTGGGTGGAAGAGCCGCAGGAATATGCAGTCGGCTTCCCGCAAGGCAACCGGCAGTCGGCCGGTGGGCTCGACCTGCAATATGGCTATGACGCCGACGGCAATCTCGACACCGGCGTGTGCACCGACACGCTGGTCAACACCGGCGACAAGCTGCGCGACAACCCGACACTTGCCGACCAGCTCGCCGCCGGCGGGCCGCTTGCCGTGCACGGCGTGCAGATCACGCCGACGCCGTTGGTCAAGCCGGCCAACGTGCCGCCTTTCGGCTCGTGGTTCGTCGACTTCGACGGCTATTTCGAAGACCCAGAAGTGGAAGGCCATGTCGGCGACGTCGAGGTCTGGCACCCCTGCGACGGCCGTGCCGGCTATTATGAAGAGATCCCAGGCGGTTATCTGCCGCCGTTCTATCCGCCGGGCTTCCCACCGCCCGGCGATCTGCCTCCGTGCATCGATGTCGAGGATGTTCAGTTCTACTGCACGCCTCGCGGCCTCCAGGCCGACCTCTATCTCCATGACCATGCCGGCTTTGGCGGCGATTCGATCAAGGTCCAGTCCATGACACCAGGCGTCGGGGTGACATCACCCCAGTCGCATGCTCCCGGTAAGCCTTACACGGTCGACATCACCGGCCATTCTCCGGGCGACAGAGTCGATGTTGGACTTTGCTTCTACAGGCAGTCCGACAAGGACAAGGGTGGCTACTACCCTTGCTGCAAGATGACTTTGCCGCTCAGAACCCCAGCCGTCAGCTGCGAACGTTGAGGAGGGGAAGATGAAAAATCTCGCACTTTCCCCGACCGCGAACAGCAGTCAATCCAACGTCATGGAGACCATCATGAAACCCCTGTCATATGCCAGGCGCGGCGCGCGCTGGCTGATGGCGGCCGGTATCGCGGTCGCCATGTTCACCCCTGTGGCAAGCCACGCCGAAGATGCAGTCCCGATCACTCCGGAACTGCGGCTCGACCTCGACAATTCAAAAATCGTCAATCCGAGGCCGGAACGGATCGTGCCGTTCTTCACCAAAACAGGCACACAGAGGAGCTGCGACTACGTCGTCTACTCCCTGAGCTTTGGCCTGCGCGGCGACTCGCAAGGCTTTGCCGACCCAAGCTTTTCGGCCAGGCTGAAGAAACTCCAACTCGACTTCAAGGATCAGCTTCCGCACGGTCTTGCGATCGTCAACGTCAACGTGTCCGGCGACGGCACGGATGCGTCTGGCGGACCGCTGCCGGGTGCGACAATCAGCACCTCGGCTAATCCGAACGATACGGCAAGGGTTTCCGATTTCCGGATTTCCACCACCGATCTCGACGGCGCTGGGGCTGGCAATGAACGCGTCATCAATTTCAAGATCACCGCCAAGATCGACCATGCGGCGTTTCCTTCGCCGACCATCGTCGACAACCAGGGCATGATCAAGGTGACGCCGGGCGTCGGCACGGGGGCCATCATCCCGTCGCAGGATCCGGGCAAGCCCGACGACGGCGACTACAAGACCGGGGCCAAGACCTCGATCAAGATCGACCTCACCAACTGTGACAAGCGGCCTCCGCCTCCCGACCGGGAATGTTTCAAGGTGGAGCGCGGCACGGTCGATTGCGTGCAAGGCGGCGGCGCGTTCATCTACCACATGCCTGTCGGCCCGGAGATGGGCGGCAAATGGGTGCAGGTATCGACGACGACCCCAGGCATCACCATCATCCCCGACACGCAATTGGTGCCGGCGGGCGGCGGTGTGCTGAACTGGAAGATCGTCGGTGCATCGCCCGGCGACGTCATCCACCTCATCGTCACCGGCATCGAGACCTATGCCGGCCCGAAGGAGGGTTGGGGACTATGCTGCACGCAGACCATCGACATCGTCATCCCGCGTGACTTGAGATGTCCCCCCAAGGACAAGGAACCGGACCTCAAGGTCGAGAAACGCGCCGACGTGACGCGTTGCACGATGGGCGGCGGCTGCGACTTCACCATCAAGGTCACCAATGTCGGCGACGGGCCGTATCACGGCAAGATCGTGCTCGACGAGGTGACGCTGCCGGCCGGCTCGACTCTGGATTCAGGGCCCAACCCGCCCTGGGTATGCATGCCCGGCGTGACCCCGATGACGTGCACCTATCCGGTGACCACGCTCAATCCGGGGGCCTCCATCAACCTCAAGCTCGGCTTCAAGCCGGCGGGTGGTTGGCAAGGCAGCGCGTTGCGCAACTGCGCCACCTATAATTACGGCGCCAGCGGCAAGCCGCTGTTCGGCAGCCAGCAGAACGATCGCGGCTGTGCCTCGATCCCGATCTGCCGGCGTGGCGACCGCGACCGCGATTGCCGGCCCCCAGTCGACAAGAAGGTCGACTTGATCCTGAAGAAGCGTGCCCGCATCCCGGTCTGCACGCCCGACGGCATCTGCTACTTCGTGATCGACATCATCAACAATGGCAGCGTCCCCTATAATGGGCCGTTGACGGTTGTCGACAATTACCCGGGCGGCGCGCCGGCCTCTTCGACCTTCGGCCCGTCTCCGCCCTGGACATGCGGACCGAACGGTCCCGGCCAGTTCCGCTGCGACAATGCCGGCATCGTGCTGATGCCGGGCGCATCGACGCCGATCGTCGTCAGGGCGGTCATGCCGGCCGGCTACCAGTCGGATTCGGTCGAGAACTGCGCGGCGCTGAAGCCCGTCTCCGGTGAGGTCGACCTCACCAACAACAAGGCCTGCGCCAAGGAACGCTTCCGTCATCCCAATGGCGGCAAGCCGACCCTACGCATCACCAAGGTCTGCAATGGCTCGCTCGCCGGTGCGGCGGTGGTTTCCTGCCGCATCACCGTCATCAGCCTTGGCACCTCTGCCCCCACCGGTCCGGTGCGGGTCAACGATGCTGCCACGCTGATATCGGGTGGCGCGCCGGTCCAGATCCAGACCGTCACACCCGACGGTGCGGAATGGGCCTGCGGAGCGGTTCCGGCCAATGCGCTGTCATGCCAGATACCCGGCGCCGCGATGACGCCCGGAACCTCCAGGCACTTCGACGTGACGGTCTTGGCCAATGGCGCGTTCGAGAACTGCGCACGCGGCTCATACGGCCCGGCCCCTGGAGACGACGTCGTCTACCCGATCGGCCAGGCCTGCGCCAAGGGCGGCGGCACGTCCACCATTAGCGTCAAGAAGACCGGCGATGCCGAGTGCCAGCCGGGGCAACCCTGCTCGTTCGAGATCACCATCACCAATGATGGCCAGACCGCCTTCTCCGGTCCGGTCCGCATCGGCGATGCGATCGGGGTGGACGGCTTGGGGCGGCTGCAAGGCGTCGCGATCACCTCGATCGAACCGCCCTTTGGCTGCTCGCCCGAACCGACGACCTTGCCGTTGACCTGCATTGCCAACCTGACGCTCGGCGCCGGGGAAAGCCATGTGCACAAGGTCACCGTGGTCCTTCCCGACGCTCCCCTGGTCAATCTGCGGGGCAACGTCAGCGGCCAGAACTGCGTCGGCGTCTTGTCTCCCGACACCAGGGTGCAAGGCGGCGGCGACGTACTGCCCGGCGACCTGACCAACGTCCAGGGCGATCGCGGCAAGGCCTATGCCTGCCATCCGTTCACCATCAAGCGCGAGGTGAAGAAGGAATGCTCGCCAGGCTTCGTCATGAACGATGCCGGCCGGTGCGTGTGTCCGGAAGGCACGACGTTCCGCAACGGCCAGTGCTCGCCCGACGGCGGCGTCATCATCCAGCCGAAGGATCCGAGGCCCTGCGTGCTGCTCAAGGGCCAGATCCGCACCGAGGATGGACGCTGTGTCTGCCCGCGCGGAACCGAGCTTGAGAACGGCGCTTGCGTCAAAGCCGACAAGCCTGGCTGCGCCATCCCCGGTTCGGTCCCGACGTCGGACGGCAATGGCTGCTACTGCCCGGAAGGTACGCATCTCGACCGACAGGCAAATGCCTGCGTGCGCGACAAGCAGAAGCCCGAGCAGTGTAGCATACGCGGCCAGGTTCATGACGCCGATGGCGATTGTGTCTGCCCGCGTGGGACAGAGGTGCGCAATGGAGCCTGCCGGCCGATCCGGCCAAAGCCTGAACAATGCTCGATCCGTGGTCAGATCCAAAACGCCAATGGCGATTGCGTCTGCCCGGACGGCACAGAGGTCAGGGGCAAGGTCTGCCGGCCGATCCGGCCGAAGCCCGAGCAGTGCTCGATCCGCGGCCAGGTCCACGACGCCAATGGCAATTGTGTCTGCCCGCGGGGTACCGAGGTGCAAGGCAATGCCTGCCGGCAGAAGAAGCCTGTGCTGGAACAATGCGACATACGCGGCCAGGTGCACAACAAGCGCGGCGAGTGTGTTTGCCCGCGCGGCACCCAGGTGATCGACGGCGCATGCCGCAAGCCGAGGCCGCAGGTGGGAGACTGCGCCCCGGGCTCGCAGATGGTCGGCGGCCAGTGCGTGCCGATCATCAAGCGGCGCTGCCCCGAAGGCACCGTTGGTCGGTTCCCGAACTGCAGGGCGATCCGGCAGCAGCCGTCGCTCGACCCGACCCTGTTGCTCAATCCAGGTGTCCTTCAGCAGTTCATACCGAAGCGCACGCCGCAGACGCAGGTACAGCCGCAAAGGGATCCTGCGGCCAACTTCAAGCCATAGGATCTGAATACGAGTCAAAAGTCAGAACCCCGCCGGAGCGATCCGGCGGGCTTTTTCTTTCAGCGCGATCGCGGTCCGCCGCATCTCGTCGTCGAAATGCCGGTGCAATCTTCCTCGGACACCGGCAAGCCGATGTCGCCCGACGGTCCTTCGATAAAGCCGTCCAGCGACGTCAGCATGGAATAGACGGTCCTTCTCATCTGAGCTCTCGTTTCTGTTTTCGCCAATCAGGCCATACCGGAAGCGAGGCCGAGCAGGTAATGAGCCGGGTCCGCTCCTAGCCAGCAAATACCGACTTTCCCTTTTCGGGATCATGGTCTAGGCAGACGTTTGGATCGCGCCCGCAAACAGGGCGCCCAAAGGGGCCGCATCATGAGCAGGAAGACCCTGATCGCGCCATCGGTGCTGGCGTCGGATTTCTCGAAGCTCGGCGACGAGGTCGAGGCGGTGGCGGCGGCCGGCGCCGACTGGATCCATCTCGACGTGATGGACGGGCATTTCGTGCCCAACATCACCTTCGGCCCGCCGGTGATCAAGGCCATCCGCAACCGCACCAAGGCCTTCTTCGACTGCCATCTGATGATTGCGCCGGCCGATCCTTATCTGGCCGCCTTTGCCGATGCCGGCTGCGACGGCATGACCGTGCATGCCGAGGCCGGACCGCATCTCGACCGCTCGCTTCAGACCATCAAGGGTCTCGGCAAGAAGGCCGGCGTATCGCTTAATCCGGCGACGCCGGAAAGTGCGATCGAATATGTGCTCGACCGGCTTGACCTGATCCTGATCATGACCGTCAATCCGGGCTTTGGCGGCCAGGCCTTCATCCCGGCCATGGTCGACAAGGTCAAGCGGGTGAAAGCGCTGATCGGCAACCGGCCGATTCGCATCGAGATCGACGGCGGCGTGTCGCCGGAAACCGCCCCCCTGGTCACATCAGCCGGCGCCGATGTGCTGGTGGCGGGCGCCGCCATCTTCAAGGGCGGCAGCGTCGAAGCCTACCGGGCCAATATAGAAGCCATCCGAACCGCGGCCGACCGGGCTGCCGGCTGACATCAGTTCCAGGGCAAGTTCCCGGCTGGTCGGTTCTCCTCGGCCTGATCTCCCTGCCTGATCCTTCGATCTCCCAAAAAGCCGTCAACGGGTGGCAGCCGCAAGGGCATCGCGGCAAGCGACAGGATCGCGGCATCCGGCACTAGTTTTGGCCTATAAATCTAGTGGATAACTGCCGAGGGATCTGCATGCGGGAGAGGTCAATCCGGCGGCATGACGCGCGTTAAGAAAAAATTATCCGTATTCGGGATCTCGAAGCTGTTTCTCGAGGGCGCCTGCCATGCAGGGAGACAAACTTTCTTCAGAAGAACAAGTTTTTCACGATTTTAGTTACTTCCGGCGAATAAGATGCAGTCAACCTTCCTCTTTAAGTCGAATATCGTGATCTTTCGCTTGAGGGGCGGATGCCTTAGGAGTTACAGTAAATTTCCAGGGGAAATCGTTTGCTTCGCGAACGGGCTAGCGGAGCATGGCGAGCTACAGGAGTCATATTGACCTACGGATCTGCCGATGTGAGCGAAGGCGCGGGACCCAAGAGCACACTCGCTAGTACGGTCTATCAACAGCTTCGCGACGATCTCCTGCGCGGCGTGTTTGAAAGTGAAAGCAAGCTTCGTGTCGAATGGGTGGTTTCCCGTTACGGCGCCGGCGCCTCACCGGTTCGCGAGGCCCTCAACCGACTTGCTTCGGAAGGCCTGCTCGGCCGCCACGACCAGCGCGGTTTCTTCATCATGCCGGTCAGTGCCCCGGAACTCGAGGAATTGACGCGCACCCGCTGCTGGCTGGAAGAGCGGGCGCTGCGTGAATCCATTGCCAACCGCACCGGCGAATGGGAAGAGCAGCTCGTGCTGGCCTTGCATCGCCTGGCGCGTGCCCCGCGCCGCTTGCCGGAGGATCCGTCCTCGAACAATCCGGAATGGGAAAAGCTGCACCGCGCCTTCCATCGGGCACTGATCGCAGGCTGCCGCTCGCATTGGCTGACCGGCTTTTGCGACCAGCTTTCGGATCAGGCCTCCCGTTACCGGCTGATCTCCCAGGACGGCAGCGAGCGCGACGAAATCAGTGAACATCGGCTGATTGCGGAGCGCACGGTGGATGGCGATGCCGACGGCGCCGTTGAAGCCCTCCTCAACCACTACCGTCTGACGGCAGCCATGTGCATGGAGCGCTTCAACGACAGCGGCGATCCACGCGTGAGCGCCACCAAGGCGCTGCGCAGCCGCAGATAGAAGCGCTTCCGGTCCGCTATCCAAAATCCGCCCGCTATCCAAAATCGCCCGTTATCCAAGTCCGCTTGCCTTCATCTGATCGGCGGCAAACCCGATTTCACGTTTTTGCCGGACGGAGGCGAAATCGTTTCCTTTGTTCCAAAGCCATCCGGCTCTAAATCAAAGGGATAGAGCATGATGTCCTCCGAAAACCGCTTCACACTTTTCGGCATCATCTCTAGGGAATGCGCATGACCAATCACCTGTTCGACGAGTTCCGCAGCCGGATTTCAGCCTCCGAGCGCATCCTGATGGCGACCGATGACGGACGCGCGATCGCCTATGGCGACATGTTGGCGCAATCGGCACAGCTGGCACATGCGCTGAGGCATTTTGGCGTCGAGCCGGGCGACCGCGTTGCCGTGCAGGTCGAAAAAAGCCCCGAATGCATTTTCCTCTACCTCGCCTGCCTGCGCGCCGGCGCGGTCTTCCTGCCGCTCAACACCGCCTACACGCTGGCCGAACTCGGCTATTTCTTTGGTGATGCCGAGCCGCGGCTGGTCGTCTGCGACCCGGCCCGCGCCGGCGCTATCGCGCCGTTGGCGCAGGCGTCGGGTGCTGCCACCGTCACGCTTGGCAGCAATGGTGAGGGCTCGCTGACCGCACTGGCGGCACAACAGCCCACGGATTTCGACGCCGTGGCGCGCGGGCCGGACGATCTGGCCGCAATCCTTTACACATCGGGCACCACCGGACGCTCCAAGGGCGCCATGCTCAGCCATGAAAACCTGGCCTCCAATGCGCGCGTGCTGGTCGAGCAATGGCGTTTCACCGGGGATGACGTGCTGATCCACGCGTTGCCGATCTTCCATACGCACGGCTTGTTCGTCGCCACCAACGTCACCCTGATGGCCGGCGCCTCGATGCTGTTCGAGCGGAAATTCGACGCCGGCCGCATCGTCTCGCTCTTGCCCCGGGCGACAGTGATGATGGGGGTGCCGACCTTCTATACCAGGCTCCTGCAGCAGGACGGGCTGGATGCCCAGGCGGCGAAGAACATCCGCCTGTTCGTTTCCGGCTCGGCGCCGCTGCTCGCCGAAACGCACAAGGCCTGGCGCGAGCGCACCGGCCACGCCATTCTCGAGCGCTACGGCATGACCGAGACCAACATGAACACGTCGAACCCCTATGAGGGCGAGCGTCGGGCCGGCACGGTCGGCTTCCCGCTGCCCGGCGTTTCGCTGCGCATCGCCGACCCTAACAGCGGCGATGCGCTTGGCCAGGGTGAAGTCGGCATGATCGAGGTCAAAGGTCCGAATGTCTTTTCCGGCTATTGGCGCATGCCGGAAAAAACCAAGGCGGAGTTTCGCAAGGACGGCTTCTTCATCACCGGCGACCTCGGCATCATCGACGCGGACGGCTACGTCCACATCGTCGGCCGCGGCAAGGATCTCATTATCTCCGGCGGCTACAACATCTATCCCAAGGAGATCGAGAGCGAGATCGACGCCGTTGCCGGCGTCTTGGAAAGTGCCGTCATCGGAATTGCCCATCCCGATTTCGGCGAAGGCGTCACCGCTGTCGTGGTGCGGGCGCCGGCATCGCAGATCACCGGGGCCGAGATCGTTGGCGCCATTGCCGGCCAGCTGGCCAAATACAAGCACCCGAAGCAGGTGATCTTCGTCGATGAGCTGCCGCGCAACACGATGGGCAAGGTGCAGAAGAACCTGCTGCGCGAGACCTACAAGGGTCTCTACGGCTAATCCATAGCCGGCTAATGTCTTTGCCTAAGCGCTTCGCCTGGACATCTGTTCGCGGTTCGGCAGTGGCGCCTTTTACCTGCGCGGCTTTTTCACCCGAGTGCTGGAACCCCACAAAGCGCGGTTCAGCAGGCTGCGTTTGCGCTTGCGCGGGATGAGGTCGACGTCGCTGACGAGCTTGGCGCCGCCCTCGCGCCGCTCCAGGGTGATCTTGCGGCTGTGGAAGGCTTCGAGCTCCGCACGATGCGCCACGCTGATGATGGTGACGTCAGGCAGTTCGCGGATCACCGTCAACATCATCGTGTCCTGGCTCTTCTCGTCGAGCGCCGAAGTCGCTTCATCCAGCACCACGATATCGGGGCGATGCAGCAGCAGGCGCGCGAAGGCGAGGCGTTGCTTTTCGCCGCCCGACAGCGTCTGGTCCCATGGCGCCTCTTCCTTGATCCTGCCGGTGAGATAGCCAAGCCCCACCTTGTCGAGGGCAGCCTTGATTTGCTTGATGGTCCACTTGTCCGCCGCCGCGGGATAGGCGACCGCGCGGCGAAGCGTTCCGGAAGGGATGTAGGGGCGTTGCGGCAGCATGAACAGGCGCCTGTCGGTGTGGAAATTGACGCTGCCGCCGCCCCATGGCCACAGGCCCGCGACGGCCCGCACCAGCGTCGACTTGCCTGAACCGGATTCGCCTGAAACCAGCACCCGCTCGCCCGGCTCGATCACGACCTCGGTTTCCTTGACCACGGAGGTGCCGTCGTCGAGTGTCACGGAAAGATTGTCGAGGCTGAGGATGGCGCCGTCTTCGGCTTCGCCTCGGTTGATGCGTCCGAGCGCATCGCTCTGCTCGGCGCGCTCGAGCCCGTCTAGCGACATCATCAGCGAGGCAATGCGCCGCGCGGAGGCGTTCCAGTCGGCGAGGCGCGGATAGTTGTCGACCAGCCAGCCGAACGCGCCTTGCACGATGCCAAAGGCAGACGCCGCCTGCATCACCTCGCCAAGCGTCATCGAGCCTTCGAGGAATTTTGGCGCGCACAAAAGGATCGGCACGACCGGCGCAAACAGGCTCGATCCCTGCGACACCGCCGCCGTGCGCATGTGCTGTCCGGTCAGCAGAGCCCATTGCCTCAGCACGTGGCCGAAATTTCTGTCGATGCCGCTGCGCTCCTCGTCCTCGCCTCCCAGCAAGGCGATGCTCTCGCCGTTTTCGCGCACGCGCGTCAGCGTGTAACGCAGTTCGGCCTCCGCCTGGTTCTTCCGCTCGGAGAGCTGGACGAAATCGCGGCCGATGACCACCATCGAGGTCGAGGTGATGGCGGCATAGATGATCGCGGTGATGACCAGAAAGCCGGGAATGGTGATGCTCTCGCCGCCGATCGGCAGGGTGAGCGCGCCGCCGATGGTCCACAGCACGACGATAAAGGTCGAGGCCGACAGGAACGCGTTGAGGACGCCGGCGGTGAAATCGACCGGCGACTCGGTGGCGATGCGCAGGTCCTCGGTCATGCGGGCCTCGGGGTTCTGGTGGTCGCCGCCCACGAGGTTCAGCTGGTAGTAGCGGCCGTTTGCCAGCCAGCGCGCGACGACCCCGGTGGTCAGCCAGGAACGCCAGCGGCGCTGGATCGTCATGCGCAGATAGACCTGCGCGACGACAAGGCTGCCGCTGCAGATCACCAGCGGCACGAATACGGCGCTGAGGAGATAGACCGTGCGGGCGTTGCGCTGCTCGAGGGCATCGAACATCGAGCGGTTCCAGACGTTGATGCCATACTGGAAACCGATGTTGATGCAGATCAGCAGCAGCACTCCGATCGTCAAAGGCCAGGCGAGCTTGTCGCCATGCCTCCCCCAATAGCCGCGCCCGCTGATCCAGAAACGCCGCAGCAGATATTTTTTGCGCGCCTGCTCGGCCTGCTCGGGCGTCAGCTTGGGATCGGGTTCGACGGCATCCGGCGGCGGCGCAGCCTCGCCAACGGGCTCGGACGCGGCTTCGGCGGCCGATGCTTTTTTCTCGCGCGGCGTGTCCTCGCGCGGTCCATCTCCGCGCGTTTGCCGTGACGGCTTTTCCCGACGCGACTTCGTGGCATCGCGCGCTTCGATGCCGTCGGCCGGTTTCGATTTGGGTTTTGCCTCGGACATATGCCCCGACAACGACCTCCATATCAAAAGGTTTCATGGTATGCGCCTGCCCGACGTTTCAGGAAACGCCCGTCATTGCGGATATAAAAGCCCAACGACATGTTCTGCGATGGCGAGGCTGGCGGTAAGGCCAGGGCTCTCGATGCCGAACAGATTGACGATCTGGCCGTCCCCGTGGTCAGCCGGTCCCAGGATGACGAAGTCGGCGGCCGGCTGTCCCGGACCCGACAGTTTCGGCCTGACACCGGCATAGGCCGGTTGCAGGGCGCCATCCGCCAGGCCGGACCAGTAGCGCCTGATTTCGTCGTAGAAGGCAGCGCCTCGTGCGGGATCGACGGTATAGTCGACGCGATCGATCCATTCGACATCTGGGCCAAAGCGCGCGCTCCCCGACATGTCGAGGGTCAGGTGCACGCCGAGGCCGCCATGGACTGGCACTGGATAGATCAGCCGCGAAAAGGGCGAGCGGCCGGAAAGCGCGAAATAATTGCCGCGCGCCAGCCACAGCGGCGGAACACGGTCTTGCGGGAGGCCTTCGATGCGGCCGGCGAGCGCCTGCGCGTCGAGGCCGGCGGCGTTGATGAAGGCGCCGGTCTTCAAGGTGAAACCCTCGCCATCGGCGTCGCGCGTGTCGATCCGGATGCCGCCCGCTCCGATGCTCGCGCCTGAGACAACGGTGAGCAAGGCGAAAGATGCGCCGGCCGCTTCCGCGTCTCCACGCAATGACAGCATCAGCGCCTGGCTGTCGACGATGCCGGTTGACGGCGACAGCAGCGCGCCGGCGCAGCTCAGCGCCGGTTCCAGGCTTTCGGCCTCTGCGCGCGTCAAAAGCTTGAGGTCACCGACTCCGCATTGCGCCGCGTTGATCTGGATCGCCTGCAGTTTGTCCAACTGGTCGGGTTCGACGGCAACGATCAGTTTGCCGGTGCGATGATGGGCGACGTCGTGCTCGCGGCAATAGGCATAGAGACGCTCGCGGCCGTTGACGCAGAGACGGGCCTTCAGGCTGCCCGGCGTATAATGAAGCCCGGCATGGATGACTTCCGAATTGCGCGAACTGGTGCCCGTGCCGATGGCTGCGGCCTTCTCGACCACCAGCACCTCGCGGCCCGACAGCGCCAGCGCGCGAGCAATGGCGAGGCCGACAACACCGGCTCCGGCGACAACGCAGTCGACATCATGCATGGGTGGACTTTAGCGCGGACTGTCCGCGCCTGCAAAAACCTTGTCGCCGCCGATCCAGACGCCGTTGACGTCGAGGGCGTCCGACAGAGCGACGATATCGGCAGCCGTGCCATTGGCGAAGCGGCCGAGCCGGTGGGCCTGGCCGACCGCCTGCGCCGGATAGAGCGAGGCCATGCGCAACGCTTCCGACAGGTCCAGCCCGACGATCCTGTGCATGTAGCGGACGGCCGAGATCATATCGAGATCGGCGCCGGCCAGCGTGCCGTCGGCCAGCCGCAGACTGCCATCCTTGCGATAGATGATGCGGCCGTTAAGGGTGAACGACGTCATGTCGGTGCCGATCGTCGCCATGGCGTCGGTGACCAGCACGATCCTGCCCGGCCCCTGCTTGGCGCGCAGCGCGATTGCCATGGTGGCGGGATCGACATGGATGCCGTCGGCGATGATCCCGGCCGACAGACTGCCTATGTCGATGGCCGCACCCGCCAGCCCCGGCTCACGGTTGCCGATCTGGCTCATGGCGTTGAACAGATGTGTGACCACGCTGGCGCCGGCATCGGCAAAGGCTCTGGCCGTGGCGTAGCCGGTGTCGGAATGGCCGAGGCTGACAATCACACCGGCCTTGGCCAAGGCCGCAACGCGGGCAGGCTCGACGGATTCAGGCGCTATCGTCGTCAGCAGCACCGGCAGGTTTTTGCGTGCCGCGACCAGCGCCGCTTCATCCGCATCCGTCATCGGCCGGATCAGCGCCGGTTCGTGCGCGCCCTTGCGGGCGACGGAGAGATGCGGCCCTTCGAGATGCAGGCCGAGAAATCCCGGCAGTTTTTGCCGTGCCGCCCCGGTGCCGGCGGCAATGGCCGCGGCGGTGATGTCAGGCGTATCTGTGATCAGCGTCGGCAGCAGTGCGGTCGTGCCGAACGGCGCATGCGCCCGGCAGATTGTTGCCAGCGAGGCGACATCGGGATGGTCGTTGAGCATGACGCCGCCGCCGCCATTGACCTGCAGGTCGACAAAACCCGGCACCAGCATGCCGCCCCCGGCGTCGATGCGGGCAACGCCCGACGGAATGGCGCCGACGGGATGAATGCCTTCGACCACATCGCCGTGCACGACAAGGGCGGCGTTATCATGCCAGTCGTCGCCATCGAAAATTCGGGCGCCAGTCAGGGCAAAACGGTCGCTCATACGGTTTCCGTCACCTTGCGCAGATTGCGCGGTACATCCGGATCGAGGCCGCGATGGCGGGCGAAGGCTTCGACGAAGCCGTAGAAGGAGACGATCAGCGTCAGCGGGTCGGTCAAGGGATGACCGGTGGCGACATGCGGCAGCCGCGCCGCGCTCTTGGCTTTGTCCGAGGTTACAAAAACTGCTGCACCCTTGCCGGCAAGGTTGTCGGCAGCCTCTGCCACGGACGGCTCGGAGGCATCGCGGGCGGCGAGCGCCAGCACCGGGAAGCCTGGCCCGACCAGCGCCAGCGGGCCGTGCATGACTTCGGCTGCACTGTAGGCCTCGGCATGCATGCCGCAGGTCTCTTTGAATTTCAGCGCCGCCTCGTCGGCCATCGCCGCCGACGGGCCACGTCCCAGGATGAACAGCGATTGCGGCGTCTCCAACGCGCCGGCCAGCGCCATCCAGTCGCAGGCGATCGCCTTGCTGAAATGCTCGGGCAGGCGGGCAAGGGCGGCCAGCAGTCTGTCGTCGCCGGTGCAATGCGCCATCAGCGCCAGGCCGGCGACCGCCGAATTGACGAATGTCTTGGTCGCCGCGACGCTGCGCTCGGGGCCGGCCAGAATGTCGATGGCAAAATCCGAAGCCCGCGCCAGCGGCGAATCGGCGGTGTTGGTGATGGCGACGGTGAGCGCACCGCCGGCCCGTGCCGTCTCGGCCATGGCGACGATGTCAGGGCTCTTGCCGGATTGCGAGATGGCGAGGCAAGCGGAACCGGCGAGCTTGAGCTTGGCGCCGTAGATCGAGGCGATCGACGGACCGACCGATGCCACGGCCAGGCCGGCGGTCAGTTCGACGGCATATTTCATGAAGGTGGCGGCATGGTCGGACGAACCGCGCGCGACGGTAACGACGAAGCTCGGATCGCGCTCGCGAATGCCGCGTCCGGCCTCGGTCAGCACCGCCGCCGAGCCATCGAGCAGACGCGCGACGGCTTGCGGAATTTCGTCGATCTCGCGCCGCATATGGGTGGTCTTGGGGATCATGGTCGGCCCTCTTCGCTCGGCCCTGTCAGGCGCAGTTCGGCAACGAAATCATAGGCGTCGCCGCGGTAGATGGAGCGGGTGAACTCGATCACCTTGCCGCTCGCGAGATAGGAAATGCGTTCGATGTGCAGGCCGGCAATGCCGGATGGCACTTCGAGCAGACGCGCATCGGCGTCGCCGAGATTGGCGGCGGAAATGCGCTGCACCGCCCGCACCGGCCGGTTGCCGGTCAGTTGCAGCGCCGCATAGAGTGACGAGCCTATCCCGGCCGGATCCGGCAGCACGCTGGCCGACAACGAGGCGCGTTCGATGGCCAGCGGCGTGTCGTTTGCGATGCGCAGGCGCGCCACGCGCGCCACCAACTCGTTCGAGGACAGGCCGAGCACCATCATCTCGTCGGGCGAGGGCGGGTAGAGGTCGCGGTCGAGCCAGACTGAACGCACCGCCATGCCGCGCCTTGCCATGTCCTCGGTGAATGAAGTGAGCCTGGACAGCGACTGCTCGACGCGCTCCATGCGCGGCGCGACGAAGGTGCCGGAGCCGTGGCGCTGCACGAGGATGCCGCCCTTGACCAGATCCTGCACCGCCTTGCGCACGGTGACGCGCGAAATGTCGGCCTTGGTGGCGATGTCGCGCTCGGAAGGCAGCGCATCGCCCGGCCCGATCAGGCCGCGATTGACGGCGTCCTCGATGCTTTTCCTGAGCTGCAGGTAGAGCGGGGCGCCGCTCTGCGACGACTGCCTCAGCGTGGCGAAGATCTGGTCGGCGGCATCGCTCATCGCGTCGCCTCCGCTTTGACGAAGATGCGGGCCGCCATCTGCACGGCGCCGCCCAGCGCATCGTCGAGCGGCGCTTTCAGCAGCGCCTGGTAGCGCCGCGAGAGGCGCGGTCCATAGAGCGGCGCCAGCCCGCCGAGCAGGCAGAGCGGGGCGTCATCAGAGAGGTCGAGCGCGTGGAGCGACGCCTCGACATCGGCAACCGACTTGTCCACGATCCAGTTGGCGACGCTGTCGCCCTTCTCGGCATGCTCGAAAACCTTGGGCGCGAAGCCGCCGAAATCGCCGGGCTTGGCATTGGTGGTGAACTCGACCACGTCTTCGGGATTGTTGCGGAAAATGGCCATCATGCTGTCGGTCAGGGCTGAGCGCGGCCGGACGCCGTCATGGGCGAGCAGCGTCTGCTCCAGCAGGTCGCGGCCGATCCGGGCGCCGCTGCCTTGATCACCGACCTGAAAGCCCCAGCCGCCGATGGCGCGCGACGTGCCGCCCTTGCGCGCCATATAGGCGGTGCCGGTGCCGAGGATGGCCATGGCGCCGTCACCAGAGCCGACTGCCCCTTCGAGCGCGATCTCGGCGTCCGTCTCGACGCGGCTGATGCTGAACGGCAGGATTGCTTCAAGCTGCTGGCGGTAGGTGCCGACATTGGCGCCGGCAAGGCCGAGAATAGCTGGTGTCTGCGGGATCAGGTCCGGATCTTGCCCGGCGGCGATGAAGGCCTGACGAGCAGCCTCGACGATGTGGGTGCGAGCGCCGGTGAGATCGGTGCGGATGTTGGCGGCGCCGCTTTTGGCACGGCCAATGACAACGCCATCGCCTGTCGCAAGGGCTGCCCTGCAGCTGGTGCCGCCGCCGTCGATACCGAGCACGAATTTCACGCGATGTCTCCTCCGGGCGATAATACCAATAAAATACCAATAGCCAAGGGATTAATTTCCGTTTCAAAAAGATTAAGGCGTATCAGGTTGAAAAACCCGGGAATTTCGCCGGCTCAACGATTTCCAGTTCGCAATTTCGTTAATGCGTCTGGACAAGTGGTATTTTTTGGTATTGTTCGTCCATGGGAGGGACAGGGATGGCCGAACCGCGCACCGAAGCGCTTCACAGCAATGCCGAGGGACTGGACATCCAGGCCCCGGACGCCATCCTTTCTTCTTTGGTCAATGCGCAGATCGAGGCCGCCAAGGCTGTGCGCGACGCCATTCCCGCCATCGCCGCCGCAGCCGAAATCATCGCCGGGCGGCTGAACGGCGGCGGCAAGCTCGCCTATGCTGCGGCCGGCAGCTCCGGCCTGATGGCGCTGGCCGACGCGCTGGAGTTGCCCGGCACCTTCGGCATCAAGCGCGAACGCATCGCCATCCTCATCGCCGGTGGCGACGACGCTTTCAAGACCCTGGCCGGCGGACCGGAAGACGACACCGACGAAGCCTCGACGGCAATTGCCGGCGCCGGCATCGGCAAGGGCGACTGCCTGATCGCGATTTCGGCCAGCGGCTCGACGCCCTATGCGGTGCAGGCGCTGAAGGATGCGCGCAGCCGGGGCGCGGCAACCATCGCCATTGCCAACAACAAGGACACGCCCCTGCTCAGGCTGGCCGACGTCGCCATCCTGCTCGAGACGCCACCGGAGGTGATTGCCGGCTCGACGCGCATGGGCGCCGGCACTGCCCAGAAGATCGCGCTCAACATGCTGTCGACGCTTACCGCCATTCATCTCGGCCATGTCCATGACGGCTACATGGTCAATCTCACCGCCGACAACATCAAGCTGCGCGACCGCGCGGCTCGCATCGTCGCCGCTATCAGCGGCCGCGACCGGCAAGACGCCGTGCGGCTGCTCGAAGCGAGCGGCGGCGTCGTCAAGATAGCCATTCTGCTCGCCGCCGGCGCTGCCAACGCCGTTGCGGCCGAGAAGATACTGGAAGGGACCGACCAGAAGCTGCGGCCAGCCCTTTCCGCGATCGAGGGGAACAAGGGCGCGAAGGCCCCTGTTCTCAAAACCGAACCTAAAAAAAGGTCAACAGGGAGACTAGCATGACAACGAAGTTACTGACGGCACTGCTTCTCGGCACCAGCATTCTCGGCACCGCCGGGTTGGCTCACGCCGATGACGTAACGCTCAATATCGAAAGCTGGCGCGGCGACGACCTTGCCATCTGGAAGGACAAGCTGATCCCGGCTTTTGAGGCCAAGAACCCGGGCATCAAAGTGGTGTTCGCACCGTCGGCGCCGACCGAGTATGACGCCGCACTCGGCGCCAAGCTCGCCGCCGGCTCGGCTGGCGACCTGATCACCTGCCGCCCGTTCGACAAGTCGCTCGAACTGTTCAAGAAGGGCAACCTTGCCGACCTGTCGGCGCTGCCCGGCATGGAAAACTTTTCGCCCGTTGCCAAGGCCGCCTGGCAGACCGACGACGGCAAGGCGAGCTTCTGCGTGCCGATGGCCTCGGTCATTCACGGCTTCATCTACAACAAGGACGCCTTCGACAAGCTCGGCCTCAAGGTGCCGACGACGCGTGACGAGTTCTTCGCCGCGCTCGACAAGATCAAGGCCGACGGCACCTACATCCCGATGGCCATGGGCACCAAGGACCTATGGGAAGCCGCGACCATGGGCTATCAGAACATCGGTCCGAACTACTGGAAGGGCGAAGAGGGCCGCGCAGCGCTGATCAAGGGCGACCAGAAGCTGACCGACAAGGACTGGGTTGCTCCCTATGAGGAACTGGCCAAGTGGAAGCCTTATCTCGGCGACGGCTTCGAGGCCCAGACCTATCCGGACAGCCAGAACCTGTTCACGCTTGGCCGCGCCGCCATCTACCCGGCGGGATCGTGGGAGATCGGCCTGTTCAACACCCAGGCGCAGTTCAAGATGGGCGCCTTCCCGCCGCCGGTCGAGAAGGCCGGCGACACCTGCTACATCTCCGACCATACCGATATCGGCATGGGCCTGAATGCGGCGTCGAAGAATGCCGACGCGGCCAAGACCTTCCTGTCCTGGGTCGCCTCGCCGGACTTCGCCACCATCTACGCCAACGCACTGCCGGGCTTCTTCAGCCTGAATTCCACCCCGGTGAAGATGGAAGACCCGCTGGCGCAGGAATTCGTCTCCTGGCGCGACAAGTGCAAGTCGACGATCCGCTCGACCTACCAGATCCTGTCGCGCGGCACGCCGAACCTCGAGAACGAAACCTGGGTTGAATCGGCCAACGTCATCAATGGCACCGACACGCCGGAAGCTGCCGCCAAGAAGCTGCAGGACGGCCTCGACAGCTGGTACAAGCCGGGCAAGTAAGAGCTCAGACAACAGACAGGGCCCCAAGTGGACGGCCCTGCGTTTTTCGACAGCATCATCGACTGCGAACGACGGCGCCGCCCCTCATCCGCCTGCCGGCACCTTCTCCCCGTATAGTGACGGGGAGAAGGATCAGCCGAAACGCAGGCGCCCCCTCTCCCCGTCCTTCACGGGGAGAGCGTGAGGGTGAGGGGCAGCGCTGCCGTCGAAGGCATTGCTAAACCTGATCGGCGGGGACCGCACTCATGGCCGCACAAATACGACCGAAACGACCGTTCCGCTGGCATATCGGCGTCTTCCTGGCGCCGGCGCTGCTGGTCTATACGGCGATCATGATCCTGCCGCTGGCCGGCACCTTGCAGCTGTCGCTGTTCCGCAACGTCGAGCAGCATCAGGTGTTCGTTGGCTTCACCAACTTCCGTACGTTGTTCGGCGACCCCAACTGGTCGGTGGGTTTCTGGAACGCGCTGAGGAACAACACCTGGTTCTTCATCATCCACATGGTGGTGCAGAACCCGATCGGCGTGCTTCTGGCCGCACTTCTTTCCAGCCCGAGGCTGAGGTTCGCCGCCTTCTACCGCACCGCGATCTTCGTGCCGACCATCCTGTCCTTCGTCATCGTCGGCTTCGCCTGGAAACTGATCCTGTCGCCGTTATGGGGCGTGGCGCCGCATCTGATGGACCTGGTCGGCTTGAAAAGCCTGTTCACGCCGTGGCTGGGCAAGGAACGATATGCGCTGACCGCGCTCAGCCTGATCTCGGTGTGGCAGTTCGTCGGCATCCCGATGATGCTGATCTATGCAGCCCTTTTGTCGATCCCCGAAGAGGTGATCGAGGCGGCCGAATGTGACGGCATCACCGGCATGTCGCAGTTCTGGAAGATCAAGCTGCCGCTGATCCTGCCGTCGATCGGCATCATCTCGATCCTGACCTTCGTCGGCAATTTCAACGCCTTCGACCTGATCTACACCGCGCAAGGGGCGCTCGCCGGCCCGAACTATTCGACCGACATTCTGGGCACTTTCCTCTACCGCGCCTTCTTCGGCTTTCAGCTGCAGACCGGCGATCCCAATATGGGCGCGGCGATCGCCACGATGATGTTCCTGATCATCCTCGGCGGCGTCTGCGTCTACCTCTTCCTCGTCCAGACGCGCCTGCGTCGCTACCAGTTCTGAGGGGCAGACATGTTACGGCTAAACACCCCCCTCTGCCTTGCCAGGCATCTCCCCCTCAAGGGGGGAGATCAGATGTCATCGTCGCTTTCGCCAATCACCAGCGTTGCAAGGTGGACGGCAAGGTCAACGCTGCCAATCTCTCCCCTTGAGGGGGAGATGTCCGGCAGGACAGAGGGGGGTGCCTTGGTGCCGACCTCAACAGTCATCGCTCGTCAGGAGACCTTCCAATGAGCACCGCCACCCGTTCGCTGCCCCGCACCATCGGCGCCCACGCGATCCTGTTGACCTACACGGCGATCGCGCTGTTTCCGGTGATCCTGGTCATCATGAACTCGTTCAAATCGCGCGCCGGCATCTTCAGCGAGCCGCTGACGCCGCCGACGCCAAAAACCTTCGACCTGATCGGCTACACCACGGTGATCGGCCAGGGCGACTTCATCCATTATTTCCAGAACAGCCTGGTCGTCACCGTCGCCTCGCTGTTCTTCGTGCTTCTGTTCGGCGCGATGGCGGCGTTCGCGCTCTCGGAATACCGCTTCCGCGGCAACACGCTGATGGGGCTTTACCTCGCGCTCGGCATCATGATCCCGATCCGGCTCGGCACCGTCGCCATCCTGCAATTGATGGTGGCGAGCGGGCTGGTCAACACGCTGACGGCGCTGATCCTGGTCTACACCGCGCAGGGGCTGCCGCTGGCCGTCTTCATCCTGTCGGAATTCATGAAGCAGGTGTCCGACGATCTGAAGAATGCCGGCCGCATCGACGGCCTGTCGGAATACACCATCTTCTTCCGGCTGGTGCTGCCGCTGGTGCGGCCCTCGATGGCGACGGTCGCCGTCTTCACCATGATCCCGATCTGGAACGATCTGTGGTTCCCACTGATCCTGGCGCCGTCGGAAGAGACCAAAACGGTGACGCTCGGCGCGCAGCTCTTCCTCGGCCAGTTCGTCACCAACTGGAACGCCATCCTGGCCGCACTCTCGCTGGCGATCATGCCGGTGCTGACCCTCTACGTCATCTTCTCGCGGCAGCTGATCCGCGGCATCACATCCGGAGCCGTCAAGTGAGTCTAGAAAAACCTCTTCGTGTTGTCGTCGCCGGCCTCGGCAATATGGGCCGCAGCCATGCGCTGGCCTATCACAACAATCCGGGCTTCGAGATCGCTGCACTGATCAACCGTTCTGACGTCCCATTGCCGGACGGGCTATCGGGCTATGGCATCAGGCGCTCCTTCGACGACGCCTTGCGCGACGAGAAACCAGATGTCGCCTGCATCGCCACCTATTCCGACAGCCATGCCGACTATGCGGTGAAGGCATTCGAGGCCGGCTGCCACGTCTTCGTCGAGAAGCCGCTGGCAACGACGGTCGCCGACGCCAAGCGCGTCGTCGCCGCGGCCAAGGCCAACGGCAGAAAACTGGTGATCGGCTACATCCTCCGCCACCACCCGTCCTGGGTCCGGCTCATCGCCGAAGCGCGCAAGCTCGGCGGCCCTTATGTCTTCCGCATGAACCTCAACCAGCAATCGTCAGGGCCGACCTGGCAGACGCACAAGCAGTTGATGCAGACGACGTCGCCGATCGTCGATTGCGGCGTGCACTATCTCGACGTGATGCTGCAGATCACCGACGCCAGGCCGGTCGAGGTGCGCGGCATGGGGCTGCGGCTGACCGAGGAGATCGCGCCGACAATGTACAATTACGGCCATCTCCAGGTGCTGTTCGACGACGGCTCGGTCGGCTGGTACGAGGCGGCTTGGGGCCCGATGATCTCGGAGACAGCGTTCTTCGTGAAGGACGTGATTTCGCCCAATGGCTGCGTGTCGATCGTCATGAAGGAAGGTGTGAAGTCGGACGACATCGACACCCACACCAAGACCTCGACCATCCGCCTGCACAGTGCGGCGACCGGCGCGGACGGCAAGTTCGCCAGGCCGGACGAGATGCTGTCGATGGACGGCGAACCCGGCCACCAGGACCTCTGCGATCTCGAACAGGCCTTCGTGCTGAAGGCGATCCGGGAAGACATTGACCTGACCCGCCACATGGACGACGCGGTGAAATCGCTCGCCGTCTGCCTTGCCGCCGATGAGAGCGTGCGCAGCGGCGCCCCAGTTAAGCTCTAGTAGGGCAAACTCTAGAACAAGGACGAAGCCGTGGGCTCGCTGGTAATCGAGAATGTGAAGAAGGCCTTCGGGCCGGTCGAGGTGCTGAAAGGCATCAACCTCGAAGTGACCGACGGCGAATTCGTCGTCTTCGTCGGCCCATCTGGCTGCGGCAAGTCAACCTTGCTCAGGGTCATCGCCGGGCTGGAGGATTCGACCTCCGGCAGGGTGGTGATCGACGGCGCCGATGTCTCGGCCACGCCCCCGGCAAAACGCGGCATCGCCATGGTGTTCCAGACCTATGCCTTGTACCCGCATCTGACGGTGAAGAACAATATGGGCCTCGGCCTCAAGCAGGCCGGCACGCCCGCCCCAGAGATCGAGCGACGCATCGGCGTCGCCTCGTCGATGCTGTCGCTGGAACCGTATCTCGAGCGCCGGCCGGCGGAACTGTCGGGCGGCCAGCGCCAGCGCGTCGCCATCGGCCGCGCCGTGGTGCGTGAGCCAAAACTGTTTCTCTTCGACGAGCCCTTGTCGAACCTCGATGCAGCGCTTCGCGTCAACACGCGGCTGGAGATCGCGCAGCTGCATCGCCGGCTGAAGGCGACGATGATCTACGTCACCCACGACCAGGTCGAGGCGATGACGCTGGCCGACAAGATCGTCGTGCTCAACGCCGGCCAGATCGAGCAGATCGGCGGCCCGATGGAGCTCTACAATTCGCCGGCAAACGAGTTCGTCGCCGGCTTCATCGGCTCGCCGAAGATGAATTTCATCGACGGCGCCAGATTGGGCGAGACGGCCAAGACGATCGGCGTGCGGCCGGAGCATCTGACCGTGGATCCAAGGTCCGGCGCCTGGAAGGGAACGGTGGTGCATGCCGAACATCTCGGCGCCGACACCAACCTCTATCTCGACTGCGAAAAGGCCGGGCTGATCACGGTGCGCATTTTCGGTGTCTACGACGCGGAGCCGGGCGCGACGCTGTATGCGACGCCCGAGCCGGGTAAGACATACCGGTTTGGGGCGGACGGGAAGACGATCAAGTAATCCTTCGCGGACAGCAACCACGGCGATCACACCGCGCCGAGCAGCACCGCGCCATGGATCGCCGCCTGCCAGCCCAGGGCCGCCCAGCGTATGTCCAGAGGCTCTACAACAAGCGAATGCGGCAGGCTGTCCGCGATGCGCTGCTTGAGCGTCTGGCGGGGATAGGATTTCATGTCGACGATACCGCCGCCGATCAGGATCGTCTGCGGGGAAAACAGGGCGGCTGCCGTTGCGACGGCCACCGCCTGTTGCCAGACGATTTCGTCGAGCCATTCGCGCAGCGATGGCGGCTGCCCGGCCGCCGAAAACAGATCGGCCACCGGGATATCGTAGTCTGTCGCGAGTTCGACGAGCGTTGCCCCTGAGGCATAGGTCTCGACCCGGTTTGGCGGACCGCTTTCGTCGGGTCGGTAGATCGGCATGTGGCCGATCTCGAGCGCCCAGCCGCCGCCCCTGAAAATGCCGTCCTTGCCGAGATAGGCTGCACCAATGCCGGTGCCGAGATAGACCGCCAGCACTTCCTTTTGCCGCTTCACCGCGCCGGCAACGCTTTCGCCCAGCAATTGCAACACGACATCGCGCTCCAGGCGGACAGGGATGCCTAACTTAGAAGCCAATTCCGTACCCAGCCGGATGCCGTTCAGTTCGGGAATGTTGGCCGTGTGCAGTACGGTGTCGAAATCGCGGTCGATGAAACCCGGCACCGTCGCAACGACGCGCGCAGGCGTGAGGCAGGCATCGCGGCAGGCTGCGGTGACCGCATCGGCCAACCCCGCCACGGGCGCGCCCTGGCGCAGTTGGGCGGTCGGGTAGGTGCGGGCGAAATCCACCGGGTGGCCGCGATCGGCAAAGCCAACCTTGACCGACGTGCCGCCGATCTCGACCACGGCGATCGTGTCGTCCATCGTTTGATGCGTCATGCCAGCGCTTCCAGGAATTCCGAAAGACAGGCGCGGAATTCCCGCCGGTAGGCGGCGCGATCCTGCGATTTGGCTGTGATGGTGCAAAGCCGGGCCGACGGAATGAGTCCGGCCAGCGTCTGTGCGTCGTCCAGTCGATGGACGAGGTCATGGTCATGGCCGATGACAAGAGTCGGCACCGCGATAGCGCGGATGTCCGCCTCGCTCACGCCGGGACCATCGCCGGCGATCGCCGAAAGCAGCCTGCCGAACAGAACCGGGTCCGGGCGAGTGAAGAAGCCTTGCAGGCTGCCGAGATTGTCCGGCGCCAATCTGGCCAGTTCGCCGGCAACAGCGCTGTCATCGAACAGACGCCTGGCGTCTTGGGGCGAATGCCGCATCAAGAGATCGCCGACCACGGCATAGGGCCTCATATTGGCCGGTGCAGCCTGGGATACCCACGCAGGCCGGGCGAGCACCAGCGCCCGCACCCGCGCCGGCCTGTGCACCGCCAGGCGAAGCGCCAGCGCCGCGCCCATCGAGATGCCGCCGACGACGGCCGGGCCGAGGCCGAGATCGTCGGCCAGTGCATCGACGTCCTCGGCAAACGTCGCGATCGAAAGCTGCTCGACAGGCCCGTAGCCGGATCCGCCCTGGCCACGGCATTCGAGCGTCACGCGCCGCGTCACCGGCAGATCGGGAAACACGTCGGCCACCTGCGCCTCATCGCCGCCCAGCCCATGCTGGAAGATGACGGGAAGGCCCGTGCCGACCTCCCGGTAGGCAAGGTCGACGCCATCTCGGCTGAAGGTCTTTTTCACGTGTCGTCGCTCGCTTCCAGGACATTGCGCAGGAACGCGCCGACGCCGGGCGCCTCGGCCTCTGTCAGGCCATGCGTGATCAGGGGGCCGTCGAACCCGGCGGCTCTTAGGCAGCCGATGAAATGCGGGAAATCGACGACGCCCTGTCCGGCGGCGGCAAAACTGCCATCGGCATTGCGGTCCTTGGCATGGGCCATGCCGATCTCCGCAGCCAGCAGATCGACGGCCTCGTCGATCAGGCGGTGACGCTCCGCGCTGTCCGCCACTTCGAATAGATTGGCCGGGTCGAGCACAATGCGCAGCCGCGCGCTGTTCATCTCGTCGAGCAGCCGGCGAGCGGCCCGCGCGCTGGAGACGACATTGGCCAGTTCCGGTTCGATGCCGAGCTCGATGTCGAAGCGCTCGGCAATCGCGATCGCCGCTTCCATCTCCGTCCGCAGATCGCTCCATGCCGCCTCGCTTGCATTGTCGGGATGCCAGCGCCACGGATCCTGTGCATCCCTTGTGCCGGTGCACAGCGTGATCAGGCGCGTGCCCATGTCAGCGCATGACGCAGCCAGCACCTCCAGCCGAGCAAGACCTGACACACGAACCGAGCGATCCGGGTGGATCATATTGTAGGTTCCAGACACGGCCGCGATCGAAACGCCGGCCTCGCCGCTCGCCTTAGCGACGGACCGGGCCGCGCCGAGCTCAATGCTGTCCGGCATCGACGGCAGTCCAAGGCACGCCATGTTGAACTGCGCCGCCGTGTAGCCGCCGTCCGCGACCGCGCGCAGCACCGGCAAGGCGCCGGTGGTGGCGAAGGTCTTGGCGAAAATCCCAAGCTGCATCACACGACCCCGTCGACATCGGCCAGACGGACGGCGCGGCCGCCGGCAGCGGCCGAGCGGGCGATGGCCGCCATGCCCCTGACCGAGGCGATGCCGTCCTCGATGCTGGCGCCGATCATGGGCGCGCCATTCAGCACGACATCGGCAAAGCCTTCGAGCTGCCGGCGATAGAAGTGGCCATCCGCGCCAAGCGTGCGATGCCAACTGCCATCGGCCTCGCGGAAAATGTCGACCTCGCTGCTCTTGTAGTACCAGGGGTTATACGTCTTCGCGAGAACGCTGCCGTTCTGGCCATAGATCTGGAACCCTTCGTGCCAGTCCATGCGCACGGCGACCGTCAGGTCGAGATGGCCGATCGTGCCGTCGGCGAAGATGGTGGTGATGAACCAGCAATAGGCGCCATAGCGCTCGGTGAGCCGGGCCTCGACCGCCTCGATCGGCCTGTGCAGATGGCGCGCCGTATCGAGGAGATGGCTGCCATGCGCCAGCATGTAGTATTGGCGCAGATCCGCCTTGGGATTGACGGCAGGCTTGCGCGCCTTGGCGCTGGTGATGATCAGCGGTTGCACCGCATCGGTCATCGGGTAGCGGTGGGTGCTGTCGCAGTACCAGCCTTTGAACGCCAGCCGCTCGCCCATTTCGTCGTCGACGAAAGCCTTTGCCGCCTGGATGCCGGGATCGAAGCGCTTCATATGGCCGACCTGGAGCACCTTGCCGCTCTTGTCGAGCGTGGCCCGCAAGCCTTCGACCTCCTCGACCGAAACGCCCAGCGGCTTTTCGCAAAGCACATGCTTGCCGGCATCGAGCGCCAGTTCCGCGGCCTTGACGTGAAAAATGTCCGATGTCGCGATGATGACGGCATCGAGATCGGGATCGGCCAGCATCAGGCCGTAGTCGGCATAGGATTTTTCAGGCGCGTAGGTCGCCGCCATCCTGTCGCGCAGATCGTCGGCGACATCGCAGATGGCATAGAGATCGGTATTGCGTGCCTTGGTGCAGGATTCGAAATGCGCCGCCTGGGCAATCGGACCGCAGCCGAGCACGCCGACACGCAGCCGCTTTTCGTCTTTGCGAGGCATGGAATCTCTCCTGATTAGCGCGCGGCGAGGCCGCGAAGTTGAAATTGCGGATCGCCCGACAAAGCTGCCTGATGCAGCAGACAGGCAGCGCCCAATGCCGGACCGTCGGCCCCGACGCGCGACAGTTCGACCGTAGGAACGGGGTAACCTTCAGCCAGGAACTCCAGCAAGAAAGCTTCCACCTGCTCGGCGACAAAGGGATAGACAGCATTGACGGAGCCGGAGAGGATGATGCGCTCCGGCTGCAAGGTGCAGGCAAGTGTCGCCAGGCCGCGGCCGAACCAGAGCGCCCAGTCGCGCGCGGTGGCAACGGCTGCCGGATCGCCGCCGGCCAGCGCTGCGACAAACTCATCCACGCCGGCGCGCAGTCCGCTTATGTGCAAATAGCGAGCCAGTAAAGCATCCTTGCCGACATAGGATTCCAGTCGGCCCGGGCGCTTCGCGTCGAAGACAAAACCTTCGTCGCCGATGCGCAGATGCCCGATTTCGCCGGCGCCGCCGAGCCGGCCGCGATGCAGCCTGCCGGCATTGATGATGCCGCCGCCAACGCCGTTCTCGATCAGGATGACCAGAGCATCCTCATGGTCCTTGCCCGGCTGCGCCCGGTATGTCTCGGCCACCGCCACGGCATTGGCATCGTTTTCCAAGAGGATTGGAAAGTCCGCGCCAAAGGCAGTGCGCAAAAGCTCCGCCAGATTGACCCCGTGCCAGCCAAGGATGGTGGCATGGTATGAAATCCCGTCGGCGGCGGGGAAGCCGGGCACGGCGACATTGAGCCCGTAGGGGCGCGTGCCCGCAGGCAATTGTGAGCGGATCTCGGCGACGAGTTCCCCGATGATGTCGACCGCGGCTTCGGGCGTGCTACCGGGGCCGGCAAATGCCCTAGAGGCGCTCGCACGCCGCGCGCCGGCAAGGTCGACAGTCACGACTGCGATCCAGTTGACGCCGATATAAGCGCCAAGGAAGAAGCCGCCATTGCCGTCGATCTCGACCAGGATACCGGGACGGCCGACCCGACCCTCGCTATCCTGCTCGTCATCCGCTCCATCCGACCGCTCGCGCGCCAGACCGGCTTCCGTCAGCCCCAGCACCAGGGCGCCGGTGGTCGACCGGGTCAGGCCGAGATCGCGTGCGAGCGCTGCCCGGCTCGACGCGCCGGCACGAAACAGCGCCGCAAGTGCCCGCGTTTCGTTCGGCCGAAGATCGGTCGACACCAGCATGTCGTTCTCCACAATTTGTTTGCTTGACATACTAATAGAATTTCTAGGCGGTTTGAAAGACCCAAGGTTGGGTGCATTGCAATAAATCTTCAGCATCTCCAAGCCCATTGACCCAAGTTTCAAACGATGATTTGTATTAGAAACTTACAAATTGGCATGGGAAGATGCGATGACGGTTCTAGCGCGTCTCGAACATATCGTGAAGGATTTCGGTGCCGTTCGCGCGCTGGACAATGTCTCGCTCGACATCAATGAGGGCCAGGTTCTCGGCCTGACGGGCGACAATGGCGCCGGCAAATCGACGCTGGTCAAAACCATCGCCGGAAATTTCCAGCCGACGTCAGGCGCCTCCCAAGCCTGTCCTCCGGCCGCATCGGCCGGGGGACATCTCCTCGAAAGAAGGCTTGTCAGTTGCCCGCTTCGCAATCAGAGACTGCTTGCGTCTCTCCAGCAGGCGATCAGATGACCGTCGCCGGCCTGCCTGACGGGTGGTTGCGCCTTTCGGCAATCGGGCAGCGCGACAGGACAGCGGGCGGCAAAGGAGCATCCGGAGGTCTCGGCATCGTGTGCCGCGACGTGGAGCTGAGCCGGAGCCCTCGGCGCCGTCTCATCCGAGGACGCGGCCAGAAGCAGCTTCGTGTAGGGGTGGTTGAGGCCACGGAAAATCTGCTCGGATGATCCCGTCTCGACCAGCCGGCCGCGATAGAGCACGCCGATCCTGTCGGCCATATAGCGCACCACCCTGAGGTCGTGGCTGATGAACAGATAGGTGGTGTCCTTGTCGCGCTGCAGGTCGTTGAGCAAATTGAGCACGGTCGCCTGCACGGAAACGTCGAGCGCAGAGGTCGGCTCGTCCAACACCACGAGCTTCGGCACGCCGGCAAAGGCGCGCGCAATCGCCGCCCGTTGGCGCTGGCCACCAGACAGCGATCTCGGCTTCTGGTCGACGGTCGTAGCGGCAAGACGAACCGAGGCCAGGAGATCGCCGACACGCTGCTTCACCTCGCTGCGGCTAAAGCCGGCGAGCCGCCGCAGCGGACGGCCGAGGATCCTGCCGATCCGCTGGCGCGGATTGAGCGTGCGGTCGGGTGACTGGAACACCATCTGCACGTCGCGCCGTTCGCTCAGGCTTCTTTTCTCGACGCGCGGCGCGACAGTGCTGCCGAACAGCTCGACCGACCCAGCGTCCGGCGTCTGGAGGCCAGTCACGATCCTTGCCAATGTCGACTTGCCGGAGCCGGATTCGCCGATCAGCCCGAACGTCTCGCCCTGGGCTATCTCCAGGTCGATATCGTGCAGGACGGCCTGGGAGCCGAAGGCGCGGCTGATGCCTTTGCAGGCGACGGCGATCGGACGTGCGGCTTCCGGTTGATCGCTGCGGACAGGCTTCGACGGGCCGGTTGTGTGCATCTCGGCCAGCCTGCCGTCGCGCTTGGTGAAGTTGAGCGCCGGGATCGAGGCGATCAGCGCCTTGGTGTAGGCGTGAACAGGGTTCTCGAAGACATCGTTGGCGATGCCGCTTTCGACCACCGTCCCCGACTGCATCACGGCCACCCTATCGCAGGCCCGGCGGACCATGTTGATGTCATGGCTGATCAGCAGAACGCTGGTTTGGTGATCGCGGCGCAAGTCCTGCAGGATGGCGACGATCTCGGACTGGACGCTGGCGTCAAGCGCCGTCGTCGGCTCATCCAGCACCAGCAGCGACGGGTCGAGCGCAATGGCAATCGCGATGTTGGCGCGCTGCTGCATGCCGCCCGACAATTCGTGCGGATAGAGATCGAGCACCCGCTCCGGATTGCTCACCCTGACGCGGCCGAGCAGCTCGGCGGCGCGGGTGCGTGCTTCGTCCTGCCGAACCGGGCGATGCCGCATGATCGTCTCGGTGATCTGCCGGCCAATCGTCATGGCCGGATTGAGCGCCGCACCCGGATGCTGGTAGACGGCCGCGATGCGATCGCCCCTTAGCCGGCGCAGCTGTTCGCCGGAGAGATTGCGGATCTCGCGGCCCTGGAACTCGAGCGCCGACGCGGCGATCCGGGCGTTATTCGGCAGATAGCGCAGAATAGCGAGTGCCACCGAGCTTTTGCCCGAGCCGGACTCGCCGACAAGGCCGAGCGCTTCGCCTTCGCCGATGGTGAGCGACACGCCGTTGACGGCCGGATGCGATCCCCGGCGTTCATCATAGGCGACGGTGAGCTGCTCGACGTTCAGAACCGATGACGACATGTCTTGCTGAAACCACTTTCTTTCGGCGCGGTCTTCGAGGGCAATCGCTTCCGCTTTCGCGCCGCACAATCTCTATAAAATTACTCGAATTAAGCTGGAGCGCAATCTACCTTTCACCGCTCAGGAGAGATTGTCGCAGCCGGTCGAGGCATCGCGACGGTCGCCTGAAGCAGTTCTGCAAGGAGACCGGCATGGCACGCGACCACATGATCCTCAGCGCGTTTTTCTTCAATCCGCAGGGCGATCATCGCATGTCGTGGCGCCATCCGCGCGCGCCGGGCCGCGAAGTGCTCGACTTCGACTTCTACCGCGATCTCGTCCAGTCTGCCGAGCGCGCCAGGATCGATACGATCTTCGTCGCCGACCATGTCGCGATCTGGGATTCCGTACAGAGCGGCGTAGCCCATTACGCCAATGCCCGCCTGGAACCGCTGACGCTGTTGTCGGCGCTTGCCGGCGTGACCAGGCATATCGGCCTCATCACCACCGCCTCGAGCTCCTACAGCGAGCCCTATAATGTCGCCCGCATGTTTGCCTCGCTCGACCATATCAGCAAGGGCAGGGCGTCTTGGAATGTGGTGACGTCGGCCATGGACGAGGAGGCCCGCAATTTCGGCCGCGACGGCAATATCGAGCACGCCTTTCGCTATGAGCGCGCCACCGAATTCCTCGATATCGTCAAGGCACTGTGGGACAGCTGGGAAGACGAAGCCCTGCTTATCGACAAGGCATCGGGCTATTTCGCCGATCCCGACAAGGTCCATGCGATCAACCACAAGGGCCCGCACTTCAAGGTGCGCGGACCGCTCAATGTCTCGCGCCCGCCGCAGGGCCATCCGCTGATCGTCCAGGCCGGCTCGTCCGAAGACGGCAAGAATTTCGCTACCGCGCATGCCGATGCGCACTTTGCCATCTACAGCACCAAGGAAGACGGCATCAAATATAGGCAGGACATCAACGAGCGCCTCGCCCGTTACGGCCGCAAGCCCGAGAGCTTCAAGATCCTGCCGGGCATCCTGCCGATCGTCGCAGCTTCCGAAGCGGAGGGACGCGAGCGGCAGGAGTATCTGCAGAGCTTGCTTCCCGATCGGGTCGGCATCGACCTTCTCTCTAGCTGGAGCGGCGTCGATCTCTCCGTATATCCGCCGGACGGCCCGCTGCCGCCGCTGCCGGACGAGAGCACCTTCAATGGCGGCCGCACCTCGCTCAATCGAGTCAAGGAATGGTCGAAGCAGAACCTCACTCTGCGCGAGATCGCTCGCAAGCTCGCCAACAGCGGTTCGGTGCCGACCGTCGTCGGCACACCGAACCAGATCGCCGATCAGCTGCAGGACTGGTTCGAGGCAGGTGCCGCCGACGGCTTCAACCTGATGTTCCCGCTGCTGCCGGAGGATTGGGTGAATTTTGCCGAGCAGGTCGTGCCGGAACTGCAGCGCCGCGGCGTATTCCCCACCGAATATGCGCCGGGGACGCTGCGGGACCGTTTCGGCCTGGCGCGGCCGGCCAACCGCTTCACCGAACAGCGCGACAATGTGCGCGCCGTATCCTGACTTGGAGCAATTGGTATGACCGCAGCGCCAAAACTCCAGCCCCGCGAAGCCACGGCTCCGCAGCTCATCAATGTTCTGCACAGCCCCAAGCGCATTCGGGTCAAATTCGCCGGCCGCACCATCGCCGACAGCCGCAACGTCCTGGTGCTGCGCTCCAACCATTTCCTGCCGATCTATTTCTTCCCGGCATCCTCGGTGGACCGCTCGCTCTTGAAGCCGTCCGAGCATAGCCAGCCCCATCCCGTCGGTGGCGAAACCACCTATTGGAACCTGGAGACGGGAGAAAAAGCTTCGCCCAACGCGGCCTGGTCGCTTGTCGCGCCGCCGGATGAAAGCCTGTCGCCGCTGGCCGGACGCATCGCCTTCACCTGGAAAGCGGTCGACCAATGGTTCGAGGAGGAGGAAGAAGTCTTCGTCCACGCCCGCGATCCATACGCACGCATCGATGTGCTGCAGAGTTCAAGTCACGTCCGGATCTGGTTCGACGGCGAAGTGATCGCCGACAGCCATCGCCCGGTGCTGCTGTTCGAAACGCATCTGCCGACGCGTTTCTATTTGCATCCGGACGATGTCAGGCTCGACCGTCTGGTCGCCTCGGACAGCACGACGCGCTGTCCCTACAAGGGCATTGCCTCTTACTGGTCGGGCCTGCGCGCCGACGGCTCGGTGAGCCCTGATATCGCTTGGAGCTACCGCGATCCCATTGCCGAAATGCCCAAGATCAAGGGCCTCATCGCCTTCTACCCGCAAGCCGTCGACTGCATCCATCTCGACGGCGAACCAGTCGCTTAAAGGCATTCAACAGTCATTTCAGACAGGGGTTTCAAATGACCAAACGCAACGACATCGATACGCTTCGCAATCTGTCCGGCGACATCTGGAACGTCGCCGTCGATGAGCACCAGGCCGGCTTCCTCAAGCGCCGCGATCTGCTGAAATACGCAGCCTTGATCGGCCTCACCGGCTTTGCCGCCTCGCAGGGACTTGCTGGTTTCGGCACGGCGCGCGCTGCCGGCGCCGGCGGCACGGTCCGCGTTGGGCTCGGACAGCCGACCAAGGCGATCGATCCCGTCTCCATCACCGATCCGGCCAGCATCGGCGTCATCAGCCAGGTCGGCGAATATCTCATCCTCGACGATCCCAAGGACGGTCTGCAGCCCAAGCTCGCTCTGTCGTGGGAGGCCGACGAGACCGCCAGCCGCTGGACCTTCAAATTGCGGCCGGGCGTAAAATTCCACGACGGCCGCACCGTCACCGCCAAGGATGTGGTGGCGAGCTTCGAGCGGCTGGTCGATCCGGCCAGCGGTTCGTCCGCTTTGTCGGCCTATAAGGGCATCCTGTCCAAGGGCGGCGCCAAGGTCGTCGACGACCAGACAGTCGCCTTCGATCTCGACGGGCCCAACAGCAACTTCCCCTTCTATGTCTCGTCCGACGTCTACAATGCCGTCATCCTGCCGGCCGACTATGCCGGCGATTTCGAGAAGAATTTCAACGGCACCGGCCCGTTCAAGCTCGAATCCTTCCGCCCCAAGCAGGGCGCCAGCTTCGTGCGCAACCCTGACTATTGGGGCGACAAGGCGCTGCCCGACCGCGTCGAAATCAAGTTCTTCGACGACGAGCAGGCGCAGGTGCTGGCGCTGCAGGCCGGCCAGCTCGACGTCATCCCGAGCACGACCCGGCTGGAATTGGCGATCGAGGGCAATCCCAACTTCAAGCTGCTCAGCGTGCAGGCAAGTTCGCATGACGAGGTGCATCTGAGGACCGACCAGGCGCCGTTCACCGACAAGCGCATTCGCCGCGCCTTGGCGCTCACCATCGACCGCGCGGCGGTGGTCAAGGGCTTGCTCAAGGGCCGCGCCATCGTCGGCAACGACACCCCGTTCGCGCCGATCTTCCCCTCGGCCGATCCGTCGGTGCCGCAGCGCAAGCAGGACATCGCCGAGGCCAAGCGCCTGCTTGGCGAGGCCGGCGTGCCGAACGGCTTCCCGGTGACGCTGACCACCGAGCGCGCCTATGACATTCCCGATTATGCCGTGCTGATCCAGAATTTTGCCAAGAAGGCCGGCATCGACATCAAGCTCAACGTGCTGCCGCAGGACGCCTATTATGGCTCGGCGAAGTTCGGCTCGTCGCCATGGCTCGATTCCAATCTCGGCATTACCGATTTTGGCCATCGCGGCACGCCCGACATCTTCCTCAACGCGACGCTGAAGAGTTCGGGCGCCTGGAACGCCGCGCATTTCAACAACCCGGCCTATGACGGGCTGCTGCTCGAATACGGCAAGGCCCGCGACCTTCAGGCGCAACGCCTTGCCGCGGGCAAGATCCAGACCTTGCTGCTGGACGAGACGCCGCTGATCATCAGCTACTTCTCGCAATACAGCCGCATCGTCTCGTCGAAGGTCGAGGGCGTCCGCTTCACGGCAATCTCGCATCTGCTGCTCGATCGCGTGACGTTCGCCCAGGCATGATTGCGAGACGTCCAGCCACTCCGGGCACCGGAATCCGATGCTGACCGGCCGCACTGTGTCGGTGCGGGCAGCCTCGCTTCTGCTCACGCTGTGGCTGGTCAGCATGCTGGTGTTCTTCGCCGGGCAGGTTCTGCCCGGCGATGTCGCCCGCCTCATGCTCGGGCCGTTCGCCGATGCCGAGGCCGTCGCGGCGCTGAACAGGCAGCTCGGCGCCGACCAGCCGGTGCTCGTGCAATACTGGCACTGGTTCAGCAGCGTGCTGTCAGGCGACTTCGGCACCTCCCTGTCGTTGCGTTTGCCGGTGGCGCCCTTCGTTCTGGAAAGCCTCAAGCGCTCGGCGGCCCTTGCCGGAATTATCCTCGTCTTTCTGTTGCCGCTGGGCATCGGCGCCGGCATCGTCGCCGGTCTCAACCAGGGCCGCTTTGTCGACCGCCTGATCGTACTCGCCGGCGTGTCCTTCGGCATCGTCCCGGACTTCGTCTCCGGCCTGCTGTTGCTCATCGTCTTCGGCCTGTGGCTGAACTGGTTCCCGATCACCGGCGCTGCTCCCGATGGCGCCGGGCTGTGGGTCAGTGGCTATTATCTGATCCTGCCGGCGCTGCCGCTGGTGCTGAACCTTGCCGGCTACATCGCCCGCATGACGCGGGCCGGTGTGATCGAGGCGCTGGCCGCCGACTATACGCGCACCGCCGTCCTGAAAGGCCTTGAGCGTCGCGAAATCCTCATCCGGCACGTGCTGCGTAATGCGCTGACGCCGACCATCGCCGTGCTGGCGACGCAGACCGGTTACATGCTTGGCGGGCTGGTGGTGATCGAAGCGCTGTTCGGCATACAGGGTCTCGGCAATCTGGTGCTCAACGCCGCCAAGTCGCGTGACTTCCCGATGCTCGAAGCCGGCGTGCTGGTCATGGCGACCATCTTCGTGCTGTCGGCCGCGGCAGGCGATCTCGTGAATGCCTTGCTCGATCCGCGGCAGCGCCGCCGTGTTTCGCCATGATGGAACTGATGGAATTGCCGGAGCGCCGTACGCTGGGCTGGCGGGCAGCAAGTCGCATCCGCGAGACTGTTTCGCAGCTGCCGCCCTCGGTGATCGTTGGATCGCTGATCCTGCTGTTCTGGGTCGGCTGCGCCGTGTTAGGCAGCCTGTTTGTGCCCTACGATCCCTATGCCGAGGATTTCCTCGTCATGCTGGCGCCGCCTGATGCCGCGCACTGGTTCGGCACCGACCAACTTGGCCGCGACGTGCTGTCGCGCATCGTCGTCGGCTCGCGTGACATCCTGCTGGTCGCGCCGGCAGCAACACTGCTCGGCGTTGCCGCCGGCAGCGTGCTTGGCCTCGTGCTCGGCTATTTCGACGGGCTGATCGACGCCATCGGCGCCAGGCTGCTCGACACGCTGATGGCCTTTCCCTTCATCGTCCTCGTCACCATGGCGCTGGTCGCGCTTGGGCCATCGAACCTCACCGTCATCCTTGTGATCGGCATCGCCTATGCCCCGCTGGTGGCACGGACGGTGCGTGCCGCCGTGCGCGAGCAGCGCGAACGCGACTATGTCAGCGCCGCTCGTCTCGGCGGCGAGAGCGCTCTTTCCATCATGTTCCTCGAGATCCTGCCTAATGTCAGGGAAACCATCCTCATCGAGCTGGTCACAAGGCTTGGCTACGCCTTCTTTTCGATCGCCACGCTGAGCTTCCTCGGCCTCGGCATCCAGCCTCCCTCAGCCGATTGGGGACTGGCGGTCGCCGACGGCTACGGCTTCCTGACCGGCGGCAAATGGTGGGTGGTGATCTTCAACTCCGCAGCCATCGTTTCGCTTGTCATGGCAACCAATCTGATCGCGCAAGGCATGGGGCCTTCGAAAACAGCGACCGGTGAAGAGCGGAACGCTCAGCAAAGCTGACGCGCAATCGCGGACCGTGCGCTAAAATCGTTCCTCGTGATTCGGCTCTGACAGGGCCTCAAAGCAAGGAACGGCATGAGCAAGGCCCTCATTACATTCGCATTGGTCGCGGTGCTCACCGCATTGCTCATGGCGCTCAGCCTGGCGGTCGCCAGGCACGGCTATCCCTATGGCGCGATCGGGGTGAGGCGGCTGGACGGCATCGCCGATGCCGGGTCGTTCCTGCCACTCGCCGCCGTCTATTTTTTCGGCGCCATGCTGATGATGATCCTGCCGATCCGCGCCGCCGGCATCGTCTTGACCCATGCTGCGGATGCGCTGTTCTGGGCGGTGATTGCCCTGTTCGCCACAATTGTCGGCTGTCTCGTCGCCCGCTGGGCTTTCGGCCAGAGCAGCGTGCTGTGGGCGCTCCTGAACTGGCGTTTCCTGTTCGCCGCGGCCATCGTTGGCAGCCATTTCACCATGAACGAGCTGCGCCGCAACATCCTGCTCAGGAGCTTGTTCTTCGTCATCTTCGCCGCGGCGACGCTGGCTTGCCTGTTCTGGACTTTTCCGACCTGACAGGGCCGCTTCATATTGTCCATCTTGAGGTCGCGGCTTTCATAGCCGCGCGCCATCGGCTATCCAGTCCGCAGCTAGATTTCAGCCCTCACAGTGTCGTCATTTGTCTGATAAATGATTCAGGCATACGGCACCCCCAGCGAACCAATACAAGGAAACCGCGACATGAGCCTGTTTCGTAAAAATCTGATCGATGGCGAGTGGGTGGGCGAGGCCGGCTCGCGCAACATCAATCCCTCGAACACGGGCGATGTCGTTGGCGAATATGCCTCGGCCGGCGCCGAGCAGGCAAAGCAGGCCATCGCGGCGGCCAAAGCCGCCTTCCCGGCCTGGTCGCGTTCGGCGCCGCTGGTGCGCCACGCCGTGCTGAAAAAGGCGTCGGACGAGATCATGGCGCGCAAGGACGAGATCGGCCGCGCGCTGTCGCGCGAAGAGGGCAAGACGCTGGCCGAGGGCATTGGCGAGACCATCCGCGCCGCCCAGATCTTCGACTTCTTCGCCGGCGAGACGCTGCGCCTGTCGGGTGAATTGGTGCCCAGCGTGCGCCCGGGCGTCGGCGTCGAGATCACCCGCGAAGCCGTCGGCGTGGTAGGCATCATCACCCCGTGGAATTTCCCGATCGCCATCCCCACCTGGAAGATCGCGCCGGCGTTGGCCCACGGCAACACCATCGTCTTCAAGCCGGCCGAATTGGTGCCGGAGAGCGCCTGGACCATCGTCGACATCCTGCACCGCGCCGGCCTGCCGAAAGGCGTGCTCAATTTGGTCATGGGCAAGGGCTCGGTGGTCGGCCAGGCCATGCTTGACAGCCCCGACCTCAACGCCATCACCTTCACCGGCTCGGTCGGCACCGGCAAACGCGTCGCCGCCGCAAGCGTCGAGCATATGCGCAAGTTCCAGCTCGAAATGGGCGGCAAGAACCCGATGGTCGTGCTTGATGACGCCGACCTCGCCACGGCGGTCGAATGCGCCATCAACGGCGCCTATTTCTCGACCGGCCAGCGTTGCACGGCCTCTTCTCGCCTGGTGGTGACCGAGGGCATTCACGACCGCTTCGTCGCCGCGCTCAAGGAGCGCCTGGAAAAGCTCGTCATCGGCGATGCGCTCGACACCAAGACCCAGATAGGACCGGTCGTCGATGCGAGCCAGCTCAAGCAGGACGAGGATTACATCGCCATCGGCAGCAAGGAAGGCGCCAACCTCGCTTTCGGCGGCGAGCGGCTCGATCGCGAAACGCCCGGCTTCTACCTCAGGCCGGCACTGTTCACCGAGAGCACCAACGCCATGCGCATTTCGCGCGAAGAAATCTTCGGGCCGGTCGCCAATGTCATCCGTGTCAAGGATTATGACGAGGCGCTGGCGGTTGCCAATGACACCCCCTTCGGCCTGACGTCCGGCATCTGCACCTCGAGCCTCAAGCATGCCACGCATTTCCGGCGCAACTCCGAAGCCGGCATGGTGATGGTCAATCTGCCGACGGCGGGCGTCGATTTCCACGTCCCGTTCGGTGGTCGCAAGGGCTCGAGCTACGGCCCGCGCGAGCAGGGCCGCTATGCCGCGGAGTTCTACACCACGGTAAAGACGGCCTATACATTTGCCGGCTGATCGCGGGGGAACCGATGACGGCGGCGAAAGAGGACCTGACCTGGCTCAACCCGCCGCCGCATCATGTTGTCGGCGACGACACGGTGCATGTGCGCACCGGCAAGGAAACCGACTTCTGGCGCGAAACCTTTTACGGTTTCTGGCGTGACAATGGCCATTTCCTGTATCGGCCGGTCGAGGGTGACTTCAGCGCCGAAGTCACCGTCAAGGGCGACTACAAGGTGCTCTACGACCAGGCCGGGCTGATGCTGCGGCTGAGCGAAACGCACTGGATCAAGGCCGGCATCGAATACACCGACGGGCTGGCGTATTTCTCTGTCGTCGTCACCAACGACACCTCCGATTGGTCCCTTGTAGCCATCGCGGCCGGCCCCGACGGCGTCCGCATCCGCCTGACCCGCCACGCCGAGGCGATCCGCGTCCAGTATCTGGACTCCACCGATAGTCACTGGAAGCCGGTGCGGCTGGCCTATTTCCCGGTCTCGAAATCCGTCGATGTCGGCATGATGTGCTGCTCGCCGCAGCGCGAGGGTTTCGAAGTCACCTTTTCGGGCTTTACGGTCGGCCCGCCGATTTCCAGGCAGTTGCACGACTGAGGGCGATACCTAGCCGTCCGCGCGGTGCTGGAAGAACTGTAAAACAGTTCTCTTTCGGTGGTGATGTCGAGCTTCTCATAGATGCGGCGGCGGTGGTTCTTCACCGTGCCAACGGTGATGCCGAGCCGCTCGGCGATGTTGGCGGTCGGGTGACCCGCGAGGATCAGCTGCACCAGTTCGCGCTCGCGCAAGGAAAGCTCCGGCCACAGGCTCGCAGGAATAGTCGGCTCTTGCCGGGGCGAGGCGCCGGGGCCGGTCGGCGCCGATGTGCGGGAGAATTCCGTCCCCCGCGCCTCAATGTCGAGTGCATGCAGCGCCTCGAACACCGGCAGCCGCTCGTCCAGCAGGGCGATCTCGCTCTCCTTGAAGGTGGAGGTCGAGCGGTCGAGGAAGATGCCGAGGCACCAGTCGCCGCCATCGGCCAGCATGATGCCGACCTCGTCGCAGATTTCCGACTGCGCCAGGAAGCCCGCTATGTACTGGCCGCGCTTGGCCTCGTCGTCGGCAAGCCGCTTCAGCGGCAGGATGCCCAGCCGGCGTTCACGCCGCCACGAGGCATAGAACGGGTCGAAGACGTAGTAATTGTCGAGATAGCGCCGGACCATCTCGTCGGAGAAGCGCCGGTGCTTGATGAATTCCGGCGTCTGCGTCGCCGAATATCGGGTCACGGTGACGAGATCGTGCTCGATATCGGCGCCGATCAGGTCAATCAGGCAGTCGACATGCCTGTCCGTACCGGTGGCGGCAATCGCCCTGGCGAGCGGCCCCCAGATATTGCCCATGCGCATGCCCTTTTCTCGGCGATCCCGGTCCGGCGGACATTGTGTCTTTTGGCATATGGCGCAAGGCCGCCCAAGGAATCTAGCTTGAGCCATCCTACAGCAATCCTGAGGCGACCGTGACCCAACCCAACCTCACCAGCCCCATCGTCGGCAATCCAATCGTCATCGGCATCGACGCCGGCGGCACCATGACCGACACGATCCTTGTCGACCAGGACGGCCACTTCAAGATCGGCAAGTCGGCAACCACGCCGAAGAACGAGGCCGAAGGCTTCCTCGCATCGGCCGAAGACGCGGCCGACGCCTGGGGCATCTCGCTGGAGCAGCTGTTCTCCGGCGTCAACGTCGTGCTCTATTCCGGCACCGGCATGCTCAATACACTGTTGTCGCGCACCGGGCGCCGGCTTGGCCTGATCACCACCAAGGGTCTGGAAGACATGATCCTGATGGGTCGCGGCCTGCAGGCCTGGGCCGACTATTCCTATGCCGACCGGCTGCATGCGGTGACCCACCATCATCCCGATCCGCTGGTGCCGCGCCGTCGCACCCATGGCGTCACCGAGCGCATCGACCAGTTCGGCGACATCGTGCTGCCGCTCTACGACCATGAGGTCTCGGCTGCGGCCAAAAAGCTGATCGCCGACAAGGTCGAAGCGATCTGCATCATGACCATCTTCTCGCACGTCAATCCGGTGCACGAAAAGCGCATCGCCGAGATCTGCCGCGAGGAGGTGCTGAAAGCCGGCGCCGACATCCTCATCTACACCAGCCACGAGGTCCGCCCGGTCATCCGCGAACAGTCGCGGCTGAACTCGGTGCTGATCGAAGCCTACGCGACGTCGCGCGGCCGCAAGCAGCTCAAGAGCATCGAGGACGTTTCGAAAAATACGGCTTCAAATACGGCGTGCAGACGCTGCTGTCCTTTGGCGGCCTGACCTCGATCAACCATCCGCGCCTGCACGAAACCATGATTTCCGGCCCGATCGGCGGTATTCTCGGCGCGGCCTATGTCGGCAAGCTGATCGGCAACGACTCGCTGATCTGCTCGGACATGGGCGGCACCTCCTTCGACATGGGCGTCATCTCGCGCGGCCAGACGCGGATCGAGAACGAGCCGCTGATGGACCGTTTCAAGCTCAACGTGCCGACGCTGCATCTCGACACGATCGGCGCCGGCGCCGGCATGATCCTCAAGGTCGACCCGCTGACCAAGAAGGTCTCGCTCGGGCCGGAAAGTGCCGGATCCGATCCCGGCCCCATCTGCTTTGCCAAGGGCGGCACCGAACCCACCATCGCCGATTGCGACGCCATCCTCGGGCGCCTCAACCCCTATTATTTCCTCGGCGGCAAGGTCGTCTTGCACGTCGAGAAGGCGCGCAAAGCGTTTGAGGAAAAATGCTCCAGCATCCTTGGCGTCGGGGTCGAGGAGGCTGCCGAAGGCATGATCGACATGCTGGAAGCCGATGCCAACAACGCGCTGCGCCGGGTCATTTCCGGCCAGGGCATCCATCCCTCGGAATTCACGCTGCTGTCCTATGGCGGCTCGGGTCCGCTGCATCTGGCCGGCTGCTCCAGGGGCATCGGCTTCAAGGACATCATCACCTTTCAGTTTGCCGCCGCCTTCTCGGCCTTCGGCTGCACCACCGCCGATTTCATGCGTCGGCATTCGGTGTCGACGCAGCACGACATTGGCGCCCGCGCAAGCGATGACGAGCTGCTCGCTTTCGGCAAGAAGGTCACCGACGTCTGGAATGATCTCACCAAGGCGGCGGTCGACGAGATGATCAGCGACGGCCATATCAGAGACAAGATCAAGACCGTGCCGTTCCTGATGATGCGCTACACCGGCCAGCTCGAGGATGTCGAGGTCATGGCACCGCTTGCCGAGGTCAATTCGGCTGACGACATGCGCAGGGTCATCGACGAGTTCGAGGCGGGCTACGCCAAGGTCAACCATCGCGTTTCGCGCTATGGCGAAGCCGGCTTCACCATCACCGAGCTCGGATTGATCGCCACCGCCGACAAGGTCAAGCCGGTGCTCTTGAAGCGCCCGCTCGGCAAGTCGGCCCCGGCAGCAGCGCACAAGGGCGTGCGCGAGGCCTATATCGGGGGACGCTGGCACAAGGCCAATCTCTACGAGATGGACCTACTGCAGCCCGGCCATGAGGTGTTCGGTCCGGCCATCATCGAACATCCCGCGACGACGCTCGTCGTTCATCCGCAGGACCGTGTCCATGTCGATGAATGGACGCTGCTGCACTACACCCATTCTTGAGAGGGCACCGCCATGTTGGACAAACCTGCCTCGGCCCTGCGCCTTCGCGAACGATTGCTCGATTCAGAACGGCTGATGGAAGAGACCGGCTGCTATGACGGCATCACCGAGCTCACCTTGCGCAACCAGGACCCGCTGAAATTCGAGACGCTGCACACCAAGCTGCGCGCCTATTGCGTCTCGGCCCGCGAAATGGCCCGCCGCATCTCGGCCTCGCCCGGCGTGCGCGAAGTCGGCGAAATGGTGGTGGCGATCTATACGCCCGAGGGCGATGCGATCGCGCTGTCCAACGGCATCATGGTCCACGTCCACACGATGAGCCGCTTCATCAAATGGATGATCAAGAACAATTACGAGGAAAACCCGAAGATCCGCGAAGGCGACATCTTTGCCAACAACGATGCCTTCATCGGCACCGTGCAGGTGCCCGACGTCATGGACGTGGTGCCGATCTTCCATCAAGGCACGCTGGTCGGCTGGGCCGGTGCGGTCTGCCACGAGCTCGAAGCCGGCGGCATCACGCCCGGCGGCGACGTCTGCTTGGCGCAGGAGCGCTTCACCGAAGGCCTGTTCGTCTGCGCCGAGAAGATCGGCGAGAATGACGAGATCCGCCGCGACCACGTCATCCGCTGCGAGCGCAATCTACGCATGCCGATCTACTGGGTGCTCGACGAGAAGGCCAAGGTCGCCTCCTGCATCGACATGCGCGAAAGCGTCAAGCAGCTGATCTCCGAGATCGGCCTCGACTACTGGATGAAGGTGTCGAAGGAGTTCATCGAGGAGGGCCGTCGCGCCCAGCTCGCCCGCACCCGCCAGCTCACCGTGCCCGGCATTTATCGTGGCCACACCTTCTACGGCCATGTCACGGCGGGCAAGCCCGGCTTCCAGCTGCTTGGCGATCCCGACTGGCTCTACAACATCCCGATCGAGATGGAGATCACCACCGACGGCAAGATCACCATGGACTTCGAGGGCACGCAGCCCTGGGGCTACCATTCGATGAACTGCACGCCGGCCGGCATGGATGGCGGCATGTTCGTCACCTTGACCCAGCACATGAATTTCGAGGGCCTGGTCAATGACGGCGCCTGGATGGCGACCGAGCTGAAGCTGCCGCACGGCACCTGGACCAACCCCGACAATGAGATGGTGGCGACCGCCACATCCTGGGCGCTGCTGCTGCCGGCCTATGGCGTGTTCCAGCGCCTTTTGTCGCGCGGCTTCGTCGCGCGCGGCTTCGTCGAGGAGGCCTTCGTTGGCCAGGTCAACAGCCCGATGATCGAGATGGGCGGCGAAAGCCAGTACGGTACGCCGTTCGGCATGGCGCATTTCGAATGCGCCGCCGCCGGCTCCGGCGCGCTGGCCATCGCCGATGGCCTCGACACCGCCTATGTCGGCTGGAATCCGGAATCCGACATGGGCAACATCGAGGTCTGGGAACAATCGATGCCGATGGTCTATATCGGCCGCTCGATCGTCCCCAATTCAGGGGGCGCCGGCAAATATCGCGGCGGCTGTTCCTTCGTCTCGACCTGGCTGATCAACAAGACCTCGCACCTGCGACTGCACACCTCGGAACACTCCTCGCGGGTATTCGACAATGGCGGCATGTGTGGCGGCTATCCCGCGCCGACCTGCCAGAAGCATCGCGCGGTACGCAATTCCAACATCCATGAACTGGCGGCAAAAGGCGAACCGCTCGCGCATGCCCCAGGTATCGATCCGCATGTCTCCGACTACGAGAAGAACATCGGCGGCGACCATGCCGTGGTCGAAGGCCCCTACATCACCTCGCCGCACAAGTCGGGGGACATCTTCAGCCATTCCTACAATGGTGGCGGCGGTTACGGCGACGTGCTGGAGCGCGATCCGGTCAAGACCGCCTGGGATGTCGAGAACGGTTTTCTCACCCGCCAGGCGGCGATCCAGATTTTCGGCATCGTGCTGAAGGACGACGCCGAGGGTTATCCGGTTGCCGATATCGACGCCACCGTCGAACGTCGTGCCGCCATGCGCAGAGAGCGTCTGGCCAAGGCGATCCCGGTTTCCGACTGGATCGCTGCCGAACACGGCCGTGTCGAGAAGGCCGACTTCGCGCCCGAGGTGAAGAAAATGTATGCCAGCGCGATCAAGCTGTCGTCGCGCTTCACCAGGGATTTCAGCGATTTCTGGACCGTCGACGCCAGATCGATCTTCATGCCGGGAGCAAAGCCATGACCTCATACAGCAAGGAAGTCCTCGGCGATCTCTCAGCCGGCAAGCTCCCCTGGCCTCAGACAAAGCGCATCATGAGCGCCTACAAGGACGACGACCGCTTCTTCAAGATGCTCGCCGTCTATCAGGACCGTGTCACCTGGAAGGACCCGATCCTGCTGCCGGTCTCGGATCACCTGTTCATCTGCCAGAGCGGCGACGAGCGCATCACCCGTTGCGAATGCGGCCACTCCTTCGGCGACTACCGCAAGAACTGGAAGCTCAAGGCCGCGATCAACGTGCGCAACACCGAGGCAGCGCTGCGCGAGATCTATCCCAACAGCGATATCCCCGATCCGCAATGGATGGAAATCCGCGAATTCATCTGCCCGCAATGCGGCACCATGCACGAGGTCGAGGCGGCAGCACCCGGCTATCCGATCGTGCATGATTTCGAACCCGATCTCGAAGGCTTCTATCGCGAGTGGCTGGGCAAACCGCTTTAGCGACGTGGTGACCAGCGCTGCAGGCAAGGTAGCGCTCGTCACCGGGCTGGGTCTAAGACTATGGCATCAAACGTCGGCATCGGAGATTCACTGCCCATGACAGACCTTTCCGGCCGCAGTGCGATCGTCACCGGCGGGTTTTCCGGCATGGGCTTCGCCATTGCGACGGCGTTGGCGCAGGCCGGCGCAAATGTAGCGGTCGGCTCCTACATCGCCCCCGCCGGCGCCGACAGAACCGACGCCGCCTACTATCCCGGCGCCGATGAAATCGAGCGCGTGCGGTTGGCCCTGTCGGCACACGGCACCAGGGTTTATGCCGCCCATCTCGATGTCCGCGACAGCGATGTGACCAACCGGTTTGCGGCTGACGCACAAGCCGCCATCGGCCCGGGAGACATACTGGTCAATGCCGCGGGCACCACCGCCGAACAGCCGGTCTGCGGCCATTCCGACGCACTGTGGGACAAGATCGTCGACACCAATCTGAGCGGAGCGTTCCGCGTCACCCGAGCTGTGCTGCCCGGCATGATCGAGCGCGGCTGGGGCCGTATCGTCAACATCGGCTCGACAGCGGCTTCCGTCGGCTGGAAGGACAACCCGGCCTACTGCGCCTCGAAGGCCGGGCTGCTCGGCCTTACCCGCTGCGTGGCGCTGGAAGGCGCCGCGCACGGTGTCACTTGCGTCATGATCAGCCCGACCTGGGTCGAGACCGAACTGATGCGCCGCAACGTGGCGCAGGTCGTCGAGCGTGAGGGCAAGGGCAGAACCGCCGAGGAAGCGATGGCCGAGATCGCCAAGGGCAATCCCCAGGAGCGCATGCTGCAGCCGCAGGAAATCGCGGCTCTAGCCGTGTTCCTGTGCTCGGATCTGGCCAAGGGCATCACCATGGAAAACATCCAGGTCACCGGCGGAGCGCTGTGGTAGCGGCCACAGTTTGAATTTTCGAACGAGCGAGCCGCATTAACGCCATTTGTCGGTTGCATGGTCGCTTTGGCCCTGCCTGCGCAACTTTACCCCTCGCGGCAAATTTACCATTGAGTGACAGGCGATAGAGGTTATATTGTGCACTGCACAATGGATGCCCGCTGATCGGGGTCCGGCAAGGGCAGGTTCCGGCGATCGCGCATGACGCAGAAAAGCCGACCATGGGCGCTTCAGCCCAGCCGAAAGGCGGCAGCATGAGAAATCCGGTACGGATATGAAGATCCCGAAAGCCATTCTGATCGATCCGGACAACAACAAGGCCTATGCCGCCTTCGCCGTTGCGGTGTCGGTCTTTGCCTTCGCCTACTCCACCAATTTCGGCCAGATCCTGATCCTCGCCTACTATCTGGTATGGCTGCCGCTGCTGTTCGTCGATTACCGGCGTTTCGCCCGCGATCTCTCCAGCGCCTGGCTGCCGCTGCTGTTTGCGGCCTATGTCTGCCTGTCGCTGTTCTGGTCACAAGCGGCGGGCACCAGCGCGCGGGCGGGGCTGCAATATTTCTCCCACATGCTGTGCGCCTACATCGCGGCGCGCACCATCAGCACGCGCACGCTGGTGCTGGGCTCGCTGATCGGCATCTTCATCGTGCTGCTGTATTCGCTGAAGGTTGGCGCCTATGCGCTCGACACTATCGACGGCACCACCAATTTCGTCGGCGCCTTCGGCTCCAAGAACCAGATCGGCTTCTTCGCCTCGCTCGGCATCTTCTTCTGCTTCGCTTTTCTGGCCTTCTACCGGCGCAACTGGATGAGCTTCGTCTGGACCGCGCCGATCATCCTGCTGTCGGTCTATATGCTGGCGATCGCCCACTCGGCGACGTCGGTCGCTTCGCTTCCGGCGGTGATCGGTGTCGTTGCCTTGCTTGCCATGAGCAAGGTTCTGTCACGCCGCTACCGCCGCGTGCTGTTCGTCGTCGGCGCTACCGCGCTGGTCGGCGGTGTGATGGCTGCGCTGAACCTTGGCCTGCTCGATGTCGTGCTCGGCATCTTCGGCAAGGATTCGACGCTGACCGGCCGCACCTATCTCTGGGAACAGGGCTGGGCCGCCGCGCAGCAGCGTCCGGTGCTCGGTTATGGCTATGCCGCCTACTGGATCCAGGGTTTTGCCGATCCGGAACGGCTCTGGGCCGAGTTCTACATCTCCACCCGCACCGGCTTCCATTTCCACAACACCTATATCGAGACGCTGGTCGAGCTCGGCTTCATCGGCGTGACGATGCTGGCGCTGATCATCCTGCGCTCCTTCTGGGGCCATGTTTCGAAGGTGGTGTTCGGTGACTGGAGCGCCGATTCAGTGGTGCTCGCCGGCGCGGTCGGCATGATGCTGATCCGCTCCTTCTTCGAGGTCGAGATCCTCGGCCCCTATTTCATGGCCTCGTTCATCGTCTATTACGGCCTGTTCAAGCTGCGCCCGGTGCCGCTCGCCAGGGCAAGGCGGGCCTATGTTCCGGTGCCGGACGAGAACACCGCCAACGGCCGCATGCCGGCGCGCGTCTGACTTGCTTATCTCACGCGACGGCGCGCTTGCGCAGCATCAGCCGCTGCAGGAAGCGGCGCAACGGCTCGTCATAGAGGCGCGTGGCGATGTCGGCGATGACGATGACGGAAACCGCCATGACGATGCCGAACCAGGGATGATGCGCGAACGGGTCGATCGCTGCGGCCTTGCCCGCCCCGGCGATGATCATCAGCAGCGGCGTGTGGATGATGTAGATCGGGTAGGAAATCCGCCCCAGCCAGCCATAGAGGCCTGACAGGCGCGGCGCCGTCGGCGCAATAGTGCCGACCACCACCAGCGCCGGGAAAACAAAGACGACGCAGGCGAGATCGTAGGCGACGCGCGCGCCGCCGGCCGGCGCGATGGCAAAGACGACGAGCGTCAGTGCGATCGCGGCCTCTATCCACCAGCCGCGCCGCAGAAAGCCGAGCCCGCTTTGATAGCGTGTCATGGACCGGCAAAGCAGCACGCCCAGGAAGAACGAGAAACAGACGCGCGGCAGGCCGCTGATGATGGTCGATCCGGTCATGCCGAAGTCGAGGGTGCCGGCAATGATAGAGACGACCACCAGCAACACCAGACTGACGGCAATGAGCGTGCTCAGCACGCGTTTCGTCAGCAGGAAGAAGACGGCGACATAGGCTATGTTGACGATCAGCTCGAAGAACAGCGACCACGACGCGGGGTTGAGCGGAAAGATCGTGTGATAGGCATCGCTGACCAGCGGGATGAAGAACATGCCGGTCGTCAGCATGGTGCCGATCTCGGAGATCGGCATGTATTCCGCCGGAATCAGCCGGTTCTTGACGATGAGATAGAAGAAACCGAGCAGCGTGCCGGCGAGGTAGAGCGGGTAGAGGCGTATCAGGCGGATCGCCAGGAACGTGCCGAAGCCCATGCCGTTTTCGATCTTGCGGTCATAGGCATGCGCGATGACGAAGCCGCTGAGCAGGAAGAACAGGTCGACCGCCAGATAGCTCGACGGCAGCACCTTGCCGGCGGCCAGGAACGGCGAGAAGTGGTAGAGCATGACGCTGATCGCCGCGACGCCGCGGATGGCATCGAGATTGAGGTAGACGTGGCGCGGTGCGGCGGGCTGCATGGAATGCCTTCAAGCGGTCGAAAAACGGAAGTTCCCGCCCGCACCCTGGCGCGAACGAGCCGAACTGGTTCCTCCCGCCCCTCCGTCGTTCCGGTCTAGCTGAGCGAGACAGGAACTTACTGGCTGGCCGTCGGCGCCAGCTTCACCTTGATGACGTCGCCCGGCAGCACCGGTGTATCTTCCTTGGCGTCTATCTCGCTGGTCTTGCCGTCGGTCACGCGCACCAGCGAATAGATGAGCGCCGGCTCTTCATTGCTGTTTGTCATGGCGGCGGTCGTGGCCGGGTCCGATGCCTGGGCCATCAGGCCCTGTTGCATGTTGACCCTGAGTGCGGCTTCGTTGAGGTCTGCTTCGACCTGCTGCCGGTCGGCGGCAAGTCTCGAGTTCAACGTGTTCTGGGCATCGATGGCATCCTGCGTCGCCTTGCTGACCGACTGCTTGGCGGTGAGGATCGCCGTCTCATAGTCCAGGATCTTGCCCTGCAGATCGGTGACCGACTGTTGCGAGGAAAGCAGGCGTGCGTTGGCGACCAGGCCCTTTTGCGCCAGCGGACCGATACTGTCCGCCTGCTGCTGCGCCAGGTCGACCTGCTTTTGCTGGTTGACGATCTTTTTCTGCAGCGCCTCGATTTCGGACTGCAGGACCCCTTTCAGATCGTCAAGCGCCTGCAGCTTCAGCTTCAACGCTTTCTGGTCGGAGATCAGGATCTGCATTTCGTCGGAGACGATTGTCGCCAGGCGCGGGTCGCCCTCGACTTCCTTAGGCGCCTCGAAACTCTCCTTGCCGGCGAGATCGGCATCGATGCGGGCACGCTTGACGATCAACCGCACGCGCTGGTCGTCATAAATGTCGAAATTGCCCTTGGCGGTGATCAGGTCCTTGCCGAGCTGGGTGCCGAAATCGGCGTTGCGCCGGATGCCGCCGGCGATGCTGATCGCCTTGAGCACGGTCAGCTCCGGCACATAGGGAAACTGGCCAGGCGTCTGGATCTCGCCCGAGATGTAGAACGGCCGGAACTGCACCATTTCCACCGAGGCTTCCGGCTTGTCCGACAAGGCAAGCTTGCGCTGCAGGGCGACGCTGATCGCGGCCGCAACCTCCGACGTGGTCTTGCCGGCGGCCGGCAGTTCGCCGACGAACGGCACCGACAAATTGCCGGCTGGACCGACCGAATATTCGCCGTTTACCGCCGACCAGTCACGGAACGTGCCTTCCACCGTCTGCCACTCGGCGACGCGGATGTTGAGCTTGTCTTGCGAGCCGAGCCGGTACTCGTCGGCCATGGCCGGAACCGCGAGCGACAGAGCGAGGCACGTGGCGACGAGCCGTGCCGGCCGCATCGGGCCGGCAAGGCGAAAATACGCTGATATGTCTGTTTTCAACTGAACGTTTCCGATCCGTTTTGGCCCCATCCGCCCGATAGGCCTGCTGCCGAGTGCCTCCTTCGGAACCTGGCAGAACACTATGGCTGCAATGCGAGACCGGCCCATCACCGAATAGCTTTGGACCGGATTGGCTTCGGGCCGTACCGGCCCGATTGCTGACCAGTTGCGGTCGGTCAGTAGGAACCGCGCGACATCCACACCGCGGGCACGGTCTTGAGGATGATGCGAACGTCTTCGAACAGCGACCAGTTCTCGACATAGTGACGGTCGAACGCGACGCGACTGTCATAGGAGACATCGTTGCGTCCGCTGACCTGCCAAAGCCCGGTCAGGCCCGGCCGCGACTTCAAATAATAGACCGCGGCGCTGCCGTAGATCTCAAGCTCGTCGCGCACCACCGGGCGAGGCCCGACAAGGCTCATGTCGCCCTGCAGGATGTTGATGATCTGCGGCAGCTCGTCGAGGCTGAGCTTGCGCAGAACGGCGCCGACGCGGGTGACGCGCGGATCGTTCTTCAGCTTGCGGGTCGCGATCCATTCGGCGTTGGCTTCCGGATTGGCCGCGAGATAGGCGGCCAGCACACGTTCGCCGTCTTCGACCATGGTGCGGAACTTGAGGCAGGGGAAAATCCGCCCACCGCGTCCGATGCGCTTGTGGCCGTAGAAGATCGAGCCGCCGTCGGAAAGCTTGACCAGAAGGGCCACCATCAGGAACAGCGGGCTAAGCGCCACCAGGCCGACAAGTGAACCGAAAATATCGAAACTGCGCTTCAGCAGCCCGCCGATGGGTGGCGGAAAATCTACGCCGACATGCGAAAATGCCGCATTAGCCGACTTGGCAACGTCCCTCATGCAAAAGCTCCATACGTTGAACGGATGGTTTATGCCACGATACCAAAAAAATGCTGCAGCGCAACACACAATTTCCCATATGGCTGAAATAGTCACGTCAGGAATTGACTAATTAATAAACCCTCCTTGCCCAAATTTTGCCCTTTATGGCGGGTTTGTGACGAATAATTAGCAACCGTAGGAAATGTAATGCCTTTTTTCGGCGGGTTTTGGGCAAATCGTCCTTTGCCGCAGAGGGAACGGCTTTAACTGATTTTCGAATCACTGGCTTTGCTAAATTAATCAAGTAAAATACTAATCAACATTGCAGATTCTACTGTAGTATAAAGCGCATGACGAGTTAGGCCACCACCCCTGCGTGTGCATCGCAGCATGGCGGAGTCCAAGCCGCCGCCAAGCCGAAAATTATTGCTGGTTGCCCTTGCCGTCAGTTTCGCGCCTTAATAGAGTCGCAAATTATTCCTGATAGAGTCTGGATGGGTTGGGAAGGCCGGAAGCAACCGGCCGAAAAAGAGCAGCTAAATAAGCTCGCATGGCGAATGGGGAGATACTCGGGTGGGTAAGTCATCGCTTTTGCATGCTCGGGCCGGTTGACGGGCCGCCGAACATGTCATTACCAAAATTCGTCATTGGAATGGTTTTCGCCCTCGCGATCGTGGTCGCGTGGTCCTATGTCGACGGCGCGACGGTCACCACAACGGTGCTTCGCGTCATCGGCTGCGCTGTCCTCATCCAAATCGGTTATTTCCTGCTGGTGTATGTGATGATCGCCAGGAGCGCGCCGACATCGGCCGACAGGGCTCGCGACGCCGAAAGAAGCCTCGGCGCCGACAAGGCGGTTGAAGGCGAGAAGCTCTCGGCGAGGCGCAGCGTGCATTGAACAGTCTGAAGCCGCAAGGTCGGCCTCGGATCATCTTGCAGCCGGACTCAGCCTGCTTCGGCCGGCTCGGGTTCCGATTGCTCGCCTGAAAGCATTTTCGACAGGCGGCTGCCGGCCTTCGCTTTCAACCTCTGATATTGCCCCACTTCGACGATTCGTCCGTTTTCGACTGCAACCACCCAGTCGGCGAAGGCGATCATCGATGGCCTGTGCGCAATGGTCAGGATCGTCATCGATCCGCGCAAGCCGTCGATCGATTTGGCGATCAGGGACTGGTTCTGCCAGTCGAGCGCGCTGGTCGCCTCGTCGAGAATGAGCAGCGAAGGTTTGCGCAGCAGCGCGCGCGCCAGCGCGATGCGCTGGCGTTCGCCGCCCGAGAGCCGGACGCCGCGGTCGCCGACCACCGTGTCGAGCCGCAACTCCAGCCGCTCGACGAAGTCGGCGCCATGCGCAGCGCGCAGTGCAGTCCACAGCTCCGCGTCACTGGCTTGCGGCGCGGCAAGGCGCAGATTGGCGGCGATCGTATCGTGCAGCAGGAACACGTCTTGCGGCACATACGCCACCTGGTCGCGCCAGCGCCGGCGGTTGGCGGCGCCGATCTCGACGCCATCGGCCAGGATTTTGCCCTCGCTCGGTTCGAGCAGGCCAAGCAGCATGTCGGCAAGCGTGCTCTTGCCCGAGCCTGACGGACCGATCAGCGCCGTTACCTTGCCGGCGGGAAGGCCAAACGTCACATCGCTCACCACCGGCTTGCCGCCGGCCTCATAGGCAAAGGAGACGTTGCGGATGTTGAGCCCGACATCGAGCGACAGCTTGGCATCCGATTCGAGGTTTGCCGGCTCGCTTTCGGCATCGAAACGCGCCTGCATGTCGCGCATCGAGGCATAGGCCGGCAGATTGATCAGCACCTGCTGCGCCTGCATCTGCATGTCCATGAAACGCGGCGCGATGCGCATGAACACCAGAAGCAAGACTACGATCTCGGCCAGTGAGAGGTTGAAGCGGACCAGGGCGACATAGATGAACAGGCTCAGACCAATGACGCTGGCGACCTGGAACAGCGCGGTGCCGATGGTGCTGTTGCGCACATAGTTGATGTTGTCGGCCTTCATCTTCTCCAGCGTCGCGCGAAGCTGCGCGTAATAGGTCGCCTCGACATTCAGGCTCTTGGCCACCTTGATGCCGCCGAGGAACTCCGAGACCGTTCGGTACTGCTCCTGGCGATTGCTGGTCAAGACCCGGCCGAAGGCGCTGGCTCGTGCCCGAAACGGCTGCAGTGCCAGGAAGGTGACGATGCCGACGACAATGGCAAACGCCGTCATCACTGGCGAAATGAACAGCGAGACAACGAGATAACCCGCCAGAAGCACGGCGATCTGCACCAGCATCAGCAGCGAGAACGCCGCCGACTGCACGCGGTCGATATCGCCGGTCAGCGCATGGTCGAGATCGGAGCTGCGCATGCGCGCGAATATCCCCCACCGCGCCTTGCCGATGCTCTCGAACAGGTTCATGCGCAGGCGATTGATGAAGTCGAGCAGCAGTCGCGCCATGTAGACGGATTTATAGCGGTTGAACGCTGCCTGCAGCGCGACAAGCCCGACCAGCAGGCAAAGCACCGTGGTCAATTGCAGCGTTCCGTCCGGAGCCAGCCAGCGCACCCAGTCGCGGTCAGGCAACCTGACCGCGAAATTCTGCTCGGGTCGCCCGACCAGATGCAGCAGCGGCACCAGAAGCAGGATCGAGATGCCTTCGGTCAGGCTTCCCAGGATCAGGAACAGCAATGCCGTGAAGGTCCTGCGCCCGCCGATCCGGGCCATGGCGGCGCCGAAGCCGGCGACATCGCGGTAAAACGAAAAGCGCAGGATCTGCGATGCGGACATGTCAGTCACCGCGGCCCTTTGTCGGCCGCCAGATCGTTTTCGATCAGGGCGACGGCTTCGCCGATACGGTCGAGCCCGGTGGGCACTTCGAGGCGACAGACGCCGATCTGGCTGGCCAGGGCGGCGCATTGGCGAAGATGTGTCGTGGCAAAATCGCCGACCAGGGCTGGACGGCCGAAACGCGTCACATAGGAAAATTTGATGATTGCCGGCAGGGCGCCGATGCCTGGCAGCGGCGTGATCGCTGCCTTGTCGCTGCGCTCGAGGATATAGATCCGGGTCGCCGGCACCGCGTCTGCCGCAAATCCGGCGTGCAGGCGATGCTGCATCTTGTCGATCGCCGCATGCACCTGCGGGCGTATTTCTGCCTGGCGGATGGGAAACGCGGCGGCGGCATCAGCGGCGAGCTTCAACTGCGGAAAACCCGGAACGATCATCGGCCGGTCCGTGAGATCGAGCGCCACGACATCGTCGGTCAGCAAGCGATGGCCGGCGCGGATCATCGCGCTCGCGGTCGTCGATTTCCCGGCGCCCTTGTCGCCCATGAAAACAGCGCTCTTGCCGCCGACGGCAATGGCGCTGGCGTGCAGGATGAGCAGGCCGCGCTGGTGCAGGAGCAGTGCCATGACCGGACCGAGCAGCGGAAACGCCAGCAGCGCATCGTCGACATCGGGCGCCGGCTCCACCTCGATCCGGCAGGCATCGGTGATCAGGAAGGCGCCGACCGTCTGCCATGCCAAATATTGCTGCCGCGCCTCGAAACCGAAAGCGGTTCCGGTCTCGGGCGAGGGTTTTGGCAGGTCGATCGGGCCGACCGTGATCAGCACATCGACGCAAGCTGGTTCGCTCGGCTCTAGCTCAGGCAGTTCGACCTGAGAAGCGATCGTCAGCCCATAGGCTTTGTAGAAGTGCTGTGCGCGAGCAGCAATTGCATGGCGGTCATCAGCGGCAAGAGGCATGTTGGCCGGCATCATCAGTGGCTCCCGCGCTGTTGCACCTGCCGCAGCCACAACGATAGCGAAATCGAACGCCATACATACTGGACATCGGGCAAGGTCGCGGCCTCGGGTTGGCTGGAAATGCGGCCATAGGCGGCGGTCACCTCAGGCAGGTTGACGTAAGGGGCGATCCGCGCCGCATCTTTCACCAGCACCTTGTCCAGGAGATCGCGGTGATTGCCGAGCATGCCTTTGACCAAATTGGAGGTGAAATCGATCTTGTCGCGCCGCCACTGCACTGCCGGCGGCAGGATACCTTCCATGGCGCGGCGCAGCACCGAGCGGCCAAAGCCCTGGTTCAGCTTTTCCGCGCCGGGCAGCGCCAGACAGAACTCGACCAGCGGCTTGTCCCAGAAGGGGTAGCGCGGCTCGACGCCGAAATTCGCCGCCGCCTTGTCGAGTACCTCGAAGGCGTGCGGCACCATGCCGTTCGACAGCAGCCAGCGATGGGTCAAGGTCTCGCTGGCGCTGACCGCGGGCGACATGTAGCCGGCCCGGCGAAAGCGCTCGACGAGGTCCGTGCGCATCGCCAGGTCCGGATTGATCAGCCCGCGCCAGCTGGTCGCTGGGCGCCCGGCGGGATGGCGCCGCAGCTTGTTGATTGCGCGGTTCGCGAACCGCATGATTTTCGCGACGCGCCAGGCAGGCCCGTAGAGGGTCAGGAACTTGTAGTAAAGGCCGAGCATGCCGTCGCCATAAGTGTTGGAAGCGCTGCGCAGCTCACGCCACAGCTCCATCCATTTGCCGGCATAGGCGAGTTCGTGCAGATGGCCGTGGCCCTGCGAAACCACCTCGTCGCCGCCATGGCCGTCCAGCAGCACCCTCATGCCCTTGGCGCCGGCGGTCCTGTAGATGTCGCGGGTCAGCGACAGGCCGGGCGCTAGGAACGTTTCTTCCTGCTCCTCCAGAATGCGTTCGAATTCGGCGAAGGGCGCATAGTTGCCGACGGAAATCAAAGTGCCGTCGACCTTCTCCTGTCCAAGCACTGCCTCGATGAAAGGCCGCTCGTCCATCGGCGAACCCTTTTCGAACATCAGCGAGAAGGTCGGCAGCCTCGGCTTTCGCTGCGCGGCATTCTGCAGGCCCGCCACGCAGGCGATCGACGAGGAATCGAGCCCTCCGCTCAGCATAGCACCGACCGCAGGCGTGCCGCGCATACGGTTGCGGACCGATTGCGAAAACAGATGCCGGAATTCCTCGGCCGTATCCGATCGCATCGGCCTTGGCGAGGGTTCGATCTGCCAGTAGCGGCGCAGCACCACCTGGTTGCCGGTCACTGTCAGACTGTGGCGCGCCGGCAGGCGGAAGATATCGGCATAGGCTGTCGACTGCGGATTATCGGGCAGCCCGGCCAGGAATCCCGAAATCTGGTGTTCGCTGATGCGCATGTCGACGCCGCCGACATCGAGGATCGGCCCGATCTCGGAAGCAAAGACGAAACGCCGGTCGCTCGAATGGTAATAGAAGGGTTTGACGCCGAAATGATCGCGCACGCAAAACAGCTGCCGGCGCTCGGCGTCCCAGATGGCAAAGGCGAAGTCGCCCTGCAGATGTTCGGGACAGGCTTCGCCCCAGCGCAGATAGGCGCGCATCACAAGCACGGCGTCGGCAACCGAATTGTCCCGGATGCCGAGCCTGGCCAGCAATTCGTCGCGATTGTCCAGCCGGCAGTCCGCGGTGATCGCGAGCTTGCCGCCGGCCATGGTCAGCGGGCCGGGGCCGGCTTCAGCGGTGGTGTTGAGCCAGGCGTGGCCAAGAACGACGCCCTCGTCCATCCACCACGAACTGCCGTCAGGCGCGCGATGTTGCATGCGGGCAAGCATGCGCTGGATGCCGGCCGCGGCGGCCTGCCTGCCTTCCTGCCTCAGCAGAATTCCGGCGACGCCGCTCATCGCTCAATGGCCGTGGTCGACGAGATGGTTAAACCCGCCAAGCGAGCCGCCGAGCACGATGTGGTCGCCGCTGACCAGCCAGGCGTGCGCCTTCAACTCGGTGCCGGTATCGCGCTCGATGCCGATGCGGATTTTTGAGGCGTTGCCCTGGCGGGCAAGCAAATATTGGCCGGAAAGCGCTTGGGTCAGACAGCTTGCGCCAGGCACCAGGCGGGCAGCCGCAGCCACGCCCCAGGCGACACGCCTGAGATCGCCGATGTCGGCTGGTTCGCGCGCGTCGAGCCGGGTCACCATGCGGCGCACTTTGTTGTAGGAAAGCAGCGTCAGCCCCAGCCGCACCGCCACGACCACCGCAAGGCAATGGGCGAGAAAGAGCATCTCCGGCCCGCTCAGTGAGAAAGCTCTAGACAAGTTCCTCATCATGGAGCCTCGCAAGCCCGGCGTCCGCCAAGCCCTTCAACAATCCATCGACATCGGCCTTGCAGCGTTCCGGATCGACATTGTAGCGATCCAGCACGGCGCTGCGGATTTCGGAAATCGGCCGCGGCTCCTGGATCAGCTCCCAGATATAGGCGCCGACGCTGTTCAGGCTGTAATAGATGTTGGACCTCATATCGAGCAGCGCCAGGCCGTTGCCAAATTCGCAGGCCACGGCATCCTCGCTCGCGCTCACCCGATCATGGTCCGAGGGGTTCCAGTCCATTCCTAAACCTCACTCACAACACCAACGCTTCGGCAAGTCCGGAAAAAGGCGCGAGAGCCGGGGTTTGACCCCCGACTCTCCTTAGTGCGCTCTGTTTGCAGAGTCCGGACTTTGTCACCCCAACGAGAGAAGACTCAGGAGAAGGTGAGTTCGCCGACCGGCGTATGTGCCGGAAACGAGGCGTCGAGTGCCGTAGTACCGCTACCGCCTTGCGTGATGGTCTCGATCGAGCCGTGGACCGTCAGGCTAGGGGTTTCGTACTCATGCTTTTCAACATTCTGTTCCAATTTACTCTCCACTTGTGGACTGGAAGCGGCCTGTCGATTGCCGGCAGCGAGCTATTGCTGCACCGCAATAGCTGCATGGCAGCATTTATGAGTCAAGCCTGATTTACCAGCCGTTAATCAATTCTCGGTTGCGACTCCCTTCAATGGTGATCAAAGCGCTTTGCATTTTCACATCCCAGGAGAATTCAGCAGAGTGTCCGAGGCTACCAACTAATTGTCTGATCTAATTGCGTTAAATTTTTCTTCGAATGCTCCTCACTTGGGCGCTGGCGCATTCCCACAAAATTGTTGCTGACGTACCCGTCACAAGCCCCGATCAGGCGGCGCCTTGCATCTAGGACTGTGTTGCGAAACGTTCAGGTTGCAGGAAATTGGCGCCAAAGGAAAAACTGGACGCGGCGCATGAATTTGGCGATGCTTTGCTTCGCACTTGCAATATAACGCGCCTGGCGAATTTTTTGCGGAGATGCTGCAGCAGATGGCCTTGCAGGAAGGGACCTTCGAAAGGTTGCGCGCCGCTGGCTGCGCCGACGAAATGGCCTATGTGCAGGCGTGCCTGCGGCTGTTCTTCGCCTCCGGGGCGAGCCCCAGCACCGCGCCTGCACCGGCCATCTCCGTTGCCGATGTTTGCGACATCGCCAGGCTGAACAAGGTCGCCACCTTCATTCTGAAGGCGCTGTCGCGCCCACCGGCGGGCGAGACGCCGCCGGGATTGCTCGAGTGGCTCGACACTTATCGCCGGCGCACGATTGCGATGAACTCGTCCGGCATCATGGATTCGATGGCCATCGACAAGGCGCTGCGCGGCAGCGGCATCGATTTCGTGTTCCTGAAGGGGCCCCTCCAGCAGCAACTGCTCTATGGCGACCATTTCATGAAGCCGTCCGGAGATGTCGACATATTGGTGTCGCCGGTCGGCTTCTTTAGAGCTCGCGATGCGCTGCGCTCGATCGGCTACGAGGTCGCCGGCAAGTCCCGCTCCGTCTGGTGGGTGCGCTTTCTGGGCGAGCAGCACATGGTTCGCAGCCAAGGTCGGAAATTGTCCACCGTCGATCTCCATTACCGGCTCCAGCAGCCGGGATCGCCCAGCCCGCGCGATACGGAAGGGTTCCTGCGCCGCAAGCGCGCGCTTGCGATCGCCGGCTCCAGCGTGCCGTTCATCTCGGCCTCCGACACTTTGCTTCTGTCCTGCATCAGTGTCGCAAAGGCGCTGTTCAACCGCGAGCCATGCGCGGGCTATGTCTGCGATATCCGGGCCGCTGCCAGTCGGCTGAGCGAGGCCGAGCAGCAGACTGTGCTCGACTACGCGGCCGAGCAGGGGCTGGCCGACACCCTGCTGCTGGGCCTGCGCGTCGCCGATGTGCTGCTTGGTGGCGCCGGCACGCTGCTGTCGGATCGGGCCACCAGGATCCTGTCACGCATCGGCAATGAAGACCTGTTCCACATGGTCATCGCGCCGTGGCTGTCGTCGCTCAGATGGCCGCAACGGCGCACCGTTTTGTGGGAATTGTGCGGCCGCGAACCTGTCCGCTATCTGACCGAGGCCGGCTGGGCCGCGTCAGCCGACCTCAGCCGGCGGATTTTCGAGCGGGAAAGCCGGTGACGATGAGGGTCGTCATGCAGCAGGCAGAAAACGTTCCGTCCCGATCCGCTGGGGATGGATCATGGGAGGATGGATCGGGGTCCGGCGCCGCGCGCCGGGAGGGCGAGGGGCCTCGCGACACTTTACGCAATCGAAAGGCCATCCTATGTCCATGACAGAATCCCGGGTCTGCGTGATCATCGCGGCGCGCAACGCGGCCCGGACCATTCCCGCAGCCATCGCCTCGGCGCTGCGCGAGCCGGAGGTGGCGGAAGTCGTTGTCGTCGACGACGCCTCCACCGACGACACCGCAAAAGTGGCCAGCGCTGCCGACGATGGCAGCGGTCGGCTTTCGGTCATCCGGCTCGACGTCAATCGCGGCCCGTCCTTCGCCCGCAATGCCGCCATTGCCGGGTCGAAATCGCCTTTCATCAGCATTCTCGACGCCGACGATTTCTTCCTTCAGGGACGGTTTCGCCAGCTGTTTGCCAGCACCGACTGGGATTTCGCCGCCGACAACATCATGCTGATCCGTGACGATACGGCGACCGACGTCTCTAAGATCGTCGCCCCGTCCTTTTCGGCGGACCCGGAATTCCTCGACTTCGAGCGGTTCATCGAGGGCAACATCTCCAGACGGCGTGTCCAGCGCGGCGAACTCGGCTTTCTCAAGCCGGTGATATCAAGAGCTTTCCTCGACAGGCATGGGCTGCGTTACGACGAGAACCTGCGTCTCGGCGAAGACTATGAACTGTACGCCCGCGCCTTTGCCCTTGGCGCACGCTTCAAGGTCATCCGTTCCTGCGGCTATGGCGCGATCGTGCGCGCCGATTCGTTGAGCGGGCGCCACAAGACACAGGATCTGAAGCGCCTCGCCGATGCGGATCTGGCACTGCTCGAGATCGACAGCCTGCCGGAAGGCTCCAAGGCCCTGCTGCGCAAGCACGAGCGGCATGTGCGTGACAAATACCGGCTGCGCAATTTCCTCGATGTGAAGGCCGAGCGCGGCATGGCGTCTGCCGCCGCCTATGCGCTGGCCAGCCAGTCGAACCTCATTCCTATCGTTGTCGGCGTGGCCGCCGACAAGCTCGATGCGTTGTTTCGCCACGCCGGTCTGTCCCCGCGGCAGCAGCCGGTGCCGCCCTTGCGCTTCCTCATGGCCGCTACCAACACGGCGGCGCAAAAGTAGGCTCCGCCAAGTCCGGGACGGCGGCCGCAAGGCTGAAAAAATTGCCTTTCTGAAACTCGGAGGTTGCCTACACGCCCCGACGATGGCACTGTATGTTGCGGTGCAGCAATTTTGGAAGGCCAACGGAATGGCTTCAATTTTCAGCTTCAGGTCCAGGGACCCAGCGCGGGACAAGCAGACCGATCTGGCGCGTTTCGACCGTCTGGCAAAGCTGTTGGATCAGATCACGGCCGAGATTGCGGCCGAAAAGACCGGGCTGGAGGCCCGCTACCGGTCGAAGTCCACCAACGCGGCCTTCCTGGTCGAGTCGATGGAGAACGGCTCGGCGTCGGCAAGCAAGCTGTCGGAAGTCGGCGAGTTGACGAAGTCCATCCTGAACTGCGAACAGCGCATCGCCGAGCTGGTGCGCCAGACGAGCCGGATGAAGGAGCTGCGTCATTCGCTCGACGCGATCGTCGGCGAGAATGGCCATGGTTTTGATTCGCACGGCGAATATGTCGAATCCGCAGGTCGCTTCGGCTGAACACGGTCACACGAGACACAGAAGAGAAAGTTCGGGGACGGAGGATCGGGATCGGCCCGTTAGCAATGTGGGCCAATCGGTGACTTTGGGTTGGGGCGGAACAGCACAAAGGTGAATTGATATGAACGCAGATCCGAAGACGACGCCCATGGCGGCAATCGATGCCATGATTTCGACGCGGCCAAATCGGCCAATGCGTCTTGTATTCCCACCGCGTCTTCTATCGGTTGGTGCGCTTCTGTTGGCGGCAGCCGCAGCTCTGCTCGGCGCCGCGCACCCCTCCCGCGCCCAGGACGCCTCCCCGGAGATGCAAAGCGCACCGTCCTTCGTCGACGATTTCAAGAGTTTCGATCGTTCGCGCTGGTATGTCTCCGACGGCTGGTCGAACGGCAATCACCAGAACTGCACCTGGTCGAAAAGCCTGGTAAAACTTTCCGACAACATGCTGACGCTCGGCTTCGAAAAGCGCAAACTGAAGGACCGCGAGTTCGCCTGCGCCGAGATCCAGACCAAGCAGCGCTTCGGCTATGGGACCTATGAAGCACGGATGAAGACCGACACCGGATCCGGTCTCAACGCCGCTTTCTTCACCTATATCGGCCCTGCCGACAAACAGCCCTGGTATGAGATCGACTTCGAGGTGCTGACCAAGGATACATCCAAGGTGCAGGTCAACAGCTACATCGCCGGCAAGCCCAAGAACGAGAAGCTGGCCGAGGTCGAAGGCGGCGCCGACAAGGGCTTCAACGACTATGCCTTTATCTGGGAAAAGGACCGGCTGCGCTGGTACGTCAACGGCAAGCTGGTCCAGGAAGTGACCAATCCCGAGCAATTGCCGACCCACTCGCAGAAGATATTCTTCAGCCTCTGGGGCAGCGACACGCTGAAAAACTGGATGGGCGCCTTTTCGGACCCCGGCCGCCAGGTGACGATGCAGGTGCAGCGCGTGGCCTTCACCGCGCTCGGCCAGCCGTGCCAGTTTCCGGAATCGCTGGCATGCAGTGTAAGCAGCATAAAGTAGATCTGAACCGGCCCGGCCATATAAGGCCAAAGGGCGTGAACAGGAATTAACCCGAATGAATTTGACGGTCTTTGGAATTGGCTATGTCGGTCTCGTGCAGGCCGCGGTGCTGGCGGAGGTCGGGCACCAGGTGGTGTGCGTCGATGTCGATGAAAAGAAGGTCGAGCGGCTCAACCAGGGCCTGGTGCCGATTTTCGAACCGGGACTGGAGGCCCTGGTCAAGGAGAACCACGCCGCCGGCCGCATCAAGTTCACCACCGATGCCGCCGCCGGCGTCAAGCATGGCGAGATCCAGATGATTGCGGTCGGCACGCCACCCGGCGAGGACGGTTCGGCCGACCTCAAATATGTGCTGGCGGTGGCCGAGACCATCGGCCGCGAGATGGACAGTCCCAAGATCGTCGTCGGCAAGTCGACCGTGCCGGTCGGCACCTGCGAAAAGGTGAAGGCCAAAATCGCCGAGACGCTGAAGGCGCGCGGGCGCCAGGACCTGGCTTTCGACGTCGCTTCCAATCCTGAGTTCCTCAAGGAAGGTTCCGCCGTCGCCGACTGCATGAAGCCTGACCGCATCATTGTCGGCACCAACAGCGAGGACACCGAGGCGGTGATGCGCGAGCTCTACGCGCCGTTCAACCGCAACCACGAGAAGATGATCGTGATGGACGTGCGCAGCGCCGAATTCACGAAATACGCCGCCAACTGCATGTTGGCGACCAAGATCTCCTTCATGAACGAGATGGCCAATCTGGCCGAGCAACTCGGCGCCGACATCGAGGAGGTGCGCAAGGGCATCGGCTCGGATCCACGCATCGGCTATCACTTCATCTATCCCGGCCTCGGCTATGGCGGTTCGTGCTTCCCCAAGGATGTCCGCGCGCTGATCAAGACCGCCGAAGGTGTCAAATTCGACGCCAAGCTGCTGCGCGCCGTGGAGGAGCGCAACAATGCCCAGAAGTCGGTGCTGTTCGACAAGGTGCACCGTTATTTCAAGGGCAGTCTCAAGGGCAAGACCTTCGCGCTCTGGGGCCTCGCCTTCAAGCCCAACACCGACGACATGCGCGAGGCGCCGGCGCGCGTCCTGATGGAGGCGCTGTGGCAGGCCGGCGCCAATGTGCAGGCCTACGATCCCGAGGCTATGCAGGAATGCCAGGCCATCTACGGCCTGCGCGACGACCTTTTGTTGTGCGGCACCAAGGAGGCGGCGTTGCGCGGCGCCGACGCGTTGCTGATCGCCACCGAGTGGAAGAGTTTCCGCGCCCCGTCCTTCGACGCGGTGAAGGATGCTCTGACCACGCCGGTCATCTTCGATGGTCGCAACCTCTATGATCCCAAGGTCATCGCCCGTCACGGCATCGAGTATTTCTCGATCGGCAGGATGGCGGCGTGAAGGCAGGGCGGCACAACGCGGAGCCAGGTTCATGAAAGTTCTGTTTGCAGGCGGCACCGGCTACACGCCGCAATTCAGCGGGGGCGTCCAGTCGAGCACCCACCACCTGGTCGAGCAATTGCGCGAAAACGGTCACGAGGCATCCGTTCTGGCAGCGCTGTTCGGCGACGGCATGTTCGGCTTCAGGGCGCGCGCCAAGATGAAGCTCCTTCGTCAGCGCGCGGTCATCGACAATTTCCCGGGCTATCCGGTTGTACGGGCGTGGTTTCCCTGGGAAGCGGCCGGCTTCGCCGTCAAAAAGTTGAGGCCGGATGTCGCGGTCGTGCAGTGCCACAATTCGGTGCCGATCGGCAGAGAGCTGCAGAGGCTTGGCGTGCCGCTGACCGTCTATCTGAGGAATGTCGAATTCGACGAATTGGCCGGCGATCTGCGTGAGCTCCATTCGGCGGTCTATATCGCCAACTCCGAGTTCACCGCGCGCGCCTATAAGGCAAAATTCGATATCGATTCGACGGTTATTCCGCCGACCATCAATCCCGCGTTCTACAGCACACCGACGACCGGTGAATTTGTCACGCTCATCAATCCATATGAGGAAAAAGGCTTCGATCTTGCGGTGCGCATTGCCGCCGCCTGTCCCGAGATCCCGTTCCTGTTCGTCGAAAGCTGGAAGCTCGACGACGATCATCGAGCCCGGATCGAAGCAACAATATCTCCCCTCCAGAACGTCAAGCTGGAAAGCCGCACCAGCGACATGAAGACGGTCTACGGCCGCACGAAAATCCTGCTTGCGCCCAGCAAATGGGAAGAAGCCTGGGGCCGGGTGGCCTCGGAAGCGCATTGTAGTGGCATTCCCGTGGTCGGCTCGCGCCGCGGCGGTCTGCCGGAAGCGATCGGCGCCGGCGGCGTGGTACTGGACTACGACGCCCCGCTCGCCGACTGGGTCGCAACGATCAGGCGGCTGTGGAGCGATGAGGCCGAGTACAAGCGGCTGTCAGCGACAGCACGTCAGTTTTCGGAGCGGCGGCAAATGAACCCCGACAGCCAGTTCGCAACGTTCATGGGCGTTCTCGACCGCGCAAGACGTGTCGGTTTGGAGCGCGCAGCCTAAACGCGTCGTGTTGCATTTCAGCTGAGACGCTGCACGACCGTGGTCGCGCAAAGTCCCGTTAGCCAGGTCCAGGCGTCGTGCGCCCGTCCGGATCACTTTTAATTGCTGCAGTGCAATATTTTGTGGCACTGCAGCAATCAACGTGTATTCTGCCTGTCTACATTAGGGCTTGTGCGACCGCTTGGTCCGAGCAAGCCCCAACCTTATGGGCGGGTCATGCGCGTGGGCTTTGTCGTCGGCGAATTCCCTCTGCTTTCGGAAACCTTCGTCGTGGACCAGATGGCTGGGCTGCTGGCGCGGGGCTTTCAGGTCGAAGTGGTCTGCGAAAAGATGCAAGGTGACCACCGAATTGACCGGCAAAGCGAGCCGATGGCGACGCTGCTCGCCAGAACCCGACATTGGTGGCGATGGGCCGCTGTAATCAGCAAATTTGTACAGCGTCTGCCGCCGCGTCTGCGATACAAGGCCTCGACCGTTCTCGACATCGCCTTTGCACGCCGCCTGAACCGCTGCGACGTGATTGTCGCCCACTTCGGACAGAACGGCGAGAGAGCAGCCGCACTGAAGAAATGGAAGGTGCTCAAACCACCGATCATAACCATCTTTCACGGCGCGGACGTGGCGATCCCGGCGCGGCAGGCAGTGCTCGCGACACAATATGCCGGGCTGACCAAGCATGGGACCCTGAACCTGCCCGTCAACGATTACTTCCGCACGATGCTGCTGGAAGCCGGCCTGTCCCAGGCGAGCACGACGGTCCACCATATGGGAATTGACACCCGCGAAATCGGCTATCGCTGGGAATCGTGGGAAGGCACCCAACTGGTCGTGACGACGGTTTGCCGCCTGGTCAAAAGAAAGGCGTCGAGTTCGCCTTGCGAGCCCTGGCCTCCCTCAAGGCCTCCCAGCCGCAGCTAGACTGGCGTTACGACATTGTTGGCGACGGTCCTCTGCGGATGAATCTGGAGAAGCTGGCCGTAGAGCTGGGCTTGGCTGGTCGCGTAACATTCCTCGGCAGCCTCCCTCACGCAGAGGTGAAAAGACGGCTTCGCATGGCGCATCTCTTTTTGCTGCCAAGTATCACTGCCAGCGACGGGGATATGGAAGGCATTCCGGTCGCGCTCATGGAGGCCATGGCCGCCGGATTGATTGCGGTCAGCACGTATCATTCGGGAATCCCGGAGCTCATCAAGGATGGGGAGACGGGGTTGCTTGCGCCCGAGCGAGATATTTCAGCGCTTGCCGGCAAGCTTGCCTGGGCCGCGGAGCACCCGACCGAATGCGAGCGTATCGCGCTTGCCGCACGCCGCAAAGTCGAGGAGGACTTCAACGCAGATGTTCTGAATGAACGTTTTGCGCAGATCGTTACCCAACTGGCCACATCGAGCCCTGCGCATGCACCCACCGGTCATGTCGGCGTTTCCGAGGGCTTGGCGGATCCTTCATCTGCCGGCTGACACTGCTCCTCTGCGTTTGATCGGCAGGCACGCCAAGCTGAGGGAAATCTTGCTACACTGCACCAAAAATGTTGCAGTGCAGCAAGACCTGTACTAACGTTCCTGCGGGTGGGCCAACAGCGGTAGAGTTCCATGCTGCATGTCTTGTGCTTCCGCCACCCTGTCTTCGGCCCGGCTTTTGTCAAAGGGACACCGGCTCCCCGGACGAGCGCATCCTGCCGATGAAGATCTGCTTTGTAGTCGACAAGTTTCCCTCATTGTCCGAAACCTTTGTTCTCGACCAGATAGCCGGATGCCTTGAGCGCGGCATGGAAGTCGGCGTCGTCTGCAACGAGACGTCCTTCGGCAGGGACAGCAACATCGATGATCCGCGCTGGCAGGCGTTGCCAGGAAAGGTCGTATGCTGGTGGGGTGGCCTGGGTCGCTATCGCCCGCTGCTCAGGAAGTGGTCCGGCAGGTTCTGGGACAAGCTCTCGACCGCCATCGACATTGCTCATGCGCGAAAACTGCAGGGCGCCGACGTCATCGTTGCCCATTTCGGCAACAACGGCATGCGCGTGGCCCGCGCGATCAAGCGCGGGAGGATTTCCGCTCCCCTGGTGACGATATTTCACGGCCGTGATGTCGGCGAACCGCTGCATGACAATACGCTCGCGCGCTACAAGATTGTGTTCGAAAAGGGCGTTCTTCAACTGCCGGTGAATGCGTTTTTCCGCGATGCCTTGATTGAGGTCGGTGCATCGCCGGAGCAGGTTGTGGTTCACCATATGGGGGTGCGGCCGAGTGACATCGACTATCGGTGGCGTTCATGGGAGCAGGCTACGCTCTCTTTCATCTCGGTCTGCCGCCTGACTGAAAAGAAGGGCATCGAATATGCGCTTCGCGCGCTTGCTGGCCTGCCGCGGCGAGACTGGATCTACTCGGTGATCGGCGGCGGAGAACTTCTCGAGGAGCTGAAGGGGATCGCCGCAGAGCTCGGCATTGCCGACAGGGTGAATTTTCTTGGGCCCCGGCCGCACAGCGAAGTCAAACAGCTTCTGCGCGCCGCGCATGTGTTCCTGCTGCCCAGCGTCGGCGCCCGCGATGGCGATCTGGAAGGCATTCCGGTTTCCCTGATGGAAGCGATGGCCGCCGGCCTGACGGTGGTCAGCACGTATCATTCCGGGATCCCTGAACTGATCGATGATCACAAGACGGGTTTTCTCGTGGCTGAGCGGGACGTTGCGGCGCTGACCGGCAAGCTTGCCTGGATCGCCGAGAATCCGAAGCCGTGTCAAGGGATCGCTCTCGCGGCGCGCAAGAAGATCGAGGCCGAGTTCAACTCCGATCTGCTGAACCAACATTTCGTGGAAATCGCCATGCGGCTTGGCGAAACGAGGTCGCTTGCATGAACGCCAATCCGCCCCCCCAGTTCGGTCGTGTCGCCCTGCGCGGCGGGCTGGTAACCATCGGCGCCCAGGGCTTCAAGATGGCGATCCAGTTTCTCTCCGTCATCGTGCTGGCCCGTCTGCTGGTCCCCGAGGATTTCGGTCTGGTGGCTTCCGTCGGGCCGATCGTGGCCTTCGTCGGGCTGCTTCAGAATCTGGGCCTGCAGCAGGCTGTGGTTCAGCGCAAGGACATCAGCAACCAGCAGCTCAACCAGGTGTTCTGGATCAGCGCGCTCGTCGGGCTGGGTAGTGCCGTGGTAGTGGCCGGCCTGGCGCCTGCCATCGCCGCGTTCTATGGCGATCAACGTATGTCCGGCATCACCCTTGGCTCTGCCCTGCCGCTGCTTCTCGGCAGTCTGGCCGCAGTGCCGCTGGCGTTGATGAACCGGCACCTGCAGTTCGGCCAGCTCGCACTGAACGACGTGATAAGCGCCGCCGCCGGACTTCTGGCCGCCGCGATCGCGGCCTATGCGGGGTTGGGCTACTGGTCGCTGGTCATCGGCCCGGCGGTTTCGGCAGCTATCGCCCTGGCTGCCGCCTGGCTGGTGGCGCGTTGGACGCCTTTGCGGCCGGACCTGAAGGTCGATGCCGATATATTGTCGTTCGGCGCCAACCTGACCGGCTTCAACCTCGCCAACTTCTTCTCGCGCAATCTCGACAACATTCTCATCGGAAAATATTCCGGTGCGATCGAACTCGGCTATTACGACCGCGCCTACAAGCTCCTGTTGTTCCCGCTGCAGAACATCAACCAGCCGCTGACACGGGTCATGGTGCCGCTGCTCAGCCGCATTCACGATGACAAGGCCCGCTTTCGCGATATCTATGTGCGCACCAACTGGATGCTGGCGGCCGTTACCATGCCGGGCATCGCGGCGCTGACGCTGACCTCCAATCAGATCGTCGGACTTCTCTTCGGCGCGGGCTGGGCACCGGTCGCACCGATCTTTGCCTGGCTGGGCATCGCCAGCCTGGTCCAGTCCGTTTCAAGCACGACGGGATGGATATTCATCTGTCAGGGCAAGACGAAGACCATGTTCCATTGGGGCATCTATTCGTCGCTGACGACCGTCGCTGCCTTCGTCGTCGGCCTGCACTGGGGCGCCGTCGGCGTTGCCGCGGCCTATGCCATCAGCGGTTACGTGCTGCGCGTTCCCGTGCTGGCGCTACTGGTCCATCGCGTGGGTCCGGTGACCGCCGCCGACTTCCTGCTCATGCAGGGGCTTTTCATCGCCTCGTCCCTGCTTGCCTGGTTCCTGTACCTGTGGTTGCCGGCGTCTCTAACGGGCCAGTCAGACCTGCTCGCGGTCTTTTTGGCGCTTGCCCTCAACTACGGCATCGGTCTCGTTTTCATGCTTGCCGTCCCGCAGTCGCGACGCGCTTTGTTCACCACCCTGTCCAACGCCGCGCGCAATATCCGCTGAGCGGCCGGCGAACAGCGGCGCCAGCAGGTTTGTGGCCGACATTGCCGAAGCATGTTCTTCGAGCACGGCCTGAAGGCTTGTCTTGCGATAGCGGTCGAGATCTCCCGCAAACCGGCCGAGCTTTTCGCGCGCCTCTTCGGGCGTCACGGTGTCGATGTCGAGCAGCACATCGTCGACACCGATTCGCTTGGCCACTTCCTTGGTTTTGAACTCGTAGGCGATCGGCAGCACCGGCGTGCCGACGCAAAGCGACATGATCATCATATGCATGCGAGTCGCGACGACGAAGTCGAAGCCCTTCACCAGCGCCATCAACTGGTCCGGCGTGTGGAACGAAGCGTCCACCGTCACGTGGCTGGCGATCTCAGGATCGAGCTCGGCAACGATGGCCTGCGCGGTCTTGGAATCGTCATGGGCATATTCCGGCACACCCTGACACGTGGAGACGAAGGTCACCTCCTTGCCAAGGTCCCTGACAAGAATTGTGGCGATCTCGCGGACCGAATCCAGATAGCGGCGCATGCCGCCCTCACCGTCGCTGACGTAGTTCCAGTGGCGGACCGAAATAGCGACGCGGCCCGTCGACGCCGGCGGCTGGCTGGAAGCGAGACGCTTGCCGATCCTGTCGGTATCGGCCAAGGCGAATACGGCATCGGCCACCACGTGGCACTTGCCGAGATCCTTCACCAAGTCCCGGATATGGGTCCGCGACCGTTCGTCGCGCAGCAGGATGAGCGGGCTGCGGTCAAAGATCGGGCCGAGCTCCTGGCGGTTGTAACTTTTGTCGAACGGACCGAGGGATTGCGTGAAGAAGACCGGATCTTTGCCAAATACGGCATCGAGCCTGAACTGATTGAGGCGTCGTTCGAGATTGTAGTTCTCGACGAGATAGGTTCCCCCTGTGGTGACCACCATGTCCGCGTCGGCGTAGATATCGAGACCGCGCCGGTCGCGATGGCTGAAAAAATTGCCTAGCGCGCTGCTGCCAAACCAGCGCAGGGCCTGGAGAACGAGCCGATTGTAGATCGGCTTGAACCGGTCCCTCAGCCCGCTGCCATTCTTGTATCGGAACAGGGATTCCGACAGCAGCTTATGAAATTCGAGGTCGGGATAATCCGTCTTCGGATAGAGTCGTTCCGCAACCTCGGGCTGGCTGTCGAAGACGGCAAACCGCACGTCGCCTTGCACGATCGTCTTGAGAATGTGGCGGATCGCCAGCAGAATCGCCGCATCCCCGGTATTCAGGCAGACTGTGTTTTCAACGACGATCTTCATGGGATACCTCATTTCGTCAGCAGATTCCGCGGCGTGGCCTGCGGTGCCTAGGACGGGCATGGTGACCGAAAATACCCACGCCAGGACGATCCCGATGCGGCTCGCGTCACAATCCATCGCTGCATCGGGCTGGGTGACCAGCCAGAGCGGCGCTCAAGCCCGACGGAGGGTAACGCATCAATTTTGCAGTGCAACAAAAAACGTGCACTTATGCTACGGCGCACCAAAAATGTTGCGATGCAGCAAAAGCTGGGTTAGCATTCCCCTGGGTGGGCCAACAGCGGTCGAGTTTTCATGCTGCATGTCTTGTACCTTGTGCACGATGTTTCCGACCCGGCGGTGCGCCGGCGGATCATAATGCTCAAGGCAGGCGGCGCGCGGGTCACGTTGGCCGGCTTCCGTCGGACCACAAATGCTGTTCCCGACGTCGAGGGGCTGCAGCCGGTCGACCTCGGCGCGACGCGTGACGGCCGATTCGGCCAGCGTCTGGCGGCGGTCGCCAAGGCGGCGCTGTCGATAGGCTCGAAGCTTGCGGCGATGCCGAAGCCCGACCTCATCATCGCGCGCAATCTGGAAATGCTGGCGCTGGCCAGGCGCGCCAAGGCCGCCTTTCGCGGCGGCGTGCCGATCGTCTACGAATGCCTCGACATCCATCGCCTGGTGCTGCGCAATGACATGCTGGGCAAAGCACTGCGCACAGCGGAGCGTTATCTCGCCCGCGACGTGAAGCTTCTGGTGACGAGCTCACCGGCCTTCATCGCCAATTATTTCAAGCCGTTCGGGCAGGTCGCCGCACCGGTGGAACTGGTCGAAAACAAATACTTCGAAACCGCGCCGATCGCCTTGGATGACAGGTCAAAGGCCGAAAACCCTGCAGCACCCCCGTGGCGCATCGGCTGGTTCGGCGCGCTGCGCTGCCGCCGCTCGCTGGAGCTGCTGGCCGACTTCACGCGCCGTCAGGGCGGGCGCTTCGAGGTCGTCCTCCGGGGCCGTCCGGCACTCTCGGAATTCCCGGATTTCCACGCTTTTGTCGAGGCCGAACCCTATCTCTCCTTTCGTGGCCCCTACCGCAACCCGGAAGACATGGCCGCGATCTACGGCGAAGTGCATTTTTCCTGGGCGATCGATTTCTTCGAGGAAGGGCAGAATTCGGAATGGTTGCTGCCCAACCGCCTCTATGAGGGCTGCCGCTTCGGCGCCGTACCGATCTCGATGGGCAATACCGAGACGGGGCGCTTTCTCAACCAGCAGGACATTGGCATCCTGCTTTCCGATGCCACGCCCGAAATCCTGGAAACCGCGCTCGGCCGCATGGACCAGGAGCACTTCGGCAAGGCCAAGGCGCGCGTGCTGGCCCGCAACCCACGAACCTGGAGCTACGACGGCAGCGACTGCCGCGCCTTTGTCGACAGGCTGCGCGGTCTGGCGGCGGTCCCCGGTCCCTTCGTCACCGAAGCGCTGGCTTAGCGATGGCTGATGATGGGAAAAATACAGAGCATGGGAAGGCGCCGATGACGCAAACCGAAGCGCTGCCGCCAAGCCTGATCGTCATTCCGTGCCTGAATGAGGCAGCCCATATCGGCGCGTTGCTCGAGCAGCTCAGGCCGGCAGCGCTAAGGCTCGGCGCCCGCATCGTCGTTGCCGATGGCGGCAGCACCGATGGTACTTTGGCCATTGTCGAAGCGGTTGCGGCCAAGGACCCTCAGGTCGTCCTCCTGCACAACCCAAAACGTATCCAGAGCGCGGCGATCAATCTCGCCGTCGCCAGCCTCGGTGACGGCGCCGAATACCTGATCCGCATTGATGCCCATGGCGGCTATCCCGCCGATTATTGCGACCGGCTGGTCGAGGAGGCGCTCGCCACTTCAGCCGATTCGGTCGTCGTCTCGATGCTGACCAGCGGCAGCGGCGCGGTGCAGAAAGCGGTCGCGGCGGCGCAGAATTCCAAGCTCGGCACCGGCGGCTCCAAGCACCGGCACCTTTCCGCCGGCGAATGGGTGGACCATGGCCATCACGCGCTGATCCGGATCTCGGCCTTCACCGCGGTCGGCGGCTATGACGAGACCTTCAGCCACAATGAGGATGCCGAACTCGACTACCGCCTGCGCCGGGCAGGCTACCGCATCTGGATGAGCGGCAAGACGCAGATGGTCTACTATCCGCGTTCGTCGCTGAAGGGCCTGTATTTCCAATATCTCGGCTATGGCCGCGGCCGCGCCAAGAATGTGCTCAAGCACCGCATGATCCCGAAAGTTCGGCAGATGATCCCGCTGCTGGTGGCGCCGGTCGTCCTTCTCGCGGTATTTTCCTTTATCCACTGGCTGGCGGCGGTGCCGCTGCTGGTCTGGGCTTCGGTCTGTCTGGGCTACGGCGCTGTGACCGCCATCAGCCAGCGCAATCCCAACAATGTGCTGGCGGGCATTTCGGCGATGGTCATGCATTTCGGCTGGTCGCTCGGGTTTTGGCTGCAACTGCTCGGCTCGCGATCGCAGCGCGGGGTGGCATGATGGTCGCCGACAGCCGCCGAATCGACATCTGCGTCTGCACGTTCCGGCGGCCGGAACTGGCCGACACGCTGCGGTCGCTCGCTGCCATGGATATGCCTGCCGGTTTCGGCATCGGCGTCATCGTCGCCGACAATGACGACGAGCCGACCGCCGAGCCGCTGGTGACCGCGCTGGCGAGCGAATTGAAGCTCGTGGTCCGCTACCGGCACGCCCCGGCGCGCAACATCTCGGTCGCCCGCAACGCCTGTCTTGATGCCAGCACGGCCGATTTTCTCGCCTTCATCGACGACGATGAAACCGCTTCCCGGCAATGGCTGGCCGAACTGATTGCTATCGCGGAGACAAGCGGCGCCGAGGCCGTGCTCGGTCCGGTGCGGGCGCTCTACCGCCCGGATGCGCCGGACTGGATGCGCAAGGGCGATTTCCATTCGACCTTGCCGGTCTGGGTGCAGGGCGAAATCCGCACCGGCTACACCTGCAACGTCCTTTTGAGGATGAGCGCCGACAGCTTGCGCGACCGTCGTTTCAGCCTGGCGCGCGGCCAGAGCGGCGGCGAAGACACCGAATTCTTCGACCGCATGGTCAAGGCAGGCGGTCGCATCGCCTTTGCGCCGGAGGCGTTGGTCGAGGAAGTCGTGCCGCGTTCGCGAGCCGCTTTCGACTGGCTGCGCCGCCGCCGCTTCCGCTTCGGTCAGACGCATGGCCACCTTGTTGGCCACAATGCGGGCGCAGTCCGTCGGGCGAAGGAGGTCGGCCTCGCCTCGGCCAAGGCCGCCTATTGCTTCGGCATGGCGGCGTTGACTGCGATTAGCCCGGTCCGCCGCAACCGCAGCGTGCTGCGCGGCATCATGCATGTCGGCGTCGTCAGCGGCCTGGTCGGTATCAGCGAAATTCGCCAATACGGACTGTCTTCCCCGCAGCAAGGAGGCAAGCGTGCAGCCTGACGTCTCCTTTGTCATCGCAGCCCACAATGCCGCGGCCACGCTCGACCGGGCGATCGCAAGCGCCATGGCCCAGCGCGATATCAGCGTCGAAATCATCGTCGCCGATGACCAGTCGCGCGACAACACGCTCGACGTCGCAAGAGCCTATCCAAAAGATGTCGTCAAAGTGGTTGCGCTGCCGGCAAATCGTGGCCCTGGCGGCGCCAGGAATGCCGGCCTCGACCTCGCCACAGGCCGCTGGGTCGCGGTGCTCGATTCCGACGATGCCGTCCTGCCCGGGCGGCTCGCCGCCATGATCGCGCGAGCCGAAAGTGCGGGCGCTGTAATCGCCGTCGACAACCTCCAGGTGGTGCGCGAGGACGGCATTGCCGAAGCGACGATGTTTCCCGCCAAATATCTGGAGGGCCTGCGTGAAATCACGCTCGCCGACTACATCGCTGGCAACATCGTTTTCGAATCCACGTTCAACCTTGGCTATCTCAAGCCGATCTTCCAGCGCCGTTTCCTGATCGAAAACGGGCTTCGCTATGATGAAAGTCTGAGCATAGGCGAGGATTACATCCTGCTCGCCAACGCGCTGGCCAAGAGCGGAAAATGCGTCGTCGAGCCGACGACCGGCTATATCTACCACATCCGCACGGGCTCGATCTCGCGCGTGCTCGAGCTTCACCATATCGAGGCGATGCGCAAGGCCGACGCGGTCTTCGCCGAGACCAATTCCATGGACGCTGCTGCTGCGGCCGCCTTCGCCAAACGCGCCCGCAGCCTGCGCAAGGCGGCATCGTTCCTGTCGCTGGTCCAGCACATCAAGGCGCGTTCGCCGTTGAAAGCGATACGCACCGCGCTAAGTGATCCGGCGGCTGTCAGGCACATGTCGATGCCGATCGCCGTCCGCCTCAAAAGGGTGGCGGCGCAGTTTGCCGTCGGCGCGGAGAGGTAAGGAGGGCGAGTACATGAAGACGTTTGTTCGTGGCCTGCAACAGGCTGAAATCGATCTGCTCAGAAGGAATTTGCGATGAAGAAAATCAGGAAGGCAGTCATCCCTGTGGCGGGGCTTGGAACACGGTTCCTGCCGGCAACCAAGTCGATTCCGAAGGAGATGCTGCCCGTGGTCGACCGGCCGGTCGTCCAATATGCGGTGGACGAGGCCTTCGAAGCCGGCATCGAGCACATCGTGTTCGTCACCGGCCGCAACAAGGCTGTCATCGAGGACTACTTCGACCTGCACCCCGAACTGATTGGAACGCTCGAACAAACCGGCAAGAAGACCCAGCTGGAGGCGCTCGAAAGCATGCTGCCCGTGGCCGGCGCCACCAGCTTCATCCGCCAGCAGTCGCCACATGGTCTCGGCCATGCGGTGTGGTGCGCACGCGAAGTCATCGGCGACGAGCCCTTCGCCCTGCTGCTCCCCGATATGGTGTCGTTCGGTCGCCGAGGTTGCCTGGCTGAAACAGTCGATCTCTATCAGCAGACCGGCGGCAATGTGATCGCCGTCGAGCGCTGTGATCCCAGCGAGACCAGCAAATACGGCATCGTCGGGCGCGGCGCCGAGACAGGGAGCGGCTTCGAGGTGACTGCCATGGTCGAAAAGCCGGCGCCGGCCAATGCGCCGTCGAACTATTACATCAACGGCCGCTACATCCTGCAGCCCGAGATCTTCTCGCTGCTGGGCAACCAGCAGCGCGGCGCCGGCAACGAAATCCAGCTTACCGATGCCATGGTGCGGCTGGCGAAAAGCCAGTCTTTCTTTGCCCAGCCTTTCAATGGCCGAATGTTCGACTGCGGCTCCAAGGAAGGCTTCATAGAGGCGACCATCGCCTTCGCGCTGGCGCGCGACGACATGAAGGGACCTGTGCTGGAAATGCTGCAGGCGTTCGTGCGGTCGCATGAGCGTCAGGAAGTGGCCGCATAATGCCCATCTTTCGAGGGCATATGCGTTTGGACGATGGCGCGGCTCATGCCTGCACGCCTGGCCGCTCAGGCCCGGCGCCGGATGGCATGAAGCTTGCGTTGCATATCTTGCCCCCGATCTCCGCAGCTTCGGACGAGGTGGGACCTGACCCGTCTCGCTCCGGCGCCTGTAACCTAGAATTGGATCGAAGATGAATTATGCCAGCTTTCCTCTCGACAAGAGGATGCCATTGCCCAACCCCGATCAGGAAAAGGGTGAAGACTTCATCGACGTCGAGCGCCTGCTTGGCATGGCGGCGCGTCAGGTCAAGGTGGTGGCGGTCTGCGCCATCATCGGCCTGTTCCTGGGGTTGCTCTATCTGCAGACCACGCCCAAGCAATACATGTCGGTCGCCAGCGTGCTGATCGACGAAGGCCTGAACAAGGTCATCGACGACATCTCGGCTGCATCCGTCACCATGCAGACCGACGCCGCCCTGCTCAGCCAGATCGAAATCATCACCTCGGCGCGGCTGGCCTCGGTGGTGGTCGACAAGCTGAAACTCGACCAGAACGCAGAGTTCATGAACCCGCCGCAATCGGCGCTGGTCAAGGGCATCGGCTTCGTGCGCGGCGTGATCGGCTATTTCCGCTCAAGTTCCGCCGAGCAGATTCCCGGCATGGAAAACGTCGATGAGGCGACACGCCAGGCCATGATGCAGACGGCGCGCCACGACTATGCCGTGCTGAAGCTGCAGAGCGAGGTGCTGGCGCAGCGCAACGGCCGCTCCTATGTGCTCGCCATCGGTTACCAGTCGACCAATCCGGCGCTCGCCACCGCCATCACCAAGGCCTATGCCGACGCCTATCTCGCCGACCAGCTCAATGCCAGCTTCGACGCCACCGAGCGCGCTGCGGTCTGGCTGCAGGGCCGGCTGACCGAGCTTCGTCAGAACTCACAGGCGGCCGCTATGGCGGTCGAGAAATTCAGGGCCGAGCATGGTCTGGCCGCCAACAGCGACGGCCAGCTGATCAGCGACAAGCAGATTGCCGATCTCACCGCGCAACTGATCGTCGCGCAGGCCGATACGGCGCGCGCCAGCGCCCGCTATCAGCAATACAAGACCATCGTCGAAAGCGGCTCGGACAATGCCTTCAACGATTCCGCCATCTCAAGCGATCAGCCGGCAAGCTCCGTCATTGCAACGCTCAAGACCCGCTATCTCGCAGTGGCCAAGCGGCTGCAGGACGTGACGGCCAATTTCGGCGCCGACCATCCGCAGGCGGTGGCGCTGGCCAAGGAAAAGGCCGACCTGTCGACCCAGATTTTCGGCGAGTTGAAGCAACTGACCGAAAGCTATCGCAATGAATATGAAGTCGCGCTTTCACGCGAGACCTCACTGAGGCAGAAGATCGCCGACGCGGCCGGCAAGAGCTCCATCGACAACCAGAGCCAGGTCAAACTGCGCGAACTCGACCAGCAGGCGCAGGCGCTGACCACGCTCTACCAGACCTTCCTTAGCCGCTACGAGGAGGCCTCGCAGCAGCAATCCTTCCCGGTCGGCAAGGTCCGCATCATCTCGGATGCCTCAACGCCGCTTTCCGCCTCAAGCCCGCGCACATCCAGGGTGCTGGCGCTGTCGCTGGTGCTTGGCGTGCTGCTTGGCGCCGGCTTTGGTGGCCTGAATGAGTTCAACGAGCGCTTCTTCAGGACCGGCGAGGACATTCGCGATCGCGTCGGCCTCAAATTCCTCGGCTATTTGCCGATGATCGGCGGCAGGCTCGGCAAGGACGCCGACGACGGTGCGGCGGATGCCAAAGGCGCCAACACATTGTCGGCGGTCGAGAAACGGGCGCGCATGCGGGTCAGCGTCGATGCGCCGGCATCGATGTTCTCCGAAACGCTGCGCAACGCCAAGATCGCCTTCGACGTCGTCATGGAAGGGCAAGGCAGCCGGGTCATAGGCGTGGTCTCGGTCCTGCCCGGCGAGGGCAAGTCTACGGTCGCCGCCAATCTCGCCGGATTGCTGGCCGCCAACGGCTCGAAGACGCTTTTGATCGACGCCGATCTGCGCAATCCTGGTCTCAGCCGCAACCTCGGCATGGAGGCCGAGCAGGGGCTGATGGAGGCCGTGGTCAACGGCCAGACATGGCAGTCGGTCGGCAAGGTCGACCGCCAGACCAAGCTGGCGATCATCCCGGCCGTGCTGCGCGGCCAGTTCTCGCACACCAGCGAGCTGCTGTCGTCGGCCGGCATGCGGCGCTTCATCGACAACGCCAAGGAGACGTTCGAGTACATCATCGTCGACCTGCCGCCGCTCGGCCCCGTGGTCGACGCCAAGGCGTTTGCGCCGCTGGTCGACGGCTTCGTGCTGGTTGCCGAATGGGGCCGCACGCCGCGCGCCATGGTGCGCTCGCTGCTGGAGCAGGAACCCTACGTCGCAAGCAAGGTCGTCGGCGCGGTGCTCAACAAGGTCGATCTGAAGAAGCTGCCGAAATACGGCTCGCTCGGCGGCTCGGAAAAGTTCTTCGACCGCTATTCGACCTACTATCTGGAGAAATCGGACGTGCGGGCCAAGACCGCCGCCTGAACGGAGCGCGATCCTGAAAAGGAGCGTGATCCGGAAAAGCGGATCCGGTTTTCGGAAAGGATCACGCTCAAACGAAGAAGCACGGCAGGTCAGGAAAAGATCAGCTTGCCGAATTTACCGGCGATCCTGAGCGCTGTCAGCCGGCCGCTTTGAAAGGCGCCGGTGTCGATGCCGAGCCTTCGCCCGTCAATCCTGGGGATATCGACCGGCGTGTGCCCATGCACCACAAAGCGGTCGAGCAGATAGGCGGCGTTGAAGAACTCGTCGCGGATGTTGAGCAGATCCTGCTCATCCTGTGCGACCAGGTCGATGCCCGGCCTGATGCCGGCATGGACGAAAACGAATTTATCCGAACAGAGCAGCACCGGCAGGCTGCGCAGGAAGTCGATATGGCTGGCCGGAATGACTTCCTTCACGCGCCGGTCGACCGCGTCGCTTGAGGCATAGAGGCTGGCAAGCCGCGCCGGATCGACCCCATAGGAAAACAGCGTCTCGAGGCCGCCGACCGCCAGCCAGCGGTCCCGCGACAGATAGCCGTCGAGATAGTTCAGCATCGCCACTTCGTGGTTTCCCGCCAGGCAGACGCGCAGGAACCCTGTTGGCGGCAGAGCCAAGAGGTGGTCGAGCACGCGCGCCGATTGCGGCCCGCGATCGATATAGTCGCCGAGCATGACGATAATCTTGCGGCCGCGAAATTGCAGCGCGTCGAGCTGGATCTTCTGCTCCAGCGACAGCAATTCCTTGTAGCAGCCATGCACGTCGCCGATCGCGTAGACGACGGTGTCGTCCATATCCATTTCCAGGCGCTCGCGCGGCGCCGGCCGGGGAGGTCTGGACCGCTGAAACAACGCCACTGGGGCCGTCAGACCCCGATGCCGCGGGCTTTGAGCGCCGCGGTGATCTCGTCAAGAATGGCGGGATCGTCGATGGTCGCCGGCATCGTCCATTCTTCCTTGTCGGCGATCTTCTGCATGGTGCCGCGCAGGATCTTGCCGGAGCGCGTCTTGGGCAGGCGCTTGATCGTCACCACGGTCTTGAAGGCCGCGACAGGGCCGATCCGTTCGCGCACCAGCCCCACCACTTCGCCTTCGATGGCAGCGGTATCGCGCGACACACCGGCATTGAGCACGACGAAGCCGAGCGGGACCTGGCCCTTCATAGCGTCAGCGACGCCGATGACGGCGCATTCGGCAACATCGGGATGCGCTGAAAGCACCTCCTCCATGGCTCCGGTCGACAGCCGGTGTCCGGCGACATTGATGATGTCGTCTGTGCGCGCCATGACATAGAGGTAGCCGTCCTCGTCGATCATGCCGGCATCGGCCGTCTTGTAGAAGCCGGGAAATTCCTCGAGATAGGCTTGCCGGAAACGCTCGTCGGCATTCCACAGCGTCGGCAGGCAGCCGGCCGGCAGCGGCAGTTTCACCACCACATTGCCAAGTGTGCCGCGCGGCACTTCATGGCCGGCATCGTCGAGCACGCGAATGTCGTAGCCCGGCATCGGCACGCCGGGCGAGCCGTATTTCACCGGCAGCAGGCCGAGGCCCGCCGGGTTGATGGTCATCGGCGAGCCGGTCTCGGTCTGCCACCAATGATCGACCACCGGCACGTTGAGTTTCTGCTCCGCCCATTTGATGGTTTCCGGGTCTGCGCGTTCGCCGGCCAGGAACAGAGTGCGGAATTTCGACAGATCGTAGTTCGGCACGAATTCGCCCTTGGGGTCCTGCCCCTTGATGGCGCGGAAGGCTGTCGGCGCGGTGAACAGCGCGACCACGCCGTGTTCGGCGATCACCCGCCAATAGGTGCCGGCGTCGGGTGTGCCGATCGGCTTGCCCTCGAACAGCACGCTTGTCGCACCATGCAGCAGCGGTCCGTAAACGATGTAGGAATGGCCGACCACCCAGCCGACATCGGAGGCCGCCCAGAACACTTCGCCCGGTCTGACGCCGAATTCGTTTTCCATCGTCCATTTGAGCGCGACCATGTGGCCGCCATTGTCGCGCACGATGCCCTTAGGCTGGCCGGTCGTGCCGGAGGTGTAGATGATGTAGAGCGGGTCGGTGGCGAGCACCGGAACGCAATCGACGTTGGCGCCCGCGGCGCGCTCGCGGGCAACGGCGTCGGCAAAATCGATATCGTAATGCTCCCTCAGATCGCAGCGCAGCTGGTCGCGCTGCAGGATCAGGCAGGCGTCCGGCTTGTGGCGGGACATTTCGATCGCCTTGTCGAGCAGCGGCTTGTAGGCCACGACACGTCCAGGCTCCAGGCCGCAGGACGCGGAGATGACCAGCTTCGGCTTGGCGTCGTCGATGCGGGTGGCGAGCTCGTGCGAGGCAAAGCCGCCGAACACCACCGAATGCACCGCGCCGATGCGGGCACAGGCAAGCATCGCGACCGCCGCTTCGGCCACCATCGGCATGTAGATGATGACGCGGTCGCCTTTGCGAATGCCGCGGTTCTTGAGCACCGAAGTCAGCGCTACCACTTCGCGCTTCAATTCGGCATAGGTGAATTTCTTGACCGTGCCGGTAATCGCGCTGTCGTAGATAAGTGCGATCTGGTCGGCGCGGCCGCCTGCGACATGGCGATCGAGAGCGTTGAAGCAGGTGTTGCAGCTGGCGCCGTTGAACCAGCGCCCGTAAACGCCCGCCTTGGCATCGAAGACGCTGGCCCACGGCGAATACCAGTCGATCGCCTCGGCCGCATCGGCCCAGAATTGTTCCGGGTCGCGTTTCCAGCCGTCATAGACCTCGTGGTAGCGTGACGCCATTCATCCCTCCTCGGGAAAACTCTCTATCTTGCAATAGCCTATGCGGGTTTTCCCGGCCACGTCTTTCCCCAAATGCCATGTCTTTCCCGAAATTTGGGGCTTGGCCGATCTCGCCTTGGCCATAAATTGCAGGCACCATGGCCGGGTTTGAAACCGGGGCAGGGCGCGCAATGACGGTACGATACGGGGTTGGATCTGCCGTTGGAGCAGCGCTGCTGTTGACGATCGTTTTCGCCGCCCAGGCCGGCGATGCCGCCCGCGGCGCATCATCGGCTTTTCCCCCGACGGCAAATATTTCGCCTTCGAGCAATATGGCGAGCTCGACGCTGCCGTTTCCGGCTGGTCGCAGATCGACATCATCGACACAAGCACAGACGAGTTCGTCGGCGGCAAGCCGATCCTTGTCCTCGATGAATCGGAAGAGGCGACCACGACGGTGGAGCAGGCACGGGCGCAGGCCGCAAAGCAGGCCGCGCCAATCCTGGCCAAATATGCCATCGCCGAGCGCGGCACGCGCACGGCCTCCGACAGGTTCACCTTCCCGGACGACACGGTCGACTACAACGACATCCGTCGCCTCGATCAGGCCGCGCAGAAATGGCTGTCGCCGTTCTATGGCGAAACACAGATTTCGACCATCCAACTCGATGAGATCCTTGCCGACAGCAAGGAGGATTGCTCGGCAAGCTTTGATGACGCGAAGCCAAGCGACCAAGTTCTTCCGGGCGACAAGACACTTCAAGGCGACAAGACACTTGAAGGGGACAAGACGGGCAAGGCCCGCGGCTTCCGCCTGTCGCTGCAGGGGCAGGACGGCAAGCCGTTCAAGGTGCTGCACGAGGACAAGGCCGTGCCGGGCTCGCGCAACTGCCCGACTTCCTACAGCCTGTCGGAATCCTACGAATACACCCCGCCCGGCAGGCCCGCGGTAGTGGCGGTGCTGGTGCAGCGCTTCAGCCAGGGCTTCGAAGGACGCGACCGCCGCTTCATCGCCGTAACCGGCCAGGCACGCTAAGCTGCGGCCCCCCTTGTGGCAGGCAGAAAAAGCTCATGCGCCCGGAAAAGCAGGGCGTTCGTGTCGGATATAAGCTCTTAAAGCGGCAAGGCCGCCAGCATCAGCCCGACGCCACCCGCAATCAATATGGCGGCTGCCAATGCTTTTCGATGACGTTCGAACGCGGTCGGAGCCCGCTCCCAATTGTAACGCATACCCAATGCTCTCCCAAAACCCCGCGACTCCATAGCTTACTTTAGGTAAGAAAAGCAAGACCTTGACCCTGCGAGATAGCTGGCTTGACAGTTTGCGGCGGTGATTCCCAGCTGCAATCACCGACTATTTCTGGGGTGCTTCCCTGTTCTCAGGCTCTGAACGATGTGGAAGTTACCACAATCTGAAGTTGGATGTCTCCATTAGGCTTCGGTTGCCTGTGTCGTGAGGATGGTGGCGTTGCCGGATTGCCACAGAACGGTCAGGCCTGCCTGTTCTCACTCTCGTCCGCGCAATGGACAGACCCGCATCGCCGCGCTATCTGCTCTCCAGGAAAATGGTGGAGGGGCTCCATGGCCCAAATCGGTTCTGAAATGGTTCTGCGGCTCGCGGACGACGCCTCGGTCCAGCATGTCGGCGATGGCGCAGTCGTTCTCTTGGCGCGCAGCGGCCAGCTTTACACCTGCAACGGCACCACCGAAGCCTTTCTCGACAAGGTGGACGGCGCCCGCAGCCTTGACCAGATCGTCGTCCTGTTGTCTGACGAGTTCGAGGTCGACAAGGGCACGCTCGACCAGGACATGGCGGCGCTGGCCGCCGAACTGGTGAGCGAAGGCATTCTCGCCGACCCGGCTCCCTGATGGTGGACGGCGTTCTCCTGCGCGCTTTGTTTCGTGTCCATTTATGGGCAAGCGCGCGGCTGATGCCGACCCTGATCGGCCGCCGCAGCTTCGAATCGGTGCTGAAATGGGCGCCGCTCAGCGCACCCACCCCTTATCGCGGCCTGTCGTCAGCCTACATCGTCGCTGCCGTCAACCGGACCGTCCGGCACCCCTGGCTGATGCGCGACCGCAGATGCCTGCGCGAGGGCCTGCTCGCCCACCGCTTCCTGCGCTTTGCCGGCTTCGATCCGGATCTGCGCTTCGGCGTCGATCCGAAGTCGATGCAGGCGCCGCGTATGTCTGCTCATTGCTGGGTCTGTCTCGATGGCCGCCCAGTGGTCTCGGACAGCCTCCCCGGCATGGTCCAGATCTATCGCCATCACGCCGATGCCGGAAAGGCACACGCTGCTTGACCGGTCCGGCGACCACCTTCTGCTACGATCTCCAGGGCCAGGTCATCAGCATATCGGCCTCGCGGGCCGATCTCTGGCCGAGCTTCGACCTCATGCTCGGCACGTTGCGCGTGAGCGGGCCGGCCGAGCCCGATTTCCGCGTCGACATCGTCGAGACGCGGGAGTTACCGGAATCGCCTGCCGGAAAACTCGCTTTCGACGGCGACGTGCCGGAGGACGGCCATTGCCGGCTGATCGACGGTGGCGGCACCGTTCATCTGGTCTTTCCCGGCCTGCAGACCGTCTCGATCAATGCCGATGGAGGCTGGGCCGAGATACGAGTCCATCCCGATGCCAAGGTCAAATGGACGGTGCTGATGATGGTGCTGGATGCAGCACTTGATGCCGGCGACCAGCACATGCTGCACACCGCCGGCCTGACATTGCCCGGCCGAGAGGCGCTGGTGCTGATCCATGCGCCGAGCGGCACCGGCAAGTCGACGACGTCGCTGGCGCTGGCGTCGCAAGGCTTCGGCCTGTGCTCTGATGACGCCATGATCCTCAAGATTTTGGCCGGCGGCGGCATCACGGCCTGGGGCTTGCCGCGCAAGGTGAAGGTCCACCGCCACACGGCGGCAATGCTGCCCTTCGTGGCGCCTTGCCTTGGCGACAAATGGGACGCCAATGGCGAGCAGGCCGTCTCGCTGGAACGTCTCGCCGAGATCATCCGCATCGAGGAGACTGTCGGCAGACCGGTTGCGGCACTGCTTCATCTCGCCCGCTCGGCGGACGCGCAAACCCGGCTCGTGCCCATGACCAGGACAGACGCCCTGGTGGCGCTTGCCACCGACAATGTCAGGACCGGCATGACCGGCCTTTTGCCGGCGCAGAGGCGCCGCATGGCAACTATCGCAACGCTGGTCAAAGCCGTCCCGACCTTTACCCTGGAAGTCGGCGAAAAACCGGCCGAGGCGTCACCGTTGATCCGCGCCGCGCTGCCGGCGCCGGACTGACGGCCGGCGCGGCAAGTTCAGGCAAAACGTGACTTTGGCCTGGCGAGCCGCTGGATCCAGCGGAAGGCGTCGCGGCGCAGGCGCGAATGCATCTTGTCCCTGGAATTGACGCCGAGCAGCGTATCGCCGGTGATCAGCCATTTGGCCAAAAATATCGAGAGGTCGGGCTTGATGCGGTCGGCCAGTTCGATCGCGCGCGGTGCATCAAACAGCCGCCCCGTCACATTGAGAACCGTCGCCAGTTCGAGCTCGATGCCGCTGATGCGCGCCGCCTCGAAAAGCCGGTCTTCATCCGCGGGCGACCGCAGCGCGCGCACGCCCTGCAGCACGTCGACGCAAAGCTGCAGCCGGTGGAACTTGTGCCCGCCGGCGGCGTGAACAATGGCGATGGTCAGCAGCGCAGCCGGCGTGTCGGCCTCGCTGCCGTCGATGATCTGCAATTCGCGAAAGCCGAGCGACAGCCGCCGCCGCATGCCGGAATCATGCACCAGGTTGCCGTGCAGTTCGATCAGCAGGCTGGTATTCTCCTTCTCCAGCCACTTGAACTCCTGCAGGTCCTGCGACTGCGTCTCCTCGCTCCAGAGTTCAAAGCCGCATCCGGCAATCACAGCGTTGGCTGCGGCGATGCTGGCCGGCTCGACCAGAATGTCGATGTCGGTGAAAGGCCGGTCGGCGGCGTGGCGGTAAAGTTTGCGGGCGAAGACAGGCCCCTTGACGATGCGCGCCGGCACGCTGGCGGCGGCGAGCCCCTTGATGATGCGGTCGCCATGATATTGCAGCAGCATCGACTGGCCGGTCGCCAGCGTCGACTGATCACGCAGTTCCGACAGCTTTTGCCGCAAGGCCGCGTCCGCAGGCAGTCGGGCGTCGCCGATCTCGCTGAGCTTGCGCAGCATGATGGGAAGCACGCCGTGGAACTCGGCATTGACGAGCAGTGCCAGCAAGCTTTCGGCAGCAACGTCACGGCCAATGGCAGCCGGCGCCTCCGGGTCGGCGAAGGTCAGCAGCAGTTTTTCATCGGCAGGCGCAAGATATGGCAGCATCAAACCCGGATTGCGTTCGCCCACATCAGCAATTCCCGTCCGGAATTGCGTCAAACAACCAACTCAGAGGAGCGTATGTTGCAGAAAAGCATGCATGAAGCCAGCGTGTGGTGGCAGAACCAGCTCATGAATTGACTTTCCACGGTTTCGGTCCATTCTTTTGCACTGGACTGAAAAGGGTGTTTGGAATGGCCAAGAAAAAGTATGAAGCGCCCGTGCTGCGCAAGGCAGGAAAGTTGTCCAGCGTGGTGGCCGGGCCGTCGCTGCCGATACCGCGATAAGACTTCTACGGCTTCGGTTTGGATGAAGCCGGAGCGGTCGGCCGCAAGGCAAGCCGCGCTGCAGGCGGGCAATCTGTCGGCGTGACTGCGGGTAACGGTCCGTCCGGTCCCGCAGGCTAAGGCAAGTTCATAAGCCGCCTGTTCGGGATATGGGCAAGGCCCCTCCGTTACAGTCCCCAGCGCAGCGCGGCTGTGTGCACCGGCGCGTCCCACATTGACGTTGCCTCGTCATCCAGCATGGTCAGCGTGATCGAGCAGCCGGCCATGTCGAGCGATGTCACGTAGGACCCGACCAGCGAGCGGGTCACCGTCACGCCCTGTTTTTCGAAGATGTTTCGGGCGCTGTTGTACATCAGATAGAGCTCCATCAGCGGCGTGCCGCCAAAGCCGTTGATGAACAACAGTGCCGGGCCTTTCGCCCTGTCGCCGAGATCGCCCAGGATCGCGGCGCAAATCTCTTCGGCGATCGCATCGGCGCTTTTCAACGTGTCGCGACGCCGGCCGGGCTCGCCATGAATGCCGACGCCGAATTCCATCTCGCCATCACCAATCTCGAAGGTCGGCCTGCCGGCCGCCGGCACCGTGCAACTGGTCAGCGCCACGCCCATCGAACGCGTCGCGCTGTTGATGCGACCGCCGAGCGCCTTGAGATCCGCCAGCGCCATGCCTTGCTCGGCGGCGGCGCCGACGATCTTCTCCACCACCAGCGTGCCGGCGACGCCGCGCCGGCCGGTCGTAAAGGACGAATTCTCGACGGCGACGTCATCATTGATCACCACCTGCAGGACGCCGTCGGCCATTTCGCCGGCCATGTCGAAATTCATCACGTCGCCTTCATAGTTCTTGACGATGAACAGGCAGCCGGCGCCGGTATCGACGGCGGCGGCCGCCGCCAGTATCTGGTCCGGCGTTGGCGAGGTGAAGACCTGGCCGGGGCAGGCGGCGTCCAGCATGCCGTGACCGACAAAGCCGGCATGCAACGGCTCGTGGCCGGAACCGCCGCCCGAGATCAGCGCCACCTTCCCCGGCTTCATCACCTTGCGGCGAATGAATTTGTGCTCCTCGCCCAGCACCAGGATGTCGGCATGAGCTGCAACGAAGCCGTTGAGGCTTTCGGTCAGCACCGTGTCGACGGAATTCATAAACTTCTTCATGTGTCCTCCCGACACAACACGATCAGCCGCCACTCCTGCCGGTGATGCTGGTGATCTTCTGGATGAATTCGTTGATCGCCTTGTCGAGCGCTGCATTCTGCTTGTCGTCGCCGAAATCGGGCACGATCAGCGAGACATGCCGGGTCTTGCGCATGCCTGCCGCAACCGACATCTTGCCGGGATGCGCCAGATGATAGGCAGCCAGAAACTGATCGCGCTCGGCCGGACTGAAATGGCAGACCGAAAAAATAGCCGGCAGATGTTTTGACGGGATCGGGGTCGAATAGGCCGCGCTGGAAATCTGGGTGACGAAGCTGCGGTGCTTGCCAAGCGCGTCGGCAAGGCGTTGTCGCATACCCGACGGTCGCTGGTCGATGACCTGCGACAGGATCGTCTTGTAGGCGCGGATCGCCTCTTCCGAGCCGGCTTCTGGTGTCTTGTCGGCCATCTCAGTCATCCTAGACCGATGCATCCGAGATGGCCGCCTTGGCCATGGCGAGTTGGGCGGGAGCCACCGAGAGATCCCGCAGGCCGGCCTCGAGCAGTGCCGGGATCGATGCCGGATCGCCGCCGGCATCGCCGCACAGGCTGACTGGGATTTTCGCGCGCAGGCCAAAAGCGGCAACCGAGCCGATCAGCCGCAACACGGCGGGATGGCGGACAGAATTAAGAAGCGCCACGGCTGCGTTATCGCGGGCAGCCGCCATTACATATTGGGTCAGATCGTTCGAACCGATCGAGAAGAAGGCGACATCGGCGAACGCCTCCGGCGCGATCGCCACCGAAGGCACCTCGACCATGATGCCGAGCGGCGGCATTTTTTGCGCGATGCCGCGCGCGGCAAGCCCGGCCTGCTCCTCCACGAACAGAGCGGCGGCGCGTTGGTATTCCTCCGCGACGGCGATCATCGGAAACATCACCTTCAGATTGCCGTGCACCGCCGCGCGCAGCAGCGCCCGGATCTGTACGCGAAACACCTCCGGCCTTGCCAGCGACAGCCTGATGCCACGCAGCCCGAGGAACGGGTTGCTCTCCTCGACGGTGAAGCCCGGCACCGGCTTGTCGCCGCCGGCGTCGACGGTACGGATGGTCACCGGCTTGTCGCCTGCCCATTCCAGCACCTTGCGATAGGCCTGGTATTGCGTCTCCTCGTCCGGCGGCGCCTTGCCGAACAGGAATTCGGTGCGCATCAGCCCGACCCCGTCGCAGGTCGAAATGTCGATGCCGTCGACCTCGGACGGATCGGCGATGTTGACCTGCACGCGCACTGTCGTCCCGGCCCGGGTTACCGCCGGTTTCGCGAGATAGACTCCGGCCTTGTCTCGATGTGCCACAAACGAGGACGAGGACCGGTGGAACGCTTCGATCTCGGTCGTGGTCGGCGAAAGCACGATACCGCCATGCTCCGCATCGAGCAGAGCCAGACCGACGGGATTAGCCGGCGAAGCGCCAAGCCCCACCACCATCGGCACGCCGCGCGAGCGCGCCAGCATGGCGACGTGGCTGGCGGCGCTGCCGGCCCTCAGCGCGATGCCGCCGCCGGTGCTCCAGTCGGTCTCGAGAAAGCGCGTCGGCGCGATGTCCTCGCCATAGAGAATGGCGCCGGCTGGTGGAGCGCTCTCCTGCTCCTCAGTAAGGGCGCGCAGCACGCGGTCGCGGATATCGCTGATATCGGCGGCGCGAGCCCGGAAATAGTCCTGGTCTGACGTTTCGTAGCCGGAGATCTCGGCGTCCAGCGCCTGTCGCCAGGCCATGTCAGCCGGCATGCCGGACGCGATCGCGGCAAAAGCCGGGCCGGTCAGTGCCTCGTCCCCAAGCATGGCGAGCTGGAATTCGAGAATGCCGGCGGCCTCGTCATCGGCGGTTTCGATCAGGGTCGCGAGCCGGTCCGTCGCGCTGGCGATAGCTGCTTCCAATGCGGCCTTCTCGTCCGCGGCGCTCGCCTTGCCCGTGTAGTGCGCGGTGCCGTTGTCGAGGTTGAACAACGGCCCCTCGGCATAGCCGGCCGAGGCCGAAATGCCTTGCAGCCTAAGCGGTTCGGGCATGGCCCGCATCCTCGTCGAAACCGCGTCGCACCAGCTCGGCCAGCGCTCTCACGGCATCATCGGCGCCGTCGCCTGTGGCCCGGATGTGCAGCATGGTGCCTTTCGGCGCCCTGGCCGCCATCACCTTGACGATGCTCTTGGCGTCGAACCATGGGCCGTTGGCGGCAAGCGCAATCTCCACCTCGGCGGCAAAGCTCTTGGCAAGCTTGGTGAACTTCACCGAAGGGCGCGCGTGCAGACCTACCTCGTGGGTGATCAGGACGGTGGCCTCGGCAAATGCGGACATCAGGTCAAAATTCCCGTTCGCTCACGACGGCGACAATTCATGCGCCGTCGCCACCACTTCCTTCAGCGAGGCCCCGCCGGACGCCTCCGTCGCAGCCATCACCGCGCCTTCGACGATCGGCGCGTTGCAGACGATAATCCTGAGCGCCCGCGGCTCGCCGATCATTTCCACCGCCATTTCCGAATTGGTCTCGGCGCCGCCGAGATCGACCAGTATGGCGACGCCCGCCTCCGACCACGCCTTGTCGATGGCGCCCATGATCGCTTCGACGCTGGTGCCGAGCCCGCCATGGCCGTTTCCGCCGCACCATGCAAGCGGCACTTCGTCGCCCACCATCTGCCGCACCATGTCGGCCGTGCCTTCGGCAACCAGCGGCGAATGCGAGACGATGACGATGCCGACATTGCTCATGCTTGGCCCTCGACGGTTTCGGCGACGGTCCGCACCAGCAGCGCCACAGAGCGTCCGCCGGCATCCATATGACCGATTGAGCGGTCGCCGAGGAATGAGGCGCGACCGCGTGTTGCCTTCATCGGCACGGTCGCCTCGGCAGCCACGTCGGCGATATCTGCAATTTCCATGGCCGTCTTTCCTTCGACCAACGCGTCCTGCACAGGTTGCAGCACATCGAGCATGGTCTTTTGACCAACCTGGGATTTGCCTCTGGCGGCCACAGCTTCGATTGCCTTGCCGAAAGCAGCCGTCAGCTTGGGGCGATCCGGCTCTCCTGAAATCTCCTTGCCCAGCGCCAGGAACAATGTGCCGAACAGCGGCCCGGACGCGCCGCCGACCGTCATCACCAGCTTGGTGCCGATCGCCTTCAGCGCCTCGGGCAGCGGCTTTGCAGCGAACGCCCCGGCATCGGCGCGCACAGCCTCGAAGCCGCGCTTCATGTTCAGTCCATGGTCACCGTCGCCGATCGCCTGGTCGAGCGCGGTCAACTCTTCCGAGTGAGCGGCGATCGTGTCCGCGGCGGCGGTGATCAGCCTGGCAAGGTCGAACGCTGCCATGTCCAGATTCCCGGTTTCGATCCTGCCGGCAGTATCGAAAGAATTCTCATTCGACAATCGAAGCATGCCGTCAGGCCGCTGCATGCAGCGCGGCGGCGGCCGCGAACACTTCGGCCACGGCATGGGCGCCAGGGTCGGCCACGCCTTGCAATTTGGTGCCGACATAGGCGGAGCGGCCGGCCTTCGCCTTCTCCATGGCCGCGGTCGCCTCGGCGCCGTGCCTCGCCGCGGTCGCCGCGGCATCCAGCCCCTTGGCGTCGAGCGCCTTCAGCGCCGGCTCAAGGGCATCGACCATGGTGCGGTCGCCGACCCTGGCGCCGCCGTAGAAGGTCATCCGGTCAAGCCCGGCCAGCAGCGCCCTGGACAGGGTCGCACCAGTATTCGAAGCCTGCGCCGCCGCGGTGAAGAAGATCGACAGCAGCACGCCTGAGGAGCCGCCCATGGCCACGCCCAGAGCATCGCCCACCGCCGCAAGCGTGGCGGCGGGATCGGCAAGCGGAAGCGTGTCGAGCTTCTCCAGCACGCTGCGCGCGCCGGTCGCCACCGTCGAACCGGTATCGCCGTCGCCCGCCTTGGCGTCGAGCCCGTTCAGTGTCTCTTCGAGCTCGATCAGCCGTTCGCAGACCGTGACGATCAAACGCCTGGTACCGGGACCCTGACTGGCCTTTTGGGCTGCGCTGTTTCCAGCCGCTTTCGCCATAGGCACGATAGCCGGCGCGACGACGGTTTTGGCCGGCATCCAGGCATGTGGGCCGACAGGCGCCAGCAAGGCTGCCTCGCGCGCCGCATCGAGCTTGATCAGCGACAGCGAAAAGCCGTTCATGTTGAGCGCCGTCATCAGCGGTCCGGGGCCGATCGCAAGTTTGACGGTCTTGGCCAGCGGCGAGGCCAGCACGGCATTGGCGACCAGCGACATCTCAAGCGGCGGCACCGAGCCGAGATTGTTGATGAGCAACGCGTGGCTGGCGTTCGGGTCGAGCCGCGCGGCCAGCCGCTCCGCCATGATCGCCACAAGTCTGTCGGCGCTTTGCACCGCGATGCGCTCGACGCCCGGCTCGCCATGGATGCCGAGGCCGAGTTCGCCGTCATTTTCGCCGAACCGCTCTTCATGTGGCTGGCCGGGGATCGAGCAGGACGACAGCGACATGCCGAGCGAGACGATGTCCTTCGCCGCCGCGCGAGCGGCTGTAGCAACGGCTGCCAAGTCCTGACCGGTCTCCGACAAATGGCCGGCGATCTTGTGCACGAACAAGGTGCCGGCGACGCCGCGCGGCTGGTTGATACCCGGTAGGGCGATGTCGTCGGCAACGATCGCCATCTCGACGCGAAACCCCTCGGCGCGCGCCTTCTCGGCCGCCAGGCCGAAATTGAGCCGGTCGCCGGTGTAGTTCTTGACGATCAGCAGGCAGCCGGCGGGGCCGGTCACCGCGCGGATGGCCGCCAGCACCGCCTCGACGCTGGGCGAGGCAAAGATCTCGCCCGAAACCGCCGCCGTCAGCATGCCCTTGCCGACAAAGCCGGCATGGGACGGTTCGTGTCCGGCGCCGCCACCGGAGACGACGGCAACTTTCGCCTTGTCCCAGTCGGCGCGCAGCACGACCTTGATCTCGGGGTAACCGTCGAGGCGCGCGAGATCGCCGGAACCGATAGTCCGCAACAGCCCGTCCAGCGCCTCGGTGACGATCGTTTCCCTGCGGTTGAAAAAGTGCTTCATCGAATTCGTCCTGTATTCGTCAATCAGAAGCCGGTGCCGTGCCCTTGGCGAGACACCGAAAACCTCACATCAGTCTTTGTCCGTCGGCGCCGAAATAAAGTGGCGAGCGGTAGCGGATCACCACTTTGTCGCCCTCGGCCAGATCCGTATCGGGGTCGGTGAGCGTCACCAGTTTCTTCGGGCCGACCGTAACATGCAGATGGTTCTGGTCCCCGAGATGTTCGACCCAGTCGACGACGCCGTCGGCATGGCCGTTTGCGGTCTTCTCGATCGACAGATGCTCGGTGCGCGCGCCGATGGTCTTGGTTCCGGTCGGCGCCCCACCATCAGGCAGCAGTCCCGCTGGCAGCAGATTGATCGCCGGCTGGCCGAGCCGTGCGGCGACATGAAGGTTTGCCGGCTCGGAATAGATGGTGCGCGGCGTGCCGATCTGCACCAGCACGCCATTGTTGAGGATGCCGATGCGGTCCGCCATGGTCATCGCCTCGATCTGGTCGTGCGTGACATAGAGCATGGTGGCGCCGAGCTCGGCTTGGATGCGCTTGAGTTCGAGCCTGAGATCGGCGCGCAATTTGGCGTCGAGCGACGACAGCGGCTCGTCCATCAAATAGATCGACGGCTTGCGCACCAGCGCGCGCCCAATGGCGACGCGCTGCATTTCGCCACCCGAAAGCTTGGTCGAGCGGTTGGCGAGCTTGTGGTGGATGCGCACCATCTTTGCCACCTCTTCGACGCGGCGGCGAATCTGGTCCTCCGGTACTTTCCGCGCCGGCGAGCGCAGCGGGAAGGCGAGGTTGTCGTAGACTGACAGATGCGGGTAGAGCGAATATTGCTGGAAGACGAAAGCGGTGTCGCGCTCGGCCGGCGACAGCGTCGTCGCATCGTGGTCGCCAATATGGATCGTGCCGCCATCCGGCCGCTCCAGTCCGGCGATCAATCTCAGCGTCGTCGTCTTGCCTGCGCCGGTCGGGCCGAGCAGCACGACGAATTCGCCATCGGCGATGTTAAGGTCGAGGCCATCGACGGCGACATGGTCGCCGAAGCTTTTGGTCACGCCCTTGATGTGCACGTCAGCCATGCTGCGCTCTCCCTTGAGAGGCGGTATCGTGAACAGCGGTGCGCACGGCGCGGCCCGATCCCTTGTCGAAGAGTGACAGCCGCGCGCTGTTCAACATCAGGCCGACATGATCGCCTGTGGACAGCCGGATTTCAGCCGGCACCCGCGCCTTGATGATGCCGTCCGCCGTCTCCACCGCCACGATCTGCGTCGTGCCGAGATATTCGGTGCCGTAGATGGCGCCGCGCAGCTTTGAGGCGTCGTCGAAGCGAATGTGCTCGGGGCGGATGCCGAGCGCCATGTCGGCCGGCGCGATATCCTCGCGCACTTCCGGCACCGCCACCTTGGCGCCTTGCACTACGATCTCCTTCGCCCCCTTCGCCAATCCGCCGCCAAAGCCGAGAAAGTTCATTGGCGGCGAGCCAATGAAATCGGCGACGAACATGGTTGCCGGGCGGTCGTAGATCTCGCGCGGAGTGCCGAACTGTTCGATGACGCCATGGTTCATCACCGCGATCTTGTCGGCCATCGACATTGCTTCCATCTGGTCGTGGGTGACATAGACCGTGGTGGCGTGGATGCGGTTGTGCAGCTCGCGCAGCTCATGCACCATCAGATCGCGGAATTCGGTGTCGAGCGTGCCGAGCGGCTCGTCCATCAGAAAACACTTTGGCCGCCGCACGATGGCACGGCCGAGCGCGACCCGCTGGCGGTCGCCGCCGGCAAGCCCTGAGACCGATTTGTTGAGCAGGTGGTCGATGCGCAAAAGCTTGGCCGTCTCGTCGACGCGTTGGCGGATTTCGGCCGACGGCATTCCTTGCGCGAGAAGCGGGAAGCCGATGTTCTTGCGCACATTCATATGCGGATAGAGCGCGAACAGCTGGAAGACAAAGGCTATGTCGCGTTCCCGCGCCCGGCGCATGGAGACGTCCTCGCCGCCGAGCAGGATCTGGCCCCCGGTCGGCAATTCGAGGCCGGCGATCATGCGCAGCGTCGTCGTCTTGCCGCAGCCCGAGGGACCAAGCATCACGAAGAACTCGCCATCCTCGACGACAAAGCTGGAATCCTGCACCGCGACGAAATCGCCGAAGGCCTTTCTCAAATGTTGGACGCGGATTTCGGCCATGATTATTCCGGGAATTTCGAGACGATGATGAACATCACCGTGCCGGCGAGCATGGTGATGAAGGAATAGGTGTAGAGCGCCAGCGCGAAAGGCTGGAACAGCATCAGGAAGCCGACGGCGATGAGCGCCGTCGCAATGTTTTCCATGAGGCCGCGCCGGGCCCAGCGAGGCCAGGATGACTTTTTGGAGATGGCTGGGCGCGTCATGCGTAGCTGCCTTCCTTCTGCCCGGCAACGGGGCGAGACGGTTGCCAGGTGGTTCCCCCACTCCGTCGCTGCTTCGCAGCGCCACCTCTCCCCCTCCGGAGGGAGAGGAAGGCAGCCTGCCTGAATGAAGTTCGCGTCCTTCCTCTACCCCGTCGATCGGGGAGAGGTGTCGAGCGAAGCTCGACGGAGTGGGGGTCGACTTGACACACCAATCATTTGCGTACCGCGCCGAAGGTGATGCCGCGCAGCAATTGTTTGCGAAGCAGGATGGTGAAGACCAGGATCGGCACCAGGAAGATCGTCGTGCCGGCCGCCACCGCCGGCCAGTCCTGGCCGCCTTCGCCGATGATAGTCGGGATGAAGGGCGGTGCGGTTTGCGCCGTGCCGGAGGTGAGTAGTGCCGCGAAGGCATATTCGTTCCAGGCGAAGATCAGGCAGAAGATGGCGGTCGCGGCGATGCCGGTGGTGGCTTGCGGCAGCACGGTGCGCCAGAAGGCCTGCAGCCTGGTGTAGCCGTCAATCATCGCCGCTTCCTCATACTCGCGCGGGATCTCGTCGATGAAGCCTTTCAGCAGCCACACCGCCAGCGACACGTTTACCGCCGTGTAGAGCAGGATCATGCCCAGCGCGGTGTCGGACAGGCCGAGCTCGCGGTACATCAGGTAGATGGGAATCGCGACCGCGATCGGCGGCATGAAGCGCGTCGACAGGATGAAGAACAGAAGGTCATCGGCCAGCGGCACCTTGAAGCGCGAGAAACCATAGGCAGACAGCGTGCCGAGGAAGACCGCGCAGAAGGTCGAGCCGAAGGCGATTATCAGCGAATTGACGAAGCGCGGCAGGAAATTGGACGGGCCGGCTATCACCATGTTGCGCTTGCGCGAGGTCTCGTCGCAGAAACCGGTCGCGGGTCCGAGCGAGTTGATGTAGTCGGGCGTTTGCCTGGTGCGCGTCGTGAACAGGTTGCAATAGCCCTCGATGCTCGGCTGGAACAGAATCTTGGGCGGATAGGCGATCGAATCCGGCGGCGTCTTGAAGCTGGTGGCGAAGATCCACAGCAGCGGCACGATCGAGATCAGCGCGTAGAGCACGATGATCGTGCCGGCGATCCGCTTCGAATTGGCCGAGGGGGCGACGACGGAGTGGGCGGTGGTCAGGCTCATCTCTGCTTCACCTTGTTCAGCGCCTTGACGTAGATGTTGGCCAGCCCAAACACCGCGACGAACAGGATGATGGCGAAGGCCGAGGAATATCCGGTGCGCCAGCTCTCGAAGGCCTGCCGCTTCAGCGTGATCGAGGCGACCTCGGTGGTCGAGCCCGGCCCGCCACCGGTCAGCAGGTTGACCATGTCGAACATCTTGAAGTTCTCGATGCCGCGAAACAGCACCGCCAGCATGATGAAGGGCAGCGCCATGGGCAGCGTGATCGACCAGAACTGCCGCCAGTTGGACGCGCGGTCGACCTCGGCGGCTTCATAGATGTATTCGGGGATGGAGCGCAGGCCGGCGAGACAGATCAGCATGACATAGGGCGTCCACATCCAGGTGTCGACGATGATGATCGACCACGGCGCCAGCGACACGTTGGACAGCATCTGGATGTCGGTCGGTGGTATCCGGGTGACGAACGAGATGGCGTAGGCGAACAGGCCGATCTGCGGCTCGTAGAGGAAACGCCAGAAATTGCCGACCACCGCCGGCGACAGCATCATCGGCACCAGGATGATGGTCGTCCAGAAGGCGTGGCCGCGAAACTTCCTGTCGATCAGCCATGCCAGCGTGAAACCGATCAGCGTCTGCAGCAGGATCGTCCAGAACACGAAATGCGCCGTCGTCTGCATGGCGATCCAGATGTCCTGGTCGCCGAGGATGCGCTGGTAATTGGCGAAGCCGAGGTTCTTCACCACCTCGTTCGGGCGGTTCGCCCGGAAGTTGGTGAAGGACAGGTAGATCGCCCAGAACAGCGGGAAGATGTTGATGGCCAAGAGCAACAGGATCGTCGGCGAGATGAACAGCCAGGCGAGGCCCTTGTCGCTGATGCCCCGGACCTTGCGGGCCAACGGCTCCGGGGTCGCCCGGGCAACGTTCTCCGCAGTCCGATTGAGCATGGTGAGTCCTGCTTCGGTCACGTCAAGTCTCGACACTGGAATTTATCTGAACTGCGTCCCGTGCCAAGGGCGGCACGGGACCAAGAGCATGAAGCCGAAAAGTGTGAAGCGGTTTTCGGACGACATCATGCTCTCTCTCTTTTTAGCCCGAGGCGGATGATTTCTGGTCGATTCGGCCTGAAAATCATCCGCCTCTGGGGTCAGGCTCGGGAGGAGCCGTTGGTCCGGTTACATCTTGCCGTCGTCCTGGAACACTTGCGTCCAGTCCTTGACCAGGCCGTCAAGCGCGTCCTTGGCCGAACCCTGGCCGGCAACGACATAGTCGTGGAAGCGCTTCTGCGACGCCTGCAGCAGCGGTGCGTAGCTCGGCTCGGCCCAGAAGTCCTTCACGATCGCCATCGAGTCGAGGAAGGTCTGCGCATAAGGCTGGCTGGACGGGAAGGCCGGGTCCTTGACCACCGCGTTCAGGCAGGAATAGCCGCCGAGCGACCACCATTTGGCCTGCACATCCTTGTTGGCGAACCACTTGATGTATTTCAGCGCCGATTCCTGCTTGTCTGAATAGGACACCACCGAAATGCCCTGGCCGCCAAGCTGCGCGAACTGGGCGCCGCCGGGACCCTTCGGATTGACGAAGTAGCCGATCTTGTCGCCGCCGACATTCTCGTCCTTCTGCAGGCCGGGCCAGGTGAAGGCGAAGTTCATGTGCATGGCCACCTGACCGGATTTGAAGGCGTCGACGCCTTCGCCCATATAGCTGTTCGAGGCACCCGGAGGCGTGCAGCAATCGTAGAGCGACTTGTAGAACTCCAGGCCTTTGACCGCGTCTGGCGAATTGACGAAGCCTTCCATCTCGTAGGGCTTCTTGGGGTTTTCATACTGGAAGCCGTAGCTGTAGAGCACGTCCATGGCGCCCATGGTGATGCCTTCCGAGCCACGCTCGGTGTAGATCGAAGCGCCATAGACGGTCTTGCCGTCGATCTCGCGCTTCTGGAAGAACTCGGCGACCTGCTTCAGCTGGTCGAAGGTGGTCGGTGGGCCGAGGTCCCAACCATACTTTTCCTTGAATTCCTTCTGCAGTTCCGGCTTGGAGAACCAGTCCTTGCGGTAGGTCCAGCCGACGACGTCGCCCATGGCCGGCAGCGCCCAGTAGTTCGGCGTGTTCTTCGGCCATTCGGAATAGCCGACGACTGTTGCCGGCACGAAGTCGTCCATGCTGATCTTCTCCTTGTCGAAGAAGTCGTTCAGCTTGACGTAGTGGCCGTTCTCGGCCGAGCCGCCGATCCACTGGCTGTCGCCGATGATCAGGTCGCACAGTTTGCCGTGCGAGTTGAGCTCGTTGAGGAAGCGGTCGGCATAGTTGGTCCACGGCACGAATTCGAATTTCATGCCGATGCCGGTTTCCTTGGTAAAATCCTTGGACAGTTCGACCAGCGCGTTTGCCGGATCCCAGGCGGCCCAGCAAAGCGTCAGGTCTTCAGCGTGCGCGGCGTTCGAGACGGCTGTCGACGCGGTAATCGCCGAGGCCAGCCCCAACGCCAGTTTCAAGCTCGATTTCATGCCTTCCTCCCATTTGCGAAACGCGCCCGGATGGCCGTTTCAAGAACCCCTCAACCCTCGCTCCTCCGAGGGGCTAAACACGGCGCGCTATGCGTTGCCAGGGCGGCGCGGTGCGCCGCAGATGTTTAGTAATTTGTTTAGTGATGCAATTTTTACTAAACAAGGCAAGCGAATTCGTCGCTGCGCCGCAACATGGCGAAACGGCGATTGAAATCGTTGGGAAATGATTGCCGGACGGCTCGCCCGGAAGTTGCTTAGCCGGGGCCGCCTATAATTTCGTCTGCGGCATCACCGGCCGAAGGGGGGGCGCGGGCGGCAGCAGCGCGCGGATGTCGGCGAAGGGAAATGTCGGCTCGAATCGGAAGGCCTCGGCCAGGGAGCCGGGAATGCTGTTGCATTGCCCGGCGCGAAACTCATTCTGGACGCGCGCTCTGTCGACATATTGCTCCGGCCACTGCGACTGGTGCGCTCGGATCGCCTGCGTCTTGATATCGCCGTAGGCGGAAATGTCGACGTAATGCGTCGGCGCAAAGCCGGTGCCGCCCATCGTGTCGGCATGCAGCACGGGGACGCCGAACGAGGCCGCGATGCGCACGCCGTCCGACAAAGCACGATGGTCGGCGTGATAGTCGTTGGGGGCATGCGTGATAACCAGATCCGCCGCGGTCTCGCGTATCAGCGCTTTCAGCGAAGCGATCAGTGCCGCATCAGCCACCAGTTCGCCGTCGGGAAAGTCGAGAAAGCGAAGGGTTGCGCCGAGCAGCGCCGCAGCGGCCGCCGCCTCGTCGCGGCGGACACGAGCCAAAACGCTCGGGTCGCCCATGCCGCCCTGGCGCCATCCGTGGCCACGGCAAAAGTCAGTTCTGCGCCTTGCGTGGCATAGGCAGCCAGCGTACCGAACATGAATATCTCGATGTCGTCGGGATGCGCGCCGAGCGCCAATACCTTCACTGCACTCTCCCCGGAAATGGAAAAACGTGACGAACGGAATCCTGCTCGCCCTCATCGCCTATGCAAGCTATTCGTGCAGCGATGCCGTTATCAAGAGCCTTGGCGGACAGTTCACCGTCTTCGAGATCGGCTTCTTCATCACGCTGTTTGCCGGCTGCTTCCTGTTTTTCAGCCGCCCAGTCGATGAGCGCTGGCGCGACTTCTGGCGCACCGGGCGGCCATGGGCGGTGCAGGCCCGCGCCTGGGCCGGCATCGCCTCGGGCGTGCTCAGCGTCTACGCCTTCACCACCATTCCGCTGGCCGAGACCTATGCACTGATCTTCCTGGCGCCGCTTTGCGTTACCATTCTCTCGACCGTCATCCTGAAAGAAAAGGTCGGTCCATGGCGCTGGCTAGCGGTGGTTGCCGGCTTTGCAGGTGTCATGCTGGTGGTAAGGCCAGGTTTTCGCGAGTTGCATCTCGGACACCTTGCCGCCTTCACGGTGGCCTTCCTTGCCGCGGCCAGCGTCATCCTGATGCGGTCGCTCGCCCAGCAGGAAAAGCGCACCACCATGCTCGGCGTGCTCATCGGTTACGGGCTGCTGTTCAACGGGGCCGGCACCATCGCCACATCGTTCACCCTCCCCAACGCCATGCAGCTGCTGTGGCTGGTGCTGGGCGGCGCCTTTACCGCCGGCGGCCAATTGCTGCAGCTGCTGGCCGCCAAATACGCACCGGCCAACCGCATCGCGCCGACGCATTATTCGCAGATCGTCTGGGCGGTGATCCTCGGCGCGTTGTTCTTCCAGGAGTATCCGGACTGGATATCGCTGGTCGGCTTGGCCGTCGTTGGCGCGTCTGGCCTGCTCACCATGGTGCGCGAGGAGGTCCGGCTGGGCACGGTGCGCTGGAACCCGTTTGCGCGCACGAGGCTTTGATCCGGTTGCATGGCCATAGTGACCGCTGATATGCGGACGCAATGACGACGAGATCCTTGCCGGAGCTTCCGGTATCCGCCGTGCTGCCGGCCCTGAGCGAGGCGCTCGGCTCCGGCAACAGCGCCGTCCTGGTGGCGCCGCCCGGCGCCGGCAAGACGACGCTGGTGCCGCTGGCGCTGCTCGATGCGCCCTGGCTGGTCGCCGGCAAGATCGTCCTGCTCGAACCGCGCCGCCTCGCCGCCCGCGCCGCCGCCCGCCGCATGGCCGAATTGCTTGATGAAGAGCCCGGCGCCACTGTCGGCTATGCCATGCGCATGGAAAACCGCACATCGGCCCGGACAAAAATCCTGGTCGTCACCGAAGGCGTCCTGGCGCGCATGATCCTAGACGATCCCGAGCTGCCCGGCGTCTCGGCGGTGATTTTCGACGAATTCCACGAGCGCTCGCTCGACGGCGATTTCGGCCTGGCGCTGGCGCTCGACGTGCAGGGCGCGCTGCGGCCGGATTTGCGGCTGCTGGTGATGTCGGCAACGCTCGATGGCGCGCGCGTCGCGAAACTCCTGTCCGGCGCGCCAGTGATCGAAAGTCAAGGCCGCGCCTTTCCCGTCGACATCCGTTACGACGAACGGCCGGCCGGCGTTCCCGTCGAAGACGCCATGGCCAAGGCTATCCGCTCCACCCTTGCCGAGGAGAGCGGCAGCGTGCTCGCCTTCCTGCCGGGACAGCGCGAGATCGAGCGCACCGCCGAGCGGCTGCAGGGCCGGCTCGGCGCCGACACCGACATCGTGCCGCTCTACGGCCAGCTCGACAACAGGGCGCAGGATGCCGCCATCAAACCGGCGCCGCCCGGCCGCCGCAAGGTGGTGCTGGCGACGTCGATCGCCGAGACCTCGATCACCATCGACGGCGTGCGCGTCGTCATCGATTCCGGCCTGTCGCGGCTGCCACGATACGAACCGGCGAGCGGCCTGACGCGGCTGGAGACGGTGCGTGTCTCCAGGGCGTCCGCCGACCAGCGCGCCGGCCGCGCCGGGCGTACACAGCCAGGCGTCGCCATCCGCCTGTGGCGGGCCGAGCAGACGGCGGCCCTTCCCGCCTTCACCCCACCCGAGATTCTGGAAGCCGACCTGTCCGGCCTACTGCTCGATTGCGCCGCCTTCGGCGTCGCCGATCCCGCAAGCCTGTCCTTCCTCGATCCGCCGCCCATTCCCGCGCTCAACGAGGCGCGGGCCCTGCTCCTGGCGCTGCACGCCATCGATGCGGCTGGCCGGCTGACGGAGGCGGGCGGCGCGATGCGCAAGCTGGCCCTGCCCGTGCGGCTCGCACACATGGTCGCTGAAGCCGCTGGCGGCGGCCACGCGCTCGAAGCTGCGATGCTAGCCGTCCTGCTCACCGAGCGTGGCCTTGGCGGCGACGGCGCCGACCTCGAACGGCGCCTGATGCGCTTCCGCACGGAAAAGTCACCGCGCGCCGTTGCGGCAAGGCAGCTTGCCGGGCGATTGGCGAAGCAGGCGGGCGGCGCCAAGAGCAGCGAAGCCGCTTCTGCCGGTCTTCTCCTCATCCACGCCTGGCCGGACCGTGTCGCCAGAGCGCGCGGCGAGCGCGGGCGTTTCGTGCTCGCCAACGGCTCCGGCGCCATGCTCGATGCCGCCGATCCGCTGGCCGGCGAGACCTGGCTGGTCATCGCCGATCTGCAAGGCAAGGCGCAAAACGCCCGTATAACCGCCGCGGCCGCGGTCCACGAGACCGACATCCGTGCCGCTCTCGCCGACAGGATCGAGACGCGCCGCGAGACAAGCTTCGACCGCGAGCGGCGCGCGGTGCGCGTGCGCGAGACCGCCAGGCTCGGCGCCATCACTTTGTCGGAGCGCATGCTGCCCGCACCAACTGGAACAGACGCCGACCGCGCCATCCTGGATGCCTTGCGCGAGCACGGCCTGTCGCTGCTGGAATGGAGCAAGGACGGCGAGACGCTGCGCCAACGGCTTGGCTGGCTGCATCGCGGCCTAGGCGCGCCTTGGCCCGATGTTTCGGAAGCCGCCCTGCTCGAACGCCTCGACGACTGGCTGCTGCCGTTCCTGTCGGGCAAGGCGTCCTTCGCCGCCATCGATCCCGGCACGCTGTCGTCGGGCCTGATGGCGCTGGTGCCGCATGATTTGCAGCGCAAGATCGGCACACTGGCGCCGACCCATTTCGACGCGCCGTCCGGCAGCGATGTGCCGATCCGCTATGACGGCGAATGGCCGGTGCTGGCGATCCGCGTGCAGGAGCTGTTCGGCCTTGACCGCCATCCAGCAATCGCCAACGGCACCGTGCCGCTGACGCTCGAGCTGTTGTCGCCGGCGCACCGGCCGATCCAGACGACGCGCGACCTGCCCGGCTTCTGGCGCGGCTCCTGGGCCGATGTGCGCACCGACATGCGCGGCCGCTATCCCCGCCATGTCTGGCCGGAAAATCCGCTGCTCGCTGCGGCCACCGCCCGCGCCAAACCGCGAGGGACCTAGCGCTCGTCCTTTCCCGGCTATAATCCTTGGCCATGATCAACATCCTGCACGCGCCAGACTTCCAGCAAAGCCAGCGGCTGCGCCTCAACACGCTGATCCGGCTGCGCTGGCTGGCCATTGTCGGCCAGAGCCTGACGGTGCTGGTCGTCGCCTATGGGCTCAAATTCCCGCTGCCGGTCAGCCTCTGCTTCGCGCTGGTCGCCTGCTCGGCCTGGCTCAACCTGGTGCTGACCTTCCGCTATCCGGCAGCGCACCGGCTGACCCCGTTCTCAGCCTTTTTCATCCTGACCTTCGACAGCCTGCAGCTTGCCGGCCTGCTCTATTTGACCGGCGGCCTCACCAACCCGTTCTCGGTGCTGATGACCGTGCCCGTCGTCATCTCGGCGGCGTCGCTGCCGCTCCGGCTGACTGCGGTGCTCGGCGCGCTGGTCATGGCGGCGGCCACGTTGCTGGTCTTCTTCCACCAGCCGCTGCCATGGTATGAGGGCGCGCCGCTGCCCATGCCGTTCATCTATGTCGCCGGGATATGGATGGCGGTGTTTTCCTCGATCGCCTTCACCGCCATCTATGCCTTCCGCGTCGCCGAGGAAGCTCGCCTGCTCGCCAATGCGCTTGCCGCCACCGAACTGGTGTTGCAGCGCGAGCAGCATCTGTCGGCGCTCGATGGCCTCGCCGCCGCCGCCGCGCACGAACTCGGCACGCCGCTCGCCACCATCGCCCTTGTCTCCAAGGAAATGGAGAAGGCGCTGGGTAACGATCCGAAATATGGTGAGGATGTGAAGCTGTTGCGGTCGCAGAGCGAGCGCTGCCGCGAGATCCTGAAGCGGCTGACCAGCCTGTCCTCCGAGGGCGAGGCGCATCTGTCGCGTCTGCCGCTGACCTCGCTGGTCGAGGAGGTGACGGCGCCGCACCGCGATTTCGGCATCTCGATCAAGCTTCGGCCGGGCGAGCGCGTCGGCCCCGAACCGGTGGGACGGCGCAACCCCGGCGTCATCTACGGCCTCGGCAATCTGGTCGAGAACGCCGTCGACTTCGCCCGCAAGACCGTCACCGTGCGCTGGAGCTGGGACGAGCTCGACGTCACCTTCTCGATCATCGACGACGGGCCGGGCTTTCCGCCCGAAATCATCGATCGCATCGGCGAGCCCTATATGTCGACACGCCAGGGCAACGAGGCCGGCGGTGGCCTGGGTCTCGGGCTGTTCATCGCCAAGACCTTGCTCGAACGCTCCGGCGCCACGCTCGATTTCCGCAATTCGAGCGGACTGGGCGAAGGCGCGATCGTGCAGATATCGTGGCCGCGCACGGTCTTCCTCAACCCGGAATCGGTGGGGATCTCGATGTTCGACACCGCGTAAAAGCCTTGGCGGAGGCGGCAAAATTGGACAATGGCGTTCAGGAACTATATCTGCGTAAAATTAAGGCAGCAGGATTTTTTGAGATAATGACTGGCGAAGAAGCAATTGGCGCAATGGTCGAAGGCGAGGACACCTCGCTGCTCATCGTCGACGACGACAAGCCGTTCCTGACGCGGCTGGCCCGCGCCATGGAAACCAGGGGTTTCGTGGTCGAGACGGCCGAGAGCGTCGAGGAGGCAGTGGCCAAGGCGCGCGCCCACCCGCCGGCCTATGCGGTGGTCGACATGCGGCTTGGCGACGGCAACGGCCTCGACGTCGTCGCCGCCATCCGCGAGAAGCGCGACGATGCCCGCACCGTCATCCTCACCGGCTACGGCAACATTGCCACCGCGGTGACCGCGGTGAAGCTCGGCGCCATCGACTATCTGTCGAAGCCGGCTGACGCCGACGACGTGTTTGCAGCGCTCACCCGCACCGCCGGCGAGCGCGCCGCCCCCCCGGAAAATCCGATGTCGGCCGACCGCGTGCGCTGGGAACACATCCAGCGCGTCTACGAAATGTGCGACCGCAACGTGTCGGAAACCGCGCGCCGGCTCAACATGCATCGCCGCACGCTGCAGCGCATACTCGCCAAGCGCGCACCACGCTGAGGTTCACGCGCCGGTGGCGCCGGCGGCCAATTGCCGAACCTCAGCGCTGCCCCTCACCTGCCTGCCGGCATCCTCTCCCCGTATAGAGACGGGGGAGAGGGGCGCTCTCATCGCCGGTTTCGCCAATCGCCGGCGTTGCAGGAGACGACGGCGAGGCTGAAGCTGCCTCTTTCTCCCCGTCGCTATGTGGGGAGTTGAGGAATGGTCCGCGAAGCGGACGAAAAGCCAACTGCTTGGCTTTTCGAATGACGAACGTCCGGCAGGACAATGAGGGGCGGCGCCAACGCTGGAAACAGTTGCGCTTGCCGTGCCATCGACCTTTGCCCATCATCGGCAATAACGCCGCCGGAAAACCCGGCAACGGAGCACAGATGCGCGACAAGCAGCCGAAATCCATCCTTCGCGAATTCCTCGATGGCGAGGCGGCGGGCGGCATCATCCTGATGGTTGCGGCAGCCCTTGCGCTGATCGTCGCCAATTCACCATTGGCCGAAACCTATTTCGCCGCTCTCCACGCCTATCTCGGCCCGCTCAGCGTGTCGCACTGGATCAATGATGGGCTGATGGCGGTGTTCTTCCTGCTGGTCGGCCTCGAGATCAAGCGCGAGATGCTCGACGGTCAGCTCTCGACCTGGCCGCGCCGCGTGCTGCCGGGCGTCGCCGCCGCCGGCGGCATGCTGGTTCCCGCGCTGGTCTATGTCGCCATCAACCGCAACAACGCCGCCGCGCTCTCCGGCTGGGCGATCCCGACCGCCACCGATATCGCCTTTGCGCTCGGCGTACTGTCGCTGCTCGGCAACCGCGTGCCGGCGTCGCTCAAGATATTTCTCACCGCGCTCGCCATCATCGACGATCTCGGCGCCGTCATCATCATCGCCATCTTCTACACAAGCGGCCTGTCGCTGGCCTATCTCGGTGCGGCCTTCGCCGTCATCGCGGTGCTCATCGTGCTCAACCGCATGCGGGTGACGAGGCTGACGCCTTACCTCGTGCTCGGCGCCGTGCTGTGGGTGCTCGTGCTGAAATCGGGTGTGCATGCGACGCTGGCCGGCGTGGCGCTGGCGCTCACCATTCCGCTGAAAACTTCTCCCGGCAGCGGGCACGATCTCGACCATTCGCCGCTGCACCGGTTGGAGCACGGCCTGCACAAGATCGTGCCGTTCTTCGTCATCCCGATTTTCGGCTTTGCCAATGCCGGCGTGTCGCTGGCCGGCCTCAGCGCCTCTGCCCTGGTCGAGCCGCTGACGCTCGGCGTTGCCGCCGGCCTGGTGCTGGGCAAGCTGGCCGGCGTCTTCGGCTCCTCGGCGCTGGCGATCCGGCTCGGCTTCGCCGACCTGCCGGTCAATGCCGGCTGGCTGCACATGATCGGCATTTCGCTGCTCTGCGGCATCGGCTTCACCATGAGCCTGTTCATCGGCCTGCTCGCCTTCGCCAACGACATGGCGCTGCAGGACGCCGTCAAGGTCGGCATCCTGGCGGGGTCCTTCGTTGCAGCGCTGCTGGGTGCCGCCGTGCTCCTGATGGCGCCGGCGGCAGGGGTGGAGGAGGTGGTGGAGTAGGTGTTCTTGGGTTCCTCGCCCCCGCAAAGCGGGGCGAGGAACTTGAGCTTCGTCTACTCGCTCTCTCCCGCCAGCGCCGGCACCGCCACACCCGCCAGTTCCGCCGCCAGCAGCCGCGCCGCACCCGCCCGTGCGATGCGCAGCATCAGCGCCTTGCGCGTTGCCGCCGCCATCCGGTGCTCGGGCGCATCGCGCAGAATCTCGGCGCCGTAGCCGTCGGAGAGGATGAAGCCGCATTCCTCCGGAAAAATATCCGAGGGCACGCCGGGATGCGTGGCGAAGAAGAAGCGGTCGGAGTGCAGCCGGTAATCAGGCCATTTGCGGTCGACGCGAAAATCCTCGATCGAGGATTTGATCTCGATGATCCAGATGTCGCCCTGCCTGGTCAGCGCCACAAGGTCGGCGCGCCGCCCGGTGGCCAGCGACAGTTCGGGCAGCACATGCATGCCCATTTGCATCAACAGCCGCTGCACGCCACGCCGCACCAGCATGGCGCGTTCCGACTGGCGGCCATCGATCAGGGGATTGAGGAGAATCGGCGAAATGATCGGCATGGCACCCACCATGCCAGATTTTGTTCACGGTTTGAACCCATGTTGGGCAAAATCCGATTGACAAATTCGGCCGGATAGGAATATAATCCTGCTACGGTTGATGATCCGAGAGGCATGTCACGTCATGGGCCAGGCGCTACGGGAAGTACTGCGGACAATACTGCGTTGGATCGAATCTCTGATCGGTGTCATCTCCGCGTTTGTGAGAAGCGGGATGGCCGAAAAGGTCCTGAAGTCTCGGATGAGCGAGGTCCGGCCGCTTATGTCACTGCCCGAAGCGGCCTTGTCTTCGCCCGGCCTAAGCCCGCCATATCATCAAAAATCGAGGCAGTCAGGGCCTGTTATCGCCGCGGCAAGCGTGGGCCAGTTATGCAGAGGGCCCATGTCCCGCAACAGCCGTTGCACGCCACGCCGCACCAGCATAGCGCGTTCCGACTGGCGGCTATCAGGGCGGATGCATACGAAACCTTGTAAATGACCAAGCCGTATACGAAACGACGACTCGTAAGCGTTAGGCGGAATTTGGTTCCGAATTGGTTACTTCCCTACGGCTGGGTAGCTCCTAGAGCCATTTGATGGCTCCCAGGATCAGCACGACAATAACTGCCATCACTAATTCCAGACCAGGCCTGACCTGCGCACGAAGTTGCGGTGAAAACCGGCATGCCAGCAGGACCCCAAGCCCGCCACCGAGCGGCGTTAGAACCTTGTCGATAAACTCAACGGCATTCATGTCTTGACCCCCAAACCCAAGCGCGAGACTAGCAGGGCCAAGGTCGTGAGCAAATGGGTTTGTCAACCATACAATCGCCTTTCGCAGGGCGACTATATACTTTACAACGCGCCCTGCGGATTGATCCCCGCTATGCTTGAGATAAGCTACCGGGAGGCAAAGCATATGAAGCGTAGAACCGCACTCACCGCGCTGCTCGTATCGTTGGGCACGATAGGCCTAATCTTGCTGGGGATTGGCCTTCTTGCTAGCGCGGGAATCGTAGCTGAGAAGGGTACTTGGCCGCATATTGTCGGTGGCTTCACTGCGGTATTGATGATGCCGATAGCTTTTGTGGCGTTTCTGTCCTGTATGTTTTCAGTTCTGACCACCCTTCTTTTTGCGGCTCTGCCGCGAGAGAAGCTGATCCCCTATCTCAGAGCGTGGCCATTCAAGTTTTTGCTCTGGAAGGAAGTCAGAGAAGAGTTTGAACCTACCTCAAGCTAGGTCTGCTTCTTACTCGTTCGGTCTGAAGGTGGCGGTCGCTTTCGGATTTTGACCCCAGCATCCGCGCGCCTCATCAGACGATTATTCGGTTGACAAACCTGGGTGACGGCTTGGTCCGAGCGTCTTCCGCGATCGCACCATATTCGTCTGGGTGCAGTCTGGTATTGATCCGCAGCGGCCCTATGTCGTGCCGATCGACTTCCGTTCTTAGCTATAAATCTGCCGGACTAAAGTCTTACGTCGTGAGCGCAAAGGTCTGATGTAACCGCTTTGGTTCCGTTCTTGTCCATTGGACGTTCCGTAATTTTAGCCAAATGAGATATAGACATTTGGAGGTTTTTCTTGCGCGTCCGGCGCCCAGTCTATCCCGGCGCCCGTGCTTCAAACCGTGGCCCGCCTGTCTGCGGCCTGCGCAGCCCCCGCAATGTCATCCAAAATCGGGCAATCCGGCCGGTCGTCACCATGGCAGGCCTGGATCAGCGTCTGCAAGGTCGTGCGCATCGACTGCAGCTCGCGCACCTTTTCCTCGATGGCGCTCACATGGGCGGCGGCAATCTCGCGCACATCGTGGCTGGCGCGGCTGCGGTCCCGGTAGAGCGCCATCAGCTGCCGGCAATCGTCGATTGAAAAGCCGAGGTTGCGAGCGCGGCGCAGGAAGGCCAGCCGATGGATGTCGTCGCTGGAATAATCGCGATAGCCATTGCCGGCGCGCGCCGGGGCGATCAGGCCGATCTCTTCATAGTAGCGGATGGTCTTGGCCGGCAGGCCGGACCGCGCCGCGGCGTCGCCTACATTCATTGTGATTCCTCGATGTGGTTCCCTGATTCTAGGCTATCCGACAGGACCGACCATTGTTTTTCCTTCACAATCCCGTGAGTCCTGTTGCCGAAATGCCATAGTTGACGGCTTACCGGCACGTAAGCTCCTGCATATAGGCATCGCGCGCTTGGCAAGCAAAGCAAATGCCAGCATGAATGATTTCAGGAAAAGCGGCCGTAACGTGTCGCGACATCTTGGCGGGGCATCGGACCATTTCATGCGCATGAAGTCATTTGCAATCGTCGCCGCACTTGCGTTGTCGGCCGCGATCTCGGGTTGCAGCACGATCGGCTCGCAGCTGTTCACCAACAACTACGGTTCGGTGAACGATGCAGGCTACCAACTGCCGCGCATCCCGATCGAGAGGGTGCCGCTGAAGTACCACCGGCAAGAGGTAAACTACGACACCTCGGAAAAGCCGGGCACCATTGTCGTCGATACTCAGAACAAGTTTCTCTACTTCGTCGAAGGCGACGGCCGGGCGATCCGCTACGGGATCGGCGTCGGCCGCGAAGGCTTTGAATGGCACGGCACCGCCCATATCGCGCTGAAGCGCGAATGGCCTACCTGGACGCCGCCGCGGCAGATGATCCAGCGCCAGCCGGAGCTAGCGAAGTTCGCGAGCGGCATGGAGCCGGGCCTGAAGAACCCGCTCGGCGCGCGCGCCATGTATCTGTTCAACAAGGGCGGTGATATGGGCTACCGCCTACACGGCAGTCCGGAATGGAATTCGATCGGCAAGGCGATGTCGTCAGGCTGCATCCGGCTGATGAACCAGGACATCATCGACCTCTACGACCGCACGTCGGTCGGCGCCAAGGTCATCGTGATGTAGGACCATGATCCGGAACCGAGGTCCACGAAAGCGAAAAGTGGAACCGGTTTTCGGGAAGATCATGGTCAAAGAAGGCGTTACCCTTCGTACGCGGACCGTCTAGGCAACAACGGACGTCCAAAACAGAAAACCGGGCAATCTGGCCCGGTTTTTTGTTGCTCGCTCGAATGCGTGAAGGGGTCTTAGGAGACCTGCTCGACCTGCTGTACTTCCGGCACGAAGTGGCGGAGCAGGTTCTGGATGCCGTGCTTCAGCGTCGCCGTCGAGGACGGGCAGCCGGCGCAGGCGCCCTTCATGTGCAGGAACACGGTGCCGTTCTCGAAGCCGCGGAAGGTGATGTCGCCGCCATCCTGGGCAACCGCCGGGCGCACCCTGGTGTCGAGCAATTCCTTGATGGTGATGACCAGTTGCTCATCGGCCTTGTCGTAGAATTCGCCGGTCTGGCTGGTCTCGGCGGCGGGGCCGGCGTTGACCATGACGGGCGCGCCCGACATGAAATGCTCCATGATGGCGCCCAGGATCGCCGGCTTCAGGTGCTGCCAGTCCGGGCCGTCCTTGGTCACGGTGATGAAGTCATAGCCGAAGAAGACGCCGGTCACGCCGGGGATCTCGAACAGGCGGCCGGCCAGCGGCGAGGCGCTGGCTGCACTGTCGGCGTCGCGGAAATCGGCGGTGCCTTCGACAAGCACTTCCTTGCCGGGCAGGAACTTCAGCGTTGCCGGGTTCGGCGTCGATTCGGTCTGGATGAACATGGCCGTCTCCGTGCCCCAGTCGGGCAGCTAGTTTGGAATAGTTCTAAATAGGCTCAATCGGCTGTACATTCAAGCGAAACGCATCGCTCAAAATGGCTGGCTGGCGGAATGTTTTTGCTGGCTGGGAAGGAATCCCGCGCGGGCTATAAATCCAGGATCGTGATGTTATCCGAACCGCTTCACACTTTCCCGCATCACTCTCTACGCGAGGCTGTCAATCTCCTCGTCCGAAAGGTTCTGCGGCACCACCGTGACGGGAATAGGGAAGGCGGCGCCCTTGCCGGCAACAGCCCCGACCAGCGGCCCGGGTCCTTCCTTGCCGGCACCTGCCGCCAGCACCAGGATGGCGATGTCCTGGTCTTCCTCGATCAGCTTGTGGATCTCTTCGGTCGGCTTGCCTTCGCGCACCACCATCTCGGGCTCGATGCCGAGCTTCTGGCGCACCTTGTTGGCGTAGCCGTCGAGTGCCGCGCGCGCCGTGGCGTTGGCTTCCTCGCGCATGATCTTCTCGACGCCCAGCCAGTGCTGAAAGTCGTCCGGTGTGATGATGTAGAGCAGCACCAGCGTGCCGCTGGTGCTCTGCGCCCGCTTGGAGGCGTAGGCGACGGCGCGCTCGCACTCGGGCGTGTCGTCGATGATCGTCAGGAATTTCCTGCGATGGCCGGCTTCGCGACTGAGGCGTTTGGAGACCATGTCTATCTACTCGATGTTTCGGCCGCAATCTGCCACCGCGACAGACCGGCGGCAAGCCGCCGGCCTTGGGCCAGAATGGTGCGGTGCACTGACGGTAGGATCAGCCCTGCAACAGGCCGATAATGTCGCGTACCGTCTTCATGGTGGTCCCAGCCAGCGCGCCGGCGCGTTCGCCGCCGTCTCTCAGCACCGCGTCGACATAGGCGCGGTCTCCCTCGATACGGCGCATCTCGCCGGCGATCGGCGCCAGTTTTTCCACGGCAAGGTCGGCGAGCGCCGGCTTGAACACGGAAAACTGCTGGCCGCCGAATTCCTTCAGCACGTCCGCCTTCGACATCTCGGCCAGCCCGGCATAGATGCCGACCAGGTTTTCCGCTTCCGGGCGGCTTTCCAGTCCGTCGGCTTCGCTTGGCAACGCTTCCGGGTCGGTCTTGGCCTTGCGGATCTTCTTCGAGATGGTGTCGGCATCGTCGGTCAAATTGATGCGCGACAGGTCGGACGGGTCCGACTTCGACATTTTCTTCGAACCGTCGCGCAGGCTCATGATGCGCGCCGCCGGCCCGCCGATCACCGGTTCGGTTATCGGGAAGAACCCGTTTACCGTCTCTTCGCCGACCTGCATCTCGACGCCGACGCCAAGACTGGCGATGCGGCTCGAAAAATCATTATTGAACTTTTGCGCGATGTCGCGGGTCAGCTCCAGATGCTGCTTTTGGTCCTCGCCCACCGGCACATGGGTGGCGCGGTAGAGCAGGATGTCGGCCGCCATCAGCGAGGGATAGGCAAGCAGGCCCAGCGAGGCGTTCTCGCGGTCCTTGCCGGCCTTGTCCTTGAACTGCGTCATCTTGTTCATCCAGCCGATGCGCGCCACGCAATTGAAGATCCAGGCAAGCTCGGCATGCTGCATCACCCGCGACTGGTTGAAGACGATGTGCTTCTTCGGGTCGATGCCGGAGGCAAGGAAGGCCGCGGTGATCGAGCGGGTCTGGTCTGCGAGGTCATCATGGACGAGCTGTGCCGTCAGCGAATGCAGGTCGACGACGCAATAGATGCAGTCTGACGTGTCCTGCAGGGCGACGAATTTCTTGATGGCGCCGAGATAGTTGCCGAGATGCAGATTGCCGGTCGGCTGTACCCCGGAAAAGACGAGCTGTTTGAAGGCGGTCATGATGTCCTCATGGCTTGTGGAGGGCCGTATAAGCGTGATTCCGAAAAGTTGCAGACTTTTCGGAGCCAATCACGCGGCTGGAAACCACGCGCGGCGAAAGTCTTGCGACGGCGCGCTTATGGACGAAGGGGCGGAGAGGATCAAGAGGCGGGGATGGCGCGGTCGCGTCTGATGCCCCTGTATATTGACCTGACAGGCTGGCGCCGCCCCTCATTGTCCTGCGGACATTTCTTCCCGTATAGAGAGGGGGAGAAAAACGCCGTCATCGCCCGCTTTCGCCAATCGCCAGAGAAAGCGCTGGCGCCATGTTCAGCCTCTTTCTCCCCGTTCGTTCACGGGGAGAAATGCCCGGCAGGGGAATGAGGGGCCGCGCTGACATCGACATTTATGATATATTTGAACCTGCATTGCATATCATCGGATGAGAAATCGATGCCCGCTGTCAACAACGAGGAAGCCCCAAAGCCCCGACAGGACCACGAGACGCCGCTTGAAACAGCGGCGCGGCTTCGGGCCGAATTCGGGGTCGAGCTTAGCAAACAGGCACCCGAACCGCTGCCACGCTCGGTTTACGACAAATTGTCTGCCGAAGTTTAACCAGGTTCTACGGTTAGGCTTACGGATCTGGAGACTGTTCCGTGACCGGCGGTGTGCCCTTCCGTCCAATATTGCGCCGGATCATGCCGAAATCGGCGCCGCCGGTGGCAAAGGCCGTGATGAAGTAGAGCAGAGCGCCGCCGGCCACGAGAGCCAGCAGCGTCGTTGCCTTGATCACCAGTGGCGAGCCGGGGCCGAGCCTGACGGCCAGCCAATGCTCGGCGAAATAGAGCGCCACCGCCATCACCGCCGCCGACAGCACAAGACGCGGAATGCGCTTCAACAGCGGCACGTCGCGGCCCCAATGGCCACGTCGGATCAGCACCGCAAGCAGCATCACCGCGTTGACCCAGCCGGCGACGGCCGAGGCCACCGCAATGCCGGGCGCGCCCATTTTCGGGAACAGCGTCAGCGCGGTGATCACGTTCACGCCGACCGAGATGGCGGCGAACATCATCGGCGTGCGCGTGTCCTCGCGGGCGAAATAGCCGGGAGTGAAGGCCTTGATCAGCACGAAGGCCGGCAGGCCGAGGCCGAAAATCGCCAGGATCGCGGCCACCGTCGGCGTCGAGCCGTTGGCGGCGAAGGCGCCGCGCTCATAGACCAGCCGCACGATCGGCTCCGCCATTACCCAAAGGGCCGCCGCCGCCGGCAAGGTCATGAACAGGGTGAACTCGACCGAGCGGTTCTGCAGATTGGCCGCCTCGACCAGATTGCCCGATTTCAGCGCCCGCGACAGTTCCGGCAACAGCACGATGGCGACGGCAACGCCGACGACGCCGAGCGGCAGCTGGTAGATGCGGTCGGCGTAAGCAAGCGACGACACGGCGCTGTCCTGCGCCGACGCGATCGCCGTGCCGATCAGCTGGTTGATCTGGGTGATGCCGCCGGTGATCGCCGCCGGCAGCGCCAGGATCAGCAGGCGCTTGACGTTGGGCGTCATCTTCGGCCGGCGAAAGCCGATGGCGATGCCGGCATTGCGCACCGCCACCCAGACGATGGCAAGCTGCACCAGCCCCGCCGCCAGCACGCCCCAGGACAGGCTGAAACCAACCTCACGGGCATCCATGCCGTGGTACCAGGCGTAGCCGAGCACGCTGATCAGGATGATGTTGAGGAAAGCCGGCGCCACGGCAGCCGCGAAATAGCGGCGCAGCGAATTCAGCATGCCGGCCATCATCGCTGCGAGCGACATGCAGATGAGATACGGGAACATGATCGTCGCCAGCAGGACGGTCGTCTCGAACTTACCCGGCGTGTCGGCAAAGCCCGGCGCCACGAGATAGCGCACGATCAGCGGCATCGCCAATTCCATGACGATGGTCAGCGCCAGAAGTGCGGTGAACAGGACGCCGAACACTTCCTCCGAAAAACGCTTGGCGCCCTCGGTGCCGTGAGTCTCGATCTCCTTGGCAAACAGCGGCACGAAAGCGGCGTTGAAGGCGCCTTCTGCAAACAGCCGGCGAAACGTGTTGGGAAACTGAAAGGCGGCGTTGAAGGCGTCCGCCACCGGCCCGGTGCCGAGTGCGGCCGCCATCAGCATTTCGCGGCCAAAGCCAAGGGCGCGGCTCATCAGCGTGCCGGACGCAACCGTGGCGAATTTCTTGACGAGGCTCATGCGCGGGGAGATTGCCTGGATGATTGGGACAAAGGGGATGATTGGGACAAAGGGGGTGATTGGGACAAAGTGATGGTCACTCGGCCGCCGCCTTGGCCTTGCCGCCGCGCTCCGGGACAACGCCTTCAAGTGCCGCGATCAGCCTTGTGTGGATGGCGGCGGTGCGCGCCGGATTGTCGATCTTCTGCCCCGTCAGGTCGGTGACATAGAAAGTGTCGATCACCTTCTCGCCGAAGGTGGTGATGTGGGCCGAGGCGATGTCGAGCGAGAGATCGGACAACGCACTGGTGATTTCCGACAACAGCCCAGGCCGGTCCAGTCCCTCGACCTCGATCACCGAAAACCGGTTCGACAGCGTGTTGCGGATTTCGGCGCGCGGCGGAATCTTGAACACCTTGGCGCCGCGACGCGGCCGGGTGCGCTTCTCGATCATCTCCGGCAACCAGCTCTTGCCCGACAGCACGTCCTCGATCAGCCGGCCGACGCGCTCGGCGCGACGGCGCTCATCCTCGTCGCGGTCGAATTCCCGTGAGATCAGGATGATGTCCAGCGCGCGGCCGTCGGACGTGGTGAATATCTGCGCGTCGACGATGTTGCCGCCGGCGCCGGCACAGGCGCCGGCAATAACTGAAAGCAGGCGCGGATGATCCTGCGCCAGCACGGTGATCTCGGTCACCGCCTCGAATTGGTGCGTCCTGACCACGGTGGCGAGCTTCTTGCCTGCCGCGTCGGCTTCGCGGATGAATTCGGCATGGCGCAGCTGATCGGGGAGGTCGACCGTCAGCAGATAGTTCTCGTAATGCAGGCCGACATAGCGCTTGCGGGCCTTGTCCGGCCAATCGGCCAGCGCCTCGGCCAGCCGCTCGCGCGCCGCCGCCGTCCGCTTGGCGCGCGACACTTCCGAGAAGCCGCCGGTCAAAAGCAGTTCGGTCTCGTAGTAGAGCGTGCGCAGGAGCTGGCCCTTCCAGCCGTTCCACACGCCCGGCCCGACACCCCTGATGTCGCAGACGGTCAGGATCAACAGCATTTTTAGCCGCTCGACCGATTGCACGATCGAGGCGAAATCCTCGATCGTCTTGCGGTCGTTGAGGTCGCGCGTCTGCGCCGTCATCGACATCACGAGATGGTTCTCGACCAGCCAGGCGACTGTCTCGGTGTCGGCCGCCGACAGCCCCATATGCGGGCAGATGCGGCGCGCGATCCGGGCGCCGGCCTCTGAGTGATCCTCCGGCCGGCCCTTGGCGATGTCGTGCAGCAGCACCGCGACATAGAGCGCCTCGCGGCTCTTCTCTAGCCCCGGCATCAGCGTGTGCGAGAGCGGATGCACCTTTTCGCCGTCGCCGCGCTCGATCTCGGCCAAGACGCCGATGCAGCGGATCAGGTGCTCGTCCACCGTATAGTGGTGGTACATCGAGAACTGCATCATGGCGACTATTCTGCCGAAATCGGGGATCAGCCTGCCGAGCAGGCCGGCCTCGTTCATGCGCCGCAAATTAAGCTCGGCATTGCGGTCCGAGGTCAGGATGTCGAGGAACAGCCGGTTGGCCTCCTCGTCGCGCCGCAGCGACTTGTTGACCAGACCGAGCGAGCGGGTGAGCAGCTTCAGCGCATCGGGATGGAACTCCAGCCCGTGCTTGTCGGCGAACCAGAACAGCCTGAGCAGATTGACCGGGTCGCGCTCGAACACGCTGTCGTCGGCGACGTTGATGCGGTGATTGTCGACAATGAAGTCCGACGTGCCTGCCAGCTTGCGCTTGCGGCGCTGGAAGGTGAGGAAGATGCGGTTGAAGCCGGGCACATGCTTGGCCTGCTCTTCCTCGAGCGCGGCGCAGAAGATGCGGGTGAGGTCGCCGACATCCTTGGCGACGAGGAAGTAATGCTTCATGAAGCGCTCGACCGCCGACAGACCGGGATGGGTGGTGTAGCCCAGCCGTTCGGCGATCTCGCGCTGGATATCGAAATGCAGCCGTTCCTCTGGCTTGCCGGTGAGGAAATGCATGTGGCAGCGCACCGCCCACAGGAAGTCTTCGGCCTTCTGGAATTCGCGGTACTCGGCCTCGGTGAAGACACCTTTCTCGACCAATTCCTCGCCGGTGCGCACGCGATAAAAATACTTGGCGATCCAGAACAGCGTCTGCAAATCGCGCAGGCCGCCCTTGCCGTCCTTGACGTTGGGCTCGACCAGATAGCGGCTTTCGCCGGCCTTGGCATGGCGATCGTCGCGTTCGGCGAGCTTGGCCTGCACATATTCCGGTCCGGTGGTGCGCACCACTTCATGGTCGAAGCGGGTGAGCAATTCGTCGAAGAGCTTCTGTTCGCCCCACAGGAACCGCGCTTCCAGGATCGTGGTGCGGATGGTGATATCGCTGCGCGACAGCCTGAGACACTCGTCGATGTTGCGGGTGGCGTGGCCAACCTTCAACCCGAGGTCCCACAGCATATAGAGCATATATTCGACGATCTGTTCGCCCCACGGCGTCTGCTTGTAGGGCAGCAGGAACAACAGGTCGATGTCGGAGCCCGGCGCCAGCGTGCCGCGGCCATAGCCGCCGACGGCAACGACCGCCATGCGCTCTGCGGTCGAGGGGCTTTTCACCCGGTAGACGTGGGTCGCGGCGAACTCGTAGAGGGCGCGGATGATCTCGTCCATCAGATGCGACAGCCGGGCGGCGCAGGCCGTGCCGCTGCCATCGTCCATCAGCATGCGCTCGGCAACCTTGCGGCCCTCGGTCAGCCGATCCTTCAGCAGCCGGAGCGCACCGACGCGCGCGCCGGGCTCGATGCCGCTGGCCGCCGAGATCAGCGCCGTCATGTCGCGGCGCAAAGCCTCGCTGTCGATCAGCGCGTCGAGCTTGAGGGAGATTTTTGCCATGGATTGCCGGTGGGCCTCGCCTTTGCGCGGCGTCTATAGCGCGTTTTCACGGCGCTGTGTATGGGGCGGACGGACGCGTCGGCCGCGATACCAGAAAGGGATGATCATCTCGCGCCGGAGCCGGAAGAGATCGGCGATCTGCCGCGTCAACCGCCTGGTCTCGATCCTTACCTTGGCGGTGATTGGCCTGGGGCGCCGTTTACCTATCCCGCTTGCCACCCATTCCTCTGTTCGCTCCTGCTTGAGCAGGCTTGGCAATCTCACCGGACTGTCGCCGAGGAATTGTGCCTGCAGGCACAATGCTGGGACGAGTTGGTAAATGACCTTGTCGGACGAGGTAGCAAAACGCGGATTGAAGATGAGGTGATCGACGGGAATGCTGATCTCATTCGTTGCCGCAAGAAGGTCCCGCGCGGCCTGTCTGGACAGGATGTATCCCGCCGTACCGATATGGAGCCCATGCAGTCTGCTCGCAGAAAAACCGTGGCCGCAGGCAACTTGCTTGCGTGAAATTACGGTCCGGTTGAAGAACGTTTCCAACTTGACGATGTCCGCATCGGCGGGAATCCAGCCCGCATCGGCAAGCAAAGCGCCGGCTTTGTCCGGGAAAACGACATCGTCCTCGAAAATCGCCGCGTAAGCATCCTCACCTGCAGCGATCGTCGACCAACACTGTTGGTGGCTGAGCAGGCAGGCAATCTCGGCGTCGGCCAGGCGCAAATGCTTCTTGCCCTGCGGCATTTCGGCCAGATCCGGCCGATCTCGCGCATCGATGGCGGCGACCCGCTCGAAGGCGATGCCGATGCGGGCGAACTCCGCCGTTACATGGGCGAGGCGATCGCGGGACCGATCGAGATTGATAATCAGGCATTTCATTTGGGTGGGATCGATGCAGTGGGACGCGCGTCCATAGCATGGGAACAAAGTTGCGTAAGCGATTTTCCCTCGATGTGCGCGATGACGGCCACGATCGAAAAGTGGAAATCGCCCCTTGACCTTCCAGTTACTGGAAGCACTACCTCCTCACCCAGACAGATATAAGGCACTTTTCGATGGCGCATTCCGAGCATCACCACCACGCGGCCGATGGCAGCTGTTGTGCGGCAAAGGCTGCTGAGCCGGCCGCCGAAGCCGTGGTGCGCGATCCGGTGTGCGGCATGAGCGTCGATCCGGCAGCCGGCAAGCCGACGGCCGAGCATGGCGGCCGTCTTTTTCACTTCTGCAGCGAGGGTTGCCGTACGAAATTCGTCGCCGGGCCTGAAAAATACCTGACCGCCACCGACCCCGTCTGTGGCATGAGTGTCGACCGCGCTACCGCCAGGCATTTTTTCCGCCACGAAGGCCAGGGTTTCTATTTCTGCTCGGCCGGCTGCCGGGCGAAGTTCGAGGCCGAGCCGCAAAACTATCTCGGCGATAGGCCGGCGGCGTCGCCAGTGCCGAAAGGCACTCAATACACCTGCCCGATGCACCCCGAAGTGATAAGAGACAAGCCCGGCTCCTGCCCGATCTGCGGCATGGCGCTTGAGCCGATGGGCGTTCCCACTGGCGATGAGGGCCCGAACCCCGAACTGGTAGACTTCACCAGACGGTTCTGGGTCAGCGCGGTGCTGTCCCTGCCGCTGCTGATCGTTGCCATGGCGCCGATGCTCGGCCTGACGTTCCAGGCGTTTGTCGACGGGCGAACGATGGTCTGGCTGGAATTGGCGCTGGCCAGCCCAGTGGTGCTGTGGGCGGCCTTCCCCTTCTTCCACCGCGGCTGGGAGTCGCTGGTCAACCGCAGCCCCAACATGTGGACGCTGATTTCGCTGGGTGTGGGTGCGGCCTACCTCTACAGCGTCGTCGCCGCACTGTTTCCGGACATCTTTCCGCATCAGTTCCGTGGCCATGGCGGCACCGTCCCGGTCTATTTCGAGGCAGCTTCCGTCATCGTCGCGCTGGTATTCCTCGGTCAGGTGCTCGAATTGCGGGCGCGCGAAAAGACCGGCTCGGCCATCCGTGCGCTGCTCGACCTGGTGCCGAAGACGGCACGGCTGATCGGGGAGGACGGCTCCGACACCGACGTGCCGCTCGATGCGGTCAGGACCGGCGACCACCTGCGCCTGCGTCCAGGCGACGCCGTGCCGGTCGACGGCATCGTAACGGAAGGCCGTTCCTCCATCGACGAATCGATGATCTCGGGCGAGCCGCTGCCGGTCGAAAAAACGAAAGGCGATGCCTTGACCGGCGGCACGCTCAACAAGAACGGTTCGCTGATCATGCGCGCCGAAAAGGTCGGCTCCGAAACGACGCTTTCGCGCATCGTCGAGCTGGTCGCAAAGGCGCAGCGTTCGCGCGCGCCGATTCAAGGTCTAGCCGATCGCGTCTCCTTCTACTTCGTGCCGGCCGTCGTGCTGGTCGCGCTCGCGGCCTTTGCCGCCTGGGCGATCTTCGGTCCCGAACCCAGCTTGATCTTTGCCATCGTCTCGGCGGTCTCGGTGCTGATCATCGCCTGCCCCTGCGCGCTCGGTCTGGCGACGCCGATGTCGATCATGACCGCCACCGGGCGCGGGGCGCACGCGGGCGTGCTGATCAAGGACGCGGCCGCGCTCGAGCGCTTCGCTTCGGTCGACACGTTGATCGTCGACAAGACCGGCACCTTGACCGAAGGCAAGCCTCGCTTGACCGATGTCGTCGCTGCCGAAGGCCTGTCTGAGAATGAATTGCTGGCGCTCGCCGCCGGCCTGGAAAAAGGCTCGGAGCATCCGCTGGCCGAGGCCATTGTCGGCGGCGCCGACGTACGCGGCCTGACGCTCGTTGAGGCCAGCGGCTTCGACGCCGTCACCGGCAAGGGCGTATCCGGCACGGTGTCTGGCAGGAAGGTTTCGCTCGGCAACGCCGCTATGATGGCCGATGTCGGCATCGACACCGCTTCCCTGTCGGCCAGGGCCGAGGCGCTGCAGGCAGAAGGCAAGACGGCGATGTTCGTTGCGGTGGACAAAAAACTGGCCGGCATTGTCGCGGTCGCCGATCCGGTCAAGGCAACGACAGCCGAGGCGATCAGGGCGCTGCACGACAGAGGCTTGCGGATCATCATGGCGACCGGCGACAACGAGCGCACGGCGCGCGCCATCGCCAAAAGCCTTGGCATTGACGAGGTGCGCGCCGGCCTGCTGCCGGAACAAAAGGCAGCCCTTGTCGAGGAGTTGCGTGCGAAAGGTGCCGGCGTAGCCATGGCCGGCGACGGCGTCAACGATGCGCCGGCCCTGGCCAGCGCCGATGTCGGCATCGCCATGGGCACCGGCGCCGATGTCGCTGTCGAGAGCGCCGGCATTACGCTGGTCAAGGGCGATCTCAACGGCATCGTCAGGGCGCGAACGCTCGCGCAGGGGACGATCCGCAACATCCGCCAGAATCTGTTTTTCGCCTTCCTCTACAATGTGCTTGGCGTGCCGGTTGCTGCCGGCGTGCTATATCCGCTCACCGGCACGCTTTTGTCGCCGATGCTGGCGGCGGCGGCCATGAGCCTGTCTTCGGTTTCGGTCATCGCCAACGCATTGCGGCTGCGGACGTTGAAACTCTGAGCAAAGCCCCCAGATACGAATTTCAATCAACAGGAGATCATGGATGACCTTGGCTAAGAAAATCGTGCTTTTGATGATGGCGGCGGGAATGCTGCTTGCCGTTTTCCTCGAAAGCGTCCCGGCGCAATCCGAAGAGATGAAACACGACATGGGCGCGATGGGCGCGCAAGGTCCTTCGACCGACGGCTACAAGGCGGCGATGGACAAGATGCACACCGACATGATGATCGAATATTCCGGCAATGCCGATGTCGATTTCGTGCGCGGCATGATCCCGCATCATCGGGGCGCGATCGACATGGCCAAGGTGGAACTCGCCAATGGCAAGGATCCCGAAATCCGCAAGCTGGCCGAAGATGTCATCGCCGCGCAGGAAGCCGAGATCGCCAAGATGCAGGCCTGGCTCGCCGCCCATCCGGCGAAGTAAGGCAGCAACGACCATGCCGGAGAGATCCATTCTGGATTTCTCTCCGTGGTTGTGATGCCATTCACATCGATTACACGGCGCCAGGAGCCCACATGCCATCGACGATAAGAGCCACCACGCTGCCTTCGGGCGAGGCCGTCCAGGTGCTGGGACAGGGCACATGGAAGATGGGCGAAGATTCCCGCCGCCGCGCCGGGGAGGTCAATGCCCTGAAGCTCGGGCTGGACCTCGGCATGACGTTGATCGACACCGCTGAAATGTATGCCAGCGGCGGCGCCGAGGAGGTGGTGGCGGAAGCCATTGCCGGGCGCCGCGACGAACTCTTTCTTGTCTCCAAGGTATTGCCGTCCAATGCCTCGCGCACCGGCGTGGCGCGGGCCTGCGAAAACAGCTTGAAGCGCCTGCGCACCGACCGCATCGATCTCTATCTCCTGCATTGGCCGGGCAGTGTGCCTCTAGGCGAAACGGTCGACGCTTTCGAGGCGTTGAAGAAGGCCGGCAAGATCCGTCACTGGGGCGTCAGCAATTTCGACACCGACGAAATGGAGGAACTGACCGGTCTGTCGTCTGGAGATCATGTCCAGACCAACCAGGTACTCTACAATCTGTCGCGGCGCGGCCCCGAATTCGATCTCGCGCCATGGAGCCGGCAGCGCGGCATCCCGCTGATGGCCTATTCGCCGGTCGAGCAGGGCGCGCTGGCGCGCAATTCCAGGCTGGAAACCATCGCCGCCCGCCACAACGCCACGGCAGCACAGATCGCGCTTGCCTGGGTGATGGCGCAGCCCGGTGTCATCGCCATCCCGAAGGCCAGCAGCCAGGAGCACGTCCGCCAGAATGTCGCCGCGCACGATATCAGGCTGACGGCCGAAGACCTCGCCGAACTCGACCGCGCCTTTCCACCGCCGACGCGCAAACGCGGCCTGGAGATGATCTAGATTGGAACGGGTTTCGACCGGGTATCATCATACGGCGTATAGAGTCGGAGCCATGACGGTCACGTCGCTGCGCGACGGTTACGTCGACATGCCAATCAGGCGGCTGCGCCAGCCCGGAGACCGGACATTCGGTGACAATCTGCCCTCGCATGTACCGCTCGTCGACGGTGCGCTCAGGCTGTCGGTCAACGCCTTCGCCATCGATGACGGCGACGACATCACGCTGATCGACACAGGGGCTTCGAACGCCTGGCACCCGACAATGGGGCACCTGCCCGAGGCGCTGCGCGAGGCGAAGATCGCCACCGAGCGGATTCGGACTGTTGCTTTCACCCATACCCATCTCGACCATATACACGGGCTCATCCTTGCCGATGGTGACGACGGCTTCCCGCAGCTCTCTCGCCTGCTTGTCCCGCGCGCTGAGCTCGGCATGTTTCGCGACGTGGCGAGGCTGGAACGCTTCCACGATCGCGCCCAGCCTCTCGATGCTGGACAGCGCGTCAGCGCTGACATCGATACGATCGGCTCCGCTGGCCATGAAGCCGGCCACACTTGCTTTCGCGTTGTGAGCGCAGGCGAAACACTGTTGATCTGGGGCGACATCGTACATGTGCCGTCGCTTCAATTCGATCGACCCGAGATCACGTGGGAATTCGACGCAGACCAGCAGCAGGCGAGGGCAAGCCGGTTGCAAATGCTGGCGCTTGCGGCCAACAACGACTGCTACGTCGCCGGCGCGCATCTTGATTCGCCCGGCGTCGGCCGGGTTTTTCGAACCGAGACGGCTTTCCGCTTCGAGCCCTTGTAGCACTCTAGCCGAGCGCCGCCCGCGCCCGTCGCAACGCGCGCGAAAACACTGCGGTGTCGTCGAAGGCGCGTGCCAGCGTGAGCGCGCCCTGGATGGCGCCGACCGCTTCTTCGGCGAGTTCGTCCGCCCTGTCAGCGCTGTGCCCGCTTCGGGTCAGCGCTTCGGCAAGATGCGCCACCCAGCGGCCGAAATAGCTTTTGATCGCGATGGCGAAGAGGTCGCGGGATTCGTCCAGCGCGAAGGCGCCGATCAGGCACACCCGGCGCCCCGACCGGAAATAGCTCTCCGTCGCTTCGAACATCCGATCGATGCCCGTACGAGGGTCGGCCCTGTCCTGCAACGGCACGAAGACATTCTCCTCGAACCAGCCATCTATATGGGCAATGACAGCCGCCGCCATCTCTTCCTTGCCGCCGGGGAAGAAGTGGTAAAGGCTGCCTTTGCCTAGGCCGGTCGCCGCACCGATCCGCGCCAGGCTCGCCCCTTCATAGCCGTGTTCGCGGAAAACCTCGCCGATGATGGAGAGCAAATCGGCGCGATCGGGCGCGATCCTGCGCATGCGCTAGTTTTCCGCTTGAGCATGATCTTTGCCGAAAACCGCGACACAGTTCTAGGGATCACACTCTAAAGTCCGAGTTCGGTCAGGCCGGGATGGTCGTCCGGCCGGCGGCCGAGCGGCCAGTGATATTTGCGCTCACCCTCAGCGATCGGCAGGTCGTTGATGCTGGCGACGCGCCTAGGCATCAGTCCATCCGCGTCAAATTCCCAATTCTCATTGCCGTAGGAACGGAACCAGTGGCCACTGTCGTCGCGCCATTCATAGGCAAAGCGCACCGCGATGCGGTTGTCGTTCCAGGTCCAGACCTCCTTGATCAGCCGGTAGTCCAGCTCGCGCGCCCATTTGCGTGTGAGGAAGGAGACTATCTCATTTCTGCCCGAGACGAACTCGGCGCGGTTGCGCCAGGTGCTGTCCTGCGTATAGGCGAGCGAAACCCGTTCTGGGTCGCGGCTGTTCCAGGCGTCTTCGGCCATGCGCGCCTTCTGCGCGGCGGTCTCGGCGGTGAAGGGCGGCAGCGGCGGACGGCTCATGTCATTCTCCCATCGGCAAAGGCGATGGCGAGCATTGTACCAATCGGTACAATTGGTCAAGGCCGAAATCGGGCTAGGTTTTCCCCGCCAGCCCCTTCAGCCGGTAGAGCGCTTCCAGCGCCTCGCGCGGCGTCATCTCGTCTGGATTGATCTCACCCAGCGCTGCGCCCAATGCGTCGCTCTTCGCAGGCTTTGCCGCTTCCCGCTTCATTGCCACCGAAAACAGCGGCAGATCGTCGACCAGTCGGTTGGCCTTGCCGGAGACATCGCCTTCCTCAAGCTGATGCAGCACCTCTTTGGCGCGGCCGACCACCGCTTCCGGCAGACCGGCAAGGCGAGCGACCTGAACGCCATAGGAGCGATCGGCGGCACCCTTGCCGACCTCGTGCAGGAAGACGACGTCGCCTTCCCATTCCTTGACCCGCATGGTGACGTTGGAAAGGCGCGGCAGTTTGCCGGACAGCGCCGTCATCTCGTGGAAATGGGTGGCAAAGATCGCCCGGCAGCGGTTCTTCTCGTGCAGATACTCGACTGCCGCCCAGGCGATCGACAGGCCATCGAACGTGGCGGTGCCGCGACCGATCTCGTCCAGGATCACCAGCGCCCGTTCGCCGGCCTGGTTGAGGATCGCCGCCGTCTCTACCATCTCGACCATGAAGGTCGAACGGCCGCGCGCCAGATCGTCCGAGGCGCCGACCCGCGAGAACAACCGGTCGACGACGCCGATATGGGCCGATGTCGCCGGCACGAAGGAACCGGTTTGGGCGAGGATGGCGATCAGTGCGTTTTGCCGCAGGAAGGTCGACTTACCGCCCATATTCGGACCGGTGAGCAGCCAGATCGCGCCGGCCTTGGCCCCGTCTTGCGGCGACAGATCGCAATCATTGGCGACGAACGGCCCTTCGCCCGAACGCCGCAGCGCCTGTTCCACCACAGGATGGCGTCCGCCCGAGATATCGAAGGCGAGGCTGGAATCGACCAGCGGCCGGCACCAGGCTTCACTCTCCGACAACAGCGCGAGCGCCGCCGACACGTCAAGTACGGCAAGCGCATCGGCGCCGGCGCGAATTTTTTGCGCCTCGGCGACCGCCTCTGTCGTCAGCGTGTCGAAAGCGGCAAGCTCGATGCTCAGCGCCCGGTCGGCGGCATTGGCGATTTTGGTCTCGAGTTCGGCAAGTTCGGTCGTGGTGAAACGCATGGCGTTGGCCATGGTCTGGCGGTGGATGAAGCGCGCCTTGGCGCCGTCGCTTCTGGTCATGATTGAATGGTGGTTGGCCGTCACCTCGATGTAATAGCCCAGCACATTGTTGTGGCGGATTTTCAGCGAGCGGATGCCGGTCTCCTCGATCAGCGAGCGCTCCAGTCCGGCGATCACCTTGCGCGATTCGTCGCGCAGCGCCCGCATTTCGTCGAGCTCGGCATGGTAGCCGCCGCGCACGAAGCCGCCGTCGCGCCTGAGCAACGGCAGTTCCTCGCCAAGAGCCTGGGTCAGATGCTCGGCCAGCGCACGCGGCAGCGCCTTGATCGCGGCAAGTGCTTCCGTCAATTCATGGGGCAGCGCTGTTGCGGCGAAGATTTCGGCAATGGCGCCCGCCGCTTCAAAGCCGGCACGCAGCGCGCCGAGGTCGCGCGGGCCGCCGCGGTTGAGCGCCAACCGCGACAGCGCTCGCGGCATGTCGGCGACGCTCTTCAGGCTTGACCGCACCGCCTGGCAGAGCCGCGTCTCGGCGCGGAAGAACGATACCGAATCAAGCCGGGCGGCAATCGCCGCCGGATCGGTCAGCGGCGCCATCAGCCGGTCGGCGAGCAGCCTGGCGCCGCCGCCGGTGACCGTGCGGTCTATAGCCTTGAACAGCGAGCCGTCGCGGCTGCCCGACAGCGTGCGCAACAGTTCCAGATTGCCGCGTGTCGCAGGATCGATGAACAGCGTCGAGCCCTGCTCCTCGCGTTCGGGACGCGACAAAGGCGGCCGCTCGGCCTTCTGCGTCTTTTCGACATAGGCGATGGCGCCCGAGATCGCCGACAATTCGGCGCGCGAGAAGGCGCCGAAACTGTCCGGCGTCGCCACTTCGAAGAAGCGCGCGATCCGCCCCGCTGCCGAAGCCGAATCGAAAAGCGACGGCGGCTGCGGGCTGGCGACGCGGCCGATGAAGTCGAACACCGGCTTCAGCTCGGGATCGTAAAACACCGGCTCGGCGACGATCAGCTCGCGCGGGTCGACGCGGAAGACATCGGCCAGCAGGCGGTCGGCCGTGGTTTCGGCGACGCGGAAGACGCCGGTCGAGATCTCGATCCAGGCCAGGGCGAAGGCGTCACCGCTGCTGCCGCCCTTCACCCGTCCCAGCGCCATCAGGAAACTCGATTCCGACGGCGCCAGCAATTTGTCCTCGGTGATGGTGCCGGGCGTCACCAGGCGCACCACGTCACGGCGTACGACCGATTTGCCGCCGCGCTTCCTGGCTTCCGCCGGGTCCTCGATCTGCTCGCAGACGGCAACGCGAAAACCTTGGCCGATCAGCTTTTGCAGATAGTCGTCGGCCGCATGCACCGGCACGCCGCACATCGGAATGTCGTTACCCTGGTGCTTGCCGCGCTTGGTCAGGACGATGCCCAGCGCCTTGCTCGCCTTTTCGGCGTCGTCGAAGAACAGCTCGTAGAAATCGCCCATGCGGTAGAACAGCAGAGAATCCGGGTTCGCCGCCTTGATCTCGATATATTGCTCCATCATCGGCGTGACGCTGCCGACGGGCGCAGGCGGTGTCACCTCGGGGGCGTCGGTTTCTGCTGAAGTGTGCATGTTCATGCCCGCACGCTAGCAGATGTGGGTGCGGGGTTTAATGCCGGCGGCCCGAAAAGCAGGGGACGACCGGCCTCGACGGCGGCTTGTGCTCCCTCTACGCCGGGTGAAGCCGTTGGTTGCTTCGGGCGCCAACCAGACCCTATGATCGCCATGGCGGGGATAAGCGGCATGGATCAGGACAAACAGGAGGCGTTCGAAGAGCTGGTCGGTCCGGCTGGATCGGCGCTTGAGCGCCTGCTGCTGTTGGCGGCGCGGCGCGTCCACCGCAGCAAAGGCAAGCTCAGGGGGACACTGCGCAAGCGCGTCCCCTTCCTCCTGCCGACACGCGGGCCGCTGTCCGATGTCGATGGCGGCATCGACATGTCGCTGCATGTGCTCAGCCGCGACCCGCTGGTGCTCTATGTCCCGATTGGCGGGTCGCGGCCGCTCTATCCGCTGGCAGCGCTCGGCCGGCGCCTGGCGGCGCGCCGCGTCACCTTCCTGACGATGCAGACCTGGACCATGGAGCGGCCGGCTGTCATCGCCCGGATGGGCCGCGATCTCGCCTGGTATGCCGGCCGGTTTCCGCTGCACGAAATCATCTTCCTGTGCAACACCGAGGAAGAGCGCCGTCTCATCGCAGCTGCGGGCGGCAATGCCATCTTCTCCAACCACAATCTGATGGTGTCGGAGGATATATTCCGGCCGCTGCCGGACGTGCCGGTCGAATTCGACGCGGTCTACAATGGCCGCATCTCGCCGATCAAACGCCATCACCTGGCCTTCGACATAGAGCGGCTGGCCCACATCACCTATTCGATCGGCGAATTGCCGCCGGTTGCCGCCCGCGCCTTTGTTCGGCGACTGCAGGCGCGTTCGCCGCTCCACCAGATCGCCAATCCGCTCGTCGACGGCTGGCCGGGCAAGCTGACGGCGCAACAGGTCAACCACGTCTACAACCAGGCCGCCGTCGGGCTGTGCCTGTCGGCCGTGGAAGGAGCGATGTACTCCTCGATGGAATATCTGATGGCCGGCCTGCCGATCGTCAGTACGCCGAGCCTTGGCGGTCGCGACGTCTATTTCGATCCGGATTATTGCATCGTCGCCGATCCGGAACCGGCTGCCATTCGCCGCGCCGTCGAGACGCTGCGAGATCGTGCCATACCGCGTCAGCACATCCGCCGCCGCACGCTGGAGAAGGTTCACGCCCAGCGCATCGAACTCATGGCGTTCCTGACTGCATTGCTGCGGCGCAAGGGAAGCCGTGCGCCACCCATCGAGACGTGGCCTTTCCCCGGCACAGACGGCATGATGCGTCGGGGAACGGTGCGCGAAATCGCTGCCTTCGTCAGCGAGCCAGAGCCGACGTGACGCCGTTCGACCTTGGGGGATTTCGCTGCGGGCGTGAAGATCGCTTGGCGGTTTACAGCGGTGGCGTGTAGCCTTAATTCGGAAGTTTCAAAAACACGCACCCGTCTCAAGGGGGCGACACCGGCGAGGAAATCAAAAGCATCATGGCCAAGAAAACCGAAAATAGCGGCCCCTCCGTCAGCGCCGAGGAGGCGCTGGAATTCCACGCCATGGGCCGCCCCGGCAAGCTGGAGATCGTCGCCACCAAGCCGATGGCGACGCAGCGCGATCTGAGCCTCGCCTATTCGCCGGGTGTCGCGGTTCCTGTGCTGGCCATTGCCGAAGACCCCAGCCGCGCTTTCGACTACACGACGCGCGGCAACATGGTCGCCGTCATATCCAACGGCACCGCCATTCTCGGCCTCGGCAATCTCGGCGCGCTGGCCTCCAAGCCGGTTATGGAAGGCAAGGCGGTGCTGTTCAAGCGTTTCGCCGATGTCGACTCCATCGACCTCGAAGTCGACACCGAGGATGCCGACGAGTTCATCAATTGCGTGCGCTTTCTTGGGCCGTCTTTCGGCGGCATCAACCTGGAAGACATCAAGGCGCCGGAATGCTTCATCATCGAGCAGCGCCTGCGCGAACTGATGGACATCCCGGTCTTCCACGACGACCAGCACGGCACCGCCATCATCTCGGCCGCCGGGCTGATCAACGCGCTGGAGATCACCGGCCGCGACATGAAGACCACGAAAATGGTCTGCAACGGCGCCGGCGCCGCCGGCATTGCCTGCATCGAACTGATGAAGGCGATGGGCTTTGCCCCCGACAACATCATTCTGTGCGACACCAAGGGCGTCGTCTACCAGGGTCGCACCGAAGGCATGAACCAGTGGAAGTCGGCGCATGCGGTCAAGACCGACACGCGCAGCCTGGCCGAGGCGCTCGACGGCGCCGATGTCTTCCTCGGCCTGTCGGCCAAGGGTGCGTTGACCACCAAGATGGTGCAGTCGATGGCCAAGAACCCGATCATCTTCGCCATGGCCAACCCCGACCCGGAGATCACACCCGAGGAAGTGGCCGAGATCCGCACCGATGCCATCATGGCCACCGGGCGTTCCGACTATCCGAACCAGGTCAACAATGTGCTGGGCTTCCCCTACATCTTCCGCGGTGCGCTGGATGTCAGGGCCACCACCATCAATGACGACATGAAGATCGCCGCAGCGAGAGCGCTGGCCGACCTGGCGCGCAAGGACGTGCCCGACGATGTCGCCGCCGCCTATCAGGGCAACCGGCCGAAATTCGGCCCCAACTACATCATCCCGGTGCCGTTCGATCCGCGCCTGATCTCGGCCATCCCGCTCGCTGTGGCCAAGGCGGCGATGGAGTCAGGCGTCGCCCGCAAGCCTATCCTCGACCTCGACCGCTACGCGCAGGAGCTGTCGGCCCGCCGCGACCCGATCGCCTCGACCTTGCAGCGCATCTACGATCGCGTCCGCCGCCAGCCCAAGCGCATCGTCTTTGCCGAGGGCGAGGAAGAACAGGTGATGCGCGCCGCCGTCTCCTATGTGAACCAGAAGCTCGGCACCGCGATCCTGCTCGGCCGCGACGATGTAATCAAGGAAAACGCCAGGCACGCCGGCATCGACCTCAACAAGCAAGGCATCGAGATCATCAATGCCAGGCTGTCGCGCCGCAACGGCATCTATACCGATTATCTCTACGAGCGCATGCAGCGCAAAGGCTTCCTGTTCCGCGACTGCCAGCGGCTGATCAACAACGACCGCAACCATTTCGCCGCCTGCATGGTGGCGCTGGGCGATGCCGACGGCATCGTCACCGGCGTCACCCGCAACTATTCCACGGCGCTCGACGATATCCGCCGCGTCATCGACGCCAAGCCCGGACACCGTGTCATCGGCGTCTCCATCGTGCTCGCGCGGGGCAAAACAGTCCTCGTCGCCGATACCGCCGTGCACGACATGCCCAATGCCGAGCAGATCGCCGACATCGCCGAAGAGGCGGCGGGATTTGCCCGCCGCATGGGCTACGAGCCGAGGCTCGCCATGCTTGCCTATTCGACCTTCGGCCACCCGCAGGGCGAACGCTCCGAGCGGGTGCAGGAAGCGGTGCGCATCCTCGACAAGCGCCGCGTCGATTTCGAATATGACGGCGAGATGGCCGCCGACGTTGCGTTGAACGCCCGTGCCATGGCGCAGTATCCGTTCATCCGGCTGACCGGCCCGGCCAACGTGCTGATCATGCCGGCGTTCCACTCGGCCTCGATCTCGACCAAGATGCTGCAGGAACTCGGCGGCTCCACCGTCATCGGCCCGCTGCTGGTCGGCTTGAACAAACCGGTCCAGATCGTCTCGCTCAACGCCAAGGATTCGGACATCGTCAACATGGCTGCGATCGCGGCCTATAGCGCGGGAGCCTGATTGGCGGCAAAATCGCCAACGCATAAGAGATTGATAATATTCGGCTGCTATAGGGAACGTTCTCGCCCCCTATGGCCTTATGGCATTGGCGGCGCGCTCAGACCGCCAAAACGGGGGTGCGGCCATGAAGCATGACACGGCATCTGTGGTCGGCCAGGGGGTCTATCACGACGAGCGCCTGGATGCGCTGCTGAGCATCACCGGCCGCATGGACGGTTATCTCTACCGTTGCCGCAACGATGCGTCCTACACCATGCTCTACATCAGCGACGGCATTTTAACCGTCAGCGGTTATCGGCCGAGCGACTTCATTCAAAATGCCGTGCGCGACTATGTCTCGGCGATCCACCCGGATGATCTCGCTGCGGTCTATGCCGCCGTCGATACCGCGCTCGAGGCGCGCTGCAACTGGAACGTCGACTACCGCATCGTGCCACAGGTCGGCGAGCCGCTCTGGGTGCGCGAGATCGGAGGCGGGGTCTGGGATGGTGCCGGCGAACTCGAATTCCTCGAAGGTTTCGTCGTCGACATCAGCGACCGCAAGGTCGTCGAGGATCTCAACGCCGAGCTGCTGCTCGAACTCAAGGCCGCCAATGAGGAACTCTCCGTACAAAAGCGCAAGATCGAGCTGGCCAAGCAGCACAGCGACCACTCGGCCAACCACGATGCATTGACCGGCCTGCCCAACCGGCGCGCCTTTCACAACGAGCTGAGGTCGGTGATCGACCGCTGCGACAGCACCGGCCAGGCGGCCGGCCTGCTGTTCATCGACCTCGATAGGTTCAAGAAGGTCAACGACACGCTCGGCCACGAGGCCGGCGACGCGTTGCTGCAGGAGGTGGCGGGTCAGCTTCGCACCATCCTGCGCAGCGCTGATTTCGTGGCGCGGCTCGGTGGTGATGAGTTTGCCTTCCTGTTTTCGGGGAACGCGGAGCAGGCCAGGGAGAAGGCCGTGCGCGTGGCGGAGCGCGTGCTGGAGCGGCTGCGCATCAAGGTTCCCGCTCCGGGTGGCGACATCCATGTCGGCTGCACTGTCGGCGTTGCGATCTATCCGACGGAGGCTGCCGATCCGGATGCGCTGGTCGCGCTCGCCGACCGGCTCATGTACATCGGCAAGAAAAACGGTCGCGACCGGCTGGTCACCACCGACGCTTTGGGGCTTGAAGCCGGCGAGCTTCGCCAGTCCGCCTGAACGAAGCGCTCATCGCGACGACACAGCGACGCCCGGTGCTCGAATGAAAAAGGCCCACAGCGTGCGCTGCGGGCCTTTTCCTATGATGGGTCGGTAGATCAGAACGAGCGCTGGAAGCGGAGGATGCCGCCAAGGCTGCTCTTCTTGTTGGCCTTGGTCCAGTTGTTGAAGTCAGCGTCGCCGAATTTTCCGGCATTGAGGTAATCGACTTCAGCCGTGACGGTAAAGCCAGGCACGACGGTATAGGCCACGTTAGCGGCGACGCCGAGGTTCTTCCAGTCGTCATAAGAGACCTGAGCGTTGAACGACGTCTTGTCGTTGAACTTGTAGGTGCCGCCACCCCAGATTGCCCAGTTGCCGCCCCACTGCTTGTAGAAGCCGCGACCGTGAGCATCGATAGTGTTGCCCGCGTCGTCGGTGAGGTTGTCATCGGTGCCGTAGCCGCCCATGACGAAGAGCGTGAACTCCTTGCTGACATTGACGTCCAAGCGGACCTTGCCTGCCACTTCCTCGTAGTTGCTGTCATAGGCGACGACGCCCGTGACCGAACCCCAGTCGCTCTTGTACTTCAGGCCGCCGACGACATGCGGAACGTAGCTGTCGATGGTGCCAACCGCGCCCGCGCCTTCTTCGAGAGAGACCACGGCGGAGAAGCCATTGCCTGCGTCGAAGTAGTACTGAACGACGTTGCTCTCCTGTCCGCCATACGGAACCAGCGTGTCCTGGATGACGGCGCCGGCATAGTTGGTGAACGTATCGAAAGCCGTGTCGTCCTTACCGACGCGCAGGCCACCGAGCTGAATGTAGGCGTAACGCAGCGACAGCGCCTTGTTGCGGCCCTGCCAGTCGTTTGCATTGGAAGAGGCTTGATTAAGATAGTCGCCATTGCTGTTGCCGAAATTGAAGCGGGTCTCGGTGTAGGTCTTCAAGGTGCCGAGTTCGGTTTCCTGGCCGGTCCAGGTCTTCAGCGTGAAGCGGGCGTTCTTGGAGAAACTCGAATTCGTACCGTCCTCATGGTCAGGGACATGGTTGGCACCATCGAATGAGCCGGCATCGCCGGCGCCGATGTCGTAACGGACGTAGCCGCCGATGCGCAGGCAGGTCTCGGTGCCGGGGATGTAGAAATAGCCCGAGCCGTAGACGTCGCAGATCTTGACGTATTCGGCCGGTTCCGGCTCGGCGACGACGACCGCGTCGGCGGCGCGTGCGCCCGAAACCGCGATCAGTGCCGCGGCGGAGCCGAGCAGAAGGCTCTTGATGTTCATTTTCTTGAATCTCCAGTCAAAGGTTCAAATTAGGTCGGACATGGCTCTGCGGCCTGCCGCTTCACCCCATACTGAAAGCCGCGCATCGCGCCGTGCTCCCGCCTCCGACATGGCCCATGCCGAGGCGGCGATCAACAGAGATTGTGTCGGGAAAGCGCCTTTCCGACTCTTCAAAAAGTATTGTTGCGCAATTATCACGTCATGTTTCTGACATGATGGCACATGTGGCACAATCGGTACATAAGGGACGGAGATATATAGAATTATGGAGTAGAATTTGATCTGCGAAGCCGGTTATAGTTCGCTTTGACGCTTATTTACCCGACGGTGGGGGATCGATCGAAATCCCCACGGAAAATCAGACCGGCGAAAAATCGCGTGCGGCCAGCACGACCTGCTGCACCATGTCCTGTTTGAGCATGTCGATCGGGATGCGGCCGCCGAGTTCCGGCGCGGCGCGGTTCAGCCAGAACCAGGCAAGCCTTGGATTGGCGATCGCCGACAGCACCTCGCTGATTCCCGTAGCTGGCCTGCCGTCGACGAACTGGGCCAGCGGGAAGACATGCTTGCGGCCGCCCTTGCGCAGCGCAATGACCTCGCCCCGTCTTTGCCAGCGATGCAACGTCGAGCGTGGAATGCGGAATTTCTCTTCCAGATAGGTCGACCCGGCGACTTCGCCGGCCCAGTCCTCGATCAGCATCGATTGAAGCATGCGCTCGCCCGGCGGGTGGGATGCCACCTTGCCGGGTTCGGCTGCCGTCGTCGGCTCGTCAACCGCGACGATTGCCGCGTCGCGGCGCGTCGCCTTGCCGGCAATAGACTGGACGAAGTCGGTGGCGAGCGCAGTCCACTCGCCTCGGAAGGCATCGACCGCAAGCAGCTGCGCCTGCGAAAGGAAAGTCAGCGCGGCGGCAACGCTGCCGGCAATGGCGCCGGCCGAAGCCAATGCCTGCGGGTCCATGGCTATGCCGTGCTGGACCAGTGCCTGCTGCACCGCCTCGGCCACGAGGCCTGCCAAGGCCTCCTGCGAAATCCCGTCCGTCTGGTTCTGAAATCTGGTCATGCATCTGTCTTGCTGGCCACACGCTCCTCCCAGGCTGTGGCCGGTTGGTTGAACGGCTATAGCGGAGAGCTGAAAGCGCGGCGACAACAGACGCAGCGACCCGACAGGTTGCTGTCTTGCATTTTGACACCCCAACGGTCTGTGGGCGCTTCGAAATGTCAGTCGCGAGACGCCTCACTGTGCGTGTAGGTCTGCTCTGTGACAAGCGCACGACAGGTGGGCTTCTTCCTTCTCCCCTTGTGGGAGAAGGTGGATCGGCGCGGAGCGCCGAGACGGATGAGGGGTGTTCCAGCTTGGCGCCAGCTTACCCCTCACCCGGATTGCCAGCCGATTTGTGAAGGACAAATCGGGGCAATCCGACCTCTCCCTCAAGGGGACTGTTGCAAAATTGGGTGGATGTGATTCCCTGTTTTTGAAACGGGGATTTTGCGATGACGACAAAGCCGAGCGGTCAGTTCAGTTTTGTAGAGGCTCTGCTGCCGCAGGGTCTTGGTCGGAGCGGACGACTGGACCGGCTGTCGTCGCTGGTGAAGTGGTATCGCTTCGAGAAGATCCTGGCGCGGCTGCGCTCGCCAACTGGGGCGGGGAGGCGCTCGCCGATCGGCTGTCGTTCCGCCGCTTCGTTGGACTGACGCTCGAGGAGACGGTGCCCGACCACACCACGCTCAACCGCTTTCGCAATCTTCTCGTGGAGGCCGGGCTTCTGGAGAAGCTGTTTGGCGAACTGGACCATCAACTGGACAAGGCCGGGCTGATCCTGCGGCGCGGCACGATGCTCGATGCCACGGTGATCGAGACGGCGGCGGCACGGCCGCCCAGTGGGGCCGCGCACGAAGCGGGCGATGCCGGCGATCCCGATGCCGGCTTTACACGCCGGCAGGGCAAGCCTGGCTCCTCCTACGGCTACAAGGCCCATGTCGGCGTCGACCAGGGTTCTGGTCTGATCCGCCGGGTGAGGACGACAGCAGCCAACGTCAACGACACGGTCGAGGCGGATCATCTGATCTGTGGCGACGAAGGCGCGGTGCTGGCGGATGCGGCCTATCACACCAAGGCGCGCGAGCTGTCGCTGAGGCAGCGCGGGATCAAGCCGCGGCTGATGCGGCGGGCCAACAAGCATCATCCGCGCCTGCCGGCGCGCCTGAAGCAGTTCAACCAACTGATCGCCCGGCAACGTTTTGCCGTCGAGACGACCTTCGCCACCTTGAAGAACCGCATGCGACTTTGCGCCATCCGCTATCGCGGTCTGGCCAAGGCGGCAGGACAGGTTCTCATCGCCGCCATGGCCTTCAACATGCGTCGCTGGGTGACGCTGGCGACCTGATCTAGGGTCGCACTGCGCCCGAAATCCGCCGAATACGCCAACTCCTACCCCATCTGGCCACAAACCAGCGCCGGAAACCACCTCGCATTGCCTCTCTCCACGCCCAAAGCCTATAACGCAACGGGCCCTCAAGGGGGGAGGTAAGAGGCGCTATAGCAGTCCGGCCAGTTGGGCCGCGCTGCGCAAATTCTGCCGCGGCCTTGGCCCAAGCTGCTGGATCACCAGCCCGGCGGCTAGCGAGCCGAGATCGCCGCAATCCTTCAGGCTGCGCCCGCTCGTGTAGCCGTAGAGGAAGCCGGCGGCGTAGAGGTCGCCGGCGCCGGTGGTGTCGACCAGCTCGCGGATCGTCGTCGCCTGGATGGTGACGGTCTCCTCGCCACGCACGATCACCGAGCCTTTTTCGGAGCGGGTGACAGCGGCAATCTTGCAGTCCTTGCGGATAGCCGCCAGCGCCTCGTCGAAGGATTTTGTCTGATAGAGCGACTTGATCTCGTGGCTGTTGGCAAAGACGATGTCGACAGTGCCCGAGCGCATCAGTTCGAGGAACTCGTCGCGGTAGCGGTCGACGCAGAACGAATCCGACAACGTCATCGACACTTCGCGTCCGGCCTCGTGTGCGAGCTTCGCCGTCTGCCGGATCGCCTCCTTGGCGCGCGGCGGATCCCACAGATAGCCCTCGAAATAGGTCACCTTGGCGCCCGACGCCTTGTCGGCCTCGACATCTTCCGGCCCGAGTTCGATGCAGGCGCCGAGATAGGTGTTCATCGAGCGCTCGCCGTCGGGGGTGACGAAGATCATCGAGCGCGCCGTCGGCGGCTGGCCCTCGAGCGGCCGGGTGTCGAAGGCGACGCCCTGGGCATGGATGTCATGCGCGTAGATTTCGCCGAGCGGATCGTTCGACACCTTGCCGAAGAACGCGGCGCGGCCGCCGAAGCTGGCGATGCCGGCGGCGGTATTGCCGGCGCTGCCGCCGGAGGCCTCGATCGCCGGCCCCATGCGGCTGTAGAGCAGCTCGGCGCGCTTGGTGTCGATGAGGTTCATCGCACCCTTGATGATGCCGTTGGTCTCGAGAAAAGCGTCGTCGCACTGGGCGATGATGTCGACAATGGCATTGCCGATGCAAAGCACGTCAAAATCCGGCATCAATGTCTCCGCCTTGGAACCTGCCGGCTTTCTGCCGCGCCCGGGCGGGTCTACAGCATCACCCCGAAAAATGGCAACCGATTTCCACCCTTTGCCCGCCCAGGCCGGCGCGCGCGCCTGGGACGAGGCTCCATCACAGTTCGACCGTGGCCGAAGCATCTGACCGCCGGGTCGCCTACAAGCTTGGCCTCAGATCAAGCGCTGGAAGCACCCTGCATGCAAGCAAAGACCGACATGACCACCGAACTGGCGCTGCTTGGCGTGCTGGCCGCCCTGTGGGGCGCGTCCTATACCTTCATCAAGATCGGTGTCGAGACGATCCCGCCGATAACCTTCATCGCTGCTCGCACCCTGATCGCCGGCGCCATCCTGCTCGTGCTGATCCGCTGGCGCGGCCTTTCCATGCCCAAGGACGGCGCGACCTGGTGGCGGTTCATGGTTCAGGCCTGCCTCAACAGCGTCGTGCCATTCACGCTGATCGCCGCCGCCGAGCGCTCCATCGACGCCGGCCTCGCCACCATTCTCAACGCGACCTCGCCGATCTTCACCTTCCTGCTGACCGCGCTCATCACCCGCCACGAAACCGTAACCGCGCGCAAGCTGTTCGGCGTCGGTGCCGGCATCGCCGGTATTTGCCTGATCGTCGGCACCCAGGCGCTTGGCGGGCTCGGCCATCAATTGTGGGCGCAGCTTGCCGTCATTGCCGCCACGGTCTGCTATGCCGGCGCCGCCATCTTTGGCCGCGGCTTTAGGGGACTCGACCCGATGCTGCCGGCCGCCGGCTCGATGCTGTGCGGCGCAGTCATCCTCGTCCCCTTGAGCCTGGCCTTCGACCGCCCGTGGACGCTGTCGCCTTCAATGGCGTCGATACTGGCCTTGTTGGCATTGTCGGTGTTCTCCACGGCGCTGGCCTTCTGCATCTTTTTCCGCCTCATCCACACGCTTGGTTCGGTCGGCACGACGTCGCAGGCCTATCTGCGCGTGCCGATCGGCGTCGGCATCGGCGTCGTGTTTCTCGGCGAAAGCATCGGGCCGACGGCGCTCTGGGGCATGGGCTGCGTCGTCGCCGGCGTTGCGGCAATGACCATCCCAGCCCGCTCCCGGGCGCTGGCGCGCTAGATCATGATGAGATTTGGTTGAAATCTCATCATGATCTAACCCTTTGTTGGAGTATGATCTTTTCCAAAAACCGGTACCCACTTTTTGGGATCATGCTCTAGTTCCCGTCCGGAATTGGGTAGTGTGCTGAGAGTTCTGCAAATTCGCTGAGAGGGGGCGGTCATGGCAGGCTGGTGATTGTTCACGTCACCTGATTCCCGCGAAGGAACGCCACCATGACCAAGACTGAAGTTAAGACCGCCAGCGCTGCCGTCAAGACATTTTGCTTTCGAACCCGGATGGATTGCACGAGGTGCTCCGTGCGGTGATGCAGGAGGTGCTTGAGGCCGAGATGGACGAGGCGCTGGGTGCCTCGAAGAGCGAGCGCACGCCCGAACGGCTTGGCTATCGCTCGGGCTATTACGGCCGTACCCTTGTGACGCGGGTCGGCAAGCTCGAGCTGCGGGTTCCGCAGGACCGGGCCGGGCGCTTCTCCACCGAGCTGTTCGAGCGCTACCAGCGTTCCGAGCGGGCCTTGGTGGCGACACTGGCGGAGATGTATGTGCAGGGCGTGTCGACCCGCAAGGTGAAGGCGATCACGGAAGAACTGTGCGGCCATGCCTTCTCGGCCTCGTCGATCTCGGCCATCAACAAGCGGCTGGACGAGAGCCTCGCTGCCTTTGCCAGGCGCCCCCTTCAAGAGCCGTTTCCTTACCTCATCCTCGATGCGCGCTACGAGAAGGTGCGTGAAGCCGGTGTTGTCATGAGCCAGGCGGTGCTGATCGCGGTCGGTATCGACTGGGACGGAAGGCGCCAGATCCTGGCCGTGGAGATGGCCAATCGCGAGAGCCGCTCGGCCTGGAGGGACTTCCTCGTCGGCCTCAAGGCGCGCGGCCTCAAGGGCGTCGAGTGTCCGACGATCACGCCGGCCTGGTGGCAGCGATCGGCGAGGTGATCCCCGAAGCCGCCTGGCAACGCTGCTACGTGCACTTCCTCAGGAACGCGCTCGATCATCTGCCGAGGAAGCACGGCGACGACTGCCTGCAGGAATTGCGCTGGCTCTACGACCGGCGCGATCTCGCAGAGGCCAGGGCTGATCTTGCCGCATGGCTTGCCAAATGGTCGGCACGCTATCCGCGCCTGACAGGCTGGGCCGAGGATGCCATCGAACAAACCCTGACCTTCTTCAGGCTGCCGAGACAGCACCACAAGCATCTCAAATCCACCAACATGCTGGAGCGGCTCAACGAGGAAATCCGCCGGCGCACCTATGTCGTGCGCATCTTCCCCAATACCGAAAGCTGCCTGCGCCTGGTCAGGGCGTTGGCCGTTGAGACCAATGAAAACTGGATGGAGGCCAACCGATACATCAATATGGACGACCTGCGCGAGCACAAGAAGCTCGCTCTGCGCCAAGCCGCATGACCAGCATCATGGCCGCCCCATTTTGCAGAACTTGACGCACACAACCGGGAATTGCGCCCGCTCCGGCAGGCTTGCGGCTGACAGGGTCTCAGCCTATGTCGGAGATATCCGTTCGTTCCTGGGGGTGAAACGCCGTGATCTTCAACGCTGCCCGCGCCGCCTTCAGCCGGCCGTTTTCTCCCGAATTCCGCGCGGTTTTCCTGAAGACGCTGGGCTTGACCGTGCTGGCGCTGGTCGCGTTGTGGTTCGTCTTGACCGGGCTTGTCGATTGGCTGGCCCTGCCATGGGTTCACTCCTTGCTGCCCGGCCTGCCGTCCTGGGCCGGATGGCTGAGCGGCATCATCGCTGCCATCGCGCTTGCCTTCGGGATGGCGCTGCTGATCGCGCCGGTGACGGCAATCGTGGCCGGCCTGTTTCTCGACGACATCGCCGAAGTGGTCGAGCGCACCGACTATCCGGCCGATCCCGTCGGACGCGCCATGCCGGCGCTGCGCTCGCTCGTGTTGTCGGTGAAATTCTTCGGCGTCGTCATCCTGGGCAACATCGTCGCCTTGCTCCTTCTGTTGGTTCCAGGCGTCAACATCGCCGCCTTCTTCATCGTCAACGGCTATCTGCTCGGACGTGAATTCTTCGAATTCGCCGCCATGCGCTTCCGCCCGGAAGATGAGGCGAGGGCGTTGCGCCGGAAATATGCCGGCACCGTCTTTCTGGCCGGGCTGCTCATCGCTGCCTTCCTCGCCGTGCCCCTGCTCAACCTGCTGACGCCGCTCTTTGCCGCCGCCATGATGGTGCATCTGCACAAGGCGGTCGGCGCGCGGGAGAGCGCCGGGCGATAGGCCTATCAACGCAGAAGAAAACCGCGTCCCAATTCGTCATCCGGCTCGACGGTGAATTCCGCCCGGCCCGAATAGTAAGCGCGGCCCCCGACGCGGGCGATGATCGCATCATGCGGGCCGGCCATGGTCGTGCGCGCCACCGCTCCGGAAAAGCGCGAGCCGGCGATGCTTTCGAAGGACCGCTCCTGACCAGGGTTGATCTCACCCTTGGCATGCATTGCCGCCAGCCGCGCGGTGACGCCGGAGCCGGTCGGCGAGCGGTCGACCTCGGCATCGGCAAAGACGCAGATGTTTTTTGTTGCCTCGCCGGAGAACGCATCGTGTCCATCGGTGAGGATGGTGCCGTAGAGGAAAGCGAGATCGGCATGGTCGGGATGCGATAGAGGGAACGCCGCCTTCAGCCGCTCGGTCAGCGCGGTTGCCGCGTCGACGAAATCGCGCACCCGGCTGCGGCCGAACTCCAGGCCGAATTGATGGCAGTCGGCCAGCGCGTAGAAGGCGCCGCCATAGGCGATGTCGAACGCAATCTTGCCGTATCCCCCCAATTCGATTTGTTGGTCATGGGCAAACAGAAAGGCCGGCACGCTTTCGAACGACACCGATCCCGCTTTGCCGTCCCTGACCTCGACCGAGGCGACGACCATGCCGCACGGCGCCTCGATGTTGACGGTGGTGATTGGCTCCTGCTTGACCACCAGCCCTTCGTCGACGGCGTAGCGGCCAAGCGCAATGATGGCGTGGCCGCACATCGTCGAATAGCCCTCGTTGTGCATAAACAGCACGGCCAGCTCGGCGCCGGGCAGGTCGGGCTCCACCAGCAGCGCGCCATACATGTCGTAGTGGCCGCGCGGCTCGAAGATCAGCAGCTTGCGCAAATGGTCGAGGTGGTCGCGCACATAGGCGCGCTTTTCCAGGATCGTGCCTTTGGGAATGTCTGGATAGCCGTCGGTGACGATCCTGAGCGGCTCGCCGCCGGTATGCATGTCGACGACGGTGAGCGTCATGCGCCGGGAACCCTAGCCTGAGGATTTGGAAAACAGCGCCTGCAATTTGCCGAACGGCATGGCGGCCCGGGTGAAGCCGAACGTGCCGTCCTGCTGGATCTCCCGCGCCGCGGTTTCCAGCATGCCGAAGGCGAAATTGGTCAGCCAGGGTCCAAGCGAGATGCGCTTGACCCCGGCCATGGCAAGGTCGGCGATGGTGAAGGCCGGGAGTGCCATGACATTGACCGGCCTGCTCACTGCCGAGCAGACGTTCCGGATGGTCTCGACATCTTTGAGGCCCGGCGCATAGAGCACGTCGGCGCCGGCCTTTTCGAAGGCCTGCAGCCGCTTGATCGTGTCGTCGAGGTCCGGTTTGCCCCAAAGGAAATTCTCGGCCCGCGCGGTGAAGACGAAATCATGCTTGAGCGCCCGTGCGGCTTCAGCAGCAGCTGCGACGCGTTCGACGGCATGCGAAAACTCATAGATCGGCTTGTCCGGATCGCCGGTATGGTCCTCGATCGAGCAGCCGGCGAGACCTGCCGCTTCGGCCGCAAAAACCGTCTCGGCGGCACTCGTCGCGCTGTCGCCCTTGCCTTTCTCGAGATCGGCCGAGACCGGCAGGCTGGTTGCCGCCGTCAGCTCGCGGCAATGGTGGATCATCGCCTCGAAGGTCACTGCGCCATCGGGCAGGCCGCGCGAGAAGGCAAAACCGGCGCTGGTCGTCGCCAGCGCCTTGAAGCCGAAGGAGGCCAGGAGCTTGGTCGTGCCGACATCCCAGGGGTTGGGCATGACGAAGGTCGAGGCGTGCAGGTCGCGAAAGATCTTGCCCTTGTCCATGAGTGCTCCCTTCAGATGCGGAAATGCCGGCAGATTCTATCGTGCAGCAATGCACCGAGCAAACGAATGCGGTTGGCTCAGAAGCGTTTGGCGTTCTCTCCTGCCAATTTGTCCAGCGCATCGGAATCCTTGACGTAGTGCAACGTCTTCTTGTCCCAATGATAGATAACGGAAATTGCGTGGGCTTCAGGCTTGGGCGGCTGGTCGTCGCAGCTCTCGCCGTTGAGCACCGTGGCGTCGGTCACCGTCACTTTGACCGCGGCATAAGGCTGTCCGTCAGCGATCGTCTGGAAAGCAACATCCTGCTTGCGGCTGTAGGCGCACAGGTTCTCATCGAAGGTGAAGATCATGTCGATCAGTTGGAATTTGTCGTCGCGCACCATGATCAGCGGCGTGATCGCGTAGTTTTGGCTTGAATTGAAATGCGCGCTCATGGTGATCACGATGTCGTCGTTCGGCCCAACGGAAAGCTTGCCCGGTTCACGGAAATAGGTGCCGCGGTCGAGCGCGACATTGACGACGTCGAGCAGCTTCGGCCTGTCTGTGATGTCGTAGAGCGCCAGCACGGCATAGCCTTCGGCGCTGTTTGGAGAGTCGCCGAGGTCGTAGAGCATCGCCAGCCGGTCCTTGCCCCCGGCCTTGATGGCGAGCACGCCGGCGTTGGAGAGGCCCGATGCCTCAGGCGGCGAACCGCCGCCATCCGGTCCCTCGATGTGGCGCATCTCGATCGGCAATCCACCCCGGTAGAAACCGTTGCTGTCACCTGCGAGGCCGGGAATGGCCATCCTTGCGAGGTCCAGATAGGTCACATCCATGTGGCCGGGGATGGCGCTGCCGAATTCCGGGAAGCTGACGGCTTGCGCGCCGGCTGCGGTCCAAAGCCACGGCAGCAGCACAAGCGCTAGAGCAATTTCAGGAAAAGTGTGTGCGGTTTTCCGGCCGGAAATTGCAACAAAACAAAAAGATAGAGCGGTTCGCCGTTTCCATGAAACGGTGAAACGCTTTAGGATGGAGCGAAGCAGGTTCGTTGGCATGGGCGCCTCAGGCTGGCCGCGCGGAACCTAACACAGCTTCAGTGGATCGGCACCAGCCCGGCAAGTTCGCGCATGTCGTCGAACAGGACGCCGCCGGCGCTGGCCAGGCCATCGCGGTCGGAATAGGGATCGCCATGATAGGCATAGACACGCATGCCGGCGGCAATGCCGGCCTGCGTGCCGGCTACGCTGTCCTCGATGACGATGCAGTCGGCCGGCGCAAAACCCATGGTCTTTGCCGCATGCAGGAACAGGTCCGGGAACGGCTTGCCGCGGCTGACCATGGTCGAAGAGAACATGGCATGCTCGAACAGCGGCAGCAGCCCGGTCTGGCCGAGCGTGATGTGCATCTTCGAGATACGCGCAGAAGTGGCGACGCAATAGGGAATGCCGGCCGCGCGAACCGCCTCGATGAAGTCGCGCACATAGGGGATCGCCTCGACGCCATGCGCAAACAGATCGGGCAGGCCGGCATTCCAGCGATCGACGAAATCGGCGCCGAGCCGCACCGTGGTCGTCTCTTCGATTTCCTTCTGCACCGAAGCCATGCTGCGGCCGGAAAAATATTTGCGGCAATATTCGAATGTGGTGGGATAACCGGCGGCAACAAACCACTCGGCAAGCCGCCGGTTGGCAAGGTTCTCGGTGTCGACCAGGATTCCGTCGCAGTCGAAGATGACCAGTTTCGGTATGCTCATTCAGGCGGTGCCGGTCGATCCGAACCCGCCGGCGCCGCGCGTCGTAGCGCCGGCCAGCGAGCGCTCCTCAACCGTCACCTGCGTCACCGCGGCAAAGACGATCTGGGCAATGCGCATGCCGCGCGTCACCGCGAAATCCTCGTCGCCGAGGTTGACCAGCAGCACCTTGACCTCGCCGCGATAGTCGCTGTCGACCGTGCCTGGTGAATTGAGGACGGTCAGCCCATGCTTGAAGGCAAGGCCGGAGCGCGGCCGCACCTGGCCTTCCATTCCTTCGGGAATTTCCAGGATCAGACCGGTCGGCACCAAGGCGCGCTTGCCAGGCAGGATCAGCAGCGGCCGGTCTTCCGGCACCGCGGCGCGCAGATCCATGCCGGCGGCGCCGGTGCTTTCGTAAGCGGGAAGGGGAAGTCCATCGCCATGCGGCAACCTGACGAAGCCGACGGTTGGACCGATGACGGAGGAATTGTGGAGGGCTGCGCGCATAAAATCGATCCTATCGGCGCGAACGGCGATTCGGTCAACTCGTCCGCAGGCCTATCAACGGCTTTCTTTCGGGCGTCAGTGTGACCTAGCGCAATTCCACCGGAACGACCGTCGTCTCCTTGATCTCCTCCATGACGAAGGAGGCCGAAACGTCCGACAGCGCCACCTTGGCGATCAGCCGCTGATAGAGGCGGTCATAGGCCTTCATGTCAGCGACGCGGGCGCGCAGCACGTAGTCGAGATCGCCGGACATGCGATAGACCCCGGTGATCTCGGGAAAACCAGTCACCGCCGCACGGAACTTCTGCAGCCAGTCCGGGTCATGATTGGAGGTGCGGATCAGGATGAACACCGAGAGCCCGAGCCCGAGCTTGTCGGCATCGACCAGCGCCACCCGTCCGGTGATGACGCCGTCCTCTTCCAGCCGCTTGACCCGGCGCCAGCAGGCGTTGCGCGACAGCGACACTTTTTCGGAGAGCTGATCGACCGACAGTGTGCCGTCGCGTTGCAGCTCGGCCAGCAATCTTCGGTCGATTTCATCAAATTCAAGCGCCATGTTGGGATGAATGTCCCGAACCACGGCGTTAGACAAGGACAAATTGAGACCGATGAACCTTTACCCCGTGGCAGGATACCCAACATCGGGGCTTATCCCGGCAGGAGGGATCACCATGACGACGCTGTTTTCGAAGCTGTTCACCTCTCACCCGGCCAAGGTGGGCGAGACCTATTTCAGCCATATGGCCTTTGCCGCCTGGTTCTGCTCACGCCTCCTGATGGCCGCTGGTGCGGCACTCGTTCACGCTTTCTTGCCGTTTCTCTTCGAAACTGCGGCAAGCCGAATCGTTCGCGAACTCTACGAGCGGACGCACAACAGAGGCTCGCACGCGGTCAAGGAGCCCCAGGCTCTCTTGGATCGCGCCTAGGATTGGTTAGAAGCGATGTGCCGATGGGCGGCCTATCTGGGTGAAGCGGTCTTCCTCGAAGACGTCGTCACCGCGCCTTGCCACTCGCTGATCGCCCAGAGCCATTGCGCCCAGGAAGCCAAGTCGCCGACCAATGGCGACGGTTTCGGCCTTGCCTGGTATGGCGACCGGCCCGAGCCCGGCCTCTACCGCGACATCCTGCCGGCCTGGTCGGATCCCAATCTGAAAAGCCTGTGCCGGCAGATCAAATCCGGCCTGTTCCTCGCCCATGTCAGGGCGTCGACCGGCGGCGCCACCAGCCGCATGAACTGCCATCCCTTCATCTCCGGCAGCTGGTCGTTCATGCACAACGGCCAGATCGGCGGCTTCGAAAAGATCCGCCGCGCGCTGGAGAACTCGCTCTCTGACGCCGTCTTCGACCAGCGCGAGGGCACCACCGATTCCGAATTGTTTTTCCTGCTGATGATCGACGAGGGTCTTGCTGGCGACCCGCAAGGGGCAGTATCGCGCGCCACCGCTCGGGTTCTGGAGGCGTCACGCCACGCCGGTCTCGAACCGGCCTTGAAACTCACTGCGGCCCTTTCCGATGGGCGCGCGCTCTATGCCGTGCGCTACGCAAGCGATGCCCACGCACCGACGCTGTACACGTCGCTCCGCAACGGCGGTCGTTGCATCGTGTCGGAGCCTTTCGATCGTGAGGGCGGGGAATGGCAGGCCATCCCGCCCGCGAGTTTTGTCACGATCAGCGGCGATGGGATGAGCATTCGGCCGTTCGTGCCGGCTGTGGCAAGGCTGGCACTGGTCGTCTAGGCCCTAGTCTAGGCCGCATTCTTCGCGCCCCCCTCTGTCCTGCCCTCCCCACGAGGGGGGAGATTGGAGGTCACGGCGGCCTTCGCCAATTTTCAACGCAGGAAAAGGGGCGCCGAAGCCAAAGCTGCCAATCGCCCCCCAAAGTGGGGGAGATGTCCGGCAGGACAGAGGGGGGCGCCGTAGAGCGCCAACCTCAACCGACCGGCAAGCGCAATTTTGATCAAGCGCCGATGATCTCCGAATGCTGAACTTGGTTTTAAACCGCGATACGTTTGGCAGCAGCCGGAGCAATCATGGACCTCGCCTTTTCCTCTACCATCGATCTCGCCGCCGCAATCGCGGCGCGAAAGATCTCCGCCGTCGAAGCTCTGGACGCCCATCTGGTCCAAATCGACCGACACAACGAGGCCGTCAACGCCATCGTCAATCTCGACCGCGAAGGCGCCCGTGAGCGCGCTGAAAACGCCGACGTGGCATTGGCGCATGGCGATGCGCTCGGCTCGCTGCATGGCGTGCCCTTCACCCTGAAGGATACGCACGAAACGGCCGACATGAAGACCACGGTTGGTTTCGCACCATTCGCCGACTATGTGGCAAAGGCAGACAGCCCGGTCGTCGCCCGATTGAAAGCCGCAGGCGGCATCCTGATTGGAAAGACCAATGTCGCGACGATGCTGGGCGACTGGCAATCGGACAATCCGCTGTTCGGTCGCACCAGCAATCCGTGGAACCGATCGCGCACGTCAGGCGGGTCCAGCGGTGGCGCAGCGGCAGCGGTGGCGACCGGCATGACGCCGTTCGATGTCGGCACCGACATGCAGGATTCGATCCGCCTGCCGTCGGCTTTTTGCGGCGTCTACGGGTTGAAACCGACCGAGCACCGCGTGTCCCTGGCCGGCGCCTTCCCCGATCCGAACGGCGCGGCGCGTAGCGTGCGGCTGATGTCCTGCCTCGGCCCGCTGGCGCGCAGCGTGGAGGATCTTGCGCTGATCTACAAAATCATCGCCGGCCCGGACGGAGCAGACACCGACCTCGCGCCGGTGCCCGTAGAGGCCATGCCCAGGCTCGACCTCAAGACATTGCGCATCGCCGTCGCGCCGTCCTTCCCCGGCTTTCCGGTGGCTGGTAAAATCGCTGCCGCGGTCGAAAGCCTGGCCAAGCGGTTGCAATCAGCAGGGGTGATTGTGGAAGAAGCGAACTTGCCTGAGATCGATCTGCATGACGATCTGGAGCAGGGCGGCGATCTGATCGGCATGATGCTGGAGGCAGCGCAGCCCGAACCGCCGGAGCAGCCAACGCCGATCACCAATTGGTTCGAGGCGCTCGCTCGCCGCGACCGCTCGATCCTGGCCTGGGACAGGTTCTTCGAAACCTGCGATGCCTTGCTGTGCCCGGTCGCCATGACCACGGCCTTCGCGCATTGTGAGCCCGGCACGCCGATCGAAGTCGACGGCAAGGAGCAAAGCTATTGGATGCTACCGGCCTATGGCGCGGTCTTCAATTATTCCGGCCATCCGGCACTCTCGCTGCCCTGCGGGCAAGACCGCGACGGCCTGCCTATCGGCCTGCAACTGGTCGGCAAGCGCTGGTCGGAATCGCGGCTGCTCGGCATCGCCAAGGCGATCGAAGCGCTGACCGGCGGCTTCAAGCGTCCGCCGGGCTACTGAGCAAACCGACCCAACCCATAAGGCGTCAGCAGCGGATCACGCTCGCCGTCGAGAATTTCGCGCGTGGCGAACAGCCCGACCGCGGGCGCCAGCGTTATGCCGGAATGCATGACGGCGACATAGAGACCTTCCGTGCCCTCGGCGCGGCCGATGATCGGAAAGCCGTCGATCGGCGTCGGCCGGTAGCCAACCGTGTGGAAATCGAATTCCAGTTCGTCGGCGCCGCGCAAAGCCGCCTTCATTGCTGCAAACAGCTCGCGCGCCGTGGCGTCGGGATTCTCACCGGGATCGCTCCCCGCGAAATCCGAGCCGGCGATGATGCGGCCCTCCGCCGTCTGGCGCATATGCAGCTTTTCGGCATGCACCAGCCCGTTGAGGAGCTTCTTGTAGGGCTGCGAGTGGACGATCAGACCGGGCGGCGTCTCGATTGGCAGCTTGATGCCGGCGGTAGCGGCAATATCGGGCGCCCCGACACCGGCTGCGATCACCACCTCTTCGGCTGGCATCAGCCCATGCGATGTATCGACACCGGCAATCCTGCCATCGGTCTGGACAAGTGCGGTTACAGAACTGGAGAGAACGCGCGCACCTTGCCGTTCTGCGTGGGCCAGCAGCGCCTTGGCCGCTGCGACCGGTTCGGCCACGCCTTCCTCCGCGACATAGACAGCGAATTCCGGCGGCTCGACGAGATTGGGCTCGATTTGCGCTGCCCGCCCGGCGTCGACGCGTTCGATGCCGTAACCCCAGCAAGCGTGCTCAGCCGCGTAGGCTTCGAGCCTGTCGGCCGGCAGATCCCAGCACAGCCCGCCGCACCAGGCGAGCGGCAGGCCGGGCAGCTCGTTTGCCAGCCGCTTCCATTCGGCCATCGCACGGATGCGCAGCCGGAAATAGATTTCGGGATTGCCCCAGCTGGCGTTGATCCAGGCAAAGGAGTTTGGCGTGGCGACGCCGCCGGCACCACTATCGGAAATCACAGTCACCCGCGCCCCGGCCTTGGTCAGGTGCCAGGCGATGGACGCCCCGATAATGCCGGCGCCAATGACGATGACTTCTTTAGCGCTGCTCATACCGGACCTCTCAGAATGGGCTCCTCTGATGCCACCGTAACGATTCAAGCTCAAGTGTGGTCGGCCTGCCGGCCCGAAACTGTCGACAGGCCAGCAATGCGCTGCTAGAAGCCCGCGCCACAGACAGGATTCCAGAAATTGGCTGAAGACATCGAACAGGCGGTATCGCGCCGCCGCACTTTCGCGATCATCGCCCACCCAGACGCCGGCAAGACGACGCTCACCGAAAAGCTGCTGCTGTTCGGCGGCGCCATCCAGCTTGCGGGCGAGGTCAAGGCCAAGAAGGACCGCATCCAGACGCGGTCCGACTGGATGAAGATCGAGCGCGAGCGCGGCATTTCGGTCGTCACCTCGGTGATGACCTTCGAATACGAGGACAATGTCTTCAACCTGCTCGATACGCCCGGCCACGAGGATTTTGCCGACGACACCTACCGCACGCTGTCGGCGGTGGACTCGGCCGTCATGGTCATCGACGCCGCCAAGGGCATCGAGCCGCGCACGCTGAAGCTGTTCGAGGTCTGCCGGCTGCGCGATATCCCCATCATCACCTTCATCAACAAGATGGACCGCGAAAGCCGCGACCCCTTCGAGATTTTGGACGAGATCGAGCAGAAGCTGGCGCTGGACACTGCCCCCATCACCTGGCCGATCGGCCGCGGCAAGACTTTTGCCGGCACCTACCACCTGGCGCTCAACGCTGTGCGCAGGGGCGATGCAGAGAAAGACCGCACGCCGGTCAACGGCCCCGACTCCAACCGCGTCGCCGGCCTGCTGCCGGAAAACGAGCGCGAAGCCTTCATCGAGGAGCTGGAACTCGCGCGCGAAGCCTGCCGCCCGCTCGACATCGACGCCTTCCGCGAAGGCCATCTGACGCCGGTCTATTTCGGCTCGGCGCTGCGCAATTACGGCGTGCGCGACCTGATCGAGGCGCTCGGCGCCTTCGGCCCGCCGCCGCGCGCGCAGGAGGCAGACACCCGCAAGGTCGAGGCGACGGAGGAGAAGATGACGTCCTTCGTGTTCAAGATCCAGGCCAATATGGACCCCAACCATCGCGACCGCATCGCCTTCGTGCGCGTCTGTTCGGGCAAGCTCGAGCGCGGCATGAAGGCCAAGCTGGTGCGCACCGGCAAGCCGATGAGCCTGTCGGCACCGCAGTTCTTCTTCGCTCGCACCCGCGTCACCGCCGACGAAGCGTTTGCCGGCGATGTCGTCGGCATTCCCAACCACGGCACGCTGCGTATCGGCGATACGCTGACCGAAGGCGAGGAGATACTGTTCCGCGGCGTACCTAACTTCGCGCCGGAAATCCTGCGCCGTGTGCGCCTCGGCGACGCGATGAAGGCGAAAAAACTCAAGGAAGCGCTGCACCAGATGGCCGAGGAAGGCGTCGTGCAGCTGTTTTCGCCGGAAGACGGCTCGCCGGCCATCGTCGGCGTTGTCGGCGCGCTGCAGCTCGACGTCTTGAAGGAAAGGCTGAATTTCGAATACACGCTGCCGGTCGAATTCGAAATGTCGCGCTTCTCGGTCTGCCGCTGGATCTCTGCCGACGACAAGGCCGAAACGCTTCGCTTCATTGAGGCGCATCGCGGCGACATCGCCCGCGACCTCGACAACGACCCGGTGTTTCTGGCCCAGCACGCCTTCTCGCTGAACTACGAAGCCGAACGCTGGAAGGCGATCCGCTTCGCAACCGTCAAGGACTACCAGGTCCGCGACAAGGCGGCCTAAGGCGCCCCTTTTCCTTCTGCCCGCTTACGGGGAGAAGGTGCCCGAAGGGCGGATGAGGGGCAGCGCCGACGTTGAAGGGTCAATTGGCTCCAACGCGCGCCGGCCCTTCGCATGGCTCAGGGCGTTCGAAGCTCGAAAAGCCAAGCAATTGGCTTTTCGTCCGCTACGCGGACCCCTTCTCACCCCTCCGCAGCTTCCTCGATCTTCGCAATATCGATCTTGCTCATCTGCATCATCGCCGACATCACCCGCCCGGCCTTGGCCCGGTCCGGATCCAGAAGCAGGCGCGGCAGTTGCTCCGGCACGACTTGCCAGGAGACGCCGAACTTGTCCTTCAGCCAGCTGCATTGCGACGGTTCGCCGCCGCCTTCGATGAGCTTGTCCCAGAAATAATCGACCTCTTCCTGGGTCTTGCAGTCGATCGACTGTGACATCGCCTCGTTGAACTTGAATTGCGGTCCGCCGTTGAGTGCCTGGAACTGCACGCCGTCGAGTTCGAACGTGGTCACCAGCGCCTTGCCGGCATCGGCATGGCCTTCGGGCCAACGCAGCACGCTCAGCACCTTCGAATTCTTGAAGATGGAGACGTAGAAATTCATCGCCTCTTCGGCCTGGCCATCGAACCACAGGCAGGTGGTGATCTTTTGCATGTCATGCTCCTCGGGTGTTTGGTTGCGGTTACAGGTGAAGCGGCTGACTTATTGAAATGGTGCCATTCCCTTGCCGTCGTCCCAAGGACGGATGCCGGGCTAGCGATCCGACACTGGCCGGCAATCTTTTTCGAAACCCTGATTTCAGCGAGACTCTGGCGCATTGCAAAATGTGGCCAGACCATACTTGCCGGTCTATAAACCCTGCGATCCAAATCCAGCGCCGCCACGCTCCGCGTTGAGCGCAGCCAGCCAGCCAAGGAAAATTCATGCCTGCCTATCGCTCCCGCACCACCACCCACGGCCGCAACATGGCCGGCGCCCGCGGCCTGTGGCGCGCCACCGGCATGAAGGATTCGGACTTCGGCAAGCCGATCATCGCGGTGGTCAATTCCTTCACCCAGTTTGTGCCGGGTCATGTCCATCTGAAAGACCTTGGCCAGCTGGTGGCGCGCGAGATCGAGAAGGCCGGCGGCGTCGCCAAGGAATTCAACACCATCGCCGTCGATGACGGCATCGCCATGGGCCATGACGGCATGCTCTATTCGCTGCCGTCGCGCGAGCTGATCGCGGACTCGGTCGAATATATGGTCAACGCGCATTGCGCCGATGCCATGGTCTGCATCTCCAATTGCGACAAGATCACGCCCGGCATGCTGATGGCCTCCTTGCGCCTCAATATCCCAAGCGTCTTCGTCTCCGGGGGGCCGATGGAAGCCGGCAAGGTGGTGCTCGCCGGCAAGACACAAGCGCTCGACCTGGTCGACGCCATGGTTGCCGCCGCCGATGACAAGATCTCCGACGAGGACGTCAAGGTCATCGAGCGCTCGGCCTGCCCGACCTGCGGCTCGTGCTCGGGCATGTTCACCGCCAATTCGATGAACTGCCTGACCGAAGCACTGGGGCTCTCGCTGCCGGGCAACGGCTCGACGCTGGCAACCCACGCCGACCGCAAGCGGCTGTTCGTCGAGGCGGGTCACCTTATCGTCGATCTCGCCCAGCGCTATTATGAGCAGAATGATGAGACGGCGCTGCCGCGCAGCATCGCGTCGAAGGGCGCCTTCGAGAACGCCATGACGCTCGACATCGCCATGGGCGGCTCGACCAACACCGTGCTGCATATCCTTGCCGCCGCGCACGAGGGAGAAGTCGACTTCACCATGGAAGACATCGACCGGCTGTCACGGCGGGTTCCGGTGCTATGCAAGGTCGCACCGGCCAAGTCCGACGTGCATATGGAAGACGTCCACCGCGCCGGCGGCATCATGGCGATCCTCGGCCAGCTCGACAATGCCGGGCTGCTCAACCGCAACCTGCCCACGGTGCATACGGCAAGCCTCGGCGAAGCGCTTGACCATTGGGACATCTCCCGCACCTCGAGCCAGAGCGTCCGCGACTTCTTTCTCGCCGCTCCGGGTGGCGTGCCGACACAGGTCGCCTTCAGCCAGGACCGCCGCTGGGACGAGCTCGACCTCGACCGCGAGAAGGGCGTCATCCGTTCGGCCGAAACGCCGTTCTCCAGAGACGGCGGGCTTGCGGTTCTGAAAGGCAATCTCGCGCTCGACGGCTGCATCGTGAAGACCGCCGGGGTCGACGAGTCGATCCTGAAGTTCACCGGCCCGGCCCGCGTGTTCGAAAGCCAGGACGCTTCCGTCAAAGCGATCCTGTCCAACGAGATCAAGGCCGGCGATGTCGTCGTCATCCGCTATGAAGGGCCGCGTGGCGGCCCCGGCATGCAGGAAATGCTCTACCCCACCAGCTATCTGAAGTCGAAAGGCCTCGGCAAAGCCTGCGCGCTGGTCACCGACGGCCGCTTCTCGGGCGGCACATCAGGCCTGTCGATCGGCCATGCCTCACCGGAGGCGGCCGAAGGCGGATTGATCGGGCTGGTGCAAGAGGGCGACACGATCGAGATCGACATCCCCAACCGCACCATACGTCTGGCGGTCAGTGACGCCGAGCTAGATGCGCGCCGCGCGGCCATGGAGGCAAAGGGCGCCATGGCCTGGAAGCCCGAGGAAAAGCGCAAGCGCAAGGTGACGACCGCGCTGCGCGCTTACGCAGCCTTCGCCACCAGCGCAGACAAGGGCGCGGTGAGGCACGTGCCGCAGTGAGGGGGTGCGGCGCCGACCCCCACCCCGCTGCTGCGCAGCGACCCTCCCCACAAGGGGGAGGGTAAAGCTCACGGCATCAGCTGATATTCGTAAAGCTTCTGATACAGCCCGCCCTGGTTGAGCAGCGTGCGATGCGCGCCGCTTTCCACCACCTTGCCGGCCTCCAGCACCACGATCGTGTCGGCCTGGTGCACGGTCGACAGGCGGTGGGCAATGACGATGGTGGTGCGCCCGACCGTCAGCTGCTGCAGCGCGTCGCGGAAAAGCGCCTCGGATTCGGCGTCGAGCGCGCTGGTCGCCTCGTCGAGCAGCAGGATCTCCGCATTGCGCAGCATGGCGCGCGCGATCGAGATGCGCTGGCGCTGGCCGCCTGACAGCAGCGCGCCATTCTCGCCGACATCCGTGTCGTAGCCTTTCGCCTGGGCGCTGATGAAGTCATGTGCATTGGCGGCCCTTGCGGCGGCCATTACTTCCTCGTCCGTGGCGCCCTCGCGCCCGAGCCGGATGTTGTGCATGATCGTGCCGGCAAACAGGAACGTGTCCTGGCTGACATACGCAATCTTCTCCCGAACCGAGACGAGCGTGGCATCCGAGATGGCCTGCCCGTCGAACATCACCTTGCCGACCTGCGGGTCGTACATGCGCATGATCAGGTTGAGGATGGTCGACTTGCCGCTGCCCGAGGGCCCGACGAGCGCCGTCATTTTGCCGGCGGCAAGCGTCAGGTCCAGTCCCTCGAACACCGGCGAGCTTTCGGGGTAGGCGAAGCTGACATTGTCGAAATGGATTTCGCCCGGCCCGGCCCGCAGCGGCTTTGCATCCGGCTTTTCGGCCAGCGTCAGCGGCCGGTCCGCGAGCTCGAACATCATCCGTACGCCGACAATGCCGCTTTCCAGGGCGATTCGTACGCGAGCAACACGCTTTGCCGGCTCATAGGCCAAAAGCAGCGCCCCGATGAAGGCCATGATGTTTCCCGGCATCTGGCCGCCCTGCAGCACCAGGAAGCCGCTGATGAAGACGGCCCCGGCGATCGCAAGTCCGGCCAGCGTTTCCATCACCGGGCTGGTGGCGGCCTCCAGCGTGGCGATGTTGTTGGCGCGGTTCTCCACATCCGACACCGCCTTGTACATGCGCTTGCGCATCGCACCTTCGAGACCGAAGGATTTGACGACGCGCACGCCAATTGCCGTTTCCTGCATCACATGCACGATCTGACCGAGCGAGCGGAATTCCTGTTTGGAGATCTGACGCACGCGCTTCAGGATGCGGTTGACACCGTAGATCGCCACCGGCCCAATGACGAAGCAGATGACAGACAGTGCCGGCTGCTTCCAAACCATGACCGCCAACAGGGCAATCAAGGTCACCAGATCACGCACATAGGATGTGACTATCTGGTCGAGCACGTTGCGTGCCGCCTGCGCATTATTGGTCATGCGGGTGATCAGGTCGGACGACGAGGTCGCGTGGTAGAACTCGATGCCCTGCGCCAGGATGCGGTCATAAATCTTGCGCTGCCGGTCGGCGATGATGGCGTTGCCGACGCGGCTCATAAAATAGGCCTGGACGAAATTGGCGATACCCTTGGCGATGAAGATCGCGGCGACTGCCAAGGCAATCCAGTTAACGCGCTCGACTCTCTTGTAGATCACGAACTCATTGGTAATTACGCTCAGGATCCAGGCGCTGGCGCCGGTGGTGGCAGCCACCACCAACATCGACAGGATGGCGGCGCCATAGCCGAATTTGTGCTGGTGAAAGGATTCCCTGAGCAGCCTTGCGACAAGGCGCTGGTTTTCCGTCGAACGGAAGAAGCGAAACAAATGGCCGATCCCATGCCTGACTGACGAATTTCGGATTCGCCACCGGGGCGAAAGGCGGCTTATAGAGCGAGTTGTGGCTGGATGGAACCTTTCGCTGCCGCCAAGGCAAACAGCTGCGGCAAGGCGTCTTTTGCGCCACGATTACGGCGTTCGCGCTTCAGGGAGATGACGGCAGATGGATTTCGACCTTGTTGTGCGCGGCGGAACGCTGCCCGACGGCACCGTCGCCGACCTCGGCATCATCGGCGAGACGATCGTCGCCATCGAGCCCGAACTGCATGTCAGCGCCGGCACGGCGATCGACGCCCGTGGCAATCTGATCTCGCCGCCCTTCGTCGATCCGCATTTCCATATGGATGCGACGCTGTCCTACGGCATTCCACGCATCAACGCTTCGGGTACGCTGCTGGAAGGCATTTCGCTATGGGGCGAGCTGAAGCCGCTCCTGACGCATGACGCGGTTCGCGAGCGGGCGCTCGCCTATTGCGACTGGGCGGTCTCGATGGGCCTGCTCGCCATCCGTACCCATGTCGATGTCTGCGATGACAGGTTGCTGGCGGTCGAGGCGCTGCTCGACGTCAAGAAGATTGTTGCGTCCTATATCGATCTGCAACTGGTCGCTTTCCCGCAGGATGGCTTCTACCGTTCGCCGACGGCGCGGCAGAACACGCTGCGCGCGCTCGACATGGGCGTCGACATCGTCGGCGGCATCCCGCATTTCGAACGCACCATGGCCGACGGCACGCGCTCGGTGACCGAATTGTGCGAAATCGCGTCGAAGCGCGGGCTGATGGTCGACCTGCATTGCGACGAGACCGACGATCCGCTGTCGCGCCACATCGAGCAGCTTGCCTATGAGACCCACCGCCTTGGCCTTCAGGGCAAGGTGGCCGGCTCGCACCTGACTTCCATGCACTCGATGGACAATTATTACGTCTCCAAGCTCCTGCCGCTGATTGCCGAGGCCGGTGTGTCGGCGATCCCCAATCCGTTGATCAACATCATGCTGCAGGGCCGCCATGACACGTTTCCCAAACGCCGCGGGATGACCCGGGTGAAGGAGATGCTGGCGCTCGGCATCCGCGTCGGTTGGGGCCAGGATTGCGTTCTCGACCCCTGGTATTCGCTGGGCACCGCCGACATGCTCGACGTCGCCTTCATGGGGCTTCACGTCGCTCAGATGTCGAGCCCTGCCGACATGGCGCGCTGCTTCGACATGGTCACCAACGTCAACGCCGCCATCATGGGCCTCGATCATCTCGGCCTTGCCGTGGGCAAGCGCGCCAGCTTCGTCATTCTCGATGCCGGCAACCCGATCGAGGCCTTGAGGTTACGTGCCGAACGGCTGTGCGTCGTCGCCAGGGGCAAGGTGGTGGCCGAGCGCACGAAACAGGAGACACGGCTGTCGATCGCCGGCCGTCCCGGACAGGTGAACCGGCGGCACAAAACTGCGTAGAAACAGCCGATTTCCGCCGCTGGTCTTACCGATTTGCCTCGTCAAAGCGGCCGCTTGCAGCTAGGGAGCCGCATGGCCCAGTCGCTCGTCCGCACCTTCACCATCAGGAACGCGCTCCTGGCCGGCATCCTGTTGATGCTGGCCGGCGACTTCATGTTCGCGCTGAACGACGCGATGGGCAAATGGCTGGTCGCCAGCTTCTCGGTCGGTCAGGTGGTGCTGATCCGATCGATCGGCGCCTTCATCGTGCTCGGCCCGATGATCGCCAACCAGGGCGCCGGCAGACTGTTCCGGATGGAGCGGCCGGTCCTCCAGATTCTGCGCGTGCTGGCGACCACGGCGGACACGGCGCTGTTCTATGCCGCCGTCGTCTATCTGCCGCTTGCCGACGTGATGAGCTTCTACATGGCCGGGCCGATCTATGTGGCGGCGCTGTCGCATTTCCTGCTCGGCGAAAAGGTCGGCTGGCGCCGCTGGGCCGCCATCCTGGTCGGCTTCTGCGGCGTGCTGATCATCTTGAAGCCGTCTTCGGCGGCGTTCTCGCAGTCCTCGCTGTTCGCACTGGTCGGCAGCATTGCCTTCGCCTTCGCCATCATCCTCAGCCGCCGCCTGCGCGGCACCAGCGACACAACGCTGGTCACCTGGCAGACTATCGGCACGCTGCTGGTCGGCGGCGTGATGACCATAGGCGCCTGGCAGACGCCCTCGGCACTCGATTTCGGCGCCATGCTCCTGCTCGGCATCGTCTCCTGCAGCGCGCATCTGATGATTACCAGGGCGCTGAAACTGGCCCCTGCCTCGACGCTGGCGCCGCTGCACTACAGCCTGCTTCTATGGGCGGTGATCTTCGGCCTGGCCTTCTTCGGCGACGTGCCGGGACCGCGCATCCTGATCGGCTCGGCCATCGTCGTGCTCGCCGGCCTGTTCATCTTCCACCGCCAGAAGGTGGTCGAAACAGTCGTGCCGCCGGAGAACGTGCCGAAAGGCGTGAATTGACCTAACCTTGGCGCACCGCCGCCAGATGCCGTGAAAACTCAGGCGTTTCCATCAGCGCCTTGCAACGGGCGAAGCGGCCGTCGGCATAGGCGCGGAAATCCTCGACCGGGTTGTTGTTGGCAAGCTGGATAATGCCCCAGAGCGTCCACAACAGGTCGCACATCGCCTTGTAGGTGACGAGGCGGCCGCGCTCGGCCGGTTTTGCCTCGCCGCCGAAATAGGCGCGCATCATCTCTTCCTCCTGCGCGGTGTCGAACCGGCCTTCGACCGAGAGGTCGCCGAGATCCCAGAGCGGGTCATTCATCCCCGAATATTCCCAGTCGACGATCCACATCCGCTCGCCCGTATCGAGCAAATTCTCGCACAGCGGATCGCAATGGCAGGCGGCAAGCGGCAGTCTATGCGCGGCAAGGGACGCACGCACGGTGTCGGATTCGCGCACCACGTCGTGGTAGCCCGGCGGCAAGGCGACGTCCTTGGTCGACAAGACCTTGAGATAGTCGTCGATCATCGCAAACAGCTCGAAGCGGAACGGAAACACCGCACCGGACGCGTGCAGCCTGCGGAAGGCTTCGCCGGCGCGGGCCGGGCTGCCGGCGCGCAGCTTGAATTTGTCCGGCGACATCGTCACGGCGCCGGCAACGAAGCGGCTCGCCATCACGCCTGTCGCAGGGTCGACATGCAGCACCTCGGGACTGACGCCGGCCTTGGCCGCCTCACGCGCCGCCACCGCTTCATTGGCGCGGTTGATATACTCCTCCGTGCCTTTGCCGGGGATACGCAGGCAGATATCGCCGGCCCGAAAGACGAGATTGGTCATCCCGCCGAGCCGCTCCAGCGGTCCGTCGTAGCCCGCTAATGCCGGAATCGCTGCAAGTGTTGCGCGTGCCTCGTCCGTCCCCATGCCTGTTGCCCCTGGCGTGCTATTTCTTGCGACAACGGTTCCACAGTTTTAGCCGTTTGGCTATCATCCCGATCGAGGGTGAGCAGCGAGCTGGCGGAGAAACAGCCATGGCGGGCAACAAGGATCATGGCGGGCTTGGCGCCGCCTATGCGGCGCAACGGCCCGAGGACGTCGCCGCGATCTATGACAAATGGTCGGAGACCTACGATGCCGATATGTCGGCCGCCGGCTACCGCCATCCGACGATCTGCCTGGCCCTGCTGGCCCGCCATCTGCCGCGCGGCGCCGCACCGCTTCTCGACGCCGGCGCCGGCACCGGGCTGATCGGCGAGTGGCTGGCCATCACCGGCTATCCCCAGGTCGAAGCGCTCGATATTTCGCAAGGCATGCTGTCTAAAGCGGCGGCAAAGGGCGTCTATTCGGCGCTGCATTGCCTGGCGCTCGGCGGGCCACTGCCCTTTGCCGACAATGCCTATGCCGGCATCGTCTCGGCCGGCGTTTTCACCTCCGGCCATGTCGGCGCAGAGGGGCTGGACGAATTGATCCGCGTCTGCCGTCCCGGTGGCGTCATCGTGCTGACGGTCAAGAACACGCTGTGGAACGCCGGCTTCGCCGAACGCATCGCTGCGCTCGAGGCTGAGGTCAGGGTCATTCGTGCCGAGGAGACTGCGCCTTATGTTTCGATGCCGGGCGAGGCTGACACCGTGCCCAGCCGCGGCCTTGTACTCCGTGTGAGCTAATCCAGGTTTCGTCTACGCCTTGATCCTGCTCATCGAAGAATCGTACATCGGTTCGAGATGAATGTTGGCCGGCGTCCGTTCCATCGCGACCACCAGCTCATAGTCCCCTGAGCTGAGAAAATCGTCGCTGACGCCATCGGCGTTGTGGACATAGCCATAGCCGATGTTCTTAGCCAGCGTGTAGCCATAACCGCCGCTGGTGAGATAGCCGACCGGTTCGCCATTGCGCAAAATCGTCTCGCGCCCGACCAGCACGATATCGGGATCGTCGACCGTGAAGCCGGCAAAGCGTTTCTTCAGGTCGGCGCCGCCGATTTTTTCGAGCGCCCGCCGGCCGACGAAATCGGTGTTCTTCCTCAGCTTCACCGCCCAGCCGAGGCCGGCCTCCTGAGGCGTGTCGTTGGGGGTGATGTCGGAGCCCCAGGCGCGGTAGCCTTTCTCCAGCCGAAGTGATTCCAGCGCCCGGTAGCCGATCGGCCGGATGCTGTGCGGCTTGCCTGCCGCCATCAGCGTGTCGAAAATCTCGCCGGTGGCGGCGATCGGCACATGCAATTCCCAACCAAGCTCGCCGACATAGGTGACGCGCAGCGCCCGAACCGTATGGCCGGCAGTCGTGATCTCGCGGATATGGCCGAACGGGAAGGCGGCGTTCGAGACATCGGCATCGGTCACGGCAGCCAGAACGTCGCGGGCCCGCGGTCCCATCAGTGACAGCGTGCCGAAATCCTCGGTGACATCTTTCAGCGTCACGTCGAGGCCCTTGCCGACATGGTCGCCGATCCAGGAGAGATCATGCGTGCGGAAGCCGGTGCCGGTCACGATGTAGAATTTGTCTTCGGCGAGCCTGGCCACCGTCAAATCGGCCTCGATGCCGCCGCGCGTGTTGAGAAGCTGCGTGTAGGTCAGCCGTCCCACCGGCTTGGCGACATCGTTGGCGCAGATCCAGTCCAGCGCCTTAGCCGCATCCGAACCCGTCATTTCGTATTTGGCGAAGGACGACTGGTCGAAGATGCCGACTTTCTCGCGCACATGGCGATGCTCCTCGCCGACCGGGCCAAACCAGTTCTGCCGGCCCATGGAATAAATGTCTTCGGGTCTGGCGCCCTGGGGCGCGAACCAGTTCGGCCGTTCCCAGCCGAGCTTGGAGCCGAACACCGCGCGGTACGCTTTCAGCCGCTCGTAGAGCGGCGAGACGATGCGCGGCCGGCCCGAGACGTACTCCTCATGCGGAAAGCCGATCGTGTAATGCTTGCCATAGGCTTCCAGCGTGCGATCGCTGACCCATTGCCGGTCGCGGTGCAAATTGGAAAAGCGCCTGATGTCGACCACCCAAAGGTCGAGCGGCGCTTCACCATCGACAACCCATTGCGCCAGCACCCAGCCGGCGCCGCCGCCGGAAGCGATGCCGAAGGCGTTGAAGCCGGCGCCGACGAACATGTTGGCGCATTCGGGCGCGACACCGAGGATGAAATTGCCGTCCGGCGTAAAACTCTCCGGCCCGTTGATTATCTGCTTGACGCCGACCGTCTCCAGCGCCGGCACGCGCGCGATCGCCTGGCTCATATGCTGCTCGAAATGATCGTAGTCGTCGTCGAACAGCCGGAACTCCCAGTCGTCGGGGACATCGCCGCCCGGCAGGCCGGTCGCCCAGGCTTGTGGGTTCGGCTCATAGCCACCCATCACCAGCCCGCCGACCTCTTCCTTGAAATAGGTGCGGCGGTCGGGATCGCGGATTGTCGGCGCGTCGGTCGCCAGCCCGTCGATCTTCTCGGTGATGATGTACTGGTGCTTGACCGGTTGCAGCGGCACGCAAATGCCGGCCATCGCGCCGACCTGGCGCGACCATTGCCCGGCGCAGTTCACCACCTTGTCGCAAGCAATGTCGCCCTTGTTGGTCTTCACCGCGGTGATGTGCCCGTCCGTCATGTCAAAGCCGGTAACGCGGACGTCCTCGAACAGCTTGGCGCCATGCATGCGCGCGCCCTTGGCCAGCGACTGCGTGATGTCGGAGGGGCTGGCCTGCCCATCGGTCGGCAGCCAGGAGGCGCCGACGAGGTCGCCGGTCTCCAGCAGCGGCCACATCTTTTTGACCTCCCTCGGCGACAGCAACTGCATGTCCATGCCGAAGCTCCTGGCCGTCGTCGCCAGCCGTTTATATTCGGTCCAGCGGTCGGCATTGGTCGCAAGCCTGAGGCACCCGGTCATCTTCCAGCCGGTAGCGAGCCCGGTTTCGGCTTCCAGTCCCTTGTAGAGCTCGACCGAATATTTGAGCACGCGGGTGATCGAGGCGGACGAGCGCAGCTGGCCGACCAGCCCGGCCGCGTGCCAGGTCGAACCCGAGGTCAGCTTCCCCTGTTCCAGCAGCACGACATCGGCCTTGTGGTCGCGTGCCAGGTGATAGGCCGTCGAACAGCCGATAATGCCGCCGCCGATGACGACGATGCCGGCATGTGTAGGCAATGTCATGACTGTGTCCCGTACTTCGTGCGGTAATTGTCCAGCGCCCCGTCGAGCCGCGTCAGGTTCTCTGCGGTGTAGGCGACGTAGTCGATGCCGGGCGCGTCGAGGTAAAGTTCGGAAACCATGCTCCACATCGCCTCGCGCAGCAGCGAGGCGCATTGCATGGCGGCGTGCGAGCGGCGGATCGCCTCATCCGGTTCGCGCATGAAATACGCCGTGAGGAAAGTGAAGGACTCTGCGTCGCTCATCTCGGCGTTGGAGGCGACGCCGGCAAGATCGAACATCGCGGTGTTGAAACCGGCATATTCGAAATCGATGAGCCACAACCTGTCGCCATCGTCGAGAATATTTGCCGGCAAAAGATCATTGTGGCCGAACACGATCGGCAGCAGCTTCTGCGCCCGCTCCAACTCGTCGGCCAGAGCCAGCAGCCTGGGCAGTTCGTCGCGCTTGCGGCTGCCGCCTTCGCTCAGCGTTCGCGCATAGTCGCGGATGACATGGAAGACCCAGAACATGAAGCCGGCGCCGGAGATGTGATTGGGCATCTCGCGATGGAACCCGCGCATAAGCGCTGCGACGCGGCCGATATTGGCGCGCACATCCTCGGCGACATAGGTTTTCGCGCCGAGGAATTCCGTGACCATGATGCCGGGTTCGGAATGGCGGACCGCCGGCGCGAAGCCTGCGGCGTGCGCCGCCCGGGCCGTCATCACCTCGCGGTCGCGAAAGACGTGGTGAAATGGATAGTCCTGGCCGAAGCGCACGACATGCCGCCCGGCTGCGTCCTTGACCAGATAATTGGCGTTGCTGAGGCCGCCCGGCAGCGGCGCAATGTCGATGTTGCCGTTCCAGCAGGGCAAGGCCCGGATGCGGTCTTCAGCAGTCACGGGACCATCCCTGACTTTTGCGGAGCTTTCCCAGGCGCCATGGGCCGCGCAACGAGCGTTGGGAAACGCAAAAAATCTCGTCGGTGCGGGACGCAGGAACTCCTATCCCGCGCCGCACCGACGAGCCCCTCTGGCCAGGTTTTGATACCCGGTCTCCGCCCCCGCGGATTTGAGAAACTTTTGTGCCAGTTCAAACCCAGACGGTCTGGCCAGACGGTCCGGTCCGTGAATTGCGGCTCTGCTGCCATCACCCTCCCGTGGCAGTTCCGAAGCTGTCACGCCGTCAATGTCACGCCAGTGCTGCCTAACTGTCAATGAAATGTTGTGACTTTTTTTGGGTGTTTTGCCCGAAACCACGAGCAATTCCTTTAAAAAAGGCGGCATTGCCCTAAAACCGGGCAGGCCGCAAATTGAGGAAGCCAGATGATCCATTCGAAACGGCATGGCGAAATCCTCCGCCTCCTCAAGGAGGAGGGCACCGTCACCATTGCCAGCCTCGCCGACCGGCTGGGGGTTTCGCTTGAAACGGTGCGCCGGGATGTCAAGCCACTGACCGGCAATGGCTCGGTGCTCAAGATGCATGGCGCCATCGGCCTGCCGTCGATGGCCGGCGAAGCGCCCTTCGAGCGGCGCATGCGCGACAATGCCGAGGCCAAGCGGCTGATCGCCCGCATGGTCGCTGCCACCATTCGCGACGGTGAATCGGTCATGCTGGACACCGGCACCACGACCTCGTTCCTGGCCCGCGAACTGCTCGGCCACCGGCGGCTGACGGTCGTCACCAACTCGTCCGATATCGCCCGCACGCTGGCCACCGTCAACGGCAACAAGGTCTATATGGCCGGGGGCGAATTGCGCAGCGATTCCGGGGCCGCCTTCGGCGCCTCGGCGATCGATTTCGTCAGCCGCTTCTCGGTCAGCCACGCGGTGATTTCGATCGGCGCCGTCGATGCCGCCGCAGGCCTTGCCGACTACGATCTGGAAGAGGCGGAGTTCGCCCGCATGGTGCTGTCGCGCGGCCAGCGCTCGCTGGTCATCACCGACCACACCAAGTTCGGTCGCCAGGGTCTGGTCCAGGTCTGCGGCTTCGACGGTTTTTCCGAACTCGCCACCGACCAGCCGCCGCCGCGCGACATTGCCTCGGCACTTGCCGAGGCTGGAGCGCGCCTCAGCATCGCTGCGGCCTAGCCAAACACCAGCGACTGGCGCGCCGCGATCCCGGCCATGCCGCCACCCGATACCACGAAGGCGATGTTGTGCATCAGGCGCGCCGCGTCGCCCGGCCGCAGAAGATGTCATTGTGGGGGAAGAATTTCTTTTTCAATCATCCCGCTCTTCGCAATGTCCATGCAACTTGGCAGCCGCAAACAGCGCCTCGTCGAAATGCGGGCCGGGCGAATCGCCCGCATCAGCAATGAGGTCACCATGCTGCAAACGATGCCTTGTCTTTCCTACGGCCTGGACGCTTGCGCGCTCCGACCTGGAAGCGGACCCGGCTTGGCCGGATATTCCGCAACTTTCCGCCGGCGACGGTGTATGACGGTGTATAAGGTGTCCAGGATCAAGAACCTCAAAACCTATGACTGGCGCTTCGCATGACTGATCCACTGTCGGCGATCCTGGGCTTCGGCCTGCTCGGCGTCGCCTGCCTCGCCTTCACCGAAAAGATCCTGCCGCTGCCGCCCTCGCATGTGCTGCTGCTGTTCCTCGGCATGACGGCAGCCCCCGATCTCCCGGCGCTGGCGATCCTGCTTCTGGTAACGACGCTGTCCGCCATCACAGGCTGCCTTGTCTGGTATAGTTTGGGTCGTCGGATTGGCTTGGATCGTGCCGACAGGCTGGTCGAGCGTTTCGGCAAATATGTCTGCTTGCGCTATGCGACCTACAGCAAGCTTGGTCAGGCCTATCGCCGCCATCATGTCCGGGTCTCCTTGCTGGCGCAGTTCATCCCGACGGTTCGCAACTATCTGCCGATCGCGGCCGGCGCGCTCCGTCTTCCACTCTTGCCCTTCGCGGCGGCGACGCTGCTCGGCGCCACGCTATGGAATACCGGCTTCCTCGTCACCGGCTACCTTATGCGCGGCAGCGGCCGGGATTCCTATGCCATCGGCTTTCGCATCATCGTCATCGTTTTGGCGCTGGAGACGGCGTTTATGCTCGCGCTTCGCTACGGTCCTGCCTGCCGGCGGCGCCTCGGGTTCGGCTGACCAGGAGGCGCCTCAAGCCGTATGGGTATAAGCTCCGCCTTCGGCTTTCCTTCCCCGGCGCGCCGGTGTTTAGTCCGGCCATGGCTTTCACCATCCGCCAGCTGCAGTTCTTCATTGCCGTCGCCGAGCAAGGCACGGTGTCGGGCGCCGCACAAAACCTATCCATCTCGCAATCCTCGGTCACCGAGGCGATCAAGGAGCTGGAGAGCGATCTCGGCGTCGAATTGTTCGAGCGCCATCCGCGTGGTCTCAACATTACCCACAAAGGCCACCAGTTCCTGCGCCATGCGACCAAGATCCTGGCCGACGTCTCCGACGCGCGCCGCGCTTTTTCCGACGACCAGGTGGTGGCCGGCGGGCGGCTGCAGCTCGGCGTCACCTCGCTGGTCGCGGGCTATGTGCTATCCGATCTGCTGGCGCGCTACCGCCGCGCCTATCCCGGCGTCGATGTCTCGGCCATCGAGGACAATGGCGACTATCTCGAACATCTGCTGATCGGCGGCAAGCTCGACATTGCCGTCATGGTCACCTCCAATTTGCGCGACCGCACCGCGCTGCAGTCGGAAATCCTCGAGGTCTCGGCCTACCGGCTGTGGGTCCCGCTCGGCCACAAGCTGGCCAGCGCCGACATTATCGGCATAGGCGACATTGCCGGCGAGCCGCTGATCATGCTGACCGTCGACGAGATCGAGGAGAACACCGGCAAGCTTCTGGCGGCGATCGGCGCCAGGCCGCATGTCGCCTTTCGCACCCGCTCGGTCGAAGCCGTTCGCAGCCTCGTCGCCACAGGTGCGGGCGTGGCGTTGCTGCCAGACCTAGTCTACCGGCCGTGGTCGCTGGAAGGCGACCGCATCGAATCGCGCGACATTTCGGGTTCCCTGCCGGTCGTCCAGGTCGGCATGGTCTGGCGCCGCGGCTCCGGTCTGCCGCAGGCGTCGCGCGACTTCATCGGCCTTGCCCAGTCGCAGCGTATGGTACGCCAGCAGCGTTGATAGGGTGCGTGGTTATCTATCGGAAAAACCGATATCGCGTTTCTGATAAATGAATTTGCGAAACCGGAATTTTCCGAGCACTTTTCATGTCAGGGACGAAAGCCGCCATCAGAGCGGCAACGTGCCATCGGATGAACTGACGCTTTTCAGCCTGCGGCTGACCGCGGCGGCGACTCGCTTCGCAGTCAGGCGCCAAAATGGGAGATTGACGATGAATTCATTCCTGAAGACGTGCACCGCCTTGACGGTCGCGCTGACCTTTTCCGGTCAGGCCGTCGCCCAGGTCAAGGAACTCGGCAAGGGCGAAGGGGAGGTCAGCATCGTTGCCTGGCCGGGGTACATCGAGCGCGGCGAAACCGACAAGGGCTATGACTGGGTGACCTCCTTCGAGAAGGAGAGCGGCTGCAAGGTCAACGTCAAGACCGCGAACACCTCCGACGAGATGGTCTCGCTCATGAATGAGGGTGGGTTCGATCTGGTCACCGCTTCGGGTGACGCATCGCTGCGCCTCGTTGCCGGCAAGCGCGTGCAGCCGATCAACACCGATCTCATCCCGAGCTGGAAGGCGGTAGACGACCGTCTGAAGGATGCGCCCTGGTTCACCGTCGACAAGGTGCATTACGGCGTTCCCTATCAGTGGGGCCCGAACATCCTGATGTACAACACCGATGTCTTCAAGGAAGCGCCCAAGAGCTGGAACGTCGTCTTCGAGGAAATGAACCTGCCGGACGGCAAGTCCAACAAGGGCCGCGTCCAGGCCTATGACGGCCCGATCCACATCGCCGACGCCGCCAACTATTTGATGTTCCACAAGCCGGAACTCGGCATCAAGGACCCGTACGAACTGAACGAAGACCAGTACAAGGCAGCGCTCGAGCTGCTGCGTGTTCAGCGGACGCTGGTCGGCCGCTACTGGCATGACGCCGCCATCCAGGTCGACGACTTCCAGAACGAAGGCGTCGTCGCTTCCGGTTCGTGGCCTTACCAGGTCAACACGCTGGTTGCCGCCAAGAAGCCGGTCGCCTCGACCGTGCCGGAAGAAGGCGTCACCGGCTGGGCCGACACCACCATGATGGAGGCCGACGCCGCGCATCCCAACTGCGCCTATATGTGGCTTGAGCATTCGCTGTCGCCCAAGGTGCAAGGCGATGTCTCGGCCTGGTTCGGCTCGCTCCCCGTGGTGCCCGCTGCCTGCAAGGGCAACGAGCTGCTCGGCGAGGAAGGCTGCAAGACCAACGGCTACGAGAACTTCGACAAGATCAAGTTCTGGAAGACGCCGGTCTCGAAGTGCGCCACCCAGAACGACCACTGCGTGCCCTACTACCGCTGGGTGTCCGACTATATCGGCGTCATCGGCGGGCGGTGAGCTCCCTTAACCCTCCCCCTTGTGGGGAGGGTCGACGCGCAGCGTCGGGGTGGGGGCAGCGCTGACGTCCGGTGCTAGTCACCCCCACCCGCGGCTTCGCCGCGACCTCCCCCATCGAGGGGAGGTGAAGTGCCGTGCCCGCTGGCCTGATTGGTGGCGGCAAGAGCTATTTCGACGAACCACAAACCGGCAACAGACGGACAGCCCATGACATCGGCCGTTTCCTTCCAGAAAGTCTCTCGCCATTTCGGCAGCGTGCGCGCCGTCGATGCGGTCGATCTCGACATCGTGCCCGGCGAGTTCTTCGCCATGCTCGGTCCGTCGGGGTCAGGCAAGACGACCTGCCTGCGCCTCATCGCCGGCTTCGAGCAGCCGACATCGGGCTCGATCTCGATCTTCGGCGAACGCGCCGAGGGCGTGCCGCCCTATCGCCGCAACGTCAACACCGTGTTCCAGGACTACGCGCTGTTTCCGCATTTGAACGTGCTCGACAATGTCGGCTACGGGCTGATGGTCAAGGGCATCGCCAAGCCGCAACGACAGAAGGCGGCGGAAGAAGCGCTGTCGCTGGTGCGCCTGCCGGGCTATGGCGCCCGCCGTCCCGGCCAGCTCTCCGGCGGCCAACGCCAGCGCGTCGCGCTGGCCCGTGCGCTGGTCAACCAGCCCAAGGTGCTTTTGCTCGACGAGCCGCTCGGCGCGCTCGACCTCAAGCTGCGCGAGAACATGCAGGAAGAGCTGAAGTCGCTGCAGAAGGCGCTCGGCATCACCTTCGTCTTCGTCACCCATGATCAGGGCGAAGCGCTGTCGATGGCCGACCGCGTTGCCGTCTTCAATGACGGCAAGATCATGCAGATCGGCACGCCGGAAGACATCTACCAGCGGCCCAGGACACGCTTCGTCGCCGATTTCGTCGGCTCCTCCAATGTGTTGCCGCCGGATTTCGTCCAGCGTTATTCCGGCCAGGACCGCTGGGGCAGCCTGCGCCCCGAATCGATCCGCATCGGCAGCATTGCGAAAGGCGAAGGGGTTGCCGCGCGCCTGGTCGGAACCAACTATCTCGGCGCTACCACAAAACTGGCGTTGGACGCTGATGGCCTGAGGCTGCACGCAATCGTGCCGGCCGGCACGAAACTGCCGGCGGAAGGCGAAGCGGTGGTGCTGACCTTCAACCGCGAGCATTTGCATTTGATGGACGAGCCGGCATGATTGAGGTTGGCGCCAAGCACCCCCCTCTGTCCTGCCGGACATCTCCCCCTCAAGGGGGGAATTTGGCTGTTCCTCCCGGTTTCGCCAATCTTCAACGTTGGGGATTTGGCGAGGCAGCGAAACTGCTGATCTCCCCCCTTGAGGGGGAGATGTCCGGCAGGACAGAGGGGGGTGTGAAGGAACGCGGCTTCTCAGGGTTCCTTCAGCACGCGGTCGCCCCATGACCATCGCCGCGCTCAACTCAACCTCCGCCCCCGCCATCCTGCCCGGCAGCGGTGGCATGCGCGGCGCACTGTCGGACCTTTTCTGGCGCAAGCCGCAACTGCTGCTGTTCCTCATGCTGCTGCCGCCGGTTCTATGGCTCGGCGTTGTCTATATCGGCTCGTTGTTCGCACTTCTGGCGCAGAGCTTTTTTTCGATCGACGAGTTCTCCGGCCTCATCAACCACGAATTCACGCTGAAGACCTATGGCGACCTGTTCCAGCCCGCCAATCTCGACATCATCCTGCGCACGGTGACGATGGCGGTGCTGGTCACGCTGGCCTCGGCCGTCATCGCCTTCCCGATCGCCTATTATGCGGCGCGCTATGCCCGCGGCCGCTGGAAGGCGCTGTTCTATCTCGGCGTCATGCTGCCGCTATGGTCGAGTTACCTCGTCAAGATCTACGCCTGGAAGCTGATCCTCGCCAAGGAAGGCATTTTGACCTGGCTGCTCGCCAAATTGCATCTGCTCTGGGTGCTCGATGGCTGGCTGTCGCTGCCGGTCGTCGGCGGCAATTCCCTGTCGGTCTCCGCCACCGGCACCTTCATCGCTTTCGTCTATGTCTGGCTGCCGTTCATGATCCTGCCGGTGCAGGCGGCATTGGAGCGCGTGCCCGGCAATCTGGTCGAGGCGTCCTCCGATCTCGGCGCATCGCCGGGCCAGACCTTCCGCAACGTGCTGTTCCCGCTGGCGCTGCCCGGCATCGTCGCCGGCTCGATCTTCACCTTCTCGCTGACGCTGGGCGACTACATCATCCCACAGATCATCGGCACATCGCGGCTGTTCATCGGGCAGGCCGTCTATTCGCAGCAAGGCACAGCCGGCAACATCCCGCTCGCCGCAGCCTTCACCGTCGTGCCCATCGTCATCATGGGTTTCTATCTCTGGGGCGCCAAGCGCATGGGGGCCTTCGATGCGCTCTGACGGTTCGCAATCCGCTCCGCTCGGCCTCAAGATCGCTGCCGCCTGCGGCCTGCTGTTCCTGCATCTGCCGATCTTGTTGATCTTCGTCTACGCCTTCACCACGGAAGAGAAGAGCTTCGTCTGGCCGCCGCCGGGGCTGACCACACAATGGTTCGCCGTCACCTGGAACCGGCCGGATGTCTGGCAGGCGCTGTCGCTGTCGGTCCGCGTCGCCGCCATCTCGACCGCGATTGCCTTGATCCTGGGCACGCTGTGCGCCGCCGCCGTGTCGCGGACGAAATTCTTCGGCCGCGAGACCATCTCGCTGCTCGTCATCCTGCCGATCGCACTGCCCGGCATCATCACCGGCATCGCATTGCGCTCCGCCTTCTCGCTGGCCGACATACCGTTCTCGTTCTGGACGATCGTGCTCGGCCACGCCACCTTCTGCGTTGTCGTCGTCTACAACAATGCGGTCGCCCGTTTCCGCCGCGCTTCCGGCTCAATGATCGAGGCCTCGATGGATCTCGGCGCCGACGGCTTCCAGACCTTCCGGCACGTCGTGCTGCCCAACATCGCCACCGCTCTGCTTGCCGGGGGGATGCTCGCCTTCGCGCTCTCCTTCGACGAGGTCATCGTCACCACCTTCACCGCCGGCCAGCAGCAGACCGTGCCGATCTGGATGCTGGAAGAGCTGATCCGCCCACGCCAGCGTCCGGTCACCAATGTCGTCGCCATGGTCGTGGTGCTGGTGACGCTGCTGCCCATCCTTGCCGCCTATTACCTGACCCGCGACGGCGACCAGATCGCCGGTTCGGGCAAATGAAGAACAGCGAATAGGGAGTAGCGAACAGCGAATAGGGGAGATTGCACGACCAGCCCTATTCGCTACTCGCTATTCGCTACTCGCTCCTGACCGAGGAGAACCTGCATGGACACCCAGATGCTGATCGGCTCGAGCTTCGAGAACGGCACCGAGACCGAGGAGCCGATTCTGAATCCAAAGACCGGGGCGACCATTCTCAATTTGCCTGAAGCCAGCCAGGCGCAGATCGAGGCGGCTGTTACTGCCGCCGAGCGAGCGTTCGTCTTGTGGTCACGCACAACGCCGGCGCAGCGCTCCGGCTATCTCCTCAAGATCGCCGACCGCATCGAGGCCAACGCGCGGGAGTTCGCGGCGCTCGAGGCGCTGAATTGCGGCAAGCCGATCAACGCCGTGCTCAATGACGAGATCCCGGCGATCGTCGACTGCTATCGCTTCTTTGCCGGCGCTGTGCGTTCGATGCCGGGCGTGGTCGCCGGCGAATACATTCCCGGCCACACCTCGATGGTGCGGCGCGACCCGATCGGCATCGTCGCTTCCATCGCGCCGTGGAACTATCCACTGATGATGATGGCCTGGAAGCTGGCGCCGGCCATTGCCGGCGGCAACACCGTCGTCTTCAAGCCGTCGGAGCAGACGCCGCTGACGGCGCTGAAGCTGGCCAGGATCCTGGCCGAGGTGCTGCCCGAGGGCGTCGTCAATGTCGTGCTCGGCCGCGGCGACAGCGTCGGCAACACGCTGATCAATCACGCCAAGGTCAACATGATTTCGATCACCGGCGACGTCGCCACGGGCAAGAAGGTGCTGCAGGCCGCCGCCAAGTCGGTCAAGCGCACGCATCTGGAACTCGGCGGCAAGGCGCCGGTCATCGTTTTCGACGATGCCGACCTCGGCGCCGTGGTCAACGGCCTGCGCGCTTTCGGCTACTACAATGCCGGGCAGGATTGTACAGCCGCCTGCCGCATCTATGCCGGCAAGAAGATCTACGACAAGCTCGTCGCCGATCTCTCATCTGCCGTCTCGACCATCAAATACAACCAGCCCGACGACACCGGAAACGAGATCGGGCCGCTGATCTCGCGCCGCCAGCGCGATCGAGTCTCGAGCTTCGTCGAGCGCGCTTCGGAACTGAAGCACATCGAGATCACCACCGGCGGCAAGCCGGGCGAAGGCTCCGGCTTCTATTACCAGCCGACGGTGGTTGCCGGCGCGCTGCAGGAAGACGAGATCGTGCGCCGCGAAGTGTTCGGTCCGGTCGTCTCCATCACCCGCTTCTCCGAAGTCGATGAAGCCGTGAACTGGGCCAATGACAGCGACTACGGCCTGGCATCCTCGGTGTGGACCAAGAACGTCTCGCGCGCCATGGCGACGACCGCCCGTCTGCAATATGGCTGCACCTGGATCAACACCCATTTCATGCTGACCAACGAGATGCCGCATGGCGGGCTGAAGCAGTCTGGCTACGGCAAGGACATGTCTCTCTATGCGCTGGAGGATTATACCGCCGTTCGTCATGTGATGGTCGCGCATGGGTAGAGGCTGCCAATATCTCTAAAATGTTCGCCAACCCGTTTTCTGTACATTAAGCGAGAGTTACTTTTGCGGTACGGCGGGAGTTCACGATTTACTGAATATTCAACCTGAACGAGCAGCCTCTTGCCGGGAAACCGCGCGGCGAGGGGTTTGCGCATGAACACGACCAAGATCAAGCTGGTACTCATTGGCGGCTTCTGTCTGCTGATCGCTGTGTTCGGCGGCAAGGACATGATCAAGAAGAGCGGCTGGCCCGAGGCGCCTGCTGAAATCCTCGCGGTCAATGTCGAATGCGACATGGAATCGACCGCCCACAAGATTGTCTACAAGACCGTCAGCACCGCCACGATCCCGTGCGAACTGGTGGATGCGTTCAAGACGGTTCATGCTGACAAAGAGTGGAAGGTGACCCAGAAATTCACCGGCACCTTGCGCGTCGGCACCGGCGCCGACGCCGTCGAGGCCACGATGGAGCTGAACAAGAACGGTGCCCGCGAACCGCAGGTCGGCGACAAGCTCACCGTCGTCCAGAACCCCGTCAACCCCACCCAGATCGAACGCACCGGCATGACCGGCACGCGTTTGACGATCGTCATTGGGGCTGGACTGCTCGGCGCGTTGCTTCTCTATCTTGCTTTCAAACCCCGCCGGCGGATGTCGACCTCCGCCGTGGCGGGCAACCCTGCCGGAGATGCCGGCGCGGACCAGCGCGCGCGCCAGGCCGACGCCTTGATAGCGGCGGCCCTGGCCAAGCAGGCCACATTGCCCAATCAGCCGGCACGTGTCGCGGCTGCCGGATCGGCCAGGGAAGGGCGGTTTTCCGGGCAGCGGACGAGTTTCGGCCGCCGCAACTGATGGCCGAAAACTGCTGCACCTGCCACGGCTACTCCACGATGCGGTAGATGTTCCAAAGGCTGGTGCCTGAAACGACGTAGGGCTCCATCTCCTTGCCCCATTTGGCGTGCGCGTCGATCTTGCCGATCCTGGCGAAGAATCCCTCCAGCTGGGCAAGGCTTTCGACCTGATGATGCGATTCGACCGTCGCTTCCCGAGCTCCGACCGAACCGGTCATGATCTGGAACTCGAGATCGGCAATGCCGACCTGAGAGCCGATCTCGCGTTCCCATTTCTTCAACAGGTCGAGCACGGTCTGCTTGTGCCCGAACTTGGCGTCGATCTGCCATCTGGCGCTGAACATTTTTGTCTCCTCCAGTTTTGCGGCCCAAACCGCGGTTGATCTTTCCGCGGTGGAACTACTCGTCCCAGGCCTGCACGACGGTCTGTCGTGCAATCCGCCCATTCTTCAGCTCCAGCATCGCCGCGCAGAACACTTTCGTTCCGTCCGGATAGGCGCAGGCCTGGGTGAAGGCGAGATTGTCGCCATCGGCGATGGTGGTGTCGACCTTGTGGGTCATCGCCCGGCTGCAGATGTCGTCCCAGAAGGTGCTGATCGCCGCCCGGCCGCGGATCTCGCGCGGCTTGCTCGGCGGATTGTTGCGGTCGATCACCCGCACCAGTGCGTCGTCGGCATAGAAGCTAGCGAGCATCCTGCCGTCCCGTCCTTCGATCGCTTTCTTGATCGCCGCGCCGTCCACGCTCTGCGTCTTGGTCAGCATCTTCTCCTCCATGGCCCGTTGATCGGGCGGTTGAATGATCACAAGCAATGCCCGGCGCACCGCCCGGCATTTTCTTTCACTGCGACTTGGCTTTGACGGCTGCGAACACGCCGTCGGTCTGTTGTTTGAAGGTCGCGAAATCGACCTGGCTGCCGTTGAGCATCGTCGACCAGTGGCGCACGATGGCCGCCATCGCGATCGCCTCCTTGATCTCCTCATCGGTCGCGCCATTGAGCTTGGCGGCCTCGGTGTGGAAATAGATGCAGTACTGGCAGGGGATCTGCGAGGCGACGGCCAGCCCCAGCAGTTCCTTGGTCTTGCCGTCGAGCGCGGTCTTGGGGTTGAGCTGCACACCCTTGATCTCGGCCCAGGCGCCGGCAACCGCGACATCGGGCAGCGTCTTGAACATGTCCGGCACTGAGCCGAGCGTCGCCTCGATGTCCTTGTAGGCGGCGGCCGCCGAGGCATCCTCGGCTCTGGCGGGAGCGATCGTGAACAACGCGCCAACGCCTGCCGCTATCACCAGCGATTTGATCGACCTGTTTGACTTCAGCATTGCATCCTCCATCCGCAGTGCCTTTCCCGGCGACATCCGCCTGGCCTGCATGGAGAGAATTGGTACGCCTCGACCCCACCTGGCCGCTTCGCCCGAAAGCGCCATGGTCCCTATGGCCCGTCCGGGCCAGCCTGCCTGGCGGAAAATGCCGCTGCCGCCGCCCGTGACGGCAAATCGAGCTTCAGCAATATGTTGGCGACATGACGCTTGACCGTATGCTCGCTGAGCCTCAGCTCGGCGGCGATCGCGGCATTGCTCTTGCCGTCGGCGATCAGGATCACCACCTCGCTTTCGCGCGCCGTCAGTTGAGCCGGCTCGGCGGGTTTCGCCTTGGGGCGGCAGGCCGGCTCCAGGTGCTGTTCCGACGTTGCCTGGACCAGCGCCAGCGGCTCGTCCAGCTCATCCACCGTGACACGCCCGGCATCGATGAAATGCAGGCCGGACCCCGCCGCCAGACCGGCGGCCAGCCGCGACGCCAGAATATCGCCGCGCCCGGCATGGGCGGCGATCTGCATCGTCACCCGTGCCATCAGCCCCACCGGCGGCCCGCGCATTTCGACCTCACCGACATGGGCGCCCTGGGCGCTTGCAATGCCCATATGTTGCGCCGCATCGCGCAGTGCCGCCGCGCAGCGTATGGCCCGCGCCGGCCCGTCGAAGCGCGAGATCATCAATTCGCCATGGATGCCGGCGACGCGTCCGCCATGACGGCCGACCAGCTGCTGCCAGCTCTCCTGGAAGCGCTCGCTACGTTCGCTCCACATGCGGTCGCCAACCCGCGCCGTGTCGTAGATGCGTGTCGCCAGAAGAGCGGCAAGCACGCGCTCCGCTTCGGCCACGGCACGCTCGCCGGTCAGGAATTCCTCGATCAGGTCGGCCACCCGGTCGACATCGCCGGTCCAGATCGGGTGGTCGCGCCCGGGGACCTCGACCAATCGCGCATTGGCGATCTCTTTCGCCAGGAAGCGGCTGGCGTCCGGGTCGACCCGCGCGTCGTTGCGGCGATGAATGAGCAGTGTCGGTGCGCCGATCGCCGAAAGCACGCCGCGCACATCGATTCCGGCATTCATCCGGGCAAGGGCTGCCGCTGCCGTCGGACTGGCCGACAGCCGCTCGAAGCGGGCCCACCACTGGGTGAAATGCGCATCATCTACCCGGCCGGGAGCGAAGTTGGGCAGTGTGGCGCCCGTGCCCCATTCCGTGCCGGCCGTCGCGATGAAGGCCTCGAGGCGCTCCGGCGACATCACCCATTTGTGGAAATGCGCATAACCGCCATAGAGCGCCAGCGCTCGTGTCCGTTCCGGATAGGTGGCGGCAAACAACATTGCCATCGGCGCGCCTTCCGAAGCGCCGAGCAAGGCCGCGCGGCCGCTGCCGGTGGCATCCATCACCGCGCGCACATCGTCCATGCGGGTTTCGAGGCTGGGCAGGTGGCGTGGGTCGACGCGGTCGGACAGGCCGGTGCCGCGCTTGTCGAACAGGATAAGCCGCGAGAACGCCGAGAGCCGTTTCAAGAGCCTGGCGTAGCCCTCGTCTTCCCAATGCAGGTCGAGATTGGAGATGAAGCCGGGCACGAAAACCAGGTCGAACGATCCCTGGCCGACCACCTGATAGGCGATCCGCACGTCGCCGCTGAGGGCATATCGCGTCTCGATCGGCCTCACGTTGCTATCCCGCCCGGCCAGACGATTTCTGATCGCCGACCATAGCAGACGCCCGGCGGATGCGGCAGCCAAACTTTAGAAGACAGGAATATAGCCCGCGGCGAGCCGTGTTCGCCCGCCATTTCTGGGGGAGGCTATTTCTGGGGAGCGGCGCTCTCTGCACCCGTGGGTTGGACGTAGCCGATGCTCACATCGGCCTGCTCCTCGGTCTTCGGCCGCTTGATCCTGGCCGAGGCCACGACGACGAGTTCGTCAAAACCTTCGCCGCCGCTGTCCAGCATCTCGAAGAACTGCCGGCGCATCCTGGGCTCCCAGAACTTGTTGATGTGCTCGGCCACGCCCGCCACACCTTCCTCGCGGGGCCTTGAATGGAAGAAGGCGGCGATCTGGTTGGCCATGCGCACCAGCTTTTCCCCGGTGCTCGTGATGTGTTCTTCGTCATGCGACATGCTGGGCAACTCCCAAGACCACCCGTTCCGGGTGGGTGAAAACATCGAAATCATCGCCGCGCACCAGCGCTACCAGTGTCATGCCGGCCTCATCAGCGGTGCGGATGGCGAGCGCTGTCGGCGCCGACACGGCGATGATGAAGGCGGAGCCGATCGCCGCCGTTTTCTGCACCATCTCCACCGAGACGCGTGATGTCACCACCACCGCGCCCGATGCACCGTCAATGCCGGCCTTGGCCAGCGCGCCGGCCAGTTTGTCCAGCGCATTGTGCCGGCCGACATCCTCGCGCGCCATGACGATGCCTTTGCCGGGAATGTAGAAGCCCGCTGCATGCACGGCGCCGGTTTCTGAATGCAGAGGCTGCACCTTGGACAAAAGCTTTACCGAACGGGTGATATCGTCGGCTTCAAGCGTAAGCTTGGACGCACCAACCTTGTCGACCGAGCGCATCGCTTCCTCGATCGATTCGATGCCGCATAGCCCACAGCCGACCGGACCGGCCAATCGCCTGCGTCGCGCCTCGAAGCGCGTATTGGCCTGGTCCTTCAACCGGATCTGGATATCGATCCCGGCGCCATGGTCCTCGACCTCGATCGCCTCTATCTCGTCAGGCAACGCGATGATGCCTTCGGTCAGCGAGAAGCCGAGCGCGAAATCCTCGAAATCGGCCGGGCTCGCCATCATCACCGCATGGGTGGTGCCGGCAAAGGAGAACGCCACCGGCGTCTCCTCCGGCACCATGCGGTTGGCCGATGTCGTGCCGCTGGCGCGGTGGGCAAGGCGAGAGATTTGGGTGGTGGCTTGGCGTTTGCGGGTCACGAGGCGCGCCCCTCTGCCCTGTTCGTCCTTAGCAGTAGCTGTGGAGGCTCGCGCCTTTCCTCTCCCCCGTCGACCGGGGGAGAGGTGTCAAGCGAAGCTTGACGGAGTGGGGGTCGACTGCTCGCCAGATAGGCCGGTTTGCCTGCTCTTTGGGTTGTGCGCGACTTTCGACGGCTGCGTGTTGCGGGGCCGGCTTCCCCCACTCCGTCGCCGCTTCGCGGCGCCACCTCTCCCCCCTCCGGAGGGAGAAGAAAGGCGCCAGGCGGCATAAGCTCGCGTCCTTCCTGACGGAGTAGGGGTCGACCAACCGTCAAGATTGAAGCTCTTATTGTCGAACGCCGTGGCAAGACTACTCCGCCGCTTCCAGCTTTGCGATGCGGCGGCTCTGCTCGGCCTGCTCGTTATAATCGCGCTGCCAGTCCGAAGGCCCGTTGGAGGCGCCGACCTGCACCGCGGTCACCTTGTACTCCGGGCAGTTGGTCGCCCAGTCCGAGAAGTCGGTGGTGATGACGTTGGCCTGCGTGTCGGGATGGTGGAACGTTGTGTAGACCACACCTGGCGACACCCGGTCGGTGATCAGCGCACGCAGCGTCGTCTCACCCGAACGGCTGGTCAGCCGCACCCAGTCGCCATCGCGCAGGCCGCGGTTCTCGGCATCGTGCGGATGGATCTCCAGCCGGTCCTCCGAGTGCCACATGACGTTTTCGGTGCGCCTTGTCTGTGCACCGACATTGTACTGGCTGAGGATGCGACCGGTGGTCAGCAGCAACGGGAAACGCGGCCCGGTCCGCTCGTCGGTCGCCACATATTCTGTGCGGATGAACTTGCCCTTGCCGCGCACGAAGCCGTCGATATGCATGATCGGCGTGCCGAGCGGCGCCTTCTCGTTGCAGGGCCATTGCACCGATCCGACACGGTCGAGCAGATCGAAAGAGACGCCGGCGAAGCTTGGCGTCGTTTTGGCGATCTCGTCCATGATTTCGGAGGGATGCTGGTAGTTCCAATCCAGCCCGATCGCGCGGGCAAGCTCCTGTGTCGCTTCCCAGTCGGCATAGCGCGCCTTCGGCTCCAGCACCTTGCGCACCATGTTGATGCGGCGCTCGGCATTGGTGAAGGTGCCGTCCTTTTCCAGGAAGGTCGAGCCCGGCAGGAAGACATGCGCGTAGTTAGCTGTCTCGTTGAGGAACAGGTCGTGCACGACGACGCATTCCATCGCCGCCAGGCCGGCCGCGACATGCTTGGTATCAGGGTCGGATTGCAGGATGTCCTCGCCCTGGATGTAGATGCCCTTGAAGGATCCGTCGACGGCGGCATCCAGCATGTTGGGGATGCGCAGGCCCGGTTCGTCGTCGAGCTTCACCCCCCACAACGTCTCATAGATGTCGCGCACCGCCTCGCCGGAGATGTGGCGGTAGCCCGGCAGTTCATGCGGGAACGAGCCCATGTCGCAGGAACCCTGCACGTTGTTCTGGCCGCGCAGCGGATTCACCCCGACGCCCGGGCGGCCGATATTGCCGGTCGCCATGGCAAGGTTGGCGATAGCCATAACCGTGGTCGAACCCTGGCTGTGTTCGGTCACGCCGAGGCCGTAATAAATCGCGCCATTGCCGCCCTTGGCATAGAGCCGTGCAGCACCTCGGATCAGTTCGGGATCGACGCCGGACAGCTTGCCCACGATTTCGGGGCTGTTTTCCGGCAAGGCGACGAAAGAAGCCCAATCCTGGAACTCCGCCCAGTCGCAGCGATCGCGGATGAAGGCTTCGTCGAAAAGCCCTTCGGTAACGATGACATGCGCCAGCGCCGTCAGCACCGCCACGTTGGTGCCGGGCTTCAGCGGCAGGTGATAGTCGGCCTCGATATGCGCCGACTTGACCATTTCGGTGCGGCGCGGATCGAGCACGATCAGCTTGGCGCCCTGGCGCAGCCGCTTTTTCAGCCGCGAGGCGAACACCGGGTGCGCGGAAGCCGGATTGGCGCCGATGATGACGGCGACATCGGTGAAATCGACGGAATCGAAATCCTGCGTGCCGGCCGAGGTGCCATAGGTCTGGCCGAGGCCGTAGCCGGTCGGCGAGTGGCAGACGCGCGCGCAAGTGTCGACATTGTTGTTGCGGAAGCCTTGGCGCACCAGCTTCTGGACGAGATAGGTCTCTTCATTCGTGCAGCGCGAGGACGTGATACCGCCGATCGAGGTGCGGCCGTATTGATACTGGATACGGCGGAATTCCTTGGCCGTATGGGCGATGGCCTCTTCCCAACTCACCTCGCGCCAGGGATCGCTGACCTTTTCCCGGATCATAGGCGACAGGATGCGGTCCTTGTGGGTGGCATAGCCATAGGCGAAACGGCCCTTCACGCAGGAGTGGCCGTGGTTCGCCTTGCCGTCTTTGTAGGGCATCATGCGAATGACTTCGTCGTCCTTCACTTCGGCCTTGAACGAGCAGCCGACGCCGCAATAGGCGCAGGTGGTGACAGCGGAACGCTCGGGCATGCCTTTCTCAAGCACGGTCTTTTCACGCAGCGCATCGGTCGGACAGGCCTGCACGCAGGCGCCGCAGGACACGCATTCGGAGGCGATGAAATCCTCGTGCATGCCGGCGACCATGCGCGATTCGAAACCGCGGCCCTCGATCGTCAGCGCGAAGGTGCCCTGCACCTCCTCGCAGGCCCGCACGCAGCGCGAGCAGACGATACATTGCGCCGGATCATAGGTGAAATAGGGGTTGGACTCGTCGCGGGCGATGTAGTCGACCGCCAGCGAGCCATGGCCGGGCGCGACGCCGTTTTCCTGCTTGACGTGGTTGCGGCCCTCAATGCCGAAGCGGTTCTCGGTCAGGCCGACCGATTTCGCCACAACGTCGAACTCGCTGGCGCCGGTGCCGGCCTTCTCGTTCCAGCCGGTCGGGTGGTCGGAGACGTAAAGCTCCATGACACCGCGGCGGATGGCGTCGAGCCGCTCGGATTGCGTGCGCACCACCATGCCTTCGCCGACGGGGGTCGTGCAGGATGCCGGCGTGCCGCCGCGCCCGTCGATCTCGACCAGGCAGACGCGGCAGGAGCCGAACGAGTCCAGCATGTCCGTGGCGCAGAGTTTTGGGATCTCGACCCCGCCTTCCATCGCCGCGCGCATGATCGACGTACCCTCCGGCACGCTGATGCTGCGGCCGTCGACGATCAGCGTAACCTGCTTTTGCGCCTTCGATTCCGGGGTTCCGTAATCGAGTTCTTCGATGAGTGTCGGGAAGTCGGCCTTGATATTCATCTGCCAGCTCCTATTCAGCAGCCACGCGCGCCGGCGCGGGCTTGAAATCTTCGGGGAAATGGGTGATCGAGCTCATCACCGGATAGGGCGTGAAGCCGCCCAGCGCGCAGAGCGATCCGAACTTCATCGTGTTGCAGAGATCGGTGACCAGTGCCAGGTTCTTCTCCGGCTCGATGCCGGCGGCAAGCCGGTCGATGGTCTCCACCCCGCGTATCGAGCCGATGCGGCAGGGCGTGCACTTGCCGCAGCTTTCGATGGCGCAGAACTCCATGGCAAAGCGCGCCTGCTTCAGCATGTCGGCCGTGTCGTCGAACACGGTGATGCCGGCATGGCCGATCAGCCCGTCGCGCTTCGCGAACTCTTCGTAGTCGAACGGCGTGTCGAACAGGCCGCGCGGGAAATAGGCGCCGAGCGGGCCGCCGACCTGCACCGCCTTCACCGGGCGACCTGTGGCCGTACCGCCGCCGATATCGTCGACGATCTCGCCCAGCGTCATGCCGAACGCCGCCTCGAACAGGCCGCCGAACTTGACGTTGCCGGCGATCTGTATCGGGATCGTGCCGCGCGAGCGGCCCATGCCGAAATCCTTGTAGAAGGCAGCACCCTTGTCCATGATGATGGGCACGGAGGCTAGGCTGATGACGTTGTTGATCACCGTCGGCTTGCCGAACAGACCCTGGATTGCCGGCAGCGGTGGCTTGGCTCGCACCACGCCGCGCTTGCCTTCAAGGCTGTTCAGCAGCGACGTTTCCTCGCCGCAGACATAGGCGCCGGCGCCGACGCGGATTTCCATGTCGAAGGCGTTGGGCGAACCCAGCACGCTGACGCCGAGCACGCCTGCCTTGCGGGCGACCTCGACAGCCTTGTTCATGACAGCCACCGCATGCGGATATTCCGAGCGGATATAGACGAACCCCTTGGTCGCGCCGGTGGCGATGCCGGCAATCGTCATGCCTTCGATGAGCACGAAGGGGTCGCCCTCCATAATCATGCGGTCGGCAAAGGTGGCGCTGTCGCCCTCGTCGGCATTGCAGACGATGTATTTGCGGTCAGATGTCGTATCGAGCACCGTCTTCCACTTGATGCCGGTCGGGAAGCCGGCGCCGCCTCGGCCGCGCAAGCCCGATTCCGTGACCTGTTTGACGATGTCGAGCGGCGCCATGGCCACCGCGTTCTGCAGGCCCTTGAGCCCGCCCAGTGACTTGTAGGCATCGAGCGATAGCGGGTCGTTGATGCCGCAACGCGCAAAGGTCAGGCGCGTCTGCTTGGCCAGGAACGGGATTTTGTCGGGCGCGCCCAGCCAGCGCTTGTGATGCCCGCCGGTGAGAAAGCCGCTGTCGAACAGGCTCTTGACGTCTGAGGGCTTGACCGGCCCGTAAGCGACGCGCCCCTTTTCGGTCGCGACCTCGACCATCGGTTCGAGGAAATAGGCGCCGCGCGAGCCGTTGCGGACGATCTTGGCCTCGACGCCCCGTTCAGCCAGTTCCGCACGAACAGCCTTGGCGACCTTTTCGGCGCCGAGCGCCAGCGCGCCGGAGTCACCTGGAATGTAGATGCGCGGGATCATGAGCGTACCTCCGCGACGATCTCTTCGATCTTCTCGTCATCGAGCCGCCCGATCACCTCACCATCCAGCATCGCCGACGGTGAACAGGCGCACAGCCCGAGGCAATAGACAGGCTCAAGTGTAACCGATCCGTCGCGGGTGGTCTCATGGAAATCGATGCCCAACAACTGCTTGACCTTTGCGGCGATCGCATCCGAACCCATCGACTGGCAGGCTTCCGCCTGGCAGAGCTTGAGCACATGCCGGCCAGCCGGCCGGGCACGGAAATCATGATAGAAGGTCACGACGCCATGCACTTCGGCCCTCGACAGGTTCAGCCCATCGGCGATGACGGGCACGGCGTCCTGCGGCACGTGGCCAAATTCTTCCTGGATCTCGTGCAGGATCGGCAGCAGGGGGCCTTCGAGGCCCTTCAACTCCTGGATGATCGCCGCCGTGCGCGACTGTATCTCGGTACTTGCAGGCTGCATCGTCACGCAGCGCCCTCCCTATCGTAGCGATCGATGCATATAATCGTCCAAAAGCATGAAGCGGTTTTGGAACAACGACATGCCTACGCCGCTTAATCGCTAAGTGCTTAAGAAATCAGAGAAAACCTCTGAAATCAATAAAGCGGTTTCGTTGCACGATAGAAAATTTCTATCGCGCCGATTGACCAGTTATGACTAGCTCAGCGATTGGCGCGGAAATCGTCTGCTAGCGCCATCGCCTCGTCCAGCAGCGCCTGCACCAGCGGCGTGTGCGGTTCGCGCGGCGCGGCGACCAGCCCGACCGTGTGGCTGGCATCCGGTTCGACGATCGGAATGGCCCGGATCGGCTCGGAAAAACCGAATGTTTCCGCCAGGTTGAGCGGCATGATCGACGACCATTTGCCTGTCCGTATGTGGGAGAACAGCACGATCATCGAGTTGGATTCCAGTGTCGGCCGCACCTGCACGCCGGCCTCGGCCAGATGCTGGTCGATGATGCGGCGGTTCTGCATGTCCGGCGTCAACAAGCAGAGCGGCAGCTGGCTGATTTCGGCCCATGTCACTTTGTCGCGATCCGAATAGGGATTTCCGACCGCCGTGATCAGCTGGTAGCGCTCGTCATAGAGCGGCACGCTGGTCACCCGTCCGAGAGGCTCGTTGTCGAGATAGGTGATGCCGGCATCGACGTCGAAATTGCCGAGCAGCGACAACACCTCGATCGAGGTGCGCGACAGGATAGAGAAGGTGACGCCCGGATGCTTCTCGCGAAATGGCGTCGTAAGCCGCGCCACCATGGCGAGGGCGGTTGGGATGGCGGCAATACGGATACGCCCGGACAGGCCATGTCGCGCCGCCCGCATCTCTTCGCGCATGGTCCTGGAATCGCCGACGATGCGACGCGCCCACACCAGCACCTGCTTGCCTTCCGGCGTCAGCCCCTGAAAGCGCGAACCGCGATTGACCAGCATGACGCCGAGCTGGCCCTCCAGCTGCTTGATCCCGGCCGACAAGGTCGGCTGCGTGACGCCGCACGCTTCCGCCGCCCGGCCGAAATGCTCCTCCTTGGCCAGCGCGATGAAGAATTCGAGCTTGTCGATCATACCATCCGTCCGTTCGTTGCGCGCAAGGTCGGGGAAATTGCCTTTCGCCGCAAGCTCTACCCGCAATTGGCCATGCATCCACATCTTTGGGCCGGCTGGCTGTTTCCCCCGGCCGAACACGGCGCTATGTGGTTGGATGGAATACGAGGAGATCGGACATGCTGGGCTGGTTCCGCAAGCTTTTGCCGCGCGAAGATCGCTTCTTCGACCTCTTTGAACGGCATTCCCGCACCGTGGTCGGCGGCGCCGAGGCGCTGGAGCAGCTTCTGCAGGGCAAGGACATCGATCGCTGGTGCCAGAAGATCATCGATCTCGAGGACGAGGCCGATCATATCACGGCCGAAGTCCTGCTGGCGGTGCGGCGTTCCTTCATCACGCCTTTCGATCGCGGCGACATCAAGGACCTCATCCAGTCGATGGATGACGCCATCGACATGATGCACAAGACCGTCAAGACGGTGAAGCTGTTCGAAAAGAAGGAATTCGACCCGCTGATGCAGGAGATGGGTGGCGTCATCGTTGCCGCCTCCAGGCTGGTTGCCGAAGCGATCCCGCTGCTCAGCAAGGTCGGCACGCACACGGTACGCCTCAACGCCATCGCCGAAGAGGTGATGCGCGTTGAAAGCCGCGCCGACGATCTGCATGAGCAGGGATTGAAGGACCTGTTCAAGCGGCATGGCCGCAGCGATCCGATGGCCTACCTGATCGGCTCGGAGATCTACGGCCAGCTGGAGAAGGTGGTCGACCGCTTTGAGGACGTCGCCAACGAGATCAGCGGCATCGTCATCGAGAACGTTTAGGCAATGGAAGCCACCATCGCCTTTCCCGTGCTGATCGGCCTTGTCGCCGTCGCGCTGTTTTTCGATTTCCTCAACGGCCTGCACGATGCAGCGAACTCCATCGCCACCATCGTCTCCACCCGCGTGCTGAGACCGCAATATGCGGTCCTGTGGGCGGCTTTCTTCAATTTCATCGCCTTCATGTTCTTCGGCCTTCACGTGGCTGAAACTGTGGGAAAAGGTATCGTCGACGTCAGCATCGTCACGCCGGCGGTGATCTTCTCGGCGCTCGTTGGCGCCATCGTCTGGAACATCGTCACCTGGATTGCCGGCATCCCGTCCAGCAGTTCGCATGCCCTGATCGGCGGGCTCGTCGGCGCCGGCGTTGCAAAGGCTGGGCCCGGCGCCATCGTCTGGACCGGGCTTGGCAAGACGGTCGCCGCAATCGTCGTGTCGCCGGCGACAGGGTTTGTTCTGGCGCTGGTCCTGATCCTGGCCGTTTCCTGGCTGTTCGTGCGCCAGACACCGTTCGCCGTCGACAGCACCTTCCGCGTCATGCAGTTCTTTTCGGCCTCGCTTTATTCGCTAGGGCACGGCGGCAACGACGCCCAGAAAACCATGGGCATCATCGCCGTGCTGCTCTATTCGCAAGGTATGCTCGGCGGGACGTTCTACGTGCCGCTGTGGGTCGTCCTCACCTGTCAGACAGCACTGGCGCTCGGCACTTTGTTCGGCGGCTGGCGCATCGTTCACACGATGGGCTCGAAGATCACCCGGCTGAATCCGATGCAGGGCTTCTGCGCCGAGACCGGCGGCGCCATCACCCTGTTTGCCGCCACTTGGCTCGGCGTTCCCGTGTCGACCACCCATACGATCACCGGGGCCATCATCGGTGTCGGCGCCGCCCGCCGCGTCTCGGCCGTGCGCTGGGGCATTGCCGGCAACATCGTCATCGCCTGGATCGTCACCTTGCCGGCCACGGCTGCAATTTCGGCGCTCACCTACCTTGCGGTTGGCCTGGCAAGGTGAGGTGGACACCGTGGTGCTTGGAGTCGCTGCCAATCTGCACTATCTGAGCCGCAGCCAAACGCCTTAGGGAATAATGCATGTCCGTCACCAAGGAAATCGTCACCGAGCGTCTGAAGACGGTCAACGGGCCGGACTTCACCGGCAACATCGTCGACCTCGGCATGGTTTCGGAGATTTTCATCGCCGATTCGAAAGTGTTTTTCTCGATCACCGTTCCCGCCGCCCGCGCACAGGAGATGGAGCCGCTGCGCGCCGCAGCCGAGCGTGTCGTCAAGGCGATCCCTGGTGTCGCCGGCGCCGTCGTCGCGCTGACGGCGGAGAAGAAGGGCGGCGGCATGGAGGCTCCGGTTGCATCGCACCCCGCGCCCAGGCCGGCACCGACGGCCGCGCCCGCCGCGCCGCGCCCAGCTCCACACTCCCCAGCCCCGCACGCCCCGGCCTCGCAAAGCTCGGGCAAGCGCGGCGTGCCCGGCATCGAGGCGATCATCGCGGTGGCGTCCGGCAAGGGCGGCGTCGGCAAGTCGACCACCGCTGTCAACATCGCGCTTGGCCTCGCCGCCAACGGTTTGCGTGTCGGCGTGCTCGATGCCGATATTTATGGCCCGTCCATGCCCAGGCTGCTCAACATCCATGGCCGGCCGCAGACCGTCGACGGCAAGATCCTGAAACCGATGGAGAATTACGGCCTTAAGGTGATGTCGATGGGCTTCCTCGTCGACGAGGAGACGCCGATGATCTGGCGCGGTCCGATGGTGATGTCGGCGCTGACGCAGATGCTGCGCGAGGTCGAATGGGGCCGCCTCGACGTGCTCGTCGTCGACATGCCGCCCGGCACCGGCGACGCGCAGCTGACCATGGCCCAGCAGGTGCCGCTGGCCGGCGCCGTCATCGTCTCGACGCCGCAGGACCTGGCGCTGATCGACGCCCGCAAAGGATTGAATATGTTCAAGAAGGTCGACGTGCCGCTGCTCGGCATCGTGGAGAACATGAGCTATTTCATAGCCCCCGATACCGGCAAGCGCTACGACATCTTTGGCCATGGCGGGGCGCGGCGCGAGGCCGAGCGACTCGGCGTGACCTTCCTCGGCGAAGTGCCGCTGGAAATGGGCATTCGCGAAAGTTCTGATGAAGGTGCTCCGGTGGTGGCGTCGAAGCCAGACAGCGCCGAGGCGAAGATCTATCGCGGCATTGCTTCGAAGGTCTGGGACCGGGTCAACGAAGAACGCGGCGCGGCCGAAGCGGCGGTGCCGAACATCGTGTTCGAGTAGCTCGGATATCCCTTCCCCTTGAGGGGAGAGTGGCCCGAAGGGCCGGGTGGGGTCCGCGGTGACACGCTCGACGCTATTTCTTTACAAGTCGAGGCAGCTCAACTCACGTTGAGGCAGTTGAGGCGACCCCACCCGCCTCGCTTCACGAGGCACCCTCCCCTCAAGGGGGAGGGGAGCCCACCTTCTCGCCAAAGCTTGAAAAAAACTGCCCGGCCAGCTTCTTCGAAGTCGATTCGATCAGCCGGCTGCCGAGTTGGGCGATCTTGCCGCCGACTTCGGCCTTGGCCGCGTATTTGAGGACCGTCGCATCCGGCCCGTCCGCCGTCAGCGTCACGTCGGCGCCACCCTTGGCGAAGCCGGCAATACCGCCCTTGCCCTCGCCCTGGATGGTGTAGGAGTGCGGCGGCTTCAGGTTCTTCAACGTCACCTCGCCGTTGAATGTCGCCTTGATCGGTCCGATCTTCAACACCACCGTCGCCGCCATTTCGGTCGGCGATTTCATCTCCAGGTGCTGGCAGCCGGGAATGGTCGCCTGCAAAACCTTCGGATCGTTCAGCGCGTCCCACACTTTCTGCAGGGGGGCGGCAATGCGTTCCTCGCCTTCGATCACCAAAGCCATCGACACCTCCCGGACAGACTTCGAAGGCCTAACGCACGGTCTGGTCTGTGTCTATCGCACCAAAGTCCGGTTGCGACGGTGCGCCCTCTTGCCTGCTTCCGCGCGTTGCCATATCGATTTGTCTTACAAATACGGAGACCATGATGGCAGGCGCCCCCACCGGAAAGAAGAAGTTTCGCTCGCAGGAGTGGTTCGACAATCCCGACAATCCAGGCATGACCGCGCTCTACCTCGAGCGCTACCTGAACTACGGCCTGACGCGGGCCGAGCTGATGTCGGGCAAGCCGCTGATCGGCATCGCCCAGACCGGCTCGGATCTGTCGCCATGCAACCGCCATCATATCGAACTCGCCAAGCGCGTGCGCGAAGGCATCGTCTCGATGGGCGGCATCCCCTTCGAATTCCCGTGCCATCCGATCCAGGAGACCGGCAAGCGCCCGACCGCGGCACTGGACCGCAACCTTGCCTATCTCGGCCTGGTCGAAGTGCTTTACGGCTATCCGCTCGACGGCGTCGTACTGACCATCGGCTGCGACAAAACCACGCCGGCGCTGCTGATGGCGGCGGCCACCGTCAATATTCCGGCCATAGCACTTTCGGTCGGACCGATGCTCAATGGCTGGCACAAAGGCAAGCGCACGGGATCCGGCACCATCGTCTGGGAATCGCGCCAGCGGCTCTCCGCCGGCGAGATTGACTATGACGAGTTCATGGACATCGTCGCCTCATCGGCGCCGTCGACCGGCTATTGCAACACCATGGGCACCGCCACCACGATGAACTCGCTGGCAGAGGCGCTCGGCATGCAATTGCCGGGTTCGGCCGCCATTCCCGCACCCTACCGCGAGCGCGGCCAGATCTCCTATGAGACCGGCAAGCGCATCGTCGAGATGGTGCATGAGGATCTGAAGCCGTCCGACATCATGACGCGCAAGGCCTTCGAGAACGCCATTGTCGTCAATTCGGCGATTGGCGGCTCGACCAATGCCCCGATCCACCTCAACGCGATTGCCCGTCATCTCGGCGTGCCGCTCACCAATGACGACTGGCAGACGGTCGGCCTCCATGTGCCGCTCATCGTCAATCTGCAGCCATCGGGCGAATATCTCGGCGAAGACTATCACCATGCCGGCGGCGTGCCGGCTGTGGTGGCCGAGTTGATGAAGGCCAAGCTGCTGCCTTATCCCGAAGCGATGACCGTCAATGGCAAGACTATCGGTGACAATTGCAAGGGTGTCGCCAACGAGAACACCGACGTCATCCGCACCGTCGCCGAGCCGCTGAAGGCCAATGCCGGCTTCATCAATCTCAGCGGCAATCTGTTCGATTCCGCAATCATGAAGATGAGCGGCATCTCGCCGGAATTCCGCGAGCGCTATCTCTCCAACCCGAACGACCCGGAAGCCTTCGAAGGCAACGCCATGGTCTTTGACGGTCCGGAGGACTACCACGCCCGCATCGACGATCCGGCGCAAGGCATCGACGAGCACACCATCCTGTTCATGCGCGGGGCCGGCCCGATCGGCTATCCCGGCGGCGCCGAGGTGGTCAACATGCAGCCGCCCGCCTATCTCATCAAGAAGGGCATTCACGCGCTGGCCTGCATCGGCGATGGCCGCCAGTCGGGCACATCGGGCTCGCCCTCTATCCTCAACGCTTCGCCGGAAGCCGCCATTGGCGGCGGCCTGGCGCTGCTCAAGACCGGCGACCGTGTGCGCATCGATTTACGGAAAGGCACTGCCAACATCCTCGTCACCGACGAGGAAATCACGCGCCGCCGTGCCGAACTGCAGGTCGATGGCGGCTATCATTATCCCAAGCATCAGACGCCATGGCAGGAGATCCAGCGCTCCATGGTCGACCAGTTCTCGGAGGGCATGGTGCTGAAGCCGGCGGTGAAATACCAGGACGTCGCCCATACCAGCGGCGTGCCGAGGGACAACCACTGAGCGTTGCAAGTTTGGTGAAATCGAAGGCGGCTTGCCATCGGGCAGGCCGCCTTTTCTCATGGCAACGCTCTTGTATCGATTGGGCCAAGTCTACAGATACGTCGTCTCGATAGGTCCTGCACGAGGGATAACACCCATCAATGACGAAGCGGCGCTCTTCCCTCGGTTTCCTCGGCATGTTCGGCCGCTCCGGCGATTTGCGGGAACTCGACACCGCGCTGCGCGGCGCCGATCTGCATCCGGCGCTTGTCCCTGAGGGGGTAAAGCTCACCATCGTCAATTTGATGAAGGATTATTGGCCGGACGAGCCGCCGCCGGACGCCTACCGGTCCGTGGCGCAGCTGTTTGGCTATTGCATCGCGGGCCCACAAACCTTCGAGCAGGCCAATGGGCCGGAGCGGCGGCTGGACGCTGAACGCCGCATCGAGGCTGCGCTTGAAACCGGCGACAGCCTGGATGCCCAGATCGTGTTGATGGCGCTGCATGGCAAGCTGATCAGCGCCGAAGTGGTCGAGCGCTTTGGGTTAAGTGCGGACTGACCTACGTAAGGGGAAGCTTACCCGCCCATGCCGCTGCGTGGCAGCTTGATCATCTCGCCGAAGCGGGCGCGCAATTTGTCGTCGAGCAGCTTCGGCACATGGCGCGGGAAGCGCTCGGCAAGCACGCGCTTCTTTTCGATGATCGCCCGCTGCAAGATGTCGGGCCGGCCCTTCTCGTTCCATTCCTTGGGCGAAAAGCGGTCGCCGACGGCCGGATAAAAATACTCGGTCTGCATCAGGCGCAGCGTCTGCTCGTTGCCGAGATAGTGGCCTGGGCCATTCATGCAGACTTCGGTGATGGTGTCGATCGACAGCGCTTCGTCGGTCACTTCGATGCCCCGCACGCAGCGCAGGCAGTGGCCCAGCATGTCATTGTCTATGATCAGGCTCTCCAGGCAAAAGCCGAGCAGCGAGGCGTGCATGCCCGCCGATTCATAGACCAGATTGAGGCCGGCAAGGCCGGCCATCACATCGGTGATCCCCTTTTCATAGCCGGACTGGATGTCGGGCAGTTTCGAATCCGTCATGCCGGCGGCCGAACCGCCCGGCAGATCGTAGAACTGCGCCATCTGCGCACAGGCCGAAGTCAGCACTGCCTGCTCGGCCGAGCCGCCCGACATCGCACCGGTCCTGAGGTCGGAGACGAACGGCCATGTGCCGAAGATCGCCGGGTGCCCGGGCTTAATGGCGTTGACGTAGATGAGGCCGACAAGCACTTCGGCCACCGCTTGCACCACAGCGCCGGCAATTGCCGCCGGAGCGGTGGCGCCGGCCTGGCCGGCCGATAGCAGCAGGATCGGGATGCCGCCTTCGACACAGGCTTCGAGCACGCCGCAGGCGTCCTCGGCAAACTTCATCGGCGGCACGACGAAGCAATTGGAGTTCGACACGAACGGCCGGGCGCGGAAATTCTCCTCGCCGCCGGCGATCGCATAAAGCATTTCCAGCGCCGGCTGCACGTTCTCGCGCACCGTAAACGAGGTGCCGACATGCTTCGACGTCCCCATCACGCAGGCGTAGAGCGTGTTGAAGTCCATTTCGAGCGGATCGGGAATGTCGCGCGGCACCATGGGCCGCTGGAAGAAATGGATGTTGTCGAGCCCTTCGACGAGGCGGGCGGCGTCGTAAATGTCCTGCACCAGCGACTCTCGGTATTCGCGCTTTTCGACATCGACCAGATGCACCGCCGCACCCGCCGTGCCGTAATGCACGCGCTTGCCCTGGATCAGCATGTCATGCCTGGGGTCTTGGCCGTGCAGCGTAAAATTTCGCGCGGCTCGTCTGATCGTGTCCATCACAAGCCCACGTGGGAAACGGACGCGGCCGTCATCGCCATAGACGGCGCCGACCCCGGTCAGAGCCTCGATGCAGGAGGGAATGGCATTGGCGAAGCCGACGGTCTCCAGTAGCGTCAGCACCGCTTCATGGATGCGTTCCTGGTCGTTCTGGTTGAGCGGCCCGTAGCTGCCGCCTTCGAGGCCGGCGCGCACCGGCCGGATATCGTCGGCAAGCGGTGCGGCCCGCATGGCGCGGCGCGCTTCGCGCCCGCCGGATCGGCGCGAACGCTGGTCGGCTGATGCATCTTTAGGAGCCGCATCCTGCTTCTCAACAGCCACTGACATGGGGGGGCACTCCACCTTTAGCTTGCGAAACACGACGCGATGATTGGTCCACCGTCGGCTTGCTTCGTCCCTCTGTCAGCCGACTATGCCGTTGCCATTGGCCCAGCCTATGGGCCAGTCAACGCAGCCGAGTATGCCAGAGAGCTAGTGCAGAATGTTGGTGATCATGCCTAGGGCCGGGGCTGTTCAAAGCCCCGGCACAGGCAAATCAGGCTGCAGCGGGCCTGCGTCCGGCGGCGGTCGCGAGCTCGCGAATACCCGGCTCGATGTGCTGCAGTGCGATCGAGGAAATGCCCAAGCGCATGAAACGCGACGGCTTTTCGGTGCGATCGAAGAAGCGGTCGCCCGGCTCGATGATGACGCTGCGCGAGGCCGCGGCCTCGGCCAGTCCACGTGAATCGGTGCCGCGCGGGCCTTCCAGCCAGAGCGATGTGCCGCCGGCCGAATCGGTCGAGCGCCATTCCGGCAGGAATGCGGAAATCGCATGGACCAGACGCTTGCGCCGCTCGTCGAAGGCCGACGACAGCCGCCGCACCAGCGCCTCGTGATGGCCGAGCGACAGGAACAGCGCTACCGCGCGCTGGTTGTTGGCCGGCGGGTGCCTGAGCATGAAGCGGCGCAGCGCCCTAAGCTCGGAGATTAGTCCAGCCGAAGCGACGATGTAGCCAAGCCGCAGGCCCGGAGCCAGCGTCTTCGACATCGAGCCGACATAGACGACGCGACCCGAGCGATCGAGGCTCTTCAGCGCCTGCTGCGGCGCCTCGTCGAGAAGCTGGCTGTCATAGCCGTCCTCGATGATGATCTGGTTGTGGCGGTTGGCGCGCGCCAGAAGGTCCTGCCGCCGCTCTGCCGACAGCGGCACCATGGTCGGGCAATGGTGGCTGGGGGTGACGAAGACAAAGCCGGAATCGTTGGGGATGGACGAGGTGACGATGCCGGACTGATCGACCGGAACCGGCTGGATTTCGGCGCCTGCCAGGCGGAAGATCGAGCGCGCGTCGGGGTATCCCGGGTCTTCCATCGCGACCTTGGAGCCCTTTGTCATCAGCAGTGTCGCCAGCATATAGAGCGCGTTCTGGGCGCCCAGCGTAACGATGATCTCGTCCGGATTGGCGAAGATGCCGCGCCGCGGCAACAGCCGCGCCTGGATCTGCTCGATCAAGAGCGGATCGTCGCGATCGACCATGTCGGAGGCCCAGTTGCGGATTTCGAGCACGGCCAGCGCCATGCGGTTGCACTCACGCCACTCGGCTGTCGGGAACAGCGCCGGGTCGAACTGGCCGTAGACGAAGGGGTAGGAGGACTTGATCCAGTTGTCGTGCTTGGCCGGTGGCGGCATGTCGCTGGCGGCGATCTGCCTTCGTGCCTTCCAGTCGATCTCGTTTTGCTGGTCCGGCGCCTTCTGGTGCGGCTTGGCGGGGGTGGCCAGCACATCCGGATTGACGAAATGGCCGCGCCGTTCGCGCGCCACCAGGAAACCTTGGTCGACCAATTGCTGGAACGCCAGCACCACAGTGCCGCGTGCGACGCCGAGTTTTTCAGCCAGGATGCGGCAGGACGGAAGCGGCATCGAAGCGGCGATCTGCCGGTCGAGAATGGCGGCGACGATCGCCTGACGGATCTGCGCCTGCAGGGTCTGGCCCGATTCCGCCGAAATCCGGAACAGGCCGGACCATATGGCCGTGTCGTTACGCTGTGGCATGGAAGGTGTTCCTCGATGGCCAGTCTTTTTTGCTTGGCTGGACCAGCGGAAGGTAACCGTGGCACAAGGGGTTGCGCCAATCAATTTTTCTGATCGCTGGGATTTATGCCAGTGATCTATGCGCGACGCGCAGCGTCGTCGCATCCCCGGGTGACGCTTGCGTCATCCCGCAGCGCGGACGCCCGCGCGATGCGAAGCGTCGTCGCGCCTCATTATCCCCAGCGCGACGCGCAGCGTCGTCGCTACTCCCATCAAATCATCCAGCGCGGCGCGCAGCGTCATAGCTCCATCACATCGCACTATGCTGCACTGCGTCATCCCCACGCATTGAAACATGCGGAATTCGGCTCAATAAGATCAGCGCGACGACACGCGCCGGAAACATCCGGTCTGATAAGATGTCGTGAAAAACGATCAGGAGCCGAAAGTGGATCATTCCTCCTTCGACAAACAGCTTGTCGCCTTGCGTGCTGCGCGCGCGGCGGCATCGGGTACGATGCGCGAGGCTTTTGCCGCCGACCCCAAGCGCTTCGAGACGTTCTCGGCCAGCGACGGCGACCTTTTGCTCGACTGGTCGAAATGCGCGGTCGACCAGGGCACGATGGAACTGCTCGAGAAGCTCGCCGCCGCCGCCGATCTCGAAGGTCGCCGCGCCGCAATGTTTTCCGGCAAGAAAATCAACATCACCGAAGACCGCGCCGTGCTGCACACGGCGCTGCGCAACCTCTCGGGCAAGGGCGTCACCGTCGATGGCCAGGACGTCAAGGCGGATGTGCTGTCCGTGCTCGACGCCATGGGCGCTTTCGCCGACGCCATTCGCTCCGGCAAGGCCGCCGGCGCCACCGGCAAGAAAATCACCGACATTGTCAACATCGGCATTGGCGGCTCCGATCTCGGCCCGGCCATGGCGACGCTGGCGCTGGCGCCCTATCACGACGGCCCGCGCGCGCACTACGTCTCCAACATCGACGGCGCCCATATCCACGACACGCTGAAGGGCCTGTCGGCCGAAACCACCCTGTTCATCATCGCCTCGAAGACCTTCACCACGGTCGAGACGATGACCAATGCCGAGACGGCGCGCGAATGGGTGCAGAAGGCGCTCGGCAAGGAAGCTGTCGGCAAGCATTTCGCCGCCGTCTCGACCGCGCTCGACCTGGTTTCCAAGTTCGGCATCGAAGCGGATCGCGTGTTCGGCTTCTGGGACTGGGTCGGCGGCCGCTATTCGCTGTGGGGCGCCATCGGCCTGCCGGTGATGATCGCCATCGGCCCGCGCAACTTCCGCGCCTTCCTCGATGGCGCGCATGAGATGGACGAGCACTTCCGCACCGCACCCCTGCAGAAGAACCTGCCGGCGCTGCTGGGGCTGGTCGGCTGGTGGCATCGCGTGATCTGCGGTTATCCGGCGCGTGCGGTCATCCCTTATGACCAGCGCCTTTCCAGGCTGCCGGCCTATCTGCAGCAGCTCGACATGGAATCGAACGGCAAGGGCGTCACCCTCGACGGCACGCCGGTGACGACGCCGACCGGACCGCTGGTCTGGGGCGAGCCCGGCACCAATGGCCAGCACGCCTTCTTCCAGCTGCTGCACCAGGGCACCGATTCCATCCCGGTCGAGTTCCTTGCCGCTGCCGTCGGCCATGAGCCGGATCTGAAGCACCAGCACGATCTACTGCTTGCCAATTGCCTGGCCCAATCGGAAGCGTTGATGAAGGGCCGCACGCTGGACGAGGCTCGCGCGCAGATGCTGGCCAAGGGCATGAAGCCGGCCGATGTCGACAGAATAGCCCCGCACCGCGTCTTCTCCGGCAACCGCCCCTCGGTGACGATCCTCTACCGCAAGCTCGACCCGCGCACCTTCGGCCGGCTGATCGCGCTTTACGAGCACCGCGTCTTCGTCGAAGGCACTCTGTTCAACATCAATTCCTTCGACCAATGGGGCGTCGAGCTCGGCAAGGAGCTGGCGACCGGCCTGTTGCCAGTCGTGGAAGGCAAGGAGAGCGCCGCCAAGCGCGACGCATCGACGGCCGGGCTGGTGGCGCGCATCCAGCAACTGCGGGGGGCGCAATGAAAAATCCGGCCGACATCAAGGGCATATTGTTCGACAAGGACGGCACGCTTGTCGATTTCAACGCGACCTGGCTCGGCATCGCCGATTTCATGGCCATGGATGCTGCCGAGGGCGATCGCTGGAAAGCCGACAGGCTGCTTTCAGCGGCGGGCTTCGATTTTGTCGCCAAGCGTTTCAAGCCGGATTCCATCTTCGCCTCGGGCACCAACATGGATGTCGTCGAACTATGGTTCCCGCGCCTGTCCGACGAGGACCAGATGCTGGCCGTCGCCCGTTTCAACGAGATCACCTCGGTGCAAGGCTCATCGATGGCGGTGGCCTTGCCCGGCATCGTCGCGGCGCTGACGGCTCTGCACAAGCGATCCTACCGGCTCGGCGTCGCCACCAATGATTCGACTGCCGGTGCCGAAAAGACCATGGTCACGCTCGGCGTCGCGCAGCTGTTCACCGCCGCCTATGGCTATGACGCGGTCGCCAATCCGAAACCGGCGCCGGACACGATCGTCGCCTTTTGCGACCTGACCGGGTTGAAGGCGTCCGAGATCGCCATGGTCGGCGACAACCGCCACGACCTGGAGATGGCGCGTGCCGGCGGCTGCGGCCTGGCGGTCGGCGTGCTCTCCGGCACCGGCACGCGGGAATCGCTGGCGTCGATCGCCGATGTCGTTCTGGATTCGGTTGCCGACTTGCCGGACTTTCTGTCGGCGCGGGTCAAGGAGACGGTCTGACGGGGGCCTGGGGCAAACTCAATTCGGCTCGGGATTTCCCCGCCAATGGCCGAGTTGGGGGAAGCAGCCATGAAACTATGGAGCTTCTGGTTTGTTTTCGGACATAGTGGGCTACTCATTAGCAGAGCAAACGTACCCGCATCTGCCGCACCTGATCTTGGCGCTTGCGTTATCGATGTCTTCGCCAGGCTGAAGCTCGAAGCCGCGATTTTCGCACTTTGGGCAAACTATGAAGCCGATACGTTGAACAACTTTAATCCACGCCATTCGACTTCTCCTATCAACGGCTAATCCAATCTATTTTCTGCCCCTTGAGGTTTGTCCACAATGAGTAGAATCCGGCCATTCAGAGCGACTGGGCTTTGCCGCGTCGCGCTAGCAATCTTCCGGCTCGAACCAAAACACACCGCTCGGCTTGGTCACATCACCCTTTGCGTCGCCGAAATCCGGCACCTGATATTCGGCGAGCAATCGTAGCCGCGACAGCGGCAGATCGGCGCGGCGGGGATCGCCGACCAGCACCTCGATGCCGGCTGCCAGGCAGCGGTCGAGGAACGGGATCACCCGCAGAGCAACCTCGCGGCCGTAGAACACGTCGCCGGCAAGCACGAGATCGACCGCTGGCGGCGGGCCCGTGGTGATATCCTGGTCGACAATGGTGATCTCGACGCCGTTGGCCAACGCGTTGAGGCCGATCGCGGCGACGCCGTTGCGATCGCTCTCGGCGGCGATCACCGCGCTGGCGCCGGCCTTGGCGGCGGCGATGCCGACGAGGCCCGAGCCGGCGCCGAGGTCGAGCACGCGGTGACCGGCCACGATTTGCGGATGGTCGAGTATATAGCGCGCCAGCACGGCGCCGCCGGCCCAGGCATAGGCCCAGTAGGGCGGCTGCGGCTCAGCTTCGTGCTCCTCGGTCTGGCTGCCGTCTTCCGGTCCATGAGCTCGCCACTCGACAAGCCGCCTCAGGCCGCTGCCGGAATGAGCCGTATAGAGCTGGATTTCACGAAGGGCGGGAACGGGCGCAAGCCGCAGGTTCGCCTTGATGAACACTACTGCATCGGGACGCCGACTATCGTCCGCCATCCCGCCGTCGCCAGGCTCGCCGTTCAAATTATTCCCGCAGCGCCCGGCGCAAAATCTTGCCCACCGGCGTCTTCGGCAGCTCGGTCCTGAACTCGATGTATTTCGGCCGCTTGTAGCCGGTCAGGTTCTCGCGACAATACGCAGTGATTGCCTCAACGGTCAGCGCCGGATCCTTCTTGACGATGAACAGCTTCGGCACTTCGCCCGAATGCTCGTCCGGCACGCCGACCGCCGCCACTTCGAGCACGCCCGGATGCTGGGCGACGACTTCCTCGAGTTCGTTGGGGTAGACGTTGAAGCCGGAGACCAGGATCATGTCCTTCTTGCGGTCGACGATCTTGGTGTAGCCGCGCTCGTCCATGAAGCCCATGTCGCCGGATTTGAAAAACCCGTCCTTGGTCATCACCTTGGCGGTCTCGTCCGGCCGGTTCCAGTAACCGGCCATGACCTGCGGCCCGCGAATGCAGATCTCGCCGACCTCGCCGAGCGGCAGGTTGTTGCCGTCATCGTCGCGGATGACGATCTCGGTCGACGGCAGCGGCAGGCCGATCGTGCCGGTGAAATTGCTGTCGCTGAACTTGTTGGCGGTCGCCACCGGCGAGGTCTCCGACAGCCCGTAGCCCTCGGTGATCGAATTGCCGGTCAGCGCCTTCCAGCGCTCGGCAACCCCCTTCTGCACCGCCATGCCACCACCCAGCGTCATGATCAGCGGCTTGAAGTCGAGCTTGCGGAAATCCTCGTTGTTGAGCAGCGCGTTGAACAGCGTGTTGAGGCCGGGGAAAATGTGCATCGGGTATTTCTGCAGCTCCTTGACGAAGCCGGGAATGTCGCGCGGGTTGGGAACGAGCACGTTCTGGGCGCCCTGCTGCATGCCCATCAGCGCGTTCACCGTCAGCGCGAAGATATGGTAGAGCGGCAGTGCGCAAATGAAATTGAGATGCGCCGGTTTCGGCTTGATCGCATAGGCGTCCTGCAGCCACAGCGTGTTCTGCGCGACATTGGACAGCACATTGGAGTGCAGCAGCACAGCACCTTTGGAAATCCCCGTGGTGCCGCCTGTATATTGCAGGAAGGCGACGTCGCTGGCTTCCATCTTGGCCGGCTTGAAGGCGATGCCGGCGCCGGCCTTCACCGCCGCATTGAACTTGACATGGCCGGGCAGCGACCAGGCCGGCACCATCTTTTTCACCCGGCGCACGACCAGGTTGACGATCGTGCCCTTGAGGCCGCCGAGCATGTCGCCCATCGCCGCGACCACCACATGCTTGACCGCCGTCCTGGCAATCACCGCGTCCAGGGTGCTGGCGAAATTCTCCAGAATGACGATCGCCTGCGCGCCGGAATCCTTGAGCTGATGTTCGAGCTCGCGCGGCGTGTAGAGCGGATTGATGTTCACCACGACATAGCCGGCGCGAAGCACGGCCATCATCGCCACCGGATATTGCAGCACATTCGGCATCATCAGCGCCACGCGTGCGCCTTTCTGCAGGCCCTTCGATTGCAGATAAGCGCCGAAGGCGGCCGATTGCCGCTCGAGTTCGGCATAGGAGATCGACTTGCCCATGCAGACGTATGCCGGCTGGCCGGAAAACTGCTTGCAGGCGCCGACGAGGAAGTCGCCGATCGAACTGTAGGGCAGGGCGCCGATCTCCGCCGGCACGACTTTCGAATAGCTCTTTAGCCATGGCTTTTCCGGCAAGCCCGCGGCAAGCGCCGTCAGCGTATTCGGCAGTTTTTTGGCCGCGCCCGGCGACGGCTTCGAGGCGGGCTTCGCCGCGGCTGTCTTCGCGGCTGGCGGCTGGGCGGGCTTTGCAGCGGGTGTTGTCTTCGCCGCGCGCTTGACCGCAGGTTTCGCTGCCGGGTTGGCGCTTGCCTTCACCGGCGTCGAGGTTGCCGTTGGCTTGACGGCGGGAGTGGCTTTGGCCGGTGGCGCTTTCGACTTGGCGGCAGCGGCGGCCGGTTTTGAAGCTTTCGCCGCTTTTGCTTTCGCCGGGGCCGTTGTCTTTGTTGCTTTCGCCACCTCTAGCCTCCCTCGGTCGTTCTGTTGCCTGCTCCTGCTGCGCCGCCTCGATGTGGTGAGGCGTCCTCCGCTGCAGCGATGTCGCGGATTCCCGGAAATCCAGCGTGTCATCTATCTATTGCGACTATCGGCGGCCGTGCAAGTCTTGCCCCAGCGGCAGGACGGCAAAGATTTGCCGTCGAAATCCTTCCCGCGATGCCAGCTCAGGCAATGCCGTCCGGTCATCTCGGTGGCGAAACCCAGGCTTGTGGATTTTTGGCTTACGATTGCTGCGGTCAATGAAAAAATGCGGTCGTTAACAATCCCGTGATTAGCAGATTTTGCTATTTGTTTCTGCAGTTCGTCAAAGACCGAGAAATATTTTCTGCTTACGGTGGGGTAGGCAAACAGGGTGTTCCAAAGCCGGAAAAACGGTGCTTATATGCGCGCTTCGCGAGCCTATAGAGGGGCTTGGAAGAACATCAGGGAGTGCTCAATGAAAAAGAAACTGACTTTTGCAGCCGCGTTGCTGGCTGCAAGCGTCCTCGGCGGTGTGGCCAATGCCAAGACGCTGGTCTATTGCTCGGAGGCCTCACCGGCCAACTTCGACCCGGGTACCACGACGGGCGGCAACGACTTCGACGCCTCGTCGCGCACCGTCTATTCGCGCCTGGTCGAGTTCAAGCATGGCGGCACCGAAGTTGTGCCCGGTCTCGCCGACAAATGGGAGATTTCGGACGACGGCCTGGTCTATACTTTCCACCTGCATCCGGGCGTGAAGTTCCAGACGACGGATTTCTTCAAGCCGACGCGTGATTTCAATGCCGACGACGTCGTCTTTTCGTTCGATCGCCAGTTCAACAAGGAAAACCCCTGGAACGGCGAGAAGTACCTGCCGAACCTGACCTGGGACTACTACACCGGCATGGACATGCCGAAATACGTCGCCAAGTGGGAAAAGGTCGATGACCTGACCGTGAAGCTGACGCTGACCGAGCCGAACGCGCCGATGCTGGCCAATGTCGGCATGGACTTCGCCTCGATCGTGTCGAAGGAATATGCCGACCAGCTGGAAAAAGACGGCAAGATGGCCGACTTCTCGACCAAGCCGGTCGGTACAGGTCCGTTCCAGTTCGTCGACTACCAGCTGGATTCGGTCATCCGCTATGCGGCCAACCCGGACTACTTCAAGGGCAAGGAAAAGATCGACGATCTCGTCTTCGCGATCACGCCTGACGCCACCGCCCGCATCCAGAAGGTGCTCGCCGGCGAATGCGATATCGCGCCCTATCCGAATCCTGCCGACATCGGCACGATCAAGGCCAACGCCGACGTGACCCTGATGGATCAGGCTGGCCTCAACATCGGCTATATGAGCTACAACACCACCATCCCGCCGCTCGACAAGCCTGAAGTGCGCCATGCGCTCAACCAGGCGATCGATCGGGAATCGCTCATCAAGTCGCTGTTCCAGGACGCCGGCGCCACGCCGGCCGTAAACCTGATCCCGCCGACCATGTGGTCGTGGAACAAGGACGTGAAGTCCGACGCCTATGATCCGGAAGCCGCCAAGAAGGTGCTGGCCGATGCCGGATTGAAGGAGATCCAGCTTTGGGCCTCCGACCGCGTCCGTCCCTACAACCCGAACTTCCAGCGCGCCGCCGAACTGATCCAGGCTGACTGGGCCAAGGTCGGCGTCAAGGCGGAGATCGTCAGCTACGAGTGGACGAAGTACCGCGAAGAAGGCAAGAAGAAGGAACGCCCGGGCGCCTTCCAGATCGGCTGGACCGGTGACAATGGCGATCCGGACAATTTCTTCGCCACGCTGTTCGCCTGCTCGGCCATCGGCGTGTCGAACTACTCCAGCTGGTGCGACAAGGACTTCGAGGATCTGATCCAGAAGGCCAAGAAGACCAGCGACCAGGCCGAACGCACCAAGCTCTATGAAGAGGCGCAGGTTGTCTTCCAGAAGCAGGCTCCGGCCTTCCTCATGGCACACAGCCAAGTCTACGCAGTCGTGCGCAAGAATGTCAGCGGCTTCATGATGGACCCGCTCGGCATTCATCGCTTCGACGGCGTCGACAAGGCCGAATAGAACTGTTAGGCGGGCGGCGCGCAATCAGGCGCCGCCCGCTTTTCAAGATGCTCCGATATCTCCTAAACAAAATCGTCTTGGTGCTGCCGACGCTGATCGGCATCACCATCTGCGCCTTCGCTTTCGTCAGGCTGCTGCCCGGCGATCCCATTCTTGCCATGGCCGGCGAGCATGGCGTGTCGCCCGAGCGTTACGCGGAACTGAAGGAACAGTTCGGCTACAATTTGCCGATCTGGCAGCAATACGCGCATTATGTCCGCGATGCCGCGACCGGCAATTTCGGCGTGTCGATTTCGTCCAAGCGGCCGGTCATCGAAGATTTCATGACGCTGTTCCCGGCAACCATCGAGCTCTCCGTCTTCGCCATGATCTTCGCCATGGTGCTGGCCATACCGGCCGGCATCATTGCTGCGGTCAAACGCGGCTCCTGGTTCGACCAGGGGCTGATGGGCACCGCCCTTGTCGGCTATTCCATGCCGATTTTCTGGTGGGGTCTGCTGCTGATCATCTTTTTCTCCGGCTATCTCGGCTGGACCCCGGTTTCAGGCCGCATCGGCCTTCAGTTCTTTATCAAGCCGATCACCGGCTTCTTGACCCTCGACAGCCTGCTCTACGGCAAGTGGGATGCTTTCCGCTCGGCATTGAGTCACCTGGTGCTGCCGACAATTGTGCTCGGCACCATCCCGCTGGCGGTGATCGCGCGCCAGACGCGCTCGGCCATGCTCGAAGTGCTGGGCGAAGACTATGTGCGGACCGCCCGCGCCAAGGGCCTGTCGTCGTCCCGCGTCATCGGCGTGCATGCGCTGCGCAATGCGCTGATCCCGGTGGTCACCACCATCGGCCTGCAGGTCAGTACCCTGCTCGCCGGCGCCATTCTCACAGAAACCATCTTCGCCTGGCCGGGCATCGGCAAGTGGATGGTCGAATCCATATCCAAGCGCGACTATGTCGTCGTGCAGTCAGGCTTGCTGCTGATCGCCCTTATCGTCATGGCGGTGAACCTGATCGTCGACGTGCTTTATGCCGTCATCAACCCGCGCATCAGGGCGGCGTGATGAGCCAGTCGACCGAAATCGCCCCGATGGCCGCCGGCAACCCTGACCGTCTGACCGGCTTCAGGACCTTCTGGCACTATTTCTCGGTAAACCGCGGCGCCGTCATCGGCCTGTTCGTCTTCATCCTTTTGGTGCTGGCCGCGCTCTTTGCACCGCTGCTGGCGCCCTATGCGCCCGACATCCAGGACAAGACCGCTTTCCTGCGTCCGCCGGCCTGGCAGGCGGGCGGCAGCATGGAATATCTGCTTGGCACCGACGCGGTCGGCCGCGACATGCTCTCGCGCCTGCTCTATGGCGCGCGTTTCTCGCTGCTCATCGGCGCCGTCGTGGTCACGCTGGCGCTTGTCGGCGGCATCACGCTCGGCCTTTTGGCCGGCTATTTCCGGGGCTGGGTCGACGTGGCGATCATGCGGGTCATGGATCTGATCCTGTCCTTCCCGTCGCTGCTCTTGGCGCTGGTTCTGGTCACCATCCTCGGCCCCGGCCTGTTCAACGCCATGCTGGCCATCGCGCTTGTCCTGCAACCCCACTTTGCCCGTCTGGTGCGCGCTGCCGTCATGGCCGAAAAGAGCCGCGAATATGTGGTCGCCGCCAAGGTCGCCGGCGCCGGCCATATAAGGCTTATGCTGCGCACCATCCTGCCCAATTGCCTGGCGCCGCTGATCGTCCAGGGCACGCTGTCCTTCTCCAACGCCATCCTGGAGGCGGCCGCTCTCGGCTTTCTCGGCCTTGGCGCCCAGCCGCCGACACCGGAATGGGGAACCATGCTCGCCTCGGCGCGTGAATTCATCCTGCGCGCCTGGTGGGTGGTGACCTTCCCCGGTCTGGCCATCCTCATCACCGTGCTTGCCATCAACCTGATCGGCGACGGTCTGCGCGATGCGCTCGATCCGAAGCTGAGGAGGTCGTAATGGCGCTGCTCGACATCCGCAATCTCGTCGTTGAGTTCCAGACCGCATCCGGCCCGTTCCGCGCGGTCGATGGCGTCTCGCTCCATGTGAACGAACGTGAAGTGCTGGCCATCGTCGGCGAATCCGGCTCCGGCAAGTCGGTGTCGATGTTGGCTGTGATGGGGCTGTTGCCGTGGACGGCGACGGTCACTGCCGACGAGATGAGCTTCAACGGCCGCGATCTCCTGAAGATGAGCCCGGCCGACCGGCGCAAGATCGTCGGCAAGGACATGTCGATGATCTTCCAGGAGCCGATGGCCAGTCTCAATCCGTGCTTCACCGTCGGCTTCCAGATCGAGGAGGTGCTGCGCTTCCATATGGGCATGGACAAGGCCCAGCGTCGCGAGCGCGCCATCGAATTGCTGACGCAGGTCGGCATTGCCGAGCCGGCCGAACGGCTGAACTCGTTTCCGCACCAGATGTCAGGCGGCCAGTGCCAGCGCGTGATGATCGCCATCGCCATCGCCTGCAATCCGAAGCTTCTGATCGCCGACGAGCCGACGACCGCGCTCGACGTCACCATCCAGAAGCAGATCCTCGACCTGCTGGTCTCGCTGCAGGTCAAATACGGCATGGGCCTGATCATGATTACCCACAATATGGGCGTCGTGGCCGAGACCGCCGACCGCGTCATCGTCCAGTACAAGGGGCGCAAGATGGAAGAGGCCGACGTGCTGTCGCTGTTTGAATCGCCGAAGAGCAATTACACCCGCGCGCTTTTGTCGGCACTGCCGGAAAATGCCGTCGGCGACCGGCTGCCGACCGTCTCGGACATGCTGTTCGAACCGGCTGCCGGGAGCGTCTGATGGGCATCAAGGTCGTCGAAGGCAAGGACATCGTGCGCGACTATCACGTCGGCGGCGGCCTGTTTCGCGGCGCGCGCACCGTGCATGCGGTCAAGGGCGTCTCGTTCAGCGTCGACAAGGGCAAGACGCTGGCCATCGTCGGTGAATCGGGCTGCGGCAAGTCAACGCTGGCGCGCATCATCACGCTGATCGATCCGGCAACGTCGGGCGAGCTGTTCATCGACGGCAACAAGGTCGACATCGCAAGGAACGGCCTGACCAGGGAGATGCGCCGCAAGGTGCAGATCGTCTTCCAGAACCCTTACGGATCGCTCAATCCGCGCCAAAAGATCGGAGATGTGCTGGGCGAGCCGCTGCTCATCAACACCGACAAGCCGGCCGAAGAGCGGCGCGACCTCGCCATGAGGATGCTGAAGAAAGTCGGCCTCGGAACCGAGCACTACAATCGCTATCCTCACATGTTCTCGGGCGGCCAGCGCCAGCGCATCGCCATTGCCCGCGCGCTGATGCTGAACCCGAGCCTGCTGGTGCTTGACGAACCGGTCTCCGCGCTCGATCTTTCGGTGCAGGCGCAGGTGCTCAACCTGCTCGCCGACCTGCAGGACGAATTCCAGCTGACCTATGTCTTCATCAGCCACGATCTGTCGGTCGTGCGCTACATCGCCGACGATGTGATGGTGATGTATTTCGGCGAAGCCGTCGAATACGGCTCGCGCGAGGAGGTCTTCGCCGACCCCAAGCACAACTACACCAGGACGCTGTTCGCCGCGACGCCGCGCGCCGACGTCGCCTCGATCAAGGCGCGGCTGGCGAAGAAGAAGGCCGCCTGACCTCCCACCGAGAATTGTTTTTGAACAATCGGAAATGCGTCGCGGCGGTGGTTTGCCGGCAGGATTGATCGCAATCTGCGAGCTGCCGGGCGCAAGCCGCGTCGCAGGTCGGGGTGCGCCCCATCACTCACCCGCTCCGTGCTGGTAAAGCTCGTCCATGCTGAGCATTGCCAGGGTTGCGAAGGGGGCCTGTTTTTTCACCCGACCGCGGCTCAAGATCACCACGTCGTCGCAGAACGATATGGTGCTGTAATGATGACTGATGACAATGGTGGTGCGGCGGCCGGCCCGCGATTTCAGCGTCTCGACAATAGCGGCTTCTGACAACCCATCCACCGCACTGGTGGCTTCGTCGAGGATGAGAATATCGGGATCGCGCACCAGCGCCCGCGCCAGGGCGATCCTTTGCCTTTGTCCGGCTGACAGGTTGATGCCCCGGTATCCGACCAGTGTCGCGTAGCCCTGCGGCAGGTGCTCGATGAATTGATGTGCCTCGGCCAGCCTTGCGGCGCGCATGGCGTCGCTGGCCGACGCCGTGTCGTAGCCGTAGATAATGTTTTCAAAAATGGTGCCGTCGACCAGTTCCAGCTCCTGACTGGCCAGGGCAATGTTCCGCCGCCACTGGCTTGGGTCCACTTCATCGAGCGGTGCCCCATCGACGAGGATCCTGCCGCTGTCGGGTTTGACGAAGCGGCACAGGAGATTGACGATCGTCGTCTTGCCGGCGCCCGAGCGGCCGATCAGCGCCGTCGAGCGGCCGCTGCGGATGTCGAACACCGCCTTATGCAGCACCGCCTCGCGCGCGTCGGGGTCTGACAGGGGACCGGAATAGGCGAAGCTCACGTCATCAAAGCTGATCCCTTGGCGCAAGCCGTCGAACGGCAGGCTGCCCTGCGGCGCCTCGGGCTTGTCGGAAGGATCGAGCAGCCATTGTACCTCCTCCAGCGAGCCGCTCATGCCTTGCAACTGACTCCAGGACATCTGCAAGGCGCGCATATGCGGCTGCAGTCGGTAGAGCAGGATGAGGAAGGCGACGGTCAGCGGGAAGCTTACATTCGCCAGCCAGGCTCCGATCACCACCGCCAGGAACAGCATCGCGTGCAACACCTCGGTCAGTGGCGGCAAGACGCCCTGGCGGATTGAAAGCACGAAAGCCGCCCGCCGCACCCCGTCGGACGCTTTGGCGAAGACCGCCTTTTCGCGGTTCTCCTGCCCGAAGATGCGAATTAGGCGCCCGGCATGCACCAGATGCAGCATCTGCGACGCCAGTGCGCTGTTGCGCGAGACGACGCTGCGGCTCGGCGCCTTCAGATTGGACGACAAAACCCCGTGCGCCAGTTGGACGAGCGCCAGCCCTAGCGTCACCAGCAGCGTCATCTGCCAAGAGAGGAGCAGGAGGAAGGCGAGCAGGATGACGGCGGCCGAGGCACTGACGATCGCGCCGAGCAGGGCCTGGATAGCGTCGGATGCTCGCCAGGATTCGTTGGAGATGATGTTGAGCAGCCGCCCGGGGCTTTGCTGCAGGAAAAAGGGGTAGCCGACCCTGAGCAACTGCTCCGACAGTGCGCTACGGATCGAATAACCTGCCTTGCCGTAGATGTAGCTGGTCAGCAGCGTGTTGGCGAAGGCAAAGACATTTTTCAGTACGATCGAACCGAGGATCGCGGCCGAAATGGCGATCAGCCGCTGGCGCTCGCCGAGGTCCGCTCCAACCTGCTGGAGGAGGGCGGAGAAACCGGCCATGCCTGATGTTTCGCCACGTCCCATAATGATGCCAAGCAGCGGAATGATGAGACCGATGCCGAGGCCTTCCAGCGCGGCGCCCGCAAGCCCGAGCCCCACCACGACGGGAACGAGCCGCAACAGCCTGCCACCAAGCGCGCGGCGCAGCATTGGCAGGGCTGACGGAATCAGTGACATTATCGCGCTCTGGCCTCCGCATTGGCTTCGCTGGCTTCTCGGTCGTGGCGCAGCGGCAGCCGTTTTGGCCATCCCATCATGACGAGCAGCGCAAATCTGGCGGCACCTGCCAGATTCATAACGACAATAGGCCAGTGCGACAGATCGAGGTCGCGGTCAAAGCGAGGACGGCCCGCCAGTTCCCTGAACGCGGCCCGCGCGGACCAATAGACATGGCGAAGCAGCCAAGGGGCGTGGCGGACATGTTTCAGGCACAGCGCACCATTACCGAGGCTATAGTCGCGGTGCAGCCTGTCGATCGATTTGCGGTCTCGCCGGCCGTGATGATGCAAGACCGTCATGTCGGGCACATACTCGACCGGCATGCCGAGCAGCATCGCCCGCACGAGATAATCAGTATCTTCAGCCGAGCGTAGCGGGCCGCCAGCGCCGAAGCGTTCGTCGAACGACCCGATGCGGGCCGCGACGTCGCGGTGCATGGTCATGTTGCAGCCGAGCACGAAGCCGCCGGGGTGGACCGCCGGGGTCAGCCGCTCGCTTGCCTCGCAGAGCTTTATGGTGAAGGGCAGGTCCCGGGCATCACCGAGCTCGACCCGGCCGCCGCGGATCAGCCACTTCTCGCCACTCCGGTAGTGCCGCTCCAGGTCGCGGAGATAGTCGCGGTCGAGCTTGCAGTCGTCGTCGACGAAGACCAGCACGCGGCCTCGCGCTCGCGCCAATCCGGCATTGCGGGCAGCGGCTAGTCCGGGGCGAGTCTCCGAGACGGCTGTGACTGGGATGTCGGAAGTTTCGGCGATAGCGGCCAGCCGCTTTGACGTGCCGTCCCGTGAACCATTATCGACCACCACCAACTCTGCCGCGAAGGTGGCGTGCACCCGGCATGCCGCCTGGATCGAGGCTATGCAAGCCTCCAGCACAGCGGCGCGGTCGCGCGTGCAGACGATGAAACTGACCTCGAGCGACGGCCGCTCCGATCGGGGAGATGTCGGGACAGGCGCACTCGCAAACTGGTGATCGCGCAGGAGCGGGTGGGGCCTGTCGGTCATACCAGTCCCCGCTGATAACGCGCAAGCACCGCTTCGGCCGGCGTGGTTTTGAAGAAGTAGGCCACCGCGTCCGCCCGCTTTCCGGCCCTTATCGAGAGCAGGCTGAGCCAAGGCGCCCAGACGCCGGGACGCAGCGCATATTGTTCGCGGCGCCGGATGAAATTCCATCTCGCCGTCCGCGTGAGCAATTCGTGGGTCAGCGGCGGTTCTCCTTCGTCGCCGACGAGTTGGTAGAGGAAATAGAACAGGTTCAGCGCGCCTGCCTCGAAGCTTGGCCGTGTGTCGGTCGGCAGCTCGGAAATCCGCTCTTCAAGCGCACGGATGAAATCGGCTGCGCGCGAAACCGTGTCGAAAGAGACGGCCTCGCCGATGTCGCGCAGATCCGCTGTGGTTTCCGCAAGCCCCTCACGCTCGAGATTTTCGGCCACGATCCGCAAATGCGTCCTGCGCATTTCCTTGGCATGCCGCATGGTCACGCTTCCCGCATGGATGCGATAGACGAGCAGGCTATCGGGCAATATGGTCGCCGGGAAACGGCCGGCAAGCCGTCTGAAGAGATCAAAATCCTCGGCATGCCTATATTTTGGATCGTAATAGAGATCGTTGTTCCCAATAACCTTCCTGTTATAGATCACCGTCGGATGTAAGAATATCGTAAAGAACATAGACAATATGTCGAGCCGGCCGAGCCGGAACACCGGGTCTAGCCTGCCTTTGGCGATACGGCCGTGAAGCAAGGTATCGACGCAGGCGCCGCAGAAGCCGAGATCGGGCCGCCGCTCGAACAGTGCGACCTGGCGCGAGAGGCGCCGGGGATAGGCGACATCGTCCGCATCCATTCGCGCAACAAGCTCGCCCTGGGCCAGCCGTAGCCCTTCATTGAGGGTGGCGACGAGGCCGCGGTTCTCACGCGAGATGACAGAAACGCGATTGTCTGCCCGGCGGTATCGTTCGAGAATCTCGAGCGAGTTGTCAGTCGATCCGTCATCGATAGCGATGACCTCCAGGCGATCGTAGTCTTGCCGCAGAATGCTCTCCAGCGCAGCGGTGAGATAAGGCCCGGCATTGTAGACCGGCAGCAGGACGGAGACGAGCGGCGCGGTGGTCATCTCTGCGCATCCGTTCGCCGGAGTTCGAGTGCGGCGCGGCCATCGGGGGATCCGCCGGAATAGGCGTCCGCCGCCCTGCCGAGCCAGCCGGGATCGCCAGCGCGTGCCTGGGAGCGGCGGCGCGCTACATAGGGGAAGCGGCGCTTTAGGCCGTTGAGCGGCTTTTCGAAAGCCGTCCACGAGATCGAAGCGACGGCGATCGTGGCGGCGCTCGCGACCAGGAAACGCCCTGGCCCCTGCTCCGAGACGTTGAGCGGGATCCAGGGCTGTGACTTGACGGCGAGCGACAGAAGGATCGGATGGTAAAGATAGACGCCGTAGCTGATGCGGCCCAGTGACAGCAGCGGTGGCAGTTCGAAAACCCTGCCGAGGACGCCGCCAAGGCCGGCTGAACAGGCGGCCACAACGGCCACCAGCGGCACTAGGGGCAGGATCTGCAGCAACGCCCAGCGGGCCCATTCCAGCATAGGATCGGCCGGCGCAGGGATAAGCCACTCAATCGCCAGGAAGACAGCCGCAAGGGCTGGCCAGCCTAGCCGCATCCATTGCGGCAGGCCGGCGCCTCTGGTCCGCCGGCAGGCAAGCAAAGCACCAAACGCCAGCGCGTCCATCGATGCTGGCGGCAGCAGGTCGCGCGCTAGCGCCGGGGTGGCGGTGATCGGCCAGTAGAAGCGATAGGCCAGCGACAACAGGATGACGCCGATAGTGATCGCTTCCACCCGCCGGCGGGGTGCGAGAAGCACGACCAGCGGCCAGGCGATATAGAACTGCTCCTCGATGCTCAGGCTCCAGAAATGGCAGAGTAGCCAGGGCGTCCATTCGTTGCGCAGCGCGTACCAAAAATTCGACAGGTAAAGCGCATGCCAGACGAGCGATCCACTGGACTGCTCCAGATCGGTCAGCCAGACGAACCCAAGCACGGCGAAATAGGGCGGGAATATGCGCAGCGCGCGCCTGATGTAGAAGGAACTCAATGCAGGGCCGGCTTTGAATTCGGCCGCGGCGCGCGCTTCGAGCAGCAGTCGTGTGATCAGGAAGCCGCTCAGCACAAAAAAAAGCCGCACCCCGATGTGGCCCCAAAAGGAGGACCCGTTGGGTGCAAGGAAATGGGAATAGAGAACCATCGTGACAGCGATGGCGCGCACAGCGTCCAACTGATTGTCACGCGCGACCGCCATCAGGCATTTCCGCCGGTCTGAAATCTCCGATGAAGCCAGCGGCCCTGCATTCCGGGCCTCAGGTCGAGGCCTGCCAGCGTCGAGAGTGCGCCGACAACATCAAACCCGCGCCTTGTGCGCGGGGCAGCCTCGAAATCGGTGCTGGCCAGCGAAAAATTCAAGCTGATCAACTTGGCGGAATCCTCCACGGCGCACTTCCCAGTACCAAATCCCCCAAGAAATGGTGCAACCGGGCAATGGTGCAGTGCAACACAAAATATCTATCGAGCTGTAATATTCGTGTGAGTTAGTGCTAAAAATGGGTATGATTTGCGAGTGCGTTGCGTCGCTGAGGGTTTTTCACGTCCGCAATGCAGTATGAGCAGTAGTACCATGTCAGAAAAGGCACGGTTTAATTACACAACAATAATCCGGAGTGTCTGATATAGGTCAAAATCGGCGAAGATTATTCTAAGATAGTGGTTTTGTATCTTATAAATTATGCTTGTATTGTCGGGTTCTCTAGGCTGTCGATCTTGCGCGATGCAGCATAGTCGATGGTCAAGCGTCTGACGACGCAATCCTGTGGCGGCGGCCATATGGCGCATGTCGACGAGGCAGACAGGAAGTGCCGGTGTTGGCGTAGGGAGTGACGTGCATTAGCCTTGCACCTGCCGTCACGCTTGCGTCGGATGGAGAACTGGTGCCGCTTAGGTGACTCGAACACCTGACCCCATCATTACGAATGATGTGCTCTACCAACTGAGCTAAAGCGGCCCGGGAAGCGCGAGGTTCCAGGATCGGCTGGGTGATAGACTCAACCGGCCGCTAATTCAAGATGGGCAACCGCGATTTCGAGCCGGCATCCGGCAATTCGTCCCGTCATTTTCCATTGGCGCGGAATAAGCCATCGCCTCGTTTGCTTTTTCGATTACGCGGAGACGTCGCGCCGGACTGCGCGCAAATTGCCCGGCAAGGCGGCAAACGGACTGATTTTATTGCTAGAAAGCATCGAAATGGGCGTTGAACAGGCCTGTAAGGCAGAATGCGGGCGCTCGCCCGTTGATTGATTGGTCGCCTGCGGCTAACGATCATGGCAATGTAAGCGAACGGACAGGGGAATTCGCTTGGACGCGATCGAAAAAGCGATCCGCAACGCCTTCGAGAAAGGCAACGCCGAGGACCGGGCATTTCGCGAGAGGGTCTATCGGTCGGCTTTCGCGGCGCTCGACCGCGTGCTCCAGGCCAATCCCGGCGTGACGGTGGAAGCCGCCATCAAGCGCCGCAAGGCGGTCCAGGAAAAGATCGCCGAGATCGAATCCGAATTCCTGCCCGCGGTCCCCGATGTCGCCGCGCCGACGCAGAGCGCCGCGCCGACGCAGAGCGCTGCGCAGACGCAGAGCGCTGCGCAGACACAAGATACCGCGCTGACGCAACGCGTTGCGCAGCCGCAAGACGCCGTACAGGGCGCCGCCGAAGCGCCCGCGGTCGATGCCCCGACAGGTGTCGCGGCCGGACCGTCGCCGGCGATCGTCGTTGATGGACCGGTTCAGCCGGAGGCATCCGACGCGCCGCGTTCGCGCGTGCTGCCGGTCGTCCCCGACATCATGCCTGACGCCACGCTGCCCGGCGCCCCGGCGATCGATATGGCCGATTCCGCGCCGGCCGAGGCCGCGGCGGAAGTGGCGCCTGACCGCGATGAAAGGCGGATAAGGGGCCGCCGCCTGCCGCTGACGGCGATCTTCTTTGGCGTGACGTTGCTCGCCGCCGCCGGCATCGGCCTCTATTTCGCCGTGCAGACCGGGGTGTTCAAGACGCCGGCGCAGCTCGACACGGCGCCGCCCGAAGCGCCGCCGACCGTCGACGATGACGACTTCACGCCGCCTGCCGGTACAACTGAGCCGCAGCAGCCTGGCGCGCCGCAGCAGCCTGGTGTCGCCGAACAGACGCGCGACTGGATCAACGTGTTTACACCCACCGATCCAACGCATGTGGCGACCCCGTCCGACGCCAAGGCCGATGTCGTGCAGGACGACACCGGCTCCTTCCTGCGCATCCGCTCCGGTGCTTCCGGCTCGGCCATCAGCTTCGATGTCGGGCAGGGCGTGCTGGAGAAGCTTGCCGGCAAACATGCCGTGTTCGACATCGTCGCCCGCGCCGAGGACGGCAAGAACACGCAGATCTCCGTCGACTGCAATTTCGGCGATCTCGGCGATTGCGGCCGCAAGCGCTATGCGGTCGGCCAGCAGCGTAACGAATATCTGTTCGACGTGAAATTCCCCGACAAGCCCCCGGGCGCCGCCGGCAGCATCGCCATCAACTCCGACTTCGACAAGCAGGGCAAGGCGGTCGACATCTACGAGATCCGCGTCTCGATCGAACCGTGAGCGCTGCCTAGCGATCCAGCAGCGCCTGCAGCGTCTCGATGCGGTCGGCTTCGGCGGTCGGCTTGTCCCAGCGCAGCCGTGAGATGCGGGGAAATCGCATCGCAACGCCGGATTTGTGGCGAGTCGAACGGTTGAGACCTTCGAACGCCACCTCCAGCACCAGGCCTTGGCTGCGGTCGGCGCGCACCGAGCGCACCGGGCCGAAACGCTCGACCGTGTTGTCGCGGACAAATTTGTCGATCTGCTTCAGCTCCTCGTCGGTGAAGCCGAAATAGGCCTTGCCGACCGGCACCAGTTCCTCTGCGCCTTCCGGCCCCGACCAGACGCCGAACGTATAGTCGGAATAAAAGCTTGACCGCTTGCCATGGCCGCGCTGCGCATACATCAGCACAGCATCGACCGTGTGCGGATCGCGCTTCCACTTGAACCACGGGCCTTTCGGCCGTCCCGCGAGATAGGGCGAATCCCAGCGCTTCAGCATCACGCCTTCGATGATCGGGTGCGGCGGCGCGCGGCGCAGTTCCTCCAGCGTTTGCCAATCCGGGAATTCGACGAATGGCGACAGATCGAAACGGTGCGGGTCCAGCGTTGTGATGAAGGCCTCAAGACGGGCCCGCCGCTCGCGGAAAGGTAGCGCGCGCAAATCTTCGCCGTTGATCTGCAGCGCATCGTAGCAGCGCATGAACGCCGGGTATTGCTGCTGTATCTTCGGGGCCACGCTCTTGCGATTGAGCCGCTGTTGCAGGTCCGAAAAGGTGCCGGTCGCCACCGGCTCGCCGACCAGCAATTCACCATCGAGCGCGGCGGAAAAATCCATTGCCTGGGCGAGATCGGGAAATGCGCCGGACACATCGTCGCCGGTGCGCGAATAGAGCCGGCGCACGCCGCCCTCGCACACCGCCTGAACGCGGATGCCGTCCCATTTCCATTCCGCGGCATAGTCGGCCGGATCGAGCTTTTCGAGGTCGCCGTCGCCGACCGGGTTCGACAGCATCACCGGACTGAACAGGGCAAGTGCGGTCCGCTTCGGCTTCTCGGCCTTGCCTTCCAGCCACGCGAACAGCGAGATATAGGGCGGTGTCAGCCCGTGCCACAGCTCCTCGATCTCGGCGATATCGACCTTGCCGAAATCGGCCAGCGCCTGTTTGGCCAGCCGCGCCGAAACGCCGATGCGCAAGCCGCCGGTGACCAGCTTGATGATGGCAAAGCGCGCCGAAATGCCGGCGCTGTCGAGCAGCCCGGCCAGCACCTTGGGTCCGTCGGAGCGGCTCGCCGCCTGCAGCGTCGCCACGACGTCGCCAAGCGTCGGCTCCCGGTTGGGGATATGTCCCGGCGTTTGCGGCCAGACCAGCGACACGGTTTCTGCGAGGTCGCCGACATAGTCGTAGGAATAGCCGAACAGCACCGGATCCATGCGCTCGGTGACCAGCGTGCGCAGCATCGCCGGCTTGACCGCCGCAATGTTGAGGTCGCCGGTGATCGCCGCCAGCGCCAGCCCGCGGTCGGGGTCCTCGACGCTGCGGAAATAGTCGACGAGCAGCGTCAGCTTGCCATTGCGCGACGGCGTCAGCACCAAGCGGTCGAGGAGTTCGGCAAAGCGGTTCATGGATGCAAGGACCGCGTTGACGGCAGAGGTTTGCGTTCTGGCACACCCTCCTCTGTCCTGCTGGACATCTCCCCCGCAAGGGGGGAGATTGGCAGCCTTGATCTTGCCGCCCATCTTGCGAGGTTGGCGATTGGCGAAAGCGGAGGTGACATCTGATCTCCCCCCTTGCGGGGGAGATGGCCGGCAGGCCAGAGGGGGGTGGGAAGGATCGCCGCGCCGGCGATTTCTGGATCAAAAATCACCATCAATCGCCCTCGTCCTCATATCCCACCAGGTGCAGTGGCCTGGCGGCGATGCCTTCCAGCTCGCACCAGCGCACCAGCGCTTCCTCGCGGCCGTGCGTCACCCAGATTTCGCCGGCGCCCGTCTCCTTGACGGTAGCGGTCAGTTCATCCCAGTCGGCATGGTCGGAAATGATCAGCGGCAGTTCGACGCCGCCTTGCTTGGCGCGCTGGCGGATGCGCATCCAGCCCGAGGCGAAGCATGAGATCGGGTCGGGAAAGCGCCGCGCCCAGCGGTCGGCGAAGGCCGATGGAGGGCCGACAACGATGGCCCCAGTGAAATCCTGCTTGCCGCCGCTGTCGACGGTTGCCGGCTCCAGCGTGCCGAGGTCGATGCCCTGGCTCTGGTAATATTCGCTGAGCTTGGCCAGCGCGCCGTGGATATAGATCGGCCTGTCATAACCGGCATCGCGCAGCAGCCGCATCACCCGCTGTGCCTTGCCCAGCGCATAGGCGCCGACCAGATGCGATCGCTCGGGAAACTGCGCCGCCGATTTGAGCAGCCGGGCGATCTCCTCCGTGTCGGGCGGATGGTGAAACACCGGCAGGCCGAAGGTCGCCTCGGTGATGAAGACGTCGCATTGGACCGGTTCGAACGGTGCGCAGGTCGCGTCCTTCTGGCGCTTGTAGTCGCCGGAGGCGACGATGCGCCTGCCCTTGTGCTCGACCGCGATCTGCGCCGAGCCCAGCACATGGCCGGCCGGATGGAAGGTGACGCTGACATCGTTCAGCGCCATCGCTTCGCCAAGCACGGCCGCTTGCGTTGTCCCGGCAAAATCCTCGCCATAACGCAACCCCATAATGTCGAGTGTCTGCTGCGTAGCCAGCACCGAACGATGGCCGGATCGGGCATGGTCGGAATGGCCATGCGTGATCAACGCCCGGTTGACTGGCCGCACCGGGTCGATGAAGAAATCGCCGCATGGGCAATAAAGGCCTTCAGGCCGGGGATGGAGCAGGTCGCTGGCGCGCATCCACTGAAGATAGTGGCTAATTCCAGCGCGGGAAGCCTGTTGCAAGAGACTGCTGACTCGGCCTACAGCCAGCCACCGGCCGCATCAGCCGGCGGGGCCATCGCCATGCAACCGCTGAAAATCTCGTCCGGCGACCTGACCGCCGACCGTCGCGCCGACTATGCCGAGATGCTTTTCGGCTCGGGCGAGCACGCGGCAGCGGCGGAGCTGCTGCTCGGCGCGCTGGAACTGGCGCCGCAATGGGCGGCGGGCTGGTTCCGCCTGGGCGAGATGCAGGAGGCAACGGGGCTGCTCGACCTGGCGACGCAGGCCTGGGCGGCTGTGCTGAAACTGGACCCGGCGGATCGCCTGGGTGCTGCGCTGAAGCTGCAGCTGATCGGCAAGGCGCCGGCTGCCGCAGCGCCACCCAGCGCCTTCGTCGAGACGCTGTTCGACCACTATGCCGAGACTTTCGAGGACTCGCTGGTCGACAAGCTCGGCTACCGGCTGCCGGAGTTTCTCGATCGCGCCATTCGCGCGGCAAGACCGGGCCGCTTTTCGCTGGCGCTCGATCTCGGTTGCGGCACCGGTCTGATGGGCGAGAAACTGCGGCCGGTCGCCGAACGGCTGGAGGGCTACGATATCTCCGCCGCCATGCTGAAAAAGGCCCGCGCCAAGGGCGTCTACGACCTGCTCGCCAAGGCCGATCTGCAGCATTTTGCCTATGCCGGGCCGAAAGCCGATCTGGTGGCGGCGGCCGACGTGTTCATCTATGTCGGCGCGCTCGATCGCGTGGTGAAGACCGTCGCCGGCATTCTGGCCACCAATGGCCTGTTTGCCTTTTCCGTCGAAACGCCAGCCAAGGGCGGGGCGGGCGGCGACGCCGGTTTTGCGCTGCAGCCGTCTCGTCGCTACGCCCATTCTCAAGCCTATGTCGAGCGGGTGCTTGCGGCAAACGGCCTGTCGGTGCTGTCGATGCAGCCGACCGTCATCCGCTGGGATCGCCGCCAGCCGGTCGGCGGGCTTGCCGCGCTGGCGGTGCCCTCGTCCAAGGGTTGATGTCTCGTCTTGTTCGAAAACGTGAATAAGATTTTTGCGGCTGGCGCGGCATCAGGTAGGATACAAGCCGAGAAAAGCCCTCGGCAGGCATTGAGGAGGAACACATGCGCTGGAACATGATGGTCTTGGCGTCCTGCCTAGCGATGGCCGGCTGCAGCAGCTCGATGTCGGAGCGGCAGGACCAGGACGTACAATCGTCGCTGCAGTATGACAATGTGCCTTGCGACCAGTTGCTGGCGCAGCGCAACGAACTGGCGCAGCAATACCATCTGTCGACGGACGCCAAGCCGAGCTTCTCCAATCCGGCGATGGGCTTCGGCCCGTTCACGCCGGATATGCGCTCCAAAAGCAAGCGCGACACCGACCTGGCAAGCGGCCAGATCGATGCCATGAACCGCTCGATCGTCCGCCGCGACTGCGGCACGCCCAACAAGCAGAAGAAGTTCAGTCTGCCGAGCTGAACCTGGACTTCCTCAGTACCCCGCCTTGCGGTCGACCACGTTATCAAGCTTTTCGCCGCGCTCGAAGGCATCCATCTGCCGCAACATGCTCGGCGCCAGGTGGACAGGGTCGGAGGTCGCCGCCGCGTGCGGCGTCACGAACACTTTCGGGTGACTCCATAGCGGACTGGTCTTCGGCAGCGGCTCGACCTCGAACACGTCGAGGCTCGCCTCCTTCAGCGTGCCGTCGCCCAGCGCGCGCAATATGTCGGCGTCCTTCTGCAGCCGGCCGCGCCCGGCATTGATCAGCACCGAGCCGCCGAGGCCGTTGCGCTTGCGCAATTCCTTCAGCACGCCGTAATTGATGATGCCGTGCGTATCCGGCGTCAGCGGCAGCAGCACCACCAGTATGTCGGTGGCGTTGAGGAAGGGGATCAGCCCGGCCTCTCCGGCATAGGTCGCAACGCCTTTCATGGCCTTGTCGCTCCGCGACCAGCCATTGACGGCAAAGCCGAGCGACAACAGCACCGATGCCGCCGCGCGGCCGAGATTGCCGAGCCCCATAATGCCGACCGAGATGTCACCGGCCGGCCGCTGCGGCGGTTCGTGCCAGGTCTTCTTCGGCTGCTGCGCACGATAGAGCATGCCCTGGCGGTGATGGTCGAGCACGCGCCAGACGACATATTCGGTCATGTACTGGGTGAGGTTGTCGGCTACCACTTTGACGATCGGCACATCGGGCAGGCCGGGATCGGCGAAGATATGGTCGACGCCGGCGCCGATCGAGAAGATTGCGCGTAGATTGGGCAGCGATTTCAAGAGGTTCGGCTTCTGCTTCCACACCACCGCATAGGTGATCGACGGATCCGAAGCGCCGTCCGGCTCCAGCACCACTTCGCGCTCGGCCGACAGCAGCTCGCGCCAGCGCTGCGGATGAAAGCCGGTGACGGCAAGCAGGATTTTGCCTTTTTCCATTTGCGGATTGTATTCCCTGTTATTCGCTGACGATACCGACCGGCGCCGTCTCGATCTTGAACGCGGCCGAGATCAGCGCCTTCGTATAGTCGGTCTGCGGCCGCTCGAAAATCTGTTCGGAAGGGCCGGCTTCGACGATCTTGCCATTGCGCATGACGATGACGTCATTGGCAAGGGCGCGAATGACTTTCAGATCGTGGCTGATGAACAGATAGGCAAGGTCGTGCCTGGCCTGCAGATTGCGTAAGAGGTCGACCACTTGCGCCTGCACGCTCATGTCGAGCGCCGAGGTCGGTTCGTCCAGCATGACGAAGCGTGGATTGAGCACCATGGCGCGCGCAATGGCGACGCGCTGGCGCTGGCCGCCGGAGAATTCATGCGGATAGCGGTTCCTGGTCGCCGGATCGAGCCCGACCTCCTTCAGCACGGCGACGACCTTGTCGTCGCGTTGATCGGGCGACAGCTTCGGCTCGTGGATCTTCAAGCCTTCCTCGATGATCTCCGAGACCGACATGCGCGGGCTGAGCGAGCCGAACGGGTCCTGGAAAACGATCTGCAACTCGCGGCGCAGCGGCCGCATGGCGTTGAAGGAAAGCTGGTTGATGTCGCTGCCATTGAACTGGATGGTGCCGGTCGATGAGATCATCCGCGCCAGCGCCAGCCCGAGCGTCGTCTTGCCGGAGCCGGATTCGCCGACGACGCCGAGGGTCTGGCCGGCGCGCACGGTGACGTCGATGCCGTCAACTGCCTTCACATTGTCGACGGTGGTGCGAAAGAAACCCTTCTTGATCGGGAACCAAACCTTGATGTTCTTGCCTGTCATCACCGGCTTGGCGGCATCGTTGGCGGCCGGCGGCTTGCCCTTCGGCTCGGCGGCCAGGAGGTGCTTGGTATAAGCGTGCTGCGGGTTGGCGAAGATGTCCCTGGTCGGCCCGGTCTCGACGATCTTGCCTTTGGTCATCACGCAGACGCGGTCGGCGATCTTTTTGACAATGCCGAGATCATGGGTGATGAACAGCATTGACATGCCCTTGCGGCTCTTCAGCCCCGCCAGCAATTCGAGGATCTGCGCCTGCACGGTGACGTCGAGCGCCGTCGTCGGCTCGTCGGCGATCAGCAGTTCAGGCTCGTTGGCCAGCGCCATGGCGATCATGACGCGCTGGCGTTGGCCGCCGGACAATTGGTGCGGATAGGCGTCGAGCCGCTTTTCCGGTTCGCGAATGCCGACCTCGTTGAGCAGCGCCAGCGTGCGCGCCTTGGCCTGGCGGTCGCCCATGCCCTGATGCAGCGCCAGGATCTCGACGATCTGCTGCTCGATCGTGTGCAGCGGATTGAGCGAGGTCATCGGCTCCTGGAAGATCATGGTGATCTTGTTGCCGCGCACGCTGCGCAACTGCTTTTCGTTCATCGCCAAAAGGTCGGCGCCCTGGAACAGGATCTTGCCCGAGGGATGGCTGGCCGTCGGGTAGGGCAGAAGCTTCAGCACCGACAGCGCCGAGACCGATTTGCCGGAACCGGATTCGCCCACAAGCGCCACCGTCTCGCCCTTGGCGAGATCGAAGGAGATGTGGTCGACGGCGGTCGACTGGTTGCCGCCTTGGGTGAAGGCAACGCTGAGATCGCGGACGGAGAGCAGGAGTTCGCTGCTCATCGGAACGCCTTGCGCGGGTCGAAAGCATCGCGCGTTGCTTCACCGATGAACACCAACAGCGACAGCATCAGCGAGATGACGATGAAGCCCGATATACCGAGCCAGGGGGCATTGAGGTTACTCTGCGCCTGTTTTAGCAGTTCGCCGAGCGACGCGGTGCCGGGCGGCAGGCCGAAGCCGAGATAGTCGAGCGAGGTCAGTGTCGAGATCGAGGCGCTGACCAGGAAAGGCATGAAGGTCAGCGTCGCCACCATGGCATTAGGCAGAAGATGGCGCAGCACGATGGTGCGGTTGGACACACCAAGCGCGCGGGCCGCGTTGACATATTCGAAGTTGCGTGCACGCAGGAATTCGGCGCGCACCACGCTGACAAGCGACGTCCAGGAGAACAGCAGCATCAGCCCAAGCAAGATGAAGAAGCCCGGCGGCAGGATGGCGGCGACGATCAGCAGCAGATACAGCAGCGGTATCGCCGACCAGATTTCTATGAAGCGTTGAAAGAGAAGGTCGGTCCAGCCGCCGAAATACCCTTGCAGCGCGCCGGCGGCGACGCCGATAACCGACGAACCCGCAGTCAGGATCAACCCGAACAGCACGGAAATCCTAAACCCGTAGATGATGCGCGCCAGCACGTCGCGCGCCTGGTCGTCGGTACCCAGCCAGTTCCAGTTGCCGACAATGCAGTCAGGATCGGCAGCGCCTTGCGGATATTGGCTGCATCGCCTCTGCGCGTCATACTCCCATGACGGTTTTGCGGGAGCGGCGTCGGGGATCGCATTGTTGACGGTGCGGTAGGAATAGCGGATTGGCGGCCAGATCATCCAGCCATTGGCGTTGATCTCGTCGCGGATGACCGGGTCGCGATAGTCGGTGACGGCGTAGAAGCCGCCGAATTTTTCCTCGGGGTAGGCGACCGCCACCGGGAACAGGATCTCGCCTTTGTAGTAGGCGACGATCGGTCTGTCGTTGGCGATCAGTTCGGCAAACAGCGACAGCACGAACAGAGCGAGGAATATCCACAACGACCAGTAGCCGCGCCTGTTGGCCTTGAAGTTCTGCCAGCGCCGCTTGTTGAGCGGCGACAGCCAGGGGCGGGCGATCCTTATCGGTGTGATCTCGGCTGCAGCCTGCGTCATCAGACGTCTCTCCGCTCGAAATCGATGCGCGGATCGACCCATGTGTAGATCAGGTCGGACAACAGCGTCACGAACAGGCCAAGCAGCGAAAATATATAGAGGTTGGCGAACACGACCGGATAGTCGCGCGCCAACACGGACCTGAAACCGAGCAGCCCGAGACCGTCGAGGGAAAAGATGTTCTCGATCAAAAGCGAGCCGGTGAAAAAGGCCGAGATGAAGGCCGCTGGAAAGCCGGCAATGACGATCAGCATTGCGTTGCGGAACACATGTCCGTAAAGCACCCGCCGCTCCGACAGGCCCTTGGCACGGGCCGTCACCACATACTGTTTGCGTATCTCTTCCAGGAAGGAGTTCTTGGTCAGCAGCGTCGTCGTCGCGAAGGCCGACAGCACCAGCGCCGTCAGCGGCAAGGTCATGTGCCAGAAATAATCGACGATCTTGTCGGGCCACGACAATTGGTCCCAATTGTCGGAGACGATGCCGCGCAGTGGGAACCAGTCCCAGAAGGAACCGCCCGCGAACAGCACCATCAGCAATATGCCGAACAGGAAGGCCGGTATGGCATAGCCGACGATGATCACGCCGCTGGTCCAGACGTCGAAGGCGGAGCCGTCCTTGACCGCTTTGCGGATGCCAAGGGGGATCGAGATCAGATAGGACAACAGCGTGATCCACAGCCCAAGCGAGATCGACACCGGCATCTTCTCCAGGATCAGATCGAGAACCGAGATGTCACGGAAATAGCTGTCGCCGAAATCGAAGCGGGCATAGTTCCATAGCATCATGCCGAAGCGTTCGAGCGGTGGTTTGTCGAAGCCGAATTGCTTTTCCAGCTTCTTGATGAATTCAGGATCGAGCCCTTGCGCGCCGCGGTACTTCGAACCGACATCGCCGGCCACATCGAAATTGCCGCCGCCTCCTGCATCGCCGCCGCCGCTGCCGAGGCGGTCGCTGCCGCCCTGGTTGGTCAGGCTGGCGATGACCTGCTCGACCGGTCCACCCGGTGCGAATTGAGTGACGACGAAAGCAACAGCCATGATGCCGAACAGGGTCGGTATCATCAGCAGGATACGGCGCAGTATGTAGGCGCCCATCAGCTTTCACCCTCCCCTTGTGGGGAGGGTCGATCCGCGAAGCGGAGCGGGGTGGGGGTAGTCTCGATCCGGCGTACGCCGTCACACCCACCCCGGTTCGCCATTCGCGCTGCGCACGAAGTGCTCACCGACCCTCCCCACGAGGGGGAGGGTAAAGTGCCGCGCAACAGCCTACCCTTTGCCAATTTTTGCCGCCTTGCCCTTGTCGACCCACCACAGCGCTTCGACCGGGAAGTCGAAATCGGGTTTCCGCTCGGGAAAACCGAACATGTCCCAATAGGCGCTTCGATGATTCGCCAGGAACCAACTTGGAATCCAATCCCTCCGTGCACGCAAGACCCGGTCGAGCGCGCGCATGGCAATTGTCAGGCTTTCGCGACCCTCGGCGGCACCTGCGGCGTCAACCAGGGCGTCGATGGCCGGGCTCGACGTTCCCGGCAGATTGCGAGAGCCCGATACGGTAGCTGCTCGCGAATGGAAAATGGTTTCGAGGTCGTCACGGGTTGGCGTCGCCGGAAACGAGGCCGCGACCGAGACGAGGTCGTAGTCGAACGAATTCTGCCGCAGCTGATATTGCGCGGCATCCACCAGCCGGATCGAGGCATCGATGCCGACCGCCTTCATGTTTTCGACCCAGGGCGAGTAGACCTGTTCGAAGACTTCGTCGTCGACAAGAAACTCTGCGGACAACCGACCACCCTTGTCGTTCACGACGAAATTGCCGGACCGTTTCCAGCCGGCCTCGGCCAGAAGCTTGGCCGCCTTGCCAAGCAACTGCCGGTCGCGGCCGGAGCCGTTCGACGCGTCCTGGATCACGGCTTCGCCAAAAGCCTCGGCGGGAATCTGCTCACGCAGCGGCTCAAGAAGAGCCAATTCTTGTGGCGACGGTCTGCCCTCGGCGCGAAATTCGGATTTCTCGAAGCAGGATTGCGAGCGCTCATAGGAACCGTAGAAGAAATTGCGCCGCGTCCATTCGAAGTCGAAGCAGAGCCCGATCGCCTGCCGCACGCGCGAGTCGCGAAACTGCTCGCGCCGCTGGTTGACGGCGGTGCCCTGCATCGAAGGCACCGTTTCGGCCGGGAATTCGTGCTTCACTACCTTGCCGGCAGTGAAGGCTGGGAAGTCGTAGCCGGTCGCCCAGACGCGCGAGGTGAATTCCTCCCTGTAGAGGATTTCTCCCTTCTTGAACGCTTCGAAGGCAACGCTACGGTCCTGATAGAACTCAACGCGGATCCGCTGAAAATTGTTCTGGCCGCGATTGACCGGCAGGTCGTTGCCCCAATAATCAGCCACACGCTCATATTCGATCCAGGCCCCGGCCGACCAGCGACCGACCTTGTAGGCGGCTGACCCCAACGGCGGGTTCATCTGCGAGGAATCGAACGGGTTGGCCGTGTAGAACGCCTTCGACAGGACCGGGAACTCGACGACGTTGAGGATGGTGCGGCTTGTCTGCTTGCCGGAAAACCTAAGCTGCAGCGTGTGGGCATCCACGGCAATCGCGTCATCCAGATGCGTTAGCGGCAGGGAATAGTACGGGTGCCCCTTGTCCTTGAGCAGCTTGAAGGTGAAGGCGCCATCCTCGGCCGTCAATGGCGTGCTGTCATGGAAGCGGGCCTGCGGGCGCAGCGAGAAGGTGAAGTCGTTGCGGTCGTCGGAAATCGTCACGCCGTCAGCGATCAGCCCGTAAACGGCGTCAGGTTCGTCGTACGCTCTCACCATCAGTGAATCGAAGCACATCTCCGTGCGCTGGGGCGAATCTCCTTTGGGGACGAACGAATTCAGCGTGTTGAAGGTCAGCGGCGTCTGGTTGGCAAGCCAGTTGCGCGGCAGGAAGTTGAAGACGCCACCTTGCGGCGCATCGACATTGACATAGTCGAAATGAGTGAAGTCCGGCTTGTATTTGAGGTCGCCGAAAGCCGACAGTCCATGCAGTTTCACGCCGGTTGGGCTGGCGGCGAAAGCCTTGCCCGGCAGCAGCGCAGCAACGGCCGCGGCGCCACTGAGGGCCAGGAAATCGCGGCGAGGGAGCCCCGCCATCAATTGCTGCCCTTGTACTTGGCGGCCAGGGCCTTTTCCTTGTCCGCATCGATCCACCAGGAATCGATATCGGCGCCACGGTAGCCGGGCTGCTTTTCCGGGATGCCGAACTTGTTCCAGTAAGCCAGCCACACAACGGCGCGATAGTATTGCGGCACCACATAGTAATTCCACAGCAGCACGCGATCGAGCGCATGGGTGGTGGCGACGAGGTCATCGCGATCCGTGGCAAAAATGATGCGGTCGACAAGGGCGTCAACGACCGGGTTCTTGATGCCGGAATAATTGCGCGATGCCGGTGTGTCGGCGGACTTGGAGCTCCAAAAATCGCGCTGCTCGTTGCCGGGCGATTCCGACTGTTGGAGCTGTCCTGTGATGACGTCGTAATCGAAATTTCTGACGCGGTTGGTGTACTGGCTCGGGTCGACGATGCGCAGTGTCGCATCGACGCCGATCTTGCGCAGATTGGCGATCCAGGGGCTGGAAATGACCTGGTCGGTTTCATTCGAGCCTAGGATTTCAAACTTGAATGGCTCGCCGGTCTTGGCGTTGACCATCTTGCCGCCCTTGATCACCCAGCCGGCCTGGGCGAACAGGTCGACCGCCTGCTTCAGATATTTGCGCTCCGCCTGCGGCGAATCGTAGACCGGCAGCTTGAATTCCTGCGTGAATACTTCCGGCGGCAGCTTGTCGCGGTACTTCTCCAGGATCTCCAGCTCCTTGCCTTGCGGCAGGCCGCTCGAGGCCAGTTCCGTGCCCTGGAAATAACTGTGGGTGCGGGTGTTGAAACCGAAGAACAGCGTGCGGTTCATCGATTCAAAATCGAAGGGATAGGTGAGCGCGGCCCTGACCAGACGATCGGCAAAGAGCTTGTGTCTCTGGTTGAGCATGAAAGCCTGCATCGGCTCGGGCGAGGTGGTCTTGAACTCCTGCTTGATCACATCGCCGGCCTTGATCGCCGCGAAATCATAAAATGTCGCCCAGCGCTTCGAGCTGTTTTCCGGCTTGATATCGTCGAGGCCACCTTTCTTGAACGCCTCCCAGGAGGCGTTGTCGTCAAGAATGTAGGTGAAGTGCTGCGTGTCGAAATTCTCCCGACCGATCTTCACAGCCAGCTTGGCGCCCCAATAGTCGGGGACGCGCTGCCAGACGATTTCCGACCCCGCCTTGAAGCTGGCGATCTTGTATGCAGCCGAGCCCAGCGGCGGCTCCAGCGTCCCCTTGGTGATGTCGCGCTTCTTGCCATTGGCGTCGGTGCCTTCCCACCAATGCTTGGGCAGCACGACAAGGTCGCCGAGGATCTTGGGCAGTTCGCGATTGCCCTTCTGGTCGAAGTGGAACTCGACCTCACGGTCCGAGACAGCGACGGCGTCGGTGACGTTTTCGAAATAGCGGCTGTACATCGGGCTGTTGGCCTTCAGCACCTGGAACGACCAGATCACGTCGTCGACTGTGATCGGCTGTCCGTCATGCCATTTCGCCCGCGGGTCGAGCCGGTAGGTGGCCGAGGAATAGTCGGTCGGGTACTTGTAGGCATCGGCGACGAGCGGGTGGCTGACGCTACCTTCGTCAGTCGCCTGGTCCATCAGCGTGTCGTAGAGCAGGCCGCCGCCAAATGGCTGCAGGCCGGCCGCCGGCGATCCCTGAACGATATAGGGATTGAAGCTGTCGAACGTGCCGGAAACGACCGAATTGTAGGTACCGCCCTTCGGTGCATCCGGATTCACATAATCGTAGCGCTGGAAGTTCTCGCCATATTTGGAGGGGCCGATCAGCGAAGAGGTGGTGTGCCATTCCTGGGGGAAGGATGCCTGCAGGCCGCCTGCGAGGGCGCCCACAACCAGAAAGGACCTCAGAAGCGTTCGGCCAACCGTCATGCGTTCTCCTCGTCGCGATGCCCGGCAATCCTAAATGATTTGACGCCGGTGAAAACCGCCATGCGGCGGCTTTGTCGCCGCATATGCGATTTTCCTAACAAAAAGCCGGGCTGAACCCGGCTTTTTTGAGGTCATGGAGATGACAATTCGGTTATTTGGCGGGCGCCGGTGCCGGCGTCGCAGGGGCTGGAGCTGCACCTTCAGCCGGCTTGGCCGGAGCGGCACCCTCGGCCGGCTTGGCCGGCGCCGTTGCATCGGCGGCGGCACCTGGCGTCGGCAGCGGCTTCGGGCTATCCGACAGCGTGCGCAGATAGGCAATGACGTTGGCGCGGTCCTCGTCCTTCGGCAGGCCGGCAAAGCCCATCGCCGTGCCCTTCACGAATTTCTTCGGCGAGGTGATGAAGTGGTTGAGATTGTCATAGGTCCACTTCTCGGCGCCGCCCTTGGAAAACTCCTTCATGCCGGCCGAATAGGCAAAGCCCTCATGCTCGGCGACGGGGCGGTCGACGATGTCCCAGAGATCCGGGCCGACCTTGTTGGGGCCGCCTTTTTCGCCGGAATGGCAGGCCTGGCATTTCTTAAAGACGGCCGCACCTTGCTCGACATTGGCGGTGGCCAAAAGGTCGGCGATCGGCTTCGCCTCTGCTGCGGGTCCGGCGGCGCCGCCTTCGGCAGGCTCCGTCGCCTCGATGGCAAAGCCGGGTTTTTCCGGCGCCGGCGAGGCAAACAGGGCGTCGGACACCAAACCGACCGAGAAGACGACGAAACAGGTTCCAAGCAACCCGGCGAGCAGTTTGTTGACTTCGTTGGAATCCATACGCCCCAGGGCTCCCTTTTCCGGCGGACCTCTCCGTCCACTCCGTCCGTCGGTATCGTGACCCACCCCGTCGAGCCGGTCAAATCGGGCGGAAACTAGGTCTTTTGCTTGGGCGTTGCAACACCTATAAGGGCGCTTCCAGTGAGACCTTTTGCCACTTTCCCCATCCTCTTTCGAACGCCTTGCAACCTCGATGTCCACGCTCATCCTGATCCCGGCCCGCATGGCCTCGACGCGCCTGCCGGGCAAGCCGCTGGCCGACATAGCCGGCGCGCCGATGATCGTCCATGTCGCCCGCCGCGCCGCTGAGGCTGGGCTTGGCCGGGTAGTGGTGGCAACCGACACGCGCAACGTGGCCGAAGCGGTGCGCGCGCACGGTTTCGAGGCGGTGATGACGCGCACCGACCACGAATCCGGTTCCGACCGTATCTTCGAGGCGCTGACCGCCCTCGACCCCGATCGCAAGGTCGAAACCATCGTCAATGTGCAGGGCGACCTGCCGACCATCGATCCCAAGATCATCGGTGCGGCGCTGAAACCGTTCGAGGACGCTGCGGTCGACATCGCCACGCTCGGCGTCGAGATCGTCCGCGACGAGGAAAAGGCCAACCCCAACGTCGTCAAGATCGTCGGTTCGCCGTTGTCGGCGACGCGGCTGAAGGCGCTCTATTTCACCCGCGCCACCGCGCCCTGGGGCGAGGGGCCGCTCTATCACCATGTCGGCCTCTACGCCTATCGGCGCTCAGCCCTCGAACGCTTCGTCGCGCTAAAACCTTCGCCGCTCGAACGGCGCGAGCGGCTGGAGCAGTTGCGGGCGGTGGAGGCCGGTATGCGCATCGATGCCGAGATCGTGCAATCGCTGCCGCTGGGCGTCGACACGCCGGAAGACCTCGAACGCGCCCGACAAATTCTTTCCTGAGACCTTCAACCTGAGATATCGGCATGCCTGACAAGACCAACAGAATAGCCTTCCAAGGCGAACCGGGCGCCAATTCCGACACCGCCAGCCGCAACATGTTCCCTTCGATGGAGCCGTTGCCGTGCCCCACCTTCGAGGATGCCTTCAACGCGGTCGAGACCAACAAGGCCGACCTCGCCATGATCCCGATCGAAAACACCATCGCCGGCCGCGTCGCCGACATTCATCATCTCTTGCCGGAATCGAAACTCCACATCGTCGGCGAGTATTTTCTGCCGATCCACTTCCAGCTGATGGTGCTGCCAGGCGTCAAACGCGAAGAGATCAAGACCGTGCACAGCCATATCCATGCGCTGGGACAGTGCCGCAAATACATCCGCAAGAACGGTTGGAAGCCGGTGATCGCCGGCGACACGGCGGGCTCTGCGAAGCTGGTCTCGGAGCTCAAGGACCGCACCATGGCCTCGCTCGCCCCGGCGCTAGCCGCAGAACTCTACGGCCTCGACATCATCGAGAAGAACGTCGAGGACACGGATTCGAATGTCACCCGCTTTGTCGTGCTGACCAAGGACAAGCGATTGGCCGAACGGCCCTCGGCCGACACCAAGATGATGACGACCTTCATGTTCCGTGTCCGCAACGTGCCGGCTGCGCTCTACAAGGCAATGGGCGGTTTCGCCACCAACGGCGTCAACATGACGAAGCTGGAGAGCTATCAGTTGGGCGCCTTCACCGCGACGCTGTTCTACGCCGATATCGAGGGCCATCCCGACGATCCACTGGTCAAGCTGGCGCTGGACGAACTGCGCTTCTTCTCGCGCGAAGTGCGCATTCTGGGTGTCTATCCCGCCAGCGAGTCGCGCGAGCAGTGGAAGGTCGCGGACTAAGGTTCCCCTAAACCAGCAGGGTCAGCGGCACATAGTCGATTTCCATGAAGGTTTCGACTTCCGGGATCCAGCGGTCGCGCACGAAGGCAACGTGGTCGGGATGCTCGTTATATCTGGTGTAGGCGGCCTGATCGACGAACTCCATCGAGAAGCCGAAGTGATAGTCGTTCTTCGGGCTGACTTGCCGCAGCGGCTCGAAATGGGTGACGCCCTTGATTGCGCTGAGAATGCGCTTGGCATCGGAGAGGAACCGCTTTTCCTCCAGCGAGTACTGCGGGTGCTTCAGGGTGAAAACCACGGTGTGACGGATCATTTTTTGCTCCCGTTAAGCAATCCAGGAAAAGTGTGAAGCGGTTTTCCGTCCGGAATTGCGTAAAATAACAAGTCTTATTCGCTGTCGACCCAGGCGCGGATCAGATGATGCGCGATCGCGCCTTTCGGCGGCGTGACCAGATTGTCCTTGTGCGTCCTCTCCAGCATGGAACGCACCTCGTCGCGAAAAAACCAGCGGCAATCTTCCAACTCGTTGAGATCGGCCTGGATGTCGTCACTGAGCGGTTCGCCGAAACAGCCGATCATCAGCGAATAGGGGAACGGCCAGGGTTGGCTGGCATGGTAGACAACGCGGCCGAGCCGGATGCCGGCTTCCTCCAGCGTTTCGCGGCGCACCGCCGCCTCGATCGTCTCGCCCGGCTCGATGAAGCCGGCAAGCGCCGAGTACATGCCGGGCCCGAAATGCCGGCCGCGGCCGAGCAGGCATTTTTCCCGCGTCGCCGTCAGCATAATCGCCACCGGATCGGTGCGTGGAAAGTGCTCGGTGCCGCAATTTGGGCAATGGCGCTTGTAGCCGCCGGCCCGCATTTGCGATTCATGGCCGCATTTGCTGCAGAAGCGATGGGTGGCATGCCAGGCAAGCAGGGCGGCGCCTTGCGCCAGCGCGCCCGCTGCCGCCTCGTCGATCAGCCCCTGCATATAGACCGAGCGATAATCGATCGCCTTCATGGTCTCCGGCAGCTGTTCGGGATCGAGGCCGACCGGCACGGCAAGTACCGGGCCGCTCTCGGCAAAGCCAAGCAGCACGCCTTGTGCGAGTGATGGCTGCAGCTTCTGGCTCTCAGCCAGATCGAACCAAGGGTCGAAGCTGCCATCGTGCAATTTCAGATACAGCCGTCCGCCATGCATCGGCAGAAGACGTGCCGAGGGATCGGCCAACGCCCTTTCGACGGAATCGTCGGCGCGGTTCTCGGATTGCCGATCAATCGTGTTTCCGGCGAAGCCGACGAACTGGCTCGGTTCGCGCAAGGGCGCGTCAAAAAGGCGAAGGGTCATGGAAGCTCGAACGTCTAGGGATGGACACAGGCGGCTTATAGCGCCGCCTTGATCTGTTGCGCAAACTGGCGGATGCCTGAACGCTCATAGGGCTCGCGCATGCCGTGCCCCCACACCGGCCCCGGCCAGCCCGGATCGCCTTCCGAGCGGGCGATGACGTGGACATGCAATTGCCGAACGATGTTGCCGAGCGCGCCGGTGTTGATCTTGGTGCAGCTCGTGGTTCTTTTCAGCGCCTGCGCCACCATGTTGGTTTCGAAGGTCAACATCGCCTGGTCGAGCGGCGTCATGTCGTGGATTTCTTCGGCCCCCGGCCGCTGCGGCACCAGGACCAGCCATGGCCAGCGGCTATCGTTCATCACCCTGAGCTCGCACAGGCCGAGCCACATCAGCTGCTCGCTATCCGCCTCCAGCCTGGAGTCGAGCGTGAATCCGGCCTTGAGGCCCGGTAGCATTGGCGTTTCCCTTGCGCTTCTCGCATTATTCCCAAACTCATCACGCTAGAGCGGCTGCACGGGGGCTGCAAGCGATTCATTGAGCGGCGGAGTTCACGGGCATCCGATTCTCAATGCACCCTTGCATTTGATCGCTGAATTGCCGATATGGAACGCGGGAGGTTGGTGGTGGACGATCCACTCGCCAACCGGGTCAGGTCCGGAAGGAAGCAGCCCTAACGAGCCCGGAACGGGTCATTGTTCCAGCCTCCCACCTCATCGGCCCCTCTCGCGACATTGACGACGCATTGCAGCGCGGGCGAGACTATTGGAGCAATTCCAGGGAAAGTGTGAGCGGTTTCCCGTCCGGAATTGCGTTAAAGCAAAGGGTAGAGCGGTTTGCCGTTTCAGAAAACGGTGAAACGATCTAGCAGGAATCGGCTACGCTGAGACGCGGCCTTTTGGAGCTTTACGGGCGAATGAGCGAAGCCGGAAATTCGGACCCCGAAAACCTGGAGAAGCAAAAGGCCGTCGCCTATCGCGTGCTGGCGCGCAAATATCGTCCGTCGAATTTCTCCGAACTGATCGGCCAGGAGCCGATGGTCCGCACTTTGACCAACGCTTTCTCCACAGGCCGCATCGCCCAGGCCTGGATGCTGACCGGCGTGCGCGGCGTCGGTAAGACCACGACGGCGCGCATCCTGGCGCGGGCGCTCAACTACAAGACGCCGACGGTCGACCATCCCTCGGTCGACCTCGCCCTCCTGGGCGAGCACTGCCAGGCGATCATGGAAGGCCGCCATGTCGACGTCATCGAGATGGACGCCGCGTCGCATACCGGCATCGACGACATCAGGGACATTATCGAGCGCGTGCGCTATGCCCCGGTGTCGGCGCGCTACAAAGTCTACATCATCGACGAAGTGCACATGCTCTCCACCCAGGCCTTCAACGGCCTGTTGAAGACGCTGGAAGAGCCGCCGCCGCACGTCAAATTCATCTTTGCCACCACCGAAATCCGCAAAGTGCCGATCACCGTGCTGTCGCGCTGCCAGCGTTTCGACCTGAGACGCATCGATGCTGGCGCACTGGTCGCGCACCTCTCCTCGATTGCCGGCAAGGAAGGCATATCGGTCGACGACGACGCGCTGGCGATGATCGCGCGCGCCGCCGAAGGCTCGGCCCGCGATTCGCTCTCCATCCTCGACCAGGCGATCGCCCATGGCGGCGGCGCCGTCAGCGCCGAAGCGGTGCGCGCCATGCTGGGTCTCGCCGACCGCGCCCGCATCGTCGACCTGTTCGAACATGTCATGAAGGGCGATGTGGCGGCCGCCCTTGCCGAATTCCGCAACCAGTACGACACCGGCGCCGATCCGGCTGCCGTGCTGACCGATCTGGCCGAATTCAACCACCTCGTCACCCGGCTGCGCTTCGTGCCGACGGCTGCCGACGACGCTTCCCTGTCCGAGGATGAGCGCCGCCGCGGCGCCGACTTCGCCAGCACGCTGTCGGTCAAGGTTCTGTCGCGGACCTGGCAGATGCTCTTGAAAGGCATTCCCGAGGTGCAGTCGTCCAACCGCCCGGTCAGCGCCGGCGAGATGGTGCTGATCCGCCTGGCGCATGCCGCCGACCTGCCGACGCTGGACGAGGCGCTGAAATCTCTAGAGAGCGGCGCTCCGGCGTCCGGTGGTGTGTCACGCCCGAATGGTGCGCCGGTAAATGCCGGCAATGGCGGCGGCGCCAGCGCGGTAGCGCAGACCCGGATGCCGTCCGGGCCAGCCGGTGCGCAAACCATGCGATTGGTCGACGCGCCCCCGGTCGCCTTTGTCGCGCCTCCGCAGCCGGTCGTCGAGCCGCAATCGCCGCCGCTGAAATCGCTGGCCGATATTGTCGCTCTTGCCGACGCGCAGCGTGACATCGCCTTCAAGGTGCTGGTCAAGAGCTGTATTCGCCTGGTGCGCATCGAGCCCGGCCGTATCGACGTCGGCCTGACCGCCGATGCGCCCAAGATGCTGCTCAACGACTTGACGACGAAGCTGCGCGCCTGGACCGGCCGCAACTGGCTGGTGTCGCTGTCGAAGGAAGAGGGCGGCCAAACGCTGGCCGAGATGGAATCGACCAGGCGCGAGACTGCTTTCTCCGACGCGAAAAGCGATCCGGCTGTGGCCGCCATCCTGGCGCGCTTTCCCGGCGCCAAGATTATCGACGTGCGCATTCCCGACGCGCCGGAAGTCGACACCGACAAGGCCGAAGCGCCGGTCGAGCCGCCATCCGACGACGACGAAACCTGACCATAGCCACGAATCCGCAAAGGACCCGACCATGAAAGATCTTCTCGGCCTGATGGGCAAGGCGAAGGAAATGCAGGCCAAGTTCCAGGCCATGCAGGACGAGATCGCGACGATTGAAGCAAGCGGGCAGGCGGGCGGCGGGCTGGTCAATGTCACGCTGACCGGCAAGTTCGAAATGAAGTCGCTGAAGATCGATCCGTCGCTGTTCAAGGAGGACGAGGTCGAGATTCTCGAAGACCTGCTGCTGGCCGCTCACAATGACGCCAAAAATAAGGTCGAGCAGATTATGCAGGAGAAGACCAAGGCGCTGACGGCAGGCTTGCCGATCCCGCCCGGAATGAAATTGCCGTTCTGAGCCGGCCCAACCAGTTAATTGATTATGAAGGGAAATCGGCTGCGGAGGCTGTTGTTAAGACTTTCTCGGGCTTTGCTCACGGACATATCCGGGCATTTATAAAGTTTTACCTATGCTGCACGAAAGCTAATCCTTTAGCCATCTTTTTGCCTTTAAGAGTCTCATTCTTGCCACATCTCGGGGCGAGCTGGCATCTGGACAATGAGGCATTTTTGTTGATCGCTACGCGATGGAAGACGCCGCTTCTGCTCGGCATTATCTTCTCTCCTGTGTTCCTGGCCGGTTGCAGCCAGACCACGTCTTCGCATGGCCTGTCGGTCGCCAGCCTGACCGACGCCATCACGCCCAGCTTCCTTTCGACGCGCGCCTACCGCAACACGCCGAAGGAGAAGGAATGCCTGGAGCGGGCGATGTTCTTCGAGTCCAACCGCTCGAGCCGTGACGGCATGATCGCCGTCGGCACGGTGGTGATGAACCGGCTGCGCTCCGGCAATCATGGCAGCACCATTTGCCAAGTGGTTGGCGAACCGGGCCAGTTCGCGCCCGGCGTGATGACGCGGGCGATGAATTCGAAAGCGATGCCCGATGTCGAGGAGGCCGCCGATGCGGTGCTCAAGGGCGAGCGCAAGGCCAAGCTGAAGAACACGATGTACTTCCACACCGCCGGACTGAGGTTCCCCTACAAGAACATGCATTACACCATGGTTGCCGGCGGCAACGCCTTCTACGAGAAGCGCGGTCGCAACTGGCAGCCGCTGCCGGATGAATCCACGACCATGGTTGCCTCGGCGCAGCCGCGCGCGCCTGTGCCTGAAGCGCCGTTGCAGGTTGCCTACGCCGAGCCGGTGGTGAAGACCATTGTCCGTCCAGATCCGGCCAAGCAGGCCGCGGCGGTTCGCGCAGCCAAGGCGACACGTGCCCCGGCCGAGCAGACCTATGTGACGGCTTCCGCGGCGCCCGCCAAGAGCGCCCGCGTCGCCGCCAAGCAGACGGAGGTGGCGATGCAGGAGCCGATGGCCGAGCCCGATGCCTCGCGTTTCGGCGGCACGCTGAACGCCCGCTACATCACCTCGGTTCCATCGGCAACGCAGGAAGCGTCGATGGGCTTCCAGTCGACGCCTGAGAACACCGACGCTATCGGCGCAATGATCGTCGATCAAACCCGGCCGCTCTCAGCCTACTGACGCCTAAAACAGTTTCCGAGCCCGCCATGGCAGCATGGCGGGCTCGGTGCGTATGCGCATGTTTCAAAGCGCGCGGAAAAATCCTAGATCAGTGCGATGTCGAAGCGAATCGCCGGTCCCGAGATCGAACGCCTGATCCAGCTCCTGGCCAAGGTCCCGGGGCTAGGGCCGCGTTCGGCCAGGCGTGCGGCACTGCACCTCATCAAGAAGAAGGAGCAGCTTTTGTCGCCGCTCGCCGCCGCCATGGCTGAAGCCGCCGACAAGGTGCGCATCTGCACGACCTGCGGCAATGTCGATACCTCCGACCCTTGCATGATCTGCACCGATCCGCGCCGCGATGCCTCGACGCTGATCGTCGTCGAGGATGTCTCCGACCTCTGGGCGCTGGAGCGGGCGGCGGCCATGAATGTGCGCTACCATGTGCTCGGCGGCACGCTGTCGCCGCTCGACGGCATCGGCCCCGACCAGCTCAATGTCCGCTCGCTGGTCGACCGCGTCGCCGGCGGCGAGGTGAAGGAGGTGATCCTCGCCGTCAACGCCACCGTCGAGGGCCAGACGACGGCGCATTATCTCACCGACCAGTTGTCGGGCTTCGAGGTCAAGGTGACACGACTTGCCCATGGCGTGCCGGTTGGCGGCGAGCTTGATTATCTGGATGAGGGTACGCTGGCAGCCGCGTTGCGATCGCGGACGGCGTTTTGACGCAATTGGCGGGGATGCTCCGGAGATGACAGCATTCCTTCGGGGCCCCCTCTGTCCTGCCGGACATCTCCCCCTCAAGGGGGGAGATCAGCAGCTTCTCGGGCGGCATTCTTCTTTCAACGCTGGTGGTTGGCGAAAACCGAAGCGACAGCCAATCTCCCCCCTTGAGGGGGAGATGTCCGGCAGGACAGAGGGGGGCGCGACAGAACGCGGATCTTTCGGATTGGCGCTCGTTGCGCTCCTCGCATCCCTTGTTGCCCTGCTTTTTGTAGCCCCCGCCTCCGCTGCCAAAATCGATGACCAGTTCCGCGCCTGGCTGCAAACCGATCTCTGGCCGCAAGCCCAGACCAAAGGCATCTCCAAATCCACTTTCGACGCCGCTTTCGACGGCGTGAAGCCGAACCTCAAATTGCCCGACCTCGTCCTGCCCGGCGAGAAACCCAAAACCCCGCAAAAACAGCATCAGGCCGAGTTCGGTTCGCCCGGCGCCTATTTCGCCGAAAAGACGGTGCGCGCCGTCACGTCAGGTGCGCGCACGCGCGAGGCGGCCAACGCCAAGACGCTGGCTGCGATCGAAAAGCGCTACGGTGTCCCGGGCGAGATACTGTTGGCGATCTGGGGCCGCGAGACCGGCTTCGGCGCGGCGAAAATGCCCTACGACGCCTTCGAGGTGCTCGGCACCAAGGCATTCATGTCGACCAAGAAGGACTTCTTCCGCACCGAGGTGCTGGCGGCGCTCGAGATCGTCGAGCATGGGTTGGCGCCGGTCGGCGCCATGAAATCGTCCTGGGCCGGCGCGCTCGGCCAGCCGCAATTCATGCCGACCTCGTTCCTGAAGCACGCCGTCGACTACGACGGTGATGGGCACCCGGACATCTGGAATTCGACGCCGGACGTGCTGGCCTCGATCGCCAACTTTCTCGTCCACTATGGCTGGGTGAAGGGGCGTGGCTGGGGTTTCGAGGTGACGGTTCCGGAAAGCGTTTCCTGCTCGCTCGAAGGTCCCGACCAGGGCAAGAAGATCTCAACCTGGGCGGCGATGGGAATCAGCCGCGTCGGCGGCAAAGCCTTTCCGGCCAACGAACTGAAGGCGGAAGGGTTCCTGTTGATGCCGGCCGGACGCAGCGGTCCGGCCTTCATCGCCACGCCGAATTTTTACGTGCTGAAGCAATACAACACCAGCGACCTCTACGCCCTGTTCATCGGCCATGGCGCTGACCGCATCGCCCATGGCGATGCTGATTTTGTCCGCAGCTGGGGTGCGGTCGGCGGCCTGCATCGTTCCGACATCGCCGCGCTGCAACGGGCGCTGGAGGCCAAGGGCTACGATGTCGGCAGCGCCGATGGTCTGCCCGGCTTCAAGACCCGCCGCTCGATCGGCTCCTGGCAGGAAAAGAACGGCCGCCCCGCCACCTGCTTCCCCGACGCCGATCTGGTTGCTGCCATCAAGTAACACCGAAAAGAGCAGATTTTTCCCCATCGGCGGCTGCAATTGGCTCGCCCATGCTTCGACGCGCACAGCATATTCCGGTCCAGTATGCCGGCTCGCAAAAATGCCCGTTGCCGGTTGGAGGGCTGCCGGATAGGGTGTTGACCAACTGGAAAAAAATCAACACGGTATGGGGTCTAACGGTCGTCCTCCGGCCGCGAAAAAGATTACTGCAGCCCTGAGCCGGGAACTCGGGGTCAACAATCAACAAAACAGGGAACAATCATCATGATGATGGAAAAGTTTGCTCTACGTTCGCGCGTCTGGCTCGCAGGTGCTGCCATGTCCGCTCTGCTCATTGGCGTCGCGCCGGCCTTTGCCGTGACCCCCGCCGACACGCTGGTCGAAGGTTTTGCCATCGACGACATCATCTCCATGGATCCGGGCGAGGCGTTCGAACTGTCGACCGCCGAAGTCACCGGCAACACCTATGATCTGCTGGTCCGCCTCGACCTCAGCGACACCTCCAAGGTCAAGGGCGACCTTGCCGAGAGCTGGACCGTCTCCGACGACGGCCTGGTCTATACGTTCAAGCTCAAGCCCGGCCTAAAGTTCGCTTCGGGCAATCCACTGACAGCCGGCGATGTCGCCTATTCCTTCGAGCGCGCCATCAAGCTGGACAAGCCGCCAGCATTCATCATCAACCAGTTCGGCATCAGCGGCGACAACGTCGCCGACAAGGCCAAGGCCGTCGACGACACCACCTTCCAGTTCACCGTCGACAAGGCCTATGCGCCGAGCTTCGTGTTAAACTGCCTGTCGGCAACGGTCGCTTCGGTCGTCGACGCAAAGCTGGTCAAGGAACATGTCGCCGCGGTGACGCCGAGTGCCGACTACAAATGGGACAACGATTTCGGCAACGCCTTCCTGAAGACCGGTTATGCCGGCTCCGGCGCCTACAAGCTGCGCGAATGGCGGGCCAATGAGGTCGTCGTGCTCGAGCGCAACGACAATTACAATGGCGAGAAGGCCAAGCTCGCCCGCGTCATCTACCGCAACATGAAGGAAAGCTCGGCACAGCGCCTGGCGCTCGAAGCAGGCGACATCGACGTTGCCCGCAACCTCGAGCCGAACGATCTCGACGCCATCGCCAAGAATGCCGATCTCACCACGACCAGCGCGCCGAAGGGCACGGTCTATTATATCAGCCTCAACCAGAAGAATCCGAACCTCGCCAAGCCCGAGGTTCGCCAGGCGTTCAAATATCTGGTCGACTACGATGCGCTGAGCACGACCATCCTCAAGGGCATTGGCGAGATTCACCAGACCTTCCTGCCCAAGGGCGTGCTGGGCGAACTGGACGAAAATCCGTTCAAGTTCGACGTCGCCAAGGCCAAGGAACTGCTGACCAAGGCCGGCCTGGCCGACGGCTTCAGCGTAACCATGGATGTACGCACGGGACAGCCGACAACGGGCATGGCGGAATCGATCCAGCAGACGCTTGGCCAGGCCGGCATCAAGCTGGAAATTATCCCGGGCGACGGCAAGCAGACGCTGACCAAATACCGCGCCCGTAATCATGACATCTATATCGGCCAGTGGGGCCAGGACTATTTCGATCCGAACTCCAACGCCCAGACCTTTGCCTCAAACCCGGACAATTCGGATGAAGGCAAGACCAAGACGCTGGCCTGGCGCAATGCCTGGGACATCCCGGACCTGACAAAGCAGACCGAAGCAGCCTTGCTGGAGAAGGATGCCGGCAAGCGCGCCGATATGTACAAGAGCCTTGAAAAGACGATCCTCGACACCAGCCCCTTCGTAATCATCCACCAGCAATTGGAAGTGGCAGGCCTGCGCAAAAACCTGAAAGGCTTTGCGCTCGGTCCGAGCTTCGACACCAACTTCGTCGGCCCGGTCTCCAAGGAATAGCGCCGGCGGACGCGCCCTGATGAGCGCGATTGAAAACCAGGCGACGGCGGGGCAGGGAAGCGCCCGCGCCGTCGCTATCTTGTTGGCGATCGGCCGCTTCCTGGTCATCGCCGTCACCACCTATCTCGGCCTGCTCGCGGTGACCTTTTTCATCGGCCGCGTCATCCCGATCGATCCGGTGCTGGCGGTGCTCGGCGACCGCGCACCGGCCAATGTCGTCGAGCGCACCCGCCGCGAGATGGGGCTCGACCTGCCGTTGATCGAGCAATTCTATATCTATCTCAAGCATGCGCTGAACGGTGATTTCGGCACCTCTGTGCTGACCACCAATCCTGTGATGACCGACATCCGCCGTGCCTTTCCGGCAACGATCGAACTGGCGACTTTGGGCACTTTGATAGGCTCGTTGATCGGCGTGCCGCTCGGCGTGCTGGCAGCGGTAAAACGCGGCAGTCTCATCGACCAGATCGTTCGCATTGTCGGCCTGATCGGCTATTCCGTGCCTATCTTCTGGATCGGGCTTTTGGGGCTTGTCCTGTTCTACGCCAAGCTCCAATGGGTGGCTTTTCCCGGCCGCCTCGACATCGTCTACGAGTACACATTCACACCGATCACCGGCTTCTACCTGCTCGACGCCGCGCTGCAGGGCCAGTGGGATGTCTTCTACGACGCTTACCGCCACATCATCCTGCCGGCAGGGCTGCTGGGCTATTTCTCGCTCGCCTATATCAGCCGGATGACGCGCTCCTTCATGCTGAACGAGCTGTCGCAGGAATACATCGTCGCCGCGCGCGCCAAGGGCCTGTCTGAAACGCGAATCATCTGGGGCCATGCGCTGCGCAACGCCGCGGTGCCGATGGTCACGGTGATCGCGCTGTCCTATGCCGGGCTGCTCGAAGGTTCGGTGCTGACCGAGACGGTGTTCTCCTGGCCCGGCATCGGCCTCTACATCACCAATTCGCTGCAGAACGCCGACATGAACGCCGTGCTCGGCGGCACCATCGTCATCGGTTCGGTGTTCATCGGCATCAATCTCCTGTCCGATGTTCTCTACAAGGTGCTCGATCCGAGGACGAAGACAGGATGAGCGCCGAAGCAATCCAAACGCGCCGCGATTGGCTGCTCAGCGATCGGCCGGCCTCGCGCATGCAGGCACGGCTCGGCCGCGCCTACGTCGCTTGGCGGCGCTTTTCCGCCAACCGGCTGGCGTTTCTCGGCCTGCTCATCATCATCGCGCTGCTGCTGGTCGCAGCCTTTGCCGATGTGCTGGCGCCCTATTTGCCGACCATCGGCGATCTCAAGAATGCCCGGCTTTTGGCGCCGAGTGCGGCGCATTGGTTCGGCACCGACGATCTCGGCCGCGATATCTATTCGCGCATTCTTTTTGGCTCACGCTGGACCCTCTATGTCGTCATTCTTGTCGCTGTCATCGCAGCCCCCATCGGCCTTTTGGTCGGCACCGTCGCCGGCTATGCCGGCGGCTGGACCGATGCCATTCTGATGCGCATTACCGACATCTTCCTCGCCTTCCCCAAGCTGATCCTGGCACTGGCCTTTGTCGCCGCCCTTGGCCCCGGGATCGAAAACGCGGTGTTGGCCATCGCCATCACCTCGTGGCCGCCTTACGCGCGAATTGCGCGGGCCGAGACGATGACCGTGCGCAATTCCGATTACATCAAGGCGGTGCAATTGATGGGCGCCTCGCCGTTCCGCATCGTGCTGCGCCACATCATGCCGCTCTGCATCTCTTCGCTGATCATCCGGGTGACGCTCGATATGGCCGGCATCATCCTCACCGCCGCCGGCCTCGGTTTCCTTGGCCTCGGCGCGCAGCCGCCGCTGCCGGAATGGGGCACCATGATCGCGTCCGGCCGTCGCTTCGTGCTCGACCAATGGTGGGTGGCCGGCGCGCCCGGCTTCGCCATCCTGATCGTCAGTCTCGGCTTCAACCTGCTGGGCGACGGCCTGCGCGATGCGCTCGATCCCCGGAGTGGCGACCAATGAGTGGTGACCAATGAGCGGTGCACTTCTCGATGTCGACGACCTGCGCGTCACCTTCCCGACTCGGACCGGCCTCATCCAGGCGGTGCGCGGCGTCACCTTCTCGCTCGGCCGAGAGCGGCTGGGCATTGTCGGCGAAAGCGGCTCCGGCAAGTCGCAGACCGGCCGCGCCATCATGGGGCTGACGCCGCCGCAGGCTCTGGTTTCGGCCAAGAAGCTCGCCTTGGACGGCATCGATCTTTTGGACATACCCGCCCGCCAGCGCCGGGCGCTGCGCGGCAAACGCATCGCCATGATCCTGCAGGATCCGAAATATTCGCTCGACCCGGTGATGAGCATCGGCCGCCAGATCGTCGAGACGCTGCGCACGCATGAAAAGGTCTCCAAGGCCGAAGCGCGCGAGCGGGCGCTGGCCATGCTGGAAGCTGTGCAGATCCGCGATCCCTCGCGTGTCTTCGACCTGCATCCGCACGAGGTGTCCGGCGGGATGGGCCAGCGCGCCATGATCGCAATGATGCTGATCGCCGGACCGGAACTGATGATCGCCGACGAGCCGACCTCGGCGCTCGACGTCACCGTTCAGCTCGATGTGCTCGGCATCCTCGACCGCTTGGTCAGTGAGCGCGGCATGGGTCTGATCTTCATCTCGCACGATCTGCGGCTGGTCGCCTCCTTCTGCGACCGCGTCATCGTCATGTATGCCGGCAAGGTGGTCGAGCAGCTCAAGGCGTCGGAGCTGCGCGACGCCCAGCATCCCTACACGCGCGGCCTGCTCAACTGCATGCCCAGGATCGGTTACGAACGCCACCCGCTGCCGGTGCTCGACCGCAAGCCGGAGTGGGCGGCATGACGCCAGCCATTTCGATTGAAGGGCTGGAGGTGGTGTTCGACCGTTTTCGCGCGCTGAAAGGGGCGAACCTCGAGGTGAAGTCCGGCGAATCCTTCGGCCTGGTCGGCGAGAGCGGTTCCGGCAAGTCGACGCTGCTCAAAGCCATTGCCGGCCTGGTGCCTGTCGCATCCGGTACTATCACGGTCAATGGCAAGACGCTGGGAGCGCGCCGCGACAAGGCTTTTTATCGCGAAGTGCAGATGGTCTTCCAGGACCCCTATGGTTCGCTGCACCCGCGTCAGACCGTCGACCGCCTGCTGCAGGAGCCGCTCGCCATTCACGGCTTTGCCGATGGCGAGCAACGCATCCAGCGCGCCCTCGACGAGGTCGGATTAGGCAACGGTTTCCGTTTCCGCTACGCGCACCAGCTCTCCGGCGGTCAGCGTCAGCGCGTGGCGATCGCGCGGGCGCTCATCCTCGAACCGTCGATCCTGCTGCTCGACGAACCAACCTCGGCGCTCGACGCTTCGGTGCAGGCGGAAGTGCTCAACCTGCTGGAAGAGGTTCGCCGTCGGCGCAAGCTGACCTTCCTGATGGTCAGCCACGACCTCGCCATCATCACCCATATGTGCGAGCGCCTAATGGTGATGCAGAACGGCGAAGCGGTGGAGAACCTGACGGCGGGCCAGCTGATCGGGCACCGCGTGGAGAAGGATTACACACGCAATTTGCTTAGGGCGAGCGAGGGGTTTGTTCGGACGGCGTGAACTAGTTTCTTCCGCAGAATAATCGCTTGGGGAATTCCATGGAAGAATGGAAGTTTGCAGATCCGCCCAATGTCGCGGTGCTATCGGACAAGAGCATATTCAAACGGGGCGACTGGATCGCATACGTTGTGCATGAAGCTGACGATGACGAGAACTACAACGATGAAGGGGGCAGTTGGCAATTCTATAGCAGCGACTCTCGAGATTGGGATGAACGCGAGATAATGCTCGTTGGCCTGCAAGAGGTGGTGCAGCAGGATGAAAGCATCCTGGCATTGGCCGACTTGCCAAAAGGCTGGCATGCTTGGCGGACGTCAAAATCATCGCCATGGCAGCGAGCGAAATCGCGCCCCGAACCCTCTAACGATAACGAATGATCCGGCAAAGCCTTAAGCGGGGTCTTGCGCCAGTTCGCCGTTCTCCGGAACAGATGGTTCGTCCCCCTGCTTAGGCTCCTTGATCCTGAACCACGTCACATAAAGCGCCGGCAGGAACAGCAGCGTGATCGCCGTGCCGGCGATGATGCCGCCCATCATGGCGTAGGCCATCGGGCCCCAGAACACTTCGCGCGCGATCGGGATCAGCGCCAGGCTGGCGGCCGCGGCCGTCAGCGCGATCGGCCGCATGCGGTGCTCGGTCGCTTCGATCACGGCTTCCCAGCGGTCTTGGCCCTCGGCCACCAGATCCTCGATCTGCACGATCAGGATCATCTAGTTGCGGATCAGGATGCCGATCAGCGCCAGGACGCCCAGAATGGCGACGAAGCCGAGCGGTGCGCCGCTCGGCACCAGGGCCGCGACCACGCCGATCAGGCCGAGCGGCGCCACCGCCACCACCAGGAACAGGCGCTGAAAAGTTTGCAACTGGATCATCAGGATGGTCGCCATCACGAACAGCATCAGCGGCACCACCGCTGCGGCTTTTTGCGCTTTCTTCGACCGAGCGGCGGTTGCAACGGAATAGCGGGCGGCAGTTTGGCGATGAAGGCGTCGACCGACGGCTTCAATTCGTTGACGACGGTGGCCGGCAGCACGTCGCCAACGAGGCCTGCGCGAACGGTGATCGTCGGGATGCGGTTGCGCCGCCACACCGTCGGCTGTTCGAGGTCGTAGCGGAAGTCGCCACTGCCGCGAGCGGGATCGCTTCGCCGTTCCCGGTGACGGGTGAGCCGTCACGGACTGCCCCGTACGTGTATCGGTCGGCTGGTTAAGACCGGTCTGTCGAAGTGGCCCGCATCGACGACAGGCCCAATCGCCCGGCGGCGGTGCCAACTTGAGGAAAACGTGAAATAAGGTCAGAAGAGGCCTTGGCATTCATCTAACGAGAACGGGCGTCGGCCCGATGAGGGACGAAATGAAGAACGCAGCCATTTCCGAGCGCAAGAACCAGTCGATCTCGCGCGGCGTCGGCATGACAACGCAGATCTATGCCGACCGCGCCGAGAATTCGGAGATCTGGGATGTAGAAGGCCGCCGATACATCGATTTCTCCTCGGGCATCGCCGTCGTCAACACCGGCCACCGCCATCCCAGGGTGATCGAGGCGGTCAAGGCACAGCTCGACCGCTTCACCCATACCTGCCACCAGGTCGTGCCCTATGAGAGCTATGTGCGGCTGGCCGAACGGCTGAACGGCATGCTGCCCGGCAAGTTCGAGAAGAAGACCATCTTCGTCACCACGGGCGCTGAAGCCGTCGAGAACGCCATCAAGATCGCCCGCAACGCCACTGGCCGCCAAGCCGTCATCGCCTTTGCCGGCGGCTTCCACGGCCGCACCTTCATGGGCATGGCGCTGACCGGCAAGGTCGTGCCCTACAAGGTCGGCTTCGGCGCCATGCCGGGCGACGTCTACCACGCGCCGTTTCCGGTGCCGCTGCACGGCGTGTCTACAACCGATTCGCTGGCCGCACTCGACAAACTGTTCAAGGCCGATGTCGACCCGGCTCGCGTTGCCGCCATCATCATCGAGCCGGTCCAGGGCGAGGGCGGCTTCTACGACGCGCCGCGCGAATTCCTGACGGCGCTGCGCAAGCTCTGCGACCAGCACGGCATGCTGCTGATCGCCGATGAGGTGCAGACCGGCTTTGCCCGCACCGGCAAGATGTTCGCCATGGACCATCATGAGGTCGCGGCCGACATTACCACCATGGCGAAAAGCCTGGCCGGCGGCTTCCCGCTGGCGGCGGTCACCGGCCGCGCCGAGATCATGGATGCGCCCGGTCCTGGCGGGCTCGGCGGCACCTATGGCGGCAGCCCGATCGGTGTCGCCGCAGCACACGCCGTGCTCGACGTAATCGAGGACGAAAAGCTGTGCGACCGCGCCAATACGCTGGGCGCCCGGCTGAAACAGCGGCTGCAGTCGATCCGCGACGATGTGCCCGAGATTGTCGACATCAGGGGTCTCGGCTTCATGAACGCGGTCGAGTTCAACGACGTCAAGAAGGGCCTGCCGTCGGCCGAGATCGCCAATGCGATCCGGCTGAAGGCGCTCGACAAGGGGCTGATCCTGCTGACCTGCGGCGTCTACGGCAACGTCATCCGTTTCCTGGCTCCGATCACCATCCAGGACAATGTCATGAACGAGGCGCTCGACATTCTGGAAAGCTCGATCCGCGAAGTCTGCGCTGTCTAGCGCAAACCCTACCTCCCCCTGGTGGGGAGGTCGGACCGCAGGTCCGGGTGGGGGGCCTCGCGCCGACCCCCACCCCGCTGCTTCGCAGCGACCCTCCCCACAAGGGGGAGGGTAAGTGTGTCTAGCCCGCAGCCCGTGCCGGCTCATCCTGCTGGAACGCGGCCAGCGCCGCCTTCAGCCCATCAGGCCCTTCCGCAACAGTCTGCGCCATCGGCGAAAACCCGGCCCCGAGCATCTTGCGGCCCAGCATATGGTCGCCCGGCCTGTTGACGGATTCGATGCCGAGCAGCCGGCTTCCAGCATAGTGGTAGATCGAGAACTTGTTCTCAGCGAGGTCGCCCAGCACGACATGGCTGTCGCCGCCCGAGGTCAGCCCGACCATCTGCAGTTTCATGTCGCCGATGTCAGACCAGAACCACGGCACCGCCGCATAGGCGTCCGTATGGCCGGTGATCGTGCGTGCGGCAAGCCGCGCCTGGTCGGTGGCGTTCTGCACCGATTCCAGCCGCACGTCGCCGCCGGTCGACCAGTGGCGGTAGGAAGCGGCGTCGCCGATGGCCAGAATATCAGGCACTGAGGTGCGCATCTGTTGGTCGACGCGGATGCCATTGGCGACAGTCAGTCCGGCAGCCTGCGCAAGTTCGACATTCGGCACGGCGCCGATGCCGACGATGACCATGCGCGCGGGCAGCCTTTCGCCGGTGGAGGTGATGGCAGCGCAGACATGGCGGTTTTCCCCTTCCAGCCTGGCAATGGTGGTGCCGGTGAGGATACGCACGCCGATCGCCTCCAGCCGTTGGCGGACATGGCTCGCCACCACCGGCGCCACGGCGCGGCCAAGCAGCCGGTCGACAGCCTCGACCAGGGTGACGTTGCGGCCGGCGGCCCTCAGCGTTGCCGCGATCTCCAGCCCGATGAAGCCGCCGCCGAGGATGACCACGTCTTCGCTTTGGGCGCTGAGCGCGCGGATCAGCCGCGCATCGGCGATCGAGCGCAGCGACAGCACGCCCGAGAGGTCGGCGCCCGGCAGCGGCAGAAGCCGCGGCCGCGAACCGGTGGCCAGGATGAGCCGGTCGAACGGCAGCACGCCGCCGCCCGCTATGTCCAGCTTGCGGCCTGCCGTATCGATGCTGTCGATTCGGACGCCCGGCCTGAAGTCGATGGCGCTGCCGGTGTAAAAGGCCTCGCCGCGCAAGGGTTGCGGCTTGGCATCGGCGTCCTTGATGAAGGTCTTCGACAGCGGCGGCTTGTGATAGGGCAGATCGGTTTCGTCGCCGATCAGTATGACAGGCCCGTCATAGCCTTCCTCGCGCAGGCTGGCGGCCGCTTGCACGCCCGCATGACCCGCACCGACAATGACGACCCCGTTCTTCATCGCAACCCGAATTCCTGTTTCAAATCTGGAGCATGATGCCGAAAAGTGTGAAGCGGTTTTCGGACGACATCATGCTTTGATTGTGAGCCGTTCCGCCAGATGGCGATTGTCTGCCGCCGTCGCAAGAGCCCCGGTCCGGGTCGCACCCGGAACGGTCGCTTGTCAATCGCGGCGTCTCTCACCTTGGCTGCTGGCTACGATTTAAAGTTGATAGTGCTAGTTTAGAATAATTCTAAACTGTTGTTTCAATTGAATTTTCTAGGGTTCACCAGTTGACTTCCGGCCTCGCCATCGTTTTATGGAGGCTCGCGCGTCAGCGCATCCCTTTGATGTTTGGGCCTTGAACCCGTTCGATTGGAGGCATTTGGTGTCTTTCTCCCGTGAGCCGCAGAGCGGCGCGGCATCTGTGGTGTCCTACGGCATGCCTATGTCCCGGCACCGTTTGGCACGCGCGCCTTTTACCGAATCCCCTTTGAACTGGAGACTGATGATGACAGCGCGATATGGCGGCAGACTGGCTGCGATCGGTGCCACGGCTATGTTGACGGCGGCGGTTTTCATCCTGCCGGCCAAGGCGGCGGAGATCGATGCCAAGGCGGTCATCAAGACCTATTCCGACATCGCGCTGGCCAAGTACGAGGATTCGCTGACCACGGCGCAGGCGCTCGACAAGGCTGTCGACGCGCTGCTTGCCAACCCGTCGGCGGACACGCTGAATGCCGCCCGCGATGCCTGGAAGGCGTCGCGCGTGCCCTACCAGCAGACCGAGGTCTACCGCTTCGGCAACAAGATCGTCGACGACTGGGAAGGCAAGGTGAACTCCTGGCCGCTCGACGAAGGCCTGATCGACTACGTCGCCAAGAGCTACGGCACCGAGTCCGACGCCAACGCGCTCTACACCGCCAATGTCATCGCTAACAAGGACATCGAGATCGACGGCAAGAAGGTCGACGCCTCGAAGCTTTCGCCGGAGTTCCTCGCCGGCACGCTGCAGGAGGCCGGCGGCATCGAGGCCAATGTCGCCACCGGTTATCACGCCATCGAATTCCTGCTCTGGGGCCAGGATTTGCACGGCACCGGCCCGGGCGCCGGCGAGCGTCCGTACACCGACTACGACCTCAAGAACTGCACCGGCGGCAATTGCGATCGCCGGGCCGAGTATCTGAAGTCGGCCAGCGATCTTCTGGTCTCCGACCTGCAGGAGATGGTCGGCAACTGGAAGGAAGACGGCGCCGCCCGCAAGAACCTCGTCGATGGCCAGCCGAACACCGCTATCTCGGTGATCTTCAACGGCATGGGCTCGCTGTCCTACGGCGAACTGGCCGGGGAGCGCATGAAACTCGGCCTGCTGCTGCACGATCCCGAAGAGGAGCACGACTGCTTCTCGGATAATACCTACAACTCGCATCTCTATGACGCCATCGGCATCCGCGCCGCCTATCTCGCCAGCTACACGCGCATCGACGGCACCGTCGTTTCAGGCCCGTCGGTGCACGATATGGTCAAGGCGGCCGATCCGGCGATCGACAAGGAACTGTCCGACAAGCTCGATGTCTCGGTCGCCAAGATGGAGGCGATCAAGGCGCGGGAAGTGGCCGGCGAGGCCTACGACCAGCAGATCGCCGAGGGCAACACCGAAGGCAATGCTACCGTGCAGGCGGCAATCGACGCGCTGGTCGACCAGACCAAGTCGATCGAACGCGCCGTCGGCGCGCTGAACCTGAACAACATAGCCTTCGAGGGGTCCGACAGCCTCGACGCACCGGACAAGGTGTTCAAGTAGCACCCCAACCAACTACCAGCCAAACGGCGCGGAGGGGCGCCGTCAGCCAGAGCCAATCCATGCTGATCTGCCATTGCAACATCATCACCGAAAAGGAGATTGAGCAGACGATCGTCGATCTGCTGGATCAGGACCCCTGGCAACTGATCGTGCCGGCGAAGGTCTATCACACGATGCAAAAGCGCGGTCGCTGTTGCGGCTGCTTCCCAAATGTGGTCGAAACGATCATTCGGGTCACCGAAAATTACCACACCCGTTCGGAGGCGAGCGGCGTGGACATCGTTTCACACCTGGATCGCGTCAGAGGCCTGCGCGTCCAATATGGGAGCAGAATCCATGAAAGGCGAACCGCAGATCATCGAGCGGCTTAACGAGGCTCTGTTCCTGGAGCTTGGCGCCGTCAATCAATACTGGGTGCATTTCCGCCTGCTCGAAGATTGGGGATATGCCAAGCTGGCAAAGAAGGAACGCGCCGAATCGATCGAGGAGATGCACCATGCCGACCGGCTGGTGGCCCGTATCATCTTCCTCGAAGGGCATCCCAATTTGCAGTCCGTGGCGCCGTTGCGCATCGGCCAGAACGTCAAGGAAGTGCTCGAATCCGATCTCGCCGGCGAATATGACGCACGCACCGCCTACAAGCGTTCGCGCGAGATCTGCAACGAAGCCGGCGACTACGTGACGATGAAGCTGTTCGAGGAATTGCTGGCGGATGAGGAAGGTCACATCGACTTCCTCGAGACGCAGCTCGACCTCCTTGCCTCGATCGGCGAGGAAAAATACGGCCAGCTCAACGCCGCATCGGCGGAGGAGGCGGAATAGGACCATGCAGGAATGCGGCGCCCCATAGATATTCTGCGCCGCTTGCGGCGGGCCGCCGGCCCGCTGCTCCTCAAAAACCCGCGATATCAGGCCTTTCGCGGGCTTTCGGTTGTAACCCTGGCGGCAATTTTGGCCCCGGCCCTGGCCGGATCGTCGGAACCGGTCGGCCTCGCCACGAGCCGCACCGACCTGACGCCGAAGGACCAGGCCCGCGTCCTTGCAGTTACCAGGCCAACCCAGGATTTCTCCAAGCCCGAATCCTTCGAAACGATGCAAGGCGGCGCCGGCACGTCGCGCAAGCAGGTCGACCGCGACGCCTTCTCGCAACCCTCTGAAAACATTACCTTCGAGGAACAGGGCAATTTCAAGCTCGGCAATGCGCTTTTCCGCAAGAACTGGGTGTCGTCGCCATCCTCGACCCAGGCCTCGGACGGTCTCGGACCCCTGTTCAACGAGCGCGCCTGCCAGAATTGCCATTTGAAGGATGGCCGCGGCCGCCCGCCGGCCGCCGACAGCCGCACCACGTCGATGTTCCTGCGGCTAGCGCGCGATGCGAGCACGGCCGAGGAAAAGACCGAGATCGCCGCGCACAAGGTGCTGAACTTCCCCGATCCGGTCTACGGCGCGCAGTTGCAGGGACTGGCGGTGCCCGGCCTCAAGGGCGAAGGCCGCATGTATGTCGACTATCGCGAGGAAAAGGTCACGCTCGGCGACGGCAGCCTGGTTTGGCTGCGCAAGCCGAGCTATTCGGTCGACGGGCTTGGCTACGGCCCGCTTGACCCGCGCACCACGCTGTCGCCGCGCCTGACGCCGCCAATGATCGGCCTTGGCCTGATCGAGCAGATCGCGCCGGCCGACCTCCTTGCCCATGCCGATCCCGACGACCGCGACGGCATTTCCGGCAAGCCCAACATGGTGCGTGACCTCAGCAGTGGGCAACTGACGCTTGGCCGCTTCGGTTGGAAGGCCCAGACCGCGTCGATCCGCCAGCAGGCGGCGGACGCCTTTGCCGGCGACATCGGCATTTCGACGCCGGAAGAGCCCAGTCACTGGGGCGATTGCACCGCAGCCGAAGAGGCCTGTTTGGCCATGCCCAATGGCGTGCAGAAGCGGCTCGGCCCGGTCGAGGCGCCACCACCGGTGATGGACCTCGTCACCTTCTATTCGCAGAACCTTGCGGTGCCGGCGCGGCGCGATGTCGGCGCACCCGCCGTGCTCGCCGGCAAGAAGCTGTTCTACGAGATGGGCTGCATTGCCTGTCATACGCCGAAATTCGTCACCATGCGCGGGAACAAGGCGCAGGCGTTCCAACTGATCTGGCCCTATTCCGACTTTCTGCTGCACGACATGGGGCCTGGCCTTGCCGACGGCCAGGCGGTGGGCGATGCCACGGGCAGTGAATGGCGCACCCCGCCGCTATGGGGCATCGGCCTGACAAAGACCGTCAACGGCAACGCTTTCTTCCTGCATGACGGGCGTGCGCGCACGCTTGCCGAAGCGATCCTGTGGCATGGTGGCGAGGGGCAGAAAGCGCGCGATCGCTTCGCCGCCGCCAATACGGCCGACCGCGATGCTCTCATCAAATTCCTGGAGTCATTCTGATGCTCAAGCGGGTTTTGCCTGTTCTACTCCTCCCATTGGCTCTGTTCGGTGCGTCCCCGGCATCGGCCTCGGTGAAAGCCTCCGACGTGATCCAAAGAGCGATCGACGGCTTTGTCCGCCCCGCCTATGCCAGCCTGCATGGCCATGCCGGCACCTTGGCGAAGGCCATGGACGCGCTCTGCCAGGCGCCGTCGCAGGGTAACCTCGATGCCGCGCATGCCGGATTCTCGGCCACGGTCGCAGCCTGGTCGTCGGCTGAAATCATCGGCTTCGGGCCAATCAAGGAGAACAACCGGCTGGAGCGCATGCTCTACTGGCCGGACCGAAAGAGCATCGGCCTGAAGCAGGTGCAGGCGGCGCTGGCCGGCAAGGATCCGACCGCCACCGATCCGGCGCAGCTGGCGGGCAAGAGTGTCGCGATGCAGGGATTAGGGGCGCTTGAGTTCGTGCTTTACGGCGACGGCGCCGAGACGCTCGTCGGCAAGGACGAGCCCTATCGCTGCGCCTATGGCGCGGCGATCGCCAAGAATATCGAGACCATGGCGGCCGATGTCGACGCCGCCTGGAAAAAACCGGACGGTTTTGCAGGCCTGTGGGCCAATCCCGGACCCGACAATGCGCTTTACCGCGACGGCACTGAAGCGGTGACCGAATTGGTCGGCGTGTTCATCAATGAACTCGAAATGGTGCGCGACGTGCGCCTCAAAGGTTTTCTCGGCGCCAAACCGCAGGGTGACAAGCCGAGGCAAGCGATCTACTGGCGCTCGCAAAACACCGGCCTTTCATTAGCCGGCAACCTCTCCGGCATTGATGCGCTGTTCCAGGCCTCGAAGCTCGGCGACGCGCTGCCCGAGGATAGCAGATGGATGGCGGAATCCATCCATATCCAGCTCATCAATGGCGTTGCCACTGCCAAATCCATCCAGGGTCGGATCGACAAGACGCTCGCCGATCCCGCGGAGCGCGGAAAACTCGAACATTTCGCGCTGATCACCTCCAGCCTGTCGGGCTTGATCGGCACCCGGCTAACCGCCGAGTTCGGCCTGACCGCCGGCTTTTCGTCACTGGACGGGGACTGACCAATGGTTGCGACACGCACGCCGCTGATGGACCGCCGCGATTTTCTCAGAGCTGCCGGCGCCGGCTTCGTCGCGTCAATGGCGCCGCGGGCCTGGGCGGACACGCTTGCCGCCGATGCCGTCTTTGCCACCGCCTTCGTCAAGCGCGACGGCAGCTTTGGCGCCGCTGTGTTGTCGGAAGCCGGAAAAGTATTGCATGCGATCGACCTGCCCGACCGTGGCCACGACGTCACCTTCGATCCGGTCTCGAAGCGCTCCGTGGTCTTCGCCCGGCAACCCGGCACCTTCGCCGTGGTCTTCGACCATGCCGGCCGCGAGCCGCCGCTGACCATCGCCAGCATCACCGGTCGGCATTTCTTCGGCCACGGTGTGTTTTCCACCGACGGCGCGCTGCTTTACGTCACCGAAAACAATTTCGACAATGCCGCCGGCGTCGTCGGGATCTACGACGCACGGGCCAAGTTCAGCCGCATCGGCGAGTTTCCGACCTATGGCATGGGGCCGCATGAGCTATTGCTGCTCGGAGACGGCCGGACGATCGCCATCGCCAATGGCGGCATCGAGACCCATCCCGACTATGGCCGCGCCGAGCTCAACATCGCCACCATGAAGCCGTCCTATGTGCTGGTCGATCGCACAACCGGCGATCTCATCGAAAAGCACGAACTGCCGCCGGCTCTGCACCAGCTGTCGATTCGCCACATGGATGCCGACCCCACAGGCACCATCTGGTTCGGCTGCCAGTACCGCGGGCCGGGCACCGAGCGGCCACCGCTGGTCGGCCGCGCCACGCGCGGCAAGGGGCTGCAGCTGCTCGACATGCCGCAGGACGTGCTATCCGGCTTCCGGAATTACATCGGCTCGGTCGCCGCCAACCCGATTGCCGGCACGGTCGCGGTGTCTTCGCCGGAAGGCAATTCGCTGGCCGTCATCGACGCCGCCAGCGGCAAGATCGTCGCCACCAAGGCGCTGGTCGAGGTCTGCGGCCTGGCGCCCGACGGCCCGGGCTTCATGGCAACCACGGGTGCCGGCGAAATCATCGAAGGCAGCGGCGCGACGCGCTCCGAGCCCGACTATGTCTGGGACAACCACATGCTGCGCATCGCGCCGGCGGCGTAAGCCGTCCGGCCTGCACCGAAGCGAAGCCGCTTAACAATTTACGCGCTGGCTCTTGCGGCGGCGCGCCGTGGCGGGCAGAGGGAGACTGTTTTTCGAACCGGTCGCCCATGAAACTGCTCGCCATCGACTGTGCCGCCAATCTCTGCGCCGCTTGCGTCTATGACGCATCGGGCGACAGAGAGCTCGGCCGCTCGGTACTCGATCTCGGCAAAGGCCACGCCGAACACCTGATGGCTGTCATTGACGAAGCGTTGAAAGCGGACGGCACCGATTATGCCGGCCTTGGCGCCGTTGCGGTCTCCATCGGTCCGGGTTCCTTCACCGGCCTGCGGGTGGGCGTCTCGGCGGCGCGCGGCCTGGCGCTGGCGCTGAAGATCCCGGCGATCGGGGTAACGACACTGGAGGCGCTGGCGGCCGAGGCGAGGGCGGCATTTCCCGGCCGCCCGATCCTGGCGGCTCTCGATGCAGGCCGCGAGGAGATCCATGCGGCGTTTTACGATGCGGAAGCGATTTTGCGCTATGGTCCGGCTGTGACCACACTTGCCCAAGCCGCGGGAATGGCGGCGGACAATCGTCCGGTGCTTGCCGGCACGGCCGCCGTGCAGATCGCAGCCGCGGCCGGTCGCGATTTCGATATCGGCCCGACGGCTGCCACCGCCGACATTGCCGTCTACGCCCGGCTCGCCGCTGCAAAAGGTGAGGGCGACAAGCCGAAGCCACTCTATCTGCGCGGCGCCGATGCCAAGGCGCAGGCCGGGTTCATCCTGTTGAGGCAGGAAAAGTGATGCGCATCCCTTTCCTCCAGCCGCGCCGCAGGGACTATGCGCTCGAGCCGCTGACCATCGCCGACAGCCCGGCAGCGTCGGTGCTGCACCGCGAGGATTTCGTCCGGCCCTGGACCGATGGCGAGTTCGCCGCGTTGCTCGAACAGGAAACCGTGTTCGGCTATGCCGCGCGCGAAATCGGCCAGGGCGCCAAGCCGCCGGTCGGCTTCGTGCTGGCCAGGCTTGCAGCCGGCGAGGGCGAGATTCTGACCGTGGCGGTGGCGCGCTCGCATCGCCGCCAGGGGCTCGGCTGGCAGTTGATGGACGCGGTACTGCGCGAATTGCATGCGCAGCGGGCCGAGGCGCTGTTCCTTGAGGTCGACGAGACCAATGTCGCTGCCATCGCCCTCTACCGGCGGCTGGGTTTCCGCCAGGTCGGCCACCGCGCCAATTATTACCGCTCGACCGAACATGGTCCTACCGGCGCGCTTGTCATGCGCCGCGATCTTCGCTAGCCAAAGTTTTGGGGCAGGGCCAAGCTGCATGATCGGAAAAATCAGGATCTTCCTGGCGCTGAGCCTCGTTGTCATCGGTTCGCTGGTCCTTGTGCCTTTGCAGCTGCTGTCGATGAAGACCGGAATCTGGCGCGAGACGGTCATTCTGAAGGCCTGGCACAGCCTCATCGTCCGGACGCTCGGCCTGCGCATCCATGTCAAAGGTGCGCTGTCCAGCCAGCGCCCGCTGCTGGTCGCCTCGAACCATATCTCCTGGACCGACATCATGGTGCTGGGCTCCTTTGCCGATGTGACCTTCATCGCTCGGGCGGACATGGAGGGATGGCCGCTGATCGGCTGGCTGTCGAAACTGCAGCGTACGGTCTTCATCGAACGCGAGCGCAAGCGGACAGCTGGCGACCAGGCCAGCGAGATCGCCAGCCGCATGGCCAAGGGCGACGCCATGGTGCTGTTTGCCGAGGGCTCTACCGGCGACGGCAACACCATCCTGCCGTTCAAGAGCACCTTGTTCGGCGCCGCCTCGATGGCGATTTCGGAAGGCGCGGCCGAGCAGGTCTTCATCCAGCCGCTGGCGATTGCCTACACGCGGGTGCACGGCGTGCCTCTCGGCCGTCGCCACCGGCCGCTCGCTGCCTGGATCGGCGATCAGGACCTGATGCCGCATCTCAAGGTGCTGATGGCCGAAGGCGCCATTGACGTCGAGGTGCATTTCGGCGAGCCCATCGCCTTTTCCAAGGGCTCGAACCGCAAGGAAACGTCGAGGCTGATGGAAAGCCAGGTGCGCGCCATGATGCAGGCCGCGCTCGCCGACCCGCGCCAGAGTCGGTAGCGCAACCTAGAATCGTCTGTTTTTTGTCACGGAAAGGCGTTAGAAGCCGCCGGATGGATTTGAACACGATAGAGCGGAACGAAACCGACAGCGCCTTGCAAAGCGCTGCTGTGGCGTCCGCCTCGGCCAAAAAGGTCTTCGTCAAGACCTATGGCTGCCAGATGAATGTCTATGACTCACAGCGCATGACCGATGCGCTGGCAGCCGACGGCTACACCGCGACCGATGTCATCGCCGACGCCGACCTGGTGCTGCTCAACACCTGCCATATCAGGGAGAAGGCGGCGGAAAAGGTCTATTCTGAGCTCGGCCGCATCCGCGACATGAAGGCTGAACGCGCAGCAGTTGGGCGCGAAATGCTGATCGGCGTCGCCGGTTGCGTCGCGCAGGCCGAAGGCGCGGAAATCATCCGCCGTTCGCCTGCTGTCGATCTGGTCATCGGCCCGCAGACCTATCACCGGCTGCCCGATGTGCTGGCCCGGGTGCGTGGCGGCGAGAAGATCGTCGAGACCGAATACGCCATCGAGGACAAGTTCGAGCATCTGCCGCAGCCGAAGCGTGCCGAAATGATCAAGCGCGGCGTCACCGCCTTCCTCACGGTGCAGGAAGGCTGCGACAAATTCTGCACCTTCTGCGTCGTGCCCTATACCAGGGGCTCGGAAGTGTCGCGGCCGGTGGCGCAGATCGTCGCCGAAGCCGAGCGGCTGGCCGATGCCGGTGTGCGCGAGGTGACGCTGCTGGGGCAGAACGTCAATGCATGGCACGGCAAGGGTGAGGATGGCATGGAATGGGGGCTTGGTCGCCTGCTGTTCCGGCTAGCCGAGATTCCCGGCTTGGCGCGGCTGCGCTACACCACCAGCCATCCGCGCGACATGGACGACGAATTGATCGCTGCCCATCGTGACCTCCCGGCTTTGATGCCTTATCTGCACCTGCCGGTGCAATCCGGGTCAGACCGCATCCTCAAGGCGATGAACCGCAGGCACACGGCCAAGGACTATCTGGCGCTGCTCGAGCGCATCCGCGCTGCACGCGGCGACATCGCGCTGTCCGGTGACTTCATCGTCGGCTTCCCCGGCGAAACCGAGGCCGATTTCGAGGCGACGATGGGTCTGGTGCGCCAGGTGAACTACGCCTCGGCCTTCTCGTTCAAATATTCGCCGCGTCCCGGCACGCCGGGCGCCGATATGCCCGATCACGTGCCGGAAGCGGTCAAGGATGAACGCTTGCAACAGCTGCAGGCATTGTTGCTCAAGCAGCAGCAGGATTTCGGCCTGGGCCTGGTCGGCAGCACCATCGACACGCTGATCGAGAAGCCCGGCCGTCAGGCCGGCCAGAAGGTCGGCCGCTCGCCTTGGCTGCAGCCGGTTATTGTTGATGAAAAGGCCGGCGAAATCGGTGACATTATCCGGGTGCGAATCACGAAGACGGGCTACAATAGCCTGTTCGCCGAGTTGGCTTGATGGCCTCGGCAGATGAGGAGAGACGGTTGAGCGCTGCTGAAGTGAAGACTCTGCCCCAGAACCAGACATCCGGGGCCTCTGACATGGCGCACATCGTTCTGACTTTCGACAACAACAAGCTTGCCAGCGCCCTGTACGGCCAGTTCGACGAGAACCTGGCCCGGCTCGAGCAGAAGCTCGGCGTCGACATCCGCTCGCGCGGCAACCAGTTGACCATCAAGGGCTCGGCCTCGGCGGCCGAACAGGCGCGCCGCGCACTCGACAATCTCTACGGCATTCTCCAGAAGGGCACCGACATTGGCCAGTCCGACGTCGATGGCGCCGTGCGCATGGCCATTGCCGCCGACGACCAGCTGACGCTGCCGACGCTGGAACGCAAGGGCAAGGTTTCGGCCGCCCAGATCTCCACCCGCAAGAAGACGATCTATGCCCGTTCGCTCAACCAGGACGCCTATATGCGGGCGCTGGAGCGTTCGGAACTTGTCTTCGGCATTGGCCCCGCCGGCACCGGCAAGACCTATCTGGCGGTGGCGCATGCGGCGATGCTGCTCGAACGCGGCATGGTCGAGCGCATCATCCTGTCACGGCCGGCGGTCGAGGCCGGCGAGCGGCTGGGTTTTCTGCCCGGCGATATGAAGGAAAAGGTCGATCCGTATCTGCGGCCGCTCTATGACGCGCTTTACGACATGATGCCGGCCGACAAGGTCGAGCGCGCCATTGCCGCCGAGGTCATCGAGATCGCGCCGCTGGCCTTCATGCGCGGCCGCACGCTGGCGCATGCCGCCGTCATCCTCGACGAGGCGCAGAACACCACGCCGATGCAGATGAAGATGTTTTTGACCCGCCTCGGCGAGAATTCGCGCATGATCGTCACCGGCGATCCGACGCAGATCGATCTGCCTCCAAGCACCAAGTCGGGCCTCGTCGAAGCCTTGCGTGTCCTTGACGGCGTGGCGGGCGCGGTAACCGTGCGCTTCAACGATGTCGACGTTGTGCGCCACCCGCTGGTGGCCGAAATCGTCAGGGCCTATGACCGCGACGCCAAGCTGGCGCGCGGCCTCGGCGCCGAGAGCTGATGTGACGATGCGGGCTCATGCCTGAAGACATAAGACCTGGCGGCGGGGATAGTTCGGTTCCCGTCGAGATCGATATGTCGGTCGAGGCCGGCGACTGGCCCGATGAGGCGGCGCTGACGCGTCTGGTCGATCGCGCCGTGTCGGCTGCCTTTGCCGAAACCGCTGCTGCCGGTCCTTCCGAACTCAGCATCGTCTTTTCCGACGATGCCCATATCCGTACCCTCAATGCCGGCTGGCGCGGCAAGGACAAGGCGACCAACGTCTTGTCTTTCCCTGTTTTTCCGTTCCCCAGGGGTGGCAAGCTGCCGCCCATGCTGGGTGACATCGTGCTGGCCGCCGAGACGGTGGCGCGCGAAGCAGCCCTGGAAGACAAGCCCTTCGAGAACCATATCACCCATCTCGTCATCCACGGCCTGCTGCATTTGCTGGGCTACGATCACGAGACCGATGCAGAGGCCGATGAGATGGAAGCCATCGAGCGCTCAGCGCTCGCAAGGCTTGCCATTCCCGATCCCTACACGTAATGACAAAAGACCAATTGACCGGACGACGATGAACGACAAACCAGAAACTGCCGCCCGCCCCGAGGCTGGCAGTGCGACAAAGCCTTCCGATACGACGGAAGAGGGATCGAGTCCGAGTCCCAGTTCCGGCAGCCCCGCTTCTGGTGGCATTGCCAGCGAGCCATCGCCTGCCGGTCCGTCCCTGTTCGACCGCGTCTTGGGCCTTTTCAGGCAGCGGAACGGCACCAGCCTGCGCGAGGAAATCGCCGGCGCGCTTGCCGAAACGACCAGCGATGCCGGGTCTTTCTCGCCCGGCGAACGCGCCATGCTCAACAACATATTGCGCCTGCGCGAGGTACGCGTCGAGGACGTCATGGTGCCGCGCGCCGATATTGAGGCCGTCGAGATCACCACGACGTTGGGCGATCTGCTCGGTCTGTTCGAGCAGTCCGGCCATTCCCGCATGCCGGTCTATTCCGAGACGCTCGACGATCCGCGCGGCATGGTTCACATCCGCGACGTGCTGGCCCACATCACCAAGGTCGCCCGGGTCAAGAAGGGCAGAACATCCAGGAAGACGCCGGCAACGACGCTTCTCGACCTCGCCCAGGTCGATCTCGGCCGCACCATCGGCGACCTCAATCTGATCCGCCCGGTGCTTTTCGTGCCGCCCTCGATGCTTGCCTCCGACCTGATGGGCCATATGCAGACGACGCGAACCCAGATGGCGCTGGTCATCGACGAATATGGCGGCACCGATGGTCTCGCCTCGCTGGAAGACATCGTCGAGATGGTCGTCGGCGATATCGAGGACGAGCATGACGAGGACGAGCCGCTGATCACCCAGACCGGCGAGGGCGTGTTCGTCGTCGACGGCAAGGCCGAGATCGACGAGGTCGCCAAGATGATCGGCGAGGACTTTACCGCCGGTGAGCATGGTGAATATGTCGACACGATCGGCGGCATGATCTTCAACACGCTGGGCCGCGTGCCCGCGCGTGGTGAGGTTGTGCAAGCCATCCCCGGCTTCGAATTCCACGTGCTCGACGCCGATCCGCGCCGCGTCAAGCGGGTGCGCATCGTCCAGAACCAGAAGGGCGAGCGTCGCCGCCGCGTGACCGCCCCCCGCACCGAGCAGGCCTAGGACAGAACGTCGCCCGGCCGATGACGATCGACGATCCCTTCAAGCACTCAACCTTTGGCTCGGGTGTGTTCTACAAGGACCCGCGAGCCGCATTGAAATGGCTCGAAACGGCCTTCGGCTTCGAGCCGAGCATGGTGGTCAGCGACGCCGACGGACGGCTGGTCCATGCCGAAATGCGTTTTGGCGACGGCTACATCATCGTCGATTCCGAATGGGCCGATCATATTGCCAGTCCGGTAAGCGTCGGCGGCAAGAACACTCAGTCGGTCTGTGTGCATCTGAAAGACGGCCTGGACGTGCATTGTGAGCGGGCAATGGCGGCTGGAGCCCAAATCGTCGAGGAGCCTGCCGCCCATTTCTACGGCGAACGGCAGTATCGGGCGCGCGACCCCGAAGGCCATGTCTGGACCTTCACCCAGACCGTGCGCACCGTGCCGCGCGAGGAGGCCGCACCTGAGCGGGCTCACCATCGAGGGATGGCACCGATAGCGCAGCGATCGGCCGGTTCGCGTTTCAATAAATCTGATAAATCTTGGCTCCTGATTCGCGCGACTTGGGAAGTCTGTATGGAGCGCCTTGCCGGCCGGATAATTCTGCTTTGGGGCTGGCGACGCGCGCTGGTGGCGTTTCTTGCCGGGGCGCTGGCGGTGCTCGCCCAGGCGCCTTACGATTTCTTCGCCGTCTGTTTCGTCTCGTTTCCACTGCTGGTCTGGCTGCTCGACGGCGCCACCGGCGAGGCTTCCGACGGCTGGCTCAGGCGCCTGCGGCCGACTTTTGCCATCGGCTGGTGGTTCGGTTTCGGCTATTTCCTCGCCGGCCTGTGGTGGATCGGCGAGGCGCTTCTGGTCGAGGCCGACAGTTTCGCCTGGGCCTTACCCTTCGCGGTCGTCGGCATTCCTTTGGCGCTGGCATTTTTCTACGGCTTCGCCGCCGTCGTCGCGCGGCTGTTATGGACCAACGATATTGGCCGCGTTGCCGCCCTTGCCTTTGCTTTTGGCCTGACGGAATGGCTGCGCGGCTTCCTGTTCACCGGCTTTCCCTGGAATGCCGTCGGCTATGCGGCGATGCCCGTGCCGCTGTTGATGCAAAGCGTGTCGGTGACCGGCATGGTCGGCATGAACGCGCTGGCGGTCTTTGTCTTCGCCATGCCGGCCTTGCTTGCAGCACGCCGGCATGTCCGTCTCGGTGTGGTCCTGCTTGCCATTCTCGTCGCCGCCCATGCTGGCTTCGGCTATTTCAGGCTCGCGACCCCCGACAAGCCGACAACCCGCACTCTCGATGTCCGTATCGTGCAACCGGATGTCGACCTCAGCGAAAAATGGGACGCCTCGGTGCGCGACCGCATCTTCGCCACGATGATGGGCCTGTCGGCCGCAGCGCCCGATCCCGGCCATAACAAACCGCAGTTGATCCTGTGGCCGGAGACCTCGGTACCCTTCCTGTTCACCGAGCGTCCGGACGCGCTGACCGCGGTCGGCGACATGCTGCAGCCTGGTCAGATGCTGATTGCCGGCGTCGTGCGCGAGGAGCGCGGATCCGGGGCGGATGCCGACAGCCGCTACTACAATTCGGTGGTGGCGATCGATGACAAGGGCGAAATCGCTGATGCCGTCGACAAGGTCCATCTGGTCCCGTTCGGCGAGTATCTGCCGTTTTCCGGTCTGCTCAGCCGCTTCGGCATCGGACAGCTCGTCGCCGGGCCGATGAATTTCGCCGCCGGCAACGAGCGCCATCCGATCGCTTTGCCCGGCGGCATCAGCGCCTTGCCGTTTATTTGCTACGAGGTGATCTTTCCTGATCTTGTGGCTGTTGACGCAACGTCATCCCAGCTTATTGTGAACGTCACCAACGACGCATGGTTCGGCGACACGCCTGGGCCGTACCAGCATTTCAGGCAGGCTCAGATTCGCGCGGTGGAAAACGGATTGCCGCTGTTGCGCGCCGCCAACAACGGCATTTCCGCCGTTGTCGATACGCGGGGACGCATCGTCGACGCATTGGCGGTCGATGCACGTGGCGCCATCGACGTGCGGGTGCCGATCTCCGGCCAAGCCTTCATCTCCGCCGCGGGGCGGCGCATTAACGGAATGCTGATCATGTTGGTGTTTGCCGCAATCGCCCTCAGCTTGAACGTAAGGCAACGGCTACGGGTGAATTGACAGTCGACACATTAGAAACTCATACTGTTACCGCCTAATTTTCTCGAAGTCGGTTGGTGTTTCTGTTGGGGCAGTTGGCTCCGGCTTCGTTTGGGCGAGAAAAATAGAAAAGGCCGGAAAAATTCGGCGAGGAAAAAATGACAGAAGAAAACAAGAAGAAACCGAATCCGATCGACATCCATGTCGGAAGTCGCGTCCGCCTTCGGCGCAATATGCTTGGAATGAGCCAGGAAAAGCTTGGTGAAAATCTCGGTATTACGTTTCAGCAGATCCAAAAATATGAAAAAGGAACGAACCGCGTCGGCGCCAGCCGTCTGCAGGCAATAGCCTCGATACTCAGCGTGCCTGTCGCCTTCTTTTTCGAGGATGCGCCAGGGCAGGAGCCGGTGGGTAATAGAGGATTTGCCGAGGACACTTCGATGGCTTTCGCCGTCGAATTCTGCGGCAGTCCGGAAGGGCTTCAGCTCAACCGCGCGTTCGTCAAGATCGCGGATGTGAAGGTGCGCCGCCGGATTATCGACCTTGTGAAGTCCCTTTCTGCCGAAGATGCCGAGTGATTCGGTGGGTCGATTGACCCATTGGCCCCAGTAATCCCCCGGGCCCGAGTAGCCCAGAGGCTCGACTGCCGGCGGCGCCAAGCCGCCGGTGGTACAAGATATATTGCTGCGGCACTCATGCCAGAACCGCGGCACCGCTTGACGAGCGGCGCCCGGCACCGTTAACACGTGGCGCGCCAAAATCGGCAGCCCTGCCGATCGTTTTTTCAAGAGGGGACACCCGTGACGCGGCAGAACTACTTCTTCACCTCGGAATCCGTGGCCGAGGGTCATCCCGATAAAGTCTGTGACCGCATCTCGGACGAGATCGTCGATCTGGTCTATCGCGAGGCCAAGAAGACCGGCATGGACCCGTGGAAAGTCCGCGTCGCCTGCGAGACGCTCGCAACCACCAACCGCGTCGTCATCGCCGGCGAAGTAAGGGTTCCCGATACTCTGCTGAAGCGGGACAAAGCCGGCAACATCCTCAAGGACGCCGCCGGGCATTCGGTCGTCAACCCGGCCAAGTTCAAGTCGGTCGCCCGCAAGGCGATCCGCGAAATCGGCTACGAGCAGGCCGGCTTCCACTGGAAGACGGCAAAGATCGAGGTTCTGCTGCACGGCCAGTCGCCCGACATCGGCCAGGGAGTCGACAACGCCGCCGACCGCCAGGGCGAAGAGGGTGCCGGCGACCAGGGCATCATGTTCGGCTATGCCTGCCGCGAGACCCCGGACCTGATGCCGGCGCCGATCTATTACAGCCACAAGATTCTCGAACTGCTCGCCGCTGCCCGTCACGAAAACAACGGCGAAGCCGGCAAGCTCGGACCCGACGCCAAGAGCCAGGTCACCGTTCGCTATGTCGATGGCAAAGCCGCCGAAGCGACGCAGATCGTGCTGTCGACGCAGCATCTCGACGCGACCTGGGATTCCAAGAAGGTCCGCAAGGTCGTTGAGCCTTACATCCGTGAGGCGCTCGGCGACCTCAAGATCGCCGACGATTGCATGTGGTACATCAACCCGACGGGCAAGTTCGTCATCGGTGGACCGGACGGCGACGCCGGCCTGACCGGCCGCAAGATCATCGTCGACACCTACGGTGGTGCTGCCCCGCACGGCGGCGGCGCCTTCTCCGGCAAGGACACCACCAAGGTCGACCGCTCCGCCGCCTATGCGGCGCGCTATCTCGCCAAAAATGTAGTGGCGGCCAAGCTCGCCGACCGCTGCACCATCCAGCTGTCCTACGCCATCGGCGTTGCCCAGCCGCTGTCGGTCTATGTCGACCTGCACGGCACCGGCAAGGTCGACGAGGCCAAGCTCGAGGAAGCGCTGCGCACGGTGATGGATTTGTCGCCATCCGGCATCCGCAGGCATCTCGACCTCAACAAGCCGATCTACGCAAAGACCTCGTCCTACGGCCATTTCGGCCGCAAGGCCGGCCGAGACGGGTCCTTCTCCTGGGAAAAGACCGATCTGGCCAAGGCGCTCAAGGACGCGATCGCTGCTTAGGCATGATTCCAAAAAGTGGGTACCGGTTTTTTGGAAAAGATCGTGCTCCAACAAAGGATTAGATTGAGATGAGATTTCAGCCAAATCTCATCTCAATCCCAAATCTCATCTCAATCTAAGCGCGGCGCGCGACCAGGCCATGGATCCACAGGACAGGCGGAGCCGCGCGACCGAAGGGTTCTTCGGCCGCCGGCACGGCAAGACCATTCGCCCGCAGCAGGCGGCGGCGCTGGAAAGCGGTCTTGGGGCCTATGGCCTCGACCTCTCCGTCCAGGCACCGGCAGAATTGCGCGCGCTATTCTCAGCGGATGTTTCAACGGTTCGGCTGGAAATCGGCTTCGGCGGCGGTGAGCATCTGCTGCACCGTGCCACGGAGGCACCGGCGACCGGGTTCATCGGTGTCGAGCCGTTCGTCAACGGCATGGCCAAGCTGATGATGGCGGTGCGGGAAAAGCCGCTTGCCAATCTTCGCGTTTATGACGACGACGCCACGCGCCTGCTCGACTGGCTGCCGCAGGCGTCGCTCGACGGCATCGATCTGCTCTACCCCGATCCCTGGCCGAAGAAAAAGCATTGGAAGCGGCGCTTTGTCAGCCCGCTCAACCTCGATCGGTTCGCGCGCGTGCTGAAGCCGGGCGGAAGCTTCCGCTTCGCCTCCGACATCGACACCTATGTGAACTGGACCTTGTTGCACTGCCGGGCGCATGGTGCGCTCCTATGGCAAGCGGAGGACGCAGCCGACTGGCACCGGCCCTATGAGAGCTGGCCGGGCACACGCTACGAAGCAAAAGCCATTCGCGAGGGTCGACGGCCGGCCTATCTCACCTTCATCAGAAAATAGTTCGATGCGGGAAAGTGTCCCGCATCAACAGCCGGTCTGGCTTCAGAAACGGCCGATCTTGCCGAAAGCGGTCGGGTCCATGCCGAGCCGGCGCAGATCGTTGGCGCGCGGCTTGCGGCCGGCTTCGACGGCCCGCGAGGCGGCAACGGCGCTGCCGAACAGGGCAAAGGCCCCGCCTATGGCGGAAAACACGGTACGGTTGCTCATTGTCTTGACCTTTCGCGCGCCACCGCGCGCTCATCTTTGATTTGTGCAGTGCACCATAGATAGCGATGTGACATCCGAGATCACAGGGCCGTTACCGCATAGCCGGCATGCGCCCCGCGCAATCCTGCCAGCCGTCGCCGGCTGCACTCTGCCCGGCCCGTTAACAGACTTGAAACACTGGCCGGGGTCGTTTATATCAGCCTCAAATTCTTGGTCGGTATGACGAAGAGTGGGTCCACCCGGTCCCGCTCTTTTTATTACCTGCCGGTCAGCCATCAGCAAAGAGATGGTTCGGGACGACGATCATCCTGATCCAGAGAACGACAGGAACCGCATGACTGCAACGGCAAGCGAAGCCGACGACCGCATCATCCGCGAAAGCGGTATCGATGCGCGCATCGCGCTGGTCGTTCAGCCGGTGTTGCGAGGCATTGGCTTCCGTCTCGTGCGGGTGCATCTGTCGGGCCAGAACGGCCTGACGCTGCAGATCATGGCCGAACGCGAAGACGGCACCATGACCGTCGAGGATTGCGAAGAGGTCAGCCGCGCTGTGTCGCCGGCGCTCGACGTCGATGACCCGATCGAGAAGGCCTATCATCTCGAAGTGTCGTCGCCGGGCATCGACCGGCCGCTGGTACGCAAGTCGGATTTCGTCACCTGGACCGGCCATCTTGTGAAGATGGAAACCTCGGTGCCGGTCGCCGACCGCAAGCGCTTCAAGGGCAAGATCGCCGAAGCCGGCGAAGACGACATGCTGCTCGAGCGCGACAAGGCCGCCTACGGCGAAGAGCCGACGGTTCGCATTCCTTATGACGCGATCGCCGATGTGCGGCTGATCCTCACCGACGACCTTATTCGCGATGCCCTTTCGAAGGACAACCGGGAACGCAAGGAAGCCAAGAAACGCCGCGGCGAACCTGATGACGCACCCGAAGGTGCTGAAGGCGGCGCGGAAGACGAAATCGAACAGGAACTATGATGAGCGGCCGGGCCTAAAAGCTCGGCAACAAGCTCGGGAGAAATAAGATGGTTGTAAGCGCCAACAGACTTGAACTGCTGCAGATCGCCGACGCGGTGGCGCGTGAAAAGTCGATCGACAAGTCGATCGTCATTGCCGCCATGGCTGATGCGATCCAGAAGGCCGCGCGCTCGCGCTACGGCCAGGAAACCAACATCCGCGCCGACATCAACGCCAACACCGGCGAGATGAAGCTGCAGCGGCTGATGGAAGTGGTCGAGAAGGTCGACGACTACGCCACCCAGATCGCCATTTCCTCGGCCCGCGAGCGCAATCCGGACGCCCAGCTTGGCGACTTCATCGCCGAACAGCTGCCGCCAATGGATTTCGGCCGCATCGCCGCCCAGTCAGCCAAGCAGGTCATCGTGCAGAAAGTGCGCGAGGCCGAGCGCGACCGCCAGTATGACGAATACAAGGACCGCATCGGCGAGATCGTCAACGGCACCGTCAAGCGCGTCGAATATGGCAACGTCATCGTCGATCTCGGCCGTGGCGAGGCGATTATCCGCCGCGACGAGCTGATCCCGCGTGAAAACTACAAGTACGGCGACCGCGTCCGCGCCTATGTCTACGACGTGCGCCGCGAACAGCGCGGCCCGCAGATATTCCTGTCGCGCACCCATCCGCAGTTCATGGCCAAGCTCTTCACCATGGAAGTGCCGGAAATCTATGACGGCATCATCGAGATCAAGTCGGTCGCCCGCGACCCAGGCTCGCGCGCTAAGATCGCCGTCATTTCGCGTGACTCGTCGATCGATCCGGTCGGCGCCTGCGTCGGTATGCGCGGCAGCCGCGTCCAGGCCGTGGTCGGCGAATTGCAGGGCGAAAAGATCGACATCATTCCGTGGTCGCCTTCGGCCGCCTCCTTCATCGTCAACGCGCTGCAGCCGGCGGAAGTCGCCAAGGTGGTGCTCGACGAGGATGCCGAGCGCATCGAAGTGGTGGTTCCCGACGACCAGCTGTCGCTGGCCATCGGCCGTCGCGGCCAGAACGTGCGTCTTGCCTCGCAGCTCACCGGCTGGGACATCGACATCCTGACCGAGGCCGAGGAGTCTGAGCGCCGCCAGAAGGAATTCGTCGAACGCTCGTCGCTGTTCATGGAAGCCCTTGATGTCGACGAGATGGTCGGCCAGGTGTTGGCCTCCGAAGGCTTCACCAGCGTCGAGGAAGTTGCCTACGTCGATTCGGGCGAGATCGCCTCGATCGACGGTTTCGACGAAGACACCGCTTCGGAGATCCAGACCCGCGCCCGCGAATATCTGGAGAAGATCGAAGCCGAGCATGACGACAAGCGCAAGGCGCTGGGCGTCACCGACGAACTGCGCGAGATCCCTGGCGTCACCACCGCCATGATGGTGACGCTCGGCGAGGATGGCGTGAAGACGATCGAGGATTTCGCCGGCTATGCCGCCGACGACCTGACCGGCTGGAAGGAACGCAAGGACGGCGAGACCAAGGTATTCCCGGGTGTGCTCGCCAATCACGGCGTGTCGCGCGCCGACGCCGAGCAGATGGTTCTGGCAGCCCGCCTCAAGGCCGGCTGGATCACCGAAGACGAGCTTGCAGCCGAACAGGTCCCGGCTGACGAAGCCGTTGGTGCGTGAGGTGAAACCGCATCGCACACAACCCGCCCCAGGACGAGATGAACGATCGCACCTGCATCGTCACGCGCAAGCAAGCCGAGCCGGATGAGCTGATCCGTTTCGTCGTCGGCCCGGATTCGGCCGTCGTTCCTGACCTGAAGAGAAATCTGCCCGGCCGTGGTTGTTGGGTGAGCGCCGACCGCCTACATATCGACAAGGCGGCGGCGAAGAACCTGTTTGCCCGCGCCTTCAAGGCGCAGGTCGTCGTGCCGCCCGATCTCGGCGGCATGGTCGACGGACTGCTTGCACGATCCGCTTTGGGTATGCTTGGCCTTGCCCGCAAGGCTGGCTCGATCGCACTCGGCGCAACCAAGGTCGAGAGCGCGGTGCGCTCGGGGTTGGCGCTTTTCGTGCTCCACGCGACCGAGGCATCCGACGATGGCGTGCGCAAGATCAGTCAGGCGCGGCGGGCAACTGTCCACCTCGGCGGGCCTGCAGTCCTTGCCTACAAACTTTTCTCCGAGGCCGAGTTGAGCTTGGCATTGGGGGGTACAAATGTGATACATGCTGCCGTTCTCGCGGGAGACGCGGGCAAGGCGGTTGAGAGGCGCATGGTTGCGCTCGACCGATATCGGGGCGGAACCCCCGACGATCTGGCAATGCTTGCGGCCGTTGCTGACGAAGATGATGCTGCAGAGGATATGGAATGAGCGATACGAAATCGGGCGACGATAAGACGTTGAGTGTTACACCGAAGAAGACCTTGACGCTGAAGCGCCCCGGTACCGAGCAGAGCGTCGTGCGACAGAATTTCTCGCATGGCCGCACCAAGCAGGTCCAGGTCGAGATCAAGAAGCGCAAATTCTCCATGCCCGGCGACAAGCCGGAGCCGGTGGCTGCACCCGTATTTACGCCCAAGCCCGCGGTAGTGGCAGCCCCCGTCGTGCAGGAAGCGCCCAAGGCGCCGCCTCCGCCGCCCCCGGCCGAACGCGGCGGCATGGTGCTGAACGAACTGTCGCGCAATGAGATGGAAGCGCGCCGCAGGGCGCTCGAAGGCTCCAAGGTTCGCGACGTCGAGGACCGCCAACGCGCCATCGAAGAGGCCAAGCGCCGCAACGAGGATGAGGAACGCCGCAAGCGCGAGCGCGAGGAATCCGCGCGCCGTCAGGCCGAGGAAGAAGCCCGCCTGCAGACCGAGGCCGAGTCCCGCCGCCGCGCCGAGGAAGAAGCGCGCCGCCGCGCGCCGCAGGCTGCCGAGCTTGTGGCGTCGGACGATGAGGAAGAGGTCAAGCCGAAGCGCACCGCCGCCGGCGCCCCGGTACGCCGTCCGGTTACGCCCGAAGTGGCGCGCCCGGCCAAGCCGACCAAGGCCGAGGAAGACCGTCGTCGCGGCAAGCTGACCCTCAACACGGCTCTTTCCGACGAGGACGCGCGCGCCCGCTCGCTGTCGTCGATGCGTCGCCGCCAGGAAAAATTCAAGCGCGCGATGCATAATGAGCCGCGCGAGAAGGTTATGCGCGAAGTGATCCTGCCTGAAACCATCACCATCCAGGAACTGGCGCAGCGCATGTCCGAGCGCGCTGTCGATGTGGTCAAGTACTTCATGAAGCAGGGCCAGATCCTGAAGCCGGGCGACATCATCGACGCCGACACGGCCGAGCTGGTCGCCACAGAATTCGGCCACACGGTCCGCCGCGTCGCCGAGTCCGACATCGAGGAAGGCCTGTTCAACATTGCCGACAATGCCGAGGACCTGGTGTCGCGGCCGCCTGTCGTGACCATCATGGGCCATGTCGACCACGGCAAGACCTCGCTGCTCGACGCCATCCGCAATGCCAATGTCGTCTCCGGCGAAGCCGGCGGCATCACCCAGCATATCGGCGCCTACCAGGTCGAGAAGAACGGTCAGAAGATCACCTTCATCGACACGCCCGGTCACGCCGCCTTCACGGCGATGCGCGCCCGCGGCGCTCAGGCGACCGACATCGCCATCCTGGTGGTGGCGGCCGACGACAGCGTCATGCCGCAGACCATCGAATCGATCAGCCATGCCAAGGCGGCCGGCGTTCCGATCATCGTGGCGATCAACAAGATCGACAAGCATGATGCCGATCCGCAGAAGGTTCGGTCGGAACTGCTGCGCCATGAGGTGTTCGTCGAATCGATGGGCGGTGAAGTGCTGGACGTCGAAGTGTCGGCGACCAAGGGCACCAACCTCGACAAGCTGTTGGAAGCGATCCTGCTGCAGGCCGAAATCCTCGACCTCAAGGCCAATCCGGACCGTACCGCCGAAGGCGTGGTCATCGAAGCCCAGCTCGACAAGGGCCGTGGCCCCGTCGCCACCGTACTGGTGCAGACCGGCACTTTGATGCCGGGCGACATCCTCGTCGCCGGCAACGAATGGGGCCGGGTGCGCGCGCTGGTCAATGACCGTGGCGAGCAGATCAAGGAGGCTCCGCCGGCAATGCCGGTCGAGGTGCTTGGCCTGCAGGGCACGCCGCAAGCCGGCGACCGCTTCGCTGTCGTCAACAACGAGGCCCGCGCCCGTGAGATCACCGAATATCGCCAGCGTCTGGCGCGCGAGAAGGCAGTGGCTCGCCATGCCGGCCAGCGCGGCTCGCTCGAACAGATGATGTCGCAGCTGCAGACGAGCGGGTTGAAGGAATTCCCGCTGGTCATCAAGGGCGACGTGCAGGGTTCGATCGAGGCGATCAACGCCGCTCTCGACAAGCTTGGCACCGACGAGGTGCGTGCGCGCATCGTTCATGCCGGCGCCGGCGCCATCACCGAAAGCGACGTGTCGCTGGCGGAGACCTCGGGGGCCGCGATCATCGGCTTCAACGTCCGTGCCAACGTGCAGGCACGTGCGGCCGCGGCGGCCGCGGGCATCGAAATCCGCTACTACTCGATCATCTACAACCTCGTCGACGATGTGAAGGCAGCACTTTCCGGCCTGCTGTCGCCGGAACGCCGCGAGACCTTCATCGGTAATGCCGAGATCCTCGAGATCTTTGACATCACCAAGGTCGGCAAGATCGCCGGCTGCCGTGTCACCGAAGGCAAGGTCGAGCGTGGAGCGGGCGTGCGCCTGATCCGCGACAACGTCGTCATCCATGAAGGCACGCTGAAGACCCTCAAGCGCTTCAAGGACGAAGTCGCGGAAGTTCCGGGCGGCCAGGAGTGCGGCATGGCCTTCCAGAACTACGAGGACATGCGCGTTGGCGACATCATCGAGTGCTTCCGCGTCGAGATGGTGACCCGGACGCTCTGAGTTCGTATACTGTCGATACGACCGGGCGGTGGTCGAAAGACCGCCGCCCTAACTTTAATGCCTGTCGCCCAAAAGTGCGGGATAAACGACATGCATAGAACAAATATGAGACATGGCGGCACCGTCCCATCCCGCGCCTCACGCTTTCCGGATTGAGAAAAATGCCCCGTCCAACCGCCTCCAGCCCATCCCAGCGCATGCTTCGCGTCGCCGAACAGGTGCGCCATGCGCTGTCGGAAACCTTGCAGCGCGGCGAGATTATCGACCCGCTGATCGAGAACACCGTGGTTTCGGTCTCGGAAGTGCGCATGTCGACTGATCTGAGGGTCGCCACTGCCTTCGTTTCGCCGCTCGGCGCCAAGGACACGGGTGCGGTCATCGACGCGCTCAACAAGCATGCGAAGTTCGTCCGTGGCCGCGTCTCCGGCGCGCTCCGCCAGATGAAGTTCATGCCGGAGTTCCGCTTCAAGCTCGATACGTCCTTCGACAATTTCGCCAGGATCAACGATTTGCTGAAATCGCCCGAAGTCGCGCGAGACTTGGGTGCCGATGGCGAAGACAACGACAAGGACGAGAAATAGTGGGGCGCCGCGGCAAGAAGAAGGGACGGCCGATCTCCGGCTGGGTGGTGCTGGACAAGCCGGTTGGCATGGGTTCGACCGAAGCCGTCTCCAAGATCAAATGGCTTTTCCAGGCAGAAAAGGCCGGCCATGCCGGCACGCTCGACCCGCTGGCCTCTGGCATGCTGCCGATCGCGCTCGGCGAGGCAACCAAGACCGTGCCTTATGTGCAGGACGGCGCCAAAATCTACCGGTTCACCGTCGCCTGGGGCGAGGAGCGTTCGACCGACGATCTCGAAGGCCCGGTGACGCAAAGTTCCGACCGCCGTCCGGCGGAAAACGATGTCAGGGCGCTGCTGCCGAACTACACCGGCGTCATCATGCAGACACCGCCGCAATTCTCGGCCATCAAGATATCAGGCGAACGCGCCTACGATCTCGCCCGTGGGGCGAGACAGTCGACATCCCCGCGCGCGAGATCGAGATCGGCCGTCTGGACATCGTCGAGCACGCTGCCGACCACACTTCGTTCGAGGTCGAATGCGGCAAAGGCACCTATGTGCGCTCGCTGGCCCGCGACATGGGCCGCGACCTCGGCTGCTTCGGCCACATCGCTGAACTACGCCGGGTCGAGGTCGAGCCGTTCACCCAGGAGGATTTCGTCACCGTCGCCGAACTGGAAGCCGCCCGTTTCGGCGAACAGCGCGAAGCTGACAAAGAGGGCGACGCCGATGTTTCCGACGCGCCGATCGACTTTGGCGCCATCGATGCGCTGCTTGTCGACACGGCCGCCGCGCTCGACTGCCTGCCCCAGATCGCCATCAGCGACGAAGCGGCGACCAAGATCCGCCTTGGCAATCCCGTCATCATCCGCGGCCGCGACGCGCCCGTGGAAGCCGAGGAAGCCTGCGCCACCGCGCGCGGCAAGCTTGTCGCCATCGGCGCCATCGAGCAAGGCATGTTCAAGCCGAAGCGGGTCTTTGTCGGCTGACCACTCTCGTCTAGTCTTACGTCGACGTCACATCCGAGGGGCACATGGCAAAGGCTGAGGCGGTGAAGAAGCGGGCGCCGGTGACAACGCGGCGGCCGCCGGTTGGCGCCTCGCCCGGCACGCTGATCGCCGATCCGGCGGCGCGACGGTCCGAGCTGCGGCTGACGCTGATTTCGCCTGAAAAATTCAAGACCATCAACGATGCCAGCATCGACGATCTCAACACCCATTGCGACAATTGGCCGGTCGTCTGGCTGGACTGCACCGGTCTCGCCAACATCCAGCTGATCGAGGAGATCGGCCGGATCTTCAACCTGCATCCACTGGCTCTGGAAGATGTCGTCAACACCGGCCAGCGGCCGAAGGTCGACTTCTTCGAGGACCACGCCTTCGTCGTCATGCGCATGATCGACGACGTCAAGGTGCATCGCTATGAGCAGATCGCGGTGTTCTTCGGCAAGAAATTCGTCGTCACCTTCCAGGAGCGCGAAGGCGATCCGTTCGACCCCGTGCGCAAGCGCATCGCCGCAGCGTTGCCCAACCGCTTGCGGATGCGCGGCGCCGACTATCTGGCCTATGCGCTCATCGATTCCATCGTCGACAGCTATTTCCCGCCGATTGAGGCCGCTAGCGAGGAGGTCGATGGCATCGAGGACGAGATGCTCAACACGCCTCACAAGCATCAGATGCGCCAGCTGCACGAATTGCGGCGCGACGCCAATGTGCTCAAGGGCGTGCTGTGGCCGATGCGCGACGCGCTGGCGACGCTGATCCGCAACGACGTGCCCTATGTGAAGCCGGAGACGAAAATCTTCTTCAACGACACGCTCGACCACGCATTGCGGCTGATCGAGCTGGTCGAGAACCAGCGTGATATGCTGACCGGCTTGATCGAAATGCATTTGTCGCTGAGCCAGGCGCGTACCAACGACGTCATCTCTTATCTCACCATCGTCTCGGTGATCTTCATGCCGCTAACCTTCCTGGTCGGTATCTGGGGGATGAATTTCGATCCCGAGATCTCGCCGTGGAACATGCCGGAACTGAAAGCCTACTATGGCTACCCGGCTTCGCTGCTGTTCATGCTGGCCGTTGCTGTCGGGCTGATCGTCTTCTTCAAAAGCAAGAAGTGGCTGTAAGGTTTCGGTGTCAAGGGAATCCTGGATACCCGAGCAAAGGGCTGCGACAAGCCGGCTTTATGAATGGGCTGGTGTTTCCGGGGAATTGCCCTATATGCGCCGCAGCATCGCGCCATGTCGCTTTGCTTGCACCGGCCCCTGCTGGACGACATCCCGGCTGAGGGCGACCCGTTTCCTCAAACAGATAAGGAAAAACACGATGTCGATTACTGCCGAGCGCAAACAGGAATTGATGGGTGAATTCGCAACCGCGAAGGGCGATACCGGGTCTCCGGAAGTCCAGGTGGCCATCCTTTCCGAGCGCATCAAGAACCTGACCGACCACTTCAAGGACCACAAGAAGGATAACCATTCCCGCCGTGGTCTGCTCGCTCTCGTCTCCCAGCGCCGCAGCCTGCTTGATTATCTCAAGCGCAAGGATGACGCGCGCTATCAGACGTTGATCGAGAAGCTCGGTCTGCGCCGTTGACGAATTGACCGGCGGGCTTTCGAAGGAGAGCCCGCCGGTCGCGCATTCTGCCAGTCGCACCGATTGGCCAGACCCGGTTTCGAGCGTGCAGAGGCCACTCGAAACCGCCCATGGACGGTCATGGGGCAGGATTGCAGGACGCTCGTGCGCTAACCAGCGCCGAAATCTACCCGAGCTTCCCGTTGTCTTGCCCGTGGCTGCCCGAGAAAGGAAGCCAGGGAAAGGGCATCCGCGCACCGTGAAACGGCGCGGCCCTTTCCGCTTATTAAGGACAAGATATGTTCAACTACCACAAAGTGGAAATCGAATGGGGCGGCCGTCCGCTCATCCTGGAAACCGGCAAGATCGCACGTCAGGCTGACGGCGCGGTGCTTGCGACCTACGGCGAAACCAAGGTTCTCGCCACCGTCGTTTCGATGAAGGAGCCGAAGCCAGGCCTCGATTTCTTCCCGCTGACCGTCAACTACCAGGAAAAGACCTACGCCGCCGGCAAGATCCCCGGCGGCTACTTCAAGCGCGAGGGACGTCCGAGCGAAAAGGAAACGCTGGTTTCCCGCCTGATCGACCGCCCGATCCGCCCGCTCTTCGCCGACGGCTACAAGAACGACACCCAGATCGTCGTCACCGTGGTCCAGCATGACCTCGAGAACGATCCCGACATCCTGTCGATCGTCGCCACCTCGGCCGCTTTGACGCTGTCGGGCGTTCCTTTCATGGGCCCGATCGGTGGTGCGCGCGTCGGCTACATCAACGGCGAATACGTGCTGAACCCGCATGTCGACGAGATGCAGGAATCCAGGCTGGACCTCATTGTCGCCGGCACCGCCGACGCCGTGCTGATGGTCGAGTCCGAAGCCAAGGAACTCGGCGAAGAGCTGATGCTCGGCGCCGTCATGTTCGGCCACAGGGGCTTCCAGCCGGTGATCGACGCCATCATCAAGCTGGCCGAAGTTGCCGCCAAGGAGCCGCGCGATTTCACGGCACCGGACTACTCCGCGCTCGAAGCCGAAATGCTGAAGATCGTCGGCGACGAGCTCAGCAATGCCTACAAGAACGTCGACAAGCAGAAGCGTTACGCCGCCGTCGACGCCGTCAAGGCGAAGGTCAAGGCTGCGTTTGCCCCGGCTGAAGGCGAAGACGCCAAGTACACCTCCGAGCAGATCGGTTCGGTGTTCAAGGAACTCCAGGCCAAGGTCGTGCGCTGGAACATCCTCGACACCGGTTCGCGCATCGATGGCCGTGACCTCAAGACTGTCCGCAAGATCGTCTCGGAAGTCGGCGTCCTGCCGCGCACGCACGGTTCGGCGCTGTTCACCCGCGGCGAGACCCAGGCGCTGGTCGTTGCCACGCTGGGCACCGGCGAGGACGAGCAGTATGTCGATTCGCTGACCGGTATGTACAAGGAGAAGTTCCTCCTTCACTACAACTTCCCTCCCTACTCCGTCGGCGAGACCGGCCGCATGGGTTCGCCGGGCCGCCGCGAAATCGGCCACGGCAAGCTCGCCTGGCGCGCCATCCGTCCGATGCTGCCGAGCGCGGACCAGTTCCCCTACACGCTGCGCGTCGTCTCGGAGATCACCGAGTCCAACGGTTCGTCGTCGATGGCCACCGTCTGCGGCACATCGCTGGCGCTGATGGATGCCGGCGTTCCGCTGGCCAAGCCGGTTGCTGGTATCGCGATGGGCCTGATCAAGGAAGGCGAGCGCTTCGCGGTTCTGTCCGACATCCTGGGTGACGAAGATCACCTCGGCGACATGGACTTCAAGGTTGCCGGTACCGAAGGCGGCATCACCTCGCTGCAGATGGACATCAAGATCGAGGGCATCACCGAGGAGATCATGAAGATCGCGCTGGACCAGGCCAAGGACGGCCGCCAGCATATCCTCAGCGAGATGGCGCATGCTCTGACCGGCGCCCGCCCCGAACTCGGTGAGTTCGCACCGCGCATCGAGGTTATGCACATCCCGACCGACAAGATCCGCGACGTGATCGGCTCCGGCGGCAAGGTTATCCGTGAGATCGTCGAGAAGACCGGCGCAAAGATCAACATCGAGGACGACGGCACGGTCAAGATCGCTTCGTCGAACGCCAAGGAGATCGAGGCGGCCAAGAAGTGGATCCATACCATCGTCGCCGAGCCGGAAGTCGGCGAAATCTACGAAGGCACGGTCGTCAAGACCGCCGACTTCGGCGCTTTCGTCAACTTCTTCGGTCCGCGTGACGGCCTCGTCCACATCTCGCAGCTTGCCAACGACCGGGTCGCCAAGACCTCGGACGTCGTCAAGGAAGGCGACAAGGTCTGGGTCAAGCTGATGGGCTTCGACGAGCGCGGCAAGGTCCGCCTGTCGATGAAGGTCGTCGACCAGGCCACCGGCAAGGAAATCGCCCGCGACAAGAAGGCCGAAGGCGAAGAAAACGCCGCCTGAGTGGTCTGACAATAGAGTTGAACGGGCGCGGCTTATGTCGCGCCCGTTTTCGTTTAATACCCGTCTACGACATGAGAATCGAAGAATGGCCGCTGAGCCGCTGAAGACACTGTTCCATCCCTTCGAGGCCGAGGGGCTCCCTCTGCCGCAAAAGGGCGAGCGTGTGTTGTTCCTGGGTGCGGAGCCCGGCTTCCGCTTGCCGGAAGGCTTCGAGGCAGAGCTCCATCTTGCACAGGGTTTCCGGCCGCATCTCCGAGCGCTGGAGCGTGCCGGTCACAAGGTAACGCCCCGCTCGGAAGGCGATGCATTCGATGCAGCGCTCGTGCTTGCCGGCCGCCATCGTGGGCTAAACGAGATGCGTATTGCCGAGGCGATCGAACGCGTCACGCCGGGCGGTCTGATCATTGTCGCCGGCGGTAAGGACGAAGGCATCGCCAGCCTGCGCAAGCGCATCGACGAGCTTGTCCCCATCGAAGGGCATCTGCCGAAATATCACGGCATCGCCTTCTGGCTTCGCCGTCCGGTCGATCTGGCGCCCGCGGAAAAACTGCGCGTCGCCAATCCTGCCTTGGTCGTAGAGGACCGCTTCCGCACTGCGCCGGGCATGTTCTCCTTCGACCGGATCGACGCCGGCTCGAAACTTCTGGTCGACAACCTGCCCAAAGACCTGCGCGGCAACATTGCTGATTTCTGCGCCGGCTGGGGTTATGTCGCCGCCGAGGTCGCGGCACGTTCATCCGGTATAACGGGGCTCGACCTTTACGAAGCGGATTTCGACGCGCTTGAGGCGGCCAAGGGCAATATCGGCCAGACAGGCTTCGAGCCCGGCTTCTTTTGGACCGATCTGCTGAGCGAGCCGGTCGAGCGGCGCTATGATGCCATCGTCATGAACCCGCCCTTCCATCGCAGCCGGGCGGCCGAGCCGGAAATCGGCGCCGGCATGATCCAGGCGGCGGGCAAGGCGCTGAAGCCGGGCGGGCGGCTGTTCATGGTGGCGAACCGTCAGCTGCCTTACGAACCGGTTCTGAAGGCCGTCTTCTCCAGCCATGCCGAGCTCGCCCGCGACGGCATGTTCAAGGTTTTCTCCGCGCGCCGATAGGACGGTGCCGGTCGCCTCAATGCATGCTGACGATGCGCGCCGGCTCGTGGACGGGAATGGTCGGTCTGATATCGCCAGGCTTGATCTTGAGCGGCGCCGGCCTGCCGAACAGATAGCCCTGCACCATCTCGCAACCAGCTGCTCGCAAAAGCGTCGCCTGGTTCTCGGTCTCGACGCCTTCGGCGATGATGCCGACGCCGAGCGCCCGCGACAGGCCGACGATGGTAGAGACGACGGCGCCCGAATTCGAATCGGTGTCGATGCGGCTGACGAAGGAGCGGTCGATCTTCAGCTTGCCGAAGGCGAAGTCGATCAGGTAGCTGAGATTGGAATAGCCGGTGCCGAAATCGTCGACGGCCACCGAAATGCCCATGTCGGCAAGCTGCTGCAGGATGGTGGCGGCGCGGTCGCGGTCCTGCATCATCGCCGTCTCGGTCACTTCGAGCTCCAGCCGCGACGGCTTGATGCCGGTGCTGGCCATCGTATCGCGCACGATGCCGACGAAATCCTTGGTCATGAACTGGACCGGCGAGATGTTGACGGCAACGAAGCAGTCCTCGGGCAAATGACGGGCATCGCTGCAGGCCTTGTTCAGCACCCAATTGCCGATCGGGTGGATCATGCCGGTCTCTTCGGCGATCGGAATGAATTCCATCGGCGGGATCATGCCGCGTTCCGGGTGCTTCCAGCGGATCAGCGCCTCGTAGCCGACGATACGGCCGGTCGGCAGGTCGAGCTGCGGCTGGTAGTGAAGGTCGAAATCGCCACGGACGAAGGCGATGTGCAGTTCGGATTCGATCCAGTGGCGGTAGTCGGCGACCTGGCCCATGTCGGAATGGAAGACCGACCAGTTGCCCACGCCGCCGGCGCGGGCATTCTGCAGCGCCAGGTTGGAGCGGCGCAGGATGAGGACCGGATCGACGCCATCCTTTGGCATCGCCACGATGCCGACCGACAGGCCGACCGACTGCAGGTGGGAATCGAGCTGGTACGGCTTCAGCATCTCCTCGATCATGGTTTCGACGGTGCTTTCCATGGACCTTTGGAGTTGGTGTTCCCAGACAAGGATAGCGAACTCGCCGGCGCCGATGCGCCCCATCACCGCGCCTTCGGGCATGCAGGCCTTCAACCGCTTGGTGAAGCCGCGGATCAGTTCGTCGCCATGGCTGTAGCCGATGGCGTCGTTGATCTGCTTGAAGCGGTCGATGTCGATGTCGATGAGGAACACCGGCTCACCGGTCCTGATCGTCGCGGACGCCGCGTCGGCAATCCTGCCGACCATCGCCGGCCGCGCAAAAAGCCCGGTCAGCTTGTCAAAATGGGTTTCGTTGAAAACGTAGTCCACCGATTCATCGACGCCGGCGAAGAAGGACAAGGCAGCACCGGCGGCGGCCAGCGCGCATAGCGCCGACGCGATGCCGATCATGGTTTCCGCCTGCATGCCGGCAAAGCCGTCCCCGAAACCATGCCGGAGGCCCCAAAGCCCAAGGATGAAACTGCCAAGGCCCGAACTGGCGACGGTGAGCAGCCGGAACACAGGTGTTCGCTTCGGGTTGCTGACAGCAGGCATTGCTCAGTCCCTGTCGCATGATCCCGAAATCAACTCGACTTTCGGGAAATATCAAGCGCAAATTCATAAAGGCTAAAGCATCCTTTGCGCCCAGCAAGAACGCGCAGAGCCCAAGCCCATAAGACTTCTAGCGGATATCTCCTTAAAATGAGTTTCCGCCGATGCATCTAATTTTACTGGTGAGTTAATCGCGTACGCTGTCGGTCTGCTTCAACTCATCCAGGGTTGGCATCGACACGATGTGATAGCCGGAATCCACATAATGGATTTCGCCGGTGACGCCTGACGAGAGGTCGGACAAAAGATAGAGCGCCGAGCCGCCGACCTCGTCGATGGTCACCGTGCGGCGCAGCGGCGAGTTGCGCTGCTGGTAGGAGTACATGTGGCGGGCGTCCGAGATTCCGGCGCCGGCCAAAGTACGCACCGGTCCCGCCGATATGCCGTTCACCCGGATGCCGCGCGGGCCATAATCGTTGGCGAGATAGCGCACGCTGGCTTCCAGCCCGGCCTTGGCGACGCCCATGACGTTGTAGTTCGGCATGACGCGGACAGAGCCGGCATAGGTCAGCGTGATCATCGCGCCGCCTTCGCTCATCAGCGGGGCGGCATGGCGGGCGACCTCGGTGAAGGAGTAGCAGGAGATGACCATGGTGCGGACGAAATTGTCGCGGCTGGTGTCGGCGTAGAGCCCTTTGAGCTCGTTCTTGTCGGAAAAGCCGATGGCGTGGACGACGAAGTCGAGCCCGCCCCATTCCTTGCCGAGCGTCTCGAAGGTGGCGGCGACCGATGCGCTGTCCTCGACGTCACAGGGCACCACCAGAGACGCGCCAAGCTTCTCGGCAAGCGGCTTGACGCGGCGCCCGAAGGCGTCGCCCTGATAGGTGAAGGCAAGCTCCGCCCCGTGTTCGGACAATTTCCTGGCGATGCCCCAGGCGATCGAATGATCGTTGGCAACGCCCATGACAAGCCCGCGCTTGCCCTTCATCAGTCCGTCCATGGCCGGCAATCCCCCTACAAAAAAACGCTGGCCTTATGCGGAATAGCGCTGGAAAATCAGCGTTGCGTTGGTGCCACCGAAGCCGAACGAGTTGGACAAAACCGTGTCGATCCTGGCGTCGTCGATGCGCTTGCGCACGATCGGCATGCCCTCGAATTCGGGATCGAGGTTTTCGATATGGGCGCTCTCGCCGATGAAGCCGCCTTGCATCATCAGGATCGAGTAGATCGATTCCTGTACGCCGGCGGCACCCAGCGAATGGCCGGTCAGCGACTTGGTCGAGGTGATGAACGGCATCTTCTCGCCGAACACCTCTCGGATGGCGCCCATTTCCCGGGAATCGCCGACCGGCGTCGAGGTGCCGTGGGTGTTGATGTAGTCGACCGGCGTGGACACCGTCGCCAGAGCCTGGCGCATGCAGCGCACCGCGCCTTCGCCCGACGGCGCCACCATGTCGTAACCGTCCGACGTCGCGCCATAGCCGACGATCTCAGCGTAGATCTTGGCGCCGCGCGCCTTGGCGTGTTCGAGCTCCTCCAGGATGAGGACGCCCGCGCCGCCCGCGATGACGAAGCCATCGCGATTGGCGTCATACGCGCGGGAAGCTGTCGGCGCACGATCGTTATACTTCGACGACATCGCGCCCATGGCATCGAACAGGTCCGACATCGTCCAGTCGAGGTCTTCATGGCCGCCGGCAAACATCACATCCTGCTTGCCCCACTGGATCAGTTCGTAGGCGTTGCCGATGCAATGCGCCGAGGTCGAGCAGGCCGACGAGATCGAATAGTTGACGCCGTGGATCTTGAACCAGGTGGCGAGCGTCGCCGACGCGGTCGACGACATCGCCTTCGGCACCGCGAACGGACCGATGCGCTTGGGGCTGTTGTTCTTGAGCGTGGTCTCGGCCGCCTCGACGATGGTGCGGGTCGAGGGGCCGCCCGAGCCCATGACGATGCCGGTGCGCTCATTGGTGATGTCGCTTTCGCCAAGCCCGGCGTCGGCGATCGCCTGATCCATCGCGACATGGTTCCAGGCCGCGCCCTGGCTGAGGAAGCGCATGGCACGCCGGTCGATCATAGGGGTCGGGTCGAGCGTCGGCGCGCCCCAGACCTGGCAGCGGAAGCCGTGTTCGGCGAAGGAATCGGAGAAGCTGATGCCTGATTTGGCATCGTGGAGCGAGGATTGCACCTCGTTGGCGTTGTTGCCGATCGACGATACGATGCCGAGGCCTGTGACGACGACCCTTCTCATTCGCAACTCCTTCCAGCGGATGATCCCGAAACCCTAGTAGGTTTTCGCCGGCGATCATACGCAAAATCAAAATGCCGCAGCGTCGTTGCGCGTCCGGGAACGCCCTGCTGCAGTGGCGCCGGTCAGGCGGCCGATTGCTTGGACAGCCCCACCTTGAGGTCTGTCGCAGCGTATATGGGTTCGCCGTCGGCCTTAAGCCAGCCATCGGCGATACCGAGCACCAGGCGTCCACGCATGACGCGCTTGAAATCGATGCCGTATTCCACCTTCTTGACCGAAGGCGTCACCATGCCCTTGAACTTGACCTCGCCGGTCGACAGCGCCATGCCCTTGCCCGGCTCGCCGAGCCAGCCGAGGTAGAACCCCGTCAATTGCCACATGGCATCGAGGCCCAGGCACCCAGGCATGATCGGATTGCCGATGAAATGGCAGGCGAAGAACCACAGGTCCGGCTTGATGTCGAATTCGGCGCGGATGAAGCCCTTGTCGTGGGCGCCGCCGGTCTCGCTGATCTCGGTGATGCGGTCGAACATCAGCATGGGCGGGTAGGGTAGCTGGGCGTTGCCGGGCCCGAACAGCTCGCCGCGGGCGCAGGCAAGCAATTCCTCATAACCGTAGCTGGATTTCGAACCCGCCATATGTCTCGTCCCCATAATGTCCCGGGCGGTGGGGCGCCCTTGTCGTTGGTTTCCTAACACAATCCCTTTCGGGCCGGAAACCGGCGTTTGCGCTTAACCCGCCCGTCTGCCCGGGTCAATGCGCGCTCTCGCATCGGCCCGAAATCGATTTCGATTCCGGAAAGCACGATGCGACGCCAAAAAAGCGATAGAGCGCACTTAGTGCGTCCAACTGGACGCACGTCGCTCTATTGATCGTATTCCGCCAACAGAATATATGTCGGGAGGTATCCAGTTTCGGTTGATGACGTTTTTTCGCCACTCTGGGCGTGTCTTGAGGCAGAACTGTGGGCTTGGACGGATAGATGGATCTGGGCTGCCGGAAGGAAAATGTCGCTGTGGACAAGCGGGTTCGCGAAGCCGGCCTCAGGCCGACACGCCAACGCATTGCGCTGGCCGATCTGCTGTTTGCCAAGGGCGACCGCCACCTTTCGGCCGAGGAACTGCATGAAGAGGCGGTCGCCGCCGGCGTGCCGGTCTCGCTCGCCACCGTCTACAACGCGCTTCACCAGTTCACCCAGGCCGGCCTGCTGCGCATCCTGGCGGTCGAGGGGTCCAAGACCTATTTCGACACCAACACCTCCGATCACCATCATTTTTACATCGAAGGCGAAAACAGGATCTTCGATATAGAAAGCGGTCCGGTGACCGTCTCCAACCTGCCGGAGCCACCCGCAGGCATGGAGATCGCCAATGTCGACATCGTGGTGAGGCTGCGCCCGAAGCGCAACGTTTAAGCCCCACCCCATGAAGCCTGTCGATTTTGCAATCCGGCTCGAATGGGTTGCGGTCGCGCTCGTGGCTATAGTCGCCTATGCCGCGTCAGGCGTTTCCTGGTGGCTGTTCGCCCTGCTTATTCTGGCGCCCGACCTGTCGATGCTGGGCTATCTCGCCGGGGCACGGATCGGCGCTGTCGCTTACAACGCGTTGCACATCCTGTTCGTCCCGCTGTTGCTGGCCCTCACCGGATATGTTCTGGCCAATTCGACGGCGACCGCGATTGGTCTGATCTGGATCATCCACATCGCCGTCGACCGCGCGCTCGGCTACGGTCTCAAACTGTCGACCGGTTTTCAGGACACCCATCTCGGCCGTATCGGCCGTTAGGCCTCCAGAATCTCAATTCTTGACGTGCTCGCCGGGATAGGCGCCCCACACCTGCGACTGGGCGATCCAGCCGGTGTGGCCGTCGAAGGTCATTTCGCACCACTGGCCATCGCAGGTTTTGATCGTGCCCGTAACGCCCGGCTCGATGATGGCGATGACGCTGGCGTCCTTATCGGCATCGTCGAGCAGATTGATTCGGCCACCTTTGGTGCGTTGCCAAGGGGCGACGATCGCGGTCCGGCGGCCCGACAGCAGCGACTGGTTGATCCAACCCTCCGAGCCATCGGCATCGCGCACCCGCCGCCAGGTATCGAATTCCTGGATGATTTCCATCGGCAGGCCGGCCTTTGTGTACATCCAGTCGACGGAATAGTTGGCGCCGGGGCCAACGCGCGAGTTGACGCGAGCCGATTTCAGGCTGACGAAACGCGGCAGCGGCAGGCCGCTCGGCCCGAGCGTGACCGTCTGCACAGGTGCGGCGGCACCTTGCGCCGCGGCTTGCGGGGAATGCAGGAGAGCGCCGAGAAGCGCTGCGCTGAGGATCAGGCGAAGCGACGCGAAACCAGACACTTTCATTCCTTTCGGCGCGTGCCCTTTGGCCCGGGCGCCCCTTTTTCTTTGTCTTCGGCGGCACCGCTTGTTACAGGAGTGGCAGGCACCGCGACCGGTATTCAGTTTCGCCTGTCTTGGTTAAAGAGGTCTCAACGAGATCGGGTTCGAGGAAACAATGGCAGGCAAAAAACGGCCTCTCGTCGTCATCACGCGCAAGCTGCCCGATCCGGTCGAGACCCGCATGCGCGAACTCTTCGACGCCAGGCTGAATGTCGAGGACCGCCCGATGACGCAGCCGGAGCTGGTCGCGGCGATCAAGGAAGCCGATGTGCTGGTGCCGACCATCACCGACCAGATCGATGCGGCGCTGATTGCCCAGGCCGGCGACAATCTCAAGCTGATCGCCAATTTCGGCAATGGCGTCGACAAGATCGACGTGGCGGCGGCGGCCAGGACAGGCATCACCGTCACCAACACGCCGAACGTGCTGACCGAAGATACGGCCGACATGACCATGGCGCTGATGCTGGCCGGCCCGCGGCGGCTGGTCGAAGGCGCCAATGTGCTGACCAGCGACAAGAAATGGGCCGGTTGGTCGCCGACCTGGATGCTCGGCCGGCGCATCTGGGGCAAGCGCCTCGGTATCGTCGGCATGGGCCGCATCGGCACTGCGGTTGCGAGGCGCGCAAAGGCTTTCGGCCTGTCGATCCACTACCATAACCGCCATCGCGTGCTGCCGGCGGTCGAGGAAGGGCTGGAGGCGACCTATTGGGAAAGCCTCGACCAGATGCTTGCCCGCATGGACATCATCTCGGTCAATTGCCCGTCGACGCCGGCGACCTTTCATCTGCTTTCGGCGCGGCGCCTGGCTCTGCTTCAGCCCACCGCCTATGTGGTCAACACCGCGCGCGGCGACATTATCGACGAGGAAGCGCTGGTCAAGCTTATCCAGGACGGCAAGATCGCCGGGGCCGGGCTCGACGTCTACGAGCACGAACCGGCGCTGAACTCGAAACTGCTGAAGCTTGCCGCCAAGAACAAGGTCGTGCTTTTGCCGCATATGGGCTCGGCGACGATCGAGGGCCGCATCGACATGGGCGAGAAGGTGATCATCAACATCCGCGCCTTCTTCGACGGCCACCGGCCGCCGGACCGCGTGCTGCCGCTACGGACTTGAAGCGGGCCGCGTTCAGGATGCGGTTGTGAGGGCGCCATCCGCCGCGACACTCACACGCTTGCCGCAATAGGCCTCAAAAGCGTCGCGCTCGAGCCTGAGCGCTACCGGCGTCGGCCAGCCCATTTCCCTGGCCACGATCAAGCCAAGCAGCAGGATCGCGTCCGGCTCGTGCAGCACGAGTGCCGTCGGCGCATGGCCATTGTGGACGAGTTCCATCAGCACGGCTGACGCTGAGGACGAGCCGATCGTGCCGGGCAGGAACAGCACACGCCCGGAAATGGTCTCGCCATGATGCGGGTGACGGACATCGGCGATGCGGCCGCTCTTCGGATCGACGCCACCCCAGAAGCTGATTGGCGCGGTCAGCACCAAGGCCAGCCCTTCGCCTCCGCTGCCCGGCACCAGTATGTCGGCTGCAGCATTCATGCGGCGATGTCCGTAAACCTGGGCTTACCGGCAACCGCGCTTTCCACGCAGTCGGCCAGCGAGCCGTAAAGCACGGCGTAACCGGTATTGCCCGGCGCGTAGTGCGCGAATTTTCCCGAATTGGTCATCAGCACGCCGCCGGCCAGATCCGGCAGGATCGGCGTCACCACCACGCAGGTGTCGGCGACGATGATGACGCCGCTGGCTTCGAGCATCTTGCGCTTGCCGTTCTGCCCCAGCCTGGTGAGCACGTGGCGGCCGGTGCAGGCGTAAATCGGCACGCTGAGCCGCCGCCTGCCAATCAGCCGCTCAAGTGCATCGAATTCGGCCAAGGACAGGTGCGGACTGCCGATCGCCACGGCATCGATGGCGGTCTGCGTGGCTGCGGTGGACAGGCCGGCGCGGGCCTTCATGGCCATCTCCGGCGTTACGCGGATCATCGTTTCCGGCCTGCCGCCCACCAGGATGGTCTCGGCGTCGGGCGCCTCGGGCGTCACGCCGGCAATGTGGAACAGGCCGACGGCGCCCGACGATGCCGCAGCCGCGCCGAAGGCCTTCAGCGCATCCTCGCCGGGATGGCTGAATATGCCGGTGACGACGCCGATCGCATTGCCGACCTCACGGCCGTAGAGGTTGCCCAGCACCGGCCAGGCGATCTCGGAGCCAAGGAACGAGGCGGATAGGCCGGACACATCGAACAACAGCCGTGCCTGCCGGTTCTCGGGGCGATGCAGGCCGTAATCCGGCGCGCGGCCCGATATGGCGCAGGCGATGTCGAGGAAGTCGCCATAGCGGTTGGTGCGTGCCCCCAGAACCGAATTGCAGAACACCACCGCGTTGGATTCACCCCAGGCGACATCGCTGCCAAGCGCCGGCCTGTGGCCGGCCTGATAGGGCGCGCAGGTCCAGCTCTGCTCGCAGCCCAGTTTGCGGTAGGCCTCCATCATTCGTCGCGCCATGCCGCGCGCCGGCTCTTCGAGGCGCACGCGCGAGCAGCCCATCAGGTCGAGCGCGCCGACATTGAGCGTCGAGCGCACCGCGACCCTGGCGCCGCTATCGACCAGCCTTTCGGCAAACAGCGTGCCGGAATCGCCGTGATAGAGCGCGCCGTCTATATGCGTCGAGGCGATCGGGATAAGTCGCGGCGCGCCGAGCAGCGCAGCGCTTTCGGCAACGATGCGCATCGCCATCGCCGCCCCGTCATGGCCGGAGGCGACTGTCTGCTCCTGTGAGCTGAGTGCAAGGCTCACGCCAACTCCTTGCGCAAGGTGATCGAGGTCGGCCGGTCATAGCCGTCATGCGCGGTGCGTTCAGTCTCGCGAAAGCCGAGACCGGCAAAGGTTGCATGATTTACGGTCAGTTCGATTCGCGTCTGCAGTTCGATGGCCGGTTTGTTCCGGCTGCGGGCGAGAAATTCGACAGCCTGCATCAGCCGCCTGCCGATGCCTTGCCCTTGAAGCTCAGGTTCGACGGCGAGCTTGCCGATGTAGAAATCATCGGCTCTCTCCAGCGCGAAAACGCAGCCGGCGATCCTGTCATCCTGCAGGGCCAGCAACACGGTCTCTCGGCCAGCCTTGTCCCTGAGGTTTCCGGCGTTCAGCAGATGTGCCGAGGAGGGCGGGTCGATGACGCCGTCCATCGGTGCAAAGGCGCGCATGATCAGGCTGAGCAGTTCGTCCCAGCGCTCGAAATCGGAGGCAAGCTGCGTAACAAGGACGCTGGTGGACTGATCCATAAGCTCAGTTTCTCTTGTAACGGATCGTGTCGAAGCGCGCCGACAGTGCATCGTAGAGCAGCAGCCGGCCGACCAGTGGTTCGCCGATACCGGTGATCAGCTTGATGGCTTCCATTGCCTGCAAGGTGCCGATGACGCCGGTCAGCGCACCGACGACCCCGGCCACCGCGCAGGACGGCACCAGTCCTTCCGGCGGCGCTTCAGGAAAGAGGTCGCGATATCCAGGGTTCGGTCTGCCGTCGGCGCCGGTCCCGAACGGCATCAACACCGTCACCGAGCCGTCGAAGCGGCCGACGGCGGCATGCACGAGCGGCCGCTTTTCCGCCGCGCAGGCATCCGCCACCACATAGCGCGTCTCGAAATTGTCGGAGCCGTCGACGACCACGTCGTAGCGCGCGACGAGAACGGCAGCATTGTCGGCCGTCAGCCTGAAATCGTGCAATTCCACCGCGACATGGGGATTGATCCGGGCGATCGCTGCTTTGGCGCTCTCGGTCTTCGCCGCGCCGACAGTATCGGTGGCGTGGATCACTTGCCGCTGCAGATTGGACAGCGAGACAATGTCGTCATCAACGATGCCAAGTGTGCCGACGCCCGCGGCAGCGAGATATTCCAGCACCGGTGCGCCGAGGCCGCCGGCGCCGATCACCAGCACCCGTGCGCGCTTCAGCCGCTGCTGGCCGGCGCCGCCGATCTCGGGCAGCACGATGTGGCGGGCATAGCGTTCGAGTTCTTCGTCGGTGAGGGCGGCAGGGGTCATTGCCCGACCATATAGCGGAGCAAAAACCTTGTCAGGTCTCTTCGGTTGGCCCAACCGTGCCGTGGTCGACGGTGAGGAACTGCGCGCGTCCCCTCAGGCTGGAAAACAGCGCGGCGTCGGTTCCGGTCATGAAGGCCTGGCAGTTCAGCTCCTCCAGGATCGAGAACAGCGCGGCGCGCCGGCCGGCATCGAGATGCGCGGCAATCTCGTCGAGCAACAGGATCGGCGTCATCGCCGACATCTCGCCGGTCAGCCTTGCGTGCGACAACACGATGCCGACCAGCAGCGCCTTCTGCTCTCCGGTCGAGCAGAGTTCGGCCGGCATCGCCTTGGGGCGGTGGCGCACCAGCAGATCCGAACGGTGCGGGCCGTCGAGCGTGCGTCCGGCGGCGCGGTCGCGCTCGCGGCCGTCGGCAAGGGCGTCGCGATAGCGTTGCTCGACATCCACAGCGGGTGCTGAGGCGACATGGCTTTCAAGGTCGCCGAAGAGGCTGATGTCGGCTTGCGGAAACGGCCCGCTGGACGGCAACCTGTCGATCATGGCGGCCAGCAGGCGCACCAGCTCGGCGCGCGCCGCGGCAATCGCCACGCCGGTTTCGACCATTTGCATCTCGATGGCGTCGAACCATGCGCCGTCTCGCGAACCTTCCGTAAGCAATCGGTTACGTCCGCGCATCGCCTTCTCATAGTCGAGCGCGCGCTGGCCGTGGCCGGGATCGATCGCAAGCACCAGCCTGTCGACAAAGCGCCGCCGGTCCGCGGCAGGCCCCGGGAACAGGCCGTCCATGGCCGGCGTCAGCCAGACCACGCGCAGCCATTCCAGCATGGCGTCGGCCGACCGTGCCGGCGCGCCATTGATGCGCACCTTGCGACCGCCCTCGCCGGCCGCTTCACCCCCGGTGATGCCGGTGCCGATCTCGACCTGCCCCTCCGGCCCGTCGAGCCTTGCGTGCAGCGCAAAGCCGCCATCGCCGCCTTCGCGGGCCACGTCGACATAGGGCGCCCGGCGCAGGCCGCGGCCAGGCGTCAGCAGCGAGATGGCTTCCAGGAGATTGGTCTTGCCGGCGCCATTGTCGCCGGAAAACACCACCGCGCCGGGTGAAAAGCCGATCGACAACGCCGCATAATTGCGGAAATTCGTAAGTGTGAGCTTACTTATGTGATTTTGTTCCGGCAACCGCTATCCGCCTATAGAAGTCGCCGCAATCACTATGCTGCAGTGTGCCGCAGTGCGGCTACACCCGCATCGGCATCAGCACGTAGAGCGCGGTCTCATCGGCCATGTCGTGGATCAGCGTCGGCGAGCCGGCATCGGCCAGCATGAACTTGGCTTCCGTGCCGGTGAGTTGAGCAGCGACGTCGAGCAGATATTTGGCGTTGAAGCCAATCTCGATCGGGTCGGACGAATAGTCGGCCGCCAGTTCCTCGGTGGCGCTGCCCGAATCCGGATTGTTGACGGCAAGCGTCACCTGGCCTTCGGTGATCGAAAGCTTCACCGCGCGGCCGCGCTCGGAGGAAATGGTCGAGACGCGATCGACGGCGGCGGCGAAGCTCTGGCGGTCGATGATCAGCTTCTTGTCGTTGCCGGTCGGAATGACGCGCTGGTAGTCCGGGAAAGTGCCGTCGATCAGCTTCGAGGTCAGAACCACGCTGCCGATGGTGAAGCGGATCTTGGTGTCGGACAATTCGGTGGTCACCGCGACATCGGGATCGTCGACCAGCTTCTGCAATTCGCTGACCGTCTTGCGCGGAATGATGATGCCCGGCATGCCTTCGGACCCGGCCGGAGCGTCGATCTCGGCGCGCGCCAGGCGGTGACCGTCGGTCGCCACCGAACGCAGCTTCAGCTTGCCGCCAGTTTCATGCGTGTGCAGGTAGATGCCGTTGAGATAGTAGCGCGTCTCTTCGGTGGAGATGGCGAACTGGGTCTTTTCGATCAGGCCTCTCAGGGCGACGGAATCGAGCCGGAAGATGTGTGAGAAGGACCCCGCCGAAAGCTCCGGGAAATCGGACTGCGGCAGGCACTGCAGGCGAAAGCTCGAGCGGCCCGACGTCACCGTCATGGCGTTGCCGTCCTCATCGGTCTTCAGCATCACTTCGGCGCCGTCGGCCAGCTTGCGCACGATGTCGTAGAGGAGGTGCGCCGGAACCGTCGTCGCCCCGCCGCGCTCGACCTTTGCCGGCGTCGCTTCGGTCACTTCGAGGTCGAGGTCGGTGGCTTTCATTTCAAGGCTGGCGCCCTCGGCGCTGAGCAGCACGTTCGACAGGATCGGTATGGTATTGCGCCGCTCGACCACGCGATGAACGTGGTTGAGCGACTTCAGGAGATTGGACCGTTCCAGGATAACACGCATGACGAAACAGGCTCGCTTGAATGAATGGACGGGTCACCAGTGGGCGGCGCCCCGCGAAAGGTCTGAACAGGCTCAGAATCTATGCAAACTGACAGGAAAAAGCCAGCAAACGCAAGTCCGGGCCACCGGTTCGCGCCGGTTAAGCGGGCTTTCTGGGGATAAAGCGGACGTTGGCCGGCAACCGATGCATGTCGCCGAAAACTGCGCAGCGGTTTTGGGACAACGACATGCATCAAAACAAGAAAATTTAAAGCGCGACGACCGAATACTCTAACCCGGCGCGCTCCGTTTGCCGCGCCGATCAGGCTTGGTCGTTGATCAGCCTGCGCAACAGTTCCAGTTCCTGCGCCAGCGTGTTGTCGACGCCGGAAAGGTCCTCGATCTTGCGCACCGCATGCAGCACCGTGGTGTGGTCGCGCCCGCCGAACCGCCGGCCGATCTCCGGCAGCGAGCGCGGCGTCAATACCTTCGACAGGTACATGGCGACCTGCCTGGGCTTCACGATGGTGCGCGTGCGCCGGTTGGACAGCAACTCGGTCTTCGACACATTGTAGTGGCGCGCCACGATGCGCTGGATGTCCTCGATGCGCACCCGCTTCGGCTCGCCAGAGCGATAGATGTGCCCCAGGATCTCGTCGATGCGGTCGATGGTGATCGCCGGCTCGAACGACTGACGAAACAGCAGTTGGTTGAACGCGCCCTCCAGCTCACGACCGCTGCCGGTCACCGTGCGGGCGACATGGTTGAGGATCTCCTCCGAAATATTGAGCGATGCATCGTCAACCTTGGCGGTGGCAAGCCGAAGTTTGAGCATGCCGATGCGCATGGCGAAGTCCGGCGCCGACATTTCCAGCGCGACACCGCCATTGAGGCGCGAGCGCACCCGCGGTTCCAGCGATTCCAGTTCCGACGGCGGCCTGTCGGCGGCAACCACCACTTGCTTGGCGCTGTCGAGCAGCATGTTGATGAGATGGCAGAATTCGTGCTGGATCGACTTGCCCTGCAGGAACTGCATGTCGTCGATGATCAAGAGGTCGATGTCGCGCAGCTGTTCCTTCAGCGTCAGCGCATTGTTGTCGCGGATCGCGGTGGCGAAGCGCCACATGAAATATTCGGCCGTCAGATAGACGACGCGCGATTTCGGGTTCTGTTTCAGGGATTCGGCCGCAATCGCCTGCAAAAGGTGCGTCTTGCCGAGCCCGACGGTTGCATGAAGGAACAGCGGGTTGAAGCGCACCGCGCTCGACTGCGATTCCGCCACGGCTTTGGCTGCGGCGAAAGCCACCCGGTTCGACGGGCCTTCGATGAAGGAGCCGAACGTGTAGCGCGGGTCGAGCGGCGACCCCAGCACATTGTGCCGGAATTCGCTCTCGATCGGCGTGCCGGGACGAGGGGCGGGCGCCCGCTCCATCCTGCCGGGGCCGACCGTGCCGGCCGCCAATGCGGTCTGCGTATGCTTGGTCATCTTGCGCGCCGGCACGACCTCGGGTTCGACGCCATTGCGGGCCGGACGGGTCGCGGTGCGCACGACCATCTCAATCTTGAGGATTTCGGGATCCTCGTGCTTCCACAGATCGGCGATGAGATCGAGATAATGGCCATTGATCCACGAGCGCAGGAAGGCCGTGGGCACCGAGATGCGTACAATGCCCCGGGAAGCCTCAGCCACCTTCATACGGCCGAACCAGCTCGAATAGACCTCGGTTCCCAGGCGCGCCTTCAATTGGGCCTTGACCCGGTCGAACTTCTGTTCCGCGTCGTTGGAAGCCGCCATATCGTGCGCTCCGACCAATGTTCCGGGAAATGGCAGGTCGCCCGTAAGCTCCCGCTCGATGCCGCTCTGCATGATTGTGCGTCCCTTTTCCTTTGTACCTTTTTTCCGCCGGGAGTGCGCCTCCTGCACCCATGTTTCCGGCGACCGTATCTTCGCTACAACACCACCGCCGCCGCCGGCGGATGACGTTGCCTCGTCAGAATGGGATCGGTCCCGGCTGCTTAAGGCCAGTCCGTCTGACATGTTCGGGCAAAGCGGTGCTACCCGGCGAAAACGCCGGTGCGCCATCAAGCTGCCATGTACAATTACGCCAGTCCCCTATCGTATCGAAAAGGCAAGCCATACCCGTTCGCGGAATTGATCCACGTCATGAATTCTGCCACTGTTAGCTGGCCGATTCAGGCTGGGTTAAGGGCTAATGGCCCGTCCCTTTCGATAGATCGACATTACCGAAATCGCTGTGGATAGGGCAAGGCCACCTCTAACGGATTTTTAAGGAATCTGGTTAGTGAACAACGGTTCGGGCTCCGTGCTGGAAGCGCATATTTTGACAAAGCCATTGGGATTCAAACCCTTTTGCCGCGAATATGAAAATGGCTGTGCGGTTTGAAATTTTCTGAAATAATTCGCTTGACACCAACTTGCTGCCTATCGCCCACAGGCGATGTGAACAAGCTGTGGATCACTTCCAGCAAGTCGTTGAAAAATATCAGCAATTTGTGACAGCCAAATTTATTGGCGTGGGCCGTTTCGGCGGATTGGAATATCAGTGGGAGTGTATGTGCCGGCAAAGCATTCCAGACTCTGGAATGCGGCTCGGGCGTGCTTTGCGGCCGTTCTTTTTAAGTGCTTGCCGGCAAACGAAAAAACCCGGCGCGATTGGCCGGGTTTGAAAGAACGACAGTTCAGGAACGGTCAATCAGGCCGACAGCACCTTGAGGCGGTGAGCCAGACGCGACACCTTGCGCGATGCCGTATTCTTATGGATCACGCCCTTGGTCGCGGCGCGCATCAATTCCGGCTCTGCGGTCTTGAAGGCTTCCAGCGCGGCTGCCTTGTCGCCGGCAGCCAGTGCCTCTTCGACCTGGCGGACATATGTACGCACGCGCGAGCGGCGGTTCTTGTTGATCGCTGCGCGGCGGGCGATCTTGCGCGTTGCCTTTTTGGCCGAGGAGGTATTGGCCATGATGCCTCTCTTCTGATCTGGTGGGCGCATGCGGGATGCCGCAGGGCGCAAAAAACAAACGGGCAGCCAACGGCCGCCTCGGTTGGAGCGGCTTATAGTTCAGCTTTTCCGGCGCGTCAACGCCGCTTTGGCTTCTTTTTGGTCCTCGCCGCCGCCACTCTAGCGATTGGTGAAATTCGGCTTCCGCTTCTCGGCAAAGGCTGCCATCCCTTCCTTCTGGTCGTCGAGCGCAAACAGCGAGTGGAACAGCCGGCGTTCGAAGCGCAGTCCCTCCGCCAGCGTCGTCTCGTAGGCGCGGTTGACTGCCTCCTTGGCCATCATCACCGATGGCAGTGAAAACTCTGATATCCTGGCCGCGGCCTTCATCGCCTCCTCGATCAACTCGCCGGCCGGCACGACGCGCGAGGCCAGGCCGCTGCGCTCGGCTTCGGCGGCATCCATCATCCGACCGGTCAGGCACATGTCCATGGCCTTCGACTTGCCGACAAAGCGGGTCAGCCGTTGCGAGCCGCCCATGCCGGGAATGACGCCAAGCGTGATTTCGGGTTGGCCGAACTTGGCCGTGTCGGCGGCAATGATGAAATCGCACATCATCGCCAGTTCGCAGCCGCCGCCCAGCGCATAGCCCGCGACAGCGGCGATCATCGGCTTGCGCGCACGGGTAAACTCTTCCCAGCCGACGAAGAAATCCTGCACATAGGCCTCCGCGTAGGTGACGGCCTGCATTTCCTTGATGTCGGCGCCCGCCGCAAAAGCCTTCTCGGAACCGGTGATGACCATGGCGCCGATGCCGGGATCGGCGTCGAACCCCTTTGCCGCCGTCAGCAAATCCGCCAGCACCTGCGCGTTCAGCGCGTTGAGCGCCTTAGGCCGGTTCAACGTGATCAGGCCGACCTTGCCGCGCGTCTCGACGATGATGGTTTCATAGCTCATGGGCTGGCCTCCTGGTTGCGGCACTGAAGGACCGTCTAGCTTACCGCTGGCAGGTCCGGCAATAAAAGGTCGAGCGGCCGCTTTGCACGATGCGCTCGATGTGGCCGGGACAGCCGGGCGTCGGACAGGGCTCGCCTTCGCGATCGTAGACCGCGAAGGAATGCTGGAAATAGCCCAGCGACCCGTCTGTGTGCACATAGTCGCGCAGCGAAGACCCGCCGGCGGCGATCGCATCGGCGATCACCGAACGGATTGCCTCGGCCAGTCGTTCGCTCTGTTCCTTGGCCTTCTTGCTGGTCCCGGCGATGGTGCCTGCCTCGCGCAATGGCGAAAGGCCGGCGCGCCACAGCGCTTCCGACACATAGATATTGCCGAGCCCGGCAATCAGCTTCTGGTCGAGCAGCGCCGCCTTCAACGGCGATCTGCGGCCCTTCAGCAGAGAGGCGAGCAGGGCGCCTTCCAGCGCATTGCCGGTCGGCTCGACGCCCAGTCCCGCCAGCATCGGATGCGCGTCGGCCAGGCCTTCCGCAAACAGCATGAAGCCGAAGCGACGCGGGTCGTTGAAGACCACGCGAGACTGGACGCCGACAGGCGACACGACATGGAACACCACATGGTCGTGCTTGGCATTCTTCGAGCGCTCTTGATGGAACGTGCCGGGCGTCTCTTTGTCATCAGCGGCCTCGATGCGGAACGAGCCCGACATGCCGAGATGGCAGATCAGCACCGGGCCATCGTCCAGGTGTATGGTGAGATATTTGGCGCGGCGGCCAAGCGCGATGACGGTCTTGCCGGTCAGCCGCTGCGCAAATCTCGCCGGAAACGGAAATCTGAGATCGGGCCGGCGCGCCTCGACGCGCACGATCCGCGCGCATTCCAGAACCGGCTGCAGGCCGCGCCGGACGGTTTCGACCTCGGGCAGTTCAGGCATGGCCGCCTATCGCCGCATGGAAGGAAGCGCCGTGGCGGCCGCGCGCCAGCTTGAGGTGTTCGGCGACCGTCTCGCCGATATCGGCGAAGGTGGTCCTGAGCCCGATGTCGCCGCCCGTGAGACCCGGTGCGGTGCCGATGACCGGGACGCGTTCGCGCGTGTGGTCGGTGCCACGCCATGTCGGATCGTTGCCATGGTCGGCGGTGAGGATGAGCAGATCGCCCGGCTTCAGCTTTGCCAGTGCCTCGGGCAGCCGGCGGTCGAAGGCTTCGAGCGCCGCAGCATAGCCGGCGACGTCGCGGCGATGGCCGAACTCGGTGTCGAAGTCGACGAAATTGGCGAACACCAGGTCGCCGTCGCCGGCATCGTCCATCGCGCCCAGCGCCTTGTCGAACATTGCCATGTTGCCGGGCGCCTTGCGTACTTCCGAGATACCGCGGTGGGCGAAGATGTCGCCGATCTTGCCGACCGCGATCACCCGGCTGCCGCGCCCGGTCAAGCGGTCGAGCAGCGTCGGCTCAGGCGGCGGCACGGCGTAGTCATGGCGGTTGTAGGTGCGCTCGAAGGTGGCTGATGTTTCGCCCAGGAAAGGCCGTGCGATCACCCGTCCGATCTTCAGCGGATCGACCAGCCGGCGTACCGTCTTGCAGAACTCGTAGAGCCGCTCAAGGCCGAAATGAACTTCGTGCGCTGCTATCTGCAGGACGGAATCGACCGAGGTGTAGCAGATCGGCTGGCCGGTGCGGATATGCTCCTCGCCGAAGCGCTCGATGATCTCCGTGCCGGGCGCATGGCAGTTGCCGAGAATGCCCGGCACCTTACCCTCGCGGATCATCGCTTCGGTCAGTTCGGCAGGGAAGGCGGGCACCTTATCGGGGAAATAGCCCCAGTCGAACCGCACGGGCAGCCCGGCGATTTCCCAGTGACCCGACGGCGTATCCTTGCCGCTCGAAATCTCCTGCGCGGCGCCGTGGAAAGCGGAGGCTGAAACGGCGGCTTTGCTGTCGAATTGGAAGCCGGTTGCGGTTTCTGCTGCGCGGCCGAGACCGAGCGAAACCATGGTGGGCACCTTCAGCGGTCCCTCGCGCAGGCCCTCGCGATCGGCGCGGGCTTCCGCGCAGGCCAGCGCGATATGTCCGAACGTGTTCGAGCCGGCGTCGCCATAGCGTTCGGCATCGGCGGCGCCGCCAATGCCGAAAGAATCGAGAACGAAGAGGAAAGCGCGTGACATAGGTGCCGTCATTGCCAGTCTGGTTGACCAGACATAAGGTCCCGTCGCGGCATTGGCAAATCGTAAACCAGGCGGCAACGGCCTGACGCGATGGTCGCGAAGTCGGGCAGGCGTGGTGTACGCATCCTTGAGACATGCAATGCGCTTCAAGGAACGGTGTGCGGGGCATGGATCGATGAGACGGGCTGACCTCGGTTGGAGTGCACTGGCGACCACCGTAGCACTGCTGGCCTCGCAGCTCGCCGCGCACGCCGACTGGCGCGACCAGATCGGCGCGTTTCGGATCGGCATCGTTGCCGAGCCGGGCGCCGGCAACACGGTTCCGGGTCTGGCCATGCTGACTGACGCCTACGGCAGGGCGCTCGGCATGAAGGTGGAATTCGTCGTCGCGCATGACTATGCGGCGCTGATAGAGGCGCAGGCCAATGGCCGGATTCAATACGCGGTCTATTCGGCGACCGCCTACGCCACCGCCTCGGAGCGCTGCGGCTGCGTCGAACCTCTTGTGGCGCCGGTCGATGCCGACGGTGCCACGGGCATCCGCTCCGTGCTTTTGACGCGCGACGGCAGGCTTTCCGATCTCGCGGCCCTGGAAACGCACCGCATCGCCATGGCGCCGTCCGGCAATGTCGGCGGTTCGCTTCTACCGCTCGCCGGGCTGGCGGCCGACGGCATCAAGATCAGCCAGGATGCGCCATTCCTCGTTCATGCCGGCTCGGCTGCCGCCGCAGAAGCGATGCTGGCCGATGGCCAGGCCGATGCCGTATTCGGCTGGGAGCGGGCCACGGCGGAAAACCGGACGGCGATTGCTGGCGATCAGCCGGCTGATCCGGACGGCACGGCGGCGCGGCTGGAGGCGGCGGGGATTCCAGAAGCCGCGCTCCAGATCATCTGGACTTCCGGCGTGCTCAGGTACGGCCCTCACGCCGTACGCAGCGATCTCGACCCCGAAGCCAAACGCCGACTGACCGTCTTCCTCACCAATCTCAGATCGCAGTCGCCGGAAGTCTACGATTTCGTGGAATCGAGACATTCGGGAGGGTTCACGCTCGCCGCTGCGAGTGACTATGCGATGGCCGCTTCCATCGTGCGCCTGGTGTCAGCCAGCACCGACAGCAGCGCGCAATGAACCCGGGTTGAATGGGTAGAACTGCTTCAGCAATCGCTGCAGGGGATCGACGTGGCCCGGCGCGGCCTGAGATAGTAGGTTTCGCTCATCGTTATCTTGCCTTTGTTGAAGGCCGAGATAAATCCGAGCGGCTTTTCGGAGCCTTCCGACCAGGAGATGATCGGTTGGTATGCTAGAGTGGTTTTGACACGAATGAGGAAAGTCCCCGCAACATTGAGCGTCGCCGGAACGGTGGTGGAAGTTGTCGGGTTGGAGTCGCGGCCAGTCTTCCCATCCAGCACGCTCCAGGACCACGCCACCTTTGCTTGCGGTATCGGATTGTTCGGGTCGGTTCTGATGTCGATTGCCGTAATGGAGATATTGGCGACCGAGCGGTTGTAAGGCTGAAGGCTGGAGTTGCCGATCTTCATGATGTCGGTGAGATCTGCGTTGACCACCGACGTTTGCTGCGTGACGAGGTCGGCAACCATGGAGCTGATGCGGCTGACCTTCTTGCTGGCCTCGATGGCTTGCGAGGCCTCCATGGTAATGAAATACATGATCAGCAAGACAGGCACGATGAGGGCAAACTCGACGGCCGCTATGCCGCGCCGATCGGAAAAAAACCGCGCCGCTCTCTTCCAGACAACCGACATCCCCGGATGTGCCCCCGCACGAAACATGCACTTTTCCTTTTGCTTACACGTGCAAACTCAGTTGTCGAATGGCTCGTTTTGCCACGTTGTCGTCGCGTAATGCAGAGTCTTGCCGCCATCCATATTCGACATGTATTGAGCCATGAAATCGGTCATGACCGGCCAGGGGTAAAAGACCCGCAGCATGTTCTTTGATTCTGCCGGACCTATTGTAGGGGTCCCGAAAGCCGGGTCCTTGCCTGTATCCGGATCCTTGCCCGTCAGCGTGATGGTCGAGCCGGAAATCGTGAAACCCGCACTGGCTGCCCCGGCAAAGGTCTTGAACGGGCGCAGATCCACCAGCAAACCGGGGCAACCCTTCGCGACAATGATCTCGAGTCTGGCGCAGACCAAGCCCTTCAGCTTCTCTTCCGTCACATCGGCTTGCCTCAACTGGCCAGTACGCAACTGACGGGCGATATCATCGGTGATGTTGGCCATCACCTCCTGTCCGGCAAATGAAACGCAGCTCTCGAGGATGGCGAAGACGAGAGCCGCAAACGGTAACGCAAGCATCGCGAATTCTATCGCCGTGCTGCCGCGCCGATCACGCAGGAAACGACGGGCAAACGTCACGCGCCCTGCCTTGGCCTTGCAGATCTCGCGTTCTGAATCCTCGTCCAAAACGTCGCCCATATCCCGTTCCTGCCGATCCTGATGCGGTACCGTCAGCACCACTATCAAGAACCCATTTAGCTCCGGTTTGAATGACCGTTAAATTCGACCAGGCGACATTAACCGGCCGCTAACCGACGCGGCTTTCTCGAGACAATCGAGCCAACTGAGGCGCTTACTGCCCAGCGCTCATCTCGGCTTCGGACGACTTTTCCGAGTCGCTCTTGTACGAGCTTTCGCAATAGGGCGTGCAGGACATGGTCTGTACCGAGGCGCGCCTGTAGATACGCACGGACGACGCGTCCTGGCGCACCACGGTCACCTGCTCGTCGACGATCGGGCTGCCATCGTGGTCGAGGACAACCAGATTGGTGACGCCGAACCCCTTGCCGGTCAGTACGATCGTCGATGCATCCTGGACGGAGGCGTCGGCAATCGCCGGATTGCCGACGACTATGGTGTCGGCGGGGCGTGTCAGTTTGACGATCTTGGCCTGATTCATCGTCACTTCGATGCCGGCTCCGGCCTTGGCCGGCAGCACAAAAGCCGGGACGGCGAGAAGCGCGACAAGCAGGAATGACGATTTCATGGCAGTCATCAAGGCGCTCCACAGCGGCAAAACTTGTTCAAAGAAACATGAAGGAGATTGGTGAACCAACGGTTAAACCCTTGACCTGCGCCGGGGTATTCGCACCAATCCTGCTGCCAGCTAATATAACAATGCATCCTGCCGATAGCCGTGAAATTACAGCTCTTCACGGGCAGGCGAGCTACTGTCCAGCGTTTAGTTTACGGTTAACCACGCAAGCTGTTCGAAGCGGGAAAGGAATCGGTAAGGCTGTTTATTAAGCCGATTGAAAGAGCTTCTCCGTAGATTGGCAGCATCCGATCAACCACCACAGAAGTTGACGGAAGTGCTGTAACACGTGGAGTAGGAGCTCTCGAATGTCTAATCTCATCGCACGTTTCGCGAAGGACGAATCCGGCGCGACCGCTATCGAATACGGTCTGATCGCCGCTCTCATCGCGCTTGCCATCATGGTTGGCGCTGGTCAGCTCGGCAATGCCCTGAACGCCAAGTTCACGACCATCGCGGATTGCGTGAACGATCCGACGAACGCTGCTTGTAAGTAATGATCTAGCATCCTGTTTCGACCGGTAGACTGGAAGGGCCGCCTCGCTGGCGGCCCTTTTGTCTTTTGAAGATCGTTTGGCTTTGGTCTTGCTGCGCCGCTTAGCGCGCTGACATTTCCCGGATTTGACCCGGATGAGCAGAACTCACCAATCCTTAACCCAAGCCGCCTAACCTGCAGCCATCGTTGCCTTTCCATGAGAGACCGATGCTCAACGCACTGATCTTCGTTGTCTTTCCGTTTTGCATGCTTTTTGCGGCGATCTCCGACGCGCTGTCGATGACAATCTCCAATCGGGTGCCGGTGCTGCTTGTGGCCGTCTTTGCCGTGGTTGCGCCACTGACGGGTATGGACTGGGCAACTTATGGCTGGCATTTCGCCGCCGGCGGCCTGGTGCTGGCCGTGACTTTCGGTCTGTTTGCGCTCGGCGGCATGGGCGGCGGCGATGCCAAGCTTTTGGCAGCCACGTCCATCTGGATGGGACTCAACATTCACCTTGTCAATTACCTCGTGGCTTCGACGTTCATCGGTGGCCTGCTGACGCTCGCCATTCTCCTCTATCGGAAATCGCCGCTGGCGACCTACACCAGTCACAATCCGGTCCTGCGCCATTTCGCCGACGAGATGAATGGCGTTCCCTATGGCATCGCACTCGGCATTGGCGGGCTGCTGACCTATCCGGATTCGCCCTTGATGGAATGGGCATTGGCAAGGTTGGCGACCTGATGTAGCGAACCTCCTCTGCCCTTCCGGCATCGATCCTGAAAAGAGGCGGCTTGGCCGCCTTTTTCATTTGTCGGAGCATGGTCGTGTAATTATGTAAACCTTGAATTAATCACGATCGTAAGCATTGTATTAACCTTGTTTTGACGATTGCCGCTGCAAAGTCCGGCCTGGCTAGGTGGTTGCCTAAAGGCGAGGGTTCGGACAGATGCCAGCATCCCGACTGATCATTCTGGGCGTGGCGGTGGCTGCGGCGGGTGGTGCAGGTTATGTTGCCAAGAATATGGTGGCGGTCCCGCCCCAGCAGGTCGTCGTCGATGCCCCGCAGGCACCGGCCATCGCCTTGCAGGATGTGCTCGTGCTTTCCGGCGACGTGCCGATGGGAAGCCCGCTTGAGAACAATCTCAGCTGGGAGTCCTGGCCGTCCGATGGCATCAATGCGAATTTCATCACCCGTGCCGCCGAACCCGAAGCGCGGGAGAAGCTGAAGGGCTCCGTCGCCCGCATGGCGATGTACACCGGTGAGCCGCTGCGGCGCTCCAAGCTGATCGGCGAGGGGCAGAGCTTCATGTCTTCGATCCTGCCCACCGGCATGCGTGCCGTCGCCACCGCGATCTCGGCCGACACGTCGGCAGGCGGCTTTATCCTGCCTAACGATTTTGTCGACGTCATCATGACCCGCAGATCCGACACCGGCAACGCCGGTAGCGGATTCACCACCGAGACCATCCTCAAGAACATCCGCGTCCTGGCGATCGATCAGACCATCCAGGAGGACGAGGAAGGCAAGAAGACCAGGGTCGGACAGACGGCGACGCTGGAGCTGACGCCGCAGCAGGCCGAGATCATCACCGTCGCCCAGCAGATGGCCGATCGCCTGACGCTGGCGCTGCGCTCGATCACCGACAACAAGGAAAAGGGTACCGATGAAGCCGACTACCTCGTTTCCGGCAATGGGCGGCGCGGAACGGTGCGGTTGATCAAATCGGGCGAAGTTTCCGAAGTAGGGGCAAGGAAATGAGGTTAGTCGCTAGACTGCCGGTCACCACGGCTGCGGCCATCGGCCTGCTTTTTCTCGGAGCCCATGCAAGTGGCCTTGTCGACGCCAAGGCCGCCGGAAAGAGCGTCGGGGTCACGGCCTCGTCGGCCACGCAACGTGTCAAGCTTGGCCTCAACAAATCGGTGGTCATCGATCTGCCGAGCGACGCCTACGACATCCTGGTCGCCAACCCCGCGGTCGCCGATGCGGTGACCCGCACCGCAAGGCGGATCTATCTGTTCGGCAAGTCGGTGGGCGAAACCAACATCTTCGTCTTCGGTCCCAATGGCGAGCAGATCGCCAGCCTGGATCTGGCCGTCGAACGCGACGTCGCCGGATTGGAAGATTATCTCAAGCGCTTCCTTCCGAATGCCGAGATCAAGGTCGAGTTGCTGAACGACAACGTCGTCCTGACCGGGACGGTGGACACGCCGCTCGATGCCAAGCGCGCCGTCGATCTGGCAACCATCTTCGTGTCCGGCGGTGAAGCGACGACCGGTCAGTATTCGCAGACCGCGGCAGGCGGCAATGCCAATGGCGGCGTCGACATCAACAATCCGGATGCCGAACGCCGGGTCTCGAAGATCGTCAACCTGCTGCAGATCATCGGCGACGACCAGGTGACGCTGAAGGTGACCGTGGCCGAAGTCAGCCGCTCGGTGATGAAGCAGCTCGGCGTCAACATGGTTGGCAAAGGCAGCTCCAACGGCATCAGCTTCAATGCGACCAGTGACACCTTCCCCGGCCTAGGCAAGCCGTTGTCGAGTTCGGGGGTCAATTTCGCCACCTCTGCTCTGCAGGGCTACATCACTGCGATGGAGCAGTCCGGCGTCATGAAAACGCTGGCCGAGCCTACTTTGACGGCCGTCTCCGGTGAGAAGGCGACCTTCAAGGTCGGCGGCGAGTACAATATGGTCAGCGCCGTTACAAATGCCAAGTCGGATGCCAATCAGAATGCCGACAGGGTTTGGACGGCTCAGAAAATCGAATACGGCATCGGCCTGGAATTTCAGCCTGTGGTGCTGTCGCCCGGTCGCATCAGCCTGAAGGTCAGGACGTCGGTTTCCGAACCGACCACCGAAGGCGCGGTCTCTTTCGGAGACACCAACGTCATATCGCTGCGCAAACGTTTGGCCGACACGACCGTGGAACTGCCTTCGGGTGGATCGATGATGATAGCCGGCCTCGTCCGCGACGACGTCAGGCAGGCGGTAAACGGCTTGCCCGGACTGACCAAGATCCCGGTGCTCGGCACGCTGTTCCGCAGCCGCGATTTCGTCCGCAACGAAAGCGAGTTGGTCATCATCATCACGCCTTATCTGGCGCGGCCGGTGGCGCGCAACGACCTGGCCAAGCCGGATGACAATTTCAACGCCGCCGGCGATGGCCCGGCCATGTTCCTTGGCCGCGTCAACCGCGTCTACGGCACCATGCAGACAGACAAGCCCAACGGCCGCTACCACGGCGTTGTCGGCTTCATCTACAAGTAAGCGGGGAGCGGACATGTCTCAGTCAGCATCGAAGGCAGTGGCGGTCGCCGCGACAGTGCGGTCCGGCCGTGCCCGGATCAGCCGATCGGCAATGCCGATCCTGGCGATCGCGATCGCCGCCTCGCTCGCCGGTTGCGCCAAGCGCGACAGCATCACGGTTGGGGCGATTCCCGATGATTATCGCACCACGCATCCGATCGTGATTGCCGAGAAGAACCAGAAGCTGGACCTCCCGGTCGGCGCCGGCGATCGCGGCATGACCGGCTCGCAGCGCGACACGCTTCTGGGCTTCCTTGACGGCTACGACAGGAGCGCTGCCCCGGCGCTGACGATCGCAATCCCGATCGGCTCGGCCAATCAGGTGGCGGCGACTGCCGCGGCGCGCGATTTCGCCAGGCTGGCGGTTGCCGGCGGCATCAAGCGAAACCGGATCGTGGTGACCTCCTACCAGTCGGTTTCCCCGGAAGCCTCGGCGCCTATCCGCGTTTCCTATATTTCGGTGAGAGCCCAGACCGACAAATGCGGGCGCTGGCCCGAAGACATCCTCGCAACCTCCGAAAACAAGCACTACGCCGATTACGGCTGCTCCTCTCAAAACAACCTCGCTGCGCAACTCGCCAATCCGGCCGATCTGCTCGGGCCAAGAAAGTCGTCCGATATCGACGCCGAGAACCGCGGCGCGGTGATCGACGTCTATCGCGGCAGAGGTATTTCGGACGAGTTCCTCGGCAGTTCGGAAGTGACGTATTAGGAGCGCCGGTCCCGCGTAGAGACCGGAAAGAGAAGTCACGGAAAAGAGCATGACGATGAGCAATCTTGCCTACGACACGCCCGGAGACGGCGGCGACAGCTCGCAATCGGACGTTGCAGCGATGCAGGCGCTGCGGCCGGTGCCGCGTATTTCTATTCAGGCATTTTGCGAGACGGAAGGTGTCGCGCATCCGGTGGAGCGGGCAGGCGAGGATCGCCGCATGGCTAAGGCGCATCTGAAAGTGCATATGGGCGGCATCGCCACGGCGATCGAATTCTATCAATCGGCGCCGACGCCGAACCTCATCCTGCTGGAATCGCGCAGCGAACCGAAGCAATTGCTGGAGCAGCTTGCCCAGCTTTCAGAATATTGCGATCCCTCCTCCAAAGTCGTGGTGATCGGCCACTACAACGATGTCGGTCTCTACCGCGAACTCATTCGCTTCGGTATTTCCGAATATGTCATCGCGCCGGTGTCGATGGCCGATATCGTCTCCGTGGTTTCATCGATCTTCGTCGATCCGGAAGCCGAGCCGATCGGCCGCTCGATCGCCTTCATCGGCGCCAAGGGCGGCGTCGGCTCCTCGACCATCGCCCACAATGTAGCGTGGGCGATGTCATCGCTGTTCAAGTCGGAAGTGGTCGTCGCCGATCTCGACCTGGCTTTCGGGACGGCCAACATAAATTTCGACCAGGACCCTGCGCAAGGCATCGCCGAAGCCGTGTTTTCGCCCGAACGAGTTGACGAGGTCTATCTCGACCGGCTGCTTGCCCAGTGCGCCGAACATCTGTCGCTGCTCGCCGCGCCCTCCACCCTCGAACGTGTCTATGATTTCGATCCCGATGCCTTCACGCAACTCATCGACACCGCGCAGCGCAGTGTGCCGCTGCTGGTGCTCGACGTTCCTCATGTCTGGACTGGCTGGACCAAGAACACACTGATCAAGGCTGACGAGATCGTCATCACGGCGACGCCGGAACTGGCCAATCTGCGCAACACCAAGAATCTGGTCGATATGCTGACGCGGCTTCGCCCGAACGATCCGCCGCCGAAACTGATCATCAACCAGGCCGGCGTACCGAAGCGACCCGAGATATCCGCTTCCGACTTCGCCGAACCGCTCAGCCTCACGCCGATGTCGGTCATCGCCTTCGACCCGTTGTTGTTTGGAAATGCCGCCAACAACGGCCGCATGCTGGGCGAGATGGATGCCAGGAGCCCGGTCGTCGGCATGATCAACGAAATCGCGCATGTCCTGACCGGTCGCAGCGAAATCAAGGCCAGGAAGAAGGCAGGCCTTGGCGGCCTGCTCGGCAAGCTCTCGCGTAACAAGAAATGACGCTCCCCTCCAAATCAAGAAGTAGAGCATGATGTCGTCCGAAAACCGCTTCGGCATCATGTTCTGGACGGAATTGGTAGTCGATCATGTTTGGTAAAAGAGGCTCCGACGACGGCGGCCGGTTCACCCCGGAGTTCCGTCAGCCAGCACCGGCGCCAGCGGCGCCGGCCACTGCAACGCCTGCGGACATGGCGGTACTTGCCCGGCCCGCGGCAGCGCCGCCTGGAGCGCCGGGAACCCCGCCAACTCGCCGTGCCGTTGAGGCGCCATCGATGGCGCCGGAGCCGCCAAAAAAGATCCAGCGCGAAAAAAGTGAAACCTACTACGACACCAAGAGCCAGGTCTTCTCCGCGCTCATCGACACCATTGACCTGTCGCAACTCGCCAAGCTCGATCCCGAGAGCGCGCGCGAGGAAATCCGCGACATCGTCAACGACATCATCGCCATCAAAAATTTCGCAATGTCGATCGCCGAGCAGGAAGAGTTGCTCGAGGACATCTGCAACGATGTGCTGGGCTACGGCCCGCTGGAGCCGCTGCTCGCCCGCGACGATATCGCCGACATCATGGTCAACGGCTCCAAGAACGTCTACATCGAAGTCAATGGCAAGGTCGAACAGACCGGCATCCGCTTCCGCGACAATCAGCAGCTGCTCAACATCTGCCAGCGCATCGTCAGCCAGGTTGGCCGCCGCGTCGACGAATCGAGTCCGATCTGCGACGCCCGCCTACCCGACGGCTCCCGCGTCAACGTCATCGCCCCGCCGCTCTCCATCGACGGCACCGCGCTCACCATCCGCAAGTTCAAGAAGGACAAGCTGACGCTCGATCAGCTGGTCAAGTTCGGCGCCATCTCGCCGCAGGGCGCCGAGATCCTCAAGATCATCGGCCGCGTCCGCTGCAACATCGTCATCTCCGGCGGTACCGGCTCCGGCAAGACGACGCTGCTCAACTGCCTGACCAACTATATCGACCGCGAAGAACGCGTCATCACCTGCGAAGACTCGGCCGAACTGCAACTGCAGCAGCCGCACGTGGTGCGTCTCGAAACCCGCCCGCCCAATCTCGAGGGCGAAGGCGAGGTGACAATGCGCGACCTGGTCAAGAACTGCCTGCGCATGCGGCCCGAACGCATCATCGTCGGCGAAGTGCGCGGACCGGAGGTTTTCGACCTGCTGCAGGCGATGAACACCGGCCATGATGGGTCGATGGGAACGATCCACTCCAACAGCCCGCGCGAATGCCTGAACCGTATCGAATCGATGATCGCCATGGGCGGCTATTCGCTGCCGCAGAAGACCGTGCGTGAAATCGTCGTCGGCTCCATCGATGTCATCATCCAGGCAGCACGCCTTCGCGACGGCTCGCGCCGCATCACCCACATCACCGAGGTGATCGGCATGGAAGGCGACGTCATCATCACGCAGGATATCGTGCTCTACAACATCAAGGGCGAGGACTCGAATGGAAGGCTGCTTGGCGAGCACGTGTCGACCGGCATCGGCCGTCCGCATTTCTGGGATCGCGCCCGCTACTATGGCGAGGAACAGCGCCTCGCCAATGCGCTGGAATCGATGGAGAAACGCGCTGACTGACGCATATCGAGGTTGGAAGCAATTCCAGGAAAAGTGTGAAGCGGCTTTCCCGGGAAAAGCGCGTAGCGCTTTCCCTTGGGAATTGCGTCAAAACAAAGCGATAGCGCATATCGCCGTTTCCTTGAAACGGCGATATGCGCTGGGGACCGAGGTCGATGTTCGGAATTGACACCACCGTACTGGCGTTCATCGTGCTCGCCGGCTTCAGCGCCGGTGCGGTCGCCTATGCCTTCCTGTTCACCAAGATGAGCAACGAGAAGCAGGCCGGCAAGCGGCTCGAGACGATCAAGGCCGCCGAGACCGATCGTTCGGTCGTCAAGGCTTCGCGCGACCGTGTCGCGGAGGCGGTCAAGCGGCGTAAATCTGTCCAGGACACGCTGAAACAGCTCGACGAAAAGCAGAAAACCAACGAACTCGCCGTCAAGAAGCCGCCGTTAAAGGCCCAGATTCGTCAGGCCGGCATGCAGGTCTCGATCGAGCGTTTCTATATCTACTCCGTCATTTGCGGCATCGCGCTGACGGTGCTTGCCTATCTCGCCGGCGCGCCGCTTCTGGTCCTGCCGGGCGCGCTGCTGGCGGGGGCGCTCGGCCTGCCGCGCTGGTTCGTCTCGTTTCGCCGCGCGCGCCGGGTCAAGGCGTTCCTCAACGAATTTCCCAACGCCCTCGACATCATCGTGCGCGCCGTCAAATCCGGCCTGCCGCTCAACGACGCCATTCGCCTGATCGCCAGTGAATCGCCGGAGCCGGTCAAGACCGAGTTCCGCCGGATCGTCGATTCACAGCAGATTGGCATGTCCATCCCCGATGCCACCTTGCGCATGGCTGAAACCATGCCGTGCAGCGAGGCAAGCTTCTTCGGCATCGTTATCCAGATCCAGTCACAGGCCGGCGGTAATCTCTCCGAGGCGCTTGGCAACCTGTCGCGCGTGCTTCGCGATCGCAAGAAGATGAAGGCCAAGGTCCAGGCGCTTTCCATGGAAGCCAAGGCGTCGGCCGTCATCATCGGCGCGCTGCCTTTTGTCGTCGCCCTTCTCGTCTATCTGTCGAGCCCGAACTACATCATGCCGCTGTTCACCACCAGCACCGGCAATCTGATCCTCGGCTGTTCCGGCGTCTGGATGTCCATCGGCATTCTGGTGATGCGCAAGATGATGAACTTTGAAGTTTAGGCCGACCTTGGAAAGCTCGAAACGAAAAGACTGAAAACGAATGACCGACCAAGTCGTAAAATCGCTGACCGATCCTGCCTTCCTGATAGCGTTGCTGGTTGGCATTGCGGTGTTCGCGACCGTCTTCACGGTGCTGCCGGCCCTTGGTGGCAATCAGCTCAAGACGCGCATGAGATCGGTGGCGCTGGAGCGTGACGAATTGCGCGCCAAGCAGCGCGCGCGGCTTGCCAATGAAGCCGATCGTCGCCGCAAGGGGCTGCGCGAAGAGCAGTCGATCGGCATGCGCAACATCGTCGACAGGCTGGACCTGCGGCGTGCGTTGGCCGATGAAGGCACGTTGCAGAAGCTCAAGGTGGCGGGCTTTCGTGGCCAGAACCCGCTGACGCGCTTCCTGTTCTTCCGCCTGATCCTGCCTTTTGTCGGTTTCGCGCTGGCAGCGATCTATCTGTTCGTGCTCGGCGGACTGCCGGACCGGCCGGCCTTCGTGAAACTGTTCGTCTGCATCCTTGTCGCCTACGCGGGTTTCTACGCGCCGATCCTTTACGTCAACAATCGTGCCGCCAAGCGCAAGCAGTCGATCCAGGCGGCGTGGCCGGATGCGCTGGACCTGATGCTGATCTGCGTCGAATCGGGCATGTCGGTCGAGGCTGCCTTGCGCAAGGTCTCCGAGGAGATCGGTTCGCAGTCCGTGGCGCTGGCGGAGGAATTCGTGCTGACCAACGCCGAACTCTCTTATCTGCAGGAGCGCAGGCAGGCTTATGAAAACCTCTCGGCTCGTACCGGCCTGGAATCGGTGAAGTCAGTGTCCCAGGCGCTGGTCCAGGCCGAACGCTACGGCACCCCCGTGGCGCACGCATTGCGCGTGCTGGCCTCGGAAAGCCGCGACATGCGCATGAATGCCGCCGAGAAGAAGGCCGCCGCCCTGCCGCCGAAGCTTACCGTGCCGATGATCCTGTTCTTCCTGCCGGTTTTGTTCGCCATCATTCTGGGCCCAGCCGGCATTCAGGTCAGTCAGCGCGGCATCTTCGGCGACCAGCACAATTCCTCAAGCCAGTAGGCCTCGTTGCAGCCGTACAAAAGAGCCGCACTGCCAATGCAGTGCGGCTCTTGGTTTTCAGCGTTGATGCGTGGACGGATTTGCGCTGTGCGGAGCCGGCGCCCATGCGGCGCTCAGTTGGTCGCCGGCTTTGCCTTGTCCTGATCCTTGAGTTGGCTCCAGGCGTTCTGCTGGGCAAGCATCTGGCGAAGATAGGCTACATTGGCTTGCGCCTGTTCGGGCGAAAGCTCCTGCGAGGCGATCTTCTCGGCCTCGTCGAAGCGGCCCTGCAGTCCCACGACCAGCGCAAGGTTCTGGCGCACCCGGCTGTCGGCATTCGGTTGCTGGGCTGCCGAGCGCATATAGGTCTCGGCGGTGCGCAGATCGCCTTCCAGCACATAGGACATGCCGAGATTGGAAAGGATCGAGGGTTCGTTCGGCTTGAGGTCCAGCGCCTTGCGGTAGTTCTGGCGCGCTTCATCCTTCTGGCCAAGCTGGTCGAGAATGGCGGCCTCGGCCGACATCAGCCGCCAGTCCGGATATTCCGGTGTCTGCGCCCGGCGCACGGCGTCGAGCGCCGGCTCGAACTGGCCGTTGGCGGCCAGCGCCTTGCCGTAGGCGGCAAGCACGTCGCGGTCCTTGGGGTAGGCGATCGCCAGCTTGCGCATCACGGCAAGCGACTGGTCGGCATCGCCGTCCATCTGGAGCGCCGCCGCAAAATTTGTCGCCAGCCGCTTGTCGTTGGGGTTCTTTGCGTAGGATTCGCCCAGCCGCCCGGTCGCCCCGTGCAACTCGCTGGCCGACATGGTTTCCAGCGGTTTGCCGCTGGTGCGCCCGATCGAGCCGGTCGTGAGCTTGCTGGTTCCGCACCCGGCAACACCGGCCGCCAGCGCCATCAGCAGTGCCGTGGTGACCAACCGTTTGCCCGTGACGTTCATCCTGCGGTTGGTGGGCATCGGCACGGGGCTCTCCATTCCTGCGCGTGGCCATTCACGTAGCCATCTTCATCCCCGCAGAAATATTCTGTTAACCCTAACGGACAGTTAAAAAGTGAGCCGTCGGATCCGTGAACGGCCCGCCGGAAGCCTTTGGCCTGGCAGTCCCATGCCGGCCCCTGTGCATAGATGTTGAAATCATCCGACGTCCCTGTCACTTGACTGAGGACGACCTGCAAGCCTCCCGGAGACCATCGAATGCCCGTCGAACTCATCGAGACACTAGACACTGCCCTGCCGGTCCACCTGGTCGCGAGCGATGGACTGGAGGCCTTGGGGCTTTCGCCTTCCATGACCGCATGGGCGGCCGCCAACGGCTTTTCCGGCGAAGCCGGTAGGACGCTCGCCGTCCCCGGCGACAACGGGTCCCTTGCCGGCGCCTTGTTCGGCGTCGGTGATGGCGAGGGCGCGCTGGCCGTCGGCATGCTGGCGAGAGCCTTGCCGGAAGGCGACTGGCATTTTGCCGCCGCTCCAGCCGAGCCGGAACTCGCGGCCATAGGCTTGGTGCTCGGCGGTTACGTCTTCACTCGCTACGGAAAGAAATCAGGCAAGACGCTGCGTTTTGCGCTGCCGCTCGGCGTAGATGCAGGACGTGTCCGGCGCATCGCCGACGGCGTCTTCCTGGCGCGCGACCTCGTCAACACGCCGACCAGCGACATGGGACCGGACGAGTTGGAGAAGGCCGTGCGGACCCTGGCGGCCACTCACGAGGCCGAGGTATCGGTGATCAAGGGGGATGATCTCCTGAAGCAGAATTTCCCGATGATCCATGCGGTCGGCCGGGCCTCGGTCGGAGTGCCGCGCCTGATCGATATGGTTTGGGGACCGGAAGGCGCGCCGAAGGTGACGCTGGTCGGCAAGGGTGTCTGTTTCGACACTGGCGGCCTCGACATCAAGCCGTCCTCGGGCATGCTCTTGATGAAGAAGGATATGGGCGGCGCCGCCAATGTGCTGGGCCTGGCCTCGATGATCATGGCTGCCGGGCTGAAGGTGCGGCTGCGCGTCCTGATCCCGGCGGTCGAGAATTCGATTGCCGGCAACGCTTTCCGGCCTGGAGATGTACTGACCAGCCGCAAGGGCATTACCGTCGAGATCGGCAACACCGACGCCGAAGGGCGGTTGGTGCTGGCCGACGCGCTGGCGCTGGCCGATGACGAGGAGCCGGAACTGCTGATCGACATGGCGACGCTGACCGGGGCAGCGCGTGTCGCGCTCGGGCCCGATCTGCCGCCTTTCTACACTGGCGACGAAGCGCTGGCGTCCGAACTGGCTGCGGCCTCCATGGCCGTCGAGGATCCGTTGTGGCGCATGCCGTTGTGGCGGCCCTATGACGCCAGGCTGGCGTCGAAGATCGCCGACATCAACAACGTCACCACCGACGGCTTCGCCGGTTCGGTCACCGCGGCGCTTTTCCTCAAGCGCTTTGTCGAACGGACAACGGGCTGGGCGCACTTCGACATCTTCGCCTGGAACCCGTCCGATCGCCCCTACGGACCCGCCGGCGGCGAGGCGCAAGGCATCCGTGCACTGGAGCGGGTCATTTCGAGGCGCTATGCCTGACGCCTTGAGACGGCCACCAATACTGAAACGGAACCGAAACAATTTGCCGTCATGCTCGGGCGATGTCGATTTCGATGCGTCCGAGCCAGGCGATGCGGCTGTGGCAGCAGGTGATGCTGTCGCAGGTGCGCGCCGGCGCGCCAGATCTCACCATGCGCCAGACGGCGATCCTGTTCACCATCTATCTCGACCCGCCGCCGCACACGGTGCGCGGTCTGGCAGCCCGCCTCAATGTCACCAAGCCGGTCATCACCCGCGCCCTCGACACTATGGGTGCGCTGAAACTGGTGTCGCGCCATCGCGACGAGCTCGACAAGCGCAATGTGCTGATCCGGCGCACGGTCGAAGGCGCGCTCTTTGTCGAGCGCTTCGGGGATGGTATCGTTGCCAGGGCTCATGAACTGCCCATCTGATCAATCCATGAACTAGACGAGTACCGATTTGACTGCCAGGGACGCCCGCCTCCACGCCTTCCGTTCCGACCTCGCCGATGCCAGGCTGAAAGGGGAGGTGTCGGCCGATCGCTTCGTCACCGGCCGTCCGGCCCGGATCACAGCCTCCGTGGCTGACGTGCGCAAGGCACCGCGCCCGGATGCCGGCGTCAACACGCAGGTACTGCTCGGCGACGATGTGCTTGTCTTCGAGGAAGCCGAGGGATGGGCCTGGGTCCAGGCCGAACGCGACGGCTATGTCGGCTATGTCGGCGCCACCATGCTGGGTCCCCGCGAGCATGCGCCCACTCATATTATCGCGGCGCCGCGCACCTTCCTCTATCCCGGCCCGGATCTGCGCTTCCCGATCAGCGGCCAATTTTCGATGGGTTCGACGGTGACGGTAACCGGTGCTGCCGAAACGCGCGGCACGCATTATGCGCTGTTGCCTTCCGGCGAGGCGCTGATTGCCGGCCATGTTCGCCCGATCAGTGATATCGCCGCCGACTATGTCTCAGTGGCCGAGATGTTTCTCGGCACGCCCTATCTCTGGGGCGGCACCTCCGGCTTCGGCATTGACTGTTCGGGCCTCGTGCAACTGGCGATGCGCATGGCCGGCCGCAATGTGCTGCGCGATTCCGACATGCAGGCGGCAGGCCTCGGCGAGCCGCTCGATCCGGGATTCGATTATGCCGGACTGAAACGCGGCGACCTGGTGTTCTGGAAGGGCCATGTCGCGATCATGACCGACGCCGAGACCATGATCCACGCCAACGGCCACACCATGCTGGTCTCGCGCGAAGGGCTGAAGGAGGCGATCGGCCGGATTGGGTATCTCTATGGCGGGCCGACGGGCTTTCGGCGGCCGTAGCGCCTCTTCCTTCGCTCCCGTTCACGGGGAGAAGGTGCCCGAACGGCGGATGAGGGGCGGCGCCAGCGATTGAAAGCTCGCGCTGCGCCTCACGTGCCTGCCGGCATCCTCTCCCGTACGGGGTGAGGATAACTCACCCGATCACCTTTTGTTCCGATTTTCCTTGGCGATCGCGCGCCGTCGCGCTACCTCTTTCGCGTGACCGAGCAGCCGCGCCTTGCCAAACAAAATGCCGCCGTCCTTCTGCCCGAGCCATTCATCAGATGGTTTGGCGAAAAAGGCTGGTCGCCGCGCGCTCACCAGATCGAGCTGCTGGCGAAGGCTCAAGCCGGGCAATCGGTGCTCTTGATCGCACCGACCGGCGCCGGCAAGACACTGGCCGGCTTCTTGCCATCGTTGACCGAACTGGCCAACCGCCCCAGACGCAAAGCCGGTATGGCACGGCGCGGCATCCATACGCTCTACATCTCGCCGCTGAAGGCGCTGGCCGTCGACATCGAGCGCAACCTCGGCAAGCCGGTGGAGGAGATCGGCCTGCCCGTCACCATCGAGACGCGCACCGGCGACACCCCTTCGCACAAGCGGCAGCGCCAGAAACTGGCGCCGCCCGACATCCTTTTGACCACGCCCGAGCAATTGGCGCTGCTGATCGCGGCCGGCGATGCCGGGCGCTTCTTCGAGGATCTGCGCTATGTCGTGCTCGACGAGTTGCATTCGCTGGTGACATCGAAACGCGGCCATCTGCTGGCGCTCGGGCTGGCGCGGCTGCGCAGCATCGTGCCCGGCCTGCAGACGATCGGTCTGTCGGCAACGGTGGCCGAGCCCGACGAGTTGCGGCGCTGGCTGGTGAGCCAGAATCCGCCCAAAGGCCTGGCAAGTCCCGATATGTCTGAGCTCATCGTCGTAACCGGCGGCGCGAAGCCCGAAATCTCGATCCTCGATTCGGAAGAGCGCGTGCCATGGGCCGGCCATTCGGCGCGCTATGCGACGCCGGAAATCTACCGCGAGATCAAGCGCCACAAGACCACCCTGCTGTTCGTCAACACCCGCAGCCAGGCCGAGCTGCTGTTTCAGGAATTGTGGCGGGTCAACGAGGATACCTTGCCGATCGCGCTGCATCACGGCTCGCTCGATGTCGCCCAGCGCCGACGCGTCGAGAAGGCGATGGGGGAAAACGCGCTCCGTGCCATCGTCGCCACCTCGACGCTCGACCTTGGCATCGATTGGGGCGATGTCGATCTGGTCGTCCATGTCGGCGCGCCCAAGGGCGCGAGCCGGCTGGCGCAGCGCATCGGCCGCGCCAATCACCGCATGGACGAACCGTCGAAGGCGATCCTGATCCCGGCCAATCGTTTCGAGGTGCTGGAGTGCCGGGCAGCGCTGGACGCCAACTATCTGGGCGCCCAGGATACGCCGCCGCTGGTCAATGGCGGGCTCGATGTGCTGGCCCAGCATGTGCTGGGCTGCGCCTGCGGAGCGCCGTTTCGCGCCGACGATCTCTACGAGGAAGTGCTGACAGCAGCGCCCTATGCCAGCCTCGACCGGCCGACATTCGACCGCGTCATTGATTTCGTCGCCACCGGCGGCTACGCACTGAAGAACTACGAGCGCTACGCCCGCATCCGCCTCAACAAGGACGGCATGTGGCGGGTCTCCAATCCCCGCGTCGCGCAGCAATATCGGCTGAACGTCGGCACCATCATCGAGGTGCCGGCGCTCAATGTGCGTTACGTCAAGGCCGGCAGCAAAGGCTCGGCTTCGCACGGCGGCCGGGTTCTGGGCAAGATCGAGGAGGCCTTCCTCGAAACGCTGACGCATGGCGACACCTTCATGTTTGCCGGCAAAGTCCTGCGCTTCGAAGGCATCCGCGAGAACGAATGCTTCGTCTCGAATGCGCCGGGAAGCGACGCCAAGGTGCCTTATTATGGCGGCGGCAAATTTCCGCTTTCGACCTACCTCGCCGAGCAGGTGCGCGCCATGCTGGACGACCCGCAGCGCTGGAAGAAGCTGCCCGAGCAGGTGTCGGATTGGCTGCGTTACCAGGCCGACAAATCGGTATTGCCCAAACGCGACGACCTCTTGATCGAGACCTTTCCGCGCGGCAACCGTCACTATCTCGTCGCCTATCCATTCGAGGGCAGGCTGGCCCACCAGACGCTCGGCATGCTGCTCACCCGCCGGCTCGACAGGGCCGGCGCCAGGCCGCTCGGCTTCGTCGCCACCGACTATGCCCTGGCCATATGGTCGCTGGGCGATATGGGCGCGATGTTCAAATCGCGGAAACCTTCGCTTGGCGCGCTGTTCGACCAGGACATGCTGGGCGACGACCTCGAGGCTTGGCTGGCCGACAGCTGGCTGCTCAAGCGCACCTTCCGCAACTGCGCGCTGATTTCAGGCCTGATCGAGAAGCGCCACCCGGGACAGGAGAAAAGCGGCCGTCAGGTCACCGTCTCGACCGATCTGATCTATGACGTGCTGCGCAGCCATGAACCCGACCACATCCTGCTGCAGGCGACGCGCGCCGACGCGGCGACCGGTCTGCTCGATGTCAGCAGACTTGCCGACATGCTCTCGCGTATCCAGGGTCGAATCGTGCATAAGGCACTCGAACAGATATCGCCGCTGGCCGTGCCGATCATGCTCGAAATCGGCAAGATGCCGGTGAACGGCGAGGCCGACGAAACGCTGCTGATGGATGCCGCGACTTTGGTCGAGGAAGCCATGGGTCCTAGGATGGTTGAGGAATGAATTTTTCGCTGGCGCGGGCATCGCTGATCGCCGAGGCCGACTTTGTCGGCATCGCGGGCGAGCGCGCGGTCTGTGATTCGCGCGGCGTGCTCTATTTCCCCGATCTGAGGCTGCTCGCGGTCTCCGACCTGCATCTGGAAAAGGGCTCGTCCTTCGCCAGGCGCGGCGCACTGATCCCGCCCTACGATACCGACGCCACTCTGCTCCGGCTGCAGGCGGTAATCGCGGACTACCAGCCGGCCATCGTCATCAGCCTGGGCGACTCCTTCCACGACGGCGGCGGCGCCGAGCGCATGCATCAAACCTTCCGCGATCGGCTGGAAGTATTGATGGCCGGCCGCGACTGGTTCTGGGTCGCCGGCAACCATGACCCGGAAGCGCCGGCGGATTTGCCCGGCGAGACGGTGCGCGAACTCGCCATCGGCTCGCTGCTGTTCCGCCACGAGCCGTCGAAGATAAGAATCGAGGGCGAAGTTGCCGGCCATCTTCACCCTTGCGCCCGCATCGTCCAGCAGGGCCGCTCGGTGCGGCGGCGCTGCTTTGCCGGCGATGGCGGCCGCATGATCATGCCGGCCTTCGGCGCTTATACCGGCTCGCTCAACGTGCTCGACCGCGCCTATGCCGGCCTGTTCCGCCGCGAGACGTTGATAGCTTATATGATGGGCGCCGCGCGCATCTTCGCCATTTCCGGTTCGATGCTGCGGCCGGGCTGAGTTTCTACGGTATAAGCACGGTTGCGCCTGTCGTCTGCCGTGCTTCGAGCCGGCGGTGCGCCTCCGCCACTTCGGCAAGCGGCATGCTTGTGTGCACCGGGATTTTCACTGCGCCGCTGAGGACGACGCTGAACAGATCCTCGCTCATGGCGACGACGTCCTCACGCCTGGCGAGATGATGGAACAGCAACTGCCAGGTGGCGAACAGCGAACCCTTTTGCATCAAAAGCATGATGTCGAATGGCGGGATCGACCCCGACGCTGTGCCGTAGCTGACGAAGGTGCCGAACGGCCGCAGGCAGTCGAGCGAGGCCGGGAAGGTCGCGTTGCCGACGCCGTCATAGACGGCGTGGCAGCCCTCGCCGTTGGTGACCTCTTTCACCCGTGCGGCGAAATTCTCTTTGCTGTAGTCGATGACATGGTCGCAGCCATTGGCGCGCGCAAGTTCGGCCTTTTCGGGTGAACCGACCGTGGCGATGACGATGGCGCCGAGATGCTTTGCCCATTGCGTCAGGATGAGGCCAACGCCGCCCGCTGCGGCATGCACCAGAATTGTATGGCCCGCCTCGACGCGAAACGTTCGACGCAGCAGATATTGCGCCGTCAGCCCCTTCAGCATCATGGCCGCGCCCGTCTCGAAATCGATGGCGTCGGGCAGATGCACGACGAAATGCGCCGGCACGATGCGTTCTTCGGCATAGGCGCCGAGGGTCTCGACATAGGCGACTCGGTCGCCAGGCGCGAAGCCGCTGACGCCTTCACCGACGGCGACGATTTCGCCGGCGCCTTCATTGCCGGGAATGAATGGCAGAGCGGGCGGCGCGTATTCGCCGGTGCGAAAATAGATGTCGACGAAGTTGAGACCGACCGCCCGGTTGCGCACGCGCACCTCGCCCGGTCCGGGCTGGCCGATGTCGACATCTTCGTAGGCGAGCACATCTGGCCCGCCATGGCGGCGGACACGGATCGCTTTCATGGTTTTCTCCCCTGCGCTGTTCTCTTGAGTGTGAGATAGCGCGTGGCGAGATATCATTGTAGACTGATACCTATGACATCAGAGTTCAAACAAAATGATATCTGAACAGATCGGCCTCGACCTTCTCCGCACCTATGTCGCGGTCTGCCGGCAAGGTAGCCTGAGCAGGGTCGCCGCGCAGACCGGCAAGACCCAATCGGCGATGAGCATGCAGATGCGTCGGCTCGAGGGCCTGCTCCAGCGGCATCTGTTCCAGCGCACCGGCCGCGGCGTTGTGCCGACTGCGGAAGGCGAGCTCTTTCTGGGATACGCGACCCGCATCCTCGCTCTCGGCGATGAAGCGGTGGCGCGTCTGCAGCAGGCTAGCATTGGCGGCGGCGTGCGTATTGGTCTTGCCGAAGAGGTCACCACGGCCGCGCTTTCGGCCGCGCTTGGGCGGCTGCATCGCACCTATCCCGACATCAGCCTCGACGCGATGGTCGAGCACAGCGTCGCGCTGGGACGGCTGTGGAGCGAGGATGCGCTGGATGTCATGATTGCCCCGACATCCGTCGTCGCGGCCGATGCCGTGACGACATGGAACGTCGAACTGCAGTGGGTCTGCGCCCAGGACTATGTGCTGGACCATGACCGGCCACTCGATCTCGCCGCCTTCGGCGCAACCTGCCCTTGGCGCAGGCGGATGATCGAGGCGCTGGTCGCCGCCGGTCGGGAGCACCGGATCGTCCTGTCGTGCCAGAGCGTCACCGGCCTTCAGGCCGTGATCGAGAACGGACTGGGCGTTGGACTGCTTCCGCCCGAATCCGTGCGTACCGCTTCGATGCGGGTGCTGAAGACGTCAGCCGGCCTGCCCGAGCCGCTCACGGTCCAATACGGCCTTTACGCGCACGACCGCAGGACAGCTGTAATCGATGCCGCGATCGAAATCCTGCTTAAGGATTTGCCGGCGGCGCCACGAGCACGGGCCGCCTGACGGCGGGACGCTCTACCGGCCGTAATAGAGGGTGACGGTGTGCTTGGCCTCGGCGAAGAACAGCCAGCGCTCGACCAGCATGCCGGCGAACTGGACGATTGCCGCAAGCACCGACAGCACCGCTGCGAATGGCCAGGGCAAAGCGAATAAGACAGAAAGCAGCAGCAGGGCAGGCAAGGCGAAAGCCAGCAACTGCGTGATCAGCCGCAGCTTTGCGCCATGTTTGCGCGCGATCCGAAAACCCATTTCCTTGAGCAGGTAGTTCTCCTCGGTGTGCGGCCATTCCAGCGAGCGCACTGTGCCGCCAGTGAGCCCTGTCGCCGTGTTGGCGGTGGTCGCGATCTCCAGCGCGTCATTGTATCGCCACGTCGCCAGCTTCCAGCCCCAGCCGAGCAAGGTCAGCAGCAGGGCGGCTACCGCAACGGCGGTCGGGCTGATGGCGAAAGCCTGCAGCAGCGCGTTCAACAGCACGCTGCCGGTCATCGCCGAAAAGATGAGATAGCCCGGCAGCGTATACGGGCTATGCCACTGCGCGATCGGCTTCAGCGAGGCATAGATCATGCCGGTGGTGCAGACGGTGACGATTGCGCCGATAGTTGCGAGAAACCCGGCGATGGCCATCCAGCCTCCGGTGTGGCCGAAGAACACCCAGCCGATGCCGAACAACCCGGCCGGAATGAAGGTTGCCACCGAAGCCGCGCCTTCGCGCGACAGCCACGAACTGCGCCATTGCGAGAAGGCGCGCCATGCGCGTTCGGGGCGGCCGAGATGGACGGTCGAAGACAAAAGGCCGGCAGCAATCAGCCCAAGCGCCAGCCCCATTCCGATAAGGCCAAGCCAGAAATCGGCCGGGATGAAGCCCAGCCCGCCCAGCACGCCAAGCAGCGCCAGCAGTCCGTAGCCCGCTCCTGTAGCAGTGGTGAAGAAAACGACCGAGGCGGCAGGATGCATGGATATCAGTTCGAAAGCATGCGGTCGACCCAGCCGAGGAAACCGCCTTCGGCCCTGACCGGGTCGAGCCTTGCCGCCGGCACCGATGCGGCACGCCGGGCGCGCGGCGGCAGGTACTTGTTGGTCGGCTTGTAACCCATCTCCGGCATCAGGTCGACGCCGCCACGCTCCGCCACCAGTTGCGATACCGCCGAGGTGGGATCGCCGAGGTCGCCGAAATGCCGGGCGCTGGTCGGGCAGGCGGCAACGCAGGCCGGCACGCGGTCTTCCTCGGCCAGATTGTCGTTGTAGATACGGTCGACGCACAGCGTGCATTTCTTCATCACGCCGACGTCGGTATCGAATTCGCGCGCGCCATAGGGGCAGGCCCAACTGCACAGTTTGCAGCCGATGCATTTGCTTTCGTCGATCAGCACGATGCCGTCCGACGCCCGCTTGTAGGACGCGCCGGTCGGGCAGACAGTGACGCAGGCAGGCGTCTCGCAATGCAGGCAGGAGCGCGGAAAGTTGACCGTGCGCCCGCCCGCCTCGGTCGTGTGCTCGTAGCTGTGCACGCGGTTGAACCAGACGCCGTCGACACGGCCGCCATAGGGGTCGATGTCGGTCAGTGGCGCCATGTGGCCGCCGGTGTTCCACTCCTTGCAGGCGGTGACGCAGGCCTGGCAGCCGACGCAGGTGTCGAGGTCGATGACTAGGCCAAGCTTCTTGTCTGTATGGGCGGGAAGGCAGGTCATTCCACGGCTTCCCTATGGACGCGGAACTCGGCGCCGAAGCGAAGGATGTCGGGCGAAGGCTCGACATTTGGCGGCTGGCTGAAACGCTCGAATTGCGGTTCGGTGAAGCCGGCTTCCTCATCAGAGCATTTGACAATGCGTACCCTGAGGTCGAACCACGCCGCCTGGCCGGTCACCGGATCGGAATTCGAATAGCGTTTGCCTTTCGCGTCAGCCGATGTCTGGTCGCCGATAATGTGGTTGAGCAGGAAGCCGCGGTTGGTCTCGGCAGCGTTGTCCTTCAGACCCCAGGCGCCGCGCCTTTTGCCGATGGCGTTCCAGGTCCAGACCGTATCCGCATTGACGCCGTCGACCAGCTTGATCTGCCCCTTAACCCTACCGTTGATGCTTTCGATCCACACCCAGTCGTCGTCGACAAGACTGAGATCTGCCGCGGTCTTGTGGTGCACGAACAGGCGGTTCTGACTGGTGATTTGCCGCAGCCACGCATTCTGCGAGCCCCAGGAATGATACATGTGCATAGGCCGCTGCGTCAGCGCATGCAGCGGGTATTTATGCGGATCGACGGCGGCCTCTTCGAACGGGGTAAACCAGAACGGCAGCGGATCCATATAGGTCTCGATGCGCCGGCGTTCGCTCTCGGGCGGCTGGACGCGACCATGACCGCGCGCGGCGAGGCGAAAGCGCTGCATCGGTTCGCAATAGAGCTGGAACACGATCGGCTCGGCCTTGGGGATGAACCCCATCTGCTCTGCGAAGTCGAGATAGGAGCGGTTGGCCATCTTGTAATAGCGCTGGTCCTCAGCAAAATCCTGGTGCCAGAAGCCGCCATTGCCGATGTAGCGCTGCAACTGGTCGGGATTGACTTCGCCCTTGCCGACGGAAGTGCCGTCCTTGCCGCGCCAGCCGGCCAGCGGGCCGATGCCCGGCGTGCGTTCGTGATTGACGATGTAGTCGGCATAGTCGGCATATCTGGCCGAGCCATCGTCCTCGACGAAGCCGGGCAGGCCAAGCCGAGCGCCAAGTTCGATCAGCACCGATTGGAACGGCCTGACATCTCGGTCCGGTTCGACCACCGGATGGCGGATCGCGTCGCCCGGCCCGTCGGCATGGCTGATCGGCCGGTCGAGCAGGCTGATGCAGTCGTGACGTTCGAGATAGGTGGTGTCGGGCAGCACCAGGTCGGCGAACGGCACCGTCTCGGAATAATAGGCGTCGGAATAGATGATGAAGGGGATCTTGTAGTTACCCGCTTCGTCATGGTCGGTGAGCATGGCAATGGTCTCGACGGTGTTCATCGAGGAATTCCACGCCATGTTCGACATGTACATCATCAGCGTGTCGATTGGGTACGGGTCACCGGCCCACGCATTGCGGATGACCGTATGCATCAGCCCATGCGCGGCGAGCGGCGCATCCCAGGAATAAGCCTTGTCGATGCGCAAAGGCGTGCCGGCCTCGTCGACCAGGAGATCGTCCGGCCCGCAGACGAAGCCGAGCGGCATGCCGTCGAGCGGCGTCATCGGCCTGACCACCTTGCCGGCCGGCTTCGGTCCCGGCGGCGCCGAGCGCGGGTAGGGGGGCTTGAAACGGAAGCCGCCGGGCACGTCCACCGTGCCGAGCAGCACCTGCAGCAGGTGGATGGCACGGCAGGAGTGAAAGCCGTTGGAGTGGGCCGAGATGCCGCGCATGGCATGCATCGACACCGGCCGTCCCTTGATCGTCTCGTGCCGCCGTCCGGCCCAGTCGGTCCACGCAACCGGCAGTTCGATCGTCTGTTCGAAGGCGACGTGGGCGAGTTCGGCAGCGATCCGGCGGATGGTGTCGGCCGGAATGCCGCATCGTGCCGCGACCGCATCGGGTGCGTAGCTGTCGTCCATGTAGCGGTCGGCGATAAGCAGGAACACCGGCACGCAACGGCGGCCGGCGAACGTGAAGCTGCCGGTCAGCGCCGGTTTCGCATCCGCATCGGCTGCGTTGACGGTTGTCTTCGCCACTCTGTCCCAGGCGAGAAGATTGTTGTCGCTGTCGCGCAGGAACAGCCCGTCGTCCGCCGCACCCGGCTCCTGGACGACCAGCACATGGGCGTTGGTGTAGCGCAGCAAATAATCGAGATCGACGCGGCCTGCCTTCAGCAGTTCATGGATTAGGGCGAAGACGAAGAGGCCGTCGGTGCCGGGCCGGATCCCGATCCAGTCGTCGGCAATGGCGTTGTAGCCGGTGCGACAGGGGTTGATCGACACCACCTTGGCGCCGCGCGCCTTGAGTTTACCCAACCCGATCTTGATCGGGTTGGAATCATGGTCCTCGGCGACGCCGAACAGCATGAAGTATTTCGTATTGTCCCAGTCCGGCTCGCCGAACTCCCAGAACGAGCCGCCGATCGTGTAGAGCCCGCCGGCCGCCATGTTGACCGAGCAGAAGCCGCCATGGGCGGCGAAGTTCGGCGTGCCGAACTGGCTCGCCCACCAGCCGGTCAGCGACTGCGACTGGTCGCGCCCGGTGAAGAAGGCGAGCTTTTTCGGATCGGCCCGGCGGATATTCGATAGCCGCCCGGTCGCAATCGAAAACGCTTCCTCCCACTCGATCTCGCGGAACTCGCCCGAGCCGCGCAGGCCGCTGCGCAACAGCGGCTTCTTCAGCCGCGCCGGGCTGTAGTGCTGCATGATGCCGGAGCTGCCCTTGCCGCAGATTACGCCGCGGTTAACCGGATGGTCCTTGTTGCCGTTGATGTAGCGCACCTTGCCGTCCTTGATGTGGACGTCGATGCCGCACCGGCAGGCGCACATATAACAGGTGGTCTTGGCGATGCTGTCGGAGATAGCGGGCGAGGTGTCGACGCCGTCGCCTTCATCAGGCGCGCGTGTATCGCCAAGCGGCCGTTGCGACGGTGCGGAATTGGCTCCGCGCGGCGCAGCTGGGTTCATGATGCCGGCGTGCTTTTGCTACCTGCGAATTTGGCCCGCGTCTTCGGTCCGGGGCCACGCATATAGTGTTCTTCAGGATGATATCGATCGCCGGCCAGCCGCCGCCTGAGGCCACGGGTCCAATGCGCAAACAGGGATCTGAACCGCCCGATCATTTTGTTGGCCGCGACTTGTTGGCGAATTTTTTCTAACTTCGACTGAAAAAGTAGAATAAAGCTATCGATCCGTCTAATCAGTTGTTCTTGTAAATTCGATCGGAATTGGTTCTTAATGCACACATGACGCTGGACCAGTTGCGCATTTTCGTTGCCGTTGCCGAACGCGGCCATATGACCAAGGCGGCGGAGCTTTTGGGCATCTCCCAGTCGGCGGCGTCGGCGGCCATCCGCGCGCTCGAAGAGCAGCATGGCGTTCATCTGTTCAACCGTGTCGGCCGCAACATCGAGCTGGCTCAGACCGGCCACCGTTTCCTGCCCGAGGCCAAGGCGGTGCTGGAACGCGCCGCCGCCGCCCGAAATGTGCTGGAGCATGTCTCGCAGACGGTCGCCGGCAGCCTGTCGATCGCCGCCAGCCTGACCATCGCCAGCTACTGGCTGCCGCGCAGGCTGGCCTCTTTCCATGAAGCCTACCCGGCGGTGCGCTTAAGCGTCAGCATCGGCAACACCAGGCAGGTCGAGGCCAATGTGCTCGACGGCACCGCCGATCTCGGCCTGGTCGAGGGGCGCACCGAGTCAGACATCCTCCGCCGCACCAAGGTCGACGTCGACAGGTTGATGCTGGTCGTCGCCGCCTCGCATCCCGAAATCGCCGAGATCGCGCCGGGCCGCCCGGATATCAGAGGGCTGCGCTGGATCATCCGTGAGGGTGGTTCGGGCACGCGCGAGGTGCTGGAGGATCTGGCCCGCCGCGAGGGGATATCGCTTGGCGACCTGCAGATATTTCTGGTGCTGCCGAGCAACGAGGCGGTTCGCCAGGCGGTCGAGGCCGGCGCCGGCGCCACCATCATCTCGGACCTCGTCGTCGGACGCGCCGTCGCCGAGGGCAGTCTCCGGTCGGTGCCGCTCGAACTGCCGAAGCGCGACTTCGCCATGATCACCCATCGTGACCGCCAGGCAAGCCTGGCCCAGATGGCGCTCAAGGCGCATCTCGGCGCTGAGGGCGTCAGCAATCCGGCGTAAGCGATCAGGCGAACTTCCGCTGCGCATCCAGCGCCAGGCCAAGGCCGACCGAACCAAACATGTCGCCCTCGATAACGGCGGCTTGCGGCACCAGCGACAGGATTTCACGCCGTGCCAGCGGGATCGCGGTCGAACCGCCGGTGAGGAATACGGCGGTGATCGCAGACGCCGTTATGCCAGCATCGGCAATCGTCTGCCGCACCGTAGCGGATACCCGCTCGATGTCGGCGGCGATGGTCTCTTCCAGGCCGGTCCGCGAGATCTCGGCGGCGAAATGCGCGCCGGGCAGCGCCACCGTTACATCGGCCGAAGCCTGATCCGTCAGCGCGATCTTGGCTCGTTCGACGAGGCCGGCCAGCGCATGGCCGTAACGGTGCTCGACAATATGGATGAAGCGGTCGACAAGGTCGGCGCGGACGGCCTCGAAGCGGATTTGCCTCAGATGCGTCATCGCCTTGGCAGTATAGACGAGGTTGATGCGCTGCCACGTCGCGAGATCAATGAAATAGCTCGCCGGCAGGTTGCGCTTGCCGTCTTTTGTGGGCGTCAGGTAGCCGAGCTTGGGCATGACATGGGCAATGCTGAGCAGCCGGTCGAAATCGGTGCCGCCGATATGGATGCCGCGGTTGGCCAGGATATCGTCCTTGCGGTCGCGTGAGCGGGCGCGTTGCGGCGAAACCCGCACGATCGAGAAGTCGGACGTGCCGCCGCCCATGTCGACGATCAACGCCAGTTCCTCGCGCTTCACGTCCTGCTCATAGTCGAGCGCTGCCGCAATCGGTTCGAACTGGAAGGCGATGTGCTTGAAGCCTTGCGCGCGCGCCGCTTTTTCAAGCTCGCTTTGCGCCTTGGCATCGGCTTCCACATCGTCGTCGACAAATTGCACCGGCCGGCCGAGCACAACGTTCTCCACCGGAGCGCCGGCATCTTCCTCAAGCCGTTTCTTCAAATGGCCGACGAACATGCCGACAATGTCGATGAAACCGATCTGCCGGGCCTTGATCCGCGTCTTCTCATGCGCCAGCGAACTGCCGAGCACGCTCTTCAGCGATCGCATCAGCCGGCCTTCGATGGAATCGGTGTAGTCGGCAATGGCGCGGCGGCCGAAATAGGTGTGGCCGTCCTCGAAGTTGAAGAACACGGCACTCGGCAATGTCGGCTGGTCCCCCTCCAGCGCCACCAGCTGTGCCTGGCCGTTGCGGATCACGCCCACCGTCGAATTGGACGTACCGAAATCGATGCCGCCAAATGCCTGATGCATTGCAGCCTCCTGTCATTGGGTCGTCGCTGTGGCAGGCGTCGCAAGACGCGCGCCGTCCAGAGGCCGGACCGTTCTGCCGAATGATTGTGCGTGTAACCCGAGGGTTGGGAGGCGGCGGTCTATCGCAAGACTGAGAAAAGGGGAACCCCTTTTCCCCGGAAATGGGTCCTGCGCGTCAATCCCTGCGGAAAATCAGCCTGCCCAGCCAGCCGGTGATCATGGCCAGCGACACGGAGAAGACGCCGTAGAGAAACGAGTAATCATGCGCGACGCGGAAGATCGACTGTTCGAAGCCCGATTTGCGGATTTCGAGCTGGGCCGAGCTTTCCTTGAGGAACAGACCGCTCTTGAACAGGAACGCGCGGGCTTTATGCGTTCCAACCGGGACGTTGGGCGCCAGCCGCACCGTGGCGCGAAACAGGTTCTGCGACAGGAACTGCACGCCGCCGACATTCTCGCTATAGAGGCCGGTCGCCGCCTTGCGCTCGCGCAGCGCCACGGTGAATTCCTCGATCGTCGCCGGACTGTCGGTTACGTCGGCCGGTTGCATGTAAAGGTTGGAGGCGCCGAGCGACAGCTGCTTGTAGCTGTTGGGTTCGGTGATGTCCTGCAGCGGCCGTGTCGTGGCGACGGAGTAGGAGACCGGCACGTTCTCGAAGGTCTCGGATTCCAGGTTGACCCAGACGCCGAGCACCCGGTCCTTGCGGCGCACCACAACCGGCCGCGGCGGCCCTTCGAGCACGACGATGACGTCATAGCGCCCCTGCCGCGCTACCAGCGGGTCGGGGTTTTCCAGCGAACCGAAAATGGTCAGGTCGGCGCCGGAAAAGCCGGCGGTGATCGACACCGCGTCGGTGGAGAGACCGATCTGGATGCCTTCCGGCAAGGGGTTCGGCGATTGCGCTGCCGCCGGCAGAGCGAGGGCGAAAAGCAAAACGGCGGCCGAAAAAATCCCCCACCGCAGCATCAGTTCAGGCCCGCGGCGGTCAGCGAATAGAGGTTTGGCGGCGTGACGAAGAGATCGATGGCAAGCCGGATGGCAACCGCCAGCACCAGCAGCGCCAGCAGTGCCCTGAGCTGTTCGCCGCGCAGCTTCTGTCCTGCCTTGGCGCCATATTGCGCGCCGGCAACGCCGCCCGCCATCAGCAGGAAGGCAAGCATGACGTCGACCGTCTGGTTGGTGGTGGCGTGGACAAGCGTGGTGTAGGCCGAGGTGAAAATGATCTGGAACAGCGAGGTGCCGATGACGACGTTGGTCGGCACCTTCAAGAGATAGATCAGCGCCGGCACCATGATGAAGCCGCCGCCGACACCCATGATCGACGACAGGAAGCCGATGCCGGCGCCGAGCCCCAGCACCGGAATGACGCTGACGAACAGCTTCGAGGCCCTGAAGCGCATCTTCAGCGGCAGCCGGTGGATCCAGTTGTGCTGGCCGGATTTCTTCAAGACCGGCGCCGCACCGCTGCGCGTGGCGCGCAGCGCATTGACGCTCTCGACCAGCATCAGCCCGCCGACGGTGCCGAGCAGCACGACGTAGAGCAGCGAAATGAACAAATCGAGTTGGCCGAGCCGGCGCAGGAAGGCAAAGACAAAGATACCACCGGTCGAGCCGACGATGCCGCCGGCCAGCAGCACCCCGCCGAGCTTGAAGTCGAGCGTGCCGCGCTTCATGTGCGACAGCGCGCCGGAGAAGGAGGAGGCGATAACCTGGTTGGCGCCAGTGGCAACGGCGATTGCCGGCGGGATGTTGTAGAAGATCAAGAGCGGCGTGATCAGAAAGCCGCCACCGACCCCGAACATGCCCGACAGGAAACCCACCGCCGCGCCCATTGCCAGCAGCACGAAGACGTTGACGGAAATTTCCGCGATCGGGAGATAGATGCCCACCCGTCAGTCTCGATCAGTTTGCCTGTCGGCGATTGCAGCCATTCCAGGGCATTGTCGCACCGAAAAGCCAATTCTTTCTTGCACCGCCGGGGCAGTGGGATCAAACCCCGCCGCCCTACCGAAACAAAAAACATCTCAAGCAGTTAACAGGCAAATGTATGGCAAGGGCGTCGCGTTAGCGACGCATCTGCCGTTATTTGTGCGCCAGCAGCGCCTTCACCAGCTTTTCGTCGATTTCGCCGGTCGCCTGCATCTTGTTGTCGGTCTGGAAAGCCATGATTGCGGTCTTGGTCTTGCCGCCCATCACGCCATCGGCGCCGCCGGCATCGTAGCCGTTCTTGTTGAGGATGAGCTGGATGTTCTTGACCGCCTTCTTCATGTCGACGCTGGCGGTGGTCTGCGGCGTGCCTTCCTGCCAGGATTCAGGAATATCGGCCGAGTTGGACGCCGGGTCGAGCGGCTTCGGCTTCCACAGTTCCGTGGCGGCGCGGGCCCGCTCCAGCTGTTCGGGGCGCAGCGCAGTGGCGACTTCGTCGCGCTTGGCAGCCGCATCCTTGTCGCCGGTCTTGGCGACGAGCGCGAACCATTTGTAGGATTCCTCCAGGCTCTGCTTCATGCCGACGCCCTTTGCCGCCAGGATGCCGAGATTGAACTGGCTGTCCTTGACGCCGACATCGGCCGCCGCCTGAAACCAGTGCGCGGCCGATTCATTGTCGGTCACGCCGTCGGCGGCCATGGCAAACAGAACGGCCAGGTTGTGCATGGCGCTGGCATTACCCTGCGCGGCGGCGAGCTGGTAGAAGGTCTTTGCCTTCTTGACGTCGCGCGTGACGCCGATGCCCTTCTCGTAGAAATTGCCGATGCGGTATTCCGCCGGTGCGAAGCCGAGCTCGGCCGACTTTTCGTACCATTTGGCCGCTGCCGCCATGTCTTCCTTGACGCCGCGCGATTCAGCATAGCGCGAACCGAGCTCGAACAGCGCCTTGGCGTCACCGCCGGCAGCCGCGTCGCGCAAGGCTTGCGGGCCTGCATCGGCCGGAACGTCTATCTTGGCCACGACAGCTGGTACCGCGGCATCAGCCGGCGGAACGGCGCCGGTAGTATCCGAGGCCGTCGTATCCGAGGCCGAGGGCGCCATGACGGCGGCCGCAGGCTGCGCGTCGGCAGCCGCCGGTCCCGCAGTGGCGGTGGTCGGCAGCATTGCATTTGGCGCGGGGGCCGGATCGGCCAGAGCCATCGGCGCTGGCGCGGGCTCCACCGCCGGCACTTCGGGCCCGGCGACCGAGGCCGCATTCATTGGCGCATCGTTGCCGCCTGCTGGCTCTGAGGGCTCCGCCTGCCTGACGATCCGGGCCGGCGCGTCCTGCATGGTCACCTGCGCATCTGCCTTGGGTTGGCTGGCAGCGTTGACCGAGGCAGTCTCGACCGGCTGCGAGGCGACGATCGGCGCTGTATCGTTGCTTGCGACCTCGACCGGGTCGGCGAAGAAGGCCTTGCCCAACTGGAGGCCGGCAAGCGCCAGCATGATCGCGACCGCTCCCATCAGGATCGGCTTGCGCCGCGCCTTGAGCAGGTCGCCGATACGAAGCGCCTTGACCGGGCCCTTCATGGTAGACTGGCGTTTCAACGCGTCGGCCTCGGCGGCCGCGGCCTGCGCCGCGCGCCTGGCCGCGGCAATGAAGTCGGATTTCGACGCATCGCCGGAGTTTTGGCGCACCGGCGGGCCGCGCTCGTCGCGCACGCGCTTCATGATGGCGTTGAGGTCGGGCGCGCCGGAGCCCGGCTCCAACGGTCGGTTGGCGAGCTTCGGATCGAGCGGCTCGTCGAGATCGACGCTCGGCATGTCGACATTAGGCCCCGAGCCGGCAAGCGGCGGCATGTCAGCCGGCTTCTTGCCCCTGAAGGCGCGCGCCAATCCACCGAACAGCGACTTCTTGGCCGTGCCTTCGCCTTTCTCGGCAATCCTGTCGGAACCGAGCGCTGCCTGGGCAGCGGCCGCGGCAGCCTCGGCTGGCGAGCGCCGCACTGGTTCGCTGCCCATGACCGGGTCGCTACGCGTACCCAGGTCGCTACGCGTACCCGGGTCGCTGCGCATATCCGGCTCGCTGCGCATGATGGCGGCGGCGCGGCCGTCCAGGTCGGCCATGTCTCCGGTCAGCGGCAGCGGCTGGTCGATATCCATCGACGGCGCGTCCTGCACCGAAATCTTGGAGGCGCGTGCAGCGCGGGCCCGCCGCGCCGGCTCGGCCTGGGCATCCAGAAGCTCGCTCACCGCCTCGGCCGGTTCGCTGGTCTCCAGCGAGCCCAGACGATCGACGATCTTGAGCAGCGTGTCGTGGATCGCCTCGAATGTCCGTGAATTGCGCTCGTCCGAACGGCGCGTCAGCGCTTCCAGCGTCTTCAGATCCTGGGCAAGGCCGGTAACGGCCGCGGTGTTGGCGTTGGAATCTGCCAGCGAGCGCACGGCGCTCTCGGCTGCTTCGCGTGCCGCGCCCATGATGGATTCGCGGGTTCCGGCCAGCGACTTCTCGATTTCGTTGAGGCGCGGGCTGATGTCCTCGAATTCCGGCAGCGGCGTGCCGGGCTTCGACAGATGCGCCGATAGGCTGGAGACCTGCGCCTCAAGGCTGCGGATCAGTGCCGGATCGATGCCGGCGACCTGCGCGGCCGACGATTCCAGCCGGCTTGAAATGTCTTCGAGCCGGCTTTCCAGGCCGCGGATCGCCGCCTCGTTGGCAGGATCGGGAACGCGCGTCTCCATGCGTTGGGCGAGCGCGGTGAAGCGTGCGTCGATGGCGTCCATGATGCCGGCGCTGTCAGCCTGCGGCTGGCGCTGGTCCAGCCGGTCGGCAACCTCGTCCAGCCGCCGCTCGAGATCGCGAAACAGCATGTTGCCCTGTTCGATGGCGTCGCCCTGCCGACGTTCCATCATGCCCGACAGCACGTCGAAGCGCTGTTCCAGACCCTGGAAGATATAGTCGGCGTCGGGCATGGCCGGGGCGCGATCGATCTTGTCGGCGATCATCGCGATCTGCTTGCCGAGGCGCTCCATCGCCTGTTCCGGCAGATTGGCGCGGCCGGCAAGCTCGTCGACCCTGTTCGACAGCGTGCTGAGACGGTCGAGAACCTCGCCGCTCGGACGAACCTGCACGACTTCCTCGATCTGCTGCGCCAGCGAGGCGATCCGCTTCTCGATGCGTTCAAAGGGTTCGGGGTCGAAGGAATTGGCCTGTGCGGCGACGGTCGAGGCGACGATGGCGCGCGAAATCTCATCGAGCCGTTCGTCGATCAGGCCAAGCGTGTCGCCGCCGCGGTTGCTCTGCTGGCTGACGAAATGATCGACGGCGCCGGCAAGCGTGCGGACCTTTTCTTCCATCGAGCGCAGCGACAGCGATTCCGGCAGATTGTGGACCGCATTGCTGATCTGTTCGAGCCGGTCGGTCAGGGCCGAAAATCCGGGGCCGTCGGCGCGGTTGCGTTGGTCGGCGTCGACACGGTCCTCGAACGCGCTCCAGCGGCGGTCGAAATCGTCCCAGCGGCGGTCGACCTTCAGCACGCTTTCCTCGCGCGCCAATGTGTCGAGCGCCGTCTTTACCTGCTCGAGCTCGAGCCGCAGCATGTTGACGCTTCGGTCGTCGCTCTTCTCGGCCAGCGTCTGGATGGCGCCGGACAGCCGCTCGAATTCGACGCCGAGTTCGGCGCTGCCCTTGCCGGGCAAGCCGCCTGCCTGACCACCCGATTGGTTGCTCGCCTGGAAGGCCCGTTCGATGTCCTTGCGCAACGCGGCGAATTCGCGCTGCAGGCCGGCCGTCATCTGATGGCGCAGTTCCTCGCGCAGGCCACGCAATTCGCCGGCGATCTTGCCGACCACAGCGACGCTGTCTTCCTGGCCGCGCACGCGGTCGATGTCGCGCGCGATCGCCTGATAGTTCTGGTCGAAGCCGGCCGGCCCGGCGCCTTTCGGCCGCGGCGTGGGCTGCGGGTCCTCGTACCAGCGCGGCGGGGCGTAGGGCTGGGCGCTTGCGTAGCGCGGCTCTGGAGCGGGCCGGCGCGGATCGAAGCGCTCGGCGGCGTCCTCGCGCTTGCGCTCCAGCCGCTGCTCCAGCGTTTCCAGCGAGCGGTTCAATTCATCAAGTGTGGTGTTCGGCCTGCGCGGCCTGCCGGCGTTGAGTGTATCGAGATAGGACCGCTTGCTGTTCATCGATGCGTCCGTTTTTCAGAATGGCTGGCTTGCTGCCAGTTTCCCAAGTCCTTGTCGGGAACGAAGGCGGCCGCGCGGCACTGCTGCGGCGGAAGACGAGCTTCCCGGGCCAGGCCCGCTCTCCGAAAAACCGTGAAAAATTCGCTACAGGATAAACACGGGTGACCGACATCCGCACATTTCACCCATCGTGGTAAACAAGGTGTTAACCAACCTTAAGAAGTTACGGCATTGCTGAAATACAGGCGGTGCCCGTTCGGACCCGGCGCCGGGGGTGCGGCATAAGGTTTCGCAATCCCAGAACGCCCTTGCGTCATGCGGCGGCTATCGATATAGAATTGACGTAAACGTAAGAGGGGCGCCGTTCGTGCCTTTTGCGATGAATTAGTTGAAACCACGACTGGAAGCATGCCCCCGCTTCCACTCAGGCGTTGCAAGGTCCAAGACCGCGATGCCACGACAGGGGAAAGCCAGTGACTATGAAACTTGTTTCGCCCGGCGAAGCCGCGGCCAACACCAACAATATGTCTGCCGAAGCCAGTGAGGAGCTCGTGCGCATCGGCGAGATGGCCAAGAAATACGGCGTGACGCTGCGCACGCTGCGTTTCTATGAAGACAAGGGCCTGCTCAATCCAAAGCGCGATGGGGCGACGCGGCTATACACGCGTCGCGACAAGGCGCGGCTGAAGCTGATCCTGCTCGGCCGCAAGGTCGGGTTCTCGCTACGCGACGTCAAGCAGATGATGGATCTCTACGATCCGACGGGATCCAACACCAAGCAGCTGCGGCTGGCTCTCGACAAGTCGGAGAAGCAGCTTGCCCGCCTGCAGAAGCAGCGCGCGCTGATCGACGACGCCATCAACGAGTTGAGCGGCTCGATGTCGGCCGTGCGCCAGATGCTGTCCGAGCGTTCGGCCCCGGCCAGCGCCGCCAGCTGATTTCGCTCCGCAGCTCCCGGCGAAAGCTTTGAACGGAAGAGCCGCGCGGCCGCCCACGCGGCTCTTTTTGTTTGACCCCCCTCGCTTTGCGCAAAGCCATGCACCGCTCGTGCCGACAGGCTGGCATAGGTAAATTTTGTCGCGGCGACAAAATTGACGTTTACGCAAACGTCAATTTTTGCTATCCCGCTTTCAAGATTGGCCCGCATGCCGCCCCCAACCTCATGTTTCGGGGCCCGATCTCGCGGCCAAGACCCGCATGGTGGAGGAAACACATGCCGATCTACAGGGCGCCGGTCCAGGACACGCTGTTCGTGCTCAACGAGGTGCTGGGTTATCAGCGCTACTCCAACCTTCCCGGATTTGCCGACGCGACGCCCGACGTTGTCGAGGCGATCCTCGCCGAAGGCGCCAAGCTCGCCGAAAACGTTATGCATCCTCTGAACCGCGTCGGTGACATGGAAGGCTGCGTGCGCCATGAGGACGGCTCGGTGACGACGCCGAAGGGCTTCAAGGAAGCCTACGACCAGTATCGCGAAGGCGGCTGGATGGGACTGGCGGCGCCCATCGAGTTCGGCGGCCAGGGGCTGCCCTATGCCGTGCACACCGCGGTTGCCGAATACATGGTTTCGGCCAACATGGCGCTGATGATGTATCCCGGCCTGACGCAAGGCGCGATCGCGGCGATCATCACACACGGCACCGACGAGCAGAAGGCGACATGGCTGCCGAAGCTGGTCGAGGGGTCCTGGACCGGTACCATGAACCTGACCGAGCCGCATTGCGGCACCGATCTCGGCCTGCTGCGCACCAAGGCGGTGCCGAACGGCAACGGCACCTACAAGGTATCCGGCCAGAAGATCTTCATCTCGGCCGGCGAGCACGACATGTCGGAAAACATCGTTCATCTCGTGTTGGCCCGCATCGAAGGCGCGCCGGCAGGCGTGAAGGGCATCTCGCTGTTCATCGTGCCAAAGCTGAAGCTCGATGCCTCGGGCAATCCGGGCGAGAAGAACACGCTCTCCTGCGGGTCGATCGAGGAGAAGATGGGCATCCACGGCAATTCGACTTGCGTCATGAATTATGACGAGGCCGAAGGCACGCTGCTCGGCGAGGCCAATGGCGGCCTGAAGGCGATGTTCACGATGATGAACGAAGCCCGGCTCGGCGTCGGCCTGCAGGGCCTGTCGCTGTCCGAGATCGCCTACCAGAACGCGGTCTCCTACGCCAAGGACCGGCTGCAGGGCCGCTCGCTGTCTGGCGCCAAGGCGCCGGACAGACAAGCCGATCCGATCATCGTGCATCCCGACATCCGCCGCTCGCTGATGACCATGAAGGCCTTCAACGAGGCCGGCCGCGCGCTGGCGCTGTGGACGGCGATCAAGTCCGACATCGCCCACCGCTCCGCCGACGACAAGGATCGCCAGGCGGCCGACGACTATACGGGCCTGCTGACGCCGGTGATCAAGGGCGTGCTCACCGACAAGGGCTTCGACCATGCCGTCATGGCGCAGCAGGTGTTCGGCGGCCACGGCTACATCGAAGAACACGGCATGAGCCAGTTCGTGCGCGATGCCCGCATTGCCATGATCTATGAAGGCGCCAACGGCATCCAGGCGCTCGACCTCGTCGGCCGCAAGCTTGGCCTGAATGGCGGCCGCGCAGTGCAGGCTTTCTTCAAGGACGTCGGCGAGTTCTGCGAGGAGAACCGTGCCGACGAGAAGCTGGCGCCGTTCACCAAGGCGTTGAAGAAGGGCCTCAACGATCTGCAGGCGGCGACGATGTGGCTGGTGCAGAACGGCATGGCCAAGCCCGACAATGCCGGCGCCGCATCCACCGACTACATGCATCTCTTTGGCCTTGTGGCGCTCGGCTACATGTGGGCGCAGATGGCCAAGGCCGCGCTCGGCAAGACCGGCGCCAATGGCTCCCAATCTGTCCACGAAAATGGGGCTTTCTACGACAACAAGGTGGTGACGGCGCGCTTCTTCATGGAGCGGATCATGCCCGAGACATCGGCACATCTCGCCCGCATTTCCAGTGGTGCGGACACGCTAATGGCGCTGCCTGCGGAAGCGTTCTAGAAATGGCTGGCGTCCCCCTCCCCCTTGAGGGGAGGGTGGCCCGAAGGGCCGGGAGGGGTCCTTGCGTGCAGTGCGCCGGCTGGTTGGCGCTTTGGTAGGAGATGATCGCAATGCCCCAAACCCGCGTCAATTCCGAAGATAAGGTCGAGCACGTCATCGGCGACCCCACCCGACCGCTTCGCGGCCACCCTCCCCTCGAGGGGGAGGGGGACGTTGGCGCGGGAGAAACGGCATGACAAATCCAGCCGAAGTGCTCTCCTTGCCGAAGCCCGCCTGGGCGGCGGACGAAGTCGGCATGCTCTACGACATGGCGCATCGCTTCATGTCGGAAGAGATCGCGCCGCGCTACGACGAGTTCGAGAAGAACGAGATGGTCGACCGCGAGAGCTGGCGCAAGGCAGGTTCCGCCGGCCTGCTCTGCGCCTCGATGCCGGAGGAATATGGCGGCTCCGGCGGCACCTTCGCGCATGAGAGCGCCATCATCGAGGCGATCGGCCATGTCGGCGTCGACGGTTTCGGCATCGGCCTGCACAATGCGATCGTTGCCCCTTACATCCTTCATTACGGCTCCGAGGAGCAGAAGAAGAAATGGCTGCCGAAGCTGGCAACCGGCGAACTGATCGGCGCCATCGCCATGACCGAGCCGGGCGCCGGCTCCGACCTGCAAGGCGTCAAGACGCGCGCCGAGAAGGACGGCAACCAGTACAAGATCAACGGCTCGAAAACCTTCATCACCAATGGCCAACTGGCCAATTTCATCATCGTCGTCACCAAGACCGATCCGGCCAAAGGCGCCAAGGGCACCTCGCTGATCGTCGTCGAGACCGACGAGGCCGAAGGCTTCGAACGCGGCCGCAACCTCGACAAGATCGGCCTGAAGGCCAACGACACGTCGGAGCTGTTCTTCAATGATCTGCGCGTGCCGACCTCGAACCTGCTTGGCCACGAAGAGGGACAGGGCTTCATCCAACTGATGCAGCAATTGCCACAGGAGCGCCTGCAGATCGGCACCGGCGCCATCGCCATGATCGAACGCGCGCTTGCGCTGACCATCGACTACGTCAAGGATCGCAAGGCCTTCGGCAAGGCGATCATCGAGTTCCAGAACACCCAGTTCAAGCTCGCCGAACTGAAGACCGAGGCGACCATCGGCCGGGTCTTCTACAATGATTGCGTCACCCGCCACATCAATGACGGCCTCGATCCGGTGACGGCGTCGATGGCGAAATACTGGCTCTCGGACCTGCAGGGAAAAGTCGTCGACGAATGCCTTCAATTGCATGGCGGCTATGGCTACATGAATGAATATCCGATCGCCCGCATGTTCCGCGACGCCCGCGTCCAGCGCATCTACGGCGGCACCAACGAGATCATGAAATTGCTGATCGGCCGCTCTCTCTGAGAGCGACGTCGGCAAAGCAAGGAGCAAGCAAATGGCCGAAGCTTATGTCTATGACGCCGTGCGCACACCGCGCGGCAAGGGCAAGAAGGATGGCTCGCTGCACGAGGTGCCGGCGGTGCGGCTTGCGGCCAGGACGCTTGAAGCGTTGCGCGACCGCAACGGCCTCGACACTGCAAACGTCGACGACATCATCTTCGGCTGCGTCGATCCGGTCGGCGAAGCCGGCTCCGTCATTCCGCGTGCCGCCGCCTTCGAGGCCGGCTACGACAACAAGGCGCCGGGCATGCAGATCTCGCGCTTCTGCGCCTCAGGCCTCGACGCCATCAATTTCGGCGCCGCCAAGATCGCTCAAGGCGCCGACGAGATCGTCATTGCAGGCGGCGTGGAATCGATGTCGCGCGTCGGCATGGGCGCCTCGGGCGGCGCCTGGTTCATGGACCCGTCCGTCGGCCTGCCCGGCTGGTTCGTGCCGCAAGGCATATCGGCCGATTTGATCGCCACCAAGTATGGTTTTTCGCGCGACGACGTCGATGCCTATGCGGTCGAGAGCCAGAAGCGCGCCGGCAAGGCCTGGGCCGATGGCCGTTTCAAGAACTCCGTCATACCGATCAAGGACCAGAACGGCCTCACCATCCTCGATCATGACGAGCATATGCGGCCGTCGACCGACATGCAGTCGCTGGCCTCGCTCAACCCGTCCTTCGTCATGCCTGGTGAAATGGGCGGCTTCGACGCGGTCGCCGTGCAGAAGCACCCTGAGGTGGAAGAGGTCAATCACGTCCACCATGCCGGCAATTCGTCGGGCATCGTCGACGGTGCCGCTGCAGTGCTGCTCGGCTCCAAGAAGGCCGGCAAAACGATGGGCTTGAAGCCACGCGCGCGTATCCGCGCCTTTGCCAACATCGGCTCCGAGCCGGTGCTGATGCTTACCGGTCCGGTCGACGTCACCGAGAAGCTTCTGAAGCGCGCCAAGATGAAGCTGTCGGATATCGACCTGTTCGAGCTTAACGAGGCCTTCGCCTCGGTGGTGCTGCGCTACATGCAGGCATTCGAAATCCCGCACGACAAGATCAACGTCAATGGCGGCGCCATCGCCATGGGCCATCCGCTCGGTGCCACCGGCGCGATGATCCTGGGCACGGTGCTGGACGAGCTCGAGCGCCGCGATTTGAACACCGCTCTGGTGACGCTCTGCATCGGCGCCGGCATGGGCACCGCAACGATTATCGAACGCGTCTGATTTTCGGCCGGAAGGAGAGAGACATGACTTATACAAACTTCACGGTCGACACCGACGCAGACGGCATCGCGCTGGTCACCTGGAACATGCCGGACCGCTCGATGAACGTCTTCACCGAAGAGGTAATGAACGAGCTCGACAAGATCATCGACCAGGTGGTGGCCGACGCCGCCATCAAGGGCGCGGTGATCACCTCGGGAAAGGACAGCTTCTCCGGCGGCGCCGACCTGACCATGCTGCAGAAGATGCTGGCCGTATTTGCCAAGGAGAAGACCAAGGACCCGGAGAAGGCGGCACAGCTTCTGTTCGACAATGCCGGCCGCATGGGGGGCCTGTGGCGCAAGCTCGAAACGTCGGGCAAGCCCTGGGTCTCGGCGATCAACGGTACCTGCATGGGCGGCGCGTTCGAGCTGTCGCTGGCCTGTCATGGCCGCGTTGCCGCTGACTCCGAAAAGGTCAAGATGGCCTTGCCGGAAGTCAAGGTCGGCATCTTCCCCGGCGCCGGTGGCACCCAACGCGTGCCGCGCCTGACCGACCAGCAGCAGGCGCTGCAAATGCTGACCACCGGCCAGACGCTGTCGCCGCAGAAAGCCAAGGCGATGGGGCTGATCCACGAGGTCGCCGAACCCGGCAAGCTGATCGAGACCGCCAAAGCGATGATCAGGAACGGCCTGAAAGCCGTCCAGCCCTGGGACGAGAAGGGCTTCAAGCTGCCCGGCGGCCTGATCTATTCGCCCGCCGGCTTCAATCTGTGGCCGCCGGCCATCGCCATCCTGCGCCGCGAGACCTACGGCAATTATCCGGCCGCCGCGGCGATCCTGAAATGCGTCTATGAAGGCCTGCTGGTGCCGTTCGACACCGGTCTGCGCATCGAACAGCGCTATTTCACCGAAATCATGCAGTCGAAGGAAGCAGCAGCGATGATCCGCTCGCTGTTCGTCTCGCTGCAGGAGCTCAACAAGGGCGCCCGCCGTCCGGCCGGCGTGCCGGAGACCAAGTTCAAGAAGATCGGTATTCTCGGCGCCGGCTTCATGGGTGCCGGCATCGCCTTTGTCACCGCCAAGGCCGGCATCCCGGTCGTCCTGCTCGACCGCGACATGGCGTCGGCCGAAAAGGGCAAGGCGCATTCCGACAGCCTGATCTCCGATCAGGTGAAGAAGGGCCGCGCCAAGCCCGAGGAGAAGGACAGACTTCTGTCGCTGATCACGCCGACGGCCGACTATGCCGATCTCGCCGGCTGCGATCTGGTGGTCGAGGCGGTGTTCGAGGATTCGGCCGTCAAGAAGGCTGCCACCGAGCAGGCCGAAGCCGTGCTGAAATCGTCAGCGGTCTTCGCCTCCAACACTTCGACCATCCCGATCACCGCGCTGGCCAAGAATTCGGCGCGGCCGAAGAATTTCGTCGGCATCCACTTCTTCTCGCCGGTCGACAAGATGATGCTGGTCGAGATCATTTTGGGCAAGAAGACCGGCGACAAGGCGCTGGCCACCGCGATCGATTTCGTGCGCGCTATCAAGAAGACGCCGATCGTCGTCAACGACACGCGCGGCTTCTACGTCAACCGCTGCGTGCTGCGCTACATGTCGGAAGCCTACAAGATGCTGATCGAAGGCGTTCCGGCGCCGATGATCGAGAATGCCGCCAAGGCCGCCGGCATGCCGGTCGGCCCGCTGGCGCTGACCGACGAGACGGCGATCGACCTTGCCCAGAAGATCATGAAGCAGACCATCAGGGACCTCGGCGACAAGGCCGTCGACCCCAGGCAGATGGCGTTGATCAACACGCTGGTCGACACCCATGGCCGCTTCGGCCGCAAGAACGGCAAGGGTTTTTACGACTATCCCGCCAAGCCTGCCAAGAAGAAGCTGTGGCCGGGCCTGAAGGATCTCTATCCGCAGCTGGAGGCCGAGAAGGTCGACTATGAGGAACTGCAGCAGCGCCTGCTGGTAACCATTGCGCTGGAAGCGGCCCGGGTGATGGAGGAAGGCATCGTCACCGATCCGCGTGAGGCCGATCTCGGGTCGATCCTCGCCTTTGGTTTCGCGCCATTCACCGGCGGCGCGCTGTCCTATATTGACGGCATCGGCGCCAGGGAGTTCGTCAGAATAGCCAAAGGCCTGCAGAAGAAATACGGCGCCGAGTTCAAGGCGCCCAAGCTGCTGCTCGACCTGGCCGAGAAGGGCGAGACCTTCTACCAGCGCTTCGATCCCTATGCGAAAGGCGAGGTGCAGAAGGCCGCTTGAGCTAGCGCCCCATGTACGTCTGGGGGCGCCTTGCGCGCATGATGGCCACGGCAAGGCGCCGTGGCCTTATGCGGTCGGTAGCGAAAGCCGACTGGCTTTTCGCTGCCTGCCGACCGAGATAGACTTCAACCTCCATCTCAACAACGCCCGCTACATGATGCTCGCCGACCTCGCGCATGACCCCGAAAATCGGAATCGATTTTCGGGGTCATGCGCCAAATCAAAATGCTACAGCGTCCTTGGCGCGTCCAACAGTACGCTTGCCCGCTCCGTTCAACCGCGACCGCCGACCTAGGCCGAGCGGGGTTTCATGAGCTCCGACCAGGGATTGCGCAGCCTTGCCAAGGCAGTTTGAGGCATCCATGACGACTTCGCCGCACACAGCTTTTTAGGGGATCGGGCCGCGCGCCGGTGGACAATCGGATGACCGCGCGTTAGAAGGAAAAGGTATTTTTCCTGTTTTGAGGAGAGCGAATTGCTCTCGCATGACCGAGTTTGGGCAGCCATCGACGCTCTCGCTGAGCGCTATTCGTTGTCGGCCTCCGGCCTGGCCCGGCGAGCCGGTCTGGACTCCACCGCTTTCAACAAATCGAAGCGGCTGTCCTCGGATGGACGGCCGCGCTGGCCGTCGACCGAATCGCTGGCGAAGATCATCGAGGCGACCGGCGCCTCGCTCGACGAATTCACCGGGCTGGTCGAAGGCCGTGCCAAGGCCGCTTCGGGCTCGGTAGCCGCGCAGCGTTCGGCGGTGCCGCTGCTCGGCTTTGCCCAGGCCGGCGCCGGCGGCTTCTTCGATGATGCCGGCTATCCCTCAGGCCAGGGCTGGGACCTTGTCGAGCTTCCGGCACGGGCGACCGAAACCTCTTATGCGTTGAAGGTGCAGGGCGATTCCATGCTGCCGCTGTACCGCAATGGCGATGTGCTGATCGTCGAGCCGGGCGCCGCTACCCGCAAGGGCGACCGCGTCGTCGTCAAGACCAATGCCGGCGAAGTCATGGCCAAGGTGCTCGACCGCCAGACGACGAAATCGATCGTGCTGATTTCGCTCAACCCCGACCATCCGGACCGCGACATCGCGATGCGCGATGTCGAATGGGTGGCGCGGATCGTCTGGGCAAGCCAGTAGGTCTCGCGGTGCGTCTGCTTCAAATCCTCATAGCCCTCCTGGCGATCCCGGTGATGGTCGCCATTGTCGTCGCCGGCGGTCGCGCGCTGCATCGCGACGGCCCCGCCATTACTGTCGACCAGATCGACCCGGACACCGAGGCCGTGCCCGAGGAGCCGGCGACGTCGGCGATCCCCGAGGTCCAGCCCGTCAAGCCTCCGATGCACTCGTCTCAGGTGCATTCGAGGGCGATCGATCCCGAGGCCATCGCTCCGCCGCCGCTGCTGGTAGAAGAACTTGAACGGGTTGAGCCACGCGCGCCGCTGAGCGACCTGGCGCTGGCCGGGCCGCCCAAGCCGCGTGGGCGCAGAGCGGTCGACGACTGGGGAGGAACAAAACTGTTCCAGCCGGTCGCGGCCGCCGCCGGCCTGGTCGAAGCCAATGGTTATTCCGTGACGGTCTCCGGCATCGACATCGTCAGGCAAGACGAGACCTGCACCGAGGGCGGCAAGTCCTGGGCTTGCGGTATCAGGGCGCGCACCGCGTTCCGGTCTTTCCTGCGCGGCCGGGCCGTTGCCTGCAAGGTGCCGCCGGAGGCCGACCGTGCGCTGATCGCCGCCGAATGCCGCATCGGCAAGCTGGATGTCGGCCAGTGGCTGGTCGAAAACGGCTGGGCGCGCGCCACGGCAGGCGGCCCCTATGTCGAAGCGGGCGACAAGGCGCGCGCCGCCAAGAAGGGCGTCTTCGGCGCAGCTCCCGATCTTGGCGGCCTGCCACCGGCGCCGATGCCGGTTGCCGCCCCGACAGCGTCGCAACCGATCCTCGATGTCCCGGTTGCCGAGATGCCGCCGGCCGGGACGGAAATTACGCCGCCAGCTGACCAGCCAGCGCCCGCTCAATGAGCGCGCGGGTTTCGGCGATGCCGTAGAGGGCTGCGAACGAACCGAAGCGCGGTCCGCGTTCCTGGCCGATCAGCACCTGGTAGATCATCTGGAAGAAAGCGCCCGAGACACCAGGGCCGCCGTCCGGGCTCTTCTTCGAATGGTCCTGATAGCGTTCGATCTTGCGCGCCACGTTGAGCGAAGCGTTCTGGATCGCTTCGCCGTCGGCGCCGGCCGGCAGGCCAGCAAGCGCGTTGCCAAGCGCTTCCAGCGCCACGCGTTCGACATCGTCGGCCGGCCGGAAGGTCTTCGTCGGCTTCACGAAATCGTCGAAGTAGCGGATGGCGAAACCGACCAGCTGGTCGAGTTCGGGATGCGTCGCTGGCGTCACGCCAGATGCATGGCGCGAGATGAAGCCCCACAGCACATCCTTGTTTTGCGCGTTGGAGGCGCTGACCAGGTTGAGCAGCAGCGAGAACGGCACCGGCATGTCGATGGAAGGCGGCTTGCCGTCATGCATGTGCCAGACCGGATTGCCCAGCCGCTCCTTCCAGTCCTGGCGCGGATAGGCGTTGAGGAAGGTGTAGTACTCGTCGACGGCGCGTGGGATGACGTCGAAATAGAGCTTTTTCGCCTGCCTTGGCCGCTGATACATATAGAGGCCGAGGCTTTCGGTCGGCGCGTAGCGCAGCCATTCGTCGATGGTCAGCCCGTTGCCCTTCGACTTCGAGATCTTCTGGCCGTTCTCGTCCAGGAACAGTTCGTAGACGAAATGCTCGGGCGCGCGCCCGCCGAGAATGTTGCAGATGCGGTCGTAGATCACCGCGTTCGTCTGGTGGTCCTTGCCGAACATTTCGAAATCGACGCCGAGCGCTGCCCAGCGCATGCCGAAATCCGGCTTCCACTGCAGCTTGACCTTCCCGCCGGTCACCGAAAGCGTGGTCTCGGTGCCCTCATCGTCGAAGGTGATGTTGCCGGCCTTGGCGTCGACATGCTTCATCGGCACGTAGAGCACGCGCCCGCTCTTCGGCGAGATCGGCAGGAACGGGCTGTAGGTTGCCTGCCGCTCCGGCCCCAGCGTCGGCAGCATCACCGCCATGATCTGCTCATAGCGCTCGGCGGCGCGCACCAGCATCGCATCGAAGCGGCCGGCCTTGTAGTACTGCGTGGCGCTGGCGAATTCGTAGTCGAAGCCGAACGTGTCGAGGAAGCGGCACAGCATCGCGTTGTTGTGGTCGCCAAAGCTCGGATAGTCGCCGCCGAACGGATTGGGCACCGCCGACAGGGGCATATGCAGATAGGGCTCGAGCGCTGCGCGATCCGGCACATTGTCGGGGATTTTGCGCATGCCGTCCATATCGTCGGAGAAGCAGAGCAGCTTGGTCTTGACCTTGTTCCCGGTCAGCACGTGAAAGGCATGGCGCACCATCGAGGTGCGCGCGACCTCGCCGAACGTGCCGATATGCGGCAGGCCCGACGGGCCGTAGCCGGTCTCGAACAGGACGATCTCCGGGAAGTCGCCGCCCTTGTAGCGCTCGATGATCTTTTTGGCTTCCTCGAACGGCCAGGCCTTGCTTTCGGCGGCTGCCGCAAGCATTTCGGGGTTGAGATCGGCGATGTTTGATCCCGTCATGTCAAAGTTCCAGTCATGGCCGGCTTTCGCGGCTGGTAAGATTTTTCAACCGGGTCTCTAGGCGCGACAGGGCGGAGCGTCAACGATATCAGGCGTTTTCGTTGCGACGGCGCCGTGGCGTCCCTACCTTCGACCCTCACTATCAAGGAGTTTTGAATGCCGTTGCCGTCCACCCATGAAGCCCTGATCTACCTGATGGTCATCACCTCGGCTTCCGATCGCGACATGACCGATATCGAACTGGCGCGCATCGGCGACGTCGTCCGCAGCTGGCCGGTGTTCGAGGATTTCAAGCAGGACAGGCTGATCGCCATTGCGCAGGACTGCCAGAAGATGCTGCATGAAAAGGATGGGTTGGAAGGCGTGCTCGAGCGTGTCGCCGAGACTTTGCCCGAACGGCTGCACGACACCGCCTATGCCGCGGCCTTCGAGGTTGCCGCCGTCGATCTAGAAATGCGCATGGAGGAATTGCGGGTGCTGCAGTTGATCCGGCGTGAGCTCGATCTCGACACGCTGACCGCCGCAGCCATCGCGCGCGGGGCGAAGGCCCGCCTGCGCACGCTGACCTGATCCAGCCCCTAAAGGAAGCTGACCGGGACCGGATCAGAAAAAGCTGACCGGGAACCGGATCAGAAGAAACTGACCGGGAAATAGCGCAGGTAGAATTCGGCGAAGGTGCCTTTCACCGATATCTCCTGCAGCGCGTAGTCCATGGCTGCGGCCAGCGCTGGGTCGCTGGCCCGGGTGGCAATGGTCATGCCGGACCCCAGATATTCCGGCGCCAGGTAGGGTCCACCGGCGAAGCGGCAGCAACCGGCGGCGTCCGTGCCGCCCAGCCAGAAGGAAAAGCGCATGCCGTCGCCGAAGGCGGCATCGATCTTGGCGCTCTTCAAGTCGCTGTAGAGGTCTTCCGGCCGTTGAAAGCGGATGATCTGCACGGTGCCGAAATAATCGCGCAGCATCTTTTCATGCGCCGAGCCGGCCAGCACGCCGACCCGCTTCGAGCGCAATTTGTCGAGGATCGGCTCGGCGAAGGCCTTGGTCTTCGGCATGATGAAGCGCGCCGGAAACTGTAGATAGGAGCGCGAAAAGCTGTACTTCGCCCGCGTCTCCGGCGTTGCGGCGATGCCGGCGATGATCGCCTCGCCTTCGCCCTTCTGCAACGCGTCGTCGAGTTCGGCCCAGGGCAGCGCCTGGATCTGGCATTTGTCGGCGATGTCGAGTTCGGCGCAAATCGCCCGCGCCAGGTCGATGTGGAAGCCGGACAGTCGGCCCGTGCCGTCGAGAAAATTGAAGGGCGGGAAATCGGTTGTGGTGAGGAACCTGAGCCTCGGCAGCGCCGCAAGGTCCGGCTTCGGCAGCCGCTCCTTGGCATCCCAAAGCACCGGCACCTGCGGTTCCGCTGCCCGCACAGCGCCGGCAAACGGCTGCACTCCGATCAGCATCGACAGCAAGGCGATGGTTATCCAGCGTGATGTCACAAAAAACTCCGCCCGTCTTGGCCGTTGGCTTGTGATACGAAAACGGCGCAGGCACAATTGTTTTTGATTTCAAAGGGCAAATTTCGGGTTATGCTTTGGCGAGGTTGCAAATAGCCGCACAGAGTCGGCCCGGGGTTGGCGGTCGCTGGCGTTAGAAAAGCTAAGGATGTGGCTTTGCAATCCGGGGTTGATGGCTAAGTGCGGGGCAGGCACGTAGCATCGGTCTCAAGAGCGGTAGGCAACATGGGGTAGATGTTGCGATGGGTTATTTTGACCGGACACTTGAATATATTGACCGGGTGCAGCGTGCCGACACGTCGGCTGCGGTGTGCGAGCAGCTACTTAGTGTCACCTCGAATTTCGGATTGACGGCCCTGATAGCCGCAACGGTGCCGCAGCCCGGTACACCAAGCAGCCAGACGAAGGACCATGTGCTGCTCTGCGATTGGCCTAGCGAATGGCTGGAGCGTTACTTATCGCGCAACTACGTCGACCACGATCCGGTCGTCAGCCATTTGAAGCAGTTTCGGGCGCCATTCCAATGGCGCGATGCCGTTCAAAGCATGCCCGCCGACAAGAGCAGCGCCGAGGTAATGCGCGACGCCCGCCAGTTCAAGCTGCGTGACGGCCTCGCCTTCCCGCTGATCACGCTCGAAGGCCAGATCGCGCTGGTCTCGCTGGGCGGTGAGGCGGTCGAACTGTCCGAAGCCGAATTCGCAATGGTCTCGCTGGCCTCCACCTATGCCATCGGCCGCGCCATGCAGCTTCAAACGACGGCCGGCAAATCTATCGATCACATTGAATTGACGCCGCGCGAGCGCGAATGCCTGCAATGGGCGGCGGTCGGAAAATCCGAGTGGGAGATTTCGCAGATCCTCGGCATCTCGGAGCATACCTCTGAGAAACACCTTCTCAACGCCAAGAGCAAACTAGGCGCCGCCAACCGTGTGCAGGCAGTAGCCGAAGCAGTCAGGCACGGCTATATCAGCTAGGCCGGTTCTGGCGGCCCGAAATTTATGGCCGCATTGTCGGCGTCATATCTTCAGAAAAGACCGGCCCCTGTCGTCCTCTTGAGACGGCTAATGCTTTCTTAACGCCAAAAGCAGACTCGGCGTCGCCAACAGGGTGCACGCCATCGCGGAGGCGTTTAGGCGCAGCTATATTAGCCATGTCGGCTGTGGCAGCCTGGAAATCCTTGCCAACACCTTCGCGCAATTTTTTCGGGAAAGCCCGGTCGTATCTTCCTCTTAAGCCCAGGAGACGGCTAATGCTATTTTCCCTTACCACTCAACAACTGATGGAACGTCCCGACCTATGGGAGGCCGTCCATCGCCTGCGTTACAAGGTCTTCGTCGATGAGATGCGGTGGACCGATCTCGATCGCCCTGACGGCCTCGAAATCGATCAATTCGACCATGATGAGGCCGAACACCACCTTGTCATACGCAATGGCGAGCTTGCAGGCTATCATCGGATGCTGCCGACCACACGGCCGCATCTCCTTAGCGATGTGATGCCGGAACTCTGCGAGGGAAAGCGCCCTTCGGGACCGAATGTCTGGGAGCTAACCCGTTACGCGGTGGCGCCAGGCTTTCGCGATGGCAAGCGCGGCGTGTCTACGGTCGGCACCGAACTGATCGCCGGCTTCGTCGAATGGGGCCTTGCTCGCAATGTCGATCAGGTCATTATCGAGGTCGAGCCGGTGTGGGTGCTGCGGACGCTGCAGTTGCACTTCCTGGCGACGCCGCTCGGTTACCAGCGCACCTATGGCAACCAGCAGGTCGTCGCCACACTGCTGACCTTCAACGAGCATACGCTGGATGTCGTGCGTTCGCGCCGCAACCATCACGCCCCGGTGTTGGCCAGGGGCACCCCCCACATGCTCGGCATGCGGCAGGCGTCGTGAGACTGTCTTCACCCGACGCGCTTTAATGCATGTCGCTCAAAGTGGCCCCGGTTTTGAGAGAACGACATGCATGAAACAAAGACCTAAAGCGCGTCGCGTGAATCCGTTCAAATGCGATGCGCTTTAGACAATGGCCACAGAGCCCACCTCCGTGTGGGGGTGGGCTCTGTAATTTCAGCCTCTGCCTATCGAGGCCAGTCTCTACTTCTCGAGAAACGACGGCCCTTCGCCGACGATCTTTTTGTCTTCCTTGCCGATGGCGTCGAGATCGCGCCCATCATAGGGCAGCGACAACAGGATGCGCCGCATGACGGCCAGCCGCGAGCGCCGCTTGTCATTGGCCCGCACGATGATCCAGGGCGCGAACTGCTTGTGCGTGCACTCGACCATCTGGTCGCGCGCCTTGGTGTAGTCGTCCCATTTGGTAATGCCGGCAATATCGATCGGCGAGAACTTCCAGTTCTTCAGCGGAGACCAGCGGCGGTCGTGAAACCGTTCGAGCTGGGTTTCGCGGCCGATGTTGAGCCAGAATTTGAAGAAATAGATGCCGTCGTTGGAGATCATCCGCTCGAAATGCGGCGTCTCGTCGAGGAATTTTGCATGCTGTTCCGGTGTGCAGAAGCCCATCACCGGCTCGACGCCGCCGCGGTTGTACCAGGACCGGTCGAAGGTGACGAAATCGCCCGATGTCGGGAAATGGGCGACGTAGCGCTGGTAGTACCATTGCCCGACTTCGGTTGGGGTCGGCTTGGTCAGCGCCACATTGCGCGCGGTTCGAGGATTGAGATACTGGCGCAGCACCGAGATGGTGCCGCCCTTGCCGGCGGCATCGCGCCCCTCGAACAGCGACATCACTCTGCTGCCGGTCGCCCGGAGCCAGGCCTGCGCCTTGACCAGTTCGATCTGCAGCCGCTCCAGCGTCTCGTCATACTCCTCGCTCTTCATTTTCTTGTCGTAGGGGTAGTCGCCTGCGGTCAGTTTGTGGTCCTCGATCCAGCTGGGAAGCTCAGGGTTTTCGATGTCGAACTCCCGCTCCTTGCCGTCCACCTTGATCTTCAGCGGCCCCTTTGCCGGCTCTGCGGCGGGACTTTCCTTGGCTTTTTTCATCGAGACGAACCTTTCCAGCTTGCGGACTCATGCTATGGGGGGCCTCAAACTCGGTCCAGCGGAAGTTTCGGAGGGACCGGCGCAGAAGCACGGAAAGCACGATGGCTGACACCGGGGCAGAGCGGACAACCACGGGGCAGGCCGTCGCCGGCCGGCTGTGGAACAGCCGATGGCTGCTGGCCGCCGGTGCGATCGCTATCCTGGCCGTTTATGTTTTTGCCGATATCTCTGCCTATGTCGTCCTGGCTGCGTTGACGGTGCTGCTGGCTGCCGCGCTTCTGCCAACCGGTGGCGCCAGCCGGTCTGCTGAGAAGACCATTACCACGGTCGAGGCGAGCGGGCTGCAGCGGCTTTCCGGCGAATATCTTGCGGCTGCCGTTGCCGATCCGCTGATCATCTTCGACCGCACCGCCACCATCGTCCACGCCAATGCCGCCGCCTTTGCCGCCTTTGTCGGTATCGCGCCCGGCCTGTCGCTGCCGCTAAAATTCCGCGCGCCGGAAATGCAGGCATTGCTGGACCGCGTGCTGTCGGGAACCGTCGCCTCGGATGCCGTCGACTACACCGAGAAGCTGCCGGTGGAACGGGCCTACCGGGTCAGCGCGTCCTCGGTCGGCCACGCCACCGACCTCTATGTGCTGGTATTCAAGGACCAGAGTGAGACGCGCCGCATCGACCGCATGCGCGCTGACTTCATAGCCAATGCCAGCCACGAGTTGCGCACCCCGCTTGCTTCGATCTCGGGCTTCATCGAGACTTTGCGCGGCCCGGCCCGCAACGATCCGGCGGCGCGCGAGCAGTTCCTGCAGATCATGCAGAACCAGACCGGCCGCATGGCGCGCCTCATCGACGATCTCCTGTCGCTGTCGAGGCTTGAAATGAAGCCTTACCTGAGGCCGGGAACCGAGGTCGATCTGCGCCAGTCCATCGACAGCGTCATCGATTCACTGGGCCCGCTCGCCAGCGAGAACGGCGTCGTCATCGAACGCGACTACGCCGAGGGGCCGCTCGACGTGCCCGGAGACCGCGACGAGCTGTTCCAGGTGTTCGAGAATCTCTTGGAAAACGCCTGCAAATACGGCCAGCCTGGCGGACGCGTCACAGTGTCGATCGCGCGGGGCGAGGCCGGCCCGGAACCGGGCATCGATGTCACCATCAGGGACTATGGCCCGGGCATCCCGGAAGAGCACATACCGCGCATTACCGAGCGCTTCTATCGCGTCGACGTGGAGAGCAGCCGCACGCAGAAAGGCACCGGTCTTGGCCTGTCCATCGTCAAGCATATTCTGACGCGCCACAACGCCCGGCTTTCGATCAAGTCGGAGGTTGGCAAGGGCGCGGCGTTCACGGTCCATTTGCCGGCAGGCTGAGGCGGTACTATCTGCTAACTGCCTGTTTCTTCTTTCTGTCATCCGGCTAGCGTATCAGCACAGGGGTCGAGGAAACGACTCAAAGGCCAAAGATTTAAGGAAGGCATTTCGCCCATGCAGTCCGTACACATTGTCAGCGCCTATGACGAAGAGCTGAAATACCTGGCGAAGCGCATCGCTGCGATGGGCGGCCATGCCGAGCGCATGGTCGAGCAGGCGATCCAGGCGCTGGTCAATGCCGATCCCGGCCTCGCCCAGAAGGTCATTCGTGACGACATCGTGCTTGACGATGGCCAGCGCGAAATCGACGACAAAGCCATCGTCATCATCGCCAAGCGCCAGCCCATGGCGACGGATCTGCGCGAGATCGTCGGCGCCATCCGCATTTCGGCCGACCTCGAACGGGTCGGTGACCTCGCCAAGAACGTCGCCAAGCGTGTGGTCAGCGTCATTGACGGCCGCCAGCCGACCAGCCTGTTTCGCGGCCTCGAGGCGCTTGCCGAACTCGCTTTGACCCAGCTCAAGGAAGTGCTCGACGTCTATGCCTCGCGCTCGGTCGAGAAAATAGGCTTCGTTCGCGACCGCGACGACCAGATCGACGCCATGTACACCTCGCTGTTTCGCGAGCTTTTGACCTACATGATGGAAGATCCGCGCAACATCACGCCGTGCACGCATCTGCTGTTTTGCGCCAAGAACATCGAGCGCATCGGCGACCACGCCACCAACATTGCCGAGACGATCTACTACATCGTCACCGGCGAGCAGTTGCCGGCCGAGCGTCCAAAGGGCGACAAGACCGACAAGGTTGCCCTTCCGGCGCTGCCGGTGAAGTGATCGCGCTCCCCTCGAACGCTTAATCATATTGCGCTAAACTACCTGGATGTTAGCGTCTCGGTTCCTGGCCAAGGCCAGGCGCTCAGGAGGCTGCGATGGAATATGTCCGAGAGTTCAAGCCGGCGCCGGCATCGTCCGGCATCATCGCGTCGAGCGTCTACACCGCCGGCAAGCGCATCGCCGACATTCCGATCGAAGAAGCCGGCGAATGGGCCAAGAAGTCGGGCCATGTCGTCTGGATCGGGCTGCTCGAACCCGACCGCGAGCTTCTGCTGCGCGTCAAGGCGCAATTCCATTTGCATGAGCTGGCGATTGAAGACGCCGAACATCCGCACCAGCGGCCGAAGATCGAGCAATATGGCGATGCGCTGTTCATCGTTGCCCGCACTGCACAGCTGATCGACGGACGCGTCACCTTCGGCGAGACGCATCTGTTCGTCGGCTCAGGCTATATCGTCAGCGTCAGGCATGGTCCCTCGACCTCATACGCCGCCGTGCGCCAGCACTGGGAAAGCTGTCCGCACTCACTGGCCAAGGGCGAGGATTTCGTCCTCTACGCCATCCTCGACTTCATCGTCGACAACTACATGCCGGTGCTAGAGCAGATCGAGGACGAGGTCGAGGCGATCGAGGACAGGGTGCTGCTGAAGCCGATGACCGGTCCCGACATCGAGCGGCTCTATATGCTGCGCCGCGATCTGTTGCGCCTGCGCAATGCGGCGCTGCCGCTGGTCGAGGTCTGCCGCCGGCTGACCAGCGCCGAACTGCCGCAGATCCATACCGCAATGCATCCGCTGTTTCGCGATGTCACCGACCATATCCGCACCGTGCAGGAAAAGATCGACAGCCTGCGCGAGGTTCTGGCCTTCGCTTTCGAAGCCAGCCTGCTGGTCGGCCAGAGCCAGGAAACCGCGAACACCAAGAAGCTGGCCTCATGGGCGGCGATCCTGGCGGTGCCGACGGCGCTCGCCGGCATTTACGGCATGAATTTCGACGACATGCCGGAACTGAAGATGCAATACGGCTATCCCGTCGTATTGGTCTCGATCGCGCTGATCTGCTCGTTTTTGTATTGGCGATTTCGGAAGAGTGGGTGGCTGTGATGGTAGGCAGTAGGCAGTAGGCAGTAGGCAGAATAAGGTAGCGCCTCACGAGCGCTACCCCATTCCCTACTGCCCAGTCCCCAATCCCTAACTACCGGCTCCTGCGCCGCTCTGAAGCCGGCTGGAACGCCACCCTTGCGTGGTACTTGCAGTAAGGTCCGGTTTCAGCCGCCTCGTTGCCGCAGAAGTTGAAGTCTTCCGACAGCGGATCGCCATTCGGCCATTTGCAGGTGCGCTCGGTGAGATCGGTGAGCTGCAGATGCCGCGAGATCGGCACGACGACGTTTTCGACCGGGCGGATGTAGTGGCGCGCCACTGGCTCGGCGTCGAACTGCGCCTGCAGCGCGTTCGCCCCGATCGAAGTCGTGACATGGCGCTGCGCGGTTGCGGCGCGCGGCACCGATTTCTGGATCGAAGATCCCTGCGTTGTCTTCTTCTGACGCGCCGGCGTCGCGGTCGAGCGTCCGCGGCCCGACAGCTTCAGCCGGTGCACCTTGCCGATGACCGCGTTGCGGCTGACCCCGCCGAGTTGTGCGGCGATCTGGCTTGCGCTCAAGCCCTCCGACCACAGTTTCCTGAGAAGTTCGACCCGCTCGTCAGTCCAGTTCATGAGACCGCGCTCCTGCTATGTGTGCGGCAGCCGGAATCCGTTCCCGACCCGGCAATCTTTGCCGGGGCAGACACCACATATATTAGGTGATTAGGTCCGCCGCACGAAATCTAGTTATTTCCCGACTACAATTACCTCATGTGTTGACTCGGTGACAAGAGTCCCAGGTGCAACACGAATCGGTTTTTTAGGTTTTCCCCAACTTGCCCGGTCGCTTATGAGCCGGCGTCTCGTCGGGAGCTGGCCACGCGCCTCTGCACGACGTTTTCGTTGACTTCATGGCCGAAAAACACGATAAGCCGCAAAGGCCGCCGCTTTGGCGGCTTTTTTGATTTTTCCGGTACCGGAGACGCATATAATGAGCGGTTCGGCGCTTTACGAGACCTTTGCCCGCGCCCCTTTGGCCTTCGATCATGGCGAAGGCACCTGGCTGGTTACCGACAAGGGCGAGCGATATCTCGATTTCGCTGGCGGCATCGCGGTCAATTCGCTGGGCCACAGCCATCCGCATCTGGTCTCGGCGCTTACCGAACAGGCGGCCAAGCTCTGGCACGTCTCCAATCTCTACGAGATCCCGGGGCAGGCCCGGCTCGGCGAGCGGCTGGCTGACGCCACCTTCGCCGACAAGGTGTTCTTCACCAATTCCGGCGCCGAGGCGCTCGAATGCGCGATCAAGACGGCGCGGCGCTATCAGTTCGTCAAGGGCCATCCCGAGCGCTTCCGGGTCATTACCTTCGAAGGCGCCTTCCACGGCCGCACGCTGGCGACCATCGCCGCCGGCGGCCAGTACAAATATCTCGAAGGCTTCGGCCCCAAGGTCGAAGGCTTCGACCAGGTCGGCTTTGACGACATCGACGCCGCCGAGAAGGCGATCACACCAGAGACCGCCGCGATCCTGATCGAACCGGTACAGGGCGAGGGCGGCATCCGCCCGGTGCCGACGCAATCCTTGAAGCGGCTGCGGCAGCTCTGCGACCAGCATGGCCTGCTGCTGATCTTCGATGAGGTCCAGTGCGGTATCGGTCGCACCGGAAAGCTGTTCGCGCATGAATGGACCGGCGTGACGCCCGACATCATGGCGATTGCCAAGGGCATTGGCGGCGGCTTCCCGATGGGCGCGTGCCTCGCCACCGACGACGCTGTCGTCGGCATGACGGCAGGCGTGCATGGCACCACTTTCGGCGGCAATCCGCTGGCCATGGCGGTCGGCAACGCTGTGCTCGACGTCGTGCTGGAAGACGGCTTCCTCGAAGACGTCCAGCGCAAGGCATTGCTGATGAAGCAGGGCCTGGCGGCGGTCGCCGACGAATTTCCCGATGTCATCGAAGGTATCAGGGGCAGCGGCCTGATGCTTGGCCTGAAATGCGCCATGCCCAACACCAAGGTCAACATGGCGCTGCGCGACCAGCATCTGCTGGCGGTGCCGGCAGGCGACAACGTCATTCGTCTGCTGCCGCCGCTGACCGTCACCGACGCCGAGATCGGCGAAGCGCTCGATCGCATCCGCGCCGGCGCCAAGGGCCTGACCGACGCCATCGCCGCGGCCGCCGCGAAGTAATCCCGAGAACCATTCCCGATGAGCCTTCGCCATTTCACCGATCTTTCCGCCGTTTCCGAAGGCGATCTGCGCCTGATGCTGGACGATGCGGTTGTGCGCAAGGCGCGCCTCAAGGCCGGCGAACGGACCAAACCGCTCGAAGGCAAGGTGCTGGCCATGATCTTCGACAAGCCGTCGACGCGCACGCGCGTGTCCTTCGACGTCGGCATGCGACAGCTCGGCGGCGAGACCATCATGCTGACCGGCACCGAAATGCAGCTCGGCCGTTCCGAGACCATTGCCGACACCGCCAAGGTGCTGTCGCGCTATGTCGACGCCATCATGATCCGCACCACGTCGCATGAGCGGCTGCTCGAGCTGACCGAGAATGCCACGATTCCGGTCATCAACGGGCTGACCGACGACACCCATCCCTGTCAGCTGATGGCCGACATCATGACCTTCGAGGAGCATCGCGGTCCGGTTGCCGGCAAGACCATCGCCTGGACCGGCGACGGCAACAACGTGCTGCATTCGCTGCTCGAAGCTTCGGCGCGGTTCCGCTTCAACCTGAACGTCGCAGTGCCGGAAGGCAGCGAGCCGGCGCAAAAGCATATCGACTGGTCGAAGAGCAATGGCGGCAAGCTGCACTTCACCCGCTCGCCCGAGGAAGCCGTCGACCAAGCCGACTGCATCGTCACCGACTGCTGGGTGTCGATGGGCCAGGAACACCGCGCCCGCGGCCACAATGTCTTCTCGCCCTATCAGGTCAATGCGGCGCTGATGGCCAGGGCCAAGCCCGACGCCCTGTTCATGCACTGCCTGCCGGCGCATCGCGGCGAGGAAGTCACCGACGAGGTCATCGACGGTCCGCATTCGGTTGTCTTCGACGAAGCCGAGAACCGGCTCCACGCCCAGAAGGCGGTTTTGGCCTGGTGTCTGGGCGCTTGATCTCCAGGCGCTTGATCTCCAAGCGCTTGATCCGGGGCGGCGCGATGCCTATTTGCGCCCCATCACGCAAATCAAGCGCGTTTGGACGCATGCACCCCTCCGGGCCGCATGGCCGCGCCCTGGAGCTTTGTCATGTTGGAAACGCATCAAGTGACTGAACATCACCCCAAACTCGGCGAGTTCGGCTATGCCGGCGACGATCATGTCGTACCCTTCGAGGTCGGCCCGCTCGACGTGCGCGGCCGCACCGTGCAACTCGGGCCGATGCTCGACGCCATCCTCAACCGTCACGACTATCCCGAGCCGGTCGCCCGCCTGCTCGCGGAAGCCTGTGTGCTGACGGTGCTGCTCGGCACCTCGCTCAAATTCGAAGGCAAGTTCATCCTGCAGACCCGCACCGACGGCCCGGTCGACATGCTGGTCGCGGATTTCTCCACGCCTTCGGCATTGCGCGCCTATGCGCGTTTCGACGCCGACCGGCTGGAGGCCCTGGTGGCCGCAGGCCAGACCTCGCAGCAGACGCTGCTGGGCAGCGGCGTTTTGGCGCTGACCATCGACCAGGGCGCGCACACGCAGCGCTATCAGGGCATCGTCCAGCTCGACGGCGAGACGCTGGAGGACGCCGCGCGCACCTATTTCCGCCAGTCGGAGCAGATCCCGACCGACCTCAGGCTGTCGGTGGCCAAGCTTCTGACGCCAGGTCCCGGCGGCGCTCGTGAGCAGTGGCGCGCCGGCGGCATCCTGGCGCAGTTCCTGCCGCAGTCACCCGAGCGCATGCGCGTGCCCGACATTTCGGGCGGCGACGGCGATCCGCGTGACGTGACGCAGGAGCCGGCCGACAATTCGTGGCGCGAGCTGGTGGCGCTGCTCGGCACCATCGAGCCGACCGAGCTGATCGACCCGACCATCGGCGCCGAGCGGCTGCTCTACAGGCTGTTCCACGAACATGGCGTGCGCGTCTTCGGCGGCGTGCCGGTCGCCGACCAATGTTCCTGCTCAAGGGACAAGATACGCGGCATCCTCGAGGGGTTTTCCGCGCAGGAGATCAAGGACAGCACCGAAGATGGCGGCATCCACGTCGCCTGCGAGTTCTGCTCGAAGCAGTACGACTTCGACCCGGCGGAGTTTGCAACTCAGTAGCATCTCTTCCTTCTCCCCGTTCACGGGGAGAAGGTGCCCGAAGGGCGGATGAGGGCAGCGCGAACTTTGGTGAATGGCCGCGCATAGCCTAGGTCATGTGCGTGGAAGATAACCTCATGACTCTGGCGCTGCCCCTCATTGCCCTGCCGGGCATTTCTCCCCGTATAGTGACGGGGAGAAAACCCCTAATTCACCGTCCGTCGGGTCCCCGGCAGATCCAGCGAAAACGCGGGAATAGCGACGTCGAACGTCTCGCCCTTTTTGTTGCGCATGGTGTAGTGGCCGACCATGAAGCCGGAGGGCGTTGAGAGCGGGCAGCCTGACGTGTATTGATAGCTGTCGCCGGGATTGAGCTCAGGCTGGTCGCCGACCACGCCGGCGCCGCGCACTTCCTCGACCCGGCCGCTGCCGTCGGTGATGTGCCAGTAACGCGCCATAAGCTGCACGAAATCGTCCGACTGGTTGTCGATCGTCACCTGGTAGCCCCAGACATAACGGTTCTCCGCCGGGTCCGAGCGGTCCTCCAGGTAGAACGGTCTGACCTGCACTTCGATGTTGCGCGTGACGGCGCGGTACATGGGCTGCTCCGGTTGCGCGGCAGGGAACATTTGTCGCGCCATGCGGTTTGATACGCGCAGAGCGGCATGTCCTGCCAGCCTCAAAGCGCAGGTGCCGACAAACAATGTCATTTAAGTGACACATGACAATGTTGGTGTGCGCAAACCTTGCCGGCGACTCAAGGCCCATCTGTCGACTGACAAAGCAGCCGCGAGCGGCCTTTCCGGAGTGACCAGATCTCGATGGAACCAGCTCTCACAGCCGCCTTCGCTTCCTCCGCTTTGCTTCTTTCCAATCTCGCCAGCATCCTGCTTGCATCGTCGAAGCTGAAAGCGCGCCGTCTCATCCCTCCGCCGTCCAACGAGCAGCCGCCGGTCTCGATCGTCGTGCCGTCGCGCGGCGTGGAGCCGTTCACACAAGAGACGCTGCAGCGAGCTTTCTCGCTTGACTGGCCGATCTACGAACTGATCTTCTGCGTCGCTCACGCCGACGACCCGGTCGTCGAACTGATAAACAGGGCGATCGTCCTGTTTCCCAACGTGCCGACCCGGCTGCTGATCGGCGACGACCGCGTCAGCAGCAACCCGAAGCTCAACAACTGCGTCAAGGGCTGGGAAGCGGCGCGCTATCATTGGGTTATTCTGGCGGATTCCAACGTGCTGATGCCTAGGGATTACGTCCAGCACCTGATGGCGGCCTGGCGGACCAATACCGGGCTTATCTGCTCGACGCCGATCGGCTCGCGGCCGGATGGCTTCTGGGCCGAGGTCGAATGCGCGTTCCTCAACACGCTGCAGGCGCGCTGGCAATATGCCGGCGAGGCGCTCGGTCTCGGCTTTGCCCAAGGCAAGAGCATGCTGTGGAACAAGCCGATGCTCGATACCAGTGGCGGTATCCGCGCGCTGGCCGCCGAGATCGCCGAGGATGCTGCTGCAACCAAGCTGGTCAACGGACTGGGCCTGCACGTCAATCTCGTTGCCTCGCCTTTCGAGCAACCACTGGGGCAGCGCCGACTTGCCGACATCTGGTCGCGCCAGGCGCGCTGGGCGCGGTTGCGCCGCGTCACTTTCCCGCTGTTTTTCGCACCCGAGATCCTGACCGGCGTCGCCGTGCCGCTGGCGTTGGCGCTGGTGGCGGCCGCAAGTGCCGGCATCAGCCTGCCGGCCACGGTGTTGGCCGTGCTGACGGCGGCCTACATTCCCGAATGCGCGCTGGCCGCGGCCAAGGGCTGGCACCTGTCGCTGCGCATGGTCCCGGCGATGATGGTGCGCGACATGATGCTTCCCGCCATCTGGGCGCGCGGCTGGCTGAGCGGCGCCGTCGACTGGCGCGGCAACATCATGACCATCGGCACCAAGACGGCCGAACTGGAAGAGGTTTCGTCGGGAGCGTGACGCCTCGCGGCCTATCCGGCTGCCTTCAGCGCCTGCGCAACGTCCTCCAGCAGATCGTCCGTATCCTCAAGACCGACCGACAGCCTGAGCGTTCCCGGCCCGATGCCAAGCTCGGCGCGAGCTTCGTCGCTGAGGTTCTTGTGCGTGGTGGTCGCCGGATGGGTGATCAGGCTCTTGGCGTCGCCGAGATTGTTGGAGATCAGCACGATGTCGAGCGCGTTCTGCAAGGCGAAGGCCGCCTGCTTGCCGCCCTTGATGTCGAGGCAGATCAGCGTCGATCCGCCTGTCATCTGCTTCTTGACGATGTCGGCCTGCGGGTGGTCGGCGCGGCCGGGATAGATGACGCGGGCGATTTCCGGCCGTCCTGCCAGGAAATCCGCGATCTTGGCCGCGCTTTCAGTCTGCTGGCGCACCCGAACCGGCAGCGTCTCCAGGCCCTTGAGCAGCGTCCAGGCGTTGAACGGCGACAGGCTCGGGCCGGTGTGGCGGAAATAGTCGTGCAAATTCTCGTCGATCCATTTCTTGTCCGACAGGATGATGCCGCCGAGACAGCGTCCCTGGCCGTCAATGTGCTTGGTCGCGGAGTAGACGACGATATGGGCGCCGAGCTGCAAGGGCTTCTGCTGCAAGGGCGTGGCGAAGACATTGTCGACGATCAGCCTGGCGCCGATCGAGGTGGCGAGCGCCGCCACCGCTGCGATGTCGACCACTTCCAGCGTCGGATTGGTCGGGCTTTCCAAGAAGAACAGTTTCGTGTTCGGCCGCACCGCCTTTTCCCAGTTGGCGATGTCGGTGCCGTCGACCAGCGTTGCCTCGATGCCGTATTTCGGCGCCAGCGTCTCCACCACCCAGCGGCAGGAGCCGAACAGCGCGCGCGCCGCAACGATATGGTCGCCGGCCTTGGCGCTGCACAGGAGCGCTGCCGTCACCGCCGCCATGCCGGACGCCGTGGCGCGCGCATCTTCGGCACCCTCCAGCGCGCACATGCGCTTTTCGAACATGTCGACGGTAGGGTTGGCATAGCGCGAATAGATGAAGCCCGGCTCCTCGCCCTTGAAACGGGCTTCCGCGGCCTGCGCCGTTTCATAGACATAGCCCTGGGTGAGATACATCGCTTCCGACGTCTCGCCGAACTGGGAACGCAGTGTTCCCCCGTGCACGAGTGCGGTCTGAGGCTTCCAGTTACGCTTCTTGGTGCTCATCGCTTTTGTTCCAGACACAAAAAAACCGGCCGCGAAAGTCGCAACCGGTCCATATGGCCTTGCGGCCCGACGGTCCTTTAGCGACTTGTTTAACGTGGCTGCAAGCCGACCGGCCAAATCACCACGGGATAACGACCCTTTAGACCTCACCTGCGCTTGCGTCAATTGCCGGCTTCATTAAGAGGTTTGTACCAGGCAGGTTCCGCAATAATATCCAGCGGTTTTGCGGCAAGAACCTGCCACAAAGAGACCGACCTTGGAGCGGAGCCAGCCTTTTGCGGCAGACAGGCATTCTTCCCGATCAGGACATTTCCGCGCTGTTTCAGTCCGGCGCGCTGAAGTCGCCGCGCGCGCTTGATGTCGACCAGGTGCAGCCGGCGAGCCTCGATCTCAGGCTCGGCGACAAGGCTTTTCGCGTGCGCGCCTCCTTCCTGCCGGGTCCCGATCATCTGGTGGCCGACAAGCTTCACCGGCTGAAATTGCATGAGTTCAGTCTCGCCGAGGGCGCGGTCCTGGAAACCGGCTGCGTCTACATCGTGCCGCTGCTCGAAAGCCTGGCGCTGCCCGCAAACGTGTCGGCCTCGGCCAACCCGAAGAGCTCGACAGGCCGGCTCGACATCTTCACCCGGGTGATGACCGATCGCGGCCATGAGTTCGACAAGATCGCCGCCGGCTATCACGGGCCGCTTTATCTTGAAGTCAGTCCTCGCACCTTCCCGATCGTCGTGCGCGCCGGATCGCGACTGTCGCAGATCCGCTTTCGCACCGGCAACGCGCTGTTATCGGAGGCAGAGCTGAACGAATTGCACCGCGCCGAGATGCTGGTGGCGACCGAGCCGCCCAACATTTCCGGCGGCGGCATTGCGCTGTCGATCGATCTTGACGGCGACCAGAACGGCCTGGTCGGCTATCGCGGCAAGCATCACACCGGCTTGGTCGATGTCGACAAGCGCGCCGCCCAGGATGCCGTCGATTTCTGGGAGCCGCTCTATAAGAGCGGCGCCGGCGAACTGGTGCTCGACCCGGACGAGTTCTACATCCTGGTCAGCCGCGAAGCCGTGCACGTGCCGCCGCTCTACGCCGCCGAGATGACGCCCTTCGATCCGCTGGTTGGCGAATTCCGTGTTCACTATGCCGGCTTCTTCGATCCGGGCTTCGGCCATTCGGCCTCAGGCGGCACCGGCAGCCGGGCGGTGCTCGAAGTGCGCAGCCACGAAGTGCCGTTCATCCTCGACCACGGCCAGATCGTCGGCCGGCTGGTCTACGAACACATGCTGAAGCGGCCGCAGGCGCTTTACGGCACCGATCTCGGCTCGAATTACCAGGCGCAAGGCCTCAAGCTCTCCAAGCATTTCCGCCCCGCCGGCTGAACCTTCGATCACCATCAGGCAAAATACTTGCCTGCGCTGCCTCACCATGCTTGGCTGCCTTTCGGTGGCCGGCAAGAGAACGGCGCGCAAGGGGAACCAAAATGCAGATTTCAAGATGGATCATATCGGCAGCGGGCGCTGCCATGCTGGTGATATCGGCCGGCTCGCTGGCTGAGGCGCAGGAGAAATTGAAGATCGGCACCGAGGGCGCTTATCCGCCCTTCAACACCATCACCGCGGACGGCAAGATCGAGGGCTTCGACATCGACATTGCCAATGCGCTGTGTGCGCAGATGAAGGTCGAGTGCGAGATCGTCACCCAGGACTGGGACGGCATCATCCCGGCGCTGCAGGCGAAAAAGTTCGACGCCATCATCGCCTCGATGAGCATCACCGAGGAGCGCAAGAAACAGGTCGCCTTCACCAACAAATACTACACGACGCCGCTGGCGCTGGTGGCGCCCAAGGACAGCGACCTCACTTCCACCGAACCGGCAGCCCTTGCCGGCAAGACGGTGGGCGCGCAGGCCTCGACCACCCAGGCCGACTATGCGCAGGACGCCTATGGCAAGGCCGGCGCCGAGGCGAAACTCTACCCCACCCAGGAAGAGGCGATCACCGACTTGCAGAACGGCCGTCTCGACGCCGTCATCTCCGACAAATTCGTGCTGATGGACTGGCTGAAGAAGGCGAGCGACGGCTGCTGCAAGCTTGTCGGTGACGTCAAGGGCACCGAGACGCAAGCCGGCATCGCTGTCCGCCTGGAGGACACGGCACTTCGCGACAAGCTCAACGCGGCGATAGACGCCATCGTCGCCGACGGCACTTACAAGAAGATCCAGGCCAAGTATTTCGATTTCGATATCTATTGAGGTTGGAACTGCCAAATCTCCCCCCTTGAGGGGGAGATGGCCGGCAGGCCAGAGGGGTCGCTGCGCATAGAATGCCAGCGCCTTTCAGCCGCGGAAGACTTTAGCGCTCCACGCGCAACGACCCCCTCTGTCGCCTTCGGCGACATCTCCCCTCAAGGAGGGAGATTACGCTCTCAAAGCGCCTTCACCGCCACCTTAACCGGCTGCTCAATCTCCAGCGGGTTGCGCAGCGGCAGGCCGAAATCCCCGGCCTCGATCTCGAACACGTCGCCAGCCTGAGTCTTGATGCCGTCGGCAAAGGACAGCGTCGCCGTGCCGAACATGTGCACATGCACGTCGCCCGGCTGGCGGAAGGCCGAATATTTGAAGTGATGATGTTCGAGATTGGCGATTGTGTGCGACATGTTCGCTTCGCCCGACAGGAACGGCTTTTCCCACAGCAAATTGCTGTCGCGATAGATTCGCGATGAGCCCCTGACGTCGGCCGGCAGGTCGCCGATCAGGATTTCCGGCCCGAACGAGGCGTTGCGCAGTTTGGAATGTGCCAGGAACAGATAGTTCACCCGCTCGGTAACATGATCGGAAAACTCGTTCGACAGCGTGAAGCCGACGCGGAACGGCGCGCCGTCGTCGCCGATGACATAGATGCCGGCGATTTCCGGCTCCTCGCCGGCGTCCTGCGCAAAGGCCGGCGACATCAGTGCGGCGCCCGGCGCCACCGCCATGGTGCCGTTGCCCTTGTAGAACCATTCCGGCTGCACGCCGGTCTGGCCCTTGGCCGGCTTGCCGCCTTCGAGCCCCATGCGGAACATCTTCATGGAATCGGTAAGCTGCTCCTCGCCGCCATCGCTGAGCTTCTTGTGCATGGAATCGCGCGTCGCCGCCGAGCCGAGATGGGTCAGGCCGGTGCCGGTCAGATGCAGATGCGCAGGATCGGGATGGTTGATCGGCGACACCAGCCGGCCCTTCTTGTAGACGGCGTCGAGGTCTATCGCTTCACCGAACCCCTTGCGCTCGATCAGCGCGGCGAGGCCCGTTCCGGTGCGCGCGGCTTCCATGGCCAGCGAATAGACGCTGCGGGCGCCGTTGATGATCCTGGTCTTGCCGCCGCCATTGCGGGCGACGACGCGGATGGTCTCGGCGTCGTCGAGGATCTGGGAGATTAGCATGATGAAATCCTCTCTCATGTGCCTTGGCCGGGTTGCCCCTTGGCAAACCTTGACCTGCGCGGCTCGGACCTCGCCGCGCCACGGGTTGAACTCTTCGTCCGGATTGCGCTCGCGAGCTCCATCCCTCGGGGGACTTCTTATGCCGACAACTTGCCGGCTGCGCCGCGACCGTATGCCTCCTGCTTGCCTCGCTGAAGCTTGTCAGGCCTTGTTCTTGTTGTAGACGTCGAAGATCACGGCGCCGAGCAGCACCAGGCCTTTGACCACCTGCTGCCAGTCGACATTGACGCCCATGATCGACATGCCGTTGTTCATCACGCCCATGATGAAGCCGCCGACGACCGCCCCGATAACCTGGCCGACGCCGCCCATCGCCGAGGCGCCGCCGATGAACACTGCGGCGATGACATCGAGCTCCGAGCCGAGACCCGCCGCCGGCACCGCCTGGCCGAGACGAGCCGCGATGATCAGGCCGCCAAGCGCCGACAGCACGCCCATATTGATGAACACCATCAGCGTCAGCCGCTCGGTGTTGATGCCCGACAGCTGCGCCGCCTTGGGATTGCCGCCCATGGCGTAGATGCGCCTCCCGATGGTCATGCGCTTGGTGACGAAGACGAACAGCGTGATCAGCACGCCCATGACCAGCAGCACCACGGGCAGGCCGCGGTAGCTGGCAAACTCATAGACCAGGAACAGCGCCAGCGCGCTGGCGACCAGCGTCTTGACGACGAACAGGGTGAAGGGCTCGGCCTCATAACCATGGCGTTCTCGTTTGCGCCGGGTGCGGACCCCGAAATAGGCATAGGCGAGCACGGCGATCAGCCCCAGCACGACCGTCGTCATGTGCAGGGTCACGCCGCTGCCCATGATGGTCTTGCCGGCTGCGTTCACGACCGGCGGGACGAGCGTCAGTGGGCCGATCACATCCGGGATGAAGCCGGAGCTGAGCATCTTGAAGTCGTCGGGAAGCGGACCCACCGACGAGCCGCCGCCAAGCAACGCCTGGCAAATGCCGCGGAAGATCAGCATGCCGGCCAGCGTGACAATGAAGCTCGGTATCCGGTGATAGGCGATCCAATACCCTTGCGCGGCGCCGATCAGGCCACCCGCGACCAGGCAGACGATCGAAACCACCAGCGGATTGCTCAGCGGTCCGAGTTGCCAGATGACCATCATGTTTGCCGCCAGCGCGCCAATGAAACCGGCGACCGATCCGACGCTGAGGTCGATATAGCCCGATACGATCACCAGCAGCATTCCCAGCGCCATCACGATGATGAAGGAGTTCTGCTGCACCAGATTGCTGAGGTTGACCGGCTTGAACAACGTCCCCGACGTGGTGAACTGGAAGAACAGCATGATGACGATCAGGGCTATGATCAGTCCGTATTCGCGTAAATTCGTCGCCAGCGCCGAGACGGCGATGCGCGGGCGCTGTTCGTCGGCGACGTTGCCCTGCGGGCGGGGGCGCTTTCGGTGCTCATGCTGCTTTTCCTTCTCCCCGGACGATGGCGCGCATTATCTTTTCCTGGCTTGCTTCCGCCGCCGGCATTTCGCCCACCATGCGCCCTTCGTTCATGACGTAGATGCGGTCGGTAATCCCCAGCAATTCCGGCATTTCCGACGAGATGACCACGATCGCCTTACCCTCCGAGGCAAGGCGCGCGATGATCGTGTAGATTTCATACTTGGCGCCGACATCGATGCCGCGTGTCGGCTCGTCGAGGATCAGCACGTCAGGGTCGGCAAACAACCATTTCGACAGCACCACCTTCTGCTGGTTGCCGCCGGAAAGATTGCCGGTCATCTGATAGACGCTGGACGCTCGGATATTGGTCTTCTTGCGATAGTCGTTGGCGACCGCAAGTTCGCGCATGTCGTCGATCACGCTGTGGCGCGACACGCCGTCGAGATTGGCCAGCGTAATGTTATGCTTGATATGGTCGATGAGATTCAGGCCGTAGGTCTTACGGTCCTCGGTGACATAGGCGATGCCGTGTTGGACCGCCTTGCTTACCGACGAGACATCGACCGGCTTGCCCTTGAGCAGCACTTCGCCGGTGATGCGGCGGCCATAGGAGCGGCCGAACAGGCTCATGGCGAATTCGGTGCGGCCGGCGCCCATCAGCCCGGCGATGCCGACCACCTCGCCCTTGCGCACATTGATGTCGATGCCCTTGATCACCTGCCGCTCGGCATGGAGCGGGTGATAGACCGACCAGTTCTTCACCTCGAACACGACTTCGCCGATCTTGGGCTCGCGCGGCGGATAGCGGTCGTCTAGCGAACGGCCGACCATCGAGGTGATGATGCGGTCTTCGGAGATATCCTTCTTGGCCAGCGTCTCGATGGTGCGCCCGTCACGGATGACGGTTACCTTGTCGGCGACCCGGTTGATCTCGTTGAGCTTGTGCGAGATCAGGATCGAGGTCATGCCTTGCCGCTTGAATTCGAGCAGAAGATCGAGCAGCGCCTGGCTGTCTTTCTCGCTGAGCGACGCGGTCGGCTCGTCGAGGATCAAAAGCTTGACGTCCTTGCTCAGCGCCTTGGCGATCTCGACCAGCTGCTGCTTGCCGACGCCGATATTGGTGATCAGTGTCTTGGGGTCCTCCTTGAGGCCCACCTTCTTCAACAGGGCAGCGGTGCGCGCCTCGTTGGCATCCCAGTCGATGACGCCGTATCGGGCGTTTTCGTTGCCGAGGAAGATATTTCGGTGATCGACAGCATCGGCACCAGCGCTAGCTCCTGGTGGATGATGACGATGCCCTTGTGTTCGCTGTCATGGATACCTTTGAACTGGCATTCCTGACCCTGAAAAATGATCTGGCCGTCATATGTGCCGGCGGGATAGACGCCCGACAGGACCTTCATCAGCGTCGACTTGCCGGCGCCGTTCTCGCCAACCACGGCGTGGATCTCGCCTTCTTCGACGCTGAGGTTGACGTTCGACAGCGCCTTCACGCCGGGGAAGGTCTTGGTGATGTCGCGCATCTCCAAAATCGTCGTCATCAGGGCAAGCTCCTCCTGTTGCATGTCGCTCCAAAGTGCTTGCGGTTTGAGACAACGACATGCACGCAAACTAAGTCCGGTAGAAACAATACCGGGGTCGCTTGTGAACGGACAGGGGTCCTGCGTCGCGCAGGACCCCTGTCTTTATAAACGGATTACTTCAGTTCGTCGGCCTTGATGTAGCCGGAGTCGACGACCAGTGCCTGGTAGTTCGACTTGTCGACCTCATGCGGCGTCAAAAGGATCGAGGGGACGACCTTGACGTCGTTGTTGTAGGTCTTTTCATCGAGGCCGTCCGGCTTGCCGCCCGAGAGCACCTTGTCGACGAGTTCGACGGTGGCCTTGGCCAGTTCGCGGGTGTCCTTGAACACGGTCGAGTATTGCTCGCCCGTGATGATCAGCTTGACCGAAGCAGTCTCGGCGTCCTGGCCGGTCACGATCGGCCACGGCTGGGCGTCGGTGCCGTAACCCACGGCGCGCAGCGAAGCGGTGATGCCGCGCGACAGGCCGTCATAGGGCGAAAGAACGCCATCGACGCGGCTGCCGTCCGAGTAGTTGGCCGACAGCAGGTTGTCCATGCGCGCCTGGGCGGTGGCGGCGAGCCAGCGCAGCGTGCCGACCTTGTCCATGCCGGTCTGGCCGGACTTGATCTTGATCGAGCCGTCATCGATCAGCGGCTGCAGCACCGAGATTGCGCCGTTGTAGAAGAAGAAGGCGTTGTTGTCGTCCGGCGAGCCGCCGAACAGTTCGACGTTCCACGGCTTGGTGTTCGGGAAGCGCTCCTTGAGGCCCTTGACCAGCGAGTTCGCCTGGATCACGCCGACGCCGAAATTGTCGAAGGTGGTGTAGTAATCGACATTGGCGGTCTTCTTGATCAGGCGGTCATAGGCGACGACGACGACGCCGGCGTCAGCGGCCTTCTGCAGCGCGTCCGACAGGGTCGTGCCGTCGATCGAAGCGATGATCAGCGCCTTCGGGCCCTTGGTGATTTCGTTTTCCAGCTGGCTGAGCTGGTTGGGGATGTCGTCCTGAGCGTACTGCAGGTCGACCGTGTAGCCGAGAGCTTCGAGCTGGGACTTGACGGCATCGCCGTCATTGATCCAGCGCTGCGAGGTCTTGGTCGGCATCAGCACGCCGACAAGACCCTTGTCGGCTGCATGCGCCGAGTAGGTCATGGCAGCGATGCCAAGGGCCGCGACGGCGGCCAGTGTCTTGATGATTTTCACGTAAAACTCTCCCTGGTTGATGGACGCGACACCTCGGGGCTTCGCGGGCCGCGCAGTCGGGCGGATGCGCCAAAGCGCCGCCGCCGTCATAATCGATCTCCGGTATCCTCCCAATCGGCCCTCAGATTTAAATCGATACGATTTTGCTCGTCATCGACCGTCAAGTCTTGAGGACGCGCGAAAGTGTGACCCTTTGCCATAACTGTCAAATGCGATCTTCGGTGGTTGCTATACCAAAACCGGTATATGACTAAACCGGGCTGGAACAGTGGCGGAAGCGGGAAAAGGCATGGCGGCTTTACGAGGTCCTCAGGGAATTTCAAGCGGTTACGATGAATTGCCGGGCGATGGCGAGACACTTCTGCGTAGCGGCTTGAGCCTGCGTCACATGCGCATGATCGCAGCACTCGACGATCACGGTCGGGTGAGTGCTGCCGCCCAGGTGATGAACATCTCGCAGCCGGCGGCCTCGCGCATGATTTCCGAGATGGAAGCGGTGCTCGAGGTGAAGCTCTGCGAAAGGCTGCCGCGCGGCATCACGCTCACCCCTTACGGCAAGGCGCTGGCCCGGCGCGCGCGCTCGATCCTGCTCGAAATGCGCGAGGCCGACCGCGAAATATCGGAGCTCAAGGCCGGCAAGGGCGGCTCGGTGTTCCTTGGCGCGGTGACGGCGCCGGCGATCGAACTGGCGGTCCCGGCGATCCGCGAGATACGCCGCCTCTATCCGCGCATCGAGATTACCATGCAGGTCGAGACGTCGAATGTGCTGGCGCGCGAACTGATCGCCACGCGCCATGATTTCATCATCGCCCGTGTCCCCGAAGACCTCAATCCGCGCCTGTTCGAATCGCGCGTCATCGGCGTCGAGAAGGCCTGCCTGATCGTGCGCCGAGGCCACCCGCTGAGCAACGGCCATCCTCTAAACAATGGGAAGGCGGTGAGGCTGGAGGACACCGCCGCCTTTGACTGGGTGTTCCAGTCGGGCGGGTCGCCGCTGCGCCAGGCGATGGAGAGCAATTTCCTGAACCGCAACATCGCCCTGCCGGACCGCATCCTCAACACCTCGTCGCTGCTGCTCACACTGGTCATGGTGGCGCAGTCCGACGCCATCGCCCCGGTGTCGATCCAGGTGGCAAAATTCATCCAGAACCCCGACGGTCTCGCCGGCGCCATCGATGTCGTCCAGACCGAGTTCGACATCGAGGTCCGCCCCTACAGCCTGATCACGGTGAAGAACCGCGTGCTGTCGCCGGCAGCCAAGATGCTGCACGATTTTATCTTGCGGGAAGTGGGATAGGAACTGGAGCGGGTAGAGGGAATCGAACCCTCGCGTTCAGCTTGGGAAGCTGGGTGTGTTTCTCTTGCTTCAATGGCTTAGGTGTAAAACTGAGGCCTTTTCGATTGCTAATTACGCAATAGATTCAAGGACTGTGTAAAACCAAATTGAGACGATTTAGGACAGCGCGTTGTCCTCCTAGTGCGAGGTCCAAGAGCTTCGACAGCCGCGTTGCCCTCAGGGCAATGAGATCGAGCAGCAACCCGGGCTGTCCGCGAGGCGAAATCAAATGTCTAGCCCTTTGCCTAGCCAAATTAGCATTAACCCGCAGATCGATAGCTATAAATTCAGTATCAGCATGTGCTGGCACTGAAATTTATAGAGGAATCGATGGTGAAGAGAGCAACGATCAGGCCTTACTCCGAGACCCGTCTGGCTAAATTTGTAGAGCGACGAATTCTGGAACTAAAGCCACGAAAAACACAGGCGGCTATCTCAAGCGAGGCCGGTTTTGCGCAACACAACATGCTGACCAACATCAAGAAAGGTAATAGCAAGCTGCCGCTCGATCGCGTCCCGGCGCTAGCAAATGCGCTGGAGGTCGATCCAGCTCTCCTGTTCATGATGGCCGTCGAGCAGCTTGGCGGCGAGACGACAGAGTTGGCCATCCGGAAGATTTTCGGGACCCTTGTAACTGGAAACGAGACGGCTTGGCTGGAGGAGATCCGAAAGGCTTCCAACTACTCGGATCCGAGCCTCACATTGAGGGCTCGAGCTGCGTTGCGCGGGATCTTCGGCAAGTGACGGGCGCTCATGACGAAGTGTCGCTGGTATCGTGTCGGCGGCGCACCGCGGCAGCTATCACGCCCAATGAATTCGCATGGATTGAATTCATCAGGCTCGCGAGTGGCGATACCGACCCAGCCCCAACGTTGGATCGAGTTCAGCGACTCCGGCATTTCTTGATATCGATCAACCGCCGATGAGCAGGCCTTACTTCAATCCACGATGGACCGGCGCTTCCATCCCGGAAAAAGACTGGCATTTTCATCGACAGCTACTCATTCGCTACAGGATTGTGCTTGGGCCTGGTGAATTCTCCGGCATGGTCCACGACATCAAGAGCGGCTACGCCAAGCTGATCGAAACGCGATCGAAAAAGACGGCTATCTACTCCGTGAGGATCGATCGTCTCGGCGAAAGGATTTATGTCCTGTGGGACGGCAAGCACGTCATCACCGCATGGCCGCCGGAGAAACGGCTGAATGAGAAACGACGCCGAATGCGACAGGCAGATGACTGACACATCGATGCTTGTTGGGACGCTCACAGACCGACGCGCATCGCTAAGCCGTCACAGTCCCATTTTGGGCCGACAGCAGAATGGCAGGCTTCTGTGGAAGTCCGCGAAAAGCCGACGTTCAGCAAACGACCCCATGGTCGCCGTTCGATTTACTTCTGTCGCCGCCCGAAACTTGCCATTCGTTTGGCTGCGCCAACGGGTAGAGTTGGGCTCGCAAGCCGGTCTGCTTATGAGTGGACCAGCAAATAGCAGACGCCGCTGATGCACGGCGAAGAAGCGTAGGGTTTGCTGGACCTCTGAAACCCTGACACGCATTTTGGACATACTTGGGCCGCAGCGCACCGCGGAGCGGGTTGAGCTAAACGATGTCCAGAAAGCGGTCATCTGCCAGACAATCGGGCGCTTGGCGCTGGCGTCTCTTCGCGCCGATGCGGTATACAGCGGGCCATGAAGCGTTTGATTGGCGATAGCATCCGGCCGGGAGACATTCTGTTTTCTGCGCGCCGTGGCGTAAGCGGCAAAATAGTGCGCGGTGTCACCTGGGGTGAGGTTTCTCACGCGATGATCTGCGTTCAGCACAGCTCCTTCATCGACTCCACCATGGAGGGGGTTCTCGCACACAACATTCAGAGGCTGTTTTTCGAAGACGACGAAAGCGTCTTCCATTTCCGCCTGAGGGAAGGTGTCAGTCCCGAGAAACTCGCCGCAATTACCGAATATGCACGGTCTCAAGTGGGCACTCGGTATTCGTTGCCGGAAGCAGCCCGATCAGTCATTGCAGTTCGTAAGCCACGATCACGCCAGCAGTTCTGTTCCCGACTGGTAGCCCAGGCTTATGGAAAAGCGGGCTTCGAACTAGTGCCCGACCCGGATTACTGCTCGCCCGAGGTTTTGCGCAACAGCCCGCTGCTCCAGGAGCTTCCCGTGCAGACGGAAACCGTGAGCAAGGAAGAGTTTGAATGGTGGAGCACCAGTGACAACGCGATTGAAAAGTCGAAGGAAGCTTATAAAACGCTCTTCAAGAGAATTCGGGAATTCGCCCCGGACGTTGAGAATCATGACGACCTACTGAAGTTTCGGGCCAGGCATCCCGACGCCGACCCGTATGTCGTCGAGGCACTCCATGACAGTGGGCTCCTTGACCTCTGGCAGGTAGACATTGACCTCCACCCATCGCGTTATGACCATACGTTGATGGCGCAGCAGCGCGGAGAAAGCGTCAGGCACTATTGTATCAGTACGGTTCGGGAGGCTTACACCGGGGGCATCAGATATGCTCAAAACCTGGCCACTTTGAAACGCGTCTTCAAAGATTTCCCACGGCCGTCGCTCGAACTTGAGATCGCGCTGTATGAAACGCTAACCCGCAACCACCAATCGCGGAGGGAGGTCGCATATTCCTGGCTTCGGGCGCACCATCCTGACGATCTTGCCCAAGACATGGAGCAGATCGCGCCCCACAGCCCTGAGTGGTTCAGGGTTGTGGAGGTGGTTGATGCGAACCTGAACGCCCTCTCAAAATATGCGGTTCAACAGGAGGACTCTCCATATGTTTGCTCAACGTGCGGCGACCAGCCCGCCCATGCCTACCGTATCGCCAACGAGGCCGATGTGAACCCGGGCGTACCCTCGCTCTCCCTCTGTGAGGACTGCCTCGAGATCAGGCGCCGGATGGGATACATCTTGGATCCGTTTTTCGATCGCTAACGCGGGCTTGGTTCAAGGGCCTGCAGGGGTGTGTTTCGGCTTATGCGCTCGGTGTGTGTCGGGTGTCGTATACCGATATCTTCCGAGAGGCATGTGATTTAACAAAAGTACCATTATACTAACGATATCAACAGCTTAGTTCCACAATGTTAGTTCTGCGATTTTTGGAAGGGCACGCTAGGGTAGCGCCTCCTTTTCGCACTCGTGCGTAGGCATACACTAGACCGTCAAAAATGCGCTCGTTGCAGCCGAAGCTGGCCAAGTGCGTAAAAGCCAGCTTTCTCGACTTATCCGCCCGAAACCTGCCAGTCCGCTTCCACCCCATCTCAGCCATTGACCGCGCCGAGCGCTATGGCAGCATTTAGGACATGGCGTCTGGCCATTGAACGTCCGAAAGTGGGCGCATTGCTGACTAGCAATTGGGGGCCGGAAGCCGAATGTCGGCTTTCGGGACGGCTATCCCGACAATGCCTACATCGGCATTCCCCCGCAAACCATCGTCCCATACAGAGTCCCGGCGGGAGTCGCTCCAAGCGCTTTCGGCAACAAATGCGGTCGCGCCATCATCTTGACCCGCTCACTGTAAGAATTTTCCACATCGAAAGCGGCGATCTTCGACCGCGAAAGATGTTAATCGAGGCACTTCCGATATATCTAAATGGGAATGGGAATGGGAATGGGAAGGAAGCTGAACCCGACTGAGAATGCCGCTGATGAACTGCGATTGGGCATAACTCCCTCGCAATTCATGCGGCAACTCCGACCGGAATATTACTCGGACACCAGCGACCGCTCGTCATATGTGCTTGATGGCCCGACGCTTAGCTTCCAACTCGATACGATCACAGATCGCAATCAGACTCAGGACTTTGAACTCTTCTGCCGCAAGCTATGCGAGCGTGTTATCTGTCCAAACCTGCGGCCACAGACAGGTCCAGAAGGTGGCGGAGACAGCAAGGTCGATAGCGAGACCTATCCGGTCAGTGACCAGATCAGTCAGACCTACATCGGTGATTTAAGGGCCGCGCGCGAGCGCTGGGCGTTTGCGTTCAGTGCCAAGAAGACGTGGGCCGAAAAGGTGCGCAAAGATGTGCAGGGCATAATCGGCACTGGCCGAAAGTACGATCGCATCGTCTGTGTTACCAGCCGACCAGCTCGGTCGAAGGCGCGCGCGCAGCTGGAAGACGAATTGCTAGCGGCGCATGGAATCCCAGTCACAATCCACGATAGGTCTTGGATCACCAAGGAGATTATTGACGGTGACCGAAAAGACATCGCGTACAATTATCTTGGGGTCGGACAGGAAAACACAGACAGGCTGCGGCTAGGTCCGACGGACTACTCGAGAACTCAACAGCTCGCGGATTCCGAAGCCGCGCTTTCAGACCCCGAGGCTTTTGCTGGGCTGGAAATTCAGCGGGCATCGGAGGCACTGATCGCCGCGAAACTGTCACGCGGACTGGAGCAACCGCGGACAGAGATAGACGGACAGTTTCTCCGTGCCATCCGGTTTGCAAAAGACGGGGGCACCTTCAGACAGCAGCTCGAAGCTCGGTATGAATACCTTTGGACTGCTATCTGGTGGTTTGACGATCTCTCGCTTGCCAACGACTCCTATGACGACTTTGCGGCCCTTGCGCTGAAATCCGACTCTGCAAAGAATCTCGAATTCCCCTGCAATCTAATGCAAGCGTTCACGAGTGCCGTCATTAACGGCCACCTGACGCGGGAAGAGGTCAAATTCGACGAGAGAACGAGCACTCTCGTCGCAGCGCTTGAAGAAATGTCGGCAAATCGGGATCGTCCGAACAACCGCGTTGAAGCGCGCATCTCCGTTCTGATGCTCAAAATGAACATTGAGCTGATGGATCAAAATCCCTCCGCGCTTGCCGATATATGGAAGTCGTTTTCCGAGGTTCTCGTCGACGCGCGGGGTTTGGGCGAGTTTGATGCCGAACGTTTCATCAAGCTAGTCGATGTCACAGGCATGGTTGCTGGCACTGACCCTTCGTACGGCCAGTTGGTTGAAGACCTGGCTGCATTCGTGTCCGAACGCAAGAGCGAAGGCGAAGGCGCTCTCATTCTCCTGTCTCGCGCACGACGTCTGGATCCATCCAAACACTTTGAAATCATTCGGATGGTCGGCAAGGCCGTAGTTCAACTTACCAAGCGAGAGTACGTCGACAGCTTGATCGAAGGTCTTCATCTCCTGACGATCGCCTATCGAAGTGCGGGCTTGCTGTGGGCGGCTCGCGCCAGTTGTATCTTCGTAGCTTCGTCTCTTGCGATAGAGGGCGAGCAAGAAAGCGAGCTTCCCATCACCTTCATTCCTACGATGAACGTGTTCGCATGGATCGCACTGGAACTCAGGTGCATTCCAGATTTTCTAAACGCCATTCTTATGTTGAAGGGCGCGCTACGGGCGATGCCACTTGCGGATGACTCAAAAGAGAAACTCTACAATGAAATCCGTGAACTGGAGTATGCGTTCGCCTGCCAAATTCTGAATTTGGACGATCGGCAATTGGCTAGACTCAACGTACTTCCGGACGCGTTGGAAGGATTGGGGCTTATGATGGCGAGGACAGCTTTGCTAGACTCGCTGGGACATCGCGACCTATTACGCACTGACGCCAGCCTTCCTCCCGAAGAGCCCGACGAAGGTGTCGACCGGATGTTGTCGATCTTGATGAGTCAGCCGGTTGCGCGATCAATCGCTGGCCCTCTGATCCTAAACGACGATTCATCAGAAGTCATATCGACCTCCATCATGGGCATGCGCATCGAAGTCGAGACTCTCGGCAGCGAAACGAGTTCGCTGATTGCCCAGACGCTTGTCGGGTCGCTGGAGGCATTCTTTGCAACTGCACTTGATGCTGACCTCGTACCACATACCGAGAGATTGGATATCTCCCTCCAGTTTGTTGAGAACGCAAACCTCCCTGCCTTTACGATCGACCCTTCGACGATGAAGGGCAAACTTCTGTGGCCGTATCAGTTTTCGCTGACAAGTTTCGACAGCCAGCGCGCGGTTCAGGACCTTCTTGTGGATGTCGCGTCACGAATTCTCGCTGTGGCGTTCTTAATCCGGAGGCCAAAGGAATTCGTCGAGCAGCTATTCGTTGGCGAAGCCGTGATGAACCGTGCAACGATGATAGCTATAAGTCCGAATAGTTATCATCGTGTACTTAGTGAATACATCGGATCGCTAAAGAGCTGGGACAGAGAAGGTCATCAAACGTATCAGGTCCGCAAAAGACCTCAGCTTACACGTATCGAGTTTCCTGACGATGACCCGCCGGAGCCGCTAGATGAAAAGGAGCATGGGAAAACTGGCGGCGCACCGCAGCGTCCGGAAATCAAAGATCACCGCAAGTTGGGGATCAAATCCATTATAGATGTACACTCCTGGGATGCCGCCGGGTGGAGAGGAGCGGCCTATGCGGAATTCGATCCGAGCGTTCCGCCTGCCATGGCTTTGATGTTCGAAGACCGCGAGGCTGCGAGGAGCATTTTTGCACGCTGGATTGAACGTGTTGGTGACGAGGACAAAGATGAATTGGTGCGGATTTCGATCATCAGGAACCTGCCTGGGCAGCCACCACCGCACTACACGGTTATGATTACGGCAAAATCCGAAAAGCAGGACTTCCAACTTCAGGACACCGTGATCCTAGCGGCCCGCATGATGACAATGCAGCCGAACAACGATGTGAACCTAGAGCGATTTCTGAAATCGTTCGGACGGCTCCAGGCATACTTTCTAATGCCCGCTATCTTAGCCGGGTCCGGTCCGCCTGACATGCTGAAGGATCTTCGCATTCTAAAGCGAGAGCTTGTTGTGAGGAACGCCCACGAAGTCGGCGAACATGACGTGGATCGAATTGCATTGAGCGCTCACCTCGCACCTCCGCGCAGAGATAAGGGCTAGATATTTAGGAAAGGCGTTGGGCATTCGATTAGCCTCACTCTCGTTGTCCAGGCTGCGTACATGGCGGCTGCAGGCTTTCAGGCGGACTAGGATTAACGGCAGCTTTCAGGAATTTGCCGGGGCTGTCTGAACGACTGAAATAGGGCGCATCGCTGAACGACAGCTTTGGGCCGGAAGCTGCCTGACCGCTTTCGGGAAACGTAAGACCAAAGCGGTCATAATTCATCGTCGGTGCCCCGCCAGCCTCTACAGCAATGATCGTTCGAGCGACGCTCTGCGCGGGTCCGGCGCCCATGTGGGCGAAGACTGCGTGTCCCACGGCCGCAAGCGATCGATGGCCTGTGGCTGATGCATGAGCGCCTGATCCAAGCTAATAGTGCGCGCATGCGCTTTCTCGCGAACGGCCCGTCAATCCCAGATGATCTTCTGATCGCGCGCGATTCAGGCGACGTCATTTTCTTCTGCGGCGCTGGCGTCTCTCGCCACCGCGCCGGCCTGCCCGATTTCCTCAAGCTCGGCGGCGACGTGATCAATCTTCTTGGCGCCGGCGAGAAGAGCCTCGCTCGCAAACTGTTCCGTCGGATCAAGGAGCTCGAGCCGATCGAGGGCGTTGGCGGCCTCATCGCCACGGATCGCATCTTCAGCCTGCTCGAGCGCGAATTCGAACAACACGATGTCCATACCGCGGTGGCGCGCGCCATCAAGCCGGCCGACGATGCAGACCTGATCGCGCACAAGATCCTCGTTGAACTTTCGCGGGGCCGAGACGGCACAGTCCGGCTGGTCACAACCAACTTCGACCTTCTGTTCGAGGCCGGTGCTCCCGGAATCGCCTGCTCCGGACCGCCTTTGCTGCCTGATCCCCGGAGCGCCGGCTTCAACGGGATAATTCACCTCCATGGTCGAGTAAATAGCGACTATTCAGGTCCCGGCGATGACGAGTTTATCGTCTCCAGCGCCGACTTCGGCCGAGCCTATCTGTCGGACGGCTGGGCGACGCGCTTTATGCAATCGCTTATGGCGCGCTTCCAGATCGTGTTTATAGGCTACGGCGCAGACGATCCGCCGATTCAGTATCTGCTTGAGGCGCTGAACCTGAACGCCGGCAATCGCAGCCGCCTGTTCGCATTCCAGCCTGGCAGCAACGCCGACGATGCAGCGCTGTGGGAACATCGCGGCGTGCGAGCGATCCCATTCGACAACAGCCGGGGTTTCGATCCGTTATGGGATAGCCTTGCGGCTTGGGCTGAACGGGCCCGCGATGTCGATGGCTGGTACGCCAAGCTACTTGACACCGCATCCGCTGGACCAGCCGCGCTCGATCCGCATGTGCGCGGGCAAGTCGCGCATGTGCTATCGACGCGGGAGGGCGCTCGGCGAGTTAGCGTCGCCGAAAAACCGCTCCAAGCGTCGTGGTTGCTGGCACTCGACCCGCGTCAGCGTTTCGAGGTGCCGGGTCCACTCAATCCCTATGGCGAATCCAGCGAGCGAATCGATCCCTATGAGAGCTTAGCGCTCGACTTCGACACTCCGCCGCAGCCTTTGGAAGACGAAAATTATCTCCGTGAACGCGTGATCCCCGAAGGCTCCTGGAACGCTTTTGAGCCGACGCGTTATGACCAGGAAGATGCGCAGGAGACGAGCTTTGGCGATTTCTGCGGCGACCGGGCGAACCTGACCGGGCCACTTTGCACGCGCCTCGGCCATCTTGGGGTCTGGTTCCAGCGTGTCGCACATCAGCCAATCGCGTTGTGGTGGGCTGCGGCACGCGGCCCTCTCCATCCGCGCATCATTGATATGATCGAAGCTTGGCTTCGCCAGGACCCGAGCCGCTGGCCGGATGACATGCGCGGCGGATGGCGATTTCTGATCGCTAGCTGGTCCGACCGCCGTGAGGAGCCAAACCGAGGCTATTACGAACTCAGCAACCGGGTCAGGCTCGAGGGCTGGTCGGAATCGCGCGTGCGCGACTATACGAATCTGTTTCGGCCACGGCTCAAGGTAGATCGGAAATTCGGCGCGCCGCATCCGCTATCGTGGACCGAAACCGCCCGTCCCAATCCTCTCGTTTCCTACGACATCGAGTATCCGCATCCGCATGCGTTGCTGAACCTGCCGGATAAGCACCTACCGTACGCCGTCACGCGTTTTCGCGAAAATCTCGACCTCGCCCGCTCGCTGGAAACCGAAATATCCGGCTACGAGTATGTCTACATGGAAACGACGCGGCCCGAGGATGGCGGCGCTCCGATTGCCTATGACAGTTTCGGGCTCACCGGTCCGATTGCGCTTTTCCTCCAATTGATGGACAGGCTCGTCAAAGTCGCGCCCGATCTTGCGCGGACAGAGATTGCAAACTGGCCGACCGACGACCACCATATTTTCGGTCGACTGCGCATTTGGGCAGCGGGAGAGCCGATCGTGACGTCCGCCGAGTCGGCGAATATTCTGCTCGGCTTCCCCGACGAAATCTTCTGGGGTTCGGAGCACCAGCGCGACCTTCTCTATGCGCTCCGCGATCGCTGGGACGACTTCTCGGCCGAGGACAAGGCCCGCGTTGAGTTGCGGCTCCGCACCACCACCTACCCTTGGTCCGATAGCGCGCCAGGCGGCAAGGCACGCAAGGAAGCGCATTACCGCCTCGATCGTTTGCACTGGCTGACAAGCCAGGGCCTCGTGTTCTCGTTCGACGTCGAGTCGGAAATGTCGGCGCTTCGCTCCGTCGCAAAGGACTGGTCCGAACGCTCGGGCGCGGAAGCGGCGGCATCGCACGCACCCGTGGTGCGAAGCATCGACAGAGTGGCTGATCCGCGCGTGCTCGACCAAGTGCCAATCGGCGAAATTCTTGAACGCGCACGCCAGGCCGGCCAATCCGACTTCTTCGATTTCGTCGAGCATCGGCCTTTCGACGGTCTTGCCGAGGAGAAGCCCGCGCGTGCGCTGGCCGCCCTCCGCGATGCAGCACGCAAGGGTGACGTCCCGGTCTCCTTTTGGTCCACCTTCCTCCACGCCGAAAAACGCAAGACGGATCCTGCGCGCCTCGTTCGAGCGATAGGCGGGCGGCTCGCGTCCTTGCCGCCCGTCGCGCTCAGTAGCATCGCGTATCCAGTTGCCGAGTGGCTGCAGCGGCTGGACGAGCGTCTATTCGGCGAACTCGCGCCGGTACTTGATAGGCTTTGGGACCCGTTAATTGCCGCACTTCCGCTGCGCGACGATGATCGCAAGCACCGCGTCGACAGCAGTTGGGCGAACGATGCGTTGAACGCACCAGTCGGTAAGCTTTCCAGCCTGCTCATGAATGACCCCGCAAGCAAGGGTCGCGAGCTCGGTCAAGGCTTTCCGGAGGCATGGACGAATAGGCACGAGCAACTGCTCGCACTGCCCGGTGACATGCGACGCCATGCCTTGGTCATGCTGGGATTTCAAATAACCTGGCTGTTCGCGATCGCACCCGAGTGGACCACGGCCCATTTGCTGCCTGTGATAAACGAGGAAGGCGACGACGGCGACGCGCTGTGGGACGGGATATTGTGGGCGGCGCGGGCGCCGAGCCGGGCTCTTTACGAGCACCTGAAGCCGGGGCTTCTCTCCCGAGCCATGTCGCCGATGCGTCGTCGGGCCGAGGCAAACGTCATCGGCGGGTTCCTACTGATCGGGTGGGGCGGCAACCCCGATGCTGATCCACCCGAGCAGTTGGTCTCAAGCGCCGAGCTACGCCAGATCCTTGTCGAATGCGACGACGACCTGCGTGGCCAGATCTTGTGGCATCTCGAACATTGGTCGGAGGATCTCGAAGGCAAGTGGCGACCGCGCCAAGTCCCATTCCTTACAGATGTCTGGCCGAACCACCGTGCGGTGCGAACGCCTGAGATGTCGGCCCGCCTCGTCGACCTTGCCTTAGCGAGCGGAGACCTGTTCCCTCAAGTCGTGCAAGCAATCCTGCCGCGTTTGGTCCCGGTGCGCGGCGGCATGCTCCGTGGTTTCATGCTCCGCTCCGAGGCCGGGAATCATCCGGCGCTGATCTATCCCGTCGCCGTCCTCGACGTTCTTTGGGCAACCCTAGCTGAAGACGCGACGCTGTGGCCGTTTAAGATCGAAGAGGTTTTGGACGTGCTCGCGAATGCGCCTGAAACCCAAGGCGACCCACGCCTGTCAGAGCTCCGTCGGCGGCGGGTTGGATAACGCAGCGGCACTCAGTTCTCGAAATCGCCAGCGCGGCGTATGGCCTCAACGTCACTTGGCTGCGCTCAGTCTAACGTCTGCTCCGAGTTCACGCAGTTTGGAACTGAACGGCGAGATTAGGCGCAAAGCCGAACGGCGCTTATACAGCCGTGTTCGGCTTTTTAATCCGAGTCCCGTGCTAGCTCAACGAATGCTCTGTGGGCCAGGGATGGACCTCATTGATGCAGAGTTCGTCCGGAAGACGGCATCCATTCCGTCAGAACGCTGATCAACCGCCCTGCCTCAATACCTAGCGCACGTCACGCTCCACTACAGAGCCCAGAGAAATTTCTTCGAGCAGTGGGGCGGCAAACTTGCCTCATTCAAAATCATCGGTCCATTCGCATCGATTAAAGGCGGTTCCCCCTCTTTTTGAGGCGCCAGCGAAAAGCGCGCCATTCGGCAGCCGATACGCCGATACACTGTGCGTGGCGATCTTAAGACGCAGGAAGCACGGGTACGATCTCGCCGGTGGTCATGTAAACGATCGAGCCGAAGGGCGCCGAGCTCGCTCGAAGGTAGCCCAGCAACTGCTGGACATGCTTAGCGCGGTGCAAGCTTGTGTCGCAATCGCTCTTCCAGTCCAGAACTTCAAGCACTTTGCCGCCATCGACCGCGATTGCATCAACGCGGCCGGCCAGAAGAGTGCCAGGCGCCATCTCGCTCCAGATAGACAGTTCGGGCACAAGCACGGGCAAAAGACGCTGCACATACGGCAGCCGGTAAGTCTGCAACGCGGTCGCTGCGAGTTCGCCTGGGTCTGGCAGAGGTCCCTCCGCGGGGTCGATGGCAAGAAGCTCATTGAGGAGACGTACAGCGCGTGCGACAACATCACCCTGCGGTGAGAGTTCGCCCGTCAGTAGTTCCTCCATAAGCTTGTGAAGAACCAGCCCCCGAGTCCTACCGGCGCCAATGGGCTCGATGTATTCGAACGCGCCACTCGGTTCGACCGCCACGGACGGTGTTAGGATTTCAGCACGATCCGCATCGTGGCCACTGGGATTGACCCAGCGCAGTGGTGGTGAGGCTGCCTGAACGATCGCGGTTTGCCGTGCGAACGCTTTTGCGTCCTGAGGTAGTGCCGCTGCATCGAGATCGTGGGTCGCGCGTGGCTCGAGCTGGTTGAACTGCAATTCCTCAAGCAGGTCGAATCGCAGGTTGAGAAGTTTAGACCATGCGCCTGGTTCGGCCGACGAAAGATTGGGAACGACCAGCAGGTCACGGGCGCGTGTGGAAGCGACATACCACATGCGTTGATGTTCCAGGGCCTGACGCTGCGCTTGCTCCTCGCGAGCACGCTTGAGGGCAGAGGAACATACGCCGCCGATGATCCAATGCAACGTGTTGTCGGATTGACGATGGACGAAGCGCTCGGAGGGTCTTGCGCGCGTGCCCATATTGATGGGGATCACCACCGGCCACTCGAGGCCTTTGGCGCTGTGAATGGTCACGATCTCGACCGCGTCCTTCGACGCGTCGATACGGCCCTCCTGTCGCGAGGCTCGCCGGTCCCAATCGAACTGGAGATGACGGACAAAAGACCGCAGCCCCCGGACGTCAAATGGCCGCGCCAGTTCAACGATGCGGTCAAGATTGGCAAGCGAGCGCGCGGCCCGGTTGTTGCCGCTGCGCGCAGACAGTGCGACACGCAGCTGAAGCTGCTCTATGGCCCCGGCCAACAAAATGCGCGGCGTCGTGATGTTCACCCGCGCTCGGAGTTTTTGCAGGGCCTCTAGGATGGGGCGGGCGATGTGATGGGACACCAGAGCCGGCGGTGTCGTGATGTCAAAAAGGCCAGTCGGTGACGCATCCGGTCCGACCTGATGCACTTCTTGGGCGATGTCGAGCAACTCTTCATCGGTTAGACCCACCATGGGCCCACGCATGAAGGCGCCGAAGGCAAGCCTGTCGCGCGAATCCGCCAGCAAACGCAGCAGCGCCAGAACGTCCTGCGTCTCCTGCTGGAGCAACAGCGTCTTGCCGGCCTGCGACGCGACGGCAAGCCCGAGCGCCTCGAATGCCCGTTCGTAGCGCCAGAGGTCAGTGCCGGTTGGAGCGAGCAGGGCAATGTCGCCCGCTTCAAGGAGGCGGCGCCTGCCATCGTGCTCGTCTTCGATCTCGATTGCGCCAACGAGTTTGGAACATATCCGCGCAACGACGGCCGCCTCATCGTCGCGCTGTTCAGACATGCTCGCCTTTCGACCGTCGCCAATGGTCACGTGGGACGCGGAAGGCAGGCCATGGAAGGCGCCCTCGCGTGTGGCGGTGAGTGCGCCATAGCTTGGCTGACCGCTGGCATCAAGAACCGGTTGGAACACGGCGTTCACGTAGTCAATGATGCCTGGCTGGCAGCGGAAGTTGGCCCCGATATGGACGATGCGGTCGTCCCCAGGCGTGCAATCGTCCGCTTCGCCTGATTGTAGCTGTCGATATCGGCGCCACGAAAGGCATAGATGGATTGCTTGGGATCGCCGACCACAAACAGCACCCCGTCGCGTAGGTCTGCATCCTGCCAGCGATCGGGCATCGCGCGCGCCGCGATCGAAAACAGGATGCTGGCCTGGATGGGGTCGGTGTCCTGAAATTCATCGACCAGAATATGGGCAAAGCGTCGACCAACAGCCTCGCGCACGACATCATTCTTGGTCACAAGGGCATGGGCGCGCTGCAGAAGGTCGTCGAAATCGAGGACTGCCGCGTCGCCCTTGCGCTCAACATAGAGGTCGGTCACGGGGTCGAGGGCACGTGACATCCTATCGACCATGGCATCGCCGATCTGGCCGAGAAGCTCTGCAAACTGCGTCTCACAATTTTGGCAATGCGTCTCGGCCTGCCGGTTGAGTTCTGGTCCTTCGTCCTTACCGTAGGCCGATTTCCAATAGCCGAGATTGCGCTGCTTCTTAAAAGCCAACTCGTTCCATTTCATCGAGGCAGTGCGCGGCGGGTCGGCAAGTTCCCACAACCGAGCAAAGCTCGGCGGCGTCTCAAAGCAATTCTGGTAGAATGCGGCGAGGATTTCGAACTCACCAACCAGGGTTCCGGTGCGGCTCTCCTTGGGATAGTCCGCTTGCCAGCGTCGGAACGCTCGGACGCTCTCGACAAAATCGATATCCTTGCGCAACGAGAAGTCGACCGAAACCGTGCCGGCCCCTGGGTGTTCAAGCTTGAGCTTGGCAAGGTCGACGCTGTCCTTGATGACCTTCAAGGGTTCGAACTTGGAAAGGGTCGCGACCGGATCCTCGCCTTCTCTGGTTTGCAGGGATAGACGGTCGAACAGCCATTTAGAGATGACGCTCTCGAACATCGCATCGGCGGCAAGCCCATCCATCATTCGCGATCCGGGGTCGAGTCCCGTTTCGACGGCATAGGCCATGATAATCTGCTGGCAGAACGCGTGAATCGTGCACGCGGTTATCTCGTCGAAGGCATCGATTGCCGACCTGAGGACAGCCTTCCTTTGGTTGAGCAGATCAACAGTTACAGCGCCGCGCAAAACCTTCGGGATTTGTCCTGCCAGCAGCTGGGTTGTGTATTCGCGAATGCGCAGCGACAACTCGCTGGCGGCCAGTTCGGTGAACGTAATCGCGGCGATGCTGCGGGGCGGCGCACCGTACAACATCAGCATGACGACACGGCCGGCAATCAACGACGTCTTGCCGGTGCCTGCGGCCGCTTCGACCAGCAATGTCTTGTCGAGTTCCGTGAGAACGCGACTGCGCTCGAGGGCATCGCTCAGCATCACCGCTCCCTCCAAAGGGGCGCGAGCTTGTGTTGCGCGGCGTTGAGACCTTCATCCTTGCGCCGCTGATAGCGGTCGAGCGCCGCGGGCAGCGCGATCCTGAGTTGGTTGTAGCCCGCGAACGCGTCTGGTCCCGCATAGGCGATCCCAGCTTTGAGTCCTTCGACCGCGATATCGATGAAGCGCAACAGCATCTCTTCCGCTTGCTCGAGCACGTCCCCTTCAAGACGCGCCGGAGGCTCAATGCTGTCGAGATAGACTAGGCGGGATATGATCGTGCTTGCCTCGGGGATAAGCTGTTTGATCGCGACGGCGTAGAGTGCGCGCTGGACTTCCGCTCCGCCGCCGACGATGACGTCGCGCACATCGCGCGGCGTCTTGCCGGTCTTGTAGTCGGACATCCGGACGCCACGGCGGTCGGGCTTCACGTCAACGCGGTCAATGCGGCCCTTCAAGAGGATGCCGAAACGGCCGATCAGGACCTCTTGGTCTTCGCGCCAGGGATCGGAACGCTTTGCCTGCGATTCTGGCGTGCCGAACGGCACCTCACTGAAGCTGCGCGTACCAGGACCGAAGCGGTCATCGACCGTCAGTCCGCGGTGGGCCCGTCGTCTTGCCTCTTCGATCGTATCCAGCCAGAGCAATCGCGGCGGCACTGCCCGGGTCAGCGGCCAATGCTCCCCGATGCTGTTGGCGGCTGCCTCAAGCGCGCTATCGATTTCTGCTGGCGTTGCGCTGACAAGGCTGGGCATGCGCTCGACGGCGTAGCGCAGCAATTCATGCACGAGCTCACCGAAGGTCATCGCGTCAAGCTGCAGCGGCTGAACCGCCAGCTCAGGCGCGGTCATCCCCAACACTCTTAGCCACACATATCCCAAGGGATCACGCAACAGCCGCCGCAGCGACGTCGCGGATTGCGGCAAGCTCAGAGCGCGCAGAACAGCCGGATGGTTCTTCCTGAACCCGCCGTCATGTGGCGTTGTCTCAAGCCTGCGCGTCCAGTTGGTCCAGCAGGAAATGACGCTCTGTATGCGCGGCAAAGCGAGCGCATCCTCGGCGCGAGCCAGCAGGCGATCACCCTCGCTGAAGGCATGGTCCGGCGTCCTCGTCCGGGAAAGGGGACGCTCGGCAACCTGACGCTGCAGCAACCCACTCTTGGCGAGGAACGCGCCTTCGGCCGATCGCCTGCTGCGCGACAGCGTCACCTTCGAAGCCTGGTGACCGGTCAGAATCTCGAAGGCCAACCGATCCCGCTCAAGCCGAGGCAGGTCCACCAACTCGCGTGCGTTGAGCACATGGTCGGGTAGGAGCGGATCCGCGTTGTCGCCACGCGGCCAGCTTCTGCTCGAAAGCCCGAGCAGACGCATGTGCTTGCGTGGCGCGCCGACCAGATCCGACGCCCGTGCCCAGACCACATTGTTGGCAGGGTCTCTGTCGTCGGCGATGCGCAACGAGGTCAGGGTCATCTCCATTGCCGCCGCCGGCGCCAAACGAAGGGCCTCCTGCCAGAGCCCAAGGCTGCTGCCGCTCAGAAGCAACTTTCCAAGTTTGACCGCTGCTTTGGGGCCGTCCACAAGGTCATAAAGCACCGGCATGACGACCGTTGCGATCGGGGAACCATCGGTCCGGGAGAGTGTCTCCAGACTTCGCGCCCAATGCCCCGGCTCAAAAAGGCCCGCCTCGGTGGGAATGCCTTTCATCCAGTCAGGGGGAAGCGCCTCCGCCAGGTAAGGCGAGAGCAAGGACAGACGGCGAATGCGATCCTGCGACAGGCCGTTGATCATAGTATCGGCGAGCGCGGCGCATGTCTGGCCGGCACGGGTGCTCAGAGCAGAAACGCCGCCGGCGAAATGGATCGGGAGACCAGCGTCAGCCGCCAGGACCAGCATGTGGTCATCCCACACGCTCAAGTCAGTACTTGCGATCGCGATGTCGCAGGCTTGTGTTACGCCATCGCTCAACAGCGCGCGGGTCCAGCGAAGCGCTTCAACCACCTCCGCGCGTGGGTCGGCGCAAACCTCACAGGTCAGATGCTCGGGGGGTGCAAGGCGGCTCCGAGAACCGTACCGGGAAACCACTTCCGGTCGCGTGTGCCCGGCGCGTCCCATGTGAGTTCGACGAGCGAGGCGAGGGCTTCGATGAGAGGCCGCCAGAGCGGATCAACGGAAACAAGCCGGTGAAGATGAAGAGGTCCGACGACAACGCGCGCATGAGCGATGCGCTCCAACGCTCGATCGCGGAGATCCCGGGGCAATAGTATGCCGGTTGGAAGATGCTCACGCAGATAGGCTTCGATGCGACCAAGGTCGCTCAGCCGCGCGCTCGGGTAGGGCGGGATGTCGAAGGGAATGTCAGCTGCCCACACACGCTCTAGGCTCGAAAGGACAGCGCGCGCCATGCCGGGCCTTGCCTTGACCTTTTCGATCTCTGCAAAAGTAACCTCCGCAAGTGCTCGAGCAACGATTGGCACAAGGGTTGCGTGATCAGCTGGTCGACTAAAGCCGCCTGCGAGGCGAGCCGCAAGCAGCGGAACTGTGGTGACGTCGAGACCATGGTCGCCGGCTTGCGCCGCAACGACTCGCTGCATACGAAAGGCTAAGTTGCCCTCAACGACGACGGTATGGCGTTTCATGGTGAAAAGGACATCTGTTGCTACTTCGTCATCGCGGTCAAATTTACCATCCCCTCGTGGATTCAGGCCTCATGGATGTTCGATGCCAAAATCCGGGGAACCAATGGACATTCCTGGATGTGCAAAACCAGACATGAAGTCCTAGGAGTACCTCGGTCCATTCATCCGGATGCCGTTTGGCGCCACCACATCCGAAAATTTCGGAAGCACCCATCCTAGCGGGACGTCTCTGGAAGCACCATTTCCACGCGGGCATTTGCCCCCAACTTCCGCAACGAAAGGTCAAGTCCATGTCCACATCGGCTCGTCCTTTATTCACGCCGAGGGAAACATATTCCGTAAAGTCAGCTTTCAACCAAAGCTAGTATGTTTCCGCTAAGGTTCCCAAACGTTCCCTCTCAAACAGTCCGACAAAAATCGGCACCAGGGAAACATCAGCGACACACCCAAAATCAGAAAGGCAAGTTCACTAGACGCAGCCATCGCTCTCGCACGACCACAACCTGCGAACAACTATCGAAACAAGCCCACAGAGCTTCCTGCAACCAAGCACGCCAAGCGACCTGGCTTCTTCAGAACCCAAGCCCCTCAAGGGCAAATATGTATTCGGCCGTGAGACGCGTCTTACCTGACGACTGACTCAGCGACGCGTCGCCGTGCGAAAAGCTGACAAATCCAGAAGGTAGGGGCGAGCGAAGTTGAGCTATCGCCTCCTCGCAAGCACCGGAAAGATGGTTGGGTGCGGATACCGCGACAAGTCTGTCGTGGTTGTAGGGTTCCACGACCTGACTTTGAAAACTCCGCCCTCAAAAACCTGGCATGCCCATCCTGCACGAAGTCCCTTAACTAGATTGGGCAGCGCTGTGTCTGATCCGGCGCACTCGCGCTGAGGGCGCAGAATTCGGCTAGGTCACCTATGTCAGGACGAGGGGGAGAATGTTTGATTTAACATCACGAGCCGAAACAAAAACAGAACTTTTTTCATTCACCCCGGCAAGATTATGCTATACTGGTGTCATCCCACAGAAGAGACCCAAAACCCGCCCGGCTATCACCGGGTGGGTTACATAGCTTTGGGGTCGCAAACGCGACCGCGTCTTTTCAAATGGGCGATGGAATACAGGACCATCCTCAGAGTGCCCAAAGCCACAAATGGTATATCGGTCATCGGCCTTCGCGGAGATACCTTGACCCGGTTGAATCCAGTTCTCTTCCGAGACGAATTTCGCCTTAACAGGCTGCTGCAAAAGTCGCATTTGGCTTTGTTTTATGATTCACTTTCGTCTGACAACGGGAGTGATTTGCGATGCGGGGTCGTAGTGAAGGACCGGGAAGCCTTTTCAGCTATGTTCCGTTAGAGAAGCGCATCCCGTTGGATCATCCTCTGCGGGCGATCCGGCAGTTGTGCGATGAAGTGCTTGGTCGTCTGGATGGTCGCTTCGAGGCGCTCTATTCGGGCATGGGCCGGCCGTCGATCCCACCGGAGATGTTGCTGCGGGCGACACTGCTGCAAGCGTTCTTCTCGGTTCGTTCGGAACGGCAACTGATGGAGCAGATTGATTACAATCTGCTGTTCCGCTGGTTCGTTGGCCTGCCGCTTGACGCGCCGGCGTGGCATGCGACGGTTTTCACCCACAATCGCGACCGGCTGCTTGAAGCCGATGTGGCGCGAGAGTTTTTGGGTGAACTGATGGGCCTCAAGCGGGTGAGCAAGCTTCTGTCGAGCGAGCATTTTTCGGTGGACGGCACGCTGATCGATGCCTGGGCTTCGATGAAGAGCTTCCGCCCGAAGGATGGTTCGGGCGATCCGCCAGGGCCAGGGCGCAATGGCGAGCGCAACTTCCGCAAGGAGAAGCGCTCGAATCAGACACATGCCTCCACGACCGATCCCGACGCCCGGCTCTACCGCAAGGCGGACGGCCATCCGAGCCGCCTGTGCTTCATGGGCCATGTGCTGATGGAGAACCGCAACGGGCTGGCGGTCGATGCAACGTTGACGCACGCCACCGGCAAGGCCGAGCGGGAAGCCACGCTTGTCATGCTCGACCGGCGGCAAGGCAAACATCGCATCACGCTGGGCGCCGACAAGGCCTATGACGTCATGGATTTCGTTGGCGACCTGCGCCAGCGCCAAGTCACTCCGCACATCGCCATACAAGGCACGGTCTCAAGCGCGGGCACGGTGCGCAAGACCGCTATCGACGGGCGCACCACGCGCCATGCCGGCTATGTGATCAGCCAGCGCATCCGCAAACGCATCGAGGAGATATTCGGCTGGGTGAAGAAGCCGGGCGGATTGGCCAAAACCAAATTGCGAGGGCAGCCAAGAGTGGAGGCCGTCTTCACCTTTGCGGTCATCGCCTACAATCTGGTTCGCATCCCAAAGCTCCTGAAAGGGCAGATCGCATAACCGTCAGCAGAAAGGACCGCAACTCGCGCAGCAAGCTCAGCTGTAACCCGCCGCGAAAATCGCGCAGACAACAGAAAACTTCCGTCAAAAATATCGAGATCAGCAACGATCAGACTTTTGCAGCAGCCTGTTAAAAGATTCAGGCTCCGTCGAAAGCCCCACAGGATGGGGAAGGGACGGCCTGATGCTTCCGGCCTGTTGAGTATGTGCTCGCCGGAAGTGTGGCACCGCGAGGTGCCGACCGTTAGGGCTCCGAGAGGAGCCGGGATACGGCTTTACGGATGGTCCAGCTAACCGCCATCCGGCGTCTGATAAACGCCTAGTAGCTCCAAACTCTCTTTAGACGCATGTTTCTAAGAGTTCCCTCCTGTCAGAGAGCGGCGAAGGGCTTCAGCTCTTCGTTCTTATTCAGCTTTCTGACAGGGGGGATAGCTCTATTCCGCATGTGTCTATGTCTTGTGCGACGAACTGATCAGGACGACAAAGACGGGCAGACAAAAAGACCGCGCGGAGCGCGGGCGAGCGAAGCGAGCAAGCTTGGTGTCGGGTGTCGACCTGGTGAAGCTCACCGACGTAGCTCTCGACGTCGTGGCCCTGACAATGTCGAAGGGGCTGCGGCAGGCTGTCGCACCGTGCGATAGCCGGCGACCCGATTGCTATAACTCACATCATCATCGTCCGGCGCACCGGGCTTTTTTATAGAGCCGCATGTAAGCAACTGGAGACTAACTATAATTGGCCCTCCCCGATCCGAATGACCCCGAATTGACGAGGCGGGAGGAGATTACCCAGCGCTCGCACACGCGGGCGTCTGGCCAGATGCGATCGCAGAGGGTCACGCTGACAAGATGGCCTCTGGCGCTCCGGCAGGCGTCGCGGCGCTGATCGACGCCATCCGTCTGGCCGGCCGGGATAGAATTCGACAACGTTCCGTTAGAATCTAATTGACACGAGCGTTAGGTTTTGATACTAACGTTTTGAAATCAGGAGCAACGAAAGTGGCACTATCAAACGCCGAACGGCAACGACGGCATTACGAGCGTCGAAAGGCAGCCGCCAGAGCCAAGAGTGAAGCCGCGGAAATGACACGTCCCTTTTTGACGCAGCCGTTCTTTGCCTTCTTGGATTTCGATTCAAACTGGGACGACGCCAAGATTGCTTTGGGCATGGCTGGCATCGAACCCCCTGAATTTGATGATGACAGAGGTCCTGAATTTCCGTCCGACTTGGAGGGCCTGGAACTGCCAACGCACCTGACCGACTCGATCGGCCGTGCGGAACTGACTGTCGAGTGCCTGTTGGAGGCTGCCACGACATTGGCCGGTATCATCAATCGCTACAAGCGGAAGGAGTTGAACGACACTCTGCTCGAACTCGAGCAGATAGAGCCTCATAGGCCGCAGGCTGACACCGACATGTTCCGGATAAAAAAAATCCTTGATCGGCTCGACAAGCAGGTTCGCTGGACGCTGCCGGAATGGAAAGTGAAAGGAGGTTAGGCAGATGTCGGACATCTACCAAAAGTGTGCGGCATGACCAGGCGCCAACCTGGCCATGCCTTGATTGAAATTCCAGACGGTCAAATCCTTCCTTCCAATGCCCGAAGGGCAGAAAGTTATTACCATGTTTTCCGAGAATTCACCAGCCGACGCGCTCAGCGCGGGCGTGCGAAACGCTGCTTCCGAACGATTTGAAGAACTAAAAACCTGTATACATGAAGTCGGACACGCCTTTAGCGCAATTAAATTGCGCATCCCTGTTGATTGGGTTTCTATCGATCCATTCTTCATAAAGCAAAGAGTTTCTGATTGGAAAGGCAGCTTCGGTATTGGCGCATGCGCCATCTCGGCTGAACGTATTGCGCCGGTTCTGGAGCGCGGGCGCCTTCTTTCAAAAGAGGACAAGAAAGATGTTGTTGAGTATGGCATCACTCTGATGGCCGGACCGTTCGCTGAAGAGATGTACCAGCCGTCCAGCTATAATATTCAAACATCTGAGGAGGATTTCGAACAGCTTAGCCACGCCTTGTGCATGTTGGAACCCAGAACTTTTGAGCGAAACAGGATCTGGCGAGTCATTTTTAAGTCTACCACGAGTCTCGTAGAGGAAATTGGCAGGCGATATGCGCGGTTGCAGAATTGTTGAAAGAAAAACGAACGATTCTGGACGAAGAGCTTCACACACTAATTGCCGCGGAAGGGGAGCATGAATGACCTACAATATCGCCGCAGCAGGGCAGCACGCTCCCCGCCATCTCCGTGTTGCTTTTGACGAGGCCGTCGAGCGCTTTTCGAAACTTCAAGATGATGCGAATTTTGATACGGTATGGACATTGGTTGGATTAATCCACTGCTTGTCAGGCATGCTCTGGAATTGCACCGACGTGATGCCAGATCAGCTTCGATCCAACGTTACAATCATGGCCCAGGTTGGTGACGAACCGATTCACACTTACGCACAGGGAGCCCGTCTCGTGCGCGATCAACTATCGCGAAGGAAGCCGAGGCTTCGAATCAAAGCACTGTTGGAGGAGGTTCATTAATGTTCGCTGTAGGCCTAATACATCCCTTTCACCTGATCTCCGGCGGGGGTACGACCGCAAGGAAGCTGCATCCTATGTTGGTGTCAGTCCTACGCATTTTGACAAACTCGTGCGCATCGGGAAAATGCCGAAACCGGTCGTCCTTCTCGGTCGAAAAGTATGGGACCGCCGGGCGCTGGATCGCGTTTTAGATTTGCAGTTAGGCTCCGACCCCTCTTTTCGATCAGATTTGACACTCGCGGACGATCTTGACGCCGAATTGGCAGCCTTTGGGGCTAAGCATGGTCACGCTTGAGCTAAAAGGATTACACAGGGTCAAGGCCAAAGGTCGTATCTACTGGTACGCCTGGAGAGGAGGCCCACGGCTTCAGGGAAGTCCCGGATCACCCGAGTTCTTTGCCTCCTACAACGAGGCTATCGCCAATCGCCAATTCTCGGACAGTGGCCGGTTTCGTTCATTGGTGGCACATTACAAAGCGAGTGCAGACTACAAAAAACTTGCTGACTCGACGCGGCGCAATTGGGGTCCTTGGCTGGACCGCATCGCCGATCATTTTGGGGAACTGCGTATCGCTCAGTTTGATCGGCCTGAAAAGATAAGACCGATAATACGCCAATGGCGAGCAACGTTTGCCGAGAAACCGAGGGCGGCCGACTACGGAATGCAGGTGCTGTCGCGCCTGCTCTCGTACGCGGTTGACCCGCTCGGTAGGATTGGCTCGAACCCTTGTGAAGGTATCAAGCACCTTTACAGCTCTTCGCGGTCTGAAATTGTATGGACCGAGGGGATATCGCCCGCATCCGGGAGCACGCCTCAATCGAAGTGCAACATGCCATTGACTTGGCAGCATGCACCGGCCTGCGTGCTGGCGATCTTGTGAGATTGTCATGGTCGCATGTCGGGGACGACGCGATCGTCGTGACGACGGGGAAGAGCAGCCACCGGCGCGAGGCTATAATTCCGCTCTATCAAGAATTGCGAGAAGTGTTGGCACGTATACCCCGCGTCTCGCCTGTGATCCTTACATCAAGCAAGGGACGTCCTTGGAATAAGGACGGCCTCGGCGGTTCTTTCATACAAGCGAAAAAGGCGGCCTGGCCTGAGGGCTGTAATCTGCACTTCCATGATCTTCGCGGCACAGCAGCAACCAAGTTCTATGTTAACGGACTGACGGAGCGCGAAATTGCTGAGATCATGGCATGGGAAGAGGATAACGTTTCGCGCATCATCCGCCGCTACGTAGGTCGGTCAGCGGCAATTAAGGATCGGATCCGAAGGCTGGATGAGGTTCAAAGCAGATCATAGGGGCGCGCGGTCTGAGCCTGACCAGATACCAGAGGTCCGCGCTGTTCTCGACCAGTTGCCGATAGCGCGAGCGACAGTTTTGTCCTGATGTTGGTCGTTCGTTTCCGTATTTTTCGGATCTTTTCCCACCGGCTGTGGGACTAAGGCAGTAACCAATAGGGGAAGGCGGAATCTACGTGCCGGGCTAGAAGCCGGAATGCTTCAGGGAGCCCGCTCGCCGGCGTTTCGACTTTGACTGCCCGCGCTCCCTTTCGATAAACAGCTGCCGTTCTCGAACTCTGTAAGTCGTCCGACGAGCCTGCCGCGAGCCGGAATGCATAACGATTGCGGAATGTGGCTGTTAAAATAGACGCCCTTGGCAAAGGCAGATCTGAACGCGGCAAACGCCTCAGCAGGTACGTCCAAAATTCGTAATGCTTCCCGCTCGCTACAAACCAGACCGAGAGAACCCTGGTGTTCGGGTCATAGTCGAACTTGCGTATCGCGGTCGACGGCATGGTATGCCATCCAAAAACTCAGCTAGCCGGGGTGGATCGCCAGCTACAGGCTGAAACTGTATTCGAATATGTGGCCGCGCTTTTCGTCGGCAACCCTGATCCAGATGGCTCGCTGGTGCGCAGAGTGACGTCGCGCTCTGTCGCTTCCCGCGCCGCCCTGATCGGCGTTGTCGCGTGGACGATGTGAGTAGCCGTCACGGTATCACCCTCCATTTCTTCAACGTGATATTTCGGCACAGCTTTGCTCCTGCTATCCTCTGATGCTCGGCGCCGGCGGCTTCTGCCTGTTCTCGCGCAGCCGCTTGAAGCGCAGAAAGGCTTCGTCCGCATAGTCGCAGTCCGCGCGAGATCGTCCATTGGTGTGCAGGATTACTTCCGCCGTTTCCCTTCGACAGGCCATGCTTTTCCATGAAGAATTCGAGTTCGTAGGGGCGTAGGCCCGATGCCGGATCGCTGCTCGTCTTTTCGTGAGGCTTTGCCCACTTCACTGGTCTAACTCCAACGGCTCGTGATCCGGTTGCTCGTGCCACATCAGCGACCCAGGAACATCCTCGCTCCGACGTTGTTCGGTCACACCGGCCCGTTCTTCATCGGTGGTCCGCGCCGGTGACCAAGATGCGTCCCTCACTCATCATGGTCGGCCCGCGCTCGGAAGCAGGCGCGGGCCATCCCATCACAAAGCCCGCTGGCCTGACGCGCTCGGATCTGATGCGTTCCTGGCGGGAGTGAGCACTCTCACTCCGTACGGAGGCGAGTTCCTCCCGGAGATGATGCATGTATGCCCGCTCTTCCGCCAGACATGAGCGGAGCGACCGTGCCATTTCGATACAAACGGATGATTCCAAAGCGTAATTGCTGTTCATCGTCACGCCAAACTCGCTCTGAGTCTGATTGTTCCATGGCAGCTGAGGCTTGCGGTGACCGTCTCTGTAGGCTGCCGGCGCCGCTAGGGCAGCGGGCGCCTTTTGAATTGACAAGAGGCGGGCTGATTGACAACCTTTTGGATGTAATGCGCTTTGCCCAAATTCACACTAGAGAGGACTGCTGTGAAAAAAGAATACACGAAGCCAGTACTGACCAAACGGGGGCGTCTCAGCGCGGTGACGGCGGGAGGGTCGCCTAGTGTTGTTGTCTTGCCGCCTGAGCCGCTCTAACACAACGAGCGCCCTGCACCAGAAGTCTGCTGGCTCCGGTCAGCGGGCCGCCGTGCCTAACCGCCGCCCTCTTCCGTCAATCCTGGTTCGTGTGGATGTCGGAGGGGTATCGGCCTACAGGATTTTGGTCACCATATTATCCAACCGGGAGTTCTCGCGGTAGGCCAAGCGCACCACAACGGCACCTATGACGCCGGTGATGGCACCGCCAATGACGTCGGTAAGGTAGTGGGTGCCAATGTAAACTCTCGACCAGCAAACCAGAAATGCCAGAACGGCAAATGCTGCAGTTCGGCGTGGCAGAGCTTGCATCGCGAAGGCCGCAACGATCGCTATGGTGGCGGTTGCGTGGTCGGACGGGAACGACCAATCGGCGCTAGGCGCAATCAACAGGTGCGTCACGCCGGCGTCGTAGGGCGGATGCGATGTACGAACAAAAGAATGAACTGGTTGATCGCCAGACCGAGCAAGAACGCCAGACCGGCCGACAGGGCCGCGTGACGGACGTGGTAGCGGCCGACTTTGGCCCACCATTGCAGAACCACGGCCAGCACCATCAGCGGAACGCCGATCTGTGAGACGCCGATCATTGCCCTATCAAGAACCGGGTGAAGCCCGGCTGCCGCGTTGATCCAGTGGGTGAGAGTTGCATCCATTCTTGCTTGCTTCCGTTGCTGTCGATCGCGAGGGTGGAATTTGTGAAAGCAGACGACGAACGGCGCATCCATGAGATTTTTGAAGTCAGCGTCTGGCTCAAGGGTGCGCACGCCCTGATTGAATGCCTTGGCGGGATCCTGCTTTATCTCGTTACCACAGACACAATTGCCTCTTGGGTCAATGCCTTCACACAAGAGGAATTGAGCGAAGATCCGAAGGATTTCATAGCTGGCTATCTGTCGCAGATGGCAAGCCATTTTTCCGTCGCCAGTAAGGAGTTCTACGCCTTCTACCTGCTCTCCCACGGCCTGATAAAGCTGCTCTTGGTCGTCGGCCTTTTGCGGGGCAAGTTGTGGTCATATCCGGCCTCGCTCGTCGCACTGGGCGCATTCATGGTCTACCAAGTCTACCGCTATTCCTATACCCACTCTCCGGGCCTGCTCGTCCTGACCGTCTTCGATGCGGTCGTCATGGTTCTGATCTGGCACGAATGGAGCGTGATGCGGCAGCACAAGCCCGCATAGCGACCGAATTACCCGCCTCGGCTCCGTTCAATCCGCTGGACCGCAGACCAGCACAGAATGGCCCAGGCGGAACCGACGCACCAACCTGCAAGAATGTCGGTGGGGTAGTGGACGCCGAGATAGACCCGGCTCAACCCGACTATGACCGTCAGAAACACCGCGAGCGAGACGAAATACGCTTTGACGCGGGGATCGGGGTTCGCCTTGGCCAGCAATGCTCCAAGGGTCAGGAAAGTGACGGCGGAAAGCATGGCGTGTCCGCTAGGAAAGCTTGCTGTAAAGACCCTTGTGGCGTGTATGAGGTCGGGCCTTGGGCGATCGAATGCGATCTTCAGGAGGGTGCTGATGGCCTCTCCGCCAGCCACGGCGGCCGCAACAAGCACAGCGTAGCTCCGCTTTCCCGCAATCAGTAAATAGCCTACTGCGGCGACCGACACGAAGCACAGGAAAGCGAAGCTGCCAAGAGATGTAACGTCGCGCCCCATTTCCTCCAGCCAAGGTGGGCCGATCGGGTTTGTGGGTCACCGGCGCTGCGGAAAGCCATAAGCACCGCCCGATCGAAACCCGTTGTGTCGCCCTCAATGACTTCCTCCGCAAGGACGCCAAAGGCGAAGACAAGGCCCCCGGCCACAAGCAGCGCTAGGATGGGCCACATACCATCCCTGCGAAAGCCTTGGAGAACGCCGCCGGAGCTGGAAGGTACCTTGGTTTCCATGTGGCCTCGTCACTTGTAATCGGCGCCGCAGTAGGCGCGGACCTCGCTGGCTTCGATGATGATTTGGGTTCGGTAGCCGTCTAGCTTGGTCTCATGGGTCCAGCCATCGCCGAGCGGCGGACTATCGACAAGCTTTGGTTTCATCGGCGAGATGAACGCTAAACGCATGAACTGACTCACGGGACCGCGATTCAATCAGAATTGGCTAAAATGGTTCCGAAACTGCTATCGCATGGTCGGCTGAGGGAAACTCATCCGGTGGATCTTTTTCGCTTCAGGAGAACTATCAGCAGCACGGTGCGCATTGCCTCATGCTGGCGGCTGTCATTTTCCACCGTCCAGTCGTCAGGGGGATTGTGCCACGGGAAGTCTGAATCGCGCAAAGCCTCGCGAAACGTCTCCGGGTCAATCCCGACAGCGTTCGCCATCTCTGCGGCGGTAGTTATTCCGGCCATGCCACCTCCCGCTGCTACGCGATAGGCAGATAGGGCGATTGTTGACAGGCTTCAAATACAACCCGCTGACCACTTCCTGGCTCCAAAACTGTATGATTCCGACCAGCTTTTCTTTATTGAAAGCCCGCTTTTGCCGGCGCTATAAAGCTCGACGTTGCCATCGCTTTTTGTAGGGAGGCTGTGATGGATAACGTGGTGCCTTTCCGACGCAAGGCCGTGCCTTGCGTCGAAGTGACAGAAACCTGCGGCGAATGGTTCGTTCGCGTGGTTGAGAATGACCAGGAAATTACCCGCTCATTCGAGCTTGAATCGTTCGCGCTGTCCTTTGCGGAGGGCCAGCGGATACGCCTGCATCTCGACAAGATTGTTCGTCTGTAGACCCTACCCAGTCAGCCGTAGGGAATGGCCGGTGCAGTTGGGCTTGCTTGTGGGGCTTAACCGCACCGGCCACTGCGGGAAGATATGAGGCCCCCCGCGCTGCCTAAGATATAGGCGTGTTAGCAACCGAGCAAATTATCTCGCAATGCCATCTTGAAGGCTCAACCGCGAAGCCAACTTAATTCCGGAGAACGGACGGAATTGGTGAACGCGATGTCGAACCTTGGTAACCGTGAGCATCTTTGGGCTTTGGACCTTGCCGACCTGCGCAAGGAGTTTGGAAAGTTCGCTCAAGAGCACGGGACGACGCCTCTTGAGTGGGACGAGCACACCAAGCTGTTCCTTGAAGAACGAAGGGAACCCCGCCGGGAACCGGACACTACCAGGCAGTAGGGGATTCACTCAGACCGTCAACGACGAGATGGAGCCGAGGTCGACCAAGCCGCCGTCGAGCGCCCTGACAAATAGCCATTTAGCCGTATGAATCCGTACGGTCGTTTTTGATTGGAGAAAGGGTTCGGCGGGCCTATAAAGATGGCGTTTACCATTGCCTTATTGGGAGGATGCGATGGTTGCAACGCCTAAAGATATCGCTCAAGCGTCCACTGCGACTGCGGCCACCTTGCTGATGTGGCAGATGTCCATGGCGGAACCCGCTACATTTCGCCGTGAAATGGATCAGTCGCGCCGGGCCATCCGAGCCTCTCGCGAACTGCTGGAGCGCCTCCGTCAACGTCATCGCAACGACATGGCGCAAAGTTGGGAAGATGCCAATCCGGCTACCGTTGCCGTCTCCACGCTCCAAGCCGACGTTCTCCGCTCAGCATTCCGATGTCTAGTCAGGGAAACCGGAGCGCCTCAGTGTCAATGGCGGGAACTGGCTACGAGCTTGGTGCGCGATTTCACCGGGTGCGAACGGATCGAGGCTGCGTTGGTGGATTGGATCGTCGGCAAGTAGCCGCAGCCCCCAGCGGCCCAGCAGCCTTAGGGGTTTGGGAAAAGCAGCAGCAGGATCAGCAGAGCCTGCGCGACGAGACAAAACGATAGATAAATCGACAGGATGATCATGCCCGGATCACCAAGGTGACGAGGTGCAACCATGTTCTCGGTTTCGGGCATCTCAACGATCGGCCAGAAGCATCTAGGCTCCAACGTGTTATCATTATCTGGAGCCACCTGGCGCCGGCGCGGTTCTGCGGTATCGGTGGCAAGCAGAGGATGGTCCACTAGGCTTGCCTCCGCCCATTTTGCAACCGTCGGTATTTCATTTTCACGGTGGGATCCTCAGCAACGGCCGCCCAAACTTTGAACGCCACATTAGGTTCCGCTAAATATTGAAAACTTCGCCTTCGCGCTGTTCGCGGGCATTCACGCAGCGGATCGCGGGAGCAGATTGGCGCTAGGTTCAAAGCCTTGGCGGTACGGAACTACCAAGCAGAAGTTCCGAGCTGCGTGGTTTGGTAGCCGTTTTAAGTGGCCCGGCACCGTAGCGGGGCTCCGCCAAGAACGCGCCGGGCCTGGCCGGCTGGGAAATAGGCACATGCGGCCGACTACCAAGTTATATACGTTCATGCTAATATGAAGGCCCCACACCTTAATGAACTTAAGCAAAGGTGGAGCATGGTCGACGAGCCGGTGAGAACCTACGTTGTGAGCGTCGTTGAAGCGGAGCACTGGCGCACTGTGCTGACCACGAAAGACAAGGCCAAGGCCCTGGCTTGGGCGAGAGAGATCGGCGACAAGGTGAGGGTCGACGAGATCACCCCGCAGGTTGATGGCCTTTCTGGAAAAGGTCTGGGGCCGGCGCCCTCCATTTAAAACTGAACAAACCAGAAGGGCACCGAGTGGCGGCTCTATTACTAGGGGGACGGCGGTTTCATCATCACGCGCAATTGCATCTGGTCAATTGTTGCGACGATTGCAGCCGCCAGTGCTTCCGCCTCATCCATGAGCCCCGGCCCATAGAGACCGTTCACCGCTTCCTCGCTGGGCAGCACGCCGGGCGGGCAGTGATCCTCGATTGTGCGCCGGATGAGCGTCAGCGCTGCCCGGCATTCGTCGGCTTCGATCTTCATAATCATTGAAACATGCATTTGAGCTAAAATGTTCCGGAACCGAGTTCGGGCTCGCGGCTTGAATCTCCGGGTGTGGGTCAGTGCATGCGTTTGAAGTTCATCGAGCCTTTGATGCCGACCTTGGTGGAGAAGCCTCCCGAGGGCGATGGATGGACTCACGAGGTGAAGTTTGACGGCTACCGTTCCCAGATGGTCATCGATGAGGACGGCACGCGGATCTACACCCGTCGCGGGCTCGACTGGACAACCAAATACCGCGACATAGTGGCCGCAAGCGCAGAGCTCGGCGCCGAGAGCGCAATCATAGACGGAGAAATCATCGTCCTGAACGAAGCCGGCCTTTCCGACTTCGCTGCGCTGCGCAAGGCGATCACGCGGCGGCAGCACGACCTCTATTTCGTTGCCTTTGATCTCCTTCACCTAAACGGCCACGATCTGCGCGACATGGCCCTGGAGGAACGGCGTGAGATCCTTGAAAGCATGATCCCTGCCGACATCCGCATCCAATTCAGCCAGGCGCTGCCCGGTGATGCAAAAGCCATATTCCACCTGATCGATGAAGCCGGGCCTTGAGGGCATGGTATCGAAGCGCCGTGACAGCAAATACCGCAGCGGCCGGTCGACAGCCTGGCTGAAGATCAAGAGCTACATGGTGGAGGAATACGAACTGCTCGGCGTCGAGCGGGAACCCGGCAAGGCAGCCTTTGCGCTGATGGCAGATCGGAAAACGGGGCAGTATGTCGGCTCAGCGTTCATCAACTCCAGCCGGGCAATCCGCGAACGGCTATGGAAGCGCGTCCAGGAGCACGCTGGGCCGGCGCCGAAGGGCATGAAGCGGCCGGCGACACAGTGGGTTAAGTCCGGCATCATCGGCCGCGTGAAGCACTTGCGTGGTGAGGAAGATTTGCGGCATGCTTCTCTGCAGGATTTTCGAGAGGACGACACAGATGGCCGTGCCTAAGACCATTTGGACTTAGGTCTGATTCCTTCGCGTAAATGGCCAAGCCGCGAAACATTTCTCCTTCTACTTTGTTGCATTGGCCGTGCCGCTGAGGAGAACATGCACAGTGCCTCTATCAAATGAACTGCGCGACGTACCTATAGAATTCCAATGCCCCTGCTGTTCGTGCCCAATGGTGAGAAGGGGATCCTGGCTGAAAACGATTGCCGGTTTCAAATGCGATAGCTGCAGGTCCAGAGTGCGGCTCGGCTACGAAGAGAAGCTGGCCATATTCGACCGGCACCTTAGAAAGGTGAGCGCCAGCACAAAGTCAGTGAACAACCGCCCTTGTTAGCGGCCGCTTTAGAGATCGGGTGCAGAGGGTACACGGGCCTTTCCCCTTTATCCTTTTTCTCCCGGCGGCGCCACTGTCTATTATCGGCGGCGAGGCCGCTACCACCTTCTGAGCGGGCTAGCGATGGAGTGCCTTCGACGGTGAAGACGATTCCGGCATCCTCAAAGGCTTTGCGGATGGCGGCGAGGTTGTGGGGACGCGGTTTCCTGAATTCGTTCTCAAGATCGCTGATCACCATCTCGCTAAGATTGGCCTTGGCGGCAAGTCGCACACGCGACCAGTTCAGTAGGGCTCGTGCTGCTTTAGATTGATCTGCGGAGGGTACGGTTCGGCTGTCCATACCAGTCGAACATTAAGTATCGCTAAAATGTTCCTCTAGACCTCCTGCGATTTCTCTAACGGCGTGAGGCCGGCCTCTCGGGTAATGCGGAGGGGTTTTCCAATAACTTTGCGGAACGCTGATCTGCACGCCGCAACGTCTTCTTTTGCGGCTTGGTCTTCTCAACCAGATCTGGCCTTTTCGCTATCAAGTAGTCAGCTCTGTTCGTTCGATAGTCTTCTTTGTGGATGGACATTGCTACGATCTCCATTGTGGAGATCAACGCGGCTGGAAGCCGACACGTTCCCAAAAATCGCTTGTTCAAGGCCGAGCCGAACGGTGCACGGATGCCAAAAACGCGAAAAGGGCGCGGTTCATGACGGCGCCCTTTATTTGAAAAGGTTCAACTGTGGTATCCTACGAGTCTTGCCGACCATACCAGTCGTCGACGTCTCGCCGCACGCGATCCTTCTCAATGCCGTAGCGTTCCTGGATCGTACCTTCGAGCTGATCGCGGTTGCCGGCTATGCGGTCGAGATCATCATCGGTGAGCTTGCCCCATTGCTCTTTGACCTTACCCTTGAATTGCTTCCAATTTCCTTCGACGCGGTTCCAGTCCATGATGGCGGATCTCCTTTCGTTGTCCCCTCGAATAACGGTCGTAGTGGCCGTCAGGTTCCGCTGCAGGTAAGCGCGCCTGCTGGTGATTTAGCAATGGAACCTGATGCCCATCGACCGCTTGTGTGCGCCGGCCTTTTCCGTTTTGGGAACACAGCGGGCCTGTCGCCGTTGGGTGCAATGGAACAGCTTCGCAAGGAAATGCAGGTGCTCGCCGATCCGGGCATCTGGGTCGCGTTGGCGGCATTGCTGATCCCTTATGCGATCGGTGTCGCACTGCTTCTGCGGGTAGCCGGTTGACCGACCTGCCAGCTCTCGCGTCAAGATGAGCGGATTCCAATAGAAGGCGCCTTAACCTGGCGGCTGGGGGTCTTCGCGTTCGGCCATCTGTTCCAAGAGCTTCCTTGACGCAGCCAGGACGCGGCGTGTCTCGTCGATGGTCGTACGTAGGGAGTTGAGTTCGCCGACCGCCCGGCGTTGGTTCCGGCGAGCGCTATCGAGGTATGAATCGTCAGGCTTCCAACGGTCTGTCATCGGAATGTGCAGCCCGCGTCACCTCACACGTGACTTTCACCTCAAACAGCGAAATGCTGGTGCCGTCATGAACTTGGAAGGCGACTTGGCGGAATGTGCCGCCCGGCACCTGGTCTTTCACGATTTCAAACAGTGCCCTTGCCGCCTCATCTTCAGCCGCGTCCAGACTTGCAAGCTCGGTGCCTTCGGTGTCCGGGTAAGGGGTTCCGTTGTCGGTTAGATCGAAGAAGAAGCGGGCCATGGTGCCCTAACAGCGAAGCTTTGAAAAGGTTTCCTCGATCCCGAATCACAGCGGCCAGGTGACGGCCACGGCGCACAAGTGCATTATGAAGCGGCCGGCGCCGCAATGGGAGCATTGCCTGATCAGCGCCGGCCGGGCGGAAAAATCAGGTCCGCCGCAACTCAATCGATAGCTGATTCTTGACGTTGCGTCAGGTGGGGTTCGGACTACGCCTTCTTCGCCCGTTTCACCGGCGCCTTAACCTCAGCCTTCCGACCTAGACCAGACGCCTTCGCAAGGGCCGATCGCTTCGCGGCGTAGTTCGGCGCGACCATGGGGTAATCGCGAGACAAGCCCCACTTCTCACGGTATTCGTCGGGTGTCATGCCAAGTAGGCCAAGGTGGCGTTTCATAGACTGGAATTTCCGGCCGTCTTCCAGGCTGATGATGTAATCCGGGAATACAGACTTTTTTGGATTTGCTGCAGGCACAAGCTCTTTCGCAGCCGGTGCGATCTGGCTGCTCAAAGCTGACAGTGAAGCATGCACAGATGCAATCAGGTCGGGCAAGTTGGCAACCGGTAGTGGGTTCTTGGCTACGTATGCGGAAACGACGTCCGCTGTAAGTTCCGCCAGTTTGACAGCATGGTTGTCTTCGTCAGTCATATGATGGCCCCTTGTCTTTGAGACCTCTCTAATGAACCAACTGTACGTGCGCAAGCTCACATGTGCCTGCGGTGAAGTTGCCACATTCCACGCTTGGAACCGTATGAAATAGCGATATTGATGCGCTTATAGGTATCGCTCGCCCTCGTCGCGGTGCTTCAGGCAGAACCAGTGCGATAGCTGCCTCGGTCGGGCAAAGCCGAAGCCTCCATCCTTGCCGCAGCCGAGATGCTCGCACGCATGATTGTCAACGCGTCGTCGATCGCGCGCAATCGCCGTCATCCCTTCGGCAAGTCGGCTCGGTTCGTCGCTCATAACGGGTTGATCGGCCCGACCAGGCCGGGATGGTCGTTGGGCAACTTGTTGACGGCGCTCGTGTTCACCTCACGCCCAACGCGATTGAACTGCAGCTGACCATCGATGTCGTGGCTTATGTCCTTGAGGCTGTCCTTGGGCGTCGCCGGGTCCAGCCAGGCGTCATAGTATGCCTGGTCGAGAATGAGAGGCTGTCGATCATGCAATTGCTTCATCGGGTCTGCGGCAGGCTCCGTGATGATGGTGCAACTGGTTATGTCGAGATTGGAATTGTAAGCCCAAAGGCCGGCGAACGAGAAAGGCGCGTGGCCTGGCTGGTAGATTTGCCAAGGATCCTTCTTGCCGTCGGCTGGCGATATCGTCCACTCATAGAAGCCATCGGCAGGGATCAGACATCGCTTTGACCTGAAGGCATCGCGGAAGGCGGGCGCCGTATCGATGCCCTCAATCCTCGCATTGAACATCGCCGCCTTGGGCATCTCCTTCGCCCAGAAAGGAACCAGCCACCAGCGCCCTTCGCGGAGCTTATGATTGCCATCCTCACCGGCAGTGACGAACGGCACATCCTGTGTCGGCGCAATGTTGTAGCGCGGCTCGTCGTTGCGGCCTGTCTCCGCAGGCGCCGTCAGTCTGTAGAGCCGGTGAATTTCCGACCACGACAGATATTTGGTGTAGCGTCCGCACATGGCTCTGCCTCAGTTGCGCAGGAGTTCAGGCACGCTGAGCGGGCCAAGGTCGAGAATTCTCCTATACTCGACGCTGCGGCGCCAGACGCCGCGGATTTTGCCCTTTTCGCGATTCCGCTTCGCGCCCCCAGGCGACGTAACTTATCCGGCGCGGTCCAGCGTAACATTTGGGCACGACACCGCCCGTTGTGACATGATGGGGCCAAGCCTAAACCTCGGTGTACAATGGCGATAAGCTGATACCTATGTTCGGCCTTACGCGAACGTCCGCTATGCGCGCGTCATGTCGGCCATAATGGAACTTCGCCTCTGTCCGGGAGCAGTTAGAGCAGAACAATGCAGTAGGGGCGTCTGCGCAGGTCATCGCCCTTAACGGCTTCTGACTGACTGGTTGAGAAGCGCGAGCAATCAAGGCGCTACCACCGTGCCACCGACCGTCTGTATTTTCTTTAGATCTCGGATAGGTTTTGCCGGTATTTGTCGGGAAAAGGAGCCGAAGTGATGACCGACATCTGGCATTCACTCCTCGCCAACCTTGCCCTGGTCTCCATTCTCGTGGTCGCCTGGGACCTTGTGGCGGATTTCACCGGGCGTTTCTCGCGGCGGATGCAGTCGCTGCTTCTCGGCTTGGTCATGTGCGTTGGCGCGGTCATCTCCATGGCGACGGCCCTGTCCGTCTCCGGCTTCGTCGTCGATCTGCGCGCCGCCTTCATTGCTGCGGCCGCGTTCTTCGGCGGATGGCCGGCAATGCTCATCGCCACGGCCGGCTCCATTGCCTATCGCGCCCATCTGGGCGGGCAGGGTGCAGGTGCTGGTGTCATGGGTATCCTCATTACCGCAAGTGTCGGCATCGCGTGGCACCACATCGTCGCGGCCCGATCGCGCACCATGTACGACATATTCGGTCTTAGCGTAACGGTCGCTCTCGCCGGGCTTATCACGCTCTTGGTCATCCCAGCGCAAGCCCTTACCGGTCTTGTGCAGCAGAGCACGTTCCCGGCCCTCGTGTTCCGCTTCCTAAGCACAATCATCATCGGCGTCCTGCTCGACCGACAGCAGCGCCGGCGGGAGCTCTTGATGTCCAACATGACCTACCGGGCCATGGTTCGCGAACTGCCGGATTGCCTGAATATAAAGGATGTCGACGGCCGCTTCATCGCCGCCAACCCGCCACCGCCGAAATGGTTCGCGCCGCTTCGGTCGACGATCTGATCGGCAAGACGGATTTCGATTTCTACCCCAAGGATGTAGCCGAGCGCTTCCGGCAGGATGAGATGGGCGCGCTGGAGGCCGGGCAGACGTTGCGGATCGACCAGCCAGCGCTTTTCCCGGACGGCCGGGAAGGTTGGCTTTACACGCTCAAGGCCCCCTTCCGCGACGAGTCGGGCAACATCGTTGGCGTCATCACCTACAATCGCGACATCACCGAGCAGAAGCGCACCGCCCAGCTCAAGAACGATTTCATTTCCACGGTCAGCCACGAATTGCGCACCCCGTTGACCTCCATCCGCGGCTCGCTTGGCCTGATCGCGGCCGGTGTTGCCGGCGAACTGCCGCCGAAGGCCGCCAATCTCGTCAACATCGCCCACACCAATAGCGAAAGGCTGGTTCTCCTCATCAACGACATTCTGGATATCGAGAAGATCGAATCGGGCGTGATCACCTTTAAGATCAAGCAGATGCCTGTCCGTCAGGTGCTAGAGCAGGCCATTGCCGCCAGCTCCAACTACATGGCTGACAGCCGGACCAAGATCGTTCTCATCGACGATGCCCCGCGCGCTGAGGCCAACATCGATCCGGATCGCCTGCATCAGGTGATGGCGAACCTTCTGTCGAACGCGATCAAGTTCTCGCATGCTGATGGCACCGTCACGGTGAAATTCCAGCGTCGTGACGGCGACATGCTGCGTATTTCCGTCATAGACCAGGGCACTGGCATTCCGGAGGCTTTCCGCGGCCGTATATTCGGAAAATTCGAGCAGGCGGACGCTTCCAGCACCCGTAAGATAGGCGGCACCGGCCTGGGGTTGAGCATCGTCAAGGCCATTACCGAAAAACTAGGCGGAGCCGTTTCCTTCGAAACCGAGGAAGGCAAGGGAACCTCGTTCCACGTCGACCTTGCAGAAGGACGCAGGCACCACCCAAGGCCGTATCCGCCACCGCACCTGACGCGGAAGCCCGATGGCCGCCTACGGGTTCTGATCTGTGAAGACGAATCCGACGTCGCCGCCGTGATTGCGGCACTCTTGGATGCGGAGGGCTTTTCCAGCGACATCGCACCCGATATCGCCACGGCAACGGCGCTTCTGAGGTCCCGTGAATACGTGGCCTTGACCCTCGACATCAAGCTGGCGGGGGAATCCGGCATCAAGCTCTTCCACGACATTAGGGCATCGCCCGTCAACTCCGACATTGCGGTCATCGTCATCTCCGCCGTTGCCGATGAGGCCAGGGGATCGCTGAACGGCAGCGCCGTTGGTATTGTTGACTGGCTGGAAAAGCCGGTGGATTCGAAGCGGCTTCATGCCGCCCTTGCCAAGATCCTTGCAGGCAGGACCGAGCAGAGGCCCAAGATTCTGCATGTCGAGGACGACGAGGGCGTGCTTGCAGTGATGTCGGAGGGGTTGGGTTCGGGTGTCTCGATCACTTCTGCGAAGACGCTCAAGGACGCCCGGGAGGCGATCGCGCAGCATGGCTTCGATCTGGTGATCCTGGATATTGCACTCCCCGACGGGTCGGGGTTGGACCTGCTGGCCGATCTGCCTCTCGAGACTGGAGTCATCGTGTTTTCGGCGGCGGAGCTAGACCAGAAACTGGGCGATCGCGTGCAGGCCATCATGACCAAGACCAGGGCGTCGGAAATCGATGTGGCAAAGCTGGTCAGGAGCATGTTGGTTTCGTCCCGCACCCTACCTGTCGCGCACGCCAAGGAGTGACGCTCATGCCCACAAGGATTCTCTATGTGGACGACGAGGACGATATCCGCGAAATCGCCCAGATGTCGCTGGAACTCGAGCCGGAGTTCGAGGTGCTGTCCTGCCCGTCCGGCGTGCAGGCGCTCGCCGATGCCGCCGAATGGCGACCCGACCTTATTCTGCTCGACGTAATGATGCCGGACATGGACGGACCAGAGACGCTGCGGCGCCTGGCCGAGTCTGGGGCGACGGCTTCGATACCCGTGGTGTTCATCACCGCGCGCACCCAGACGCATGAGGTCGAACGCTATCTGGCGATGGGGGCGGTAGGGGTTATCGCCAAGCCGTTCGACCCGCTGGCGCTTGCCGGTGAAGTCAAAAGATTGCTTCGACCGCGCGCCTGAGCCGACCTTTGGCTCGGGCACCGAGCGCAGCGTGGCAGCAGACTGAGCGACGCCGTTCACGGCTCCTATACCATGTCTCCTTATTCATCTACTGATTGTGCCGAGGTGCAGGCGTAGCGAATCAGGTGGTCTATAATCGCCTGGCATCGGCGGACGTCGATGAGAGTTGAGAACTGTTTCTCTGCATGAGCCACGTTGGCGGATGTGGTTCATGGATTGATCACTCCGGGGGGCGACGGAACCGGAGCAAGGCGGTTGAACGGAGCGAAGGCAAGAGTTCTGATTTGCGATGACGATCCTCTCTTGATCGAACTGATGGAATTCAGGCTCAGGGCAAAGGGATACGAGGTCATTAAAGCAGTAGACGGGGCGGAAGCGCTCTTGAAAGCGGAGCATGAGGCGCCCGATATCATCGTGCTCGACGCGATGATGCCCAAGGCCGACGGACTGGAGGTTCTTGCCCGCATAAAGAGCGACCCGGCTTTGTCGGAAATCCCGGTGGTTATGCTGACCGCCCGCAAGGGCGAAAAAGACATCGTCTCGGCCCTTGAGAAGGGGGCCGACGACTACCTTGTGAAACCCTTCATTCCCGAGGAACTCCTGGCCCGGCTTGCGCGTCTATTGGCGCGGAAGAGCGGGAAGCGCTGATGAGGCGCGGCCGGTGCGCCATGGTTGCAGCATGCGTCTTCCTGGCGGTTGCGGCAGTGCCCGCCGCGTCGCTGGCCCAGACGGTCGAGGAACTGTACGCCTCCGGCGTGAAGGCCAGGCAGGCCCAGCATTTCGACGAGGCGGCGCAGCTGCTTAGGCGTGCGCTGGCGCTCAAGCCGGACAATGCCGACGCCCTGGTGCAACTTGGCTTCACCGAACTTGGCCGCAACAATCTGCCGGCGGCGCGTGAAGCGTTTTCCAAGGCGCTTGCGCTTGCGCCGGAATATCTGGATGCCAGCTTCGGCATGGCTCAGGTCGAGTTCCGGTCGGGCAATCTGGACGCTGCCCTGACGCTGGCCGAAAAGGTCTCGCGTGCCCAGCCCGACAATGCCGATGCGAGTACGCTTGTCGCCAGCATCCACAAGGCCCAGCAAGCCGGCAGCAGCAAAGCGAAGCCTGCGACCGCGAGGAAGAGGCTGCGTCCGCCGCGGCCGGATCCCGTCGCCGGCCTGATGGAGAAGGGCCAGAGATTGCGGGCGGCGGGACAATTGCCCGAGGCGCAGAACGCCTATCGCCGAGCGCTGCGGCTGGCGCCGAAAAGCACCGACATCCTGGTCGCCATGGGTCTCGTGGCTGGATCCCAACAGAAATTTGACGAAGCCGGGAATTTCTTCGACCGGGCGCTGGCCATCAGGCCCGGACTTCTCGACGCCCGATTAGGCAAGGTCCGTCTGGCGATCTGGCAGGGCGACGTGCCGCGCGCCCGCACAATGATCGATGATGTGCTTGGCGCTGAAAGTGACAACACCGAACTGATCGCTCTCGATGCGCGGATTTCCATGCTGGAGCAGGATTACACGCGGGCCGAGCAATCGTTTCTGCGGGTATTGGCGGTCGATCCGCGCAACGCTGAGGCGCTTGTGGGGATCGGCGATCTGCGCCGAGCGCGTGGCGACGATGCTGGCGCGCGACACGCCTACCGCCAGGCGCTCGCCCTCGAACCCGGCTCGCGCGATGTCGAGCAGAGGCTCGCCGCGCCGCCGCCACGCAAATGGCGGTTCGATCTAGGCAGCGAAGTGAGCGATCTCACCGAGGGGCTTGGTGGCTGGACCGACAGTTCGGCTGGCCTAGCATATCGGCTCAGCGCGCAAACGACCATTTCGGGCCGCACCCGGGTGGCGACCCGCTTCGGCCACACCGACTTCCAGATCGAGGGCCGCATCGACCAGGCTTTCTCGCCCACTGTTTCAGCGCATGCGCTGGTGGCTGCGACGCCAGATGCCGATTTCCTTGCGCGCTACTCGATCGGAGCCGGCGCTTCATGGCAGATCCTCGCGCCCGCCAAAGCGTTTGGCCCGTTCTCGCTTAACGTCGATACCCGTTATGACAATTTTGCCAACACCGAGATCACCACCTTCTCGCCCTGGGTGCAGGCCTATGTCCTGGGCGGCCAGCTCGGGCTTTCGGCACGTTGGGTCCACGCAGCCGACAACATTGGCACGCGCGCCGATGGTTATGCCCTGCGAGTCGATCTTGCAGTTACCCCTAGCGTCAATGTTTTTGGTGGTTTGGGGATGCCCCCGAGATCTCCGACGGCACGCTGGTGCCTACGCGTACCGTCTTTGGGGGCATCTCCTGGGACGTTTCCGACCCGCTGACGCTGCGCAGTAGCCTCGCCCATGAGCAGCGCCCGACATTCGATCTAACCACATTCGGGCTCGGCCTGACTGCGCGGTTCTGATCATGTTGTACGTCTGGTACCTGTCCATCCTGCTCAGTGCCCTTTCCCTGGTGATCATGCTTCTGCTGATTGGGCGCCGGGTGCTGCACGAGCGCCGGGGGACGGCGGGCGCCGATCAGCGGCGCCTTCTTCTAACGGCGCTGATCGCCTTCACCGAAAATCGCGATCGCGAGGCATTGAAGACGGCGTTGCTTGCGGTGCCGGCAAGGGTGGCGATCGATGCCGGCTTCGAGTTTATCTCGCTGCTGCGCGGCGAGGAGCACGACGAGCTGCTTTCAGCCTTCAACGAATGTGGCCTGCCGACCCTTGTCGGCACCCAGCTTGAAAAGGGCAACGGCGCCGAACGCATCCACGCGGCCGAGATGCTGGGGGCGCTGCGTTCGGAGGACGCGGTGGCAGACCTGCTTTCGGCGCTGGATCGCGACCGGTCGCGCGAGGTCAGGATCGCCGTCGCCATTGCGCTGTGCGATATCGGCGCCCTGCCGCCGCTGGTCATAACGCTACGCAAGATCGGCGTGGCGGGGCAGCGCTCGCGGCGCGTGATCGAGCTTTTCAGGCGCTTTCCGTCAAAGCGGTTCGACGAGCTTGAGGATTACGGCAGCCGTGAGGACGCAGTGCCTTTTATCAGGGCGGCGGCAATCGATGCGCTTGCTCGCAACGGAGGCCTCCGGTTTGGTGAGTTCTTTGCTCGCGCGGCTGGCGATCCGTCACCGGAGGTCGCCGCAGCCGCATTGCGGGCACTCGGCCTGACGGGACATGCCAATGCGCCGGCCATCCTGGCCAAGGCGATGGAAGATGGCGGCTGGGATGTGCGTGCCGACGCTGCCGATGCAGCGGGCCGCCTCGGCCTGTTTGAACTCGCCGCGCCGCTCGCTCAGCTGATGGACGACGAGACATGGACCGTGCGCTATGCCGCCGCTAACGCATTGCGCTCGCTCGGCCAGCAGGGAGAACAGGTGCTGCGCGAGATCGCCGCCAGCGAGGTCTCGCGCCGCCAGCGCACGGCCTCACTGATCCTTGCCGAGGGGCCGGCCGTGTGATGTTCGACTGGAGCCAAGAGATCGTCCTGGGTGCCTCCATCCTGTCCTGGTTCATCATTGGGGCAGGGCTGGCGCAGACGGCGGTATACCTCCTGCAACTCATTATTGCCGCCTACGCGCTGTCCAAGCGCCCGCCGGTCGCGCGATCGGCGCTGCTGTGGCACCGTTACGGCGACGTCGCGCCGCCGATCGCGCTGCTGGTGCCTGCCTACAATGAGGAAGTTAACGTAGTCGAGAGCGTGCACTCGATGCTGGCGCTCGAATATCCGAATTTCGAGGTGATCGTCATCAATGACGGCTCGAAGGATCAGACTCTGCAGCGCCTTATCGAAGGCTTCAAGCTGGTGAAATTCCACCGGCCTTATGAGGACGCCCTGGCGCACAAGCCGATTCGCGGGCTCTATTCCTCGTTGATTACCGAACGGCTGTTCGTGGTCGACAAGGAAAATGGCGGCAAGGCCGATGCCCAGAATGCCGGTATCAATGTCTGCCGCGCGCCGCTGTTTTGCGTGATCGACGGCGATTCCATCCTCGAGCCCGATGCGTTGATGCGTGCCGCGCAGCCCTTCATCGACGATCCAGAGCGCACCATCGCCGTGGGCGGCACGATTCGGATTGCCAACGGCTCCAGGATCGAAGGTGGCAGGGTGCGCGAGGTCCGGCTGCCGCGCCGGCTATTGCCGCTGCTGCAGGTGGTCGAATATTTGCGGGCCTTTCTCATGGCGCGGCTTGCGTGGAGCCGCATCAACTCGCTGATGCTGGTGTCCGGCGCCTTTGGTCTGTTTCGCCGCACGGAAGTTGTGGCGGTTGGCGGTTTCACCAGTGGGTCGATGGGTGAAGATTTGGACCTCGTGATCAAGCTGCATCGCCACATGATGGACACCAAGCGAAGATACAGAATCCAGTTCATTCCTGAGCCGGTGTGCTGGACCGAAGCGCCGGAGTCACTTCGCGTTCTGGCAAGGCAGCGTACGCGCTGGCAGCGCGGTGCGCTCGAATGCTTCTTCCGTTACCGCTCCATGCTCTTCAACCCCCGCTATGGGCGCGTTGGCTTCCTTGGGTTTGGCCACATACTGATTGTCGATGTGCTGGGGCCGATATCGGAGGTGCTGGGCTATGTGCTGATCCCGACCTTCTGGCTGCTCGGCATCCTTTCGACCGAATATCTCCTGGCATTCACGTCGCTGGTTTTCACCTACGGGGTTTGCGTGAGCGTCTGTTCGCTGGTCCTCGAAGAGGCCGAGCTTCAACGTTTTCCACGCGCGCGGGATCTCGCCTTGCTCACGGCCGTGGCTGTGATCGAGAATTTCGGTTACCGCCAGCTCAACAATCTCTGGCGCGTGAAGGGATGGTGGCAATATCTGCGCGCCGACCAAAGCTGGGGCGAGATGACCAGGACCGGCCTGACTGGCCCCAAGAAGTGAGTCCAGCCAGGTGAGTCACCTCAGCGTCCGCTCGATTTCCGTGATAAGCGCGTCGAGTGCGGCATGCGTGGCCGTGTCATCCGCCGGCTCGATCAGCAATGTTTCCAGCGCCGATGCCCGCACGCTGATTTCCGCAAACCCGAAGGTGCCCGCGGCTCCGGCGAGCGAGTGCGCTGTCGCAATCAGCGACTCGTTGGAGCGCTTCAAAGGGGCTGTGTGACGCGCCGCCTTCAACTCCGCTAGTTGAGCGGCGCACCGGGCCAGGAAACGTTGACGAAGGGGGGCGAAGGGATCTTCCAAAATGGGATGGCGCTCCACGGCCAAGTTTCAGAGGTATTCAAGCAGAAAATTCGGTGGAGTGAAACGAACTGCTTGGCACGTCAGAGCGGACTAGACTGGGCCGTGACCAACAAACGGCAGCTTCGCGCCCAATGCCGGTCAAAGAGGCCTTGCCGCCGTTCCTCCATAAGCAGACATTGCAGACCTACAAGGACGTCGCTTTTACGCCCGAAGCGCCGCTTCGGTTGGTCCTTCAGTGACCTGGCGGCCCAAGGGCGTCATCCTCCACGGCCCGACCTCGTCCGCAACTCATCGTTGCCGCCAGCGGCTCTGCTCCTGGCTTTCCCGCGATGACCGAGCGGGTAGTGAAACATCATGGTCAAGCCTGAAAAGCAAGGTCCAACCTAGCCGCCTTTCCAAGCCTGCGTCATCATCGTCCAGCAGTTCAGGATCCTGCGTGCGCCAGCCGGGTCCGTCGGGTCGGCCGGCCGCACAGTTTTTTCATCCCGCTGGAACATTGGCGAAGGAATGCAGTTGGTGTCGCTGCAGATGCCGCCGCGTGGTGCCTGTGGGCGATTGGTGGCAACACCTGATCGGCCGCCGCTCCTTTACGAGGCGGCTTAGCGTGTGAGCCAATCCTGCAGCAAAGGCCTAGACTAAACTAGGATTTCGGATTTGGCAGAAGTCGGCGATGGCGTGACCGCCGGTCGGGAGGCTCTTGGGGTGAAAACGGACAGACGGCTTCGTCGCGCCGCGCGCAAGCATGGCCGCGAAAATTCATGGGCCAGGCAGATTTCCTTGGCTGGTCTTGGACCATCAGCAGAAGGCGCGATTTGCCCCGCATCATCGAGCGCAACCGAGTGGCCTCGATGACAAACGATGGTGCTTTCCCCAGCCTTGCCTGAACATGCGGGAATGTAACTTAGCCGCAAGTGGAATGGTAAAACCGCACGGAAGGCTGACAGGCCGCGTTGGGGTCGAAAGACGAGCATCTTCGGCCAGCAGAGGAGGCCGGAGCATTGATCAGCTTGGCTGGCAAGGGTCTCGCGGCTCGTCACTCTTTTCCGCGTCGCGAGACCTGTTGTCAGTTGGCGCTGGCGACCGGCGCCACCAGCGGTGTGATGCGGCGAATTGCGACGCGGCGGTTCTGCCGTTCGGACCCTGTCGTGTTTACCTTAAGATAGCGCTCGCCATAGCCTTGGGTCGTCAGGTTCTCTGGCGCGATGCCGAAGGAGGTGGTGAGGGCCTCGGCAACGGCCTCTGCTCGCTGGTCGGACAAGGCCAGGTTTGCATTGTCGCTACCGACGGCGTCGGTATGGCCTTCGATCAAGAATGTTTCGGCCGGGTTCTTCTTCAGCAGCCGCTCCATTGCGTCCGCAACGCCTTGCAGCTTTTGGACTTCGCTGTCCGAGATCGCCGCCGAACCGGACTCGAAATTCAACGTGTCGAGATCAACCCGCCGGGCGATATCGCGCACACGCGCCGAGCGCTTGACCTCGTCGACCGAGTAGAGCCGCTGGACCTTTTCCACCGGCGGTTGCTCCAGGAAAGTATAGTAGTCGTCGGCATTCTCGACCAAATCGGACTCCAGGATATATTGTTTGCGCGGGATGTTCAGCCGCATCGGTGGCAAGTCATCACCAGGATCGCGCCAATCCTGTACGTCCTGGTAATACCTCTCGTCGACATAGCTCAGCACATACTCGCGGCCGTCGGGCGTGATGCGCGATCGCTGGATGACATCGCCATAGCGGTTGCGGATGGTGACGATTTGGATGCCGTTGTCCCGAACGATTGTCTCGCGCGTGCGGTCGCCCGGCAGATCCTCGTAGTATACATCCTTGGCACCACGGTTCATTCGCGGAGCTTCGTTGCTCTGGACGATCGTCTGGTCGTTGAACTGGATGATGATCCGGCCGCCAATTTCGGTGAGAACATCGGCGCCCTTTGGACGCTGCGGCGCCTGGCTATCCGGGGCCTTGTCGCGGCGGGTACCCTTTTCATCCGTCACCGGAACAATCTTCTCAGGCTTGATTTCCTGCTGCGCTGCCTTGTCGTCCGCAGGAGGCGGTCCGGAGGCTACGGGGGCAGACGCAGGCGCGCGGGCCTGACCGCCATCGCTCTGCTGAGCGGGCGGGTTGCCGTCCTTGCCAGGACGTTTGGCATCCTTTTCGCTATCGAGGACTGGTGCCGCGTTCGGATCTGCTGGCGCCTCGCCCTGTACTGGCTTTTCGCTTTGGGCGGGCGCCGCCGGCTCACCATTAGCTGGGGCGGTTGCAGGCTGCTGATCGGTCGAAGGTTGTTCGCCAGTCCCGGGCTGCGGTGGTGCAGGCGCCTCGGCGGCAGGCTGCTCGGCGGCAGGTTTCTTTTCCGCCGGCTGTTCGCCCTGGACAGGCGCAGGCTGATCGGTCTTAGCAGGCGCCTGGGGAGCCGTGGTGGGTAAAGGTGCCTCATCTGCAGGTGGCTGGACTTGCTTAACTGGAGCCGATTTGTCGGGGGCCGGCTGCGCTGGCGCGGCCTCGGGCGCCGGCGTCGGCGCGGCCGGTTGAGCAGGCTGTTCCTTCGCGGATGGTTCAGCCGGTGGGTGGATTCTTGAACGGGAGCTGCCTCGGACGCAGGTGCTGCCTCTTTTGGCTGCCCCTGCGGTTTCTGAGCAGGCTGTGGTTCGGTCGCTGGAAGTGGAGCAGCGTTTTCGGTCGGAGCCTGCTGCCTCAGCGCGCAGGCTTCGGCGGATTCGCCCTCCTTGCATTTTAACTTGATAAAGATCGGCGGTGGCGATGCCACGAACCGTGCGGGACCGGAGGCGGCGCTGCTAAGGGGCGCGAAGGGCCCGAACGGCGCGGACGCGATCAGCAAACCGAGTGCAGTGCTGGCCAAAATTTTTGGTCGGCGTGTCATTTGAATTCTCCTTGACGTGTCCCGTCGTTACTGAACTGGGCAACTGCTACATTCGTTCCGGTTCGATCTGGAATGCCGCGCTTGCTAACAGCCGACGGGCAGATTGCTTTGGGTGGCGACGCTGCGAGCCGAGCCGCAGATACAGTCCGCCGGAGGACGCCGCGGCCTGTTCCGGGGTAATCTGCGGTATGAGAACGCCCGCTGGCCGGGAGCTAGCGGATGGGCCTTCTGGACCCTTCTGACCGTCTGGAGTGACCCAGCGGGCAAATGGCTTCGGTGCCGCGAACTGACGCTGCAGGCGCACGACTTCAATCAGTGTCAAAATATCCGGCCCGGCCCAGCGATCTGGGTTGGATTGCTAACCGTAGCCTGTTGGTTGTGCCGTTCATCGCCCTGGGTGGAAGGCGCAGGCGCCTCGGAGAGGCTGCCATGGTTCAGATGCGTGCAGTGCTCATAATCATGGCCGCGCGCACCGCATCGAGAACAGCACATGGGGAGTTGGTATAACAGCATCTACTACAATGCAGGACTCGGCTTTTGGTTGCCACGGCCGATCACGGTTGTTGGATTTCCGCAAGGCGCCACCTCAAGCCGCCCCTAGTGAGGATGCCGAGATTGTGAGCTTCAATGTCCACAGCGAACAAGAATGGCCGTTTGCGCCGCTTGGAGGCATTTGATTTAAAAGCGGCTCTGCTTGGCCGACAGGCGCCCAGCCACCACGGGGGCGCTGCCCCGCATCCGCACAGATTGGGCTAATCGGACACATATGCGGTCTGCCTCAGCTGTTGCGGGATTTTTGCTTTTAAAGACGCGGAATCCGGCTCGGAACTATGCTGCTCCGTGCCGTTCACGATATCTCGATAGGCATAAGGGATAAGAAGGGTATGCAGCGCTTGTAGATAGTGTTGCGACCAGATTTTGAGTCCGTCCGGATGTGCGGAACGTGTCCGAGGTCGCATGGCGGATGCTTCCCGAGACGATCACATTTAGATCCGGCCAACTGTATTGTTGAAGTGGCTGCGCGCAGTCAAGCAGGTTCAGTCGCTTGCCGGGAATGACGGTGTGATGGGATCTTCACCGCGAGCGCAACAACTGTTGCGCGATAGACCAGGCTTGTTCGACATGATGTCGGGCGGCCGCCTCAGCTTTGTCAGGGTCGCGCGACTTGATCGCATTCATGATCGCGGTCATTTCGCCTATCGCCGGTTCCCGGCGATTGGTTGAAGTTATAGTCATAGACCGCAGTTGATTGATGCGTACATTCAAGCCGGTGACGATTTCCCAGGCGATGCGCTTATCGGCCGTTTCGAACAGCGTCTCGTAAAATTTGGTGGTCGCTCGCATCACCGCGACCGGCACCCCTGACGCCCAGGCTTCGAAAAGGTTGGCCAAAGCACCGTCGAGCAAGGCAATCTGCTCATCTGTTGCCGACATGGCGCAAGCCCGCGCCGCGATGCCCTCCAGCAGCGCCCTTAACTCGTAGATCTCGTCGGTGCGGCCGAGATCCGGCTTGGCCACGGCAGGCCCATGGCCAGGTATCATCTGCACCAACCCCTCCGCCTCCAATTGCCGCAAAACCTCGCGCACGACCGAGCGGCTGACGCCGAGCTGATCGCAAAGCGGCCGTTCGACCAGCCTTTCGCCGGGCTGGAAATGAAAATCCATGATCGCCTCGCGCATGCGCTCCAGCGCCAGCGTTCGCAACGTCTTGGCAGAGCGGTCGATCCGCAGCGTATCGTCTGACATTTCCTCTCCGCTTCCTCGTGCTGCCACAAAACAGATTCTTTGGCCAGTTGACAAGGTTCTTGGCGCTCCATAGCATGGTATACCATAATACGCGAGATGGTGGCGCGAAACGCGCCATGCGACCGAGGATTTTGATGAAACCAGCCATTCGGAAGATCGTCACCTACAGTGAGAACACGCTCATTGAAGGCGGCAAGGTAGTACCGCAGCCGCTGCGCCTGATCGGCGTCGCCGCGGTGCTGACCAACCCTTGGGCCGGTCGCGGTTTCACCGAGGATCTGTCGCCGGAGATCCGCGCTATCGCTCCCGTCCTCGGTGAGCTGCTGACGCGCGAGATCATCGCCGCCGCAGGTTCGGGCGAAGCGATCGAAGGCTACGGCAAGGCCGCCATCTGCGGCACGGCGGGCGAGATCGAGCACGCATCGGCGCTGATCCATACGCTGCATTTCGGCAATCATTACCGTCGCGCGGTTGGCGCCAAGACCTATCTCGCCTTCACCAATCTGCGCGGCGGGCCAAACACGCCTATCATGATCCCGCTGATGGACAAGAATGACGAGGGCCGCCGCTCCCATTATCTGACGGTGCATTTCCAGATTGGCGATGCGCCTGCGCCGGACGAACTGGTGGTGGCGCTTGGCGCCTCGATTGGCGGGCGCCCACACCACCGCATCGGCGACCGCTATCAGGACATCAAGGAGGTGGGAGACCTGCATGGCTGATGTCGCCGCCCCCGCATGGATCCGGGACACGGCTCCCGATGGCACCGGCTTCATCCGAGCCGGCTCCGGCACACCTGTACTGCTCATCCACGGCGTCGGCATGAACGCGGCGATCTGGCGCGATCAGATCGCATTGATGCAAGACCGCTACGACCTGATCGCCATCGACATGCTCGGCCACGGCAACTCGCCGCTGCCGCCGGAAAATGCCGAGCTCTCCGACTTCGCCGATCAGGCGCTTCGCCTGCTCGATCATCTCGGCCTCGCCGCCGTATCGATCGTCGGCCATTCGATGGGTGCGCTGGTCGCTTTGGAAATCGCACTTCGCGCACCGTCGCGCGTTCGCTCCATCGTCTGCCTCAACGCGGTCTTCCGCCGCCCCGAGGCACTGGCGCGGGCCGTGCGCGAGCGAGCGGCGGCACTCGGCACGCATGGCGATGCTTCTGCCGTCGCGGCAACGCTTGCCCGGTGGTTCGGCGACCCGCTGCCGGAGAACTTGGCCAGCGCCGCCGCAACCGCACGCGCGGCTCTTGAAGGCGTCGACCCGGAAGGCTACGCGCGCACCTATCGCCTTTTTGCCCGCGCCGATGCCGAGCATGCCGATGCCCTGGCCGGGCTCAGCGCACCGGCCCTGTTCATGACAGGGTCGCAGGACAGCAATTCGACCCCGGCCATGTCTGCGGCGATGGCGAGGCTCGCGCCCCACGGTCAATGCCTCGTGCTCAGCGGAGAAAGGCACATGATGGCAATAGCCTCTCCAGAAAAAGTGACTCAACACATCATCGCCTTCCTGGACACGGCGGCGGACTCCGGCACGAAGGCGCAAACCGATGCCGCGTTCGACAACGGCGAATTCAGGCGGGCACTCGGCTCGTTCCTGACCGGCGTCACCATCGTCACCACCGTTAGTGCGGAAGGCGAGCCGCGCGGCTTCACTGCAAACTCCTTCACCTCGGTCTCGCTCGATCCGCCGCTCGTCCTTGTCTGCATCGCCAAAAAGGCGCTCGGACACAGCGCCTTTTCGACATCCAGAGGTTTCGCGATCAACATTCTCTCGGAGAGCCAGAAGACCGAATCCGGCATCTTCGCCTCCAAGGCCGCGGACAAGTTCACTTCCGTTGCCTGGCAGTCCGGGCAAACCGGAAATCCGCTGATCGACGGTTCAGTCGCGGTGTTCGATTGCGGCATGGAGCAATTGGTCGACGCCGGCGACCACTCGATCCTGATCGGTCGCGTCCGAGATTTCACCCACAATGGCGCGCAGCCGCTCGGCTATTTCCGCGGCACCTACGTCACGCCCCGCCTCAGCCAGGAAGCCCTCGCGGCTGCACCTCACGGCACCGAAGTCGGCGCCATTCTCGAAAATGAAGGCCGCGTGCTGTTCTTCGAAACGGCGAACGGCTTCCACGAATTGCCGGCGGGTCGAGGGCTGGGCTCGCCCAGGGATGCCCGCAGCCTCAAGGGATGCCTTGCGGCCAAGGGCGTCGACGCTCAACTCGGCTTCCTGTTTGCGGTATGGGACGACGCGGCCGATCCGTCGCGCTCGCACGTCTACTACCGGGGACGGTCACCGCCCCCGCCCCCGGCGACAGCCAGGTCAGGCTTGTCGATATAGACCATGTCGCCGATCTGAAGATCGCCGATCCGGCGGTTCGCTCCATGCTGACCCGCTATATCAGCGAACGCACGGAAGATGCATTCGGCGTCTATGTCGGCAACGAGGTCGAAGGCGAGGTCCGGCCGCTCGCCAGGGCTGCGTCTTCCCAAGCTCTTACTGGTCGCAGGTGACGCCGATGAAATTCTCGCTGTTCGTCCATATGGAGCGCTCGGATCTGGCAAAGCCGCATTCCGAGCTTGTTGCCGAGCTGGAGGATCTGGTCCTGCTGGCGGAACAGGCCGGCTTCGAGACCGCCTGGATCGGCGAGCATCACGGGATGGAATTCACCATCTCGCCCAACCCGTTCATCAACATCGCCTATCTCGGCGCCAAGACCAGCACGATCCGGCTCGGCACCGGTACGATCGTCGCGCCGTTCTGGCACCCGATCAAGCTTGCCGGGGAAGCGGCGATGGCCGACGTCATCACGGGCGGCCGGCTCGACATCGGCATTGCGCGCGGCGCCTATGCTTATGAGTACCAGCGGCTTTTCCCCGGGCTCGAAGCGTGGGGCGCGGGCCAGCGCATGCGCGAGATGGTGCCGGCGATCCGTGGCCTGTGGGACGGCGATTTCGAGCTCTCTGGCGAGTTCTGGTCGTTTCCCTCGACCACCGCGTCGCCCAAGCCGCTGCAAGAACCTTATCCGCCGATCTGGGTGGCGGCGCGCGATCCCAACTCGCACGATTTCGCGGTTGCCAACAAATGCAACGTGCAGGTGACGCCGCTCGCCTCCGGCGATGGCGAAGTGACTAGCCTCATGGAGCGCTTCAACACCGCCTGTGCTTCCCACCCGGAGATAGCACGGCCGGAAATCATGCTCTTGATGCACACATTCGTGGCCGAGGACGCAGCCGACGCCGATCGCCTGACACGGGACCTGTCGCAATTCTACTGCCAGTTCGGCGCCTGGTTCCAGAACAAGAAGCCAGTGCGCCAGGGCGTGCTGGAGGCGCTGACCGAGGCCGAGGTCGCGGCCATGCCGCAATATGCGCCAGACAAGATCCGGCAAAATCTAGTGATCGGCGAAGCCGACGAGGTGATCGCCAGGCTCAAGGCCTATGAGGCGCTCGGCTACGACCAGTATTCGATCTGGATCGACAGCGGCCTTTCGCACGAGCGCAAGAAGAAATCGCTGCAGCTGTTCATCGACAAAGTGATGCCGGCCTTCCGGGGACCGCGCACGTGATGGGCACCGGCGAATTCAGGAACTACATAGACGGCAACTTCGTCGAAGGGGCAGCGACCTTCGACAGCATCGACCCGTCGACCGGCGCAACATGGGCAAAAATGCCAGCTGCATCAGCCGCCGACGTCCACCGCGCTGTCGAAGCCGCCCACCGGGCACTGCGATCCGGTCCGTGGGCAGCGATGACGGCGAGCGCCCGTGGCAAGCTTTTGGTGCGGCTCGGCGATCTCGTCGTCGCCAGTGTCGATCGGCTGGCGCAATTGGAGACGCGCGATACCGGCAAGATCATCCGCGAGACCCGCGCCCAGATCGCCTATGTCGGTGACTACTACCGCTACTATGGCGGTCTCGCCGACAAGCACGAAGGCTCGTTTGTTCCCATCGACAAGGCGGATATGGAGGTGACGATCCGGCCCGAACCGATCGGCGTCGTTGCCGCTGTCGTGCCGTGGAATTCGCAGCTCTTCCTTTCCGCCGTCAAGCTCGGGCCGGCGCTCGCCGCAGGCTGCACCGTCGTCCTCAAGGCGTCCGAGGATGGCCCTGCTCCGCTGCTCGCCTTCGCCGAACTCGTCCACGAAGCCGGATTTCCCGCAGGCAGCGTCAGCATCCTGACCGGCTTCGGCCATGATTGCGGCCACCGCCTGACCAGCCATCCGCTGGTCGCCCGCGTCGCCTTCACCGGCGGTCCCGCGACCGCCCGCCAGATCGTCAGGAACACGGCTGAAAACCTTGCTTACACGACACTCGAGCTCGGCGGTAAAAGCCCGGTCGTGGTGTTTGCCGATGCCGATCTCGACAGTGCCGCCAACGCCGTCGTCGCCGGCATTTTTGCCGCCACCGGCCAAAGCTGCGTCGCCGGCTCGCGGCTCTTGGTCGAGCGCTCGGTGAAGGACGAGTTTCTCGTCCGGCTCAAGCGCAAGGCCGAGGCGATCCGGATCGGCGACCCTCAAGATACCGAAACCGAAATGGGACCGCTCGCCACCGCGCGCCAGCGCGACTGGATCGAGAAGATCATCACCGAAAGCCTGGCCACGGGCGGCCGGCTGGTCACCGGCGGCGCGCGCCCCGAGAGCAAGCCGGACGGCTTCTACTACGCGCCGACGATCATCGAAGCGCTCGATCAAAGCCTCGCCTGCGTGCGCGAAGAACTTTTCGGTCCGGTGCTCAGCGTGATCGCGTTCGACACGGAAGCCGAAGCGCTGGCGCTTGCCAACGACACCAAGTTCGGCCTGGCGTCCGGCGTCTTCACCACCAATCTCGCGAAAGCGCACCGCATGGCGCGCGGCATCCGTGCCGGCGTGGTCTGGATCAACACCTACCGGGCCGTCTCGCCGCTGGTTCCGTTCGGCGGCTACGGCCAGTCCGGCCTCGGCCGCGAAGGCGGCATGGACGCTGTCCGCGATTACACGCGCTCGAAATCGGTCTGGATACGCACCTCGGACGACCCGATTCCCGATCCTTTTGTCATGCGGTAGCCGCCGCTAGCCAGGGAAACGCGATCAAGGCGAAAACGCCGGTCGCAAACAGCCAACAACGAAAACAAACAGAGGAGAACGACATGAAACTGATCATTACCGGCATCCTTGCCGCACTTCTGGCAACGACCACCGCCAAGGCCGACGAAATGGTCTTCACCAGTTGGGGCGGGACGACCCAGGAAGCGCAGACCAAATCATGGGCCGACCCCTTCACGGCCGCATCCGGCATAAAAGTCCTGCAGGACGGTCCAACCGACTACGGCAAGCTGAAGGCCATGGTCGACGCCGGCAGCGTCAACTGGGATGTCGTCGATGTTGAGATGGATTTCGCCATCAAGGCGGCCAAGGACGGCCTGCTGGAACCGATCGACTTCAAGGCGGTGCCGAAGGCCGATCTCGATCCGCGCTTCACCACTGACCACGCCGTCGGCAGCTTTTACTATTCCTTCGTGCTGGCCTGGAACAAGGGCGCCGTCTCCGGCGAGCCGGCCGGCTGGGCCGACATGTTCGACACCAAGAAATTCCCGGGCAAACGCGCCTTCTACAAATGGTCGGCGCCCGGCGTCATCGAGATCGCGCTGCTCGCCGATGGTGTTCCCGCCGACAAGCTCTATCCGCTCGACCTCGACCGCGCCTTCAGGAAGCTCGACACCATCAAGTCTGACATCGTCTGGTGGAGCGGCGGCGCGGAATCGCAGCAACTGATCGCTTCGGGTGAAGCGGCGTTCGGCCAGCTCTGGAACGGACGCGTCTTCGCACTTCAGCATGACGAAGCCGATGTCGGTGTGTCCTGGGCCCAGAACCTGACGGCGGCCGATGTCCTGGTGGTTCCGAAGGGCGCCAAGAACAAGGACGCGGCGATGAAGTTCCTCGCGGCGGCAAGCAGCCCCGGCGGCCAGGCGAAGTTTGCCGAAGCCAGCGGTTATGCGCCCATCAACACCAAGGCCAAGGCCGAGATGGCGGCCGACGTCGTGAAGTCGCTGCCGGACGCCCATGTCGACGGCCAGATCAATCTCGACATGAACTATTGGGCCGAGCACCGCGACGAGATCGCCACGCGCTGGTATGCCTGGCAGGCGAAATAAGCCTGTCCCTTGAACTGCCGGGGGCGGGACGGTCAGCACTGTCTCGTCCCACAGCCGGATCGCTGCCATGTCGGTCGAAACACGCCAGAGCCCATCAACATTTCGCATGCCGGCAGGCTTCAACGGCCTGCTGCCCGCGCTGGTCCTGATCGTTCTGTTCTTCGTCGTCCCCGTCGTGGCCCTGCTCTTGCGCAGCGTCACCGAGCCGGCGCCCGGCCTGCAGAACTACGCGACCCTGCTGGGCGACAGCACCTATGCCAGGGTGTTCTTCAACACCTTCCTCGTCGCGGGGGTAGTGACCGCCGTCACGGTGCTGGTCGCCTTTCCGGTCGCCTGGATGCTGGCGATCATGCCCTCGGCGCTGGCATCGATCATCTTCGGCGTCATCATCCTGTCGATGTGGACCAATCTCTTGACCCGCACCTATGCCTGGATGGTGCTGCTCCAGCGCACCGGCGTCATCAACCGGACGCTGATGGCAGCTGGCGTCATCGACCAGCCGCTGCCGCTCATCAACAACCTGACCGGCGTTACCATCGGCATGGTCTACATCATGCTGCCTTTCATGATCCTGCCGCTGGTCGGCACGCTGCGCGCGATCGATCCGATGACGCTGCGTGCCGCAGCCCTATGTGGCGCCAGTCCTCTCCAGGCTTTCCGTCGTATCCTTTTGCCGCTGTCCCTGCCTGGCATCGCGGCCGGCGCCCTGATGGTGTTCGTCATGTCGCTTGGGTATTTCGTCACGCCGGCGCTGCTCGGCGGTACGTCCAACATGATGCTGGCCGAAATGATTGCGCAGATGATCCAGTCGCTGCTCAACTGGGGGCTGGGCAGTGCGGCCGCCTTTATCCTGCTGGTCGTGACCATGGCTCTCTACGCACTGCAGCTGCGCCTTGTCGGGGCCAGGCGCATGAGCGGAGGCATCTGAGATGCTGCTCGACTATGACCGCATGGGATGGCTGAAAATTGCCCTGCTCGGCTTCACCGCGCTGGTTACCGGCTTTCTTCTGCTGCCGGTGGTCTTCATCGTCCTGCTCTCCTTCGGCTCGTCGCGTTGGCTGGCCTTTCCGCCGCCTGGCTGGACACTCAAATGGTACCAGGAGCTGTTTGCCGATCCAGCCTGGCTGGAGGCGGCACTGACCAGCGCCCGGATCGCCACCATGACGGCGATCCTTGCCGTGGTAATCGGCCTGCTTGCCTCCTTTGCGCTGGTTCGCGGACAGTTCCGCGGCCGCGAGATCCTGCGCGGTCTGCTGCTGACGCCGATGGTTCTGCCGGTGGTGGTCTTCGCCATCGCCATCTACGCCTTCTTCCTGCGCCTCGGTCTCGGCGGCACCACCATCGGCTTCGTCATCGCCCACACTATTCTGGCGCTGCCCTTCGCCATCATCCCGACTGCCACGGCGCTCGAAGGCTTCGACAAGTCGATCGAGGACGCGGCGATCGTCTGCGGCGCGAGCCCGCTCGAGGCGAAGCTGCGCATCACCTTGCCGTCGATCAGGATTGGCATCTTTTCCGCCGTCATCTTTTCCTTCCTCGCCTCCTGGGACGAGGTCGTGGTGGCGATCTTCATGGCCAGCCCGATCTTGCAGACCTTGCCCGTCAAGATCTGGGGCAGTCTGCGCTCGGATTTGAGCCCGGTCATCGCCGCCGCCTCCAGCCTGCTTGTGGGCCTCACCCTTGCCCTGATGGCGGTGACGGCACTGCTGCGCCGAAAGATCCAGACATGACCCAGCCCTTCCTTTCCATCCGCAAGCTGCGCAAGGCGTTCGGCGCATTCACTGCGGTGCATGACGTCACCCTTGAGATCCCCAAGGGGGAATTTCTGACCTTTCTCGGGCCATCGGGCTCGGGAAAATCGACGACCCTCTATGCCATTGCCGGTTTCCAGGACCCGAGCTCCGGCGACGTGCAGCTGGCTGGCAAATCGCTGCTCGCCGTCCCGTCGCACAAGCGCAACATCGGCATGGTCTTCCAGCGCTACACGCTGTTTCCGCATCTGACGGTGGCCGAGAACGTCGCCTTTCCGCTTCGGGTTCGCCGCCGGTCCGAAGCCGAGGTGAAGAAGAAGGTTGCCGACATGCTGGGGCTGGTGCGGCTGGAAAGCTTCGCAGGGCGCTTGCCCGGCGCACTGTCGGGCGGCCAGCAGCAGCGTGTCGCGCTGGCCCGGGCGCTGGCCTACGACCCGCCGATCCTGCTCATGGACGAACCATTGTCGGCGCTCGACAAGAAGCTGCGCGAGGAAATCCAGGCCGAGATCCGCCGCATCCATCGCGAGACCGGCGTCACCATCCTTTACGTCACCCACGACCAGGAAGAAGCGCTGCATCTCTCCGACCGCATCGCCCTGTTCCGGGACGGCCGCATCGAGCAGACCGGCAGCGGCGAAGATCTTTATCTGCGGCCGGCGACCGACTTCGTCGCCGGCTTCATCGGCAATTCGAATTTCCTCGCAGCCGAACATCTCGAAACCGCCAATGGCGCGGCAACGATCCGGCTGGCGGACGGTTCGGTCGTATCCGGCGTCAGCGTCAACGGCGCTTTCGACAAGGGTCAAAAAACCAGGCTGATGATCCGGCCGGAAGCGTTTGGCATGGAGCGAAAGCCGACGAGCGCGGAGCTCGCTGTCGAGATCGTCGATGTCGCATTCTATGGCGAACGCCGGCGCATCGTCGCGCGCACCGCCAACGGACAGGAAATCGACATCAGGCCGACCTCTGCCGCCATGCAGTCGCATGAACCGGCGCAGCCTCGCCGGCAGGTGTTTTTCGATCCGGCGGCGGCGTTCCTGTTTCCGGCCTGAGCTTTCCAAAAGTGACCTAAGGAAACATCCTGTCCAGGTCGCAGATTACCGGAACTGCGGTCGAGTCGGCAAAGCCGCCGAACTGCGCCTGGCGCAGCTCGTTCCGCAAGCAGCAGCGCCTTGGAAACTGCGCAAATTTTGCCGACGACGATCATGGACGCGGCCATTCGCTGCCATTCTGCGCCAAATCGGCTTTGCTAAGTATTTCAATGGAGCGATTTCGGCGCACAGGAGTTGAGGATCGTGATTATCAATTGTAGGTAGAAACCGATGTCGCTAGGGGTGTTTTGGTTGTCGAAGACGAACCTCTAATCCGCATTGACATCGCGGATTTTCTTCGAAGCGAAGGATTTCTGGTTTTCGAGGCTTCCAATGCCGACGAAGCCATCGCCATACTCGAAACAGGTGTAATGATCGAAGCGATGTTCACCGACATCGACATGCCGGGCAGTATGGATGGCCTTAAACTTTCGGCCGCTGTTCGCGATAGATGGCCGCCCATCAAGATCGTAGCGACATCAGGCCATCGCGTCGTGGGGGCAGCGGATCTCCCGGAAGGGAGCGCGTTCTTCGGCAAGCCATATGACCACGCGGCCGTAGCAGCCTGCCTGCGAGGTGTCCTGTCGCTCTGATCGCAATGACGGAGGCTGGCCAACCCTTAGTGAACGGTTAGGCCAACGAGGACACTGAAGGATCTATTGCGCAAGGCGATCAGGCTGGACTTTCAGCGTGACAACAAGACCATCCTTTGCCCAGTCGTAGACAATCGAGCCGCGCAGATGACCAGTTACGCTGCGTTCGACCAATTTGCTTCCATATCCTGGAGCAGCGGTCGGCGCCTTGACTGGAGGCCCGCCACTTTCCGTCCAGACGATCGAGACGGCCTCACTTTGCGCCGAGCAAGAAACATCCAGCGTCCCAGTCTCGGTCGACAGAGCGCCGTATTTGAGGGAATTGGTTGCAAGTTCATGGATGATAAGCGCGAGAATCGTTGTTGAAGACTCGCCAACGCTCATCCTGGGCACCGCAACCCGAATTCGACCGCTGAAAGCGCCCAGATCATCATAAGGCGCCAGAAGTACTGTCAAAAGATCGCCTAGCAGCGCCGAAGCGGCCTCGGTTTGACCCGGCACGGGCCTGACGAGATCGTGGGCGCGGCCCAAGGCAGTCAGCCTCTGTGTCAACTCGCGCGCCATGTCGTTGGTCGTGGTCGTCGAACGGGAAGTTATAGCGGTAAGGCCGGAGGCGATGGTCAGCAGGTTCTTGACACGGTGGCTCATTTCGCCGGCCAGAAGCTCCCGACCTTCCTCCGCCTGTTTTCTCCCCGTGACGTCAATGAAAATGCCGAACATCAGCCGCTGGACCATGCCTTCATCGTCGCCTTGCCCTCGGGCCGAGATCCATTTGAGCTCCTCGCCGATCATGATCCGGAAATCGATCTCGTAGGGGCCTACAATTGCCCGCGTCGCGTTGAACGCGGCTCGCACACGGTCGCGGTCGGCAGGATGGATGTGCGCGGATAGATCTTCAAATTTGACGTCCGTGGCACGCGATATGCCCCACAGATCATAGGCCCGATCATCCATGGCTAACGCATCGCTGTCCACGTTCCACGACCATAGGGTGACGCCTGCGGCTTCGATGGCCCGGATCAGGTTCCTGGGCTCCCATAGGAGTGGTTTCAGATGTTCTGCTGTGGTTTTCATGGACGCTCGCAAGATCGCAAGGGAGGTTTTGACGAATGGCCAAAAGGGATCTCAGATCCAGTTATTCCAGGTCTGAGAAAAAGTCGCAGATCAGATCGGCAAGTTTGGTTGCCTCAAAATCCGTCATGTGGGCGGCTGTTTCCACGGCAGCCGTTGCGAGATCGTCCTGATCGACCGCCAAAAGATCAAGAATTCGGGCAAATCTGATTTTGAGTTCATGGGCGCCTTCGAATTCGTCGATCGTGACCTGAAGAATCCTTGGTGTAGCATCGATCAAACGGGTTTGGATGCTGTCAGGCGACGATGCAAGGATACGTATAGCCGCGAAAAACTGTTCGCGCGCATTGGTGTATATTTCGTCCATGGGTACCTTCTTCGCTGCCGGCACGCCCTGGACGCGGGGCATGAAGCGCGACGTTCAACAGCTGAGAGATAGGGCGTGCTGTTTTCGGCACTGCTACGGTCGCTGAGGCTGGATCGCTGGGATGGTTTCGGACCCTCCACGTTAGGAGGGCAACCTTAGGTACCATAGATCTCCACCATTACCCAGCCCTCTGGGACGGCGCGTTTTCCCGACGCACGTGCTGGGACGGCGATCAGGGGTATGGCGAGATGCACATGGCGACGCATCGCGTTGGCAATTCCATGCACGACCAAGCAGGGTGTCAGCCGCTTTAGCGTTACCGGCCGCCGCCTGCTTTGACGTGTTACGTCGTCAATAGCCCTTTGGGCGGCCCTCAACGTCTGCATCAGTTCGCATCTCGGCGTCCTCTTTTCCCAACGCTCGGTGCATAGGGACGACAATGGAATACTAGTTGACGATCTCGCCTGCACTGATGACAGGTTCATCAGCAATCTTCCGGTCAGCATCCGTCGCAAGCTGGAACCAAACTCCGTATGGAGTGTTGAGGTGGGCTCGTTCCGCGGGGTGGGACGGAAAGCACACCTCTAACGCGCTTTGGCTTTTGGATAGCGGATCGGCTATGGACTAGTCGCCGGTTGCGGGCACGAATTGCGCTGCGGAAAACGAAGCCTGGAGGACCACATGCATCTGTCGAACGAGAGCATAATAGTTATATTGGTAGTGGGACTTATTGCCGGATGGTTGGCCGGAAAAATTGTGCGGGGCGCCGGTTTTGGTGTGATCGGAGACATCGCAATCGGGATCATCGGCGCCTTCATAGGGGATTGGCTGCTGCCCCGCGCAGACGTCCATCTGGGAACCGGAACGATCAGCCTGATCATCAATGCAACCGTCGGCGCCATTGTACTTCTCCTTATCATCCGCTTGGTTGCTGGTGGAGGGCGTTTCGGAGGCGGATGGAGGGGTCGGTGGCGGTAGCCATCTCCCGTCGGCAGGGTTATCCGCCCTTGATCCATGAGCCGCACTCAGGCGAAGAGAGTGGCTGCTACGGCCTCTGTATCATAGGTTCGCGACCTGATTCTTCATCTGCGCCGGTTAACCGGTTGTAGCCGGCCACATCGGAGACCAGGATGGCTGCTATTTGCGGATCTCTCTCATCTCACCTTCAATCTGAGTTGGCGATCCAACACAGCTTCCCCGTCGCAACAAGGCGACGACCGAACGATGGGGTCGGATATCAACGGCCGATATCAGGCGCAAAGCTGTCGTTTCGTCGTGGCAGAAACGAGCCGGCTTCGATTCTCATCCCAGCTCATGGATCGTTACGCCCGGCACAACTGTATCGCCAGTCTTTCGATTTGTCAGGACATCACTTCCGAAAGGCGCACGAACTAGCCCCAAATAGGCCCGTTGCCTTGACCGGCCTTGGGTTTTTGCACCACGCGCTAGGGAGGCCGGCAGAAGCGATTGGTTTCTTCATTGAAGCACGAGTGGTGGATCCGAACTTTGAACCGACATGGTATTGGCCACAGCTCGGATGTTTTTACTTCTCCGATCATAAGTTCGATGAAGCCATCGCAAATCTCAGCAGATCACCCCAAATGCCATATTGGGTGGAAGCCTATCGATCTGCTTGCTACGCCCTTATGGGCAAGCCTGAACTCGCCCGAGAGTGCGCATCAAATGTGCTACGCAAAGCCCCAAATTTTTCATCCATTCGGTTTGTTGCCAAAGAAGGTTTCCAGAGCCCGACGGACGAGCAGCTTTTACTCGAAGGACTCTCCAAGGCTGGATTACCGGAGTAGCTGCTCTGTTCCCGGGTGGATTTATGACGTCGCAGCTGTCGGGCCAACTCCCGCCTTTAGGCAGACATCCGTATCATTGGCCCTATTCGACTGGCTTGGCCGGAAGGATGGCAACGTCGGCCTTTGTGCCAGTCATGCGGAAAGTGGACTTTCCGCTTCCGGCCCGAAAGCCGCCAGTCTGCAACGCGTTTGACATCAGCGTTGGCCTCCTTAGCCAAGATGGCTCAGCAAAGAATGGCAACGACAGGGTCTCAGCATCGCGTAGCTCGGATGCGGACGAACTGAGAACGAAAGTGTAAAACACACTGTAAAACCCGCCCTTGAGGATTACACTCCGATAAAGGGCAACTCCTTGTGGCATAAGCTGGAGCGGGTAGAGGGAATCGAACCCTCGCGTTCAGCTTGGGAAGCTGACAAGCTACCATTACATCATACCCGCGTCGGCCTCTCGATATCATGATGGGCATGCTTCGGGCAATCGCCCTTGGACAGCTCTTCGGAAACGGCTGTTGGAAACCCGACCGATTGCGCCGGTCCGCCTGCCTTGATGCGGGCGCAGCAAGTGCGTATTCGTGGGTTTGTACCCCGAATCCGGGCACACCAATCTGGAGGCAGCCCCTTGTCCACAGTGACGCGCTTTCTCGGTGACTCGCCCGTCAGGGTGATCGTCAAGCTGCTGGTCGTGTCGTTCCTCGTCGGCCTGGTCATGAATGCGTTCGGCTGGACGCCGATGGACGTCTTCTACCGCATCCAGGGTTTCTTCATCGATCTGTGGAACCTCGGCTTCAACGCGGTCTATCGCTTCTTGGGCTATATCCTGCTCGGCGCCGCGATCGTCGTGCCGGTGTTCATCCTGCTCAGGCTCGCGAACTACCGGAAGTGAAGCGGAGGCATGATCCCGAAAAGTGGCAACCGGTTTTCGGAAAAGATTGTGCTCAAACCGAAGGCCACTCAGGCAAAGTCCGACGCCACCTCGAACAGGATGGCGTGGCGCGCGGCCAGCGCTGCGACATCGGTCGAATAGCCGCCGCCGATGACACCGCAGACCGGGATGCCCAGCGCGCGGAAATGACCGATCACCATGGCGTCGCGGGCACGCACGCCGTCATCGCTGAGCGATAGCCGGCCGAGCCGGTCCTCGGCATGCACGTCGACGCCGGCATTGTAGAAGACGATGTCCCAGTGCGCCTTGGCCGAGAGCTCCGGCAGGAGGGCGCCCAGCCGCTCGAGATAGGCGCCATCGCCGGTGCCGTCCGGCAGCGCAACGTCGAGATCGGAGGCAATCTTGCGCACCGGATAATTGCGCTCGCCATGCATGGAGAAGGTGAAGGCGCGTGGTTCGTCACTCAGTATATCCGCCGTGCCGTCGCCCTGATGCACATCGAGATCGACGATCAGGATTTTTTGGGCGGAACCTTCGGCTAGCAGCACCAGCGAAGCGACGGCGACATCGTTGAAAGTGCAGAAGCCCGCGCCTTGCGCATGCCGCGCATGGTGGCTGCCGCCGGCAGTGTTACAGGCAATGCCGTTGATAAGCGCCAGCCGTGCGGCCAGCACCGTACCACCGGCGGCGAGTTGCGCCCTGAGCGAAACGCGCGGACCCACGGGAAAGCCGATCTCGCGCTCGATCTTTTCAGGCACCGAACACGTGATGACTTGGTCGACATAATCAGCCGCATGGGCGAGCTTCAGCCAGGAGGCCGGCGCCGGCTCCGGCATCGACAGCGCATCGGCGTGGATCAGACCACTGATATGCAAGGCCTGCATCAGCAGCGGATATTTGCTCATCGGAAAGCGATGATTGACGGCGAAGCCGGCATCGTAGTCGGGGTGATGGACGATCTGCAGGGGCATGGCTAAAGCAATTCCAGCAAAGTGTGCAGCGGTTTTCGCAGGAGAGCGCGTAGCGCTTCCCCTTGGGAATTGCTTAAAACCAATACTCGGGTCCGGCGGGCTCGCGCCAGAAGAACATTTCGGTTGGCCGTCACGGCAAGAGTGATTGCGCGGTGGCGGGAAAATGGGGCACATCGGCTGTTCGATCAAGCCGCAACCAGCAAGGCAGCAATCCCCTGGACACGGGTGCAACCCCAGCCGACGCGAGACCCTTCGCCGTCACCAACCGTTCGGTGCTCGCCATCGCCGTGCCGATGACGCTCGCCTATCTGACGACGCCGCTGCTCGGCATCGTCGACACGGCGGTGGTCGGGCAGTTCGGCGATGCCGCCCTGCTCGGCGGCCTGGCGGCCGGGGCCCTGGTCTTCGACGTCGTCTTCAGCACCTTCAATTTCCTGCGCTCCGGCACCACCGGCCTCGTCGCCCAGGCGTTTGGGCGCGGCGACGAAACCGAGGAGCAGGCGGTGTTCTGGCGCGCCGTGCTGATCGCGGTCGCCGCCGGCATCGTGCTTGTCGTCCTTGCGCCGCTGATTGCCATCGCCGGCCAGAAATTCATCGGCGGCGAAGCGCGCGTCGGCGAGGCGATGGGCGTCTATATCCACATCAGAATGCTCGCCGCCCCCTTCACGCTGATCAACTACGCCATCCTCGGCTATGTCCTTGGACGCGGCGAGGGCGGGCTTGGGCTGATGCTGCAGGCGGTGCTCAACGGCATCAACATCGTGCTTTGCATCCTGCTCGGCCTGAAGCTTGGCTGGGGCGTCGCCGGCGTGGCCTGGGCGACCGTCACCGGCGAATGTCTGGCCATGCTGCTGGGTCTCGCCATCGTTGTCTGGCGCTTCCGGGCCGCACCCCGCCTGCCGCGGCATCGCCTGCTCGACATGCCCGCTTTCCTGCGCATGCTGTCGCTCAACCGCGATATCATGATCCGCTCGTTCTCGCTGCTCGCCGCTTTCGCGCTGTTCACCCGCCAGGGCGCGCAGTTCGGCACGCTGACGCTGGCCGCCAATGCCGTGCTGATGAACTTCTTCCTCGTCGCCGGCTATTTTCTCGACGGTTTCGCCACCGCGGCCGAACAGTTGGCGGGACGCGCGATCGGCGCACGTGCCGAGACGGCGTTCCGCCGGGCGGTACGTCTGACCTTATTCTGGGGGTTCGGCCTCGCCGGAACCGCCACGCTGATCTTCTGGCTCGGCGGCGCCGGCCTGATTTCGTTGATCACCACGTCGCCGGATGTTCGTGCTGTTGCCGACATCTATCTGCCGTGGGCGGCACTGACACCGCTGAGCGGCGTGCTGGCCTTCCAGATGGACGGCGTCTTCATCGGCGCTACCTGGTCGCGCGAGATGCGCAACATGATGCTGGTGTCGTTCCTGGCCTTCAGCGCCGCATTGTTCAGCTTGGCGCCGTCTCTCGGCAATCACGGCCTGTGGGCGGCGCTGCACGTCTTCCTGCTGGTGCGCGGCTTCAGCCTGCTGGCCATCCTGCGGCTCCGGTTGCGCACGGCGTTTTAGAGCGGCCTGGCAGCCCACTGATCGAGCCGGCTGTCGCGCAGTTCGCGCAATGATTTCAGCCGCTCCTTGTCGGCAAATCGCACCATCCCGGCAAGGATGCGCCCCGGCAGCGCCGGCCCGGCATAGACCATGCCGGTATAGAGCTGCACGAGGTCGGCGCCGGCGCGGATTTTCTCCAGCGCGGCATCAGTGGAATCGACGCCGCCGACGCCGATGACGGCGCGCTCCGGCCCGAGCAGCCGACGCATCTTGGCCAGCACGATGGTCGAGCGCTCGAACAGCGGTTTTCCCGAGAGACCGCCGGTCTCGCCGCTTGTGCTACGCAATCCGGTTCGCGCCAGCGTCGTGTTGGAGACGATGACGCCGTCAATCTGCTTCTCGCTGACTTCGGCGGCGATGTCTTCAAGCTCGGCCTCGACCAGATCGGGCGCGATCTTGAGGAAGAGGGGCGGCTGCGCCGAAGCTGCTGCACGCACCGACATGACCCGAGACAACAGTTCGCCGAGCTGTTCGCGCGCCTGCATGGTGCGCAGGCCGGGCGTGTTGGGCGACGAGATGTTGACGGTGAGATAGCTGGCGTATTTCGCAAAACGGGAAACGCCCAACTCATAGTCACGGACACGATCGGCGCTGTCCTTGTTGGCGCCGATGTTGACGCCGACAATGCCGCCGCGTCCCTGGCGCGCGGCAAGGCGTTTTTCCGCCGCCTCGTGGCCCTCATTGTTGAAGCCCAGGCGGTTGATCACCGCATCATCCTCCGTCAGCCGGAAAATGCGCGGCTTCGGATTGCCGGCCTGCGGCAGCGGCGTCACGGTGCCGACTTCGGCAAAGCCGAAGCCGAGGCCAAGCAGCGCGTCGGGCACCTCGGCGTTCTTGTCGTAGCCTGCGGCCATGCCGAGCGGATTGGGGAAGGCGATGCCACAGAGGCTGAGCTTCAACCTGTCGTCGCGCACCGTCCGCGCGCCGACCGGCAGACCGCATCGCAGCGCCGCGATCGACATGCCATGCGCCGTTTCCGGATCGAAGGTGAACAGCAGTTTCTGGCCGATGCGATCGAACACGATCATTCGGCCTCCAGCGCCGGGAATTGATGGGCGCCGTCGGCCCCGAGCGGCAGTGGCCGCACCCACAGCACGGCGCTCATATCGAGCACGCCATAGAGATGCGGGAACAGCGCGCCGCCCCGCGAGACCTCGTATTTCAGCGCGTCACCGAGCAGCGCCCCGTCGATGGCGATCAGCAGCAAATCCATCTGGCCGGCGAAATGCTTCGCCGCCGTCTCCCTGACCTGATCAGCGGTGGAGAAATGGATGAAGCCGTCGGCGATATCGATCGGAGCGCCGGTGAAACGGCCGTTTTTCTCGGCCTCGCGCCAAAGCGCTTCGGGCGCGATCTTGTAGATAATCTGAGACATGGTTGCGCTATAATCCGAACCGATCATGCGGGGAAGGGCAACTCGTCCGCATTTACGGCGCAAAGCTGTGATAGGTTGCGCATACTGGCTCGTGGAGGATGGAACATGCGTCTGCAGCACATACTGATCCCCGCCGCACTGGTCTCGCTGGTCGCGGCGTCGGCCTGGTCCGAAGAGACCGACCGCTACCGGCTGGAGAAAACGGCCAACGGCTATGTCCGCATGGATACCCGGACCGGCGCCATGTCGATCTGCGAGGAGCGCTCCGGCCAGCTCGTCTGCAAGATGGCCGCCGACGAACGCGCCGCCTTCCAGGACGAGGTCGAGCGTTTGCAGGCCTCGATGAAGGCAATGGACGAACGCGTCGCCAGGTTGGAGAATTCGCTGTCGGCCCGTCTCGAGTCGAAATTGCCGAGCGAAGAGGATTTCGACAAGACGATGAGCTATATGGAGCGCATGCTGCGTGGCTTCATGGGCATCGTCAAGGAGATGGACAAGGACAATGGCGACGGCGCCAAGCTCAACTCGCAAAAGACCTGAGCTGCCCGGCGCAAAGTGCCGTCCGGCCATTGCCGCTTGAAAACAAAGCGCTTCGCCGCATAATCGTCCGATCCCGTAAAAGCCGTCAATCGATAACGAAGTTTGGGCAACAACGGGATTTGGGGAGGAACATTTGCCGTCGGGCTACACCTTCGTCATTGCCGACGACCATCCGCTGTTCCGCGGCGCCTTGAAAGAGGCGCTTGCCGGCGTCGGCGATGTCGCCGCCATTCACGAGGCCGGCGATTTCGAAAGCGCCAAGGCCCTGGTCGTGGCCAATGAGGATGTCGACCTGGTGCTGCTCGACCTGTCGATGCCGGGCGCCAGCGGCCTGTCCGGTCTGATCGCGTTGCGCGGCATCCACCCGGCGGTGCCGCTGGTGGTGGTGTCGGCGCACGACGACCCGGTGACCATCCGGCGCGCGCTCGATCTCGGCGCGTCCGGTTTCATCTCCAAATCGGCCAGCATGGAGGAAATCCGCAGCGCCGTGCAGACGGTGCTGGCCGGCGACATCGCAGCACCCGTCGGCATCGACCTCGGCGTCGAGCGCGACCCCGAAATATCCGACCTGATCAAGCGGCTGCAGGCGCTGACGCCGCAGCAGACGCGTGTCCTCGGCATGCTGGCCGAAGGCCTGCTCAACAAGCAGATCGCGTACGAACTCAGCGTCTCCGAAGCGACGGTCAAGGCGCATGTCTCGGCCATCCTGCAAAAGCTCGGCGTCGACAGCCGCACCCAGGCGGTGATCCAGCTGTCCAAGATCGGCAGCGATCCGTTGCAGCCAGCAGGCTAAAGCGCATCGCGCTGAACGGATTCATGCGACCCGCTTTAGCTCTTGTTCGATGCATGTCGTGGTCCCAGAACCGGGGCACACTTCTGGGCGGCATGCATTGAACCCTACTCGGCCGCCGATGCCAGCGGCCTGACCCTTGCCATCATGGAACGCAGCACGGCCGGCTTCAGCGGCTTGTTGATCACCGGCACGTCCAGGGCGGCGGCAGCGGCACGGACCTCGGTGGAGCGGTCGGCGGTGACCAGCACGGCCGGCAGGTCCGAACCATGGATGTCACGCAGGCGGGCGATGATGTCGAGGCCGCTTCTGCCATCGAGATGATAGTCGGCAAGCACGATGTCGGGACGATCGGCCCTGCCAAAATCCTCCGAACCCGAAAACGTGCCGATGCTGCAGCCCCAGCCCTCGAGCAGAAGCCGCATGCCGTCGAGGATGCGGGCGTCGTTGTCGATGCACATGACGCGCAGGCCGGCCAGCGAATTCGCGGTGCGGGCAGGCGCCTTCGGCTCGACCTCGCGCCGCGGCGCCTCAACCGCCGCAACCGGCAGGATAACGGAAAAGCGCGTACCCTTGCCCGGGTTGGAAAAGATCTGGATCTCGAGCCGCAGCACCCGCGCGATGCGGTCGACGATGGACAGGCCAAGGCCGAGACCTTCGGCCTCGCGCGCGCCTTCGTCCAGCCGGGTGAACTCGTTGAAGACCGTGTTCAGCTTGTCGCCGGCAATGCCGATGCCAGTGTCGATCACCTGGATTTCGGCGAGTTCGCCGCGCCGTCGCACGCCGACCAGGATGCGGCCATGGGGGGTGTATTTGATGGCGTTGGAGACCAGGTTCTGGATCAGCCGGCGCAGCAGGTTGCGGTCCGTCAACACGCTGAGCGACGAGGCTATGATCGTCAGATCGAGTTTCTTTTCGGCGGCGAGCGGCTGAAAATCATTGCCGATCTGGCGCAGCAGCCCGTCCAGGCGGAAGGCGCTGTCATCGGGTTTCATCGCGCCGGCGTCGAGGCGGGAAATGTCGAGCACGGCGCCCAGGATCGTTTCGACCGATTCCAGCGAGGATTCGATGTTGATAGCAGCCTTCCCGGCCGGGCCCTTGCCGGCCTTTTCGATCAGCGACGAGCAGTAGAGACGGGCGGCGTTCAGCGGCTGCAGGATGTCGTGGCCGGCGGCGGCGAGGAAGCGCGTCTTGCCCAGATTGGCCTCCTCGGCCAGCATCTGCGCCTGCGCCAGCTCCTCATTGACCCGGGTCAACTCCTCGTTAACCCTAGTCAGTTCGATGGTCCGCGTCTTGACCCGCTGCTCCAGCGATTCATTGGCCCGCTTCAGCGCCAAATCCTGTTCGACGCGTCCTGATATGTCGGCATAGGTGGCGACGATTCCGCCGTCCGGCATCGGGTTGGAGCGCAGTTCGAGGATACGGCCACTGGTCTTCAACTCCATCTGCCATGGGCTGACGAAGCTGGTCAGCCGGTTGAGCATCGCCACGCGCTGGTCGGCCGGAATATCGCCGCGCTCGGCGAGGTGGCGCAGGATGCGGTCGAGCGACACGCCGACCTGGCCCATCTCGTCGGGCAGGTCGAACAGCGCGCGATATTGTCTGTTCCAGCAGATCAGACGAAAATCGCGGTCGAATACGGTGATGCCCTGCTCCATCTGGTCGAGCGCGATCTGCAGCAGGTCGCGATTGTGCTGCAGCGCTTCGGTGGCGTCGTCGAGCAGGCGAAAGGCGTCCTTGGACTCGCGGTCGTTGCGGCGAAACAGCAGCGACAGGATCAGCCGCGCCGAAGACGAGCCGACCGCGCTCGCCAGCAGCTGCTCGGAAAAGCGGATGACATCCATGCTGGCCTGCTCATTGCCGTGCAGCGAGACGCCATTGCTTTTCTCGAAGGATTGGAAGGAGCGCTCGGTGCGCTCGACGCCGAGGTAGCGCGAGATGGTGTCCTTCAGCACGTTGACGGTGATGGCGGTGCGGAAGCGGCGCAGGCTGGGCATCGGGCCGGATTCGCGCGGCACGAAGATCGACGCCTGGATCCGCTCCAGCGGCACTGACGCGCGCGACAGCGAGCCGAGCACGAAGAACAGCGTGTTGACCGACAGGCTCCAGAGCACGCCGTGGTTCAACGGTTCGGCGACGGTGCCGAACAGAGCCTGCGGCCGCAGCGCCTCGAAACCGAACAACCCCTGCACGACGATGTCCGCGTCGGCTGCCGAGAGCGACGGCAAAAGCAGCGTATAGCCCCAGACGAGGATGCCGGCGACCATGCCAAGGGCCGCGCCGCGGCCATTGGCGCCGCGCCAGATCAGCCCGCCGATCAGCGCCGGCGCGAATTGGGCGATTGCCGCGAACGACATCAGGCCGATCGACGACAGCCGCGCCGAGTTGGTGCTTTCGCGGTAGTAGAGGAAGGCGATGAACAACAGGATGAAGATGGCGCCGCGCCGCACGTTGAGGATCAGCGTCGACCAATCCTCATTCTCAGAGGTCGTGGTCTTGAGCAGGCGGCGCACGAACAGCGGGATGACGAGGTCGTTGGAGATCATGATCGACAGCGCCACGCTTTCGACGATCACCATGGCGGTCGCCGCCGACAGCCCACCGATGAAGGCGGCCATGGCGAGGAAGTCATGGCCGCCGAACAAGGGCAGCGCCAGCACATAGAGGTCACTGGTGGTTTTGGCGCCGACCAGCGCCAGGCCGGCGAAGGCGATCGGCAGCACGAACAGGTTTATCGCCACGAGATAGAGCGGAAACACCCAGGTCGCGGTGCGCAGTTCGGCCTCGCCGCGGTTCTCGACGATGGTGACGTAGAACTGGCGCGGCAGCATGATAATGGCAAAGCCGCTCAGGCAAGTCAGCACCAGCCAGGTGGCGAGCGAGGTGTTGTAGCCCATGGCTTGCCGCACCTGGCTGTTTTCGGCCAGCTTGTCGATCATGTCGCCCGGGCCACCGAAGATCAGGAAGGTGACCATCAGGCCGATCGCCAGGAAGGCGGCGAGCTTGACCACGGTTTCGACCGCCACCGCCAGCACCAGCCCGTCCTGGTGCTCGGTGGCGTCGGCATGGCGGGTGCCGAACAGCACCGCAAACAGCGCCAAGAGCATGGCCACCACCAGCGAGATGTCGCTGACGAAGGGATCGAAGGAGGGCGGCGATCCCGTATAATGCTCGACCATCAGGCCGACCGAACCGGAGATCGCCTTCAATTGCAGTGCGATATAGGGCACCGCGCCGATGGTGGCGATCAGCGTGGCGATCGCCGAGACGGCAAAGCTCTTGCCATAGCGGGCGCCCAGGAAGTCGGCGATCGAGGTGATCTTCTCGCTCTTGGCCAGCCGCACGATGCGATTGAGCAGCGGAAAGCCGAACACGAACACCAGCACCGGGCCGGTATAGATGCCGAGAAATTCGAGGCCGCGCTCGGAGGACAGGCCGACCGAGCCGAAAAAGGTCCAGGAGGTGCAGTAGATGGCGAGGCTGAGTGCATAGATGAAGGGCCGGGCGTGGCCGGGTCCCGACGCCGTCGACCGCCGGTCGCCAAGGCTAGCGATGGCGAACAGCAGCGTCACATAGGCGACGGCAATGATGACGATGAACCAGCCCTGCACGGCCCGAAAATCCTCCTCGGCCAGCTTTCACCCCGGCCTGCCCAGAGGCAATCACAGCTCTAAGGTCAAGTCCATCGCGGCTTTCGGCGCATGGTCGCGACGCTGCCCTGTCGAACCGTGAACCAAGGTAAGGAGAAAGCGGTGTTTTCCAACTTTTGCTTCTGTTGCAACCGCAGGTTTTTGTTATGGTGCGCACGGGCCGACGCCGGAGGGACGGCGGCAGCGCGGTCCGTCATGACAAGGAGGGTCGAATGCTGAAAGAATTCCAGGAATTCATTTCCAAAGGAAATGTGATGGACCTTGCGGTCGGCGTCATCATCGGCGCGGCCTTCAGCAAGATCGTCGATTCTCTTGTCAACGACATCATCATGCCTTTCATCGGCGCACTTGGTGGCGTCGACTTTTCCAACTACTTCATAGGCCTCTCATCAACAGTGCATTCGACCAATCTTGCCGACGCGCGTAAGGAAGGCGCGGTGTTCGCCTACGGCAATTTTATCACCGTGGCGCTGAATTTCGTCATCCTGGCTTTCATCATCTTCCTGATGGTCAAGGCCGTGAACAACATGCGCAAGCGGCTCGAGCGGGAGAAGCCGGCCGCACCTGCGGCTCCGCCGCCGGCTGACGTCGCACTGCTCACCGAAATTCGCGATCTCCTCGCCAGGAAATAGACAAGGCCAGATTTCTGGACCAAAACCCCGGTCGTTCGCGGCCGGGGTTTTCTGTTGCCGCATCTGCTAAGAGCATCCGCCAATGCATGTCGCCCAGAAGTGTGCAGCGGTTCTGGGATAACGACATGCATCAAAGCAGACATCAAAACGGATCTGTCCATGACCCTGATCGATAGCTTGCGCGGCGAAGCGGTGGCCGCCCCCGAAAGCGGCATTGTCGCCGTCGTCAATTACGGCCGTACGCGCGAGGGCATGATCCCGCTCTGGGCCGGTGAAGGCGATTTGCCGACGCCTGCCTTCATTTCGGAAGCCGCCGCCAAGGGGCTCGCCAATGGCGAGACCTTCTATACTTGGCAGAAAGGCATTCCGGAGCTGAGGCAAGCGCTTTCTCGCTACTATGCCAGGCATTTCGGCAAGAGCTTCGCCGAAGAGGAATTCATCGCCACCGGTTCCGGCATGCATGCCATTCAGTTGGCATTAGCCGCGGTCGCCGGCAGCGGCGACGAGGTGGTCTATCTCTCCCCGGCCTGGCCGAATTTCGCCGCCGCCGCCGGTATTTCCGGCGCTACCCCGGTTGCGGTCACGCTCGACCAGTCGGGCAATGGCTGGTCCTGCGATGTCGACAAGATTGCAGCTGCGGTGACGCCGCGCACCAAGGCGCTGTTCGTCAACACGCCATCGAACCCCACCGGCTGGACGGCCGATAAGGAAACGCTGCAGGCGATCCTGAATCTCGCCCGCCAAAAGGGCCTGTGGATCATCGCCGACGAGATCTATTCGCTGTTCCACTACGGCCACGGCCGTGCGCCGTCCTTCCTCGACATTTCGACCGCGGAAGACCGCATCCTGTTCGTCAACTCCTTTTCCAAGAACTGGGCGATGACCGGCTGGCGCGTCGGCTGGATCAAGACCCATCCCGAGCTGCAGCAGGTGTTCGAGAACCTGATCCAGTATTCGACCTCAGGCGTCGCCCAGTTCATGCAGCGCGGCGCCGTCGCGGCGCTGGACCACGGTGATGCGTTCATCGTCGAACAGGTTGAGCGGGCGCGAAAGGCGCGCGACCTGGTCTGCGATATTCTAGGCGCAACCGGCAAAGCGCGCTTCACCGTGCCGCAAGGCGCGTTCTATTTGTTTTTCACGGTCGACGGCATCACCGATCCGCGCCGGGCTGCTTTCGACATCGTCGACAAGGCCAATGTCGGCCTGGCGCCGGGCACCGCCTTCGGCCCTGGCGGAGAGGCGTTTTTGCGCCTGTGCTTCCACCGCCGCCTCGACCAGCTCGAGGAAGCGGCACATCGCTTGGCGGGATGGATGAGGACGGTTTGAGATAAATGGGCGGCGGCTTCAGCCGCCCGACTTCGGCACAAGCAGCGGCACAATCCGGTCGCTCTTGGCGACAGTGGGCCGCCCTGCGGAGCCATAGGGAATGCCGAGCGCATCCCATGTCTCGACCAGCGCGTCCTGAAGTCCCGCAATCAGCGCATCGGTATGGAACGGCGTCGGCGTGATGCGCAGCCGCTCGGTGCCGCGCGGCACGGTCGGATAGTTGATCGGCTGGATGTAGATGCCGTGCACGCCGAGCAGACGGTCGCTGGCCATCTTGCAGAGTTCGGGGTCACCGACCAGCACCGGCACGATATGCGTCGGTGATTCCATCACCGGCAGGCCGGCTGCAGAAAGAACCTCCTTGGTCCGCGATGCCTGCTGTTGCTGCGCATCGCGCTCGGCTTGCGAGCGCTTGAGGTGACGGATGGACGTGGTGGCGGCGGCGGCGATCGCCGGCGGCAGCGCCGTGGTGAAGATGAAGCCCGGAGCATAGGAGCGCACCGCGTCGATGACGGCGCTGTTGCCGGCGATATAGCCGCCCAGCGTGCCGAACGCCTTGGCCAGCGTGCCTTCGATGATGTCGATACGGTCGGCCAGCCCCTCGCGCTCGGTGATGCCGCCGCCGCGCGGTCCGTACATGCCGACGGCATGGACCTCGTCAATATAGGTCATCGCGTTGTAGCGTTCGGCCAGTTCGACGATCTGCTTGATCGGCGCGATGTCGCCATCCATCGAATAGACGCTCTCGAACACGATCAGCTTGGCGCGTTCGCGGCCCGCCACCTGCAGCAGGCTTTCGAGATGCGCGACGTCGTTGTGGCGGAAAATCTTCTTTTCGGCGCCCGAGCGCCGTACGCCTTCGATCATCGAGGCATGGTTCAACTCGTCCGAAATGATCAGGCAATTGGGCAAAAGCCGCGCAATGGTCGAGATCGAGGCCTCGTTGGAGACGAAGCCGGAGGTGAAGACCAGCGCCGCTTCCTTGTCGTGCAGGTCGGCCAGTTCCAGCTCGAGCTCGACGAGCGGGTTCGAGGTGCCGGAAATGTTGCGGGTGCCGCCGGCGCCCGAACCCATCTTGCCGGCTGCATTCTGGAACGCGGCAATGACATCGGGGTTCTGGCCCATGCCGAGATAGTCGTTGGAGCACCAGACGGTGATTTCCTCGGCGCGGCCGTTTGAACGCCAGATGGCGCGCGGAAACTTGCCGACAATGCGCTCGAGATCGGCGAAAACCCGGTAGCGCCGCTCGGCGTGGAGCTGGTCGATCGCTTCCTCGAAGAACCGCTGATAGTTCATGTCGCCTTCCCAGTTTTGCGCGGGATCATAATCGTTGGGCCATTCGTCGTCCACCGGGCCGTTTTGGTCAAAATGCCACGCCCCAAGCCTGTTCCTAACGATGCCAGATCGTGGCCTATTCCCTTGATGTGGATCAATTTTGTTTCCGTACGATGCCACAGGCCGGTGAGACTGTTACGGATTTAACATTCAGGCGTTTCTAATGGCCTTGCCGCAGGCTTTCCAGTAAGTCGGTGATTGAGACAGTTTCCGATAAATCATGAGTAAAAGAGGACGCGGATGACGGTTTTGGTAACGGGCGGCGCCGGCTATATCGGCAGCCACATGGTCTGGGAACTGCTGGATGCCGGCGAGAGCGTCGTCGTTCTCGACCGCCTTTCCACGGGCTTCGAATGGGCGGTAGCGCCGGAAGCCAAGCTTGTCGTCGGCGATGTCGCCGATAGGGAATTGGTCGGCCAGATCATCCGGGATAACAAGGTCGACGCGATCATCCACTTCGCCGGTTCCATCGTGGTGCCGGAATCGGTTGCCGATCCGCTCGCCTATTACGAGAACAACACCTCCAAGACCCGCACGCTGATCGAAACCGCCGTGCGCGAGGGCGTGCCGCATTTCATCTTCTCCTCGACCGCCGCCGTCTATGGCGGCGCCGGCCTGGAGCCGGTGCGCGAGGATGCCCGCCTGGCGCCGGAATCGCCCTACGGCCTGTCCAAGCTGATGAGCGAATGGATGCTGCGCGATGCAGCGCTTGCGCATCCCTTGCGGTACACGGCGCTGCGCTACTTCAACGTCGCCGGCGCCGATCCCAGGGGCCGGACGGGGCAGTCGACGCCTGGCGCCACGCATCTGATCAAGGTCGCCTGCGAGACCGCGCTCGGCAAACGCCCCTTCATGCAGGTGTTCGGCACCGATTATCCGACGCCGGACGGCACCTGCATGCGCGATTATATCCATGTCAGCGACCTGGCTGCGGCGCACCGGCTGGCGCTGCAGCGGCTGCGCGCCGGCGGCGGCAGCCTCGTCGCCAATTGCGGCTACAGCCACGGCTATTCGGTGCTCGAGGTCATCGACAGCGTGCGGCGCGCCTTCGGCCGGGATTTCGAGGTCAAGATGGGCGACCGGCGCCCCGGTGACGCCGCCGCCGTGGTTGCCAATTCGGACCTTGCACGCGCCGAACTCGGCTGGACCCCGCAACGCGACGACCTCGACCAGATCGTCGCCGATGCACTCGCCTGGGAGCGTATCCTCACCGGCAAGAACTCCGCGCGGGGCTGAGCCGGGCACTTCCGAGGGCTCGCAAGGCGCGCGGCGAAGCGCTATTGAAGCAATGGCGGTGCGGCGTGGAGGCGCTGTGCCGCGAAGAGGGGGTGGCATGAAGATAACGGTGCTTGGAGCCGGCGTTGTCGGTACCGCGGCCGCCTATTATCTGGCCGCCGACGGCCATGAGGTCACCGTGATCGAGCGCCATCCGGCGCCGGCGCGCGGCACCAGCCAGTCCAATGCCGGTCTGGTGTCGCCGGGCGACGCCACCGCCTGGGCCTCGCCGGCGGCGCTGAAGACCTTCCTGCGCGCTCTCTGGAACCATGATCTCGGCATCAAGGTCAGGCTGCGCTTCGACCCCTATTTCCTCGCCTGGAGCCTGCGCTTCCTGCGCCAGTGCACGGTGGAGCGCCTGCGCGCCAACAGCCAGGTCAAACTGCGCCTGGCGCTCTATTCGCGCGACTGCATCAACGCGCTCTCCGACGCCACCGGCATCCACTATGACGAGCGCAAGAAGGGCATTCTTTATTTCTTCCGCTCGCAGCACAGTCTCGACACCGGCACCGACAACTACCAGTTTCTGGCGAAGCATGGCCTGCCGATCGAGATCGTCGGCCGCGACCGGCTGGTCGAACTTGAGCCCGGGCTCGCCGGAGTGAAGGAAAAGATCGCCGGCGGCGTTTATTCGCCAATCGACCAGACCGGCGATTCCAGGATATTCGTCGATGGGCTGGCCGCCTATGCCGCCGAAAAGCTCGGCGTCAGATTCCTGTTCGACACCACGGTCGAGGGGCTCGACATAGAGGGCGACTGGGTGCGTGCGGTCATGACGTCGGCCGGCCCGGTGACGGGCGACGCCGTCGTCATCGCCATGGGCCCGAGAGCGGCCTGATCGGCCGCCGCTACGGTATCGACCTGCCCGTCTATCCGGTTAAAGGCTATAGCGCGACCATCCCGCTGGAGGACGAGAGCAAGGGACCGACCATGGGCGGCGCCGACGAGGACCGGCTGGTTGGTTACTCCAGGCTCGGAAACCGCCTGCGCATGTCCTCGACAGCCGAGTTCACCGGCTTCGACCGCAGCTTCAAGCCCAGCGACTTCAAGTCTATGCTGAGCACCGGCAAAGACCTTTTCCCTGGCGCTTTCGACGAGAAGAAGGCGCTGTTGTGGGCAGGTCTGCGGCCGATGATGCCCAACTCGGTGCCGGTCATCGGCAAGGCGAAATACAAGAACCTTTACCTCGACACCGGCCACGGCCATGTCGGCTGGACCATGGCCTGCGGCTCGGGCAAGTTCCTGGCCGACCTCGTCGCCGGCCGCAAGCCGGAGATCGACCCGCAAGGGCTGGTCTACGGGAGCTGAGCGATGTCGGGACCGCAAGTCGCTATCGACCTTGGCCGCATCGAGCGCAACGCCCGCACCATCGTCGAGCGCTGCGCGCTGTCCGGCATCAAGGTGTTCGGAGTTACGAAGGGCACATGCGGCATGCCGCAAGTGGCGCGGGCCATGCTGCGCGGCGGTGTTGCCGGCATCGCGGAATCGCGCTTCGAAAACATCCGCCGGCTGCGCGACAGCGGCATCAATGCGCCGGTCATGCTGCTGCGCAGCCCGCCCATGGCGCGCGTAGAGGAGGTCGTGCGCACCGTCGACATCAGCCTGCAGTCGGAACTAACCACCATCCGCGAGATATCGCGCATTGCCGAGCGCATGGGCCGCGTCCACGATATCATGCTGATGATCGATCTCGGCGATCTCCGCGAAGGCATCTGGCCAAGCGACCTGATCCCCACCGTCGAGCAGATCCTACAATTCAAGGGCGTGCGCATCGCCGGCATCGGCACCAATCTCGGCTGCTTCGGCGCCATAATGCCGACGCCGGAGAACCTTGGCCAACTCGTCGCCCATGCCTACAAAACCGAGCGCCTGTCCGGCAAAAGCCTCGACTTCATTTCCGGCGGCGCCTCGTCATCGCTGACGCTGCTGCTCGAAGGCAAGCTGCCGCCCGGCATCAACAATCTGCGCGTGGGCGAGGCGATCCTGCAAGGCGGTGTCGAAACCTTTCGCGACGTGCCGTGGCCCGAACTCGAACCCGATGCCTGCCGGCTGACCAGCGACATCATCGAGGTCAAACTCAAGCCTTCGCGGCCGATCGGCACATCCGGCTACGACGCCTTCGGCAACCAGCCGGTCTTCGCCGACGAGGGCGACCGGCTGCGCGCCATCGCCAATATAGGCCGCGAGGACGTGCTGGTCGAAGGGCTGACGCCGATCGCCAAGGGGGTGAGGGTGCTCGGCGCTTCCAGCGACCATCTGCTGCTCGATGTGCAGGATGCCGATCCGCGACCTACCGTCGGCGACCGTGTCGCCTTCCGCATGAATTATGGCGCCATGCTTCTGGCGATGACCTCGGAATATGTCGAGAAGGCGCCGATGCACGACGTCGCGGATTTCTCCGGCCGCAAGATGGTGTCGATCTCGGCCGAACCGGAAGCCGGCGGGATTATCGCCCGCGAGGGAACCGGCGCGCGTCTGGAGGCGATGAATTTCGACGTGGTCGAACTCGCCGACGTCGAGCGGCCGCCCTCGGGCTTGATCCGGCTCGCTGCCGGCGCCGATCGCCGTATCGCCCACAAGGCGCTGACCGCAACGGCGCGCGCCACGCATTCCTTCGGCCTGATCTGGATCGATTCCCTCGCCGCCCTGATGCCCGAGGACGAGGAGGCCGAAGACATGCCTGAAGTCTCGGTGCTGGCCCGCGCGCTCGGTCTCGATCACAAGCCCGGCGCGCTGCAGCCGCAGCTGTCGCCGGAAAATATCGTCATCGTGGGCCTGCGCCATGCCGATCCGGCGGAGGCAAGGGTGCTCAAGGATTCGCGTGTCTCGGCCTTCACCATGACCGACATCGACGCCATGGGCATGCGCGACCTCATGCATGAGGCGATCCGCATCGCGACGTCGGGCACGCAGGGCTTTCACGTCAGCTATTCGCCGACGGCGACCGAATTTACCGGCTGGGCTGCGGGCTCGGGCGGGCTGACGGTGCGCGAGACGCATCAGGCAATGGAGGCGATCTCGCTGTCCGGCGGTCTGCTGTCGATGGATGTTTCCGGGCTGACCGCCGGTCTGGAGCCGCGGATCGGCGCCGACGCCGTCAACTTCGTCATGTCGGCCTTTGGGAAGCGGATTTTGTGATCAGCCTTGCGCGTCGACTGCCGCGCGCCACGCGGTGACATAGGCCGCCCAGACCGGGTCGGTCTGCGGCTCAATTCTTTCGCCCTTGCCGTGCGTCACTGGCTGATCGGATGCGAGCAGTGCCGCGCCGATGCTGGTGCCGGTGGCCGCCTCGGAGGCGATGACGATGCGCGCGGTCGCTGCCGCCAGCATGCCGACAAAGAGCCGGTTGCGAGCAAACGGTCCTTCCACGGTGGTCGGGCCGTCGGCGCCGATCAGCTCGAGGCAGGTCGCCGTCATCAGTGCCAGATAGAAGGAAATGGCGGCGAACCGCTCGCCTTTGCTGATGCCCTCGGCACCAAGCCATGCCGCGGCATGGTGCGGGAACGGACCTGATCCCTGCTGGGTAGAAGGCAAAAGCAGCATCTTTTTTGTCAGAACGGCCAGCACCTCGCTGCCGCTGCAGTCCTGCGGCTTGTCCTTGGTCAGCTGGGAAAACTCGCGGCCACCCATGAACCGCGCCGAGGGGACGGGAGCGCCAAGCGCGCTGACATTGACCAGCGTGTCGCGCGCAGCATCGAGCGCAATCTCTCTGCCGCCGACCGCCATCGATACCACCCAGGTGCCGGTCGAGACGACCGAGAAGGGCGGCTCGTCGGACAGAAGATGCGGCAATAGGGAGGCGTTGGAATCGTGCAGTCCGCAGAAAACCGGGGTCTGCGGATCGAGCCCGGTGCGCGCGGCAAGCGCCGGCAGGATCGGGCCGAGCTGGTCCCTGGCCGGCCGCACCGATGCCATCAGCCTGCGCCAATCCAGCCTGTCGACCATCGAGGAAAAGTCCGCCTCCCAAGGGCTCCACAGATCGGTGTGGCAGCCGAGCGAGGTCACCTCGTTGGCGGCAACGCCGGTCAGGCGCAGCGCCCAGTATTGCGGATACATCAGCATCGCGGCGGCCCTGGCGAATTCGGTGGGAAAACGCTTCTCAAGCCAGAAGAATTGCGCACCGAGATTGAGGCCGAGCGGCAGGCGCGGCGTCCCGGTCTCAATGAAGGGCGGACGGATCGCACTATACTCTGTAGCCAGCCTGTCGGGGCCGTCGAACTCATAGTCGAGGACAGGCAGCACCAGTTCGCCCGCGGCGTCGACCAGCACGCCGGTCGCACCATGCGTGGTGATCGAAATCGCGTCGATACGCTGTTCGCGGTCGAGGCTGGCAAGGCTGTTGAGGATAAACGTCCACAGCGCCTCGACATCGTGATGCGGATAGGGCGCTTGTCGCAGCGGCGCGTTCGCCATGCGGCGCAACCCCACCTCGCTCAGCGTGACGAGATCGACCAGCGCCACCTTGGCGTTGGTCTTGCCGATGTCGATGACGGCGATGTGGCGCAGCGCACTCATGCCATATGGAACATTGTTTCCAGGGGGATGGCCACCGGTTGGTTGTCCGGCCTGGTCTCCATGATGTCGGCCATGTGCGCCCACCAGCGCTGCATCACCGGATGCTTCGGCAGGTCGGCCATGCCATGGTCGTCCCGCCGCCACAGCACGCCGAACAGGATGTTGGTGTCTTCATCGAGATGGATCGAATAATCGGCGACGCCGGCCTCTCTCAGCAGCGCCACCAGCGACGGCCAGATCTCATCGTGGCGCTTTTTGTACTCGGCTTTCATGCCGGGTTTGAGCTGCATCTTGAAGGCGTATTTCTCAGGCATCAGCTGTTACCACGCAGCTGTCGCCAGACGATCGGCAGCGCGATGACGAAGATCAAGAGCAGGCCGATGAAGATCGACATTACGATGCCGGGCACGTTGAGCAGGCCGAGGCCGAAGGTCACCAGCCCCATGATAAAGGCGGCGAGCACGACGCCAACAATGCTGCCGGAGCCGCCCAGAATGCTGACGCCGCCCAGCACCACCATGGTGATGACCTCAAGCTCGTAGCCCTGCGCGATGGACGGCCGCGTCGAGCCGAGCCGCGAGGTGATCAGCACCGAGGCGATGCCCGCCATCAGTCCGGTCATGCAAAACAGGATGAATTTGATGCGGCCGACGCGAACGCCGGAAAACTGTGCCGCGACCGGATTGTTGCCGATGGCAAAGACACGGCGGCCGAAGCTGGTGCGATGCAGCAGGAACCAGTAGGCGACGGCCGCGAGGAGGAAGAGCACCAGTTCGAACGACACCACCCACCAGACGTAACCCTGGCCCAAGAAAGCAAAACTCTCGGGATAGCCTTTGTAGGCCTGATCGCCCAGGATGATGAAGGCGATGCCGCGAAACAGGCTCATCGTGCCGATGGTGACGACGATGGAGGGCAGGCCGAGCCTTGTCACCAGGAGCCCGTTGAAGGCGCCGCAACCGAGCCCGACGACGATGCCGATAGCCACCAGCACCGGCGTGTCGGCGCCGGCCTGCACAGCCATGCCCATCATGGTCGAGGCGAGCGCTATGATGGCGGCGACCGACAGGTCGATCTCGCCCGAAATGATCAGCAGCGCCATCGCGAAGGCGATCAGGCCTTTCTCGGTGAAATTGAAAGTCAGATCCGACAGGGAGTAGGCGTCGAGGAAATAGGGCGAGGCGAAACTGTTGATGGCGAAGATGGCGACCGCCACGACGACCAGCAGCGCCTCCCAGGAAAAGATCGCCGAGGAGAGCGGCTTGTCGAGCCGGTCGGGAATGTGGCGCGGGGCGGGGGTGTCGGTCATGCCGCTTCCGCTTTCCTCAGGATAATCCGCCCCTGCTGACGTTCGCCACGCGCGTTGAGCACGACGGCCAGGATGATGGCGCTGCCTGAAATCGCCATCTGCCAGAAGGGCGAGATGTTGATGACGGGCAGCGCGTTGGAAATGATGCCGAGGAACAGCGCCCCTAACACCGCGCCCCCGACCGAGCCGATGCCGCCGGCAATCGAAATGCCGCCGATGACGCAGGCGGCGATGATGTTGAGTTCATAGCCGTTGGCGACCTCGACCGAGGCGATGACATAACGAGAAATCCAGAGATAACCGGCGAGCCCGCCGATCATGCCGGAAATGCAGAAGACGATGAATTTGGTTCGGCCGACATCGATGCCGGCATAGACCGACGCCGTCGGGTTGACGCCGATGGCATAGATCGAACGGCCAAGCGCGGTTCGCGTCATCACCACGAAGAACAGCGCGATGACCAGTATGGCGATCCAGGACAGAACCGGAATGCCCAGGAAAGCTGCGCGCTGGAAGCCGATGAACTCAGGGCTCATCTTGTCGGCATTGACCCATGCGCCGCCGGACAGGACGAAGGTGGCGCCGCGATAGATGGTGAGCGTGCCCAATGTCACCACGATCGAAGGGATGTTCAGCCGCCACACCAGCAGGCCGTTGATGGCGCCGAGCACCAGTCCGACGGCCAGCGCAATGACGATCAGCAGCGGGATCGGGATCGCCGGATGCGCGGCGTTCAGCATCGCCACCACCATGCCGGTGAAGCACAGGTTGGAGGCCATCGACAGGTCGATCGAGCGGGTCAGGATGACGACCATCTGTCCCAGCGCCAGGATCATCAGGATCGAGGTGTCGTTGAACACCTGGGCGAGATTGCCGGGGTCGGCAAAGGCCGGGAAGCGCGTCGAGATCAGAGCAATCAAAGCGACGATCGCCGCTGCCAGCCAGATCTCGCGGAATTTCAGGAGAGCCTTCATGCCGCGATCCCCGCTGCCGTCCGGACCAGCGTTTCGGCGTCCAGCCCCTTATTATCGTAGACCGCCGCAACCAGCCCTTCGCGCATGACGACGACGCGGTCGGACATGCCCAGAATCTCCGGCAGTTCCGACGACACCATGATCACCGACAGGCCCTGCGCGACGAGCTCGGCCATGAAGCCGTGGACGGCGGCCTTGGAGCCGATGTCGATGCCCTTGGTCGGCTCATCCAGGATGATCACCTTGGGCGCCGTCGCCAGCCATTTGGCGATGACGATCTTCTGTTGGTTGCCGCCCGACAGCGTGCCGACATCCTGGCTGAGCGAGGAGGCCCTGAGGTCAAGCCGCTCGGTGTAGGAGCGGGCGAGCGCGAATTCTTCCGACAATCGCAGCAGGCCGGATTTGGAGGTGCGCTTCAGCGAAGGCAGCGAGACATTCTGGAAGATCGGCAGGCCGATCACCACGCCCTGCTTGCCGCGCTCTTCCGGCACATAGACGATGCCGGCTTCGATGGAATCCGCCGCCGATTTCGGCGTGATCGTCTTGCCTTCCAGCGTGATCGTTCCACCCGATATGCGGGTGATGCCCGATATCGCCTGCATCACCTCTGACCGCCCGGCGCCGACAAGGCCGTAGAAACCGAGGATCTCGCCCTTGTGCAGTTCGAAGCCGATGTCGTTGAATTCGGTCGGGTGCGAAAGGCCAGCGACCGACAGCACCGGCGCGCCGATCTCGGCCTTGCGTTGCGGAAAGATGTGATCGACCGAGCGGCCGACCATCATGCGCACGATCTGGCTCTGGCCGGTATCCTTGATAAGGCCCTCGCCAACCATCTCGCCGTCGCGGAACACGGTGTAGCGATCGGCGATCCGATAGATCTCGTCGAACTTGTGGCTGATGAACAGGATCGCCTTGCCTTCCTCCTTGAGGAATTCGATCAGCAGGAAAAGCTCCTCGATCTCCTTCATCGAAAGGGCTGCGGTCGGCTCATCCATGATGACGATCTGCGCATCGATCGACATCGCGCGAGCAACCGCTACCAGATGCTTGTTGGCGATGCCGAGGTCTTTCAGCCGCGCATCGGCGTTGATATGGCCGGCATGCATGGTGTCGAGCACTTCGCGCGCGTGTTTTCGCATGGTGCGCCAGTCGATGGTGCCTAGCCGCGTGCGCGGCGCATGGCCGAGAAAAATGTTTTCGGCGACGCTCAGATCGTCGAACAGCACGGTTTCCTGATGAATGGCGGTGACGCCGTGGCCGAAGGCGGCATGCGCGCTGGGCAGGGTGACGGCCTGGCCGTCAATGCTGATCGTGCCGGCGTCGGGCTGGTAGATGCCGGTCATGATCTTGACCAGCGTCGACTTGCCGGCACCGTTTTCACCGATCAGCGCCGTAACCTGGCCGGGGTAAAGCGACAGGCTGACATTGTGCAGCGCGCGCACGCCGGGAAAGCTTTTGGAGACGCCGGACAGCGTCAGGCGCGGGGCAGGACCCGTGGGCTCCTCCTTCGCAATGCCGTGCTGGGCTGTCGTGTCCATATCCGTATCAAGCCCTGAAACAAGGTCCGTTTAAAGTCGCGGCGGGATTTTGGTCCCGCCGCGCTTGGTCCGAGACGTCCGAGATCAATAGATCTTGGAGAACTTTTCGATGTTGGACTTGTCGAACTGGAAGGGCGGAGCCATCGCAGCCGAGTTGCTGTCATCGAGCGTGACCTTGCCGACGCGGCCGATCGACAGCGTTGCGCCCGGCTTTGCCTCTTCCTTCTTCACCGCCAGATCATGAGCGAGGTAGACGGCGGAATAGCCGAGGTCGATCGGATTCCAGAGGGCAACCGCCTGGCTGGAACCGTTGTCGATGAACTTCTTGAACTCCGACGGCAGCGCCAGACCCGTGACATTGACCTTGCCGATCAGGTTCGCGTCGGTGACGACCTGGGCAGCGGCAACGACGCCGACGGTGGTCGGCGCGATGATCGCCTTGAGGTTCGGATAGGATTTCAGCAGGCCCTTGGCTTCGTCGGTGCTCTTGGCCGAATCGTCATCGCCGTAGACGGTGGCGACGAGTTTGATCTTGGGGAATTTCTCCGGCAGGATCTTCTTGGCCGCGTCGATCCAGGCGTTCTGGTTGGTCGCGGTCGACGAAGCCGACAGAATGGCGACTTCGCCGCCTTCCGGCAGATAGTCGGCGGCCAGCTTGATGATGGTCTCGCCGATCAGGCCGGTGTCGGACGGGTTGAGATGCAGCTGGCGGCCTTCCTTGGCGACGCCCGAATCCCACGAGATGACGGTGATGCCGCGCTCCATGGCCTTCTTCAGCACCGGCACCAGCGCGTCGGCGTCATTGGCCGAAATCGCAATGGCGTTGACCTTCTGCGCGATCAGCGAATTGACCACTTCGATCTGCGCTTCGGCGGTCGCCTTGGTCGGGCCGGTGTAGATGATGTCGACATCGCCGAGTTCCTTGGCCGCCTCTTCGGCGCCCTTGTTGGCGGCGTCGAAGAAGCCGTTGCCGAGCGACTTCACCACCAGCGCGATCTTGACGTTCTCGGCATAGGCGGCATTCACGAACATGGCGGCCGAGAACGCGGCCGTCACCATCAATTTCTTCAGAAAGCTCATCGTATTTCCTCCCTTGAGCGTTGCATTCCATCGTCGCTGCGGTTGGCCTCAGGCCTGCAGCGAGGATTCTTCCTTTGCCGACTTGCGGGCGACGATCAGCGTCACACCCGCGGCCTCCAGCATGTTGGCTTCGCGATCCTCGATGCCGTCATCGGTGATGACGGTGGCGATGCGCTTGAGCCCGCACAGGATCAGGCTCGAGCGCTGGCGGAATTTCGATGAGTCGACCAGCACCACCAGTTCGTCGGCCTGGTCGATCAGTTTCTGCTCCGCCTGGATCAGCAGCGGGTCGCCTTCCATCAGGCCAAGCGGCCCGAGCCCTTGAGCGCCCATGAACATGCGGCGCGCGTAGAAATTACGCGTCACGTCATTGTCGAAGGGCGAGAGGATGATGTTCTGCTCGCGGTAGATGGTGCCGCCCGACAGCATGACGGTGTTCTTCGAATGCTTGAGCAGGTGCTCGGCGATGGGGAACGAATTGGTGAAGATCGGCATGCGGCGTCCGGTCAGGAAATGCACCATCTGGAAGGTGGTGGTGCCGCCATTGATGATGATCGGTTCGCCGTCCTTGCACAGCTCCACCGCTTCGCGCGCAATCGCGCGCTTCTGCGAAGCGTTAAGCGTTTCGTTGACGGAAAAGGGCCGGCCGGCGAGGCCGATGAACTGCGGTGGCGAGATCGCCTCGGCGCCGCCACGCACGCGACGCAGGCGCTTTTGCACATGAAGAGCCGCGATATCGCGCCGGATCGTCGCCTCGGAGGAGTCCGTCAGGTCGACCATCTCCTGCACCGTCACCACAGGCTTTTCCTGGACGGCGGACAGAATGATCCTGTGGCGCTCTTTTTCGTGCATGGTTCCTCCCTGCATGGTCATGAGGCACTAGAAAACCACCAGTGTCAATCATTTCCGCTCATATAATTTCATTGTGCAGTGCAATATGATCGATCTTGATCGTTTATGATTGACAACCGAGATGCTTGCGTAGACATTTCCGGCAAAATGGACCGCGCCTTTTGCGTCCCAGGGAGGATAATCATGCTCGACAAGCGCTCCGGCTCGCGCCTTGCCAACCTTTGGGACGATGCTAAAGCCAAGGGGCTGAGCGAGCCTGAGCTTCTGGTCTATCGCTCCAACACGCTCGGCTCCGACAAGCGTGTCACCAATTATGGCGGCGGCAACACCTCGTCCAAGATCCGGCAGAAGGACCCGCTCTCTGGCGCCGAAGTCGAAGTGCTATGGGTCAAGGGCTCGGGCGGCGACAGCGCCTCGATCAAGCTGGACGGTTTCGCCACGCTTTACATGGACAAACTGCAGGCGCTGAAAGGCCTTTATCGCGGCGTCGCGCATGAGGACGACATGGTGGGCTATCTTCCCCACTGCACCTTCAATCTCAACCCGCGCGCGGCCTCGATCGACACGCCGCTGCACGCCTATGTGCCGAAGCCGTTCGTCGATCACATGCATCCCGATGCCATTATCGCGATTGCCGCGGCCAAGGATTCCAAGGCGTTGACCAAGGAGATATTCGGTGACGCCATCGGCTGGCTGCCGTGGAAGCGGCCGGGCTTCGAACTTGGCCTCTGGCTGGAGAAATTCTGCGTCGAACACCCCGAGGCCAAGGGCGTCATCCTCGAAAGCCACGGCTTGTTCACCTGGGGCGACACACCCAAGGAGTGCTATGAGACGACGATCTCGGTCATCAACCAGGCGATCGAATGGTTCGAGCGCCGCTCCGAGGGTCTCGCCATCTTCGGCGGCGAAGTCGTCAAATCGCTAGACGCCGCTGAGCGCCGCGCCATCGCGGCGAGACTGATGCCGAGGATCCGCGGCCTGATTTCGGAGAAGAGCCACAAGCTCGGCCATTTCGACGATTCCGCCGCTGTGCTCGAATTCGTCAACTCCAGGGATTTGCGCCCGCTGGCGGCACTCGGTACCTCATGCCCGGATCATTTCCTGCGCACAAAAATCCGCCCGCTGGTTATCGAGTTCGACCCAGCGAAGCCCGACGTCGAAGCCGTGATTGCGCGCCTCGCCGACGATATTGCTGAGTACCGTGTCGGCTACCAGGCCTATTACGACAGCTGCAAGCATCCGGACTCGCCCCCGATCCGTGACCCCAACGCCGTGGTCTACCTGATGCCCGGCGTCGGCATGTTCACCTTCGCCGGCGACAAGGCCACCGCCCGCATCTCTGGCGAATTCTACGTCAACGCCATCAACGTCATGCGCGGCGCCTCGACCGTCTCGTCCTATGTCGGCCTGCCGGCGCAGGAGGCCTTCGACATCGAATACTGGCTGCTCGAGGATCTGAAGCTGCAGCGCATGCCGAAGCCGAAGTCGCTCGCGGGCCAGATCGCGCTGGTCACCGGCGGCGCCGGCGGCATCGGCCGCGCCACCGCCAGCCGACTGCTGCGCGAAGGCGCCTGCGTCGTGCTGGCCGATATCGACGAGGCCGCACTTGCCAGCGCCAATGACGAACTGGCGAAAGCCTATGGCAAGGACTTCGTCCGGCCGGTGCTGATCGACGTCACCGCGGAGGAGCAGGTGATTTCCGGCTTCGCCCAGACAGCCGTCGAGTTCGGCGGCATTGATATTCTCGTCTCCAACGCAGGCCTCGCCTCCTCGGCGCCGATCGAGGAGACGACGCTGGCGCTGTGGAACAAGAACTTGGACATATTGTCGACCGGCTATTTCCTGGTCTCGCGCGAAGCCTTCCGGCTGTTCCGCGCCCAGAAGATCGGCGGCAATGTCGTCTTCGTCGCCTCCAAGAACGGTCTTGCGGCGTCGCCCAACGCCGCCGCCTATTGCACCGCCAAGGCCGCCGAAATCCATCTCGCTCGCTGCCTGGCGCTGGAAGGCGCCGAAGCCCAGATCCGGGTCAATGTCGTCAATCCGGACGCCGTGCTGCGCGGCTCGAAAATCTGGACCGGCGAGTGGAAGGAACAGCGCGCCGCCGCCTACAAGATGTCGACCGACGATCTGGAAGAACACTACCGCTCGCGCTCGATGCTGAAGCGCTCGGTGTTTCCGGAAGACATTGCCGAAGCGATTTATTTCTTCGCCTCCGACATGTCGGCCAAATCCACCGGCAACATCATCAACGTCGACGCCGGCAACGCGCAGAGCTTTACGCGCTGAGTTAAGAGCGGAGCGCTTCTCTTCTCCCCGTCACTATACGGGGAGAAGGTGGCCCGAAGGGCCGGATGAAGGGCAGCGCTGACTGAACGCATTGGGAGGAATAGCACTTGTCCGAAACCATCATCGCCGCCGATCTCGTCTCCAGCCACAACGCCCAGCGCAAACCCGACCTCGAGCGCGACTACGCGTCGCTCGGCGAACGCCTCGACCGCCGCGGCATCGCCATCGATGCCATCCGCGACAAGATCGAGAAATTCGCCGTCGCCATTCCGTCCTGGGGCGTCGGCACAGGCGGCACGCGGTTTGCCCGCTTTCCCGGCGCCGGCGAGCCGCGCGACATTTTCGACAAGATCGAGGACTGCGCCGTCATCAGCCAACTGACACAGGCGACGCCGACCGTCTCGCTGCATATACCGTGGGACAAGGCCGATCCGAACCGGCTGAAGCAGGCGGCCTCGCGCTTCGGCCTCGGCTTCGACGCCATGAATTCCAACACCTTCTCGGATGCCAGGGACCAAAAACTGTCCTACAAGTTCGGGTCGCTGTCGCATGCCGATGCCGGCACGCGCCGCCAGGCGGTCGAGCACAATCTGGAATGCATCGAGATCGGCAAGACGCTGGGGTCCAGGGCGCTAACAGTGTGGATCGGCGACGGCTCGAATTTCCCCGGCCAGGTCAATTTCGCCAAAGCCTTCGAGCGCTATCTCGACGCGATGAAGGAGATCTATGCCGGACTGCCCGCCGACTGGAAACTGTTCACCGAACACAAAATGTACGAGCCGGCTTTCTACTCCACGGTCGTGCAGGACTGGGGCACCAACTACCTCATATCCAAGGAGCTGGGCGACAAGGCCTACTGCCTGGTCGACCTCGGCCACCATGCGCCCAACGTCAACATCGAGATGATCGTGTCGCGGCTGATCCAGTTCAAGAAACTCGGCGGCTTCCACTTCAACGATTCCAAATATGGCGACGACGATCTCGATGCCGGCTCGATCGATCCCTATCGGCTGTTCCTGGTCTTCAACGAACTGGTCGATGCCGAGCTGTCCGGCGCCGAGGGTTTCGATCCCGCCCACATGCTCGACCAGAGCCACAACGTCACCGATCCGATCGAAAGCCTGATGCTGTCGGCGGTCGAGGTGCAGCGCGCCTATGCGCAGGCGCTGCTGGTCGACCGCAAGGCGCTCGAGGGTTTCCAAGACGGCAATGATGCGCTGATGGCGACGCAGACGCTGAAAGCTGCCTACCGCACCGATGTCGAGCCGATCCTTGCCATGGCGCGGCTGAACACAGGCGGCGCCATCGATCCAGTCGCCGCATATCGCGCGGCGGGCTACCGGGCGAAGGTCGCGGCGGAACGGCCGGCGGTTGTGGGCGGTTCAGGCGGGATTGTTTGAGATTGGCTAATCTCCACCACAGGGGGGAGATCAGCTTGCCTCTGCCGGCAGGCGAACATCAATATGTGTTCGCTCATATTGATGATGGACTCGGCCGCTCCATGTAGCTCTTCTAGGCACCGCACTTGGAGCACCGCCATGCCCTTGACCCGCCGGACGCTGATTGGCGTCACCCTTTCGCTCGCAATTGCGCTCGCGCCATCCGGCGCGCTCCATGCCGCCTCGCCACAACCGGCGAAGGGCGAGCACGGCATGGTCGTCACCGCCCAGCATCTGGCGTCGGAAGCCGGCGTCGAGGTGCTGAAGAAGGGCGGCAATGCCGTCGATGCGGCGGTCGCCGTCGGCTATGCGCTCGCCGTCGTCTACCCTAATGCCGGCAATATCGGCGGTGGCGGGTTCATGACCATCCGCTTCAAGGACGGCAAATCGACCTTCCTCGATTTCCGCGAGCGCGCGCCGCTGGCGGCAACCAAGACCATGTATCTCGACAAGGACGGCAATCCGGTGAAGGGCGCCAGCCTTGATGGCTACCTTGCGGTCGGCGTACCGGGTTCCGTGGCAGGGTTCGAGATGGCTCGTGAAAAATATGGCACGCTGCCACGCCAGGATTTGATGGCGCCGGCAATTGCCTATGCCAAGGATGGCTTCATCCTCGACCAGGGCGACGCTGCTTCATTCGCGAGCAATGCCGCACGGCTGGCGAAGGACCCTGCCGCCGCCGCCATCTTCCTGAAGCCGGACGGCAAACCCTATGGCGCCGGCGAGCGTCTCCTCCAGCCCGATCTTGCAGCCTCGCTCGCCGCCATCTCCGAAAAAGGCGCCGACGCCTTCTACAAAGGCGCCATCGCCGACGCCATCGTCAAGGCGAGCGGCGCCAAGGGCGGCATTCTGGCCAACTCAGACTTCGAGCAATATAAGGTACGCGAGCTGCAACCGGTGAGCTGCACCTATCGGGGCTATGAGATCACGTCCTCGCCGCCGCCAAGCTCCGGCGGCGTCATCATCTGCGAAATCCTCAACGTGCTGGAGGGCTACCCGCTGTCTTATCTCGGCGCCCGCTCGGCCGAGACCGTGCATGTCATGGTCGAGGCGATGCGCTACGCCTATGTGGACCGCAACTCGGCGCTCGGCGATCCCGATTTCGTCGACAATCCGGTCTCGAAACTGCTCGACAAGGGTTACGCCAAGGAGATCCGCGACAAGATCGACCCGTTCCGCGCCGGCGTCTCGCAGGATTTGATGCCGAAGGGCTTCGGCGAGTCGAAGGAAACGACGCACTATTCAATCATCGACGATGACGGCAATGCGGTCGCGGTCACCTATACGCTGAACGGTTCGTTCGGCGCCGGCGTGGTCGCCGACGGCACCGGCATCCTGCTCAACAACGAGATGGATGATTTCACCCAGAAGCCTGGCGTGCCCAACCTCTACGGTCTCGTGCAGGGAGAGGCCAATGCCATCCAGCCGAAGAAGACGCCGCTGTCATCGATGAGCCCGACCATCGTCGCCAAGGACGGCAAGCCGTTCATGGTTATCGGCAGCCCCGGCGGCTCGCGCATCATCACCATCACGCTGGAAGCCATCGTCAACGTCATCGACCACGGCATGAACATCCAGGAGGCGATCGACGCATCGCGCATCCACCATCAATGGCTGCCCGACACGATCTATGTCGAACCGTTCGGCCTGTCGCCCGACACTGAAAAACTGCTGGCCGGCATGGGCTACCACCTCGATCTCGCGGATTCTACCTGGGGTCAGGCGGCCGGCATTCTTGTCGGCGGCAAGAGCCTGGCGGAAATCGAGAAGGGCGGCGGCGCCCGCTACAACGGCGCCATCGACAGCCGCGCCGCATCCGGCGAGGCGATTGGCTACTGATCAAAACAAGAGATTGATCAGAGGACGAGCGTAAGCGTCGACCCGACGAGCATCAGCGCCGCGATCACGACGAACGCCGCGTAGATGCGGGGACGGTCGAGGAGCAGCGCATTGCCCGATATCCAGGCCGCGGTTGCGCCGCCAAGCGCAAACAGGAAGCCGTTCCGGTGACCAAAGGTCATGGAAGCGGCCATCAGCCCGCCAATGATCAGCGCGCCGAAGACGATGATCACGGCAACGGCGTATTTCTCGAAGTCGTTGCCGCCGCCCATGGCCGGGCCGATCGCGTTCAAATTCGTCAGATCGTCCGGATCGAACGGGTTGGTCGATCCATATTCATCTTGACCGACAGGTTCTCGCATCATTCATTCTCCGCTGACCGGCAACAAATCATCAACATCTGCCGAGCGCAACCGGATCGCGCCGTGCCGAAGGCCGCCGATGCGGTCTTCAACACTTTCTGATGCCGACTTGCCACGGTTTTTTTGCGCCGGTTCACAAAATCTACCCTGCTTTCGGGTCCACACGCCTGAATACCTGGAAAATGAATTACCTGGAAAAATCGCTGCGCACGATGCGGTGCCGCTGCAGCTTGTCGTAGAAGGTCTTGCGCGGAATGCCGAGCGCTTCAATCGTGCGCCGGACATCGCCGTCATTGCGGCCAAGCGCCTCGCGGATGACATTGGCTTCATAGCGTTCCAGCCGTTCCGGCAGTGAGCTGGCGTCATCCGGCTCCGCCGGGGCGGAAGGTGGCGCTTGCGCCGCTTCCTCGAGTCCCAGCACGAAACGCTCGGCGAAATGCGCGAGTTCACGCACATTGCCCGGCCAGTCGTGCTGGCTCAGATGGCGGTGCACTGAGGCAGGCACGGCTGGCATTTGCCGGCGGAAGCGGCCGGCTGCACGCTCGGCGAAGTAGAAGAACAGCAGGGCGACGTCGTCGCGGCGTTCGCGCAGCGGCGGGATCGAGATCGTCACCACATTGAGCCGGTAGTAGAGATCCTCGCGGAAGGCGCCGCGCCGGCTGGCGTCGCCGAGATCGACCTTGGCGGCGGCGACGACGCGCAGGTCGACCGGCCGGATTTCATTGGTGCCGAGCGGCGTCACCTCGCGCATTTCCAGCACCCGCAGCATCTGCACCTGGGTCGAGGCCGGCATGCTTTCGATCTCGTCGAGGAACAGCGTGCCGCCGCTCGAATGCTCGATCCGGCCGATGCGCTTCTTCTGTGCGCCGGTGAAGGCGCCGGCCTCATGGCCGAACAGCTCGCTTTCGATGACCGTGTCCGGCAGCGCGCCGCAATTCAGCGCCACGAAATTGCCCCTGGCGCGGCGGCTCCAGCGATGCAGCAGGCTCGCCACCACCTCCTTGCCGGAGCCGGTCTCGCCGGTCACCAGAACGTCGACATCGGTATCGGCGATTTGCCGCAGCGTCCGGCGCAATCGCTCCATCGCCAGCGTCTGCCCGATCAGCGGCAGGCCGTCCTGCGCCTGTTCGGCGCTTTCGCGCAAGGCGCGGTTCTCCATCACCAGCCGGCGCTTTTCCGCCGCCCGTGCCACACTTTGCGCCAGCCGGTCGGCGGCGAAAGGCTTGGTGATGAAGTCGTAGGCGCCATCCTTGATCGCCTTGACCGCAACCGCGATGTCGCCATGCCCGGTGACCAGGATTACCGGAATGTCGGCATCAAGCTGCAAGACGCGGTCGAAGAGCTGCAGGCCGTCAATGCCGGGCATGCGGATGTCGGACACCACCACGCCGGGAAAATTGGCGTCGAGCCCGGCCAGCGCCTCGTTCGCCACCGCAAAGGCCGAGACGGAAAAACCAGCGAGTTCCAGCGTCTGCCGCGTGGCCCTCCGCAATTCGCTATCGTCGTCGATCAATACGACCGGTGCGGTGTCCATCATGCTGCCCTGGCGAGGTGAATGGTAAAGCGCGTGCCGGCCTGGTCGCTCGCCACCTCGATGCGTCCGCCATAGTCGGCGACGATGTCCTGCGAGATGACGAGGCCGAGCCCGAGGCCTTTTTCCTTCGAGGTGTTGAACGGCGTGAACAATGACTTGAGGATGGCAGGCGAAATGCCCGGCCCATTGTCGGCGACGGCAAGCGCCACGCCGTCGGCCGTCTCCTGGGCCGACACCTGCACCCTGGCGCCGTCGCGACCGTCCAGCGCTTCCAGCGCATTCTGGAACAGGTTGATCAGCACCTGTTCGAGCCGCAGACGGTTGCCCATCACCTTGAGCGTTACCGGCGGCAGTGTGATATCGAGCGCGTCCAGCCGGCCGGCAAAGCGGCTTCTGAGCAGCACCACGGCGCCCTCGATGACGCCGCGCAGTTCGACTGGTTCGGCTGCCGTGCGCCCCTTGCGGGCAAAGACCTTCAACTCTTCGGTGATGCCGCCGATGCGCTCGGTCAGCGCGGCAATCGCGCCAAGGTTCTCCTCGGCCGAGGCGGTCTGCTTGCGCTCCAGGAACACACGCGCATTGTCGGCATAGGCGCGGATCGTCGCCACCGGCTGGTTGATCTCATGCGCGACCCCGGCGGCAACCTGGCCGAGGGTAGCAAGACGGTTGGCCTGCACCAATTCCTGCTGCATGACCTGCAGTTTGGCTTCGGTGCTGCGGTGATCGGTGATCTCGGCCTGCAGCCGGTCGCGCGCCAGGCTGAGGTCATGCGTACGCTCGACGACGCGGCGCTCGAGCTCGATGCGCGCTGCCTGTTCGGCAGCGATGCGCATCTGCGCCGACTGACGGCGCCACAGGAGATAGCCGGCCAGCGCCAGCAACGGCACCACGACGCCCAGCGCCAGCAGCCGCATCTCACGCACCGCAGCCGCGATCGGCGCTTCGACCGGCACGAGATAATCGAGCCGCCATGGCGTCGATTGGACCAGTGTCGAAAGCCTGAGATATTCGGCATCGCTGCCGCCCGGTGTTATCGCATGCACCATCGACACGTCAGGGCTCAATGCCTCGGGGCGTGTGATCGGCAAGGGAATCAGCGGCGCGTTGCCGAATTGCTGGCTGCTCCGGATGGCGGCAGCCACCGGGCCGGCCAGCGGCGCGGTGGTCATGAAGCGCCAGGACGGCACGCTGGTGATCAGCACGACGCCGTGGTCGTCGCTGACATAGGCCGGCCGGTTGGCCTCATGCCAGTCGGCTTCAAGCTGGTCGAATTCCATCTTGACGACGACGACGCCGAGCGGCGCCGCCGCATTGCCGACGCGACGCGAAATGTAGAGGCCGGGGCGCTTGCTGGTGTTGCCCAGCGCAAAATATTCGGCCGTTCCCGATTGCATGGCGCCGGAGAAATAGGCGCGGAAGCCATAGTCGTTGCCGACGAAGCTGGTTGTTTCGCGCCAGTTGCTGGAGGCGATCGCAAACCCGTCGACGCCGGTGACGTAAAGCACCGAAGCCTTGGTGCCGGAGACCAGCCCTTCGAGCTTGCGGTTGAGCACGTCGATCGTGACAGCGCCCTTGTTCTGCAGGGCGTCATGCACCTGCTGGTCCTCGGACAAGAGCAGCGGCAGCGCCCGCGGGCTTTCCAGCACGGCGCGCAGCAACGCAACCTTCAGATTGGCATCGGTGCGGCCTTGCGCCGCCAGTGCCGCGACCTCGGCGCGGCGCGCGTAGAGGCCGGCGCCGGTGAGCGCCGTGGCAACGATCACCAGCGCGATCGCCGCAAACAGCAGCCAGGCGCGACGCGCGCGTTTGCCGAGTTGCTCGGGCGTCTGCGACAGGACCGCGGCAGGGCGTTGCAGCATTCCCTATTTGTGCATGATTTCGCACAAAGCACAATTCGATCATGCGGATGTCCGCACTTGCGGTTGCGGCGCACCAGCTCGGTCGACAAAAATCTCCAACAAAATCAATGGCTGCGGTATGCCGCACAGTCTGGCACGGCAGTTGCAGTGGCCAATACAGCAGTCGCAAGGCTGCGGAAAACAACTGCCCCGGGAGGTCGAGCTTTCGATCGGGGCGCCATGGAGGACGTCATGCAGCCAGCATTCGCTGCCGCCGAACCGCGCGGCAAGCTACCCTTTTACCGTCATCTCTACGTGCAGGTCCTGACGGCGATCGCCGCCGGCGTGCTGCTCGGTCATTTCTATCCCGAACTCGGTGCTTCGCTGAAGCCGCTCGGAGACGCCTTCATCAAGCTGGTCAAGATGGTGATCGCGCCGGTCATCTTCCTGACGGTGACGACCGGCATTGCCGGCGTTTCCGACCTGAAAAAGGTAGGCCGCGTCGCCGGCAAGGCGATGATCTATTTCCTGGTCTTTTCGACCCTAGCGCTGGTCGTCGGCATGGTCGTCTCCAACGTCGTCCAACCGGGCGCCGGCATGCACATCAATGCGGCGACGCTCGATCCCTCGAAGGTCGCCACCTTCACCGAGAAGGCGCATGACACGACCATCGTCGGCTTCCTGCTCAACATCATCCCCGACACCATCACCGGCGCCTTCGCGCAAGGCGACATTCTGCAAGTGCTGTTCTTCTCGGTGCTGTTCGGCATCTCTCTCGCTCTGGTCGGCGAGCGCGGCCGCCCGGTCGTCGATTTCCTGCAGGCGCTGACCTCGCCTATCTTCCGCCTGGTCGCCATCCTGATGAAGGCCGCCCCCATCGGCGCCTTCGGCGCCATGGCCTTCACCGTCGGCAAATACGGCATCGGCGCGATTGCCAACCTCGCCTTTCTGATCGGCACCTTCTACCTGACGTCGCTGCTCTTCGTGCTGGTCGTGCTCGGCGCTGTCGCTTGGTACAACGGCTTCTCGATCCTCGCCTTGATCCGCTACATCAAGGAAGAGCTGCTGCTGGTGCTCGGCACCTCGTCCTCGGAAGCCGCTCTTCCCGGCCTGATGGCCAAGATGGAGCGCGCCGGCTGCAACCGCTCGGTGGTCGGCCTGGTCATCCCGACCGGCTATTCCTTCAACCTCGACGGCACCAACATCTACATGACGCTGGCGGCGCTGTTCATCGCCCAGGCGACCGATACGCCGCTCACCTATGGCGACCAGATTCTGCTGCTGCTGGTTGCCATGCTGAGCTCCAAGGGTGCCGCCGGCATCACCGGCGCCGGCTTTATCACGCTGGCCGCCACGCTCTCTGTCGTGCCTACGGTACCCGTTGCCGGCATGGCGCTGATCCTAGGGGTCGACCGCTTCATGTCGGAATGCCGGGCGCTGACCAACTTCGTCGGCAATGCAGTGGCGACGATCGTTGTGGCGCGCTGGGAAGGCGAACTCGACCAGACCAAGTTCGCCGCCGCCATGGCCGGCACATTGTCCGAGGAAGCCGACCTGGCGCTGTCGGGCGATCTGCAGCCCGCCTGATTACTGAACGCAGACGTTCGCCACAAGGCCGCAGCCGGTTCGCCCGTTGCGGCCTTTTGTTTTGGCGCGCATGGCGGCTGGTGTTGGCCAAAGCTTCCCGGCTAGGATGTCGGCGGTTTTCAACCGAAAGGCCGGCGAATGAGCAGTGCATACCCCGAGATCTATCTGGTCCGTCACGGCGAGACGGAGTGGAGCGCTTCGGGAAAACACACCGGCCGCACCGACATACCGTTGACGGCAAAGGGCGAGGCGGCGGCTCGCGGCGTGGCGGACCGGCTCAAGGATCTGTCCTTCCAGGCGGTGTGGTCGAGCCCGTCGCAGCGCGCCTTCAGCACCTGCACGCTTGCCGGCTTCGGCGCTGCTGCCGTCAAGAAGGACGACCTGCAGGAATGGGACTATGGCGCCTATGAGGGCGTTAAGACCAAGGAGATTCTTGTGCAGCGCCCCGGCTGGCAATTGTTCCGTGACGGCTGTCCCGACGGCGAGTCGGTAGCGGATGTTGGCGCCAGGGCCGACAGGATCATCGCCGGGCTGCGGGCAATCGAGGGCAATGTGCTGGTGTTTTCAAGCTCGCATTTCCTGCGCGTGCTGGCCGCGCGCTGGCTCGGTCTGCCACCCGAAGGCGGTGCGCACTTCGTACTTGATACCGCGAGCCTCAGCATCCTCGGCTATGAGCACGATCTGAGCGAGCCGGTGATACGCAGGTGGAACCAGAAGTAGGATTTCGCGGCAAGCCTGCCTCTTAACGCGCGAGCACCGCCAATTCCTCCGATGTCAGATGCCGCGCCTTGCCCTTGGCGAGTTCGCCGAGCTGCAAACCGCCGATCGCCACCCGAACCAGCCTCAGCACCTCGATATCGAATGCCCCGAGCAGGCGGCGGATCTGGCGGTTGCGGCCCTCGTCGAGCACGATTTCCAGCCAGGCAGTGCGGCCGCCGCTGCGCAGCAGTTCGATCGAACTAGCGGTCAGCAGTTCGCCGTCGACGATCGCTCCGTCGCGAAAGCGCGCCAGCATCGCTTCGTCGGGCGCGGTGCCGATCTGGACATGATAGGTCTTGGCGACATGCGAGGCCGGATCGAGCAGGCGGTTGGCCCAGCGCGTGTCGTTGGTCATCAGCAACAGGCCTTCGCTGGCCTTGTCGAGGCGGCCGACCGGCGACACGAAAGGCAACTCCAGTTCCACCAGGCAGTCATAGACGGTGCCACGATCCTGCGGGTCATCGCGCGTGGTGACCTGTCCGCGCGGCTTATTGATCATCAGGTAGACTTTTGCCTCGCCGACGATCTGCTCGCCGTCGACAGCGATGCGGTCGCGGCCGAGATCGACACGCAGCGACGGATCGCGCACCACCTTGCCGCCAACCTGCACGCGCCCTTCGGCGATCAGCAGCTCGGCCTGCTTGCGCGAACACAGGCCGAGTTTGGAAAGCGCCCGGTTCAGGCTGACGCCTGCGCTCGGGGCCTGGTGTTGGGCGATGTCTGGTGGCCGTGCCATGTCCTGCTTGCCATCCCAATGATCGGCATCGACAAATGCCACGCCCCGCATTGGCTTCGCAACCTGCCGCGGCATCAACATCACGGGTCGCGGGAGCGGGGCTGTTCTCAAATACGATGTGTCAGGGGGGTCGGGCTCAACAGCCCGCCATGGAACGCTGCCCCGCGACGGACGTTGTTGCCGACGAGCGATTTGTCGCGAAAGGCACCGCCATGAAGAAAATCTACCAAAAGCCGACGCTCGTGAAGCGAGGCAGGCTCACCAGCCTGACGGCTCAGATCGTCGCTTCTGGGGTCATTCTGGGGGAATGATCCCCCAGATAACGGAAGGGATAAATCGATGAGCGAGCGCGGCGTTGATTTCCTGCAGGGCTGGATCCACGAGCACCTGCCGGGCGAACTGCCTGCCGACAAGGCAACGGCTCGAACCCTAACCACGCGAGCTGCCCTGGATGCTCGGCATTTAGGCCTTGAGGTCAGCGAGATCGAAGAGGATCTCGGTCCGCTGGAACGGGTGATTTTCGAGGCGCTGGATCAGCCCGATATCTGAGCCCCCGATATGAGCCCATTGCAGGCGATATTGGCCCATCGCCATCCTGGCGGGGGCTTTTCCGTGATGGCATCCGTGGGTGCGCAGCCCTAGGCAGCCCGCGCAGCTGACGCTCCCCGTGCCGGCGGCAATTCGAACACAGTGGCGCCGTTCTCCCGGCCGCGTTCGACATAACCGATGACACGGAACCATTTGCCGACGTCGGCCCGCTGCAGCCAGCTGCGCGAGTGGATGGGAAGGTTGCCGGCCAGCGCCTGAATGTGGCGGATGTGGCGCCTGCAGAAGCGGACCGTCGCGGCGCTGAAGAAACCCTCCTGCGCGGCAAACAGCGTGTCGGCGGCGTCGCTGTTCTCGTGCCAGGCGACGATCGCCACCGTCTTGTCGCCCTCGACCAGCGCGTGCGCTCGGCCTTCCTTCAAATTCATCATCAGATTGTCGTAGGCGACCTTGCTGTCCTTGCCGGCGGCCACATACTCGTCCGACATCCGCGTGGACAGATCACGGAAGACACTTTCGAGATCGCCGATCGTAGCTGCGCGTGCTCGCATTTCTCCTCCTGCAGCCCCGGCAGGCAGTTTGCCCTAGGTGGAGGGGATCACCAAGCAAAGCGAATCCGCCATTTGGCCGATGGGCGCAAAGTGATTTCATTGGGCGGCAAATGTTGGACGCCGCCATCTCCTATCGCGGCAAGCCTGTCATTCGCGTTGCGCCGGTTTTCGTATTTGCTTGACATTGGGCTGATGGAGGCGCGGGTTGCGCCGGGCGTTTGGGCCTTGGGGCATATTTCAATGAAAGAAGTATACGAAAAGCCGGTCCTGCACCGGAAGGGCAAACTTGCGGCGCATGTTGCTTCGCCTACGTCAGGTGGCGGCGGAACCATTGACGTTCCGCCATCCACTGACGAGACTTGATATAGACCTCCACTGAGCGCGAGACTTGCTGATCAACAGAAAGCCCGCTGGCTCAGGCTGGCGGGCTTCTTTCGTTTCTGGAACCATTTCAGTGCATGCCGAATTGACTCGCGATCGCGTTCGGGAGGGGAAGCATGCAAGACCAGCATGTCGATGAGCCGGTTCGCGTGGCGCTCGGCAGGTCCGGAAACACCATCTACAAGGTGGAGCGCGTGGCGCAGGCCGCCGACATCCTGATGAACCGCTGGCCCGCGAAGACGGGCCGCTATCACGTCGCCGCCCGCAAGGCCTGCCTCGGCGTTCTCGAAGCCTGAAAGAGGCGCACTATGCCCGCGCTGCCTTCGTCAATGCGGCGATCGAGGCCGATATCCTCGTTGAACGCGACGCCTAGGCTTGAGCGGCCACCGCTCAAGTCAGTTCAAATCGTGCTGTGGGGCACAGGCCGTGGCTTCCCGGCCTACTCAATGATCGAGAGGCCACGCTGCCTGAAGTGCCGCAACGGTCCCCCGTAGACATTTAGGTCCATGTCAGGGTCGGTCCCCGGTACTCGGTATGGGCAGGAAGCAGCAGAGCAGTTTATCTCGCTGGAGAATTGCCAGAGCGTGTAGCCGTGCCAAGGCCCTTCGGGGAAGTCGGTTACGTGCCGCTTGAAGCGTGCATACCAGAGCGGGACGCCGCCGAACTCGGTCGAGCCGTGCCAGTGGCGGGAGAGCTCTTTGGCGACGGAATGGTTCACATAGAGCAGCGGAAACCGTCCAGTCTCCGACTTCATCCTGCGAAGCGCGCTCTCGATCTGCACGAAAGTGACCTTGAACGTTCCATCCTGGCAGTCTGAGGACGTGGAAAGGCATTCCACATCAACGGCATGGGTCTCTGTCGTATCGTTTCCGACCACCTGGAGGTAGTTGCTGATCTGCCGGTCAACGTCGCTTTTTGTCAGGAGGTGGTATGAGCCCCATTTGAGACCGAGCGCCTTTGCCTCGCCTTTGCGGGTGGCATATGCGGAATCTCTGCCGAGCCCCTGCGTCGCCTTGTGAATAACCGCGGCGACGCGCCGGTCCGTCTTTACTTTGTGCCAGACGATGCCGTTGCCCTTGAACCGATCGAGCACGATTGCGTTCTGCGAATTTTCCCAAGGCGCTGAAAAAGGATCAGAAGTATCGGAAGGCGCCTCTTGCCGTGCAGCCTCCTCGCCATTGCCGGCCACGCAGGTACCCTTGGCGATGGCCCCGTCCGTCACCTCCACGAACTTACCGTCCGCTCCGGCGTAAAAAATTGTGAGGGCCGGCGTCTCGGTGGTGATTTCGCCCGCTTGCATCAAACCTTTCACATGAACGAGAGCGGCGAGGGCGCCGTCCAGTTCAACGAATGTGGCGTCAGAGGAAGTGCTGCCCTCTGCCTCAAGATCTTCGGGGTTTGATGCGACCATCTGGTAAGAATAGTTCGAATGCTCTGTGTTGATTTCGATAAGCCGGCTGCCATCGACGCCAGTCTGCCCCTCATAGGTACATTCGAGCGATTTCGCGGCACTCGGCGAATTCATGGCGATCGGGAAAAGCACCGACATTCCAAAAATCCACACGCGCACAATGCCTGACATGCCAGTGCCTCCATAAATATCAGAATTTGCCCAGCACAGTGCTACTGCGCCGCACGAAAATAGACAACGATCATTCAAAAGTGAGAAGCCGACAGGAGAAGGTTACTTTGATCTATTGTAAAATCCAGTGGCTATTTCAGCGTCTTCGAAAATACCTGAATGCCATGGAAGGAATTGAGCGTGTATCGAGACAAAGACTTGAAGTGCGTCGCAGGATCCCGTTTAAATACGACGCGCTCGGAAGAAGCTGTTCAAAGCGGACAAAGCAAGTCAATCGTCTGCTCCACCCGTTCCCGACGGCTGTGCCGCATCGCGCGTTTGGCATGTTCTTGACGGGCCGGCGGATGGATTGAGCGCCATGACATGGTCGATTGACTCTCGCAAACTAAGCGCCTCGCTTGTGGCTGCGTGCCTGGCGGTTGGCTGGAGCGGAGCGGCGCTTGCGCAGGCTCCGCAACCTTGGACGATCCAGGGCAAGCTGACAGGCAAGCCGAAGAATCTCGAGGGATCGGAGAGCAAGAATTCCAAGGATGTGAGCGGCATTGCCTGCGCGACGGAAAGTGGCTTCCCGCGGCTTTGCCTCATTGCCGATGACGAGACGCAAGGGGCACAGATCATCATCCTGCAGGACGGTAAGCTGATCGCCGGGGATTTCGTGCGGCTGATCGACGACAGTTTCGTCGGCAAGCCTCTCGAACTGGACGCCGAGGGCGTGGCCTTCGCCGGCGGAGCCTTCTATGTCATAGGTTCACATGGCCGGCCGCGCCATGAATCCGGCGTCGACGCCGCCGCCGAGGTCGAGGCGAGGGTCATGGCGAGCAGTGAGATTTTCCGCATTCGCTTTGCGCCCGATTCGATCGATATGACGACCGGCAAGCTCATGGCCGAGCCGGAAAAGAGGCGATCGACGGAACTGCCGGCAATCGTGCGCGCCCAGCCCGAGCTCGCGCCCTTCGCCCAAAGCCCGCTTGAGGAAAACGGCCTCACCATAGAGGGCGTGGCGGTGCGCGACGGCGCCCTTTTGGCGGGGCTGCGCGGGCCGGTTCTGGAGGGCAACCGGGCCGTCATCCTGTCGGTGCCGCTCGGCATGCTGTTCGATCACGGGCCGGGCGGCGCGACCCTGCTGAAGCTGGAACTCGGAGTCGACGGCGAGGGACATGCGCGCGGCGTGCGCGATCTTCTCGCCTATCAGGGAAAGCTGCTCGTGCTCGCCGGTCCCGTCAACGACCCGCCCGAAGGCCAGCCCATCAAGCTCGGCGACTACTCAGTGTTCTCCGATGGCGATCAGGCCGATAAGCTTCTCGATCTCGAAGGCTATGGCGCCGAGATCAAGCCGGAAGCGCTGCTGCCGCTCGGCGAGGCCGATGGCAGGCTGCGCGCGCTTCTGCTGTTCGATGGGCCGGCCGGCGGTCAGCCGACGCCGGTCGAGTTCGGACTGAAATAACCGGCGCTAATCGGCGCGGCGTTTCGGATGGCTGCAGGCGGAGTTCAACTCACTGGCGGCGCTGACACCGCGATGTGCAGCGCGGAGGCATTGCTCAGCTATGTGTCCGGAATGGACCCTAGGGTGATGGTGCCCAGAGGCGGAATTCAAGTGAAGAAAATCCCGTTTTGCTTTCAGATACTTAGGGGAATGTTAGCCGCATCTGCTACCAACATAAATACCAACAAAATATTCCTGTGGATTGGTTCGGTTCCTGCTATTTCTCTCAATGCCTTGCACCTGCACCTTGTCTCTTCCGGTTTAGTCTACATCCTTCTTGGTCATACCTCATCATGCGGGGTCGAGTGAAGACCACGGCTGGCCAAGACGACTTAATCAGAACGGATGGCCATTGCGCCCAATATCGGGATCGCTTTAGGCGGTTTCTGAAAGCCGACATCGTGCGAAGAACAGGTGGCTATTTGCGGGTCCTGAGACCTTGGCCCATACCACCGCTTTATAGGGTGGACGCGGCGCAGCGAAAAGCGCCGCCAGCCGTTCCTCATGTTGCTCCAGGCTGATGATGTGATCCGCGAACACAGACTTTTTTGGATTTGCCGCAGGCACAAGCTCTTTCGCAACCGGTGCGATTTGGCTGCTCAAACCTGACAATGAAGCGGTTTTTTCGCTACTCCGCATTTCTGACTCGATATATCTCTATATCTCTTGCGCCTCGTGCAAGCTCTGCCGGGCTGTTGCAGTGATTGATGCAAGTTCGCCAGCAATTCGTCGGCGTCGGCCGTCGGACTGCCTTCGTGATCCAGTAAGCCAACGATAATATCCTGCTTGGAAACGATGCTCTCGTTGTGAACGAATTGGCCCATAAAATACATGAGCCGGCTCTGTGCCGGTGTGGGCATGGGCCTTCTCCCTGGTCGGGCGAAAGCCTGATGATCGCTCCCAAGCGCCTCGTGCCTGTTTGTTTTTGATTTTTCGAGGCGACGCAGCAGTGTGCGCTCGTTAGCAGGCAATGGGAACCGGCCAGGCAATTGCAGCATCCACGCTGCGCACGCCGCCCTGACCGCGCGTGCCGGCCCCCTGGCGTCGCTCGGCCGCTACTTCAGTGTTTCTGGTTGACAATCGTGGCCGGCGCACCGCATTTTCGCGTTGAGGGACAAACCTGGGATCCTGCATGAAGAAGACTTATCAGAAGCCTGAATTAAAGAAGCGTGAGAAGCTCTCGGCCGTAACGGCTGTGTGCACGCCATCAACCTGCACCGATGAGTGAGAACCTTTAGGCCCCAAGGCGCTTTGCCGAAATTCGCTAGAGAGGGACTGCAGTGAAGAAAGAATACAGCAAGCCAGTACTGACCAAACGTGGGCGTCTCAGCGCAGTGACGGCGCAATTGGCACCCAGTGTTGAACCCAGAGGAGCCTAGGCAAACCACGGCCCTGCAACAAAGCCAGTTGGCTTCGGCAGCGGGCTTCTCCGCTTCCAGGCGCCGAAACCTATCTTCGTATGCCTGTCACAACGAGCCAGGCGGTTTCCGTGCTCGGTCTCCGCACTTCAGGGTCGCTGAACCCTGCCTCTCGCAAGGCAGCAATGACCTCATCCGGCTCGCGAGGTGTAAAAACATCGGCCGGCATGTTCATCCGGTCCATATGTGCCTTCGGGAGGAAGCCCAGCACGACGCGACCGCCTGGTTTGAGGACGCGATGGAGCTCTGCGGATCCAGCTCTAAGGCTTTGCCAGAAGTACACTGTGTGGACGCTGAGAGCCTTGTCGAATGTGCTATCCGGCAAGGGCAAGTCCTCGACTAGCCCGGTTCGGAACTCGGCTCGTCCGGCGCGCACTGCATCGGCGAACCGGTGGGAGGCAGCGTTCACGACATCTGCGAGCGATCAACACCGCAAACGAATGCTGCCTCACGGTTAAGTTGCGGCAGTAAAACTGCGCCGCCGAAACCGACCTCCACGGCACGATCTGCCGTTACCAGTTGCAAATGATCGAGAGCGTAGCCGTTGAGCCGGGCATTGCCCCGGTTCATTCCGGCCCGGACCAGCCAGCCGCCGGTTCGGTCGGCCAGGACAGTGGTTTCGCTATAAATCGTGGCGCCATCCGATCCCACATGGCGCTCGTTGGGGGGAACTCGCCCCCGTCGGATCAGCCGCCTCTGTTGGACCTGATTATCCAATGATAATCCCAAGAGTATCAAGTCATGCGTGGAGTGGTGCCAAGTTTTTGCCCATCGTCTTCGCCCTCCGGAAGATGGAAGACAGCAACAGTCGGGCCCGTGCTTTCCTTCCTGGGGTGGCGCGGGCCGCCGTCGCCTAGCCTTTGCACGAGCCGGTGATGATGGACGCGAATTTGTTGCTGCTGCGAGCCACACCTACCATTTGGCGGAGCTCTTCGCATATCTCTCTCGCGTCTTGGCGCGAAATCTCGGAGAGATAGCGCAGGATTATGGCCTCTTCAGTCAAGGCCTCCTGAATGTGATTCAATTCCGACAGCTTCCGATCGATAGAGCTCATCCATGCACCATGCGCCTAGAAGCGGTGGCGCGCAAACGCTGGTTCGATACTGAAAAATGAAGGCTGCCCAGTTTTTCCTGCCTCACTGATCCAGTTCGAGCGGCTCATGGTCCGGTTGCTCGTGCCCCATGACCTGGCGGAAGTCACGCCGGTCGACCCGCTGGCCGCAGATGGGGCGCGCATAGAATTCCCAGTCAGGGTCATGTGGCTTGCCGGGCATGGGCGGTCCGAGGTCGGCTATTCTGGTTATGCCCGGCCTAACCCGTCGCAGCGGCAAAAGTTCCGGAAAGGCGTGCCCGTTGTCCGATCGCCCGCTCGCATTTTTGTACAACATATTCCCGACTTCCATTATCCCCTCATGGCAACTCTGCGGTACGGCGTAAGGCGGGAACCGGATGGGACGTGGCGGTGTTCGACGTGTTCACCGGGCTGCCGGCTATTGTAGCGGGCCACCCATCTGTCGACCTTCCCGACATGGAGTATGCCGAAGAGCTGGCCGCCATCCTGAATGCCAACGACCTGAAGCAGAGGCTATCTCAAGGGAGGTTCCCCGGAGGGTTCGCCTGACTGAAGTCGGAACAAAGTCAGTGAACAACCGCCCTTGTCAGCGGCCGCTTTAGAGATCGGGTTGCAGAGGAGGGTACACAGGCTTTTCCCCTTATCCTTTTTTCTCCCGGCGGCGCCACTGTCTATTATCGGCGGCGAGGCCGCTATCGCCTTCTGAGCGGGCTAGCGATGGAGTGCCTTCGACGGTGAAGACGATTCCGGCATCCTCAAACGCTTTGCGGATGGCGGCGAGGTTGTGGGGACGCGGTTTCCTGAATTCGTTCTCAAGATCGCTGATCACCATTTCGCTAAGATTGGCCTTTGCGGCAAGTCGCACACGCGACCAGTTCAGTAGGGCTCGTGCTGCTCTGGATTGATCTGCGGAGGGTACGGTTCGGCTGTCCATAGACAGTCGAACATTCAGTATCGCTAAAATGTTCCTCCTGACCTTCTGCGATTTCTCTAACGGCGTGAGGCCGGCTTCTCGGATAACGCGGCGGGGTTTTCCAATAACTTTGCGGAACGCTGATCTGCACGCCGCAATGTCTTCTTTTTCGGCTTGGTCTTCTCAACCAGATCTGGCCTTTTCGCTATCAGGTAGTCAGCCTTGTTCGTTCGATAGTCTTCTTTGTGGATGGACATTGCTACGATCTCCATTGTAGAAATCAACGCGGCTGGAAGCCGACACGTTCCCATAAATCGCTTGTTCAAGGCCGAGCCGAACGGCACACGGATGCCAAAAACACGAAAAGGGCGCGGTTTGTGACCGCGCCCTTATTTGACTAGGTTCAACTGTCCTGCCTACGAGTCTTGTCGACCATACCAGTCGTCGACGTCTCGCCGCACGCGATCCTTCTCAATGCCGTAGCGCTCCTGGATCGTACCTTCGAGCTGATCGCGGTTGCCGGCTATGCGGTCGAGATCATCATCAGTGAGCTTGCCCCACTGCTCCTTGACCTTGCCTTTGAATTGCTTCCAATTTCCTTCGACGCGGTTCCAGTCCATGATGGCGATCTCCTTTCGTTGTCCTTTCGAACAACGGTCGTAGTGGCCATCAGGTTCCGCTGCAGGTAAGCGCGCTTGCTGGTGATCTAGCAATGGAAACTTCGCCTCTGTCCGGGAGCAGTTAGAGCAGAACAATGCAGCAGGGGCGTCTGCGCAGGTCATCGCCCTTAACGCCTTCTGACTGACTGCTTGAGAAGCGCGAGCAATCAAGGCGCTACCACCGTGCCACCGACCGTCTGTATTTTCTTTAGATCTCGGATAGGTTTTGCCGGTATTTGTCGGGAAAAGGAGCCGAAGTGATGACCGACATCTGGCATTCACTCCTCGCCAACCTTGCCTTGGTCTCCATTCTCGTGGTCGCCTGGGACCTTGTGGCGGATTTCACCGGGCGCTTCTCGCGGCGGATGCAGTCGCTGCTTCTCGGCTTGGTCATGTGCGTTGGCGCGGTCATCTCCATGGCGACGGCCCTGTCCGTCTCCGGCTTCGTCGTCGATCTGCGCGCCGCCTTCATTGCTGCGGCCGCGTTCTTCGGCGGATGGCCGGCAATGCTCATCGCCACGGCCGGCTCCATTGCCTATCGCGCCCATCTGGGCGGGCAGGGTGCAGGTGCTGGTGTCATGGGTATCCTCATTACCGCAATTGTCGGCATCGCGTGGCACCACTTCGTCGCGGCCCGATCGCGCACCATGTACGACATATTCGGTCTTAGCGTAACGGTCGCTCTCGCCGGGCTTATCACGCTCCTGGTCATCCCAGCGCAAGCCCTTACCGGTCTTGTGCAGCAGAGCACGTTCCCGTCCCTCGTATTCCGCTTCCTAAGCACAATCATCATCGGCGTCCTGCTCGACCGGCAGCAGCGCCGGCGGGAGCTCTTGATGTCCAACATGACCTACCGGGCCATGGTTCGAGAACTGCCGGATTGCCTGAACATAAAGGATGTCGACGGCCGTTTCATCGCCGCCAACCCCGCCACCGCCGAAATGGTTCGCGCCGCTTCGGTCGACGATCTGATCGGCAAGACGGATTTCGATTTCTACCCCAGGGATGTAGCCGAGCGCTTCCGGCAAGATGAGATGGGCGCACTGGAGGCCGGGCAGACGTTGCGGATCGACCAGCCGGCGCTTTTCCCGGACGGCCGGCAAGGTTGGCTTTACACGCTCAAGGCCCCCTTCCGCGACGAGTCGGGCAACATCGTTGGCGTCATCACCTACAATCGCGACATCACCGAGCAGAAGCGCACCGCCCAGCTCAAGAACGATTTCATTTCCACGGTCAGCCACGAATTGCGCACCCCGTTGACCTCCATCCGCGGCTCGCTTGGCCTGATCGCGGCCGGTGTTGCCGGCGAACTGCCGCCGAAGGCCGCCAATCTCGTCAACATCGCCCACACCAATAGCGAAAGGCTGGTTCTCCTCATCAACGACATTCTGGATATCGAGAAGATCGAATCGGGCGTGATCACCTTCAAGATCAAGCAGATGCCTGTCCGTCAGGTGCTAGAGCAGGCCATTGCCGCCAGCTCCAACTACATGGCTGACAGCCGGATCAAGATCGTTCTGATCGACGATGCCCCGCGCGCTGAGGCCAACATCGATCCGGATCGCCTGCATCAGGTGATGGCGAACCTTCTGTCGAACGCGATCAAGTTCTCGCATGCTGATGGCACCGTCACGGTGAAATTCCAGCGTCGTGACGGCGACATGCTGCGTATTTCCGTCATGGACCAGGGCACTGGCATCCCGGAGGCTTTCCGCGGCCGTATATTCGGAAAATTCGAGCAGGCGGACGCTTCCAGCACGCGTAAGATAGGCGGCACCGGCCTGGGGTTGAGCATCGTCAAGGCCATTACCGAAAAACTTGGCGGAGCCATTTCCTTCGAAACCGAGGAAGGCAAGGGAACCTCGTTCCACCTCGACCTTGCAGAAGCACGCAGGCACCACCCAAGGCCGTATCCGCCACCGCACCTGACGCGGAAGCCCGATGGCCGCCTACGGGTTCTGATCTGTGAAGACGAATCCGACGTCGCCGCCGTGATTGCGGCACTCTTGGATGCGGAGGGCTTTTCCAGCGACATCGCACCCGATATCGCCACGGCAACGGCGCTTCTGAGGTCCCGCGAATACGTGGCCTTGACCCTCGACATCAAGCTGGCGGGGGAATCCGGTATCAAGCTCTTCCACGACATTAGGGCATCGCCGGTCAATTCCGACATTGCGGTCATCGTCATCTCCGCCGTTGCCGATGAGGCCAGGGGGTCGCTGAACGGCAGCGCCGTCGGTATTGTCGACTGGCTGGAGAAGCCGGTGGATTCAAAGCGGCTTCACGCCGCCCTTGCCAAGATCCTTGCTGGCAGGACCGAGCAGAGGCCGAAGATTCTGCATCTCGAGGACGACGAGGGCGTGCTTGCGGTGATGTCGGAGGGGTTGGGTTCGGGGGTCTCGATCACTTCTGCGAAGACCCTCAAGGACGCCCGGGAGGCGATCGGCCGGCATCGCTTCGATCTGGTGATCCTGGATATTGCACTCCCCGACGGATCGGGGTTGGACCTGCTGGCCGATCTGCCGCTCGAGACTGGGGTCATCGTGTTTTCGGCGGCGGAGCTAGACCAGAAACTAGGTGATCGCGTGCAGGCCATCCTGACCAAGACCAGGGCGTCGGAAATCGATGTGGCAAAGCTGGTCAGGAGCATGTTGGTTTCGTCCCGCACCCAACCTGCCGCGCACGCCAAGGAGTGACGCTCATGCCCGCAAGGATTCTCTATGTGGATGACGAGGACGATATCCGCGAAATCGCCCAGATGTCGCTGGAACTCGAGCCGGAGTTCGAGGTGCTGTCCTGCCCGTCCGGCTTGCAGGCGCTCGCCGATGCCGCCGAATGGCGACCCGACCTTATTCTGCTCGACGTAATGATGCCGGACATGGACGGACCAGAGACGCTGCGGCGCCTGGCCGGGTCTGGGGCGACGGCTTCGATACCCGTGGTGTTCATCACCGCGCGCACCCAGACCCATGAGGTCGAACGCTATCTGGCGATGGGGGCGGTAGGGGTCATCGCGAAGCCGTTCGACCCGCTTGCGCTTGCCGGTGAAGTCAAAAGATTGCTTCGACGGCGCGCCTGAGTCGACGTTTGGCTTGAGCACCGAGCGCAGTCTGGCTGCAGACTGAGCGACGTCGTTCACGGCTCCTATACCATGTCTCCTTATTCATCTACTGATTGTGCCGAGATGCAGGCGTAGCGAATCAGGTGGTCTATAATTGCCTAGGATCGGCGGATGTCGATGAGAGTTGAGAACAATGTTTCTCTGCATGAGCCGCGTTGGCGGATGTGGTTCATGGATTGATCACTCCGGGGGGCGACGGAACCGGAGCAAGGCTGTTGAACGGAGCGAAGGCAAGAGTTCTGATTTGCGATGACGATCCCCTTTTGATCGAACTGATGGAATTCAGGCTCATGGCAAAGGGATACGAGGTCATCAAAGCAGTAGACGGGGCGGAAGCGCTCTTGAAGGCGGAGCATGAGGCGCCCGATATCATCGTGCTCGACGCGATGATGCCCAAGGCCGACGGCCTAGAGGTTCTTGCCCGCATAAAGAGCGAACCGGCTTTGTCGGAAATCCCGGTGGTCATGCTGACCGCCCGCAAGGGCGAAAAAGACATCGTCTCCGCTCTTGAGAAGGGGGCCGACGACTACCTTGTGAAACCCTTCATTCCCGAGGAACTCCTGGCCCGGCTTGCGCGTCTCTTGGCGCGGAAGAGCGGGAAGCGCTGATGAGGCGCGGCCGGTGCGCCACGGTTGCAGCATGCGTCTTCCTGGCGGTTGCGGCAGTGCCCGCCGCGACGCTGGCCCAGACGGTCGAGGAACTGTACGCCTCCGGCGTGAAGGCCAGGCAGGCCCAGCATTTCGACGAGGCGGCGCAGCTGCTTAGGCGTGCGCTGGCGCTCAAGCCGGACAATGCCGACGCCGTGGTGCAACTTGGCTTCACCGAACTTGGCCGCAACAATCTGCCGGCGGCGCGTGAAGCGTTTTCCAAGGCGCTTGCGATTGCGCCGGAATATCTGGATGCCAGCTTCGGCATGGCTCAGGTCGAGTTCCGGTCGGGCAATCTGGACACTGCCCTGCCGCTGGCCGAAAAAGTCTCGCGTGCCCAGCCCGACAATGCCGATGCGAGTACGCTTGTCGCCAGCATCCACAAGGCCCAGCAAGCCGGCAGCAGCAAAGCGAAGCCTGCGACCGTGAGAAAGAGGCTGCGTCCGCCGCGGCCGGATCCCGTCGCCGGCCTGATGGAGAAGGGCCAGAGATTGCGGGCGGCGGGACAATTGCCCGAGGCGCAGAACGCCTACCGCCGAGCGCTGCGGCTGGCGCCGAAAAACACCGACATCCTGGTCGCCATGGGTCTCGTGGCTGGATCCCAACAGAAATTTGACGAAGCCGGGAATTTTTTCGACCGGGCGCTGGCCATCAGGCCCGGACTTCTCGACGCCCGTTTAGGCAAGGTCCGTCTGGCGATCTGGCAGAACGACGTGCCGCGAGCCCGCACAATGATCGGTGATGTGCTTGGCGCTGAACGTGACAATACCGAACTGATCGCTCTCGATGCGCGGATTTCCATGCTGGAGCAGGATGACACGCGGGCCGAGCAATCGTTTCTGCGGGTGTTGGCGGTCGATCCGCGCAACGCTGAGGCGCTTGTGGGGATCGGCGATCTGCGCCGAGCGCGTGGCGACGATGCTGGCGCGCGAGCCGCCTACCGCCAGGCGCTTGCCCTCGAACCCGGCTCGCGCGATGTCGAGCAGAGGCTCGCCGCGCCGCCGCCACGCAAATGGCGGCTCGATCTGGGCAGCGAAGTGAGCGATCTCACCGAGGGGCTTGGTGGCTGGACCGACAGTTCGGCTGGCCTAGCATATCGGCTCAGCGCGCAAACGACAATTTCGGGCCGCACCCGGGTGGCGACCCGCTTCGGCCACACCGACTTCCAGATCGAGGGCCGCATCGACCAGGCTTTCTCGCCCACTGTTTCAGCGCATGCGCTGGTGGCTGCGACGCCGGATGCCGATTTCCTCGCGCGCTACTCGATCGGAGCCGGCGCTTCATGGCAGATCCTCGCGCCCGCCAAAGCGTTTGGCCCGTTCTCGCTTAACGTCGATACCCGTTATGACCATTTTGCCAACACCGAGATCACCACCATCTCGCCCTGGGTGCAGGCCTATGTCCTGGATGGCCGGCTCGGGCTTTCGGCACGTTGGGTCCACGCAGCCGACGACATTGGCACGCGCGCCGATGGTTATGTCCTGCGAGTCGATCTTGCAGTTACCCCTAGCGTCAATGTTTTTGGTGGTTTTGGGGATGCCCCCGAGATCTCCGACGGCACGCTGGTGCCTACGCGTACCGTCTTTGGGGGCATCTCCTGGGACGTTTCCGACCCGCTGACGCTGCGCAGTAGCCTCGCCCATGAGCAGCGCCCGACATTCGACCTAACCACATTCGGGCTCGGCCTGACTGCGCGGTTCTGATCATGTTGTACGTCTGGTACCTGTCCATCCTGCTCAGTGCCCTTTCCCTGGTGATCATGCTTCTGCTGATCGGGCGCCGGGTGCTGCACGAGCGCCGGGGGACGGAGGGCGCCGATCAGCGGCGCCTTCTTCTAACGGCGCTGATCGCCTTCACCGAAAATCGCGATCGCGAGGCATTGAAGACAGCGCTGCTTGCGGTGCCGGCAAGGGTGGCGATCGATGCCGGCTTCGAGTTTATCTCGCTGCTGCGCGGCGAGGAGCACGACGAGCTGCTTTCAGCCTTCAACGAATGTGGCCTGCCGACCCTTGTGGGCACCCAGCTTGAAAAAGGCAACGGCGCCGAACGCATCCACGCGGCCGAGATGCTGGCCGCGCTGCGTTCGGAGGACGCGGTGGCAAACCTGCTTTCGGCGCTCGATCGCGACCGGTCGCGCGAGGTCAGGATCGCCGTCGCGATTGCGCTGTGCGATATCGGCGCCCTGCCGCCGCTGGTCATAACGCTACGCAAGATCGGCGTGGCGGGGCAGCGCTCACGGCGCGTGATCGAGCTTTTCAGGCGCTTTCCGTCAAAGCGGTTCGACGAGCTTGAGGATTACGGCAGCCGTGAGGACGCGGTGCCTTTTATCAGGGCGGCGGCAATCGATGCGCTTGCTCGCAACGGCGGCTTCCGGTTTGGTGAGTTCTTTGCTCGCGCGGCTGGCGATCCGTCACCGGAGGTCGCCGCAGCCGCATTGCGGGCACTCGGCCTGACGGGACATGCCAATGCGCCGGCCATCCTGGCCAAGGCGATGGAAAATGGCGGCTGGGATGTGCGTGCCGACGCTGCCGATGCAGCGGGCCGCCTCGGCCTGTTTGAACTCGCCGCGCCGCTCGCTCAGCTGATGGACGACGAGGCATGGACCGTGCGTTATGCCGCCGCTAACGCATTGCGCTCGCTCGGCCAGCAGGGAGAACAGGTGCTGCGCGAGATCGCCGCCAGCGAGGTCTCGCGCCGCCAGCGCACGGCCTCACTGATCCTTGCCGAGGGGCCGGCCGCGTGATGTTCGACTGGAGCCAAGAGATCATCCTGGGTGCCTCCATCCTGTCTTGGTTCATCATTGGGGCAGGGCTGGCGCAGACGGCGGTATACCTCCTGCAACTCATCATTGCCGCCTACGCGCTGTCCAAGCGCCCGCCAGTCGCGCGATCGGCGCTGCTGTGGCACCGTTATGGCGACGTCGCGCCGCCGATCGCGCTGCTGGTGCCCGCCTACAATGAGGAAGTTAACGTAGTCGAGAGCGTGCACTCGATGCTGGCGCTCGAATATCCGAATTTCGAGGTGCTCGTCATCAATGACGGCTCGAAGGATCAGACTCTGCAGCGCCTTATCGAAGGCTTCAAGCTGGTGAAATTCCACCGGCCTTATGAGGACGCCCTGGCGCACAAGCCGATTCGCGGGCTCTATTCCTCGTTGATTACCGAACGGCTGTTCGTGGTCGACAAGGAAAATGGCGGCAAGGCAGATGCCCAGAATGCCGGTATCAATGTCTGCCGCGCGCCGCTGTTTTGCGTGATCGACGGCGATTCCATCCTCGAGCCCGATGCGCTGATGCGTGCCGCGCAGCCCTTCATCGACGATCCAGAGCGCACCATTGCCGTGGGCGGCACGATTCGGATTGCCAACGGCTCCAGGATCGAAGGTGGCAGGGTGCGCGAGGTCCGGCTGCCGCGCCGGCTATTGCCGCTGCTGCAGGTGGTCGAATATTTGCGGGCCTTTCTCATGGCGCGGCTTGCATGGAGCCGCATCAACTCGCTGATGCTGGTGTCCGGCGCCTTTGGTCTGTTTCGCCGCACGGAAGTTGTGGCAGTTGGCGGCTTCACCAGTGGGTCGATGGGTGAAGATTTGGACCTCGTGATCAAGCTGCATCGCCACATGATGGACACCAAGCGAAGATACAGCATCCAGTTCATTCCTGAGCCGGTGTGCTGGACCGAAGCGCCGGAGTCACTTCGCGTTCTGGCAAGGCAGCGTACGCGCTGGCAGCGCGGTGCGCTCGAATGCTTCTTCCGTTACCGCTCCATGCTCTTCAACCCCCGCTATGGGCGCGTTGGCTTCCTCGGGTTTGGCCACATACTGATTGTCGATGTGCTAGGGCCGATATCGGAGGTGCTGGGCTATGTGCTGATCCCGACCTTCTGGCTGCTCGGCATCCTTTCGACCGAATATCTCTTGGCATTCACGTCGCTGGTTTTCACCTACGGGGTTTGCGTGAGCGTGTGTTCGCTGGTCCTCGAAGAGGCCGAGCTTCAACGTTTTCCGCGCGCGCGGGATCTCGCCTTGCTCACGGCCGTGGCTGTGATCGAGAATTTCGGTTACCGCCAGCTCAACAATCTCTGGCGCGTGAAGGGATGGTGGCAATATCTGCGCGCCGACCAAAGCTGGGGCGAGATGACCAGGACCGGCCTGACTGGCCCCAAGAAGTGAGTCCAGCCAGTTGAATCACCGCAGCGTCCGCTCGATTTCAGTTATAAGCGCATCGATCGCGGCATGCACGGCTCCGTCATCCGCCTGCTCGATCAGCGATGTTTCCAGTGCCGATGCCTGCAGGCTGACCTCCGCAAACCCGAAGGTTCCCGCGGCTCCAGCGAGCGAGTGCGCCGTCCCAATCAGCGGGTCGTTGGAGCCCTTCAAAAGGACTGTGTGACGCGCCGCCTTCAACTCCGCTAGTTGAGCGGCGCACCGGGCCAGGAAACGTTGCCGTAGGGGGGCGAAGGGATCTTCCAAAATGGGAGGCGCTCCACGGCCAGGTTTCAGAGGTATTCAAGCAGAAAATTCGGTGGAGTGAAACGAGCTGCTTGGCACGTCAGAGCGGACTAGAGTGGGCCGTGCCCCAACAAACGGCAGCTTCGCGCCTGATTGCAGTCGCCCAACCAGCTAGGTTCGTCACCGCAAAGCGGACGTTCAGTAGATCGCGGCAGCGCCCGAGTCGTCTTTGTGACGGCTTCCGCTTGGTGCAAGTTGAGAACTGCTCCGAGTTCTTGTGATTATCGCTAAGGTAGCTGACACCCGACGAGAAAGCGTGTAGACTTCGGCCATCCGCTAGGACGGAAACTATTAGTGCCGGAGATACGGGTGCTTGTCACGGCTCTCCTTTCCAATGGCCGCTCATCGCGCTAATGTGCCTGTCTGCCTCTTCTCGGGGACGATGATGGACAATCGAAATCTTCTTAGAATAGTTATACTAAGCGGCTGGGTTCTCTCGGGGACTATAGCGCTGGCAGTAATAATATCCATAATCGCGTTGTCGTTTCAAGGTAAGCAAATACCGCAAATTCTTGGCAATTTCGGTGGAGTAATAATAGGATTCTTCTTTGGTCAATTTGCTTCATTCGTAAAAGATGCGCTACTTCCAAGCGACAAAGCGGTGTCGGATGTAAGAGGAAATATCGCCAGTGGAAACGAAGAAAAGTAGAAAATTTCTATTTGATAGTGTTTAACGCATCACTTAGAGAAACAGTCATGCATTTTGTCCATGTTAAATTGCCCGAAAATACGACAGCGAGGGAGTTCGAAGCATCTGCGGCGTTCTCTTTTTTCGCTTCGTCAACTGCCCAAAAAGCGTCCGACTTTGGAGCTGTTAGGTACGATCTTGAGGTTTTATCTGCGAGAGTGCGAATGTAGGCTTTATACTCGTTAACGACATTCTCGTAGTCTGTAGTAGCTTCATTCTCCATTACGATGGCGCAGCGCCAATGAGACGTCACAGAGAAAATCTTCCTGTTTAGGATGTAGGTGCCCGTGGTCTTATCCCAAATAGCGACATGAATATTGACGTCACCTACAAAGCAGTTCGCGTTGGGGATGTCTCGAAAGTAATCTAACCCTTCTCTGGCCGAGTCTCCCGGTTCAAATAGAAAACCCTTTGGTATGCTAAATAAAAGGTTCCCTTTCACTGAGCGTTCTACGTCAGGTCGTGTGCGACGAATTTCACTTTTATCATAGGTATAAAAAAGTCCATCAAAAATAACAGGATTACCATACTCAAGCTCATGATGCGGTTCATCTACTTTGCACTTAGCATAAACATGGTATTCAGTTCCCATGAGTAACGCGTAGCCGATATTGCCTGTTGGGAGCCGGGTGGAAATTGCAAAGTAGTCACCGATGACATCGATCGAGGTGGACGCCGAACCAAATGCACTTTGTATTTCTTTGGTCAGATCGATAAGTAGCTTCGCCTTCTCGGCAAATTCTGTATTTGGTGACGCCTTTATTAATTCGCAGACTGCTGATATCAAATCTCGTTGCAATAGCAGCCTGTCAGCCTGCGGATATCGCTGTATCAGGTCGGTGACTGTCTGTTTTATCGGCTGTTCCTGGTTAACGATTCCGCTAGCCTCGTTGGTTACGACGACGTGTTGGGACGGCGCCGCACATTGCATCTGCGCTTGCGCGGGCAAACAGAGCAACACAACCACGAACGTCGCGAGTAGGTACGAGAACCTCATTAGGGCGTTCTCCAACTTACGTTCAGCAAACCCTCAATCTATTTCGCGCAACATCTGCAGGATGAGCGGCGCTTTAGATGGCAAGAATGACGCGAAGGACTGGCATTGGCAAGCCCGGACCGGACCGCCCGCGCCCAAATCTCTCGGAGGCCGGCAGTATCGCTCCTTCGGAATCGTCGACTAGGGACGCGTTCTGCCGAGCGACTTTGATCTGAATAGACCAACAACAAGGCTCGCGATGTGAGTTGCCACAAGCACGCCGCATAACTAAATGCGAGAGTGACAGTGGAGTCGATCTAGCCAGACATCCTATTTGTCTGGAGTTTCCCTTGGCGCGGCCGCCGTGGTGTCGGCAGCCCATCTTTCGGTACTTGCTAATCCGCGCCCTCTGTTATCGCCAAATACTGTTCATCGCTCAATGGCTCTTCCCGGGCCGCCTGGGCCCATTTTGATCGGCAGGCGGTATGTCTGGTTTGCCTGCCGATGACCCTGAGAGCAGAATGACCGCTTTCGGCCCAAAATCTGCCGGTCAGCAATGCGCCCCATTTCCGGATGTCGTGGTTGCGCCAGAGGGCGAACATACAGCCAAAGGCCGCCCGTAGAAACAGCCGCAGATGCACGCTCGCATCGGCACCGACGGATTCCCAGCCACAGTAAACGGGGCGCTCATCCTAGGATGAACTGAACGAGTTGCATGCCGAAGATGAGCAGTGCCATCAGCCCCAGGTGAAGCGAAGGGCCCGGCCCGGGATGCTACTCCGTTTCGGTTTCTTTTCGGCTCAATTCAGCGCTTTGGCCTGTTTTCAATTTTGGCCATTCGCACTCTTTGCGCCTCTACCTCAGCTTGAACTACCTCGGACTCCTTGATCGCGGTATCACAAGCTGTGCGAACTAGCTTTGCCGTCTTAAGGACGGAGGCCTTCGTGGTTTTTTGCATCTCAAGGACTCTAACGACATTTCCCAAATTCAGGTGTAGGCGGGCGTTTTTGGCATCTTTGACCTTCTTTTGCGCCGCATTCACCAGGCCGACGATTTTATCCAATTGGCTTCGAGCCCGTTCATTTCGGCGAAAGGTCGCCAGAGCCAAGGCCCGCTCAATATTTTGAAGCTTCAGCAGGTCGGGCTCGTAATCGTCGATTGAGAATTGATAGCGGTAGTACCATCGCAGGAGTTCGGGTTTCGCAATGGTGGCGTAGAGCGCTGCTGCATTCGCCTCGTCCACATCGCGTTTGTCGCTCGTCTCGATGATCTTACCGACTTGCTCGTGGCGCAAGACAAGACAGTTGTCGGCAGTTCCGCAGAGGTTGGCGAGTGAAACCCAAAGCAGCCCTGATGTGCCGCCACGGTTGGACATCTGGGTCGTCAACCCCTCAATTGCCGGCTGGAAACCGATCTTGGTCTTGCATTGCACCAGGCTTAGATCATGCAAATAGTCGGCTGTGGCGATGGCGATCTGCCTAGCCTTCCTGTCGTACGTGATACCGGCCCGCATCGTGTTCCACTCCTCCTCCAATTTCTCGAAGGTCTTGGGCTGATCTGTCGAGCCAAAGGGGTTCAAGGATGAGAGGAACGAGTCGACCGAGTCTTTGGTGGTTTCGCGCAGACCCTCGGCTTGACACCGCGCTTCATCTATGGTGTTCCGCAGGGCGGTCTCAACGCCTTCCGTAGCCTTGGCGATGCTGTCGTCGATCAGCGGCTTCGCTTGTTTGATCAATTCCAGAATTTGAATTCTGATTGCCTCGGGCATCGTTGCGATGAGCTCGCGAGTGGGTCCGTCAAGCCCGGCCACTGCCCGAGCCTCAAAGGAAAGCCCCGCCCTAGGTTCAAAGGGAAGAATTGCCGATGTAGCGTGGCAGACTGAACTAAGAAAAGCGACTGACAAGCCAATATTGATCCAAAAAAGCTTGCGCATGATGACGTCCCCCCGACGAGCTTTATCTAATACGAATACACCAAGAGCCCCAAGTTGGACAGGGAAGCGGACGTGATCGAAATCTCTTTCGAGAACAGTATCCGTGAGTGGTCTGCCGATCTGACTCGAGTTCAGTAGCGCAACCGACGATTTGCGACTACTTTTGCCCCGACCAACAATGCGCCGGGATCAAGGGGCAGCACTGCCGGCTGCTGCCTAAGCGGCTTTGCATTGAACGGCTTGATGTACCGACCGGAAGACTAACGAGCAGGTCGCCAGCGTCGGACGGGTTGAAAGGCTTGTCGTGCTCACCCCGGCTGTCTGTTCCTCCAATGGGGTTGCTTCGAATGGCAGTTTGCCGGTTTAAGCAGCACGAACGGACTGTCGCTCCCTGCCAAAGCTGCCGGACCGGAATGCGCCGCGTGCCGGACATTCCGAACCGACGTTCGATTTCCTAAAAAGCGGACGTTGCCATGAGATCTCTGGCGTCGATCACCGAATGTCCCCTTGCGACGAGAGCCCGGAATTCGTCCCACATACGGATATGACGGCCTGGGTCCCTGCGAAGTGCCTTCGGTACCTCATTCCCATGACGGAATGCTGCCCGGGTGGCGCCGCCATCTGCATTGCGCCACTCAAGATGAGGGTCAGGAATGAACTCAAACCTGTTCGGCGCAGGCACTAACTGAGGCGTCAGACAGATCCATTGATTTTCAATAATGGCGACCGAGTGGAGGATCAGGTCTTCACCATGAGGCAACCATCCAGTGACCTGCCTGCTTTTGCCATCCGGGTCATTGGCAGCTTGCTCACCGCAATTTCGGTGACAGTCATAAGGCACGAAGCCAGTCGCCAAAAGCTCTTCCGCGGGCGGCCGAGAAACAACTACGCGCGGCAGCGCGCTCACCTCCTCATAGGTGGCCGCCTCTATTTTCGATGGCGGGAAGGCCATAGACTCCACGTTTCGTCGGATCAGATTCGCAAGTTCGATGCTCTCGGCGGTTCCCGCTGCCACAGTAGTTGCTTCCTGTTTCATAAAGGGGACCCAATTCGGCTTCGGGCGACAGACTTGATCGTTCGACGCCCCTACCTGCTGCTGCTAATTCAAGAATGGTACCAGATGTTGATGACCGGAGTTAAAAGCAGTCGTCACACAGTCGCAAAAAAGGCACCTCAGGTTGCTGTTAGTCCGCTTTTGAGCGCAGAACTCAGGATGCGGACTTAGGAATCGATCTTGAAGCCTCTCCAATCCGGCTAACAATCATAGCAGAAAGCCGTAATTGCCGAGCAGAAGCCGAATGTATTCGGGGGCTATTTCATAAACCTGCCTTGAAATGAGCGCGCCGTCAGGATGCGCTTGGATGTGCTCACCGCTTTCGACGTCGTAATAGTTGAGAGCGATTTCTGCGGGCCATGGGAATTCTGGCTCAAACGGTACCTCTGCAAACGGATTGAAATAGACCTGAAACCCATCGAGATGGGTTTCACGATGAAACGATGAGTGCTGAATAAGCACATCTGAACCGCCGATCTGATGCTGGCTCTCTCGTCGTTGCGTGAGGAGGTAGTTCAGCGCGGCGAGCTGAGACCGGTGCGTCCCGACTTGCCAGAGCTCCGAACCGGGCGCAAGCCTGTCCTTGTCGATCACCCTGTAACGGGTCGACCGGATGAGCCTATCAATCTTACTTTCAACGACCGCCTTTCCAAAGGTACCGACCGTAGAAAAGAAAACGGCGCTGATCTCTTTGAACGAATCGTTCGTGAAAATTCCCATCTCAACTCGCGCACCCGAAGGCTTCAGGAGAGAGGTTATCTTGTCTTGCTTTCCTAGGTCTGGCCCTTCGAGCAAAGGCGGCGCCAAGCCAAAAAGGACCATGTTGATGAGTTCGTTGTTTTGGGTGAGTGAGAGGTCGCTATCGAAGGGGGCGATTGCAATGACAAAAGGCCGACTGCGCACGTGGCTCATCGAGGAATACGGGTGCTTCTTTCCATTGCTTCCGCGGTAAAGATCCAGCTTGTCCCTGATCTTCCCAGCAAGTTTCAGTGCACCACGGGTTTTGAAATCTTGCTCGTTGAAGGTCTTCTTCTGCTTCTCGGTCGGAGGCTGGTCAGAGACGACAGCCTCTATGTTGAACTCGTGGTTTCCGGGTCCTCGGACGAAGAAATCCGGCGCTGACTTTGAAAAGTCGACACCGCACCCCAAATCGGTCAGCGCTCTGTTCAGATAGAGTTCCCACATCGAGGAATTGAATGTCGTTTGAAATTCGTTGATGAATTTCTGGCTCTCTCCCCTTCGATCCAGCAGGCCTGTCGCCCAGTTTTGAATGATAGGCTGGACCTTTGCGTAGTGAGGGTCGGCCGAGATGCGACGAAAGTAATTGTGGAGCTTTTCTTCCCGGAATCGCGGTGTAAACAAGTCCAACATTCCTGTCCCGTTCGTGTGTTTCGGTCGCGTATCGCGCTGGTCATGCGCCACTATGGGAGCCTTGCTCTGACGATGTTCCTTCTGCAGCTGGAAAGGCAAGAAACCCCCTCTTGGAATCGCTTAGTGCCTATAGAAGCAAAGGTACACTAAACTGCAATGGTAGGCCCGAAGGACTGCCATTGGATCGGGATGGGGAAGGGCATCCTGCATCTTTGTTCTAAATAGCTCCCCATGTCCGCTAAGGGTCGGCTGAAGAACGGCAGCTTCTCGCAACGTACTACCGAAACCGGACGGTTTGGAAACGGCCCAAAAGCCGCCAGTCTGCAACGCGCCTCTTCTAAGCCACTCGCGAGCGCACTCCTCAAAACAAGCCATTCGTTCATCCGACCTAGCACAAGGATACCTAGCCAGATGGAACTCCCTGCGCAGTGCACCAGAGGTACAGCGCGACGCTGGGTTTCTCTTCCCGTTGCATTGCGTCTTCGGCAAGCATTTGTGACGGCGGTGATGACAAACCGCCTCAATTGATGGCCAGTATCATTGTGCGACGCCCAGCCGTTGTGATGCGGGGCAACGTTCGCAACGTGGAACAATCCGACAGCCGGCGAGTTTCTAAGATGAAGGGCGATCTGTTTCGGAGGAAGACAGGATGAAACGCGTCCTTGCCCAAAATGGGGTGCGACTGATGTTGGGGGGCGTGGCCGCCTTTCTGCTCACCGTCGCCGAGATTCCCAACCCGATTACCCCGTTGTCGCTTGTGGCCAACGCGAGGGCTGCCACCCAGGTTTCGATCAGCATATTCTACGAAGAATTGTCTTCCCATGGTGATTGGGTTTCGTACCACGGCGCGTCCGTTTTCGTGCCAGTTGATGTACCTGACGATTGGCGTCCATATACCGTTGGACACTGGGCCTATACCGAGCAGTATGGCTGGCTGTGGGTATCCGACGAACCATTCGGCTGGGCGACCTACCATTACGGCCGGTGGGGCTATGCCGACGACATCGGCTGGTACTGGGTTCCGGGCACCCGTTGGGCGCCAGCATGGGTGAGTTGGCGTCGTGACAGGGAGCACATGATTTGGGCTCCGCTGCCGCCGCGCCGCGATCCGGATTTGATTTCAATTGAGGTGACTTTCGACACGACGCCTGATTATTACTGGGTTGTGGTCCCCACCCGCGAATTCCTTGCTGCCGACATTTCTACCGTCGTTGTCCGTGATGAGCCGGAGTTTGTGCGCATCGTGGAGGCGGCCGAGCCGGCCGGCGACGTGACGTTCCAGAACAACGTGGTTATCAACAAAATCATTGATGTCGATGTGATCGAAAAAGAGACGAGCCAGAAGGTGACTACCGTCAAGGTCAGCAAGACCGACGCGCTAGAGCAGTCCGGCAAACTGGAAAACAATACGGTCGCTGTCTTTGAGGGGGAGGTGAAAGCCGACACCAAGGCCAAACCCGCCAAGCTCAAAGACATCGACGAGGTGAAGCAGGTTCAGGCTGGCCGGAAATCCAAGCCGACCGAAGGCGCTTCAACGACCGAGCAGGCTAAGCCCGAAGAAACGACTAAGCCTGAGGAGCCGAAGGTCAGTGAGCAGCCCGCCGCCGAGCAGCAGCAGGCCGAGCCGGAGCAAGCGGCCAAGCCTCAGAAGCCGAAGGCCAAGGAGCAACCCGCGGCCGAGCAGCAGCAGGCCGAGCCGGAACAGGCGGCCAAGCCTCAGAAGCCTAAGGCCAAGGAGCAGCCCGCGGCCGAGCAGCAGCAGGCCGAGCCGGAACAGGCGGCCAAGCCTCAGAAGCCGAAGGCCAAGGAGCAGCCCGCCGCCGAGCAGCAGCAAGCCGAGCCCGAGCAGGCGGCCAAGCCCAAGCCACAGAAGCAAAAAAACAAGGCGTGCGATCCGCAGAGTGACGCGAACTGCTAGCTGTGCGCGGCACCGCAATTATTCCATCGCGGTGCCGCTGAACGGGAATGCGCGGCAAGCTGCGAACCCTCGCCACTTTCCTTCGCTGCCGCCTGCTCTGCTCTAGACCGGCTGGAAGCGCAGAACCCCGTCAACGAACACAGGGTGGACATGCAACCTGAAGAGGGTGAGACATCACCTCGCCCGAGACTATTTCGAAAGGCCTGACATCTGCCGAGACAAACCTAGGATGGGTACAGAGGTCGTTATCCAGAAACCACCATGAGCAGCCGCGGTGCCGACTTTATATACAAATGGATTTCCGAACATATGCCGGAAGGACCAACCGACGACCCGGGCCGGCTTGTGACCGATATGGCAGACCAGGCCCTGCGGGCCGCCGCCGTCGAAGGCATCCCAATTCAGGAGATCGATGAAGAGATCGGTAGCGTTTATGAAGCGATCATCCACGCCGTTGAACATCGCGACGGCGGTCTCGCGGATTAAAGATGTTGTGGGTGCCGAAGGCGGTTCGCGGTCGCGACAGGGCTGCAGATATGGACTATTGAGTTTTGGGCAGGCGCCGGCAACGCGCCTGTCTTTCCAACCGATTCGCCAGTGTCTGAAATTTCTAAATTAGCTGCGCCTTATGGAACTTTGGTGCGGGCTTTTCATTTTCATCCGCATGCGAGCCTCTGTGATCCAAAGCGTCGGGACGGGAGTGAACGCGTCGCCGCGCTACTCGCTGGTCCTGCCGATATATAATGAAGAACAAGTGCTGCCCCGACTGATCGAACGGATCAGATCACTAATCAGTCGGCTGGACGGAGAGACCGAGGCGATTTTTGTCGATGACGGTAGTCATGACGGCAGCGTCAAATACCTTCGGCGGGTGGTCACCGCCGAACCTCGCTTCCGGCTTATCGAGCTTTCCCGTAATTTCGGACACCAGATTGCGATCACGGCAGGCATGGATGCTGCTGCGGGGGATGCCGTCATCGTCATGGATGCCGACCTGCAAGATCCACCGGAGGTCGTTCTTGATCTCGTGGCAAAGTGGAAGGAAGGTTTCGAGATCGTGTACGCCCGCCGTGTCAAGCGCGAGGGCGAATCGTGGTTCAAGCGGCTTAGCGCCGATCTTTTCTACCGTGTCCTGGAGAAGATGACGGCGGTCAACATCCCGCGCAACGTCGGGGACTTCCGCCTGGTCGGCCGCCATGCGCTGGATGTCTTCAGACACATGCCTGAACATGATCGCTTCGTCAGAGGCATGTTCGGCTGGATGGGCTTCAAGCAAGCGGCGGTGCCATTCGAACGCCCTCCGAGGACCATCGGCCAGACCAAATACCCTTTCTGGAAGATGATGCACCTTGCCGTTCACGCCGTTGTCAGCTTCTCGGAAAAGCCGCTCCACTTTGCGCTTTGGGGCGGATCGGCGATTTCCGCACTTGCCCTGACCTTTGGCGCTTACGCCGTGTTCGCCTGGATTTTTGAAACCGGCGTCATTGCCGGCTGGACGTCGACCGTGGTGATCGTATCGTTTCTGTGTGGCATCAATCTTTTCATGACCGGCGTGGTCGGCCTCTATGTCGGTAGTATCCACGCCGAGGTGAAACGCCGCCCTCTTTACGTGATCAATCGGCTTACCGGCTTCGACGAGCCGATGCCTGCCTTCGCTGGTGGGCGCCGGAGATCATTTCGCAAGCCCAAGAACGGAGTCGCTCCCGGTGGCCGAACTCTTCGACAGCTATAGATGCAGTTATGCAGAGACGATCGATGGGTCGATCCGCTTTTCCGGACTCAAGCACGATTTCTTTTTGGCTGCAAAGGCCGACCTGCTGCGGCGCCTAGTCTCCGAGCGAGGACTTCGTCGCCCGGGAGCCATGATGCGGGCGCTTGATGTGGGCTGCGGTGTCGGTTCGCTCCATCCTTATCTAGACGGCGCTTTCGATTGCCTGGATGGCTGCGACGTCTCGCAAGGGTCGATCCAGCGCGCCAGCGAGGACAATCCGGGCGTCGTCTATAGGACATGCACCACGACGGGCCTGCCTTATGACGACTGCGTGTTCGACTTGGCTTTTGCCAGTTGTGTTGTTCATCATGTTTCGCCCGCATCCTGGGTCGATTTTTTTCGCGAGATGCGACGGGTCGTGCGGCAAGGCGGCGTCGCCTGCATCATCGAGCACAATCCCTATAATCCGCTGACGCGTCTGGCGGTGCTCCGGTGTCCGTTCGACCAAGACGCGGTCCTGCTCAACGCGGTCAGAGCAGCGGCCCTCTTTCGACAAGCAGGCTTTAGGGAGGTTCGATCCGAGCACTTCCTGCTGCTCCCGTCGACCGGCGGGTTCGCCAGACAGGTTGAGCGTGCCCTGGCGCTGCTGCCGCTTGGAGCCCAGTATGCGTGTAGCGGGCGTGTCTGAGCATCGATCTGCCGGCGGCGGCACCCTAAAGCTTCTGGCCCGCTTCGGCCTGGTCGGCATCGCCGCCACAATCCTGTACGCCGCCTTGGCAACCGCCTTTGTCAAATCGGAACGGTTCGGCTTCAGCCCCGTCCGGGCGTCCCTTGCAGCTTACGCAGCCGCGGCGTTGTTTTCCTATCTCGCGCACAGGTCAGTAACCTTCATGTCGCGGGGGTCGCACAGATCAGAGGCTCCGCGTTTTCTCTTGCTGGCGGCGACCGGCTTGGCGATCGCCTATGGCGCGCCGGCGCTTTTGACGACGAAGCTGGGCCTGCCCCTCATCTTTCCCATCATGATTACCTGCTTGCTTGTACCCGGGATCAATTTCGTCGTGCTCGACCGATGGGTCTTTGCGGAACACATTCCCGATCAGACCGGCGATGGCTGATACGCAATCCGCCAGAAAGATTCGTTCTAAAAACACCGTTTCACGGTAACGTGAACTGCTCCAAAGCCGCTTGCTGAATCACGGCCAACGCAAGGAACGATCTCATGCAGATAATTTTGACCAGGACGACGTGACGATCAGTGATGTGCCCTCTACGCAGGGTGGTGATCACCGAATGGTTTGTCGCCGCAGACAAGCCCTAATTTCATTAATCTTCCGTTCCGAAGGGAGCCCTGCGTCCGTACCGATCAGCCGTTCGAGGCGAACGACGCGCAAAAGAAAACGTGACCCCGGCGGACGCTGCGCAGTGCCGCCATCCCGGCGACTAATGATCTCGAGCCCGCGGCGCTCTACCCTATCGCGATTGGCTGCCGGCCAGCGGCGAGGAGGCACGCGACGGCTGTCCTCCATCCGGGAGGTGCAGGCACATGAGATGATCACGGAACTGTTGTGCTGCTGAAATAGGGCAACTCCAGAAAGTTGTGAAGCGGTGTTTCCGTCCGGAATTGCGTTAAATAAAGAGTTAGAGCACTTCACCGTTTGCACAAAACGATGAAGTGCTCTCTAGCCGGCGTCGAGCCGAAACGATACCAATTTAATGGCGCGTTTATAGATCTTGCTGGCGGCTGGGCTTGGCGGAATCCCGTCGCGATAATCGAAAGTCACTTCGAGTACCTTTGCGCTAGCAAAAGCTGTGTGCGGGATCGCGAACGAGATCGTCGTCGGGTCTTTGCTCGACAGTGTTACCTCGTGTACGCGAACTCCGTTCACCGAGATGATTACCCTTTGGGTGGTCTGTGGTGGACGAATAACGGCGGACATTTGTAGCGTTGCCGTAAGCTCGTCGCTAAGCGAAGGTATTTCCAGTCTCAACCGAGAGGTCTCGCCCAGCGAATGCGTTCCGTCGGCTACCGGGCCTGACCAACCGCAGACCATCATGCCGGCTGCTTGTTTGGCGCCGTCGGATCGAAACGATACCGTCTGGCCAGGAGTGTAGCTGCCAACCGCATCGCGATTGAGGCACGTCGTCGTGCGATCGATGTAATAGGCCCGATAATCGGCGTTGACATCTGGATCGAGGGCGAGTGCGAGGATGATGATCTCGGACACGGCCAGAACCAACGCCAGCGCGTAGCCGCGAGTCGAGCCAGCACGGCCATAGAGTGACAGGCTGTCAGACCAGGGCAAGATAGCCTCCAATCCACGCCAAAGTCATGAAATAAGATGCGCTCAGGAAAAGAGCCAAAATCACCAGATAGGTCAGTTTCGATACCGACAGCAGCTCGGCAATCAACATCAGCAGCGGCGCGAGCCCAATGACGTATCTAACCATGGAAGCCAGGTTGGTGATCAACGGCAGGATGATGCTGCTCGCACAGAAGAGCGCAGCGCCATATCGCCTCCGGGACGCCAGAACGACCGATAGGGTCAGCCCTATCATCGCTGCGAGCGCGCTCCATTGCGGCGCCGTGGGCAGCCAGCCTTTTGTCGGAACAGCAGCGAGACCGTCCCATAGAAAAAGGAGCGGATCGCCAGCAACCCGCCCAAACGCGCGCTGGACGTGCAAGAACGCAAACCCATCCCCGACAGTGAGATACAAAAGAGCATGTAAGCAAACAAGCCGGCGGGCGAGATGAAGATAGCTACGAGCATATCCGGACGACCAAGCACCCATCGCGGGAAAGATACCGCCGACCCGCCCTGCTGGCGGTGCTGCTCGAACATTTGGATGACCATTGCAAACACAGCAAGGACCCCGACCAGCCTCGTTGCCGACAACAAAGCGCATGTAACGCCAGCCGCCAGGTAGTTGGAGCGCTTGAGTGCCAAAAAGACGCACGACGTCAGGAGCACGAAAAGCGGTTCGGTAAGGAACGTGGTGAAGTGGAAGGAGAACGGGCCGCTAAGCAGAAAAGCGCAATACAGTATGTAAGCGCGCACGTTCTTCTCCAGAAGTGGCCATGCCACAAGGCAGGCGGCGTAGCTGCATGCCATCGAGGTGATCGTCGCGATCAGAATCGTGGAAAAAGGGAAAGCAAACCGAAGGGTCGTCACGAGCATGGGATACAATGGAAAGAAGCCCCAGCGTCCGACGTTGCTTTGGCCTGGAATAGGAAAACGCTCGTAGCCGTGTTCGGAAATGTCCACATACCACGCGCAGTCCCACCTGCAGAGCCCACGCGCATAAGCTTCGAAGCCTGGTACTGCCGAGACTGAATGGAATGCAGCATACCGAATGACAAGCCCGCTGATCATGAACAGGAGCGGAACCGAAGCGGCGATGACCCAAAGGCGACCGCCAGTGTTTGCGTGGGCCAAGTCTCCAAGCGCCAGTTCTGTCTCCACAGGTGAGGCGGCCACACTCTGCGATGGCGAGCCTGGGTTCGCCTGCTCGATGGCGCTGATGCCAGCCATAAAACCGGTCCCTCGAAAGCATCAAGATCATCAACCAGACTTGAAGCCCCGTCTGCGACTGAACTTAAGGATCAACGATGCCGCGCCGCTTCGGTTCCTTCTGCAGGAGGTCGTTGGGTCAGGTCGATCGATCACACCAGCCGAGGAAGGGAGCGATATTCGCGCTTCGACGGCACCGTTTCCTTGCAACGGGCGGCCTTCTTCATCGACATGCATGGCTCAGTGGGCGGCCGGGCCGCGCTGGGCACCCCTCCGGTAACGGGCGCCTTGAAGGCGATCTCGCCATCCGCCAAGCCTTTGAGTGTCAGATCCGCTTCTTGGCAGTCGCACGAGATTGTAGGCGGCGGCGCTGAATATGAAGGCCCATCCGACGCGGTCGCGGCCGCGAGACCTGGTTTTGTGCTGGCCGGCCACGGCCGACTTCTAGGGCCGACGTTAGGCGGAAAGCTGCCGCTCACGTGGCGGACGCGGGTTCGCGCCCAACGTCGGCCTTGAGCAGACCATAGCCGCTACCAGGGCCTAGGTCAAATCGCGCCATTGACACTCAGGCACACCGTTGTTTGAAGTAGGAGCCTGTGCCATCAAGACCCCGTTCGGGTAAGGCGCTAACGTTCTCGATGGCGGTAGGGCTGGCGACGTTAGATTGTGCTTGATGCCTTTGGCTTCCCGCACGAGGGCGGACCAACTTGCTCCTAGCAGCCCTATTAACTCCAGGCTTGCGGCTCCGTGGTGTCGGTTTCTTCGATAAGCCTTTGGACAAGGCGACGCTCGGGCTCAGACATCATGCTGCCTAGGATCCTTCCCAACCGCTCGCAGACCCCTTCCTAACTATAACATTTGATACAAGTTCCCACCTAAGTGGCTGTTTTTGTGAGGGGCCATTGCGTTCGAAGCCGCAGACTCCGGATCACAGCCTGCTATCCCCAGAATAACATATGTTATTATGCGAGGAACATTCGAGGCCTGCGGCCGTTGAATTACTGAGCAATTACTCACGGGGCAGGGCTTTCAATGCCGTCGGGTTCCGTCCTGATCGTAGAGGATGAGAGCATGATCCTCTTAGACATCGAGAACTCCCTCCGCGAGGCCGGGTTCGAGGTGATCGCCGTCTTAAAGGGCCTTGAAGCCATTGCGACTTTTGATCGTGAGCCTGAGCGAGTTGCGGCTCTGCTGACAGATATCAGACTTGGAGACGGCCCTACCGGGTGGGATGTGGCCCGGCACCTCCGAGCCGCCAATCCTACCATGCCAGTGATATACATGAGTGGCGATGGCGCGGACGACTGGCCGTCGCTTGGCGTACCCAACAGCCTGATGATCACCAAGCCGTTTGTTATGCCGCAGATCATTACCGGGCTGGCAACTCTCCTCAATCAACAAGGAGTGGACCAACTCCCAGCCTCAGAATAGCTGCGGCTGGTAGCTAGCTGTTTGATCCCGAGCTCGAAGGAGAGGTGCTCAATGTCAGGCCGCGGTGAAGGGACCTTTCGCGACGGCGAGGGCCTGATTTGCGGCGCCCCACCGACTCTAAGGCAGTATCTTCGGCTGCTCGGCAAATAAGACATCTCGAGCGCGCTACCCCTTGCCTGAAAACCGGAACGGCCGGTTACCGAATGGCTAGTTATCCAGAACCAATCTGACTTTCTGGGCGAGAGCTTGGAGGGTAGCGGGTTTCTGCAGGAGTTGAACGTTTGAATCGATGATCCCATTGCGAACTATGGCATCACGTGCGTAACCGGACGTAAAGAGCACCCTCAAGTCAGGCCGCAATTCAACGGCAGCATCCGCAAATTCCCGACCGTTCATTCCGGGCATGACAACATCCGTCAGCAGCAAGGAAACGTCTCCTCGATCCTCAAGAATGCGCAGGCCTTCCACCCCATTCTCAGCAGAAATCACCGAATAGTCGAGATCCTCGAGCATTTGCATTGTCAGTTGTCTTACACTCGCCTCGTCCTCGACGACGAGGATCAATTCCTCTGGCTTGCCATTGGCAACGTCTTGGCTGTTCGCCCGCCGTGCTCCATCGGCGGGACCATTGTGCCTTGGCAACCAGATGCTGATGGTAGTCCCCACCCCCAGTTTTGAATCGATGTTGACATAGCCACCGGACTGCTTGACGAAGCCAAACACCTGACTCAGCCCAAGGCCGGTTCCCTTGCCGACACCTTTGGTGGTAAAAAACGGCTCGAAGGCTCTTTCCAGAACCTCCGCGCTCATACCCGAGCCCGTGTCCCTCACCGCAATAAGGACGTAGGGGCCGGGGGAAATGCCATGATCTGCAGCAACCGACTGGTCGACCAGGAGTGCAGAGGTTTCGATGGTCAGGGTTCCGCCCTGCGGCATGGCATCGCGAGCGTTGACCGCCAGATTGACGAGGACATTTTCGAGTTGACTGGGATCAGCGAGCACTGCACCGTCATCGGATTGCACGACCGTATTAAGTGTTACGTGCTCGCCCAGCGTCCGGCGCAAAAGCTCCGACATATCCTGCACCATCCGGCCGACGTCGAGGGATTCAGGGGAAAGCGGCTGCTGCCGGGAAAAAGCCAGTAGCCTTTGCGTCAGCATGGCAGCTTTGTGGGCACCCTCGGTCGCGGCTGCGATCAGTTGGTGCACGCCAGGCTCGCCGCGGTCGACGCGCCGCTGGATCAAGTTGAGTCCTGAGATGACAACTCCCAGCATGTTGTTGAAGTCGTGCGCGATACCGCCCGTGAGTTGCCCCACCGCCTCCATTTTCTGGCTTTGGCGCAGCTGATCCTCCAAATTCCTGCGGACGTTGATGTCGCGCCCGGCGGCGTAATATTGGTTGTTTCGCGGCATAAATTGCCAACTGTACCAGATGAACCTGCCATCATTGGCACGCATGCGTAAGTCGAGGTCGCGAACCACAACCCGGCTATCCGATAGTGAGAGCCGTGTCACAGCCGCAACATCTTCAGGATGAACGAAATCCTCGAAAGCCTTACCCTCGACCTCGCTTTCGTCCAAGCCGAGATGCTCGGTCCAGGCCGGATTCACACTTTGGCACTTGAGGCCGAAATCCGTTACGACGAAAAGATCCTGGCTGACGCGCCAGATCATATCGCGCTCACCGGTTGCGTCAGCTACCCGTTGCTCCAATGTCTCATTCAGGGTCTTCAGCTTCAGTTGTGAGGACAGGCGATCTGTTACATCGCGCAAAAAGGCGGTGGTGAATTGCTTGGCGCCACCTGACCAACGGCTAATCGAAGCTTCGAGATGGCGCGTCGACCCGTTGCGCCGCTTCACGGAAACTTCTCGATGAACTATTTGCTGCCCTGAGCGACTGGCGTCGTGCAATTGCGACCACCGGTCGCCTTCCACGAACAGACGGGCGCTCGGCTGACCGGCAAGCGATGCCTTGTCGATTTCGAAGAGCACCTCGGCCGCCGAATTGGCTCCCTGGATTGCCCCGGTGTCATCCAGGGTAAGAATGGCTTCCGCGGCGCTTTCCATGACCGCATCATAACGGGCATTCTGCCGTTGGCGCAGCACCGCTTCCCGCCGCATCGCCCCCGTCACATCCGAAATCTGAATAAGGCATTCATACGCACCTATCGCCCCGATTGGTCGGATGGAAATGCTATGGATCAGCGGCTGGCCCGCTCGCGTCCGCAACCCTAGCAGGGCTGGGTGGAGTGTAGGGGTCAGCAGGCTGGAGGCCCCGGCTTCCAAAGCCTCGTTTACCGCGACGAGGATTGGGCCGAGCGGCCGGCCGGGAAAAAGCTCCTCCATTGATTTTCCGGTCGCCTCGGTCGTCCGTATATTGCTGGCTGCGGCGATCCAGGCATTCCAGGCGGTCACTTGCCTTTGATAACCGAGCACGATTATACCGCAATCGAGTGCATCTAATATCGGCGTCGAATTATCGTGAGAAGTGTTCAACATGGCACTATTTATCGGTCCCACCGATCCGCTCAATAAACTCGCACAAGAGGCCCTTCAAAACCGCTAGGGAAGGCATGTCCATCAGCATAGCAATGTAGCCCGTGATGTCATTGTCCTTGACGGTGAAGTTTATGTAGAGAAACAGCACGACCTCGCCGGGTAGGGGCGGCGGCGCCAGATTGAAGAAGTCGGTTCCAGTGCCTCGAATGACCTCAGGCAAGGAGACGCGAAGACTACGGCGCAACAGGTTGGCGATGGTGGCAAGGCAACTGTTGAGAATGATGTTGCCCGTCTCTGCGAGTGCTTCCTGTTCAAGGTCGATGATGTCTTCCAATGAATGGTCCGGACCGGCTACAGCACGCACAAGTTCGAGACTTCGCTCCTCCGGGAAAATAAGCAGCGCGCGACCAGTGATATCACCTTCGAAAACCTGGTGAACGGCAACCAGACGGTCCATCTCGCGTTCGTCCAAGATATCGATGGCTTGCTGCCTGCCGACGAGGTTGATTCTTGGGACCGACAGGAACACCTGTCGTCCAACCATCTCGCGGAGATTCTTGGCGGCTCGGCTGACGGCGATGTTCACCAGTTCAGTGAGGGCATCCCTCTCCAGTTCCTCCAAGACAAGGTCGGCCGGAGTTATCATTGATCGTCCTGATCAACGGGAGTGTCTGGTTTGCCGAGAAACGCAACCAGGTCCGGGCCATTCACTGGCTTGGTCAGGAAGGAAGCGCCCAGCGCCTTTGCACCCTCGACGATTTCGTGCTGCTGATTAGCGGAAATCAGTGCCAATCGCATTGACGGATCCTGGGCACGAAAGTCCGCCGCCAAGGCAAGCCCATCGCGGCCGGGCATATTGTAATCCATCAACACGATATCAGCCGCGAACTCACTCGCCAGTTGAAGCGCCTCATCAGCGTTGCCGGCCTCTTTGCGCACCCATGTCGGATAGTTCTTGGCGAGAATCTTGACCAAGGCCATTCTCGCAAGCTTGCTGTCGTCGACGATCAAAACGTTCATTACGACCTTCATTTCAGCTGGGGTTAGGGATATCGCATAAAAGGCAATAATTGTGAACTAGCGGCCATGCACTGCCGTGAAGCCCCGATGAAAAAAGCTTTCGAGAAATGGCGAGCCCGCCGGCCCAATGACCCTCACGCGGGCCGCCATCAGGACTTGCAGAACGGCAGCATGGATCTTGGTGCACTTCCGCCAGTCAACCAAGGTGTTGCCTGACTCAACCAGCATTGCCAGCAGGGTTTCGCTGTCTTCTAAAGTGCAGTCACCCTCAAGCCGGATCGATCCGTCGCTGGGGTCGGAAATGACGGTCATTTCAGCAAAGCCTCCACATCGAGAACAAGCATGACGCGGCCATCACCCAAAATTGTGACGCCTGCAACGCCTTCTACACCCGCGAGCACCCCTCGATGGGCCTCATCAGTATATCCATTGTCTCCCCGACATCATCGACCTCTATCCCGCACATGTCGTTCCCGACCAGGACGACTAGGACTTGGAAATCGTCGGCGATCGTTTCCGACGGCGTTTCGCCAAGCGTCGCCGCAAGACTAACGAGCGGGATGGTATGGCCGCGATGCCCGAACACGCGCGCGGCGCCAACCATCGAGACATCACCGCGCGAAAGTCGACGGGTTTCGATGACTTTCTCAAGCGGAACGCCAAAAGCTTGTTTGACCACTTCCACGGTGACGAGGGGCGTCATCAGGATGGAGTAGGGCAGGGTGAATTTTGCGATCGTCCCGCTTCCGGGCTTCGTCTCAATGCCAACCGATCCGCCGAGCGCCTCGATCGCCGATCGCACCGCGTCCATCCCAACACCACGGCCGGAGACCGTGTTGACAGTTGCGGCTGTCGAGAACCCCGGATTGAACAGCAATTCCAACGCATCGTCATCGGAAAGCGAGGCGAACCCGGTCGTCAGGCCGCGTTCTGCGGCAACCCTTCGAACTCTCGCGAAATCCACACCTCGACCATCGTCTTCCACCTCAACGACAATGCTGTCGCCGACTTTCGCTGCACGCAGGCAGATCGTGGCATGCGGTGGCTTCCCCGTCCTGATGCGCTCGTCCGCCGGTTCCACACCATGGTCGATTGCATTGCGAACAACATGCATAATCGGCTCTCCAAGAGCCTCGACGATGGTCTTGTCGGCTTCGGTGTTCTCCCCTTCTGTCACGAGAACCACTGACTTACCTGTTTCGGTCGCAAGGTCTCGCACTAAGCGCTGAAACCTCTGGAACACCTGTCGCATGGGCAAGACACGGATGCTCAAGACAGAACGCTGCAACTCACCGACCAACCTCTCCAGTCGGGATTGTTGTTCCTCCAACACGGCCGCCAAATCCGCCGAAGGAGTTCCACTCCGGGCTAGGGTTGCGGCATGCGTTATGGCATTCTTGGCAACCGACAGTTCGCCGGCCAAATTCACTAAGGCATCAATGCGTTCGACGCTCACCCGCAGTGAACGGGCCGCATTTGAGTTCGGGATGGCGAGGCGGGAATCCCGGTTCACGGAGAATTCGAGGACTTGGGCATCGTCTCCCAAAACCCGGTCGATCAGGAGGACGAGAGCTTGTCGTCCCTCTGGATCGTCCGCGTCCGGCACACTACTATCGTAGCGTTCCAGCGCATCCTTGTGCCGGACGCTGCGAGCCAGGATGTTCATCACCACGCGCCGCGCGGCGCCTACGCGGCCGGCCAGACCTGTGGTCGCGACCTGGGAAAGGAGTTGGGACTGCGCTTCGAGCACCAGCCGCGCCATCCGGCTAAGTCCTGCGCGCTGATCGGGGACGGCAGAAGAAAGCTCGCGGATCTCGAGGAGGCTCGAAGAGTCCGAGCTTATCGCTTGGGTATGGCGCAGCAAAGCGTCCTTCGGGGCAGAGGACAACGCTGTGAAGAGCAGGTTGCACTCGAAGGGATCACCTTCCCTCAACGAAGGCCAGACATGAACCTGTTCCACATGAAGAGCTAACAGGCCAGGCAGGCCGGCAACCAACGCAAGGGGATCTTCGCCGCGAAAGAAGCACTGTGGATCGGGCTGGAACAACAACCCGGTTGAGGCTCGGGCTGCGACATCATGGTTGGCGTTCAAAAGAGATGTCAGCCACCCCGTCGCCAATAAAGCGGCCGGGCTCTTCCCCGGAGGTTCTTCACATAGTGCCGCTTGCAAGCGGCGGACCATCTCATCCGCGGTCGACCCTGCATCCTCCGGGACAATTCCCTTTACCTCAATGCCATCGAGCCAGCCGGTGACTTGATCCAATGCCCAGAGACAGTTGCCGATATCCGCAGTGCTTAACGTCCTCGTACCGGTCCGGGCGGAAGCGAGCAGTTCCTCAGCCGCGTGCAGACCCCTCGCCATATCTGGAAAATCGACGATGCCGGCCCCGCCCTTGAGGGTGTGAAACGACCGAAAAGCACTGTCCAGCCTAGTGTGATCGCCTGATTCACCTTCGAGCGCCAGAAGATCCAGTGTAGCCTGCTGCACAGACTCGCGGCACTCCACCAGGAACTGCTCAAGAAGTTCAGTCATGGGTTGATCCGGCAAGCAAGGCAACGAGCTCCAACAGGTCCTGCCCAGCGACGGGCTTGGCGGCGTAGAAGTTCGCTCCGGCAATTTGGGCAGCTCGCAGGTCATGGAGCCCGGCTTCCGTACTGATGATGAGCACGGGGGTGGACGCAAACGGTTCGCCGCGTTGCCGAAGCACCCTTACAAAGCTGAGGCCATCCATGACCGGCATGTTGATGTCCACGATCAGAAGGTCGACGATCTCGAACCCAAGCAGCTGCTCCAAGGCTTCCACCCCGTTCAAAGCCTCGAACACCTCATAGCCCGCTGGCTCCAGCACGCTTCGATAATACAGGCGCACGAGAGCTGCGTCATCGACCACCAGGACGCGATGGAGGGTAGGTTTGCTCACCGCCCGACCTCTGGTTTCTGATAGACAATACCATCTTCGAACCGACGGATTTCGAACAGCGGAGAAATACGGCTCATCGACTCCGTGTGGCCAAGGCAAATGTAGCCGCCGGGCAAAAGGCTTTCATAGAGGTTGTCTGCAGCAATGCGACGCGAAGCGTCGTCGAAGTAGATGAGGACGTTTCGGCAAAAAATGACATCGAATTGGCCGTGGTGCCTGGTCTCGTTAGATTCTATTAGATTGACACTGGAAAATTGCACCGACTCTCTCAACTCGTCGATAAGCCGCCACCGATCGTCGGCTTCTTGGTGAAAGTAACGGTCGATGACTTGGGCCGGCAAGCGCATCAGTGCGCGCTTGCCATAAAAGCCGCGCTTGGCAGCGGCAAGCGCTTCGGTATCGATATCTGAGCCGCAAATCTCGATGCTGTAGGCGTCGACCAGCGGCCACTTGTCCAAAAGCCACATCGCAATCGAATAGGGTTCTTCCCCAGTCGCGCAAGGTACCGACCACAAACGCAACTGGTCCTTCCCATAGCCGGCTGCGATTCTTTCACGCAGCAAATCCTTCGTGAGACACCGAAATTGATGATCTTCCCGGTTGAAATAAGTCTCATTGACGGTAAAGGCGTTGACGAACTTCTCGATCTCACCCTCGGCATCAATACGAAGTTTGGCGAAATACCTTTCGAAAGAAGGAGAGGCGGTTGCGTTTGCACGATCAGCAATCCGGCGCTCTATGTAATAGCGCTTGGATACCGAATAGACCATGCCGGTGCGTCGATAGAGGAAGTCTCCCAGTCGACGGATCTCTTCGTCCGTGATCTTGATCACTGAGGGGCGTTCCGCGCCCCGATCCGGAGGGCCGCGGTTTTGGCGGCGAAATCCAAAAAGGGATCCGAGGGAAAACGCGCGGCGCAGTGAAGCAACAAGGCAACGTGGTCAAGCGCCGCCACCTCCGCCACGACGTCGATCGCGGCACCGCAAACGCTGCCATTGCAATCATTAGCCAGGAGGGGAACCAGCAAATCAATGACCGTTGAAGGCTGCTGCGCGCGAACGAGTTCGCAGGCGAGGATGCGAACGTCGGGCTCCGGGTCACTGAGCAGTCCGGTCAACCGCGGCAGGAGCTGATCTTGCAATGCGCGCAAGGCGTCTAGTGCCCCGGTGCGCAAGCGGGCATCGTCGGATCGTAGGTATTGCAGAGCAACGTCGACGCTTGCCGCATTGGCTGATCGCATAAGGGCTGTAAACAAAGCCTGCAGCACGCCATCAACCGCTTCACTCTGAATCGCGCTGGAGATCACAGCGGCGTTGTCAGAGGTGACAATAAACTCGCGAGCCGCCGCTCGCCTTTCCTCACTGTTCCGACTCAGCAACGAAGAAAATGCATCCGTGGGCGATGCGTCGCGGATCCCGGCTTGGTTGGGAAGCTCTTTGCGGATCAGAGGCAAGGCACAACCTTCATCAATTGCCGGGCTATCTCGGGTAGCGGCAGAATCCAATCTGCACCACCGCCCTTGACCAATTCCCCGGGCATCCCCCAAACCACTGCGGTTTCTTCCGCTTCGGCGATCGTCGTTCCGCCTCGCTCGTGCAGGAGTTTCATAGCACTGGCGCCGTCATTGCCCATTCCGGTCATGAGAATACCGATAAGGTCGCTGGGAGGTATTTGTTCCATGGCACTTCGAACAAGCCGGTCGGCGCTTGGATGCCAGGGATAGTCGACCTGGGACGGGACATTCATGGCAAAGACGACGCCTCCTCGGCGCGATACAATCATGTCCGCCCCACCCCGCGCAATGTAAGCGACACCAGGCACGACTTCCGTAGGGCGGGTAACCTCCACGATCTCGATGGCGCTCAGGCTGTTCAAACGTTTGGCCAGTGCGCCCGTGAAGGATTCTGGCATGTGCTGAGCAACCAAAATTGGCCAGGAGAACGATGCTGGCAGCGCTCCGACAACAGCCTCCAGTGCTGGCGGCCCTCCGGTCGAAACGCCGATGAGCACCAGCCCATTTACCCCAGTTTTTACAATGGGTTCTTTTGACGCTATTGGGGCGGGATGGGGACTTGTCGGCAGCGTCTGCCCTATACGGTGGCGTATACGTTCCTGCAATCGCAGCGTGGGTTTGATGCCGGTGACGGCGGCGGTTCGAATCTTGTCGAGCAGATCGTCTTTCATCTGATCAACGCGTAAGGACAATGTTCCCGAGGGCTTAGCAACGAAATCGAATGCGCCGAGGCGAAGCGCTTGCAGGGTCTCATCGGCGCTCTGTGATGTCACCGACGATACCATGACGACCGGGGTCGGCCTTTCCAGCATGATACGATCAAGGCACATAAAGCCGTTCATCTGCGGCATGTGGACATCGAGCGTGACCACATTGGGGCGGAAGGCGTGCAGGCGCTCCAGTCCTTCGGCGCCATTTCGAGCGGTTTCAACTTGGAATTCGGATGCGTCCGACAGCATTCCGGCAAGCAGCTTTCGAACGAGGGCAGAGTCGTCGATGATCAGAACCTTGATCAAGTCTGCAGCTTGGTTTGAAAAGAGTCCAAAAAGGTGCGCTCGGCACGCGTGAGCAGTTCGGTTGGATCAAGCAGCATGAGGATGCGAACGCCTTCATCCAGGCTGACGATCGACTGGATCAGGCGCGTAGTTTCTCCCGCCAGATCCGGCGCCCGAGCGAGCGCTGATGCATCGACGCCCAAGACTTCCGAGACGCTGTCGACGATGATGCCGGCGCGGTGGGAACCGGATTTGACCACAATCAGACGCGTCCGGCCACCATTCTCAAGCGGAGGCATGTCGAAGCGCTTCCGCTGATCGATGACAGGCAGCACCTCGCCGCGCAGATTGATGACCCCTTCAAGAAATTTGGGTGTCTTTGGAACCCGCGTCACACTCTCCGGCACCAGTGCAACTTCCTCGACGGCCTCAATGGGCAAGGCGAATTCGCCGGCGCCAAGTTGGAAGGCGAGCAGCTTGATCTCGTCGCGCTTTGAACCTTCTGTCGATGCGGAGCCGTCTCGCGCCGGAGCTTGCACATGACCCAGACCACGCATGGTTTCCTCGCTGAGCAACAAATCCGGGTGCAAGACCGAAAGCAGCCGGCTATCCGCCTCGCTCCGATAGATTGCCTTGACCTTGGCCTCGCCGCCAATTCTGGCTGCCATAATCGGCGGCACGGGTTCCAGCCTCAGAGGATCGATGGCGATGCTCTGCTTGACAGCGTCGACAACGACGCCGACCGCGGTGCCGCGGACATACGCGACGATGACCTTCTCATTTCCCTGAAGCTCGTTAGCGAGGCCAAACAGTGCTCTTAGGGACAAAATTGGCAGCAGTCCGTCACGGAAAGATATCAAACCAGGGACCTGCGCATCCGCGCCCGGCAGAGAAGTCAGGCCTCGGGGATATTGAAGACCTCCTGCACCACGGCAAATGGAAATGCGTAATCCTGCCCATCCACTACGAACGTTGCGAGCATTTCTCGACCTACAGCGCCTATGGCGCTCATATCAGGAACCAACGTACGGCTGCGGCCGGTTACACGGTCCCGGGCTTGGGGGTAAACGCCCCTTCGAGCAGGGTATCAACGTTGAGAATCCGCACCGCCTCGCCATCATTTGAGAAGACACTGTCATCGCCGCTGCTCACCGCGGCGCCCTTGAGTGAATGACGCTGCTCGATGCGGCTTGCCTGTACGTTGACGATCCCTTCGACCGTGTTGACAAGCAGCGCATACGGCGCGGGTGCGTCGATGACCACGGCTCGCGCCGAATCCGACAGAGGTTCAGAAGCAAGTCGCAGCAACCGGCTCAAGTCCGCAATTGGCACAATTGACCCACGCAAGTTCGCTAACCCGCACAAAGCCGCTGGGGCTTGCGGCACCTTTGCCATTTCGGGTACCCTGACGATCTCGGCTACCCGATCGACCGGAACCGCGTAAGTATGCTCGGAGCAGCGAACCGCCAGGAAGCGTTTGGATAGCGCCGCTGGCGCGCCTTGCTCAGACATTTTGTGACTTGAGCTCTTCAGCGAGGGAGGCAATCTCCTCAATCGCCGCAGCCAGGTCCTCAGCTCCTCGCGCTTGCTCTTGGGAAGCGGTCGATGCCTCTCTAGACGCTGCGCCGGCTTCCTCTGCGGCTGTTGCAATCTGCTTCGCGCCAGCTGAAGCCTGGCTCGCCGCAGCGAGTATGTCGGTAGCGCCAGAATTGATCGCTTTGCTCGCCTCGACGAGCTGCGTCAGCTCTTCTTTGGTCTTCTCAAATACCGCTAAGGTGGCGCGACTATTCTGAATCTCGACTTCCGACAGGCCGCAGATCCGCTCGAGATCGCCACGCAGCGAAGATATCTGCTCGATAATTCCGCGAACCGTATCCTTCACTTTATCCAAGGATTGCGATGCTTCGCGCGCCAGCCCGCGAATGTCTTTGGACACCAAGGAGAAGCCGCTGCCATAGTCGCCCGCCCTGGCTGCTTCGACCGCTCCACTGACGGCAAGCATGCTGGTCTGAACCGCGACTAATGTGATCGCATCGACGATCTTCTCGATCTTGCGGCCAGTTACCTCCAAACTAAGCAACGCAGATACGCTCGCTGTCGTGTCCTGGAGGGAACCCGTCAATCCGTTAATAAGGTTTTCGACCGCCGCGTAAGTTTCCCTCAGCGACTGTTCCATCGCTGCAACACGCTCCTCGGCTGCAACTGCATTTTCTTTTGCAAGGGCAGCACTTTGCTCGATCTGGCTCAGTGAGGCCGAACTTTCGTGGGTGGCCGCCGCCTGCTGCTGGGCGCCACGGTTGATCTGCTCGACCGCAGCCAGAATCTGACCGGCGGCCCCCGAGAGCTCCTGAATATTCGCCGACAGCTGTTCGGCTGCCGAGGACGCCTGCTCGGCGGCTTTTCCCGCGTCTCCGCCGCGCAATAGATTAGCCAAGCGTGCCAGCGCGTGCGCTGCCGTTTGGCCTTCAACAAGCGCCTGCGTCTGCTGTTGGATCGCTGCCTGCGATTCCGCAGCTGCAGCCGACTGCTGCTCCGCGGCACTGGCAACTTGCTCGGCACCTTTTTGCGCCTCGGTCGCAGCTTTTTCGGCTTCAACCGAAGCCAGCGAGATGGCGCGGCTGCCGAGCGCGATCTCGCCCGCGGTTTCCCGCATGGCGCGAAGGTTTCGCAGCACGACGTTTGAGGCCTTTGCTTCGGATGCCGCAGCGTGAGCGGCAGCAGCGACTCCGGCTGCAACCGCGCTGACATCTTTTTGGATGCTGGTGGATAGCGCCTGAACTTCACGTGCGCTGGTGTCGGATATCTGCGCCAGCGACCTTACTTCTTCAGCGACTACGGCAAATCCGCGGCCATGATCGCCGGCGCGAGCGGCTTCGATGGCGGCGTTTAGGGCAAACAGATTCGTCTGGTCCGAGATGCGGCTGACCGTGCGGCCTATAGCTCCGACTTCTTCAGCGCGTTCTTCGATAACGGCAATCAATTGTGCCGAGCTTTCCTGGCGAGCGGCATTTCGTTCAATCGCACTGACCGCATTCATCACCTGATTCGTCACATCGGCAAGCAAGCCCTGCACCGATTCCGATCGCCTTTGCGAATCCTCGGCTAAGCGTCGTCCCACGGCCAGCGTTTGCGTGGAGTCGCTGATTGTGCGCAGTTGTTCTTCAGCCGCGCCTGATGCTTCCTCCGCACCCGCGGCGATCTGTTCCATCGATCGCCGTAATTCTTCACCGGCGGCCGATGCCTCGGTGATGCCGCTGGCCAGCTCCTCAGTGGCGGCGGCAAACCGTTCGGCTATTTGTCCGTGAGGTAGGTCTGATTTGATGCTTTGGCGTGATCTGGCCGGCAAATCTGCTTTTTCGGGATGCAAACCCTTGTCTGGCCCAGTGCGTTTCGCGATCCTTGACGTCTTAACGAGCGACATATTGGACTGAAATCCTATTTCGCGGGTAGGGGCGTTTGCCTGATTTCTATCTCATCGCCGGTAAGCGCGCCACCGCAGATAGCTTGGCCACGTGCTCAGACTTCAAGTTGGTGCGGCAATCCTGGTGGATTGCGGTCGGCCACTATCGCAAGGCAGGTGTCGCTTAGCCGCGTTATAAGCGGTCCGCTATTCGATGAACGATGCCATTGCGGTAGGTTCGCTTTCTCCCAAAACGAGAGATCATCGAGGGAAGGGCCACGGCGCAGCTGAGGTAAAAACCGGGACCAGTTTGTCTTGGCCGCAGTTGCGGCAACTCGGGAATTTAATCGAAACGGAACCCCTACCCATACCCGGACGCCACCCATTTGGAAACCGAAGGCACCGACCTTGCAAACCTGGAAGCCGCTGAACATGAGGTTGAAGGGCGCCGCTTCTAGGCGACACTGTGACTTCTCAACGTCCGATAGCGGATCATCCGCGTTCGTGGCGTGAGATGAGACACAGTCCTCTTCATTCTTCGATCTGATATCCTGGCATGTTCGTTCTGCTACCTGTTTCCAAGAGCCTTAGCCTCACGCTCCAGCGTATCGCGGTCATTGCCATGCTTCACGATGAGCTGGCGCACATCGGGGATGCTGAGACCGAATTTGCTGGCGAGATAGCCGACCTCATACTCTTCGTCACCAGACACCCGGCTGCGATCCCGATTATCTGTTTTACTCTTGTCGTCTGGCATGATGGTTCAGCTCCGTTCCGATCACCCACAACGCGAAACACGCAGTTTTGTTGCCGCCATGCGGATTCCGGAGCAATTCTCGCTTTTTAAGCCAGCTTGAGGGGGCATCCTGGCGGCAAGGAAGACCTCCCGGCATGCTTCGCTGCAGGATTTCCGTGAGGATGGAAATAATGCCCTACTTAGTATTTGACTCGCTACTGTCCGTCCGAAAGCGTACAAGGGCCAGGTCGTCAGCTGAACAGTAATGGGCGCTGACGCTTGGGAGCGACCATCGCACTCTTGCCCTGAAGCGAGAGCAAACGCGATGACAGAAGAACGTCGCCCCGGCCTTAAACCCGAGATCGTCAGCGCGCTTGCGCTGGAAGCCGGGGCCACGGAGCAGCAGATCACCGAGATAATTTCGTTGGTCGGCTTCGATCGTTCCTCGATATTGCGGGAAGCTCGCCTGCTTAAGAAGACGTAAGTGAGCACGTAATTGTCGGTTTTGTACCAAGGCGGACAGGCTCTGCTGCCGACGCTATTCCAGCTGAATCGTCTGCAAATTGCCTTGGGCGCCCACGACTGAGGGACGCGTGCTCTCGCCCGAGAGGAGCGAGCGCTATGGACCTGCATCTTGATACAAACAAAAATGCGCTTCTGCGGCGCTTCGATCCTGCCGATCTGGATCACCTCAAGCCGCATCTGCGCAACACCTTCCTCGATCTACGCACGCCGCTCGAAAACGCCGGGCAAAAAATCGAATATGTTTATTTCCCTTGCAGCGGCCTAGCTTCGGTGGTGGCTAGGAAGAACAGGGGAGCCGACGCAGAAGTCGGCATCATCGGGTTCGAAGGCATGACCGGCTCGGCTCTTGTGATGGGCGACGACCAGGCCACGCATGATTGCTTTATTCAGATGACCGGCGAGGTGTTGGTGATCGACGCCTCGCAGTTCAAAGCGGCTTTAAAGGCGAGCAACACACTTCGGCCGTTTCTGATGCGCTACGTCCACGCTTTTCATATACAATCCACCTACACCGCTCTGATCAATGCGCGATGCAAAATCGAGGATCGTTTGGCTCGATGGCTTCTGATGTGTGACGACCGTGTTGTTGGCAATAGACTTTTCATCACCCATGAATACCTGTCCGTGATGCTCGGTGTGAGGCGCCCTGGAGTCACGGTCGCACTGCAGATGATTGAGGGGCGCGGGCTCATACAATCCCGGCGTGGTGAAGTGGTCATTCGCGACCGAAAAGGTCTGATCGATCTCGCAAACGGTAGCTATGGGGAACCGGAAGCGGAATACAGGCGGCTCGTCGGCGAAATCGAGATCCAGCCGCAGATTGTCCCTTGACGGGAACCGACGTTGACCCAGGTTTGGGCAAATGACCCTCTATTATTTCGACCTCGATGACAATGGCTTAGTCTACCATGACGACCAGGGCACCCATTGTTCGGCCTTCGATCAAGTCAAGGAGGAAGCCGTTCGCACTCTCGTTGAAATGATCAAGGAGAGCCTGCCAGATGGCGATCACCACAGGTTGACGATCAAGGTCCGCGATGACGGAGGCGGCGTGGTCTTGCAGGTCTCGCTGAACTTTGAGGTTGAGGCAGAGCGCCGTTACGGCGGTGGCAGTTCTCCCGATTCTCACGTCTGACAGCGTCCACGCAAATCAAGCGCCGCCAGAAACGCGCGCGCCGCGGCATGGCACGCATTATGCGATGGGCCATTGGAAACGAGAGTCCATGCTTGTCGGCAAAGATCGCCACTGCATATGGATCGCCAATCTGAACCCGGATCGAGCACTCTTTGCGCCTTAAGCATTACCGCCCCTCAAACCTGTTCAAAATGGCCCGACGTGAACCCGCGCCGCTGCGGCTATGTGATATCCGCTCAGCCGACAAGCGCCGGTGACAAAGCCGACAACCGCGCGGCTAACCTTGGTAAAAAACGTACATCAAAAGTTCTCCATCGGCCTATGGTTGCAAGGGAGCTAGGTGATTTATGCGCTGCTGGCGTTTGAGAGTTCGCCAGCTCTTGCTCATCCTCGGGAGGTTTACCATCATGGGCAAGGACCGTGAATGCGGTCAGATTTCGGCCTTCGATTTCGCCATGGTGCGCCAGGCCTTTCGGCAGTCGGCAAGCGAACAAGGGATCGCAGAGGGTCGATGGCCCGATCATGCGAAGCGGCTCTTCCAACAGCTAACCGATGAAGACCCCAACGATGACATGATCGGCTACATCATCGCGCCTTAGTACTGCTCGCGCTATCGCCGCACTGGGCCGATCCCTCGATAGTCATAGACCGCAGGTGGACCTTTGTTGCGTCCCTTCGGGACGTCTACGAAGGTCCCTCTGAGCCATTTGGCTTGGCTATTTCGCAAAGTCACCACTCGGTTAACCGCCCTTGCGGCGGCTTCGAACGGCGTCAACGCTCAACTTGGTGGGTCGCCTGCAACACGTCGTCTTCGATCTCTTCCACCCGATATGAGCTCATAGCCACCCCGGCCGAAATTCTACGCAGTGATGGACGATACCCTGCGATGGCGGGACCGCGCACTTGTATGAAAGTGCTATACGAGGAACTTAGCTGGCGGCATTCGCTTATGCATTCATGAGCACACGCGGCGTCAACTTCCTCGATCGCTGGATCGGCAACAATCTCCCCGAAACGGCTAAGGTCGACGCCGTCTCGATAAGTGAGTACACACACAAATTGTATGCCGACGCTAAAGCCTTGGGTATCAAACGCGAAGAGATCGACGAAGAAGTTGACGGCATATATCGGACGCTGGTCGATGCTGGGGTCCACTTTGATGCTGGCTTAACCGAATGAGCGTTCGCGGCCTTAAGTTTCTGGACAGGTGGGTGGCCGAGCAACTGCCCATTGTGGCGCGGGGCGATCCTATCGCCGCCAGCGACTTGGCGGATCCAATTAATAATGTTTAAGGTTTGATGGGTTGGATCGAGCCTGAATCGTTCGGGCTCTTTTGTCCAGATTTTGCAGATGTATTCAAAGGGCGTGAGGCCCTTGAGGGTCTTCAGTCGACGGCCGAAATTATAGGCTAAGACGAAATCGGCGAGATGCTGGCGCAGTTGGTCATGGCTCTCGTAGTAGAAGCGTTTGACGGTCGCATCCTTGATCGTGCGGTTCATGCGTTCGACCTGGCCGTTGGTCCATGGGCTGGGTTCGGCGCCGCGAGGATCGCGGCCAGCAATTCAGCCGACGCGTCCAGACCTGCCACTGCCTTGTGCAGCGCAGTGGTCGCGGCTGCTTGGTGATCTTCTGGCTTGCCGTTGTCGTTTGCGAGATCGGCCTTCACTGGCATCTTCATGGCGCGACTATGCGCCTTGCGGGAGCGGTCTACAACCGCACGACCTTATCGAGATGCCGGCGAATACGCTGGCCTTCCGCGAAGGCTACGGCGTAGGATTCCAGTTCGAATGATCGGTTGCTCTCTTTCCCCTCCTCAACCACGCGGCCTTGGACTAATGACCTGCCTCCTGCCGGTTTCAGCGTTCTCTTCGTGGTCGAACAGTGCTCGCCACAGCATGGCATCGGACGCTGCGGCTCCCAATGTTCTCTAATTGCGGGCCTGGGGTCAACCGTTTTCTAACCGATCCGATGTCCGGTAGCGGGTGGTGTCTCAGTTTGAAATTGTCGGCTTGGCTGGGTTCGGCGCCGCGAGGATCGCGGCCAGCAATTCAGCCGACGCGTCCAGACCTGCCACTGCCTTGTGCAGCGCAGTGGTCGCGGCTGCTTGGTGATCTTCTGGCTTGCCGTTGTCGTTTGCGAGATCGGCCTTCACTGGCATCTTCATGGCGCGACTATGCGCCTTGCGGGAGCGGTCTACAACCGCACGACCTTATCGAGATGCCGGCGAATACGCTGGCCTTCCGCGAAGGCTACGGCGTAGGATTCCAGTTCGAATGATCGGTTGCTCTCTTTCCCCTCCTCAACCACGCGGCCTTGGACTAATGACCTGCCTCCTGCCGGTTTCAGCGTTCTCTTCGTGGTCGAACAGTGCTCGCCACAGCATGGCATCGGACGCTGCGGCTCCCAATGTCAGCAACGCAGTCCGCTTCGGTGGAAGGGCTGCATAGCTCCTGGCGGGTTTGCCGCTGCTCGTCCCGGCAAGGGACAAGATTACCGTCGAGCGACGGATTTCTTCGGGTTCACCTCTATCTTCATGCGACGGCCCCCGCTTCTGCGGCCGACCATCGGAAGGATACGCCATCCACCCACATGCGGTGCATGACTACTGCTAGCTTTCGTGCGACGGCGATCTTTGCCTTCTTCAAGCCGCTGCGCTTGGCGATCCGGAGGCCCCAGGCTTTGAGCCCCGACCACTTCTCGACCCTCGTCAGGAGCGTGCCGGCGGCCTCAAATAAATAGGTACGGACAAGACTGTCTCCGCATTTTGAGATGCCCCTCTTGCGATCGATTTCACCCGACTGATAACATCGCGGTGTCAGGCCGAAGTACGCGCCAACGCTTCTGGATTTCGCAAACTTGGACGGATCATCGACCGCTGTCACGAACGCGAGGGCCGTGAGGACGCCCACGCCAGGAATGGCCATAAGCTGCCGGCACACAGCACTCCCTCGAGCACGGCTCATCAGTTGGCGGTCAAGCTGCCGAATCTGCTCCTTCAGGCAGGAATGGACGCACAGCATCGACCGGACGGTTTGATTGAGCATTGGGTCGCTATTGTCGCACGCCTCATCCACGAGCCGTTCGAACGGCTCGCCCGTTCGTCTTGACAGAATGACGCCAAAAGTTTTGAGAATGCCCCTGATCTGGTTGGTGACCTCTACCCGCATTCCGACGAGTTGAGCTCGTGCTCCAAGCATCGAGCGGACGGCGTGGCTGTCGAGACTCTTTACCCCGACCTCCCTATACCAGCCCGCCTTGACGATCTGAGCCAATCCATAGGCATCATTCTTGTCGGTCTTGTTTACCTGGCCACTCATGGTCGCCTGCGCATGGCGGGAATCAAGGCACAGCACCGGCAGCCCCATAGCCTTCAAGGCGTGCCAGTGCCAGGTCGACAAGGGACCGCTTTCGAGCCCTATGCGTACAACATCTGGTGCTTTGGATCTGATGTTTCCGGCTATGTCTTCTGGCGTCGATAGGCACTTTCCTTGCCAGACAAGCTTACCGTCATTGCCGATAACGCACAGGTGGGTCATCTCCTGCGAGACGTCTAACCCAACAAATTGGTCCATGTTGGCCTCCATGAGAATCACTGACGGCGAAGAATCTAGCATCGCCCGCAATTACCCCATGTCAGCATAGCGCCGGCCGCATGACGGGACGCGGGACCGACTGTCCCCGTCCGCGGGGTCCGCATCATGCATCAGGGATCGAACCCGCCCGCGGGACCGGATGCGGGCTGGGATTATGACAGCCCGGTCGCCGATCCTCTGCGATGCTCACCACCATCAGGTTCACTCAATCGAGTCCATCGTGGGGTCGCTCTGAAGCTCCGTCAACCGAAGGTTTTCCGAGAAGTGTTGTGGGAAGGTTCGACGAGGCGAGCGGCGGCTGCGCTCGGGACAAGCAAGCCAGCCGTCAGTCAACATGTGAAGCAGCTCGAGACCACGCTCGCATCACACTCTTCAAGAGATCAGCCAACCGCATCGTTCCCTTGCAGGAAGCCTTGGAACTCCTGCGAAACGTACAACTTGCTCTGACGTCTTTGATCGACTGGAAGCGTCGATCTTCGCAATGAAGAATGAGGAAAAGCAACGGATTGGGATCGCCGCGCCTTCTGTTTTCGGTTTCGTGACCTTGCCCTCTATCGAGGCGCAAGACCTGGCAGCCGAGACGATCGTCGATACCGATCCGCAGTTCGCCGCCCACGAGATGAACTTCAATGGTTGCGCTTCGCCGGCGTCGCCGGACTACTGGTGGAATTCGATTGCAACGGTCACGAGGCCGGATACGTAGCTTGCGCGCTGGGCGCCAGTCCTTTCATGGCGGCGAAGTTTTCTGTGTCGGGGCTCCCAGGCAACAACTCGGGAGCAACGAGCGAGTTGCAACCGAACCTTCCGCCGCTCGTTGACCTATGCTGGCTCGTTCAAGCATACTCCAGGCCATTGCCGCCGGCTCACGCTGGCGGGCTTTTTTGCGGCAGTCGGGAACATCCTCGCTCTGAGGCTGTTCGGTCGCACCCGGCTCTTTCTTCAGCGGTCCCGTGCCGGTGACCAAGATGGCCCCTCACTCATCGTGGTCGGCCCGCGCTCGGAAGCAAGCGCGGGCCATCCCTGCACAAGCACGGCGTCCCCAGATGTCAGCGGGCTTTTATCGTTATACTCTCATTGCTGTGTTGTCGGTGCGCTACCGCTTCTTTGAATGCACGTGCTGCTGCATCGCAAGCGACACGTGAGGAGCCGTTCACGGACAAGATGATTCCGGCTGCCTTCACTGTCAAACCGTGTTTCTCGGCGAACTCTGCGGCTGTGTACGCGCGTTGGGCTTTTTCACTACTCCGCATTTCTGACTCGATATGCCGCTTCCGCCTCGTGTAAGATCTGGCGGGTCCCTTGCAGGGTGTGGTGCATGCTCGCCAAAAGGCTAATGGCGTCGGTCGTTGGACTGCCTTCGTGATTCAGCAAACCGACGACTATATCTTGCTTGGAAACGATGCTCTGGTTGTGAGCGAGTTGCCCCGTCAAAAAATGAGCCGGATCTCTGCCGGTGTCGGCATGGCCTTCTCCCTGGTCGGGCGAAAGCCTGATGATCGCTCCCAAGCGCCTCGTGCCTGTTTGTTTTTGGTTTTTCGAGGCGACCGCAACAGTGTGCGCTCGTTAGCGGGCAATGGCAACCGGCTAGGCAATTGAGCATCGATGGTGGGCGCGGGCCGCTTTGGATTCGTAGGCGGGGTGTGTGCTGGGAAGCTCGTGCCTGATAAATGAAGCCAGCACGGCGCGCGGCAATACCAGATATTCGCCCGCTTGGTTGGTCAGCACATACCGCTCGTCGTCCAACTGGGAAAAACGGAAGTACGCGAGCTGATATGTGTCGTCCAACGGTCGTTGGAACTCAGTTGCCGGAGCAAACTTAGTCATCGGACTGTAGGCCCGATCTGGAAAACGCAAGCGCCAGTATCGCTTTTCTAACAGTGGCGGTTTCGGCGGCGATGCTGCTACGCAGGTCCTGATCCAAGACCTCTAGCCGCAGTCTTTCTACCGCTGCGTCGGCCGAAGTTCGCGCGGCCGCCTTGCTGAAGTTGATCGTGCATACTGCGAAGCCGCCCTCGATCGTGATCTCAACCGCAGCGTTGCCGGTTACCCGATACGCGGCGCGCTTTACACAGTCGAGGCTGAAGACTGACAGATCAAACTTGACTTGGGCAGTCTGGACGAGCTCGCTATCGCGAGAGGTGTCCGACATCAGCAATAACTGTACCCAGAGCAGTGAGACCCATGACTAGCATGGCTTGAATGGCTAGTGTGGTACGCTCGCTTTTCCGCTATCGTCTCGTCGACGTTCTGGTGATGCTCGGGGCGACTTCCGCGGGCTATCTTGCAGTCTGCGACGATCGGCACGAGCTGCCGCGCGTTCACCATGGCGGCGATTCGTCGGCCAGCAACGCGGCTGTCCGCGAGGCGGGCTGCGGTATCAAGGGCAACATTAACGAGCGCGGCGAGCATATCTACCATATGCCGGGGCAGGAATATTACTCTGCTACGCGCGTCAACCCAGCTCGAGGAGAGCGCTGGTTCTGCTCACAATGGGAAGCGTGGTGGGCGGGCTGGCGGAAAGCGAAAGTGTAGCGAATGCCTTTAGACTACACCTTCAGTTGCTCGATGCGCGTGCTCTTTATTGGAAGTTCGAACATCGCGCCGCCCGCGACAATTTCCGATTGCTTTTCGATCGTGCTCCAAAGGGCGAGTAGCCGCTCCATCTGCTTGACGACCGGAGCCTTGTAGAGGCCCTTCGAAAGAAAAAACCCGACGAGCCGAGAGCTTCGAAATGCAGCATATTCGACCTTGTTCCGGGTAATGCGTCGATCGCCAGAAATGACGATCCAACGCCCCTCCGTGCTCAGCTGGCCGATCCAGGCCACATCTTTCACGCCGGGGCCGAACTTCTCTCTGATATGGACGATCTCATGCTCCCCGGCGAACAGGGCATTTAGCGAACGGGCGAGAGCGGGCGACAGGTTTTCGTCGACCAGGGCTTTCACGCGGCGCTCTGAAGGCTCTCTTCGAATTTCATGGCGTCTCTAACAGAGGTAGCTGAGACATCGAAAAGGCGCGCCACCTTTTCCACGGATCCTTCGGCTTCTACCGCTTGCGCAAGCGCCACGGTCGGGACGCCATATTTGGAGGCGATCGGCTGACCGAACGAACGATGGGGGTCGATCACGATGGACTGCTTGCCATTGAAGGGCCGCCAGCGCGCCACCGCGTCATTCTCGATATCCAGATCTTTGAACGTCCGCTCTATGACCTGGCGGAAAACATACTGCCGCCTCTTCAGGTCGAGTAGCTTGGTTTCACCGGAACGCTCTATTCCTTCGAGGAAGATCGTTCTGCCGTCAGTCTGGAAGCGCCTGGTTGAGAACGGGCGCTCGTCATTGACGCACTCACGTGCGTACTCGATGCAATTTCTAACCGCCAAAAGGCCGACGCCGGCCCCTGTGAATGCTTTGACAAAGCGGAGCTCGATCAGGTCACGGAATCCGATCTCGAGATGATTGTTGATGATCGGCCACTGCGATGACCATAGCGGCGCGATTCGATGCTCAACTTCTTCGCGGCGGAAGGTGTAGCCCTTCATCCACCTCGAAATATTGAGCGCAGACGTCCCTATCAGGCGCGCGGCCTCTCCGACGCTGTAGGAGCCTACCCCGAAGAATTCTGCGTCTTGAATGTTCTGGCGTACCGACATGCCGGAAGAGTTATCCACTTTCATAGACCGTGCAAGGGGTCACTTCCGCCGTCCAGCTGGCGGCAATGTATCTGTCGGTCGCATCATCAGGATCGCAGAGGACCGAGGCGTCAGTTCGTCTCGTCGACGATACTGTCATAGTCGCGGCCGATCAGTAGCAGCACGAAGCCGCAGGGCACTGTCACGCTGGTGAGGGCAATAAGGCCGAGCCATCCATAGTCCGGCTTCGCAAAATAGTAGTACCAGATAATCGCCTGCACCAGCGGAGACACGATCAACATCCAAGCACCCCATATGCCATCCGTGTTGAGCCGGATCGTTGTCGTCGCCCGATATCTGATTGCCATACGTATGCCCTCCCGTTCCCCAAAAGGCAGCTTCGCGCCGGTTTAGCGCGAACGCAAGCGCCGGCCCGGCTACGGCTTTGCGAGCCTCACGCCGGCGCCTCCTCCATTCTGCGGAATGAGCTCAACCCCGGCAGCCTCCAGAGCGGCCTGCAGGTCGACCAGCGTGCGGTCGTATGGCGTCCGCTTGCCAGCTTCGAAATTGGCAATGGTCGTCTTGGCCACCTGGGAGGCCGCTGCCAGCTGATCCTGCGACCATCCAACAAGCGCCCGGGCTGCCCGGCATTGAGATGGTGAAATTGTCATTTTAATTAAACCTTACATTAAAAGTGCCGACTGTACGATACGTGCAGCCTTATACCATTAGTGCAACGTTATCGCAAATGCAGACCCAAATGCCTAACGCCGGCGAAGCTATGGCCGCTGCTTTCCCTTGGAAGATTTTCCCGCGGCGCCCTGCTCGGTGCCATCGCCTCTATTCCGGCCATAAGAGGCGCTGCCGGGGCGCATGTCTCGCCGCAACCGGCGCCTCTGCCCTCCCAGGAGGAACTGCTGCAAGCCTACAGTGAGATGGCTGTTCTTCGAACGTCTGCTGCTTATGCGCGACATCTACCCTGGCGAGCGCAACCCTACCGCCTAACAGCCCTCGTGCCCTGCAACACTCTTGCGGCGCATTACCATTTCCCGCTACGATGACCGAGAGTTGTAGCCCCACATGGGAAACGGTGCCCTCGCAAGCCACGCGTGCGCTGCTCGTCTTGCAGACCGTCGGCGTTGACTTCAGGCCGCTGAGTGAACGGCAATGATCTTTCGTTCAGAAGGAAACTGCCATGCGAACGACCGAAGGTGATCGACCGCCTTCCGGCTGGTTTGTGGTCGACGTTATGCGCCGCGAAACCCGGAAGTGGGACTGGACGGCGCTTATGACCGATACGCATCCTGACGACGATCTAGAAGCTCGGATCTTTGCGAAGCAGTGCTGGGTCCGCATTCCCGGTAAGCACCGAAACCGAGATGGGGCTTGGGATATGTTCGAGGCGATGTCAGCCACGCGGCACTGACTGACTTTCATTCCGCAGAAGAGAAACGAACAGCCCGCTGCCGCTGGTGGCGGGTTTTTCATGTCGCGTTTCACCAGCCGCGCACCAGTAAAAACCGTTGTCTCAGTTGCAACATGAAACGCTGACATTTCTGCTTTTGAGGGTACGTTAAGATGTTGAATTCACTGCAGAAAGAAGTTGTGCCCAGAGGCAATTGAGAAAATATGTGTGCCTTCAGGTCTCACCACGCTCAAAGAAACCAACAGAAATACAACGATATATTCTGTGGGTTATTTCATTCCTCCCGGAATGTCCGACTGATTTGGTCCGACAGCGGCTTCACGAAATAGGAAAGCGCCGTACGCTCGCCCGTCTCGACCATCGCTTCGGCCGGCATACCGGGCACGAGTGTCAGCCCCTTGAGCTTCGTCAGTTCCGCCTGCGGAACCGACAGGCGCACCAGGTAGTACGAAATGCCGTTTTTTTCATCCGTCGCCAGATCGGCTGCGATCCGGCTGACATATCCGTTCAATATCGGCGTGGTTCTCAGATTGAAGGCTGACATCCGCAGCACGGCCTTGTGACCAAGCTGGATTTGGTCGATGTCCTTCGGGGTGATTCGTACTTCAAGCGCAAGATCGTCGCCTTCCGGCACGATTAGCATGATCGGATCGGCGGGCGTAATCACTCCGCCGACCGTATGAACTGCGAGTTGTTGAATGGCGCCTGACTGCGGCGCGACGATATCGATCCGCCGCAGTTCCTGTTCAACCGCCACCTTGCGCTCAACATACTCCCCGATCTGCGCCTGAACCTCTCTGAGCTCCTGGCCGACTTCCGACTTGAAATCCTGATCGATCTGCGGGATCTGCAGGCGCGTTTCGGCTATGCGGGCTGCCGTCTGTGCCTGATCTGCGATCTTCTCACCGCGTTCGCCGCCGAAAGTGGCAACCTGGATCTTCAGGCTGTTCAACCGTTGGTCCGAGACAATGCCTTGCTTGCGCAGCCCACTTAGAACAGCAATTTCCTTTTGGAGAACCTCGATCATTTTTTCATAGGCAATTTCCTGCGCCTTGAGTCCTTCGATCTCGTGGTGATATTGAGTAATGCGTTCCGCCAATTGCGCCTGCTTCCCGTTGCGGGATTGCCTGCGGAATTCGAACAGCAGCGTCTCGCTATCTATTGCCGAAGCTACGTCCGGAACATCTCTTCGGGCGAGTAGCCAGTCCGGGAAGGCGATTTCCGCGAGATCGTCACGCTCAGCATCGAGTCGTGCCAGGTAGGCGGCCAGCTCATCGAGCCGCTTGGTGACTATGGCGAGATTGGCGCGCGTCTGGGTGGCATCGAGCCGCATGAGGATGTCGCCGGCTTTTACTTTATCCCCTTCGCGCACCAGGATTTCTCCGACCACCCCGCCAGTCGGGTGCTGCACCTTCTTGACATAGGAAACGACGACAAAGTGTCCGGACGCTACAACCGCACCGGAGAGATTCGTGAAGGTCGCCCAGGCTCCGGCTCCTCCCACAAAGATCACGCTCGCCAGAAGGCCCGCCACCAGGTGCCGGCGAATGGAGCTTGAAACGTCATTGTTCTGATCAATGCCGGACACCGGTATCCTCCATGTCAGCGCGCTCTGCCACGTGATCCTGTGTAGACTCGATGGCCTTCAGGACTTTGGAACGCGCACCGAATGCTCGCTGCCGTCCACCTTCCATCACCAACACCAAATCGACGGCGCGGATGACGCTCGGCTGATGGCAGACGACAACCGCAATGCCCTTGCGCTCGCGCACGGAGGCGATCGCCTTAGCGACTGCAGCTTCGCCTTCCGCATCGAGATGGGTATTGGGTTCATCCAGCACAACAAGGAAAGGGTCTCGATAAAGGGCACGGGCAAGACCGATAAGCTGGCGCTGCCCGGCGGAAAGTGCCGATCCGACCTCACCGACCGGAGTTTCGTATCCGTGCTCAAATCGGAGGATCAGTTCGTGCGTGCCCGCTGCTTTCGCCGCGGCGACAATAGCCTCAGGGTCAGGATCATCTTCAAAACGAGCAATGTTTTCGGCAATGGTGCCGTCGAACAGCTCAACACCTTGTGGCAGATAGCCGATATGACGGCCTAGTGCTTCCCGGTCCCATTGATCGAGGCTTGCGCTGTCAATGCGAACCTTCCCGGCGACCGGCGTCCATGCGCCGACGATGGCGCGCGAGAGTGTCGACTTGCCCGAGCCCGATGGACCGATGACCCCGAGTGCGCTTCCCGCCTGAATGACAAACGCAAGGCCGGTCACGGTCAGCTTGCTTTCGCCGGGCGGAACGATTGTCACGCTTTCCAAGCGCAGTTCGCGTTCAGGTGCAGGCATAGGCACAACAGGAGCGGTTTCAGGAACCTTTTCCAAGAGGTCCTCAAGCCGCGCCCAACTCTGGCGCGCAATGAGGAAGGGTTTCCAGCTTGAAATGGCCAGATCGACCGGAGCCAGTGCACGCCCCATCATTATCGAACTGACAATCATGACCCCGGCCGTAGCCTCCTGCCTGACGACAAGGTACGCACCGACGGCAAGAATGGCCGATTGCACCTGCAGGCGCAAGTCGGCATTGCAACGCGCTGCTTGCAGCAGACCATTGCGTGCCATGTTGTGGGCAACGGTATCGCTTATCGGCCCTTGCGAGAGAGTGTTGGCAAGGAGTGTCAGAGATGTGAGACCGACCGCCCCGATAAGTGCCGTCATGCCGATCCAGAAATGAAGGAGGAAGCAAATGCCGAGATAAAACAGCATCCATGGCAGATCGAAGAACGCTGTCGGACCGTTTCCACCTAAGAAGCCGCGAACATTGTCGAGATCGCGAAGCGGCTGCAAGCCGTCGCCCGGCATGCGCGTTGAAAGCGGAAGGCGAACGATCGCATCGTGAACGCGTCCGGAAAACTGACCATCGAAACGCTCGCCAATCCGCAGCAGCACGCGGGCGCGCAAAATGTCGAGCAGGCATTGGAACGCATAAAGCCCCGCAGCAAGCACGACGAGCCCCACTAGCGTGGATACGCTGCCACTTGCCAGAACGCGGTCATAGACCTGAAGCATGAACAGCGGCGAGATCAGCGCAAGCACGTTGACCACGCCGCTGATCAACATAATGCCCCAAATCGCGGATGTCAGAGGGAAGGGTCTCAAAGCTGAATCCTTTGGAATGGTTGTCACGTAAGTCTCCGGAGGCTGGCGACCCGGCTCCCTATATTGCTCCCCGACCGGCAACCGACTGCATCCGCTCGCTGGTTCAGGATCAGTGCTCCCGCCGAATATGTTTGGTCCCGGCATTTAATGGAGCGGGTCAACAACACCGTCCGGCTGAAGGTTTGGAAGGGATTCATCGTGGTCGGCCGCAAGGGCCCGAACAGGCGAATCCGCCTCCACACCTTCAGGAGATTTCGGTGCACGACCAGCGCGACGCGCAGGGCTTGGTCAAGCTATCCACGCTGCGACTGCTCCCGGGCGCCCCTCGGGCGCCCCGGCCCAGGCAAGTAGCGGAACGGGAAAGCGCCCGCCCAGGGGGCGGGGCGGGCGCGGTTCCGTATGGGTTTCTGGATCAAACGAAGGTGAAGTCCGACGCGGTCAGGCCTAGGTCGGCCACGGTGACTACACCGCCCAGGTGGGCGAACTCGTGCGCGCTGCCGTCGGCGGTGACATAGGCCAGAGTTGCGAGTCTGTCGGTGTAGCTGCTTTGGTAGACAATGATGTCGCCGGCGTGCTCGCCGGAGATCGCACTCGCCGCCTCATTAGCAGAGTTGAAAGATTCGCCAGTGATCACCACGACGTGTTCGCCGTTCGCACCCGAGGCCGCACCGCTGTAGAAGCTGCTCACCGGGTAGCCGGACTGTATGCTGGCGTTGTTGACGAAGTTCGCGCCAAAACCGTCGTTGTAGAGGCCTACCGCATCGAAGGCGAACTTGTCCTCCGCCGGGTTGAAATCGGTGATAGTGGTAATGTCCGACGTCGACCCGACAACCCCAGGCACCGGATTGTGGAACTGGAACACGAACGTGTCACTGTCGGTGCCCCCGGTCAACGTGTCCTGGCCGTCACCCACGTAGAGGACATCCTGGCCGGGACCGCCGCTGAGCCTGTCATTGTCCTCACCGGAGACGCGCGCGTTGAAGCGGCCGTTGTCGCCGGAGAGATCGTCCCAGCCATCTCCGCCGAAGATGCGGTCGTTACCCTCGCCGCCGATGGCTCGGTCACTGCCCGGGCCACCCGAGATCTCGTCGTTGCCGCCACGACCGTCAATCCAGTCACCGCCCTGGAAACCCTCCATCCAATCTTCACGCTCGGTGCCGATGAGTGTTTCGGCACCCGCGCCACCCTCGATAATGTTTGCCATCGAAAAATACTCCTAATGATGTCCCTGCCTGAGTCGTTCATATTCGTCATCGGACAATTGGAGAAATCGATTGCTTGGATAGGCACACATTTACGAAATGGATGCACTCTCGTTCGCTTCGCCCTTCTGCTGAGCAGTTGCGGGCTCGCAGGCGGCGGGGACCGGAAACAAGCGCTCTCGCAGCCAATCGTCCAGCCCGTCAACGCGGTCGGCCGAACAGGTTTACCAAACGGAACGGTCCCGCCGTGGCGGAGATACCGACGCACCGTGTTGCGCGCGCACCCGAATTCCTTCGCCCATCGGTTCGCTCCACCAGCCAAGTTCATGCAGCCGCAGCATCGCTGCTACCTCTTAGGCTGAAGCATCGGCTCTCTCCACATCGTTCTCGACAATGCAGGAATCTCCCAATTCCAATCGCCATCCATGCCTCCTCTCATAGTCGAGGGGGGAGCAGTTTCTCAATTTGCGGACAACTGAGACGTCCGGTGCTCTTAGGCAGAGGAATCATACGAGATCCCTCCTGCAACATCATTTCACGCATCCACAAGCTTGCCGGATCACTATTGTGGAGCGCAGGCCATTGGATGGCCTCCGTGAATGCGGGAGGAAGTGGTGGCGGAAGTTGGACAATCCGCAGGGGTGTTGTTTTTGCGAAATGCTGCGCCAGCCGTAAGGGCATGGTCCCGATGCGGCTGGTGCCGGATACAACGGGCGGGATCAGGCTAAAGCCGTGTACGACAACTTCGATACGTCTCTCGAAACCGTGCTCAAGCAGATACCATTCCTCGACGGAGAGCTGCCGGGTGTCCCCGAATTTGAGGACAACCTGCCCCATCGATAAGTATCGCTCCAATGTAAGTGGCTCTGACAGCTGCTTGTTCGTGCGGCAGCCTACGCATACGAGCTTATCTTCGAACAGGGCTGCGCGAGGATGTTTCGACATGAATACTTCCGGCATGATCAGAAAATCAACGTCGCCGCGCCGGAGAAGCTCCTCGGGGTCGTCGGAAATAGGGAGACATTCAAAGCGGACGGCGGGAGCTTCCCGCGCAGCACGTTCTACGATCTTCTTAAAAAATACGAGCGTGATGTAATCGGAAAGGATGATCCGGAAGCGACGATCCGATTGGGCTGGGTTGAAGGCGTCCCAGGAAATAATCGATAGCTGGATGTGCAGCAATGCCTCCCTGACTGCTGGGGCGAGCCCCTCAGCGCGCGGTGTCAAAATGAGCTCGCGGCCGCTCATCGTAAATAGCTCATCGCTGAAATAGGCGCGTAACCGAGCAACGGCGGCGCTCATTGCCGGCTGGCTCAGGTTAATACTGCGGGCCGCCGCGGTGACTTTACGTTCCCTGACCAGAGCGTCCAACACAACGAGGAGGTTCAGATCGAGTCCTTTAAAACGCATGTCTTGATCTAGGCGGCGTGTGAATGGGTTGCGCCCAAACATCCAATTCGAATGGTGAGTAGCGTCAACGCATCAGCCTTCGACGAAAAAGAGCAATCGAAAAGAAGAAGGGCAAAACCGTGTATATGCAAAGCGCGCCGATATGCAGGCCCATTTTGTCAATCGGACGGCCAAGCATCGCTGGACGAATGAGGTCGACTGCATGTGCGAGCGGCAATAAGGAGGCAGCATACTGAAAAGCGCCGGGCAATTGGTTGACCGGAAACATCGCGCCGCAAAGGAACAGCATGGGTGTAATAACAAGCGTATTATAAAATATGAAATATTCATAGCTGGGCGCAAGCGCCGTGACGACCATCGCTAGACTCGCGAAGGCGAGGCCATTGAGAGCGATGACTGGCAGCAAGCAGAGGATGGATGGCCACGATGCGTATCCGAGCGTGGTGGCAACAATAGTGATTGCTGTGCCCGCCATGAGGGCCTTCGTGGCTGCCCACGCCAATTCGCCGAGTAAGATATCGCCGAGCGTCAGCTGAGTGCATAGCATTCCTTCCCAGGTGCGCTGGTCGCCCATGCGGCCGAAACTCCCGTAGACCGTTTCAGCGGTCGCCGATGCCATCACGCTTGTGGCAACCATGCCAGCCGCGAGAAACGCAATGTACGAAGTGCCCTCAACAGGACCTATCATTGTTCCGATGCCAAAGCCGAGACCGAACAGATAGATCATCGGATCGGCGAGGTTGCCGAGAACCGATGCAAGCCCGATTTTCTTCCATCCAAGATAGTTGCGGCGCCAAACCGCGACCCAATTCCACGCATTGGCGGGCATGCCCGCCGCATAACGTTCGCCCATTGTTCAGTCCTCCATCTCGCGCCCGGTTAACCGCAAAAACACATCCTCGAGATTGGGGGACGCTGCAGAAGGCGTAGACCCGTGCGCCCGCGTAGCTGCGCCAGCACCTGCTCCGGATCGGGTGCATAGCAAAAAAGCGTCTCACCGCTCACCTCGATGCGCTGTGCGTACGGCCGGATCAGCGCACCCAGTTCATGCGGATTGCCGCCGTAGACCTCGACCACGTCACAGCCGATCTGCTCGTCAATGAGTTCGGACGGGCGACCTTCGGCGATCTTGCGCCCCTCCTCCATAACGCACAGCCGATCGCACAGCCGCTCGGCCTCTTCCATGAAATGGGTAGTCAAAAGAATAGTCTTGCCCCGCGCCAGCAGCGATCGCAGCCGATCCCAGATCAGGTGGCGGGCCTGCGGATCGAGGCCGGTGGTCGGCTCGTCCATCACCAGCAAGTGCGGGTCATTGATCAGCGCACGCGCGAGCGTCAGGCGCCGCTTCATGCCGCCGGACAGTTCGGCGACGCGCGCATCCGCTTTGTTCTCGAGGCGGGCGAACTCAAGCAGCGATGGTATGACCGCATCGATCTGGCGTCTGCTCATCCGGAAGTAGCGCCCGAACACCAACAGGTTCTCGCGTACAGTGAACGCGGCATCAAGATTGTCGAACTGCGGGACCACGCCGATGCGCATACGTGCCAAACGCGCGCGCGCCGGCACTGGAGCGCCGAGCACAGTAATCTTCCCCGCATCAGGCGATGTCATGCCGAGGACCATACGCGCAATCGTGCTTTTGCCCGCGCCGTTCGGTCCCAAGAGCCCGAAGCATTCCCCCGCCGCAACGCGGAACGACAGCCTGTCGACAACGAGCTTGTCATAAGTTTTGCTTACGTCAGTAAGGTCGATCGCTACCATGGACATGGGTTCATTTTACCGAGAGGGACGACAAAACTGGCGGTTGCTTGGTTGCCTGCCGACCTGAAACTGTGACTCGTCTTCGCCATCCCCGCCGTCGATAACGAACTGATCGACATCACAAGGATCTAGCCGCTGCTCCGCTAAAGCGGCAACAATTGCGTCGAGATTATCGATGGATTGGTAACGCGGATCGTTGTGCCGCTTTTCCTGGTCAACGCAGAAGACGAGCCGTCCATCCTCGACCAGGGCGATCGCCCCATCATGGGTCAGCTTGGTACCACAGATGCGCATAGTGTCTCCACGTTAACGGCGATAGATTCGATTCATCAGGAAGCGGAAATCGGGTTCCGGAAACGGACGAGCAAGCAGTCTTCGTTGACCGACTCGCCCCGACACTCAAGACGCTCTACCTCGATCAACGTTTCGTTCAGCATGGCGATGACCGGCTCAGCACCAGCGGCGTGACCCCAGCGACGGCAATTAGCATCCCTTGCCGATCCGAAGATCAGATGCCCGCCTGGCGCAAGCACCCGCACCAGGTTTTTGACGGCCGCGCGCATCTCGGCTATGTCTCCGAGGTAGTAGAGGACCTCCGCCACAACGATCAGGTCAAACAACTCGTTGGTCGAAAACTGTTGAACATCGGAGACTATCCAGTTGATGCGCGACGGCTCCTTTATCCGTTGACGTGCTCGAGCAATCGCTTGCGCCACGACATCGATGACGGTGAGCCCTTGGCAGTAGGGGGCTAGTTTTTCCGTGAATGCGCCGGCAGCGCACCCGACTTCGAGGGCATTTGTAATGGAGCCTTGGGCAAGCGCCAGCTGGAGCATTTGCGTGTGGCGCTTCTGCTCGAACGGATTGCCGTCGAGGCGCCACGGATCGTCTGCGGCCAATTCCCGATCAAGCAACTGATGATTCGCGTTCTGGGTCAAACTCGTGCACCTCTCGTCCATCAGGTAAGTAGCGATCACTCGTCGCCGCAAATGTTGTCCGACAGGACTAATTCCGAAGAATCCCGCGCAAGATTGAGCCTGCGAAGCGGAGCCGAATGGGGCGAGAATTCTGCCCTGCTGGAACCAGTGATCGGAGTTTGGGTGGGGGCCTGTTTTCCCCCAGTGTTCGATGTAGCGACAGCAGAGCTTCGTGACAGCCAATCGCTATTGCTCAAGGTACACAGCGCGTAGGCCTTCAACGGAAGCAAGAGAAAGACGTTGATGAACGTGTGCAGCGAAAAGCCAAGAAATCGAAATTGTCGAGCACGAAATGCTACCACGCTGCATCGGAGCATGGTCATGGACACAATCATCAGTCCTGTCCACCAAGGCACAGTGCCTGTCAGTGCGAAATGTGCGAGGCCCGTTAATACCGATAGGGCGAGGAGTAGCGCGCCGAGATTCTGTCCGACCACGTCCAACGTGAGATAGCTATTTAGGCTAGGCAGCAAGCGCAGCCCAAGCAGCGTGTCCCGGAATGTGCTTCGTGCCCAACGGAGTTGTTGGCGCAGATACGGTCCGAGTCTGTTCGGAACGACTGTGGCCGCGATGGCGCTCGGAACGTATTCGGTTCGAAAGCCTGCTTTCAGCATCAGGATAGTGAGATGGCGATCCTCACCGAAGTCGCTTGGCTTGCCCCGAAAAAATTGCGACTCGTACTGGTCCAGTAACAAAAGGAGCGCAGACCGGCGGTACATGGCACATGGGCCGCAACAGCACATAACGGCACCGAAGCGAGCCTGTGCCGCGCGCTCCTCGTTGCAAGCCAGCCAGTACTCCATGTCTATCAGCCTGGTCAGCCAGCTCTCGGTTCGGTTACTGGCCGTCAACTGACCCATGACTGCGCCGACCGCTGAATCTCGCATCTTCGGTACAAGCTTGGAAATGACGTCGGGTGCGAGTACCGTGTCTGAATCAACGTTAAGCACCAGATCCCCTGATGAGCGGCGTATCGCGGCGATCTGCGCCTTGCGCTTTCCAACATTCTCGGGAAGCAAAATGATGTCGAACCTGGGGTCGCGCGCGTAGTCTTCGTGGACAGTTCCTAAGGCTTCGCGATTTCCAGAACCGTCATCAACCAAATAGACCCGAAGTCTTCCGGCGTATTCTTGGTCTGCAATGGAAGCCAGGCACTCTGAAAGCGTGCGCGGATCCTCGTTGAAGCAGGGGACGATGACATCCACGCTGGGCAGTTTGTCGGAGCCGACGAGAACCTCCAACGCCGACGAATCCTTTGTCGGCATAGCATAAAGCCCTTGCATGCTCTTATAGGCAGTCGAGAGCAGTGCATAAAGCGAAATGGCCACAGTGCTGGTTGTACCAAGAAGTGTCATGGGATCTCGTTTGTTCAGTGATGTTGAGGAAGTGAGCGGATTACAAATCCGCGCTCACGCAGTGCTGGAATCAGCCGGGACAGCGCCGTGACCGTCTGGTCGCGCATGCCGGCGTGAGCGCCCTGGCTCAACTCGCCGGGAGGGCATCCGTCGTGCAAGAGTACAATTGCGCCCGGCCGGACAGAGGCGAGCACTCTATCAATAATCGCCTCGACTCCAGGGCGAGACCAATCTCGAGGGTCGACGGACCAATGAAGGGCCGCCAGCCCGGCGATCTGTGATGCTGTGCAGACTTCTTCGCTCCAGGCGCCGTAGGGCGCGCGAACAAAGCGGACCGAGGCCTGCGGGCACGCTCTCATGATGGCGTCGTTCGCTTCAAAGACCTCACGTTGCACTTCGCCGAAACCGCATTGGTACAGGTCCGGATGAGACATCGTGTGGTTGCCTACCTCGTGCCCTTCTGCGATCATCCGTTGGATTAGATCTGGGTGCTCTAAGGCGTAGGCGCCGATGACGAAGAAAGTCGCCGGCACCCGCTGCTCTGCCAGCACGTCGAGAATCTCCGGTGTGAAAAGTGGATTGGGACCGTCGTCAAACGTCAGATAAACGCTTCGACGGCCGGTGCCGTCAGAGCACTCACGGCGCACTTCGTACAAGCAATCGGACCAGCTCATAGCTCTGGTCCGTTCCGATCTATCATCGTGCCCGTGGGCCATTCGCTGATCGGCCGTCCAACTGGCAGAACAATGGTGAGTGCGTCATCGATGCGTGTGGGCGGCAGGTCGAGGCGGGCCTCTGGTCGGGTGGAGCGCACGCGAATTCCCGACAAAACGGCCATAGGGCTGTATCGCCGTCCGAACCTCTCAACATGATTCCGCAGCGCGTCCCTGACCGTTCCGAAAGCGAATGGAACGCCAAGCTCCTGCAGTATTGGAAGCATGACATGGATTGAATGGGCGATTCCCAGACCCTCAAGGTCCGGACGTACCCCGTACAGGCCCAGCTCAGCCACCAACAGGTCGACCGCGTCGACCTTGATGAAACGGCGCAGTATGCCCATGTGAGCCGCTACACCGCTTGAATCATAGGCGATTACGCGGAGTTCAGGCCTGGCTCCGGCCCAGCTTCGACTACCTTCGAACGGTTCTGCGTTGGACGCCCCAGTCGGCCCGTACGTATCACGAAAGAACTCGGCGAGCTTAACGTGATCGGAGAGCTGCAACTCGTTTTCCCAGCACAACTTCCACTGCACCTGATGGCGCATTCAGGACCTCTCTTCATATTGGTTTTTGCGGCCGCATTACTCGACCAAAGCGGCGTTGGTGGCTGCACTCAGCCGTTGTCGTTGGCGAAGGTGAGCCAGACGCTCTCTCGAGTTCCGGCCCGTGTCGTCGATTTGAGCTTGACGTCGCTCACTTTCCGTTCCTCTAATGCATGGCTCGTAAATTCGTAAAATTGATTGTTTGAATGATACGCATCCACACGTTGGATAGAACATGACATGCGTTTTAAAGGGCTGGATCTAAATCTCCTCGTTGTGCTGGACGCTCTGATGAGGGAGCGTAAAGTCACTGCCGCGGCTCGCAGTATCAACCTGAGCCAGCCGGCCATGAGCGCCGCCGTTGCTCGGCTACGCGCCTATTTCAGCGATGAGCTATTTACGATGAGCGGCCGCGAGCTCATTTTGACGCCGCGCGCCGACGGGCTCGCCCCAGCAGTCCGGGACGCATTGCTGCACATCCAGCTATCGATTATTTCCCCCGACGCCTTCAACCCGGCCCAATCGGATCGTCTCTTCCGAATCATGCTTTCCGATTACATCACGCTCGTATTTTTTAGGAAGATAGTAGAGCGCGCTGCGCAGGAAGCTCCCGCCGTTCGCTTTGAATGTCTGCCTATTTGCGACGACCCCGAGGAGCTTCTCCGGCGCGGCGACGTTGATTTTCTGATCATGCCGGAAGTGTTCATGTCGAAACATCCTCGCGCAGCCCTGTTCGAAGATAAGCTCGTAGGCGTAGGCTGCGGCACGAACAAGCAGCTGTCGGAGCCACTTACATTCGAGCGATACTTGTGCATGGGACATGTTGTGCTCAAATTCAGGCACACCCGGCAGCCCACCATGGAGGAATGGTATTTGCTCGAGCACGGTTTCGAGAGACGTATCGAAGTTGTCGTACAGGGCTTTAGCCTGATCCCGCCCGTCCTGTCAGGCACCAACCGCATCGGGACCATGCCCTTACGGCTGGCGCAGCATTTCGCAAAAGCAACACCCCTGCGGATTGTCCAACTTCCGCCGCCACTTCCTCCTCCTGCATTCACGGAAGCCGTCCAATGGCCTGAGCTTCACAATAGTGATCCGGCAAGCATGTGGATGCGGGAAATGATGTTGCAGGAGGCATCTCGCCTGGCGCCTTTGCCTGAAATCATTGAGCGTCTCGGGCACGCCGATCCGACCTTTCGTTTCTTGGTACCGACTGCCACCTCGAAATCGCGTGCGAAGTCCCGGAAGATGTTAAGCCCCACCTAATCGCCCCCTGTAGACGGGCCGATCAGCATCTCGACAAGCGCCGGCGCGGCGCGTGTTGCCTACGTTCTGGGGCTGATCTCAGGCGAGTTGCTCGTCGAGGATGTGTGGCAGAGTGATGCCAGCTGCCTTGATTGCCCGCCTTGGCCGTAGGTGGTGACGACGCGAGCATTCTTTCGATGGCGGCTTCTGGAGGCGGACGCGATCGCGTCGGAGCGGTTGCCCTTCGGGCGTCGGGCCTTTGGCCCGGCAGAGCGGCGCAGTTCCTTGCTAAGTGCGAGGGGCCGGAACGAGCAGAACACACGCCCGGGCTGCTACTGAATTGACTGCCGCCTCGATTTGCGTGCGAAGTCCCAGAAGATGGTTAGCCCGGTTAAATTCCTGCCTTGCCGGCTGTGCCGCGGCTTTTCACGTGCAGCCAGGCGAGGAGATGGCGGTCGACGAGGTCGACCCCCAAATGGACTGTGCTGGCCTCGCTCGGCTATTGCCGTGCGGGATCATTGACCACACCCCCTTCACGAGAACGTCGGGCATGTTGGCAGTAAAGCCGGTGGAGGTTGACGCTGCGGATCTAGGCAATCTACCTCGCGCTTCCGCCTTAAGGCGCCGCCGATACCCAATTGGCTCTTCGTCCTGGGCCGCGGCTAGGGCCCGGGGGTGCGCCCACCCGTGTGGAGGGACCATCATTCAACTTTCTCTCGTTATGAAAGGAAACTCCCGCTTATGAACCTTCATATATTTTCCGGCAGATGGATGTCGAACGGCAGAAATGTCTGGCCGGGTGTTTCAGCGGTGCCGGTCTCGATAGCCCGTGTCATCAGCGTTATCAGCTCCTGGCAAAGCCGGCGCATTGGCGTGGCGACCGCCATCGTGACGATGTTATCTGCGAGCGCTGCCCGAGACTCAGGTGTGATTTCATTCACGATCGCGACGAGATCCCGACTTTTGCCCTCTTCTCGGAGCGCGGAGATGGCGCCCTCCATGCCGCCGCCGGCGACATAGAAGCCGACGAGCTCGGGCTCCCGCTGCATGAGATCAAGCGTTGCCTCGTAGGTGATCTGCCGTTTCTCGAGGTTCATGACCGGATCCAGCACCTCGAACGTGGGCGCGTTCTCACGGCAATAGGAGCGAAAGCCGACGTCACGGAGCTCGTGCCCCTGGAAACGATGGCTGCCGACAAACACCGCCACTTTGCCGGGCCGTTTTGCGACCTTGGACACCATCCAAGCGGCCGTGCGCCCCACCTTGCGGTTGTTGAGGCCGATATACCCCTGTCGCACGCCGGCGGCGAAGTCGGAAAGCAGCGAGAAAACCGGAATGCCCTTGGCCTTGAGGTCCTCAACCGCTGCTGTGATTTTCGGGTGGTCCGGTGCCACCATCGCGATTGCATGGCAGCGTGCGCCCAACTCCTTGAGCGGCGCGATCAGGTCGCTCGGCATATGTGACGGGGCGAATTCGACGAGCGGAATGCCGTGGAAGGACTGGGCCAAATTGACCGATGCTTCGACCTCGCGCGCAAAATCTTGGTAGAAATGCTGGGCCGGTTTTCTCAAGATGAAGCCCAGACGGTAGTGCGGTAGGTCTCGCCGCAACCGCTGCTTGATTAGCCCGGCAGCATGATAGCCGATCGCCTGGGCGGCGTCGTGGACCCGCCGCGCGGTCTCCTCGCGCACCGGATGGCGGGCGTTCAGAACCCGATCGATCGTTGCTACGCTGACTCGGGCTTCGCGGGCGAGATCGGCAATCGTGGGGCGCTTGGTCATAGGTCCTATTCTGATTGGTTTTTGACGCGGGCCGGCTCTCTGTCCGCCTAGCGCGTTTCCGTTTCGGGTGGCGAAGTGAAGACGTCCCCATACGAATGGGCACAACGTGTTGGACGAACATCATTGCAGACGTAAACCGGCCGGGTATACTGAAAGGCTCATTCGCTTAAAGGGCGGTGACGATTTGCACTCACACATTTAGCGCTTCTGATACATGGTCCGTGAGGAGCCGTTTAGAGGCTGCGGGTCGGTCGTTCAGTTATGTGACCAGCTAAGCGACTTGACAGGTCGTGGGCCGCCCACCTTACTTGCAGGAGGGTAGCCGGTTTGATGCCTCGGTAAGCTGATGACCGCTGAAGGCAGCTTTCATCTGTGCTCGGTCCAACTCTCCTTCCCAGCGTGCGACGACGAGGGATGCCACTGCGTTGCCGACGCAATTCGTCAGCGCCCGGCATTCGGACATGAATCGGTCGATGCCGAGTATCAGTGCCATCCCAGCAACGGGAACACTCGGAACTACCGCGAGCGTAGCCGCCAGGGTGATGAAGCCCGCACCTGTCACACCTGCAGCGCCCTTGGAGGAAAGCATTGCTACGAGCAGCAGCAGCACCTGATCGCCGATGGACAGATCCGTGTTCGTCGCCTGTGCGATGAAGAGAGCCGCTAGCGTCATGTAGATATTCGTGCCGTCCAGATTGAACGAATATCCGGCCGGGATGACGAGACCCACAACCGAACGCCTGGCGCCCGCCTTCTCCATTTTCTCCATCAGCGACGGGAGCGCCGCCTCCGAGGAGGACGTTGCGAGGACAAGCAGCAGCTCTTCCTTGATGTAACGAATGAGAGAACAAATCGAAAAGCCGTTGTAGCGGCAGACTGCGCCGAGAACCCCGAACACGAAGAGGAAGGCGGTGAAATAGAACGTCGCGACCAGCATCGCGAGGTTGACTACCGAACCGATGCCATATCTGCCGATGGTGAAGGCCATCGCGCCAAAAGCGCCGATCGGCGCGGCCTTCATCAGAATTCCGACGAGCTTGAAGACAGGCACAATGAGCGCCTGGAGGAAGGAAACGACAGGCTTGCCCGTCTCTCCGGCCATCGCAAGCGCCATGCCGAACAGAACCGAGAAGAACAGCACCTGCAGGATGTCGCCTTCCGCGAAGGCACCGACGATCGTTGGCGGGATGATGTTCATCAGGAAGCCGGTGACCGACTGCGCTTTGGCTTTTGCCGCATAGGTATTCACGGCCTGGACATCGAGCGAGGCCGGATCGATGTTCAGGCCGTCGCCAGGCTGGACGACATTGGCGACGATGAGGCCGACGATCAGCGCGAGCGTTGAGAAGGTGAGGAAATAAACCATTGCCTTGCCGGCGACCCGGCCGACCTTATGAAGATCGTTCATGCCGGCAATGCCGGTCGCAATTGTCAGGAAGATGACAGGCGCGATGATCATCTTGACCAGCTTGATGAAGGCATCACCCAGCGGCTTCAGGCTCTCGCCGGTCTCCGGATAAAAATAGCCAATTGCGACGCCGAGCGCGATGGCGGCAAGCACCTGGGCGTAGAGCTTGGTGTAGAAGGGTTTGCGGGGCGCGGGACTCGCGCCGCGGACTTGTGCAGCTGACACTGTTTCTCTCTCCCTGACCGGATCGAGGTGGCGTGACTTCTCCCGGGCTTCTCCCTATCGCGGCGCTCCGGTCGAACGCTGCACCACCGCCGCCGCAATACCCATGCCAGATGAATCCGCATCACCTGAACTGACGTGGGCTCGCCAATGATGGAGGAATGCGGTGTCAGACCAGCGGGCAAGGCCGCGGTCCGAACGCCCTTGATGGTCTCTGGCAGAGTGCTTGCGGGTCGATCCCTCTGGCTAGCGGCTTTGCTGCAAAAAGCGTGGTGGGTTCCTCATTAGCCGGCTTTGGACCGGGCCCCATCGTTGGCGCCAGCGCGTACCAATAGGTCGCCTGTTCAAGGCCGTCCAGATGACAGGCTAACTTACCCCTGTTCGGAAGCGCTCGTTTCTAGACAGCCTACGACCATGCAGCCACTGCAATCAGATATTCGGACGGCCTTTTGGACGACCAATTTTGCAAATCAACGCCCGCAGCAGGGGCAGCCGTTTCCAAGCGGTCGCATCGTAATCTGTTCAGACTTTTCGATACGCTCATTGAGTGTGCCGATTTCGGCCCCAGGCTGGTGATGGTGCTGACCAAGACGATGCGATTCAGAAGTTGCGGGCACCGCCTACGAAGTCGTACTCGATGCCAGCTTCGCGCCTTCACACGCGACATCGCCGCCGCCTGATCAACTCGAGAAAGATGGCGTCTGCCGCGACCGACCAGTGCCGTTGGCTGTTATTATCGCTCCCGCCCCTCCTTCGCGGGCGCTGGTGAATGGCACGGCCCCGCATTTACACTCCGCGCGGTCAGCGGCTCGGGCAAGGCATGGCCGGCCCAGGTATTTCTGCTTCAACGCAAAGATAGAACTGATGAATCCTATCATAGGCCGCGAGGTTTCCTTTCACAGATGAAAGAAAGCTCGATTGACTATGCCGCCTCGCTCCAGTCTTTTGAAAACAACGTGTGTTTGCCCGGGGCAAGCCAATAACATGGCCAAGCCTCGTGGAGGGAGTAGCCAAGCGATGCGTCAGGGCTAGACCCGCTTTGCACTCGACCACACGGCGGCGGCACGAGTTCACGTCGGAGCATTTTCGCGCGTGCCCGCGATGTCGCGGGCGCACATGCCGCCAGCCTAGATTTGATGGCGCGAGATCGAGGATCACATGCACCACAACATTAGCAAGTCAGAACAGAATGCCCGCGACTGCGGCATATCGCTGCCGAATGCGATAAAGGGTTGTCCAAAGTCCGACACGAATCCTGCGAGTGTGGCATTGCACGAGCGCGCGCTAACCGGCATCTTCGAAATATCGAAAGTACTCGCCGATGCCGCCCGGCTCGAACTCAAGTTGGCCAAGGTAGTCGATCTCCTGCACTCGTTTGTGCAGATGCGGCACGGCATCATCGCTCTCTGCGATGCCGAGGGCGGACTGGACATCACAGTGGCCAGCGGCTGCGGCACGAACGGCAATGAGCCCTCCCGGTCGCGCCTGCCGCGCAACGCCATCGACCAGATTGTGACGACCGACACGCCGCTCCTCGCCGAGGACATAGCGATGCATCCGACCTTCACTGCCGCTGATATCGAGGTGCTTGGGGCCTCCGACACCGTGTCGTTCATCGGCGTTCCCATTCGTGTTGATGGGAACGCCATAGGCGCGCTGACTTTGGACCGGGTTTTGGAAAGCAGGTCAAGCTATCGGCTCGACGATGATGTCCGGCTGCTTACCATGATTGCCAACATGGTGGGACAGACAGTCAAGTTGCATCGCTTCTCCGCGGCCGACCGCGAGCGAACGCCGGAGCTGGAACATCGGCTGCAAACGAAATTTTCTGATGTTAAGCACCCTGCACCCCGGCGCAAAAAGGTCCACGTCGAGGGGATGATTGGTGACAGTCCGGCGATAAGCGCCCTGCTGGAGAAGATCGCGGTCGTAGCCAAGGCAAAAACCACAGTTCTGCTGCGAGGTGAGTCCGGTACCGGGAAGGAGCTGGCTGCCAAGGCAATTCACGAGTTGTCGCCGCGCGCCAAGCGGCCCTTCGTTAAACTCAATTGTGCAGCGCTCCCAGAGACAGTCCTGGAATCCGAATTGTTCGGTCATGAGAAGGGTGCCTTCACAAGCGCATTCAATTCCCGCAGGGGGCGCTTTGAGCTCGCTGACAAGGGGACGTTGTTTCTGGACGAGATTGGCGAGATCTCGGCCTCGTTCCAGGCAAAGCTACTGCGCGTGCTGCAGGAGCAGGAGTTTGAGCGCGTCGGCAGCAATCAGACCATCAAGGTCGATGTTCGCGTGATTGCCGCCACGAACAGGAACCTGGAAGAGGCGGTTGCAAGGAATGAGTTCCGCGCCGACCTATACTACCGCATCAACGTGGTTCCCTTGCTGGTACCAGCATTGCGCCAAAGGCGCAGCGATATTCCGCTCCTCGCAGCTGAGTTTCTCAAGAAGTTCAACGACGAGAACGGCTGTACGCTCACCTTCGATCCGCGTGCGATTGAAGTGCTGATGAAATGTGAGTTTCCCGGCAACATTCGCGAGCTTGAAAATTGCGTGCACCGGACAGCGATCCTGGCCGAGGGACTGTCAATCGGGAGAAACGACTTTGCCTGCTCCCAAGGCCAATGCTTTGCCGAGGCGCTGTGGAAGTGCAGATCGGGCAAGGCCGCGCTGCAACCACCGCCGATCCTGCCGGAGTCAGCGAATTTGGCCACGCCCCCGGACGAGGCCGCCAGTTCGGCCGCGACTAACCCGCTTGCCGGCGCAACCCACCCAATTGGCGCGAGGACGCCCGATATAGAGCGCGTCATTGCTGCCATGGAAAGATGTGGCTGGGTGCAGGCAAAGGCAGCGCGCTTGCTTGGGCTGACCCCGCGCCAGATTGGCTACGTGCTGAGGAAATACGGCGTCGAGATCAAGCGTCTTTGAAAGCATGACCCTGGGCATGAGCTGAGCCGCTTAGCGCCGCGCAGCGATGCAGATCCGCGTCCGCGTCAACTCGATTCGACCGAGGACAGCCTGGCTGAATTCCCATCTCAGCCGGCGCTGCGACCATTGTGTGAAAGGCAACCCTGCCATCGTCAATCCCGTCCGCCATGTTGCTCTCGTTGCGAGCTCATACGGATGCCCCCTGTGTGACTGAAACGGAGTTAAATATGTCCGACGCAAAACTGCAAACTGTGCTTTCGGCTCTTTCGCAAGTGACACGACAGTTGGATGCTCTGCCGTCCAACGGACCAGCGCCGGACGCAAATTTTATCAAGCTGAATACGAATGAGAACCCGTTTCCGTTGCCGCCAATCATAATGCAAAGTGCAGTGGCGGCCCTCAAGCGCCAGTATCTATATCCGGATGACGATAACTTCAGATTGAGGGAAGCAGCGTCCAGCACCTATGGCGTTTCCAGGGATCAGGTCATCGCTGGCAACGGGTCGTCTGAACTGCTCGGACTGATCTACAGAGCTTTCCTCGCACCCGGCGACAAGGTTGCGATGATGTCGCCAGGGTTTTCGTTCAACCGCAAACTTGCCATGCTTCAGGGCGCTGAGTTCCTCGAAATCGGATGTCAAGCTCATTCCCTGCCAATGGAGCAATTGCTTTCCGGTGCGGCAAAAGATGCCAAGTTTATTATGTTGGCCAATCCAAACAATCCGACCGGAACATTCCTCCCGATAAGCGATATCGAATGCCTCGTAGCACAATCGGACCGCTTGATTGTCCTCGATGAGGCCTACGTCGACTTTGCACCCGATCACGGACTGCGCCTCATCAGCCGGTATTCGAACCTTCTGATCTTGAGGTCATTCTCGAAAAGCTATGCCGCCGCTGGCATTCGCGTCGGTTTCGGTTTCGGTCACCCTGAAATTATTGGAAGGCTGCGAAACATCCAGAACGTCTTCAACATGAACGTGATCGGGCATGCCGTTGGTATCAGCGTGCTTGCGCATCGCAGCGCCTACGCAGACAACCACAAGCACATCAAGGATGAACGAGAGCGAGTGACAGTTGCACTATCGCAACTCGGATTTTCCGTAACACCCTCCCGCGCAAATTTCTTGCTGGCCCGTGTGCCCGCGGGACAGGACGGCTCATGGTGGCAAGCAGCATTGGAGAGGCAAAAGATACTTGTCGCGTTTTTTCCAGACAAAGGCTTGGAACACTGTATCCGCGTCAGCATCGGCACAAAAGAGCAGATGGATGAATTTCTTGCTGCCGCTGGCGGCATTGCTGGAAGCTTAACGGTGCCAAGCTCCAGGGGCAGGGAAGCGTCAGGCTCTGCTTCTTCGTTACGCTGACGCTAATCGGCGATCAAACACATCTCTTCCGACTTGCTTGGTGATCCCAGCAAGAAAACAGCCTTCTTTTAAAATCGGGGACTTAAAGAGTGACAAACGTCTTTCCTTCAAACCTGGCTTTCGGCATCTTCGATCATTTGGATGAGGATGGCCGCGATATAGGCCGGCAGTACGAAGATCGCCTCATATTAGCAGAGGCGTGCGATCAGCTAGGGTTCTATGCCTATCATCTCGCAGAACACCACTGTACTCCCCATGGGAGAGGTCCATCGCCGAATCTGTTCTTATCGAGCGTCGCCCAGCGCACCCGGCGCTTGCGTCTCGGACCCTTGGTGATGCTGCTTGCGCTTTATCATCCGCTGCGTGCGTTCGAAGAGATCTGTATGCTGGACCAGTTGAGCGGTGGCAGGCTCGAACTGGGCATAGGGCGCGGTGCTCTCCCGACCGAATTGGGCTACTTCGGGATTGGTGCGGACGCGGTGCCGGGCCGTTATGCCGAAGCCAGCGAAATTCTTATGGAAATACTTGTTAATTCGAGGGAGGTCGGCACGCTATGCTATCAAGGCCGCCATTTTGATCTCAATGACGTTCCTTTGACGCTAAGACCTCATCAGCGTCCACATCCGCCCACATGGGTCGCTGCCAATCGACCCGAGTCCGCAGCTTGGGCCGGTGCGAATGGAACAAATATCGCGTGTGTAGGACCTTCCTCTTCTGTTCGCAAAACTACTGATGCGTTCCGCGCCTATCGAGAGGACAACGCAGGCGGGGGGGATCAAGGGAGATTTGTCGGATTGCTCCGCATGGTCGTGATTGGGCGTTGTGACACACATGCCTATTCGCTCGCGGCACCTGCTTACGCACGCTGGCTCAAGAGCTTCCAATTCCTTTACGAGCTTAACGCTATCCCCACTCCACCAAACTTGCCGCTGACCTTCGATGCGGCAGTCGAGAGTGAATTGTGCGTGGTAGGATCAGCAGAGTCTGTGCGAAAAGCTCTGCTAGATCAGTTGGAAGAGGCAGGTGCCAACTACCTGCTTTGTCAAATGGCATTTGGAAATCTGCCGCTAGATGCTTCCCTTTACACCGCGACGACCATTCAGTCCGAAATCATGGCTCGACTTGGCTGACCATGAAATTCGCGGCCTGAGGTTACATCCTTGTGCAGCGCTCCTCACACCCACGTGCTCGAGCGTGCACGTGGTGGGGCGGGCAATCGGGAGGAGGCCAAACTGACGACGAGCAGGCGGCACAGAATACCAGCTTTGTGCGTTGGCTGGCGTCTGGGCCATCGTGTGAACATGCACGATCCTAAGGAGAGGGTAGCCGAGCGCGTCGCGATGCCGGCACGCGCCTGCTCGTCGCGCTGGCGCTAGTCGTTGCCCATAGCCAGCCGCAGGAGGTTCTTCTCGCCCAGGGCGGCGTCGGTGCGGCGCCCACTAATCCAGCTTCATCAGCGGCCCGTCGGTAGCAAAGCCGTCACTCGCTACGGCGCTATTGAGGGCGCGCTCGCGAGCGGCTTTGCGACGCCCAGCCAACACCTCGAGCGAGCTCGCCCGATGATGGTGGTGCACCGCGGTCGGATACGATGCTGGAGGAAATCGTTCGCAGCCGGTCTTCACGAACTGCGAGGAGTGCTCGTTCTTGAATGCTGGCTGCTGGCCGGACGCGGTGGCCTGAGTGGTCTGCCGACACGCCCGAAAGCCAACGCCACTACCACAAGGCCGCCAAGATGTCAGGTCTGAGAGCCAGCTTGGACGGTGGTATCGTGTTCGGGAAGGTCGTCGAAGGAGGCGTAGTTGAGATAGTAGAGTCTGGAATACAGGCCGCCCATGGCTATTAGCTCATCGTGGTTGCCAGTCGCAACAACTTGGCCATTCTGAAGCACGATGATGCGGTCGGCCCCCCGGACCGTGGCGAGACGGTGGGCGATGACGAGGCCAGTCCGCCCTTCAAGCAGCTTGATCAGAGCCTTCTGAATCTGCAATTCCGTGTAGCTGTCGATGTTGGCGGTAGCTTCGTCGAGCACGAGGATCTTGGCGTCAGCGACGAGGGCGCGGGCGAAACTGATAAGCTGGCGCTGGCCGAGAGATAAGTTGTCGCCGCGTTCGCCAAGTTGGGTCTCATACCCGTCGGCGAGGCTCATGACGAAGTCATGCGCGCCGACGGCCTTGGCCGCCTCGATCACCTTGTCGCGCGTGGCTTCCGTCTTCTGGTATCGAATGTTCTCGAAGACCGTCCCGGTGAACAGGAATGGCTCCTGCAGCACCATGGCGACCTGGCGGCCGAGCGATTCCTGGGTGAGGTCGCGTACATCATGTCCGCCGACCAGCACCTGACCCTGCTGAACATCATAGAAGCGGTGGACCAGGGCCATCGAACTCGATTTGCCAGAACCGCTCGGTCCGACTATTGCGACCGTCTCGCCCGGATTGACCTTGAACGAGACATTTTTCAGAACCGAACGGTTCGGATCGTAGCCGAAGGTGACGTCCCTAAACTCGACCGAGCCGTCCATTTCGGGCGAAAGCACCTCGGCATTGGGTTTGTCCTTAACATCGATCTTGACGTCGAGCACATCGGTCAGGCGCTTGCCTGAGGCCATGGCGCGCTGCATGACCGAATATTGCAGGGTGAGTGAGCGGATCGGGTCAAAGAAGCGCTGGATGTAAAATAGGTAGGCTACCAACACGCCCACATCTATACGGCTATTCATGACCATCGAGCCGCCGACCACAATAACGGCGGCCAAGGCGAGGCCGGTGATGCCATCGACGATGGGCACCATGACCAGTGCATATCTGGCAGCGATCAGGTGGGTCCTGAGGTTGGCATGGGCCCGATCGTCAAAAAGACTGAAATTCACCTGCTGGCGGTCCATTGACTGTATGGTCCGCACGCCGTGAATGGCTTCGGCCAGCGCGCCATTGACGACGGAATTGGTTTCGTGTGCAGCCATGAAGGCGTCGCGGGCACGCGGCAACCAGACAATGCGGACGATCACCAGGATCGGCAGAACCGATAGCGTCAGGAGGCCGAGGCGAAAGTCGAGCCACAGCATTACGAAAACGATGCCGAAGAGAAGCGCAACATCGCCTAGGGAATATACCGAGGTTTCCAGGAACTCCTGTATGGAGTTAACGTCGCCTTGCAGGCGCGACATCAGGCGTCCGACCTCGGTCTTGTCCATGAAAGAGAGCGAAACCTTTTGCAGATGGCCAAACATGGCGCGGCGGATGTCGAACAGGACAGTTTCGGCCATTTTCCCATCCAAGGCTTCCTGCATGTAGCCGGCGGCGAAATTGACCAAAATCGCCGAAAGGAACGCGCCGACGGCCGCAAGCTGGGCTGAGCGATCGGGCCTTGCCGGGTTCATGCCGAGGTCGATCGCGTAGCGGATGATCAAGGGGATGAGAAGCTGCGTCCCGGTGAAGATCAGCATCGCGACAATCGTGACAACTACCTTTGCCCGGTAGGGATGGACGAAGCCCCAGATGCGACGGAGGATGCTCTTGTCGAAAGCCCGGCCGAACATCTCCTCCTCGATCCGGTGCGAGCCGACGACCGCGCGCGGAGGGCGTCTCCCGTCGTCACGTTCGGCTTCGAGTTCGCCGCGGCCCTGGTCCATCAGCGGGCGCCCCCATCCTGGCTAATAATGCTATCACCCGGGCGCGTCTGGAGATCGTAAAGGGCCCTGTAGCGTCCCCGCTTCGCCAGAAGCTCTTCATGCGTGCCGCGTTCTACGATTTCGCCTTTATCGACAAAAAGGATTTGATCGGCATGCTTAAGCGCACTCAGCCGGTGCGCGATGATGATCGTCACCCGATCCTTTGCGAAGCGCCGCATCGCCGCGCGAATGCGCAGCTCGGTGCCGGCATCGATCGCGGCCATCGAGTCGTCGAAAATGATGACGGAGGGGCGCAGCATCATGGTGCGAGCAATCGTGAGACGCTGGCGCTGGCCGCCAGAGAGAGAAACGCCGCGTTCGCCCACGACCGTCTCATACCCTGCCGGGAGCCCGAGGATGTAGTCGTGGAGCTGGGCGGATTCTCCAGCGCGTTCAATTCGCTGTCTCTTCGCCCAGGGATCGCCATAAGCGATGTTGTTCTCGATCGTTGTGGTGAATAGGAACGCATCCTGCTGTACAACCGCGACCGCCTTGCGAAGGCTCTCGAGGGTGACATTGCGTACGTCCTGGCCGTCCAACGTGATGGCGCCACCGGTCACGTCGTAAAAGCGGGGGACCAGATGAGCCATCGTCGATTTGCCGGAACCCGGCGGACCGACGATCGCGATCGTCTCGCCTCTCCGAGCCTCAAAGCTGAGGTTCTTCAGAATGGCGCGGTTTTCGGCGTTGGGGTAGGCAAATGAGACATTGTGGAAGCGCAGAGTGCCGTCACTTATCTCAAGCGGTCTGGCCTCGAGAGCATCCCTGATTGTGATCTCCTGATCGAGGAGACCGAAAAGCCGCGAACCGCAGCTAGAAGCGCGGGCAAACGCATTGACCATGAGACCGATCTGGCGGACTGGCATTTGCAGCATGGTCATGAAGGTCAGGAAGGTCGCCATGGTTCCGACGCTGATCTCGCCAGCGACGAGCTTGTTGCCACCGATCCCAAGCACCAATCCCATTGCGAAAAAGTAGGACAAGGTCATCGCCGACGTGTTTGGTACGTAGATGTCAACGAGATCGTTGGCGAGGTCGAGCGCGTTCTTGGAAGCGCCGTCGAACTTCAGCATCTCATAGGATTGAGCCGCAAAAGCGCGGACCACACGGATACCTGCGAGATTTTCCTTCATCACGCGGCTTAGTACCGAAAGGCGCTCATAGAGGTCGAGCCAGGTGGCGCGCAGCCTAAGCTGTGTGGTCGATGAGCGCCAAGCGACAAAAGGCACGAAGCTGAGCGCGGCCAAGCCGAGCACGGGATCGGTCGAGATCATAATGTAAGCGCCAATCCCGATCAGCATCGCCAGCAGGAGCACCCGCATGAGCCCGGTGGAAAAATACATCCGCACGCCTTCGAGATCGAGCATTCCGGCGGTTATCAGATCGCCTGAATGGACCCGGTCGTGAAAGGAAAAGCTGAGACGCTGGATCTTGTCGTAGTAGGCGAGCCGCAATTCGTACGCGACATGATGCCCGACGGCTTCGGCAAAATAGTTCTGCGCCATCGTGAAAACGCCGCGTAGCGCGCTGACGGCGAGCAGCAGGAGAGCCGGGGCCCAGAGCGCTTGTCCTGCCGCGGCCCCCGCGGCACCGCCCCCGATAGCTGTCTGGGTCTGGTCGACAGCCCGGCCGAGAAGCTGGGGAATGAGCAACTGGAGGATTGCCGCCATGATCGTCGAGCCCATAGCGAGGGCAACCTGCCACGGATGGCGCAGATTCATACGCGTGATGCGCAACAGCGTATTCAAATCCCGGCCCCAGCGCGCCGCTTCAACATGGGTCAACGAATTCAGTGCGTTCGTTGCGCTGCTGACAGCATCACTGTTCACGGGTGTATTCCCGACTGCATTTTGCGCCTTCGAGGAAAGCCGAAGCAGACATCATCAAAGGCATCCGCCATTGTTAATCCCGTCCTCAACCTGCAGCCGTGCCCGTTCCCACAAGCCGAGCCGCCGCTTGACTTAGTGGCATGTCGATCACCGTGATTCCGCTTGCCGCAAGGAAACGCGCTTCGTTTCTGGTCAGGGTTTCGGCGTCCATTACGGTGCAATAGGGACCGCGGGAGCGCTTCATGATCTGTCTGGCGTAGGTGCGCAGCATCTGATCGTTGAAGCGGCAGCCAACGAAGAAAAATCCACGGGTGATGCGCCGTTCCTTCACAGCGTCTGGGATCGGTGTCTGGATATCAATTTCGGACAGGACTTCGACGTAGTCGGAATCTGCGACGAGAAAGTTTTGCGCGGGCGTAATACTCCCGTGAGGTGAATAGAGAACCGTCTTGGCCCCCAATCGGGGGTCGAGCTCCCTCCCGGACAAATCGTAGGTTTTCGTCCAAATGTTGCCGATTTCATTCGAGCGCGTGACGCCTTGTATCTCAACGACGTCCGTTCGGCCGGTCTCTACCAGAGCCGTGCGCATCGCGCTGTCATACCAGCTGTCGATGATGAGGGAGAGTGGCAGCCTTGCGAGCCAGGCGTGGAAGGGGGTCGGCCCCACCGGCGCTGCGAATATGTCGGTCATCCAAGCTTGAAGCGTCCGGCGATGCCGGCGCTGTTCGATGAACTGTGCAACCGACCACATATTGGTGCGGATCCTGGAAGGGGCTGGAGCCCGTGCATTGAGTGCCGCGGCAACAACCTCCGGGGTATGCGGCACAGGCGGTTCCACACAGTTCAACTCAAGAAGACCCGGACCGAGATAGGGGATCACCTCATCGGCGGCGAGCGCTTCCTTCGCCAGGTCAAGCAGCTTTTCAGCAAAACTGTCCCGCACAATGACGAGGTGGCCCGATGTCAGGATCGTGTTCATCTCGTTTCCTCGCGACGCACCTAGGGGCAGCATCAGCCCTCTTCGGAAATCTTCCTTGCCTCGACGGTGATCGGCAGACGCGTATCATGTGGGAGATCGGGTAGGAGGAGCCGCCACCCGTTCCTGAGCGTGACCGTTCCGCCCCACAACTCTTCCTTCTCCAGTTTGATGATCGGCTCTTCGAGGTCCTTTTTGGGGACATACGCCGACAAACCAGCATCGGTCCTGCGGATCATGACTTTCATCTGGCCGTCCCTTCATTGGTATTGCTTTCAGCACTGCAGGGCGCCTCGGCCTCGTCGAGGCTCATCAGTTCACGCGCTCGCATACCGACGACGGTGCCACGGTCGATCCACTCGACCGCATAGATGAAGAACTGCTGGAGAAAGGTGCCAATGTCGCGCACATATCCCTCGTCCCCCTTCCGCACGAGATTTTCGCCGATCTCCCTGCCAGGATAGGTGCCGTCATTCTTTATGTGGCGAGTGGCACGTACCCGCTCTCCCGGCATGAATCGTGGAGGCCTGCGGATTTCGATCTCCTCTTCGCGTCCGAGCGACATGTCCGTTCCCTGATTTCTCTTGCGGCTGAGATTGCGAACAAGGCGTTCCAGGCGTCCTGCGTAGGCAGCCCCCAACCATGTCGGCAGTCCAATGTCCGTTACGCAGGAACGCAGGTCTTCGGCACCGGACATACCGAGGCACATTGCTGCGCATCGAAGACCCCCTCGCATTCGGTGCACTTCTGTGACTCGATCACGTAGCTCTCGCCTTTGAACTTGATCGCGCCGGAAGGACATTCGAATTCGCAGGCGCCGCATTGGGTGCATTGGGATGCGATGATCTTGAAAGCCATTTTAACTCCTGGTCCGAATGAATGAGACAGCTCAGGCCGTCGCCGCGAGTGTGGGGGTCCCAGATGCGGCGATGTAGATCGCGCTGATTGCTGTCTCGATATAGTCATGGGCACAGGCGTCGGTGGCTCTGATTCCAGCCTCCGCGAGCTGATCCTGCGGGCAATTTCCAATCTTGGCGCACAGCACGATATCTATGCCTTGAAGCGCTGCGATGACGCCATCGAGGGCGGCTTCTGCGCCCCAGCCGCCAAGGCAATACTTGTCCACCTTCCGATGCCCGACGAAGCTGATCCCTTTCAGCGAGGCTTGATAAACCTGGAATTCCTTCGCATGGCCGAAATGCTCATTGACGCGGCCGCCGCCCTTGGTCGCCACCGCGAAGAGAAGGGACTTGCCGGGGCTCGCTGCCTTGACCAATCCGATCGCTTCTCTCCTAGCCTCGACGTGATCACGGCGCTCCTCCGCGACCAGCTCCCGATAGGCCTTGCGTTTGCTGGCATCGTAGGTGACCTCGCCGGGAATCCGGTCGACTGTGAATTCCTGGCCACGATCTTCTCCGAGCAGGCCCACGGCATCTGCCCGGCACTGCCGGCAGTGGCGCATCAACTGGGCGCCGTTTTCGACACGATCCTGAAGAGCCTTCATCTCCATTGCGTTTGGGCCGCGCTGCCCGCTCAGACCGTAGTGCGTGCCGTGGGCCGGGTCCGAAATCAGCGGCATAAGGTTGTGCAGGAACGCGCCTCGCTCCTTAATCCATCTATTCACCTCGATCAGATGCTCATCATTCACGCCCGGGATCACCACCGAGTTGATTTTGGTGAGGATGCCCCGCGCGGTCAGCATCTCCAGGCCCAACATCTGCCGCTGGTGCAGGATCCGGGTGGCTTCAATGCCGACGTAGCGGCGATGATCGTGAAAGATCCAAGGATAGATCTTTGCACCGACCTCAGGGTCGACCATGTTGATCGTGATCGTCACGTGATCGACATTCATGTCAGCAAGCTCATCGACATGGTCGGGCAGCGCCAGCCCATTCGTGGATATGCAAAACTTGATGTCTGGGATTTCCCTGGCGACCCTGGCGAAGGTCGCCTTCGTCTTCTTCCAGTCGTAGCAGGCGTCGCCCGGTCCGGCGATGCCGAGCACGGAAAGCTGCGGCACCTCATTGGCGACCGCGATCACCTTGCGTAGCGCCTGATCGGGCGTCAGCTTTTCAGAGGCTACCCCAGGCCGGCTTTCGTTGGCGCAGTCATATTTGCGATTGCAGTAGTTGCACTGGATGTTGCAGCCCGGCGCGACCGCGACGTGCATACGCGCGAAATAGTGATGCGCCTCTTCTGAAAAGCAGGGGTGATCCTTGATCTTCTCCCAGACAGCCGGATCCGTGTCGTCGGGCTTTGTCGACGAGCCGCAGGACGAAGACGCGCAGCCACCGGGTTTCATGGTGCCAAGCAACTGGTCACCGAATGTCGTGCTGAGGCTCTCAAGCGAAATTGCCGGTGCAGACATGAACGGCTCCGTTGCTGCGTGATGTCGCAGTTCAAAGCGCAAGAGCTATGCCAGTTCAAAGAGCTGTTTCGGTTCACGAATAGGCTTCTCGTGTCAGATTCCTTCGGATTGCTCCGACACACCTTTGTCGGGCTTACGACAGTGGACAAGCAAATAGGGTCGCGAGGCTAGCAGCCTCGGGCGCGCAGAGTGTGAGCGAGACCACTCCGGGCTGCTTACGCTCGTCATCGCGACGTCTGGAATTTCTTAACCTCGATACCATGCCGGCGCAGGGCGTAGCCGATTTCCAGGGCGTGAGGCCAAGGATACGAGCCGCCCTGGCAAAACCCAACCGGCTTGTCAATCGCGTCGATCAGCCACTAGCGTTCCGTCAGATGCGGGCGACAAGCGGCATGGTTCGGACGCCGGCCGTAAGGGGAGATACCTTGCTGCGGAGGCGCCGATGCGACTGGCCGGCAGCCGCAATCCGCTCGATCTGTTACAGCCTGTGGTATGAGGCGGCGAGTGCCTGATTGAGGTGCGTGGGTATTGCCGGCAGTGGCGGCAATCTCCGGCTCTCCTTCAGCGTCCAGACGACGACTTCTCCATCACCCGTCTGTAAAAACGTGGGCAGGACGTTCACGACAATTAGCCAGCGTATGGCGAGCGGAATCTCCAGCTCGCTTGGCGCGGTCAGCACCTTCACATATCGTCCCTGAGCGCGGTATCTGCTTAGGGCATGCGTGCGCCGGTCATCCGAATTTAAAGAGGATTCCGAAACCGCCGCGTGGATAGTTCCACTCGATCTCACCAGTCGTCCCGCACAAAATCCGGCAGGTGCCGCACTCCATGCAGCCGTCGGCAGTGATCTCCACTTGACCCTTGTCGTTCAACTCATAACATTTCGCCGGGCAGACGTGGGTCAGCGCGAGCAAATTCGCGCTCGGCTTCTGGTGCGGTCGCACTTTGATGTGCGGGCGGCCGGAATCCACCAAGTAGCGGTTCTGGTAAAGCTTGTCCTCGACACGTGACTTCGTCGCTGCGCTGGTCATTTCGTCTCCCCTCAGCGCCACGCCAATGCAAGGCGGACCGCGTCGCTGACCAGCCCCCAGCGCGAGCGCGCCTTGATGAAGGCCGCCGTGGTCGCCTTTTCCTTCTCGATCTTCGGCGTGCCGTCGACACGCATGAAGTTCTGCGCAGCTTGCGACATCAACCGCGGATAAGTCGTGAAATAATTGCATGAATTGGTGTGGAGCAAGGCCGGCATGTCTTTGTATTTCCTCAGGTCCTTGACCACGAAGGACTTGTCCAGCATGGCTTTGTAAAGGGCGAGATTCCGTTTGTTCATCGGACCGTTGCGGCTCTTGACCTCGACGATTGCCTCAGCCGCAATGCGGCCGGAGGTCATGGCGAGGTTCGAACCCTCGCGGTGAATGGCGTTGTTCAGTTGCGCGGCATCGCCGACCACGACCCAACCATCGCCAAAGAGCTGCGGAATAGCCTTGTAGCCGCCTTCGGGAATGAGGTGTGCGGAATATTCTTTCACTTCCGAGCCGGCGATCAGCGGCCGGATCGAAGGATGGCTCTTCAAGGCATCAAGGAGAACGTAGGGGCTCTCGACCATCGCGGCAAAATCGGAGACGAGGCAGCCAATGCCCAGTGAGATGGACTCCTTGTTGGTATAGAGGAAGCCGAGCCCGGCCATGCTGCGGGAGGTCGTGCCCACCGCCTCGATCACGCAGCCCTCATCGCCCTTTACGCCGAACCGCTGCTCAATGACCTCTTCGGGCAAGAAATGCATTTCCTTGACGGCGAGGGCCACGGTTTGCGGCTTTGGCATCTCGCGCAGGCCGGCTCGAGTGCCAAGCAGTCCGCAGACACCTTCTGCGAGAACGACCACGTCCGCGTAGATGGCTCCGCCCGCCCGGTCTGTGCGGACGCCGATCACCCTGTCATTGGCATCACGGATGAGTTCCGTCACGGTCGTCTCGCACAGAACGGTCGCGCCGGCCGCGCGCACCTTACGCGAAAACCATTTATCGAACTGGGCACGGATGATCGTGTATCGGTTGGGCTTCGCCTCATTGAAGTCGTCCGACCTATAGTGAATCCCTGTATGGGATGTGTCGTCCATCACCCAAAGCCGCTGTTCAACCAAATGCCGCTCGAGAGGCGCATCATCCCGGAAATCCGGGATGATCTTCTCCAGCATGTTCGCGTACATGATGGCACCCTGGACATTCTTGGAGCCCGGATATTCACCCCGCTCCAACTGCAGCACCTTCAGGCCATGGCTGGCCATGGTGTAAGCAGCTGCGTTTCCGGACATGCCTGCCCCAACAACAATGGCGTCGAAGTTTTCCTCGATCATGTCCATCCCCTTAGCTCGAAAGCTTATCGCGACTGTGGGGCGACAGCCGCCGGGTGAAGGCTTCCGTCAGTGCGGGCAGGAAGCGGATCGCGTCGGTGACGATTCCGAGGTGAGCGAAATCGAAAATCGGCGCGTTCGGGTCGGTGTTGATGGCCACGATGAGATCCGCCCCCTCCACGCCAACCCGATGCTGGACGGCGCCGGAAATCCCGGCCGCTATGTAAAGCTTCGGCCGGATCGTCTTGCCAGTTTGGCCGATCTGCCGATCAGCTGGCATCCAGCTCTTCTGGACCAACGGACGCGAACAGCCGTGCTCGGCGCCGATTGCTCGTGCGAGGTTCTTCACAAGCTGCAGGTTCTCCGCCGCGCCAAGACCAAGGCCTCCCGCAACCACGACGTCGGCATAGGCAAGGTTTGCCTTCGCCGACTGATTGTCCGGCAGGAAGCCGAGGACTTTGGTAGCGATCTCGTCCTCGGCAAGCGAAAGCTTGTGCCGGATGACACGCCCGACCGGTTTATCCGTCCGCTGCGGCATGGGCATGACCCTCGGCCGCACGGTCGCCATCTGCGGGCGGAAATTGAGCGTATAGATCGTGCACAACAAGGAACCGCCGAAAGTCGGACGCGTGGCGGCGAGCGAACTGTCGGTATCCACATCGAGTTCGGTGCAGTCGGCCGTGAGCCCCGTCTGCAAGGTCGTCGCCACGGAGCCGGCAAGATCCCTGCCCAGTGTGGTGGCACCGAGAAGAAGGATTTCGGGTTTGTGGGTATCGACCAGATCCGTCAGCGCCTTGGTGAAAGGTTCATTCCGATAGTCGGCGAGCAGGGGCGCCTCGGCGATGTAGACAAGGTCAGCGCCATACGCGAATGCTTCGGCAACGGCGTTCCCGACGGCCTCTCCCGGCGGTCCAAGCACGACGCCTGCAAGCTGGACCTGAAGCTTGTCTGCTAAGTTGCGGCCTTCGCCGAGCAGTTCGAATGATACCGGATGGACCTCGCCACGTTCGAGCTCGATGAAAACCCAAACGTGCCGATAGTCCTTGAAATGGGCGGGCAACTCCTTCTTTATGCCGGCGCGGCCGGCGGCAGGGCGAGGGGTTTCTCCGTTCGCGGTCGACATCGTTTTGCTCCTTGCCGTCACGCGCCGCCGTTAAAGGCGAGCTCTTGTTCCAGCGCCGGCTGGCGGGTGAAGATTGCGGTGATGAGTTCGTCAGCGACATCGCGCAAGGCCTTCTCGGCGGTGTCGATTTGTGCCGCCTTTTCAGCTCGAGCAGGAGGGGCGAAAACACGTTTGACGACGGTCGGTGAACCGCGCAGGCCGCATTTGGTGAGATCCTCAATGCCGGCGTCGGCCGCGCTCCATTTCAAGACCTGGCTGCGCGCGGCGCACAAGGCGTCCTGGATCGAGCCCCGGCGGATCTCGTTTGTGCCTTCCAGCATGGTGATGAGGCAAGGGAGCCTGCTCTTCAGCATCTGTGTGCCGCCTTCGGAACGGCGCTCGACCTTGATCTCGCGTGCAGCAAGGTCGACAGAAGGGATCTTCGCGACATAGGTCAGTTGCAGGAGTCCGAGGCGCTTGGCGATGCCGGGCCCGACCTGGGCGGTGTCGCCATCGATCGTCTGCTTGCCGGTGAAGACGAGGTCTGGCGTGCCGAACGTCTCGCCAATCTTCGCGATTGCCTGGGAAAGGGCGAACGAGGTTGCCAGCGTGTCGGAGCCGGCAAAATAGCGGTCGGTCAAGAGCACCGCTCGGTCGGCGCCGTAACCGAGCGCCTTGCGCAGCGCGTCCTCTGCCATGGGCGGACCCATGGTGAGCACAGTGACTTCGCCGCCATGTGCGTCGCGCAGTCTGAGCGCTTCTTCGAGGGCGAACAGGTCGTAAGGGTTGATGATGGTCGGAACACCCTGGCGCATGATCGTGTTCGTGACCGGATGGACCCTTATCTGTGCCGAGTCCGGCACCTGCTTGATGCAGATTACGATGTGCATTGGCGGTTTCTCTAGGCTCGTGTCCGGGTCCGGCATTGCGGTTATCTCCTTTGTCCGCATTATTCGTGCCAAGTCTCTTGCGCTCCCCCTTTCCTACAACTTCGGCTGGTTGCTTCTGACGGCGCTGTGGTGATGACCGGATTTGGCGGCTGCTCGACATTGTCGCGTCGCACCCTTGTCGCCGATCATTCCCGTCCGAACCGCTTCAGTACCGAGTCGAACGGAACAAAGGTGTGACCCGGCGCGGCAGGTTTGTTCGGATCGTGGTCCTTGAGCACCTTGAAAATCCGATGCGTGAGCGGCGAGGAAATCGCAAAGTCCTCGTAAGCTCGTTCGAGCGTTGCGCGCACCCTCGCGGCAATCACCTGGTCGGGCAGACCGGAGAAATCTTCTTCGGCGAGGTATTGGCCCACACGCTTCAGGATATGGAGCCGCGAGACATTCAGTACCTTCGGGTCATAGGCGACGCCTAGGACTGAAAAGAATTCCTCTGCAGCCGACAAGCGCTTCAGTCGTGCGAGGATGTCGGTGACATCCATGGGGCGGCTGTCAGCGGAACAATTCATTGCATTCTTCCTGGTCGCAAAACTGTGGCCTCTGTGCGCTCGCGCACGGCTGACTTGGACCCGCACAGCTCGATGAGGGATGCCTCGCTGCACATTCCATCGTAGAGCTCGACCAGTCGAGTTGCAGTGACGGTCGATTTGGTCTCGGCCGCCTCGCGTCGGACGCGGGCCACCATCGCGGCTGCCAGATCCGGGTCTAGATCGCGACCGCTTTCGCTCAGCACATGGGCAATCGCAGTGGCGCCGGAATGCTTGCCGATGACGATCCGCCGGCAGCGGCCCACGAGAGTCGGATCGAGCCCCTGATAAGTACGCGAGTCCTTCAGCAGCCCTGCGACGTGAATGCCGGATTCGTGGGTGAAAACATCGGCGCCGACGACCGGCTTAGTGGCTGCGGTCTGCCGGCGGGCGGCCCAAGCCACCTGGGCGGCGAGGCCGGGCAATGCGGTCAGCTCAATGCCGGTGTCTGCGCCGTCGAAGACTGCCATTGCGGCGGCCACCTCCTCCAGCGCGGCATTGCCCGCACGCTCGCCGAGCCCCAGGACGGTGACGGAGGCATGGCGCGCGCCTGCGCGGATCGCCGCCAGCGTGTTGGCGCCAGCAAGTCCGAGATCGTTGTGCGCATGAAATTCAAGGTCGATTGGAGACTGCACCACGAGCTGGGCGACAAGTTCGAAGGTCGAAAACGGGTCGAGAACACCGACTGTGTCGGCCAGCCTCACGCGGCTTGCGCCGGCGCGTGCGGCCGTCTCGATGACGCGGGCGAGATGATCCCGATTGGCCCGCGAGGCATCCTCGCAGCCCACCGCGACGAAGAAGCCGGCGGCGGCGGCGCGCCTGACCATATGATCGATGACCTGGAGCGCTCCCGCCTTGTCGAGGCCGAGCTTGGCGGCAAGTTGGATGTCCGACGCAGGCAGCGACAAATTGACGGCGTGAACGCCGCTCTCGATCGCTGCATCGAGATCCAACGACGTCATCCGGCACCAGGCCATGAGCCGAACCGGAAGACGCCGCGCTACCACGGCGCGAATTGTTTCGATCTCGTCGACGCCCATGACCGGCGTGCCGATCTCGATCTCTGTCACGCCGGCCGCCGCAAGAGACTCAGCGATCTCCAGCTTTTCCGTCGTGGTAAAGGCGACGCCCGGTGCCTGCTCGCCATCGCGCAAGGTCGTATCGTTGAGGGAGACATGACGGGGCATGACCGGTAGCCTGTTCTTCTGCCGCTCACGCATAGACCGGATTACCCGGCCCAGAACCGGAAAAGCTGCGCAGCTTCCCCACGATTCCCGGCATGACCTCGAGCACCCGGTCGATATCCTCTTCGCTGTTGTCCCGCGCCAAGGAGAAGCGGACTGCCGCGTGTGGCGTTTTCATCGCGCTTAGGACATGGCTTGGTTCCAGAGAGCCGGAGGTGCAGGCCGAGCCAGAGGAACACGCGATGCCAATGCGGCTGAGGAGAAGTGGAATTCCATCACTTTCGACATGTTCGAAGGAGATGTTTGCGGTGTTGGGCAACCGTTGCAAGGGATCACCAGTGACACAGGTGCTTGGGATGCGCTGGAGGATCCCGCCCTCCAGGCGATCGCGGAGCGACTTTACCCGTGTGGTCTCGTCGTCCATGAATTTCAAGGCGAGTTCGGCCGCCGTGCCGAGCCCGGCTATGCCGGGCGTATTCTCGGTGCCAGCACGCCGGTTGTGTTCTTGGTGACCCCCCTTGATCAGCGAATGGAAATCGACGCCACGTTTTACGAAAAGCGCACCGATCCCTTTCGGCCCGTGCAGCTTGTGGCCGGAGAGCGACAGCATGTCGATTGCGGTCGACTTCAGGTCCATCGGAAGCTTGCCGACCGCCTGCACAGCATCGGTATGGAATAGGGCGCCCACTTCCTTGGCCAGCTCGGAAAGCCTTGCCACGGGGAAGATCACACCAGTCTCGTTGTTCGCCCACATTATTGATACGATTGCAACCTGTGGGTGAGGGCGGCCATATAGGCGTCGAGATCGAGCCGACCACGGCAATCCACCGGGATCCTGTGCACCTTGAGGCGGCGGGTCTTCTCAAGATGCGCGCAGAGCGTCAGCACGGCGGGATGCTCGACCGCGGACGTCACGATCTCGGTTCGGTTGGGCGCCGCCTCGAGCGCTGAAAGAAGCGCTGCATTGTCGCTTTCTGTCCCACCCGAGGTGAAAGTGATCTCATCCTCGAACTCCGCGCCGATCAGCGCTTGCAACTGCCTCCGCGCCTTTCTCACCGCCGCACTGACTGAGGCGCCAAGAGCGTGTGCCGACGAAGGGTTGCCGAATTGATCCCTAAAGAACGGCAACATCGCTTGCACGACCTCAGGATCGACCCGTGTGGTTGCGTTGTTGTCGAGGTAGACAGGCTTCATAGGTGCGATCCTCAGTTAAACAGAATGACGCGAGCGCTAGACCGACTCGTTGAGCCTCTGGCGCATGCCGTTGATGATCATTTGAACTGGCAGCGCGCGCAGGCGCCCGGAGTGTTTGACGTAAACCGGATCTCCGTCGATATGGACATGTTCGCAGTGGCCGTAGGTCAGCCCGCAGGTAAGGACGCCCGAACGCGATAACGCTACCGATGAGCCGAATTTGGCGCAGCGGCGCGATTTGTCCGCAAGCAGCTCGGGTGCCACCAGGAACCGAGCTGCTTCGGGAGGCGACGTTCTTTGAATCCTACTGGGAGCGAATGGCGGTCCCGAGATCGGCTTTGACCTTGTCTTGTTTTTTAGGACGGGGACATCTGTTGTGCCGGCCATATAAGTCTCCTCTGCCGCAAAATCACTCTTTCGGCCGCACAGGCGCTTCGGGCGTTTAACTGAAGGACTTACCGCAGCCGCACTTTTCGCGCGCATTGGGGTTATCGAAGACAAAACCGGAAGATTGGAGCCCGGTGAGGAAGTCGACGGTCATGCCGGCTACATGGGGTTGGGAGCCCGCGTCCACGAACAGCTTGACCCCATCTGTGTCAGTGATCGCGTCGCCCTCGCGCGACACGCTCTCCAGGCCCATTAAGTATTTGAAGCCGGCGCAGCCGCCGGCCTCGACCATAATGCGAAAGCCGTCCGCCGGCTCGCTGGCGCGGGAAAGAGCAGTCTTGAAGGCGGCAACAGCGTTGTCGGTGAGCGTAATCATGGCTCCATTCTCCTCAGTCCGGGACCTGCTTGCCCATCACGTCGCATGCACCGTGCCAAAGCCAAAAAACGTTTCAACACAGCGCCGCATCTCTCACACTGGTGCTTCTTGTGAGTGCATTGCTGAGAAGGTGTCGGTCAATCGACACGTGCTGTCGGGTTTGTCGGGTCAGCCACGAGGGATGTTGGGCCTGAGTTCTTGGTTGAACTCACATCTCCAAATACAGAACTTCTTCTGAGCTTGCTCGGCGCAATTGGCACGGTTTTTGAAGCTCCGTTTGGCGAGACGGCAAGAGCATGCCGATCCACAATCATGCGATAGGTGCCATCGCGATGGATGGGGCGAAGCAGGGGACCAACATGTCAGGACCGTGGTCAGATACGCGTTGTTTGGCAAAGCAGCGCCGCCCATGGCATCCGAATGCCCGCTTGGCCGATTGCGACAACATCCACACTGGCTCACCACCGCCCAGTAGCCGCCGACCGGCTCGATGGCATGCCATCGGCATGTGGCTGCTCTCTGATTTTCGCACGGGTGCGACGCCGTGCGCACGCTGTCCAGCGACACCTTGTTCATGGGCCAGCAGCAGATCAGGATCGAGCATTTCGGCGCGCCTTATCGGCTGAAGATTCCCGGGCAGGGCAGATGATCCTCACACGTCGTAGAAACAGGGGTAAGCATGGACCAACGCGAGAAACCGTCGCCCGACGAAATCCGGCGGGCGTGCAAAGACAATCCGAAGATCCGGGAGCATGATCTCGCCGCTCGATTGGGCATTTCGGAAGCCGAGTTGGTCGCGGCGCATTGTGGTCACGGCGCGGTGCGCATCGAGCCGCGCGTCGATGATCTGCTGACCGGCCTCGAAGCGGTCGGCGAGGTGATGGCGGTCACCAGCAACGAAAGTGCCGTGCACCAAAAGATTGGCGTTTACGGCAAAGTGGTCACCGGCAACATGCATGCCATACTGCTCGGCGACGAGATCGACCTGCGCATCTTCCCGAAAGCGTGGGCGTATGGCTTCGCCGTCGAGAAGCGCGAGGGAGCCGAGATCCGCCGCAGCCTTCAATTCTTTGATGCCACCGGCGAGGCGATGCACAAAGCTCATCTCACGCCCGCCTCGAACCTGCAGGCCTATCAGGATCTGACGGCAGAGCTTGTATCCTCCGACCAGGAGCCGATCATATCGCTCGAGGCGAGCGGGGCGCGCGATAACGCAGTGAGTCCAGACCACGCCACCACGGTCGACGACCTACGCGAGCACTGGGGCCGGCTAAGCGACGTGCATCAGTTCTACCATATGTTGAAGACACTGAAGCTCAGCCGCTGCCAGGCGATGCGTATGGCCGACGAGGATGACGCCTGGGCACTCGACAATGATGCCATTGGCGCCCTGTTCCAACAGGCGGCCGAAGACGAGATGCCGATCATGTGCTTTGTCGGCAATCGTGGTTGCATTCAGATCCATTCCGGCCCGATCAGGTCAGTCAAGCAGATCGGGCCGCGGATCAATGTGCTCGAAGAGACCTTCCATCTGCATCTTAGGACCCATCTCATCCGCGAGGTCTGGGCCGTGCGCAAGCCGACGAGGGATGGTCACGTCACGTCCATTGAAGCTTATGGCGCGGACGGCAAGATGATCATCCAGTTCTTCGGCACGCGCAAGGAAGGCGAACGCGAGGGCAGCGACTGGCGGTTTCTGGCCGAGAGTCTGCCACGCGTTCCCGGTCCGACCTCCAGGGGTGTGTTGACTGCCGACAGGTCCTCGGATTGAACCGACCGCGATAGGACTCAGCACCACGTTCCGACAGCGGCTCGCGAGCAAATTTAGGTCCATGAGCGGAAAGGACTGCCGTCGTAGCGCATGCGCATGGTCAGGTGATGCACGCCGGAATGGACCGCATCTATACAGTCAAGCTGGTGGCCGGCCGGACCGGTGCGCACGAGTGCATCGCCGTCTGACCGAAAAGCCTTGCAGCGCCTCCGATAAAACGCATACGCCATCAGCGCCGAACCGAAGCGCGGCTTGACCTTTTTGATACTCGCGCAAGCGCCGTCGGGTCTTCTCGGACCGCACCCGATCCTTGCGCTGGATCGCGTCGTTGCTCAATCCGGGCCGTGCGGGCGATCTACTCGCTCGTCGACCGGCAGGCTGTGCAGCAACAGCCAAGCCGAACAGCCCGATGTCGCGGGCTCGACAAAACCGACCACGGATGTCGGTTGTCGGACGTTGTCACAAGAATGATGGACAGGTGATCATCAGCGGCGGGCCCAGCGCAGGCTGGCATTGCTTGGTGCAGCGCCATGGCTACCCCTATCCGGCACGCGACTTGCTTCGACAATTTGATCAGCAGGGCAGAGGTGATTGACCAGTCTCTCAACCCTAACGGGGATAAGCGGCCGCTTTGCTTCATGACCGGAGCGCGGCGGTGATGCCCCTCTGATCGACTTCGCAACCCATCTCATCCGCGGGTGCAGGTGGGCTGTATCAGGCGACAGAATCTAGAAGGCGCCCGACAAGAGACGTGCCCATGCTGGAAATCGACTTTATGAACTGCGGTGCAATCTCAATCGAGCCATGAACGCCAATGTAGAGAAACAAAATGGCGACCAACCCCGTTCCAGATCATGTCCCGCCCGAAATGGTGAGGGATTTCAGCCTGTTTACATCGCCAGGGATGCCACCAACACCCAACGGGGATCCACACGCAGCTGTCGCTTGCGTACATGACGGGCCTCCGATCTTTTACTCCCGCTACAACACGCAAGATGGCCGGGGTACCTGGGTCATCACCCGTGCCGCGGACCAGCGGAAGGTGCTGCAGGACGCAGAGACTTTTTCCAGCCATCGCAGCATCTTCTCCTCGATTCTGGGTGAAAACTGGCCGACGATCCCGCTTGAGCTCGATCCACCGGCCCATGGCCTGTTTCGCTCACTGCTCAATCCGCTGCTTTCGCCAAAGCGGGTGTTGGCTTTGGAACCGGCTGTCCGCGACCGGGCGGTCGAGCTGATCGAAAGGATCGCCGCGTCGGGAACAAGCTGCGAGGTGATGAAGGATTTTGCCTTTCCTTTCGCGGTGAGCACCTTTCTTCGCTTTCTGGGGTTGCCTGATGACCGACTCGATACATTCGTTGGCTGGGGGAAAGATCTGCTCCACGGCGACGATAGGGAACGACCTGTGGCTGCCCGGACGATCGTGGCATTCATCGACGAACTTGCAGCCATGCGCCGCGACGAGGCGGTTGACGATTTCATGACCTTTATCGTGCAGGCACAGGTCGAGGGCCGCCGGCTGACGGACACCCAAGTCCGCGGCATCGGCGTGCTTGTCTTCGTCGCTGGGCTTGACACGGTCGCAGCAGCTATAGGCTTTGACTTGGCGTACCTCGCACGCAACCGCAAAGATCAGCAATTGCTGCGGAGCGAACCGGACCGCATCCCGCTCGCAACCGAAGAATTGCTGCGGGCCTATCCGCCCATTCAGTTGATCCGCGTGGCCACGAAAGATATCGACTTCGAAGGCGCGCCGATCCGGAAGGGGGACTATGTTTCCTGCGCCACGATGATTGCCAATCGTGACCCGGCGGAATTCGAATGCCCCAACACGATTGATTTGGAGCGGGAGGACAACCGCCACGCAGCGTTTGGCTATGGTCCCCACCGTTGCCTTGGCTCACACCTTGCCCGGCGGGAGATTGTCATTGGCCTGGAGGAGTGGCTGGCGCGCATCCCGGCTTTCAGGATCAAGCAGGGTACGGCGCCGATAACTTCTGGCGGCCATGTGTTCGGGATCGAAAATTTGATCCTGGACTGGTCTTAGGCCCGCCCCGAGCCGGGCACAGACAATGGAGGCAGCGCCATGCGCATCATCGTCCAAAGGGCCAAATGCCAGGGCCACGCGCGATGCGCGGCGCAAGCGCCGGACATCTTCAAACTCGATAATGACGGTTACATCCTGCCTGGTGACATTGAAGTTGCGGAAGGGGAGGAACTGCCTGCATCACGAGGCGCGCGATCCTGTCCTGAACGTGCGCTGGAACTCACCCGCTGCGCGTTTTGAATCGGCCTCATTCAACCGTGAGTCTGGCGGCTTGAACCATGTGGCCGCACTCAGCACGCGACCTCTGTCCCGCACGGTTCACGTCCAACTCTGCAGGGGCATTTCCGGCGCCAGTGTTCCCCGTGAGGCGCAAACGGCAGGGCAGGGGTTCGCGAACAACTCTTCCAATCACACAATTTGCGTCAGAGCCGATGGACCAGACGAGAATTGCCGGACTACTCGACGCGAGGCGACCGGAGTGCCACACCGAAGAACTGCCCGACCCATGTTGCGGCAGGCCGGGTCTGTGCATGATTTGATAGGACCATAGCAGGAGAACGCACCATATTTGCCCAACATTATGCCCGGCTCAGCACCGGCCAATGGCCGCAGCTGGAGAGGAGGTTCGACCAGCATGTGCTTGCCTGTGTGCTTTCACGTGCGCTCGAGGAGATCGAGGCCGGCGAGGCGACGGCGACGGAGGCAACCGGACTTTCGCGCGCCGAGTTGCGCGATGTCCTGGTCCGCTGTTTCCCTGCTTTTCCGATCAACGCGTTTGCCTTGGAAGAGGGGAGCGAGCCCGAGCCGGATCTGGAAGAAGAACTTCTGCGCGGACTGCTGCTGGCGCATGCCCGGCCCGACGACAAGGCAGGCGCCCGCTTCGCCAAGATCATCGCCCGGCGTGCCATGCGCAATGACCACCTCTGGCAAGACCTTGGCCTCTTTAGTCGAAGCGACCTCGGCCGCCTGCTCGCCTCGCATTTTCCGACGCTGGCGGCCGGCAACACCCAAAACATGAAATGGAAAAAATACTTTTACCGAAAGCTCTGCGAGGCCGAAGGTTTTTCGCTGTGCAGCTCCCCCAGTTGCCGGGACTGTAATGATTTCGAAAGCTGCTTCGGCCCGGAGGAAGGCGAAAGCCGGCTCACACGGACCAAGGACAACGCCCAGGATTGAGAGCCGCTTGCGTCAGTCGTACAGCGTCAGAGCTCGCGCCACGCCATATGTCTGTTGTCAAATCTCGACGGAGGCCTTGGGGGATTTGAATACTGTGCGCTCGCGATGCTCGCTTCGGCGGGTCGTCGTCATGGCAGGCGCGAGTCGAATGTTTGTTAGATGCCGCCACAACCTAAGCCGGCATCATCAATCGCTACAAGCGCAAGGAGTTGAAGGACACGTTGCGCGATCTTGAGCAGGCCGGACTTGGTGACCAGCTCGTTAGGTTTTCCAATTCATGAGTGGCTAGAGCGATGGCTGTACTGGCGTTCGATCTCGTTTATTTTTCCGGCCTGACGGCAGACCAACTGCTAGGCAGCGTCATCTCACTTCTGGCGTGTTTGCTCCTTTATAACGCTCTGGCTCCGGACCGAGTTAATCGATAGGTCGGCGGCCGCTCGGCGTCACTGCTAATGCCCTGATACGATTTTAGGAAACGGGGTCTGCAGTGTTTCTTCCGCTTCGGCGCCACATAGCTTTCAACCAGGCGAAATGCTCGACGTCGACAGTTACCAGCGGCCGTAGGTTGATGGTCACCGTGTTTGGCGCTCAGGACTTCCTCCGTGCTAGTCAATGGCGAGCATCGGAAGCGATTTTGCAGGTTTTGCGCAGACGGGATTCTGGCTCTGCCCGCCGGTCGGGTTCGTCAAAAGGTGCTAATATAGCGTTGTATGTCCGATCGGCGGTAGTAGCCGCTTACTGATCGCCGGACGGTCGATCCCTGAACCTTGTTGCACCCGCACCTGGGGTGCTTAGGGAATGATATTATCTGACAAATGGAAAAATCACGTAGGAGCCAAAGTAAAATTTTATTATATCTGACTCCTGAGAATTGCCAAGTAATGATCCAAGAACGCATCTTTCGCGGGCCGTTAGCTTGTTTTTAAACTCTAGTGCGTCAATATCGGGTCCGTAGATCCCAAAAATGTCCCATCCTTTGCAGGGCAACAAGGAGGCGTACTATGGCAAGAATTTTTGAAATTCTTATGGGCAGTCTGACTGCCGGATCTGTTCTCGCAATTCTTTGCATGCCAGCGACTGCAGCTGGAATTAATGTCGGAGGCGTCGGCGGGGTATCCGTCGGCAGCGGAGGCGCCAGCGCTAATGTGGGCGGCAACAGCGGCGCTACGGCTAGCGTATCCCTAGGCGGTTCTGGGGCAAATGCCGCAGCCTCCGTCGGCGACACTGGCGGAGCGACTGCTTCCATCGGCACTGGCAGCGCCAATGTCGGTGTCGTCACCGGGGTTGGTACCGACGTAAATGTCGGCGTTGGAACCAATCCAGCCGCCAACCCCAGCAACCCGACCGCTTCGAGCAACCCGAATCTGGCTAGCGTTGTCGGCGATATGTCGAACGCCCAGGTCACTCGGATGAAGAAGCGCTGCGTCGAAGTGCTTAGCAACGAAGACACCTATGATCGTGACCTGCGCCGGCTCTGCCTGCTGATCTCGCGCCGCTAACCAGCGACCCCTTTCCGACCTGTCGGGGCTGTCGACATGACACTCTCCAGTTCCGGCAGTGGAAGCCCGCCCGCCGAAAGGTTGGCGGGCTTTCACAGTCAGCGTTTTTCCATCCGCAGCAGCCAGGATGTTTAGGCACTTTCGCGTATGTAAACGTTGACAGTTAAGGCGCTTTCGCCTCGTAGGCAAGTTGTGTAACGCCTTGTTCTTGAACAAAAAATGTGAGAACGCCTAGTTGCTTAAGCGAAAAGCGCCTTACCGAGCGGATATCAAAAATAAACATTGTAGCGATCTTGCAACCGCCCGAGGCCGCTTTTACGCGTTCGGAGCAAGTCTAAGGCCGATAAGTCATCGTTTTGCTTATGTTTCTTCACGTCACGGCGGCGGTAGGTGTAGCCGGGAATGTCCTGCAAATGGAACGTATTGCCGGGAGGCGAGTAGCGGTAGATAAATCCGAATTGGTCGGTGATCCCGTTGACGCTCGTATAAGTGATCTCGCCATACAGATACATATGGAAGGGAACCCGCCCCTATGTGAGTATCGGACAGGAAAAGCTCATTCAGCACATTGTTTGTGATAGGGCCGCCGCGATCAAAAGCTGCAGGGCTAAGAGCATCGTCTGCCCCGAGCACCCGTTCAACGTCATTGATTTCTCCGGGATGGTAATGCGGAGTTGGCGGCAAGTTGCAAAGCCGGAGGCTCGCCCGAATCTCGTTTATGATGGCAGGAGTGCGTCCGAAATTCTTGATCGAGTATGCCGCTTCCGGAATTGGTCTTTTGTTGTCGGGCTTGTCAGCCCAATCGTGCGTCACCCCCACCAACGGTTTGGTGGCGGTGACGAACAAATACGGGCGCTCGATATCGAGCAAACGCCTTTTCGGCAATGTCGGCGCTGCGCTGGGTGTGCCTAGCAGCCTCTTTGGCGTAGTAAGCAGCGGCCATAGCAGCGGCGAGCGTGAAAGCACCCACGATAGCGCCAATGGTGGTCCAGTTCGCCGACTGTTGGGCAGCGTCGGCAGCCTTCCACTGGGCACACACATCGGAACTGCGATCATCGTGACCTGCTTGGCATGGGTTAGTGTAACTTGGGGGTTCATTTGCCTGTTGGACTGGCGGAGGACTCGCCGCAACAGGGTTGCCTATGGTCTCTTGATGCTGTTCGGAATGTTGGGGCTGGAGTGCTCTTGCGCTCGTCTGGCGGTAAAGCCGCCCCGAGTAAAACTACTCCGAAAGCCGCAATGAGGATGCCCCGATAGCGTCTCAGCATTGCAGTAAGAACGCAGCGCTAAAGCCCCCCCGGCTTATTTTGTTGTTCAAATTACGCTCGGTTTCGTGAATGTCCATAGTCGCCAATTTTTCGGCGAGTTGGGCATAGGTAACGCCCTTCCGCTTCAACTCTGACTTCAAAAGGTTCTTGGCTTTCGTCTCGTATTCGACGGTCTGCGGGTCGTCCTTGCCTGCCATAGCCTCGCCTCAAAAAATATCATCACAGTCGGTGGTACAGGCCCCTGTATTTGGCGATACAAGCCCCGCATATAACCGGATATGATGACAATGGCCCAACACTTCCTCCTTTCCGCCGAAAGCCGCTCCCTTTCTCTGAAAGAGATTTACAAGGGTGGCGAGGAAAAGGCTTACGACGCGTTCAAGGCTTCGACTCAAGGCGAGCCTGTTTGCCGGAAATGCGGGTGCCTGGATCATTACGACATTCCGACCCGTCGCAAGTTCAAGTGCGCCGCTTGCGGGGGCGCAGTTCTCGGTTACGAGCGGCACGATCTTCGCCTTGGCGCAAGCTGTCGTTTGTCGATCTGCTCGCCGCGATCTGCCTGTTTGTTAACGGCGCGAAGGGCATGTCGGCGGTCCAGTTCTCTCGCGATCTGGACGTGCAGTACAAGACCGCCTTTGTGCTGGCTCACAAGCTGCGCGAAGCCTGTCGGCTGAAACCAAGAACGAAACCCTTGAAGGCGAGGTCGAGATTGACGGCGCTTACTTTGGTGGCGTGGTGCGCGCCGAGGGCGCGCGCTTCTGCTACTGCGCGAACGCCTCTGGAGTCGATTTTTAGCAGCTCATTGGCGTGATCTTCAGTTCCTTCGCCACAAAGCCCGGCGGAGAAGAGTATGCTGCCTGGCCTATTCATTGGCCCAAGTCCGCTTGCCACGGCAGCTATCGTTGTCATTTTTACATCAGACGATCGTCTCGTGAGCAGTGGACCGCAAAGTTGCGAAGACGCAGTTGCCCTTTGCTTCTACTGTGCATAGAAGCCATTTGTGCGGGCAGGGGTACAAAAATGGGTGCGGTGCTGTGGGAATAAAATTCGAAAAGCTAAATAAACTGCGGGAGTCTCTACTAGAGGCAAATCACGATTTCCGCGCCAGCACCCAATTGTTCAATAGCTTGGATGTCGCAAAAATTGATCGCGAAATGGATCTTGAAGGTCGTGGAACGCAGCGAGGCGAGGCTAACCAGCCCCCGAAAACGGCCAAGAATTTCGACGATATAGAGCACACAGTTATCGAGAGGGTCGAGGACGAAAAGAAGGCCGCACATCACACACTCGAAGACAGCCTACAGCTACTCTCCGGCCGATTGGCTGGCCTCGACTTTGAAGAGCAGTTTGGTCTGATCCGTCAGGCGAACGCCGCCAGTGTTTCCGATTTCAAGGCCTCGATCGCGGTGGGCCTGGACGAACTTCACGGATTGCGCAAATCGCTCAACGATGCGGAGAAAGAACACGACTGGTTCAAACAGAAGCACGGGCTTGTCCGGGCTGTGAGGGTTCAACACGGAGCGGCCCATGTTTTCCGAGTGTCCCTGCTAATCTTCCTGTTCCTCATTGAAACGGCGATGAACGGAAATTTCCTCGCAAAGGGAAATGAACAGGGATTCTTTGGCGGGCTCCTCGAAGCCGCCGCTTTCTCGTTTTTGAACATCGGCGCCGCTCTGCTGTTCGCAATATTCTGTGCACGCCTGGTGACTCACAGATCGCTTTTTGTGAAGTTGATCGGCGCGCTGTCGATAGTGGCCTATATCGGCTTGGCATTGACCATAAACCTAGCGCTTGCGCATTACCGCGAGGTTAGCGGGTCCTTTGTGGACGGAGCCGGCGTCGAGGTCGTGCGCAGCATGCTCGCCAATCCGGCTGGCCTTATGGACGTGAAATCCTGGCTTCTGTTCGGCATTGGTGTCATGTTTTCGATCTTTGCGTTTATCGACGGCTGGTTCGTTCTCGACCCATACCCGGGCTATGCGGGTGTCGAAAACAGATTGGTGGCTCGCCGGGAAGACTACATCGAGCGCAAGAGCGAGCTCATCGAGGCTCTGCAAGAGGTGCGCGATGAGCACAACGAGAAGGTGGAGGACATCGTCAAGCGGCTGGGGAGCAGACGCAGGGAGCATCGAGCGATCATCGACCATCGGTCGAGGCTGCTGACGCTCTTTGTGCAGCATCAAGACCAGCTGGAGCGAGCCTGCAACCAGCTTCTCTCAAAGTACAGGGAGGCCAATTTCCAGGCCCGCACAGAGCCAGCGCCAAAACATTTTGCCACACCCTACAAACTTGAGCGCATAAAACCCCTGATATCGTCCGACGATGAATGGAGCGAGAAGGACCTGGGCGCCTCAATTCGTGACGCGCAGGAAGAACTCAACGCTCAAGTGCGGCTCATCGGGCTGGAATGCGAGCGCGGGATCGAACAGTACCGAGATCTCGACAAGCTTCATCCGGATAGCGTGAATGGCTAGGCGGGGTCGCAGAAGAAAGAAAGGCAGTGGCGGCACAATTGTCGCAGCAGCCGGATTGGCCATGCTGTCGGCTGTGATGCTGGCCGGTTTTGTTTGGATGTGGTCGAGATCCGGGAAGGACCAAATCGACATCAGCACGAATTGCCCACTGAACGGACCTGTGAGCCTGACAGCGGTCTTGATCGACGCCACCGACCCGATTTCGCCGATAACCATGGCGGATCTGAAGAATGAATTCCGCAAGACCATTGGGCGCGTCGAGTCTGGCGGCTATCTCAAGATATTGACGCTGGGCGCGAGGCCCGGCGACCTGACTGTGATGTTTGATGGATGCAATCCGGGCGACGGCTCGACGGTCGACAGCTGGACGAACAATCCGTCTCGGCGGCAGAAGAAATGGGAAGATGCGTTCGAGGACCCTTTGACGAACCTTCCCGACCAGATTCCCAATGGAGAATCCGCGAGCCAATCTCCGATCATGGCCGGAATTCAGAAAATCAAACTGTCGCTATTCGATAGCAGTTTGGCGAAAGAGAAGACCGCTAAGCGAATAATAGTCGCGTCAGATATGATCGAACATACGGCGCTGTACTCACAATATCGTTCGGGTCTCGATTATCAGAAGTACCTTGATAGCGCGGCTGACAGGACTTACGGGACATCGCTCGATGGCGTCGGGTTTACGATACTCTACGTCGATAGGGCGAAGAAGCCATTTGGCTCTTTCGAACATGCAGAGTTCTGGACCCGGTGGGTTCAAAGCCATCATGGTGATTTTGAGAAGCTGGTAGGGTTGGAGGGGTTAAACTAATGGCCAAGAAGCGAGGGGAGTCGTTCTTAGGACATCCGAGCCTGCCCCTTTTCGTCTTTGCGACGCTAACCCTGGGTGGCTGCGTGTTCATCGCAATAGCCAAGCTGTCGGGCGTAGACCCTATAATGGCGGCGAGCGCACCGGTGTGCCTGATGCTCATCTATCTTGCCGCGTCCGTCTTCACCGGCAAGCTACGGCTCCACGATGAGCAAACAGGCGACAATCTCTACTACATGGGTTTCCTGTTTACGTTGACGAGTCTCGGCGTATCGCTGTTTCAGTTTGGTTCCGAAGGATCCACCGACACAATCGTGAGGAACTTTGGTATCGCGGTGACGTCGACGATCACGGGCATTGCTTTGCGGATCTTTTACAATCAGATGCGCCGCGATCCTGCCGACATCGAACGGACGGTCAGGCACGAACTCGCGGATATGACGCGGCGTGTAAGAGCCGAGATGGAAAGTGTAACCAGGGAATTCGCTGACTTTCGCCGCGTAAGCAATCAGATGTTGGAGGAGGGTTTTGCCGAAATCGCCGTTCAAGCGGAGCGGAACGGAGAGCACATAAGATCGGCCCTGGATAAAATCGCGATGGAATCGATCAGACCAGTTCAAGAGGCCTCGGGAAAGCTCAGCAATGCTTTGAGCCACAATTTTGGGCAGATCGAAAGTCAGTTCTCGTCGATCGCACAGCGCGTCGAGGCGGCAGCCGATCTGCTCGACAAAGCCAACAGCTCAATGTCCTCTTCAGTTGGCAGACTGGGTGAACAGGCCGAAAGCGTAGCCACCAAGTTGGAGAAGGTTGTCGTCCCTGATGAGGTCCTTAAGAACGATCTGGCGCCGATGGTGAAACTTCTTGGCAGCGCGGTCGCTCAGTATGCTGTCAAAACAGAGACGGCTTCGCAGGAACAGCAAGCCCGCATGGCGGGCATCGTTGATGCTGTGGCTAAAGTGGCCGCAGGTGTGGAAAAGGCTGTGGCAGCCGCAGAGCAAACAGCGGAGAGCGTCCAAGCGCAACAACGCTTGACCCAGGCGCTTGCCGCAGTGGTGCAAAAGCAAAGCAAGGACACCGGAGACCTTGTCGCAACCTTGGCAGGAAGAACCCTTCACGCGCCGAGGCCTGTTCCCCCTCTCAACGCTCCTATCGCGATTGAACAGCCACTGGCAGATCTGGCCGCAAATGACACCGTCGAGAGCGCACCAATTCGGGTCGAGCGTGAGCCCCAACCAGACGCTTTCCAAACTCTGGGAAGCGAGCCTCCCGCCGAACGAACGGAACCGCCTAAGCGAACCAGTTGGTGGGGCAGGTGAGTGACGCTGGCGGGACTTCGGTCGCCTTCGAGCGCAAGGGTTTTGGCCGCGGTTTGATACTGGGCCTGACCATGGCCGAGACGATGCTGCTTTTGGTGTTCTGCCTGTTGCTAGCAGCCGGTGCTATCATCACGAAAAAGCAGAAAGAGACCGATGAGGCACTGCGAGCCACTCAATCAAACAAGGAAAACGTGCAGAGGCTCGAAGCCGAGAACAAGCGGCTTCTGGCTCAGATAAAAGCGGTGTTTCAGCCCACGAGGGGAGGAACCGTTCCCGACGAACAATGGCGCGAGCTGGTCCTGGCCAAGGATGCTGTTAAGTCGGTCAAGGAAGCAGGTATTTCTCTGGAGGAGGTCGTGCGAAATGCCCCTGTCGCGAAAGTCCTTGCGGACAACGACATAAGCGTTGATCAGACCAAGGCCATGATAGATGCGGCGAAGGTCTTGAGAGAATTTGGTTACGCCGGCACCGACAAAGGGCTGCAGGATCTGGCTGATGTGCTCAAGGAGGCTGCAGAGCCGACGCAAGCAGCAAAACCTCACGATTGGCCGCCGATCATCAGTCTCAGCGAATTGGATGGCTATAATTTCGATACCGGAAGCGCAGAGCTTTCGAATGCCTTCAAAACAAAGTTGCGCGATCTTGCGAAGACCATCGCCGGGACTGCGACCTCGTACGGTGTCGACGTGATTGAGGTAATTGGACACACGGACGAACAGGCAATGGCGGGCGAATCCTCCAACATGGACAAGGGGCTCCAACCGGTCCTGTCAGGGAAAGTGGAAATCGGCTCACTCCATCCCGCCGACAATGCCGGTCTTGGGCTGGCCCGCGCGATTTCAGTTACAAGTGTGCTCAGTGACATGCCCGCATTAAAGGGGTTTACGATTTTGCCGATGTCTGGTGGTCAGCTCATCCTGCCCGGCGATCATCTCACCGACGGAGCGCAGATTGGCGATGTACGGGCTCGAAGGCGCATCGAGATTAGGGTGAGGCAGCGATCAAAATTGGCGCCGGTTGGTGGCGCCAAGCCATGAATGGGGACGAGAGACTGGCGCCTTAGCCGGTACGGCAGTTGAGTTGGGGGGATTGGGCTATGGGGTTTTACGTTCGAAAATCGATCAGTGCGGGACCATTCCGCTTTAACTTTTCGTCCGGTGGGGTTGGCGCTTCCGTTGGCGTGAAGGGCCTCCGCATCGGCACTGGGCCAAGAGGTCACTACATCCACGCCGGCGTGGGTGGGCTCTACTATCGTGGCACTTTAGGCAAGGCCAGCGCGAAGAAGGTAGTCCAGCTCTCTCAGACCCCATCTGCGCCGCAACCCCGTCCACAATCCTCGCGCCCGGAATACGTCTCTGATGGCGTCGTGATGAGAGAAATCGAGTCCCGCGATGTGGTGGAAATGCGTCACGAGACATTGCCAATGTGCTCGATGAAATCAATGCCAGGCAATCGCAGACGCGGCTGTCCGTAGCACTCGCGGTTTTGTTCGGGATCGCAGGTTTCCTTGCGGGGACCAAGCTCGGAGGTGCCGCACCGGTGCTGGGCATCGGTGCCCTTTGTGCCGGGTATGCTCATTGGCAAATGGTTTGACAGTTACCGCCGGGTGAGCGTGCTCTATTACGATCTGGAAAAAGACGCGGAGGCCGCCCACGGGCGACTTGTCGGCGCGTTCGAAACTCTCACCGGCTGCGCAGGGAGATGGCATGTCGCTGCCGACGGCAAGATAGAGGATCTGACTGCTTGGAAGCGAAATGCCGGGGCCAGCATGCTGGTCGACAAAAAGCCCACGACACTTGAAAGCTCCTTGCCGAAGGTTGTACGCAGCAACGTTACTCCTCCTTCAATCCATATGGGTCGGCAGGTGCTCTTCTTCATGCCTGACCTAGTGCTGGTGAAGGACGGAAACCGATACGGCGCAGTCGGATATGCCGATCTGCAGACCCAATTCGCCCCGAGTAATTTTATCGAGACCGGCAAAGTTCCATCTGATGCGGAGATCGTGAGCTACACCTGGGCTCACCCAAACAAAAACGGCGGGCCTGACAAGCGCTTCAAAGACAATCGGCAGATCCCTGTATGCCGCTACGAAGCGTTGCGGTTTTCTAGCCCGTCCGGACTTAACGAGCTGGTGGAATTTTCCAAGACAAACGTCAGCCAGCCCTTTTGCCAGGCTCTATCGGCACTCGCGCAATTGCATCGAAGCTCCGACCGCCAATTCATAACGCTAAATGCGCACACTAGGGAGTGATGGTTGGGGATGGGCTCAAAGCGTGAGCCCAGGTCAGCAAACGCCTTCGCACGGAATCCCGTCGCTATCTCGATCCAACTTGCTCCCCCATGAGCAGTTGGCGAGATACCAACGTGCTTCTTCGCAAGATGAAATCTGCGTGCACAAGCGGCGAGGTTGGCATGAGTAGCTCTGTGCTATTTGGCGACGGCTGACAAGCCCAAGGGGGCTTTTGGCTGGGCTCGCAGATTCGGCATGTTGTTCGCGCCAATCCCAAGGGTTGTCAAACGTCCCAATCCAGATTCCAACCTTTGCGGTTTCAGCATTAGTTTGCTGTTGCGCATAGGCGCCGTGGCTATAGCGGGGCCAGTCCAAGGCTTGGCCATGTTCGACCATCCAGGACGCGACGCTGACACCGTCCGCGCGCCGACAATCACCGACGAAGCGACGGTACCGATCCCATGAAACAAATGTGCATTGGACAGGCTGAGAAGCCGCAAGGAAATTCGCCAATGCTTCGGCCGCCCGGCGCCCGCAGGGGTATTGATGTGCGCTAGCGTCATTGCAGTATTGGCGGCTTTCGGGTGCATCGATGCCGTTGAAGCGGACGCGCTGCCCGTGGATCTCTATCGTGTCTCCATCAATCACCGATGCTATGCCTACAATCGGCGCCCGTCTCGACCCGGCCGAGTTTGCTATATCGAGACCACGTAACTGGTCACCGGAGCCTGTAAAATAGTGGGTCGCGTAAGCAGCCAAGGCCACCACGATCACCAGGATCAGAGGCAAGCGCACATCTGGAGAGAAACGTCTGCGGACGATTGGTTCCGCGCCGCGCCTTGGTCGCGCGCGGCGACGATGAGAATAGCGATTGTTATTCAATTTCCGATCCTTTGCGAAACGCAAGCTGCATGATTTGTAACGTGCCTCTGCACCTTTCATAGGCGCCTTTTTCGCTGCGCTGGTTTGCCTTGTAGTTCGGCGCTTTGAACAATGGTGCCTTCGCAGATCAGCCCGAAGTCACGACTTTGTAGTTACCTTTTCCGTAAACACGACCATCTTTCCGCGCTGGAGCCTACAAGTTTTCTCGGAATGAAATTAGGAGGCCGATTCAAAAAGAAGTCGGCTTGTGCGCCAGTTGGTCGTGGCCGGCGAGGCGGATGCCAGAGCTGCCAACACCTCGTCCACACGTATGATGGCATTTTGTCCGAAAGGGAACCTAGAGATCAAGGTGGGGATGCGAAGTGTCCGGAACATTAAACAAACATCCGCAATTTTTCCACCAAGCCGCAGCGCTCACAATACTAAACGATTGAAGTGTTGGTGGCAGCCATTCGAGGTTGAAAAACCAGCATTTTATGTTGCGGACAGCCCTTGTCTAGGCTCTATGTGTCCAGCCTATCAGGGGGGTGTGAGTGTCGGAAGTTGAAAAATCGGTCTTCCAAAGCAATCTGCCTTTAAAGGAAAAGCTCGAGCGAGCCAGGATGGAATTGCTCGACCTTTCTGCTCGCAACCGACTTTTGAATGTGCCACGGTTTTCAAAGAGCGCGAAGACGATCGATATTGTCGACGAGAGGTCGTCTGAGATCTATCGATTGCTGGTGAGCGAAGGAAAGGCTTTTACCTTCCTGGCCGGCAAGCCGGATCGGCCGAAGGCAGGCCAGGTTGAAAGCAGCCCTCCAGACGAGGAAATCGACTATTCCCCCGTTGCTCTTGCTCAGCCTGAGGACGAAGGATTCGACGATAGAGGGGTATCTGCGCGACATTCTGACACCAAGCTTCAGACGAGGATGACCCCAACGGGGCTGCAGCGCCGGCTCCTTGATCTCTACCACGATGCCCGCACACTTGAGGAAGAGCAGGGCGTCAATATCCTCTTTCTGGCCCTTGGCATGCTGAAGTGGATTGACCCGAGCAACAAAGAAAACATCCGTCAGGCTCCTCTCATTTTGGTCCCGGTACGGCTGGAGCGAGGGGCCGCTGGAGAAAAGTTTCGGCTGCGAGCTCGTACGGAAGATCTTACCGCAAACCTCTCCTTGGAACTCTATCTCGACCGCATTCACAAGCTCGCCCTGCCGCGTTTTGAAGTAGGAGACGACTTCGACGTCTCGGCCTATCTCGATGCCGTTGCCGAAGCAGTGTCGACCAAAGAGGGTTGGCAGGTGCTTGCCGATGATATGGTGCTCGGCTTCTTCTCGTTCGCTAAGTTCTTGATGTACCGTGACCTGGATCCGGATCTCTGGCCGGATGGCGCAAAGATTATCGAACAACCGAAGATCCGCTCGCTTCTTTCAGATGGTTTCGAAACACGCGAACCGCTGATGTCGGACGACATTGCGATTGATCCGCATATCGCGCCTGCCGAAATGTTGCATATCGTCGACAGTGACAGTTCTCAGACGCTGGCGATCCATGATGCAAGAAAGGGTCGCGACCTCGTTATCCAAGGTCCTCCCGGGACAGGAAAATCGCAGACGATCGCAAACATTATCGGGTCGGCCGTTGCCGATGGAAAGACCGTGCTGTTCGTTGCGGAAAAAATGGCCGCACTTGAGGTCGTGAAGCGACGGCTTGACACTGCGGGGGTGGGGGACGCCTGCCTTGAGCTCCATAGCAACAAGGCAAACAAGCGCATGATGCTGGAGGAGTTGCGGCGCACCTGGCAACTCGGATCGCCTCGCGGACAGCTTGCTTCTTCCCTTACTGAACGCCTGCTGGAGGCTAGGGACAAACTCAATGCACATGCTACAAGGATGCATGTTCCATTTGGAACGTCCGAACTCACTCCATACCAGGTTCTTGGCCAGCTAACCCGACTAAGGCAGAACGGGCAAAAGCCAGTTGACATTGAACTTGAGGATGCCACCGCTTGGACGAATGACGGTGTCTCGCAACGTCGCAAACTTCTCGATGACGTGTCTCAGCGGATCAACGAGATCGGCTTGCCGATCCACCACCCATGGCGGGGAGTTGGCCTGGATGTCGTTCTACCAACGACCATTGAGAGGCTCGTCCCACGCATTGCGTCGTCGCTGGATCAAGCAAAGGCTCTGCACGCCAAACTGGCCGATATTGCTGAGCGGATCGAGGCGAAGCCTCCGCAAATCCTCAGCGACAGCGGCGAGGTAGAAGATCGCGCTGAGCTTCTCGCGTCCGCACCTGGACTTCCTGCCGAGGCGCTAGTCTCGCCGGTTTGGGATGAGCGTCCAAAGGACATTGCATCGCTTCTCTGGACAGGAACAGATTTCAACCGCAAATCCGAGGAACTGTCGGAGCAGTTGGTGGCGACGGCTATCGATACGCCAATTGAAGGTCTCGAGACAGAGCTTGCTAAGCTTCCTTCAGACTTTCCGAAAGATGGTTTCGTTCGTGCGCGCCAGCTAACCGTGTTGCTCCCACGCTTAAGAGAAGAAGCTGAGCGGCTAAATCAAGAACTGGGGTCTACCGTTTTACCGGACACGCTTGGAGGACTCCTCAGGTTAGTGATGACCGGCGAGAGAGTTGCGGCAGCCCCCGATGCGAGCCCTGAGGCATTCGCAGCCACAGTTTGGGACTCCGGGCTGGAACAGGCTGGTGACCTTGCCGACAGCGTAGCAACGCTAGAGACTGCTAGAGCCGAGCTTCAGGGCAAAGTTGTTGATGCCGCGTGGAGTACCAACGTGGCCGCGGCGCGGCAAGCGCTCGCCGAGCACACGGGAATATTGAAAGCATTGAATGGTGACTACCGTCGTGCCACTGCACTTGTGCGGACTATTTTGGTGGCCCCTAGCGCGCCTGCGGCGGAGATAGTGGGTCTCCTCGACATTCTAATGAAGGGCCAAGCGGCCGCAGCAAAAGTGCGCGAAGGCGACGCCTTTGGCGGTTCCGCCTTCGGAGCCGATTGGCGCGGTGAGAGATCGTCTTCGGCACCACTCCAGGCGTTAGTGGAGTGGATGCGCACGCTGAGGGGACTTGGCTCGGAACCGCGAATTATCGCCGGGCGGATGGCGGAGCGCTCTGAAGCGGGCGCGCGTGCGGTGCGAGTTCGTAAGGTGATCGACATCGGTCAGCCGATTATCGAGGGGTTTTGGAACGATTTAGGTCACCTTGCGTCATCCATGCAAGGTGACGTGGCTTCCCCCGAGCGGGCCTCGCTGCAACTGATGGAAGCGAAGGCAAGCACTGTAGCTCAAGCCGATGACGCGTCACGACAGGTGCTGACTCACGTTCCAGATCTGATCAGTGAGCGGGTGGAGATACTGCGCCGACTAGGCAGACTACAAGCGCTTGATCAAGAGATCGAGGACGGGGAAAGCCTTGGCAAGTTCGCATTCGGCTCGTCGTGGCTCGGTCGAGGATCCGATTGGGCCGCGCTCGCGCAAGCCGAACTTTGGCTGAGAGAAAATGGCTCAATCCGGCATTTGGCTGCGCGGTTGCCTGAAAGAAAAGAGATCGCAAACTTGGCGCGTTCAGCGCGTGAAGCGGTCCAAGCGGCAGCGCGGGAATTGAAGGCGCTTGCAGGGGATTTGAAAGCCGATGCTCCCTCCTTGTTTGGAGTAGACGATTTTCCAGACGTCGCGATAGTCGAGGTTGTTTCTCGACTGGAGGGGTGGCTCGATCATCAGGAACAGCTCTCGAAATGGGTTGCCTATGGAGAGCGATCCGAAACAGCCCGAAAGGCTGGACTGGGACAGTTGATAGACGGCCTGGCCGACGGCCAGATTACAACAGGATCGGCGCGATCAGTCTTCGATATGGCCTACTACGAACGGATGTTTCTAGCGATGGCGACCGATGAGCCGGAGCTGGCAAGGTTCGACGGGGAACTGCATTCCAGGGCTGTACGTGACTTCGCCGATCTGGACCGACAGAGGATCAAGGCCGGTGCCATCGAAGTTGTGACGGCTCATCACCGAAAAATTCCTTCAAGAGACGGCGGAGCTGGACCAGTCGGACTGCTTCGTTCTGAGATGGCGCGCAGACGGGGCCACATGCCTATCCGGCAGTTGATGCAGAAGGCAGGGCCTGCCATCCAGGCACTCAAGCCAGTGTTCATGATGAGCCCGCTTTCGGTGGCCCAATTCCTGTCGCCCGGCAGGATGTCCTTCGATCTTCTTGTGATGGACGAGGCGTCTCAGATACAGCCTGTGGACGCGCTTGGCTCGATCGCCAGGGCCAATCAGGTGGTCGTTGTTGGCGACGAACGCCAACTGCCACCCACGACATTCTTCGCGAAGGTGACAGGCTCGCAGTCTGAAGATGACGAGGGTGAGGGCGCGCAGGTCGCCGACATAGAAAGCATCCTCGGCCTGTTCACGGCCCGCGGCTTGCCGCAGCGTATGCTCCGCTGGCACTACCGTAGCCGTCACCAATCTCTGATCGCCGTATCGAACAGCCAGTTCTACGAGAACCGGCTTTTCATCGTGCCAAGCCCCTATACCCAAGAGGCAGGCATGGGGTTGCGGTTTCAGCATGTGCCAGAGGGGGTCTTCGATTCCGGTGGCACAGGAACCAATCCGGTAGAGGCGAGAGCAGTAGCCGAAGCGATCATCCGTCATGCGAAGGTGAACCCGCGAGAGACTCTAGGCGTTGCAACATTTTCGGTTAGCCAACGCCGCGCGATCCAGGATGAACTCGAAGGGCTGCGGCGACTAAATCCCGATACGGAGGAGTTCTTTCACGCGCACCCCAGCGAGCCATTCTTCGTCAAGAGCCTTGAAAATGTTCAAGGCGATGAGCGCGACGTGATCATGATCTCAGTGGGGTATGCCAAGAATGCGCAGGGGTACATGGCCATGCGTTTCGGCCCTCTTGGTGCGGAAGGCGGCGAGCGTCGGCTCAACGTCCTCATAAGCCGCGCCAAGCGCAGCTGCGAAGTATTCGCGTCCATCACAGACGAGGACATCGACCTGGAGCGTGGCAAAGGGAAAGGCATCTTCGCCTTCAAGCTCTTCTTGCACTACGCGAGAACAGGGCGAATTTCGCTTGCCCAGGCCACGGTTCGCGAAATGGATTCAATCTTTGAAGAGCAGGTAGCCAACGCGCTGATCGGAAAGGGTTACCAGGTTCATGCTCAGGTTGGCATTGCAGGCTTCTTCATCGATCTCGCGGTTGCTGATCCGGAGAGGCCAGGCCGCTATATTCTTGGCATCGAATGTGATGGCGCAGAATATCATTCATCGCGCTCGGCCCGAGATCGAGACCGGCTACGGCAGTCTGTTCTGGAAGACCATGGTTGGATAATCCATCGCATCTGGAACGCTGACTGGTTTCAGAGGCCACGCGAGCAGCTGGAGCGAACCATATTAGCGATTGAGGCTGCGAGAAAAGAGCTCGATGAGCGGGCCGAATTGGGGGTCCAGAGAAATCGTGCTGTAGCCGTGCAGGTTGTTACGGTCGACAGAGGCAACGTGACGGAAATCGGTCTCGAAAGCACAAAGGGATCCGAGATACCCAATCGAGCCTACGAAGAGGCCGAACTAAACCGACCGGGATCGTTCGAACTCCACGAGACCCCCAGCGGAATCATGGCCGGACTGGTCGAGCAGGTGGTGGCTATAGAAACACCAATCCATGTCGACGAAATAGTTTCGCGTATTCGGGGCGCGTGGGGTCTGCAGCGGGCCGGTGGCAGGATTCAGGATGCAATCGAGCGAGGGGTAGGCCTAGCGCAGAGAGGTGGTGCAGTAGCCCGTCGAGGCAGCTTCTGCTTCAAGCCAGGTGCTCCTGTTCGTCTCAGGGATCGCAGCGGCGTCGTGTCCGCTGGATTGCGCAAGCCCGAAATGATTGCGCAGGACGAAGTCGCCCAAGGCGCCATGGAAGTCGTGAAATCCAACCTCGGTGCGACGGAGGAAGAAATCGCAATAACCGTTGCGAGAATGCTGGGCTTCAAAGCCACAAGTGCCCAATTGCGGCAGTTGATTTCAGCTGGGGTCGCCGATTTGATTGCCAAGGGCTTGCTGCGGCCCCAAGACGGTTTGTTGGTGGCCGGCGAGTCCGCGAGCGAGGCATTAGCTGAAGTGTGACCGGGCATTGTAGAGCCCTCGTTGCAATCTCTGTTGAAGCTCGGAACACCTCTTTTGCTGGCGGAGGCCGAATGGCATTTCGATTCGTACATCTCGACTCGCCGCTGCGTTCGCTCGCGATGCGTAATCCCGATCTTGCCGGGCTCGTGGGCGACGCCAGCCGCCAGGCATTCGTTTCGATAGTGGATCTCTGCCTAGAGGAACGCGTGGATGCGTTGGTAATAGCCGGCGACCTATACGATGGTGATCAAACCTCGATGAAGACGGCGCGGTTCCTGGCAGCGCAGATGACACGCCTGCACCAGGCCGGCATCAGGGTTTTCAAGATCCGCGGCAATCATGACGCCCTGTCGCGGATTTCCAAACAGCTGGTGTTTCCTGACACCGTGACCATTTTTGGCGGTCGTGCTCAGTCGGTATTGCAGACAGCCGGCGGTGTGGACGTCGTTTTCCATGGTTTGAGCTTTGCGAACCCTAAGGCGCCGGACAGCCTGCTGCCCAAATATCCGGCTGCTCGCGAAGGAGCCGTCAATATTGGCATCATGCATACCAGTCTGGCCGGATCGCCCGGTCACGACGTTTACGCGCCCTGCAGCATCGCTGACCTGCACGCCCACGGTTTCGACTATTGGGGGCTTGGCCACATTCATCTTCGCCAAGTCCATTCCGGCGCAAGCACGGTGGTGATGCCGGGAATACCGCAGGGGAGGGATATCAACGAGGCCGGCGAGAAATCAGTCACCCTTGTGACGGTGCGAGACGACCGTTCGGTGGAGATCGAGGAAAGGCTGACCTGCGTTGCGCAGTTCGAAAGGGTCAGCGTCGACCTTACGGGAGCAGTGGAGTGGTCCGAGGCCGTCGCGCGTGTTCGAAACGCACTCGAAGAGATGCGGGCCGCCGTCCGGTCGCGTCATGCTGTGGCCCGCGTTGGCCTAACAGGAACATCACCATTGTTATGGGCGCTGATCCGCGACAGAGATCTCCTTCTTGCCGAAGCCGAACAGGCTGCGGAACAGCTAGGCCATACGTGGGTGGAGAAGCTCGAGCTTGACCTCGCGCCACCTCGGGCGGAGACGGCCGAGGATATTGCTGATCCGATTTTCGAACTCGAGCAATCCATGCGCGCCGATGCCACCTCGGATGCCTTCCGCGCCGAGGCGAGGGCGTTCGTCCAAAGGATGGTCGCCGACCTTCCGGCCGACGGACGGGATTTTGCTGGGAAGGACGAAGCCGGGCTGGAACGGTTCCTCGATCAGGTGCTTTCCAAGGGCGCAGACTTGGTGACTTCCCGCCTTAAGTCCGGTGGAGCGTCATGAGGCTGCAGCGCCTTGACCTCATTCGCTATGGAAAGTTCACCGATGGTACGATCGACTTCGGACCCAAACCGGAATCCGGACCTGATCTGCATATCGTGTTTGGCCTGAATGAGGCCGGCAAATCGACAGCGCTTTCCGCCTATCTAGATTTGCTGTTCGGCATCGAGGAACGGAGCCGCTACAACTTCCTGCATGAGTACAGCGCCATGCGCATCGGTGGGGTTCTGGAACTGGCCGGCTCCGAGCACACGTTCACGCGTACGAAACAGCGTACTAATTCGCTATTGAACGCGACGGGCCAATCGATGAGCGAGGTGGCGATCACGGCGCATCTCGCCGGACTGTCGCGTGACGCTTACACGACTATGTTTTCACTCGATGACGAGACGCTGGAAGCCGGCGGAAAATCGATCCTGGAATCGCGGGGCGACCTCGGCAAGCTCCTCTTCACGGCCAGCGCCGGTCTTGGGAACGCAAGCGATACGTTGAACGCCCTCGAGGCCGAAGCAGACGCGCTGTATCGGAAGCAGGCGCATGGCACCGAACTGGCGCTGCTGAAGAAGCGCCTTGTTGACGTGAAGTCGCGCAGGGATGCGATCGACACACTTGCATCGACCTATGAGGGACTGGAGGCCGAACGTCTCGATGCATCGCAGCAGTACGGCCGAACCATCAGCGATCGGGCCGTGCTGGTGGCCAGGCTGGATACCATTGCTCGTTACGTACGTGCTGCGCCGATGCTGGCGGATATGCGCCGCAAGATTGCCCGGCTGGATCAGCTGCCGGACATCACCTCCCCAGCCCGGACATGGACGGGAAGTGTCACCGAACTAATCGATGACGATGCCAGCCTCAGAACGCGACTGTCCGCAAACATCGATGAGGTCGAGCGGCTGTCGGCAAAAGTCACTGCGGTCGACGAGGACGAACGGATCCTGTCGATTTCCGAACGCATTCGCAGCCTGGCGGAGGGCAAGGTGCGCCATACCGCGGCTGGCTTTGACTTGCCCACTCGCAGGATGGGGCTGCAAATCCTCAACAACACCGTGGCAAGCTGCCTTGCCGCCTTGGGCCGGTCTTCCGAGCCGGATCCTGCCGCACTGCTTCTGCCTACCGTCACAGTTGGCGTCGTTCGCGCTATGGTCGAGCAGAGGTCCGGTATTGCTACGGGCGCGCGCGCCGCCCGCGACGAGGCGGCGGCAGCACTCGATGCGTTGCAGGTGGCAAGGCAGCGGGTCGGCGAGGAAAGGGCGGTGCCCGAACCCGCCAGGGCAAGGCTGGGCTCGGCTTTGTCGAAAGCGCGAGCAAGCGGACACAAGGCAGAGATCAAGACGGCTCGCGAGGCGGGAGATGCGGGAACAATCCGATGGAAGGCATCGCTGGCTCGCTTGCGTCCATGGAACGGAGATGCCCTCGCTCTCGTCAACGTTGCGGTTCCGAGCGCCGGGCAGATTGCCGCCTGGAAGACAGTAGCGTCAGTACTGGCAAGGAACACCGCGGTACTTGCCGAACGCCTCGCCGAATACGAGGGCCACCATGCAATGCTCGCCGCACGATTGGATGCCCTTCGAGCCTCGGTCGACGTTGTCGACGATGAAGCGGCTGCCGCCATCCGCCGTCTCCGCGATGATGCGTGGGCAACGCACCGCGCAGTGTTGACTGGTGACACCGCTGACGATTTCGCCGTGGCACTGACGCGCGATGACGTTGCCAGCGCAGGCCGGCTGGCCGGCGCGGCGGATCTGGCCGAGATCCGGGCAATGACGCGTGCCCTGGCCGAGGCCACGGCCAACCTGTCACGAAACGGCATCCAAAGCCAACAGCTCGTCAAGGATGCGGATACCCAATTGTTGGAAATCCGTGTGGCCGCCAGCGACCTCCTCGGAGAAGCCCTGGAACCTTCGTCTGAGCGCCTGATCGAAAGGATCGAGGATCAGATCGAGGCGCGCAGCGATGCGCTCGCTGCCTGGGAGCAGATCGAACTTGCTCGCTTGAAAGCCGAGCGAGCCGCTGACGCCGGCCAGCAGATACACTTGGAAATGAGAGCGGCGCTGGAAAGTGTCGGCATAGTATCAGAGCCCGGCGACACCCTCGAAGCAATCATGGCCACCGCGGAGCTGTTTCTGGACCGGCAGCGCAAGGTGGACGCCGAGTATGCCGAGGCGCTCAGGATGGTGAGTTCCAAAGAAGAGGATCTAGCTGCCCGACGGGTTGCGGTAGGGGTGGCGGAGCGTCGCGAGGAGGAATGGCTGGCCGGCATTACCGAAGCGCTCAAGGGAACGTGGCTCGAAAGCGGTCTGTCCGCGTCAGGCGTTGGCGCTGTGCTCGATCAATTGGCCGAACTGTCAAGAAGCCTGCAGGAGCGGGAGGATCTGCAGCTGCGTATCGACAAGATGGAGGCCGACAGGGCCAATTTTCTGGTCGAGGTCATCGCCGTTGCGGTCGAAGCCGACGAGCCGACGAAGGATGGCGAGCCGGAGCAGTTGGCCACCCGCCTTGCCGAGCGCCTGGAGCGTGCCGAGCGGACACGTGAAACGAAGGCAAGCCTCGGCAACGAGCTGAAGCGCCTCAAGGAGGCGCGCGAAATCCTCGACACCGAGATTTCGGCACACGAACGCCGCAAGAATGAAGTGCTGGGCGTCTTTGGCGTCGCCACTCTGTCCGAGGTAGTCGAACGCGACGAGCTGCTGCGTGAGCGCGACGGCTTGCGCACTACCGTCGCCGAACTTGAGGAACGGGTAGTGGCGGAACTCGCAGTCGATGGATTCGACCAGGCACGCTCGATCCTGGAAGCGATCGATTTCGACAGCCTCGCGGTCGAGAAGGCTGAGGGCGAGCAGCGGCTTCGCCAGTTCGTTGAAATCATCCAGCAACAGCTGATCCGACAGACCCGCGCGGCAGACAAGTTGGACGCCATCGGCGGTGACAGCGCGGTTGCCCGCCTGGATGCCGAACGGCGCACAACCCTGTTGGAAATCGAGGAGAAGGCCGTTCGCTACATTGAGCTGAAACTTGGTATCATGTCGGCTGGAAATGCTTTGCGGATCTACCGTGAGAACCACCGTTCGGGGATGATGGCGCGTGCATCAGACGCATTCAAGCTAATGACCCGTGGGCAGTATTCAGGCCTTACAACCCAGCCCGTCAAAGGCGAGGAGGTTCTCATCGCGGTGCAGCGCGACGGGCAATCCAAGCTCGCTGAAGCGCTTTCGAAGGGCGCGCGCTTTCAGCTCTACCTAGCACTGAGGCTCGCCGGTTATTACGAGTTCGCCCAATTCCGGCCCTCGGTTCCCTTCATCGCCGACGACATCATGGAAACCTTTGACCATATTCGCTCGGAGGAAGTTTTTAGATTGTTTGGGGAGATGGCGAACACAGGTCAGGTCATCTATCTCACGCACCACAAGCACCTATGTGAAATCGCCAAGGCTGTTGTGCCACAATCTACCATTCACCAGCTGGATTAGGCTCGATTAGAATTCGCGTCAAAACGGTTCAACTAACCAACTCGGCTGACATAGGAACCTTCGATCAAATCCATCATGACGTCCCATAGAGGCTGAGAAATGCCTATTTTGTTCTGCAATGTTGCGTGGATGAACGACTACTCCGGGCGGAGCGCGGATGACCCGCCTCTCGGTGGCGGGGCATTTCGAGTAAGCAGGGTTATTGCGCCGAAGAATGCAACTTTGTTGCAGCCAATGACGGGTACGTTTACAGCGCTTCGAGACGATTAAGGGCGAATTGGATCGGCAGGTGCGCCCACAATACGGGTTCAGTTCAAGGGGCGTAACCCGCCCAGCACTACAAGGATAAGATCAGGTCGTTCAGGGCTAGGACGCTCGCCGAAATGCATTCGTGCTGCCCCGGACGGATAGGCACCGTGTCAAAGGGTGAGTGGCCAGGCAAGCTGATGGTATGCGAACGATACGACAGATCGATCCGCCAGAGCATTCGTCAAGAGAGTAAAGGCATTATCGAAGGCGAGCCAGTCGCTCCCGTCGGGGCATCGCCCGCAAGCGGAGGATCGCGCCGCGCCGTGCATGCGATTGGACCTCTCGTCCCGCTGCGCTGCTGAGATCTCTCCTGTCAGGCGATCTAGGTTCCGCGCTTCGGGCCGAGCAGGAAAACTATGAGGGCAGCGACGAACGTGGCAACAGCGCTGTAGGCAATGGCGCTGGCGATCCCCGCATTCTCCACCAATAGCCCGCCGAAAATCGCGCCGGCTGCGATTGCCACTTGGAATGCTACGACCATCAGCACACCGGCGCTTTCGGCCTGCTCGGGAACGGCCCGCCGCACCATCCACGTCTGTAATCCTACCGGCACCGCGCCGAAGGCAAAGCCCCACGCGCCAACCGCAATCCCCGAGGCGAAGGCCGATGCTCCCGCCGTCAGTAGCGAAACAGCCGCTATCCCTATGAGCAGCGGTGCAAGGGCCGCGACTGCCTTGAGACTGTACTCGGCCAGAACCCCGCCGGCCAAATTGCCGAAGAATCCGCCGATGCCAAAAGCAAGCAACACAAGCGAGATCGTCTCGACGTCAAGCGCGGGAATCTTTTCGAGGAAGGCGCGGATATAGGTGATTCCGGCGAAGTGGCCGGAAGCGACCAGCAGGATGACAAAAAGCGCAACCTTGACCATCGGAATCTTTGCCACATCCAGCAGGCTGCGGACGCTAGTCACTCCAATCGGAGGCAGTCTCGGAATGGTTATGAGCTGCACGAGCAGTGTAGCGACACCGCCGGCTGCGGCGAGCATGAAGGCGCTTCGCCATCCCCAGATATCGCTGACATAAGCGCCGATTGGAGCTGCGCAGACGGTAGCTACGGAAACGCCGGTGAGGATGATCGACATAGCGCGAGGCAGGAGGTGGCTTGGAACGAGCCGCATCGCCAGTGCTGCCGACATCGACCAGAAGCCTCCGAGCGCTATGCCGAGCACGACGCGTGCAGTCAGGAGAACCGCCAGCGACCACGCGCCGGCCGCCAGAACGTCCGACAGGATCAGCAGCAGCGTCATGGTCCACATGACGGTCCTGCGGTCCAGGCGCTTTGTGATGATGGCCACCGTCGGCGCCGAGATCGCCCCGACGATAGCTGTCGCCGTCATCGCCTGTCCAGCCGCTCCCTCGCTGATAGCGAGATCATGCGCGAGGGGCGTGAGCAGGCTGACAGGCAGAAACTCTGCCGTGACCAGCCCGAAGGTGCCCAAGGAAAGCGAAATGATGGCACCCCATGCGGGACCAGACGGTGGGACAGGCTTTTCTGGGTCGTGCAGAACAGCGTTCATGACGCCTGCTGCGGATCGGGTCATGAACGAAGTCTCCACTTTGATGCAATGCAACGTGATGTAGGCTGCCTTGACCCAAATCTAAAAACACAAGCGCATTTCCCGGCGGCGTTGCACTGAGGAGGGGATGTTCATTGCTTCGCGATACTTTGTGACGGTGCGGCGCGCAACATCAATGCCAGTTTCCTTCAGCCGGACAGCGATGTCCTCGTCGGAAAGCACGTCGCCGGGAGATTCTGCGGCAATGATCGCTTTGATCCGATGCCGGACAGCTTCGGCGGAGTGCGCATCGCCGCCTTGGCAGGACGCGATCGCGACGGTGAAAAAATACTTCAGTTCAAAAACTCCGCGCGGGGTAAGCATGTACTTGTTCGAGGTCACCCGGCTTACCGTCGACTCGTGCACGCCGATCGCGTCAGCGACGGTTCTAAGATTGAGAGGCCGCAGGTGGGCGACGCCATGTTCCAAAAAGGCATCCTGCTGACGCACGATTTCAGCCGCAACCTTAACAATCGTCTTGGCGCGCTGATCGAGGCTGCGGATTAGCCAGTTCGCGTTTTGCAAGCATTCGTCGAGAAATGCTTGATCTTTCGAATTTTGGGCAGTCTGACGCGTGACTTCGGCATAGTAGGTTTGGTTGATCAGCAGCTTCGGCAGCGTGGCGGGATCAAGTTCGATCTGCCACCCGCCTTGCGGCGAGGGCGTGACCCAGACGTCGGGTATGATTGATTCAGACGCACCGGATTCGAATCTGTTCCCAGGCTTTGGATCGAGCGCACGAACCTCATGCATCATGTCGAGAAGGTCTTCTTCATCGACGCCGCAATGCTGCTTCAGCGCCTCAAAATCGCGTCGCGCAAGCATTTCAAGATGGGCAACCAAAGCTGCCATTGCTGGGTCGAGCCGGTTTCGCTGGCGCAACTGAATCTCGAGGCATTCTCTGAGACTTCGCGCAAAAACTCCCGGTGGATCAAATTGCTGCAAGGTTCCGAGAACCCGTTCCACAACAGCCTCATGGACATTTAGGCTCTCGGCCAGCTCCAAAAGGCTTGCCCGAAGATAGCCAGTGTCTTCCAGATCGGCGGCAAGCTGGCCAGCGATCAGCCGCTCCTGTGGTGTGAACGCAGTGAGGGCGATCTGACGAGCGACATGGTCGTGCAATGTTTCGGCAAGGGTGGCAAACTCGTCGAGGGAAGGGCCATTGCCCGGCGGGTTGTTGGTCGTGTTGCGAAGTGATTTCCATTGCCCGAGCCGTTCAGGCGACCCTGCCCCGGTCGGACCTTCAACGGCGTTTGCCCCAAAGCCGACAGGCTGATCCGCTCCCGAAATCGAAGCATCGTCAAAAGGCCCGCCATCGTTTGACGCAGATTCCAAGAGCGGGTTCTTCTCGATTTCCCCCTCCACGAACTGATGCAGTTCGGTATGCGCCAGTTGCAGCAAGCGAATCGACTCAATGAGTTGAGGCGATGCGACGATGGATTGCTTCTGGCGCTGAAACAGGCTTGCTGAAGATTGCATGGTGAGTGCGATAATCCTGTCGAGGAGCCTCTTGGGGCCTGCAATGGCGCCAGTGAGACGTTTTCTAGGTCATGCGGCGGCTTTCAGCGTTTCGAGAACGTTTTGCGGGGATGAAACGCCATACGGGTCGGCCTCGCAGTTGTCGGAGAAACCTTCCTCCTCGAACCAGTGCTCCACCACGCCATTGTTGATCAGGGCGGCGTAGCGCCATGAGCGCATCCCGAATCCGAGATTGTCCTTGGCAACCAGCATGCCCATCTTGCGTGTGAACTCGCCTGAGCCATCGGGGATGAGCTGGACCTGCTTCAGGCCCAAGGACTTTCCCCACGCATTCATGACGAAGGCATCGTTGACCGAGAGGCAGTAAATCGCGTCAATTCCCTGCTTCGCAAACTGATCATAGAGCTCTTCGAACTTGGGCAATTGGTAGGTCGAGCAGGTCGGGGTGAAGGCGCCAGGCAGCGAGAACAGGATGACCCGCTTGCCGGCAAAGTAGTCGTCAGATGTTTTTTCTTGCCAGCGATATGGATTTGGCCCCTGGACTGACTTATCGTGAACACGCGTGAGAAAGGTGACGAAGGGAACTTTCTTTCGAACTGTCATCAAGTTGCTCCTGAAGAAGACTGCGCTGAATTCTGGCAGAGGCTGGCGCAATACCGGGCAAAGGCTCGTATCCCCGGCACGGAATGAGGGCCTCGCGGCTCGCAACCTCCTTTTTTCCCTCCCGACGTATGGGAACGTCTTGGCGGTTGGTCTTGGCCACCCGAACGCAATCGATCTGAGCGAGCTGGACACCGTCGAGCCGGTTGCTTTCCACGGCTATGGCGCCGGAAGCGGGATCGGTCACTAGCGATAGTGCGTTTGGAAAAGGGATAGCGGCCGGAAGGAGCCAATATCGCAAAGCATGTGGGGGCCTGAAATGTCACTTCACGCAACAGACCCGCTTCACTGGATTCCGCGTCACTGGACTGGTTCAGCATGTTGTCGATATGTGGCAGTGACCCGCCGGCTTTGGCTTGGGTGACGACCCTTTGACAAGGCTTTTCGGCACTCAGATGCTGAACAGAACCGGCAAACCGCATTTGCGTGCGCTGCCCGTGTTGGCGTGCCGGCATCGGACCAGCCATGCGCAAAGCGGCCATCCAGAACGGACTTCCGGAGGAGACGATGCCCCGATGTTCAGCTGCAAGGGGCACCGTCTCCTCAGGCCACGGTCTGGAGCTTCGCGTGTCGGGCATGGTGCAAGTCGCTTTCATCGTGATTTGATGGTGCTCTAACCAGGAGCAGCAAGCGGCGTGCCATTTGGAATAGAGGGGCTGTTGGACCGCCCCTCCTTCTCGGAGGCCGTGTCTTAGAAGATCGGGCGCGCGCTATAACCGCCTCGTCACACAGGCAACAACGATGCTGTATGGTGCGGATATTCGGCGCTTCAGCCCCGGCTGGGCAAAGACGAACCGGAAGCCGAGCCGATGCATTACCTGAGCCTGGAGGGCACTCCAGTCATTGCGTAACGTGTGGCGCTAGCGTTCATTGGTGCGCCGGCACGGCTATCGCGAACATGCGCCTGTCGCAGCGACCATGAGCGGGCGCTCTTGGGCAAGCGCCTTGGCCCCGTGAGGATCGAATTCCCCAATCGTGTCTGTTCGCCGCCTCTTATGTTCGAAACTGGACCAGAATGTCGCAAGCCCGACCTAAAGGTCGCCGAGGCGTTCTGTCCGACACTTTTCCGTCGCCTTTGTTGGCCCGCGACACCGGCCTATTTCGCCTAGCTCTTCTCTGGCCTCAGGCTAAGCCCCTAAAAGCATCACAGATTTTTTTCTTCGGTTGGCCAAATTGGCACGAGTTTTGAAGCCGCTTCGTTGCGGGCCGGGAGCCGCCGACCGACTTTCATTTCGTGGATGGCACGAATGGAACGAAGAAAGAAAAGCAAAATGTCAAATCCGCGTCGGATAGCGTCTATGGGCATGGGGTCCTCGGCGAAACCGCCCTTACCCAACAGCTCGCCGCTCTTGTCGACCCTTGCGCAGGAAATCTTGGCCGGCGGCGAGTCAAAGGCCCACCACACCGACTTTATCCTGACCTCGAAGGTACAGGATAACGTTCTGCATCTCGCCGCGCGTTTGCCTAGGCAGTTAAGCGTTAGCCGATCCTGATAATCGGTCTGCCTTCCGACGACGTCGTCTACATGCCGTCTTAGGTCTTCTCTACCGCAGCGCCCGCCGGTCACCTTCCGCCCTTCCATCGCTATAGAGTGAAGTGCCAGCATGTCCGAACAACCTTTGCCGATGCTGCCGATGTGGCGCGTCGATCACATTGAGCCCTCGCCTGAGATGTTGGCGCTACGGGCCAACGGTCCGATCCACCGCGTGCGCTTCCCGTCCGGGCACGAAGGCTGGTGGGTGACAGGCTATGACGAGGCCCGGGCGGTGTTGTCCGACGCGGCGTTCCGGCCCGCGGGAATGCCGCCGGCGGCATTCACCCCGGATTCGGTGATTCTCGGTTCGCCAGGATGGCTGGTCTCGCACGAGGGGGGCGAGCATACGCGGTTACGCACGATCGTGGCGTCGGCCTTCAGCAACGGCAGGGTGAAGCTGCTCGCGCAGCAGGTCGAGGCGATCGCCGCGCAGTTGTTCGAGACGCTGGCGGCCCAGCCCCAGCCCGCCGATCTGCGGCGCCACCTCTCCTTTCCGCTTCCCGCCATGGTCATTGGCGCGCTGATGGGCGTGCTCTACGAGGATCACGCCTTTTTCGCCGGGCTGTCCGACGAGGTGATGACGCACCAGCATGAAAGCGGCCCGCGAAGCGCGTCGCGCTTGGCCTGGGAAGAACTCCGCGCCTACATTCGCGGCAAGATGCGGGACAAGCGCCAGGATCCGGGCGACAACGTGCTGACGGATCTGCTCGCGGCGGTCGACCAGGGCAAGGCGACCGAGGAAGAGGCGATCGGCCTGGCGGCGGGCATGCTGGTGGCGGGGCACGAGAGCACCGTGGCGCAGATCGAATTCGGCCTGCTGGCCATGTTCCGCCATCCGCAACAGCGCGAACGCCTGGTCGGCGATCCATCCCTGGTGGACAAGGCGGTAGAGGAAATCCTGCGCATGTACCCGCCGGGCGCCGGCTGGGACGGCATCATGCGCTATCCGAGGACCGACGTGACCATCGCGGGCGTGCATGTTCCCGCGGAGAGCAAGGTGCTGGTCGGCCTGCCGGCGACGTCATTCGATCCGCGCCATTTCGACGACCCGGAAATCTTCGACATCGGACGTGACGAAAACCCGCACCTGGCGTTCTCCTACGGGCCCCACAACTGCGTCGGCTTGGCGCTGGCCAGGCTGGAACTCAAGGCGGTGTTCGGTTCGATCTTCCAGCGCTTTCCCGCGCTGCGCCTGGCCGTGGCGCCCGAAGAACTGAAGTTGCGCAAGGAGATCATCACTGGCGGGTTCGAGGAGTTCCCGGTGCTCTGGTGATCCGCGGACGCCACGAGGAATCGCGATGTCCTCGAATTGCCCGCGCGACTGCCGCGCGCCGATCAGATCAGCCAACCAACAGGTGACCAAGATGGACGTGCAAGAAACGATGGCAGCATGCCGGGACGCCTTCGCCGAACTGGCGTCGCCAGCGTGCATTCAGGACCCGTATCCATTCATGCGGTGGTTGCGCGAGCACGATCCGGTACATCGCGCGGCGTCGGGCCTCTTTCTGTTGAGCCGCCACGCCGACATCTACTGGGCGCTCAAGGCCACGGGCGATGCTTTTCGGGGGCCGGCGCCAGGCGAACTGGCGCGCTATTTCCCGCGTGCGGCGACCAGCCTGTCGCTAAGTCTGCTGGCGTCCACTTTGGCGATGAAGGAACCTCCAACGCATACGCGTCTGCGCCGGCTGATCTCGCGCGATTTCACCATCGGCCAGATCGACAAGCTGAGGCCGGCCATCGCTCGCATTGTCGCAGCGCGCCTGGACGGCATGGCGCCCGCACTGGAGCGCGGGGAGGCAGTGGACCTGCATCAGGAATTCGCGCTGGCCTTGCCCATGCTGGTTTTCGGCGAACTGTTCGGCATGCCCCCGGACGACATTCTCGGGCTCGTCACCGGCATCAGCGCCATTCTGGAAGGCCTGAGCCCGCACGCCAGCGATCCGCAGCTCGCCGCGGGGGACGAGGCCAGCGCCAGGGTGCAGGCCTACTTCGGCGACCTCATACAGCGCAAGCGCTCCGATTCCAGCCACGACATCGTGTCAATGCTGGTCGGCGCACACGACGGCGATGCCGAGATGCTGTCGGATACGGAATTGATCAGCATGCTCTGGGGCATGTTGCTGGGCGGCTTCGCCACCACTGCCGCGGCCATCGGCCATGCTGTCCTGGCGATGCTGGCGTATCCCGAACAGCGGCACTGGCTGAAAGGTGATGCCATGGGAGTAAAGGCATTCGTCGAAGAAGCCCTGCGCTACGACGCGCCCGCCATGTTCAGCTCCATTCCGCGTATCGCCCAGCGCGACATCGAACTGGGCGGCGTGGTGATCCCGAAGAACGCGGACGTGCGCGTTCTGATCGCGGCCGGCAATCGCGACCCGGACGCCTTCGCCGATCCGGACCGCTTCGATCCCGTGCGGTTCTACGGCACTAGTTCTGGCATTTCGATCGACGGGAAGATCATGCTGGCCTTCGGCCACGGCATCCACTTCTGCCTTGGCGCGCAACTGGCCCGGGTGCAGTTGGCCGAGAGCCTGCCGCGGATCCAGGCGCGCTTCCCCACGCTGGCATTGGCCGAGCAGCCGACCCGGGAGCCCTCCGCGTTCCTTAGGACGTTCCGCGCGCTGCCGGTGCGGCTGCATCGGCAGGAGGGCTGAGATGCGGGTCGTGGTCGATCAGGATCTGTGCGGAACTACCGGGCAGTGCGTGCTGACGCTGCCGGGCGCCTTTCGCCAGCGCGAACCGGACGGGGTGGCCGAAGTGTGCGTGGCGACGGTCCCGCAGGCGCTGCACGCCGCCGTGCGGCTTGCGGCCAACCAGTGCCCGGTCGCCGCCATTCGGGTCATCGAAAGCGGCGCTAGCCATGACGAGAGCGCCAGTGCCGACCCTGCGCCTTCTCCGGCGCAGGCCGAGCGGCATGCTGCGAAAGACCAATGCAATTCAGGAGACACGATGGCAAGGTTTGAAGGCAAGGTGGCCGTGGTGACCGGCGCCGGCGCCGGCATCGGCAAGGCATGCGCTCTCGCCATCGCGCGCGGGGGCGGCAGAGTGGTGGTGGCCGACATTGATGGCTCGGCGGCCATCGCCTGCACCGCGCAGATCGCGGCCGAAGCAGGCCACGCGCTGCCCATAGCCATGGATATCGCCGATGAGCAGGCGGTGGCAGCGCTGTTCGAGACGGCGGAGCGGCACTTCGGTGGGGTCGACCTGCTGGTTAACAATGCGAGCGCCATGCATCTGACCCCGCGCGACTGCGCGATCCTCGACCTGGACCTGGCAGTCTGGGACCAGACCATGGCGACCAATCTGCGCGGCACGCTGCTCTGCTGCCGGCAGGCCATCCCACGGATGATCGCCCGCGGCGGTGGCGCGATCGTCAACATGTCGTCGTGCCAAGGGCTCAGCGGTGACACGGCGCAGACGTCCTATGGCGCGTCGAAGGCGGCGATGAACATGCTCTCGGCTTCGCTCGCCACCCAGTACGGTCATGCGCAGATTCGCTGCAACGCGGTTGCGCCGGGTCTTATCATGACCGAGCGTCTCCTCGCCAAGCTGGACGAGTGCATGCAACGGCATCTGCGCCGGCACCAGCTCCTGCAGCGCGTCGGCCGCCCCGAGGACGTGGCCGCGCTCGTGGCGTTCCTGCTCTCCGCCGATGCTGGGTTCATCACCGGCCAGGTCGTGTGCATCGATGGCGGCATGCTGGCGCATGTGCCGACATACGCGAACGGTGGCAACAGCTGCGCCGCGCGCCCTGCCGACGACACCGAATCGGCGACGGCGGCGCGCTGCTGATGGACATACTGCTCAACCCACTCAACCGTCGGCACCGGCTGCGATCCGACATCCCGGTCATGCCCGGCGCTTTCCCGCTGGTCGGGCATCTTCCCGCCATTGTCTGCGACCTGCCGCGCCTGCTGCAACGCGCAGAACGGACGCTGGGCAGCCACTTCTGGCTGGATTTCGGCCCTGCCGGACATCTGATGACCTGTGTGGATCCGGACGCATTCTCTCTGCTCAAGCACAAGGACGTGTCCTCGGCGCTGATCGAAGAGATCGCGCCCGAATTGCTTGGCGGAACGTTGGTTGCCCTGGACGGCGGCGCGCACCGGCAGGCGCGCGATGCCATCAAGGCAGCGTTCTTGCCAAAGGGGCTGACCCAGGCCGGGATCGGCGACCTGTTCGCGCCGGTCATCCAGGCGCGGGTGCAGGCGTGGCGCGCCCGCGGCGAGGTAACTATCCTGCGCGAGACCGGCGACCTGATGCTGAAGCTCATCTTCAGCCTCATGGGAATCCCCGCGCAGGATCTGCCGGGATGGCATCGCAAGTACCGGCAATTGCTGCAGTTGATCGTCGCGCCACCAGTCGACCTGCCCGGACTGCCCTTGCGGCGCGGCCGTGCCGCTCGCGACTGGATCGACGCGCAGTTGCGCCAGTTCGTCCGCGATGCGCGCGCGCATGCCGCGCGCACCGGGCTGATCAACGACATGGTGAGCGCCTTCGACCGCAGCGACGGTCCGCTCTCCGATGACGTCCTGATCGCCAATATTCGCTTGCTGCTGCTTGCCGGTCACGACACCACTGCCTCGACGATGGCCTGGATTGTGATCGAGCTGGCGCGGCAGCCTGTGCTGTGGGACGCCCTGGTAGAGGAGGCGCAACGCGTGGGCGCGGTGCCGACCCGGCACGCGGACCTGGCGCAGTGTCCGGTCGCCGAGGCGCTGTTCCGCGAGACACTGCGCCTGCATCCGGCGACCACGCTCCTGCCGCGTCGCGCGCTGCAGGAATTGCAACTCGGCCAACGGCGCATTCCCGCGGGCACCCACCTATGCATCCCGCTGCTGCATTTCTCGACCTCGGCGCTGCTGCACGAGGCGCCTGATCAGTTCCGCCTGGCGCGGTGGCTGCTACGCACAGAACCGATCCGGCCCGTGGACATGCTGCAGTTCGGTACCGGCCCACACGTCTGCATCGGCTACCACCTGGTATGGCTGGAAATGGTGCAGTTCTGCATCGCCTTGGCGCTGACCATGCACAAGGACCGGTTGCGGCCGCAGTTGCTGAGCGACGTCGAAAAAGGCCGGCGCTATTACCCGACCGCACATCCGTCCATGGCAATCCGCATAGGCTTCTCATGAGCTGGCATCGCATGCCTTGTGTGGCAAGGCAGCGGCGCTGGCGGGGCGCGGCATTGCTGCACTCAGCGCACGCACTCGTGTGACGCCGGCAACACCGTGACGACTTGCGCTCGCCGTGGCCGTCTCAGCTACAAGGACATCAACAACATGCAGACCGGTTCCACTCCACGCGACCGAACTGGCGTTTCCGCATTCGGCGGATTGGGCGCGCAGGCGCGCGGCGCATCTGGCGGGCTGCTCCCGGAGATCTGGATGCAGGACGGCGCAAAGCGGGTCGAACAGGCGCTGGCGCGTCTGCTCTGCGCCGAAGACGACGGTAAGACAGAGCTGATGGCAGCCATGCGCTACGCCACCTTGCATGGCGGGAAGCGCACCAGAGCCTTGCTCTGTCTGGCTGCCGGCGCACTGGCGGGCACGCCGGCGCACATGCTCGACGACGTCGGTGCCGCCATCGAGATGATGCACGCCTGTACCCTGGTCCACGACGACCTGCCCGCGATGGACGACGACGTGCTTCGCCGCGGCCTTCCGACCGTGCACGTAAAGTTCGGCGAAGCCACTGCGATCCTGGTCGGCGATGCGCTGCAGGCCCACGCCTTCCTGACGCTGGCGAGCCTGGATGCGCCGGGCGACAATCGTATTGCGCTCGTGCGCGAACTGGCGCAGGCGGTGTCCGCCGAGGGTGCCGCAGGCGGGCAGGCCATGGATCTGTCGCTGGTCGGAAAGCACGCCGGGCTGGACAGGATCCTGGCGATGCACCGGATGAAAACCGGAGCGCTAGTGCGCGCGTCGGTTCGCATGGGCGCGCTATACTCCATCGCGGAGGATGCCGCGCACGCTGCACTGTACTGTGCGCTCGATCGCTACACCGCCTGTTATGGCCTGGCGTTGCAGGTGGCCGACGACATTCTCGACGCGACGGCGGATACCGCGACTCTTGGCAAGACCCCCGGCAAGGACGCGGCCGCGCAGAAGCCGACCTGCGCGTCGATCATGGGGCTGCAGGCAGCGCGCCAGTTCGCGCTGTACTTGTTGCACGAGGCCGGGGAGGCCATCGCCCCTCTGGGGCCGCGTGCGGAAGGGTTGGCGCAGATGCTGCAGCGGGCCAACGTCTATCTGTCCGCGCCACACGCATGAGCGCGCCCATCCGTAAGGACTCGCCCCTGTGCTGGTGCGATCGGCCGGCGGGCGCTGCATGCTGCACAGTGTCCGTGTCGGCGGCGACGTGCGCGGCGTCTGCACGTTTCTGTTCTCGTTAGCCCTCTGCAGAAGGAACATACCGCGTGAACGCGCTGTCCGAACAGATCCTTTCCGAATTGCGTCATCTGCTGAGCGAGATGAGCGACGGCGGTAGCGTCGGTCCGTCCGTATACGACACGGCGCGAGCTCTGCAATTCGACGGCAACGTCACCGGTCGGCACGACGCATACGCGTGGCTCATCGCGCAGCAACAGGCCGATGGCGGATGGGGAAGTGCGGACTTCCCGCTGTTTCGCCATGCGCCTACCTGGGCGGCGTTGCTGGCATTGCAGCGTGCCGATCCTCTTCCCGGCGCTGCCGACGCAGCCCAGGCTGCAATCCGGTTCCTCGAGCGCCAGCCCGATCCCTACGCGCATGCGGTGCCGGAAGACGCGCCCATCGGCGCGGAGCTGATCCTGCCGCAGTTGTGCGACGAGGCCGCATCCTTGCTGGGCGGCTTGGCGTTTTCGCGCCACCCGGCGCTGTTGCCGTTGCGGCAAGCACGCCTGGTCAAGTTGGGGGCTGTGGCGACGTTGCCGAGCGGCCATCCGTTGCTGCACTCCTGGGAAGCCTGGGGGACGTCGCCGGCCACCGCATGCCCGGACGACGACGGCAGCATCGGCATCAGTCCAGCGGCCACCGCCGCGTGGCGTGCGCACGCCGTGACACAGGGAAGAACGGCGCAAGTCTGGCGCACCGACGGGTATCTGCAGGCGGCATCGCGGGCGACGCGCACCGGCATCGAAGGTGTCGTTCCCAACGTCTGGCCAATTAATGTGTTCGAGCCATGCTGGTCGCTGTACACCCTGCATCTGGCCGGTCTGTTCGCGCATCCCGCGCTCGCCGAGGCGGTGCAAGTGACCATCGCGCAACTCGACGCCCGTCTCGGAGTCCGCGGTCTGGGCCCTGCCTTGCACTTCGCGGCCGATGCGGACGACACCGCCGTTGCGTTGTGCGTCCTTCGCCTTGCAGGCCGCGACCCGGCGGCCGACGCGTTGCGCCAGTTCGAAACCGGCGAGCTCTTCGTCACCTTCCCGGGCGAGCGCAATGCCTCGGTGTCGACCAACATCCATGCCCTGCATGCGTTGCGAATGTTGGGAAAGCCCGCCGCCGGCACCAGCGCCTACGTCGAGGCCAGTCGCAACCCGCATGGTCTATGGGACAACGAGAAATGGCACGTTTCCTGGCTGTATCCAACCGCGCATGCGGTCGCTGCGCTCGCGCAAGGCAACCCCCAGTGGCGCGACGAGCGCGCGCTGGCGGGGCTGCTGCGGACGCAGCGCGACGACGGCGCCTGGGGCGCCGGTTCCGCGTCCACACTCGAGGAAACCGCCTATGCGCTGTTCGCGTTGCACGTGATGGACGGGAGCGAAGAGCGGGCAGGGCGCCGGCGCATCGCGCAGGCGGTGGCGCGTGCGCTGAAGTGGATGCTCGCCCGCCACGCGGCGCATGTATTGCCCCAGACGCCGCTGTGGATCGGAAAGGAACTGTATTGCCCCACTCGGGTGGTGCGCGTGGCCGAACTCGCCGGGTTGTGGCTGGCGCTTCGTTTGGGGCGGCGCGTCTCGGCCGAGGGAGCAGGAGGGGGCCATGATCCCGACCGATCGCGCGCTGCAGCAGGTGCTGGAGTGGGGGCGTTCCCTGACCGGGTTCGCCGACGAGCATGGCGTGGAAGCAGTCCGGGGCGGCCAGTACATCCTGCAGCGCATCCATCCGAGCCTGCGCGACACCAGCGCCCGCACCGGCCGCGATCCGCTGGACGAAACGCTGATCGTTGCCTTCTATCGCGAACTGGCGCTGCTGTTCTGGCTCGACGATTGCAACGACCTTGACCTGATCGCGCCGGAGCAGCTCGCCGCGGTGGAGCAGGCGCTGGGGCGGGGCGTGCGGTGTGTGCTCCCCGGATTCGAGGGCTGTGCTGTGCTGCGCGCTTCGCTCGCCGCGCTCGCCTACGATCGTCGCGACTATGCCCAGCTTCTGGAGGATACCCGGTGCTACTGCGCGGCGCTGCGCGCCGGACACGCGCAGGCGGCAGGGGAGGAGCGCTGGTCCTACGCCGAGTACTTGCAGAACGGCGTGGATTCGATCGCCTACACGAACGTGTTCTGTTGCCTGTCGTTGCTGTGGGGGCTGGACATGGCGACCTTGCGCCCGCGTCCGGCGTTTCGCCAGGCCCTGCGGCTCATATCCGCAATAGGGCGTTTGCAGAACGATCTGCATGGACGCGAAAAGGATAGATCGGCCGGCGAGGCCGACAACGCGGCGATCCTGCTGCTGCAGCGCTATCCGGCCATGCCTGTGGTGGAGTTCCTCAAGGACGAGTTGGCCGGCCACACACGCATGCTGCACCGGGTGATGGCGGAAGAACGTTTTCCCGCGCCGTGGGGACCGTTGATCGAGGCCATGGCGGCCATCCGCGCGCAGTACTACGAGACCTCGACCAGTCGCTACCGCAGCGACGCTGCGGGCGGAGGCGAGCGTGCGCCGGCCTGAACGCGCGGGAGACGGCGGCGTCCGCGCGCTGCCGTCGGTCCGATCCGACGCAACGCCGTCGCCCGATGACGCGGAAGGAGCGAGCATCAGCGACACCAACCTGAGCCGGCGCAAGGACGACCACCTGGACATCGTGCTGGATCGGCGAACGGCACGGGCCAAGGCCGCTGGCTGGGAGTACATTCGTTTCGAACACTGTGCATTGCCCGAGTTGGACCTGACGCAGATCGACCTCAGCGCCTCGCTGCTGGGCAAGACCATGCGCGCGCCTCTGCTGATCAGCTCCATGACCGGCGGCATGCCACGCGCCGAGGCCATTAACCGCCATCTGAGCGAGGCAGCGCAAGCCTTGGGGATCGCCATGTGCGTCGGTTCGCAGCGCGTAAGCCTGCAATCCCGCAACTCCCAGGGGCTAACGCGCGCGCTGCGCCGCCTGGCTCCAGACGTTCCCTTGCTGGCCAATATCGGCGCCGCGCAACTGCGCGAGGCCGACGGCCTGGACCTCGCGCGCCGGGCGGTGGATGCACTGGAGGCCGATGGGCTCATCGTCCATCTCAATCCGCTGCAGGAAGCGGTACAGCCGGAGGGCGACCGCGACTGGCGCGGCGTCCTGGCCCAGATCGCTCGCGCCGCGCGCAGCATGGGGGTGCCGATCGTGGCCAAGGAAGTGGGGTCGGGCCTCTCTGCCTCGGTGGCTTGTGCGCTCGTTCAGGCGGGCGTGGCGGTGATCGATGTCGCCGGCGCCGGCGGCACCAGTTGGGCCGCGGTGGAGGGCGAGCGGGCCCCCGATGCCGCCGACCGTACAGTTGCGATGGCGTTCGCCGATTGGGGGATCCCGACCCCGGCCAGCGTGCAGGCGGTACGTCGGGCGCTGCCAGCGGTGAAGCTGATCGCGTCGGGCGGGGTCAGCGACGGCGTCGACGTGGCCAAGGCTATCCGCCTGGGCGCGGACATCGCCGGGCAGGCAGCCGGCGTGCTGCGCGCGGCTACGGTATCCACCGAGGCCGTTGTCGCGCATTTCGAGATCGTCATCCGCCAGTTGGCCGTCGCCTGCTTCTGCACCGGCTCGGCTGATCTGGCGGCGTTGCGCCAGGCCCGCTTATTGCCCTCGGCCCATCTGCCCGCCGGTTGATGCCGGCGTAGCCCGCAGGTGGCGGCGGGCGCATAGCCTTACTGAGTGAGAAAGTCTCGGAAGCGGGGACGCGCTGGTCACGGGCTTGTTCGGGTGCTGCTTCGTGATCGGGGAGGCACCCCGCCATGCCCCGAACGGACAGCCGAGAGTAAAGCGGTATTCGACGGCTATGTCGATGCTTGATCAGGGTGGTCACGCCGATCGAGCCGAGCCCCTGAAAGGGCCGGAACACCAGGTGCGGCGGGAGACCGGCAGGAGCAGATGGTGCAAATCCATTGCAATGAAAGGAGTATTCTTGCAAGCAACGGAGAAGGTAAGCCAGCCTCAATCCCTTGTGTTTGCTTGGTGTTATGCAAATTAGGCACCGATCCACATTGCCCCGGTAGTGTGCTGAGAGTTCTGCAAATTCGCTGAGAGGGGGCGGTCATGGCAGGCTGGTGATTGTTCACGTCACCTGATTTCCCGCGAAGGAACGCCACCATGACCAAGACTGAAGTTAAGACCGCCAGCGCTGCCGTCAAAGACATTCTGCTTTCGAACCCGGATGGATTGCACGAAGTGCTCCGTGCGGTGATGCAGGAGGTGCTTGAGGCCGAGATGGACGAGGCGCTGGGTGCCTCGAAGAGCGAGCGCACGCCCGAACGGCTTGGCTATCGCTCGGGCTATTACGGCCGTACCCTTGTGACGCGGGTCGGCAAGCTCGAGCTGCGGGTTCCGCAGGACCGGGCCGGGCGCTTCTCCACCGAGCTGTTCGAGCGCTACCAGCGTTCCGAGCGGGCCTTGGTGGCGACACTGGCCGAGATGTATGTCCAGGGCGTGTCGACCCGCAAGGTGAAGGCGATCACGGAAGAACTGTGCGGCCATGCCTTCTCGGCCTCGTCGATCTCGGCCATCAACAAGCGGCTGGACGAGAGCCTCGCTGCCTTTGCCAGGCGCCCCCTTCAAGAGCCGTTTCCTTACCTCATCCTCGATGCGCGCTACGAGAAGGTGCGTGAAGCCGGTGTTGTCATGAGCCAGGCGGTGCTGATCGCGGTCGGTATCGACTGGGACGGAAGGCGCCAGATCCTGGCCGTGGAGATGGCCAATCGCGAGAGCCGCTCGGCCTGGAGGGACTTCCTCGTCGGCCTCAAGGGCGTCGAGTTGGTTGTGTCCGACGATCACGCCGGCCTGGTGGCAGCGATCGGCGAGGTGATCCCCGAAGCCGCCTGGCAACGCTGCTACGTGCACTTCCTCAGGAACGCGCTCGATCATCTGCCGAGGAAGCACGGCGACGACTGCCTGCAGGAATTGCGCTGGCTCTACGACCGGCGCGATCTCGCAGAGGCCAGGGCTGATCTTGCCGCATGGCTTGCCAAATGGTCGGCACGCTATCCGCGCCTGACAGGCTGGGCCGAGGATGCCATCGAACAAACCCTGACCTTCTTCAGGCTGCCGAGACAGCACCACAAGCATCTCAAATCCACCAACATGCTGGAGCGGCTCAACGAGGAAATCCGCCGGCGCACCTATGTCGTGCGCATCTTCCCCAATACCGAAAGCTGCCTGCGCCTGGTCAGGGCGTTGGCCGTCGAGACCAATGAAAACTGGATGGAGGCCAACCGATACATCAACATGGACGACCTGCGCGAGCACAAGAAGCTCGCTCTGCGCCAAGCCGCATGACCAGCATCATGGCTGCCCCATTTTGCAGAACTTGACGCACACAACAATTGCCCCCGAGTCATGCGCGGTCGGTCGTGAGGTGCCTCCGGCTATCCACAGCACCCCCCGGCAAGGTGCCCAACGCCCATTAGAGGCGCATGGATCGGCTTGATCAGGGCGTTGGGCGCGGTCGTCATGAAGCCGTAAAGCTCGAAATCGCCGGCGCCGTCCTTGACCTTGCGCACCCCATGCCATGGCGTCCAGAGGCCAGCGAAGAAGAAAAGCGGCCGGTCCTCATTGAGCGCGAACCAATCCGCTGAATACCTGTCTCAGGGTCCTTATGCCGGGTGTTGGGCTGGGCTCCGAGAAACTCGTCACAGGCACCACACAGCGATGCTCAACCCCAACATACTGCTGCCAATGGCCGTATTGTGGGTTGCGGATATTGGTCGTGCCGTAGTCGGCCTTGCCCTTGACCCGTTCGAGCGGTGTCGGCATTCCCCAAAGCAGGTTGGCGACTTCACGTTGCCCGTCTGCCGCATTGCGGACCACCGGACCGGGCTGGTTGGGGGCTGGTTGGGGTAGATGTCGATGGACGGTTCAGGTTGCCTGAGATGGTCGCGCAGAGCCCTGGTGCACTGGCGTATGGCTTCTTGCGACGTGGTGATGTTGTGCAGATTGCACATCTAGGAAGGAGCAACCCCGTTCTTTTTGGCAAGCATGGAAAGGGCTTTTTCCTTGATATCTGCCGCGACCAAAGTCAGAGCTTCGTCGCGATCCTTGAAACTTGCGATCGATGTACCCTTGAGGGTCGCCTGAAAAGACCCGAAGAGCTCTTCCTGCCACAGGCAATTTCTCGCGATCACTGGAATAACAACCGTCGTGTTATTGGCCTCTCTCTCCATCGCGTGAGTTAGCTCAATCTGGTTGCAATAACGCGAGTTGATAAAGTCAACGCTTATCAGGAGGATGATAATGTCGGCGCTCTCTAGATTGCCCTTGATGGCGTCCGCCCATTTGTCGCCAGTCTCGATTTCGCCATCGTGCCAAGCCTCGACAAGACCAAGTCGGCTCAGCGGCGTAAGGTGCTTTAGAAGGTCAACCTTGATAGCCGCATCTGCATGCGAGTAGGAGATAAACGCCTTGAGAGGCTTGGGACTGGGGCTAGCCGCATTTTGGGGGAGGGACATAGTCCCACCGGGACCTCCTCTTATCAGTCCATTCTTCCTCAGGCGGTCCTTAGTTGTCGTGTAACGTTCTTCTATCCAACCCAGTTTATTGAAAAGGGCTGCGTTCTTAACGCTCACTTTTCCGCCCCCCGACAATTCTCTAACGGCGTCCATAAACCGGTCTTCTAGAGTTCCAACGCGCTTCCGCGATTTTGCCTTGCTTGCCATTTTATGGAGCCCCCGAATCTAGGTCGACACTTCCAGCGAAAGTCTTTTGCAGTCAAGTCGACGCTGGAAATTAAGCCGGGAAATCCTCTAATTGGGGAGCCGGCTTGTTGCCAGCAATAAACTCGAACGGTGCGTTGCGTGTTTGTGTTAGCTTGTCGGGTCGGAGGTCTAGCCAGCCTGAGTTAGAGCCTTCTCAAGCGGACACCTCAAGCTGCGCCTTGTCGCCACCCCATAGTCGTCCCCGACGCTGCGAGCCGTCCAAGGGTTGTCAGCTTTGGTGATGCTGACACGGGGCCTAGCCTACGCGCTTACCGTCATCTCAGCCCCTGTCGGTTATGTCCGCGGGCCAGGGCATCGATATTCCGTCGAATTGCTCTCCCAGGTCGCACCGCTCCTTGGCTCATATCGCATTCACCAAAGACTATCTCTGGAACGAGATTGACCGACCCGGGAACGCTCCAGGCCGATCCGAGCTAACCGGCCAATCCAAACAACTTCGAATTGCCTTAGCGGGTATTATTATAAAAATGCCCACGGTGCCCCGGTTACAGGCAGCCCGCGAACGGGGGCGAAAGGGTGGACGCCGTCCGAAACAAACCCAATCAGCGCTCCGAAATCACTCGACTCAGCTAAATGAAGGCTGTGCGGCATCTGAAGCAGCCCGTCTCTTCATAGGACCACCGTCGAGCGCATCGGCGCCGAGGTCAAATAGCCGTTGGCTGAATGTTCTTTCAGTTGGCCCGTCTGCAGCGACGCATGGACTAGGCCTATTACGAAGAAAAGCCGGTGGACGGTGGCCACAGCAGCTGTATGAACCGTGCTCGCCGGCGTGCCTTCGGACGTGGCAACCGCATCGGGTCGAGCCGATCTGGAAGGTGCTGCCGATCGCCCCGTCGAGCTACCACGACCATGTCGCCAAGCGCATCGATCCTTCCCGGCTGTCGGCTCGGGCGAAGCGGGATGAGGCCCTGGCCTTGAAGGATGAGGTCCGACGCGTGTTCGAGGCCAACTTCCGCGTCTACGGCGTTCGCAAGGTCTGGCGGGAGTTACAGCGTGAGGGCTCGACGTCGCCCGCTGCACGGTTGCCCCACTGATGAGGGCCATGGGTCTTGAGGGCATCCGCGGCAAGCCGATCCGCACCACGGTGAGCGACAAGACCGCACCTTGCCCTCTCGATCACGTTAATCGCCAGTTCCATGCCCCGGCGCCGAACATGCTGTGGGTCTCCGACTTGACCTGCGTCGCGACCTGGACGGGCTCCGTCTATGTCGCCTTTGTCATCGACACCTATGCGCGAAGGATCGTCGGCTGGCGGGTTAGCCGGACGGCGCATGCCAGCTTCGTTCTGGACGCTCTGGAACAGGCTCTCCATGATCGGCGGCCCGTGCAGGGGGGCAGGCTGATCCATCACAGCGATAGAGGCCGCCCAATACGACTCTATCAGATACACCGAGCGCCTGGCGGAGGCCGGCGTTGAGCCTTCGGTAGGCAGCGTCGGCGACAGCTACGACAATGCTCTCGCCGAAACGATCAACGGCCTTTACAAGGCCGAGGTGATCCATCGACGCGGACCATGGCGCAACTTCGAAGCCGTCGAGTTCGGTAGCTCGATTGGGCGATTGGTTCAACAATCGCCGGCTGCTGGAGGCCATCGGCAACATTCCGCCGGCCGAAGCCGAGGAACGCTACTACGCCATTCTGTATGACCCAGCCATGGCCGCGTGACTCAACGAAACGGCCTCCGGAAAACCCGGTGCGGTTCAGTTCTCGGAGGGACGACGTTGCCGCGCGGCGCTAAAGAGAGAGGAAGATTGATCTCGTTCCATATCATTTTCTTCACATATGATACGTAAACAGATCATCAAAGCATTGAAACTACTCGCTGGATGGGATACCTTTGCGTACCATCGCGCATTGGAATAGATCGTATAGGTGGTTATGGACTCTCAATCGGAAATTCTACGGGAAATCGGTGGGTTTTTCAGGCAGGCGAGGTTGGCCGCTGCGATGACGCAGGAGCAGGTCGCCGATTTGGCGGGTATATCCCGTCCCCGATATCGCGACATCGAAAAGGGAGCCGCAGCCGCGCGTGCGACGACGCTCATGAATATCGCTCGCGCGCTCGGTCTGGAAATGATGCTGGTTCCGCAAGCCATGGTGCCGGCTGTCCAGGCTCTATTGCGTCCGCATGATGATGACGATCGACCCGCCTTTGTTTCTCAACCTGACGATGACGATCATGGCTCCAGTCTTTCGCGCACCTAAGACGATCCCGTCACTGGACGTGCTCTTGAATGCAGTGAAGATCGGCACAATCGTCAGGACGCCGGGCGATTTCAATGCGTTCAACTTCGATGACGCCTACCGCGCGACGGGCGGCTTTCCGGTTCTCAGCCTGTCGTTCCGGGCAGCGACGGGAGGATTGCGGAAAGATCCGAAGCCTCTGGCAAGCGCCTTGCCCGCTTTCTTCGCGAACCTCCTGCCGGAGGAGAAATTGCGGGAGGCGATGGAAAGGCATCACGAAGGCAATGTACGGCCAGGCAATGATTTCGATCTTTTAGCGGCACTGGGCGCCGATCTGCCGGGAGCCGTACGGGCGTTGCCCAGTGACGGCGCGATAACGGTTTCGAAGGATGGCTCAAAGGATCACCCCAAGGCACGGTTCTCGCTTGCCGGCGTGCAGATGAAGCTGTCGGTCATGAAGAACATTGGAAAAGGCGGCGGCCTTACCTTGCCGATGGACGACGAGCAGGGCCGGTACATTGCCAAGTTCCCTTGGACGGCGTTTCCGGGCGTTTCCGAGAACGAATTCGCCAACCTGGCGCTGGCAGCAGCAATCGGCATGGAGGTTCCTGAATGCGAACTGGTCGAGAAGGCCGATTTTGAGGGCGTTCCCGAAGAATTCAATACGCTGTCGGAGGGCAAGGTCCTTCTCGTCAAACGCTTCGATCGCGGCGCCGGTGGCGAGAGGATACACATCGAGGATTTCGCTCAGGTCTTCGGTGTCTACCCCTCGCGCAAATATGAGGGGGCCGCTTATCACGACATAGCCTTGGCTCTTGGCGTGGCCGTCTCGCCTACGGCGGCTCTCGATTTCGTCCGCCGCCTGGCACTGAGCGTCATCACCGGCAATGGCGACATGCACCTGAAGAATTGGTCTTTGATGTATCCCGGAAACGGCGACAAGCCGGCGCTTGCACCAATCTACGACGTCCTGTCCACTGTGCCATATATTCCCGCCGACGCCATGGCGCTGTCGCTTGGAGGAGAGCGCTCGTTCAAGGCGCTAGCAGCACCGCGATGGAAAGCATTTGCGAACCGCGCAAGGCTTCCGGAGCCCGCAGTCCTAAAGGCAGTGGTCGAGACGGTCAAACTCGTCAACGAGTACTGGTGGCATCTGCCTGAGCGCGACGTTGTCGCAGCGATAGTGCTCGAGCGGATGGACGAACATGTGAAGGCGATGACGCCGATACTGAACTCCTGCGCCGATAAGTGAGCCGAGTCCCCTCGGGTTGCTGATATAGCGGAACTTTCGATCCGCGGCCCTATGGATGGCTGGATCGAAGGCATGCCAGCGTGGCGCAAGATTCCGCGGAGTGTCCACGATGACACGCGTGAGCAAGCACGTCAGCTCGCCGGAACAGACAGCATCCCGCAATTCACCCAACAGGATCGAGCTGCTGTTCGTCCACTTCAACATAACGACGCGGTTCAAACGAATTCGGTGACTGAGGATCGCGATCCGACGCTTTGTGTCGCCATTGTCGGGTCCGCTACACGGTCTGTTGCGACGATCCTTTCTTTGGCCTCAGGCTAAACCCCTGAAAAGCAACCATCAAATTATTCTTCGGTTCGATCAGCCAAACTGGCACGAGTCTTGAGATCCTTAGGTGCGAGGCGGCTACAGCTGCCCGACCGGCATTCATGTCGCGGCAGCCGCGATGAATGGAACGAAGGAAGGAAAGCTACATGTCAGGTTTGCGTCAGATCGCCTTTTACGGCAAGGGCGGCATCGGCAAGTCCACCACCTCCCAAAATACGCTCGCCGCCCTTGTCGACCTCGGGCAGAGAATCCTCATCGTCGGCTGCGACCCCAAAGCCGACTCCACCCGCCTGATCCTGAACGCGAAGGCGCAGGATACGGTGCTGCACCTCGCGGCAGAGGAAGGTTCGGTGGAAGACCTGGAACTCGCGGACGTGCTCAAGGTCGGGTACAAAGGCATCAAATGCGTGGAGTCGGGCGGGCCCGAGCCGGGTGTCGGCTGCGCCGGCCGCGGCGTGATCACCTCAATCAACTTCCTCGAGGAGAACGGCGCCTACGACGACGTCGACTATGTCTCCTACGACGTGCTCGGGGATGTGGTGTGTGGCGGTTTCGCGATGCCGATCCGCGAGAACAAGGCCCAGGAAATCTATATCGTCATGTCCGGCGAGATGATGGCGCTCTATGCCGCCAACAACATCGCCAAGGGTATCCTGAAATACGCCCATTCGGGCGGCGTGCGGCTCGGTGGCCTGATCTGCAACGAGCGCCAAACCGACCGCGAACTCGACCTCGCCGAGGCGCTTGCTTCCAGGCTCAATTCCAAACTTATCCACTTCGTGCCGCGCGACAACATCGTCCAGCACGCCGAGCTCAGGAAGATGTCTGTGATCCAGTATGCGCCGGACTCCAAGCAGGCCGGCGAATACAGGGCGCTGGCCGAGAAGATCCATGGGAATTCGGGCCAGGGCACCATCCCGACCCCGATCACCATGGAGGAGCTCGAGGACATGCTGCTCGACTTCGGCATCATGAAGACGGACGAGCAGATGCTTGCCGAGCTTCAGGTCAAGGAAGCGGCTAAGGCGGCCGCACAGTAGCGACCACTGCCGACATGAGGCGCCGCCTGACCTGGTGCGTCTTTCAAAGAACGGCGCCTCGTCGGTGAGGCGTCACCCTGAACCTTGAAAGGGGTCCCATGAGCCTGGAATACGAGAATGACGGTGGCCTCCATGCGAGGCTAATCGAGGAAGTGCTGTCGCAATATCCTGACAAGTCGGCGAAGCGCCGCAAAAAGCACCTCAGCGTCGCAAAAAGCGGCGACGAGGCTGGCGAGGAAAGCGAGGTCCTTTCCGAATGCGAGGTCAAATCGAACATCAAGTCCATCCCCGGCGTGATGACAATTCGCGGCTGCGCCTATGCCGGCTCGAAAGGCGTGGTGTGGGGTCCAGTCAAGGATATGGTCCATATCTCGCACGGCCCGGTAGGCTGCGGGCAATATTCCTGGTCTCAGCGCCGCAACTACTACATCGGCACGACCGGCATTGACACGTTCGTCACCATGCAGTTCACCTCCGATTTCCAGGAGAAGGACATTGTTTTCGGCGGCGACAAGAAGCTCGAACGGATCATCGACGAGATCGAGGAACTGTTTCCGCTGAACAAGGGCATGACTGTGCAATCCGAATGCCCGATTGGCCTGATTGGCGACGACACCGAAGCTGTGTCCCGCAACAAGGCCAAGGAGCACGAAAAGACAATCGTGCCGGTGCGCTGCGAGGGCTTCCGCGGCGTCTCGCAATCCCTCGGCCACCACATCGCCAACGACGCGATCCGCGACTGGGTGTTCGAGAAGAAGGACCTCGAGTTCGAGGCCGGCCCGTACGATGTCAATGTGGTCGGCGACTACAATATCGGCGGCGACGCCTGGGCTTCGCGCATCCTGCTCGAAGAGATGGGTCTGCGCGTGGTCGGCAACTGGTCGGGCGACGCTACCCTGGTCGAAATAGAGCGAGCGCCAAAGGCGAAACTCAATCTCATCCATTGCTACAGGTCGATGAACTACATCTGCCGGCACATGGAGGAAAAGTATGGCATCGCCTGGATGGAGTACAATTTCTTCGGCCCCTCCCAGACCGAAGCCTCTCTGCGCAAGATAGCCAAGCACTTCGGGCCGGAAATCGAGGCCAAGGCCGAGGCGGTCATAGCCAAATACCGGCCGCTGGTCGAGGCGGTCATAGCCAAGTACCGGCCGCGCCTCGAAGGCAGGACGGTGATGCTCTATGTCGGCGGGCTGCGCCCCCGTCACGTCGTCACGGCATATGAGGACCTGGGCATGGTGATCGTCGGCACTGGCTACGAATTTGGCCATAACGACGACTATCAGCGTACCGGCCACTACGTGAAGAAGGGCACTCTGATCTACGACGACGTGACTGGTTACGAGCTGGAGAAGTTCATCGAGGGGATCCGTCCTGATCTCGTTGGCTCCGGCATCAAAGAAAAATACCCGGTCCAGAAGATGGGCATACCGTTCCGTCAAATGCATTCCTGGGATTATTCCGGCCCGTATCACGGCTACGACGGGTTCGCCATCTTCGCGCGCGATATGGATCTGGCCATCAACAACCCGGTCTGGAACCTCTACGACGCCCCCTGGAAGAAAAAAGCCGAGCCGTCGGCGGCGATCGCAGCCGAATGAAACCCTGGCCTCCCGGAAGCCGGGAGGCCGCGAACGCCTGTGGCCGCTTGTCCGCGGGAGACCTGAAAACGTTTCGACGTCCCTGTGCCGCCGTATGGCGGGCCAGATGGAAAGAGGTAACCACCCATGCCGCAGTCGGCTGAAAAAGTTCTCGACCACGCGCCCCTGTTCCGCGAGCCGGAATACAGGCAGATGCTCGCCGAGAAGAGGCTGAATTTCGAATGTCCTCACCCGGACCAGATCGTTACCGACCAAGGCGAATTCACCAAGACGTGGGAATACCGCGAAAAGAACCTTGCTCGCCAAGCCCTGGTCGTGAACCCCGCCAAGGCCTGCCAGCCGCTCGGCGCGGTGTTCGCGGCCGCAGGCTTCGAGCGAACCATGTCCTTCGTCCATGGCAGCCAGGGCTGCGTGGCCTATTACCGCTCGCACCTGTCGCGCCATTTCAAGGAGCCTGCTTCGGCGGTTTCCTCCTCGATGACCGAGGACGCGGCAGTGTTCGGCGGCCTGAAGAACCTGGTCGATGGGCTCGCCAACACGTACCAACTCTACGACCCGAAGATGATCGCCGTCTCGACCACTTGTATGGCGGAGGTCATTGGCGACGATCTGCACAGCTTCATCGAGAACGCCAAGGACGAAGGCTCGGTCCCGCGCGACTTCGACGTGCCTTTCGCCCATACGCCGGCCTTCGTCGGCAGCCATGTCGACGGCTATGACGTTACGGTCAAGGGCATTTTGGAGCATTTCTGGAAAGGGGAGGAGCGAACGGAAGCCGAGGGCACCATCAACGTCATTCCGGGCTTCGACGGATTCTGTGTTGGCAACAACCGGGAACTCAAGCGCCTGCTCGACCTGATAGGCGTATCCTACACCTTCATCCAAGACGCCTCTGACCAGTTCGACACGCCGTCCGACGGCGAATACCGCATGTATGACGGCGGCACGAAGATCAAAGACGTGAGGAAGGCACTCAACGCCGAGGCGACGCTGTCGCTGCAGCATTACAACACCCGAAAAACACTGGAGTATTGCGAGGGGGTGGGGCAGGCGACGTCCTCGTTCCATTACCCGCTCGGAGTCCAGGCAACCGACGACTTCCTCGTGGAGGTCTCCGCGATTTCCGGCAAGCAAATCCCCGAGGCAATCCGCCTGGAGCGCGGCCGACTTGTCGACGCCATGGCCGACAGCCAATCCTGGCTGCACGGTAAGAAATACGCTATCTACGGCGATCCGGACTTTGTCTACGCCATGGCCCGCTTCATCATGGAGACGGGCGGCGAGCCGACCCATTGCCTCGCCACCAACGGCACGTCGACATGGGAAGCGGAGTTGAAGGAACTGCTTGCATCATCGCCCTTCGGCAAGGATGCTCAAGTCTGGGCGGGCAAGGACCTCTGGGCGATGCGCTCGCTGCTCTTCACCGAGCCGGTGGACCTGCTGATCGGCAACTCCTATGGCAAGTATCTGGAGCGCGACACCGGCACGCCGCTGATCCGGCTGACGTTTCCGATCTTCGATCGCCACCATCACCATCGGTTTGCGCTGATGGGCTACCAAGGCGGGTTGCGCGTGCTGACGACGATCCTCGACAAGATCTTCGACAAACTCGATCGCGAGACAAGCGAGACGGGCGTGACGGACTATTCGTATGACCTCACCCGCTAAGCGTGACGGTCGGCTTTGGCCGGTCGTCTTCCCGAGGGACTTTGGAGACCGACGCAATGTCCTTGCTCAGAGTCAAAATCCAGGATGTCTTCAACGAGCCTGGCTGCGAAAAGAACCGCGACAAGGATGCCAAGGCGCGCAAGGAGGGCTGTTCGAAGCCACTGACCCCCGGGGCGGCGGCCGGCGGCTGTGCCTTCGATGGCGCCAAGATCGTGCTGCAGCCGATCACCGACGTTGCGCATTTGATCCATGCGCCGCTCGCCTGCGAGGGCAATTCCTGGGACAACCGCGGTGCGGCTTCGTCCGGGCCAGCCCTGTGGCGCACAAGCTTCACGACCGACCTCACCGAACTCGATGTTGTGATGGGGCAGGGCGAGCGGAAGCTTTTCAAAGCGATCCTCGAGATCAAGGAAGCGTATGGGCCGCCGGCTATCTTCGTTTATCCGACCTGCGTGACGGCGCTGATCGGCGACGACATCGAGGCCGTCTGCAAGCGCGCGGCGGAAAAGTACGGCTTGGCCGTTGTACCGGTCAATGCGCCGGGCTTCGTCGGCTCCAAGAATCTCGGCAACAAGCTTGCCGGCGAGGCGTTGCTCGAGCATGTCATCGGCACGCTCGAGCCCGACGATGCCGGCCCTTACGACATCAACATTCTTGGCGAATTCAACCTCTCGGGCGAATTCTGGCTGGTGAAGCCGCTGCTGGATCGGCTCGGGATCCGGGTGCGCGCCTGCATTCCGGGTGACGCCCGTTACGTCGACATTGCCTGCGCGCACCGCGCCCGGGCGGCTATGGTGGTGTGCTCGACCGCGCTCATCAATCTCGCCCGCAAAATGGACGAGCGCTGGGACATCCCGTTTTTCGAGGGCTCCTTCTACGGCATCACCGATACCTCGGATGCACTCCGGAGCATAGCTGAGCTGCTCGTGAAGCAGGGTGCTGATCCGGAGATCCTCGGCCGCACCGAGCTATTGATTGCAGAGGAAGAGGCGATCGCCTGGAAGAAGCTAGCGGCCTACCGGCCGAGGCTCGAAGGCAAGCGCGTGCTGCTCAACACCGGCGGCGTGAAGTCCTGGTCGGTCGTCCATGCGCTGATGGAGATCGGGATCGAGATCGTCGGCACCTCTGTCAAGAAGTCGACCGTCGAATACAAGGAGCGGATCAAGCAGATACTCAAGGACGACAACCATATATTCGAGCAGATGGCAGCGCGCGACCTTTACGCCATGCTCTCCGAACACAAGGCCGATATCCTGATATCAGGCGGGCGCACGCAATTCGTCGCTCTGAAGGCCAAGACACCCTGGCTCGACATCAACCAGGAGCGCCAACACCCTTACGCCGGCTATGACGGCATGGTGGAACTCGTACGCCAGATCGACCTGGCCATTCAAAACCCCATCTGGTGCCAGGTACGGGAGCCGGCACCATGGGATTGCCAGCCTGCGGTGGGGGAGGAACGGCCGTGCACGAAAAGCGAGACCGTGACCTTGCATGCTGTCCAGGAATTCTCCGGCACCACGGCCGCTGATTTCGGCGAGTGTTGAGGAAGCCAATGGTCCGCATCCTTCCCCAGTCCAAAGCGGCGGCGGTCAATCCGCTGAAGTCATCCCAGCCGCTCGGCGCCGCCCTCGCCTTTCTTGGCGTCGACGGCGCGATGCCATTGTTCCACGGCAGCCAGGGGTGCACCAGCTTCGCGCTCGTGCTCTTCGTGCGACATTTCAAGGAAGCCATTCCCTTGCAGACAACCGCGATGGACGAGGTGGCTACGATCCTCGGGGGGGCAGACCATCTGGAAGAGGCGATCCTCAACCTCAAGGCCCGCACAAAGCCAACGCTGATCGGGGTTTGCACGACCGCGCTGGTGGAAACCCGGGGCGAAGACTGCGCAGGGGATGTCGCCAATATCAGGCTGAAGCGCATGGAAGAACTCGCGGGTACGGAGGTGGTGCTAGCCAACACACCGGATTTCGATGGTGCGATCGAAGAGGGCTGGGCCAAAGCTGTCACCGCGATGATCGAAGGGATTACACGGCCCGGCGAGCAAGCGCGGCAATCGAAGAAGATCGTGATCCTGCCTGGCTGGAACCTCACTGTGGCTGACATCGAGCATTTGCGTGAGATGGTTGAGAGCTTTGGACTGAAGCCGGTGATTTTGCCGGACGTCTCCAGCTCGCTCGACGGTACGGTGCCCGACCGTTGGGTCACGACCACCTATGGCGGCACCAGCGTCGAGGATATCCGCGAGCTAGGCACGGCCGAGCGATGCATTGTCATCGGTGAGCATATGCGCCGCCCGGCCGAGGTGCTGCAGAGGTTGACCGGGGTTTCTTACGTGCTGTTCCGATCGTTGACTGGATTGAGGGACGCCGACCGGTTCGTGTCGCTGTTGTCCGCAGTTTCGGGCGAGGCGGCGCCGGCTGGGGTGCGCCGTCGGCGGGCGCAGTTGCAGGACGCTTTGCTCGACGGACATTTCCACTTTGGAGGCAAGAAAATTGCGATCGCTGCTGAACCAGACCAACTCTACCAACTCGCGAGCTTCTTCATCGGCATGGGCTCCGAGATCGCGGCGGCGGTCACAACGGCCGCTATGTCGAAAATTCTGGAGGAAGTGCCGGCGCAGTCGGTTCAAATCGGCGATCTCGGCGATTTGGAAGCGCTTGGCGCCGGCGCTGATCTTCTCGTTACTCATTCCCACGGCCGCCAGGCGGCGCAGCGCCTCGGCATTCCGCTCATGCGGGTCGGCTTCCCGATCTTCGACCGGCTCGGGGCCCAGCACAAGCTCACAATCCTCTACCAGGGGACCCGCAACCTGATCTTCGAGGTTGCCAACATTTTCGAAGCCAACGGGCGAGCGCCGACGCCTGAGGCGCTTGATCCACTCCGTAAGCGAGAAATGCCAGATGAGCTCCGTCCGTCGCCTCTCGCTCGTCACTGACGAGGTTCACGCACCGACGCCGGAACGCCAGGCGGGCGCATTGCGCGTGGCGATCGCCACGCAGGACATGAAGAACCTCAACGCCCATTTCGGATCGGCCAGGCGCTTTGCTGTCTACGACGTGATGCGCGAGGAGTGGAATCTCGTGGAAGCCGTGGCCTTCGATGATATTTCCGACGAGATCGGGAAGCACCGAACTGAGGGCGACGACCACATCACCTCGAAGGTGGAGGCGCTAAAGGGCTGTCATCTCCTGTTTTGTCTGGCGATCGGCGGACCTTCGGCAGCCAAACTTGTTTCCGCAAAGATCCATCCGATCAAACTGCCGCAGCCCCAAACCATCCAAGAGGTGCTGTTGCGCACGCAGATGATGCTCAGGACGTGTCCTCCCCCTTGGCTGCGCAAGGTGCTGGCGCAGGCAGGTGTCGCTGAACAGAAACCCTCCTTCGAGGACGAAAGCTGAAATGAGGAGTGGGCGAAATGTTTGAAGCCGCTGTTAGCGCTGCCACCACCGAGGATGAGGCGGCCCTTGCCACCCCGTTCGTCAAATGCCTCGTGCGGCTGATCCGTGCCAATGATTCCCACGGGTCATGGGAAGGCAAATCGGACGCCGAGCTGCTGGGCGACTACATCATCACCAGAGAACAGCGCCGTGCAATTCCAATCATCGGCGATCCCGATCCGGACGTGCTGTGGAGGCTCGACAAGTTCTACACCGCCGTCGGGCTTGCGATTGAGGAACGCTCCGGCCTGATGGCATCCCCGATCATGGAGATGAGCCATGAGGGCTTCGGGCGCGTGCTTTTCACGGCCGGGCGGTTGGTCGTTCTGTCGAAAACCCTGCGCGACGTCCATCGGTTCGGCTTCGAGACGTTCTGGAAACTCGCCGCGGCCGGTACCCAACTGGCCGGGGATGCCACCGCAGCCATTGAGGCTTATCCCGAGGTGGCGCGGGCGTGATGGAACCGATTTTCGATCGAGGGGATCATGTCACGCCTTGAGGACATGCGAGCCCTCTCAATCTAGGCGGCCGAGGCGGATGTGGTTCTTGGGGTAGCGCTGATGAAGCCAGTGGTACTGATCTGTTCGCAAGATGCGGAGTTGTATCTGTTCCTCAGCCACATTCTGGGGGTGGACGGCTTCACGAGTGAGCCGGCAGGCGGCGTGAAGGAAGCACTTGCATTGGCCGATCAACGGGAGCTCCAGGCGGTAGTGCTGGACTGCGGGCCAGCAAGCGCGGCAGGCTCCACAATCTGCGCCCGGTTCAAGGGGGAGCCCCGGACCGGCCGCCTGCCCGTCATTGCGTTGATCGCGCCCGGCGCCGAGAACCAGCACCTCGATCTCTTGAAGGCAGGTGTTGACGAGAGCTTTGTGCGGCCCTTCGCGCCGACCAAGCTGCTTGACTGTCTACGCACGAAGCTGGCGCTGCCACAGCCGGGTTCAAACGGGATAAAAAGCGGCAGTTGGCTCTGTTGCGGCAGCCTTGAGATGAAGCTCGATGCTCACCGGGTGCGAGGTAATGGCCACGATATCCATCTCGGACCTCTCGAATTCAACCTGCTGCGGCAATTTCTTGAGGCTCCCGGCAAGGTCTTCAGCCGAGACGAGCTGATCGACGCGGCCTGGCCGGACAATATCCATGTCGGTGAACGCACTGTCGACGTCCATATCAGCCGGATCAGAAAGGCGCTGAAGGCGGCCTCGCCAGGTAGCGTCATTCATACTGTCAGGTCTGCGGGCTACTCGCTCGAGAAGCTGGACGACTGAATCGCGAACGGACGGTGTGCCGCTCTCCATCTTCGTTGGAAGGCAAGTCTTGCGGTTCGAAACGCGCTACGGGCGCGACATCTCAGGGGGAAGCAGTCAGATGGCCTTCAAGAAAATACTCAGTGTGACGGGAGCTGACCATTCCGATCAGGACGTCGCAATAGCTGCTCGCTTGTGCGCCGAGGTCGGCGCGTATCTTTCCGTACTAATTATATCGCCTCCGCCGCTCCTGGTGTCGCCTCCGGTTATTGGGTCCCCTCCGCCGTTGCGCGGTGGCATCCCCGAGTGGTCTAGACATCGCGCACACCACATTACCGCACGAGAACAATTTTCACAGGACATGGCCAACCTAGAAAAGACATCGAGGGAAATTCACAAAGTGCTGAGAGCCACGTGGCGCTGCTATGATGTCGACACCGAACACTGCGACAAGGCTGGCGTCGGTGACGCGGTGCGACAGCGGGCGCTCTGCACCGACCTGACAATCGTCGGCCCCGCACTTCTCAATGACACTAGTTTGGGACCCTTGTTATCAACGGCAGCTTGTTCGATACGGGAAAGCCGGTGCTTGTCGTACCGGAGGGCGCTGAGGCGACTCTGTCTCCGCGGCGCGTCCTGGTCGGCTGGGATTCGCGAGTCGAGGCGTCCCGTTCGGTTCGGGAAGCGCTGGATCTGCTATCCGGTGCTGAGGAAGTTCGTGTCGCCGTCGTCGATCCGGAGGCGACCTGCACCGGAAACGGCGCCGAGCCGGGAGCCGACATCGCTGCCTACCTCACTCGGCACGGTGCTCGGGTTTGGGTCGACCGGCTGGCGAGCCGCGGCAAACCGGTGGCCAAGGTGCTAGCGCAGCACGCAATCGACACGTCTGCCGACGTGATCGTCATGGGCGCTTATGGCAGCCGCTGGTTGCGCGAGCGGCTCTCCGGTAGCGTGATAAGATGGATAGTTGGCACGCCTTTGCCGCTGTTTTTGGCCCGCTGACGGGTTCTGAAGTAGCACCGATGCTGTTCAAAGCTCTACTCCGCTGGCCACCTACCCTGATACCAAGTCGGAGGAAGGTCGCCGCAAACGAGCAGGTTTCGCGAAGCTCATGAGCAACTTGGAAGCGCCGTCGCGAAGCACATTCCCCGGACGCCTCTAACGCGCTCGGTGTCTGCTCGCCGAGACAACCCGTAACGCGCAGACAAACGGCCGGGCAGAAGCCCAGACGTCCTCAATGCGCAAAACACCAATACTCGAGCCGGCGTCAGGTCGAGAAAGAGAGTCGTTTCAGCGCGGCAGGCCGCGTTCGGACCGTAGCCTCGTCGTATTAGCGTTATCACGATTTCCCTCACCACCGGCCGGGAACTGAACACGGCGACGACCGTGCAGCGGCCAAGGCACCGACCTTCGAGTCCGACGATCGGGCTCTTGCCGGCCCTCGGGGCGAACGGTGGCATCAATCACGTGTCATCGCCTGGGACGGTAGCCGGGTCAGCGGCGAGGGCGGCCGCATCTTCGGCGTTTTCAGTCTGCCCGGCCCACCGCGTGGCGACCGAGCGGCCTTGAGGCCGGTCAATTCCGACAACGCTCACATTCGCACCAGGTGGTCCCTGTAGGGCCTGCGCACAGGGACACAGAACAACAAAAGTAGGATCCGGGAGAGTTCACCGGCCCGGCACAGGCCGGCACTCATCCTGGCCCTCTTCGCCACGATCATCATCTGGCGATGACGGTACTCGCGATCCGCAGCCGGACATAACCGGCGTCGTCGTGAAGAACTCCTGCGTCGCCACCAGGAATTCAAGCGCAAAGCGGAAGAGGTAGGGCAGAGGCGATGCTCGGATGGAGCCTGCAATCGCAATGGCGTTCTGCTACCACCTGAGCGACCGAGATGGCAAGAAGCTCAAGCAAGGCTTGAGGCCGACGATGATGACCAGCCTGGCGGTAGCCAACGCAGTCACGATGTCCATCTGTTCGTCCCTATGTGTCGAGACGTCCGTGGCCACGCTTCTGTGCCGACGGGAAGCGGGTGATGCGTGTCCAAGACCTGACAGTGGCGGAAAAGATGTCGCGTTCAATACAACCGGCTATTTTGGGCGCCACAAGTTTTTCAAAGTATAATCACGCGTTTGCCGCACGCTGAACGCGTTGGCACGGCCTTTGCGAATTGAGATTCAGCAAACACTGAGTAGTGAAGGCTGACTGCACGCAGATGCGCAAGACGAGCGACGCTCTCCCTTCCTTGAATCCTCGTCCCCGTCTCAAAGGGAAACAAGCTTGCGCATGAGGTCACGCAACCTTTGGCTACAGCTTTGGAGGGCAAGACGATGTTGCGGATGGGTCACCGGCTCCTTCGATCAAAGTGGAGGACTGGCTGCGTGGCGAGCCCCTTGCGGACTTCCAGCCCGGCAAAGTCTACGAATTTTGGGCAACTTGGTGCGAACTATGTGCGGCGGAGATGCTCGAGCTGATGCAGCTACAGGAGAAATACAAGGACAGCGGACTTGAGGTCGTCGGGATCGCGGCTGATGAAGACGCTCCAACGGCCGTCGAGGCCCGGACCAAGTTGGACGCGTGGTTGGCCGAAAAGTGCCCGGATCTGAATCATCGGATTGCGTTCGACTTAACAGGCGAAATGAAAAAGCTTTGGAGGGAACCCAGCTTTTGCGTCGAGATTCCGACCTCGTTCGTAGTCGACCGAGACAGCTGTATCGCCTTTATCGGTCATCCGAGCCAACTCGGTGAGGTTTTGCCGAAAGTGCTCAACGGCAGCTGGCGTACCAGCAACAAAGCGAAAGCGGCCGATCAGGAGCGGATCGCCACAAGCGAACCCCTGGCGCGCGAACAAGCGTTGAAGAAGCCGATCGATGACAGGTTCTGGGCGGCGGTCGAAGCCTATCCCGACGTGGCGCCGGCCTGATGAAACCGATTTCGAGGAAGGATCTATGTCAAAGCTGGGATGAGATGGGGAAGAAAGTCCGAAAGCTTCAGCTGCGCGCGGCAGTTGCCAAGATGAGATTGCGCGGCCTTGCAGAGGATCTCCCGAGAAAATGGAGGGAGATAGAGGAAGTTGCTGAGGAAACGTCCACCGTTTTTGCCGAGTTGCATGGTGCCAGGAGAGAGCTCGCTGCAATGAAGAAGTTACGATGACGAGCACATTCACCACCCGCGACGGCTCCGGATGGATGCCGGAATATCTCACCGCTATCGATGGCACGACCTGCATCGGTTGCGGCCGCTGTTTCAAGGTCTGCTCGCGCGAGGTCATGCATCTTTACGGCGTCGATGACGCAGGTGAAATCCTCGGCGCCTGCGACGGCGAAGACGACGACTTCGATGGCGAGCTCAATCGCATGATCATGGTTGTCGACCATGCCGGCCGCTGCATTGGCTGCGGAGCCTGCGGCCGCGTCTGCCCGAAGAACTGCCAGACCCATATTGCGGCCGACTAGGTCGCAGCATGATCTGAGAAGACAAAACCAGGAGAATGGCGTTGTCCTTAAAAATCTTTTGTCGCGTCCTGGGGCTGGTGCTGTGCGGCACCGCACTGACTGTCTACTTCGCTTCTCATTCCGTCGGCACAGTAGTTGTCACGACGCTGACTTGTTCGCTGCTCCTTCAGCTGGCGTATTTCGCAAGCGTGCTCTTTCTGATCTGGCAGTCTGGCTGCGTTAGCCGAGCTGGCGAAAGGCCTGAGCATTTTGACAGCAAGGAAGTCGGATCCGAGCCGCCAGATCTTTATGAGGTGACGGATGAATCCGCAGATTTGCTCCAGCGCGATCAAATGCTTGCCATATCGCTGCTGCTGCCTTGAGGCGACATGACAAAGTAAGCGCTCAAGCTGCAAAATACTTTGGACCAACAATATATATTGAAAATATACACATGGATACTGCGCTCGAGAAGTTGATGGCGACCCCAATCCGTTCATTTTAGTTAAACAAGGAAATGCAGTTCTTGAATGCCATACACATTAGGGTAGTCTCTCCCACGCCGGCGTGCGGTTGCAACTCTCAATGACGAACCAAGCGCTGGAAATCATAATGAGACTCTTCTGGCGAAAATGCAGAGAGTCAAATCAAAGACGCCTCCAGAATGAATCGTGAATGGCTCGTTCAGCTCCATCGTTGCCGGAGAGAAAATGCTGGAAAAGTTCCAATCCGCTCACATTTGGACCCACGCCCATCGAGAAGCTCGACCGCCTCTCCAAGCATCTGGGGGGCAATGGAAATCTACGCCAAACGCGAGAACTGCAACTCCGGTCTGGCGTTCGGCGGAAACAAGCTCCGCAAGCTCGAATACATCATCCCCGACGCGATCGCGTCAAATGCTGATACGCTTGTCTCCATCGGCGGCGTGCAGTCCAACCACACGCGGATGGTCGCCGCGGTTCGCCGCCAAGATCGGCATGAAATGTCTCCTGGTTCAGGAGAGCTGGGTACCACATGAGGATGCCGTCTACGACCGGATCGGCAACATCCTCTTGAGCCGCATAATGGGAGCAGAAGTGCACTTGGTCGACGAGGGCTTCGATGTCGGCATCCGCCGCAGTTGGGAACAGGCGCTCGATGAAGTCAAATCAAGGGGCGGCAGGCCCTACGCGATACCGGCCGGGGCCTCAGTTCACAAATATGGCGGCTCGGTTATGTGGGGTTCGCGGAGGAAGTGCGAGCCCAGGAAAAACAGCTTGGGTTTGCCTTCGACTACATCGTCGTTTGCACGGTCACAGGCTCGACGCATGCTGGCATGCTCGTTGGCTTTGCCAAGGACCGTCGACAGCGCAATGTGGTCGGTATCGATGCCTCCGCCACCCCCGCCCAAACCAAGGGGCAGGTGCTAAGTATTGCCCGGGATACTGCGAAGCTCGTCAAGTTTGGCATGGAAATCGTCGAGGATGACGTGGTGCTCCTCGAGGGGTACGCGTCTCCCGGTTACGGCCTTCCGTCCGAGGCAACGAAGCAGGCCATCCGCCTGTGTGCACGGCTCGAGGGTATAATTGCCGATCCCGTCTACGAGGGCAAATCAATGCAAGCGATGATCGGCCTCGTCCAGAAAAGCTTCTTTCCAGAGGGATCGAAGGTGCTCTAGCGCATCTCGGCGGCGGGCCGGCCATCAACGGGTACAGCTACACCTTCCGCAACGGCTGACGCTCGACAGATTGCGATTTCGCCCTCCTGCCGTGCCGGCGAAGCGCCCAAAATTGGTGCGAGGGTCCGCCCAGCAAACCTGATGGAGCCGGGGGTTGATTGCCGCCCAACGCGAAGCTGACTGAGTTCCTTTGGAAAATTTGACCGATGGATATTTGCTGAGGAAATTAAAAATCCGCTGAGAGTATTATCATTTAATTTTGAAAACTTAGTTGATAGATCATGTGTAATGGGAGGCGTAACTAAATATATGCTAGCGTGATAATAACGATCCGGCTGAATCAAATAACAAACTTGTTACTTTAATATTCAGGATTGGCCAAGAGCGGCAGAAAAGTGGAACATATCCGATGATCTTACAGGAACTGGGCTCTGCCATCCCGGGCGGCGGGATTTTGGAAATAAACACGACCAACGGCTGCATCGTCGGATGTTCCTATTGTCCGCAGGACAAATTCGCCCATCGGCAAAGAGCGGTTTCTCAGGTGAAGCATCTTCGTCTTGAAGATTTCAAGCGATGTCTGGCGCGCGTACCAACTGCCGTCGACATTAGTTTCGCCGGATACTCCGAGCCTTGGCTCAATCCGGATTGCACCGAAATGGTCGAGCACGCTTACGCCAGAGGCCATGGCATCCGGATTTTCACGACGCTGGTAGGAATGAAGATGCGGGATCTGAACCGCTTGCAAGCGCTGCGCTCGACGGTATTCGTGGTCCATGTTCTCGATGATGGCGCATACATGATAAAGCGCGAGCGAATGTCGAGCCCTCTTGAGAATGCTTAAGGCGGGCCTCGTGTGGACCCGGTCGACGAGTCTAGTCGCCTATTCTTGCGCGGCTTCGACAGACCCTGTGGTCGTTCTCCCAGAACAAAGGTGTCTGGCGAACTTTGTTGGCCTAAAAGGGGGAGAGCCGGCTTAGTCTGGTCCCACATACAAACTGTTATATCCTCCGCCGTCGGCTTTTCGGGACCCTGATCCTTAGACTATTGGTCGAGACGCTTCAGAAGCCGTCCGAAAGCGGCCCCGACATCGAAGAACGCCGATCATCGCCGCAAAGCCGGTCGCTCGCTTGTATGGGATGATCTTTGTCAACGTGATCTTTCAGTCGTTCCGTCTCCTTGTTCAGCCGTGGCGACCATTTGTTCCTGCTTTGGCTCCGAGGGGTCCATTGGGGCGCCGCGCGCAGTGACCGTCAAGGGTGGTCCTTTGGGCCATCGCGAAGCGACTTGCCCTTGGTGCGGCGGCAGCATTACATTGAGCCGGCAGGTGCGGCCCTGTTTGTAGAGGCCTATAACTTGCAAACCGAGGGGAGCTCGCCATCAGGCGCCGTAAACGCGCCGCAAGCTTGTATGCGGTTGATCCTCGCGGATCAAAAACCATGATGCAGCCATACGCATCGGCGGGCGAAGCTCCGGGCGGTGGGCCCATTCTACAGCGCGGCGTCGTAAGGCCATGTGAGCGACCGGGATCACCACCACCTCGGATCGTTATCGGCAGACGCTATTGCAGCTGCCAAACTTCAATGCAACGCTCCTCCATGCTTTATACCGGACGCAGGGCTACTCCCGTCGGGATCTCGCCGGTCGTGACAAGTCGCCAGAATGCAATCAGTAGCTTGCGCGCCAAAGCCACGATCATATGTCTTGCGCGTACCGCCTCGGCCATCGGCCGTTCTCGCGCAAAACCAGTGCGCCAGCGCGCTGTCCTTTTGGAATTGGAGGAACCGCCAAGCCAATAGGATCATGCCGTAGCGGACGCGAGCGTTGCCGGCCCGCGCAAGACCTTTCTCGCGCCTGCGTTGGCCGCTCTCATCCGGCGCCCCGGTAAGTCCGGCATAGCGAGCGACGGCTCTCCGATCACGCAGGCCGCGTGAGAGAATCTCATTCACCAGCATGTCCGCAGTCTCGATACCGACACCGATGATCCGCGAAAGAAGGCGAACCATTGCGAGCGGACCCTTCTCCGTGTCTGGAACCACCGAGAGCTGCCGCAACCGCTCCTGTTCGATCTCGTGGATTTGTTCACGCAACAGGTGAAGCCGTCCGAGATTACGGCGCAACTCTGCTCGGCTTCGTTCCGGTAGGGGCATACCTTCCGCCGTATGCAGAACCTCGAGTTTCTCGGCAGCTTTGCGCAGATTGGGTTTGAAGGCGCGAATGCCGAAGCGAGCGAGGATTGTCTTGATGCGATTGACGATCCGTGTACGTTCGCGGACGAGATTGTCTCGTTCACGGTTCGGACGGCGAGCCTCCTCCTCATTGATGGTTGCGATGGCTGCCATGCTGCAGTGGCGCTTCTCGCCCCGCAGCCAGCCAAGAAAGGCGCGCGTCAGCAGTTCGGTATCGAGGCGATCGGTCTTGGCGCGCCGATGTTCGCGGGAAAACGCGACGCTCGATGGATGTATGACATAAGCCTCGACAGCGCGCGCCTGGAGCCCGCGCGCCAACCAAAAGCCGTCGCGTCCAGCCTCATAGGCGACAACGATGCGCCGGACTTCGCGCCCGGCTTGGATGGCTTTGCTGCGCCAGCGGCGCAACAGCCTGAGCACCGAATCCGGGTCGGCATCGAGCTTCTTGAGAGGACTACGTTCAAAGCCAGGGACCGTCGCAGCAATGAGCCACTTTGTCTGGCTCATCTCAATCACTGCGGCCAACGTGCTGTCCTGATCAAGGGCGGTAAGGGATTTGCTTGCATCAATGGTGACATGGGGGCGCTCCTTAGGTAGCTGCTCAACAGCGCCAAGGGTGCCACACGCTCGCCGCCGCCCATAGCATCTACAGCGCTGTTGAGGGCGCGCTCGCGAGCGGCTTCGCTACCGCCGAGCTACACCACGTCCTGGGAGTACGTCATGCCAAGCTGATAATTGCTTGTGGGTGCAAGTCCCATCCGGCCAAAGCCGTAGCGGGCAAGCCGGGACCGAGTCTTGCGGGCGTCGCGGCAACGCGGGGTCTGAAGTGTAGACAGGAGCCATGCGGGGTGCGGGAATGAGCCTCGAAAGGTGGATGTTCGCGGAGGCCGAGTGTGTTCCCTAGTCACGAAGGCGATATGAGCATCGTCGTTACGCGAGACGTTGCCGCTCCGTCGGGGTCGATGGCCGGATCACGCATGGAAGGTAATCATCGGAACATGAGAGGCCCGACCGGGTCCGCTGGATTGGTCTCCAGCGGGGACAGCAGCAAGGTACTGCCAGAGCTGCTGTCCGAGCTGAGGTCGGGAGTCGGACTGGTTCATAGTACCCGTGAAGCCGTCGAAGGAAACGAGGCGAGTGGAGGGAAGGGACCAGCCTGAGGGGAGCCTGCGCGAGGAAGCCAAGGTCCGGACACAGAGCCGGGTTGCCTTGCCGCTGAACCTCGAGCGGGTGAACGCGGCGGCCAAGCAGGCTGCCCAACCCGGTTCACGGCCCTGCTGCATCACGTCGACGAAGAAAGCCTTTACCGGGCGTTTCGGCGACAGAAGCGACAGGTGAGTGCTGCGGTCGATGGGATGACCGTGGCGAGATACGAAGAGGGTCTGACGGATAACATCCGTGATCTCTGCGAACGGGTCCACACCGATCGCTACCGGCCACAGCCGGTGCGGCGGGTTTACATTCCCAAAGCCGATGGCGGTAAACGGCCTCTCGGGGTGCCGGCGCTGGAAGACAAGATCGTCCAAAGCGCGGTGGCCGAGGTGCTGAGTGCTGTCTACGAGGTCGACTTCCTGGGATTCTCCTACGGCTTCCGGCCGGGGCGGAGCCCCCACATGGCGCTTGATGCCCTGCATACAGCGATCATGAGCCAGCGTGTGAACTGGGTGCTCGATGCCGACATTCGCAGCTTCTTCGACTCGGTCGACCACGAGTGGCTGCTGCGGATGGTGGCGCACAGGATCGCTGATCCTCGTATCCTACGGCTCATTGGGCTGTGGTTGCGGGCTGGCGTCCTTGAGAGCGGCGAGAAGCAAGAGACGGACAGGGGTACCCCGCAAGGGCGGGCATCAGTCCGCTCCTCGCCAATATCTTCCTGCACTACATCCTCGATCTCTGGGCCCACCAATGGCGTCGTCGCCATGCACACGGTCGCGTTGTGATCGTGCGTTACGCTGACGACTTCGTCATGGGCTTTGAGAAGAAGGCCGATGCAGAGGAGATGCTGTTGGCCCTCAAGGCGCGGCTGGCCGGCTTTGGCCTGACTCTCCACGAGGACAAGACGCGGTTGATCGAGTTTGGGCGGTTCGCGGCCCTTTCACGACAGCGGCGTGGCGAGCGGCGACCCGAGACCTTCGCCTTTCTGGGCTTCACCCACTACTGCGGGCGGACCCGGGATGGCCGGTTCATCGTGAAGCACAAGACGGAAGGGAAACGCCTGACGCGCAAGCTGACGGCGCTGCGCCAGGATGCCTGGCGGCTCATGCATGCGCCAATGGCTGCGCAGCACAGGTGGTTCGCCGCCGTTCTGCGTGGACACTACGGCTACTACGGCAGGCCGCACAACTACCCAGCGCTCAACGGATTCCATCGGCAAATGCGCCGGATATGGCTACGGTGTCTGAGACGGCGCAGCCAGAAAAGCCGGCGCATGGGCTGGTCGGAGTTCGAGACCCTGACGGCGCGCTTCCCCCTGCCAACTCCGCGCATCACTCGAACTTGGGCGCAAGCACGGATATGACGCGGGTTACCCTCGGGAAGAGCCGGGTGCGGGAAATCCGCTCGCCCGGATCTGTGAGGGCGAAAGCCGAATGGCTGAGCTACTCGACCGCGATGTGGTTCGTGTTGCTGCCGAAGCGGCCTGCGACACCTTAGCATGCTGCTGCATAGCAGAAGCGCCTGTCACACATCAGCCCATCAGCCGGTGCTAGCGCTGAGCTTGATAGGATGGGCAGGGCGTCTCGCCGGGTACAAGAGGTGCGTCAACTACCAAATGCCGTAGTATCGACGCCTCCCCGGAAGACGAGAGATATCGCCGTGCAGAGCAACGTGACTACGGTGGAAGTTCTGAAGTGCGTCAGTGCAGAAGTTGAGCTGCCGCGCCAGTGCGGTCTCCCTTTTGACGCGGACCTTTTTGAGGAGCGTGTCGGCATTACGAACACATTTCTGGGAGGTCATGACCTGATGGGATGGACGGCCTCCGCTCCGGCATCGAGGTGCCATAGTGTGGCTGTCGCAAGTCACACTTTCCGTCTGGCGGCGACAGGCGGGGCTGGTGCAGGCGAAAGCGGCTGCGGAGACGACGCCAGCCCTACAATTTGTGCCAATTACGATCGCGGGCGAGGACCGGCAGGTCGAGTACGCCGGCGCAGCGAAGCAGGAGGTGCTCACGTCGGCCGGTCGGATTGAGCTCGAGATTGGTGAAAGCCGCCTCGTCCTGACGGGCTCGGTCGATCCGACCCTGGCGGCCGCCATCGTGGATGCCTTGCGTGTGCGGCGGTGATTGCGCTTGCCGGCGACGTGAAGGTCGTGGTGGCGACGCAGCCGGTCGACTTTCGCCGCGGCATCAATGGCCTTGTTGCCCGACCCTTACTGTGCGTTGCGTCAACCGGTTTTATTATTGCCACTGCTGAGTTCGAGTCCTTCCCCGGCGCCGATTTCAGTCTCGCGGGCTAATAGCTCGCCGTCGGTCTCAGGTCGGAATTCGTAGCCTCAACCGGAAGGGAGCTTACCGCAATCCTGAACGCTTTCGCCGTCTCCCCGCAGACTTCCTCGTCGTGGGAGAAGCTGAGAAACAAGCGGCCGAACGGCTGCGGCATCACCATTACGCCTGCTCTGCGAAGCGCCAGATGAAACAGCAGTGATTGCCCTGGATCCGCAATTGCCACCGCGTTCTCGTAGGTTTTCGGCTGAGTAGGTGTGTACCAAGGCGTAAAGACCATTCCATGGCCGGTTGTCGTGATCTTTGCCCCGCGATCGGCAAGGGCAGCGACCAGCGCATTGCGCACGAGATCGCCGCGCCTTGCAAGCCCGTTGTAATCGCATTCTCGCAGGCGCGAGAGAGTAGCCGTCACTGCCGCCGAGGCAACTGGGTTACCGCAATAGGTTCCGGCGCGTACCGCCCGGCCGTCGTCAGCCGCTTCCATGATACCGGGTCGACCAAGCACCGCTGCAACAGCGAATCCATTGCCAATAGCCTTGCCCACGGTGGCAAGATCGGGATCTAGCTCCAGGCCGTGGCTTGCCAGACCGAACCGGCGACGGAAGCCCATTAGGACTTCGTCCGCGATCAGCAAGGCACCATGAGCGCGTGCAAGGGATTCAAGCGACCTCAGATACGATATGTCGGCTTCAATGCAACCAGCATTGGCCAATAGGGGCTCGAAAATGATGGCAGCGATGTCGGTGGTCTCCGAAAACAACCTTTCGAGATCGGTCACATCGTTGTAGCGCGTCAGTGTCATATTTTGCCGAACGGGGCGAGGCTCGCCGTTTCCGAGGAGGGCCTCGCTGAAACCGGCATTGCCGAACGCAACTGGATCAAACCAGCCGTCGAAGCCTGCGGCAATCTTCGCAACGACCTGCCGGCCTGTTACGGCGCGGGCTATACGGCACGCAAGATGGACGGCCTCACTGCCGGAATTGGTGAAGATCACGTTCTGCAGCGGACTGCAGGGGACGCTCAGCGCCTCAGCAGCCGCTTCTTCGCCAGCATGGGCGAAGGCCGGCATTGAGCCTTTTTTGACCGCCTCGACCACGGCTGAATTGACAACCGGATCGGCATGTCCGAGAAGGACAGCGCCGAACCCGAGCGCCATATCGATCATCCGCACGCCTTCGTCCGTCCAGAGATATGGCCCTTTTGCCCTGTCGATGTACAGTGCTCTGCCGTTGAGTTGCGGAAGATCGCGCCCGGCGCTGGAGATGCCGCCGACAAGGTATTTCATTGTCAAGTTTCCAATTCTAATTTCCAAAGGATAAAGTAATCTGCATTATTCCTCCCATACTCGCGGAGGACCATGCGCATGCCACCATCGATGCGCTCGAAAACAACAGCAGAAGGATGCAAATTTGCATCAGCCGGCGTTAGGCGACCGAGTACAACGAGTTCGATGTTAGCGGGCGAGCCGCGACCACAGCAATTTCCACAAGGGTGCCCGGCGATAACATTGCTCCGATGCAGATCCGTTGCGGCCAGTGATTCGGATTGTCGCCAACCCAGGCTTCCCACTCGACGTCGAAGATCTTCTCATCGTCAAGATTGGACAGAAAGACACAAGCCAATAGCAAATAGCGCCTGTCTGTTTTCAATTCGGAAAGCACGCGATCCATCTTGGCAAAACTAGCGGCTATTTGCTCCTTCAAATCGATTTCCTTGCGTTCTGACGATGCCAAAACCCACACGAGATGACCGCATGCGGATCCGGAACTCCTTCCAGAAGAATTTCCAGGAACCCTTTCAATTCGAAACGTATCCTCCATTTGGTCAAGGCCTCCAGAATAGCGATTATGTTGCATTGCTTCGCTCTGGACGAGATTCGACTGGATTTTTGCACTCCCACCAGCCCCCTAGTCTAGCTAAAGCAACGCCAGCGAACGCCCAGCTAGTCAGGCTTTCATGGGCGGTGGCATTATGTGGTACCGGGAGATGGTGTGGCGGAGCGAGGCCCAGACTGTTTGCCGAGGGTCGGAAGTGGTGTGATCGACCAACAGATTAAGTCGGCGGCACGCTGGACTATCGCTGCTGCCTGGGCAAGGTTTGACGAAACTGCGATGACATGTCCGATCTCGTCTCGGTAATCGCCTTTCATGACGATCAACGTTTCGGGTTTAACGAACAATTTGACTTGGGCGATCCCTGGTACAGCAGCAGCCTGAGTGTCGCCACCGATCCAATCGAGGGTGCCATCATGATCCGGAACTAGAATCCGCGCGGCCGCAGCATGCGAACGGTTTTTGCGCAAATTCCATTGCTCGCCGATGACAAGTTTGATGTGTTCGGCGATTAGATCGACACCGCAAGCCAGTTGGATCATTTGGGGATCTGGGGCGCCAGCAAGACGCGGATTGACTTCAATGACGACTGGGCCACGCTTGGTCCACCGGAATTCAATGCAGGTTGGCCCCCAGCCAAGGTCGAGAGCTCGCAAACAGCTCAGCGAAAGATCGGCGATACGTGCATGCTCTTCAGCGGTCAGAAGGGCCGGGAAGGTGAACTCACGAAATACGAAATGCGGTGGGTTGCCAAACTCAGCAGCGACAATCCCGATGACCTCATTTCCCATTATGTGAGCGCTATAGTGGGGCCTTGTGCGAATTCTTCGACTAGGATCCTCGGCGAAGATCCCGATATGCACTTTCCTTCCAACAGATAGGTCGTATGTTCGGCTAACTCGTCGACGCTGCGGCACAATCGGACACCGGTGCTGCCAATGCCTCCCACGGCAGGCTTGAGAACCACCGGCAGGCCGATCTCCGCGGCAGAGCTTTCAACCTCAGTAGCATTCGTTGCCAAACGATAAGCGGGCATTGGAACGCCGGCCTCTGCTAGGAGCTGGCGTTGAACAAACTTGTCGCAACATCGTTCAAGCGATGCGGGGTTCGGTCCCGGTAGATCGAAATGACGGCAGAGCTTGCCAACTGTCGCATAGACCGACTCGTCAGGGGTCGAAAAGCCAGTAATGCCGGCTATGTTATAGGTCCCTCGCAGATGGGAACATTCGCGGATCAACGCATCGAGATTATCTGTATCAACACGGATAGACTCAATCGCTTCCGCTGCCAGATATCCGTACTCAGCGGGATCAGCCGCCACTGTAACTGGATGAAGACCGAGACGCTGGGCCGCTTGGACGTAAAGCGGACCATTAGACCTCGAGCCCTCGACCAAGATGAGCGCCCTTCTTGTCATTGGCCTTGACTCCCATTGCATGGGCAAATCAGCATCAGGCTGGTTCCGACCTCCAACTCGATTCTCCTCAGTTCGCGGCACGTTTGCAGATTCTCATGCATCCGCTGCAGATTCTCATGCATCCGCCATGCCAAAGGGGAAAGTCGTGTTGGAACAGACCGATGCCGCTCTAATCCTATATCGTATGCCCGACATTGTTAGACTTAGGACAAGAAAAGCGCTTGCTTGCGCACCATTGGTGCGAACCACACGTTCGAGAAGTCCGCAACGCTTTGCGGCGCAAGGTGGGCGTAGCTTCATTGTGGCGCGCGTTACGTCATGGGTCATGCGGCTACCTCAATCTCCATATCATACATCCATGCGACGGAGCGCGTTGTGTTTCGCCGCTAATACCGACTGCCGGCTATGCCGGCCTATGCCGAACTATGCCGAATGGGTACGGAAAGAGCCCGCGTTTGCGCATACTTGCCGAGGGTTCCTCCAGATGAATGAACGGAAAGCTGCGTTCTGCCCAGGGGGCGGAGTGTTCATCTTCTTGAGGGGCTGGCGCCGAAATCAGCCATTCCGCCTTGCTCATCTCGATTGCGGCGATGACAGTGTTATCCTGCTCAAGAGCGGTAAGGGACTGGCTCGCGTCAAAAGTCTGCGGCATCGGGTGCCTCCTTTATGGTGGCACACAGCGCCGAAGGATGCCACACCTCGCCGCTCGCCCCATAGCATCCACGCTGCGAGATACGATCCGCAGCAGGTTTCGGTTTGCGTCACTGCGCAAGTCGCTGGACGGTTGGTGGCGCCGATGTCGCGAACCCGACAAAGTGTCGCGGCCCCTTCCGTGGGCGCGTGTGTTTCATTCTTGCTAAGTGGGGAGCGCCGCATTCTGCACGTGGCACGCCGATTGCTGCGATGATGAGCAAGAGCCGCTGCAACAAACCGGTCGTGGCGGCTCGTCCGAAAATCGCAGGTTACATTGGAGGGCGAGCTATGTTGTCCCAGTTTGAAAACCAGTCCATAAACCAAGAAGTCTCTAGGCTCAATCTACCGAGCTCTCGGATCAAGCACTTCGCGCCGGCTAGTTACGCACAAGCCGGAGAAGATGTTATAGTCGAAGGAATCTTGGCCGCAAAACTCTCCAAGAGTCAAAGATCTTGGGATAGTGTTTTCTATGTCGAGATCGGCGCTAATCACCCCATTTCTACCTCAAGTACCTATCTTATGTACCAAAGAGGCGCGAGAGGTGTTTTGGTTGAACCCAATCCTGAATTGGGAGCGCTGATCCAGGCTGCGCGCCCGAAAGACGTTCTCGTGCCGTCTGTTGTCTTGTCCGCTCCGCAAGCATCCGCCACGCTCTTCATCGGAAACGCCCATGAGCTTTCCTCCGTCGATAAGGCACATGTTGAAAGTTTCGGCGACTTCGACGGTATAGGAGGTATCCGAGAACATATTGAGGTGAGTGCAATCGGTATCAATGAACTATTGACCCCCTATGCCGATAAGGTCGACTTCCTATCGATCGATTGCGAAGGACTGGATTACGATCTCGTTAAGGCCATTGACTACGAGCGCATCAGACCTGCTGTCATCCAATGCGAGCCAAGTGAGCATTATCTAAAGGGTATCAGGGCTCGGATCATCAATCTGATGGAATGCAGATCATACCGGCTCGCTGCAATGACTGACATCAACGTCATCTTCGAGCGATTGCCCTAGCAAACTTCTTTGATTGGGGTGGTCGAGGTCGAGATCCTCCCGATTTCTTCCGGACTATGTCGCCCTGCCGGCTCCTCTTCGCGGTCGACGTTAAGCCGCCGCATTATGGGGTCAGTGGTCAGTAGAGCGAGGCGTCTCAATTGTTGAGCGACCTTAGGAGAGTTCGCGCAGGATCGTGCCTGCTAACGAAATCACCTTGCCCGTTGTGCCCAGGGGGACGATCCGGATCACGCCATTTCGGGCGAAACCAATGAACCAATTACTCCTTGTTTGTCTCTTTCTCCATTTCGCCGATACGCGGCCGTGTGCCCTGCCGAAGCGGAATTCCGTTGCACCACTCCACATGCAGAATGCCAGCGAGCATGCGGCAACGGCAACTCGGGCTCGAGCCATACCGCGCCGTTTGGCGACGTTCATGCCCCACGCACTGAGTCTCGACCAATTCTTGCTCAGCACGAGCAGCGAATGAGCCGCCTCATAGAGGGCCGTGCGGGCGCAGATGCGCTCGGACATCCTCGAGCGACGAAAGCGTCCGGCTGATCGACCGTGGCACGAAAGGCGAGCGAGGTGATGGCTCCTGGTCCCGCGTGGTATATAAAAGTCAAGGGTCTTTTGCTCCGAACTGGTGATGACCGGCACGTTGAGAGTACCTGACGCACTCGAAGACTCGAATCTTGGATATTCAGGCTCGCGCTTTCATCGGTCGGCACGTTAAGTGCGGCTGCCGCGGCATCTGCGGGACGCCAGTCGACCGTCATATGCGTGTTGCGGAAGCTCCGCACACGCGACTGCGATCATCCATTCGATTGACCTGTCCGCTTTCCTGCCGGTTGAGTAGTCCGGCAATGGCTCTGTCGGGCGTCAGTCGCGCGCAGGGCGGTTCAACTCTACCGTCTCCGGCTCGACGGATCACCGCGTTTGACCCGGCAGGTTCTTTCTCACCGTCAGGCTGGTATGACAGTGCCCTGCAAGTCGACCTCGATCGGGATGACCCATGGTGCCCCTTTTGCAATATTGCTCGGCTGAATGATGCCGGCGGCAAGCTGGCGAAGGACCGTCGCGGAGCGCAGATTGAGCATCCGGCGGCTTCAGTCAACGTAACTTCGTCGCCGTTCGGCCCATTCGCCCTCGGTAGACCGCGATGCCGAGCGGGGTCGGCTTCGATGAGATGGACGAAGTCACGGAATTGCTTGACGACGATCTCACCGCTTCTTCCGAAAAATTGTGAAAAAGTGAGGAGATCCCGGCCGATGTTACACTTGGCAACGATGTCCCCTCGCCCTTGTCGATAAAGCGAGCCTTCACCGACAACGGCAGGCACCGCTGTCGCAGAGTGCCGCTGCAGAGTTCGTCGGGGCAATATTAGGATATTGCATTCTTGCAAGAAACTAACTAACGTGCGCCTCGATGTCGAAGGAGTGGTTCCCTTGTTGTGGGTCCACAGAACAAACGGGAGGGAATAAGAATGACAATAATGGGCTATCGCTTGGGTCGGCGCGGTTTCTTGACCGGCATGTTGGGGGTGTGGTCGCTGCCACTACTTGGGTCGTTATCCGCCATGGCGCAGGACCAGACGCTGACACTCTTCGGCGATGGGGACGGGACAGAATACAAGGCGCTCCTCGCGGCCTTCGAAAAGGTCTCGGGCATAAAGGACCGCTGGGAGGGCGTGCCTTTTGCCGATCTTCAGAACACTCTAGTCCAGCGTTTCCGGACGGGAAATTCCGGGATCGATGTCTTCCTCGTAGACCCGAGTTACGTCCCGATCTTCGCCAAGGCGGGCATGTTGAAGGACTTGACGAGTGCCTTTGGAGAAAAGACCAAGGGCGTCCTTTTCCCCAGCGATGTGCAGGGCGCTACTTACAACGGTAAGATGCTGTCAATGCCGATGTGGGAGTCAACGCAGCTCCTGTTCTTCAACAAGAAGCTTCTGGCCAAAGCTGGCGTTGAAGCGCCGGATGTCTCGCCCGATGCGCGCATGACCTGGGAGAAGCTCATTGAGCTCGCCAAGAAGGTCCAGGCGGCCGGAGCCGAGGTCGGCCTCTCATTCGAGCAAGTCGATCGCTACTACCAACTGCAGATCCTTCCGGAGTCGCTTGGTGGTGGGCCAGGCGTCAAGGGTGATGACCTGCTGACCGTGGACGTGGCCAACGATGCTTGGCTGAAGGCAGGAAAATGGTACGGAAGCCTCTTCGCCGATGGCGTGGCTTCGCGTGGTCCGACCCAAAACCAAGAGGTGCGCGATCTGTTCATAGGTGGTCGGCTTGCATTCTACATTGGCGGCCCGTGGGGTATCCCCAGTTTCAACAAGGCCGACGGTCTGGACTATGGAGTGGCACCTCATCCGTATTTTGCCGGTGGCAAGGCGGTGACGCCTTCTGAATCATACCATCTGGGAGTGGCGGCGGATACCACGAACGCCGACCAGGCCCTGAACTTCCTGAACTACGCGGGCTTGGACAAAGAGGGGGCGGTAGTTGCCACCAACGGAAGCAATCTATCGGCGAACATGGAGGCTACGGCCGAGGTGATGAAGAGCCTTCCTGAGCAAAGTCCCAATCTAAAGGGTATTGATCTTTTGATGAGCTATGAGCTCGCGAACACGGCTATCCGGCGACCACGTACCCCGGGATATCTCCAATTGGAGGAACTGTTCGCGCGTGCCTTTAGCGATATCCGCAACGGAAGTGACGCCGCTCAGACGTTGACGCAGCTTCAAAGTGAACTCGAGCGTAGTTTCAAGCGGATCGAGCGCTGACACCCGATGGCGATGGGAGCGGTTTCTGAGGGACGGATTGTAAAGGCCGCTCCCATCATTGGTCGACGTTCAAAATGGAGAGCGGCCATAGCGCCGCTCCTATTCCTGACGCCGGCTCTGGTTGGCCTCATCGGTTTTCGGTTGTTGCCCGCAGGCTGGCTCATTCAGGCGAGCTTGTCCGGGCCTGATGGGGAATTCGCCGGGCTCGATAATTTCGAGTTCCTTTTTGCGGCGCCTACTTTTGCAAAGACCGTGCAGGCTACCCTAACCTTTGTGGTGATCACTGTACCGCTGCAGACGGCAATCGCTTTCGGCCTCGCCTTGCTATTTGCCGAGAACTCCCGGATCGTCTCGCTGCTGCGTGTCTTGGTGTTCCTTCCGGTGGTCATCCCTTCGAGCGTCGCAGCCATCCTGTGGGGTGCCGCATACCGCCCCGATGGACTAGCAAATGCGATGTTGATGTCGGTGGGCTTCAGCGCTCAGCCGTTCCTCACATCCGCAGACCAGGCACTGATGTCGATTATTGTCATGAGCTCGTGGATCGGAGTCGGCTTCTGGATGATGTTTCTGATCGGTGGCCTAAAGGACATTCCTCGCGAGCTCTACGAGGCAGCATCAATCGATGGCGCTGGAAAGCTTTCGTCGCTGTGGCACATCACTATCCCGCTGATGCGTCGGCCGCTAGCCTTCGTAATCGTCGCTGACACGGTAGCGTCATTTCTGCTGTTCTCTCCGATCGCGATACTTACTCGAGGCGGACCCGGCGGCAGCACGCAGCTCGTCATGTTCGACGTGTATCAACAGGCTTATTTTTTCAACGACGTGTCACTGGCCGCTGCGGAATCATTGACCTTGATGGTCATTATGATGGGCATCATCCTCATCCAGTTCCGATTGCTCTCGCGGGAGAAGCAGCTGTGAGCGCCGGAGAAAAGAGCTCGGCCGGGGCGGGGCGCATAGTTCAGCTCGTGTTCGGCATCGCCGTCGCTGCCGGCTTTTTGCTGCCGATCGTCTGGCTGATCGCCGGAAGCCTACGGCCTAGTAACGAGATATTCACCGCGCTCAATCCGCTTTCCATAGGCAGCTTCATTCCGCCAGAGCCCACCCTGACAAACTATGGCAGCGCGCTTGGCGGAGTATTCCGGACGGGATTGATTAACTCGATCATCGTGGCCGGATGTACGGTGGTCGTGGGACTGCTGGTTTGCGCAGCCGCAGCCTTCGCGTTGAGCGCCATGCAGTGGCGAGGCCGCGAGGTCGTCTTCGCCATCATCATCTTCAGCTTTCTGATCCCTGAGGAGGTCGTGGCTATCCCGTTGTCGGCCATCTTCGCACGCGCCGGGCTGCAGAACACTTACGTCGCACTGATTATGCCCTTTGTGGGCAGCGGCATAGTGATCTTCCTACTGCGGCAGTTTTTCCTCGCCATACCCCGTTCGCTGATTGAAGCGGCTCAAATCGATGGAGCCGGCTGGCTAAGGATTTTCTTCCAGATTTTCCTACCGCTTTCGCGTCCGGCTCTCGTCGGCGCGGGGGTCATCCTCTTCAATGGGCAATGGCAGGCCTATCTCTGGCCGCTTCTCGTCACGACGCGCCAGGACATGTTCCTAGCCCCAATCACCCTCGGCCTGATGGTGGGGCAGCGCTCCAGCGACTACGGCCAGGTCTTCGCGGCATCGACAATCCTGAGCCTCATTCCTGCAGCCATTCTACTGGGCTTCCAACGCTTCTTCACGGACTCGGTCGCGATGTCGAGCGTCAAAGAATAATCTTGAGGATTCGCGTGACCATAAGTCTGCTTCACCAGACCGAGCTGTTTCGCCCCTATCTGATCCTGACGATCACTGGGATTCGCTTGCGTCTATGCTCTTGTTGCATCGGGCCAACTCGAACTCGGCGTGACTGGTCGAGTTTCCGTCCGATCACTCTCCAACGTGTCGTCATCTGATAATCCCTGCGAGCTCTTGGAGTTGGATCAATGCGCAACCTCGACAGCGATGCATTGGCAGCCTTCGTCGCTGTCGCAGAAACAGGCAGTTTTACCGCAGCCGCTGAGCGCCTCGGTCGAACCCAAGCCGCCGTCAGTATGGCAATCGGCAGGTGGGAAGAGCGTCTCGATCTGAGATTGTTCGATCGAGGCCACCGCCGGGTAACGCTAACTCCGATTGCTGAGCGCCTCCTAGGGTACGCACGTAGAATTCGCGCGATAGAAGACGAGGCCCTTGCGACGCTTCTTGGAGGCAGAAACGAAGGTCGGGTGCGGTTGGGCATGCCGGATGATTATCTGACTTTGTTCGGCACCGCCCTCATGCAACGCTTCGTTCCACAGCACCCGACGGTGAGTCTCGACCTTCAGTACGATTTTTCCCACCGTCTCGAATATATGGTGGAGAACCGAGAACTGGATCTAGCGATCATCACTCAGAACGAAGGAGATCCAAGGGGCGAGGTCATTCGGTTGGAAAAGCAAGTCTGGTGTTCCGCGCCAAATAGGCACCCAGAGGACGCCAGCTGCATCCAACTCGCTCTTTTCCCTGACGGGTGTAGAGCACGTCCGCAGATTTTATCTGCTCTCGAACAGACCGATCGGCGCTGGCGAATAGTTTATTCCTCCTCCGATATCGCCGGTATCCAGTTGGCGGTTGCCTCGGGAGACCTTTTGACGGTCCTGCCAGAAGCTGCGGTGCCGGTAGAGTGGCGCAAGTTAATGCCTGAGCATGGAATGCCGAACCTGCCACCATTGCGCCTAGCTATGGTTCTTCCACAACAACCACGCTTGCCAGTGAGACAACTCGCCACTTTCTTGAGAACGGAGTTTCAAAGCGCGGTGGTCGAATCGTTTCCCCATCAGATCTTGAAGCCACAAGCTTTGCCTCCCTGATGCTTTCGCAAGGCGGGAGGACTCAGCCTTCACGTGATGCTGGTCGACTGACCAGCCTGTGAGCGGTTGTACCACGTTCGGGGGGACTTGGCGTTTGGCTGCCCTTACGAGTGGTTTTTTGTCGCTCCTGATCGCTCTCTTCCAACTGCAGCCCAAGCCGGTCGCCGCTTAGCAGGCTGTTGAAAAAGTGGCTCGCAGCGAGGCTGTGAGCGTGATTCAGTGTCTCTGGAGAGATTCGGAGAACGAGGCATGCGCGGCGGAGACGACCGGTCTGGCGAACTGTTCAGTTATGTTGATCTCGAGGCTCGGGTGCGGCGCGATCATCCGTTGCGCCGCATTCGGGCGATTGTGAACGAGGCGCTTTCGGCGTTGGAGCGGGACTTCGCGGCGCTGTATTCGCCGATGGGGGGCCTTCGATCCCGCCGGAAAAGCTGCTGCGAGCGATGCTGCTACAGGCGTTCTATTCGATCCGCTCGGAGCGGCTGTTGATGGAGCGGCTGGAATACGACCTTCTATTCCGCTGGTTCGTCGGGATTGGCGTTGACGATGCGGCCTGGGATCATTCTGTGTTCTCCAAGAACCGCGACCGGCTGCTGGAGGGTGACATTGCCGCAAGTTCCTGAGCGCGGTGCTGGCGCAGCCCAAGGTGAAGAGGCTTCTGTCGACGGATCACTTCTCGGTCGATGGGACGCTGATCGAGGCCTGGGCGTCGATCAAGAGCGTCAAAGCGAAGGACGGCTCGGGCGAGCCGCCGGCTGAAGACAGCGGGCGCAACGCGGAAGCGGACTTCCATGGCCACAAGCGCTCGAACGACACACATGCCTCGACCACCGATCCGGATGCCCGGCTCTACCGCAAGGGCAAAGGCAAGGAGGCCAAGCTCTGCTTTATGGGACATGGCTTGATGGAGAACCGCCACGGCCTGCTGGTCGATGCTTGCCTGACACTGGCCGACGGGCATGCCGAGCGGGTGGCCGCACTGCACATGATCGAACCTCGCGCGGAACGGCCACAGGCGATCACGCTCGGTGCCGACAAGGCCTACGACACAGAAGACTTCGTCAATGAGCTGCGCTCGATGAGGGTGACGCCGCATGTAGCGCAGAACACCAGCGGCCGTAGTTCGGCCATCGACGGGCGCACGACGCGGCATGGCGGCTATGCCGTCAGCCAGCGCATCAGGAAGCGCATCGAAGAGGCATTCGGTTGGATCAAGGTCGTGGCCGGCCAGCACAAGACGAGGTTCCGCGGCCGCGACCGTGTCGGATGGGCCTTCACCTTCGCAGCCGCTGCCTAGAATCTGGTGCGACTGCCAAAGCTCATGGCGGAGACCGGCTGATGGCCAAGCTTCCCGGCTTCGTCAAGGCCTTTGCCGGCCGCTGGCGCATCGTCGAGATGGATGTTTGGGATAACGACTTCCTCGATCTCGTCGAGGAAGCGCATCTGACATTCAAAGGCTCGGCGGATGGCGAGATCGCCTTCGGCGCACTCAAGGGCTTCCTCGACGTCCGATATGGCACCCGCGATGGCTTAGCCTGCGCGGAGTTCTCGTGGGAGGGGCATGATGAGAACGACCCAGCCTCTGGCCGTGGCTGGGCTGTCTTTGGCACTGCAGGCCGCCTCGTCGGCCACTTCTACATCCACAACGCCGACGATTCAGGCTTCGTTTGCGAAAGAGCCTGACTTCTTCAACAGCCTGTTATTAGAGCCCGGATTGTTCACGGTCGACGAATGCCGGTGACGTCCGGACACTGCGGCCTGACAGTACATCAATCTCACATTGGACCCCTGAGTGCGCACAGGAAGCCGATGATTGGAAGCGAAAACGGCTCGTCAGGTATCACCGACGCTTATGCTGCTATAACAAATCTACGGTTTTCAGGTCTGCTTTCGCGGCTATTTTAGAGTTGCGGCGATAATAAGATCGCAAAGGGGAACCAATGTTCAAGACCACGACACCGTGCCAGATTCTCGCCTCGCTCATCGGGGGCTTCTTCTGCGTCTCGAGCTTGTGGGTGGCCCAAGCAAGTGCTGAAACGACATTGCGGCTTGCGCATGCTTCGTCTCCCGATAGTCTTATCAACAAGGCGATGGAGCAATTCGCAGCCGAAGTCACGGACGCCACACATGGGTCGGTGAAAGTTCAGACTTTCCCAAACGCGCAATTGGGTGACGAAGGCCCGATCGCCGATGGTGTCGGCGCGGGTTCTATCGACATCGGCCTTGGCGGAGCCGTCGATGCAATCGACCCGCGCTTGAACGTGCTTTCGCTGCCGTTCCTATTTCGCGATGCGGATAACGTCCACAAATTCCTTGACAGTGACCAGGGGCAGCAGGTGCAACGCCTTGGAGAAGGCCGAGGCTACCTTATGCTGGGCGTTTTGGATTCAGGGTTCCGACAGTTCGCCACCAGCAAGGCGATTGTGACGCCGGCTGATCTGGCCGGAATCAAGATCAGGACGCCTCCAAACCCAGTTATTCTGGCTACGATGAAAGGCATGGGCGCACTCGCGGAATCTATTCCTCTCGGTCAGGTCTACACGGCACTGCAGTCGCACGTCGTTGTAGCCGTCGAACCCGAGATGCGCGATTACTATGATTCCAAATGGTACGAGGTCGTGAAGAGCCTCTCGATCTCGAACTATATCTGGACCGCCAACTGGTGGTACATGAACAAGGACAAGTTCGACTCCCTTACCCCCGCCGAACAGGCCTCAGTGAAAAAATCCGCCTCCGATACGGTTGCCTGGTATCGCAGCGAGCTGACGGCAACCTACGCCGAAACGCAGAAGAAGCTCGAGGAGAAAGGCGTCAAGGTCACCACCGTGGATACGGCGCCCTTCGTCGTGCTCGTCAAACCCGTCTACGACAAGTTCTCCAATGAATGGGGCGCCGATCTGGTCTCCGCCGTCAAGCAAGCCGCGACCTCCAACTAAGGTGATCTCCATGGAGTCCGATACCTTGAGTCCCCCTCCGGCTGGGCGGGGGTGGCTGGTGCTCGCATTCGAGTTCGTCGGCGTGGCTGCGTTCGTCGTCATGTTCGGCTCGACGCTGCTCAGCGTCATCGCGCGCTATTTTGAATTTGGAGGCGTCGAGTGGTCCTTCGAGATCGCTGGCATTGCATTCATCTGGATCACCTTCATCGGAGTAATCAATGCCGAGCTGCGGGGTGAGAACGTCGCATTCGAAGCGCTGAACCACAGCGCTCCTGCTCGTCTGAGGGAATCTTCGACATCCTCGGTACGATCGCGCTGCTGGCAATCGGTGTTGCCTTCATGGTTAGTGGCTGGGCAGTCTGGCAACGGTCATGGGCGGTGCCGACTTCCGTGCTGCGGATGCCCACCGGCGTGATCACTATCACCGTCCTTATCCTGGGCGTATCCGCGATTTGCATCGCTGCCTCGCGTGTTCTGCGGGTTCTGGGCTTGCAGTTCTCGGCGGCCGGGGAAGGCGAAGCGCAATGACGGTCGCGATCCTCATCTTAAGCTTTTCGTTCCTGCTCCTAATCGGTGTCCCGATCGCCTGGTGCATGGGCATAGCCAGCCTCCTGACAATCTATTTCGGCAACCTTGGTTTGCCGTTCGAGTGGTTCGCCCAGCAAACCATCCGAGGTGCGGATGCCATTACGCTCGCCGCGATTCCGCTGTTTCTCTTTGCTGGCGAGTTGATGAACCGGGGTGGGTTGACTGCGCGGATCATGCGGATGGCGGAGCATATTTTCGGGCGCATCAGGGGAGGTCTGGGGTTGGTAAACGTCGCCACCGCCCTGGTCTATGGCGGGATAAGTGGGTCGGCCACCGCCGATACGGGCGCGGTCGGCGCAATCATGATCCCGGCAATGGCGGAGCGAGGCTATCCCAAAGCGTTCGCGGCGGCTGTGACCGCGGCGTCCGGCACGCTGGGCATCATTGGGCCGCAGAGCGTCATCCTTATCCTGTATGGCGTTCTGACGGGCACGTCGATCGGCGGCCTGCTTGTCGCAGCGCTAGTTCCGGGCGCCTTTATCGCGGCGACTTTCATGGTGACTTCCTACATCGTCGCGCGACGCAACAATTTCCCGCGTAACGATACACCCGCGTCCTGGGGAGAGATCGCCCGTGACGCCATTGGTGCATTGCCGGCACTGTTGATGCCGATGCTCGTGTTGGGGTCCATAATTGGCGGCATTGCCACGGCCACGGAGGCGTCTGCACTTGCAGTCGTCTACTCGTTCTTGGTCGGTATCCTGGTCTACCGGGAACTTCCGATCCGTTCGCTCTACTCCGCTGCGGCCGGCGCCGTCGCAACGACGGGCGTGATCATGATGATCATGGCTCTCGCCACACCATTCGGCTGGATTTTGACCGTGGAGCAAGTGCCGGCCAACGCCGCAGCGTGGATCACCGGCCTGCACACGTCGCCATTGATCACCATCATCCTGGTTTTGGGATTGCTGAAGGTCGTAGGCTTTTGGCTGGATCTCGGCCCCGCGCTGATCATCCTCGCGCCTATCCTCGTGCCAATCGCGCTCGCGGCGGGGCTCACGCCCTACCAGACCGGCATCGTGTTCACCATGACGCTGGGCATCGGCCTGTTCACGCCGCCGATCGGCACAAATATCTTCGTCGTGTGCAAGGTCGCGAAAATCGACATGTGGTCGGTTTCGGTCTGGCTGGTGCCGTATTGGATCGCGAGCGTTGTCTGTGTTGCGGTGCTGGTCGCGTTTCCTTCGCTCACCGAATGGCTTCCGCGCCTGTTTGGAGTTTAGGTCATGCAGCACCTGGTTGGCGGTATCTCAAGCGCGGGGCGAGTGGTACCCGATGTGAACGGGCGGCGTTTCCTCGTGTCAAAGGCAGTGGGTCCTTATGTCTGGGACGACCAGGGCCGGCGTTATGTCGACACCGCTTTGGGATTCGGAGCGACATTTCTGGGGCATTCGGATCCAGAGGTTTCGCAAGCGATTCACGAAGCGATCGATAGGGGCTCCATGCCGGCCTACGCCCATGCTCTCGAGGAGGAGGCAGCGGCCAGTCTGGCGTCTCATACCCGCAATCTCACTAAGGTGGTGTTCTTGAACTCGGGCAGTGAGGCCGTGCACCTCGCCTGCCGTACCGCAAAAGCGATCACGGGGCGCCGCAAGATCGTCAAGATGGCGGCAGGCTATGATGGCTGGTTCGACGATGTAGCGTTCGGCAATGCCGGATCGCGCGAGGCGACCATGGCGTCGAACGAAAGGCCGTCGAAGGGCGATACGTTGCTCCTGCGCTTCAACGACAAGGAAGATGCCGATCTCCTCTTCACGGAATGTACTGACATAGCCGCGATCATTCTCGAACCCATGATGGCGAACGCGGGGTGTATCCTCGCGGAAGCAGGCTACCTTCAATACGCAACTGCTCTCGCCAGACAGTATGGGGCTCTGGTCATCATGGACGAGGTCCTGATGGGGTTTCGGCTGCATCCGGGATTGGCAAGCCACTTGCTTGGTGTCGAACCCGATATGGCCACCGTTGGAAAGGCAATCGGAAACGGGGTCGCCGTCGCGGCGTTGCTTTTTTCGCCAGAAATCGCAGCTGCTTTCGACGAGCAGCGGGTCAACAGAGCCGGAACCTATAACGGCAATCCGCTAGCCTGCGCTGCGGTAAAAGCGGCTATGAGCGTCGTCGACACCGTGGACTATCCGTCCGTTCTGCAGGCCGGCAATCAATTGAGGGAGCGTGCCGTAAGCGCCTTCGCCGCTGAGGGCATATCCATCTGCACCAGCGGCTACGGGACGGTCTTCACAGTCTGGCGCGGAGACAAAGAGCCGACAAACTATCGCGAGGCCATGTCGATTTCGGACCCCGACTTCACATTGAACCTCCACCTGGAACTCAGGCGCAATGGCGTGATGTCAATGCACAGCACCTATGGCCGTCATTATGTATCGGCCAGGCATGACGAACATGCCTTGGCGCTATGGGCCGAGGCATACGCGGGCACAGCCAAACAGTTCGCCGCATAAAGGCAGCTAAGGCATTCCAATACCTGCATAGATTTGAAGAAATAAACCGGCACTGAAAATCGGCGGGTTTGCCCAAATGAAGACTTCGATAGCCACCGCATCCATCAGCGACGTAAGTAAAAAACTCAAGATCGTAGCCAAGACCGGCTTCAGAGCATCGCATATATTTGAGAATGACTTCCGATCTCCGACGAAGGCCTGCGTCAGGTGGGCGAGATGGTTCGCGATCAGGGACTTGCGGGGGTCCGATGTTTGATTTTTCCGGTGATATCCTGATCGAGGACGAATTCCTCCGCGACGGCTTGCAGAACGAGGCGCGGATGTTCTCGCTCGACGAAAAGCTGCGCTTTGTCGAGGCGCTGGAGTCGGCAGGGGTCCGGCGCATCCAGGTCGGCTCTTTTGTGCATCCGAAATGGGTGCCGCAGATGGCAGATACCGATGCGCTTTGCGAACGGATCAGCCGGAAGGCAGGCGTGACCTATACGGCCCTTGTGTTGAACAAAGCAGGACTCGAACGTGCGCTTGGTGTGGGGCTGACGCATCTGTCGATCTCGATTTCTGCCTCCGAGACGCATTCGCAGAAGAATACAAATCGAAGCGTAGACGAGGGCCGCGCGGCCATCGCACCGGTTATTGCAACGGCGCTGTCCGAAGGGGTGACGGTTCGGGCGGGGATCCAGTCGGCGCTCGGCTGCGGCTTCGAAGGATTGGTCGATCCAGCGCGGGTTATCGACATCGCGCGGGATTTCGCCCTATTGGGCGTACACGAGATCAACATCGCAGATACAGCGGGCTTGGCCAATCCGCGCCAGGTCTTCACGCTTTGCCGCCGCTTGGCCGAGGAGGTCGGCCCCGAGATCGCGCTGTCCTTGCATCTGCACGACACGCGGGGCCTCGGGATAGCCAATATGTTGGCAGGCATTGAAGCCGGGGGGCGGATCTTCGACGCCTCGCTTGGCGGTCTTGGTGGTTGCCCCTTCGTACCCAAGGCCACAGGCAACATCGCCACCGAGGACGCGGCGTTCGCCTGCGAGGAGATGGGTCTTTTGACCGGCATCGACTGGCAGGCCCTGCGCGCTCCTGTTGCGAAGGCCGAGGAACTGCTGGGCCGGATCCTTCCGGCCCGCATCAGCCATCTGCCTGCACCACCCTGGAAAACGGCAAAGGAAGACTAAGCTTGCCACACGCCTATTCCCTTTCCTACCTGACGGTTCCCGGATCCACTCCTGCGGAACAGACCCATCTCGCGGCCCGCGCGGGTTACGATTATGTCAGCTATCGCCTTTTCCCCCTTGGAGTACCGGGCGAGCCGGATATCGACCCAACCGCCCCGCAGATGATCCACGAAACCAAACGCGCTTTGGCTGAAACCGGGCTGAGATGCTTTGACATCGAACTGATGCGTGTGCTGCGAGGGCTGGAGCCGATAGAGTTTCTGCCAGCTTTCGAAGCGGGGGCGGATCTAGGTGCGCGGCATATCATCTGCTCAGCCTGGACAGATGTGCGCAACGACCGCAAGTTCATCGTCGAGACCTTCGCCGAAATCTGCGATCTGGCCGCACCGTTTGGCCTGACGGTGAACCTTGAATTTCCCGCCTTCTCGCGCCTGACCAATCTGGATGAGGTGATCGACATCCTCGAGCGTACGGGGCGGCGCAACCAAGGCATGCTGGTCGATACGCTCTACATGCATTTCAACAAGACGCCCCTTCTGGCGCTGGAGCGGGTACCGTTGGAATGGATCAATTTCCTTCACATCTGCGACGCCGAAGACCTTGCCTACACGCGTGAGGAGATGATCCACACGGCCCGCGACGCGCGCCTTTACCCCGGCGAGGGGGCGATCGACTTCTGGGCAGTGAACTACCTTTTTCCAGATTTGCCCCTTTCCATCGAACTGCCCCATGCCCGCCGCCTGGCGGAACTGGGCCCCGAACAGCACGCGAAGAACTGCCTCGAGGCCGCACGTGCGGTTTTCGACGTGGGGCCTTCAAAGGCCCACTAACCGGCCTGACGCCGGCCGCTCATATCAAGGAGACCCAGATGGCTCGTGACATTACCCCGGAGGAAATCGCGACAGCCGACGCGATGATCGCCCGCGCCCGCCAGGCGATGGACGAGATCAAGGATTACAATCAGGCGCAGGTGGACCGTCTGGCCCGTGCGCTTGGCTGGAACTGCGGCAACGAAAAAAGCTTCGTCCGGATCGCTCAGATGGGCGTGGATGAAAGCGGCATCGGCGACCGCGAGGGCCGCTCGGGAAAGCGGTTCAAGATCCTCGGCGTCCTGCGCGACGCGCTGCGCGGCAAGTCCGTCGGTGTGATCGAGGAAGATCCTGAAAGGGGCCTAACCAAGATCGCCAAGCCCGCTGGCGTCATCGCCAGTCTGATTCCCACCACAAACCCGGAGTTGACTCCGCCCGTAACCGGCATCTATGCGATCAAATGCAAGGACGCGGTGATATTCTCGCCCCATCCGCGCGCAAAACGCACCACATTCGAGATGGTGCGCGTGATGCGCGAGACGCTGCGGAAACTGGGTTGCCCACCAGACGTCTTCCAGTGCGTCGAGAACCCCTCGATCCCGATGACCGAATATCTGATGTCGCAATGCGACCTGACCATGGCCACGGGCGGCAAGCCGATGGTTCAGTCGGCATATTCCTCGGGGAAGCCGGCCTATGGCGTGGGTGCGGGCAATGCCACGATGGTCATCGACGAAGATGCCGATATCGCGGAAGCTGCGATGAACTCGCGCATTTCCAAGACCTCCGACTTCGGCTCGGGGTGCTCGGCCGATGGAAATGTGGTCATCCATGCCAAGGTCTATGACCAGATGAAATCGGCCCTGATCGCCGAGGGCGGCTATCTGTGTTCGCCCGAGGAAAAGGCGCTGTTGCAAAACGCGCTTTGGAAGGGAGACAGCGGCCGCCGGGTAGAGACGGTGGCCATAGCCGCCCAGCGGATTGCCGAATTCGCGGGCTTCACCGTTCCTGACGACCGCAAGTTCATTATCGTCGAGCAGGAAGAGATCGGGAAGGAACATCTTTTTTCGGGCGAAAAGCTTTGCGTCGTGATGGCGCTCTACAAGGCGGCGGATTTCGAAGACGCCATGGTGAAGGTCCGCGCAATTTACGAGGTGGGCGGCAAGGGCCATAGCTGCGGCATCTATTCCTTCAATGAGGATCATATCCTGCGCCATGCCATGAATGCACCCGTCAGCCGGGTCATGGTCCGCCAGCCGCAATCCAAGGCGAACGCGGGCAGTTTCGCCAACGGCATGCCGATGACCTCCAGCCTTGGCTGTGGCATTTGGGGCGGCAACATCACAAACGAGAACGTAAGCCTGAAGCACTACATGAACGTGACTTGGGTCGCCCGGCCCATCCCCGAAGATCGCCCCTCTGACGAAGAGCTGTTTGGCGAATTCTACAATACCGAGGTGATGTGATGGCCAAGGATATGCTTTCCCCCGAAAAGGACCTAGTGGCCAATCAGCTGGTCCGCTATCTGGAGGCCCGGGGCATCCGCCATGTCTTTGGCCTGTGCGGCCATACGAATATTGCGGTGTTGTCGGCCATGGCCAATTCCAGCCTCCGTTTCGTCAACGTGCGGCACGAACAGGTCGCGGCCCATGCCGCCGATGGCTATGCGCGCGTGACGGGGCGGGCCTCGGTGCTATTGACCCACTTGTCGCCCGGTCTGACCAATGCCACCACCGGTGTGGCCAATGCTGCGCTCGATGCCATCTCCATGGTCGTGATCGCGGGCGACGTTCCCAGCTATTATTACGGCAAGCATCCGCATCAGGAGGTAAACCTGCATGCAGATGCCAGCCAGTATGAAATCTACCGCCCCTTCGTGAAGCGGGCCTGGCGCGTGGATACGCCTGAGCTTCTGCCCGAAATCATTGAAAAGGCGTTTCTTCTGGCCGAAAGTGGCCAGCCCGGGCCGGTGCTGGTGAATGTGCCGATGGATTTCTTCTCGGCTGCGATCAAGGTGTCGTTGTGGGATCGAGTGAAGAGCGGCACGAAAACCATGACCCGCCCTTCGATAGACGATGAAACCGCGCGCGAGATCGTGACTCGGCTGACCGATGCAGCCTCGCCCATCATCCATGTCGGCGGCGGCGTGGCGCTGGCAGAGGCCTATGTTGAGCTAAAGGATTTTGTCGATCACATGCAAATTCCGGTCAGCCATTCCCTGATGGGTAAAGGCATGCTGCCCGACGATCACCCGCTGGTTCTGGGCATGACCGGCTTCTGGGGGATGAAGTTCACCAACGAACAGACCCTCGCGGCCGACTGGATCCTTGCGCTTGGCACCCGCTTCAAGGAGGCGGATTGTTCCAGTTGGTATCCCGAATACACCTTCAATATCGGGGCGGATGGATCGAAACTGATCCACATCGATATCGAACCGCAGGAGATCGGGCGAAACTACCCGACCGAGATCGGCGCAGTGGCAGATCTTAGAGCCGCGCTGAAGGTGCTTAACCGCGTCGCGCGCGAAATGCTGCCGGGCGGACGCAAGGCTTCAGGACTGGCCGAGCGCATCGCTGCCGAACGCGCGGCCTTTGTAGCGAAGAATACCGAAATGCAGTGCTCCGATGCCTTCCCGATGATGCCCGAACGTATCCTCGCCGATCTGCGTGACGCCATGCCGCGCGATGCGATCCTGACCTCAGACGTGGGGTGGAACAAGAACGGCGTGGCGCAGCAGTTCGACATTTACACCCCGGGCTCGATCCTCATTCCCGGCGGCTTTGCCACCATGGGCTTCGGCCCCCCGGCCGCGGTCGGGGCCAAGATTGCCGCGCCCGAGCGGGTGGTTATCAGCCTCGTTGGCGATGGCGGCTTTGGCCAAAACCCGTCCGTGCTTGCCACGGCGGTGGCCGAGAACGCGCCAGTGATCTGGATCATCATGAACAACAATGCCTATGGCACCATCGCCGGCTTGCAAATGGCCAGTTATGGCTTGACTTACGGCACGACCTTCCCGCGGGCGGCGAGCTTGGACGAGCAGATGCCGGATTATGCCGCCATTGCCCGCGCCTATGGCTGCGAGGGCGTCCGCATCACCTCGGCGGCGCAGTTCAAGCCCGTACTGGAGGCGGCTATCGCCTCGGGGCGACCCACCGTGATCGACGTTCCGATGATCAACAATCCCACCCCGACGTCAGGCCATTGGAACATCCTCGACATCTATTCGCCGGAAGGAAACGCCGGCCACGTCTCGACCTGACGGATCCTTTCCGTGTAGCGGCGGCAAACGCCGCTATGCATCTAAAAGGGGGCAACGCCATGAAAACCAGCATCTCCACCCTGTCGATCAATGGTGACTTTGCGGACAAGTTAGCCGCGGCCGCGTCGGCTGGGTTCAGCGGGATTGAGATCGGAGAGCAGGATTTTCTCAGCCACGGCGGCACCGCGGCCGAGATGGGAGGGATGGTCCGCGATCACGGCCTGACGATCGATCTGATCGTCCCCGTCGTGGATTTCGAGGGCATGCCCGAACCGCTGCGCCGCAAGGCATTCGACCGGATGGAGCGTCGTTTCGACATCATGGCAGACCTCGGCACCAACCTCATGTTAATCGGTTCCACCATCCATCCCGACGCCTTGGGTGGGGTAGACCGGATGGCTGCGGATTTCGCCCAACTGGCGGCGCGGGCGGCGGCTCGTGAGCTGCGCATCGGATACGAGGCACGGGCCTGGGGGCGCCACATCTCGGACTACCGCGACGCCTGGGAGGTCGTGCGCCGTGCCGCCCATCCGGCGGTCGGGTTAGTCCTCGACAGTTTCCATATCCTCGCGCGCGGGCTTTCGCCGGAAAGTATCCGCGCCATCCCTGGTGACCGAATCTTTCACGTTCAGCTCGCCGATGCGCCGAGGATTGCGATGGACCTCGACTACAAGTCGCATCACTTCCGCTGCCTGCCCGGGGAAGGCGACCTGCCTCTCGTTGACTTCCTGCGGGCAGTCGCTGCGACCGGTTATACCGGTTCCTGCAGCATTGAAACCCCGAACAACGGAAGCCGCGGCGGTGAAAGGGCTACCGCCCGCGATGCCCATCGCGCGCTGAGCTACATTGCTGATCAAGCCTGGCGAGCGGAATCTACGGGCTGGCTCGACCAAACAGCGATGCCCCCGCGTTCCCGCCTGGAAGGCGTCGAATTTGTCGAATTCACCGCCAGCCCGGACGAGACCCAAACCTTAGGCAAGCTGTTGCAACAGTTGGGGTTTGCCCGCGTGGCGCAGCATGTCTCGAAAGCCGTGTCGCTCTGGCGGCAAACGGGCATTAACATTGTCATCAATTCTGAACAGAAGGGCTATGCGCATTCCGCTTATGTCATGCACGGCACGAGTGTCTGCGACATTGGCCTGATGGTCGAGGACGCCACCGCTACTGCCGTGCGGGCAAGGGCCTTCGGCGCCAATGACTTCACCCAGGCCCGAGGTGCGGGCGAACTGGCCATCCCCGCTGTACGCGGGGTCGGCGGATCCGTGCTGCACTTCCTCGATCGCAAGTCCGAACTTTCTACAGTCTGGGAGACCGAATTCCGTTCCCTTCCGCCTGATCCGCAGGCCCGCCCCGTCGGCCTCCGTCGTATCGATCATGTGGCACAGGTGATGAAGCAGGAGGAACTTCTGACCTGGACCTTGCTCTACACGGCTGTTTTCGAGTTCGGGAAGGCCCCTGTGGTGAACGTCGCTGACCCGGGCGGGATCGTCGATTCCCGTGCGCTGCAAAGTGATGATGGGGCGGTCCGATTCACTTTGAACGGTGTGGACACCCACCGCACTTTCGCCGGTCGCTTCGTTTCGGACAGCTACGGGTCATCGGTGCAGCATCTGGCATTCTCCACCGACGACATTCTGGCGACGGCCGGACGTCTAGCCGGGAACGGCTTTGACAGCCTGCCCGTCCCGGACGGTTATTACGCCGAAATCGAAGCGGAATTCGACCTTGCATCAGAATTCGTAGCTCAACTGGCCGCCGCTAACCTCTTCTATGACGAAGACGGTCGCGGTGGCAGCTACCTGCAGCTTTATTCGTATCCATTCGGCGACGGATTTTTCTTCGAGGTCATCGAACGACGTGGGGGCTATGACGGCTATGGTGCTCGCAACGCGGCCTACCGGACGGCGGCTCAGAAGAGGTTCCTCAGCGGGCGGGAGTTCACGTCAATGAATAGTCGCGAAGATCCGCCAGGTGGCGGTTGGCCTGCTCTGGCAGGAGACGAATCCTTCAGTCAGGCTTTCATCAGCGGGGGTATTAGACGTTATGACCGTGGTCTGAGCGGCGGCCCGCCCTTAGTCTTTGCAGCTGTTAAGCGAACGAGGGTTGCTTCTCTGTTCGGCGTGTTGAAGTCAAGCGCTTTTCGAGCCTTCCGCTTCGCCGGCGTTGCGCATCTTTCGCGGGTCTTGCTTCTCTCCGGGATCGGCGCGCTCTGGCCCTACCCTTAATGGGCGATTCAGGAGAATGAGGTAGAACAATCTCCGAAGCGTCCTTGATCGTTGTGATGCGACCGGTACTGCAACCCTCGCGAACTCACCTCATTCATCGTCCCGCGAAGGACGCCCCTTTTCCACCGGCAGGTGGAACCTTATGGGTGATCCTTGTCACGCTGGCTCTGCGATCATGTTTCATCTCCGCGTCCGACTGCTGGCGACCATCTCCTCGTCCCGACCTTCTTTGCGCTGGCCGCCCGCGCGCAGGTGGGTCGTCAAGGGCCTCGGCCCATCGCGCAGCGACAGGGCTCAAGAATCGCGGGCTCGTCGGCGTCGAGTTCGTCGTCTCCGATGACCATCCGGGGCTCAGGGCGGCAATCCGCGAAGTGCTGCCCGAGGCGGTCTGGCAGCGCTGCTACGTGCACTTCCTCAGAAACGCGCTCGACTATGTGCCGCGCAAGGTCGACGACGATTGCCTGATGGAACTCAGATGGTTCTACGACCGCCGCGACCTTGCCGAGGTCAAGCGCGACCTGGCGCAGTGGATTGCCAAATGGCAGGCCAAATATCCGAAGCTGGTCAACTGGGTGGAGGACAACATCGAGGAGACGCTGAGCTTCTATCGGCTGCCGCTTGCCCATCATAAGCACATGAAATCGACCAACATGCTGGAGCGGCTGAACCAGGAGATCAAACGGCGCACCCTGGTCGTGCGCATCTTCCCCAACCCGCAGAGTTGCCTGCGGCTGGTTCGGGCGCTGGCGGTCGAGGCCCACGAGAACTAGCTCGAGGCGACCCGCTATCTCAACATGGATCATCTGCGTGAGCACAACAAGGAGAGCCTGAGGGCATTGCCGCCTGAGCACAGTCATGTGTCCGCCGCTCCGCCAAACACGGGAGCTGCGCGGCGGACACGCCCGACGCCAAAGCTACTGCCACGCCATTTTTGCAGAACTTGACGCACACAGCTGACAAGCGCGCCCCCGGCGCGGGCGCGGCCGGATTGAAGGCTCTGCCCGGCGCCGGATCTCCCAGCGGAAAAACCGGGCAGCACGGTGACGGGATGTGGCCACGGTGGGGAACTCCCGTCCTAACTAGTCGACCGTGAACAATCCGGCTCCTAAGCGGCGAGCGGCTTGGGCCGGAGTTGGAAGAGAGCGATCAAGAGGGGTAGTTGCGGCCCATGCGGTGCTCGGCCTTGATGTGGCCGATCACCGGTTCGACCGCCGACCGCCGCCGCATCTGGCGTTTGATGGCCGGGGTGACGCGGCGTTTCTGGCCGCTGGTGAAGACCCTGAACCTGTGGCTCTGGGGTGCGTTGTGGCCGCGATAGCCGGCGTCGGCGAGGATGCGGCCGATCTCGTTGCCGATGGTCTCTTCCATGTCGGGGATGACGCTTGCCAGCGTGTGGCCGTCGTAGGGATTGCCGGGCAGTGCTTTTGCATGCAGAGCGAACTGACCACCCTTGGAGCGCTTCAGCGTGGTGGCCACCGACACCTTGACGCCGAACTCGTAGGGCATGTGCGCCTTGCCCTTGCCGATGCATTCCACCTCGTGCGCGTGCAGGCTGTAGATCTTGCGGCCGCGCTGACGCTGACGCTGCTCGAGAACGGTGGCGGCCTGGTAGAGCGGCCATTTGAAGAGCGCGTCCAGCCTCGCATCGCCGGCGATCTGGCGACCGATGTCGCGAATGGTCCTGCCGAGATAGGTCTTGAGCCTGCGCAGTGCCCTGTTGGCCCGCTTGAACTGCTTGGCGTGGGCATAGCGCTGGTGCTTGATCAGCGCCAGCTTGCCGACCCGCACATAGGTCTGGCGCAAATTGAGCCCCGTCCTCTTGGCCAGCCGCACCAGCCGCTCGCGCGCCCGGTGGATGAGCTTGGCGTCGGTCGGGAACATCACGTTCTTCGGCTGCACGGTTGTGTCGACGATCACCTGGCGCGTGTCGGACGGCTTCATCGCCCCGGTCTTGACCGCGAGGCTGAGGCTTTCCTGCAAGAGCGCCGCTATCCGCTCCTCGCCCATGCGGCCGCGCCAGCGCGTCATCGACGAGCGATCGAACGGCAGCGCGTGGCAGAAGAATTCCTCGCCGCAAAGATACTGGAAGTAGGGGTTCTCCACCCAGCGCTCGCACAGCACCTCATCCGACAGGTTGAAAGTGTGCTTGAGGATCGCCAGCCCCGCCATCAGCCGGGTCGGCAGTGGCGGCATGCCGGGGCCGTCCGAATAGACGGCGCCGAAACGTTCCTCCAGCACCGGCCAGTCGATCGCCTGCGCCAGCCGCACCAGCTCGTGCTTCATATTGATGATCTGATCGAGCCTGGAGCGGAACAGATCCTGCTTTCCCGTCTCGCGCTTCTCGCGTGGCCTGGACATTCGCCGTCCCCTCGATTCGCCGCCGCCGAACCAAGTGAATCACGCTCCGCAGCACAAGGGAATCGCAAAACGAATTGCAGGAAAACAGCCCCCATAAACCGCTAATCCTGCAATCCAAAAGCCGCTATCCGCCTCAATCAACATGCTAGATCAAGGGCTTGCGGATAGTTCACGGTCGACTAACTATGTGGCTGGGCATCAGCCCAACGCCCGATACTAGACAGGGATAGCCCAGGACGGATTACGAAAGTGCGGTAACCAACACGCGGATAAGAGCTGGATCAACCGTCGTCTCAAGGCACCATCCCGTCTCCTTGCTGCCCTCGATGGGCAAAGTGAGGAGCCCAAGTCGTTCCTGTTGACCGCTGGCCGGAAGTGGTGTGATCGCCCAATAGACTAAGTCGACGTCATGCTGAACTATCGCCGCCGTTTGGGCAAGGCTGGACGAGACGGCGATGACATATCCGATCTCTTGAGGCTTTCCTGGATCTCATGTGCTATCGCCGCGATCATGTTCGGCATTGACTGAGGAACGCAGCAGCCTCGCTTGCCTCCGGATCGGCCCAGCCGCACTCGCCGCATCCTTCAATGGCCCCACATAGTTCCTTCGTGGCCAGTCACTTCACTAACTACGGCTGGCGTATCAACTCAGAACGGATTGCAAGCACTGCCGTTCGCAAGTCGAACTCGTATTGTTCGCCGTTGTCCCCGGGCCAGTGGGACAGCTTAACCGCAGCGAACTCAGCCTCAGGTTCGACATACGATGTCTGCCCGCCCCAACCACTCGTCCAAAGAGCGCGATTGTCGCGATCGATCCACCAAAAATTGTGATAAGAACGGATTGTCCCCCTTCGTAGAGCACTCTCTAGAGGCGCACCTCTCCCTTTCCACAATTCATCGATCCAGGCGGGGGGTATGATCTGGTGCCCTCCTCTGGCGCCTTGATCGAGCACCAGTAGCGCAAACCGCCCGAAGTCACGAAGCGTAACGCATAAACCGCCTTCGGCAAGGCCGAAGCCACTCTTATCGACAGTGATATAGGCGTCCTGTTCGGCTCCCATCGGTACCCATAGCTCTTGGCTTATCAGGTCGGCCAGATACATCCCCGACACCCGCTGCAGGATGAAGCCCACCACGTCCGTATCCATGGACTTATATTTAAACAAGGCACCGTGTGGCCGCTCTGCTTCATTCAACGAGAGGGCCAACTCCCACATTGTCCGGGGCCCTCTCGGCTGAGACAGGACGGAATCCTTCCAAAAAGGGTCATAGTCATCGTCGTAGACGACGCCGCTTGCCATATCCAGGAGGTGCTGCACCGTTGCCCCCTTGTAGGCGGTCACCTCCAGCTCGGGCAAGTAGTGCGTGACCAGTTTCTGAAGATCGAGCAGACCTTTGTCGACCAAAATGCCGACAAGTATTCCTATGAATGATTTCGTCGTCGACATCAAAAGATGCTGCTTGTGCGGCCTAAAACCGTTCAAGTAACGCTCGAAAACGATCCGGCCGCGATGTAGCACTAGAAACCCGTCTGTAAAACTCCGCGCGAGGTAATCGTCGACCGATCGCGCGCCGTCATCGAACTTGACAACGATGTCCCCGAGCGGCCGAAGCGCCTCAAGCAATGGATGCACTGGCCCCGGTCCTCGCCATATCTGGGCCGTCAACCTCATCTCACTGATGTGCTGGTAGGTCCAGCGGCTCCAGGGCGGCGTGTGCCAAGTGTCTCCCGGAATGAACGGTCCGCCGGGATTGCATGGGTCGCGAGGGTTGAGCGGATCGGGCAACAATTTGTTCTCGCCGTCAGCCTGTTCGCTCAGCGTGCCCTTGCCTCTAGATTGAATACCGGCGCCGCGTACGGCAGCGAGGCGGTCATTGTCAGGAAGATGTCTCCCAATTGTCAACTGCGTATCTCTCTTGTGCGCATTATCACAGGCGTGCGCCGCTTTGTCTGTCAAAGATGTGGACGCGGCGAGGATCGATCTTCAGTCTCACCTCATCACCAGGCCGGACCATAAGCCTTTCTCTGACGACGGCGTCTATGGCGTCTTCGCCGAGTTTGGCGAAAACCAGGGTCTCCGAGCCGGTCGGCTCCAGCACAGAAACAGTTGCCGCCAAGCCGTCAGGCGCGATATCGATATGTTCGGGACGTATGCCGTAGACAACAGGCTGGCCACCCTGTGCTTTAACCCCACGAGCGGGCAGCACGGATCCAGTATCAGAAACGAAAATTTGTTCGCCATCTTTGAAGTGGATCCTGCCCTTGATGAAGTTCATGGCAGGCGAGCCAATGAAGCCCGCGACGAAAACATTCCCCGGATTGTCATAGAGATCGAGAGGTGCGCCGACCTGCTCCACCTTGCCGTCCTTCATAACCACAATCTTGTCGGCCATGGTCATCGCCTCGATCTGATCATGGGTAACATACACGATCGTTGTGCCGAGGCGTTGATGCAGTTCCTTGATCTCGACGCGCATCGCGACGCGCAGTTTGGCGTCGAGATTGGAAAGCGGCTCGTCGAACAGGAAGACCTGCGGGTCGCGCACGATGGCGCGTCCCATAGCCACACGCTGACGCTGTCCGCCCGAAAGCTGTTTCGGAAACCGGTGGAGCAGGTTGCCCAGATCGAGAATTTCGGCTGCCTTCTTCACCTTGGCATTGATTTCGGCTTTCGGCCTGCCCTTGATCTTAAGCGAAAAGCCCATGTTGTCGGCGACGTTCTTGTGTGGATAGAGCGCATAGTTCTGGAACACCATCGCTATGTCACGATCTTTCGGCAGAACATCGTTGACCACCCGGCCGCCAATGCTGATCTCACCACCCGATATTGCTTCGAGACCGGCGATCATGCGAAGCAAGGTGGATTTGCCACACCCTGATGGGCCGACAAGAATCACGAACTCGCCATCGGCGATCTCGACATTCACGCCATGGATGACTTGCGCGCTTCCATAGCGCTTGACGATGTTCCTGACGGTGACCTGAGCCAACTGGCATCTCCTCTACTGCGGCAAAGCAGTCTGAATCCTGACTTCCTGAATCTTGACTTCGCCCTTCGGGGCAGATGCCGTGATTTCATCTTTCGAATTCGAACGTGCGCGTGATTAGCGGCTTTACGTCAACTGCACCTAAAGAGAGCACGACCTGCGAGGTACAAACTTGGACAAAGCGGAACACGTTGTTCGATGTGCGCTTCGCGCACCATCGGTTTGCAGACGTCATCGGCGAGCTGAATATGAAGTGGAGTTCTACCGCGCTGAACCATGAGGCCTCCTTAAGCTGGCGCATTGCTATCACGGGGCTTGGATGGTTAGCAATATTGGATTATTGCATTCTTGCAAGAATCTAATTAGCGTATCCGTGCTTCTTCACCGACTCGGTCGCGATGTGAGCGTCAAAGAATAATCTCGAGGATTCGCATGACCATAAGACTGCTTCACCAGACCGACCTGTTTCGCCCCTATCTGGATCCTGACGATCACTGGGATCTTGCTTGCGTCTATGCTCTTGCGGCATCTGGCCAACTCGAGTTGGGCGGCGTGCTGGTCGACTTTCCGCCCGATCGTTATCCAGGCCGCAGTCCGGACGTCACCGGCATTGCGCAGCTAAGCTACCTCACCGGGTTGCCGACCCACATGGCAGTCGGCTCCTCCAGGCCTTACATGCATGACCAGACGTCGCTTGCTGCCCTTCCCAGGCGCGACCGCGCCGGTGCCGAATTCCTTCTCAAGTATCTCCGCGACACCGAAGGGCTGGCCTACATCAGCATCGTCGGCTCCTGCCGCGATCTCGCCATCGCGGCCGCGCTTGATCCAGATCTTTTCCATAACAAATGTGCCGGGATCTACCTTAACGCGGGCACGGGCCATCCCGATGTGGCGAAGCAGGGGCGTACAGAGTACAACGTTGTGCTTAATGCAGCCGCTTACGCCGCAACGTTCGACATCCCGTGCCCGATCTACTGGATGCCGTGCTTCGAGGACGCGATGTCGGACAATTTCCTCGATGGACAGGTCAAGCGGTTCGGCACTTACTATCGTTTCAAACAGAGCGACGTTCTACCGAAGTTGTCGCCCGTCCTGCAAAGCTACTTCACTTACTCGCTTGAGGCGCGAACAGACGCGCGCTACCTACAACCGCTGCTAGCACCGCAGAGCGATGTACTGAGCTCCTACACTTTCCGGGACTATCGCCACATGTGGTCCACGGCGGGCTTCTTCCACATGGTGTCCCAAGCCGTGGATAAGGTCGGCAAGATTGTCGCAGGGTCCAACGAAGGCGATACGGTTTTCGGCTTCCGTCCGGTTGACATCAAATGCGATGCGAATGGGGTCACGACGTGGACGGACGCCGATGCCGCGTCAAATCGTTTCCTATTCGAGGTGAAGGATCGTGATAGCTATGCCAGCGCTCTGACTGCTGCCATGACCACTCTACTGGGGAATATTCAGTAGTCGTAAGCCGAAACGGTAGTGGCCCATTGCAACCAGAAGCCGTTCCGCCGCTCGTCACTGTCGCGAATGCGTGGTCGGTATTGACAGACGGCCCTCGCCGTGGCAGCGAAACGAAAGATCGGCGCCGTCACCTATCACCACGTGTCATCCTAGCTGCACTGCGGCGCGAGATAGGTGGTGGCGGCGAACCTCCCAGTTGCCCGCCGGCCTTCTGCCAGTCTCGAGATGCGAGATGCCGTCGAAAGCTGCCTTGTCCCACGACCGCCAGGACGAAGACAACGAAGATCTAGCGACAAATCCGGCAATTTCCTCTTCTAGTACCTGATCTGGCACTGCTCGTGATTGAGCGGAAGGAGGCGTCTCGCGTTGAGGCGAGGGCGGCACCTTCGTGTAAAAACTGCGTTTGTGGCAACCTAAATTAAACTCCACGCTGTCATGCGAGGAGGGGCTGTTTGCCGCGCAGAAACGCGGATGCGCCGACCCTCGCCTTTGTCGAGCGAGGCTGAACGTCGTCGCGGAAACTCCGCATGAGGGGCGGCGTTCAGAGGGGTCCATGAGGTCGTGCTTCCGGGCGAAAAGCTGCTACGGCATCTTCGTCGAGAGCTGCGAATTAATGTCACACACGACGAAGCCCGGCTGCATTCCACTGCGGCGGCCGAACCGGTGCGCATTTCGCAAAAACGGGACAGTCGTTCCGCTAAATCGCGGACAGCAGTTTCACTAAGTCGCGGACTGCTGGATGTGGTCGGCCTTCGGCTGCCTGGTTGAAGTCATTTGCGATTGATTTCGCCGTTTTCGGTGCCGGTCAAGAGCGGCGGTGCTTCTTTCAAGTCCAGGACTGCGGTTCGTGCTGACACTCAAGCGCGTATAGAGTTCGAGGTCACGCACCCGTTTCATCCGTGGCGCGGCTAGCGCTTCATGCTGTCGGCCTCGAACGGCTCGTACATGCTGGGTCTCTTCGGATAGGGTTTGGTCCGTCGATACGGCCGCCGATGCGTTGGTCGCGTCTCGCCACTCTTCCACGCCGTCTTCTGATTCGCGGCAAGGCGCTGGAGTTCGATAACGGCCGGCTCCTCAATCGTCGCATTCAGGCCACGACGATCAACTCGTTTTCCGAGCTCCTCCTGCGCGGCGCGGATACCAGCAAACAGCAGCACGGGATCGGCGGTTTCCATCATCGCCTGTAGCTGCTGCTTGTCGGCTTCGGCCACACCCGGATGTGTAAGGACACGGGCCGCAGGCGGAACTGGTGGATGATAGCGCTTGATCACACGAGCGCCGATCCGCGTCTTCTCCTGAAGCTTGAATGACGGCTGGAACAGATTGCCGTAAAGCCGCACCACAGCATAAATTTGACCAAGGGCAGCTGTTGCCTCCGCCCCGACAAACCGACCATACCCCATCAGGCGACGCACGATGGCGCCATTCTTCTGCTCCACATGTGCCTGGTCATTCTTTCGGTAGGCGCGAGAGCGCGTCACTTCCAGTTCCTCACTTCGGCACCAGGAGACGACGAACTCGTTCATGAAGGCGCTGTCGTTGTCGAAATCTACGCCCAGCAGGGGGAAGGGAAAGAATGAGCGAGGCCGAACTGCACATCCTGAAGTCGCGGCTGCAAGGCGGCATTCTCAACAAGGCGCGCCGCGGCGAGCTCGAGATGCCGTTGCCGATCGGGTTGGTCTACACTCCGGACGCGCGGGTCGTCTCGATCCAGACCGGCAGATCCAGGATACGGTGCGGCTTCTGTTCGATACCTTCCGCGAGACCGGCACGGCCTGCGCCGTCGTTCGCCGCCTGCGCGGCGAGAAGATTCTCTTTCCCCGACGTTTCCGTCTCGCCATCGGCAAGGGCGACGTCCTGTGGAGCGAGATCGACCATCCCCGGGTGCTCCAGATTCTGCACAACCCGCGATATGCCGGCGCGTTCGCCTATGGACGCACGCACACACCTACAATGCCAAGCTCAAGTCCGTGCAGCTGCGCGTGGCGAGATCCGACTGGCAGGTGCTTATTCCCGAAGCCCACGAAGACTACATTTCCTGGGCCGAGTATGAGCGGAATCAGACAACCCTGGAACAGAACGCCGCGGGCTTTTCACCTGGCCTGCGTGGACGCATGCCCCGGCAAGGCAGCGGTCTGTTGCAGGGACGGCTACTGTGCGGCCGCTGCGGTGCACGCATGCGGGTCCATTACGAGCCATTCGAGAGGCGGCTGCGCCGTACTATATCTGCAACGAAGCCGTCGTGCGACGCGCCGGCAAGCACTGCCAATGGGTGCGCGGCGCTCCGGTCGACGAGGCAGTCAGCGCGCTACTGCTGGAGGCGATGGCGCCGGCAGTGATCGATGTCGCGCTTGCCGTGCCGCAGGAGATCAACCACCGCGTGGAGCGCGCCGGCCGACCGCTCGCTGCTGGACGAGCCAGCGCAGGAGCGCATCAGGGCGCTGGCGGCCGATTTCCCGCGCACCATCCCATCGCTGAAAACAAACCCTTGATCAGCGGGCGCCGTCCAGACATGACTATTTTGTATTGCTCGGCGGATCGCCTCTGTCGTCGTGGCGCTCCCAGTACCCATCCGGTGAAGCCCTCGCCGGAGGCGTACCGCTCCCTTGAAGAACCTAGCTTTGATTCGTGCGAAAATGGTGCACCATCAGAGATCCCATGACCGGTTGTGGATAGCGACCTGCGCTCTGGCAGAGTGGGGTTGCTGACCAACAACTCTGTGGAGGCAAATCATGCGTGTTGTGGCCGATCGATCTGCGGCGCCTGCCGCTATCCGCACCGATCTTGGCGCTTTGGAACTCAGTAAATCGACCTGGTTGATCACTTCGCTGTCGCCGGGCAGTGGGGAGAAGATGTCGAAACATGCGGTACGCGGCGGCGATATCACAGGACTGCTCGCCCGCTTTGCCCAGCTTCAGGACAAGGCACAGGCGCGCGCCGGCCGGCACTTTGCGTGTCGTCGACGCCGCCTCGATTGCCACGTCGCGCCGGCGGCGTCGTGCCAAGACCGACAAGATCGATGGTGAGGCGTTGGTGCGTGCGCTGCTCGCCTTCAAACGAGGCGAGCCGCGCGTGTGCGCGATGGTTAGGGTACCGAGCGTCAAGGAGGAGGACCATCGGCGCATCGGCCGTGAGCGCAAGGTTCTGGTTGGTGAGCGGACCTGCCATGTCAACCGGATCAAGGGCCTGCTGTTTGCTCAGGGCATCACCGGCTACGAGCCGCTGGGACGTGACCGGCGACATCGGCTTGAGGAATTGAGGACCGGCGACGGCCGCGCAATGCCAGAACATCTGAAGGGGCAAATCCGTCGCGAGCTCGACCGACTCGAACTGTTGATAGCCCAGATCAAAGAGGTGCAGGCCGAGCGCGACGCTCTGCTGGCAATCGAAGTCGCCGAAACTCCAGCAGCGACATTACTCGATCCCAAGGGTATCGGCCCCGAGTGTGCCGCCATCCTCTACTCGGAAGGGCTGTTCCGGCACTTCGATAATCGCCGGCAGGTCGCCGCCTATGCCGGGCTCGCGCCGACGCCTTGGCAGAGCGGATCGGTCCAGCACGAGCAAGGCGTCTCGAAGGCCGGCAACCGCCGACTGCGAACGACGATGATCGAGTTGGCCTGGCTGTGGCTGCGCAATCAACCGAGTTCAGCGCTTACCCGCTGGTCCCACGAACGCGTGATGCGCAATCAGGGGCGCCTCAAAAAGACAACCATCGTCGCCCTTGCAAGGAAGCTGCTCGTGGCGCTTTGGAAATACGTGACCGCGGGCGCCGTCATCGAAGGTGCTGTCATGAAGGCCGTCTGACGAGATCACACCGGTACACTCATCCCTCGAGGCCTGATCAGCCTCGGCGGATCCAGGAGGCGAACCGAGATCCCAGCTGGCTAGAATGCCGTATCAAAGACGGGTCTCGCCTTCTAGGCCCTGCCGCCGCAAGCGGGATATTGGTGCAGCCGTCTCAAGCGGCGACCGTATGTGAGTTTGATTAGGCTCGATTGACCGAGCCGTGTCACGCAATCGGGCCCAGCTCTGGATTCCGCCACCGATGGGACAATACGATGCCGCCCTAACACACCTCTTGACCTCAGCATCGTCATGTGAGCGCTGGGATCAAACATCTAGACTCTGCAACTGAATGGCGGTACGCCGGCCTCACCGACCTCGACGCGGAAGAGGTTGCCGGACTCGGGAAATCGGAGAAGTTCGTCAGACGATTGCCTAGTTCGCCGTGAGGTTATGAACAGGGCCCTCATATTTTCGCCGCCAAGTGCCACACAGGTCGGCGCCATACTTGGCAGATCCACGCGGTCTGTGAGGTGACCGTTTCGATCGATACGGACGACGCAGCCGCCTAGTAGTCTAGCGCTCCAGTAGCCCCCTTCAATGTCCACCGTGGCGCCATCGGGCGATCCCGGAGCGATGTTCGCGCCTGCCAGCGGGCTTATCTCGGCAATACTCGCAAATTGCGGAGCCAAGGCGAAACGCCGGATGGTGCCCTTCGGTGTGTCGGTGAAGTACATGATCCGGCCGTCGGGCGAAAAAGCCAAGCCATTGGCCGCCGCTACGCCACCGAAAAGCGTGACTACTTCGCCATCGGGCGCGATGCGATATACGCTTCCGACTGGCTCACGGCCGCGTTCATTGTATGTGCCCAAGACGATCCCGCCATAAGGGTCGATCGCGGCGTCGTTGACACGGGTTTGGGCAAGATGCGGCTCGATCTCGGCCACTTGAGAGAAGTGGGTGAAGGTCGGGTCCGTGATGACAACAGACTTAGGAAAGCCGAGCACGAAGCCGCCACGCGCACGTGGAAAGACGAACGCAACACGATTGGGAAGTTGCCGCACTGCTGCAACCCTCTCGTTGTCGTCCCAGCGGAACACGCTCTTTGCTTCGATATCAGTCCACCATAGGCTCTGGTCTGATGCGTTCCAGTTGCATCCTTCGCCCAGCAGGTTCTGGCAATCGAACACCGTAGACGCGTGATGAAGCCGCATTTACTTTGCACTCTGCAGATTCCGCAGCCGCAGTTCAGTAGGTTCGACAGCAAAGGGTTTAAGTTTTTCGTCATTGAACACCACGCCATGTCCGGGTGCCTCAAATGGGAAGGCCACTCCGTTCTCGAGGCGAAGTTCCGTCTGGAGCACACCCATCTCCGAGAAGCTCCCGCCGTGGACGCACTCAAGGATGTCCGCGTTGTCAATCGCACACATCACTGCGACTGAGAGTTCGGACATGTAATGAGGCGCCATGGGGCGGTGGAAGGACGCTGACAGATTGGCGATCTTCAGCCACTCGCTAATACCTCCGACGCGGCACACGTCCGCTTGGACGAAGTCGACGGCATTGGCCTGCAGATAATCGGCAAACTGATGCCGCGTATATAGACTCTCGCCGATCGCAATGGGCAGCGATACGAAACGGCGCAGATCGGCGTGCCCACGAACATCCTCGGCATGGAGAGGCTCTTCGATCCAGCTAAGGTCGAACGCGGCTAGTTTCTGCAGTCGGGTCATGCAGTCAGCGACATTCCAGCGCTGGTTCGCATCGACGAACAGTCGTCGCGTCGGGCCGATCAGTTTCTTCACGGCCGCGATACGATCGAGATCTTCTTCCGCGTTGTCCCGACCGATCTTGATCTTCACCGCCAGGTGGCCTGCTGCCAAGAATCCTTCGACTTGGTTGAGTAGAGCGTCGGTGTCGAGGAAGAGGTCTATGCCACTGCCATAGGTGGGGATGCTGTCGCGCCGCGCGCCGAGAAGACGGAATAGTGGAACCTCGTACCACTTGGCCGCAATATCCCATAGCGCGATGTCGATCGCACCCAATGCGAGGGTGTTAATCCCCCAGTGCCGCTGCGATGCAATTGGCCATAGAGGAACGACCAAAGCCGTTCGATCTGTCGCGGATCTTGTCCGACGAGCATCGTTCGGCAATAGTCATCGATCAGGGCGAGGATGGCGCTTCCGCCGATACCCGTCGTGTAGGCGAACCCCTCCCCAATGAGCCCGGCGTCTGTGGTCACGCGGGTAATAATGAATTCGAGACTTGCGACGCAGTGTGTGGCGTCCTCCCAAGAGACCGTCGGCGGTATATGGTAGAGACGCGAGGCGACATCGATGATTCTCAAAAGGTGGTCCTCCCCGCCATCGTGAGAACTTCGGGATTAGACAAATTTTCGGGTTTACCGGCCAAAAGATGCTGCAGATTTTGCAAGATGTTGCCGGTGTGGCGTACGCGCATTTCTTCGGTCCACGCGGCGAGGTGAGGCGTCGCTAGTACGCGGTGATGGGAAACAAGCGGATCCCTCGCCGAAGGCGGCTCCGTGTCAAACACATCCAGCGCGGCACCAGCTATCTGTGCGCGATCTAAAGCTCTGAGGAGTGCGTCAGTATCTACTAGGCCTGCTCGACCGGTGTTGATGAGATATGCTCCGCGTCCCATCCGATCGAGCTGCTCTGCACCGATAATGGCGCGAGTTTGCGCGCTGAGCCGGGCGTGTAAGGTAACGATCGCCGAGCTGGCCAGCAGTTCGTCTAGAGAAACCGGCTCAACTCCCAGAGTTCGTAGCTCGGCGTTATCTACATAAGGATCATGAACGATAATCCTCATGCCAAAGCCAGAAAACTTTTCAGCGACGACCCGACCGATTGCGCCAAAGCCGATGATACCGAGTGTGCGACCATGCAGCTCGATGCCCGTGAACGCGAGTTGGGGAGAATCCGCGCCGCGACCCCACACCGTGCCCCGATAAAAGTCCTCCCCGGCCTCGAAGTCAGGAGACCGTGACCTCATCCACGCACAGGCAGGGATAAGGTGTCGAGTAAGCGCCAGCGCGAGCGCAACCGTGAACTCTGCGACGCCGTGATCCGTTCTCCCGACAGTGTGAAATACGGCGATCCCTCGCGCCGTGGCGGCCGTCACATCGATATTCGCTTCCGGAGCCGAACGCACTGACAAGATGGCGCGAAGCTGCGGTGCGGCAGCCAGGAGCGCCTCGTCAAAGCACTCATATCCCGCTATCACAATCTCGGCATCAGCAATTGCGTCCATTAGCTGTTTGCGATCAGTGAACCACTCGCCGGCCGCCCAGCCAAGCAATTTGAGCTCGCTCATTTCTCGAAGCGCGGCGATGCCTTCCGAGCTAAGATCTGCTGTGACCAGGACACGAGGTCGGCCACCGACCAATCTGATGGCGTCTGCGTTACTAGGCATCGAGGATATAAACCGGATGATCGGAGTCTTCGCCCTGCGCGGTCACGACCGGAACGATTGTCGATTCGTTCGTGCGCGCACAGAACTCCACGTCGTTCTGCCGACAATTGCCGATGAAGCGTCGACCGGTCATAGAACTCCATAACACCTCCTCTGCACTGTTTTGCGAGATTGTGAAACCGTGAGTAAGCGACGCAGAGTCGTCGAGCTCGACTGTGCGACCCGTCGTAAATTCACGAAGCCGTGAAACGATCATTCCGGCGCAGTAGCTATCTTCAATCGCTATACAAGAGTTGCGCAGCTGGCCCGAGCAGATGATGGTGATATCTGCACTGCGCGACGACGCCTCCGCGAGCGCACGCCGGGCAACCGCATCCAGGTTTCGCAGCGAACCAATCAGCACCAAAGCCGCACCTTCGCGATCTGCCACGAGAATGGCTGGCGTGCCATTGGCCGTTGCCAGCATCGCAGAGCGGCCCGACAGATTGAGTCGGGACAGGAGCGACGGCGAGGGCTCATGATCGAATCCGATGGGCGACGATCCATCATCCTGCTCCGCGCAGATGACCCCATTCTCGCCCACCATGGCTCGCGCATTGGCGACGTCCGACAGAAATCCGCCGACAAACACCCGTTCGCTGCCAGCGTCGAAAAGTCCGACGAGAGCGGTCGTGGCGCGGATCACATCCACTACAATGCATACATCTCCGGCAATGGCCAGAGGGCTAGTGGGAAGGAGAGCAACCTTAATCTTCATGCGAAAAGCGGTCCGGTTTTCATCAAATCTGCGATCTGGCTCTCATTGGGCAATGCCGGAACCACGAGCTTTTTCGTGACTGCGAGGGCACCCGCCGCAGTGCCTCGGCGAACGGCGTCAGCGAGGGGCAATCCACTGGCCAGCCCTGCAGCGAGTGCCCCGTTGAATGCATCTCCGGCCCCGGTAGTGTCGACGACGTCGACTGGGTAGCTTGCGATCTTGGTCAGTCCGTCGGGTCCGGCAATCAAGGCACCATCCGTTCCCAGCGTCATGACGACGTGTCCCACGCCGAGACTGCGCAGTCTTGCCGCTAAATCGGCGTCGGCCTGCCGATCGTCCGCGTCGAGCCCCAGCAGGATGCGCGCTTCCGACTGGTTCGGTGTTAGGATGTCAACGTCGGCAAATATTTCCTTCGGCAGGGCACGGCCAGGTGCGGGATTAAGGATGGTCGTCAGACCCTGCGCCTTGCCGATGGCAAGCGCGCGGGCCGCCGTCTCGACTGGGATCTCGAGCTGTGTGATTAGGATACCCGGGTTCGTCCAAGTGGCGGCGAAGGTTTCGACGTCGGTTGCCGTGAGTCGCGCGTTAGCGCCGGGATCGGTGATGATGCGGTTCTCGCCTGCGGCGTCGAGAATGATGATCCCGGCCATCGTCGGTGTCTCAGCCATTTGCCTCACCGCCGAGCAGTCGACGCCTTCGGCGCGCCAGAGTTGCAGTGCCTCATCACCAAATTTGTCGGCGCCAACGCCCGCCAGCAGTTTGCATCTGGCGCCGAGTCGCGCAGCTCCGATAGCCTGATTAGAGCCCTTGCCGCCATTTCCGAAGGCAAACCCCGACCCCAGCAGAGTTTCGCCGGGCGCTGGCACGTCGCCCACAATCCAAAACGCAACTCCGTACGAGCCAACGACGTAAACTTCGCAGGTGGGCATCATCGGCTTCGGCCGATTAATTGGCGTGGTTGAGCGATCGAGGCGCTCTTGCGCTCGATCCAGCCGGTGTAGATGTAACGATCGGCTCGGTAGGACGAAGACGAAAAGTAAATAGCCCGATCGCTCGTATCGAAGGCGGTACGGTCGATTTGCAACACCGCAGTGCCGCTCGATACGTCGAGTGCTTTTGCCAGTTTGGCACGCGTGGTGCCGGCCCGTATCTCCTGCTTGGCCCGGGCAAGCGGCACGCCAAGGTGCTGCTCAAGAATCTCGGTGAAAGAGGTATCGGCAAGATTGAGCTTTTCCATTTCGCGCCCGATCGCCGCGCTGAACGAAACTGTCTCAACCGCTACAACCTCGTCGTCGATCGTGCGCAGGCGCTCGATGGTCAAGACGCTCTCATCGGTCGGCACGTTAAGTGCTGCTGCAACCGCGGCGTCAGCAGAACGCCAGGCGACCGTCACATGCCTAGTCCCCGGCCGGAAGCCACGGGCTACGGCTTCTTCCGAAAACCCTGAAAAAGTGAGCAGGTCCCGGCCGATGTGACACTTGGCAACGAACGTCCCCTTGCCAGCGCGTCGATAAAGCAAGCCTTCACCGACAAGGGCAAGCACCGCCTGTCGCACCGTGCTGCTGCTGAGTTCGTGCTGCTTCATCAACTCCATCTCGGTAGGGAGCTGATCGCCAGCATTGAAGACGCCGCTCTCGATCTGAGACCGAATGATATCCGCGAGCTGAATATGAAGTGGGGTTCTTCCGGGCTGAATCATGCGGCCTCCTCAAGTCGAGTCATTGCTATCACACGGCCTGGGTGATTGGCAATATTAGGTTATTGCATTCTTGCAAGAAATCAGTCTAGCGTTGGCTTTGAAGGAACCTGGCGGGGTCGATCACACCTTGGTTGAAAAGATCGCCGAATTCGCTGGTCTGGGCGTTCCAGCCATAGCCGAATTCCGGCTTTCGCGCACCGGCGCCATCGAAGATCATCGTGTTTTCTTCCTCGATCCAAACCTTTCTGGCTCGGCGCCGCATCGCCAGCGTGACATTCTCCAGCTTTATGCCGAGATTTCGCTGATGGCGGCGCCGCCAGTCAGGATCGCTATATCCTCTAGTATTTCCTTGCGACGGTCGCCGAAGCCCGGGGCTCCGACGGCGGCAATGTCGAGACCACCGCGCAGCTTGGATGGCGGCGGGGCAAGCGCCTCGCGTTCGATTTCCTCGGCAATGATAGCAGCAGCTTGCCGGACTGAACCCACTGCCTCCAGCAACGGGAGCAAGGCTTGCGGAGAGCTTCTTCTCGTTAAGAAGCACATAGGCCTCCTCGAGCTCGACGCGCATCTTGTCCTGGTTGGTGATGAAGTACAAGGTGAAATCGCCGCGGTCGGACTGCATGCCTTCGACGGCTTCCAACTCAGTCTCGGCGGTCTTGCCTTCCTCGACGGGAATGACGCCTTCGTTGCCGACCTTTTGCATCGCCTCGGTCAGGAAACGCCCGATCTCGGCGTTGCCAATGGCCGAAATGGTGCCGACCTGGGCGATCTCGTCATTGTTGGCAATCTTGCGGGCGTTGACCTTGAGCTCGGCCAGGACGGCGTCGATGTCTTTGTCGATGCAGCGCTTCAGGTTCATCGGGGTTCATGTCCTAAAGCAACTGCGCCTTGGCGTACGATCGCCTGGGCAAGCAGGGCCGCGGTCGTGGTGCCGTCACCGGCGAAGTCGTTGGTCTTCGAAGTGACTTCGCGCACCATCTGCGCGCCCATATTCTCAAACTTGTCTTCAAGCTCGATTTCTTGGCGACGGTGATGCCGTCCTTGGTGATGCGCGGCGAGCCGAACGACTTGTTGACGACGACGTTTTGGCCCTTGGTTGACGCCGCGCAGCATGCGCTCGGGCGTCGGAATGGAAAGACCTTGTTGGCAGCCATTGGATTTGTCGATCTCGCATTATTTTTGATTCTATGTGCACAAGGAAATTTTAAATTCTATGTGCACAAGGAAAACTCTGTTTCGCCGAACCTCGGGAGGCGCAGCGCAAAAGTCATGCCAAATGCAGCGAGGGCTGAAATTTCAAGCGCTTATGGATTCTTCATAGCTCACGGCCAGGCGGTTGTCGCTATTTTTGTCGAATTCCTGCATGAGTTGAAGAGGCCTTTGCTGTCAAGTTTGGGACGCCGAAGCCGCGTCCGTGAGCACCTGGCGGTCGGTGACACGAGTACGTGAACTGAAGCTGTAAAAAATAGCGAACGGACGTTCATGCCGCGCTTGAACGTTCCGAATGGGACCGGCCGCCCGCGACCAGCAGGCCGGCCCCGAAGAACCGGCCGCCGCCGCTGAACGGAAACTCCGATCGCACTATGCCCCTACGTCTCGTCCCGCAGGCGTTCTCACCTTGATTGAGCTGCGCTCCCAATTTCATGCCGTGCCGTAGTAGACGCTTGTCAATGCCAAGCGATCTCGTGAAGTCCGCCGAAATGGATGCGGCGTCTAGAGTGTGCTCTTCCAGCTCATTCAGATAGTCATCAGAGGCGGATCGCGGGCTCAAGTCGGTCAGATAGCTGGCGCCACTCGCGAAGACTCAGGCGAGGTCATCATCGTCGCGGACACGATGGCCAGCAGCAGCGAAATCACCGGACGGAATAGCTCCGCGCCCATAGAGGCAAGCTGGGCTCTCTCCGCATCGTCACCTTAACGACGTCAGGCGGCATCGATTAACAGGCCGAGCACAGCCTCCGCTTCTCAACGCAGGCCGAACATAGTGCACCCGCTCAAGACCGCCAGAGCTGCTCCTGAGTCGCGTCAGTTTGGATCGCGCGGCCCAAGTGCTGGCGTCGCTTCGGTCGGGGCATTCGCTCGAACTGGCGGACTGAGGCGAGCTTTTCAGAAACTGAAGACTTCATCGCGACCCGCTGCGATATGCGTGCCACAAGAAAGACCTCTTCAGACGGCAATCAATCGCCCGCGCGGGCACTTGTCGCATCTCGGACCATGCCAAAGCGCGTCCTGTCGTGTCTGTACCGGATCAATCCACCTAAGTGGGAAATTTCACCCGGGATTGACTGTCGCAAATGTTCGGCCAGAAAGGTTGGGGCCGAGCGAGATCCGCTTGGCCTGGAAGGACTTCCTCGTGGTGCGGAAGGCGCGTAGCCTCAAAGTCGAACTGGTCGTCTACGACGCCCATGCCAGCCTGGTCGCTGCGATCGGCGAAGTGATGCCGGAAGCGGCCTGACGGCGCTGCTCGCTACCGGCCTGGCTTCACGACGGATTCCTCGCCGCCCTTGAAACCAATGGGCGAAAGATCATATGAAAGTAATGAGGCGTTTTGAACTGTTGCAAACAAACGGGACGGATTGTGGCGACACTTGCCTGTGACAGGCACTGATAAATTTCTCCCTCACGATTGATTTCTTCCAGATCGAGAGAGATCGACACGTCTCCGCACACGCTTCCTGCGTTAGTCACAAATTGCAGGTCTTCAATTTGCAACCACTCGTAGTGCTCTCCCAAGAGCATTTTTACCCTGGTGCCACCTACATATGGCAGCATAATAGAGAAATATCCGTCATGCAGATGGTGTGCCCTAAGCAAGAGGACCTGGGACTCGGGTGTCCTTTGTATCGAGATTTTCAGAGGTGAAAAACGCACATTCATATCTTCTGAACAAAGATCAAGTTGAAATCGTTTTTGTACTAAAGCGCTGAATGTGAAGTCAAGTCCCAGGCCGCGAGTGTCATATGCACCCAGCCGATAAGGTGAGGGCATGCGTCTAGCATTCTTTAAAGCACTTTCTAGACGATAGAACGACTTCTTGCGATCGAGTTCCATAAAGTTGTCGTGCTGGAAGTCCTTGAAATACTCCAACTCCGCTTCAATAGGCATGTGGGCATGCCGGAATAAGGCCGCATGGGCGGCTCGCTGCAAACTAGAATACTCGTGTGTCACACCAGCCTTTGTAAAAAAAGCCCTCGCATCGCAAATGAACCGTACGCATTCAGCTTGAACATTGATGACCTTCTTGTACTGCTTATCGCTAAGCTCGACACCCCCAAGAACTGGGTCTCCATTCAAATCATAGTCAACAACCGCTCCCTCATTGGCAGTGCAGCATTGCTCAAATAGATCGTAATTCCACCAAGGAGTCGTAATGAGTGCCTTACTGTCTGCGGATCGGAACGGTTCATCGGAGGCGACAACATAGCGGCCAAGTATATTAACCTGCAATTCATCTTTGAAAGTTCGAGACAAATACTCCAGAGTTTTGCCGTTATAGCCGGTATCCGCCAAAACAACGGTATCGCCTTCTTCCAACTCCAGCTGCCTGGACATATACCGCGTCAACCGGGCGCGCAAGGCAGATGAGTTCTTGAAAATCAATTCTAACACATCGTCTTCGCGCAGCAGTTGATAGAATGCCGTCTGTGGATCGGCCGAGTGATGAGCAGTCCGTATTAACGATTCGGTGACTTCTGGCGGCAGCAAAAGCTGTTTTGCAGCGCAATAAAAATCGTGAAATTCGGGATTGATCCCGCTGATGTAATAATCAACATCGGCGCGGGTTCTGAAAGAGGCTGCAATGGCAACGAATCCACGGATTCGCACCAGCTTGCCGACGGGCTTGCCCGTATAGGCTTCACAGGCAGCTGAAAGAAGATAAGCATCACGCAACAAAAACAAAACCTTTACTCGCTTGCCCTGCTTTTCTAGTGTAGTCACTTCGTCGATAAGAAAACGGGAGTAGGCATATAGCACCGGACCGAAGGACATGTAGCCGATCAATGTCTCAGGCGCGTACCGCTGCAAGTCTGCTACAGAAAAGATCGGGCGAAACGGGCTATAGCATGGAACAATGACAGTTTCGGGTGCTGCCTGCTCGAGTACGATTAACGGAGTTGCTGCGTGCTGTAGACGCAAGAAGTCTGCGACCTCTCGATCAAACTGTAGGAAATGCAGCGCACGTGCTCCCAATTTTCGCGGCGCTTGCGCATCGGATACTTCATTGTCGCCGATGTGAAGTAATTGAGATGCAGGCACGGCACAATCCTTTATTACAATCTCAAAAGAGCCTCACTCTTTGACGTCCCGTACTCGACAGAGCAGTAAACCTTGCTGATCACCCGCATAACGTCTGAAGGCAAATGCTGAGCCAATAGGCGCCTTAACTCCTCTTCGCGCAAATACGTATCGCTCACGATAATAATTTTGAGACCGCGGCTGTGCGCTCGCCTGATCAGGTCTACGTACGGCAAAAATGCAAAGCAAACATTTATTTCGGTCCGGATTTCAGTCTCGGCCAGGAGCTCCCGTTCCTCACCAGAAAGCGACGTAAAGAACCGATAAATATCACGGATGTCGATTTGCTTGGATCCGTTCTCCAATCGCTTCGCTCGAGAGGCACGCGAAGCAGCGCTAATGCGTTGGTGTGGAGTTATCCCCAAGCTTCGCGCGACGGGATTGTCGGCCAGAACGACGAAAACATCTTCAGGTGTCGCTGTTTTGCGCCATAGCAATGTATCGAAACAGTCAAGTGAGAGCACCTTCACGGAATCGCCAAACATGTCGAGCATATTGTGGATATCTGACGCCTTTATCTGCATTTTATCTTGAGTATCCCGCATGTCGGCCCAGAGCAGGCGATCCTTCGGTTTTTGCAGCCGGGTGGTTATTTCTGTTGGACCGAGCCCGGGCGGAACCATTGCATCACGATGAGGGATAGACGGAAGTTCCATACGTGACGTATCAAGAAGCAGTAGCGGATCAATATCGAACTGCGTTAGCTTGGCGACCAAACGCTCCATTATATGCTGCACGTGTTTCTCCTTTTAGTATTTTTCGCGCAAGCGCGATCGTTCTGGCTGGGAGCTTCTCACTTATTGTCCAGTCGTGGGGGCTAAAGCCCTCCGCATCGCCAAAGTGTTGAGGTCAGCGGCAACAGCTTTCGCTACAGAGCTTCCAACGAGCCGGGGACAAACCAGAAATGTCCTGAGCAGGTTTGAGAGCTGCGTAGCAAAAGTCCGCTATCCCACCTCTAGATCCCGATCTGGTCCTTAACCTCTGCTCTTGCAGAAACGAAATGCGGATTGCGTCAAGATACGTCTAAAGGTTGTTTGATCCGTAGCATCTTACTAAGCGTTTTACGCAGGCAGTCGGTGCATAGAGCCTCATGTCAACGAGGTGATTATGACCCGAGGGTGTTCAAAATTAGTATCATATGTTAGGAACATCAGTATGTTTACGCGCAAGACCGTTGTGATGTGTTGATGAAGAAATGCTAAAGGGTGCGCGTAGTTGGCCGCCATGATGCACGGGCGATAAGCTTTTGACGGCCTGAAGCGACGCTGCGGTCGTCGTTGCGATGCTTTTCCAGGCACCTCATCAGGCGACGGGGATTGCTCCGTCGTGATGGTAGGCGAGGGTTGCAGGTTGCCATCGACGGGTTCGTTTTGGGGCGTCGGTGCCCCATCGTTATGTCGCGAGTTGAGAAGGCGGGCTGGTCATCCAACAGCATGCGGAGTTCGCCTGGCTCGAATGCCATAATGGGCGGCGAGGCGGGTTCGTCGTCCAGTAGCTCCTCCTCGCGCGCCAAACGCCTCGTCAGTCGCTTTTGTAGCGCCTGCCGATCGGGACGAGATTGTCGAGGTGCAGCGGCTCGTGGTCTGGCCGCTGCGCGTAGACCAATCGTTGAACCAGCGCCCGCGTACCGTCCACCATAAGGACACCACAGTCGTATTCGTTCGACTGTCGGGACATGCGGGCTGGCGCCAAGGTGGCGCCCAGCCTTTCTGCGAGCTGTTTTGCCGGCGCGTCGTTGTACCCGCCTCGCTACAGCGAGTTTTAGTGATAAGCGACCCGCCTTTCCGGGTTGCGGCGATCGACGAGCAGCAGCGACCGCTTCCACCGTGTTTTTTGACATCGGTACAATTTGGAATGACGGAGGATGCAGAGTTCTTATTGGTCGTGTACGAGGATTATTCATTATGCTTGTGTCCGACGGCTGAAAAGTACTTTGGCCCACAACCGATGGTTGGGACATAGACGCAAAGCGCGTTGCGGTCATAGTTAATGCAGCAAACGCCATGCCAAATCAAAAAAGGCGATAATTCGGTGTGTTAGCTATCGATCTGCTGCTGTTTGTTGTGAACAAGACAATACTGGCTGGATTACGACCTTGGAGGGATGTCGCGATATTGACCTGACCTGATGTGGTGTCTAATCGCGGGTGGGCGTCAAGCATCTATCGCGTTGATACGTCGCTGCCGGGTGCATGGTTGTCTTCGCGGTCGACATTGGCCGCCGCATGATGGAGCTTCGCGGGACGAGCCTTCAATGTGGACGACGCACTTTGCTGAGACAGCGGTGCAACCCATCAGCGGAATGGCTCGGCTCACGTCCCGGCAGGGACGCCTCAGGCGTTCAGATTCTGAACGCTATCTGGATTTACGCTGTGGCTCCTGCATTCGGATTAAAGAGCTCGCCGGTTTTAAGCATCGAATGCATAATCACCGCCAGTTTGCGCGCCACAGCCACGGCGGCTCGTTTGAAGCCGATCCTCTCCCGGAGCTTGAGACCCCATGTCCGCAGGCTGCTCTCGGTCGAACAGCGTGTCAGGATGACCGCCGCGGCTTCGTAGAGAAGCCCTCGCAGAAGTCGATCCCGCGGCGAGATATATGACCGTCATAATCGACTTCTCCGGATTGGTAGCGGCGCGTCGTCAGGCCGATCCAGGCCGCGACAGAGCGGGACGTCTTGAAGTTGTCTGGATCCTCAATGGCGGTGACGAAAGAGGTCGCGGTGATCACACCGATGCCGGGGATCGACATGAGGGTGCGGCAGGCTTGGCTTTGACGAGCATTCGCACCCAGTTGGCGCCCGAGCTCGGCGGCACGGATGCGAATGCCGCGCCAGGCCTCCAACATCGGCAGCACGATGAGAGCAATTTCCTCGTGATCGATAAGAAGGCTCCGAACGTTCTTCTCGAACGTGGTTCCCTTACCTGCAGGAACGAGCAGGCCGAACGTTTTCATGATTCCACGAATCTGGTGGGAAAGTTCGGTGGTGATCCGGACCAGCCGGGTGCGTGCCGCCACGAGCGTGCGGGTCAGCATGCTGTCAAACCCTTTCACCCGCACCTCACGGAAGAACCCCACCCTCTGCAAGATGCGCCAAACCGTCGGCGTCGTTCGCGTCGGTCTTATTCGGCGCCATATCGAGCGCAGCTTTTGCATGGCGAGCATCGATGCAGATCGCTGGCACCCTTTCCGCGCGTAGCGCGTGATAGAGCCAGACGGAAAGGGGTCCAGTCTCGAACACCACGCGTTTGGCGGCCTGCGCCCGCTTACGGATAAGCTCGGCAATGATCTTTGGATCAGAGGCGCACTTCCCGCGCCAGACGCGCTTGCCTTCACGTCGGATCGACACCGCTGTCTCTTTCATCGACACGTCGAGACCGATATATTCTTCCATGGCTGTTCTCCATCAGATGCTTGGGCCCGGCGTCAGGTCGTGAGCTTTCCATCTTATCGGGGAACAGCCACCTTCCAAGGATATGATTGTTCTCTGGGCGACGCGCTCCCGCGATTGCCCCATGTGGACGGCCTCCGCTCCCGGCATCGCAATGTGCCAAAGTGTGCTTGTCGAAAGTCACATGAGGGAGAACCGTCCATGGAGAAGGTTAGTACAATCGGTCTGGATTTCGCCAAGCACGTCTTTCAGGTGCACGGCGTGGATGCGGCGGGCGCGGTGGTTGTGCGCCGGAAGTTGCGTCGCGACGATGTCGTCGCATTCTTTGCGTCTTTGCCGGCATGCCTGATCGGCATTGAAGCCTGCGCAACGAGCCATCACTGGGCCCGCGTTCTCATGGGGCTGGGTCATAAGGTCCGGCTGATGCCAGCCTCCTATGTGAAGCCATATGTCAAACGACAGAAGAATGACGCGACGGACGCGGAGGCGATCTGCGAGGCGGTGACGCGGCCGTCGATGCGCTTCGTTCCGGCGAAGAGCGAGGAACAGCAAAGTGTGCTGATGTTGCATCGAGTTCGTGAGCTTCTGGTCCGACAGCGCACCATGCTGGTGAACGCGCTGCGCGGCCATCTGGCCGAGTTCGGGATTGTGACGCGCCAGGGCATTGCCGGCGTCGGGATGCTGATCGGGCTCGCCGAAGACGAGAATAACGAGCTTATCCCCCCGCTTGCCCGGGATGCGCTTGTTCCCTTGGTCGAACAGCTACGGGCGGCGCACGAAAAGGTCCGTGAGCTCGTCATCAGATTCAAGCTTGGCACTGCTCGAATGAACTGAGCCGGCGACTGGAAACGATCCCCGGCATCGGTCCAATCACCGCCAGCGCGATCGTTGCAACCGTGACAGACGCCTCCCTGTTCAAATCCGGCCGGCAACTCGCGGCTTGCCTTGGCCTCGTGCCGCGACAGAACTCGTCCGGAGGAAAGGATAGGCTCGGCCGGATCAGCAAGCAGGGCGATCCCTATATCCGTCGACTGCTTGTCGTTGGCGCACATGCCGTCCTCAGGTTCAGCCGCAAGGGCGAAGCAGCGCCTACCCGCTGGGCTGCCGAGCTTCTGACGAAGAAGCCCTATAATGTCGTCGCCGTTGCTCTTGCGAACAAGATGGCGCGGATCGTCTGGGCGCTGATGACTACGGGCAAGCGCTTCGCAACTTCGCCGGCAGCGTGACGGAGTCGCAGAGGATACGCAGAGATTGGTGAGGTGCTGATGGTTTGATGGTGGACGGTCGAACCGGGATCGGACAAACCCGCTCAGTGGGTGTCGCTCAAAAAGCGCGTTGACCTGTCTGGGATCCGATCCGCGGACTTCATCAGGGCCAGCGGCATGAACAGGCCGCACTCAAAGGCCGAATACACGCCTGCACCCGACCTACCTGTCATCAATCTCAGAAAGCCCTTGCCACGCGGAGGCCGTCCATACATGCCACTGAGTATTTCCTCCATCTGAGAATTAGAGTCCGGGCCTTGATTGAAGGAGGGACTGATGAAGAGAAAGCGTTACGGAAGAGCAGATCATCGCGGTTCTGCGCGAGCATGAAGCGGGTGCGAAGGCGGGCGATGTTGCCAGCAAGCACGGGATCTCCGAGGCGCCGCTGTATAACTGGAAGGCCAAGTATGGCGGATGGACGTCTCCGACGCCAAGCGCCTGAAGGCCTTGGAAGACGAGAACGCCAAGCTGAAGAAGCTGCTCGCGGACCAGATGCTCGAAGCCTCGGCATTGCGCGAGCTTCTTTCAAAAAAAATGGTAGGGCCCGCCGCCAAGCGCGAAGCCGTCGCGCATCTGCAGGCCACGATGGGCCTGTCGGAGCGGCGGGCCTGTTCCTTTGTCGACGCCGATCGTAAGATGATCCGCTACCAGTCTCGCCGAGCGCCAGAGACGGAGCTGCGTGGTCGGCTGCGTGACCTCGCGAACGAGCGCCGGCGCTTCGGCTATCGACCGCTGTTCATTCTGCTCAGGCGCCAGGGCGAGGCATCGGGGATCAATCGTATCTAGCGTCTTTATCGCGAGGAAGGACTGACGGTGCGCAAGCGTCGGGCGCGACGACGAGCCGGTCGGCACGCGGGCGCCGATCCTGGTCGAGGCTCGGCCGAATGCACGCTGGTCGCTGGATTTCGTGCACGACCAGTTCCATATCCCCCAATCATTGATGTGCTTAGGTCTGGGCATGCCCCCATCCGCAACCATCTCATCAAGAGCATCGATCCGACACCAACATAGAGAATTGCTTCCCCATGAGAGAGGCCTCGCGGCGGACATAAGATTGCGTCACTCTTCATGATCACGGCCTCCGAGGATGTCGGGATCAGCAACGGCACGATAAGGTGAAGGATCTGGCAGCTCTTGCAACTGCCGACCTCGAGGACAAGGCATATCGCGATCCGTCCGGCAGAGACAAAGGTTCTGCACTGTCCGTCATGAAGACTTCGTGCTGGTCTCCATGAGAGAAGTATTCTGGTGCAGAAGCTGCCCGACTAGCTATTCGGAAAAGACGACAGGGACGTGCAAATCGGGCGCCGCCGTGAGGCGTCCCCCTCAATGTCGTCGACCGTGAACTATCCGCAAGCCCTTGATCTAGCATGTTGATTGAGGCGGATAGCGGCTTTTGGATTGCAGGATTAGCGGTTTATGGGGGCTGTTTTCCTGCAATTCGTTTTGCGATTCCCTTGTGCTGCGGAGCGTGATTCACTTGGTTCGGCGGCGGCGAATCGAGGGGACGGCGAATGTCCAGGCCACGCGAGAAGCGCGAGACGGGAAAGCAGGATCTGTTCCGCTCCAGGCTCGATCAGATCATCAATATGAAGCACGAGCTGGTGCGGCTGGCGCAGGCGATCGACTGGCCGGTGCTGGAGGAACGTTTCGGCGCCGTCTATTCGGACGGCCCCGGCATGCCGCCACTGCCGACCCGGCTGATGGCGGGGCTGGCGATCCTCAAGCACACTTTCAACCTGTCGGATGAGGTGCTGTGCGAGCGCTGGGTGGAGAACCCCTACTTCCAGTATCTTTGCGGCGAGGAATTCTTCTGCCACGCGCTGCCGTTCGATCGCTCGTCGATGACGCGCTGGCGCGGCCGCATGGGCGAGGAGCGGATAGCGGCGCTCTTGCAGGAAAGCCTCAGCCTCGCGGTCAAGACCGGGGCGATGAAGCCGTCCGACACGCGCCAGGTGATCGTCGACACAACCGTGCAGCCGAAGAACGTGATGTTCCCGACCGACGCCAAGCTCATCCACCGGGCGCGCGAGCGGCTGGTGCGGCTGGCCAAGAGGACGGGGCTCAATTTGCGCCAGACCTATGTGCGGGTCGGCAAGCTGGCGCTGATCAAGCACCAGCGCTATGCCCACGCCAAGCAGTTCAAGCGGGCCAACAGGGCACTGCGCAGGCTCAAGACCTATCTCGGCAGGACCATTCGCGACATCGGTCGCCAGATCGCCGGCGATGCGAGGCTGGACGCGCTCTTCAAATGGCCGCTCTACCAGGCCGCCACCGTTCTCGAGCAGCGTCAGCGTCAGCGCGGCCGCAAGATCTACAGCCTGCACGCGCACGAGGTGGAATGCATCGGCAAGGGCAAGGCGCACATGCCCTACGAGTTCGGCGTCAAGGTGTCGGTGGCCACCACGCTGAAGCGCTCCAAGGGTGGTCAGTTCGCTCTGCATGCAAAAGCACTGCCCGGCAATCCCTACGACGGCCACACGCTGGCAAGCGTCATCCCCGACATGGAAGAGACCATCGGCAACGAGATCGGCCGCATCCTCGCCGACGCCGGCTATCGCGGCCACAACGCACCCCAGAGCCACAGGTTCAGGGTCTTCACCAGCGGCCAGAAACGCCGCGTCACCCCGGCCATCAAACGCCAGATGCGGCGGCGGTCGGCGGTCGAACCGGTGATCGGCCACATCAAGGCCGAGCACCGCATGGGCCGCAACTACCCCTCTTGATCGCTCTCTTCCAACTCCGGCCCAAGCCGCTCGCCGCTTAGGAGCCGGATTGTTCACGGTCGACAATGTCGGATTTCCGACAGGATCGCAAATCCGCCAACCCATTGTTTGATATGGGTTTCCTTCTCTGGCACGGCCTATGCACGGGATTCTGCGAATGCATCAGCGAGAGGTCGTCCATGATCATGCGCACCGAAAATGCCGTCGCCGCAGTGAAAACCGCGCTCTCGCCTGCCATCAAGCCGCCGAAAGGCCGGCGCGTCATGGTCGAGGCGGGCGATTGCGCCGGCTTCAAACACCTTAATGGACCTGGAAAGCGTCTCGCGTGACGGCGACGCGGGCATCCAGACGAACGGAAAGACATACGTCGTTGCCCCACGTCGCCGGCCTGACCCCTCGATTTCACCGCGCTGGAATGCTCCGGTCTACATTCGACGACGCGAACGCGCTGGACAAATTCTCGCAAACCCGGTCGGGACCGGGGCTCGAAAACGTCCGCGAGGGGCCCAATGGCTATGGGCGATACTCGCCGCGAACAAGCCGCCTACTGGGAAGACTCTATAGGAGGAAAGCAAGTGGAGTTATCTTGCGTTGGGGTCGGTGCTGGGCCGTCTAATTTGAGCCTTGCGTGTCAGATACACGAGCAAGTTGGGCGAGGGGGACTGTTCCTGGATCGGCAGGTCGACTTCCGCTGGCATCCAGGCATCGCATTCGATTCCTCGGAGCTCCAGGTCAGCCACTTCAAGGACCTGGTCACGCTGGTGAATCCGCGGTCAGCCTACACTTTCGTAAACTTCCTGCACGAGAACGGGCGTCTGTATCACTTCCTGAACGCACAGTTCGAGGCTGTGTTCAGAGCTGAGTTTGAGCAGTACCTGAACTGGGCCTTCCACAGGAACCCACTTGTCCGTGGCGGCGAGACCGTGCACGAAATCCGCTTTGACGGCGAGTTTCGGGTGCGGACGGATAAGGCGGTTCTCGGCGCCAGAGACGTCGTGGTCGGCATTGGCAAGCAGGCGCAAATTCCGCCTCAGTTTCAGGGCTGGACTGGACGCAACCTGTTCCACTCATCGGTTTTACTGCACATCCACCCTGAGGTGCGGAGAAAGCATGTCTGCGTGGTCGGCGGAGGCCAGTCGGGAGCCGAGGTGATGTTGCACCTGGTCGGCCTGCCGAACGAACGGCGGCCTGCCTCGATCACTTGGGTCTCGCAGCGCGAAAACTATCTGCCTCTGGACAACAGCCCGTTCACAAACGAGTTGTTCATGCCCTGCTTTTCGGATCACTTCGCGGCGATGAGCGAGTCGCAGCGTAAGCTGCTCCTGCGGCGTTTCGTGCTTGCTTCGGACGGCATTTCGGAAAGCACGTTGCGGGCGATCTATCAGGCGCTGTACCGCCATGCATTTTTCGAGCCAAACCGATGCGACATCACACTGCGGCCGGGCTGCACCGTCTCGCACTGCATCAACGCCGGACCGGGTCACAGGCTGACCCTGCAGCATGGCATGGACGAGGTCGAAGAAGTCACGGCTGACATCGTCATCCTGGCCACCGGTTACGAGAACGCGGTCCCAAGCTTGCTGGAACCGATCATGGGCCGCTTGGAGCAGATCGACAGTGAATTAGCTATTCGCGAGGATTTTTCGGTGAGCTGGGACGGACCGTGTGACAGACGCATCTTCGTACAAAATGCGAGCCTCGGGCAGCGCGGCCTGGCCGATCCGAACCTAAGCCTGCTGGCCTGGCGCGCGCGCATCCTCGATAGCCTTCTTGGGCGCGCGCCCTGCGCGAACGCCGAGCATCCTGGCTTCATCAGCCATATCTCGATCGAGAGCTGGCCCGACCTCGTAACCGAAGAAATGGGCAGCGGGATATGACTCGTAGACTTTTGATGATCGGCGGTGGCATCCTGGGAATGACGTCCGCCTCCGCTGCGGCGAAGGCCGGTGGCTTCTCCGAAATCATCGTGACCGAACAAGCCGTTGGACCAAGCGGCGCATCGCATTATTCCGGGGGCGTGCATTTCCCCTACGGGCGTCAAGACCTTACAAGGTCGCTCACTCGAAAGAGCGCCGTGGCCTTGGCGGCCAAGGCTGGGTCGGCGATCAGCGGATGGTGCCGGCCTTTAGCGATGCGTGTCGTGGCGCCTCCGCAATCATGACGCTTGCAACACAGGCTTCAAATAACCTCACAGTATCTTTGCGAACGAAATCAATGAAAGTGGTACTTTCACGACAAATGTCTAAGCCGGCACAACGAAGAAAGCTGTCGATCTACGCCGGCACCGCCGTACAGCAGCCTATCCAGGAGTCGACAGCCAATGAAAAGAAGAGCGCTCGTCCTACTTGAAGGCACAAGGAGCAATGGACCGCTGTTCGTCCAAGCGGCCCAACGTCTTGGTCTTCATCCAATTACCCTTTCGGCTGATCCAGCTCACCACAAGTATCTCGCGGCGGAAGGCAGTGAAGCAATCCGTGTCGATACAGCCAATCTCGATGCACTGATTCGCGAATGTGCCCGACTGCATACGACCTACGACATTGCTGGCATTACCAGCGCCCAGGAATCGATCTATGCCACGGTCGGCAAGCTCTGCCGGCATTTCGATTTACCGGGACCGAATCCTACATCGATTGAACGATGCTGCGACAAGTTCACCCAACGCAAGCTCCTAGCTCATGCCGGCATTCCAATGCCTGCTTATCAATTGGCAACGGATGCGACCGACGTAGAAAGGTCTGCTGCGGAAATCGGCCTGCCCGTGATTCTAAAGCCGGCCGTAGACAGTGGCGGCAGCACGGGCGTCAGGTTGTGCCGCAGTCTCGATGAGTTGGCCGAACATGCCAAGTATCTGCTGGGCGGCAAGCACGTATGGCCGTCGTCGCCAAGGATAATGGTCGAAGAATTTGCAGAAGGCCCCCATTATTGGGCTGACATAATGGGAGATGAGATCATCGGGATTGCCGCCCTTGTCTTCGGCGGCGCACCGCATTTCGTCTATCGTGAGTGCTCCTTTCCGGCCGTGCTGACTGATGAACAGCGCGATCGTATCGCAGATGTTTCGCTGAGCTGTTTGCGAGCTCTCAAGCTTGGCTGGGGGCCATCCAATGTTGAATTCCGGTGGACGAAGCGTGGCCCGGTCGTCATCGAAGTCAATCCACGTCTTGCGGGTTCGCCCGGTATTGAACTGGTTCAGCTAGCTTACGGTGTTGATCTCATAACCGAGCATATCAAGCTTGTGATCGGTGACGAATGGAGTTTGCGCAGAAGCTATTCAGAAACTGCGGCCGCGCGTTTCCTAATTCCTGAACGCGATGGCACGCTCGATTGGATAGATGGCGACAGTCAGGCGGCTGCTATACCTGGCGTCGCCAAGGTCAAGTTGTATCTTGAACCCAATACGGCGATCGTCAGGAAAGGCGATTGGGAAGACTTGATCGGACATGTCATCGCCAGTTCACCCAACCTTGCTCGGACTGAGGCGATACTTCAGCGGGCCGTCGACTTAATCAAGTGGTCGATTACACCATTTTCCAACCTTGGTGAGAAGGAATAACCTAGGCCCCTCGCGCCCCGCACGAAGGCAAGTGGCGAGGTGCTCATCGCCGAACTTGTGCAGTCTATCGTGTGCCACAAGTCATCCCAGCTCTACCATCGTCTCCGGCAGAGTGCGCACTCGTCGGCTCGGCGGTGGAACCGGACAGGGACCGAGTTCTGATTCGCGACGCGCGAGTTGCGGGTAACATTCCACTGCGGCCCAGACCGCCAGTTCGAGGCGCTGCGTAACGTTCGAACGCGCCATGCATCCTGCGCCTCGGTTGGGAAACAGGAAGTTCTCCTCGCCGGCGTAGTCCAACCGGCGCTTCCAGTTGCGGATCAGGTTGGCGGTCGTACGCCAGAGCGGCATGCTGCGGTCTTTGCGCCCCTTTCCATGCAGGTGCGCGACCGCCGAGCCATCGACGGCGACCTCGCCGACGCGCAGGCCGATGGCTTCAGACACGCGGGCGTGTGGCGCAGTTCGTGAATACGCGCCTTGCCATGGCCGCCCCGCGCGGTCCAACCAAGGTTGGTGCGAAGCTTCTGGAAAACCTTATTGATCTCCGCTTCGCGATGAATCCGCCCGCCGGAGACAGGAACAGGGGTGAGTCCTCGGTGAGTGCACGATGACGCGCCCGAACCGCCAGATAGCGCCGTAGCTTGGCTACGACGGTGGCGTGTATGGGCACATGCCTGGATTTGCGGAACTTCGTGTTCCGAACCGTAAGGAACGCTCCATCGAGATTGACATCGCTGCAGCGCAGGTGAAGTGCTTCTGAGCGGCGCAGACCCGTAGCGGCGATCAGCCAAAGATCGTCGCGTAGGTTGCCGGCCGCAACCCGCCCTCAGGGGCGAGGCGCGAAGCGGCGGTCACAAGGTCGCAGATCTCCTGCTCCGAATAGATGTGCGGTGCGAGGCGGCGATGTAAACGACCAAAGGTCGCGGTTTGTGGAAACTCGGTGCCGGGATCGAGCCGGTCAAGATACCTCGCGAACGGGCGAAGGGCCTCGAGGCGCCGGCCCATGAGAAAGGACTGGCCCGTTTGGCCTGGCCTTGCACCCAGTTCAGGACGATATCGTCGGTGAGCGGCCCACTATGACCGCGCTTAGCCGCGCCCGATCAGGCTGTGCAACCCCGACCAGCTTCGCCTCATCGGGCGCTCACCGGCGTGCCCTTCATCACCCCAAACCGGGGTCCCTTTTACCCGAAAATGCGGGGTCCGGATTCCACGGTCATTGACACAAAAGCTTCTTTTCAGATCTTGGGGCCGATGCACTCCTTACTTTGAGATATTCGACTAGCCGGGCGCCGAAAACGGTATGATAGACCAATTAATTAGCCCCACGGCGCGTTGAAGTATCGCCTCCGTCCCAGCACGGGTAGGTGAAGCGGCAATGACATGGCCAATTATGTCCCGATAATCGCCTTTCCTGACGATCGCTGTTTTGGGTTGAATGGACAAGTCGACTTCGGCGACGCCAGGTACGTCAGCCGCTCGGCACTCTCCGTCGACCCAATTGAGGGTGCCATCGCGATCGGCAACCAGGAACCGCATGGCCGCGGTTTCCGAACTATTTTGCGCAAGTTCCATTCCTCACCGATTGCGAGTTTGATGTGCTCGGTCACGAGATCAATACCGTAAGCCAACCGAACCAGTTTAGGAGCGGAACAACCCGCAAGGCGAGGATTGACTTCGATGACGACCGGGCCACGCGTCGTCCACCGGAGTTCAACGTTCGTTGGTCCCCACCCAAGGCCGAGTGCTTCCAAAGAACGCAACGAGATATCAGCAACACGCTCATGCTCTTCATCTGTCAGCACGGCCGGATACGCGCACTCCAGGTAAACGAAATGCGGTGGACGGTCGAAAGTAAGGGCGGCAATTGCAATGAAGTTTTTTCCCATTAAATCGGCGGTATAATGTGGCCCCGTCACAAATTCTTCGATCAGTATTCGAGGCGGCGAATGCAATGTGTGCGTCTCATCCAACAGATAAGCGGCGTGTTCAGCCAACTCGTCGAGATTGCGGCACAGTCGAACCCCCGTGCTGCCGCTGCCCACGGCCGGCTTAAGGATCACTGGGAAGCCGATCTGGACAGCACAGTTTTCTATGTCTGCCGCACTGGCGCCTAGGCGATAATGAGGTATTGGAATGCCAGCCTGCGCGAGCAGGTCGCGTTGAGCGAATTTATCGCAGCATCGCTCAATAGATGCAGGGTTCGGCCCCGGTCGCTTGAAATGCTGAGAGAGTTTGGCAGCTGTCGCATAAAAATCCTCCCCTGCGCTCGTTATGCCAGCAATCCCATAGGTCTCGCGTAACCGAGAACATTCACGGATGAGAGCATCGAAATCGCCCGTGTCGACACGGATTATCTCAAAATTGTCCGCAGCGAGATAATCATACTGGGCTGGATCAGCGGATAAGACGATAGGCTGCAGGGCAAGTGGTCGAGCCGCTTGTATGTACGGCTTCATGTTAGATCCTCCTTCAACCAGGATGAGCGCCCTTTTTGTCATCTCGTCGACCTCGTTGCGTGATCTCGGTTAGTGGCTGCTAATCGGCAGAGCGTTCTCTTCCATGCCGCGCCGAGCCTCAGATCCGCGACGAAAGTACCGCTTTTGATGGTCCGAATTTGCGAAATTTTGTGAACTTGTGTGAAGCGCCGTTGAACCCGATAGCCTGGCGTGTACCAGGGAGCGTCTGGAGCATCGCAGCCGATAGTTTTTGCTTCCAGTGGTCAGCGACAGATAGCGAACACTGCGGCGCTCCGAGCCTCTCATCGGGGCACTGTCTCCAGCGTTGCCGAGAACGCAATATACCTCGTTTACGCCTCGCCAGCGGATTCGATCGAATTGGCCCCGCCAGACGGGGCTCTCTCGAATAGCCGCGTCGTCGACGCAGGCGACGAGCCTTTTGCCGGTTTGACCCCGACCGCCGCCATTGAAGGTGGCTTTCCTACGTTAGGAATGAGCGGAGGCCATGAAGCCAGCATCGTGGGCCTGTCTTCCGACATCGGCGAACGCGTGGGAGAAAATAACCGCAAAGCGCATTCGAAATAGCAGCTTTGATGCCACGCGGTAGCCGTGAGCAGCTGACCCGTGCCAGCCGCGTGGGGAAAACCTCACCTTCCCGTCGATCTCCTCGCACAACCGCAATACCTTCGAGATGCCGCGACTTGGCCGCGCAACTGAGCGGGTCGAATTGCCCGAGGCTCCCTGGATAAGCTAACGGTGAGCCACTCGGCAACGCCCGTCGTGTCGCAGTAGCTGAAGCGCTTCCTGATCTTCAGGCTGCCCAGGGATCTTGCCGGCTCTGGGGCATATCGCGCGGACGCATTCAACGCCCACACATGACCCTGCTCGATCGTCGGTCCGGCGTGCAGTACTTCGTGCTGCGGAACGCTGGCATTCGCGCATGAACTTCTTCCAGAATTGATCGGCGTCACGACTTGACTACGCCCAGCAATGCGTTGGATCGGGATAGCAGAACCGCACAGCACGCCATAAGCAAGGGCAGCGACACTGCTGGGATTGTTACTGCACGATGAACTACGTCAATCGCCAGATTACATTTTTGCGCGAGGTTCAACTTAAAAGCCATGTTACTTCTTGCCGGGGCCTGATGCAGGAGTGAATTGCGTGGAGCGCACATGTTGGCAAAAGTAATCGAAAACGAATGGATTCACATGCCGGATGGTCGCAGATTAGCGGCCAGGATTTGGCTTCCGGCGTCTGGGGAACCGGCTCCTGCGATTTTTGAGTACCTACCTTACCTCAAGCGCGGCGGCACTGAGAGCCGCGATGAGGGGACGCACGGTTTTTTTGCTAAGGCCGGTTACGCTTGCGTGCGAGTCGACATCGCAGGAACGGGGGAAAGTGAAGGGCGGTTCGACGACGAATACTCCGAGCAGGAGTTGAACGATGGCGAGGCCATTCTGACCTGGATCGCAGCACAGGCATGGTGCGATGGCAACATCGGAATGATCGGCATTTCCTGGGGCGGCTTCAACGGTCTGCAGATGGCCTATCGCCGTCCACCCGCGTTGAAGGCAGTCATCAGCATGGCGTCGAGCGTAGATCGATACTCCGATGATTGTCATTTCATGGGAGGCTGCCTGCTCAGCGACAATGTCAATTGGTCAAACCAGTTGTTGACTTGTCTCACAAGGCCGGCCGATCCTGAAATACGTGCAAATTGGCGTGACGAATGGATCGCGAGGCTGGAAAACGCGCCCTTCTCCGCTGTTGACTGGCTGCGTCATCCTACGCGGGATGACTATTGGAAGCATGGGTCGGTGTGCGAGGACTGGTCCCGCATATTGGCGCCGGTACTGGCAATTACTGGCTGGGCGGACCCTTATGTCAATGCACCGCCAGCGCTAGCAGCGAACGTGAAAGTGCCGTGCAAAGCACTTATCGGTCCTTGGGAACATAGCTATCCCCATCTTTCGCGGATCGATCCCGCGGATTTCCATTCCGAAGCGATTCGCTGGTTCGGCCGCTGGCTGAAACGGGAGCCGAACGGGGCAGAGGATTTGCCCCCTTACCGTGTGTACATGCAAGAGCATTTCAATCCTACAAAGGAGTATAAGCTGCCCAAGGGGCGATGGATCGCAGAGCGGCGGTGGCCCTCTCCCAACGTCAGTGAGCGTGTGCTTTTCTTGAGCTCGGGCGGTTTGCAGGACAATGCGAGTGAGGAAACTGCAACGATCTCAAGCCCGGCGCACATAGGCCAGGCAGGAGGGTATCTTTGCCCGGGCATGCGCATCAACAATGAACTGCCAGGGGATCAGACAGTTGATGACGCTCTGTCAACCTGCTTTGACAGCTCTCCGTTGACTGAGGCGATGGAATTGCTTGGTCGTCCCAAAATAAAATTTGCATTTTCGGTAGACAGGCCAGTGGCTCAGATTGTAGCTCGCCTGTGTGACGTCTCGCCCGAGGGCGTTTCACAGCGGATTACCTACCGTGCTCTAAATCTGAACCATTTTGCCAGCCACGAGAGCCCACAAGCATTGGTGCCGGGACAAGTCTATGAGGCCGAGATAGAGCTGAACCAGTGCGCCCATCGGCTGAAAATCGGACATGTGCTACGCGTGGCCCTGTCGACGTCTTACTGGCCGATTGTCTGGCCGGCGCCCGAGAATGCCGTTATAACACTACACTTGGATAATAGCTCACTTCACCTGCCGGTTAGAACAGTTATAGAAGACACTCCTCCATTTAACCCCGGTTCGCCAGTGGCGTATCCCACGCTGGACGCGGCCAAAGTGCGTCCGGTGAGTAGTAGCTCGAAACGACGCGCACTTGAAGACGGCACGATAGTACTCAAGACGTTTGATGATTTCGGCGAAGACGTGAATCCAAATCACGGGATGATCGTAGGTAGCCATGTTCGGATGTATTGCAGCATCCACCCGAGCGATCCGGCGACGGCTCGGTTCGAAAGCCAGTGGCATTTCAAGGTAAAACGTGACGAGTGGCAGATAGACATCAGCACCGAACACAATATGCATTGCGACGTTCAGAACTTCTTTCTGTACGGGAAGGTGCGCGCTACCGAAGGTCCCGAAGGAGTCGAAGTGTTCGCCAGGGAGTGGTCGGAAACCGTTCCGCGCCACCTGCTCTGATTATTATCCAAGGATGTCGGCGCCTTCATCCGAGCCGGTGCTCGGGACGGGTGGAATTGCGCTTAACGCTTGAATCTACTGGGAGACGGTGCAGGTCGTTCTCAGGAGTATGACGCGATTCTGATTGCCGACGAAGTGGTCTCCGGTTTCGGCCGGACCGCTTCCATGTTCGGTTCGCAGCACCATGACATCGAGCCGGACCTGAGTCGCAAAGCCGGCCGTTCGAGACCTCGAACATCATTGGGGCGACGACGATTGCCCAACTCGAAATCGCCTATCCTCGGTCGACGTCGTTTGGACCGAGGAAATGCAGAAGCGGTCGACGCTATCCACCAACGCTTCGGCACCCTTGTCCTTGAGCAAGGGTGATCCGCGCCAATCGAATTGATTGAGGAGGAAGTATGACATTTCAGATCGAGGCCGTGCGCGGAAATTTCCCGCACTTGCCTTGACCGACAAGGATCGCCGCCGCATCTATCTCGACCACCCCGCCGGCACCCAGGTGCCGCAAGCGGTCACCGACGCGGCGTCACGCTGCCTGCTGACACAAGCGCCAATCTCGGCGGCTTCTTCGAAACGACGGTCGCAGCCGCGACTGTAGTACTAGGCTAGGTAACGAGCCAGTTGAGTTTTTTGCAACTGCCCGGCCCGCAGACTCCTGTCTATAGTCAACTAACAATTAGGAGGCGGCTCTGTGGAAGCACGTTTCTCAACTGAAGGGGAATCTGATGACAGATATTATACGTGGCGTGAGCCGCCGGAGCGTGCTCAAGGCGGCAGCCGCACTTGGCGGGGGCTTTGTCACTGCCGGCTTGCCATTGTCGCAGACCATCTGGGCAGCCGAGGGAAAAGCGCTCAAGGTGTGTTCCAGTAGCGACCTCACCAAGCTTGATCCCGCTTTCATCTCGAGCGCCATGGAAGTGGACGTGATGAACTGCATTTATTCGCGCCTCACGCGTTACAAGCCGGGTACTAAATGGGATTGGGAACTGGATGCCGCAGAAAAGATGGAGCAGGTGGACCCGACGCATATCCGCTTCCGGTTGAAGAAAGGTATTAAGTTCACCGGGGGCTATGGTGAGCTAACTGCAAAAGACGTCAAATTCTCTTTTGAGCGCATTCAAAAACTCAATGCGCCTACCAAGCCCAATTGGGGTTCGTTTGATCGCGTCGAGCTCGACGACGATTATACTGGTGTGATCGTATTTAGGACGCCGTATGTGCCTGCCTGGCTCGTCCCATTTCCTGATGCGGGCCAAATCGTTTGCGAGGTCGCGGTAATGAAGGCAACCAAGGACGGTGGCGATTTCGGCACGAAGCCGCCAGCGTTCTCTGGTCCCTACGTGCTCGCCGATTGGAAACCCAGCCAACTTATACTCTTAACGCGCAATCCGGACTGGACTGGGCCAAAGCCTGGCTTTGACGAAATCCGGATCGTGCCGGTCTCTGACAATAAGGCCCGCGAACGCGCCTATCTGGCAGGCGATGTTGATTTCGCTAACATCAGTTTGGATTCGCTTGCGGCATTCAAGAGCAGCCCGCCAGCCAACACCAAGGTTGAGGAAAGGCCCTCGCTCCGGTATGACTGGATTGGCATGAATATGGACCATCCGAACCTGAAGGATATCAACGTTCGGAAGGCGATCCAGTGGGCGATCAACGTGCCGCAGATCTTGGATGCTGCATACGCGGGCCAAGTCAACGTGGCGACAGGCACAATCGCTCCAGGTATTGTGGGGCATCGTGCAAATGCGCTCGTGCCGCCAGAAGGCGATCTCGGGAAGGCGAAGGAATTTCTGGAAAAGGCTAGCGTAAGAGATCTAGCCCTGACCCTCGATTGCACAAACGATAGTGTTACTTCCACTGTAGCCCAGACGGTGCAAGCACAATTATCCCAGATAGGCATCTCGGTCGAGATCAATGCCCGGGACACCAGCACATTCTGGACGCTCGGGATGGAGTCGGAGGGCGAGCGCTGGAAGGACTTGCAGCTGATTCTAAGCGGCTTCTACGGTCTGCCAGATCCGCATTTCGATGTAACTTGGTTTGTCCAAGATCAAGTGGGCGTCTGGAATTGGGAGCGCTTCCGCAGCGCGCGGTTCGACGAGCTGGTTGCAAAGGCAGTCACCCTCGATGACCCGGACGCCCGCGCGAAGCTCTATTATGAGATGCAGGACCTGATGGAAGAGTCGGGCGCCTACCGGTTCTTGACCAACGGCGCGACTCCGACGGTGTACCGCACGACACAAATGGAAGCTGCAACCCGACCGGACGGGACGCCCCTCTACGTGGATTTTCAGCCGGTTTAACCCCAAACCATGTGATCGGCCTGAAATCGTGTGGCTCTACCTGCTGAAACGCATTGTCCTCGCAGTTGCAATCGTTGTGACCGCAGTGACACTTCTGTTCCTGATGATCAATGCCGTTCCGGGCGACCCGGCCGTAGCTTTACTCGGCCCCCGCGCGACTCCAGAGATGAAGGCGCAGCTCTATCAGCAGATGGGGCTCGACAAACCTCTTGCCGTGCGGGTCGCCACTTTTTTTGGCAGGCTGCTCCGTGGCGATCTCGGTTTCGACGCCTTCAGCCAAAGGCCTGTTGCTGACATTGTCTTCGAGCAATTGCCATATACGATCGAATTGATTTTGGTCTCGATCTTCTGGGCAGTCGTCATAGCCGGGCCGCTAGGCTGCTACTCTGCGATGCGGCGCAACTCCTTGGTCGATCAGGTGGCCGGCGTCGTGACGGTGGCCACGATCGCTATTCCTTCTTTTGTCGTGGCGGTCTACTCGCTGATGATTTTTGCCGTTACTCTGCGCTGGTTGCCGGCAATCGGGGCCGGCGATGGATTCTGGGATGGACTTATCCATCTCATCCTCCCAGCTTTTGCCATAGGGATCGGTTGGGTGGGCTACATTTCCCGGCTAGTACGCGCATCCATGCTTGAGGTCCTGGGTGAAAACCATGTGCGCATGGCCCGCTCCTTCGGGATTTCGGAATGGCACATCGTTGCGCGCTACGCGCTGCCGCTCGCGATTCTGCCGACCGTCACCATACTCGGCGTAGGCATAGCTTGGCTGCTTTCGTCCGCCGTTTTTATCGAAGTGGTCTTTGCAAGACCTGGCATCGGAGCCTTGATCGTGAATGCGGTCAATACGCGCAACTATCCGATTGTGATGGGCGTCGTTCTCGTCACCACGTTGCTTATCGTCGTCGCTACGACGCTCTCGGATGTGGTCAACGCACTCCTCGATCCGCGAATTCGGGAAACGCTCTGACATGGTGAGCGTTGGATCCATCCGTCCGGGAGTCAACGATGCCAGGGCTATCGGCGCCTTTCGCACGTTTTGGGGGCAATTTCGCAAAAACCGTTTGGGCATGCTCGGAGCAGTGCTTGTTATACTTATAGCAGCGATTGCGATCTTCGCTCCCCTGATAATCACGCATGATCCTATCCGGATCATGGTAGGGCCGCGTCTCGCTGCACCTTCACTGGATTTTCTGCTGGGTACGGACCAACTGGGCCGCGATACATTCTCGCGCGTCATCATGGGCGGTCGTATCCCGCTCCTCGTCGCTTTCGTCTCCCTCGGCGGTGCGCTGGTGGTCGGCGTTGTGCTTGGCCTCATCGCAGGCTTCGGGCCGCGTTGGCTAGACAATTTGCTCTTGCTGATCTTCGATACCATCCGCTCCTTTCCCGGTATCATCTTTGCGCTGGCAATTATCGCTCTTCTGGGCCCGAGTCTGGCGAGTATCATTTTTGTCATCGCAGTAACGTCGGTGCCGATCTATGCGCGCGTCGTGCGCACCCAGGCCCAGGCGCTGCTGAACAGTGAGTACATAGCTGCGGAGCGCAGCATGGGCGCAGGCACGACGCGCATCCTTTGCGTCCATGTTCTGCCCAATGTGATCGGCCCCCTTCTTATCCTGGTGAGCATGGACGTGCCGGCCGTCATCGCCGTAGAGGCGGGTCTGAGCTTTCTCGGCATGGGCGTGCGACCACCCACACCAGACTGGGGAGCTATCCTCAACGACGGTTATAACTACATCAACCAAACCCCTTGGCTAGTGATCGCTAGCGGCATCCCGATCATCCTTGCAACACTTGGCTTCACATTCCTGGGCGAAGCGCTGCGCGACATGTTCGATCCCAAATTGCGGAAAGACTTATGAGACGCGACGATCTGATTCAGCATACGTCCGCCCGACGGCTTCTTGAGATCCGTGCCCTAAATCTCGATTTCGGCACACCGCGTGGGCGCATGCATGCCCTGCGGGACGTTTCTCTCGACGTCCCGGCCGCACAAGTGATTGGCGTAGTCGGCGAAAGCGGATCCGGGAAGTCGACGCTCGCGTATACTGTGATGGGCCTGCTTCCAGAAAATGCAGATGTGACATCGGGCAGCATTCTGTTCGAAGGTAAAGACCTGCTCAAGATGCCCACTCAGGCCCGTCGAGAAGTGCTTGGCGATCGCCTCTCCATGATCTTTCAGGATCCGATGACCGCACTCAATCCGGTGCGGACCATCGGGAACCAGATGATTGATATCCAGCACCACGAACAAGTAAGCCGGAGTGAAAAGCGCACTCGTGCCCTCGAAATGCTTCACCGGGTCGGAATTCCTGATCCCCAAATCCGTATCGGCGCTTATCCGCATCACTTCTCCGGCGGCATGCGTCAGCGTGTTTGCATTGCCATGGCGCTGCTTGTGAAACCCGCGCTCCTCGTCGCCGACGAGCCAACCACTGCCCTCGATGCGACGCTGGAAGTGCAAATCATTCATTTGCTCAAGGATCTGCAAAAAGAAATTGGTTGCTCGATTCTCTTCGTCTCCCACCACCTCGGTGCGGTGGCTGAGTTGTGCGACCGGGTCGCCGTCATGTATGCGGGCGAAGTGGTGGAGCAGGGCGCCGTTCGGGACATCTTCCACAATCCTGCTCATCCCTACACGCGCGCGCTGCTTGAATGCGATCCGGGGCGTATCAAAAAAAGCACACGCACTTTGCCGACCATACCCGGCGAGGTGCCCAGTCTCCTCGGCAACAGCAAGGGATGCATCTTCCGCACCCGGTGTCCCCAGGCTTTCAATCGCTGTCTGCAAGAGAACCCGGTCGAGTACCGCATCGGCCTCGACCAAGTCGCCCGATGCCATCTCCTCGACGAAGAGCGGTTGGTTTCGGCATGAGCGCGCTGCTTCGTGTTGAGGACCTTCGGGTCCGCTTCCGCACCATGGGTCCGCTGAAGGCGCTCGCAACCGGGACGAAAGCCCCTTTCATCGACGCGGTATGCGGGGTGTCTTTTGAAATCCGCAAGGGCGAGACACTCGCACTTGTCGGTGAAAGCGGCTCAGGCAAATCCACCATCGCGCGCACGATAATTGGCTTGCAGCGGGCTGTGGGCGGCAGCATCAGCTTCGATGGACAGGAAATTGTGGAGCTCAGGGGCGCCGAACGCAAGCCCTATTTGCGACGGATGGCGATGATGTTCCAGGATCCAGTCGGATCGCTCTCGCCGAGGCTGACGGTGCGATCGCTCCTGACGGAGCCGTTTCGGATCCATGGACTAAGGGATCGCAATGCCGAAGGCGAAGCCGAGCGCCTGCTTCGGATGGTCGGCTTGCCCGCGGATTTTGCTCGCCGCTACCCCTACCAGCTTTCCGGAGGTCAGGCTAGGCGTGTGAGTATCGCACGAGCCCTTGCGCTCAAACCCGATTTGATCATCGCCGATGAGCCGACAGCAGGCCTTGATGTCTCGGTGCAGGGCGAGGTGCTCAATCTTCTCGCGCGGCTTCAGGACGAACTTGGCATGGCGATCCTGATCATCTCGCACAATCTCAATGTCGTGCGCCACATGACCGATCGCATGGCGATCATGTATCTCGGCCGCTTCGTCGAGATTGGTTCGACCCAGCAGATTTTTCTTCAACCACGCCATCCCTACACTGAGGCGCTGCTTTCGGCGAATCTAAAGCCTGATCCCGACGCGGTGCTGAACCGCGTTTTGCTCAAGGGAGAGGTGCCGAGCCTGTTTAAGCGGCCTTCCGGTTGCGAGTTTCACACGCGCTGTCGTTATGCGCAGGAAATTTGTTGCCGCGTGTTCCCCGAGCAATTAGAAAGCCTCGAAAATATGGAGCACAGCTTCAGGTGCCATTTTCCCCATTAGGCGCAGACGGTGAGTCAAGCGAGAGCGAGAAGTCGCTCTGGAGCCGGATCAGGGATCGGTGGTTGGTGCGCTTCAGGGCAGAGTGCCTGAAGGCCCACTGGTTCCCGACTCTCCGACGCCGTTGAATAGTTGCAGGATTGGCGCAAATACTACAATAGGTGCGCACGCATCGCCACTGAATGCAAGTTCCGCGGCAGGTCAACTGCTCCTGAAAGATTCTCGCCTTCGCAGCCATTTCATAGCTGGGCCGGCGCTTGGTGTAGGTGTCACTGATTCGAACCCTTAATCCAGGGAAAGCAGTAGCATCATGGTTTTTTTGTAAACTCGGAAGTGAATCTTTTTCGATAGGAGAACCGCGCCGGGCCCACCATACTTCTCCTCAGGGTAGTATCATCAGCTGACAGTAAGCGGATGCCCGGGTCGGCGATTCTAGCGGACCGCGATCAATACTCGGCGTGCCCATTGTACGCTGCAAGAAAGGAGCGGGACGGAATTGGATAAGGCGCTAAGCCGTCCACTGGATGCGGCTGAACGTTCTTTCGCGGCCTCCCAAAGGCAACCACGCTCAACGCCCTGATTTCGACGGGTAGTTCGCGGGCAAGCTCTTGGCGCAAAGAATGCATTGCTGTGGATGGCGTTTAAGCCCCGGCCCTTATCCGCCAAAGAGCGCGAGTTTGACCCTAGTTGTCCAAGTCGTGAACAAGTTCAAATCAAGGAGCAGATGTCCTATGAGAAATTTTTGGTTCATCGCCGTTGTCGCGGGAGCGCTGCTTAGCGGGGGGCAGCGCACGCCGCTTGCGGCGACATTAGTCTGTCGGTCTTCAATTGGCAATCAGCTGAGGCTTTGGCCAATGTCGATCAGTTCATCCTCAAGAACGGCTATGGCTGCAACGCAACGACGGTCGCAGGCGACACCGTGCCGACGATCACTGCTATGGTCGAGAAGGGACAACCCGACATCTCTTCCGAGTCGACACCGAGTCTTTTGGGCGACGTCTACACTAAGGGTGCTGCTGAGGGCCGGATTAAGGCAATCGGGAAAGCCGTCAGCGACGGAGCGGTTTCAGGGTGGTATATTCCGCGCTATTTGGCCGATGCGCACCCCGAGATCAAGACCGTCGAAGATGCGTTAAAACACCCTGAACTGTTTCCTGCACCGGAAGATCCGTCTAAGGGTGGCATCATACAAGGGCCGCAGGGCTGGGGGACACCGTCGTCACAGCGCAGCTGTTTAAAGCGCTGGAAGGCGACAAGAAAGGTTTCGTGCTGGTCCCCAGTGGTTCGGCAGCGGCGCTCGATGGCGCCATTACCAGGGCCTACGAGCGCAAGAAAGGCTTTATAGCCGCGTACTGGGCTCCGACGTCCCTGCTGGTGAAATACCCGATGGTGCGCCTTGAAGGCGCGCACGACGATGCCGAATGGGTCCGGTGCACCACGGTTCAGGATTGCCCCGATCCGAAGCCGAATTATTGGAAGCCGAATGACATGGTGACGCTGGTGAGCAGCGAGTTCATGAAGCGCGACGTCGGCCCAATCGTGGAATACCTGAGCAAACGCAGTTGGAGCCAAGCCGAGGTCGGCAAGGTGATGCTGTGGATGACAGAGAACCAGGCGAATGGCGAGGACGGCGCCAAATGGTTTCTCAAGAACCTGCCTGTGGTCTGGACGAAGTGGGTCCCGGCTGAGGTGGCAGAGAAAATCAAGGCCGCGCTATAACTGCTGTGCAGACGCCACTTGGAGGCTTCGAACCCGTTTCGAAGCCTCCACTACTTGTGGCCACTGCGAGTAAGATATCCAGTCGATGTTGCCTCTCTGGCAGGGGAGAATACTGTCCTTTCATGATACAGTGTCGGCCGCGCCTTTTGCTTGATGGCATGCGCGGGGCCAGTCCCAAACCCGCCCAGCAGGGATCGCTAAATGGATTGGCTCTTTAAGTTTCCTCAATTAGATCCCGACGTACTGCTGGCGGCCAAGCGGTTCATCGACGGTTCGCTCCGGGCGCTAACGCGCGCTTACGGCGAGGCTATTGAAAACTTCTTTCACCCGCTTCAGCTTGTTCTGATCTTCTGCGAAAATTGCATGTCGAACGCACCCTGGCCTCTCGTGATCCTTGCAGTAGCAGGGGTGGCGTGGGTTGCCGCAAGAAAATGGACTATGGTGTCTGCCGTGGTCGGAACGCTTATCACCATTGGTCTCATTGGCCTGTGGTCCGATGCGATGAGGACGATCTCGCTTGTATTCACGTCTACAGTTTTCTCCATCGCCATCGGCATGCCGTCGGGCATCCTCATGAACCGCTTTAAGCATTTCGGGCGGATCATCCAGACGGTACTCGATGTCATGCAAACGATGCCGCCATTCGTCTATCTCATTCCAGTCGTGATGCTGCTTGGCATTGGCCGCGTGCCTGGCTTCATCGCGGTGGTGACCTACGCTATCCCACCGGTCATCCGGCTTACTGACCTCGGTATTCGGCTTGTCGACAAGGAGGTTTTGGAGGCGGCTGATGCTTATGGCTGCTCGCGATGGCAGAAGCTTTGGAAAGTTCAAATGCCACTCGCTATGCCGACGATCATGGCCGGCATCAACCAGACTATTATGATGGCATTGGGAATGGTTGTCATCGCGTCGATGATCGGCGTGCAGGGGCTCGGTTTGAACGTTCTCCAGGCAATTGCGAACCAATATTTTACGCAAGGCATCTTCAACGGGTTTGCCATCGTGGGGATTGCAATAATTTTCGACCGTATCACTCAGGCCTATGGGCGACGCCTTCAGAAGCATCGGGGCGCTACACATGAGTAGAAGCGCCGCGTCGATCGAAATACGCGATCTTTACAAGATATTTGGAAATTACCCGAAGCTCCTCGTCAAGGAGGTTAGGGATGGGCTTTCAAAATCCGAGCTTTCGAAGGTGCATGGCCACATTCTTGGGCTCAACGGTATTAATATCTCCATTCCGGCCGGGAAAATTCAGGTCATCATGGGATTGTCTGGCTCCGGCAAGTCGACGCTGATCCGGCACATAAATCGACTCATCGAGCCCACGTCCGGTTCTATCATTATCGGCGGACGTGACATACTCGACATGTCTGAACGAGAGTTGCGAGAGTTTCGTCGCAATCAGACGGCCATGGTGTTCCAAAGATTCGGACTTTTGCCGCACAGGACCGTTGTCGACAATGTGACTTTTGGACTGGAGGTTCGAGGAATCGACAAAGCAAAGAGTCGTGAGATCGGCATGCGGTGGATTGACCGCGTGGGGCTTGCCGGTTTTGAGACCCGCTATCCGGACGAGTTGTCTGGCGGCATGCAACAGCGGGTGGGGCTTGCGCGCGCCCTCAGCAACGATGCTTCGATCCTTCTGATGGATGAGGCCTACTCGGCTCTCGATCCGCTGATCAGAACTGACATGCAGACCATGCTTCTCGGCCTGCAGTCGGAATTGAGAAAAACAATCGTGTTCATCACGCATGATCTCGACGAAGCCTTAAGGCTTGGCGACCGGATCGTCATCCTGCGGGACGGGTCGATTATCCAGCAGGGTGACAGCCAGGACATCCTCTTGCGTCCCGCCGACGATTATATCGAGCGGTTTGTGAAAGACGTCAACCGTGGACGTTTCATAAGAGTCGATGCCGTTATGGATAAACCGCTGCCATCCGAAAGTGCATCGCTGCCCAAGCTAAAAAGTGGTACCACACTCGAACTCGCCGCCAGAGAGTTGTCGAATACGTCCTACGACACGGCCGTCGTCACCGATGAGGCTGGTCATTTCGTTGGGACAGTTTCTCTTCGGCAAATTACGGCAGCTCTTTCGTCCGTCGGCGAGAAGAAATGTTGAAGAAACAGGTCGTTGGTGATTTTCCCAAGAGCCTCTCTGATTGGGGTCGTTGCGGTCAAGGTGCTCCCGCACTTTTTTCTGGACCGTTCCTTGGGTCGCTCGCTTCTCTTCGCGGTCAGCGCTTGGGCCGCCGCATTATGGGGTCAGGGAGAGCGAAGCGTCAAATCTGTTTCACGACCTTGCCGCGCTTGGGCCGGCAGGTTCGGGACTCTCTAGGAGATCGCCCATCGTCCCTAGGGAGCAATCCGGGCATCGCCCTTTCGGGCGAAGGCTTTCATCGTGTTGCTTGCTCCTAGCTAAATCTGTCTCAGGAGGTCACGCGGCCAGGTGAACAGGCTCCTTTCCGAAGCGGAACTCGGTCGCGTCGGCCCACATGCGATGGAAAATGATCGCCATTTTGCGGGCGCCCGCAACCCGGGCTCGTGCCATGCCGCGCCGCCTGGCGATGTTCACGCCCTATGCTCTGAGGCCCGACCACTTCTTCGATCGCACCAGCAGTGTGTGGGCCGCCTCATAAAGCGCGGTGCGTGCAAGTTCGTCGCCACATCGGCTGACCTTCCCCTGGATGTCGGTCTCGCCGGACTGGTAGCGCGCCGGCGTCAGTCCCAGATGCGCCCACCGCCCGCGACAAGCCGAACCGCTCAGACTGATCGATCGTGGCGCGGAAGGCGAGCGCGGTGATCGGTCCGGCGCCGGGCGCGCTCTTCAGCCGCCGGCAGACTTCTTCATGGCGGACGATGTCGAGAACCTGCTTCGTCAGGCGAACGAACTCTCTCAACATCACACCGAGGATTGCAAGCAGCGGCTCGACCATCGCATCGCCATCATCTCGGCGTCAGCGCCCGTCAACTCACGCACGCGGCCGGCAAACGCGCTGCGCGACGGCAGGCCCAGCTTGACGCCGGATTCGCGCAGGATCGCCCACAGTACGTTCTCGATCGAACGCATCTCGTTCAGCACCGTGCGGCGGGCAACTAGCAGCGAACGCCACAGCCGGCACTGCCTGCTCTTGACATGCATCTGCCGATACAAGCCAGTGCGCATGATCTGCGCCCGCGCGGGCGTCATTGCGGTCGGTTTTGTTGGCATCGTCTTCATCGCCGCTTTGGTCTGCCGCGTCTCAATGCAGGTCGCCGACAAGCCTTCGGCGTAGTCCCTCATGAAGCTCAGCGAGCAGGCTTCCAGGCCGATCCGCTCAAGCTGCAAGCCGGTTCCCTTCAGCGCGTCACACAATGCCTGCGGATCGCTCAACGCTCTCGCCTCCTTCACGATCCGGCCAGTCTCGTCGACAATACAAATAGAGGTCTCTTCCAACGACACGTCCAGTCCCGCAAAGTACTTCATGGCTGCTCCTTCCAAATGTTTGTTGCGACTCACATCGACCACGTTTTCAGCATTCGACAGGAGCAGCCGCCGTCATCTGGCTCGGTCGAGACCCCTATCACCCCACCCGTCTCGAAAGTTTGGAGCGTTGGCTCTGCGGGCCAGAGCGTTCGGAAGTTCCTTTTTGAACAGACGGCGCTTGGACCTGATTCGGTCGTCGATCACGAGCGATCGTGGTGTTGGAAGAGCGCTTCAGATTTCGTGTCACGTTTTCCGTATCCTGCCAAGTCAGAGGACGGGCTGTTGCCCAACTATTCTAATTCAATGTGTTAGTGGACTTGTATGGATCTACATCCCCCACAAGCATGTGCTCCAATATTGGACCCCGCGGAAGGGGTTTGAGCAGCTGGCTGTCGTGATTCCAACCGGTTGTCGAAGCCTGATTGGAGAGACCTGATGTGGACGCCTGCTACTCGCCGCCAGATAACCGCGAAAGCCTTCGTCACCAAACAGACATGACGGACGTAGAGTGGAGTTTGATCGCGCCACTCATGCCCACGGCCTGCCCGACGGGCGACCGCGAAAATGGCCATTGCGCGAGGTCGTGGATGCGATCTTCTACGTCATGCGCGGCGTGATGTCCTTGCGCTCCTCGATCAGCCCTACGATAAGGCTTCATGCGCATCGAGGCTGGAGGCGCCGCGGCGGCCCTGCGGGCGTGGCATCAGTTCGCCGATCTTCGCCCGCGCAATCCAGCGGATCGCTGGACACCTCCCACCCCGAACCGCGCCGCCCCTTGACGCGCCGACATGCTCTCGTCCGACGTCTTCACGACTCGCGACCGAAGAGCCCCGCTCAATGCTCTTCCCATCGTGCACCTCCATCGAGACGGGTATTGAATCTGGAGGGTTCTGTGTAGTCGCGGGCGCGATTGGGCGGGCACGCACGGGTCGCGACTACATTGAAGCCTGATTGAACTGAACCGCGGGATGGCGGGCGGGGCTAGATGTTTAGTCCCAAGGTTTGATGGGTTGGATCGAGCCTGAATCGTTCGGGCTCTTTTGTCCAGATTTTGCAGATGTATTCAAAGGGCGTGAGGCCCTTGAGGGTCTTCAGTCGACGGCCGAAATTATAGGCTAAGACGAAATCGGCGAGATGCTGGCGCAGTTGGTCATGGCTCTCGTAGTAGAAGCGTTTGACGGTCGCATCCTTGATCGTGCGGTTCATGCGTTCGACCTGGCCGTTGGTCCATGGGTGCCTTGGCTTTGTCGTTCGGTGGTCGATATCGGCCTTGGCGCAAGTATGTTCGAAGGCGTGCGCCCATATGATTTCTCCCGCCGCCATGGCTTCCTTGATCAGCGGAACGGCCGAGCCGCCGGCACCTGGGGTCGTGAACTGAATGCCGTTGTCGGTAAGCACTGTGTGGATCTTGTAAGGGACAGCATCAAGAAGATGGCGCAGGAAATCGGCGGAGACCGCTGTCGTTGCCTTCTCGTGCAGCTCGACGAAAGCGAACTTCGAGGTCCGATCTATGGCCACGAACATATGCAGCTTGCCCTGCTCGGTTCGGACCTCGGCGACGTCGATATGGAAGTAGCCGATTGGATAGGCCTTGAACTTCTTCCTTGCCGGCTTGTCGCCCTCGACATCCGGCAACCTGCCTATCCCGTGACGCTGCAGGCAGCGATGCAAGGATGACCGCGACAGATGCGGGATCGTCGGTTGGAGAGCATAGAGGCAATCGTCCAGTGGCAGCAGCGTATAACGCCGAAAGGCGACGATGACCGCCTCTTCCTCAGTCGATAGCACTGTCGACTTCGGATCTCTGGGGCCAGTCGGAAGATCGGCGGCCGACGTCCGGTTCCTCCACTTCCTAACCGTCTTCTGATTGATGCCGTAGCGCTTCGCCAGCGCCCTCAGGCTCTCTTGACTATGCTGTATCGCTCGACGGATCGCCTCTGTCGTCGTGGCGCTCCCATGAAGAACCTGGCCCATAGCGCATCCTTTGATTCGGACGAAAAGTATGCGCCATCAAAGCCTGGGATCAAACATCTAATGGGGATTTAGGGCTCGACAATATGTCCGAGGCGCCGGAGCGAGCGAGCTAGCTCGCCCGATCGCTCTTGGGCGGTCGCCTGTCGTCGCGATGCAGGACCATCTGCGACGCGGGAGACGGTGCCATTGCGTCGTTGACGCTGGGGGGATCAGTCTGCCGCAGCTGATCAGGGATCACGGAGCTGAAGCCATACCTCATCGGTTGGCGCGGTTACTTCGGCTTCTGCCAGACCCCACGGCTGCTTACGAACTTGGAAGCGTGGATCCGCCGAAGACTACGTTTGTATCTTTGGCGGCAATGGGAAACGGGCACAACCGCTTCAGGAACTGCGCCGTTGTGGCGTTCAAAAGTTCGGAGCCGCGGTTGCCGCCGGTTCGCCGACGGGATTCTGGCGCATGTCAGGACACCCGGCGGTCCAACAGGCCTTACGCAAAAACCACTTCGAGTCGCTCGGTCTTCCCGCCGTAATATGGATGCCAGCGGTAATGAAACTCCACCATCTGCCCGACATGGGCAGAATGACCCTGCGATGGCCTTGAACCGCAAGAACGCACTCTTCGCCGGCTCCGACGGCGGCGCCGAGCACTGGGCAACCATCGCTTCGCTGATCGAGACATGCAAGCTCAACGGCGTCGAGCCTCACACCTACCTCGCTGACGTGATCGCCCGGATCGTCGCCGGCCATCCACAAAGCCAGATCGATGATCTGCTGCCTTGGGTCTACAGCCCTATGCCGCTCAAGGCCGTGGCCTGAGACAGCGGTTACGTCTCAACCAGCTTAATCCGATCGAACCGCCGTGGTACGGACCCGTATGCCCGGTGGTGTGGGAGGGGCGGCGCCGTGAGGCGTCCCCCTATCCCGACCAAGCACAAGACGCAGCCGTCACATCACAATCGATTCATCGATCACAGGATGGGTGCTCTAGAGTAGGTCAGTGTCGAAGGTGGCTGGTTCAATGCTCACGCTTCTTGTGCAACGAATGAATCGGGGTATGTTCATGCCTGACGCCCAGGTGGTGAATTTTATGGTGTAGCCGATGGTGGGCGAGTTCCAGCGTGGCCCTCAGGCGTGCATGCCTAGTTTCATCAGCCTTTGGAGCCAATGTGTCAATATAAGCAATTGAGCCTTCGATCTGAGCCAAGATCGCTACGGCGTCCGCCGTTGCAAAGATAGGTTTCCCTCCTATCTCAACGAAAATTGAGCTTGTATGGGCCGATATGTCTGCGTCTCGCCCTGCGACGCTACCCCGGAGTCGGATTGCCACCCAACACGATTCCGAAACCTGGACTGAGGTTTGTCCCTCACACGATAAGCTATTATAGCGGAATTCGTCTATGACCATCCCGTTGCGAATCACTTCTAGGCGCTTTGTAGGAACACTCACCGATTCGATTTGCCAGTTGATAGTGACCCTCCCGCCTCCCGGAGGTAGTTGGATCTTGTCGCCGGGGCGCCGACCTTCCACAGCCATTTTGACGAGCGGCCCGACGGTGATGAAAGTATCGCCGCCCCGCACAGCATCCATCCAATTCTCATACGTGAACTCGCGGGCACCTAAATGAACGTATGTTCGTAATCCGCCAAGCAGAGAGGCTGCGTCCATTTTGTCCGAACCAGCTACCAATGGGAGTTGATAGCCAACGTTGAGGTACCGATACCAATCAGCAAGCGCAAATGCGCCAATCTGCCATCTCCTCGGGTTGAAGCTCATAGCTTCGATCGCATCCACGAGCCCAAGGACAATGTCTGCTGCCCGCTCCGCCTGCGGGTTTGGGGCATGTGGCATTATGACGAGCCCGCCTTGTTGACGACAACGTTCTGCCCAGGCAGCCATGGTAGTTTCTAGAGGATCGCCAATAGCAGCCTCTTCCGGACCGCCCGTACATAGCGGATCGATGATGTCGCCCTGATATCCAAGTAGCGATATGTGCCCCAGGACCTGCATGCGGTTCTCGGTGCCAACTCGAACTAGGAACTCTCCGTCGCCACCGAAGTTCTTCGCACCTACAGTTGTGCGGCCATCGAAGTCACCCACGTTACTAAATGTTTCACCCCACTGACTGGCGAGCAGATTTACAACGTTCACACCTTCGGCCCGGCCCTCCAGCAAAGCAGTCTGCGGGCTAAGGAAATGAACATGGGTGTCCGCACTGACCCAACCCTGCTCACGCCAGCGCAGCACTTTTTCGAGCTCGAAGATGATACTCTCGGTACCAGCATCGATCTCGACCAGCTTTCGGATTGGGCGTACTTCAACGCCTCGCGTTATTTCAACGAAAACCGAACCGAGCGGAAGATCGATGACGCAAGCCCCGTCAACATAGGCATATTGATTCAGGTTATTGGCAAATTCCGCGAAGAGGTCCTCAAACAGACCAACACTTACTTTCCGGCGGTGCCCTCTTGGCGCAAGGTACTCGCCGTGTGGACCATGCACATGCAGCCGGGCTGCGACGCGGCGACCTGTACCCGCCTCAATTATGGAAAACTTCACGGGCTTTGCGGCTGGCTCAATGGCTATAGCCTCGAGCGGATGATTGGACGCATTATGAGGACTTTCGAGCGAACGGAGCTCCCGCATGAACAAGCTACCATCGTTGGAGCACAGATATATGCGAGCATCCGGGTGAGCTGAGTATTCTACGATGATCTCCGAGTTTGATTTCACCGGCTGTACGTCAGGAAGATCGCTCAGCCAATCGGAGTTGGAGTATTCTAGGACGGATCGAGCCGAGATCACCGTCCCGAGATCAATGCCGATCTGACGACCCCGATCATCAGTGTCAAGTTCTCCTAAAGCGTTGAGATTAACACCAGTCGGCAAGCGCATTCGCAGCTTTCGCCGGGTCTGAAGACGCAGCGGATGTTCGAAAACCTCCGTCGTGCTAACGGCATAGATGAATGAAGCTTCTTTTTCGGCTCGAAGCCGGACGCCTATGACCTGTTTGTCGGGACTAGGATTAGGAAGAGCATAAAGCCAAAGATTTTCTCCATAGCTATAGGCGCGTCCTGATTCCGTGCGAAACTCCGCAGTTCCAAAGTCAGCCCGCGGAGCTCTTCCGAGAGCGAAATCCTCGCTATGCGTTGCGTGAACGTGCGGGCCTAATGCTGGTGTGGCCGCGAACGGGCTCGCGCCCCAACAGATATGCGACTGCTGGATCGCAAAGCGCCGAAATATCGGGACGTCGATTTCACTGCCGTCAGCATATCGAATCGCGTACGTAGAAACTAAACTACCGAGTTCATTGCTTTCGATAAACTTGGCGCTCGGATTGTCCTCCGGCGAATTGTCCCCGAAGCCGGATGGTAGGGCCGCTGGAAGGTCGGCAGCGGTCTGAACAAAAACCAGGTACGTAGCCCTGGTCGGTACAAGCTCGATGCTAGTGGCAGCATCTCCAGGCTGGAGCTCCAGCACATTCGGCCCAGCCGACATGCAAAACAAGAATGGTATACCTCGAAACGATTGCAGACATCTCGGCGTATCTCTCCACGCGCTGGCAGCGGCCTTTGTTCCCATTCTTCCGGCCAGAAGCGCCCGCGTGCTGTTGAAATAACGTGTCAAGTCCACGGTATGAAAATGGGGAGAGGGAGGTGTCTGCATCAGCGTTAAAACAGTCTAACCCATTATATCTAGTCGGGAACTCTGTTCTGAGCAGAAACCGCAGCCACGGTCCGATACGGCGGGTTCGTGCTTTTAATTTGCCGGTTCAGTCTGGCGAAGGAAATTCTAATCTTCAACCTAACTTTCGACAGGCCGTCCGTTCAAGTCAAGCTCGTCCGGCATGCAAAAAATGGCCTCTCAGATGATTTTATTTCGAGCGCTCTTGGACCGCCTTCCAGGCTGAGAATTTCTTGCCATGCCATGTTGGCAGCAGAGGGACTTCCAAGTATTCCGGTCTGACACCCCATTGAGACGATCGAGCGGCGGCCAGGCTTCTGGAACATGTATGCGAACTCAACAACGGAGTGATTTTTGCGGGCCTGCCTCCGCTGGTCTTCGGGCGCCGTTCAGGGAATGTGCTCGTATCTCCCTCGAAGAACGGCTGAAACTACGAGCGACTTAGAATAGAAGACTGCAGTAATCATGGGCGCAGCCGGACGCATCGGCCAGGCGATCTCCAGACAGTTCGTCGCCCACGGCAATCGTGTCGTTGCAGGCGACGTCGATCAGGGGTGGCCTGGAGGCCTAGTCTTAGTCTAGACTAGTGCCCGTCCATAAACGGTAAGCTGCTGAAATTACTGGAGGAATCACCAAAATTTCCGCAGGAAAGGCCCGGCGGTTTCAGGTACACTTTAGATCATACCACTGATTCTAAAGGGAACCCGCAACCGCCGGAGCCGACAATGCGCCAAGAACGCACCGTCCAATCCAGTGTATTCGATCTTTTCGCCGAACACGAGATCGGCCGTGAGCTGAAAGCCATATCGCAGTGGCTGGACGAACATCGCGATCTGCTCGGGCTGGTGACGCGGGACCTGCGCCGGCGTGGGGTCAGGGAAACCGGTCGCGCGGGCCTGCCGACGGAGGCCGTGCTTCGCTGCGCGCTACTCAAGCAGCATCGCCAGTTGAGCTATCAGGAGCTGGCCTTCCATCTCGAAGACTCCGCCTCGTTCCGAGCCTTTGCCCGGCTGCCGTGGGGATGGAGCCCGAAGAAATCAGTGTTGCACAAGACGATCTGCGCGATCCGGGCGCAAACCTGGGAAGAGATCAATCGGAGGCTGTTGACGAGCGCCCGGCGGGACAGGTTGGAAAACGGCAAGGTCGTACGTGTCGACAGCACCGTCACCGCAGCATTCATCCACACGCCAAGCGACAACAGCCTGTTATGGGACGCCGTGCGGGTGATGGTGCGGCTGCTCTACGCGGCCGATGCCTTGGGCAGCGCCACCCCATGGCATGATCACTGCCGCGCGGCGAAGAAGCGGGCCCGTACGATCGAGTATGCCCGCAGCCGTCTCCAACGGGTCAAGTCCTATCGCGAGCTGCTCAGGATCACCCACAAAACCCTGGCCTACCTGGACCAGGCGGCGGCGCAGTTGCCCCTGGCGACGGGCCCGGCCGGCGAACTCTGGCAGGCCACCGTCTGCCACTACCGGCCGCTGATCGAGCAGATCATCGCCCAGTCCGAGCGGCGGGTCCTGGGCGGCGAGGCGGTGCCCGCCGGCGAGAAGCTGGTAGCCTCTTCGAGCCGCATGCCGACATCATCGTCAAGGGCCGTCGCGATGTCGATTACGGCCACAAGCTCAATCTGACCACCGGCAGAAGCGGCCTGATCCTGGATCTCGTCATCGAGGCCGGCAACCCGGCCGACAGCGAGCGTCTGCTGCCAATGCTGGAGCGCCACATCGCTTTTTATGCCCAAGCGCCGCGGCAGGCGGCCGCCGATGGCGGCTTTGCCAGCCGTGCCAATCTGAGCGAGGCCAAGGCCTGGGGCGTGCGCGACATGGCCTTCCACAAGAAGGCGGGCCTCAAAATAGAAGACATGGTCAAGAGCCGCTGGGTCTACCGCAAGCTGAGGAACTTCCGCGCCGGCATCGAGGCCGACATCTCCTGCCTGAAACGCGCCTACGGTCTGGCCTGCTGCACCTGGCGTGGGCTCACCCGCTTCAAGGCTTACGTCTGGTCCTCGGTGGTCGCTTACAACCTCGCCCTCTTCGCCCGCCTCACACCCAACTGACCCCCCACTCATCGGGTCGCCCTCAATGGGCATGCCGGCAAGCGCGGCCGATACCTTATGCCCGCATGACCGTTGCAAACAATCTCGGTCGCGATCTCAACGTCTCGCGCCATAACGCGCCGCAAGAACAGCATGAATTGGGTCGCCAAACTGGCTCAGAACACTCGCAAAAACAGCGTTTATGGATGCGCACTGACTAGCAGGGGGTCGGTGAGGTCAAGCTTTTCCTGTCTTTTCCGGACGATATTGCCCCGTGGGTCACTCGCTTCTCTTCGCGTCGGCGCCGGGCCGCCGCATGATGGGGTCAGGAGAGCGAGGCGTCTCAATCTATTGAGCGACCTTGGGAGAATCTATCCAGGATCTAGCCTGCCAACGAGATCGCCTTGCCCATCGTCCCCACGGGAACGATCCGGATCACCCTCTCGGTAAATCACTGTGTGTATGTTCCTCTTCGTTATCTGTTGTCCTATTTCATGCCGACGCGGGGCAGCGGCTTCCTTGCCAAAGCGGAACGCGGTCGCATCGCTCCACATGCGATGCAGGATGACGGCGAGCTTGCGGGCAACCGCGACCCGGGCTATCGCCATACCGCGCGGTTTGGCGACATTCATGCCCCATGCCCTGAGGCTTGACCATTTCTTGCTGAGCACAAGCAGCGAATGCGCCGCTCATAGAGGGCCGTGCGGGAGAGTTCGTCGCCGCATCGGCTGACCTTGCCCTGAATGTCCGTTTTACCGGATTGATAACGTGCCGGGCTCAAGCCCAGATGCGCGCCCACTTCCCTTGACCGGCGAAAGCGGTCCGGCTGATCGATCGTGGCACGGAAGGGGTGATCGGCCCGACGCCGGGCGCGCTCATCAGCCGCCGACAGACTTGCTCCTTGCGGGCGATGTCGAGAACCTGCTTTGTCAGTCGCCCGAACTCGCGCAACATCGTGGCTACGATCGCCAGGAGCGGCTCGACCAGCGCCATGACGATATTGTCAGCACCAATGAGCTCGCGCACGCGATCGGCGAAGGCTGCACGGCTTGGCCTGCCAAGCTTGAGGCCGGCCTCCCGAAGAATCGACCTGACCACGTTCTCGATCGTCCGCATTTCGTTGAGGACGTGCGTCGAGCGATGAGGAGGGAACGCCAGAGCCGACACTGCTGGCTTTACACATGCACCTGTCGGTACCGGCCGGTGCGCATGATCTGCGCTAGTACTACAGTTGCGGATTATTTGATTTTCTGATTCACTCGACGGGTTATGGAGGGAACCATGTCTGTTGCTTCGTGGTCAGGGTCGTTGTTGGCTTGGGAGCAGGAGCTCACGGCGCTGAAGGCACGGGTTGGGCGGATGCTTCCTCGTCGTGAGTTGCGGGAGACGGGCGCAGATTTCCTTGATGGCCTTCTTTCCGGCATTGAGCGCAAGACAGGCTGGCTGAATGGCCGAGCAGTCCGGAGCGGAGCGGCCGTATCGGATGCAGTCGCTGTTGGGGCGCAGCCACTGGGACGCTGATCGGCTCCGAGACGAGGTTCGCGATTATGTGGTGGAGGCGTTGGGCGATGAGGATGGCGTCCTGATCGTCGACGAGACGGGATTTGTGAAGAAGGGCGATCGTCCCGCCGGTGTCGCGCGTCAGTACTCGGGAACGGCGGGGCGGATCGAGAACAGCCAGATCGGCGTGTTCTTGGCTTACGCGAGCCGCTACGGCCAAGCGCTGGTTGATCGTCGCCTTTATCTGCCGGAGAGATGGACAAAGGATCGGGCGCGATGTGCCAGGGCGTCGATCCCGGAGACGGTCGAGTTTGCAACCAAGCCAAAGATGGCGCGCGCCATGGTCGAGGCGGCGCTCGATGGCGGCGTCCCATGCGCTTACGTTCTGGGCGACGCTGTCTACGGGGCGGACAGCAGCCTTCGCCGGATGCTGGAAGCTCGCGAGCAGCCCTATGTCTTGGCGGTTCGAGGCTCTCACTTCATGCGCCGTGGAGGGGATCGTCTGTTTGAGCAAACCTCGCCCGAGGAACTGGCCAGCGAGTTCGAGCCCGACGACTGGGCCTGTCATGCGGCAGGTGAAGGCGCAAAGGGCCTCGGCTCTACGACTGGGCACGCATCCGCCGCCCTTGGACGTCAAAAGGCGGCTTCGAGCATTGGCTTCTCGTCCGCCGCAAGCGATCGACCTCCGGAGAAAAAGCCTACTACCTGGTCTTCGCCCCGCCCGGTTCCTCCTTGGCCGAATTGGCGGCAGTGGCCGGCCTGCGGTGGGCGATCGAGGAGTGCTTTGAGCGCGCCAAGGATGATCTCGGACTTGATCATTGCGAGGCTCGGTCCTGGCATGGATGGCATCGCCACATGGGCCTGTGCATGGCCGCCCTGGCATTCCTCTCGAAGCTATTGGCTGATCTTCGCCACAGCGCATGGAGCAAACCGAACGAAACGAGTCCAAAGGAGCCAATCGCCGCCTGATCCGGATGGCTGCGCTCGTCCCGAGCGTCCCCGAGATCCGCTATCTCCTCGCCCGGATCCTCATCTTCCCACCGACACAAAAGCCCTTCATCATCGCCTGGTCGTTATGGCGACGACGACATCAGGCTGCGGCCACCATCTGTCACTACAAACGGCATCGGCATCTGCAACTGTAGTACTAGGGCGCGTGCGTCATTCCGATCCGTCTTGTTCGGCATCGTCTTCATCGCTGCTTTGGCCTGTCGGGTTTCAATGCAGATGGCCGGCCATCCTTCGGCGCGGATACCATCATAATAGCGAGCAGGCTTGACTTCCAGTCCGATGCGTTCCAGCGGCAGATCGACTTTCCGAAGGGCATGAAGAAGCGCCTGTGGTTCACTCGCCGCCCGCCCTCCCTTCACAATGCGGCCGCTCTCATCGACGACGCAGATGGCGGTCTCTTCCAAAGACACATCCAGTCCGGCAAAATACTTCATGGCTGCTCCTTCCTGATGTTTGTGGCGATCTACATCGCCCACGTTCTCACATCCCGACAGGAGCAGCCGCCCTCATTTCAGCTCGGGCCCACCCCAATCACCCATCTGTTGAAGAAGGATCACGTTTTGCCCTTGAGGATAGCCTCGTCGCCGTTGCGATACGCGAAGGTGATGTCGATCGAGCCGTCGTCGAGCAATTCCGCGGGGCCGTCACCGGTGACTTCGTCCATCTCATCGAAGCCGGCCCAGGTGAAGAAGACCATTGAGGGCCGTACCCGAGATCGAGGCCGGCTTGCAGGGGGCCAAAGGCGATCTCAGCGTGGTTGTCGGCCCCAATGGTGATCGTGGCGGGTCCGCCGAGGTCGAGATAGCCGCGATCCCACAGCTCAGCTTCGATGACCCGCCAGCGGCCAATCAGTTGACAGCCGGCAGGTGCGATCATGTCGGCACCACCAGCAGCTTCGGCAACCGCACGAGATTGTAGGCGGCGGCGTTGAAGGTGAAAGCCCATCCGACGCGGTCGCGGCCACGCAACTTCGTCTTCGCCTGTCCGGCGATCGTCTTGATCCATCCGAACGCCTCTTCAATGCGTTTGCGGATGCGCTGGCTGACCGTATAGCCGCTATGCCGGGTGGTGCGCCCGTCAATCGATGAACTACGGCCATTCGTGTTCTGCGCTACATGCGGCGTCACCTTCATTGAGCGCAACTCATTGATAAAGTCCTCAGAGTCCGTTTTGAAATTCAAGGATGAGCGTTTCGGCGGATGAGGTTTGCGCCCATTGCGACGAGGATCATTGCGTGAGAGACGTCGATGCGCTGCTCGTAGTCGCGCACGAGGCGGCGCCATCTCGTCATCCAGCCGAAGGTCCGCTCGACGACCCAGCGTCGGGGCAAGACTTCGAAGCCCTTCTGGTCATCGGATCGGCGGATGACCTCGACCACGAGTCCAGATAGGCGGCCTTGTCCATGAGCATTAGCCGATCATAGGCGCCGTCGGCGAACAGATGCTTCACCCAGGGCCAGCGCTGGCGGATACCATCCAAGATCGCCTGAGCGCCGGCGCTGTCGGAGATATCGGCCGGCGTCAAGTTGACCATCAACAGCCGCCCATCCGTATCGACTGCGATATGGCGCTTGCGTCCGACGATCTTCTTGCCGGCGTCGTAACCCCTTGTTCTTGCTTGCGGAGCCTTGACCGACTGGCTATCAATCACCGCCGCCGACGGGCTCGCCTCGCGCCCGGCCCGCTCACGATCCAGCATCAGCGCCACGTCGTGGATGGTCTGGAACAAAAATCGCCGCGCCAGCTCTCGAAACCAGCCATAGACCGTCTGCCAGGGTCCAAAGTGGATCGGCAGCATCCGCCAGCCGCAACCCGAACGGACCAGGTAGCGCACCGCATTGATCACCTCGCGAAAATCAACCTCGCGCGGACGGCCACGCCGCCCAGGCTTGGGCATCAGCGGCGCGAACTGCTCCCACTCCTCATCCGTCAAATCAGACGGGTAGCGCTTGGTCTTCTTGGCGATCTGGGCCATCCGGCCGCGGCTCTGCTTTGTCCACATCCACAGCTTGAATCATAACCCAGCCTCAGACGAAACCCCAGCAAGCCGATTTTCAAAACGGCCTCTAAGCGTCATAGGCCTTGTCGGCACCGAGTGTGATTGTTTGCGGACGGTCGGCACGCGGTTCGATCATGTGCAGGCCGCCACCCGCTCGGCATGCCCGTCGGCCAACGTCAGGCAGGTGTCGACCAGAAGGCCATGGCGGTTCTCCATTAGCCCATGCCCCATGAAGCACAGCTTCGCCTCCTTGCCCCGCCCCTTGCGGTAGAGCCTGGCCTCGGGGTCGGTGGTCGAGGCGAGCGTTTCGTTCGATCGCCTCTCGCCGTGGAAGTCCGCTTCCGCATTGCGTCCACCGCCATCTGCCGGCGGCTCGCCATGACCACCGCTTGGGCCGTCCTTCGGCTGACGCTCTTCATCGCCAGGCCTCGATCAGCGTGCCGTCGACCGAGAAGTGATCCGTCGACAGAAGCTTCTTCACCTTGGTTGCGCCAGCACCGCCGCCAGGAACTTTGCAGCGATGTCGCCCTCCAGCAGCCAGCCACGGTTCCTGGAGAAAACCGAATGATCCCAGGCCGCGTCGTCGACGCAAATCCGGACGAACCAGCGGAACAGAAGGTCGTATTCCAGCCGCTCCATCAAAAGCCGTTCCGAGCGGATCGAATAGAACGCCTGCAACAGCATCGCCCGAAGCAATTTCTCAGCCGGGATCGACGGCCGCCGGAGCGGCGAGTACAGCGTCGCAAACTCCCGCTCTAAGCCGAAAACGCCTCGTTCATAATCGCCCGAATACGGCGCAACGGATGATCGCGCCGCACCCGAGCCTCGAGGTCCACGTAGCTTATATGAGGAGTGTCAAGGCTTTTAGGGCTCCGCTTTTTGGGTCCGCTGGTTTTAGGGTATCCATGGTCTGAGTCCGATTGCATGACGCGGTTCGTTTCCCGAGCCAGATCCAACTTATCCACGGCCGCTGTTCGAAACAGCGGCACCAACATCCCGCTTGCGGCGGACAGGGGCTCAGGAAGACGAGACCATTCTGAGACAACGGCGATTGAAGCCACGCTACGTGCCGGTTCGTCCACCTCGGATCCGCCAGAACTGATCAGGTCCTGGAAGATGGCAGAATTCGCTGGGTGTAGCGCATCAGGCAACCGTCACGATCGCTCCCTCGATGAACAACGCCGGCGTTAATGTATTTCCACAGCGCCACGAGCAGCTTGCGGGCCAGCGCCACGATCATTGTCTTCTTCAGCCGCTGAACCATAAGGTGAGCGGTGATTGCGGTTGATGGCGCACCCATAGCCAGCCATCTGGACATACCAGCGTCGTCGCAGCGTCGGATTGCCAGATTTCGACACCCCCTGCTCGTGATCGATCGCCCCACTCTTCCAGGGCGTCGCCGCCAGGCCGGCATAGGCGGCAACCTGACGCCGGCGTGATCGAGCGTAAGATCGACGGCATCGCCATGCGGGTTGGCCGTGGTGCCGATGCCAAGACGGTGGCTGCTGCAATTCGCGCCTGAAGGCGACAGCGTGATCGGGCCGACGGGTGAGGTCAAGGACGTGATAGCGACGAAGCCGGTAGACTTCCGAAAGGGCGCGGAAGGGCTGGCCGAACTGGTGCGCGAGACGATGGGCGCCGATCCGATGGCATGCGTCCAAAGCGCGCTCCGCCGCAATGGCGAGAGGATCCGCTGAGCCAGTGAGTAGTAGGGCTGTGTCGCTGTAGCTGGCGTGGCCGAGATAAAGGGCAAGGAGAGGCATGCGCCTAAACGTTGGCGCGCTGTTCGTATCTGAGGCAAAGACGGGTCGCGGTGAACCGGTGCCTGAGATCGTGGGTTTCAAAGGCTTGCCGTCATCAAGGCTCAGCGAGCTTCCGGACCTTAGCGAATGCACTTTGCAGACCGCTCGCCGACAATGCTCACGGACGTAGTGAGCAAGGGCTATTTGGGTCGTCGTGTGAGCTGGAACGAGACGGTCCGTGGAACCTCGTCTTCCGAACGAGGAGAATCCCCGTTGGACAGATCGACGTTGGAATATCAAGCCTGACCACTCGCCCGATCGCAGTCCCGAACTCGCCAACTTCCTTAGACGTAAAACTTTTATCTGATCCAGCGCATCGACGATCTCTGGGTTGGCGCACGCCTCCTCGTTTTGAACGAGGCATCCTGTAGACCGGTTGGGTAGTCGGCCGAAGCGTCCAGCACTACGAAAAGGTGCTCTCGATCACCTGAAATCGCTGCTCACTACCGCCTGCAATCGTTGCTCACCGATCCCGTAAATCCCTTGCGGTGAATCTGTGCTCACGATCGCCTTAAATACTTAGCCTGCTGCGGGCCAAGCCAGCAATCCATAAGCCGATCGGTAGTTTGTGGTTTGACGAAAAGGCGTTCCAACATGGCAACCTCCATTCTGAATAAGAGACAGTGGGAGGGTGCGCTCGATGTTCGCTCGCTAGATATACGCCACAGACAGTCAGGTCGTTTAATCACAGAAACTTACGCGCCGGGGCACATAACCGCTCGGGACGCGAAATTTCGACAACCCGAAGGCGCTGGTCAAACATCACGATGCGACAGCGCAAGAGGTGCGGGTCGACATGCGGCTGCACGCCTTTGGCCGCAACTGGGGATTTATGCCGCGGGCTGGGGCGCCCTACCGGGCGCGTACGAAGGGGAAGGACGAACGCGGGATCGGCTACGTCAAGCGCAATGCGATTGCCGGCCGCCGGTCGAGAACTGGGCGGTCGTTCGAGGTGCATCTGGACCGGTGGACGGGCGAGATTGCCGATCAGCGTGTGCTTGGCGCGACCGGCGTGGCTCCTGCGCTTTGCCGAAGCGGCCGGGGCGCTTCGCCCTCTGGGCGGACGGGCGCCGTTAGACGGGAGGACGGCCTGTTCTGCCATTCGGCGACCTCCTCGAGCACAGCGCAGTGACGCCTAAGATCAGTTCCGGCGAGACGTCGATGTCATAGAGTTCCTCCATTGGCTGCGGATCTCGCGCACGCTCATGCCGCGCGCATAACATGGTACGATCTTGGCGTCGAAATCGGGAGCGGCGATGATACTTGGCGATCAATTTCGCGTCACCGGCAGGGTCACGCAAGTCGACGCATGATATGGATGAAGACCTTAAGCCGACGGGGCACGTCGAAGCTCGAACTTTCAATCCCGCCGTAGCTTGGACTGGAAGTGATCGGTCGACAGACGTTTCTTCACGTCGGCCGCGCAGCACCGCAGCCAACGTGTCAGGATCATGTGGGGGCTCACGCGCTCCATAGCGGGTTGGCGCCTAAGATCTCCGTCGTTTGCCCAGGGAAGATCGCGTCTTTTGCTAACAAAACTTAACAAATACTTAATAAAAAGACATTTTCCGAAGTCTCGAAACAGTGTAGTTAATCGGCCAGTGCTATTAACTTGTTCTCGTATCGAGAAAAATCCCAGTAACAGCAAGTTGTTTCTACGTGGGTAAAAATGAGTAAGTATTCGAAAATAGGCCATGCAGATCGATCACCAAAATCCAGTTGCGTTGAGATATTGAAAGCATGGCGGCGCAATTCCCTTAGGGAGAAATAAACGTGAAAATAATGTCCTTCAAGCCTGGTCATGATGGCACAATAGCAGCGCTCGATGCTTCAGCGGCGGAGCTCGTCTTTTCATATGAATCCGAGAAGGATAGCTTTCCCAGATATTCAACCATCTCTCCGACGACGGTCCTCGATGCCGCCGCCCGCCTGGACGTTGTTCCGGACGTGATTGCTATCAGTGGGTGGTTGAAGTTCCCCAGCGTCACTCCAGTCGGAGCCGGTTATTACGGGCTAGCCCAGGCGTCGGAGATTGTCGAAGAGAAGACCATCTTCGGGAAGAAGGTGCATTTCTATTCCTCGACTCACGAGCGTTCCCATCTCTGGGGCGCCTACGGCATGTCCCCATTTCCCGCGGGGACCCCTTGTTACGTGTTGATCTGGGAGGGATGGTGCGGAGATTTCTATGAAATAGATGAATACCTTCAGGTCCTGCATTTGGGAAGAGTGATGGCGAATCCTGGTGACAAATATGCTTTCCTGTACGCGCTTGCCGACCCGGAATTCATTTTGCCCAAAGGACCAACGCGTATGGGGGACGCCGGCAAGCTCATGGCGCTATGCGCCTATGGACAGACCAGATCCCCGGACCAGGACGAGCAGGCGCTGCTCGATTTCCTGCTTCCAAGCAACCTGTACCCCATAGCCAAGAAGGATTTGCGGAATTCGCCCTACTACAACATTGGGGTCACCAACCAGAAGTTCACTAACCTCGCCAAGCGGGTTTCGGACGGCATCTTCGGTGCGTTTTACAATTTTGCGAAGAAGAACATGACAAAGGGCCACCCGCTTCTGATTTCAGGTGGGTGTGGATTGAACTGCGAGTGGAATCGCGGTTGGCTCGAATCGAATCTTTTTCCCGACGTTTTTATTCCGCCGTGCGCTAACGATACAGGCTCAGCGATCGGCACGGCAGTGGATGCCATGCGGCATTTCACCGGCAGTGCGAAGATCAAATGGAACGTCTATTCAGGCCAGCCATTCATCCATGACGAGTTCGATGGAAGCGAGCTCGAGGTTCATCCACTCGACTACGACCGAGTAGCCTCAGCGTTGCTCAGTGGCAAGGTCATCGGCTGGGTGCAGGGCAATTGCGAAATCGGTCCGCGTGCGCTCGGGAATCGGTCAATTGTGGCAGAGCCTTTCTCAAAGGCAACTCACGAGCGCCTGAACCGTATCAAGAACCGGGAGGGTTTCCGACCCATCGCACCGGTTTGCCTGGAGGACGACGTCGCGCTCCACTTCGACTTGGCACGTCCGTCACCCCACATGCTGTTTTTTCAAAGGGTTCTCGATAGCCGGTTGGAAGCAGTCACACATGTCGACGGCACAGCGCGGGCCCAGACGGTTTCTGCGAAGCAAAACCTTCGCCTCTTTCAGTTGCTCACCTCCTTCAAAGCGAAAAGCGGGGCCGGCGTTCTTTGCAATACGTCACTGAATTTCAATGGCACCGGCTTCATCAACCGGGCAAGCGATTTGCTGGCTTATGCCCGAGCCACAGGGCTCGACGGTTTCGTTATCAACGATTCATTTTATCTCCTCCCAGAGGTGGCTCCAACTTGTTCTGTGGGTAAAGAGGCTGGCTTAGCAGCGGATAAAGGGATCCTCCTGCCGCCGGGATGAAATTTCAGGGGCTACACCGACCTGGAGCGCATGGAAGGCGCCATAGGCCTCAGCACCCCTCCGATCAGATTAGGCCAACGTCACTTGGCCTGGGAACCTACGATGGCACATCGCAAGAAGGTAGTACTCATTACGGGCGCGACGTCGGGATAGGGGGAGCCGTCGCACGGGCGTTCGGCGCGGCAGGGGCCTCATCGGCCTTGGTGCCCACACGGATTACGGCAATCTGATGATCCTGGCGCAGGACGACGTGGGTGGTCTTCAGGTCATGAACCGAGATGGCGACTGGGTCGAGGGCAGTCCGATCCGCGGCACATTCGTCATCAACATTGGCGATCTGATTCAGCGGCTCACCAATGATGTCTACTTGGCCAACATGCACCTTGTGGTGAATACCTCGGGACGCGAGCGATACTCAATCCCCTTCTTTATCGACGTTGATTTCAGTGCGGTCATCGACCCATCCCCCTCAGCGCCCCAGACGATCCGCGCCACCTTGTTCGCAAGAGCAACGGCGACGACATTATAGGGCTTCTTCGTCAGAAGCTCGGCAGCCCAGCGGGTAGGCGCTGCTTCGCCCTTGCGGCTGAACCTGAGGACGGCATGTGCGCCAACGACAAGCAGTCGACGGATATAGGGATCGCCCTGCTTGCTGATCCGGCCGAGCCTATCCTTTCCTCCGGACGAGTTCTGTCGCGGCACGAGGCCAAGGCAAGCCGCGAGTTGCCGGCCGGATTTGAACAGGGAGGCGTCTGTCACGGTTGCAACGATCGCGCTGGCGGTGATTGGACCGATGCCGGGGATCGTTTCCAGTCGCCGGCTCAGTTCATTCGAGCAGTGCCAAGCTTGAATCTGATGACGAGCTCACGGACCTTTTCGTGCGCCGCCCGTAGCTGTTCGACCAAGGGAACAAGCGCATCCCGGGCAAGCGGGGGATAAGCTCGTTATTCTCGTCTTCGGCGAGCCCGATCAGCATCCCGACGCCGGCAATGCCCTGGCGCGTCACAATCCCGAACTCGGCCAGATGGCCGCGCAGCGCGTTCACCAGCATGGTGCGCTGTCGGACCAGAAGCTCACGAACTCGATGCAACATCAGCACACTTTGCTGTTCCTCGCTCTTCGCCGGAACGAAGCGCATCGACGGCCGCGTCACCGCCTCGCAGATCGCCTCCGCGTCCGTCGCGTCATTCTTCTGTCGTTTGACATATGGCTTCACATAGGAGGCTGGCATCAGCCGGACCTTATGACCCAGCCCCATGAGAACGCGGGCCCAGTGATGGCTCGTTGCGCAGGCTTCAATGCCGATCAGGCATGCCGGCAAAGACGCAAAGAATGCGACGACATCGTCGCGACGCAACTTCCGGCGCACAACCACCGCGCCCGCCGCATCCACGCCGTGCACCTGAAAGACGTGCTTGGCGAAATCCAGACCGATTGTACTAACCTTCTCCATGGACGGTTCTCCCTCATGTGACTTTCGACAAGCACACTTTGGCACATTGCGATGCCGGGAGCGGAGGCCGTCCACCACATCAGGTCAACATGGGTCGGCTTCGACGAGATGGACGAGGTCACCGGCGGCGGCTCCGCGGAATTGCTCGACGATGGCTCGATCGAGATCACATTCGCCTATCACAACTGGGACGAGGCCATCCCCAAAGCCAACGGAATCCTTCTTCAACAGCCTGCCGAAGCTTTCCCGCTGCTCAACGGAATGCAAATGGCACTCCATTTCCGTTTCATGCCGTCGCAAGTATTTAACAAAAAGTTAGTAATAAGTTAACACCAATGACAGGTGTGCGCGTGGTAATTGAATGCATACCCAGCGTGGACACTTGCGTTAGTCATTAGGTACATTTTACTTCTGAACGGAGTCATGGTGATGCATGCCGATGCAAAGAAAATTCTTCTCGAATATGAGGAACATTCGCCGACGCTAGATTATGTTCCGGTCTCTGCGCACGATTTACAAAAGCTACCACGAGGTGGTCACCGTTGTCCAAGTCCCACCATGACTTCAGCTTGTCAGTCGCATGAATTGGTCGCTCGTGAAAACCAGGGAAACGGCGGTACGCGAGCTTTGATAAGTAAGCGGGCGGTCGAGAATACTCTCGACCTCATCAGTCCGATTGGGCGATCACTACCATGACGCCTTCCAAGAAGGTGGTTATCGTTACTGGCGCAACGTCGGGGATAGGGGAGGCCGTCGTAGAGGCCTTCGCCGCGACAGCGGCGTCAATCGTATTGGTCGGCCGCGATCGGGAGCGCGGCCAAAAAGCCTTGGAGTCGGTTCAAGAACTCGATTGTCAGGCCGAATTGATGCTCGGCGATGTGGCCGACTCGGCCTTCGCCGACCATGTGGCTAATTTCACGGAAGAGCGGTTCGGAAAGGTCGACGTTTTGGTCAACAGCGCTGGGATTATCCGGCGGGGAAGCGTCGTCGATACCACTAATGACGACTGGCGTCAGACATTCGACGTCAATGTCAACGGTGTGTTCTACTTCAGCCGCGGCGCAGTGAAGTCTATGCGAAGGACCGGCGGCGGCAGCATTGTCAACATAGCCTCGAATGTGGGGTTGGTTGGCTGTCCCGGGCTGGTTGCCTATTGCGCGTCGAAGGGCGCCGTCGTTTTGTTGACGCAAGCCATGGCCCTTGATCACGCCAAGGAGCAAATCACCATCAATGCCGTCTGCCCCGGCGCCGTGGATACGCCTATGCTTGTGTCAGCCCATAGCAAGCGAGTTACCGCCGCCGAGATTCTTCAAAGAAATGTTGATTTGATACCCCAGGGCCGCGTGGCGACTACGAAGGAGATTGCGAGCTTGACGCTATTCCTCGCGAGCGAGGAAGCCAAGCACATCACAGGGGTAGCTATTCCAATAGATGGCGGCCTCACGGCAGGATAGGAGGAATGCTTGGGTAATCGGCTATCAGGCAAAGTTGCCATCGTGACTGGTGGCAAACGAGGCATAGGGCGTGCAATTGCTGAGAAGCTCGCGGATGAAGACGCAATAGTGGTCGTCGGCGATTTGCGTGACGATCGCTCCGCCGATTCCGGCAACGTCGAGAGGCTGACGTTTATGTCTCTTGATGTCACAAAGGAGGCCTCAATTCGCAAATTCGTTGACGAGGTCCTCCAGAAGTTTGGCAGGATCGATGTACTGGTCAACAATGCTGGTATCGTTATTCATAAGTCGATCGACGAACAAACTGCCGAGGATTGGGACCGACTTATGGCGGTCAATCTCCGTGGTCCGTTTCTGATGAGCAAGTATGTGGTCCCGGAAATGAGGCGTATCGGCTCGGGCACGATCGTTAACATCGGGTCGGTCGAGGGCTATATGGTCAACCCTTGGCATACTGCCTATGCGGCCACGAAGGCCGGCGTACACGGTCTTACGTTGGGATTGGCAGTTGATCTCGGACCCGATGGAGTTCGCTGCAATACTGTTTGCCCTGGTTGGATCGACACCGACTTGAATCGCGCCTATGTCGAGCTCCACCCGGACCGAAGCCTGGTCGAGAGGGAATTGGCACAACTTCACCCGGTTGGAAGGATCGGCTCCCCTAAGGAGATAGCAAATGCGGTCGTTTGGCTGGCGAGCGACGAATCCAGCTTCGTTAGCGGTGAAATGATCGCTGTCGATGGCGCGCGAACCAAGAAGGTATCCCTGCCTTCCATCTTGGACGAGGAGTATCGGGCCAAGCTTACGAAGGCATAGGGCCTCGTCCGAAACCCGCACCTTCACCGATCAGGCTCCTCTGATCGGTATTTGAGGTCGAAGCCTCCTCTTCGCGGCAGGCGCAGGCCGCCGCATGACGGTTCGACGCGAGGCGCCTCAACCTGTTGAATGACCTCCCCGGACGTGCCTGCTAGCGAGATCGCCTTGCCCATCGTTCCACGCGAAAGATCCGGATCACCCTTGTCGGCGAATTAATTGTTAATATATTCCGAAAGGAAAGTAAAATATAAGTGAAGTTATATTCTAAGTATAAAATGTATTCTTAACATTGAACGGCTTGCTGGTGCGAGAGGCCGATGATATTTCTGTCGATGCGACATACGTTGTCCGATTGACATGTGAAAGGAAGCTCCATGTGTACTGTTGAGGATGAAGGCCAAGGGGTGTGCCCCACTTGTTTCCACAATAAATCGGAGTAACGGAAGCGTTGTGCGGCCCGGCCGCCGCCCTCTTGGACGCCGGCTATCAGGTAAACAAGATGTCAATCCCGCGTCCGCCGACGGGACGCATCGCGATGCGTCTTGCGACTAGGGATCTGTCTTCATCTACGGTGCCGCTGCCACTCAACGTCTTCGACAAGTTAGCAGGCAAATAGGGCGCGTTGGCCGGTATGCGCCGGATTGCGCTCAAGTCGACACATCCCCACTGAAGAGTAGATCGCCCGGCCCCGGCGGCCGCAGTAGGGGTGTATTTCGCTGAAAGCGCCGCGACAGTGCGGTCAAGCCGCGGCCACTCGCTCCAATGACAACTGCACGCCCATACACGGAGGAACTATCATGTACACCCTCGATCAGCATTCTGCTCTGGAGCTAGCCGCACGAGAGCGCATCAAGGATTCCCATGCACTGGACGGCGACGCCGGTCGCTTGGCCCACTTTTATAGCGAATGGGCCAGTGCCTACGATCTGGATGTCGGCCGCGACGGATACTGCGGGCCGATGGTTGTGGCCGAACTGGCGGGCGCTATGCAGACAGCCTACTTGGCCAAGGAACGAGCAGTCATTACAATCCTGGACGCTGGCTGCGGAACGGGCCTGCTCGGAGTCCAGCTGGAACGCCTTGGGTTTCGGTTGATCGAAGGCCTCGATCTGTCCGAGGAGATGGCCGAAAAGGCCCGGCAGACCCGCGTCTACCGGCATGTTCGGGGCGGAGTCGATCTCAACGGGCCGCTCTCCCACTACTCCAGCGCGAGCTATGATATTACGGTCTGCTGCGGCGTCTTGACGCTCGGGCATGTCCGACCGGAAGCACTGCGCGAACTGGCTCGCGTCACGCGCCCGAACGGTTTCGTCATCGCAAGCACTCGCAAGAGCTATGCCGAGACGACATGCTTCGAAGAGGAGGTGCGCCGTCTGGACCATGAGGGCATACTTGCGCCGACACAGCGTCTAAAGAACGGCAGATACGTTGCGGAGGAGGGCGCACACTATTGGGTTTTCCAAGTGCCTGGGAATGCCAGTGCACCAACGGACGACCGGTCATAACAGCGTTGCCGCAGAACTCGCTACGAAAAGCTGGCAGCCGATGCAACGCGACACGACAAGCGAGCCCCTGCGTGGACCCCGCCAGGAGTTCGGGCTGTCTACTTTGTTGAGCAAGGCACCCAAAAAGAATGCACCGGACAAGGTATCAAACGCTTCCTAACGGTTATTCACGCAGCCAATCTAACAAGCAACTGCACCAGTCGTCGCTCCGGCTCCTGCTGCCAAACAAGAGTGTACCCATGCCCAAGGATATCGTTACCAAAGTGCACGACAAGCTGCGCGCGAAACGCGAGAGCTTCGACAAGATCCCGGTGATTGACATTGCGCCGCTTCTCGATGGCAGCAATAAGCGGAGGGTGGCCAAGGAGATACGTTGGGCATTGTCCAACACTGGGTTCATGTATGTGAAGAACCACGGGATTCCGCAGGATTTTGTGAATTCGGTATTCGACGTGAGCCGTCGGTTCTTTGATTTGTCCATGTCGCACAAGATGAAATTGCATGTAAGCAAATCGGATGTAGCCCTCCGGGGCTATATCGAGCCGTTCGGGGAGAACACAGATCCGGGCAAGACGAGAGACCTCAAGGAGTGCTTTGACATCGGTCCTGAACGCTCCACGTTGGAAGGACCGTTTTTTGGCCCCAACCAGTGGCCCTCAGACCTGACCGGGTTTCGGGAACTGACATACGGGTACCATCAAAAAATGGTGGAGCTCGCGAAAAAACTCTTGCAGGGTATTGCGCTCAGCCTGGACCTGGCCGAATGCTATTTTGAAAGCCTCATGGGGCAACCGATCAGCATTCAGCGCCTGCTTCACTACCCCCCGCAGAGTGGCTTTATTCGAGAAGAAATTATCGGCATTGGGGCCCACACGGATTACGGCAATCTGACGATCCTGGCGCAGGACGACGTGGGTGGTCTTCAGGTCATGAACCGAGATGGCGACTGGGTCGAGGGCAGTCCGATCCACGGCACATTCGTCATCAACATTGGCGATCTGATTCAGCGGCTCACCAATGATGTCTACTTGGCCAACATGCACCGTGTGGTGAATACCTCGGGACGCGAGCGATACTCAATCCCCTTCTTTATCGACGCTGATTTCAATGCGATCATCGAACCATTGCCCTCATGCGTCACGGACAACAACCCGCTTCGCTACAAGCGGGTGACGTGCGGCGAGCACAAATTCGCGCGTTTCGCAGCAAGTTACGCTCACCTGGCCAAAGCGTGATGAGAGTGGACAGTCAGTTTCTCACGTGAGACCGCCAGCCTTGTTCCAGGAGTCTCCAGCATTAGCCCTTGATCCGGCGGAGCGCGCTGTCACCGCAGCGGAATCGATTGAGCCTCTCATGCTGGTCGAAGCTTCTTCACCTTGGGCTGCGCCAGCACCGCGCCTAAGAACTCTTGCTGCGATATCACGTTCCAGCAAGCCGTCGCCTTTGAGAATACCGAAGGGGCCGCGTCACCGATCCCGATACCGACCAGCGGAACAGAAGGTCGTATTCCAGCCGTTCTATCAAAAGCCCGTCCGAGCGGTTCGAGTAGCACGCCTGTACCTGCATCGCTCGCACCAGCTTTTCGAACGGGATCGGAGGCGGCCCCACGGGCGAAGACCGCGCCGCCAAGTCACGCTCCAACGTCGCCAGGTCTCGTTCGCATTCGGCCCCGGGTGCGGCGCACCGATGATCCCGCCGCATTCGCGTAGTAGCGCGCACCCGGTGGGAATCGATCGCCGCCAAAGGAAACCGTCCGTGGGTGTCAGGGCGCGCGATGGCACAAACGAGAGCGTCGGTGAGCTTAAGAACCTCGCCATTCAGCGAGACCTTCTGGAGTTTCTCAAAAAGCGACGTTGAGGCGATGTACATTCGTGACCCCCGATTGGCGAAGGATAGCAACGAGTATTAGCCCGTCCAATAACCGACTTACTCGCGTCAGGGCCCGGCGATATGCCGTTTAGTTGGTTCGCTCAAACATAGCCAGAACCGCAAAAAAGTGGCCTGCCGGGTGATTTTATTTCGGCTGCTCTGGCTCCTCAGCTTGCATATAACACTGACCCGTAGCCCAAACTGGAGCGAGGCAGATGTCGTTCAAAGGCGTTATTCCGCCCGTCACAACGCCCTATCACGCGGACGGGTCGATCGACCGTGACGGTTTCTGCGTCATGGTCGAGCACCTGGTCTCGACTGGTGTCCACGGTATCATTGTCGGTGGCACGACAGGAGAGTACTACGCCCAGTCACGCGACGAGCGTGTCAGTCTGCTTAAGCTTGCCAGGAGCGTGGTGAAGGGGAAGATGCCCCTAATCGCCGGCGTCGGCGCCATTCGCACCGACGACTGCATTGAATACGCGCTAATTGCAAAGGACCTCAAGTACGACGGCATCCTGATCGGCTCGCCGTACTACGCTGTTCCCACGCAGCTCGAACTTGCCAATCATGCACTTACGATCGACAAGGCCGCCAATCTACCGGTGATGCTCTACAACTATCCCGGGCGCACCGGAACGATGATGGATCTAGAGTTCCTGGACCGCGTCGGTCGCAGCTCGAATTTCTGTGCCATCAAGGAATCCAGCGGCAGCATGAACCAGCTGCACGCACTGGCTCGCGACTATCCGCACATCGACCTGTTCTGCGGCATGGACGATCAGGCCCTTGAATTCTTCGCCTGGGGGGCAAAAGGGTGGGTCTGCGGAGCTGGCAACTGCTTGCCGACTGAGCACCTCGCGCTGTACGAAGCCTGCGTGATCGAGAAGGACTTCACCAAGGGCCGGCAGATCATGTCGGCGCTTCTGCCTCTGATGAGGCTTCTCGAACAGGGCGGCAAATTCGTTCAGAGCATCAAGTTCGGGTGCGAACTGGCTGGATTGCCGGCTGGGCCCGTGCGCCTGCCGATGCGGGCACTCGGCGACGAACAGAAGCGGGAACTCGAGTCGACGATCCGCACCCTTAAGGCAGTCATCGCGTCAATCACTGCAAAATCCCAGAAGAGGGGTTCCGAGAATGTCATCGCTATTAACGCGTGATGAGTACAAGAGCCTGGCCGACAGCCTGCCACTGCCGACCAGCGCAGTGATTGACGGCAAGGCGCGGGCTGCACAATCCGGGGATACTTTCGAGACCATCAATCCAGCGACAGGGCAGGTCATCGCCAAGATCGCTTCCTGCGGCCAGGCCGATGTCGATTTCGCTGTCGAGAAGGCGCGACTGGCGTTTGAATCGGGCGCCTGGTCGCGCGCGCATCCGAGCGAGCGCAAGCGCGTTCTGCGGCGGCTCGTGAAGCTGATGAAGCGAAACGCCCATGAGCTTGCAGTGCTTGAGACGCTCGAAAGCGGCAAGCCGATCTACGACGTCGAAACCATAGACATCCCCGAGGCTCTGCATTGCCTGGAATGGCATGCGGAAGCCACCGACAAGCTCTACGGCCAGACATCACCTTCGGGCGACGATGTCGTGTCGATGATCGTGCGCCAGCCGCTGGGCGTGGTCGCGTGCGTTCTGCCCTGGAATTTCCCGATCCTCATGCTTGCCTGGAAGATCGGTCCGGCACTAGCGACGGGCAACTCCGTCATTGTCAAGCCGGCCGAGCAGACCAACATGTCGACGTTGCGGATCGCCGAACTGGCGCATGAGGCTGGGCTGCCATCAGGCGTCCTGCAAATCGTCACCGGTCCGGGCGAAGTGACCGGCAAGGCACTCGGCGTGCATCCCGATATCGACATGGTCGCCTTCACCGGGTCAACTGACGTCGGCCGGAAATTCCTGGAATATTCCGCCAAGTCCAATCTCAAGCGTATCGTGCTCGAATGCGGCGGGAAGAACCCTTGCATCGTCCTGGACGACGCGGAGAACCTTGATGTTGTGGCGCAGCATGTCACCCAGGCCGTCTTCTGGAACATGGGCGAGAACTGCTCGTCCAATTCCCGCCTGATCGTGCACGAGAAGATCAAGGACCGCTTGGTGGAAACGGTCCTCCACAAGCTCAAGGAATGGCCTATGGGCGAGCCGTTGGATCCGGGCAATCGGCTGGGCGCCATTGTGTCGAAGGAGCAGTTCGACCGCATCATGGGCTACATCAAGAAGGGGCGGGCGGAAGGCGCCAGGATCGTCACGGGCGGCAACGCCCACAAGCATGGCAAAGGCTATTTCATCGAGCCGACCGTATTCGACGATGTCGCGCCCGAAATGACGATTGCGCGAGAGGAGATTTTCGGTCCAGTGCTGTCAGTAATCAAAGTAGCCAACGCTGACGAGGCGCTCCGGGTCGCTAACGATACGCAATACGGGCTTGCAGCTTCAATCTTTACCGCCAATCTCGGCAAGGCGCATCGCATCGCAAGGGACATTCGCGCCGGGACGGTGACCATCAACTGCTACGGCGAAGGGGATGTCTCGACTCCCTTCGGCGGCTTCAAGCTTTCGGGCTTCGGGGGACGAGACAAGTCATTGCATGCCCATGACCAATATACTGAACTCAAGACCATCTGGGCGGACATCTCCGATGAGCGATCATGAGGCTGTCCGCACGCCTGCGGACACATCCATGCCCGGTTGGTACGGTATTCTGCCGCCTCCCAAGGCACCTGAGGTGCTGCGCGGCCGTCATAAGGCGGACTGGCTCATTGTAGGAGCTGGGTTTGCTGGCTTGGCGGCCGCGCGGCGCCTCGCACAACTGGTGCCGAACGAGCGCATAGTGGTGGTCGACGCTCAGCGCGTCGGCTGGGGTGCTGCCGGGCGCAACTCCGGCTTCATGATCGACCTTCCGCACGAGCTTGGTGGGGAGCATTACGGCGGAAGCCAGGATCACGATCACAAACTCATCCGCATGAACCGGACCGCGATTGAATTCTCTGCTTCGGCGGCGGACGAATACGGATTGCAGGAGTTCTTCGTTCGGGCCGGCAAGTACCATGGAGCTGCAAGTGATCACGGTGTTGCGGTTCTGCGCGAATATGAAAAACATCTGGCGGGGCTAGGCGAGCCATTCGAGCGGCTCAACGCGCTGCAGTTGAAGGAAATCACTGGAACCAATTTTTTCGTCGGCGGTACCTTCACGCCAGGAACGGTAATGGCCCAGCCCGCCGGCTTCATCCGTGGGCTTGCCGAAGGCTTGTCGAGGCGTGTGCAGCTATTCGAGAATTCCCCGGTCACATCTTTACAGACCGGCAAACTGCATACTGCCAAGACGGCTGAGGGCGAGATCACCGCGCCGCGGTTGATACTGACAGTCAACGGTCATCTCGAAAGTTTTGGTTACTTCAAGAATCGCCTGCTGCATGTGTTCACCTACGCCAGCATGACGAGGCCTCTTTCCAAGAGCGAGCAGGCAGCGCTGGGCGGTGAGCCGCATTGGGGCTTGATCCCGGCCGATCCGATGGGATCAACCATCCGCAGGATCGGCGATCGGGTCGTCGTCCGCAACACCTTCAGCTATAATCCGGACATGTCCACCAGTAAGAAGCAGATCCGTCGGATCGGCGCCGTGCACGATCGATCATTCCAGGCGCGCTTCCCGATGCTGGGTGAAATACCGATGGAATTTCGCTGGGGAGGCCACTTGTGTCTCTCTCTCAATTCCGCGCCCGCGTTTGGCGAAATTGAAGACAGAGTCTTCGTAGCCGGATGCTGCAATGGCCTGGGAACGGTGCAAGGCACCCTCTACGGGATGCTGGCTGCCGACCTTGCCGTTGGCAGCAACGAGCCAATGGTTGCAGACGCCCTGAAAGAACCGGCCCCAGTTCGGCTTTATCCAGAACCGCTGATGTCGATCGGCGCGCCGCTGAAGCTGTGGGCGATGCAGAAGCGCGCCGGCAGAGAGCTCTAGCTTTCTCGTTCTTGCGCCGCCACTTCGCGGATCCAGCTACGCAGGCTCTGGGCAGCAGGGGAAAGCGTACGATTTTGATACCAGGTGAGATAGTAGCCGCCAGGGGCTGGGAGCTCGAGATCCGTCAGCCTGACGAGTTTGCCCTCGTCAATCTGCGCCTTGACAAGGCGATGCCACCCAACAGCTACCCCTTGATCGGCCTGGGCTGCCTGAAGCGCAACGAAGAACTTACCGAAACGCCGACCGCGGGTCGGACCATGCGAGACACCCGCGCGCCGAAGGACCTCGTCCCAGCCAGCCCAATCGGGATCCACCCAATCGACATGCAGCAGGGGAAGGTCGGCCAACGATTCCGCCGTTGCATCGCGGTGCTTGCTTGCAAACCCAGGCCCGCATACCGGGTAGATTGTTTCATTGAAAAGGAGCTCAGCATCTTCATTCGACCACGATCCAAACCCGTAACGGATGCGCAATTCGACCTCGGCGCGGCGGTAATCGCGGGGATTGTCCGAGATAAGGTGGTCAACCGCGATATCCGGGTACCTCGCCCAAAAATCCGGCATCCGCGGGATCAGCCACGTGGACGCGAAGGCGTCCGTGCACGCCAGCGTGACGTTCTTGGAACGGTCACCGTGTTTCACATTTCGGACGATATCTGCGGCCCGCGAAAAACCGGTAGCCAACACGCCATAAAGGTCTTCGCCGGCGCTTGTCAGCGCCACACCGGTTCCCAGTCGGGTAAACAGCGGAACCCCGAGTTCGTCCTCGATCGCCTTGATCTGCCGGCTCACGGCGCCGGGAGTGACGTTCAGTTCCGCAGCAGCCAATTTGAATGACAAGTGCCGGGCAGACGCCTCGAAAACAGCCAAAGCAGTCAGGGACGGCAGGTCGTAGTAGCGGCGAACCATCTCAAGCTCCAAACACTTCGATACTCGGCCGGCGCGACAGATTGGGCAAGCGAAGCCCAAGATATCGGAAAATCATTTATAATACGACGTGATGGCCAGCGTTGCGACCGACTATGGCGGCGTCCCCCAAGTCACCTCGGCAACATAGGAAAACTGTGCGCATGATGCTGCGCGATCTGCGACGCTGCCCAATCCCATGTCCGACGCAGCGACACCCTAGAATGTCCCCTGGCGATCTCTTGGCTCAACTACTCAACAAGGGGGTGAGACTTTTGCAGGGCTGCCCCACTGGTCTTCATCCGCCGTTGAGAGATTATGAGCCTAACTTTCCCTCTCAAAGATGGCTTGAGCTATGACTGGCATTGAAAAGAAAACTGCGGTGATAACAGGCGCGGCGGGAGGTATCGGGCAAGCGATCTCCAAGCAGTTCGTCGCGAACGGCTTTCATGTGATTGCCGGCGACGCAGACCAGGCTGGGCTGGACAGGCTCGATGCCGAACTCAACCGAGCCGGACAGAAGGTCTGGAGCAAGGCCGGAGACCTCAGGAGCAAGGCTTATTGCGAAGATTTGATCGACTATTCCATCCAGATCACAGGCAGGCTGGACGTGCTCGTCAACAATGCCGGGATTATCACCAGGGGCAATATCCTCGAGACGACCGATGAGGACTGGGAGCGGACGTTCGATATCAACTTGACGTCGATATTCTACACGTGCCGGAGGGCGATCGGCCATATGAAGGGCCACGGCGGCGGCGCGATCGTGAACATCGCATCGTGCTGGGGACTTTATCCCGGACCCGGGCATGCCGCCTACTGCACCAGCAAGGCGGCCGTCGCGGCGTTATCGAAGTGCCTTGGCCGCGACCATGCCGGTGACGGGATACGAGTCAACGCGGTGTGTCCGAATGAGGTTAACACACCGATGCTGCGCACCGGCTTCGCCAAGCGCGGCTTCAATCCCGACACTGCCATAGCGGAGCTCAACAAGACGGTTCCGCTCGGGCGCATTGCTGAGCCGGAAGACATCGCCGATGCGGTGTATTTCTTGAGTTCCGATGCCGCCCGCTACATCGCCGGCACGACCGTTGAAGTGAACGGCGCTAAGCCGGTCTATTGAGGACACCCTATGGCTGACAGACTTGCAGGAAGAATTGCCATCATCACTGGCGGCGGCCGTGGCATCGGCGCCGGCATCACGCGACGTTTTGTGGAGGAAGGGGCCAAGGTTGCCATTGTGCAGAGGAACCCGCCACCCGACGAGATCCTCAACGATCGCACCTTTTACGTGAAGGCGGACCTTGCCAACTCCGAGCACATCGTTTCGGCCGTTCAGGCCGTCGTCGAGCGATTTGGCGGCCTTGACATCCTCGTCAACAACGCCGGGATCATGTTCGAGAAGACCGTCGAGGAAATGACCGAGACGGACTGGGACCAGATGATGAAGATCAACCTCAAGGCCCCATTTTTGTTAACGAAGGCGGCAATGCCGCATCTTCGCAAGCGAGGCATTGCAAGCATTGTTAACATCGGCTCGATTGAAGGCTTGGCGTCTAATCCGGGTCACCCTGCATATTCCGCTTCGAAAGCTGGCATTCACGGTTTTACAGCAGCCGTCGCCGTGGACCATGGGCACGAGGGTATCCGGTGCAATGCCATTGCGCCGGGCTGGATCAATTCTGACCTCAGTGATTTCTACATCGACAGCATGGTTGACAGTTCGCGTGTCCGCAGGGAACTGCTCGCAATGCATCCGGTTGGACGCCTTGGTGAGCCGACTGATGTCGGAAATCTTGCCGTTTGGCTTGCCTCGGAAGAAAGCTCCTTCGTGACCGGGCAGGTCTACGTCATCGATGGGGGACGCACCAAGAAGTTGCCACTGCCGATTGCGTGAAGAGGAGAAGCCCGCCATTGACCGGGCTTCATGTTTGTCAGGCCGTCGGATCAACTTTCTCGCTGATCCGCCTGGTGATGCGATCGATCAGGATTGCCAAAACAACGACCGCAAGGCCAGCTTCGACGCCCCTCCCAACCTGGAGACGAGAGATCGACCGAATGATTTCGTCACCCAGACCGCCGGCGCCGATCATGGACGCAATGATGACCATCGACAACGACATCATCACGCATTGGTTGACGCCTGCCATAATCGAGCGGAACGCCAGCGGCAGTTTGATCAGGAACAGCACCGCCAGGCGACTTGCGCCAAAGGCTTCCCCCGCCTCGACCATTTCCGGCTCGACCATCTTGAGACCATGGGCCGTGAGCCTGATCGGCAGCGGCATGGCGAAGAAGATCGTCGCAACGATGCCCGGAACCGTTCCAACGCCGAAGAAGAACACGGCTGGAACGAGCAGCACGAACGGAGGCATCGTCTGCATGAAGTCGAGTATTGGCTCAGCCATCGTGTTCAGGCGCTTCGATTCAGCAATGAGAATACCGATTGGTACTCCGATGGCTACGGCGACGACGGCTGCCGTAAGCACCAGGGAGAGTGTCACCATCGCCGGCGCCCAGAGATTCATGACGAAGATGAAGGCCAGCCCACATCCACTGAGGATAGCCAGCGAGAGCCGCCCAAGTAGGACACCACCGACCATAACGGTCGCGATGATCAGCCAGACCGGCGCGCTAGTCAGACACGTGGCCAAGGGGCGTTGGATGCCCAGGATCACCGTCGAGATCGAATCGAAGACAAATCCGAAATGCGCCGAGAGGTAGGTCGTGAAGTCGTCGATTGACGCGGCAACCCTGCCTGCAAACTCCGAAAAATCCATCCTCATGATCCTCAGCTAGAGTCGTTTGAGATTGAGGTTCGTTATTGTGTCGCGCGTTCTGCCGCGGCGTTTGCCCTCGTCGTGTCGGCAGCTTTCGGTTTCTCGATCTTCGGCGTCGCGCCGGCTAACGAGGAATGGGCCGCGAGCGCTCTGAGAACGGACTTAGCGGTGACCGTCCCGACGGGCGTTCCGTCGTTCTGAACCACGATCAAAGCGCGCTGCTCTTTCGCCAGCTCATCGAGATAGGGGACGATCAGATCGTCGGGCGCGAGCTTTACGAAGTCTTTCGACAGATGTTTCGTCCATTCCGAGATCGGCCTGTTCGCCAGTTCCACCGGCGGGCAGACGGCGTCCATAACTTGGCCAGCCGACAGCACCTTGAAGACATCGATGCCCCGCACGAAGTCCCTGACGTAGTCGCTGGCAGGGGAGAGCACGATATCGATCGGCTGGCCTTCCTGGACGACCTCTCCCTTGAGGAGAATAGCGATGCGGTCACCAATCGTCGCCGCTTCGTTTGGGTCGTGTGTCACAAAGACAATCGTCTTGTTCAGAGTGCTCTGAAGCCGAAGCAACTCCTGTTGCATCTCCTCGCGAATGAGCGGGTCGAGCGCGCTGAACGGCTCATCCATCAGCAGCACCGGCGTGTCCATCACCAGGGCACGCGCCAGGCCAACGCGCTGGCGCATGCCGCCGCTAAGGTTGGACGGCTTGCGGTCGCCCCATCCGCTGAGCCCTACGAGTTCGAGTGCCTTGCCTGCGCGCTCGCGTCGCTCCTTGCGTCCGACCCCCGCGACACGGAGCCCAAACGCAACATTATCGATGACCGACATGTGCGGCAGGAGCGCAAAATGTTGAAAGACCATTCCGATCGTGCTGGAGCGGATCTGGCGGAGCTCCTTTTTGCCGGCTTTCGTGACGTCCTGCCTATTGACCACGATCTGGCCGGCAGTGGGGTCGACAAGGCGGTTGATGCAGCGAAGAAGGGTCGACTTCCCGCTGCCTGAGAGACCCATTACGACGAAGATTTTCCCGGTCTCAATCGTCATGTTGATGTTGTTGAGCGCGACGAAACCGCTGCCTTCGTCGGGGCCGCAGGCGCCCGAACGCAGTCTGTCCAGTTTCACTTCGGGGTTGCCGCCATAAATCTTGTAGAGATCCTTGATCTCGACGGCCGGCTTTCGCGTGCTCATGCGAGGCTCCCGCGCATAATACAGGTGGTGATGCAGGCCCCCGCACTCTTGGGAGGATGCGTGCTTCGGGATCAGGCGAGCCACGGCTCGATAATGCCCTTGCCTTTCACTTCGCCGATCCACTTTGAGGCGGCGTCTTGAGGCTTCATCCCGCCGTCGATCCAGCCCATGATCTTGGCTTCTTCGTCATTCGGGATGTGGAACCTTGTCAAAAACGCCTGGGCCTTCGGGAAGTTGGATTCAAAGTCCTTGGACGTGACGTGGAAACAGTAGTAGGGCTCCGACATCATCGTCTTCTTGGGATCTTCGAGATACCTCATCTTGAATTTGCTCCACATCGGGAGCGGCTCCCAAGTGGTGACCACGATTGGTTCGTTCTTCGAGTAAGCCCGCTGGAAGGCCGCTTCCATGGCAGCTTCGCTGCCCGGGACCAGGTTGAGCTTGAGACCGTAAGCCTTCACCGTTGCATCCGCGGCCTGCATGAGGCCGGAGCCGGCGTCGATGCCGATGATGCCGCTTGGGAACTTGTCGGCGTGGTCGTTGAGCTCGGCGATGCTCTTGATGTCTACATAGTCCGGAACGGCAAGGCCCTGGGTCATCGGGCCTTCCGAAACGCCGACGACTTTGATGGAACCGGCGACTTTCTTTACATAGTCCGCCTGGCCGCCGTGATAGTCGCCTTTCAGCGGCCCCATCCCCTGCATATAGGAGTTCGAATAGAGGTCGGCCTTCCCGGTTTGAAGCGAGGCATAGATCACGCCCGGCTCCGCCTGCAGCGGCTGGACCTTGTAGCCGAAATTGTCCTCGATGAGCTTCGCGCCGACATAGGTGATGGCCAGCGCGTCGGACCATGCCGCGAAGGCATAGACCAGCGGCCGGGACGCGTCGGCCCTGGCGCCCGTCGTGAGGCCGCTCATGACAAGCGTGGCGGCGCCGCCGGCCTTCAGCAAGGTTCTGCGCGACGTGCTCGCGCTGAATACATTATTGACGAGATTTGGCCTTGCCATTCAAACCCTCCTGTCGCTACCCATCTGATGCCTAGATGAGTCCGAGATTGTCGTTTTTGTTCACCTCGCCTGATCCGGGAATGGCCGTTCTGTTCTTGCCCGCACCAAGCAAGAAACGTGCTACCACGGAACCGCGGGAGCCAGTCGACGCAAAAAAGTCGCCTCCCGATTGACTTTATTTCGCTCGCTTGCGGCAATGCATCATCGTCTCTGCCTGTCGGGATGCCTACGGTCTTGGCCGATTACGTCCAAGTTTCCGCGGTATCCGTAAGGCTGAGCTGCGACGTGGAAAGCTCCGCCGCTGCTCGGCCTGACCATCTCTCGAGTCCGGGTGAGCGAGCCGGCGGCGCAGCCCTTTAGTCAACACGCGCGTGAGACTTTTGCAGTAGGTCAAAGCTAAAAGCTCCGGCAATAGTTGAGTGCGGTCCGGTTTCGGTCGCGACATATTTGTCTGGAGGCCGGCATGACTGCTCAACTACAGCTCTCTCGTAGAGGCGGGCGGGAAGCGAGGCGGACGATCCGCACCGCGCCAAAGGTCGATATGTTGCCGACGCTCAAGCGCGGCCTGCCGGTGGTAGAGCCGATGGATGCCGAGCAGGTCGAACGCATTCACGAGGCTTCTCTCTCAATCCTGGAAGAAGTAGGCGTGGTATTTCGCGATCCGATCGCGATTGAGGACTGGAAGAGAGTCGGAGCGGACGTGCGCGCCGATGACCGCGTTCATCTCGACCGCGGCCTGGTCATGGAGCTCATCAAGACCATTCCCGCCAACGTCGAATATTTCGCGCGCGATCCGGCGAAGAATGTCGAACTCGGAGGCGACAAATCAATCTTCGTGCCGATGACAGGCGCGCCGTACATGCGCGATCTCGATGATGTGAGGCGTGGCCCGACGATCGCGGACCTTGGGACCTTCCACAAGCTTGCCCACATGATGCCGGCACTACATTCGTCGGCTCACCATATCGTCGAGCCGATGGACATTGTTGTCGCGCATCGGCACCTGCACATCACCTATTCGTCAATAAAGCATTCCGACAAGATTTTCATGGGCATGACCACTTCACCCAAGAATGCCGAGGACGTGCTCGACATGTGCGAGATTCTTTTCGGTGAAGGCTTCCTCGAGAATCATGCAGTCACCACCGGAAACTGCAATGGCAATTCGCCGCTGGTGTGGGACCAGGTCATGCTGGGCGGCATGCGTGCTTTCTGCCGGCGCAACCAGCCCGTCTTGTGCTCGCCCTTCGTTCTCGGCGGCGCGAACACGCCAGCCTCCACCGCGGCGGCAGTGGCGCAGCTCAATGCGGAAGCGCTTTCCGCACTTGCCTACACGCAGGTGGTCCGCGAGGGCTGCCCTGCGATTTATGGGCATTACCTATCGACCGTGTCGATGCAATCGGGAGCGCCGATGGCGGGAACGCCAGAGATTTCGCTCATGAATTTCATGATCGGCCAGATGGCTCGCCGCTATAACGTGCCCTGGCGCACTTCGAACTTGCTTGGCGGCGCCAAGATCTTCGATGCGCAAGCAGGCTATGAAAGTGCGATGACGATGATGGCCGTGCTGCTGTCAGGCGCAAACTACATTTGGCATTCTGCTGGCTGGAATGAAGCCGGCATGCACTGCTCGATCGCAAAATTCGTCGTCGACGCCGAAGTCTGCGCCATGGGCTATCGCATGACGCAAGGCATCCAGTGGGACGATTTCGATGAAGCCCTGGCTGCCATCCGCGATGTCGGGCCGGGCGGCCATTACTTTGGACATCCCCATACACAGGCCAACTTCGAGAAGGCCTTCTTTATTCCGAAACTCTTCGACAATAACTCGGTCGAGCAGTGGTACGCTGATGGCTCCAAGGACATCAAGCAGCGTGCCCTGGAGCATGCGCGCCGCCTTCTGGCCGAATATGAAGAACCAAAGCTCGACATCGCGAAGGACGAGGAATTGCGCGCGTATATCGATCGGCGCTCGCGGGAAATCCCCGCTGTCGACGCGCTCAACGAGGAATACTGAGCATCCTCATGCGCATTGACCAGATCAACGTCTATAAGGTGCAGCTACCCGTTAAAGGTGGCACCTACCGAATGGCCAGCGACGACGTAGACGCGCTTGACAGCACTATTGTCGAGATTGGGACCGATGACGGACTGACTGGCTGGGGCGAAACCTGCCCGGTCGGGCCGGTTTATCAGCCGCATCATGCACTCGGCGCACGCGCGGCCATTGCCGAAATCGCCCCAGGTCTTATGGATGCCGAGATTGCCTCGATTAGGCTTCTCGCCAAACGCATGGACGAGCGCTTGAACGGGCATGGCTATGCCAAGGCAGCGTTTGACATAGCCTTCCTTGACCTTCTCGGCCAGCGGCTTGGAGTGCCGGTCTCGACACTGCTGGGCGGTGCGCTTACCGACCGTGTTCCGGCCTACTATTCGCTCATTGTTGGTCCGCCTGACGAAACGGCCAGGATAGCCGCCGACAAGGTGAAGTCAGGTTATCCACGACTGCAGGTCAAAATCTCGGGGCGAAATCTCGAACAGGACGTGGCCTCGATTCACAAGGTATGGGAGGCGGTCGGCTACAAAGCTCGTATCGCAGTGGATGGCAACAGGGGCCTCACTGTCGCTGCCGCCATTCATCTTGACCGGCTCTGCCAGGCGATCCCATTCGTTTTCGAACAACCCTGCAACACTATGGATGAGATCGCCACCCTGAAGGGCAGGGTGACACATCCGGTATATTTGGACGAGAACACCGAAGATCAGAACGCGGTACTCAGGGCGATCTCCCTCGGCATCGCGGATGGCTTCGGCTTGAAGGTCACGCGTCTCGGCGGCCTCACCAAAATGGCGACAATCCGCGACGTTTGCGCCATCCGCTCGCTACCGCACAGCTGTGATGACGCATGGGGTGGCGACATAATCGCGGCGGCTTGCGTACACTTAGCTTCCACTGTGGAGCCGCGCCGTTTTGAGGGCGCCTGGATCGCGCAGGAATATATCGAAGGCCATTTCGACGCGAAGAATCCGATTGTCATCGAAAACGGTCACATCGCCGTACCGCAACTGCCCGGCCTCGGCATCAAACCGGAACCCGGCATGTTCGGTCCGCCAGTAGCCACGTACGGATCCTAGTGAACGCACCCGCCAACGTTAGAGCAATCACGTCGTTGGCCACGCCGAAGAAACCGGCGGCGGCCGATCGACCGTTTGACCTGGTGGTTCTGGTCTTACCCGGGTTCTCGCACCTGGCGCTTCACGCCTATATTGAACCCTTTCGCATCGCAAACACGGTGTCGAGCCTGCCGCTGTTCCGGTGGCGCATCGCGGGGCTTGACGCTCGGCCGATCGAGGGTGCCAACGGCCTTTCGGTTGCTGTTGATGTCACGATAGACGAACTGGTTTTCGGCTCCGACGATCGAAGACCGAACCAGCTCGTTATCGTAACGGGCGAACCGGTAGAACAGCAACTGACGCCTGAGCTCAACGGATTTCTGCGAACGATGGCGCGTCGCGCGGTGCCGATATCTGCGGTAGGGACAGCGACATGGCTGCTCGCTCGTACGGGGCTTCTGGCAGGTACACGCTGCACGATACACTGGTCGCGGCTCGCTGCTTTTACCGAAGTATTCAACCAACCCCGCATAAGCGATTCCCTGTTTGTCAAGGACGGCCAGTTTTCAACCTGCGCAGGAGAACTGGCAGCTTTTGACCTGGCCGTCGATCTGATCGGCAGCCATGCCGGCGGGTATATTGCACAGGAGGTCTGCCGCCACTCGACTGTCCAAGGTCAGCGCTCAGGATCAAACCGCCAGACCGGGCCGTCGGGTCTAGCCTTTGCGGGTGTCAGCGACAAGCTCCTGATGTCAATGCGGATCATGGAGGAAAATGTAGAGTTCCCGCTGACAATGGAGGAGGTCGCGCAACGGGCCGGAGTATCGCGACGCCAGCTGGAGCGCTTGTTCGCTTCCCATATCGGAGTTCCGCCAGTGCGTCACTATCTCCGCATTCGCACAGACCATGCGAAGCGCCTGATCGAAGGCACACGAATGCCCATCATTGACGTTGCCATGGCCTGCGGGTTTACGTCTGCTTCGCATTTCGCAAAGTGCTTCAGAGCCTTCAATCGAATGTCTCCGCAGCAGTGTCGAGCGATAGTGCCGCCTTGGGTTGGGCCCGGCTTAAGATGATAATTGGTGTTTGAATTTAGCGGAGAACAGCGCCCCCTCTATCCATGGCAAATGTTCGGTGTCGATCTGCCCAGCAAAAATCAGAAAGCGTTGCAACAATACGCCCGGATCTTTGGCCTCAAAGCGGCGACATGCGCCTACGCCGTTGTCCTCTTCTCTGTCGACCCAAGTTCACCGGGCGACCATTTGATTGAGGGCTTTTGATAACGCCCCGATGATGGTGGCGCAGAACGATCACGATTGTACCATGCAGGGGTGGCGAGGATTTCATTTCGCAAGAAGATCTCTCCGATTGCCTTATTGCGTTGGGAAGATGCTGTAGCTTCTCCGTGATGGCCGTTCGAACAGTCCAGCGCAGCTGCGGTTGGTGACGACTATGCGAAGATCACGCAGCGCCTTGTAGCATTCTAAAGCCGTCAGCTCTGCTTGCTAAGACCGGCCGCAGTTATGCGAGCCCGGCTTATGGCGGAGTCTCCAGGTCAGAACGGCGCGCAGCAGACGGACAAAGCGATTGAGCTAGGACAATGACGAAGAACATGCCGCCTCTCTTCGAGACATTTCTGGAAAAGTTGTCGGAGAGTGTCGATGAAACAGATTTCCGGGATGCCATGGCTGGGGCGGCCGCAGCACTTGATCTACTCACCTTTGCCTATCTGTCTTTGCCGTTGCAGTCTTGTGGCGAGCCCAAGCTGATCTCAAATTATCCACCTCCCTGGACCGCGCACTATCTGCAAAACCAGTATCAGAAAGTCGATCCCGTCATTATACGTGCGCGGTGTGGCGGCTCCCCGTTTCAATGGCCGGGGGCGGATTTGCGTTGCATTGAGATGTTGCCGGCTCAAGAGAAGCTATTCGATGAGGCGGCCCAGTTCAGCATCCGGTGCGGTTTGACAATCCCGATTATCGATCGCAGAGGCTGTGTTGCAGCTATGACCTTTGCCGCTGATAAGCCCAATTCCGCCTCCCTGCGCGTTGCTGGGCCATACGAACAGGCGCTCCAACTCATGGCGACATGTTTTCACATTTATGCTCGTCGAAAGCTGTCCGGCAATCGAACAGTGGACGGCGTTCCGTTGACACCTCGTGAATATGAATGCCTTCAATGGGCCGCGCGCGGCAAGTCGTCTTGGGCTGTCGGCTGCATCTTGGGCATCAAGCCGCGTACCGTCGATTTCCACCTCGACAATGCGAAGAAGAAGCTCGGCGTGCACACCAAGGATCAGGCCGTAGCCCTGCTGGCCTCATCACGATCTTCAATTCTCTGAGAAGCTGAGCATGAGCAAAGGCTGTTTTCGGCTGGCCATTCGCCTCCAATGCAAGGTCCTCTAGACGCATCATGATGCACTTATTGCGGCTGGTTGGTACTGACTTGGCAACGAATTACATGCACCCTCTACGATACCGCGTTTTCAAGGGGAGGCCCCACGGATGTGCGGACGAATGTCGGGCGGGGCGACCATGTTTTGCGATACTGTTTGTGCTGTTGGAAAGAAAGACGGCGCCCAAGGAACCGAGCGTCTGGGAAAGCACCGCCGTGCGCTCGATGTTACGTGATCCACCCCCGAAGCGAGCGGGTAGCGTTCTGTTGGTTTACGAGCTCTTCACAGCTATGATCGAGTTCGGCCCGTCCCGCTGTGCCGGCCCAATTGTCACCGTCACCCATCTGTCCATGGAGCGCATGCTTCGCCGCGCCGGCCGCGCGGATCGGAGAACCCACACAAAAACCCGCGGCGTGGCCGCATATCAACGGCTCCAACGAGACGGTGGATGCCGTTCGGCTATGGCGGGTTCATGAGCCGGCGATGTGATGTCGGGCGTCGTGATCCTGGCGGGCCCGGGCCATGAACTGGGCAGAAGGCAGCGCCGCCGGCCGGCCGGACCGGTGGAAGGCTACCACACCATCGTCGCGTCGCGCGTCGACCTAGCGCGTTGAGCCGATTCTGTCTCGCGGACTCTCTCAGGCGCGATGGGGCTGTATTCTGGTGTCCACGCCCCGACCGACATCTCCAATCCCCGAGTTCGAGGAGTGGTGCTCAATCGTACGTCGCCATATGGACACTATCGATCTGCCCGCCTGGCAGTTGAGACACCGGCTGCGGGCCTTTAAGTGTATATCATCTTTTTAGCTACGCCCGGATGACTGCCAGATCCTTGTGTCCACCGCAAGCGCGTGGCCGTCGCCTCTGCCTCGTCCTCCAGGCCCTCGGCGGTTCGCCTGCCGGGGGTGGAACGGGAAATGGGTAGTGTGCTGAGAGTTCTGCAAATTCGCTGAGAGGGGGGCGGTCATGGCAGGCTGGTGATTGTTCACGTCACCTGATTCCCGCGAAGGAACGCCACCATGACCAAGACTGAAGTTAAGACCGCCAGCGCTGCCGTCAAAGACGTTTTGCTTTCGAACCCGGATGGATTGCACGAAGTGCTCCGTGCGGTGATGCAGGAGGTGCTTGAGGCCGAGATGGACGAGGCGCTGGGTGCCTCGAAGAGCGAGCGCACGCCCGAACGGCTTGGCTATCGCTCGGGCTATTACGGCCGCACCCTTGTGACGCGGGTCGGCAAGCTCGCTCTGCGCCAAGCCGCATGACCAGCATATGGCCGCCCCATTTTGCAGAATTTGACGCACACAACCGGGAAATGCCGAAACCCTGATCGGCGAGCCACGGGTTCAGGCCGGCCGGTGAGCATCCTGCCGACTCTGTGTGGAGGCGTTCGCCGCGCCATCCAGGACATGGAGCGCACGGTGCAATTGTTCAGCCGGCGAACAATTCCTTGTAGCCAGTAGTGACCATCCAGTTCGCACGGTCGAGATGGCTACGAAGAGCCTTCCTGGCGCGCTCCGGTTCGCGTGCTGGATCGATGCCGAGGATGACGTGGGCCATCTCTTCTTCGCTCGCATCATCGGCGGAGGCGTCTAGGAGCCGCATATAAGTCGTGAAATGCGATTTATCGTAGACCGTGAGGCTGTCCGACCAGTGCACTTCGTGGGCAATTGGCGTGTTCGACTTAGGCTGTAACATCGCTGGTTATACCTCCGGAAAACGGCCTCCGCGAAGCCCTCCGCCAGCGGATTTAGATGCTCAATGTGGATTACATATTATAGTTGATAAACTCAAGCTGCGTAATCCGCTGGCTGTCGTGCATGGATATGCGCAGGTTAGTCGGACGTAATGTGCAGAGCATCAGGCTAAGGAAGCGTCTGACGCAGGAGCAGCTTGCCGAGATTTCCGGGTTCAGCCAGCAGTACATCAGCGGCTTAGAGAAAGGCCGAAGAAATCCGACGATCATCACGATCTATGAACTGGCATTGGCTCTCGGCGTCAGCCACACGGATCTGGTTCGGCCCGACAAACAGACCTGACCCACCCGACTTTCAAGTAATTGCTACGGGCCCGCGTGCGTGACATCGCGGAACCGCGCCGGTCTTCTTCGCAGGCCCAGCCATCTTGTCCCGTTCGGCTTCGCGCCCCTGGCGCCGGGCAGCCTATCGGTGACGCCGACCTCCGAATAACGGCTTCTTCAAGTCTCCCGACAATCGGCTGTTATGCGCTGGATGAAGATTTGCATAAAGTTGATCAGGAAACGTTCCTCAGGTTCGGACGTTGTCCCCGCCCGAGGGGTTACACCCAACCCTCTAATGTTCCACGCCGACTCCGCCCGTGGAGAGTCGGCGTGGAAAGGGCGCCTGAGACGCCCTTTCATCTCAGATCGGCTGTCAGCACCTTTGCGTCGCCCATCAGAAGCGGTAGGTGACACCTGCGCCTATCAGCCAGGGATCAAGGTCCGCCTTCCCGGTCTGCCTCGCGCCGTCGACGGTGACGTCGAAGTCTGGCTTGAGGAACAGCTTCTTCACGTCGAAGTTAACACCCCAGTGCTGATCCACCATGTAGTCGAATCCGACCTGCAGCGCCGTGCCGAAGGTGTTCTCAACATTGAGAGCATCGGCGCTGCCGGCATCCTGGTCATAGAAGATCGTGTAGTTCACGCCGGCGCCTACATAGGGCTTGAACGCGCCGAAATCGGTAAAATGATACTGCAATGTGAGCGTGGGCGGCAGCAGCCAGACCTTGCCGATATTGCCCAGCGCGCCAATCGCTCCTTGGCCCTCGATGTTGGCGTAGGTGGTGCCGAGGATAAGCTCGGCGGCGATGTTGTCCGTGAAGAAATAGGAGATATCGAGTTCCGGCGTCAACGTGTCCGAATAGGAAAGACCAGAGCCGGGCACCGCCTTGACGTGACCCGAATCCTCAGTGATGACCCCCAACCCACGCAGCCGGATCTGCCAAGGGCTTGGCGCTTCCGTGACAAAAGCTCCTGCCTTCGGGACGGTAGCAGCTTGCGCAAGGTCCGCCGCAACGGCCTGCTGTCCCATCACGATGAGGACAACGGCCGCTGTTACTCCCCGCGCGGCCCGCATTTTGTTTCTCGCCATGATATTGTCTCCTTGCTCTTCAGAAATAATGCACTGAACTACGAAAAGTCTTGCTCGAATTGCGTGATATTGGCGGAGCGCTCATGCGCAGTGTCCGTGGGACCGCGCACACACATTTGCGCCGTGCTCGCAATCATCCACCTGTACTCACTTAGAAGTAAGCGGGATAACCAGAGGCCTGCAGCTTTGCGACCATCTTACGCGCGTGGCCTGGGTGGGCGCGTTCGGCTCGCTTCGTGGTGGCGAGCAGGATCTGCGTAGGCGGCAATGGTGGTCCCGGCCCCACAGCGAGGGCGGATTTCTGGCCGTCTTGCCAGAATTGTAGAGGTACTGACCGCGCCGCATGAACACGGGAATCTTGTCGGGACGGTCGAAGATCGCTGTCAGCGCGTCTTGGTCACGATTGAACTGTGTTCCACCGAACTGCCCCAGGGTCCTGGCCTGGCTGGCGGCCCAGGCAATTGTCTGTTCTCCTTCCACATCTTCGAGCCAAAGATAGGGATCATCGTGCGGGGCATTCAGCGTTGGTTGGAAATCGAATACGGTCATGTCCGGATAACGTGAAGTATGGTGTCGACTGGAAAATAACCGCAACGTCCTGTCGGCTCGGAAAGGCCCGTTTTCGCAGCTGCGACTGCATGTTCGGCGGGCTCGATCATGATATGATTTCTCCTCAGTCCTTGCCGCAGCGCGTTTGCGGATAGTCTTGCACGTGTCGTGCCAAACGAGGAAATCATTTCACAACAATGCCATGGCTCTGACTGCCGTGTGCCTCATGTCGACTTTGTCGCAGACCCGACAACGAGTGCAGCCGTGACCGCCCTGATAGAATCTCCTATGCGAGCTCGTGGGCACTGCGGAATAGCAGTGAAGCTCACCGCGAACTGGCCGAGCTTCGGACCGACATCGGCGACGGGGCGATTGACGACCACGACGTTGCCGGTGTCGGGCACGGCACGGCCTGAGGAGCTCCGCGGCAGCGATCATCGAATGCCTGCGTTTACGAGGGCTCCCATTCCTGGCCGACCGGTAGGCGCGCAAAAGACTGCTGCCTCATCCCTCCGCCTGGATTGAGCCGCAGGGATGGAATGGCGTCGTGCTTTGGACCGGCAGAATAACCAATTCTGTTCCGGCTATCTGTACAGAGATTCATTGATGCGCTTAGGCCGGGCATCCGCCCATCCGCGACCATCTGAGCATGAGCATCGATCCTTCACCAGGAAAGAGAATTGCTTCCCATGAGAGAGGCCTCGCGGCGGACATGAGTTTGCGTCACTCTTCGTGATCGCGGCCTCCGAGGATGTCGGGATCGAGCCAGTGCAACGGCACGATAGGGCGAAGGATCTGGCAGCTCTTGCAACTGCTGAGCTCGATGGACACGGCATATCGTGATCTGTCCGACAGAGACGCAGGGTTCTGCACTGTCCGTTCATGAAGACCGTGCTGGTCCCCATAAGATAGAAGTATTCTGATGCAGAGGGTGCCCGATTAGCTATTCGGAAAACTATTTTATCCGAAGTGCAAATCGGGCGCCGCCCTGAAGCGTCCCCCCTCAATGTCGGATTTCCGACAGGATCGCAAATCCGCCAACCCATTGTTTGATATGGGTTTCCTTCTCTGGCACGGCCTATGCACGGGATTCTGCGAATGCATCAGCGAGAGGTCGTCCATGATCATGCGCACCGAAAATGCCGTCGCCGCAGTGAAAACCGCGCTCTCGCCTGCCATCAAGCCGCCGAAAGGCCGGCGCGTCATGGTCGAGGCGGGCGATTGCGCCGGCTTCAAACACCTTAATGGACCTGGAAAGCGTCTCGCGTGACGGCGACGCGGGCATCCAGACGAACGGAAAGACATACGTCGTTGCCCCACGTCGCCGGCCTGACCCCTCGATTTCACCGCGCTGGAATGCTCCGGTCTACATTCGACGACGCGAACGCGCTGGACAAATTCTCGCAAACCCGGTCGGGACCGGGGCTCGAAAACGTCCGCGAGGGGCCCAATGGCTATGGGCGATACTCGCCGCGAACAAGCCGCCTACTGGGAAGACTCTATAGGAGGAAAGCAAGTGGAGTTATCTTGCGTTGGGGTCGGTGCTGGGCCGTCTAATTTGAGCCTTGCGTGTCAGATACACGAGCAAGTTGGGCGAGGGGGACTGTTCCTGGATCGGCAGGTCGACTTCCGCTGGCATCCAGGCATCGCATTCGATTCCTCGGAGCTCCAGGTCAGCCACTTCAAGGACCTGGTCACGCTGGTGAATCCGCGGTCAGCCTACACTTTCGTAAACTTCCTGCACGAGAACGGGCGTCTGTATCACTTCCTGAACGCACAGTTCGAGGCTGTGTTCAGAGCTGAGTTTGAGCAGTACCTGAACTGGGCCTTCCACAGGAACCCACTTGTCCGTGGCGGCGAGACCGTGCACGAAATCCGCTTTGACGGCGAGTTTCGGGTGCGGACGGATAAGGCGGTTCTCGGCGCCAGAGACGTCGTGGTCGGCATTGGCAAGCAGGCGCAAATTCCGCCTCAGTTTCAGGGCTGGACTGGACGCAACCTGTTCCACTCATCGGTTTTACTGCACATCCACCCTGAGGTGCGGAGAAAGCATGTCTGCGTGGTCGGCGGAGGCCAGTCGGGAGCCGAGGTGATGTTGCACCTGGTCGGCCTGCCGAACGAACGGCGGCCTGCCTCGATCACTTGGGTCTCGCAGCGCGAAAACTATCTGCCTCTGGACAACAGCCCGTTCACAAACGAGTTGTTCATGCCCTGCTTTTCGGATCACTTCGCGGCGATGAGCGAGTCGCAGCGTAAGCTGCTCCTGCGGCGTTTCGTGCTTGCTTCGGACGGCATTTCGGAAAGCACGTTGCGGGCGATCTATCAGGCGCTGTACCGCCATGCATTTTTCGAGCCAAACCGATGCGACATCACACTGCGGCCGGGCTGCACCGTCTCGCACTGCATCAACGCCGGACCGGGTCACAGGCTGACCCTGCAGCATGGCATGGACGAGGTCGAAGAAGTCACGGCTGACATCGTCATCCTGGCCACCGGTTACGAGAACGCGGTCCCAAGCTTGCTGGAACCGATCATGGGCCGCTTGGAGCAGATCGACAGTGAATTAGCTATTCGCGAGGATTTTTCGGTGAGCTGGGACGGACCGTGTGACAGACGCATCTTCGTACAAAATGCGAGCCTCGGGCAGCGCGGCCTGGCCGATCCGAACCTAAGCCTGCTGGCCTGGCGCGCGCGCCGCATCCTCGATAGCCTTCTTGGGCGCGCGCCATGCGCGAACCCCGAGCATCCTGGCTTCATCAGCCATACGTCGATCGAGAGTTGGCCCGCCCCCGTAGCCGAAGAAATGGGCAGCGGGATATGACTCGTAAACTTCTGATCATCGGCGGTGGCATCCTGGGAATGATTTCCGCCTCCGCTGCGAAGGCCGGAGGCTTCTCCGAAATCATCGTGACCGACCAAGTTCTTGGACCAAGCGGCGCATCGCATTATTCTGGGGCGTGCATTTCCTCTACCGTTGTCAAGGCCGTACCAGGTCGCGCACTCGAAAGAGCGCCGTGGTCTTGGGGGCCATGGCTGGGTCGGCGGTCAGCGGATGGTGCCGGCCTTTAGCGATGCGTGTCGTGGCTGGACCGGGTGAAGCGGTTGATCCGGCCCAGTTTACCGAAGCCCTGGACCCGGCCGAGCATGACATAGGCAGTCTCGCGCCGAGCTTCACCGGACAAAATCCGTCGGAGCGGAACGCACTTAGCATCGCCGTCCCACATGCGTGGGCGTCTCCGTGGACCGCAACTAGCCAGCGCCCGACTGCGCTAATTGGGGTCCGACCAACCAGTCTTTCCAACAGGAGGCTTTTCGCATGTTGACTGATACACAAAGAGACAAGTGGCAGAAAGACGGATACGTCAGGCTCGAAAGCTTCTTTGCGCCAGCGGCTCAGGAAGATATCTCTAATTTTGTCGAAGATGTGTCACGCTGGGATGTCAGCGATGATAAATGGCTCATGTGGTTCGAGAAGACGACGGACAATCGAAAGATCATATCCAAGATCGAGAATTTTCTCGACTTCCATGATCCATTGCTTCGTTTGCTCTTAGAAGATCAGCGCATAATGTCAGCAGTCGATGATTTGCTTGGAGAAGATTCGCGCAGGCTCAAGGAGTTGCTGATTTTCCACTACCCCGACAGCGGCGGCTATCTCCCGCATCAGGACATTTATCACATTCCACACAAACTCCCCGACCGGATGGTCCATGCCGTGGTTGCCATAGGCATCGACGACTCCGACCCGGAAAACGGCGGGCTTTTCTTCAGCCCCGGCAACCACAAAAAGGGGGTCTTTCCCATGGATGCCGGTGGGGTGATCTATCCTCAACTCGCCGAAACCTTCTCCTGGGAACCCGTAGTATGGAAGGCTGGCGACATCTTCATCTTCGACGATTACGCACCGCACTACTCACGACCGAACAAAAGCAATCGTTCTCGGCGGACACTCTACTTGGTGTTCCAGCGTGCCTCAACCGGTGGGCCGACCCGCGCTGAATATAACGTGCTTAAGCGCGCCCTTAACCCGCCCGAGGGCAAAGTGGCCGATCTCGACAATCTCAAGCCCCCAAATGGGATCTTCTATCGCGATTGAGCTCACGCAGCCAGGCGGAGGCATGCACACGAAACTGATCGACCGCTCAAAAAATGCGCGGACGATATGGCGGTCTGATTTGCGAGCTCGCGGAGCATCGGACGCTTTGGCACGTGGATTGTGGAGGTGGTCGCTTGGTCGCCCGCCTCCCGGCCCAGAGCTGCACTATCCTGGCCGGGCCGCCAACGGTCAGACTGCCGTTTCTCTCCATGAAGTGCACTTGAGGCTGTTCGTTGGCAGCCGAAGGTCCGTCCCACTCTTCAACAGCTTAGGTTCGTTGTCATGCGCAAATACACGTTTTCTCGAACGGAGCTGTCGCGAGCGTTCGGTATCGACACGGCCACGCTTGGAACGGGCAGCGCTCGCACGGGGTTTTCGTTCGGAAAGGTTGGACCCGGGGTCACATCCGAGCCCCATCGGCACGACGAAATCGAGGCCTTCGTGGTCCTGTCCGGTGCGGGCAAGGTCACCACCGACCTTGGGGAAATCTCGGTCGAGGCCGGCGACGTCGTTCTGTTCCATCCTTTTGAAGCGCATGTGCTGCGCAACGACGGGAACAAAGACCTGGATTTCGTCGATGTCTACTGGCGAGACGGCGAGGCCGCTCTTGATGCCGCTGCAAAGACCAGGGCTCCACGCGGGCCGACCTTCGTCTTCTCCGCGCCGCCAACGCCAAATGGCGATCTGCATCTGGGGCATCTTTCTGGCCCCTATTTCGGCGCCGACGTCTATACCCGCTTCCTGCGCATGAAAGGAGTCGAGGCGTATCACCTGACCGGAAGCGACGATCACCAGAGCTACGTCGCGACACGCGCCGCTACCGATCAATGGACGCCTGCAAACGTGGCGCGCTACTACTCCGACGAGATTCGCGCCACGCTTGCAGTTCTCGATTGTGACGTCCACAGTTTCCAAGCCACAATGGGCGATGACGGTTACCGCGAATTTCAAGCCGCGTGTTTCCGAACTCTTCTGAGCAGCACGGCGGTAGATCTGCGCCAGAGCCCTGCGCTTTTCGATGCTGTGACAGGCCACTATCTTTATGAGCCGGATGTTAGAGGCCTCTGCCCCGATTGCGGCGGCTCCGCCGCCGGCAACATCTGCGAGGAATGCGGCGCCCCAAACCTTTGCCACGACCTGGGTGCAGCGCGGTCACGGCAGTCTGCCGAAGCGCCTCTGGTCGGCTCCCTCCGCCGTCCGGAACTTGTCCTGGACCGCTGCTACGACAATATCGACCGGCATCTAAGGGCATCAGGCGTTCCGCTACGCATCTTGGATCTCTTCGCGCGCCTACGCCAACGCGGCGAATTTTCATTACCCATTACCCACCCCTCGGACTGGGGCCTGCCGGCCGAGGGGTTCCCGGGGCAAGTGATCTGGGTGTGGCCGGAGATGGCATTCGGTTTTCTGTACAACATCCAGGCGCTCGGCCGCTCGATGGGTCGCGACTGGAAGGCGGAGATGCCCGGCAACGACTGGCAGATTGTCCATTTCTTCGGCTTCGACAATTCGTTCTACCACGCGCTACTCTACCCCGCTCTTTACGCCGAGGTCTTCTCCCACTGGACCCCACGCATTCGCTATCACGTCAACGAGTTCTACCTGCTCGACGGCAGGAAGTTCTCAACCAGCTGCCGCCATGCGGTCTGGGGCAAGGACGTTCTGAGCCCAAAGACAGTCGACGTCGTGCGCCTCCATTTGGGCCTGACACGCCCGGAAGGGGAGCGGACGGATTTCACGCTGGACGCGCTGCGCCGCACCGAGAACGAGGTGTTCCAAAGCATCTGGCTGAACTGGCTTGGGGCGTTGAACCAGGAAATCAAGCACGATTTTGCCGGCCGTGTACCCGATGCAGGCGACTGGAGCCCGGTCGACCGCGCCTTCTTTGCTCGCATAGAGATCTATCGCGCTGCGATGGAGCGGGCATATTCGGACGAAGGCTTCTCGGTCCGGCGCGCGGCCACTCAGGTCTGCGAATTCGTGCGCGATTGCGTGATCTACCGTGGGGCGCAAGACTTTGCGGCGGCGCGACGTTTCTATCCCGCCCGCAATCGGACTTCGCTAGCCCTTCAGACGACGGCTGGTGCGATCCTGGCACCGACACTCGCTCCGTTAATGCCCCGGTTCGCCAGAACGCTGGCGCGAGGCATCGATGGCGTCTCAACCGAAACATGGCCCCGGTCCGTCCAGCGCCTTGCACCCGGGACGCGCTTTGATCTCAGACCCGTGTTGGTGTTCTACGCCAAGTCCGGCAATCCTCATCTCGATGAGGAGGAAGCACTATGAGCCCAAAGGTGCACCAGTGAGCTGTCCCAATCTCGACCAGATTTGCGCGGCAACCAAAGCCGACCATGCCAAATATGCTGTCACTGGGGCGACCGAAGCCGCTATCAAACAGTAGAGACCAGATTAGCGGACCTGAACCAGCGCGTCGTCGACAACCCTGGCCCGCGCCTTCGAGGACCGCTCGGCCGCCGAAATGCAGACGCTTGTCGCGGGAGAGATAGATCCCTAAATTATTAGGGTACTCCTCGGGATTGCGTGTTTGCTCGGGTATGGACCGCCCTAATTGAGGAGCGATTCTACAATTCACATGTTTGGGAATCGCTCGCTAGGTACCCCGCCTGTGCAAGCCGATGCTTCAGATGCCGCCCATGCAGAGATATTTCATTTCGAGGTAATCCTCGAGCCCATGGCGGGATCCCTCCCGCCCGATGCCGGACTGTTTTATCCCACCGAACGGCGCCGCTTCCGAAGACATCCGGCCGGTATTTACCCCCACCATTCCGTATTCCAAGGCCTCGGCGACACGCCAGACACGCTTCAGGTTGGAGGCATAAAAATAGGCCGCGAGGCCGTAGATCGTTTCATTGGCATCACGCACGACCTGATCCGCATCTTTGAAGCGAATAATCGGTGCGAGCGGCCCGAATGTCTCTTCGCGCGCGACGGTCATCTCGCTGGTGACACCGGTCAGGACCGTTGGTTGGAAAAACGTGCCATTCGTGCCGATGCGTTTGCCCCCGCATCGAATCGCGCCGCCTTTAGCTACGGCATCGGCAATATGGGATTCAATCTTGGCCAAAGCCTTCTTGTCGATGAGGGGTCCTATGTCCACTCCGCGCGCAAAACCGTCACCAACTTGAAGTTGGCGAGCCCGTTCAACGAATTTCTCGACGAACTCGTCGTGAACGCCCAACTGGACGTAAAGGCGGTTCGCTGAAACGCAGGTCTGGCCGGCATTGCGGTACTTCGCCTGGATCGCACCGTCAACCGCGGCATCGATATCGGCGTCATCGAAGACGATGAAAGGTGCATTGCCGCCGAGCTCTAGGCTGACTTTTTTGATCTGGGCCGAGCACTGGCGCATGAGTAGGCGCCCGATCTCAGTAGACCCGGTGAAGCTGATCTTGCGGACCTTGGGATTTGTGCAAAGTTCGCGGCCGACCGCGTCAGCTTCGGATGCGTAGATCAGGTTGACGACGCCTTCGGGAAAGCCTGCCTGATGGGCGAGGGCGAACATTGCTCCAGCCACGAGCGGCGTCTGTTCAGCGGGCTTGAGGACGATCGTGCAGCCCGCCGCCAAGGCTGGGGAGATTTTGCGCGCCACCATCGAGGCCGGGAAATTCCATGGCGTTATCGTGCCGACGACCCCGATGGGCTGCTTGATCACCAACATTCGGCGGTCGGCCGATGGTGCGGAGATCGTCTCGCCATAGACCCGATTTGCCTCCTCGGCATACCATTGCAGATACGCCGCAGCATGCGATATCTCCGATTTGGCTTCCGCAAGCGGCTTGCCCATCTCCGCAGTGAGAATTGCAGCGAGATCGTCGGCGTGGTCGATGATCAACTGATGCCATCGCCATAGAACGTCGCTGCGCTCACGTGCGGTAAACCCTGCCCATCCAGGCTGCGCGACATAGGCCTTGTCGATCGCAGCGCATGTCTCCTCGACACCCATATCGGGTAGCTCTGCCAGCACTTCGCCGGTCGACGGGTTGAGAACCTCAAATGTCCGCTCGCCCATCCGCGTGCCAAGTGCCGGCAGGCGATCGATGGGTCCAAACAGGTCAGGGGATCGCAGGTGATGGATCATCGGCGGGCACAGGGGCAATACCGGATTCCTCCTCAACGCAGCAGGTGTATATAGTCGGTGGGGTGTGTATTCCGGACGTAAAGGTTCCTTAGAGGGCCTCAGCCATACAGCTAGCAGACCACGGTACCCAAGTGGGAGGAAGAATATCTGAATTCGCTACAAGACGGCTAGCGGTTCTACTAGTCGGGCTCGACGGTCGGTTGCGCGGTGGCAGGTCCGGCCCGCGCGCAACCTTTCCATAGGTCTTCGCTGCCAGCGCCTTCACCGTCTCAGGCTCTGCGTCGCCGGCCACCACCAGCACGGCGTTGCTCGGTATCCGTTGGAGATCGTGAATGCGTCGGTGGCGTTCAGCTTCTCCATCTCCTGCCTCCAGCCGTTGGCCGGAATGCGGTAGGGCTGATTGGCCGCAACGTCGCGTTGACCTTCCCGTCCAGCAGTTCGTCTCTGTGCGGCAACGGCGCTCCTTCAGGATCGCGTTTCGCTCGCTCTCGATCATGGTCGTTTAGCGGCCTCGAAGCCGGTGGCGGCCAGAGCCGGAGCGGTCGTCGCCAGGGCCAGGGCGGTGGCAGTGAATGCCTTGCGCAGCCAGGGGCGATCGATGGCTCCGGTTGGAAAGGCAAGTTTCGAGGCAGTGATTTGTTCCTCATTTTCCTGAACGGGCTGCGTCTTCGATCCCCGTGGGAGGATCGGCGGGCAGGCCGAGCCAGATGATCATGCGGCCAAGGCTCACTCGAGCCTCATCTTGGGATGAGCCCAGGAGACCGGCGGCGGTGTTCTTGGGGGGATGGTCATTGGAGAGACTTTCCTTGATCCGCGACGCCTTGCGGACGACCATGCATGCACCGTGCCAGATCAGAAAACATTCGAGGCATGTGGACAAGTCAGTCTGACATGTTGTGCATCCGACATTGTGGGCCATCGAACAGGGCTGAGGGCGACGCGAGCACGGCTGAGAATATCTTCTTCATTGGAAGACGATTGGGCGCGCTGCTGGGGAAGGGGGGACAGGATGCGCTTCGAAGGCCGCTGCACCGACGGTCAGAATTGAAATGTTGTCGCTCCAGCGGACCGATGTCCTCGACAGTCAGACCGGGGGTGCTGAAGGGTAGAGGCGTGAGCAGCGTAGCTAAGTGGGCGCGGACCCAGCTCGCGCGCGAAGACGGACCTGAAAAAAAACGGCGGGTGGCGACATTCGCGAGGCGCTGGAAAACGAGGTCGTAGGACTGGGCGGGAAAAACGATGCCGTTGCTCTCTTCTGGCGTGATGGCCTGCCGCGAGGCCGTTGAACGTGATGAGTTGCTGCGGAAGGGGAGTGTTTTCGCGGGACCTTGGTCAACGTAAGAAACAAACGTCGAGCTCGCCTTGGATGGGGGCATGCAGCACATTTGCCGCTGCAGGAAAGCAGCACGGAAGCTGTCCGCGCTTGCCGTCGTCCCTGGGAACCAAACAGCAGAATTTAGCGGTCGCGATTGATTTCATGCCCGCCTGGTGCGCTCGGCTGCAAATGCATGCCTGGCGGAGTGGTCGCTTAGGTCAAGAGCATCGCGTGAGTAACAGCCTGACCTTGCTCAATCTGATGCGCGCTAACCGCCTCGCCGGATTGTGGAACTGCTCGCGGGTGGCTTCTACCACAAACAGCAAGGTCATGAAATCAAGCAGGAAGTCGTCAATCGCTTGGGCGATTGTTTCTGACTTGCCCTTGAACTGGTCCAGCAAAACGCGCGCGCTATCGATCGCTTCCACGCTGGTCGCATCGATCAACCCCTCGACCCTCTTGAAACATTCCAACTCGAAACTCCTTAAGGCGCTCCCAAGGTGTTATGCACGAAGGCAGCTCCGTGAACTACCCGGCCTTTGACCTGGCGGCACGAGCAGCGGTCGGCCTTACGTCCCGCGCCTCCAAACACGAGCCATCGACGTGGCGCTGAGGAGCGTTGGAAGAAATTGGGCGCTTCCGGCCACGCTCGAGCGGTAGTGTAGGACAGTGCTTGCTGGCGGCTACGCCCACAATGGAGTGCGCCAGCTGATCGGGGCTTAACAATTTTTCGCTTTTTGCTGCGCCCAACTCTCGGCTATGACTCGGACAGGCTTAATGGCCTGCCCACGTGCATTGTAGAAGAAGGAACAAGTATATGACGACTGGAACGGTAAAGTGGTTCAACAGCACCAAGGGGTTTGGATTTATCCAGCCCGACAATGGCGGTCCGGATGTTTTCGTCCACATTTCCGCTGTCGAACGCGCGGGCCTCTCGACCCTCGCTGACGGCCAGAAGATCAACTATGAGATCGAGCAGGATCGCCGCACTGGCAAGTCCTCCGCTGGCAGCCTCAGCAAAGGTGGTTGAAATTTTCTCCTGCGTCCTGGCAAGAGTAGGCACGTAGGTCCTCATGGCCGCTCGATGGGACCGAGCAAAAACTGAGGCCAGCATATTGCTGCAGGCGTCGCGAATTCCTCATGAAACAAAGTTGTTTAAAAGGAAGGCGGGGTTCGCCCCGCCTTTTTATATGACGCGCAGATTAAGCCGATGGATGCAACGCTCCAGAACGAATCTCGATTGCCGAAATCAAGCCGCGACCTTCTTGCGGGTTCGCTTCGTTGGCACCGGCGCTTCCGGCTCTTTCGGCGCTTTCGGTTTGCGGCCGAGCCCCATCGTTTTGGCCAATGACGAACGCTTCGCGGCGTAGTTCGGCGCCACCATGGGATAATCCACCGGCAGGCCCCATTTGGCCCGATATTCACCCGGCGTCAGCCCATAGTGGGTCGACAGATGGCGCTTTAAAGATTTGAATTTCTTCCCGTCTTCAAGGGAGATGATGTAGTCCGGTGTCACCGACTTCCTGATCGGGACTGCAGGCGTAAGGGCAACCGGCTCTTGTGCAGAGATACCTCCGGCCGTCGCTCTCAGAGCCGCATGCACTTGGCCGATGAGGGCAGGGAGATCCCCCACCGGGATCGGATTGTTGGACACGTAGGCCGACACGACGTCGGCGGCAAGCTCAATGAGGGTGTCGACGTTTTTTCCGGCTTCTTCTGTCATGAAACTCTCCAGGCGGTGAAACATAGTCAGCGAAGCGTCGCTTCATAGGGCCGGTTGCCGCTGAAAGCAACAATGTCTCTGACTGCGTTATTGCCAATGCTCGTCCAGAAGCGACATCGATGCGCCACATTTCGCGGCGTGACCGCTGAGCCACTCGTTGTTGGCGACCCTGCCGAGGTGCGTGGCGCGTGCCGCTCTAACTTAGCGCCGAAGGTGCTAGTAGCCTCGAGGCTAAGCGCGCTGTTTTTGTCTCGCTTTGCTTCTTTGGACTGTGAAATCGAGCGATAGTGATCGCTTGATGGTGGGCGTCAGGGACGATGGAACAAACGTTCATTGGCAATGGCCAAAGATGTAAGTTCATCGCCGGTGAGCCGCTCTGCAAGGGGGGCTGGGAACCGCCGCTGATAAACCAAGGACATCAATGTATTTCGAGGCGTTTCTTAGCCTGTCCTGGAGAGACGGCGATGGCTGCGGATGACACCTGTTCCACGATATCAAACAGCGCGGCGACACGGGCAGCTTCTCGATTCTGGAGCGGCTTCTCGCACGCCGGCGCCGCGCCGAGAGGCCGGGCGAGGACAGTGAGTCGCCCTGCTTCAACCATAAGCATCAACCAGCCAGCGACGCGTCCTCATACGGAATCCCTTGACCGGCCGCGTGATCTCGCGGGTAGTCGCCGCGGCCCTCTGGATCAAGCCTCGGGATGTGCTGACGATCAACCAGGCCAGAAAGGTCGACGTCCTAAAGCAGGGAGTTTGCCACTATGCGCAGGCTTGCCATGCTCTTCCTCGGCATTTTGCGGGGCCTGTGAGTTGGGCAAGCTCGACACTTCGGTCGACTTGGCGTCAGCTCCGGGCTCCTCGCTATCACGCGTTTCGGTCTGGTCCTACGCCGTAACGTTGACGCCGTTCGCGATGCCATTGAACTGCCGTGGAAAAACGGCCAGGCGGAAGGGCTGATCAACCGCCTGAAGACGATCAAACGTACCATTAGGCAGAGCGGCTGCGAACTCCTTAGGCACGCATGCTGCCACTCAGCCGGCCCGATCACCACACGAAGCGAGGAAGAACCTGGTCAAGTGCAAAGCGACAATTGCCTCGACAGCAGGTCCCGGAAGGTTTATGCTGCCCGATGTTACCGCAATCCTGAATGGCGATTGAGTACCTTCACGAGTGAAGGGAGTGGAACTGCTTTGTCGGCCAAATTGTTGACGGAACGCCCGGCGCCCATTGTTGCTACATGTCTAGATTCTTGGGGCGTTTTGGATGATGCAATCCACCACCTCACTCCAAAGGGCAGTGGAATCTGGAACAATGTCGCTTTTGTACGCACGACATCCTTCGTGCCCGATTGGCATATTGTCTTTAACTCTGCTTCTCTTTTTGGGCTCCCTGTTGATATCGAGGCGAGCCCAAACAGGACAATATTTGCAATCGGCGAACCGCCGACGAAAGCTCATCGTGCATTTCATGAAGGGCAGGGGAAAAATACTATCGTCCTGACGTCTGACGCAGAGCTGGTTGCTCGGCAGAATGCAGCTCGCCGATTCGTTTTGTCTCCACCGATCACTCGGTCTTGGTCTGTAAACAAGACATATGACCAACTTCTGGTCAGCGAAGTCATGGATAAGCCACTTCGGCTCTCATGGATTACCAGTAACATCGCCCTGCTTAAAGGACATCGGTATCGGCTGGCGTTTCTGGAACGGCTAAGAAAGGAGCTCGATTTTGACCTGTTCGGCCGAGGTTTTCGGCTGATTGGAGATAAATGGAACGCGCTCGCACCTTATCGTTACAGTATAGCGTTCGAGAATACTCGTGCTGATTACTATTTTACAGAGAAGCTAATGGACTGCTTCGTCGCTGAAACAATGCCGATCTATTACGGCAGCCCGGCAATCACGAGGTTCTTCCCTTCGGACTCTATGGTTCTGATTGACCCAGAGGACAAGCACGTAATCCAAAAAATTCAAGAAATCATCAACTCAGACCTCTGGAAGGAACGTCGCGGCGCAATAAGAGAGGCGAAGCGGCTAGTTCTCGAGAAATACAATACGTTTGCTTATCTCGCGGGCTTCATCGAAAGCGTTCAGGATAAACCCTTACCGCCAGAAATTATACACATCGAATCGCCTGAAGTTGATTTTGCAACAGACGAATGAATTAATCCAACGCTCGCTTCGCGTGCCCGGCGGTTGGTGGTCTGGCGAGATCGGTGCGGAACGGTCGGCGGAGAATGCCTGCTGCGCAGACGGGCCGGCACGGGCGCACAAGGTCATGCGCCCCGGCTGCCGCTGATCAGACGAACTGGGGAAGGCCAGGAACGGAATTGAGGACCTCGTCCACGAGTTCGTCGCCGGCATGTTCCTTGGCGCAGGCGATCGTCTCGTTGGCAAGGGCGGCGATCTTTGCCATGCTGAGACCCTCACCCATCAATTGCTGCCCGAGCCCCATAAGGCCGCCACCCTCTGGGTCGTCGCCATGATACTTCGCTACTAATTCCAAAGCTCCCGGAATGGCCTCGATCATGCGCGCGCCGGGACCGTCGGCCGCGTGGCTCCGCAGGAACCCCAGCATTAACCCAACGGCCTTCTCTGCGAGAGCCGGGCCGATGCCGGCACCAGTGGCGATGCGCGGTAAGATTTCTTCCATGCAGGGTCTCTCTCTCTTTGATTAGGTTTACAAGGGGCCGGTCCGGCGCCCCGCGCCCTTGGCCGAACCACAGTTGAACTCCACAAAATAGGCCAGCGGAAGTGCTATTGCGCCTAAAAGCGCCTCTGTCAACGCAAGCTGCGTCGGAAGTGCGTGTTTCGCAAACCGAAGATCATTCCAATTCACTTCATTACGCATTGGCAACCGCACAGTTTGCGGTGGCTCCCCGCGCCCGTCAAATGATGACGGCAACATGGTCATCGCCTAGGATCTGTGAATCAAGGTGTGAGGCAGTTACAGCGGGTGGACCTGCTCAAGCGCCGCGCCGTCCTCGCGTGATGGGATGTTCGTAGAAGCGGAGCTATATGCCGGTGTGACGATCGATAAAGGCAGAACGGCTATTCCGATACGACATCCATACTGTCGTATAGACCGTCGCTGCTTAGGTATTGAAACCGCCATCGCTGGTGACATCACAATGTGCAGTCGGCGGGTGTCGACAAGGCCGATTACGCAATCAGCAGGTCAGGAGGAACGAATGAACCCTGACGTTTCAGAAGCTCACTTTTCGCTGCCAGTCTTGCGCATGCTGTGACTTTCTGAACCTTGGCTGGAAGATCGCAGTGACCGAATCTACGAAGCCGCCCTCAGGGCGTGCTTTGGTGGCATACAACTGGTTGCCGAGCAGGGATACTCCTTCTCCCTGAAGCCAATCGAGAAGAGCGATCACTTCCAAGAGGGTCCCAGCTCAGCTGCGAAAACAGGTGCCAGACCCCGATCCTCTCCCTCAACTGATCTAGCTCAGGGCGTTCATGAGCCGCAGATCGCATAGTGGCTGCGTGCACGACGCAGGAAGACCATTTATGAAAATTCTATTCAGTACGATGGCTGTCACCTTGCTGGCACCCACCGCCTTTGCTGCGGATTCGATCCCCACCGACCTCAGAGATACGGCATTGGCCACCTTCACGGCTTTGCCATCCACCACGCCGACAGTCGCCAAGAACCCGATCACCCCGGAAAAGATCGCTCTCGGCAAGGCACTGTTCTTCGATCCACGCGTCTCGGCGTCAGGCGTCTTGTCGTGCAATTCATGCCACAACCTGGCCACCGGCGGCGACGACAATCACGAAACCTCGATTGGCCATGGTTGGCAGAAGGGACAGCGCAACGCGCCGACTGTACTGAACGCTGTCTTCAACATCGCCCAGTTCTGGGATGGTCGTGCCGAAGACCTGAAGGCTCAGGCGAAGGGACCGGTCCAAGCCGGGATCGAAATGGCCAATACACCGGGCCAACTCATCGCCACTCTCAAGTCCATGCCGCAATATGTCGAGTGGTTCGATGCAGCCTTTCCGGCTCAAGCCGATCGGGTCACCTTCGACAACTTCGCCAAGGCGATCGAAGCCTTCCAGGCGACACTGGTCACACCTGCCCCGTTCGACAGCTTCCTGAATGGTGATGAGGTTGCCATGACTTCCGAACAGAAACAGGGCCTGGTGCTTTTCATGGACAAAGGCTGCTCGTCCTGCCATGCCGGCATCAACGTTGGTGGGCAAGCCTATTACCCATTCGGCCTCGTGGAACGGCCCAGCGCCGAAGTCCTGCCGGACAAAGACAAGGGCCGATTTGAGGTCACCAATGCAGCCGACGATTCCTATGTCTTCCGCGTGGCGCCGCTGCGCAACGTTGCACTCACCGCGCCATACTTTCATTCGGGCAAGGTTTGGGATCTGAAACAGGCCGTCGCCATTATGGGGACCACCCAGCTCGGCGTAGTACTGGCGGACGAAGAAGTTGACCTGCTTGTTGCCTTCCTCAACTCGCTGACCGGAGAGGCACCCGACGTCGCCTATCCCATCTTACCCTCAGAAACGGCGACAACGCCCCGGCCTGCAACGCAGATCTCAGGAAAACAAGGGCCAACTGGCTGCGGACGTCGCAATCGAAAATGATTGGCGATTTTTACTTGGCGACACGAATTGCGACGTCCATCTCCGAATTGGCGGGACGCTAGCGATACCCGAACCCTGCCACCTCGCCCGTAGTCTGCGCGATCAACTGGGGGCGGACAGACGCAGCACCATATATTGTCGCTGCCTGAGCGAACGCGCCAAGCAGTCTACTTTGAGAAACGACGCGTGTCCGATTTGTTCGAGGCGCGGGGCCTGTATGTCCCCAAGGAACCGATATTATAGCGTAGTGCCACATTTATATTTCTGCGGGATTAAGACACGTGCCGTAGGGAAATTGCACATTTGCGCCGAGTGGCTCATTTCCAAGAGTGTGCCGGTTTGGCATGTTCACGGCCGACAGGAGCCAGCCGGTAGCTCACCACACGGTGAGGAAGGAGAAGCCTCAGGCCACTTTCTGCCGGAGCGCGCGCGCTGCAGCGACCATGTTCATGAGGGCAGGGCGGACCTCCTCCCATTTGCGTGTTTTGAGGCCACAGTCCGGGTTTACCCACAGTTGGCCGTCGGACAGTCGCTCGCGGGCAAGCATGATTAGGTCCGAAATCTCGCCGACTTCCGGGACGCGTGGTGAGTGAATATCATAGACGCCAGGACCGATTTCGTTCGGATATTTGGAGCTCGTGAAGGCGTCCAACAGTTCCATCTTCGAGCGCGACGTCTCAATCGAAATGACATCCGCATCCATTCCAGCGATCGCGTGAATGATCTCGTTGAACTCCGAATAGCACATGTGGGTATGAATTTGAGTCGCGTCCTTTACACCCGTTGAAGCGATCCGGAAACATTCGACAGCCCAGTCGAGATAGACTTTCCAGTCAGATTGGCGCAGTGGCAATCCTTCGCGAAACGCGGCCTCATCGATCTGGACCATCCTTGCGCCGGATCTTTCGAGATCCGTCACTTCGTCGCGGATGGCGAGCGCGATCTGGCGGCAGGCTTCGGAGCGGGGTACGTCGTCGCGAACAAAAGACCAGTTGAGAATGGTGACTGGGCCTGTGAGCATTCCCTTCACGGGCTTTTCCGTAAGCGACTGGGCGAATTGCCACCAGCGCACTGTCATCGGATTGCGCCTCGATACGTCGCCGAAAATGATGGGGGGACGCACGTAGCGCGACCCATAGCTTTGTACCCAGGCATGCTGGGTGAGCGAGAAGCCGGACAACTGCTCGCCGAAATGCTGTACCATGTCGTTTCGCTCGAACTCACCATGCACCAGCACGTCCAGCCCGATCTCTTCCTGCCAGCGAATTGCAGCCTCGATCTCCTTCTTCAGGAACGTCTCATAGTCGACATAGCTCAGCTGGCCCTTCGCATGAGCGGCCCGCGCCTTGCGTACCTGCGGCGTCTGCGGGAAGGACCCGATGGTCGTCGTCGGGAACGGCGGCAGCCCGAGTGAGCCGGCCTGGACTCTGGAGCGCTCGCCAAAAGCGCTCTCTCGTCGCTTCGCGCTGTCCTCAATGCTAGCGATCCGCCCCTGAACAAGCGGGTCATGGATCCTCGTGGATGTCACGCGCGTGGCGGCAGCCTCGGCAGACGCTTTCAACGCGCCTGCCACCGCATCCCTGCCTTGGGACAGGGCCCGGGCCAGCAAGACCAGCTCGTCGGTCTTCTGGGCCGCGAAGGCGAGCCACGACCTGATGTCCGCGTCGAGTTCCGTCTCCATGCGCAGATCAATCGGCAGATGCAGCATCGAGCAAGAAGGCGCGATCTCGACGCGGTCCAAGGGCCAGCCGGCGACGATCGGTTTGATGCGGTCGAGAATGGCGGGCAGGTTCGCACGCCAGACGTTGCGGCCATCGATCAAGCCAAGCGAGAGCACCAGATCCTTCGGAGCGAGCCGAGCCACCGTTTCCAGCTGCTCGGGAGCGCGCACGAGATCAATATGCAGGCCGGCCAGGGGCAGAGAAATCGCGGTTTCGAGATTGTCTCCCAGCGACCCGAAATACGTAGCCAGCATGATCTTCAGCTCGGGCGCGGCTTTCGACAGCTGGCCATAGGCGAATTCGAACGCAGCTCGTTCGTTCGGGTTCAGATCGAGGACAAGCGCTGGCTCATCGATCTGCACCCAGTCGGCTCCCGACAGCTTCAGCCTCTCCAGAAGCTGCTCGTAAACCGGCAGCAGCCGCGGTAGGAGCGCGATGGGACCGAACCCCTCGGCAGGCGATTTCGCCAGCTTGAGGAAGGTGATGGGTCCAAGGATGACTGGGCGTGTGTGAATGCCGAGAGCTTTAGCCTCGAGGAAGTAATCGACCGGCTTCGATGACGAGAGGGCGAACGTCTGATCATCATCGAGTTCCGGCACAATGTAGTGGTAGTTGGTGTCAAACCACTTGGTCATTTCCATCGCGGTTACACCAGGTCCATGAGCCTCCTCCTGGTAACCAGCGTGTCCACAATCCTCCGTCTGACCCTGGTTGCCGCGCGCCATTGCGAAGTAGATGTCAAGTGGGACCTCGCCGCTATTCCAGCCGTAACGGGATGGAACGGCCCCGACCATGGCTGCGGTGTCGAGCACATGGTCGTAAAGCGAGAAGTCGTTCGACGGGATTTTCGACACGCCGCGATCGCGCTGCTCTTCCCAGCTAGCGGCACGGAGCGCCTTCGACGTCGTGAGAAGGTCGCCAGCGGACGATGTTCCGGACCAGTAGCTTTCAAGCGCGAATTTCAGTTCTCGCCGACGACCGAAGCGCGGCACGCCGAGCGTTGCTACAGGAATTTGCTGAGAGACAGTCATGTCATACCCCGATGATTGGGGCGTCGGTGACAAGGAAGGCGCTAGCAGGCCGGCATCAACGCCGGGTTGCAGCGGCCACCGAGACACCCCGCCCGTGGACGTAATTCGCGTGGCAGGTCTCCTGGCTCGCGGGGTCATAGCCTCTACCCGTCTTCCTGAGGGTATTCGCCTCAGTGACGTGATTGGGGTTGGCTCGCCGCTAACAGTTGCGGGGGCAGCGCCGGCATCGCACCGGCTTCCCTCTTAGCTCCGCTGCGGCAGCGCCGCACGCGAGAACCACGACACGCAGACAATCACAGCAGTGCGCTCTTTTGTCAATGAGGCATAACGAAATGTTTATGTGGTTATGTGATCGCGCTTTTACGCCTTTGTCTAGCATTGTGAAATATTCAGTCTGCTGCCCGCATTCGGCATCGTGGGACGTGATCGCAAGTCAAGTCCGACGGACGCCGCGAGTTCTCCGTTACCTCAGGAACCTTACTGGCCTTCCCCAAGCTGAGCTTCTGGAAAATGCTGGTGACGATCTGGATGACGGTGAATGCCGTCATGGCAAGCACGCCTTGCACCGCTCCTCCAGCGAGCTTCACGGCAGCAGCATGGGTCAGTTCTCCGAAGCGAATGGCTGTCGCTATCAGCGAGCTTTGACACAGTTCCGCCACTGCGGTCATCGCGTCAGTAGGGCGGCTGGTTAGTTGCCGGCGCATCTACAGCAACCCAGCCCCTTCCGCCTCGCGGCGCAAATTCTGCCTTGGCCTTGGGCCGATCTGCTGGATCACCAGGCCGGCCGCCAGCGAGCCAAGGTGGCCGCAGGTCTTGAGGTTGCGGCCCTGCGTGTAGCCATGCAGGAAACCGGCGGCGTAGAGGTCGCCGGCGCCGGTGGTGTCGACCAACTCCTTGATGGCGGTCGCCTCGATGACCACGGTCTCGTCGCCGCGCACGATCACCGAGCCTTTTTCGGAACGGGTGACGGCGGCAATCTTGCAGTCCTTGCGGATCTGAGCCAGCGCCTCGTCGAAGGATTTTGTCTGGTAGAGCGACTTGATCTCGTGGCTGTTGGCAAAGACGATGTCGACAGTGCCCGAGCGCATCAGCTCGAGGAACTCGTCCCGGTAGCGGTCGACGCAGAACGAATCCGACAACGTCATCGACACTTCGCGTCCGGCCTCGTGTGCGAGCTTCGCCGTCTGCCGGATCGCCTCCTTGGCGCGCGGCGGATCCCACAAATAGCCCTCGAAATAGGTAACCTTGGCGCCGGATGCCTTGTCGGCCTCGACATCCTCAGGGCCAAGCTCGACGCAGGCGCCGAGATAGGTGTTCATCGAGCGCTCGCCGTCGGGCGTGACGAAGATCATAGAGCGCGCCGTCGGCGGCTCGCCCTTGAGCGGCCTGGTGTCGAAGGCGACACCCTGTGCATGGATATCGTGCGCATAGATTTCGCCCAGCGCATCGTTGGAGACCTTGCCGAAGAAGGCGGCGCGTCCGCCGAAGCTGGCTACGCCGGCCGCCGTGTTGCCGGCACTGCCGCCGGAGGCCTCGATCGCCGGGCCCATGCGGCTGTAGAGCAGTTCGGCGCGGCGCGTGTCGATCAGGTTCATCGCGCCCTTGATGATGCCGTTGATCTCGAGGAATGCCTCGTCGCACTGGGCGATGATGTCGACAATGGCATTGCCGATGCAAAGCACGTCATAATCCGGCATCAATGTCTCCGCCAAAAAATCCGAGCCGGCTTCTCGCCACGCCTGCCAGGCGCGGGTCTGCCCGGTGGAAATGGGCTTTCCGCTTGCCAATCCGTTCGCCGGCGGCTCTCACGGGGCGGCGAGTCCTGCCTCGCGACGCAATTCGTCCGCCCTGTCTGTCTTCTCCCAGGTGAAATCAGGCTCTTCACGGCCGAAATGGCCATAGGTCGCTGTATTGCGGTATATAGGGCGTAAGAGATCAAGCATCTTGATAATGCCTTTCGGTCTGAGATCGAACAACTCTGGAATGAGGCGCTCGATCCTGCTCTCCTCAACCCTGGCTGTCCCGAACGTGTTGACCATGACGGAAACCGGACTGGCCACGCCGATTGCGTAAGCAAGCTGCACCTCGCACACGTCTGCGAGTCCGCTAGCGACGATGTTCTTTGCGACATAGCGGGCCGCATAGGCAGCTGAGCGGTCAACCTTGGACGGGTCCTTGCCCGAGAAGGCGCCGCCGCCATGACGACCCATCCCGCCATAGGAGTCGACGATGATCTTGCGTCCAGTGAGACCGCAGTCGCCGCGCGGCCCGCCGACTACGAATCGCCCCGTCGGGTTGACCAGAATTCTGATGCCTTCCGTCTCCAGGTTGGTCGGCAGGACAGGCTTTATGATTTCCTCAATGACGCCCTCGCGGACAGTCTCTTGCGAGACCTGCTCGTCATGTTGCGTTGACACGACGATGGTATCCAGGGCGACCGGGCGCAACCCCTCATAGCGCACAGAAACTTGGGATTTCATGTCAGGACGCAACCAGCCAAGCTGTTGTGCCTTCCGGACATACGCCTGCCGTTTCGTCAAGCGATGAGCGAGCTGGATCGGCAAAGGCATCAGGGTATCGGTTTCTCGGCATGCGTAGCCGAACATGAGACCCTGATCTCCCGCTCCCTGCTGGAGGTCTTGCCCTCTTCCCTCGTCAACGCCTTGGCTGATGTCGGGCGACTGCTCGGTGAGGGCATGAACGACGGAGCAACGCCGGCCGTCAAAGCCGACGGCCTCGTCGTCGTACCCAATGTCGAGAATCGTATCACGCGCAATTTGGCTATAATCCACCTGGGCATCGCTGGTAATCTCGCCAGCCAGAACGACTATCCCTGATTTTACCAACGCTTCACAGGCGACGCGCGCCTTGGGATCTGTGCGGAGGATGGCATCGAGGATGGCATCGGAGATGTTGTCAGCCAACTTATCCGGGTGCCCCGCGCCAACCGATTCGGAAGAGAACACGAACTGCCTAGGCATGAATACCTCGCTTCGGATGTTGGATGTGGTATGGGCATTTTGCTTGGCCCACCTTACTTGTCGGAGATGCCCGGGACCTTGAACGCAGCGCACAAGTCGGCAACGTCTCTTCGCACACAGGCATGGAGATCGTCGTCGTCTGGCCGCTGGAGGACGGAGTCAATGAAGCCAGCAATTTGCTCCATTTCCACATCGCGCATGCCCATTGACGTCACTGCTGGCGCCCCCAGGCGAATCCCGCTTGTGACCGCCGGATCCCGCGGGTCGCCAGGAACCATGTTAAAGTTTGTGATGATTCCTGCCTTTGCTAGTCGCTCGGCATAGGCCTTGCCCGAAAGTGGCCGATTGCGAAGATCAAGGATCAGCATGTGATTGTCCGTCCCCCCGGTAACCAGGTCATAACCTCGCTCAAGCAGTGCAACTGCCAGAGCCTTGGCATTCGTAACCGTCTGTTGGCCGTAGCTTCGAAAGGACGGGTTCGCGGCTTCGTGCAAGGCAACCGCTAGCGCAGCGATGGCATTCATGTGAGGCCCGCCTTGCAGGTGAGGGAAGACCGCCCGGTCTATTCGTCTGGCGAGATTGTATTTGCTCTTTGTATGATACAGGGCCTGATAGCGATCTTCGTTCCTTGACAAAATGAAGCCACCGCGGGGACCGCGGATCGACTTATGGGACGTGCTGCTGACCACGTCGCAATCGCCCACGGGATTCGGGTGCGCTCCCGCGGCAATCAGGCCGCTGATGTGCGCAATGTCGGCTACGAGATAGGAGTTCGCTTCCAGGGCGATTTCTGCCATTGCCGCGTAGTCAAAGACACGCGGGTAAGCAGTTCCGCCGACCCAAATGAGACGCGGCCGTTCCCGCTTGGCTGTCTCGCGCAAGCGGTCATAGTCAATCTGCTGTGTCTTTTCATCCAGTCCATAGGGGACGCGTTGATAGTCAGTTCCGGAAAAGTTGATGGCCCAACCATGAGTCAGATGGCCCCCTTCCGGAAGGGGCAAGCCCATGACTTTGTCACCGGGACTCAAAAGCGCACGATAGACAGCCTGGTTGGCCGGCGAGCCGGAATAAGGCTGGACGTTGGCATGCTCGCTGCCAAATAGCGTTTTCAGGCGCTCAATGGCTAGCTTCTCAAGCTCATCAACGATCTCGTTTCCAGCGTAGTAGCGCGCACCGGGGTACCCCTCGGCGTACTTGTTCGTGAAAATCGAGCCGTTCGCTTCCAGCACGGCCGAGGACGCAAAGTTCTCTGAGGCGATGAGCTTGAGGGTCGTCCGCTCCTGCCGCTCCTGTCTCAGAAGCAGCTCGTGAACGCGGCAATCAACCGCGGCCAAGGAAGACCGCCCGTGGGTGTCGGGCTGTGCGATCGTGCCGTTGGCGGAGTTGTCCATGGTAGCGTCGCGCTCCAATTGGATTGACCTATTTCACGATCAAGCACGCGGTCCCCTTCGGCCGCGTGTCTCGTACCGCTTCGAGCCGCTGCAGGTCCTGTTTATGAAAGCCGTCGCGATGGGGCAGGAGATCGACCAATAATTGAACCAGCCCGCCGTCCTTGGATCCTGCTTTGAGATGGTACGAGCGCCACGGACGCTGTTCGTTACAGCAAAGGAAGTCGGCTCTGGCGAGCAGCCGGACGTGTCGCGCAACCCGCTCTCGGCATAGACCCAGAATCTCGGCTAGCTCGCAGACAGTTAGGTCCGCATGCGCACAAAGGCCCAGGATTCGAAGGCGCTCAGAATGCGCTGCCATGCGTAGGCGACTGACCAGTGTCATCATGGGTCAGGACCAACTCCTACCGAATTTCTCATTCGCGTTCTCCACAGAAGTCGCAGCTTTTGAAGGTTGTCCAACGACCGGACAAATCTCGGTGGCTGTGGCGACTGCCGATATCGCCCTGTCGAACAACAAAGCGCGCTCTTTTGCCTTTAGCCGAAATTGCAATCAGTTCGGCGAGTCGAAGATAAGCGGGGCCACGGTTTGGAACCACTGACCTCAGACGTTGCAATAAGCCTACCATTCATACCGAGCCGGAGTTGCTAAGAGTCTGTGAATTTCCTTGAAGGATCTGTTGCAACGTTTGCCCAGCCTGGCCTGCTCCTGGTTTGCAGCGGTCATGGTCAGGCGATCCATCGCCTATGCGAGCACGATCAGGAATTTGCCCTGCATCGCATCGCTGATCAGCTCCTGAAGGCCGGGACGCAACAGCGACGCGCCGCAGATCGCGCTCGACTGTCCAGCCTTGCTTTTCAGCACGCAAGCAGCAGAGCGGCAACTGATCCTCGATCGAGGCGTCTCGGGATATCAGTTGAGTAGCGAGCGCCAAGCGCGACCTTCATGAGGCGGCCCCTTACTCCGGGACGCGATCTCGCGTTTGGCTATCCGTTTCGGCTTGAACGAAATCCGGTGCGGCCTGTCGCGCCAGCAGCCGGACCAGATTGACGAAGCGTCGGCCGGGCTTCGGCGACCAGGCACAGCCGATTCGCGGGCCGCGCACGGCGACCACACGAAGCTTTTTGGCTGTTGCACTTTCCATCGCGCTATGACCGCGTTCCTGTCCTGACGTCAAATACTCCGTTTCGCGACAATGATGCCTGTCACAGTGCTTCGACAAGATGGAAATTCTCTGTGATCAATAACGCGCGTCGCGCAGGAGCCAGTACTCGACCGATGACGGGGCACCTTGTGCTCCGAAGAAGCCATGGCTATATATCCGGATAGAGAACGGAGGCACGCGATGGGCAACACTGCACAGAAGAGAGCCATCGAGAATTATCGGTCTCGCCTGGCTGAGCGCGGCATCGCGCGGTTCGAGATCCTGGCCTTCGACGCAGACCGCGATCTACTGCGAACTCTTGCCCGAAAATTAACGGAGAGCGGGCCGGATGCCCGACAGCTTCGTCGGACCATACAGCAAGCCGTGGCGGGTGAGCCACCGAAAGCGGGCAGCATTCTCGCCGCGTTGCGTCGCTCGCCTCTGGTTGGCTCCAATCTCGACCTCAGCCGGCCGCGCGAAGAGGGGCGCAAGATCGACCTGTGACGCGCTACCTTCTTGATACCAATATCATCAGCAATGTCATAAAGCCGGAGCCTTCGGGCTCGTTGCTGGCCTGGATGGGCGCGCAGAAGGACGAAGACCTCTTCATTGCTTCGCTTACTGTCGCCGAAATTCGCCGAGGCATCCTAGAGAAGCCGAAGGGGAAAAAGCGCAGCAGCCTTGAAACTTGGTTCGAGGGCTCCGAAGGCCCGCAAGCGCTGTTCGCTGGCCGCGTGCTGTCGTTCGACGAGAAAGCTGGCCTCGTGTGGGCGCGGCTGATAGCCAACGGCAAAGCCAGAGGCCGTTCGCGGAGCGCCCTAGACACAATCATTGCCGCTGTAGCCGAAGTCAACGAGTGTGTCGTAGTGACCGACAATGAAAAGGACTTCGAGGACGTTCAGGTAATCAACCCGCTCCGTAGCTCTGGAAGCCAAGCGGGTGATGATAGCTCCAACGGTCCGGCCGATTCAATTTGAGGATTTCAGCGGCACGGAGTCCGAACGTCTCGTTCGCCTACCTTTAGCGATGGCTGGATTGATCTTGCTTAGTTCGGCCAGGGACGTCTTTTACAGTTCCGCTGAATAGCATCCCGGTTCATCTAGTCAGCTCAACCTACTAACAGTTCGCACGCACGAGCGCCGCGGACAAGGCGCGATCGCAGGGACTGCGATTCGCGTGTCGAGCTCGTCCATCTTACACTCGATCTCGCCTTCGAAGGCCTCTCGCCAAACGCCGCTGTAGTCGATCCCGCGTGCGGCTCGGGGGGCCTTCTCATCGAGGCTTTCTCGCGGCTGGTCTGGCGCGCTACCAATGGCAAGTTCGCCCGCCGGGAACTTGTCGGTCTGTACTCCCAGCTCTGGGCGTCCACATCAACTGCGGAGCTCTTGCCATAGCCGTGTTCTGCCGTTAGCTGGCAGCTCTCGAGCTCGACGAGCAGCCGATCAGCGACACCCGCGACCTCAAGTTCGACCCGGTTGACTCGATAACACCCTATTGGCAGTTTCAGTCCGGGAGGATCTGCCCACTCCAATCACAAGCCGATCTTTCGACCCCGTGGTTGGGAATTCTCCATGAACCTTCGTGAAGAAGGAATGCAGCGTCGAAAGCCGCAGCGCTTCCGATACATCGACCCCTCTTCCGAGACGGAGCCCCGATTAGGCATTCCTGCCACTCTATTTAGCCGACCCCCGTGGCCCCGCGTTGCCGATCGGGGCGCACTGGTCGCCTACATCGCCCCGGCACGTGAAGATCGTCTCTGCTGACGCTCGTTGAGCAATTCAGGCCGCCTCCGGCTGGCGTTTGATCAGCGTCAGCGTCAACCAGCGCGCGGTCAGCGCCGGCTTTTTCGAGCCCTCGATCTCAATCGTCACGCCCAGCGCCGTCTGCACCCAGCCCGACGGCCTGACCTTGACGTCGGCCAGTACGAAACGGGTGCGGATGCGAGATCCGGTTTTCACCGGCGTCAGGAAGCGCAGCGATTCGAAGCCATAGTTGACACCCATCTTGCAGTTTTCGAGCGGCCGCATGGTCTCGAAAGTCATCGCCGACAAAAGCGAAAGCGACAGGAAGCCATGTGCGATGGTGCCGCCGAACGGCGTCTCGCGCTTGGCGCGCTCCGGATCGCAGTGGATGAACTGGTGGTCATCGGTGGCCTCGGCGAACTGGTCGATCATCCGCTGCGAGACCACCCGCCACGGCGACACGCCGACTTCCTTGCCGACGCTGGCCAGAAGCTCGTCGAGACTGATCGGTTCCAAGCTAATGTCCTCCATTTCAACCGTCCGAAGCGCGAGCGGCTTCATTCCGAACAGTGTCAGCCCATGCTGCACCGACTGCCGGCCATCCATCGGCAGGATGGCGCCGGTGAGATGACTGCCGTCACGGCTGCACAAATAGAACGTTCCGCCGGCAATCTCATTCGGCGCACGATGCAGCCGATCCGAACATGGCCGCAGACGGGCTGGCTTGTACCTCGGTCGCGGTGCGCGTCCTACAGGCCACCGAAAGCAGCTCGTCTTGCTACCGGTGAACATTCCGCCGGCGCCGCTATGCGGTATTGTCGCAGATTGATAAAATCAATTGTCTGGATAGGAACCATCCGTGTTTCGAATTTGGAGGAGTCCAGCAGACGGGATGGCTTGTGGTCCTTGTTGAACCGCGCCGGCCTCATTCACCAGTAGCACTGAGCCGGCAAGAAGCCCAGGTCAATGACATTGGGTGTCGACTCGGCAAAGCGGCATCAGATGCTACTTCATGATGCGGGATGGCGCTTGCTTCAAGAACCGCTCGGCCTGACGTGGAAGCCAGCACCGGATCTGGATTGTCGGTATGCGCGGATATCGCGCAGCACAGCGGCAACCACAGCGACGATCGGATCTCAGCCGTTGCGAGCATGCCGATCTTGGTGGCGGCCACTCTGTTAGGCTGAAGCGTAGCGCGCATCTGATCCGCCACCGGACGGGGTTGCGTAACTTGGATTTCCAGGCGTGTTCATGGGTTTGCACCGTCAGCGCGCTGACAGCAAGGCAGGTGCGCACGCCACTGGAAGCGATCGTCTCGATCTCGCGGGCAATTCCAGCCCCACCGCTGGAGTCTGACCCGACAGCAACGAGCACATGCGGTTCTCGCCTCAGCGCCACTGCTCTGTCTTTCGATCCATTCTCGCGTGCGCGCTTCTGGGGCGTCGTTCAGCGCAAAGTCGGTGACCACGGCTGCGCTTTCCGCGCCAGCCTCGAAAACGCCTTCGAGACGGTCAGGTTGATGCCGCCGATGGAGACCAATGGGATCGGCGCGACCTGGTGCTTCCACTCGCTGATGCGCTCGAGTCCTTGCGACGCCCATTCATCTTCTTGAGGCTAGTTGGATAGCCTGGGCCGAGCGCCACTTACTCCGGCTCGGCCACTGGCGCCGTTTCCAGTTCGGTGCGATCGTGGATCGACAGGCCGAGCTTCAATCCGACGTATTTCATCGTCAGCATCGGCGGCAGCCAAATCCCTTTGACCAAGATGGACGAAGTCGCAGCCTTCCTCGATTGCCGTGCGCCAATGTCGTTGACGCTCACTTGGCAACCATGGACCGCGCAGGCGTCGTTCGCGCGGCGGATTTCCGTCTGCAGTCCTTTCTCGTCCATATCCTTTATCCGGAGCTGCACCAGACTGACGCCGAGCGGCACCAGCCGGTCAATCCAGCCCGCACGTCCACGACTTCATGAGAAGACGGCCCTGCCGATCGTCGGTGGGTAGCGCGGTTCGAGCATTCCCGAGCTGAAAGCCTCACGGCCGACATCGACCGCTTTGCCGAACGCACGCGCCACGCCGACCGGATCGGCCGCCCTCGGGACCGCCGTGTTCAGGAGCACGGCGTCAAACCCGAGCTCCATGACGGTCGCCGCGTACGACGGCCGTCCGAGCCGTGCATCCACAATCAACGGAATGTATGGGGAATGTCCGTGCATCAACTGGACCTCGGAGCTCAACGCTTCATCGCATTAGAATGAGCGTTCGAAACGCAGGATACCGCCGACACTGCTCTTCTTGTTGGCATTGGGCCAGTTCACTTCGGAAGCTTTCACCTTTCCGACGGCGGAGCCTCCGTAGCGATCATAGTCGAGTTCAGCCGTAACTGTGAAATCTGGAAGGAACGCATAGGCGACGTTCGCAGCGACACCATAGTTCTTGAGCTGATCACCCGAGAGCTGAAGGTTGAACGAAGCTGACTCGGTGAGCTCGTAAGCGGCGCCAGCCCAGAAAGCCCAGTTCCCGCCCCAAGGTTTATAGAAACCGCGACCATGAGCGTCTACCGAATTCGTCGAGCCGTAGTTGAGCTGGCCATGGGAACCGTAGCCGAACATTCCGGATAGCAACAGTTCGTTGGTGACATTGATGTCGACACGGACCTTGGCGGCCACCGATTCGTAGTTGCTATCATGAGCTGCAACGCCGGTGATCGCTCCCCAGCCATGTGCGTATTTCAAGCCGCCTACCATGTGGGGAGCGTAGCTGTCGATTGTGCCGACCACGTCCGAGCCTTGTTCCAGCGAAACCACGGCCGAAAAGCCGTTCCCTGCGTCCAAGTAGTACTGAACCACATTGGTATCGAAAGCGCCGTACGGAGCCGGCGTCTGGTTCAGTACATCACCCGCGCAGCCAATAAACATGTCGAAAGCCGACCGGTCCTTACCAACTCGCAGGCCACCAAGCTGAATCCAGGCGACAGTCAGGCTGCTGCCTCCGTTCAAGGCATAGGACCGAGAACTGTCCGAAACCGATGTCTGGTGGCTGCCGAAGTTCACGCGGGTTTCGGTGTAGGTCTTCAACGTCCCGCGTTCGGTCTCCTGGCCGGTCCAGGTTTTTAATGTGAAGCGTGTGTTGTTTTGCCACGCGCTCTGATGCTCACCAGTCCTCACATCCGAGGTTCTTGAGTGGTCAAACAATCCGACGTTGTAACGGACAGAGCCGCCGATTCGCAGGCAGGTCTCGGTGCCTGAAATGTAGACGTAGCCCGAGCCGTAGACGTCGCAGATCTTGACGTACTCAGTCGGGTCAGGCTCGGCGGCGGTGGTGACGGCGCCAGCGTTGGAAACGGCAACCAGTGCCGCAGTTGAGCCGAGGAGGAGGCTCCTAATGGTCATTGTTGATCTCCGCTTTAATAATAAGGTGATAGACGCGAGTGATTTGGTGAGCAACTTTGAAACGCGCGCAGTTTTGCTGCGCCGTCAGCTAGCCTGAAGGAAGATCTAAAATGTACTCTGGTCATTGTTGTCAAATATTTGGTTTTAGCTGCCGAAAACATAATTACGTATGCAAAATTTTGTACAATCATCACAGTCAACTCAGCTGGTAGAGGTAGGCGTCACAAAGGGTCCTTGCATTCGACCGCAAATGACGTGCCAGCCTAACGACCAGCTGCGGCTTGAAGCTCAATTGTGCGGGCGGACCTTGGTTCGCACTTCCTTGTTTTTGCCTTGCGGATCCACCCAAGCACGAACTTCAAGCGTTTCGGCTACAGTTCGACTGTTCGCTTTGCGACAGTTTCGTTCAATGGGGACAGCATTGTTTGTGGTGAGCCCGACGTTGAGGCATCATGCGGCGGCACCGCTCGCCACGATGCCGTCATGTCGGCGAGCTGATGGTCGACAACTACGCGCTGCAGCCTTGCACCAAAGCTAGTAGGGCGCCTGCCTTGGCATTGCGGCGGACCGGACTGTCGCGTCGAGCAGGTTCTCGTCCTAAAGCGGCGCGCCACAGCTAATGCATCTTGCCAGCAATTCAAACAACGAGCTCATCGACATGGCAGAGTTCACTAAGGGGCCGGCACTATCTGGCGAGCAAAATCTGGTCCCAAGCCCGTATGTCTCGCCCATCGCGGCAGCTGCGCTCAGCAGAATTTCCGAGGCGCAGGTGAAGGGAAGGGATGGGATAGTCGAACAAAAGGGGCGTGTGAGGGTCTGACGGATCACCATCATCAGTCGGTGACCAGGTGCTCAGACCATCGCTGTCCAGCCTAAGACTGAACGGCGCCCATTGCTAAAAAGATCTAGATTCGAGCCCAAACGGAACGGACTGACATAGCGCAAGGACCCAGGAGGGCGCGGTGGGTAGGGTTAGTTGTTATCAGTATGGGATTGTGCCCTTGCAGACCACGAAATATCGAGAGGCCCGGCTGCCTTGGTACACCATCTATCCCACTGTGTCGGAGTTCTCTGCGGGGGTCGGGGCCGAGGCTTATCAGGAATGGCTCGGGAACTTGCAGGCTGATGATCCGGTGTCACTCTATGTGCACGTTCCGTTCTGCCGATCAGCGTGCTGGTATTGCGGCTTCCCCACCACCATCACCCGCCATGATGCGCCCATCCTCAACTATTTGGCGGCGCTGCGTGACGAGATCCGTCTGGTTTCGGAGCGAGTGCCGCAGAGGCTGCCCGTGAGCGACATACATTTCGGCGGCGGAACGCCGTCTCTCATCGGACCCGCCGAGTTCCTCGCTTTGATGGAGTTCCTGCGACGCCGCTTCGCCATCTCGAAAACAGCTACGGTCGCCATCGAGATCGATCCACGCACGCTCACGCCCGAGATGGCGGAAGGCTTGGGAGCGGCCGGCGTGAACCGCGCGAGCTTGGGCGTACAGAGCTTCGATCCCATTGTTCAAAAAGCGATCAACCGAATCCAGAGCGAGGCCCAGACGTCGGCTGCCGTGGAAATGCTGCGCTGCCATGGAGTAAACCGGATCAACTTCGACCTCATCTACGGCCTGCCGCGTCAAACGGTGGAGTCGTGCGTCGAAACAGTGAGGGCGGCGGTCGCCATGCGCCCCGACCGGCTTGCCTTGTTCGGCTACTCGCATATCCCATCCCAAATAAAGAACCAGCGCTTCATCGAGGCGGAATTTCTTCCCCACAGCGCTGCCCGCGCTGAACAGCATGCGGCTGTCGCCGTGACGCTGGTTGCCGCCGGCTACCGAGAGATTGGGCTCGACCATTTCGCCTTGCCGCACGACGAGCTCGCGCTGGCACAGGAAACAGGTCGCCTGCGACGTAACTCGTTGGGCTACTCTGCCGATACCTGCAGAACCCTGATCGGTTTCGGCGCGTCGGCTATCGGCCGCATCGGCCAGGGATACGTGCAAAACGAAGTTACACGGGATTTCTACATCCGGCACATCGCAGCTGGCCGACTGGCGACATCGAAGGGCCATCGCCTCACAGACGACGACCGCGTGCGAGCCGCAATCATCGAGCGATTAATGTGCGATTTCGAGGCTGACGTGCCGGCAATCTGTGTCGCCCACGGATCTGATCCGATCCGTCTTCGCGGTTCAGATGAGCGTTTGGCGATGCTGGCCAAGGACGGAATAGTGGACCTCGAAAACGGTTTTGTCCGCGTACGGCGGGAGCATCGCTTTGCGATACGCGCTGTCGCTGCCGCCTTCGATGCTTTTCTCGACCGGGTTGCCCCGCGAGCCATGCAACGACAACCCGAATGGGCGCAACCATAGGACAGAAATCAGGAAAACCAGTTGGTCCCAATGTGCCGCAGGCGCCGCAGATCGACGCGATCGACACCCTGCCGGTCACCGACAGTTGGAGGAAGCTTCGGTGGAGTTGCGGCGCCGCTTGAGTGCCAGTCGAAGCTCGGCCGAAAGGACCGGAAGGAGGACGGGTAAGATGACGTACGAACCTACCGTCACCGCTTTGGGTAGCCAAAGCCGAAATGCATTAGCCGGACCAGGGTAAGGATCGGCGAGTCATGGCAGTAGCTTCTGGCGTGACCTATTTAAATCCGATCAGGCGGGAGCGCCGTGGTCGCGCGTTCCTTGGAAGCAGATTGTGTAAAAGAAGCGCAAGCGAGACGTTGATCGACCCCGGACATCCGCCGTGGTCGTCAGCGACGGCATATACCTATACTCTGGATTGCCGGTCGCTTGGATTGATGAAGAACACCTTTGGAGTTACAGCGCTCGTTGGCTTGGCTGGGTTCAAGACGGTGTTATCTACAATCGTCGTGGGCACGTCGCCTTCTTTACCGAAGGCGCGCAGGGTGGCCCGGCAAACTAGCGAAGCGAGCTCGACCAGCTACATCTGCACGACAAGCTCGTCCGGCACGATCCGCCAGAGGATCCAAGCCAGCCCGGCCCGCACGATCCTTGTTTTGGTCTCATCTCTCGGTGGAGAGACACTTTCATCAATAACTTGCCTGCATTAACGTCCATTGGCGCCGTTTGGGCCATTTTTGCTCCGGCCTCCTTACAAGGCGGGGACGGCGAGCCCGCCAACGAGCAAGAGAAAACTGCCCAGCATGGTGGCGTGCGACGGCAAGGTCACACGGCATGAATAGCTAAGTCACCGGCCGCGGAATAGGACGCCTGAAACGGCAAAAAGGCCGATGACCTGAGCCATCGGGCCTATGAATGCCGACTTAGAAGCTAAGCATGGAGCGGTACAACTAAGGGGGTTTTCAAAGGGCGACTTTCTATCCCGCCAAGAAAGACCTGATATGTATTGGTGTGGTTTTCGCTCGGGGCACCGCATAGTTTTACCAATGCTAGTTCGCGCGCTGCCTTTCTGACGGACGGCGGACACTTATCCGAGACCCACTCGCCAACTCGCTCGACATTGTATTCTTCCAGCCACGAAGCGTCTGCCCACTTTTGTAGAAACAGCTCAAGAGCTTTAACAAAAGCTGGAGCGTCGCGCGTAGCCGAATCCAAAAGCGTCTCGCGTTCAGACGGCTTGAAAGAGCCAAACAAATACATCAGGTCGAGGTAGTCTGCAGTAGCGATATTCAGAGCCATTTTTCTCCCCGATTCATCTCAGCCAGATCATTGAAAAGGATCATCGAAACGAACTTCATCATCGATGAATTCGATGAACAATTGATGTATGGCTCGGCCTTGTTCGGCGCTCGGTTGGATATCTCTGCAATATCGACCGGAGCCGCAATTGACGAACCAATGCAGCTTTTCTGCCTCCACGTCAAGAAACAGCTCGCCAGCAATCCTGGCGCTGCCTTCGCCGACGAGCGTGGGGTGTCCAAGTTTCTTCTCGTCGGCGGGATGGCTGGGGAAGCCTCGCCGCCGCGGATAGCCGTACTTCAACTTTGACGCCCCCGAACCGACACCGAGGTCGAACACCAGTTCTTCGAACGCCAAAAAGACTTCACCGATACCGTTCATGGCCCAAATCAACGATGAGCACTGGGAAACGTTCCAGAACAACCCATCTTGGGCCAAAATGCGGTAGCTGCGCAATTTGGCGCCAACATCCTCGGTCAATCGAACCAGGGATTTCGGCTTCACGTCAATTTCCCAGTCGCGGACCTCCTTTGGCACTCGACATGCGCCGTAGCGTTCATCAAGGTCCGAAAGCGCCGGCACAGCTGTATGTTGGGTTCCGCTCATCCGAGTCGTGTAGCTGAGAATATTCTGTCAAACAACTACGGCAATGCCCAATTCGCCAAATAGCCTCGCAATATCAAAGACCGTGTTTGTGTGTGCCATTTTCAATGACAGCATTCGGCTCCGGTTCCTCTTGGGGGGCATTTCGCTTCATTCATCATTGAAGTGAAGATCCTCAAGTCGCCGGGCGCTTTTGGATTTGAGAAGATCAAAGGGAGAGTCCCGCCCGGTATAGCTGGACTCATCATGGCTCGCCTAGCGTGATCACCCACACAAAAGCCGTTCTACCTGACGCTGATCTTGCGATGGTTGCTGCTGCGGCCGCCGCTTTGGGTGGCAGCCGCCGCGAGAGCGCCTAATTGTGCCGAGCTCATTTTCATGCGGCTCGCAAAAATGCGCCGATGGTCTTGGCAGTCTCGCTGGGTCACGCCAATCCCTGACCTTCGCCTGCCTCAGAGCCGCAACGGTCCCCGGCACAGCTTGTTTGTCGTGTTCCATCAGCGGGCGTTTGATTTCCTCACAAACCCTTGCTGCGCCGCGGGCTAATGATGGTGGTTTTGCGGTTTCGTTGTAGCCAGATGACCAACCGCCACCTCGCCTGTACCTGCGGCCCCGCGGCAGGTGCAGAAGCTCTGGCCTCTTTTCGGCAACGATCGCCCAGCGGCCAGGATGGTTGTTCGCGCCGTTCGCAGCCGGGGATGCCCATGATTTGCGAGAACCCGCCGTGCCACAGCGCCACCACCGGGGATCCACCGCCACCGCCGCCAGTTAACCCCCAGCGACGACCCGAAGATCCGCCGCCGCCTGCCGAGTTGACTTGCAGTGATGGCGTGTAGAAGGTCGTTCTCAATCTTGTCGATGATCTTGTCAGAGCGCTCTCCGCCATCTTGGCGAAGTCCTGCCAGTCCAGGCTTGCCGAGATCAAGCGCGCCGCGGGATCGTCAAAGACGCCCTTGAGCCTTCGATAACAGCACGAGCCGCACCTTGCACGTCACCATGATCGGAGAGCCTTGCCCGCTCGTCGGCGTAGGCCTTGGTACCCGGCGTGCATCGACGCTAATCGTGACCGGCGACACGGGACTGACAATCGATGCAAGTGGCGGCTATTGATGCCGCCCATTCTCGCGAGCCCGGATGACAACGCGTACCCTGCTGCAACGCAATCGGATAGCGCAGCCGTGCGCTCACGGTTGATAGCCGCAGGCTTAGCGGCCATCCACGCCATCCGCTTGCTGAGGCGGAGCACCAGCCGACGCAGGCTGCTCGGCATGGGATGTAGTCGGATCTCCGCAGTAGAGTACCGCTTGTCGTGAAACATGAATCATACCTCCGAAACCCGAACCAGCAGGTCGATGCCCAGATGCTCGCCCCGAGAGGAGACTCATCAAGGCGGGACGCAAGCGTTGCCGCAAGCGGGAGGCGGACATTCAGGTAACAGCGCCCCCCAGCTGATCAGCAGCGCCCTTTGCGATCATTGAATGCGAAGGAGATTGTCTTGGATATTGAAGGACGGCATGACGCGGCACAAGCGCTATATCGGCAAGCCTGGGAATAGATGTGGCCACCACAATCTGGACCTGTCGCTTGCGCTTGACGGGAAGTCCGAACGAAATGAGTTGGCACAACCGCTATGACATCGCGGGGGAACTCTGCGACGGCATTAGACCTATGGACGCAACACAGCAGGTTTCCATTGATAATGATGAGAGTGGCATCTGCCCCCCTTGTACCATTCGACGTCCATAGGGACGAAGAAATCGAACAGGCCGACAGACGGAGCGCTGCAGCAGCGACAATTCAGCCGCGATGTGCCCGCAATGGCGCGGTCAACACGCTCCTCGTACAGTACGTCAGGACCGGTGCGGCCAAAATTCAGCACACCAGGTTTTGGTGCGCAAGGCTCGAACGAGATCCTCGGGACTGCACCTCCAAGCTGTCGATCATGCTCGGCACACAAGGACAGGGCGGCATTGCTGCCGCCCTGTCCGCTGTAAGTTGATAGGGGCTGGATTAAAAATCCATACCGCCCATCCCGCCCATGCCGCCGCCGGGCATACCACCAGGCATGCCGCCGCCGGCCGACTCCTTCTTCGGAGCCTCCGCGATCATGGCTTCGGTGGTGACGAGCAGGCCGGCGACCGAAGCCGCGTCCTGGAGAGCGGTACGAACGACCTTGACCGGGTCGACGATGCCCATGGCGATCATGTCGCCATACTCGCCGGTCTGGGCGTTGTAGCCGTAGGTCGCGCCCTTGTTGTCGAGGATCTTGCCGGCGACGATCGAAGCTTCAGCACCTGCGTTCGAAGCGATCTGACGGGCCGGAGCCTGCAGTGCACGACGAACGATGTTGATGCCGGCAGCCTGGTCGGCATTGACGCCGGTGACCTTGATGTTGGCCGAAGCGCGCAGCAGTGCGACGCCGCCGCCTGCAACGATGCCTTCTTCCACGGCCGCGCGGGTCGCGTTGAGGGCGTCATCGACGCGGTCCTTCTTTTCCTTGACTTCGACTTCCGTCGCGCCGCCGACACGGATCACCGCAACGCCGCCGGCGAGCTTCGCCAGACGTTCCTGCAGCTTCTCCTTGTCGTAGTCCGACGTGGTCTCTTCGATCTGCTGCTTGATCTGGGCAACGCGGCCCTGGATCTCGTCCTTCTTGCCGGCGCCGTCGACGATGGTGGTGTTCTCCTTGGAGATCGACACCTTCTTGGCGCGGCCGAGCATGTTGAGGCCGACATTCTCGAGCTTGATGCCGAGGTCTTCCGAGATGACCTGGCCACCGGTGAGGATGGCGATGTCTTCCAGCATGGCCTTGCGGCGATCACCGAAGCCCGGCGCCTTGACGGCGGCGATCTTCAGGCCGCCGCGCAGCTTGTTGACGACCAGCGTGGCCAGAGCCTCGCCTTCGACGTCTTCCGAGATGATGAGCAGCGGCTTGGAGGTCTGCACGACGGCTTCGAGAACCGGCAGCATGGCCTGGAGGTTGGACAGCTTCTTCTCGTGCAGGAGGATGTAGACGTCCTCGAGCTCGGCAACCATCTTGTCGGCGTTGGTGACGAAGTAGGGCGAGAGATAGCCGCGGTCGAACTGCATGCCTTCGACGACTTCCAGCTCGGTCTCGGCGGTCTTGGCTTCTTCAACCGTGATGACGCCTTCATTGCCGACCTTCTGCATCGCTTCGGCGATCATCTTGCCGACCGACTCGTCGCCATTGCCGGCGATCGTGCCGACCTGGGCAACTTCCTCGGAGGTCTTGATCTTCTTGGCAGCGTTGCCGAGAGCCGCGACGACTTCGGTCACGGCCAGGTCGATGCCGCGCTTCAGGTCCATCGGGTTCATGCCGGCGGCAACCGCCTTGTTACCTTCCTGGACGATCGACTGCGCCAGGACGGTCGCGGTCGTGGTGCCATCACCGGCGATGTCGTTGGTCTTCGAAGCAACTTCGCGGATCATCTGCGCGCCCATGTTTTCGAACTTGTCGGAAAGTTCGATTTCCTTGGCGACGGTGACGCCGTCCTTGGTGATGCGCGGTGCGCCGAACGACTTGTCGATGACGACGTTGCGGCCCTTGGGGCCGAGCGTGACCTTCACTGCGTCGGCGAGGATGTTGATGCCGTGAAGCATGCGCTCACGGGCATCGCGGGAGAATTTTACGTCTTTGGCAGCCATTTTTTAGCTCCTGGCAGGGGCTTGCGATCAAGCCCGAAATTCAGTTGACGGTAAGGCCGATAATCAGCCGATGATGCCCATAATGTCGGATTCCTTCATGATCAGAAGGTCTTCGCCATTGAGCTTGACTTCGGTGCCCGACCACTTGCCGAACAGGATGCGGTCGCCGGCCTTGACGTCCAGCGGGACCAGCTTGCCGGCTTCGTCGCGCGCACCTGAACCGACGGCGATGATCTCCCCTTCCTGCGGCTTTTCCTTTGCCGTATCCGGGATGATGATCCCGCCGGCGGTCTTGGATTCGGATTCGACCCGGCGTACGACCACGCGGTCATGCAGCGGCCGGAAATTCGACTTTGCCATTTTTGGATTTCCTTGGTGCGGATGTTGAACGGTGCTCCGTTGCTGGAGCATGCCTAGCACTCAGCCGAAGCGAGTGCTAACGCGGCAATGAGATAAGCCGCAGGCTCCTGCTAGTCAAGACGGAAGAGCAAAGAGCAAAGAGAAAAGAGAAGACAGCAAAGAGCAGCCAGAAAAGAGGGTGTAAGCATCGAGCCTTTTATGTGAACAATGTCGGGTATCCGACATATATGGGGCGGCTCACCCTTTGTAATTGAGTTTTATTCAGATGGTACGGTTGGTGCAACGGGTGTTGCATTTGAACTCATCCAGAGGCTCGCACGGGTCGTGCTGCGTCAGCTTGGTCATGTCGAGCTTCAGAAGGCCATTTTGGCATTGGTTCTGTTGCACCTATTGCCATTCATGACCAGTCCTGCGCGCGTGAGCCGGCCGACTAGATTCCAACCACGAGAGCGCCGCCGCTGAGACCCGCACCGGCCGCCGCCAGAAGGATTTTCTCTCCTGGCTGGAATGGCTTCATCTGGTTGGCGAGCGAGAGCGACAGCGGGACCGTCGCGGCCGAAGAGTTGCCGTATTCGGCAATCGTCTTGACAATTGCTTGGTCAGCAATGCCGAGGTTTCTTCCGACCGCGCCGAAAATCCGAGTATTGGCCTGATGCGGCACAAACCGGCCGACATTGTGTGGCCGCACTCCCGCAGTGGCTAGCGCGGCTGTCGAGCAATCGGTCATCATCTCGACGGCTTTTGCGAACACTTCGGGCCCGTCGGTCATCGTCATCCGGGTCTGCCCGAGGTCGAGGTCGCCATGGAACGGCGTGTTGCTTCCTCTGCGGGAATCTGGATCAGCCCGTAGCGCGAGCCGTCCGAAGCCACCGAGGCACCGAGAATGCCCCGATCAGCATCATCGCACTGACCGATCACCAGGGCGCCGGCGGCATCGGCGAACAAGACTGAGCTCGCGCGCTCGGCTGGATTGATGCGGCGGCTGAGGATGTTGGCGGCGATGACCAGCGCTGGTTTGCCATGCAGGCGGGTGAACCCGTCCGCAAACATGAGCGCATAGATGAAGCCGGCGCAGGCGCCGGTCAGATCGACCGCGCCTGCGCGGCCAAGGCCAAGCTTGTGTGCGACCAGCGGCGCGCTTGGCGGCAGAAGATGGTCGGGCGTCGAGGTGGCAAGCAACAGCAGACCGATGTCGTGGCGCGCAATACCGGCGTTCACCAGCGCCATGTCGCCAGCCCGGGTGGCAAGACCCGACAGCGTGTCTTCGTCCGTTGCCCAGAAGCGCGAACGGATTCCGGTACGCCTTTCGATCCAGCCCGGCTCGAGGCCGAGATTGCTCTCGATCTCGGCATTGGCCACCTTGCGCCCAGGCACGTGATGGCCAAGTCCGAGAATGCGCGACGACTTGCTCATGGCCTTGACCCGAAGCGTTCCCCGGCCTCCTCGATGGCGTCATAGACTCGTTCGAGCTCGTCGTCTGCGATGCAATAGGGTGGCAGAAGGTAGAGGACATTGCCGAGCGGGCGCACAAGTAGGCCGCGCTCGAGGAAGAAAGCGCGCAGCTTCGGACCAATCTCGGCGAGATAACCTGCTGAACCGGTTCGCAGGTCGAGCGCCGCGATCGTTCCCGTGGCTCGACAGTCGGCAAAATATGGATTGTCCCGAAAGCGTTGCAGCCCGACGGCCTGCATCACGCTCAAGGCCGTGATCCGCCCGGCCACTGGCTCGTCGCGCCAGATCTCGACATCGGCGAGTGCTGCCGCACAGGCAATCGGATTGGCGGTGTAGGAGCTCGAATGGAAAAACGTCTTCTTCCGGTCCTCGGAATAGTGCGCCCGGAAGATGGCATCGGTGACAAGCGTTACGGCCAGCGGGATGGTGCCGCCGGTCAAGCCTTTGGAGGTGCACAGGATATCTGGAGAAATCGATGCCTGCTCGCAGGCGAACATGGTTCCGGTGCGTCCCCAGCCGGTCATCACCTCGTCGGCGATCAGCAGCGAGCCGGAGGCCTCAGTGATCTTCTTCAATTCGGCCAGAACCGATCCTGGATACATCAGCATGCCGCCGGCGCCCAGCACCAGCGGCTCGACGATCAAGGCTGCGGCTCGTCGATCGCGGGTCACAGCCTCGAAACGATCCAGCGTCTCCTGCTCGTGCCCCGCGGCCGGAAAGGGGATGATGTCGACCTCGAACAGCAAGGGTTCATAGGCGGCGTTGAACACGCCACGCGCACCGACGCTCATCGTTCCAATCGTGTCACCATGATAGCTGTGCTCCATGACGACGATGCGCGAGCGCGGCGCGCCGATGTTGCGGAAATAACCGAGCGCCATCTTCAGCGCGACTTCGACTGAGGTCGAGCCACTGTCGGAATAGAACACCCAGTCGAGTCCAGCGGGAGCGAGGCCGACAAGCGCCTTGGCCAAGCGCTCTGCCGGCTCGTGCGTGAAGCCCGCAAAGATAATCTGGTCGAGGCTCGACGCGGTTGTCTCGATTGCCTTCATGATGCGGGGATGGCGGTGGCCATGTGTGACGACCCACCAGGAGGAGATGGCGTCCAGGATGCGGGCGCCGTCGGCCCTGTGGAGATAGGCGCCCTCAGTCAGGACGATTTCTGGGATCGCAGGCTCGAGTGCGTGCTGGGTGAAGGGATGCCACACATGAGACTGCGACATCAGTCACCTCCAGTAATCGAGGCGAAGGCGAAGCCGGCAACCATTGCGTCCCTCAGTGTTTTGCCCGTCAGCACATCGAGGTGCGGCAGCCTGCCGAGCTGCGGGGCACCGCTGAATTCCACGATGGTCCGTTGCGTATCGGCCATCTCATCGCCGATGAAAGCGATGCCCGCCAACGGGATGGAGCGGGCGCGGAGCGCCTCGACCGATAGCAAGGTGTGGTTGATGGTGCCGAGTGTGGTGCGGGCGCACAGAATAACGGGGAGCCGCCATTCAGCGAAGATGTCGATTAACCTTGTGCGCCGGTTGAGCGGCACCATTAGGCCGCCGGAGCCTTCGATGACGAGCGGCGTCGGTAGGACGGGAAAAGCAAGATCGGCAGCCTTGATCGCCACGCCGTCGATCTCGGCCGAACGATGCGGCGACAGCGGGCTCCGCAAGCGGTAGGCTTCCGGCAGCACGCGCTCTGAGGGCAAGCCGGCAAGCCGCGCGACAACCTCGCTGTCGGTCTCGCCGTCGAGGCCCGATTGCACCGGTTTCCAGTAAAAGCCGTCCAGCAAACCGGCGAGCCCAGCCGCAAACACGGTCTTGCCAACTCCGGTATCCGTTCCGGTGATGACGATGCGTTGGGTCATATCGCCTCCGGTGATGTTTGGGCCAACACCTCGACCAGCGCCTCGACCATGGCGGAAATGTCGGCTTCGCCAATATTGAGCGTCAGTGAGATGCGCAGCCGCGACGTGCCCTCGGGCACGGTCGGAGGACGAACGCCGTGTATGTCGAAGCCGCGGGCCTGCAGGCGCGCCGCCACTGCCATGGTGCGCCTGACATCGCCGATTACTAAGGGCTGGATCTGAGAGCCACTTGGTGTCACACCCCAGCGATTGACCAACCGGCCGGCGCTGGCGACGCGTTCATGCAGCTGAACACGCCGCATAGGCTCGTCGGCGAGCATTGCGAGTGCCTCGCGCGCCACGACCGCCATCAGTGGCGATGGCGCGGTCGCGTAGATGAATGGCCGGCAACGGTTGATCAGATATTCGCACAGTGCCCTCGGCCCGGTCACGAGCCCACCAGATGCGCCGAGCGCCTTGCCGCAGGTGTGGAGCGCTATGATGTTGTCGCGGCCCTCGAAAGCGGCGGCAAGCCCCCGGCCGTCCGGTCCCCAGACGCCGGTGGCATGCGCCTCATCAATGACGATGAATGCGCCGTGCCGATCGGCAAGCGCGACCAGGCTCTCCAAAGGCGCGCAGTCGCCATCCATGCTGTAAAGGCTTTCCACCGCGATCCAGACGCATCCCATGCCGCCTGCGATGCGCCAACGTGTAATCGCATCCTCGACAGCGGTGGCGTCGTTGTGCGCGGCCAGCACGAACTGTGCGCGCCCGGCCTGCGCACCCTCATGCATGCTGGCATGGGCGAGCTCATCGAGAACCAAAAGATCGCCCTTCTGCGGCAGGGCGCTCAGCAGAGCGAAGTTGGCGATGTAGCCGCTGCCGAAGAACAGCGCGCGGTCGGCTCCAAAGAATGCCGCCGCGTCTGCCTCGAGCTGCTCGTGTTCCGGTGCATTGCCGCGCAACAGCCGCGACCCGGTGGCGCCAACCGGCGTGCCCCGCACAATCGCCGCCACAACCGCATCGCCAAGTCTTCTGGACGCGGCCAGCCCGAGATAGTCGTTCGACGAAAAGTCCAGCCCGGCGCGGGGCGAAAGCGTCCGCAGCCGGTCCTTGCGCGCTAGGCCCTGCAAGGTCGCATCATAACGGGCAAGCGGCGCCCCGTTCATTGCGCCTCGAGTTCCATCGGATCGATGCCAAGGCGCCGGAACAGCAGGGTATCCTTGTCCTCACCTGGATTGTCCGCCGTCAGCAGCGTGTCGCCGACGAAGATTGAGTTGGCGCCGGCAAAAAAGCACAGCGCCTGCATCTCGTCGGTCATCGCGGTGCGGCCGGCGGACAGACGGACATGCGATTTCGGCATCATGATGCGCGCCAGCGCGATCACGCGCACGAATTCGATCGGCTCAATGGGCTTGGCGTCTGCAAGCGGCGTACCGGCGATCGGGATCAGCATGTTGATCGGAACGCTTTGCGGATGTTCCGGGAGATTGGCCAGCGTCACCAGCATGTCGATCCGGTCCACCGGCTCCTCGCCCATGCCGACAATGCCTCCACAGCAGACCTTGATGCCGGATTTGCGAACGTGCTCGAGCGTCTCGAGCCGCTCGGCAAAGCTCCGCGTACCGATGATCTCGCTATAGTAGCGTTCTGACGTATCGATGTTGTGGTTGTAGTAGTCGAGACCCGCCTGCTTCAGTCGAGCGGCTTGCTCAAGATCGAGCATGCCGAGTGTCATGCAGGTCTCCAGGCCCAGCGCCTTGACGCCTTCGACCATCGCCACCACCGCATCCATGTCGCGCGCCTTGGGGTTTCGCCAGGCCGCGCCCATGCAATAACGGGTGGCGCCGGCATCACGCGCCTTGGTCGCTTCGGCGATGACGCGCCTGACATCCATCAGCTTGGACGCCTCCAACCCGGTTTCGTGACGCGCCGACTGGCTGCAATAGCCACAATCCTCCGGGCATCCTCCGGTCTTGATGCTGAGCAGCCGGCTGAGCTGGACCTTGTTTGGATCGAAATTCTGGCGGTGCACGGTCTGCGCCAGGAAGAGGAGATTGTTGAAGGGGGCATGGTAAAGTGCCTGAGCCTTTTCCAGGGTCCACGCTCCAGCGTCAGGCGGGTCAGGCGATTGAGCGTGCGGCGATGTCTGCGTTGAACTTGCCGTTTGCATCTCCATGCTGTTCCTCCGGTCTGTCTTGCGGGTCTTTGCTATCTGACTATGATGATCGGAAAGGACAGTTGACCCAATCCTGTTCGTTACTCTGACAATCATGAGCCCCGATGGTCGAGGCCGATATCCAGGATCGGCGCGCTGTGGATGAGTCGGCCGACCGAAATCAGATCAACGCCGGTCGCGGCAACCGCTCGCGCTGTATGCGACGTGATCCCGCCAGAAGCCTCGGTGATAGCGCGGCCACCGACCATTGCGACGGCGCGGCGAAGATCGGGGAGGGACATGTTGTCGAGCAGAACCGCATCGGGAGCGAAGCCAAGTACCTCCTCCAGCTGGGCCAGAGTATCGACTTCGACTTCGATCTTGACGAGATGACCGGCCGCTCTTCGTGCTCGCTCGAGCGCTGGCCGGACGCCGCCTGCGATGGCGATGTGGTTGTCCTTGATCAAAATTGCATCGTCCAGGCCGAAGCGGTGATTGGACCCGCCACCTGCGCGCACGGCATACTTTTCGACTGCCCGCAATCCGGGCGTTGTCTTGCGGGTGCAGACGATCTTCGCGCCATATCCACGAACCGCAGCGACGATCGATGCCGTTGCTGTGGCGATGCCGCTCAGATGGCACAAAAAATTGAGTGCCGTCCTTTCCGCTGTGAGAATGGCTCGGGCCGGGCCAACCACTGATGCAATGACCTCTCCATCCACGACATTGCAGCCGTCTGCCCGCTCCACGGAGATTTCGACACCAGGATCAATCATGCCGAAAGCGAGCATCGCCAGATCGATGCCGGCGACAACTCCGGACTGTCGCGCCACCAACACGGTTCCCGCTTGGTATTCCTTCGGGACGATGGCGTCCGTGGTCAAGTCGCCGGCTCTGCCAAGGTCTTCAAGAAGAGATGCCCGGACAAGCGGCTCAAGCAGGACCGTGGGGAGCGGTGAGAGCATCATCGCTTTGCACCTTCGGAGCTTGGCGAGTGTCCGAGTTCCCGCGCAGCCGCCAAGGCGGCTTCGAGCGTGATTTCGGACCGTCGGGCGGCAGTCGCATGATGAGGAAAATCTGTCCGGTAATGAGCGCCGCGGCTTTCTTCGCGCAACAAGGCGGCAACAGCAATCATTAGCCCGACAGCCGCCGGATCCGAGACCGCATCCTTGCTTTCGGCGAGCGGCAATAAGGCACGCGCGGCTGCTTTCAACCCTTGACCATCCCGGACGATGCCGAGTGCGCGCGACAGAAAAACGCGCACGGCTATCGGAGCGGGCGGTGGGTAAACGTTCGCAAACGCAGGCCTTGTTCTGCGCGCAGGCGTTCCGGCGACGCTTTCAGCGACCCAGCGGGCGCACACGATTGCCTCGGTCAAGGAATTGCTGGCGAGCCTGTTGGCGCCATGCAGTCCTGTCGAAGCGACTTCGCCGCAGGCCCACAGCCCCTTGACGGAGGTCCTGCCCGAGCAGTCCACGGCAACGCCACCCATGTGGTAGTGTTGGGCCGGACGAATGGGGATGAGATCGCGCGCGGGATTGATGCCCGCTCCAAGGCAGGCTGATGCGATTGTCGGGAAATGTCGAGCGAATGCTGGGCCTGGCCGTTGTCGGGCATCGAGAAAAACATGGTGGCCGTCCGCAAGATGGTTCCACACGGCGCGGGCCAAGACATCGCGAGGCGCAAGTTCCGCCCCTGGCACGCTCTGGAGAAAAGCCTGGCCGGTTTCATCGATCAGGGCAGCACCTTCGCCTCGCACAGCCTCGCTGACCAGCGCCATAGGGCGTTCTGGGCCGTCAAGGGCGGTCGGGTGGAACTGGATGAATTCGAGGTCGGCTAGGACAGCTCCAGCGCGGGCCGCAAGCGCAAGGCCTTGTCCGCAACTGCCCCAAGGGTTCGTGGTGTCGAGAAACAGTCCCCCGATGCCACCGGTGGCGAGGACGACCCGCCGTGAGCCGAAGAAGAAAGGTGCGATCGAACAGCTCGCCCAGACGCCTCGGATCGCATTCTCTCGCACGGCGAGCCGGCGCGCTTCCACGCCCTCCACGACAACTATCGACGGAGTGGAACGCACAGCCGCGATCAGCGCACGCATGATCTCACGCCCGGTGCCGTCCCCATGCGCATGAACGATGCGACGTCGGCTGTGTGCGGCCTCCAATCCGAGGCACAGTGATCCTTCCGGCGTGCGGTCAAAGCGAACCCCAAAGCCCGCAAGCCCCTCTATGGCCTTGGGCGCGGCTTGGAGGATGCGGCTCGCCACGGCTCTGTCGCAGAGACCATCCCCGGCGGCAACCGTATCGGCCAGGTGCATTGCCGGATCGTCGTCTTCGCCGAAACTTGCAGCCAGGCCCCCTGGGCCCAGGTGCTCGAGTTGTCAGCTCCCAGCAGCGACCTTGACAGAAGAAGCACCGGCTCCGGCGACAGTTGAAGCGCGGTCATCAGTCCGGCGATGCCGCCGCCGATGATGATGGGCCGCCCGAAGAAGCTGCGGAGGTCGGCGCTCAAACTGCCAGCATCCGTTCGACCGCTAGCCGCGCGCGCCCGGCGATCCCGGGTTCGACGGCTACGACATGGTGGTTCTGCTCGAGCGCCGTGCGGATGTTGGCAAGCGTGATCCGCTTCATATGCGGGCACAAATTGCAGGGCCGGATGAACTCGACCTCTGGGTGCGCTAACGCGACGTTGTCGCTCATTGAGCATTCCGTCATCAGCACGACACGTGGCGGCCTTTGCCTTTCGACATAGTCGGACATGGCAGCCGTCGAGCCGGAAAAATCTGCTTCAGCCACGACGTCGGGCGGGCATTCGGGATGGGCGAGCACGACCACGCCGGGATGGCCTTCGCGCAACTCGCGGATGTCGGCCGGTGTAAAGCGCTCATGCACCTCGCAACGCCCTTTCCAGGCGATGATCTGCACATCTGTCTGGGCGGCGATATTCTGGGCCAGATATTCGTCCGGCAACATGATCACCCGGGGAACCCCAAGGGATTCGACGACCGCCTTGGCGTTGCCGGATGTACAGCAGATATCCGACTCGGCCTTCACTTCGGCGGACGTATTTACATAAGTGATGATCGGAACGCCGGGATAACGCTGGCGCATCAAGCGCACGTCTTCTGCCGTGATTGAGTCCGCCAACGAGCAACCGGCGCTGAGATCCGGAATGAGCACGGTCTTGCCCGGATTAAGGAGCTTGGCCGTTTCGGCCATGAAATGGACGCCGGCCAGCACGATGACTTGCGCCTCGACCGTCGCAGCCGTGCGGGCTAGTGCCAAGCTGTCGCCGACGATGTCGGCCACGCAGTGGAAGATCTCTGGCGTCTGATAGTTGTGCGCCAGGATGATCGCGTTGCGCTCGCGCTTCAGCGCAAGGATCGCCTCGATATCCTCGGCGAAAGCCGGCCATTCGATCGGCGGGATCACTCGTCGGACGCGCTCGTAGAGCAACGCGGCCGTAGGCAGCATGGCGCCCATAGACCCCCTCCCGCTTATACTCTAACTGAAAATAACCAGCATATACTTGCTGTGAGTATAAGGGATGTCAACCCCGCGCCAGCGGCAATTTTGTCCCGGCGATGAGCCTATCGTCGAGAACGGCGTGGCGGAAACGGAAAAGCTTCGCTGGCCGGCCGCCGGTCTCAGTGGTGGCCTCTCCGGTCTCCTCGACCAGCTCCTGCTGTTCGATCAGTCGGCGAAAGTTCGGCTTGTGGATGAGCCTGCCGGCGAGCGCCTCCACGGTTCGCTGCAGCTGCAAAAGCGTGAAGACCGGCGGCATCAGCTCAAAGACGACTGGGCGGTATTTGATCTTGGAGCGCAGCCGCGCAATGCCGGTCGCCACGATGCGGCGATGATCGGCGACCATGGACTTGCTGGGCACCAGCGGCGGGGGTCCTGCGTCCCGCCCTCTTACGGCCTCTTGGACCAGGCCTGCTTCGTAGACTAACTCATAGCGTTGAAGCGTGAGTTCCTCGTTCCAAAGGCGGTCGTCGAAGCCAAAGGCTATCGTCGCCCGCTGCCAGCGTTCACGTCGCGTGGCCGAATCGCCAACGCCGTTTGCCCATTCGATCAGGCGCGGCCGCAGAACGTCCAGCACGACCGCAGGCGTGCCGGAGCGGTGGTCCTCCCATGGAAAATATTCATACCAACTCTGCCATCCGCACTTGGGCGAGCCCGCTGCCTGTTCCTTGCGCGTCAATGCGAGATAGCTGATGGAGATGACGCGCTGCTGGCGCTCGGCGCCGATGCGATCCCGATCCGCGAACGTGTAGAGTTGCTCAATGTACCCCAGCCGATGGCCGGTTTGCTGCTCGACCCACCCCTCAAGCCGGATTGCAGCGATCGGTGCTCAAGCGCAAAGGGACCGGAGGGCAAGGTGTCCGCCTGGCCGATGGTGAGGACACAGGGTTGACTGCCGTTTACGGCGACCACAAAGGCGATCAAGTCCACTTTGACGTTGTCGGCCTTGCCGGCGGCTCTGTGTTTCCTGAGTCCTATTGCCTGATCGTCCATTATTTGGCCAGCTCGGGGGCACCTTAATCGATTTAATGTAAGCGTGCCAATTGGCACGTCAACACCCCGCAGCTGCATGGCCATTTTTTTGCTCTTCGCACCTGCACAAAAATGTGCCAAAGGCGACAGCCGCAGCTGGTAACGTAGGGGAAGGAGGGTCCCATGAGCGCTTATGGTGACACCAGGGCGATCACACCGCCGGATATTCGTTCGCGCAAAGGTGGGACGCCGCTCGTCTGCCTTACCGCCTACACCACCCCAGTCGCCCGGCTTGTCGATCCCCATTGTGATGTGGTGCTCGTCGGCGACAGCGTCGGCATGGTTCTCCACGGCCTGCCCTCGACGCTCGGTGTCACGCTGGAGATGATGATCACGCACGGCCAGGCGGTGCGCCGTGGCATCAAGCAGGCGCTGATGGTGGTCGACCTGCCGTTCGGTTCCTACGAGGAAAGCCCAGAGCAGGCTTTCCGCAATGCCGCGCGCGTCATGGCCGAGACCGGCTGCACGGCCGTCAAGCTCGAAGGCGGCGAAGCGATGGCAGAGACGATCGGCTTCCTCGCCGCACGCGGCGTGCCCGTCATGGCCCATGTCGGATTGACGCCGCAGGCCATCAACACCATCGGTGGCTACCGCGTACAGGGCAGGGGCGGGGATGCCGAGCGCATCAGGCGCGACGCAATTGCGGTGGGCGAAGCGGGCGCCTTTGCGGTCGTCCTGGAGAAGGTTCCTGAGGCGCTCGCCCGCCGGATCACCAAGGAGGTGGCGACCCCGACCATTGGCATCGGTGCCTCGGCAGCCTGTGACGGCCAGATTCTCGTCGTCGACGACATGCTGGGCCTCTTCGGCGACTTCCGGCCCAAGTTCGTCAAGCGTTATGCTGAACTCCGGGAGGCGGCTGCGGCTGCGATCGCTTCCTATGCGCGCGAGGTGAAGGAGCGCCAGTTTCCCGCCGCAGAGCACGTGTTTGCCGATGCGCCCAAGCCCGCCGACACGGACGCCACCAAGAGCGGAGAAGCAGCGTGAGCGTGCCGATCGTCAGGAGCGTTGACCAGCTTCGCGAAAGCGTCGCCGCATGGCGCTGCGAAGGTGTGAGGATAGCCCTGGTGCCAACGATGGGCGTCCTGCATGAGGGCCATCTCAGCCTGGTGCGCGCTGCACTCGAGAAGGCAGACCGTGTGATAGTGACGCTCTTCGTCAACCCGAAGCAATTCAACAGCCAGGCCGATCTTGCCGCGTATCCCCGCACCGAGAACGAGGATGCCGCCAAACTGGCACCGGTTGGCGCGCACCTGCTTTATGCGCCAGATGCAGAGGAGATGTATCCGGCGGGCTTCGCCACCACCGTTTCGGTTTGCGGTGTCAGCGAAGGCCTGTGCGGTACATTCCGGCCGGGGCATTTCGACGGCGTGGCGACCGTCGTCGCCAAGCTCTTCCTGCAGACCAGCGCTGACTTCGGCTTCTTTGGCGAAAAGGACTTTCAGCAAATTCACCTGGTCAGGCGCATGGCCCGGGATCTCGATATTCCAATCACCATTGTTGCCTGTCCGACAGTCCGTGAAGCCGACGGTCTTGCGCTATCATCGCGCAATGTGCGGCTCTCGCCAGCGGAACGCGCTGTTGCTCCCAAGCTATCATCGGTCCTGCTCAAGACGGCTGAGCGGCTTGAGCGCGGCTCACCCATCATGCCAACGCTTGCAGAATCTCGCGCAGCAATTCTGACTGCAGGCTATCGCGAGGTCGAATACCTGGAACTCCGCGATGAGGCAGATCTGCAGCCGATAACAAGCCTCGATCGACCGGCACGGTTGCTTGCCGCCGCCTGGCTCGGCGGCACACGGCTCATAGACAACGTCAGACTATTTCGGATTGGTTCAACAGATTAGCCACGTTCTCGGCACGCGCCGTATTCGTCCGGGATCATCTAAAACAAGGTCTCTGCCTGGCATTGAGCGTTACGGAGGTTACGCACAGGACACATGCATCGCGTGTTTGAGAACTTCGTCGAGCAACTGTCTGCAAGTGTTGATGCTGCCGATCTCTGTGAGGCAATGGCCTCCGCTGCAGCCGGCTTCGACTTCCCGCTATTCGCCTATTTCACCTACCCGTCAGCCTCCGGCGACGCCCCCCAATTGATTTCAAACTATCCTTCATCCTGGACGTCACGTTATCTGCAACAGCGGTACCACAGTCTCGATCCGGTCATCCTGCGCGGGCTGCAAGGCTGGGATACATTCGATTGGGGTGTGGATCGCGCTCGGCACTGTCTGCCGAATTCGCAGCAACAAATTCTAGAGAGTGCGGCTGAGTTTGGCATCTGCGGCGGCCTGACGATGTCCATGCATGATCATCTCGGCCGGTTTGCTGCCCTGACCTTTGCTTCCGACGAGTCCCGTCCGCCTCTGTTGCGGTCACTGGCACGTTACGAAAAAGCATTGCAGCTGGTGGCCATCAACTTTCATATCCATGTCCGGCGCAGGCTCGCCGATCATCGCGTGGTGGATGGTGTAACGCTCACCCCGCGGGAGTTCGAGTGCCTGAAATGGGCGGCGCGCGGCAAGTCGGCTTGGGATACTAGCCAGCTTCTCGGCGTCTCAAAGCGCACCGTGACCTTTCATCTGGAAAACGCCAAGGCAAAGTTTGGCGTTCGAACGATCAACCAAGCCGTTGCACGAATGGCTGCCTCCGGCCTGACGAGATCCTGATTCTCAGCCACGATACCTGTAAACCTCTACAGGCTGCATCGATGTCAGCTTTGCCCTTCGATGGCGGGAACACATCCCACATGGAGGCGACCATGATGCAACTGATAGCACCAGACTTTTACAACGAGTTTGCAGGCGAACTCAAAGAGATGCATGGGCTCAGGTTTCGGGTCTTCAAGGAAAGGCTCGATTGGGAAGTTGATACCGAAGACCAGATGGAATCCGATCCGTTTGATGCTCTCAAGCCTGTCTATCTGCTCCTCAAAGGATCCGACTGGCGAATTCGCGGTTGCGTGCGTCTTCTGCCCAGCACCGGACCCACAATGTTGCGCGACACCTTCCCGGTGCTGCTGGGTGCTGACGTCGTGCCCTCGACCACCGACATATGGGAGAGCAGTCGTTTCGCGCTCGATCTTCCTCCGTCGGCGCCCAAGGCAGCGGGCGGGCTGGCCCAGGCGACCTACGAGCTCTTCGCGGGCATGATCGAGTTCGGCTTGGCCAAGGATCTGACCCGGATCGTAACGGTGACGGACACGCGCATGGAGCGGATCCTCCGCCTTGCTACGTGGCCATTGTCGCGCATCGGAGAACCCAAGTGCGTCGGCAAAACGGAGGCGGTGGCTGGGCTTCTCGAGATTTCCCACGCGAGCCTTTTGCGAATCCGCAGCAGGGGACGTCTGAGCGGACCGGTACTGTGGCAACCGGTTCTAGGCCCGTCAGCATAGCGCCATTGTGGACACCTGTGCCATGAAGGATGCTGGTTTGCCCAAGGAAGCGACGGTCGGCGTTGTATGCTGGCCGGACTGGCGTTGCCAGGACGCTTACCACTACGCCAGACGATTGCCACGGACTGGCTGGGCCTGGGAGTTTCTTCGGCGCAATCCACAATTCCAGCGCGACCACGCCAAAATGGCACCCTCCGCCTGCTTTGTCGGAGCCCAGGCCGACATGAAGATAATCGAGTTGACGACAGAATCGGCTTTCCTAAGACAATGGAGCCTCCTTTTTCGCGGACGCGCCACAGTCGGACGCTACATCGGCGAGGGTCTTTTGGGATCCGCGCGATTGCGCCTGTATTCTACGAGCGGCCGCGGAGCCGCTGGGGCTCGACCACGATTTTGAACCGCTTCACCTTTCATCGCTCTCATGCTGCAAGGACATCCTGCTGACAGCTGCGGGCATGCAGCACGTGCTGCTGAGGGAGAACTGCCGGAGTCTGCAGATCGCCGTTTCCGGTGCGTCCGTCCTCCGCCCGTTGCGGCTATATGTCGACGCAATCCTTCAGCCGCAGCACCTCAAGTTCCATGTCGCTGCCCTTCAGTTCCTGAACGACGTCAATGATTGCCGCCGCGTGTCAGCTGCTTGCTTTCCGCCGGAACACCGCGGAGCGCGTCTGCGTATTGTACTGCAGGCTTTGGATGGCTCGCTCGCGGGAGCATCTCATCAGGAGGTCGCCATTGCCTTGTTCGGGAGACGCCGTGTCGAAGAAGATTGGCGTCATCCAGGCGGCCATCTTCGCGATCAGGTACGCCGCGCCATCCAACGTGGCCGCTTCCTGATGGGCGGCGGCTACAGACAGTTCCTGAGGTAATTGGGGTGGTTGCGATTGTCTTATCCGAACGCGCAACCTCCATTTCTCACTGCAATGGTGCGTTGCACAAAACGTGGCAAGCGCCTAGTTCTTCCGCGGCGAATCGGGTTTCGGCGAAACACCGGGACCCAACTTCGTCGATAAGTGCATTCATGACCTGAGGACCCCGATGACCGTTATGAACTCCGACAAAGCCGGCGCTGCAAGCCTTGAGACAATCGCGCGAAACGGCAGCATGCTGCGTCGCATAGCCGTACGCATTCCGACCTACCTGTCGGATATTCGCGAAAATCCGGCGTGGCTGCCCATGTTCATGTTGGCGCGCACCATGCCGGCACGGAGAATGCACTGGCGTGGTGCAAAGCCGGTCCGAAGGCCGCAAAGAGCCCAGGACACGATGTTTGCCGGTGTCAATTGCCACGACGTTGTCGACGCGCTGCGGATGGATGGGCTTTTTCCCGGCCTTGTCCTGCCTGCAATGGTGGCTGAAGATGTAGCCGCATTCGCAAGGTGCACACCTTGTTTCGGCAATTTCGATCGCCGACTCGAATTCATGCCGGCGGAGCATGCGGAGGCTGAGGCGCGATTTGGCCGTCCGTTGCTCAGCGGCCATTATTTCGAGCGCATTCTGGGCTGTAAGTCGGCCGTTGCCATCCAAAACGATCCGCTGCTCATGGATATCGCCGCGCACTATCTCGGCGGCCAGGCGACGCTGATCACGACGCGCGTCTGGTGGAGCTTCCCGACCGGCCAGGCGTCGGACGCCGACAAGAACCTGGCTTCGCTCGGCAAATACCATTTCGACCTGGACGACTGGCGGATGCTGAAGTTCTTTTTCTATCTAGTGCCCGTCGACGAGGGGACCGGCCCGCATATCTATGTTCGCGGCAGCCATGATCGCCGCGCCCTCAAGCACCAATTTACGCTTGTCGTCGGCCATCCAGCGCAAGAGATTCTGGACGTCTACGGCAAGCAGAGTCCGGTCACGCTGACCGGCAAGGCCGGTTTCGGTTTCGTCGAGGATCCGTTCGGGTTCCATATGGGCACCGTGCCGTCGCACAGGCCACGGCTGATGATGGAAGTTGGCTTCGGCGTTTCTCCTCCATCGCGCCGCCGCTTCCATGGCGAGCCTGTGATCCGCTGATTTCGAAAAGTCCCGAAACAGCCTTCCCGTTGTGAGGCAAGATAAGGCTATGCGGCTGGCGCAATGAGTCTCGCCATTGCTCCAGCTTCCTCGAGATCGCCTGCCGCGCGAAGCCTCAGATGCTCTTCGAAAACCTCCTCTACGGACCGAGTCATCTCGGGTCTCCTTTGGAGTCACCGGAAGGTGGTGCACAGCCGTATCGTGCTTCGCAATCCTGAACGACTGCGAGGGGCGGTTTGTTCCTCGCGTGGCGCATGCAGCGGTGCCGGCATGACAGCTTCGTCTTGGATCCCGATGCTCGGCAACGTCGGCGGTGAAGTCTCTGTCTAGGCGGCTTACCCGGACATGACTCCAATGCAGGAAATCGACCATCTCCTGTTCGAGCACATTCGTTGGCGATCACCGTCGCGGCGCTACGGACGCCGCGGCGCCTGCGATCAATGCAGTTTGCCGACTAGCCGAGCGTATTCGGCTTCAGCCCTGCCATATGACCCATCTGCCAGCGCAATTAGACGCGCGCGATCAAGAATGACTACCTCTCCTCGCCTTGAGCGTATCAGACCTTGGCCCTCCAAGGTTTGCAGCGCTATGGTGACGCCGGGCCGCCTGACACCGAGCATAACTGATAAGAACTCGTGCGTAATCGCAAAGCTGTTCCCCTCGACGCGATCATCACACATCACCAGCCATCTTGAGAGCCTATCGACGATGTTCATCCGGGCATTGCTGAGCGCGGTGAAGCTTGCCTGGAGGTGAAAGTAGTGAACGTAGCGGAGCAGAAAACTTCGCAGGGTTGGGCTTGTCAAAAGCGCCTTGGTGAAGAGGCCCGCGTCGATAACAAAGGCTCGGGCTTCTAATTGGACGTAACAATCGTGCGTTGACCGGTCATCGCCCATGATAAGCGCTGAGCCGGTCATACCCTCACAACCTATGATTCCGATCTCAGCTTCAATACCAGGCCGCAGTTCGCCCACCACTGACCCGAGACCGCTCTCGAAGAAGTACACGGTTCTGATTGGAGACCCCGCCACTTCGAGATGCGTCTTCAGTCCAAGGGAGACGCTTTCCAAATGAGGTTGCAGCAAGGCCAAATCTGCCGAGCACATTCGAAGCAGCAGCGAATTGCGATAGATGGAATTTTGGCCTGTGTCGCATTGCGCGGCAGTGTGAGTTTGTGAACTGGAATCTGTCATAGCTCCCTCTCCCTATTGGGGCGGAAGCATGTTGATCGCTCACAGCCGACGGACGCCCTTAGAGTTGCCGTCGATGGCACACTGTACGCCTGCGGACCGCGGATGTCCCATTTTAACTGCGTTGATCGGCGCCAGCCAGGGTTTGGCGCACCCGCTCTAACGCCGCATTCAAATGCTCCAGAAATTCGTCATCGCTTTTGGTCGCCAAGCCGACTTGTCGAGCGCGAGTTACAATGCGCTCCTGGAGTGAAACCGCTGTCTCGTAGTGGTCGACGATCATCTGAAATGAAGCGCTCATTGGGGCGGATTCAAAGAGCTGTGCCATTGTGGCAATGTAGTTCCACGATGATGAGAGTCCATGCGGCCGCCGCTTGGGTAACAATCGTACAATATACCCAAGACTGGCCGCGCTCTTTGGTTAGCCTCCAGTAGCCTTGCGAGGCGCAGCTTCTCGTCGCCCTTCTCCTCGTGACCCGGCCGACCGGTCCCGGCTTCAGCCATTCCGCCTTGTCCTTCTTATGCTCCTTCGGGACCGGGACGCCGACCTCGCCCTGCACACGATCCCATAGCGTTTGCCTCTTGTCGGCCTTGAAGGCTAACATCGCCCGCCCTTGTAGGACCGCTTTTCAGCCATGATCACCTCGGGGCGCTGAACGAAGCGCGTGCTTGTCGACTCTGTCGGTCGTCGCAGACGCTTACGGAGGCCTCACCGAAGAGGGCGATGCGCACTCCGGCTCGACGACGGCTGTCGCAAATCAGACTGCTGTGGGATGCACCACCATCGATCGGTACTAGGATTCTCAACCTCGGCAATAAGCTCCTCTGTACAGCAAGCGACCTTCCTGCCTAGCAATACCAAAAGTCAAACCCCGCCGCAGATGCATATCCCTGGCAGCACGCGTCGGTCTTTGGCCACGCATCTGCCAAACCGAAATCAAGTAGCCCGCCAGCGCGCGACCCTCAACGCGATCTTGATCATTGCAGTCGGGCAATAACTCATCTCTTTGGAGCTTGGTGGTGATATATAGGCGCCCAAGCCAGCGCTAATATTGCATGGAGCTAAAATGCCCGCTAAGATTTCTTGGGTGTTAGCTGGCGGGTATTTGATGGGGTTTGGTCGTCTAGGCGCGGTCGCTCTGGTTCTGGCGTTATTCATCAGCAGCGCTCATGGCCAAGAATCCTGCGACCCTAACTACACAGGCGCCTGTGTTCCAATCGCCAGCGATGTCGACTGTTCCTCCGGAAAGGGCAATGGTCCCGCATACGTACACGGGCCGGTCTCTGTCGTAGGCACCGATATCTATGATCTTGACCGAGACGGCGACGGAATAGGTTGCGAAAACGGCTAGAGGAGGCAAGTCGCCCTCCAACTTCATGACGGCACCAGCCCATCCGCTGTTGATGGTAACGGTCATCTCCGGGTTGAGGGTGAGCAACGTTCCCAGCCATTTGCATCAAATATTAGGACCTCGTAAATGCGACTTGTGGCGACTCTGCGGTACGACGGTCGAACACCGTCCACGTCTCATCCGTCTCCTGCCATACGTTTGTCAGTTGGTAGCTGATTGTAGAATGTGCCAGTAACTGGGGATGCTCATCGCGTTCCACATGCGCGAGCCCTGATGCGCGTCAGTTATTTTTACTCTCCGAGAACCACTGGCCCGGGCGATGTTTCTCCGAGAAGAACAAAGAGGTAGATGGTTCCGGCATGGTCCCACCAATGCTTTCCCCTTGTGAACGGCATCCAAACTTTTCGGCGGGCTTGAACAGCGGCCGCCTTTGGCGGCTGTCGTAGGGCTGATGATAGACTCCATTCCAGCTCTTTCTAATGTGTCGTCCGAACAGTGAACGAAAGTAGAACATGTAATTCAAGCGCGAATTGACCGTGAGAGGGATGAGCTCCAATTTGGGTCATGCCTGACGCTGCTGGAAGACGAAATTGCGGTGGCGACTGGAAGCTCAGCGATGCCCCAAATGAAATTGGGCAGCTGGTGCTGTCCGCTGCGGCGCTATGACGTCAGACGATGGTATCTGCCGAATGACCTGGGAATCTTCGGGGACGTCGAGGCCGGTCGTGGTCGGAAGCAAACTGAGTTGCAGGCGGTGCTGTAGGAACGAGTATATGCAAGCTGAGACGCCTGTCGCCGTCTCCGCGTTCCAGGCCGACGTTCTCCTCGTTCCGAGGCTTGGTGAGCGATACGGGTGCGCCTGAGTGTCAATGGCGCATTTAGCAACGGCCTGGTACACGATTCACCGCCCTGCGAGCTGATCGAACTGGCTTGGTCGATTGCATCGTAATAGCGCCGCCCACCAGGAAAGATTTTTCTATCGTTTGCGGTTGGGGTCGCATGACGCGATTGTCGGACGCAACAAGCCAGCTTGGCAATAGGCAGAGGCTGTCCACACTGTACTCCCTAGTGCCCAATCCATACCTAACGAGACCGCCATGCCGTCACCTCCAGATTTCACCGACGATTTTCGCTCCGGGCTGATCACGCTGCTGCGCTGGCGCAGGGATGTGCGGCGCTTCGAGCCAACGGCTCTGCCAGAGGGTACGCTGGAACGCCTGCTCGAGCTCGCCAGCATTGCGCCCTCCGTTGGCCTCAGCCAGCCCTGGCGCTTCGTAGTGGTCGAGAGCCTCAAGCGGCGCACTGCCGTGAGAGACTGCTTCGAGCGCTGCAATGCCGAGGCGCTCACGCGCTTTTCGGGAGAGCGCGCCGCACTCTATGCCCGGCTGAAGCTTGCCGGGCTCGACGAGGCGCCCTGTCAATTCGCGGTCTTCGCCGACCACACGACCCGACAAGGCCATGGGCTCGGTCGCATGACCATGGCGGCGACCATCGACTATTCGGCCGTCATGGCAGTGCACACACTGTGGGTGGCGGCGCGGGCGGAGGGCATCGGCATGGGCTGGGTGTCGATCCTCGATGCGACCGAGATGGCCGAAATTCTCGACACGCCGCCCGAATGGACGCTGATCGGCTATTTCTGCCTCGGCTATGCCAGCGAGGAGCACGACATGCCGACCTTGGAACGCGAATGCTGGGAACATCGGCGGCCGCCGGTGGTGATCAGGCGGTAGTGGGGCTGCCTATCATTCGCCTCTTCCGTGGCGATGAGCTTGACGCAGATCGGGTCGCCCTTCGCCACGTTGCCATTCCGACCGAAGCCGAGGTTCGTGTTCTTGCAAAGGCTAGGAAAGAGCAGCATGACAAGCGCGACCGCAGCGAAGATGGCGCTTGCGACAACCGGGCTGAAGCCGGGCTTGGAGGTGGTCGACCTCTGTTGCGGGGCGGCTGTGCCGATCGCCACAATCGCCCGCCATGTCGTCGCACTACGCCGACCAGCTGGAGGCCGCGCAGCGCCGGCTGACCGGCGCCGGCGCGACCAATTGCGAATTCGTCGCCGGCTATGCGCTATGAACTCGCTACTCTGGTGGTGTCACGCCCCGTCGACTTCGTCTTCACGGCCAACGCCTTCGACGGCGTCCCGGACCGACCGCGGCTGGCACGTGCCGTGCGCGAGGCGCTCGCCCCCGGCGGACATTTTGTTATCGTCAACTGACACCGGCAGCCGCGCGAGACGACGACGGTCCTGAAGCGAACTCAGGCTGTCGCCAAGACAGACCATCGCCGATGCCCAAGTCGGCGGCACAATGCTCCTACCCGCAGGCCCGTCGTCCGTCCACTGTCCAAGGCCTCCCGGCCTTTCTGAGGCCGTGATCCTGCCGCGGGTGTGAGTTTGCGATCCTCATAAGAGCGTCAGGCGCGAATAGAAGTTTGGGTCGTGGCCCCACAGCGGCCGACCTATCCATCGGGTGGATGGTAGTTATCACAACAATCAATTTTACCAATATTATGGATTACTACTACAAGGCCGCCACTTAAAGCGGCCGGACGGGTATCCGTCTCGCGTGGGCTGGTGCTGCCCGCAAAGATGCGGAGACGAACATGTGCGGGATTGTTGGCATCGTTGGGCAACAGCCGGTGTCGGATCGGTTGATCGGCGCGTTGAAGGGTTTGGAATATCGCGGCTATGATTCCGCCGGCGTTGCGACGATCATCGAGGGTGCCTTGCACCGCCGGCGCGCCGAGGGCAAGCTCGTCAATCTCGAGACGCGACTGAAGGAAGAGCCGCTGAGCGGCAACGTCGGCATCGGCCACACGCGTTGGGCAACCCACGGGGCCTCGACCGAACGCAATGCGCACCCGCACTTTAGCGACGGTGTCGCCGTAGTCCATAACGGCATCATCGAGAATTTCACCGAGCTGAAGGACGAATTGGCGGCGGATGGCGCCGAGTTCCAGACCGACACCGACACAGAGGTCGTTGGGCATCTCTTGGCAAGATACCGCCGAGAGGGCATGAGGCCGCAAGAGGCCACGCGTGCCATGCTGAAACGCGTCAAGGGCGCCTATGCGCTTGCCATCCTCTTCGAAGATGAACCGACGACCATCACGGCGGCGCGCAACGGACCACCGCTCGCGATCGGTCACGGCGACGGCGAGATGTTCCTGGGCTCCGACGCGATCGCCCTTGCTCCTTTCACCAATGAAATTACCTATCTCATCGACGGCGACTGGGCCGTCGTCGGCAATTCGGGCGCCCATATCTTCGATATCGACGGCCGTCCCGTCGAGCGTCCGCGCCATATCTCCACGGCCGCGGCCGATCTGGCCAACAAGGGCAACCATCGCCACTTCATGGAGAAGGAGATTTACGAGCAGCCCGAGGTCATCGCCCATGCTCTCCGTCATTACATTAACATCATAGACAGTCGCGACATGGTTCCTGGCATTGATTTCGCCAAGGTCCCGAGCTTGGCGATCTCTGCCTGCGGGACCGCCTATTTCGCCGGACTGATCGGAAAATACTGGTTCGAGCGCTATGCGCGCCTGACGGTTGAAATCGACGTTGCGTCCGAATTCCGTTACCGCGAGATCCCGTTGCCGCCGCAGTCGGCGGCTCTTTTCATCTCGCAGTCCGGCGAAACCGCCGATACGCTTGCGTCATTGAGGTACTGCAAGGAGCGTGGGCTGAAAATTGGCGCTATCGTCAATGCCTGCGAATCGACCATCGCTCGGGAGGCCGATACGGTTTTCCCGATCCTTGCCGGACCGGAGATCGGCGTCGCCTCTACCAAGGCTTTTACCTGCCAGCTTGCCGTTCTAGCAGCACTCGCCATCGGCGCGGCCAGAGCCCGCGGGACCGTCCCCGAAGACGAGCTGCAGGCGCTCGTCAGGAGCCTCGCCGAATTGCCGCGCGTGATGGGCCACGTACTCGAGTGCATCCAGCCGGAAATCGAGTTCTTGTCGCGCGAACTGTCAAAGTGTCGTGACGTCCTGTATCTCGGCCGTGGCACCAGTTTCCCGCTAGCGATGGAAGGTGCGCTGAAGCTCAAGGAGATTTCCTACATCCATGCCGAGGCTATGCAGCGGGTGAATTGAAGCACGGGCCGATCGCCTTGATAGACGAGAACATGCCAGTGATCGTCATCGCGCCCCATGACCGTCTTTTCGACAAGACCGTTTCCAACATGCAGGAAGTGGCTGCCCGTGGAGGGCGGATTATCCTCATCACCGATGAAAAAGGGGCAGCCGTATCGAAACTCGAAACCATGCACACGCTCGTGCTGCCGGTTGTCGACGAGATTATCGCGCCAATGATCTTCTCGCTCCCGATACAGCTTCTAGCCTACCACACGGCGCTCTTCATGGGGACGGATGTAGACCAGCCGCGCAATCTCGCAAAATCGGTCACGGTCGAATGATTGTGAACCTGTACAGGTGGCGATGCGCCTCCAGGAAAGCGGTACCCCTTGTCTGGATCCGAAGCCCGGATGAAACCAGATGACCATTGTTTGCTGCAATTGCGAAACTCGGTAGCGGTTACGAGCGGGTCTTTCGCTGCCTCGCCGGTGGAGATTGGCCGAAGGAAGCAGTGTCCTGCCGAAAATTCGAGTTGCTGTTCAAGAAAGCCATCGGCGAGAATGGTCCACGAAGGATCGCAGGTCGCATGCGCTACGCCGACCAGGCTCTCAGCACGGGCAGCCTTGATACTTGATCAGAAGGAGGTGAGCCGCCATATTCCGGCCCGGCCAATTCAGCGGCCCATCCCATGCATGAGGCCGGTTCGGCCGAATGGACGACCATTTTTTTATTTGCTAGGTGTGCGCCTCGGGGAGGAATCTCCGAGGGAGCTCCCAGTTCTTGGAGATGTTTATGAAGGATTCGCGCATTCCCGAACCAGTCTTGACGGCTATGTCCCAGGGAACCCACATCGTCCGCGCTTATCGCGAGCACCTTGGATATTCGATCGACGACCTGGCGGTCGCGTGCGGGCTGGCCGCTGAGGAAATCCAAAACATCGAGCGAGGTCTGAGGTACAGCAAGGGCTATCGGGATCGGATAGCGAAATCGCTTTCCATACCTGTGGGAATTCTTGAGTCGGAGTTGGACATTTCGGACGCCGCCTGAACAGTCGGATGATCTGCAATGGGTGGACTAGCTGTTGTGATGTGAAGCTTGCGGCTGATGTCGACGCTTGATTCGATTTGATGCGATGCCTTCTGGCGCAGCTCGCCGAACAACAAAGCGATATAGCCGCCCGGAGTGCTACGAAACGTGCACGACGGCATCGGCTCGCGACGAAGGACTAACGGCGAACTCTTCCTAGTTCGGCAAGGCGATGCTGGCTTGAGCATCAACTCGGCCTACGGGCTGAATCGTCCAACATGGCGAGTCGCGCCGCTCTGAAATTAACATGGCGGGCATCCTGACGTTTCCGGGTTGACTATGGGCGTTCGAACCACGAAAAGGGGCCGCTCTTCGTGAGTGGCGTGCGCCGGCAGTCTGACCCCCAAGCCCCCCGCCCAGGCTGCCGGCGCGCTTCTAGAAAGATCGAAGTAGGCACTCGCTTGCGCTCTGCCCGCTCACACCTTGTGGTTCCTCCTGCGGGTCCAGCGGACCACCATGGGTGTCGCCAGTTCTGGTGGTTACGCGCGTCCATTTGCGATCTCGTTCAGTGAGTGCACCGCAAGCACCCTCTCTGCTAGCCTGAAAAATTCATGGGGGTTGGTGGATGTGGCGCAAGCCTTGAAATGACGTAGGATTTGGTTGCTTAAGCCGATCCGAAATTTCCCGGAGACCACACCCACCATGAACGATGTTGCGCTGCCGCTGAGCGGTTTGTCATCAGTCGGCGGCAAGTCCGTCGTCGCCCGTTTCGACGGCGGCATGCTGTCGTCCAACAGCGGCGTTCTGGCCTTGGCCGAGGTGGAAAAGCGGTTGCGGGTGGCCGAGCGTCTGGCGCGTTGCATCGACGATCCGCGCTGCCCGGACCAGGTCGTCCACAGCCTGGCGGACATGATCGGCTTTCGCATGAAGATGATCGCTGCGGGCTACGAGGACGGCAACGACGCCAACCGGCTGCGCCGCGATCCGGTCTTCAAGATGGCCCAGGATGCGCTGCCGTCGGGTCGGGATCTGGCGTCGCAATCGACGCTGTGCCGGCTGGAGAACCTACCCGGCGTGCGGGAGTTGGTCGATGGGACGGGCGATGGTCGATCTCTATTGCGCCTCGTTCCGGCAGGTGCCGAAGCGGATCGTACCCGACATTGACGACACCTTCGACGCTGTGCACGGAGGCCAACAGCTTCGCCTGTTCAATGCCCACCATGACGAGTACGGCTTCCAGCCGATCGTCGTGTTCGATGGTGCGGGACGGTTCGTCAGCGCGATCCTGCGACCGGCCAAGCGGCCGAGTGGGGCTGAGATCCGCCCCCACCTGCGCCGTCTGGTGCGGGCGATCCGGATCAACTGGCCGAACATTCGAATCCTGCTCCGCGGCGATAGCCATTATTGCAACCCGCAGGTCATCGACTGGTGCCGCGCCAACGACGTCGACTTCATCTTTGGCCTCGCGCCCACCACGACCCTGCGCAAGCATGTCGCGGATCTGGATGCCAGCACGACGGCACGCTTGGAAGCGTCGGCCAAGACAGGCAAGGTCCGCAGGTTCAAGGAGCTCGTTGACGGCGCCCGCGGCGCGGCCGGGCCGGCAGCACTCAGGCGGCTATAACGGGCGCAGAGCCGACCCTGCGGCTTCCAGACATTATCGTGTACAGCTTCAGACCCTCAAGCCGAGCCCGCAGGGCCTCGCTTACCTTTTACGGGGCGGCGGTACGTCCAAGCCGCTTCAACAGTTAAGAATTTCGCAAAGACGATACCCCCGGATCGTCGAGCTTCCGCTGCCACTTCCCGCATTCGCCGAGGCGGTCAATGACCCGCCCTTCACAATAGTTATCTGGCAAGCATCTGGATGCGAGAGATAATGTTGCCGGAGGCATCTCTCATGGCCTCTACACCTGCCTGAACGCCAGAACCGCGTTCGTGCCGCCAAAGGCGAAGGAGTTGCTCAGTGCCACGCGCACCTTGCGCTCGCGTGCCACATTGGGCGTGACGTCGAGATCGCAATCGGGGTCCAGCTCACGATAATTGGCAGTCGGCGGCACGACGCTCTCGCGGATAGCCATCACGCAGGCGATCAACTCGAGCGCGCCGGACGCGCCGAGGCAATGCGCGTGCATGGACTTGGTAGAAGAAATGGACATTGAGAAGGCGTGCTGACCGAAGACGCGCTTGATCGCCGCCGTCTCGATCTGGTCGTTGGCCTTTGTGCCGGTGCCGTGCGCGTTGAGATAGTCGACATCCTCGGCGTCCAGCCTGGCATCGGCAAGGCAGGCCCGCATTGCTGCCTCCGGCCCCTCGACAGTCGGCGCGACGATGTCGGACGCATCGGCGGAAAGGCCGGCACCGGCAATTTCGGCAAGGATGGTGGCGCCCCGAGCCAGGGCATGCTCGTAGCTTTCCAGCACCGCCATGCCGGCGCCTTCACCAAGCGATAGGCCCTGGCGATCGGCCGAGAATGGCCGGCAAGCATCGGGCGAAAGCACGCGGATCGCTTCCCATGCCTTCAGCACACCCCATACGAGCGGCGCTTCGCTGCCGCCGGCAAGCATCACGTCGGCCCGGCCGTGCCTGATCTGGTCCACCGCGCAGGCAATCGCATGGTTTGCCGAGGAACAGGCGGACGTGACGCCGAAGACCGGCCCGCGCAGGCCGAGACTCATGCTGACCTGGCCGGCAGCGGCACCCGGCATCGCCTTGGGTACAGTCAAGAGAGCGGCACGCTTACCGCCCAGCAGGATGGCGCGGTAGGTTTGCTCGATCGCATCCCACCCGCAGCCGCCAACGCCCACCGTCGCACCGAAGCGATAGCTATTTCCCTCTTTGGAGGAAAGTCCGGCCTGACGCATGGCTTCGCGCGCCGCAAGAACAGCGAGCAGGCTGAAGCGGTCCATGGAGATGAGTTGCTTGCGGTCGATGTCATGCTCCGGCAGCGCTTTGATCTCGGCACCAATCCTGACCCTCAATTCATGGAGCTCGGAGTTGACGATTGGGCCGATGGCGGAGCGGCCTTCTCGCATCTCTGTCCAAATGGCGGCGGTGTTGGTCCCAAGCCCGCAAATCCCGCCAATCCCAGTAATCACGACGCGCCTGTCCATTCACACCCCCGTAGCGAGCAAGCTGCGCACGGCTTCCACCATGTCCCCAACATTCTGGAGATCCGACCATGCCTCGGCCGTATTCATCTCGATCTCGATGCCGTAGGCCTGCTCCAGGTCCCAGAGAACGTCCGCCAATCCCAGTGAATCGATACCGAGCGAAGTCAGTCTCGTGGCAGCCGTTATCTCGACGCCTGTGGCAGGCGCTATGCCGCCCTCCGACGCGGCGCGCTTCTTGATCATGGCGATTATTTCGTTGGCGAGTTGATCTGCCATCTTGTTCCTTTCCAGCTTGCGTTTTCGGCGTCGTTCAAAACCCGAATCGCGTCGCGTTGCCAAAATTGCCCCTCATGGAGCCCTGTGCGCCGACCAAGCCCAATGCCCATAGGAACCGGACGAGTTCCGGCTTCTGCGGCGTCAGCCCGATGACGAAGAAAAGTCGCCGGCCTCCCGCTTTTGCGCCAGCACATCAAGAATCTGCGTGTAAATGGATAGGAACCGTCGTCAAACGTCAGCTAAACGCTGCGACGGTGGGTGCTGTCAGCGTATTCACTCGGCACCTCATATGTAATCGAGATGTTTCATAGCTCCGGACCAGTTGCGATCAACTATTGTACCGGTCCGCCATTCGTCGGAGAGTTCGACATGATCGGAGCGCTGCCTCTCATTTCCAGTACAATCTCCACCGCACGCGACAGATTTCCTCTTTCGGGCTCTTCTCAAGGGACTCGCCACGCGATAGGGGCAGTGATCGGCGCACTTGAGATCCTGCCAGGTCCATGCGACATTCCGGAAAATTGGTAAAATCCTTTGTTTCAATCAAATTCATCCACGCTATGGATAGCTAAGACATGCGTTTCAAAGGGCTCGATCTGAATCTTCTCGTCGTTCTCGACGCGCTGCTGAGCGAGCGCAGCCTCACGGCGGCGGCACGCCGCATCAACCTAGCCAAATTCATGGGGGTTGGTGGATGTGGCGCAAGCCCGTTGAAATGACGTAGGATTTGGTTGCTTAAGCCGATCCGAACCATTTCCCGAGACCACACCCACCATGAACGATCTTGCGCTGCCGCTGAGCGGTTTGTCATCAGTCGGCGGCAAGTCCGTCGTCGCCCGTTTCGACGGCGGCATGCTGTCGTCCAACAGCGGCGTTCTGGCCTTGGCCGAGGTGGAAAAGCGGTTGCGGATGGCCGAGCGTCTGGCGCGTTGCATCGACGATCCGCGCTGCCCGGACCAGGTCGTCCACAGCCTGGCGGACATGATCGGCTTTCGCATGAAGATGATCGCCGCCGGCTACGAGGACGGCAACGACGCCAACCGGCTGCGCCGCGCTCTCGACACCTTCGACGCTGTGCACGGAGGCCAACAGCTTCGCCTGTTCAATGCCCACCATGACGAGTACGGCTTCCAGCCGATCGTCGTGTTCGATGGTGCGGGACGGTTCGTCAGCGCGATCGCGACCGGCCAAGCGGCCGAGTGGGGCTGAGATCCGCCCCCACCTGCGCCGTCTGGTGCGGGCGATCCGGATCAACTGGCCGAACATTCGAATCCTGCTCAGCGGCGATAGCCATTATTGCAACCCGCAGGTCATCGACTGGTGCCGCGCCAACGACGTCGACTTCATCTTTGGCCTCGCGCCCACCACGACCCTGCGCAAGCATGTCGCGGATCTGGATGCCAGCACGACGGCGCGCTTCGAAGCGTCGGCCAAGACAGGCAAGGTCCGCAGGTTCAAGGAGTTCGTTGACGGCGCCGCTAGTTGGAGCCGCATCGAGCGCATCATCGCGCGGGTCGAGGTCGGCGCCCACGGTGGCGATATCCGCTTCGTCGTCACCAACCTTGCCGGTGGGAAGGCCAAGGCGCTCTACGAGGGTGTCTACTGCCGGCGCGGCGCGGCCGAGAACCACATCGTGGAAGACGCATCTTGCCGCCGACCGCACATCCTGCACCAGAGCGACGGCCAACCAGTTCCGGCTATTCCTGCATGCCGGTGCTTACTGGTTGATGTGGGGCTTGCTGGCCGCGATGCCGAGGCGCTCGAGCTTTGCCGTCGCCCAATTCGACACGCTGCGATTGCGCCTCATCAAAATCGCTGCGCGGGTGGTCGAGATGAAATCGCAAATCCGCCTGCACCTGCCGACATCGTGCCCCGACCAGCGCATCCTGCGCATCGTCCTCGATCGCATCCCCCAACTCGCGACATAACGATGGGCGCAGGCGCCCGAAACGAACCCGCCGACCGCAACCTGTAAACCCCCGCCTGCCATCACGACGGATCATCGCCGGCACCCGACGAGGCTTGTCAAAATGCACAGGGCGGCCAGATCGCCGATGCAGGCCGCCGAAAGCTCATCGCCGTGCATCAAGGCGGCTAGATGGCAACGAGGCTTATGCCGCCCGTGCATCGCAGCTCCATATGCATGAGGGGTCGTCGCTTCAAAATACTTGATACATTTGCGCTTGCGTAGCTCCTTGCATGCGCGCGATGCCAGGAGGAGACCTCTGTCTAAACGCTCGCATCGATGCAACGCCGTTGACACCATCATCGCGGCGACCGCTTTGCCACGGCCGCCGCAGCCCTTTTCGAGCATCACGATCATGCCGGCGCCATCGCAGTGATGCACATGCAAATTCAGAGATGCACTCTGGCCATATGCTAGGTGCCCAGCATATGTCCGGCATCCCGCAACGCCGCTACGAAAAGACGGGCATTGCCGTTGGCATCCATCTTGGCCTGCATCGACAGGGGCATCCTGTGCCAGCTCTCCAAGGCCGCAATGTAATGTGAGAACATACCGTTAACGATGCAATAGTGGGTAACTAGGCCGTGTCCGTCTAACGCCAGCACGCCGAATTGGCCGCCGTGATATCGGATGGCTGCGACCCGCTGGACCTGCGCGTCACCGTCGATCCGAACGTCGAAAAGCAGGCTGCCGCGGCTCCTGGTGGCTATCTCGGCGGCTTTTTCAGCGAAGCTCAACGAGAGCGAGCGGACGCTTTCGACTGCCATCTGTAAAACCATCAAGTTCAGTTCATCCACTGCCATGAGGTACCTGTGCGCAAGACATGGGTGATTGCAATCGACCACACCGCTTGTTCACAGATGTCGGCTCACGACCGGTTATTCAGGGTTCGCCGGTCATCCATTGAGGGCGTGCTCATCAAAATGCTCCTGAAGTGGAATGCGCTGCTTCTACGAAACGCAAGGAGCAGGCCAGCCAAGCTGTCGCGACAATTGACCTCATAATCCATCCCGATATCTGGATTTCGGCATCGCTGAACATCCCTGATTAGTGAGCTGTTTGCGGCAAGCCCATCTCGGCTTTGTACCCCGAAACCGTTGCACCGGCGTCGCTCGGCGCTCGGGACCGCCAGGCTCTGCTCGTCGAGAACTTTGTCCCCGAGAAGCGTTCGACTCTGAGCATTCCGCTCAAGGGTGACGTCTCGTCCGTGTCCTTGCAGCTCACTGCGAAGGCTTTTTGCGCATCGCACGCAAGCGCACGAACTGGTCTCCGTTCACTTCACAAAATGGTTTTCCTGAAGTACTGGAGCGCAGAGAAATCTCCGGTCGCAGCCTACCCGGTTAAAACAAGGACCCAACGATGAAGACTCTCGTCGTCTGCTCCGGCGGATTGGATTCCGTTACTCTTGCCCACAAGGTGGCAGCGGAGCACCAGCTTACCGGCCTGCTATCGTTCGATTACGGCCAACGGCATAGGAAGGAATTGGGCTTCGCCACCCTTTGCGCGGAGCGCCTGAGTGTCCCGCAGCGAATCATCGATATCCACGAGATCGGCGGCGGCCTTTCCGGCTCCGCGCTGACCGACAATGTGGACGTGCCCGACGGGCACTATGCCGAAGACACGATGAAGATAACCGTGGTGCCCAACCGGAACGCCATCATGTTGGCCATTGCCTTCGGCCTCGCCGCAGCGCAAGACGCTGACGCAGTGGCGACGGCCGTGCATGGTGGGGATCACGTTGTCTATCCCGATTGCCGTCCGGCCTTCATCGACGCTTTCCAGATGATGCAGGACCACGCGCTCGACGGCTACGCGCAGATTCGCCTTTATGCACCCTATGTGAACCTGGCGAAGGCGGACATTGTTACGGATGGAGCCACATACGGTACGCCGTTGCGCAGACCTGGTCCTGTTACAAGGGCGCCGAGCGTCATTGCGGGAGGTGCGGGACCTGCGTCGAGCGGCGTGAGGCGTTTCACATCGCTGGGCACCCGGACCCAACGGAGTATGAGGACTCCGACTTCTGGCTCGGAGCGCTGCGAAGGACCACCGCGTAATGTTCCGCATCACCAAGGAATTCCACTTCTCAGCCTCGCATCAGCTCACCTCATTGCCACCCGATCACCAATGCGCGCGCCTGCACGGACATAACTACATCGTCGAAGTGGAGCTTTCAGCGGATGGACTGGACGATCACGGCTTCGTGCGCGACTACCACGACTTGGCGCCATTCAAACGCTACATCGACGAGAGCTTCGACCACCGACATCTCAACGACGTGCTGGGACACGAGCAAGTCACGGCAGAATATCTGGCCAGACATTTCTACGAATGGTGCAAGGCACGCCTGAGCGAAACCGCGGCCGTGCGGGTGAGCGAAACGCCGAAAACCTGGGCGGAATACCGGCCATGACGAATACTCATCCCGCAATCCGCGTTAGCGAGATTTTCGGGCCGACGATCCAGGGCGAGGGCGTGCTCATAGGTTTGCCGACGATCTTCGTCAGAACCGGCGGGTGTGACTATCGCTGTTCCTGGTGCGACAGCCTCCATGCTGTGGACAATCAATTCCGCCATGAATGGGAGATGATGTCCGTTGGCGCGGTGTGGAAAAATGTGCTTGCCCTTTCCGGTGGCCGCCCGCTGATGGTGTCGCTATCAGGCGGCAATCCGGCCATCCAGCCGCTCGGCGCGCTCATCGACCGGGGCCATGGTGACGGTTACCGTTTTGCGCTGGAAACCCAAGGGTCGCTTGCCAGGGACTGGTTTGCGCAGCTTGACGTGCTGATCCTCAGCCCAAAGCCGCCGTCAAGCCAAATGACGACAGATTGGGCCGCTGTCGAGGCGTGCCTCCAGGCGGCACAAGGCAAGCCCCAAGTCGTGCTCAAGCTCATTGTTTTCGACGAAAGGGACTACACCTACGCGAAAGACGCCGCTGCGCAATTTCCGCAACTTCCGATCTATCTGCAGCCCGGCAATCACACGCCGCCACACCCCACAAATGATGACGCGCCTGTCGACCTTGACGGAATATTGAAGCGCATGGAGTGGCTGGTTGACAGCGTGACCCGCGACAGATGGTTCGAGGCCCGCGTGCTACCGCAGCTGCACGTTGTGCTCTGGGGTAACAAGAGAGCCGTCTAGCCCAGGCCCTTTCCACTGGAACTGCGCCGGCAGAATTCGGGTGAACGGGTGGTTCAGGTCGAAGGGAGCTGTCGCCGACAACCATGATCCGACAGGCAGGGCTCGAGCGGACGATATCGTCGCTGCGCCAAGACGCGTCTGGTCCGCTCCGAATCTTGTTTCGATACGACGGTCGCCGATCAACAAACGTACCGCGGTCCATGATCGACTGAGAGGCATGACCGTTCGACTGAGTGCTCAGACTGCCGCCGAGTGCCTGGCCGTTCCAGCTTCGAAATATTTGTCGAACCTGGCCGCGATGCTTCGGACGAAAGGGCGACTTTCAGCCGGCACAACGAATCTGTCGCCATCAAGTTCAAGCAATCGAACCGGATCGTGGAGGGCCATGGAACTTGACTGAAGGAGGAGCCTCTGGCCGGCCTCGCCGAAGCGTTCCACCAGATCGATGGCCGAGAAGGCGAAGTCGCACATCAAACGCTCGATGATCCAGCCGCGAACGCGGTCGTCCTTGGAAAGTGCGATACCCCGAACAGCGGCCAGCCCGCCGTCATCAACCGTGCATCGATATTCGCTGGTCGAAGGCATGTTCTGCGCATAGCCCTGCCGAAACTGGCTGATGGACGATGGGCCTAACCCAATCAAGGTTTCGCAGCAATCGTCGGTGTAACCCTGAAAGTTGCGGTGCAGTGTTCCGGCGCGGGCGGCAAGGGCCAGGGCATCGCCGGGTTTGGCGAAATGGTCGAGGCCGATTGCTTCGTACCCCTGGTCCACGATCGCCCGCGCCGCCAGTTGCGATTGGGCAAAGCGCTCCGCCGGACCGGGCAGCCATGCCTCGTCTATCATCGTCTGATGTTTCTTGAACCACGGCACATGGGCGTAGCCAAAAAGCGCTATCCTGTCGGGTTCCAAGGTCAGCGCCTGCGCCAAGGTGGAGGAGACGCTCTCCCTCGTCTGGTGCGGCAGGCCGTAGAGCAGGTCTAGATTGACGGATTCGACGCCGCGCGAACGAACACCGTCAACTACCGCTTTGGTCTGCAAAAAGCTCTGCTCGCGGTTGATTGCCTTCTGAACCTTCGGATCGAAGTCCTGGACGCCGAGGCTCGCACGAGTCATGCCGATTTCGGCAAGCGCATCGAGGCGGGCTTCATCCATATCGTTGGGTTCGATTTCAACGCTGATCGTGGCGCCGGGAAGAAAGCCGAAGCTGTTGCGCAGGGCGGTTCCCAGCGCCGCCATATCTTCGGGTTTGAGCATGGTCGGCGAACCGCCACCGAAATGGACGGCACGGACGCGACCCTTGCCTGCGACAAGACTGGCGACGGTGGCGATCTCGGCATGCAGTGAGCGCAGATATGTGGTCACCGGTTCGTAATGGCGTGTCTGCTTGGTATGGCAGGCACAGAACCAGCAAAGCTTGTCGCAGTAAGGGATGTGCAGATAGAGCGAGATCTCGTCACCACCGCCGAGCGCTTGCAGCCAGCCACGACAAACGGCAGCATCAACGCCTGGATGGAAATGGGGCGCGGTCGGGTAGCTCGTATAGCGCGGGACGTTCTCGCCAAATCTGGCAACTAGCTTTTGTCGCATGTCGTGGTCCACCGTGTTTGCGTCGCCCGAACTGTGGATGCTTGGATGAGCCTAAGCCCTGATTTCGATCAACCTTCAGCACGGACAAACTGCCGCAAGGATTTTTCTACCGTGGATGCTATCCTGCCCGCACGGACCGGTAGAGCGATCGAATGACATTACGGCAGGATATTCACAGTTCAGGCATCCCCGTTCTTTGCCTGTCTTGCGAGGCACGGCGCCGCGGTGTCTGTGGCGCGCTAGAGCCAGACCATTTGGCTTACCTCGCCAAGACGTCGTCGCGGCACAATATCGAGCCGGGGGTCGAACTGATCGGCGACGCCGAGGCGGTCGACTGTTATTCGAACGTGCTTTCAGGCGTGGTGAAGCTCACGAAGAGCCTGTCAGATGGACGCCAACAGATTGTCGGCCTGCAGTTCGCCCCGGATTTTCTGGGTCGGCCCTTCAAGATGAAAAGTGCGATCAATGCCGAAGCGGCAACAGCTGTCTCGCTATGCTCGTTTCCCAGAGCGGCCATCGAACGGATGATGAAGCAGTCACCCGAATTTGTGCATCGGCTGCTCAAGCAGGCGCTGAACGAACTTGACGAGGCCCGCGAATGGATGGTGACTCTGGGGCGCAAGACCGCACCAGAGAAGGTGGCGAGCTTTCTCCTCATGATTGCCCGGAACATCGACTCCAATGTTGACCCCGCGGCTAGGTCGGCGTGCTTCGAGCTGCCGATGACGCGTGCCGACATCTCTGATTTCCTTGGAATCACAAACGAGACCGTGAGCCGTCAGCTGACCAGCCTGAGAATGGACGGCGTGATTCGGATCGAGAACAACCGCCGCGTCACCGTGGACAGCATGAGCCGGCTGGAACGGCGCTGCGGCGGCCGAGGCGCTACAGCCGTTTGAATGACGCAGAAGCTGCATGGCCCACGCCACTTACTTCATTCGGGGCAGGGCATGCTCGCGTTGGGCTCAGAAGAAATCGCGTAGCGACAGCCCGTTCTCCATCCGATCGTATGCGCCAGTTGCGTTTCGGCTCGTCGGCGAAGCATCCACACTTGGCCGAAGTCAATACGCCTCATACGCAGGGGAAAATCGCCGTCTCCCCAAACCATGAATGTCACGAAGGGAGCGCAACGCTGGCGCTGGCTGTTCCAAGGCATTGAAACGATCGACGTTCGGTAAGGCATCGGCCTGCTTTCCAGCGTCACAGAAGGTGCGCTTCCCCACCCGCCCGCGATCGCCTCCGTACCCGGGCCCCGACCGGGGACGCCGGGCCTGTCCATAAACCGGCGGCCGGTGCTGCACTTCCACATTCGATCGCCACAGTCTGATCGCACCGAACTCGATGCTGCTCGAGCAAAATGGTGCGGCTCTGACATGGATCAGGGCGAGCAGGCGACGGCTGCGCAATAAGGCACCGCGGTTTGGCATCCGCCGGAATTGGAAATCGGGGCTTGCGATGAAATTCGGCAAAGAAATCGTGCTTCTAAGCCTGTTCGCATTCGCGGCTTTGGTGGCGGCTGGCGCTGGGGTGGATGAACCCTTTCGCCAGCACATGTGGGTCTTGTTCTTCGCCTTGGCTGGCTTCACTGCGATCCTACTGCGTAACACTGAGTTCAAGCCTGCCGCTCCGATCGACCCGTCCGCCTACATGGATGGTCCAATCCGCTATGGCGCCATCGCCACCATGTTCTGGGGTGTCATCGGCATGCTTGTCGGCGTGGTAATCGCGCTGCAGCTTGCCTATCCCGATCTCAACATACAGCCCTGGTTCAACTTCGGCCGCTTGCGGCCTCTGCACACCTCGGGCGTCGTCTTTGCCTTCGGCGGCAACGCGTTGCTTTGCACGTCTCTCTATGTCGTCCAACGCACATGCCGCGCTCGGCTGTTCGGTGGCGATCTCGCCTGGTTCGTGTTCTGGGGCTACCAGCTCTTCATTGTCATGGCCGCGACCGGTTATCTGCTCGGCATCACCGAGAGCCGCGAATATGCGGAACCCGAATGGTATGTCGACATCTGGCTGACCATCGTCTGGGTCGCCTACCTGATCCTTTTCCTGGGCACGATCTTGAAGCGCAAGGAACCGCACATCTACGTCGCCAACTGGTTCTATCTCTCCTTCATCGTCACCATCGCGATGCTGCATGTGATCAACAACCTCTCGATGCCGGCCTCCTTCCTCGGATCCAAGAGCTATTCCGCATTTTCCGGCGTCCAGGACGCCCTGACGCAGTGGTGGTACGGCCACAATGCCGTCGGGTTCTTCCTGACCGCCGGCTTCCTGGGCATGATGTATTATTTCGTGCCCAAGCAGGCCAACCGGCCGGTCTATTCCTACCGCCTGTCGATCGTCCATTTCTGGGCAATCATCTTCCTCTACATCTGGGCCGGGCCCCATCACCTGCACTACACCGCTTTGCCTGACTGGGCGCAGACACTCGGCATGGTGTTCTCGATCATGCTGTGGATGCCGTCATGGGGCGGCATGATCAATGGCCTGATGACGCTGTCGGGCGCGTGGGACAAGCTGCGCACTGACCCGATCATCCGCATGATGGTGATGGCCATCGCCTTCTACGGCATGTCGACCTTCGAGGGCCCGGTGATGTCAATCAAGACGGTCAATTCTCTGTCGCACTATACCGACTGGACCATCGGGCACGTCCATTCGGGCGCACTCGGCTGGGTTGGCATGATCTCGTTTGGCGCAATCTACTTCATGGTGCCGAAGCTGTGGAACCGTGAACGGCTCTACTCGCTGCGCCTCGTGACCTGGCACTTCTGGCTGGCGACGCTTGGCATCGTTGTCTACGCCGCGGTGATGTGGGTGTCCGGCATCATGCAGGGCCTGATGTGGCGCGAATACGACGAGCAGGGCTTCCTGGTCTACTCCTTCGCCGAAACCGTGGCCGCCATGCATCCTTATTACATCATGCGCGCCATCGGTGGGGCCATGTACCTCTCCGGCACCCTGATCATGGCCTGGAACATCGCCATGACCATCCTCGGCTACCGGCGCGAGCAGGATCCGATGCCGCGCTCCACCCCCGCCCTCCAGCTTGCGCGATGATGAGACAGAAAATGAGGTTGATGAACAGACACGCGGTCATTGAGAAGAACGCTACACTTCTCCTCCTCGGGTCGCTGCTGGTCGTGACAATCGGCGGCATCGTCGAGATCGCGCCGCTCTTCTATCTCGATAACACGATCGAGAAGGTGGAAGGCATGCGGCCTTACTCGCCGCTCGAACTGGTCGGGCGCAACATCTACGTCCGCGAGGGCTGCTACCTCTGCCACAGCCAGATGATCAGGCCGTTCCGTGACGAGGTCGAGCGCTACGGCCACTACAGCCTGGCGGCCGAGTCGATGTACGACCACCCGTTCCAGTGGGGATCGAAGCGCACCGGACCGGATCTCGCCCGCGTTGGCGACCGCTATTCCAACCTGTGGCACGTGGATCACCTGACAGATCCACGGTCCGTGGTGCCGGAATCGATCATGCCGAGCTATGCCTTCCTGAAGGACAAGCCGATCGCGGTGAAGGACTTCTCGACGCATCTGGTCGCAAACCGGCGTGTCGGTGCCCCTTACACCGATGACATGATCGCGCATGCTAACGCCGATCTGATGACGCAGGCTGATCACAACGCCGACACGTCCGGCCTCGAGGCCCGCTACCCCAAGGCCAAGATCGGCGACTTCGACGGCAACCCGCAGCAAGTCACCGAAATGGACGCGCTGGTTTCTTATCTCCAGATGCTGGGCACGCTGGTCGATTTCAAGAACTACGATGAGACCGCCGGCTACCGCTGAGGACAATGGCGATGACGTACAATTTCATGCGGGAGTTTGCCGACAGCTGGGGCCTACTTGCCATGGCTCTTTTCTTCATCGGATCCGTTGCCTTTGCAGTTCGTCCCGGCAGCCGCAGGCAAGCCGGCGAAGCAGCTCAAATTCCTCTGAAGGAGGACTGATCATGAGCAGCGATCACATTGACGAGGTTTCCGGCATCTCAACCACCGGTCATGAGTGGGACGGCATCCGGGAGCTCAACAACCCGCTTCCGCGCTGGTGGATCTGCACATTCTACATCACCATAGTCTGGGCGATCGGCTACACGATCGCCTATCCGGCATGGCCTCTACTGCACACGGCAACCAAGGGTGTGCTCGGCTATTCTAGCCGCAACGATGTCGGGAACGAGTTGTTCGGGGCTGAAGCGGCTAAGGGTAAATATGTCGCCGCAATAGAGTCCAAAAGTGTTTCGGAGATCGCGGCGGACGACACGCTGCGCGAATTCGCCGTCGCCGCCGGCGGTGCCGCGTTCAAGCTCAATTGCGTGCAGTGCCATGGTTCCGGCGCCCAGGGCTCCAAGGGCTTCCCCAACCTCAACGACGACGACTGGCTGTGGGGCGGCAAGGCGGACCAGATTCAGCAGACGATCACCCATGGCATTCGCTTCGCCTCCGATCCGAATACGCGCCTGTCGGAAATGCCCGCCTTTGCCGACATCATCACCGCCGACCAGATCAAACAGGTCAGCGCCTACGTCGCCAGTCTGTCGGGGGCCGTCGTCAATCAAGCATTGGTCGCGCCGGGCGCAAAGGTCTTTGCCGAAAACTGCGTGGCCTGTCATGGCGACAATGCAAAAGGCAACAAGGAACTCGGCGCTCCAGATCTGACCGACGCCATCTGGCTCTACGGGTCAGGCGAAGCGGCCATCGCCGCCCAGGTAACCGCACCGAAACACGGCGTGATGCCGGCTTGGGGCGCGCGCCTCGGCGAGATCAAGGTCAAGGAACTGACGGTCTACATCCATTCGCTTGGCGGCGGAGAATAGGAAAGAAGCCTATTCTCGTCCTCCCCCTCCCGCCAAGCGACGAGGCCCGGCGCAAGCCGGGCCTCGGCATCATCCAGTGCCGATGAGTCGGCTCCGGCGAAATCGTCGCTGGTGACTGGAGCTTCTCGTGCTCGATAACACGCAAATAGAACGGATCGAACCCACGACGGTCAACTCCGCCAAAGTGCGCCAGCCAATGTATGCCGCGCGCAGGAAGATCTTCCCGAAGCGGGCCTCGGGCAGCTTTCGCCGATTCAAATGGATCGTGATGGCGATCACGCTGGGCATCTACTATCTGACGCCGTGGCTGCGCTGGGATCGGGGTCCGTTTGCCCCCGACCAGGCCGTGCTGCTCGATGTCGCCAACCGGCGCTTCTACTTCTTCTTCGTCGAGATATGGCCGCAGGAATTCTACTATGTCGCCGGTCTTCTGGTCATGGCCGGCGTCGGTCTTTTCCTGATCACGTCAACGGTCGGCCGTGCATGGTGTGGCTACACATGCCCACAGACCGTATGGGTCGATCTGTTCCTGGTCGTCGAGCGCGCGATCGAGGGCGACCGCAACGCGCGCATGCGGCTCGATGCCGGTCCATGGACCACCCGCAAGCTCGTGCTGCGGGCATCGAAACACGTCATCTGGCTGGTCATAGCCGCAGCGACTGGTGGCGCATGGATCTTCTATTTCGCCGATGCGCCGACCCTGCTCGGCGAACTCTTCACCGGCACGGCAGCGCCTGTCGCCTACATCACCGTCGCGGTTCTGACGGCGACGACCTACACGTTTGGCGGGCTGATGCGCGAACAGGTCTGCACCTATATGTGCCCATGGCCGCGCATCCAGGCAGCCATGCTCGACGAGAGCTCGCTCACCGTCACCTACAATGATTGGCGCGGCGAACCGCGCACGCCTCACGCCAAGAAGGTTCTTGCCGCAGGGCATCCCGTCGGCGATTGCGTCGACTGCAATGCCTGTGTCGCCGTCTGTCCGATGGGGATCGACATACGCGACGGTCAGCAACTCGAATGCATCACCTGCGCGCTCTGCATCGATGCCTGTGACGGCGTCATGGACAAGCTCGGCAAAGCGCGAGGACTGATCTCCTACGCGACGCTCTCCGACTACAACGCCAACATGATCCTGGCCACCGCCGGCGGCGCCAGCTCGGTCAATCCATCACTGGTCAGGACGGATGACGGCCTGTTTTCGGACAGGGTGGCGCATTTCCATATCAGCAAGATCTTTCGGCCACGAACCTATGTCTACATGGCCATGTGGTCTCTGATCGGGCTGGGCCTGCTCTTTTCGCTGCTGACGCGCGACCGGCTCGAAATCAATGTCCTGCACGACCGCAACCCGCAATTCGTGACGCTCTCGGACGGCTCGATCCGCAATGGCTATACGGTCAAGCTCTTGAACATGATCCCCGAACCGAGAACGATTATCGTCACCCTCGGGGGTTTGCCAGGCGCGGAGATGAGCATCGTTGGCGTCGATCTCCCCGCCGATCGCTCCTTTGCAGTCCAGGTCGAACCCGACCGGCTGAAGATGTTGAAGGTTTTCGTGCGCCTGCCCGCCGACCAGATTCATGGCCAGGCGCAGACCTTCACATTCCGGGTCGAAGACAAGGTCAGCTTCGAGTCCAACGAATACACCGCCACCTTCAACTCGCCGGAGATCGCCAGATGAACGCCACCACGCGAAACCCCCGCGAGTTCACCGGCAGGCACATGTTGGCCACGATCCTTGCCTTTTTCGGCGTGGTCATCGCGGTCAATCTGACGATGGCGACGCTTGCCAACACAAGCTGGACCGGCCTTGTCGTCGAAAATACCTATGTGGCGAGCCAACAATTCAACAAGAAGGCCGAGGAAGGCCGTGCGCAGGCAGCGCTTGGCTGGACCGGCCAGTTGACCATCGCATGGGGCGAAGTCCGCTATTGCATCATCGACGCCGCGGGCAAACCGGTTTCCCTGCATGGCGTGAAGGTGCTGTTTCGCCATCCGGCTTACGAGAAAGAGGATGAGTCCGTCACGCTCGCCCTGGTCTCTGGCCAGGAGTTTGCAGCACAACACGTGCCAAGGGATGGTGTCTGGATCATCGAAATAGACGCCGATGCCGGCCTGGCAAGACCTTATCGCGACGTGCGCAGGGTCATGATTTCCAATGGAGCGCTAAAATGAGCTGCTGTGCACCGGGCGCGGAAGTCGCGCTGGATCTTGTCAGCGCCACTTCAGTTCTGCGGTCCAGCCAGGAGGTCAGGCTGGCCAGCCGATCGCTTGGCGACGACCTTCATCAGACCGACCTTTCGGTGCCGACCGTTCATTGCGGCGCCTGCATCCAGACGATCGAGACGGCCTTGGGAAAACTCGGTCACGTCGAGGCAGCTCGCGTGAACCTGTCAACCAAGCGGGTCTCAGTCCGCTGGCGCGGCGACGAGGCTCCACCTTTGGTCGCTGTGCTCGGCCGGCTCGGCTATCAGGCGCATTTGTTCGAAGCCGAGATTGATGCAAAGGACAAGATGCTTTCGGAGCTTATCCGCGCCGTCGCTGTTGCCGGCTTTGCTGCGGGCAACATCATGCTGCTCTCGGTGTCGGTCTGGTCCGGCGCCGAGGGCGCCACCCGCGACCTGTTCCACTGGGTCTCGGCTCTGATCGCCATTCCTGCGCTGGCCTTCGCCGGCGGGATCTTCTTCAAGTCGGCGTGGAATGCGCTGCGCCACGGCCACATGAACATGGACGTGCCGATAGCCGTCGGCGTGTCGCTGGCCTACGCCATGAGCCTCTATGAGACGATCACCCATGGCGACCACGCCTATTTCGACGCATCGGTATCCCTGCTGTTCTTTCTCCTGATCGGTCGCACGCTCGATCACGTGATGCGGGAACGCGCCCGCACCGCTGTGAAGAGCCTGTCACAATTGGCCGCACGCGGTGCCATGGTGCTGCGCGGCGATGGCGCTCGGGACTATCTGCCGGTGGGCGAGATCGAACCGGGCATGCTGTTGCTGATCGCCGCCGGCGAAAGGATCCCCGTCGATGGCAAGATCGCGCGCGGGACATCGGACGTCGACTGCTCCCTGGTCTCCGGCGAGAGCACGCCCAGTAGCGTGGCGCCGGAAGACACCGTGCAGGCCGGGGTCCTCAACCTCACCGGTCCGCTGACGATTGAGGCGACAGCGGCCGCCAAGGATTCGTTCCTGGCGGAAATGGTTCGGTTGATGGAGGGCGCCGAAGGTGGTCGCGCCCGGTATCGCCGTATCGCCGACCGCGTGTCGGCACTCTACGCGCCCGTGGTTCATCTCACCGCCTTGGCAACCTTCCTGGGCTGGATGGCGGTGACTGGCGACTGGCACCGGGCGATGACGATCGCAATCGCTGTTCTCATCATCACATGCCCGTGCGCGCTTGGCCTCGCCGTTCCAATCGTTCAGGTGGTGGCCGCGCGGCGCCTGTTCGAAAACGGCATCATGGTGAAGGACGGCTCGGCCATGGAGCGCCTGGCGACGATCGATACAGCCGTGTTCGACAAGACCGGGACGCTCACGCTTGGGAAGCCACGGCTCGTCAACACGTCGTCGATCGATCCCGCCATGCTGGCAATCGCGGCCGACTTGGCCGCGCATTCGTGTCATCCATATTCAAAGGCCATTGCCAGCTTTTCCGTCAGCAGCAGCCAGCACAAATTCGACGCGGTGACCGAGCACCCGGGTTTCGGGATCGAAGCCACAGCCGCCGGTAGCATCTGGCGGCTGGGTAGACGCGGATGGGCTGGCTGGAAGGCTCGAACCGGCGGCGAAGGCAAACATGGCTACGGCGGAACAGTCCTGACGAAAAACGGCATGATTGTCGCATCCTTCGTTTTCGAGGATGCGCTACGCCTCGACACCAGGGCAGCGATCGATCAACTGCGCAACGCTGGTATGTGCGTGGAAATGCTGTCGGGCGATACCGCGAAAGCCTGCGCCGAGGTTGCCGACATGCTTGGTGTCGATGACTTCGTTCCCTGCCTGCTGCCGTCCGGCAAGGTTGAACGCATCGAGAGCCTGGCGAGAGACGGGCACAAGGTTCTGATGGTTGGCGACGGGCTCAACGACACGCCGGCGCTGAGCGCCGCGCATGTCTCGATCGCACCCGCCACCGCCGCCGACATTGGCCGCAATGCAGCCGACTTCGTTTTTCTGCGCGAAAGCCTCTTGGCGATCCCGCTGGCGCTGGACGTGTCGCGCAAGGCGGGAAGCCTGATCCGACAGAACATAACAATTGCTATCGTTTACAATGCTGTGGCCGTGCCGATCGCCATTCTGGGTCATGTTACGCCTCTGATCGCGGCGGTCGCGATGTCTGCCTCGTCATTGCTTGTGATTGGAAATGCGATGCGTCTGCAAGGCTTCGCAACGGGTGCGTCGTCCGCAATTGCGCGGCGAGACAGGCGCGCGCGGGCCGGCACCTTGACCGAATCCTCATGACGACGCTCGTCTACCTTATCCCGGTAGCGCTATTCCTTGGTGCACTCGGCCTGTCCGGCTTCCTGTGGGCGTTGAGAAGCGGCCAGTACGAGGATCTCGATGGCGCGGCGGAGCGCATTCTCATCGACAGCGACGACGGCGCGGAGAATCCTCCTCGTTCCAAGTGACTCAGATCAACGCGCCGCGGGGTCGGGATGTCCTATCGTCGTCCGACGAAAGATCAGGAGGGTGAGGATGCAAGCCGAATCCATAATGACAAAGCCAGTCATCACGACGGATGCGAACGCGACGATCGAGCAAGCGGTCGAGCTCATGCTTTCAAACAAGGTCAGCTGCCTGCCGGTAGCAGACAGCGACGGCACCCTGATTGGCATTGTAAGCAAAAGCGACTTCTTGCGCCGAGAGGAACTTGGGACCCAGCGTGTGCGTCCGCGCTGGCTGGAGTTTGATCTTGGCCCGGGCACAGTCGCCGAAGACTATGCGCGCTCGAACGGACGGATCATCCATCAGGTGATGACCACACCCGTCATCTCGGCGCCTCCTGGCGCCTCGATTGCAGATATTGTCGACTTGATGATGCAACATCGCATCAACAATGTTCCGATTGTCGATCGGGAAAGGGTCGTCGGCATCATCACGCGAACCGATTTGCTGCTTGTCCTGATCCGCGCCATGCCGAAACAGGGCACCACGCCACCCGATGACGACCTGATCCGCAACGCGATACTTGCCGAACTGCAGTCACAAACCTGGAGCGGTGGTGACTTGATCGATGTGAGGGTCAGCGACGGCCTTGTCGAACTGAAGGGGGCGATTGTCGACGAGCGTCAGCGGAAGGCAGCGATCGTTGCGGCTGAGAAGGTTGCCGGCGTCGGGCAAGTCAAGGACGGCCTCCTCCTCAGTACGGACCCGTTCGGTGACGGTTTCGAAGCTGCGAAAAAAGCGGGGACGCCAAGCAGAGTCCCTTTGGTTCTGCTCCCTTCCCACATCGTTTGACATGAGGCCGTCGGCGAGTTGCTTCGGCGATAGCGCCCGTCATGGTTGGCGAGCACGCTGTCGGCAGCGAAGACGCCCGTCCTGAGGGAATGCGATGGCCGCTCCCTGTTTTGGTGGGGCTTGGACCGGGGCTTCCTGTGGATCTTGAAGAGCGGCCAATACGAAGATCTCGACGGCTCCGCCCAGCGGATCCTTATCGATCGGGAAGAGCCGCGAGGCTGAACGGGTTGGCGGCGTCAACGACTGTGCGGATGCTGGTCGTCATCGACCGAATCTTTAGCTGGCGATCGCCCGCGTTGTGACGATATCGGCGCGCGTGCGAAGAACGGATCAGCCACAATACGTTGCCGAACCTTTGGCCAGGAGGGGCACGCGATTGGGAAGCCGACCATTCAGAATGCCTAGACATCCAACGTTTTCGCGGCAATCGACCACTCGACCGTGAACCCGCCGTTGCCGGGTTATCGAGCCTGGTTGATCCAGATCAGCGTTATCTCTTCGTCGGCGTGGTTTCATTGACCAGGCTTCCAACGGAGAACGCATGTCTATCGACGCTGGGGAGATGTGCAAACCGTGGGTGATTGCGATGCTTCAAGAGCGCTTCGTATCGCAGATAGACGCTATGGCGGCACGCTGATGGCCGGCTCTGTCGACACATTCGACATCATTGTCGTCGGAGCTGGGCCGGTCGGACTTGCCTTCGCAGCATCGCTCGCCCGGAGCCGACTCAAGGTGGCAGTGGTTGAACGGCAATCGCTCGACAGCCTGGCGAATCCGGCTTTCGACGGTCGCGAGATCGCGCTGACCCACGCATCAGTGAGAATCCTTCGCGAGCTCGGCGCCTGGGATGCCATCCCCGCATCGGACAAATCACCGCTTCATGGCGCGCGCGTGCTCAACGGATCGAGCCCTTTCGCCCTGTGCTTCGATACTCCCAGCGGATCTGGGGAACCACTCGGATTTCTGGTCCCAAATTGTCGGATCCGCGATGCCCTGTTCAAAATTGTCTACTTCCAGGATCATACCCGGCTGCTGTGCGGCAACTCGGTCGTCAATGCAACAACCAGCGACGACGAGGCGGTCATAGCGCTTTCTGATGGCAGGCAATTGGCCGCTCGGCTGCTCGTCGCAGCGGATTCGCGTTTGTCCGCGATGCGCGACCTGCTCGGCATTGGCGCCAACATCCATCCGCTTGGCCACTCCATGCTGATTTGCCGAGTGAGGCACGAGCGCTTCCATCACCAGATCGCGGTCGAATGGTTCGACCACCATCAGACCATAGCGATGTTGCCGCTCATGGAAGGCGTGTCGTCGCTGCTTCTGACTTTGCGCTCAATCGAGGCCGATAGACTGTCTGTTCTCGATGACGAATTGTTCCTCATGGAATTGATGAACCGGTGTCGAGGACGCCTCGGGCAGATGACCCTGGCAAGCACCCGCCATGCCTATCCGCTGGTCACGACTTGGGCGCACAAGTTCTCGGCACCGAGTGCGGCACTGATAGGAGACGCTGCCATCGGCATGCACCCGGTGACCGCGCATGGCTTCAACATCGGCCTCAGCGGCCAGAAGCAACTCGCTCATAAAATACTGACAGCATGTCGCGCCCGCCGCGACATTGCCGATCCCGACATGCTCGGCAGATACGAAAACCGGCTGCGGCTGTCGGCGGCGCCGCTCTATCATGCCACCAACATGCTTGTCGGTCTTTACTCAAGCGAGCACCCGGCGGCACGGCTTGCAAGACATGCTGGGCTCCGCTTTGCCCAACATCTTCCCTTTGTCCGCCATGGCATTTCGGCCATGCTCAGGCGGTGAATCGCACAGAGCGCTACCGCTCTGGAGCGCTGTCTCGGCACGGCTTCTTTGTCTTGCTGGCTCGCGGCGTCGCGGGCAAGGCTGCTTCCTGGTGACGTTGCCGATCATGGCATGATTCGGATCAAGGCACGCGCGCGGGCGAAACCTTGATGATTCGGCAATGCTAAGCCAAAGGTGTGACCCGAAGCATGGTGAGCGCACTGGGTACCCTCACTGGGTAGTTAACCCGTCCTTCAGTGGGCTTGCATAGGTTTGGTCCTCGCGAACAATGACGGAAGCAAACTGGTCCATTCATGGCACCCCTAAAGAAAGAAGAATCGCTGGAGGCCAAAATCCGTCAGGATCAGCTTGCTGACCTGAGGGCCGGGCTCTTCGTGTCGATGCCGATAAGCGCGATCCTGTCAGGCCTGATTTGCGGGGTGCAGGCCCTTTCTGGCGGCGGCTTTGCCGCTGCAAGCTGGTTCCTGGTCGTCAATGCGCTAAATGCCGCCCGGCTTGCACTCGCGCGTTTTCAGCTAAAGGAAACGGGGCGCCATCAGGATTTGCTTGGCGTTTTGCCGCGCCTTCGCATGTTTGGCGTCCTTGCCCTTCTGGCAGGGTTTGCCTGGTCCTTCCCGGCCGTGCTGACTGTTGGATACACATCACCACAAGCACCGATGCATCTGGTCATACTGGCGGGCATTTCAGCTGGTGCGGTTACATATGGCAGTTCGTATGCCGCTGCGGCGACCAGCTTCATCACACCTCCACTCCTCATCACGGTGGCGTGCCTTTTGGCGAAAGGCAATTTTGAACGCTACATTCTGGCTTTCACCGTTCTGCTCTTCATGGGCGGCTTGGTCCGAGCTTCGTTTGTTGGGCAGGCGCGCTTCCGCGAAGCAAGCCGCCTGAGACATGAGGCAGAGCGACTTGCGTCGGAAATGGAGCGCAACTCCAGGGAGGACCATTTGACCGCCCTTCTCAACAGGCGGGGCCTTGAACACGCCATCGGTCGGTTCAAGACCGCGGATGGCCCCTTCGTGGCAATGCTGATTGATCTGGACGGCTTTAAATCGGTCAACGACACCTACGGTCACAGGACCGGTGATGAACTGCTTGTCATGATCGCCCGCCGCATAGAGCAGGAAGCACCGGAAGGCTCAACGCTCGCTCGTATCGGCGGCGATGAATTCGTGCTGGTTTTTCCCTCAACGAGAGCTTCGCTTTCTGCCAGTGATCTCGCCTCCAATATCATAGCCAAAATTGCTCGCCCCTATATCGGGGTCGCGTCCGTGCGCGTCGGGGCATCGATAGGGATATACTTGGCGCAGACGTCGAGCCTGACTGAAATGCTGTTGCGGGCCGATATCGCCCTTTATACGGCCAAGCGCCATGGCAGGAACGAATTTTGCCTGTTCGATGCCGAACTCGACCGGGAACTCCAACGCCGCCAGTCCATCGAACGGGACCTTCATTCGGCGATAAAGACGGGAAGATTGCAACCTTGGTTCCAGCCGATCGTGAAACTCGACACCGAGGCCGTGGTCGGTTTTGAAGCCTTGCTGAGATGGTCCCATCCGACACATGGTGCCATCTCTCCACCCGAAATCATCACAGCCGCACGCGAAACCGGAATGCTTCAGCTGCTGACGCAAACCGTATTCGCCGACTGTTGTGCTTTTATCGACGGCTTGGTGAAAGCTGACCGTCGTAACATTCGTGTGGCGATGAATGTTTCCCCGCGCGAACTGGAAGCCGGCGATATCGACGACATGGTTCTGGATGGTCTGGCGGCAAGAGGCCTGCCTGCAACGATGTTCGAAATCGAGATTACCGAAGAATCGCCGGTGGACCCGGACAGAGTGGATGAAAAGCTCGGACGGCTTTCGCATGCCGGTATTTCCATCGCGCTCGACGACTTCGGCACCGGCTTTTCTACCTTGGCATCTCTCAAGGATCGCCGGATACGCAAGGTGAAAATAGACCAGGGCTTCATTCGCGGCTTGGCCAAGTCCAGAGAGGACCGACTGCTTGTCAAATCGGTCATCGAACTCGGTGACATGCTCGGGATCGAGGTCATGGCCGAGGGCGTCGAAACAGAGGCGGATCGGCAAACCCTGCACAAGCTTGGCTGCCGAACCGCTCAAGGCTTCCTCTTCTCCAAGGCTGTGCCTTTGATGCAAGCACTGGAAATGGCAGTCAAACAGCACGCGAACCAGTTGTGACCGCTCCCGCAGCGCCGGCTGTCGCGGCCGTGCGCTGCCGAATTTGGCTACAGAGACTTGCCTGCTCGAAACACCTGGCAGTGGGCGCTGTGCATCAGCCGGCGAACAGTTCCTTGTAGCCGGTCGTCATCATCCAGTTCGCACGGTCGATATGGCTGCGAAGAGCTTTGCGGGCGCGGACCGGGTCAATGGACGGGTCTATGCCGAGAATGCGCTCGGCCATCTCCTTTTCACTGGCATTGTCGGCGCAGGCATCCAGGATCCGCAGGTAGATCTTGAAATGCTCCCTGTCGTAGCTCGTGAGGTTCTCCGACCAGGGGACTTCATCGCTCAAAGTTGAGCTTCGCGTCTCATCTGTTCCCATTGGTCCATTCATGCCTGCGGATCTCGCCTGTGAGCGCACGCAGTATATCCCAAAATGGGATAATCCGAAACCGGGATTAGTCGCTGATCCGGTCTTTACCCGACCGGTTCGCCTCCATGCCCAAATCCCTTCGATCGCCCCGCCACCAGCGGTTCCTGGCCCGCGCTGGTTTTGCTGCGCAAGACCAAAGGCCTGACCCAGAAGCAGCTGGCTGACAAGCTTGGTCGTCCCCAATCCTTCGTGGCCAAGTACGAGGGCGCAGAGCGGCGTCTCGACGTCATCGAGTTTCTCGACATAACTGCGGCCCTTGACGCTGATCCGTGCGAGATTCTGTCCAGCCTCCGGTCCTAGCGGGCGCCCGCGCGCCTGACGACGCGCATCAGGTGCTCGTGAACCGAGCCCGCTTTTCTTCGGCAAGCTCAGGCGGTCTCGGCCATTCGGCTTCGCCCCTTGGCGTGGGCAGCCCTTCGGGCTGAGACGGTCGCCGCCCTTGCGGGCGGCGCGGTTTGTCGGTTGGCCTTTCCCGGTGGGCGCGGGGTGGGCGGCACTCCCTTCTAGGCCCGCCGCGGCAGCCCGCAACCCTTCGCGTGCCGCTCAGGGTCCTCCTCTTCGTTCCGGTCCTTCGGATGCGGTCCGCGTACCACGGCGGGCCTTTCCGGTCGCGACTCGCCGCCCACCCCGCTTCCGGGGAAAGGCGCGGCGATTGGTGAGCGGAGGATAACACATGCGTGCAAACAGCAAGCGTACCACCAGCACAGAGGCTGGCGCAGGCAAGGGCAGGCGCCCGGGCGCCAGCCTCTATCAGGAGATCACCGACCGCATCATTGCCGAACTGGAGCGCGGTACCGTGCCATGGGTCAAGCCATGGGGCAGCGCAAAAGCAGGCCTTGGCCTGCCGAGGAATGCGTCCACGGGGCGCACCTATTCCGGCATCAATATCCTCATCCTGTGGGGCGCCGTCATCGAGCGCAGCTATCCCAGCCAGAACTGGATGACCTTCCGGCAGGCGCTTGCCCATGGCGGCAACGTCAGGAAGGGCGAGCGCGGCACGACCATCGTGCATGCCGACCGCTTTGTCCCCAAGGACGAGAAGGAGCGCGCTCGCCACGAGGGCGATGCACCACTGGCGGTGCCTTTTTTGAAGCGCTTCACGGTCTTCAATGTCGCGCAGTGCGATAATCTTCCGGAAGAGCTCCATGCCGCCGCCGAGCCTCTGCCTCAGAGCGAGATCGTGCCGCAGGCCGAGACGCTCATTCGCGCCAGCGGTGCGGATTTCAGGGTCGGCGGCGATCGCGCTTTCTACATGCCGGGCAGCGACCACATTCAGGTGCCGCCGCAGCCGGCGTTCCATCAGCAGATCGACTATTACCGAACCTGCTTTCACGAGCTTGGCCACTGGACCGGCCACCCGACGCGACTTGCTCGCGACCTCTCCGGCTCGTTCGGCTCCAAGGCCTACGCGCGTGAAGAATTGGTCGCCGAAATCGCTGCCGCCTTCGTCTGCGGCAATCTCGGTATCGAGCCGATCGTGCGTCACGCCGATTACATCGGCTCATGGCTGAAGGTGCTGCGCGAGGACAACCGCGCCATCTTCCGTGCCGCCAGCCTCGCCTCGAAGGCCGCCGATTTCCTGCTTGGCCTTCAGGCCGATGCCGAAGGCGAGGCGCAAGAAGGGATTGCGGCATGACGATGCGCGATCCTCAACTGGCCGCGACCGAGCCGACGCCGCAAAGGAGCAGATGCTCATTCCTGGCGTCCAGCCCATCACCACGCGGGCAAACCCTCCTGATGGACGCGCCGATGTGTCCGCGCGCGGCGCAAAGCTGCTCGAAGTCGGCCTCTTAATGGTGAGGCGGATCAGAGGAAGGTCCAGGGAGCCTTTCTCCCGCCGGACGCAAGAAATCAACGCGACCCGTTCTGACAAGGAGTCTTTCCATGATCCTGATCACCAATCCACAGCGCGCACGACTGCTCGCCCATGGCGCCGCCGGCGCCGACATCGACCATTTTCCCGTTGTGAAACTGTTTAATCCGACAGGTGCCGCGACCTGGCTTCTGAGCGAACTCGACGCCGATGGCGACACTCTGTTCGGTCTTTGCGATCTCGGCTTCGGCTTCCCCGAACTTGGCAGCGTCAGTCTGGCCGAGCTTGCATCCGTAAAAGGTCCGCTTGGCCTCGGCATAGAGCGCGACCTGCATTTCCAAGCGCGCTTTCCGCTCTCCGTCTATGCCGAAGCCGCCCGCATTTGCGGCCACGGCAGCGAGGCCGAGCGACTGCTGCGGCAAGCAGCAGACGCCCTATCAAAGCCCCATTCCGAGCTTCCGCCCGACACGGCGGAACAGCAGCGCCGATAGGCGCAAAAACCGTCCCGCCGTGCCGGCCTTCGGCCTCTGCGGCGGGGACAACCTTAACCAAAGCAAAAGGAGAGTAACCATGCAGCTTGCCCACATTCCCTTGGATCAGCTCAACATTTCCGCGCTCAACATGCGCCATGGAAAACGCGCGCCCGACATATCCGACATCCTGCCCTCCGTGCGTGCGCGCGGCGTGCTGGTGCCACTCCTTGTGCGGCCGAACGGCCAGCCGGAAACCTTCGAGATCGTCGCCGGCAGGCGGCGCTATTTCGCCGCGAAATCGCTTGCCGACGAGCGCGGCGAAGGCGATCCCTTGCCCTGCGCCATCATGGAGGACGGTGACGACGCCGATGCGCTGGAAGCTTCGCTGATCGAAAACCTCGCCCGCCTCGATCCTGACGAAGTATCGCAATGGGAGACGTTTTCGCGGCTTGTCAGGCAAGGCCGCACCGTTCCCGACATCGCTGTGACCTTCGGCATCACTGATCTCAAGGTCAAACGCATTCTGGCGCTTGGCGACCTCTTGCCCAAAATCCGCGAAGCCTATCGGCGCGAGGAGATCGATACCGAGACGGTGCGCCATCTCACCATGGCTTCCAAGGCGCAGCAGAAGGACTGGCTGGCACTCTGTGCCGATCCCGATCAATACGCGCCGCGTGGCTATCAATTGAAGCAATGGCTGTTCGGCGGCCAGTCGATTTCCACCAAGGTGGCGCTGTTTGCCATCGAGGAGTATCCCGGCCTGATCACCTCGGACTTGTTCGGCGAGGACAGCTATTTCGCCGATGCCGACCTGTTCTGGCAAAAGCAGAACGAAGCGATTGCCACCAAACGCGACACCTATCTCAACGAGGGCTGGAGCGAGGTTGTGCTGCTGGAACCGGGCCAGTATTTCCACGCATGGGACCACGAGAAGACCCCGAAGAAGAAGGGCGGCAAGATCGTCATCACTGTCTCGCATCGCGGCGAGGTCGAGTGTCACGAGGGCTGGCTGTCACGCAAGGAAGCCCGCCGCGCCCGCGAGGGCGGCGAGCAAGAAGAAACAGCCGCCAAGCTGCCGCGCCCCGAAGTCACCGGCCCGATGCAGAACTATATCGATCTGCATCGCCATGCCGCCGTGCGCGCGGCCATGCTCGACCATCCCGCCGTGGCGCTGCGCCTCGTGGTGGCGCACGCCATCACCGGTTCGGGCCTGTGGCAGGTGCGGCCCGAGCCGCAGCGCGCAGCCAACGAGACGGTGACTGCCAGCCTTGCCGGCTGCAAGGCTGAAGCCGCATTCGGCAAAAAGCGGCGCGAGGTATTGGCCCTGCTCGGATCACCGGATGAGGATAGCTTGGTCGCCGGCGGCAATGGCGACGCCGTTGCTATCGCCGGCGTGTTCGCGCGCCTCTTGGCGCTCTGCGACGACGATGTCATGCGCGTTCTCACCCTTGTCATGGCCGAGACGCTTGCAGCCGGCAGCGCCGTCATCGAGGCGCTCGGCAACCACCTGAACGTCGACATGGGCATATGGTGGCAACCGGACGATGCCTTCTTCGACCTCTTGCGCGACAAGGAAATCGCCAATTCGATGCTGGCCGACGTCGGCGGCAAGCTGGTCGCGGACGGCAATGTCGCCGAGAAGGTCAAGACGCAAAAGAACATCATCCGCGACTTCCTGGCGGGCGAGAATGGCCGCCCCAGGGTCGAGACCTGGCTGCCGCGCTGGATGAAATTCCCGGCCCAAAGCTACACCAGCCGCGGCGGCTTCCGCACCGCCGATCAGTGGACACAGGTGCAGCCGCTGTTCGTGCGCGAATAGTCGATCAGGGCCCGAGCGGCGGTTCTCTCGATTACCGCCGCTCAGGTCGCGCGCGCCGCTACGGGCCACGCCGGCTGCCGATTGGGCGTCTTGTCGAGCCAGTGCCGCGCGCGAGAAATTCCGACGCCAGTTCGCCCCATTTCGGCAGCCCCGCACCGCGCCGGGTTGCTTGCTGAGGCGCCAAAGGCGCATGGGGCCAATTGTCCGATCCGGTTGCCGACAGAGCCCGCGCAGCCGGCGCTCTGCATTGCCGCCGGCTTCTTGTGTCACCGATCGCGCCACCTGTCTCCATTGTGTCTCAGGGACCATTCCCCTGCGGCTGGCTGTCGACCTATGGGCGGATCCGGCCCGCCCGAAACCCTCGCCGGCAGCTTTTTTCCCCGCCGCCTGCGGCGGCTTCCTCGCGCCGCTTCGCTTCAAAAAAGCTGCCCGCGCGGGTCCTCCGCTATCGCTGCGGCCGTCCCGGTTCCGGCGGTCCGGACGCGCCCATCACGGTCCGCCATCGCAGGGGAATGGTCCCCTGCGAGCACCAAGAGGAGACTGGAAATGACCGCGATCGGATACGTCACCAAACAGGAAAACGGCGGCTACAAGGGCCAGCTCAAGACGCTCAGCGTCCGCGCCGACATCGATATCGTGCCCAATCAGGCAAAGAGCGCCGACACCCATCCCGACTTCCGGGTGCTGACGCAAGGGATCGAAGTGGGTGCGGGCTGGATCCGCACCGGCGAGACCTCCGGCAAGGACTATGTGAGCCTGTCGATTGCCGCCCCCGAGTTTGGCCCCCGCAAGCTCTACGCCAATCTCGGCCGCGCCGCCGGCCAGGATGACGACGACACTTACGCCATCATCTGGAACCCGGTCGACTGACCGGCCGATCCGGAAAGCCCCGCGCCGCCACCGGCGCGGGGCCTCTCTCAGGACCCGTGAGGGGAAGGGGGCGGCGAAAACTCGCCCCCCACTCTTCGCCCGTCCCCAAAACGATCTCGCTCGCCGATCCTCGCCTTCGCTTGTCCGTAGCGAAACGAGGATCATCATGGACGACGAAAACGAACGCGCAGCCCGCGCCAAGAAGGGCAGTCCGTTTCTCAATACCGCGCAGGCGGCCTTCTATATCGGGCTGTCCCAGCGCACGCTGGAGAAGATGCGCCTCAAAGGCGGCGGCCCGCAATTCCGCAAGCACGGCCGCTATGTCCGCTATCACATCGACGAACTCGACGATTGGTCGAAGGGGCACGCGCAGGAGACCGGGCCCGAGGACGGCGGGCACGATTCCGGCTCGGCCGGCGAGGGAGGCCGCTCATGAGCCGGCGTCCCACCATCCATCTGATCGGCAGCCATCTGCGGCGCATTCGGGCGCGCAAGACGATCGCCGTGGCCACGATGGGCCTTGCCCTGATCGGCTTCGCCGCCTTCGGCAAACCATCGCCCTGGCTGGTCTGGAACGCCTCGGCGAGTGCGCCGGTCGGCCTCTATCGCGTCGCGTCCGGATCGCCGGCTCTTGGTGATCTCGTACTCGTCCGCCCGCCAAAACCGGTCGTCGATCTGGCCGCCGAACGCTTCTATCTGCCCAGCAACGTGCCGCTGGTCAAGCACCTTGCCGCGCTGCCTGGCGAGCATGTCTGCGCCTTCGGCGACGCCATCATCATCGGCGGCGAGATTGTCGCGCGCCGGCTTGCAACCGACACGCAGCACCGTCCGCTGCCTTGGTGGAATGCCTGCCGAAAGCTCGCCGATGCCGAGGTTTTCCTACTCGGCAGCGATAAAAATCGCTCGTTCGACAGCCGCTATTTCGGGCCGGTGCCGACCAAAAATATCATCGGGAGGCTCGTGCCGCTATGGACCGAGTGACCCTCCTGATGCTGGGCATGGTGTCTCTCGCACCATGCGCCTGTTCCGCCGCGACCAACACGAAGCCGGTCGTCATCTCCCATAGTCCGCAGCTTGCAAGATGGCAGCCCTTCGTAGCCGAAGCAAGCCGGCGTTTCAGCATTCCACAGACCTGGATTTATGCCGTCATGCATGCCGAAAGCCGGGGGCAGACGACGCTCAATGGGCGGCCGGTCACGTCGAGCGCCGGCGCCATTGGCCTCATGCAGGTGATGCCAGGCACCTACGAGGAGTTGCGCGCAGAGCTTGGCCTGGGAGCCGCCCCGCACGACCCTCGCGACAACATTCTGGCAGGCACTGCCTATCTGCGCGCCATGTATGACCGCTTCGGATTTCCAGGCCTGTTTGCAGCCTATAACGCCGGGCCGGAGCGCTACGAACAGCATTTGCAGCGTGGGCGGCCACTGCCCAGCGAGACGGTTTCGTATCTGGAAGAGGTCAAGGCGGCGGGCATTTCGGCCGCCGATATGGACGCGCTCACCGACAAATCCCCTTCCAAAACCGCGCCGGGAATCCCGTCCGGGCAGTCGCTGTTTTTCCTCCGAAACGGTGTTTCCGTGACCGGCCCGAATGGCCAAATCCTGGTGCCGCTCGGATCGGAGCGAGCAAGGTCAGGCCGGCCGGATCGCAGGTGAGGGCAGCGGCTACCGTGGTTCGGGCGGGGGCAGGGAGGCAGGTCCGCGGAAGGCAAGATAAAGGCATCGCCTCCTGAGGCGGCGAAGTGTTTGTCTGCACATCGTTTTCCCGGGAGGTTGCCTGCGGGTCCAGGAGGGTCTGGCGCGCAAGCCTCTGATTTTGCTGCTGGTTCATCGGAGGCCGCATGCAGGATGACGAATTCACGCCGAGGCTCGGCAAAATTGGCTCGCGCGGCTCGAAGGCGGGCAAACGCTACGCTGGCCAGGTCCAGGCCGCGGTCAACCGAGCAGGCGGCAGGAGCGGACGCGGCAGCCGCTTCATCGGAAGCCGGGTGGGGCGCGGCGGGGCTGCTGCCGCCGTTCTTAGAGCACGCGACCGCCACGCGGCGTTTCGGCAGCGGCGCGCAGTCGTCAAGGCACGCATCGTCAAGCTGGCCGGCAAGGGAGTCGACGGAGCTCGTGCGCACCTCCGCTACCTCCAGCGCGACGGCGTCACCCGGGAAGGCGAGCGTGGCGAGCTCTACGCTGCCGACAAAGACCACGCGGACGGCAGGGCCTTTCTCGATCGCGCGAACGGTGACCGTCATCAGTTCCGCTTCATCGTCGCCCCTGAAGACGGTATCGAGTATGATGACCTGAAGCTGCTCACCCGGCGCCTCATGGCGCAAATGGAAGAAGACCTCGGCACCAGGCTAGACTGGGTGGCCGTCGACCATTTCAACACCGGCCATCCTCACACCCACATCATCGTGCGCGGCAGGGACGATCACGGCGAAAACCTCGTCATCGCGCGGGACTACATCTCCTCTGGCCTGCGCGAGCGCGCAGCCGAACTGGTTAGCCTCGACCTTGGCCCGCGCACCGACCGCGAGATCGAGCAGCGCTTGCGCCAGGAGATGGAGCAGGAACGCTTCACCAGCATCGACCGGCAGCTGATGCGCATGCGCGACGAGGGGCATGTCTCACCAGCCAGCCGAGACACCTTTCGCCAGACGCTGCACCAGGGCCGCCTGCGCAAGCTCGAGCGGATGGGCCTCGCCGAGGAGATGCCTTCGGGTCGCTGGCGCCTGGAGGATGATCTCGAAGCCACGCTACGCCGCATCGGCGAGCGCGGCGACATTGTCAAGACCATCCATCGCGAGCTGACCGGCAAGGGGCTCGTCCGCAGTGCCGCCGACTATCTTATCCACGATCGATCCGACGGGTCGGCCCAAACCGTGGTCGGACGTGTCGTCGGGCGCGGGCTGGCCGACGAAATCACTGACCGCCATTACCTCGTCGTCGACGGCGTGGACGGCAAAAGCCACTATTTTGATATCGGCAAAGGCGGGGCCACCCAACCGACACCAGAAGGCTGCATAGTGCGGATCAGGCCGAGGGACACCGGGCCAAGAAAAGTCGACCGCACAATTGCCGGCATCGCCACGGTCAACGACGGGCGCTACAGCATCGATATCCATCTCAAGCATGACCCCTCGGCCACCGAACGCTTTGCCGAAACGCACGTGCGGCGACTGGAGGCGATCCGCCGTGCGACCGGTGGCGTCGAGCGCGAGCCGGACGGCACATGGACAGTCGCGCCCGACCATCTCAACCGCGTCGCGGATTACGAGCGTCAACGAGCGAGGGCCCAGCCTGTTGTCGTCGACAAGCTCTCATCAATGCCGCTGGAGAGCCAAGTAGGCTTTGACGGCGCCACCTGGACCGACCAGGAGCTGGTATCAGCCCACCATGAGTCCTTGCGCGACTCTGGCTTCGGTCGAGAAGTACGTCAGGTCCAGGCCCGCCGACAGCAGTGGCTGATCGCGCAAGGTCTTGCCCAAGATGCGCAGGATCGGGTCATCTATCGCGCCAACATGCTTTCAATGCTGCGCCAACGAGAGCTGAACCGTGTTGCCAGTCAGCTCTCGGACGAACTCGGGCTCTCGTATTCTGAAGCGCAGCATGGCAATCGAATAGACGGTACGCTGCGCCGCTGCGTCGAGCTCGCCGGCGGAAAATACGCTGTCATCGAGAAATCGCGCGAGTTCACGCTGGTGCCCTGGCGGCCGGTGCTTGAGCATCATATCGGCAAGGAGGTGTCTGGCGTGGTGCGCGCCGAGGGGATTTCCTGGACGATCGGACGGCAGAGGAGCGGGCCTGGCGTTTCGTGAACTGGCTACAATTTATTTGTTCACGTTGAAACAGGTACTCAGCCCAGACGGAGTTCCTCCGCCTGCTGCTTGCTCGCAGCATTCATTTGGCGGAGAGTCAGTGTTCTGCATTTTGTAGTTCGCTCTGTCAAAAAGCGCTGGGAATATGCATCATGTTCTGCGTTGACACGGAAGCCGGGCCGACAGGTGCCGCCCTGTGGTTGCGGATCGGCTCCCGATGGCTGCCAGCTAGAAAGGTGGGCTGACTCGTGATAGCGCAAGGGGCTATGGCGGCCGCGGTACGGCGAAGCGAGCTCTGGCATCGAGGATGAAGCCGCACTTCCCGATCTTATTCTACTCGCAGGACCGGCAGACGCGGCGGCCGCCCCTGCGGGTGCTGTTGGCCCTGGCGTGAACTGGCAGTCCGTCCCGCGGGGACTTTGTAACGGAGAAAAGTCGCTGCGATGGCCCGGGTGACGATGCGGTCAGCGACCATGCCAGACGAGATCGGCAGCTTTCTGCCGCGGCACGGCGCCGGAGCCATCAGGCCGCCGCGACATCGGGTCTGGCGCACCTTCGGATGTTGGCTGGCCGCGGTTTACTTCGAGCAGCGCCGGGTGGGTCATGCGGTGCCGCTACTGGGCACCGAGGCAGCTTTGGGCATGAGACCCGTTCAATCGCGCCGGCCACGTCGGTCATCGCGACATCTGGAGTCGAGGCCAGGTCAGACCGGGAAAAAACCTGCTCGTCGCGCGGGAGCCCCGGGTTGCGCCGTCGATCCTTCCGCCCAACTCAGCGCCGCGCGACCAGCAATAGCCCCTTGCCCCGAAACTGACGCCAAGCCGACGGACCCGCTCTGCGCATACCGATGCCGTCCGCGCCGTCGTCGGCGGAAACCAGCGAGCCGTGGACCTCACACAATCTGAGCCGCTGGTGACGATGTGCATCGCCTACTTCCATCCGCACTCCTATCGACGAACTCGCCCGCTGCCCGCGGTGATGCGAACCCGTGGATGAATATTTCGCCGAAGCCGCAGTGGGGGCTCAGCCTCGACGATTTTTTTGCCTTGCCCCGGCGGGCGGCGCAACCGAGCATCGAGACAAAAAACGGGAAAGGGAGGGCACCAGCCCGTTAGAGCCGTGGCCATGATGATGTGGGGACGATCTCCTGGAAGAAATGTGGAGATCGACGCTCTCCTGACGCGCTCATCGAAGATTTTAGGCCGCGCCGACGTGGCTGCTTGAGCGATAACACTCACTCCGGAGGCCCCAGTGCGGCTCCTTGGCCAAGCTGCTCGGCACGCCGTGAGTGTGCTTTCTTGTTTGGGGAAGGGACTTACGTCTACAACAATCTCGTTTCGATCTACGATGGAGAGTCGGCGAGACAAGTGTTGCTGATGTTCATTGGCTCCGTAGCAACTTCTGCAGTCACAATGCAGCTTATGTTCCTATGCTGGAGAGTTGGCCATTCAACTCGCGTAGCTCGCTTTGTTGCGGTGGAGCTTGGTCAGAGCACACTGCTGCTTTACCTGCTTCAGGGCGCCGTGTTTCGCTTCATGGATCTAATAGGGTTCGGAGAGCTTTGGGATCTCCCGAGCAGAATCGGGTTCGCCACTTTGCTTGGTGCCGCGATCGTTGTCTCCGCTTGACAATTCGCAGGATTGCGCGTGACCACGGATGGTTGTCGCGCGGCTACGCTTAATATGTGACGACGCTTGCGCCTTGTAGGCAATTGTTGCGGCCGCCCACGGCCGACATGAACGTGCTTGGCCGCACGTTTTCTAAGTGAGGCGGAAAGAGGCGCGCGACCCCTCTCCCCAGCAACCCGCCTTGCGGATTCCTCCTCTGCCCGCTTCGCAGACGGGGATACCCTCCGCCCCCTTGCTATTCGTTGCCCGCCGCTATGCAAAGGACGGGCGACCTGAATCCGTGCTCAAGCCGATCTGGCGGCAGAGGGGGGCGGGCTGAACATGGGACCCGTGATTGACATAATTGCCGCGCGAATTCTCATGCTCGCCTAACCGGCCGGAACGATTTGCAATCCGGGCAGGCTCGACAAATCAAGGAGTAGCTCGTTCCGTGTCCAAGCCCAGACAAGTCTTGGTTATCTCACGGGCGCGATACAAAAGGCACAGGCTGGACTTGGCTGCCGGGGGCGGGGCTTGTCGACCGCTCGATTGAAAGTGAGATGCGAGGCGGAGAATCACCCATGTGCAGAGCGGCAAGGCGCTCGCCTACCTCCCTGTCATTCACCGTCAGCCGATGGTTTAGACGAAGATAGTCCGTCCATGTCGGCGTGCGGAATGTCTCGGTCCAAAGCGTCGACTTCTGAAGGTCGCGCTGGAGGGTCCAGTCCCGCGCACCGGCGCGGCTCTGAACGCGCCGCCTTTCGCGCATGCAGCTCAGAAATTCATCGATACTCTCCTCGGGTATCGAGTACTCCACCTTGATCACGATCGGACCGCTCCTGGGTTTCAAAGGGAGGGCCAGTTCTGGTGGCCTGAAGTCGACGGCCGCTTGATCCGATTCCTCCCATAGCCGCACTGGCAATAGCTTTCCCACAGCCGCGACCAGCAACAGTGCCGCTGCAGCACCTTCCAAAGCCCACGTCAGCGAATAGTACTGCGCGACAGCACCCCAGATCCAGCTGCCCGCTGCCATGCCGCCGTAGGTCAGGGCGTAATAGATGGACAGGGTCCGACCAACGACCCACCTGGGGCTTGCCAACTGCACACACACGTCGGTTCCGGTCCAGGTGACAACCCAGCCAGCGCCACCGATTGCAAGCGCGATCGCCGCCACAGCCACCGACGATGTGAGGGCCATCAAAAGGCAACACGTTGCGCAAGCAACGGATGCGAGCGTGATCAATCGGTTCTGGGACGTAATGCGTCTCAAGTAGCTGCTGCCAATGCCGGCTATGAAGGCGCCTGTGCCGAAGCCAGCCAATAGCACCCCGTAAACAATTGGCCCTCCCGCCAGCTGGTCGCGAACCAGGAGGGGGAGCAGAGCAAGGATCGAGATGCTTGACAGCCCGAATAGGGTTGCACGCACAATCGCCACTCTGATCTCTGAGGATATTGCCGTGAATCGCATGCCATCATGAATGGCCGTAGTCATCCGCTCGCGCGGAAGAGGCGAAAAGCGAACTTGCCACTTTGAGCGCAGAACAGCGCTCAACGGGACCAAGTCACTCAGCGCAGCGAGGGCGAAAGCCGTAAGGGGGCCTAGCAAAGCTAAGATTACACCGCCCAGCGCCGGTCCTATGCTCCGAACCACGTTGTAGCCCACCGACATCAGCGTCACTGCGGCGGGTATGTCGCGCTTTTCCAGGATATCGCCTACCGACGCGTGCCATGCTGGATCGTTCAAGGCAAAGCCGCATCCGGCCAAGAAACTCAGTCCCAGGATCAGCCATGGACTAACAAAGCCCAGTCCCACAGCGAGTGCCAGCGCCGTGGATGCCAGTGCGATAAGGCAGTGTCCGGCAAGCATCACGCCGCGGCGGCTGAAGCTGTCTGCAATGGCTCCAGCAAGGATCGACAAGAAGAACGCGGGCAGTGTCGATGCAGCCTGTACGAGCGCAACCATTAGATCGGAGGCTGAAATCGTCGCCATGAGCCAGCTTATAGCCACGCTCTGCACCAGCCAGCCAAGGCTGGATATCTGCGTGGCTGTCCAGATAGAACGAAAGACCGGGTTGTGAAGAGGGATCAGTGTGTTTGCCGCAAAGCGCGGAGGATCTTGACGCCGCATCACTTCTCTCCTCCACTGGGTGTCGTTCGTCCGCTCATTTGCTTACAGCGGTGCGCTCTGTGCACAGACTGCGTCACAACGAAGTTCCGAAATCGCGCTCGCAACAAGGACAATGTGACATCCATGGTGCTGATGCGCCTTGAGGTACCAACCTGGCCGTTAGCTGATGGGTCCCGCAGCCCGCTGGGTGCGGTCAGTTCTGCCCTGCGACTCTTGGCTTTGGACGGTGCTAGCGCCCCGATGGCCGGCTTGTCAAACTGCCGTAGTGCCAGCACATCCATCCCATCTGTTGACCGCGATCTCCGACGAGGTCGAGCAGCAGTAGGTCAACGGCAAATCTGGGTATTTCCGCTATCCGGTCGAGCGCGTGGCCATCGTCCGGAAACCCGAAGACGTTCATCACCCAGGCGACCACCACGCCCGAGACAATGCGACACGGCGGTAGCGGTTCACCAGAGGACGTGCGTTCTACTCAGCAGGAACATTGTTCTGCCGATCGTCGGCTGCGCCAGCCGTCACGTAAAGCGGCGCCAGAGTTCTTGCACCCGTCATTGGACTCCCGCTTTGCAGGTTTCGCCTAGGGCCTGCATCAGGTCATCTATAATGTCCTGAGGATGTTCAAGCCCTACAGAAATTCGCAGCAATCCGCCTGGCGCTTTGGACTTCGCACCTTCAACGGATGCGCGATGCTCTATCAGAGAATGCGTCCCGCCAAGGCTTGTCGCCCGGACAACAATCTTCAGGCGGCCGGCCACGGCCATTGCAGCATCGGCTCCGCCCTCGACGATAAAGGATAGCATCGCTCCGTAATGGCTCATTTGCCGCGTAGCAAGATCGTGTCCCGGATCAGTTTGCAAACCAGGAAAGAGCACTTTTTCGACGCGCGGATGAGACGCCAGGGCCTCGGCCACTTTCTGGGCGCCTTCGCAATGGGCGCGCATGCGGACCGGCAATGTCTGCAGGCCCCGCAACGCCAGCCAACAGTCGAAGGGCGCTGCGACGCTGCCCTTGTGTTTCTGGACCATCCGCAATGGGCGACCGAGGGGTGACGCGTTTGGGACAATGACGACACCGGCCATCAAATCCGAGTGGCCGCCAATGTACTTTGTCGCCGAGTGCATCACCGCGTCTGCCCCGATTTCGAGTGGCCGTTGAAGCACTGGGGTGGCCCACGTATTGTCCACCACCGCCAAGGCGTCTGCCTCGTGCGCGATTGCGCAGATGGCCGCAATGTCGACAACGCGGATCATCGGGTTTGACGGCGTCTCGACCCAGACGAGGCCAGTCCGCTTCGATGTCACCGCGGCGCGCAAAGCGTCCAAATCGCGCATGTCGACGGGGGCAAAGTCGAAGCGAGACCCAATGTCGGTCTCTTCGATCAGCGAACGAATGCCGAAATACATGTCATCCGGCAGAACGATCCGACCCGCCGACGGATGGCTCTCGAAAATTGCAGCGATTGCGGCCATGCCCGAAGCGAAGGCGATGCCGTCTCCCCCTCCCTCAAGCGTCGCCATGGCCGCCTCGAACGCATTGCGTGTCGGATTTCCATCCCTTGTGTATTCGAAGCCGGACGGAAATGACCCGTTGGCGCCTCGTTCGAACGTCGTGCTGGTGTGCAGCGGCATGGATACGGCCCCCGTGGACGCGTCGACACCTCGGCCGCAGTGGATCGCCTTCGTCTCAAAACGCATCGGTTATTCCTTCCTAACGGGCAGTTGCAATTTCGTGCCGGTCATTATACTGACCGCAATACGTGAGCCGAGGACCCAAGTCAATATAATGACCAATGTTACGGAAGCGTTTGATGCCGAGCAAGCGCTTGGGCAAGCGATAGCAGCCCGGATCCGAGACTTGAGGCGTGACCAAAGCCTGACCCTGGATCGCCTGGCTAAACTAAGTGGCCTATCGAAGGGAACCGTGGTCGCGCTGGAGCAGGGTAGGGCGAACCCCAGTATCGGCATACTGTGTCGGCTGGCGGCGGCGTTTTCGCTCTCGGTGGCCGATTTGTTGAACGAGCACCTTTCCACGGTGCGCCTTCCGATCGAGCGGACAGAGACCAGGAGGCTTTGGACGAGCGCCAAGGGAAGCTCTGCGCAACTGCATTCGTCGACCTCGGGACGCACGATGTTCGAACTGTGGAGCTGGGTCATGATGCCGGGCGATGTGTTTTCCGCGGACGCTCATAGTCCGGATACGCGCGAGCTGATCTCGGTCAGTCAGGGTGCCCTGAGCGTTGTGGTAGGTACCCACGTGGAAATTTTAAGCGAAGGCGAGAGTGCGCGGCTTGTCACTGACCAACCTCACTCATATGCGGCGGCATCTGATGTGCCCGCCCACTTCACGATGGCGGTGCTTGAGCGTGGTGGACACCGAAATCCGGGGCACTCGTCGACGGCAGCGAAGATTCAGGGGCACGTTCCGTAAGGCCCGCCGATTACTAACAACCGCACATTCGCGACAGGAGATAAACCGTTGTACGTTCCGCCTCATTTTGCCGTCCCTGATCAGAACGCCCTGTTTGACCTTATCGAGAGACACCCGCTGGGTATCCTCGTCACCCAAAGCAAAGGCACGCTGGACGCGAACCACCTCCCTTTCGAGCTTGACCGCTCGAAGGGAGACAAGGGCGTTCTCAATTGCCATGTCGCTCGCAAGAACCCAGTCTGGGAGGAAGTCGCCAATGGCGATGAGGTTCTCGTAATCTTCCGTGAGGCCGACGCTTACATCTCGCCGAACTGGTATCCGAGCAAGCATGAATTCCACAAGCAGGTGCCGACCTGGAACTATCTCGTCGTCCATGCCCACGGACGCATCACTGTCCGGGATGATGAGCGGTATGTGCGCCGCAACGTGGCGAAGCTCACTCACATGCAAGAAGCCTCGCAGCCGGTCCCATGGAAGATGGGCGACGCGCCGAAGGACTTCATCGACACGATGGTCAGGGCAATCGTCGCCTTGGAGATCGAGATCACCGGCCTGGTTGGAAAATCAAAACTCAGCCAGAACAAAGAGTTGCGCGACATTCAGAACCCTGGCGAAATGCTGCGTGCCCAAGGGGCCATTGCGATGGGAGAAGCGATGCTCGCGGCTGCGGCGGTCAAATCCCAATAGCATGTGTCTTGTCCCGACAAAGCCGCTGGTGCCGGCTTCCCGACGGGTCACCTAGTCCGCCTTGACGCACGGCAATAGCGTTTGACGGCCTGAAGCGACGCTGTGGTCACCCTTGTGATGCTTTTCCACGCGCCTGGTCAGGCGACAGGATTGCTCCGTCGTGAGGACAGGCGGGAGTTTGCAGGTTGCGGTGGGCGGGTTCGTTTCCGGCGCCTGCGCCCCGTCGTATGTCGCGAGTTGAGGAATGCGATCGAGGGCGATGTGCAGGATGCGCTGCGGGAACGTCGTCGGCTGGCACAGACGGACTTCCGATTTCACCTCGACCACCCGCGCAGCGGTTTTGAATGAGCGCAAACGCACGCGTGTCGAATTGGGCGATTTCCCTTGGGCGCCGAGCTCGACCATGCGCGATGATGCGCTCGACGCAGCTCCAGCTGGCGGCGCCTTCAACGAACTCCTTGAACCTGCAGACCTTGCCCGAAAGCACTTGCTCTTACGGGAGATGATTGGCTTTGTCGCCGAAGCGACTGATGGAGATGTTGGTGGGCGCCGCCGCGTAGGCGACGACCCCGTAATCACAGCGGGAGCTCGCAGGCGGGGTCGACAAACACCCTTGATTGGCCGAGCTTGAGGTGCATCTCTATCAGGCTGATTGCTTATTGGGCTGGTCCAGCGTTTGATCGGACCCATGATCCATCCGACCAGCTTGTGAGGGATGCAACCGAACCAGGCGCTGCTCCCACAGTCTTCGCAGGCCCTCCATTAGAGCTGCATGCCTGGCCTGATCCGGCTCAATCATATTGAGGTGATCTCGCAACACGGCTTCGCCCTCGATCCGCATCAGTAGATTAAACAAGTCGTTTGAAATTCGCACACTGTCAATGCTGGAGTGGTTCGGAATAATCTCGCAGACAGTCTCCTGATGATCTCGCGCTGTGTAAGCACGGGTTTGATGGAGGGAGACTGAGGGAGGCAATGAAATCGCAAGCGCAGTCCAATCCTGCAGCGTTGCAGCCCGTTTTTTTACCAGGAAGGGCCCGACCACAAGTCCATCCAGCTCTGTCGTCAAAAATGTGGCAATCGCGTCTGCAACCGTATCCACGATCGGTTCAGCATTGTTGTTAAAGGACGTATTGAGCAGAATTGGAGTGCCTGTCCGCTTCTTGAAGGCATTGATGACCTCCCAGTAAGCTGGGTTGGCATCGCGCGATACTGTTTGCAGCCGAGCCGTACCGTCGACGTGCGTAATGGCACCCAACAAGGCGCGCTTTGAGTCACGCACGCGAACGACGAAATTCATGAATGGAAATTCGTGCTTACCGTCCGGGAGGTCGAAAAATTCGCTCGCATCCTCTTCCAGCACAGATGGTGCGAAAGGCCTATAGCCTTCGCGCTTCTTGACCATGGCATTGATCCGGTCCTTGTTTGCAGCGGGCCGAGGGTCGGCAAGAATGCTGCGGTTGCCCAGCGCACGTGGCCCAAACTCCGAACGACCCTGCACCCAGCCGATCACGGCGCCGTTGGTGATCCAGTGGGCTGCACTGCTCGCTACGTCATAAGAGCGTTCAACCTCGAGATGTCCGGACCATGCATTCAGTTCCTGTTCCACGGCGCGGTCGCTCCCGAGATCAGGACCCCAATAGACCTCCTGCAGTCGCTCACGCGGCGCGGGGCGGCCCATCTCGTTAGAGACTATCAGCGCAGCTCCCAATGCGCAGCCAGCGTCGTGAGACGCGGGTTGCACGAAGATGTCTTCGAAAAGCCCTGAATACAGCAGCTTGCCGTTCATCGTGCAGTTGTGGGCTACCCCTCCCGCCAGACACAACCGCTTCATGCCGGTGGCCTCACGGTGGTGCCGGAGAATGTGGAACACGATCCGCTCAAGCGCTTCCTGCAGTGACGCACTCACATCTCGATGCTGCTGGGTGAAAGGCATTCCCTTTCGCCTGATCTCGATGTTGCGGAGCAACGCCGGACCGATGCGGTCGAGGTGAACACGGTAGCCACCGTTGGCGGAGAGCTCGTACAACTGCTCGAAGAGCTCGCGATAGGGAGCGGGGTCGCCATAGGGCGCGAGTCCCATTACCTTATACTCGTCGAACATGCCGTAGCCGAGACAGCGGATCGTCTCGAGATAAAACAGCCCAAGAGAATTGTCCTCCGGGAAAGCCTCGATTTGCGTAATTTCTGTGCCAGACCCTACCGCCACAAGGCCCGACAGGAAATCACCACAGCCATCAATCGCTAGAATGAGACTTTGTTCGAAGCCCGACATTGCAAAGGCGCTCACGGCGTGCGCCTGATGATGACCTACGAATGAAATACGCGAACTGTCCAACTTAGTGCCGAACTCACGCGCTAACAGGTTCTGCACCAACATTTTAGCATCCAACGGAGTGGAGAGAATGTCCGGTTGGGAAGCGGACATACCTTCAAGCATGGCGTTGGCATAGGGCTCGCTGGCGTAGACCGCGACACGATCAATGTCGCTGAGCTGAACCCCGGCCGTCGAGAGACAGTATTGAATCGAACCACTTGGCAGCTTGTTCGAGTGCTTGATTCGATTGAGGCGTTCCTCTTCTACGGCGGCTATCACCTTTCCGTCTCGGACGAGCACCGCGGCGCCATCGTGCATAAAGGCGTTCGGACGCTCGAATCGGTTTTCATGGACTTGGTCAAGTCCGCCGCTGATTCCTAGGCACAGCATTTCTTTCTCCAAATAGTAACGGGAAGCCAAATTGGCTTACCTCGACTGTTTCCAATTAAATAGGCGTGTTGTCGCCTGCAGCTGCGACCGCCCGTCAGGCATCAGCGGCATCGAAGAAAGCCTCATAAACGATCAATGAGATGCTTCGACTGTGACGCCTACAGTGCCATCACGCCGAGAGCTTGGCTGGATCATCCAATCCTGAGCGGCTGCTGACATGTATCCGGCGATGTCGTTTTCATCGGCAGAACCAACTTGCGATGCCGCCTGTTCTTGGGAAGGGCGGCCGTCGACGAATAACAGTACCGCCCCGTGAACTGGCCCGATTTCATTCTCCGAAGCGACCATGGTCGCACCGCCCGACATTGTCGGCCAGTTGCAACTCACTTTCTCGGCACGACCTCCACTGCACGTCAGGGCGCATCGAAGATTTTCTCCTTTGGATTATACCTAAGGCAGCTTTCGTCACGCGTTAGAGCAGCGTGTGATTGGTGCGTGAGGCTCTTTTTTGTCCATGCACGATTCCGGAAGAGTGATGAAATCGATTGTTTTGATCAAAGTCATCCACGCTATGAATAACAGCCGCAGCACATGCGTTTTCAAAGCGCTTCAGGCTTCCCGGATGGCTACTCCGATGTGAAGCGCATGGCATTCCAAGCGCTCTGTCAACCAAACGATGAGTATCGGCGTCGACCCTCATTGCCTTCGTCTTCGCGACTCCGTGACAGCGGCTGGCATTGTGTTTGTAGGGCATCGGGCGAAGATCATGTCGATCGGCCATCTCGCCTGCCTATTGACAAACCCTTGAACAATGATCCACGCACCAGCGCGATTGTGATCACGAGCGCCTCTGAGCTCTGGAGGTTCGGTTTTCTGGGGGTTCCTGGGTCTCCGAAGCGATGGAGGTAGCTAGCCTTCCTGGTGCTATACGGTTGTGCTCTTCATGGAGTGGACGCATTTGCGTCTCGAAAGCGGTTTTTCAGTGGAACCGGCGCCAAGGCCCGTCTGTGGTCGTTCAGAACACGGGGTGCCGTCTCCAAACCGGATATTGGAGCGGGCAGCCGCCGGAATTTGACCCATGGAAATGAGCGCCTGTCAGGAGGCGTTCGAAAACGGCGCGATCTTCATCGCGGCTGTTTCATGGTGTCATTCCTGACATGTTCTTTATAATCGGCAGCTTGCGGATAGTCTTGCCCGTCGCCGCCCGTAGCGCATTGGCGACGGCCGGGCCGATCGGCGGCACACCTGGCTCACCAACTCCCGTGGGCGGCTCCTCGGACGGCAAAATGTGCACCTCGACTCGCGGCATCTGCTCGATCCTGAGCGGTGTATAGGTATCGTAGTTCTCTTGGTCTACGACACCGCCCTTCAGGGTCAGCTCCTCCTGGAGGATCGCACCTAGCCCGAATCCGATACCGCCCTCCATCTGAGCGCGAATCTGGTCAGGATTTATCGCGGTGCCGCAATCTACCGCGCAGACGACGCGGTCGACCTTGAAACCATTTTCATCGTTGAGGGTGATCTCCACCACATCGGCGACATAGGTCGAGAGGCTTTCATGCAGGGCCACGCCGCGGAAACGGCCTTCCGGCAGAGGCTTGTCCCAGCTTGCCTTCTCAGCAGCCACTTTAAGCACGGCGGCATGCCGTGGATGGTGACCGAGCATTGACAAGCGGAAGTCGACCGGATCACGGTTCGCAGCGGCGGCGAGCTCATCGATCAGGGTTTCCACCGCGTAAGCGGTGTGGGTGGAGCCTACCGAACGCCACCACAGCACCGGGATGTTCACGTCCGTGGTGGTCAGCTCGACCTTCAGGTTCGGGATCGCATAGGGCAGGTTGGTGGCGCCCTCTACGGAGGTTGGATCGATGCCGTTCTTGATCATCGCCGCAGAGGTCGAACCGCCCAAGACCGATTGACCCACGATGTGGTCATGGAGAGCGACGACATTGCCTTTCTTGTCGAGCCCCGCCTTGACTGCGTGCACATAGGCCGGCCGGTACCGCCCACCCCGCATGTCATTCTCGCGGGTCCACTGCACCTTCACTGGCTTGCCGCGTCCCAGTGCACGCGCTGTGGAAACAGCTTCGATAATGACATCTGCATCCAAGACCGCGCGGCGGCCGAAACTGCCGCCGGTCTTCATCACGTGCAGCCTCACCTTGTCCGGCGTGGTGCCGCCTACCTGAGCGGCAGCCGCCTGATAAAGGTCGGGCATCTGGTGTCCGCCCCAGACATCGATGGTGCCGTCTTCGTTGATTCGGGCGGCCGCGTTGAGTGGCTCGATCGAAGCATGGACAAGATAGGGGAATTCGTAGTGCCCTCGATGATTTTCTCAGCACTGGCGAACGCTGCGGGAGTGTTACCGTCGTCGCGCGCGGTGGCCGCGCCCAGATCGTCTGCTGCCTTGTTGTATTCGGCCATGATCTCGGCCGTGCCGCGCTCTTCGGCCTTCTCCTCGTTCCAGGTCACCTCCACGACGTCGCGGCCCTTCAGCGCCGTCCAGGTGTCCCTGCCAACCACGGCAAGGCCTCGCGGCGTCTGGACGACATCGACAATGCCGTCGAGTGCCTTGGCCTTGGTTGCGTCGAAGCTCTCGATCTCGGCGCCGAACTTCGGCGGATGGATCATAACGGCCGTCTGGAGTCCCTCCATCATGAGGTCGATCGTGTAGGTCTGCGCGCCGTTGGTCTTGCCGGCGGAATCGTAGCGCTTGAGGCTGTCCGATCCGATCTGGGCCCACTTGTCGCGCGGCTTTAGCGGCACGTCGTCGGGAACCGGCATTCCCGCTGCGGCTTCAGCCAGGTCACCGTAGCGCGCCTGCATCCCTGAGGCGTGCGACACGACCCCGGAAGCGACTTTGATCTCGCCGGCTGGCACGTCCCACCGCTGCGCCGCGGCCGCCACCAGCAAGGCCCGTGCGGCAGCACCCGCCTTGCGGTAGCGTTCCCACGACGAGCCCATCGACGTGGAGCCACCAGTTGCCTGTGCGGCCCCGCCCCAGGCGAGATTGCCGTAGAACGCGGTATTGCCATATCCGCCGACCACGTCCACCTGCGCCCAGTCGCCGTCGAGCTCTTCCATAACCAGGGTGGCGATGCCGAAATAGGAGCCTTGTCCCATCTCGAACTGCGAGGAGTGGATGATGATTCGGTTCTCCTTTGTGATCTCGACATAGGTCTGGAAGGGGTTCGCCGGAACCTTTGCAGGGGTCGTTTGTGCGATGTCGGGCGCGGCCAGCACTGGCCGGTAGCCCACTGCGAGGCCGCCGGTGGTAACGCCCGCGCCGACGAGGAACCAGCGGCGCGTGGGCCGCACGGCAGTATGCTTCGAGAGAAACTGCGACATGCCTCAAGTCTCCAGCCGGTTGGCGGTCTCGTGGATGGCCGCGCGGATGCGATGATAGGTGGCGCACCGGCAGAGGTTGCCGCTCATCGCCGAATCAATATCATCGTCCGTCGGCTTAGGCGTTTCTGTAAGGAGGGCCACGGCCGACATGATCTGGCCAGACTGGCAATAGCCGCATTGAGGTACGTCGAACTCGGCCCACACGGCCTGGACCGTTTCGCCTATCTTGCCCGACACACCCTCAATGGTGGTGATCGAGGCTCCTTCGATGTCGCCGACTGCGGTCTGGCACGAGCGCGTCGGCATGCCGTTAACGTGAACCGTGCAAGCGCCGCACTGGGCAAGCCCGCAACCGAATTTCGTTCCCGTGAGTCCGATGACGTCACGGACCGCCCAGAGCAGCGGCATCTCTGGATCGACGTCGAGTGTTCGCGCCTCGCCATTGAGGGTAAAAGCGACCATTGCTTGCTCTCCTTGTCCTGAGCTGGCTATCTCGTTGAGCCTCCGCCCGCCTGGCAACCGAGCTCTTGTTGCTGAGGCCTAGCGACCACACCGTAGGAACGCGCAGCTCAAGCAACAAGCCGCTAGGTTGGCGAGTTACGAGATCGTGAAGTGGGTCGTGTCGAAAGGCTGGAGGCAACTGAATGTCATTTTTTGGGCGGACAGGCCGCTTTAGGCTGGGTTACACGAGACTGGACATTCGGGTCGTCGCGAACATCGACCGCTGGTCGGCCGCGTCCGGCAGGGCCCTGATTGGCTACACGAAATGAAATGGGACTACTATCGACGGGGGCCTACCTCGACCCGCAACCTCCACGACTGGACCCTCAGGTTTCCGGCTATCGTCCCGGGCGGTGGCCGAGCTCGGCGCCTCGGACGCGATAATAGACGGTGAGGCGTTCGTCGTTGACCAGAAGGCTTGTCGCGCATTCCAAGTCTTCAGAGGGCTCTTGGCCGCGGCGGGAGACGTCAGGACCATGCTTGCCGGCTTCGACCTGCTCAAGATCGACGGCGAGGGTCTTCGCGATCGGCCACTCGTCGATCGGCGCAAAGCGCTAGTTAACCTGCTGAGACGCCGCGAAACGGCATCGTTCTGAGCGACGAGATCAGCGGCGGCAGCGACATTCTCGCGCAAGTCTCCCAGTTCGGCCTCGAGGGCATCGTCTCCAAGCTGCGTGTCAGTCCATATCGATCCGGCCGGCGCCAAGAATGGGTGAGACAAAATGCGTGCTGAGTGATGAGTTCATCGTCATCGGCTGCGAACCCGGCAACAGTTACGGCGGTCGGGAAGCGTGCTCTGGCGAATGTCGAGGACGGAAATCTGGTGTTCGCCGGCGGCATTGGCACCGGCTTCAATGCGCGCACCGGGCCGGAAGTAAAGCGCCGGCTCGATGCCATTCCAATGGATAAACCACCGATTCCTAGTTTGAAGGCGAACGGTGCGGCATGGGCGGAGTGCCCTGCGCAGTCTGTACCTCCGCAGTCGATTGTCGAGTTCGAAGGGGGTGTGATTGGCGTCGAGACCGCTCCAGCCATGGCTATCAGCACGCCGAGTGCGTTGTTTTCGATCAGTTCTCGAAATGAGCGGGTAAATACCTTTCACTTGCCGAACGGGGTTTGCTGTTCACCGGCTGGCATCCGATGGCAAACCTTTCAACGCGGCGGCGATCTGGCGCTTCGCTGCTGGGGGCAGAGGCAGGATGGGACGCGGGGGTTCGGCACTGCAAATGTCGAGCAATTCAGCGAGTGCATAGACGACGCGAAGGCTCGAGAACTCCTTGAAGACGCTCCAGATCGGGACCAGCGCGGCATTGATCCGTCGCGCTTCGGCCGCATCGCCCCGTTGCGCCGCTGTGACGATCGTCATGCAGACCTCGGGCAGGATGCCCGCGAGGACGCTGTACCATGTGTCGGCGCCGGCGATCATGGCCTCGGCGGCGTTCCAGTCGCCGCTGTAGCCAATCGAGAACCCTTCCGGCAGTGTGCGCCTCTGGGCGGTCAGGTGGTTCTTGATCGCATCGCTTTTGTCTGTCGGATTCTTGATGGCGACAATCCCAGCCACCTTTGCCAGGCGGCTGACAAGGGGTGGACTGAAATGGAAATGCGTCGTTCCTGGATTGTCGTAGACGACGATCGGCAGGCCACTTTCGCGCGCCACAGTGGAGAAATGATCGAACACCTCGTCATCAGTAAGCGGGGTGTAGGAGGCGGCGGCAAGCAAACCCGCAGCTGCTCCAAGGGCCTTGGCGTCTTGCGCGAGCCCCACGGCTTCATCGGTGCGCAGCGCGCCCACACCCACCACGACCGGCATTTGCCCCGCCGTTTGGTCCAAGGTCTCGGAGAGCGCCCGCCGCCGTTGCTCGCGCGACAGATAGATGTATGTGCCGGTGCTGCCGAGAAGACCGATGGAATCGACCTGAGCAATGCCAAGCCGAGCAATCAGCCTGCGCAAGGCAACGCTATCGACGCGGCCGTCACGATTGGTCGGGGTGATGGGGAACGCGGAAAGACCGCTCAGGAATGCCATGGCAAGGCTCCAGATCTATGTGTGAGCGCAGAGATGGCCGCACGCCAGGTCATTACAAGACGTCCAAAGCCCGCCGCAGATCGGCGATCAGGTCATCAGCGTCTTCAAGCCCCACCGAGAGACGCATGAGATCCTCGCCGACTCCATCGGCCAAATGGGCATCCTTGCGGATCGGCTGCCGAGCACGGGTGAGGCTTGCTGGATGATAGATGAGGCTGTCGGCATCGCCGAGGCTGACGGCGCGAATGATCAGGTTGAGCCGGTCCATCATCCGGCGCGCTCCTTCGTATCCAGCGTGGAGGCCAAAGGCCAACATGCCCGATCCGTTGGACATCTGTTTTCGCGCCGTCACCTGATCAGGGTGCGAGTCGAGGAACGGATAACTCACAAATGCCACCGCCGGGTGCGCTTCCAGCGCCCGAGCCACCGCAAGGGCTGTGGCGCTGTGCCGTTCCATACGCAGCGTCAGCGTCTTGAGACCGCGCAGGATTAGGAAAGCTGACAGGGGCGAGAGCGCTGCGCCGGTGATGTAGCGCAGGCCCGTTTCATGCAGCGTACGGAGCGTTTGGGCGTCGCCGAGAAGCGCCCCGCCAAGGGCATCGCCATGACCATTGATGTACTTGGTCATCGAATGGAGCACGATGTCCGCCCCGTGCTCAAGCGGTCGCTGGAGCGCGGGCGAGGCGAAGGTGCTGTCGACTGCAACCCTTACACCGCGCGCGTGAGCGCGCTCTGCAATTGCCGCTATGTCGAGGATGCGGCTCAGCGGATTCACCGGCGTCTCGAAGAAAACCAGCCGCGTCCGCTCGGTGATCGCAGCATCGAGATTGTGGGGATTTGACAGATCGACCGCGACGACCTTGATGCCGAAGCGGGGGACCGCCTGTTCGACCATGGCAAGCGTGTTCGCATAAAGCGTCTTGTGGACGATGAGTTCATCGCCCTGGGACAGGAGCGACAGGATCAGAGTGCCGAAGGCCGCCATCCCCGAGGCAACAACCAGCCCCGCCTCGGCTCCTTCCAGATTCGCGAGCCGCTGCTCGAGGATCTCGGTCGTGGGATTGTATTCGCGCGCATAGAGCCTTCCACCAAGGGCGGCGGCGGCATCGTTTGCTGCCACGCTTTCGAACCCATAGGTTGACGTCAGGAACACTGGCGGCTGGACGGCATTGGAAAAGCCGGCCGGATCGTAGCCATGATGGATCGCCCGGGTGGCAAATCCGGGGCTGGTGCGGTTGAGCGACCCCGTGGGAGCATCGGTTTCGGATTGATGGGAGCTGGTCATTCGGCCTCTGCGATCTCTCTTGGGGTTCCGAAAGATTGACGGCAACCTGGCCAATGTGAAATATCCAGTTGGCGATGAAAGAGATGGTCCAGTCTTCAAGTGCCGGGTCTGCAGCGCGCTCGCACGCGATGGGTGCACGCCAGATATACGAAGCCCTTCGCGAGCAAATCCTCGGCGGCGTCTACGAAACCGGCAGTCAGTTGCCATCCTCCCGGGCCCTGGCAAATGACCTCGGCGTTTCGCGAACCACGGTGACGGTCGCCTATGAGCAACTGGCTGCGGAGGGTTTCATCGAAGTCCGTCAAGGCGCACGACCTCGCGTTGCGTCTTCGTTGATGGGCCATGGGACGGGGCGCACTCACGCGCAACGGGTCGGCCCAATCCACCTGTCCGCATATGGCGAGCGGCTGCGCGCGACGTCACCCTGGCCAGATTATCTGCCGACTGGGCTGAAGGTCGAGTTCCGCTATGGCGACCTCGCGCCGTCGGATTTCCCTTCATTGGTCTGGAAACGCGCGATGAACGAGGCGATGGGGCAGCGCCCGCTGCGTCTTGCCTATGACGATCCTCGCGGCTCGCGCCGGCTTCGCCAGGCGCTTCAGGGCTATCTCTGGCGCGCCCGGACCCTGAGCTGCGACCTCGACCAGATCATAGTTGTGAACGGTTCGCAGCAGGGCCTTGATCTGTGCGCGCGCCTGCTTCTCGATCCCGCCGACCGTTTCGTCATCGAGGATCCGTGCTACAGGATGGCGCGTCAGGTCTTTGCCAGTACGGGTGCCTCACCCATCCCGGTCATCGTCGACGAAGACGGGATGAGGACCGAGTTGCTGGCGGGGATCGGAGCACGACTGGCTTATGTGACGCCATCGCATCAGTTTCCGCTGGGCGGCGTCATGCCGATCGCGCGCCGCCATCAGCTTCTGAAATGGGCGCGGCACAACAACGCCTATGTGATCGAGGACGACTACGACAGCGAATATCGCTACGACATCAATCCGGTCCCTCCGCTGCACAGTCTCGAGGACCACGGGGCTGTCATCTACCTCGGCACGATCTCCAAAACGCTCTCGCCGATGCTGCGCATCGGCTACCTCGTCGTCCCGCCCGAATTGCAGGAGGTCTTCGCAACCGCCAAACAATTCGCAGACCGGCATTCGCCGGTCGCTGAACAGGAAGCGCTGGCATCGTTGATCGAGAGCGGCGGCTACGAAAGCCATGTGCGCCGTGTGCGCAGGCTGAACGGCGAGCGTCGGGAAACGTTGTTGGGTGCCTTGCAGCACAGCTTCGGGGATCGCATCACTGTCCAGGGAGCAGATGCGGGACTGCACGTCGCCGTTTGGTTCAATGACCTGCCACGATCGCGGGAAACGGCCTTGGTCGAATCCGCCCGCGACGCTGGCCTGGGGCTACACCTGATCTCGCTGCTCTACGAACGGCCATCGGACGAAGGCCGCACCGATCGCGTCGGACTTGTCATGGGCTATGCCGCCTTGAGCATTCGGCAGATCGGGAAGGGCGTTGAGGTCCTGCGAGAGGTTGTCAAGCAGGTGCAAGACGCGATGCCGGCGCGGAACAACTGAGCCGGGGCGACGCCGAAAGCTGGCGCTGAAAACGGTCCGAGGGCCCCCCGTATTTCTTTCCAAACAGCCAACTGGACCGGGAAAATGCCATGCAACTGGCGCTGTTGATCAGGCCAGTTTTGCAGCAGGTTTCCACGAGACGAATTTCCGAGAGCGATGATGACCTGGCGAGGAAAGCTGCTTCACGTCCATATCGCGCCTGCCGCCTCCTATGAAATGGAGGAGCTGGCGCAGGCGCAGCTTATTGCCGGCCAAGGCGTTGTCGGAGACCGCTACTACCTGGAGACGGGGACCTATTCCGCGCGTCCTGACGTTCGCGAAGTGACGCTGATCGAAGCTGAAGTCTTGGACGCCATCGCGCAGGGCGAACCCAGAATTCCGGGCTTCAAGGCCAAACTCGCACCCGAAGATCACCGGCGCAATCTGACGACACGAGGCGTTCCGCTTAGCCATCTTGTCGGCAAACGCTTCCGGGTCGGGGAAACGATTCTCAGGGCCGCCCGGATGAATGTGCCGTGCAAGTATATCGAGGAGTTGCTCGGGCTTCCGGGTCTCTACGAGGGGCTTCTGAACCGCTCCGGCCTGAACTGCACAATCGAGGTCGGGGGCGTGATCCGCCCCGGTGATCTGATCTTGCCCATCGACGAATGAAACGCCATGGCCTCGCCGCGCATCATCATGAAGCTGACCGTGACCGCCGCCCGCAAGGAGCCGGGCGACGTGCTGGTCATCGACCTGAAACACCCACGCAAACCTGTGCTGCCGGCGTTCGAAGCGGGTTCTCACGTCGACGTCCATCTGCCTGAAGGGAAGGTGCGTCAGTATTCACTTTGCGGCGACCCGACCGAGCTTGGCCGCTACACCATCGCGGTGAAGCGCGAGAATGACGGCCGTGGCGGCTCGGCGTGGATCCACGAAATCATTGCCGTCGGCTCCACACTGCCTGTCTCCGCGCCACGCAACCATTTTGCGCTCAAGCCAGGCGAGGGGCCGAATTTGCTGCTGGCAGGGGGAATCGGGATCACCCCGATTCTGGCCATGGCGCGCGCGCTCACCCGGCAGGCCAAGCCCTTCGAGTTGCACTATTTCACCCGCAGCCGGGCGCTCACGCCACTCTTGGCGGCGATCGGGAGCGATCTTCCTGGCGGCAATGTGCGGATCCATTTCGACGACGAGCCTCAGACCCGGCAGAACATCGCCGCGCTGCTGGCGAACCGTTCGGACGACGCGCAGACATACTACTGCGGACCGCCTGGCTTCATGGCGGTTGTGGGGCGCGCGGCTCAACACTGGCCCGAGGGTACTGTTCATTTCGAAACTTTCCAGCCTCCCGAGTTTGATGGCGCGCCACCGGAACCGTTCGTCATAGAACTGGCTGAGGGCAGGGTGGTTGAGGTTTCGGCTGAGACCACGGCACTGGCCGCCTTGCGTGCGGCCGGTGTGCCGTTGATGGCCTCGTGTGAGAACGGGGTGTGCGGGACCTGCGAATGCGCAATGCTGGGGGGACAGCCGATCCATCGGGATGCCGTCCTGTCCAAGGAGGCACGCGGCCACCGCTTCATCCCCTGTGTGTCGCGCGCGACAGGTGTGTTGAAACTCGATCTTTGACCATTTGGGCGGGGGTCCTGTGAGACCGGCAGCTGATTTGCGGGAAACTGAATGACGAGGAAACTGGAATATCTGAACGAGATCGAGCGCTGCGTCTCCTGGCTCGCAGCCTGGACGATCCACCACGCCAACCACGTCCGCGAGGGCGATGAGATCAAGGTCGGGGGGCATCAGGCCTCGTCCGCGTCGCTGAGTACCATCATGACCGCGCTCTACTGTTCGGTCCTGCGCCCGCAGGATCGGGTGGCGGTCAAACCCCATGCGGCGCCGATCTTCCATGCACTTCAGTATCTGGCGGGCAACCAGACCCACGAAAAGCTCATGAACTTCCGCGGCTACAAGGGCGCGCAGAGCTACCCTTCGCGGACGAAGGATGTCGACGATGTCGACTTCTCGACCGGGTCGGTGGGTCTCGGCGTTGCTCAGACGCTGTTCTCGTCGCTGGTGCAGGACTACGTCTCGGGTCACGGCTGGATGAAGGAGCGTGCCGAGGGCCGAATGGTCAGCCTGATCGGCGACGCCGAGATGGATGAGGGCAACATCTACGAGGCCCTGATCGAAGGCTGGAAGCACGGGCTCAGGAACTGCTGGTGGGTGGTCGACTACAATCGCCAGTCGCTCGACGCCGTGATCCGGGAGGGCCTCTGGCAGCGTTTCGAGCAGATTTTTCGCAACTTCGGCTGGGACGTGATGGTCCTGCGCCACGGCGCTCTGCAAGAGGCTGCCTTTGCCGAGCCGGGGGGCGAGAAGCTGCTCGAGTGGATAGAGCGCTGTCCGAACCAGCTCTATTCGGCGCTGACCTTCCAAGGGGGTGCTGCCTGGCGCAAGCGGCTGCTCGACGAGATCGGAGACCAAGGGCCGGTCACCACTCTGATCGAACGCCGCTCCGACGACGAGTTGCAGGCGTTGATGACGAACCTTGGCGGGCATGACATGCCGAGCCTCCTCGAAGCCTTCGAGGCGGCGTCCAGGCATGACCGTCCCGTCTGCTTCATCTGTTACACCATCAAGGGCTACGGTCTGCCGCTTGCCGGACACAAGGACAACCACGCGGGGCAGATGACGCCCACGCAGATGGAAGACTACCGCCTGCAAATGGGCGTAAAGCGGGGTGAGGAGTGGGACAAATGGGCGGCCGCCACCTTGCCGGAAGCGGAACTTGACGCCTTCTTCGCAAAGGCGCCGTTCTTCAGTGAGGGGCGTAGGAGGCTGTCTGCGCCGTCGGTGCCGGTGCCTGAAACCCTTCCGTCACCGGGGCAGCCCGGCAAGCCGCTCTCGACTCAGATGGGCTTCGGCCAGATCCTGAACGACATCGCACGCGAGCGCAGTCTGCTTGCCGACCGCATTGTCACCACCTCGCCCGATGTGACGGTCTCGACCAATCTCGGTGGCTGGGTCAACCGGCGCGGCCTTTTCGCCCGGGAGACCATGGCGGACACCTTCAAGGCCGAACGCATTCCGTCGACCTTTACCTGGGAATTTGGGCCGAAGGGGCAGCACCTCGAGCTCGGGATCGCCGAGTCGAACCTGATGATCATGCTCGGGGCACTCGGTCTCTCGCACTCGATCAATGGCGTGCGCCTGCTGCCGATCGGGACAGTCTATGATCCCTTCATCTACCGATCGGCCGACCAGCTAAACTACGCCTGCTATCAGGATGCGCGCTTCATGCTGGTCGCAACGCCCTCGGGCGTGACGCTGGCGCCCGAGGGCGGGGCACACCAGTCGATCGGCACCCCATTGATCGGCATGGCGCAGGATGGGCTTTGCGCCTTCGAACCGGCCTTCGTCGACGAACTGTCCGTGATCATGCGCTTTGCCTTCGATTACATGCAACGTAATGGCGAGGGGGATCCGGATGAGACGACGTGGCTGCGTGATCAGACCGGAGGATCGGTCTATCTTCGCCTGTCAACCCGGCCGCTCGAGCAGCCGCTGCGCGACATGAACCCGGCGCTCGCGCGGGACATCGTCAATGGCGCCTATTGGCTGCGTCCGCCTGGGCCCAACGCGAGTGTCGTCATTGCTTATCAAGGCGTCGTCGCGCCGGAGGCGATTGCCGCGACGGGTCTTCTGGCGGAGGACAGGCGCGATGTCGGGCTGCTCGCGATCACCTCCGCGGACCGGCTTAATGCGGGCTGGCAGGCGGCGGAACGTGCCCGGCAGCGTGGCGCGATTGGCGCCCTGAGTCATATCGAGCGGCTGCTCGCGCCGCTATCGCGTGACTGCGGCATCGTCACCGTGATCGACGGCCACCCGGCGACGCTCGCGTGGCTCGGTGGGGCTAACGGGCATCGCGTGAAGGCGCTCGGGGTCGAGCAGTTCGGCCAGACGGGGACTATTGCGGACCTATACCGTCACCACGGCCTGGACACCAACGCCATCGTACATGCGGCGCAGGCGGTCAGTGCGGGACCGGCTGTTCGCTTCCGGAAGGCGCTGCCTTGACCATGAGCTAACGGATGCTCCGTGGCTGGTACGGATCGGCTGTTTCCACGGGCGTTCCGGTTCGCTTCAAAGCGGACAGGGCCGGGACACTGTGGACGTTCTGATCGCGCTTGAGTAGCTTGTGCGACCCCCAGGGTCACCTGGAATACGCAGGGAGGCGGCTTTTATTTAGCCTTGCGTCCAATTACGAACTCGATCCAATCCAGTCCGGAGCAAAAGCTCCGCGTCCTCCCGATTTTCGGCTTCGACGTAGCACCGCATTTCCGGGGCATTTCCGGATGGACGCAAATGCAAGACACGCTTATCCGCGAGAGTGATACGAAGTCCGTCAACATCGCTAACCTTGCTTACCACTCCAATCGACCCGACGAAGGCGGCAATGTTAGTTTCCGCTGTACGAAGGTATGTCATGAGGCGAGTGCTGCTTTCGACGGAAAAATTTTCCAAGCGATCCGCCGCCGCTGCCGGCAATTGAAAGGAACTGCCAATCTCTGACAGTGGCTGCCCACTTGTATTAACAAGGGAAAGTGCCGCGAGGATGGGGAGAAAACTGTCGCGTGTAGGTAGCGCTGGCAGTTTAGTTCCGTTCGGGTCAAAGTCCGTGCCGGTCAACAAACCACCGTTTGCTTCGAAACCAACCACGCGCTCGTGACCCGACGCAACCAAATCGAGCATGGCAGCAATAACAAATGGCGATCCAACCTTGGTACGCACGACTTTAAAAGAACCTGCGGTCTCGATACCAGAGTTTGATGTGACCGGCGTGACGACTGCCTTCGCTTGCAGGAAGTTCGCCGTAATCAGGCCTAACAAATCACCGCGAAGGGGGTCTCCGTGGTCGTCAGCTACCAGTGGGCGGTCACCATCGCCATCTGCCGAGACGACCGCATCAAGCCGATGCTCTTTGGCCCAGAGCTTGAACTGTTGAGCAGTCTCGTCAGAGACCGCTTCAGTGTCGACAGGAATGAAACCTTCCGAACGTCCCAGGGTTACGACCGTCGCACAGTGATATGAGAGAATGTCAACCAAGAGATCGCGCGCGACTGTGCTGTGCTGATATACGCCCACCGTTAAGCCCTTTAGAGCATTAATCTCCATAAGCTTTCGATTGCGCGCCGTGAAAAAGGCCTTGCATTCGGCCTCCCGGTGCTGCCGACGTGCAACAGCACCTTCAAGGACGTATCCGCGCTTCTCCAGCTGCAAGGCGATGCGCGTTATCTCCCGCTCATCACCCTTGTCGATCTCACCGTCGGGTCGATAGAATTTTATTCCATTACGGTCGGCCGGAATGTGCGAGCCTGTGATCATCAAACAACCACTCTTACGCGCCTGAGCATACAGTGCCAGGGCAGGGGTGGGGACTGCGCCGCAATCGACTACGATGAAGCCGAGCGCGGACAGTGCCGCCGCACAGACGGCGGCGATGGCCGGACTCGAGGCGCGAAAGTCGCGCCCTATGAGTATCTCGTCGCCAATTCTGGCCAGGCCGGATTCCAGCAGGAATGTCGCGAATGCCGTTGCATATAGGGCAGAGGCGGCTCCTGCCAATTCTGTCGCCAGGCCCCGTAATCCACTTGTTCCGAATTTCATACCAAATCCGACGTTGCTAACCGGGTTTTGAAGGTAACATGCTCAAACTTTGGCTCGTCCGGAATGCCCATCGACAGATCCCTCGGACGAGAACAAGAAGTACATTCGGTTACCGTAGACGCGTTCGGTTATCGACGGTTACCCTTGTGAGGATTGACGCAGTCGGCGTCGGCGTGGGCAGCGCACCGTGACCTTCACGGCGACGAGGTTGGAGCGGATGGGGTCCGGGTCCGGCGGGGCTCCTCGCGGCTGGCTCACATGAGCGCTATCGCCATCGAGTGATTGTCTCAGTCTACATTAGCTCTGGGTCCCGAAAGCGCGTACAGGCCTGAGACGCAGCAAATCCTCTTATCTACCGCCGTTCGGTGTAGCTCCCGTTTAGAAATGCATGATAGACACTCTCGATGCCTTCCATGAGAGTGATCTTTGCTGCCCATCCCAAAGTGCGCAGCTTGTCGACGCTCATCAGCTTTCGCGGTGTACCGTCAGGTCTAGAGTGATCATGCGCAATCTCCCCAGTAAATCCGACTACACGGCAGATCATTCTAGTCAGCTCTAGGATCGTGATGTCCTGTCCGCAGCCGAGATTGACGTGATCATGGTCAGAGTAGTTCTTCAGAAGGAAGACTAATGCGTCGGCGCAGTCGTCGACGTGCATGAATTCCCGACGTGGTGTGCCCGTGCCCCAGATGGTGATTTGCTTATCACTTATGAGCTTAGCTTCATGCGCTTTCCGGATCAGCGCTGGGATGACGTGGCTTGACTGCAAGTCATAATTGTCGCCTGGCCCGTAGAGATTCGTCGGCATAGCGGAGATGTAGTCGCGGCCGTATTGCTGGCGATAGGCTTGAGCCATTTTGATGCCGGTGATCTTGGCGACGGCGTAGCATTCGTTGGTGCGCTCTAGTGGCCCGGTCAAAAGCGCGCTTTCAGGAATGGGCTGTGGTGCCATCTTCGGATAGATGCAAGACGAGCCGAGGAAGAGGACGCGGTCGACATTGTTTTCGTGGGCTGCCGCGAAGATATTGGCCTCGATCATCAGATTGTCGTAAAGAAAGTCGACCGGATAGGTGGCGTTCGCGAGAATACCACCTACCTTTGCCGCCGCCATAATGATAGCGTCCGGTTTCATCACTGCCACGAAGTTTTCAACCTCGGTCTGTCGCTTGAGGTCTAGCTCTCCCCGAGGGCGGCCACAACTTTGCAGTCTTCAGACGCGAGTCGGCGTACAACAGCGCTGCCCACCATACCTTTGTGGCCAGCGACCCACACGGTTTTTCCGTTAAGATCATACATTACGCTTCCTTCATGACTACAGATGTCTGCATGACCTTCAGGTCTTCGCGCACCATTTCCGCAGCAAGCTCGCGCACGGATGTCTCATGCACCCAGCCGAGCTTCTCCTTCGCCTTGGTAGCGTCACCCAGGAGAAGATCGACTTCCGTGGGGCGGAAGTAGCGTGGGTCCACTTGGACTAGGCATCTGCCGCTCGCTACATCATAGCCCTTTTCGCCGACACCCTTGCCACACCATTCGATCTCGACGCCGATATCTTCGAAAGCCCACTCGACGAATTGGCGGACAGGAGTCGTTTTGCCCGTAGCCAGCACGTAATCATCCGGTTGATCCTGCTGTATCATCATCCACATACCTCGCACGTACTCACGCGCATGGCCCCAATCGCGTTGAGCATCGAGATTGCCGAGATAAAGCTTGTCCTGCTTGCCCAGGTAGATAGCAGCGGCAGCGCGGCTGATCTTGCGCGTCACAAAAGTTTCGCCACGAAGGGGGCTTTCGTGATTAAAAAGAATGCCGTTGGAAGCGTGCATACCATAGCCCTCGCGATAATTGACGACCATCCAGTAGGCGTAGAGCTTGGCGGCGGCGTAAGGGCTGCGCGGATAAAAGGGCGTCGTTTCGTTCTGCGGTACGGACTGCACGAGGCCGTATAGCTCCGAAGTCGAGGCTTGATAGAAGCGGGTCTTGTCCGTCAGACCGAGGAGGCGAATCGCCTCAAGAAGTCGCAATGTACCGATACCGTCCGCGTTTGCTGTGTATTCAGGTGTTTCGAACGACACCTGCACATGGCTCTGAGCAGCCAAGTTGTAAATTTCGTCTGGCTGAGATTCCTGAACCACGCGGATGAGGTTAGTCGAATCAGTGAGGTCACCGTAATGCAAGATCAGGCGCGGATCGGATTCGTGCGGGTCTTGGTAGAGGTCTTCGATACGACCCGTGTTGAAGGAAGAGGAACGTCGCTTAATCCCATGAACGATGTAGCCTTTTTTGAGAAGAAGACGGGCAAGATAGGCACCATCCTGTCCAGTTATGCCCGTAATAAGAGCAACTTTTCTGCTATCGCCCATTCTATTCCTGCTCTATCTAAAGTTTAAGGTTTCGGCTCCGGCTCGCCACGCCGACACAATGTGCGGCCCGCCCCGTGCCCTATGGAGCACTTCGACAGATGCGGCGCGAAGCTCGTCATTGACAGTCTGCCAGCCGAGCACACCTGCTCTTGCTTGGAGTCACAGCAAAATAGAGTTGCGCCGCTAACTGGGATTCGTACATGCGGTCAGAGTGCCGCTCAGCTCACGCCGCGAGCGACTGTACTCCAAGCACCTTGCAGCTGATTTGCTCATCTATCAGCGAGTGAGGACGCCCTTCTTTCTTGCTTCAGCGTCTTCTAATGGGAATTGTTTGGATCAGTGAAATCGATTGTTTGGATAAAGTGCATCCACAGAATGGATGGTCTGACCGAGCAGCCGGGGCGCATCGCCGGCCCGGAGTCGTAGGTCCCGAGCTTCCGTTCGGGGCGAGGACAAAGTTCGTGGCCGCGAGCCCTCACCACAGCATCCGGCACAGGTCGTGCAGAACTTTGGGAGCAGACTGCAGATTCTGTCGATCAGCTGGTTCCAGGCGCGTCGAGCTATCGACCTCATCTCGCCCGGGACGGTTGCTGTATGCAGCCTTGCACCCTTGGCGTGTGGCGTCGACGGAACGATTTGCTCCGGCAGGCAGTCTCGCAGCGTTCCCCGGCTGTTTCGGCTCTATTGGCCGGGCCCGCGTCAGCCGAGCCCCTTCATCACGGCATCCAACGCATGGATGGCCGGCATCCACTCAATAGATTTTACACATGCCGCGGAGGCCCAGTAGAGAAGGCTGAACCGGAAGCGAGGGCATCGGCTTCAAGCCGTGCGAGCGTCACGGGATTAGTGGGCAGTGCTGAGTGAGCTCTTCTGCCCTATGGCCCGGCCTCTGCCAAGCGCCCGGCGTCGGGTCTACGTGTCTACTAAGGATTCCAAACCGGATGCAACCTCCTCTCTGAACGAGATTTCCGAAAATGCATGTTAGTGGATTGGAAAAGCGCCGGTTCGTCGTCTCTCGGAGGCGTACGGGGTTCGGTGATTGTCTGTGGTCATTGGCGGCCGCTTGGCGCTACGCGCAGCGGTCGGGACGAACTCTAGTCATCGACTGGCGGGGGCCTGCTACCTCGACCAACCCTTCACAAATGCGTTTCCGGTGTTCTTCCAGCCGATCAATGACATCGCTGGCGTGCCGGCTATTTCCGACGACCGGATCAACGACGTTTCCTTCCCTGGTCCATTCTTCCCGGAGTGGTGGAACAGGCCGGCGATCGAGTGCCTTTACCGGCCAGATGAGCAGATTTTCCAAGAGCGCGACGAGTTGGGCGAGCTCTTTCAGGCCGAACACGATGTCGAAGCGAACACAGTAGTGTGTGACGCTTGTCTGATGTGGCGGTGCGATGAGGATGCAGAGCGGCAGGTGTTCCAGAGTGTCCAGCCTCGGCCAGAAATTCAAGCCCGCATAGATGCCATTTATCAGGAATGTTTTGAGGGGCACAGCATCATCGGGATTCATGTTCGGCACGGTAACGGTGAAGACATCATGGAGCATGCGCCCTACTGGGCCGATCCGGAGCTCGCCGTTCGGCAAGTGTGCGCTGCAATTGACAAGGCTAAGGCGTTACCGCACCCCAGGCCTGTGCGGCTGTTCTTATGCACGGACAGCGCGCGGATACTGGATCTTCTGTCGGCCAGGTTTCCCGATCTGCTCACTGTCCCGAAGCACTTCGGATCCAATCAAGGTGGCCCCTTACACACTGCAGCACTCGGGATTGACGGCGGAATTTCCGCCCTCGTTGAGATGTATCTTCTCGGGCGCTGCGATACCGTAATTCGGTTTCCCCCGACGAGCGCCTTTACACGATATGCACGCCTTTTCGCACCACGGGTAATTGAATTCGATCTGAAAGAGCCAAGTCGTTTGACTTTGATAGAAGGCAGCCAAGTCTCTGATCTCAGTTAAGACCCGCCACCTGCGCAATTCGGCAGACGCAACCAACAGGCATAGTTGAATGCGCATTTCTCACCGACGCCAGTGGAGGCGTCGTACATTACCGATACCGTCGTCATCTGACGCCGCCTGCAACGCGCCAGAACTTCGCTGTTACGCGGGGGCCGCAGACAAACCAGAGCGACGGCGATCGTGACGCTGACGCTCGAAAGAACGCGGGCGATCACTCCAGAGACGAAATTGAGGTTGGTTATGAAAGTCATTCCCGTGATCATCAGCGGCGGAGCCGGATCGCGGCTATGGCCCGCCTCAAGGCAATCGCACCCCAAACCTTTCCTCAAAGTGGCGGATGGATATTCTCTCATTCAGCAGACTGTGCTGCGCGCCGCTTCGATAGAAGGTGTCGTGGAACTCGTCGCTGTGACATCCGGGGACCACCTCTTCCTGACCAAGGACGAATTTGACGAACTGGATTCCGTGGTCCTGCCACGCACCTTTCTGCTCGAGCCCGAAGCTCGGGATACGGCCGCCGCCGTGGCTGCAGCCGCGATCCATGCGAGGGCAACGCAAGGCCCTGACGCGATCCTGTGCGTCTTCCCGGCCGATCACCTGATTAGCAACCTGCCTGCGTTTCTAGACGTCATGGGCCTGGCCATGGAACATGCGAAGCTCGGGCGGATCGCCACATTGGGCGTCACCCCAACCAGACCGGACACCGCATTCGGCTACATCGAAGCAGATGGTGAGAACGTCGTCCGTTTCGTTGAAAAACCGAATCTGGAGACAGCCAAAGCCTATGTCGCGTCTCAACGCTTCTTCTGGAACGCCGGCATCTTCTGCTTCAGTGCGCAAACCATGCTCGACGAGATGGTTTTGCATTGTCCCGAGGTGCTCCAGGCCGTCGCCGACAGCTATGAGAACGGCCGCGCCAGTCAATGCCAAGGCTTTGCCAAAATCGAACTCGCGCCTGAGCATTTCGGTTCCGCGCCGCGAATCTCGCTCGACCACGCTGTCATGGAGAAGACTAACAGACTTGCCGTGATTCCCTGCGACATGGATTGGAACGACATCGGATCTTGGAACGCAATGGCCGATTTGATCGCCCCCGACGAAAGCGGGAACAGGATACGCGGCGATGTGCACATGGTCGACACGACCGGCACATATGTGAGCTCCGACAAGCGCGTCATCGGCACGGTGGGCGTAAGCGATCTGGTGATCGTGGATTCCCCGGACGCTTTGCTTGTCACATCCCGCGACCGCGTTCAGGACGTTAAGAAGCTCTTCGAGGGCCTCAAGGCTTCGGGACATGAAGCTCATCTGGTCCATAGCACGGTACACCGGCCCTGGGGTACCTATACGGTTCTGGAGGAAGGCGAGCGCTTCAAGATCAAACGCATCGAGGTGAAGCCCGGTCGCCAGTTGAGCCTGCAGATGCACTATCATCGTTCGGAGCACTGGGTCGTGGTCAGCGGCTCCGCCAAAATCGTCAATGGCGAGCAGGAGTTGTTCCTGGGGACAAACGAATCTACTTACATCCCCTGCGGCCATAAGCATCGGCTCGAGAACCCAGGCAGAATTGACCTGGTTATCATTGAAGTGCAGAGCGGCGATTATCTCGCCGAGGATGATATCGTTCGCTTCGACGACGAATATGGTCGAACGTAGATAACAGTACAAAAAACGTTAAACGGCGAGCCGTCGCTCAAGGATCTCTGTCGTGGGTTCTGGGCCTAACATTGACAAAGCAGCGGGCCGAGCGTGTCATAGTATCCGCCCCGCACTCTCATCAGGCACTCGATCCTGGTCGAAAACATCGGTGAGCGCTTGACAGCGCGCCGTCCGCGGTAACGAAGACTTCAGATCTTTTTAGGCGGACCCGTTGCTCAGCTGTTCAACGGCACAGCCGTATTTCAGCCTGTAGGCGGCAACGAAATCCTCATCGCTGCAGATGCAGCGGCCGCTGGAATCTTTGGCTTTCGGATCATGGAGGTAAGAACCAAGGGGGCGCAGTAGATTCACGCGAGTGCTGGTCGTCGGACTCATCGGAAAACCCGCACTATGCTTGACCAGGTCTGCGGCAAGCATGATCCCGGCAAGCGCTGATTGAAAGGCCATCGGAACCACGGTTCGAACGAGACGACTTCCATCGCTAAGCTGGAACCCGCCGCAGATAGCCTGCTGATAAAAGGAACGGAGGGGCTGGCCAACAAACGCGGCGAGCGGCCCAAACGGCACAGCCATCGCCGTAGCCACCCGAGCTACGAAGGAATTGACGGGGGCCCGCACAAGCGGTGGAGCATCAAGGGCGGTGGACCGAAGGGCGTTGGTTGCAAGGGCCGCCTTAGAGAGGCCGACCTCCGCCTGACCTGCCAACACGTAGCGCTGCAGGTTTGAGAGTTCGATAGCTTCGTGGCCGGCGATCTATCAGTTGCGGCATTGTCCCGGCAGCCGCCTGAGGTTCGCCTGTGTCGTGTCACCTGCAAATTCGAACAAAGTCAGGACAACGACTTTGACAAATCTTAGAATCGGCGGATGATGCCCACTCAACTTACCAGTGATTCACGTCTAGTTTGGATGCTGTGGCCCTACGAACGGATTGACGGCCGTTTAGGCTTTACCAGCTTCACCATTCAACAATTGATGGGATAGAAGTCATGGCCAAAGACTCTGCGCTTCTGTCTGAGCTGCATAAACTCATCGGGCAACGGATGGAGGCTGGCCAGATCGCGCAGCCAAGCGAGATCGTTGAGGAGATATTCAAAAGTAAACCTCTGACAGGCCCGCATGCCGACTTCTACAGAGCATTTGCCAAGAAAGAACTTGTGGGTGTCGTTACACGTATGTTGAAGCGCGTGGGCATGAGCGACGATCCTGCGTCCCCTCAGATGGTCCTTCCTGGCCATACTCGCTTAGTCAAATCGTATCCTGTGCTTCGGAACGGCGAACGGTCTCTGGTTCCAATAGGCCTCTGCACAACGGAAGAACTTTCTGACCACGTCTCGCTTCTTCGAAAGCAGGCAAAGGGCTGCGAAAACCACGCTGCAGAATTGGTTGAGTACCTTGCCACCAAAACCACCCGGGCGAAAATTGAAGCGCAAATCGAGAGGTCTGAAAGAACCGTAGCCGAACCGGCATGATAGCCGATGTCGCTATTTCCACCATTTCCTCACCTACTTCAGAATACGCCGAAGTAGTGCCTGACCAGATTAGCGGAATTAAACCGTTTGAGATATCGTGGTCCCTGCGTTGGGGGCACTTCTGATATGGATGTTTACGTCGAAGGAAAGGGGCCAGAGGGTGAAGCTGGGACGCCTTTCCGAATATCGCTTGAGCCGAGCTATAGACATCGCGACGCGCTCAGGCTGCTTTTCATCTTGGTTGCGGGAAGTGAAGATGTCGACAGGCCTACAGAGGAGGTCGTGAGCGTTTTTCGAGCTGAGAAGCGCTTGATGGCAATGGACTTCCTCGTCCGTTATCCTGACTATTTGGGTGACGCCCTGCTGGATCTCTATGAGGAGACCCGCGAACCCGAACTGCTAGAGGCAGTTCAGCGCATCTTCATCAACGACGAGCCTTCCATCAGACTGGTGCGGATGGTCCGCTGGCGGCACGGCGCCTATCAGAACGTCGAGGACGCCCTTGCAATGCTGAGCTACTACGGCTTAGCGAGACCGATGCAACTCGCCGGTGACGACGGCAAAATTCGTCGGTACGAGTACCTTATATTACCAAAGGCGATCTCGTTTCTGGAAAAGTGCGTTCAGGATTACCCGGAGTTGGCGTGGTATCGCGACCGATTAGCGTTGGTAATGCGAGTCGCCAGCGGCAAGAGCGGCTCCGCCCTAAAGGAATGGCAGTATGAGCACCCGCAATATGGAAGCACCATCCAGGGCGACGTGATACCGACTATCCAAGAGCAGGTCGAACAGCGTCTGACCAAATTCGCCGGATTGGAACCATGAGCAAGGAACGGATCATCGAGTCGACCGAGTACGGCTGGATAAGAGCCATAGCCGAGGATAGCACCAGTCCGGAGTCGGATGTTCGAAGCGCGTTGCTCAAGTATGGCATTCGCGCGCAGACTACTCCGCCGCGCGCCAAGAGCCTTCGCTTCGACGGCATCAAGTTGACGGGTGTTCGAGCCGAATCCGAGCGCGACGGACCGTTTCATCTGTCCTGGTCAGACCTAGGGATCGGCATCTGGGCCGTGATGTCCGAGCGCAATCTGCGAGGAAAGTCATCCATCCTGCACCTACTCAACGCAGCTATCCGCGGCGACTTTCCCGGTCGGGTGAAGCCCCACGTTTGGAAGTGGCTGGAAACCATCGAAGTCCGGTATTGTGTCGATGAAGTCCTGCATCGCATGGAGCTGCGCAAGCCTGCCGGCGAGGAGAAGGCGGCGGAGGGCAAGGCCACGCTGAGCCGGAGTGTCAGCGACGGTCAGTGGATCACGCTCTATGAAGGTGACGCTGGAGACGGGCTGAAGTCTCAGACCGAGCACCTGATGATGGAAGAACTAGATTTCCCGGTGATTTATGCCCACAACAAGAATACCGGCGGTCATCCCCATGGCTGGCCTCTGATAGCTTCGACGTTCTTCCTGTCGAGTTCTACTGAGCCGAAGGCACTGTTCGGCGATCTGCCCATAGACGGGCTCCCGCTTCGCCTGCTCCAACTGTTCATAGGGTTGCCGTGGGTCTCTACCTATAGTGCTGCGTTAACCGCGCAGAAGCAGCTCGAGCAGGCACTGGCCGATAGGCCGAACCATTCTGGCGTGAGCGTAGTGCTCGATAGCAGGCTTATCGAGGTTGAGGGCCAACTCGCCAAAGCGAAGGAGGCTCGTGGCACCGATGACCGCAGCGCAAAAAGGCTGGAACTGGCGCGCCTCGATGAGGAGACCGTGACCGATAGGAAGGTGGTCGAGACCGCTCGAATAGCCTTAGAGACGGACACGGCGACCGTCGCGGCCGTCACAGTCAGCTACGACGACGCGCGGCGAAGGCTCAAGCAGCTCGAGGACGAGCGGTCGGCAGGATACTCGTTCCGTCAGCTCAACCCGACTTGCTGCCCTGCCTGCGAGGCAGCGTTCGAGGAGGCCGCGCCTGCGGTTCAGCACGCAGACCACAACACCTGCGCCTTGTGCAAGAACGACTTGCCGGTCCACGAAAACGATCTGGATAGCGATCGCATCCAGTACGCGCAGATCCTGGTTGAGGAACTGGCTTCGTCGCTCCAGATCGCCAAAGCCAAGTTCAAAGCCAGCGAGAAGACAGCAAGGGAGGCGACCGAACGCCTCCGCACCGGAATGAACAGGATGCGAAACCTTCAGGACGCCATCTCAACGTTGCCGACCGACCCCGAACTCATCGTTGTGCAGTTGGAGGCCCGGGCCGAGCAGCTTCGGGAACTGGTCGCCTCACTGCAATCGCCTGCCAACGACGACACCGAGACGCAGAGCGAACTCAAGATCCTTCGTGCCGCTACTGACGCCAGTAAGACGCTGATGACCTCTATGCAGTCGGACGTTCTGACAGAGATCGCTGATTCGGTGATGTCCCTCACGAAGAAGTTCGGTGTTTCCCACATCACCAGCATGCACCTCGACGGCGGTGGGAGGCTGAAGGTCCACCAAGGCGGCGCCGATATCTATTTCAGCAACCTTACGATGGGCGAGAAATTGCGCATTAAGATCGCGACCTCGCTGGCGGCTGTGGAGGTGGCCAAGCGTCGCGGGCATGGCCGGCATCCAGGCTTGCTGATTATCGACTCGCCTGCGTCGGAAGAGGTCGTGAACGAGGACTTCGAGCAGATGCTGGACAGCGTTGCCTCTGCTGCGAAGGACATCGGAGGCGTTCAGATCATTCTCGGCACCATTGCTCGCAGCGCGGTGGAGGCGGTTGTGTCTATTGATCATCGGCTACACGCTAAGGGGATAAGTACCTCTTCTGAGTGGTCGGCGATGGAAGACAGATTCGAGCTCCTGACGACGGAAGGCACGCCCATCCTAGACCCGGGAACGGCTCAAGAGAACGAATTGCTGGCCGCGATTGAGGCCCTGTCTTCCGAAACCGCGCGCGCAGACGCGTTCTGCTGGATGACCCGCTGGGTGACCGCGGCCGCCGTTCAGCGCGCGCTGCTGCGGATACTCGAGCGAGAGGATGACGCCACCTCTGTTGCGGAAATGGTCGACTGCCTCGACGAACTGCCCACAATACCGCAGGCTCTCGGGCGCAGTGCGTGGGAAATCTTCCGCCGCCGTTTCGAGCCCCGGTCTGAACATAGCTGGATGCGATCGCAGGCGTTGCGCGGCGCGCTTGTCGTAGTGCAGGGCGACCACAGTTTGGTCAGGCGCCTGCAGTCGTATCTTCTGGACGTCACGACAGACGACGACGGGGCCTATCTGCGTCACGTCGCCAAGGTCACGGGCACCATTCTGCGTCGATACCCCGATGACGACTTCCGAGACCTTCTCTCCAACCTGGCGCATGTGGGCGAGGCAGCAGACGAAGCTACCCTTGAGCTCGGACTTGATCGCTTGCAAGACGGGTTGCTGGCCAGAACGCAGGACGCGCTCATGTCAGCCTTGACGGCGGCGCAGGGTTGGTTTCGGCGTTCCCTGGCGGCGAGCGAAGGACGTTCGGATGCTGCGCTGTATGATATCTGTACGTCTGTTCTGATCGATGTGCAGAACAGAGGACTGCACTCCGATCTTGCGTTGGATTTGCCTAAACTTCGTAGGGCAGCCATCGAGTACTCAGCCTTTGCCGTCGATCGCCACTCCGCCCAGTCATGGCTCGGGGCGCCATCGCGCGAGCGTTTTCACTGGCTGTCGATGGCCACGAAGTTAGCCATGGCTGCTCACACGTTCACAAAGGACACCTGGCTGCAAGCGGCCATTGTGATCGAGGACGAGTTGCTATCGATCTTTTTTGCGAGTGAGAGCGTGTTCTCTCGATCCGATGGCCACGGCGCCGATATTCTCGGACGAAAGGCACTCGTCCAATCGCTGCAGAAGCGGCGATACTATCTGCAGACCTTAAATCAATGGCTCGCCGAGAACGTTGATAGCGATCTAGCTCCGAATGTCGGACAACTACGCGACACGGTGCAACATTCACTGGCCGGAGCTATCCATCGCAGCCCTTTTGACGAATCGACTGAAGGCTGGCTGGTCGATGTCCTCAAGAAAGCCGGCCTCGACGCAGCTACAGCCGCCATGACCGCAGCGCAGTTCGACGTGGGGATGGATCGCAATCGGCAAGTGGCAGAGCTGTGGGCCGCCGTTATTGAGAAGCTCTCGGACAATCCCGATTACCAGCGCGACCATCCCCGAGCGCTGCTGGAACACATGTGTACGCTCATTGTGCGTTTTCTCGATTTTCGCGCCAACGTTGGCAGAAGTACCGACCCGTCTGCTGAGTACGTGTTTCGGCGCGGCGCCGATCTGCCGGTCGAACACGACCTTCAACTAGATTTCCTGAAGTTCCTCACGATGTCGGACGCACCGTCGTTCCGAGCCGAAGCCCGTGACTCCGGTGGCGGTCGCGCTGACATCGCTCTCGAATATCGTGGCGTCAAGTCGATCGTGGAGGTGAAGAGGGACGACAACGTGCTCAACAATGCGGAACTTGCGGAGCGGTATGCCGGCCAGGCGACGGGCTATCTGACGACCGGTGTCTGTTTCGGTTTCCTCCTGGTGCTAGATCTCACGGATCGGAAAGGCCATCAACCGCACATTTCCGAACAGATCAGTGTGGAGCAAAAGGTGCCGGATGGATCTAAGGTAAAATACCATATTGTGGTGGCCAGAATTCAAGCCAATCGCAAGACGCCGCATGAACTGCGGTAATGTTAGCTTTCCTTTGATGCATACCGATACCAGTGAAGGCGCACAACTCAGAGATCGGTGTTTGCGAGATCGAATCTATACGCTTCCGGAGCGGCAATTTGGCTTAGTCAAGCAGATGGTCGAGGCCACTCCTTCGATGAGCAACTTTCTCGAGGTAGGCTGACTGTTCGGTCGTGAGGCACGGCTTAACGAGCGCCATTTCCCAGTCCTTCAGGGACAAAAGTTGCGCTTTTTCCCGGCCTCGGCGGATCGTGAGCTTGAAGTCTTGAGGGCTGTGCACGACGCCTTTCTTTCTTAACCTCCAGAGAACGGTCGCCAGTTGTTTGGGGGTGAATGCACCCCGCGTCTGCAAATAGTCTATAAAGGAATGAACATCGAAATTGGGTTCAACGTTCGCCAGCGCCACAAGCGCGCTTACTAATCGCCTGCGGCGCGCGTCCTCGACAAGTTGTCGCCGATCTCGATCGACCTTCTTACGAGTGGCGAGCGTGTCTAAGGTGCGGCCTTCTTCGTCGGTCGCAGCTATACCAAAGCGATGAATGCATTCAGATCCGATCAGCAGCCTTGCGGCCGTATGCAAATTGCGGATTTCGAATTGGTAGCGGATGTCGGGATGATCACAGAGTTCACAGTTAGCGGAGGGCGCTTCGAGGTCATGGTAGTCACCAGTGTAGCGCCACTCGCGAAGAGCTTGCGAAAGGCTGCCCTTGTCCCAACTGAGCGGGAGCAGGTTATTCGCAGCCCTCGTTTCCCAACTCATTGGGCTAGGCCAGAGGTCGGTTTGAATTGGTTATGAAGAGCTGTTGGTCGATAGGCCCGAGATAGACCTTATTCAGTAGGAAACTGAATAGAGCCTTTGCGCCTTTTCGATCGGCTGGTATCTCGATACGGCCTGCATTTACGGCGATTGGAAATCCTATAGCCACTGCCTGCGCCTGAATATTTGCGACCGGGTGATTTCCAAGAACGTTGGTCTTCGTGATTGCAAGAACGTGCTTTCGGATACCTTCATCAGCTCCGGCTACGAACGCCGCAGCATCCCCGATGGCGAGGCTAGCGTGGCCGCAAAATGCAGCTAGCTCAGGATCGGTTGCGTCTCGGAAGACAGGGGACATATCGAGGACGCGCCGTAACATGGAGTAACTCTTGAACCGGACCAGTCCTATCGCGTCGACGGTTGCTACCAATTTATTATCCAGTGAGAATGCCGGTTCGACGAGCCGTCGAAAAACATCGCCCTCATATAAAAACGCGAAACGATTAGATAGCACCTGTTGCGGGCCAAAGTTCTGGATCAAGAGCCGCCGATTTGGGCCATTGCCGAGGACGGCGAATAGGCCCTTGACGGATTGATCTTGAAAATTGGCGACATCGAGTACGGGAAGTGCGACCGCGTTCTGGTCCGCTGCAGCTAGCAGCGCTTGTGCCTCTGGCAGGCTTTGGATGAAGAGCACATCCTCGCTGTCTGGAATCCAATCGCCCGTGAATGCAATTTCGTTGGCGATGCCGGCCATGAATTGAGCTTCTTGGTTTTCGAACACCCCGTTTAGTTGGGCCTGCAGCGGATTGGCCAATTGAATGTGTCTGACTTCGGCTATCTCGGCCGGACGGCATACGGCGTAGAGTTGAGTCATTTATTTTCCCCCCAGATCGAGCAGAATGTATTCTGTGAGCTGGCCTACCTGCAATTCCGTGGCGGCAGTGCGAAGATGTTTCTTCGTTATCAGCACGAAAGTCACCCCTTCAGCAGATTGGACTTTGTAGAAGTGCCACCCAAGCAAGCCAAGCAAGGGGTTGAAATGGTAGTTGTACCCAGTGGCGGTTATCACGCCAAATATTGCGACAGTTGGCACCCAGAATTTCCAATCTAGTGTGTTGAATTGCGACGTGAATAGCGGCATTACATAGAGGAGGAGAAACGCGGTGTTCTCATGGTCCGCAGCCTCGATTGACGCTGCTTTGAATTTAGACGCGGGCAGTGAGCGTTTAGCGGTCCAGAGAATCCCGACGCATAGGACACAAAGGATTAGGCAGCCTGTCAGGATGAATTTTGCCGTCTGGGGCGCACATTCAACCCACGCAACCCAAGCATAGGTCAATCCGACCGGGGCGAGGGCCGTGCTTGTGAAGACTAGTCTGGCAAAAACATTGAACATTTGGCTCTTCTATCACGTTGCAGCATTCGGCGGCGATACGACTACAGAAGTCCACAGCGTTTTTAGGCGAAGAGATCGCTTCGTCCTGATAAGGCCCTCTATCGGGCCCGCCCTGTTCCGATCTTAGGTCCCATGGCAGCTTTTATCGGCATCTGCTCTCGAAGCTGCCATTCAGGTTTACGGCCCTGAGCGGTAGTGTCGTGCGACGTTCTCTCTCGGCCAATCAAGGCCGAGGAGAACTCACATGGGCCATTCTCAATTCGATGATGCCAGTCGCGAGCGCGCAGCTTGGAATGCCGGAAAGAGGGTCGTCACCAAGCGTCCGTTCAACCAGAAGCAGATCTGGGCAATTCGCTTTTTCCTCGATCGCAAGAGACGCGTTCGGGACCGTGCGCTATTCGATCTAGCAATCGACAGCAAGCTTCGCGGTTGTGACCTGGTCAAGATCAGGATTCGCGATGTGGTCGCCCGACCGGAGATAGGGACTCGCGCTGACACGTGGAATACCGGGTAGCTTCGACAATTGTGGGGTGGGAAGCGGACGGACAGCTCTTGAGCTGGGCATGCGACGTTTCAGCCGTTTAAGCACATCGAGGAGAACCGTAAAATTCAACGAATTGCTGGCATTCCCAATGCACGACCTTGACTGCTCTTATGCGGAGGCCTGAGGACATTCCACATTTGTACCGCAATTCGAGGAAGATTAATTTCATATCTGTGGCGAACCGACCGTGGGCCGCTTATGGTCATCACGAACAAAAGGAATTTCAAATGACCAAGAGCATTGCGATTTTCAATAACAAAGGCGGTGTCGGAAAAACGACCTACATGTATCATGTTGGGCATCTTCTCGCCGCGCGCGGGCTCACCGTCCTGATGGTCGATTGCGACAGTCAATGTAACCTGAGTGCATATTGCTTGAGCGACACTGCTATTCGACAATCGTGGGGCACGGAGGGAAACAGTATCTACCGAGCCATTGAGCGTGTCGCACGAGGCATCGGCGACATTCGCCAGAGACAGCCTAGTCCGGTTCCACACGCTCAGGGCAAGCTGTATCTCGTGCCGGGGGATCTTCGACTCAGCGATTTTGAAGACACATTGGGCGACACCTGGAGTGCTGCACGAGGTGGCAACGAGCCTGCGGTGCGAGCTCAATCTGCAATCCATCGCTACATTCAATGGGCTAGCGAGAAAGTCCGCGCAGACTTGGTGCTGTTGGATCTCGGTCCCAACCTGGGCGCGCTGAACCGAGCTGTTCTAGCCTCGGCGGATTACTTCATCACGCCTCTGGCTCCCGACCTGTTTTCCATTCAAGGAACGGAAAACCTCGGCAACAAGCTGGTCGGATGGCGGAAAGAGTGGGATCAAACTAATACCGCATGGAAGGACCCCACTCTCTCTATCCCCAATGGGAGACCGAGCTACCTTGGCTACGTCGTTCAACAGCATAACGTACGTTCAAATGCTGTTGGGATGACGGAAGGTTGGCAAATTTACGGGAACGAACTCGAGCCTGCGATTCGCGCAAACATTATCGAAAAGCTTACTCCTCTGAATCAAGTACAGGTTTGGCACGATGATGATTATAAACTGGGTTTGATCCCAAATCTTCACAGCCTTGTTCCATATTCTATGGACGCCAAGAAGCCGATCTTCTACTGTAATTCTAGCGATGGCGTTCGCGGTGCTCATCTTGCGAAGGCTAGGGATTCGGCCGATCATTTTGCAGAGATAGTTGACACCCTCAACTCAGTTTCCGCTTGGCCTTAGAGATTGCTTGATTGACCTCATACTTCTGCATTGAATTGGGGGATGGGTATTGCTTTGGGCCGCTGCAAGAGTCGAAATATACTCCCAACAGCCGATACGATTCTCGGCCGAGATCGGTCTCGAAGTGCTCCTAACTCAGTCCACTATTGGAATCGAACGAACGGCAAGTTTCGGGCGACGACATGATCAAACCGAAGGGCTGACTTGGGGTCGGGTGCCGAACGGCGGCTTTCTGAGTTTCTCGGCCAGAACCGGACAGTCGGCAGATGATGCGGTGGACGGCTCTCCTCCCGCCCTGCGGTATGATCGTTGGGCCAGAAGCTGGAGGAGATCTATGATAGGCAACGTTACGACGATTGGTCTGGATATTGCGAAGTCAGTGTTTCAAATCCACGGGTGGATGCGGCGAGTGAGGTTGTCGCTCGCAGGAAGCTGACGCGTGGGCGCGTGATGGCATTCTTCGAGAGCCTGCCACGTTGCCTGGTCGGTATCGAAGCCTGCAGCTCGTCGCATTATTGGGCTCGCGAGCTAATCGCACGTGGTCACGATGTGAGGTTACTGCCGGCACAATATGTGAAGCCTTATCTGAAGCGGCAGAAGAATGATGCCCCAGATGCAGAGGCGATCTGCGAGGCGGTCACTCGGCCGACCATGCGCTTCGTGCCTGCGAAATCACCCGAGCAGCAAAGTGTGATGATGGCTGCACCGGGTCCGGTTGATGCTCAACCGCCAGCGCACGCAGATATCGAACGCGTTGCGGGCACACCTATCCGAGTTCGGGATCGTAGCGCCGATCGGGCGGAATGGGATTGAGCAACTGCTCGTGGTCGTCAACGACGAGAACGAGACCAGGATACCAGCTGACGCGCGGCTATGCCTCGCTTGAGGCGCAGCTCAGGGTCGTGAAGAAACAGATCCTCGAAAACGATCGTAGGGTTCGGGCGAATGCGCGTGAGACCGAGCTTGGTCGCAGGTTGATGGAAATCCCAGGCGTCGGCCCGCTGCTGGCAAGTGCATTCGTGGCTACGGTCGCCGATGCGCATGCGTTCAAGTCGGGGCGCTGTCTATCGGCATTGATCGGACTCGTGCCGAAGCAGCACTCGAGCGGGGGGAAGGAGAGGCTCGGCAGTATCTCCAAGGCCGGCAATCGCTACTTGCGGCAGTTGCTCGTGGTGGGTGCGATGGCGGTCATCCGCTATGCCGAGCGCAACGGTACCAGGAGGCCATGGCTCGTGCAGTTGATGGCGCGGCGAACAGCCAAGGTTGCGGCGGTTGCGTTGGCCAACAAGACCGCCCGGATGGTCTGGGCACTGATGACGAACGGCGAGCGCTACAGGGAGCCGGTCATCGCATAGAACAAGATAAGGCGAGCGATCGCTGACGAGGTTGGAAAGGGCGGACAGGAGCTAATGCACAAAGCCGGTTGATACCGCCGGATCAGGAAAACCCACTGGGGCCGTGCACCTTGAGTGCGAGCTTACGATCGGGACCTGAGACGCGCGAATGGCATTATGGCCAGCGGCACATGATAGGCCGCACCTACAGGTCGGATACATGGCCGCACCAACCAGCAACGGCAACGCTCAAAGAATCCCTTGCCAACGGAGAGCCGTCCCTACACGGCCCCATACAAGTCATTCGCTCGTGCCTTCGCGATGACATTTCTTGGCGCCCCCAATCTTCTAAGCCTGCAACGTTCACTGCATCGCACGGGCGCGTATATTGGGTATCTTCAATATTCTGAAACGTCACGCCATCCTGCTTCCGTTTAACAAAACTCGGAGGCTGCGCCCATGACACCGACGAAGCTCCTTGTCGGTCAGATAGTCGTTGTGTTCGCCATCGTCATTCTCGGCGTATGGACAGCGACTCAATGGTGCGCCCAAACTTTAGATTATCAGCCGCAACTCGGACCCCCATGGTTTGTCGCAGCCGGATGGCCGATCTACAAGCCGTGGCAACTGTTCGAGTGGTGGTTCCATTTCGACGCATACGCGCCCGAGGTCTTCGACACGGCCGGGATGCTTGCGGCCACCACAGGCTTCATGGGCTGCGCGGCCGCCATCGCTGGCTCCCTCTGGCGTGCGCGGCAGCGCGGCCTAGTCACCACTTATGGCTCGTCGCGATGGGCCGTGTCTTGCGAGATCGAGAAGGCAGGGCTGTTTCGACCAGCCGGTGTTTTCCTTGGCAAGCTGAAGGATCACTATCTGCGCCATGACGGGCCGGAACACGTCATGGCCTTTGCGCCGACACGTTCGGGCAAGGGCGTCGGATTGGTCGTTCCAACTCTTCTTTCCTGGACCGGCTCGGCCGTCATTCACGACATCAAGGGCGAGAACTGGCAGCTGACCTCCGGCTGGCGGTCGATGTTCTCGTACTCCCTTTTGTTCAACCCGACTGATCCAAGGTCGGCGCGGTACAACCCGCTGCTGGAAGTGCGCAGGGGCTCAGATGAGGTCCGCGACGTTCAGAACATCGCCGACATTCTCGTCGATCCGGAAGGCGCGCTGGAGCGGCGGAATCATTGGGAGAAGACTAGTCATTCACTCTTGGTCGGGGCCATCTTGCACGTGCTCTACGCCGAAGAAGAAAAGACGCTCGCGCGCGTCGCCACTTTCCTGTCGGATCCGCAACGCTCGTTTGCCACGACACTGCTGCGGATGATGACCACCAACCACCTCGGCACGGCGGACAAACCTCGGGTCCATCCCGTCGTGGCCTCGGCGGCTCGCGAGGTGCTTAACAAATCAGAGAACGAGCGCTCAGGCGTTCTCTCGACCGCCATGTCGTTTCTCGGTCTCTATCGTGATCCGACCGTGGCCGCGGCAACATCGGCCTGCGACTGGCGCATTGCGGACCTGATGGATGCCGAGCGGCCGATGTCGCTCTATCTGGTCGTGCCGCCGTCGGACATCTCGCGCACCAAGCCGCTGGTGAGACTGGTGCTCAATCAAATCGGCCGCAGGCTGACTGAGCGCCTGGAGGGTGACCCGAAGAAGAGCCGCAGGCATCAACTCCTCATGATGCTCGACGAATTCCCGGCGCTCGGACGCCTCGATTTCTTCGAGACCGCGCTTGCCTTCATGGCAGGCTACGGCATCCGCGCCTATCTGATCGCTCAATCCTTGAACCAGATCTCCAAGGCCTATGGCGAGAACAACGCCATTCTCGACAATTGCCATGTGCGGATTGCCTTTTCTTCCAATGACGAGCGCACGGCCAAACGCATCTCGGACGCGCTCGGTACAGCGACGGAACTCAGATCCATGCGCAACTATGCCGGCCATCGGCTGGCACCCTGGCTTTCGCACGTCATGGTGAGCCGCCAGGAAACTGCGCGACCGCTGTTGACACCAGGCGAGGTGATGCAATTGCCGCCTTCGGACGAGCTGGTGCTGATATCAGGATTGCCGCCGATCCGTGCGAACAAGCTCCGCTACTACGAGGACCAGAATTTCACCGAACGGGTGCTGCCGGCGCCGGTGTTGCGCGACGGTCTGTACGCGGACTGTCCTGCGTCGCGCCCCGACGATTGGAGCGGACTAGTCCGCAGTGTTGACCGCCGTCTCGCTGCAGATGACGAAAACGCCGGCGCGGCAATCGAAGAAGACGGCGGCGTGCAACAGCAGCGTCATCCCGGCCTGCCTGAAGACCACGTCGTCGTCTCTCAGGAGCCTGATCAAGACGACCTCTTCAATCTGGCCGACGATGACGCCGAGGCACTCGCAGACAAGCGCGTCATGGACCGGGTTTCCACCGCAGCCAGCGCCTACGGTATCAACGAGGGAAGGGGCGACGACAAGGACATCATCCCCGGCTTCTAAGCGCTTTCGCAGCTCAGGCGTATCTCAGCGTAGATAACGCCCATAAGCGATTTTTCAGATATCGGCGATGTTCGTTGCCGCCGCCGGCGCATCAGCGCCGGCCAGTCGGAACGAGCCCCATGAAGCCCCATCGCATTCGCCACCAGTTTCTGCTCGAACCCGCGTTAAGCGAGAAGCTGGAAACGCTGAGCCGCAACCCGTCGACCACAAAATCGGCGATCGTTGCGAAAGCAGTCGAGGCCTTCATCGAGCGGCGTGGCGAGAACGAACTCGACAATCGTTATGGCAGGCGTCTCGACCGTCTTTCTCGCGACCTCGACCATATCCGAACCGATGTCGAGGTGATCCTGGAGAGCCTCGCACTCTTCATACGCTTTTCGATTACGCTTCATTCCCACACGCCGGTCCCGGATCGGGCGACACAGGCGATTGCCCAAGAGCGCTTTGACAAATTCGTCGAGCAGGTCGGTCGCCAGATCGCCTCCGGGAAGCGCTCGCTTGGCAACGGCAATGGCAATGGAGGCGAAGGATGAGCTCTCATCCCGCAGCCGACCACCGCCGCCGCGCCATGCTGCGCACAGCCATGGGCCACGCGATCACCGAGGCCCTTGCCGATCCGACCGTCATCGAGGTGATGGTCAACCCCGACGGCGCGCTGCGGCTCGACCGGTTGGGAGAAGGCCGGGTCGATACCGGCGTGCATATGCATCCTTCCGAGGCCGAACGCATCGTCCGCCTCGTTGCCTCTCACGTGCGCGCCGAGGCGCATGCGGACAACCCAATCGTCAGTGCCGAACTACCCTCAGGCGAGCGTTTCGAGGGTCTGCTACCGCCGGTCGTGCTGGCGCCATGCTTCGCCATCCGCAAACCGGCGGCAAAACTCTACACGCTGGCCAACTACGTCGCCGATCGCGTCATGCTCCCGCTGCAGGCTGATGCCCTGAGGAAGGCAGTGCGCGAGCGGCGCAACATCCTGGTCGCCGGCGGCACATCGTCGGGCAAAACGACACTTACCAATGCTCTACTGGCAGAAGTCGCCGAATGCGATGAGCGGGTGATCCTGATTGAGGACACCCGCGAGCTGCAATGCGCGGCCAAGGACTGCGTTGCCATGAGGACGAGGCGGGGCTCCATCACACTCGCCGATCTCGTACGCTCGACCTTACGGCTGAGGCCCGACCGCATCATCGTCGGCGAAGTCAGAGGCGCGGAAGCGCTCGATTTGCTGAAGGCATGGAACACCGGACATCCCGGCGGCATTGCCACCGTTCACGCCAATTCGGCACGCTCCGCACTCTATCGTATTGAGCAGCTCGCTCAGGAAGCCGTTGTCACCGTTCCCCGCCGGCTGATCGCCGATGCCGTCGACTTGGTCATCTTTATTGCCGGAAGAGGACCCGCGCGCCGCGTTGACGCGATCGCCGAGGTCACGGGTCTCGACGGCAGTGGCGACTACGCCGTTGGCCAGCTCACTCTTCCGCAACTCCAGCAGCTTTGAAAGGTCATCTCATGCGCAAGAAAATTTGCTTTCTTTCGTCCGCCGCCGTCGCGCTTCTTCTCACGGCCCAGGCTCACGCTGCCGGCTCCGGCATGCCGTGGGAACAGCCGCTTCAGCAGATCCTGGAATCGGTGCAGGGGCCGGTGGCCAAGATCGTTGCCGTGATCATCATCATAACCACTGGCCTTACCCTTGCGTTCGGCGACACGGCGGGCGGTTTCCGCCGGCTGATCCAGATCGTCTTCGGCCTGTCGATCGCCTTCGCGGCCTCGAGCTTCTTTCTTTCCTTCTTCTCCTTTGGCGGCGGGGCAGTCGTCTGATGAGCACCGGAGAGCAGCATATCGAAGGCTTCGAGGTTCTGGTCCATCGGGCGCTCACCGAGCCGATCCTGCTCGGCGGCGCGCCGCGGGCGGTGGCGATCCTCAATGGCACGGTGGCCGCCGCCATCGGCCTAGGCCTGCAGCAGTGGATTGCCGGTCTGATCCTCTGGATCGCCGGCCACACGCTCGCGGTCTTTGCCGCACGGCGTGATCCGGATTTTGCCAGCGTGCTTGTCCGTCATCTTCGTCAAAAGGGCTGGCTTGCATGCTGAAGCTTTCCGAATACCGCGGCAAAGCCGACCGGCTTGCCGACCATCTGCCCTGGGCAGCACTCGTCGCGCCCGGCATCGTGCTCAACAAGGATGGCAGCTTCCAACGGACATTGCGGTTTCGTGGCCCCGACCTTGAAAGCGCGACGGAGGCCGAACTCATCGGCATATGCGCGCGGGCAAACAATGCGCTGAGAAGGCTCGGCTCTGGCTGGGCATTATTCTTCGAGGCCGAGCGCATCGAAGCGCTGGGCTATGCGAGCTCGGCCCTTCCCGATGCTGCCTCATGGCTGATCGATGAGGAACGGCGCGCGGCCTTCGAGGGCAAGGTCGCGCATTTCGAGAGCATCTATCATCTGACCTTGGTCTTCATGCCCGGGCCCGATGGCCAAGCGCGCGCGGAAAGTGCTCTCGTCGACTCGCATGACTTGGGAGGGGAAAGAGACTGGCGCCAGGAGCTTGCCCGGTTCCGAGACGAGACTGACCGCGTTCTCGATCTTCTTTCGGGCTTCGTGCCCGAGGTGCGCGCGCTCGACGATGCCGAGACCCTGACTTACCTGCACGGCACGATCTCGACACGCCGTCATCCGGTCGCCGTGCCGGAAACGCCAATGTATCTCGACGGCGTCCTGGTTGACGCGCCGCTGACCGGCGGCCTAGAGCCGATGCTGGGCGAGCAGCATCTGCGCACGCTCACAGTTCTCGGCTTTCCGAACGTCACCCGGCCAGGAATCCTTGATGCGCTCAATAACCAGGATTTCGCCTATCGCTGGGTGACGCGCTTCATTCCACTCGACAAGGCGGAAGCCACGAAGACGCTGACTCGGCTCCGCCGGCAGTGGTTTGCCAAGCGCAAATCGATCGCGGCTATTCTGCGCGAGGTGGTGACCAACGAACCGGTGCCTCTCGTCGACAGCGACGCCGACAACAAGGCGCTCGATGCCGATGCAGCACTGCAGGCATTGGGCGGCGATCATGTCGGCTTCGGCTATCTCACCACAACGGTGACGGTGTGGGATCAGAACCGTAAAGCCGCCGCGGAAAAGCTTCGCGCCGTCGAGCGGATCGTCAACGGGCTCGGCTTCACCACCATTCGCGAAAGCATCAATGCCGTCGAAGCGTGGCTTGGTTCATTGCCGGGTCATGTCTACGCCAACGTTCGCCAGCCGCTCGTTCACACGCTTAACCTTGCCCATCTCGTGCCGCTGTCGTCCGTGTGGGCAGGTCCAGCGGAGAACGAGCACCTTGCCGAGGTCACCGGCGATCACGCTCCGCCGCTTCTTTTCGCCGAAACCAGCGGCTCGACGCCGTTTCGGCTTTCGACCCATATCGGCGATGTCGGCCACATGCTGATTGTCGGGCCGACCGGTGCCGGCAAGTCGGTTCTGCTTGCCCTGATCGCTTTGCAGTTCCGGCGCTACGCTGGCGCGCAAATCTATGTCTTCGACAAAGGCAATTCGGCCCGCGCCGCCGCGCTTGCCATGGGCGGCGACCACCATGCGTTGGGTGCGAATGGTGCGCTTGCTTTCCAGCCGCTGCGCCACATCGACGACCCGGCCACACAGAGCTGGGCGGCCGAATGGATCGCCGGCCTCATTGCCCACGAGAATGTCACCGTCACCCCGGAGGTGAAGGAGGCAATCTGGTCGGCGCTCACCAGCCTCGCCACCGCGCCGGCGCAGGAACGCACGCTGACTGGCCTGTCGGTCCTGCTTCAGTCCAATGCGCTCAAATCGGCATTGATGCCCTACACGCTCGACGGACCATTCGGCCGACTGCTCGATGCCGATGACGACCGGCTGGCCATCTCGGATGTGCAGTGTTTCGAAACCCAGGAGCTGATGCACAGCCAAGGCGCTGTGCTGCCTGTGCTCACCTATCTGTTCCATCGTCTTGAGGACCGGTTTGACGGGCGGCCGACGCTGCTCATGCTCGACGAGGCCTGGGTCTATCTCGACAACCCGCTCTTTGCCGCCCGCATCCGCGAATGGCTTAAGGTGCTGCGTAAGAAAAACGTCTCCGTCATCTTCGCGACGCAGTCGCTTGCCGACATCGCCGGCTCTTCTATCGCACCCGCAATCATCGAGAGCTGCCCGCAGCGCATTTTTCTCCCCAATGATCGTGCGGTGGAGCCGCAGGCACGGGCAGCCTATGAGCGCTTCGGTCTTAATGAGCGACAGATCGAATTGGTCGCCCGCGCCACGCCGAAGCGCCACTACTATCTGCAGTCGCGCCGCGGCAATCGCCTCTTCGAGCTCGGGCTAGGCCCGATCGCTCTTGCGCTTTGCGGCGCCTCCGACCCGGCCGCGCAGACCCTGATCGACAATATTCTTTCCGAAGAAGGGCAGGGCAGCTTTGCCGCCCGTTTCTTCAGTGCGCGCGGCCTGGATTGGGCTGCCGAGCTTCTCCAGCAATTTCCTCAACCTAACAAGGAGCAATCGTCATGATCGGACGCCGCCTTTTTACTAGCCTGGTCACCGTTTCCCTGATTGCCAAACCGATGGCTGACTACGTCCAGCCGGCCTATGCGCTCATCGTGTTTGACCCGTCCAACTATACGCAGAATGTGCTGTCGGCAGCACGCGCATTGGAGCAGATCAACAACCAAATCCAGTCGCTTCAGAACCAGGCGACCATGCTGCAGAACATGGCGCGCAACCTTCAGCGCCTGGATTTCTCTTCCGTGGGCCAGCTTACCGGCTCGCTCCAACGGATTGACGGTCTGATGACCCAGGCGAGCGGCCTGAGCTTCGATCTCGGCAAGCTGCAGGACCAGTGGCGCCAGCAATATCCGGAAAGCTACGACGCCACCATCAAGGTCAGCGATGTGGCGAGCGCCGCGCGCGAGCGCTGGCAGAGCGCCATGCAGGCGTTCCGCCAGACCATGAGCGCGCAGTCGCAGATCGTCGAGAACGTGCAGGCCGATGGCGACCTGCTTACCGATCTCGTCAATCGCAGTCAGGGCGCGGCAGGTGCCCTCGAGGCAAGCCAGGCTACCAATCAGCTGATCGCGCTTTCGACCAAGCAGCAGATGCAGATCCAGACGCTGCTTGCGACCCAGTTCCGGGCCGAGGCCGAGGATGCGGCGCGCAAGGCGCAGTCTGAGGAAGCCGCTCGCGAGACGACGAAGCGTTTCCTGGGCACCGGCACGGCTTATCCCGGCAACTGAGCGGCAGTTCTTCAAGACAACGAGGAAGGCGGCGACATGAACGACCTCGGAGTCATCGATCGCTTCATGGAGACCTTTACCCGCTACATTGACAGTGGGTTCGGTCTGCTTTCGGGCGACGTCGCCTTTCTCACCACCATTCTGATCGGCATTGACATCACGCTCGCGGGCTTGGTCTGGGCGTTCGGCGGCGAGCCCAACATTCTCGGCCGGCTTGTTCGCAAAGTGCTCTATGTCGGCGCCTTCGCCTTCGTCCTGAACAATTTCAAGAACCTCGCCGACATAATTTACCGCTCCTTTGCCGGTCTCGGCATCAACGCATCGGCCGGCAACCTGTCCGCCGACAGTCTCCTGCGGCCAGGCCGCATTGCCGCGGCCGGCTTCGAGGGCGCCTGGCCGCTCCTCAATCAAGCGAGCCAGCTAGTAGGCTTCCCCGAGATCTTCGGTAACGCGCTCACCATCTTCGTGCTGCTTCTGGCCTGGTTCCTGGTCCTCATCGCCTTCTTCATTCTTTCCATCCAGCTCTTCATCACCATCCTCGAGTTCAAGCTCACCACGCTGGCCGGCTTCGTCCTGGTGCCCTTCGCGCTCTGGAACCGTTCGGCGTTTCTGGCCGAGCGCGTGCTCGGCAATGTGATTTCGTCGGGCATCAAGGTGATGGTGCTTGCCGTCATCGTCGGCATCGGCTCCACGCTCTTTGGCGAGTTCGCTTCCGCCCTGCAGGGCCAGGAGCCGGACCTGGCGGCGGCCATGTCTCAGGTGCTGGGTGCGCTGGCGCTGCTTGGGCTCGGCATTTTCGGCCCCGGGATTGCCTCGGGTCTCGTTTCCGGCGCGCCGCAGCTTGGCGCCGGCGCGGCACTTGGAACAACGGCGGCCGCAGCTGGATCAACGCTCGTTGCCGGAGGCGCTGCGTTTGCCGGCGCGCGCATGGCAACAGGCGGCGGCCTCGCCGCAGTCCGTGCCGGCGCCGCCATGGGGTCCGCTGCCACCGTCGCCTGGCAAACGGGGCGCGCGACATCGCCCGAGTCCGGGCTGTCCGGGGTAGCTGCTGGGCTGCAGGGGGTTGCGAGTGCCGCTGGCGGCGCCGCGATGCAGGGAATGCGATCTGCTTCAGAGCCTTTCCGACGCAGCGCCGACGCCGGCCGCGATGCCGGCTGGACAGCGACCGGTGGCACGCCGTTCAGCTCGATGAGCGGAAGTTCGCCCGCTGCGGATCCAACCCCGGCGCCTCCATGGGCAAGGCGTCTGCGCTCCGAACAGGCCGCGCGCGCCCATCGCCATGCTGCCACGCAGGTGGTGCGCGATGGCGATCGGGGCGGAAGCGGCGCCAACCCCTCTCTCAACGACAAGGAAGATTAGATGCTCTTCAAGCGACCCGTTCAGCGTTACGGAAAGACGTCCGAGCCTGAAACACCTTATCAAAAGGCCGGTCAGCTCTGGGACGAACGCATCGGCACAGCGCGCGTGCAGGCGAGGAACTGGCGCCTTATGGCCTTTGGCTGCCTGGCCTTGGCCGCGGGGCTTTCCGGCGGGCTTCTATGGCAGTCGGCGCAGGGCCGCTTTGTGCCTTACGTCGTTGAGGTCGACCGTTTTGGTGAGGCGCGCGCCGTCGCGCCGGCAATTCAGGACTACCAGCCTGACGATGCCCAGATCGCCTGGCATCTCGGCCGCTTCATCCAGAATGTCCGCTCCATCTCCACCGATCCGGTGCTGGTGCGGCAGAACTGGCTGTCGGCCTATGATTTCGCCACCGACCGCGCGGCGCTTTTCCTCAACGAGCATGCCAAGGCGAACGACCCGTTCAGTCAGATCGGCACGCGCAGCGTGTCGGTGCAGGTGACCAGCGTCGTCAGGGCTTCCGACAGTTCATTCCAGGTCAAATGGACCGAGCAGATTTTTGAGCGTGGTAGCCTTTCGAGCACGACGCGCTGGACAGGTATCCTCACCATAGTGATCCGCTCGCCGACGAACACTGACCAGCTGCGCAAGAACCCTCTCGGCGTCTTCATCAACGCCATCGACTGGTCGCGCGAGCTCGACAGCGCCGCGCCAACCCCCTTTTCCCCTAAGGAGCCCGCCAATGACAAATAGAGCCCCATTGCTTCGTGCTGCCTTGATCCTGTCGGCGTCTGCTGCGGTTCTTTCGGCCTGTGCCTCGAAGCCAGTGCCGCCGCCTCAGATTTCCTATGACCACGAGGACTTCGAACCAGCCGCGATCGAGAAGGCGCCGGAGAAGCCGATCAAGGTCGTGGAAGTGCCGAAACCGTTACCGTTGCCTGGTCAGTTGATGCCCGCACCCGGCAAGCCCGGCCCAGATAAGCGCTCGCCGGAAGAACAGGTCGCCGATGCCAACAAGGCGGCGACGCAACAACCCGCCAAGTTTGGCTATGTCAATGCGGTGCAGGTTTACCCCTTTGCCGACGGCGCGCTCTACCAGCTCTACGCCGCGCCGGAGCGCGTCACCGATATCTCATTGCAGCGGGGCGAGAAGCTGACCTCGGTCTCAGCCGGCGATACGGTCCGTTGGGTGATCGGCGACACCGTTAGTGGCTCAGGCGATGACCAGCGCACTCATGTGCTGGTGAAGCCATTCGCGCCCGGGCTTGCCACCAATCTGGTCATCACGACGGACAGGCGATCCTATCACCTGCAGCTTCAAAGCACTGAGAAAACTGCCATGGCGGCGCTCTCCTGGATTTACAGCGAAGACCAACTCGTGGCGCTTCGGCGGCGCAACGCCCAGGCCGAGGCTGAAATGCCCGCGGCCTCGAACGTAGCACTCGAAAACATCCGCTTCCGCTATTCGATCGCCGGCGACACGCCACCATGGAGACCGACGCGCGCCTTTGATGATGGCAGCAGGGTCTATATCGAATTCCCGCGCCGTATAGACCAAGGTGAGGCGCCGCCGCTCTTCATCGTCGGAGCCGACGGGGACAACCAGCTCGTCAACTATCGCATGCGCGGCAACTACTACATCGTCGATCGCCTCTTTGCTGCGGCCGAGCTAAGGCTGGGCACCAAACAGCAGCAGGTGGTGCGCATTACGAGAACCGACGGTCGGAAACCGCCGCGGCGGGTTTCGCTGTTTTCGCGTTTTGGCAGGTGAGGGGAGGCTCATGACCGATACTTCCCATCCGAATGCTCCGCCGAAGCTCAATCCCGAACAGCTGCAGCTGCGAGCCTCGCCCCGCCGAGCGGTGCGGTTCAGGCGCGGCATAATCGTCGCGATCGCTGCTGTTGGTTCCGGCGCTGTTTTTGGCGTCACGATGATGGCGCTGCGGGGACCCGCATTGCGCCTGAAACAGCAGGCCGAAGAGCTCTACAGCACGGACCGCAAGCCGACCGCCGAGGGACTTGAATCGCTGCCCAAGGACTATTCCGGGAGCAAGCCGAAGGCTCCGGTGCTTGGACCGCCGCTGCCCGGGGATCTCGGCCGTCCTATTCTCGAGCACCAGCGCCAGCTTGGCATCGCACCTGGGCAAGACGTTTCCGCCGAGGCGCAGCGGCTTGCACAACAAGCGATTGAGGCGCGCGAGTCGCAAGTCCTCTTCCGCATCGAAAACCGGCCCCAGCAGGCGGAAGCTTTTGGCAATGGGCAGGGCGGACGTTCGCCTTTCGAGACGGCGTCTCCGCAGCCAGATGCCGAAGGCCAGCGAGCTTCCGTCGCGCCGGCCGAGGGCGACCAGAACAATCAACAGCGCAAGCTCGATTTCATCGACCAACGGAACACCGGCGGGATCTACAACCCGCATGCACTGCAGACGCCGGCTTCGCCCTATCAGATCATGGCCGGTAGCGTGATCGCTGCAAGCCTGATCACCGGCATCAATTCCGATCTGCCCGGCCTTGTCGTCGCCCAGATCACCGAGAATGTGCACGACAGCGTCACCGGCAGCATCCTGCTCATCCCGCAGGGCTCACGGCTGATCGGCACCTACGATAGCGTTGTTGCCTTTGGGCAAAGGCGCGCTCTGTTGGTGTGGCAACGCATCGTTATGCCGGACGGCTCCTCTACCGAAATCGACAATCTGCCCGTGACCGACGCGGCCGGCTATGCCGGGCTTGAGGACAAGGTGGATTTCCATACTTGGCAGCTGATCAAGGGAGTCGCGGTGGCCACATTGCTGGGGGTTGGTACCGAGTTGAGCTTTGGGGAAAATGAAAGCGACTTGGTCAAGGCAATTCGTGAATCCGCCCAGCAGAACGTCAGTCAAGCCGGCCAACGGATCACGGAAAAGAACCTGAACGTCCAACCCACGATCACCGTCCGCCCTGGTTGGCCGTTGCGCGTCGTCGTGCACAAGGACCTCGTGTTGCGGCCATATACGGGGTGAACAGGAGGACTTGATGGCTAATTTGAAACTCGGAAAACTTCCGGACCGGACACCTTCGAAGATCACCATCACCGTTGGCGCCGACTTGAGCCAAGCACTTAATGACTATGCCGCACTTTACCGTCAGACCTATGGCGAGTCCGAAACCGTGGCTGAACTGATCCCCTTTATGCTGGTCGGATTTCTGGAAGGTGACCGGGCATTTGCCAAGGCCAGAAAGGAAGGTTTACTGGGCGCTGGCGCCTCGGAGAAACCACGAAGGCAATCATCTTCCACGCTGGACAACGGGTAGCGCTTGGTGTCGTTTGGTCGCACGCTAGGTTCTTGATCCTGACCGCGTTGCGGCCGGTCCCGGCGAGCGCTTCGCAAAATTGAGATCAGGCTTTCGCTTTACGCGTTGAGGTAGGTTTTCTTGGCCGGAGCAGCCTTCCTTCCCAAACCTAACGATTTTGCCAGCGCTTATCAGGCGGCCGAATAGTTCAGGGCGACCACGGGATAGTCCTTCGCCAGTCCCCACCTCGCCTGGTATGTATCGGGGCCGTGCATGCGTGCGATCTACCGGTGGGGAGTTTTTCTCGAGCCTTTCGGCCGCGTCCGCCAGTTCCTTCGATCATTTCTTGAGCAGCGAATTCGCTTCCTCCCGGAAATATTGCCCAAGATGGTCAAGCAAAGCATGGATCGAACGCGGATCCTTGGGGTCTGCGAGGTGAGCGGGGTCGCCACGCCGAATTAGGGCATGTAGCCAAGCCCACTGCCGCGGTTGCGGCTGGTCCGGCAAAGCGGCGATGAGCTCTGCGGTCTCGGCGTCGGCCTGTTGCTGTCGCAACGCGACCAGAGCCGCCTTTTCAACCGCTTCTGACTCGCCGTCGACCAAGCCTTCGAGAAACTCCACAGACTCCTCGATCGGCATCCATCCCGCAAGTTCGGCGACCATCAGACGGTCCGAACTATCTGTGCACTCGCTCATGCGAGTGATCGTCTCGACCAAGCGTCGCCGTGGTGCGGCACGGCACAGCAAGCGCCTAATTTGATGGCGAACGGGAACCGGCGCTGCGGCGTGGTCGCCCAGCAGGACGTCCGCTGCCCTTTCGGCATGAGCTCCAACAACAGGTAGGCGGCCGACTCTGCGCGGGACGCAGCACGCCGGCGGTGATGAGCCGATCGCGAGTCGCGTCTGCAACGGCCAGTCTGGCAGCAACGCTGGCCGTCCACGGATAGATCGCACTCCCATCAAGTAGCGTGCCAGCGAGACGGAGCAAAGCATATCCGTCGCTGGCATGGAACGCCTGGGTGCGTTTCTCTATCGTCGCCCTTCGCCAATACCGATCGACCAGCTCATATTCGCCGACAGCCGGCCCAGCGCTCGCTTCCGGGAATTCGGCAATAGATCGCCGCCAATGTGGGACGTGTAAGCGACAGCAGCACGTCGTCAGGGAGGAACTTAGGATCGCGGCCGGGACCGGCGGAGATGTTCACGCACTTGCGCCAAGGTGAAGTCAGGCACGGCCACTTCGCTCAGCCCCTCGGTCGTCTGATGCAGCAGCCTCGTCATACGATTCTCCGCTGAGATCACCGTCCTGATACCCAGGCGCGCCCAGGGCACCGCTGTCGGCGGCTAGATCCGGATCGGGCCAGGTGGTCGAGGAACAAGGTCAGCCAGACGCCATCCTTGTTGCCAAGTTGCGGAAATCCTCGCAATTGGCAAGCTGCGGTCAAAATCGGTGCGCCAAATGGTCTGACGAACTTATACATCCGGGACAGGTAAGACCGGCTATTCTAGCCTTCGTCAGATCACAGGTCCACCATCGCCGAACCTTCGAGCGAGAGCAACAGCCGAATCTGCCAGCGGCTATTCCCGAACGAATTGATCCGCACCTGCGTTGACTGAAGCCCACATATCGTCGGGTTCCTCGGCATCGGCAACGTTTTGCGTCATCTGCCAAAGAGTGTCGAGAACGTCTGAACCATCTGCAGCGGTAGTCAGTTGCCCTACCCAAGCAGTTATCGCTGCTACCGGCCAGGCGACGACAAACGAGATTAGATCGCCATTTACAAATCCGGCCACGTCTCCGGTCAAGGACTTCCCGCTCCCGCTTTTCGCGGTCGTATATGAACCGGACACTTTGTTCCCCACAACGGCAAGAAACATCTTCGAACCAAGCTCGTTTTTCCAATGTCCGGCAAAGTCGGGACCGTTGCCTGAAGTCATCGAAAGCAGCTTGAGCGCCGTCTCAACTTTTCGCACGTTACATTCCTCCCAAGGTCGACCTTGTGTGGCTTATATCCAAAGGGAGCTTGACGAAGCAAGGCACGTTCCGTCAGTTGTGGGAGAAAAAGGGGTGATAGCAATCAAGACAGAAAACCAGCCAGCCTAGATTCACCACTCGTCATGGCCGATGAATCCAATGCGCTGACGACGGCGACAAGAGACCGCCGGCCCCTCCGGAGCCAATCCATCATTCCAACCAATCTTTCTGTCCCGCATTGCGCTTTGTTGCCGGCAATAGAAGAACGACTCTGTCCAGGATCTGATTTCAGACAGAATTGTTGCCCGCACCGGACGGCAGTTTCTAGACGCAGATATTGAATGCACCCCTCAGATCGGCGCACTCCCCCTGCGCCACGGAACATTCGCTGACTAGCATTGGGCTTGTTCTCGGATTGCCGCTTCGTGTTCGCGTACGAGTTCTTGGAAGCTAGCGAACGCGACGTAGAACAGCATCTGTTCTCGCTCCAGCAAGGTCACAATCTTGGCAAGGTCGAGCGGCTCACGTCCGCCGAACCCGTAACGGACCTGGCCCGTCTTCTCGTTGACGATCCGCGTTACGAGTTGCGTCATTCCAACCACAAACCGCGGCGAGAAACGATGATTGTAGGCATTGCGGAAATCGTCGGTGCCACCGCGGAAGGCACTTGCGCCAATGGCGTCAAGCGCGCGCTTAAGTCCTTTGTAGCATCCCCAAGACTTGCCATACTTGTCAGCCACGTGGGGATAGATGTCGGAGTCGAGCGGCAGGTCGTCGCTCCAGGTGGCGGGCCGCTTGAGCATATTCGCCTGATGGCACAGATGGGCGGCGGCGAAGCCGAAGCGCCCCTTGACTACATAGGGAGAGTTCAAGGCGTTGGTGGCGAGTGTGTCGATGAATTCATGGGTCGCGTCAAATTGTTTCTTCTGCGTTAGCGACTGGATCACCCTTGACCAAGCTGTCAGGCTATGGACGTCGTTGGTAAATCTATTGATGGTATTGGCGAGCTCACGCCCAAATTCGTCGAGCATCCACGAATACGCCATCCATTGGACGCCAATCGGATTGGGCAAGTTCGACCAATTGTAGGGCATATAGCGCCCGGTCAGCGGCGTCCCCTTTAAGGTTTTCCGGAACTGTCGATAGAGCGAGATCCCCATAGCGAGAGTTGTACTCGACGGCGTTCAAAAAGCCATACGCGTCAGTCGCCATTTCAATCGGATCGCGCCGGTATAATTCGGCTTAGGGATTGGGTTCGAGGGCGTCGCGATATGACGTTTGCATGGCGAACCAGCGCGATGGCGGAGCATTGACGGGCGGGCAATGGAACTTTTCCGGTGTCCTCTACCAGTTGCTTGCAACGTTGAAGGCCGGCCTCACCGCAATGATCGAATAAGTGGTAGCCAACCGCGACGGTGCCAGCGTCCGCATCGTCGTCGAGCGCGCGAGAGGCGGCGATGCCCAGACGCTCCAACCTGTGGTCCGCAGGGTCGACTAAATCAAGATCCGCCGGGGAATGGCGCCTTGGACTTCGCGCACGATCGTTGAAGAGGTGCTGCCAGATCTGTTTCAGGCCGCGGGCAATGGTGCACAGCCAACCGAATTCCGGTTCATCACAATCTCGATGGGACGGATGCGTTCGCAAAGTTCGTCGAGTCAATCGGCAACGCGCATCGAAATGGCAAAGGTCCAGCGGATCTCGATACCTTAGAGCTGCGCTTTCGCTGGCGGACGGAAAGAATATCACCGGAAGGTCTGTTCAGCCACATCGTCGAGACCTTGGACGCTCCTGAAGTGTGGCGTTTTCTGGCGACCCTCATAGTGGCGGGCTGGTCGGAGGCAGCAATCACCGATGAGATCGATACTATGCTGGCCGAACTCGTCGATGAGCGCGAGGAGATCTCCGCCAAGCGCAAGGCGTTTGTGGCGCAGCTCCTCGGCTTAGGCACGGGGTAGGCGTGTCGCTTTCCGCAAACGCCCTGCTTCAAGCGGTCGATCTCATCCTGCGCGGCTGACCTTGGCGCGGCGCATACCGTGGATTCTTCGCCCTCAAATCGAGACGCCCTGCAGGTGGCGAGATATGATCGGACCATTGGATGTGCGGGGCGTGCCGGCGTCGATCGAAGCCCCACTTTCGGTTCCGGACAAGGCAAGACCTGTCGGCTGTGCCGCGCCGCACAGGAGATGATTGATGCCGGCCAATGCGCGATGTTGTTGGCGGCGAGGGGGGAACCGACATCGAGGCCAAGGAAGGTCTGCTTGTGAAGGTCGGCAACAGGGCGGTATCGCGCTGCGGCGGCGATGAATGCCGCACGGTGCACAGTTGGCTTAAAATTAGTTGGGCTGTGTTGTGGATCACTGGAGGCTGCTCTGCTGAGAGCCTCACTTGACCAAGGCAGCTTTGCGCCCAATCTTGGTCGTTCAGCGCCCGGCGACCCACTCCCAAAAGCGGACATGCGCAAGTAGCTAGAATAGCGCGCTTACAAAAGCCGACATTGGCCTGGCACCTTTGGCCAATAGTCAGGCGCTTGCATGGTCCTAAGGTCTACCCTCAGCAAACATTCTGCGTCTCGTGGAGATCAAACATGGGACATCTTTTGCCTCTCGCCAAGCATCAGGCGATCAAGCAGTGGCGATTCTCGAACCGGCCGGAATTTCATTCAGCCTTGGCTTCGCAAGCGCGTTAATTACCGGCCGCTCCCCCGCAGCGGCGGCCGCTTGCCCGGGGTCATACCCGGAAGTCGTCATCAGGCCGATGATGATCGGGCCACACTTCGACAGGCCGATGCTAGAATGCGCCCTGAACTACATTGATGCGATGTCGAGGTGCGTTCCAGTCCCGGGCGTTGCGCTTGCAGGACAGGACGCGCATGTGTTGGACGACCTGTCGGGAAACCAGCGGTTCTTCTTGGGTTTTGCCCAGAACTGGAGCGGGAACTATTGCGCCCCGGTCCTTCAGCATGCCCTGCTGACGGATCCGCTTGCGCCCGCGGTGCAGCGGACGTGGATCGTGCGTAACTTCGATGCATGGTACGAAACATTCGACGTCCAGCCACCGATGATCTATTCCTCCGGAGGAGGACCGCGTGAAAGGCTGGTAGCGGAGCGCGGGACATCCTTAACGCAGGGCGGCCCACGTCCGCCCTGCCATCTTGCCCCGCGAGCAGTATCAACCCACACGTTGTTCCTGTCCCTGGATGTGTGTGCTCCGGGCTTGTAGTTGGGGTAGACCGAAAACTGCATTGACCATCAAGAACAGCCCCTTGTTTCCTGTGAGTATCCGGTCAAAGTTCGAAAGACTTGTGGATCAGGCGAATAATGACGCGGTAGCCTGACAGAAGGAGGAGAAGTGTTGCTGCTTGCAGAGTGCCTATTCGGATCGACCTTGGGGTCGTCGCGTTGATCGAGGACTCCGAACCTGTAGTCACGGCGGTCTTGTTGGCGCGTGGGCTCTGCGAGATCTACGACCGCATCGCCCAGGAAGGCGAGATCGTTCACCAAGGGGCTTCGATGCCACCGATCGCTCGAAGGGCGCTGGCCCGTCTGTCGCGGCATTGCCTAACCGAAGGAGTCGATGACTTGGGGTCGAGCATCCACCTGGTGATGGGGGCCGCGTCGCGGGCGATGGGGTTTTGGGGCATCCCCAGCTTCGCCGGAGACTTCAAGTACAGCGACGTGGAGTTGGTGGACGACGCCTCGGGCGTTCCGACCGCCGACTGCAGGGAACTGGCGCGGCTGGGCGGAAGCGAGATCGATGCCATCGAGGACATCCATCATGAGCAGTTGAGGGTCGCGGTCCAGAGCTACCCGGCTGCTCAGCGGAATCGGGCTTACACCTCCATCAGGGAATTCGTGGTGCGGCAGCCGGTTTGCAGTCTGGACGCCCTGCACAGGTTTATCACGAACGGTCACCTGCATGGCGCGCGCGCGATCGCTTCCCTTTACCGGCCAATTCCTCAGACTGCGATGGCAAATGGCTCCGCCCGGCTGTGCGGACGTTGCGGGTCTCTGCTCTGGCCGACCAGCGATCCCGCGTTCCCCAATGGACGATGCAGAGTGCGTCGGTGCGCCATCCGTGGGGAAACGATCGTGGGCTACGGCATCGCTGATCCTTCGTTGTTTCGGCTCGCCACGGGTGCCGTTCTGGCCTTCTGGGTGGGACCCGGGCTCGACGAGGTGGCGTTGCATGACCACCTTGCTGGCCAAGGCCGATCCGTTTCCCTCTACCCCATGTCCGATGCTGCGGATGTCGGGCTCGACGGGCTGGAGGTTGGTCTAGACGTGAAAAACTATGCGAGCCCGCTCGTCCTCGGCGCTCGATTGTCAAGAGGCGTTGGGCGTCTCACTATCTTTGGTCGGAAGATCATCGTCGTCCCAGACTACAAGGTGCGGCTGAACCCCCGCTACATCGACGATCTCCGAGCATCATACGTAGGTGCAGAAGACTTGGAGTTCATGACGGTTGCCTCCGTCATCGCGGAATTCTCGGCATGAGGGCGCAGCCGAAGGACTTTGTGGGAGCCCTGGGGGCGCAATGGTTGTGCGCGGCCATGGACACCATCCTTGGGGCGAAGCATCTTCGCGATGCCCCAGCATTGATGTCGGGCTTCGGCTCGGTGCTGGACAGCGCAACGCTTAAGGGCTTCGCGGAAGCGGCCACGGCCCTTCGTCTGCTCGGCGTCGTGGCTGCATCGGAGATCCAGCTGCGTCAGCTGGTCTACTCGGCGCTTAGCTGGGAGGAGGACCACCGCCACCTGCCGGATTACAGGGAGCCGCCGTACAGGATCGATGCATCAGATCCTCGGTTCCCATTTCGCAGGCGAGTCCCGGACGACGACCCAGAACTGGTCGCGATGATGGCGGCGCTCAAGAACCCTTTGGCGTTTAGATCATGGTCGCTCGCTTCGGCCGATCCGACTCGATCTATGATAGTCGAGGTGGGTCCCTCAGGATCGAGCGAGAGGATCTCCGTTGATCTCGAAAGCTTCCTTCCAGATGCTCCGCCGCGTTTCGATTTCACCAGGGAGCCGCGTGGTGCCATCGAAGTACCGGTATCTGAACTGATCCTCGTCGCCGAGGAACTCGACGAGATGGATCGGCGGCGGCCGGGGCGACCGCCCGGCAACTGGGCGGCCCGGATGCGCGAGGCGAATGGCGCTCTGAAGGTGGAGATGCTCTCACCCGATAGGGCCACTGGTCGCCTGGTCGCGAAGGACACCATTCGGCTAGACGGGCTGCGGCACCTGATCGGTCTCCCTGGCACTGGCAAAACCACGTTGATCGTGCTGTTGCTCATGTGGCTGAGCGCACGGGACTACCGCGTCGTCGTCCTGCTGCCATCTATTGAGACATCGTTGAACCTGCTTGGCGACCTGCGCAACTACGGCGCTGATGTCGGTTTGCTGATGGGCCAATCGCCGCAGACCCGCATAGACCACGCTCGAAAACTTGCCGATCGCATTGGCGCAACCGAGACCAAAGGGTTCGGCGCAACGGCGGAGGGCGCGGAATTGTTGGCACTGAACTGCGCCTTGGGCGGCTTCGAACAGGATGCTCAACCAGAACGCGAGTTTCCTCACCTGTCGCCCCCGTGCACGTCCGTGCTTCAGCGCTCGACCAAGGCGGATGGCTCGCTGCGACCAACTGAAACGGCCCATCTCTGTCCACTGTCGGCGCACTGCGGCCGCCTAAGAGCGCCGAGGGAACTTACCGATCACAACATCTGGTTGGGCCATGTACTGTCGATGGACACCCGGATCAGCCCGCACTTCAGCGATGATCGGATTCGACATTTCGAAGCGGTGGCCATGAATTCCGATCTGGTCATGGTTGATGAGGCGGACGGAGCGCAAGCCGTCCTCGACCGCAAGGCCGTGGCGTCGCTCGATCTGACCGGCAGCGAGTCCAGTTACGAGCACGCGCTCAATCGAGATCTCTTCGTTCCGCTGTCGACCGGGCGAACCGATGTAGCGGCAGGCAGCATCCAGCAGTACGGTCGAGCAGCGTCCGACTTCCGCAGCTTGAATCACAGCCTGGTCGGGCACCTTCAGAACCTGAGGCTCCGAAGCGGAGTGGAGACGCCGCTATCGCGGTTCGAGGATACCTTCGTCACCGGCAACAACATCCTCACGGCCATCTTCAGCCCAGAGGACATCTCCATCCTGTCGGGCCTCCAACGCGAGAGCGAAGAAAGGCGCTTCAACGCCATCCGGGCGTTCTGGGACGGCTGCATCCGCGCGGCCCTAATGCGCCGCACGGACGAGGACCAGGACGTCGACGGATACGGCTTCGATCCCGAGCGCATCGCCATCGACCTCGGCAGGAGCAAGGGCGAGGTGTCGGCGACCGCAACGGCCATAGCGGGGCTGACGCGCGACTGGATCTCGGAGCCGCTGGCTGCGCAGCGCGATCAGTACTTGGAGCAGGTGCGCAGCGAATTCTTCAAGCTCGTCGAACCTGGCGCTCATCTGGGGCGTGACGAGGTCGTCGAGCTCTTCCGTTTTCTCGTCGGCGTGACCACCGTCGTCATGCAGTTTCTTGCGCTAATCCCTGCTCAGCAGGCCATGGTGGCCGAGGGCGTTCACAAGGAGCCGCTGTTCCAGCAAGGTATTTCGGAGGACCTCGGGCGGCTGGTTCCGGAGGCGCTGATCGGTCGGCTCTCCGGAGTCCGGTTCCGCTATGAGGACGAAGGCCTCCGGTCCAAGGTTCGCTTACAATACGTGTCGTTCCGCGGCGCTCCCAGGGTGCTGCTGTATCGTCTTGGCAGGTTGTTGAGGCATCAAGGCCGTGTAAGGGGCCCCAATGTCCTGCTTGCGAGTGCAACATCGTACTTGGCGGAGAGTCCAACTTTCCATATCCCCGTCGGGCCTGACATCGTCCTGCGTCGCACCGGGCGGGACGTGGGGTCGCGGCAGTCTAAGTACGTGTTCGCGCCGATACCAGACACATCGAACCCAAGCCGGATGCTGCGGTTCAGCGGCTCGTCGACCACCGAGCAAGACAGAGTGCTCAAGAAGATGGTCGAGCACTACTTCCTCGGCGAACACCCATTGGCGATGCAAATGGTGACCGACTTCGATCCTGGCCGCAAGGTCGGCATGGTGGTGAACAGCTATGAGCAGGTGATGAAGGTCAAGGCCCATATCAAGAGGATAAGGCCAGACCTGGCGGGGCGCGTGATCGGCGTGGCGAACAGGCCGCCCGATCAGAACGATGGGGATTGGATCAGTGCCGCACAGGTCGAGCGCCTGAGCGCTCGGGACAATTGGGACGTCCTCCTCTTCCCGATGAAGGCGCTGGCAAGAGGGGTGAACATCGTCTTCGAATCGGGGCCTAGGGTCCGCGATGCATTGCTCGGGACCCTAGTGTTCCTAATTCGTCCGCATCCGGCATCGGAGAGCCTGGACCTCGTCGCGGGCATTGCCGGTCAGCAGTCATTGGCATTCGACATGCGGCATTTCCGCGACGAGGAAGGATACGAGGACTTGGCGACCGCTTGGCGCCACGCGCGTCGCGAGCTTTCATCAGTCACACGACGCCTGTTGCGGTTCCCACTGCAGGCCAGCCGACTAGGCGAGCTCGCGATACCCTTCACGGCGGACATAATGGTCGACGTGCTCCAGACCATCGGCAGAGCGATGCGCAATGGAGCAGCCGCACGGGCGATCTTCGTGGACGCTGCATGGGCACCTCGCTCCGCGGCAGGTGCTCAGGACAACTTCCGGAGCAGCATGTTGGTGGCGATGCGGGACATCCTGCGCAATCGTATTCACGACGATGACGCCGTCGATGCCGAAATCTATGGGGCTCTCTACTCGCCCTTCTACGATCCGCTGTGTCGCTGCGCGGGCGTAGCATTCTCGGATGGACCACTAGATGAGTGACCGACTGCCAGACATCCTGTACCGCGGCGTGAAAGGCAGTCGGTCTGGAGGAAGGGAAACCGTCGTCTCTGCGCTGCAGTTCGACGGCGAGGCCGGCGATCCCGTGGAGGCTGAACGCGTCACGTGGACAACGCGCGCTGCGGCATTGATGAGGGAGCTCGGTCAGGCGGGTGATGCTTCCGAGAAGGAAGGGGGGCACGCGTTGCCATACGCTTCCCTGCGGGCGTCGATCGCGTCGCAGGTGCCAGAAGCATTGGTCCTGGAGCGCGACCTCGGTGCGCCTTGGTCAGACCAGCCGAGAGCATTGATGGATGTGCCGAGCAGCGGCGATCTCAAGGAAAGACTGGGAAGGGCGCTCACACTCTGGGTAGGGTCGGCATTGCGCCCATGGGCTACAAGAGTCGGTGCGCCCGAGCAGCTCGTGGACGCGATCGATGTCTTGGCCTCGAACGCCTTTTCCGGGCAACGCCGCTCGGTCGTTCTTGGAGGAGCTTTGACGTCCGACAGTTTCGTGGAGGCGCGGGATGCCATCATCCACACCTTCGCGCGTGGACTCGAAGGCAAAGTACTCTTCGAGGGCATGGGGCCGGTTCGGCGGATTGTTCGGGGTCGCAGTTCGTCCAATCAGATCGACTTCGTCACCTGGCCGAGGCGGCACGACGAAGCACTCTATTCGATGGTGGCCACGATCACGGTCGAGACCGTTCCGTTCTCCGAAAAGCCGATCGCCACAGTGCGCGCGTCCCGTCGGCGCTGGATGCAGGAGATTCCAACCGGTCGAGTCCTCATCGGTCAGAGCAACGTGAGCCTTACGCTCATGGCCCAGAACGGTGCGAAAGTGTGCTTGGAAGTACCAGCGCCGGTGCGATCGCAGCAGGTTCAAGACCCGATCTCGCCTGAATTCCTCGGGCACCTGCTCGGCATGGGCGCCGACATCGGCAGCAGCATGGCCGAGCAGGTGGAGAGGGGTGCCAGTTCTTCCCACTTCTTCGGCATCCCTTACTCGCCGCGTTTCGGTTCCCATCCCATCGGCGCGGGCGTTTCCACGAGAGATCAGACCGATCTCTTCGATGTCGTGCGGCAGATTATGGACGGCCTCGGATTCGTCGCGATACCGTTCGAGGAAACAACCACGACCAAGCAGGTGCCGAAGCGGGCCGAAGAACTCCACAAGGCATTGGAGACCGAGGCGCTGCTGTCCGACATCGCCGTTGCAGTAGGGCGAAACGATCTTGCGGACGATGCATCCATCCGAGCCGCGTGGGACTCCCTGGATCTTGGCGAGAATGGTCCGATCATAAGCGCCACGGCCGCGTCCAAGGCCCGCGAGAAGCTGCTGGAGGTCAGAACCGCCAACGCCCAACGGGTGTCCAGAGCTTTCGGTGAGAGGAAGCCATCGGTGGTGGCGATTGCTCGTAGCGAGAACGAGCGCCGCCTGCTCGAATCTGTCCTGCGAACCCTATTCGGGACAAGTATCGAGGTGAGCACTCGTCCGCTGCCCAGCGATGTGCACGGATCACGCGCGACCCTTCCGCTGTCCGAAGCGAAGAATGGTCAACGCTTCGAGGCTCGTGTCGCCGCATGGCGACCTCTTGCCGAGCTGCTTAACCAGATCGATGGCGGCTGTCACGCGCTGGTGCAGGCGACCGACTGGTATGATGGACGACCAGACGATCCAGTCAACAAGCCGGCCGGTCGGTACGCACTCGCCGCGGAGGCCAACGCGAACGTGCAATATCTGCGACCTAGGGCGTCGGGTCATAGAGGATTCGCGAACTACCTCCACCGGATACAAGCGGCGACGTACGATCTGATATTCGGTCATGCAGGACTGGTCTCCGATGTCGCGAACGTGGTCGCCGATGCGTTCCGGGACAGCACGGACGAGCCAACATCGTTGATCGGGATATCCGTCCTCACTCAGGCGCGCACCCGACTGGCAGGCAAGGGCGGCAAGCTCTGCATCGCGACCCGGGTCGATTGCCAGAACGGTCGGACCACGGCACGGGTGGGCTGGTACGACGGCGAGATGAAGTGGTCCGCGAGATGGGAGCCGCTGTTCAAAGCCTTGAAGCGGATCGCAAGCCCTTCGATCAAGGCGTCATTGGGGAGCGGCCTTGCGACCGAACGCGCCAGTTTCCAGGCGTTCGTGCGCGAGATCTTGGACGATTGCGTTGAAGTTGGCGACCGTCCCCTCGTCATGATCGACAGCACTGGGGCAGCCTCCCTGTGGCCCTGGCTTAGGGACGGTCAAATCTCCGGCGAGATCACTCTTGGTTCGGAACGCCTGGACGCCTCTCGTCGATGGCCCGGCGCCAGATTGGTTCGCGTGCGCTTGGGCAATGCGGCTCGGATCGCGGAGCGCAAGACCGCTGACTATGTCGCAGTTACCACCGACACGGGAGCCGAGACCGGTGAGATGCTCCGCCGGTACTGCCCCACCATAGTCGCGAGGACGGTCAAGCTCTCGTCGTCGCGCACTGGCGCTCATTACTGGGCGACAGCGGGATATTTCCAGATGTCGCTGCCAAGAGGACTGAGCGTCTATCGGCGTCTGGTCTCACTGGTTCACGTGGCCAAGGCGTTCAAGGACGCTCCTCAACCCATGGAGAAGCTCTTTGCGCCGGTCGAGATACCGATCTTTGACGTGAGCTACCGGCTCCCGAACCCGATCGAGATCACCGTCGCCAGCACACGGGAGGGGACGATCCGGATCGCATTGCCCACCTCGTCGCCAGCCTCAGGTACGGCTATGGGCATACCGCGTCCGCCACGTCCTTGCCCGCCCCACTATCGTTCGAGTCCAAGGCGCGAGATTACATGACGCGCTTCGCCCTTGATCTGACTCCGGAGGAGGACGACGAGGCCGCCGAAGTCGGGCAAGGACCAGCGGTCGACGACGGCACGTATGCCGACGACGGCGCGCCGGATGATGCCGGTGCTGGCGGTGGGGCATCCGACAAGCAGGCCTGGGACGGCATACTTGCTAGTAAACCGGGGGTGACGGTCCTCAATGCTCCGCTATGGCCTAGGGACGCCGGCGCGCCCATCTTCAAGCACAGCGATGGGTCTGAGACCGCTGTGCACATGTTTCATCAAGCGCCGAAGGTGGATAGGGAGCGGCGAAACGACGACGGCGATGAAGAAGCGCCTACTTGGTCGGAACTTGCGGGAGTCATCCGTCTCCCGGACTTCGTGACCGAGGAATGGCTCTCCGAGTTTGTGCAGATTCCGAATGCACAGCTCAGGGCCATTCATCAGTCTCGATTGGAACTGGCGACATTGACCGGCTTCGATGGCTGGCCGGACCTCCGGCCCGACCAGAACGACTTCGTGCCGATCCTGTTAAATGGACTGAGGTATCCACGATTCGCCGCCGCGATCTGTCAGATCGCCAAACGAAGCATGGCTTCGAACAAGGCTAAGCAGTGGAGCCCCTTCAACCCTCTCTGGCGCCAAGCGATCACGGCGGCGAAATCCACGGTCCGGTCCGATGCGTCCCTCTCCAGACCCGACACCTTCTGGAATTTCCTCGATATCCTGTTGAAGGGCAACGCGGTCCGACTCGCCAAGGCTCAAGTCGTGCTTGGCGCCTATGAGCACCCGTTCGACGCAGCGATCATCGGCACGATCAAGAACGATGGGCGGCTCGGGGACGTTCGCGAGTTCGCGACCGACGCCGCCGAGCACCTTTTTCGTTCCGACTACGAATGGTCTGGCGACATTCGGCGCTTCCCACCCAAGCCGACTGGCGTGGGTGAGGTGCAACCCACTCAAGCCGAGTTCGCCGAACCCGAAGGGCCATCCATCAACACGGCCCGTCAAACCCAAACGGAGCGTGTCCCCATGATTGGCACCAATGCAGTTGGCCATTCAGCACCTGCCCTGGACATGGGAACGGAAATTGACATGGCGTCCGACGCACCCGATGAGACGACGTCGATCGACGGTGAAGCCGCTTGGCGCAGCGCCATGGGCAGCATCCTACGATTTGCGGACCTCGACGCGGGGCCTGACGAAGGCGTCCTAGCCAAGATCGAGGAGCAGCTCGAAGCCGCGCGGCAGGCGCTTGTTCGATACGATGCGTCCAAAAAGAAGGCTGTGTCCGCTCAAGCCTTGTTGGAACGGTCCCAAGCGATACTCGAACACGCCAAGGCAGTTCTAGTCGATGCCGGGGTCGAGAACGAGGATTTCGGTAGCGTTCCGACCGGATCCTTCAGCGCGACGATCGATCTCGAAGCAGCGGCCTCGATCGAAGAGACGCTTGCGTCGGCGGAGGAAATTGGGAGCCTTGCGCGGGAGAAGATCGACAAGGCGCAACGCATCCTCCGGCAGATGTTGATGACTCGACTGGACGAAGCCTCCGCTCTGAGGATACAAGCGATCGAAGCAGGTCGCAGCGTGATCGCCTCCGCGATCGAGGTGCTGCAGCGATTGGCGCCGGTCCCGCCGCCCCCCGGGGACAGGCAGTTCGAGGCTTCGGGTGATTCAGCCGAACCGCCCGCGTTGGACGAGCCGCCTTCTCTCTCAGCGGACGCGACGGAAGCCGACGAGACCTTCTCGACACCGCTGGACGATGTCGGCGAAATCTCTTCGAAGCGCGATTGGGATTCCTCCTATGAGCTGGATGAATTCCCGCCCGTCCAGGATGCCGATCTCGTCCTCGATCGGTTCGCAACCGAGCCGGACGAGATCGAAGATGCATTGGCGTCCGGTCCGGATCCGATGGTGGCGAAGCTCGAAGAGCGATTCGAGGAATTCGTCGTCACACAGAGGTTCGGGCTTGCATTCCACTTGTCCGAGGCGGCGCGTCGAGCTGGCCTGCACCAGGATTTCGCCGTTTCCCTGCCGGAATTGAAGCTTGCTGCCTTCGCGGGCCGCTTCAACCACGCTGCCCACCAGGGCAGCTCCGTGGTCCACGACCTGATGACCGAGGCCGCGCTGGTGTTCGAGAGCCTCGATGACGAGCAATCAACGACCACGGCAAGGCGGATCATGGGACTGGCTTCGCTCGCACCATTCGCGATCTTCCATGGCGAGTCCGACGCCAAGGCCGCCCTTGAGTCCCTGCGTCAGGTGGGGCCGGGCCTTGGGAAAGCAGTCCATGGGCTGAGGGAGGCCTTGGCAGCTCCGCTCAGATCCGGGATCTCGCTCACTCCTTCCCTGCTTCGGCTGGCGCGCGAGGATGCACAGGACGACGAGTACACGCGCATCCTTGCTGACAAGATCAAGCATGCCTTGGAGGAATTCGGGGCCAAGCGCTACAAGTTCCAGTTGGGGAACAAGCTTCGTGGTGCCCTTACCAACCGTGATGGCGCCTTAGGCAACCTTGGGGAGCGGGTCGAACGAGGCGGGCAGTCGGCGTTGGACGCCGCCCGAAAGTTCGCTGCCCAGTACAACGACCGTAGCTCTGTCATCCACCTCCTCGAGGAGACGGAGAAGCGGGTCGCAACATACAAGCTCACAGGCATCGATGGCATCGCAAGAGAGAAGCTCGTCGGTCTCATCCAGTCGCTGGCGCAACTCTGCGCGGAATACGTCGATTCCGCCGACGCTGCGCCAGTGATGAAAGGCATGAGGGCCAATATTCAGAAGGCGAGGTCCGGCATCACCGACGCGGTCGATACCCTGGATGGCGCGCTCGCGCAGTTTCCAGCGGCCACCGCGCTGGAGGCATCCGCCGTCAAGTTCGCACGAGAAGCCTTCGACAGCTTCAAAAAAACGCTGAACGGCGGGGAATCTACCCCTAGCCCAGTCGATCATCTGGTTGCTCTGCATGGGCAGCTCCTATGGGTATCGGCGCTCAACTTCGGCCGCGGTTGGTATCCGGCGCCGTACGCGCCAGAAACGGTCACGAGCGCGCTCGTCGGAGCGGGCTCGGACCAAATCCATGGCGCCGCCGATGGGGCTGCCTTCGATACCGCGATCCGGAAGCGACTGGCTGTCGGATCGCACATCGCAGCGTCGATGATGATCGAAATGGCGGTATCGTTCGGGGTTGCCGACTTCGATCCCGAAGGCCTGTCCGAACTTCGCCTTGCAGATGAGGAGACGAAGAGGGATTCGCTCGAGGCGGATCTTCGTGACGCAAGGTTGATGGTCGACCGCGTCCAACGAATGGGAGGTGTCGGTTCCATCGACGAAGCGCAGTCGCTTCTCTCCCTGCTGGATCGAATCGAACCCAGGGCATTGCCCGAGATCGTGCCCTTGGAGGCACGAACGGAAGCAACGGAGGAGGACGAGCAGATACTCGACTTCAGGGCGGCGTACGGGTTAGTCGCGGACGTCAGGAGCAAGGTCGACGTCCTTCTCACCCGTCCCCGCGAACAGCTGCTGGCTAGACTGGGGGTGTTGGAGTCCAGGAGGACGGCCGCTGCTGGTGATCTGGATACGGTGCGTGGATTGGTGCAACGCGACGATCTCTTGACGGCGACCGAATACGTAGAGTTCCTCGAGAACGGTCGCGGGCTGCCTGAGACCACCTCGCCCAACCCTCGATACAGAGCGTACTTCCCGAAGGTGCCCGATGCGTTGGCGGAGATGTCTCGCACCGAGCAGGATCGCATACTTTCAGTGATCGAAGGGGGCGGCGAGTTCGCCGGTCTGAACTTCGGACGGATCGCTGCGGATCGTCGCGCTGATGTGGTGAACGTGCTGGAGGAGTGGAACGAGCTCAAGCGAGCGGTCGCCTCGTTGCGACAAGAAGCAGACGTCGCAGGCCGCCTCGTGCGGTTGCTCGAAGGCTTTGGACTGAATGTCGTGCTGCGGTCACCGAATCCGCGCGGCAATCGCAAGTTCTACACCATGGACATGCACGTGGACCTGTTGCCGGACAGCGCCTCGGTACTTCTTCCAGACTTCGGCAGTCTTACGGGGGGAGAGTATCGCTTCTGCATCGGCCCCAAGATGCCCACCGATAGCGAGGTTGCCGGCATCGAGGCCGATGCAGGAGCCCTCCGGCTAGTCTTCGTCGTGATCGATGTAGTTCCGTCCGAGCGCCGGCGGCAGCAGCACCTGTCCAGTCTCGAGAAATCAAGGCGGTTGCTCGCGATCGACGAGTCCATCGTCTATTTCACGCTCTCCGAGCCCGAATCGCGCGGACTGACCTTGTTCGAATTGGCTCAGCCCTTCTCCTTCGCGGATCCTTACCGCGACTATGGCAATCAGGCCGTGCCGAGAGAGATGTTCTTCGGGCGCGCCGAGGAGCGCAGAAAGCTTCTTGAGCCCCATGGCAGTTGCATCGTCTACGGCGGGCGACGCCTGGGCAAGACCGCGCTCCTACGTCATCTGCAATCCCAGGAGGATGACCCCGGAGCCGGCACAGCGGTGGCGTACGTGAACATCAACGACATCGGGACCAATGCTGGCGAAGAGCAGATATGGGAATCGATGTCCCGCGAGCTGAAGCCGATCTTCTCGAAACCGGTCGAGCAGAGCGATCGGTTCAGCGAGACGATACGGCGCTGGCTGGCGGGGGACAGCAAGCGGCGGGTGCTGGTGCTCCTGGACGAGTCCGATAGGTTTATCCAGGCCGATGCAACCAAGGATTTTGTCCAGTTCATTCGTCTGCAAAGGCTAATGGACGATACGAACCGACGGTTCAAGTTCGTGCTCGCGGGTCTGCACAACGTGACGCGGCTCGTGCACACCGAGAACCCGCCCCTCAAGCATATCGCATCCGATCCCCAGCGTATCGGGCCGCTCATGGACGACGAGCTCGGGGATGCCGAGGCATTGGTCAAGCGCCCACTCGCGGGCATGGGTTATGAGTTCGAGAACCGTGAGGACGTCTGGCGCATCCTCAGCTACTGCAACTACTACCCGGTCCTGGTGCAGAAATTCTGCGAGGGCCTGGTTCGGGAACTGGTCAAGGAAACGTTGAAGAAGCGACGGCCCATAACCGGGATCACGTCGGACCACGTTCGCCTGGCGCTGGAAAACGAGACGATAGCGAAGGAGATCGGCGAGACCTTCGATTTCACGATCAGCAAGATCGAGGACCGGTACTCCCTCATCGCGAACATCGTCGCCGAGCGAGCCCTGCGCGATGCCGCGGACGGCCGAGTGGGTGAAGGCATGACCGCAGTGGAGGTCCGCGACGCCGCCGCGTCCTGGTGGCCAGCGGCCTTCGGGGAGGCCAATCGCCTCTCGGTGGCAGAGGATCTGCTTGACGAGATGGAGGGATTGGGAGTGCTGCGTCGCGTGCAGCCCGATCGCTGGGCGCTTCGTTCGCCGACGATCCTCCGGCTCCTTGGCAACGACGACAAGATCGCGGCCAAGCTCGGCGAATTCATGGATCGCAATGCCCCACCGGTCTTCGACCCGCGGTCGATGCGCCGAAAGCTTAAAGCAAATGCGGCCATGCGCATACAGGAGGGCGGGATCAGTCCGCTCACCTTGGGTCAGGAGCACGACATGCTGCGGGACAGGGCTCCTGCCACACTGATCTTCGGCAATGCGCTCTCCGACATCGGGATGGTCACAGGCGCCCTCTCCTCCGCCTCGAGCTCCCGGGAGGACAAGCGCGGTACCGGGCACGTCACGGCCCGGTCGTTCCAGTCGATGGATGCCATGCTCAAGGACCTCAAGGGGCCGTTGCCCGGAGAGCCCGCTGCGCTTCTCGTCGTTCATGACGCCAGTCCATGGAACGCCGCGTGGGTCGAGGGGGCACTCCGCGCCAGATCGGTCCGCGAGGGGAAGGTTCGATTGATCTTCGTGGGGCAACCGGAACACGCCCTGGATTGGGTCCGCGACCCGAGCAGCAAAGCACTGTCCAAGGAGGTGAAGATCGTGCCCTTGCAGACCTGGTCCACAACTCTAGCGGACCATTTCCTGCATCAGGAGCATCTCGATCCGATGCACTTCAGGGCTTCGTTGCAGGCCGCAACCGGCGGATTCAACCGGCTGATGCAGCAATTGTTCACCACGGGAGGAACTGTGAACGCCAAATCCCTAGCGACGAGGCTCGAGAATACGGCAGTTCGACGTCGCCGCGATCCAGCGTTGCCGGGCGAACTGGGCCTGGCAGGGGCGATGTACGACATATTCAAGGCCGTAGCGGTATACACGGAGGGCGATATCACCGCCTATGAGATAGGTGAGGGACCGGTTGCGGAGCTTGGTGCCAACCTCGCGGGGCAGCAGGTCGTCGATTTCGGAGTGATGATGGGTCTGCTCGAGGCACAGGGAGCAGGGTCGGCTCGCGACGAGGACAGCCGGCCGTACCGTTTGAACGCGCTCGCCAGATCGTTGCTCGGGGCCGGAGGTTCGTAGTGACCATCGACTGGGGCAGCGTGGACTGGTGGGATCTACCAGGACCATCAGCGTTTCTAGGACGTGCCGTCGACCGGCTGGCTTCCGACGACGGCGGCTTGATCGGGCTCTCCTTCCCAACACGACGGCCAACCGGCCTGATCCTAGCCCTCGTATCCGCTTTGGAGCAGGGGCGAGGGCTTCGTGCAATCCTGGTAGACGCCCGGAACGCGAGCGGCGCCCGATCGCCTGCTCACGCCTTGGCCGCAGCTGCTGGGGCGCCACCCGGAAGCATCCGATCCACCAATGACTTCATCGAGTCGGCCGCCCTTGCTAACGCCGTGTTCCTCATCGACGAGCTGGGTGTCGAGCAGTGGAACCAGTGGAGCCTCTTCTTCCGCACCTTCCGCAATGAGCGAACCCGGTCCGGAAGGATCTCGGCCCCCAGCCTGGGGGTGCTTACACCGCTGGCTCTCCCTCTCGATGAGGTCGAAGCGGTTTTTGGTTCATCCGAGGTGAAATGGCGAGACGTTGTCTCCCGAGCGGATATGCACCTCTTCGTCGAGTCGCGGCTCGGACGGTCCGGTCGTCTCGCGGAGCGGGCAGCCGTAGCGACTGTCGCGGAAGTCGCATGCTGGGACCCTGGGATTGCGCTTCAACTCACTGAACACCCTATAGGGGACCAGATCGACCCGCGTCAGCTCCTCAGCGCACTGGAACTCAAGCTTGGAACGCCCTCTTGGTCGAACGGGCTCGTCGACCTGATGGACGGAGCCCCGCACATGCACACTCTGGCGCTCCTGGGCTCCAGGGAGCTCTTGGCACGACGGGTATGGCGGGCACACGTCGCGACCATCTTCCCCGCGATTGAACAGATCCGCCAGGCGTTCGTGGAAAGGTACTTCGGCAAGCTCACCTCGATCCTGCCCGTCACCAAGACCTTCCAGAACAACACGGAGCGAACGTACCACCATCCCCTCGAGCTTGAGATCAATGACGTCTTCTATCATCTGAAGGATGAGATCCCGCCGCTCGAAGCGAACCTTCTCCGAGACCTCAAGACGCTGAGGACATCGATGGCACATATGGAGCCCGGCGACGCTTCGCTCATCGTCAGGGCATCCAGGAGCTGGCAGATGATGCTTGGGGATACCGAGGGCTTCGCCGGCGGCGTCGGTTGGGATTGGCCGCGCTGCGGTCAACGCCTCGTCCTGCTGGTCGGTCCGTCCGGGGCGGGCAAGAGCTCCTATGCCGCGGCCAACTACTCGACCGAGCTGGTGATATCCGCCGATGCGATCCGCGAAGAGCTCTATGGCAGCCACAATATGACCGGAGGCCAGGAGGCCGTGTTCAACACGGTGCGGCAACGTGCAAGACTTGCACTCGCCGCAGGGAACAGCGTGGTGATCGACGCCACCAACCTCAGACGCAACGACCGTCTACTCAACGCCACCTTGGTCCCGGCCGACATCGCCGTCGACTACGTGCTCATCGATCGCCCGATTGCGGAGAAGCTGCGCGATGGCGGTTGGCGTCTGGAAAAGAAAGGCCTCATCGAGGGCCACACCAACCTCCTGCTCGGAGAACTTGGTGACATCCTGGCGGGTGATGGCCTGCCGAATGTGACCGTTCTCGATCGACGAACCTAATTCTGTCCAGACGCGCTAAATCCGTCCAGACGCGGATGCCAGCAGTGGCGAAGAGCTCGACTGCCAATGGGTTGGATCGATAGCCAGGCTGGGTTGCTTGCCAGCCAAGAACGCCTTGCTGAGTGGCTCGAGGGCCAGCGACGCCCAGAGCTGGTATTTGCCGAGGTCGTCCGCCGCCTTCCTGGTCAAGACTTGCAGCTCGATTGACGCACTTTCGACGGCCATGTCGCTCGAGAGTAGGGTCGATCAACGGCAGACCCAGTGGAGCATTCCAGGTTATGATCGAACGGGCAGGCGTACCCTGGAACCTTTGCGCTATTCGCAGGTCAGATGGGGACTATCGCGAAACGTGAGGTGCTTCCGCGTACAGGAACACCGGCACAGGACGTGTGGGATCTAAAATTGCTTTTTTGGTAGCTCGGTCCTTCGGGCCTCGTGGCGGAGGGCCGAGTTGGGAGCCTCTGAGAAACAAGTGATCCGAGCGTGATCCGGGCCGAGGTCGAGGGCCGCCCTGACTATGAGAGAGGAGCGCTGGTGATACCGACATCGTAAAACTCCGCACGCTTTTGGGCCGCCATCACATAATCCTTGTTGAGCAAAACAATATGCTGGGCGCGTGGCTTCTCATTCTCCGGATCACGAAGCAAGCCAAGTCTTTTTAAGACGTAAAACAACATCGCTAAGCGAACCGACAGGCCGGCTTTGCCACCTTGCATGCCGTAGTCTTTCGCGACCACAGCCTTCTGGCTTTCGGTCAGCTGCGGATGCGGCGTGATCTCCACTGTAACGTGCTCTTGCCACAGAACGTCGTCTTGCCCACTCGCTCCGCTTGGTCCGGGGGACCGCACGTCAAGAATGCGCGGCAGCAGGAAGTCTTTGAATTTTTCATCGATATGGCAGTAGGCACGCGCGTGCCAACGAAACCCGTCATAACCGAAGGCATGGGGAGACATCCGCCGCCATACCGGATCGGTCCGGATGTCGCTCATGGATTGGTAAAGTACCTCTATCGATTTTCCCCCGCGCATGGCATCGAGCACAGCGCGCAACCCAATGGGCTCGACCTCCCGGTGCGGAGTGAGGGCTATGTCCGTATCTGGGCGGTAGCCGATCCATGATTCCGCTGGCTTCGCCAATCCCTCCGCAAGCGAGCGCAGGCGCGACAGATAAGCATCCGAATCGGGTTGCAAAAACTTCGGCTTGAAATTGAGCGACGCGACATAGCGCTTGGCGCTCTTGTCGTAGTCCACATTTCCCGGCGCCCGTTCTTGATAGAGCGTCAAGTCCTTGGACGCCTGCGGCACCGACACGCCGAACATATCGATGATGTCCTTCCGGCGGACGCCGCCCTCCCAGAACAGGCGGAATTCTATGAATTCCAGCCTTTGTTCGACGCCCCACCGGATGCCGGTCACTTCATTATTCATTGCAAGCCTCGCCGATGGGGATAGAAACTATATTGACAGCCAAACACGATCCGTATAGTAACTTAACCCAAGCATAAAGAATCGTCAATTAAGAGGAGTGCGTAGCATGAGCCGCGACCACGTAAGTCACGCGGACCTGGTTCGTTTTGCCGACGAACGGGTGAACCTTAAGCGCGATGATGCGGCGGATTTGCGCGCTCAGGCGAACCGGTTGCGGGACCGCCTGGAGACTTATCTGGCAGACCACCCTGACTTTGCACTGCGCAAGATGATGCTGTCCGGAAGCCTCGCCAAGGGCACGGCGCTGAAGTCGATCAGCGATATCGACGTGGGCTGCTACGTTTCTTCCGACTCGGCCCCGGACAAAATCTCAGACCTGATCGACTGGCTGGCAAAGAAGCTTGAAACGGCGTTCCCGAACTTCAGACCCGAGCAGATCAAGCGCAAGACCTATTCCGTCGGGGTCCATTTCATCACCACCGGCAACGAAGTTGACATCGTCCCCATTCTCTATGCGGGCGATCCGCAGTGGCGCGGCGACCTTGTTTCGCAGGACACGGGCGAAAAGCTGATGACGAGCGTGCCGATGCACCTCGAATTCATCCGCAAACGCAAATCCGCCAACGACAAGCATTTCGCGCAGGTCGTGCGGTTCGTGAAGTTTTGGAGCCAGCTTATCAAGCAGCAGGACGAAAATTTCCGGTTCAAGTCCTTCATGATCGAGCTGATCGTCGCCTATCTCGCCGACCGCGGCCTTGCGTTGAACGACTATCCGTCGGCGCTGGGGAAGGTCTTCGCCTTCATAGCCAACGGCGACTTCGAAACGGCCATCGCCTTCTCCGATTACTACAACCCGGCAATTTGCGCGGCGACGGGCGCGCCCGTCCGAATCTGGGACCCTGTCAACAACAAGAACAACGTCAGCGCCCTCTACACCCAGCAGAACAAGGAGAAGATCGTCGAAGCCGCTCTTGATGCGGGTGACGCGATCGACTCGGCGCTGCGCGCGATCACCAAGGGCGAGACCGTGCGCTACTGGCAGAAGATTTTTGGCCCGACGTTCAATGTGTGAGGCAGTATGAGCTCCTATTCCATCACCGATACCGAAGCCTTCACGATCGCCCATGCCCGGCGGATCGCATCGAAGGTTGCCACCGACCTGCTGCGGTTCCAGTCGCTGTATAACGGCGTGCCGTCGACGGCCTTGATCGACAACTACGAGAAGGAGATCGTCGAGTATCTCCGGCACGACGTCGTCGAGTCCGTGACATACGGCTTCAAGCGTGACGGCAAGTGGACCGAGGCCGCCGTGCGCTATCGCGCACTGGCTGGCGGCATCCTTGTCTCCGACGATGATCCGGGCAAGATCAGACCGCGTCTTGACGTCGCCGGCGGCACCTTCACGTCCTTCCTCGTCCACAACAGCAACTGGTCGAACAAGACCGCCGCCGAACGTCAGGCGATCGAGAACGCCTGCCCCTTTCAGCGGTCGTCGGGCACTGAGCCGCCGCTCGAATCGGGTTATTGGACCGACGATCTCAACTACATTGCCGGCGGTCGTGGCCTCGGCCGCAGCACAGTGAGGAAGATATGAGCGACGCCATTTCAATTGACGACCTTTTCGACCGCCGTCTCGATTTCCCCGACATGGGGCCGCGCGGCGGCTTGCCCGGCTTGTCGGCATAGATGAAGCGAAGACGCGCCTCGCCAAGGTTCTCGGCGTTCTCGTCAATCCTGCCGGGCCGCGCGAGTGGGCCGAAAAGCACCATAAGGGCGCGTCCGTCGCGCTCGACTATCTGGAGCGGCGCCCGCCACTTGTCATTCTGGCCGGCGACGTGGGAACGGGAAAAACAGCGCTCTCTGAAACCGTCGGCGACGCGGTCGCACGACAGGAGAAGATCGGCGTCACGCTCTACCCCTTGTCCCTTGCAACGAGGGGCAGCGGCAAAGTGGGCGAAATGACGAAGCTGCTGTCGGCGGCTTTCGATGCCACGCTCCTTGCGGCGGAAAAACTCAAGCGTTCGTCCGGGAAGGCATCGGGCGGGATCATCTTTCTGGTCGATGAGGCCGATGCCGTTACGCAGAGCCGTGAAAGCGCCCAGATGCACCACGAGGACCGGGCGGGCGTTAACGCGTTTATCCGCGGCGTGGACCGGCTTGCCGAGAAGCAGTTGCCGGTGGCCGTCGTTCTTTGCACCAACCGTTTGTCGGCCATTGACCCGGCCGTGCAGCGGCGCGCTGCGGAGATTTTCGATTTCGACAGGCCCGGCGACAAGCAGCGCCGCGCCGTCATCGAAGACCCGTTGACAGAGCTGGGTTTCAACAAGGCGCAGATCGATCAGATCGTGAAGCTGACCGGCGGCGAAAAAGACACCGTTGGTTACACATTCTCCGACCTGACGCAGCGCCTGCTGCCCACACTCATACTCGATGCCTATCCCGACCGGCCTGTCCGGTTCGAGCGAGCCCTTGAGATCATGCAGGCCATGAAGGCCACGCCGCGCTTCCGCGACGGCAAGACGACGTGACCGCAGCTTTTACGGAGGACCAGTCTTGACCCAAGCTGTTATCGTCGCCCGCGATGGAGCGGCCTATCAAGCCCGCCTTTTCTGGCAGAAGGCGGCGCTGCTTCTCGATCCCCACGGCCCCGTCGTAAAGGTCGGCTTCGAAAGCGGCGCGAACGGGTTTGATGACATGTGGGTCGAGTACGACCCGGCTCTTCTCGATCAGGAAGGGCACCCGCTACGCCGGGAACATGTCCAATGCAAATGGCACGTCAGCCCCGACAGCTACGGCCATGCCAGCTTGGTTGATCCGGCATTTCTCGGTGCGACGGCGCGGTCTCATTTGCAGCGCGCCATCAAGGCGCAGCGCGACCACGCGCCTGATGGCATGGGCACGCGCTTCCGGCTCGCTAGCAACTGGCGTATTGATCGCGCCGACCCGCTGCGCGCGCTCGTCAACGAGCGGTCGCACACCCTTCGTGTCGGCATGCTTTTCGGAACCGCCACCGACAACAGCGGCATGGGTCGGGTGCGCAAGCTTTGGCGAGAACACCTCGGTGTCACGGACGACGAACTGCGCATCCTCGCGCGGACTCTCGCTTTTTCGGAAACGTCGGAATCGCTGGACGGGCTGCGCGAGCTTCTCGACTTGCATTTCCGGGCAGTGGGGCTGAAACGTAGCCCCCTGAACGAGAGCGCCTTCATCTATGATGAAGTGGTCTATCAGTGGGCTGCGCAGGGCCGCCTGGAATTCACGCGCGCGAATTTCCGTGGCCACTGCGAGAAAGAAAGCCTGATCGGCGAGCCCGGCGAGGGGCGTCCGCGGGTTTACGGCGTCAAGTCATTCGAGCATGCAACCGACCGTCTGGAAGACCGCTGCTCCAAAGTGCTCAACCTTGTGCCGGGTTTTGCCGATCGCCAGATACGGCCGGACTCGGACTGGCAGGGGACGCTGTATCCGGCGCTGAAGACCTTTCTTCTTGAAGCTGCGCGCGAGAGCGAACGGATCAGGCTTGTCCTCGACGCCCATCTGACGCTTTCATTCGCGGCAGGTTCGGTCCTCAACATCAAATCGGGGCGCCTCATCGAGCTGGAGCAACGCACGACGGGCCGCGCGATCTGGGCTCCTGATGACCAGCCTCTCGATAACGCCTGGCCGGGATGGGCCTTCAGTGAGCACGACGGCAAGCCGGAGGGAGGCGGGATAATCGTCACCGTGAGTCTCACTCATGACGTAGCCGCCGCGGTGTCCAGATACGCGGCCGTGTCGCTGCCCGCAGCGCGCGCGACGCTTGACGCGCGGATCGCGACGACGCCTGGGGCCCGCGCCGTCAGCTGCGGCCGTCACGCATTCGAGCTGGCCGAGTCTCTGGTCGCCAAGATTAAGGCTCTCCGTGACACTGCGCCGGGGCAAAGGATTCATTTGTTCATGGCTGTACCGGGGGCCTTTTCATTCTTCCTGGGCCAGCGCGCGACCGCTATCGGACCACTCACGCTTTATGAGTTTGATTTCGATGGCAACAGCGGGGGTAGCTACGAAGTGTCGCTGTCCTTGCCGGTCACGGTGACGTAGGAGACGAAGCGCCGCTCCCGCTCAAGATCGTCATCGCGCCTGCGGCAGCGCTCGCACTCCACCGGGGAGAAGCGCGGCGGTTATGGCGGATTTGATCCATTATTCTTTGTGCTGCGCGACATTGTGGTCGCGTCTCTCGAGAGCCGACGACGTCATGCCAGGACGAGACACCCTCAACCGATTCTCTGGCATGATCCCAGTCGTGAATATCAAACCGACCCTAAATAGACCGCAACGCCTAGCGGCCTTCCCGCCTGTCGCCGGCGACTTGGCGGCAAATCTGCTCCTGTGAAGCAACGCGGGAGGCGAACGATGGAGCTCTTTTGTGGACTGGACGTGGCGATGGATGAGAGAGCGCTATGCGTCGTCGACGATCATGGCGTGGTGCAACTGTGACGACGGCGGTCACGGATCTCGATGCGCTGTTTGCGGTGCTGAAGCCGTTTCTGCCGAGCCTGCGCCGCGTTGGCCACGAGGCAGGATCACTGTCGCCGGTCTGCATCCGGAACTGAAGAAACTCGGCCTGCCGGCGATCTGCCTGGAGACGCAGCACGTGCGCGGTGCGATGTCGGCGCAGCGCAACAAGACTGACAGGGCTGATGGACTCGGCATCGCCCACATCATGTGCACCGGCTAGTTCCGCCAAGCCTACATCAAGTCAGAGAGCTGCTACCGGACGAAGCTTCTGCTGATGAGCCGGCGCAATCTGAAGGCCAAGTTTTTCGACCTGGAGAACGCCATCGGGCACTCGCTGAAGGCATTCGGCATCCCCTTGGCAAGGTCGGACGCGCGCTTTCGAGCAGACGGTTCGCCAAGCTGTGGCCGACGATCCGCTGTCGGCCAAACTGATGGACGCCATGCTGTCGGCACGCGCGGCGATGCCGGCTGCACGATCTCGTTGTGAAATGGTGGCGCGCAGCGAGCTGTGTCGACGCTTCATGGCGATCCTCGGCGGCGGCCCGGTGACGGCACTTTCCTTCATGACGGCTATCGACGATCCGTCGCGCTTTCGCCGCTCGCGCGACGTCGCGGCCTACTTCGGGCTGACGTCGCGGCGCTGGCAGTCCAGCTCAACGATCGACATTCAGGGATGGATCTCCAAGGCCTGTGACGCGGACGTGCGGCACGCGCTCTACGAGGCGGCGTCAGGTTTGATGACGCGCTTCAAGGGTAGGGACAAGGTCAAGACTTGGGGCCAGGAGGTCGCCAAACGCTCCTGCCACCGCAAGGCTTGTGTCGCGGTGGCGCGCAAGCTGGTGGTGATCATGCATGCGATCTGAGCGACGGCACGTTCTATGTCGGCGATCCGGCTGCGGGCGAGGCCGACGCCGCGCAACGCGCCCACATCAAGGATCGGCGCCTGCTCGGAGCGCATCGATGAGCGGCGCGACGGCGGTTGAAACGCATGGCGCCCTCACGCTAACAGACGCCATCTGACACAACGAGATCCGCCCCGGCGGATGAGAACCGATGCAGACCAGGAGCGACGAAACGCACGTTATCTTGCCTGCGGCCGCGCTGACGAACAGTCGGCCGAACCGCGCCGGATTGCCTGTGACGCTGCTCCGTCACTCCGATGGAAAAATGCGCCACGACGGTTCGAGCGCTGCAACCATGCAGCCGAACCACACCGTCGCAGAGCGCGGAAGATTGCACGGCGTATCGGAACTCAACGGTCAAAAGCGGAATCGTAGCGCAGAGAATAGATTCGCATATTATCGTAGATGTAAGGATGGACGACGATGGTTACAAAGTATCGCAAAACACAACCGATTGAGATGGCAAGATAAAAGGGCGCACATTGCGCCTCGGTTTTGTGGTTGTTATTGCTGGATTTTCTGGTGCGTTGGCACATTGCAAGACAGCAGCGCAATGTGTGCGGAACGCCCAAGCCGTTGTATCTGCGTTCTCTTTCCCACATTGCAAGATCGCGCCATGGACGATGAGCGCGAGTTTCGCATTCGGCCCGGTCGCATTCGCTCGACCCGTGCCCAGCAGGTCCGGCCGTTTATCGCACAGGCATTGGCGGCGGCGAAAAAAGCAGGGGGCGGCATTCGCGCTCGGGCCGGATTTTTCACGGCAATCGCTCTCGGTTTGGTCACGGTCAGCGCGCCAGCATCCAGGCCAATCGCTTCATTACCTCGCGTTCGCGCGGCGCCGTTATCAAGGCCCGCGTCGTTCGTCATTCCGTGCGCGCTACCCCGCTTGGTGCACATCTCATGTATCTGCGGCGCAACGGCGTGACCCGGGACGGGGATAGGGCGCGGCTGTTCGGGTCGGGGACCGAGAATACCGATGGAGAGGCCTTCGCCTCACGACCCAGTACGACCGGCATCACTTCCGCTTTATCGTCTCGCCAGACGACGCCCTTGAAATGCCGGACCTGAAATCCTTCACCCGAGATCTGGCCGGGCAGATGGAGAAGGATCTCGCAACACGGCTCGACTGGGTCGCCGTCGATCACTGGAACACCGAGCATCCGCCTGTCCATCTGATCGTACGCGGTGTGCGCGACGACGGCCAGTACCTGGTCATCATCTCGCGCGACTACATCAAGGAAGGAATGCGCGACCGGGCTCGCGACCGGATCACCCAGGAACTGGGGCCGCGCAGCGATCTCGACATCCGCCGCTCGCTCGAAAGACAGATCCAGTCCGAACGTTGGACGCAACTCGATCGCCAACTGCTTCGCGACAGCCGCGAGACCGGTGTCATCGATCTAGCCCCCGTCCTCATAACCGACCGGACGACTATCACGCGCTGAAGATCGGCCGTCTGCGCAAGCTCGAAACCTTTGGTCTGGCCGATCAGATCGGGCCTGGCCAATGGGTGATTGAGGACAAAGCCGAGGTCACACTGCGCGAACTCGGCGAGCGTGGCGACATCATCAAGCGCATGAACCGTGCGCTGGGTGCTCAAGCGTCGAGCGCGGATCAACGAGTTGCGTTCTGGCGGCGGAAAGTCTTAACGCGCCCATCATCGGCCGTCTGATCGAACGCGGGCTTGACGACGAGTTGAGTGGCGCAGCCTATGTGTTTGATCCCGAGCTTTGATGGTGCATTGTTTTCTTTCGAATGGAAGGAGGCACTATGGGCCAGGTTCTACACGACAGCACCACGACGACAGAGGCAGTCCGTCGAGCAATACAAAATAGTCAAGAGAGCCTGAGAGCGCTGGCGAAGCGCTACGGCATCAATCAGAAGACGGTTAGGAAGTGGAGGAACCGGACGTCGGCCGCCGATCTTCCGACTGGCCCCAGAGATCCGAAGTCGACAGTGCTATCGACTGAGGAAGAGGCGGTCATCGTCGCCTTTCGGCGTTATACGCTGCTGCCACTGGACGATTGCCTCTATGCTCTCCAACCGACGATCCCGCATCTGTCGCGGTCATCCTTGCATCGGTGCCTGCGGCGTCACGGGATAGGCAGGTTGCCGGATGTCGAGGGCGACAAGCCGGCAAGGAAGAAGTTCAAGGCCTATCCAATCGGCTACTTCCATATCGACGTCGCCGAGGTGCAGACGGCTGAAGGCAAGCTGTAGCTCTTCGTGGCCATCGATCAGACGAGCAAGTTCGCCTATGTCGAACTGCAAAAGTGGGCCACCAAGATGATCGCAGCCGAGCTCTTGCGCCACCTCATCCCGGCGGTTCCCTACAAAATCCACACGTCCCTCACCGACATCCAGTTCACAAACCGCGAGCAGGACCGCACGGCCATGGAGCACATCTTCGGGCGCACCTGCCGGGAAGACGGCATCGAGCATCGCACGACCAAGGTGAAGCATCCTGGACCAACGGACAGGTCGAAAGGATGAACCGTACCATCAAGGAAGCCACCGTCCGACGCTTCCACTACGACAGCCACCAGCAGCTCGAAGCCCATCTCGCCGACTTCATCAGCGCCTACAATTTCGGACGCAGGCTAAAGATCCTGAAGGGCCTCACGCCATAAGAGTTCATCTGCAAAATCTGGACAAAAGAGCCAAAACGATTCACGCTCGATCCTATCCAGCAGATGCCGGGACTAAACACCTATGCCGTGGTCGATGGCAGCGACGGGCGCACCCATCACATCAAGCTTCCCGATCTGGAAGCCACTGGCGACAGCGCACCGGGATCGATTGTCGAGTTGCGCAAATTCGATGATGCTCGCGGTCAACGCCGGGCAGTGCTGGCAGTGCGCTCCGATCTTGGTGTGAATGAACAAGTTGGCGCATTGGGTGCGACCTGGCTCGACCGCCAGGCGATCGCTCGCGAGCCTGTCGCCGTGGCCGAAGGTGGCTTCGGCGCCGAGGTCCGCGAAGCCTTGAACAGGCGCGCCGAGCAATGGATTGAAGATCAGCTAGGAGCCCCGACGGTCGACAGTCGGCCAACTCTGGCATCCACGCATTGTGGGCGAAGGGCAATGTTGTCAGTTCAGGAGCCTCGCCGGAAATGTCGGTTTCTGGTGCAAAGCACGCATTGATGTGAGTGGAGGCGGAACCATACGAGATAATACGGGAAGGCCTTGGCCTTTGTGGCCTCGTCCTCCACGGCGCGGCGAGAGCCTTGGCCTTGCATCGCACAGAGGTGCGCCAAGAACTGCGGAGTCGGTTGCAGTTTCAGCAAGCGTCCTAACCCGCTCAACCGAGGAATTTATGGCCGCCGTCCACCTCTAGATTCTTGAGGCCGGCAGGGAACTCCCCATATCGAAGCAAGGCCCGCACTCAGCCCGCTGTCGAGCCAGCGCTGGCTTGTCAGAATACATTCCAAGCCTCTAATTTTCCGATATACTTGTTTCAGCGAGTGTGGGCGGTGTCGCTGACATGATTGATTCAGACGTGTTTGATTTTGTCGAACGCTGCAGGAAGCACACGGCAACCGGGCCGTTGCTAAATGATCTTCTTGAAACGGTCAGAAATCTCGGCTTCGAACATCTCATCCTGAGTGGTGTGCCACTTGGAGGGCAAAAGCTGGCGCCGATGGTTGAACTGAATGGCTGGCCCGCAGGCTGGTTCCAACGTTATGTCGAGGCCGAGCATGCCGCCGTTGATGGCGTCTGCATATACTCGGCGAAAACCCTGAAGCCGTTCCTTTGGGCCGACGTCCCCGCCAAATGGTCCGATACGGAAGGTTCGCGACGCGTTGCAAGCGAAGCGACAGAGTTCGGCATCCTGAGCGGTTTTGCCGTGCCAATGCTCAGCGTCCATCATTGGCAGTCTGTCTTGTCATTCGCCTCCTCTGCCAAGTCCTGCACGCTCTCTCCGCGACAGCAGGTGCAACTGGTGACGATGGCGGTATACGCCGGCATGTCGATCCAGGCTCTGTCAAATGACGACGACGGCGATGAAGGTATGCTGTCGGATCGCGAAAAGGAGGTGCTTTTGTGGGCTGCGGCAGGCAAGACTTCGTCGGAAACATCCCAGATCCTTGGCGTGACGGAGCGCACTGTCAAATGGCACGCTACGCGGGCCCGTGAGGCTTTTGGCGTCGCTTCGACCACGCAAGCCGTCGTCGAAGCAGTTCGCAGGCGTCTAATCCATCCCTGAACGTGTCAACTGTCCGATCGGACAGGTGACGTACTTTAGCGAGACTGCAACTATTCCCCGAAGAACGATCGGGGGATCGCGCAATGATAGCTGCGCATGTCGTCAACGCGCATAACAAACATCTTTACGAAAACGAATTCGAAGAGTTTTTGCGCCGGCGGCACGACTTTTTCGTGCACCAGAAACATTGGCGACCTGCGAGCCCGGATGGTCGCGAGTTGGACCAGTTCGATACGGAAGCGGCAACCTATCTGCTGGGTATCGAAGACGGTCGCGTGGTGACCTCGGCTCGATTGATTCCAACGAGCGAGCCGCACATGGTCTCGGAGGTCTTTTCTCACATGTGCGAAAATCGGGCGTGCCCAGGCGTCCCGATTGGGCCGAATGGACACGCACTTTCGTCGTGCCCGACAAACGCTCGACCGGTCTGCGGGGCACGCTGACTCAGCTGTGCTGCGCGGTGATGGAATACGCACTCGATGAGGGTCTCAGCGCCGTTGGCGGCATCCAGGAAACCTACTTCATGCCCCACCACGGCGCGCTCAAATGGCGGGCCGAGCCGATGGGCATGGCGAGGGAAGAAAGCGGTGAGTGGTACATTGTCGCCTATATAGAAGTGAATGAGGCGGCACTGGCAAGTGTTCGGAAGATCCTGGGCATAGGCCATTCGCTGCTGGTTCGTCGCGGCATTCAACGGCCATTCCTCGAAAGCAGCAAGAACCTGCTGCGCGTGCCTGCATAGTAACAATCGGCATCAGGAGGAAGCATGAGAACGGAGGCCATCTTCATCGCTGCAACTATCGTCGTTGGGCTTGCATCCGGCACACAGGCCTGCAGGTCACAGCCTCCGGATGCGCAAGCCAGTGTTGAGGCGGGCTGCGTCATGATGAAAGCAGGCGACAAACTCTACAACATCACGCAAGCCAGCCCGGAGCCGGTGGCAGTAACTTGCCGCAACATAACCGGATGATGTAGATACGTGCCAGCAGGGAATCTTCTGAAGGCCGCCTAATTAAAAACCTGACCCCGAGAAAGGCTGTCCCAACAAGAAATAATCTAGACAAAGTTTATCAGAGTATGCGTATTTACCCATGATGAATTTAGGTTAGAAAAACACAGCAGCGTAAGCAGGTTTTCGCTGAAAAAGTGTTATTCGCTGTGCGCTCTCGGATCTATGTGATGATTGATAGATATGCGGATATAGTAGGCATCCTCGAGGGCGCTGTGTCATCAGATGACATTGGCGCACATAAGAATTTCTGGCGTACGCTGACGCGCGATGAATTTGTCGCATACAAGGTATTTGGCAGCGTGGCACTGATTGCGCCGTCCAAGGTGGGCAATGGGTTTGACCCGGTAGAGTCAAACCTTGTCAAGGCGCTCGAAGCGCGCCAGCCTTTCGGGCGCGACGTTGGAGTTGCCGGAGCAACGTTCAGGAGAATGCCAGCGGGGCGCCCCGTTGTTTCTCAGGATCAGATCGATCGTGTTCGTGCATGGCTTGAGGCTGGAGCGCCAGCCTGATCCAGGAGGAAAACGAAAATGAACTTGATTGCACGCATGAGCGGCTGTGCCGCTGCACTTTTAGTCCTCAGCACAATCTTTCCAGCGTCCTTACAAGGGCAGAGTGGAGCCCCTGTACTGCGGCCCAATCCTGCAGATGCAATCAATCAGCCTCACAAGCACGCCTGGGATCTTTTCTTGGCAGTCAATCATCCCGCCGACCTTTCCCAAGGGCGTGGAATTGCTGATCCTTCGAAGAAGATCGGCGATGCCGGGCAGGTGGTCTGGGAGACGTGGAAATTAGCCCGGACCGAAGTGTTCTTGGACCCAGCCACGAAACCTGAGACATGGGAGACGCCGCCCAGCAATACTGCGAAGATTGTTGATCCGCCAAAATCGTCGGTCTTGGTCGCGGAGCTGTTGAAAGGCAAGAACGGCATCGGCATTCAGCTCGATCCCGGCGAGCCGACCAACGAAACACGAATGAACAAGCCAACATTCGATTTTATCCGTGACAACGGACTCTATTCCGTCGAGGGACAAGAAGAATTCATGCAGGCCATGTTGGCCGCGGCGCAGAAGATGTCATTTCCACTTGAGTCGATTGAGGTGAAAGCCTCGTGGAGGAAATTTGCTGTGGCCGAGGAGAAGCCTGAGATCTCTGGTCGTTATTACACGCACCGCGACGAGAACGGTGTGCTCTGGGGTCTCGCCGCGTTGCATATTCTTACTAAAGAGGTTCCGAACTGGTTCTGGACCTCGTTCCGACAAGTTGACGGGCCAACGCCAGCATTTCCACAACCTGATCCTGTTGGTCGACCGGCTGCTCTCAATGGAACGGTTTGGCAGAACTATGAACTCAGCGGTGTCGAATCGGATTTCGTCGATTCAATGGGACGCCCAAATATCCTTTCTGATCCGATAATAGAGGGCGGTTTTGAGCATTCTTCCTGCATTAGCTGTCATGCCCACGCGGCCATTCGAACCAAAGTTGATGACGTACGAGATGAAATGCCGTTCTTCTTTGGTGTAGACGGAGCAGGCCAGGGGCTCACCCCTATAGGGCCTCCTGGACATGACACGTCGCTGCCGGTCGCCGACCAGACAAATATGTTCGTCGATGCCAATGGAGATCTGCAGTTCTTTCAGCAGGATTTCGTTTTCGCCCTACGGCGCGCAAATTCCCGCAAGTAGCGCTGGAATCCGGGGCGGTGAAGCATCGCCGATTGAAACCAGCTATCCCACGCGACAACAGTTCGGAGGACGTGACCATCATGTCGTTTTCGGTTCGTGGATTGCCGGAGTATCACAAAGGTATGCTCGTCGTGGGTCTTCAACCGTCAATGGGTCGGTTCTGGCCGGGAGCGACCCCGGGTGTCGTTGCCGCGTCGCTTGATTCCCCGGCCATTTCGGCGATGGTGGGGCTTTCGCGGCGAGGCATGATCAAGCGGGTTATCCCGTTGTCGTCGGCGAGCCCAGGGGACGGGTTGGTTCCGGTTCTAGCTAGCTCGGCTGCAACCATAGCCGGTTCCCAAGCAAGATACGGCGGGGGCGGGGGCCGTGTTGCTGCAACGCTTGGCGCCACCGCGAGCCAGAAACGCAGCAAGGATGCAAACGCGGGTGTTTGCATTGTTGAGCTGGACTCGGAGGGCGACGAAAATCGCTTACGTGACGAGCTTGCTAACGACCCGGATGTCACATTTGCCGCGCGCGTCCCCGTCCGCTACGCCTCAGTTCGTCGCCCTCGCCGGAGCAAGGTTACAGGTGCGACGCCGGCGGCAATTCCTCCCGCCGGCGATATGTGGAACCTGGCGCGGATTGGTTGGAGCGAAGCGCGGGGATTGCCTGGTTTCCAGGATGCAATGAAAATAAAGGTGGCCGTTCTTGATACTGGAATTGACGAACAGCATCCGGATTTGGTTGGTCGGATAGCTGGTTATGTGCATAGCTATGCAGGCGTATCCGCGCCATCCGGTCCCGAAGATGTGATTGGACACGGTACTCATGTCGCTGGAACGATCTGTGCAAATTTCGATAACGTTTTCGGAGTACGCGGTATTGCCTCTTGTGCACTGCTGGCTTGGAAGATCTTTGATGACGAGCCGGATCTCCTTCGGGTGCTGCTAGGACCAGACGAGTACGTCTATTATGTGGATCCTGTGATGTATCGTCGTGCGCTAAGCGAGTGCCTGGACGCGAAAGTTGATGTCGTCAATCTAAGCATCGGTGGGCCGGGTGAACCTGACCCGCAGGAAAGGCAGTTGTTCGACCTGTTGGTGGCCGACGGTGTGACGGTTGTTGCAGCCATGGGAAATGAACGCAGTTTGGGTAGTCCAATTTCCTACCCTGCAGCAATACCAGGTGTGATCGGCGTTGGTGCGACGACAATTAATGACAGGGTCGCCGATTTTTCGAACAGAGGGGGGCACATCTCAATCGCCGCTCCTGGCGTTGGCATCTGGTCAACGCTACCGACCTATCCTGGTCAGACGGGCTTCGTAGCGGCGACAAGACCAGATGGAACATCGATCCCGGGGGCGCCGAAGTCGCGGGACACGAACTACGCCTCCTGGCAGGGAACGTCCATGGCCAGCCCGCACGTTGCGGCAGCGGCGGCGCTAGTGCTCGCGAACAAGGGTAAGATGCCTGGGCATGACGTGAGAACTGCGTTGATGAACTCGGCTGATCTTGTGCCTGGTATGGGTGGTGCTGCATTCCATCCCGACTATGGCGCCGGCCGGCTGAACTTGGCAAAATTGCTTAGTTAGCAACGGCAGGAGACTGTGTGTTTGCCCCAGCCGGATGTACTGCTGTTCAACTTTAAGCCGGATGTCCCCAGACTCCGTCGGGATGAGTTGCTGGCGACGATCGAAGGGTGGGCCGAAGTAAAAGCTGCGCAATATCTGAATCCTACGGCGAAGCGCGCTGAAACAGCTCGAATGGGTTACGTCGAATTGACGGAAGGCGCCGACACTGAAGCCGTTGGGCGCAAGCTTTCGGAGCTCGTTGAAGTTGAGATGACACAGGAGCCGGCACGACGTGGGCTTTAGGTGGTAGCCTGTGATTAGCCATCGGGCGGTTGTCTCCGATCGCCCGGTCAAGGGGCGCGGTCGTAGTAACTTCCGTACTACCAACCATTCAGAACGCCGGCGTGTCGCTCTAAATCAATTCCTAGTTGAATTTATTTGATCGATAGTATTGTATCCAAAAGCTGGCGTCGGGATAAAAGTGAAAACGGAAGTATTAGCAATGTCTTAGAGGTTGGGTGCCGCAAACCGATGGCCAGAAAACGCAATTCCTCGGAAACGGCGCCCAAGCCGATCAAGGCGCAAGATGCTATGATGCTGGACCCTACGGCCACGGGGTCGCCGTTCATACCGGTTGGAACAGGCGAAGGATCGTCGGGTGTAGCCGCAAGTCAGCCGCCCACACCGGAAGAAGACCTCGTCGTCGAAGTTGAATTGGCACCGAGCGCAAGTGCAATTGGCTCTGCGCTCTCGAGCAACATTGCGGGCTATCTCGCAGAAGGCGCCGGCGCCGCGCCGCCGGACGTGGCATTGCGCGGCGTCTTGCGCCGCTATGGGTTGCTTGAGGCGCGATCGGTGTTCACAGAGGGGCAGGTTCAGGCGGAACAGGCGCGGCTCGATGCGCTTCGGGCCGCGACCGCAATCGGATCTGCATCGGTTGAACAGGCAAGTGCACTGGAGCGCCTTCCGCCGCTGTCCAGCTTCATGCGGCTGCGCTTTCCGGGGGGTACGCCTCCGTCCGAGGTGACGACAGCGCTCAAGCAACTGCCGGAGGTCACCAAAGCGGTTATCGTGCCCAAGGCGGCGCCGCCAATGCTCGCCTTGTCGGAGCCCGATCCTACCGATCCGCAGATCGGCGACGGACCGCTCACGTCAGACCCCGCAACTGGACTGGAATCGCAGTGGTATCTTCATCGCACCCGCGTGCCGCAGGCTTGGCAGTATTCGCGTGGCGCGAACGTTGTGGTCGCAGATATCGACTGGGGTTGCCGCACATCTCACCAGGAATTTCGGGCTTCCATCGATCGCTGCTACAATGCGGTCGATGGCGGTGCCGATGTGACGCAAGGATCGCACGCGGCGCATGGGACTGCGGTGCTCGGCATCGCCGGAGCGCGCGCAGACGGCGTTGGCATGGCCGGATATGCGCCGGAGGCTTCGCTTTGGGCGGTCCAAGGGGACAGTGGCCCGAACGCACCCGTCTTCGAAGAGCCGTGGGCCGAGGCGGTCGACTTCGTTCGTCGCACCAATTCAGCGAACCGACGCAAGGTCGTGATCGTAGAGGTTCAGACTACGCTCGGCGGCAATTTCGAGCAAATCCCATCCGTGCATCGTGCGATCCGTGCTGCGATTGCCGACGGCTGCGTCGTCTGTGTGGCTTCAGGCAACGGCAATCGACCGGCCGACAGGACCGATTCCGATGAGCCGTTCGATCCAACCGGCTCGATTCTCGTCGGAGCGACCGCATACGACGCCAACTTGAACAAACGCGCCTTTTTCAGCAACTACGGCGGCCGTGTCGTGGTTTCGGCACCAGGCGACCTGAACCACGACCTGACCTGCGGTCATGCGTCGGACTCCTCTTACCGCAACGGCTTCGGCGGCACGTCCGGTGCGACCCCTAAGGTCGCTGGCACCGTCGCGTTGATGCTGTCGGTGAACCCGGACCTGACACATGGCGACGTCCGGGACATCCTTTCCGGAACGGGCTCCACGCTGGTTGAAGATCCCGGCAAGCCGATCGGCACGTTCCTGAACGCCGAGGCCGCGGTGGCCGAGGCCCTGCGTCGCCGCAGCTTAAGCCAGCCTACAGAGGCACTGCGCACGCCGGCCGGGATGGAGGTGGCCGAGCCGCCGAAAACGAAGTCGGTCCATGGCATCAATCGTCGCCAGAGCCAATTGGTGCTGCCCAGGAATACCGGCGGGCCGATCAGCTGGGAGACGGTGGCCGAAACGCCGATTGTTGCCGACGCGGCCTCCGGCGAACAGCTTCCGGCTGGCGACAAGACGCTTCGGAGCTTTCGCGAAAGCGTCGAGGGTACTCTTACGCAACAGGATCGTATTCTAATCGTGGGCCAGGCAATCCAGATGCTCGACAATTTCTATGTCCATCGCCCGTTAAAGGAAGCGATCCATGCGGTGCGCCCGATCCAGCGACTTCGCGTGCTCCAGCGCCGGCTGATGCAGGAGAGCAATATTCCTGCCGGTGAACGGGACGAACTGGCGTTTCACAATACGCTAACTCAAGTTTTCAACTCGGTACGCGACCTTCATACGAATTATCAGCTTCCGCAGCCTTATCGCGATTACATCGCCTACCTGCCTTTCGAGGTGGCTCCGTTCTATGAGAACGGAGTTCGGAGGTACGTTGTAACGCGTGTGTTGACCGGCCATCAATTCCCCGCTCCCGAATTTGGGTCGGGCAGCGAACTGTTCTACTGGAACGGGATGGCGATCGAGCGCGCCGTGCGTGCGAATGCCGAGCAGACCGCCGGAAGTAACGACGCGGCGCGCCACGCGCGAGGCGTCAGTTCTCTGACAATCCGGCCCATGAATACAGCTCTGCCGCCGGATGCCGATTTCGTCGACCTGGAATTTCTGCCGCGACACGGCGATCCGAAGAATCTGTCTCAGCGGCGACAGATGCGGCAGCAATGGTTCGTCCGCTATGCGCCGACCACGTCGGGCGGCTCCGACAAGACGGCCGTGTCGGCGCCCCTTGCGCAAATTCAGCCGCAACCTCCGCAGGCGCCTCCGGCGGATATCTCCTTCGCGGCGAATGTGTCGGTGGATTTTAGCCGACACAGCATGGCGCGGTCGGCGAGTGTCATCTTCGATCAACCGGCCAAGATCGTGCCTCCGGCGGAGGCGGCGCAGCCGGCAGCTGCCGTTCCCGCGGCGTTGCTGTCACGAAATCTCGGGCAGGCCGCGGTGCTCGGCCTCGATAACGCGGCGGATGCGGTGCGGGAGGCGCGCCAGCTCATCTTCGATTCCGGCGCCTTGCGGAACCTGCAAAGCGCTAATTTCGGTGAGCAAGTCTCGGGCTTTTTCGCTAGCGCATCGCCTGACTCGCTGGAGGAAAATCCGACCGGCACGGAGATCAGCGTCATGGTGCCCTGGAACGCTGCGTTCCGGGCCAGGACCATCGACATTGGCGGCGTAACCTATGGCCACATCCAGATCCGAACATTTCATGTTGAAGACGCTGACGGCTTCGTTGCGGAATTCGTCCGGCTGCTCGGGAGCACTCCACCAAATGGTCTGATCCTAGACGTGCGTGGCAATGGAGGCGGCAGCATCCTGGCTGCCGAGCGACTGCTCCAGACACTTACCGCGACGAGAATCGAACCTGAACGTATGCAGTTCGTCGTCACGCCGGGTACACTCGATCTATCACGTAACAACCCGGTCGGTTCCCAGATTCCCCTTGATCAATGGCGCCCATCGCTTGAGGAGGCAGTCGAGACGGGCTCTCTGTATTCTCATGCCTTCCCGCTGACCGACCCGGTCAGTTGCAACTCGATCGGGCAGCGCTATTATGGCCCTGTTGTGCTGGTGGTTGACGGCAACTGCTACTCTGCAACCGACATGTTTGCCGCAGGTTTCCAGGACCACCGGATAGGCAAGATCCTTGGCGTCGCCAGTAACACTGGCGCCGGCGGAGCGAATGTCTGGGAGCACTGGCTCCTGAACCTTGTCCTTCCGACGGGATGGGGGCTGAAGCCGTTACCGAACAACGCCAGCATGCGCGTGGCCATACGCCAGTGCCTGAGAGTTGGACCGCGCGCCGGAGCATTGCTTGAAGACTTCGGCGTCGTCCCTGACGAGATACACAGACCCACCCGCGCCGATGTGATGGAAGGTGATCGAGAGTTGCTTGCTCGTGCCGCAGAACTCCTCTCGAAGGAACCTCGTCGAGAGATCAGCGTCACAATAGGCGCCTCCGATCCGGCCAAGCCGGGCTTTCGCCTTGTGAGCATCAATACGGTCGGACTGACGAGGCTGGATTTCTACGTCGAGGGCAAGCCGGAGGGAAACGTCAGTCTCAATCCGGACACCGCGGGCAAGGCCACGCTGACGCTGCCCATGAAAGCCGGGTCGAACATCAACCTGGCCGGATTCATCAAGCCGAACGATCTTGTGGCTGTCGCGGTCCATCGCGGGAACGTGGCGTAGAGGAGGCGGCGGTCATCCGACTCGGACAGCAGGGTCAATTCTCGATGCGGCGCTGACGCCGCCTGACGAATGGAGAGGAGTTGGGCTTGACAATCTCTCGGGAGCAACAGCGTTTCCCGACGCGCAACTATCCCTACCGGAAGGGTGGTGCGTGCCTGGCCGCGCCTGCCGACGCAGTGCCGCCCGAAGCGAATGTGCTCTATCGTCGAGTCGGCGGGATCGATACCGACCCACGGCCGATGGATGCCGAGGAACTCGCCAAGCTAGATGACCCTCTTGGCCGACTGCTGCGCTCCGGCAATCCGTTTCCGCTGACGGCGCGGAGCCTGATTGCAGCCTTCGACGTACTCGGCGGGACACCGGATGCGCTGCCGCGACAGCTGGTCTTTTTGGTCGCAGATGGCGGACATATTCCGTGGACACCGCAAACCGATCGGCTCCAGCGCGCATTCCGTTTCGTGATCGTTCGTGGAAAAGCCGACTTCACGTTGCTCGTTTCCTCAAGCACATTACCCGATTCCGCCGCGGACGATGCGTTTCTGCAGATCATCGGCTGGGACGATACGCACAAGGTGTTTCATTTCTACGAGCGGCTGGCTGGTGCCTACTTCTGGGCTGGGATGTCGTCCCACGCATTACAGGCCGCCACACGCGGCAAAGGCCCTTTCGACAGCCATGTGAACGGTGCGACGGTCATGAAGGAGCTGCGATCGCCCTGGATTCATTGGCACGCGCCGCAGGCAGGCATCAACGAAAACGCGCTGGCGCCTGACGATCCACTGCGGAACGATCCTCTATTCATTGGCCGCGTAACCGCTGAACGCATGGAGACCGAGGTTGCGCGACCTGGCATTCGGCGCTGGAATGCGGCGCGTATCGCCCGGGCGGTCGACGCCGACGGCAGCTGGAACGACGTTCGCCACTTCCTGCGCCAGGCTGTGACGGACACCACGGTGAACCTAGCCACGTCGGAAACGGCGAGCCGCCTGATTGGGGAGCAGACTCCACTTAAGCTACCGCTGTCGTTCTTTCTCAACCGCGATACGCTGTTCACAACCTTGGGCCTCGAGCCCGACGACCCGGCAGATGCCGACATCGTGATCCCGGGACTGGTCTATCGGCGGTGTCTGGCCGATTACGACGTTCATCTGTCCGACGGCTTGCTGCGCATCGAGGGCGACTCGCATTTTGCCTTTCTGACGCCCGAGCCGGCTTTCGAGGATACGCAGCTGATCGATGCCCTCGTGCTGGCCAGCCTGTTGACCAGGCGCTTCGTCGCGGCGCTAACGATGACTGATTTCCCAAATCCAGTCTTTTCGGCGCGCCGGGCGGCCCTGCTTCGCCATGTGCCGACGGTCGCCAAAGGCCCAAACGCCGGAGAAGCAATGGAACGGGAATTTCTGGAGGAGATCCGTGCCACTACAGGTCAGCAAGGCAATGGCGCCAACAGTCCGGAGCGGGAGTTCCTCTCGAACTTCGAGACGGTGGATTCGAAGCCGCCTCCAGGGAGCGCATCGCGCGGTACTTCGCGTTGTTGAGGGCGGGCATGACCGATCCCGAGACCGTCGACGGCTGGTTCCGTCTAGCGGAGTATCGACGACGGCGGTTTCGCCGTAGGCCACTCGCCGAATTCGCGCTGACCACCCCGCGGACCAACATACCGCTGACGGCCGCTCCCTTGCGGATGACCGAGTTTGGCCGTGTCGAGCCTGTCCGGACTGCCGAAACAGACGAGCCCCAACCACCTCAGGGAGAGACTTAATGCCCCGCTTCGATCCGCCTGGATTTCTCGATGACCTCGATGCAGCCGGCAAGCAGGCCTGGAGCCAGCAGGTCTCTGCCTGGCTCGACAACGCCCGCGAAGGAGATCCTGCCCGCAATGACGGGCCGCGCGATCAGTTCTTCAATCCGCTGACCAATCCGCCAGCCGCGGACGCGCAGGTTGCCGTGATCTCGTGGAACGCGTTTCCTCGCCAGGTGCGCCTCAATTCCCTGAGTGATATGCAACGCTGGCGTCGGGCCGACGCGGCGCGCAGTGTCCAGGACGAATATTGCGAATGGAGCGCGGCGCGCGATCCGGCCAGCGGCAAGATCATGCGTGTCGATTTCACTTGCGAAGGCCCCGAATACTGGCAGTTCTTGGCTGGCCAGGACCCGGAAAAGGTCGTGTCGCTCTATCGGGAACTTGTTTCGCCCTCGGTCCAGCGCGAAGACCTCTTTGTCGGCGGTGTCTACGAGCCCAGGAACCGCTTCAACAACTCGACCAGCAACGGCATCGTGCATCTGATCCAGGACTCCAATACGCTTAGGGCGGAGATCTGGCTGGGCGCTGCCGCAACCATTCGCCGCAGGCGGGCCGGACAGGACATCACCGACGCCCAGGCGTTGATACAGTGCTCGCGTTATGGCGAGCCGAACCGCAACAGCGACCCGTTCATCGGCGATCAGGTCAACGCCCTCGCCAGGAGGCTGGCGGATATCACGCTGAACAACCCTGTGGGGCTTTATCTTCATCAGTTTAACCCAGTGGGTTGGGTGACGCCCGACGGCGAGAATGCAATGAACTTCTGGCGCTTCACGCGCGGCAGCAACGATCATTTCGTGCGCGCGACCTACGAAGTTCCACCTGGGCGCGGCTATGTCGTGGGCGACATCAAGATCGACGGCCGGCCTATCCAGTTCGGCGCACAGATCGCGGACTTCATCACCATCAAGCTGGAGGGCATGGCTACTCGCATCGGGCAGAGTACGGTTGCCTCTTTCGAGGGATGCTGGGGAGAGGCTGGTGCGCCGCCTGCGGTCGTCGCCTCTGAAGCGGCGGATGCGCTTGCTTTGCCGACCCGGCGTCCCGGCCGAAGCGCAGCATACGAAGCGCTTTCTGACCAGACGGTCGCCGAACGCACCGTCTTCGAAGCACTGCCGCAGGTGCTTCGCCAGAGCCTCGACCAAGCCGACGCGGCCGACGACGCTGCCTCGCCGCCAGCATTGCTGCCCTATCCCCGGCTGCCGGATTCGAACTTTGTTCCCCGTTCTGTTGCCGGCAGGATCATGGCCTATGCCTCGCCGGATTCAACCTACGCCGTCACGAAGAAGCTGATCGATAGCTCGACCCGCTCACTCGTGATCGGCATCTATGACTTTAGCGCGGAATACATGAAAGAACATCTGAAGCGCGCGATGCGGCGCGGCGTCTCTCTATCTCTGATGCTAGACACAAATTCCATCGAGGAGCGGAGCGTGCTGGATGAATTGGCGGCGCTCGGTGCGAACTGCGTCAAGGCGCCATCCAGCTCGGCCGGGAATCCCGTGGCCTACTTTGGCAACGCACACGAGAAGATAATCGTGGTCGACGGCGAGATCGCGATGATTCAAAGCGGCAATTGGTCGGAAAATAGCATCCCCTTCAACGAGGGCGACGGGGTGGTAATAGGGAGTTTCGAACCCGGCAATCGCGATATGGGGATGGCAGTTGAATCGCGCGAACTGGCAGCCTTCTTCTCCGATCTGGTCGCCCGCGACATGCGGCTGTCGCAAGGGCAGCCGCCGGACGCAGTTCCGCCCGGTGTGCTTGCGGCTGCTTCGCCAGCCAGCGATATCTTCTTCGAAGCAGCGCCGCCAGCGATTCCGACGAGACTGTTTTCCAGCATCACCGTCACGCCGGAGTCACCGATCAGCGTCACTCCGGTCATCACACCGGAAAATTTTCATCCGACGCTCAGCCTCTTGCTCAGGTCCGCCAGGCGCAGCGTTCGCATTGAGCAGCAATACCTCCGCGGCGGGCAGCCCGCGGTCGAGGCACTCCTGCAAGAGATCGCAGATGCACGCGCGGATCACCCTGATCTTGACGTGCGGATCATCGTCTCGAAAAAATATTTGAATACGGGCCAGAAACAGAAATTCGTGAAGGCGATGGACGATTTCGACTTAGCGTTCGATACAAACTATCGATATCTCTCGACCCGTCATTTCGTCCATTGTCACAACAAGCTCATCGTGGTTGACGATGAGAAGGTGTTGCTTGGCTCGCAAAACTGGTCGACAACCGGGTTGCTTTCCAACCGCGAAGCCAGCCTGCTCGTGGAGCATTCTGGCATCGCCAGCTATTTTGCGAAGCTCTTCGACGCCGACTGGGAACTCAGCGAACCTGGAGCTGCGCCACCCGACTTTATCGATCCCGCCGAGGCGGGTATCCGATCTGCTTCCGATTTCGCCCAAGGTGGTGTGGTGATATCCAGCGTGGCCGACTACAGGGACATTTGAGCGGCTCGGCTATCGTCAAACGTTGCCGGATCGTTTCAGGGGTCTAGTCGCATCGGCAGTCTACGCAGTAATAATGACTGCAGTTGATCATCAGCAGTTACAGCAGAAGTGTTTGAATCCAAAATTGGAGGCAACAAAATGCCGCAAGAGCTTTTCACCCTAGCCACGCTGGGAACCTTGGCTGGAGCAACCGGAGCAACTGTGATTGTCGGTAATACGATACAATCAGTCGCCAACTACGGCGCCAAGTGGCTCTCACTTGTGATCGCGGAGCTTATCATCGTCGCGGTCGCCTTTTTCGCGGGTGCGACGGATGTCAGTGCATACTTCGTCGCCCTATTGAACGGGTGCCTCGTCTACGCGTCGGCTATTGGACTCAACACGATGACATCGCCCGCGCAGCCATTGGGGTCGCCGAGCCCGCGATCGGCGAACCAAGTGGGCTTGCCGCCGCAGGACATTAGCGGTTCCCGAGGACGCGGCTTCTGGAACCGTTGGTGGTAGTGACTTGGATGCGGTCGTCTGGGGGTTCCGACCCTCGCTCCCATGAGGGTCACTGGCATGATCGCCTCGGGTCCGCAAGCCGCCCGGCGCGCCCAACACCTATGGGTACGACGCGCATCGTGTCGAGACCGAACGCCACTCTTTCGGTGTCTACCAGAGTTCGACGCGCTCGATCGTGTTGAATTGTTGAGCAAAGAGAAGCTGTGGCCGTTGATATCACGCCGGACATTAGCCGCGGTCCCGGGAATACAGAAGAGGCGACCGACGAATAGGGACTCCAGCTAATTCGACGAGTTTACGTCCCTAGGAAAATCACTTATTCTGTGGTGCTCGGCCCTAAGAACGATATAAGTTTACTCTTGATTTGTCTTCGACGTCAGCCGCTATTGAACTCTTTCAGAAATTCCCTTCTTATTTGCGGATTAGGGCATGAAGCGTCCGGTTCTCAGGTGGCATAGGCCCGCGGCGCGGACCTACGATGGTATTTCGCAGGAAGGCTTGCAAAACCTTCCTCCGTTGCAGCAGCAGCGCGCTCTCCTAGAAACAGTCGGAGTGCCGCTCGTTGCAGACGCTAAGACTGCCAAGGACCAAGCGATCGGCTTGCTGAAGGTCGCGGCCGAGGTCGAGCACGCGCTGCTGGTTCAGTATCTCTATGCCGCGGACTCGATCCTCGACGGCGAAGGGCCTCCTTCCTATGCGAAAATGCTGCGCAACATCGCCATCCAGGAGATGGGACATCTGGCGACGGTGCAAAATCTGCTGCTTCTGCTTGGCGGACCGGCGGCTTTGCACATGCAGCGAGATGTCCTGCGTAAGTTGAGCGAATACAATCCGATTCCTTTCGTCCTGGAGCCGGTGCGGCTGGAGTCGCTGGCAAAGTACACGGTTGCCGAGCAGCCGGCCAAGGTCCCCGATGGACTGGAGGCTTTGGTCAGTCGACTTCAGAAAATCGCCGCGACGGATGCCGGTATCGAGCCCAATCGTGTCGGGGCGATCTATGCGATGGTGCGGTGGTTCCTTCTGGACGAGGATGAGGCAACGGCTTGGATGGATCTAACCGCAATGGTCGATCTGCCGGGCAATACGCATGTGACCGACCAGGATCTGCAGCCGAGCGACGTGGTCCTGGCTCATCAGGCGACGTCCACCGAATGGGGCGACCACTTCGATTCATTCCTGTTGGAGACGGCAACGACACGCGAGACGGCGGTGAAGGCGATCGACGTCATCACCGAGCAGGGCGAGGGGTTCAATACCTCCGATGAAAGCGACACTCATTTTGAGCAGTTCATCAAACTGGTCACTGCACTCGAAGCGGGCAGCATCTCCGTCAAGGCGATTGCGACATCGCCGACGCTTGCGCCGGGTCAAGGCGGCGAGAAACCGCAGGCGATCTTGAACAGCTACACGCGGCTCTGGGCAGGAGTGCAGAGCCTGCAGTACACGCTCGTTGCGCTGAGCATTCTTCACGCAATGTCGCTAAGCCGCGATGTAGCGGGAGATGCGGAGTTGCGCGAGGCACTGGCCAGGCGGGCCGTGCGTGTGGGAATGCGCGAAACGCTTCAACCGCTCTCCGACATCCTGACCGCGCAACCCATCGACATTCCCGGCGGTGTTCTCGCAGGCTCGTGTTACGATCTGGATACGTCGCTTCTGGAGTCGGCGGACACTTTCACACTGGCCGAGCGCCATCTCGACATCCTAGCCCGGCTCGAGAATCTCTACGGTCAGGTGGAGGCGTCGCCGGAGTTCGTGAAGCCCGAGAATAAAGACCATGGGACCGTACTGAAAGACCTTCGCAAGACCGACCAGAAACACAAGAAACTGTTCGATTTCCTGCCGTCAGGCCCCGGCATCGGCTGATTGAGCAGGGCAGGGAGGATAGATTGGTTAGCTACAGAATATTTCCAGCCATCGGCATTGCACGGATCGGCGGCGACGAGGATTTCTTCCTAGGACCGGAACGGGTAGGGGAAGGTCCTATAGAACCGGCTTCGGGCGCCAAGGCGACGCGTTTCAAGAGCGCCGACGGCAAGTTGATCCGGAAGCAGGGTGCGCGGTTTCATTTGTTCGAATCAACGGACGGTGTGGCCTGGACACCGGCAAAACTGCCTATCGGCGCGACGGTCGAATGGTCGGTCGTTCTGGCCAATACTAAGGCTGCCGCCGAACGGCCGTCTGTGCCTCCCATCAAGGCGACCCGTCCGGTGATGGCCGCCGGAAGTGAGGGCATGGCGATCGTCTCCGCGAAGACCACGATCACCGGCGCCGGACAGTCCAGTGCAGCGCTTGGCGGTGTGTTTGTAACAATTGGCCCTACCGGTCAACCATTCATCGTCGAGGTGAAGCTTGGCCAACTGCGTACCGACGATCAAGGTCGCCTGATCGTGACTGGTGGCGACGGGATATCAGGCGCACCGGCAGGTATGGCGGTCGGACCGAGCTTCTACAACAACGAGAAATGGTTCGACGACGTAGCGGATGGACCCGTGACCGCAAAGGTCATGCTTGCGGGTGGCGCGACACAGGATGCTGAAGGCGGGGCTTGGGTCATCATCGGTCCGCCGGACTACGCGCCGAATATCGGCGGGATAGTAACCCTGTTCGACATTGTGCGCGAAAAGGGAAATGCCCCGATCCCAGAAGTTCCTTCCTTCGCGGCAGAGATATTGCCCATCATCCAGCGGACGCGACGCCATCGTTGGGTGAATGGAAAATCCAATTGGTCACATAGCGACATCGACGTTCCTAACCTCGGCAACAATGCGGCCGCACACAAGACAGCGCGCGCGAATGCACTTGAGATCATCAAGGAAGCCGAAAAGATCCTTGATGGGCACATCGACGAGAACGGCCCGCCGTTCCAACTGACCACGGGCCAGAAGGCGATGCTAGACGCCTGGGTTCAGGGCGATTTCAATATGTCACCTCTGGATATCCCCGCCCTAAGCGGCTCGGGACTTACCCGCGCTTCCCTCGAAGGAGCCGTCGGGCAAGGTTTCTGCCCCGGTATTGAGGCAGGCATATTGGTTGAAGACAGATCCATCTACCTCGAACCTTTCGATTATCGCATCGATCATGGAGAGATCGCGGCGGGCGATCTGACAGCCTTGATGGCGCAGCCGTGGCAGGCGGATTTCTACGATTGCGCAGGCAGTTGGTGGCCTGCGCAGCGTCCGGACGAAGCGCCACAGTCCGACGATTTCGACGACACGAAAGAGTGGGTCCGCGATGTGAACTCGCAAAGCGACATGGTGGAGAAGTTCCAACTTCTCGGTTTCATTCTGAAGCAGGGAGACGACGAGGTCTACATTGAAAGTGAGCGTGCGACCCCATTCGTCGCGTAGAGGATCGTGGACGAGACTTCCGCAACTTACTTCGCAGCGGTGATCGGTGGCGGTCCCGCCGGCAGCGCCTGCGCCCTTCGGCTGGCGCGGCTCGGGTATCCGGTCGCGCTGATTGCCGATGAGCCGGGCGCTCGAGTCGGCGAAACCGGCGGACCCCGGCTGACCCGCACAATGGACCGATCCGGGATTTCGCTGCGGCGCGACATTGGTTGGCCGGTCGAGCGATTTCACTCGGTCTGGGGCAGCGCGGACGAAGCGGTGCGCGACGAAGTGTTCTGGCATGCGACGGGGGGCAGGTCGTTGCCGCGACCGGTGTTCGACCGACATTTGCAGGACGCCGCAGCCGAGGTGGGGGCGACGGTGTTTCGGAATGTCAGCGCCGCTGGGGTCATCTGCGAAGCAGACCGGTTTTGTATCCATCTACGCCACGTCGGACGATCAGCCACATGCGTGGCCGAGTTCATCATCGAAGCTTCTGGCCGCCGTACCCGCTCGGTCGTGCACCCCGACGCCAGCCGCTACTTTGTCGATGGACTGGTGTGTGCCTCAGTTCTGGTCGATCTCCCGGCCCGAATGACTGCGTCCGCTATCGTCGAGGCGGTGCCGACCGGATGGTTCTATGTAGTGCCGTTCGAGGGGCGCCACGTGCTCTGCTTCTTCACCGATGCAGATCTGCTGACTGCCCGGCCAGACGCCAGCTTTCTCCGGCAGATGCTCGCAAGCTCATCGCTCCTGGCGGGGCTTACACGAGTTGACGGCACTTCCGGCGTCGGCGTCCGAGATGCCCGCACTTCAATCCGCACTTTACTTTGGCGTGGGAAATGGATCGTTGCTGGGGACGCGGCCTGGACGCTCGACCCACTGTCCGGAGACGGCATCGAACGAGCCGTTGACTCGGGCACCGCGGCGGCGGACGCTATCGTCAAGGCATTCCAATCCAAGTCCTCACGTCCATTGCGCCAATATGCGGTAGCAAGCGCGGAAAAATTCCGCCGTCTCCTGGCGGCGCGCCACGACGTCTACGGGCGGGAAATGCGGTGGAGGCAAGCGCCGTTCTGGCGCTCACGCGCATTGGCGGTGTCGCTTGGTTCCTCGTAGATACTGGATTGCGACGTTTCAGGCAGGGTGAAGTTGTCCTTGAAATAAAGGTGCATTCGCCAGTCGACGCCTTCGAGCAGGGGTCCGACGGATTCATTCCTGCAAGTGCTTTTGTTCGGTCTGCCGCATCGCCGAGTGGGGTTCGCCCGAGTCGATAAACAAGGCCCCCGGTCTTCGGATGTTGACCCCAGGAGCTATTTAACCTGCTTTTGTCGGACAATGCGCTTCGGGCGGCGGCCGTGCTGGATGACAACGCCGTGTTTGCGCCACTTGGCCATGATCGCGCCGACCCCGGTGGTCCGAGTAAGATGCTGGCGGCTGGACCGAATCCACCAGCCTTTTTTGATGTTCTTTGGAAGACGGTAGGCGTTGTCACTCAGAAGGATTCCGAGGTGCCGCAGCGTCGTCTCCATTGTGGTCGCCGAGGTCCAAGATGAATCAGCACCTCCTACTGATTGGGTCGCCAAGCAAATGTCATTATTGTTCCAACGGTTTGGTCGAAGGCCGCCCTACGCCGATCTGAAGTCCACTCTTGATGTAACGGAGTCCAAGTCGACCGTTTGCTCGCGCCCCAACTGCCGAACCTCCGGCTCCATACCAGATGTTGGGTCCAAGCAAAGAGATCGTTTGCATTCTGGCCAATAGTTCGTGCTGGATCTAGCGGACGTCAGGACGCTATTTCCCAATTGCATTCGACCGCGGTAGTCAACAAGTACTGGAGGACCCACCATTGGCGCATAAGGAGGCCGTGTATGTAGCGAAGGCCGATGCGATTGGCCTTCTTCTCGATGAGTTAGAGGCCAACCCAGATCCGAGGGCGCACACCGTATTAGATCTGGTAAATCACTGCAGGAAGCAGCCGGCGATGCGACCGAGATAACGATCCTCGGCGGATACTATAGTCGAAGCTGGCTCATTGAACTGTTCAAGAGGCTTCCTCGCAGCCGTCGGCGCTATTGTCGGGTTAGGATCGCCGTGGGATCGGACGCGACGGTTACACTGCCTTTAGTTTGGGAGGACATGCGTGCCGTTAGGGCGCATCTTCTCAAGCTTGGATACCAAAACCCGCAGGTATGCGTCGTCGGCCGACGCCCCGTTCATTTTCATACAAAGCTCTTCCGATTTCTTAAAACGACGCAACCTTCCTGGTTCATCGGTTCCGCAAACCCTGGCAGCGACCGACACGAACTAATGATGACGCTCGTCGGACGCCACAAAGGATTGTCTCAATATGTCGAGGCGGTATTCGACGGGGCACTGTCGGTCACCGAAAGACCGCCTCAGCGGGAGCCCCCAGGATTTCTTTCTCGACGGCGTGCTCTGTCACAAGCCGCCCGCACAGCGGCTTTTCGTATTCGACGCCTATAGGCTATCTCCGGAGGATCGTAGCAAGATCAACGCGCGAATCGGCGAGGGCAGTGGCGTCGACCACGCGAAACCCTCAACGAGCGGGTTCGGGTGCGGACTTCTAAGCGCAATGGCATGGAGGTTGGCAGTTTTCTCGATGAGGATGAGACGGCCATCCGTACACGGATGCGCGACTACGGCTTAGATACTGTGTTCGGCCTCTGGTTGCCGCGTACCTACGCCGCTGAGGTGGAAACGTCGATCCGGGATCAACGGAGAAGTTTAGGAAACCGACTTTCGGTTATCGGTGCGAAACTGTCCGACCCTAGATGTTTGATCCCAGACTTTGATGGCGCATACTTTTCGTCCGAATCAAAGAATGCGCTATGGGCCAGGTTCTTCATGGGAGCGCCACGACGACAGAGGCGATCCGTCGAGCGATACAGCATAGTCAAGAGAGCCTGAGGGCGCTGGCGAAGCGCTACGGCATCAATCAGAAGACGGTTAGGAAGTGGAGGAACCGGACGTCGGCCGCCGATCTTCCGACTGGCCCCAGAGATCCGAAGTCGACAGTGCTATCGACTGAGGAAGAGGCGGTCATCGTCGCCTTTCGGCGTTATACGCTGCTGCCACTGGACGATTGCCTCTATGCTCTCCAACCGACGATCCCGCATCTGTCGCGGTCATCCTTGCATCGCTGCCTGCAGCGTCACGGGATAGGCAGGTTGCCGGATGTCGAGGGCGACAAGCCGGCAAGGAAGAAGTTCAAGGCCTATCCAATCGGCTACTTCCATATCGACGTCGCCGAGGTCCGAACCGAGCAGGGCAACTGCATATGTTCGTGGCCATAGATCGGACCTCGAAGTTCGCTTTCGTCGAGCTGCACGAGAAGGCAACGACAGCGGTCTCCGCCGATTTCCTGCGCCATCTTCTTGATGCTGTCCCTTACAAGATCCACACAGTGCTTACCGACAACGGCATTCAGTTCACGACCCCAGGTGCCGGCGGCTCGGCCGTTCCGCTGATCAAGGAGGCCATGGCGGCGGGAGAAATCATATGGGCGCACGCCTTCGAACATACTTGCGCCAAGGCCGATATCGACCACCGAACGACAAAGCCAAGGCACCCATGGACCAACGGCCAGGTCGAACGCATGAACCGCACGATCAAGGATGCGACCGTCAAACGCTTCTACTACGAGAGCCATGACCAACTGCGCCAGCATCTCGCCGATTTCGTCTTAGCCTATAATTTCGGCCGTCGACTGAAGACCCTCAAGGGCCCACGCCCTTTGAATACATCTGCAAATCTGGACAAAAGAGCCCGAACGATTAAGGCTCGATCCAACCCATCAAACCTTGGGACTAAACATCTAAGGTAAAGCAAAACGCGATGGAGGGATTCCAAAACTACGTTAGTTCCATGGACCGCTACCTCGGGGAACTCGACATCAAGCCGAAACCCATCAAGGACCGAGATGGATCATTCGCTCGCTTCCTTGCTGGCGAACACGCAACCTCACGAACGCCGGATATGTGGAGCGCCACTCGCGACTTGTGACCTTCGCCCCAATGTTCGACGCGTGGCTGGAGCCTCGAGTAGCCAATGAATTCGAAAGGTCCTTCTTCGAAGAACTCGCTTGGAGAGCTCAGGCTCTTCGCCGCGCGAAAATCGTAAGGACGCTTCTCGATGGCATCGATGTGGATGACGGATGGACAGAGGATGGAGATTTGCCCCGAGCCCTCTCAGCCAAGCTGAAAAGGTCGGGTTGGGAGGACGAGGAATGGGAGGCATGATTGCCCTTCGGACTACCTATCAGTTGCGCAGATCGGCCTGGTCTCTCGTCACATCCCACGCTGGGTTGGCCGGCCGCTTTCCTGCATTTCCAGGCAAATGGGACAGTCCCCTCCCGGCCCAAACCAATCATCCGACTTGGCGACGAGTTTCGGCGTTTTTCGACGGTCAGTATGATTTCCGGGGGTTGGAGATTTGTATCGGCCTTTGATGAACGGCCGCTGTTGGGTTCAAAGTGGATGGTCTCGTTATTGTATGGACAGCGGTTGTGTGCGTCAAGTTCTGCAAAATGGGCGATCATGAAACTGGTCATGCGGCTTGGCGTAGAGCGAGCTTCTTGTGCTCGCGCAGATCATCCATGTTGATATAGCGGTTGGCCTCCATCCAGTTTTCGTTGGTTTCGACGGCCAGCGCCCTGACCAGGCGCAGGCAGCTTTCGGCGTTCGGGAAGATGCGCACGACATAGGTGCGCCGGCGGATTTCCTCGTTGAGCCGTTCAAGCATGTTGGTGGACTTGAGGTGCTTGTGATGCTGACGCGGCAGCCGGAAGAAAGTCAGCGTCTGTTCTATGGCTTCTTCCGCCCAGGTGGTCAGCCGCGGGTAGCGGGCGGACCATTTGGACAGCCACGCGGCGAGATCGGCCTTGGCCTCGGCGAGATCGCGCCGGTCGTAGAGCCAGCGCAGTTCTTGCAGACAATCGTCGCCGTGCTTCCTGGGCAGGTGATCGAGCGCGTTCCTGAGGAAGTGGACGTAGCAGCGCTGCCATGCTGCTTCCGGGATCACCTCGCCGATCGCCGCGACCAGGTCGGCATGGTCGTCGGACACGGCCAGTTCGACGCCCTTGAGACCGCGTCGTTTCAAGCCGACGAGGAAGTCCTTCCAGGCCGAGCGGCTCTCGCGATTGGCCATCTCCACGGCCAGGATCTGCCGGCGCCCGTCCCAGTCGATGCCGACCGCGATCAGCACCGCCTGGCTCATCACGATGCCGGCTTCGCGCACTTTCTCGTAGCGGGCATCGAGAATGAGGTAGGGGAATGGCTCCTGAAGCGGTCGTTCGGCAAACGCCTTCAGGCTCTCGTCCAAGCGCTTGTTGATGGCCGAGATCGACGAAGCCGAGAACGCATGACCGCACAGCTCTTCCGTGATCGCCTTGACCTTGCGGGTCGACACGCCCTGCACATACATCTCCGCAAGCGTCGCAACCAAGGCCCGCTCGGAACGCTGGTAGCGCTCGAACAGCTCGGTGGAGAAGTGACCCGCCCGGTCCTGTGGAACCCGCAGCTCAAGCTTGCCCACCCGGGTGACCAGGGTGCGGCCGTAGTAACCCGAGCGATGCCCAAGGCGCTCAGGCGTGCGTTCGCCCTTCGAAGCACCCAGCGCCTCCTCCATCTCGGCCTCGAGAACCTCCTGCATTACCTACCGCACGGATCACTTCGTGCAGCCCCTCCGGGTTCGAAAGCAGAATGTCTTTGACGGCAGCGCTGGTCGATTTACCTTCTGTCTTGGTCATGGTGGCGTTCCTTCCAGGGAATCGGTGACGTTGAACATCACCAGCCTGCCATGACCGCCCTCTCTCAGCGAATTTGCAGAACTCTCAGCACGCTACCTGGACAGCAGGCTTGCGGCGTCCCTCGGTTGAGTTCACCCGCGGGTTTTTGCTCTTGAGTTCATCCAGATAATCGGCCCACCACTGCATCATGTTGATGCGCTCCTCCCAGTGCTCTGCCCGGGCATAGGCGCGCCGAACGTCGTTGTTCTCAATGTGGGCCAGCTGCCGCTCTATCGCGTCCGGATGCCACTCGCCGCATTCGTTCAGCAAAGTTGATGCCGTTGCTCGAAAGCCGTGCGCGGTAGCTTCTTCCTTGCCGTAACCCATACGACGCAGTGCGGCGTTTAGCGTATTGTCGGAAATCGGACGCGAAGCCGATCGAACACTAGGAAACAGCAGCGATCCACCACCAGAAATTTCCCTGAGTGAAGTCAGGACGCTGATCGCCTGCTTTGATAGGGGTATGCGGTGCGGCCGTCGCATTTTCATGCGTGCTTCAGGGATGGTCCACACCGAGCTTTCAAAATCGAACTCTTCCCATTCAGCGACGCGAAGCTCCCCGGGGCGGGGAAACAGCAGCGCAATCAGCATCAGGCCGGCCCGGGTTGTAGGCTGTCCTTCAAATGCATCGATCGCCCTCAACAAACCGCCCAAGGCCTTCGGATCGGTAATCGCGGCGCGAGACGTTACCGTCGGACTGATGAGTGCGCCTCTGAGGGCGAAGGTCGGATCTGTCTCGGCGCGTGCGGTCGCGATTGCGTATCGAAACACGCTGCCGATCGTGGAGCGCAGTCGCCTGGCCGACTCGTATCGACCGCGAACCTCCACGCGGCGGAGGGCAGTAAGGATGGTGGCCGGGTCGATCTCCCGAATGCATTTGTCGCCAATTATCGGATAGGCAAAGTCGAGCAGCCATTTGACCTTGCTGATCGTCCGGTCGGCACGTCCCTCCTTCTTTAGTTTGTCAACATATTCGTCCGCGATTGAGCGAAAGGAGTCCTTTGCCGAATCGGCCTTCCGCAAGCTGCGTTCCTTTCCAGGGTCGACGCCAGCTAGCAGAAGCCTTTTAGCGTCATCGCGCGCCTCCCGTGCCTCGGCGAGAGAGATAAGGGGATAGCTGCCCAGCGCGAGCAGTTTCTGCTTGCCGTCAAAGCGGTAGGCGAGCCGCCAGAGGCGAGAGCCCGTGGGCTGTACCCATAGCTGCAGCCCGCCCCCATCAGATAATTTCACGAGCTTGGAAGCAGGGCGGGCATTTCGACATTTCACGTCGGAGAGGGGCATTCGTCAGGTCTCCCTTGGCTGTTTCGATACCATCAGGATGTCGAATACCAACGGAAATACCATCCCCCCGCCTCGTTGGACCAAATGCTCCTGAAGCGCTCCGTGTCCCGCTTAACCGCGCAATGCGACTGCATAAGACCAACAATTCCAAGCGGTTGCAAAAGCTGCAGCGTAGAAGGTTCGGTGAAAAGGAGTGCCGGGAGAAGGGGGGATGGTGCCCAGAGGCGGATTCGAACCACCGACACGCGGATTTTCAGTCCGCTGCTCTACCAACTGAGCTATCTGGGCCTCGCCGGCAAACGAGACATCGCCTGACCGGATTTCAGGAAAGCGCCGTGGGGCACCCCTTGAAAGCGCGTGGGTTATAGCACGGGAATCCGGCCTGTCCAGCGCCTAAGCGCTGATTTCCGGGGCAATTGTCGCAGACAATACCGACGCCGGCAAAGCAGCAATTGCGTAAGGTCGGCGAAGTGGAATTGCGCGGCCGGCACCGCCCAAACCCTACTTCGGCTCGTCGCTCTCGTCCTCGTCATCCCGCGCGGTGATGACATAGGCGCCCTTCAGCCAGCGGTTGAGGTCGATGTCCTTGCAGCGCTTCGAGCAGAACGGATAGGTCTCGCGCGCCGACGGCTTGCCGCATTCGGGGCAGGGGCGCTTCGGGCGCAGTGGTGTGACCTTATCGTCCAGGCTCATGGCCGCGCGGTATGCCAGCTGGTGTGGACCTTGAAGCCTTCGCCCGAAAGCAGCGCCACCGTCTCGTAGAGCGGCAGGCCGACAATGTTGGTGTAGGAGCCGACCAGCTTGACGACGAACGAACCGGCGAGACCCTGGACGGCATAGCCGCCGGCCTTGCCGCGCCATTCGCCGGAGGCGACATAGGCGTCGATCTCCTCGCGCGGCAGCCGCTTGAAGCGTACCCTGGATTCAACCAGCCTTTGGCGCAGCTTGCCGCCCGGCGTAATCAGGCAGATGCCGGAATAGACCCGGTGCGAACGGCCGGACAAGAGGCCGAGGCAATTGGCGGCGTCATCCAGCGTCTCGGTCTTGGGCAGGATGCGGCGTCCGACCGCGACCACCGTATCGGCGGCCAGCACGAAGCTTGGCGCATAATCTTCCTCGCTTTTCAGCGACGCCAGCGCCTTCTCCGCCTTTTCCTTCGACAGCCGCTTGGCCAGCGAGCGCGGATGTTCGGCGCGCAGCGGCGTTTCGTCGACATCGGCCGGCAGCACGCGGTCCGGCTCGATGCCGGCCTGTTGCAACAGTTCGATCCGGCGCGGCGAACCAGAGGCAAGCACGAGCTTCTGCAGGATGCTCATCGCGGTTCGCGCCGGACTGTTACTTGAAACGGTAGGTGATGCGGCCCTTGGTCAGGTCATAGGGCGTCATCTCGACCAGGACCTTGTCGCCGGTCAGCACACGGATGCGGTTCTTGCGCATGCGGCCAGCCGTATGGGCGATGATCTCGTGTTCGTTTTCGAGCTTCACCCGGAACATCGCGTTGGGCAACAATTCCGTCACGACACCCGGAAACTCGAGGACTTCTTCCTTCGGCATTCGATACCTTTGCTTGGATTGCAGTTCCTGCGCCCTGGAGCGCCCAGGCCGGAATTTCGGCGGAACCTATATGATAATCGTGCGCTTGTGAACACGCTTAGATCGCGTCATATGCGACGCGCTCCAAGCTTTCGTTTTATGCATGTCGTTGTCTCAAAACCGGGACCGCTTTTGAGCGACATGCATCAATCCGCCGCGTTTTTTACCTCCGGAAGCAGAAAACGTCGGCTGATGCGCGCTTTCAGCCGTTCTCTCACGTCGCGATAGCTGGCCATGATCTGCTCGCGCCTGCCGCCGACATCGGTCGGATCCGGCATCGGCCAGTATTCGACGTCGACGGCAAGCGAGCGGGTGAGTTCGAGCGCGGCGTGGTGGGCTTCCGGCGCCAGGGTGACGATCAGGTCGAAATAATCGTCCTCGAGATCGTCCATCGAGCGCGGCTGGCGCTCGCCCAGCGTCAGGCCCTCTTCGGCCAGCACCGCGTCGACGAACGGATCGCGCTCGCCCCTGTGCACGCCGGCAGAGGCGACGAAAGTGGCCGGCGGCAGCATGCGCCGCGCCAGCTGCTCGGCCATCGGCGAGCGCACGGCGTTCATGCCGCACAAAAACAGTATCGAGCGGGGCGCCCCAGTCAGGTCTAACCCCGCCAGTGCAGCACGCAGACCAGCGTGAACAGCCGCCGCGCCGTGTCGAAGTCGATGTCGATCTTGCCGGCCAGCCGGTCCATCAACGTCTGCGAGCCTTCATTGTGCAGCCCGCGCCGGCCCATGTCGATCGCCTCGATATGGCTCGGTGTCGAGGAGCGGATGGCGTCGTAGTAGCTTTCGCAGATCAGGTAGTAGTCCTTGACGATGCGCCTGAGCGGCGTCAGCGACAGGATATGGGTGACGACATCAGCACCATCCTCGCGGGCGACCGCAAACACCAGCCGGGATTCGGCCAGCGAGAGCTTCAGCCGATAAGGCCCGGCGCCGTCATCATTGACCGGCTGAAAGCTGTTTTCTTCGATCAGGTCGAAGATCGCCACCGCGCGCTCATGTTCGACATCGGGCGTCGAACGGCCGATCGACTCGTCGAGCTCGACATCGATCAGCCTTGCGCGGGTTTGATCGCCGTCCGCCATCGCCGCCTACATGTTCAGCCGGATGGCGACGGAGCGGCCATGCGCGTCGAGGCCTTCCGCCTTGGCCAGCGCAATCGCCGCCGGCGCAAGTGCTCTCAGCTGCTCCGGCCCGAGCTTCAGGATCGAGGTGCGCTTGACGAAATCGAGCACCGACAGGCCCGAAGAGAAGCGCGCCGAACGCGCCGTCGGCAGCACGTGGTTGGAGCCGCCGACATAGTCGCCGATGACTTCGGGCGTATGGCGTCCCAGAAACACAGCACCCGCATTGCGCATCCTGGCCAGGAAGCCCTCGGCATCGTCGATGGCGAGTTCCACATGTTCGGCGGCGATGCGGTCGACCAGCGGCAGCGCGGCTTCGATGGTCTCCACCAGGATCACCGCGCCGAAATCGCGCCAGCTGGCAGCCGCCGTCTCGGCGCGCGGCAGGCTCAGCAATTGGCGCTCGACCGCCTGTTCGACTGCTTTTCCGAACGCAGGATCGTTGGTGATCAGGATCGATTGCGCCGACACGTCGTGCTCGGCCTGCGCCAGAAGATCGGCGGCGATCCAGTCGGGATCGTTGCTGCCGTCGGCCACCACCAGCACTTCAGACGGTCCGGCGATCATGTCGATGCCGACCGTGCCGAAGACCTGGCGCTTGGCGGCGGCGACATAGGCATTGCCGGGCCCGACGATCTTGGCGACCGGCCGGATCGTTTCGGTGCCATAGGCAAGGGCGGCAATCGCCTGCGCGCCGCCGACGCGGTAAATCTCCGAAACGCCTGATATATCGGCGGCCACCAGCACCAGCGGATTGATGATGCCGCCCGGCGCCGGCACGACGATGACGATGCGCTCGACGCCCGCCACCCTGGCCGGCACGGCGTTCATCAGCACCGAGCTTGGATAGCTTGCCGTGCCGCCCGGCACATAGAGCCCGACCGCCTCGATCGCCGTCCAGCGCGAACCCAACTCGACCCCGGCGGCATCGGTATAGCGATCGTCCTTGGGCATTTGTCGCTCGTGATGGGATCGGATGCGGTCGCGGGCAAATTTGAGCGCTTCGACCGTCTGCGGATCGGCGTCTTTGTAGGCCTGCGCGATGTCGTCCTTCGACACGGCGATGCCGAGGCTATTGAGGTCGGCCTTGTCGAATTTCAGCGTGTAGTCGACCAGGGCAGCGTCGCCCTCGGCACGAACCCGCGCAATGATGGCGCGCACGGCAGTGTCGACGTCCTCCGATACTTCCCGCTTGGTGGTCAGGAAGGCGGCGAAACGCTGCGCGAAACCGGCATCGGATTGGATAAGCGTAATGGCCATCGGCTGCGTCTAGATCATGGTGAGATTTGCTTGAAATCTCATCATGATCTAGCCCTTTGTTGGAGCATGATCTCTGGACAAACGATTCCCGTTTTGTCCAACAAAAACCGGCACCCACTTTTTGGGATCATGCTCTAGACCCTGTGCACCGGACGCGAGGTGGCTTCCCAGGCGCCGCCTATGTCGGCAAGCCGTGCCTCGATGCATTCGACGTCGAGCATGATCGCGCCGCCGCCGGAAAAGACCAACTCGACGATGCCGGCCGGCTTGCTGATTTCGATAAAGCTGATTGCCAGCAGCGACAGCACCTCGGCCGGCCGATCGCGGGCAATGCCGCTGGTCTTGGCGCCGAGCACGCGGTCGAAATGCAACACCGCCTGGCGCCGCTCATTGTGCTGGCTGAACAGCCCGGACTTCGCCTCCCAGACGAAGCGGTTCATGGTCAATATGAAACGCTTGGCCGAAGGCAGGTATTCGAGATCCGAGACCTTCATCACGGCGTCCTGGACGTGAGCCGAGACGATGCTCAGATCCTGATCGTCGAGCGCAATGAGTTTGAGGGCTGCCATGCCGAATGCACACCTGAAAGTTGGTTTCAGCCTTCTGTTAGGCGGTCTTTCCGGTCCGTGCAACCGCGACACAAACTCAACCCGAGGCTAGCGCCTCGGGTTTGAAGTGTTGGTAGCGAATGAAGGCAGCACCAGACGCCTGTCTGTCTGAAGCAACTGCCGTGCGGTCAAGCCGAAATCCGCTCGATCACCGCGCCGCAATTGGACAGCTTTTCTTCCAGCCGCTCAAAACCGCGGTCGAGGTGGTAGACGCGGTTGACCGTCGTTTCGCCTTCGGCCGCCAGACCGGCGATGACCAGCGACACCGAGGCGCGCAGATCGGTCGCCATCACGGGCGCGCCCTTCAGCTTGGAGACGCCGTCGACGATCGCCGTTTGGCCGGACAGCGTGATGTGGGCGCCGAGCCGGGCCAGTTCCTGCACATGCATGAAGCGGTTTTCAAAGATGGTCTCGGTGATGCGCGACTTGCCCTTGGCCATGGTCATCAGGCCCATGAACTGCGCCTGCAGATCGGTCGGGAAGGCCGGGAACGGCGCCGTCGTTACGTCGACCGGCGAAATGCCGGCGCCGTTGCGCCGGACGCGAATGCCGGAATTGGTCGGCGTGATCTCGGTACCGGTCTGGGCAATCACGTCCAACGCGGTCTGCAGCAGCTCGGGGCGGGCGCCTTCGAGCACGACATCGCCGCCGGTCATGGCCACAGCCATGGCATAGGTGCCCGTCTCGATGCGGTCGGGGATGACGCGCACGCGCGCGCCCGACAGCGAGTCGACGCCGTCGACGGTGATGGTTGGAGTGCCGGCGCCGGAAATTTTTGCGCCCATGGCGTTGAGGCATTCGGCGAGGTTGACGATCTCGGGCTCGCAGGCGGCGTTTTCGAGTACCGTCTCACCCTTGGCCAGCGCCGCCGCCATCATCAGCACATGGGTGGCGCCGACGGAGACTTTCGGGAACACATAGCGATTGCCGACAAGGCGGCCGTTCCTGGTCTTGGCCAGCACATAACCAGTGTCGACATCAATGTCGGCGCCCAGCGCCTGCAAGCCCTCGAGGAACAGGTCGACCGGGCGCGTGCCGATGGCGCAACCGCCCGGCAGCGACACTTTGGCCTCGCCCATGCGGGCCAGCAGCGGGCCGATCACCCAGAACGACGCCCGCATCTTCGACACCAGCTCGTAGGGCGCGGTCGTGTCGACGATGTTTCGGGCCGAGAAGTTGATGGTGCGCGAATACCCCTCATTCTGCTTCTCGCGGCGGCCGTTGACCGAATAGTCGACGCCGTGATTGCCAAGAATGCGGATCAGCTGCTCTACATCGGCCAGATGCGGCACGTTTTCCAGCGTCAGCGTGTCGTCGGTGAGCAGCGACGCGATCATCAGCGGCAAAGCGGCATTTTTCGCGCCCGAAATCGGAATGCTTCCGGCGAGCTTGTTGCCGCCGACAATTCTGATGCGATCCATGAGAGAATGTCCCCTCGGCCCGAAAGGCCGGTTTTCGTCAGTTTGCGTATCGGCCCGTCTAGACCATTGGCCGGCTTGGTTCAAGATTCCTGAGCCCGTTGGCCAAGTTGGCCGGCCAGTGTGGCCGATATCGGTCAGTCCTTGTGCATTTTTTCAGCAGCCGCCAGGCCTTCCGGGCGCTGGTCAGCGTCACCGGTGCGCCGCGAACGCGCTTGCGTCTTGCGCTTCATGAGATTGGCGCGCAACTGCTCGGCCAGCCGATCCTTGCGGGTGGTCCCGCCCTTTTTTGCCGGATCAGCCTTTTTCGGTGGAATTGTCTTCTCGTCCATCGTTCCGTCCCGCCCGCAACTGGCAGGGCCTGCTGTTCAAGGGATAGCTAGCATTGTGGCGCCGCCATGTCAGCGAAACTTGTCTGGCAAAGCCTTTCACAGACGCCTTGCGCTTGCCGGTTCTATATGGCAGAAGCCCCGCCATCAGCGGCTGCGGTAGCTCAGTGGTAGAGCACTCCCTTGGTAAGGGAGAGGTCGAGAGTTCAATCCTCTCTCGCAGCACCAGTTCATTCCTTTGATTTTAAAAAGATGCAGTCGCGAAGTCGGGGTCTCGTTGCGGACCAAAAAAGCCGGCTGACGTAAAAGTGCCAATCCCGCGCATCCAGCCGTGGCCCCCTCGCCCGGAAACATTGAGAGAAAGAGGCTCTACGGGGCCGGACGACTGCTCAACAAGTCCGGACCTGTCAACTCATGAACAGGCCGGACTGGCCGTATCCGGCATGCTGAACACTACCGCTCGCACGCTGAAAGCCAGCCGCCTCGTACGCATATCCACGACAAGAACACAGCTCGCCCAAGGACTTGCCATCGGCCGGCCATCATGATGCCATCTCGCCTGCGGAAGATAGCGTTGGGTTTTGGGGTAGAGAATGCTCTTTGGGCGAACGGCAGGTGCGACAGGGCGCATGTGCGCGGCACTTGCCGCGGCACTGGTGTGCCTATGCGCGTTTGGCCCCGCTTTGGCTGAAGAGCCGAAGGCGCTGAAAGGCGTCGCGCTCATCATCGGTCAGTCCGACTACCAGCATGTCGGCAAACTGCCCAATCCGGAAAACGACGCCCGCGCCATCGAGGAGATGTTCGACAAGCTCGGCTTCGAGACAAATGTCGCCACCAATCGCGACGCACGCAAATTGCGGCGCGATCTCGAAGGCTTCGTCGACGATGCCGAGGGCGCCGATGTCGCCATCATCTACTATTCCGGCCACGGCATCGAAGCCGGCGGCGAGAATTATCTGGTCCCTGTCGATGCCGATATTTCGGCACTCGACAATGCCGGCGAAAAGTTGGTGCCGCTGTCGTCCATCGTCGCCGAACTGAAGGCCAAGGTGCCGGTCACCATCGTTCTGCTGGACGCCTGCCGCAACGATCCGTTCCCGCCGGGCACGCTCTTGAAGCTGGCGCAGGGCGACGAAGGCAAGCCGATCGGCGCCGGCGGTCTCGGCGAAACGCGCGGCGTGGTTTCCCTGAAAGGCGGCGCCGAGGCCAAGGGCTCGGTCGACGACAGCCTCGGCCAGGTCATCGCCTTTGCCGCCGAGCCCGGCAAGGTTGCGCTGGACGGTCCGGCCGATGGCAACAGCCCCTATGCGGCAGCGATCCTGCGCCACATCGACACGGTGGGCGGCGAGGAATTCGGCACCGTTCTGCGCATGATCGGCGAGGAGGTCTATCTCAAGACCAACGGCCAGCAGCGGCCCTGGGTCAATGAGAGCCTGCGCCGGCTGCTCTATTTCGGCACCCCCGCCGAGGCGCCGAAAGGTGATGAGGGCGAAATCCTCAGGGAGCGACGCCAGCTCCTGCTGACCATCTCGACGCTACCCGATCCGGAGCGCCGCCAGATCGAAACCATATCGCGTGACGGCAAGGTGCCGATGGATGGGCTCTACGCCATGCTGAAGGCGCTCGGGGTCGACATACCCAAGGATCCGGCTGAGCTCGACAAGCTGCTGCGTGGCCAGACCGAACGGCTGAAACACGTGTTGGCTGAACGCGAGACTTTGAAAAACCCGGACCCCGAAATTGCCAGGCTATCGAAACTCGCCGAACAGGCGGTTCAGGAAGGCGCGCTTGAAGCGGCGCAGAAATTCAACGAACAGGCCAAGGCCCGCATCGGCGAACTTTCGTCTACGGTCGACCAGGCCGAGGCCGAGCTGAAGGCAAAGCGGCTGGAATTCGCAAAGGTCTTCGCCAGCAGTGCCAGGACTTATGAAATCTCCTTCAACTTCAAGGAGGCGGCGCAAGATTACGCCAAGGCCTTCGAGCAGGCTGCCAAATGGAGCGACGAAGACGCGTTCTACTACAAGGCGGCAGAGGCCAACGCTCTGTCGGAACAAGGGGACTTCTCCGGCGACAATGCGTATCTCGCCCAGGCCCTGACAGCCTATGAACAGGCATTGACCTATGTCACCCGCGAAAAGTTGCCGCTGCTTTGGGCGGCCACCCAGAACAATATGGGCGCCACGCTTGCTACGTTGGGCGAACGGGAAGCCGGCCGCGAAAACCTCGACAAGGCAGCTGCCGCCTATGAGCAGGCGCTGACCGTCTATACGCATGACGCCTACCCCGACGACTGGGCATCGACCTATGGCAATCTGGGCACGGTCTACTGGCGGCTCGGCCAGCGCGAGAACGGGACGGCGCTTCTGGAGCGGGCTGTCGCGGCCTTCCGCTCGGCGCTCGAGGTGCAGTCGTTGAAGAAACTGCCGCTGGAATGGGCGGCGACGCAGAACAATCTCGGCATCGTGCTGTCCGAAATCGGCGACCGCCAGACCACATCGGACAGTTTCCGCGCGGCGATCGAGGCGCATCGTGCGGCATTGACGGAATACAGCAGGGAGCGCGTACCGCTCGACTGGGCGCTGAGCCAGGTCAATCTGGGGGCAGCGCTCTATCGCCTTGGTGAGCGCGAAAAGGATATCGCGACCATGCAGCAGGCGGTTGCTGCCTATCAGGCGGCGACCGGCGAAATGACCAGGGAACGCGCGCCGGCGCAATGGGCGACAATCCAGAATAATCTGAGCACGGCGCTGGAATCGATCGGAACCATTAACGGCGATGTCGCCACGCTTGAGCAGGCGCGCGACGCCGCCCTGGCATCGCTTACGGTTTGGACGCGCGAGCACGCCGCGGCGAGCTGGGCGAACGGCCAGCTGACGCTGGGCAACGCCTTGCAGCGCCTCGGCGCCAAGCAGAAGAACAAGGAACTGCTGCTGCAGGCAGCCACCGCGTACCAGGCCGCTCTGTCCGAATATCCGCGTGAGAAACTGCCGCTTGACTGGGCTTCGCTGCAGCAGAATCTGGGATCGGTCAACGACACGCTCGGCGATCTCGATACGGGAACCGATTACTACATTCAGGCGGTGACCGCGTATCGTCAGGCATGGGAGGTCTATACCGCAACCGCCGCGCCGGGCGAGTTCGCTTCGATTGGTTACAGCCTTGCAGGCACGCTATCGAACTGGGGCGAACGCGCGGGGGACATCTCGACCCTGCGGCAGGCGATCGATGTCTACGGTCAGGTGCTCAGGGTTCGCACCCGCGACAAGGACCCAGCCAATTGGGCCAAGACGGAATTCCGCCTCGGCTGCGCGTTGATGATGTCAGGCAAGCTGGCCTCTGACGATCAACTGCTGCAGCAATCGGTCGACGCGCTGCGGGCGGCGCTCGACGGGCAGACGAAAGGCGGTGATGTCACGGAGATCGGCCAGACGCGGCGCGTGCTCGGCCAGACCCTGTCGATCCTGGGCGACGATACATCCAACCTGGACTTGCTGGCGCAAGCAGCCGACATGCTGGAAGCCGCGCTCCCCGCCTACTCCAAGGACGCCGACCCGGAGGAGTGGGCCAATATCAATTACGACCTCGGCTTTGCCGTCTACAGCCAGGGCCGGATTGGTGGCGACGCCACGTTCTACGCCAAGGCCGTGCAGAGCTTCGAGACGGCAGCGCGGATCTACGACGGTTTTCCCAACCGCATGCAATGGGCGCGCACCAAGGGCGATATCGGCAATGCCTTGCTGATGGCCGCGGACGGCAAGGACGTCGAGTTGCTCACCCGCGCGATTGCCGCCTATGACGCAGCGCTCAGCGTGGTAACGCGCGAGAATGCGCTGGCTGTCTGGGAGAACAATCAGAACAATCTCGCCGGCGGGCTGTCGAGTCTTGGTTACTGGGCGAACGATGTCGGCAAGCTGAAACGAGCCGCTCAGATCTACCGCGACCTCGCCACGGTGCGAACGATCGCCCGCGATCCCGATCTCTGGATCACCAACCAGACCAGTCTCGCGCAGACGCTGAGCATGATCGCGGCCCGCGAGCCTTCGGCTGAATTGTACGAGGAGGCGATTGTCGTCAACCGGGCGCTTGCCGAGCAGCTCGGTCGCGACCGCGATCCCGAACGTTGGGCCAATGCGCGCAACGAGATGGGCTATGCCTTGACCATGGCCGGCCGCGCCGAAAACAATGTCGCGCATTTCGAGGAGGCGGTGTTGGTCCTGCGCGAGGCGATCGTGGTGCAAAAGAAGATCAATTCGGTGCCGGCTGTCGCCTTCACGCAGGACAGCCTGTGCGACGTGCTGGCCGATCTGGGCGCCGCCCACAAGGACAAGGCGATGGCACAGGAAGCGATCGCCGCATGCCAGGACGCGCTCGTTGTCTTCCGCGAGCGTAAGATGGACGATCTCGCCGCCGGTTCCGAAAAGAACCTCGCCGAGGCACAGGCGTTGCTGGCCGAGTTGCATTAATCCGAGCCCGCGCTCCCGGATGCGGGCGAATGGTGGGCACGCCAGCGTTCACGCTGTTGCGCAAGCAAACGTCATCGGCTCGCCATGGCGTGACAGAGATGCGATGTGGCAGTATCGGCTTGTGCGCCTTTCGCCGCCCGTCATTCAGGGCGGCAGGTAATCATATTCCGTTGGAGCGCCAGATGACCTCACTCACCCGCCGCAGGGTTTTGAAAACAGCCGCGCTTGCCGGCGTTGGCGGGGTTGGCCTTGCAGCGATGGCCAGGCTCAGTGGCTGGGCCGCAGCCGCGCCCGAGCCGGTGGTTCTCAAGACGGCAAAGATCCAGGCCAGGTTCATGGATATCGGCCAGACCCGCGATGTGCTGACTTATGGAGAGGCCGGAATGCCGCCGGTGCTCAGGATGAAAAAGGGCGAGCCTTTCGCCGCCCGCCTCGTCAACGGCATCGACGATCCGACGACGATCCACTGGCACGGCATTCGCGTTCCAAACAAGATGGACGGCGTCCCCTTCCTGGTTCAGCCCTACGTCTACACCGGCGATCATTTCGACTACGCCTTCACGCCGCCCGACGCCGGCACGTTCTGGTATCACCCGCATTGCAACACGCTGGAGCAGATGGGCCATGGCCTCACCGGCGTGATCGTGGTCGAAAACCCCAACGATCCCAAATTCGACGCCGAGGCAATCGTCAATCTGCGCGACTGGCGCCTCGGCGACGACGCGCAGTTCATCCAGCAATTCCGGCCGCGCGATGCCGCAAAAACCGGAACCTATGGCACGGTGCGCACCGCCAACTGGCTCGACCAGCCGCAATTCGACGCGCCGGCCGGCGGGTTGATGCGGCTGCGGGTCGCCATCACCGATGTCACCCGCATCTACGCCTTTCGCGTCGAGGGTGGGGAGGCCGCGGTCATCGCGCTGGACGGCAATCCGGTGCCGCAGCGTTTTGCGCCCGATGCTTTGCTGCTCGGACCGGGGCAGCGCATGGAGCTCGCCATCCGCATGCCTGACCAGGAGGGCGCGATCGTAAGCCTGGGCGACATCAGAGGCACCAAACCCAAGGTCCTCGCCACCTTGCGCGCCACCGGCAGCTCGCTCAAGCGCGATTTGCGAGACCTCGCACCGCTGGAAGCGAACCCGGTGCCGGAGGTGGATCTCGCCAGCGCGAAACACATCGCGCTCTCGCTCAGCGCCACGGCGGAAAACGTGCCGAGCGACAGCATATGCGGCACGCTAGGCTACTCCTTCTGGGCCATCAACAAGGTACCGTGGCCGGGCGACACGCCGGACCCGACCGCGCCTTTGGCCGAGCTGAAGCTCGGCAAAAATTATGTCATCGACATGGAGAATTTGACGCCGCAAGCGCATCCGATGCATCTGCACGGCATGAGCTTCAAGGTGCTGTCGTCGTCGACACGCCAGGTTCAGCCGGTCATCTCCGACACCTATCTCATGCAGCCCAACGAGAAGGTTCAGCTCGGTTTCGTCGCCGACAATCCCGGCGACTGGCTGCTGCACTGCCACATCATCGAACATCAGAAAACCGGCATGACGAGCTATATCAGGGTGGTTTGACGCCGAGGCGGGTCAATCAGCCTCTACCGGGGTTGGCCTCACCGGCCGGGCCTGTTGCCGGAGAAATTGCCGGTGTTCGCCGGTTTCGTTGGCAAAGCGGCGCCGTTCCCTGCTATTCCCGCCTGCAAATCAAGAAGCCGTGGACACGCTTGCATGACCAATGTCGCCCTGACCGGACTGGCCCGCGATCTCGCCAGGCGCGCCGCCGAGGGACGCCCGGTGCGCATCGGCGTCATCGGCTCCGGCGAAATGGGCACCGACCTGGTCACGCAAGGCATGCTGATGCCCGGCATCTCGGTCGCGGCCATCTCGACGCGGCGTCCGCACACGGCGCGTGACGCCATCCGCATCGCCTATGGCGACGAGGCGATGGCGGTCGAGGCGGACAGGGGCTCGAAAGTCACCGCGGCGATCGAGGCGGGCAAAATCGCCATTACCACGAACGAGATGCTGGTCACCAATCCGCTGATCGACGTCGTCATCGACGCCACCGGCAAGCCTGGTGTCGCCGCCGATTTCGACTTGAAGGCGATGGAGCACGGCAAGCACCTGGTGATGATGAATGTCGAGGCCGACGTCACGATCGGCTGCTACCTCAAGCAGCAGGCAGACCGGCTCGGCGTCGTCTATTCGGTCGGCGCCGGCGACGAGCCGTCGAGCTGCATGGAGCTGATCGAATTTGCGTCGGCGCTCGGCTACACCATCGTCTCGGCTGGCAAGGGCAAGAACAACCCGCTCAACCACGATGCCGTTCCGGACGACTATCGCGAGGAAGCGATCCGCCGCAACATGAACCCGCGCATGCTGGTCGAATTCGTCGACGGTTCCAAAACCATGGTCGAGATGTGCGCCATCGCCAACGCCACCGGGCTGGTCCCAGACGTTCCCGGCATGCACGGCCCAAAGGCCGACCGCGATCAGCTGGCCAATGTGCTCATCCCGAAGGCGGATGGCGGCATCCTGTCGAAGAAGGGCGTTGTCGACTACACCATCGGCAAGGGCGTGGCGCCCGGCGTGTTCGTCATCGTCGAGGCGACGCATCCGCGCATCGTCGAGCGCATGGACGATCTGCACATAGGCCACGGCCCCTACTACAGCTTCTTCCGGCCGTATCACCTGACCTCGCTGGAAGTGCCGCTGACCGCGGCGCGCATCATGCTCTATGGCCGGCCAGACATGGTGCCGCTGCCGAGGCCGGTCGCCGAGGTCTGCGCGGTGGCCAAGCGCGATCTCGCCATGGGCGAGACCTTCGATGCCATCGGCGAGACTTGCTACCGCTCATGGACCATGACCGTCGAAGAGGCGCGCGCCAATCGCGCAGTGCCGGTCGGCCTGCTCGAAGGCGGCAAGGTGCTGAAACCGGTGAGGAAGGGCGAACTGCTCACCGCCGACAATGCTACGCCCGACCGCACGACGAGGCTGTTCGCTTTGCGGAAGCTGCAGGATGATATGCTCTACGGGGCTGAGATGGCATGAACAGGCCAGCTCTCTGGCTTTGTCATGACAAGATCACTATATTGTAGTGACAGCGAACGGAGGCTTCCAGAATGAATCTCCAGATCAGAGACCCGCGCGCCCGTGACCTCGCCCGGCAGCTTGCCGAAAAGCGAAAGATTTCCTTGACCGAAGCGGTGATCGAAGCGCTCGAATCCGAGCTTCAGCGCGAACGTGAACAGGTTCCGCTGGCTGAGCGGCTGGCCGCCATATCGAACGATCTGAAGGCCAAGGCGGGAAGCGGCGGCAGGGATTTGACTAAGGATGAGATCGACGAGATGTGGGGACATTCCTGATGTTCATCGACACCTCGGTGGTGATCGCTGTCCTCGCCGGAGAGGAAGACGCCGCCGATTGGAGCCGCCGGATCGGGCAGGCCTCGATACGGATCACATCTCCGCTGGTCGTGCTCGAAGCGGCGATGCGGCTTTCATCGAAGTTGGTGGTGGAGCCGCTCTTCGCCGAAAAGGCGATAGAGGACTTCCTGCGTGAGGCCGCGATCGAGGTGGTTCCGATCGAAATGGGTGATGCCAAGCTCGCGATCCAGGCTTTTTCGAACTATGGCAAAGGTCGCGGCCACCCGGCTCAGCTCAATCTCGCTGACTGCCTGTCATATGCCTCGGCAAAAAGCCGTGGGATGCCCTTGCTCTACAAAGGGAAAGACTTTTCCCACACCGATCTGGCCTGATCCTACTCCCCCAGTTCCACGGTTCGGTCAGCAGCTTCGTCAGCCGCTCCCGCCCAGCAGGCCAAATGCTGCCGCGGTCGCGCCATGGGGCTTTTGACCTGCTCGCGCAACACGCCTGGTCATTGCGCTCGTGCTGACGGCGCAGACCCATCGGCTGCCATTGTATGATCTATTCATACAGTCTGTCTCTTTGATCCGGGTTTTTCAAACGATGCCGAGATGCCAATCTCCGAACGATCAGTTGAACCCCCATTGAGGATTGAAATCTTGCAAACCATTTGGACAAGACGCGAGACGATGAAAACCCTTCTGGCAACGGGCATGGTTGCCATGCTTCAGCCTCTGGCTTTTGCAGCCAGGGCCGCCGCCAAGCTGGAATGGACCTATTTTCAGGCTGACGAGAATGGTTTCCGCCGCACGCCGGTGCTGCTGACCGGGGAAAAAGAAGCCATCCTCCTCGACGGCGGATTTACCCTGTCCGATGGCCGTGCGGTCGCGGATGCGATCAAGGCGACGGGCAAGACTCTGACCACGATCTACGTCAGCTGCAGCGACCCTGACTATTATTTCGGCCTGCGTCCCGTCGCGGATGCATTCCCCGGCGCCAAGATCATCGCAGCCGGCGCAACGGTGGCGGCGATCAAAGCCAATGTTCAAGGCAAGCTCGAGGTCTGGAGCCCGCAGCTCAAGGACAATGGACCGAAGGTCCTGGCGGATGTCGTCATTCCCGAGGCTTCCGATATTACCTCACTTGAAATCGAAGGAAACAAGATCGAGATCGTCACCGTCGCCGATCTGAAAGACCGGCGGTATCTCTGGGTGCCCAGCCTTGAAGCGGTGTTCGGCGGCGTGCTGATCTCGTCCGGCGTACATGTCTGGGTTGCCGACGAGCCAACCGTAGACGACCGCAAGAAATGGATTGCCGCGCTCAACGAAATCGCGTCCCGCAAACCCAACATCGTGGTGCCGTCCCATCAGGTAGCCGGTGCACCGGACGGTCTGGCGGCCGTGGAATTCACCCGCGCCTACCTCGAAGCTTTCAATAAGGAAGCCGAAAAAGCGAAATCCAGCGTCGAGCTGATTGCAGCGATGAAGCGGCGCTATCCCGATCTTCTGGACGTCTCGTCCCTGGAACTGGGCGCAAAGGTCGCCAAGGGTGAGATGAAGTGGGGCTGATACGGCCCCGCGAGCGTCTGGGCTACTTCCCCAATTCCACCGACCGCAGCCGCGCGGCTTCCACCGCCTCGGTCAGCAGCTTCGTCAGCCGATCCTCGCCCATCAGCACGGCAAGGGCTGCTGCCGTGGTTCCGTTGGGGCTGGTCACCTGCTGGCGCAGGACGCCAGGCTCCTCGCCGCTTTCGGCAGCGAGTGCAGCAGCGCCATAGACGGTCTGCATGGCAAGCAGCCTGGCGGTCTCGGTCGGCAGCCCGGCGTTCTCGGCTGCAACCGTAAGCGCCTCGATGAAATGGAAGATGTAGGCCGGACCGGACCCCGAAACCGCCGTCACCGCGTCCATCAGGCCTTCGTCGTCGACCGTCGTCACCACACCGCTCGCCGACAGCAGCTCGGCAACGAAACGCCTGATGTCGTCGGTCACCAGCGGGTTGGAATAGACCACCATCATGCCCTTGCCGATCGCGGCCGGCGTGTTGGGCATGCAGCGGATAACAGGCGCGAGATGGCCGAGTATGTGCTCGAAGGTGGCGACCGGCGTGCCCGCGGCGATGCTGACGAAGGTGGTCCTGCCGTCGCCGAAGCGCTTGTAGGCGGCGGTGACGTCGCGGATCACCTGCGGCTTGACGGCGATGACGACGAGGTCGGGCTCTGCGTCGGCGGGGATCCCGTTCGCGTCCGCGGCGACACTGCAACCGAGGTGCTCGGCGCGCTTGCGCAATTCGGCAGTGGGCTCGACCACGAACACGGCTTGCGGGGCAAGCTTGCCGGATTTCAGCCAGCCCGCAAGCATGGCGTAACCCATATTGCCGCAACCGGCGAGAACAAGCCTGATCGTCATTGAGAGCCCTCCGAGACAAGGGTTCTCCTTAGACGCTAGCGGGCAGACGGGAAAGCCCCTCAAGGGGTGCTGGATCAGGCCAGCCGGTCAAGGTCGCCGGCGCACCGCGATCGGCCGCAGCGACACTTGCCGCAGGCCAAGCGCGCCGAGCACGAAGAACAGCCACACCGGGTCGCCGCGGTGGAAGAAGAAGCTTTCGAGGAAAGCGTTCAGCGCCGTGAACAGCACCACCATCATGAAGAAGTCACCGAGATAGATGTTCTCCTTGCGCGGCGGGATGCGCATGTAGTCGCGCAGCGGCGCGATCACGAAAGTGTAGACGGCAACGCACAGCGCCGGGATGCCCATCAGCACCGCAATGTCGAGATAGCCGTCATGGCCATGCACGATGGTCCGGATGTCCCAGGCCCGGTCGAAAGGCTGGTCCTGGCTCAGCAGCAGCGGCGTGCCCCAGAAGCTTTCATAGCCGTAGCCGGTCCAGGGCTTCTTCGCCAGCATCTCGCCGGAGAACTCCCACAGCGTCGTGCGCCCGGTATAGGTGAGGTCGGGGAAATAGGTGGCCGCCAGTTCTTTCACCGGGGGGATGAAGACGATGCCTAAGGTACCGATGGCCGTCGCAATGATCGCCAGTGCAAACAGGATCGGCGTGCCGAACCGCATGCCGATCAGGCCCGGCAGCACGACGATCAGGATCGAGAACGGCACTAGGCCGGCCGTCGTCTTGGATCCGGTGTGCAGCATGAAGATCATCGCCGCGCCGAAGATCGCCACGCCCCAGAATTTCTGGCCGCGCCGGAAGAGATAGAGGCCGGCGAAGCTGAAGCAGGCCATGATTGGTCCGGCAATGTTCTTGTGGGCGAACACACCACGCCACAGGCCGGCATGTTCGGGCTCCTGCGAATCGGCCGTATGCAGGGCCTCATGCGGAAAGACGATGAGGCCGATATAGGACAGGCCGATAACGACGATCGCGCAGAATATGATGACTTTCGAAAAACTGTCGGCATCGCGCGGCAGCACCAGGACCGTCGCTATCGTCAGAACGCCAAGCAGCGTGAAGAAGGCCGCGCGCATGGCCGAGGACGGGTCGGTCGCGTTGATGACCGAAAGCATGAAAAAGCCGAGCATCAGAATCCAGGACGGGCTGAGCAGCGAGCGCACCACCTTGGGGTCGGCGAACGTCAGCAGTGAGAAGATCGAAATGGCGCCGAGCGAACTGAAGCCGAGCTGGTTGACGATGTCGCCGCCGTCGCCGGTCAGTTCCGCGCCTGCCGGTTGAAACGGCCGGAACGACACGATGACGACGGCAAACAACAGCGCGGCAATCGCCGTCGCCACGCCGTCGCGGGTGACGATGCCGCCCAGCAGCAGCTCGTCAGTTCTTCTCAGGCTGCCTGTATTGCTCATTGGCGTATCCGAATTCGGCAAGCACGCGGCCGAGCGAGACATAGACGGGGTAAAGCGCCGTCGACAGCGATCCTGTCCGCGCCAATTTGATTGCGCCGCGCACGGGCGAGGCTATCAGCAGCGCCAGGCTTTTTGCAAACACCTTGGCGCCGGCGAATGGCGTGCCGGCGCGCTTCTTCTTTTCGACCAGCGTCGAGATTACACCGTTGCGTAAGGATCGGGCGCGGATCCAGTCAGCCTCGACGCGCCGGGCTGGAACGCCTTCGCGCACCTTTGCCTCGGCGCACCAGCCAAGCACGAAACCTTTCTGCGCCGAGCGGCTGAGGAAGTCGGAATCGCCGCCGCCCATGAAGTTGAACCGCAGGTCGAGGAAGGGTGGCCCCATGATGGTGAGCACATTGCGCCCGACCAGAAGGTTGCCAGAGGAATAGAGTGCGGCCACGCGTCCAGTCTGGCGATAGGGCGGCGCAAACACGGGGTGCTCGGCCCATTTGGCGTGAGCAGGATCGGTAAACACTGGCACTTGCGGGCCACCGACAATGTCGGCGCCAAGCGTCTCCGCCGTCTTGCACATGCGCTCCAGCCAGTCCGCGTCGGCGATCTCGTCATCGTCGATGACCAGCAGGTGGCGGAAATCCGGAAAATGCAGGATCGCCGTCTGCCAGCCGGCATTGTAGGCACTGCAATTGCCCCGCTCGTGCGCGATGATGACCATGCCTTTCATATCGTCGCGTTCGAACAGCGGCACGGCCGCCTTGGCGCCCTCACGCGCCTTGGCTTCGTTTTCGATGACGATGACGGCGAAGCGCCGGCTGGTTTGCTGTGCCTTCAGCGACGCCAGCGTTTCCAGCAGCAGTTGTGGCCGCATGAAGGTCGGCAGCGTGACGACGGCTTCGATCGTCTCTGCGGCGAGCCCCGGAGAGCGTCCCGCAATCGATACCGAACCGTCCGATGGCAAAGGGATCATCCGCTCCAGCCGCATGTTTTAAATCTGGCTTTTTGATAACACCGCGACGATAACGTTTCGTTAATCACCTTTCGCAGCGGCGCCTGCCGGTCCGCGCCTTTCAGCCGTTGCGTCGCATGATTTAATCAAGGGTTCACCCAGCTTTGCTAGTGGCTGACGCTTGGATAGGTGAGATGCATCTGCTGTTCGCCACATCGATCGTGCCCGACGGCGCTCTCGCTTCGGGCTATGAGATCGCCAACGCTGCGATCATCGCCGCCTTGCGGCGCGCCGGCGTGCGCCTCACCGTCATCGGCTTCATCTGGCCGGGCAAGGCGCCCAGCGACCCCGAAAACACCATCGTGCTCGGCGCCGTCGACGTGCGCACGGAAAGCGCCTCGGCGCGGCAGAAGCTCGCCTGGCTTGGCAAGGCGGTGCTGTCAGGGCTCACCTTCGCTTCCGTGAAGCTGCGCGCGGTTTCCGACAGCGAAGTCAGTGCCGCGATCGAGCGCGCCGGTCCCTTCGACGGCTATGTCCTGAATTCGGTGCAGTTCGCCGGCGCCTTTGAAAAACTGTTCGCCGACCGTCCCTCGATTTTCGTCGCCCACAATGTCGAACATGGTTCGGCCAAAGAGAATGCGGCAGCAGCAAACAGTCGCTTCCAGCGCCTGCTGTTTGCCCGCGAGGCCAGGCTGCTCAAGACCATGGAGGAGCGGCTCTGCCGCCGGGCTCGCTTCGTCTTCACGCTGGCCGAGGAAGACCGCGCCGCACTCGGCGTTGCCAGCGACGACCGCTCGGCGGTGCTGCCGCTGGTGACCACTGCCACGGCGCCAAAGCCGGTCAAGCCGCGCCGCATCGATTGCGACGCGGCGCTGATCGGCACTTGGACCTGGCAGCCGAACCGCATCGGCCTCGACTGGTTCCTGGAAAAAGTCGTGCCGCATCTTCGCCGGAGCTTTCGCATCAGGGTCGCCGGCAACATGCCGTCGGATATCACCTCTGCCCATCCCGGTGTCGAATTTGTCGGCCGCGTGTCCGACGCCCAGAATTTCGTGCGCGGCGCCGCCGTCATTCCACTGATCAGCACCGCGGGCAGCGGCGTTCAGCTCAAGACCATCGAAACCTTCGAGCTCGGCCTGCCGTCGGTCGCCACCAGCCGTTCGCTGCGCGGCATCGATCATCGCCCGGCAAATTGCTTCGTCACCGACGATCCGGCCGCCTTCGCCGGCGCGCTGGAGGCAGCGGCGGCCGATGTCAAGGATGTCGATGGCAGCGCCTTTCACCGCCGGCAGATCAAGGCACTGGATGCCGCCATCAGGCTCGGCCTGGAAAAGCTCGGGTCGGTGGGGGAGGAGGTGTTTGCATGAACATGCACACCGCCCGCGCCGCCTTCGGGCTCGATACGCTGAAGACGATCCTTGGCATTTCGGTCCTTGCCATCGGCTGGGATGACGCGATCGCGCTGCTCGCTCGTCTGATTGCCGAGCGGCGCTTCACCAAGGTCAGTTTTCTCAACGCTCACAACGCCAACATCGCCTCTACCGATCCGGTCTTTGCCGAGGCGCTCGACGATTTCCTCATCCTGCCTGACGGCGTTGGCGTCGATCTGGCGGCAAAGCTGCTCTACGGCGCGCCGTTCCCGGACAATCTCAACGGCACTGATCTCATTCCGGCCTTTCTGCAGGCATCGGCGAGGCCGCTGACCGTCGGGTTGCTTGGCGCCACCCGCGCCAACGCCGAGGCGGCGTCGGTCAGGCTAGCCGCTCTGGCGGTGCAGCACGAATTCGTCGTCATCCATGACGGCTATTTCTCCCCCGCCGAAGAGCAGGCGATCGTCGATCGCATCGAGGTATTGCGGCCCGACGTGCTGCTTGTGGCCATGGGCGTGCCGCGCCAGGAATTGTGGATCGCCCGTCATATCGATGCCCGCCACTGCACGCTGCCGATCGCCGTCGGCGCGCTGCTCGATTTTCTCTCCGGCACGGTGCCGCGGGCGCCTCTGTGGATGCGCCAGCTGAGGCTCGAATGGTTGTTCCGTCTGTGCATCGAGCCCGGCCGGCTGTGGCGCCGCTACGTCGTCGGCAATCCGGTGTTCCTGCTGCGTGTCGTCAGGCAGAAATTCTCGCGTCGGCCCGAGCCCGCCGGAGAGTTGCGGTGAACAGCCGCGTCGTGCCGAGCCCTGCAGCCGAGACCGGTGCCCTGCCGCAAACGCCGACGGCGGCGGTGGTGACCGCCAGCTATGCGCCGGATTTCGAACGCTGCCGCCTGTTGTGCGAGACCCTCGACCGCCATGTCTCCGGCTTGGCGCATCATTACATTCTGGTCGAGCACCGCGACGTGGCGCTGTTTCGCCAGTTGGAAAACGACCGCCGCAGCGTTGTCGACGAGCGCGACCTGCTGCCGCGCTGGCTGCGTGTGTTCGACGATCCGATGAGCCTCTTTCGCCGTCGCATCTGGCTCAGTCTCAAGACCCAGCCGCTGCGCGGCTGGCATGTGCAGCAGCTGCGCCGCATCGCCATCGCTGCGCATGCTGGAGAAGACGTGCTGGTCTTCTGCGATTCCGACGTCGCCTTCCTCAAGCCATTCGATCTGAGCGCCTTCTGGCGCGACGGCAAGGTGCGGCTGTTCCGGCGCGACGGCGTGCTGTCGAGCGACGGTCACGACGAGCATCGCATCTGGTCGCGCAATGCGGCCTCGGCGATTGGTATCGATGCATCCGAGGTTTCGAACCACGACTATATTTCGACGCTGATCGCCTGGCGCCGTCAGACCGTGACGGCGATGTGCGCCGAGATCGAGAAGGTGCACGCGCGCGGCTGGGTCGAGGTCATCGCTTCAGTGCGCCGGTTCTCCGAATGCATGATCTATGGCCGCTATGTCGACGATGTGCTGGGGGGCGCCGGCCATTTCCACGGCTCGGAGGAATTCTGCCGCGTGCACTGGACCGGGGAGGCGCTGTCGGATGACGAATTCCGCAGCTTCGTCGCCGCTATGGCACCGGGGCAGGTGGCGATCGGCATGCAATCCTTCATCGGCACCGATATCGGCCGCATCCGCCGCCTGATCGGATTGGCTTAGATTGCCTTGGCGGGCTTGCGCAGCGCCGAATAGGTCAGCAGCGCCGAGGCGAGATAGAGCAGCAGGAAGACGACATTGAGCGATACGACAAGCCTGGGCGTGTCGGCAATCGTGGTCAGCACATAGGTCAACAGCACCGCCTTCAGCCCCGCCAGCAGGCCGAGGTTGAGCGCCCTGAGCGCGGTCTGGCCGCGCGCGAACAGCAGCTCGGCCTGGTATTCGACCAGGTTGCGCAGTCCCGGCACGCCGATTGCCAACGCCACCAAGGGCGCCGCCTCGGCGACATTCCGGCCAAGTGCATTGGGGAAGAAATGCAGCACGATGCCGAGTGCGGCCAGTGCCAATGTCGACACCAGGAACACGCCGGCTTCGATACCGCTCTTGACCCGCAGTCGCGACAACAGCTCCGGCGCCCGCATCATCCTCTGCACCAGCATCATCGAGAAGGTGCGGATCGGTATTGCCGTCAGGTCGACCAGCCGCATGATGATGGCATAGATGCCGGCCAGATGCGGCCCGCCGATCGCCAGCACGAGCAGCTTGTCGAATTCCGACTGCAGGTAGAACAGCACTTCGGCTCCTGCAACATAGATCGAATCGGCAAGCCGCCTGAGATAGAGCTCGGTGCGCAGCCTCAGCCGCTGGCGTGGATAATAGAAGCCGAAGGCCAGCAGCAGCGAGGCGGCGTTGGCGCCGATGTAGAACAACGACCAGATCCAGACGCTGTGCTGCCCCGACAGCATGAACAGCACGGCGCCCAGCGCACGGAACGCCGTGGTCACGATCGACAGCACCGCGGCGCGGCCGAATTTGCCGAGCCCGTTGTTGACGATCAGCACCACCTCGACCGGCCGCCACAAAAGCGCTTCGGCAAAGACGATTGCGGCAAAGACGGCCAGAGGCACGGTGCTGGCGAAGAAGATCAGGTAGACGCCCCAGGAGGCCGCCGCCAGCAGTGGTAAGGACACGGCGCCAAGCAAAAGGAAGCCGGCGGTGAAGGTGCCGATCAGATTGGGGCGGATGGTGGCTGTGCGGTAAAGCGCCGAGATGAAGCCGAAAGCGAGGATGCGCGACAGCATGACGCCGGCCGCCGAGGCGGTGGCGAACATGCCGAACTCGGCAATCGACAGCGTGTTGGCAAGTGCGATGAAATAGGCAAGCGAGAACACCAGCCGCCCGCCGGCGCCGCTGATGGCTGAAAGATAGTCGCGAACCAGCCCCCGTCTTTCGGCAAGGAAGGTGCCGATGCGGGCGAGTGTCCGCCTTTGCGGTATGTCGCTGGCCTGCGTCATATCGAGGAAAGCCGTAAGCCGGAAAGCTTAACGTGCGGTTCTGACCCCATTTTACAGATCCCGGCAATGCGTGGCGAAGCGAGAAACTTTCACTTGCAGACTTCGGAAATTAACCTTTTGTTTCCCATGCCTGTTTAGCGTGACTTAACGATTGGCCGACCGCCGCTCCCGCGCCGTCGAAGGTAAAGTTTCGAGACAATGGTCGACAGGGAAAACCGTGAAGACTGGAGGCGCGAGCGCTCCCTCCTGGCGCTCGGCAAAGCTGTGCGCGGCGATGAGGCGGCGGATGCGTCGGCGGTCTCGATCGGTGACCGGGTGGATCCGTCATGGCGCGAGGATGCCGCCACGCGTCACCGCATAGCCCGATCGCAACGCGAGGCGCGGTCGAATCCGGCGCCAACGTCACCGCCCGAGCCGCCGCAGTTCCAGGCCGACGGCGAACCCGTTTCGGCCGCCAGCGCGCGTGAGGAGCCTGTTTCCGGCCGGCGTCAGGAGCCTAGCTCCCGCGCGGCCTATGAGCCCCGCTCTTTCCACGAGCAGCAACCGGACCGCGACGACGATGACGGGCAGGAATGGAAGCCGCTGATCGATCCGCTCCAGGTCGTCCGCGGCATTACTCGTTCCAAGTTGCTGATCGTCTCGACGACGATATTGGGGACGGTGCTCGGCGTCGCCGTCGCCGTTTCGACACCGAAGAAATACGAAGCCACCACACAGATGGTCATCGAGCCAGGCGACCTGAAGCTTTCCGACAACGATCTCACCCAACCGGTCGGGCAGCCCGATGCGGCGCTGGCTGTTGTCGAAACCCGCATCAAGATGGTGACATCCGGCAAGGTCCTCGACAAGGTCGTGGCCGATCTCAATCTCGTCGACGATCCGGAATTCAACGGACAGGGCTCTGGCGGCCTTGGCGTCCTGTCGCTCATTCGCTCGATACTGTCGCGCCAGGATGGCCCTGGCGGCGGCGGTGAAGTGCGCCGCCAGGCGCTGGCGGTCGGCAATCTGGCCAAGAGCCTGTCGGTTGAGCGCAGCGGCAAGAGCTTTGTCGTTTCCATCAGCGCCACCACTCAAAGCGCCGACAAATCGGCCGAGATAGCCAATAGGACCAGGGACGTTTTCCAGCAGGAGGCGGCCCAATACCAGTTCGGGATGGCCGGGCGCGCGACGGACCAGCTGACGGCCAAGCTCGATGACCTGCGTAAGAATGTCGAGACAGCGGAGCGCAAGGTCGAGGATTTCAGGGCCACGCATGATCTCGTCGACGCGCAGGGCCATCTGATCAGCGACGACCAGATGCTGAAGCTCAACGAGCAGCTCTCAGTCACCCGGGCCCGTACGCTGGAACTCAATGCCCGGGCCGCGTCGGCGCGTTCGCTGGACGTCAATTCGGTCATCAACGGCACCTTGCCGGAAGAAATCAATTCCAACACGATGAGCGAACTGCGCGCGCAATATGCAGTTTTGAAGCAGGAGGCCGACCGCGCCGCCGTGCGTCTGGGACCGCGTCATCCCGAATACCAGGCGCTCAGTGCCCAGCTCAACGGCTCGCGCGAGCGCATCGCAGGCGAACTGCGCCGCATCGCCTCGTCGCTACAGGTCGATTTGAAGCGCTCGGTCCAGCTCGAGCAGGATCTCGCTTCCCGCCTGGCTCAGGCAAAGGTCCAGAGCGGCGACGTCAACAGCGATCTGGTCAGCCTGCGCGAACTGGAGCGCGATGCCACCGCCAAACGCTCCGTCTACGAACAGTACCTTCTGCGCGCCAAGGAGACCGGCGAACAGCAAAACATCAACACCACCAACATCAATCTGATGACCCCCGCGCAACCGCCGCTCGAACCCAACGGACCGTCGCGGGCTGTAATAGCGCTGGCCGGCCTGCTGCTCGGGCTTGCTTCGGGCATCGGTGTCGGCGCCATGCGCGGCGCCTTTGCCAGCCTGCGCGGCGCTGCCAATTCGCGTTCGCGCGGCAGAATGGACGAGCGCCGCCCTCCGGTCGAGGACAAGGTCTATCGCGCGCCGCTGCCTGTGGCGCCGCCACCGGCAGCACCTCCGGTGTTGCCGACCGCGGCCGTTCCCGCCCGGAGCCCAGGTCTGTTCGACGGACTGTTCTCGGCGATGCGCAAAGCCGCGCCGGGTAGCGGGAGGTCAGGCGAACCCGTCGAGACCTACCGCGCCCAACCAGCCGCCGAATATACAAGGCCGGTGCAGGAGCCTGTGGGCTATCGCCAGCCGGACTTCCGGAACGAGGTTCCGCACGCCAATTCCCCTGCGCAGCAGCCTGGCTACGCGCAGCCTCGTCAGCCGGCTGACTATGCCTATTCGCAGGCTCAGCCGCTGCCCGCGGCGTCCGGGCCGTGGTCTTCTCCGCAGCCCGCTGGGGCGGCGCCGGAAGACCAGCAGGCGCAAATCGACGATATCCGCGCCAGCCTGCGCGAATTTCGCGAAGCGGTGCGCGAACTCACCGAAAGCCGTTCGCACCGCCGCTATTTCTGAGCAATTCCAGGAAAAGTGTGAAACGGTTTTCCCGGGAAAAGCGCGTAGCGCGCTTTCCCTTGGGAATTGCGTCAAAACAAGAATATAGAGCGGTTCAGCCTTTCCGTGAAAGGATGAGTCGCTCTGAGCCCGTCAGCACAGAATAAAAGCTGCCGGTTTCGAGTTTACGGCATGTGACGGCGCTTTGACGGGATTGCTTAGGCCAAATTTCGTGACAATGCCGCGCAGCATGGCGCCCAAAAAGCGCTGCCGTCGGGCTTTACCCGAATGGGCGGAACGTTTGGAACAACGACATGCACGAAGCAACGTTCAAGGCGCGCGCCGCGCCTTGGCTGGAATGATGTCGAGGATGGTTCATGGCCGAAGTGATTGACGGAAAGATCGTCGCCGCAGACGTGGTTCAGAAGGTCAAGGCCTTGACCGAGGACCTGGTCGCCAAGGGAAAGGCCCAGCCCGGCTTGGCGGTGGTCATCGTCGGCGAGGATCCGGCAAGCCAGGTCTATGTCGCGTCGAAGTCGCGCACCGCCAAGGAATGCGGCTTTCATTCGCTGCAGCACACGCTGCCGGCCGACACGTCCGAAGCGGCACTGCTGAAGATCATCGGCGAACTCAACGCCGATCCGGCCATCAACGGCATTCTGGTGCAGCTGCCGCTTCCCGCCCATATCGATGCCGGCAAGATCATCCAGGCCATCGCACCGCAAAAGGATGTCGACGGCTTTCATTTCATCAATGTCGGCAAGCTCGGCACCGGCGAACTCGAAACAGCCTTCGTGCCCTGCACGCCGGCCGGCTCCATGCTTTTGATCGAACGCGTGCGCGGCAAGGATCTTTCCGGCCTCAACGCGGTCGTCGTCGGCCGCTCCAACATCGTCGGCAAGCCGATGGCAAATCTGTTGCTTGCCGCCAACTGCACCGTCACCATCGCCCACAGCCGCACCAAGGATCTGCCGGCGCTGGCCCGCACAGCCGACATTCTGGTTGCCGCCGTCGGCCGGCCCGAAATGATCAAGGGCGACTGGGTCAAGCCCGGCGCCACCGTGATCGATGTCGGGATTAACCGCATTGCCGCACCCGAGAAGGGCGAAGGCAAAACCCGCCTCGTCGGCGATGTAGCCTATGCCGAAGCCGCCAAGGCCGCCGGCGCCATCACCCCCGTGCCCGGCGGTGTCGGACCGATGACCATTGCCATGCTGATGGCCAATACGTTAGCCTCAGCCTACCTTGCGGCCGGCTTGAAGCGGCCTTCCTTCTGACCCAGAAAGCAGCTTCTTTGCCGAACCTTACTATACCCTCTGAACGGCCGGATGATCCCGTTCAAGGGGGCCGGCAATTCGCGTTCTTGCTGGTCGACAAGTTTTCGATGTTTTCGTTGGCAGCGGCGATCGATACCTTCCGCTCGGCCAACCGCCTGCTCGGCCGCGATTTCTATGGTTGGACCACGGTCTCGGCCGACGGCGATCCCGTCATGGCCTCCAACGGCCTGCCGCTCAAGATCGACTATGCCGTCGCCGATTTGCCGCCGGTCGATATCCTGTTCGTGTCGGTGGGCCTGTCGGTCGAGTTCCCCGGCAAGAGCAAGGTGCTGGCGGCGCTGCGCAGCTGGGGCCGGCGCGGCAATGCGCTCGGCGCGCTGTCGGTGGGCTCTTACCTCCTGGCCGAAGCCGGTCAGCTCGAAGGTTATCGCTGCACCATCCATTGGGAAAACCGCGCCGGCTTCGTCGAGCGCTTTCCCGACATCAATTGCACCGGCAACGTCTTCGAGATCGACCGCAAGCGCTACACCTGCGCCGGCGGCACCACCTCGATCGACCTGATGCTGGAGATCGTGCGTGGCGACTTCGGCTCGAACCTCGCCAACGGCGTTGCCAACCAGTTCCAGCATGAGCGCATCCGCTCCGCCGGCGACCGCCAGCGCGTCGGGCCGGAGCGCGACCTGACCGGCAAGTCGGAGAAGCTAAGGCGCATCGTCGAACTGATGGCCGACCATCTCGACGAGCCGCTATCAGCCGTGCAGCTTGCTAAATCGGCGGGCCTGTCGGTGCGCCAGGTCGAGCGCTTGTTCCTGCGCCATTTGAGCGTCACGCCCGGTCGTTACTACATGCGGCTCAGGCTTGAGCGAGCGCGCGAACTGCTGCGCCAGACCAACATGCCGATCCTCGACGTGGCCATTGCCACCGGCTTTACCTCGCACTCCTATTTCGCGCAGAGCTATCGGCTGCAGTTCGGCCGTCCGCCTTCCGAAGAGCGGCGCACCACCTACTGATTTCGTGTTACCAGCTCTGCCGGCGCCGATCCTGTTACACTGCAACCGTTAGAAGCATGATCCCAAAAAGTGGGTGCCGGTTTTTGGAAAAGATCGTGCTCCAACAAAGGGTTAGATCATGATGAGATTTCATCCAAATCTCATCATGATCTAGTAACCCGCTCCAGGCTTGTGTCCGGACGCGCTGTCAAATAGCTTCCGGCGCGGATCAGAGGGCGGCCTCAAGGAGATTTCGATGGCGGGACTTTTGCGGAGCGTCGCTGCGGCGCTGCTCCTTTTGTCGATGACTTCGCTCGGCTTTGCCGCCAATAAGGTTATCATCATTCTTGACGCTTCAGGCTCGATGTGGGCCCAGATCGACGGCAAGCCGAAGCTCGAGATCGCGCGCGAATCGCTGAGGACCGTACTGCAGTCGGTCCCGGGCGACGACGAGATCGGCTTAATGGCCTATGGCCACCGCGAAAAGGGCAGCTGCGACGACATCGAGCTGATCGTGCCGCCGCAAGCCGGCTCGGCTAGCGCCATTTCGGCCGCTGCCGACAGCCTGAAATTCCTCGGCAAGACGCCGCTGACCGCAGCCGTCAAGCAGGCGGCCGAAGCTCTGAAATACACCGAGGACAAGGCGACCGTGGTTCTCATCACCGATGGGCTTGAAACCTGTGAAGGTGACCCGTGCGCGCTGGGCAAGGAACTGGAGGCCTCAGGCGTCGATTTCACCGTCGACGTCGTCGGCTTCGGCCTGACCGCTGACGAGGGCAAGCAGATCGCCTGCCTTGCCGACAACACCGGCGGCAAATATATCCAGGCCTCGGACGAGAAGGCGCTGCAGGAAGCACTGGTCGAAACCGTCGCCGCGCCGGCTCCGGCGCCGGCACCCGAACCCGCTCCGGCGCCTGCCCCTGAAGCGGCAAAGCCCGAATTCAATTTCATCCCGACCGTGGTCATGGCGGAAGGCGGCGATCCGATCACCGACGGCAATGCCTGGGAGGTCTACAAGGCCAAGCCTGATGGCACGCGTGGCGACAACGTCACCACCGAATACGGCGCCTACAAGGGCAATCTGGAGCCGGGCGACTACATCATCGTCGCGCGCGACGGGGAGGCCAAGACCGAACAAAAGCTCAAGGTCGAGGCAAGCCAGATCTACAAGCCGCTCTTCACCCTGAATGCCGGCACGCTCATCATTCATCCGCGACCAAGCGTGGGGGCGGATGTTGTCGATGGCGCGGCTGTCGTGATCGACTATCCGGGCGCCGATAACCCCGCGACCTACTATGGCACCACCAAGGTGGTGTTGCCGGCCGGCGACGAGAAAGTGACTGTCACCATGGGCCAGGGCGTGGCTACCGAGACGATTCCGCTCGCTGCCGGCAAGACGGTCGAAAAGGACATCATCGTCGGCGTCGGGCATGTCGTGGCCAACGCCTACTATGTCGCCGGCGGCGACAAGGCCGATGGTTCAGGCATCGGCTTCAAGGTCTTCAAGGCGAAAAAGAAGATCGACGGGACCAGGGAAGAGGTGACCTACTCCTACGGCCCTGACAGCAAGTTCGATCTGCCGGCCGATGACTATGTGTTGATTGCGACGGTCGACCTCGCGGTCGTCGAGCGGCCGTTCACCGTCAAGGTCGGCGAATTCCAGGATGTGAAGGTCGCCATGAACGCCGGCGTGCTGGCAATCACCGCGCCCGGCGCTTCAAAGATCGAGATTTTCGAGGCTAAGAAAGACATCAACGGCAATCGCAAGTCGCTTGGCTACGCTTACGACCAGAAGTATCAGGCGGCGATAGCGACCGGCGATTATGTGGTCGTTTCGGAGAAGTCGGACAACAGCTCGAAGGAAGGCACCGTAACGGTCAAGGCCGGCGAGCGAGCCGAGCTCACGGTGCAATAGGATCGTATGGACGAACGCAAAAAAGGGCGGCCACGAGTCGCCCTTTTTCATGGATAAGGCAATCTGGTCAGGCTGCTCCGAAAGCACTGGCGCCATGGTCGGCGCGGCCGACCAGCTGGCGGAAACCGGCGAACAGCTCGCGGCCGAAACCGAACTCGTTGCCGATGAGATCGATGTCGGCCGTGCGGCGCAGCGCGAGCTCGGGCCCCGGCACCAGCACTTCCAGCGTGCCGGCATCGGCGTCGAGCCGGATGATGTCGCCGTCATGGATCCTGGCGATCGGCCCTTCCTCGACCGCTTCCGGCGTTACATGGATCGCCGCCGGCACCTTGCCGGAAGCGCCAGACATGCGCCCGTCCGTGACCAGCGCGACGCGCTGGCCACGATCCTGCAGGACGCCGAGCACGGTGGTCAGCTTGTGCAGTTCCGGCATGCCGTTTGCCTTCGGGCCCTGGAAGCGGATGACGGCGATGAAGTCGCCGGTCAGCGTGCCGGCCTTGAAGGCTTCGTTCAGTCCCTGCTGGCTGTCGAACACCTTGGCCGGCGCCTCGATGACGCGGCGTTCCGGCTTCACGGCGGACGTCTTGATGACGGCGTGGCCGAGATTGCCGGCGAGCACTTTCAGGCCGCCGGTCGGCTGGAAGGCCTTCTTGAACGGCGCCAGCACCTTCTCGTCGCCGCTCTGCAGCGGCGAGGCTTCACGCACGACGCCGCCATCTTCGCCGAGCCGGGCCTCGACCGCATAGGGCCTCAGGCCTTCGCCCCATACCGTCTGCACATCCTCATGCAGGATGCCTTCGTCGAGCAATTCGCGGATCAGGAAGCCGAGCCCGCCGGCGGCATGGAAATGGTTCACGTCGGCAAGCCCGTTCGGATAGACGCGCGCGAGAAGCGGCACCGCTTCCGACAGGTCGGAAATGTCCTGCCAGGTAAGCGTGATGCCGGCCGCCGCGGCCATGGCGATGAGATGGATGGTGTGGTTGGTAGAGCCGCCGGTGGTGTGCAGGCCGACGACGCCATTGACGAAAGAGCGCTCGTCGATCATGCGGCCGACCGGCGTGTAGGCGTTGCCGAGCGCGGTGATCGCCAGGGCTCGCCTGGTCGCCTCGCGCGTCAGCGCGTCGCGCAGCGGCGTGCCTGGATTGACGAAGGACGCGCCGGGCGTATGCAGGCCCATGATCTCCATCAGCATCTGGTTGGAATTGGCGGTGCCATAGAACGTGCAGGTGCCCGGCCCGTGATAGGATTTGGACTCCGCTTCGAGCAGTTCTGCGCGTCCGGCCTTGCCCTCGGCATAGAGCTGGCGAACCTTGGCCTTCTCGTCGTTGGGCAGGCCCGTCGTCATCGGCCCGGCCGGCACGAACACCGCCGGCAGATGGCCGAAGGTGAGAGCCGCGATCACCAGCCCCGGCACGATCTTGTCGCAGACGCCGAGATAGACGGCGGCGTCGAACATGTTGTGCGACAGGCCGATCGCCGCGGACATGGCGATGACGTCGCGCGAAAACAGCGACAGCTCCATGCCGGGCTGTCCCTGGGTCACGCCGTCGCACATGGCGGGCACGCCGCCGGCCACTTGCGCGATGCCGCCAACTTCCTTCGCGGCTTCCTTGATCAGCGCCGGGAAGGTTTCGAAGGGCTGATGCGCCGACAGCATGTCATTGTAGGAGGTGATGATGCCGAGGTTCGGCACCTTGTCGGCGCCGAGCGCCAGCTTTTCAGACGGGCTGCAGACGGCAAAGCCATGCGCGAGGTTGCCGCAAGACAGGACGCCCCGGTTGGCGGTGCGGCTGGAGGCCTCGGCGATGCGGCCGAGATAGCGCTCGCGGCCGGCTTTCGAGCGTTGGCGGATGCGTTCCGTGATGACTTCGATGTCGCGTCTGGCTGTCATGGTCGGTCCTTTCGAGCCCCGGAAGAACGTCCTCCACCGTCTGCCGGGACTGCTTTGCGTGAAATCAGGGTGCCCAGAACACCTCTACCGGGGTGGGTGCCGCTTCGAGGACTTTGCGGATGGGCTTTTTCGCACCCGGTCCCATCGCATCCTCGAAAGCGGTGCGCTTGTCCTCGCCTTCGATATGCAGCGCGATGAAGCCGGCGGCGACGATGCGCGCCATCGATAGAGTCAGCCGCGGCTCGCCGCCGCTTGGTGCATGCACCGGCAGCACGATCCTGCGCGAAGCTGGATCGAGCAAGGCGGGTAGATTCTCGGCGTCGGGAAAGAACGAGGCGGTGTGGCCGTCGCCGCCCATGCCGAGCACGACGACATCGAGGGGCCAGGGCAGAGCCTTCAGCGCCGCATCGTCGGCCGCCGCGGCGGTCTCGATCCTTGCCGCCTCATGGTAGAGCGGCACGAAGTGCGCGGCAGCCGCCTTGTTCTGCAGCAGGTTGGCCGCGACCAGCCCCGCATTCGAGCGCGGCGAGGAGGCCGGCACGAACCGTTCGTCGACCAGCGTCACCGTCACCTTGTTCCAGGCGATCGGAATGGCCGAAAGTGCTGCAAAGAACTTTGCCGGCGTGGTGCCGCCGGAAACGGCAAGCAGGGCCGTGCCGCGCTCGTCGATGGCCTTGGTCAGGCGCGCCGCGACATTGCCGGCAAGGGTTGCCGCCAGATCCTGGCGCCCGGCAAAGCCGTTCCAGTTGTAGACGGGCTCGCTCAATTGCTTTCGTGCCATGTCCGCCCGTCGCGTTCGATCAGCGCAATCGAGGCCGAGGGACCCCATGTGCCGGCCGTATAGCCTTGCGCCTCCTGCCTGGCGCTTTCCCAGGCGTTCTGGATCGGGTCGATCCACTTCCATGCCGCCTCGACCTCGTCGCGGCGCATGAACAGCGTCTGGTTGCCGCGGATAACATCCATGATCAGCCGTTCATAGGCGTCCGGCGCGCGGCCGTCGAAAGATGTTGCAAAGCTCATGTCGAGCGGAATCTGGCGCAGCCGCATGCCGCCCGGGCCTGGATCCTTGATCATGATGAACTGCTTGACGCCTTCGTCGGGCTGCAGCCGGATCACCAGTTGGTTGGCTGAGATCGGCCCGGCGCTGTCGCCGAAGATCGAATGCGGGATCGGCTTGAACTCGATGACGATTTCCGAAACGCGGGTCGCCAGCCTTTTGCCGGTCCTGAGATAGAATGGCACGCCGGCCCAGCGCCAATTGCCGATCTCAGCCTTGATGGCGACGAAAGTCTCGGTGGAGCTGTCTTTGCCAAGTTCTTCGACATAGCCTTTCACCGCGCCGCCTGCAGAGGCGCCGGCGCGGTACTGCCCGCGCACGGTGTGCTTGGGTGCCTCATTGCCGTTGATGCGCTTCAGCGCCCGCAGCACCTTCAGCTTCTCGTCGCGCACGGCATCGGCATCCATCGACGATGGCGCCTCCATGGCAACCAGGCAGAGCAGCTGCAGCATGTGGTTCTGCACCATGTCGCGCAGCGCGCCGGCCTTGTCGTAGTAGGTGACGCGGTCTTCAAGACCGACGGTCTCGGCCACCGTGATCTGCACATGGTCGATATGGGCAGAATTCCAAAGCGGCTCATAGAGTGCGTTGGCAAAGCGCAGCGCCATCAGATTCTGCACCGTCTCCTTTCCGAGATAGTGGTCGATGCGGAAGATCTGGCTTTCGTGGAAGTCGTCTCCAACCACGTCGTTGAGCTTGCGCGCCGAATCGAGGTCGCGGCCGATCGGCTTCTCCAGCACGATGCGCGAATTCGGCGTGATGAGATTGTGGGCTTTCAGCTGGTGCGAGATGTCGCCGAACAGCGCCGGCGCAACCGCCAGATAGAAAGCGCGAATGCGGTCGCTTTCGCCGATCGCCTTTTTCAGCTTGTCGAAGCCGGCACCCGTCGTCGCGTCGGCCGATACGTAGGACAGCCGGGCAAGAAATGTCTTGAGTTCCTCGGCGTCGATGTCGGCCGGCTTAACATGCTGGGAAATCGCCTGCTTGGCGAAAGCCTGGAATTCCTCGTCGCTCATCTTGGAGCGCGAGGTGCCGATGATGCGGGTCGGCTCGGAAAACTGGTGGTCGCGCTGGCGGTGGTAGAGCGAGGGCAGCAGCTTGCGTTCCGACAGGTCGCCGGTGCCACCGAAAATGATGAAGTCGAAAGGCTCGACGGGAATGATCTGGCTGGTCATGGTCTGTCCGCTTTGACGCCGCTCGCTGTGACGCGGCAGGATATAATCTAATCGATTTAAACTATCCAGTGCCATGGTGTCACGTGGAGGCCAAATCACTGCATATTGATTCGCTCCAAATGTGCCTTGACAACTGGCTGCCACCCGGAGGCTTTTCGTCAAGCGATGGTCCCGGGGCTTTCGCGCCTGCAACATAAAGCGGGAATGTGACGAAAGCTAATGCGTGTCGCCCAGAAGTGCGAAGCGGTTCTGGGAGACAGACACGCATCAAACAAAAAGGAAAATGCGCTTGCGAGGTGGGTCTTCAATGAGCGGAAAAAGCATGCGTCTGGAAAACAAGGTTGCCGTCATCACGGGTGCTGCGTCAGGTTTCGGCGAAGGCATGGCCAGGCGCTTTGCCGAAGAGGGCGCCAAGGTCGTCGTCGCCGACCTCAACGCCAAGGGCGCGGAGCGCGTTGCAGCAGAGATCGGCCAGGCCGCGATCTGGACCCAGACCGACGTTTCGCAGCGTTCCGAATTCGACGAGATGGTCTATGCCGCAAAAAGCGCCTTCGGCCGCATCGATATCATGGTCAACAATGCCGGCTACACCCATCGCAATGGCGACATGCTCGACGTCGACGAGGCGACCTTCGACCTGATCACTTCAGTCAACATGAAGGCGATCTATCACGCCGCACTTGCCGTGGTGCCGATCATGGAGCGGCAGGGCGGCGGCGTCATCCTGACCACGGCTTCGACCGCCGGTCTGCGGCCGCGGCCGGGGCTCACCTGGTACAATGCCTCGAAGGGCTGGGCGATCACCGCGACCAAGTCGATGGCGGTCGAACTCGCGCCCAAGAACATCCGCGTGAACTGCCTTTGCCCGGTCGCCGGCGAGACCGGCATGCTGGAGAAATTCATGGGCACTGACACGCCGGAGATCCGCGAGAAATTCCGTGCCTCGATACCGCTCGGCCGTCTGTCGACGCCGCTCGATATCGCCAACGCTGCGCTTTGGCTTGCGTCGGACGAAGCCGCCTTCATCACCGGTGTGGCGCTGGAGGTCGACGGCGGCCGCTGCATTTGAGCAATTCGGGAAGTACCTCGCTGTTCGCAATGCATGGCAGACAGAGCAATGTCGGCAAGAGTTCGCATCGGTGCGCCGGCCGGCCGAGGAACGAACAGTTGACGTCGTCACGCCGGACCCCAGTTTGACTTCTCGATCCCCCGAAAGGCATAACGGATCGTGGATAGTGTTGGCGGGTGATGAAGATCAGGCAGCAGAAAAGTCGCTACGATCTGGGATGGCGGCTGCGGCTTTACCTGGCCAAGCGTGCGCGGGCGAGAAGCAAGGCAATTTTCATCGGTGTTACCGGAAGCTCCGGCAAGACGACGGCGGGAAGCCTGCTTGGACACATCCTGGCTGGCCAGGGTTCGGTCCACACACAGGTTCTGGCCAACACTATGAAACTGTTGGTCTCGACCCTATCCAGGCGAATGGGAAAGGGCGGCAAAACCGACTACGTAGTCTTCGAGGCTGCTGCATTCGGCCCGGATACAATGAAGCCCATGGCCGAGTTGCTTCGCCCCGACGTGGCTGTTGTCACAATGGTCCGGCTGGAGCATCGGGCCAGTTTCAAGACTGTGGAAAACGTCGCTCGAGAAAAGAGCGCCCTAGTCGCGGCGCTGGAGCCGGGCGGCTTCGCGATGCTCAATGCCGATGACCCTCTTGTGATGGGCATGGCCTCGGCGAGCTATTGCCGTTCCGTCACATTCGGCACATCGGAGCAGGCGGATTATCGCGTCAGCGATATCGAGGCAGCCTATCCCAAGCCGTTGCGGTTCTCGCTCCACTGGCGCGGCGGTGTGCTCGATATCGAGACGTCGTTCCCCGGCCAGCATTTCTGGCTGCCGACGTCAGCGGCGGTTGCAACCGCTCTTGAACTGGGCGTGCCTGCGCAGATGGTCAAGGACAGAACCGCGACGTTCCAGCCTCTGGAAAATCGCGGCCAGGTGCTCGTCCCCGCGGGCGGCCCCCACTTCATCGTGGATGCCGCAAAGGCGCCCTGGCATTCGCTGAGCCTTGCCTTCGACATGGTAGCCGGATCGACATTCGGGCGAAAACGTATCGTTCTTGGCCAGCTATCGGATTTTTCCGGCTCGAATAACAGATATGCCCAAGCCTACAGCAGCGCGCGCGAGATTGCAGACCAGGTGATTTATGCCGGCGATCATGCCCATCGCTCCAAGGCGAACCAGGCAGATCGCGACAGCGGCCGCTTCATCGAATTGCGCACGGCCAGGGAAGTGTCGGACTACATCGCCCAAACCGCGCAGCCTGACGAGTTGATCCTGCTCAAGAGCTCGTCCAATCTGCACCTCGAGCGTGTCGCTCTTGCCTGGACCCACGACGTCCAGTGCTGGGTTTCGGTATGCGGCAAGACCGAGGGATGCGAGCAATGCGGCCTCTATGAAGTGCCGTTTGAGCAGCACCGTGAGTTTGTGGCGCAGAGAAAATCGAAGCGCCGCAAGCACAGACTGCTGCGGCTCCTCGGCCGCTAGAATCTTTGGCTGAAGCACGCCAGCGCCCGTTTGACTCTGGAACTTGGCACGACGCATATTAGGCTGGGCTAAAAGCTGGCGGGGTGTGAAACTGGAATTGCTGAAAATTCGCAAGGACTTGCGCTGGGCGCTGCGACGGCTGCAGGCGCGCTGGGTGCGGGCGCGTAACAAGGCGACGTTCATCGGCATTACCGGCAGCTCCGGCAAATCCACATCCACCAGCCTGCTTGCACACATACTGGCCGCCCAAGGCAAGGTGCATCTACAGGCCCAGGCCAATACAATGCCTGCGCTCATCCGAACGCTTTACAAGCGCCTGAGGAAGGCCGGCAAAGTCGATTACGTCGTTTTCGAAGCCGGCGCTTCCGACTTCGGCACGATCAGCGCCATGGCGCAGATGCTGAAGCCGAGTGTGGCGGTGGTTACGATGATCCGTCTGGAGCATTTCGGCAAGTTCAAGACTCTGGAAGCTGTGGCGGGAGAGAAGCGGGCGCTGGTCGGGGCACTCCAACCTGATGGACTTGCGGTTCTCAATTGCGATGACCCACTGGTGATCGGCATGGCGTCTGGCGCGAAATGCCAGATTGCGACCTTCGGCCAGTCCGGCGAGGCAGACTACCGCGTGAGTGACGTGCATGCCGCGTATCCGGAATTGCTGCGGTTCACCCTTCATTGGCGCGATGGCAGCCTGAATATTCAAGCGCCTTTTCCCGGCGAGCAATTCTGGCTGCCGACTGCAGCGGCTGTTGCCGCCGCCTTGGAACTTGGCGTCCCGCCAGAGCAAGTCGTAGCGAGAACGGCATCGTTTGCACCACTGCCCAACCGCTCTACGGTGCAAGAGGTATCCGCGGGTCCGAAATTCCTGGTCGATACGGCCAAAGCGCCCTGGCATTCGCTCAACATTGCTCTGGAGATGATTGCAAAGGCCAAGGGTGCTCGCAAGCGCATTGTGCTGGGGCAGATATCCGACTACGCCGGCTCGTCGAGGAAATACGGCGCCGCCTACAACATCGCGCGCGAGATCGCCGATGAGGTCATTTATACCGGCGACAATGCGCATCGCTCGCGCGCCAGCCAGGCCGACCGCGACAGCGGCCGTTTCATTGAGCTTCGCACTGCCAAGGAAGTTTCGGATCATATCAAACGGACGGCAGTCCCAGGAGAACTGATTCTGCTGAAAAGTTCGTCCAACCTTCATCTGGAAAGGATCGCGCTCGCCTGGACACACGACGTCAAATGCTGGGTCCCGATATGCCGCAAGTCGGAAAGCTGCCAAATGTGCGGCCTCTACGAAGTGCCGTTCGAGGAACAGCGGGATTTCCTGGCGAAGCGCAAACTTGCTCGCAGAAGACACCGTTTCAGATGGCTGCTCGGCGGCTGACCAGAATTTGGCGGCTTCGTCTTGGGCAGGCTCGACGACGTCGTTGTCTCAATCCCCGGTCTTGATGTAGCTCTTGTAGATCCAGCCGCGCTTGCCGTTGTAGACGATCTGGCACCATTTCTTGCAACTCATCACCTGCACCGACGACTTGGCGGGCACGGTCCCCATGGCGGCGGCGTTTTTCTGCGGACCGCTGCGCATTGTCACCGCCCTGAGGATGCGTCCGGTGCCGGCGGCAGCAGCCACCTTCTGTGGCTTGGCCTTGGCCTGGGTATCGTCCGTTGCGGCGGAAGATTGCTCGTCTGGAAGTTGCGGTTTTGGCGTCGGTATGGCGGCGGTCTCGGCGTCGTCGTCATTGGCGGGAGCAGCGACCTTTGACAGCTGCGTCGTGGCGTCGCTCTGCGTCGCCGGTTCTTCGAATGCCGCGGCATCGGACGGTTTGGCGGCAGCCTGCTCGGCAGGAGCCTGATCGGATGGCGTCGCGGCAGGGTCGCTGTTGGATTGCGCCGCAGTCCAGCGCGGATCGTTGGCCGACAGCGGCGGCATGGCAGCCCCACCCACAGCGACCGTCGTTGAAACCGCGTCGCCCTTGGGCGCGGCTTGTGGCGCCGCTACCGCGGTAGCCGTCGCCGCGACCGGGGCAATCTTGGTCGTCTTGACCGGAAAAGTCGGAACGTTCTGCTGTGTGCTGGCGATCGCTTGCCGGTCGTTGGCCGGCAATGCCAGCCAAAGCGCTATGCCCGCCACGCCAAGCAGCGCTGCGGTGCCGACCGCGGCGATCACCAGATGCGAATTCGTGCGCACCCCCTGCCAGAAGGAGGGCCGCATGTCATAACCGAATTGCATGGCGAAGCGCCGACGTTCCGGCGCGCCGAAACTGAAGGGCTCGTTCACTCTTGCCACCTCCAAAAGATGAGCCGGTGTTCTTTCGATCGGCGCCGGCAGCCCGGCATTCGATCGGCATCGGTCCCAACAACAAAGCGGGCAGGCCCGCAGAAATCCCCGTTCAATCGCCCAGAACCGGCATCCTTTGCCCTTGATTGTGGCATCAGTGCGCCCTCAGGGGAATTGTGCGCTCTTGCTAAGGATTCTGCAACGTCTCGCTGCGGCAACCAACAGCTCAATAGAATCAGCTCAGTACCAGCCACGGCTGATATGAGATACTTTCCCTATATTCGGTCCCTCAGGGCAAACCAGTTCAGTGCCAAGAACAATAATGGCGTTCTAAATCGCCGGCCGCCGGGAAAAGCCGGGATGTTCAGGTCCTCGATCAGCTTCAGTCTGTCGCGGTTGCCGGCGACGGTCTGGGCATAGAGCTTGCCGAAGAAGTTCGACAGCATCACGCCGTGGCCGGAATAGCCTCCGGCCGAGATCACATTGGGCATCACCTCGCGCACGAACGGTTTCCTGGGCATGGTGATGCCGACATAGCCGCCCCAGCCATGGGTGATCTCGACATCGCTCAGTTCCGGATAAAGCTCGGCTATCTGCCGGCGGATATGGACATGGATGTCCTTCGGATCGTTGACGCCATAGACCTCGCGCCCGCCGAACAGCAGCCTTCCATCCGTGGATTTGCGGAAATAACGCACGACGAAACGCGAATCGTCGACCGCCTCGCCGCCCGGCAGCACTTTCGAATCGACGCCCAGCGGCACCGTCGCGCCGATGAAGGAACCGATGGGCATGATGTGCGCGGCACTCACCGGCTCGAGCGTGCCGCCATAGGCATTTACACCGATCAGGCATTTCTGGGCGGTGATGGTTCCTCTCGAAGTCGTCACCCTGACCTTGCCGCCGCTGGAGGTGACACCGGTCGATAGTGTCTGCTCGAACAGGTGCGCGCCGGCCGCTGCCGCCACCTTTGCCGTGCCGATCACCAGCTTCATCGGGTGGATGTGTCCGGTGCCGGTGTCGCGGGTGCCGCCGAAGTAGCGTGTGGAGCCCAGCCGTTCGGCCGTTTCCCTGGCATCCATGAAGGCGATGTGCGGATAATTGAAGCGGCCCGCCATGATCTCGGCATGCGCCTTGTAGTCGTCGAGATAACGCGGCTTGTGCGCCACGGACAACTGGCCGGGCATATAGTCGATGTCGATCTGGTTGACGGCGGCGAATTCGAGCAGGTGCGCTTTCGCCTCCTCGGCAAGGTCGAACAGCGCCTTGGCGCGGGAGAAGCCGTATTCGGCCTCCATCTCTTCGGCCCAGGCGCGCTGGCCCGTGCCGAGCTGGCCGCCATTGCGCCCTGAAGCGCCGTCGCCGAAGCGATGCGCCTCGATCAGAACGACGTGGGCTCCCGCCTTCGCCAAATGAGCGGCCGCCGACAGCCCGGTGAAGCCACCGCCGACGACGACGACGTCGCAGCTGCGGTCGCCGTCCAGGGCAGGGTACTCAGGGCGTGGTCCGGCTGTGTCTTCGTACCAGGAGCGACCGGGGGAGATAGGTGATTGGTAAGGCATGGGGACACCAGCCAATGGTGAATGGTGAATGGTGAATGGCTGCGAGACGCACGACGTCTGCGCTCATCCATCCAATATGAAACTACTCACCATTCACTATTCACCATTCACACGACGAAGTCGCCGCTCACACGTTGAGCAACAGATACTCCCGCTCCCACGGGCTGATCACTTCCATGAAGGTCTCGAACTCCGCCCGCTTGATCGCTGCATAGGTTGCGGCGAAGGACTTGCCCAGAAGAGCGCATAGTTCCTCGTCGCCTTCGAAAAGATCGACGGCTTCGAGCAGGCCGCGTGGCAGGTCGATCTCATCGGCGTTTGCGGTGGTCAGCACCGGAGGCTCGGCCTTGATCTTGTTGGTGATGCCGATCAGCCCGCAGGCAAGTGAGGCCGCCAGCGCCAGATAGGGGTTGGCGTCGGAAGACGGGATGCGGTTTTCGACACGCCGCGCCGCCGGGTCCGAGCGCGGCACGCGGAACGCCGTGGTGCGGTTGTCATAGCCCCATTTGTTGTTGACCGGCGCCGAGGCCGACTGCGTCAGCCGGCGGTAGGAATTGACGTAAGGGGCAAACATCACCAGCGCGTTCGGCACATGCTTCTGCATGCCGCCGATGAAATGGAAGAAGTCGTCGGTTTCCGAGCCGTCCTTCGCCGAAAAGATATTCAGCCCGGTCTTCTTGTCGATGATCGACTGGTGGATGTGCATGGCAGAACCTGGCTGGCCCTGGATCGGCTTGGCCATGAAGGTGGCATAGATCTCATGCTTCAGCGCTGCCTCGCGGATGGTGCGTTTGAACATGAACACCTGGTCGGCGAGCTCGACCGGATCGCCGTGACGCAGATTGATCTCGAGCTGGCCGGCGCCTTCCTCGTGGATCAGCGTGTCGATCTCCAGGCCCTGGCTTTCGGAGAAATGGTAGATGTCGTCGATCAGTTCGTCGAACTCGTTGACGCCGGCGATCGAATAGCCGGCGCCGCCGCCGATTGCCCGTCCGGAACGCCCGACGGGTGGGGTCAGCGGATAATCCGGGTCGGGGTTCTTGCGCACCAGATAGAATTCGATCTCGGGCGCCACCACCGGCTTCAGCCCGCGCTTGTCATAGGCTGCTACCACGCGCTTCAGGACGTTGCGCGGCGTGAACTCGACCGAACGGCCATCCTGATGGACGAGGTCGCAGATGACGGCGGCCGTCGGGTCTTCTTCCCACGGCACGACGGTCAACGTCGACAGATCCGGCATCAGCTTTAGGTCGCCATCATCCTCCGGATAGTGGAAACCGTTGCCATCCTCGGGATAGCCGCCCGAAATCGTCGTCATGAACACTGCCGATGGCAGCGCCAGCGAGGTGTTGGAAGTGAATTTCTTCGAAGGCATCATCTTGCCGCGCGCGACGCCAGCCTGATCAGGCGTGATGCATTCTATGTCTTCGATGCCGCGCCATTCCAGCCAAGCGCTGACTTCCTTCCAGTTCTTCACGCCGCGTTGATTTTCACGAAGGCAGGCGTTCGGACGCGTCCTCCGCGGGTCGACGGACGGACTTCCTTTTTCGCAGGCGGCATCATTCACCAGTTTGGGTTGCGGATTTGGGAGTATAGCCGTTGCCGGTGATGGAAGGGAAGGGGAGCCGGCCCGATAGGTGCGGCAACGAGGCTGAACGGCCTATGTCAGACGGCCTTGCCGGGCGGCGCATTTGCGCCCAGCCATCTGCGCAAGGCACCGGCATAGCGCCTGCGCCATCCGCTTTGCGGCGCGGTCAGGAACCAGGATTGGCTGAGGTTCCAGCTGTCTGCGCACAGATCCCTGAGCCTTGTGTTGATGATGCCTTTGCCGGATAGCGGATAGACCGAGAATTCGGAAAAGAAGATCGCGCCTTCGATTTCGTAGAAATCGCATCGCATGTGATCGAACGGCGCGGTCAGCCGCTCGGCGATGGCAAGCATGCGCGGGAAGGATGCCGGCAGGTCGATCCGGACCCACTGGGGGCCGCTGCCTGGCGGTGGCGGCGCGTAGGTTCCGTCACGGTCGAAATGACATTTCTGTTCGTTGCCGTGCTCATCCCGACGCGCGGCATAGACATAGGCCGTCGTCCCGTTAGACACGTGGAATTTGTACTCCAAAGCAACGGGCTGACCGTCCTCGAGGAGCATCTCTTCCACGAGGATGCGCCTGCTGGCGTGCTTGTAGCCCCATTCGCCGAGCTTCCTGCCGTAGCGGTGGCGCATCCAGCGTGCCGTACGCCGGCGCAGCCTAGCTCTGTCTACCTCACCGTTGCGCACCATCATGTTCCAGCGGCAGCCATGATTGGCCTTCACCATGACATTGCCGGTGAGCAGCTCCGCCGGAAGTTCTGCCGCGTCATATCCGGACCACAGAACCGCAGCGGTCTTGAGTTCTGGACAGGTGGACAGAGCGTAGGCTTTCGAGGCGAGCTTGTCGCAAGCCGTGGTGAAGAAGGGATTGTGGTCGAAAATCTTGCGCCACAGGAACTTGTCTGCATAGGAAGCGGGCCTTGCCGGATCGGGCAGCACGCCGCTATGATTGAAGGTGCGGGCGCAAATCATCGGATGGCGGACAAGGCACCATGCCTGTACCAGGGTAAGCAGCACGCGGTCGCTCATCCGCAGCCCTGGCATGATCAGCTTGCTGGCCTGGGAACACTCCCGCGTGCAACGAACACGTCCCGCGTCATATTTCGATGGATGCTCGTGCGGCCGGTAACCGCAAGCCGGGGATCAAGCGTTCTTTCTACGCTTTCCGCCCACAGCCTGCCAAGCGAGACCGGCTCCCACAAGACGATCTGCACACCTTGAGGCGCGGTATCGGCTATGCGAGAAACCACCGCTGCCTTGGGCGATACCATGCTGGCGACGTAAACGACCTGCGCCTCGCCATAGTCATAGTCGCGGCCGTCGCAAAGCTCGGCCCGCATCCGCACATAGCCGAGCTTGGCCGCAAGCCTGTTTGCCGTTTCGACCGCTTCAGGCACAATATCGAGACCGATGATTTCGGGGACGACAGTCTGGTCGTGTATGCGGAACATCGTAAACGGACGCCCTCCGCAGCCGACCATGACAGCGCGGCAGCAGCTGCCGAAATCGACGTGATCGAAGACTTCGTTCAGGCGATTATACGCATCCCTGGATGACAGCACGCCGATGCTTGTTTTTCCCGCTGCGATCTGCCCGAAGGATGCCGGACCGCTCAGATCCTGATCCAGCATGTGCCTGATCTCGGCGGTATCTTGCTCCTGCACCATCTTGCCGAATGCGGCGGTCAGCGCCGGTCGGTACGAAAGGATCTCCGGGTAGTTTTCAAGCAACGCCTCGCCGGTATCGTGTCCCATGGCGATGCCAAGATCTCGGATGGCATTTATGAGTTCAGTCGGAGTACGCCCTGGCAAGGAGCCCACAATTTGCTCCAGTTCACGCTTCCAGGCGCCCAATTCCGGCATTGCTTCCCACCATTCCCTTGCCGTAGCTAGCAGTGTGCGGCGACAACGTCTACATCATTGCCTTCACTTGAACGGGACAGTCGACCATGCCCCTGACCACTATCGGCTTCGACGCCGACGATACCCTATGGCAGAACGAACAGTTCTTCCGCCTGACCGAGAAGCATTTTGCAACCCTGCTCGCCGACCATGGCGAGGCCGAGCACATTTCGGCACGGCTGCTGGAGGCCGAGAAGCGCAACCTTGCCGTCTACGGCTTCGGCATCAAGGGCTTTACCTTGTCGATGATCGAAACGGCGATAGAAGTGACCGAGGGCCGTGTGCCGGCCTCGACGATCGCCGAAATCCTTGCCGCCGGCCGGGACATGCTCGGCCATCCTGTCGAGGCGCTGCCGCATGCGCGCGAGACAGTCGAAAAGCTCGCCGGCGCCTACCATCTGGTGCTGATCACCAAGGGCGATCTGTTCGACCAGGAGCGCAAGCTGGCGGCGTCCGGCCTTGGCGACCTGTTCGATGCCGTCGAGATCGTCAGCGACAAGAGCGCCGCCACCTATGCCAGGATCTTTGGCCGTCACGGCAGCCCGCAGACCAGCATGATGGTCGGCAATTCGCTCAAGTCGGACGTGGTGCCGGCCATCGAGGCCGGCAGCTGGGGTGTGTATGTGCCGCACGAGCTGACCTGGGTGCTCGAACACGTCGAGCCGCCGGTCGAGGCACCGCGTTTTCGTCAGCTTGTAGATCTTGGCGAACTGCCGGCTTTGATCGAGAGCATCGGCAAGGAAGGCTGACCGCCCGCACGCGTTCGGGCGGATTGCGATCAGCCGCGCCCGAGACTGATCAGCCGGTCGACCACCGGCTGCAGCCTTTCGGTGGTGATCGGCTTGGTTACCACCACATCGACCACGCTCGACAGACCCAGGCTGTCGGGCGTGCCGGTCTTGGTTGAAAGCAGGATCACCTTGGGGAGCGACCGCCCAGATGTCCGCCGCAAGGCGTCGATGGCCGCAATCAGCGCGCGGCAGTCCTCGTTGTCGGGGCCGCCATCGAGAACGACGGCGCCCGGAATGAGGGTTCGCAATGTCTTGGCCGCCATTTCGGGCGACTCGGAGATCGGCTTCAGTCCGGACTTCTCGACGATCTTCGACACCACCACCCGGTTGATCGGCGATTTTCCAACGACCAGCACGTGGGAGAAATCCGTTGATATCTCGGAGTTCGCATCCCTGCTTGACGAATTCAGATGTTTGGCGGTGTCGGTCTCGCGGTTCACAGGGCACATGGGCGGGGCGGGCACTCGGCGCTGCTTCAATGCAGGGTTGAAATCCGAGAGCCAATTGGCGTGAGATCGCCCGCCATGTCAAGCTGAAATGACGGACCTGCGAAATATAGCCGGAAATATTAAAACCCGGAGACAAGGTCTGTTTTCGAACTGTAGTTAAGTTTACGCTCAAAAGCGAAAGTCACCCGCGCTGAAAACCCGCGGGTGACGTTGAAATCGGCCAGTGAGCGGCGGGGCCCATAGGTTCCACAAGCACAAAGCTTCCGTTAGGGAAGATCAGCCGTGACTCTTCTGCGTGACGATCACCGGGATCAGCAGGTCGCCCCAATTGCCGTCGCCGCCATGATGCCGGGCCGAGCGCACCAGTTCCACCGAGACGCCGGCCTCCACTGCCTTCATCACCGATTGATTGAGCCGGTGCAGGTCGTTGGCCAGCATGCGGATGGTCGCCTGTTGGTCGACACTCATCGTGGTGGACTGCTCTTCTGCACGTTCCTTGACGCGGCTTATGGATGCCATTTTCTTCTCCCTTGCCCTTCGGGCGTTTCCTCTGTTGGTTATGTCGATCGGTTCATTCCGCTGCCGGCTTGAACTGGGCGTGCTCAGTCGATTCATGCATGGCGGCGGTCGAGGACTGGCCGCCGCTGATCGCCATTGAGACGGCGTCGAAATAGCCGGTGCCGACCTCGCGCTGGTGCTTGGTCGCGGTGTAGCCGTGGACTTCGGCCGCGAACTCGGCTTCCTGCAGCTCGGAATAGGCGGCCATCTGCCGCGCCTTGTAGCCGCGGGCCAGCTCGAACATGCCGAAGTTGAGCTGGTGGAACCCGGCCAACGTGATGAACTGGAACTTGTAGCCCATGGCGCCGAGCTCGCGCTGGAACTTGGCGATCGTCGCGTCGTCGAGGTTCTTCTTCCAGTTGAACGACGGCGAGCAATTATAGGCGAGCAGCTTGCCCGGATGATGCCTGCGCACGCCTTCGGCGAATTTCTTGGCCTGCGCCAGATCGGGCTTGGATGTTTCGCACCAGATCAGGTCGGCATGCGGCGCATAGGCAACGGCGCGCGCGATGCACGGTTCGATGCCGTTCCTGACCTGGTAGAAGCCTTCAGCCGTGCGGCCGGCATCGTAGTCGACGAAAGGCTGGTCGCGCTCGTCAATGTCGGAGGTCAGAAGCTTTGCCGCTTCCGCATCGGTGCGTGCCACGACTAGCGTCGGCGTGCCCATCACGTCGGCCGCCAGACGCGCCGCGTTGAGGTTGCGGATATGCGCGGCGGTCGGGATCAGCACTTTGCCGCCGAGATGGCCGCACTTCTTCTCAGAGGCCAGCTGGTCCTCATAGTGGACGCCGGCAGCGCCCGCCTCGATGAACGCCTTCATGATCTCGAAGGCGTTGAGCGGTCCGCCGAAGCCGGCCTCGGCATCGGCGACGATCGGCGCGAACCATGTGTCGACCGACAGGCCGTTGCCTTCCGAGGTCTCGATCTGATCGGCGCGCTGCAGCGTGCGGTTGATGCGCTTGACCAGTTCGGGAGCCGCATTGGCGGGATAGAGCGACTGGTCCGGATACATGGCCGACGCGGTGTTGGCGTCGGCGGCGACCTGCCAGCCCGAGAGATAGATTGCCTTCAGCCCGGCACGCACCTGCTGCATCGCCTGGTTGCCCGACATGGCGCCGAGTGCATTGACGAAGTCTTCCTCGTGGATGAGCTTCCACAGCCGGTTGGCGCCCATTTCGGCAAGACTCTGGCGTATCTGGACCGACCCGCGCAGCCGCTTCACATCGTCCGGCGAATAGGCTCGTTCGATGCTGTCGAAGCGGCCTTCGGGCGCGGATGGGACAAGATTGTAAAAATCAGTCATTGGTCACTCCAGATCAATCGATGCCAGTGTCTTGAAACGCCGCGCCCTGGGATAGTGTGCGTCGTCTGTGTGTGACATCATTTACATTGCGCCGCGACGAGAGCGAGGGAAACCGCTATTTCCGGTGGAAAATAAGAGAAAACCTGTGTTGTGTGTGACTGCTTGACGCTGTAAATCTGTCATGATTGTAAAAAGATGGTGCGCCGTTCATCGCTCGCAAGTCGTGTAAATTCCTGTCAAGGAAAGCCGATGGCCGACCAGAAGATATTCGCCGGGCCGCGCATCCGCCGCATCCGCATCGCCAAAGGCCTGACCCAGACGGCGATGGCCGAGGGGCTCGGCATCTCGCCGTCCTATCTCAACCTGATCGAGCGCAACCAGCGGCCGCTGACGGTGCAGCTGATCCTGAGGCTGGCCTCTGTCTACAAGGTCGACCCGCATGAATTGCAGGGTGAGGCGAGAGGGTCGATCTCGGCCTTGAAGGAAGTGTTCGGCGACCCGCTGCTTGCCGGTGAGCTGCCGAGCGACCAGGAACTGATCGAACTGGCCGAGGCCGCCCCCAACGCATCGGCTGCGATGATAAAACTGTTTCGCGCTTACCGCGAGCAGGCCGAGCGGCTGTCCGATCTCAACGAGCTTCTGGCGCGCGAGGGCCGCGCCACGGCGCTGTCCGGTGCGCGGCTGCCGATCGACGAAGTGCACGAGATTTTCGAGCGCCGGCCGAACCATTTTGCAGCACTCGAGGAGGAGGCCGAGGCCTTCACCTCGGTGCTCGACCCCGGCGACGATCTGTTCGGCGCGCTGAAGGCGTGGCTGAAGCGCGAGTATGGCATCGTCGTCAAGGTGCTGCCGGTCGCCACCATGCCGAACTGGCGCCGCCGTTATGACCGTCATTCGCAGCGTCTTTTTCTATCGGAGCGGCTGTCGCCGTTCGACCAGTTGCGCGAAGTCGCCATGGAGGCCTGCCTGATCCGCATGACGGTCGCTGTCGCCGGCGAAATTCAGACGCTGAAGCTCGGTACGGACGAAGCCCGTCGGCTCGCCCGCTTCGAGTTCGGCCGCTACGCCGCCAATGCCTTGATGATGCCCTATCAGGCATTTCATGCCGCCGCCGTGCGGGCTCGTTACGACATCGATGTGCTGCGCTCGCGTTTCGGCGTCTCCTTCGAACAGGCGGCGAACCGCCTGACCATGCTGCAGCGTCCTGGCTTGTCCGGAGTGCCGTTCTTCATGCTCGAGGTCGACAATGCCGGCAACCGCTTCCGCAAGGCCGGCGGCCAGGGCTTTCCGCAAAGCCGCTTTGGCGGCGGCTGCCCGAAACTGCCGGTCCATGCCGCTTTCGCTTCGCCTGGCCAGATCCTGGTCGAGGCGGTGGAAATGCCCGACGGCGCCGAGTTCCTCTGCATCGCACGCACGCTCGAGGGGCCGCAGGGTTCGTTCTCCGAGCGCCCGCGCCGCACCGCGCTGCTGTTGGGCTGCGATATCGGCTTTCGCGACGAGAGCGTCTATGGCGCCGGGCTGCCGGCAAAGGCCGGACAGGGCGCCGCCACGCCGGTCGGTCCCGCTTGCCGGCTGTGCGAACGCATCGGCTGCCTCGCCCGCGCCGAGCCGCCGGTGACCCGTCCGCTGGGCCTGGACGAGATGGCGACGGGCCTGAGCGCCTTCGATTTCCAGTGATGCTTCTCGGGCTGGAGGTCGCGGAAGACCGCAGCTGTTTGCGCTAAGCAATAGAGCGCTGCCCGAACCGTCGCCGAACCAAATATTGATTAAGCATCGGCGCTGCGCTATCGAAGGTGAGCTGCAGGGCAGCCAAGGGGGGATGGCTTATGAACAGGAAAGCTTTGTGGCTTGGCGTGGCGCTTGCCCTTTTGGCGGGGCCTGTTCTGGCAGAAAAATCCTCGGAATTCTTCAAGGACTATCAACAGTATAGTGACGACGGCAAGGCATTCCTGGACAAAATCGATCCAAAGACCGGCGCGGTCGACCTTCCCGAAGGCATCCATCTCGATCTCAAGGACAAGTTCTATTTTCTGGGCAAGAAGGACGCGACGTCCGTCCTGACCGAGGCCTGGGGCAATCCGCCTGATACCGCGTCCGAAGCAATCGGCATGATCTTCCCGGCCAAGTACGAGCCCATCGCCGGCAACGGTTGGGGCATCGAATTGCGCTATGAAAAGATCGGCCATGTCGATGACGCCGACGCCGCATCCATCGACTACACCGAATTGCTGAGCAGCATGCAGGCGGACACATTGTCGGCCAACGATCAGCGGGTGAAGGGCGGCTTTCCCCCGATCAAGCTGATCGGCTGGGCCTCGCCGCCGGTCTATGATTTCGTCCACAAGCGGCTGCACTGGGCCAAGGAACTGCAGTTCGGAGACGATACCGTCCACACGCTCAATTACGACGTCCGTTTCCTCGGCCGGGAAGGCGTCTTCGTGATGAGCTACATCGCTACGGTTGAACAATTGCCGGAGATCAAGCAGAGCCTGGACGAAGTGCTGGGCGTGGCGGACTTCAACACCGGCAAGAAATACACCGATTTTCTGCCAGGCACCGACACGGTCGCCGCGGTTGGCATTGGCGGCCTCATCGCCGGAAAACTCGCGGCAAAGGCCGGCCTGATTGCGGTCGCGCTCATCGCCCTGAAAAAGTTCGGCATTCTGCTGCTGGTACCGTTGGCCGGTCTTTGGCGCTTTATCCGCGGCAACAAGGGCACGTCCTAGAAACGGCGGTGTTTGCCCGTATGGCTGCCGGTTGGCGGTGCGCCAAAGGGAATGCCGGGCTGGATCACCTCCGGCGGTAGCCTATGCGCTAGAGAATGCGGCACGTTTCTGTCGTCCATTGTGCATCATGCCGCCCCGAGATAGCCGACAGTCGCGCCCCATGACCGATACCGCATCTTCTCCAATCGCCGCATCGCCGATCGTCTCGCCGCGCGAAGAGCGGGTCGGCTTGCTGCTGGTGTTCCTGTCGGCGCTGATGTGGAGCTTTGGCGGCACCATCGCCCGCTTCATCGACACCGCTGACAGTTGGACGGTGGTGTTCTGGCGCTCGCTGTGGGCGGCTGTGTTCCTGATTTGCTTCATGGCCTGGCGCGACGGCTGGCGCGGCATGTTGCGGCTGTTTCGCGACATGGGCCTGCCCGGCCTTGCCGTGGCCGTCTGTTTCGCCACGGCGTCGACGTGCTTCGTTGTCGCGCTCGCCTACACCACCGTTGCCAATATCCTGTTGATGCAGGCCGGTGTGCCGCTGCTGGCGGCATTGCTTGCCTGGGTGCTGTTTCGCGAACGCGTCGCCGTCGCGACCTGGGTGGCGATCGCCGCCGTCATCGCCGGCGTCGCCATCATGGTGTCGGAATCGCTCGACGGCGCCGTATCGCCCATCGGCGACGGGCTGTCGCTGCTGATCGCCGTCATGTTCTCGATTGCCACCGTCATCACCCGGCGCTTCGCCCATGTGCGCATGACGCCGGCGACGTGCCTCGGCACGATGCTGGCAGCGGCTTTCGCCGCATCGCAAGCCACGCAGTTTGCCACGTCGGCCCACGACATGGCTTTCCTGTTTGCCTTCGGCGTCATCAATCTCGGCCTGGGCCTTGCCTTCTTCGCCACCGGCGCGAGGCTGGTTCCGGCGGCGATCGCAGCACTCCTCGGCACGTTCGAGCCGATCCTCGGACCGATCTGGGTCTGGCTCGTTCATGGCGAGGTGCCCTCGGTGCGCACCATCATCGGCGGCGCGGTGGTGGTCGCCGCGCTGCTCGTCCATATCGCGCTTGAATTCAAGCGCCAGGCGAGACCTGCACGGCCGGGGACCACCGGCCTGCCATCCCCTAATTGACCCGCCTTTCCCTTGGTTGAGCCCGTCTTCCCTAATTACGCCCGTCTTTCCCCAATTAGCGAAGCCGCACGCCCTATTGACCGAGCTTCCCCGCGCGGGCCATTGACAACCTTGCTGCGGCACGGGCAGGCTGGGGGCACGGCAACAACAAGACAGGCTTATCTTGCCAAGTGTCCCCGCCGGTCGGACCAAGACCGGACCACAGCGTCGTATCCCTGCCCGCGCCGCGGCGAAAGCCTCTGACGGCGTCAGCGCGCCCGCCATGCGGGCACACAGAGCCATCATCTGCCGCTCGTCGAACCGCCCGGACGGCGCTGGCAGTTCATGCTTGTGGCTGCCCGGAAAGCTCAATACTCTGAAGCAAATGCCCAATCGCGCTCGAACAGCGACGACTTGGCGAAGGAACACTCATCAAAGGAGAACAGCATGATCCGCAAAGCGCTCTGGCTTTCGGCAACCTCGGCATTTCTGACGCTTTTCGCCGTTGGCGGCCATGCCGAGGATCGCGTCGTCAACGTCTTCAACTGGTCGGATTACATCGACAGTTCGATCATTGACGACTTCACCAAGGAGACCGGCATCAAGGTCGTCTACGACACCTTCGATTCCAATGAAATCCTCGAGACCAAGCTGCTTGCCGGCGGCAGCGGCTATGACGTCGTCGTGCCCAGCGGCAACTTCCTGGCCCGCCAGATCCAGGCCGGCGTGTTCCAGAAGCTCGACAAGTCGAAGCTGCCCAACATTTCCAACATGTGGGACACGGTTTCGGAGCGCACCGCCAAATACGATCCGGGCAATGAATACTCGATCAACTACATGTGGGGCACGGTCGGCATCGGCTACAACATCAAGAAGGTGCAGGCTGCACTCGGCACCGACAAGATCGACAGCTGGGATGTTTTCTTCAATCCCGACAGCCTGGCCAAGCTGAAGGACTGCGGCGTCTATGTGCTGGACTCGCCGGCCGACATCATCCCGGCGGCGCTCAAATATCTCGGCCTCGATCCGAACAGCACCTCACCTGACGACATCGCCAAGGCCGAGGAGACGTTGCTGAAGGTGCGGCCGTATATCCGCAAATTCCATTCGTCCGAATACATCAACGCGCTCGCCAACGGCGATATTTGCCTGGCGGTCGGCTGGTCGGGTGACGTCTTCCAGGCGCGCAACCGCGCGGTCGAGGCCAAGCAAGGCGTCGAGATCGGCTATTCCGTGCCCAAGGAAGGCGCCCAGATGTGGTTCGACCAGATGGCGATTCCCGCCGATGCGCCGCATGCCGCCGAGGCACTCGAATTTCTCAACTACATGATGAAGCCGGAAGTGATCGCCAAGTCGTCCAACTATGTGCTGTACGCCAACGGCAACAAGGCTTCGCAGCAGTTCGTCGACAAGGCACTGTTGGATGACCCGGCTGTCTATCCGGACGCCGAGACCCTGAAGAAACTCTATACGGTCCAGCCCTACGATCCCAAGACCCAGCGCCTGATCACGCGCAGCTGGACCAAGATCGTCACCGGCCAGTAAGCAACGCGACTGGTCCCGGCAGTCATCTGCCGGGACCATTCTTCTCTGGGGCAAGAAGCAAAAAAACAGGACGGAGTGGGACATGAAATCGCTTGGCAGCATCCGCAGGGATTTTGCGCCTTGGACTGATCCGAATGCCAAGCCATACATTCAGTTCGAGAACGTCACCAAGAAGTTCGGTGACTTCACAGCCGTCAACAATCTATCGCTGACCATTTTCGAGCGCGAGTTCTTCGCCCTGCTCGGCGCGTCCGGTTGCGGAAAGTCGACTTTGCTCAGGATGCTTGCCGGCTTTGAGGAGCCGACCGCCGGCCGTATCCTTCTCGACGGCCAGGATTTGCGCGGCATCCCGCCCTATCGCCGCCCGGTCAACATGATGTTCCAGTCCTATGCGCTGTTCCCGCATATGACGGTGGAAAAGAACATTGCCTTCGGCCTCAAGCAGGAAGGCATGCCGGGACCGGATATCGAAAAGCGCGTCGCCGAGATGCTGAAGCTGGTCAAGCTCGAGCAGTTCGCCAAGCGCAAGCCGCACCAGCTCTCCGGCGGGCAGCGCCAGCGCGTCGCACTCGCCCGCTCGGTCGCCAAGCGGCCGAAAGTGCTGCTGCTCGACGAACCGCTCGGCGCGCTCGACAAGAAGCTGCGCGAGGAAACGCAGTTCGAGCTGATGGACCTGCAGCAAAATCTCGGGCTCACTTTCGTCGTCGTCACCCACGACCAGGAAGAGGCGATGACCATGGCCGACCGCATCGCCATCATCGACAAGGGCGAGGTGATGCAGGTGGCGACGCCGGCGGAAGTCTATGAAGCCCCCAGTTCGCGCTTCGTTGCCCACTTCGTCGGCAATGTGAACATGTTCGAGGGCAAGGTCGCCGAGCGTGCGGCAAACACCACGCGCATCACCGGCGCGACAGGGGCCCAGATCGTCGTCGAAAACAGCACCGATACAAAGGCCGGTTCCGACATCGTCTTCGCCATCAGGCCGGAGAAGATCAAGGTGTCGTCGACGAAACCGGCCGACGCCGTCAATGCGCTTGAGGGCGAGGTCTACGACGTTGCCTATCTCGGCGACATGACCGTCTACCACATCCGGCTGGATGACGGGCAGATCATCAGGGCAAGCGCGCTCAACGCGGCGCGAGTCACCGAGGACCCGCTGACCTGGAACGACCGCGCCTGGGTCTCCTTCCGGCCGGATGCCGGCGTCGTGCTGACACGGTAGGGGGCGGCCATGTCCAACATTGCACTCACCGACGCCGGTCCATCGGCCGCGGCCAAACCGTTCCTGATGCGGCTCGGTGCCGGCTTTGTCAGCCGGCTCGTCATCATCGTGCCTTATCTCTGGCTGCTGTTCTTCTTCTTCATCCCGTTCATCATCGTCTTCAAGATTTCGCTGTCGCAGTCGGCGATCGCCATGCCGCCCTACACGCCGGCGCTCGATTTCAGGGACGGCATGTCCGGGTTCTTTGTCCGCTTCCGCGAACTCAGCGTCGACAATTATGTCTGGCTAACGCAGGACGCGCTTTACTTCAAAGCCTACGTGACCAGTGTTATCATCGCTGCTGTCTCGACGATCCTGACCTTGCTCGTCGGCTTCCCGATCGCCTACGGCATGGCCGCGCGCCGGCGACGATCCGTCCGACCTTGCTGATGCTGGTTATCCTGCCGTTCTGGACGTCGTTCCTGATCCGCGTCTATGCCTGGATCGGCATCCTCAAGCCCGAGGGTCTGCTCAATCAGCTGCTGTTGTCGCTGCACATCATCAATCAGCCACTGATCATCCTCAACACTTACACGGCGATCTTCATCGGCATCGTCTATTCCTACCTGCCATTCATGGTGCTGCCGCTCTATTCGTCGCTGGAAAAGATGGATTACTCGCTGATCGAGGCGGCAAAGGATCTCGGCTGCCCGCCGACATCAGCCTTCTGGAAGATCACGTTCCCGCTGTCGCTGCCCGGGGTCATCGCCGGCTGCCTGCTGGTGTTCATTCCAGCGGTTGGCGAGTTCGTCATTCCCGATCTGCTCGGCGGCTCGCAGACGCTGATGATCGGCAAGACCTTGTGGAATGAATTCTTCGCCAACCGTGACTGGCCGGTGTCGTCGGCCGTCGCCGTCATCCTGCTGCTGCTCCTGATCGTGCCGATCATGCTCTTCCAGCAGGCCCAGGCACGCGCCCAGGAGCAGGACAAATGAACGCCACCTGGAGCCGCTTCAACGTCACCTCGGTCGTGCTGGGCTTTGCCTTTCTCTATCTGCCGATCGTGCTGCTCATCGTCTTCTCCTTCAACGAGTCGAAGCTGGTCACCGTCTGGGGCGGCTTCTCGACCAAATGGTATGCCTCGCTGTTCCACAATCAGGGGCTGATGGACGCCACCTGGGTGACCGCGCGTGTGGGTGTCATCTCCGCCACTGTGGCAACCGTGCTCGGCACGCTGGCGGCACTGACCTTGACCCGCTACACCCGCTTCCGCGGCCGCATCCTGTTTTCCGGCATGGTGTTTGCGCCGCTGGTCATGCCGGAAGTCATCACCGGCCTGTCGCTGTTGCTGCTGTTCGTTGCCGTCGGTCTCGACCGTGGCTTCCTGACCGTGACGCTTGCTCACATCACCTTGACCATGTGCTTCGTGGCTGTCGTCGTGCAGTCGCGCCTGGTGTCGTTCGATCGTTCGCTGGAAGAAGCTGCCTTGGACCTCGGCGCAACGCCGGTAAAGACCTTCTTTCAGATCACGCTGCCGGTCATCATGCCGGCCATCGTCTCCGGCTGGATGCTGGCCTTCACCCTGTCGCTTGACGACCTGGTCATCGCCTCCTTCACCTCCGGGCCTGGCGCCACCACGCTGCCGATGAAGATCTACAGCCAGGTGCGTCTCGGCGTGACGCCGGAAATCAACGCCGCCTGCACCATCCTGATCGCCGTCGTGGCGGTAGGCGTCATCATCGCTTCGGTCGCCAACAAGCGGCGTGAGGTGCAACGCCAGCTCGACGAACAGGCCGCGCAGCGCGGTTGATTGCGTCAAACGAGGGATAGGGCGATCCCGGTAAGGGTCCGCCTATTCGCCTGAGACGCCGCGGCTGATCGGCGAGATGAACGGCGTGCTCCAGGTGCCGCCGACGAAGAATGACGACTGGTTGGATCCCTGCTGGCCATTGACCGGTGCCGCTGCCGGGTCGGCCTGGGTGACACCCCCCGAAAGCGCCAGCCCGCGTCCGCCGTAAGAGGCGATGCCGGACAGCCAGACCTTGTATTTCGCCGAATTGGCCTCGGCCTTGTCCAGCCTTGCCACACCCTTCGAGATGGTGGCCTTGAGCTCGGCGCCGTCCATCGGCAGTGTCCCGTCCGAGACGTCGTCGAGCGCGAAGAAGCCGCCCTGTTCCGTGTGCTTCAGAAATGCCGGCAAATTGAGCCCGCTCAGCGCGCCAGGCCCGAACGTCGCAGAGACCGAGCCGTCCGCGTTCTCGAAGATCGAGTCCCAGGATTTGCCCGGCCCTTTGAGAATGACCGAGACAGTGCCGGTGCTGGCCGGCACCAGCCGCGTCATTCCGGCCGCGGTGCCGAAAGCGGCGCCGTCAATGTCGGAGGCGAGCAGCCGGATCTCGACCTGCGAGCCCTCCGGTTTGCGGTCGAAACGCAGGCTACTTTGCACGTTGCCGCCAAAGGCCGACGCATCGGAGATATCGAAGACGGCAAGCCCGTTCTTCACCTGCGCCGTGGCGGCGACGTCGGCAAGCTGGATTGCGCCGGCCGAGGCATGCGCCGCTGACAGCCTCAGATCGAGATTGATCCGGTCGGCGAAGCTGGTGTCGATTTCGCCGGGACCGGTCTCGCCGGTCGGTGCCAGCGGCGTGAAGGCCGAAAACAGCGACCTGAGGTCGAGCGTATCGAAGGCGAGTGTGCCTGATATCACCGGCAAGGCGTCGCCGAACGAAAAATCCAGCGCCCCCATTCCCGGGTTGTTGTCGAGCGTCACCGCGGTGTTTTCGAATTTGACGCGGCCGGCGGTCGCCGTGATCTTGCTCGAAATCGAGACCGAACCGATCGCCGTACCAGGAGCAATGCCGGCCTGCGACCATTCCAGCACGCGCCGCAGCGAGGGCGCGGCGAATTTCGCCTGGCCATCGAAATAGGCGTTTTGCGACATGCTGGCCGTGCCGTCGAACGAGAAGCTGGCCGGCGCTGCCTTGAACGAAAACGTGACCGGTGCGGCGCCGCCGGCAAACAGCACCAGCGGCTTGGGCGAGGCGGCATCGACGGTGACGCTCTCGCCGCGCCAGATTCCGGTCGCCGACAAGGTCGCGTTGCTGTTCATCGCTGCCCAGCTCGCCTGGCCGGACAGGCTGGTCAGCAATTCGACGTCCTTGCCGCCGACGGAGGCGACCATGCGGCCGTCCCTGAATTCCACGGTGCCGAACGGATCGGCGGGCAGCTTGCTCAGATCCGGCTTCGTCGGATCGGCGTTGACCACGCCGCGCGCCGTGTCGATGGAGCGGGTGATGCGTCCGCCCGTTGGTATGGCGGGCAGGAATATGCCGTTTGCGGCGCGCTGGACCCGGATCGTCGGCCGCACCAGCCGCGCCGTCGAAAACACCACATCGCCCTGCAGCGCCGCCATGGCCGAAAGGTCGACCTCGACCCGTTCGGCCTCGATCACCGGCGGCGCGTCGGTCTCGGTCCACTGGGACAGCGTGACGTCGCTCAATATGGCGCGGAACTTCGGCCACACCTCGATGCGCGGCGAACCGGCGATGGTGACCCTGAAACCGCTCCACGCGCTCATCTCCCAGGCGATGCGATCGCGCACGATCCGGGTCGAGGCAAACAGCGGCAGAGCGGCGACGACCAGCGCGATGACGAGCACGGCAACGCCGATCGCCCATATTCCGCGCCGGATCAAAGGTGATGGCATATTGCCCCGGTTGCTTTCATTCCGATAAACGCCTGACGGGTGTAACCGCCAGTCGTCACCACGCCTTCCAGCCGTCACTACGACTTAGGGCTGAGGCATTTCAAGTCTTTATGGCCCGGCGATGGCAATTGCGCACATATGGCCGAGTTTAGCGGAACAAAATCTTGCTCTGCCGCACGGTGGTAGGCATAAGCGATGCAGCTTCAGCCTGTTACGAGGCGCGGCGTTTTTGGGACAGCGGCGCCTGTAAAGCTGAGGCTAGTGCATGTCGCCCGGAAGAGTGCAGCGGTTCCGGGACAACGACGTGCATCAAACAAAAGCATATCTATCTTGCGACGCGACGGGCTTCAAGGAGGATCGATCATGGCTGCCGAAGCACCGCTCTGGACTCCGACGCAAGACCAGATCGACGCAGCACCACTGACCGCGTTCATGAAGGCAGCAGCGGCCAAAAGCGGCACATCCTTCGCCTCCTACGCCGAACTGCACCGCTGGTCGGTCGAGGATCGCGAGGGCTTCTGGAGCCTGCTGTGGGACTTTTGCGGCATTGTCGGCGACAAAGGGACCGATGCGGGCGAGCCCGTGCTCGTCGATGGCGACAAGATGCCCGGCGCATCGTTCTTTCCCGAAGCGACGCTGAACTTCGCCGAGAACCTGCTGAAGAAGACCGGTTCCGGTGACGCGATCGTCTTTCGCGGCGAGGACAAGATCGAGCGGCGGCTGTCGTGGAGCGAACTGCACCAGCTGACCTCGCGCTTTCAGCAGCTTTTCCTGTCGCTCAAGGTTAAAAAGGGCGACCGCATCGCGGCGATGATGCCCAACATGCCGGAAACCGTCGCCGCCATGCTGGCGGCCGCCTCCATCGGCGCGGTCTGGTCGTCCTGTTCCCCCGATTTCGGCGAGCAGGGCGTGCTCGACCGTTTCGGCCAGATCGAGCCGGTCATATTCATTGCGCCGGACGGCTATTGGTACAATGGCAAGGCAATCGAGGTAGCCGACAAGATCGCTGCCGTTGCGGCGAAGCTCGAAACCGTCCGCAAGGTCCTGATCGTCGACTATCTCGGTACCTCGCGCGATATCGCAGCGATCATCGACAAGGCCGTGGCGCTCGAAGAGGCGCTGTTACCCTTTACCGCCAAAGCGGTCACGTTCGAGCGGCTGCCGTTCGCGCACCCGCTCTACATCCTGTTCTCGTCAGGTACCACCGGCATTCCCAAATGCATCGTCCATTCGGCCGGCGGCACGCTGGTCCAGCATGTCAAGGAACACCGGCTGCATGCCGGACTCATCGAAGGCGACCGCTTCTTCTACTTCACCACCTGCGGCTGGATGATGTGGAACTGGCTGGTGTCGGGCCTGGCCTCGGGCGCCACGCTGCTGCTCTATGACGGCTCACCCTTCCACCCCGACGGCAATGTGCTGTTCAGCTTCGCCGATGCCGAGAAGATGACCTTTTTCGGCACCTCAGCCAAATTCATCGATTCCGTGCGCAAGGCCGGGCTCAAGCCTATCCGCAGCCATGATCTGTCGAGTGTGCGGGCGATTTCCTCGACCGGCTCACCGTTGTCGCCGGAGGATTTCCGCTTCGTCTTTGACGGCATCAAGAAGGACGTACATCTGGCCTCGGTTTCCGGCGGCACCGACATCGTCTCCTGTTTCGTGCTCGGCGTACCGACGCAACCGGTCTGGACCGGCGAGATCCAGGGTCCCGGCCTCGGCCTTGCTGTCGATGTATGGGACGATGACGGCAAGCCGATCCGCGAGCAAAAGGGTGAGCTGGTTTGCACCAAGGCGTTTCCGTCGATGCCGATCGGCTTCTGGAACGATCCTGAGGGCAAGAAATACCATGCGGCCTATTTCGAGCGCTTCGACAATGTCTGGTGCCACGGCGACTTCGCCGAATGGACCGCGCATGGCGGCATGATCATCCACGGCCGTTCCGACGCGACGCTCAATCCGGGCGGTGTGCGCATCGGCACGGCGGAGATCTACAATCAGGTCGAACAGATGCCGGAAATCCTTGAGGCGCTGTGCATCGGCCAGGATTTCGACAATGACGTGCGCGTCGTGCTGTTCGTGCGGCTGGCCGCCGGCGTGACGCTGGACGAGGATCTGGAAAAGCGCATTCGTTCCAAGATCCGCAGCGGCGCCAGCCCGCGCCACGTGCCGGCAAGGATCGTCGCCGTCAGCGACATTCCGCGCACCAAATCGGGCAAGATCACCGAGCTTGCAGTGCGCGACGTGGTGCATGGCCGCGCCATCAAGAACAAGGAAGCGTTGGCCAATCCAGAGGCGCTGGAGCTGTTCACGAACCTGCCGCAGCTGGCTGAGTGACGCGGCCGGGATGGTTAACCAGATATGTCGGTCGAATTTACCTAGATTTCATGAGTGGTACACATTCGTAAATTTTTTGGACGGCCGGTAAGGAGTTGTTAAGGCCCGGCGTCGATAGTCGCACGTAACTTGAGGGAGAAATCCCGTTCCTCGTCCCCTGAGGATCAGAATCGCTCAAGCCCCGTTGTGACAGCAAATCCCATTTAAGGCGTCCTGTTGGACGCCTTTTCTTTGTCCGGGATTCTCGCCCGGAAATCGCCGGCCTATTCGGCCAGCACCCGCGTCGACGGGAAGGCGACCTCGACCAGCGTCCCTTCGCCCGGCGTCGAGGTGATGGTGAAGCGGGCGCGGTTGGCTTCCACCATCGCCTTGGTCAGCGGCAGGCCGAGACCGGTGCCGTCGCCACGCCCGCGCTTCAGCGCATTGATCTGCTTGAACGGCTTCAGCGCCTGCTCGATCTCGGCATGGCTCATGCCAATGCCGGTATCGCGCACCCGCATGACAACGTCGCCGGAGGTTTCATAGGCGGTCGACACGATCACCTGTCCGCCGGCTTGCGTATAGCGAATGGCATTGGACAGGATGTTGAGCGCGATCTGGCGCACGCTTCTGAGGTCGGCGACGACTTCCGGCAGTCGCGAGGCGAAGCTGGAGCGGATGATGACACGCTCGCGGTTGGCCTGCGGCTGCATCATCGCCACCGTCTCGGCCAGCGTATCGTTGAGCGACACCGCCTCGTAGTCCATTTCCTGCTGGCCGGCCTCGATCTTCGAAATGTCGAGGAGGTCATTGACGAGATCGAGCACATGGTTGCCCGAGCGGTTGATGTCTCTGAGATAGTCGCGGTAGCGGTCATTGGCTACCGGGCCGAACTTCTCGTCCACCATCAGCTCGGAAAAGCCGATAATGGCGTTGAGCGGCGTGCGGATCTCGTGGCTGATGCGGGCGAGGAAATCGGTCTTCTGCGAGGAGGCGCGCTCGGCCACCGCGCGCGCCTGGGTCAGATCCTCTTCGGCCCGCTTCCACTGCGTGATGTCGCGCACCACGGCGCAGAAGCCGCTGTCATTGGGCAGCCTGCCGATGGTCATGAACAGCGGGATGAAGCGCCCTTGCGCCTCGCGCCCGATCACCTCGCGGCCATCGTTCATCACACTCGCCACGCCGGGCTCGGACAGGCCGTTCAGATAGTCGCGCGCCGCGCGCTGGCTTTCGATGGCAAACAGCGAGGCGAACGGTTTACCGGTGACGTCGTCGCTGTCGAAGCCGAACAGCGCCTCGGCCGGCCGGCTGATCGAGCGGATGTCGCCGTCGCGGCCGATCAACACCACACCATCGGTCGCGGTGTCGATGATGGTGCGCATCTCGGCAATGCGCGCTTTGAGTTCGGAGACATCGGGCTGCGTCTGCTCCTCGGCTGCGAGATGCGCAACCATCGGCGGCTCGTTATCGCCGGTACGTCGCACCACCAGCATCAGCGCCTTGCCGGCGCGCCACGGCACCGAACGCAAAATGGCTTCGATCGGAAATTCCTGGCCCTCGCGCGTCTTCAGTTTGAGTGTGTGGTCGCTTTCGCCGGCCATTTCTGAATAGGGATCGGCAAACAGCGCGTCGAGCCCGCCGGCGTCGCTCAGATCCTCAAGCGTGTCATAGCCGGTCAGGCCGAGGAATTCCTCATTGGCGTAATGAAGCTCGTCGCCCGAATGGATGAGCAGCGGCACCGGCAGCTTGCCGAGGATCGACGTGTCAGGGGCCTTGTGTTCATCTCCGGCCGAGAATGCCGAAGGCATGAACCCCTCAAGCTTGAGCGGCGGCACTTTCAGGCGCTGTGGTTCTGCCGGCACTGTGTCCGCATCGCCGGCCTTGTCCCCGTCTTCCACGGCGGAATCGGTCGCCTCGTCGGACGGCGCCCAATCCTCATTGTCCTCGGCATCGCGGAAGTCGGCCGACGTCATGCTGTCGTCTTCACCGGCATTGGCCGGCGTCTCGGCAACAACCGGCTGTGGCTCTGCGGCCTCGACGATCTCTTGGGCTTGCGTATCATCCGGTTCGGAAGCCGGCGCAAGTTCGTCGTTGGACGACGTTGCTTCCGTACTGTCTTCGGTGACGGAGCCTGGTTCGGGATCGGCATAGTCGAGCAGGGAGCGCGACACTGTCGGCGCCTTCGCCTCGCCTGCTTCGCTGTCCGCAAGGCCGTCGTCCGGCTGCTCGCCGTCAAGCCGCGTCAGGTCCTTTTCGTCCTCGGCATCGCTTTCCGGCGGTTCGGCCTCAGCCGTTTCGCTTTCGGGTGCGGCTGCCGATGGTTCAGCCACGGCAGCCGGGCCGGCTTCGTCCGGACTCGAGACCTCGGCGGGTTGTCGGGCTGGCGCGGCTGTTTCAGGCTGGTCCGCCTCGACATGATCCGGCTTGGGATGATCTCCCTTGGCCCGCTCCAGCCTGGCCTCGTCCGGCGTTGTTTGACTGGTCCTGGTCGGCTCGGCCTGCTTGCCGGCATCCGGCTGCTCCGGGGGGGGATTGTCCTTCTTCAGCCGCTCGCCGATTTCGCGGAAAGCGCTGCGCTCCAGCGTCGACAGGCCCCTCTCGCTTGTCGGCTGCTTGTCGTTGGCAGGCTGCCGATGCTCGGCCAGCCGGATGACCTTGTCGGCAAAACGACGTTCCTGCTTCGGCACGATGGTCAGTGCCGGCACTTCGCCCTCGAACGGATCGGCCGCCCTGGGAGCTTCCGCCACGGGCTGTTCCGGGGCCGGCTCGGCTGCTGCCGCTGGCGCGCCATTGGGGACCAGCGCCATGCCGATTGCTTCCGGATCGACCACCGCATCGCCGGCGCGGGCGACGCCGAAACCACGAAAACCTTCGAAGGCGCGGCTGCGGCCGTAGACAGGCAGTGCTGCCAGATCGACCGGTATCTTCAGGTCGGAGCCGGCAACCGGCCACAGTACCGAGCGGCCCGACCAGGTGTCGCGCCGTTCAAGCAGGCCGGCGATCTCGCCCGAGGCGTCGAGGCCGAAAATTGTCGCGACGTCCTTGAAGCGGCGGCCGATCACGTCGGCGGCGGCTTTGCCGACAATGTCGCCGAATTCCGGCGACAGCGCGCTGAACTTGCCCTCGGCGTCGGTGCGCCAGACGAAGCGCAGCGGCGGCGCCGAGCGGTCGATCTCACGTTTGGCGGGAGGCGCAGCCGGTGGGGCTGCGTCAGACGGCAGGGCGGGCGCAGCGGCACTGCTGTCCAACTGCGCACTCTCGGCCGGGGAAACAGAGTCCGGCTCGGCCTGCGCCGGACTGTCCGGCTCGCCCGCCTGCGGCTCTTCGCCGGCATGGAAGTACCAATGATCATGTTGCGCCGGCGCGCTGTCATTCGCCGCCTGCTCGCGGCAGGTCGTCTGCTCGCGATGGTCCGCCTTTGTATCGGTTGACGCCGAAGCATCATGCTTGGTGGCAGCCGGACCTGTCTCCCCGACATCAGGTGCGGCCGCGAGTGGGGCGCCCTGATTCCCGCTTGCGGTGGGGTGGTCAGCCACCGCATCCACCGTTACCGCGTTCTCCGCGGCGGCCTGCGCCGGGCCATCGTCGACCTGCGCTGCAGCAGGTTCGGCATCCAGCTCGCCGACAGGATTTTCCTCACCGAGCTGATCCTCGTCGATGACCACCAGCAGATGCCTGGACTCGGTCAGGCGCGCGAAGCCGGCCGGATAGGACGTGGCGCCGCCGGGGACCAGCCGCTTGACGATGCGGTCGTCCTGGCTCGCCACGTCGGCGACAAGCGCGGCCAGCGTCTCAGGCCGGATGGCGAGCGCGCCAAAGCCATCCGAAGCCGCTTCGACAGTGCCGGCGGCGTCGACAAAGGCGATGAAATGGCCGTCTTCGGTAAAGCCGCTGATCGCGCGGGCCGCAATGTCGGCAGCACTGCGCGAGCCGGCCTGCGCTGCCGGCACCACCAGCATAATGGCGCTTTCGCCGTCCGGCATAGTCACCGCACTGGCCAGGAAGCCGACGGCGCGGCTGGTGATGCCGGTCGCCAGCCGTACGGTAATGGCGCGGTCGCTGCCGATCTGCGGGAAGCCCGCGGTCGCCATGATCTGACGCCTGGCGATCAGCGGCAGCTGTGCCGAAGCGCCGATGATGGCCTCGATATCGGGATAGCCGAACACCGCAGCGCCCGGGCCGTTGGCCCAGATCACCTGTTCGAGGTCGGCCGACAGAATCGCGATCGCGTCGCCGGCGGCGAAGCGCTGGCGAACCGCATCAAGCACGGCGACATCGAGGAAAGAGTAGTTCTCGGAAGGCATGCGCTTGGCGGACCCTTTCGGTGAAACCTCTTGGCGAACCCCTCTTGGCGAACCTACAAGGCGGGCAATTTGCAGTTAACGCTTTGTTAATAAAAGCCCGCGCGGCGAAGGTCCACAAGCCATGGCGGGAAGCAGGTGGAATCTCTGGCCACTTGGTTAACAGCTCTCGGAATGTCCCTGGATAACCTCTTGGGTGACGCATGGGAAGAAATTTATGGTGCACTGCAACAAAGATATTGCATCGCACAAAAAAACCGCTATATTGCCATCATACATGAACGAGACGGCTTTTTGTCAAAGCCGCTACCCCGAAAGGACGGAAAATGACCAAGGCCAAGACCGCTGAGACCATCGAAAACGTCGAATTCCCGAGCTTCGACGCTTCCAAGGCAACCGACCAGATCCGCGCTTTCGCCGAAAAGGGCGTCGAGCAGTCGAAGGAAGCCTACTCCAAGCTGAAGACCGGCGCCGAAGAGACCCAGAAAGTCCTGGAATCGACCTTCGAGACTGCCAAGACCGTTTCCAGCGACCTGTCGCTCAAGACCATCGCCGCTCTGCGCGCCAATGCCGAAGCCGGCTTCTTGCATCTCGAGGCCCTCATCGGCGCCAAGTCGCTGTCGGAAGTGGTCGAACTGCAGACCGCCTTCCTGCGCAAGCGCGTCGAGACCACCGTCGAGCAGGCCAAGGACTTCCAGGCTGTTGCTTCGAAGGCTGCCGAAGACGTCTCCAAGCCGGTCAAGACCGCTTTCGAGAAGGCCCTGAAGGACATCAAGGCCGCCTAATAATTGCGCACAACTCTGCGATGCATCAAAACGTCGCATTTCGTCAGACAAATAGGTGTGCGATAGAGTTGTCCAAATGAATACCCGGCGAGTGGAACCTCCTCCCTCTGCTCTCCGGGGTGACCAGCCAGCACCTCCTCCCGCTGGCTCGTAACAGGAAAAGGCCGGCACCTCCTCCCGCCGGCCTTTTTCTTTTGCCGAAGAAACGGGCGTCTGTTGGGAGACCGGCTTTGCCTTATCAAAGGCCTTGAATTAGTCTCTGATAGACCGTATTGGACGCATCGCCGAACGACAGAGCGGATCTCGGAGAATGAATTTTCACCACGATCTGGCTCAGGCGAACGTGCCGTTGTAGCTCAGATGGTTAGAGCGCCGGATTGTGGATCCGGAGGTCGCTGGTTCGATCCCAGCCAACGGTACCACCGACCCTCCGAATAAGTATTTGAATTCATTGGCAAATTTCGGCGAAAAGGGTTCGCCTAGGTTGCGCTTTCGCGCCGTTTGTGATACATAATGTGATACGTATCGTGACACAAACGCCGTGTTGAACACGCGGGCAGACGACGCGAAGAGCATGATCCCGACCGCCTCCTGCAACTCAGGGGCGATCACTTCCATTACCGACGCCGGGTGCCACAAGAGGTCAGGCACCTCGACGAACGGGGTGAGTTCGTGCGCCGTGCCCTCGATACCACTGAGCGAATAAAGGCGCGCACAGCCAGAGATCTTCACGAGGCAGCCGACAATGCATTGTGGGCGTCACTAATGCTGGGCGAAAATCCACAGGCGGCGCGCGCCCGATACCGCCAAGCGATCAAGCGCGCCGAATCGTTGGGGTTCGTTTATCGGCCGCTTGCCGAGATTCTGGTCGCCGAGCCGCTCGACACGATCCTGCAGAGTAGAGAGCACGATCGGAGCACCCGCCACATCACCATCGGTGGACGCAGTCGGCGGCACCGTTGCCCGTCCTGACGACAAGATATCAGAGGCTCTGGAGCTTTATTTCGACGAGATCACCCGCGACGAAATCCGCACCAAAAGCCCCGATCAGAAGAAGCGCTGGAAGGCAAAACGCGAGATGAGCGTCGATGTGTTTATCGGCCTGGTCGGCGACAAGGCGATGGGTGAGATCACGCGCGACGACGCACGAGTGGTGCATAACTACTGGCTGAATCGTATCGCGCCCCAGACAGGGAGGGCAGACCGTTCGGCGTCTACTGGCAACCGAAACATGGGGAACCTGCGAACCCTCTACGCCGACTACTACCGGCATCTCGGTTTCCCCGAACAGAAAAACCCCTTCGCCGATCTCTCATTTAGCGACAAGTCAAAGCGCAGCCGGCCGCCATTCCCGACCGACTGGATCCGGGACAAGATTTTTGCGCCGGGCGCGCTCACAACGCTCAACGAGGAGGCGCGGAGTATCGTCCTTGCGTTTGCGGAGACAGGCGCGAGACCGAGCGAGCTTGCGAATTTACATGCCGGCGTCATCAATCTTGACCACGATGTCCCGCACATCTCGGTCGAACCGCGCGACGACCCTGACGATCCGCGAGAAATCAAGACCGCCTCGTCAGTGCGCAAGATACCACTGGTCGGCGTGGCGCTTGAGGTGTTCAAGAAATATTCAAAGGGCTTCCCACGGTACAAGGACCGCGAGGCATCGTTGTCAGCCCTGCTTAACAAGCACTTCAAGAGCCACGGATTGTTTCCCACCGAGGATCATACGGTCTATTCGCTGCGCCATTCGTTCGAAGACCGTATGAAGAACGGCAGGCTGGACGAGGAACTTCGGCGTATGCTTATGGGCCACACGATCGACCGGCCAAAATATGGCGAGGGTGGCGACATGAAGATGTGGCAGGAAGAGCTTATGAAGATCGTGCTTCCCTTTGACCCCTCGATCGTGTGACGCGCTCGCGCACAGCCGCCATACGCTTTTCCCTCGCCTTGTGGTCTCGCAGAGCACGTTCCAGATGTTCATATAACGGCAGCCAGGCCTCGCCTTGGTCCCCTCGCGCCACCATGATCTCCGCGACGCGATCGAGCGCTCGCTCGATGCGCTCGGCGGTCACCGGACGTGACGTCAACGAACACCGCTTCACGACTTCTGAATCCTACAAGTCGATACCTCAGCATGCGTTGGCCGTAATCGGGCCTTCAGTGCAGAAGGGGTGCATTCGGCTTTAGCGGAAAATGGCGGTCCCGGCGTGCAAAATAGGCGGTGTTGTCAGCCTTTTCGGACCGGCCGTTGGGCGTTGGTAGCGGGAGACCGCTACTTCGTTAGACCACTATCGAGGAGACGTGCTTTTGCTATCGTCGTCATGCGGCGTGGCGGCAATGATGGACTGGGAAAATATGTGGCAGGCGGCTTTCGAGCCGGAACAGAATGCCGCCGATGGCCAGCGTACAAAACGGCTGCCGGCTATGGCTTGTCTACCGACGGTATAGCTGCCCTAAAAATTCGCGGTATGAACATAGGGACGCGCCGAGCATATTCATCATACTCGGGAAAGGTTTGCCGCAAGATGGCTTCCTCATTCCTCGCGCGTCGATACTGCAAAAGAAACTGAAACGCACCGACGATCACCATCAATACCGAAAGATGTGAGAGGATCATCCCGAGGACGAATACTGCTTCACAGACGTACAGCGGATGCCGGACAAGCGAATATGGGCCTGAGGCGACAAGTTGCCGAGCCGTGGCCATGATGGAAAAGGAACGGCCAAGCCAATATAGGCAAAAAATCGAAGTGACGGTGCCGATGAATATTGAGCAAAGAGCCGCTATTTGCGCAGCTTCGCTTTCCAGTGCCGGGGTCAGAAACATCGCCACCAACATAAGGAAAGATCCGACTAACGCGGTAATCCTTGGCTCAATTCCTCGGGCCGTTCCCTTAGCCGGAAGACGGCTGACTGTCATAACGACCTGCAATAGCAACAACACAGTCGCGGCCGCCTGAGTGATGACCGCCAGCGAACTCGCCGAAGTGTCCTGATTGAAATGGCCGAAAATTGAAATCACGCCAAACGTCGCCAAGACCGTCAGAACAAGGACGATCGCAATTCGGCCAAGGAAATCCTCAGTTAGCATTGTAGTTCCCCGCTTCGGGGAGCATTGAAGCACTGCATTCGCGCCTCGGCAAGAAAATGGTTTCCGAAGAGTTAACTTCTACTCCACCTGTTCGGAAACGATCGTCTTGTCTGATAGGTCAGCAAGTGGTTCACTCCTCCCATAACTGCCACTTTTGGATAGGCCAATGGACCTCTTTGGTCTGAAATCTCTGCTCATTTGTGCCCTGATCTTCGTCCCGCTGGAGCGAATCCTGACCCTGCGGCCGCCTCAAAAGATTCTTCGCAAGGGTCTCGCTATTGATGCCATCTACGCAATCTTGAATGGCACGCTTGTAAGAGCTTGCATTTTCTCGATGGCAGCGATTGTCATGAGCGTGGCCGCATTGCTGGTGCCCGAGCGCGTATCGGATACCATCGGCGGCCAGCCCACATGGCTCCAGGTAATCGAAATCATCATATTAGCCGATCTCGGGGTGTACGCCGCACACCGCGCGTTTCATGCGGTTCCGGCGCTGTGGCGATTTCACTCGATTCATCACGGTATAGAAGAGTTGGACTGGGTGGCCTCGTTCAGAGCGCACCCGGTCGATCAGATCATCACCAAGGCGGTCTCCCTCATGCCAGTGTTCTTTCTTGGCTTTTCGACAGAGGCGATCGCCATCTATTTCCTTGTTTATACCGGGCACGCGCTACTGCTGCACGCCAACGTCAGGATCAATTTTGGGCCCTTGAAATGGCTGATCGCGAGCCCGCAATTCCATCATTGGCACCACGCCGATCATCGCGATGCCTATGACAAGAACTTTGCCAGTCAACTATCGATCATCGATCTGCTGTTCGGTACTTTTCACGTTCCAGGCTCGGCAATGCCCGAGAAATACGGAGTCGATGAGCCTATCCCGGCAAGCTACCTCGGCCAGTTCGGATATCCGTTTATGCCCAAACCCAAAGAACGGGGGAATGTCGAGATCGGCGCGGTCAAGCAGACGCCTGATGTTTAGCCCTGATCTCGGTTTGTGAAACCCCTCCGCACCTCGGAGCCCACCCACTCACCTTCGCATGTCGTTGTCGTTTTGGACCTAAACGGCCCGCGACCATCAGATCGATAGCCCGCCAGAAACCATCAAGCTGGCGTAGATCTGAAACGCCAGCGTGCAGATCGCCGCGATCGATATCGGCACGCCGAACGGAACAACCCCCTTGCGATCCAGATGCTGAACATAAAGGCGGAAGGCGCCTTCCGGCAGCATGAAGGGATTTTTCACGATCAGCGCCGTGGTAAGAGCAAAAACCAGCAGCAGCAGGGAAAACACCGCCAGACTGCTTCCGCCGGTCAGGAATGGCATTACTGCCATCAGCTTGACATCGCCGGCACCGACCTTGCGCAGAGCCCAGAACGGGAAGAGCGCAAGAAACAGCACGATGCCTGCAATCGCGCTCAGGCCCATGTCCCACCATGATCCGACCAGAATTGATACAGCCTGCAGTGATCCCAACCCGAGGCACAGCAGCAGAAGCACATCACGGTTGGATATTTTTTGGGTGGTGAAGTCGAGCCAGGCTATCCTTGCGAGCAAAGGGACAGCAAATACCTTCAGCAGCAGCGATGCGGCAAGCAGCATGACTACTGACGCTCGACGTTCTGCACACTGGATGACAGAAGCTTCAGATTGTTGACCACGGTCGGATCGTTGGGCGCCAGTTCGTAGGCCTTGAGGAAGTTCGCGCGTGCATCCTGCAGCCTGCCGCGCAGCAGGTAAGAGTAGCCGACATTGTTGTAATATTCGGGCGACGCGCCAACCAGCTTGAAGGCCCGGGCGTAAGCCCGATCTGCGAGATCGAAGCGGTGGATGCGGTCGCTGCAGGCGGCCAGGCCCATCCAGGCGCCACCATCATTGGGAGCCAGTTGCGTCGCCTTGTAGAACAGCGCGCCGGCATTGCCATAGTTTTCCGCACGGAACTGGTTCGTGGCTTCGGCCACCGCTTGGTCGGAGGCATAGTATTCGACATCGCCGACCGTCTTCAGACCATCAAAAGCATCGCCAAAGGCCGTCACGTCGCCTTTCGATGGTTCGTTGGTGCGAACGATCCCATCGGTGTTGTCAGCCCCGGTCTGGCAGCCGGCAAGCAGCACGGCCAGCAAACTGGCAGCGGCTGCGAGGCGCATTGGCCTTCTCATCTTGTCTCCCCAAAGTCCCCGGACCTATTTTAGAACCAAAGCATATGACTGTTCAGAAGAAAATGCCTTTCATGCGGATTATCACGGGCAGCATGACCACCATCATCACGACTGGAAAGATGCAAAGCCCCAATGGGATCATCATCTTGACCGGAAGAGTGTTGGCACGCTCTTCGGCACGAAAGATTCTTTGTCCCCGCATTTCGTCGCTATACACGCGCAGGGCGTCCGTCAGACTCGTCCCAAGTTCCTCTGATTGCCGGAACAGCACGGCCAAAGCGCGCGCCTCCTCGAGCCCGATTCGATCGGCGAGTTCGCGCAAAGCTTCCCGCAGCGGCTTGCCGGCGCGCAATTGCAGATTCATGATCGAAAGCTGGATGCCTAGCCATTTATGTGTGCCGGCCAGTTCGGCGCCAACACGCTCGACCGCCGCCTCCAGGCTCATGCCGGCGTCGGCACAGGTGATCATCATGTCCATGAAATCGGGAAAGCCACGCCGATAGATCTGCTTTTGCCCGTTTTCGAAGCGATCGAGCGCTATGCTTGGAATGACAATGCATGCCAAGCCAAGCAAGGCTGAGCCTCCAAAGACGAAAAGACCGGGCAATTGTGGTGGCAAGATGCGCGAGAGGAGTCCGTAGGTCACAGCAAAGCCGACACAGACCGCCGCCAGACGCGATACTGTGTAGATCAGCGGCGCGCTTGGCTGATAGAAGCCTGCGCGAAAGAGTTTCGCGTCCAGGGCACTGGGTTCGTCGCGTTCCTTCTCGATTGATCGAAAATATGCTTGGACAGGTTGCTGCGCAGAGATTCTTGCCAACTCCTCCTGCCCAACAAGCGAGCGGCGGTTCGGAGTGCCCTCTGCCATCAAGGTTTGCGCAACCAGCTTCCGCGTCTGCAGCGCCGGCAGGAATATGAGTGCAGCCAACAGAAAAATGGCCACCGCTGCCAGGAAAACGGCAATGGAGATCAGGAGGCTCACATCGTGAGTATTCGAAAAGAGATTTATGGTTCGCTCCCAGTCAGAAATCGAAATTGACCATGCGATACATGATGAAGTCGCCAAGCAGAGCCCATACCCCGAAGACCGTAAACACAGGCATGACCAGTGGGTCGTTCCATATATCGCCATAGTAGCTTGGAGTGATGGTCATGAGGATAACCAGCATGAACAGCGGAAACAGGGAAATGATCCATCCGGACATTCGACCCTCGGCGGAAAGTGCCTTTATCTTCAGCCTGAGCTTTTGCCTTTCACGCAGCACCGCTGAAAGGTTGGACAGAATTTCGGTCAGATTACCGCCCGTCTTTGTTTGAATCGACAGCGACACCGACAGCAGTTGAAGGCCTTCGAAACCAACGCGTTGGGAGAGTTTTCGTACCGCGTTTTCGAGGCTGAGACCAAAAGTAATTTCGTCGGAGACGATACCGAATTCGGTGCCCAGCGGATCGGGCATTTCCCGGGCGACGAGCCCGATCGCCACAGAAGTCGGATGACCGGCACGCAACGACCGAACGATCATGTCGAGTGCGTCCGGCAGCTGCTTGGCGAATTTCTGGATACGTTTAGCTCGGGCGCGGCGAAGAACCAGAAGCGGCAGGATAGAGGCGATCAACAAAAAGACGAATAGCGCGAATATAGCGGAAAAATGCAGCAGAAACGCAAACACCAGCGCCAGCGCCAATCCCGCAAGAAAGAACATCGCAACAAACGACAGCGGATTCCCGGTAATGCCAGATTGGGTGTACAGTCTGTTCAGCCCGACCATGCTGAAAAGAAAATCGCCAGAATTGGTAAGCCCACGCTCGCGCAGCAATCCTTGCAGAGTCTGTTCTGCAGGAGCTTCATCAGCCAGCCTTTTCAGCCGACGATTTATCGCGCTGACCCGCGAGCGGCGTTTGGAATAGGTGACAAAGAGAGCCTCGATCGCAAGGATAGCCGACGCCGCCGCCAGCACATAGATGAAGTAAAGCAAAGTCTGGCCAGTCGGCATCAGAGCGGGACCTGCGGATTGAATGCGTCCTTGCCGAACAGAAAGCCAAGCGTCGCGGCTTCCTGGGCAAAGCGTGGACGAATGCCGGTGGCGCGAAATTCTCCGACGATCTGGCCGTCCGCCGTCACTTCACGCCGCACGAAGTGGTAAAGTTCCTGAAGCTGGACCACATTGCCTTCCATGCCTGTCAGTTCGGATATGGAAACGACTCGCCGCCCACCGTCCGAAAGGCGCTGCGTCTGGACGATGATGTTTATGGCGGAAGCGATCTGCGCGCGGATGGAATCATTGGTCATCGGCATGCCCGCCATGCCGACCATCTGCTCCAGCCGCGAGATCGCGTCGCGCGGCGTGTTGGCATGGATGGTGGTCATCGAACCCTCATGGCCGGTGTTCATGGCCTGCAGCATGTCGAAAGCTTCCTCGCCGCGAACCTCGCCGACGATGATGCGGTCTGGCCGCATGCGAAGCGCATTCTTCAGCAATTCGCGCTGACGCACCTCGCCCTTGCCTTCGACATTGGGCGGGCGCGTTTCGAGACGGCCGACATGCGGCTGCTGCAATTGCAGCTCCGCCGCATCCTCGATCGTCACCAAGCGCTCCTTGGACGGAATGTAGCTGGACAAAGCGTTGAGCAAGGTCGTCTTGCCGCTGCCGGTGCCGCCTGAAACCAGGATCGATTTGCGCGCCTGCACGGCGATCCGGAGCAAATCGACCATCGGCTGGCGGATCGAATTGAAGGCCATCAAGCGCTCGAGCGAGTAGGGATGTTTCGAAAACTTGCGGATCGACACTAGCGGACCATCCACGGAAATCGGACGCACCGCGATGTTGACGCGCGAGCCGTCTGCTAGTCGAGCGTCGACCATGGGCGCCGATTCATCAACGCGGCGACCGATCGCCGAGACGATCTTGTTGATGACGCGCAGCAGGTGTGCCTCGTCGCGGAATCGAATTGCCGTCTCCTCGATCACACCGCGCCGTTCTACGAAAACGCGATTGTGCGTGTTGATCAGAATGTCGGAAATCGAGTCATCCTTGAGCAGTGGCTCGATCGGACCAAGCCCCAGCATCTCGTCGGCGGTGTCGCTGGTCAGCTGATCGAGCTCGCGCGCGTTCAGGGGCACGGTTCGATTTCGAACGAACTCGCGCACGATCGGGCGGATCTCATTCAGGATCTCGTCCTTGGTGGCATTTTCAAGAGCGGTCAGATTGAACCGATCAATGAGGTGCCGGTGAAGTTCGACCTTGAGTGTCAGAAAATCGTCGCCGTGCGATTCAATATCAGCGGCCGGCGAAAGGGCCGGAGCAGCAGGGAGCACAGTCTGCGGCTCGACCCTTGTCGCGGCCTGCTGCTCGCTTGGTCCCTTGATAAACCGACCCAGCATAGCCCCTTATGCCCCTTTAGCCCATATCAGCGGAAACTAAACGTTAACCAAGCGGCGCACAAGCGCCAAAGGCACCACGTCCGTCCGATACTTTCAACATAGTTAAAGAGTTCGCCCGAAAAATCTCGTTTTTATTTCCTGCGTTCGCACTCCCACACATGACTGAAGCATTAAGCTTACGGGACCGGTGCCCCTTGTGGGTGCCGAGACGAGGAACGTTCTCCACAATTGGCTATAAACCCTTAGATATAAAAGGATATGCTATCTGCCTAAATTAGGTGGCGCTTAATGAGCTCAGCCGCACAAATGTTAACGAATGGTTAAGACGCTTGAAAAATTAGTGGAATCAAGCTCTTGTTTAAATTTAAATGCCTTCCGATCAGGTATTGGAAGGTTAAGGATCTGTTAATCCGTTTGACTCTGCTTTTTGGCGCGACCTAGGATTGAGATGACGGGGGATGCTTGGGTATGGGGTTCATCCTTGGCTCTGTCTCGTCGGGTTCAAAACTCCAAGGGGAGAAATTGGCATGAAGAAGCTCATGACGATGACCCGGCAGTTCCGCGACGACGAAAACGGCGCTGCTATGGTCGAATATACGATCCTGCTCGGGATCATCACTATCGCGGTGATCGCATCCGTCATTACTGTCGGCGGCTGGGTCAGCGGCAGGTGGTCATCCTTAGCATCGACCTTGCCGGCTGCATAACCGGCATCTTTCTCATCGACGCCGGGCATCCTCGGCGTCGATGATTGGTAAGGCATTCGACTGGAAGACGGCGGGGATGCTTGGGTATGGATTTCAACCTTGGCTCGCCTCGCTGGGTTCAACTCCAAAGGGAGAGATTGGCGTGAAGAAGCTAACGACGATGGCCCGGCAGTTCCGCGACGACGAGAACGGCGCTGCTATGGTCGAATATACGATCCTGCTCGGGATCATCACTATCGCCGTGATCGCATCCGTCATTACGGTAGGCGGCTGGGTCAGCGGCAGGTGGTCATCCTTGGCATCGACGCTGCCTTGATCGCCGACACCTAGTTTGTCGACGCCGGGGCTTTCCCCGACGTCGATTTGCCTAGCAATCTGGGGGGCAAATGCGCGCCAACACTGTCATCATGATCGTTCTCGCCGGCGTGTTCGGCGTGCTCGCGGTGGTGCTTGCTAATATTTGGCTGGCCGGGCAGCGGAGCGCCATAGCACGTACGGACGACGTCCAGCGCGACACGGTCGTCGTGGCCGCGGTGGCGCTGAAGTTCGGCGACATCCTGTCGGCCGACAAGTTGCGCGAGGTCGAATGGCCGTCGGGTGCGGTTCCGGCCGGCGCGTACAAGACGACACAAGACCTTCTTACCAAAGACCTCCCGGCCGGCGGCGGCACCAAGCAGGCGTTGCAGTCGATCGGCGTCAACGAACCTGTCCTTGCCACCAAAATTACTGGCCCCGGCCAGCGCGCTACGCTTTCGGCGGTGCTCGGCGAAGGCATGAAAGCCGTTTCCATCAGGGTCAATGACGTGCTCGGCGTTGCCGGATTTGTCTATCCCGGCGATCGGGTTGACGTGCTTTTGACGCGCACCGTTCGCAATGCCGAAGGCGGGGATCAGAGTTTTGTCGACGTGCTGCTTCAGAGCATGAAGGTGCTCGCCGTCGACCAGGTCGCCGACGAGAGCAAGGACAGCCCGACAGTTGTGAAGTCGGTGACGCTCGAGGTCAGCACCAAGGATGCGCAGAAGCTGACCTTGGCCGCAGGCGCCGGCCAATTGTCACTGGCGCTTCGCCAGGCAGCGGCGAGCAAGGGCGAGATGACCGAACGAGTCACGCTGTCCGATTTGACCGGCGAGACGCCGGACGATGTCGCCAAGAGGCAAGCCGACCTCGCCAAGCAGGCGGCAGCCGACGCCGCGGCCGCAGCGGAGCGCCAGCGCGCGGACGACAAGATCGCCGGTTTGGCCCGGGCGGTGGACCGGGTTGGAAGCCAGATCGACCAGTTGAGCAAGGTCAAGCCGGCTCCGGTCATCGTGGCGGCACCCGCGCCGCAGCAGGTCGTCAAGGAAGTGGTCAAGTATGTAGAACCGGAGCAACCAACGCGAGCGACGGTCGGTGTTTTCCGAGGTGTGAAGCTCGAGACTTACGACGTGCCGCGACAACAATAGCCAAGAGCGGCGAAACGGAACGGGGCTGCCACCGGCAGCGATGGGGGATACGGGGATGCAAGGGTCTTGGTTAAGGATGGCGGCGGCCGCGTTGCCCTGTCTGGCCGCGCTGCTTCTGTCTAGCCTGGCGGCCCTTGCGGCCGACCGCTTCATCGACGTGTCGACCCCTCGCGTGCACCGTATTTTCCTGCCGGCATCGCAATCGGTAACGATCCAGGTGAGCGCCAATCTGGGCGATATCGTCGTCGGCGATGAGAAGATCGCCGATGCCCAGCCGATGACCGACCGCACGCTCTATGTCATCGGCAAGGGCGCCGGCACCACCACGGTCAATCTGTTCTCCACCGACAAGCGTTCGCTCGGCGCCCTTCAGATCGAGGTCGGCGTCGACGTCAGCGACATGGCGCAGGCGATCCGCCAGGTGGCGCCAAGGTCGCGCATCGAAGTCGGGTCGGTCAATGGGAGGGTCAGGCTTGGCGGCCACGTCAAGGACGGCGCCACTCTGGCGGCCATCCTGGAGGTGGCAAAGCAATATGGTCCCGACGACATCATCAATTCCGTCACTGTCGACGACAGCCAGCAGGTCAATCTCGAAGTGCGGGTGCTGGAGGCCAAGCGCAACGCCGGTCGCGATCTCGGCGTGTCGATCAAGGGCAACAACAGCGACGGCACGACCAAAGTCGGAACCGGCATCACCGCCGTCGACAAAGATGACGTGGTGCTTGGCGCCGGAGGTTTTCTCAGCAACCTCCTGTCCAACTCGACGCCCTTTGGAGCGTTGCTCACACGCGTCATCGACAGCAACATCAAAGTCGACTTGTACATTGAGGCGCTCGAGGCCAAGGGCGTGGTACGCACGCTCGCGAATCCCAATCTCACCACGCTTTCCGGTGAGGAAGCCAGCTTCAATGCCGGCGGTGAGGTTCCCATCCGCAGCCTCGACAAGGATGGCCAGATTCAGATCGACTTTAAGCAATTCGGCGTGAATCTAAAGTTCACACCTGTTGTGCTTGAAGACGACAAGATTCATATGAGGCTGGCACCGGAAGTCAGCGATCTGACCGGCTTCACCACCGCCGGCGACCCGATCTTTACCAACCGAAAACTATCGACCGTTGTGGAGTTGCGCGACGGCCAGAGCTTCGCGGTAGGCGGACTTCTGTCCAGCAAGACCACCAAGCTACAGAACCAGGTGCCGTGGCTCGGCCAGGTGCCGGTTATCGGGACGCTTTTCCGCAATTCGAGCAACCAGAAGGAAGAGACCGAGCTGGTCGTCATCGTCACGCCGCACCTCGTGCGGCCGGTGAAGCCCGGCGAACAGCTGGCCACGCCGTTCGACAAGACGAGGCCGGCCAACGATCCGGAATTCTTCGTGCTCGGTCAGCTCGAGGTGAACAAAGACATGATCCGACAATATGAAACGGGCGATGGCGTGACCGGCCCTTATGGCCACATGCTGGACTTCAAATCGAAGGACAAGATGCTCTATGTCAAGAAATAGCGCCTTGATCCTTATTCTGTGCGCCGGCGCGCCCTCGGGCTGCGCCGCGGATTACCTGAACCACTACGATTCGGTGACGCTGGCCGCCGGCGACACGCAGAAGTTCAATTCGCTGCTGCAGACCGTCGATCCACTCAATCCGGCCTCCAAGAACACGAGGATCGAAGGTGACGGCGTGCGTGCCGCCGCTATCGCAAACAACTACAAATTTCCGCCCCCACCGCCGCCTCCGCCGGCCATCACGGTCAATGTCGGCACGCCGGCAACCAACACGGGGGAATGAACAGAAGGATGCGGTTTCAGTGCGCCAGGCACGACGAGGAAACCTGGCGTCAGGGGAGCAAAGAGTAAAGCCATGCTGCGAACCATTCGCGCGTTCTGGCACGATCAAAGGGGAATAGCGCTGATACTCGTCAGCGTCATGCTGCCGGCCATCATCGGCTTTTCCCTGTTGGTGATCGACATGAGCCGGGTCAACAATTTGCACAATGATTTGCAGAAGGGGGCGGACGCATTCGCTCTCGCAACAGCTGCAGAACTCGACGGCACGTCCGACGCAATCACGCGAGGTGATTACGCACTGGCGACACTGGTTCGCAACCAGTACAATTTCACGACCACGCCAGGTCCCCAGGATCTAGCAGCTGCCGGCGTGACGCGACGATATCTCCGATCCCTGCCGGCCACCGACAATCTGCCGATCGTCGCTGCGAATGTAATCACCGATGAGGTGACCGATGCGAAAAATGCCCGCTTTGTCGAGGTGACGGTGACCCCAGTCGGTTTTGCCGCGATCTTCCCGGCATCGTTCTTGACAGGCAACTCCGCGAGCAATTCCTTCAATGTTGGCGCGGTGGCAGTGGCCGGCTTCAAGTCAAGCGTCTGCGACTATACCCCGGTCTTTATGTGTAATCCGTACGAGGATACGAGCCTCACAGGCGGCGTAACGCTTGAACAGGCGGCAAACTCGCAGCAGTATCGCCGTCGCCAGATCCTTCTGCGAGATAATGGCTACTACCAACCTGGTAACTTCGCCTTTCTTGCTTCGCCGGAGGGCAACGGCGCGAACGCCTTGGAAGCGTCGCTCGCCCGCGTGAAGCCGGTGGGCTGCTATGCTCAAGATGGCGTTGACACCGAACCGGGACAGAGCACCGGCCCCGTGCAAGACGGGCTGAATGCCCGCTTCGGTATCAGCAAAAGTTACATTGGAACGTCCACCGGTCCAGCGGCCAATGTCCGCATGGGGCTCAAAAACATCAACTGCAACAACGGCCAAACTGACTTTGAGACCGATCCAACAAAGGGTGTGGGGCTTGAACGGGACTCCTGCCAGATCACCGGCACATGCAGCCTGATGGGCGGTCGTATGGGCGCCGGCGATTGGAATGCCAGCCGCTATTGGACTGTCAATCATCCGACACGCGGCGCTTTGCCTTCATCGCTGGTAGGTGCCACCCGCTACGAAATGTATCGCTACGAGCTTAACCCCGACGGGAACCCCGCGACCAACGACAGCATCGCTGGGGATGCAGCGATAAGCGGAGAAACCGGTAATCCGTCCTGCGGCCAGACACCCGTCACGACGGTGGACCGGCGCATCCTCTTCGGGGCCATCATAGACTGCAACGCGATAAGCGGATTCAACGGTCGCGCCAACAATATCCCCGTGCGCGCCTTTGGGAGCTTCTTCATCACCGAGCCTATCAAAGATAGCAAGGATATCTACGTCGAACTGATCGATATCACAGGCAAAGGCGGACGGGGAACGCTCGATAACTTCCTCCGCGATGAAGCGCAGCTTTACCGGTGATGGCCATGCTGAAAACGCTGCTCCGCCATCTCGACCGATTTCGGCGCGACCACCGCGGCGCGGTGCTCGTCGAGATGACGCTGATCACGCCGCTGATGCTGATCTTGTCGGCCGGCGTGTTCGAATTCGGCAATCTGATCCATGACAAGTTGTTGATGGAGGCCGGGCTTTCGGACGGGGCTCGCTATGCAGCGCGCTGCAACAGCCAGATGTATACCGACGCCGGGCTTGCCGCGATCGACTGCGCCGCGATCGCGGCCAACATAGCAGTGTTCGGCAAGCCGACGGCAACACAGACGGATGTTCCGCGAATCGCCAATTGGCAGGCGTCGAATGTGACGGTGACCAGCACGACCTGCTACGACGCCGTACAATCCGGCATTACCAAATATCGTTCGACCACGGCACAGGTCTGCACCGTCCGTGTATCCGGCACCTACCTGTACCCTGATGTCGGGATGCTCTCGTTTATCGGCATCGGGCCGATTACGCTTCGCGGCTATCACGACGAGCGATTGCTCCGGTTTTGAACATGATTAGGCGTTTCACAACATCGGAAGACGGCGCGGCGATGGTGGAAATGACCATCGTATCTACCTTGCTGTTCTCGCTTGTCCTGGGCTTCGTCGATTTCGGCTATGCGTTTTATCAATGGAACGCTGCAACCAAGGCAGTCCAGGTCGGTGCACGGTTGGCTTCAATTTCCGATCCGGTTGCGACCAACCTGACGGCCGCCGCACCGACCACAACGCCCGGTGCTCCGGTCGTCTCAGGCGTGTATGGTCCGTTTGCATGCTCGTATACCGGAACCACCGGTGCCTGCACCAACAGCGGCATCTTCAGCGCTGCCAATTTCAGCCGAGTTTTCCGGGGTGACACGGCTGTCACCAATGACGACGTCTGTCCCGTGCTGGCCGCCAACCAGCGGCCAGGGATGTGTCATTTCTTTCCGGGCCTGCTGCGCAGCAACGTTGTCATCACCTATTCCGCCACCGGCCTCGGTTTCCAGACGCGGCTGGGCGGACCAGTGCCGACAATCAGCGTCAGCCTGCAGAACAGGACCTTCCAGTTCTTCTTCCTGAAAGGACTGATGGGTTTCGCAGACATCAACATGCCCTCCATGCTGAGCACGGTCACGGGCGAAGACTTGAAGAGTACCGCGTCATGAATGCCATCAACACCAAGGTTACGCCGACCAAGCGAAAGCAGGTGGCGCTGTTCTCGTCGGATGCGAATTTCAAACGCGATGTGGCGACGCGCCTCGATGCGCTGGCGATCTACGACGTCAGGGTTTCCGAGACCGGCGACTTCCTTAGGGGGCCGCCCGCTGATACGCGCCCCGGTATCGTCATCCTCGACCTCGGCAATGGCGAGTTGCTCGGCAGGCCGGGCATCATCGAAGCGCGCGCGCTGTGGGCGACCGTGCCGCTGATCGCCGTCTCCGACGAACTGTCGTCGGAGCAGACGCGTGTGCTGGTGCGCATGAACGCTTCGGACTGGCTGCACAAGCCGCTCGACGGCAAGGAATTGCTGAACGCGGTGACCTTCCACGACACCGGCAACCAGGGAACCAAAAGCCGCATCATCACCTTCATCAGTGCGAGCGGCGGCGCCGGCGCGACGACGCTCGCTTTGTCGGCGGCCGAATTCCTGGCGTCGAAATCGAAGGAACGCGGGGCTTCCACCTGCCTGGTCGACCTCGATTTCCAGAGCGCCAATTGCGGCGCCTATCTCAACCAGTTCAACCAGTTCGACCTCGGCGGCATCATCGGCCAGCCGGAGAGGCTCGACGTCGAACTGATGGATGTCATCAAGCTCTCGCGCCCGTCTGGGCTGACGCTCTATTCCTTCGAGAGGCCGCAATTGCCTTTCGAACCGCAGGGCAGTGATTTTGTCTTCCGGCTGCTGGACCTTGTCGCCTACCGGTTTGACGACATCGTCATAGACCTGCCGAACATCGAGACGCCTTGGCACAATTCCGTGCTGTCGACGAGCGATGAGATCTTCATCGTCTTCGAACTCAACGTCGCCTCGCTGCGGCAAGGCAAACGGCTCTACAAGAAGATCCGTGAGTTGCGTGGCAATGCTGTCAGCATCACGCTGGTGGCCAACAAGCACAAGCGCAAATGGTTCGGCAACCACTTTTCGCGCAGCGAGCTGGAAAAGATCTTCAAGGCGCCGCACATCAAGTCGGTCGCGCTGGACAATGCGCTTCTCACCGATGCGTTGAACCGTGCTATCCTGCCTGCCGAGGTGGATGGGCGTGCGCGCTTCAACAAGGACCTCAAGCGGATGTTCAAAGAGCGGCTCGATGACGCTGCCAAATAGGGGGCGGCCAAGTAGGTATCGGATTGGCCCGGGATTGGCCGTCATGAGCATTGCGCTGATGATGCTGGTCCAGGATTTCGCCAGCGCACGATCGGCACTTTCGGATCGGCCGCCGCTGCCGGCAATGGGCCCCAGCCTGCGCAAGACAGTTGCCTTCGAGACGACAGAACAGCCCGGAACAATCGTTATCCGCAAGGACGAGAAAGCGCTTTACCTGGTGACCCGACAAGGCCAGGCGCTTCGCTATCAGATCAGCGTCGGACGCGACGGATTTGGCTGGACCGGAGTGGTCGAGGTGGGGGCGAAGACCGAATGGCCGGAATGGCGCCCACCCCGCGAGATGCGCGCCCGCCAGCCGGACCTGCCGCAAATGGTGCCTGCCGGTCCTTACAATCCACTTGGCGCCAGGGCGCTCTATCTGCTTCGGAACGGGCGTGACACGCTCTATCGGATACACGGAACCAACGATCCGTCCGGGGTTGGCTTTGATGGAACATCGGGGTGTTTTCGCCTTACCAACACCGATGTGATCGATCTCTTCAGGCGCGTCGCGATCGGCGCAAAGGTGGTGGTTCAATGACGATGATCAGCGAACCGGACATGCCGGCAATCGAGATTGGGACAGCAACCCACATTGGAGAGCAAGCTGCCGTTGTGAAACCGAGCGACAGAAGCATTGTCGGCGCGGTCATCATCGGCACGTCCCTGCTCACTTTGGTGAATATGGTAGCCGCGGTTTATCTCTACCGCGGCATCAGCGATATGCGCTTTCTGGAAGGGCGCCTGGAACAACTCGGGACGTTCGAACAACGAATCGGCGGCCGGTTGGATACGGTCAACAACGGTTTTCAGAGCCGATTTGAAAAACTTGACAGTCAACTGCAGAGCAGCTTTGGCGAAATCAACCGGAGCATAGCCCGGCTGGAACAGAGCCAGCCTATTGCCCATGACGAAATCACGTCGAGCGCAGCGGAACCTTCCGTCGACACGACCAGCAGCATGGCGGAGGCGCCTGCTGTTCTCGATGGTGAAGACGCGACCGACCACAACGTTGTCGATGCGCCGCGTCCAGCGAAAAACAGGATCGCGGCCGCATCGCCTGCCCCAAGCTCCAACTACCAGCGCATAGAGCAGGCCGACGGCAAGGTTTACTACCGGAAGATCAACTAACGCCGGAAAAAATAGGGCACCCTTAGAGATCTCGCTGCAAAGCAACAAGCCTCGCGGCCAGCGCTCCGGACCGCTGCCGGGTTTCGCTGAGAAAGACAACATGACAGTAGGCGCATGCTGTCACACCCAAAAACAGCACAAGGGTGTTCTTCAAGGTAAAATCAACCATTAGCGAGAATGGAAGACCCCGGGTACGGCGAATGAAGCGATCGTGCTCGCCGTTTCGGAATGGCTGGTGACGGCGATCATCAACCCGGCAAAAAGCAGGGCGATGTGGTTGGCAAGGAAGAAGAAGGCAGCCGACTTTCTTGTGCGGCACGCCGTCCAGCAAACGATTGATGCGGCAGCCAGAACGGAGGCATCGAGGACCATCGAGGCGCCCACAAAGAGATCGACCTGTTGCCAGAACATCGTCGACAGTGGCCTTAGTTCAAGCCAGATCCGCCACATTGTAGGACTGGCCGGATAAGCTCCCAGCAAGAAGGTCGCCATGCGCTCCCCTGCCAGGATCAGCAGGATCAGAGCTGGGAAGGCAAAGAGCATTATCGACTTGCGCTTCATGTCACCCTCGACAAACTGGCAACAAGATAGCTTGCAGAGATTGAGCGAGGCTTAACAGACCTTTGCTGGTCCTGCGGCAGCGCGGCCAGCCGCGAATGGCAGCAGAAAGAGCCATGCGCCATTAGTTGCTTTGGCTAAGCACGAGCGTCACCACCTTCGGCTCGACCCGTTTCAAACATCCTTCAGGAATATTGGGCCACATCGCCTTGGCGCATCGCTCGTCGTCCTTTGGCGTTAAGGCAATCCAGCGTTTTGAGCTACGGGCTTCCTCACCGGTCGTAAGGAAGACCTGTGTAAGCAGCGCGGTCGCCATGGATACCTGGACGATGATAAGAGCGTAAGCGAAACTTCTGATCATCCGCTCGCAACGCCGAACTCGCGAGCTGGTTCCAATGTCGTGCCCACCGGGTAACACGATCGCGATTCTTGGCTCCTCGCAGTGAATTTTGCCATTCAATACCGGCGGATGTTGAACGAAGTACGCGTCTTGTCCTTGGCCGCGTTTCCAGAATACGACGCGTACTCGCGAAAGGTGCCGATGCTCGCCCGAATTGTTGACGCCAGCTTATGGCAAACGGCCCCGGTCGAAACATTCGATGACTTTCAATGCGCGTCGAAAGTTGGTGCATCGCGAATGGATCACGATATGCTGCGTTGTTGCGCCGCCCGCCGTTTACAACCATCGCTATGTTCGCCGGTCCATCTGCTCCTCACGCCGTTCACCATCGAACGCCTGCCTACCCTTCGCGGTCCATAGGTTTCGCGCATGCTCGCCTTCATGGCTCTGCAGCTTGGCGGCGATCCAAAGCAGCGCGCCGTAGATGGTGGCGCGATCGTCATTGGTGAGCTCGACAATGCCTGCCTTGACGGCGAGACCGCAAGTTCGATGAGGTGCCGTGTGCGCTGGCGACGCTCGACCTGCCAGGTGCGCATGTCATTGCGAGCCTGTGCCGCCTGCCGGCGATTGCGGGCCGCCCGATTGCGCTGGAGCGCTGCGAGGGTTGCGTTGAGATGCCGGATCAGTTCGCCGGGACCGGCTCTCGAAAAACATCACGCCACGCTTGGCCCATGCCTCACGCTTCGCGGCGTCTTTGGTTTCGGCGATTGCGACGAGCGCGCCGGCCAATTCGTCGGTGCTGAGTGCATCGGCCCCGTGGCGATCATCAGCTCGCCAAGCTGCTGCACCTTTCGCGTTTTGAGCTCGCGCGCCTTGTCTTCCAGGGTCTTGAGTCCGCGTCGAAGTCTCGTGGTTTGCGCATGGCTGTCTCCATTGATTGTGGAGCGTCCGCCAGAAGGCTTCAGCGTTGCCGAGACAGCCCGGGATGGGCTGGTCCATCCCGAGAATTTTTCGAGGGAGGGCGCGCTTATACGTCGTGCCGACGTAGGCTTTGACGTGCAAATGATCTGGTCGCGATGGCGATCTATCATCTTCACGTCAAGGTCATTGGTCGCAAGGCAGGCTCAAGCGCCGTCGCGTCGGCCGCCTACCGTTCAGCGTCGCGATTGCGCGATGAGCGCATCGAACGCTTGCCGCAGGATGCACCGGAGGCCTGGCGCGACCGCGAGAGGCTGTGGAACGATGTCGAAACGTTCGAGGTCCGCAAGGATGCCCAGCTCGCCCGCGAGGTGGAGTTTGCGCTCCCGCGTGAACTCAGCCAGCCGCAAGGCATCGAACTGGCGCGCGACTTTGTACAAGTCGAGTTTGTCAGCCAGGGCATGGATCGCCTGGGTACGCTCGCTTCAGCCAACCCGCAATCTGCTCCGGCGACCATTGCAGTGCCAGCTTTTGCGCCACCCGCCACCTTAGCCGTCCGGAGCATGCCAGGCGACATTGCTTCGGGCGAAGCGCGCGGTGCCAAGCCTGCTTGTCGGCTCGGGTTGCTCGATACGCTTGGGCACCGCCATTGCGCGAGATCTCGCGACTGATCGTTGATGGGGATCGCCCCAGACTTCGTGCAATAGCGCGGATGGCAAGACCTGCCGCAATCCCGCGAGAGATCTCTTCGCGCTCCCCCAGCTCGAGCGCCGAGGCCGCTCTACGCCTTGCTGACGGAGCAATGCCGCCGTGTAAGGATACGATCCGCTGAACGCCGCCCTTGGTCCGGTGGTCTAGTGCCCGCGAGATCGATGAAATGCTCTGACCCTGCTTCCACCGCTCCCAAAGCTCGGCCTTCTGCTCCGGGGTAAACCAAATACGTGACGTCACCATGCGACACCTCCCAATCCTCCCAGATTAAAGGTGTTGCGGCGACCGGTTGAACCCACCGCCTCATTTCGGGCGTCCGAAGGACCTTCTCGCCATCCTAAAAGCGGACATTTTCGGATTGCTGGACTAACGAACAAAGGGGATGCAACCAGTCTGCTTTCGATGAAAAGTCGAGGCAAGAGGACACTGAGCGCTCGGAAACACCGGGGCTGTATGCTGAATGGCAGCTTTCGCCATCCAGAAGAGGTACGCGGACGCGTGGGGGTTGCGGCAGGTCCTAGAGCCGTGGATTGATGGAGAAAGCTTTCGCAGTCGTCGATACGCGCTCGACCGAACAACGGGAAGATCATGCAATCCGCCAAAACGCATTACACGGAGCCGCGGCTCAAGCTTTTGCCGCAGACTATCGGCGTCATCGCCTCTTTGGGCTGGCTCTTGAAGACGGCACCTCCACGTCGTGGAATAGGGGCATAATAAGCTCGTGCCGGCGAGCGATCTCGATTAAAAGGCCGTTCGCGACCATGCCTCGGGGTTTAGCTTCTCGGGTCCGAGCCTAAGCAGCGGCAGGAGAATCTCGGACAGCTCTTCGGCGAGCAAGTCCTGGACCGCGATCGAGCCGACGTTTCGCGCGACGTTTCGAAGAGCGACACATCACGCAGTGTGGCACGCTCTAACAGCGCGGGGAATCCCAAACAGGCCGCTTTAGTCCCGACTATTCCACTCTCATGTTTGCCGCTTCAAGGAGTGATCGCGATCCTGCCGATTCCGTCAGAAATCATTCGATCGAGCCTGTAGTTGGACAATGTAGGAGGCACGGTCTCGAAACGACGGTCCGGGTTGGTTACCGCCGGACCTGATGCGTCGCGGAGCTCCCTCTGTCAGGGAACTAGTTTAGCGTCGGATCGAAATCTGGCTGTTAGTGGTAACGAGGATTCTCTACCGTGGTCGTGCCCCCAACTTTGTCCAAATGCAGATAAGGGATAAGTGAACTTGATCTCCTTTTCGCTGGTGGCGAGATCGGTCGACAGCGTTTCGACCGCGGCGTGTTGCACAAGGTTTCCAGCTTGCCGGGGTCGCGCCCCACGATCAGCCATCCGCGCCTTCGCGGGCGAAAGCTTCCGAAAATTTGCCAGGCCGATGCTGTCCGACCCACGGGTGACCAGCGCCCGCTTCGTTGGAGTCGCATCGCCATGCTCCCGCAATTGGGCGGTCAAGGGTACGACCTCGCCGGCTATGAACTTTATCCGACCGAGGCAAGGCCGACGGGCCTAGGCTGGCGCGGGGCAAAGCCGCCCCGCGACGAAATCCTTGACCTGGCGCACAGCCTGCTCGCGCGTGACGCTGCCCGGCTGCAGACCGAGCCTGAGCCATAGCCCGTCGATCAAAGCGGTGATGCCAACAACGATTTCGTCGGCCAGTTCCGGCGGAGCGAGGCCGCGCAGGCCGGACAAGAGGTTCGAGCGCATGCGCGCATGGATGACCTTCTGGATGCGCGCCAGCTGCTCGTCGCGGGGCACTTCGGCGCAGAGCGACAGCCAGGCATGGCAGAGCGGCGGCAGGAACAGATGCTCCTCGAAATTGCCCTCGATCACCGCGTCCAGCCGTTCCATCGGCGTGCGCGCCCGCTGCAGCCGGGCGACCACGGCGTGGCAGAGCACGGCGTTCGCCTCGCGCATGGCGTGCTCGAACAACTCCTGCTTGTTGCGGAAATAATGCAGCACGATGCCCTTGGAGGCGCCGGCCTGGGCCGCGACCTTTTCCAGCGTCGCACCGGCGATGCCTTCGCGCTCCAGAACGGCGAACGCCGCCTGGCGCAATTCCTTGCGGCGTATGTCGCTGAGACGCGTGAGCTTCACTGGGTCGACCCATCCATTGCGAATCCATATTGACATCTTCGTCCGTTCAGATCAACAATTGACCAATAGGACAATAAAGTGACCAATAGGTCAAAGTCGGAAAGAGGAGAACCGGAATGTTGCGCATGCTTGCGAATGGCGTCTGTGTCGCGGCCCTGACGCTGGCTTCCCAGGCGGCCCGGGCCGCAGAGGTCGAAAGCTGCAAACGGTCCGCATGGCCGAGCCCGGCTGGAACGATCTCGCCTTCACCACCGGCGTGGCCAAGGTATTGCTTCAGGCGCTCGGCTACGAGCCGCAGAGCGAGGTGCTCGGCATCAACGTCATCTACGAGGGGATGAAGAACAAAGACCTCGACCTGTTCCTCGGCTACTGGGATCCGGCCATGGTCACCTATTACGAGCCCTACAAGAAGGACGGCTCCATCGAGAATGTGCGCGTCAATCTGGTCGGCGCCAAATACACCTTTGCCGTGCCGACCTATGTCTGGGACGCCGGCGTCAAGGACCTGTCGGACCTGCACAAGTTCGCCGACAAGTTCGGCAAGAAGATGTACGGCATCGAGCCCGGATCCAATCAGCTGATGATGGACGCCATTGCCGATCCCAATTTCGGCCTCGACGGCTGGCAGGTGGTCGAATCGAGCGAGGCCGGCATGCTCTCGGAGGTCGGCTACGAGATCAAGGAGAAGCAGTTCATCGTCTTCCAGGGCTGGGCGCCGCACCCGATGAACACGATGTACGACTTCAAGTACCTGACTGGCGGTGACGAGTTCTTCGGTCCGAATTTCGGCGCCGCCACCGTGACCACGCAGGTTCGCAAGGGTTTTCTGCAGGAATGCCCGAATGTGGCGCAGTTCCTGAAAAACCTCGCCTTCGACATCGACATGGAAAATGTCGGCATGGGCTACCTCATTAACGACGGCATGAAGCCGGAGGACGGGGCTCTGAAGTCGATCGCCCTGCACAAGGATCGGCTCGATGCCTGGCTTGCCGGCGTCGCCACCTTCGATGGCAAACCCGGCCTTGCCGCGGTCAAGGAAAAGCTCGGACTGTGAGGCCGGCTTTGGAGCTGACGGATCAGGAAGCCGAACAGGCGTCTTGGGCCGGACGTAAGCGCATCGTCGATGTCGGCAGTCTCGAGCTTACCTATGTCGAGATCGCCGGTTCGGAGCCGCCGTTGCTCTTGGTTCATGGCTTCACCGACACCAGCCGCAGTTTTTGCTGCTGGCGCCGCATCTTACCGGGCGCCGGCTTATCATGCCGGACCTGCGTGGCCATGGCGGTTCGCAGGCGGGCGAGGGTTATCGCGCCGCCGATTTTGCCGAGGATATGGCCGGGCTGATCCAACGCCTGCGGCTCGGCCGGCCGATCGTTGTCGGCCATTCGCTGGGCGGCATGGTGTCGATCATGCTGGCCGCGCGTCGTCCGGAGCTGATCGGTGGGCTGGTGATCCTGGCCAGCACGCTGAAGCCCGATTTCGGATCGGATCATCAGGTGATCGACGGCGTTGCAGCCTTGCGCGACCCGATCTCGCCGTCCGATCCGTTCTACGACTGGTGGCATGCCTGTCGACCGGGCGTGCCGCGGGCTTTTCTCGCCGGCCTCGCGAAGGACGCGTCCGCGATCCCGGCTGCGCGCTGGCGCGCCATTCTCGAAGAAGTCCGCCGCACCGATCTGACCGCCGCGGCGCGGGCGGTGGAGGCCCCGACGCTGATCATCGCCGGCGGGCGCGATCCGCTTTTCGGCGCGGCGCACCAGCGCACGCTGACCGATGCACTCGTCGGATCGCGTCTGGTGTGGGCGCAGGATTGCGGCCACAACCCGCATTGGGAAGATCCAGCCTTTGTCGCCGACGCGATAACAGGCATGTTGCCGGCGCGATGATTATCTCAAGAGCGACCGGGCCCTAGGTGCCAGCTTTTTGGGACTGACAGTCATAGTCGCGGGCAACCGCCATGCCGGCGAAGCGGCGGGGCGCGGCTTGATGACCGACATGGGCATCGTTCGCGCCACCCGGCACAAACGCCGGCTTGCCGGCCGCGCCCTTGCCCGCCCTGCTCTTCGCGGCATCCGGTTCCTGCACTGAAAAATCCGGGGCGGAATCGAAGGAGGGAGCGCGACGAGGCGCAGGCGAAGATGAAAAAAGCAGAGCTGGAAGAGCTGAAGGACAAGGTGCACTGCGCAGCGGTGCTCGAGCGCGCCGGATTCGCGCTCGACGTCAAGGAGAGCACGCGCGAGCGATGAACTTTCGGCGCGATGCGTTGGTTCGATCCGCTGTCGGACGGGAAGGGGGACGTCTTCCGCCTCATCGAACACCTCGAGGGTGCATTTCATAGAGGCCATGAATGACGTCGCCGGGCTCGCCGGATTCGTGTCCACCACGCGTGTGTGGGACCGACAATCTTCCCGCGAGCGAGAGCCTGATCTGTCGATTCCAGAACGCTGGCTGGGAGCGGACATGGTGGATGCAGCTCGCCGAAGGTCCAACTATATAATCGTCGCCGGCAAAATTGGCGACGAAGACCGCCTCGGCCCCTGCCGCATCCTTGTGCGCGCCGCTGTTGGCCATCGGCTGACCGCAGCAGGTCTGTTCTTCAGATAGTCCACGTCGAGACTCAGGCGCTACAGCAATTCGAGCGTCACAATGCCGTCCTGGATAAAACGCATCGATAAAGCACGGGACAAAGACAGCGCCTTTCATGGCAGCGCTGGGACCGAGGCAAAGAGCTTGCCGAGCACCAGCGATTGACACTGGCCACGGACGTCGAGGTCTACTTCTGCGATCCTCGATCACCCTGGCAGCGCGGCTCGAATGAAGACACCAACCGACTGCTGCGCCAATATCTGCCACGTGGCACCGACCTGTCCCTGCACAGCCAGGCAAAGCTCAGCGCCATCGCGCGGCAACTCAACGAACGCCCCAGAAAGACCTTGCTCTATCAGACCCTAGCGGAGCGATCGGTTGAACCCGCCGCCAAAAGCGGTCATTGATGTTGGGCGGACGAACTCGTAACCGATTGAAGCGACCGGCGTCAGTTATTTGCACAAGTAGCGCAGTGACTTCAGAGGGCTTGGGCGCCCGCCACGGAGCGCCGTAATCATCGAACGGGCTACCGCGGTAGCTTTCCCTGCCGAGCGACAACTGACGTTCGGCGTCATCAGAAAAAGGCGGACTCTGGCACGGTTCTGGTCTATGCCGACGCTCGTTGCCGGTCCGCCGGCCTTTTGCAACTGGTCCATGAATGAAGCGCCAGCCCACGACGTCGAGCCTGTTACGCCGACTCAATCGTTCGGCCGTGGTGGATTTGATCCGCACCCAAGGAGTGATTTCGCCATCCAGCCTCGCCGAGCGGCTGAACATCAGCCTGCCGACGGTGATGCGGGTGATCGAGGATCTGATTGCCGAGGATTTGGTTGCGTATGACGGGTTTGACGAGGCCAATGTCCGGGGCCGGCCGCGGGCGCGCATCAAGTTCCGCGGTGCGGCGCATGCGATCATTGGCATCGAGGCCGGCAAGGGCGAGTTCTACGGCGCCGTGGCCAATCTCGAAGGCGTCGTGCAGACAGAAATGCACGAGACCGCCGACGATGATGGCGAGCGCAATTTCGAAAAGCTGGTCGGCCTGATCCGCCGGCTTATGGCGGCCCCCCGCCCGCGCGGCCAGACTATTCGTGGCATCGGCATTGGCGTGCCCTCGATCGTCAGGCAGCCGGAGGGCGAAGTGGTGCTGACGCTCGGGCTCGGCTGGCGCGACATGCCGTTGCGGGCGCGGCTCAGCGAGCATATTCAGATACCTATCGTCGTCGAAAACGGGCGCAACCTCGCCGCCGTGGGCGAATGGGGATTCGGGGCCGGGCGTGGCGCCGACAGCGTCGTGAGCCTTTCGATCGGGCCCGGCGCGGGCGCGGGCGTCGTGATCGACGGCAAGCTCTATGGCGGGCATTCGCATGCGGCGGGCGAGCTCGGCTGGTATCTCGACGACCCCCTCCTTACCGGGCGGCCGTTCGAACATCTGGGCGACAAGCAATCGCTGCGCTTTTTCGGCATCCCCGAACAGGCGACCAAGATGCTCGAAGAGGCCAACACCCAGTATGCGGCGGGAAAGCTCACCCTGGCCGCTGTCACCGACCGGCAGGCGGACAAAATCGCGCCGGTTGTCACCGAGTTGCTGGACTATGCGACGATGGCGGTGGGCAGTGTTGCTGCCTTCATGAACCCCGAAATCATCGTACTGGCGGGCCGGGTCGTCGGCGGTGGTGATCTGGTGCTCGATGTGCTGCGACATCGCCTCAAGGGGAATGTGTACGACCCGCCGCGCCTCATGATAGGCGCGCTGGGGCACCGCGACATCGTGCTTGGAGCGGTGCGCCTTGTGCTCGATTCGACGACGCTCAACCCTGCTGACAGCCTTGTGATGGCCGATTAAAGATCAATCGATCGCGATTGACAGCGACTGTATGTCGGCATTAAGTTTCTGACTGAAAGAAAAACCGCGTCCTGCGTCGTGTGGGAGCGTATCTTTCGTGGGAGGACTTCAATGACGAAGATTTTCAATCCGCTTGGGCGGATGATGCAGCGTCGTGACTTCTTGAAAGTTGCAGGTGCGAGCGTTGCGGTAGCGGGTCTGCCTGCGGCAGTTCGCGGTGCCGAGCCCGTCAAGGTGCTTGTGTGGTCGTGGGTGCCGAATCTCCAGCTTGAGGTAGACATGTTCAACGCCGCGCATCCGGGCATCCAGATCGAACTCGTGAATCCCGGCCAGGGGGACCCGTTGTATAACGCGCTCCGCGCGGGCCTGCAGGCGGGCAGCGGCCTGCCGGACGTCGCCCAGATCGAATACCAGCACCTTGAGAGCTTCCGCCAGGTCGACGCCCTCGCAGACATCGGCCAGTACGCCAATGCCCATCAGGGCGAGTTCCCCGAAGGCCTATGGGCGCAGGTCGCCATGGGCGATGTGGTCAACGCCACGCCGCAGGATTACGGTCCGATGGCGATGCTCTATCGCAAGGACATCTTCGACAAGCATGGGATCACGCCGCCCACCACCTGGGCCGGGTTTGCCGATGCGGGCAAGAAGATCCATGCGGCCGATCCGAATGTGTTCATGACCGACGCGCCGTTCGGAGCCAACGCCGACTGGGTCTTGGGTCTGTTGTGGCCGATGGGGTGGAAGCCGGTCAGCCGCGATGGCGACAAGCTCGTGATCAGGATCAACGACAAGATTGCTAAGGACTTCGCCGCCTATTGGCAGGACCTTATCACCGCGGGTGTTATCGAGACCAAGCCGGGCTTCAACAATGAGTGGTACAGCGGCCTAGACTCGGGTCGCTATGCCACCTGGCTCGCTGCGGGCTGGGGTCCGCTGTTCCTGACCTCGGTCGCCAAGACCAGCGTGGGCAAGTGGCGTGCCGCCGATCTGCCGCAGTGGGACGCGAGCAAGTTCGTGACTGGCGCTTGGGGTGGCTCAGCGCTGGCCGTGATGAAAGCGACCCAGCATCTGCCCGAGGCCGCCGAAGTCGCGATCTGGCTGAATACGAATCCCGAAGCCACAAAGCTCTACACCACCAAGCAAAACTTCTTCCCCTGCACCAACGCGCTGCTGTCGAGCCCGGAATGGGCGAGCGCCAAGCCGGAATTCTTTGGCGGCCAGGAGGTGAACAAAGTGTTTGCCAAATCAGCGAGTGCCGTGGCGCCGTTTGAGTGGAGCCCGTTCCAGGGCTTCCTCTACCAGTCGATGTCCGATGAATTCGGCGCTTCGATCAGCGGCAACGGCACGCTGTCGGATGCGTTCGACCGTGTCCAGGATGCCGTGGTCACCTACGCGAAGGACCAAGGCTTCACCGTGGCCTAACTCCTCCCGGGCACCGGCCGGGCGCGCCTTGATCGGCGCGCCCGATCTCTTTATCTTGCAGGATGGGGACCAGGGCATTGTCGAACTCGCCAGCCGCAGCGACGCGCCCAGCGCGATCGGGCGGTTTAACGTCCCGAAAGCTGGCGCCCTATCTGTTCCTGGCGCCCTTCATGCTGCTGTTTATCGCCTTCATCGTCGCGCCGCTGGTCTATGCGTTCTACATGAGCCTCTACCGCGACACGCTGGTGGGCGGACGGCAGTTCGCGGGTGCAGCCAGCTACATCAAGGTCGCGGACGACGCCAAATTCTGGGGCGGCGTGTGGAACCTCGTTTTGTTCGGCATCGTGCAGGTGCCGATCATGCTGGCCCTGGCGTTGTTGTTCGCCATCGTGCTCGATCGTGGCCAGGTCTATGCCAAGGGCGTCTTCCGGCTCGGCTTCTTCCTCCCCTATGCTGTGCCGAGCGTGATCGCGACGATCATCTGGGGTTATCTCTACGGCCCCACCTTCGGCCCGTTCACGCAGATTGCCAAGGCGTTCAACCTGCCGCCGCCGGACTTCCTATCGCCGGGCGCGATGATCTTCTCATTGGCCAATATCGTGACGTGGGAATATGTCGGCTACAATATGGTGATCTACTACGCCGCGCTGAAGGCGATCCCGTCGGACCTCGCCGAGGCCGCGCGGATGGACGGCGCCTCGCCCTGGCAATTTGCCCGGCTGATCCAGCTGCCGCTGCTGTGGCCGGCGATCCTGCTCACCATCATCTTTTCGATCAACGGCACACTGCAGCTGTTCAATGAGCCGTATTTGATGCGCGCGCTCGCCAGTAACACCATCAATTCGAGCTACACGCCGAACCTCTATGCCTATTCTCTGGCGACTAAGAACCAGCAGTATGGCTATGCGGCCGCCGTTTCGTTCGTGCTTGGCATCGTGATCGCCGGTGCCTCCTACATCTTCACCCTGATCGCCAACCGCCGTCGGTCGGAGCAATGATGACTGCGACCATCGACATCGCCACTTTCGAGGCTGCCAAGCGCCGGCCCCGCGAAAGGCGGCGCTCGCAAATCATGCTCACGCTGCTGCTGTCACTGTTCCTCCTCTACAGCTTCATGCCGCTGGCCTATCTGGTCCTGTCGGCAACGAAGACGAATGGCGACCTGTTCACCACGTTCGGCTTCGGCTTCGGCACGGAGTTCAACCTCTGGCGGAATCTGAGCGATCTTCTGGCGCGCGACAACGGCGTCTTCATGCGCTGGATGTTCAACAGCGTGCTCTATTCGAGCGTCGCCGGGCTCGGTGCCGCGATCTTGGCTACCGCGGCAGGCTATGCGTTAGCCAAATTCAAATTCGTCGGCCGCAATCTGCTGTTTGCGCTGGTCTTGGGCGCTGTGATGATCCCGCAGACGGCCCTCGTCGTGCCGACCTTCCTGCTGCTGGCGCTTTCGGGACTCAGCGACAACCCGCTGGGCGTGATCCTGCCCTCGATGATCTCGCCGATCGGCGTCTATCTGATGCGCGTCTATATCGAGCAGGGCGTCGACGACGAACTGCTCGACGCAGCGCGTCTCGATGGCGCCGGCGAGTTCGTGATCTTCCGCGCCATCGTGCTGCGGCTGGTGGCACCGGGCATGGTGACCGTGGCGCTGCTCTCATTCGTCGGGACCTGGAACAATTACTTCCTGCCGCTCATCGTGCTGCGCACGCCGGAATATCAGCCGATCACGGTGGGCCTTGCGACCTGGTATCAGCTCGCGCAGCAGGGCGGTGGCGGAGGACAGGTGCTGTTCTCGATCATCATCACCGGCGCTCTGGTCAGCATCATCCCGGTCATCGTGGTATTCCTGCTGCTGCAGCGGTTCTGGCAGGGCGGCCTCACCGCCGGCGCCATCAAGTAGACTATCGCCTGGAGTTTTCCGACTATGACGACTGCCTCGAAATCCGCGCCGCTCTCTGTCTGGCGGCCGATCGCGACCGACACTTTCCTCGTCGGTACCCCGCATTACCCGGAGCATGTCGATGAGAGCTATTGGCAGCGCGACGCCGACCGCATGGCAGCCGCGGGCTTCAACGCGGTGCGACTTGCGGAATTCGCCTGGCATATTATCGAGCCGCGTGAGGGGACGTTCGACTTCGTTTTGTTCGACCGCGCCATAGATGTGCTGGGCAAGGCTGGCATCAAGACCATCATGTGCACGCCGACGGCGACGCCGCCGCGCTGGCTGACGGCGCGTTATCCCGAAGTGTTGCGCGTCGATGCCAATGGCCGCGCCATGAGCCATGGCTCGCGCCAGCACAGCAATCTTGCGAGCGGAGTGTTCCGCGAGCATTCGAAGCGCATCACCAAAGCGATGGCCCAGCATTATCGCGGCAATTCGCACATCATCGGCTGGCAGACGGACAATGAGCTCAATACCTCTGGATCGCTGTCCTACGGTCAGGTGACGCTGGCCGAGTTCCAGGCCTTCCTCAAGGACAAGTACGAGACCATCGCCGCGCTCAACGATGCGTGGGGCGGGCATTTCTGGGCCACCGCCTACGACGATTTCGATCAAGTGGTGCTGCCCCTCGACTACGCGCCTGCCCCGGTCGGGCCGACCCATGTGGTCGACTATCACCGCTTCCTCGCCTTCGTCACGGCGCGGTTCCAGCACGATCAGGTGCTGATCCTGCGCGAGACCAATCCAGACTGGTTCGTCTTCCACAATCTGGGGCGGATCGACGACATCGACTTCCGCGGCGAGTTCTCGACCGATCTCGATTTTCTCGGCTTCGACATCTACCCGCATCTCGATGACGAGATGCAGCGGGTCGGCAGCGTCGGCGAGGTACAGGCGCTGCGTCTCGACATCTGCCGCGGCTTCACCGGCAACTTCATCGTGCCTGAGCAGCAATCGGGTTTCGGTGCGCAGCCGAACTTCTCGACGCTGACGCCCGAACCCGGCGAGATGCGCCGCATGGCCTATACGTCAGTAGCGCGCGGCGCCGATGGCGTGATGTTCTTCCGCTGGCGGCCGGCGCATTTCGGCGCCGAGATCTATTGGATGGGCATCATCGATCACGACGACATCCCGCGGCGGCGCTATGACGAGGCCAAGCAGTTTGCGGGCGAGGTCACGGCGCTCAAGGACAAGATCCTCGGCACGCATGTGCGCATGGATTTGGGCATCGCCGGATCAGATTTCGACAATCAGGAGATGCACCGCTCCTGCCCCATCGGCATGCCGAGCCCGCAGGACGATGCGACGCTGCTGCACCGCTATTGCTACCGCCACAACATCGCCTGCGGCTTCATCCATCCCGAGGATGATCTCAGCAAGCTCAAGGCGCTCTACGTGCCGCATTGGCTGAAATGGACCGATGCGTGGACGGCGCGGATCGAGGCCTTCGCCAAGGCGGGTGGAACGGTAATCCTGGGCGGCCGCACCGGATCACGCGACGTTAACAACCACGTCATCCGCGACACCTCGCCGGGCAAGACGCTCTCGGCGCTGGCCGGGATCACGGTCGAGGAGTTCGGGTTGCTGACGCCGATCGGCGGCGAGGGCCTGTTCGAGCATGGCGGCCGCTTCGGCGCCAATACGGTGCGCAAGAAGCTGCCAGCGACGTCGGCGAGCCGCCAATACGAGCTCAAGATCGGGAATGCGCAGGTGACGGCGGCGCATCTTTATGAGCTGCTTAACGTCGCGCCCGGCACGGAGGTTATCGGCAGCTGGGCCAGCCGCTTCGCCGAGGGCCAAGCCGCGATAACTTCGCGCAAAGTCGGCAAGGGCAAGGTGATCTACCTCGGCACGTACCTCAGCGACGCTCTGGTCGAGGTGCTGGCCGATCAAGTGCTGGCGCCCGCCGGTATCGTGCCGCTCATCGCAGACATGCCGGCCGGCGTCGAAGCGACCATCCGCGAGAGCAAGGACCGCCGCCTGCTGTTCATCCTCAACACGCTGGGCGAGCCGGCAAGCATCGGCAATGTCCCCGCGGGCAAGGATTTGCTCGGCGATGGCAAAGTACGCGGCGGTAGGCTGTCGCTCCCGGCCTATGGCTGCAGCATCATCGAACTCGACTAGGGATATTGGCGCGAGGCCTTGGGAAACGCTCCAGGCATCTTTGTGTTGCCACGTGCCACGACTTTCAGCGCGACCGTCACGAACACGCTTTTCGTACGTCCCTTGATCCTTTCGATGAGAAGCCGTGCCGCGTTTGCGCCAAGTTCGGGCGGGCGATACGAGGCGGTATCAGGGCGCCGGCCTCGAAGGGCTCTTGACGATTTGCCTTGACTGCGCCACAGAACTCTATTGTATTTGTGGATACAAAAATCCAATTTTGCGTTGATCAGAAAATTCAGCAAAAAAGATCCCCAGATGAGCCATTCGGCAATTCCCTACGCCCAGACGCCGGCCACTGCGGAGCAGGAAGCTTTTCTGCATCTGCAATCTGCAATACGCCTCGGGCGTTACCGTGCAGGCGACCGGCTCATCCCGGAAGAGATCGCGGCCGAGATCGGCATGAGCCGGATGCCTGTGCGGGAGGCCTTCCAGCGGCTGGCAGTCGACGGGCTGGTGGTGATCCGCCCCAATCGTGGCTGTATCGTCGCTGGCCTGACGCTGAACGAGATCTACGAGACGTTCGAGATCCGCTCGGTGCTTGAGGGGCTTGCCGTTCGCCTGGCAATGCCTCGGATGAACGCCGAAACCATTGCCGAACTTGAGCGCCTTTTGGCCCGTATGGAGCGCAGTGGCGCTGCCGGCGGCGCCGATTGGGTGACACGGCACCAGGAATTTCACGGCTACATTTGCAATCTAAGCGGCCGCCCGAAGCTTATTCGGCAAATCGCATCACTTCATGTGACCATCGAACCCTATCTGCGCATCTGGTTCGACTATGTCGAAAAACCGCTCAGCGCCGCGGAGGAGCATTCGGCAGTGATCGATTCGCTACGCGGCGGCGATGCCGAAGCTGCCGAAGCCGTGATGCGCAGACACATTCTCGACACGGCGCCGCTGCTGGCCGAGTTCGCGAGCCCGAGCCGACGTTGAGGTAGTCGGGCAAGAGGGATATTCGATTTCTACAAAGTGCCCTCGCAGGGCCGAAAAAAAGGGGAACAGAACCATGAAACTATTGCCCATTGCATGTCTTGCGGCCGGATTGAGCTTAGCTGCCGCTTTGTCGGCTTCGGCCGAGGATGCGCCAAAGAAGATCACCATAGCGACGGAGGGCGCCTATGCGCCCTGGAACTTTACCACCGCTGATGGAAAGCCTGACGGCATGGAGGTCGAGCTCGCGCGCAATCTCTGTGAGCGTATGAAAATTGAATGCACCATCATTACGCAGGACTGGGATGGGCTCATCCCGGCGCTGACAGTTGGCAAGTTCGACGTCATCATGGCGAGCATGTTTATCACCGACAAACGACTTGAAGTCATAGACTTCACTCAACCCTATGCGATCGATCCTTCCGGGTTCGCCGTGGCGAAGGACAGCGCGCTCGCTGCGTTGGCCGGTTCGACCGAGAAGATAAAACTGGAAGACGAGGCCCCTGCCAAGGCGGCAATCGACAAGATCAAGCCGCTGATCGCCGGCAAGATCGTCGGCGTCCAGGCTGCGACGGCGAACTTGGAGTTCCTGAAAAAGTATTTCGACGGCGCCGTCGAAATCCGCGAGTACAAAACCACGGAACAGCACGACCTCGATCTCGCGGCCGGCCGTGTGGATGCCCTGTTTGCACAGCAGACCGCTTTGGCGGCAACCTTGGCCAAGCCGGAATTCTCAGGCTACACGGTCGCTGGTCCCGGCTTTCTCGGCGGGGTTTTCGGACGGGGCACTGGGGCAGGGCTGCGCAAGCAGGATACCGTGCTCAAGGCGATGTTCAACAAGGCGATCGATGAAGCCATTGCCGACGGCACCATCAAAAAGCTTTCGCTGAAATGGCTGAAGGCCGACGTCACGCCGCCCAAGTGAGAAGCCCTTCCCGGAGCGCGAACTAGCCGATGCTGGATAGCGTTCGTCTGCTAGGGTTTGGCGACGGCGGTTGGGCGGTGGCGCTGCTCAGCGCTGCGTTCGTAACGCTTCTGCTTTCGGTCGCCGGATTTATGGTCGGCTCGGTGATCGGCGCCTTGGCAGCTGCGGCCCGGGTCAGCGGGTCGCGCTCCCTCGGCTTGCTCGCCGATGCCTATTCCACGGTATTCAGGGGCGTTCCCGACCTCTTGACCATCTATCTCCTGTATTTCGGCGGTAGCATGGCGCTGACTGCGGTTGGCCATTGGTTTGGCGCCCAGGGCTTCCTTGGATTGCCGGCTTTCGCCACAGGCACAACGGCAATCGGCATAATTTCGGGTGCCTATCAGGCGGAGGTATTCCGCGGTGCCTACATCGCCATCGACCGCGGTCAGATCGAAGCAGCGCGCGCCTATGGCATGCCGCCTGCGCTCATGTTGCGCCGGGTGATCGCACCCCAGCTTATGCGTCACGCCATCCCGGGGCTAGGGAATGTGTGGCAACTGGTGCTCAAGGATTCAGCGCTGATTTCGGTAATCGGGCTTGTCGAACTGATGCGCCAGGCACAGATCGGGGCTGGATCGACCCGCGAGCCGTTTCTCTTCTACATGGCTGCCGCCGCTCTCTACCTGGCCATCGCCTCAGCGACGGGATTGCTGTTCAAGCGCGCTGAACGCCGCGCGCTTCGGGGCATTCGGGGGGTGTAATGGATTTCGCCTTTTTCGCTGAAATATTGCCAAAGCTGCTTGCCGGCCTGCCGCTGACGCTTGAGCTTGCCGGCACGTCCATCCTGCTCGGCGCCATCCTCGCCTTGGCTTTGGCGCTGGCCCAGCGCCTCCGCCAACCCTTGATTGACGGGCCAATCAAGGGTTTCGTCGCGGTGTTTCGCGGCACGCCCCTGTTGGTCCAGATATTCCTGATTTACTACGGCCTTGGCCAGTTTCGGCCGACATTGCAGGAACTTGGTTTGTGGGGCCTTTTCCGCGAACCTTATTGGTGTGCCATCCTCGCGCTAACCCTCAACACCGCAGCCTATGGCAGTGAAATCCTCCGCGGCGCCATGCAGTCGGTCCCGTCCGGCCAGATTGAGGCGGCGCAGGCCTTTGGCATGACGCGACTGATGACCTTGCGCCGCATCGTCCTGCCGATCGCACTGCGCCAGGCTTTGCCAAGCTATGGCAACGAAATCATTTTGATGGTCAAGGGAACCTCACTTGCATCCATCGTTACGCTGATGGAAATCACCGGCATCGCCCAGGGCATCATTTCGCAAACCTACCGGGCCATGGAAGTTTTCGTCTGCGCCGGCGCTATCTACCTGATCCTCAATTTCATCATCACCCGGACACTGGGCCGGCTCGAATACAATCTGTCACGGCATCTGCGCCCGGCATCGGGCCTTGCGACCAGTCCAGCGTGATCGGCTGGCGCTCACTGCAATCGTTCTAGGGAGTTTTTCGCGTATGAGAGATTTCGAGAAACCAAGCCGTTCGGTCGTGGTCGCACGGCATGGCATGGCTGCGACGTCCCATCCGTCGGCCACGCTTGCAGCCGTTCGGATTCTGGAGGCGGGGGGCAACGCACTCGATGCGGCCATCGCCGCCAGCGCCGTACAGTGCGTGGTCGAACCGGGGTCTACCGGCATCGGCGGAGACTGTTTCGTCCTAATGTCGAAAGAAGGGTCCAGCGAGATCATCGCCTACAACGGATCCGGCCGTGCCCCTGCGGCTGCAACAGCCGATTGGTATGCATCTCAGGGCATCACAGAAATCGAGCGTCACTCACCGCATGCGGTAACGGTTCCCGGAGCGGTGGACGCCTGGACACAGCTCAACGCCGATCATGGAAAACTGCCGCTGGGCAAGCTTTTCGCTCCTGCGATCGAGTTCGCCGAAAGCGGCTACGCCATCTCCCCACGCGTGCATTTCGACTGGGAACAGGAGGCGGCGCTGCTTTCCGCCGATCCTGGCGCAAAACGCATCTTTCTCCCTGGGGGGCGGGCGCCGAGGATCGGCGAGGTGCACCGGCAACCAGAACTCGCCGCAACATTCCGCAAGATAGCTACGGATGGACGCAACGCCTTCTACAGGGGGGAGGTTGCCGAGGACATGGTTTCGCGCCTGCGAAGCCTCGGCGGTTTGCACACACTGGATGATTTCATGGGGGCCAGGGGCGAATATGTGACGCCGATAAAGACAGGTTTCCGCGGCCACGACGTCTACGAATGTCCGCCAAATGGCCAAGGCGTCATAGCGCTCATGATCCTCAATATCCTGTCGCGCTTCGAGGCCAAGGGTGACCCTCAATCCGCCGACCGGCTGCACATCGAGATCGAGGCGACGCGACTTGCTTATGCGGCGCGCGATGCTTTGCTCGCCGACCCGGCGAAGGTGGCGGTGCCGGTCGAGCAACTGCTTTCAAGCGCGACGGCGGATCGTCTGGCGAGGATGATTGATCTTGGCCGCGCGCGCGCGGATCTTCCTTCATTCGATATTCCGGTGCATCGCGACACGGTCTATATTTCCGTCGTCGACAAGGATCGCAACGCCGTCAGTTTCATCAACTCGATCTATTATGGTTTTGGCTCCGGCATCGTCGCGGCGCGCTCGGGCGTGATACTCAACAATCGCGGTATAAGTTTTTCGCTGGATCCCAACCACCCAAACGTTATCGAACCAGGCAAGCGCCCGCTGAACACGATCATTCCGGGCATGCTGGTGAAGGATGGGCGCGTTGTTATGCCTTTCGGTGTGATGGGTGGAGCGTATCAGGCCATGGGTCACGCGCACTTCCTGTCAAAAGTTCTTGATTTTGGCCTCGACCTTCAGCAAGCCATTGATCTGCCCCGCGTCTTTCCAATTCCTGGCACGATGGACGTGGAGGTCGAGAGCACGCTTCCAGTCGCGGTTCAGGAGGAACTGGCCGGTCGCGGATTCCGCATCGTCCCGGCGGAAGAGCCGATCGGGGGCGCCCAAGCGATCATGATCGACTGGATGAATGGAACGCTGCAGGGCGGTTCAGACCCACGCAAGGACGGCTGCGCAATCGGCATTTAGAACGCTACACAGGTGTTGGACGAGGAACAAAGGTCGAGGCCACTGTCCGGCCATCTCGCATACTTGGGCCTATGGGCTCATCCTCGTAGCAACCAGCGGAGTCTGATTTGACCATGCCTTCTTCTATCATCAAGCGAGCACTGATCACCGGGGCGGGTGCTGCCGACGGCATCGGCTTTGCCATAGCGCGGCAGCTCGGTCTTGCCGGTCATGCCGTTTTCCTGAACGGTGCCAGCGCGCGTGTACTCGATCGCGCCGCCGAACTTTGCGCCGAGGGCATCAATGCCAAAGCTGCGGTCGCCGATCTCACCATCGCGGCCGAAGTCGCGCGGCTGCGGGCTGATGTCGGCGCTGTCGACATCCTGGTCAACAATGCCGGCATGGGTTCGCTGGCATCGCCCTCGTCCGATAAGGCGTTTCTTGCCATGACCGAGGCAGACTGGGACCAAGGGATCGACGTCAGCCTGAAGACCGTATTCCTGGTCACCCGCGCGTTTTTGCCGGCGATGGTAGAGGCAGGCTATGGGCGCATCGTCAATGTGGCGTCGGTTACCGGGCCGCTGGTGTCTTTCGAAGGCACAGCAGCCTATTCCGCCGCCAAGGCCGGCATGGTCGGCCTGACGCGCACGCTGGCGCTCGAAGTAGCAAAAAACGGCATCACGGCCAATGCCGTGGCCCCCGGCTGGATCGAAACGGGCTCGTCTAGCGCAATGGAGCGGCAAGCTGCCCTGCACACGCCACCGGCGCGGGCCGGGCGACCGGACGAGGTTGCCGCAGCGGTGGTGTTCCTGGCATCGGAAGGCGCGAGTTACGTCAACGGCGCCCTGTTGGTGGTCGACGGCGGCAACAGCCTTCAGGAGCGCAAGGGCTGAATCCGAAACGAGGTCGTTCACGATCAGGTCGCGGGTTATGGAAAGCGTTGGAAATAGCATCGCCAACGCATTCGCCGAGGCTGAAGTGTGTGTGCGTGGGGGTGCGCATGGTCGCGACGACCTCCCAACCCCGAGCAAGGAAGAGTTCTGCCGTGGCGAGACCGAAACCCGACGAAGCACCGGTGATAAGAATTTCGGCATCAATGTATCTCTGTCGTTGGTACGACGAGATATGGACAAAAACGCAGGACTTTCAGCCCGGTGCGCACCCCGCTTGAGGTCGGACGCAGACTGCAGCTTGGATTGAGGCCAGAACACCGCGACGCGGGCGATGGGATTGCCATGCAGGCCAGTGTGGAATTCGTCGAGGCGCTGGGATCTACGTCCTATGTACATTCGACGCTGACAACCGGCGAGACCATCGTCGCCGAGCGGCGATCATTTCGGCCCAAGACTGGCGATCAGATCACGTTCCATTTCGCGCCTGCATCGGCGCGGCTATTTGGCGAAGACGGCGGGCGCTACATTCCGCGTGGCCCGGAGCATGTTGTCATTCACTCGCTCATGTTCTGAAGCGCGTCGTGCCTGACGATTTCCACGCACCGCAGACTAGCCAGGCGGATGACGCCTTTCTCCTTCAGCCGGGTGAAGATCCGCGATACCGTCTCGATGGTGAGGCCGAGATAGTCGCCGATGTCCATGCGCGACATCGGAAGTTCGACCTGCCGCAACCCCCCTTGCCGTTCGGCCATGTCAACCAGGAACGCGGCGACGCGTTCGATGGCGCTCTGGCGACCGAGGACCAGCAGGTGTTCCTGGGCTCTGGTCAACCCCTGGAGCGCTAGGGGCAGCAACTGATGGGACATGTCCGCTCCAGCAGTGAGGCGGAAGACGCGGACACCGGTGGAGTTGATGGCTTCAGCAAAGAAATGGTGCGTCGTGTCGGCTTCGAAGCCGAATGTCTCTCCGGCTAGGTGAAAGGCACTGATCTGCCGGCGGCCGTCAGCAAGCAGGCGATAGACGCGGACAGCGCCGAACTCCACCTGGTAGAAGGCTCCGGCCTTCTCGCCCTGGGCGTAGATTTCCGCACCTGCGGAATAGAAGCTGAGTGGTTGCAGCGGTGCGCGCTCGAAAGCCTCAGGCAGGTTGGGCAGGGTAGATCGTGACGGCAGCGAAATTCTGGAGGCGGTGTAGGCGTACATGGCTGTTTTCCCGGTTGATCCGTTACACAGCATGGCGTGAATCGGCCGGCGCCGAAATTCGGTTATGTCCCTACGGGAAACTACCTAGAACCGCTGCTCCTACACCGGGCCAGCCATCGCTTTCGCAGGCCGCCGCAGTAAAAACACCTATTCACTTGCTTCGCGGCCCGACACCTGCTCGATCAAGATACGGAAGAAAACGTGGGGCGCGCTGTCCGACACCGGAGGTGTGACCGGCTTGAGGGCGCCGGGCTCCCACCAGTCAGCGTGCTTGCTCAACACCGACCATGCGTGGTCGCGCTCGCGCTTGTGGCCAAGTTGGTCCGGCAGTTCCTCATAGCGGCCATCGACAACAACGCTTCGCCATCCTCGCCCTTGGCCGCGCTCATCAACCTGGACGGATACCAGCGGATTGGCTCGCATCCATTCGATCTTCTTGCCCGGCATGGAAAATACATAGAGGTGATTGTCCGCATGCGCGTAGTACAGGGGCACGATGTAGGGCCGCCCATTCTTTGCGCATGCGAGCCGGCCAACGCGATTGGCCGTCAGCAATCTCGTACATTCCAAGGCAGAAAGTGTGCGGACCATCATCGGAGCCATCTCCTATTTCTCACAGCCAGCGCAAGGTGTTGTTTGCCTTGCCGCGTTGAACCATGACCATGCGGGTGCTTTCGCCTTGGCTCACGGCGGCAAAGCGAACATTCGCGCATTCGGCAATTGCGGAAAATGATTCAGATCAAGGCGCGAGCTGGCGCTTCTGCGGATCATGAGGAGATGTGGAAACCAATCCTCACCGCTCCGTTTGGGCGCAACCTCAAACTGGCCGTCTTCGACGAGGACGGTGAGCATGCGCTCGTGTTTCCCTGCAGGAAGCAGCTGGACGGCTGGAGGAACGTCGCCACCGGCGCATGGGTCGACATCCGTCCGACCCACTGGCGCGACTGGGAGCCTCACCGGGTGCCAACTCGCGACGGCAATCCCTTTGGAGACCATCCCTAGGGCTTGGATTCAACGATCAACGCCATGCGCACAAGATGTGACAGACTGCCGGCGCCCATCTTGCTCATGACATTGGCGCGATGGATCTCAACAGTGCGTGGGCTGATTCCAAGGTCATAGGCGATCGTCTTGTTCGGCAAACCCGACACAAGCCCGTCCAGCACCTGGCGCTCACGATCTGTCAACGTCGACAGACGCCCGCGAATATCCGCGGACTGAGGGTGGGATGCATTGACCTGGTTGCGGTTGGCCAACGCTGAGCGGATCGCCTCGATCAACATTTCATCGTCGAATGGCTTCTCGATGAAATCGCAAGCGCCTTCCTTCATTGCCTGAACGGCTAGCGCCACATCCGCATGGCCCGTCATGACGATGACCGGAATTCCATGCCCGCCTGCTCTGAGCTGGCGCAGAAACTCGATGCCGTCTATGCCCGGCATGCGCACATCGGTGACGATGCAGCCCTCGAGACTGCCAGACGCCGTCGACAGGAAGGCCGTGGCGGAATCATACAGGCGGACCGCAAAGTCTGCCGTGCCCAACAGAAATCCAAGCGACTTGCGGACGTCCAGGTCATCGTCGACCACGTGCACCAGATCATTAGCGGCCATTGGTGACCTCATCCTTATCGACGATGCGCAATGTAAACCTGAAAGCGGTCCCGCCGGCCGGCATTGCCTCGGCCCATATGTGACCGCCATGCGATTCAACTATGGTGCGGCAAATAGACAGGCCGACGCCCATGCCCTGCTTTTTGGTGGTGACGAATGGCTGGAACAGTTGGGCGGAAATCTCCGGCGCGAGACCGGCCCCGGTGTCGATGACGCTCACCTCCGCCATCCCGTCGGCGCGCGCAATAGTCGTGACCAGCAGTTCGCGTCGCGGCGCGTCTTGCATGGCTTCGACAGCATTGCGCATTAGGTTTAGCAGAACCTGCTGGATCTGGATGCGATCGGTTAACACCAGTTCGGCAGCAGGATCGAGCTTGTAGCTGACAAGGACATTTATCTCCCTTGCCCCGACCAGGGCCAGCGACGAGGCCTCTTCGATGAGCGCCGGCAGCCGTTCGACCTGACGCTCGCTTTCGCCTCTTGCAACGAAGTCTCTGAGATGGCGAATGACGTTTCCAGCCCGCAGCGCCTGCTCAGCGGCCTTTTCCACGGCATCCCGCAGGATGGGCGCATTCTCTTCGGTGCTTTTCTCGAGCAGCCGACGACTGCCCTTCAGATAGTTGGTGATGGCCGTCAGCGGCTGATTGATCTCGTGAGCAAGGGTCGAGGCCATTTCGCCAAGTGCTGTAAACCGCGCCATATGGAGAAGCTCCTGCTGCTGCTCCTGGATTCTAGCTTCTGCCCGATGGCGTTCGGTCAGGTCGCGGCAAAAGCCGGTAAAGAAGCGTCCGGTTCCCGGATGCATCTCGCCGACGGAAAGCTCCATCGGGAAGGTCGAACCATCCTTGCGCATCCCGGTGACGGTGCGCCCGAGCCCGATAATCCGGCGCTCTCCGGTGGTCAGGTAGCGAAGCAGATAGGCATCATGCTCGTCGCGGTAGGGCGGGGGCATCAGCATTTTCACGTTTTGGCCAATGACCTCACCTGACTGATAGCCAAACAATGTTTCGGCGGCTGTGCTGAAGGATTGGATCCCGCCTTGCTCATCGATGACGACCATTGCATCCGGCACTGTTGCCAGGATCGATCGCAAATGGTCCTCACGCAGCCGAAGAGCTGCGTTTGCAAAGGAGAGTTCGCTGACATCCGTGCCTTCGATGAAGATCGCGGTGATACGGCCATCGTCGGACTTGATGGGCTGATAGACGAAATCAAGGATGCGCTCTTCGAGCGGCCCGTCGGCCTTGTTGCGAAGGCCGACCTTTACGCCCTGGCCTCTGTATGGCTCGCCGGTCGTGTAGACCTGGTCCAGATGTCCGAAAAACTCATCTCCTTCGAACTCGGCAAAGGCTTCCCTGACTGACTTTCCAATCACCTGCCTGTTGCCGATCAACCGCTGGTAGGCGGCATTGGTCAGTTCGAAAACGTGACCCGGCTCGCGCATGAGCGCGATGAAGCCCGGAGCCTGATCGAACATCCGCGACAAGAGGGCTTTCAGCGTCGTCCCAGCGGGCGATAAGCTGAGCGCTTCGTCTTTGATCAAATCAAATTCCCAGGTTCGAGATGGTGCTACCGGGCTAACTATCACTTCTCGTCGCACAGGCAAAACAGATCGAGACACGTTTCCGCAAGAGATTTAGTTGGCGGGCGCAATTGGCGGGTCTTTGACGTGCATCAAGGCATCGGGCGCTGGCGCATGCGACCCATCACGCATAGCGCCGCTCCAGTGAAAGGCACCCGCAATGGCCTACAAGTCAATCATCGTGAACCTCGCCATCGATGCGGCTCCTGCGCCCATTGTTCAGGTGGGTATCGAACTTGCCAAGCGATTTGGAGCGCATCTTGTTGGCTTGGCGGCAGCCGATGTCCCACCTTTGGTCGCGACAGGCGAAGGGATGGTCTACGAAGGTGAGATCATGCAGATCCAACGAACTGAGATCGAAAAGCGGCTCGCCGAATTGCGTGCAGTGTTCGAAAGAATGGTGCCGGTTTCCGTTACAAGCGAATGGGCACAGTCCGTCTGCAGTCCGACCCGGTTCCTCAGCGTTGTGGCCAGGGCGGCCGACCTTATCGTCACCGGCTGCGGCGATGGAGACAATGTCTTTCGTGCTGTTGATATCGGCAGCCTCACGCTCGGTGCCGGCCGGCCAGTCTTGGTCACGGCAGGTAATATGGAACATATCCGCGCAAAAACCGTGCTGGTTGCCTGGAAGGACACCAGGGAGGCACGGCGTGCGGTAGCCGATGCACTGCCTTTTCTGGAAAAGGCCAGCGACGTTATCGTCGCCACGATAGACACCAGCCGCAACGAAACCAGTCGAGACAGCCTCGACGATGTCGCCGTTTTCCTTGACCACCATGGCATCAAGGCGCGAACCGAGCTGATCGCCTGCAAGGCTGATGGCGACCGGTTGCTGAGTTTCGCGCGCTCGATCCATGCGGACCTGATCGTCTCGGGCGCCTATGGCCATAGCCGCTTGCGGGAATGGGCATTTGGCGGTGTCACTCGCACGCTCATCGAAGAGAGCGGCATCAGCCGTTTCATGTCGTATTGAAGGAGAAGTTGACCAGCAACCTGTCTCGGCCGGAGCAGGTTACCTCCTGCGGCGCGCCTGGAGACCCTCAGCCTCGGGACACCGCGACGGTGCTAGCAACATGTTCAAGGTGGGGGTGCCCACGACGCAGCGGCTGCGTTCATTTGTTTTCCGAAGCGAACAACGGCCAGATCTAGACCTGGCCCGAGCAACCGGCCTGCCGGTCAGCGGACGTCTTCGACCACCTGCCATTCCGTTTGGCTTCATGCTCCCCGTCACGGCCCAGGGTTGGCAATGATGCCGCCTGTTGATCGAGATCAACGCCACCCGCCGCCAACGGCGGCAAGGATGACCGGTAGGCAGGAGTGATCAACATGACCTTTCTCGATTACCTGATTTCGGTCGACGCCAGAACGGCGCTAATGGGTCGAATGATGCGGTCGCTCGGGGTCGACAGACATCTGAAAGTCGTGGCAGACCATGCGGCAGTCACCAATCGGGCGGTGGACCGCTGCCGTTCCTGCGGGCACCAGGATGAATGCTCAACCTGGCTCGACGAACATGAGCAATCCGAGAACCCGCCAGACTATTGCCGCAACAGCGACCTGATCGCTCGACTGCAGCATGCGGCCGGGCAACGCTAGGGCATCGAGCAGGCAGCCTCGACGAGAGGTCGTGCCGTCCGTGTTTTGACGAGGGCCAACGCAAACCAAGTTTTTGCGGTTGATAAGTCTGCATTCCACAGGACCAGGCAGCTTGGACAACTTACTTTTTCTCGAAGCATTTGTGCTCTTTGTCGCACCAGGGCCTACCAACGCTCTTTTGATGGCGGGGGCGGTCAAGCGAGAGAAAGTGGTCAAGCTTTTGGCCGCTCAGGCATGCGGATACGGGATCTCATCCGCGTGCTGGTTTTCCCTGCGCCCCTTCATGTCACCCGAGGCCATTCAAATACTTAGGCTGGTAGCAGCCGGATGGCTTGTAGTTCTTGGACTGCATCTGATAACCAGCGCGCGGATCAACGTTTCCAAAAATGGCGACGCCATTTCTGTTGCGGTGACCAGTGCCCTGAACCCGAAGGCCTTTATCTATTGCCTGGCTATCGTGCCGATGAACATCGAACCGCGCGCTCTGGGGATCTTCTGGGTTGTGCTTCTGGTGATAACAGCTGCCACCGGATCGGTGTGGCTTTTGCTTGGCCGGCGCTTCAGCGGAGGCAACAAAAAGACAGAAAGAATTGCGGGCGCGGCGCTCGTTGCATTCGCCCTGTTGCTCCTTCGGCCATTGATACTTCTAGTCACGATCTGAACGCGGCGAAGCCTGGGCGAAAAGCGGGCCTATCGTGGATGCAACCTTGAAATCAGCTGGCACGGCCGCTTGCTACGAAACAAGGAGGACGGACACTGGATCGGCGCAGAAGAGACCATCCTCGACAGCTTTGACGCCGGCGACGTTTTCGGCCGCAACAATGGCTGCCCGGCGCGCGCGTTCGTCGAAGATGGCCCCGCCCAGTTTCACCATGCCATTGTTCACAGTCACGTTGACCATGTCCTTGCCAGCCCATTTCTGTGTCCCTAGCTCGGCCATGATGTTCTGCCGGATCTGTTCGTCATCGATGGCTGCAGCGGCTGCAGCCGGAAGGGCGCTAATCAATGCCCGCAGAAGATCAGAGCGGGTGATGATGCCGACGACTTTCCCGGTGTCGATGACAGGGATGCGTTTGACATGGTGACGCGTCATGAGCTCGACGACCTCGTCGAGCGATGCGGTGGGGAATGCCGTGACGACATCTTGTGACATCACCTCCTCAACCCGTCGCCCATTGGCGTGGACATATTCATCGGCGGCCGTTCCGGGGCTGACCAGAAACTGCAGCCAGCGTGAGCGCTTGCGCTGCGTGCCCAGTTCCCCGCGACGCAGGAAATCGCCCTCGCTGACGATCCCGACCAGGGTGCCGTCGCCGCGAATGACGGGAAAGCCGCTAATCTTTTTGGTGAGCATCAACCAGGCAGCGTCGGCGATCGATGCGGTCGGGTCTATGCCGACGACCGGCTTGCTCATAATGGCTTCGGCTTGCATGCCAACCTCCTCATATGGTTACTCCTATCCATATCGAGGCCGCGCGAGCTGTGCCTTGATCTGAATCATTTCTAAATTGCGTAAGCGCAACGAAGGCAGTCCGAGCCGGATTTATGAAGAGGGCTTCGCAAATCGCGGAGACGTCATCATGAAACAGTGCAGCTCGATCAACCCCGATATGGTCGTCGACGAAATCATGAGGAAATGGCCGGCAACGGTCGCTGTGGTGTTGAGACACAAGATGCTCTGCGTCGGCTGTCCGATAGGCACTTTCCATACGGTGACCGAGGCGTGCCGGGAACATCAAGTCGATGAGGGCGACTTTCTGGTCGAACTCGAATTGGCCATTCGAGGTGAACGATGACGGTCAGTCCTTTTCCCGGTTCTCGGCCAGAACCACAAGGCGATGCGCATCTTTGACCGTGACCCTCTGGCGCCCGCTGACAATTATTCCGTTCTCTTCCCATTTGCTGAGCAGCCGGCTGACGGTGTGCAGCGTCGTTCCCGTCATCTCGGCAATGTCCTGCCTCGAAATCGGGAAATCGATTTCGATGCCGCTGTCCGTTTTTCGGCCGGTCTGGTTCACCAGCCGCAGAAGCGCATGCGCAACCCGCTGCTCCACCTGTTCCGTGGACATCTCCACCACCCGCGTCTGCGTCTCCTCCAGCCTGCTTCCAACCGTCTTGTAGGTGGCTGCCCCAAACACGGGGAAGCGTCGGGACAGATCAGGCCACAGGGCGTTGGGCCAGGCCAGCACCACGCAGTCGACAGCCGCGACGGCACTTGCGGGATAGGTCGTCCGGCCAAGGGCTGCGGCGACGCCAAAGATCTCGCCTTCGCTGATGTATCTGGCGATGACCTGCTGTCCGTCCGGCGTGGTGCGGACCACCCGTATGTGCCCGGCGATCAGCACGAAGAAGGAATGGGCTTCGGCTTCCTGCGCGAAGATCGTTGAGTCTTTGGCATAGCGAGACGATCGTGCATTTCGCAGGATCTCGCTCTGCTCGTCCGGCGCCAGCCCCTGAAAGAGCGGCAGCGGCGAAATCAGCGATCGGTCCAGCGCGGCCAAGCGGATCCCTCACGGCTCTATGGTTCCGCATCAGTCTTGCGGAAGACCTTTCTTATCCCGAGTTTGCGCCAGCGCAAATTGTCCTGGGCCGCATCAGGCTAAATGGCATGGAACGGCGCAACGCCGGGAAGACGAAACAAGGACAAACCGATGAAACTCTCCATCCTCGCTGCCGCAATCTCGATCCTCGCGCTCGCCGGCGGTGCCAGCGCGGAAGAGCACGTGGTGCAAATGCTCAACAAGGGCGAAAAAGGCGCCATGGTTTTCCAGCCAGCTTTCGTCAAGGCGGCGCCCGGCGACACCGTCAAGTTCGTGCCGACCGACAAGACCCACGACGCCGAGTCGATCAAGGGCATGCTTCCGGATGGCGCTGAGCCTTTCAAGGGAAAGCCCAGCGAGGAAATCACCGTCACGCTGACAAAGGAGGGTGTCTACGGCGTCAAATGCGCGCCTCACTACGGCATGGGGATGGTCGCGCTGATCGTTGTCGGCAAGCCGGTCAATCTCGATACCGCCAAGGCGGTAAAGCATCCCGGGAAGGCAAAAACGGTGTTCGCCGACCTGTTCACCCAGGTTCCTGCCAACTGAGAGCAATCGATACAGGCATGCCTGCCGCATAAAGGGCGGGCACGGGCCGGACGGACCGAGGGCGGCGGTTCATCCGGCGCTGTTCATTTGGAGATACAAATCATGGGAATTCCACGCCTGCGGGCCTACGCCGGGCCTGCACTTCTTTCCTATGGGTTCAGGCCCTTCTTTTTGCTCGGGTCGCTGTATGCTGCGCTGTCCGTTCTGCTTTGGCTGCCGATCTATGCCGGCGAACTCGATGCCCACAGTGCGTTTCTCCCGGTCGACTGGCACATCCATGAAATGTTGTTCGGCTATCTGCCGGCGATCGTTACCGGGTTCTTGCTGACCGCCATCCCGAACTGGACCGGCCGGGTGCCGGTGCAAGGCCTGCCGCTGCTGGCGCTGGTTGTCCTGTGGCTCGCCGGTCGTGCCGCTGTCTTCTTCTCGGCCGATATTGGCTGGCAAGCAGCCGCGTTGATCGACGGTTCTTTTCTGCTTGCGGTCAGTGCTGCGGCGGCACGCGAAATCGTCGCGGGGCGGAACTGGCGCAATCTCAAGGTGCTGCTGCCGCTTGCCGTCCTGGCCGGCGCCAACGGCGCCTTCCACATCGAGGCGCACCTTCACGGCACATCGGACGTCAGCCGAAGGCTCGGCATGGCCGCGGCGATCATGCTCATTTCACTGATCGGGGGGCGCATCATTCCAAGCTTCACCCGCAACTGGCTCGTCCGCGAAAATCCTGGGCGGCTGCCTGCGCCGTTCGACCGTTTTGACGTCGCCTCGATAGCCATCTCGGCGATCGCCCTCGGAGCATGGACGTTCGCCCCCGGCAACAGCGCCTCAGGGATGCTCATGGCCGTCGCCGCAATCTGCCAAGCGTGGCGTGTGTCGCGGTGGGCAGGCGACCGCACATTCCGGGACCCGCTCGTGCTCATCCTTCACGTGGCTTATGCCTTCGTACCGCTCGGTCTTGCCCTGCTTTCGGCGTCGTTCTTTTTTCCTGGCATCGTGCCGGTCGCAGCTGGGCTCCACGCGTTGGGCGCCGGCGCGATCGGGTCGATGACGCTCGCCGTAATGGCCCGAGCGACGCTCGGACATACCGGCCGGCAATTGCGGGCTGGACGACTAACAACTTTTGTCTTTGCAGCTATTCTGGTCGCAGCCTTGTCGCGCGTCCTTGGCGTTTTTGTCCCCGATGAGGCCATCATTAATCTCGCCGGTGCTGCATGGGTACTGGCATACGCCGGCTTCCTTCTGACTTACGGCGTCGCATTGACGACGCCGAAGGCTCATGCCGTTTGACGGCTACTCCATGCCAAGCGAAGGCGGGATAGCGCCGCCATTCCCTTACGGCTGCGCATCGCCTGGCGCCTTACAAATCTGTAAGCTTTCGGCCGCAATTCCGGGAGCATTTGAGCCGAATAACGCCAAGGTCCCTCGTTATTCAGTATCGCGACTGCGAGGCTGTTCGAATTGCAAGAGGAATCAAAATGGCAGAAACCAGATTTGGATATTCAGCTTATCAAATTGCGCTTCATTGGATCATAGCAGTGCTGGTGTTATTCCAGCTGTTCTTTGGCGAGAGCATGACGAACGTGGTTGACGCGGCCGAAGATGGAACCCTCGTCTCCCCAGTCGACCAGACATTGGGCTCTACCCACTACTGGGTTGGGGTTTCGATCCTGGCCCTCGTCACGGTCCGGCTGATAATGCGCTTGGTAACGGGTGCTCCCATGCGTGCGGAAGGCGGCACTGGCTGGATGCAGGTCGCCGCGCGGATCTCGCACGGCCTTTTCTATCTGCTCTTGCTCGCAACGCCCATTGTGGGACTTCTCGCCTTCTACGTTGGTGACCCATGGGGCGACATCCATTCGCTCAACAAGCCAGTATTTATGGTCCTGATTTCCGTCCATGCCTTCGCGGCACTGTTCCATCAGTACTGGCTTCGCGATGGCACACTTAGGCGGATGCTGTCGCCCCGCCGATAGGTCTGGCCTGTCAAACAAATCGCCGCCAACGCAGGCACATCGGGTTGCCAGAATCTGACGGGAGTTTCCCGTCAGATTACGCCCAAATGGGTGAGAACATCGTTCGCCCAGCCCGACGAGTCCCGGACCAGCCTGAACCCCAGGTTGTCGGGAGGGGTTCCGACGGCGCAGCCACCGCTTTTCCCGTCGCCGACGAAGTTCGACATGTACGCCCTGTGAAGCCCTTCAAGGACGTGGACGCCGCAATTGTCGACCGAACTCACGACATCGGTCCCGTCCGCAGCCAACGTGGTGCGGACATAGCAGGTCGAAGTCCACTCCCAGACGTTGCCGGAAAAGTCGGCGAGGCCTAAGGAATTCACACCAAAGGAGCCACGGCTCCTGGGCAAGGGGTCCGGTTTGCGATTGAGGTCCACCTCGGCCTTGTAGCTGGTGAGCCAACGCCTGGCGGGATTGTTGGTATCGTTTTCGACACCCTCAAATTCCCCTGCAAACCGCTCGGCCGCGGCAAACGCCCACTCCTCATCGGATGGCAGCCGCCAGTCGTCGCCTATCGCCTTCGAATACCATTGGGCGTAGGCATTGGCGTCGAGATAGCTCACTCCGGTAGCGGGAGCATCGGGCGCGATCGCGTGCGTCTCCTGTGCCGGCTGACAGCCGCCAGCCGCCACACAGCTCGCATAGTCTGACGCGCTGACCTGATAGGTCATGATTTCGATAGGTTTATTGAACTGTCGGCTGAGCCGCGGATTTGCTTGCGGGCGCCCATTCCTCAGGAACTCGCCCGGCAGGGGATATGTGATCGAACCGGGGACCAGGGTAACTGTCGTGGCGGCAGGGTAGGACTGTCGATGTCCGTTCCGGCCGATGGCAGACAAGCCCATCGGAACCGATGCAGCCGCCATGGCGACCGAGACAACCTTGACGATGAGAGGTGACATGGCTTTTGTCCATGCCCGGACAGCGACGCTGTCCGGGCAAATTGGAGTGCCGTCAGTTGGTGGCGATGGGTTTAGGCGCCTCGACCTGCGTCATCAGGTCGTCATCCCATTCGCCCTCCACCATGAAGTGAGCGGTCGCCCCGAGTTCCACAGCTTCGATCAGATTGTGGTTGACGTAAGCGTAGACACCGGGCTGCAGGAACGTATAGAGCGCCGAGCCTGCCGAGCCGCCGCGGATGAACCAGGTTTCCAGATCCTTGGCCGGCGGATTGGCGAATTTTCCTTGTTCCCAGACATAGTCACCGTGTCCACCGATGAGATGCGGCCGCGTATCGCGGTTGGCCTGCGAATGGACGATCAACACGGTCTCGCCGACCTTCGCCTTCATGGCGTTGTCGCCGGTCAGCGAACCGGCCCTGCCGTTGAACACCACATGCGTCGGGATCAGCCCGCGCATGACCTTGACGATGTCGTCGTAGCCGTCGCCTGCCGATTCATAGCTCTTGTAATTGCCCTTCTCATCGCGCGGAATATAGAAGTCGCTCTCGCCGATATAGAAGATCTTGTCGTATTTGACCGGCTCGCCCTTGTCGTTCCTGAGCCCGTCGCGCGGCAGCACCATGATGGCGCCATTCATGCCGGAGACGACGTGCCACGGGATCATCGGTCCGCCGGGAGCACAGTGATAGACGAAAGTTCCCGTTCGGGTTGCCTTGAAGCGCAGCGTCACCTGTTCGCCGGGATTGATCAAGGTGAGGGCGCCGCCGCCCAGCGCACCCGTCGCTGCGTGAAAATCGATGTTGTGGGCTAGCGAGTTGGTGTCGGGATTGATGAGCGTCAGCTCGACATAATCGTCTTGGTGGACGACCATCAGCGGGCCCGGGATCGAGCCGTTATAAGTCATTGCATTGAGCTGCGTCCCGTCGGCGTCGATGACCATCGGTTTCTCCTCGATCGTGATGGTGAATTCGACGATCTTCGGACCGCCTTTGGCGATCTGGTCGTGCGGATGCACAAAAGGCGGTGCCACGAGCTTGACCTTGTCGCGGGGAAGTCCTCGAATGTCTGCTTTCGTCACCGTTGCCGACAGTGCGGGCAGTGCCGCCACGGCGGCAGCGCCAATCGCTGCTCCGAAGAGGGCTTCGCGTCGCGTGATCATATCAATCTCCTATCTCAACCGTTGCGGATGAGCAGAAGCTAACTGACCTGACGCAGCGTTTCTTTGCGCTGGCGCAAATTGGTGAGTGTTAATTGGAGCAACAAACAGCCTCGACTGCGGCAATCTTGTGCGTCAAGAATGGTCGAGCAAGTCCCGCTCGGTTTCGAGCTTGGCGATGGACGGGCGTCTTCGCTGCCGACAGCGTGCTCGCCAACCATGACGGGCGCTATACGCTGGAGGAACTCGCCGACAGCCTCATGTCTAAGTGATGTGGGAAGGGAGCAGAACGCCAAGGGACGCTGCTTGGCGTCCCCGCTTTTTTCCGCAGCTATGAAACCATCACCGAGAGCGGATCTGTACGGAGGAAGAGGCTGTCCTTGACTTGTCCGACGCCGGCAACGTTCTCCGCCGCAACGATCGCGGCTTTCCGTTGACGCTCGTCGACAATCGCCCCGGTCAGTTCGACGACGCCGTCGCTGACCCTTACATCAATCAAGTCACCGCCGCCCCACGATTGTCCCTGCAGCTCGGCAAGTACGGCCTTGCGGATCAGGTCGTCATCGGGTGGCGTGGTGCCCTGTTTCGGCATGGCGCGGATCAGGACAGGCAGCAAATCAGTTCGCGTGATGATGCCGACGACCCTGTCCCGATCGACAATCGGCACATTGTTGATGCGGTGTTGCATCATCAAGTTGACAATCTGTGCAATTGAGGCGCCTGGAGACGCCGAAATGACGGCTGTGGTCATCACCTCATGGATGATCCGTCCGTTCGAGCGCGCATAGTCTTCGGCGACTGTGCCCGGGCCAAGATCAAACTCCAGCCAGCGCGGACGCACACGCTGGGTCCCAAGTTCTTCTCGGCGCAAGAAGTCGCTTTTGCTTACAATTCCAACGAGGGCACCGTCGCTGTCGGTTACCGGGAGGCAGCTGACTTTGTTTGAAAGCATGAGCTCGGCCGCTTCGGCGATCGTCGCGTTCGCATCCGTCGTGATGACTGCTTTCGTCATGATGGCTTCGGCTAGCATCCTTACCCTCCTGATCTTACGTCGGCCGACGATGGGACATCCCGACCCGCAGCGCTTTGATCTGAGTCACTTGGAGCGAGGAGCATTCTCCGCGCCGTCGTCGCGGTCGATTAGAATGCGCTCCGCAGCGCCATCGAGATCATCGTACTGGCCGCTTCTCAACGCCCACAGGAACCCGCCCAGGCCTAGCGCGCCAAGGAAGAGGGCGACCGGGATGAGGTAGGCAGGGGTCGTCATGAGGATCGCGAGAATTCGTTGACGCCGGATCCTCTGGAGGTCCGAACCACTTTCGCCGGCGAACCTGGCATGGAACGCCGCAAACGCATTGCATTGCCAATGACAAGCAGCGATGACGCCGACATGGCAATCGCCGCTATCAATGGCGTGACGTGCCCGAGAATGGCGATCGGCACGGCGACAGCATTGTAGACGATGGCGATCGCGATGTTCTGGCGGATCAGGTTTCCCGCGTTGCGCGAAACGTCCAGCGCCAGCGGAACCGCCATGAGGCTTTCGCGCAGGAAAACGAAGTCGGCTGCATTGCGGCCAATGTCGGCGGCGGTGGCCGGTGCGATCGAGACATGGGCCGCGCTCAGCGCCGGCGTGTCATTGAGGCCATCGCCGACCATCAAGACCTTATGTCCATCGCGTCTAAGGGACTCGATGCGTTCAACCTTGCCGGATGGCAGCAGACACGGAACGAAGTCGCCGACACCCAGCATTTTCGCAACATCCTGGCAGGCATGGGCGGTATCGCCTGACAGCATTTCCACCGCTATTCCAGCGTCGTTCAATTGCTGGACGGCAGCCCTGGCGTCGGCACGCAGCGCATCCTCGAAGGCGACGGTAGCAACAATCAGCCCATTCCTGGTCAAAACCGTTCCGCCATAGCCATGCTTGCCTTCGCCACCGGTCCGGGCTTTCCATCCCGCCCATCCGCGCCGACCCAGTCGCCAGGTGGTCCCGGCGTGGGTGGCTTCGATTCCGAACCCTGCATGCTCGCTGACGGTATCGAATGTGAGTTGCCCGCTAGAAGTGGCAAAACCGGAGATGGCCTTTGAAAACGGATGACGCGAATGTGCGGCCATGGTGGCCGCAATCATCAACATTGCCGGATCGATCGAGGCCGCGTTGACGAGCCGGGGCTGTCCGAGCGTGAGCGTGCCGGTCTTGTCGAACACAGCCGTATCGACCGTAGCCAGGCGCTCCATGGCCGACCCATCCTTGACCATGATGCCGTGGTCGAACAGGCGCCGCGCCGCGACCACCTGGACGATCGGCACGGCGAGGCCGAGCGCACATGGGCATGTGATGATCAGAACGGCAATAGCGATGGTGATCGCCCGGTGCCAGTCGCCAGTCACCGCCATCCAGCCTAGGAATGTCGCGAAGGCGGTGAGATGAACCACCGGGGCATAGAGCGCTGAAACACGATCGGCGATCCGGCGATAGTGGGCGCGACCGCCCTCCGCGGCTTCCATCAGCCGAACCATTTCTGCCAGGAACGAATCCTTCGCGGCGGCTGTGGCCTCGATCGTCAGCGGACCGGTAAGGTTGAGCACGCCGGCCTGCACAGTATCTTCTGGCGCCACGCTTCTGGGCGTGCTCTCGCCGGAGACCAGGGAGCAGTCGACGTCGGATGTCCCGCGCGCAATCCTGCCGTCGACAGGGATTCTTTCGCCGGCTGCAATAAGCAACTGCATCCCTGGTTCGATCTCGCCAACCGGCAAATAGTCGCGTGCGCCGTCGCCGCGCAACACCATGGCGCCGCGCGCGGCCAACTGCGACAGACTCTTCACCGCGGTGCGGGCGCGCTCGCGCATCACGTGATCGAGCGTGCGGCCGATCAACTGGAAGAACAGCAGCGATACCGACGCGTCGAAATAGGCGTGGTCGCCATGGGTGATCGTCTCATAGAGGCTCATGGCGTAGGCCAGCGACACGCCGACAGCGATCGGCACGTCCATATTCATGCGGCCGTGGCGCAGCGCAGTCCACGCCGACTTGAAGAAGATACCGCCGGCGAAGGCAAGGGCGGGAATGGCGATCAGCGCGGAGACCCAGTGGAACAGGTCGCGGGTGGCGCCCTCGGCGCCGGACCAGACCGACACCGAGAGCAGCATGATGTTGCCCGCCGCAAAGCCGGCAACGGCGACGGCGCGGATGAGCTCCGATAACGTCCTGTCCTTCGCATCGGTGTCGGCTTCGAACAGATGTGCCTGGTAGCCCAGGCGCCCGAGCACTGCGACCAATGGTGGAACCTCATCGCCGCGCCACTGGACCGAGACCCGCTTCGTTGAAAGGTTGACGCGGGCGGCCTGGACGTGATTGAGCTTTCCCAACGCGGTCTCGATCATCTGGATGCAGGCGCCGCAGTGAACCGTCGGTACCGACAGGTCGGTCTGATGAAGGTCATCGCCCAGCGACCGGCTCGCCAGCCTGACCTCCTGGCTTGACGGCAGGACCGAAGCGGGGCTGACCAGATCCAGCGCCATTTCAGCGCCCGGCGCGCAGCAGCTCATTTCAGCACCCCTTGGGAAATCATGACCCTGCGCACGTCGCGATAAGGTTTTGCCAGGCCGGCATCGGCGTCTATTTCGATGATCCAGACACCATCCCTTGGCACGTGTTGTGCTGCAAACTCCTGGCCAGAGACCAGGGCGAGCGTGACGGACTCATCCTCTTTCTCGTAAGCCGGATGGCGAAACAGCACCTTCACGCCATGCAGGGAAACCGGTTTGCCCGCGGCGTCGATGATGCGATAGCGGACTTCGCCCCATGCGATGGTCAACTGGCCGGTCCAGCCAAGCGCTGCCTGCGCACGGCCTTCCTCGGCCTTCTTGTTGAATTGCTGGCTCGCCACATAGGTATTTTCGACGACAAGGCCGGTCCAGCTTGTGTTGGCAAGCGTCGCCATCGTGAGATTGACCGCGATGACCACGCCGAAAAAGGCAAGGACGGTGGCCAACATGTGCCTGCCGGTGAACTCGCGGGGTTTTCGCGTGGTGGCGTTCATCTGGCGATCTCCGGCGCATTGAAGGTGGCGGTGTATTCGTTGGACTCGAAGCTGACCTTGTCTTCGACGCGGAATGTGAAGGTCTGCGCCTGGCGATTAATCTGATCGGCGGGCAGGCGCACGAAAACCTTCAGCATCTTCAGCCGGTCGGGTTCGACCTGGACCGCAAAGGAGCGATCGGCGGGGAGGTCGACGCCAACGATGCTCATCTCCGCGCCTGGCAAACCCCGAGGGTGACGATAATCGTTCTCGGTTCGGGGATCATGTTCAAGAGCTTGACGGTATAGCCATTGCGGATCGAGCCGTCCGAGAGCGTCACGAATTGCGGGTTGCGGTCGTGCAGGACATTGATTTCGAGCCGGTCGCGCGTCAGCAGCGAAAAGAGCAGGCCCAGCCCGATCAGCGACCACATGGCCATGTAGACATAGGTTCGTGGCCGAAAGATCTTGTGGATATGGAAATGCGCCACCCTGTCCGAAAACACGCCGTCATCCGTCCTGACCAGCGACGGATCGACCGAGCTGGCGCCGCCGGCGGTGGCCAGCATCATGTTGGCGTTGTAGTCGGAGAGCGTCGCGTAGGAGATCAGTCCTCGCTCCTTGCCGAGTTTATCCATGACGCCGTCGCAGGCATCGATGCAGAGCGCGCAGGTGATGCATTCGAGTTGCTGACCGTCGCGTATGTCGATCCCCATCGGACAGACGGCGACACAGGCATTGCAGTCGACGCAATCGCCGACGGGATGCCCTGCGGCAAGAACCTTCTTGGCGTGACGGGTGCGCGGTTCGCCGCGCCAGTCATTGTAGGTGACGGTGAGCGAGCTCTCGTCGAGCATGGCTGCCTGGATGCGCGGCCAAGGGCACATATAGGTGCAGACCTGTTCGCGCATCAGCCCGCCAAACGTGTAGGTCGTCGCCGTCAGAACCGCGACGGTGATGTAGGCGACAGGCGCTGCCGTGCCGGTGAAGAGTTCGCCGACCAGCGTCGGCGCATCGGCGAAATAGAAGATCCATGCGCCACCAGTCGCTGCGGCTATGACCAGCCAGATGACGTGTTTCGATGCCCGCAGCACGAGCTTGCGGGTGGTCCATGGACCGGCATCGAGCCGCATGCGCGCGTTGCGGTCGCCCTCGATCGCGCGCTCGACGACCAGGAACAGATCGACCCATACGGTCTGTGGGCATGTGTAGCCACACCATGCACGGCCGACGGTTGACGTGATCAGGAAAAGACCGACGCCGGCCATGACCAGAAGGCCGGCGACATAGTAGAATTCCTGGGGCCATATCTCGATGAAGAAGAAATAGAAGCGCCGGTTGGCGACATCAAGCAGCACCGCCTGGTCGGGGGCAAACGGACCCCGATCCCAGCGCAGCCACGGCGTCAGATAGTAGATGCCCAGCGTGATCGCCATCACGATCCATTTAAATCGGCGAAAGCTGCCCGAGGCCCGCTTCGGGAAGATCTTCCTGCGCGCGGCATACATTGGCTGGCGCACCTTGGCGGAGTTGACCGCCTCAGCCTCGAGCCGTTCTACCTGCGTATTGTCCAGCACTGGTTTCTCCCGTCGCGCAACTCGTGATTTCGCCGGGGTAAATGTCCTGGCTGGTGCAGTCAGGTCAGCGAAATGCAGCGTGGATCGGATTGTGCCGCCGACCGGATGGCGCCGCGTTGATGCAGGTCAATCGCCGGGTACACGCAAACAGATCGAGGCCCGGCAGAGCCGGGCCTCGTCGCTTGGACGGTGAAGGGCAGGGAATAGGCCCCCGTTCCTATTCCCCACCGCCAAGCGAATGCACGTAAACCGCAAGTTCCTTGACCCTGGTTTCGCCCAGGCGCGCGCCCCAGGCCGGCATCACGCCCTGTTTCGGTGCGGTTACCTGGGCGGCGATGGCGGCTTCGCCCGATCCGTAGAGCCAGATGGCGTCGGTCAGATCAGGAGCGCCGAGTTCCTTGTTGCCCTTTGCATTGTCGCCATGACAGGCCACGCAGTTTTCGGCAAAGACCTTGGCGCCGGGCGCCACCAACACCTGATCGCTGACGGTTTGGGACAGGCTGGCAATATAGGCGCTGACCTGTTTGATCTGATCGGCAGTGATGATGTCGCCAAAGGCCGGCATTTCGGACAGGCGCGTATCCGGATCGGAGGCGAAGCGAATGCCATGTGTAACCGTCTGCTGGATCTGGTCCGCCTTGCCGCCCACAGCCAGTCGTCGTCGTTGAGGTTGGGGAAGCCCTTGGAGCCCTGGGCGCCGGAGCCATGGCACTGGACGCAGTTGAGCTTGAACGCGGCACCGCCGGCGGCGACGGCGAATTCGCGCAGCGTGTCGTCCGCCGCGATCTCCGAAACACTTTTCGCTTCTATCGCGGCGACATATTTGCCCTTGGCTGCTTCAGCCTTGGACAACTCGTTCCCGACATCGCTGCGGCTGGAATAGCCGAGCACACCCTTGGTCGCCGTGTGCAGCAGAGGCCATGCCGGATAGACGATCGTGTACCCGATCGCCCAGACTATGGTGATGTAGAACGTCCAGACCCACCAGCGCGGAAGCGGGTTGTTGAGCTCCCGGATGCCGTCCCACTCATGACCGGTGGTTGAAACACCAGAGATTTCATCGATGTGCTCCTCGCTCATGATCACTCGTCCTCAAGGGGAATCCGGGCAGCTTCGTCGGCCAGCTTGCGGCTGCCGGGGCGCAGGGCAAAGATGATTGCGCCGACAAAAAACAGCGCCATGGCGACCAGACCCCAGCTGTCAGCGAACTCCCGCATCAAATTGTAATCCATGGACAAACCTCCTCAGCGGTAGCCGGCTGCTTCGTCGTAGTTCTTGAAATCGACCAACGTGCCGAGCATCTGGAGATAGGCGACCAGCGCGTCCATCTCGGTGACCTGTTGCGGGTTGCCGTCGAAGTCGCCGATCTTAGCCTTGGGGTAGCGGGCCTCGAGGCCGGATGTGTCGGCGTTGGGATCAGCCTGCGCCATCAAATCGGCATTGGCGTTAGCGATCATGTCGTCGGAGTAGGGGACGCCGACGCGCCTGTTGGCGACCAGATGCGTCGAGAAGTCCTTCACCGCGATCGGCTTGTCCTTCAGGAAGGCATAGCTCGGCATGATCGATTCCGGCACCACGGACCGTGGATCTGTCAGGTGATCCACGTGCCACAGGTTGGAATAGCGGTCGCCGACGCGGGCGAGATCAGGTCCGGTGCGCTTCGATCCCCACTGGAAGGGGTGGTCGTACATCGACTCGGCCGCCAGGCTGTAGTGGCCGTAGCGCTCGACCTCGTCGCGGAACGGGCGGATCATCTGGCTGTGGCAGAGGTAGCAGCCCTCGCGGACATAGATGTTTCGACCAGCAAGTTCGAGCGGCGAGTAAGGCCGCATGCCTTCCACCTTCTCGATCGTATTATCGAGATAGAAGAGCGGTGCGATCTCGACGATACCGCCCACGGTGACCACGAGAAGCGAACCGATGAGCAGAAGCGTGGCATTCTTCTCGATCAGCGCGTGTTTGTCCATCAAGCCCATTGTCTGGCTCCTTATTCGGCAGGCTGCAGGACGGGCAGGGCGCCCGGCATAGGTTCTTCTTCGCGCTGGTAGCCGAGGATGGTCATGGCGATGTTCCAGGCCATGAGCAGGGCGCCGGCCAGATACATGGCGCCGCCGATGGCACGCATGATGTAGTAAGGATGCATGGCTGCCACGGTTTCGGCGAAGGAGTAGACCAGGAAGCCCTGTTCGTCGTATTCGCGCCACATCAGGCCCTGCATGATGCCGGACACCCACATCACCGCGGCGTAGACGACGATGCCGAGCGTCGCCAGCCAGAAATGCCAGGTGACGAGCCTGAGCGAATAGAGGCGTTCACGGTTCCAGAGTCTCGGCACCATGAAGTAGATTGCGCCAAACGAGATCATGCCGACCCAGCCGAGTGCGCCGGAATGGACGTGGCCAATGGTCCAGTCGGTATAATGCGACAGCGAGTTGACCGTCTTGATCGACATCATCGGGCCTTCGAAGGTCGACATGCCGTAGAAGGCGATGGCTATCACCATCATGCGGATGATGGGATCGGTGCGCAGCTTGTCCCAGGCGCCCGACAGCGTCATCAGGCCGTTGATCATGCCGCCCCATGACGGCATCCACAGCATGATCGAGAACACCATGCCGAGCGTCTGCGCCCAATCGGGCAGGGCGGTGTAGTGCAGGTGATGGGGCCCGGCCCAGATGTAGAGGAAGATGATTGCCCAGAAATGGACGATCGACAGGCGGTAGGAATAGACCGGCCGGTTGGCCTGCTTGGGCACGAAATAATACATCATGCCGAGGAAGCCGGCTGTGAGGAAGAACCCGACGGCATTGTGGCCGTACCACCATTGCGTCAGGGCGTCCTGAACTCCGGAAAATGCAGAATAGCTCTTGGAGCCGAGAAAGGAGGCCGGCATCGATAGGTTGTTGATCACATGCAGCATCGCGATGGTCACGATGAAGGAAAGGTAGAACCAGTTGGCGACGTAGATGTGCGGTTCCTTGCGCTTCAGGATGGTGCCCAGAAACAGGATCAGGTAGGCGACCCAGACGATGGTCAGCCAGATGTCGACATACCATTCGGGTTCCGCATATTCGCGGCTCTCGGTGATGCCGAGCAGATAACCGGTCGCGGCCATGACGATGAAGAGCTGGTAGCCCCAGAACACGAACCAGGCGAGATCGCCACCGAACAGCCGGGCGCGGCATGTGCGTTGGACGACATAGAGAGACGTGCAAAGCAACGCGTTGCCGCCGAAGGCGAAGACGACGCCCGAGGTGTGCAGAGGCCGCAAGCGGCCGAAGTTGAACCAGGGCTGGATGTTGAGATCGGGATAGGCAAGCTGCAGCGCGATGACCACCCCGACCAGCATGCCAACCACACCCCAGAACATGGTGGCGATGGCGCCGTAGCGGATTGGACCATCCATGTAGGCGGACGGGTCGATCGGAGCGGCAGCTTCGAAACTCGTGTTGCGGAGGAGGATGGCGACAAAACCGAGCAGCACAAGAAACAGCACCCACATATGCTGCCGGAAGGGCTCGTCCACTCCGAAACCGGCGGCCACCAGGGCGGCAAAGGTAAAAAGGGCCAAAGCGAAGACTTGCGTGCCGAACTTCATGACCTGTCCCCGACTTCGGATTCCTGTGCGCGGACGTCAATCCGCCTGACACCAATCCAGCAGTCACGCGGCTGGCGCCTTGATCCATGTCAAAGCCATTTGATTTTGGATTGGGCAGCGTTGGATTTGCAAAGGATCGGGAGGCTGTCATTGAACAGGGAGAGGGAGCTGCGATCGTCGCTGTTCGAAACGAGCCGCGACAGATCGATGCCGATAGTTCGATCTGGCAGAGAAGCAGTCCCGGTTGCGCTCATGAAACGTGCGCATCTGGAAAAGCTGCAGCTCTGCGATGCCTTGGAAAAAATAGCCGACACCCTGCCCAGGGTCGATAGCCTGGCATGCCTGGCTGCGGCAAACGCGATCGTTCCGCTGTTGCGCAACATTCATCAATATGAGGAGACGGTGATCTTTCCGGCCTACGAGGCTGTTTTGACCGGCAGGGATGCCAACCTTGCTTCAACTCGTCGACTGCGCGCCGAACACGTGGAGGATGAATGCTTTGCCGGCGAAGTGACTGAAAATCTGTTAGCGATCGGCCATGGCGAGAGTGTTGAGAATGCCGAGGCTGTCGGCTTCATGCTGCGCGGCTTCTTCGAAAGTTTGCGCCGGCATATCGCCTTCGAACGCGAGCACGTCTTGCCGATGATCGGGGTCGATGGCGGTTAGGCGCCGGAGCGGCGTTCCAGCCGGCCCATGTTGTCCACCGTCACGCGCCGATTATTGTCGATCCGGATCACGCTGTCTGTTCGCAGCCTGGTCAGTTGGCGGCTGACCGTCTCGATCGTCAAGCCGAGAAAATCGGCGATAGCGGCGCGGGTCAAAGGCAGGTCGAAGGTCGTCGACTGCGCCGCCGGGTCCAGCGTGGGATCGATGTTCCTGGCGATCATCAGGAGAAAGCTCGCCACCTTTTCCGAAGCACTCTTGCGCCCGAGCGTCACCATCCAGTCGCGGGCTTCGTCGAGTTCGTTGAGCGCTTGTTTGAGCAGACGATGCTCGATTTCCGGAGATTCCTTCATCATCCGCTCGATGGCGGCCTTTGGAAACGAACACACGGAAACCGCGGTTGCGGCTTCAGCGTTGATCGCGCTTTCCACCTTGAAGGGCCTGCCCAGAAAATCGGGGGCGAACTGGAGGCCGACAATCTGCTGGCGTCCGTCCGAAAGGCTCTTGGTCAGCTTCACAACGCCGGAAAGCACGTTCGAATAGCTGTCGACGGTCTCGGCGTCGCCAATCAGTTCTGTGCCCGGTTCAACGGTATGCCTCGATGAGGTTTTGGCCAGGCTTACCAATTGGTCGGGATCGAGCGCACCGCAAACGCCGCGGTGCCGTGCCTCGCAAGACTGGCAAAGCACTGGAATGCTGGAACTGTGAACGTCTTGGCGCACGGTCATCTTCATCGTCCGAGAGATTCCATCTGTCCAGAAGGTAGCATTGGCGCACAAAAGAACCTTGCGGCAGTTTGTCCGCGGGCGGCCTTGACCGAAATCAAGGCCGCTCGCGCCCAATGTGATCAGTGTCGCGCCATGCAAAGGGGATCGGATAGCGACATGCGGCCAGAATTAGTTGCCAGGCTCGGTGAGAACGTTCCACGCTACACCAGCTATCCGACCGCGCCGCATTTCCATCCAGGCGTTGATGCTGCCGTTTGTGGTGGCTGGCTGCAAGCGCTCAACGAGGGCGACGAAATCTCGCTCTATCTGCACATCCCATACTGCGACAAGCTTTGCTGGTTTTGTGCCTGCCATACCAAGCAGACACGCCATTACGAACCGGTGACGATCTATCTCCGCTCACTGCATGCCGAGATCGCTACCGTCGCCGGTCTTGTTGCAGGCAAAGGTCGTGTGCGTGCCGTCCATTTCGGCGGTGGTTCGCCGACGATGCTCAAGCCCGAAGATATGGTGGCGCTGGGAACCGCCCTGCGCAAGGGCTTCGGCTTTCTTCCCAGCGCCACGATCAGCGTTGAAATCGAACCCAACGATATCGACGATGCCCGCCTCGATGCGCTTGCAGAAATCGGCATGACCCGTGCGAGCCTCGGCGTCCAGGATTTCGATCCGAAGGTGCAGAAGGCGATCAACCGCGAGCAGAGCTTCCTGCAGACCAAGACTGTCGTCGACGGCGTTCGTTCGCGCGGCGTCGAATCGGTCAATCTGGACCTGCTTTACGGTCTGCCGCACCAGACCAGGGAAAGCGTCGCTTCCACGGTTACGCAGGCACTGACCCTGGAACCGGATCGGATCGCACTGTTTGGCTATGCGCATGTACCGTGGTTCAAGAAACATCAGACGATGATCGACGAGGCCTGGTTGCCGGGTCCCGCGGAGCGATTTGCCCAGTCGCAACTGGCAGCACGGGCGATCGTGAACCAGGGATACGAGGCAATCGGGCTCGACCATTTCGCCAAACCGGGCGACGCGTTGGCGCTTGCGGCCAGCGCCGGGACTTTGCACCGGAACTTTCAGGGCTATACCGAGGATCGCTGCGAAACCTTGATCGGCCTTGGCCCATCGTCCGTCAGCCAATTTCGGCAAGGCTATGCACAGAACATGCCTTCGACCGCTGAATATGGGCGCATGGTCGCGGACGGCGGGCTGGCCGCGGTCCGCGGTATCGCGCTTTCCGATGACGACCGGGTTCGCGGCTGGATCATAGAGCGCCTGATGTGCGATTTCTGCTTCTCGGCGCTCGATCTGGTGGAGCGCTTTGGCGAAGCCGGCCAAAGACTTCTCGTCAAGGCGAGTTCCACAGCCCTCCGCGATCCTGCGCGATTGCTTGAGCTTGATGGCGACAGTTTCGTCGTGCCGGCGGAAAGTCGGCCCTTTGTCAGAAGCATCGCGGCAAAGTTCGACAAATATTTCGAAACCGGCAAAGCCAGGCATTCGGCGGCGGTCTGAGCATTGGCTCCTGTCAGAAATGTTCGCCGGCCTTGAACGGGCCGATGCGGGTACCTGCCGCGATCAGATAGGCGGTCGACCAGCCGATCAGCAAGAACCCGTTTACGCCCTCCAGCGCCGCCAGGACACGCCACGCATGGGCGGGCACGATGTCGCCGTAGTGGACGGTCGAAAAGGTAATGGTCGAAAAATAGAGCCCAGTTCGAAATCAGCGAAGATATCAAGCAACCGGTAGAGGCCAGCCCAGAGCCAGACATCCGCGGTCATAACGGCAAAGAGCCCCATCACCACGCTGATTATGGCGGCGATACGGCTGCCGCGTCCGTGCATGCGAAACCGCGCGACCAGGTGTCCCGTCGCGTGCGTGACGCGATCAGACCAAACGTGCGGATCAAAACCGTCAGACTTATGACGAGTGCGATGAGGAGATTGAGGATCATCGTTGGAAGGTAGAGATTGCAGCGGCGCCTTCCTTGCTCGGACTGATGGAACAGCACCGGACCGTGCTCGGCAACGATCTGCGCGATCAGTTCAAGGGCTGCCGGTGCCGCCGCGACCTTAGCCTGCATTGTGTTTTCCGATTTCCAGCCTGTGGCGCGGCCCCTCGCGGAGCCGCGCCTGTAAGTCAAAGCCGCGATCAGAAGAAGCCCAGCTTCTTCGGGCTGTAGCTGACCAGCATGTTCTTGGTCTGCTGGTAGTGGTCGAGCATCATCTTGTGCGTCTCACGGCCGATGCCGGACTGCTTGTAGCCGCCGAAGGCCGCATGCGCGGGGTAGGCGTGGTAGCAGTTGGTCCAGACGCGGCCAGCCTGGATCGCGCGGCCGAACCGGTAGGCGCGGTTGCTGTCGCGTGTCCAGACACCGGCGCCGAGGCCGTACAGCGTGTCGTTGGCGATTGCCAGCGCTTCGGCGTCATCCTTGAAGGTCCAATTACCACCGCCCATTCCTTGTCGGTCGAACCGGAGGTGATGGTCGTCAGCATCAACCTGAGCTCCTCGACATGGGCAGCCATCAACCGGCATCGGCACTTCTGCGTGAATGTGCTGCGCGCAGATCAGATCGCGATTGCCGACCGTTTTGCTGGTCGAGGCGGCCTCAAGGGGCAGGCTCGCTACGAGGGTGCACGCTGGTCCACCCTTGCAAGCGGCGCATTGGCGCTCGAAGGTGCGCTTGCCGAGGTCGATTGCACCGTCGAGGATACCATAGTTCGCCACAGCCATGCGCTGATCCTCGGCAGCGTCCGGCATGTGGTGAGCGGAGAGCCCAGTCCGGCACCGATCTATCATCACGGCGCCTATGGATTTCCGTGAGCGGGTTGGTACGTGTCGTTTTCTGACACCCATGAAATCCTTGGTCTCATTCAAGGCGGCGAAGGAACGAAATACGAATTCTCCATAGCCCTTCGCCGAGACGCGCCGCACACACCCAAGATGCGAAAACGCGACCGAGATGGCGCGGGAGCACTATGTGCGATTGTTTGGATGTGAGCCAATACGGGCTTTGCGCGTTGTTGTTGAACTTGCGAAAGCCCTTTCCAGCCAAGAGGCTTGAGAGGAATAATTCTTCCGGGCAGTTACTCGCAAATGCGCCGAAGGCGTCGTAGCGTTTGGTCGGGGATGATGGTTTTGAAAAGCCCAGCCGAGTCGATTGGATGCATCGTCCGTTTTTCACAGGATGGACAACGCCTGGGATCAGTTTTACGAGTCAGCCCAACCAGCGGAGATGTTCGCGTCCCCAAATGAACAAGATGGACACCCAAAACAGCAAGGGCGGCGACGAGCGCTCGACCGCCACCAGCCTTCTGCGGCTCGGCATACGGTTGAAACTCTCCCGGCAGACGCGTGGGCTGACCTTGAAGGCGCTAGCTGCCGCCGCGAACTGCTCTGAAAGCCTGCTTTCCAAGGTCGAGAACGGCAAGGTCTCGCCCTCGCTTCCCATGCTGCACCGGCTTGTCGAGGTGCTTGGCACCAACATTGGCTGGATGTTCGAGGAATCCGATGGTGAGGAAGGCATCGTCTTTCGGGCTGGATCGCGGCCGTTGATCGCGCTCGATCCGCTTCGGCGCGGCGAAGGCATTTCGCTCGAGCGCGTCATTCCGTATTCGCCCGGCCATCTCCTGCAGTGCAACATCCATCACATCGAGGCGGGAGGTGAGAGCGCCGGCCCGATCCAGCACGCTGGCGAGGAAGTCGGCTACCTCCTGGAAGGTGCGATCGAATTGATGGTCGGCGAAAAGACGTTTCGCCTGTCGGCCGGCGATTCCTTCGTCTTCAATTCCGAACTGCCGCACTGGTACCGCAATGTCGGCGACGAACGCGCCAGCATTTTCTGGGTCAACACGCCGGCGACATTCTGATCGGGCGAGCCCCTCATTTCTCTTCGTTGATGCCAATTCAAGTCACTTGACAAGAAATCAAGCATCTTGAAATATGCTCTGCGCTCAAGCGCCAGTTGAGCCCGATCAAGGGCCTTTTCGAGAAAACCAAGGGGAACCGGAATGCGTCTTACCAAGATCCTTTCAGGCTGCGCCGCAGCCATCGCCATGACCCTCGCCCTCGGCTCTGCTTCCGCCATGGCCGAGACCTATGCGCTGGTGACCATCAACCAGCAGGCCCTGTTCTTCAACCAGATCAATGACGGCGCAACGGCTGCCGCAAAGGCTGCCGGCGTCGACCTCGTCATCTTCAACGCCAACAATGTACCGAGCGCGCAGAACGACGCCATCGAGAACTACATCACCCAGAAGGTCGACGGCATCATTCTCGTCGCCATCGATGTCAACGGCGTGAAGCCGGCCATCACCGCGGCCAAAGCCGCCGGCATTCCGGTCATTGCTATTGACGCGCAGATCCCAAATGGCGACAACGTCGCCTTCGTCGGCGTTGACAACACCAAGGCAGGCGAGGATATCGGCAAGTTCTACGCCGAATACGTGAAGACTAAGCTGAGCGGCACCGCCAAGATCGGCGTCGTTGGCGCGCTCAATTCGTTTATCCAGAACCAGCGCCTCGACGGCTTCAAGAAGGCTGTCACCGACAGCGGCCAGAAGGTCACCTTCCTCGACACGGTCGACGGCCAGAACGTCCAGGACGTCGCCCTGTCCGCCTCCGAAAACCTGATGACCGCCAATCCTGACATGACGACGCTTTACGCGACCGGCGAGCCGGCTCTGCTCGGCGCGGTTTCCGCCGTCTCCAGCCAGGCCCGTACGGGCGACGTCAAGGTGTTCGGCTGGGACCTGACCAAGTCGGCGGTGCAGGGTCTCGAAGAGGGCTGGGTGGTCGCTGTCGTCCAGCAGGATCCGGCCGGTGAAGGCAAGGCTGCCATCGAAGCTTTCGTCAAGCTCAAGAAGGGCGAGAAGATCGACCCGATCATCAACGTTCCGATCACCATCGTGACCAAGGAAAATGTCGGCCAGTTCAAGGACATGTTCAAGTAGTATCCTCCCCGGACCGCTGGGCTGCGCATTGACCCGAGGGTTGCCTGCGCAGCCCGGCGACCGATTGAACATGTCGCGCCCAGAGAATTGGAACCATGATGAGCGATGGCGAGACCTACCGCGTCAGGATGACCGGTATTTCCAAACGGTACGGCCCTATCCAGACGCTGGACGATGTCTCGCTGAACCTGAAGCCTGGCGAAGTGCTCGGCCTGGTCGGCGACAATGGCGCCGGCAAATCCACCTTGAGCAAGGTCCTGTCCGGTGCGGTAATTCCTGATGCCGGCACCATCGAGATCGATGGCAAGGCGGTGTCTTTCTCGTCGCCGGCCGATGCCCGCGCCGCACGGGTGGAGATGGTCTACCAGGACCTTTCGCTCTGCGACACGGTGGATGTGGCGGGCAATCTCTTCCTCGGCCGCGAACCGCGTCGCCGCGTTCTCGGCGTCCCCTTTCTCGACAACAAGCGCATGCATGGCGAGACGCGCCAGATGCTCGACCGGCTCGGCATCGTCATTGCCGATACCAAGCTCAAGGTCGAAAACCTCTCCGGCGGCCAGCGCCAGTCGATCGCCATCGGCCGCGCCGCTTCTTTCGACCCCTCGGTGCTGATCATGGACGAGCCGACGGCCGCCCTTGCGGTGGCGGAAGTCGAGGCGGTTCTGGAACTCATCCGCGCCGTCAGCGCCCGTGGTGTCAGCGTCATCCTCATCACCCATCGCCTGCAGGACCTGTTCCTGGTCTGCGATCGTATCCAGGTCATGTACGAAGGCCGCAATGTCGCCGAGCGCAAGATCGGCGAGACCAGCATCGAGGAGGTCGTCAACCTGATCGTCGGCCGCAAATTCACCGCGCGCTCGGCCCGCGCAAGCCGCGATGAGGGGGTCCAACCATGAACGTTACCTCCGCCGGTGTTGGCGCCTCGCCCAAACGCGCTCACAACAGCACGTGGAAGGATGTGGCGTTAGCCAATGGCAGCGTCGTCTCGATTGCGCTGTTCTTCATCGTCGTCTGCGTGGTCTTCTCGCTGATCACCGGTTCCTTCCTGACGACGCCCAATCTGCTCAACATCGCGCGCCAGTCGGCGCCGCTGCTGATCGTTGCGGCCGCGATGACCTTCGTCATCACCACCGGCGGCATCGACCTCTCGGTCGGCTCCGTGCTGGCGCTGACGGCAACGCTGTCGGCGGTTTTCCTGCAGGCCGACCTGCCATGGCCGCTGGTCGTCATCGCCATGCTGGCGCTTGGTGCTGCGATCGGCGCCTTGCACGGCTTCTTCATCGCCTACGAGCGGATACCGCCCTTCATCGTTACCCTTGCCGGGCTCTCCGTCATCCGCGGCGTGGCGTTGCTGATCACCGGCGGCTATTCGATCCCGGTCGAACCGACCAGCTTCTTCGTCAACATCGGCAGGGCCTGGTTTCTCGGCGTGCCGGTACCGGCGCTGCTCGCCCTTGTCGTGCTGATCATTGCCTATCTCGCCTTCAACCAGACGCCGTTCGGCCGCTATGTCACCGGCATCGGCGCCAATACAGAGGCCGTGCGCCGAGCCGGTGTCGATACGCGCTTCATGACGCTCTTCGTCTACATCCTGTCGGGCATGGCGGCGGCGGTGGCCGGCATCATCCTCGCAGCCCGGCTCGGTTCCGGCTCGTCGAATGCCGGCCAGGGTTTCGAGCTCGATGTCATCGCCGCCGTGGTGCTTGGCGGCACCAGTCTGTTCGGCGGGCGCGGTACGATCATCGGCACTGTGCTCGGCGGGTTGACCGTCGCGGTCATCGGCAACGGCTTGATCCTTGCGCATATGTCGCCCTTCCTGACGCCGATCGTTACCGGCACAATCATCCTCGTTGCCATCTGGCTGAATTTCCGGCTGTTCAAGGGCGTAACGCGGAGCCGCTGACATGGATCATCTGTTCGACGACAAGCCAAGGGAACGGGCACCGATCGGTGTTCGCTCCGGCACGGTGATGACCGTTACTGGCCCGGTTGCGATCGCCGATATGGGCGTGACGCTGATGCATGAACACATACTGCTCGATGGCGCGACGTCGTGGAAATGCCCTTGCCATCCCGACGAGAAGAAGATCGCCGAGCAGCCGGTCAGCATGGAGATCATCGGCGAGTTGCGGATGAACCCCTACATGAACCACGACAACGTCTCGCTCGACGACAGCGACCTAGCCCTTTCGGAGTTGGCGAAATACCGGGCGCTCGGCGGCCATACCGTGGTGGATGCGACCAACATTGGCATTGGCCGCGATCCGGTGAAGCTGGCGCGCATCGCCCGCGCCTCTGGACTGCGGATCGTCATGGGGACGGGCTTCTACCTGCAGCACACCCATCCCGTCTGGCTGAAAGCGATGGACATTGACGACGTCACCGAATTCCTCGTCAATGATGTAGGCGGCGGGTCGGCGCAGCCCGAAATCATTGCCGGCATTATCGGTGAGGTTGGCGTCAGCAAGGATTTTACCGACGAGGAGCGCAAGTCGCTGCGGGCCTCCGCCCGTGCGGCCAAGATGACCGGCGTGCCGCTGACGATTCATCTGCCCGGCTGGGAGCGGCTGGCGCATGATGTGCTTGACGTGGTCGAGGCAGAAGGCGCCGATCTCCGGCATACGGTGCTTTGCCACATGAACCCCAGCCACAACGATCTTGCCTACCAGCAAAGCCTCGCCGCGCGTGGCGCCTTCCTGGAATACGACATGATCGGCATGGATTTCTACTATGCCGACCAGGATGCGCAGTCGCCGTCCGACGAGCAGAATGCGCGGGCGATCCGCTCGCTGATCGATATGGGACTGCTCGACAGGATTCTGCTGTCGCAGGACGTCTTTCTCAAGATCATGCTGACCCGCTTCGGCGGTTTCGGCTACGGCTTCATCCTCAAGCATTTCGTGCCGAGACTGAAACGCCATGGTGTCGAGCAGTCGGCAATCGACACGATGCTCATCGACAATCCAAAGACTGTGTTCGCCGAGGGCCTCTGAGCCGCGGCTCCAAAACAAGATAGGGAGACTACATGTCCAGGAAGAAGGTTCTTCTCGCAGGCGAGTCCTGGGTCTCGACCGCGACCCACATCAAAGGCTTCGATCAGTTTCCCACCGTGACATATCACACCGGTGCCGATGAGTTGCTGGCCGCGCTGAAGGACAGCCTGTTCGACGTCACCTTCATGCCGGCGCATGAGGCACAGCGGAACTTCCCGCAGACCATGGAAGCGCTTTCGGCCTATGACGCGGTCGTGCTCTCCGATCTTGGGGCCAACACGCTGCTGCTTCACCCCGATACCTGGATCCACTCCAAACCGACGCCGAACCGGCTGCGCCTGTTGCGCGACTATGTCGGCAATGGCGGCGGCCTGTTGATGTTCGGCGGCTATTACAGCTTTCAGGGCATCAATGGCGGCGCGCGCTATCACAAGACGCCGGTTGAGGACGTTTTGCCGGTCATCTGCCTGCCGGTGGACGACCGTGTCGAGGTTCCAGAAGGCTATGCGCCGGTCGTCGTTGGCCCGCAGACCCATCCGATCCTCAAGGGCCTCGGCAAGGATTGGCCAATCCTGCTTGGCTTCAACGAGGTCACGGTCAAGGACGGCGCGGAAGTTCTCGCCACCGTCTCTTCCGACTACCGTTCGCTGCCGCTGCTGGTGACCGGCAAATATGGCCAGGGCCGCACCGTCGCCTGGACGTCGGATGTCGGCCCGCACTGGCTGCCGCCGGGCTTCATCGCCTGGAATGGCTACAAGACGTTGTTCGAACAGATGCTAGGCTGGGCAACGGCCAGGGATTAGCCATGCGCGTCCATGTCGTCGGCAATGTTTGCGTCGATACAACCTTTCGGTTGGACCGGTTTCCGGCGGCAGGCGAGACGCTGAACGCATCGGAACATGCTGAAGGACTTGGCGGCAAGGGTGCGAACCAGGCGGTGGCCGCGGCGCGCACCGGAGCCGATGTTCGCTTCCGTGCCGCGATCGGCAACGATCCCGCCGGAGCCTGGATCGCAGAGCAGTTGAGCCGCGATCTCGATGCCAGCCATCTGGCGGTGCTGCCACTGCCCAGCGATCGGTCAACGATCATGGTCGATGCGCGGGGCGAGAACCTGATCGTCACCGGAGCCAGTTGCGCCGCCGCGTACAATCCTATGGCCGACAGCGGTTTTACCCGAGCGATCGAACGCGGCGATATCGTGGTATTTCAGGGCAATCTGGCTCCGGATATGACGGCCACTTGCCTGAAGGTGGCGCGCGGCGCGGGAGCGATGACGATCTTCAATCCGAGCCCGCTTGCGGCCGACCACACACCGGGCTTGAGCGACGTCAGCGTCGTCATCGCCAACGCGGGCGAAGCGGCGCAACTGACCGGGGCTGGCGACCCTGCCATGGCGGCCCGCGACTTGATCCGTCAGGGCGCCGGCGCTGCCATCGTGACGCTTGGCGCACTCGGCTGCCTTGTCGCCGATGGCGAAGGACGGATCGACCGGATCGCGGCGCCCAGGGTGGCCGTGCTAGACACCAGCGGCGCGGGCGACGTCTTTTGCGGTTGCCTCGCTGGTTGCCTTGCGGCCGGCATGGAGCTCCCCGCGGCAGCGCGGATTGCGGTCCGCGCCGCAGCCATCTCGGTCGGGCGCGCCGGCACCCTCGGTTCCTGCCCCGACAGACGGGAAATGAAAGTGCTTATGGAAACGACGGAAGCGAAAACCGCATGACAAATTCCCCTAACTCCAAACCCATTGGCCAGGTCGCGGATGATGTGCTGCAGTCGATCTTCGGCAGGAGCAAGGTGGTGATCGGCGTTGTTCACCTTGCACCCTTGCCGGGTGCGCCGCGCTACGATGGCGAGGCGGTCGAGGCCATATATCAACGCGGCCTCGACGATGCGAAAGCCTATCTGCATGGCGGTTGCGACGGCGTGATCGTCGAAAACCACGGCGACGTGCCTTTTGCTAAGCCGGATGACATTGGGCCGGAGACTTCAGCCTATATGTCCGTCGTCTCCGACCGCATCCGCCGCGAACTCGGCCGGCCGATCGGCATCAATGTGCTTGCCAATGCCTCCATTCCCGCGCTGTCGATCGCCAGTGCCTCCGGTGCAGCCTTCGTGCGCGTCAACCAATGGGCCAACGCCTATGTCGCCAATGAGGGCCTTATCGAAGGCGAAGCGGCGCGCGCCATGCGTTTCCGCGCTAAACTTCGGGCCAACGGCATCCGCATCTTCGCCGACGCGCATGTCAAGCATGGCGCCCATGCGATCGTCGGCGACCGGCCGATCGAGGAGCAGGTCAAGGACCTCGTGTTCTTCGATGCCGACGCGGTGATCGCCACCGGCCAGCGCACTGGCCACGCCGCCGACCTCAGCTACATCAGGATGATCAAGGACGCCGCCGGACTGCCGACGCTTGTCGGCAGCGGGGTGACACCCGACAACGCCAACGATATCTTGGACATCGTCGACGGCGTCATTGTCGCCAGCTCGCTGAAACATGATGGAGTGTGGTGGAATCAGGTCGATCCGCAACGGGTAAAGGCCTTCATCCGCGGCCTCAAGCGGTGACTTCAGTGCCGGAGATCGACGGCGAGCGGCTGCTGGGCCGGCTCGATGCCTTCGCCCGGATCGGCGCGACGCCAGCCGGTGGCGTAAACCGACAGGCGTTCAGCATCGAGGATCGCGGCGCCCGGCGCCTGTTGGCGGAATTGGCGCTCGCGCGCGGCTTCGCGGTTTTCCAGGACGCCATGGCAAACCTTTTCATCCGCCGCGAGGGCACGGATGCCACCCTGCCGCCGCTGCTGATCGGCAGCCACCTCGACAGCCAGCCGACCGGCGGGCGCTTCGATGGAGCGCTGGGCACGCTTTCCGCCTTCGAGGCGCTCGAAGCGCTGGAGGACGCGAGGGCCGAGACTCGGATGCCGATCGAGGTCGTCGCCTGGGCCAATGAAGAGGGCAGCCGGTTTACGCCGGGTGTCATGGGCTCCATGGCCTTCACCGGAGCCGACATTTGCGCATGGCGGTCCATAGTCGGTAGCGACGGTGCGTCCCTCGCAGAGGAGCTCGGGGCAACGATCTCCGCCTTGCCAGAGGCAACCCTTCGCCCCCTCGGCATGCCGATATCCGGCTACATCGAGCTGCATATCGAACAGGGACCATCGCTGGAAAAGGAGCGGTTGCCGATCGGTATCGTCACAGCCGTGCAAGGTACGCGCTGGCTGGAGGTCTGCTTTGAGGGCGCCGCCGGTCACGCCGGTACAACCGGCCTCGCCTACCGTAGGGATCCGATGGTCGCGGCTGTTGCCGCGATTCACAGGCTCCAGACGACGATCATGCCGTTCGACAGCAGGGCAAGGCTGACGGTGGGCCGGGTGACCGCCCAGCCGGGATCGATCAACGCCATACCGCAGTCTGTGGTCTTCGCCGTCGATATCAGGCATCCGCGGGTAGAGCGGCTCGATGCCATCGAAGCAGAACTGCGCCAGGTGTGCGCGGCGGAGGCAGAAGCTCAGCATTGCACGGTAACGATCAGTCGGTCGTTCGACATGCCGGGGGCGGCATTCTCTCCCGATATGGTCAAAACCGTCGAGGAGGCCGCCAATAGCCTAAAGCTGCCGCACAAACAGATGATCTCGGGTGCATTCCATGACGCGCTGTTCCTCGCCCGGGTGGCGCCTGCCGTGATGATCTTTGTGCCGTGCCGTGACGGGCTGAGCCACAACGAGGCGGAATATGTGGAGCCTGCCCACGCGGTTACCGGCGCGCGGGTTCTGCTTCAAGCGGCCACCGTCGCCGCCTCTTAGGCAGCGACGGTGGCACAGGCGTGCTGGCGTGAAGAGGCAACCCGTGGGACTTCCTGGTGCCCGTCCGTCATTTCGTGACGTCGGCGGGCTGCAACGGGTGGTCAAGGCCGCCGAGCTGCGGCGGATTGATCGCGGACCGTACGATCGGCCCACATTCAACACCTGACCCAGCAGAAAAGCCCACCAGATCCCTGGGCCGTCATTGACGCCGTGGGTGATAGGCGGTGACGATCTCGTCGACTTACCGAGATGGACGATCTGCTGGGCTATCGCCTCGGCCACCGGCAGGAAATCCCCACGCCCGCCATAGAGCTTGCCCGTGTCGATCGCGAGCAACTGGCGCCGTCCAGCCGTCCAGCGCTGCTGGACGTTGTCGCACTCGAGGCGTCCACAAGGATGCGTGTGTCCCAACTGTCGCTGCGGCTAATCCTAAAGCCAATGTCGCGCACCATGGAAAGAGACAATCCCGATTGGGCACCCAGAAACTGGTGATGTCGCCGGCAAGGGAATCCACTTCGTAGTATTGCGCGACGGCGACGCCAGGCATCATGGCAACGAACCTTATTGCCCAAAGGCATCGGCGCTTTCAAAAATGTCGATAGATGACTGCGAGCCGTTTTGATCCTTCCCGGCCATCGCCAGATGGACGTTGCTACCGCACATTAGCAGAACCGGATTTTTCTCGCCAAAGGCGAAAAATCGAAACGTCGTTCCTTATCTCTATAGATTTTGTCGAATATCGTCTGCCCCGGTTTGGAAATGACCGATGCGCATGCAGGGTCTGGGAGATTGATGAGTTGGCAAGGCTATCGGTTCTCGGAATATCCGGCGGCGTAAGCACGCCATCACGCACAACCGCGGTGGTGAACGCGCTGGTCAAGGACGTGGCGCTGCGCGTCCCGGCAGACACGGGCCTGATCGAAATCACCGAGGCGGCGCCTTCGCTTTTTGTCGGACTGTCCCGTGGCGCCCTCGGCGCGTCCGGCGAAGCGATTATCCAGCGTGTCGAGAAGGCCGATCTGCTCGTGGTCGGAACGCCTGTCTATCGGGCTTCCTACACCGGCGCCCTCAAGCACCTGTTCGACCTCGTCGACTATCGCGCGCTCGCCGGCAGGACCGTGCTTCTCGCGGCGACAGGCGGAAGTCCATACCATGGCCTGGTTCTCGAACATCAGTTGCGGCCATTATTCGGCTTTTTCGGCGCCGTCACCGTACCGACCGGCGTCTATGGCGCGCCCGACGATTTCATCGGCGCCGAAATCGTCGGCGAGGCGATACGCGAACGCATTTCACGGGCCGCATCCGAAGCGGTTTCACTGCTCAATTCCAATCGTGCAACGGCCGCCGCAGCGCGCGTCGGCTGAGCCAACCAAAAAGGGAACAACGACATGACGTCTCATTCCGACGGCCTGAAATTCGCCTACTGGGTTCCGAACGTCTCCGGCGGCCTGGTCATCTCCAACATCGAGCAGCGGACCGGTTGGGACATCGACTACAACCGCAAGCTCGCCCAGATCGCAGAGGCCAACGGCTTCGACTACGCACTGAGCCAGATCCGCTTCACCGCCGGCTACGGCGCCGACAACCAGCATGAATCCGTGTCGTTCAGCCACGCACTGCTGGCCGCGACCACGACGCTGAAAGTGATTGCGGCCGTCTTGCCCGGTCCATGGAACCCGGCGCTGGCCGCCAAGCAGATCGCCACCATCAACCACCTGACCAATGGCCGCGTGGCCGTCAACGTCGTCAGCGGCTGGTTCCGCGGCGAGTTCGCCGCCATCGGCGAACTTTGGCTCGACCATGACGAGCGTTATCGCCGTTCGGAGGAATTTATCCGCGCGTTGCGTGGCATCTGGACCGAGGACAATTTCACGCTGAAGGGCGATTTCTATCGCTTCACCAACTACTCGATGAAGCCTAAGCCGATCGATCCGCAGCCCGAGATCTTCCAGGGCGGCTCGTCGCGCGCCGCGCGTGACATGGCTTCGCGGGTGTCCGACTGGTATTTCACCAACGGCAACACGCCCGAGGAGATCAGGAAGCAGGTCGACGACATCCAGGCCAAGGCGAAGGCCAATGGCCACAGGGTGAAGATCGGCGTCAACGCCTTTGCCATTGCTCGCGAAACCGAGGCAGAAGCGCGCGCGGTGCTGGACGAGATCGTCGCCAAGGCCAATCCCGAAGCGGTGCAGGGCTTCGCCGATCAGGTCAAGAACGCCGGCAAGGCCTCGCCGGAAGGCGAGGGCAACTGGGCGAAATCGTCCCTTGAGGATCTGGTGCAATACAATGACGGCTTCCGCAGCAATCTGATTGGCACGCCGGAACAGATCGCCGAACGCATCCTCAAGCTGAAGGACGCCGGCGCCGACCTGATCCTGCTCGGCTTCCTGCATTTCCAGGAAGAGGTCGAGTTCTTCGGCAAGCGCATCATCCCGCTGGTGCGCGAATTGGAAGCGGCGCGCGACAGGGAGCTTGTCGCCGCCGAATAGGTCAGGGCGCGGCCTTCGGACCGCGCACTCCTTCAAAAATCAGGAACGTGTCATGATTGGTGCTTCGCTGGGAGCAGCCGCATACGAGCGTGCGCCCGAAATTTCCGGCATTCCTGCTGTCGCTGCTTCCGTCGAGGAGGCGCGCCCGGCGCGCTTGTCGGCAAAGTTCGATGCAATCCTGGCCCTGAGCAGGGTAGGCATTTCCTTTGGCGGTGTCACGGCGCTGAGCGATGTCGACCTCGAGGTCAAGAGCGGCGAAATCCGCGCCGTGATCGGCCCCAACGGCGCAGGCAAATCCTCGCTGATCAACATCATCAGCGGCCTCTATCACGCCGACCACGGCAAGATCGCGATCGCCGGCCAGTCATTCTCCCGTGTGCCGGCGAGCCGTCTGGCACGTCTGGGCGTCGCGCGCACCTTCCAGAACCTGGCGCTCTTTCCCGGGCTTTCGGTGCGCGACAACATCGCGTCCGGCCGCGTCCACACCAGGCGCGCCAGCTTCGTCGAACATATTGCGGGTCTGCCACGCGCCCGGCGCGAAGATGCGGGCATAGCCGAAAAGGTCAACCAGACAATCGCCTTCCTGCATCTGGAAACGGTCGCCGATCAGCTGGTCGCGACGCTGCCCTACGGCTTGCAGAAGCGGGTCGAACTGGCGCGAGCGCTGGTTGCCGAGCCGAAGATCCTGCTGCTCGACGAACCGATGGCCGGCATGACGGCGACCGAGAAAGCCGAGATGGCCGCGTTCGTGCGCGCCGCGCGCGACCGGCATGGCGTCACCATCATCCTGATCGAGCACGACATCGGGGTCGTCATGGGCCTGTCCGACCGCGTCGCCGTGCTCGATTACGGCCGCAAGATCGCCGACGGCACGCCGGCCGAAGTGCGCGCCGATCCGGACGTGATCCGGGCCTATCTCGGCGCCGCCGAGGGCGAGGATGGCGAGGGCATCTGATGAGCTACTATGATTTTCTCTTCGTTGTCGAAGTGCTGGTCGGCGGCCTGTTGTCGGGAGTCATGTATTCGCTCGTCGCCATCGGCTTCGTGCTGATCTACAAGACGTCGGGTGTGCTGAACTTCGCGCAAGGGTCGATGGTGCTGTTTGCGGCACTCACCTTTGTCAGCCTGGTCGAACGCGGCATCCCGTTTGCGCTTGCGCTGCTGATCACCTTTGCGGTCATGGTCGCGCTCGGTTTCACCATCGAGCGAACCGTGCTCAGGCCGCTGGTCAACCGCTCGCCGATGACGCTGTTCATGGCCACGCTTGGCCTGTCCTACATCATCGAGGGTGCAGCCCAGCTGATCTGGGGAACGCAGGTGCACGGGCTCGATCTCGGCATCGACGACACGCCTTTCGAGGTCGGCGGCATCCTCATCTCGTCCTTCGATCTGCTCGCGGCCGGCATTGCCGCGGCGATGGTGGCCGGCTTGAGCGCATTCTTCTACTGGACGCGGATCGGGCTGGCTTTTCGCGCCGTCGCCGACGATCAGTTCGCGGCACTTGCCGTCGGGCTGCGGCTGCCGCGGATCTGGGGAACGGTGTGGACGGCTGCAGGCTTCGTGGCGCTGGTCGCGGGACTGCTGTGGGGCGCACGCCTCGGCGTCCAGTTCTCGCTATCGCTGATCGTGTTGAAGGCGCTGCCGGTGCTGGTGCTTGGCGGCTTCGATTCCATCCTTGGCGCCATCGTCGGCGGCCTCATCATCGGCGCCAGCGAAAAGCTCGCTGAGGTCTATCTCGGACCCTTCGTCGGCGGCGGCATCGAAGGCTGGTTCGCCTATGCGCTGGCGCTGGTTGTCCTACTGGTGCGCCCCTCCGGCCTGTTTGGCCAGAAAATCGTCGAAAGGGTCTGACCGATGGCCGTGCAAGCGCTCGATGCCGCAAGGGCTCCAATCGACTGGCTGAGGTTCGCCCGGAAATTAGCTTTGCCGGCCGTGGCGATCGTCGTCGTCTACGGCCTGGTCCCGGCCTTTGCGTCGAGCTATCTGGTCGAGGCGATCCTGCTGCCGTTCCTTGCGCTCAGCCTGGCGGCAGTCGGCCTCAACCTCTTGACCGGCTATTGCGGCCAGCTTTCGCTTGGCTCCTCCGCTTTCATGGCGGTAGGCGCCTTCGCCGCATACAATTTCAACCTGCGAGTCGAAGGACTGCCGCTGGCTGCGACCATGATCCTGGCCGGGATTTCGGCCGCCGGCATCGGCGTCATCTTCGGGTTGCCGAGCCTGCGCCTGCGGGGCTTCTATCTCGCCGTCTCGACGCTCGCCGCTCAGTTCTTCGTGCAGTGGGCGCTGACCAAGTTCGGCTGGTTCTCCAACGACAATCCGTCCGGGGTGATTTCCGCGCCGCACCTTGCCGTCGCCGGGTTTTCGCTCGACGGTGCCGCCGGACGCTATTTACTTTCCGTCACCACCGTCATCGTGCTGACGGCGCTGGTTTGGCGGCTGGTCAACAGCGCGACCGGCCGCAACTTCATTGCCGTGCGCGACAATGAAACCGCCGCGCGCGTCATTGGCGTGCCGGTGCTGCGGACCAAGCTGCTGGCCTTCGCCATCTCATCCTTCATCATCGGCGTCGCCGGCGTGCTGTGGGCCTTCACCTATCTGCGCACGGTCGAGCCGGCCGGCTTCAATCTCGACCGCTCGTTTCAGATCCTGTTCATCATCATCATCGGCGGGCTGGCTTCGATACGCGGTGCGTTTCTGGGCGCCGCATTCATCGTCGTCTTCCCGCTCGTTCTGTCTCGGCTCGGCGCCTTCGTGTTCGGCGGCCTGTTCGATTCTGGTGTGCTCGATATGAGCCAGCGCATCGTGCTTGGCGCCCTCATCATCATATTCCTCATCGCGGAACCGAACGGGCTGTCGGCCCTCGTCGACCGCCTGAAACGACGGATCGGCTCAAGGTCCAGCTGAGCGCCGCTCGACATTCTCTCACGGACCCAAAACCTCAGGAGACGCAACTCATGACCTTCTTCAGTCACCTCAAGAAAGCGGCGATCGCCACCGCTTTCGTGCTCGGCGCGACAGCCGTCCATGCCGACGAACAATATTTCCCGCTGCAGAGCTACCGCGTCGGCCCCTATGCCGCGGGCGGCACCGGCTTCTTCGGCGGCTTCATCGACTATCTCAACCTGATCAACATCCGCGACGGCGGCGTCAATGGCGTCAAGCTGACCTGGAGCGAGGGCGAAACCCAGTATGAGGTCGAGAAGGGCGTCGAGGTCTACGAACGGTTGAAGAGCAATCCCGGCATCGCCGCCTGGAACCCGCTCTCGGTCGGCATCGCCTACGCCATGATCGACCGCATCACCGACGACAAGGTGCCGCTTATCACCATCAATCACGGCCGCACCGACACCACCGACGGCCGGGTATTCCCTTACGTCTTCCCGCTGCTGCTCAACCCCTACAGCGAAACATCGGGCATCGTGAACTACATCGCCTCCAAGGAAGGCGGCCTCGACAAGCTCAAGGGCAAGAAGATCGTCGTGCTCTATCACGGCTCGCCCTACGGCAAGGAGACGATCCCGATATATGAGCTGCTGTCGCAGAAATACGGTTTCGAACTGTCGCAGATCGAGGTCCCGCACCCCGGCAACGAGCAGCAGGCACAGTGGCTGACGATCCGTCGCGATCGTCCCGACTATGTCGTGCTGCGCGGCTGGGGCGTGATGAACCCGGTTGCGCTGAAGACCGCGCAGAAGACCGGCTTCCCGGCCGATCACATCGTCGGCAATGTCTGGTCCAACTCTGAAGAGGACGTCATCCCCGCCGGCGACGCCGCCACGGGCTACACCGCCATCACCACCCAGGCGTCTGGCGCCGACTACCCGGTCGTCAAGGAGATCGTCAAGACGGTCTACGACGCCGGCAAGGGCAATCTCGAGGACAAGAGCCGCATCGGCTCGGTCTACCACAATCTCGGCATCGTCAACGGCATCCTCAATGTCGAAGCCATCCGCATCGCGCAGGCCAAATTCGGCAATCGCACGCTGACCGGCGATGAGGTCCGCTGGGGCTTCGAACACCTCAAGCTCGACCCGGCGCGCGTCGAGGCGCTCGGTGCCAAGGACCTGTTCCACTCGATCAACGTCTCCTGGGACAATCACGAAGGTGATGGCTACGTGACCTTCCAGCAGTGGGACGGCAAGAAGTGGAACGTCGTGTCCGACTGGATCGCGCCGGACTGGAAGCTGCTGCGCCCGATCATCGAGAAGTCGTCCGAGGCCTATGCCAAGGAAAAGGGCCTCAAGATCCGCACGGCCGAAGACGCCGATGCGGTGGTCAGCAACTGAGTTTGAAGAGCTCACGGCCGGCCCGCGGGCCGGCCGTGCCATCCATCTTCGCAGCGGAGTTATCGATGTCCAGCCCGGAAAATCCGATCCTGTCGGTCAGCCGCGTCGAGGCCGTCTACAATGGCGCCATCGCCGCTTTGCATGGCGTTGACCTCTCGGTCGGCAAGGGCGAGATCGTTGCGCTGCTCGGCTCAAATGGCGCCGGCAAGACGACGTTGTTGCGAGCCGCATCCAATCTTCTGCCGGCAGAGCGCGGCGCCGTTACCGCCGGCCGGATCATTTTCGATGGCGAGGATGTTTCAAGGGCAAGCCCCTCGCACCTTGTCCGCAAGGGCCTGGTCCAGGTTCTCGAGGGCCGGCACTGTTTCCGCTCGCTGACGGTCGAGGAGAACCTTCTGACCGGGGCGCTCGGGCGTTCATCCTCGCGCGTTGGCGTGAAGGCCGACCTTGAGCGTGTCTACGCGCTGTTTCCGAGGCTTCTCGAGAAACGGCGCACGCGGTCCGGCCTCACCTCCGGCGGCGAGCAGCAGATGACGGCGATCGGTCGCGGACTGATGTCGCGGCCGAAACTCTTCGTGCTCGACGAGCCCTCGATGGGGCTCGCGCCGCTGATCGTCGACGAGATCTTCAGCGCCTTGAAGCGGCTCAATCGGGACGAAGATCTTTCGATCCTTGTCGCCGAGCAGAATTCGGCGGTGGCGCTGAAATATGCTGATCGTGCCACCGTGCTCGAAAACGGAAAAAGCGTGCTGGAAGGGTCGGCTGCCGACCTGCGCCAGCGCGACGACATCAAGACCTATTATCTCGGCGGCGCGCCGCTCCCATTGCAACACTTTCCCCAGGAGACAGCAGCATGACCATCCAATCCAAGCAGCCGTCCGACGCGCGCGTCGCCGTGCCTCCGGTCGAGCGCCCCTCGGCCAAGGCGCATATCATCAAGACCGATGCCGAGGCGATCGCCATCGCCGAAAAACTTGCCATTGAATTCACCAGGGAAGCCTCGAAGCGGGATCGCGAGCGCATCTGGCCGAAGGAAGAGCTGGATGCATTTTCGCAGAGCGGCTTGTGGTCGATCAATGTGCCGAAGGCCTATGGCGGGCCGGAGGTTTCCTATGTGACGCTGTCGAAGGTGATCACCATCATCTCGGCGGCTGATCCCTCGCTTGGCCAGATTCCGCAAAACCATCTCGGCGTGGTCGCCGCCATCCGCACGGTTTCGGACGAGGCGCAGAAAAAGCTGCTCTTCGCCGAGGCACTGTCCGGCACGCGCTTTGGCAACGCGTTTTCCGAGTTCGGCTCCAAGCGTGCCGCCGACTTCGAGACCAAGTTCGTCGATGCCGGTGACCATGTCGTGGTCAACGGCCAGAAATTCTATTCAAGCGGCGCCCTGCTCGCCCATCTGGTGCCGATTGTGGCGCTCGATGACGAGGGGCGCGCCTGGTATGCCATCGCCGATCGCGGCGCGCCCGGACTGACCGTCATCGATGACTGGTCGAGCTTCGGCCAGAAGACGACGCTCTCCGGCACGGTCCTGCTCGACAATGTGAAGGTGGCGAAGACGCATCTCGTCCCCGGCTACAAGGGGTACGACAAACCGACAGCCGACGGACCCATCTTCCAGATCATCCAGGCGGCGGTCGATCTCGGCATCGCCAAGGCGGCGATCGACGAGACGGTCAGCTTCGTGCGCACCAGGTCGCGCGCGTGGATCGACAGCGGCGTCGATAATGCCTGGCAGGATCCCTATACGATCCAGGCGATCGGCGACCTTCGCCTGCGCGCCAATGCGGCCGAGGCTATTCTGGAAAAGGCCGGCCTTGCGGTCGACCGCGCCGTGGCCGATCCTAACGAGAAGACGGTCGCGGAGGCGCAGATCACGGTCGCCGAATCCAAGATCCTCACCACCGAGATCGCCATCACCGCCACCAACAAACTGTTCGAACTCGCCGGCACGCGATCCACGCTGGCCGAGCACAATCTCGACCGCCACTGGCGCAATGCGCGCACCCACACCCTGCACGATCCCGTCCGCTGGAAATACGCGATCCTCGGCAACTATTACCTGAACGAGGTCAACCCGCCCCTCCACGCCTGGAGCTGAGCGGGAACGCCGTAAAGTCACAAAGGACTATTCATGAGCACTGCCACCCCCGACAGGATCAAGGTCCTGTGGTTCTTGCCCACCCATGGCGACAGCCGCTATCTCGGCACCTCCGAGGGCGGCAGGGCGGTCGACCTGCCCTATCTCACTCAGGTCGCCAAGGCGGCCGACGCCATCGGCTATTATGGCGCGCTGCTGCCGACCGGGCGCAGTTGCGAAGACAGCTGGGTGGTGGCGTCGGCGTTGGCGCCGCTGACGCAACGACTTCGCTTTCTCGTTGCGGTCCGTCCAGGGCTGCAGTCGCCGACGCTCGCCGCGCGCATGACCTCGACGCTCGACCGCATTTCGGGCGGGCGCTTGCTGATCAACGTGGTCACGGGCGGCGATCCGGTCGAGAACAAGGGCGATGGCATATTCCTCAGCCATGACGAGCGCTATGAGGTGACGCGGGAATTCCTCGACATCTACAAGGCCGTGCTCAGCGGCGAAACCGTAGCCTTCGAAGGCAAGCATTTCCACATCGAAGATGGCAGGTTGCTGTTCCCGCCGGTGCAGACGCCGCACCCGCCGCTCTATTTCGGCGGCTCGTCGGACGCGGCCAATGCGGTCGCCGCCGAGCAGATCGACAAATACCTCACCTGGGGCGAGCCGCCGGCGGACGTCGCCGCCAAGGTCGAGCATGTGCGCGGCCTTGCCGAAAAGGCCGGCCGCGAAGTGAGCTTCGGCATCCGATTGCATGTCATCGTTCGCGAGACCAATGACGAGGCCTGGGCCGATGCCGACCGGCTGATCAGCCGCCTCGACGACAAGACGATCGCCGAGGCGCAAAAGGTTTTTGCCCGCATGGACTCCGTCGGTCAGTCGCGCATGAGCCGGTTGCATGGCGGCAGCCGCGACAAGCTCGAAATCAGCCCGAACCTTTGGGCCGGCGTTGGCCTTGTGCGCGGCGGCGCCGGCACCGCCTTGGTCGGTGATGCGGCGACCGTGGCGGAACGGATCGACGAATACCGAAGGATTGGCATCGATACCTTCATCCTGTCCGGCTATCCGCATCTGGAGGAAGCCTATCGCTTCGGCGAACTGGTGCTGCCGCTGCTGCCGCTCGATCACGAAATCTCGACCCGGCCGACGACGGTGAACATGGGACCGTTCGGCGAAACGGTGGCCGGAGATCATCGACCATCGGCGCTGCGCGCGAGCCAGTCTTGAGCGCTTCCCGCAGGGCTGGGAAACTGACGGTCGCCATCATTGGCGGCGGCTTTTCCGGCGCCGCAACCGCGTTTCACCTGGCGCGGCTGCTGCCCGCCGATGCAGCCGATATAGGGGTCGTCGAACCGCGCGAGGCGCTCGGCTATGGTCTGGCCTATTCGACGGCCGATCCCTCGCACCGCATCAACGTGCGGGCGTCCAGGATGACGCTGATCTCAGGTGAGGAGGGCCATTTTTCCGACTGGCTGGAGCAGACCGGCGCCATTCTGGACGATACGCAGGCCATCGCCGCCAGCGGCGCGATCTACCCGCAGCGTCGGGTCTTCGGCCGCTATGTCGAATCCCACTTGCAGCCCTTCCTGCAAAGCAAGGCGATCCGCCATGTCAGGGCCGAAGTTGCTTGGGTCGAGCGCAGTGGCGAGGGCTACCGGCTCGTCCTGTCCGATGGCGCAACGCTTTCCGCCGATGCTGTGGTGATCGCGGCGACGCATCCATTGCCGGCCCTCCCGGCGCCGCTGCGCAGCGTGGTCTCAGTCGCCGGATTGGTGGCCAATCCCTACGATCTCGAACGGCTGCAGGCGATCGGCCGCGACGACCGTGTTCTCATTGTTGGCACCGGTCTGACCTCGGCCGACGTCATTGCAACCCTCGACCGTAGAGGTCATCGCGGCCGTATCACGGCACTGTCGCGCCATGGCTACCGCTCGCATGTGCAGGCCGCGACGCAGGGCGACCCGATAGGCGACTTCACCAGCCTGCCTTTATGCAGCGCCACGGTGCTGCTCGGGCACATCCGGGCCACGATCGCGGCAGCGAGGCGACAGGGCGGAGACTGGTATCCGGTCCTCGACGCTGTCCGGCGTCAGGGGCAGTTGATCTGGCAGGCCTTGCCGCTCGCCGAGCAGCGCCGCGTGGTGCGCCATCTTCGCGCGCTCTGGGATGTACATCGTTTCCGCATCGCGCCACAGGTAGCAGTCGTGCTGGATCGCCGCCTTGCCGAGGGGACGCTCGCTTATCGCGCCGCATCGATTGTCGAGGCCGATGAGGCCGACGGGCATATCCGCGTCACGCAGCGGTCAAGGCGCCGACACGACCTCATCGTCGAGACGTTCGACAGCGTGATCGTGACGACCGGGCCGGCGCATGCCGACATTCTTCGCACCAACACGGCGATTGCCGCCCTTGGACATCTGGGCCTGGTCCGTCTTGACCCAACCGGCCTTGGTCTCGACACCGACAGCCACGGCCGCGCGGTCGATGCGTCAGGTCACCCGGCCGACAATATTTTCATCAGCGGACCCCTGGCGCGCGGCAGCGTCGGCGAGCTGATGGGCATCCCTGAAGTCACCGCCCATGCCGAGAGCATCGCCACTGAAATTCACCAATGGTTGGGTTACCAGACGGCGTTGCGTCGCAGGGCGTCGTGAAGATGCAAACACGATGAGGCTATCCAGATGACACTAACCGAACGCATTCTGCCGGATGAAACCCGGATCCCCCTGAAATTTGCGATGCGACACCTGGCCGGAGCCGTGTCCGTGGTCACCGCAGGCATCGGCGACGAGCGGACGGGCGCAACAATTACCACCGCCCATTCCTTGTCGGTCGAACCGGAGGTGATGGTCGTCAGCATCAACCTGAGCTCGTCGACATGGGCAGCCATCAGCCGGCATGGGCACTTCTGCGTGAATGTGCTACGCGCCGACCAGATCGCGATTGCCGACCGTTTTGCCGGCCGAGGCGGCCTCAAGGGGCAGGCGCGCTACGAGGGTGCGCGCTGGTCCACCCTTGCAAGCGGCGCACTGGCACTCGAAGGTGCGCTTGCCGCGGTAGACTGCACGGTCGAGGACACCATCATTCGTCACAGCCATGCGCTGATCCTCGGCACCGTCCGACATGTGGTGAGCGGAGAGCCTGGCCCAGCGTTGATCTATCATCGCGGCGCATATGGATCATCTTGAGCGGGTTGGTACGTGTCGTTTTCTGACAGCCATGCAAATCTCGGAAAAGTGACGCTCGCGATGCTTGGCCTTCTGGCATACCAGAACCGCGAATGATCCGCGGCGCGGGAGCACGTAATTCAAACAACGGATGCCTTGAACCTCTGCAGATCGCCGACTGCAACAACGATTAAGAGGCTTGCTGATCGGAATCGTCGCAGGTCCTTCCTGGGCATTACTATCCGCGCCGATAAGCGGACGTAAAATGGAGGACACGCCAGGAACGGCTTGCGTCACCCCCCGAGGCAGTTTGCGGGCGCCGACCGGGCGGGCGGGTTGTATGATGCCCGGCGTGTTGGCCGGTTTAGAATGGAAGCTTGATTTCGCCCACCGAGAGAGGCCTACCGGCCGCTATGAGCGCCGCAACCGTCTCTCTGTCCTGTTGCCGGCGCTTCACGAGGCCGTTCAGCACCCTATCGAGAGATATCGCCCCGGCGCCGGCTACGGCCAGGACGAACATGCCGCCCGCTATGGCGAGATCCTTTTCGAGATGCAGCAATTCGTTCTGGTTGGCGAAATTGGTGTGGAACAAAGCTGCCGTTGCCAAACAGAACAGTCCGAGCGCCACCGCGCCCAGACGCGTCTGCAGACCAAGGCCGACCGAAAAGCCAGCTCCCAGCTGCAGCGCTATGGTGGCTATTAAAAGCGGCAGGCTGACGCCGAGCGCCGTCATCGCCTTGGCTGCACCGGCGAAATGCGTCGCCAGCTCCAGGCCTTCATGCACGAAGAGCAATGAGAGCAGCAGGCGACCCGTCAGCAGGGTCAAGTCGGTGAGATGTGGTTTCCAGGCGGTTTGTGTCGTTGTCACGATGGGCTCCAGGCAATGGGAAAGGGGCAGGCGCCTTGCAGCACCTGCCTGGTTTACTTTGTCACCTTGGTGTCGATGGCCTTGTGGAGGTCTTCGAGTTCTTCACAGCCGGCGGGACACAGCTTCTGCAGCGACGCCAACTGCTCGTTGGCCTTGGCCATGTCGCCGGTCTCTACATAGAGTTCGCCCAGATATTCGCGGGCGGCCTTGTGGTCGGGCTTCAGCTCGAGCGCCTTGTTGTAGTAGGTCAGCGCCGTGGTGAAATCGCCCGTCTTGCGCAGCGTGAAGCCGAGCAGGTTGTAGACGTCGGCCTGCTGGTTGTCCTGCGCGAGATCACGCAGATCGGCCAGCGCGCCCTTGTAGTCCTTGACGGCGATCTTGGCCTGGACGGCGGTGAGGTCGGGTGCATCGGTGCCTTCGAGGTCGTCGACCGCATAGGCCGGCATGATAGTGGCCACGGGAACGACGGTCAGCACGGCAATGGCGCCGAGCAGGCCAAACAGGGCGTGCTTGCCCAGATAGGATTGCTTCATCATCTTTCTCGCTTGGGTTGGGAGCTCGCGCTCAAATCTGAACTGGGGTGAAACCATAGGCATTGCCGTCTTTCACGAAGACGCCGGTGCCGGGGAACGGGAAATGCGAACCCGAGATCCGGATGTTGTCGGCGATCACGCGATCGATCAGCTTGTGCCGCGTGGTGATCGCCATCGGCCCGTCCTGGTCGTAACTGCCCTGCCACTCCGGATGCGGCGCCAGAAGGGCGGGCACATACATGGTGTCGGCCGAGATCATCAGCTGTTCCTTGCCGGAGTTGGCGAGGTAGACCGAATGTCCCGGCGTGTGGCCGGGCGCAGCGATGATCTGGATGCCGGGTGCGACTTCGGCGCCGTCATTGACCAGCTTCCAGTTCTTCCATTTCGGAAAGTTTTCGGCGATGCGCTTGCCCGCCGGCTTGCGGCCTTCCGGCAGCTTGGCCAGCCGGCTGGGGTCGGTCCACCAATTGTATTCCGTGGCGTTGACGATCAGCTCGGCATTGGGGAACACCGGTGCATCGGTCCCCTTTTCCATCAGGCCCCAGACATGGTCGGGGTGGAAATGCGAGATCATGATGGTGTCGATCGTCTTATAGTCGATGCCGGCGGCGGCCATGTTGGCCGGCAGATGGGTGGCATTGGTCTGCCATTGGCCGACGCCCGATCCGGCATCCATCATGATCAGCCTGCCGTTCATCTTGAGGACGATGACGGTGAGCGGGATGGGCATGAAGTCTGTCGTCAGGCCGGCCTTGGCAAGCGCTGCCTTGGTGTCCTCGACGGAAACATCCTTGATGAAGGCCGGGTCGTGCGGCTTGCGCCAGATGCCGTCATAGATGGCGGTGACCTCGATATCACCGACCTTGTATTTGTAGAAGCCGACGGTCGGCTCGACCGACGTTTCGGCGAAGGCGGGACGGGTGAATTCCAGCTTGCCGGCCAGACCGAAGGCGGTCGCGGCGAGCGTGGTTCCAAGCAACGTGCGACGTGTCATCATGAACATAGGTGATCTCCTGCAGCCTTATGGGGTGATGATGGAGAGCCAAAGGTTTGGCTCTCCATCGTGAGTGGTAAGAGAAGATGTTCGGAAGGGTGCCTTCAGCGGCCCCAGATGCCGTCGTTGTTGTGCCTGGTGATGATGTCCTGAACCGACCCCTGGCGCGGCCCGGTCGTCACCATGGTGTCGACGCCGGCTTGGCGCGGGGAGGGGAAATGGAAGCAGTGGCATTGGTGTCAACGGTAGCGACCGGCTGATTGGAGTTGTTGCCGCCATGGTCGCTGCCGGCAAAGGCAGCGGTTGAGGCAAGCAGCATGGCAGCCACGCTGAGAGCGAGCTTGGTCATTTCGGTAGATCCTTTTTTCGTTTCTTGGGTGCGTGCCGGGAAATTGGCCCCGCTAACAACAAGACCCATCAGGACATCCCTTTATTCCCGGGCGGCGCGAAATTCTTTTGAGATTTCCCGAAAACAGGGGCCGGCGTCCGCCCCGAACTGGAGCCGACGCTGCACGAGGACGCGTTCGACGTCGGCGCCATGCTGCCGTGGTCTGTCACCCGGGCAGGAACGTCAAGGCTAGCGCAGGTCGGCACTCGATATCGGTTGGAGTGCCGACGGTCGGTTATCAGCCGGGGACGACCGCGGCGCGGAAGCGCGCCACGAAGTCGTCGAGCTCCGGCCGCTCCATGTCGGAAATCGCCCAGTAGGAGAAGGCGCCGTCGCTCCATTGCACCAGCGAGAAGCCGCCCTCCGAGAGATCGACGGGGTCGGTCACCGCCCCGGCATTTTGCGGCTCGGCGACAAGGGTGATCAAATGCTCGCGGTGGCGATAAACCAGCGCCGGCACTGCCCGGCCGCCAATGACCTCGACCCTGCCACCGATGAGCGCAAATCCGTCTTTCACCATATCAGGAGCCGGCGGCGAAAGGCCGAGCCTTGCATCGAGCCATGGCTTTACGGTGTGCCGGTCCGACGAGACTACATCGACGGGGCTGGTCGCCAGCAGGCTGCGTTGGTGGCCGCTGGCCACGCCTGCGGCAAAGCTATCGGCTACGCTAGGCTGCATCGCCCATTGCGTCGCGCCGCTGGCCAGAACAGCGCTGATCATGATCGAGGCCGCCATGGTGCGCCAGTCGAATGATCCGAAGTTGCGCGCCGACCACCACGTTCGAGCGGACTTCGCCCGTATCGGCGCTCTGGGCCGCAGCACCTCGACGCTGCCGGATGCTGCCATGGCTGCAATGCGCGCGCTGAACTCGTCGCTCACCTGGGGCTTCGGAAGCCTGGCCACAGCCCCTTGCAAGACCATGATGCGGGCATGTTCGGCCGCCAGCTTGGGATCGGCCGCGATGCGCCGCTCGACAGCCATGGCCGCGGCGGCGTCAAGCTCGCCATCTATCAGCGCGTGCAGCATCAGGTTCATGCCTGCGGCGTCCTCGGGCAATCCATCGTTGTGCGCACTCATTGCGCCCTCCCAAGGTCAGAGATCAGCAGGCCACGCGCCCGCGCCAGCCGCGACATCACCGTGCCCATCGGCACGCCCAGCATGGCTGCGATATCGCGGTAGGCTAGGCCATTGACGTCGCGCAGCACGAGCGTTTCTCGAAAGGGTTGCGGCAGAGCGGCGATCGCCGCCTCCAGGGCCGCCACGTCTGCCCTGGCAATCAGGCTCGCCTCCGGGCTTTCGCTCTCAGTCGGATCGACTGCGTGAGCGGCGCTCACCTCGTCGAGATCACCGAGGTCGCCCACCGAGACGATGCTGCGCGGGCGATTGCGCGCCAGCCATGTGTAACACGAGTTGCGAACGATGGTGAGCAGCCAGGCACGTGCATTGCCGCCGGCATAGCTTGCGATGTTGGCGTGTGCCTTCATGCAGGCGTCCTGCACGACATCCTCGGCGTCGGTGGCATTGCCGGTCAGCCAGCGGGCGAGCGAAAGCGCGTCGGCGAGATGGGGCATTACCACTTCGCCGAAGCGGTCGGCTCGCGCATTGCTGCTTAGCATCGGTACACCGTCACATGCGCCTCGCCTTGAGTGCTCATGGGGCGAGAATGGTTCTGCGTTGCGATCGAACCCAGAGGAAACATCCCGGGTCGCCAACTGCGTTGAATGTGAGGGCAAACGTCGCATCGGTGTCAATCACGCACTGGACCGCAAACATGCATCCAGATGGATGCTTCTCGAGCACAAGCATTGCCGAATTCACGACCCATTTCGCATGCGCGGCACCTCAGCTTTCCCGATCCCGACCGCGGCAGCACCTTCGGCAGACAGGTGAGCCAGCCGGCCGCAGGCGGCCGACCTATCGCCTTCCAGAGGTCCTGGAACGCGTCGACCGATACCGTCGTGCTCGGCAATGTGTGGGTTTGCAGTGCGGCGTCCCTTCAAGGTCAATCAGCAGCTCATGCATGGAGGACCAGGGCAAGCGGCTTTTTATTCCCGGACAGCGTGATTCTTTCTCGGCAATGTGATTGGTCCGGGCGCCCTGGTTTTGGCATTGCGTTTGATGAAACTACTCGATCGTCCGGCGTCAATCCCAATCCTGCAGAACCAGCTTATTCGTGAGATGCACTACTGGCTGCTGACAGGTCGCCACGGTGCAGGCATCCACGCGCTCGGGAATCACCGACAGCCATGCAAGCCGCCTCGGGCCGGCCGTCGCGCTTATCAGAGCGGCCTATGCGGAGGCGCTGACGGTGGAGAATTGGCCGAAGTCGCCGGCATGAGTCGTTCTCACTCAGTTCGATCGTCGGCCGCCCGTCCAAGCGAGAACGGTTGAGCTCCCGTTCATCAAGCATATCCAAGTTTGATGCTGTCAAACCATCGTTTCATTCAAATCACTTTAGAAAATTTGGGGTGAGCGTAGACAAGATGCCGCCTGTGCGTCCGCCGATAATTGATTGCTGGACGACTTGAGACATGGGATGCGCATTTTGAACGTACGATCTAGGTATCTTCGTGCTGCCCCGGTTAAGTTCGACATGGAAGCTTTTCTTTGTGGCCGACATCATTGGCATGAGTTCCATTCTGAAGCTTTTCAGCGAGACCGGTCCGACGATGAATGTCAATTCAACCGCGGCCAAGCTCCGACAACCATGGTTTCACCAGGTATAAGCGTGGCTAGTCCTCAGAGGGTTCCGGGCAGGCTTTGGTATGTGGCCCTCGCGGGGGCTGTTTGTGGGATGTTTACATTGGTGTTGTTCCTCGTTTCATCAAAGCAATCCCTGCCTCTGCGCACGACCTATGTAAAATATGGATGCATTCCCGACGATCCTGCAAAACGCGAATGGGATCAATATCTTGGGCTGTCGACCTGCAAATGAGCAGCATGCCGATGCTAAGCTCAGCCCGGGCTTGGCCGGGTCTCGATAAATCGGCCTTACCCTGAACGATGTCGCCGGGCGATGCTGGCGCCGCATCTGTATGTTGATTACCGGTCGACTGGCAACGTTGGTGTCCCAGCCAGCAGCGACTGACTTGGCAAGGTCCTCATGGAACCTGATTCGGAAATTGAGAGTGATGCGTCTCTTGCCGCCAACGTACGACCAGGAATGCTGCGCCCGGCGGCCAGTCGGACGCGCTTCGTCACAATCCGTTAGGGCATCCAACCTGCTCGACATTCATTGCCTCACGACTGGGGGATGAGCAGATCCAAAAGATGAAGTCCGCACGTTGTGCCGGGAAAAATATCAGGCTGTAGCGCGCATATTGTACGCTGTTGCTCCCGTTAACGAGCTGATGCGTATTGAGCATCAAGAGACTTGGGTTCGTACGATATATGCGGGTTTAGAATTCCTGCAGGATCGAGAGCAGCGCGGATGCGGTTCATCGCTGCGATTTCGGCCGTTGATCGCGATCGCCAAAGATGGGCCGCCTTCTCTCGGCCGATCCCATGTTCGGCAGAAATCGAAGACGGTTCGTACGACGCCAAGGCGTCATAGACGCATTCCTCGATAAGGCGTGTCGCGTCGGACAAAGACCCGTCGTGTCCGATCATGAAATGAATGTTGCCGTCCGCGAGATGCCCAAAATAGTAGGCGACGGCGTCTGATATTCGGGCTTTGAGGCGCGCTTCGACGTCTGCGATGTAAGCGGCATACTTATGTGGCCGCATGCTGACGTCGAAGGAAAGCACATGTTTATGGGCTCGCTCGATGACATCGGACCCATCACGGATCGACCAGAGACGGCGCTCCTGGACCGGTGTTGTCGCCAACGCGCTGTCGATAATGTCGTCGATGCCCTCCAAAGCTCCGACCAAACTGTCGACTGCCTGTTCGCTGCTATCCATGCCCTCGACCTGGGCGAGCAAATAAACGGGATGACCCGGTGGAAGCGGAGGCGTCTCTGCCGACAGTGCGGTGCTCACTTTCTCGAAATAGCGGTTCCACATGATTTCCAACGCCAATAAAGAATGGCAGCAGGCACGCTCTAGTGCCTCCATCACCACGAGGGCGCTGTTCAGGTGGTTGAGTGCCAACAGAACACTTGCCGTGCCGGCCGGTCGACGGCTGAGCTTCAGCAACGCTTTGGTCACAACACCCAGAGTTCCCTCGGAGCCGATGAATATCTGCTTCAGGTCGTAACCTGCGTTGTTCTTAGGCAAACCCCGCAGATCGGTAAGTATCGCCCCATCGGAAAGGACCACCTCAATGCCGACAACGTTGGATCGGGTCATGCCGAAGCGGATGACGGAGTTCCCGCCCGCGTTCGTGGCGATATTTCCGCCGATGGTGCAGCTACCCCGAGCGCCGAGATCGACCCCATATCGTAGATCGTGGTCCGCAGCGAAATCATGGACCGCCTCCAACTTCGTTCCTGCCCCACCACAACCAGGCGCGTGCTCGGGTCGAAGCTCTCGATCCGATTTAGCCTCTCGGTGGAAATTCCGAAGTAGTGCGATGGGGTGTGGGTGCCATGCACGAGCCCGGTGAGCCCGCCCAGCGTAACCACTGGAGCCTGTTGCTCATGAAAGAGCTTCAGGCACTCCGCCACTGCCTTGGTGGTCCCGGGTCTGACGACAAGCGCTGGGCCACCTGGCGGCCCGGCAATGACATTCGACTCGCCCACGACCTGCCGAAGTCCAGCCTCAAGGGTCTCGTTGTTCATGACACGCCTGCGCCTGAAAACATTGCCGCGTCATTGTCTATCTGGAGCAGGGTCGGTCTGTTTCTTTTGAAAGCTTCCTTGAGTTCATGGGTGAGCTGTATGAGTGATTCAATTTGAACGGCATGGCATCCGAAACCCGTCGCAATCATCTGGAAGTCGGGCGTGTAGAGATCTACGCCCACCGTGGGGATGTCCGACGCAATCATGGCATCTCGTATTTCGCCATATGCTCGGTTGTTCCAGAGAATAACGGGAAGGCTGACTTCATTCTCAACTGCTGAGGTGAGTTCCTCGATCGTGTAGAGGAAGCTGCCGTCGCCGACGATCGCGACCACCTGACGATCCGGGCAGCCAATCTTCGCTCCGATAGCGGCTGGAAGGGCGCTTCCGAGCGTGCCGTACCCGTTCGGGAACAGCCATGTGCCAGGCTCTTTCGAGGGGAAGAAATGATTGCCTGTGTAAGCAAGTTGAGTGGAGTCGGCGCAGATGACGGCATTCGGATCAAGCGCTGCCGCTATGGCTCCCAAGATCGGCTTGTGCTTGTGAGACTCCGAGGACCAACCGGCGTCTTTCTCCACCGACGTCCGGATGTCCGCGACCCGTCGCCGAGCGATTTCTCTCTGATCCGCGTCGCCATCGCCGCATCCGTCGATTATCGCCTGGAGCGCGACCTTGGCGTCGGAGAGCATGGCGACGCGTGGGAGATAGTTCATGGTCAACTGCCGCGGATCGATGTCGATCCTGATTAGCGCGCCATTTATCCGGTAACTCTTGCAGGTGTAGAGCAGATCCGTCTCACTGAGTTCTGTTCCGACTGCCAGCACGACGTCGGCATCCTCGATTGCGCGATGCATCGGAGGGAAAGGAAGGCTTGAGCCGAGGGAAAGGGGATGGGTTTCCGGCAGGATTCCCTTACCGGTGTTCGTCGTCACCACGGGAATGCCAAGTTCCTCCGCGAGCGCCAGGACTTCTCGGCTCGCGCTGCGAGCGCCTCCGCCGACGATCATGATGGGGCGCTTGGCGCCCACCAGCATCGAGGAGACTCGGCTGATCACATCCGGGTGCGGCCCGGGCCTATACAGTTGGAGAGCTTGCTCAACGGGCACCGCCACCTTCGAACTGAGGAGGTCTCTCGGAACTTCGATCAAGGCCGGCCGCGGACGCGACACCTCCATCGACGACATGGCCCGGTGGAAAACCTCCTCGATGTTTGAAGGCTCGAGCAAAGTATGCGTGAAAGCAGCAATCTGCTCTTGGACTGCGGACTGCGACTTGGTCTCGTGCAGGGCGCCGCGACCCACTCCGATTTCTCCGCGCAAGTTGTTCGCGGCGATCACGAACACCGGAATGGAGTCCGAATAGGCTTCGGCAATACCGGTGGCAGCATTGAGCACGCCGGGGCCGGTTATGAGCATGCACGCAGCCGGCCGGCCGGTCGCGAACGCGTAGCCGTACGCCATAAACGCGCCACCCTGCTCATGCCGAGGCGTGACGTGCCTGATCCGCCGTTCGGGTAGAGATTTATAGAAGTCGACGGTGTGGACTCCGGGAATGGAGAAAATCGTGTCGATCCCATAGGATTCCATGAGACGAAGGATGGCGTCGGCCACCGTCGTCTCGACGACTTGCTTGTCGTCACCCATATCAGGCCTCCCCGCCTTTGGTCAGAGCCATGACGGTCCTGGCAATCTTGCGCGCGGAATTGACGAGGTCTGCCGTCCCGATGTGTTCCTCCGGTGTGTGCGCCCATTTCTCGTCGCCGGGGCCAAGACCGATCGTGGGGATGCCGGCCGCGTTCATGAACGTGCCGTTCACACCGAAACGCCAGGCCGAGATTGCCGGGGCGGTGTCGTCGACGTCGAGCGCCGCGACGATGGCAGCCTGAGCCACCAGGCTGGTTTGTGGGGTGAACATCAACGGATAGTGGTTGGTGACTTCCGCACTCCACTTGACCCCATCGGTTTCTCCGTATGCAGCCGTCAGGATTTGACTGATTTCCGAAAGGCAGCTCTCTTCATCCTCCCCCGAATGTAGCGACGGTCTACCCTCATCTTCACGAGGTCTGGTACGACGGCGGTCCCATTGTCCGGGAAGGAATGCATGCCGGTCACGACAACCGTGGCAGGACCAAGAAGGTCGTCTTCGGGCAGTGTTGACGCGTATTGCTCCAGAGCACCGATGAACGCCATCGAAAGGTAGATCGCATTGACGCCGTTCGACGGCTCCGACGCGTGGGAGGTTCGCCCATGGAAGCAGACCTCGAACTCCAGCTTGCCGCGATGACCGAGATAGACCTGTCCCCTCGTCGATTCCACGGAGATTCCGTAGTCCGCGCGAATGCCTCCTTCGATAACGGACTTCACACCCTTGGGAGAGTCGGTCTCTTCCTCGACGTCGGCGACAACGATCACATCGCCGCCCGGCTTCAGGCCGCTGCGCTGCAGGGCACCCACCGCATACACGGCCGACATGACGTTGCACTTCATGTCACACGATCCACGGCCGAAAATGGCCTGACCGCTTTCGCCCCAACGGGAAGCGTCCACGAGCTCACCGGAGAACGGATTCTGCATAGCGCCAACGGGGACGTGATCGATGTGGCCGTTGATCATGACGGATGGCCCGGTCCCGTCACCGAAAACCGTCCCGATGACATTTCCGTTCGCATCGATTTTCACGTCGTCAAAGGAAAGCTCGATCATCTTTTCGGCGACGAACTTCGCGACATTCGCCTCCTGGCCGGTGAGGCTCTCGATCCGTACCACCTTCTGGCAAGCCGCGATAAGCGCAGGAGTGTCGATCGCTTCGTCAATAGCAGCACCAACTGAATTTCTGAGCATGATGAAGTACTCTTCTGTCTACTGTCGACATTTTCGGCCTTTAGGAACGGCCTCATGTCGGGATTACGGGGAAGTTTTGGGCTGAACTCGTGATGCTGCCGTGCGGCCGCGTTGACCTATTTCGTGGAAGCAAAGGCGTCCAGTGAAGTCATTATGTGCTCAGCGAGCGCTGCGGCCGCCTTATCTGGGTCGCCGCTTTCTATCGCTTGCACGAGAGGCTCGTGCTCCTGCGCCACGTCCATGAGGTTCTTGTAACCGGCATTGTCGATCGTAAGCGCGAGGCGAAGATGGTCGAACAGAAGTCCGGCGACCTTTTCGATGTACGGGTTCTTGGCCATCCGCCAGAGAGCTTCGTGGAATTCGAGTTCTGCGTCGACCAAGCCAGGCAAATCGCGATTCTTCGCAAAATTCGACATCGTTTTGATGAGCTTGCGCAGCTTCTTGATGTCTTCGGAAGTATGGCGCTCGGCCACCGCCCTGATCGCCAACGCCTCGATGGCATTCCTCACGACATACAATTCGCGAATTTTCTCCGCACTCATCTGGATGACCGAGGTCCCGTAATGGGTGCGGCTCTCAAGAAGCCCGGCTTCGGTCAGGCGGTTGACGGCTTCGCGGATCGGCGCGCGGCTGATGCCGAGAGATTTGGCGATGCTGGCTTCGACGATGCGCTCCCCCTGGGCGATCTGTCCTGAAAGAAGTTTGGCACGGAGGTCGAAGTACACCTGGTCAGCAACCGAATTACGCTGGATCACCAAACCGTTGGTTTCATCTTGTTTCACGACACCCATGGTGGGCCTCTCTTCATGGTTGGCGCAGCCTACCGAATTCGGTCCAGCATCAGCGCAGGCAACTTAGCGGAACTTGCGGAAAAAGAATACGAAACCGTGCACAGTACTGATTCGCTCCGTTTTCCAGTGTGGAGAACCTCCCCGGCTCTTCGCCAGGGAGGGTGGGCGGATTACGCGGCAGACTTCACAGACTTGCGCAGTGAAGAGCCAGCGCGGTCGAGAGCATCAACGATCTGGTCTGCCTCCGCTTCGGTAAGCACCAGTGGAGGAAAGAACTTCAGACCGGGCGGATCGATCTCCGCGACGCTGTGGCATAAAACGCCATCGGCGAGAATCTTCCTGTAGAGTTCACGCCCCACATCCCGGTTGGCAACTTGAACCGAGACGGCGAGCCCGAAGGATGTAACGCCCTTGAGAACGTCGGAGTGTTTCGAGCAGAGCGCTTGGAAGGCGTTGTGGAGGTACGCTCCAACTTTGCGGACGTTCTCCAACAAAGCCGGACTGGAGGCGACGTCAAGCACCTTCGCCGCGACAACACAGCTAATCTCGTTGCCGCCGAGGCTGGAGATATACGCGAACCGATGCTGATTCATGCACTGCTCGTAGATCTCCGCCCGCATCAATACGGCACTCGCTGGATACAGGCCCCCCGACAAGCCCTTGCCGGTGATCATCATGTCCGGATCGATGTCATACTGCTCCGAAGCCCACAGTGTCCCCGATCGACCCAAACCGGTGCGTGTTTCGTCCACGACGAACAACACTCCGCGCTCTTTGCAAAGGCGGGACGCCTGGGTGAAGTAGTCCTTGGAAGCCGCCTCGAAGGTCTCGTAGTCCATCGGCTCGATGATGAAGGCCGCGATCTCGGAGGTAAGAAGCCGGTCGAGTTCCTCGATATCGCCGAACCGCTCGAGAAAGTTCGCGTGCGAGGGAAGATTATAGTGGTCGATGATCCCTTCTTCGGGCGAGCCCGTGACGATAGCCGCGAATCCTGTATGGCCGTGATATCCATATCTGTAGGCAAGCATCTTCTGGCGCTTGGTCACGCGGAACGCGAACATTGTGGCCAGATCGACCGAAAGAGTGGAGCAAAGCGTAATCACGCTCCGATTCAGATGGGCCTTGGGCGCGAGCGCCGCCAGCTTGTCCTGGAGTTCCAAATATTTGGCATTGGGTACCGACCAAAGCCCGGTGTCCCGGCCGTCGTCGAGAGCCTGCCGCAGCGCAGCCAGGATCTCTGGATGGCGATGTCCCAAGGCGTGCACGCCGCCGCCGGTGCCGCAGTCGATCAGACGCCGCTTGCCTTCGATGTCCCACATGTAAACGCCTTCGCGTTTGCCGATGACGAATTCAGCGCCTTTCGCCTTCTGCCGCTCAGCATTCGACCGCCAGGACCGCTCGATGAAGGCGTCGAAAATTTCGGCACTTGTGTGAAGTTCCTTGTCGTTCACGGATGTCATTTTGCTATTCCATTCTCGCAATCATTGCGCATCCAAAGTGAAGTGCCAAACCTTCGAGACGATCTTCCATCCGGCGGCGGTTTTGACGCAGGTCAGTTCGTCCACGAAGTTCTTCGGAATGAAAATCTCCTTGACCCGAAGATGAGCTGTCGTGAGGCTGGCGATCTCGATTGCAACGACCTCGTCTCGCCTCGGATCGTTGCGGGAAGCCGGTGAAACACGGCCCCGCACGATCTCGAGGTACTTGTCTACGCCCATGATTACGGGTTCCGCTTCCGTGAAGCAGTAGAGCATCGCTGCGGGATGAAACACCTCAGCGAAGAGGTCCGCCTTCCCGAAATACAGCGCGTCGAAGTACTTGTTTGCGAGTTCGCGCAACGCGGCTTGGCCTGACATGATGTCCTCCCTTACGTTTGTTCTGTTCGGGCCGATCAGGCCTGTTTCGTCGTGCGGTTCAAGTGGGCTACCGCCGCCAGGCACGTGAGCTCGAACATCAGGTTCGCGGCGTTGATACAGGTGATCCCGGTCGGATCCAGCGACGGCACGACTTCGCAGATGTCACCGCCGATCAAATCGATGCCATTGAGCGACCGCAGGACCATTTGGGCGTCCCGCATCATGATGCCGCCTGGCTCAGGGACACCCGTGCCGGGTGCGTCCTTCGGGTCCAGACCGTCGATGTCGATCGAGAAGTAAGTCCGGCCGGCGCCGATTACGCGTTTGATCTCCTCGATGACCGCTGCGCGGCCCATCGTCTCGTACTCGTCCATCGTGATCATTCGGATGCCGACCTGACCACCATAGACGATGTCGTCGTCGCCGTAGCGGGTGCCTCGCAGACCGATCTGGACGATCCGCTTGGGATCAAGAAGGCCTTCTTCCACCGCACGACGGACGAAGGTGGCGTGGTTGTACTTCGTTCCCATGAATTCGTCGAAGGTATCGGAATGCGAGTCGATCTGGATCAGGCCGACCGGGCCGTCCTTCGCGATCGCCCTGACAATTGGAAGCGGGACCGTGTGGTCTCCGCCCACTGAGATCGGAACGGCACCAGCTTCGTGGACGCGCTGGAAGAACTGTTCGATGTGCTCGACGCTTTTCTCGACGCTGAGTGGATGGGTTGGCGCGTCGCCGATATCGGCGATATTCGCGATGCGGTATGGCGCGACGCCGGTGGTCGGATTGACCTGTCGGATCAGGCGCGAGGCTTCGCGAACGCCCGCCGGTCCCTGTCTCGCACCAGACCGATACGTCGCACCGAGATCCAGGGGGACACCGACCAGAGCGATGTCGATGGAAGGCGAAATTTCCGACCGGGCGGCGCGCATGAACGTTGCGATCTCGGCGTATCGCGGGGTTACGGATGAATCTACGGGATTGAATTCGTTCGACATTTCATTCCTTTCTTGTCGGCCAGTGGGGTCAAGCGGCCGCAAATTGAGATCAGCGCGTCAATGCCTCAGCAGGTGGAGCATGTGTTTGCGGTAACGGGTGAATTCCTCGCTCGCGACGATGTCGGGGACCCGCGGCCTCGGCAGTTCAATCCTGAAGTCTTCGATGATCCTGCCGGGGCGTGCGCTCATGACCAGCACGCGATCCGCGAGATAGACGGCTTCCTCGATGTCATGGGTCACGAAGATCACGGTGGTCCGCTTACGAGACCAGATGTCGAGCAGCAGTTCCTGCATCCGAGAGCGCGTCTGCGCGTCGAGCGCCCCGAACGGCTCATCCATCAACAGAACGCCAGGCTCCATCGCCAGCGCGCGGGCGATCGCCACGCGTTGCTTCATGCCGCCCGACAGGACTTTTGGAAACTGGTCCGCGTATTCCTTGAGACCCACAATCTCAATGAGTTCATTGGCGATTTGAGAGACCTTGGCCTTCGGCCAGCGATTTAGTTTCGGGCCGAACTCGATGTTCTGTCTCACTGTAAGCCAAGGATAGAGCGAATAGTTCTGGAAGACCATTCCGCGATCCGGGCCCGGTTGGGCAACGGGTCGTCCATCGACCTTGATCGATCCAGTCGAAGCTTCCACCAGCCCGCCCACAACATTGAGCAAAGTGGATTTTCCGCATCCGGATGGCCCGAGAAGGCAGACGAACTCGCCTTGCTCGATTTCCAGATTGGTATTCGTCAGCGCTATCTGCGGAGCTTCCCGATGCCGAGCGAATTCCACGCTGACGTTGTCGACAAGAACGCGTGTCATGGTGGTCCTCAGTAAATGTAGGGGAAAAACTTGCGGTGCGCATAGCGGAATGCGAGGTCGGTCAAGACGCCCAGGATGCCGACGGCCACGATGCCGGCGATGACCTGATCCGTCAGAAGAAAGCGCTGGGATTGCAGGATGGCGATCCCCATTCCCTTGTCTGCTCCGACGAGTTCCGCAACGATGACATAGGTCCAGGCGATGCCCGCCGTAATGCGCAGCGCATCCACGATTGCCGGAACGCAGGCGGGCAGCAGAACCTTGAAAAACACCTGTCGCGAACTCGCTCCAAGCGAGTAGGCACTGTTCATAAGGTCACTTGAGACGCCTTCCGAAATGCTCGCGATGAACAGGGCGAGCGGGAAGAACGTGCCCATGAAGACGATCGAGATTTTCTGCGATTCGTTGATCCCAAGCCAGATGATCATCAGCGGCACGAAGGCCGTTGCAGGCAAATAGCGCGCGGTGCTGAGCAACGGCTCGAGAAGCGAACGGAAGAACGGGAAATTCCCGATGAGGATGCCGATCGGCACGGCCACTACCGCCGCGATAAAAAATCCGCCGAATACACGGTAAGAGCTTGCCCAGACATCCTCCAAATAGCCACCGCTCACGACCATGTTGGCCAGACGACTGGCGACTGCGATGGGGCTGGGAAGGAAGAAGGGTTGAATCCAACCGGCCTCGGTGACAAGCAACCACAGCAGAAAAAAGGCCAGTACGCCAACGACGGAAATCGTCATCCGCTCGCTTGCAGGCAGGATTGCCCTTGGTCTCAAATATGTCCGCACCTTGGTGAGGAAGCCTGGGCGTATCTCAGAGACGCCCGCCGTTTTGAGTTCGCTTTTCATTGGAAGCGCTTGGGAAGTCCGCATCGTCCCTCCAAGCTCACTTTGCCAGTTCGCCGGCGATGCCGACGACCTTTGCCGCGTCCGGCGTCGAGCGCAGCACGCCGATTTTCTGATAGAACCCGCCCGCCTGGGACACGAGTGCAAAGGCCGGGCTGCGATCGCCGGAGAAGAACGCCACGTTGTCCTGTTTGGTAAAGAAGCGAACGTCCTTCAGCGTGCCCTCGAGTGTCTCGGTGCTCATTTTCAGATTTCGAGCAATGATCTCATGCGCCTCTGCCGGGTTCGTCCCCATGAAAGCGATGCCTTCGAAGTAGGCGTCGACGAAAGCCTTCATCTCCGTCTTGTGCCCGTTGGCATAGTCTGACTTCGCGGCGAGCGCGTCGACGATCAGGCCGGGCATCGTGCTGGTGTCGGCCAGAATTTTGCCGAAGTCGGTGGCTGCGGCCTTGGAAAGCCAGGGCTGCCACGTCACGGCTGCATCGACGCTCCCCGCAACGAACGCTGCGCCGGCGTCACCCGACTTCATGTCGATGACATGGACGTCTTCGAGCTTCAATCCGGCCTTGTTAAGCGCCTGCGCGAGAAGGAACTGCGAGACCGAGCCTTTCTGGACACCGACTGATTTGCCCTTCAGGTCGGCGACGGTAGCTATCTCTTTCTTCGCGACAATTCCGTCGCCGCCGGCCGACTCGTCGAGCGCGGTCAGAACCTCGAGGTCAGCTCCATTTCCGGTAAACAGCGCGAAGTTGTCCATCGTCGAGGCGACGATGTTGATCTGACCGCCCTGCATTGCGGCGATGGCGTCTGAAGATGCCTCGATGATCTGCAGGTTTACATCCAGTCCTGCCTTTTCAAAGAAGCCCTTTTCCTTGGCGATGTAGAGCGCGCCGTAACCGATCCAGGTCGAGTGCGCGACCGAAATTTTTTCCGCCGCATCAGCGGCGTTCCAGCTTGCAGACATGGCGATTACGCCCGCGAGAGCGAGTCCCTTAAGCAGTTTCATTGACGTTCCCCATCGCTGTTTTTTGACGACTGTCTTCTGTCGACAATATTTCGTCTCACATAAGTCCGATCTAGTCAATGCGAAATGGTCCTCTCGCGATAACTGTGATTTATGGGGCTGGCATCACCCCATCAAGTCGTGCGGGATTATCCTGAAACGGCGGAGGCACGGTCGAAAGGCGGAGTATGCGCGTAGAAATCCCACCCCTGGACAAGGTTGATATCCGGCTCCTTCGGGTCTTCAAGGCGGTGACCGAATGCAATGGTTTCGCGGCCGCAGAGGAAACGCTAGGTCTGGGTCGATCAACGATCTCAATCCACATAGCAGATTTGGAGACGCGCTTTGGCCTGAAGCTTTGTGTTCGCGGTCCTAGCGGGTTCTCGCTGACGCCACAGGGACAGGTTGTGTATGAGGCCACCCTGCGGCTCTTTAGCGAGATCAACAGTTTCAGAACAACGGTTGCCGGTTCCAAGGGGCAACTCATGGGCGAACTGACGATATGGCAGATGGAAAACATAGCCAGCGATCGGCTGAACCCCTTGGTTGGTGCGCTTCGGCGATTTCGAGAGCGTTCGAATGGCGTTGAGATAACCATGAATGTTGTGCCGTCCAACGATGTCGAGCGGGGTGTCTATGACGGTCGTTGCGATCTTGGTCTTACCGGAAGCCGAAGCCCGCTGAATGGCTTGAAGTATGAGCAGGCCTACTCCGAAAGAATATCGCTTTACTGTGGTTCGAAGCATCCACTTTTCGATCGTTCGGCAAGTGCGCTTAGCGATGATGACCTTCGTCAAGTCGATTTCGTCCGGCGAGGGTTTGTAACGCGGCAACAGGAAATGGTTGAAACCAATTGGAACTCAACCGTCGTTTCGATGCACGTCGAAGCGACCCTCGAATTCATCTTGACGGGTCTCCATATCGGCTATCTTCCGGATCAGTACTCTGCGGCATGGGTTGACCTGGGCATACTGCGAAAGATCAATCCGGAACGATTCAGCGTGGATTGGCCGGTGTACATCGTGTCTCGGGAGAGCAACGCTCCCTCTGTCCTCGTCTCGACGTTTCGAGATGATCTCCTCAGCGAGTCGCGGCAACTTGCAAACCAGGAGGCGAATTGAACCACGTCAGAAGAGGGTTTTGGCGATCAGCGCCAGCACTCTTTCTCCCTCCCTGAATTGCTCTTTGTCGATAAACTCGTCGACCTGATGAGCCTGTGATATGCTCCCTGGCCCAAAGACCACTGTGGAAAGCCCCGCGGCCTGGAAGAAGCCGGCTTCGGTTGCATACGACACGGCCTTCACATCCGGCGAGGAACTGAAGCGGCTGACGAGCTGTTCCGCAACACTGGAGGCCTCTCTGACAAGTGGCGGAATATCGAAACGCTCCGTGATCTTGATCTCACAACCGGGAGCAGTCGCGCACAGCCCAGGAAGCACAACATCGCGCGCAAGGTTTGAAATCCGGGCAAGGATAGTTGCAGCCTGGCCCTGCTCCACTGTTCGGGCCTCCATCTGGAAGCTGCACCGCGCTGGGATGACGTTTCCAGCGGTGCCTCCTTCGATGACTCCGACAGTGACAGTGGGATGCGGCACGTCGTAGAGCTCGGCATTCGGTGACGGCTGCTTCTCAAGCTCCCTGGCAATCTCCTCCACCTCGCAAACCAGGCGGGCGGCCGCGTGAATGGCATTCGCGCCCAGATGCGGAAGACTTGAGTGGGCCGCCTTGCCGAGAACCTCGATCGTCCAATCGAGCGCGCCTTTGTGCGCGCCTACAACCTGCATTTCGGTGGGTTCGCCGACGATGACCGCGAGAGGCTTCGGAACCGACTTGGCGATATGGCGCACGATCGGTTTTACCCCTTCACAGGAGATTTCTTCGTCATAAGAAAACGCAAGGTGGAGCGGCTTGGTGAGCTCGGCAATGGGCATGGTCGCGGCAAGCGAGAGGGCAAGGGCGAGGAAGCCTTTCATGTCCACCGCACCACGCCCGTAGAGGCGTTTATCCGCCTGCCGCAACGCGAATGGGTCGGAAGTCCAGGGCTGGTTCCCCGCGGGAACCACGTCCATATGGCCCGACAGGACAATTCCGCCCGGAACCATTGGTCCGAGCGTCATGAGCAGGCTGGTTCGGGTGCCATCGGCTGAGGGGAACCTTTGGATGGTCGCCCCCAGGGATCTGGCGAACGTTTCGACATAGTCCGCGATGTCGTGGTTGGATTGACCCGATAGCGACTTAAATCCCACCAGCTTGGATAGGATCTCGATAGCGTCTGTGGAGGGCATCCTTCATTCGACCTTTGGTTCCAGTGGCTGCGACGGCGACTTAGCCCGAAGGATGAAGCCGCCGTCGCCGTCAGCCGGCAAATGGGAGGATGCCGTTGGCCGCCGCGCCAACATTGTGCATTCCGCGGAGTATGAGAGGTGAGCCAGGCAAGCCGATATGTCCTTGCAATACATCCAACCGCCGAGACGAACGTTCCCCAGACTTGGGCTCCCAGTAGACCCCAATCGGACGGCACATGATGTCAAACTTTCAAACAAGGGTTTGAGAGCCATATTGTCGACAGTGGACAATAGGTTCGCCATGCTAGATATCGGCGACGTGTGAGATGAGGTTTCAGATTGGACTGGGCTGGACAGATCGCGTCGGGGACGGTTTTGACCGTTGGGCTGGCACTTGCGACGCTTCCGGTAGGGCTCTTGCTTGGATTGGTGCTGGCCTTGGCATCAAGGTCGGAAAGTCTTTGCCTGCGGTCCGTTGCGGCGGTCTACTCGACAGTCTTCCGCGGCTTGCCGGAGCTTCTGACGCTGATCGTGATCTACTATGGAGCGCAGGAACTGCTCAATCAGTTCGCAGACGAAATCGGGATTGACGGCTTTGGCGAGATCAGCCCGTTTGCAGCGGGCGTATTCTCCCTGGCTCTCGTTTTCGGAGCCTTCTCCGCGGAAGTCTTCCGGTCTGCGCTGAACTCCATCGCCAGCGGCCAGGCCGAGGCCGCGCAGGTGATCGGCCTTAATCGCTTTCAGACATTCAAGGATGTCATCGCACCTCAGATGCTGCGGGCGGCGATGCCTGGCCTGTCGAATACGTGGATTGTATTGTTGAAAGATACATCATTGGTCTCGATCATCGCGCTCAATGACCTCATGCGGACGACCAGCCTGGCGGTATCGAGCACCAAGCAACCGTTCGCGTTCTACGGGGCCGCCTGCATCATCTATCTCCTGTTGACCACGGTCTCGGAACGCACCGCAGGTGTACTCGAGGCACGGTTCTCTCGCGGATATGCCAGGAGCGCGTCTTGAATTTGTTCCTGCCCGATTTTGCCCCTCAGCTTCTGGCCGGTTTTGCCGTCACCCTGAAGATCGTGGCCGTGTCCGCCTTTCTGGGGTTCCTTGCGGCGATTCCGCTGACGATGGCGCTTCTCAGTGGTCGTGCATCCATCCGTCTCATAGCCAGTTCATACCTGCTCTTCTTCCGCGGTACGCCGCTGCTCGCACAGCTTTTCCTGGTCTACTATGGAAGCGGCCAGTTCCGCACAGCCCTGGACCATGTCGGCCTCTGGTGGCTCTTCGCAGACCCCTTCTTCTGCACGATCTTGACGTTTTCGCTGAACACCGCAGCCTATCAAGCCCAGATTTACCGCGGCGCCATAAACTTGGTCGCGCGCGGGCAAACCGAAGCGGCGCAGACCCTCGGTTTGTCCCCCTACAACACGTTTGTCGACATCTTGATTCCGCAAGCGATGGTCGTCGCGGTGAGACCGCTCGGCAATGAACTCGTTCTTCTTGTAAAGGCGAGCGCCGTCGCCTCCATCGTCGCCGTCTATGACCTGATGGGTTCCGCCAGATTGGTCTATGCGCGGAGCTTTGAACTAAGCCCATATCTTTGGGCGGGGCTTATCTACATCTGCTGCGTTGAGGTGCTCAGGTTGAGCTGGAATGTCCTCGATCGCCGGTTTCGGCGGCATCTGCCGAACAGCCATTGACAGATATCTTCGCATCGATAGATTGCCGACTGTCGACAATGAAATTCGAACGATACCCCTCTGGGAGGAACCAATGAATTGGAAGCGTCTTACGACGGCAGCCGTCTTTGCGGCTGTATGTTCGGTCAACTCGGCTTACGCACAGCAAGACGTGAAAATCGGAACGGAGGGTGCCTTTCCTCCCTTCAATTTTGTCGACGCGAATGGCCAGCCGCAAGGGTTCGAAGTCGATCTCGGTTATGCAATCTGCAAGGCGGCCAAGCTGAATTGCACATTTACCGCCATCGCGTTCGACGGTCTTATTCCTGCACTCAAGGCAAAGAAGATCGATGCGATCATCGCCTCGATGAACATCACCGACGAACGCAAGAAAGTCATCACGTTCGTCGGGCCCTATTACGTCGATCCGCCTCGCTTCGTTGGCAAATCTGGATCGTCTGCCGATGTCACCCCGGCGGGGCTTAAGGGCAGAACCATCGGTGTAGCGTCGGGAACGATCAGCGAGAGTTACGTTCGCGACGTTGCAGGGACAACAGCAAAAATCACGAGCTATCCGAGCCTGGACAATGCTCTTCTTGACTTGTCGGCCGACCGCGTCGAACTCGTCCTTGACAACGCGATCGCCCTCTCCGAGGGATTTTTGAAGAAGCCTGAAGGAAAGGAGTTTGAGTTTATCGGACCGGCGCTGTCGGACACCAAGCATTTCGGCATCGGCCCAGGCATTGGAATTCGCCAGAACGAAAAGGCTACGGCATCCGCGCTTGCTTCGGGCCTGAAGGCGGTACAGGACTCCGGCGAGTTCAAAACACTGAGCCAGAAGTATTTTGGCATGGATATCTCTCCGAAGAAGCCATGAGCATTCGGAGCAAGAGCATGGATTCCGAACGACACACAACCGATCCGGCGATCGATGTCGCCGGAGTGTCCAAGCGATTTGGCCAACACCCGGTTTTGACCGCAATCACCTTGCAGATGCCGGCCGGAAAACGGTTCGTCGTCTGCGGTCCGTCGGGATCGGGCAAGTCGACCCTTGTACGCTGCATCGTCGGTCTTGAGCGAAGATCCGCAGGCTCAATCAGGGTAGCGGGTCATGATCTCGATCCCGATTGTGCGAACGCAAGGCAACTCGCCGGCGACGTCGGAATGGTCTTCCAGCAATTCAATCTTTTCCCGCATCTGACCGTCATGGAAAACCTCATCCTGGCCCCGCGGCGCGTAAGGAAGATGACACGGGCTGCTGCGGAGGAAATTGCCATGGCGCAGTTGAGAAAGGTGCGCGTGGAGCAACTGAAGGACAAGTATCCGTCTCAGCTATCAGGAGGTCAGCAGCAACGCGTGGCAATCGCCCGTGCTTTGACGATGCAGCCTGCCGTGATGCTCTTCGACGAGCCGACCTCGGCGCTCGATCCGGAACTGGTGAACGAAGTGCTCGACGTCATGCTGGGTCTTGCCGACGAAGGGATGTCGATGATGATCGTCACGCATGAGATGCGATTTGCGAGGCAGATCGCCGACCAGATCGTCTTCATGGATATGGGGGAGATCGTCGAGCTTACGCCGCCCGACTGCTTCTTCAACGCGTCTCAAAATTCCAGAGTGCGTTCTTTTGTGGAAGCCACGACAAGGGGATAGCCGCTGTACCTTCATGGTTGCCAATAAAAACCCAAATAGAATGGAGCTCGTGACTGGACCCGATTCGGTCGTTGCTCGCACCAATAATTCATACGCGTCCAGAGCTGCTTTGCGACATTCCCCGAGAAGGCGGGTTTCATCGCGCGTCATCTCCGTTTTTGGCATCGATTGGATCGCAGCTGGGATCGGTGGGACGTGCTCGTTGCGATCTGGCGGTGAGCCGAAAGCGATCTGGACCGTCTGCTGAAAACAGCCTGCGGTGTCGCCGAAGGTGAGCGTCAAGCCGCCGGCCAAGTGTGGGCTGGTAGCGAATGACGCCGCGGCGCCCGGCAGTCACTCTGCGACGTCACAATGCTGCCCTCGGCCGATGGAGCGAGCACGGCCAAAGCCAGGACCAGTCCCAGGCAAAGCCACCGGCACTATGAGGAGTTACATGACCAATTCCGACCTTGCATCCAAATTGAAAGACGACACTCTCCTGGTAAACAAGGCGTTTGTGGGCGGGCGCTGGGTGGGTGCCAGGGAAGGATCCGTCTTCGCCGTGACCGACCCGCCACCGGCGAACACATCCTTTCAGTCCCAGATATGGGCGAACTGGAGCTCCGGGAGGCAATCGATGCCGCGCACGAAGCACAGAAGAAGTGGGCGAAGCTGACCGGAAAGGAGCGAGCATCATACCTTCGAAAGCTGTATGATCTCGTCGTTCAAAATGTCGAAGATCTTGCGATCATTCTGACCGCGGAAATGGGCAAGCCCCTGCAAGAAGCCCGGACCGAAATTCTCTATGGGGCGTCCTACATCGAATGGTTCGCCGAGGAAGCAAAACGGATTTACGGCGATGTCATTCCCGGCCATCAGGCTGACAAGCGCATTTTCGTGCTGAAGAGTCCGGTTGGTGTGGTTGGAGCAATTACGCCCTGGAACTTTCCAAGCGCGATGCTCGCCCGGAAACTTGCGCCCGCTTTGGCGGTGGGATGTTCGGTGGTCGCCAAGCCGGCCGCGCAGACACCATTGTCGGCGCTCGCCCTTGGGGTACTTGCGGAGAGGGCCGGTATCCCGGCGGGCGTGCTGAACATCGTCACATCCACCAACGCAGCAATGGTTGGTTCGGTGCTCTGCGCAAGCGACAAAGTTCGAAAGATCTCGTTTACAGGCTCGACGAATGTCGGACGGATCCTGATGAGGCAAGGTGCGGACCAGATCAAGAAGCTCAGCCTTGAGCTTGGCGGCAATGCACCGTTCATCGTTTTCAACGACGCCGATATCGACGCGGCCGTGGAAGGGGCGGTCGTTGCCAAATTCCGCAATGCGGGCCAGACCTGCGTCTGCGCAAACCGCATCTATGTGCAGTCGGGAGTCTACGAGGAGTTTGCGTCGAAACTCGCAGGCCGGGTGCGCAACCTGAAGGTCGGCAATGGCTTTGCTGAAGGGGCACAGATCGGCCCTCTGATCGATGAAAATGCAGTCAACAAGGTCAATGAGCATCTGCAGGATGCGCTGTCGCACGGCGCGCATATAGCGACAGGCGGGACAAGCGGTGAACAGGGCAAACAGTTTTTCTCGCCGACCGTACTCCTCGGTGTCACCTCCAAGATGAAGGTTGCGGCGGAGGAAACCTTTGGTCCCCTTGCTCCGCTGTTCTCCTTCGAGACAGAGGAGGAGGTCGTAGCGATGGCAAACAAGACCGAGTTCGGTCTTGCCGGCTATTTCTACTCGCGAGATGTCGCACGTATATTCCGCGTTGCCGAAACTGGGATGGTGGTATCAACACAGGTCTGATCTCGACCGAGGTCGCTCCGTTTGGCGGCGTGAAGCAATCGGGGATGGGACGGGAGGGCTCGAAATACGGAGCCGACGACTACATCAACATCAATACATCTGCTTGAGTATTTCGTAGCCGATGATCGAGGCCTGGTAAGCGTGGCGGAATGGGTGCCATTTGCGGAAGTGTCCTCAATTCGGCTCTCGTCGCGGCAATGGCCATCGTGAAGGCTTTGACGTTCGCAATCATCAAACCTTCGTTTGGTGCAACATAATTTCGAACTTCCCCCGGTGATCTAAACAAGGCCAGGTGAGTCTCGGCCTCTCCTGCGCAGCGATGCGGCGAAGCCGGGCTTCCCGTAGACCAAAAGCTCAGGACGGGACGAGGGGGTGCTCGATCGGCTTCCAGCCGAACCGCCACCTTGGGTGATTTCGGCGCGTCGGATCTTTGAGGATCACCATAGCCGGCAGGCGCTCTTCGATGCGTCACCGATGGAGGTAAGAGAGCAAAAGCATGAACCAGGACATTGGCAGCTACTTCAATCGGTTCTCCGTCCCGTCCGAAGTCATTTCCTTCGTCTGCCGTCCGATAGGCCATTTCATCGACGGCAAGGAAGTTGATTCAGCCGCCGAAGTCATCGATGTCATCGAACCGTTCACTCGTCAAAGATTGACGGGAATGGCAAGCGGAAATGCTGAAGTTGTCGATCGCGCGGTGCGTTCGTCCCGCAAGGCTCTCAACGGCCATTGGGGCAGAATGCCGGCGCTGGAACGACAGAAGCTTATCCTGCGATTGGCTGAAGCGATCGACGCCGACGCAGATTTCCTGGCCCATCTGGAAACCATCGACGTTGGGAAAGCGATTTCCGACGCGAGGTCGATCGACGTTTTCGGCTCGATCGCAAATTTCGACTATTTTGCAGGCTGGACAAGCAAGCTGGATGGCAGGACAGCGAGCGCAGTCTCCCTACCTGGCGAGACGCTGACCTACACCATCAAGGAGCCGGTCGGGGTTGTGGCGGCAATCATCCCGTGGAATTTCCCACTGCAGATCCTCTCGTGGAAACTTGCGGCCGCGCTTGCTTGCGGATGCACGGTCGTCTGCAAACCGTCGGAGCTCACGCCTCTCTCGGCAATGAGGGTCGCCCAACTCGCGACCAAGGTTGGTTTTCCTGACGGCGTTATCAACGTCGTAAATGGCTTTGGGCATATCATCGGCCAGGCGTTGGCCGCCCACCCGGGTATCGACAAACTTTCGTTTACAGGTTCGACAGCCGTGGGAACGGCGGTTGGGAAAACCGCGCTCGATACGATGAAGCGCCTGACGCTTGAGCTCGGAGGTAAATCGCCTGTGATCGTGACGAGGCAGGCGAACCTGGATAACGCAGCGAACGCAATTTTGTCAGGAATATTCATGAATTCCGGCCAGGTCTGCGACGCGGAATCGCGCGTCTATGCCCATGCCAGCGTCCACGACGAATTGGTCGAGAAGCTGAAGGATGGTGCAGAGAGTTTGGCAATTGGTTCTGGTTTGGATCCGATCTCCAGGATCACCCCACTCGTCTCGGCGGCGCATCGGGGCCGCGTCCTGGAGCATATCAAGAGCGCACATTTGGAAGGCGCATTACTCGTTACAGGCGAAGGGCCAGGCGGAACGGGTCGCGAGGACGGCATTCTTCGTCCGACGATCTTCGCTGAATGCTCCGAAGGAATGGGAATTTTCCGCGAAGAAATCTTCGGCGCCGTTCTGGGCGTTGCACGATTTGAGACCTTTGATGAGGCGGTGGAAAAGGCCAATGCGAGCATCTATGGGCTGGCTGCCGCTGTCTATTCCGACAATGTCGACGAAACAGTGCAGCTGTCCCGGCGGCTCAAAGCCGGGAACATTTACATCAATGCACATGGGCTGCTGGATCCGACCATGCCATTCGGTGGGGTGGGAGCTTCGGGCTTTGGCAAGGACATGGGACCGGAACAACTCGACGGATTCCTGACAACAAAAAGCATCTACCTTCAACTCGGAAAGTGATGCGTAACTATCTCACACAGCGCTTTCGGGAGGAGGCAACGATGGAAACATTGCGGCGAACTAACACTGATCAGGAGCTGCCACGGTTTTCGGAGCACACTCGGGCCATTGCCAGTGAAGGAGCGGCAGGCTGGGCGATCGCGGACGCGGCGGCGGATGCTGTAGATCGAGGCGAAGACGTCGTCAGCCTCTGCCTTGGGGATACCTCGTTCGACACGCCGACGAGGATATCTGAAGCTGCCATTCAAAGCATCCGAGGCGGTCGGACGCACTACGCTCCGGTTCCGGGCACGCCGGGCCTTCGTCGCAGCATTGCTGCCGCGCAAAAACGGTTCGATGGGCGTGATTGGAGTGCAGCACAAGCCATTGTATTCGGTGGAGCACAAAATGCTCTTTTCGCCGCCCTGATGACCGTTGCCGGAGCTGGCGACGAGGTGCTCTGCCTCGAGCCTTGGTATGCCACATACGAAGCGGCAATACGCGCCGGTGGAGCAGTGGCCCGACCCGTCAAACTATCGCTGCAAAATGCGCGGGAGAAAATGTCCGAGGATATTCTCAGTGCAGTGGTCGGAGATCGAACGCGGGCAATCTTGCTGAACTCCCCAAACAATCCCGGCGGATATGTGTTCGGCAAGCAGGATCTGGAAACCGTTGCGAGATTTGCTGAGCGGCACAATCTGTGGATCATCAGTGATGAGGTTTACCGCAGCACAATCTTCGACGGCGAGTTCCTCTCAGTAACGTCCATTCCCGGCATGACGGAGCGGACGATAATTGTGAACAGCCTGTCCAAGTCTCATGCAATGACTGGCTGGAGACTAGGATGGACGCTTGGGCCGGTCTCGGCATCAGTTCATTTGGAAAATCTTGCGCAATGCATGCTCTTCGGATCGCCGACCTTTATTCAGGATGCCGCAGCGGTGGCTCTCGATGCGGCGGGTGACGAGGAGATGCGGTTTTTCTCAAGCGAACTGAAGCGCAGACGCGATCTGATGTGCGCTAGCTTGTCCGAGATTCCCCAGCTGAAATTTGCGCGGCCGGGTGGCGGCATGTTCTGTTTCGTCGACGTCAGTGCGACGGGTTTACCCGGCACTGAGTTTGTCGAGCGTCTGTACTCCACGGAACGACTGGCAATCGTCCCGGGCGTCGCGTTTGGGCCGAATATGAAAAACTTCATACGCATCTCGTTCTCGGGTGCCGACTCCGTGATCGAGAGCGGAATGGACCGGCTGAGACGATTTTGCGCGGGATTGTAGCAACGACGTGTCGAATTTGGTAACTGCTCGTACGCGAGCCGCTCGCCCCTGGTACTGGGCAAGCGATCTGCACGGGGAAAAAGGGGCAGGGGCTTGAGTACACAGGTTGCAGCGACGGCCAGCTGTACGATCCGGAATTCGGGCCATGGGATGGATTCCTTGGTTTGGGAATGGGACTGCTCGCTGCACCCTTGCCCTCGTCACGACGGTGCTAAGGCTGCGGCGGCAGTTAACGTTTCGACCTACTAGGCCTTCATACACGAGGAGCCATTGCGTCGCGCCGGTGGCCAGGAGGTTCGTGGACACGCCAAGCTGCGTGGGTAGTAAGATACTCGATGCCATCACTACGCGGGATTGACGGGTTGAGTGTTCCCGGACTGAAGTTTTTGGACAGGTGGGTTGCCGAGCAATTCCCCATTGCGGCGCCAGACGATCCGATCGCCGCCAGCGACTTGGCAGATCAATTGATGAAAGCGCCGAGAAGCGGCATCGTAGCGCCGGCTTCAACCGCGTGTGGTTATGTACCATGAAGTAGCAGAAAATGTGTTACGCGTTGCGATACCTATTGTGATACAAATTGCCCACCGTTACGAAGAAAAATATAGTAAATACAATCGTGTAGAGCCGAAGCCGATCCCAGCCAAGGTACCATCGAATTTCCCGCTAAAGTCTTGATTGCCGATCGACGATCCACGAGAGGTCAAGACCTGTATGCGCTGTCGGCAGGGCAGGAAGACCCTGACTGCACACACACCGCGGTGCGGATACCCGCGCCGCAGCTTAGGTTTCATTTTACTCCAGCGGTTCGTCGGTCGGCCGAGGCGTCGTGCCTGCCTGACGAGGACGGCCGGCATTGCGATTTGCAACGCGGCTGTCGAGCGGCGATCTGGACGCTTGCTGGGCGCCAGCGGTCTTGGGTGCCGTCGGCTTGGCGCCGGAATCGCTGTCTTCAGCATCGCGACGGGGATGTGGCAGGCCGGCGGCCTCGGGCGATCTGGCCGAAGGTGTGGCGGCCGGGTTTGTCGATACGGGTTTGTCCTTGGCCATTTTCAACTCTCGCCTTTTCAGCATGCAGACGGCCGGACAACAAAGTCGGGCCACTGGGGCAGAACGGTCAGCCGTGCGGGCGCATCACGACTTTCTGCAGCGATGTCGCGTTCATCCTGGATCGTCGGATCGGCCACCTGTTCGCAGCGTATGTCGCCTTTGCCGTGCCATGTGAGGGCCTGCATGTGCTGTTCCTTGAGGACAAGCTCTATGAGCCGAACTTGGCTTGATGTGAAATGTTCCCGCTTCGAACGAGCATCCGGCCTCAACCCTTGGCGGCCGAGCCGGGTTCGGCCATGCCGCAATGCTGCTCGGCCAGGGTGCCGGCCGGCGTGCCATGCGCCGCTGCAACCTGCAGCTTGTTTTTCCAACCGCTGATCGCCTGCTGCCACGACCGCATCCCTGATCGCTTCGCAGGGCAGAGGTTTGGCGCAAGCGCAGGATCTGCTATCGCGCCAGCATCGCGGCGACAACGAACACGACGGCGGCAACGACGACAAGCGCGACAATGGCCAGCACCGGGCCGTTTTTACTCGGGGCCGGAGCGCGCTCGTCGTCCGGCCGCCGCATTGCATTGGCGAAGCTTGCTTGATTAGCGAAAGCCGGCGTGCCCGTCGCTGCGGGAACCGGCACGGCGCCGGTGTCTGCCGCTTCGGCATCGGTTTCCATAGGCGCCGCCGCCGGGTCGAATCCCGGCGTCTTGTCCTCTGTCACCCCAGACTGAATATCGCCTCTGTGTTCGGCCGGGTTACGTTCGACGTTCATGATGATGCTCCTGCCGCTGGCCCGGGCTTCCCCAACCGCGAGCGGATCAGGATGTTCCATCGGGCGGAATCGCCAACAACGAGGAGCAAATTTCAGATAGCCTTCAAACAGATGTCCCTGGTGGCAACGCGGGCCTTGCAACCAGTCAGCACCGGATTGGTGGTCTCGTTGTAGTCGGCCATGGTCGGCAGCGCGGCAGATTCGGCAAAGTTCCAGTCTGGCTCGCAATGCCCGCTTACGCACACCGCCGCTCGTTGACCTTGAGCTGGCTCGTTCCAGCCACTCCAACCCAAATTGCCAGTCCGGCTCCCGGCGGCGCGCTGTTTGGATTCCGTGGGAACATCAACAGCGCCAGCGAGTTCGGTATGTGCAGCGAGTTCCCTGTTCGCCGCATGGCCAACATCCGGAGCTCTTGACTGCCCGCGTCTTCGCTCCTGGAGCGCGGGCCACTCCTCTTAGCCCAAGGTTGCGATCATGAGCAGAAACATTCCGGAAAAGCGGGCCAGGCAGGGTGGCTTGGGGCGACCGGTCCTTGGCGTGCTCTTGGCAGGCCTTGTCTTGGCGCTCGTTGCCTGGGGGATCGCTGAAATCTATGGCGAGCAGGCTAAGACACCGGCGACACAGCAAAACAGCCGGGTTCCCTCGCCAGATACTTACAGCCCAAATCCTGGCCAAACGGACCCTGCAAACTCCAAGGCCGACGATGTGAATGGCGAACCGGTGGACCGAAATCCCAAGCTCGACAAGGATCCCACGCCGCGATCAAGCACTGGCGGGGATCAGCCAGGAACGCCGCCAACTCAACCTGCTTCGCCATAGCGTTCGCACTAGTTGATAAACACAATTCAAACAGATGCGGAAATGTGGAGCGGCGATTTCAGCCAATTTCAAGAGCCGGGTCTGTCAATAATCGCCGGCGCTCTCTGATAGCTGGGGAGCCACGAAAACCTCCGCTGATTCTTACCGCTTGCTGGATGGCACTGGCGGCTCCAGACCGACTGCGCGCTGTGTCACGCCGGCAGACCTTTGCACCTCTGGGCGCTTTTGAACTTGCAAGTCGATGGAATCGGGCAAGCTGGGTGTAGATGATGCAGTCGTCATCTTATCGAGGTCCGGCAGCAACACCATCTTTGCGTAGCGTGGAGGAACCAGATGGCCTCCGAAAACAGCGAATATCCCGCACACGAATAAAGCGAGAAGCAGGGCCGTAAGCACATCTGTGAAAATCTCGACAAATCTCATGTGCTCGCTCCGCGCGTAAGGATCCCGCCGCGCTCTCGACAGTAAGAGCGGCGGGATCCTCAACCGGCGATGAAGGGACTTTGATCGACGGTCTTCTCCTAATGTGGCTTCCGGTTTGCGTGTTCCCTGGTTCGGACCTTATCCACCGACTATGGGACTAAGGTCCCGAACCTAAATGGAACCAATGGGGAAGAGCGGAATCCATGTGCCTTTAAGAGGCTTCAACCAGAGGGCACGACGGCTGATCGTCAGCCTCCCGCCAGAGACAGTCCACGGGCGCGCTCGCGCAGCAAGGCAAGCAGTTCGTCGCGCCGTGGCTCCGGCGTGTCGACGGGTAACACCAGACACAAGGTCCTTTTGATGGCGCCGTGGCCGTCACGGATGGGGGCCGCCATGCACCAGGTGAAACGGTCGGCCAAGGCTGTGGTCTCGCTGAAACCCTGCCGGTGGGCCAAGGCAACATCGGCAAAGAATTCGGCTGGTGCAATGATGCGGCCGTCGGGAAGCTTGTAGTCGCCAGATGGGATGAAGTCCCTCAACTCTTGCTCGTTCATATGGCCGAGGAGCAGCCGTCCGGATGCCGTCCATGGGATCGGCACCTCGACCCCGACATCGCTTGAGATCCGGAACGGGCCCGGCGAATCTCGGCAGTCCAGAACGACGTATTTGTTGCCACGCAGGCCGCATAGCTGGACCGTCTCGCCTGTCTCGGCGGCCAACTTATCCAAGGTCTCGATGATGCGACGGTAATGGGCGTTGTGATGTGAGTAGGCCCAGCCGAACAGATGCATGGCGCGTCCGAAATAGACGTAACCTTCACCGCCGACGTTTTCGAGCATTTCGGCGTCGAGCAGGCTGTTGACGATCTCGTAGGTGGTCGAACGCGGCGCGCCGATCATCTTGGCGATGTCGCCGACGCGCATTGGCGCGCGGTGCCGCAGCAAAGCCTCGAGCAGCATGATGACGCGGTCAATGCCGCGTCGTCGTTCGCCGTTGCGCGGCTCCGCGCCGGCTTCCTTCCCGATCGCATCGTTAGTGCCGTCGCTCATGACCGTCCGCCAAAATCATTTCGGTTCTCGTCTCAAGGCGCTTGAAAGATGTCAAGGCTCGGTCTAGCATCCAATTTGTCCGATATACAGACACATTGTCTGAAATACCAGACAAACTAACGAGCCTGACGCAGACAAATCCCGAGAGGACACACGGTTTCCAAGACCCGGCGACCAACGGGTTTCCTCGCCCTTGTTCTGCACGTCGAGGCCACAACCTCTGAAGGGAACAGTCATGATGAAATCACCGTTTTTCGCATCCGCCAGCGCGCTTTGCCTCGGTCTCGTGCTGAGCTTTGGCGTCGCCTCGCAGGCCAATGCCGCCGCCAACTGCATCAAGGGCGACCGCAAGGCGCCGTACACGATCGGCTGGGCCAACATCTATTCCGTGCCGACCTGGATGAAGCAGACCCAGGGCACGATCGAAGCCGAAGTCGAGACCCTGAAGAAGCAGGGACTGGTCGACAAGCTCGTCGTCACCGACGCTCAGGGCGATGCCAACGTCCAGATCCAGCAGATCCAGTCGATGATCGATTCCGATGTCGACGCCATCATCCTGATCGCCGGTTCGTCGACCGCACCGGCACGCGTTCTGGCCGATGCCTGCGCCAAGGGCATCGCCATCATCAACTTCGACAGCCTCGTCGACACCGACAAGGTCACCGCCAAGGTCAACACCGATTCTTCGCAATGGGGCGACCAGGCCGCCAAGTTCCTGATCGACGCCATCGGCGGCAAGGGCAAGATCCTGATCCTCAATGGCCCCGCCGGGGTTTCGGTCAGCGATGACAGGCGCAAAGGCGCCGACGCTGAGCTCAAGGCCCATCCCGACGTGACGGTGCTTGCCGAGACCAACACGCCCTACAACGTCGCGCCGGCACAGGAAGCCGTCACCAGCCTGCTCTTCGCCAACCCCGAGATCGACGGCATCCTGTCGCTCGGCGGCGCTCTGTCGGCAGGCGCCGTGCTGGCCCTCGACAAGCAGGGCCGTGAACAGGTGCCGATCACCGGTGAGAACGCCCGGCAGTTTTTGGAACTCTGGAAAGAAAAGGGCTTGAAGAGCTGGGCGACGATGCAGCCGAACTGGCTCGGCGCCTTCGCCACCTACACCGCCGTTCAGGCGCTGGAAGGCAAGGATGTGCCGGCTTTCGTCAAGATTCCGCTGCCGGTGATCGACAATTCCAACATCGACGAATACCTCGCCCGGGCCAAGGACTTCCCGGCTGACGGCTACATCTTTTCTCCTTACGATGAGGAGCTGTTCAAGAAGCTGCTGGCTCAGAAATAAGCCTGAAGGGTTGTAGCGTTGACAACCATGGCTCCGCTGCTCGCGGCGCGCGGGGTGTCGAAGTCTTTCTTCGGCAACCCCGTCCTGCGCGACGTTTCAATCGCTCTCCAGCCGGGCCGCGTGCATGCGCTGCTCGGCGAGAACGGCGCCGGAAAGTCGACCTTGATCAACCTTTTGTCCGGCGCCTTGAGACCGGATGGCGGGACGATCGAGGTCGATGGACGCGCGGTCTCACGCATGACGCCGGCTGTTGCGCGGCAGGCCGGCATCGCCGTCGTCCAGCAGGAACTCAGCCTGACGGCCAGTCTTTCCATCGCCGAAAATATTGGTCTCGGCGCCTATCCCAAACGGTTCGGCCTGATCGACTACCGCGAACTCGCTGCGCGGGCGAGGGCCGCATGCGAACTTGTCGGTCTGCACGAGCCGCTGTCGACGCCGGTCGGGAATCTGTCGCTCGGCCGCCGCCAAATGGTGGAGATCGCCAAGGCGCTCTACCGCCGGCCGCGCGTGCTCATTCTCGACGAACCGACATCGTCGCTATCGGCAACCGAAACCAAAATCCTCACCGATCTGCTGCAGCGGTTGCGCGGCGAAGGCATCGCCATTCTCTACATCTCGCACCGACTGAACGAAGTCATGGCGCTATGCCAGCACGTCACCGTGCTGAAGGACGGCACCTGCACGGCCGACCGCACCCTGGAAGGCACCGACGCCGCCGGGTTGGTTCGGCTGATGGTCGGCCGCGATCCCGGTGATCTTTTTCCGCAATGGCAGCCTTCCAGTTTGCCTGCCGACGCTATCTCCGTCCGAAATCTTTCGGCCGGCCTGATGCGCGACGTCGATCTGGATATCAAAACGGGCGAAGTGCTTGGCATTGGCGGTCTGGTCGGGCAAGGGCAGGAAGATCTGCTGCTCGGTCTCTACGGCGCCATTCCGGCACGAACGGCATCGGCGACCGTCAACGGCGCCTCCGGCCTGCCCGGCGGCGTGCCGAATGCCAACGCGCTGGGGTTGGCCTATGTGCCCGCGGATCGCAAGCGCGAGGGCCTGCACCTGATCCATCCCATCATCACCAACATGATGCTGCCCGCCTTTGCCAGGCTGCCGGCGCTGAAGCTGCGCAGCCGCCGCGCAGAGCGCGAGACGGCCAAAAGCCTTGCCGCCCAACTCGGCATCAAGGGTCACCTCGGCCGGGCGGCGCAGGCTCTATCGGGCGGCAACCAGCAGAAGGTGGCGCTGGCGAAATGGATGCCGCACGACCCGCTGGTGCTTCTGCTCAACGATCCGACGCGCGGCGTCGACGTCGAAACAAAACGTGAGATCTACATGATGCTTCGCAATTTCGCCGCCGCCGGCAAGGCGGTCGTGCTGCTCAGTTCCGACACGCCCGAACTGGTGCACCTTTGCGACCGTGTAGCCATCGTCCGCGAAGGCCGCATCGTCGCCATGCTGGCGCGTGGGGCGCTGAGCGAGGAAGCCATCGTCTCCGCCGCGATGGGCGCCGAACAGCGGAAGGTTGCGGCATGAACACATCTTCCTCCGCCCGGCAGACCGATGCGCTCTACTGGCCGGTGCAACTGCGTCGCAATGTCGGCGTGCGCAGCCTGTTTGCCGTCGTCCTGGTGTTTCTCATCGCCTATGGCGTCCTCTTTCCGGGTCTGTTCACGGCGTCCGGCTTCGCCAAATTCACGCAGAGCTGGTTTCCATTGGCTCTGGTCGCCATGGCGCAGGCGATCCTGATGCTCACCGGCGGCATCAGCCTGGCCATCGGCGCGACGGTCAGCTTGGGCGCGGTCATCGCCGCGACGACGATGGCCGGGCCGCTGGGCGTCGCCGGGGGCACTGCCGCGGTGGCGCTGACGGGCCTCGGCATCGGGGCGGCGACCGGCTTCGTCGTGGTACGGCTTCGCCTGCCGGCGATCGTGGTGACGCTTGCCGGGTCCTTCATCATCGGCGGCGCCGCCCTGCTGATCCTGCCGCGGCCCGGCGGCGCAATCCCGGCGTGGCTGTCCGACCTGCTTGCCGGCAACACACCGGCGGCATTCGTGCTGCTGGTGGTCATCATTCTCCTGTGGAAGCTCTATCTCGCCACGCCGCTTGGCTTGAGCCTCTATGCCGCCGGCGAGAATCCGGTCGGCGCCTATCGCTCCGGCGTGCCGGTCGACGGCGCGCGCATTGCAGCCTATGCGATCAGCGGTCTGCTCTCCACCGGCGCCGGCTTGTTCGTCGCCGCACAGACCGGTTCGGGCGACCCGGTCATCGGCGCCGCCTTTACCCTGAACTCGATTGCCGCTGCGGTGCTCGGCGGCATCGGCTTCCTCGGCGGCCAGGGCACGATGCGCGGCGCGCTTGCCGGCAGCCTGCTGCTCAGCCTGATGATCAGCGTCATGTTCTTCCTCGGCTTCACGCCGGTCGCACAATATGTGGCCCAGGGCCTGATCATCATCGGCGCGGTCGCCATCCCGCAATTCCGCAAGGCACAGCAATGACAGCATGGAATGACAGCGCGGGCGGCAAACGCGCCCTGACGGTCCTGCGCAGCCGGCCGTTTCTCACCGTTGCCATCGTTGCCGCGGTCTGGATCGTGGCGAGCTTCGTTTCGCGCGGCTTCGGCGCTTATGGCCATCTGCGCTATCTGGTGGAGCTCGGCGCCGTCATCGGCCTGGTTGCCGCGGGCCAGACTTTTGTGGTGATCGCCGGCGGCATCGACCTTTCCGTCGCGGCCATCGTCACGGTCAGCGCCGTCAGCCTGCCGCTGCTGTCGTGGCAGGTGGATCCGACCGGCATCACCGCCATTCTTGCCGTTCTGGTGCTGACCACGGCAATCGGCCTGGTCAACGGGCTCGGCGTCGCTTTACTGCGCGTCCACCCGATGATCATGACATTGGCCATGGCGACATTCCTGCAGGGTCTGTTGATCATCATCGCCGGCGGCAGCGCCGTGACCGCCGAGAACCCGCTGGTCCACTGGCTCGGCAATGGCCGGCCGGCCGGCATTCCCGCTGGCGTATTGTTGTGGGTGGTCGTCTCGGTGATCGTGCTGACCACGATGCATGCGACATCGCTCGGCGCCCGGATTTTCGCCATGGGCGCCAACCCGCTTGCCGCGGCGCTGTCCGGTGTTCCGGTCACGTCCACAACGCTTGCGGTCTACGGCATCAGCGGCTTCTGCTCGGGACTTGCCGGCGTGCTCGTGTTGGGCATGAACGGACAGGGCTATGTCGGCATCGGCGATCCCTATCTGCTCGCCTCGATTGCCGCCGTGGTCCTCGGTGGCACCTCGATCCTCGGCGGGCTCGGCACCTATGCCGGCACCATCCCCGGCGCCATCCTGCTGGTCACCATCACCGCGCTGATCACCGTCGTCAACGCATCGCCCGGCTGGCGCAGCATCCTGTTCGGCTCGCTGATCCTCGGCCTGCTGCTGCTCTCAGGCCGGGAGCAGGCGCGCCGATGACACATCGTCGAGCCGATAGATGCGCCTTGCGTTGCCGAAGAACAGCGCCGTCTGCTCGTCGGCGGAAAAGTCCGCTGTGATGGTTTTGAAGCCGTCATATATGTCATCGAACGAGGCATGCAGGCCGGCGACCGGAAAGTCGCTGCCGAACATGGCGCGACCGGTGCCGAAACAATCGATGCAATGCAGGACGACGGGCTTCAGGCTGTCGAGCGTCCAGTCATGATCGTAGGCGACCAGATCCGATATTTTGATGGCGACGTTGTCGCATTGCGACAGAAGCCGCAGCCCGTCGCGCCACACCTGCATGCCATCGGCGTCGCGGTCGATCGGGCTACCGCAATGGTTGAGCACGAATTGCTGATCGGGGAAGGCAGCCGCAAGGCGAGCCGCGCCGGCGAGCTGGCTCGGAAACACCATCAGGTCGAAGGCCAGCCGATGCTGGCCAAGCAAGGCAAGCCCGGCACGCCAGGCCGGCTCCTCCATGATGCCGTCACGGGTCGCAAAACGGCGGGCAGGGTCGGGATCCCAGCTCAATATGTCGCGCACGCCGACGACACGCTCGAACGCGGCTTGCGCTTCGATCAGCGCCGGCGCCTGGCGATCGGCGAGCGGCACGTGAACGACATAGCGAGCGGCGACGCCGCGCGATTTGTCGAGTGTTTCAAGCCAGCGCGTTTCTCCGATGCAGTCGCCACTCGCCCAGCCGGCTTCGACATGGATGGTGGCGAGGACTTTATGCCCTATGGCATCGCGCGCATAATCCCCAGGCAGATAGTTCCGCCGCAAGGGGCCAAGCTCGCCCAGGCCGCCGCGCTCGCCGGCCGTGGCGGCGAGCCAGGGATGCCGTCCCAGGCTGAGATCCCAAAGATGATGATGGGCGTCGATGATCGGTCCGGCGTAAGGTTCTGGCACGTATCTCTCTCAGGCTGTGACCGGCGATCGATCTGGCTTCGTTGCGACGGTGAAAGGGTTAGCATCGGATGACTGAAAACTCACCGGTTCCAGCCCTTTCGGTGCACGAAAATTTTCGGCTCGACGACCGCATCCGCGGCGTGCCTCCCGGCACAACCGGGCTTGACAGCAGCCTTGTCGCGGCCGAGCGCTGGCATCCGGCCGATGGACGCATGGCGCTTCCGGTGCTGACCCTCGACGAGGCGGCCTTCTCCGCCAATCGCGACCTGTTCCTGCGCTATGCGCGCGAACACAATGTCGCGATCGCTCCGCATGCCAAGACGCCGATGGCGCCCGACCTTGCCCGGTCGCTGGTCGAGGCCGGCGCATGGGGCACGACGGTCGCCGACATCAGGCAAGCGACAGTGATGCTGAAGGCCGGCTTGACACGGCTGATCATCGCCAATGAGGTTGGCGGAGCCGGCGGCGCCAACCGGCTGGCCGTGCTTGCTGGTGCCTGGCCGGATGCCGAGCTCTATGTCTTTGCCGACTCGGTCGACGCCGTGAACGCGCTTTCCGAGGCTTGGCGCGCCAATGCGGCACTGCCGCCTTTGCATGTGCTGGTCGAACTTGGTGCGGGCAGGGCGGGCGCCCGCACCACCGCGCAAGCCGAGGCCATCGCCGATGCGATCACGGCTGCCGGCGGGCGGCTGCTGATCGCCGGCGTTGCGACCTATGAAGGGGCGGCGGCGCAACCCGAGCCCGGTCGCACCGATGAGGTGATATCCGGCCTGCTGGCAATGACCGCCGACATGTTCCTGCGGCTGCGTGCCCGCGTCGGCGGCGACGCACCGCTGATCGTCACAGCCGGCGGCTCCGCCTTCTTCGACCAGGTGGTCGCGGCGCTTGCACCCCTCGTTTCCAGCGACGGCAACGCAACGCTGGTGCTGCGCAGCGGCGCCATCTTCTTCCACGACCACGGCACCTATGACCGTTCGCTCGGCGCCCTCGATACCCGCAAGGGTTTTGCCATAGGCGGCATCAGCGCTTCGGCGCGGCATTCCTTTCGCCCTGCGCTACGCCTTTGGGCCGAAGTGCTGTCGCGTCCGGAGCCGGGCCTTGTCATCTGCGGCATGGGCATGCGCGACGTGTCGTTCGACCAGGGCTTTCCAACGCCGCTCACCGTCTTTCGTGCCTGCAAGCCGCTGCCGATGCCGGCGGCGCGCGCCGAGGTGGTCAAGCTCAACGACCAGCATTCCTTCCTGTCGATTGCGCCGAGCGACGACATCGCCGTCGGCGACGTCGTCGAATTCGGCATCTCGCATCCCTGCACCTGCCTCGACCGTTATCGCGTGATCTTCGGCGTCGACGCGACCGGCCACGTCCGCCACGCTTTCCCCACCTGGTTCGGCTGACCAGATCCCCCAAAAAGAGAACCTCGAAAGGATCCGATATGATCAAGTATTTTCAGTCCGGCTCGCGCATGTCGCAGGCAGTCGTCTATGGCGGCCTCGTTCACATAGCCGGCCAGGTGGCCAACGATCGCAAGGCCGGCATCGAAGGCCAGACCAGCGACGTGCTGGCCAAAGTCGAGGCGCTGCTGGTCGAGGCCGGCAGCAGCAAGTCGAAGCTGGTGGCGGTCAACATCTTCCTGCCGCAGATCGGTGATTTCGAGGCCATGAACAGCATCTACGATGCCTGGGTCGATCCTGCCCGCCTGCCGGCGCGGGCCTGCGTCGAGGCGCGGCTTGCCGACCCTGATCTGCGCATCGAAATCACCGCCGTCGCGGCGGTCTGACCATGCACACCGGCCTCGCCCACACGCTCGATTTCGACCGCCACGGCAAGACGCTCAGCCATCTAAGCATTCCGTTCTCGATCGATCGCTCGCCCTACTTTCAGGTCAAGGTGCCGATCTGCCTCATCCGCAATGGCGACGGCCCGTCACTGCTTTTGATGGCCGGCAATCACGGCGACGAATATGAGGGCGAGCTGTCGCTGGCAAAACTGGCGCGCCGGCTCGATCCGAAGCGGATCAAGGGCCGCATCACCATCATGCCGATGGCCAACGCCCCTGCGGTGATGGCCGCCAAGCGCTGCTCGCCGCTCGACGGCGGCAATCTCAACCGGGCGTTTCCCGGCGATCCCTCGGGAACGCCGACAAGCCGGCTCGCCAATTTCCTTGAGACGGAGCTGTTTCCTCGTCACGACGTCGTCTTCGATATCCATTCGGGCGGCACGTCGATGGAGCATCTGCCGACCGCGCTGGTCGAACGCAACGCCGATCCCGAGCGCCACCGGCGTGGCGTCGAGCTGATGCGCACGCTCGGCATGCCCTACGGCTTTATCGCTGACAACGGCCAGGCCTCGCCGACCTCGATGGGCGCAGCGCGCCGCGCCGGCGCCATCGGCGTCAGCGGTGAGTTCGGCGGCGGTGGCACCGCAACGGTCGATTCGATGGCGATCACGGCCCGCGCGCTCGACCGTCTGATGATAGCAATGGGTGTGGTCGACGCGCCGGTTCTTGGCGCGGGCGAAAAGCCTTCGGCGCCGACAAGGCTGCTGTCCCTGTCCAGGCACAGCCAGGGCCTCTATGCCACCCGCCGCGGCTGGTTCGAGCCCGCCGCCAGGCTCGGCGACAGTGTCACTTCAGGACAATTGGCCGGCTGGTACCACGATCTCGAGCGGCTCGATGTTGCCGAGGAGGCCCTGCATTTCGCCGAAAGCGGCCTGGTGCTGTCGCGCCGGCTGCACACGATGTGTGAGGCGGGCGACTGCCTAATGCAGGTCGCAGAGCCGGTCGACGGCTGAGCCAAAGGCAGAGGATATTCCATGCAGCAACTGTCCATGTGGACCTATCCCTGGGACATCCAGGATCTCGGCCTGGAGACGGTCGAACGTGATCTTGTCGAGCGCGCCGGGCTCAACATGATCAGCCTGGCGACATCCTATCATGCCGGGCGCTTCCTGCAGCCGCGCAGTCCGCGCCGCAAGGCCTATTTCCCTGAGGACGGCACCATCTATTTCAAGCCGACCGCAGCGCGCTGGGGAAGTCTAGCCATCCAGCCCAAGGTGGCTGACGTGATCACCGAGGGCGGCGACGTGCTCGGTCAGCTCATCCGCCGTCGCGACGCGGGCGGACTAGGCGTTTCGTGCTGGACGGTCTGCCTGCACAACACCCGCCTGGGCATGCTGCATCCGCAGGCCGTCACCCGCAACGCCTTCGGCGATGCCAATTACTACAATCTCTGCCCGTCCCATCCCGATGCGCGCGCCTATGTCCGCGCGCTGATCGCCGACATCTCGCACAGCTACCGGCCGGACCGCATAGAACTTGAAAGCCCGTCCTTCATGGGCTTTGCCCATGAATACCATCACGAGAAGGACGGTGTCGGGCTGACGCTGGAAGACGATTTTCTTTTGTCTCTGTGCTTCTGTCCGTCCTGCGTCTCCCGTGCGGCAAAAGCCGGCATCGATGCCGAGGCGGCGAGCAAGCTCACCAGGCAATGGATCGTCGAGACCTGCGAGCGTGCGGTGCCTGAGTGGCGCTTTCCCAATTTTCCCGCCTGCGGGCTCGACGCCTTTGCCCCATGGCCGGAACTCCATGCCTATCTCTTGTGGCGATTCGAGCCAGTGACCAGCCTGGTCGCCGAACTGCGCGAGGTAGCCGATCCCACGACGCGGGTCGTTATTATCGATCTGAAAGACGGCTGGCTTGGCGGTTGCGATCTGGCAGCGCTGGGCAAGGTCTGCGACGGGGCGATCCTGTGCGCCTACGACATGCAGGCCGGCGATGTCGCCAGCCTGATGGCGGCCGGCCGTGCGGCACTGGGCGCGGACAAATTCCTCGGCGCCGGCTACCGGCTGTTCTATCCGGAAATGGCCCGCCCCGACATCCTGGCGGCCAAGGTGAAGCCGGCGCTGGCGCCCGGTGTTGACGGCATCAATTTCTACAATTACGGCCTCATTCCAGCCGCGCGGCTCGACTGGATCGGCGCTGTTCGGCGGTCTTGAGCCAGCCGGCCAATGCTCGTCGGCCACGAGGCGTTGAGGCCGGATTCGCGCGCGAGCGCTGCCAGGTGACTCAAATCAGCGAAACCTGAAGCGATCCATGGTGTAATCCGGGTAGGCGTCCATCGTGTCGAACAGATCGAACAGGTCAGGGGTCTCCGCCAATATTCCTGACAGAACCAGCACCGTGGCCACGCCGGCAGCAAGTCCGCCAGCGATGTCGTGTTCGACACTGTCGCCGACGCAGACCACAGTGCTGCGGTCTGGATTGCCTGCCAGCGCTAGCGCGGCGCCGAATATGGCGGGGTAAGGCTTGCCGATACGCGTGACGCTACCACCGAGGTCCTCGTAGAGATCCGCCAGCCGGCCGGCGCCGAAGCGCGGCCCCACTGCCGTCAGCATGATCTTGTCAGGGTTGGTGCAGAAGCATGGCACCTGCCGCACCGCAGCCGGCGCAAGAAGCCGGCGATAGTGCTCGAGATCGTAGCGGTCGCCCTCGCTGGCCGAGATCAGCACCAGCTCGGCATCGTCACCGTCCTTGGTCAATGCGAAGGGCAGACCTTCAATCGCCGAGCGGTCATCGTCGCGGCTTATCAACAGGCATTTCGTGTTTGGCAGTAGCTTTCCGGATACCGCCATGTCGTGGAAGAACTCCCACGCGACCTCGCCGGAAGAAACAAAATGGTCCCAGCTTCCCGGTTCGAAGCCGAGCTTTAGCAGCCGGCTCTCGTTGGGCCCCGCCCGCTTGCCGGAGTTCGAGATCAGCACAATGGTCTTGCCGGCGCGCTTCAGCGTCGACAGTGCTTCCACCGCCCCTGGATAGGGGCTGGCACCGTCATGCAGCACGCCGAACTGATCGAGCAGGAAAACATCATAGCGCTCGGCCAGCTGGTTGACGCCGTTGAGGTGTTCGACTGTTTTCGCGCTCATAGAAGCCCCGCCGCGCTTGCGCCCGTCAGCGCCAGTCGCGCCGTGCCGGCGGCGGCTTCGTCCGAAAGTGCCGGCAGGAAATCAACACCAAGTCTGCGCCGCCGGATCGCCGTCCAGGCGGCATTCGCCGCACCGCCGCCGACGCTTCTGACCGACGTCAGCCGCGGCGCGCCGAGCTCGGCGAGCCTGTCATAACCGAGCGCCTCGATCGCGGCGATACCCTCCAACATGGCTTTCAGATAGTCGGCGTCCTCCACCGGTCGGGGCACAAGACGCGGCGGCAGTGCCGGATCGGCGATCGGAAAGCGTTCGCCTGCAGTGGCAAGAGGATAGTAGTCGAGGCCGGTCTCGGTCATCGGGTCGATCGCCATGCTCAGCTCGACGATGCGCGCCAGAGGGAAATGCTGTGTCAGCACCTTGCCGCCGGAGTTCGATGCGCCGCCCGCCAGCCAGACATCTCCAAGCCGATGGCTGTAGATGCCGAAGCGTGGCGCCGAGATAGGCCGGTCGGACAGGATCTTGACGGTCAACGACGACCCCAGCGCGGTGACGCCGTCGCCTATTGCCGCGGCACCTGTCGCCAGGAACGAGGCGCAGCCATCGGTCGTTCCGGCGACGACGGCGATTTCGCGCGGTAAGCCGAACACATCCGCGGCATCCGCGGTGAGCTTGCCGACGACATCGCCCGGCCTGGCGACACCGGGCAGCAACTCCATGCGCATTTCGGTGGCCGCAATCCAGTCCGGCCAGCAGCGGGCCGTGGCGTCGTAACCGGTTTTCAAGGCATTGTTCTCGTCGCTAACATCGAAGCGACCGGAGAATTGTCCCGCGATCCAGTCCGCCTGATGCAGCACCGCGGCAACACCGGGCGTGCGCTGGAACCAGAGCGCCTTGGCAAGACCGGACGTTGCCCCAAGTGCGGCACTGGTCGCTGGGGCTTCGCGAGCGATCGCGACCAGAATGGCGTTGTCGGCGACCGTATCGTTGTACATCAACGGCTCGGCCAGCGGCCGCCCGGCGCCGTCGACCGGCAGCAACGTACCTGAAGTGCCGTCAACAGCGATCGATCGGACCACTGTTCGGTCGATGCCCGAAAGCAGTTCCGCCAGCGCTGCGCCGACCGCTGACCACCACACTGCAGGGTCGCGGGCATTCCGGCCAAACAACTCGAGCGAAACGGCGGAACGCGCGGCAATGGAAAAATCCGGACGCATGGCGACCGCGCGCGCGCCGGACGTGCCGATGTCGATGCCTATGGCAAGCGGCGTGTCAGCGGCTGGCGGCATTGAGTTTCTGGCGATACTTCTCGGCGTCCCAGTTGACCAGTTCATCGTTCTCGGCGGCGGTGAGGTAGTTCAGCCGCGCTGCAATGTCGATGCGTGCCGTCACGTCGGCAAGGCAGCGTTGCATGGCGTCGGCGCCCGCACTGGCATCGCCGCGCATCAGCACGCCCAGCCCGGGAAACAGGATCGCCACGGGGTTTGCACCGCACCGCTCGATGACGCGCGGCACATCCTCACCGGGGTTTGCCACCACCGACCCCCGACCCAGAAAGATGACGTGATCGGGGTAGAGGCTGCCCCCGGACGCCATGCGGCGGCTTTCGGGATCGATGGCGACGGCGTGCGCCTCGATTTCCGCCGGCAGCCTGTAACCGGTTTTCCCGGCCAGCGCCGCCAATCCCGCAACATCCGGTTCCGCCACTTGGCGCGCCGGCCGCGCCAGAAGCAGCGTGACGCGGCGCAGCAGCACTTCGGCCTCGGCGACGGTATCGGCCGCGACGACCAGCCCGTGATTGGCAAGGATCAGCACGTCGACCCCAGCCTGAAGCCGCTCGGCAATACCCTGGGCAAGCGGCAGGCCTGGCCGGAAATAAGGAACATACGCCCATTTGAGACCATCAAGGCGTCTGGCGGCTTCCACCTCGCAATTGGCCTGTACCGCCAGCGAAATGGTTTCGACGCAATGGACATGCAGGACGACGCGCTGCGGCATCAGCGCGTGAACGGTGGTTTCAATCGAAGGGCGCAGGCGCCGGGCGTTGAGCGTCTCGATGGCGAAGATCTGCGGCTGGTCGGCGGCGCTGTCGCGCTGTTCGACAGCCCTGAGCAGCGGCGCCATCGCCACCGGGACCATGATGTCTTCGGAGAGCGCATCCTTCAGCCATGTGCCGGAAGCCTTGATCCACAGCGTGTCGCCGGCTTTCAGCGAGGTGTTGCCGCCGGCGGCCTGGGTCAGATTTGGATTGCGCCCGATGCTGGCCGAAAGCGCCCGCAAAGCAGCCATTTCCTGCGCATCCGCATAGCTCGCCATGGCGCATTTCCTCTATCAGCTCCGTCAGCCTCGCAGCTTCGGATACCCGTCGTGGGATGTTGATGTGTATCGCAGATGCGAGCGACTTACGTCAATAGTGATCTAATGTCATCAAGGTTCTTGCAATCGGAAAGATGTTGAGTAAGTTACGTCAAATGCCGTGGCAAAAACGGCTCCTGGGAGGAAAACGATTGAGCGACTCCGGCCGCCAGCGTCAGATCGTCGAGTTGCTGCGGGATCGCCCCTTCGCGTCGGTGCGCGAACTGCAGGAGCAGCTCGGCGTGTCGGCGGCGACGGTGCGGCGCGACATCGACAAGATCGACGAGGCCGGTGAAGCACGGAAGGTCTATGGTGGCATCTCGGCGCTCGACGGCGCTTCACAGGCGGGTGTTGCCTATGCCAGGCCCTATGACGAGAACCGCGACCTCGCGGTCGAGGCCAAGCGGCAGATCGCCGCTCTCGCGGCCACGATGGTGCGCGACGGCGATGCGGTCATCGTGCATGGCGGTTCGACCTGCTTCCACCTTGGGGTCAAGCTGGCTGAGCGCAGCATCCGTCTCTATACCAATTCGATGCCGCTCGCGGCCTATCTGAGCGACCACGGCCATTGCAGCCTGACCGTTGCCGGCGGCGATCTGCATCGTGAGCCGGGCATCATCCATTCACCGACCCAGGCGGAGCCGTTCTACGCATCGAAGTTCTTTCTCGGCGCGCAAGGCCTTGGCCAGGAGGGCGTGCTGGAATCGCACCCGCTGCTGGTCCGCTCCATCGCCGATCTCAGCCTGTGTGCCGACCAGATCGTGGTGCTGGCCGACAGCCGCAAACTGTCGATCCACGCCCGTAACATCGCGCTGCCCTTGTCGCGCATCGGCACGCTGGTGACCGATGACGGCCTGTCCGACGTCGACGCGCGCATGCTGGAAGACGCGGGCGTCATGGTGCGCGTCGCCTCGGCTTCGGGAGCCATCCAGTGAAGATGGCCGTCCTCGATTTCGGCAAGACCAATTCGAAGCTGTTCGTCTTCGCTCAGGACGGGCGCATCGTCGACGAGCGCCGGACCCGGCCGAACTGGATGCGCAAAGATGGCTTCAGCGTGCTTGATGAGGCAGCACTTCACGATTGGGCGGTTCGCGCCGTAAGCGAGGCCGCCGACATCCATGGCGTAGAGGGCGTGATGGTGTCGGGCCATGGCTGCACCTTTGCCCTGGTCGACGAGGCGGCGCTGACGCATCCGATACTCGATTACGAGCAAGAGCCGCCGGCTGATATTGCCGCGCAAATTGATCGCCTCGTTCCGGATTTCACCGAGACCTTCTCGCCGCGATTGCCGCTCGGCTTCAACTACGGTCGCCACATGCTGTGGCTACAGGCGGTGCAACCCGGTGCATTCACGGCCGCGAAATTGATCCTCGGCTATCCACAATACTGGAGCTGGCGGTTTGGCGGCCGGGCGGTCTCGGAAGTGTCCTATCTCGGCTGCCACTCGCATTTATGGGCGCCGCGCAAGCGCGACTTCAGTTCGCTGGTCGACATTGAGGGCTGGCGCGACCGGATGCCCGCTTTCGAGCGGGCGGGCTCGGTTGTCGGCGAGCAACGCCTCGGCGATACGAAGCGGCGGATCGCCATCCACAATGGTGTCCATGACAGCAATGCCGCGCTCCATGCCTATCGCCGGCAGGAGCTTGGCCCGGTCACCGTCGTCTCGACCGGCACCTGGGTCGTCGTGCTTAATCCGGATTGCCTGCTCGACGCGCTCGATGGCCAGCGCGACATGCTGGTCAATGTCGATGTCGACGGCGGCCCTGTGCCGACCATCCGCTTTATGGGCGGGCGCGAATTCGCCACGATCAGCGACGGCTGGCAAGGCGCGATCGCGCCGGCGACAGTGCAGCGGGTGATCAACGCCGGCAGCATGGCGCTGCCGAGCTTCGCGCCGGGCGGCCCAATGCCCGGCCGCGCCGGCAAATTGGTCGGCCGCATGCCAAGCGCCGAGGAACGCGCAGCCGTGGCGCTGCTCTACGTCGCGCTGATGGTCGACCTCTGCCTCGACCAGATCCATTCGGATAACACCGTGATCGTCGATGGCGGACTGAACGCTGGCGGCCTGCTCGCCGGGCTAGTGGCGCAACTGCGTCCCAGCCAGGCCTTCCTGCAAGGGGCCACACTGGAGGGCAGCGCCACCGGGGCGGCGGCGCTGGCCTTCGAGACCGTCGGCCGCGAATTTGCCGCGGAAGTGCCGGAGCCCGTGCGTGCCGCAAGCTTCACCGGACTTGCCCGATATCGCGACACATGGCGTGGCCTCATCGGCGAGCAGGGCATCCCCCGCGCGGCAGCGGGAGGCGCACGGTGATCGTCGCTGCTCAGGCCGAAGTCACGCGCCGGCCAGTGCTGGAAATGCGGCACATCTCGAAGACGTTCGGGCCAGTCCGCGCCTTGCAGGACGTGTCGCTGACCGTCCATGCGGGCGAAGTCCATGCGCTGATGGGTGAAAACGGTGCCGGCAAGTCGACTTTGATGAAGGTGCTGTCCGGCGCCTATCGGCCTGATGCCGGCGGCGAGATACTGATTGACGGCGTGCCGGTCGCCACCGGCGACCCGATCAAGGCGCGGGCTCACGGCATTGCGGTTATCTACCAGGAACTGTCGCTGGCGCCCAACCTGACGGTCGCGCAGAACATCTTCCTCGGCAATGAGCCGAGGCGTTTCGGCATCGTCGACCGCGACCAATGCTACCGGCGCAGCAATGAGATCATCAAGCGTCTCGGCGTGTCCTTCTCCGCACGGGCCCAGGTTTCCAGCCTGTCGCTCGGCGAGCGTCAGCTGGTCGAAATCGCCCGCGCGCTTTCGACCAGCGCGCGCATCATCGTCATGGACGAGCCAACCACCTCGCTGACCTCGCGCGAGACCGACCGTCTGTTCGAGGTCATCGCGACGCTGAAGTCGCAAGGCATCGCCATCATCTACATCAGCCACCGCATGGAAGAGGTCTACCAGTTGGCCGACCGTGTCAGCGTGCTGCGCGACAGCGGCTATGTCGGCACACTCGAGCGCGCCGAGCTGAACGCCTCGCGCCTCGTCTCGATGATGGTTGGCCGCGACCTGTCGGCTTTTTACAGGAAGGATCATCGCCCGCCGGACAGCAAGCGCGCGGTCGCCTTGTCGGTGCGCGGCATGGCAGACGGCAATCTCCTGAAGAACTGCTCCTTCGAACTGTACAAGGGCGAGGTGCTGGCTCTGGCTGGCCTTGTCGGCTCGGGCCGCACCGAACTCGCGCGACTGATCTTCGGTGCCGACAGACGCATCGCCGGCACGCTGGAACTCGACGGCAAGCCAGTAACCATCGGCTCGCCAAGCGAGGCACTGAATGCCGGCATCGCCTATCTCACCGAAGACCGCAAGGAACTCGGCCTGTTTCTCGACATGTCGATATCCGACAACATCAGCATGGGCGTGCTGGCTAGGGATGCGCGGCCCGGCGGCTTGCGCGATTTCAAAGCCGCCGAGAGACGTGCTGCCACGGCCGTTTCGGATCTCTCCATCCGCACCAGGTCGGTACAGGCTAATGCGGGTTCGCTGTCGGGCGGCAACCAGCAGAAAGTGTTGCTTGCCCGCCTGCTCGAGACCGAGCCGCAAGTGGTCATCCTGGATGAACCGACGCGCGGCGTCGATGTCGGAGCGAAGTCGGAAATCTACCGGCTGATCGACAATCTCGCCAAAAAGGGCATCGCCATCCTGATGATCTCCAGCGAACTGCCGGAGGTGATCGGCGTTGCCGACCGCGTGCTGGTAATGCGCGACGGCACGATTGCCGGCGAGGTTACGGCGTCCAAAGACCAGCCGCTGCGCCAGGAAGCAATCATGGAACTTGCAACGGGAGCGGCTAAGGGATGACCGACAAGGCGACCGAGATCAGTGGCCAGGTTGTCGGCAGGAGCCGGCGGTTGCGCACCGCCTTCGCCGCCCTTGGTATGCTGCCGATCCTGATCCTGCTGGCGGTCGGCTTTCAGTTGATGAACGCGCGCTTCTTCACCCAGACCAATTTGCTGATCGTCATGCAGCAATCGTCGATCAACATTGTGCTGGCAGCGGGCATGACCTTCGTCATCCTGACCGGCGGGATCGACCTGTCCGTCGGCTCGATACTTGCCGCCTCGGCGATGGTGGCGGTGATGGTGTCGCTGGTGCCTGATTGGGGACTGCTGGGCGTGCCGGCGGCCATTCTCGTCGGCCTCGGCTTCGGCGTCATCAACGGGCTGCTGATCGCCTATATCAGACTGCCGCCCTTCATCGTCACGCTGGGGTCGCTGACCGCTGTGCGCGGCGTCGCCCGCCTGCTCGGCCAGGACACCACGGTGTTCAACTCGGACCTGCCGTTCGACTTCATCGGCAACGGTTCGCTGTTAGGCATTCCGTGGCTGGTCATCATCGCCTTGTCGGTCGTGGTGCTGTCCTGGCTGGTGCTCAAGCGCACCGTGCTCGGCACCTGGATCTATGCCGTTGGCGGCAATGCCGAAGCGGCGCGGCTGACCGGCATCAAGGTGCCGCTGGTGCTGCTCTTTGTCTATGGCGTTTCCGGCCTGCTGGCCGGCCTTGGCGGCGCCATGTCAGCGGCCCGGCTCTATGCGGCCAACGGGCTGCAGCTTGGGCAGTCTTACGAACTCGACGCCATTGCTGCGGTCATTCTCGGCGGCACCAGCTTCGTCGGCGGCGTCGGCTCGATCTGGGGTACGCTGATCGGTGGCCTGATCATAGCGGTGCTCTCCAACGGGCTTATCTTGGCCGGTGTCTCGGACATCTGGCAGTACATCATCAAGGGATTGGTCATCATCGTGGCAGTCGCCCTCGACCGCTACAGGCTCCAGGCAGGAGCGAGAACGTGATTGACCTTGGTCGCCGGCGTAAACGACCGGTTTGTGTAACGCACCGTGAGAGGCGCGGGGCAATTGGAGGAAAGCAATGAAGACCATCGCTAAACTGCTCTGCGGCGTCGCACTCGCGGCTGCCGCCATCGCGCCCGCATCGGCCAAGGACCTCAACAAGGTCGGCATCTCGGTCGGCCTGCTCGGCAACCCCTTCTTCGTCGCGACCATCAAGGGTATCGAGGACGCGGCCAAGAAGATCAACCCGAAGGTCGAGGTAACCTCAGTGTCGGCCGACTACGACCTCAACAAGCAGGTCTCTCAGGTCGATTCCTTCATCGCCGCCGGGGTCGACGTGATCATGCTCAATGCGGTCGATGCCAAGGCGATCGGCCCGGCGGTGAAGAAGGCGCAAGCAGCGGGCATCGTCGTTGCCGCCTTCGACGTCTCGGCGCCAGGCGCCGACGTCACCGTGATGACCAACAACGTCAAGGCCGGCGAAGAGGCCTGCCAGTATCTGGTCGACCACACCGGCGGCAAGGGCGACTACGTTATCCTCAACGGCCCGGCGTCGTCGTCGATCCTGGAGCGGGTGAAGGGCTGCAAAGACGTCCTTGCAAAACACCCCGACATCAAGATCCTCTCCGATGACCAGAATGCCGAAGGCTCGCGCGACGGCGGCCTGAAGGTCTTCCAGTCGCTGCTCACCCGCTTCGACAAGATCGATGCGGTGTTTGCCATCAACGATCCGACGGCGATCGGCGCCCAGCTTGCGGCCAAGCAGCTCAATCGCTCGGAGTTCATCTTCACCGCAGTGGATGGCGCTCCCGATATCGAGAAGGAACTCGCTTCCGGCACCTCGATGATCAAGGCCTCGGCTTCGCAGGATCCCTACGTGATGGCTGGCCAGTCGCTGACGATGGCGGCTGAGCTGCTTGCCGGCAAGAAGCCGGCGGAGCCGACCGTGCTGCTCGACCCGAAGCTGATCACGGCCGAGAACCTGAAAGACTACAAGGGCTGGACCGCAGCCCGCTAAGCCTCCCAAGGCCGATGCGGCCGGGGCAACCCGGCCGCATCTCAATTCCAGAAACGGGAGACGATCATGTCGCGCATCGGTATTCATTCCTTCGTCTGGTCGGCGAGTTCGGCGCAAGGCGACCTCGAACGCACGCTGGCCAACACCAGAGAGGCCGGCTTCGACCTGATCGAGTTCTCCTATCTTGACCCCGCCAATGTCGACGTTGGCGGGCTGGCCAGGCGCATCGCCGACCTCAAGCTTGGCGTCGCGATCAGCATCGGCCTGCCGGCCGACGGCGACATTTCGAGTGCCGACAAGGCGGTTGCCGCGCGCGGCGTCAAGATCCTCAACGAGACGATCGCGCTCACCCGCGATCTCGGCGGCCAGAAGATTGGCGGCATCCTCAGTACCAGCCACGGCTTGCAGACGCAGGCGCCGACGCGCGATCAGTGGAACCGCAGCGCGGGGACACTTGCGAAGGTTGCGGAGACGGCCAAGGCCGCCGGCGTCACACTCAATCTGGAGATCGTCAACCGCTTCGAAAGCAATCTGCTCAACACCGCTTCACAAGGCCTGGCCTTCATCGCGGACACCGGCTCCGACAACATCTTCCTGCATCTCGATACCTTCCACATGAACATCGAGGAGGCCGATGTCGGACTGGCTATCCGTCATGCCGCTGACAAGATCGGCTATGTCCATATCGGCGAGAGCCATCGCGGTTTCCTCGGCACCGGCAATATCGACTTTGCCGCTATCTTCGATGCGCTGACCGCAATCGGCTATAGGGACGACCTCAGCTTTGAATCCTTCTCGTCGAAGATCGTCGACGAGAACCTGTCACGGAAGACCGCGATCTGGCGCAATCTGTGGGCCGACAATATGGAACTGGCCCGGCATGCGCGCGCCTTCATCGCAATCGGGCTGGAGACGGCGCAGCGAAAGGCAGAGCTTGTTGCATCGAGACATCGTCCTTAGGAGGAGCGCGCTGCCAAAGCGCCAATGTTGTCGTTCATCCGGCCCGCGCCTTACGTGCAAGGAATCGACGTCGGAGGCGCTGAGTGTGGCGGAGGCAGTCGAGCGGGTGACGCTGACGAGAGCTTTCTGATTTTGGCCCACGAAACGCAATAAAATCAACATCTTCATACGCCCTCCGGGGCCATCCGATCTCCATACTGGACGGGGATGACGTTTGACACAGCGCGGCGGAAAGAAGCAGGATGGCTGATAGAGTCGACATCGCATAATGATGTCACTATATAGCGGCGGCTTCGACCGTGTAGCTGTGGCGGTGTACCACGAAGAAGCAGAAAATGTGTTACGCGTTGTGATCCCTATTGTGATACAAATCGGCCGTCGACAGCAGGAAAAGATCGTAAGAACAACAGCATAGAGCCGAAGCCGATCCCGGCCAACGTACCACTCTATCAACCATCAGAACGTGCTCATTGAACCCTTCCCTTCATTCGGCTCTTCGGACCTCCGACAAGATCAACTTGCCGGGCGAAGCCGACTCGGTTCGAATGGCAGCATGCATCCTTTACCGGGTGCGGACGTTTACGGTTACCAACCGGCATAGCCGCCAGGGAAAAGCAGTATGAGTGAACATGCGATCGAGTTCTTGCGCGGATGGATCGGTGAAAAGGTCCACTGCCAGCACTCGCCGGTAAAGATCGAGAAGCAGGCCGAGACCCTCGCCAAGGAGTGCGCGGCCAAGGCCGCTGAGGTCGGCATTCCGCTGGAAGATATCCAGGAAGAAGTTGGCGACATCCAGGAACTGATCGCATCGCGGCTCGAAGAGGCGGCCGAGGCCGACCAGAGCAACGCGGCCAAGCCGTGACGCAACAGGCCTGGCGCCGCCAGGCCTTGTCCTCTATCCAAATCGATCTTTCAGCCAGGCCTTCGGCAGCGCCGGCACGAAATTGCCGTCGCGTCCGCTCATATCCTCGTTGGCGACCATTGCATTGAGGATCGCCTCCTCTACGCCTTGCGCCACCGCATCGAAGAACGGATCGATATCGACGTCCGGGATGTAAGCCGCGTTTGCGGTTCGTCCCGACGGTGCAAGTGCTGCTTGCGGATTGGCGGTGGTGAAGGCCAGAAAAATGTCGCCCGAACTGTGGTAGCCGAAGTCGCCTGTCATGGCGATGCCGAGCGGCACGCGCTTTGCCAGCCGCTTCATCTGGTGCGGCAGAAATGGCGCATCGGTGGCGACGATGGCGATGATCGAGCCCTTTTCGGCACGCGGCGTGCCTTCGCGCATCGCGGGCTCCACCAGATCGGGCCCGACGCGGGCGCCGCGCAGTGTGAAATTGCGCCGCTTGCCGAAATTCGCCTGCACGAATACGCCGACCGTATGCCTGATGCCCTGCCACTCAACGATGCGCGATGCCGTGCCCGAGCCGGCCTTGAAGCCAAAGGCAATCATGCCGGTGCCGCCGCCGACACTGCCTTCCTCGATCGCTCCACCGGCGGCACCGTCGAGCGCGGCTTCGACATGTTCGAAGCCGACGTGATGACCGTTGATGTCGTTGAGGAAACCATCATAGGTCTCCGCCGCAACCGGCAGGCCCCAGCCGCTTTCGAGCGCCGCCGACAGCACGCGTTGCATCCAGCGCAGCGTGCCGTCGCGGGTAACGCCGCAGGAATGCGTGTTGGTGATCGTGACGGGCAGGTTGAAGGCGCCGACTTCCTCGATAATGTGCGACCCCGTCAACTCGCCATTGCCGTTCTGGCTGAAGACACCGGCAAACACCGGCGTGGCGAGCTCAGCCAACGGCCGCGGCAGGATGGCGGTGACGCCGGTGCGCACCGGCCCCGTGCCAACCTCGAGCAGACCCTCGCCGGAAATCAGCGTCGCATAGCCGACCGATACGCCGGGCACATCGGTGATGGCGTTGAAGCCGCCCGGCGTGCCCTCGAAGGCAATGCCGAAAGCACGGGCGCGCGGCTTGCCCGCCGGCGTTTGAAGATGCGGGTCATGTCCGGTCATGCGGTCCTCTAAAAAAGCGAGCCCTGATTGCCCGGTTCTTTCGGTTTGCTGGCCGTCGGCTTTGCGGCGGGTTTGCTGGCGGGCGGCGTGGCCGCTGGTTTGGCAACGGCCTGCACCCGCTCGGCGTCGCCGGTCGCGACTGCATTTACGATACCGTCGGCGAACTCCAGCTGCAGGCCAGCGCCCGGCGCCACATCAACTGCCAGTTTGATCACCGCGCCGTCGGCATCCTTGACCAGCGCGAAGCCGCGGGCCAGCACAGCCTTGTGCGACAGCGTTGCCATCAGCCTCTCGGATTGGACGATGCGGCCGCGCAGTCGCTCCAGCCTGAGCAGTACCGCTTGCGTGCCGCGTCTCGTCAAAGCTGTCAGCAGATCCCTCTGCACGGTTTGCCGCCGTGCCGTTGGCTCGATCGTAATGCGGCCTTGCAGCAAAGCCAGTTGCTGCCTGTGCCGTTGCAGGGATGCTTTCGCACATTTTGGCAACTGATCCGCCGCACGATTCAACTCCGCGCGCCGGGCTCTCGCCAATGCGCGCAGCGCCCCTTGAGCGCGCAAAAGGTTGCGGTCGTTGGTGCGTCGCGCCTCGGCAATTCGCCGCGACAGCGTTGCCGGAGTGAGCTTCACGGCGAAGAACCGAGCTTGCTTTCTTTCGGTGGAGACCATCAGCCCCCGGCTAAGCCGGCTGGCCGCCTCGTCCAGCCGCCGTCGCGGCAGCGCCAGCAACTGGTCGGGCGAGGGCAGCGCGCGGGCGGCCGCACGCGAGGCCTGCCGCTTGCGTTCGAAATTGCGCAAGGTAGCTGCTTTGAGACGTGCGCCAAGACTGGCTAGTGTCGCTTCGAGGTCCGCTTTCACCGGCACCGCGATCTCCGCCGCGCCTGTCGGCGTCGGTGCCCGCATGTCGGCGACGAGATCGATCAAGGTCCAGTCGGTCTCGTGGCCGACGGCCGAAATCACCGGGATGCGCGAGGCAGCGACGGCGCGCGCCAGCCCTTCATCGTTGAACCCCCAGAGGTCCTCGAGGCTGCCGCCGCCGCGCGCCACGATCAGAAGGTCGGGCTGGGCAATCGCTCCATCCCAGGCCAGCGCGTTGAAGCCGTTGACGGCCGCCGTCACTTCCGCCCCCGCCGTTTCGCCCTGCACTCTCACCGGCCAGACCAGCACATGCAGCGGAAAGCGGTCCTTGATGCGATGGATGATGTCACGGATGACCGATCCGGTCGGCGAGGTGACGACGCCGATGGTGCGCGGCATGAAGGGCAGCCGCCGCTTGCGGCCGGCATCGAACAGCCCTTCGGCCTGCAGTCGCCGCTTGCGCTCTTCCAAAAGCGCCATCAGCGCCCCGGCGCCGGCGGGTTCTAGATTGTCGATGACGATCTGGTAGTTGGATTTGCCGGGATAGGTGGTGAGTTTGCCGGTGGCGATCACCTCCATCCCCTCTTCGGGGCGGAATTTCAGCCGGCTCATCGTGCCTTTCCAGACCACGGCATCGAGCCGCGCGCGGTCGTCCTTCAGGGTGAAATAGGCATGGCCGGAAGAGTGCGGCCCGCGATAGCCGGAAATTTCGCCGCGCACCCGCACATGGCCGAAGACATCCTCGACCGTACGCTTCAGCGCGCCGGAAATCTCGCTCACCGTGTATTCGGTGGCATTGGTTCGTGATTCGGATTCTGCGTCGCTCATCGGCCGATTGAGCGGCTGTTGTCGCTCCGCGTCAAGATTCCATAACTTGATCTTAAGCCTGGCCTGATTGACTCTGGGCCAAGGAGGACGCATGAGCGCCCGCAAACAACGCAGCCCGTTGACGTTCCAGGTCACCCTGACGGTGCTGACGCTTGCCGTTTTTGCACTGGCCATCGTTGTCGGCTTCGGCCTTTACGCCACCATGCAGGCCGACCGGGTCTCGCTCGAGCGGGAGAAGGTTTTCCTTGCCAACGGCCTGCAGGACCAGATCGCCGCGGTAAAGCGCGAGCAGGAAAGCGTCGCCGTCTGGGATGATTCCGTTATAAACGCCAAGGCCGGCAACCAGACCTGGATGGCCGAGAATTTCAGCGTCTGGATGTACTCGTATTACGGCCACAACCGGGTCTATGTGCTGGACAACGCCAACCGGCCGGTCCACGCCATGCGCGAAGGCAAGGTCGTGTCGCCTGCCGTCTTTGGCGAGGACGAACCCGCTTTGCGGCCGACCATCGCCAGGTTGCGCCAGATGATGAGCAAGGACGCAAGCCAGGCCGGCGCAAAATTCGTTGCCGACGATCTGGTCTCGCTTGGCGGTCAGCCTGCCATACTCAGCGTCATGCCTCTGGTGCCGAGTTCGGATCGCGTCACCCAGGCATCCGGCAGCGAATATCTGCATGTCTCCATAGAGTTCATCAACGACGCGGTGATCGGCAAGATCGCGCAGAAATATCTGCTGGCGGGGGCGCATCTCCTGCCGATGGCTCAGCCGCTTGGCTCGGCTGCCATTCCGCTTATCGACAAACAGGGTGTCATCCTCGGCTATATTGCCTGGGACCAGGAACGGCCCGGCCTGACGCTGGTGGGCAAGGCCAGCCCGGCCCTGGCTCTGGCCGCGCTGGTTGCGGCGAGCGTGCTCGCCTTTCTGCTCCGGCGTCTGCGCCGTGCGTCATCGGCGCTGCAGACCAGCCAGGCCCAGGCGCAATATCTCGCCTTTCACGACACGCTCACCGGCCTGCCCAACCGGGCACTGTTCGAGGACAGGCTGCGGCGTGCCTTGCTTACCTCCGGCAATGAAAGCAAGGTCGCGCTGCTTTATCTCGATCTAGATCGCTTCAAGCATGTCAACGACACGCTTGGTCACCCGGCAGGCGACGAACTCGTGCGCCAGACGGCGGCCAGGCTTCAGCATACGGTTCGCGACGTCGACACGGTGGCAAGACTGGGTGGCGACGAATTCGCGGTGATCCTGATCGATGTCCGCGACGTAAGGAACGCCGAGGATATTTCCGAGAGGGTGCTGCAGAAACTGCAGGAGCCGTTCAAGCTGATGGACGATCAGGTCTTTATCAGCGCCAGCATCGGCATAGCCTTGTCGACAGGCCCTGATGCCGACGCAGACGATCTGCTGCGCAAGGCCGACATCGCGCTCTACGAAGCCAAGAAGAACGGCCGTGGCCGCTACCAGGTCTTCGCCGGCGACATGGACGACCTTTTGCTGCGCAAGCGCAAGGTCGAGAGCGAGCTGCGCAGCGCGCTGAATGGCGGCACCGGTATCAAGCTCGCCTACCAGCCGGTCTTTGCCAGCGACGGCAAGACCATTGTCGGCGCCGAGGCGCTGATCCGCTGGGCGCATGAGGTCCATGGCGCACTGCCGGCGGCGCAGTTCATCGCCATCGCCGAGGAACGCGGCATGATCGGGCAGCTCGGCGCATGGGCCCTGCTGGAAGCCTGCCGCTTCGCCGTGAAGACCAAACTGCCGTGGCTCGCCGTCAATGTCTCGCCGCTGCAATTGCGCGACGCCGGCTTTGCCGAAGAGGTTGCCTCGATCCTCGCCGAAACCGGACTGGCGCCGAAGCGCCTGCAGCTCGAAATCACCGAAAACGTTCTCCTGGAAAACAACGACACCACCAGAGCGGCTCTGGCAGCCTTGCGCCAGTCGGGCGTCGGCATTGTGCTCGACGATTTCGGCACCGGCTATTCGTCGCTGAGCTATCTGCGCCGCCATGCCATCGACAAGCTCAAGATCGACCGCTCCTTCGTGCGGCTTCTCGACGGCGACGGCAATTCGGGCGCCATCGTCAAGGCGCTGATCGATCTCGCCGGCGCGCTCAAGGTCGAGGTCACCGCCGAGGGCGTAGAGACCGAGGTGCAAAAGGCGCTGCTGGTCGCCATGGGCTGCCAGCAGCTGCAGGGCTACCTCTTGTCGCCGCCGCTGGAGCCGGCGCAATTGGTGGCGCTGCCCGGCCTGTCGTCGGCCAACGCAACGACGGAGGCGGCAGCGTCGGCCTGATCGTTCCTACCAGCCAGGCAGGATCTGGTTCGGCTTGCTCCGCTTCATCTTGGCGAAGGCGAGCGAGGCGAAATCGAAGCTTCCCGTTTCTTCGCCGAGCGGCACGGAAATATTGTCGAGGCTTTCCGAGATGTGCCGGGCCAGAGCTTCGACGATTTCGGGACGCGAGGTCTGGCCGCGCATGATGCCGATGCGGCAGTCGGGCAGGGCGCCAAAACCGTCGGCTTCGCCCAGCACTCGCATGCCGGGCCGCAGCGCGCATTCCGGCAGCACCGAGATCGCCAGCCCCGACAGCACCGCGGCGGTGATGACGGTGGCCGAGAAGCTGGTGAACAGGATTCGATAGTCGCGGTTTTGCCGGTCGAGCAAATCGACGGCGGCGCGCCGCCAGATGCAGTTCGGCCGGCCGAAGGCCATCGGCAGCACTTCCTGTTCGTGCGTGGCATGGTTGGCCGAGGTCACCCATAGCAGCGGCTCGCGCCGCACCACTTCCGACTGGCCGCGCGTATCGTTGTGCGTCACCAGCGCAAGATCGAGATTGCCGCGCTTGATATGCTCGACCAAGCCTGGCGTAGGCTCGCAGATGACGGTCAGTTCGACGCGCGGGTTTGACCGTGTGAAGCGTGCCATGATTTCGGGCAGGAACCGGTCGGCATAGTCGTCGGGGGTGCCGATGCGGATGGTGCCTTCGAGCCGCTGGTCATCGAAGGCGGCCAGCGTTTCGCGGTTGAGATAGAGCAGGCGGCGCGCGTAGGAGAGCAGCTTGTCGCCTTCCTCGGTCAGCCTGTTGGTGCGGCCGTCCTTTTCGAACAGCGGCTTGCCGATCCGCTCTTCCAGCCGGCGCATCTGCATCGACACCGCCGATTGCGTGCGCAGCACTTCCTCGGCCGCGCGGGTAAAGCTGCCGGTATCGGCAATCGAGATGAAGGTCTGCAACTGGTCGAGATCGAGTGGCGCTTTCATCGGTCCAATCCATCAGTAGCGTTGATGCTAAAGATTAGAAACATTCGTTGGATTAATCAATCGGTGCGTGGCAAATTCACATTGTCCACATGAAGGCATGTGAATCGAGACCGGAACGGCCGCTGTCCCCAGCGCCGATCGCCTGGTCTTGTCCAGTTCGAGTCTGAAGGAGACCGACATGACCACGTTTGATTTCGCCACCGAGACCTCGCGCATCACCTCGCGTCCGGCCGTTGCGACGCGCGTGGCCAACACCCTTCTCAATGCCTACCAGGCCTGGAAAAATCGCCGGGCCTTCTATCGCCTCGGCGAGATGTCGGACGCCGAACTCGCCGATATCGGCCTGACGCGCGCGGATCTCCATGTCGCCATCGATGTGCCGTTCGGCGCCGATCCGACCGTGAAGCTGCGTGCGATTGCGAGCGATCGCGCCGATACAATCGAAGATCTCGCCCGCCAGATAGCGTGATATCGGGCGCATTGTTTCGGTTGCCGTGAACCTTTCTCAGGCTCGCTACGACCAACGAGTATAGCAGGCTCCCCACTCCCTGCCGGTTCCCCGCCGGCCAGCCTGCACACTGGCCCGGTCCTCCTCCAAGACCGGGCTTTTCTTTTAAAGCTCCGTCGTCATCGTGCGGTCTGCGCCGCGTCGCTTCGTTCCTTGCTCCGAAGCCGCGAAGGTCAGCGCCCAACTACCGCCAACTACCGCCGGTCCATGTCCCGCTTGAACTGGTCGAAGATCGTTTCCACACCCTTCTGATAGTCGTCGCGCTGCTGGGCGCCGGTCTCGAACATCTTGCCGAAAATATCGTCGAACGGATTGCGTGGCCTGCCGCTCGGATTGGCCTGCGGTTGCGGCGCCTGGCGCTCCTGCGGTGCCTGTCGCGGCTGGGGTGCTTGCGGCTGCTGCGGCGCCGGCTGCCCACCGGGCAGGCCGAAGCCGCCACCACCGCCTTGCCGCATCATCTCTTCAAAAATCTTGCCCAGCGGGTTGTCGCCGTAAGGGCTCTGCGTCTGTTGCGGCTGTGTTGGCTGCTGCGGCCGGCCCTGCGGTTGCTGTGCCGCGCCACCGCCGAACATATCCTGCAGCACCTTGCCCAGCGGATTGTCGCCATAGGGGTTGGGCGCCTGTTGCGGCTGGCTTTGCGGCTGTTGGGCGCCGCCGCCGAACATGTCCTGCAGCACTTTGCCCAGCGGGTTCTCACCGTAAGGATTGGGTGCTGGCTGCGGCGCAGGCTGTGCCCCGCCGCCCGCCTGCCGCATCATCTGTTCGATGATCTCGCCGAGCGGATTGCTGCCGCCGCCGAAGCCACCGGCGGCCTGCATCTGACCCCCGGTCAACTGGTTTGTCGTCTGCTTGAACAATCCGCCCATCACCATCGAAGCGATGGCCGGCAGCATCTGCTGCAGGATCTGCTGGCTGACGCCGGTCGCCTGCGCGGCCTGGCTGGCCACCGCGCGCGACAGCTCCTTCGAGCCGAACAGATGACCCAGAATGCCATTGCCCTCATTGACGCCTTGCGGTGAGAAAGCCCTGGTCGCGTCCTCGAAGTATTTGGCGTGCTGGCCGCTCGCCATCGCCGTGATGAAGGCGCCGAGCCCATAGGGATCGGCGGTGTTGCGTTGCAGCCCTTGCGAGAAGGCCGGCAGCAGAGCGGCGACAGCCGCCTGCGTCTGCTGCATGGAAAGCCCGTACTGCTGGGCAAGCGCCTGCATGCCGTTGCCGTTCTGCGCCTGCGCCAATATGTCGAACAAGGTAGGCATCGGTTTCTCCTCCCGGAAATCCTCGAGGGAGAACCTAGTTCGTTTCGATGTTCGATTGAAGCGGCTTTTGCCGCTGCTCAAGGCGCGACGCTAATAAGCATATTCCATGAACACCGGCTCGATCGAGCCGCCCCAGCGCGTGTGGTAGGCCGACAGCATTTCCTCGGCACTGGTGGTACCGCGCGCCACGACTTCGTCCAGCGTGTTGAGGAACGAGGTCTCGTCATAGCCGTCGCGGTTCTTCCTGCCGCGATTTTTCAGCCCAAGGCGCGAAATGGTCATTACATCGCGGCCGATCTCACGCAGCGTCGTGTTGCGGAACGGCGCGGAAATGCCTTGTTCCGGCACCGCATTGCGCATCGCCAGCGTTTCTTCATACGTCCAGCTCGAAGTCAGCGCCTCTGCGGCGTCGAGCGCGGCCTCGTCATAGAGCAGCCCGACCCAGAAGGCCGGCAGCGCGCAGATGCGGCGCCACGGCCCGCCATCGGCGCCGCGCATTTCGAGGAAGCGCTTCAGCCTGACGTCAGGGAACAGGGTCGACAGATGGTTCGCCCAGTCGCCCATGGTGGGCAGTCCGTCCGGTACTTCATTGCGGGCAACGCCGGCCATGAACTGGCGGAAGGTGATGTGCGTCATGTCGTGATAGTGGCCGTCGCGGATGACGAAATACATCGGCACGTCGAGCGCCCATTCGACATAGTCGGCAAAGCCGAACTCGGGCGAGAAGCAGAATTCGAGCAGGCCCGAGCGCTGGTTGTCGGTGTCGCGCCAGATGTCGCCGCGCCAGCTCTGCAGCCCGTTCGGCCGGCTGTCGGTGAAGGGCGAGTTGGCAAACAGCGCCGTCGACAGTGGCTGCAGCTTCAGCGACACCTGCATCTTGCGGCGCATGTCGGCTTCGCTTTCGAAGTCGAGGTTCACCTGGATGGTGCAGGTGCGATACATCATGTCGAGACCCTTGGTGCCGACCTTGGGCATGTAGCGGGTCATGATTTCGTAGCGCGATTTCGGCATTTTCGGCGTCTCGGCCAGCGACCATTTCGGGCTGCCGCCGAGGCCGAGAAAGCGGATGCCCATCGGCTCGGCGATCTCGCGGACCTGCGCCAGATGCGCATTGCCCTCGCGACAGGTCTGGTGGATCGTTTCCAGCGGCGCGCCCGACAGCTCGAACTGGCCGCCCGGCTCGAGCGAGATCGCGCCCTGGCCGGTCGGCTCGACCAGGCCGATGATGCGGCCGTCATCGATGATCGGGTCCCAGCCGAGCTTTTGCTGCATGCCTTCGAGGATGGCGCGGATGCCGCGCTCGCCGCCATAGGGCACCGGCGCGTTGCCGTCGACATAGAAGGGGAACTTCTCGTGCTCGGTCCCGATGCGCCACTTGTCGCGCGGCTTGTTGCCTTCGGCCAGATGCTCGACCAGTTCGTCGATGCCTTCGATTGGCCGGAAATCGGTTGTGTCGCGCGCCATGGGGCCCCCTCTGCGGCTCTCGGAGCCCGCCGGCGCTAAATGGACGAAATGTCAGCAGCCGATCAAGCGAAAAATCCTGAGCCACAGGTCAACAGGAATTGATCTTTACGCTTCTTACCAGTCTCCGACCGTCGCCTGCATCACCGCAAGCGCCGCTACAGCTGCTGTGTCAGCGCGCAGGATGCGCGGTCCGAGCGGGATGGCAGTGACGAAGGGGAGCGCCCGCAGCATCTTGCGTTCGTCATCGGAAAAGCCGCCTTCCGGCCCGACCAGCAGCGCCAGCTTCCTCTCAGGTATTGCCTGCAATGCCGGCAGCGGGTTGTTGGTCGAGGCATCCTCGTCGCAGAAGATAAGCCGGCGTTCCTTGTCCCAGCCGGAGAGCAGGCGCTCGAATTTCTCGGCCTCGCGCACTTCCGGCACCGCCAGTATGCCGCATTGCTCGGCCGCCTCGACGACATTGGCGCGCAGCCGGTCGATGGAGGGTTTTGCCACTTGCGTGTGCTGGGTGATCACCGGCTGCAGGATGCCGGCGCCCATCTCGACCGCCTTCTGCACGAGATAGTCGAGCCGGCCCTGTTTCAGCGGCGCAAAGCAATAGATCAGGTCAGGCAGGGGCGGTTGCGGTCTCTGCGAGGCCAGCACCTTCAGCCGCACCGCCCTTTTCGACCTGGTGGCAATCGCCGCCGACCACTCGCCGTCGCGGCCGTTGAAGACCAGGATCTCGGCGCCTTCGCCGAGCCGCAGCACATGCGTGAGATAATGGCTCTGCTGCTGGCCGGCATCGAATTCGATGCCTGCCGCGAGGTCGTCCGGCACGAACAGCCGCTGCATCTTGTAATTGGCGCGCATCGCCGAGGAATGGGCGAGGCGGTGCCTGGCGTCAAGTCTCGGCGGAACGATGCCACACCGGTTCAAAACCGTGCCGCAGCACCGAAACGGTCGTGGCCGGTGTGAGCAGGCGCAGCGACCGGCCGGCAAGGCTGTCGAAGGCCGCCGCATCGCCATAGCCTGCGAACGACCAGGGCAGCGCGTTGCCGCCGCGCAGCGCATAGGCCGAGCCGCCATCCGCGATCATCGCTCCGTCCGGCAATTCGGCAAGCTCTCCCATGGTGACATCAGGTGGCTTGCCGCCCGAAGCCAGCCGCTCCTTGTGCAGCCGCTTGTCCACCATTGGCGCGCGCGGTTCGTTTACACCGAAGACTTTGCCGAAACGCCCGACAAAATCCGTGGCTCGCTCACGCCGGCAATAGAAACAGGGACGGTGCCCGGCGGCCAGCGCCGTCACCTCGTCGAGGAAGAACAACTCGGTCCAGCCGGCCCTGCCGCCCGGCCGATTCCTGCCCATCGGCTCGCGCCGCACATTGCGGAATTGGCAGACGCAGATGATCCAGGCCGGCAAGGCCCAACGCTTTTTCAGCAGCGTCTTGGTCTCAGGATCGTGGATGATGCCGCGATTGCCGGTGAACAGGCCGCGCTCGGATATGGCATGGATGGCGCCGAACGGATCGACCCGGTTCTGCAGTGGCATAGCTCTCTCCCGAATGCGCATCTTGGCTGCAATGCTGGCGACATGATATCGCTCGTCGCGTCATTTCATGTCAGCAGGGTTTTGCGATGCGGGTGCTGGTGGTCCAGAACTACGACAACACCGGCCTTGGCCAGGTTGGTGCCGCGCTCGCCGAAGCCGGCGCCGATCTCGACCTGCGCCGGCCCTACAAGGGCGATGCGCTGCCGGACGACGCGACCGGACACGATGCCATGGTGATGCTTGGCGGCGGTCAGAATGCGCTGGCCGACGATGACTACCCGTATTTCCCGGCGCTGCTCGAACTGACCCGCGATTTCGCCGCCAAGGATCGCTCGGTTCTCGGTATCTGCCTGGGCAGCCAGTTGGTTGCCCGCACTTTCGGCGGTGAGAACCAGATCGGCGGCGCCTCGGAATTCGGCTGGCACAAGGTATCGCTGACGCCGGACGCCAGAACCGATCCGGTGCTTGGCGCACTTCCCCAGGATTTCCCCATCTTCGAATGGCACGACGACACTTTCGCGCTGCCGTCAAATGCGGTGCGGCTTGCCGGCAGCGAAATTGCCGAGAACCAGGCGTTCCGAATCGGCCGCGCCGTCTACGGCTTCCAGTTCCATTTCGAGGCCGACCGGCCGATGGTGAGGGACTGGAGCACGTCCTTCGCGCCGCTGATTGCCGATCGCCATCCCGACTGGCACGATCGCCTCGACAGCGAAATGGCTCTCAACGGCCCCGAGGCTGATGCCGCGGGCTTGGCCATTGCCCGCGCCTGGGTGGCGACGATCTGAACCCAGCCAACGCGCGGCCGTTGCATAATTGGCACGCGGCGGGGAATCTGCCGGGGACAACTTCTTTCGTCCTTGGTTTGTGGCCGAACGCCATCCTACAAGGCGCGCGCTATGCATCGGCAATGCAACCGCGATGAACCTTCTGTGTGATCCGCGCGACACACCGCCGATACAGAATCGACCTACAAGCGCGAAATCGTCGAAACTTTGAGACGAATTCTCGGTTTCAACCCATTGGTAACCGCCTCGTGCCCAGATGCAGGAAGCTCAACTAGAGATGACGTCCGTGAAAGCAGCGCTTCTGTCCTTTGTCATGCTGTCTGCCATCGTTTTGTGCGGTCTCGGCATTTATTCCGCCGATGCAGCCAACAACCATCAGGCCGTCGACGGCTACGGCGTCACCGCCGCGCTTCGCTAAAACGCTTTTCCCTGCACAGTCAGGATACGCTTGTCCGCGCCGTCCACGGCGAGCGCGCTGAGCATGCCTGACTGCCAGGCGAGCGTGTCGACATTGACGCGGTTCGGCATCACCTCCGCCTGCGGCACCGGTGTGTGGCCGTGCACGATCACCTTCGGGTAAAGCCCTGGATGGTTGTGGAAGACGTCGCGGATCCAGACCAGATCCTGCGGGCTCTGGCTCTCCAGCGGCACGTCAGGCCTGACGCCGGCATGGCAGAAGAAGAAATCACCTGATATCAGTGACAATTGCAGCGACCGCAGGAAGTCGACATGGGCTTGCGGTACAGCATTGACCAGTGCCTGGTGTCCCCGCCGTAACGCCTCGGCCTTGCCGAACCAGCTTGCGTGTCCCGCTAGGTCGACGCCATAGGATTGTGCCGTCTGCACGCCGCCATAGCGGATGAACAGCCCTTCCGGGTCAGGCTCGTCGAGAAAATCGAGGAAGCCGATATCGTGGTTGCCGGCGAGCATCAGATGCCGTGGATCGCGTTTCTGTACCTCGATCAGGAAGTCTATGACGCCCTTGGACTCTGGTCCGCGGTCGACATAGTCGCCGAGGTGGATGACGCGCCAATCGCTGGTCGGCTTGTATTCGAGTTCGCTCTCGATGCGGCGATGCATGGCGGCGAGCAGATCGAGCCGGCCATGCACGTCGCCGATCGCATAGAGGCGCATGCCATCGGGTGCGCGCGCGTCGAGGTAGTGGATGCCGGTCTCGGTCAAGGCGGCTTCGTCTCCGTGATCCAGCGAGGCTAGGGTCTAATCGGTGAACAAGACCCTATCGCCGCAACTGGTCCTTGCCCATCTCGGTCACCAGCCGTTTGCCGCACAGTGCCAGCGTGATGTCCATCTCCTTGCGGATGATGTCCAGCGCCAGGGTCACGCCTTGCTTGCCCATGGCGCCCAATCCGTACAGGAACGGGCGGCCGATATAGGTGCCCTTGGCGCCGAGGCAAAGCGCCTTCAGCACGTCCTGGCCCGAGCGGATGCCGCCGTCCATATGCACCTCGATCCTGTCGCCGACGGCATCGGCGATCTCTTCCAGCGCCATGATTGACGACGATGCGCCGTCGAGCTGGCGCCCGCCATGGTTGGAAACGATGATGGCGTCGGCGCCGGTCTCGACCGCCATCAGCGCGTCCTCCTTGTCGAGAATGCCTTTCAGGATCAGCTTGCCGCCCCAACGTTCCTTGATCCAGGCGACATCCTTCCACGACAGATGCGGGTCGAACTGCTCCGTCGTCCACGATGCCAGCGAAGCGACGTCGCCGACGCCCTTGGCATGGCCGACAATGTTGCGGAAGGTGCGGCGCTTGGTGCCGGCAATGCCCATCAGCCAGCGTGGCCGCATGGCGATGTTGGCAATGTTGGCCAGCGTCATCTTGGGCGGCGCCGACAGCCCGTTGCGGACATCCTTGTGGCGCTGCCCCAAGATCTGCAGGTCGAGCGTCAACACCAGCGCCGAGCATTTTGCAGCCTTCGCCCTGTCGATCAGGTCGAGCACGAAATCCTTGTCGCGAAGCACGTAGAGCTGGAACCAGAACGGCTTCTTGGTCACCGACGCGACATCCTCGATCGAGCAGATGCTCATCGTCGACAGCGTGAACGGCACGCCGAATTCCTCTGCCGCCTGCGCGGCCAGCATCTCGCCATCGGCATGCTGCATGCCGGTCATTCCAGTTGGGGCAAGCGCCACCGGCATCGCCACTTTCTCGCCGATCATGGTCGATTCCAGCGAGCGGTTGCTCATGTCGACCAGTACGCGCTGACGGAATTTTATCTTCTGGAAGTCCTCTTCGTTGGCGCGGTAGGTGCTTTCGGTCCAGGCGCCGGAATCGGCATAGTCGAAGAACATCTTCGGCACCCGCCGGCGCGCCAGGTCCTTGAGATCGGCAATGGTGAGGATGTCGCTCATGGTGGTTCCTCGTTAGCCAGTCGTCTTGAAGCCGTCGTCGGCGTCGGAGCGCTGCTTAAGCCTGAGCCGCGACACGCGCTGCCAGTCGCCGCTGCGTTCGGCCTCGAGCATCGAGCGCTCGACATATGAGATATGGTCCATCGCCGCCTGGCGGGCAGCTGAGGGATCGCCGGCCTTCACGGCTTTGTAGATCGCGCCGTGCTGGGCCAGCAGCGCCTCGCGCGCTCCGGGCACGCTGAACACCAGAAGCCGGTTCTGGAACACGCCTTCAGACAGCAGCCGGTAGCAGGAGCGCAGCGTGTGCAAGAGGATGATGTTGTGCGCGCATTCGCACACAGCATGGTGGAACTCGACGTCGATTTCCGCCTCGTCGTCGAAATCGCCGGTGCGGTGCGCCTCGTCCATGCGCGCCATGATGCGGTCGAGCAGCGCAATGTCGTCCGCTGTCGCGCGCCGCGCCGCATATTCGGCCGCAACACCTTCGATCTCGCGGCGGTATTCCAGATAGTCGGTCACCGCCTTGCGGTGCATCGAGATAAGGTCGGTCACCGGCTTGGTGAACAACTGGCCGATGACGTCGGCGACATGGGTGCCGCCGCCGGCCTTGGTGATCAGCAGCCCGCGCCCTTCCAGCGCCTTCAGCGCATCGCGCAGGATCGGCCGCGACACGTCGAACTGGCGCGCCAGCTCGCGCTCGCCCGGCAGCCGGTCGCCGGTGCGCAGCACGCCTTCAAGGATCAGGCTTTCGATCTGCTGCACCACCTCGTCGGCGGTGCGCGAATGCTCGATCCTGGAGAAAATATCGCTCAACGGGGGCCTGGGAAATTGAACCGGCGTCGCGCAAGATAAAGCCAGCGTCGCCAACTGGTCAAATTATTTATCCAATTTGCCCAATCGGGTCGGTCTGCGCGTCGCGCCGGCAGGACCTACGATGCTAGACTTTGGTGTTTACGCGCCTCATGGATTGCCTTTAGAGGACGCCATCACACGAAGGGTCGAGAACAGGGGGACCACCGTGTCGGACGAGACGTCCAACCTCGAATTCCAGCCGCGCGCCCAGGGCAGCGTGATGGGCTTTCCCGCGCATGAGGGACGGCCTGGCGCGCTTGGCGAGGTCCATGCTCGGCCGCATCCGCTGATCGAGAAGCCGCGCGTGCTTGTGCAACTCGCCTTCATGACCGAGGGCGGCTCCGGCGTCGACATGGCCGTGCTCTCCGAACTGTCGCGGCGCCTCGGCATCGCGGCGCCCGACCGTCATGCCCGCCACCACGCCATGAAGTGGGGCAAGGGCACGCTGCGCTGGGAGCGGCATACGGAATTTTCGACCTATCTGTGGGAAGGGCCGCTGGCCGAAAGCAGCAGGGCGCAGGAGGATTCTCCTTTCGGCAACGGCTTCTCGCCGCCGGGAACGGTGATCTCAGGTATAAGGCTGGAGATCCGCAAATGGACGCCGGTAAGCGAGAAGCTGATTGCGGCCTTCGACCCGACGAGCCTCTGCTATTCGCTGGTCGAGCGCGGCAATGCGGCCATAGTCACCGATTTCCGCCAGGACGGCGACGGCCTGACCCGCATCCTGGTGCTTGATCGCGGCCTGACGCCGGCGCGGACCGGCGCGCTGTCGCAGCGGCTGATCGACGTCGAGACGTATCGCACGCTTGCCATGCTCGGCCTGCCGCTGGCGCTGACGCTGTCGGGCCGCGCCCGCCGCATCGAGGACCGGCTGGCGCAGACCACGCTGGAAATGAAGGTCGCTGAAACCCGCGACAGCCAGACGCTGCTCGCCGACCTGACCGAGCTTGCCGCTGAACTCGAGGCTGATGCCGCCTCCAGCCTCTATCGCTTCGGCGCCAGCCGCGCCTATGACGGCATCGTTGTCGAGCGGCTGGAAGCGCTGGACGAAGAAGCCGTGCCCGGCTACGACACTTGGGGCGGCTTCCTGCAGCGGCGGGTGGCACCCGCCATGCGCACCTGCCGTTCGGTCGAGGAGCGCCAGGCCAACCTGTCGCGAAAACTGACCCGCGCCACCACGCTGCTGCGCACTTGGGTCGATGTCGAGGTCGAGAAGCAGAACCGCGATCTGCTGGCGTCGATGAACAACCGCGCCCGGCTGCAACTGCGGTTGCAGCAGACGGTGGAAGGCCTGTCGGTGGCAGCAGTGTCCTACTATGTCGTCGGCCTGATCTCCTATCTCGCCAAGGGCGCATCGATCTTCGGCCATGCCTTTGCACCCGAAATCGTCACTGCCGCGGCGGTGCCGGTCGCCATCGTGCTGGTCTGGTGGGGCGTGCGGCGAGTCAGGCGGATGCACTCCGAGCCGGCGAAACATCCGGGGGAGTAGGAGCGCACTTTACCCTCCCCCTTGTGGGGAGGGTCGATCCGCATAGCGGATCGGGGTGAGGGTGCTCGTAAAGAGCTTTCGTCGCGCGGACCCCCACCCCGCTCACTGCGTTCGCGACCCTCCCACAAGGGGGAGGGTTAAGATCCATAGCGGCAGATTGCCGCTGCGGAAGGCTGGCAGTACGCTCTTTGCCCGACGCGGTGTTTGCAACATCCGGATGTAACTGGTAAAAGATTTTTACCAGCCAAGCGGAGGACGCCGCCAATGTCCGGCCTTGTCATGCCCAAGCCAGACGACGCCACGATGCGAAGGCGCGCAGAGATCGTCGCCGATATGCGCATCATCGTGCCGGGCGAGGGCGTCGTCGACGCCACCAACGAAATGCGCGCCTTCGAAAGCGACGGTCTCACCGCCTACCGGCAATTGCCGCTGGTCGTGGTGCTGCCGGAAACGGTGGCGCAGGTGTCGCGGGTGCTGAAATACTGCAACGACCGCAACATCCGTGTCGTGCCGCGCGGCTCCGGCACCTCGCTCTCCGGCGGCGCGTTGCCGCTCGAGGATGCCGTGCTGCTGGTCATGAGCCGCTTCAACCGCATCCTTGCCATCGACTATCCCGATCGCGTCGTCGTCGCTCAGCCCGGCGTCACCAATCTCGGCATCACCACCGCCGTCGAGCAGGAGGGCTTCTACTATGCGCCCGATCCATCCTCCCAGATCGCCTGCTCGATCGGCGGCAATGTCGCTGAAAATTCCGGCGGCGTGCACTGCCTGAAATACGGCCTGACCGCCAACAATGTGCTGGGCATTGAGATGGTGCTGATGAACGGCGAGGTGGTGCGGCTTGGCGGCAATCATCTGGACTCGGAAGGCTATGATCTCCTCGGCGTCATGACGGGGTCCGAAGGCCTGCTCGGCGTCGTCACCGAGGTCACCGTGCGCATCCTGAAAAAGCCAGAGACGGCCCGTGCTCTGCTGATCGGCTTTCCGACCAGCGAGCAGGGCGGCCAATGCGTCGCCGACATCATCGGCGCCGGCATTATCCCTGGCGGCATGGAGATGATGGACCGGCCGGCGATCCATGCCGCGGAAGATTTCGTCCACGCCGGCTATCCCCTTGATGTCGAGGCGCTGCTGATCGTCGAACTCGACGGGCCGGGCGTCGAGGTCGATCACCTGATCGGTCTCGTCGAAGCGATCGCCTACAGGAACGGCTCCACCACATGCCGCGTCTCGCAATCCGAACAGGAGCGGCTGAGCTTCTGGGCCGGTCGCAAGGCGGCCTTCCCGGCGGTCGGCCGCATCTCGCCCGACTATTACTGCATGGATGGCACCATCCCGCGCAAGGAATTGCCGGGTGTGCTCGCCGGCATGCGCGAACTGTCGGAGAAATACGGCCTCGGCGTCGCCAATGTCTTCCACGCCGGCGACGGCAATCTGCATCCGCTGATCCTCTATGACGCCAACGTGCCGGGCGAACTCGACAAGGCGGAAAGTTTTGGCGCCGACATCTTGCGGCTCTGCGTCAAGGTCGGCGGCGTCTTGACCGGCGAGCACGGCGTCGGCGTCGAGAAGCGCGATTTGATGCCGGAGATGTTCAACCAGATCGACCTCGACCAACAAATGCGCGTCAAATGCGCCTTCGATCCCAACCATCTGCTCAACCCGGGAAAAGTGTTCCCGCAACTGCGCCGCTGCGCGGAGCTTGGACGCATGCATGTGCATCGCGGGCAGGTCGCGTTTCCGGATATTCCGAGGTTTTGATGGGGGCGGAATGTCTCACGTCGGCGATCCTTCGCGCCCCCCTCTGTCCTGCCGGACATCTCCCCCACAAGGGGGGAGATCACCAGTCATCTCTGCCTTCGCCAATCTTCGACGTTGCTAGAGAGGCGCGGTCGCCAAAGCTGCTAATCTCCCCCCAAGTGGGGGAGATGTCCGGCAGGACAGAGGGGGGCACGAAGGAACTCGACCCATCTTCGCCATGACGACCTTCACCCCCACCACATCGGCCGAGATCCTCTCCACCGTCCAATGGGCGGCGGCGGAAGAGTCACCTTTGGAAATCATCGGCCACGGCTCCAAGCGCGGCATCGGCCGGCCACAGCAGAGCGAACACACGCTGGATCTTTCGAAGCTCACCGGCGTCACCCTCTACGAGCCGGCCGAGTTGGTGCTGTCGGCCAAGGCCGGCACGCCGCTTTCCGAGATCGAAAACCTGCTCGCCGAAAACGGCCAGCAGCTCGCCTTCGAACCGATGGATTACGGTCCTTTACTCGGCGGCGAGCCCGGCAAGGGCACCATCGGCGGCGTGCTCGCGGCGAACCTGTCCGGTCCGCGCCGGCTGAAGGCGGGGGCTGCGCGAGACCATATTCTGGGCATCAATGCGGTTGCCGGACGCGGCGAGGCTTTCAAGTCCGGCGGCCGCGTCGTCAAGAATGTCACCGGCTACGATCTGTCGAAGCTGATGGCCAACAGCTGGGGCACGCTGGCCGTGTTCACCGATGTCACCTTCAAGGTGCTGCCGGCGGCCGAGACCGAGGTGACGCTTGCCATGCGCGGCCTACTCGACGATGCCGCCTCTGCCGCCATGGCGCTGGCGCTCGGCTCCAGCGCCGAAGTGTCGAGCGCGGCCCATCTGCCCGAACGCATCGCCGCGCGCGTTGCCGGGGGCAGTCTAGGCACTGACGCTGCAACGCTGCTGCGCGTCGAAGGGTTTGGCCCATCGGTCGCCTATCGCATTGAGGCGCTGAAGACCCTGCTGAAAAATGCCGGCCCGCTGCAGGAGATCGCAGGTGAGACATCGCATACCCTCTGGCGTGACATAAGGGACTGCACGCCATTCGCCGACCGTAGCGAAAAGCCGGTCTGGCGCGTCTCCATGGCGCCGTCTCAGGCCCATCAGATGGTGCTGACGCTGCGCATGCAGATCGGTGTCAGCGCCTTCTACGACTGGCAGGGCGGGCTGGTCTGGCTGCGCATGGAGGAGGGCGATCCCGAGGCCGCCCTGCTGCGCGGGCTGATCAGAAAGCATCGCGGCGGCCACGCGACGCTGGTGCGCGCCACCCCTTCGTATCGCGCCGCCGTTCCGGTGTTCGAGCCGCAGGCGCCGCATCTGGCCGCACTGTCGGCGCGGCTCAAGGCCGAGTTCGATCCCAAGTCCATCCTCAATCCCGGCCGCATGGCCCAAGGCTAAGATAATGCAAACTAACTTCTCCCTTGCCCAGCTTGCTGATCCCCATGTCGCGGAATCGGAGAAGATCCTGCGCAAATGCGTGCATTGCGGCTTCTGCACCGCCACTTGCCCGACCTATGTGACATTGGGCAACGAGCTGGATTCGCCACGCGGGCGGATCTATCTCATCAAGGACATGCTGGAGAACGGCCGCCCGGCCGACAAGCAGATCGTCACCCATATCGACCGCTGCCTGTCCTGCCTGGCCTGCATGACCACCTGCCCGTCGGGCGTCAATTACATGCACTTGGTCGACCATGCCCGCGCCCATATCGAGGAAACTTACAAGCGGCCGCTGCTCGATCGGCTGATCCGCGCCATGCTGTCCATGGTGCTGCCCTATCCCACACGCTTTCGCGCCGCGCTGAAGTTGGCGAAACTGGGCAAGCCATTCATTGGCCTATTCGAAAGGCTGCCGGCGCTGAGGCCGCTGGGTGCGATGCTGAAGCTGGCGCCGGCATCGATCCCGGCGGCCTCGCCGATGGCCTCTCCCGGCGTCCATGCCGGCAAGGGGACGAAGAAAGGTCGCGTCGCCATCCTCACCGGCTGCGCCCAATCGGTACTCGACCCCGCCATCAATGAGACGACGATTGCATTGCTGACACGGCTGGGCGTCGAGGTCGTGGTGCCGCAGGGCGAAGCCTGCTGCGGCGCGCTGGTCCATCATATGGGCCGCGAGGCAGCAGCCCTTGCCTCGGCACGGCAGAATGTCGATGCGTGGACGCGTGCCATCGACCAGGGCGGGCTCGACGCCATCGTCATCACCGCATCGGGCTGCGGCACAACCATCAAGGATTACGGCTTCATGCTGCGCCTCGATCCGGCCTATGCCGACAAGGCCGCGCGGGTCTCGGCGCTGGCCAGGGACATTACCGAATATCTCGCAAGCCTCGACCTGCCCGAGCCGGTGCGCAAACCCGGCACCGTCGTCGCCTATCACTCCGCCTGCTCGATGCAGCACGGTCAGAAGATCACCCGCCAGCCGAAGGAGCTGCTGTCCAAGGCGGGCTTCGTCGTGCGCGAACCGCGCGAGGGGCATCTGTGCTGCGGCTCCGCCGGCACCTACAACATCCTGCAGCCGGAGATTTCGGAGAAGCTGCGCGACCGAAAGGTGAAAAACATCGAGGCCACCGGCGCGGAGATCGTTGCCACAGGCAATATCGGCTGCATCACCCAGATCGCTTCGGCTGCAAAGCTGCCGGTGGTGCACACGATCAAGCTGCTCGACTGGGCGTATGGTGGTCCGAAGCCGGAGGGCGTCTCCGAAGGAAACCTGGTCGCCGCCGAGTAAGCAGCTATTCCGCTGCCAGCCGGTCCACCACGCCATACGTCGCCTGGTAGCGCGCGCGCTGGCGGCTGAGCGCTACCATTGTGTTGCGCAGCAGGATCGCCACGGTGATCGGACCGACGCCGCCGGGCACCGGCGTGATCCAGGACGCGACTTCCTTCACGCTCTCGGTGTCGACGTCGCCGACGATGCGGCTCGCGCCGTCCGGGCCGATCTCGGAATTGATGCCGATGTCGATGACGGCCGCACCGGGCTTCACCATGTCGGCCTTGATCAACCGCGGCTTGCCGACGGCGACGAACAGCGCATCGGCGCGGCGCGCATGTGCCGCCACCGAGCGCGTCATGTGATGGCACACCGTCACCGTTGCGCCTTCGCTCATCAGCAGGAAGGCAATCGGCTTGCCGACGATCTCGGAATGGCCGACGACGACAACTTCGAGCCCCTTGAGGTCGAGGCCGGTTTCCTTGAGCAGCTCGACCGAGGCCGCAGCCGTGCAAGGCGCGAGGTCGAGCTGGTTGTAGACGATATTGCCGATCGACGCCGGATGCATGCCCTCGACGTCCTTCAGTGGATGCACCGCCGCTTGCAGCGTCTTGATCGGGATATGCGCCGGCACCGGCCGCTGGATGATGATGCCGGTGACGCGCGGGTCGGCGTTCAGGCCGTGGATCGCCGCCTCGAGTTCGCCGGCGCTGATGTCGGCGGGGAACCGCCGCTCCTCGAAACCGATGCCGGCAAGCGCGGCCTTGGCGCGCTGGTTGCGCACATAGACATCGACGGCAGCGGTATCGCCGACGGTGATCGACACCAGCTTGGGCGGAAAACCTTCGGCGGTGGCGATGGCGGCATCCTCGCGCACGGATGCCATGATGCGCTGGGCGACCGGGCCGCCCCGGAGATAGCGGCTATCGTCTGGCGGAGACATGGCTGAACCTTTGCAGCGAGTTTGGCGCAGGGGAGTTTGGCCGTCCCTATAGCAGGGGAAATGCGGCAAGGCAGCGTGAAAGCGAACCGTCATCCCCCTGGCGCGACGTTCTGGCGCAGCCTGGCTCAGCTATAGCCGCAAAGAGAAAGGGCAGCGCGGTTTCCCAGGCTGCCCTTTCCTGACTGGCCGCATCCCCACACGGCCCGTCCCCCGTAAACTCTTCCCGACCCTGAAGGTCTAACCTTCTGGACCAGATGATTCGGTAGGCGACTATATCACGACCACGGTGGTTCCAACATTGACCCTCTCGTAAAGGTCAACCACGTCCTCGTTGCGCATGCGGATACAGCCGGAAGACACCGAGCCGCCGATGGTCCATGGCTGGTTGGTGCCGTGGATGCGGTATTCCGTCGTGCCGAGATAGAGCGCGCGGGCGCCGAGCGGGTTCTCTTCGCCACCGGCCAGATAGGTCGGGAGGTAGCGGCCCTTGGCGGCCTCGCGCTTGATCATCTCCGCTGGCGGGCGCCAGTCCGGCCAGACGCGCTTGTTGGTGATCTTGTGCGTGCCAGACCATTCGAACCCAGGCTTGCCGGTGCCGACGCCATAGCGCCGCGCCTTGCCGTTCTTCTCGACCAGGAACAGGAAGTTCTGCGTCGTATCGATGACGATCGTGCCCGGCTTCTGCGGGCCGTCATAGGCGACTTCCTGCGGCAGGTAGAGCGGATTGATCTGCGGCCGCATCACCACGCGCTTGGCCGGCGCCTGCACGGAAGCAGTGCGCACCCGATCGGGTCGCGCCGGCTGCGCATAGCGAACGCGCGGCTGTTGGACCACCTGTCGGCTCTGCCGCACGATGCCGGGCGCGCGGCCAAGCTGCAGCACCCAGGGTGCGGAAAGGTCGGGGCTCACCATCACCGGCGGCCTGTCGGCATAGCGGTCGTTGGCGGCAGAGGAGGTGACGCCGGCGGCCAGAATGGCCACGGCGCCGAGCACGGAACGCAAAAAGATCTTCATCGGAACGCACCTTGATCGTCGAACGGACGGAGGCGGAACTTGCCCCCGGTTGCGCGATCCTTGGCGCGAAGCGGCAACCGAAACATGAATCGGAATGCGTAAAATGCCGCTTTGTCAGTAAACCTTTTGGTGTGGTTACCGCCGGGTTCAGGAATCTGGTAAAGCCGCGGTAAATGCAGCGCGAAAGCGCGTTAACGGATGGATTGGCCATGGCGCAAGACAACACCGGACTGCTTACCGGCTCCGACGGGATCACGCGCTGCTTCTGGCACGGCAATCTGCCGGACTATCTGCACTACCACGACCATGAATGGGGCCGGCCGGTCGCCGACGACCGCAGGCTGTTCGAAAAGATCTGCCTCGAAGGCTTTCAGTCCGGCCTGTCCTGGCTGACCATTCTGCGCAAGCGCGAGAATTTCCGCGAGGCCTTCGCCGGTTTCGACTTCGACAAGGTCGCTGCCTTCACCGACGAGGATGTCGAGCGCCTGGTCGCCAATGCCGGCATCATCCGCCACCGCGGCAAGATCGTCTCGACCATCAACAACGCCAAACGGGCGTGCGAAATGGTCGACGAGTTCGGCTCGCTGGCCGCCTGGTTCTGGAAGTTCGAGCCGGGGCCGAAGGAGCGGCCGGCGGTGGTGGACATGGCGCATCTACGCGCCAACCCGACGACAGGGGTCTCGATCAGGATTTCGAAGGAGTTGAAAAAGCGCGGCTGGACCTTTGTCGGCCCGACGACGGTCTACGCCTTCATGCAGGCGATGGGTCTGGTCAACGACCATCTCGAAGGCTGCGTGTGCCGGGAGCAGGTGGAGAAGGAACGCAAGGCCTTTAAGAGGCCGAAGTAGGGCGCTGTCCCCCTACCTCCCCCTTGTGGGGAGGTCGCGCCGAAGGCGCGGGTGGGGGTATCTTGGCGCTGCACCCCCACCCCGACGCTACGCGTCGACCCTCCCCACAAGGGGGAGGGTAAGGAACTCACGTCCCGCTGGCGCCCGTCAGAAAAAGCCCGGCGACAATCGCCGCCAGTGCCGCAAAGGCCGGATAAATCACCAGCAATCCGGTCATCAGCGCCTCGCGCATGGTCGAACCCTTGCGCTCGTCGGCAGTGACCTCAAACGGACCGGGGCTCGCCGTCACCTGCGCACGGCTCTCGGCCGGCCGCAGCCGGACTTCATGCAAGCCGTCGTCTCTGATATCGAATTTGCGTTCCGCCGTGGTCATTGGCCCAACCCCTTGTGTCGGCACGCTTATCGGCTCTGATTGTGTCGGCACGATGCCGCGCCGATGGCGGAATTGTTTCCTTTTGGTGCGTTTCGTTTCGAAGGAGAAGGAAAGAGCGCAAACCCTTGCCGCACCAAGCCGCTTCGGTTAGGACACGCCCACTCCAAACAAGTCATCGATTACTAAGCGAAAAGACCCATCCCATGGCCGACAAATCGGAAAAGACGAAAGCGCGGCTGCCGCGCGGCTTTGCCGACCGCAGCGCCGACGATATCCGCGCCGTCGAGAAGATGATGGCGACGATCCGTTCGGTCTATGAGCTCTACGGTTTCGAGCCGGCCGACCAGCCGCTGATCGAGTACACCGATGCGCTCGGCAAATTCCTGCCCGACCAGGACCGGCCGAACGAAGGCGTTTTCTCGTTCCAGGACGATGATGAGCAGTGGCTGTCGCTGCGCTATGATTTGACTGCGCCGACGGCGCGTTTCGTCGCCGAGAATTTTGAGAAGCTGCCGAAACCCTATCGCAGCTACCGCTCCGGCTGGGTGTTCCGCAACGAAAAGCCCGGCCCGGGCCGCTTCCGCCAGTTCATGCAGTTCGACGCCGACACGATCGGTACGCCGGGCGTCGCAGCCGACGCCGAGATGGCCATGATGATGGCCGACGTGATGGAAGCGCTTGGCATCAAGCGTGGCGACTACGTCATCCGGGTCAACAACCGCAAGGTGCTGGATGGCGTGCTGGAGGCGATCGGCCTTGGCGGTGACAACAATGCCGGCCGCCGGCTGACCGTGCTGCGCGCCATCGACAAGCTGGACAAGCTCGGGCCGGAAGGCGTGAAGCTTCTGCTTGGGCCGGGCCGATGGGATGGCGGCAAGGAAGGCGAGGGCGACTTCGCCAAGGGCGCTGGTTTGGACGACGGGCAAGCTGAAGCATTTCTTCTCGCCACGGCAAGGAACGCACAGGTCGACCAGGTTTCCATAGTGAGCTCGAACTCGACTTACCAAGAAGGCGTCGGCGAGCTCGCGACGATTGAAGCCCTGGTCAGGGCGGCCGGATATGGCGAAGATCGCATCGCCATGGACCGCTCCGTCGTGCGCGGCCTCGAATACTACACCGGCCCGGTCTTCGAAGCCGAATTGCTCGCCGAAATCCCCAACGAAGACGGCCAGATCGTGCGCTTCGGTTCGGTCGGCGGTGGCGGCCGCTATGACGGGCTGGTCTCGCGCTTCCGTGGCGAGCCGGTGCCGGCGACCGGCTTTTCGATCGGCGTCTCCCGCCTGATGACGGCGCTGAAGAACCTCGGCAAGCTGGACCCCACCGATGTCATCGCGCCGGTCGTCGTGCTGGTCATGGACAAGGATACCGATAGCCTTGGCCGCTACCAGAAGATGGTCGCAGAGCTACGCGCCGCCGGCATCCGTTCCGAAATGTATCTCGGCGGCGCCGGCATGAAGGCGCAGCTGAAATATGCCGACCGCCGCGGCAGCCCGGTCTCCGTTATCCAGGGCGGCGATGAGCGCGCCAAGGGCGAGCTGCAGATCAAGGATCTGATCGAAGGCGCGCGGATGTCGGCTGAGATCACCGACAACGCCGAATGGCGCGCCGCAAGACCGGCACAGGTCACGGTGCCGGAGGCTGAGCTGGTCGCCGAGGTGAAGAAGATTTTGGCTGCGCAGGCCGCTGACCGTGCGAAGGGTGGCGCTTGAACGCCCCCCTCTGGCCTGCCGGCCATCTCCCCCTCAAGGGGGGAGATTGGATGTTGCGTAGGCTTTCGCCAATCTCCGCCGGTGAAGAAGAGGCGCTGCGCCGTAAGCTGCCAATCTCCCCCCTTGAGGGGGAGATGGCCGGCAGGCCAGAGGGGGGTGCCTCGCGCCGCCCATGACCTCCCGCCCCGCCATCGCATCCGAAATCACCAAGCTCTTCGCCACCCGCAACACCCATGCGGTGGAGGTCGCCGTGCTGCAGCCGGCCGATCCGTTCCTCGACATGGCCGGCGAGGATTTGCGCCGCCGCATCTTTCTCACCGAAAGCGAGACCGGCAAGACGCTGTGTCTGCGGCCCGAATTCACCATCCCCGTCTGCCTCGACCACATCGCCTCGCAGGCGGGCACGCCGCGTCGCTATTCCTACATCGGCGAAGTGTTCCGCCAGCGCCGCGAGGGCGGCAACGAGTTCTTTCAGGCCGGCATCGAGGATCTCGGTGACCGCGATACGGCCGAGGCCGATGCGCGTTCGCTGGTCGATGCGCATGCGCTGCTGCAGCTGGTGCTGCCGGCGCAACCTCTTGCGATCACGCTCGGCGACCAGACCATCTTCGAGGCGGTGCTGGCGGCCCTCGGCCTGCCGCGCGGCTGGCGCATGCGACTTGCGCGCGCCTTCGGTTCGGCGCCGATGCTGCAGGCAGCGTTGTCCGATCTCGCCAACCCGCCACGCAACGGTCAGCTTGACGGCGAAGTCGCGGCCCTTGTCCTCGATGGCGATCTCGAAGCGCTTTCCGCCCACATTGCCGGCGGCATGGAAGAGGCCGGCCTGCTGGCATCCGGCGGACGCGCGCCCGCCGACATTGCCCGGCGGCTGATCGAAAAGGCCGAACTGCGCAGCGTGCGGTTGTCGAACGAAGCGTTTGCGGCGCTCAGGGATTTTCTCGCCATCGACGTGCCGCTCGACGGCGCGAGTGCTGCGCTCGAAAGTTTTGCGGCCTCTGCCGGGCTTTCGCTGGGCGCGGCGCTGGAAAAATTCGCCGCCCGCGCCAAAGCCATCGAGGCACATGGCCTGCCTGCAAAGACGATCCGCTACGACGCTGCCTTCGGCCGTCCGCTGGATTACTACACCGGCATCGTCTTCGAGATCGCAGCACTTGGTGGCGAGCGGCCGCTGGCCGGCGGCGGTCGCTACGACCGGCTGCTGACCCTGCTCGGCGCCAAGACGCCGATCCCCGGCGTCGGCTTCTCTGTCTGGCTCGACCGCATCGAAGCGCTGCGGGGAGAGCCGCAATGATCACGCTGGCGATCCCATCGAAAGGCCGGCTCAAGGAGCAGGCCGTGGAGGTACTGGCCAGGGCCGGGCTTGCCGTCAGCCTGCCCGGCGATGAGCGCCAGTACCGCGCCCGCATCGACGGCACTGAGGGCATCGAGGTGGCGTTCCTGTCGGCGTCCGAAATCGCCGGCGAGATTGGGCAAGGTTCGGTCGACCTCGGCATTACCGGCGAGGATCTGCTGCGCGAAAACCTCGCCGACTGGGAGGCGCGCGCCGAAATCGTCGCTCGCCTCGGCTTCGGCCATGCCGATGTCGTGGTCGCGGTGCCCGCCATCTGGCTCGACGTCGATACCATGGCCGATCTCGACGATGTCGCCGCCGATTTCCGCCAGCGCCACGGCAGGCGGCTGAGGATCGCAACCAAATATTGGCGGCTGACGCAACAATTCTTCTCGCAAAAGCACGGCATCCAGGTTTACCGCATCGTCGAAAGCCTCGGCGCCACCGAAGGCGCGCCGGCGGCAGGCCTTGCCGATGTCATCGTCGACATCACCACCACCGGCTCGACCCTACGCGCCAACCATCTCAAGGTGCTGGCCGATGGGGTTGTGCTGAAGTCGCAGGCCTGCCTCGTGGCTGCCAGGAAAGATCGTGCTGCTGCGGATGAGGCGCTAGTGCGGGAAATAGCCGCGAAGATGAGCGCGCTCCCTCCCCCTTGAGGGAGGGTGGACAGCCGCCAAAGGCGGATGGACGGGTGGGGTCGCTCCGGCAGTGCTCGACGCGAGACGACCCAAGCCGGGTCGACCGTGAGCAAGGAAGTCGAGCACTTCGCCGAGGGTCCCACCCGCCTCGCTTCGCGAGGCACCCTCCCCGCGAGGGGGAGGGGAACCGCCTCTACTTTCCACCATCCCATCAGGCTGATAGGCTCGCCATATCCCGGGAGGAAACGGCGATGGCGATCAATCTCGACGAGCTCAAGAACGCCACCAATCTGCGCGGGCGCGGCAGGGCTTTCATCGCTCCGCTCGACGGCCGGGCACATGTGTCGGGCGACCGTTCGGTGCCGCTGCTCGACAAGACGATCCCTCAGCTTTTCTCCGGCACGGTCAGCAAATACGCCACGCAGGATGCTGCCGTCTTCGTCGGCCAGGACAAGCGCTTCACCTGGAGCGAATTGTCGGACACGGTCGATACGCTCGCCGCCGGCTTCCTGGCGCTCGGCCTCGAAAAAGGCGACCGTGTCGGCATCTGGTCGCCCAACCGCTGGGAATGGCTGGTCACCCAATTCGCCACCGCTCGCATCGGCCTGATCCTGGTCAACATCAACCCGGCCTACCGGCTGACGGAGCTGGAATATGCCCTCAACAAGGTCGGCTGCAAGGCGCTGGTCACCGCCGCCAGTTTCAAGACCTCCGACTATCTCGGCATGATCGAGACGCTGGCGCCTGAGCTCGCCAAGGCCACCCCCGGCAAGCTCAAGGCGCAGAAATTGCCGGCGCTGAAGATCGTCATCCGCATGGGCGATGACAACTCGCCCGGCATGTTCAATTTCGCCGACGTGCTGTCGATGGCCGGCCGTGACGAGCATGACAGCCTCGACCGCATCTCCGAAGGGTTGAAGCCGGGCGAAGCCATCAACATCCAGTTCACTTCGGGCACGACGGGCGCGCCCAAGGGCGCGACGCTGACCCACACCAACATCGTCAACAACGGCAATTTCGTCACCGCGGCAACCAAGCTCACCGTCGACGACCGGCTCTGCATCCCGGTGCCGCTCTACCACTGCTTCGGCATGTCGATGGGCACGATGGGCTGCGTCACCAAGGGCGCGACCATGGTGTTTCCTGGCGAGGGTTTTGACGCCGGCGCGACGCTGAAGGCGGTGGCGCAGGAACGCTGCACCGGCCTCTACGGCGTGCCGACCATGTTCGTCGCCATGCTTGACCACGCCGACTTCACCAGCTTCGATCTCTCCAGCCTGCGCACCGGCATCATGGCGGGCTCACCATGCCCGATCGAGGTGATGAAGAAGGTGGTGACGCTGATGCATATGGAAGAGGTGACCATCGCCTACGGCATGACCGAGACCAGCCCGGTCTCGTTCCAGAGCAGCGTCGACGATCCGCTGGAAAAACGCGTCTCCACTGTCGGCCGCATCCATCCGCATGTCGAGGTCAAGGCCATCGACGCCGAGGGCGCCACCGTCGCCGTCGGCGCGCCGGGCGAGCTGTGCACCCGCGGCTATTCCGTCATGAAAGGCTACTGGGACGACGCGGAAAAAACCCGCGAGGCGATCGACGCCGACGGCTGGATGCACACCGGTGATCTCGCCACCATCGACGCCGAGGGCTATTGCAACATTGTCGGCCGGGTCAAGGACATGGTCATCCGCGGCGGCGAAAACGTCTATCCCAGAGAGGTCGAGGAATTCCTCTACCGCCATCCCAAGGTCAAGGAGGTGCAGGTGTTCGGCATTCCCGACGCCAAATATGGCGAGGAGCTGTGCGCCTGGATCGTGCTGAAGCCCAACCAGATCGCCACCGAGCAGGAGATCAAGAATTTCTGCGCCGGCCAGATCGCCCACTACAAAATCCCCCGCTACATCCGCTTCCGCACCGAACTGCCGATGACGGTGACGGGCAAGCCGCAGAAGTTTCTGATGCGGGAAGCGATGGTGGAGGAACTGGGGCTGGTGGTGCAGAAGACGGCTTGAGGGTTGAACGCCGGGGACGGGACTGCCGGGCTTCGAAACGACATTGGGGTGCTCGACAGGCTTCCGCAAGGTTCGCCGAACGCATTGGGGCTTGAATGACTGGTTTCGCACGATCAGCGACTTCCTATGCGATGCCTTTGGCCGCGCTGGCACTGGCCGTTGCGGTCAGAGTCAGCGGGCTATCGGTGGACGAAGGTTCGCCGAGCGTCAGGATTCTCGTCGGAGCGCTCTCGAGTGCGATCATGTTCATCACTATTTTCGTGGTGCTCGATCACGCCGAGGCGGTGGCCCACCGTGTGGGGGAGCCTTACGGCACATTGGTGCTGACTTTTGCCGTGACGGCAATCGAAGTGTCGATCATCGTTTCCATGATGCTGCATGGAGAGAACAACCCCACGCTTGCACGTGAATCGGTCTTCTCGACAGTGATGATTGCCTCCACCGGCGTTGTCGGAATGTGTCTCACGTTTGGCGGCTGGCGGCATCGCAAGCAGGCAATTGTCCGGCAAGGGACCAGCGCATATCTGGCGGTTTTGGCCGCACTGACCGTCATGACGCTTATCCTGCCGACCTACACGCGGACCACCGATCCCGGCACATTTTCGGCAGCTCAGCTTGGCCTGGTAAGCGTTCTTTCCGTGCTGCTCTATGCAAGCTTTGTGTTCGCGCAGACAGTCCGGCACCGGGACGATTTCATCGAAGGACTGGCACACGACCTTTCGGCGCGAACCGCCCCTCACAAAAGCATCTCTTCCAGCGCTCTGCTCCTGGTAATCGGACTGATCGGAATTGTCATGCTCGCCGAGCAGGTCGCCGCAAGTGTTGAAAATGCGCTCGTTGCTTACCAGGTGACCCAGGCTGACAGCATTGTGGGGGCAATGATCGCGGGTCTGGTTTTGATGCCGGAAGCCATTTCGGCGGTTCGCGCTTCACTCAACAATGAGCTGCAGCGCGGCCTGAATGTCGCAATGGGTTCGGCTTGCGCCACGATTGGTTTGACGATACCTGCGGTCGCAGCAGCCAGCCTGCTTACGGGACGAGGGTTGACCCTGGGGCTCCCGGAAGCTGACGCCGTACTTTTGGTTTTAGCGCTTTTCATATGCGGCGTAAGCTTTAGCAACGAAAGGACGACCTTCCTGACCGGAATCGTCCATGCCGTTGTGTTTTTTACGTATGTATTTCTGGTATTTATCCCTTGAGGCTTTGGTGCGATCTGGCGACCAACCATCAAGGCGGGTATTCTCGAACGCGCCTGATTTGAGTTTCTTTTCGGGGTTCCCAAGGCGCCATCTAAGACCCGAACGACTCACACCCCCAGCACCGCCGCATCCAACCCCCGAATGATCTTCGCCAGTTCCACGCATTCATCATGCCGCACCTTGTTGCGGCGCCAGGCGAGGCAGATCGTGCGTTGCGGCATTGGCTCCTGGAACGGCACGATCTTGAGGTCCGGCATGGCGCTGGCCGGCCTTGCCGCCATTTCGGGGATGAGCGTGACGCCGAGACCATGCGCCACCATCTGCAAGAGCGTCGTCAGGCTGGTGGCGCCATAGCTTGCCATTGCCACCGGGCGCACGCTGCCGCACAGGGCCAGCGCCTGTTCGCGCAGGCAGTGGCCTTCCTCCAAAAGCATCAACCGCTCCAGCGCCGGGCTTTCCGGCGGCACCGGTGGCGAGGCGAAGGCTGGATCTCCGGCTGGCACGGCGAGGAAGAAGCGGTCGGCGAACAGTTCCTCGGTGACCAGGCCCGGCTGCTCGAGCGGCAGCGCGGCGATGAAGGCGTCGAGCCGTCCGGTTGCCGTGTCCTCGACCAGTGATGCCGTCACTGCTTCGCGCAGTTCGAGCTGCAGGGACGGAAAATGCCGTTTCAGTTCCGGGAGCACATGCGGCAAAAGATACGGCGCCACGGTCGGGATGATGCCTAGCCGGAAGCGGCCTTCCATGGCCGGGCGGCCGCGCCGGGCCGTCGTCTCGACGTCGCTGATATCGCGCAGGATGCGCTCGATGCGTGGCAGCAGCGCTTGCGCCTCTTCCGTCATCCGCACCGTCTTGCCGCCGCGCTCGAACAGCCGGCAGTTCAGCCTTTGCTCCATCTCGGCGATCTGCGCGGACAGCGCCGGCTGGCTGACGCCGGCGAGTTTTGCGGCGCGGCCGAAATGCAGCGTTTGCGCCAAAGCCTCGAAATATTGCATCTGCCGCACGGTCAAGCCAATCATAAGGAAAACCTATCGCAATAAACAGGAAAGGCAATTTGTTTTTATCGGAGAGACGGCTTAGTCTGGAACCATTCCAGAGTGGCGCGGCTCCCGGCCGGCCCGGAAAAAACAACACATAAATCAGGAATTCGGAGGCCAAGATGGACGCGATGACCGACGACAACAGCGCCGGCAAATGCCCGGTCGTGCATGGAACCTCCGCCAGGACCAACCGCGACTGGTGGCCGAACCAGCTCGACATCGGCGTTCTCCACCAGCAGTCGAGCCTTTCGGACCCGATGGGCGAGGCTTTCGACTACGCCGCGGAGTTCAAGACGCTCGACCTCGACGCGGTGATCGAGGATTTGCACAAGGTGATGACGGATTCGCAGGATTGGTGGCCGGCCGATTTCGGCCATTACGGGCCGCTGTTCATCCGCATGGCCTGGCACAGCGCCGGCACCTATCGCATCGGCGACGGCCGGGGTGGCGCCGGTGCGGGCCAGCAGCGTTTCGCGCCGCTGAACAGCTGGCCGGACAACGCCAATCTCGACAAGGCGCGCCGGCTTTTGTGGCCGGTCAAGCAGAAATACGGCTGCAAGATCTCCTGGGCCGACCTGTTGATTCTCACCGGCAACGTCGCGCTGGAATCGATGGGCTTCAAGACCTTTGGCTTCGCCGGTGGCCGCGCCGATGTCTGGGAGCCCGAGCAGGATGTCGACTGGGGTTCGGAAACCAAGTGGCTCGACGACAAGCGCTATTCCGGCGACCGTGAGTTGCACGGCCATCTCGGCGCGGTGCAGATGGGCCTGATCTACGTCAACCCGGAAGGGCCGAACGGCAAGCCGGATCCGCTGGCCTCGGCCCGCGACATCCGCGAGACCTTCGGACGCATGGCAATGAACGATGAGGAAACCGTGGCGCTGATCGCCGGCGGCCACACCTTCGGCAAGACCCATGGCGCCGGTGATGCAACACTGGTCGGCGCCGAGCCGGAAGGCGCGGGCATCGAGGCGCAGGGCCTCGGCTGGTCGAGCAAGCATGCCACCGGCATTGCCGGCGATGCGATCACGTCCGGCCTCGAAGTTACCTGGACGACGACGCCGACCAAGTGGAGCAACAACTTCTTCGACAATCTCTTCAACTTCGAATGGGAGCTGACCAAGAGCCCGGCCGGGGCCCATCAGTGGACGCCGAAGGGCGGCTCTGGCGCGGTTACGGTGCCGGACGCGCACAATCCCTCGAAGCGTCATGCGCCGGCAATGCTGACCACCGACCTCGCGCTGCGGGCCGACCCGGCCTATGAGAAGATCTCGCGCCGCTTCCACGAGCATCCGGAGCAGTTCGCCGATGCCTTCGCCCGTGCCTGGTACAAGCTCACCCATCGCGACATGGGGCCGGTCGTGCGGTATCTCGGCCCGCTGGTGCCGAAGGAAGAGCTGATCTGGCAGGATCCGGTTCCGGCCGTCGACCATGAGCTGGTCAGCGACCAGGATATCGCATTGCTGAAGGCCAAGATCCTGGCTTCGGGCCTCAGCGTTTCGCAATTGGTCTCGACCGCCTGGGCCTCGGCCTCGACCTTCCGCAACTCCGACAAGCGCGGCGGCGCCAATGGCGCGCGCATTCGCCTGGCGCCGCAGAAGGACTGGGAGGTCAACCAGCCTGTCGAACTGGCTACCGTGCTGGCGAAGCTCGAAGCCATCCAGAACGAGTTCAACGCAGGCGGCAAGAAGGTCTCGCTGGCCGACCTCATCGTGCTCGGCGGCGTCGCCGCGGTCGAGAAAGCCGCAACGGATGGCGGCAATGCGGTGAAGGTTCCCTTCACGCCCGGCCGCACCGACGCCTCGCAGGCGCAGACCGACGTCCATTCCTTTGCGGCGCTCGAGCCGAAAATTGACGGCTTCCGCAACTATGTCAGGGGCAAACCGCCGATGTCGGTCGAAGCCATGCTGGTCGACCGGGCGCAACTGCTCAACCTGACGGCGCCGGAGATGACGGTGCTGGTTGGTGGCCTGCGCGTGCTCGGCGCCAACACCGGCGGCTCGAAGCATGGTGTGTTGACCGACAGGCCGGGCACGCTGACGAACGACTTCTTCGTCAACCTGCTCTCGATGAGCACCATCTGGGATCCGGCCTCCGAGCCGGGCTCGCATGAGGTCTATGAAGCACGCGACCGCAAGACCAGGGCAGTCAGGTGGACCGCCACACGCGCCGACCTGATCTTCGGCTCGCATGCGCAGCTGCGCGCGCTGGCCGAGGTCTACGGGTCGGCGGATGCCGGGCAGAAATTCGTTGGCGATTTCGTCAAGGCGTGGACCAAGGTGATGAACGCCGACCGTTTCGACATCGCTGCCTGATACAACCTCCCAAACGAAGGGCGCGGGCCGAGGCCCGCGCCCTTCGTTTTCGCAGGCTTCGAAATCAGTCCTTTTCGAAGATGCGTGCCTTGGCGACGACGCCAGCGATTGCGCCGCCGATCAGCGGCGCAACGATGAACAGCCAGAGCTGGCTGAGGGCCGCGCCGCCGGTAAACAGCGCCGGGCCGATCGAACGCGCCGGATTGAGCGAGGTGCCGGTCACCGGGATCATTGCGAAGTGCAGTCCGGCCAGCGTCAGGCCGATGACCAGGCCGGCGAACGCCGTCGAGTGCTTCTCGGCGGTGACGCCGAGGATGACGGTGACGAAGGTGAAGGTGCCGATCAGCTCCCACAGGAAGGCCGAACTCGTCCCCATTTCGCCACGTCCCAGCCATTGGCGCCGAAACCGGTGGTGTGCCCGCCGGTCTGGCCGGAGACGATGATCCACAGCGCCAGCGAGGCCAGAATGGCGCCGATGATCTGCGCGATCCAGTAAGGAATGACATCCTTGGCCGGCAGCCGGCCGGCAAGGAAGACGCCGAGCGTGACGGCCGGGTTGAGATGTGCGCCTGAGATGGGACCCACCGCGTAAGCCGCCGCAATCAGGCCGATGCCGAACGCCAGGCCGATGGCTTCCTGGCCCAGCGGCAAGTCGGCAAGAAAGCCACCCGTCGCCACCGACGCCGTGCCGATAAACACCAATAGAAATGTCCCTAGAACTTCCGCAAGATACGTTTTCATTGCCCTCTCCTCGTATCGATCCGCCGGTCCGCTTTTCCGCGCCGCGAATCATGGCGCAAAGAGTATTCCCAACGCAAAAGCTTGGAAAGCAGAGCAATTGCGCCACAGATCGTGCTTACGGCGGCCAGTTACCAACATTAGAGACCTTGCATATATTTGAGATTTGTTATCGCCGGCGTGCAGACATTTGCCGGCGGGGAAAATCGTCGGCCGCAAGCGGAAGGCCTCGTCGCCGCGAAATTCAAGCGGGGTTCAATCTCGACGCGAAACGCTCTAAGAGCAGGCCGAAAGATACTGTGCTCGATAGATGGAATGACGAATGCGACTGGGCGGACGGCTGGCGGCAGCCATTGAAGTGCTGGACGACATTGGCCGGCGCCACCGGCCGGTGGCCGATGCGCTGAAAGATTGGGGCCTGTCGCATCGCTTTGCGGGCGGCGGCGACCGCGCGGCGATCGGCAACATCGTCTACGACGCGCTGCGCCACAAACGTTCCGCCGGCTGGCTTTTGGGTGAAGACACGCCCCGCGCCATCGGCTTCGGCGCGCTGCTCATCGAATGGGGCCAGACGCCGCAGTCGCTCAACGATGCGCTCGAGGGCGACAAGTTCGCGCCACCGTTGCTCAGCGCCGCCGAGTTGCAAGCGCTGGCCGAGCGCCGGCCTGAAGACGCGCCGGAGGCGGTGCGGGCGGACGTACCCGACTGGTGCGCGCCGTTGTTCGAACGAGCCTTTGGCGCAGACTGGGTTGCGGAAGGGGCGGCTTTGGCGACCCGCCCGCCGCTCGACATCAGGGTCAACACGCTGCAGTCCGACCGCGCCAAAGTGCTGGCGGAACTCGCCGACACCGGCGCCAAGGCAGCTGCTATTGCGCCGCAAGGCATTCGCATCCCGCCCATCGACGGCGACGGCCGGCACCCCAACGTACAGGCCGAGCCGGCTTTCCAAAAGGGCTGGTTCGAGGTTCAGGACGAGGGTTCGCAGATCGTTGCAACCCTTGCCGGCGCGCAAGCCGGGATGCAGGTGCTCGATTTCTGCGCCGGCGCCGGCGGCAAGACGCTGGCGCTATCTGCGGCGATGGCCAACAAAGGTCAGGTCTTCGCCCATGATGCCGAAAAGGCGCGGCTGGCGCCGATCTTCGACCGCATCCGCCGTTCGGAAAACCGCAACGTCCAGGTTGTCACCAAGCCGGCTGAGCTCAGCCCCCTCGCAGGCCACATGGACATTGTGCTGGTCGATGCGCCCTGCACCGGCAGCGGCACCTGGCGGCGCCGTCCAGACGCCAAATGGCGGCTGACGCAAAGACAGCTCGATGCCCGCAAGGGCGAGCAGTCGGCGATCCTCGATGCGGCGAATGCCTATGTCAAACCGGGCGGACTGCTGGTCTACATCACCTGTTCGGTGTTCGACGAGGAGAATGGCGAGCAGGTCGCCGCCTTTCGCGAACGGCACAAGGGCTTCGTTCCGGTCGATCATCGCGCGCTCTGGGATGCCAGCTTCCCCGGTCACGCAGCGGCCGCCCGGATCGGCAAGACAAGCGATATCTCGCTGTCGCCGGCTCTGAGCGGCACCGACGGGTTCCATTTCTGTGCGCTGCGTCGGGCGAATTGACGCTGCGATTGACAGGCTGACATAGCGCCAGTTGCAGATGCGCGGCGTCGGCCGCCAGACGGGGTAGAATTCTTGCAAAGATATGTGTCGCTTCTGCTTTTCCTCCTTCTGGTGCTCGGCGGCGGCCTGTTGATCGGCTATGCGACGCTGCCGGGTGAATGGTATGCCTCGCTCGCCAAGCCGCCCTTCAACCCGCCCAACTGGGTCTTCGCGCCGGCCTGGACGCTCCTCTATGTGCTGATCGCCGTGGCCGGCTGGCGGACATGGGAGCGGGAACAAGCAGCCGCCGCGATGAAGATCTGGGCCCTCCAGCTTGTTCTGAACTTCGCGTGGTCGCCGACTTTCTTCGGCGCCAAACAGATGGGGCCGGCACTGGTCGTGATCCTGGCTCTTCTCGCCAGCATTGCGCTGTTCATAGCCACGGTGTGGAACCGCGACCGGGTTTCCGGCTGGCTGTTTGCGCCCTATGCCGCGTGGGTAGCCTTCGCCACCTTGCTCAACGCGTCGCTGCTCCTGTTGAACTGAGTGCTTTGCTGCAGTGCAGCAAAAGCATTTGCGTGGCGTTCAGGCGTCTGCGATAAGCTTTGCAGATAAATCAGGGCGATGGCCATGGCAGCAAAGATCGTACCCGCACCCGATTATGAGGACCGCGTCAGGGCGTCGTTCGCGCGCCAGCAGGCGATGGCGACCATCGGCGCCGAACTGACGCTTGTGACGCCGGGCATCATCGAGATCGAAATGCCCTATTCCCAGGCACTGACCCAGCAGCACGGTTTCCTGCATGCCGGGGTGATTTCGACGGCGCTGGACTCGGCCTGCGGCTATGCCGCATTTTCGCTGATGCCGGAAAATTCCGGTGTGCTGACCATTGAGTTCAAGGTCAACCTCCTGGCGCCCGGCCGGGGCGAACGCTTCCTGTTCCGCGGCTCGGTGACCAAACCCGGCCGCACCATCATTGTCGCCGATGGCCAGGCGTACGCCTTTGCCGCCGATGGCGAGGCCAAGCTGATCGCGACCATGACCGGCACGATGATGACGGTGGTTGGCCGTGACGGGATAGCGGGATGAGGAGTGGTCCGTGTAACCGACGAAAAGCCCCCAAATTGGCTTTTCGAGCGACCCGGAGCCATAGCGAAGGGCCGGCAGCCGACGAGAGCACCGCCCTTTTTGTTCCGCAGCCGAGGGAGTCGAATTCATGACCGGCAAAGTGTCGCGAATTGGCGGCAAGGACGTTCTTTTCGTCATGGCGGCGCAGGCCGAGTACGGTCCGCATCTGCAAAAACTGTTCACGCCGCTGATGACGGGCGTCGGCCCGGTAGAGGCAGGTGTGCGGCTCGGCGCCGAACTGTCATGGCTGAAATCCGAGAAGGCGTTGCCCGATCTCGTCGTCTCGCTCGGCTCCGCCGGCAGCCGCACGCTTGAACAGACGCAAATCTACCAGGCGGTCTCGGTCAGCTATCGCGACATCGACGCTTCGCCGCTAGGCTTCGAAAAAGGCGCGACGCCGTTCCTCGACCTGCCGGTGACCCTCCCGCTATCATTCAGGATACCGGGCATTAAAGAAGCCAGCCTGTCGACCGGCGGCGCCATCATCACCGGTGCCGCCTATGACGCCATCGCCGCCGACATGGTCGACATGGAAACCTTCGCCTGCCTGCGCGCCTGCCAGTTGTTCGATGTCCCGCTTATCGGCCTGCGCGGCATTTCAGACGGCGCAGCCGATCTGCGCCACGTTGGCGACTGGACCGAATATCTGCATGTCATCGACGAGAAGCTGGCGGATGCAGTCGTGCGCCTCGAACGGGCCATCGGCTCCGGCACGCTACACAAGGAGCAGCCTGGGCAAGAGCCGGCAGCGCTCTGAAAGTCGGGCTACGCACCCCATTGCGCCGACTCGTTTCTTTCTCTAAAGGCTCGCCATGACGACAGCCAATCATCCCGATACAGTCCTGATTGTCGATTTCGGCAGCCAGTTTACGCAGCTCATCGCCCGCCGCATCCGCGAGGCTGGCGTGTTTTCCGAGATCGTGCCGTTCCAATCGGCCGAAGCTGCCTTCAAGCGCATCAATCCGAAAGCCGTGATCCTGTCGGGCGGTCCCGCCTCGACATCGGACATCGGCAGCCCACGCGCGCCCCAGATCGTCTTCGATGCCGGCGTGCCGGTGCTCGGCATCTGCTACGGCCAGATGGCCATGTGCGTGCAGATGGGCGGCGTCGCCGAAAGCTCGAACCATCGCGAATTCGGCCGCGCCTTCGTCGAGATCGAAAAGGACAGCCCGCTGTTCGAGGGCCTGTGGGCGCCAGGCCAGCGCCACCAGGTGTGGATGAGCCATGGCGACCGCGTCATCTCGCTGCCCAAGGGGTTCGAAGTCTTCGGCAAGTCGGAAGGCTCGCCTTTCGCCATCTTCGGCAACGTCGCGCGCAAGATGTACGGCATCATGTTCCACCCGGAAGTTGTGCATACGCCGGATGGCGCCAGGCTGCTGAGAAACTTCGTGCACAACATCGCCGGCATCGAAGGCGACTGGACGATGCGCGCCTATCGCGAGCATGCGGTCGAGACAATTCGCAAACAGGTCGGCAAGGGCAAGGTGATCTGCGCGCTGTCGGGCGGCGTGGATTCATCGGTCGCCGCACTTTTGATCCACGAAGCGGTCGGCGACCAGCTGACCTGCATTCTTGTCGACCATGGCCTGATGCGCAAGGACGAGGCCGCCGGCGTGGTGGCGATGTTCCGCCAGCACTACAATCTGCCGCTGATCCTGGTCGACGCGTCGGAAAAATTCATCTCGGCGCTGGAAGGCGAGTCCGACCCCGAGAAGAAGCGCAAGACCATCGGCCGGCTGTTCATCGAAGTGTTCGAGGAAGAGGCCAAGAAACTCGGCGGCGCCGATTTCCTGGCGCAAGGCACGCTCTATCCCGACGTCATCGAGAGCGTCTCCTTCACCGGCGGCCCGTCGGTGACCATCAAATCGCACCACAATGTCGGCGGCCTGCCGGCGCGCATGAACATGCAGCTGGTCGAGCCGCTGCGCGAACTGTTCAAGGACGAGGTGAGGGCACTGGGCAAGGAACTCGGCCTGCCCGAAAGTTTTATTGGCCGCCATCCGTTCCCTGGACCAGGCCTTGCCATCCGCTGCCCCGGCGGTATCACCCGCGAAAAGCTCGAAATCCTGCGCGAGGCCGACGCCATCTATCTCGACGAGATCCGCAAGGCCGGCCTCTACGACGCCATCTGGCAGGCTTTCGCCGTGCTGCTTCCGGTGCAGACCGTCGGTGTGATGGGCGACGGCCGCACCTACGAATTCGTCTGCGCCCTGCGCGCCGTGACGTCCGTCGACGGCATGACCGCCGACTTCTACCACTACGACATGGCTTTCCTCGGCGCGGCGGCCACCCGCATCATCAACGAAGTCCGCGGCATCAACCGCGTCGTCTACGACGTGACGTCAAAGCCGCCAGGCACCATCGAGTGGGAGTGATTCAGGCCCACTCAAACGCCGCCGAAAACACGCCATTGTACGCCATAACTATTTGACAACACATATAAACCCATTCGGCGACAATCGGTGCGCAGAGATTGGATTGACGGACCGGCTGACGGACCTTCCGCATATTGGTAGCTCAGATTTTTCGAAGTACCGTCAGATCCAATGAGGCTCTGACGGTATTTTTTTATGCCTTAAGGAATTGAAGATAAAACAAAATTTCTGCCGAAGAGCCTCGAAATTGTACTGACGGTACTTTTCAGGAGGTAGCGGGGAATGCTGACGGACGTCGCCCTTAAAGCCCTGAACCAAAAGAGAACATCTACAAGATTGCAGACCGTGACGGCATGTATGTCCGCGCGATGCCCAGTGGTGCGATCTGGTTCGGCTGGACTACAGGCTCAACGGACGCCAGGAGACGGTCTATCTAGGCAGGTATTGGCGGGGCGGAATCTCACTTACCCTTGCCCGAGAGAAGTGTCTCGACGCGAAGCGCGCTATTGTCGAGGGACGATCGCCGGCGATCGAGAAACAGCGCGACAAGCGCCGAGTTGTGACCCCGGTCTCCGGCCGACTTCAGCGCCGAAATGGCTACCAAACCAAAGCGATGCCCGGGCCTTCAAGGCCTCTTCTTAATCCGGCCAAGCCGGCCCGGAGCGCCGCATTCACTCACATCCCTTGAACCTGAGTGCAGAGCTGCTGCATCGAAGCCATTTGAGCAGCCGAGTTCGCGCCCGAACCCGTGCTGGTGCTGGCGGTCGTATCGCCAGCTGTATTCGAGGATCCCGACGTGCCGGTGGTTGTACCCGAACCAGTGCTGTTGCTGGCCGTGGTGTTACTGCCGGTCGAACCAGAGCTGCCTGAAGTGCCGGTGGCTGTGCCAGAGTCGGTGCCGATACTCGCCGTTGTATCACTGCCGGTCGAAGCCGAGCTACCTGACGTGCCGGTCATTGTGCCAGAGCCAGTGCCGTTACTGGCCGTCATCCTCGAGCAGTCGGAGCGAACCTGTGCCTGCTGTTCAGAGCTCAGGGACGACCAGTTCTTGCGGATCTCATCCTGCGACAGAAGTCTTCCCGAATTGGCGTCGCTGAAGAATGAGCCGGAGAGCTTGCTGTCCCAGCCGCTCGGGATACCGCTTTGGCCGGAGCCGGACGTAGAGCTCATACTGGACCCGGCCGATGAGCCGGACGTTCCGTTCGTGCCGCTGGATGTTCCCGACGACTGCGCCAAGGCCGCGGTGGCGAGACAGAGAGAGATCGCTGTAGCTGTCAAAATCTTACGTTTCATGTGAGTCTCCTTTGGGGTTCGACGCCGTTGCGGCGTCGAATCCTAATCCCGAGGAAAGGCACTTGTTCCTGTAAAGAGTGGAATTCGATGTCATGATCCTTGTGCACCAGCCTTGGCCTCGAATCCGATGCCGGAGCGCTTCAACGACGACTGACGCCTCAGGCGAGAGCTGTCCGCTACTGGGTGTTAGAGGCGATATGCGGAACGCTTCCCGAATAGTTGGGTGCCACCATCGGGTAATTGCGAGGCAGGTTCCATTTGGTTCGGTAATCGTCCGGATTCATGCCCAGTCGGCAAAGGTGCGAACTGCGTCGGGTCTCGGTTAGAGACAGGAGGGTGGCCTTTGCCGCGGCGTATAGCTTGACATGCGGAGCTCGTCTCGACCGCGCACACTCAAAACGTTTACGATGACGCCGCCAGATGTCATATGAGCGAATGCCTTTCGGGCGAAATAAATTGCGCCTAGCAGGTCGACGCTCAGCACCTTCAGCCAGACCGCGCTAGTGAGCCTCAAGGGTTTAAAGATTACCAGGCCGGCGCGTTGTTGACGATTATCACCAACCTGCCGAACGCGTGAGCGCAAGTCGACAGCACCGTGATAGCGGCTCCCCGGAGCGCCCCTTGTCGAACCGCATGCGCGCCTTCTGGACCTTGCCTCCACCCACGTCGGCTCACCCGTGCACCTTCGGTGCCCAACCGCATGGCGATGGCCAGTCCAATCCCGCTTGCAGCACCGGTTACGATTGCAGTCTTGTTATCCAGGCGCATCGGGTTCGACCTCTTTCTGGGGAGCAGCAAGTGGTTCAGTCCAGCCTTCAGCGACCCGATCCACGCTCAGCAGGCTGCGTGCATAATCCTGTTGCGCGCGAACAATGGCATCGTCCTGCTGTGAGGGAAGAAAGACCGGCAAAGCAAGGCAGACACTTTGTGTGGCCAGCAGCTTGTTCCAGTTCGCGATCAGCGCCTTGAAAGCGCGCCCCACCGCCCTCGGATTTCGGTCGAGGTCATAGAGGCCGAGCGGATTGATCCGTCCGTTGTTCTCCCGAAGCGCACTGTCCCAGTCCACCTGATCCGTCAGCGAGTACCAGGTGAAGCCTACGATGGGGATGCCATCGTTGCGGATCCGCAGCACGTTGGCCCACTCTTTCCACAGCCAATAGACGGCCTCGTCTCCATTGGGGCCTTCGCTGATGTTGGTCTCCGTATGCATTACGGGAAGCCGGTAGCGGTTGAAGTACTGCCGCGTGATCTCGTCATAGCCAAACACCTCGCCGGACCTGGACGTCGTTCCGTCTGCCCAAACCCGATGTTCGTTGGTCTGGTAATAGTCGGTGCCCATCACGCAATGCCTGCGCAGATGGCTCTCCAGGAAGAAACTGTATTCTTCGGCCGTCATCCCGTTTTCGAGAAGATAGCGATAGGTGTGCGCGTCGACGTCATGACCGTAGTTGAGATCAAGCGACAGGAAACGCTCGCTGTTGAACCGTTCCGCTCTGCCGACCGCCTCGGGAGAATCGGCGTGGAAGTATTCCGAGGATTCGCTCTGTATGAAGATGGCGTCCGGCCGCACCTCGAGGATCGCCCGCATGGCAAGCACGTTCGCCTTCACGATGTGCTTGAGGGCGGTGACGAAAGCAGTGTCGCTGCTCAGTTGTTCGTTCCACCATCCCCAGCGAGCCGAAAAGGTGGCGCAGATGAACATCTCATTTATTGGGGTGAAGAGCTGGATCCACGGATAGCGCATCGCGAAATACCTGGCGTAGTGCTCGAATAGTGCCGGAAAGTCCGGGTTCTGGAAGTTGCCAACCCAGTCCGGCACGCCAAAATGGCAAAGGTCGACGATCGGAAGAATGTCTTTCGCCTTCAGGTCCGCGAAGGTCTCATCGGCGAATGCCCAATCATAACGTCCATCACCCAGCCACGTTTTGTGGATGGGAGGTCCGTAGCGGAGGAAATGCACCCCGAGATCCTGGACCAGTTCGAAGTCGGTGCGCCATCGTTCGTAGAAGCGGCATTTTTCCATTTCGTCGACGCGCTCCCGGCCTTGTCGAATGGTGGGGGTGCTGTTCTCGATGCCGGTGGCAAACATGAACGTGAACATTGATGGTCCTTAGCCAAGGCGGAGATGCCCGCGCTTGGTCAAACGTTCAGTGCTCGACGCAGTTCCTGCAAGACTGCTTGTCAAGTTCGGTAGGCGCCTGACAACCACGTGCCTGAAATTGGCGGAATTCTATCCCACGGTTCAAGCGAGCAGCTTGCGCCGAACATGGTCGGACTATGCTGGACGGAGATGTCGGCTTCGGGCCAGACCAGTTGGCGTCAAACGCGCCTTTGCAAGTGAAAGCGGTATGGTAGCTATCCACGTTTGCAAACTGCAAGCGGACGTTCCGCTGCCGGCCCCATTTGAGCCATTCACTGGGAGGCAGACCCGCGGTACATCACCAATATTCGAAGCCAATAGTTAGTCTCGTTCATCGTCCTTGGTTCGACAGACCCATACGAGAGAATACGAGAGATATGGACCGGCGAACCATCCGCTGTATTGATCTCCTGTAGAAAACAGTGACCCTCAGAGACTAACATGATCGTTATTTGTCAATGCGCTACGAAGCTGTTCGCCCAATTGATTCAAGAAGCTGATCCAGCCACTCCCTGACCGCATTTATCTTCTGCCGAACGGCAGCAACGCGCCTGAATCCTGCCTCCGGATCAATGTTCGCGTGCGCAAATACGGCCGCTCGCGAACATACATTGACAGGTCCAGTTCCGAATAATAAGTTCGGTCATAGAACGAATTAACCGGAGTTCAATGTGACTGACCTGCCGCGCATATCCCGTCAGTTCTCACAGCGCTCCGTGATGGAAGCGATCGTCCAGGGCGGGCCGATCTCCCGCGCCTCGATCGCCAAGCTGACGGGCCTGTCGAAGCAGACCATCTCCGAAATCATGCGCGGGCTCGAGCAGGAGGGCTGGGTCCAGGAAACCGGCCGCACCAGCGGCCATGTCGGGCGCACCGCCGTCACCTACGAACTGGTCCACGACGCAGCCTATATCATCGCCGTCGACCTTGGCGGTACCAAGGTGCGGGTCGCGCTGACCGACCTTGCCTGCCAGATCTTTGCCGAAGCCGCCACACCGACCGATCCGCGCGGCGGCCAGTTCGTCGTCGATCAGATTGCAGCGCTGGCCTTCGATGCCGCGGCCAGACAGCACGTCGCGCGCAAGAAGATACGCCTGGCCGTCATCGGCGCGCCTGGCGCTCCTGACCCGGCCACCGGCCGCATTCTAATGGCGCCGAACATTGCCGGCTTCGACACAATGAATGTGCTGGATGCCTTCGAAGAAGCGCTCGGCGTCGCGGTGATGATCGAGAACGACGTCAATCTCGCGGTGCTTGGCGAGAACTGGCTCGGCCAAGGTCAGGGCATCGACAATCTCGCCTACATCGCGCTCGGCACCGGCATCGGCAGCGGGCTGATGCTGGGCGGCCATCTGGTGCGGGGTGCTGGGCACGCCGCCGGCGAGATCGGTTTTATGCCGATCGGCGCCGATCCCTTCGCCGAGGAATCACTGCGCACCGGCGCATTCGAACGCGCGGTGGCCACCCACGCCATGACCGATCGCTACCACGCCCTCACCGGCAGGCAGGTCTCGGTGCCGGCAATATTCGAGAATGCCGCGCTTGGCGACAAGGACGCGCTCACCGTGCTCGACGAAACTGCCCGCCATCTGGCGCAAGGCGTTGCGGCAATCGCGGCGATCGCCAATCCAGAAAAGTTTATCCTCGGCGGCTCGATTGGGTTGCGGCCCGAAATCCTGTCCAGGGTGCAGGCGCTTCTGCCGCTATGCTTCCCCTATCCGGTCAGGGTCGAGGCGAGCGAACTCGGCGCACGCGCAGCCCTCATCGGCGCGGCGGCAATCGGCCTTGGCCAATTGCACAACACGCTGTTCGGCGTCGACGCGCCTGATGGCCGGATTTCGCTGCCGCCTGCCCAGGCCGCCGCGCTGAAGGAGGCCGCGATATGACTCACGATATTACCGCCCGCCTGCAGGCAGCGCTCGACCGTGACGACGCACTAACGCTGTTTCGCCGCGCCATCGGCCGAGAGAGCATCACCGGCAACGAAGCCAACTTCGTCGACTTCCTCGAAGCCAGGATGCGCGACCTTGACCTCAGCGGCCTGACCAGGACGGAATTCCTTCCTGGGCGGCCCAACATCTGGGGCGAGCGCAAGGGGGCCGACCAGGGAAAGCGCCTGCTGTTCATCGGCCATACCGACACCGTCCACGTCGACGGCTGGCGCGAGCATTGGGCAGGCACCGAGCGTGAGGATCCGTTCGCCGCCCCGATCATTGATGGTGCTGTCTGGGGCCGCGGCTCAGGCGACCTCAAGGCCGGCATCACCGCTTCGCTTGCTGCACTCGCGCTGCTCGAAAAGGCCGGCATTCGCCTCAAGGGGGACGTCGCCTTCGCTTTCGTCGGCGACGAGGAGAGCGGCCAGCCCGGCACCGGCATTTCCGCCGGGATCAAGCACTTCGTCGGGCGCATCGAGGCCGGCGAGATCACAGCACCCGATTTCACCGTCTATGTCGAGCCGACCCGCCTGGCCGTCTATGCGGCGCAGATCGGCTTCTTCATCACCGATATTTCGATTACCGGCAAATCCGCCTATTTCGGTGTGCCAGAACTCGGCAAGGATGCGCTCCGTGCAAGCCATGCCGCGATGACGGCGCTTTGGAAGCATTCGGATGAGGTCGCCGCGCGCGCCGAGCACAAACTGGTCGGGCGCGGCTTCCTGCTTATCACCGGGCTTGCCGGCGGCGGCTACATTGCCGTTCCCGAGCGCTGCACGCTCTCGCTGATCCGCAAGCTGTTGCCTGGCGAGGACCTCGACACCGCCGCTGCCGAGATCGAGGCTGCCGTGCGCGGCGCGATCGCCGATCCGGATATTTCGGTAGAGTTCGCCTACCCCGCCGGCCGCGACCACAGGCTGGGCGGCACCGCTGCCGAGATCGGCGAAACGCGGGCGGAAGTCGCCATGCTGTCCGACGCGATGGCTGGCGCAATGAGCGGACGCGGCGTCATCGAGGGCGCACCGTTCTGGTCGGAGTCCCCCTTCATCATCAATCAGCTCGGTATTCCTGCCGTCTATTGCGCGCCCGGCGACATCAGGAATTGCCACACATTCGAGGAGCACGTCGATGTCGAGGAATATTTCGCCGGCATAGTCGGCTTCGCCGCCTTCATGGCCCGCTATTGCGGCGTGGCCGACTGAACCACCAACGAAGCAAAATGGGAGAACTGACATGCCGATGAAGACACTGATCGCCGCCGCCTTTGCCGGCGGATTGATGCTTGCCGCCAACCCAGCTTTCGCACAGACGGTCGGCCCGCAGGGCGAGAGCGCCACGCCGAGCGCCGACGTGATCCTAAGCGATGCCGACATCGCCGCGCTCAAGGACAAGGGCTACAAGGCTGCCTTGCTCTGGCACACCTCGTCCGATTTCACCAATGCGGTAACCGCCGGCGCCACCGACGAATTCGCCCGCGCCGGCATCACCATTGCGGTCAAAACGGATGCCCAGTTCGACTCCGCCCGCCAGCGCAGCGACATCGAGACGGCGTTGGCCGCCAAGCCCAACGTCATCTTGGCGCTGCCGCTCGACCCGGTCACCTCGGCAGAAGCCTTCCGCCAGGCGGTCAAGGACGGCACCAAGCTGGTGTTCCTGTCCAACTTGCCCAAGGGCTACAAGCAGGGCACCGATTACGCTTCGATCGTGACTGACGATCTATTCCAGATGGGCAAGCAGGCTGCGGACGCGATGGCCAAGGCGATCGGCGGCAAGGGCAAGGTCGGCTACATTTTCCACGACGCTGCCTACTATGTCACCAACCAGCGCGACCAAGCCTTCAAGACCACCATCGAGAAGGTCTATCCCGACATCAAGATCGTCGCCGAACAGGGCATATCCGACCCGGCCCGCGCCGAGGAACTGGCCAACGCGATGCTTTTGCAACATCCCGATCTCGACGGCATCTACGTAACCTGGGCCGAGCCGGCCGACGGCGTGCTGTCGGCGCTACGCGGCGCCGGCAACGCCAGGACCAAGATCGTCACGCTCGACCTCGCCGAGCCGGTCGCGCTCGACATGGTCAAGGGCGGCAATGTCGCAGCCCTCGTCGCCGACAAGGCCTATGAACTCGGCCGCGCCATGGCTGCTTCCGGCATGAAGTCGCTGCTTGGCCAGCCGACACCGGCCTTCGTCGTCGCCCCGGCCCTGACCGTCACCAAGGAGAATGTCGCGCAGGGCTGGAAGGACTCGCTCAACCGCGACGCGCCGCAGCCGGTGCTCGACGCGGCCAAGTAAGGCTCTCGCTCCGGCGCGGCCCGCCGCACCGGAGCTTTTCTTCGACACAACAAAAAGGGAACCGGGACATGCGCAAAGCATCTGTAATCATAACGACAGTGGCGAGCCTGCTAGCCATGCACGCCTTCGCCGCTGAAGGCGTCACCACAGGACCGAATGGTGAAAAGCCGGTGCCGGCGAGCAGTCTTACGCTGACGCCAGCCGAAGAGCAGCAGATCAAGGACGGCAAGTTCACCGCCGCCCTCGTCTGGCACGAAATGAGCGAATACACCAACGCCGTCAACGCCGGCGCCCATGACGAATTCAAGCGCCTCGGCATCGAGGTGGTGGCGCAGACCGATGCCGGTTTCGACGCCGCGCGACAGAAGGCCGATATCGAGACGGTGATGGCCAAAAAGCCGTCGATCATCCTGTCGCTTCCCGTCGATCCGGCGACCGCAGCTTCGGTCTACGATCCGGCACGCCAGGCCGGCGTCAAGCTCGGCTTCGTCGACAATTCCCCGGCCGGCTACAAGCAGGGCAGGGACTATGTCACCATCGTCTCCGACGATCTCTTTCAGATGGGCAACAAGGCCGGCATCGCCATGGCCGAGGCGCTCGGCAAGAAGGGTAAGGTCGGCTACATCTTCCACGATGCCGACTTCTACGTCACCAACCAGCGCGACCAGGCCTTCAAGAAGACCATCGAGCAGGACTATCCCGATATGAAGATCGAGGCCGAGGCCGGCATGGCCGACCCGGCGCGTAGCGAAGACATCGCCCAGGCGATGATCACCCAGCATCCGGACCTGGACGGCATCTATGTGACCTGGGCCGAACCGGCGCTAAGCGTGCTTTCGGCCTTGCGCGGTGCCGGCAACACGCACACCAAGATTGTCACGCTCGACCTCAACGAGCCTGCCGCGCTCGACATGGTCAAGGGCGGCAACATCGCGGCCCTCGTGGCCGACGAGGCCTACAGCATTGGCGTGACGCTGGCGCGCGCCTCGGCAGGTTCTCTGGTCGGCAAGAAGGCCGAACCATTCTATGCCGTAGATTCCATCGCCGTCACCAAGGACACGGTGAAGGACGGTTGGAGGAAGTCCCTCAACAGGGACGTACCGGCGGCTATCGCGGACGCGGTGAAATAGGCTCGAGGCGAAGCGCTCACCACCGGAGGAATAAAATGTCCAGTGCCAACACCAGCGCCGGTAGCAGCTTCGCCAGCCGCTTCAATCTGCAGCAATATGTCGTCTACCTCGGTTTCCTGGCGATCTTCCTGTTCTTCGCCATTGTGCTGAGGGACAGCGGCTTCCTCACCGTGCGGAACTTATCGAACATCGTGTTGCAGACGACGCCGGTGACGATCATGGCCATCGGCCTGGTCTTCGTCATGTCGGCCGGCGAAATAGATTTGTCGATCGGCTCGATCGTGGCGGTGGCGGCCCTTGCAGCCGCCGTCACCATCAACGCGTACGGCATGCCGGCAGGGATAGTCGCCGGCCTCGGCGCCGGCCTGCTGATCGGCGTCACCAACGGCGTGCTGGTGGCGTATGTCAGGCTGCCCTCCTTCCTGGTGACGCTGGCGACGCTCGGCCTGTTCGCCGGCGTTTCGCGTTCGATGACAGACCTTCGCTCGATCTCGGTGACCAACGAAGCGTTCACCGGCTTCTTCGGTTCCGGCTCGCTGCTCGGTATCCCCTCACTCGTCTGGTGGTCGGTGATTGCCGTGGCCATCGGCCACCTGGTGTTCCGCGAAACCCGTTTCGGCGCGCATGTGCTGGCGACCGGCGACAATGCCCGCGCCGCAAGCGTATCGGGCATCAGCGTGCCCAGGATCAAGCTCGCCGTGCTGACCATCAGCGGCGGGCTCGCCGGTCTTGCCGGCTTGCTCTATGCCGGTCGCCTGCAGGCGGCGAAATATACTCTCGGCGAAACCGACCTGATGACGGTCATCGCCGCCGTCATCGTCGGCGGCACGCTGCTCAATGGCGGCAAGGGCTCCGTGGTCGGCGCGCTGGTCGGCTCGTTGATGATGGGCATGCTCAACAACGGCCTGATCCTGATGGGCCTGTCGGTCTCCGACCAGATGATCGTGCGCGGCCTCATCATCCTGACCGCAGTCGCCGTGTCGCTGCGCGAAAAGAACCGCTGAAGGAAGCCATCCATGTTTCTCGAGATTCTGCGCCGCCGCAACCCCGCCTTCATCGAATCAGCTATCCGGTTGCACCAGCAAGGTAAGCTGCCGGCCAATGCTTATGTGCTCGATCTCGACACGGTTGAGGCCAATGCGCGGGTTCTCAAGAGCGAGGCCAACCGCAACGGCCTGAAGATCTTCGCCATGACCAAGCAGGTCGGCCGCTCCTCGTCGTTCTGCCGGGCTGTGATGCGCGGCGGCATTGACCGCGCGGTCGCCGTCGACATGGCTTGCGCCCGCGCCACCCACAAGGCAGGCATGAAGCTTGGCCATCTCGGCCATCTCCAGCAGGTCGCAAAATTCGAAGCGGCGGCTGCGGCGAAAACCTTCAAGCCGGACTACTGGACCGTGTTCAACGCTACCAAGGCTGGGGAAGCGGCAACAGGCGCCAAGGCGGCCGGCTATGTGCAGGACCTGCTGGCCCGCATCACCGCCGAAGGCGATATCTTCTATCGCGGCCATGAAGGCGGTTTCAATGCCGCCGACATTGTCGATGTCGCCGACCGGCTGGATGCCGTCGAAGGCGGCCGTTTCGCCGGCATCACCACTTTCCCTGCTCTGCTGTTCGACCATGCTTCGCGAAAAGTGCTGCCGACCCCCAATCTGGCGACGCTCGCGAAAGCTGCGGAAGCGCTGGCCAAGGCAGGCCGCAAGGACATTGAGATCAACGCGCCGGGCACCACGTCGAGCGTCATGCTGGCGGCACTCGCCGAGGCCGGCGCGACGCAGTGCGAGCCCGGCAATGGACTACATGGCACCACCGCGCTGCATGTCATGGAAGATTTGCCGGAGCTGCCGGCGGTGCTCTATCTCACCGAGGTCTCGCATCTCTCCGGCGGCAAGGCCTATTGCCTTGGCGGCGGCTTCTACATCGATCCGATCTTCCCCGACTACGACGTCAAGGCGATCGTCTCGGCTGAACCGACGACGGCAGGCTCGGCACTGCGCAGCGTCGAGGTGCCGCCGCCCTCTGCGATCGACTATTACGCCATGATCGATGCCGCCGGCGCGAACGCGCCGAAGCCTGGCGACAGCGCCGTGTTCGGCTTCCGTGGCCAGGCCTTCGTCACCCGCGCCCATATTGTCGGCGTGTCGGGCATTTCGACGGACAATCCGAAAGTGGAAACCATCGAGAACGGCTTCGGTGAACCCTATGCCTGGCCAGTCTAGGAGAAACACATGACGGTGAGCGCGCCCATCCTTCAGCTGCACGACATTCGCAAGAATTTCGGCGGCATCACCGCGATCGAGAGTTTTTCGCTCGAGGTTTTCCCGGGCGAGATCGTTGCACTCGTCGGCGACAACGGCGCCGGAAAGTCGACGCTGGTCAAGATCGTCTCGGGCGTCCACCCGCCCTCGTCCGGCACCATCGTCATCGAAGGAAAACCGGTGACGATGTCGAATGCCACCATGGGGCGCGCGCACGGCATCGAGGTCGTCTACCAGGACCTGGCGCTGGCCGACCAGCAGACGGTCTACATGAACATGTTCCTCGGCCGCGAGCCGCTGAACCGCCTCGGTTTGCTCGACCGCCGCCGCATGATCGACGAGACCGAGAAACTGGTGAAGGAACTGGACGTGCGCATCCCCTCCGCCCACGCCACTATCCGCGATCTCTCCGGCGGCCAGCGCCAGGGCGTTGCGATCGCGCGCGCCACGCATTGGGCAAGCAAGCTGATCCTGCTGGATGAGCCGACGGCGGCGCTGGGCGTTGCCGAAACCGCCCGGGTGGAGGCTATCGTCCAGTCGCTGAAGCAGCGCAATGTCGGCATCCTGATCATCAGCCACAGCCTCGACCAGGTCTTCAAGCTCTCCGACCGCATCTGTGTTCTCAGGCGTGGCAAGCAGATTGGAATTCGCGAGACCGCGAAGACCGATAAGAACGAGATCATTGCCATGATCACCGGCCTGCAGCAGCAATAGCAGGAACCTCTCTGAGAGCCCCCGCCCGAGATCCGGATGTGGTCGGCGATCACGCGATCGATCAGCTTGTGCCGCGTGGTGATCGCCATCGGCCCGTCCTGGTCGTAGCTGCCTTGCCACTCCGGATGCGGCGCCAGCAGCGCTGGCACATACATCGTGTCGCCCGAAATCATGCGCTGTTCCTTGCCGTAGTTTGCGAGGTAGACCGAGTGGCCGGGCGTGTGGCCGGCGCAGCGATGATCTGGAAGCCGGGCGCGACTTCGGCGCCGTCATGGATGCTGCTGGAACTGCTGCGTCTGGTGAAGCTGCCTGCATCGCCTGAATTTCTCCAGGCGTATCCGCACCAGCTTTCTGGCGGCCAACAGCAGCGCTTTGGCATCGCTATCCCAGTCTCGATTTGATAGGACCTATGCAATGTATGGCGGCGCCGACATCACCGTGCCGCCCGGCGGCGTCAAGCTGTCCGGTTTCGGTCGCGACAAAGTCGCTGCATGCGCTGGACAGATACACCGTCTCAAAACAGCCTGGATTTCTCTGGGCTGCCCGTTTCTCGCTAAGCGCTGCCGAGGATGAAATCGGCGCACCGATCGGCGATCATGATCACCGGCGCGTTGGTGTTGCCGCTGATGAGACGCGGCATGATCGAGGCGTCGCAGATGCGTAGGCGCGGCACGCCGCGCACGCGCAATTGCGGGTCGACCACCGCCTGGTCATCGGTGCCCATCCGGCAGGTGCCGCAGGGGTGATAAACCGTCTTGGCGTGTTCGAGGATGTGGTCTGTTATGGACTGATCGGAAAGGTCGGCGGCCCCGCCCGGCGACAGCTCCTCCGCGATCACCGCCTGCAAGGCCGGCTGACGCAGGATGGTGCGGGCGATCTTCATGCCGGCGAGCAGCAGGGCAAGGTCGCCGGGATCGGTCAGAAAGCCGGTGGTGAAGCGGATCGGGTCGGCCGCGCCGCGCGACCGCAGCCTGACCATGCCGCGCGAGTTCGGCCTGAGCACACAAGGGTTGAGCTCCATGCCGTGGCGATCGATCGAGCCGTGCTCGGCGCTTTCGATCATCACCGGCAGGACGTGGAACTGGATGTCGGGCCGGCCATCGCCATCGGTGTCGAAGAAGCCGCCGCTTTCGACGACGTTGGAGGTGAGCAGGCCGCTGCGGAACAGCATGTACTGTATGCCGTGGCGCAGCGCCCGCAGGCCACGGTCCTCGCCGAGCAGCGAGATCGGCTGGCGCGTCAGCGCATAGACGGGGGCGGCGACATGGTCCTGCAGGTCGCGGCCGACCGAAGGCATGTCGCGGATGACCGGAATGCCAAGCCCGGCCAGATGTTCGGCGGGTCCCAGTCCCGACAGCATCATCAATTTCGGCGTTGCCAGCGCGCCCGAGGTCAGGATCACCTCGGCCTTTGCCGTCGCCGCGTGGTTCCGGCCATCCGAAGTGGTGTAGGCAACGCCGCTCGCCGCGCCGTTTTCCAGCGTCACGCCGGTGACCAGCGCATCGGTGACGACGGTGAGATTGGTATTGCCGGCCAGCGGCTTGAGGAACACTTTTGCCGCCGACTGGCGTTCGCCATTCGATGTAGTCGTCTGGTAGAAGCCGACGCCCTCCTGCCCGGCGCCGTTGAAGTCGTCATTGTAGCGGAAGCCGGCCTGTTGCGCCGCCTTGACATAGGCCATGGACAACGGATGGCGGTAGCGCGGATCGGAGACCGGGAGCGGTCCCTCGGTGCCGTGGCGTTCGCCGGCGAGGCGCTCGTTGCGCTCAAGCCGCCGGAACACCGGCAGCACCTCGTCCCAGCCCCAGCCGGGGCAGCCGAGGTCGCGCCAGCCATCATAATCCTGCGGCTGGCCCCTGACATAGAGCATGGCATTGATCGAAGAGCCGCCGCCCAGTGTGCGGCCCTGCGGCACCGGCAGCCGGCGTCCGCCGACGCTCGGTTCCGGCTCGGATTCGTAGATCCAGCTGCGCGCCGTGCCGATCACCTTGGCGAAGGTGGCGGGCATGTCGATGAGCCTGGTGTTGTCGGCCGGCCCGGCCTCGACGAGGAGCACGCGCTTGCCTGATCCGACCAGCCGGTTGGCCAGCGTGCAGCCGGCCGATCCGGCGCCGGCGATGATGTAGTCGTATTCGGCGCTCATCGTGTCAGGCGTAGCGCATGATGACGGTCTTGGTCTCGAGATAGCCTTCGATCGCGGCGCGGCCATGTTCGCGGCCGATGCCGGACTGCTTGAAGCCGCCGAACGGTGCGGCGGGGTCGAGCGTGTTGTGCGAATTGACCCACACGGTGCCGGCCTTTAGGCTGTGGATGGCGGTCATCGCCTTGCCCAGGTCGCGGGTCCAGATCGAGGCTGAGAGACCATAGCGCGTGTCGTTGGCGATGCGGATCGCCTCGTCGAGGTCGGCGACTGGCATTGCCGCCACCACCGGCCCGAACACCTCCTCGCGCACGATCTCCATGTCGGGGCGGACATTGTGCAGGATGGTCGGTGCCACGTAATGCCCCCTGGCCGGCACCGGCCGCGCACCGCTGACCCGCTCGCCGCCGGCGGCGAGCCCGCGTTCGACGAAGCCCTCGACGCTTTTCCGGTGCTTGGCCGAGACCAGCGGATTGATTTGCGCTTCGGCATCGCGGCCGGCGCCCAGCGTCATGCCGTCGGCGATTTCGGCCAGCCTTGCCAGCGTGCGGTCGTAGATCGATTTCTCGATCAAGAGCCGCGAAGCCGAGGTGCAGACCTGGCCCTGGTTGAAGAACATGCCAAGCCCGGCGACCAGCGGCTCGATGCCTTCCTCCATGTCGGCAAGCAGGATCATCGGCGATTTCGAGCCGAGCTCCAGCGTGAAGCGGGCGACACGGTCGACCGCCGCATGGCCGACGCGTTTGCCGACTTCCGTCGAGCCGGTGAAGGTCAGCTTGTCGATGCCGGGATGGCGGATCAGCGCTTCGCCGGTGACGCTGCCGCTGCCAGTGACGATGTTGACGACGCCCGGCGGGAAGCCAACGGCTTCGATCAGTTCGGCGAGCCTGAGCAGGCCTAGTGGCGTTTCCTGCGGCGGCTTCAGCACCACGGTGCAGCCGCAAGCGAGCGCCGGCGCGATCTTCCACATTCCGATCAGCAGCGGGAAATTCCACGGCACTATGGCGCCGACGACGCCGACCGGCTCCATCACCGTCATCGCCTGGTGTCTGGCGCCCGGCGGCACGGGGATGGACACCTGGAAGGTCGAGCCCTCGATCTTGGTCGCCCAGCCGGCATAGTAGCGCAGCCAGTCGACGGTGCCGCCGGCGCTGAGCATACGGGCGACGCCGAGCGACTTGCCGTTCTCGATGCTTTCGATCTCGGCCAGAAGGTCGGCGTCGGCCTCGACCGCGTCGGCGAGTTTCAGCATCAGGTTCTGGCGATCGACCGGCGGCATCGACGCCCAGGGGCCTTCAAGGGCGGCACGCGCAGCGCGCACCGCCTGGTCGACCAGTTCGGGGCCGCTCTCGGGAACGTGGGCGACGATCTCGCCGGAGGCGGAGTCGTCGACGGGGAGGTCGTTACCGGCAAGGCCGTCAACAAAGCGGCCATTGATGAAGGGCCGGTGCGAACGCGCAAGGAACGCGGCGGCGGCTGGGCTGATCGGCGGCACCATTCTCTCGTTCATGCCATCCTCCTCGATGCTGACGGACACAGTGCGCAGAGGGTTAGGGAGCGTGCCAGCCGGCTTCAAGCCGCCGGAAGCGCGAGTGCGCTCTCAGTCAAAACAAAGTTCCCGCTCGGACAAGACGCAGCGCGACTGGCCGGCCAAGATCAGAGCTGCATCGGGCCGCACGTTTTGCACGGCCGCCGATGCCGGAGGGGTGTCGGCCATTGAGCGCATTGCTGGGCAATCCGATGGTCACCACGGCGGCGCTGCCGCTTGTGCTCGGCATGGCGATGGCGTTGCTGGAACGATTTGCGCTGCCGGCATCCTCGCTGGCGCTCTCGTTAATCTGGGCCGCGTTGCTGCTGTTCTTCTACTGGGACACGCTTGGCCCGCCGGTCGTGCCGCCCGTCGCCGCCAGCCAGAAGCTGATCTATCTCGCTGTTGCCGCTATTCTCATCGGGCTGTTGCCCGAGCGCCTGTTGAGCACCCCGGGCGTGCTGGTCGCCGCGGCCCTTGCGGCGGCGCTGTTGTGGCTCGGCTGGCGCCGCCTTGCCGGCGGTTCGCTCGATCCTCAGATGATCGCAGCCCTCGTCACCGGCCTTCTCGCAACCGTCGGCGTCGCGATGCTGCTGTCCCTGAAGGCTTTGCCGTCCCCGCCGGTGGAGGATCCGTTCCTGGCACCCGCGGCCATGCTCGCCATGTGCCTGGCCGGCGCCATCATCTCGGTGCTTGGCGCGTCGATCGTCACCGGGCAGTTGCTGGGATCGCTGGCCGCGCTCGCCGGCGGCTGGTGCCTCGTCCAGTACATCGCGGTCCTGCGCGGCGGCACGGCGGCCGCCTGGAGCAAGGGCGCCGAGATGATCCTCGTCTACGCCGCGGCCACGGTGCTGATCCAGATGGCGCTGCTGGCGCCTAAGGCCAATCCGGTCGCGCTGGTGCTTTCGCCCTTGCCGCTGATCGTGGCTGCCCTGGTGCCCGGTCCGCTGCGGCGCCTTGTTCCCGGCATCAGGCCGTTGCGGCCGCTGGTTGCCGGTCTGCTGATCGCCATCCCGGCGATGCTGGCCATCCTGACGGCGATCGTTCGGGCGCCGCACGGAGCCGCGCTTGGCTTTTCCTGAGCCAAGAGATGACAACCAACAATGGGGAGAGATACGTGACAATAGGAAAACTGACGGCCGCGCTGGCCTTTGCCTCGACGTGCGCGTTCGCATCGGCCGCGCACGCCGAAAACTACGAGATCGATGGCCAGCACGCCTGGGTTACCTTCACCATCAAGCACGGCATCTATGGCATCGCGCATGGCCAGTTCGATGCCGTGAAGGGCGCCATCGTCATGGACAAGGCCGATCCGTCGAAGAGCAGCGTAAAGGCCGAGCTCGACGTCGGCTCGGTGCACACCGCCTATGACCAGCGCGACAGCGACCTGAAAGGCCCGGACTTCTTCAACGCCGCCGAATTCCCGGCGATTTCGTTCGAGAGCAGCAAGGTCGAGAAGGTCAGCGACAAGACCGGCAAGGTCACGGGCAATCTCACCATCAGCGGTGTGTCCAAGGAGATCACGCTCGACGTGACGCTGGTCAATGAGGCGCCGGCGCCGTGGGATGCGACGCTGACCAAGGCAGCGTTCACCGCCACGGGAAAAGTCAGCACCGCGGACTTCCCGATGGCCAAGGCTGCCGCCGGCTTCGGCCTCGGCCCGGATGTCGACATCGTCATCGATCTCGAAGCGGTGAAGAAATAGGCTGCTTTCTTTGTTTGGCGCAATTCCCCAGGGGAAGCGCTACGCACTTTCCCCGGGAAAACCGCTTCACACTTTCCTGGAATTGCTCTTGCGGGGGTGGCGGCTGCCGCGCGGCCGAGAGGTCGCGCGGCTTCAACGGACGAGGCGCGAAGTGCGCGCTCAGTCAAAACAAAGTTCCCGCTTGGACAAGACGCGAAACGGCTGATGCCGCACTATGCCCAGCGAAGATCGGCGCATAGCCGGCACAGCACCAATCGGGATGGAACCATGCGATTTTCCGGAAAGACGGCTTTCATCACCGGCGGCGGCACCGGCATTGGTGCCGCGGTCGCAAGGCGCATGGCGGCGGACGGCGCCAAGGTGGTGCTGATGGGCCGGCGGCGCGAGCCGCTGGAGGCCGTCACCAGGGATATTGGCGGTCTGGTGGTGCAGGGCGATGCCGCCGATCCGAAGGCGGTGCGTGCAGCGCTTGCCGAAGTGCATGAAAAAATCGGACCGGTCGATATCCTCGTCGCCAATGCCGGCGGCCATGGTGTCGGCCCGACGATTTCGATGAGCGACGAAACCTGGAGCCTGGCGACGCGCACCAATCTCGACACCGCTTTCGTTTGCGCCCGCGAATGCCTGCCGGACCTGATCGCGCGGAAGGGCAACATCGTCGTCGTTGCCTCGATCGCCGGGCTGTTTGCCGGCCCGGACGCTGCCGGCTACGTCACCATGAAGCATGCCTGCATCGGCTTCGGCAAATCGTTGGCGCGCGACTATGGCCGCAAGGGCGTGCGCACCAATATCATCTGCCCGGGCTGGGTCTCAACCGACATGGCCGACGAGCAGATGGCGCTGATCGTCGAGAAACACGGACTTGGCTCGACCGACGAGGCCTACCGTCTGGTGACCAAGGATGTGCCGCTCAGCCGTCCGGCGACACCGGAAGAGGTTTCCAACGTTATCTGCTTCGTCGCTTCGAGCGAGGCGGCCATGATGAACGGTTCGATCCTGACCGTCGACGGCGGCGCTACCGTCGTCGACCTGCCGACATTAGCTTTTGTCGATTGATTGGGAGAGTGCGATGAAGGACCAGAACAGGCCGGCGGACTGGAAGCATTTCGATGATTTCGCCGCCGGCATCGCCACCAACCGGCTGGCGACGACGTCAGCGTTGCGCGGCCAGACCTTCAAGATCACGCTGGACACCGGGCGCACAATCGACCTTGCCTTCACGTCGGCCGACACGGTGGCGTGGAGCGAGGGTAGCGAGGCGGGGGCGGACTGGTACGAGGCGCTCGAAGTCGCCGCTAACGTGTTCTTCATCAACATGACTTTCGCCGCCCGGCCGACCGAGGATGAGGCCTACGTCGTGAACACCAGCACGCGCCGGGTGCTGTCGGTGCGCGAACGGGTGCGTGAAGAAGGCGAAGCGCCCGGCGAGCCGCTCGTCGCGCAGACCTGGTCGGCCGGCGTACTCGGGGATCCCGGCAAGGCGCCGACCGGTATCAAGCCGGCGCCGAGCCGGGACCTGGTCGGGCTCACCGCGCACTACACCTACAGCCCCAACCACGTCTACGAGCACATCTATCTGAGCTCCGAGCGTTATGGCTGGCAGAACCTCGTCGGCATCCAGCGTGGCCATGGCGACGTCGACCTCGCGACCACCTGGAAGTTTGCAGACAACCAATATGTGTTCGGCTTTCGCGAGTTCATCATCCCGGTCGCCTCGCTGTTCTTCTACAATTGGGACGTCATGCGCTCGACCGGGAAATTCCTCGGCGTGACCAGCCTGGGCAAGGTCGAGAACAAGCCGGCAGGCGCTCACATCGAGAAGAAATCCAGAACCGTCTATGACGAAGGCAAGGCGCCGGTCTGACCGTGCGGGAGAACGCGATGAACAAGAACTACGAAGCTATCAAGGCTCATTACGCCGGCTCCGATGCCAAGGATTTGGCCGCGATGATGGCGCCGATCACCAGCCGCACCGCCTGGACCGAAATGGCGGGCTTCCCCTATGCCGGCACCTATGTCGGCCCCGACGCCATCATAGCGGGGGTCTTCAAGCGCATCGGCGAGGAGTGGGACGGCTACGCGCTGAAGCTCGAAAGACTGGTCGATGGCGGCGCCACAATCGTCGGCATCGGCACCTATTCGGGCACCTACAGGAAGACCGGCAAGCCAATGTCCGCGCGCGTCGTCCATGTCTGGGAGATGGACGACGGTAAAGCCGTGAGTTTCGAGCAATTCACCGACACCAGACTGGTCGCGGCAGCGACGGTCTGAGGCATGCGGGCGGGCGCCGATGCGTCTGGCCGATGAAACAACCTGGGAGGATGCAATGGGAAAAAATCTGAAGGCAATTCTGGCGGGCCTGGTGCTGGCGACCGCACTTGCGGCCGGCGTCACAGGGGTCGCGAATGCCGCCGGCGATGAGATCGTCATCGGCGCGCCGATCTCCTTGACCGGGCCGCTGGCCGGCGACGGCAAGGAGCAGAAATGGGCCTATGAGCAAGCGGTGGCCGATATCAACAAGGCTGGCGGCATCATGCTCATGTCGGCCGGCAAGAAGCTGCCGGTGCGCCTCGTCGTCGCCGACGACGAAAGCTCGGAAGGCAAGGTCGCCTCGGCGCTGGAAAACCTGATCAAGGTGCAGAAGGTCGACGCGCTGCTATCGACCCATTCCGGGCCGATGAACATCGCCGGCGCCATCGTCGCCGAGAAATACAAGAAGTTCTACATGATCACGACGGCGTTCCCGTTCGAGTGGCAGCCGTTGAAGCTCAAATATTCGGCCCTCTTCTTCTTCCACCCGGGGCCGGGCGCCGAAGTGCCGTTCGAGATCTGGAACAAGCTGCCGGCCAATGAGAAGCCGAAGAACCCGGCTCTTGTCACCGAGGATTCGCCCGACGGCAAGGGCTTTGGCGGCGCCTTCGAGGCGGCTGCGAAGAAATATGGTTACACTTTCGCCGTGGACGATCCCTGGGCGATCGGGGCCACCGACTACTCGGCACTGATCACCAAGCTCAAGGCCGCCAACGTCGACGCCATGCTGGTGTTCGGCTCGCCGGCCGACACCGTGACGCTGCTGCGCCAGATGAAGGAGCTCGGCTTCTCCGTGCCCTATCTGCATGGCTGGAAGGGCACCTGGACGGGCGAGTTCCACGAAGCGCTCGGAGCGGATTCAGACTACATCATGACTGACGGTTTCTGGTCGTCGAGCTATCCCTATCGAGGCGCCAAGGAACTCGGAGATCGCTACGAGGCCGAATTCAAGAAGGACTCCGTCACAGTCGGCGCCTTCTACGCTAATGCGCAGGTGCTGGCGCAGGCGATCGAAAAGGCGGGAACCACCGATGCCGCCGCGCTGCATGACGTGATCTTCAACCAGGAATTCAAGGACACCGTCGTCGGCGATCTCAAATTCGACCAGACAGGCTTTGCCCTGATCCCCAGCGTTGCCACGCAATGGTGGCAAGGCAAGCACCAGCTAATCTTCCCTAATGGCAACTGGACCTACAAGCCGGCCCCGGCCTGGGACAAGCGCTGAGCGGCGAGGGCACGGGCTCCGACATTGCCGCCTGCCCCTTCTCCCCCGTCCTACGCGGGGAGAAGGGTCGCGGGGCGACGAGGGCGGCGCTGACCTCGACAGATTGCATGGACAGCTTCCCCTGGAGAAACGGAAACACACGATGCAGCCTGACGAAACCTTGCTTCGCCTCGAGGCAATCCAGAAGCGGTTCGGCGGGCTTGTCGTGCTCAACAACATCGACATCGCCGTCGGACCCAATGAGCTGATCGGCCTGATCGGTCCCAACGGCGCCGGCAAGTCGACACTGTTCAACGTAATTACCGCGCTCTACACCCCAACCCAGGGCCGTATCCGCTTCCGTGGCGAGGACATCACCGGCACGGCCCCGCATCGAATCTGTCGGCTCGGCATTGCCCGCACTTTCCAGCTGGTGCGCACGTTCCTGACCATGACCGCCTTCGAGAACGTCATGGTTGGCGCCGTCTATGGCTCCGGCGGCCGGGTCAAGCATGCGGCGGCAGCCGCCGAGGAGGCCCTTGAACTGGTCGGGCTGACTGGCAAGCGCGATATCCGCACTGCACACATGACGCTGTCGGACCGGCGACTGCTGGAGATCGCGCGAGCCGTTGCCTCCCGCCCGGGGCTGCTGTTGCTGGACGAGCCGATGGCGGGGCTGAATCCGACCGAGATCCAGCGCATGGTCGATGTCATTCGCCGCGTGCGCACAGACAAGGGGGTCTCGATCCTGTGGGTAGAGCACAAGGTCGATGCCATCATGAAGGTGTGCAGCCGGGTAATCGTGCTGGACCATGGCGAGAAGATCGCCGACGGCACGCCGCGCGAGATCGTTGCCAACCGCAAAGTGATAGAGGCCTATCTTGGCGAACCGGCTGCTTGAAGTGAACAACGTGGAAGTCGCCTATGGCGACGTCGGCGCGTTGTGGGGCGTGTCGATCCACGTCGAGCCCGGCAGCATCGTCGCCATTGTCGGCGCCAACGGCGCGGGAAAGACGACGCTGCTGAAGACCATCTCCGGTCTGCTGAAGCCGAAGCGCGGCGAGATCTTCCTCTCTGGCGCGCTGCTGGCCGGCAAGGCGCCGGAGGAGATCGCGACGATGGGCATCGCGCATGTGCCGGAAGGGCGCGGCCTGTTCCGGCAGATGACGGTGCTGGAAAACCTCGAACTCGGCGCCTTCCAACCCAAAGTTCGGAAGCGCTTCAAGCAGTCGCTGGAGAAAGCTTACACGCTGTTTCCGCGGCTAAAGGAGCGGGCAGGGCAGAAGGCCGGTTCGCTCTCCGGCGGCGAGCAGCAGATGCTGGCCATCGCGCGCGCCACCATGTCGGACCCGTCGCTGCTGATTCTCGATGAACCGTCGTTGGGGCTGAGCCCGATCGTGGTGCAGCAGATGTTCGCTCTGATCGAGACCTTGCACAAGCAGGGCGTCACCATCCTCTTGGTCGAGCAGAATATCCATCAGGCACTGAAGGTCGCCGACTACGCCTTTGTGCTGAAAACCGGCGAGCTTGCCATGCAAGGCACCGGTGCCGAGCTCATCGCCGATCCCGAAATCCAGAAGGCCTATATGGGCGTATTGGAGGTGCAATGATGCAGAACATTCCGCCTCCCGAAATCCTGCTGCAACTGTCGCTCAACGGCGCGCTGGGTGGCGCCATGTACGGCGTTGCGGCGGTGGGCCTCAGCCTCATCTTCGGCACCATGCGGCTGATCTTTCTGGCGCAGGGCGCGATGATCATCCTGTCCGCCTATTTCGTACGAGCGCTGTTCTACGGCGTCGGCATCGACCCTTTCGTGTCGCTGCTGATCGTCGTGCCCGTCGGGCTCGTTGTCGGCTGGCTGGTCTACCAAGGCCTGTTTCGCCGCGCGGCGGCAGCGGAGGACCGCAACATCTCGCTCTTGATCGCGGTCGGTCTGATGTTCCTGATCCAGAACCTGATGACGGTTATCTGGGGCGGCAACACCGCGGCAATCGTCACCTCCTACACGGCGAGCGGCATCGAGATTTTGGGCGTGCGCACCTCCTTCACCCGTTCGATGGGCTTCGTGATTGCGCTCGCCGGTACCGGCCTGGTGGTGCTGTTCCTGCGCAAGACATTGGTCGGTAAGGCGGTGCGCGCGGCCTCCGAGGACATTGAGGCGGCGACTCTGATGGGCATCAGCCCGCACCGCGTCAACGCCATCGCCTTCGCGATCGGCATAGCGCTTGCCGGAGCGGCCGGGGTCGCGGTGGCGACGACATTCCCGTTCAATCCGTTCGCCGGCTTCATCTTCAGCCTCAAGGCGCTGGTGGCGCTGGCGCTGGGCGGGATCGGCAATGTCGCGGGCGCACTTGCCGGCGGCATCATCCTCGGTTTGATCGAAGCCTATGTGCAGTATTTCATCTCGGGCGGCTGGACCAACGCCATCGCCTACGGCGTGTTCCTGGCGGTGCTCATGTTCAAGCCGGAAGGCCTGTTCAGCCGGCCCTACAAGAAGGCTTGAGCGTCATGATCAAGAAAGCCTTGCCGAAACAATTCTGGATTGGGATCGCAATTGCTGTGGTCGCAGCCCTCGCGCTGGTGCCGCTCGTGCCCGGCGCGATCGATTCTTATGCCTTTTCGCTCCTGTTCTTCGTTTTCATCTACGCCACCATGGCGCAAGGCTGGAACCTCGTTGCCGGCTTCGGCGGCCAGATCAGCCTCGGTAACCATGCCTTCTTCGGGCTCGGCGCCTACACCACCGCCATCCTGTGGAGCGGCAATTATCTCTGGGGCTCGTTCTATGACGCTTATCCGCGGATCTACTATTTCGACCCGGCGACGATGATGCTGGGCGGACTGGTCGCGGCCGTCGCCGCCATCATCATCGGCCTGCCGTTGCTGTCAAAGCTGCGCGGCGACTATTTCGCGCTCGGCACGCTCGGCTTCGGCGAGATCGTCAAGGTGATGTTCATCAATGGCGGTGATTTCACCGGCGGCGCCTTCGGCGTCGTGGCGCCCGCCGGCACCTTCGATACGCTCTTGCCGCACTATCTGGTCGGGCTCGGCCTGATGGTGGGCACGGCGCTTGCCATCCGCTTGCTGATGCGCTCGCGCTACGGCCTGGCGCTAGTCGCCGTTCGCGACGACGAGATGGCGGCATCGGCCAACGGCATTGACACGCTAAGGGTCAAGGTCGCCGCCTTTGCTGGCAGCGCCTTTATCGCCGGCGTCGCCGGCAGCCTGTACACCTACTACATCTTCCATGTCGGCCCGGACTCCGTCTTTGACCTTGACTGGATGCTTTTGCCGCTGATGATGACGGTGGTCGGCGGCACCGGCACGGTGCTCGGCCCGATCCTCGGTGCCTTCGTCATGTACGCGGTGTTCGACCTGGCGCGCATAGTGGTGCCGGATTACCACCCGGTGATTTCGGGTCTGACCATCATCTTGGCGATGCTGTTCTTGCCGAAGGGGCTGATGCGAAGTTTTGCGGGCCGGGCGCGGACGGCTTGAGGCCTGAGTATAGCCCTATTGAGACGTAAGCGCTGCAGGTCGGGAGTGAGAGTCCTCGAGAAGGTGAGATAGAATGTGCCCGTATGTGGGTGCAAAACAATTTGCTGTGTCCGATAAAGGTACGGCTAGCAGCACCTTCCTAATGCACCACCACCATTCGCACTCGCTCCCGCAAGTCTCTCGGCGTAACATCATACTTGCTTCTGAACGCCCGCGAAAAATGTGCGCTAGAATTGAACCCGCAGGCAAACGCGACTTCCGAGATGGAGGCTGAGGCGCGGGCGGGCGACAGCAGCTCCTCCTTGCTGCGCTCCAGCCGCCTATCCCACACGAATCGCTCCAGTGTGGTGCCTTCGCCTTCGAAGGCGCGGTGCAGATAGCGGCGGGAGCAGCCCATGTGGCGGGCTATGTCCTCGGCCGACAGGTTTGAACGCGCCAAGTTGGCGTCGATATAGGCGACGATGCGTTCACGCAGCGCTTCCAGCGGCGAGCGGCGGAACTCCGGTGCCGTCGGCCTTGCCTGGATGAGTCCGTTGACGAGTTGTATAAGGCTTTCTCCGACACGGCGGCAATTGGCCTCGTCGAGCTTGTGCGCGGTGCCGATCGCCATCTGCATCAGACCGGAAACGATATGGGTGAGGCTATCGTCGTTGCCAGGCAACGGCACCGGCGCCGAGAGACGCGTCAACGTCCCGTCGCCGAAAGTCGAGCGCGGCACCTGCAGGATGAGTTGGTCGACATCCGACAGGTTTTGCAGCGAATAGCTGCGCATTGGATCATAGATGATCGCAGCGCGTGGGCCGAGATCGACCGCGACCTCCTTCTGCTCGAATCGGCTGCGGCCGCTGAGCTGCATCAGGATCTTGATCGCATCGGGATCGAAGCTACGCCAGAAGGTGCGGTCGCTGACGACGAGATGCGACTTGGCCTTGATCTCGGAGAGCCGGCAGGAGCCGAGATGCACGGACACGAGCTTCGGCAGCGACGGCGCTTCGCCGCGCGAGAAACGCTGGGTGATCGGGCCGAACAGCATCCGCGACGCGGATAGGAAAGCCTCGCCATCGGCGACGCTCACGTGGTGGGCGGTCATAGTCTCCTCCACATTCTCACTGTTCCCGTCTTGTCGCGGGATTGTGACGCTGCGGCAGCGCCGCGCCATCCTTAACATGATAAGCATCTTTGCCGCAACGGCGGAGGTGCTCCACGCCGCGCCGCCCGGCCAGCCGGGAGCCGGATGGGCGCTGGTCAGCATCAGCCATGTCGGACTCTGTGGGACCGACTACCATATTTTTGAAGGCAAGCTCCCTTCCTGGCCTATCCGCGCATCATGGGGCATGAACTCTCGGGCACCGTGACCGCGGTCGGTGAGGGCGTCGCCATCGAGTTCGGTGAGCGGGTCGAAGCCGGCTCGCGGCCGCCGAAGGTAGGGCTGCGATGCCCGAGCCGGTGAAATAGATGTTCGCGGCAGTTGCGATCGCCGACCGGTTGGCTGCTTGCGCCCGGGGGGCAGCCGAAGGCCGGGATCTAAAAGGCCGCAATATTGCCTCTCGAGCGGCTCCTGCTTCGAAGGCAGTCGCCGCAATGTCGATGCAGTCGGCTCATGATGTGCCGAGTTTGATCTCGCATGGTGATGTAACTTATGCGATCAGCCCGTACTGCCGTGCCTTGTTGCGCAAGAACGGCAGACCGTTGCCCATCACAACCGCTTCACTCTCGGCCACCGGACGCCACACGCTGAGGCCAAACGCCAGACGCGGATCCATGTTGATGAAGCTCTCCATCGCGAGCCCGCCCTTGAAGCCGATCGCGGCCAGCGTCGCGAACGTCTCATCCCAATTGCAATTGCCCTCGCCCGGGGTGCCGCGATCAGACTCGGAGAGGTGGATATATTTGAGGTAATCGCGGGCGACGATAATACCGTTGCCCATACCTTTCTCCTCTATGTTCATGTGATAGGTATCAAGGTGCACGAACATATTGTCGGCGCCGACTCTCTCGATTAGTGCCACCGCCTGAGCCGCGGTGTTGATGATGTGGTTCTCGTAACGGTTCACGGCTTCGACACCGAGTTCGACGCCGCGAGACTTGGCTTGCGCGGCGGCGGACGTCATCACTTTCGCAATGTTATCAAGTTCGTCCTGGGTAGGTGGCACGCCAGTACGCTCGCCGATGCCGCCATAGATTACGCCGCACAGCGCCTGGGCTCCGATGTCGGCCGTCTTGTCGATAGCCACCTTGAGAAAGTCAATCGCCTCCTGTGGGTGGCGCGATGCCCACGCATATTCGGGCAACCCTAGCGAGCACACCGCCTGCATGCCATTTGCCGCCAGCAGCTTGCGGGTGTGATCGGCATCGCAAGAAAATGGATCGGCCAGCGAAATTTCAATGAAATCGAGATCGTATTTTTTCACCGCCGCTACAGTGTGCTCGGCGCCCTCTACGGACCAACCACTCGTCCACATGCTCGTATGAACGCCAAAACCCTTCATCGTGTTATCCTCATGAAATTGAGCTGCCCGGCAGCCCATCGCAAGATCATGACGCCGATCAGCATGATGCCCCAAATGGCTGTGGCCAGGTGCTGGCTGGCGCCCAAGAGATTCAGTCCCGAAGAAAGCAACTGCAAAACGATGAGGGCTAGGAAGACCGAAACGACCTTGCCGAAGCCGCCAAACGGATTCACCCCGCCCAAGAAGCAGGCAAGCACCGTAATCAGCACATAGGACTCGCCATGGCCGACACGGACGGAATTGAATCGTGCCATCATGATAATGCCGGCCAACGCACACATGGCGCCAGACAGCGCGTAGATCAGAATGATCACGCGTCGCGTCGAGATGCCGGAATAGCGCGTCGCCTCGATGTTGGAGCCGACCATATAGTTTGAAAAACCAAGCCTGGTTCGGGTCATCAAGACATGCCAGACGATGACTGCGCCGAGCAGTATCAGCAGCGGGACAGGAATGCCGACGATGCTGCCGTGGCCCAGGGGCTGGATGAATTCAGGAAAGCCCGAAATGTCGGCGCCGCGGGTCAGAAACTCGCCAAGGCCGCGCAGGAAAATCATCACCGAGAGCGAAACGAGGATGGGGTGCGCGCCGGTATAGGCTATCACCGGGCCCATGACCAAGCCGCTTGCCGTGCCAACGCCGACCGCAAGAACGGAACCGAGTAGAAAGGCATAGATGCTTGCGTCCGGTCCTCCGTTGGCCTGAAGAACCCAGGCGAGCGTGAGGCCACAGAGATTGGCCGTGAACGTCACGGCGAGATTGATGCCGCCCGAGATGATCGGCATCAACATCGCGAGCGTAAGCAGTCCAAGTTCAGGCAACTGGAAGGCCACCGATTCAAAAGTAGCTTTGGACAGGAACCGCGGCGAGAGGGACCCGAAGAATCCAATCACCAAAATCAATGCCAGCAAAAGCCCGATATTCTCGGCGCCCAACTTGCCGGCAAGACGGCGCAAGAATCCGTGCCGCAGCGCTCCAGTTTCGAGCACGCGCTGCGTCATGTACCCATCCTCTGCCGCAAGCCCGCGAGGATATGCCCGAGCGGCGCGTTGGACAGCGTGATGGCAATCAAGATGATCGCCCCGACGATCATCTTGAAAGCATAGGGAGAGATGCCGAGGAGGTTCAGCCCGTTTTGCGTCACCGACACAAGAAACACGCCAAGGATGCAACCGAGCACGGTGCCGCGCCCGCCACCCAGCCTGGCACCGCCAAGGACAACAGCTGCCAGCACGTCCAGCTCGCGCCCCACCAATGCGTTGGGCACGACTTCCTGGGAATAGTGCACCTGCACAAGTCCCGCGATCCCGGCCATCAAACCAAGCCAGCCGAAGGCAATGAAGTGCATCGCCGCAATGTTGATACCGAGGCGACGGGCGCCCTCCGGGTTATCGCCAAAAGCGTATAGCTGCCGTCCCGTGGTGGTATACCGGATAAGCCCCCAGGTGGCGGCGACGCAGACCGCCATGATCGCAACCGGCAGTGTTAGCTCGGCCCAATTGCCATTCGCCTGTTGGAACTCGAAAAGCACAGTGCGATGCGTCCACCATGCAGGCAGATTGTAGATCGATACACCGTGCGTGAAGAACATCAGCAGGCCGAAAAAAATATTGAAGGTGGCGATGGTGACAACGATTGAAATGATCTGGAAATAGTAGATGAGGCCGGCGTTCACCGCACCCAGGGCGATCCCGACAATTGCCGCCAAGGTGAGGCCGATGAACCAATCACCACCTCCCATTTGGGCTAGAGCCAGCGCCACGACGTATTGAACCACTGACGCGGCCACAGCGAAGGAGATGTCGATGCCCCCAGCGATCAACACCACCAGCAGCCCAACGGCGAAGATCAGATTTGTCGAGCTTGTGTTGAGCAGATTGAAGAGATTGGCAATGGTGAAGAATTTGTCGCTCGCAACGGAGAGACCCGCGCTCATGATGAGAAGAACCACAACGAGCCATGTCTCGGTGGGATGAGCCCGAAAGAGCTTGCCGCGGCTATGCATAGACCGCAGCTTCCAGGTTGCTGAGCGAGATGGCGTGCGGGTCGTATTCGGCGACTATCTTGCCCGCGGCCATATGGAGGATGCGATCGGCGTTGAAATAGACCTCCGGCACTTCATCGGATATCAGCAGAATCGCCAGGCCTTCGGCAGCGAGCTTGGCGACAATCTCGAAGATGCCGGCCCGCGCGCCAACGTCCACCCCCACGGTTGGCGAATCAAGAATGATCAGTTTCAGTCCGACCGCCAGCCATTTGGCGATGGCCACCCTTTGCTGGTTGCCGCCTGAGAGCGTGGAAATCGCATCGGTCTGCCGCCCGATTTTTATCGCCAATTCCTCGATCCAATGATTGACGAGCGCATCCTTCTTCTCCGAGGAGATCAGCCCTCGATCAAGGATCTTGTCGAGCACCGGGATAACGGCGTTGTCGGCGATGGACTGAGCTTGTATGAGACCAAGGGACAAGCGGTCTTCGGAGAGGTAGCCAATACCTGCCCGGATTGCGTCGCGGTTGGAGTTCAGATGAAGAACCGTCCCGTTAAGTGAGATGCTGCCGCGGTCTGGGCGCAGCATGCCGAAAATCGAAAGCGCGAGTTCTGTGCGACCGGCGCCGAGTAGCCCGGTAAGGCCAAGCGTTTCACCGCGCCGTATTGTCAGCGAAACGTCGTCATAGTCGCCTGCGCGGGTCAATCGGTCGATCTTCAACACGACCGGTGATCCACTAAGGTTTCTCGTGCTCACGGTTTGGTCGAAAGTCTTGCCGGTCATCAGTTCGGTGAGGCGTGATTGGGTCATTCCGGCGGTCGGGAACACCCCAACGACCTTACCGTCGCGCAGAACGGTGACGCGACTTGAGATCTCCAGAACTTCCGCAAGGCGATGGCTGACGAAGACGATGGCCATGCCTTCATTCGAGAGTGTTCGAACGATCGCGAGCAACCGGTCTGTTTCCGATTGAGTAAGCGACGATGTGGGCTCGTCCATGAAAATAACCTTCGCATCGCCGGCGAGCGCCCGGGCGATGGCGACGATCTGACGTTGGGCGATTGCAAAGCTACGCAGAGGCGCGTCGACATCGAGGTCGGCGCCAAGCCGCGCCAACAGCCCTCGCGCCACCTCGCGAATGCGCGAATGATCGACGAGCCGAGGCATGTTGCCGAGGACAGTTCTGATCCCGATATTTTCCGCGACTGTCATTTCAGGAAACAGTGCGAGGTCCTGCCAGATGACTTCCACCCCGGCGCTGCGCGCCGCAGCCGGCGACATGATGTCGACAGACTTTCCGGCGATCGACATGTTTGCGCCGGCTAGCGGCTGACAAACGCCGGTGATTACCTTGATCAGGGTGCTCTTGCCGCTGCCGTTCTCACCGGCGATGCATTGCACTTCACCCGGGAGAACCTCGAAGGCGACATCCTGGAGGGCTCTAACGCCACCAAATGTGACGCTTATGTTGCTAAACGACAGAACCGATGGGAGGTCCTGCGTCGTAGACGCGACGAGGTTCACGGCGGGCCCTTCTGAAATGACTAGGATGGGGCGTGCCGGGATTGATTTGCCACCCCGGCACGCCAGCCATGGTCCGCCATCTAAAGCCCTAGGGCTGCAAGACCATCGACCGTTTCGACCGTGATAGGCTGCACAGCGTCCACGATGATGGTGCCGGTTTTGAAGTCAGGGTGAACGACACCCAGACCTTCGATCGTCATGCCGTCGGTGATTTCACCGCCGCCCGCCAGAAAATCAGCCATTGTTACGAATACTTTGCCCGCTTCCAGAGGATTCCACATGTAGCCGCCGTCAATAATGCCGGACTTGAGCATTGCGCTGCCTTGGCTAGGCGAGAATGAACCGACAAGAACCACCTTGTCACCAAGCTTCTGCTCCTCGATCGCGCGTCCGGCGCCGATCGGTCCCTGACTGCCGAACGTCAGGAAGCCGCCGAGGTCAGGATTGGCGGCAAGCACATCCAGAGCCGTCTTTCGGCTGTCATCGGCGCTCTCGGCGACGCCATATCTGTCGCCAACCATCTGCATGTCGGGAAAGTTCTTCTTCAGGTAGGCGATTGCAGCATCGGCCCAGGCATTGTGTGCGGGCACGGTAAGAGAACCCACGTACACGACGTACTTGCCTTTGCCGCCCATTTTCTCGGCAAATAGTTTGGCATGGGCCTCACCGAAACCAACGGCCGAGACCATTTCGAAGTCCCAATCAGCGTTCACCTGGTCCGGCGATTCATGGGTTATGACCTTGATGCCCGTGTCGCGCGCCTTTTTTAGAACCGGCTCGAGAACGTTTGCATCATTCGGCACGACGCCAATTACGCTGACGCCCTGAGCTATCAGGTCTTCGATCGCGCGGACCTGAAGTGCAGGGTCGGCGCTGGTCGGCCCGACCATGAAGCCGTCGTCGCCAAGCTCTTTCGACTTTTCCTTTATTCCCGTTTCCATGGCATTGAACCAGGGAATGCCGCCGATCTTCACGACGACTCCAACCTTGATGTCCTTCGCCAGTGCAGCATCCATTGTGGCGACCGAAAGGGCTGCGCCGAACGCTGCCGCGAGTATAGTTTTTGCTAACATTTAGTTCCTCCCTGATTGACGAGTTTTTGGGTTGCCTATTGCCCATGTCGGCTTTGTTTGGCCCACCCCTTTGGGCCCTACGGCATTGACGCACTCGGCGCCGCATTCCTCCCAGAACGCGCCATAAAAGACTTTGAATGCCGGCCGGTCAAGGTGCTAAATAGATTTAGCAAGGCGGTCACGCCACCAGCGTCTAAAAACATTTCTCGATTGATGTAAACGATCCGCCCTTTCGCACTCAGGCTGCACCCGTAGAAACGACATGCGATCCCCCGCGAGCCTTGGGTGGAGGCGGTGCTACCCAGATCCGAGGTGCTGATGAACGGAGTTGAACTTCTGCAACGATGTCTCGTGACAAAGAATTGCTAGTGGTCGATGCTCGATTTGGATGCCGAATCCCAATCTTCTTGGGCGCCGTCATGCTCTCCGGTTCGCCCAAAGCTGGTCGGTACGGTCACCAGCGGAAAGTGGTCTATCGAATAATTCTCCAGAAGCGAAAATCCTTCAGCAATCATCACCTCGACATTCTGTCGGACCATGGTCACATCGAAGGGCAAATGCGCCGCGAATGGATCCCAGTCGAAGCTTCCGACAACAACCCGTCCAAGCTCACTTGAGGCTAGCGTCGAAGTGAACCGCAATGTTCCTTCAAGAGCGGTCACGCCGTTGACGAACATACCTGAGGGCAGATGCCCAAGCTGAGCGTATCGTGCAGCGAGAGACCGAGCAGCGTTGGTCGGTGCGTATCCGCAGCAGTCAATCGTGCCCGGGCCCGTAACAATCCCATGCGCTGCCAGCGCATCGTGAAAACCCAGCAAACGGCTACGTGTTGCGTCATCATCGCTGACCCCGCCAAAGAAGAAGAGATCTTCGGTGGAGCCCCCTCGTTCTTTCAATTTCTGAACAATGATCTCTGTGAGCGCCTTGGCGCCCCCGTAGTTGTCAGAAACAACTGAGGGAGCCCGGCGGCCTGGCAGATCGATGTTGATGCACCGGACGCCCGCTGCCCGGCACAGATCATTCAGCGGATCGGGGTCACGAACGCCCGCAAGGAAGAGAAATTCCACCTGCTGGGCCAGCAGGGTTTCCGTCACACTCAACTCGTTATCAGGATTGCGATGGGTGCTGACGACGATCGGGCATAAGCGGTGGACGCGGGATTCCGCTTCAAAGGCTTCGGCCAATCCGGCGAAGAAGCGATTGCGGTAATGTGGCAAGATCATTCCAGCGAGCCCGGATCGGGAAAGCCGCAATCCTCGTGCCTTGAGGTTGACAGCATAGCCAAGCCGCTCAGCCCAATCGAGGATGGTCGCTGCGGTTTCCGCCTTGATCCGGTGCTGTTGCCACGAGCCATTGAGGACGAGACTGACCGCTGTCGGGGACGACTTTGCCGCCACCGCGATGTCATAAATCGTTGACTTGCGTCGGACAGACTTTCTCGCCATTCGTGACGCTCCTACTAGCAGATGCAGTAGACGCTAGTGCGGGGTCAAGGCAACATCTCTAAATTGCGTCAAACGGTTTGGAGGAGCGACCCCACGGAAGGACGCGGCCTCTCGTGCCTCCGGTCCGGTCTCCCTGATTGTCTCGATCGTTGCAATGACAGCGCCAGGGAAATCGGCAGATTTGGGATTTTCCCTGAAGCTTCGTTCAGCGTCACTGGAGACACCAACCCCAGTGTTTCGGCTTTGGTCTCCCCGATGATCAATCACCTTGCAAAGGTCGACGAGAAGTTTCGATCAGTTTGGAGCCCACCGTTGGCAATGGTCGGGCGCACGCGCCACGATCGAGTCCTCCGTTTCAATAGCGGGAAGATGAAAGTTTTGGGTTTCTGAGTCTCTATCTGGCCTCAAAAGGGTGCTGCCGGATGCGCCTTCGTCTCCGGGCGTTGTTTGCGTACTTGGCCGAGGTGCCCTTGCTTGGCAAGTTCCTTCCGCGACAAGGGTCTGCTCGACAGCATTTTCGTCGCTATTGCCAATGCGGAGCCCCGGAGGATCAAAACCGGTTAGCAGCATGATGCCGACGGTTCAGAGCAAGCGACTCAGATTCCCAATTTGCTCAGAGTCCCCCGGCCTGTGGCTCTCCGTGCAGCGGGCCTTGAGCGTCTGGCTCGACCTTTTTGAAAGCTCGCCTCCAATCGCTGGACGAGTTTGGCGGCAAGGCTAGTCGTCTCCATCGGTGTTATGATCGATGCCAGGGAGGCCGCCTGGATCATGGCGTGAACTCATTGCCGTATGCTGGCAGTGCAAGGCAATGAACTGACTGCACAACATGTAGGTGCATTCGTGGATCAAATTTCCAGATAGCCAAACAGCGCGCGTATCTCGATTAGGTGGCAAGGAGTTGCGAAAGCTATGTTCGCAGTTTGAGAATCGTCCGATATGCCGCACAACCATGCCGGCAAGACGAGCCGAGAATGATCTGACGCAATGTTCAGATCCAAGAAGGACGGTTACCTGTGGCCCAGAAAGGAATCACACTAAAGGACGTTGCCGCAGCGGCTAAGGTGTCGCGCGCCACGGCCGCCCGGGCGCTCAACAGCTATGGTTACGTTGGCGACGAGACGGCGCTCCGCGTGGTTGAGGCAGCCGAAAGGCTGGGCTATCGGGCCAACCTCGTCGCGCAGGCGCTGCGCAGCGGACAATTGCCGATCATAGGCTTCGTGCCCGGCGATATCCAGAATCCGTTCTTCGCCCGAATCGCGCACGACATAGAGGTGGAACTGCGCAAGCACCGCCACAATCTTCTGATTGCCAGCAGCGAGGAGAATGTAGAACAGGAGAAAGAACTGCTTGAGAGCCTTCGCTCGCTCAGCATTCGCGGCTTCATCCTTGCCCCAACGTCTGCAACCGACAGCCAGCATATTGTGCAACTGGCCCGCGAAGGCGCGCCGATCGTGCTCATCGACCGCGTGGTAAAGGACCTGCAATGCGACAGCGTCGTCGTCGACAACGAGGGCGGGGCACGCGAGGCAGTGGACTATCTGGTTGGCAACGGTCACCACCGGATCGGTCTTCTGCGCGACGAGTCACGCATCTTTACGGCACAGGAACGCTTGGCTGGCTACGAAAACTCGCTCCACTCGCATGGGATCGCAATCGATGAAGCGCTCATCGGCGTATCGCGCTCGACCGTCGAGCACGCCATCGAAGCCACGATCCGCCTGTTCAGCCGGCGCAATCGCCCCACCGCACTGTTCACGGTGGACAGCCTCATGACGCAAGGCGCGCTTCTTGGCCTGCGTTCAATGGGACTCTCGATTCCGCATGACGTGTCGGTGGTTGGCTTCGATGACTTCAACCTCGCCACGTTCACCGATCCGCAGATAACGGTCGTGGCGCAACCCATCTCCGAGATCGGACCGCTCGCCGCTAGATATCTGCTGGAGCGGCTTGCCGGCAAAAAGGTTGCACCGCGCCGTACCCGATTTCAGACCCGCTTGATCGTACGCGGATCGGTTGCCCGGCGCGCTGTGCGCTAAAGAGCAAACCCCTCGATTTCGGAGAATTTCGTCTAAAGGACTTGCCATTGGCGAAATTGCGTGCCCATTATCGCTTGTGAGATCGATCTCACATCGGAAAACGAGCTAGACGGCCCACCGACGCCTAAGGCGGGCTAGAGGCCTGTCACACGCGAAATACAAGGAAAACGTCATGCTGAACTTCGATAGGGACCGCTTCGTGAAGATCCAAAGCGGGGCCGTCGCCGTCGCAGGTGAGGTTCGCTCACTGATGCGCACACTGCTGGCAGATGGCGTCGAGCGGCTGTTTTTCATGGGCACCGGCGGCGTGCAGCTTCTAACCTTGCCCGCGATCGAGTTGGCGCAGCGCTGTTCCACCTTCCCGGTGAGCGGTGCCTATCCGGCGCAGGTCGTGATCGATCCGCCCGCCGGTCTCGACAGCAAGGCCGTGGTGGTCATCCCGTCCTTGTCGGGCACGACCAAGGAAGGCGTCGAGCTCATGGCCTTTCTGAAAAAACGTGGTGTGCGCACGATTTCGCTCACCGGCCATTCGGATACGCCAATCGCACGGGAGGCTGACCACAATTTCACGAACTTCGCCGAAGACGACACCTCGTCGGAATCCTTCTACCTGCAGACGCTGCTGATCGTCCTGGCCCTGCTGGAAGAGCGCGGCGAATATGATGATTTTGATGGCACTGTCGCCGAACTCAAACTGCTGCCGGATCTGCTTGCCGACGCCAAGGCTGCCTTTGAGGACAGGGCGGCCGAACTGGCCCAGACAATCAAGGACGATACCTATCACATCTTCACCGGCGCCGGCTCGGTGTGGCCGGAAGCACACTATTACGGCATGTGCATCCTCGAAGAGATGCAGTGGATTCGCACCCGCCCGGTGCACGCCGCCGACTTCTTCCACGGTACGCTCGAGTTGGTCGAGCCGGGCGTCAGCGTTTTCGTGTTCAAGGGCGAAGATGCCCTTCGGCCCCTGGCCGACCGGGTCGAGAACTTCGCCAAGCGCTACACGGACCGCGTTCGCACGCTGGACGCGGCCTCGGTCAAGTTGCCGGGCATCTCCGCAAAGGTCCGCGGCATGATCTCGCCGGTTCTGCTCGCCACCTTGCTCGAGCGGCTGAGCGCCCATCTCGAGGTGCTGCGCAACCACCCGCTGACCACCCGTCGCTACTACAAACGCGTGGAATATTGATCCCCTCTCACCTCTGAAGGAGCTATCCATGAAACGTTCGCTGCAAATCGTGGCGGTCACGGTGGCCGCGGTATCATCATTGGGGTTGTCGATAAGCGGCAGTTCCGCCGCTTCGCCGGCTGTCACGGCCGACCCAAACGCCAAGGTGGAATACACCGGCACGCTTTCGGTCCTGACCAAGTTCGGGCTGCAACAGCTGTCGCCCTATTTCGTCAACCTGGCACAGGCCTATGAGAAGCTCCATCCGGATGTGAAGGTCGAACTTATCCAGGAGAGCGACGACAGCGTGAAGGGCAAGACCAAGACGCTGGTCGCTTCCAACTCGCTGCCCGATATCTATTTCTCCTGGACAGGCAGCTGGGGTGGCAATTTCGTGCGCGGCAATCGCGCCGTTGATCTCACGCCCGTCATTGCTGCCGATACCGAGTGGGGCAAGTCGCTGTCTCCAGCCGCCGTCAAGGCGTTCCAATACAACGGCAAGTTCTATGGCATTCCGCTTTACCAGGATGCCAAGTTCATGGGCTACAACAAGCAGATCTTCGCCAAGCTCAGCCTCAAGGCACCGGGCACTTTCGAGGAATTGCTGACCAGCTGCGACGCCCTCCGCAAATCCGGCGTGACACCGATCTCCTTCGGCAACAAGGAGGCCTGGCCGGCAATCCACTTTGCAGGCCAGCTGCTCGCCTACAACGTGCCGCAGGGAACGCTGGAACGCGACTTCGATCCGGCCACCGCCCAATACATCGCAGCACTCAAGCAGTTCAGCCAGCTTGTCGAGCGCTGCACCGATGGCGCCGGCGTCAACGGCACATCCTATGCCTCGGCTCTCCAGGCCTTCACCAACGCGCAGTCGGCCATGTACTACCAGGAGATCATCGAGTTCGATCAGGCCGCCACGCCGGAGTCGGCGTTAAAGCCCGCCGATTTCGGATTCTTCCGGCTGCCGGTGCCCGCCGGCGCCAAGGGTGACGCCAAGTCGATCGAGGGCGCGCCGGAGGGCTACATGATCAATGCGGCATCGAAGAACATCCCGCTGGCGATCGATTTCATGAAGTTCGTGACTTCGAAGGAAAATGCGCAGGTGCTGTCTGCGCCACCCTATGGCCAGCCGAGCGCCACCATCGGCGGCGCCTCGGAATCGAACATGAGCGCGGCTGTGGTCGATGGCCTCAAGGATATCAACGCCGCCTCATACCTCATGCCCTGGCTGGATACGGCCAACCCACCGCGCGTCGCCGCCGTCTGGCTGTCCAGCCTGCAGGCGCTGGCGGGCGGCTCGATGACGCCCGAGCAAGTGATGGACGAGGTGCGCAAAGCCGCATCCGCGGCCAAATAAAGCAGGCGAGCATGGCAAGGGCCTCGGACACAGTGGACAGCGGCGCCGACATCGGCGTCGCCAGGCCGCAACGGCCAAAGAGCCGGCGGGCCTGCTTCGCCAACCTGTTGTCGTTGCGATGGGCGGCGATCGCGCTCATCCTCATCGGCTGGTTCGTCTATTATCCGATCGTCGACAATTTCATCGTCAGCACCACCGACCAGGACATCTACACCGGCGAGGTCACCAATGTCGGCCTCGCCAACTACGACCGGCTGCTGCATGACCCGGTCGTGCTGCTGGCGCTGTGGAACAACTGCCTCTACGCTCTCATCTCCGTCATCTTCCAGGTCTTCGGCGCGTTCCTGCTGGCGGCCATTATCGAGGACCTGAAAAGCGAAAGCTGGCGCCGGCTGTGGCGCGCCGTCTATTTCGTGCCGTCGGCAATCTCGATCACGGTGACCGGCCTGCTGTTTTATTTCATCTACCAGCCGCAGATCGGCTTGCTGGATGCCGCGCTCAGCCGTGTTGGACTGAGCCAGCTCGTCATGCCTTGGCTCGGCAATGAGCACACCGCCATCTATGCCATCATCGCCATGAGCCAATGGCAGGGTTTTGGCTATTCGACGCTGCTGTTCGCCATTGCCATCCAGAAGATCCCGCGCGACCTCTACGATGCCGCAACGATCGACGGCGCGGGTCCGCTTCGCCGCCTGTGGAGCATCACCTTTCCGCTCACCCGGGAAATGACGGGGTTGATGATCATCATCACCATCACGGGCGCGTTCCAGGTGTTCAACGAGGTTATGGTGATGACCGCAGGCGGGCCCAACAACAGCAGCCAGGTGCTGGGCACGTGGCTCTACCAGAAGGCCTTCATCGAGGACAATTTCGGCTATGGCGCGGCGATCGCCGCCGTCATCTTCATGTTGACCATGCTCACAGGTGCGGCACAGCTCTGGTACACCAAGCGCCGCCGGGTGCAGCTATGAGTGCGATGGTCGCAGCCGGTCGCAGCCGGAACGTGAATGTGTGGTCGGTCATCGCCAGGACATTGCTCTATTCGTTCCTGGTCTGCCTTGGTGTCGTCGTCATCTATCCGCTGATCTGGATGGCGCTGAGCGGCTTCAAGGACAATGCGCAGATCTTCGGCGATCCCTTCGCCCTGCCCACCCATTGGTCGTGGAACAATTACATGCAGGCATGGAACCAGGGCGTGCGTGGCTACGTGACAGTCTCGGTGCTGGTGACCGTCGCTTCGGCCATATGCACCGTCCTGATCAGCGCCTGGACGGCCTTCGGCCTGACCCGCACCAAGATGTCGGCAAAGCCGCTGGTTATTGCCATCGTTCTGGGCGGCTTGATGCTGAGCCCCACCGTGGCGATCATTCCACTGGTGAAGATGTTGCAGGCGCTCGGTCTCTACAACACCTACTGGGCGCTGATCATTCTCTACACGGCGTTCCGTGTGCCGTTCACCACCTTCCTCATCCGCGCCTACATGCTGGATCTGCCTGAAGACATCGACGAGGCGGCGACGATGGATGGCGCCAGCGAGGGTCAGATCTTCTGGCGCATCACCTTGCCGCTGTGCCGGCCGATCATCATTTCCTGCGTCATCCTGCACGTCCTGTTCGCCTGGAACGAATATCTCTTCGCCATGATCTTCACGAGCGGCTCGGATGTGCAGACGCTGCCGGTCGGACTGACGTCGATCATGGCAACGCACGGGACCAACTATGCCGTGGTGTTCGCGGCCATGACGATCTCGGCGCTGCCTATCGTGATCGTGTTCTTTGCCGCGCAACGCTACTTCATCCGTGGCTTGGCCGAAGGCATCGGCAAATAACAATTCCCGAAAGGAGCCTTCATGCCGCAACTCGCTGCTCATCAGCTGATCGGAGCCAATTTCAGCTTCCAGCACTTCCCTTTGGATGAGGTCGCCAGGACGATCCGAGGCTTTGGCCTGCGCGAGATCGAGCTGTGGGGATTGCCCAGCATCTGGACCTGTTCCACGCCACGGACGCGCGTGTCGAATCCGTTCGCCGGGTACTCGCCGACAACGAGCTGTCGGCTTGGTGCTTTACGCCTGAGCAGGTGTTGTATCCAATCAACATTGCCTCCGGCGACGCCGCACTGCGCCAGGACAGCATCGAGCGGTTTTGCCGTGCAGCCGAAATCTGCGCGGCGCTTGGCGCCCGCTATCTCTTCCTGACGCCCGGCCGGGGCTACGAGAGCCAATCCCGGCAACCGGCGTGGGACCGCGCGGTCGACGCGATCGGCGAGATCGCCCGGCATGCCGCCGCAAACGGGGTGCGCTGCCTGCTCGAGCCGTTGCAGCGGTTCGAGAGCAACATCGTCAATGATGCGGCAGGCCTGCGCCAAATGCTGGATGAGGTGGGCGCCGGCAACGTCGATGTCGTGCTCGACACTGTCGCCATGGCCACGGCCGGCGACACCGTGGCCGGCTATATCGACCTGTTCGGCTCGCGGCTGGCGCATGTCCATCTGGTCGACGGCACGCCAGGCGGGCATCTGGTGTGGGGGGAGGGCACGCTGCCGCTTGGCCACTACGTCAGCGAGCTCGCGCGCCTCGGCTATGCCGGAAAATTCACCTTCGAGCCGTTCGGCAACGGCTCCTACGCGCTCGATCCGGTAAAAGCCTGGACACGCTGCCTTGGCGCCATCGCGCCATACCTCAATCGCGCAACGGTGCCGGCATGATGTCGAAGGAGCTTACCGCGGTCGGGGACAATTGCCTTGATGCCTATTTGACCAACAACTTGATGACGGTGGGCGGCAACGCCTTGAATGTCGCGGTGCAATGGCGGCGCAACGGCTGGGCCGCGCGCTATTTCGGCGCCGTCGGGAACGATCCCGAAGGCGACGTGGTGCTTGCCGAGCTGGCAGGTGCCGGCCTATCCCCCGACGACGTCGAACGGCGTCCCGGCGATACGGCCGTCACCTTGCTGCGCGATGAATCCGGCGACCGGAAGTTCCTGCACGAATCCTTCGGTGTGGGCGAAAACTTCATGCCGGTGCCCGCGCATTATGCGGTCATCGCCGCGGCCGACTGGGTGCATCTCGGCACCAACGCCAACAAGCACCTTGTTCAACGATTGGTGGCGGACCATGTGCCGTTCAGCATCGATCTATCGACCGCCCATATGGCGCTGCCGCTCGACGGTGTCCCGCTTTTGTTTGCGTCCGGACCGGACGATGTCGATGTTCCCATCGAGCCATCGCTGGGCGCGCTCAGGGCGGCCGGCGCAAGGCAGGTGGTTTTGACCTGTGGTCGACGCGGCTCCTACTTCGACGATGGCACGAATGTCGTGCATGCGCCGGCGACGCTTGTCGATGTCGTGGATACGTGTGGCGCCGGCGACAGTTTTATTGCCACCTTCCTCGCCGGCTTCCATTTCGGCGGCCTTGGCGCCCTGGAGGCATTGCACAGGGCGTCGATCGCGGCGGCACAGACCTGCACCCATCTCGGCGGGTTTCCCCAGAGACCGCGTCCGATACCCGATTGGCTGCGAGCCAAATATGCCAGCTTCATTGTCGATGCGCAGGGAGCCCAAGCGTGAGTACACTTCGTTTGCGACAGCCTGCGGTCGCGCTTGCATCTGACCGGTCGTTTTGGCTGCAGGACATTACCGCCGCCCCTGCGACCGAGCCATTGCGAGGCGACGAGCGCGCCGACGTGGTGATCGTCGGTGGCGGCTATACCGGTCTGTGGACGGCGCTGCGGATCCTTGAACTGGCGCCGCAAACGCGGGTGGTCATCCTTGAAGCCGATCTGTGCGGATCGGGGGCCTCGGGGCGCAACGGCGGTCAGGTCCATTCATGGTTCGCCGAAATCGACCAGATCAGTGCGGTCGTCGGTCTCGAGGAAGCGCGCCTGCTGTGCGCCGACACGGTGGCATCGATCGCGGAGCTGAAGGCGCTGCAGCAAAACGGCACCATAGACATGGACCTGAGGCTGGACGGATGGTTGTGGACAGCAAGCTCCATTGCGCAGGAAGGCGCTTGGGAGACCGCCGTGGCCTTGACGGCGGCTGTTGGAGAAAACCGTTTCAGCCCGCTGACAGCCGAGGACATTCAACGCCGCACCGGTTCATCGGCCTCCTATGTCGGCGTGGTCGAGACCACTGCCGGCACGGTCCATCCCGCCAAACTTGCCATCGGATTGCGCAAGTTGGCACTGGCACGCGGCGTCATCATCCATGAGCGCAGCCCGGTCCTCGCCATCGAACCCGGCATGACATGCACGGTGCGCACGGCGCATGGCGCGGTACGGGCTGACAAAATCGTGCTTGCCGCCAACGCCTGGCTTTCCGCGCTGCCGGAACTGCGGCGGCATCTTTATGTGGTCGGCAGCGAGGTGATTGCCACTGCCGCCGTTCCCGAACTGCTCGACAGCATCGGCTGGCGCGACGGTGCCTCGATCTGCGATTCCCAGGCCCAGGTGCTCTACTATCAGCGCACCATCGGGGGCAGGGTGGTCTTCGGTCGTGGCAGCGGCAACGTCGCCTTCAGTGGAAATTTCGGCGCCAGCTTCAACCGCAGCGCGGAGCACGGCCGCGACAATATGCGAGAGCTGCATCGGGTCTACCCGTCGCTGCGCGGTGTGGCGATCGAATATGACTGGTCGGGGCCGATCGACTGCGTGCCTGAACACGTTCCTGTCTTCGACCACCTGCGCGATTATCCCAATATCTTCTACGGCATGGGATTCAACGGCACCGGCATCGCGCAGACGCCGATAGCCGGACGCATTCTGGCGAGCCTGGTGCTCGAGCGAAAGGATCGCTGGAGCGAAAGCGGTCTGGTCGGCATCGAGCGGCGCATGTCGCTGCCGCCCGAGCCTTTGCGTTATCTCGGCGCCAGGCTTGTCCGCGCCGCGGTGCGCCGCAAGAACGAGGCCGAGATCCGCAACCGCAAGGCCGGCAGGATCAGCAGTCTTCTGGCGGCCCTGAAGCCAGGCAGGCGCAAGAAGTAGCCGGGCATCTGGCTCATCGTCATGCTCTTCAAACCATGAGCCGGCACGTGCCGTCCCGATGACGGTGGACGCGGCATTGCGATCAGGGTGCTTGCTGGGTTGATCGACGTACATTCTTAAAGCGGAGTGCGTCGACCTTGTTCTAACGTATTCATGTGGGCCGTACCGCCGTCAGGCCTATGCTTGGCGCACTTGCGGCTTTCCATCCGAGGGCGGGCCAACGGATCCGCGTGCAATGATGGCGGTCGGCAAAACGAGCCTTTCCGCCGGGCGGGAATCTCCCTTCAATCGCCGGATGAGCAATTCCGCGACGCTCTTGCCAAGCGCGTAGACGGGCTGGTCGATAACGGTGATGGGCGGCGTGGTGACGCTCGTCCAGTCCGCATCATGGAAAGTGATGAGCGAAATGTCGTCGGGAACCCGCAGGCCGCGCTCGCGGGTCACCTTGAAGATCTCCAGCGCAATGACGCTGTCGGAGGCGAGGATCGCCGTCGGCCGATCCGGCGCCAACAGCATCTCGCCGGCAACCCTGCGCGTTTCGGTGGGGCTTGTCGCGCCAAGGCGAACAAAGCGTTCTGGCCGATCAAGTCCGGCCTCTCGGCACACGGTGAGGAAACCGTCGATGCGCTCACGGACCGACGAGGTGTAGATCTGCCCGAGATCGCGGTACTCGTGCCCTTCGGCGTCGACCGCGGTCACATAGGCGATGTTGCGGTGGCCGGCATCGGCTAGAAAGCGGGTCGCCAGCATGGCGATGCCGCGATCGTCGGTCGTGACCGTATCGACATCCAGATCTGCCAGCGCCCTATCCAGCAGGGCAAGCGGTCGGCCCGAGCGGTGGATATCGCGCAGGTGCGCGATGTCGCGCGATTCCGACGGCGTGACGATCAGCCCGTCGACGCGTTTGCCGATGAGCAGTTTCACGGCCGCCTTTTCCGCCTCGATCTTCTCGCCGGAATTGGCCAGGATGACGTTGAACCCGGCTGCCTTTGCCGCGTCGCTGATGCCGCGTACCGCGAGGCTGAAGAACGGGTTCTCGATGTCGCCGACAACCACGCCGATGATGCCGGAGCGGCCGGTCGTCATGCTGCGGGCGAGCTCGTTCGCACGATAGTCCAAGGCCTTGGCCGCGGCCATGACTTCCGCGCGGATCATGTCGCTGACGACGCCGTATCCGCCGAGCACGCGCGCGGCTGTCGCTTTCGAAACATTGGCCGCGCGGGCGACGTCGCTGACCGTTATCGACGGGGTCTTGGGGGCGGTTCTTTTCATCGGATGACGACTACAAGAGTTGTTGACGGGAGGTCAACGTGGCGATAACGATTAACAAAGAGACCGGTCTCACGCAATATGAGACCGGTCTCTTTAAGGGAGTGGAGCCGAGAGGCGTGACGGACCGTGATTTCGGCAAGGGCATGTCGGCGCGCCAGATGGCGGCTCGACGGAAATACCAAGAAGAACAGACCTTCAGAGTGGAGAAAGACATGAGCAGGAAAGAAATTCTCAAGTCGTTGATGTGCCCGGTCAGAACCGGCGCAATGGCTCTTATGGCGATGTGCGTCGGCGCCGGGCTGGTTTCAGGAGCGGCCGCCGCGGATGACAATCCCTATGGCCTCATTGATGCGAAGGTCATCAGCGTCGGAACCATGGGCGATGCCAAACCCTACGCTTTCACCCAGGCCGATGGGTCGTTCACCGGCTTCGACATCGAATTGTTCCGCAACGTCGCGAGCCGCCTTGGCTTCAAGCCCGACCAGGTGATCTTCACCGGCCAGGAATTCTCGGCGCTGATGCCTTCGGTTGCAAACGAGCGTTTCGATGTCGCGGTCGCGGCAATCGGCACGACGGAAGCACGCAAGAAGACCGTCGACTTTTCCGACGGGTATATCGCAGGCTATCTGTCCGTGCTTACCGCCGACAAGGCGATCACGTCGGCGGACGAGCTCAAGGGCAAACGTCTCGGCGTCGTACAAGGCACGCTCCAGGAAATCTACGCAGCGAAGAATTTTGTCGGAACCGATCTCGTCAAATTCCCCGACAACAACTCCGCCGTTTCGGCGCTTAACAACGGAACCGTGGATGCCCACTTCCTCGATTACGAGGCTGCCAAGGACTATGGCGTTCGCTATCCGAACCTGAAGATCGCGGTCAATATTCCTTCCTTTGACGCGCCGGCCGGCTTCGTCCTGCGCAAGGGCAACGACAAGCTCCGCAATGCGCTGAACACCGCCCTTCATGCGGCCATGCAGGACGGCACCTGGAAAACGCTTTATGAAAAGTGGTTCCCCGGCTCGCCGATGCCCGACCAGTATCTTCCCAAGAAGTAGACCGTACCCGGCCGCTGGCTCTCATGCCGGCGGCCGGATTACGCCGCCGTCCTTGATGCGGACGATGTGAATAGCGCAACCGAAAGGGGGCGAATGAACTGGCTCGAAAACCTGCGGCGCAGTTTCCTCGACTGGCAGGCCATGGCGGACGTGCTGCCCAGCATGATCACCATCGGATTGAAGAACACGTTGATCCTCGCCGCCGCGTCGACGGTGCTGGGTGTCATCCTCGGCATGATCCTGGCGGTCATGGGCATCTCGCAATCGCGCTGGCTGCGCATTCCGGCGCGGGTCTACACGGATATATTCCGTGGGCTGCCGGCGATCGTCACCATCCTGCTGATAGGCCAGGGCTTTGCCCGCATCGGCCGTGAAATCTTCGGCCCTTCGCCCTTCCCGCTCGGCATTCTTGCGCTGAGCCTGATCGCCGGCGCCTATATCGGCGAAATCTTCCGCTCGGGCATCCAGAGCGTCGAGCGCGGGCAGATGGAGGCCTGCAGGGCGCTCAGCATGAGCTACGGCCAAGGCATGCGCCTGATCGTGATCCCGCAAGGCATCCGCCGCGTCTTGCCGGCCCTCGTCAACCAGTTCATCGGCAACGTCAAGGATTCAAGCCTTGTCTACTTCCTCGGTCTGCTCGCCTCGGAGCGCGAGATCTTCCGTGTCGGTCAGGACCAGGCAGTGGTCACCGGAAACCTCTCGCCATTGCTTCTGGCCGGCGTGTTCTATCTCGTCATCACCGTGCCGTTGACCCATGTGGTCAACTACATCGACAACTCGCTGCGGGTCGGAAAGCAAAAGGCCGGCCTCGTCATCAGCGGCCTGGCCGAAGTGAGCGAACTGGAGGGCGCCACCGGCAGTGCACTTTCGGAGGCCGGCTCTGATGCCCGCTCAGCGCTGCCCCGCTTCAAGGGCGGCAGTCTCGCCATTACCGATCTCGACATGGCCTATGGCGACCTCGATGTTCTCAAAGGCGTCAGCCTGGCAGTCAAGCCTGGCACGGTCACATGCGTGATCGGCCCATCAGGTTCGGGCAAGTCGACCCTGCTGCGCTGCCTCAACCGCCTGGTCGAGCCCAAGGGCGGTGAGGTGTTGCTCGATGGTGCGAGCATCCTGGCGATGAAGCCTGAAAAACTGCGCCGGCGTGTCGGCATGGTTTTCCAGCAGTTCAATCTGTTTCCCGACCACACCGCGCTCGAAAACGTCATGCTGTCGCTGACCAAGGTAAAGGGGCTCCCTGTACAGGAAGCTGAGCGCATCGCCGAGGCGCGCCTTGCCGACGTCGGGCTTGCGACCCGCAAACACCATCGTCCAGGGAGCCTTTCCGGTGGCCAGCAGCAGCGTGTGGCAATCGCTCGTGCATTGGCGATGGACCCGGAGGTCATCTTGTTCGATGAGGTAACGAGCGCACTCGATCCAGAACTGGTGAAGGGTGTGCTCAACCTCATGGCGGATCTCGGCCGGCGCGGCATGACAATGGTCGTGGTGACGCATGAAATGGGCTTCGCCCGCAAGGTCGCCGATCAGGTCGTCTTCATGGATGAAGGCCGCATCATCGAGGCCGGCACGCCTGCCGCGATTTTCGATACGCCGAAAAGCCCGCGTCTGAAGCACTTCCTTGCCGAAGTGCTTTGATCACGCATGAGCCCTTCAAGACGGCCGCCCAAACCAACCTCCACCAGTGAAAGATATCTCATGGCTGCATCACATCAGGTTTCCAAGGTCGTTGTTGTCGGCGGCGGCATTTTTGGCGTCTCCTCGGCCGTTCATCTTGCAAGGCTCGGCATCGAGACCGTGCTGGTCAATGATGGACCGCTCGCCAAGGGAGCTTCCGGCCGCTCGCTCGCCTGGATCAATTCGGCGCGCAGGCGCTCGGCTGAGTATCATCGCCTGCGCATGATCGGTATCGACCGCTACCGCAGTTTGTCGGCGCGATGCCCGGATGCCGCCTGGCTGCGTTTCGACGGTGGCCTGACGTGGGATGCGGACGATGCCTCAAACGAGATCGCCGATGTCTTCGCTCACGAAAAACGTCTCGGCTATGATGCGCAGCATCTGTCCGCGGACGCCATAAGGTTGGTCACGCCGGGTGTCTGCGCAAGCGCTGTCACGCCTCAAGGCGCGATCTTCAACGCGGGCGAGGGCTGGGTCGACCTGCCGTCGCTGATCGAAATATTGATCGCGGAATTCGTGGAGCGGGGCGGCCAGGTGGTCACCGAGGCCGGAAGCGCTACCGTCACCGTCGCCAACGGCCGGGCCACCGGCGTCACCACCACCAGCGGGATCAGCTTCGCCGCCAACGCGGTGCTTCTGGCGACCGGTGCGGATGTGCCGCGAATGGTCGCCGTGGCCGGTCAGCGTATTGCCGATGGGACACCAATCGCGCTGCTGGTCAGGACCAAGCCAGTCGACTTGCCTCTACGCGCCGTGCTCAACACGCCGCGCGTCGCCATCCGGCCGACGCCTGATGGCGCCCTCGCGCTCGATTCTGCCTGGTCGGAAGAAGAGGTGGTAGTCAATCCGGACGGGACTTATCGCGTAAAAGCATCGACCATCCAGGGGCTTCTCGACGAAGCGTCGAATGTTCTCGACGGTCATCCGAAATTGGAATTGGAGAGCTACGGTGTCGGGCCCAAGCCAATCCCCGGAGACGGCGAGCCGGTCTTCGGCCAGTTGCGGGAGATCGAGGGGTATTACGTCGCCTTCAGCCACAGCGGCGCAACACTTGGCTTGATTGCCGGCGAACTGCTTGCAACCGAGATCGCCACCGGAACAGAGCACCCACTCCTTGCAAGCTTTCGACCGTCTCGATTTTCACTTTAGCCCGCCAATTCGCCTCGGAATGGGATGTAATGTGGCATGCCTGGAGTTTCGCTAGCCGAGACGGCGGCCGCCTGGCCGCTTACGCGCACCGAACCTGACACCGGAACATTTTCTCCACGTTGAAGTTGGACAGCGCCAGGACCGTCTTTCGTCCAAGCTCAACCAGCGCTGAGAAATTCCATGACCAACCAACACCCCAAGACTAAACAGCCCACGGACAAGGATCTGCGAGACAACCCGGGAATCGGCACCTCGAAGGGCGCGGTCAAGGGCGGCGATATGCTCGACGAGAGCGATGCTCTCGATGGGGACAATACGTTCGAAGGCGATGTCGAGAACGACGTCACGCCTCAGGGCGGCATCAACCCTGACCAGACCGGACGCACGAACAAGTAGGAGGCACCTTGCCATGGCCGGCCGGAAGACCCACGAGCAGCAGCTGCGCATCATCGAAAAGCGCGAGAACTCCAGCAATGCCGGCGACGATTTCAATGCCGAGGATGAGCTGAAGAGATCCAAGCAGGAGCGCGAGGCGCGGCAAGACGGCGCCAATCTACGCGACGAGGGCGTGGAATTGACCGACAAGGACGATCGCCAGATGATCCGCGGCGAAAACCAGGAGAGCGAGCACCACAAGCGCAGGCAGGACGACTAAGCCTGCCGTCTTTTTAAAGCTATCGAGGAGCCATGCCAGACTACCGGCACGCCAGGCACCGCATGGTCGAAGCGCACATCGCCCGCCGCGGTGTGCGCGACGAACGAGTCCTTTCGCCACTGAGGCGGAATCCCGCGCGGGAAATTCGTCGACGAGGGGTGCGAGGAGTTCGCCTATGGGGACGGTGCGGGCGGCGTTGCGCTCTGGCTATAGGGACCTGCGAAGACGCGACCTGAACATCGGCCAGCTCTGCCGCGAGCGCTTTTGGCGATCAGGCAGCCTCGGCCACTACGTGCAATCCTCGGCCTCGCAGCAGTTCGATGCCTTCGTCTGGTTCGATCGCACCTCGCCTGTTCAGCCGCTAACTGCCGAACACGCCTCATCGAGGGTAATACCTGACACGTTTCCCTTGGGCACCTGAGTAGGCGGCATTGCCTTCGGGCACGGAACATCTCACCGACTTTCTGGTTAGGCAGGCCGGATGAAGGGAGCTTTGCGCATGGCCACTAATTTGGAAGACGGCAAGACCGCTCAATCTTCCGACCAGTTGCATGGCGGCAATCGCGGCGGCAACAAAGACGAGCGTAAGACTGACAAGACCGCGAACAAGAGCAGCCAGGCGGCGGGATCCGCATCGCGGTAAGGACTGAGACATGCCGACCGCCGCGGACATCCTCATCGAGACGCTGATCGACTGGAACGTCGATATCATCTTTGGCCTGCCGGGCGACGGCATCAATGGCATCATGGAGGCGCTGCGCGGGCGGCAGGACCGCATCCGCTTCATTCAGGTGCGGCACGAGGAATCCGCGGCGTTCATGGCGTGCGCCTACTCAAAATGGACAGGCAAGCTCGGTGTCTGCCTCGCAACTTCCGGCCCTGGCGGCACACACCTCCTGACGGGACTCTACGATGCCAAGCTCGACCAAGCGCCGGTGCTCGCCATTACCGGCATGCAGTTCCACGACCTTATCGAGACCTTCACCCAGCAGGATGTCGACTTGACGCGCGTCTTCAGCGATGTCGCCGTCTTCAACGCGCAGGTCTCCGACGCGGCGCATATGGAAAGCCTGGCCGGTCTCGCCTGCAGGTCGGCGCTGGCACGTCGCGGCGTTGCGCATCTGTCGATCGCCAGCGATGTGCAGGAGCACACGCTCGACCAAGCCAAGCGCTCGAAGCGCAACAAACCGTCGCATACGCCGGATCGTTGGTTCGAAGGAAGCAGGCTTCCCGACGAAGAACAACTTGCGAAAGCCGCCGAGATCCTGAACGGGGCGACAAAGGTCGCGATCCTCGCCGGTCGGGGCGCGCTTGGTGCCAGGCACGAGTTGGAAGAGACGGCGGAGCTGCTTGGTGCCCCCGTCGCAAAGGCCTTGCTCGGTAAGGCTGCCTTGCCCGACGATCACCCGCTGACGACCGGCGGCATCGGGATTCTCGGCACGCTGCCGTCGCAGGAAATCATGGAGGAATGTGACGCGCTGCTCGTCGTCGGCTCGACCTTTCCCTACATCGAATACTACCCGAAGCCGGGACAGGCGCGCGGGGTGCAGATCGAGCGCGACCCGCAGCGCATCGGCCTGCGCTATCCCATTGAGGCCGGCCTTGCCGGCGATGCCGCCGTGACGCTGCGACTGCTGAACAAGCGCCTGAAGCGCAAGGATGATCGCAGCTTCCTCGAGAAGGCGCAGGCGGGCATGCGACGCTGGCGCGAGATGATGGCGCAGTCGGAGCAAAAGGCCGCCACTTCGCTCAAGCCCCAGGTGGTCACACGCGCATTTGGGAAACGATTGCCCGATGATGCGATCCTGGTTGCCGATTCCGGCCAGAACACCGAGATGGCGGCCCGCCATATCGAGCTGCGTGACGGGCAGGCCTTCGGCGTCTCGGGCGCGCTGGCCTCGATGGCATGCGGACTGCCCTATGCGATCGCCGCGGGCCTGGCCTTTCCCGGCCGGCCGGTCTTCGCGGTCGTCGGCGACGGCGGTCTCGCGATGCAACTCGGCGAGTTCTCGACGGCAGTTCGGTACCGGGTCCCACTCAAGGTGCTCGTGCTCAAGAACGGCATGCTCAATCAGATCGCCTGGGAGCAGATGATGTTCCTCGGCAACCCGCAATTCGCCTGCGAACTCCAGCCCATCGACTTCGCCATGGCCGCCGAAGCCATGGGCGGCATTGGTTACAGCGTCTCTCGCGCCGAGGAGGTGGAAGGTGTTCTCGACGCTGCCCTGGCTGCTGAGGGTCCGGTGGTCATCGAGGCCGTGGTCGACCCGTACGAACCGATGATGCCACCGAAGATGCCACCGGATTATGCGAAAAATTTCCGCAAGGCGCTACCGGACACTCCCGGACGCGCGGAAATCGAGGCGAATGTGGCGCAAGAGCCGCTGAGGTCGATGATTACCGCCGGCGAGAAAGACTGACGACACGCAAGAAGGAGCACGAGTTGAACAAGACCGACAGCGGCACCGCAAATCGCAGTTCGCCGGACCTCATGGGCGGCGACCAAGCGTGCAAGGCCGAGGAATGGGGCGGTGGCTCGAAAGCCGCCAAGGGACCGATCACGGAACCGGATCGACACAACCGCAACTCCAGCCAAAAAGGAGCTGACATGCAGGATGCCCAGCAGAAATATCCTCGGCCGCCGCTTCCCGAACAGCAGCAGGACATGCCCGGCTACACCGACGAGATGGATCCACGGCCCGACCACGGAGAGGAGAGCTATCGCGGCAGCGGTAAGCTGATGGATCGCGTCGCGCTGATCACCGGCGCGGACTCGGGCATCGGCCGGGCGGTGGCTATCGCGTTTGCACGCGAAGGCGCCGACGTCATGATCTCCTATCTTGAAGAGGACGAAGATGCGCAGGAGACGGCGCGCTTGGTCGAGGAAGCGGGGCGCAAGGCGGTGCTCGCACGCGGCGACATCTCGGACGAAATCTTCGCGCGGTCGCTTGTGCAGCGAGCTATCGATGAATGCGGGCGCCTGGACATCCTCGTCAACAATGCAGCCCACCAGGCGTCGTTCGAGAAGCTGGAGGACATCAGCGCGGAGGAATGGGATCTCACCTTTCGCACCAATGTCTATGCGATGTTCTATCTGTCCCAGGAAGCAGTGAAGCACATGGAACCCGGCTCGACCATCATCAACACATCCTCAATCAACGCGACCAGTCCCTCGCCGGCACTGCTTGCCTACGCCACTACCAAAGGAGCGATCGCCAACTTCACCGCCGGACTTGCAGGACTGGTAGCTGAACGCGGCATTCGGGTAAACGCGGTCGCTCCCGGGCCGATTTGGACGCCGCTGATCCCGTCGACAATGCCCTCTGAGAAGGTCAAGGAGTTCGGGAAGAACACACCGCTCAAGCGTCCCGGGCAACCGGCAGAGCTTGCAGCGACCTATGTGCTGCTTGCCTCGGAAGGATCGAGCTACACCACCGGCGCACTCTACGAGGTCACCGGTGGACGGCCGATGCTTTGAGCGAGCGTACCTGCCAGCTCCACGGCGCCCACTCCCGGTAGCACACCGACATGTGGCGAGGCTCATGCGCGATCAGGATCGCGGACAACCGCCACGTCCGCAAACTGGTCGAGGCGGATGCCGAAGCCTCCCACCAGACCCTGAACCGGAGGTTGGTAGACGGGAAGCTGATTTCACTCCGGGTTCAACCGGAGCGTCAGCTTTCGGGGAGGGGCAAACGCTGGGTGAATGTCCCCGATAGGCGCATTGCAGCCATGCCGCCGTCGCGTTGTGAGACTGATTTGGCGACCAGCAAAACAGCAGCCTCTACGACTCGTCCCTCTCATCGCGCAAATTAGACACAACGCGGCGGTTCTGCGACCTGCAGGCGGAGTCGGGGCAGTCGCGGACCAGCCTGTCCTTGCCGTAGCCCTTGGCCCACATGCGGTTCCGGTCTATGCCGCCGGCGGCGAGGTAGTCCATCACCGCATCGGCGCGCTGCTGTGACAGCGCCGTTTCGCTTGCGCCGGGATCGTCGGCGAAACCCTGCAGCTTGAGCAGCCAGCGCGGATGCTTTGTCAACCAGGCGATCTGGGTGTCGAGGGTGGCCTTGGCGACAGAATCGAGCGCGGCCGAACCTTTCGTGAAGTAGGTGCGGCGGCCGACATTGAGGATAAAATCCTCCTCGCTGCCCGGCTGCACGTTCTGGAAGCCGGCAATCTCGGCGTTGGTGACGTCGGGCGTCGACGGGGCCAGCGTGTTGCTGGTCGAGCAGGATGTGGCCACAACCAGCAGGCCGGCGGCGAGCAGCCGGCGCGTGTTTTCAATCATGCGGTTCATGATGCGCCAATCATTCGACAGTGGTGGAAGCGGGCGCCTGGTCGGCGATGTGCGGCAGGACCTCCACCGCGGTGCCGATCGGGCACCGCTGGTAGAGGTCGATGATGTCTTCGGGGAACATGCGGATGCAGCCGCTGGAAGCGTCGGTGCCGATGCTCCATGGCTCCAGCGTGCCATGCAGGCGGTAGCCGATGTCGGCGCCGTCGCGGTACAGATAGAGCGCGCGCGGCCCGAGCGGATTGTTGGACGCGCCGCCTGCGATCATGGGCGGCAGGTCCGGTTTGCGCTCACGCATTTCGGGGGGCGGGACCCATTGCGGCCACAGCGCGCGGCGATCGATCGTCGCGCGGCCGTACCATTTGAAGCCTTCCTTGCCGACGCCGACGCCGTAGCGGATGGCAGTCTTGTTTTCCATGATGAGGTAGAGGAAGTGGTGGCGGGTATCGACCACGACGGTGCCGACCGGCTCGCTGCTGAAATACTTGACGATCTGGCGATGCCATCTCTTGTCGATCTTGGCGAAGTTGGTCTTGCGATAGACGAAATCGTTATCGCTGGCGGTACCGGCGAAAAAGGATTTTGCCCCCGCGGCTTGAACAATATTGCTGGTTCCACCGACCGCGACCAGCGCCAGACCGCCGAGCACGACACCCCTGCGTGATAAAACCATCGGCAATCCCCCATGCCTTAAGCCTGGCGAACCATAGTTGAGAATGATTCCGGCTCAAAGTGGAAAATGCTGCAGTGGGTGGGCCGCAAGCGGTCTGTCCGCTTGACGGCAAAATAGCGGCTGCCCGCCGGCTCACGCCGGCGGGCTTTTTTGTGCGGACGGGAACATCCTCGCTCCAAGGGTGTTTTGTCACACCCGGCTCGTTCTTCATCGGTCGTGCCGGTGACCAAGATGTCCCCTCATTCATCATGGTCGGCCCGCGCAGCCTTGACCGCACGCGCGGGCCATCCCATCACAAGGCCCGCTGGCTCACGCTGGCGGGTTTTTCCGCGTCCATGCGCCGACACTCATCTTCGCATGCCTGTCACAACGAGCCAGGCGGATTCCAGTATCCGCACGCGGCGAGGAGGACTTGCGACATGCCTCGCTGCGGGATTTTCGCGATGAGTCTACCTGGCTCCCGCTGAACGCCATGGCCTGACCACCGGGCGCGTTGGACGACCTTCAAGTCGAAAAAGCCCGCGGCAATCGCACCTTAGGCGAAGAGGCTTTGCTTTGTTGATGCAGTTGTCATCGCATCAATCGTGGGTAGCAACGCGGTTGTTGCGTGTTGTTGGAGAGATGGGGTTTCCCGAAAAGAATGAACATGCGCAGACAAAAGAAGCGAGCAGGATGGCCGTGAGTACATCTGCCAAATATCTATTACCTCATATGCGCTCGCTCCTCGGAAGGCGATCCCGCCACCCTCTCGACAGTGAAGATGGCGGGATCTCAACCGGCGACAAGGGACTTCGATCGACGGTGGGTTTCCAATTCGGCGTCCGGCTGCGTGTTCCGCCGTTCGGGCTTCTTCCAACCGCAATCAGACGCAAGTCCTATCCCATAAGACTGATGGCCAAATTCGGAACATCCGCTGAAGCATTGCGTTCGGCAGCGTGAAACCCCAAGGCAAAGGATGACTAATCATGTCGAATTGCGAGACTGCAAAATCACATTCGTTAGGAAATCGCGTGGCTGATCTCACAGCCAAGATGCGTGAAGCGCAGATTGACGCGGGTGAAATGATGGCCTTCCACAAGGTTGCAACTATGTTGGAGGACAGCCAAGGACGTATCAATGGCGACGACTTGATCGCCGCATCCTTCGTTCTGCTGGAAGACCGAGCGCCCGAGTGACCTTGCGTTGGTCGGCTTCGATCGTTCCTCGATCAGCAATGCGAAGCCTTTTTTGTCACGGCTGGCGTCTCGCGGGACTGCGGGAATAGCTCAAGCCTAAAGGGTGCTGGCCGGGCGCCTAACAGCCAAGAGACACCGCTTCGGGATCGGCCGCCACGCGCCCGCTTTGTCCGAGGGAGGGCATTCCCTTTGAAGACAGCTACGGCGTGTCCTCGCTATCAGTGCCATGCATGCTGGAGCCATGCATGAAGGACTGGATCTCGTTCACATCGATCTTGCCATCACCATTCTCGTCAACGCTACTGAACATCCTGCCCACCGCGCGTTGAACCTCGTCCTCGGACACCGATCCGTCGCCATCGGTGTCCAACAGCCCGAACATCAGTCGCATGCCGGCACCGCGCATCATCTGATGATGCCAGCGTCCAGCCATTCTGTGTCCACGATCGCGGTCACCGTGGTTCTGCCAACGGTCGCCATCTTCATCGTGGCGGTCAGCATCCTCGTTGCGATCGCCTTGATAGTTGCGACTATCTTCCTCGCGGAAACCCTCTTCGGAACCGCGATCCTGCTGCAGTCGGTCACGGACAGCTTGCTCAACCATCTGGCGGATCATTTCGCGTGTTGGTCCATCCGCTTGTCCGGTCGCATCCGGCAACTGTCCGGCGGTCGGCGGTTCGGTTGCCGGAGCGGGTGCAGGTTTCGAGGGTGATGGTGTTCCGCTTGTCTGGGCGAGTGCGGGGGAGGTCAGGGCAATGAAAACGGCGGCCGCGGCCGTCGTGCTGTGTGGAAATCTCATGGCATGCTCCATCAGTGCTTTCGCTTGAAGGCCAAACTGGAGCTCGATGTGATTGTTCCCCGAAGGGATCAGGTCACGGCGAAGTTACTGAGGCATGCCCCCGTCTGAGGTAGATCAGGGTCTTCGCCAGGGAATAATTCGGCTCCTCTTCCCTAGGCACAAGAGGAACCGGCGCCCATTTTTGCGGGCAATGAACGTTGGACATTCGACCTCGCCAATTTTCTGCCAGTCGATCATACCGACGCACCAATTCCCTCTGCGTCCTCTCCTTTCGTGGGACGGAAGCCGTTTCGACCGCACGCCGTCAATCGCGAATCCCGCGTCCATATGCTGCGCGGCCATGATGCATATTTTTTATGTCACGGACCTCTGTCCGTCTGGACACCATGTTAGCCAGCGCTAAATCAGAGCAATGCGACGCCTCCTGCTGGGACTTACAGTTTTTCTCTTTTGGACCACGTTGCTTCAGGCCGAGGCGTGGCAGCCCTTCGGCGTCCGACAGCTTGGCTTTAGTTTCGATATTCCTCCGAATTTCGTCCTGACCCAGAATTCGGAGCAGGGCGCGGCTTTTCAGGGCCCAAGAGACGCGTTTCTGGTCGTTTGGGGCGCGCGACTGGGCAAAGCAAGTTTTCGCGCCGAGATCGAACATCGCATGATCGAGGACGAAAAGGCCGGTTGGCGACTGACCTATCGGCGCCTAGCCCCGAAATGGGCCAGCTACTCCGGGGTCAAGAATGGCGAGATTCGCTACGTCCGTGCAATTATGGTCTGCAACCAGCGTGCCGCGCTTTTCACAATGAATTATCGGAAATCCGAAAAGAAACCGTATGACCCTGTTGTTGTGCGCATGGTCCGGTCCCTGAGAGCGGAAGGATGTTAGCCAGCAAAGAGCGAGGTTGCCGTACTGTGCTTCCCTCGGCTAAGGGCCAGTGGTCAACCCGGCTCCCCAATAGCCTCGCCCAGTCACATGAAAGCAGGCACCGGCAGATATGCAGCCGAACGTTCTCACGCTGGCTCAGCCGCTCAAAGCCCATCACCGAAAAGCTGCTTAGTGCGGTCGCCAGCTAGAGCTACCACTGAGCCATTCCCGCTGCGGCTGGGTAGCGCCTCAGTTCCGTACGCGTTCATACCAAGAACGGGCGGGGCGAACGTCCTGATAGAGCTACGGCTGTAGAAGCGCGCCGCCAAACTGCGCCCACAAGCGCTCGCACTCTCTCGCCCTTAGGCTCGGGGTACCGGGCGCGCCATAGAAGACCATGGCGCCGCGAATGTCGTATCCAAGCACCGAGGCGTTGGCCACGAACTGGATGGCTCTTCCCAAGCTGGTGATGCCGATGTCGACCTCAGCTTTGTTGGTGAGGTCGACCACGCCTACTATTTCCGCATTGGCGCTCCTGCCCGCCAAAACGGCCGTCGACATCGCATCATGCACGGCAAGAAGCATTTCGGTGAGTTGCCCGGTGGAAGGGCTCTACAAACGCTTAAACGTCAGGTTTGTTCCCAACTGGCCCTGGCGGCTTTCCGACGACCAAGAATGCGACTGCGATTACGCGTATCAATAGAATCACTGCGAACAGGATTGCCATGATTTCCGCACTGTGTCGGATCACTCCGCGGCGAAGAAAACCCCGCAACATATCTCAGATAGCGGCGGGTGTTCGGCTGTAAGAACCAAACTGGGTCCCGCGGCCTCTCATGTGCGCGTAGGTGACATCGTCTGCTGGACCGAACGGTCAAGCCGAAGAGCCCAGTTCCTCTCGGCATCGAGCAGTTCATTCTGCTCAATCAAGCCGTTCATAAACAGCCTGAGTATATGCGCAGCTATGCGCTCTCCGTTCTGCGAAGCAAGAGGTAGGGCGCGCTCTTTGCAGACCGTGTGACAAACCTGGGCGAGCATCTCAATCTCGCTTGGCCCCAAAAACCGACCCGGATACAACATACCGTTTTCCTGTTGGAGAGTTGGAATGGCTATCCATTACGCAGGGTCACCGGCAGCCACAATCAACTATGATAGTGAGATGTCGAGTCCCGGTGGAAAAAACAGTGAAGTCCCAAAAGTGGTCGCGCTTGTCTCCGATTGACAGATGCCTCGACGCTACACCGACCAGCGCTACCGCACCCGCTTCATCGACGCGGCTTTGCAAAGGCCTATGACCAGTTCGCTACCAGCTGCCGGACCGCCCAGGCGAGCATGCCGCCGGCCCTCCCGAAGCGCGATGTGGATGAGGCAGCCTTTTCCGTATACATCCAGTTGTTACGTTGCGCATCTGCTTCGGTTCGAAAACTCGCCGCGAGCCTGGCGTGCTCGCGTGTCCGGGCCGAAACAGCCCACATGTTGATAACGACATCGATGAGGCTGCCGCCGACCTCGTTGGCATAGGATGCTTCCCGGCATGGGCATCGACCAATGCCCCGGGCCGACCAGCACGAACCTGCGGGGGCTTTCCCGGAACAAAGCGTCGACGATCCGGTTCGGCAGGAAGCGGCCAAAATTCATGCCATCGGAGATGCCGAGGCAGATGACAGATGAAAGGGAAGCTGAAGATGACGAAGTCTCGCGACCGCACCGTTCCCGGCGACGGCAAGATCGAAACCGGCCCGAACACATCTCCGCAACAGGATCCGGCAGAGGGGTCGCGCGAGACAATCGATCGCGAACTCGAGCGGACAGACGACGATAATAATTCCGACGAAGCGGAACGCTTGCGCCGAGACCTGCGGAAAGGGGTGGCGGAAGAGACCGAGCTTCCCGAACGCGGCTCGGCCTGAGGATCGCCGGAACCTTGCCAAGGCAAGAGACATGGAAGGCTCGACGCCGGTCGGATCGCTGCTTGCTTCGTGCCTTTAACGCACCGGCCACACAACCCATGCGCGGCGGTGACCCAGGAGACGGCGAGAACGGCCGCGCGACGGTCCACTCTGTTCCAGCAAACTCGGCTCGCCGAGAGCTACCACCTCTGGCGTTAGGGCCTGACGAGATGCCACCTGTCCAGGTCGCATGGCGCCAGGGGTTCGGCAATCTCTATCAGGCTGCGCCGGCCTCCTGGCTGCGCTGCGAGCGGGCACGGTCGCGGGCTGCGGCAGTGCCTCCGGGAAAGCCGCTTCGATCGCTGTAGTCGCGTGGCTTGGTCCCGCTCCGAGAGTGGCGCGCGGTCACGCTTTTCGCAGCGATGATGTCGAGCAATGTGATGCCGGCGACCATGGCAAGCGCAAGGCCTACATTATCGCGCTTTGGGTTGCCAGGCCGATACGCTGTCAGCAATGTCGCGATATCCAGGCCGTCGCCGGCCACCCGGCTCCACAGCCCAGCTTGCTTGTCCACTGAAAGCGAGAGTATGCCGCTGCTTATTTCCCGCGCCCCATAAGCGCGGATCAGATCTTCCTTGCCGCGCATGCCGAGCGCGCCGGCAATCCGCTCGGCGCCAACCAGCTCGGCGACGCCAAGCGCGATGCTGAACCAGCCGAGCTTGCGGGCAAGGCCATCGGATGCCCCGACCGCACTCTGCCCAGTCTTCAGCACTTTGGGATCGCCAGGCGATCGGGTGATGTTGGTAAGTTTGGCAATCACGTTCATGACGATTTCCCTACGGTTTCAATACAACCTTGATGCAGCTGTCCTGCTTGTCGCGAAACACCTTGTACATCTCGGGTCCCTGCTCGAGCCCCACGGTATGGGTGATGACGAAGGATGGGTCGATCTGGCCATCTTCGATGCGGCGCAACAGATCCTCGGTCCAACGGTTGACATGGGTCTGCCCCATTCGGAAGGTGAGCCCCTTGTTCATTGCCTGTCCCATCGGAATCTTGTCGACCAGCCCGCTGTAGACGCCGGGGATCGAGATCACGCCGGCCGGCCGGCAGACATAGATCATCTCACGCAAAACGTGCGGTCGATCATTTTCCATCAGCATCAACTGCTTTGCGCGATCGTAGACGGTATCGGGCTGGGCCAGCGAGACGTGGCTTTCCATGCCGACGCAATCGATGCACTTCTCCGGGCCCTTTCCGCCGGTGAGTTCCCGCAGTCGTTCGACGACACTTTCCTCGGCGAAATTGATGGCGATGGCGCCGCCGGCCGCGGCCATGGAAAGCCGTTCCGGCAGGCAATCGATCGCCACCACCTGTTTCGCGCCGAGCAGCAGGGCGCTGCGTATGGCCATCTGCCCGACTGGGCCGCAGCCCCACACCGCAACCGTATCGTTGGGCTCAATGTCGCACTGTGCCGCCGCCTGCCATCCGGTAGGAAAAATATCGCCGAGGAAGAGAACCTGCTCGTCGGTAAGGCTGTCAGGCACCTTTACGTGCGTGGCATCGGCGAACGGCACACGCATGTATTCCGCCTGTCCCCCGGGATAGCCGCCGGTCAAATGAGTGTAGCCGAACAGACCCGCGGTGGTGTGCCCGAACACCTTGTCACCGAGATTCTTCTTGCGGTTTGTGCGTTCGCAAACCGAAAAGTTCTGTCGCTTGCACTGGTCGCACTCACCGCAGATTATGGTGAACGGCACGACGATGCGGTCTCCCTCCTTCAGAGCGCCGTTGACGCCCTTGCCGACCTCGACGACCTCTCCCATCATCTCGTGGCCCATGATGTCGCCGGGCAGCATGGCTGGCACATAGTTGTGGTAGAGGTGAAGGTCGGAGCCGCATATCGCACAACTCGTCACCTTGATGATCGCGTCACGTTCATCCTCAATTCCCGGGTCCGAAACCTGATCGCAGCGTATGTCTTCCTTGCCGTGCCAGACCAACGCTCGCATAGCTTGCTCCTATTTTCGCAAGATCTGTGGGTAGGGACCTCGCGCCTGTCCTAAGCGGGCCGATGCCTGGTTGGATCGACTGTGCCGCTGCTTGTCGAACCACAGGGGCGGACCGATGTTCCGGGAGCTCGAGAGAATTTTTGGGCCATTCCAGACCTGCACCTTGGAAGGATCTGTCGCGGGCACCAGCGGCCTTCCCAGGCGCGTCGGGGCACGAACCGCTGGAGCCCGAGCCACGAAGGGACGTACTCAAGTGTACCAAAGAAGGTTCCGTCCGCAGGTGTCCTTCGCGGCGGCTGATACCCCATCTGCTCGATTCTCGCGGGCCATAACCGGCATTCTCTTCCTCGCCCGCACAGGGTCGGCCGAAGCAGCGCTGTGACCGGAGCAGGTAGGAGATGCCGCTCACCGGCGGGCGCGCAGTCCGACCCCGACGCGATCGACATGAGGTGGATGGGCGCCATCGCGACGGCGGCTCTAGCGGAGTATTTCGCAGAAATACAATGATTAGCGGGCAGGGCAGAGTGCTAGCCGTGCGCAGCGATGAACATGGCGACGGCCGACCGGCAATAGGATTCGATTTCGTTGTCGTCCGCCGCTCTCGCCTGATCGAAGCGTGCGATAATCAAAAGATCGGATCCTTTGAAAAGCGCGGCAAACAAGCGGGCGGACCGGAGAGGATCGGGCACGTTCAGAACCGCCTTCGCGTGCAACTGACGCAACAGGACCTCGATTTGGGCGATGACATGGGCGGGGCCGGCTTCGAAATGGAGCTTGCTTAACGACCTTGGATTCGTCTGGTCGGCCATGACCATGGCTTCGACACTGCGGACGTCTGATCTCAACAGCGTCCGAAGCAGGGATGATCCCACCGCCATGAGCTGATCTTCGACCGGACCGCCGACGCCTTCAAGAAGGGCCAGTGGCGCAAACAACTGATGGCAGCCGGCCGAGATGGCCGCGCTGAACAGCGCCTCCTTGTTCTCGAAATGCCGATAGATGCTGAGCTTGGATATCTTCGCCCGCTGGGCGACCTTGTCCAATGTGGTCGCTTGAAAACCCGATTCCACAAAGAGTTCGGACGCAGCGTCGAGTATCGTTTGGCCAAGCGCCTCGTTGGCGGGCCGGCCGCGCCGGCCCTGGCTATTTTCGGTCACGACAATTCCAGTCCTTGACAGTATCCAAATTCTCGGATTACGATACCATGTAGTTTCTGAAATGCGCAAGCCGATGGGTAGGTTTCAACCAGGTCCAACCAGCCCCTCATCCACAACACGGAGCCCATCATGGATGACGTCATCATCATCGGCGGCAGCTTTGCCGGTCTCGCCGGCGCCCTGCAACTCGGCCGTGCCCGCCGTAAGGTCACCGTTCTCGATACCGGCCTGCCGCGCAACCGCTTCGCCGGCCACTCGCATGGCCTGCTCGGCCACGATCACAAGCCACCGCTGGACATCCTGGCCGAGGCGCGGCGGCAGCTGGCGCGCTATCCCACGATCAAGCTGGTCAATGCCCGGGCCGACAGCCTCTCCGGGGCCATCGACGATTTCTCCGTCCTCACTGGCGATGGCGGAAGCCTCGGCGCGCGCCGGCTGATCCTGAGCTATGGCGTCGCCGACCAGATGCCTGATGTTCCGGGCTTTGCCGAAGGTTGGGGCACGTCCATCGTGCCCTGCCCCTATTGCGACGGCTTTGAAGTCGCCGGCCAGCATTGGGGCCTCGTCTGGTCCGGCCCACAGTCGACGAATCAGGTCAGGCTGTTCCACGATTGGACCGACAGGTTGACGGTCTTCGCTGATGGTCACGACATTCCGCCCGATATCCGGGCCGGTCTGGCGCGCCGCAACATACCTGTCGTCGACGGCCGGATCAGCGAGATCGCCCATCACGGGGGGCATAACGCCACCGTCAAGCTCGATACCGGCCCCAAGGTCGCGGTCGACATCCTGTTCGCGCATCCGCGCAACAAGCCGTCCGCAAGCCTGCATGAATCACTGGGCCTCGCCACGGTCGATACGCCCCTCGGCGTAATCCTCAAGGTCGACGAGCGCCGCGAAACCAGCATGCCCGGCATCTACGCCGCGGGCGACCTCGCCAACCCCCTCACGCCGCCATCGGTCACCCTGGCAATATCGCACGGCGCGATGGCGGGCATCTTCGCCCAGCAGTCGATGCTGGTGTGAGAGCGCAGATTCCCTTCTCCGGGGTGCCGCGGGCTATCGTATTCTGAAGGTTGCGGGCCGGTGTTGCGGAACGTCGGCCCGCTCTCCCCTGAGGGGCGTCTTTGGCCGGCCAGCCTTGAGAACTCAACTGGGCTGCCTGCATGACGGCGATCGCCGACATCGGTTATCAAGCTCAATCACGCTGGAAAGCATGAACCACGTCGACGTCGACATCGCCGGCGGGCTTACGGTATGGGGACCGGTGGCGGAAGATTCGCCACCGCGGTCGGCACCTCGATGCTGCGACGCTACTGCGAAGAACGGTCGCGCCCAGCAGCGCTTCTGGCGGAAGTCTCAGGCGGCCACGACGCGGGCCAGCAGTGACGCGGCCTCGGTACCAGCCAAGCCAAGGTCACGGACGCTGCTCATGTGATTGGCCCCACCAAGGGTGATGCGCGAAACAGTCAGTCCCTGTGTGTCAAGGTGGTCCGTGAAGAGTGCGGCCTGGCTGTGGAACGGCGACGTTTCATCGGCGCCGACCGAGATATCTACGCCCACGGATGGATCGAAACTGTGGTCGATCGGCGAGAATCGGCGGGCCTCCTCGTCGGTGATCGCGATCTCGGCGCCAAGGAACGACATCTGCAATGGCTTCAGGTCGTAAAGGCCGCCAAGCAGCAGCGCAGCTTTGATGCCGGAAGGCCGCTCGTCACCGTCGAAAAGCATTGTTGCCAGATGCGCACCGGCGGAATGACCGCTAACGGTCAGCAGGCCGGGATTGCCGCCATGGTGTGCGACATTGTCAAATACCCATCGCTTGGCGCGGCGCACCTGGTCGACGATCCTGGCCATCCGGACGGTAGGCATCAGCGCGTAGTCGACAATGACCGCGATCGCACCTGCGTTCGTAACGGTCTCGGCGACGTAGGAATAGTCGCGCTTGGAGAACATGCGCCAATAGCCCCCGTGGATGAACATGTGCACCGGCAGGCGGTCCCGTTTGCCCTCGGGAAAGAACAGATCCATGGTTTCGGTGGCGTCAGCCCCGTAGGCGAGATCGGCGACCATGGGAACGTTCGCCCTGGTCTCCTCGCTTCTGCGAACGATCTCGGCGACGATGTCGTCGAACTCGACCACATGATCGCGAATGCGAAACGGATCTTTGGCGGGATGTCCGCTCACAGGGTCACGGCGATGTACTTCGCCTCCATGAACTCGGCAACGCCATGCTTCTGGCCACCTTCGCGGCCCAGCCCGCTCTGCTTGACACCTCCGAAAGGCGCCGCCGGATCCGACATCAGGCCGCGGTTGAGCGCGATCATGCCGGACTCGATCTTCGATGCCACGCGCATCCCCCAGGCCAGGTCGCGCGTATAGATGTAGGCAGCGAGACCGTATTCGGTGTCATTGGCTTTGGCGATGACATCCGCCTCGCTGTCGAAGCGCATGATCGGCGCCACCGGACCGAATATCTCCTCGTGGAGCATGGCGGCGTCGGCCGGCACGTCCTTGAGCACCGTTGGCGGATAGAAAAAGCCTCTGCCTTCAGATACGCCGCCGCCACACAGGATTTTGGCGCCGCGGGCAACGGCGTCCTGCACAAGCCGGTCGATCTTGTGCACAGCCTTCCTGGTGATCATCGGCCCGCATTCTGTGTCTGAGTCTGTGCCCGGGCCCAGGTTGAGTGCCGCCATGCGTTTGGTCAAGCCTTCCGCGAAAGCATCATGGATGCCGGCCTGGACGTAAAGCCGGTTGGCGGCCGTGCAGGCTTCGCCGGCGTTGCGCATCTTGGCAACCATCGCACCGTCGAGGGCTGCTTCCAGGTCGGCGTCGTCGAAGACGATGAAGGGTGCGTTGCCGCCAAGCTCCATGGAACAGGAAATGACGTGCTTTGCGGCTTCGGCCAGCAGCACGCGCCCGACGCCGGTCGAGCCGGTGAAGGACAGCTTTCGCACGCGCGGATCGGCCAGCATGGCCGCCGTCACCGGTCCGGGGGTCGAGGTCGTCAGGACGTTGACGACGCCGGGCGGCACGCCGGCTTCCTCGTAGAGCGCCGCAAGCGCATAGGCCGTCAGCGGTGTCTCGCTGGCGGGCTTCAGGACCACCGTACAGCCGGCCGCCAGCGCCGGAGCGATTTTACGTGTCGCCATGGCGGCTGGGAAATTCCATGGTGTGATGAGCACGCAAATGCCGATGGGCTGGTAGTCGACAATGATCCGGTTCGCGCCCGAGGGCGCAAGGCCGAACTCGCCGTTGATGCGGACCGCTTCCTCGGCGTTCCAGCGAAAGAACTCCGCCGCATAGGCGACTTCGCCGCGCGCATCGCGCAGCGCCTTGCCGTTCTCCAGCGAGATCAGCGCGGCCAACGTCTCCGCCCGTTCCGTCATCAGTTCGAAGCAGCGTCGCAGGATTTCCGATCGCCTGCGTGGCGGGGTCTCGCGCCAGCCGGCCGCCGCCTTCGCGGCAGCGTCGACGGCGGCGGCGGCATCAGTGAGCGTTGCATCGGGAACCGCAGCGATCACGGCTTCAGTCGAGGGATCGACCACTTCGATCACGCGGCCCTCCGATGAGGGCCGCCAGCGTCCGCCAATGTAGAGACCGTGCGAGACCGTGGCGTAGTCGAACATATCTTGATCCTCGTCGGATATGCCTGCGGCGATGTTCATTTTGGATGAGCTCCTGGTCGATCACATCGTGGTGGCGGACATGTCGCCGTCATAAGCAGCCCTGACCAGCTGTCGCATCGCGGTAAGGTCGAACGGGCGGGGATTGTTCTTGATCAACCGGTCGATGCCCAGCGCCTGCTCGGCCGTCCAGTCGATCTTGTCTTCGGGAAGACCCAGTTCGGCCAATGTCGGTGTGATGCCGATGGCGCCAAACAGCCGGCTCACCTCACGGATGGTGGCGTGCGCCAAGGCATCGGCGTCGCCGCCGCCCTGATGGGAAAGGCCGAGAGCAGTGCCGATTTCCGCAATCTCCGCGGCTGCTGCGGCCAGATTGTAGGTCATCACGTAGGGCAGCATGGTGGCGACCCCCAGGCCATGCGGGGTGTGGGTAAGCGCGCCAACGGGATACTGCACCGCATGGGCGGCGGCCGTTCCCGCCGTACCGAAGGCGCAACCGGCGGCCAGCGCTCCCATCATGACGTCGGCGCGCGCATCCTCGTCCGATCCGTCGCGATATGCCTTTTCCAGACTGCGGCCGAGCAGCCTGATGGCCAGAAGCGCGAAATGATCGGTCAGAGCGCTCTTGCCGATGAACACGTGCTGTTGCGGCAAATGAGGGTCGGCGCCGCGTTTGGCCGCTGTGAAGGCCTCGATTGCGTGCGTCAGCGCGTCGGCGCCGGCGATCGCCGTCAAGGACGGTGGACAGGTCACCGTCAGATCCGGATCGCAAAGCGCCACTGCCGCGATGAGATGCGGACTGGCGATACCCACTTTCAGCGTCCGATCCGGGTCGGAGATCACGGCGACGGGGGTCACCTCGGAGCCTGTTCCAGCCGTCGTCGGCACTGCGATTACCGGAAGGGTAGGGCCGGGTACCTTGAACTCGCCATAGTAGTCCTCGAGCTTGCCGCCATGGCTGAGCAGAAGTGCAGCGCATTTGGCCATGTCCAGGCAGCTGCCGCCCCCGATGCCGATCACCATGTCGGGCTTGAAATCTTTCGCTTGCGCAATGCAGGCGGCGACGCTGTCGCGCGGCACATCCGGCAGCGTTCGGTCGAAGACCAACGTCTCGATCGCCGCGTTGTGCAAGCCAGCGAGAATCTCGGCGAACTGCGACGTCGCCGCGAAGCGCTCATCGGTACAGACGAACGCGCGGCGCCCATATTTGGCGGCGATGGCAGGCAGGACATGGCGCTGGCCTTTGCCGAACAGAATCTCGCTCGGCAGGCGCGCCGCTGCAAACAAGCTCATGCACAAGATCCTGCGAAGACGGGTTGGAAGCCGACAGGCTTGGCTTCGTGCCAGAGGCCGACCTCGGCGCTGCAGGTCATGATCATGCGATATCCTCATAAAATCGTATAGGATATAGGATTGAGTTTCGCGGAGCATCATGTTAGTGGGTGGTTCTGTCAAGAGGCAAACGATGCAGAACACGGACCTGACGGTTGACAATGAAGCCCGTGCGACCGGTCGTATTCAGCGCGCCAACAGTCTGGCTGGCGACGTTTACGAAGCAATCTTCGCGCAGCTCATGTCTTTGAGGATTGCTCCGGGATCGCGCATCACCGTCGACAATCTCGTCAAGGAATTCAACGTCTCGCATACCCCCATTCGTGAAGCGCTTGGCAGGCTGGAGGGGGAAGGGCTGGTTCTGAAAACCCACCTGATCGGCTATCGCGCCGCCCCGCAAATCACCCGCCGGCGCTTCGACGAGCTTTACGAGCTGCGTCTATTGCTTGAACCTGCCGCCGCGGCCAAAGCCACCGCAACAATGGACGGCGAGCGCCTTGCCGCGCTGCAGGAGACGGCCGGCGTCATGGCTCGGCGGGTGGGGAAAGACGAACGCCTGCGCTATTCGAACTTCGCCCGTCAGGATGCGATCTTCCACGACAAGATCGTCGAGTTCGCCCAGAACGAACTCATTCGCGAGACGCTGAATCACCAGCATACCCACTTCCATATCTTCCGCCTGATGTATCACTCCAGGGTGACCGAAGAGGCGCTCGACGAGCACGAGGCTATTCTCGCTGCCTTTGCCGCGGGCGATCCGGACGCCGCCGAAAAAGCCATGCGTGCGCACATCGAAAATTCGCGGGACAGGCTCCTGCCTGCGTTCGAGTAGCGGCGATGTTGCTTGCCCGAGGCACCCTCAAGCGCGGCGCGCCGCTGTTCGCCCAGCCTGCCGCCTACGAATTCTACTCCCCGTTCTGAGCCGATTTCGATACCGGGAAGGAGGCGCAGTGCACCTCGCCCCTGAAACAAGCCGAGAGGAAAAGACATGCCAGCCAAAAAAATCCTGATGCTGACCGGTGATTTCACCGAGGAGTATGAAATCTTCGTCTATCAGCAGGCGATGGAAGCGGTGGGACACACCGTTCATGTCGTGTGCCCCGACAAAAGCGCCGGAGACATGATCAAGACGTCGCTGCACGATTTCGAGGGCGATCAGACCTACACCGAAAAGCCCGGCCACAATGCGCTGATCAACAAGACCTTCGCCGACGCCGAGAGGCAGCTGAGCCAGTACGACGCTGTCTATTGCGCCGGCGGTCGTGGCCCCGAATACATCCGCACCGACAAGCGGATACAAGCGATGGTGCGCCATTTCCACGAGGCAAAAAAGCCGATCTTCACGATCTGCCATGGCGTCCAGATTCTGATCGCGGTCGACGGCGTCGTGCGCGGCAAGAAGGTGGCGGCGCTCGCCGCTTGCGAGCCGGAGGTGACGCTTGCCGGCGGCACTTATATCGATCTGTCTCCCACCGACGCCTATGTCGATGGGACCATGGTTTCAGCCAAAGGCTGGACCGCGCTTGCGGCGTTCATCCGTGAATGCCTGAAGGTGTTGGGAACGGAAATCCACCATTCTTGAACGGTTTGTCCCGGCGCATCCCTGAGGAGATGCGCCGGCTCCCTCAACGGCGCGGCGACTTCCGTCATTTCATCAAGTTCAAATCAGGAACCTGCGGCAGGTGTGCTCCAGAACCTTGTGCCATCATCACCTCGGACGCCTTCAAGCGCTGCCGCATCGCGTGCGTGCACCAGCGCGCCATCCTCGTTGACCTTTCCCAGCTTGACGGGTGCCAACCCGAGTTGATTGGCCCATTGGAGAGGTCGACATGAAAGTCGGCGCCCGGGAGCTGTCAGGGTTTCACGAACCGGAACGCGAAGCGATCGGTCTCGCCCTTGATCGCGGGATCGAACACCTTGATCGAGTGCGGGTCATCCTTATTCACCAGCACGGTGCTTTCCGCGTCCAGTACGAAGCCGGCCGCCTCCACCTCCTCGCCGACGAATGCAGGGTCGATCCGATGCAGCGACCGGGTCGCTCGTGCCCGACCCAGCGGCGGCGGCGTGGTCGACGATGACGTAGGACCCACCGGGTTTCAGCCGCTTGTAGACAGCTCGATTGAAGTCGGCCGCCGTCGCACCCTTCTTCTGGACCAGGGCGGTGTGAAGATCGTGGTAAAACAGGTGCAGCCATAGGACATCCGCTGGCGGCGTGACCTCCGGCATCGCGACGAGATCCGCCGAGGCGGCTTCGACGTTCTCTCGGCCCGGCTCCTTCGCGAGCGTCCGCATGAGGCCGACCGGATCGTTCTTGAAGTGGGCGACTTCGGCCGGCACGAAGCTGTAGACCCGCCCCTCTGATCCGACGATGTCGGAGAAGAGGCGCGTCCAGTCTCCGTCGCCAGGGTAGACGTCGATCACGGTGGAGCCCGCCTCGATTCGTGCGAACCGGATTAACTCGGATACCTTGGATTGGTCGTACATCGAAATCTCCTTAGGAGTGGATATTCTTCTCGGTGCTCATAGTGATTTCTCCATTTTGCTCGGATCGGATCGCGCTTGATCCGATCCGAGTTCCGATCGAGTGCGTGGTTTCTTTGCCGGTGGGGACGTCGCGCTCGTCAGTCGAATTTGACCAAGTCCTTGAAGATCAGATGACCCCAGCTGTCTCCGCGCGCCTGGACCAGCAGGCCACCTTCCGACACCCCGCCAAGCTTGATCGGCGCGAAACCGAGATTTTCCGCAAGCTCCCCAGTCTGTGTTGCGGCAGCATCATCGTCGCTTGCCAGGAACACGACCCTCCGGCCACCATGTACGGCCGGATCCTGATCAAGCACCGGGGCGACCAGATGGTTGAAGCCCTTGACCAGTTTTGCGCCAGAGAAGGCCTGCGCGATGAACTTGGAAGAAGGTTGTCCTCCCAGTTCCTCAGGGGGCACGCCATAGGCATTGGTCACATCGATGATCGTCTTCCCCTGCCAGGTGGGGAGCGCCTTCGCAACATTCGGGTGCGCCTCGAAGCGGACAGCCAAAAAGATGATGTCCGCCTTGATGGCTTCCGCCAGTTTTTTGGGGATGATGGTGGGTCCGATCGCGGCCGCATCGGCGGCAAAGCTTTCCGGGTCGCGTGTGGTTGCAACGGAAACTTCGATGCCGTTTCGGGCAAACGCCTTGGCAAGGGCCCGTCCGATATTGCCGAATCCAACGATTGCATAGTTCATAGTACTTCTCCGATCTGGTGCTAATGCCGGGGTCAGACTTGCGCCATGCCTCCGTCGACGGCGAGATCCACGCCGGTGACGAAAGAACTTTCATCGGAGGCGAGGAACGTTACGGCAGCCGCGATTTCCTCTGGTTTGCCCCTGCGACCCATTGGGATCTGTGACGCAAACTGGGCGGCCGCTTGCTCGGCTTGCTCAGGGGTAAGGCCAGTCGTTGTCTCCAAGGCCGGCGTCTCGATTGGTCCCGGACTCATTGCATTGACGCGGATTTTGCGGTCTTTGAATTCCAGTGTCCAAGCGCGCGCGAAGTTGCGTACAGCCGCCTTGCTCGCGGCGTAGGTACTAAACCCTGGAAGCCCCAACACGTTCGACACTGAAGAATTCAGGATGATCGAACCGCCGTCTTTGAACAGGGGAAGGGCCTTCTGCACCGTAAAGAACAGACCCTTCACGTTCACATCGAAGGTCTGATCAAAATGTGCCTCGGTAGCGACGGCGAGCGGTGCGATCGTCCCCGCGCCGGCGTTGGCGAAGAGAATGTCGATATGACCATGTTTCACCTTCACGACGGCATAGAGGCGATCCAGATCTTCCAGGAGCGACACGTCACCCACGACCGTCGTAACGTTTTTCATGATGAAGGCTGCGGCCTCCTTCAACTCCTTCTCTCTTCGCCCGGTAATCACGACGTGCGCTCCTTCTTCTACGAAGCGCTTGGCTGTGGCCAATCCGATCCCGCTGCTTCCGCCCGTGATGACTGCGATCTTGCCTTCGAGTTTTTTCATAATTCTTTGTCTTTCGTTGCGCGCGGCCCAGGTACGGACCGCGCTGGGGGTCAGAGTTGAGCCAGGCCGCCGTCGACGGCGACTTCGCTGGCGGTCATGAAGCTGCTGTCCGGCGACGCGAGAAAGGCGGCCACGGCCCCGATCTCCGCCGGATTGGCCATGCGCTGGAGCGGAGTCATCGCGCCGTAGGCCTTCTGGCCTTCCTCGCCCAACGCCTCCTTCGCGAGTTCGGTCGCCGTCGCCCCGGGCGACAACACGTTTACCCGGATGCCGGTGCCCTTCAGGTCCTCCGCCCAGGTCCGCGCCAGGTTGCGCACTGCCGCCTTGCTCGCGCTATAGGCAGTGAACCCCGGAGCGCCCGTGGTGCCGGCGCTCGAGCCGGTCAGGATGATCGAACCGCCCTGGCTCATCAGCGGCAGCGCCTTCTGGACCGTGAAGATCGTACCCTTCACATTGGTGTCGAAGGTTTCGTCAATGTGCCTGGCGGTGATCTGCCCGAGCGGAAGCAGACTTCCCGCCCCGGCATTGGCGAAGACGATATCGAGGCTTCCGCGCTCGGCCTTCACCGCAGCGTAGAGTCGGTCGAGGTCGGCCTCATCCGAGACCGAGCCCTTAACCGCGCGGGCACTAGGCCCAAGGTCAGCCACGGCGGCGTTGAGCGCTTCCTGCCGGCGGCCGAAGATGAAGACGAAGGCGCCCTCCTCGATAAAGCGCTTGGCTGCGGCGCGACCGATGCCCGTAGCGCCGCCAGTTATCACAGCGGTCTTTCCATTCAGTCTGTTCATGTCATGCATCCTTCGTTTCGCCGTCTCGTATCTTTGGCTGTACGGGAAAGTCCCGCGAGAGCCTCAAGATGGGTTCGCCGAAGTCGGGCGGTGAGTGCGCAATCGCGCACATCGCTGGTGCGAAAACGATCCAGCTAGATGATTGAACGCCGCGGCGACCGCACGAACTACGGCTGATCGTGTTAGTATGGGCTTTGCAAGCCGCACTTCGCTGCGCAGGAATGCACCATGATCGACTGGGATGACGTTCGCTACTTTCTTGCCGCCGCGCGCGTAGGCTCGGTGCGTGCTGCCGCCGCACACCTCGGTGTGAACCACTCGACCGTGCTGCGGCGCATCGCTCAGCTCGAGGAACGCCTCGGGCGCAGATGTTCGAAAAGCTGCCTTCCGGCTACGGCTTGACGGCTGCGGGCGAGGAGGTCCTCGATCTCGCGACCCAGATGGAAGCGTCGTCGCACCAACTGGAGACGCGAGTCTTCGGTCGTGACCAGAGCGCGCGCGGGCTTTTGCGGGTGACGCTTCCACCGTTCCTCGCCACACACCTGCTCATGCCGGATCTCGCCGACTTCGCGCGTTTGCATCGCGACATCGAGATGGAAATCTTGTCGTCCGGTGAGCTGGCAAATCTGACCAACCGAGAGGCCGACGTCGCGATCCGCATTGTCGCCGACCGCAAGACCCTGCCGCTCAATCTTCACGGCCTGAAGGGACCGGAGCTGTTCAGCGGCGTCTACATGTCTCGCGATCGACTAGCCGCGTGGCGTGCGGGCACGCCTGATCCCATCCGGTGGATAGGCATAGACAATCATGGAATTCCGGACTGGGCGCGCGAGGGAGAAGTTCACGTCACGGGAGTACCGTTCAGGACACCTGACGCCGAGACGCAGATCATCGCGGCGCACCAAGGGATTGGGATAACGAAACTGCCGTGCTTCGTCGGAGATGCCGACCCCCTGCTGGTGAGGGTGCCGGGGATCGACGTGCCCATGCATGGGACACTGTGGCTTCTCACGCAAGGCGAGACACGCAAGACGAAGCGGGTGCGGCTCTTCACCGAGTTCGTATCCCGCAGGCTCGCCGCGTACGCTCCGCTTCTCTCGGGGCTGTCCATATCGCGCGACTGACGCCCGCAGGTCGGCCGGCAACGCTTCCCGCAATCCGGGTGGAAGCCGAGCTGCGATCGCTTGAAGCGGCGTGTTCAATCCGCGAATCCAGTGGGAGTAGGGAAACGGCGGCAGTAGCGTAGAGGTACCAGCCTAAGCTCGACCTCCTCCGACACCATGATCACAACGATGCCACCGTCTTCAGCGCGCCATCGAGCATGTCCCCTTTCTCGTCTTTCAGCGCAGCTTCGCGCAACCGCCTGATCCAGTCGGCAGCGTCATCGCGGCCCTTGACCAGATCGAGCGCCGACAGCACGCGATCGAATTTGGACTGGGCGCGGAGGTGGGTGTCGCTGTAGCCCTTGATCAGCCGGCGGCAGTTCAGGATTTCGACGGCGAGCGCGTAGTCCTGAGGCGCGTGGCTGAGCGCCAGCGCATACCAGCGCTCCAGATGCGCCGTCTCGACCTTGTGGCGCAACAGGCGCCGCCGCCAGCGGCGCAGGCCTCCGATGAACCAGAGGACCGCAAAGCCGGCAAAGCTGTCGGTGCGAATGCGCCGGCCATGGTTGATGCGACGATCAAGGAAAGCAGCGAGTTTCGGCCGGTTCTCAATGTAGCTGCCCAACCCCGCCGGCAAAGTGCCGCAGAACTCCTCGATGCGCGGATGGAAATACTCGGTTACCTGCAGGATCGAGCCGTTCTTGACGCCGACCTCGCGGCGCACGCGCTGGTCGCGGGTCGAGCGAGTCTTGAGATCGGCGACGCGGATCATGTCGTCATAGCACAGCGCGTTGGCCAGATGCTTGGCGGCGGCGATGGACAATGCATGGGCGTGGCCGGGATCATCAAGCGCAACGGCCTTGTCCAACCGGTCGAGATACTCGCCGCCATAGGAGATGTCCTGATAGTCGACGACCTTTCTCAGCGCCCGGAGCGCCATGTCGCGCACCGCCGCGGGCATCAGGTCGATGCGGGCAGCCAGTGCCTGCCAACCCTGCAGCAGGTTCTGCGGACCGCTCACGCGCCCTGCACCCGGAGCGGGGTCGACCGTGGCCGGTTCTGCCGGCTCTGGCGCGGGGACGGTCGTACCGCGCGCGCGGTCGTAGGCAACGGCGAAGGCAGCGAGGCTGGCTTTCGCGCCCCGGCCGCCGGCGCCGATCGCTTGCTCATAGCTTTCACGCCTGAACGGCAATGCGTCGGAGCCTGCCAGCGCGCCAAGGAGGCTGGCGGAAATCATCGAGCCATTATCGGCGGCGATCTTTTCCATGTCGAAGGCGATGAAGCGTTTCGATGCAGCTTCCGCCGTCGCGTGTACCTTCGAAGACGAGGCCCGGCCGTCACCCGGCTCGATCTTTTCCGACACCGCGGCAATGCGATGCGAAGAAGCAATGAGCGTGGTGCGATCGGGCGTGACGAAGCCCCTGATGATGGCGCGGCCGGCTTCCATCAGCTCGGCGGCGATCAGTATGTCGACGTCGCCCTGCGAAGGCGACAGGGCAAAGACCGGCAGCCGGCCGGTGTCGCGGGCCATCTCGACGTAATAGATCGTAGCGCCGGTGCGCTGGGCGACGCCGGCGACGGAGGTCGATTGCGCGACGTAACCATTGCGCTCGGCGACATCGGTGATCCAGTCGGCGAGCACACCGCCGCCCTGGCCACCGACCGCGAGCAAAGCGAGTTTGATCACCGGCTCGGTATCGGCGGCACCGGATTTCGGACGCAAGGGCGAAGCCTGGTCAAGCATCGGCGAACGTCAACCTGCGGCTCTCGCGGCGGCGCTGCATCAGGCCGATCACGGCGCGGCGAGCGCTTTCCAGGAAACGGTCCCAGCGGCCCGGATTGTGCACGACATCGGCGCGGTAGAAGGATGGGCACAGCACGGCGGCGTCCGCCACCTCGCCGCAATTGCCGCAGCCGACGCAGCTCTGGTCGATCGATGCCACCGGATCGTCACGCAACGGATCGTCGAGCGATTTCACCGACAGCGACGGGCAGCCGGACAGCCGCATGCAGGCGTGGTCGCCGGTGCAGATGTCCTCGTCGACCCCGAATTTCGGCTTGACGACACGGGTCCCTCCCTTGATCGCCTTGTCGACCAGCGGCTTTTCGCGACGCTGGCGGTTGAGCATGCATTCGGAAGAGGCGACGATGACCTTTGGTCCCTTTTCCTCCGTCGTCAGCGCCTCGCGCAGCGTGTCCTGCATCTTGCCGACATCGTAGGTGCGGTCGATGTGGCGCAGCCATTTGACGCCCATGCCCTTCACCGCTTCGGTGATCGGATGCTTGGTCGACTTGGTCTTGTTGCCCGCGCGCGACGACAGGATGTCCTGCCCACCGGTGGCGGCGGAGTAAAAATTGTCGACGATGACGATGACGCCGTCGTTCTTGTTGAAGACCGCGTTGCCGATCGAGGAGGTCAGGCCATTGTGCCAGAAGCCGCCATCGCCGACGAAAGAGATCGACCGCCGTTTGGCGTCGGGCGAATTTAACGCCGATGCCGATGCCGGCCCCAGCCCGTAGCCCATGGTGGTGGCGCCGAGCTCGAAAGGCGGCATGATCGAGAACAAATGGCAGCCGATGTCGGATGCGATGTGATGGTTCCCGAGTTCCTGCTCGACCAGCTTTGTCGCGGCAAAGATCGGCCGCTCCGGGCAACCGATGCAGAAGCCCGGCGGACGGCCCGGCACGACGTTTATCAGGTCGGCGGTGTCGACGCCGTCGCCGACCTTGTTGGGCGCGCGCACCTCGCCCGGCAAGAGATGCGGGGATTCGGCGCGCAGGAAGGCGCCAATGCCGTCGAGCATGACCTGGCCGGTATATTCGCCGGCCATCGGCAGATACTCCTTGCCGACCAGCCTGGTACCGCGCCCGGCCTTGTGCAGCATGGCGGCAAAGGCTTGCTCGATGTAGTTGGGCTGGCCCTCCTCGACCACGAGCACCGCCTGCTTGCCTTCGCAGAAGGTGAGGAACTCGTCGTCAATCAGCGGATAGACGGCGTTGAGAACGTAGAGCGGCACATCCGTCTCGCCATAGGTGTCGGCAAGGCCGAGCCGCTGCAAGGCGCGGATGACCGAATTGTACATGCCGCCCTGCATGACGATGCCGACCGAGCCATGGTCCGAACCGAAGAACTCGTTGATCTTGTTCCTCGCGATGAAATCGACCGCCGCCGGCCAGCGTTTTTGCACCTTCTCCTTCTCGTGCAGGAAGGAGGCGGGCGGCAGCACGATGCGGCCGGTGTCGCGGCGCGGCGCGTCGAGCGCATCGGCCACCGTCATCGGCGGGCGCTTGTTGTCCTTGGCTATGAAGTGCCCGTGGACGTGGCAGCAGCGGATGCGCACCTGCAGCATCACCGGCGTATTGGACGCTTCGGACAGCTCGAAACCATCCTCCACCGCCTTGACGATCGAAGGCAGGTTCGGGCGCGGGTCGAGCAGCCAGACCTGGCTTTTCATGGCGAAGGCATGGCTGCGCTCCTGCATGATCGAGGAACCCTCGCCATAATCCTCGCCGACGATGATCAGCGCGCCGCCGGTGACGCCGCCGGAGGCGAGGTTGGCCAGTGCGTCGGACGCGACATTGGTGCCGACGGTCGACTTGAAGGTCGCCGCACCGCGAATGGGGTAATGCACCGAGGCCGCCAGCATGGCGGTGGCGGTGGCTTCCGAGGCGCTCGCCTCGAAATGCACCCCGAGTTCGCCCAGAATCTCCTGTGCGTCGGCCAGCACGTCCATCAGATGGCTGATCGGCGCGCCCTGGTATCCGCCGACATAGCCGACGCCGCATTGCAGCAGCGCCTTGGTGATGGCGAGAATGCCTTCGCCCGCAAATTCCTCGCCGGCGCCGAGCCTGAGTTTTTCGACTTCCTTGGCAAAAGAGCGTTCGGCCATTTTTCCAACCTTCCGTTGCCGGCGGTGCGGCCGGCGCCTAACGTCTAGATGTCGTGCTTGCGAATGTTCTTCAGCATCTTCTGCAATGTGGCGATCAGCGCCGCGTATTCGGCGTCGTCGACATCGTCGAACATCGCCTCGAACGCGTCATGCATTGCCGGCCAGGCGCGCGCGAACTCGGCGCGGCCGTCATCGGTCAGGAAGACATGGCGGATGCGGCTGTCTGTGACGCCTTGCTCGCGCCGCACGAAGCCTTGCCCTTCCAGCGTGTCGAGCGTGCGGCTCAAGGTCGACTGCTCGATGACGGTGTAGACCGAGAGGTCGTTGACGGTGACACCGTCGGTGACCGACAGCACGGCGAGCGTGCGGACCTGCGGAATGGTCAGGCCCTGCTTGCGGAAATCGTCGCGCAAGGTGGCGTTGTAGCGCCCCATGATGCGGTTCATCAGATAGGGCGCGAATTGCTGCAGGCCGATCTGGCCAAGCGTCGAAATGCGCTGGCGCTTTTCCGGAACCTTCTGCTCCATCAAAGCCTCCCCGCCAGCAGAAAACCGGAACCGCCGCCGAGGCCCGCGCCCGGATGGGTGGACGCGCCGATGTGATAGAGGTTTTTGATGCCGGTCTGGTGGTTGCGGCTGGTCTTGAATGGGCGCCACAGGAACGACTGGTCGAGGGTCGAGGACCCGCCATAAGGATCACCGCCGACCAGATTGATGTTCATCGCTTCCAGATCGGCCGGCGAATAGGCGCGGCGCGCAATCACGCTGCCCTTGAAGCCATCGATGTGGCTGGCGAGAATGGTTTCGACGCGGTCGGCGTAGGCTTCACGTAGCGCCTCGGTCCATTGTCCGTCAGCCGGCGTCTGCAGCTTGCCGGCGGCGTCACCCTTGATGTGCCGGGGCGCCTCGGGCAGTTGCAGCCACAGGATCGCCTTGCCTTCCGGGCAGCGCGATGGATCGAGCGCATGCGGCTGGCCGACGCAGATGGTCGGCACTTCCGGCAGCATCCCGCGCGCCGCCTCGTTGCAGGCTTTCGAGACGCCATCGAGCCCCGGCGTCAGGTGCAGCAGCGCCACCTTGTCGAGGCCTTCGCCGCGCCATGCCGGCGGCTTGGCCAGCGCATAGTGGATCTGGAAATTGCCTTTGCCGTAGCGATATTTCTGTGTCGCCTCGACCTCGGCTTTGGGAGCATCCGCGCCGAGCAGCCGGCCGTAAAGCTGCGTCGGCGTGACCGAGCAGATGACGCTCTTGTTTGCTGTAATCGTTTCGCGCGAGGCGAGCCGTACGCCGGTCGCGCGGCCACCGCTCTGGACGATCGAGGCGACATCGGCGACGGTACGGATGTCGCCACCACGTTCCCTTATCAGAGCTTCGAAGGCGGTGAGCAGGGTCTTCGCTCCACCCTTGACGATCGGCGCCCCGGCCGCTTCCAGCGCGAAGGCAATGACCTTGGCGATCTGCCCTGAGAAGGCGTCTTCCGGTCCGAGCCCGGCGTGCAGCACCCAGGGCGCCCACAGCGCGCGGATTGTCTCGGACCGATAGGTGCTTTCCAGCCAGCTGCGCGCCGGCACCAGTGCTTCGCCGAGAAAGGCGGCAAGGCCGCGTGGGCTGCGCCGCCAGGCATCGCCGGCCAGCAGTTTCGCCGTCGGATAGGACCACAGGCTGCCGCCGAGCAGGCCGAACAACAGGCCGGCATTGCGCTCGATGCCGCTGACATCGTCCGCATGCCGGTCGCCATCGTCGGCGGCAATCGCATTGATTGCCGCGACATTGGCGGCGCGGTTGGTGGTGAGCACTGCATGACTGCCGTCCGGCCGCAGCACGCCAGTTGGCGTGCCGGTGTGGCAGAATTCCAGCCCGTGCCTGGCGAGATCGCCGCCCAACGCCGCAAAAGCCGGCGAGGTGATGAACAGCACGAAGGTGGTTGCCATCACGTCATGGATAAAGCCGGGAGCGGTGATCTCCTCGGTACGCATGCAGCCGCCGATGCGGTCGTTGCGCTCGAGGACGAGCACCTTCGCGCCCTTGCCGCCAAGCATCGCCGCGCAGACCAGCGCGTTGATGCCGCTGCCAACGATGATGTGATCCGGCTGGCTCACCTCAGCGTGCTTTCTCAGCCTTTCGACACCAGCGCCAGCGCGCGGATCGGGCTGCCGGTGCCATGTTCGATCTTGAGCGGTGCGGCGATCAGGATGGCGCCTTTTGGCGGCAACTGGTCGAGGTTGCAGAGGCTGGCAAGGCCATAGCGGTTGGCCTTGTGCATCAGCGTGTGCGCCGGGAATGGCGGCTCCATGCCGCCGGCCTTGCCGGCATCGGTGCCGATCGTCTCCGAGCCCCAGCCCTTGATGTCCTTGCTGATCAGATACTGGATGGCTTCGGCCGTCGGACCTGGCGTATGCGGGCCGGTCTCATTGGCGTTGAGGAACTCAGCCTCCGAACCATTGCGCTTGTACCAGTCGGTGCGCATCACCACCCACTCGCCAGGGCTGATGGCGCCATGCTTGGCCTCCCACGCCTTGATGTGGTCGACGGTGAGCAGGAAATCGTGATCGGCGGCGGCTTCCTTCGAGCAGTCGATGACATTGACCGGGCCGACGAAGTTCTGCGCCGGAATGGTGTCGGTGGCGCCGTCCGGATAATCCTTGCCGCTGATCCAATGCTGCGGCGCATCGAAATGCGTGCCCGAATGCTCCCCAAGCTTCAGCCAGTTCCATGCCCACCACGGGCCGTTCTTGTCATAACGGGAGATGTTATGGATCTCGACCTTTGGCGTGTCGACGGCAAGCTCCGGCGGCAGCTTGATAAGAGGCGTGTCGGGTCCGAGTTGCGCAGAGAGGTCGACCACCCTGATGGCGCCTGAAAGCAGCTGGCCGGCGACTTCGCCGAGGAGTTTTTGCGTGTCCATGGTCTGAAGTTCCCTCTTTATGGTGAAGATCAAGGCTCGTTCGGCCCTTAATATCCTACTAGACGAAAACATATGCATCTGCAATTATCTTTAAGCATAAAGGAAATGGGAACGGGGCGTGAGCGAGTTTGACGCCATATTCGTCGGGGCGGGCCACAACAGTCTGGCATGCGCCGCGCATCTCGCGCTCAAAGGCTGGAAAACCGGGATTTTCGAGCGCAGCGCAGCAATCGGTGGCGCCGTCCAGACCCACGAATACACGCTTCCCGGCTTCCGGCACGATTTCGGTGCAATGAATCTGAGCCTGTTCGCCGGCTCCGCCTTCCACCGGAAATATGCAAATGAATTGAAAGCACAGGGTCTTGAGTTCGCGCCGGTCGCCGACTGTTTTGCCAGCGCCTTCCCGGACGGACGCTGGTTCGGCGTCAGCAACGATCTGGAAAAAACCACCGGCCGCATGGCCGCTTTCTCCGCCGCCGATGCCGCGACCTGGCGTAGACTGGTCGCCGCCTTTCCGGGTGAAGCCGAGCACCTGTTCCGGCTGCTGGGATCGCCGATGAGTGCGCGTGCGCTTGCCGGCACCGCCTGGAACCTGTGGCGCAAGAAAGGCATGTCCGGCGCGCTCGATACGGGACGGCTGCTGTTGTCATCGCCTCGCGCCTGGCTGGAGGAAAATTTCGAGTCCGCGCATGTGCGGGCAACGCTTGCCACCTGGGGCATGCATCTCGACTTCGCCCCCGACATCGCCGGCGGCGCCGTATTCCCCTATCTTGAATCGATGGCCAACCAGAGCTTCGGCATGGTGCTGGGCAAGGGTGGCGCCGACACCATCATCCGCGCGTTGTCGGGCATGGTGGCGTCGGCCGGCGGCACGATCGTCACCGGGGCGGAAGTTGCCGAGATCACCGTTGCCGGCAAGGCATCGGGCGTGCGACTCGCTTCAGGTGAGACACATACGGCCACCAAGGCAGTGATTGCCGGCGTCGCGCCCAAGGCGTTGAGCGGCAGGTTGCTACCCAACGGTTCCGGCGACGCCGGCTTCGACACGGCGATGCAGAAATTTCGGCACGCGCCGGGCACGATGATGATCCATCTGGCGCTCGACGACCTGCCCGATTGGCGCGCCGGCGCGGAGCTTCGGCAGTTCGCTTATGTGCATCTGTCGCCGTCGCTCGACGCGATGTCGCGCACCTATCAGCAGGCGATGGCGGGCATGCTGCCGGACGAACCGGTGCTGGTCGTCGGCCAGCCGACCGCGATCGATCCGTCGCGCGCGCCGCAGGGCAAGCATGTGCTGTGGGTGCAAGTGCGCATGCTGCCTGCCGAAATCCTGGGCGATGCGGCAGGCAGGATCGCTCACGCGCATTGGGATCAGGTCAAGGATGCCTACGCCGAGCGCGTGCTCGACATCATCGAGATATACGCACCCGGACTGCGCCCGAAAATCCTCGGCCGTGCAGTGTTCTCGCCAATCGACCTCGAGCGTGAGAACCCCAATCTCGTCGGCGGCGACCAGGTCTGCGGCAGCCACCATCTGGCACAGAATTTCCTGTTCCGCCCGGCGCGCGGTTATGCCGGCTGGAACACGCCGGTCGGCAATCTGCATCTCATAGGCGCCGCGACATGGCCCGGCGCCGGCACCGGCGCGGCCTCCGGCTTCATGCTCGCGCAACAGCTTGGCGGGAGGTAGCTCGCAAGATTTCATGAAGGCGACGAGAGGCAAGGCGCTGCTGCCCCACGAAGCCTGAAGCTATGAACTGGTAGTGCCGCGCAAAGACAACAAACAACAAGGGGAACGACCATGACAATCAACAGACGCGAATTGCTGGGATACAGTGCCGCGGCACTTGGTGCGGCCGCAATCGGCCTGCCGCAGATCGCCAAGGCAGCGGGCGAACTGACCATCGCCTATAACGTCAACCTGCCGTCCTGGGATCCGACCACCGGACCCTCGGCCGTCAACCCGACGATCCAGGGCCTCTACCAGTCAGTGTTCGACCAGTTCATTCCGCAAAAGCCGGACCTGTCCTTTGTGCCTGGCCTGCTCACCGAATGGGGCTGGAACGAGGATCGCACCAAGGTGACGATGACGGTGCGCGAAGGCGTGACCTGGCATGACGGCTCGCCCTTCACGCCCGAGGACGTGGTCTGGTCGCTGCAGCGGGCGGGCGACGAAAAGACCGGCAATCCGATCCAGTTCGTCTGGAAGAACGTCAACAATTTCAAGATCGACGGCAACAAGATCACCGGCGACGTCGTGCAGTTCGATCCGGTCTACTTTAAATGGATGTCGTTCCTGACCGGCTACATCCTGCCGAAGGCCTATTATGAGAAGGTCGGCGCCGAAGGTTTCGAGAAGGCGCCGATCGGCACCGGCCCTTACATGGTGGAAAAATTCGAGCGAAATGCTTTCCTCCGACTGAAGGCCAACCCGCACTATTGGGGCGACAAGCCGGCCTTCGAGAATGTGACGATCAAGTTCGTCACTGATGCGGCGAGCCGCGTTGCCGAAATCGAATCCGGTTCCTCGCAGGTGACGCTGGAGGTCCCCTATGAAGAGTATGACCGGCTGATCGCCAAGGACGGGCTTGCCGGCTCGTGCAAGCCCGTTTCCGACATCGGCATGATCTTCTTCAACGACATCGAAGCGATGCTGGACAAGAACGTCCGCCAGGCCGCCGTCATGGCTGTGGACAAGGAGCTTCTGGTCAAGCGGCTGCTGCGCGGCTATGGCCAACCGATCGCTACGCTGGAGACCCCGGAGTACACGGCCTTCGACGCCTCGATCAAGGTCGAGCACAATCCGGAAAAGGCCAAGGAGCTGCTCGCGGCTTCCGGCTATTCGCCGGAAAAACCGGTCAAGTTCACCATCCAGACGACCAAGGGCTTCAAGCCCAAGGATTATGAGATGATCCAGGCGATCGTCGGCATGTGGCGCAAGGTCGGCATCGAGGCGACGATCGAGGTCTACGAGATCGCCAAGCACTATGAACTGCGCGCCGCCGACAAGCTGGCGCCGGCCGCCTTCTACAATTGGGGCAACGCCATCGGCGACCCGACGACGTCGACGGGTTTTGCCATGTATGGGCCGAGCCCGCACTCGGTGTGGGACAGCCAGGACCTGATCGACATGATCAATCCGCTCTGGGGCGAGAAGGACGAGGCCAAGCGCATCGCCGGCTGGAAGGCTGTCGACAAGTATATCGCCGAGCAGGCCTATGTGCTGCCGCTGATTCAGTATGCGCAACCTATCGTGCATGCCAGGGGCGTCAACGTGGTGCAGCATGTGTCCGGCGCGCTGCTGCCGGCGCTGATGACCCCGGCCTGATATTGGCTTGTGGGCGCCACTCTTCGCTGAGCGGCCCCCTCATCCGGCCCCCTTCGGGCCACCTTCTCCCCCCTGGGGAGAAGAGACCAGCTCAGCCGTCCGTGACCTCTTCTCCCCTCGGGGAGAAGGTGGCCGCGAAGCGGACGAATGAGGGGGCTCTTCGTCAGAAACGCACTGGGCCAACACCAGAATGCTCCTGCAACGATTCCTGATCCGTCTGCTGACGATGCTGATCACGCTGTTCGGCGTGGCTGTCGTCGTCTTCGTCGTGATCCGCGTCGCGCCTGGTGACCCGATCGCCATGATGCTGCCCCCCGGTGCGACAGATGCCGACATCGACCGGCTGCGTGCACTCTACGGGCTCGACAAGACCATCGTGCAGCAATTCTTCATCTGGCTGTCCGGCGTCGTCAGGGGCGATTTCGGCACCTCGATTTCGCTCAGGCAAGATGTGCTCAGCCTTGTCTTCAATCGTTTGCCGGCAACGCTGGAACTTGCCATCATCGCGCTCGTCATGGCGGTTGGGCTCGGCGGCACGACGGCGATCCTCGGAGCCCGCGAGCGCGGCACGGCGGTCGAAGCCGGCATCGATATCGCCAGCGGCGCCGCCCTTTCCATTCCCGATTTCCTGTGGGGCCTCGTGCTGATCCTTTTGTTTGGCGTGCTGGTGCCGATCTTCGATATCTCCGGCCGCGTGTCGCCGCAGCTCGATCTGCCCTTCGTCACCCAGTTCTATTTCTTCGAGAGCTTGCTTCGGCTGCGCTTCGACCTGACCTGGGATCTGCTGAAACACATGCTGATGCCGGCAGTAGCCTTGGCATTGCCGCTGGCGGCAATCATCGCGCAGTTGCTGAAACAGTCGCTGAAGGAAGTGCTTGACCTCGACTATGTCGTGCTGGCGCGGGTGAAGGGGTTTTCGGAAACGCAGGTTATCCTGCGCGAGGCGCTGAAGAACGCTGCCTTGCCGACACTGACTCTCGTCGGCGTCCAGTTCACCTTCCTTGTCGGCGGCACGGTCATCGTCGAGCGGCTGTTTTCCTACGAAGGGCTCGGCAACATGGCGATCGATGCCGTCATCAACCGCGACCTGCCGCTGATCCAAGGCATCGTGCTGGTGTTCGCGCTGCTGTTCGTGCTGATCAATCTAGGCGTCGACATGATGTACGCGCTGCTCAATCCGAGGCTGCGCCATGGATGAGGCACGCATCGCCCGGCGCGGACTGGGCCCGAGGCTGTGGCTGGCCGGCGGCTGGCTGCTGCTGGTACTTCTTGCGGCGATGTTCGCGCCGCTGGTGGCGCCGCAGGACCCGCTGGCGCAGGATCTGATGCTGGAGCGGCTGCCGCCATTCTGGATGAGTGGTGCGGAATCCGGCTATTGGCTGGGCACCGACAGCCTCGGCCGCGATCTCCTCTCGCGGCTGATCTTCGGCGGCCGTATCGCCTTCATCGTCGCTTTCGCGGCGGCGATCGCCGCCTGCCTTGTCGGCTCGACGCTCGGACTGGTCGCCGGCTATTTCGGCGGCTGGGCCGACCGCATCATTTCACGCATCGTCGACGTCTGGATGGCATTCCCGCCGGTGCTGTTCGCCATCCTGCTGGTCGCGGTGCTCGGCACCGGCCTCAGTTCCGTCATCCTCGCCATCGTCATAATCGACTGGACGCGCTTTTGCCGGGTGATCCGCGCCGAAGCGATGGGCCAGTCGCGCATGGACTATGTCGAGAACGCCCGCATCGCCGGCTATGGCCGCATCGGCATCATGCTGCGCGAGGTGCTGCCCAATGTGGTGCCGTCGATCGTGGCACTGCTGTCGCTGGAGATGGGCATCGCCGTCATCGTCGAGGCCATCCTGTCCTTCGTCAATCTGTCGATCTCGACCGACGATCCGACCTGGGGCGGCATCATCGCCGAGGGCCGGCTGTCGATCCATCAGGCCTGGTGGGTGCTGGTGTTTCCGCTTGTCACGCTGATCCTCACCGTGCTGTCGTTCAGCCAGTTCGGTGAGGCGCTGAAGACACGCTTCGATCCGGTGCTGCGATGAGCGCTTGCCTGGATATTGCCAATCTGAGCGCCGTGCTGCCGAACGGCCAGCGCGTGCTGCGGTCGGTGTCGCTCTCCGTGCAGCCGGGTGAGGTGCGTGCTCTTGTTGGCGAGAGCGGCGCCGGCAAGACGATGATCGGCAAGGCGGTGCTCGGTGTGCTGCCGTCAAGCGTGCGCATCGTCGAAGGCGCCATGCAGCTCGAAGGCGAAGACCTCGGCAGGCTGCAGCCCAAGGCAAGGCGCACGCTGATCGGCGCTCGCACGGCGCTGATCCCGCAAGATCCGTTGACTGCGCTCAACCCGTCGCGCCGCATCGGTCCGCAGATGACTGACCGGCTGGTGCGCATTCTCGGCTGGAACGGTGACAAGGCGGACAAGCGTATCCGGCAATTGTTGGATGAGGTGCAGATCCGCGATCCCGACCGGGTGCTGAAATGCTATCCGCACGAGCTGTCCGGCGGCATGCGCCAGCGTGTGCTGATCGCCGCCGCCTTCGCCGCCGAGCCACGGCTGATCGTGGCCGACGAGCCGACAACCGCGCTCGACGTGACCGTGCAAAAGCAGATCCTGCGCCTGATCGCCGAGTTGCAAAGCGAGCATGGCACCGCGATCCTGTTCGTCACCCACGATCTCGGCGTCGTTGCAAAGATCAGCCAGCAAGTGTCTGTGCTCTACGCCGGCAAGGTGGTGGAAGAGGCTGACACAGCCGCTCTCTTCGCCGCGCCTGAGCATCCCTATACGCGGGCATTGATGGCCGCTACGCCGCGCTACACGGATCCCTTTGCCTCGCTGAAGCCGGTGGATGAGACGGTGCTGGCAGGACTCGCTGCGGAGATCGCCGCCTCCGACCAGGCGTGGAGAGGGCCGCATGGTTGAGCCGCTGTTTTCCGTGCGCGGGCTGAAGGTGGCGCTGCCCGACATGACCCGCAAGCCGCTGATCGGCCGCGCGCCGCTGGCCGAGATTTTGAGAGGCCTGGATTTCGATTTGCCGAGGGGCTTGGTGACCGGCATCGTCGGTGAATCCGGGTCCGGAAAATCGACGCTCGGCCGCACGCTTGTCAGACTTCTGGAGCCGAGCGTCGGCAGCATCCATTTCGAGGGCCGCGATATCGCCCATCTGCCGGATGCGGAGCTGCGACCTCTGCGCCGCGACCTGCAGATGATCTTCCAGGACCCGATGTCGTCGCTCAACCCGCGTCGCACCATCGCCGGCATCATTGCCGCGCCGCTCAAGCAGAATGGGCTTGGCGACAGGCTCAAGGAACGCGTCGCCGAGGCATTGCATCGCGTCGGCCTGCCGCAAAGCTTCGCTAGTCGCTATCGTCATGAACTGTCGGGCGGGCAGCGCCAGCGCGTCGGAATTGCGCGCGCGTTGGCGCTTTCGCCGAAATTCGTGCTGGCCGACGAGATCGTCTCCGGCCTCGACGTATCGACGCAGGCGCAGATCCTCACCCTTTTGGAGAGACTGGCCGCGGAGATGGGGCTGACGGTCGCCTTCATCAGCCACGACCTGTCGGTCATCCGGCGGCTGTGCCAACAAGTGATCGTCATGCGCGAGGGCAGGATCGTCGAGGCGAGCGCCACCGATGCGCTGTTCGACAATCCCAGGGAGACCTACACGCGCGACCTGCTTGCCGCCATCCCACTGCCTGAGATCGACGCGGACTGGTTGCGGCCAGCAACGAAAGCGCCGGCATAGGACTGTTCACCCACCACGCCGAACAGCGGGCTTCGGACGTGCATGAGGGCAAAATCAGCCCGCGAACGGAGGGTAACATGAACCATGCAATCCGCGGCACGATGCTTGCCGCGATCCTGTTCGGCTCGGTGGGAGCGGCCTCGGCCGATTCGATCCCCGGCATGCGCGGCCACGACCACACCGGCATCACGGTGCCCGACATGAAGCAGGCAGTCGACTTCTTCACCGAAGTCGTCGGCTGCAAGAAGGCGATGTCGTTCGGCCCGTTCGCCGACGACAAGGGCACCTTCATGCAGGACCTTCTGGGCGTCGATCCGAAGGCTGTCATCGAGCAGGTCACCATGGTGCGTTGCGGCTATGGATCGAACATAGAGCTGTTCAAATACACCGCGCCCGACCAGAAGGATTTGACGCCGAAGAACAGCGATATCGGCGGCTTCCACATTGCCTTGTATGTCGATGATGTCGCCGCGGCGAAAGCCTATCTCGATGGCAAGGGGGTGAAGACGCGGATGGGGCCGCTGCCGGTCAAGGAAGGTCCGGCGGCCGGCCAGACCATCCTCTATTTCCAGGCGCCATGGGGATTGCAACTGGAGGCGATCAGCTATCCCGATGGGATGGCCTATGAGAAGGGTGCCGAGACTGTGCTGTGGAGCCCGAAGAACCCGGAGAAGTGATTTCCAGAGCGCGCTTGTGGGGCCAACCTGCAGGCGCGCCACCCGTGTCCTGCAATCGTTCCAACATGAAACTTTAAGCTTGAAATATTTTATCTCCGGCGCGATACTTGAGAAGCAGCAAGCGAAGAGGAGATCGCACGGATGAAGGTTGCGGTTCTCGGTGGCGGACCAGCCGGCCTCTACTTTGCCATTTCAATGAAGCTGCGGGACGCCGCCCACGAGGTCACGGTGTTCGAGCGCAACCGCGCCGACGATACGTTCGGCTGGGGCGTCGTGCTGTCGGCCGAAACACTCGACAACCTTGCCAAAAATGACCCGGTCAGCGCTGTCTGGATCAAGAAGCATTTCGCCTATTGGGACGACATCGCCGTCATCCATGACGGCGTGCGCACGGTCTCGTCGGGCCACGGTTTCTGTGGCATCGGCCGCAAGCGGCTTCTGGTCCTGCTGCAGCGACGCGCGCGCGAACTTGGCGTGAGGCTGATGTTCGAGAGCGATATCGCCGACCCTCAGCCCTATATGGAGACGCATGATCTGGTCGTCGCCGCCGATGGGCTGAACTCAAGGGCGCGCAACACCTTTGTCGAAGTCTTCAAGCCCGACATCGACACCCGCAAATGCAAATTCGTCTGGCTCGGCACCAACCAGAAATTCGACGACGCCTTCACCTTCATCTTCGAGAAGACCGAGCATGGCTGGGTGTGGGCGCACGCCTATCAATTCGACAGCGAGACAGCGACCTTCATTGTCGAGTGCAGCGAACAGACCTGGGCTGCCTTCGGCTTCGGCGCCATGTCGCAGCAGGAATCCATCGCCGTCTGCGAGCGCATCTTTGAGAAACATCTCGGCGCCCACGCGCTGATGACCAATGCCAATCACATCAGAGGTTCGGCCTGGATCAATTTCCCGCGCGTGCTGTGCGAACGCTGGTCCTACAAGAACCTGGCTCTGATGGGCGACGCGGCGGCCTCGGCACATTTCTCGATCGGCTCCGGGACCAAGCTCGCATTGGAAAGCGCGGTGGCGCTGGCCGAATATGTCAAAACCGAACCGGACCTCGACGCCGCCTTCCGCAAGTATGAGGATGCGCGCCGCACCGAGGTGCTGAAGCTGCAGTCGGCGGCGCGCAATTCGCTGGAGTGGTTCGAGGAGGTCGAGCGCTATCTCGGCCTCGATCCGGTGCAGTTCAATTATTCGCTGCTGACCCGCTCGCAACGCATCAGCCACGAGAATTTGCGGCTGCGCGATGCCAAATGGCTTGAAAGCGCCGAGGAATGGTTCCAGCGCCAGGCAGGGGCAGGCGGCAACAGGCAGCGCCGGGCACCGATGTTCGCGCCGTTCAAACTGCGCGACATGCAGCTCAACAACCGCATCGTCGTTTCGCCGATGGCGCAGTACAAGGCAGTCGATGGCTGCCCGACCGACTGGCATTTCGCCCACTATGCCGAGCGTGCCAAGGGCGGCGCCGGGCTTGTCTATATCGAGATGACCTGCGTCAGCCCGGAAGGACGCATCACGCCCGGTTGTCCCGGCTTCTATGCGTCCGAACATGAGGTGGCGTGGAAGCGGCTGGTCGATTTCGTCCACACCGAGACCGAGGCGAAAATCTGCGCCCAGATTGGCCATTCCGGGGCCAAGGGCTCGACCCGTGTCGGGTGGGAAGGCACCGACGTGCCGCTCGCCTCGGGCAATTGGCCGGTCATGGCGGCCTCGGCGATTGCATGGTCGCCGCAAAACCAGGTGCCGAAAGCCATGGACCGCGCCGATATGGATTTGGTGCGCGACCAGTTCGTGGCGTCCACCGAAATGGCCGATCGTTGCGGCTTCGACATGCTGGAGATCCATGCCGCGCATGGCTATTTGCTTTCGTCCTTCATCACGCCGGTCACCAACCAGCGCACGGATGAGTATGGCGGTTCGCGGGAAAATCGCATGCGCTATCCCCTGGAAATCTTCCATGCGGTGCGCGCTGCCTGGCCGACGCGAAAGCCGATCTCGGTGCGCATTTCGGCCAATGATTGGGTCGGCATCGAAGGTGTGACGCCGGCCGATGCGGTGGAGATCGCGCGGATGCTGCACGAAGCCGGCGTCGACATATGCGACGTCTCGGCAGGCCAGACCTCGATTGCCGCCAAGCCTGTCTATGGCCGCATGTTCCAGACACCATTCTCGGACCGCATCCGCAACGAGGTCGGCATGGCGACGATGGCGGTCGGCAACATCTATGAGCCGGACCATGTCAATTCGATCCTGATGGCCGGCCGCGCCGACCTGGTGGCCCTGGCACGGCCGCATCTCGCCGATCCCTACTGGACGCTGCATGCGGCGGTGACGCTCACTGACCGTGGGGTCAAATGGCCGGATCCCTATCTTCCCGGACGCGACCAGATCTACCGGCTGGCCGAGCGCGATGCGGCGGCGGGGTTGAAAGTATGACGACGGCCTCGGCGATCCCCGGCAAGCATGCTTTGGTCACCGGCGGCGGCTCCGGGGTCGGCCGGGTCATCGCACTCGTGCTGGCCGAGGCGGGCATAGAGGTTACCATATGCGGGAGGCGCGACGCCGAGCTTGCCAAGGTGGCCGGCGAGAACGACCGCATCCACGCCATGTCAGCCGATGTCACTGACGAGGCGGCGATCATTTCGCTCTACGCGCAAGCGGAAGCCGTGCGCGGCCCGTTCGACATCGTCGTCGCCAATGCCGGCATGGCCGGCAGCACGCCGGCGCACAGGACCTCGCTTGCCGACTGGCAGCGGACGCTCGACGTCAATCTGACCGGCGCCTTCCTGACGGTGAAGCCGGCGCTGGCCGGGATGGCCGCGCGCAAGACAGGCCGGATCGTCTTCGTCGCGTCGACGGCAGGACTGAAAGGCTACGCCTATGTCGCGCCCTATGTGGCGGCCAAGCATGGCGTGGTCGGGCTGATGCGGGCACTGGCGGCCGAGACGGCGAAATCCGGCGTGACCGTCAACGCCGTTTGCCCGGGCTTCGTAGAGACCGACATGCTGGCGGACTCCATTCAGCGCGTCGTCGACAAGACCGGCCGCTCAGTCGAGCAGGCGCGGGCGAGCCTTGCCTCGACCAACCCGCAAGGCCGTTTCATCCAGCCGCAGGAAGTTGCCGCGACGGTGCTCTGGCTGTGCGGCGATGCGGCTGCGTCGATTACCGGACAAGCGATTTCGATCTCAGGAGGCGAAACATGGTAGCCGGCCCATTGCCCGCGCCGTCGGGACCCGGCAAGGACCGGCTGCGTCTCTGGATCAGGCTGCTGCGCGCCTCGCGCACGATCGAGGCCGAGCTGCGCGAGCGCCTGAAGAAGGAATTCGATACGACACTGCCGCGTTTCGACGTCATGGCCGCCCTCTACCGCGCGCCGGAAGGCATGCTGATGAGCGATCTGTCGCGCTTCCTGCTGGTATCCAACGGCAATGTCACCGGCATTGTCGACCGGCTGGTTTCGGAAGGGGTGGTCGCGCGCGCGCGCCGCAATGGCGATCGCCGCACATCCATGGTGCGACTGACCGACGAGGGTTCCAAATCTTTTGCCGCAATGGCCGCGGCGCATGAGGGTTGGATCGGAGAATTGCTGGCCAAGGTCAGCGAGGAGGATGCGCGCCGGCTGACCGGCATGCTGACCTCGTTCCGCAGCAACTGGGAGGGACGCGAATGAGTTCGATGGCCGGCCTCAAGCCGAAGCACTTCCTTTGGGAAGTCGAAGACAGGATCGCCAAGGTGCGGCTCGACCGGCCGGAGCGCAAGAATCCGCTGACCTTCGACAGCTATGCGGAACTGCGCGACACGTTCCGCGATCTCGTCTATGCCGACGACGTCGACGCCGTGGTGTTCCTGCCCAATGGCGGCCATTTCTCCTCGGGCGGCGATGTCCACGACATTATCGGCCCCTTGGTCAAGATGGACATGAAGGAATTGCTCGCCTTCACCCGCATGACCGGCGATTTCGTCAAGGCGATGCTCAATTGCGGCAAGCCGATCATCGCGGCGGTCGACGGGGTCGCGGTCGGCGCCGGCGCCATCATCGCCATGAGCGCCGACATCCGCATCGCCACGCCGGAGGCCAAGACCGCTTTCCTGTTCACCCGCGTCGGGCTTGCCGGCTGCGATATGGGCGCGTGCGCGATCCTGCCGCGCATCATCGGCCAGGGCCGTGCCGCCGAATTGCTCTACACCGGCCGCACGATGACGGCGGCGGAAGGCGAGCGCTGGGGCTTCTACAACAGGCTGGTCGATGCCGCAGTGCTCGAGGCCGACGCGCTCGAGATGGCGGCGCGCATCGTCTCCGGCCCGACCTTCGCGCACGGCATCACCAAGACGCAGCTCAACCAGGAATGGTCGATGGGCCTCGACCAGGCAATCGAAGCGGAAGCGCAGGCGCAGGCGATCTGCATGCAGACGCGTGACTTCGAGCGCGCCTACAAGGCCTTCGTGGCCAAGGAAAAACCGGTGTTCGAGGGGAATTGATGGCAGACAGGAGCTTCCTCAGCTGGCCGTTCTTTGAAGATCGCCACCGCGAACTGGCCGAAAGGCTGGAAGCATGGTGCGTCAGGAACCTGCCCGTCGATCACCATGACGTCGATGCCGCCTGCCGCGAACTGGTGGCGAAACTTGGCCGCGACGGCTGGCTGAAGCCGACGGCGCTCGATACGGACAATCCGGGACCGCTCGATGTCCGCACCTTGTGCATCACCCGCGAGACGCTGGCGCGCCATGACGGGTTGGCCGACTTTGCCTTCGCCATGCAGGGGCTCGGCACCGGCGCGCTCAGCCTGTTCGGCACGCCCGACCAGCAGCAATGGCTGGCAAAGACCAGGGCCGGCAAGACGATTTCCGCCTTCGCGCTTTCGGAGCCACGCTCCGGGTCGGATGTCGCCAACACCGAAATGATGGCGAGCCGCGATGGCGACTTCTATATCCTCAGCGGCGAGAAGACCTGGATTTCCAATGGCGGCATTGCCGATCTCTACGTCGTCTTTGCCCGCACCGCCGAGGCACCGGGTGCCAAGGGACTTTCCGCCTTTCTCGTACCCGCTGATACCAAGGGGCTTGGCATTGCCGAGCGCCTTGAAGTGATCGCGCCGCATCCGCTGGCGCGGCTTTCCTTCGATCAGGTCCGGGTGCCGGCCTCGGCGCTGATCGGCAAACCGGGAGACGGCTTCCGCATCGCCATGTCCGTGCTTGACGTGTTCCGCTCCACGGTCGGCGCGGCGGCACTCGGCTTTGCCCGCCGGGCGCTGGACGAAAGCATCAGCAGGGTGGCCGAGCGCAAACTTTTCGGCGCTCCGATGGCAGAGCTGCAGATGGTGCAAGGCCATATCGCCGACATGGCGCTGGACATCGATGCCGCAGCGCTGCTGGTCTACCGCGCTGCCTGGACCAAGGACATGGGCGCGGCTCGTGTCACCCGCGAGGCGGCGATGGCTAAGCTGTTCGCCACCGACAAGGCGCAAGAGGTGATCGACAAGGCTGTGCAGCTGCATGGGGGGGACGGCGTCCGCAAGGGCCATATCGTCGAGAGCCTCTATCGCGAGATCCGCGCGCTACGCATCTACGAGGGCGCATCCGATGTGCAGAAGGTGGTGATCGCACGGCAGGTGATGGGCGCGGCCTGACGGCGATGTATTTGATTTGAGATTGATCTTTAAGAATACCGGGGAGGCTTGAAAATGCACGAGATCCTGCAGCCGGAGGGCTGGGCGAAACCGGTCGGCTACGCCAACGGCATTGCTGCGCGCGGCAGGCTCGTCTTCGTGGGCGGACAGGTCGGCTGGAACGGGCAGTGCCAGTTCGAGACCGACGATTTCGCCGGCCAGGTGCGGCAGACGCTGCAAAACATCGTCGCCGTGCTGGCGGAAGCCGGCGCGGAGCCACGGCACATCACCGCGATGACTTGGTATTTCACCGACAAGGCCGAATATCTCGGCAATCTCAAGGGTATAGGCGAGGCCTATCGCGAGGTGATCGGCCGGCATTTCCCAGCGATGGCCGCCATGCAGGTGGTGGCGCTGGTGGAAGATCGCGCCAAGATCGAAATTCAGGCAACCGCCGTCATTCCGGATTAACGAATTCGTTATTCCCGGATTGATCAGCAGCGCAGCCCCGCCCGCTTCAGCAGCGGAAATACGTGGTCGCAGAAATAGGGCAGTTCCTGGGTGTAGTTGACGAACGACAGCGCGATGCCCTGGTAGCCATGCCCGGCTATTGCCGCCATCTCGGCGGCAATCGTCTCCGGCGTTCCAACCAGCGGGTAGGTGCCGGCGCCGCCGGCGAAACGCTGCCGGTAGCGGTCATAGGCATGCGGGTCATGCGACTGCGAGAACTCCTTCTTGCCTGCCATATGAGCATCGACCGCATCGTGGTCGACCAGATCGACGGCATAGCGCGTGTAGTAGGCCTGCGCCTCTTCCATGGTTGGACGGCAGACGACATGCGCCACCGTGTAGACGCCGACGTTGCGGCCAACCTTGTCGGCCCGCTCGCTGATGTCGGCGACATGCTTGCCGGCATCGCTCATTTCCGAAAAGGTCGTGAACAGATAATCGCATCGGGCGGCGGCGAAATCCCGGCCCGGGCCACCGAAAGCAGCGTTCATGGTCACCGGGCGTGGAACCTGCAGGCTCGCCGGCCGGCTCACCGCCTCCTTGAGGCGATAGTAGGTGCCTTCATAGTCCAGAGGCTGGTCCGAGGCGTAGAGCTTTTCCAGGATTTCGATCCATTCGGCGGCCTGGTCGTAGCCCTTCTCGACCAAAGGCGTGCCGAACATGCCGAATTCCTTCGGGTTCCAGCCGCAGACGATGTTCAAGCCGGCGCGGCCCTGGCTGATATGGTCGACAGTTGCCAGCGCCTTGGCGGCATAGAGCGGATGCACCAGCGGCACATGCACGGTCATGAACAGGCCGATCTGCTCGGTGGCCACCGCCAGAGCTGCTGCCCAGGTGAAGGTCTCGAACGACCATTCGCGCACCTTGTTGCGGCCGCCAAAGCCAAGCCAGCGCGCGATCGGAAGCATAAATTCCAGCCCGGCGCGGTCGGCGATCTGCGCCGCCGTCAGATTGTCCTGCCAGCTTGCCGTCCAGCGTTCCGGCACATCGGTGATGGCCAGACCGCCATCGGCATTGGTCGAAAAGACGCCGAGCTTCAGTTTGTTCGAGCCGTGCAGGGGATGCGTTTTGATCATCATGGGAACTCGTGGCGGGAGACCGACACGCTAGGCCCGCGCAAAAATATTTCAAGCCTGAAATAGCTTCGCCTCGCCGCCGATTGCGGATATGAATTTGGAGAGGAAAAGGGGATGGATATGAGCGCGTTCCGTCAGAAGTGCATCGGCAAGACCAATCTCGTCGGCTCGTTCGCCGCTATTCCCCATCCCGTCGCCGTCGAAGTGATGGCGCTCGCCGGCCTCGACTTCCTCTGCGTCGACTGGGAACATGCTCAGATCGCGCGGGACACGATCGAAACCATGGTGCGCGCGGCCGACGTGCATCGCGTGCCGGCCATGGTGCGTGTTCCCGGTCATGCGCCGGAAGCTATCCAGGCGGCGCTCGACAGCGGCGCACAAGGCGTGCTCGTGCCGCGCGTCTCGACCGCTGCTCAGGCCGAGGCGGCGGTGAAAGCCTCGCGCTATCCGCCGCTGGGCGAGCGCGGCGTCGGGCCTGGCCGCGCGGCTGGCTATGGCTATCGCATTCCCGAATATCTGGCCGCGGCCAATGACAGGGTGGTCGTCGCGGTCCAGGTCGAGACATCGGAGGGGCTGGCCAATATCGAGGCGATCGCTGCCGTCGACGGCATCGATGTGGTCTTCGTCGGCCCCGGCGATCTCTCCGTGTCGATCGATGCGATCGGGCCGAAAGGCGTGGACAAGCTCAATGAGGCGATCACAAGGATCATCCGCGCGACCGTCGCGCATGGCAGGACATCGGGCATATTTTGCGCCAGCCCACAGACGATCAGCCGGTGGGCCGCTATCGGCGCGAGCTTCTTCGTGCTGGCCAGCGATACGATGTTTCTTGGCGCCGGCGCTGCGGCCAACTGCACCGCTGCGCGCGCCGAGCTGCGGTAGACGGGCGGGATCGGGCAAAAACTTTTTAAGCTTAAAACTTTTTCCTTGAAAAGCGCAGCACATTGGATAGCATCCAAACTCGATGGCGACTGTCGTGCCGGTGGGGCTTGCCGGGCAGTCCGTCGCGGTGCTCCGGGTGGGAGGGGTTTCAGTCCTTGTCGTTCATACTGCCCCAGTCATCGTCCAGCGCGCGTTATGCTTTCGACGGCGTACGTGCCCAGATCCGTGACCTGCACACCGAAAACATTGCCAACCTTGCCGTGCGCGCCCGAGAACTGGGCGACGTGATCGCGCTCTGGTACGGCGAAGGCGACATGGTGACGCCCGCTTTCATCCGCGACGCGGCGAAGGCCGCCTTCGATGAAGGCCAGACGTTCTACGTCCCTAACATGCGTGGGCACCCCCTACTGAACGAGGCGCTGTCGGAATACCAAACGCGCATTCACGGCCGGACGATCCCGATTGCGCGCACCACGGTCACGCCCGGCGGCATGCAGGCGCTGTACCTGGCCCTGGAACTGCTGGTCGATACCGGCAGCAACGTCGTCTATGTCGCGCCGCAATGGCCCAACATCCACAACGCCATCCATCTGATCGGCGGCGAGCCAAGGCCGTTTTCGCTCGACTTCAAGGGCGACTGGCATCTCGATCTCGACCGGCTGTTCGCCACTTGCGATGCGCGCACACGCGCGATCTTCCTGTCGACGCCGTCCAACCCGACCGGCTGGACCGCGTCGCGCGAGGAGATGCAGGCGCTGCTCGACTTCAGCCGGCGCACCGGCATCTGGATCATCTCCGACGAGGTCTATGGCCGGCTCTATTTCGACGGCAATGTTGCTCCTTCCATCCTGCAGATCGCCGAGGATGGCGACCGGGTGCTGTCGGTCAACAGTTTTTCGAAGGCGTGGGCGATGACCGGCTGGCGCATCGGCTGGCTGACGCATCCGTCGGGGGTGGCCGACCAGCTTGGCGCCATGACGCAGTACATCAACAGCGGCACCGCCGCGCCGATCCAGGCAGGCGCTGTCGCCGCCATCCGCCAAGGCGAGCCGCTGGTCGAGGAGATCAGGCAGCGGATCAAAACCGGCCTCGACCTTGCCTATGACAGGCTGGCCCAGATTCCCGGCATCATCCTGCCGACGAAACCGCGCGGAGGCATGTATGCCTTCTTTGCCATGGACGGCGAAAGCGACGCCCGGCAGGCCTGCGCCAGGATACTGGAGACGGCGCGCGTCGGGCTGGCTCCCGGCCACCTCTTTGGAAATTCGGCAGCGGCCTTCCTGCGGATGTGCGTGTGCCGTGAACGCGACCAGATAGCGACCGCGCTCGAGCGCATGGTCGCCGCCATGAATTGACGCCCCGCTGGGAGGTGGGACGGCAACAAACCGTGCGGGAGCAAACCCGCCCGATCACAACCAGAGGGAACACAAAATGAGCTTCACTCGTCGCAACCTGCTTCTTCTCGCCGCCACGATCGGCATCGCTGCCGGCCCGGCCACCGCCTTTGCCGCCGATGTGCTCAATGTCGGCGCCTACCCGACCAATCCGCCCTTCGAATACAAGAACGAGAGCGGCACGTTCGAGGGCTTTGAAGTCGACATCGTCAACGAAGCGGCCAAGCGTGCCGGCATGACCACCGACATTGCCGACCTCGGCTTCCAGGCGCTGTTCGCGGCTGTCAGTTCCAACCGCATCGATGTCGCGATCTCCTCGATCACCATCACGCCGGAGCGACTGAAAACGCTGTCCTTCACCCAGCCCTATTATGACTCCGACATGGGCATTGCGACGAAGACCGATAGCGCTGTTAACACAGAGGCCGACCTCAAGGGCAAGATCGTCGGCGTGCTTTCAGGCTCGACCGGCGAGACCTGGGTCAAGGCGCATCAGGAGGCTGACGGCTACAGCGACGTGAAGGGCTATGACACGCAGCAGAACCTGCTGCTCGACCTCAGCGCGGGCCGCGTGGACGCCGCCGTCAGCGATATTCCGGGCATGGAATACTCCTTCACCAAGATGAAGGACCTCAAGGTCAAGCAGCGCATCAAGACCGGCGAACAGTACGGCCTGATGATGAGCAAGGACCATCCGCTGCTCGGCAAGCTGAACGACGCGCTGACCGCGATGAAGAAGGACGGAACGCTGGCCGCGATCCACAAGAAGTGGTTCGGCAGCGACGCGCCAGCCGATTCCTCGACGGTCAAGGAAATGCCGCTGCCCAAGGCCTGACCGGCAATGCACTTAAATCGTGCCGGCTCCCAGGCCGGCACGATTCATTTCACGCTCCGGCGCCTGCTGCCGCACGGATAGCCTCATCGGAGGCAAGGTCGATTGGTTTTAACTTGAGCATCCTTTGCTCTGGGGTTCGGGAACGCTCCCATGTCGCTGATCGACACCTTCTTCAATCCTGACGTGATCATGTCCAGCCTGCCGGCGCTGTTGCGTGGCTTCCTGAACACGCTGCTGCTCGGCATTTGAGTATCGGCATCGGCATTCCCATTGGCCTGGGGATCAGCCTGTTGCGGCTCTATGCGCCGAAGCCGCTGCGCTGGCTGGCGGTCGGCTACACCGACATCTTCCGGGCCCTGCCGGTGCTGGTGGTGCTGATCCTGATCTATTATGCGCTGCCCTTCCTCGGCATCCGTCTGTCGTCCTGGGCCTCCGCCGTGACGGCGTTCGCCATCATCATGTCGGCCTATTCAGCAGAAGTGTTCCGCTCCGGCATTGAGAGCATTCCGAAAGGCCAATTCGAGGCAGCACAGGCGCTCGGCCTGCCTTTCCTTTTGACCTTGCGCAAGGTGGTGCTGCCGCAGGCGATCCGAGTCGTCATCCCGCCGATGACCAGCAATTGCGTCTCGATGTTCAAGGACACGTCGCTCGCTTCCACCGTTGCGCTGCCTGAACTGTTGAAGGAAGCGACCAACGCGCAGTCGCTCTATGCCAATCCCTCGCCGCTGATCGGCGCCGCTTTGGTCTATCTCATCTTCCTCTGGCCGATGGTCCGCCTCGTCAGCCTGCTCGAAGACCGCTTCAAGACCGAGAAGACGCGCTGACCTCATCAACCGTCCCGCTTCCCAAGCCATTCGCAGGAGATACAGTTGAGCAATTCCCAAGCCGCCGGCGGCTTTCCGGTCGACCCCATCCGCGCCATGTTTCCGGCCTTGCAGCGCGCCGGTGATTTCATCTTCATGGACAACGCCGCCGGCGCGCAGATCCCGCAGAGCGTGCTCGACGCGGTGACCAATCACCTGGTCTCGCACAATGTGCAGCGTGGTGGTCGCTATGGGCGCTCGGTCACGGTCGACCAATCGGTTGCGGATGCTCGGACGAGCGTGGCCTTGCTGATCAACGCCTACAGTCCGTCGGAAATCTGCTTCGGCATGAACGCCACCTCGTTCATTCGCCTGGTCAGCCTCGGCATCGGCCAGATGCTGGCCAAGGACACAGAGCGCGACGAGATCGTCATCACCGATATGGACCACGACGCCAACATCGCCACGTGGCTGGCGCTGGAGCCCGCCGGAGCCAAGTTCAAATGGTGGCGCATGCGCGAGGACGGCAACCTGCATGTCGACGACCTCAAGCCGCTGGTTTCCGATCGCACCCGTCTCGTCGCCTGCACGGTGACCGCGCATTCGATCGGCTCGATCGTCGACGTCGCTTCGGTGGCCGCGATCGCGCATGCGGCCGGCGCCGAAGTGTTCCTTGACTGCGTGCATTACGGACCGCACGGGCTGATCGACGTGCAGGCCTGGGACTGTGATTATCTCGTCTGCTCCGGCTACAAAAATTTCTCGCCGCATATGGGCTTTCTGTGGGGCCGCTTCGAAACGCTCAAGCGGCTGCCGACCTTCCGCGAGGATTTCATCCCCGACGAGCCGCCTTACAAGGTCGAGGCAGGCACCTTCATCTACGAGAACGTCTCAGGCATGGATGCCGCAGTGCAGTACCTGGAACTCATCGGCCGCAATCTGGCGCCCTCCAACAACCGCTCGCGGCGCGACAACATCGTTGCCGGCATGGGCGCCATCCGCGATTACGAAGTGCTCCTGGCGCGTGAGATGCTCGCCGTGCTCAAGGGATGCAATGCCACGATCTACGGCGTCGCCGAGGAAGCCCGCATCAACGAACGCGTGCCGACATTCTGCTTCAACATCGGCAAGCTGTCGCCGCAGCGGATCGTCGAGGAAATGGCTGACATGCAGATCGGCATCCGCGACGGCCATATGTATGCGCCCCGGCTGATGAAGCGTCTCAACCTGTCGATGGACAGCGGCGCCATCCGCGCCTCGCTGGTCCATTACAACACGGTCGACGAGGTCAGGCGTTTCGGCGAGGCACTGCGCGCCGTCATCGCAAGGCTGTCGTAGCTGGTCCTTAAACCTCTCCGGCGCGGAACATCGGCCCGCCCTTGTGGGCCGGGAAGCCATAGCCGTTTATCATCACCAGATCGATGTCGGAGGCACGCGCCGCGATGCCTTCGGCGAGTAATGCCTTGCCCTCGTCGGCCATTGCCGCCAGCAAGCGCGTGACGATCTCATCGGGCGAAAAGCGGCGCGGCACGATGCCCTTGGCCGCTCGCACGGCCTCGATCAGCGCCGTTACTTGCGGGTCTCTCCGGCGTTCGCCGTCCGAATAATCGTACCAGCCGCGCCCGGTCTTGCGGCCGAAGCGGCCGGCCTCGCACAGCCGGTCGGCGATTTCGACATAACGTGCTTGCGGATCGCGCATCGCCGCCTGTCGCTTGCGCCGCGCCCAGGCTATCTCCAGCCCAGCCATATCGTTGACCGCGAAGATCCCCATCGGGAAGCCCCAGGCCTCCAGCGCGGCATCCACCTCATCGGGTGCTGCGCCATCCTCCACCATGAACTCCGCCTCGCGGCGGTAGGCCGAATAGATGCGGTTGCCGATGAAACCCTCGGTAACGCCGCACACGACAGGCAGCTTGCCAAGCTTCCTGACGAAGGCGATCGCCGAGGCGAGCACATCGGGCGCCGTCGCCGCGCAATCCACCACTTCGGTTAGCCGCATGACGTTGGCCGGGGAGAAAAAATGCAGGCCGACGATCCGTTCGGGCCGGGCGGTTGCCGAGGCGATCTCGTCGGGGTTGAGGTAGCTGGTGTTGGTCGCAAGGATGGCGTCCGGGCGGACGATACGTTCGAGCTTCCGGAAGAGTTCGGTTTTTACCGCGAGATCGTCGAACACTGCCTCGATGACCAGATCGGCCTGCACCAGCCTGTCGGCTTCGCTGGCCGCTTCAAACCGGCTCAGCGCCTCCCTGCGCGCATGATCGGTGAGACGGCCGGATTGGACCGACTTGTCGAGAAGCCCGGCGATACGCTCGTATCCTTTTGCCGCGGCGTCGTCGTTCTGCTCGATGCCGATTACGCGATAGCCGGCATTCAACGCCGAGACCGCGATGCCTGCACCCATCAGGCCGGTTCCGACGATACCGACGGTCTCGACCTTGCGAGGCGTGACACCCTCCAGCCTGTCGACTTTGCTGGCTTGCCTCTCGGCAAAGAAGACGTGGCGCAACGCTGCCGCTTCGCGAGAATCCCGGAGGCGCAGGAAGGTCGCGCGTTCGTCCGCAAGACCGTCCTCAAGTTTGGCCGTGGACGCGGCCTGGACCAGTCTCACGGCTTCTGCAGGCGCCATCTGCCCTCGGTTGCGGGAAAGTACCTTCTTTGCGGCTGCCGCGTCGGCCTCAGGTTGCGAGCGCGGGACCGAAAGCGCGCCCGTGCGCCACAGCGGTTGGCCAACGAGACGGCGGGCGACATCGAGCGCGCCTTCGGGAAGATCGTCTGCAATGGTATCGATCAGACCGAGAGCGAGGGCTTCGTCGGCTTTCGCGGCCCGACCCGTGCCGATCAGGTCGATTGCGGCGACCGTGCCGACGAGGCGGGGCAGGCGTTGGGTTCCGCCGGCCCCGGGCACGATTCCGAGCTTGACCTCGGGCAGGCCGAAGCTGGCCGCCTTGCTGGCCACGCGGTAGTGGCAGGCCAGCGCAATCTCGCAGCCGCCGCCGAGCGCCGCGCCGCCAACTGCCGCGACGACCGGTTTGGCGAAGCTCTCGATAGCTTCGATCACTTCAGGCAGTGTGGGCTCGATAGCGGGCTTGCCGAATTCCTTGATATCTGCGCCGCCGATGAAAGTGCGCCCAATGGCGGTCAGCACCACGGCAGACACTTCATCCGACGCCGCACGCCGAAGCGCAGCCATCAGTCCGGCCCTGACATGGAGGGACAGCGCGTTGACCGGCGGATTTTCGATCGTGACGATGAGAACGCCATCGACGATCTTGCCTGTGACACTCTCGGAAAATCGTGCTGTGTTCATGGAGTTTTATTCCGGAACGACGGCAAATCTTCCTCCTCCTTCTGCTCTCCGCCAATGCCGGTGTCCCGGCTCGGACGGATGAAGCGCCATGGATTCTGCCAAATAACTTCAAGCTTAAAATAATTAGAATTCGAAAAACTTCAAGCCTACCGGAGTCGACTGCAAAAGGCGTCGCTACCACGAAGGTGATCGGTCAGACTTGACGGTTGCACTGCGGTGCCGGGTCAAGGCGAGTTTGTGGAAACCTTCGGCAGCAGGGCTTTGAAATAGTCGATCGTCTGTTGCAGCCCGGCTTCCAAAGTCACCGTCGGCTCCCAGCCGACAAGCCTTTTGGCAAGGGTGATATCGGGCTGGCGGTGCCGCGGATCGTCTTGCGGAAGATCGCGGTAAATTATATCCGAACCTGATCCGGTCATCCGCGTCGTCAGTTCGGCCAAGCGCCTGATCGTTACTTCCCTTGGATTGCCGATGTTTACTGGACCGGTCACCTCCGGCCCCGTATCCATGAGGCGCAGCATGCCGCTCACCAGGTCGTCGACGTAGCAAAACGACCTTGTCTGTGAGCCGTCGCCGAAAATGGTTATCGGTTCACCACGAAGCGCCTGCACGATGAAATTTGAGACAACCCTGCCGTCTGCCGGGTGCATGCGCGGCCCGAACGTATTGAAAATCCGCGCGACCTTGACCCACAAGCCATGTTGTCGGTGATAGTCGAAGAACAGCGTTTCGGCGCAGCGTTTGCCTTCATCGTAGCATGAGCGCGGCCCGATCGGGTTTACATTGCCCCAGTAACTCTCGGGCTGCGGATGCACAGACGCGTCACCATAGACCTCACTGGTGGAGGCCTGAAAGACTTTGCATTTCAGCCGCTTTGCCAGTCCAAGAACATTGATGGCGCCGTGCACGGCGGTCTTGATCGTCTGAACCGGGTCGTACTGGTAGTGAACAGGCGAGGCCGGACACGCCAGGTTGTAAATCTCATCGACTTCGACGTAGAGCGGAAAGGTCACGTCATGGCGCATGAATTCGAAGCGGGGATGCTTGGCCAAATGGTCGATATTGCGCTTTGATCCGGTGAAAAGGTTGTCGACACACAAGATTTCGTCGCCTCGTTCCAACAGGCGGTCAATAAGATGCGAGCCGATAAACCCTGCGCCCCCGGTAACGAGAATGCGTCTGCGGCTGTCATAGAGTCTGGCCAATTTCTGCTCCCAGGCAAATGCTGATCGACCAGATATCGGTCGCCACACGCAGGATACGACGTGTCCGCAGCCAATGCACAAGGACCAAACTGAAATTTCGCAGATCCGCTCGGTGCCGATGCGAATTCCGATCCGGGCATTTGGTTTGATCAGAAGGCACGATTGAGGCCGATAGTGGCCTATGGATTGGCAGCAGAGAATATCAGCCCTGTCGTCAGGGCCGCCGCTGCGTAGATGGCCGGCAGAACCTGACGGTTCACCCCAATCCGCAGCAGAGAGTGGCTCGAAACCCGGTCCTGCTGGATTTTATCCACAACATCGATGGCATCGGCGGATGGCAACATGAAAATGGCAACGACCATTTTTCGTGAGACATTCCTCTTCGCGATAGAGCATCGTTGAATTGGCCAACAGCCTGCCATACAAGCACGTCGGCTCAACAGGTGGCTCGAGGAACCCCACGGATGTCCGAACGCATTGCAGTTATCGGCCTGGGTTATGTCGGCCTGCCGGTAGCCATTGCCTTTGGGAAGGTTTTCCCCGGCACCATAGCTTTTGACATCAGCGAGCGTCGGATCGGGGAATTGCGTGGCGGCGTCGATCGTACGGGGGAAGTTGACGCAACGGCGCTCAAGGAGACCTCGATAGGGCTGACCACCGACCGGGAGATGTTGAAAGGCGCTACTTTCTTCATCGTCGCCGTGCCAACCCCTATCGACGCAAATCGCGCTCCCGATCTAGCTTCTTTGAAACTGGCGTCCGAACTCGTCGGCGAGGCGGTGAGCAAAGGCGCCGTCGTCGTTTTTGAGTCGACAGTCTATCCAGGTGTGACCGAAGATTTCTGTGGGCCGATCATCGAGCAGGTTTCCGGCCTGCGACATCCCCGCGACTTTGCCCTCGGCTATTCGCCCGAACGCGCCAACCCCGGCGATCGAGAACACTCGCTGCAAAAGATCGTCAAAGTCGTCTCCGGCGAGAATAACGAGACGCTGGAGCGCGTCGCGAACGTTTATGGCCGTATCATCGATGCCGGCGTCTACCGCGCCCCGTCGATCAAGGTGGCCGAGGCAGCGAAGGTTATCGAGAACACCCAGCGCGATCTGAACATCGCGCTGATGAACGAACTGGCAATGATCTTCGAGCGGCTCGATATCCGGACGCAGGATGTTCTTGATGCTGCGTCGACGAAATGGAACTTCCTTCCCTTCAAACCGGGGTTCGTCGGCGGCCACTGCATCAGCGTCGATCCATATTATTTGACCGCCAAGGCCGAGGCCGAAGGTTACCATCCGCAGATCATCCTCGCCGGACGTCGCATCAATGACGGCATGGGGGCCTTCGTCGCCCAGCAGGTTGTCAAACGGCTGATTGGTTCTGACACGCCCGTCAAAGGGGCTTCTGTCGGCATTCTCGGGCTGACATTCAAGGAGGACGTGCCGGATTTGCGCAACAGCCGCGTTTTCGACATGGTCAAGGAACTAAGGCAGTTCGGAATTGTCCCCAAAGTCCATGATCCCCTTGCCGATGTCGAAACCGCTCGGCGTGATCACGGCGAAACAATCCTGCCGCTCGATGAGATAAACGATTTGCAGGCGCTTGTTCTGGCGGTGCCTCACAGGCAATATCTCACCAACGAAAGAGCGCGTCTTTTTCAAATGATCAGGCCGGGGGGACACTGTTCGATGTCAAGTCGGCCATCAAGCCCAATGAAGTTCCCGACAACATAAAATACTGGAGCTTGTAAAGCTCGCCTGAAATTAACGCTAGGATATGCAGTGACATCAAGCAGGCCGATACTGATCACCGGCGCAGCCGGGTTCATAGGGTTTCATCTTTGCCTGAGGCTGCTTGCCGAAGGACGCCAGGTTATCGGCCTCGACTCCATGAACGAGTATTATGACGTCAGCCTGAAGCAGGCTCGTCTCGAGCGGCTGAAAGCGTTTTCGAATTTTTGTTTCGAGCATGCCGATCTCACGGAGCGGGACCGTATTTCGGAGCTCTTCCTTTCGGCCGCGCCGGAGGTTGTCGTCAATCTCGCGGCGCAAGCCGGCGTACGCTATTCGATCAGCAATCCGCACGCCTATGTGGAAAGTAACCTCAGCGGCTTTGTCAACATCCTGGAAGGATGCCGGCAGGCGTCGGTCGGCCATCTGGTCTATGCATCGTCGAGTTCGATTTATGGCGGCAGCACCCGCATGCCGTTTTCCGTGCACGATCCGGCGGACCATCCGCTCAGCCTTTACGCCGCAAGCAAGAAGGCGAACGAGCTGATGGCGCACACATACAGCCATCTGTTTGGACTGCCGACCACCGGGCTGCGTTTTTTCACCGTCTATGGTCCGTGGGGGCGGCCGGACATGGCGCTGTTCATCTTCGCCAAGGCTATCCTCGCCGGCGAACCGATCGAGGTCTTCAACTATGGCAACATGCGGCGGGATTTCACCTATATCGACGACATTGTCGAAGGTATTATCCGCGTCATGCAGCAACCCGCGACACCCAATCCTGAGTGGAAAAGTGTCGTGCCAGACCCAGCGACCAGCAACGCCCCGTTCAGGATTCACAACATCGGCGGCAATTCGCCCGTTCAACTGAACCGATTGATCGAGGTGCTCGAAGACGCGCTGGGACGCAAGGCAAACCGCAACCTCAGGCCACTTCAGCCAGGCGACGTTCCGGCAACTTTCGCCAATGTCAGCTCGCTCGAGGAGGCGACCGGCTTCAAGCCCAAAATCCCGATTGAAATAGGGGTTCCGCGCTTTGTCGAATGGTACCGGGAGTTCTACCGATCATGATCGGACGCTTCGCCACCTGGAGGCGGCTGGCTCCTGACCAGCCATCGCTGGCGCCTGCCGCTCGGAAAACTCAATAAGCCGCAGCCGAACTGGGTGTCGCCTGAAGGCGGTGAATATCTTTCCGGGGCGGCGCACCGAACAGGCGACGATATTCTCGGCTGAACTGCGAAGGGCTGTCATAGCCCACCGCGAACCCGGCCGTGCCTGCGTTTGCGCCGCCGGCAAGCATAATCCTTCGCGCCTCCTGCAGGCGCAGCTGCTTCTGGTATTCGAGCGGGGTCATGCGCGTAATCGCCTTGAAATGGGCATGAAGGGACGACGCGCTCATGCCTGATGCCGCCGCAATGTCTTCGATGCGCAGTTGTGCCTGGAAATGATTGCGGATCGTGGCGATGGCGCGGCTGACCTGGCTCAGGTGGCTGTCCACCGACGCCATCTGGCGAAGCGTGTCACCGTGCGGTCCGGTGAGGAGCCGGTAAAGGATTTCGCGTTCGATCAGCGGCGCCAGCACGGTGATGCTCTCGGGGCGATCGAGCAGCCTGACAAGCCGACAGGCGGCATCAATCAGGTCGGGGTCACTTGGATAGGCAGCTAACACCGGCAGATCCCTGCTGGGGGATGCACGTCCTTCTTTCACAAGCAGTTCGGCCAGCGCGGTGGAATCAAAATCTATCTTGCAACAGAGGTAGGGCGCCGCCGGGCTCGCCTCCAACACATGCCCGACCAGCGGCAGGTCGACCGAGACGAGCAGGTAGCTCGATGCGTCATAGACCACGCTCTGGTCGGCCAGCGAGACGCGCTTCGATCCTTGGGCGATTATGCAAAGCGACGCCTCGTAGACCGCAGGCACGGGTGCACTGGGCTGGTTGGCGCGAATGAGCGACAGCCGCGGCACCGCAGTGCCGGCCATGCCAGATTTCGGCGCAAAGCGGGTGATCAGCTCGGCGAGTTCATTGATTTTCTCCATGCCGCATAAATCTTCATGGCGCGAAATGTTGCAAGGCATTTCGAGTTCATTTGGAGGATCGTGCAAACTCTTTGGACGATCACGCTACCGGCCTTTGCCGGTTCGCGCCATCTATCTCCCCGTCACCGCAGCGAAAAAGGAACGATCATGACGGGACTTAAAGACAAGGTTGTACTCATCACCGGCGCCTCCAGCGGCATCGGCGAAGCGACGGTTCGGGAACTTGCCGGTGCCGGCGCCAGACTGTTCATCGGGGCCCGCCGCACCGAGCGGCTCAAGGCGCTGGCCGCAGAAATAGGCAAAGGCGTCGCGTGGCGCGAACCCGACGTGACTGACGCGGCGAATTTCGACGCCTTTGCCGATGCCGCTCATGCCGAATTCGGGCAGATCGATGTGCTGGTCAACAATGCCGGCGTCATGCCGCTGTCGCCGCTTGCCGCGCTGAAGCGCGATGAGTGGTCTCGCATGATCAATGTCAACATCGGCGGCGTGCTGAACGGGATCGCCGCGGTGCTGCCGCGCTTCGTCGCCCAGAAGAATGGGCATATCGTCAATGTCGCCTCGGTCGGCGCGCATATCGTGCTGCCCACCGCGGCGGTCTATTGCGGCACGAAATATGCCGTCTGGGCAATCACGGAGGGGCTGCGGCAGGAGCATGACGACATCCGCGCCACGATCATCTCCCCCGGAGTGACCGCAACCGAACTGGGCGACGATATCAGCGATCCTCAGGTCGCCACGGCTCTGAAAGAATGGCGGCAGAAGTCGCTCACACCGGACGCCATTGCACGGGCGATCCGTTTTGCGCTTGATCAACCCGATGGCGTCGACGTCAACGAAGTGATCGTGCGGCCAACCGCTGCCAATATGTAGAACTTGCTGCCGGATGCCGGCTTTCGGCGAGCTACGGCGCTCTCCAAGATCCGGCAAACGGCCCACCCCTTAATGCACCACCGCCCTCAGCCTCTGGCGCAACTCCCGCGGGCCACATCGTACCGGCTCTCGAACGCGCGCGAAAAATGCGCACTCGAATTGAACCCGCAGGCAAAGGCGATTTCCGAGATCGTGGGCGACGCGCGGGCGGGCGACAACAATTCTTCCTTGCTGCGCTCCAGCCGCCTGTCCCAGACGAAGCGTTCCGGTCTCGCGGCAAGGCCGGTGCGCCGCTGGGAACTTAACCCGCTAATCATCTCCCCTGCGACGGTAGAGATGTCAGGCTTCGCCGGCCAGGCGCGCTGAAATCAGCCGCGCCGCCTGGATCACCGCTTCGCCCTGGCTGGCTGCCATGCTGTCATCGGCGCGTGACACAGGCGAGGCCACCGCGAGCGCACCGAGAGGACGCCCATCGGAGCCGAGGATTGCCGCGGCTATGCTGTGCACGCCTTCTTCATAGCCTTGGGAGCTCGAGGAATAGCCGCGCTTGGCGGCAAGCCGGATCGCCTTCATCAGCCTTTCGGGCTGCGTCACCGTGTGTGGCGTGAAGGTCGGCAACGGCTTGTCGACATAGGCCTCGGCCGCTTCCCGAGGCGAAGCGGCGAGAAAGGCGATGCCGGAGGCGGTGCCGTGCAAGGGCAGCACCTGGCCGACATCGACATTGACCCGGTTGGCCTTTGCCGAGAGCTCGACATGGACCGTCAGCAGTGCGCCGGCGCTGAATTCCGACAGATGCACCGTCTCGCCGGTTTCCAGCGCCAGCTCGCGAACCACAGGTGCTGCCACGCGCACGAAGGGAAAATGCGCGTCGCGAAAGCGGGCCAGCCGCGACAGGCCGGCGCCGAGCCGGTAGCGGCGGCTTGCCGGCTCTTGTTCGATCAGGCGGTGGTCGGCCAGCGCCATCAGCAGGCGCCGCGCCGTTGCCTTGTCGAGGCCGGTTTTGCGGGCGAGCTCGGACAGGCCGATCTCCGGTTCGCCGAGCGTGAACTGCTCCAACAGCGATATCGCTTTGCCGACTGTGCTCATCGTGCATCCTCAAGATACTTCGCATGGGACGGAAGCCAATCCACCTTGCAGTCCGCTCATAGCACGTAAATTGGTGGTTCAAATAACGAACCGTTTGGAAGCGAAAAAAACACCAGCAAGTTTCGCGGCGACATCAATCTCGATGCGCCGCGCCGTGCGGGGTGATGCTGCGCGGCAACACCATCAACAGGTGGATCAACTCGGCGGCGCCGTGCCTGGCCGGCGTGTCGGCCCAAACGCCTGATCCTGGCCGGCGCGGAAGCTTCAACTCTGCCCCAGCTGCGCGCGGCGCCAGGCGGCGGGCGCCTGGCCAACCCGCTCCCGGAAGAAGCGTGAGAAATAGGCCGGATCTTCGAAGCCGATTTCGTAGGCGATGTCCTCGACGGTGCGCACGGTGAACAGCAGCAACCGCTTGGCCTCCAGCAACCGTCGCTCGCCCATGAGCCGCTTGACGCCGCTGCCAAGCACCGTATGGGCGGCCTTGTCGAGAAGATGCGGTGTCGTGGCCAGCGCCCCGACGTAGCGGTCGACGGGCCAGTTGTCGCGGAAATGCGCATCGACCAGACGGCGCAAGCCGCGCGCCAATGCAGCATCGGAAGAACCGGTGGCATCCATTACCTCGGGACCAAGGCGCGCGATGTGCGAGAGCGCGACGGCGATCAGCGCCGGCAGGGTCTTGTCACTGCCGGCCTGCGCCTCGGCATATTCGGCGGCGATCATCTCCAGCACCGCCGCCAGCCTTTTCCACGCGACGTGCTGAGGAAGGCTATCGGCAAAGACCGGCCGGTCCAATGGCAGCAGGCTGTGAGCGGCTATTGCCGCAAGCGCATCATCGGCGACCGAAACGACGATGGCGTCGGTGCCGGGCCCGATCGAGAAGCCATGCACGATGGTGCTCGGCACGAAGCTGACGGCCGGTGCCGAAAAGTCCCAGGATTGGTCTTCGATGCGGTAGGTGCCGGATCCGCTGGTCCAGTAGGTGATCTGGCCCATTTGCGGATGCTTGTGCGCGGCAACCTGGCCGAGATGAATGTTGCTGCGCGCAAGCACCGTCTCGACATGCAGGAAGCCGACATCAAGCGGCCGCACCGGCTCGCCATAGACAAAGAAATCAGGAATGGAATTGAGGCTCATGGCGCCGGAAAAAGTCCAATCGGTTTTGCCGTTACGTCCTAACCGATCCTTGCCAGGAGCGCTAGAGTTGATGCCATAAGTGGAGGAACATCATGCGATCGGAAGACTTTCGTGCCGACAATGGGCGCCCGTTCACCGGGGCCGAGTATCTGGAGAGCTTGCGCGACGGCCGCGAGGTCTACATCAACGGCGAGCGCATCGCCGATGTCACCACCCATCCGGCGATGCGCAATTCGGCGCGGTCGCTGGCGCGCCTCTATGATGCGCTGCACGATCCCAAGCGGCAGGGCACGCTGACCTCGCCTACCGATACCGGTTCGGGCGGCTACACCCACAAATATTTCCGCGTCGCCAAATCCTCCGGCGAACTCGCGGCCCAGCAGACCGCGATCGCCGAGTGGTCACGCATGTCCTATGGCTGGATGGGCCGCACGCCCGATTACAAGGCGGCACTGATGAACACGCTCGGCGCCAATGCCGACTGGTACGGCCCGTTCAAGGACAATGCGCTCGCCTGGCACAAGCGTGCGCAGGAAGCCGTGCTGTTCATGAACCACGCCATCGTCAACCCGCCGATCGACCGCCACAAGCCGGCCGAACAGGTGAAGGATGTCTTCGTCCACATCACCAAGGAGACCGACGCCGGCATCTATGTCTCCGGCGCCAAGGTGGTGGCGACGTCCTCGGCGCTGACCCACTACAATTTCCTGGCGCAGAGTTCGGCGACGGTCACCGAAGATCCGTCGCTGTCGGTCATGTTCATCGTGCCGATGAATGCGCCGGGGGTAAAGATGTTCTGCCGCGTCTCCTATGAGCAGACGGCCAACACGGCGGCGGCTCCGTTCGACTATCCGTTGTCGTCGCGCTTCGACGAGAACGATGCCATCCTGGTGCTCGACAATGTCTTCATCCCCTGGGAGGACGTGCTGGTGCTGCGCGAGGCGCAGAAAATCCTGTCCTTCCATCCGGCTTCGGGCTTCATGCATGGCTATTGCTTCCAGGGCTGCACACGCTTTGCCGTCAAGCTCGACTTCCTCGCCGGCCTGCTGGCAAAGGCGCTGCGCGCCACCGGCGGAGATGCCTTCCGAGGCAACCAGGCGGCGCTGGGCGAGGTCATCGCGCTCAGGCACATGTTCTGGAGCTTTTCCAACGCCATGGCTTATAATCCGATCCCCTGGGCGAATGGCGCTGTCCTGCCCAACCTGGAAGCAGCCCTTGCCTACCGGACTTTCATGTCGGAAGCCTACCCGCGCGTCATCGACACGGTGCGCCGGGTGATCGCCTCCGGCTTGATCTACCTGCCGTCATCGGTGCGCGACTTCAACAATCCCGAGATCGACAAATACCTCGCGCAATATGTGCGCGGTTCCAACGACATGGGCCATGTCGAGCGCATCAAGATCATGAAACTGTTGTGGGACGCGACCGGCACCGAGTTCGGCGGCCGCCACGCGCTCTACGAACTCAACTATGCCGGTGCGCCGGAAGAGGTGCGGCTGCAGGTGCTGAAGGGCGCCGAACGCGGCGGCCGGCTGAAGGCCATGGAAGAACTGGTCGACACCTGCATGGCCGACTATGACGAGAACGGCTGGACGGGAGATACCTGGCTCAATCCGCTCGCTTCTACGGCCGGGTGATGTCAGATGGCCACGCAGATTTCGAAGGCCGATTTCCGCGACGCCATGGCAAGGGTCTGCGCGCCGGTCAACATCGTCACGACAGATGGTCCGGCCGGGCGCGGCGGCTTCACCGCCACCGCCATGTGCAGTGTGTCGGACGAACCGCCGACACTGCTGGTGTGCATGAACGGCCGCTCGACGCAGGCCGCCATGTTCCTCGCCAACCGGCGCTTCTGCGTCAACGTGCTGACGCATGACCATATGCACCTGGCCGGCAAGTTCGCCGGCGCGACCAGGGACATGGAGGCACGCTATTCGGCGGCGCGCTGGCAAACGCTGGCCTCAGGCACGCCGGCGCTGTCCGATGCGATCGTCAATTTCGATTGCGAGATCGAGGATGTGCACATAGTCGGCACGCATAATGTCATGATCGGCCGGGTTATCGACGTCAGGCACGGCAGCGGCGGCTCGGCGCTGCTTTATGTCGACCGCAATTACACGCAGCCGACGCGGCTTGGCAGTTTTGGCGGCTGAGCGGGAGCAGTCAGTTCTCGCCGGCGATCAGGCTCTCCAGCAGATCGAGCAATTGCTCGAGCCTCTCATGTCCGAAGCGCTGTTCGATGTCGCGGTAGATGACGAGGCGTTCCGGCGACAAGGCATCGATAAGGGCGGAGCCCGCCGGGGCGATCGTCAGCACGACACGGCGGCCATCGCCTTCCGCCCTGTTGCGGGTGATGAATTTTCGGCCCTCGAGCGTCTTGATGATGCGTGTCAGGCTGGGCGGCAGCACCGAAGCGCGATCGGCAAGTTCCGTCGCCTCGACAGGGCCGGCCTCGCTCAGAACGCGCAGCACACGCCATTGCTGTTCGGTCACGTCATGCGCCGCCAGCATAGGGCGAAACCGCGCCATCACCACTTCGCGGGCATGGAGCAGCGCCATCGGCAGAGAACGACGGGTGTTTTCAGGCAGCAAGAAGCAGCGTCCCCAATGATGCGGGCGGTCGGCGGGACCGCACGCCAAAACCTGACCTTTCCATCCCGTATCGTCGCCTCAACTTGGATGCAAGGCTTGACTTCAGTGATGCTGCATGTAATTAACGCGTTAACTATAGCAGCGCAACAATCCGGGAGGCGAGACGCGGTGCCTCACTTTTCCATCGAGTATTCGGCCAACCTCGATGCCAAGGTCGACATGAGCGAATTGTGCGCGCTGGTGTTGCGCACCGTGCTCGGCACCGGGCTGTTTGAAACCGGCGCGGTGCGGGTGCGGGCCTTCCGTGCGGAAGCCTATGCCATCGCCGACAGCCTGCCGGAAAACGCTTTCCTCGACATGTCGTTTCGCATTGGAACCGGGCGCAGCGCCGAGGACAAGAAACGAACCGGGGAGGCGGTCTTCGCCGCGGTGAGCGAATACCTTGGCCCCCTGTTCGATACCCCGCATTTCGCTCTTTCCCTGGAGATCAGGGAGATCGACCCGGTACTGAGCTGGAAGAAAAACGCAATCCATCCGCGACTGCGCGGCAAGTGACGGAAGCTGATATGTCCGACCTCGAAGGCAATCTGAAAAAGGCCGAGGCCTATCTGGCCCGTTTCAAGCGCGACGGCGTGCTGAACCAGATCGGCGGCGAAGCGGTGCCGGCGGTGGATGGCTCGACCTTCGAGAGCATGTCGCCGGTCGATCTCAAGCCGCTGGCCAAGGTCGCGCGTGGCAGTGCCGCCGATATCGACCGCGCCGCCAAGGCGGCAAAGGCGGCGTTCCCGGCCTGGGCCGCCATGCCGGGCGACGGGCGCAAGAAGCTGCTGCACAAGATAGCCGATGCGATCGAAGCGCGCGCCGAGGAGATCGCCTTCGTCGAGTGCATGGACACCGGCCAGGCGCTGAAATTCATGGCCAAGGCCGCGCTGCGCGGCGCCGAGAATTTCCGCTTCTTCGCCGACCGCGCGCCGGAAGCGCGCGACGGCGAGACGCTGCGCACGACAGGCCAGGTCAACATCACCACGCGCGTGCCGATCGGCCCGGTCGGCATCATCACGCCGTGGAACACGCCGTTCATGCTGTCGACATGGAAGATCGCGCCGGCGCTGGCGGCAGGCTGCACCGTCGTCCACAAGCCGGCCGAATTTTCGCCGCTGACCGCTCGCCTGCTGGTCGAGATCGCCGAGGAGGCCGGCCTGCCGAAAGGCGTGTGGAACCTGGTCAACGGCCTCGGCGAGCACGCCGGCAAGGCGCTGACCGAGCACCCTGACATCAAGGCGATCGGTTTTGTCGGTGAGAGCCGCACCGGCTCGATGATCATGAAACAGGGCGCCGATACGCTGAAGCGCGTGCATTTCGAACTGGGCGGGAAGAACCCGGTGATCGTCTTCGCCGACGCCGATCTCGAACGTGCGGCGGATGCGGCCGTGTTCATGATCTACTCGCTCAACGGCGAACGCTGCACCTCATCGTCGCGGCTGCTGGTCGAAGCCTCGGTCTACGACACATTCACGGATCTGGTCGCGGAGAAGGCAAAGCGCATCAAGGTTGGCCATCCGCTCGATCCCAAAACGGTGGTCGGTCCGCTGATCCATCCGGTGCACGAGGAAAAGGTGCTGTCCTATATCGAGATCGGCAAATCGGAAGGCGCGGTGGTAGCCGCCGGCGGCGGCAAGTTCGCCGGTCCGGGCGGTGGCTGCTATGTCAGCCCGACGCTGTTTACCGGCGCCACCAACAGGATGCGCATTGCCCAGGAAGAGATTTTCGGGCCGGTGCTGACCGCCATTTCCTTCAAGGACGAGGCCGAAGCGCTGGCGCTGGCCAACGACACCCAATACGGCCTGACCGGCTATCTCTGGACGTCGGATGTTACCCGCGCCTTCCGCTTCACCGATGCGCTGGACGCCGGCATGATCTGGGTCAATTCGGAGAATGTGCGGCATTTGCCGACGCCGTTCGGCGGCGTCAAGAATTCCGGCATCGGCCGCGACGGCGGCGACCATTCCTTCGATTTCTACATGGAGACGAAGAACATCGCCTTCGCCACTTCAGCGCACACGATCCAGAAGCTCGGCGGCTGACCGGAGGACATCGCATGCCACTGCCCAAACCAAACCTCTATCCCGCCTTCAACATCGTGCGCCTCAGCCATGTCGAACTGGCGGTCACCGACCTTGCGAAATCCCGCGCCTTCTATGTCGACACGCTTGGCCTGCAGGTTACCGACGAGACATCGGACGCCATTTATCTAAGGGCCCTGGAAGAGCGCGGACACCACTGCATCGTGCTGAAGAAGGCCGGCAGCGCCGAAGCCCGCGATCTCGGCTTCAAGGTTTTTTCGGATGAGGATCTCGACAAGGCCGAGCATTTCTTCAAGGCAAAAGGCCTGCCGGTCGAGTGGGTCGAGCGACCGTACCAGTCGCGCACCTTCCGCACCCGCGACCCGCACGGCATTCCGCTCGAGTTCTTTGCCCAAATGGAAAGGCTGCCGCCGATTCATCAGAAATATGCGCTCTACAAGGGCGTGAAGCCGCTGCGCATCGACCACTTCAACTGCTTCTCGCCCAATGTCGACGAGTCCGTCGCCTTCTACAACGAGCTTGGCTTCCGCGTCACCGAATACACCGAGGATGCCAGTAGCGGAAAGCTGTGGGCGGCCTGGACGCACCGCAAGGGCGGCGTCCACGACATCGCCTTCACCAACGGTGTGGGTCCGCGCCTGCATCACGTCGCCTTCTGGGTGCCGACACCGCTCAACATCATCGACCTGCTCGACCTGATGGCGACGACCGGTTACCTCGCAAACATCGAGCGCGGCCCAGGCCGGCACGGCATTTCCAACGCCTTCTTCCTCTATGTTCGCGATCCCGACAATCACCGCATCGAGATCTACTGCTCGGACTACCAGACGGTCGATCCGGATCTGGAGCCGATCAAGTGGGACCTCAAGGACCCGCAGCGCCAGACGCTGTGGGGCGCGCCGGCGCCGAAAAGCTGGTTCGAGGAGGGCAGCACCTTTGCCGGCGCGGCCGCACGCCAACCGGATTTGACGGCGTCGCCGATCATCGCACCGTGACCACAGACGCGAACCTGACGGAGACCGGGATGACTGCACCTGGGCGGCTCGCCACCTTCACCGTCGGCGGCAAGACGCGCTATGGCGCGGTCACAGATAAGGGCGTCGTCGACCTGTCGGCGCGGCACAGCCAGTGGCCGACGCTGCGCGAAGTGATCGAGGCCGGCGTGCTACGGCGGCTGGCGGAAGAGGCCGAAGCCTACGCCGTCGATTTTCCAGTCGGCGCCATCGCTTATGAAATCCCTCTGCCGTCGCCGGAAAAGATCATCTGCGTCGGCGTCAACTACCCGGACCGCAACGAAGAGTACAAGGACGGCCAGGCCGCGCCTTCCAACCCGTCGCTGTTCATCCGCTTCCCCCGCTCCTTCGTCGGCCACGACGCGCCGCTGGTGCGGCCGCCGGAATCGCCGCAGCTGGACTATGAGGGCGAGATCGTCATCGTCATCGGCAAGGGTGGACGACGCATCGCCGAGAGGGATGCGCTTGACCATATCGCGGCACTATCCCTGTGCAACGAAGGCACCATTCGCGATTGGGTACGGCACGCCAAGTTCAACGTCACGCAGGGCAAGAATTTCGACCGCACCGGCTCGCTCGGTCCGTGGCTGGTGCCGTTCACCGACGAGGCGCAGATTGCCGACATCGCGCTGACCACCCGCGTCAATGGCGAATTGCGCCAGCAGGACCGCACCAGCCGGATGATCTTCTCGTTCCGCAAGATCATCGCCTATGTCTCCACCTTCACCACGCTGGTGCCAGGCGATATCATCGTCACCGGTACGCCGACCGGCGCCGGCGCCCGCTTCGACCCGCCGATCTGGCTGAAGCCGGGCGACGTGATCGAAGTCGAAGCCGACGGCATCGGCGTGCTCCGCAACGGGGTCGTCGACGAGGCAGCATCGTGACCCCCGAGCAAGTTGAAGATGCCGCGGCAAGGCTGTTCGAAGCCGAGCGTTCGCGCCGCCAGATCCGTCTGCTCAGCCTCGATTTTCCCGACGCGACGATGGAGGATGCCTATCGCGTCCAGGCAGCGCTGGTGAAACGCAAGACCGATGCCGGGCTGACCCCGAAGGGCTGGAAGATCGGCCTGACATCGAAGGCGATGCAATATGCGCTCGCCATCGACACGCCGGATTCGGGCGTGCTGTTCGACGACATGTTCTTCAACGACGGCGCGACGATACCCGTCGGCCGCTTCATCCAGCCGCGCGTCGAGGCCGAGATAGCCTTCGTCATGAAGGCGCCGCTGAGGGGCCCAGGCGTGACCATCTTCGACGTGCTCAACGCCACCGATTATATCACGCCGGCGCTCGAAATCCTCGACACGCGCATCGAACGCGTCAATGCCGAGACAAAGAAGGCGCGCACTTTCTTCGATACGATTTCCGACAACGCCGCCAATGCCGGCATTGTCGTCGGCGGCCGGCCGCAACGACCCGATGAAGCCGATATGCGCTGGATCGGCGCCATCGTCTCGCGCAATGCGGAGGTCGAGGAGACCGGGCTTGGCGCAGGCGTGCTCAACCATCCGGCGATGGGCATTGCCTGGCTGGCGGACAGGCTCGCCCGCTACGGCATGTCCATCGCGGCCGGCGAGGTGGTGCTGTCCGGATCGTTTGTGCGCCCGGTCGAGGCGCGGCCCGGCGATACCATCGTCGCCGACTTCGGCAGCTCGGGAACGGTCAGCATCCATTTCGCCAAGAGCTGACGGCTCTCATCGGCTCGTCAGTTGGGCTGTTCGCCGCGCAGGTAGTCAATCACCACATCGGCTGCGATGGTCGACATCCGCAAGCCGACATCCCTGGTGATGTCGCCTTCGACGCGGCTTTGCACCCAGCCAAGAAAGGCGAAGGCACGCAACGCGGCGAATAGAGGCAATGCGGCGATGTCCTGCGGGATCAGCGCACGCTCTTGCTGGTAGCCGTCAAGCAAAGCGGTTTCGATCAGCGGGTAGATCGCCTCCTCGCGGTTCTGATAGAGGGCGACGGCAAGGTCGTACATGTGCCAGCCATGGCCGCAATCGTCGAAATCGATGATGCGCACCGCGCTGTCATGGATGAGCACATTTTCGCGCACCAGATCGGCGTGGATGATGCCGAAATTGCACGCGCTGCGCTCATGTTCCGACAGCGCCTTCACTGCCTTGTCGCGCGCCTGCAAGACCAGCGCGCGGCGAGGACCATCGAGAAAGGGCGAGGTCTCGAACCGGCCCCAGACCGGGTTCGCACCGAAGAAGCCGTCGAAGTCCCAGGCATGGCGGACGAAGCCCGCGGGCGGCGTCCACGAGGCAGTGACATTGTGCATATGGGCGATGGTCCGCCCGATCGCCGTGAAGATCTGGATCGACTGGTCGGCCGTGTGGGCCAGTGGCACGCCGCGTGCGCCCACGGCGCGGCCCTCCAGCCAGCTCAGGCAATCGGCCTGCCGGGGCTGCGCCGAGGTGGCCGTTCTGACAAGCACGAACGGATCGCCGGCCTGTGTTGCGACGCAAGACGGCGTGGCGACGCCGGCGGATTGCAGGAAGCCCATCCATTGCAGTTCCGAACGCAGCGCGGCGTCCGTGTGGTAGCCGAGCCGGTGGATGCGCATGGCTGCCGGCTGGCCATCCGGCAGCCGCACGCGGAAGACGGCGTTCTCGCGGTGCTTCAGAAGTTCCGGCTCAGAGTTGCGGACGCCCCAATGTTCGAGCGCACGCCTGGCGAGCTCCGTGACATCGGCTGCCGTTTCGGGCTCGGATTGGGTGGAAACAGAATTCACGCCGGCACTCCGCCGACTTCGCCCAGCACCTCGTCCAGCAGGCCGATCAGGAAGTCGGCATTGTCACGCGAGAACGGCATGGGCGGGCGGATCTTGAGCACATTGCCGTGGATGCCGGTCTTGCCCATCAGCACGCCGCGATGGCGCATGCGATTGGCGACCTGCTCGGCAATGTCGGGCGCCGGTTCGCGCGTGTCGCGGTCGTGGACCAGCTCGGCGCCGAAGAACAGTCCGGCGCCCCTGACCTCGCCGATGCACTCATGCCGATCGGCCAGCGGGCGCAGCAGGCCAAGCGCATAAGCGCCGACGTCTTGCGCGTTGGCGACAAGGTTTTCCTGTTCGATGACGTCGAGGACGGCATTGGCGACCGCGCAGGAGACCGGGTTGCCGCCGAAGGTGTTGAAGTAGCGGAAAGCGTCGCGGAAGGTCGCCAGTATCTCCTTGGTGGTGACCACGGCCGCGATCGGATGGCCATTGCCCATCGGCTTGCCCATGGTGACGATGTCGGGGACGAAGCCGGCGCGCTGATGGCCCCAGAAATGGCTGCCGGTGCGGCCGAAGCCGGGCTGCACTTCGTCGGCGATGACCAGACCACCGGCTTCGCGCACGGCCCCAAGGCGTCGTCGAAAAATCCGGTGGGCAGAGCCGGGAAACCTTCATTGGCGAGCAGCGGACACAAGATGATGCCAGACAGGCCAATGCCGTCCTGTGCCAGCGAAGCGATCGCTTGACGCACGGCGTCGCCGAAGGCCTTGCCATTGGCCATCGCATCGGGATGGCGATAGCTGTCGGGGGCCGGCACCAGCCTGACATGGGGGGCGCGGCCGCGGATCGGAGGCATGCGCGTGCTGAGCTGCGAAACCGCCGCCGTGTTGCCATGATAGGTGGCGTCGGTGGCGATGATGCCCATATTGCCGGAGGCGGCCTGCGCCATGCGCAGCGCTATGTCGTTGGCCTCGCTGCCGGTACAGGTCAGGATTGCGGTGGCGAGGCTTGCATCGAAGGTCGCCGTCAGCCGCTCGACATAGTCGAGAATTGCGGTGTGCAGATAGCGTGTGTGGGTGTTGAGCAGGCTTGCCTGACGGCACAAGGCCTCGACCACATGCGGGTGGCAATGGCCGACATGGGCGACGTTGTTGTAGGCATCGAGATACTTGCGGCCGTCGGCATCGTAGAGCCAGACGCCTTCGCCGCGCACCAGGTGCACGGGCTCGTCGTAGAACAATTGCGATTTCGCGCCGAGCAGGCGGGCACGCCGCTTGACGAGCGCTTCCTCGCTCGGGTTCTTCTCAGATTGGGTCATTGCGTACCAAACTCCATTGCGTCAGCGGGTCCATCAGGCCCTCGACAGACCTGCATCGATGGCCTCGCCGATCTTTGCCACGTCGGCGGCGCCGATGATCAGCGGCGGCGACAGGATGATGTTGTTGCCGGACACGCGCAGCATGACGCCGGCGTCATAAGTGGCTTCCGAAACCACGGCCATGGTCTTCTTGTCCACCGGCTTTTTCGTCGTGCGATCGGAGACCAGCTCTAGCGCAGCCATCAGGCCCTTGTACCTGATGTCGCCGACGATCGCGTGCTTGGCTTTTAGCCCCTCCAGCATCGCCGCCAGCTCGATGCCGCGCGCGGCTGCGTTCTCGTCCAGGCGAAGCCGTTTGGTCTCGACAAGTGCAGCCAGCCCTGCCGCGCAGCCGACAGGATGGCCGGAATAGGTATAGCCATGACCGATCGCCCCGAAGCTGGTCTTGTCGGCCTCGAAGACGTCGGCGACCTTGGCGCCGATCAAGGTGGCGCCGAGCGGGAAATAGCCCGAGGTGATCGCCTTGGCGATGGTCATGAAATCCGGCTTCACGCCGGATAGCCGCGAACCCGACCAGGCGCCGGTGCGACCGAAGCCCGTGACCACCTCGTCGGCGATCAGCAGGATTTCGTGGCGGTCGCATATCTCGCGCACCAGCGGCATGAAGCTGTCATGCGGAACGATGACGCCGCCGGCGCCGAGAACCGGCTCCATGATGAAGGCGGCAATAGTGTCGCCGCCCTGGAAGGCGATCTCATCCTCCAGCGCTTTGGCGCACAGTTTGGCCAGCCGCGCCGGATCGGTCTCATCGAACGGATTGCGGAAGGTCCAGGGTGCGGGAATGTGGAAGACGCCGGGCATAAGCGGCTCATAGTTGCGGCGGAAATTGGCGTTGCCGTTGACTGACGCGCCACCGAAATGGGTGCCGTGATAGCCCTTCTTCAGCGCGAGGAATTTTGTCCGGTCGCCCTGGCCGCGGATCTTCCAGTATTGGCGGGCGAGCCGCAGTGCGGTTTCGACCGAATCCGAGCCGCCCGAGGTGAAGAAGGTCCGCACCATGCCTTCCGGTTCGAACCATTCGCTGAGTTCGTAAGCGAGCTCGATCGACGGGCCGGTCGACGTGCCGCGAAACCCGGAATAGTAGGGCAGGGCGCTGAGCTGGTCGGCGATGGCCTTCTTGATCGGGTCGCAGGAGTAGCCGAGATTGACGTTCCACAGTCCGCCAACCGCATCGAGCACGGTGTTGCCGTCGATGTCGGTGACCATCACGCCTTCGCCTTTCATGATCACCTTTGGCGGGTTGGCCCGCATCTCGGCCGGGTGTGCCATCGGATGCCAGATCGGCTTGGCGTTTTTCTCGGTGAGGAAATTGATGTCGCGCATCGCAAGGCTCCGCAAATGTCTCAGGAGATGAGGTCGAAATGGCCGAGGGCCTCGGCATAGGAAAGTGCCGGCCGCGCGACGTCGAAATGAACGGTGCGCATGCCGGCGGCACGGCCGCCATCGACATTGCGCTGCTGGTCGTCAACGAACACACAGGCGCGGGCAGGCAGGCCAAGCGCCTCGGTCACCAAGGCATAGGCGCGCGGATCGGGCTTGAGGATGCGGGTATCGGTGGCGTCGACGATGGTGTCGAACAGCTCGAGCAGCGGCAGCCGCTGACGGAAGCCGGCGCCATAGAACAGATCTAGCTCGTTGGACAGGATCGCCAGGCGAAATCCCGCCGCATGCACGGTCCGGATGGCGCGGACGGCTTCGGGCCGCACGATCTTTTCCGGCTCGGCTCCGCGTGCGCGCTGGACGAATGTCTCCATTGCCTCCCAGTCCTCGCCGACGAGCCGGCCGACTTCGCTGGTGCGGGTGCGCCAATAATCGCGCTCGCTGATGTCGTTGGCCTGCATGGAGCGCCACAGCGGATCTGAATCCGGGTCGAACGGCCCGTGCCATTGCAGCGTTCCCGGCGCGAGGCCGAGCGCCTGTTCGGTCAAGGCATGGGTCTCGAAAAGGGTCCGGGTGACGACGCCGCCGAAATCGAGGACGAGCGCCTGGGCAGGAACAGCGCTCACGCAGCCACTCCCTTGGCCGGCATGCCGCGCGGGATGATGCCTTCCTCGACCCAGCGGTCGAAGATTTCGAGCGCCTTGCCGACGAACTCGTCGCTGTTGATGTGGGCGTCGATCTCGTGGAACTCGACGCCGGCGGGAATGGCCTTGCGCATCTCATCGGTGAACGCCGCGAGGGCTTCGGGTTCGTACAGCGGCTCGCCCTGCGCATCCCATTCCTGGATGCCGCCGGAGGGCAGGATGAAAGCGGAGCGCCCCTTCGACGCACCGAGCTTGGCGGCGATGGTCCTGGCGACTTCACGGCGGTCGGCGGCATCGACGGTGATCGAGCCGATCAACCTGTTATGAGCATGGAATGGCCGCTGCGCGAACTTTGTCGGCAGCGCCTGCCAGGTCGGCAAATCGACCATGTCTACGGCGCCAGGGGCTGCGATCTGCGGAATGCCGCGGGCGCCGGCATTCTCGAGCCGGTCGGCGCCGGAGCTGACGACCGAACCGGCAAGATGATTGGTGATCTCCTGCAGGCTGAAGTCGAACACCGCGCAGAAATGGTCCTGGCTGGCGATAGATTCGAAGGCCCGGCCGCCCATCCCGGTGGTGTGAAAGACTGCGACGTCATAGCCGCGCCGCTCCAGCGCCGGCTTCAGCGTCTTCATATAGCGCAGGCAACTGCTGCCCAGCGAAGTCATGCCGATGGTCGGCCCGACCGCCGTGGCGGAAGCACGGGATGCAAGCACGATCTTCGCCGCACCGACGACCGCGCCGCAGGCCTGGGAAAGGACCAGCTTGCAGATGGTGTTGAGGCCGTAGAGCCCGCCTGCCCACAGGATCATCATCAGGTCGGGCGCGACACGCTCGGGCGGAATGAGGTGCGAGTAGGCGATGGTCGAGACGACGAATTTCGGCACGCCGAGCGGCAGGCACAGCGCGACATCGAGCGCCAAATCGGTTCCCATCGAACCACCGATGGCGATGAAGGCGTCGATCTCGCCGCGCTCATGAAGCTGGCGCACCAGCTGAACGGCGCCGACGGCCATCAATGTCATGGCGGTGTTTTCATCGCCGCTCGAGACGATTTCGGCCATCGTCACGCCAGCGGCCCGCGCAACGGCATGCTTGTCGTGATCGGGACTATAGGCGGGGTCGCCCAGCACGCTGACATCCATCATCACGGCGCGGCCACCCGATGCCTCGATGCACGCTTTCATGAACAGCAGTTCGTCGGTCTTGGTGTCGCCCGTGCCGATGACCAGGATGCGGGGCGTTGCCATACTTACAGACATCAGGCCTGCCTCCTCAGGGTTTGCAGGTTTTCGCCATTGAGGCGCATCGAAATCTCCCGTGCCGCGGTCACAACCGCAAGCCCTCGTTCCATGATCGTAGCCGGTGTCGTCCTGGCCTTCGGGGCTGCCACCGCAATTGTCCCCAGCGCAAGACCATCGGCGGCGCGGATTGCAGCCGCGACGCCGATCACGCCGTCCTCATGGCCCTGGTCGCAGATCGAATAGCCGCGGTCGCGCGCCTCGCCGATCGACTTTGAAATGGCGGCCGGCTCGACGAGGGTATGATCGGTGAAGGCCTCAAGCGAACCTGTCAGGCATGCTTTCACGGTCGCGTTGTCGGCGAAGGCCAGATAGGCGATGCCGGACGCGGTGGAATGCAGCGGCAGAAGCTGGCCGATATCGATGTTCACCCTGTTTGCCCAGCTTGAATGCTCGACATGGACGGTGATCAGTCTGTCGACGCCGAATTCCGACAGATGCACCGTCTCGGTTGTCGAACCCGCCAGATTCTGCGCCACGGGAATTGCCGTTTGCAGGAACGGGAAGCAGGCTTCGCGGATACGCGCCAGCCGCGACAGGCCGGCGCCGAGGCGATAGTGCCGCGTGCCGGCATCCTGCTCGACGAAACCATGGCCGCCAAGCGCCACCAGCAGCCGCCGCGTCGTCGCCTTGTCGAACGCACACCGCCGCGCGAGATCGGAAAGTCCGAACTCGGGCTCGTCTACCGTGAACAGTTCCAGAAGTGAAATCGCCTTGCCGACCGTACCCATCCAGCCTCCCGCTCGGATAGAAACTTAATGTGTGAATTAACTTGACAGGCATCGGCATTCTTTGCAAGTCTATATTCAAAATACGGGTTCAAATAATGAACCGATGGCATTCAGGGAACAGGCCGAGCGGCCGCGAACCCAGGGTTCGTAAAACTGGAGGGACAAATGTCAGCAGTTTCGGAACAGGCGCCCGCCAACAGGCTGCGCAAGAACAGTCTTGGCGTCGGCGCTATCACCTTCATGGTGATTTCGGCGGCGGCGCCGCTCACCGCGGTTGCCGGCGGCACGCCGCTCGGCATGCTTATGGGCAATGGGGCGGGCTTTGCCGGAACCTATCTTATCGTGACCGTGTTGCTGCTGCTGTTTGCGGTCGGCTACGTCGCCATGTCGCGCCATGTCGGCAATGCCGGCGCCTTCTATGCCTATGCCGCGCGCGGGCTCGGCGGTTTTGCCGGCGGCGCAACCGCAATCATCGCGATCCTGTCCTACAACGCCATGCAGATCGGGGTCATGGGCCTGCTGGGGGCCGCGACCGCCGGCCTGTTCGCCGGCTGGGGCATCGACCTACCCTGGTGGGTGTGGAGCTTCATCGCCGTCGCCATCGTCGCGGTGTTGGGCTACCGCCAGGTCGACCTGTCGGCCAAGATCCTGACGGTGCTGGTGCTGTGCGAATACATCGTTGTGCTGGTGCTAGACCTCGCCATCCTCAAGACCGGTGGCGACAGTGGTCTCTCGGCGGCGCCGTTCAGCTGGAGCCAGATCGTCAGCGGCTCGCCCGCCATCGCCATCCTGTTCTGTTTCGCCGCCTTCATTGGTTTCGAGGCGACGACGATCTACGCCGAGGAAGCCCGCGACCCCAAGGTGACCATTCCGCGCGCCACCTATTTCTCAGTGTTGCTGATCGGCGTCTTCTACATGGTCACGGCCTGGCTGATGGCGGTCGGCGCCGGCGTCGACAAATTGTTGCCCGCACTGCAGGCGCTTCAGGATCCGACGACTTTCCTGTTCGGCCTGTCCGACCGCTACGCCGGAACCATGCTGTCGCACGCCATGGGCATCCTGTTCGTGTCGAGCCTGTTTGCCGGCGTGCTGGCGTTCCACAACGCGGTTGCCCGCTACATCTACGTCTCGGGCCGCGAGAAGCTGTTGCCTGAAGCGATCGGCGTGACGCATTCAGTGCACCAGAGCCCGCATGTTGCTTCCGTCATCCAGAGCGTGTTGGCAGCGATCGTCATCGGACTGTTCGCGGTGCTCGGCCTCGATCCGGTTCTGGCGCTGTTTTCCTGGCTGACCAATGTCGCGACGCTGGGAGTCATCGTCATGATGGCGGTGGCCTCGCTCGCCGTGGTGATGTACTTCCGCGCCAACCCGTCGACGCAGGAGAATGCGCTGAAGACCACCATCCTGCCTGGGCTGGCCTTCATCGCTTTCGTCGTCATCATCTACCTGATCGTCATTAATTTCGGTGGCCTGTCGGGCGCCAGCGGCTTCCTCGGCGCGTTGCTGCCGGGGTTGGTGCTGATTGCCGCGGTGGTCGGCCTGCTGCTTTCCGGTGCGTTGAAGAGCCGGGATCCGGTTGCCTTCGAAAATCTCGGCGTGCCGCTGAAGGACTAGGACAAAGGACAAGGGGGTAGCGCGTTCGGCGCCGCCCCTTTCCATCGCAAGGGAGTAACGGCGTTGAGCTTTGCCGAGAGCATCACCGTTGAGGCGCTGGAAGCCGATCCGTATCCGATCTATGCGAAACTGCGGCGCAGCGCGCCTGTCGCTTTCGTGCCGGCGGTCAATCTCTGGTTCGTCACCCGCTGGAAGGACGTCGAGACCGTCGCAAAGTCACCCGACATCTTCTCCGCCGTCGTCGGTACGTCTCCGGTCGAACGCTCGTTCGGCAAGCCGACCATCCTGACCACCGACGGCGAAACGCATAGACAGCTGCGCCAAGGCGTCGATCCGAAATACCGGCCGCGCACCGTCGCCGCCTATGCCGGCGATCTCGTACGGTCGATTGCCGAACCTTTTCTCGACCGGATCGCCGAACAAGGCTCCGCCGAGCTGATGGCGGATTATTTCGAGCCGGTGTCGACGCTCAGCCTGGCGCGCTCGCTTGGCCTTGCCGACATCGACATGCCGACGCTGCGCCGCTGGTTCTATGGCCTTGCGCAGGGCGCCATCAATTTCGAGAACGACCCGAAGCGGCAAGAGATCGCCGACGCGATCAGCGCCGAGGTCGGCGCAGCCATCCGGCCGACTCTGGATAGACTTGCGCGCGCCCCCGACGGCTCGGCGCTGTCGCATATGCTGCATGACGGCATGCCGGAAGGCACGACGCGGCCGATCGATTTCTTGATGCCGAGCATCAAGGTCATTCTGCTTGGCGGCATGCAGGAGCCCGGACATGGTGCCGGTTCGATCCTCGCCGGCCTGCTTGCGCATCCCGAACAATTGCGGCAGGTGCTCGCCGATCCCGAGACCTTTGTGCCCAGGGCTGTCGATGAAGGCTTGCGCTGGGTGGCGCCGATCGGAACCCAGACGCGGCAGACGACGCAGGCGGTCGAGCTTGGCGGCGTAACCATCCCTGCCGGCGCCGCGGTCGCTGCACTTGTCTCCTCGGCAAGCCGCGACGAGAGCCGCTTTGCCGATCCAGACCGCTTCGACATCAACCGCAGGGAAGGCAATCATGCCGCCTTCGGCTTTGGTCATCATTTCTGTTCGGGCCGGTTTTTCGCGCGCGAGCAGATGTGCCTTACGTTAAGGCTGCTGCTCCTGCGCTTCCCCGATCTCAGCTTGGTGCCAGGCAAGGTGCCGGTGTTTCGCGGCTGGGAATTCCGCGCGCCAACCACGTTGTATGTTTCCCTGGGAGTCCGCCACCAATGATCAGCCAGAATGCCATCGACGCGCTGCGCAAGACGGAGATCGGCGAGCGGGGCTTGTTTATCGACGGCGTACAGGCCGCAGCGACGAGCGGCGCGACGCTGGCGGTGATTTCGCCGATCGACGGCCGCCCTTTTGCCAGCATCGCTGACGGCAATGCCGCCGACATCGATCGCGCGGTCCGATCGGCGCGAAAAGCATTCGAGAAGGGTTCATGGTCGCGCGCCGCCCCTGCCTTTCGCAAGAAGGTGCTGACGAAATTTGCCGAGCTGATCGAAAAACATGTCGATGAGCTGGCCGTGCTTGGCGTGCGCGACAACGGCACCGAGATCGGCATGGCCTACAAGGCCGAGCCGCTGTCGGCGGCCGGCACCATCCGCTACTACGCCGAGGCGATCGACAAGGTCTATGGCGAGATCGCGCCGACGGCCGACAATGTGCTCGGGCTGATCCACAGGGAGCCACTCGGTGTCGTCGGCGTCATCGTGCCGTGGAACTTCCCGCTGATGATCGGTGCCTGGAAGATTGCGCCCGCACTGGCCACCGGCAACAGCGTCGTCGTCAAGCCGCCGGAGATCGCCTCGCTGACCTTGCTGCGGCTGGCCGAACTCGCAAGCGAGGCTGGACTTCCCGAAGGCGTGTTCAACGTCGTTACCGGTCATGGTGCTGTCGCCGGCGAAGCGCTTGGCCTCCATATGGATGTCGACGCCATCGCCTTTACCGGATCGGGGCCGGTCGGCCGGCGGCTGCTCGAATACTCCGCCCGTTCCAATTTGAAGCGGGTCTTCCTCGAGCTTGGCGGCAAGTCGCCCAACATCGTCTTTGCCGACGCTCCGGACCTGAAGCAGGCGGCGGTCGTCTCGGCTAACGGCATCTTTCGCAATTCAGGCCAGGTCTGCGTGGCGGGCTCGCGTCTGCTCGTCCAGTCGTCGGTCTATGATCTTTTCATGGACGAACTTGTCTCGGCAACCACGCGGCTCAAGGTCGGCGACCCGCTCGATCTCGCCAGCGATATCGGTGCGGTATCGAGCGCCGAACAGCTGGACAAGAATCTCGGCTTCGTCGCCATGGCGCAAGCCGAAGGCGCCCGTCTCGTCGCCGGTGGCGAACGGATACTGACCGAGACCGGCGGCAGCTACATGGCGCCGACGATCTTCGAGAACGTGACGCAAGAGATGCAGTTGGCGCGCGAGGAGGTGTTCGGACCGGTGCTCGGCGTGATGCGCTTCGAGACCGAGGAGGAGGCGGTGCATCTGGCCAACTCCACTGTCTACGGACTTGCCTCGGCGGTGTGGACCGCCAATCTTTCCACGGCCCATCGCATGGTGCGCGCCATCAACGCCGGTGTCGTCCACGTCAACACCTATGGCGGAGCCGATATCACCGTGCCGCTTGGCGGCGTCAAACAGTCCGGTTTCGGCCGTGACAAGTCGCTGCATGCGCTGGAGAAATTTGTCGACCTCAAGACCGCCTGGATTGCGCTCTGAGCCTCGCGGAAAGGCCAGCATATCTGCTCTTTTCGTCAAGCTTGGCCTCAGAACGCCACGCTGGTGCTGGTTGGCGGCGATCAGGTCGTCGCTATCGGCAGCTCGACTAGCGTGGTGTCGCGGGTCCAGGCTTTGCGCGGAAAGCCGTGTTGCGACCGGCGGGTATCACAGCGTCCTACTCCGTTGTGCCGGCTTTTTTTCTGCGCCGATTGGTGTGCGACTGGGCGACGGCCATTCGTAATTCAGGTGTGACCTCCAAACGCGCATTCTCTGTCCCATGCGGGTCTTGCAGCCCCTGGACGTGGACGGTCGGGAATGGGAGCTCGATGCCCTGCTCCTTGAAGGCCTGGCGGAGGCGCAAAAAGAACCTGCCTTTCATGCTGAAGGCGCCTCCAGGTCTGGTCGTGACCTTGACCCTCAAGACGATGCCGTACTCGCCGAACTCCTGCACCCCCTGCATCTTGATCGGTTCGATCACCCAGTGTTTGAACTCCGGATCTTCCGCCAGTTCCAGGCCAATTCGCTTGATCAGTTTGCGAGCAAAGTCGATATCGGTGTCATAGCCAACGGTGATGTTGAATTTGTCGGTGACCCAGTCACGGCTCTGGTTCTGCACGGCGCCGAGTTCGCCGAAAGGTATCGTGAACAGCGGACCACGATGGTGGCGCAGCTTCACCGAGCGCAGCGAAAAGCTCTCCACCGTACCCCTGTAGCTGCCCGATGAAATGTATTCGCCGACACGGAAAGCATCGTCGAGCAGATAAAACACGCCAGAGATCACGTCCTTGACGATGGTTTGCGCGCCAAAACCCACGGCGACGCCGACGACGCCGGCGCCGGCGATCAGCGGGCCGATCTGGATGCCGATCGAAGCGAGCATCATCAGCACCGCCATCACGATGATCACTGCTAGCAGAATGTTCTGGATGATCGGCAACAGCGTGTGCAGCCGCGCCTGATGCGGATCGAGGGTGAGGATGTCTTCTTCGCTCACCACCGCTTGCGGTATCGCGACGCCCAGCTTTCGTTCGATCAAGGCTTTGATGATCGACCAGCCGAAATCGGCAGCAAGGGCAATGACCACGACGTTGATCAAGCCGCGCAATATGAGCATGGTGGTCGTATCGCTGCCGCGCATGGATTGCATGTCCAGGCCCAGTACGCGTGCGAGAAGGTAAGCCGCCGCGAGGATGAAAATCATCCGGATACCGCGATCGATGACAGCGATCGTCACCGCCGGGATCGTCGGCCGGCCGGCATCTTCCGAACCGGGCCGCAGGACGAAATTAACCCCGCGCTCTGTCAGCACAATTGCCAAAGGCAGGAAGAATGCGGTGAAGGTAAACCAGAAGAATGTGTAGAGGCCGGCAATGCGTTCGAGGAACAGAACGACGAAGTAAGCCGTCAACAACCATGTCACTGCCGTGTCACCGCTGTGGCGCGCGCCGTCTCGCTGCGTTCTTGGCCGACGCCAAATGGCCAGCAGGAAGAGCAACAGCAGGATGAAATCGGCGCCCACCGACAGGACCATCATTCCGTCCTGGTCTATGCCGAGACCCGGCAAGAGGACAAACGCGGCGGCGAAGAAGGCGAAAACGCCGACGATCCGGGGCAGCCAATAAGCCCAATGGTCAGCAGCTCCGTTGGTGATCGGCAGGGCACGAACCTCGATGGCGTGCTCGACCTCCATGAAAGAAGGGACGAGCGTGGCCATCACGTATAGGCGCACAGCCCACGTAAAGACCGCAGCCATCAGAAATGTCAGCACAATCTCGCGGATGAGCGCTGGCCAGTCGAACAGCATGAACGCACCGGCGCTGCCCAGCGCGAACGAGCCGATCATCATGCTGGAATAAAGCGTGCGGCCGCCGATCTTCTTGGCCCGCCCGATGGGCGTATCTCTGGGTTGCGCGATGATCCAAAGACGAAATGGACGGGTGAGCTTGTATATTGCCCAGGTGAGCGCCAGGCCGGCAGCGATAAAGATCGCAATCAGCACCAATATGCTGACGGGGCCCTTGCTGGACATATCGTCCATGTCTGGGCCCGGACGCGCGCGAACTGGCCTGGCAGTGTGGGCACGGTTCGCACGATTTTCTCGATGTGATGCTTGATCCGATCGAGCGTCGAGGATGCCATTGTATTCATCTGGCCCGGTGCGGCCACGGCGTCGGCCGGCGGAGCGCCAGCCGCAGCAGGCGCTTCCGTTGATCCAGCGGCCGGATTTCGTTGCTCGGCCACCCAGGCCTTCACCGACGGATCGTCGAGAAGCTCGAACAGCTGTTTGACCTTGTCGGGCGCGACGGCGGCCGGTGACTGCGCCTGTGCCGGGCCAGCCAGCAGGAGGGCGATCCCAAGGACGAACGACCCGGCAATCAGGGCAAACTTCGTCGTCAGGCCTCCGAGACGCCGTGCCGGGCGCGCCAGCTTGCTGGCTCCCAATCGTCGATTCATGAGCAGCATCGTGCGGTAACCTTCCGGTCAGATCGGCGAGCAAGGACAGCTATGTCCGTCGTTGCCCCCACCTTTAACAAGCCGATGTTGCGGTGCAAGTCTCATCGCACCTAGACCGTTGGGTAGGGCACCAGGCGACCGGCAAGGCTGTCATCACCAGTGCCAGCGTTGCGCTGCATTCCTTGTCCCGACCACCTAGACCGGGTCGTTGTCGGTCGGGGGTTGCTCCGCGGCGGGAGCCTGTGACCATGCCGCATTGCACAATTTTGCGACCTTGCCCACAATGCACGCATGGTCCGCAGCTCACTCGCCGTCCTGGTCATCGACGAAAACCGTATCCGCGCCGCGATCATCGAGGCAGGTTTGCGCGAGGCCGGCCATGAGCGGGTCACCGTCATCCACGACGTGACCGGCATTGCGCGGCGCATCGCCGAGATCGAGCCGGACGTCATCGTCATCGATCTGGAAAACCCGAACCGCGACATGCTGGAAAACATGTTCCAGCTGTCGCGTGCGGTGAAGCGGCCGATCGCCATGTTCGTCGACCGATCGGACCAGGCATCGATCGAAGCGGCGGTCGATGCCGGCGTTTCGGCCTATGTGGTCGACGGCCTCAGGCAAGAGCGCGTCAAGCCGATCCTGGACATGGCGGTCAGCCGCTTCAACGCTTTCTCGCGCATGGCGCGCGAGCTGGAAGAGGTTCGAGGCGAGCTTGAGAGCCGCAAGGTGATCGACCGTGCCAAGGGCATCCTGATGAAGTCGCGCGGCCTGACCGAAGAGGCCGCCTACACGCTGCTGCGCAAGACGGCGATGAACCAGAACCGCAAGATCGGCGACATTGCCCAGAGCCTGGTGACTGCCGCCGGGCTGCTCGGGCCGCCGGAGGACGAATGAGCATGAGCGCCGAGCACCAGATCACCGCCGGCTTCATGCCGCTCTTCGACAGTGCCGTGCTGGTTGCGGCGGGTGAGCTTGGATTTGCCGCACGCGAGGGCATCGATCTCACACTGCACCGCGAGACCTCCTGGGCCAACATCCGCGACCGCATCGCCATCGGCCATTTCCACCTGGCGCACATGCTGGGGCCGATGCCGCTCGCCTGCAATCTCGGGCTGACGCCGCTTGCTTCCGAGACAATCGTGCCGTTTTCGCTCGGGCTTGGCGGCAATTGCGTCACCATCTCCAACGCCGTCTGGGAAGGCATGGCGGCACACGGCGCCATACCCGATCTCGAGCCCGCGCGCGCGGGCGCAGCCCTTCGTGCCTTCATTCGCGAGCGCGCCGGGGCTGGCGGCGATCCGCTGCGCTTTGCCGTGGTGCACCCGCATTCGGGGCATAATTACGAACTGCGCTACTGGCTTGCCGGGTGCGGCATCGATCCGGAGCGCGAGATCGAGATCGTCATCGTGCCACCGCCCTTCATGGCCGATGCGCTGGTCGCCGGGCGGATCGACGGCTACTGCGTCGGCGAGCCCTGGAACAGCGCGTCGGTCGCCGCCGGCACCGGCCATATCGTCACCGTCAAGGCGATGCTGTGGCGCAACAGTCCGGAGAAGGTGATCGGCGTGCGCAAGGCCTGGTCGCAGGAGAACCCGGTTGCGCTGGCAGCATTGCTGCGCGCGCTGCATCATTCGGCGCGCTGGTGCCAGGATCGGGGCAACCACGCCGAACTGGCTGGTGTGATGGCTCAAGCTGGCTTCCTGGGCCTGCCACCAGCTGTCCAGATGCCGATCCTGACCGGCCATCTTGAACTGGGCGGCGGCGCCGAACTGGATGTCGACGACTTCTTCCTGCCCTTCGACAAGGCGGCGAACTTTCCGTGGAAGAGCCATGCGCTGTGGTTCTATACGCAGATGGTGCGCTGGGGGCATGTCGAGCACACGCCGGAAAACCTTGCTATCGCCCGTGACTGCTACCGTCCGGACCTCTACCGCTCGGCGCTAAAGCCGCTTGGCGTTGCACTTCCCGGCGCCAATGCGAAGGTCGAGGGCGCGCTTAAGGTCGCCACGGCTGTCGGTGCGACCGGGGCAGGCTTGGTGCTTGGGCCCGACGGCTTCTTCGACGGTCAGACCTTCGACCCCGACGAGATCGACGGCTATATAGCGCGCCAGAAAGCGGCTCGCGCGGAAGCCTGATCATTCTCGCGCCATTCTTGTGCATTGCACAAAAAATGTGCGTGCGATTGCTGTAATGAACAATCTTTGACCTGCTTGCGATGTCGCCTCGCGTGCCGGCGTCTGGCGCGTAATGTTGATTTCATTTGGGTTTTTCGTTTCACTCAGAACTGGCACGGTTCCTGCTTTGAATTAGCCAGGCCCTTCGCGGGTCACGGAACAGGCGTCCAATGGCGGGCGCCACAGGCAAAGCTGCCGCTCAGGTCAACGACGCGATCCCGGATGTACGGACGCGCGAGGCCTGGACGGCGGCTTTTTTGTTTTGGCCACTCGACGAAGCCCTCGCGTTCAACCGGAGATCACGATGAAAGAAAAAATAGGGAAATGGATCGGGACGGGAACATCGCTCAAGGATGTGACGCGCCGCGATTTTCTTGTCAGCAGCGCCATGACGGCCGGCCTGTTCGTGGCGGCCCGCAAGCTCTTCCCCTCGGGCGCCTATGCCGCCACGACCGCTCCGGAGGTCACCGGCGCCAAGCTCGGCTTCATCGCGCTGACCGACGCGGCGCCGCTGATGATCGCCAAGGAGAAGGGGCTGTTCGCCAAGTTCGGCATGCCCGACGTCGAGGTGCTCAAGCAGGCCTCCTGGGGCGCGACGCGCGACAATCTGATGCTCGGCGGAGAAGCCAACGGCATCGACGGCGCTCACATCCTGACGCCGCTGCCCTATCTCATGCACACCGGCAAGGTGACGCAGAACAACCAGCCGATGCCGATGGCTATCGTGGCGCGGCTCAACTACGACTGCCAGGGCATTTCGGTTGCGCAGGAATACGCCGGCACCGGTGTCGGCCTCGACGCCTCCAAGCTGAAGGACGCCTTCGCCGCCAAGAAGGCGGCAGGCAAGGAAATCAAGGCCGCCATGACGTTCCCGGGCGGCACCCATGATTTGTGGCTCCGTTACTGGCTAGCCGCCGGCGGCATCGATCCCGACAAGGACGTCTCGACCATTGTCGTGCCGCCGCCGCAGATGGTCGCCAACATGAAAGTCGGCAACATGGACGTGTTCTGCGTTGGCGAACCGTGGAACGAACAGCTCGTCCACCAAGGCGTTGGTTTCACCGCCGCTACCACCGGCGAACTGTGGAAGGGTCATCCCGAAAAGGCGCTCGGCCTGCGCGCCGAATTCATCGACAAATACCCGAACGCCACCAAGGCGATCGTGATGGCCGTCATGGAGGCCCAGCAATGGTGCGAGGCCACGGAGAACAAGGACGAGATGGCCGCCATCATCGGCAAGCGGCAATGGATGAACGTGCCTGTCGCCGACATTATCGGCCGCCTCAAGGGCGACATCAACTACGGCAACGGCCGCGTGGCCACCGGCACTGACCTCTATATGAAATTCTGGAAGGGTGGCGTCTCCTATCCCTACAAGAGCCACGACAGCTGGTTCCTCGCCGAAAACATCCGTTGGGGAAAATTCGCGCCGACCACCGACATCAAGACGCTGGTCGATCAGGTCAATCGCGAGGATATCTGGCGCGAGGCGGCGAAGGATCTCGGCGTTGCCGCAGCCGATATTCCGGCCTCGTCGTCGCGCGGCGTCGAGACCTTCTTCGACGGCAAGATTTTCGACCCGGCCAACCCGTCGGCCTATCTCGACAGCCTGAAGATCAAGGCATCGGCTTGACCAGCGCAAACGGCGCGTTGCGCCGTTTGTCGCCCCAGCGCAACGGCGCTTCGCCGTTGTCGCCCGCATCGACCCCGGAGTTATTGTCAGACATGTCCATCCAAGCCATTGAGGAAACCACGGTGAAGGCGTTCCCCGCGAAGCCTGCCGCGGTCATCGCTTTCACCGCCAGGGCGCGGCGCCGCTTCGACCCGATCGCGATCGCCGGCAGGCTGGCCACCGCCCTGGTGCCGCCGGTCATCGTTATCGCCTTCATGCTGGTCGTGTGGCAGATCGCCTGCTCGTCGCCGACCGCCAGCCTGCCGCCGCCCAGCCAGGTGTGGAACGAGGCCTATGACCTGATCGCGCATCCGTTCTTCAACAACGGCCCGCAGGATATCGGCCTTGCGTGGCGGGTGCTGATCTCTCTGCAGCGCGTCGCCATCGGCTTCGGCCTGGCGGCGATCGTCGGCGTCGCGCTCGGCGCCCTGGTCGGCCAGTCGATCTGGGCCATGCGTGGCCTCGATCCGGTGTTCCAGATACTGCGCACCGTGCCGCCGCTGGCCTGGTTGCCGCTGTCGCTGGCTGCTTTCCGCGATTCCAGCCCGTCGGCGCTGTTCGTTATCTTCATCACCTCGATCTGGCCGATCATCATCAACACCGCCGTCGGCGTGCGAAACATTCCGGAAGACTACCGCAACGTCTCGCGCATCCTGCGGCTCAACCAGTTCGAATTTTTCGTCAAGATCATGGTTCCGGCAGCTGCACCTTACATCTTCACCGGCCTCAGAATCGGCATCGGCCTGTCCTGGCTCGCCATCGTCGCCGCCGAAATGCTGACCGGCGGCGTCGGCATCGGCTTCTTCATCTGGGACGCCTGGAACTCGTCGCGGCTGCCCGACATCATCGTCGCGCTCGCCTATATCGGCGTCACCGGCTTCTGCCTCGACCGCCTGGTCGCTGCGGTCGGCGCTTTCGTCACCCGCGGCACAACGGCAAAGTGAGGAGAGGGCGATGACGGCCTATCTGAAGCTCGACCATATCGACAAATCCTTTGCCCGCGGCAGTCAGGTCAGCGAGGTGCTCAAGGACATCAGGCTGACCATCGACAAGGGCGAATTCGTCTCCATCATCGGCCATTCCGGCTGTGGCAAGTCGACCTTGCTCAATCTGATCGCCGGGCTGACCAAGGTTTCCGCCGGCGCCGTGCTGCTTGAAAACAAGGAGGTCGACAGCCCCGGACCCGAGCGCGCCGTGGTGTTCCAGAACCACAGCCTGCTGCCATGGCTCACCGTCTACGAAAACATCAGCCTGGCGGTGTCGAAAGTCTTTGGCCGTTCCAAGAGCAGGACCGAGCGACATGACTGGATCATGCGCAATCTCGATCTCGTGCAGATGGCCCATGCCAAGGACAAGCGGCCGGCCGAAATATCGGGCGGCATGAAGCAGCGCGTCGGCATTGCCCGGGCGCTTGCCATGGAGCCGAAGATCCTTTTGCTCGACGAGCCGTTCGGGGCACTCGACGCGCTGACGCGCGCCCATCTGCAGGATGCGGTTATGGACATCCATTCCAGGCTCGGCTCGACGACGATCATGATCACCCACGATGTCGACGAGGCGGTGCTGTTGTCCGACCGCATCGTCATGATGACCAACGGTCCGGCGGCGACAATCGGCGAGGTGCTTGCGGTGCCGCTGCTGCGGCCGCGTCGACGCGTCGAACTCTCTTCCGACCGCACCTTCCTGCGCTGCCGCGAAGCGGTGCTGAAGTTCCTCTATGAACGCCACCGCTTCGTCGAAGCCGCGGAGTAACGCCATGACCGAAAAACTCGTCATCATCGGCAACGGCATGGCCCCGGGCGTATGCTGGAGCATCTGCTCGAACAGGCGCCGGGCCGCTACACCGTGACCATTTTCAACGCCGAGCCGCGGGTGAACTACGACCGCATCATGCTGTCGCCGGTTCTCTCCGGCGAAAAGGCCTATGAGGAAATCATCATCCACGGCGACGGCTGGTACATCGCCAATAACATCACCCTCTACAAAGGTCACAAGATCGTCGCCATCGACCGGGCGGCCAAGACAGTCACCTCCGATCACGGCGTCACCGAGCCTTACGACAAGCTCGTCATCGCCACCGGATCGGTGCCCTTTATCATTCCGGTGCCCGGCCATGATCTGCCGGGGGTGCTGACCTATCGCGACCTCGACGATGTTCAGGCCATGATGCTTGCCGCCCAGTCGCGCGCCAAGGCCGTGGTCATCGGCGGCGGCCTGCTCGGGCTGGAGGCGGCAGCAGGTTTGAACGCCCAAGGCATGGACGTCACCGTGCTGCATGTCATGCCGACATTGATGGAGCGTCAGCTCGATCCAGCCGCCGGCTATCTCCTGCAGCGAGCGGTGGAACAGCGCGGCATCAAGGTCATCACCAAGGCCAACACCCAGGCGATCACCGGCAACGGCAAGGTCGGGCAGGTGGAGCTTGCCGACGGCACTATTATCCCGGCAACGCTGGTGGTGATGGCGGTCGGCATCCGGCCGAATGCGGCGCTGGCCAGGGAGGCCGGCATAGCCGTTAATCGTGGTATTGTCGTCGATGCCGGCATGCGCAGCAACGACCCCGACATCTACGCGCTCGGCGAATGCGCCGAGGTCTACGGCCAGGTCTACGGGCTGGTCGCGCCGCTCTACGAGATGGCGCGCGTTGCCGCGAACCAGTTGGCCGGCAACGAGGCAGCGGCCTTCGTCCACATGGACACGCCGACCAAGCTCAAGGTCACCGGCATCGACCTGTTCTCGCTTGGCGACTTCGCCGAAGGCGAGGACCGCCAGGAGATCGTGCTGCGCGATGCCGCCGCCGGCGTCTACAAGCGCCTTGTCCTGAAAGACGACCGCATCATCGGCACCGTGCTTTATGGCGAGACGGCTGACGGCGCCTGGTTCAACGACCTCAAGAAGAAGCAGACCGACATATCGGAGATGCGCGACACGCTCATCTTCGGCCAGTCCTACCAGGGGGGTGCCCCGCTGGACCCTATGGCGGCCGTTGCAGCCTTGCCGGATGATGCGGAAATCTGCGGCTGCAACGGCGTTTGCAAGGGCAAGATCACCGGCGCGATCACGGCCAAGGGCCTGGCTTCGCTCGACGACGTGCGCGCCCACACCAAGGCATCGGCTTCCTGCGGTTCGTGCACCGGGCTGGTCGAGAAGCTGATGGTGCTGACCATCGGCGACAAATACAACCCGGCCGCCGTGCAACCGATGTGCGGCTGCACCACGCTCGGCCATGACGAGGTGCGCCGGCTGATCATCGCCAAGAGCCTGAAGACCATTCCCGCCGTCATGCAGGAGCTGGAATGGACGACCTCCTGCGGCTGCGCAAAATGTCGGCCGGCGCTCAACTACTACCTCGTCTGCGACTGGCCGAACGATTACGCCGACGACTATCAGTCGCGCTTCATCAACGAACGCGTCCACGCCAACATCCAGAAGGACGGCACCTATTCGGTGGTGCCGCGCATGTGGGGCGGCGTCACCAACGCCGCCGAACTGCGCGCCATCGCCGACGTCGTCGACAAGTTCGAGATACCGATGGTCAAGGTCACCGGCGGCCAGCGCATCGACATGCTGGGCATCCGCAAGGAGGATCTGCCGGCGGTGTGGGCCGATCTCGGCCAGGCCGGCTTCGTCTCAGGCCATGCTTACGCCAAGGGCCTGCGCACGGTGAAGACCTGTGTCGGCTCCGACTGGTGCCGCTTCGGCACGCAGGATTCGACCGGCCTCGGCATTCGCATCGAGAAATTCATGTGGGGCTCGTGGACCCCGGCCAAGGTTAAGATGGCGGTGTCGGGCTGTCCGCGCAACTGCGCCGAGGCGACCTGCAAGGATGTCGGCGTGATCTGTGTCGACAGTGGCTACGAGATCCATTTCGCCGGCGCCGCCGGCCTCGACATCAAGGGCACCGAAGTGCTTGGCCTGGTCAAGACCGAGGACGAGGCGCTGGAGCATATCGTCGCGCTGACGCAGATGTATCGCGAGCAGGGCCGCTATCTCGAGCGCATCTACAAATGGGCCAAGCGCATCGGCATCCCCGAGATCAAGCGCCAGATCATGGACGACGGTGCAAAGCGCAAGGCCTATTACGAGCGCTTCGTCTTCAGCCAGAAATTCGCCCAGGTCGACCCGTGGTCGGAACGCGTCTCCGGCAAGGACAAGCACGAGTTCCGGCCAATGGCTTCTGTCGGGTTTGCGCAGGCGGCGGAGTGATCAAAATGGACTGGATATCGATCGGCTCACTCTCCGACATCCCGCGGCGTGGCGCGCGCTGCGTCGACACACCCGAGGGTAAGATCGCCGTCTTCCGCACGCAGGACGATCAGGTCTACGCCATCGACGATCATTGCCCGCACAGAGGTGGGCCGCTGAGCCAAGGCATCGTCCACGGCACCGCCGTCACCTGTCCCTTGCACAATTGGGTCATCTCGCTGGAGACGGGCAAGGCGCTCGGCGCCGACGAGGGCGCCGTGCGCACCATTCCTGTGCGGATCGAAGGCGAGCTCCTGTTCATTGCGCTGAAAGCGCTGGCCAGCCGCGCGGCCTGAAGCATGGAACTGGGTGAAGCGCGCGAGGTGAGGACCACCTGCCCCTATTGCGGGGTGGGTTGCGGCGTGCTGGCGAAAGTCACCGCGGACGGTGAAGTCAGCGTCCGCGGCGACCCCGACCATCCAGCGAACTTCGGCCGGCTCTGCTCCAAGGGCTCGGCCCTGGCCGAAACCATCGACCTCGACGGCAGGCTGCTCTACCCCGAAGTCCACGGTCGCCGTGCCGGCTGGGACGAGGCGCTCGACCGCGTCGCTTCGACCTTTTCGCAAACCATCGCCGAGCACGGTCCTGACTCCGTCGCCTTCTATGTCTCCGGCCAGTTGCTGACCGAAGACTACTATGTCGCCAACAAGCTGATGAAGGGCTTCATCGGCTCGGCCAACATCGACACCAATTCGCGGCTATGCATGGCCTCCTCGGTTGCCGGCCACCGCCGCGCCTTCGGCTCCGACACCGTGCCCGGCACCTACGAGGATCTCGAGCTCGCCGACCTGATCGTGCTGGTCGGCTCCAATCTCGCCTGGTGCCATCCCGTGCTCTTCCAGCGCATCGCGGCGGCCCGGGAAAAACGACCGGAGATGAAGGTCGTGCTGGTCGACCCGCGCCGCACCATGACCGCTGATATCGCCGACATTCACCTGGCGATCGCGCCGGATGGCGACGTTGCTTTGTTCACTGGTCTGCTCGCCTGGCTCGGCCAGCACAACGCACTCGACCGCGCTTACATCACCGCCCACACGACCGGCTTCGGGCAAGCGCTCTTCGCTGCCTCAAAACTCGATCTTGCCGGCGTTGCCGCCGCCACCGGCTTGAGCGAAGAGGAGCTTGCCCGCTTCTATAGCCTGTTTGCCACCACCGCAAAGACAGTGACGGTCTACAGCCAAGGCGTGAACCAGTCGTCTTCGGGCACTGACAAGGTCAACGCCATCATCAACTGCCATCTCGCCACCGGCCGAATCGGCAAACCTGGGGCAGGACCGTTTTCAGTGACCGGCCAGCCCAACGCCATGGGCGGCCGCGAGGTCGGCGGCATGGCCAATATGCTGGCCGCCCATATGGAGATCGAAAACCCCGAGCACCGCGACCGCGTGCAGCGTTTCTGGAATGCGCCGGCCGTCGCCCCAAAGCCCGGTCTGAAGGCGGTCGAGATGTTTCAGGCGATCGCCGCCGGCCGCATCAAGGCATTGTGGATCATGGCCACCAACCCGGTCGACTCGATGCCGGATGCCGATGCCGTCGAGGCGGCGATCAAGGCTTGCCCGTTCGTCGTGGTTTCGGATGTGCTGGCGAGCACGGACACCATGCGCCACGCCCATGTGCGGCTGCCCGCCGCCGCATGGGGCGAGAAGGACGGCACCGTGACCAATTCAGAGCGCCGCATCTCGCGCCAGCGCAGCTTTCTTGCTGTGCCCGGTGAGGCGCGGCCGGATTGGTTAATCGTCGCCGAGGTGGGCAAGCGGATGGGGTTTGACGAGGCGTTTTCCTATTCGTCGCCAGCGGAAATCTTCGCCGGACACGCCGCGCTGTCCGGGTTCGAGAATGACGGCGCACGGGATTTTGATATTGGCGCTTATGCTGGTGTTGATAAGGAGGCCTATGCAGCGCTTGAGCCTTTCCAATGGCCGGCGCCGAGCACAGCCACCCCCTCTGGCCTGCCGGCCATCTCCCCCGCAAGGGGGGAGATCAGCCGTCGCCTCGGCCTTCGCCAATTACCAACGATGCAGAAGATATGCCGGCGTCAAAGCTGCCAATCTCCCCCCTTGCGGGGGAGATGTCCGGCAGGACAGAGGGGGGTGTTCAAGCGGGACTTGACCCTTCCAGCACCCGCTTCTTCGCCAACGGCAATTTCTACAATCCCGACCGCAAGGCCCGCTTCATCGCCATTCGTCCCATCGTCGAGACACGCACCAGCCCGGACTATCCGCTGATCCTCAACACCGGCCGTGTTCGCGACCATTGGCACACGATGACCCGCACTGGGAAAAGCCCACGTCTCTCCCAGCACATGGCCGAGCCCTTCGTCGAGATCCACCCGGCGGATGCCACGCATCACGGCATTGGCGACGCCGACATCGTGCGCGTCTCCAGCCCGCGCGGCGATGTGCTGGTGCGCGCGCTGGTGACGGCACGCCAGCGCCAGGGCAGCGTGTTTGCGCCGATGCACTGGACTGACCAGTTTTCGGCAAAAGGCCGGCTCGACACGCTGACCGCGCCTCTGACCGATCCGGTTTCCGGTCAGCCTGCGCTGAAACATGTCGGCGCCCGCATCGAGAAGTTCGCCGCGAGAGCCTTCGGCTTCGCCGTGGTGCGCCGCAAGCCGGTGGCGGTCGCAGCAGATTACTGGGCCGTGGCCAAATGCAAGGGCGGCTGGCGGGTGGAGCTTGCCTTTGCTGACGACGACATCGACTGGGCTGGTTTTGCTGGTTCGCTTTTCGATGTTCCCGTAGCCGATACGCTCGCTTATCACGACCGCGATACCGGCCAGCATCGTATTGCTGCCTTCGACGACCAGCACCTCGCCGGGGCTTTGTTTATCGCGTCGGGACCGGTGGCGGTTTCGCGGGGTTGGGCGGCACAGCAACTCCAGGAGGTTCACACCAGCCAGCGCGAACGCTTCAGGATCGTCGCCGGTCGCGCCGGCGCCGATCGGCCCGATGCGGGCGCGACCGTCTGCTCCTGTTTCAGCGTCGGGGTCAACCAGATCGCGGCGGCAGTGGCAGCCGGGTGCACGACAGTCGAAGCCATAGGCGGCGCCCTGAAGGCCGGCACAAATTGCGGCTCCTGCCGGTCCGAGATCCGGGCGGTCATCCAGGCCAATCGGGTTCAGGCTGCGGAGTAGATGCGGCTGGCTGGCGAGGGGATCTGAAGATATCCTCCTGGGCCGCCACGGTCATCGATTGCGGAAGGTGTGGCGGTCCTTTTCGGGTCGCTGTGAGCGCGCCGGCAGGAGGATCACCTGGCTTGGCTGTTAATCCAGCCGGTCGCGCAGGATGCTCCAGGGGAGCAGCATATTCGGTGCATAGCGCACGAGGTTGTGCAGCGGGATCGGCGCTGGCGGTGCGAAGGGGAGCGGCAGATATCGGGCGTCCGTTCCGCTCGCCCAGTCCGCCAGCACTTTGCCCATTACCGTGGTCATGGCGATGCCGCGGCCGTTGCAGGCGAAGCCGGCGATCAGGCCCGGGCCGAGGTCGATGAGGCGCGGCAGGAAATCCGGCACCACCGCCGCCACGCCTGTCCAGCTGTAGGCAAGCGGCGGCAGGTCAGGCAAATCGAGATGCCTGGCGAGCCGTCGCCAGATCGTTTGCGGCATGCGCGTCTCAGCGCCGGCTCCGACGACATGCATGCCGCCGCTGATCAGCCGGTTCTGGCCATCGAAGCGGCACGTGAACAGGTTGCGCCTGGTGTCGCCGACGCCCTGGCCGCCGGGCAGCAGGCGCGCGCGTATGGCCCGCGACAGCGGCGCAGTGGCGATCTGGAAGACTTTCAGCGGGATATAGGTCCGCGCCAGTGTCCGGTTCAGTGCCCCGCCATAGGCGTTGGTGGCGATCACCACCTTGCCCGCACGCACGGCGCCGGATGCGGTCGTCAAGGTCCAGCCATCCGCAGCGCGGTCAATGGAAGCGACGCGCGTCTGCTCGAAGATCCGCGCGCCGGCTTTTTCGGCGGCATCGGCCAGGCTGCGCGCATACTCGACCGGATTGAGGACGCCGCCAGATCTGTCCATCCAGCCGCCGGCATAGCCGTCGATGCCGGTGAGCTCCGTGACCGCCATGGCATCGAGCGCAACGGTCGGCCTGCCCCGCGCCGCCCATTGCTCGGCGCGCGATCGCGTCTTTTCCAGCGCGGCGGACGAATGCGCCGGCTGGATCCAACCATTCTGCACAGCGTCGCATTCGATGCCGTGCCGCTTGATCAGCCCGAAGACCAGGTCGGCGCTGCCGGCGGCGAAGTCAACCAGGCGCCCGCCGCGCTCGGGTCCGAGTTCGGCGATGATGTCGTCTGGATCCCGCTTGGCGAAGTTCGGAACGACGAAGCCGGCATTCCGGCCGGTCGCACCCCAGGCAAGGAATTCGGCTTCAAGGACCGCGACCGAAAGCCCTTTCTCGGCGGCATGCAATGCCGTCGAGAGGCCGGAAAAGCCGCCGCCAACGATTGCGAGATCGACGTCGAGCCCGCCTTGCAGCGTGCCCCGGTCGCGGCGGTTGCGGCTGACGGCATGCCAGAGTGAAACGCCATGCACGTCTTGCCGGATCATGGCATTCATGGTCCGGCCTCGTTCTCGCTGGCCGCCGCCTTTGTCTGTTTGCCGGGCTTCGGCCGGCGCGGCCGGTCGCCGAACAATCCGTTAGGCCGGATCAGCAGGATGACGCAGAGCATGACGCCGATGGCGACGATCTGCAGCGAGGCCGCGCGTGCCTGCTGCTCGGGCGCAAACAGCACGCTGGTCAGCGTGCCCGACCCCGCCCATATCGCCCAGACCAGGATGCTGCCGGCAACCGCGCCGGCATTGCTGCCCGAGCCGCCGACGATCAGCATCACCCAGACCTGGAAGGTCAGGATCGGCAGATAGTTATCGGGCGCGATGAAGCCGGTGAAATGCGCCTGCAAAGCGCCGGCCAGCGCCATGATAGCGCCGCCGACGGCGAAGGCCTGGACGCGGTAGAAGCGCGCGCTCTTGCCCAGCGAAATCGCCGCTCGCTCGTCCTCGCGCAGCGCCTTGAGCACGCGGCCCCAGGGGCTGCGCGACAGGTGCTCCAGAGCGAGATAGGCGATCAGCGTCACAGCCGAAACGACGGCGAGGTTCGACAGGTTGAACAGCAGCGGCGTTTCGGCAAGGCCGCCGAACGGGCGCGGGATGAAACCGATGCCGAACGGGCCGCCGGTGAGTTTCTGCGCGTTGAGCACGACCAGCTGCACGACGACGGCGACGCCGAAGGTGGTGATCGCCAGGTAGTCGGATCGCAGACGCAGCGTGGCCATGCCGGTAAGTGCTGCGGCGATACCGCCGACGACCATGGCGCCCGCCCAGCCGACCAGGATCGGCAGACCGAAGCCGCCGAAGCGCGCGGCATCGTCCGGGGTCGTCAGCAGCGCCGATGTATAGGCGCCGATGGCGACGAATCCGGCAAGGCCGACATTGAAAAGGCCAGTCAGCCCCCACTGCAGATTGAGCCCCAGTGTGACCAGCGAACAGATCAGTGCGGTGGTCAGGAAGAAGGCGCCGTAGCCGAGCAGGTCCATCAGCGTTCCCTCACACCAAACAGGCCGATCGGCCGAACGAACAGCACCGCCATCAGGATGATGAAGGAGATTGCGGCGCGCCATTCGGCGCCGATCAGCTGCACCGCACCGGCTTCGGCAAGACCGATGATCAAGCCGCCGAGCACAGCGCCCGGAATGCTGCCGATGCCGCCGAGGATGGCTGCTGCAAACATCGGCAGCAGCATGTCGAAGCCCATGAACGGGCGGATCTGCACCAGAATGCCGATCATCACGCCGGCCACGCAGGCCAGCGCCCCGCCGATGATCCAGGTGACACGCACAACGGAGGCAACGTCGATACCGACGATGCGGGCCAGCGCTGCATTCTGGCTCAGCGCCTGCATGGAGCGGCCGGTCTGCGTGCGTGTCATCAACAGATGCACGCCGAGCACCAGCACGGCCGTCAGCAGCAGAAGCGCGATCTGATCGGGCGTGATGCGGATGCCGAAGCCGACCGGCATGGCGATCTGGATCGCGCGGCTGAAATAGGTCGGCCGTGAGCTGAAGGTGAATTCGAGCAGGCTGCGCAGCGCCATCGAGGCGCCGAAGCTCGCCATCACCACGATGATGGCTTGCCCCTGCGAGCGCAGCCGCGAAAACAGCACCTTGTCGAGCAACAGCGCCAGCAGGGCGGTGAAAGTCATGCCGACAAGCAGCGCAACCAGCAGCGGCCAGCCGAAGGACAGCGGTCCAATGGGCGCCACCTTGCCGAAGATCGCGCCGATGGCGCTGACGACGGCGAGCGTCGCATAGGTGCCCCAGGCCATGAAGTCGCCATGGGCGAAGTTCGAGAAGCGCAGGATCGAGTAGGTCAGCGTCACGCCGATGGCGCCAAGGCCGATCATCGAGCCGGTCAGCAGCCCATCGACGACAAATTGCAGGCTCATGCCGCGCCTCCCTTGCCGACGGGGGACGGGCGTTGGCCGAGATAGAGTTCGGCGACGACAGGATCGTTCCACAGTTCGGAAGCAACGCCCTCGTGCCGGTCCTTGCCGTCGACCAGCACATAGGCGCGGTCGCCGATGGCAAGCGCTGCCTTGGCGTTCTGTTCGACCAGCAGGATGGTGACGCCGGACCTGCGGATGCCGGCCAGCATCTCGAACACCGTCGATACGAATTTCGGCGACAGGCCGGCCGACGGTTCGTCGAGTACCAGCACCTTGGGATGGACGATCAGGGCGCGTGCGACGGCGAGCATCTGCCGCTGTCCGCCCGACAGATTGCCGGCGGCGGTGCGGCGCTGGCGGACGAGGTCGGGGAAGGCCGCATACATTTCCTCGATGCGGGCAGGGATTTCGCGTCGCTCGAGGATGCCGCAGGCGACTTTCAGATTGTCCTCGACCGACATCAGCGGAAAGATGTTCTCCGTCTGCGGTACGAAGGCGAGGCCGAGCCGGACCATGGTGTGGGCGGGCGCGGCGGTTATGTCCTTGCCGTCCAGGAACACCGCGCCGCCGGTGATCGGGACAAGGCCGGCGATCGCCTTGATGAAGCTCGACTTGCCGGCGCCGTTGGGGCCGAGCACGACGACGATCTCGCCCTTGCCGACGGTGATCGAGGCGCCGCGCACGATCGGCACGCCAAGCTCATAGCCGGCCTCGAGATTGCGGACGTTGAGGACAGTTTCGCTCATGCCGCACCTCCGAGATAGGCCTCGATGACGCGCGGGTCGCGGGCGACCTCTTCCGCCGTGCCTTCGCTGAGCAACTGGCCGCTCGCCATGACCAGCACGCGGTGGCAGAGCCGCGTCACCATGTCGATATTGTGCTCGATCAGCAGGAAGGTGATGCCGCGCGCGTTGATGCCGCGGATACGGTCGATGATGATCTCGAGCAGCGTCGCGTTGACGCCGGCCGCCGGTTCGTCGAGCAGGATGATCGCCGGATCGGCCATCATGACGCGGGCGAGTTCGAGCAGCTTGCGCTGGCCGCCGGAAAGCACGCGTGCCGGCTCGTGCGCGAGATGGGTGAGAGTGACCAACTCCAGCAGCTCGAGCGCCTTTGTCCTGGCAGCCCTTTCTTGTGCTGCGACCCGCCAAGGCGTGACGAAGTTGGCGAGCAATTTTTCGCCGGCTTGGCCCTGTGCCGCCAGCATGATGTTTTCGATCAACGTCAGATTGGGCAGCGGGCGTGGGATCTGGAAGGTGCGTCCAAGACCACGGCCGATACGCAGATGAGCGGCTTCGCCGGAGACGCGCGTGCCATTGAGCAGAATGTCGCCGCTGGTTGGCAATATGCTGCCGGCGAGCAGGTCGAACATGGTCGTCTTGCCGGCTCCATTGGGTCCGATCAGGCCGAGGATTTCGCCCGCTTTGACATCAAACGAGACATTGTCGACGGCGACAAGGCCGCCAAAACGCCTGATGACGTTTCGTGCCGTCAGAACCGGCGCACGGGTCTCCTGCCCTTGGCGCTGCGCTGCATCGCTCATCAAACCCTCTGGCCGAAGACGATCGTTGTCGCCTCCTGATTTTTGATTTGTGATCACACTTGCGTTGATCACGCTATTCGGCTTTAATTTCATTCGCAAGCCGAAAACGGGGCAAATGCCGGTAATGCAGAAGGCTGCCATCGAAAAGAACAACGAGACGATCGCAGCCCAGCTTACGCCGGTCGGCCGCGAGACCGTGCAGGATCGCGTCTATTCCGAGCTGCGCCGTGCCCTGATCGGTGGCCTTTTCGAGCCGAACCAGGTGCTGACCATCCGCGGTCTTGCCGATGCGCTGGTCACCTCGACCATGCCGGTACGCGAAGCGCTTGGGCGGCTGATCACGGAAAAGGCGCTGGAGGCGCTGCCCAACCGCTCGGTGCGCGTGCCGCCGATCACGCTGGAGCGCATCGACGACCTCCTGCGTGCCCGCTCCCTCATCGAAGGCGAAGCGATCGCGCTTGCGGCCAGGCGCATGAGCCCGCGCCAGATCGCGTCGATCGAAGCCATGCTGGGCGAGTGGGACGAGATCCGGGCCCTGAAGCACAAGAAGGATATCGATCGCGAAGCGACGCTCAACCAGAGCTTCCATTTTGAGATCTACCGCTGCTGCGGCTCGGCTGTCCTGATCCCGATGATCGAAAGCCTCTGGCTTCAATCTGGACCCTGCATCCGCGTCGCCATCTATGCCTTCTCCGAGGCCGGCGAGGTCGATACCGCCCACTATCACCGTCGGATTGTCGCGGCACTTGCCAAACAGGATGCGCAAGCGGCGCGCGAGGCGCTGGTGGCCGACATCAGCCGCCCCTTCGCCTTCTTGCGCGACAAACTTCAATCGGCGAAGGATTGACATGACCAAGCCCGCCATCAGCATCACAGAACCACGCTCGAAGCTTTCCGTGACGGCGCTGCTATTGCCCGAAAAGGCGCCGGAGAATGCCGCCTTCCTGCTGGCGTATCTGGCGCAGCCACGCATCATCCCAGGCATCCATGCGATGTGGACAGGACCGGAAATCTCGTGCCCGGTTCCGTCAGCCGATCTCCACGGCCAGGCCTATGCCCAGTCTTTGCCACCGGAGAATGCAACGCTGACGCCGCAGCCCGGCGATATCGTGCTGTCCTATGTGCCGCCACGCGTGTGGGGCGGCAATCCCAATGCCATCTTCGATATCGGCCTGTACTACGGGCAGGGGGCGCGGCTGCTGTTCCCGATCGGCTGGCTGGCCGGCAGCGTGGTCGCGCAAGTGCTTGCCGGAGAGCGCGATCAGTTTGCCGCCGCCTGCGGCGTCATCCGCCGCAACGGCGCCTGTGACATCACCTTCAGCCTGGTGGAGGCCTGAATGGCCGACGACAGTTTCGAACTCTTCGATCTGCGCGTCGAAGCGGTCATCCCCGAGGGCAAGCCGGTCTATTGCGGCGCCAGGGCCGGCGACTATTTCGAACTCAAGGGCGAAATGCTGTCGCTGCCGGCGGGGCAGGGTTTTTCGATTTATTCGATCTCCGCCGTGTTGCCGCTCCTGGCGGCAAAGCAGCGCCCGACGCATGCAAATGACTGGATGACCTCGGATGCCGAGATCGCCTGTCCCGATCCCAATTGCGCCAGCCGGCTGCGGATCGTCAGGCTGGCCAAGCGGCGGTTCAGCCATGCCCAAACCACGGCTGTGCCGCTGCCGAAGGAGACCGACAAAAGATGAGCGCCAGGACCGTCGAACTCAGCCCCGGCTATACGATCTCGCGCGTCATCCGCGGCGGCTGGCAGCTGGCCGGCGGCCATGGCGCTATCGACCGCAGGCAGGCCGTGACCGACCTCATCGCCACTTTCGATGCCGGCATCTGGACCTATGATTGCGCCGACATCTACACCGGCGTCGAGGAACTGATCGGCGCCGCGCGCCTGCGGCTGGCGCGCGATCGCGGTCTCGATGTTGCGGCCAGGATGAAGGTGCACACCAAGCTGGTGCCGGACCTCGAACGACTGGCAAGCATCAGCCGCGACTACATCAGGGGCATCGTCAATCAGTCGCTTCGCAGGCTGAAGACGGAGCGGATCGATCTTGTGCAGTTTCACTGGTGGGATTATGACCAGCCTCGTTACGTCGAGGCGATGGGTTGGCTCGACGAGCTTCGGCTGGAAGGCAAGGTGCGCAATCTCGGCACCACCAATTTCGATACGCCGAGGCTAGCCGAAATCCTCTCCGCGGGCATCCCGCTGGTCAGCCAGCAACTGCAATATTCAGTGCTCGACCAGCGGCCGGCAAACAGCCTTGCGGGCCTTGCCGCTAAGAACGGTGTCCGCTTCCTCTGCTACGGCTCGGTGGCGGGCGGCTTCCTCAGCGACAAATGGCTTGGCGTGGCCGAGCCCTCCACGCCGCTCGAAAACCGCTCGCTGGTCAAATACAAGCTGATCATCGACGACTTCGGCGGCTGGGAGCTGTTCCAGTCCCTGCTCAAGGCGCTGAAAGCGGTCGGCGATCGCCACGGCGTCGACATCGCCACCATCGCCTCGGCATGGGTGCTCGAGCAGCCGCAGGTCGCGGCCGTCATTGTGGGTGCGCGCAACCAGGCACATGCGCTGGCCAATACGAAAATCATGGACGTCGCGCTCGACGCCGACGATCGCGCGCGGATTGCTGCCGCCATCGCACAAGGCACCGGCCTCGCGGGCGATGTCTATACGCTGGAGCGCAACCGTCATGGCCGCCACGGCTCGATCATGCATTACAACCTCAATGCGGGGAAGAAATGAGCGGAGAGCCTTCCCTTTTTTCGCGTGCCAGCGCTGAAATCATCGACCTGCATCGCTTCTTGTCGCCGCGCGAGCCGACGCTGTGGAGTTCGGCCGCTTCGAGGCTGTCATGGGCGAAGGCCTCACCATGGTGGCGCCGAATGGCCAGATCCTCGATCGCGACGCGGTCGTAGATCATGTCCGGACAAGCCGCGCCACTTGCGACGACGGTTTTTCCATATCGATCGAGGATATCAGGCCGGGTTGGCAGGACGCGGACACGATCGTCATCTTCTACATCGAGGCGCAACTGCGCGCCGGCAAACACAGTCGCCGGCAGTCCAGTGCGGTCTTCACCACCAGTTCATCGGCACCAAACGGCGTCGAATGGCGGCATCTGCATGAGACCTGGCTGCAGGCGCCGGAAGGCTGAACAGGCAAAAGTTCAAACAAGAAAAGGGGAACGGCAATGAAGAAGACGATACTTCAAATCACCACAGCACTGGCTCTCGTGACGATGGCCGGCGCCGCACACGCAGCGGACTGCAAGATCACCGTCGGCCTGGTCATGGAGCTCACCGGTCCGGCCGGCGAATACGGCCAGGCCGGCGCGAAGTCCGTCGAAATGGCCTTCCGCGACATCAATGAAGCCGGTGGCGTACGCGGCTGCGATCTCGCAACCGACACGCGCGACAGCCAGAGCCAGGGCAATATCGCGGTCGATGCCGCGACCCAGCTGGTACAGGTCAAGAAGGTGCCGGTGATCATCGGCGGCATCATCTCCTCGGTGTCAATCCCGATCCTGACCTCGGTCACCGGGCCGGCCAAGATCGTGCAGGTGTCGCCGGCTTCATCCTCGCCGACGCTGACCGCCCTTGGCCGCGACGGCAAGACCAACGGCATCTTCTTCCGCACCATCACGTCGGATGCGCTGCAAGGCGTGGCCGCCGCCAAATACGCCATCGACAAGGGCTTCAAGAAACTGTCGATCATCCATGTCAACAACGACTTCGGCGTCAACATGGTGGCCGAATTCTCGCGTGCCTACAAAGCGCTCGGCGGCACCATCGTCTCCGACACGCCCTATAATGAAAAGCAGTCGAGCTATGCTTCGGAAGTGACGGCGGCGATGGGAGGCGAGCCGGACGGACTCTACCTCGTCAGCACGCCGGTCGACGGCGCAACGGTCGCCCGCACCTGGATATCGCAGGGCGGCGTGCAGAAATTCCTGCTCAATGACGGCATGAACAGCCCGGACTTCATCGAATCCGTCGGCGCCGATTATCTCAAGGATGCTTATGGCACCTCTTCCGGCACCAGCCCGACGGCCTCCACCGACTACTTCCTCAAAAACTACAAGGAGTTTTCGGGTATCGAGCCGTCGAACCCGGCAGCCGACCGTTCCTATGATGCCGGCGCCATTGTCGGCCTCGCCATTGCCATTGCCGGCTCCGAGGATCCAGCCAAGATCAAGGATGCCATGTACAAGGCGGTCGATCCGGCCGGCACACCGATCTTTGCAGGCAAGGATGAATTCGCCAAGGCGCTCGGCCTGATCAAGGATGGCAAGCCGATCCGCTATGAAGGCGTCATCGGTCCGGTCAGCTTCGACAAATATGGCGACATCACCGGCCCGTTCCGGTTGTGGAAGATCGTCGACGGCAAGGTGACGACGGACGGTGAAATGACAACCGACGACGTCAACGCGCTGCAGGCGAAATTGCAGTAGGCGCTGGTACATTGTCCGGCGCGATCGCCGTTCGATCTCTGGGAGATCGACGCCGGACAAGCAGTCCAACATCGGCGCTAGTTACGCGGTCAAGCGCGAAATCAGCCGGGTCAATATAACGACAGGCGGCTGGCCGGGCATGAAGACCTGCGGATTGGAGAGGGCCCCGACGATATGACCCACATAGTCTGATTTGTCGTAGCCGATTGACGATATCGGGTAGGCGTCGAAATTGGTCAGGGACACATTGTCGAAGCCATAGAGGCGGAAGCGGCTGGGCCGGTTGTCGGGGAAATCCGCCCGGCAGACATCCAGAACACCCATGGCCATCGCGTCGGACGTACAAAAGACCGCATCTGGACAGCCGCGTCCCGTCAGGCCGGCGGCTGCCGCATAGCCCGACTCGTAGGAATAGTCTCCCTGGACCGTCTGCAGCAGTTCAATTCCATGATGCCGGAACGCTCCGAGGTAGTGGCCGATGCGCAGCTGTTCGACTCGCGAGGACGAACGGCCGGTCAGCAGGCTGGCCGTGCGCGCGCGCTTGGCCGCCGCATCCGCCACGGCCTCGGCGATGCCGACGCCTTCATCGGGAATGACGGTGGGTGACTGGTCGTCATGCAGTCCGTTCAGCATGATGACCAGGTCCGAGCGAAACATGCGCCGCACCGTCGCTGCATCGGCAAAGTCGGAGAACACCACGGCGGCATCGACATGATAGGCAACGCCGTTGCGCAGAAAATCCTCGACCCCTTCCGCCGAGCCGATGCGGATGAGGATGACCTGCTTGCCGATCGACTGGATCGCGTCGAGCAGCCGGTCGAACAGGTCGAGATCTGAAAGGTCGTGAATGTGGTTGACCACGACGGCAACCAGATTGACGGTCTTGGTGGTCAGGCTTTGCGCCAGGAGATTGGGTTTGTAGCCGAGCTGCGCGGCGGCCTGCACGACACGTTCGCGTTTGTCCGCCGAGACCGGTCGCGGTCCGCTCGACAGCGCACGGCTGGCCGCGGCACGCGACACGCCTGCCAGCCGCGCGACATCGGCGATCGTTGCGACGGCGCCTCGAGTGTGCGCCGATCGGTTACCGGTAGTGGGTGTCACCACAGCGGGTTGAGCGCCGGCGGGTTGGAGTCCGGCCCCCACCACTTCTTGTAGGTCGTCTCATAGGTGCCCGACTGGATGAAGTCGGACACGAACATGTCGAGCCAGCGGACGAATTCGGGATCGCCCTTGGCGACCGCGATGCCGATCGGATCGTTGGAATAGAGGCCAGGCAGCGTCACCAGGCTCGGTGTCTTGGTCGCGAGGTAATCGAGCAGCGAGGAATCCTCGATCGCCGCATCGACGCGCTTCTGTTGCAGCTGCAGAACCCCGTCGGGCGCGAACTGGTCGACATAGACGAGCTCTGCTTCCGGCACGGCCGCCTTGAGGAAGGTTTCGCCCGTGGTGCCGCGGCCGACGACAACCTTCTTGCCGGCGAGCCCCTTGAGGTCGGTTATCCCGGCATCCTTCTGGACGATGACGCGCAGCCCGGCCCGGTTGTAGGGGATGGTGAAGTTGACGGTCTTGGCCCGCTCGAGCGTTGCCGAGGTGTTTGCGACCGCGACATCGATCTGTCCCGACACCAGCATGGAAATACGGGCATCGCCCGAGACGTCGACGAACTCGACCGGCACCCCGAGCTTTTGCGCCAGCAGCGTCGCGACATCGACATCGTAGCCGACAGGGTTGTTTTGTGCATCGCGAAAGCCGATCGGCTCGCCGCCGAGCGATACGCCGATGCGAATGGTGCCGCGTGAGCGGATGTCGTCAATCATGCCGGCAAGGGCTGGAAATGCCGAACCGGCCACGATGGCCAGCGCGGCGAAGGCACGCAGTACGGTTTTCATGGTTCCTCTCCTTATTTTCAAGTGACGCGTCTTGCCGCCCGCAATTCGGGTGCGGACATGGAATCCTTCCAGAGCCAGTAGCGGACCTCGCCCTCGCATCTGAAATTCACCACCTCGTGGTTCTGCTCGGCGTCGACGGCGTGGATGACCACTCCGGCCAGGAAGCCGGTGTCGAGTTCAGCCAGTTCCTCGACCGCCAGCGCGACCGCATCCGACAAGGATCGGCCAAGCTTCATGGCCAGCACGACGGTCCGTGCGGTGGCGCAGCGCATCGTCATCTCGCCGGTATGGGTGCACGCCGCCGCGCCATAGCGGCTGTCGGCGTAAAAGCCTGCGCCGGGAATGGGAGAATCGCCGAGCCGGCCCGGATATTTCCACGCCCAGCCCGAGGTCGAAGTCGCGGCATGGATGCCGCGCCGCGCATCCGCCGACAGGAAGACGGTGGTGTCGCGGACGCGCTCGGGATCGGTTATAGTACGGCTGAGCGGCGCCAGATCGATATTGGGGAATTTCGCCAGCTGTTGCGGTGTGAGTTCCTGTTGCAGCCGCTCCCACCAGACGCGCCTGGAGTCCTCGAACAAGGCTTCGTCTTCGGCAAAACCGATTTCGCTGGCAAAGCGCCGCGCCCCTTCGCCGGTCAGCATCACATGCGGCAGGCGCTTCATCACCTGCTGCGCCAGGGCAGCGACCGCCAAGGTCCTTGGCACAGCGCCGACTGAACCGACCTCTCTTGTATTGCCATCCATGACGCCGGCGTCGAACTCCATCTCGCCCAGCATGTTCGGCCAGCCGCCATAGCCGACGCTGCGAACCTTGACCTCTTTCTCCACCATGCCGATGCCGGCAACCATCGCGTCCAGGCTGACGGCGCCATCGCGCAGCATTTGCACCGAGGTCTCGAATCCCGGCCATGCTTCGTTGTTGGCTAACAGCAGCATTCCTAGTCCTTGCGCATCCTGGAGAGAAACTGCGCAACCCGCGGCTGCGCCCGGCCGCCGTCCGCGGCGAAGAAACGATCCGTCGGCAGATCGACCACCAGCCTGCCCTTGTCGAGGAAGACGATGCGGTTGGAAATCTCGCGCGCGAATTCGATCTCGTGGGTGACGAACAGCATGGTCGTGCCTTGCGCGGCGAGATTAGCCAGGATGGCCAGCACCTCGGCCGTCATTTCCGGGTCGAGCGCACTGGTCACTTCATCGAGCAGCAGATAGCGCGGCTGCATGGCGAGCGCCCGGCAGATGCCGACACGCTGGCGCTGCCCGCCCGACAACTGCGCCGGGTAGGCGTTGGCCCGATCGGCAAGGCCGACGGACTCGAGCAGCTTGCGCGCCAGCGCCTCGGCCTCAGGGCGCGGCATCTTCAGCACCTCGATCGGGGCGAGCGTAATGTTCTGAAGCGCGCTCATATGCGGATAGAGGTTGAACAGCTGGAAGACGGTGCCTGAGCGCTTGCGCGCCTCGGCCAGCTCCTTCGGCTTGCTGACATCGAAATCGTCGACCGTGATGCGCCCCGACTTCAGCTTTTCGAGGCCGTTGATGCAACGGATCAATGTCGACTTGCCGGACCCTGACGACCCGAGGATCGAGACCACTTCGCCGGGCGCGATCGTCAGGTCGACGCCGTCCAGCACAGTGACCTCGCCGAACGCTTTGTGCACGTTTTCGATCTTGAGCATGTTAAAGCCCCCGCCAGGCGCTGTGCGCCCGCAGGCGGTTTTCAAGACGCTCGCCAAGCAGGGCGACCAGCTTTGCCGCGCCATAGTAGAGCAGCCCGACGACGGTCCAGACCACGAACGGCTTCAAGGTTCGCATGTTGAGGATGTGGCCAATCTTGGTCAGGTCGACGACGCCGATGACAGAAATCAGCGACGTCACCTGAAGCTGGTTGACCAGCAGCGCGACGAGCGGGCCGACCGCGAAGGCGGCAGCCTGGGGCGAAACGATATGGCGCAGGACCTGCCACCGGGTCAGGCCGAAGACACGCGCGGCCTCGACCTGCTCGCGTTCGATCGACTCGATCGCCGAGACCGCGATGACATAGACGAATGCCGCGGTGTTCGCCGACAGAGTGATGGTCGCTGCGGTGACCGGCGTCACCCTTATATGCAACAGCGCCGGCAGGCCGAAGAACGCCAGGAACAGCTGAACCAACACCGGCGAGTTCTTCAACAGCTCCGACAGGAAGGTGACGACCTGGGCCAGAACCGGCACACGGTAGAACCGCACCAACGCCCAGCTCAGGCCAATCAGCAGTCCGATCAGAGAGGTGACGAGAAACAGCGCGATGTTGGTGCCGAGACCTTGCGCCAGCAGGATCAGGTCGTAGGAGGTGAAGTCGCTGAACCGCATCAGTCGACCGCCTCCATCATGTCCCGATTGAGATGGCGGTGGAGCAGGGTGACGCCCAGCGAGACCAGATAGGTCAGGGCCGCATAGGCACAGAGCAGCACCATATAGACCTCGAAGGGCCGATAGGTCTGCGAGACGACGATCTGGGCTGAGCCGGTGAGCTCGTTGAGAGTGATGGTCGAGAGGATCGAGGACGTAAGGATCATGTTGATGAGCACGGATCCGAGCGGTCGCACGGAGGTGCGCAGCGCAATCGGCAGCACGATGCGGGTGAAGATCTTGCGCCTGGACAGGCCGCTCACTTCAGCGGCGTCGATGATGCCCTGGTCGATGGCGAGGATGCCGGCGCGAATGATGTCGGAGGCATAGGCGCCGCCGGCAATCGAAAGCGCCACGACGCCGGTGGTGAAGGCATCGATGTAAATGCCGAGCTCGGGCAGGCCGTAATAGAAGAAGAACAGCTGGACGATGAACGGCACATTGCGGAAGAGATCGACATAGACGAAGGCGATCCGTCGAAGCAGTGCCGAGGCGGAGGTGCGTGCGATCGCCACCATCGCGCCCATGACGACGCTTCCTACCAGCGACAGCGCGCAAGCCGCGACCGTGAGTTCGGCGCCGCGCGCCAGAAAACCCAGATGCGGGAGCAGAGTGGACAGATCGAAATGCACCGGCGGTCCCCAGTGAAACCGGTTTCACTCTTTTGGCTTTCGCCTCGTCTGTCAAGATGCAGGGTCTGGTTGCCGGCCTGTGGCTTGCATTCGTTGCGATGATTCCGGTTCGCCTCATGCGCGCTATGTCTCAAGCGCCGGCAATTCGCCGCCGGCTTTCAGCTCGAGGACGCCGCCTATGCCAGCCGCGCGTCGCTGCGATGGCGGCTGGGGCGGCGCCCTCGGTTTGCCGATCCCGGCGCCGGCGTCGGATTCGGCTACGTCACCAACCGCATGCTGGGTTTCGACGACGTCGATCCACGCCGCAAGGTATTGATTGATGCCGTTTACGACGCGCTCTGACGTAGGAGCGTTGGGAGCCGTTATGCGCGGATGTTCCACATGGCGTCCGGCACAACCACCAGCTTGCCGACGAAATCCTTGGCGATGAAGTCGGCCTGCGCCTTGTGGAAATCGGACAGTTTGTAGACACCGCCGACCAGCGGCCGGATTTTCTTCGCTTCGATGTATCCAATGATGCGGCGGAAGTCGGCGCGCGTGCCCTGGCTCGATCCGTGCAGTTGCAGCTGCTTCAGATACATGGTCCGGAGATCGAGCTGCACAACCGGACCGGCAATCGCGCCGGCGGTGGTGTAACGGCCTTCAGGTCGCAGGATGCGCAGCAGGTCGTTGAAGATCGCGCCGCCGACGAGATCGGCGACCACATCGATCGGCTGGCCGCCAGTGGCTTCATTCACGGCGGCGGGAAGATCGGCAACCCCACGGGTAATAACCGCTTCGGCGCCGATGTCGCGCACCGCCTGCTCCTTGCCCTTGCCGACGACAGCGTAGGGAACGGCGCCGCGCGCCCGCGCCAGCTGCACGATGCCGGAACCGACGCCGCCCGAGGCGCCGGTGACCAGCACGCGTTCGCCGGCTTGCAGCCCGGCGCGCTCCAACATCTGCTCGCCGGTGAGGTAGGCGCAGCAGAAGGTGGCGAGTTCGACGTCGCTCATGTCAGTATCGACGACATGCGCATTCTCGCCCGGCACCGTCTGGTACTCGGCGTACCCGCCGTCGCGACCGTGGCCCATATAGTCGATGTCGGCGAGGGAATCGTCGTCGCGGTTGTAGATCGAAAAATCGACCATTACCCGTTCGCCGATACGGCCCGGGGAAACGCCTTCGCCGACGGCAGCGATGGTGCCGACCGTGTCGGTGCCCTGGATGCGCGGGAAGGTAAGCGTGTTGCCTTGCCGCCGCCACGTCGACACGGCGGCAGCGTCCTCCTCCGTGCCATAGGCGCCCTGGCGTACCCAGACATCGGTGTTGTTCATACCGCAAGCGCTGACCTTAACCAGCACCTCGCCGGCGGCAGGCACAGGCACTTTCACATCGCTGCGATAGACGAGCTTTTCCGGTCCGCCATGCCCGGTGAGCAGCACGGCGGCCATGGTGGCGGGGAGGGTCTTGGTCATGGGGGTCGATCTCAGAGATTGGAAAACACGCTGTTGACGGCATCGGCGGTTTTCGAAACGACGATGTCGGCTTCCTCACGCGTCAGGCAGAGCGGCGGCGCGAAGCCTAGTATGTCGCCCTGCGGCATGGCGCGGCCGATGACGCCGCTGGCGGCAAGTGCTGTCGCCACTTGCGGCCCGATCTTGAGCGAGGCGTCGAAGAACACCCGGTCGTCCTTGTCGGCGACAAATTCGACCGCCGCCAGCATGCCATCGCCGCGCACGTCGCCGACGTGTCTGTGCCCGCCGACAGCCTTGGTCAGTTCGGCGCGGAAATAAGCGCCGGTCTCACCGGCGTTCGTCACCAGGTCCAGTTCGTCGATCAGTTCGAGATTGGCGACACCTGCGGCGACGCAGATCGGATGCGCGGCATAGGTCCAGCCATGGCCGAGCGAACCGAGCTTGTCGGAGCCCTGCACCAGCACCTGCCACATCTTGTCGGCAACGATGACGCCCGATAGCGGCGCGTAGGCCGAGGTCAGCCCCTTGGCGATGGTGATGAGGTCCGGCTTGATGCCGTAATGGTCGGAGCCGAACATGGTGCCGAGACGGCCGAAGCCCGTCACCACCTCGTCGGCGACCAGCAGCACGTCATACTTCTTCAGCACCGCCTGGATCTTCTCCCAGTAGCCGGCCGGCGGCGGCACGATGCCGCCAGTACCGAGGATCGGCTCGCCGATGAAGGCGGCGACGGTTTCGGGACCTTCGGCCAGGATCATCTCTTCCAGTCTGTCGGCGCAATGCTGCGAGAACTGCTCCTCGCTCATCGAGCGGTCGGCGCGGCGGAAATAGTAGGGCGCTTCGGTGTGGAGGACCGGCGCGCGCGGCAGGTCGAAGGCGTTGTGGAACAGGTCGAGCCCGGTCAGTGATCCCGTCATCACGCCCGAACCGTGATAGCCGCGCCAGCGCGAGATGATCTTCTTCTTCTCCGGCCGCCCAAGCACGTTGTTGTAGTACCAGATCAGCTTGATGTTGGTCTCGTTGGCATCCGAACCCGAGAGGCCGAAATAGACCCTCGACATGCCCTTCGGCGCGCGGTCGATGATCATCTTGGCCAGTGTGATCGAAGCCTCGGTGCCGTGGCCGACATAGGCGTGGTAATAGGCGAGGTTCTTCGCCTGGGTGGCGATGGCATCCGCGATCTTTTGGCGGCCATAGCCGACATTGACGCAATAGAGACCGGCAAAGGCATCGATGCTCTTCTTGCCATTGTTGTCCCAGACGGTGACGCCTTCACCGCCGGCCATGATGCGGGTCGGGCTCTCGCCCCGCGCATGCGTGCCCATATGGGTCGAAGGATGGAAGAAATGGTCGCGATCCCAGGCGTTGAGTTCGTTGGATTGGTCGAGCATTTTTGACTCCTTGAGAAATCCGGGTGAGGCCTAAGCCACATCTAAACAGAGATATTTGAGATCGGTGAAAGCTTCGAGCCCGTGGCGCGAGCCTTCGCGCCCGATGCCGGATTGCTTGACGCCGCCGAAGGGGATCGGCGCTCCGGTGATCTTGACGCGGTTGATGGCGACCATGCCGTAGTCGAGCGCGCGGCCCAGGCGCTGCTGGCGGGCGCCGTTCTCCGTAACGACATAGGCGACCAGGCCATATTCTGTGGCGTTGGCACGGGCGATCACTTCGTCCTCACTGTCGAACGGCGTGACGGCGGCGACCGGCCCAAAGGTCTCCTCGCGCATGATCAGCGCTTCGTCGGGCACGTCGGCCAGCAGCGTCGGCTGGTAGAACAGCGGCCCGGCCTGATGCCGCTTGCCGCCGGTGAGACAGCGCGCGCCACGAGCGATGGCATCGGCGACCTGCTCTTCGACCTTTGCGACGGCACGCTCATGCATCAGCGGCCCGATGTCGATCTTGTCGGTAAGGCCGTTGCCGGTGCGCAGCGCCTCGGTACGCCTGGCAAAAGCGGCGCAGAAGCGATCGTAGATGGGGCGCTGGACGTAGATGCGGTTGGCGGCGAGGCAGTCCTGGCCGGAGGTGGCGAATTTGGCATCGATGGCGATGCTCACCGCCTTGTCCAGATCGGTATCGGCAAAGACGATCAGCGGCGCATGGCCGCCAAGCTCCATCACCAGCCGCTTCATCGTCGGAGCACTCTGGGCGGCGATCAACCGGCCGATCTCCGTCGAGCCGGTAAAGCTCATGGCGCGGACGCGCGGGTCTTCGCACATGCGGCCGACGATGATTGCAGCCTTTCCGGTGATGACGTTGAAGACACCGGCGGGGATGCCGGCGCGCTCGCCGAGTTCGGCCAGTGCCAGCGCCGACAGCGGCGTCTCGGATGAAGGATGCGCGACGATGGTGCAGCCGGCGGCAAGGGCGGCCGCCGCCTTGCGGGTCAGCATGGCCGCCGGAAAATTCCAGGGCGTGACGACGCCGACGACACCGAGCGGCTCGCGCCGCACCATCATCTCGGCATTCGGCAGATGGCTGGTGACGCTCTCGGCGTTGAGGCGCTTTGCCTCTTCGGCATACCATTCGACGAAAGAGGCGGCATAGTCGATTTCGCCGAGCGATTCCTGCAGCGGCTTGCCCTGTTCCAAAGTCATCAGCAGAGCGAGATCGTCTTTCGCACCTATAATCAGCTCGAACCATTTTCGCAGAATTCTGGACCGCTCCTGCGGCAGCAGTGACCGCCAAGTCGGGAAGGCACGCGCGGCGGCACCGATTGCCCTTGTCGTTTGCTGCGCATCGAGCGCGGCGACAAACGCGACCGTCGCGCCTGTGGCCGGATCGGTGACTTCAAAGCTTTCGGCCGCTTCGCTCGCGGTCCAATGCCCATCGACATAGGCAAGCTCGCGCAGCAGCCGGCGGTCGGAGAGGCGGTCGAGCGCCTCATGGCGATGCGAGCGGGCAAAATGCGCGGACATGGTCGAGGCCTCCCGGTTCGGACGATGCGGGAAGACTATCGGTCACATGCAGACAGAGAGACTGTTTCGACGCCCTGAAGGAGAGAGAGTCTCTCTATTGTGCCGTCCCGACAGACATTCTCTCCGGGCTTATGCCGACGCCGGCAACAGGTCGGCTATCGGTAGCACGATTTCGTCCTTCACCGTCCTGGTGACGATGTAGGTGAAGTAGCGGTCGATGCCGATCTCGCGCTCCAGCAAGCCGTCGACCAGCCGCTGATAGGCGTCGATGTCGCGCGCCATCACCTTCACCACATAGTCGACGCCGCCGCCAACCGACCAGCAGGCGACGATCTCGGGGATGTCGCGGATGACGCGTTCGAAGCGGTCGAAATCGGCCTGGCGATGGCTGGCCAGCGTCACCTCCATCAGCACCGTTGCGACCGGCGCCACGACGCGCATGGCGATCCTTGCGTGATAGCCCGAGACGATGCCGGCCTTCTCCAGCTTGCGCAACCGCATCCAGCACGGCGTCGGCGACAGCCCGACCTGTTCGGCCAGCGCCAGCTTGGTGATGCGCCCGTCGCGCTGGATGACGTCGAGTATCCTGAGGTCGATCGCGTCGAGTTTCGCTGATGTCATCGGCGTCCGCTTTTTGTCGGCATCACCATGACGGCGCATTATTTCGATTGTCAATTGCACTGATTTCGATCTCTAATAAGTCATGACATTATGGCAACCCGACCCCGCGCTCCTCCGCCGGCCAGCCTATCAATCGCTGGCCGACCAGTTCGCGCGCGCCATTCATGACGGGCGGCTGGCCAATGGCGCGCGGCTGCCGACGCATCGCCGGCTGGCCGACGATTTAAAACTGTCGGTGCAGACCGTCAGCCGCGCCTATGAGGAACTGATCCGGCGCGGCCTCATCTCGGGCGAGATCGGCCGCGGCAGCTTTGTCCAGACGCAGCGCCGTGAACCGGAGCCGCCCTATCTGCCGGAGCGCCTCGGCGAGGTCATCGACCTATCGATCCTGAAGCCGGTCTGCGAGCCGATGCATCTGGAGCGGCTGAAGCAGGCGCTGGGCTGGCTGGCCGAAAACCTGCCATCGAGTTCGGCGCTGTCGTTTCGGCCCAACATGGTGTTTCCGCGCCACCGCGCGGTGGCGGTCGAATGGCTGAAACTGTGCGGGCTTAACGTCTCCGCGCAGAACATCAGCCTGACCAACGGCGCCACTGCTGGGATGACCGTAGCGCTGATGAGCGTGGCGCCGCCGGGCTCGACCGTCGCCACTGAGGCCATCGGCCACCACACGCTTGTGCCGCTGGCGCGCTATCTCGGCTTCAACCTGGAAGGCCTGCCGATCGACGGCAATGGCCTGATCCCGGAGGCGTTGGACGAGGTCTGCCGGCTCACCGACATTCGCGCGGTATTCGTGCAACCGTCGGTGATCAACCCGACGGCGACGCTGATGGACGCTCGGCGGCGCGAAGAGATCGCCGCGGTCGCGCGCAAGCACGACATCGCCATCATCGAGAACGATGTGCTGGGTCCCTTGGTCGAGGACCGGCCGCCGCCGGTCGCGGCTTTCGCACCGGAGCGCACGCTCTATGTCACGTCCTTCACCAAGATCACGGTACCTGGCCTGCGCATCGGCTACCTCGCTGCCCCCGACCGTTATGTCGCGGCGGTGGCCAACCGGCATCTGGTGTCGAACTGGATGGCGACGCCGCTGGTGGCCGAGATCGCCACCAAATGGGTGACCGACGGCACGGCGATGGAACTCGTTCGCTGGCAGCGCGCGGCATTGCGCCGCCGCCAGGACATCGCAGCCGAGGTGCTGGGCGGGGTTGGTTATCGCGCCAGGCGCGACGGGCTGCATGTCTGGTTGCAACTGCCCGCGGACCGTGCCGAGGAAAGCTTCGTCGCCCAGGCCCGCCTGCAAGGCGTGGCGATCGCGCCCGGCACCTCCTTCCGCATCTCGGATGCGCCCTGGCATCCGGCGGTGCGCATCTCGCTAGGCTCGACCACCGAGGGGGAACTGCGCGCCGGCTTAGGCGTTGTCACCAAGCTGCTGCTTGGCGATCCGGAGCATCTGCTGCTCGCTATCTGAGCGGAAATTGCCCTGAAATCATGCACGCCGGAAATATTGTCATGATTTTATTTTCCCAATTGACATGATTTGGCGCGTTCCGCATCGTTAAGGGCACAGGCTTCTCCAGCAGGGGAAATTCATTTGTCCTCACCCATCATCAAGGTCGACGCCATTTCGAAGAGCTTCGGCTCGTTCAAGGTACTGGACGGCCTGTCGATGCAGGTCATGCCCGGCGAGAAGCTGGCGCTGATCGGCCCGTCCGGCTCGGGCAAGACGACGATCCTGCGAATCCTGATGACGCTGGAGAAGATCGACGGCGGCCATATCCAGATCGATGGCGAGCAGCTCTATCACATGGAGCGCAACGGCCAGCTGCTGCCCGCCGACGAGCGGCACCTGACCAAGATGCGGCAGAAGATCGGCATGGTCTTCCAGCTGTTCAATCTGTTTCCGCACAAATGCGTCATGGATAACGTCACGCTGGCGCCGATGCTGACCAAGGGCACGCCTCGCGCCGCCGCTGAAAAGCGGGCCATGGAACTGCTCGACATGGTCGGCATGGCCGACAAGGCGAAGTCGATGCCGGCGCAGCTGTCCGGCGGCCAGAAGCAGCGCGTGGCGATTGCCCGTGCGCTGGCATTGTCGCCGAAGATCATGCTGTTCGACGAGGTGACGTCGGCCCTCGATCCGGAGCTGGTCGAGGAGGTGATGAATGTCATGCGCAAGCTCGCCGCAGAGACCGACATGACCATGCTGCTGGTCACCCACGAGATGGGCTTTGCCCACGACTTCGCCGACCGCGTGCTGTTCTTCGACCGCGGCAAGATCGTCGAAGAGGGCAAACCAGACGAGATTTTCCGCCATCCAAAGCAGGAGCGCACGCAAGGCTTCCTGAAGAAGATCATCGCAGCCGGACATCGTGTCTGACCGCTTTGCGGGGCGGAAGACCGCCCCAGACAAAACCAAGAAGACAACAAGGAGTTGGGAACAATGAAGAAACTTGGCATTCTGGCCGGCGTCGCCGGTCTCGCACTGACGGCGGTGCTCGCCGCGTCGAGCACCGGTTCGGCCGATGACAGCAAGCTCGAGCAATTGAAGGCGCAGGGCTTTGCCCGCGTCGCGATCGCCAACGAGCCGCCCTATACGGCGGTCGCCGCCGACGGCAAAGTTTCGGGTGCGGCGCCCGACGTGGCGCGCGAGGTCTTCAAGCGTCTCGGTGTTGCCGACATCGTCGCTTCGATCTCCGAATATGGCGCGATGATCCCCGGCCTGCAGGCCGGCCGCTTCGACGTCGTCACCGCCGGCCTGTTCATGAAGCCGGAGCGTTGCGCGGCGGTCGTCTATTCCGAGCCGGTGCTGTGCGACGCCGAGGCGATGCTGGTGAAGAAGGGCAATCCGAAGGGCTTCAAGAGCTACGAGGACGTCGCCAAGGACACGTCAGCCACCATCGGCGCGCCCGGTGGCGGCACCGAGGAGAAGCTGGCGCTCAACGCCGGCGTGCCGCGCGAGCGCGTCATCGTCGTGCCGGACGGCCAGAGCGGCCTGAAGATGCTGCAGGACGGCCGCATCGACGCCTATTCGCTGCCCGTCCTGTCGATCAACGACCTCGTCAAGAAAGCCAACGATCCGAACCTCGAAGTCATCGCCCCGGTGGTCGGCGCGCCGGTCTATTGCGACGGCGCCGCCTTCAAGAAAGGCGATGAGGCCCTGCGCGACGCCTTCGATGTCGAGCTCGCCAAGCTGAAGAAATCCGGCGAGTTCGCCAAGATCATCGAGCCCTACGGCTTCTCGGCCGCAGCCGCGATGTCGACCACGCGGGACAAGCTCTGCGCGGCGAAATAGCGCCGTTTTGCCTTCTCCCTGTTCACGGGGAGAAGGTGGCCCGAAGGGCCGGATGAGGGGCGGCGCCAGGTTCTGAGAATTTAGCGCTGCCCCTCATCTGCCTGCCCGTCCTCCGCAGCAGCTGCGCTGCAGCTTCGGAGGGTGGACTGGCATCTTCTCTCCGTGAACGGGGAGAAGGAAGCTAACCGCCAACGTTGGAACCCGAATGACCCAGTGGTCCGGCTACCTCGGCCTGATATTGCAGGGAGCGCTTGTCACCATCGAGCTGACGCTGATGGGGTCGGTGCTCGCCCTGATCATGGCCTTCCTCGCCGGCATGGGCCGCGTGTCGCGCTTCTTTGCTCTGCGCTGGCTGGCAACCGTCTATATAGAATTCTTCCGCGGCACCTCGATCTTCGTGCAGCTGTTCTTTGCCTATTTCGTGTTGCCGTTGATCGGCCTCGAACTGACCCCGCTGCAGGCGGGTGTGCTGGCGCTGGGCCTCAATGTCGGCGCCTATGCGGCCGAGGTGGTACGCGGCGCCATCCAGTCGGTCGGCCGCGAACAATATGAGGCCTGCATCGCGCTCAACCTCGGCCGCTGGCAAGGCATGCGCCATGTCATCCTGCCGCAGGCGCTGCTGATCATGCTGCCGACCTTCGGCAACAATGCCATCGAACTGCTCAAGGCGACCTCCGTGGTGTCGCTGATCTCGCTCGCCGATCTCACCTTTCAGGCGCAGGTCGTGCGCTCGCAGACCGGCAACACGCTGGCGCCGTTCACCACCATCCTGATCATCTATTTCGCCCTGGCGCTGATCATCTCCTGGGGCGTGCGTTCATTGGAACGCCGCATGGCGCGCGGCCTCGACGGGGTGCGCGTCTGATGGATTGGGACTGGAACTTCGTCTGGGAGATCCTGCCGACGCTGATCCAGGGCGTGAAGATCACCATCCTGGCAACGCTGCTCGGCTCCGTGCTGGCCGCTGTCGTGGGTCTGGGCATCGCGCTAGCACGACGCTCGCCCAACAAGGCGCTGTCGCGCACCGTTGGTTGGGCGGCCGAATTCATCCGCGGCACGCCGCTTCTGGTGCAGCTCTATTTCATCTTCTACGTGCTGCCGGATTTCGGCATCCTGTTGCCGCCGCTGGTCGCCGGCGTTATCGGGCTCGGCCTGCACTACGGCACCTACACGGCGGAAGTCTATCGCGCCGGCATCGACAACGTGCCGCGCGGCCAGTGGGAGGCGGCCAAGGCCTGCAATCTGAGCGCCACGCAGACCTGGACCAACATCATCATTCCGCAAGCGATCCCACCGATGATCCCGGCGCTGGCCAATTATTTCATCGCGATGTTCAAGGAGACACCGCTGCTATCGGCAATCACCGTGCTGGAGCTGATGAACCAGGCAAAGAGCGTCGCCAACACCTACTATCGCTACATTGAGCCGATCACGCTGGTCGGCGCTTTCTTCCTCGTCATCAGCCTCTTCTCGGTCGTGCTGCTGCGCTGGCTGGAACATCGCTACGGCAAGATCGAAAGGTAATTTTCAAGATGAAACCGCTGCCCGAAATCAGGCTGATGCCGACAAGGCCGGCGCTCGATGCGCGCCCGCTGGAAAAGCGCGTCGGCCTGATCATCCTTGCCACCGACCACACCAGCGAACCGGATTTCCGCCGCATGGTGGCGAGCGAGCGCATCGGCGTCTATGTCGCGCGCATTCCCTACAAGAATCCGACGACGCCGGAAAACCTTCGCAAGATGCAGCCGGAGCTGGCGGCGGGCGCCGCGCTGATCCTGCCAGACGAGCCGCTCGACGCGATCTGCTACTCCTGCACCTCGGCCTCGGTGGTGATTGGCGACGCCGAGATCGAGGCGGCGATCCAGTCTGCCAAGCCGGGTGTTCCTGTGGTCACGCCGCCCATGGCAGGCGTGCGCGGGCTGAAGGCGCTGGGTGCCAAGAAGATCAGCATCCTCACCCCTTACACCGTAGAAACCTCCAGACCGATGGCGACGTATTTCGCCGAGCGCGGCTTTGAGATCGTCAGCTTCACCTGCCTCGGCTTCGAGGACGATCGCGAGATGGCGCGCATTGCGCCGGCAGCGATCGTCGACCTAGCTCGTGAGGCGACGCATGCGCAGGCCGATGCACTGTTCGTGTCCTGCACCGCATTGCGCGGAGCGCTCGCGGTTCCCGGCATGGAACAGGCGATCGACCGCCCGGTCGTCACCAGCAATCAGGCCAGCGCCTGGAATTGTTTGCGGTTGTGTGGCGACGGGACGTCGCATCCCGAATTTGGCCGTCTGATGACGCTGCCTTTGCCGCGCGATTGACGATCATGACGACAGTCACCCTTAACGATATTCGTGCCGCCCGGGAGCGAATTGTCGGCAAAATCGAACGCACGCCGACAGGGTTATCTCACAGCCTTTCCGAACGACTGGGCATCCCCGTCCACCTCAAGCTTGAACACCGCCAGACCACCGGCAGCTTCAAGCTGCGCGGCGCCTCGAATGCCGTTGCTTCGCTGAGCGCCGAGGAGAAGGCGCGCGGCGTGGTCGCGGCGTCGACCGGCAATCATGGCCGTGCGCTGGCCCATGCTGCGAAGCTCGAAGGCATGCGTGCGGTGATCTGCATGTCGCGACTGGTGCCGGGCAACAAGCTCGACGAAATCCGTCGGCTTGGCGCGGATGTCCGCATCATCGGCAACAGTCAGGACGAGGCGCAGCAGGAGGTCGAACGGCTGGTGGCGCAGGAGGGACTGGTGATGCTGCCGCCCTTCGACCACCCGGCCATCATCGCCGGGCAAGGCACGCTCGGACTGGAGATGATCGAGCAGGTCCCGGATGCCGCTCTCGTCCTGGTGCAACTCTCCGGTGGTGGACTCGCCTCGGGCATCGCCGCCGCCGTCAAGGGCGTCAGCCCCGGGACAAAAATCATCGGCGTTTCGATGGCGCGTGGTGCTGCGATGAAGGCGAGCCTGGATGCCGGTCGCCCGGTCGAGGTGGAAGAACTGCCGACGCTGGCGGATTCGCTCGGCGGCGGCATCGGTCTCGGCAACCGGCTGACCTTCGCCATGTGCCGCGATCTGCTCGACGACGTCATCCTGCTCAGCGAGGACGAGATCGCCGCCGGCATCCGCCATGCCTATGAACAGGAGCGCGAGATCGTCGAAGGCGCCGGAGCGGTCGGCATCGCTGCGCTACTCGTCGGCAAGGTCAGGGCGACCGGGCCGGTGGTCGTTCTTCTCTCGGGCCGCAATATCGACATGAACACGCATCGCAAGATCGTCTGCGGTGACGCAATCGCGGAGCGCGCGGCATGAAAACTCTCCCACGCCGAATTCCCGCCCACCCCCCTCTGTCCTGCCGGACATCTCCCCCGCAAGGGGGGAGATCGGCAGCTTCGATGCGGTCGCTATTCTTGCTGCGCTGGAGATTGGCGAAGGCAGGAGTGCAGTCCAATCTCCCCCCTTGCGGGGGAGATGGCCGGCAGGCCAGAGGGGGGTGTGACGGAACACTATCCTTCGTGGTGCGCGCTAGTACGGAGCGCGACACATGAGTCCGATGACCATCCTCACCGAGAAGGAACTGCGCACAATCGTGCCGCTCGATCTCGACGCGGTCGCCTGCGTCGAAAACGCTTTCCGCGCGCTCGCCACATTGCCGGTGGCGATGCCGCCGATTCTGCGGTTGGACATTCACGAGCAGCGCGGCGAGGTGGATGTGAAGTCCGCCTATGTGCCAGGAATAGAAGGTTTCGCCGTCAAAATTAGCTCGGGCTTCTTCGACAATCCGAAGCTCGGTCTGCCCAGCGGGGGCGGCATGATGGTGTTGCTCTCGGCAAGAACCGGTGTGGTCGAGGCGCTGCTGCTCGACAATGGCTATCTCACAGATGTCCGCACCGCTGCTGCCGGCGCCGTCGCGGCGAAGCATCTGTCGCGGCCGGATTCGTCCGTCGCCGCAATCTTCGGCGCCGGCGTGCAAGCCGGGCTGCAACTCGAAGCACTCATGTTGGTGCGGCCGATCGCCGAGGCACGTATCTGGGCGCGCGATGCGGTCAAGGCGGAGACGGCCGCAGGCGCGCTGCGCGAAAAGCTCGGCATTCTCGTGCGCGCCGAGCCGGATGCAGCCAAAGCAACCATCGGCGCCGACATCATCGTCACCACCACGCCGTCGACCGAGCCGCTGATCAAGGCCGGCTTTGTCGTTGCCGGGCAGCACATCACCGCCATGGGCTCGGATGCCGAACACAAGAACGAGATCGCGCCGGCGATCCTGCGCATGGCCGATCTCTATGTCGCCGACAGCGCCAAGCAGACACGGCGTCTGGGAGAACTGCATCACGCCATCGCATCGGGCGTGATGGGAGCCGATGCCGCGGTCACCGAACTCGGCCAGATCATCGCCGGCGAACGGCACGGAAGGCGCTCACCCAGCGACATCACCATCGCCGACCTCACCGGCACCGGCGTGCAGGATACGGCGATCGCCACGCTCGCTCGCAACCGGGCGCGGGCGGCCAATGCCGGAACCATTTTTGAAAGCTGATGCTGGCCAAAGCGTGATCCGGAAGTGGAACCCGGTTTTTCCCAGAGATCACGTTCAAACAAGAACGACGAGCCTGTTTCCAACAAAGTTGAAACAGGCTCCAGGCCCAACAAACGAGGACCAAGAACAATGCAGCCGAACCTAAAATTCTCGCGTGGCGAATTTGCGGATCGCCTCGCCAAGACGCGAAAAGCCATGGAGGGGAAAGGCGTCGATCTGCTTGTTATCAGCGACCCATCCAACATGGCCTGGCTGACCGGCTATGATGGCTGGTCGTTCTATGTGCATCAGGCGGTGATCGTGCCACCATCGGGCGAGCCGGTCTGGTACGGTCGCGGCCAGGATGCCAATGGCGCCAAGCGCACCGCCTATCTCGCGCATGACAACATCGTCGGCTATGCCGACCACTACGTGCAGTCGACCGAGCGCCACCCGATGGATTTTTTGGCCAGAGTGCTCAGTGATCGCGGCTGGGGCAAGCTGACCATCGGCGTCGAGATGGACAATTACTGGTTCTCGGCTGCCGCCTTCGCCGCGTTGCAGAAGCACCTGCCCAACGCCCGCTTCGTCGACGCGACAGCGCTGGTCAATTGGCAGCGCGCGGTGAAGAGCCCGACTGAAATCGACTATATGCGCAAGGCGGCCCGCATCGTCGAAGCCATGCACCAGCGCATCGTCGACAAGATCCAGGTCGGCATGCGCAAATGCGATCTGGTCGCCGAGATCTACGATGCCGGCACGCGCGGTGTCGATGGCGTCGGCGGCGACTATCCGGCGATCGTGCCGCTGCTGCCGTCGGGCGCCGACGCCTCGGCGCCGCATCTCACCTGGGACGACCAGCCGATGAAGTCGGGCGAGGGCACCTTCTTCGAGATCGCCGGCTGCTACAACCGCTACCATTGCCCGCTGTCGCGCACCGTCTTTCTCGGCAAGCCGACACAGGAATTCCTCGATGCCGAGAAGGCGACACTGGAAGGCATGGAGGCGGGGCTGGCGGCGGCAAAGCCCGGCAATGCCTGCGAGGACATCGCCAACGCCTTTTTCGCCGTGTTGAAGAAATATGGCATCGTCAAGGACAACCGCACCGGCTACTCCATCGGCCTATCCTATCCGCCGGATTGGGGCGAACGCACCATGAGCCTGCGCCCCGGCGACCGCACCGAACTCAAGCCCGGCATGACCTTCCATTTCATGACCGGCCTGTGGCTGGAGACGATGGGACTGGAAATCACCGAATCCATCCTGATCACCGAAACCGGTGTAGAGTGCCTCGCCAATGTACCGCGCAAACTGGTGGTGAAGAATTGAGCCCGATGCCTAGCCTCCGCCCATCTCCGATCGCGCCGACCGTCGATTTCGACAAGGACGGCGTGCAACATGGTTTCCTGCGCCTGCCCTACAGCCGCGACGACTCGGCCTGGGGCTCGGTGATGATCCCGATCTGCGTCATCCGCAACGGCAAGGGGCCGGCCGCGCTGCTCACCGGCGGCAACCATGGCGACGAGTATGAGGGGCCGCTGGCGCTCTACGATCTTGCCCGCACGCTCGATCCCAAACAGGTCAGCGGCACGGTGATCATTGTGCCGGCGATGAACTATCCGGCCTTCCGCGCCGGCACGCGGACGTCGCCGATCGACAAGGGCAATATGAACCGCAGCTTTCCCGGCCGCCCCGACGGCACGGTGACCGAGAAGATCGCCGACTACTTTCAACGCGAACTGCTGCCGCGCGCCGACCTCGTCTTCGATTTCCACTCCGGCGGCAGGACGCTGGATTTCGTGCCCTTCTGTGCCGCGCACACGGTGCCCGACAAGGCACTGGAGCAGAAAGCCTTCGACGCGGTCGCCGCATTCGCGGCTCCGTTCTCCATGCGCATGATCGAGATCGACTCCGTCGGCATGTACGACACGGCGGCGGAGGAAATGGGCAAGGTCTTCGTCAGCACCGAGCTTGGCGGCGGCGGCACCTCGCGCGCACAGACGGTGCGGATTGCGCGGCGCGGCATCAGCAATGTGCTGCGTCATGCCGGCATTGTCGCCGGTGCAGTAGAGAAGAGCCCGACGCAGTGGCTCGACATGCCGTCGGGCGATTGCTTCTCCTTCGCCGAGGACGACGGCATGATCGAAACCATGGTCGATCTCGGCGAGCCTGTGAAAGAAGGCTCGGTGCTGGGGCGCATCCATTCCACCGGCCGCACCGGCATCGCTCCGCAGGAAATCCGGGCAAAAATGTCCGGCATTCTGGCCGCGCGGCATTTCCCCGGCCTGGTCAAAGCCGGTGACTGCGCCGCCGTCCTGGCCGTTGTGGTTTCATCGTGATTTCGCAGAGTACGCCGCGCGAATATCAGTCGGTCTGGATCCAGACCGACTTGGTCTCCAGATACTCGTGCAGATGTTCGATGCCGCCCTCGCGGCCATAACCCGACATCTTCATGCCGCCGAACGGCACCGCCGGGTCGATGGCATGGTACATGTTGACCCAGACCGAGCCGGCCTTGACCCGGCGCGCAAGCTTGTGCGCGGTGCCCAGATGCGTGGTGAAGATGCCGGCGGCCAGGCCATAGGGCGTCGCATTGGCACGCGCCACCGCTTCGTCGAGCGTGTCGAAGGGCATCGCCGAAATGACCGGGCCGAAAATCTCCTCGCGCGCGATGGTCATCTGGTCCGACACGGCGCCGAAGACCGTCGGCGCAATGAAGTTGCCGCCATCGTAGAGCTCGCCGGTCAGCCGCGAGCCACCGGCGACCAGTTCGGCGCCTTCGTCGCTGCCGGCCCTGATATAGCCCTCCACCTTGCCTGCCTGCCTGGCATTGATGAGCGGTCCGATTTCCGTCTCTGCCTCGATGCCATGGCCGATCCGCAGTCTGCCGGCGAAATCGGCGAGCCGGCGGACGAACTCGTCATGGATTTCGCGCGCCACGAACAGCCGCGAGCCGGCAATGCAGATCTGGCCCGAATGCACGAACACCGCCATCGCCGCGATCGGAACAGCCTTGTCGATGTCGGCGTCGCGGCAGACGATGATCGGCGACTTGCCGCCGAGCTCCAGTGAAACGCGTTTGAGGTTGGCCACGGCTGCCCGCGCGATGGCCTGGCCGGTCAGCGTCGATCCGGTGAAAACGATCTTATTGACGTCTGGATGTTCGGCGAGCCGCGCACCGGCTTCGGCCCCGGTGCCGGTGACGACGTTGACGACGCCGTCGGGCACGCCGGCTTCCTGCATCAGTTGCGCGATCAGCAGCGGCGTCAGCGACGCATCCTCGGACGGTTTCAGCACGATGGTGCAGCCTGTCGCCAGCGCCGGCGCGATCTTCCAGATCGAGGCGGCGGTCGGCGCGTTCCAGGGAATGATCGCACCAACGACGCCCACCGGCTCGCGCCGGGTGAAGGTGACGATCTCGCCGGGAATCGAATTGTCGATCGTCTCGCCATGCAGCGCCGTCGCCATGCCGGCATAGAAGCGCAGCATGCCGATGACGCGGCGCCGGTTGGCGAGCGTGCGCGTGATCGGCAGTCCCATATCGAGCGTGTCGGAAACGCTGAGCTCTTCCCAATGCGTCTCGAACAGATCGGCGATCCTGAGCAGCACGCACTGCCGCTCGTAGGGCGAGAATTTGGACCATGGGCCTTCGAAGGCCGCGCGCGCGGCGGCCACCGCCGAGTCGATATCGGCAGCCCCGCCGCGCGGCACTGTCGCCAGCACCTCGCCTGTTGCCGGATTGAGTGCCTGCATGCCCTGGCCGGACTGCGCCGCGACCCACTTGCCGCCAATGAACATCGGTCGGAATTCGCCATGGTACAACGCCGTGGCCTTCGCCTTCGGGTCGAAGTTCAGCGTCATCTTTTCCTCCTCGCAATTCCCTGGCGACTATTACTCCCGCCGCCGGCCTCAAACAAGGAAAGCAACAGGGCGCTCAGATAATCAGGTTGTGCGCGTGACTTCCGATCACGCGAGCAACAAGAAACAGACAGCCGCTAGAGCATGATCCCGAAAATTGGGAACCGGCTTTCGGAAAAGATCGTGCTTCGACAAATGGCATCTAGAAAAATCATCGCGAGTTGTCGGAGCGCGTCGCTAAAAGCTCAATGAGGCAAGCCGATCATTGCCCACGGCGACCGCGATGCCGGCATTGCAGACGAGAGCGCAACAGGCAGTCGCCAGCCGCCACCCAGCGCTCACCCGTGGCCGGATCGATCGTGGCCGTTCCAGCCGGCTTCACCGTGACAAAGGTTTCGCGCGCCGCTTCGCTGCAATCGCTGTTGGATGACTGCTCGCGGAAGCAAGATCGGTCGAGCGGCCTCGCGACGTGCAAACATTGGCAGGATTGATCCGCAACCGACGGTGCCTGGCATCGATCGAGCACGCCGGTCCGTCACTCCGGAAGGCCGGCCTTTCGGAAGCCATCGACGAAATGGTCGAGCGTGGCAGTGTCGCGGAACGGCTCCGTCTCGACCCAGTGACGGGTGGTGAAATGTGGGTTCGCGACGAGGAACAAGTCGACCTCGGCGCGCGCCTCGTCGATCCGGCCGAGTTGCGCAAGGCTTGCCGCAAGGAAACGGCGCGAGCTTGTCCGATACGTCTCGTCCCGGCGCGTCGTCTCGACCGCGGCTTCATAGTCGCGCGCCGCATATTGCGCCTGGCCGAGCGTCAGGTAGTACCAGCTTGCCGGAAACGGGTTCAGCCGGAACGCCTTGCTGATATAGTCGAGGCCGTCCTCGACGCGCCCGGCCAGGACCGCGATGTCGGACAATGTCGCCCAGGCATCGGCCTCGTTCGGGTCGAGTTCGAACGCCTTGGCAAATCCCACATCCGCCTCGTCGAATCTGCGCTCATAGGCAAGCAGGTTGGCAAGCACCCAGTGGCAGCCGGCATCGTTGGGATCGATCGCCACAGCCTTGCGCGCCAGCTCCAGGGCAAGGCCTCGGGCGGGCTCAATGGGCTCTCCCCAATGCACCCATCCCATCCAGTGGTTCATGGCAAGCCAGCGATAGGCTTCGGCATAGTCCGGATCGAGCGCAAGCGCGCGCGTCAGCAACAGATGCGCTTCGCGCGCCGTCTCCGGCGAGACGTCGATCAGGTTGCGGGCCCGCACGCACAGATCGTAGGCCTCGAGATTTCGGGGCCGGTTGCGCGGCAGCGGCGCGCGCAGCCGGCCAAGCAGCGCCTCGACGATCTTGGCCGTCACCTCGTCCTGAACGGCAAAGATATCTTCCAGGCCGCGATCGAAGCGGTCTGCCCATAAATGCTCGCCGCTCAGCGCGTCGACCAGCTGGGCGTTGATGCGCACGCGCCCGGCGGCGCGTCTGGCGCTGCCCTCCAAGAGATAGCGCACGCCAAGTTCTCTGGCGACCTCGCGCACATCCACCGCCTTGCCCTTGTAGGCAAAGGTCGAGTTGCGCGCGATGACGAACAGGCCGCCGATCCTCGACAGGTCGGTGATTAGGTCTTCGGTCAACCCGTCGGCGAAGGCTTCCTGCTCGGGGTCGTTGCTGAAATTGGCAAAGGGCAGCACGGCTATCGACGGTTTGGCGGGCAGCGGCAAAGCCTGTCGCTTCTCGTCGCCGAGCTGTTCGATGGCGCCGGCGAAGCGATAGCCGACGCGCGGAACGGTCGATATCCATTCTCCGCCGTTCGTGGCCGGACCCAGCAGCTTGCGCAATTGCGCAATCTGGACGGTGAGGTTGCCTTCCTCAACGGCGGTGCCTGGCCATGCCGCATCCATCAACTCGGCCTTGGCCACGATCTCGCCGGGCCGGGCGACGAGCGCCGCCAGCAGCTGCAGTCCGCGGTGGCCGGCGGCGACGGGAACTTGGTCCCGAAGGAGCGTTCCCGCACCCGGATCAAGCACGAACGGACCAAAGGCAAAGCGCGATCCCTGCATAACGCGCATCTATAGAGCAATTCCAGGAAAGGTGTGAAGGCGGTTTTCCCACGGGAAAGCGCGGCGGAGCGCTTCACGGACGTATGGCGTCAAAACAAAGAGTTGAGCACCTCGCCGTTTCCATGAAACGGCGAGGTGCTCTAGCCAGTTTGGAACTTTTGAGAACTATTTGGCCGCGCTTAATTACGGCGCCGTCCGCATGCGGCAGAGTTCAACCTCTTGCAAGCCGAGGGCTGTCGCCCGTTAAACCGAATGGAGGTTGCCATGAACGATACCCTTGCTTCTGCTCGTGCAGCCTGGCCGGAAAAAGCGGTGTCATCGGGCCGGCGTCCGACGGGCCCGCGGGGCATAATCGCGGCCTGGCGCGAGCGGATACGCTTTCGCTGGGACCTCAAGCAGATGGCGGAGGCCAATCCGCACCTGATCGACGATATCGGTCTGACCAGACGCCAGGTCGAGGCCGAAATCGTAAAACGCTTCTGGCAAGTGTGAGCTGATGTCGCGGATAAGACCCGACCGCCTGTTTGGGCGTGCCGCGGCACTTTGCCGGCATTTGCCCTTGCCGGAACGTGCCGATCCTGCTTCGAAGTCGGCATGAGCGCCGAAGACGCGACGTCACCGCCGGAGAACCACATCGCATGGGCCGCGATGGCCGGCATCATCGCGACAGTTACGGTGTTCGCCATAGCACAGGGGCTGACGTATCCGCTGCTCAGCTTCATCCTGGAACGGCAAGGGACGACACCGGGCCTTATCGGCCTCTCGGCCGCGATGACGCCTCTGGGTTTCATTATATCGTCGCTCTTCACGCCGGCGCTGGTCCGGCGGGTGGGCGCGGCGCGCTTTGCGGTTGTGTGTTCGATTCTGGCAGCAACCGTCCTGATCGCGATTGCCTGGACGCAGGATGTATGGGCCTGGATGCCGTTGCGCTTCCTGCTCGGCTTCTTTGCCAATCCGCTTTACGTGATTAGTGAAACCTGGCTGGTCTCGATCACACCCGCCGCACGCCGAGGCCGCATCATGGGCCTATACTCCTCCATCGTTTCCGCCGGCTTTGGCCTCGGCCCGCTGTCGCTAGGCTTGGTCGGCACGCAAGGATGGCCACCCTTCATCATCGGCAGCGCGGCCTTCCTTGTCTGCGGCCTGATCGTGCTTGCCGTCGCGCCGCGCCTGCCCGACATGCCGCGTGAGGGCGAAGCGGTGTCGGTCGGCGGCTTCTTCGCGCTGGCGCCGCTGCTCTTGTTCGCAGTCTTCACGGCTGCCGCCTTCGAGCAAGTCCTGCTTTCGCTGTTCGCGGTCTATGGTGCCGCGCTCGGCAGCACTGAGCAGCGCATCGCTTCGCTCATCACCTGTTTCATCGCCGGCAATGCCGTGCTGCAGGTCGTGCTTGGGCGCGCCGCCGAACGGTTTGGCTCGAAGCCGATGATGCTGTTCTGTGTCCTGGCTTGCCTGGCCGGTTGCCTGCTGTTGCCGTTGCTCTTCGCTACGTGGCTTATCTGGCCGCTCTTCTTCGTCTGGGGCGGGGTCTCGTTCGGGATCTACACGCTGTCGCTGATCCAGCTCGGCGAGCGTTTCACCGGTCAAGCCTTGATCGCCGGCAATGCCGCCTTCGCGTTCGTATGGGGGGTAGGCGGCATCGTCGGCTCACCCGTGGCCGGGCTGGCGATGCAACTGACCGGACATCAGGGACTGCCATCGTCGCTTGGCCTGCTGTGCTGCGTGCTGGTGGTGTTTCTGCTGGCGGAGTTACGGCGGGTTGACCGCGTTCAGGCGTAAGGCGTGCCTGCCATTGCGGCCTTCAGGCCGATGCTGCCCTTGTCGACAAGAGCGAGAAAGGCCGAACCCGCCTCGTCGCCGTCCTGGGTTCCTCGAAGCGTCCGATCCGCCTCGATGAACGCCACGGCCGCCAGGCGGGTGTCGGGGTCTGCAGCTTACGCCCGCCGCCTTCGGATCGTGCCACCATTAGTATATCCCAGCTCGTCGCGTTCGCTCTCGCTCGCGCCGAGGCCGGCCCAGTGTTTCCGGACCAGCATGTCTTCAGCTGCCATGTCTTCAAACCTCGATGTCAGGCGAAAACGCGGCCGCCGTAGAACTCGGCGGCCGCCAATGGCGATGCTATATTCGCCCGAGAACAACCAGAATGATCACGATGATCAGCACCAGCCCGAGGCCACCGCCGCCATAGTAACCAGTGCCGTAGAAGGGGCCGCCGCCGAGGCCGCTGAAGCCGCCGAGCAACGCGATGATCAGGATGATAATAAGAATGGTACCCAGGCCCATATGCCGTCTCCTTCGCTGCCGCGCCGTTCACGGCGCGGCTCGAAGAACTAAACTCCCAGCAAGCCTTCCTGTTCCCCGGCGATTTTCATCCGACGGCTAAGGAACGAAAGCCATCATGACGGCGTTTGCTGAGGTTCAGGCGCAAGCTGCGCGTGCATCGCGCGCCAGGCGGCGCGTAGAATTCAGAATTTACGCGGGATTGCCCTTTAGGCGGCCGGCCGCTCCTCCACCTGAACGCGCGGCAGGCTTGACGCCGGGCTTACGCTGGAAGGCGAGCTGAAACGTGTCGTCATCTGAAGCCGAATTGGTCGACGACGAGTTTTGGCCCCGCACCATTCCCAGTCGAGCTGAACCGGCAGCAGCTCACGTCGCCTTGCCGGCCGGCGCGCCTATGTCTTCCTCGGCAATATCGTCGAACGATGCGTAGTTCATGTTGTAGAGCCTGGCATAGAGGCCCTTGGCCGCCATCAGCTGCTCGTGATTTCCGCTCTCGACGATCTCGCCGTTCTGTAGAACGATGATGCGATCGGCGCCGCGTATGGTCGCCAGCCGGTGCGCGATGACCAGCCCGGTGCGGCCTTCCAGCAGCGTGACCAGCGCTTTCTGGATCAGCATCTCGGTGTAGGAATCGATGCTCGCCGTGGCCTCGTCGAGCACCAGGATTTTCGCATCGGCGACCAGTGCGCGTGCAAAACTGATCAGCTGACGCTGGCCGAGCGAGAGATTGCCGCCGCGCTGTTCGAGCTCGGTGTCGTAGCCATCGGGCAGATGCTCGATGAAGTCGTGCGCGCCAACGGCTTGCGCGGCGCGCACAACCTCTTCGCTGGTAGCCGATGTCTTGTGGTAGCGGATGTTCTCCAGCACCGTGCCGGAAAACAGGAACGGCTCCTGCAGCACCATCGCCACCTGATCGCCGAGCGAATCCTGCGTCACGTCGCGCACATCGTGGCCGCCGACCCGCACCTCGCCCGACCAGACGTCGTAGAAGCGGTGCACCAGCGCCATGCAGCTCGACTTGCCCGAACCGGTGGGGCCGACAAGCGCAACCGTCTCGCCCGGATTGACGCGGAAGGAGATGTTTTTCAGCACCGGCTGGTTCTGCCGGTAGCCGAAGGTGACGTTCCTGAACTCGACCGAACCGTCCATGTCGCGCGTCAGCGTCACCGCGCCCTGTCTGTCGCTGACGTCGACCGGTACGTCGAGCACTTCGGAGATGCGTTGGCCCGACGCCATGGCGCGCTGCATGACCGAGTACTGCATGGTGAGCGAGCGGATCGGGTCGAAGAAGCGCTGGATATAGAACAGGAACGCCACCATGACGCCGATGTCGAGGCTGTGCGACAGCACCATCGAGCCGCCGACGACGATCACGGTTGCCATCGCAATGCCGGTCAGCGTGTCGACGATCGGCACCATCACCTGCGCATATTTGGCCGAGGTCAGGTGAGCCCTGAGATTGGCCAGCACCTTCTCGTCATAAAGGTCGAAATTGACGTGCTGGCGCTCCAGGCTCTGCACCGTGCGAACGCCATGGATGCCTTCGGCCAGCGCGCCATTGGCGATCGAGTTGGTCTCATGCGCGGCCATGAAGGCGATCTTGGCGCGCGGCAGCCAGAACAGGCGCACGATGAACAACGCCGGCATGGTCGACAGCGTCAGCAGACCGAGCCGGAAATCGAGCCACAACAGAACGCTGACGATGCCGAACAGCAGCACGATGTCGCCCACCGACATCACCGAGGTCTCGAGGAATTCCTGCATGGAATTGACGTCGCCCTGCAGGCGCGACATCAGCCGGCCCACCTCGGTCTTGTCCATGAAGCCCAGCGAGACGCGCTGCAGATGGCTGAACATGGCGCGGCGCAAATCCGACAGCACATTCTCGGCCACCTTGCCGACGACACTTTCCTGGACATAGCTGGCGCCATAGTTGATCAGGATGATCAGAGCGAAGGCGCCGATCGCCCAGTTCATCACCGAGCGGTCGGCCTTGCCCGCGGCCATGCCGTGGTCGATGGCGTAACGGATGACCAGCGGGATCGCCAATTGCGTCAGCGTGAACACCAGCACGGCGGCAACCGAGATGAAGATCCGGCCCTGATACGGTTTCACGAAGCTCCAGATGCGGCGCACGATACGCGGATCGTAGACCTTGCCGAAGACCTCTTCCTCGTCGCGGTGCGAACCGACAACGGCCCTGGTGGGCCGCCGGCTGGTGTCTTCCTTCTGGTCGTCGTTCTGTGTCGACATCATGCGGCTCCCACCGCCACCGGCAAATCGTCGTCCGACCGCAGCTGCAGGTCGTAAAGCGCGCGGTAGCGTCCGCCGAGCGCCAGCAATTCCTGGTGCGTGCCGCGCTCGGCGATGCGGCCATTCTCGACGAACAGGATCTGGTCGGCATGCATCAGCGAGCTCAGCCGGTGCGAGATGATCAGCGTCACGCGGTCCTTGGCGAAACGCTTCATCGCGGTGCGGATTCGCTGCTCGGTGCCGGCGTCGACAGCCGCGGTGGAATCGTCGAAGACCAGCACCGAAGGCCGCAGCATCAGGGTGCGGGCGATGGTCAGGCGCTGCCGCTGGCCGCCGGAAAGCGATGACCCGCGCTCGCCCACGACCGTGGTGTAGCCGGCCGGAAGCCCGATGATGTAATTGTGCAGCTGGGCGTATTCAGCCGCCTGCCCGATGCGGGTCTCGCGCGCCCACGGATTGCCATAGGCGATGTTGTTTTCGATCGAGGTGGTGAACAGGAAGGCGTCCTGCTGCACGACGCCGACCGCCTTGCGCAGCGATTGCAGCGTGACCTCGCGTATATCCTGCCCGTCGATGGTGATCGCGCCTGACCTCACATCGTAGAAGCGCGGGATCAGATGCGCGATGGTCGACTTGCCGCTGCCCGGCGGGCCGACAATGCCGACGGTCTCGCCGGACCTGGCCTCGAAGGAAATGCCCGACAGTGCCGGCCGGCCGCCGGCGCCCGCGTAGCGGAAGCCGACATTGTCGAAGCGCAGCACGCCTTCGCTGACCACGAGATCCTTGGCATCGGGCGCATCCTCGATGTCAAGTTCGGCGTCGAGCAGCTCGAACAGCCTTGTGCCGCAGGTCGAGGCGCGGGCGAACGAGTTGACCATCAGCCCGAGCTGGCGCACCGGCATCTGCAGGATGGTCATGAAGGTGAGGAACTGCGCCAGCGTGCCGACGCTGATCTGGCCCGCGATCACCTTCTGGCCACCGAACCACAGCACCAGGCCCATGGCCGCCAGGAAGGAAAAATTCATGGCGCTGGTGTTGGAGACGCGGATGTCGACGCGCTGGTCGGCAAGCTCCAGCGCCGACTTCTTGGCGCGGTCGAATTTTTCCAGCTCATGCCGCTGCGCCGCAAAGGCGCGCACGACGCGGATGCCGCCGAGGTTCTCGTCCATCACCCGGCTCAGCACCGACAGCCGCTCCTGCAGCGTCAGCCAGGTGCTGCGCAGCCTGAGCTGTGTGACCGAGGAGCGCCAGGCGACGAACGGCACGAAACTCAGACTGAGCAGCCCGAGCTCGAGATCGGTGCTGATCAGGAGATAGGAGCCGACGCCGATCAGCACGCCGAGCAGCACCACGCGCAATATGCCGGTGGAAAAGAACATGCGCACGCCGTCGAGGTCGAGCAGGCCAAGCGTGATCAGGTCGCCGGTATGCACCCGGTCATGGAAGGAAAAGCTCAGCCGCTGGATCTTTTCGTAGAAAGCCAGGCGCAGCTCATAGCCGGTGCGGTGGCCGACGGCCTCGCCGTAATAATTCTGCGCCATCGTGAAGAGGCCGCGCAGGATGCTGACGACGAGCAAGGTGATCGCCGTCGTCCACAGCGCCTGCTCAGCCGCCGCGCCGCCGCCTCCAGCCATCACGCCTTGCGCCTGGTCGATGGCGTGGCCCAGCAGGCGCGGGATGAACAGCTGCAGCGTCGCGGCGATGAAAGTCGAGGCGATGGTGATCGCAACTTGCCAAGGATGGCGCAGCGTCATGCGCACGATGCGCAGCAGCGTGCTGAGGCCCTTGCCCCAGGACGCCTCCGCCACATGGGCAAACGATTTGCCGCGCTTCGCCGCGCCGCTGGTTGCGTCCCTTGCCAAGGAAATATCCAATCCGGTCCGGACATTAGCCCAGACGAATGAAAACAGACTCAGTTTCAGATACCGCGATGGTACGCCTCGATTTTGACCGTTCAAGGGCCAATGGCGGTATCGCACTGTGCCTGAAAGGGGCTGATCGTCCGCGACCGCTTAAGCCCGTGTCGGCGTTAGAGGCGGCAGGCTCGTCACTTTAGGCCGATTGAAAAGATGCGAGCATGTGGGTTGCGCCAACCGCCATCATGCGTGACCTCGGCCAATGTGATCGGCTGCGGGACCGAGCGCAGTGAGCAGCGCCTTGCCGCTTTCCAGCGTCGCATTCTCATGCGGCGCGCGCAGGTTGAGCCAGCGTTTGTCGCCGGAGCGCACCGCCAGCACGGCCTTCATTGCCGGGATCAGGCCTGCATCCTGGATCACCTTGCGGAACGCCCTGATCGCGGCGTCCGCTTCCGTGACGTCTTGGCCAGCGATCGTCGCGTCGTAGAGGGCGCGGATGGCCGCAGCGTTGAGATTGACGGTCGCGGAGATACAGCCCGCAGCACCACTGGCGAGCCCCTTGGTCAGTTGCGCCTCCGAGCTGGGGAACACCGCGACGTCGGGTGCGGCGGCAATCACCGCCGCCGTGTTGTTCCAGTCGCCGGCGCTATCCTTGTAGGCGACGACCGTCTCTGGAAACGCCGCGCTCAACCGGGCGGTCAGGGCAGGGCTTACCGGCACGCCGGAGTTCTGCGGGATGTGGTAGAGAATCATCTTCAGCGCCGGGTTGGCCACCCGTTCGATCAGCTCGCTGTAGTAGCGCGCCTGGCCTTCATCCCCGGCGGCCGTGTAGAAGAATGATGGCAGCACCATCACGCCGGCGCAGCCGAGGCCGACCGCGTGCTTCGAAAGTTCGACGGTTTCGGGGAGTGCGGTGACGCCGGTGCCGGGCATCATGCGCGCCGGCGAAATGCCGGCCTCGATCAGCCATTCCAGCGCCTGCATGCGCTCATTGAGCGAGAGCGACAGTGCCTCGCCCGTGGTGCCGAACGGCGACAGGAAATGCGCGCCCTGGCCCAGCACCCATTTGGCGTGTGAGATCCACAAGTCACGAGCAATCCGGCCGTCATTTTCGAACGGTGTCAGGATCGGGGCGATGGTTCCTTGCGGGCGGGTCATGTCGGTCCTTCCATCGGTGCTGGAAATCAGCTTGGCATAGAGCATACGTACGATGCGATCTGCCAGAGGCGATCTCTTGGGCCACCGCGCCGGCCGTGGGAAAACTTGCGGGTCATTGCCGCGAAATTCTGGCCCTTCGGTCTGCCGCAACCTGATGACGCCGGCGTCAATGGGTTGCAAATGGACCGGGGTTGCAAATGGACCAGGGTTGCAAGTGGACCAGCCAAGCCCGAAATGTCGAACAGAGACAGATCCGGAAACGGCATGCACCCACGATTGCTCAAGACCTTCCTCGCCGTGGCGCGGCACCGTAATATCACCCGTGCAGCGCGGGAGGTTCATCTGGCGCAGTCGAGCGTCAGCGACCAGATCCAGTCGCTGGAAAGCGAACTTGGCGTCGTCCTCTTCATCCGCTCGCGCCACGGCCTCGACCTGACGACGGCCGGCGACGCGCTGAAACCATATGCGGAAGAGATTCTGCAACTGGCGGAGGAGGCGCGTATTGCGGTCGAGGCAACGACGGGAATGACCGCCGGAACGGTTACGGTCGGCGCGCTGGAGACGATTGCCACTGTCAAACTTCCGCAATGGCTGGCGGCCTTTCAAGGCGACCACCCGGAGATCGGTCTGCGGCTCAAAATCGCCGGCAGCGATGCCCTGCTGCGGCAGCTCGAAGAAGGCGAGATCGACGTCGCCTTCTGTTTCGACAAGGGCGGTCTGGATGAACGCCTGGCCAGGCGCACGATATCGGCCGAGCCGCTGGTCCTTGTCGCATCAGCTGAGCATGCGGCCGCATCGCGACAGAACGACCTAGCCGCGCTCGCCGCGATGCGTTTCGTGGTGACGGAAACCGGATGCGTCTACCGGCATCTGTTCGACACTGCCTTTGCCGAGATTGCAGCGCCAGAACTTGCCGCCGAAGTCGGCAGCATCGGCGCCATTGCGGGCCTGGTGGCGACTGGTGTCGGCATGGGCCTGGTGCCGCGGCTGGCCGTTGCCGACGCGCTCGATCGCGGCGAGATCGTCGAATTGCCGTGGCCGGGGTCGGCCCGCACGGCGTCGCTGGTCATGGTCTGGCGCCGCCGGCGGGTTCAGCCGCCGGCGCTGAAACTGCTGCTGGCGGCCGCGGCCAGGAATTTCGCTGCGCTCAGATCAGCCGATGACCGCCCTCGACATGCAGAACCGTCCCTGTCGTAAAACCGTTGCCCATCAGAAAGGCGATGGCATCGGCAATGTCGTCCGGCTGTCCGACGCGGCCGACCGGCAGGCGCCTGGCCATTGCATCGAGCGTCTCGTCCTTCTTGTCGCCGGCCACAAAACTCCAGATCGGCGTGTCGACCCAGCCCGGCGAGACGGCGTTGACACGGACCGGCGCCAGCTCGACCGCCAGCGCCCGCACCAACCCTTCCAGCGCAGCGTTGACAGCGGCAACGACCGAGCCGCGCGCCGCCGGCCGGTAGGCGGCGATGCCTGAGGTGAAGGTGATGGAGCCGTTGGCCGAAAGCTGCGGCGCGCCATGCTTGGCGAGCAGCAGCGGCCCGTAGAATTTGCTTTCGACGACCCGCTGCGCCGCCTTCAGGTCGACTGAAGGCAATAGCTCATAGGCGCCTTCGATATCGGCGGCGGTGCTGACGATATGGTCGAGCCGGCCAATTCGCTTGAACAGGTCAGCGACCTGATCCTCCCTGGCGATATCGGCCGCGACGGCGCTCAAAGCGGAAGGGTTCTGCAGCGCCTCGCCGGCACGCTTGAGCCTGGCTTCACTGCGGCTGACTATGATGACTTCGGCGCCTGAGTCCAGGCACCGCCTTGCCAACGCCAGCCCCATTCCGGAGCTGCCGCCAATGATAGCGATTTTCGATTTTGCGATGTCTGCCATGTTTCCGTTCCTGTCCTGAACCGCTCCGGCGAGAGTCGCAGACCGGCGGCAGGAGTGGAAACGGAAGAAAGCGATAGTGCCATCGGAGACTCCGATGGCACTATCGTCGATAGGAACCGACGCGGGCCACTCCGTCGAGTGGCCCACCTGTCAATAGAAGTGCGCTCAATAGCCGACCGTAAAGCGCTGCTTGATATGCGCCGGCTTTTCGATCTCGTCGGCCATGACGATGGCGTAGTCCTCGAAGGAAATGCTGCTGCCCTTGTCGGACGTCAGCAGCGTGTCCTTGCCGATGCGGTATTTGCCGGTCCGCTCGCCGGCGACGAACAGCGCCGAAGGCGACAGCAAGGTCCAGTCGAGATCGTCGACCGTCCGTAGCGTGTCGAGGAAGTCGGCGCCCTTCTGCGCCTCGGCCTTGTAGATATCAGGGAAGGTCGGCGTGTCGACCAGGCGCTTGCCGGGCGCAACCTCAAGGCTGCCGGCGCCGCCGACGACGAGGTAGCGTTTGACGCCGGAAGCACGCACGGCTGCGATAAGCGTATCGGGATCGCTGTCGAGGAAATGAACCGAGGAGATCACCGCGTCATGCCCCTTGATCAGGGCGGCAAGGCCATCCTTGTCGAAGACGTCGCCCTTCTTGGCAGTCACGCCCGGAAGTGCCGCGATCTTGTCTGGATGCCGGGCAATGGCGGTGACGCTGTGACCGCGATCGGAGAGTTCCTTAAGCAGGCGCGAGCCGACCTGGCCGGACGCGCCGATAAGTGCGATTTTCATGGGGATTTTCCTTTCGTCTGGGGAGAATTTCGTCTGGGGAGAATTTCTGGGCCTACGCCGCCTCGATGTGAGCGACGAGATTGTCGTAGCTGCCGAACAGCGCGTTGGCGCCGATCAGGCGCGGCGCCGTTTGGCCGATCACCGCGAGCGCGGGAACGCCATTGACATGCAGCCGCTGGAACAACATCCGCCCGCGGCTGACCAGGTCGTCATGCTTCGCCAGAAACGGCTGCGTCGGCGCTTTCAAAAGCTTTGCCGCGTCGCTCATGCCGGCGTCGGTCAGTACCGCGGCGACGCCGTCAACCGTCACAATATCGCGGCCGTCGACATAGCGGGCATGCTGGATCGCCTTCAGTGCCGCAAGTTCCTGGCGCCAGTCGTCCAGCCCGGCGGCGTTGATGCCCATGGTGGCAGCGGAAGAATCGAGCAAGGTGCCGCTGACATTGAGCACATTGTCGAGATAGGCCTGGCTGAAGCGCTGTCCGCTCAGCCGCGCGATGCGCTGGTCATTGTCCCAGGCGTGGGCGGCAAAACCAGCATCCAGCGGCCGCGCGCCGGCACCGGAGAAAAGCCCCACCGGCAGCAGTTGGAGCGCGGTCCCGCCGGCGGCCAGTCGATCCAGCATCGGCGTGGCGCCATAGCACCAACCGCAGAGCGGGTCGAAAAGATAGGTTAGGGTTGCATTGGTCATGGCGGCCTCATTCTGTTGCCCGATAGATGACAGCTGGACCGGTTGCGAAAAATAGCGATCAATCATACAATCTGTCTGATCAAATCATACAATGAGCTGCCTGTGACCGAACTCCTCAATCTCAACCGGCTCGTCTACTTCGCCACCGTGGTGGAGACCGGCTCGTTCACGGCCGCTGCCGACCGTCTCGATGTTGCCAAGGCTGTGGTCAGCCATCAGGTCGGCAAGCTCGAAGAAGAGCTCGGTGCAACGCTGCTGCGGCGCACGACGCGGCGCGTGACGGCGACCGAAGAGGGTCGTCTGTTCTATGACCGGACCGCGATCATCCTGCGCGAGGCGGAGGCAGCCTATGGCGACATTTCGCAGCGCGCGGCGCAACCGACGGGGACGCTGCGGCTGACGGCGCCGCTCGACTATGGCGAGAAGGTCGTGGCGCCGACCATCGCCGCCTATCTCAGAAAATACCCGAAAATGCGGGTCGAGACGATCTTCGACGATGCGGTCAGCAACCTGGTCGACGAGCAGATCGATCTTGGCATCCGCGTCGGCTGGCTTGCCGATTCCAGCAATCTGGCGCGGCGGCTGGGCAGCCTGCAGCAATTCGTCGTCGCCAGCCCGGAACTGGCCGCCAGGCTGCCTGGGGAAGCCAGCCCCAGGCGGGCGAAGTCGCTGCCCTGGGTCGGCAACGCCCAGTTGCGCGGGGTGGGCCAATGGCTGTTCTCGAGGGGCACGGAAACGGTGCTGGCCGAACTCAACCCTGTCGTCAGTTGCGACAAGACACCGGGCGTTCTGTCCTGCGTGCTGGCCGGCATCGGCCTCGGCATCTTTCCGGACTACAGTGTCGCCGACGACATTGCGCGGGGACGGCTGGTGCGGGTGTTCGCGGATTGGACCTTGCCGTCCGGGGGCATCCACGCCGTCTTCCCGCCGGCGCGCTTCAGGCCGGCCAAGGTGCGCGCCTTCGTCGACTTGCTGGTTGCGGCGGAAAGGCGGCGGGCGCGCAGTGCCGTTACAGGCTGATTTCGGCGCTGGCTATGGTAATCAGGGAACCTTTGTTCGGCCCACGCTTTTGGATATGCTGCGATTCCGAACCGTCAGAAGGGTATTGCCGATGACCATCAAGATCCTCGCGACCTCCGCCCTTGTTCTCGCGCTTGGCTGCAGCCTGTCTACCGCAGCGCTCGCCAAGGAGAAGAAGCACCGCCATCGCCAGCCGGAACCGGAGCAACGCTACGTTCCCGCCCATCGCGACCTCTTCTATGCCCTGTTCGGCGGCCCGCGCTACTATGATAAGATGCTGGTCACCACGGCTGCCGGCCCCTGCTCCTACGACAGGGTCGGGCCGGACGCGAATGCGCTGAACAAGGTCAACGATCACCATTGCGGGAAGTAGAACGGCCCCAAAAGCGGGGCTGTCCTGCGCCTGTCGCGGGTTCTACCGGATGCCGGCCACCGCGAACTCGATAGAGATAGCCGATGACCGTCGAAAAATGGTCTCCGTCCGAAAGGAAGGCCGCTCGCAGAGCCTATGACGCAGCGCTGAAGGTGGCGCTCGACAAGACGCTGGCTGAACTCAAGAGCAGGGCCCACGTTGCGGCAACGCCTTCCGAAATGTGGGACGTCGAAGACTTTCTGCGGCAGCAGCGACGGAAGATAGACCAGATGTTCGACTATCGCTATTCACAGCTAATACAAATCTTCGCCAATCAAGGCTATCTCGAGGAGTGTCTCCTTGTTGGCTTGTCGGAAGACAAGCGGCAAACGATCCGAAAATACGCCAGCTGGAATCGCGAAGGGTAGGGGTCCTCTTCGGGGACCCTGGCGCTGCGCGCCGCGCAGTTTGAGCTCAGCCGTGGCTTGCCTCTCTGGCATCGGCGGTCGCGCCTCTGTCCTTGTCGTCCTGCGCCATCGCCAGCGGCGCACCCGGTTCGCCTTCCCACAGGATCAGGCTGGCGGCGCCGATCAGCCCGGCGCGGTCGCCGAGTTCAGCCTGCACGATCGGCACGTCGCGATAGGCCGGCATCGCCCGCTGCTGGATGACCGCTCTGATCGACGGTGCCAGAAGGTCGAACCCGTTGGAAAGGCCGCCACCCATGACAATCAGATCGGGCGAATAGAGATGCAAGACATTGGTGAAGCCGATGCCCAGCCATTGTGCTTCCGCCTCGATCAGGTCGAGAGCGTTGGCGTCGCCGGCCTTGGCAGCCTCTACGACATGCCTGGCCGAGACGTCGCCGTCATTTGACAGCCGTCGTAAGAGCGAGCCGTCGCCCGGCGCGGTCAGTCGCGTGGCGCGGCGGCCGAGCGCGGTTCCGGAGGCAACGGCCTCGAAGCAGCCGATGGCGCCGCAAAAGCAGCGGTCGCCTTCACCGGTGATGGTCATGTGGCCGATCTCGGCCGCCAGTCCGCGCCTGCCGTGATAGATGTGGCCATCGGCGACGACGCCGCCGCCAATGCCGGTGGACACAGTCACGAACACCAGCGATCCGCTGCCACGTCCGGCGCCAAAACGCCATTCGCCGAGCGCCGCCGCATTGGCGTCGTTTTCCAGCCGCACCGGCAGCCCGAAATGCCGCCCCAGAATGTCGATCAGCGGCACATCATGCCAGCCGGCCAGCGTTGGCGGCGCAATGACGATCCCCGCCTTGGGGTCGAGTGGCCCCGGCGCACCGACGCCGATGCCGGCGACGTTTGCCTGCGGGTGTTCCCTGAGGAGCGTGCCTGCCAGAGCGACGATCTGGCTGATCACCGCCTCCGATCCCGCACCGGCAAGCGTCGGCGCCGAAGCATGAGCGACGATACGGCCATCGCTCTCGACCAGCGCACCGCGCAGCGCCGTGCCACCGAGATCGAAGGCGAGCGCAAGCTTGGTCATCAGGCGGCGACCTCCAGCCCGTGCAGCCAGGCCATGCGCCGGGCAAGGTCGGGATCGCCGAAGGCCAGCGAGCCCAGCACCACGGTCTCCGCACCTGCGGCGCGCAGCAGCGGCACGGTCTCGTGGCGGATGCCGCCATCGGCGGCAAGCACGATGTCGGCCTCGCGGCCGGCTTTGCGCATCAGCGCGCGCGCCTCGATCAGGCGCGGACACGCCTGCTCCGACAGGCTCTGGCCCTTGACGCCGATGGAGGTGCCGAGCAGCGTCACGAACGCCACTTCCGCCAGGAAGGGCGTGACGGCCGCGACCGGTGTTTCCAGCCGCAGTACCACGCCGGCCTCGGCCCCGAGTTCATGCGCCAGTTTCACGGCGCGCAGGCCGGTCTCGCCGTTTTCGGCGTGCACGCTGATCAGGTCGGCGCCGGCCTCGATGAACTGGCGCGTCTGTTCTTCGACGATCTCGGCTTCGACCATCAAATGGACATGGATCGGCTTCGCGGTGAGCTTGGCGATGCGCGCCACCAGGTCCGGGAAGAACAGGAAGCCAGGGGTGAAGCGGGCGTCGGCGACGTCGATATGATGGACATCGGCATGGGTCTCAATGCGCTTCAAATCGCGCTCCATGTTGGCGAGGTCGGCCGACCACAGCGAGAACTCGCCGATCAGCCGGTTGCGCGGCAGGGCAGCGATCGCGGCGGGGCCGGACAGGGGCTTGTTCGTCGTCATCGTCTCAGGCTCCGTAGCCGCGCATTGTCTGGCGGTTGGTTTTGACGGCGCCAGCAGGGTCGGCGGCGGCCGTTTCGGATTCTTCCTCCAGCACCAGCCAGCCGTTGAAATTGGGTGCAGCACCAGCGATCTCGATCACTTTGGCCGTGTCACAGACGCCCTTGCCGAGCATCGCCCAGGTTCCATTCGCGTCGACATCCTTCAGATGCACATAGCGGATGCGGTCGCGATAAGTGGTGAGCGTATCCGCCATGTCCTGGCCACCGCGCAAGATGTGGCCGGTGTCGGGCACCCAGCCCACCAGCGAGGCGTCGAGCAGCCCGAAGATGCGGTCGTAGTCGGCGCGGTCGAACAGCAGCGTGTTGTGATGCGAGCTTGGATGCACCGCGACCTGGACGCCGGCCTCGCGCCCGAGCTCGCCGGCTTTGTTGTAGACCTCGGCGGCGATGGCAAACTTGTCGTCGCGCGGCCCGTCGGAAACGATCGTGGCCGAGCCCATCGACACCAGCGCGCCGGGAAAGGCGGCGGCGAAGTCGATCCAGCGTTTGGCGGTCTCGAGGTCGGCGCCGATCTCATCCCTGAGCGTGAAACCGCTCTTGGAGCCGAAGGCGAAGGAGACGAGCGTCAGCCCGGATGATTTCAGCGCGGCCGCGAACTCCTTTGGCTTGCCGGCATAGCGGCCGATCATCGTGTCGGTAATCTCGATGCCGGCATAGCCGCCATCGGCGATCGCCTTGAGCAGATCGTCCGGGCCGCCGGCGAAGCGGTCCCCGAGCATTTCCCAGGTAAAGGTCTGGCAGCCGACTTTCAGGTCTTTCACGGTCATCCTTTCATTCCTTGATCCACCTCCGTTGGAGGGATACCCTACTTGACCGAGCCCGCGGTCATGCCGGCGAGGAAGAACCTCTGGGCAACCAGGTAGATGACCAGGAGCGGCAGCGAGCCGAGCACGCTCATCGCCATCATCTGGTTCCATTCGAAGGCGTGTTGCCCCATCAACAACTGGATGCCGATCGGGACGGTGCGCATGGACGTCGACTTCGTCAGTGTCAGCGCAAAGAGAAATTCGTTCCAGCACAACAGGAAGGTGTAGACCGACGTCGCCACGATACCAGGCAGTGAAATCGGGACGATCACCCGCCACAGTGCGGTCCAACTGGTGCCGCCGTCGACAGCCACCGCTTCATCGAGGTCGCGGGGCAAGGTGTTCAGATATCCCGTCATCAGCAGGATCGCATAGGGCAGCGTAAACACCAGATAGGTCAGGATCAGCGCGACATAGGTGTCGAAGATGCCATACGAGACGACAAGCCCGAAGAAGGGGATCAAAAGCGTGATCGGCGGGATCGTCTGCGTGCTGATGATGAGAGTGTTGAGGCTGCCCTTGCCGCGGAAATTGAAACGGCTGAACCCATAGGCCGCCAGCAAGGCGATCAGCACCGTCAGCACGGTCACTGCTCCGGCCACGAAGTAGCTGTTGAAGAAGAAGCGCAGCTTTACCGGGTCGCTCAGGATGGCCGCATACGCTTCCAGCGTGAAGGCCTTCGGCAGGACGGTTGGCGGCAGGGCGAAGATTTCGGTATTCGACTTGAACGAGCTGCTCAGCATCCAGTAGATCGGGAAGGCCGCGAACAAGAGCCCTGCGGCAAGCACGACATGGAGCGCGGCGGTGATCAGCCTGTCTTTCGGCGTGTGCCTTTTCCTCATGTGACTACCGAGCCTTTTGATAGCGGATGTAGAACAGCGTCAGGCCGAGAGAGATCAGCAGGATGACCACGGCGCTCGCCGAGGCCTGCGACAGGTTGTAGCTCGAAAACGCCAGCTTGTACGTGTAGGTGCTGAGGACCTCGGTCGAGTAGATCGGACCGCCACCCGTCGTTATCCAGATCAATGGAAAGACCTGCATGGTCCAGATGAAGTCGAGCAGCGAGATGCTGATGATGATCGGCATCAGCTGCGGAATGGTGATGAAGATCAGCTTCTGGTAGGCCTTCGCGCCGTCGATATCGGCGGCCTCGTAGAAATCCCTGGGAATGCCCTGCAAGCCTGCGAGCAGGCTGACCATGAAAAGCGGGTAGCCCGCCCAGATATTAGCGAAGGTGACGGCGTGCAGCGCGGTCGCGGGCGAGGAAAACCACTCGACCTTGGCACCGATGATGCCCATCTGCATGAGAACGCTGTTGACGACACCATTCGGCTCGAGCAGCAGGCGCCAGATCACCGCGATAATCACCGCGGTGAACAGCCAGGGCAGTATGTACAGCACGCGCAGGATGTTGCGCAGCGTCGGATTGATGCGGTCGCTGTTCAGCATGAGTGCGAAGAGCATGCCGATGGTCATATGGAAGACGACACTCATGCAGGTGAAGTAGAGCGTGTGCCACAGCGAGGCCCAGAACACCGGATCGGCAAAGATCGCCTGGTAGTGTTTCAATCCGGCAAAGGACGGGTCGCGACGCAGCACCGCGCTGTTCTGGAACGAATAGCCAATCACCGTCACCATCGGCAGCAGCATCAACAGGCCGATTATGAGGAGCGAGGGTGACAGATAGAGATAGGGTGCGACCGCTCGTTTCAGTCGATGGTGGGAGCGCTTCTGCCCGGTCATGTGCGACCCCTGGGATGTGCCTTCAAGAGGAAGGTGCGCTTCAAAAACAGGTCCATCTCAAATTGCCGATCCGTTGTTGACGGGTGGCCTGGCCGAGGCCGGGCCACCCGGTGGAAGATAGCAAACGGGCAATGGCCGCTCAGAATTTCGCCGTCCAGCCCTTTTGAGCGTTGGTTGCGGCTTGTTCCGGAGACTGCTCGCCGGCAAGCATCTTCTGAGCCTCCACGTCGAACTGGGTCATCAGGTCTTCAGCCACCGGCAGGCCCGTGAACTCGTTGGCGAGATAGCCGGTCTTGAAGATTTCGAAAGCCTTGGCGAAAGCCTTGTCCGAGGTCACGAAATCGGGCTTGGCGTTGACGTTGCCCGGGAAGGCATTTGCAAGCGACACGAGCTTGGCATTCACCTTCTCGCTCATCAGATATTGGACGAGCTTCCAGGCTTCATCCTGATGTTTCGAGGCGGCGGAGATGCCGATGCCCCAGGAGGCGTAGGGAAGGCCGCGCTTGCCGCTGTAGTCCGCCACGACCGGGACCGGGATCAGGTCGAAGTTCAGCTTGGGATTGCGTTTGCGGATGAGGTTCACATGCGCAAGCGAGTCGATCATCATTCCGACCCGATCGTTGACGAATTCCTCGACCTTCTCCTGCTCGGTCTTGGTGGCAATGCCGGGCGAGATGACGCCGGCGTCGTTCAGCGATTTGACGAAGGTGAGCATATCGACCACCGGCTTGCCCTCGAGAGCCGGCTTGCCTTCAACCATCATCGATTGGCCCGAGGCCCAGACCCACGACATCAGGTCGTTCTGGACACCGGACGGCGTTTGCAGCGACAAGGGCAGCACCCAGCCATACTGGTTCTTGTCGGCGTGGGTCATCTTCTTGGCGGCTTCGAGAAACTCCGCGCGGGTCGACGGCAGCTTGGTCACGCCTGCCTGGGCGGCGAGGTCCAGATTGACGAAGACCGGATAGACGAACGAAGCCACGGGAAACATCACCGCCTTGCCGTCCACCTTGATGATATCCGCGACCTGGGTCTTGTCGAACCCGCTCGCATCCATCATCGGGTTCATGTCGGCCAGCGCACCCTGCGCGTTCAGATTGTTCACCCAGGCGCCGTCGAGACCGACGACGTCGCTGAGCGTTCCGGTTGCGGCGCCGACCGAGATCTGGTCTCGCGTGGTCGCATAGGGACCGCTGACCAGCGTCACCTTGATGCCGGGGTTTGCAGCCTCGAAGTCGTTCATGATTGCCCTGAGCGAGCCGCCCGGCAATTCGGGCTCCCACCATTGGGTGAATTCCAGCGTCGTGTCCGCCATGGCGCCGGTTGCACCAAGCAACCATGCGGCCGCGGCTATTTTCAGCATCGCGGGTCGTATCCGAAACATCATTTTCTCCTCCTTCTTCAAGATCGGCCGCACAATGCGGACGGTCGTCTGTTCATTCAGAAGCCTTCTTGTATCTTCCGCAGGCACCTCGCTCCCGCGCGCGGTCTTCCGCAGATCTTCAGATCGCCAGATGCGTTTCGGGATCGAAGAAATGGAACTTGGCATCATCCACGGCCAACCGGATTTCCGAGCCGGAGCGGACGGCGCTGATCGGCTCGAACCTCGCCACCGCGTTCGACGCCAGACCGAAATCGTCCACCGCATCCGGATCGCCGGAGTCCACCCGGACAGCGTCGATGTTCATGTGGACGATCTGTTCGGAGCCGAGTTCCTCGATCGAGGTCACCCTGGCCGGTATCGTCTGATACTTGCGACCGGATTCAAGGCTGCTGTCATAAAGATCCTCCGGTCTGATCCCGAACACGACCTTGCGCCCCGCATACGACCTCAAGGCCGGCCTGCGCACGAAGGCTGCATCCTGCAGCCGGACGGCGAAGTCGCGAAAAGCGAGCTCGCCGCCCTTCAGGGTCGCCTCGAAAAGGTTCATCGAAGGAGAGCCGATGAAGCCGGCAACGAAGGCGTTAACCGGCGATTCATAGAGCCTCTTGGGTGTGTCGACCTGCTGCAGCACACCGCCTTTCAACACCGCGACTCTGTCGCCCATCGTCATCGCTTCGATCTGATCGTGGGTCACGTAAATGGTCGTGACGCCGAGCTGCTTTTGCAGGCTGGTGATTTCGGCGCGCATTTGCACACGCAGTTTCGCATCCAGATTGGAAAGCGGCTCGTCCATGAGAAAGGCGGCCGGCTCGCGCACCATGGCGCGGCCCATGGCAACCCGTTGACGCTGCCCGCCTGACAGGTTCGCGGGTTTGCTGTCCAGCAAAGACGTCAGCTGAAGAGTTTTGGCGATCTCGTCCACGCGCTTCTTGCGCTCGGCCTTCGGCTTGCCTGCCAGCCGCATCGAAAAGGCGATGTTTTCGGATACCGTCATATGCAGGTAGAGCGCGTAGCTCTGGAACACCATCGCGATGTCGCGGTCCTTGGGCGGCATGTCGACGACGTCGACCCCGCCGATCCGAAGGCTGCCGCTGGTGATGTCTTCCAACCCCGCGATCATTCGCAACGCCGTGGATTTGCCGCAGCCGGAAGGCCCCACGAGGATCAAGAACTCGCCGTCCTTGACCGACAGGTTCAACTGGTCGATTGCGCGAAAACTGTTCCCGTAGGTTTTGCAGATCTTCTCAAGAATGACTTCTGCCATATTCCTCCCTCCACAAGTATAAGCCCTGATTTTTATGATCTCCTGGGCTTGTGTTCGCCTGCGAAATGTTTCGTCGGATAGTTTCAGGTCATGCTCCAGCATCCACATGCGCATTTTTCAGGTCGACTGCTGACGGCGCGTTCGCCGATGCCAGGAGTTGCGTGACCTGGTCCTCGGTCGGAAGCGCCTCGCGCCCGCCACGCCCCGTTATCGAAACGGCCGCCGCCGCGGCCGCGAATGCGATCCGGCCCGCGGTGTCGGCTCCGCGCGTCAACGCATGGGCATAGGCGCCATGAAAGCAGTCACCCGCGCCTGTGGAGTCGACGACCGCAACCCGGTGCGGGGGCAGGTGCCAGAGACCTGTCTCTTCACGGCCGCGATAGTACACACCCCTGCCTCCATCGGTCAGAACCACGGCGGATCGCGATGGCAACCACAAGGCATCGAGCATCTCGGCAGGCGATCGGCGCCCCGTGGCAGTCCGTGCAAAGCTAAGTGGAAGAATGAGATGGTCGCAGAGCGCGATCAGCCGCTCCGTGGCGGGGCCGCTGCTCCATTCGATATCGCCGAGGATCGCAAGGCCGAGATCGCGAGCCCGAGCCACGACATCCAGCGACCCGGTCGCATAGCTATCTACGATCAGGACGGTTGCGCGGCTGAGGATATCGTCCGGAAAGTCCGGAGCGGTGCCCAGCATCGCATCGTCGTCATACGCGATGAACCTTTCCCCGTCCGAGCCGACGGTGATCCGCGAGTGCACCGGGCGCGCGTCGGGATGGCGCGGCGCGAATGCGGTTTCAATACCGCTCGCCACGAGATCGAGCTGCACCGCGTTGTCCGAGGCACTGGCCAGCCATCCGACGAACCCGGCGGTTCCGCCGAGCCGCGCGACGGCGGCCAGCGCCGTCGCGACATTTCCCCCGAAGGCGCGGGTACTTTGCAGAACCTTACCCTTGCCCGCCGACAATGGCTGATCGACGTAGACGATGTCGTCGATCGCAATAGCGCCGAAGCCGAGGATCGAGGGGATGGTGGGCATCGTTCAGGCACCCGCCTTCGCCAGGGCGTCTTGCGCCGAAAGGCCGTCATGGATGACGCCGCGAAAGGCAAGCGCTGCCTTCTCCGGATCGCCGTGCCCCCAGAGATTGCGGCCGACCACGGCGCCGCGCGCGCCGGCACGGATGGCATCCGCCGTCTGCTGAAGCGCGCCGAGCAGCGTATCGGTCTTTGGACCGCCCGCGATGACAACCGGCACCGGGCAGGTCCGGACGGTCTCCCGGAACGACTCGAAATCGCCGGTGTAGCCGATTTTGATCACGTCGACGCCGGACTCGTAACCGATGCGCGCCGCATAGGCGATCTCGTCGGGGGTGAAGACGATCTTTGCTCCGTCGGTGAAATCGCGAGGGTAGATATGCGCCACCACAGGCATGCCGTAGCGGGCTGCTGCATTTACCGAATCGGTCAGCCAGCGTATGTATTTGCCCTCCGTCGCGCCGCGCACCGGAATGGCCACGGCCAACGCATCGGCCCCCGCGCGCACCGCGTCCTCGGGCGTTGCGATCAACTCGCTGATGCGATCGTCCGCGGTGAAGCAGCCCGCCTGAATCACCAGGGAAGCTTTGCCCGCATATTGCGGCCACAGATGGCGCGCGGTGCCAGGCTGGATGCTGACATAGTCGGGTTTGCCCGCCATGACGCGTGCGAGCGCACCCGGCAGGTCGGCAAGGCCGCCTTTGCGCACGTCGCCATAGCCGACGAAGTGGTCGACCGCGCCGCCAAAAAGGTTCCCCGATGGATGCGAGAAGAGGCGCGCGAGACGCACCTTGGTTCCTAGGCTCATGAGTCCAAAATTCCCTGATCGGTTGATTTAAAAAAGCTCGACCCAGTGTTTCCGAAAGAAAAAGGAAAAACAATCTTTCGAAAGCTTTCGAATCTGCATATTTCCGGTAAGGTGAGCCGAGGCCGGCGCGATTGCTCGGCGCAGGCAGGCAAGGGCCGGGCAATGTTGTCGGAGCAGAGACGCCAATCGATCCTGGGCGAGGTGCAACGCAGCGGACAGGTTCGCATCAAGGACCTGTCGGACGGGTTTGGCGTGTCGGAGGTCACGGTGCGCTCCGACCTCGAAATACTGGACCGCAAGGGACTGCTGACCAAGACCCGTGGAGGGGCGGTGACCCGGACCACCGATTCGACGACGGCCGCGTTCGCCCGGCGGATGCAAACGAACCTCGACGCAAAGAAGCGCATCGCCCGGGCGGCGCTGGACCTGTTCGAGGACAACCAATCGGTTATCTTCGACGGCGGCTCGACCTTGATGCAGCTTGCCATGCAGTTACCGCCGCTCAGCAATGTCGTGGTCGCGGCCACGGCCATGAATATCGTGCAGCATCTTATGCATCGTCCCGGGCTCGACGTTCATATGATCGGCGGCCGGGTCTATCCCGACACGGTGAGCACGCTGATCACCGATGCCGATACGGCTCTCGGCGGCCTGGTAGCGCATCAGGTCTTTGTTGGGGCGCATGCGATAGACTCGTCACTGGATGTGGTCGACGTGAACGAAGACATGGCGCGGACGAAGCGAAACCTCGTTCGCATGGCCCGGCGCGTTGTCCTGCTCGCCGATTCGAGCAAATGGGGCGTCAGCGGGACGTCCAAGGCATTTTCGCTGTCGGCCGTCGACGTGGTGATCACCGACGATAGCCTGCCCGGTCCAATACGCAGCGAGCTTGATAGGGTCGGGGCCAAGGTGATCTATGCCTGAAGCCGTCCGGTCTCTGATGCGCGACGGAAGACGCGCATGACCCACGGGCTTCGCAGCGGCCGTCGGCCGTTTTTCATGCCGGTCATGTTCTCCTCCTCACGCTGGCGGCCTCCCAATCCTGCGCAAGAACTCTCACATGCTCTATAAAAATTTTACGCGCGTCAACATTTAAAGTCCTGTATAGCGGATTGCGGGGGGTCGTGGGAACTGCAACGGTTGCGCAGCATGCCCTTGGCTTGGGAGGAAAGCTGGAAATGCACGGAAAATCAGAGACAAAGCTCGGCATCGGTGTCATCGGCTGCGGCAACATCTCGATGACCTATCTGCGCAATGCAGCGCTCTTCGGTGGTGTCGAGCTACGCGCCTGCGCCGACATTTCCGCTGACATGGCTGAGCTGCGCGCCAGGGAATACGGCATCCGCGCCCTGGGCGTTGACGCGCTGCTGGCCGACCCCGATATCGACCTCGTGCTGAACCTGACAATCCCCGCGGCGCATTTCGATATTTCGTTGTCAGCGCTCTCGGCGGGCAAGCATGTCTTCACCGAAAAGCCGCTGGCAACCTCTGCCGCCGACGGCCGCCGCCTTGTCGCCGAGGCCGCGAAGCGCGGCCTGCTGATCGGCTCGGCGCCGGACACATTCCTGGGTGCAGCCGGCCGCCGCGCGCGCCGGCTGATGGATGACGGCGCGATCGGCAAGCCGGTGACCGGCACCGCTTTCATGATGGGACGGGGCATGGAGCACTGGCATCCCAATCCGCAATTCTATTATCAGCCCGGCGGCGGTCCGGTGTTCGACATGGGTCCCTATTACCTGACCGTGCTGGTCAACCTGCTCGGGCCGGTCGAGCGCGTCATGGCGATGGCGACGCGCGGCCAGGAGGAGAGGCTGATCACGGCCGACGGGCCGTTCAAGAACACGACATTCAAGGTCGGCACGCCGACCAACATAATATCGCTGCTCGAATTCCGCTCGGGCGCCACCGTCACCTTCGGCGCCTCATGGGATGTTTTCAAACACTCCAACCATCCCATTGAACTGCACGGCACCGAAGGCTCGCTCAGGCTGCCCGACCCCGACACGTTCGGCGGCACCGTTTCGCTGTCGGAGCGTGGCGCCGACTGGGTCGATTTCGCCAGCGACAGCGAACTCTACGGCGCCCGCAACTGGCCCTATTCCGCGCCCGACCGTGCCAATTACCGCATGCTCGGCGTCGCCGATCTGGCGGGCGCGCTGGCCACGGGCAGAAAGCCGCGCGCCTCCGGTGAGCTGGCGCTGCATGTGCTTGAGATCATGGAGGCGATCCTGGCTTCGGGCGAAAGCCGTGGCTCGGTTGCCGTCAGCGGCACGGTCGACCAGCCGCCGCTGCTTGGCGAAGACGAAGCCGCAACCCTGCTTGCCTGACGGAGGTTCGCCCGTGACGCCATCGCCACCGTCCCCGTCGCCCCTAGATCCGGAGGCCCGGCATGTGCTCGAGCTCGGCAGCCAGGCCGGCGCGCCGCCGTTCGAAACGGGAACGCCTGAGCAGGCGCGCCGCGCCTACAATGAAGGCTTCCCGACCCTGCAAGGCGAGCGCGAGCTGGTCGCGTCGATCAGCGAGCGCATCATTGCAGGACCCGGCGGTCCGCTGAGGCTCAGGATCTATCGCGGGCAGGGCGCGCCTTCGGCAGGCGCTCCGGCGCTGCTTTATCTCCATGGCGGCGGCTGGGTAATCGGCAATCTCGACTCGCATGACGAGATCTGCCGCTGGTTCGCCAACGAGGCAGGCGCTGTCGTCGTTTCCGTCGACTACCGGCTGGCGCCGGAACACAAATTCCCGGCGGCAATAGAGGATTGCCGAGCGGCACTTGCCTTCATGCAAAGCGCCGCGGACGAACTCGGCATCGAGGCTGCCCGCATCGCGGTTGCCGGCGACAGCGCCGGCGGCAATCTCGCCACGGTGCTCGGCCTGCTCACGCGGGGGGACAAAAATCCGCCGGCAGCGCAGCTTCTGTTTTATCCCAACACCGATGCCGGGCAGACGGCCGACAGCTATCGCCGCTTCGCCGCAGGCTTTGGCCTGACCGCCTCGACCATGGCCTGGTTCCGCGACCATTATATCCGCAATGCCGCCGACATCGGCGACTGGCGTACCTCACCGCTGAAGGCGGAAAGCCTCGCCGGTGCGCCGCCCACCTTCATCGCCATCGCCGGTCACGACATCCTCGCCGACGAAGGCGAGGCCTATGCCAGGCGTCTGCAGCAGGCCGGCGTGCCGGTCGTGCTGGAACACTGGCCCGGTCAGATCCACGGCTTCGTCTCGATGGGCCGTCACGGCCCGGCAGCGAGACAGGCGGTTGCCGCCGCCATTGCCGCGTGGCGAAGCTTCGATCCTGCCTTTGGAAAGGCTCAAGCGGACTGACGCATGACCAGGGCGGCGTCAAGGCTGACCTTCGGCGCGACGTTTGCCGTATCCTCGTTGAGCAAAGCGAGCAGTGTCTCGACGCTGCGCCCCGCCATGGCGGCAAAATCCTGCGCGATGGTGGTCAGTGCGGGGCAGGTGTAGCGGCTCAGCGGATGGTCGTCATGGGCGGCGATACGCAGGTCGCAATCGGCCTTGCGGCCGATCTTCAGCCCTTTCGCGAAGGCTGCCGCCATCACGCCGAAGGCCAGGCGGTCATTCGCACACAGTATGGTCTTGCCGGGCAGACCTCCGGTCTTGCCGGGCAGACCCCCGGTCTTGCCGGGCAGACCTCTGGTCTTGCCCGGCAGGCCGCTGGCCCCGAGCATCTGTTCCATCTGCTCGTAGCCGATGCGCTCGAAATCCCATGTGTAGTCTCGGGTGTTGCCGATAACCACCGGCTCCTGGCCAAGCTGACGCATCGCGGCGACGTAACTGTTCAGGCGCTCCGGCGAATTGTGATTGACATGCGGGATGTCGAAATAGATCGGGGCGTCGCCGGAGCGGCAGAGATAGTCGACGATGGTCGAGACGCTCTGGGCATTGTTGTTGCCGACAAAGGGCGTGCCGCCTTCAAGATAGGTGTCGAAATAGACGACCGGCATTGTCTGGGTCAGCTTCTCCAGCGTGCGCCGGTCCGAACGCAAGCCGAGCGGCGCGATCAGCGCGCCCGAAACTTTCAGCGACAGGATGGTACGTGTCGCCTCCATTTCGAGCTCGGTTGAGCCATGCGAGGAGATGACGATCGGCCAGTAGCCCTCGTCGCGCAGCCTGAGCTCGATGCGGCTGACCATTTCGGAATAGAAGGGATCGGTGACCGTCGGTACGACAATGCCGATGGCGCGGGTGCGCTTGCGGTTGAGGTTGCGGGCAAACAGATTGGGCTGGTAGTCGGACGACCGCAACGCCTCTTCGATGCGCTTGCGCGTTGCCGGCTTGACGCTGGTCGGATCGTCGAAATATTTCGACAGCGTCGGCCTGGAGACGCCGCAGGAGCGGGCGAAATCCTCCATCGTCTTGTGCGTCATTGGCATTCAATCCTCGTCTGGCACGCGCCAGAACCTCGGTCATCCCTTGACGCTGCCCACGGTCCTGCAGCCGGCGCGTCCGCCACGCAACGGCAGACGAAATTTACAGGAAACGTCAGTGGGTTCAACGCGCAATGACAGATTATACCGTGCGTAAATTTGTTCAATTGACGCGAAAATTGTCGCGCATCAAAGTCTCGGTCACAAAGAGCGCTGAAAAGTCCAGGCACCATGACACAACAGATCGATCGGCTTCTTTCCCAGCTATATCGTCGGCTCGATGCCGCCGCGATTGTGATCGGCGATGCTATCGATCCGCGCTATGGCGACGACCTCTCCGGCAAGGGCGGCGGCCAGCCCGAACTGGTCTTGCGTCCGCGCAACGCCGCCGACGTCGCCGAAATCCTGCGCCTATGCAGTGGTATCGGCCAGAAGCTGGTCGTCCATGGCGGCCGCACCGGGCTGGCCGGCGGCGCGCGCGTGCAGCCGGGCGAAGCGGTGCTGTCGCTGGAGCGCATGACCGCGGTCGAAGCGCCCGACCGCGCCGCGGCAACCATCATCGCGGAAGCCGGCGCGCCGCTGCAAATGGTGCAGGAAGCGGCCGATGCGTCCGGCCTGATGTTCGGCGTCGATATCGGCGCGCGCGGCACGGCGACGGTCGGCGGCAACATCGCCACCAATGCTGGCGGCATTCGCGTGCTGCGCTACGGCATGTACCGCGCCCAGGTGCTGGGGCTGGAGGCCGTGCTTGCCGACGGCTCGATCCTGACTTCGTTGCGTGGCCTGGCCAAGGACAATTCGGGATACGATCTCAACCAGCTTTTCATTGGCAGCGAAGGCACGCTGGGCGTGGTTACTCGCGCCTGCCTGCGGCTGCATCCCAAGCCCGCCACCGAGGTTGCCGCCTTTTGCGCCCTTGGCTCGCTGGAGGCGGCGATTGCGTTGCTGGGGTTGCTCAAGCAGCGGCTCGGGCCCTTGCTTTCGGCCTATGAGGTAAACTTCTCGCCGCTCTACGGCGCCATGATTGCCGGCATGGCCGCGCCGGCGCCGCTGCCTGTCGGCGCGCCCGTCTATGTGCTGGCCGAGATCCAGGGCAGCCAGGCCGAGCTGGACGGCGAGCGTTTCGCTTCGGTGCTGATGCAGGCGGTCGAGGACGGCATCGTCGACGACGTGGTCGTCTCGCAGTCGCCACGCGAATTCCGTGCGCTATGGGATGTGCGCGAAGAGGCTAACCGATTCCTGTTTGCGATCGAGGGAATGCTCGGCGTCGACATTAGCATCCCGTTGGCGGCCATGGCGGATTTCCTGCGCAACGCCGAAGCCGCGATCCACGCCGTCGACAGCAGCGCCGAGATCTACGTCTTCGGCCATCTCGGCGACGGCAATCTGCACTATCAGGTCGACACCACGGAACCGGCGGCCGCCTATGAGATTATCTATCGCGGCGTGGCGGCATGCGGTGGCGCCGTCTCGGCCGAGCACGGCATCGGCCTCGACAAGAAGAAATGGCTGAACCTCGTGCGCAGCGACGCCGAGATATCGGCCATGCGCCGGCTGAAGGCGGCGTTCGATCCGCACAACATCCTCAATCCCGGGCGGATTTTCGATATCGTTCGATCGCCAGGAGGGATCTAACTTGCAGCTGGCGAGAGCAGCGCGTGGAAGTCGACCGTTCTCATCTGCTCGATGCCGTCCAGAGTCATATTTCCCGCGACATAGACGATGATCGCCAGACCGAGCCAGCCGATCCAGCGATACCTGGCAAGCAGCGCCGCCACCAGCGTCGAGGCGACCGCCATCAGACCACCGACAGGATGAGACCGAACACCAGCGCATTCATGTCGTGGGCGGCGGCGCCCGCCACGGCCAGCACATTGTGCAGCGACATCGAGACATCGGCGACGACGATCTGCAGGATCGCGGTGCGCAGCGCCTTGGCCGGCCGCGCCGTCGCAAGTGCTGCGGCTTCAGTGTCGACGTCCTCGCCGTCGCCGGCCGAGCGCAACTCCTGGAACATGTTCCAGCACACCCAGAACAAAAGCATGCCGCCGACCAGCATGATGCCCGGAATTTCAAGCAGCTGCACCGCGATCACCGCAAAGACGATGCGGATCACCGCCGCCGCGGCAATGCCGGCGACGATCGCCTTCTGCCGCAACGCCTTGGCGAGGCCTGCGGCCGCCATGCCGATCACCACGACATTGTCGCCAGACAGCACAAGGTTGATGGTGATGACTTCCAGATAAGCGGCGACAGTCGTCTGGTCGAAACTCATAGAGCGGTCTCCCCGGAAGGCTCCGGCTGGTTGCGGCGGATCGGACCGATGTCTGCGCAAACGCGAAGACAGCTGATTTGAGTGCAGCCCGGCATTGAAACAAGACGCCAGCGCGGCCAATCGGTCCTCATCCACGGAATTCATCGCCGGGTCGTGATTTCCGACCAGAAATGCCCGCCCCAGAATGCCCATCATGGAAGGGAAGACAAAAGCGTTCCGCTTGCCTATCAATATTGCCGACCAAAGGAGAGACGAGCATGAGCAAGACGGCACTGATTTTCTGGGGCGGATGGGAGGGTCACACGCCGGCCCGCAGCGCCGCTGTCGTCAGCGAGATATTGACCGGGCATGGCTTCGAGGTGCGGATAGAAGAGGGCACATCCGCGCTCGCCGATCCGCAGCTCCCGGTCATCGATCTGATCGTGCCGGTGATCACCATGTCGACGATCGAGAAACCGGAGCTGCAAAACCTCACCGCCGCCGTCAGCGGCGGAACCGGCCTTGCCGGCTTCCACGGCACAATGGGCGACAGTTTTCGCAACGAGCCGAACTATCAGTTCATGACCGGCGGCCAATGGGTCGCGCACCCCGGCGACATCATCGACTACCGTGTCGACATCATCAGCGACGATCCGATCGTCAGGGGTATCGAGGGTTTCGCCTACCATTCCGAGCAGTATTACATGCATGTCGACCCGAGCAACGAGGTGCTGGCGACGACGACGTTCAGCGGTGAGCATCTCGACTTCATCGACGGCGTCGTCATGCCCGTGGTCTGGAAGCGCCGCTACGGCAAGGGCCGCGTCTTCTTCAGCGCGCTCGGCCACACCGCGGATGAGTTTTCCGTCCCGCAAATGCGCACCATCTTCGAGCGTGGGGTGCTGTGGGCCAGCCGGTAACCGGGGCCTGTCCGAGCAAGCAACGGCGATATCACGCCTCCGCTACTCGCTAAGCCGCGGCTAACGCTCTATGCTGGCTGAGGTCACGGCGTTCGACCGCCGTCATCGCAACTGAAATGTGTTGTCACGGGGGACATGCATGTTCGGGGTCGTCGGATTAGTAAGGCATGGAAAGCCGTCGCAGCGCTGGCGTCCGCCCGCTCTGGTGGTAGTGGTGTTCGGTCTGTTGCTGCTTGCGCCGCACGCGGCCAACGCGCAGCTGAACTGGACGCTCGATCCGGCGAATTCGACACTTACCTATCAATCGGTGAAGAAGAACACCATTGTCGAAACCAACAAGATCAGGAACCTCTCGGGCACGCTGACATCGGATGGCGCCGCCAAGGTCACGTTCGACCTCAACTCGGTCGACACCGGTATCGACCTTCGCAATGTCCGCATGCGCTTCCTGTTCTTCGAAACCTTCAAATTCCCGACGGCGGAAGTGACGGCGAAAGTCGATCCCGCCGCTTTTGCCGATCTCGCCACCAAACGGCGCATGAGCGCGCATATCCCGTTTCGCCTGAGCCTGCACGGCGTCGACAAGGACCTTGAGGCCAATGTCGTGGTCACCATGATCACCGACAGCATGGTGTCGATCGCCTCGGAGGCGCCGGTCGCCGTGCATGTCGAGGATTTCGGCCTGTTGCCCAACATCGAAAAACTCCAGCAGGCGGCCAATGTCAGCAGCATCGTCCCGACGGCTTCGGTGTCGTTCGACTTCGTCTTCACCGCTGATGGGGCCAAGCCGGCGGCGGCGCCTGCCGTCGCCGCCGCAGCCCCAGCCGATGCCGGGCCGGTCGCCACAGATGCAGGCAAGACGTCCTTCAGCGACGATGAATGCCTGAACAGGTTCGAGGTGCTGTCGCGCACCGGCGCCGTCTATTTTCGCCCAGCCAGCGCTCGGCTCGATGAAAAGAGCCGCCCACTGCTGGCCGAGGTGGTCGGCGTCGTCGGCAAATGTCCGAAACTGAAGGTCGAGGTTTCGGGCCATACCGATTCCGACGGCTCGCCGACGGCCAACAAGAACCTGTCGGAACGGCGCGCCAAGGCGGTCGCCGACGCGATCATCGCTGCGGGCATTCCATCGGCGCAGATCACGGCTTCCGGCTATGGCGAGGAAAAGCCGGTGGCGCCGAACGATACGCCGAAGAACAAGGCGCTGAACCGGCGGATCGAGTTCTCCGCCACGCCGCTCTCCAACTGAGCCGGTCCTTAACTGAGAAGGCCCGTCAACCGAAAAGGAATCCGGTGCGTTTGGACATGATTGCAAGTTGCGGCAACTTCATGCGCGGCATCGGCCTCGCCGTGCTGGCGCTTGCGTTGACCATGACCATTACCATGACCGCGGCCAGTGCCGAACGCCGCATCGCCCTGGTGCTCGGCAATTCCCATTACCGGAACGCGCCGGTGCTGCCCAATCCGGTGAACGATGCGCAGGCAATGTCCGATCGCCTGAAGGGGCTGGGCTTCGAAATCGTCTCCGGCCTCGATCTCACCAAGGCGCAGACGCAGGAAAAGATCGCGCAATTCGCGCGGCAGGTGCGTGGCGCCGATATCGCGCTGTTCTTCTATGCCGGTCATGGCCTGCAGGTCTCGGGCAGGAATTACCTGCTGCCTGTCGATGCGGCGCTGGAGGACGAGACCTCGCTCGACTTCGAAGCCGTGCAGGTGGACTTCATCCTGCGGCAGATGTCGCGCGAGACCAGCATCAGGCTGGTGTTCCTCGACGCCTGCCGCGACAACCCGCTCGCCGATGTGCTTGCCAAGGAGACTGGCGGCGACAGCACGGCAAGCAGCGGCCTTGCCGAAGTACCGATCGAGAATGGCGGCGCCGGCACGCTGGTCGCCTTCGCTGCCAGTCCCAACCAGCTCGCCTATGACGGACCGGGCGAGCACTCGCCATTTTCGGCGGCGCTGCTTGCCCATATCGGCGAGGTCAACGTCTCGATCACCGAAGCGATGAACCGGGTTACGTCGGATGTGTTCAAGGCCACAGCCGGACGCCAGCAGCCCTGGGTCAACGTTTCGCTGACCACCGATGTCGTGCTTCACAAGGTCGATCTCAAGGCGCCGCTGATCGTCGGCGATTCCGGCGCGGCTGCGCCCGAAGGCGATACGCAGGCGCGCACCGGCGCGGCCGCCAATCCGCCGGGTACGGACGCCGGCGAGCAGGCGCTGGAACAGCTGCGTGAGGAAATTCCGAAGCTGGGCTCGGACGCGCCAGTCCTTTTCGACGTTCCGGTCAATTTTGGCGACCCGGCGATCGACGGCAAGAGCATCGCCCAGCTCATTCAGGGAAAGCCGCACTTCAGTCCCGTCGAGGGCCTGGAAAAATCCGTCTGGGACAACCAGTGCAGCAACTGTCATCAATGGACCGAGGAGCGGCTGTGCGACCAGGCCAAGACCTACGTCACCAATGACGTCTCGGTGTTGCGCCTGCAACATCCGCTGGGCACGCGCTTCAAGGTGGCGCTCGGCAAATGGGCGCAAAACGGCTGCAAATGAGACCGCCAACAATGGGTTGGATCAGATTTCAATGAAATCTCATCACGATCCAGAGCAATCAGGCTCGGCGCAGCGCCTCGGTTTCGGCTAGATGGATGCCCATTTCGACAAAGGCGGTGAGCACGGAGAAGCGGTCCGCCACCGCAACCCGCGCCAGTCCGGCCAGTATGCCGGCATTGACGGCATGCGCAGCCGGCAGCGGCCGCAGCCCCGACCCGTTCTGCGCAGCCAGGCCGCTGATATGCCGTTGCGCCGCGAGCGCGATCCAGCCGGCAGGCGTGTGCTGCTGCGTCATCGCCGCCCCGGCGACAGCCTCCCGGCGGGTTGCATTGTTGGGGTCGCCGACCCAGTCCTGGATCAGTGCCAGCGTTGCGAGATCCTGCTCTTCGAGCAGTTCGGTCAGATGCCCAAGGCACTCGTGGCCCCACCAGATTGCGGCCCGGTCAGGCAGGAGATAGGCGCAAAAGGTAATCGCTTCCTCGGGGATGCGCCCGGCCATCAGCCGGCGGCAGAACTCGAGCGAGGGTTGGTCGGTCGGAACGGCCGTCATGTCCCGGGCGACAGCCGTGTTCGCGGCGAAGAGATCGCGTGCGGTCTGGAATCGAAGCCCCTTGGCCATCGCTGCTGTTGTCCTCCCCCAGGCCTCACTCAACCCGCCTGCGAGGCGCGGGTCAAGTCTGTCGACCACCACATGTCCATGACGTTGTTCACAGACAAACGCCTCACGGTTTGGTATATTCCACAGCCGACCGTGATCTCGACAGATCATTGTCGAACAGGAAGAGTTGGCCCGGATCCATGGATCGGGCCTGAGTGAAAATCGGATGCTCGAAACGGGAGTAACCGTTATGCAGCGGCACATTTCAGTCTTGGCATTGGCGACCGTGCTTTTCTCGACTCACGTCTATGCCGACCCACTTCAGAAATCGGAAGACATTGTGAAGTTCTTTGCCGGCTCGATCGATCACGGCGCGGCACGCGGGATTTGTGTCGGCACCGAGGACGAGTGCAAGAGCAAGACCAGCCAGAAAGAAAAGCCGCCGGAGAAGACCGGCCTCGATATGCTGATCAATTTCAGCCTGGATTCGTCCGAGCTCGACGCCAAGGCGCGCAGCGAACTCGACGAATTCGCCAAGGCGCTGAAGGACGACCGGCTGAGCAAGCTGTCCTTCGTCGTCGAAGGCTATACCGACGCGTCCGGCTCGGCGACCTACAATGAGGGGCTGTCGCAGCGCAGGGCGCAGTCGGTGACGGCCTTCCTCGAATCCAACGGCATCGAAGCCAACCGCATCAAGGCGGTCGGTCTCGGCGAGGCCAATCCACGCAACCCCGACCCCTACGATCCTGTCAATCGCCGGGTCGAGATGCGGATCAAGGCGCAGTAGCGTCGCCGGCTGCGTCTTCCGGCCGTCATCAACGCCGCGCGTCCAACGGACACGCGGCGTTGTCGTTGTTCGAGGTGATCGATCAGTTCTTGAGCACGCCGCCGACTGCTACGCCGGTGCCGAAGATCAGCGCCTTGGTCAGGAAATCATTGTTGTCCCGGGGTGGCGGTTCATCCTCGCGCACGACCTCCCGGTTGCGCCTTTTCTGCACGAACTGCTGTTGCCGGCGCGGCTTCTGGGCGTACTGCTTCTTGCGTGGCTTTTCCGCCACCGGCTTCAACGTGCGGGCCTTCTGCACCACCTGTTTTCTCGGCTTGTCCACGCCGGCCTGGTCGGCCTCATGCTTGGCATGCACGGCCTCCATCATCGGATCCGTCTGGATAACCAGGAACGCCAGTTGCTCGCGCGTCAGGAAGGTGGTCGGAGGCAGCCCGTTCCCCTCTTGCCAGTCGCCGATCGCTTGCCGGGTCTTGGCGCCGATATTGCCGTCGACGCGGCCAAGCTCGTTGCCCAGGGCCTCGACGCGCAATTGCAGGTCGATGCGGCCCTGGCGATCGAGACCGATCGCGTTCTCCGTCGCCTCGGTGCCCAGCACCTTCTTCATGTCGTCCGAAATGCCGACCGAGGTGCGTACGGCAGAACCCGAGTTCGCTTCTTCGGCAGCAAGCGCGGCGACTTCCCGTTCCTGGGCTTTCGGATCGTTCAGCGCGTCGATGTTGAGCCGCGCCACCGTGGCGAAGCGGCCATTCGGGAACTGTTCGAGATAGGCTTCGTAGAATGGCGCGGTGTTGCGCTTCGAGGCCTCGTCCCAAAGCCGCTGCTCGACTTCCCACGAAGGCGGTTCGCTGGTGACGAGAGCAGGGGCGGGCGCTGCCGCGGCGTTCGCGTCATCGGCGGCCGGTCTTACCATCGGCGCGGCTTGGGCGGCCGGTTTGCCAAGGAAAACCTCGCGGCCCAGCGATGCGTTGTGCCATGGCCGCTGGCGGCCTTGCGTGGTCTCGGCCACTTCGCCGCGCACCCGCGTCAGCGCGCTCTGGATCTCGACGCCGGGTTCGGTCAGGTGCCTGGCGAGCGCGGTCGAGTAGGGGCTGTCGACGCCGTTGCCGTCAAAGGCGATGGCGCCCGGGTCGGTGGCATAGGCAATCAGGATGCCGCCGGTGCCGACGCCCTCTGATTTAGGGTCGATCGGCGCCAGGCCGGTGCCCAGCGCGGTGGAGCGGGTCTTCGGCATCGCGGCCGCCAGTGTGCGTGCCAGCGGATTGTCGCGGCAGGCATCGAGGATGATGACGCCGACCGCCGGGTCGGGTGGCAATGCGGCCATGAAGTCGTCGATCTGGACGGTGCGGGTCTTGAGATAGGCAGGTGACGTCAGTTCGGCGTCGACCGGGATCAAAAAGTTCTTGCCGTCGACCTGCATGCCGTGGCCGGCATAGAAAATGACGGCGAGGTCGGCATCGTAGGACTGCTCGGTGAATTTGCTGATCAGGCTGTGCATGCCGGCATTGTCCTGGTCGACGCCCTCGATCACCTCGAAGCCGGCATTGCGCAGCGTCGATGCGATGAGATGCGCGTCATTGGCCGGATTGGGCAATTCGACGGCATGGACGTATTTGCTGTTGCCGATGACCAGCGCGACGCGTTTGACGCCACCGGCATCCGGCGCCGCCGCCTGGACGGTGCCAAGCGCGGTCAGCATTAACAGAAAAAATCCGCTCAAAAGGACGGCAAACGCTTTCATGGGATCGGCCCTCCGCCCCAATGGGGCGCGTTTATTGATGGCTGCGCATGCTAAATTTCACCAGCGACTGTATCGCTTCTGCCAAAATGGCTGTTGGGCGTATGTGATCCCAGCCACAGTTTTGGTTCACAAGGACCCAAAAACCTTCCCAAATATCCGCAAACATACCATTCGCCGGCCTCAGAACCAATCGGCTTGGCGAAAGCCGGGGCGAACTGCCAGCTCTAGCTCGGCTCAAGAGTATTTTGGATCGAGCCGACCAGTGCCGTTATCGCCTGCTTGTATTTTTCGAACTCCGGCGATGTCTGGCGGACTTCCGTCGTCGTCTGCTGGCCCGCATCGGTGGTGGCGGGCGTCGGCAATTTGCGGCCCATCTTCCGTTCCGCCCAGTCGACGACGTAGCTGGCGGTCTTGCCGGCAAGAAACGGGTTGGCCTGGATAACGGACGAGCCGAGCACGGCGCTCAACTGCGCCGATCCCGGCGACGCCAGCACCTGATGGGCGCCTTCCATACCGAGGAAATGGCAGAGATAGAGCCGGCCGGCGGTGATCTGGTGGCCACGCGCCTTGAGATAGGCTTCGCCCTCGCGCGCCAGATTGCGCACCATCTCACGCGAGATGGTGGCGTCGTAGCGCAAAGCGAGCAGGTCTGCGGTCGACAGCGAGCGCGCCAGTTCGGGACGATAGGTGTTCATCATCCGGATCCAGGTCTTGGATATGAACTGGCCGGCGCCTGTCGCCGAAGACAGCGGGTTCTTGGCCCGCGCGCTACCGCCCGATTCGACGTGGACGATACGGTCGGTCAGCGTTTCGACGGCGGGATCGCTGGAAGTGACGGCGATTGCAGCGGTCACTGTTCCGAGCGGATCGATCGCCTGACCGCTCTGATAGAGTTCGAAATGCAAATGTGGCCCGGTCGACAGGCCGGTGGTGCCGATATAGCCGATAATGTCGCCGGCCTTCACCTTGGTGCCGACACCGCTGGCAATGGCGAATTTCGACATATGCGCGTAGCGCGTCTCGCGGCCGCCGCCATGGGCGATCTTGACCACATTGCCGTAGCCGCCGCCGTCGCCCTGGAAGATGATCTCGCCGTCGAAGGCTGCTGCGATCGGGGTCCCCACGGGTGCTGCCCAGTCGACGCCCTTGTGGATGCGAACAACGCCCAGGATCGGATGCTTGCGCGGCCCGAAGGTCGACGTCATGACACCGTTGACCGGCGTCACCATGCCGTTGGCCACCGTCAGCGAGCGCACCTGGTCATCGCCCGAGACGCAGGAAAACTGGCCGTCGCCCTGCTGGAAAACGAAACAATCCAAGCTCTTTTGCGTGCCTTGTATACCGACATAGAGCACCCGTCCGTCGGTCTCGTTCTTGCCGCGCGGCGTCTGCGAATAGATCAGCACAAGGCGCTGGTCCTCGCTGGCGAAAGCATCCAGATCCTGTCCGCGCGACAGATACATAATGGCTTCGCCGATGATGCCGCTCGGCACATTGTTGCGGGCCGCCGTCGAATAGATCGCGTCGAGCAGGCGGTATTGCCGTTTCTGCGTGCCTTCGGTCTCGGCGCCCGAATAATTGAACAGGTCCTCGCGCACCCACGGGTCGACGCCCGACACGAAGGCACCGGCCGCGTTGCGTGTCAGCGTGCCGACAAAGACGTTCCTGGCGTAGATCGAGACCTGCATCAGCGACATCGTCGTGGTCTCGCGCGTCGGCCTAAAGCCGCGCATCGCCACGACATAACCAGGCTGCAGGCCGTCCTTGTCGAACAGCGCCTTCAGCGCCTCGCCGGCAAGCTTTGCGTCGTCGGCGGAAAAATGCGCATCGAGCGCCACGCTGTCCAGGCTGCGGTCGTTGAGGATTTTCACGAAAATGTCCTCGGTCGCCTCGAAGCGCTGATGTTCCGAGCTGACGTTGGCAACGCTGGTGTTGTTTTCGACCGCTGTCTTCTGAAAGGCGGGGAGTGCTGCTTCGCCCTCATCGATGGTCTCGCCCCAGCCGGCCTCGGGGTCATCGGCCGCCGCCGATGCACCCGGAGCAGCCTGCGGGTCAGGAGCTGGGCCGGAGGCCGCCGGAGCCCCGTCCGCGCCGGGCGATGGTTGAAGATCGTTCTGCAGGTCATTCTGCGGATCGTTGGGTTCGGCGGGTGGCGCGACCGCGGTCTTCCGCTGCGCCTGGAAGAAGGCGAAATCCTCCTGCGTCGAGGGGATCGTCGTCATGAATTTTTCGCTGGCGCTCAGCATCACGTCGGAGAGAACCATGATCTGAGGGGAGATGCCGGCCTGGTCGAGCTCCGTCGGGCGCGGCATCCCGCGGCTCTTGGCGGCGCCCGCCTCCGGCGCCAGTGTGATCCACATCGGGTCGCCGGCAAGGTCGATGATGGCCGGCACGTAGACCGATGCGTCGGCCGGCACGTCGTCCGAGTCTTCGACGGCATGCAGTTCCTCGTCCTCGTCGCGGAACGACCAGTAGTCGGCGGTAAGATAGAAGCCGGTGGCAATCGCGGCGAGGACGATTGTCGCCAGGCCAGCCGCCAGCCCGAGCCAGATCCTGCGCCTGCGTAGCGCGGCGCGCGCCTGCTTCTTTGCCTTGAAGCTGGTGTCGATGCTGTGCGTCACGGTGCGCTTCCGGTCAGGAAGAAGGTCCAGCGCACCTGTTCCTGCGTGTCGACTTCGAGAAACTTCGCCGCGATATGGCCGCGCTGCCAGCATTCATCGATGCCGCGGATCGAGAACCGCCGCCGCTCGATGCACATGTCGGTGGAGCCTGCCAGAATGGCGTGGCCGAAGACATCCGTCGCGTAGATGTAGATGTAGCGGTTGGTCAGCTCCTCGCGAATGACGTTGACGCATTGATTGGCGCCGATGGTCCACCAGCCATCGGTCTGGTCGGCATCGTCGACCTTCTGACCGACGGCAAGATTGACGACGTCGAGCGTCTGGTTGCAGACGGTGAATTCGGCGCGCGCATGCCCGGTGGAAAGAAGCGCCAGCAACAGCGTCGCGACCGCGCTCGCGGCGAGCTTCACGCGCACGTTCCGGGCAAGCAGGACGGGATCTCGGCGACGGCGTTGCATCGGCGTCGGTGCTAGCCGCCGAGGCGGAAGTATTTGGCGGTCGCCGAAAATGCCGAACTCCTGGCGCCGATCTCGTCGAGGATCCTGGGCAACAGCACCGAGGCCGGCGTCGGCGTTGTGAAGTCCGCCGCCTTTATGTCCTGCGGCCCGGTGATCACCATGATGATCTGCGGCAACGCCTTGCCTGCCGCCTTGTCGGCGGCGCCGAGCCCGATCGGGATCGAGAAGGTCGCCTTGTCGGCTTGTACGACAACATGATCGTCGAGGTTGAACGCGATGCCCCTGTGGTCGATCAGGAACACGCTCGACACCAGCCCGCCATGCGTCATCAGCGTGCCGTCGATCGGCGAGCCGTCCGGCACCGATGTCTGGTCGAGGACAAGCTGCGGCCTGTCGGCCGTGCTCGCGCCCATGAAACGCAGGAAGCCGGCGATCCCGCATTGCGGGGGCTGGATAAGGCGGACGCTGATATCCGGCTCGACATGGAACTTCGCCTGGAATTCCCCAAGCAACTGTTCGAAGGGTGGCACCGACGTGCCGAAGCCCTCGATCGCGACACCCTTGTCGGCGACCGACGTCACCGTCGCAAAAAAACAATCACCACCATTGAAGGCGCGTACCCAGGTGACCCGCTCCGCGGCCGCATCGGCCGGTGGCGGCACCTCCGGCTTGGGCACGTTCATGGCAATGTCGGGCTCTGCCGGCTTGTCGGCCTGCTCACCGCTGGCGATATCGGGCTGGCTCGGCTTAGGCTCCGCGGTCGGTTCAGGCGCCTGCGTGTCCGGCTTGGGCGCCTGCGCGGTCGGTTCAGGCGCCTGCGCCTTGGGCTCGGGCGCTTGAGCGGTGGGTTCCGGCGTCGGTGCTGTGGGTTTGGGGGCCTCGGCCGTCGGTTCAGGTGTTTGCGTGGCTGGCGCTGTCGCCTTGGGCTCTACCGGCGGACTGACAGGCTCGGGGTTCTTCGCGGCATCGGACTGTGACGGGCCGGATGGCGGTTGCAGCGCGACGGTCTTGTCGGTTGGTGCGGCCGGCAGCGGGGCCGTGGCGCTCGACGCGACTGGCGGCGTCGGCTGCGGCTCGACCGGCGCTTTGGCCTGATCTTCAGCCGGAGTCTCCGCTGGTTGCGGCTTTGGCACCGTCTTCTCGACCGGCGCAGTGTCCGAAACGGGCTTGTCAGCGACGATCGGCTTTGTCAGTTCGGGTTGGAGCGGCTTGCCGGTGTCGGTGACGCGAGGCCGGTCTCCGAATCCCACGATACCCGATGCATAGAGCCCTCCAAGCGATACCACGGCCACCGCCGACAGCACCGCGATCGTCAGATTTCTGCCTGTAGTAGCACGCTTCGGTGGTGTGCTTGCTCGCTTGGGAGTTTCAGCAGCCGGTTTCGGGTGCGACAGGTGCGCCGGGCGCACGTGCGGCACGAAAGACGGCTCCGCCGTGCCGCTTGGCGGGGCCGAACCGAAGCCTTGGGCCGGCGAGTCCCCGACCTTCGAGACAGGCCCTGCGGTCTGCCCGGTTCGCGGCAGACCGGGCCGGGGCGCGAGCGATGCCGGCGGCAAGGTCGCGTCGCTGTCGTCGCGCGTCAACCGGGCGATTTCGGCCATGCTGGCCGGTCGATCATCCGGGTCAGGCTGCAGCATCGCTTCGACAATGTCCCTGAAATCGGCATCGATGCCGGAGAGATCAGGGACGGTCCGCCGTTTTTCGACGATCTCGTATTGCGAGCCGCCCATATCGATCGGCTTGCCGCGCAGCGCCGCCGCCAGCACCAGCCCCAGGCTGTAGATGTCGGACTGTTCGCTGACCTCGCCGCCATAGAGCCCGAGTTGCTCGGGGGAGACGTAATTGTATTTTCCGGCAAACTTGCCGCCGATCAGCGTCTCGCCACCGACCGCGGCCGATCGCGCAATGCCGAAATCGATGATCTTTGCCCGCTCGACCCGGCCGCCCGGCAGGATGATGTTGTCGGGCGACAGATCGCGGTGGATGGCGCCGGCCTGGTGCACGGCGCTCAGGCCCGAGGCCAGCCGGTGGCACAGTTTGCGCACATCCGGAGTCGCCATCGCCCCGCCGCGCATGACGTCGTACAGCGACTGGCCGTCGACGAATTCCATCGCCAGATAGGGCCGCCCGATGCCGGGATCTATGGTGAAGACGTGGTAGCGCACGACCGCGTCATGCGACAGATGGTTGAGGATCGAGGCTTCCTTGCGAAACAGCGACAGGATCGTCTGATCGCGGGCGAATTCCGGCAGCACGATCTTGATCGCGACATGATCGCCGGTCTGGATGTTGTGGCCGCGATAGACTTCGCCCATGCCGCCCGACGCGATGCGTTCGTCGAGCTCGTAGATGCCGCTGAGCTGCGTGCCGACGCTGGTATCCGCCATGTTGGGCAATAGCCGGGTCTTGTCGTCGGAGCTCATCGGTCGCGGCCTTCTGCTCGGGACAGGCCATTGCCTTTGTCTCTGATCTTGACCAGAACGATGGTGACGTTGTCCGTGCCGCCGCGCTCAAGCACCATGGAAAGCAGCTTTTCGCAGGCAGCCTGCGGCGCTGCCGAGAGCACTGCAGCCGCAATCTCCGCGTCACTGACATGCGCCGTCAGGCCGTCCGTGCTGAGGATGAAAATGTCGCCGGCAAGGGTCTCTCCCTGCTGGAAGTCGATGGCGATTTCGTCGTTGACGCCGATGGCGCGGGTGATGACGTTGCGGCGCGGCCAGTTCTCCGCTTCGGCCGCGCTGATCGCGCCGCTGTCGAGCAGTTCCTGGACCTCGGTGTGGTCGCGCGAAATCTGCGAGATCGCGGCGTTGCGCACGAGATAGACGCGGCTGTCGCCCGACCACAGGCAGGCGAACCTGCCGTCCATGGCCAGCAGTGCGGCAACGGTGGAGCCGATGGTCACGCCGCGTGAGCGCGAAATCCGGCGGATCTCGGCATGCGCCCGGTTCAGCCGATCCTCAAAGCGGGCGCGCAGATCCGGCGCCGAACTGGCGATGCCGATCGTCGCCAGATGCTCGACAATGCTTGCCGAAGCGACTTCTCCGGCCTCGTGCCCGCCCATGCCGTCGGCCACCACCCAGAGGCCGATCTGCGGCTCGACCAGAAAGCTGTCCTCATTGTGGTCGCGCACGCAGCCCTTGTGGCTCACGCCGTAGCTCTCAAAGGCGGCATCGTTCACTTGCCTACGCTCCGCAACGCCTTGGCTGACGTGCCTGGCCAGTCTGCCACAGCCCCATTCATTAGAGTATCGAAATCTAAGCCGCTGATGACGGACCGTGTGGTGCCGCCGCTGTCTCTGCGTCCTGCAATCGCTGGTCCTGCCATGCAATTCCCCATCAGAAAGCCTTCGGACAGCTGAACGCGGAGAGCGCCGGCAGCGTGAACGGATTACCGTCCTCCCCGGTCTTGATCATGTAGGCGACATCGCGCCCGCCGATGAGGAAATGCGCTTCGAGACTGTCGCCATTGGCGGTGACCTGCCCTTGTCCAGCAATCGTTTCAACGCCCAGGGACCGTCGAACTTGATTGCGGACTCGCGGCCGGGCAGCTCCGGCGTCAGGCTGAGACTGGCCGAACCGGTCTTGCCCGGCCACGGAATCAGGCCCGGCGTGTTGCCGGCCTGGGTGGCCTGCAGCACCTGGCCGTCGATATTGAGCAGCGCCATGTCGGCATCGCCATGCAGCGACAGCGGCGTGAAGGTGATGTTGATCGACGGCACCGGCCCGCCGAGCGGAAAGAAAGCCGCGCGGATTTGTGCCGCGAGCTGAAAGTTCTTCAGCGTCGATTTCGCCAGATTGCGGCCGAACCTGGTGTCCTGCTTCCAGTCCCAGTCCTGGCCGCTCATGTCGACCAGCGACGCCAGGTTCTGCGCGAAGAACCGGTCGAGAACCCCGCCTGGAGAAAACAATCTGGCAAAATCCGCCATGGCGACATCGTCGGTACCGGCGGGGGCGAATGGAAAGCGCCCGGCAATCATCTCTTCGCACGGACGGCCGACGGTCTCCTCCAGCATCTCGTTGAGACGCGTGGTCGATGTTTCGGCGACGGTGCCCTCGAAATCGTCCGCCGCCGCGCTCACCATCCTGGCCAGCGCCTTCGGCAGCCGCGAGGCGTTGGCGCGTAGAGTCGATATCTGCAGCTGCAGATTGGCGTTGGCCTGGTCCGTCTGGGCGGGGACATCGGCGGCCAGCCGCACGCTCTGATAGATTTCTCGGAAATTCTGGGTCAGGGCGTCGAGCGGCCGCTGCCCCGGCGCCCCGGCCACCAAAGCCTGGAAAGACCGGAACTGGGCTTCGATGTTGGCGCCGGGATCCTTGTTCTGGGTGCTGACAAAGGCGGTCCCGGCCCTGCTCTGCGATTTGCGCGCCGCAATCTCGATGCCGATGCGGGCGAGGCCCTTGGCGCGCGCGGCGGCTTCCTGGTCGCTGTCTTGAGACGGCGCAGCCGGATTGCGCTCTTGCGTCAAAGCTGTTTCGCGCGCGATCGCCTCGAACAGCTGCATCAGCGGCGAACTCGGTGATCCCGCTGCGGACAGCGCCAGATATTGCGGTTTGTCGGCGGCCATTGCCTTGAACTTCAACCTGTCGAGCACCTCGTTCCACGCCGCCGCAAAGCCCTTGCCATAGCGATCGAGCAGCTCCGGGCCGAGCTTGAGCAATTCCTGGTCGAAACCGCCTTGCTCGCCGCTCGAGCCGATCACCCATTGATCGTCGACCAGCGCCTGCGCGCTCCTGGCAAGTTGCGCCAGATAGAAGTCGAAGCCGGCATGGGTGTAGAGACCGGGGACGCGAAGGCCGGCGAGATCGTTTCCGTCATTGCGCTCGAACAGCATCGGCGCTTCCGGGCCGGCTTGCGAGGCCACCGAAAAATCGTCCAGCGCCGCCGCATAGGTGGCCGACTGGATGAGAGCGGTGGCGCGATCGGCAAGGCTCATGCGGCCGAGCGAGCGCTGGGCGGATTCGACCAGCGCGCGGTTGAGTTCGAACGAGGGATCCTGGTCGTTGTCGAGCGCCAGCATGGCGCGCAAATGCTTCTCCAATTGCGCCCGGCCGTCGCGATTGTGGGCGCCGGGATAGCGGTTCTGTTCCCAGTCCCGTTTCAGCCAGGTGACGACCAGCTCGTCATCCACTTTCGGCGCCTTGCCGCCCAGCATCAGGTAAATCTTCAGCGGCTCGTACAGCGCCATCGGATCGGCCATCCTGGCCTCGATCGTGCGTTCGAGCTGGAACAGCAGGCGCGAGCGGAACATGCGCTCCAGCCCTTGCCGGTAGGCAGTCTCGGAAGCCGAAAGGATACGCTCGCGCTGGCTGAGGCCGAACGTCGCCGTGGCCGGCGTCGGCTGATCCTTGGTGTCATAGCCGGCTGGTAGGCCGCGCAGCGCATCTAGCGCACCGATGACGGTTTCGAGGTCGGCATCCGACACCGTCGTGCTGGCCAGCAGCGGCGCGGCTGTCGCGCGGTATTGGCCTGCCGCCTGGCCGGTCGCGGCGACCAGCGATTTGTTGGTCGTAAAGCTAAGGCCGAGAACGCCAAGCGCGGCGATCGCTATGGCCGCGATCGCTGTCAGGCCGGCGTAGCGGGCGATCGCAACGCGCCTGTCGGCCGCCCTGTCATAGGACACCCAGCCGGACTCGGCGAAAATGACGCGGCTCAACAGATCGTGCAGGAAGAAGCTTTTGCCGGTGCCGGAAAGATGCGCCTGGGCACTCCTGCCGAAACTGCGGCCTATGCTGCCCAGCAACTGGTCGATCGGCGTGCCTTCCTGCGTGCCGGAAGAAAAATACAGGCCGCGCAGGGGGCGTTCAGCTGCTTGCGCGTCGGCTCGAAAACGCCCTCGAGGAAATGCACGATCCGGCCTTTCAGCGCGCCGAGCTGCGCGGCGAAGCCGAAAATGGCGATGCGCGCGACCGGATCGGTCTCCGCCTGCAGCCGCTCGCTCATCTCTTCGGTCAGGCGCTTCACCAGCGCGTCGAATTCGGCTGGCGCTTCCGCGACCATGTTCAGGCCGCGCTCGGCGGTCTGGAAGGTCGCGCCCCACACCTTGCGCCGGCGTGCTTCGTCGAAACCGCCGAAATATTCCATGAATCCGGAGACCAGGTCGGCCTTGGTGAACAGCACATAGACGGGAAAGCGGACCTTCAGGACCTCGTGGATTTCCTGCAGGCGGCTGCGGATCTCGGCGACACGGGCCGCCTGCTCGCCGTCCGCCATCAGATCGGCAAGGCTGATCGCCAGGATGACGCCATTGATCGGCTGACGCGTCCGGTGCCGCTTGAGCAGCGACAGGAACGCCAGCCAGCTTTTGCTGTCGGTCCGTGCATGGGAATCCTGCGTCGTGTAGCGCCCGGCCGTGTCGATCAGCACCGCCTCGTCGGTGAACCACCAGTCGCAATTGCGCGTACCGCCAACACCCGCCACCGGCTGCGCCTGGCCCGACCCGGCAAGCGGAAAGTTCAGGCCGGAATTGACCAGCGCGGTGGTCTTGCCGGCGCCCGGCGGGCCGATGACGATGTACCAGGGCACGTCGTAGAGGAAGTTGCGCTTGCCGCTCGATTGCCTGAGCGTCGCGACCGCTTCATTCATGCGAGCTTCCAGCACCTTTGCATCGCTGCCGTCATCCTCGGCGCTGGCCATGGCAGCCTCCAGCGCCTTCTGCGCCTTGCGCCTGCGCCAGAACCGGATTGCATAGATGATCGCCACCGTTCCGACGACGATGCCGATGATCGCTGCCCGCAGCCAGATGGGATCCAACGGCCGGGCGCCGGCAAAGCGGATTAACGGGCCGGCGTACCAGACCGCGGCGGCAAAGCCGGCGAGCGCGAGCGCGCTGAAGATGCGCAGCAGCCAGCCGGTCACAGCATCTCCTCCCGCGGGATCATTACATCGACACGGCGGTTTTTGGCGCGGCCCTCCGGCGTTGCATTGTCGGCGATGGGCTCGTCCTCGCCCTTGCCCTCGACCTTTGTCCGCGACGGATCGCTGAAATGCGCTGCGATCATCTTTTCCACCGACTGGGCACGTGCGACGGAGAGGTCGAAATTCGATTTGAAGGCGCTGGTCTTCTTCGGTTTGACGTTGTCGGTGTGGCCGACGATCCGGATCGGCCCGCGCTCCGCGTCGAGAGCCGCCGCGATGCTGGCGGCCACCGGCTCGAACTCCGGCTTGACCTCGGCTCGTCCCGACTGGAACAGCAGGGCGTTGCTGATTTCCACGATGATGAAATCACCCTTGGTGCCGACGCTGACGCCGCCGCCTTCGATCTCCTTGGCCAAGGCAGTGCGGATGCGATCGACCTGCGCAATCGTCGTTGGCGCTGCGACGACTTTCACCTCCTCGGTCAGCGGCACGAAACCGGTGCGCTCGATGGTGACCGGCGTCGCCGGATTGAGCGCCAGCAACTCGCCGGCAACAGCCTCGCCATCATTGGTGATGAGCACGCGCAGCGTGAAAAAGGCTGCGGTCAAAACTGCCGCGGTTGCAGCGGCTATGGCCCAGAGCGGAACCCGCCTGGAGCCTTGCGCCGATGTGACCGACAAGCCTTGCCAGCGCGGCGAGATGTCGTCGTCACCGAGGACGCGGAAATAGGCTGATGTCTCGTAGGCGTCGCGGCGGACCCGTTCGAGGCTCTCGCGCGGCTGGCCGCGATACTGGCCTTCGAAGCCAAGCGACAGGCAGACATGCATCAGCTCGATGAGATTACGATGAGGTTCCGGCGTCGCCAGCACCGTGTTCAGCGCCTGGAAAAAACCGGCGCCGGTGGGTTTGACCTGGAAGAAGCGCTGCAGCATGGCGTGCTGCGCCCACGCATCCCGGCTGGAACCGGGCAGATTGGCGACGATATCGTCGGCGGTTTCGCAAAGCACATAGCTGGCGATGCGCGCATCCTCTTCCGAGGTATCGGTCCTGGCGATCTTGCGGTCGAAATCCTCGATCAGGCCGGCGACATGCTGCGCCAGCGGCTCGGCCGGTCTTTCGACAGCCATCAGCCGCAGATGCCCAAGCAGTATCAGCAAGGGCGCCGCGGCAGCGACGATCGGGTTGGCCGCGCCATAATCGACGGCATCGCTGGCGCCGAGCAGCGCATCCCATGGCGTTTTCCCCGCCGTCCCGGCTGAGCCGTGAACGGGCGGATCGGCCGGCGCGTTGGCGAATGGCGTTCCCTGATAGATCACCGTCCCCGTGACGTCGGACGGCGGCTGGCGGCCGGCGTTGGGATCGAAAACCGTGGGTTCCGGGACGCTGGCAGGGGCGATCACCGTACTGCCGGGGGCCGGCGCATCGCGGGCGAGAACCGTCTTTTGCTTGCGGCCGGGATTGGGGCGGCTGGGGCGGATGACGGTTTTGCCGGTCGGATCGAAAGGATCATCCTTCGAGCTCATCGCCGATCCCTGCCTCTACGCCCGAGCGCCGCGACGCACAGCGCCATGTCCGCGCAAACGCGGACCGCAGGACGCTATCTCGCCGTGACATGACATGTGCCGCAGACCCCCGAGGTCGACCAACCGTACCCGCGTGCTCAATCGTCGTATGTGATCGTAGTCTCAGAAGGTTGCGATGGAAACCCGGCGCAATTTTGGTGGCCGGCCCGTGCTCGGGTCGCCTTCACGGTGTCTTCAGCGGTGCGCGGGCTTAGCCCTTGCCGGTCTTCTGTTTGGCGGCCTTGGCATAGGCTTCACTGAAATAGGTGAGGAATATGTCCAGCATGCCGTTCTCGTGCGGTTCCTCCTTGGCCCGCCAGGTCGCGACCAGCGCGTCCCAGGCGCGCGTTTTCTTCGAGGCAAAGGAGGATGGCGGCAGTTTTTTCGCAATCGCCTCGGGCGACAGATCGTCAAGCAACCGCGACAGCGCTGCCTGCATGGCGGCGAAGGTGGCGAATTCATGTGTTTTGAGGTCGTGGAAAGCGTCTTCGATGCTGTGCCTGGCATCGAGATAGCCGGCCCTGCGCCGCGCGAACATGATGTCGAGGATTTCGTCTGTCCCGGGCACGAACTTTAGCGGATTGTTGTCGGCGGAATTGATCATGGTCCGGTCGCTGGTCTTGGCCAGGACTTTTGCAGCGGCGCGCGCCTTCAACAGCAACACCAGCTCGTCGACGACGATGCGCAGCACCGCGCCGATCTCGCCGGCTACCTCCTGCGGTTGGCGCAGCAAAAGCACCTCTGGCGGAATGCCGGCGCCGGCGGCAATCGCGCGCAGGATCTCGTCGGCTTGCTGCGGCCGGCTGGAGACCGAAGCGGGTGGCGCGGTCGGTGACCGTGGCGATGCGACATAGTCTGGAAAGGATCCGGCAACGGGCATCTGCCGTTGCGTCGAACCATGGCCACCGAAGGCTGGGTTCCCGTCATCGATCGACACCGAGACGATATAGCGGCCGATCCGGAGCCGGTCCCCTTGCGCCAACCGATGCGGGCCGGTCAGGCGCTGGCTCGACCCGTTGACGAATGTGCCGTTGCGCGAGACGTCGTGGAGAAAAAAGGCGCCGCCTTCGTAGCGGATTTCGCAATGTCGGCCGGAGATGAACTTGTCCGGATCGGGCAAGGTCCAGGCGCAGTTCTCCCGCCCGATCTCGAAGCCGCGGTCGCGCGATGCGTAGCCGGGCGGCAGCCCGGCAGGCAGGACATCGACATTGCTGATCTGCAGACTGATGAACATGCGCTATGGACCGTCGACCGCTGCCGTTTCCATTGATCCGATGTGCCACAGTCTAGCAGCTTGCGGGCACAGCGGGAGAGCGGCGTTTCACACTGGCGAAAGCGGCGCAAACAGCAACGGCCTGCCGCTTGTCCTCTTTGGTCTGCCATAGAACATGTGGTAGGCTCAACATGGCTTGGGTGGCAAGTTGCGAAATATCCCTGAACGTGAGGTCGTTAACACAAGAAGGGCTTCGAACCTGCCACACTAGCGCTCAGGAGGGGCACGACCCATGCCGAGTGAACAACGCGCCGCGCTTGTGCAGACGCCGGTCGGCGCCGAGCTGTTGACCTTTACGCATCTCGTCGGCCGCGACGAGATCAGCCGCTGCCTTGCCTACACCGTTGGATTTGTTTCGACCAATGCCGATATCGACCCGCTGAAGATGCTGGGCGGCGCCGTTTCGATCGAAGGCGAGGCCGACCCCAAGCGCTGGTTCAGCGGCCTCATCGCCGAGTTTCGCCTTACCCGCATCGAAGATCGGCTGGCTCACTACGAGGCGGTCGTCAGGCCGTGGCTGTGGTTCCTCGGCAATACCACCGACTGCCGCATTTTCCAGGACAAGACTGCCGTCGAGATCGTGGAGGAGATCTTCTCCAAATATGGCGGCATCGCCAAGTTCGAGAAGCGCTTGCAAGGCTCCTATCCGCCGCGCGAATATTGCGTGCAGTACGACGAGAGCGACCTCGATTTCGTGCAGCGGCTGCTCGAGCATGAAGGCATAATGTACTTCTTCGAGCATGCCGAGGGTGAGCACACACTGATCCTGGCCGACGCCATGAGCAAGCTCAAGCCGGCGCCGGGCTATGAGACGGTGCTATATCAGTTCGAAGGGCAGGGCTCGCGCCGCGACGTCGAATACATCACCGACTGGATTCCAGGCAGCGCGGTGCGCCCCGGCGCCTATGCCCACACCGATTATGACTTCGAAAAACCCGCCGCCGATTTGATGGCGAAGTCGGCGCAGCCCTTCGGCCACAAGCAGGCCGCGGGCGAGAACTATCGCCACCCCGGCGCGCATCTGGAAGTCGGGCGCGGCGACAGCCTGGCGGCGATCAGGCGCGAAGAAATCCAGGCGCCGCATATGCGCATTGCCGCTGTCGGCACCGTGCGCGGCCTGTTCTCCGGCTGCACCTTCAAGCTCGACGGCTTTCCGCGCGACGACCAGAACAAGGAGTATCTGGTGATCAGCGCCGAGTACCGGCTGTTCGATCCGGGCTATCGCGCCGGCGTCGACACCGATGGCGAGAATTTCAAGGTGGTGCTCGGTGTGGCGCCGACCTCAGTTGCTTATCGGCCGCCGCGCATCACGCCAAGGCCGATCATGCGCGGGCCGCAGACGGCGACCGTGGTCGGTCCGTCCGGCGAGGAGATCTTCACCGACAAATATGCCAGGGTGAAGGTGCAGTTCCACTGGGACCGCCTCGGCAAGAAGGACCAGAAGAGCTCCTGCTTCGTGCGGGTGTCGCAGACCTGGGCCGGCAGCGGCTGGGGCTTCATCCAGATCCCGCGCATCGGGCAGGAAGTCATCGTCGATTTCATCGAAGGCAATCCCGACCTGCCGATCATCACCGGCAGGGTCTACAACGCCTCGCAGATGCCGCCCTACGGACTGCCCGGCAACGCCACGCAGTCGGGCTGGAAGTCGAACTCGTCCAAGGGCGGTGGCGGCTACAACGAGCTGATGTTCGAGGACAAGGCCGGCTCCGAACTGGTCAACTTCCAGGCGCAGAAGGACCACCACCTTCTGATCAAGCACGACCGCAACAAGACGGTGCAGCACGACCAGTCCGACCGCATCGACCACGACGCCAAGCACTCCGTCGGCCACAACCTCGACGAGGACGTCGGCAACAACAAGACGGTCAAGGTCGGCGTCGACCAGACCACCAATATTGGCAGCAATGATACAGAGACGGTGGGTACGAACCGGTCGCTGACGGTCGGGTCGAACGAGACGATCGACATCGGCTCGAACTCCACCGAGACGATCGGCGCCAATCACACGCAGACCGTGGCGATCGTTCAGACGGTGACCGTCGGCGCGGCGCGGGTCGATTCGGTTGGAGCATCCGAGACCCGGACCGTGGGCGGTCCGCAGGCGAACACGATCGGTGCGACGCGGTCGGTCACTGTGGGCGCGGCGCAGAGCCACACCATCGGTGCGGACGACAGTTGGCAGGTTTCGGCCGGCCAGAGCGTTCAGATCGGTGCCGATCAGAGTTTCAAGATCGGCGGTGCACAGGCTACGGACGTAGGCAAGGACCGCAGCACCAAGATTGCTGAAGGCGATTCCACCGAAGTCGGCGGCGACCGGGCTCTCAAGATCGCTAAGGGCAGCGCTGTCGAAATCGGTGAAGACGGCGCAATGAAGATCGGCAAGAGCCTGCTGATCGAGGCGGGCGACTCCATAATGATCAAGTGCGGTTCCGCGGGAATTGCTTTGAAGAAGGACGGGACGATCACGATCGAAGGAAAAGACATAACCGTCGTAGCTTCGGGTGAGATTGGCGTCAAAGCTTCGAAAGACATCACCATGAAGGGCAGCAAGATCAACCAGAACTAGGACTCGCTCGCTATGACTAGGACCATTGGGAAGACCAAAACCATTGAGAAGATCGAAGGGGTGGTGATCGGTGTTTTCCTGGGCTTCGGCGAGGAAGCACCGTTGGTGGTTTTCCCCGGCAACCCGAAGCAAACTGCGATTCCGGCCCGTAGTTTGACGGAACTCAACTCATCGATGATCGGAGTTGAGGTGGCATTGCTGTTTCAGGAGGGCGATCCGGGACGGCCGCTTATCGTCGGCCGGATCGTCGAGCCAGCGCGCAAGGTTGCGCCGGCACAGGTCATTCGCGATGGCGAGAGTGTGAAAATCGTCGGCGACGAGCGGATTGAACTGCGCTGTGGCAAGGCGACGATCATCATGGAAAAGGACGGCCATATCACGATACGTGGCACCTATCTGACCAGTCATGCCAGCGCCGTAAACCGTATCCGCGGCGGATCCGTGAATCTCAATTGATGCCGGTGCCTGTCCTCCCGGAAATCGTCCGTCAGCACGCCGAGATGGCGGCATTCCTGTGGACGGTGTATGACTATCACCTGCTTCATCCAGATGAGAACCCTGACATGGACGAGGTGCGTCTCGCGCGCCTCGTTGCAAGGATCGAGGCACATTTGGACGGCTTGAGGGTGGCCGGGCCCGAGGGCTGGCGATCGCCACAAAAGCTTACGAGGCCTTTCCGGAAGCTGGCGAACTCTTTGTCCTGCGTATGCTCTCTGTTCCCGATCCGCCGCGGATTGCAGCACTCGACCTTGAAAAGGTGCGCGGCTACTTGGCGGCTGGACGGCGGTAGTTGCAGGCCTTTGAGGCTTTTCTCTCCCGGCAGGTTTCACAAAAACCTGCGAGACATATCGATTATGCCGGCATGAAGGCCCTTGTTGTATCCGAACTCGAACCCGACCCACGTCGACCCGTCGAACAAGAAGACTTCCTTCCAACCAACCACAACCAGGAATTCGCTTGATGCCTGCATCGCATAGCCGTAGCCCAACTCTTTGAGCGGAGCGAGCTTCAACCGCTTCTGGACATAGAGGCCGTACTCATCGTCGCCCCAGTAGCGCTTGCCCTTGAACTCGCAAATCGAGAAGAAGTCCCGTTCAGGCGCTTCGATGGCCGCGAGGTCGTCTTCGAAGTACTGGAAACAATAACCGTCCTCGCAACCTATGTTTACAACCCCATCCTCGGCGACTTGAAGCGCATTAATAGAGCGGTTGAAATTCAGAGGAATTCTCTTCCAACCATTGCCGGCAAGGCGAAGCAATGTGCCGTCGTCGCCCGCCACATGAACCGGACCGTTTCGCGGGCCATGCATGGCCCGCAGGAACGATTTGGCGATCGGCTTGATTGTTCGCCACGCATGGCCTTCGGCCACGCACACGGTTCCATGTTCGCCATACAAATAAACTGCGCCGCCCTCCTGATGGTAGAGCTTGTTGAAGAACTGGTCGGGGGTCCCACTGGTCGCATGCGCAGTGCCGTGGAGGAAATGGGTCGTGCCGCCGATTTCCAATGCTACATGGTCGATTGGAGTAGGGCTGACATGCGCGAGGATAAGGTTTGGAACTTCAAGCAGTGTCTCGTAGCGAAGTGTCTTTCCGTCGAACAGAACTTTCAGCAGGTATGAATGCCCGATTTCGTCGTTTTCATCACTTAGCTGAACCGATACACTGAAATATCTCCCCTCAAGATGAAACGCGCTCATTACCTCTACGTCGATCTGATCTGGTTCGAGATTGGCGAAGGGAGTTTTCAAGGCCATTGCAAAAAGCGCTCCTAGCGCATCGTGTACATTTTACCAAGTTCTTCTTGTGTTTTGCGGGAACGACAACACTCTGGATATAAGCCATAAAGATCATCTTGAGGCATTTCTGGATGTTTTCTCTAGTCTTTGGGCTGGCGTTCTTAGACTCTTTGTGGTTGACCGTAACGGATTCGACAGCCTTGTCGACACCACCTCTCAACCTCGGCGGCTGCCCCTGATTGAGCCGCCTAGTGTTGTAGTCGCTCATCATGTTGGTCTTTAGATTGTGTGGGGATCCCTTCTTGCTCCCCTTTCCTGACTGATATCCTCCGCCTTTTTTGTGTTTGTACGATCGAATACAGACGCAAGGGGCAGTATTTTGATCATAGTTTCTCCATTTTGGATATGAGATATTGTGCTCGCGGTCACCTTGAAAGTATTCGTTGCTAACAAAGTGCTCGGATTCATATCCGGCTGGACATTTCTTATCCTCGTGAGCGTGAAGTCTCATGTTGTGCTTTTGCAGAAGGGTTCCGCAAGTCACATTGCCCATATTGACTGTCAGGATATGGGCCCAAGGAACGGCTGCGGTTGCGGCTGTAGAGGCGTGGTTGTTGGTCGACAGATCGGTGAACCGGATCACCGGCTCTCCGTCGAATTTCACGTCGTTGGACCAGGAATTGAAGTATTCCTTGCCGGTATTGGTCGAGGTGATGATGCCCTTCTTGGCCGCACACCCGGCCTCGTCGCCAGAGGTCTTTGAAAGGTCGGACTTGTTCTTGATGTTGACGGTCTTGCCGGAGATCTTGACCGTTCCAGTACCCTGCTCGGTATCGCTGGACACCCCGAACAGGGGGTACGGGATAGGTACGCCGGGAGGAGTCGCGGGATTTTCCGGAGGGGTGAAGCAGACGTCCGGAAACGCCGCAATTGTCTTACCGTCGCTCCCTTGGCCGGAAATTTCCAGCCCGTTGGCGAAGACGTTTCCCATCAGACGGCCCGTCCTGCAAAGACGGCGGCCCCGCAGGCGCCAGCGTCGTTGGAGGCTTCAACGAGCACGGATTCACCCATGGCGTAGCCCTTGACGGCAGCGGTGAATGCCCAACCCAGCATGAGTGGGACCACGGCGGCCCCGACATTACCTAGGGTTTCACCGGGCGACCAGATATCCATGAACTCGCGGCGGCCACGGGTGAGCCGCAGGGTGGCCAGAGCGCTCTGCCTGAACCAGTATTTTTCGCCGATCAGGTCGGAGATGCGATAGCCGACACGATGCATGGCGATACCGGTCTCCTCAAGTGCGGTCCGGTAGGCGGCGGTCATGCCGTCACCGCGCGACGCCAGATCATCCGGATTGTAGATGAAGGCGGGCTCTCGGCTGAAGCCGAGGCCATGCAGGTGAAGGCTGCCGGCGGTCGCCCGGGGGAGCAAAGGATCGCGGCGGCCGCCTCGCCGGGGATGAATCCGTCCGGGTTGTCTGGAACCAGCAGCCGGTTTTCGGTAAAGTAGTGCGTGACGGTGCCCGCCGTCAGGTAGCTGTCGACGCCGACGATCATCACGAAAGGGGCTTCGCCGGCCGAGAAGATTCTGCGGGCCTGTTCCAATGCGACCAGCCCGGAGGGCCGACCGTGCGCCACGATCCGTGCCTTGTTGGGACTGGTCAGCTTGGTGATCGCGGCTATGCGCGCGAGCATGCGCTGTCCGTCCGAGGCCGGCCGCCCGGGGCGGTCGTTTTCGGCAAGGCATAGAATGAGGGCGGCGTCACCTCGCGCCTCCGGCGCGCCGGCAAAAGCTTCGGTGATCGCCATCGCGGCAAGGTAGGCCATACGCTTCTCGCCGACCCAGTCACCGGGCAAGGGAACGGGCGCGCCTATAAGGCGCTCTCCGCCCGCGGCGAGGAAACCTGTCTCCTGAAATCCGTCTACCCCGGCTCGCATTGCTGCGCATGACGAGGGCGCGTCGAGGCCGACGGCGGTCACCATGCCGATCGAAACGACATTAATCGCTGCGCTCATGCGGCTTCATCCTCGGGCGCGGCCCCAACGGCGCGTATATAGTCCCGGCCAGTGGCTCGCGCTCGCAACATCGACTCCGTCGGCGGGCCGATCCAGCATTCGGTGAAGTCCAGGATCGTGCGATGAATGCGCTGAGACACGCGCCAGACCAGCGAGAAGCAGCGGTTCTCGGGATCAAACAAAATGGTGTCGGGAAGGATTTCTCCTTGAAATGAGAGTTCTCGCTCTCTGAACAGCGTCATCGGCAATGCCGTCTGTGGCAGGCGAAAGCTTACCCGGCCCTCAGGGGTCAGGTTGACCAGATGTACTTCTTCGCCACCTTTCGGCTGGTCGATCTGCTGGTCGGACGGCGCCATCTGGAAATAGCGCTCATCGAAATCCGGAGGCAGGAATGGAAAGATGTTGGCTACCCAGTTGTCGTCATAGGTGCCGCCATACTCGATCCGGCCAGGCCAGCCACGGCCCATTGGACCAAAACTCATGGGCCTGTAGTCGCTGAACGGCGAGCGGATGTCCTCGCCGACGGCTTGGGTGTTGGGAAGGCGCAGGCCCGGGATCAGCCGCTGGTTCCTGGCACGCGACCAGCCGGTTCCGACCGGGTTGTATCTGTAACTTGCCGGCGCCTTGTCCTCGGGGTCGAGCCGGTCAGTTCCGCCCCACGCAACGTCGTAGGAAATCGGCAGGCGTAGGAACGGCTGCGGCGCTGTAGCGGCAAACATTGGCCCGATGGCACGCCACTCACGCGTGCCCACCACCTCGAAGAGTTTCGACCAATTTCCAACTTTGATGCCGACCGGCACGCGCTCGGCTGGTCTCCCGTTTGGGGCGTAAGCACAGCCATTGGCGATGATGTCGCAGCGTGGCTTGCGGAAAGCGAAATCGGTTTCCCATAATGTTGCGGAATAGCCGGGTTCACCGGTCTGCGTGTCGGCCATGACCAGCGGTACCTGCTCCGCCGATTTCTGCACCGGTCCGCCTGGCGTTGCGGGAAAGTCGAACGTGCCTTTCACCACCACGACAATCCACTCATGGCGGCCTTGTCCGTGCCCACGGTGAATTGATGCGGATAGCCCATCTGGTTCCAGATCTGCATCAACTCGTCTCCCAACTGCCGGCGAGGATTGTCTCCAGCGTCGCTTGCGGCGAGTGCGGGTCGATGTCGAAAATGTCGGAGTGCGCCGTCCACATCACCATGTCGGCGATCAGCTCTTCGCCCGGCTCGGCCTGTGGCATCGGCAGTGCCGTCAAAGCTGCATCCAGTTCTTCGGGCGTCAGCTCGCCCTGCTGGGCGGCGGTGGCGGCCTCCTCGATCCCGGCAAACCATGCCTCGGCATGCGTCAGCGCGACAGGCGCTTCGGGCAGCAGGGCAACGACGCTCAGCGGAAATTTCCGGCCAACCTTGTCGGCGCTTTGCAGGATGATGCCCGCCGACGCGCCGAAGGAATTCGCGCCGGCCAGAAAGCGCAGCGCGGTGGCGGGGGGCCAGATGTGCTGGCCAAACAATGGCACCAGGTGCTGCGCCAGCCAGCGGTCCCACAGGCGCACGAACTCGCCCGTCAGCCGCCGGCTGACGAAGTCGCCGGTGGCGGGCATTTTGCCGTAGAAGCCAGGCAGGATCAGATCTGCGGCGGACATGAGAATTTCTTGAACATCTGGAGGTTGTAGGGATTTTCGACGCTCGCCGCCTTGAGCTTGAAATCGGCGTACATGCCTTTCGTGCCCAGCCGCAGGCTGTAGACGTCGGACAGCGACGTGCCGGTAAAGCGGCCGCCGCGCAGCATCCTCAGCCATGCCCAGCTGCCGGTCTCGTTGAGCATGATTTCGGGTGAGCCGTCGATCGGCTGGAAGGCGAGCGAGATGACGCCGGTGCCGTCCTTGCCGGGCCAGGTCATCGGTTGCGGTCGCGTCGCATTGTTGAAATAGACCAGGTTCTGGCCATCGAGGTTGAGCGTGACGCGGGTCACGTTGGGCGACAGGTCGGTCGGCTCGAGCGTGAAGGCCATCACCGGGCCCTGACCGCCGGGAAAGAGATCGTCGCGGATGCGCCGCGCCTGCTCGAAGGCGGCAAGTGCGGACGGGTCGAGGCCGAAATCGGCACGCCATTTCCAAGGCTGCGCCGAGGTGTCGACATAGCCGATCAGATGGTCGTTGATGAAGCCGTCGATCATCCCTGCCGGTCCGAACAGGCGGGCGAAGTCGCGCACGTTGACGTCGACGGCACTGTCCGGGCTGAACGGATAGCGGTCGTTGAGCGCGGCCTGGCAGAAGGGCAGGATGTCGGCGCGCCAGATGGCGTTGAGCTCGGAGGCCACGGCCTTCTGCGTCAACCCGCTGGTGTCGCCGGCAATGCCGCTCAGCCAGGTGTTGACCGGGTCGGGCAGGATTTGCGCCTGGCGGGCGACGGCGCCGGTCAGTTCGGCAAGCCCGCCCTGTTTCTTGATCGCGTCCTGCGGGTCGGGATTGGCGGTCACCGTCTGCAGCACGTTGGACAGCGCCGTCAGCGCGACGACCGCGGCATCGAGCGCCGGCGGCTGGCCGTCGACCTCGGCAATCGTGCTCTTGAGCGGCTTGAAGTGTTCGGCCACCAGCGTGCCGGTCAGGTCGACTTCGCTGGCCGATCCTGCGCGCGGCAACAGCTTGGCGCCGGTCTTGACGATCTTGCCCAGCTTGCCGAGTTTGCCCAGCAGTTTCGAGCCGCCCTTCGCCGCCGCCTTGTCGTCAGTCGCCGGCGCGTCGTCCGAGCGGGTGAGGTCGACCTCCTGGACCACCGCCGTCAACAGCCGCTTCAGCGCGGAATCGGCGCTGGAAAGGTCCTTCAGATTCTCGCTGGCAATGTTGAGGTCGCTCAGCGGCGCCAGCCGCATGTCGCGCAGGAAACTATCCCACTGCGCGATGTAATCGTCATAGTAGAGCTTCAGGATATCTTCCGACAGCGCCGACACCGAGGTCTCGGAATTTTCCGAGCAGCCGCCGGCAAACACGGCGCGGTCGAGTGCCGCCTGGGCGGCGACATCCTCGACCCGGTCGAGGATCGCATCGTGGAAGCCGTCATAGGTGAAGGCGCCTGATATGCCGACGCGCAGCGTCTTGTCGGAGCGTCGCGAAAACACCTTGGCGCCGTTCGGCCCGGCGAAATTGGCGGGGATCCATTCCTTCAATCCGGCCACCGCCGGATCGGCCAGCAATTGCTTGTAGGCCCGCGCCGGCAGCGAGATCGTGCAGACCGTTTTCAGCGCTTCGGCGACCAGCGCCTGGTCGGGCGCGATGTAGCTGTCGTCGACCGCCATGCGGCGGATCGCTGCCAGCTGGTGTTCTTCCGCATCGGCTGTCGGGAAGGGCGCGGCCGGCGCGAATTCGGGCAGGTCGTTCACCCACCAATTCTCGACGAAGTCGGAGTCCATCTGAGACAGGCCGGTCATCATGCGGTAGGTCTTGAGCGCCCCCAGCATGAAGTCCGGATCGCGGATCTGCCGCCACATGGTCGCTTCGAGCAACGCCACCATCCGCGGCTCCAGCACGTTGCGCAGAGCGTGGTCATAGGTGTCGGTCTGCGCCCGCATCATCTCGGCCGAAGCCGATGGTCCGAGCAGGTCCTGTGCCTTGTTCGGAGGCGCAGTCCTGGCATTGGCGACTTCGTCCATGGCGGTCAGGGCAACGTCCATAGCCGGCTGCAGCACCGAGGCGGGCGTCGCGGCGGTCGACGTCAGCGGCGCCTGCAGCGCTTCGAACTGGCCGGCTTGCGCGGCGATGGCGTTGCGATTGTCGTAGTAGGACCAGGTGAACAGGCCGCCGGCGAGTATGGCCGCAGCCGCGCTGGCAGCGGCGGCACCGCGCCAGACCCAGCTGCGGCGGCGCTGCGCCAGCGGATCGAAGGTGCCGAGCCCGGCCTCCTTGAAGATCACCTCGGTCAAAAGGTTCTTGAGGAAGAAGCTGCGCTTCTCGAAGCGCTGCGCCGGCATCGTGCGTCGTGCCGGCAGGCCGAAGGAGGAGGCGAGCGCCGCGGTCAGCCGGTCGATCGGCGCGCCTTCCTGGGTCGCCGAGGTCAGATAGAGGCCGCGCAGCCAGGCTGCCTCCTCGTAGCGGCTCTCGCCGAACATCGCCTCGACCAGCACCTGGATCGGCTCGGACAGGCTTTGCAGCTGTGCGGGAAAGCGGAAGATCTCGGCCCGTTCGGCCAGCTTATCCTCGTCTTCCAGCCGCGGCACCAGTCGCTTTTCCAGCTCCCTCGACAGCGTCGTGACTTCACCCGCGATCGTCTTGGCGTCGACGCGTGCATCGAGCGGGAAGGTCGTCCCCCATACCTGTTCGCGCGCCGCCGTCGACAGGCCGCCGAAGAAGGCCTCGAAGCCTCTGATCAGATCGGCCTTGGTCAGCATGAGATAGACCGGCAAGCGGATTTCCAGCCGCTCTTCGAGCTCGGCCAGGCGCCTGCGGATCTTGCGGCCATGCGCCTTGACGGCTTCGTCGCCCTCGGACAGCGCGTCGATCCCAAGCGCAACGATGACGCCGTTCAGCGCACGACGGCCACGATGCTTCTTCAACAGATCGAGGAAACCCAGCCATTCCACGGCGTCGACATCGGGCTGGCTTTCCTGCTGGACATAGCGCCCGGCGGTGTCGATCATCACTGCGTTTTCGGAGAAGAACCAGTCGCAGTTGCGGGTACCGCCGATGCCCTGCAGATCGTCGGTGAGGTCGATCGGAAAGTTGAGGCCGGATTGGCGCAATGCCGTCGTCTTGCCGGTCGCCGGGGGGCCGACGATCACATACCACGGCATCTCGCGCAGGAACTTGCGGCCGCCGAGCTTGCGGCGCTTCAACTCGACCATGACGTCCTGGAACTTGGCGCCGACCGCGGCGACGTTTTCCTCGCCCGGGCTGAGCCGCTTTTCCTCGACCGGGGCGGAAATCTCGGCGACGAACATGCGGTTGGCGCGGATCGCGCGGCGCTGCGCGACGATCAGCCAGATCAGCCAGAAGATCACCAGAAGAGCGATGATGACGATGCGCACCGTCTCCGACGCCATCGGCACATAGTCGCCGACCCGTACGATCGGGCCGAATACCCAGATGATCAGCGACAGCAGCGCCAGGCCGATCAGCGTCCACAGGAAACGCGAAGTCAGGACCGCCCAGAGGAAGCGCAGGATGAACATGTCACAGCCTCTTTTCGACCAGCACTTCGACGCGGCGGTTCAAGGCCCGGCCTTCGCGTGTGCCGTCGTCGGCCACCGGATCGGTGGCGGCCCGGCCTTCGGAGCGCACGCGCTCCTTCGGCACGCCGTTCTGAATCAGGATATCGGCAATTTCCGCGGCGCGGGCTTCCGACAGCCGCTGGTTGGTGGACAGTGGGTTGGTCTTCTGCAACGGAACGCCGTCGGTGTGGCCGACCACGGTGATATCGCCGATCAGCTCCTGGTTCTCGAGGATCACCTTGGCGACCGAGGCGATGAGCGGATCGAAGCCGTCTGTCAGCTGCGCGCGCGACGACTGGAAGAGTTCGGGATTGGAGGCCTGGATGACCAGCCGCGCCAGCGACACGCTCTCCGTGCCGCTCAGCGCTCTCTTGAGCTCGTCGGGTGCTGCCGCCTGGAATTCCGGCAGCAGCGCGAAATCCACCGCCACCGGCGGCGGCGCGTCGACCTTCGGCGAAGCGCGGGTGACATCCGTACGCGTCGGCGGCGGCAAGGCGCGAACCAGCGCCGAAAGCTCGACCGCCTGGCTGCTCAGGCTCATCGACAGCCCGATATGAATGGCGGTGGCGATCACCGCCGCTGCCGCAACCATCACCCAGATCGGCACGATGAAGCGCTGCGGCTCGTCGGAGGCGATCACGCCCTTCCAGTTGGGCGAAAGCTGTGCGCCTTCGGCGTCGCTGTCGCGCAGGAAGCGCGCCGCGGCCACACGCACGGCATTGAGCGAACGGTCGCCGGAGCGGCCCGGCACGCGATATTTGCCGCGGAAGCCGAGCGCCATGCAATGATATTGCAACTCCAGCATTTCGCGGTCGCGATTGGGATGGCGCTCCAGCTCTTCAAGACGGGCGAAGAACTGCGCGCCGGCATCGACGTCGCCGCGCAGCATCACCACCAGCGGCTGGCGTGGCCATGCGCTGGCGCCGCCCACGGCGTGTTCAGCGCCAGATCATCGAGCAACGCGGCCACCAGCCACGCGGCCTGGTCGGCGCGCTCAAGTGACGATCCCTGTGCCATGGTGGCGTCGCGGCAGCGCACGAGTTCGTCGAGCAGCCTGGTGCGCAGGGCTTCCGGGTTCTCAGGCGGCTGCGCGTTTTCGAGTTCGGGTGCAAATTCCAGCAGCGGCGAGAACGCGTTGACGAGCACGTTCGGATGCGCGCGCGCGGAGCGTTTCGCGGTCACCCCTGACGCCGGCAGCGGCATGGCGCGCGGCGTTGGCGCTCCGCTCAGCCGAATGCGCGTCCGCTCCCGATCCTCGGACAGTCCGAATGGATCGTCCCTGCTCATCATCTCACCTGTTGACCGAGTAGCAGTCGACCTGCGGTTCGCTGGGCAGCACGCCCGAAACGCCGATCACGAAACCGGGCGCTTCGAGCAGCGAGGCCCAGTGCTCGCTTTTCTGGTCGAGTTCGAGGCACAGCCGGTCGCCGTCATAGGGAATTTCGCGCGGTTGCGAATGCAGGGGCTTCAGCGGAATGCCGGGCAGGCGTGATTTCCACAGCCCTTCGAATTCGCTGGCCGAGCCGACGGTCGCCTGGTTGACGAAAATCTTGCGCAAGGCATCCTCCGACAGTTCGGAGCCGATCCGCACCACGATGCGGCTCGCCACCAGAAGTTTCGGGTTGTCGATGCGGATCTTCCACACATTGGTGGCATGGCGCATGACCGGCAGGGCGCGCGATTTCGGCTCGATGTAGCGCAGGCTGAGGATCAGCGAACGCAGCGCATCGGCCAGCGCCGAATAGGCGGGTCCGGGCGCCATGTGGTCGTAGACAGGCAGTTCGCCGAGCCGCCTTGCGCTCGAACCGTAGGTCGCCATCGAGCCGGCAAGGCCGGCAAGTTCCATGTAGACCTCGGCTGGATGGAAGACATCCTGCACCAGCATGTGCGCCAGCCGCGGCCGCGCGGCGTTGACCAAATTGAGGATCAGAAGATCCTCGACGCTGCGGCCGGGGCCGCCCAGCACCATCTTGCCATGCGCCTCGGCGATCTGGTCGAGGCCGGTGACCACTTCCTGCAGCAGGCGGCTGTACCAGGACGCCGCGCCGATGACCAAGGTCGGCGGCAGGAAGGTGTCGTCCAAGGCCACGCCGCCATCGGCGCGCACGCCCTTGAGTTCGGCCACCGGCAGCGCGGTGTAGCCGCCGACGGCCGTGCCCGGCGCCAGCAACAGCGCCTGCGGCCGTGCGATCTCGATTTCCTCGGGATCGGAGCCGCCATGCACGGCGTCGCGCACCGACACGATCCGGCCGCGATAGCGCGCGCCGGACGGCTCGGCGTGAGCAGGGTCGAAGCCGACGCCGCCGGGCGGTTCGAGCGGCAGCGCGATCAGCACCGGTCCCGCGCCCATTTCCGGCGTTACCGCCAGCGGCCGCGGCGCATCCATCGTCTCGGGGATCGCGAACGGCGTCCCGTCGGGAAAGATGCCACGCGCCGAGAGCACCGAGATCTGGCCGGCATCGAGCTGTGCCTGATCGAGCGTCAGCGTTCGGAAGCCGAACGTATGCAGGTGCCCGGCCTGCAAGACGCCGCGCACCGTCGCTTCGAAGAAGCGGTCCTGTTGCTGGAAATGCTGGGTGCGGAGGAACAGCCCCTCCGACCACAGCACCCTGTTTGCATCGCTCATGCCGCCACTCTCTGCTTCCTGCTCGTCACCATTGGCGCGGCTTTGCGGATTGCCGCCGCTAAGCGGAAATGCCGCCGCTGCCGAGCTTCACATTGACGGTGAATTTCGATCCCGACGAAACCGATTTGGTGGTACGCCAGTTGCGGCCGGTGGGTTCCCTGATCAGCGCGACGAAGCCGAGCGCGGCCACTTCCGGTTCGACCGTAATGGTCTTCGATGCGGTCTTGCCGGGTCCGACCGAAATCGTATCGGAGCCGATGAGATCGCCGCCAAGTGCCGCGCCGGCGCCGCCCTGCAGGGCGAAGTAATCGGCCGAATTGAAAGCGCCGGTGCTCTTCAGGCGCAGGATCATTACAGTCACCGGCCTGTCGCCGCCGCCCGGTCCCGGGTTCATGCCGGCGCCGCCGGCGAGGTTTACGGTGATGACGGATGGTTTCGGCGGGCCGCTCTGGCAAGCCGTCAGCAGTCCCGTCGCTCCGATGGCAAAAATAAATTCGCGTCTGTCGATCATGTCTCAGTCCTCCTCATATGCATCACGAAAATCAGCGCCGATCTCGCCCAGAAAACGCGTCTCGGCGCTGTGAGCGATTTCACGGTGGCGTTTCTGGTACAATTCCCAGAGCTTGGCGCCGCGCCCGCCGGTCAGCAGATTGCCGATCGCCGAACTCGACTTCAGTTCCTGCTCGATCGCCGCCGGATCGAAGCGGTCGATCATGCGCTTGAGCGCGCCTTGCACGCCGCGCCAGGCACGAACGTGGTGCTGCGCCAGATCGCGCACCGCGTCCTTGATCGCCGCTTCGGCGCCGAGGAAACCGGGGCTGCGCTCGGCCAGCATGGTCACCAGAGCATCGTCGACCGAAGGCAGGAATTTGAGCGGGTTGACCTCGGACGCGCCAACCACGGTCTGGGCGACGCGGGCGTTGCCCTTCTCTTCGGCGCGCTTGCGCAAAAGTTGCATCAACCCTTCCATCATCAGCCGGTATTCGCGGCCGAACTTCTCCATGCCGGCCACCGGATCGCTGCCGGGAAAGTCGGACTCGTCCATGCCCATGCCGCGCAGGAAAGCGGCGCGCAATTCCGCGTCCGCCTGTCCGGTCGACGGCCGCGCAGCAGCTTGCCGTACAGGAGGGCGGGGCGGTGGTTGCGGGGTTGGCTTTGGCGATGGCTCGGCCGCGCGAGCCGGCAGCTCCCAAGGCGCGGCGGAGGGAGCAGGCGAGGCCGCATCGATCGCGCCGCCATCCGTCGCGCCTGCGTCGAGACTGGTGGACTCGGCCGGGCCAAAACCAAACCCGTCATCGTAGGCCGGCGGCTTCTCGGAACTGGATCTGCTCGGCTCTCGCGACAGCGGTGCGGAATCGAGGCCGAAGGGATCGTCGAACAGCGGCTTGCCAACACCCTTGTCGGGGGCGGTCTCGGCCACCGGCGTTGCCACAGGGTCGAGGCTGAACGGATCGTCGAACGCCTGCGAGCTGCGTTCATCGGACCGCGCACGCGCGAATGCGCCGGGCACCGGCTTTTCGAATGGATCGGGCAGGTTGGCAGGGCGTGGCCGTCCCGGCTCTTCTTCCGTGGTGGACGAAAAGAAATCGTCGCCGCCGAGGCTGACCGGCGCCCGCGACGCGGTCGGCTTGCTGGGCATCGAAGGCCTCAAGGCCGGCGCCTCGGTCTTCGCTGTCTGCAAATCGACGCGCACCACATAGTCGCCCAGCCGCAGCCGCATGCCGCTTTGCAGGCGCTCGGAATTTCCCGCGCCGAGTGGGCTGCTGGCATCGTCGATGAACAGCCCGCTGCTGGAAGTATCGGTGACGAAATAGCGGCCCCGCTTGCTGGTGATCTTGCAGTGGGCGCGCGAGACGAACATGTCGGGATCGTTGATCTGCCAGTCGGCGTCGGCGCTGCGGCCGATCACCAGCTCACCCTCGTCCAGCTGTGCCTGCCGCGTGACTTGCGCGCGGGGTCCCTGTTCGAGAGTCAGAAGCAGGCTCATGCCGCCACCTCTTCCCGCCAGCCGACGATGGTGCGCAGCCGCATGTCTTCGGCATCGCCTCGCGCAGGGTTGCGCGCCAGCCAGGTGGTGCGGGCAAGCTGGACGGTGCCGAGCTTCGCCGGCGGCACTGCCTTTGCCGCAAGCACGATCCTGAGATCGACATCGATGGTCTCGCCGATCAGGTCGCGCACCGCCTGCTTCAACAGCTTCAGCCGCTCACCGCCGGGCAGGAAGGCCTTGTAATCGATATAGCTGAGCGCGCCGATGCGCAGCTCGATGCGGCTCTGCCGGCTGAAGCTGCGCGGGCCGATAGTGGCGCTGCGGCCGAGCGTGGCATAGCTGCCGGCCAGCCGGCTCTGCAGCGCCTTGGGAATGGTCATCCAGGCGCCGACGAATTCCTTCAGCACCACCGGAACCTTGAAGGCTTCGGCCAGGAACAGGGTCAGCCGTTCGGGACCGTCGACCTGGCTGGCGAGCGAGGCGGCCTGGCGAAGCTTTACCGCATCGAGTTCGGCGTCCTGGGTGCCCGGCAGCCCGATGCCGGCCATGGCTTCCAGCATGGAGCGGACGCGGCCGCCGACACCGCGTTCGACCTGCACGGCCGGATGCGCATCCGCCCAGGCGCGATAATAAAGCGCGATCATCCGGTGCTGCAGGATGTTGACGAAATCGACGAAGGTCGTGTCGCTCGTCTGCCGCGCCTCGGCGCCCGCATACCAGCGCTGCGACAGCCGATCGAGCACCCAGCGCGTCAGATGCAGCGGCATCGGCCCTTCAGGCCCGAGCAGGCCGAGATTGTTGACCGTCACCCGCGCCGGCGACTTGTCGGTCGGTTCGTGGAAATCCACCACGTCCTGCACTGCGAAGGACAGCCGCACATTCTGGCCGAGCCTTGCCGGCTCGCGGTCCGGCCGGCCGGAATGGCCGAACAGGCCGCCTTGCCGCTCCAGCCGGCGCAGCAGTTCGAAAAAGTCGAAACTCTCGGACAGGGTTGCGGCTCGCTCTAGATCAGGTAGCGATTGCCGGGCGTCATCGGCCATGGCACATCCTCCTGTTTCTGGAGCAACCGCGTGCGCGTGCGCACGAACCCGTTAATGCCGGCATGGCGGGCAAACAGCCGCGACAGCAGGCCCGACAGCAGCAGAGTGCTCTGTCCCGCCAGCACCGACTGGTCGACATGCAGCGTCACCTCCGTGCCGCGCCCAAAACACATTGGTCCTTCGATCGCCAGCCTTTCGATCACCGCGCGCGAATCGATGCGCACGATCGAGCGTACATTGCGGGCAAGCCCGGGATCGCCGCGTTCGGCATAGAGATCGAGCAGCGCATGCAGCGGATCGACGCCGCGGCCTTCCTTGGCCAGGCTGAGGAAGTTCAGCGCCAGCTGCGAGACCAGCCGCCAGGCCAGGTCGTCGGCGCGCGACTCGCTGTCGGCGCCGGTCGGCAGCGCTGCCGGGATGGCCGGCTGCGGCGAACGCAGCGCGCCGAGCAGCCTGACCGATTCCACCGGGTCGCCCGCTTCCAGCGTCAGCGTTGGCGTGTCGTCGAGGATGGCAAGATCGCGGTTTGTGCACAGTGCCACGACGTCGACGCACTTGAGCGGCCGGTTGGCCTGACTGTTGACTGGGCGCGAAACCGCCAGGAAGACGTCGTCGCCGGCATAGGAGGTCCGCGTCACGCCCTGGCGCCGCTCGTCCTCGGTCGGCCGGCGCGGCCGCCGCTCCGTCGAAAAGACCCAGCCGCTGCCGCGATTTTGCCCAAGGCTGAAGAGTTCCGGTATCTCCGCGTCGGGTCCCTCGGCATCGGCGTCTTCGACGCGGATGACGCGGTAGATTTCAAAGTCGCGCGCCCGCGTGCGGTCGGCATGCAGCACCTGGCGCGTCTTGCGCTGGTCGAGCTCGACGATGTTGCACTCGCGCTCGAAGAGATTGATGATCGGGGTGGCGAAGAGATCGAAATCCGCCGGCGTCAGATCGGCGAGTTCGGGCACCGGACGCCGGAACAGGAAGATGATTTCGAGCCCGGCCTGGCATTTGCGCACGACCGGCAGCAAGCCGGTGACGCGCCCATAATGGAAGCGCTCGGGCATCATGAAATATTCGCGCAGCAGGCGGTAGCCTTCGAAGGTCGGCCGCGTGCGCGGCATCAGCGCCTCGGCATCGGCAATGCCGACCATCTCCGGCGGCGGTAGCGGCGACAATGGATTGGTCTTGCCTTCCGGTCGAGCGCCGACACCAGAGCAGACTCCGAAGATGGCGTCGAAGATCAGCGGCGCCTTGGTGCGGTTGGCGAAATAGAAGTCGAGCCGGTCGAGCGCCAGTTCGTCGAGCTTGCCTTTGCCGGTCCGCGCCAGCGTGATGCGAAGTGCCGCTTCGCCGGCCTTGCCGGCGATCGGGCCGATGCCGGCGGCGGCAAGCGCGCTGCGGTCCTGGAAATAGCCGACCGAACTGATCGCGATCGGAAACAGCGTCATGTCCTGCGCGGTGGTGAAGGTGCAGCGTGTCGACAGGCCGGCCTGCAGGCTGGAGACCAGCCGCGTGCCGCGCTTGACGACGTGGCCGGCAAGCATTGTCTGCACCTGCTGGCCGGGCTTCAGCACCACCATGGCGGTTGCCGGCGCCGGCGTGACGAGATCGGGATAAAGCACGTCGAGGATGCTGCGCGAAAACCGCGAGCGCTCGGCATCCACCTTCAGGCGCGTGCGCGCGGCGAGGAAGGCGACGCCGTCGAGCAGCCGCTCCACATAGGGGTCGGGACACGGCACCGTATCCAGCGACAAATTGCGGGCAACCGCCGGATGCATGTCGGCGAACTCCGCCGCCAGCCCGCGTATGTGGGACAGTTCCTCCTCGTAATATTCTACGAAGACCCGGTCCATCTCTCAGGCTTCCCTGAACTCGGTGCGCGCCAGTCCGTTGTCGAGATTGATCGTCGTGCGCAGGCGCATGCGCTCGGGCGTCGGCGTCATGATCAGCACGGCGTCGATCTCGATCTTCAGGCCGGTCTTGTCGCCGAGGTTGACCGTGACTTTCGTCGCGCTCTCCTTCAGCCGCGGCTCGAATGCGGCGAGCACGGCGCGGATCTCGCGTGCCAGAACATCGCGATCGAAGTCGCGCGACGACCGGCCGGAGAAGGACGGCACGCCATAATTGACAACGCTGCGGCGCACCTCCGGAAAGTCGGCCAGCGATGTCGGACGGTCGGTCATCTGCTCGGCCTCGAGATCGGATAGCAGCGGCGCGGATTCGAAACGCTCGGTGTTGAACAGCGCCTCGATGTCGCGCCGCACGGCCTCGCGCAGCACATCGGGCGACACCACGATGCCTCGGCTTTCAAGCTCGCCACGGTGCCGGTTCTGAAACGCCAGCCGGTGCAGCCGGCGCTTCTGATCGGGGTTCAATGCGTCATCGGCGTCGATGCGCCTCGGTCCGTCTGCCAGCAGCTCGTCCAGGCGCTCTGCGCCAAGCTCCTCCTGCAGAGCCTGCCTGAGCCCGTCTATCTCCGAGCTCAGGCCCGGCAGATCGTTGACGAGGCGGTCCCACAGCGAAGGCTGTACCGCCTCGCGCTTGGCCCGTGAACCGCCCGCCTGTACCTTGTCGGCGGCAGGGCGCTTTGCTCGCCCGTCACTTGCCGACATAGACATCCATTTCGGCTTCGTCATTGTCGTCATAGACGAACTTGATCTTCTTGTAGGCGAAGGAGACTTCCTCCTGGATCAGGTCGGCTTCATCATCGGCCTGCGACATGTCGTATTCCATGATCGAGGCGTCGGTCAGGGTAACGACCAGATAGTCCTTGCTCTCGCCGTCGATGGTCCGCCGCGCGGAGAATTTGACCTCGTCCAGCGCCTTGTTTTCGAACAGGGCCTTGGCCAGGTAGGGTGAGGCCTTGTCATAGTGCTTGGTGAACTTGATCATGCCCATCGACACGCGGCCTCGGCGCGAGAGGGAATTGGGGTCGTAGGGCGCGACCATCTTGTAATCGACGCCATGGATTTCGATCTCGTCGTCATGGCCGTCGCGCGTGCTGGGCCCCTTGATATCCGGAACTTTCAGAAAACCGTCGATCTTCATTGTGGGCATTTTCGTTCTCCACCGCTTTCAAACAAAGGTTGGTTGCTGCAATCAGGTCTTCACGGACGGCAATTCCGACACCAGCCTGAGTGAGGCGTTGATGCCCTCCAGCTGGTAGTGCGGGCGCAGATAGAAGCGGGCGTTGTAGTAGCCCGGCCGGCCCTCCACGCTGTCGACCTGCACCTCGGCGGCGGCAAGCGGACGCTTGGCGCGCGCCTTGTCGTCGGCGAAGGCCGGGTTGGCCAGCACGTACCGGTTGATCCATTCGGTCAACCAGATCTGCATGTCGGTGCGTTCCTTGAACGAGCCGACCTTGTCGCGCGCAATCGCCTTGAGGTAGTGGGCAAAGCGCGAGACCGGGAACAGGTAGGGCAGGTTGGCGGAGAGCCGCTCGTTGGACTGGGCGTCGGGGTCGACCAGGCGTCCGGCCCGCGTCTCGTCATCCTGCAGCGAGTGTGCGCCGATGAAGGCCGCGAGATCGGTGTTCTTGCGATGCAGGATCGGCATCAGCCCGAGCTTGGCCAGTTCCGCCTCGCGCCGGTCGTCGATGGCGACTTCCGTCGGGCATTTCATCGCGATCGAGCCGTCATCGGTCGGGAAGGAGTGCACCGGCAGGTTAAGCACAGTGCCGCCATTTTCGACGCCGCGGATCTGGGTGCCCCAGCCATAGAGCTTGTGGCTGCGGTTGATGTTGACGCCCATCGGGAAGGCAGCGTTCATCCAGACATATTTGTTGTGATCGCCCTGCACTTCCTCCTCGAAGGAGAAGCCCTTGACCGGGACTGTCTCCGAGCCGTAGGGCAGCCGCGCCAGCACGCGCGGCATGGTCAGCCCGATATAGCGCGCATCCTCGCTCTCGCGCAGCGATTGCCACGAGGCGTAGGCCGGGTTGGAGACGATCTGCTGCAGGTCCTGCGGGTTGGGCAGTTCCTGCCAGCTGTCCATGCGGAACAGCCGTGGCGAGGCGGCGGCGATGAACGGCGTGTGCGCCGAGGCGCAGATGCCGGAGATGTTGCGCAACAGGCCGACGTCGCGCGGGTGGTTGGAGAACTCGTAGGCGCCGATGACGCAGCCGATCGGTTCGCCGCCGAGCATCGAATACTCGTCGGTGTAGACCTTCTTGAAGATCGGGCTCTGGTCCCACATCTGGCCTTCATAGTCTTCGAGCGTGTCGGCCAGCTGCTCCTTGGAAATGTTCATCACCCGGATCTTCAGCTTCTGATCCGTCTCGGTGTTGTTAATGAGGTACCAGAGGCCGCGCCAGGTGCCTTCCATCTGCCGCACTTCCGGCGCGTGCAGGATTTCGTTGACCTGGGTCGTCAGCATCTTGTCGATGCCGGCGATCAACGACTTGATCGACTTGATCGAGTTGGACGAAATCGTCGTCGTCTCGGAGCGCGACTGCGCCGCCAGAGCCAGGTTGCGAACCAGCTGCTGCAGCTTCTCGCTGTCGTCCTTCTTGACCTTGAAGTCCTTCTCCAAGAGCTGGCTGAATTCGCCGAGATCGACGGCCTCGGCCTCGGCGACGGATGCTGCGGTCTTTTGCTGTTCGGCCATGATCTATTCCTCACCCTTGTCGTCGGACAGCGCCTGGGCGGCGATCTGGCCAAGCAGCGGCTGGTTGTTCAGCAATTGGGCGATGCGCTTTTCGGCATCGACGCGGCCGTCCATGAAGCCGAGCAGCTCCTCGAGCTGGCGCCGCATCTTCAGGATTTCGGCCAGTTGCGGGACCTGTTCGGCGATCTTGTCGGGGGCGAAATCGCCCATCTTGGTGAAGGTCAGGTCGAGCGCCAGTTCTTCGTCGCGCTCCTGTCCCTCGGCCTGCGGCAGCGTGTTCTTCACCCGCGCCTTGACCCTGGGCCCCAGCGCTTCCATGAATTTGGGGAAGCGGTTGGCATCGGTCTCGACAAAGGAACGGTCGAGCACCGTCTTGGACGCTTCCCTGGTCTGCGATGCGCCCGACAGGTCGGCCATCACGCCCATGACGAACGGCAGTTCGATCGTCGTCGGGCTGCCGTAGGTTTCGACATCGTAGGCGATCTGCACGCGCGGGGCGCGATTTCGCTCGATGACCTTCGCTTTGCTTTCGGCTGGCATGTGTTGCTACCTTTCATCCTTCTGGGCAGTCTTCTTGGCGTCGGGAACGCCGGCGAGCAGCCGGAATTCCTTGAGCCCCGACGGGGCGAGGTCTTCCATCAGTTCAACGAAATCCATGTGCACCATCCTGCGCACCCGGCGGGCGAGATGCGGGATCGGACTCGACGGCTCGGTGCGGTCGTAGAACGCGACCACAAGGTCGAGGCACTTCACCACATCGTCGCGCGAGGAAATCCTGTCCGGGAGCCCCGCACCGGTCTCCGCGTAGCTTGCCATCGTCTCGGCTCCATGACCGTTTCTGACCGGCGCGGCCGGGCTTGCCGGGGGAGCAGCCGGGCTGGCCGCCCGCTTCGTCGCTGCCTCTTCCGTGGTCTCGACCGCCGTGTTGCGTTCCAGCGTCGTCAGCACGCGCTGCAAAAACCGCTTCAGGTCCGGGACGGCAGCCCCGTTGCTGTCGAGGCGGGCATTCAGCGCCGCATCGACTGCGTCGAGCGCCTCGATCGCTGCGTGCGCCCCGGCGATGAGCGCTGTCATCTGTTCACCGGCCTGGTCCTGATGGGCGGCACAACCGCTGCCCACCCGGTTCAGGAGCTGTCCGTGCGCGCTGACCAGCGCTGCCTTCTCCGTGGCATTCAATCCCGACGCCGCTTCCTGAAGCATGACGCGATCGTCGAGCGCACCCTGTTCGAGATCGCGTCCGCTGATCGGCCCGATGGGACGCGGCGCTAAGAAGACCATCTGCCTGAGGTTCGCCAGCAGGCCTTCCTGGCCGTTCTGCAGGTCGGCCAGCGCGTTGAGGCGGCGCAAGGCGGCGTCGCGCGGCTGGCCGCCGGGACGCAGCGCCGGGTGCATCGTCTCCCAATGCGTCTCGAAGGTCCTTGCAATCAGGGTCAGGCCCTGTGCCAGTCCGGCCAATCCCTCTTCATTGGCCAGCGCCCGGGCGACAATGACAAGCAGGCGCAGGTCGCGGCCATGAGAACGCAACTCCTCGGCCTTGCCGAGCACGGCAGGCCAGTCGACCGGAATGGTCGATTGCGCGGCTGGCTTGTTGCGCCCGTCATGGACGACCTTGACCTGCGGCTCCGTGAGCCGCTCCAGCTCATGAAAAGCCGGATCGTTGCGCAAGTCTTCGCCTGACGGATTTTCACCGTCCAGCGGAGCAAGCCAGAGTGCGAGATCGATCACAGATACCCCCGGCGACCGGCTCTAAAACCGTACGTGACCTAACGTTAGCACACGGTTGCATATTCCCACAATTCGCCATCCGCTCAAAAGTTAACGAGCGCTAATGAATGTCGGTGCAACTGCGTCTCGGATGGCGCAATTCATGGCGTGCTTGGCCAACCTCGTATGTGAAGCGCGTCGCATAGGATTAGAAAAAATCGTGGTTGTCTGCATTTGGCGGCGCGGGACTCTCCACAAAGGGAAAAGGCCGGCTGCATCAAGCGCTTTGTCAAGCGGCTGCTTATGTGGCAGGCTGTCGACGGGGCAGATTGCAGGAGCACGTTCGATGGAACAGCGCCGGTCGTCGCAGGGGTTCAAACGCAAGGAACTGGTTGGCAAGCTCAATCCGGTCTGCCTGCGCGCCTTCAAGGCCGCCGCCGACAGCGCCAAGCTGCGCGGCAATCCTTACGTCGAACTCGTCCATTTCATAGAACAACTGGTGCTGTCCGAGCGTTCGGATGTGCAGATGATCATTGCCGATGCCGGCGTCGATGCCAGCCGGCTTACCAGCGACATGACCCGCGCCGTCGACAAGCTGCCCTACGGCGCCACCTCGATCGAGGAATTTTCCGACCACATCTTCCACGCCATCCAGGAGGCCTGGAACCGGGCGACGCTGGAATTCGGCATGGAGGAGGTCCGCAGCGCCCATATCGTGCTCGCCTGCCTGAAGACGCCGGTGCTGGAAGGCCTGGTGGCGAAGATCAGCGGCGAATTCGACAAGATCGACGCCGACGGGGTCATCGCCCGCTTTGCCGAGGTGGTGGAGGGCTCGCTCGAAGCCGGCGCCATGGCAGCAGTGGCTCCCACCGCGGAGGCGCCGCGGCGCGCTCCGGGCGGGGATTCGGCGCTGGCCAAATACGCCACCGACCTCACCCAGCGCGCCCATGACGGCAAGATCGACCCGGTCGTCGGCCGAGACCCGGAGATCCGGCAGATCATCGATATCCTGATGCGGCGCCGGCAGAACAACCCGATCCTGACCGGCGAGGCCGGTGTCGGCAAGACCGCGGTGGTCGAGGGGTTTGCCCTGCGCATCGCCCAGGGCGACGTGCCGCCGCCCCTGCAGGGCATCAGCGTGCGTATGCTCGACGTCGGCCTGATGCAGGCCGGCGCCAGCGTCAAGGGCGAGTTCGAGAAGCGCCTGAAGGCGGTGATCGACGAAGTTCAGTCATCCGAGACGCCGGTCATCCTGTTCATCGACGAGGCGCACACGCTGATCGGCGCCGGTGGTGCCGCCGGAACCGGCGATGCCGCCAATCTCTTGAAGCCGGCGCTGGCGCGCGGCGAATTGCGCACCATCGCCGCAACCACCTGGGCCGAGTACAAGCAGCACATCGAAAAGGACCCGGCGCTGACCCGCCGTTTCCAGGTGGTCAAGATCGATGAGCCGTCGGAAGCGGTCGCTGTGCTCATGCTGCGCGGTGTAGCCGGCGTGCTCGAACAGCATCACGAAGTGCAGATCCTGGACGAGGCGATCGAGGCGGCGGTCGGCCTGTCGCATCGCTACATCCCAGCGCGGCAATTGCCCGACAAGGCGGTCAGCCTGCTCGACACGGCTTGCGCCAGGGTCGCGATCTCGCAGCATGCGACGCCGGCCGAAGTAGAGGACATTTTGCGGCGCCGCCAGGCGCTCGAGGTCGAAAGCGGCATCATCGGCCGCGAGGCAGCGATCGGCATCGAAGTAACTGACCGGCAGGCGCGGGTCGAGGCCGGGCTCACTGAGACGGGGACCATGCTCGCCGCCGCCGAGGAGCGCTGGGAGCGCGAAAAGGCGCTGGTTGCCGAGATCCTCGAACTGCGCGCGCGGCTGCGCGGCGACGGCGTCCCGCTCGATGCGGTGGCGACAGCTGAGGCCGATGCCGAACCGGCAGCGCCGGACGAAGAAAAGACCAAGGTGCCCAAGGCCGAGACGCCCAAGGCCGAAACGTCCGAGACCGAAGCGCCGGCGGCCGAAGCTGCGCCGTCAGATCCTGTCGCCGATCTGGCGCGGCTGCGTGAACTCATGGCCGAGCTTGCCACCGCGCAAGGCGAGACGCCGCTGATCCTGCCGTCGGTCGACCGCAATGCGGTCGCTGCCGTGGTCCAGGACTGGACCGGCATCCCGACGGGACGGATGCTGTCCAGCCAGACCGAAAAGGCGATCAAGCTGGCCACCACGCTGTCCGAACGTGTCGTCGGCCAGGATCACGCCATGGAGATGATTGCCAAGCGCGTGCAGACCAGCCGCGCCGGGCTCGGAGCGCCGGAAAAGCCGGTCGGCGTGTTCCTGCTCTGCGGCCCCTCGGGAGTCGGCAAGACCGAGACGGCCCTGGCGCTGGCCGAGACGCTCTATGGCGGCGAGCAGAACCTGATCTCGATCAACATGTCCGAATTCCAGGAGGCGCACACCGTCTCGACGCTCAAGGGCGCACCGCCCGGCTATGTCGGCTACGGCAAGGGTGGCATTCTCACCGAGGCCGTGCGCCGAAAACCCTATTCGGTGATCCTGCTCGACGAGGTCGAGAAGGCCCATCCCGACGTCCACGAGATCTTTTTCCAGGTCTTCGACAAGGGCATGATGGATGACAGCGAGGGAAGGCGCATCGACTTCAAGAACACGCTGATCCTGCTGACATCGAATGTCGGCTCCGAAGTCATCATGGAGCGGACGCAAAACGGCACGGTGAGGGCGGGGCTCGACGGCCTCGATGCAGCCTTGCGCGCTCCACTGCTGAAAGTCTTTCCGGCAGCGTTCCTCGGCCGCGTCGTGACCATCCCTTACTATCCGCTCTCGGATTCGATGATCGAGGCCATCACGCGCCATCAGTTCGGCAAGATCGCGCGGCGGCTGCGCGCCAGCCACGACGCCGAACTGGTGATCGGCGACGGCGTCATGGCGCTGGTCAAGGCGCGCTGCACCGAAATCGAGTCCGGTGGCCGCATGATCGACGCCATCCTCACCAACACGCTGTTGCCGGAACTCAGCCGCGGCGTGCTGAACCGGTCGCTCGACGGCGAGACGATGACCAAGGTGACCGTCAGCGCTTCCACTGACGGGTTTGCCTATTCGTTCGAATAGTCAGGCCTGACTGCTCGGCTCCGTCTCGGCGCGGATCAGCTTGATGTCGGCGCCGGCTGCCCAGGCGCCGATATCCTCGCGCCGCAACGCCGCCGCCATCATGTCGGGAAACAGGTCCGGCGTGCAGGCGAAGACCGGTATGCCAAGTGCCGCGACCGAAGCCGACATCGCCGGATCATAGCCCGGCCGGCCCTGATCGGTCAGCGCCAACAGCACGATGACATTGACGCCGGACCGGACCAGCGCCGCAAGCCGCCGCAGCAAGTCCTGGCCGTTGCCGCCCTCATAGAGGTCGGTGATCAGCACGAAGTGGGATTTGGTCGGCCGCTCGATGCGGTCGGCGCAATAGGCGACCGCCTGGTTGATGTCGGTGCCGCCGCCGAGCTGCACGCCAAACAGCACCTCGACCGGGTCGCTGAGCTCTTCGGTCAGGTCGACGATGGCCGTGTCGAAACAGACCAGCTTGGTGCGCACGACCGGCAGCGACGCCATCACCGCGGCGAAAATCGAGGCGTAGATCACCGAACTCGCCATCGAGCCGGACTGGTCGACGCACAGCACCACTTCGTCGAGATCGACCAGCCGGCGTTGCTTGCGCATGAAGCCGACCAGTTTTTCCGGCACGACGGTTTTGTGCTCAGGCTGGTAGTGGCGAAGATTGGCCGAGATGGTGCGCGGCCAGTCGATGTCGCGTTGGCGCGGCCGGTTGGTGCGTCGCGACTTGTCGAGCGCGCCACGGATCGCCTCGGCGGTCTTCTGCTCCAGCCGCTGCATCAGCTTGGCAACGATGTCGGCGATAATGGTGCGGGCGATGTCCTTGGTCTTGGCCGGCATCACCGAACGCAGCGAGATCAGGTCGGCAACGAGGTTGACGTCGGCCTCGATCGCCTTGAGGAATTCCGGCTCCATCAGCATCTGCTTCAGGTTCAGCCGCTCAAAGGCATCCTTCTGGACGATCTGGACCACCTGGGCGGGAAAGAAGGAGCGGATATCGCCCATCCATTGCGCCACGCGTGGCGCCGAGCGGCCGAGCCCGCCGCGCCGCTTGCGCGGGTCGGCATCGGCATTGGCGCCGTCGCCGTAAAGCGCATCGAGCGCCGAAGACAGTTTTTTGTCATCACTGGAAAGGGCGGAGGAAGCCTCGTCATCGGCGCCGATCGCCAGCCGCCAGCGGCGCTCGCGCCCGCTATCGGAGGATGCTGGGCCGGGTTCGGGCACTTCGGCTTCGTCATCCATTGTCACACTCCGCCCGCCAGCAATGGCCCAAGCCGCTCCAGGTGACGGCGCCAGCCCTCGCCGCCATCCGGCGCCGGCGTCAGGCCGGCCGGCAACCTTGCGGTGCGGCCGAGCACGGCCTCGATCAACCGCTGCCGCTCCATCGAGTCCAGATTGGAGAAGACGCGGCGCAGCAATGGCAGATGCGCGATGAAAGCTTCCTCGTCGAGCGATTTCAGCCACCCATCGACGGCGCCGCGCAGGCCCTCGTCGTAGATCAGCCGCTGGCCGGCAGTGCTGAAGAAACCTTCGAAGAACCCCGCTGCCTGGGCGACCGGCGTCCCCGGCGACAGCCTGCGTCCGAGCAGCCCGGCGGCGTCCTCTGCCGACAGTTGGCCGGCTTCATAGAGCAGATGCGCGGCGCAGCCGGCGAGCAGCGCCGTCGAGCCCGGACCTTCCAGCACGCCGGTCAGGCCGTTGCGCCATGCATCGAGCACGCCTTCGCCGGGCTCGACCAGCCGGATCGCCGTGTCGGCCTTGCGCACAGCACCGACCAGCGTGGTGGCGGCCTGCTCGTCCAGGTCGCGCACCGCATAGGGCAGCGCGATCGCGCCTTCGACGATCAACCGTTCCAACAAACCGGACAGCCGGTTAGTTTCGGTCTTGCGCGCCTCGCCGTAACGGATGATGTCGGCAAGCGGCGGCACCGAGGCCAGCATCTCCAGGCATTCGCTGCTGTGCGCTGCGCGCGCCTCCAACGCTACAAGGCCGGCGCTCGCGGCCTCCGACAGATCCGCGGTAATGGCGCTCTGGACAAGGGCGGCAAGCGTGTCGAGGCTCGCGGCCGCACCGAGCATCTGGATCAGGCGGCCATTGGCGGCCTTTTCGATAGTCGGGCCGTAGATCAGGTTCTCGACCAGGCGCACGGCATATTCCGGCTCCCAGGCCAGCGTCCATTTTTCGCGAAAGGTGCCGCGGCTGCGGCCGGCGTCGGCCAGCCTGCCCCATTGCACGCCAAGCACGTTCAGCCGGTGCAGCAATGTCGAACGAAACAGTCCGCTTTCGCTGCGCAGATCGACCGACAGCTCGCGTTCCAGCGCCTCCGGCTTCAGCCGCGCCGCCTTCTGGTTGCGCTGCAGGTCCTCGATCAGCGGCGCCAGCGGCGTGTCGGGCGGAATCTCGCCGACATCCGCGCCCAAAAGCAGCTCGGCCTCGACCAGCGCCCACAGCACCGCTTCGCCGTTGAACAGCGCCGCGATCGCGGCATCGCGCAATTCCTCGAAGCCGGGCTTCGGCCGCTCGCGAATGGCAGCCAGTGTGCGCGCAAGCCGCTCGGCCTCGATCAGCGACGCGGTCGACACCAGATGGCCCTTCGCCCGCAGCACCGCCGCGATCGTCGCCAGCCACAGCGTCGCGGCGTCGCGCCGCCCTCGTGTGAGCCACAGATGTTTGCACCAGCCGGGCGCGACGACGCCAGCGCCATAACCATAGCCCAGCGCAAGACGCGGCCCGGTCCATGGCGCCCATGTCATGATGCTTTTGCGCCGGGCAATTCCCTTGATCAGCGCCTGGTCGTTCTTCTGCGTGTGCGCGGCCTGCAGGGCCGGCACATGCCATGCGCCGCAGACGACGGCGATCGGTCCGGCGAATTCCTTGCGCGCGGCGGCGATTTCCAATCGCATATGCGCTTCACGCTTGGCCTCGAACGGCGCGATCGCACCTTCGCCGTCGCGCAGCGTCGTCATCGCATCGGTGATGGCAGCGAAGATTGGACCCGGCTGCGGATTCTGCTCGATAATGTCGGCCCACCAGCTTTCGCCATCTTCATAGCCGGCGGCCGCAGCCAGCGTGCCGATCGGGTCGCGATGCGATGCGGGCTCGCCATCCTCACCGGTTTCGTCCTTGGGTTCGGGCTTGTCGGCGTCAGCCGTTTTGTCGGTGTCGTCGGTTGCCGGTGCAGCGAACCGTGCCGATGACGGCAGGTCGATGAACCGCAATGCCGCCTTGTTCTCCACCGCCCACACCGCCGCCTGGTATTCCGGCGAGAACTCGGCGAACGGCCAGAAACTTGTCGCGGCCGGATCGTCCTCGGGGTAGCAGAGCAGCGCCACCGGCGGCTGCATCTGCGGGCGCGCCAGCAATGGCAGCAGGGCGGACGCGTCGCTCGGCCCTTCGATCAGCACCGCGACCGGCTGCAAGTCCCGCAGCGCCTGCACCAGGCTGTCGGCGGAGCCCGGCCCGTGATGGCGGATGCCGAAATAGGCGACGTCGCTCATGACCTCAGATCGCTGCGTTCAGCGCCGCGTAATAGCCGGCATAGTCCGGCCGCTTCTTGAGCACCGTTTCGAGATATTCCTCCAGCACCACCTTGTCCTGCACCGGGTCCTTGACGATGGCACCGACAAGGCTGGCGGCGAGGCCTTCGGCGCCGAGCTTGCCGCTGTCGAACCACGCCGCCTGGCTGAGGCCGCCGACCATGGTGGCGATCGCCTCGGCGGTCGAGAGCGAACCCGAAGGCGTCTTTAGCGTCACCTTGCCGTCGGCGGTTGCGCCCGAGCGCAGCTCGCGGAAAATGGTCAACACGCGAGCGATCTCCTCGCCGACATTTTTCGGCACCGGCAGGTCGAGCCCGCCGGCCATCTCGTCGACCCGCTTGGAGACGATCGCCACCTCTTCCGCCATGTCCTCGGGCAGCGGCAGCACCACCACATTGAAGCGGCGTTTCAGCGCCGAGGACAGCTCGTTGACGCCCTTGTCGCGGTTGTTTGCGGTGGCGATGATGTTGAAGCCGCGCTGGGCATAGAGCGACGTGTTGAGTTCCGGGATCGGCATCATCTTTTCCGACAGCACGGTGATCAGCGTATCCTGTACATCGGAGCCCATGCGCGTCAACTCTTCCAGGCGGCATAGCTTGCCGCTCTCCATGGCGCGGTAGAGCGGCGTCGGCACCAGCGCCTCCTGGCTCGGCCCTTTGGCCAAAAGCTGCGCATAGTTCCAGCCGTAGCGGACCTGGTTCTCGTCGGTGCCGGCCGTGCACTGCACGATTAGCGTCGAGTTGCCCATGATGGCGGCGGCGAGATGTTCCGACACCCAGGACTTGGCGGTGCCGGGAACGCCGAGCAACAGCAGCGCGCGGTCGGTAGCGAGTGTCGCCACCGCGGTTTCCATCAGCCGGCGGCGGCCAACATATTTCGGCGATATCACGGTGCCGTCGCTTGCCTTGCCGCCGAGCAGATAGGTCAGCACGGCCTTCGGCGACAGGCTCCATCCGGCCGGCTTCTGGCGTTCGTCATTGCGCGCCAGCGCCTGCAGTTCAGCGGCATAGGCCTGCTCGACAGGGAGGCGGATGGCTGCGTTCATGGTGCTGTTCTCCGGATTGTCATGTGTTGGTTCCCGTCAGGGCCGCGTTGAGGCGCAGGAAAGCGAGCGAGGCTGCCGCCGGCGGCATGCCAGCCGCAACGACATGCTCGATCAATTTTTCCGCTGTCGCCGCAGTGGCCAGAAAGCCCAAAGTTTCCAACAGGTCGTCGACGGTTCGCTTCATCGCTTCATCATTGCCGGCGACAGCCGAACGCAACACCGCCAAGCTCTGGCCGTTCGTCAGGTCGGGCCAATCCAGCCAGTTGGCTTCGAAGCCCTCGGCAAGGGTGAGCGTGCTAACATACTGCGGCGTATCTTTCAGGATCAATCTGACCAGGACACGCTTCCTGCGGCTATCCAGGCGCGGTGTCAGGTGCAGCACGAACAGTGCCGGCTTGCCACCCTCGGCGATCAGCGTGTCGGCCATCTGCGTTACTGCAGCGTCGCTGCCCGACGCGGCGACCATTCGTGAGATCTGGATGTCGGCATTGTTGTCGGCACCGAACTGCCAGGCTGCAATGAAATCGGGTTCGCTGACCCCAAATCGGGAAGCAAGGTCGACCAGATTGCAGGTCTCGAACAGTTCGGCGCGGCGCTTTTCCTGCGCCGGGGATTTGAGTTTTGCCGGGGTGTAGGTGGTGCGGCGGCGGATAAAGCCGGATTTGCCTTCTGCGATGAAGGCGGCAAGTTCGGCAACGGGATCGTCGGCACCGCCACCAACACGACCGTGCTCGCCCAACCTCGCCAGCAGCCGGCTCGCCAGTTCCTGCACCTTGCCGGAGCGGTCAGTGGCCAGGCTTTTCAGGAACGGCGCGTCCTCAGGCGTCAGGCCGAAATGCATGAGTTCGATCAGTGCCAGCCGGACTTCCGCCGGCTCGCCGGGCGCCTTCGCTTCCATCAGGCTGCGGGCCGTGGCCGGATCGCGACGGCGCATCTCGGTCAACGCGATACGGCGCGCGGCGGGGTAAAAGTCATCCCAGTTCTGCACCGTCAGTTGCTCCTGCGGCGCAATCTTCAGCCCCTCGACGCTGGCCTGCCAGTCGATCCACGGCGCATAGATGTCAGGGCTGTTCTGGTCTGATGCCGACGGCATCCAGTCCATCGGATGCAGCACGTAGCCACGGCCGGCGACGAGCGTCGCCACGCGCGCCTTGCGCCGCGCATCGGCGGTGTTCTTCAAGGCCGCCCGCAACAGCGGCCGCAACCGCTCCGGCAGCAGCGGCAGGCCAAGCCTCGGCAGCGGCGGGCGCCGCTTCAGCGACTTCGGCGCGGCTGGCCTTAAGCCCACATCGAGCGCCTGCGCGGCGATGGCCAGCAACAGCCGCTCCCGTTCGTCCGGGCTTGCGCCGCCGGCGATTTCCTTCCACGCGGCTGGCGCCAGATCGAACGCAGTTCCGCCGGTGATCCAGCAGTCGCGCATCGTCGCCAGGCCGGTTTGCTCGAGCTCGTTCATGACAGATCGAGCCTCCCGAAGCCGCTTTGCGCGGCGAGCAGATCGAGCCGCGCGCCGTTCCACAGGGCTGCCGTTGCCGAAAGGTCGAGACCGAGCACGGTTTGATCGACGGTTCCGGCGACAGGCAGGGCGATCCCTTGCGGGTCGTGCGCCGCTTGCCACCAGGCGGTGCCGCGCTCATCGAGCAGGATCGCGCCGGCAGGCAGCATCAGCGGGCTATCGGTCGACCAGGGTGCTGCGTCCTGGTGCGCCGCATGCGCCGCCAGCGGATCCTTGACAATGCCGAGGCCGAAATCCGGCCAGGCGCCCGACACGACATCGCCCTTGCGCTCCGCCACCAAGGCCCGCAGTGGCTGGCGCGACGGGTAGAATACCAGGCGGGCGTGGAACCGGTCACCGGGCGTGAACGCCGCCGAGCGGCGGCCGGCCGAAGCCGGAAAGAAATCGAGCAGCAGCCCAAACTGCGGCGTCGGGCTTTTCAGATCGAGCAGCCAGGTCGAATGGCTGACGAGACCGTCGCGGCGGGTCTCGATCTTCTCGCCGACGACCTCCCAATGGCTGTCGACCTGCTTCGCGTCGGGACTGGACAGAACCTGGTCGCGGGTTTCGGACGCCGACACCAGTCGCTTCAGCTCGGGATCGTCGGGCGCCGAGCGCCAGGCTTTGGCCAGCAGCACCAGCTTGCCGAGTTCGCGGATCGCCGCGTCCGGCCGTTCCTCGCTGCGCAGCGCCATTAGCCGGGCCGGGATTTCGTCGATGCGTCCGGCAAGCGCCGTCGCCTTCATGTCGACAAGCCGCGCGGCAATGCGGCGGCAGCGCTCGCTGCTGGCGTCGGCAAAGGCGGAAAGGCCGAGCCGCAGCTGGTCGGCAATCCACTGGTCGAGTTCGTCCAGCGCGCCTGCCACCGCGGTGCGCGTATCTTCCGCCCGCTTGCGCTGCGCCGTCTCGCGGCGCTCCGTCGCGGCGGCGTCATCGACGGTGCTTTCCTCCGCCTGCGAGGCCTCGCCAATGCTCTTGCCAGACGCGCCCCTGCCAGGCTTTGCGTCGACCGGCGGGGGCGCAGTCTTCCTGCGCCGGCCAAGCCAGTCATTGACCCATTCCGGCGTTGTTTCGGCTGATGTGAAGCTGGCCGGCGCCGTGGCGGCGATCCACATCAGCGCCAGCGTGTGCTTGCAGGGAAATTTTCGCGACGGGCAGGTGCATTTGTAGCCGTGGTCGCCGGTGTCGACGACGGTGCGATAGGGGTTGGATCCCGAGCCCTGGCATTCGCCCCAGATCAGCGCCTGCTGCTCGTTCTTCTCCAGCCGCGGCCAGTTCGAGCGCTTGGTGAGCTTCGAGGCGGCGCTTAGCGACGCCTGATCGGGGGCCAGCGCCTCGATGGTTTTCAGTTCGAATTCCAAGCCGCGCCTCTCGTCACCCCAAATCAATGCCTGGCATCAATATAGGGTGCCTTTTGTGAAGGATTGTTGTGGCCCCGGCAAGACGAAGATAGCGCAGATCAGTACAGCGGCGTGGCCATATGCCGGGGCGTCGGCCATTGCGCCGTGATCTCGGGCTGCACCGGGCGCTCGAGATAGGTCGACAGCACGACATAGCTTCGCGTCGAGGTGACGCCGGGCGTTTCGTAGAGACGCGCCAGCAGGCCTTCGAGCGCCCTGGTGTCCTCGGTGCGGACCTTGAGAAGCATGCAGGTGTCGCCGGCCACCGAATGGATTTCCTCGACCTCAGGATATTGGGAGACGGCCATCAGCTCCGGTGTCTTGCCCCAGCCCTTGGTATCGATATGCACGAAGGTGAGCAGCGGCTTCTTCACCGCCTTCGGGTCGATGATCACAGCCGTGCCGCGGATGGCGCCGCTGCGCCGCAGGCGCTTGACCCGCTCATGCGCCGCCGGCGGCGACAGGCAGACGCGTTCGCCAAGTTCGGCGTAGCTGATCGTCGCATCCTCGACCAGCACGCCTAATATTTTTCGGTCGATTGCGTCGAGCTCTCGGGGAGCTACCTTGTTCTGCAGAACCCCATCTGTTTCTTCGTCCATATCGAAATTCCTTGTTGTCGCGGAATTCAGTTCGGCCATTATGACCCGATGACGAACGCGCATCAAGCTGCAACGCTCCATCAGCCGATCCCGGCGCTGGCCTATCTCCTGACCGGCTGCATCGCCGTCATCGGCTCGAACTCGCTGGTCCTGGGTCCAATTGCTCCGGCAGTCGCCGCATCCTTCGGCACCAGCGTGCCGGCGGTGATGGCCGCGTCGGCCGCCTTCGGCCTCGGCACTTCGGCCAGCGCGTTGTTCCTCGCCCGCTATATCGACGGCGTCGGCGCCCGCCGCATGCTGCAGGGCGCGCTGCTTCTTCTGGCCGTCGGGCTTCTCGCCAGCGCGCTGGCGCCGACGGTGATCATGCTGGTCGCGGCCCAGGCCGTCGCCGGCATCGCCGCCGGCGTCGCCATGCCGGCCATCTATGCCAGTGCAGCGGCAATTGCGCCGCCCGGCCGCGAAAGCGGCACGATCGGCGTCGTGCTGACCGGCTGGACGGTCTCCATGGTGGCCGGCGTGTCGCTGTCGGCCGTGCTTGCCGATCTCGTGCACTGGCGCGCCGTCTTCGCCGCCGTCGCGGTGCTTTCCGCCATTGCGCTTGCTGCCTTGTCGATGACCTCGCTCAGCGACGTCAGGAAGAGCGGCCCGGCACCGTCGCCGTTCGTTGCGCTGGCCATTCCGGGGATCGTGCCGCTGCTCATCGCCTGCACCGCCTTCATGACCGCTTTTTACGGCGTCTACGGCTATCTCGGCGATCATCTGCACCAGGATCTGGGCGAGCCCGTCAGCGCCAATGCGCTGGCCGCGCTCGCCTATGGCGCCGGCTTCGGCGCCGCGGCCTTCCTCGACGGCGTCATCGACCGCATCGGCGCGCGGCGCGTCATGCCCTTCGCCTATCTGCTGGTCGCCGTCGTCTATGTCGCCATCGCGCTCGCAAGCAGCAATTTTGTGCTGATCCTGGCTATGATCGCCATATGGGGCCTTGCCAATCATTTCGGCCTGAACGTGCTGGTGATGCGCCTTACCGCGCTCGATCCGTCGCGCCGTGGCACCATCATGGGCCTGAACAGTTCGGTCACCTACCTCGCCGTCTTCATCGGCACCACCAGCTTCGGGCCGCTTTATTCATCGTTCGGCTTTGCCATCTGCGCGATCGTCGCCGCCGTGCTGATGCTGGTTGCGGCAGCAGCGGGGTCATGGCGGTCGCCTCCGCCCATCAAGCCGTAAAGCTTGCGTCCTCATCCCGTCCTTCGCTAGAGCTTGGCTTGCCATGCGAGCCCCGCCCGGATGAAGACGACGCTTGAAACCACTGCCGACCCCTCGTCAGACGACCTCGCCTTCCTGGCCGAGCGGCTGACGGCGTTCAATGACGGCGATGTCGGCCCCTCCGGCCGCAAGCCGATCGCGGTCTTCGTTCGTGACGAGCACGGCGCTGTCGTCGCCGGCATTTCGGGATACACCGCCTGGGGCTGGCTCTATGTGCAATGGCTGTGGGTCGACGAACGCCTGCGCGGCCAGCATATGGCCGGCGACATGCTGGACGCTGCCGAGCGCGAAGCAGTCGCCCGGGGCTGCCAGAACGCCTGGATCGACACGTTCAATCCGACAGCGGCCAAAGTCTATGAGCGACAAGGCTACCGGCGCTTCGGCGAACTGCCTGACTTTCCCACCGGCCGCAGCCGCATCTTCCTGCAGAAGAAGCTCTAACCTGCCAGCCGCCCGCCTTGCATCGGCTGCGGCACGCCGGTGGTGCTGGGAAAGCTGATCGGCAGGCCGCGCAGCACGCGCACGGCAAGGAAGGCAAAGCATTCGGCCTCCACCGCATCGCCTTTCCAGCCCAGTGTCTCGGCCTGCACCACCTCGACGTTGGCGCGCCTCGCCAGCATCGCCATCATCGTCGGGTTGCGGCGGCCGCCGCCACTGACCGCCAGGCGCTTCGGCCGGCGCGGCAACAAATCGAGCGCCTTGCCGACGGCCGAGACGGTGAAGGCCGTCAGCGTCGCCGCCCCATCCTCTGCGCTGAGGCCGTCGGCCATGGCGGCGCCGAAGTCGAAACGGTCGAGCGATTTCGGATAGGGCTTGGTCAGATACGGATGCTGGAGCAATTTGGCCAGCCGCACTTCATCGACGGTGCCGGCCGCGCCCAGTGCGCCGTCGCGGTCCATCTCGCCGAGGCCGTTTGCCTTGATGAAATCGTTGAGCGGTGCGTTGGCCGGGCCAGTGTCGAAGGCGACGATGTTGTCCTTGCCGTCCCACCAGGTGACGTTGCCGACACCGCCGAGATTGAGCACAGCGGTGTCCCCGCTGGCGTCGGCTTCCCTCAAAAGCGCCGCGTGGTAGGCAGCCGCCAGTGGTGCGCCCTGGCCGCCAGCGCGCACATCGTCCGAGCGGAAATCATAGGCGACCTTGGCGCCCAGGATCGAATGCATCAGCTCGCCGTCGCCCAACTGGCGCGTATCGCCGCGCCGCCCGGGTTGCGGGGCACGATGCAGCACGGTTTGGCCGTGAAAGCCGACCACGCCGATATCGCCCATGGTCAGGCCGTAGCTTTCGACAAGGTCCTTCACCGCCGCCGACTGCGCCCGCGTCAGCGCCTCCTCGGCTTCGGCAAAGATCGCCGGCTCCGGCCCGTCGAAATTCCACACCCGGGCCTGACGCAGCGTCTCCTCCAGCAAGGCACGGATCGCTGCGGGGTAGGGGGCCAGCGTATAGGTGCCGAAATCGGCGATCCGCTCGCCATCGGTCTTGATCAGCGCCACGTCGATATTGCCGTCAAGCACGGTGCCGGTCATCAGGCCGACGGCCCAGATTGGTTCCACGGTCGACTCCCTTGCGACACCGTTTGCGATTCCAACGCAATCACCTGTCGGACGGATTGTCTCGCCAGGCAAGACCCTGGCCGCGGTCGATTGCTCCGAACCTGCCGGCAGGTTTTTTTACCGAACAGCGAAAATCGAGCAACGCCGTTCTTGCGTCTCGCCGCTCAAGACGCCAGCTATGAGACGAACACGTCATCGCCAAGGAGAAACGACATGGCATCCGAAGTCGCAGTGATCGCCGGCGCGGGTGCGGGCCTGAGCGCCTCTTTGGCACGCCTTCTCACCACGGAAGGCTATCGTGTGGTGCTGGCCGCCCGCAACACGGCCAAACTCGCGGCGCTGGTCGGGGAAACCGGCGCGCTGGCCGTCGAAACCGACGTCGCCGATCCGGCCTCCGTCGCCGGCCTGTTTGACGCCGCCGACAAGCAAGGCCCGCTGGCCCTTGCCGTCTTCAATGCCAGCGGCCGCACGCGCGGCCCGATCGCCGAGGTCGATCCCGATGCGGTCAAACAAGCCTTGCTTGTCGGCGCCTATGGCGGCTTCCTGGTCGGCCAGCAAGCGGCGCGGCGGCTGCTTGCGCGCGGCTCCGGTTCGATTCTTTTCACCGGCGCCTCCGCCAGCATCAAGGGCTTTCCCAACTCCGCCGGCTTTGCCATGCCGAAATTCGGCCTGCGCGGTCTGGCTCAGTCGATGGCGCGCGAACTCTTCCCGAAGAACATCCATGTCGCCCATTTCATTATCGACGGCCAGATCGAGCCGGTCGGGACGAAACCCGAGCGACCGGACAGCCAGCTGTCGCCCGATGCGATCGCGCAGACCTATCTCGCGACCCATCGCCAGCATCGCAGCGCCTGGAGCTTCGAGGTCGAGCTGCGGCCCTTTGTCGAGACATTCTGACCGGTCCGGCGTGACCGTTCTCGCAATTGCGAAATCTTTGAGAGAATATTCCCGGCTTCGTGTTTGAGAAGAAATGCGGTTCTTTGATCCGGCAAGCAGCATTGCCGATGATGTCGTCAAGGCTTGGTATTCCACCTCGCCGCAATGACTTCAGGATTACGAGGGATCGACAATGTCCGAACGCGGAAACGCTTCCAGCTCTCTTCTTTTTTCAGCCATCAGCCGGCGAGCTGCCCTTGCGGCACTTTTTGCCTCGGCCGTCACGCTTGCCGGTCTGGCTCAGCCGACGCCGTCCTTCGCGGAGGACAAGAAGTCTATCAAGGTCGGCATCATCAGCGGCGAGGATGAGGATGTCTGGCGCGTCGTCGTCGCCCAGGCCGCCGAAAAAGGCCTGACCGTCGAGACCGTGGTGTTCAACGACTACACCCAGCCCAACGAGGCGCTCGAGCGCGGCGAGATCGACGCCAACGCCTTCCAGCACCAGCCCTATCTCGACAACCAGATCAAGACCCAAGGGTACCACATCGTGCGCGTCGGCTACACCGGCGTCTGGCCGATCGGCCTCTACTCCAAGAAATACACCAAGGTTGCCGACCTGCCCGAAGGCGCCGTCATCGGCTTGCCCAACGACCCCTCGAATGAGGGCCGCGCGTTGCGCGTTCTGCAGAACGAAGGCGTGATCAAGCTGAAGGACGGCACCGGCATCCTGGCGACCACCGCCGACATTGCCGAGAACCCGAAGAAGGTCGTCATCAAGGAACTGGACGCCGGCATTGTCGGCCGCTCGGTCGAGGATCTCGACGCGGCTGTCGTCAACACCGACTGGGCGCTGAAGAGCGGTCTCGGCCCGGACAACCGCATCGCCCAGGAGCCAGTGGCCGACAACCCCTACCGCAACTTCATCGCCGTGAAATCCGGCAACGAGAACGAGGCGTGGGTGAAGACGCTGGTCGCGTCCTACCAGAACGAGGCGGTCAAGGCCGAGTTCGACAAGGTCTACAAGGGCACCGGGATCAGCGCCTATTGATTGGCGCCTGGTTGTCAGGAGCAGGCGGCCCGCTGTTGAGCGGGCCGCTGTCGCATTTGTCGAGCGTTGAAACGGACAGTGAGATGAACCAGCACGTCACGGCCGAAGCATCCGGTCCGGTCAATATATCGGCCGGGCAGGAAGATGTCGTACGCCTGGTCGACCTCAAGCGCCGCTTCGGCGCGACGCCTGCGCTCGACGGCGTCTCGCTGACGGTGAAGAAGGGCGAGATCCTCGGCATCATCGGCCGCAGCGGCGCCGGCAAGTCGACGCTGATCCGCTGCCTCAACGGGCTGGAGCGGCCGGACTCCGGCGACGTCTTCATCGAGGGCCGCGAGATCGGCCGGCTCGGCGAGCGTGAATTGCAGCCGCTGCGGCGTCGCATCGGCATGATCTTCCAGCACTTCAATCTGCTGTCGGCCAAGACCGTGGAGGACAATGTCGCGCTGCCGCTGAAGATCGAGGGCCGCCCAAAGGCCGAACGGCTGGCGCGCGCCGCCGAATTGCTCCATCTCGTCGGCCTGTCGGAGAAGGCGAAGGCCTATCCGTCCTCGCTGTCGGGCGGCCAGAAGCAGCGCGTCGGCATCGCCAGGGCGCTGGCCGCGCGGCCGGCGCTGCTGCTGTCCGACGAGGCGACCTCAGCGCTCGATCCGGAGACGACGCGCTCCATCCTGGCCTTGCTGAAAGACATCAACCGGCAGCTCGGCCTGACCATCCTGCTCATCACCCACGAGATGGAGGTGATCCGCTCGATCGCCGACCGCGTCGCGGTGATCGATGCCGGGCGCATCGTCGAGCAAGGCCCGGTGTGGTCGGTCTTTGCCGAGCCGCGTTCCGAAATCACCAGGAGCCTGCTCGGCGGCATCCGCCCGCAACTGCCGGCCGAGATTGCCGGCCGGCTTGCTCCCGGAGGCGGCGCCGAGCTCATCCTCAGGGTCGACGTCGCAGGTGAGGCCGCGCGCGGTCCGCTGCTGTCCGATCTTGCCGTGGCGGTGCCGGGGCCTTTCCGCCTCGTCCATGGTGGCATCGACCATGTCCAGCAGCAGCCGGTCGGCACGCTGTTCCTTGCGGTCGCGGGCAACGATCCGAAACATCTGTCGAAAGTAATCGCATTCCTGAAGGCCCGCGACGCGCGGGTGGAGGTGCTTGGCCATGTCGCCGGTTCTGTTTGAACTTCTGCTGCGTTCGATCTGGGAGACGGTCCTGATGACGGCGGCATCGGGCCTCATCTCGCTCGTCTTCGGGCTGCCGCTCGGCCTGGCATTGATTGCCAGCGAGCGCGGCGGCATTGCCGAAAGCCTGTGGGTGAACCGCGCGCTCGGCGCCGTCATCAACGGCTTCCGCTCGGTGCCTTTCATCATCCTTCTGGTGGCGCTGATCCCGGTGACGCGGCTGATCGTCGGCACCTCGATCGGCACCTGGGCGGCGATCGTGCCGTTGTCGATTGCGGCGACGCCCTACTATGCCCGCATCGCCGAAGTGTCGCTGCGCGAGGTCGATCGCGGCCTGATCGAGGCGGCGCGCGCCATGGGCGGCAACCGCTGGACGATCATCCGCGAGGTGCTGGTGCCCGAAGCATTGCCCGGCATCGTCGCCGGTTTCACGGTGACGCTGGTAACGCTGATCGGCGCCTCGGCCATGGCCGGCGCCATCGGTGCCGGCGGGCTTGGCGACCTCGCCATCCGCTACGGCTACCAGCGTTTTGAGACCAGCGTCATGGTCGCCGTGGTCATTGTGCTGATCATCCTCGTTTGCGGCATCCAGTGGGTCGGCGACCGGCTGGTCGCCAGGCTGGACCGGCGCGGATAAGCGGCCACGAACGTTATTTGCCGGCAGGCTGCCAAACGCAGCGCCGGCTTTCTCCATCGGCGCCGAGATTGGATTGCGCGTTGCTTTGATCGGACCGGCCTGCGTGCCACCGTGACAGCGGAACAAGGAGCTTGACCATGCCCAGGATCGTACCCGTGCTTGATCTCGGCCGCCTCGAACAGGGCGCTTCGGAACGGCGAACGTTTCTCTTCGACCTGCGCACGGCCGCGCGCGATGTCGGCTTCTTCTATTTGACCGGCCACGGCATATCGGCTGCGGATACCGCAGAAGTGCTCGACGCCTCGCGCCGGTTCTTTGCCTTGCCGGAAGCCGACAAACTGGCGATCGAAATGGTGAAGTCCTCGCAGTTCCGCGGCTACACGCGCGCCGGCGGCGAGCTGACCAAAGGCAAGGCCGACTGGCGCGAACAGCTCGACATCGGCGTCGAACGCGCGGCCATCGAACAAGGCCCCGGCGTGCCCGCCTGGACGCGGCTGCAAGGGCCCAACCAGTGGCCGGCCACGCTGCCCGAGCTGAAGCCGGCGCTGCTCGCATGGCAGGCCAAGGCGACCGCGGTGGCGATCCGGCTGCTTAGGGCCTTCGCTTTGTCGCTCGACCAGGCCGAGGACGCCTTCGATCCGATCTACCGGGCCGAGCCCAACCATCGCATGAAGATCGTGCGCTACCCCGGCCGCGACGCCACCGGCGACAACCAGGGCGTCGGCGCGCACAAGGATGGCGGTTTCCTGACGCTTCTGCTGCAGGACGAGAACAAGGGGCTGCAGGTCGAATATGACGGCGCCTGGGTCGACGTCGATCCGCTGCCCGACACGCTGGTGGTCAACATCGGCGAACTGCTCGAACTGGCGTCGAACGGCTATCTCCGGGCGACAGTCCACCGTGTGGTGACACCGCCGGCCGGCGTCGAGCGCGTCTCGGTCCCGTTCTTCTTCAGCGCCCGGCTCGACGCCACGATTCCGCTGCTCGACCTGCCCGAGGATCTGTCGGCCGAGGCGCGCGGGCCGGCCAGCGATCCCGACAATCCACTGTTTCGCAATGTCGGCACCAATGTGCTGAAGAGCCGCCTGCGCTCGCATCCCGACGTGGCGCGCCGGCACTATGCCGATCTTCTGGAAACCGGCGCCTCACCGGCTGAAATCTTTCAAAACGAGATCGAAATTTCCGAATCTCGCGTTGTTTTAGAAAGCCGTTCGTCGCCATCTGCCGCGAATACGCGCATATAGGAATTATCGTTCGGCGGTTTCCTCCCATTCCACCGAGCGGTGTTCCCCTCTGAAGGTTCTTGACCTTCTTTTGGCCGGGCCGCTTTCGCGCCCGGCCTTTTTTATGTCAATAGCTCTTCTTTCTTCCCCACAAGGGGAGAAGGAAGAGGCGCCAGGGGACTTCACCCAAACTTCGGATCAAGGCTGCCCGACTTGTAGCGCTTGGCCATCTCAGCTACCGGCAGCGGCTTGATCTTCTGGGCATTGCCGGCGGTGCCGAACTGCTCGAAGCGCTCCTTGCACAGTTTGCGCATCGCGGCCATGGCCGGCGTCAAATATTTGCGCGGATCGAACTCCGACGGGTTTTCGGTAAGCACCTTGCGGATGGCGCCGGTCAGCGCCATGCGGTTGTCGGTGTCGATGTTGATCTTGCGCACGCCGTGCTTGATGCCGCGCTGGATCTCTTCCACCGGCACGCCCCAGGTCGGCTTCATCTGGCCGCCATATCTATTGATGATTTCCTGCAGGTCCTCGGGCACTGAGGACGAGCCGTGCATGACCAGATGCATGTTGGGCAGGCGGCGGTGGATTTCCTCGATGACGTTCATCGCCAGCACCGCGCCGTCTGGCTTGCGCGAGAATTTGTAGGCGCCGTGGCTGGTGCCCATGGCGACAGCCAGCGCATCGACATGGGTGTCCTTGACGAACTCGACCGCCTGTTCCGGATCGGTCAAGAGCTGGTCGTGGCTGATGGCGCCTTCGACGCCGTGGCCGTCCTCCTGCTCGCCGCCGCCGCTCTCAAGCGAACCGAGCACACCGATCTCGCCTTCCACCGACACGCCGCCCCAATGCGCCATGTCGACGACGCGCCGGGTGATGCCGGAATTGTAGGCATAGTCGGCCGGCGTCTTGCCGTCCTCTTTCAGCGAGCCGTCCATCATGACAGAGGTGAAGCCGTACTGGATGGCGGTGACGCAGGTGGCTTCGTTGTTGCCGTGGTCGAGATGCATGCAGACCGGAATGTCGGGGTGGATTTCGACCAGCGCGTCGATCAGCTTGGCCAGCACCACATCATTGGCGTAGGCGCGGGCGCCGCGGCTGGCCTGCAGGATGACCGGCGACTTGGTCTCCTCGGCCGCCTCCATGATGGCGAGGCCCTGTTCCATATTGTTCATATTGAAGGCGGGTACGCCGTAGCCGTATTCGGCGGCGTGGTCGAGCAATTGTCTCAGTGTTATGCGAGCCACCCAATAGTCTCCCGTATCTGGTTTCAAGCGCAACGTCGCGGGCCGGCCGGTTGCCGGCCTAGATGCTTCTGGCCGGATTTCGCCAGAACCGCAACCGTCAGCGGCCATCGAGGCCGCAATTCTTGTTGCATGGCCGAAATTCGGTAGCCAGCCGGTGAGGCGCTAATCTCCCCCCATGAGGGGGAGATGGCCGGCAGGCCAGAGGGGGGCGGTTCGACTGGAGCGCTAGCATCATCTGTCGGTGCTGGGAGGTCGCGTCAGGACGCGCCGACCCCCTCTGTCGCCTTTGGCGACATCTCCCCCTCAAGGGGGGAGATTATCCGCGTTCGGGGAACATCGCCTTCAACCCTTCGCGCGAAGCCTTGGCCACACCGCGCTCGGTGATCAGCCCCGTCACGAGCCGTGCCGGCGTCACATCGAACGCCGGATTGGCCGCCGGCGTCGCTTCGGGCGAAACCCGCACCTGCGCAATCTTGCCGTCCGCCGTCTTGCCCCAGACCAGCGACACCTCGTCACCGGAGCGTTCCTCGATCGGGATTTCGGTCAGGCCATCACCCACCGTCCAGTCGATGGTCGGCGAGGGCAGAGCGACGTAGAAGGGCACCTCATTATCGGAGGCGGCGAGCGCCTTGAGATAGGTGCCGATCTTGTTGCAGACGTCGCCATTGGCCGTGGTGCGGTCGGTGCCCACGATCACCATGTCGACCGCGCCACGCTGCATCAGATGGCCGCCGGCATTGTCGACGATCAGCGTGTGCGGCACGCCGTGGCCGGCCATCTCCCAGGCGGTCAGCTGGGCGCCCTGGTTGCGCGGGCGCGTCTCGTCGACATAGACATGGACCGGAATGCCGGCCTCGACGGCGAGATAGATCGGCGACGTGGCGGTGCCGTAATCGACCGTCGCCAGCCAACCGGCGTTGCAGTGGGTGAGGATGTTGACCGGCTCGCCCGGCTTCTTGCGTGCCGCGATCTCCTTGATGATGGCAAGCCCGTTCTCGCCGATGGCGCGATTGAGATCGACATCCTCGTCGGCGATTTCGGCAGCGCGCTTATAGGCCGCCTCCGCGCGCTGTCCCAATACGATCGGCCTGAGGAACCGCCGCATCTCGTCCAGCGCCCAGCGTAGATTGATCGCAGTCGGCCGCGTCTTGTGCAGCGTCTCCCAGACCGCGTCGAGCGCTTCGTCAGACGGATCGTCCGCCATCTGGATGGCGACGCCGTAGGCCGCGGTGACGCCGATCAGCGGCGCGCCACGAACCCACATGTCGCGGATCGCGGTGGCGATGCCGGCAACGCTCCCGATCGTCTCGACCCGGAACTCGTGCGGCAGCCAGCGCTGGTCGATGATCTCGACCGAACGCTGGTCGTCGCTCAGCCAGATGGTGCGGTAGTGGCGCTCGCCGACGTTCAAATCCTGCTCTCCCGTTCGATCAAAGCGGCCAGATTATTAACCTCGTCCATGCCGTGAATCTGGCGCCGGTTGACGGCGATGTGACGGCCGAATTTCAGCGCCTTGGCCTCGCAGGAGGCTCGCAGATCCTCGTCCTCGATGGTCTCGAAATCGGCATTGTGGGCGAGGCCGAGGATGCGCCGGTGCACCTCGATGCCGGCAAAGCCCAAGAGGTCGGTCCAGATCTGGTGCAGCACATGGTCGAGCGCCTGCTCCGAGGCGAGAATGTCGCCCTGATCCTCGAACAGGCTCTTCTGGTAAAGCATGCCGGTGCGCTCGGTGCGCCATAGATGCGAGAACTCGGCGCGGAACACCGTCCAGGTGTCGTTGGTCACCCCGAGCAGATAGGCACGCATGGCGTCACGCTTGCCCTTCTGTTCATGGCCGCGCTGCGAGAAGTAGGACATCCAGAAATTGGCGAGCAGCATGCCGACGTCGAAGGCCATCGGACCGTAGAAGGCGAATTCCGGATCGATCATCCGCGTCTCGGTGTCGGTGACCATGATCGAGCCCGAATGCAGGTCGCCATGCAGCAGCGTCTCGGCATTGGCGGCGAAGATATGCTTCAGCCGCTGCGCTTCGACCTTGAGGTCGCGGTCGGCACGCAGTTCGGCAACCAGGCCGTCCAGTTGCGGCGACGTATGCCGGTTCAGCTTGGCATCGAAATATGGGTCGGAAAACACCAGGTCTTCGGTGATGCCGCAGAGCTCGACATTGTCGGCAAACAGCGCCAGGTCGGCCTTGCGGTCCTTGGTGGGCATGGAGAGATCAGAGCCGCGGAACAAAGTGCGGGCCATGAACAGGCCGATGTCGCGGGCGATATTTGGCAACTCGCGGCCGTCGATCAGGGCACGGCGCAGGATGATGTGCGGCGGCGCCAGATATTCCATGATGATCAGCGCCTGGGCTTCGTCGAAATGGAGGATCGCCGGCACCGAACCCGGCGCGCGCGCCTCTTGCCGCGTCAGCGCGTGATATTCGAAGAAGGAACGTTTCAAGGGCAGCGGCCAGCTGTCGCCGACGAGGCGAACATAGGGCAGGGCTTGCTTGACGACCGCCGCACCCGAGCCGCCTTCGACGATGAAGACGAGGTTCAGATTGCCGTCGCCGACCTCGCGCACCTTCCAAGGGCCCTTGCCGATTTTGGCGCACAGCGCTTCGTTCGTACCGAGGCGCGTTGCAAGCGTCTCCACCGACAGTGCTTCAAACGGCAATTTCGCAGTCATTCCTCACCCTCCCGCTTGCTCGCTCCAATCATAGTGGAGCGATGGCGGTGAGGCCAAGCTAGGAAGCTGACTGGCAATTGTCAATCGAGTTGACAATTGATGACGTAGCCCATAGCGTCATCTTCAGGGAGGAACGAATGGGCAATGATGCCGTGTTCCGCGTGGACGGGCTGAGGAAATCCTTCGGCCATATCGAGGTGCTTGGCGGCGTCTCGCTCGAACTGCATGCCGGTGAGATCACCGTGCTGATGGGCGCCAACGGCGCCGGCAAGTCCACCCTCGTCAAGATCATCAGCGGCGTCTACGACCATGACGGCGGCATCATGCACCTCGCTGGCGGCAACTTTGTGCCGAACACGCCGGCAGAGGCGATCCGCGCCGGTGTCGTTACCGTGCACCAAAACATCAATGACGGCGTCGTCGCCGATCTCGATGTCGCCACCAATCTGACGCTCGACCGGCTGAGCGGCAAGGGCGCGCCGCTGCTGTTCAACCCCGGCCGGGTGCGCCGCGAAGCCAAAGCGGTGGCCGACCGCATGGGGCTCGCCATTGACCTCAAGGCCCGCATCAGCGACCTGTCGCTGGCCGATCGCCAGATGGTGGCCATCGCGCGCGCCATGGCGCACCAGCCGAAAGTGCTGATCCTCGACGAGCCGACCTCGTCGCTGTCCAGCGCCGAGGCCGACCGGCTGTTTGCGCTGCTCGACCGCTTGCGCGAGCAGGGCGTCGCCATCCTCTACATCTCGCATCGCATGTCGGATATCAGGCGGCTGGCCGACCGCATCGTCTCGATGCGCGATGGCGTCATCTCAGGCGTCTTCGACAGCAAGCCTCTCGACTATGAGGGCGCCGTTAACGCCATGCTCGGCCGCAAGATCCATCTTGACCGCATCGAAGCCAGGAGTTCTGCCGAGCCGATCCTGACCGTCGATGCCTTCCGCATCGCCCCTGGTGCCCGGCCATTCTCGCTGACTCTCGGCGACGGCGAGGTCGTTGCCATTACCGGCCTCGTCGGCGTCGGCAAGACCGCGCTCGCCGAGACGCTGTTCGGCTTGCGCAAACCGCTGTCCGGCACGATGACTTTATATGGCAAGCCCTATGCGCCCGCGTCGACCGGCGAAGCCATCGCCGCCGGCGTGTTTCTGGTCGCCAAGGACCGTGGCGAAAACGGCATCGTCGGCGGCTTCAACATCCAGGAAAACATCAGCCTGCCCTTCCACAAGCGCATGTCGCGCTTTTCAGTTCTCAAACGCGGCCTTGAACGCACTATTGCCCGCCGGCAGATCGAGGATCTCGGCATCGTCTGCCGCTCGGAGAAGGACGAGATGACCACTCTGTCGGGCGGCAACCAGCAGAAGGTGATGGTGGCCCGCTGGATGGCGCAGGACGCCCGATTGTTCATTCTCGACGAACCGTTCCAAGGCGTCGATATCTCCGCCAGGCGCGACATCGCCGCCAAGCTGAGGGCCAGCGCCAATGGCCGCGCCACGCTGCTGTTCGTCACCGAACTCGACGAGGCACTGGAGACGGCCGATCGCATATTGGTGATGTCCGAGCAGACCATCGTCGGCGAACACCGCAACGCCGATGTCGATCTCGACCGTCTGCTGGCCGAAGTCGCGGGCGGGCCGTTGCACAGTGCGGCCTGAGCCACGATGATTGAAGAACTGAGGGTTGGAATGGAGTGCACGGGTTTGAGTTGGGTATTGACGGCGGGCGCTGAATGACGCTGCGCGATTACGCTATCCGCTACGGGTTCATCGTGCTTCTGTTCGGGCTGATCGCGTATTTCGCCATCGCCGCCGACGGGTTCGTCTCGCCGCAAAGTGCCGTCTTCATTTTCCAGTCGGTCGCCATCACCGGCGTGCTGGCGCTGGGCGTCACCGCCACACTGGTTGTCGGCGGCTTCGATCTCTCGATCGGCTCGGTCGCCACATCGGCCATGATGGCGGCTGCCTATGTCATGGTGGTGCTGGAGCAGAACGTTGTCGTCGCTGTCCTCATCTGCCTGCTCATCGGCGCCCTTGTCGGCCTCATCAATGGCTGGCTGATCGTCTATATGCGCGTGCCCGATCTGCTGGCGACGCTCGGCATGATGTTCCTGCTCGTCGGCTTGCAGCGCATCCCGACTGAAGGACGCTCCATCGCCACCGGTATGACAATGCCGGACGGCTCGGTCGCCAACGGCAAATTCTCCGACGCCTTCCTGGCGCTCGGCCGCCACCGCTTCGACTTCTTCATCCCGAACCTCATTCCGGTCTCGGTGGTCGTGCTGATCGTGCTCGCCGTGCTGATCTGGTTCTTCCTCGAATACACACGCTTCGGCCGCATGATGTATGCCGTGGGCAGCAATGAACGGGCCGCCGAACTCGCCGGCGCGCCTGTCAAGGCATACAAGATCTGGGCCTACGTCATTTCAGGAGTTTTTGCTTCGATCGGCGGGATTTTGCTGGCCGCACGGCTTGGACGCGGTGACATCGCGTCGGGTAATAATCTGCTGCTCGATGCGGTTGCCGCGGCGCTGATCGGCTACGCGGTGCTCGGCGCCGCCAAGCCGAACGCCTTCGGCACCGCCATCGGCGCGCTGTTCGTCGGCATCCTGCTGCAAGGCCTGACGATGATGAACGCGCCTTACTACACGCAGGATTTCGTCAAGGGCGTGGTTCTCGTCGTCGCCCTTGTCTTTACCTTCGCCCTTTCCGGCCGGGGCAGGAGATAGAATGGCTGCCGGGACAGTTTTGGGTTCAACAAACGGAGGAAAGAACGTGAACATCACAAGACGACTTTTGGGGAAGGTCGCGCTCGGATTGGCCGGCGCAACAATGCTGATGCAGGTCCCGGCCTTCGCCGCCGACAAGCCGGCGCCGTTCGACAAGCCCGGCGTCAAGATCGCGCTGGTGCGCTATCTCTCGACCGGCGATTTCTTCCAGGCCTATCTCTCGGGCGTCGAGTCCCAGTCCAAGGCGCTCGGCATCGATCTGCGCGTGCTCGACAGCCGCCAGGACGCCGCCCTTCAATCCGACATGGTCGACCAGGCCATCGCACTCGGCGTGCAGGGCATCATCATCCAGCACGGCCTGACGGAATCGATGAAGGACGCCGCCCAGCGCGCGGTCGATGCCGGCATCAAGGTCGTCGCCTTCGACGTCAATGTCGAAAACCCCAAGATCCCGCAGATCGAACAGTCCGACAAGGACCTTGCGCGCCTGGCGCTCGAGCAGGCGGTCAAGGACAATGGCGAGAGCTGGAACGCCGGCTATGTCTATGTCGCTGGCATCGCGCCGCTCGACCGCCGCAACGAGACCTGGGTCGACGTGAAGAAGAAACATGCCGGCATCAAGGAAGTCGCGATGTTCGGCACGCTCGACAACCCGATCGCCAACTCGGTCGCCAACCAGGCGCGCTCGGTGCTGCAGGCGCATCCCGACATCAATGTGATGTTCGCGCCCTATGACGAGTTCGCCAAGGGTGTGAAGATCGCCGTCGACGAGGCGGGGCTGAACAAGAAGATCAAGATCTACTCCGCCGACATCTCTACCTCGGACATCGCGGCCATGCGCGAGACCGACAGCGCCTGGGCCGCCACCGCCGCCACCAACCCTGCCGTCGTCGGCCAGGTCTCGGTGCGCGCGCTGGCGCAGCTGCTCGCCGGTGAAGATCCCGGCCACAACGTCATCGTGCCGCCGACGCTGATCACCCAGAAGGACCTGATCGACAAGGACATCAAGAACATGGAGGACCTGTCGGCCAAGCTGCCGCAATTCGCCCATGCCGATGTCGCGATGCCGGCCTGGATGCCGAACCCGAACGCGAAGTAGGATCGGACATCTGATAGATGCGAAGGGCGGCATGGGCCGCTCTTTTCATATTGATCGTAAGCCTGCCGGCCTACAACCAAGGGTCTGGATCGCGCATCCCGTGGACAATCGCCACAGCGATAACACCATCGGGCTGCGGCTCGTAGATGATGATATAGCGGCCTTCGACGAGCACGCGGGCCGTTGCGCTTAACTCGGGCCGTGCGCTGCCCATCTTGGGGTGCTGCGCCGCCAGCTCCAGTCTTTCGAAAATTCGCATCAACAGTCTGTCTGCTGCCTTTTCATTGTCGGCGGCGATGGTGTGCCAGATGTCTCGCAAATCCTGCGAAGCGCGCGGTGTGAGCCTATAGCTAGCCACGGGCGCGGCGTTCTGCCTTCAGGCTGCCGATGAACTCGGTGGGGTCGACAGCCACTGGCTTGCCGCTGCCCATCCCGTCGGCATAGGCCCGCTTCAAGTGCTGGAGTTCGAGCGTGCGCAATTCCTCGCGCTGCTCCCATAAGCGCAGGGCGTCGCGGACAATCTCGCTGTTGGAAGCATAACCGCCACCTTCGATAGCGCTTTGCAGGCGAGCTATCTGCTGCGCGGTAAGGGATATGGTGAGGGTGCGCATAGGTTCGTTTTTCATACCCACATTATAATGCAGCCAACAAGATCTAACAATATCTGTTAGGAATCTGCCCCTGCATCATGACCGCCCTACGCGCACCAGCCACCGCGCCGTCCTCGCCATGCAGGCGTGCAGCACCGGAACACCATATTCGATGGCAGGCAGGTCATGCGGCGCCCTTGGCGGGATCGCCAGCATCCGCCATGCCCGCCCGGCGGCAGGCAAAGCTGCGTCCCATCAGACGGTGTCGCCAGCGCGCCGTCCTTGAAATCGCTCAGCAGCCATTGGCCTTCGCGGGTGACGAAGGTGGGAACGGAGTCGTATTTCGCCGATCCAGAGTACGCATGACATGGTTGCCGAAAGCAGCGAAACCTCATGCTCGGCGGAGCGCCCGCCGAACAGCACGCCGACACGAAGTCTCTTCGCAGCCATCGACAACTCCACCAAGGATCAGGGTCGGAGCTCGCATGCGAAACACAAGGCGCGCCCTAAAGTGGTCGAGCAATAGGCCAAGGATTGGAGTGGATTTTGACCAGTTCGAGCAGTTTTTCAGCACGACCTGCAAAAGCAGTTCTCCGCCTGGAGTCCTTCAGGTGGGAGAGCGGTTCGTCGTTTTGGTGAACGATGAACCGCTCCAGGTCTATGTCTAGCGCAGCGCTGCGGCGATGTTGCCACCGTCGACCGTCGTCACATCGGCGGTGGTGCGTTCGGCCAATGCTTGGTGCAGGAAGGCCTGCGCCACGTCTTCTGCCGTCACCTCCTGTCCGAGCAGATTGCCCGACATGTATTCCTTCTCCGACACGCCGCGCGCGCCGGAACGGCTGGCGATCATGGCGTCGGTCAACAGGCCGGAGCGGATGCGGTCGGCGTTGACCGCATTGGAGCGGATGCCGTGCGCGCCGTAGTCGAGCGCATATTGCCGGGACAGGAATAGCGTCGCCGCCTTCGGCACACCATAGGCGCCGAATTTCGGACCCGGGTTGACCGCCTGCTTGGAGGTGTTGAACAACAACACACCGCCGGTGCCCTGTTCCAGCATGATGCGCACCGCGTTCTGCGCCGCCGACTGGTGGGCGAAGAAGTTGAGCTCGAAACTCTTGCGCAGCAGGGCATCGTCGAGCTCGCCGATGCGGCCTTCCCAGGCGGCACCGGCGTTGGAGACCAGAATGTCGACGCCGCCATAGACAGCGACAGCTTTGTCGAAGGCGGCGCGCAGCTCGGCCGGGTTGGTGATGTCGGCGCCGACGCCGATCGAATTGTTGCCGGCTGCCTTTGCCGCCTCGGCCGCCCTGGCCGCATCGAGATCGACGACGACGGCATGCGCGCCATTGGCGGCGAACAGTTTTGCCGTCGCAGCACCGATCGCGCCGGCGCCGCCAGTGATCAGCACCACCTGGCCGGTCAGCGGCTTCGGCTTGTTGGAGGCGAGCTTGGCCTGCTCAAGCGACCAGTACTCCAGCGGGAAGAGGTCGGCCTTCGATAGAGGATGGAAGCTGCCGACGGCCTCGGCGCCGCGCACCGCCTCGATCCACATCTCGCCGACATCAGATGCGATCTTCGCATCCTTCAGCGTGCGGCCATGGCCGAACATGCCGAGGCCCGGCACCAGCGTCAGCCGCGGCATCGGGTCGAGCATGGTGCGCTGGACGTCGTCCAGCGCATCGTTGGTTTCGAAATAGGCGCGATAGTCGTTGGCGAAGGCGTCGACATGGCTCTTGATGACGGCCTTGTAGTCGCCAATCTTGTCGGCGTCTGGCGCCGGAACCGCCATCGGTCCGGTCTTGATGCGGATCGACAGGTCGGGCGTCGACACGCCGCGTCCGGCATAGTCTGCAATGCCGGCTGAGTTGATGAAATCGACGATGGCGTCCGAAGTGCGGAAATCGCTGATCATGCGGTCGAAGCGGCCTTCGCCACGCGCCACCGCCACCGCGCCACGCAGCATCGGCGCGATCGCTGCCGGCGTTGCGAGCTTGGCCGGCAGTGCGGCTTTCGCTGCCTTCGGCTTGCCGTTCTTCGCCACATAGTCTTCGGCCACGTTCACATAATGGATCATGCGGTCATAGGCCTGCTTCGCAGCGTCGCCGAAGGTGAAGATGCCATGCTTGTCGAGGATCAGGCCTTCGACGCTGGGGTCGGCGTCGTAGACATCGGCGGCCACCTTGGCGAGGTCGAAGCCCGGCTTGATGTAGGGCACGTACCCCATCTTGTCGCCGAACACGGTCTTGATCAGCGGCTTGCTGTCCGCCTGGTCGACGATGGCGAGGATCGCGGTCGAATGCGTGTGGTCGACGAATTTATGCGGCAGGAAGGCGTGCAGCAGCGTCTCGACCGATGGATTGGGGGAGGCGGGGTCGATGAGGTTCGCCCGCTGCAGCGCCACCATGTCCTCGTCGGCGAGGCTGGCCAGCGCACGCGCCTTCAGCAGCGCGCCGAGCTTGACCGCCGGCAGGCCTTGCGGCTCGATCACACCCATGTCCCAGCCGCTGCCCTTGACGCACAGCACATCCCATTCGTCGCCGACGAGATCGGTGGCCTTGGTCTTGCAGGAGGTGTTGCCGCCGCCATGCAGCACCAGCCGCGGCTCGCCGCCGAGCAGCCGGGTCGTGTAGACGCGCAGCGCGAGGTCGCGGGCAACGCCCTTTTTCGCATAGTCGGCAACCAGTCTTTCCGCGTCGCCGTCATTCCAAAGGTTCTTCATGTCGCTATGTCCGCTTTGCTGTCTTTGATGTTGCTGTGAACAGGAGTGCCGCGACGCCTTGATGACAATGCGCCTGCTGCTGGGATTTCGTTGGTCAGGAAGCCTTTTTTGCCCCCGCACTGGCTCCGGCATGGTCGAGCAGCCGCCGCGCCATGCCGGCGCCGACGACGAGATGCGTGCAGAGTCCGCCGGCGAGCGCGGCGAGCAGCGGTTCGAACTTGCTGTCTTCCTGCACCACCATCAGCCGCTTTTCGATCTGGCGCAGTGACGACAGCGAGGCCGAGATGACGCGGCGGTTGTAGCTGCAGTCGAGCGCCTTGCCGGTGGCATCGATGATCTGGCCGGCAACGACGCCGGCGGCGCCCGCTTCGCGCAACAGCCCCATCTCGCCGGGGCTGAGCGCGCCGCATTTGACGACATGGCTGTCGCCATCGACGGTGCCGACCGAATAGAGCGCCAGATCGCAGTTGGCAATATCGGCCAGTTGTTCGCGGATCACCGGTTCGGCGCGCAGCCCATGCGCCAGCAATTCCGTCGTCAGCACCAGCGGCGCGTAGAAATTGAGGCCCTTGGCGTTGAGCCGCCGGGCGATCTCCATCGTGCACTGGTCGGGACGGTAGGAGTAGGGCGCGCCGAGATTGCCGCAGAGCTGCACAACGGTGACGTCCTGCAGGTCGGCATAGGACATGACGTCGGCGATGGTGTAGACGGTGCGGCCCCAGGCGACGCCGATCCGGTCGCCCTTCTTGACCAGTTCGAGAAAGACGCCCGCCGCCAGCACCGCAACGTCCGTCGAAGGGTCGACGACATAGGCATTCTCCGGCGCGATCCACACCGCATCAAGCTTGAGCGCGTCCTCGAGCTGGCGCGCAAGCACGTCGTCGGTGAACAGCTGCGTCGAGGTCGAGATGTTGACGATGCCGGTCTCGCGCGCCTTGCGCAAATACATGGCGACCGAGGCGCGGGAAATGTTAAGCTGGCTGGCGACCTGGTCCTGGCGCAGACCATGGGCATAATAGAGCCATGCGGCCTTGTGGATAAGCTGTTCTGCCGGTCGGATCGCCATGCCGTCTCCTCGGCTGACATTATTCACGGCTCTCGACAAAAGTCAAACTGGCGTGGGTACACGATACCTCTTTGCCCATCGAATCTGGACGATCATTGCGCCAAATGTGCCCGGTCGGGAATCGCCGATGGTGACGTGGCGGGAACCTGTGGTTAGAAGTTCTCAACAATGAAAATTCGGGGAGCACGGGATGGGCAGTCCCTACGAGCAGGATCTCGGCAAGAACGCCGCCAACCATCAGCCGCTGACGCCGCTCACTTATCTGGAGCGGGCGGCAAGCACCTATCCCGATCATGTCGCCATCATCCATGGCAGCCAGCGCATCACCTATCGCACCTTCTGGCGGCGCTCGCTGAAGCTGGCCTCGGCGCTGTCGAAGCGCGGCATCGGCAAGGGTGATACGGTGACCGTCATGCTGTCCAACACGCCCCCCATGCTGGAGGCGCATTTCGGCGTGCCGATGGCCAAAGCGGTGCTGCATTCGCTCAACACAAGGCTCGATGCCGCCGTCATCGCGTTCCAGCTCGACCATGCCGAGACCAAGGTGCTCATCGTCGACCGCGAATTTTCCGCTGTCGTCAAACAGGCACTGGCACTGGCCAAGGTGAAGCCGCTGGTCATCGACTATGACGATCCCGACTATGCCGCCGATGCACCCTATCCCAAGGGCGAGCGCATCGGCGCGATCGACTATGAGGCGTTCGTCGCCGGCGGTGACCAGGGCTACGCCTGGTCGATGCCCGACGACGAATGGGACGCCATCTCGCTCAACTACACCTCCGGCACGACAGGCAATCCGAAGGGCGTCGTCTACCACCATCGCGGCGCTGCCCTGATGGCTTACACCAACACCATCCATGCCGGCATGGCCAAGCACGCCGTCTATCTGTGGACGCTGCCGATGTTCCACTGCAATGGTTGGTGCTTCCCATGGACAATGGCCGTCCAGGCCGGCACCCATGTCTGCCTGCGCTGGGTGCGGCCGAAGCCGATCTATGATGCCATCGCCGACCACGGCGTGACGCATCTGTGCGGTGCGCCGGTCGTCATGTCGGTGCTGATCAACGCCAGGGACGAGGACAAGCGGACGTTCCCCCAGACGGTGACCTTCAATACGGCGGCAGCACCTCCGCCGGAAGCGGTGCTGTCGGGCATGGCCGATGCCGGCTTTGCCGTCACCCATCTCTACGGGCTGACCGAGACCTATGGCCCGGCGGTCGTCAACGAATGGCACGGCGCCTGGGACGATCTAGACAAGGGATCGAAGGCGCAGAAGAAGGCAAGGCAGGGCGTGCGCTATGCCGCACTCGAAGGCCTGACCGTGATGGACCCGGAGACGATGCAGAAGACGCCGGCCGACGGCGAGACGATCGGTGAGGTCATGTTTCGCGGCAACATCGTCATGAAGGGCTATCTGAAGAACAGGAAGGCGACCGAAGAGGCCTTTGCCGGCGGCTGGTTCCACTCCGGCGACCTCGGCGTCATGCATCCCGACGGCTACATCCAGCTCAAGGACCGCTCCAAGGACATCATCATCTCCGGCGGCGAGAACATTTCATCGATCGAGGTCGAGGAGGCCCTCTACAAACACCCGTCCGTGGCGTCCTGCGGCGTCGTCGCCAAGGCAGACGACAAATGGGGCGAGGTGCCGGTCGCCTATGTCGAGCTGAAGCCCGGCAAGGTGGCAAGCGAGGCCGAGATCATCGAACACTGCCGCGCGCTGCTCGCCCGCTTCAAGGTGCCGAAGGCGGTGATTTTTGCCGAGATCCCGAAGACATCGACGGGGAAGATCCAGAAGTTTCAGCTGCGGGAAATGGCGAAGGGATCTTAGTTCCAGAGCGCAACGGCACGCAAGGTCGAGTTCGCGCACACCCTCTGTCACCATCTGTCACCAAATTATACGCGTACGTCGAATTCGCATTGACACTTCCCTCTTTTCGATTTACGACTGACGAAAGTTTAAATTCGTCACTCATAAATCGACAGAGAGCCATGTCCGAAGCCGCCAGCATAATGGCCGACTCCACCCGCCAGGAGAATGTCACCCGCATTCTCGACTGTGCCGAACGCCTGTTCCGGCACTATGGTTACGGCAAGACCAATGTCGCCGACATCGCCCGCGAACTCGGCATGTCGCCGGCCAACATCTACCGTTTCTTCGCCTCCAAGGTCGAAATCCACCAGGCCGTCTGCGGCCGCATGCTCCTCGCCAGCTACAACATGGCCTACGAGATTTCCCGGTTGCCGATCAGCGCCGAGGAGCGGCTGCGCCGCTACGTGCATGCGCAGTACAAGATGACGCTGGAAGTCATGCTCGACGACCAGAAGGTCCACGAAATGGTCATCGTCGCGCTCGAGCGCGACTGGGGCGTCATCGACAAGCATATCGACAGCATTCACGACCTGTTTGCCGAGGTCATCCGCGAGGGCATCGAGGCCGGCGAGTTTGCCGACCAGGATCCGGTCATCGCATCGCGCTGCTTCGGCGCCGCCACCGTCATTCTGTGCCACCCGCAAATGGTGGCGCAGTGCCTTGCCAAGACCAATCGGGCGATGCCCGACGATCTCATCGATTACGCGATCAAGGCTCTGAAGTAATAGCCGCCGCCCGCCGGGCGCCGGCGTCGACCGTTCATCTCCAGTCGGGAGTACGAAAGTGTCTTTGTCCAGTTCCATCATCCGCAAGCTGCCGGTCGCCGGCCTGATCGTCGCCACGCTCGGGCTCGCCGCCTGCAGCCAGGAGAAGACCGAGGTCCAGGACATCATCCGTCCGGTCAAGGTGGTCGAGATCGGCCAGGCCGAAAAGAGTCGCGAACTCACCTATTCCGGCTCGGTGCGAGCCCGTACCGAAATGAACCTCGGCTTTCGCATCTCGGGCAAGGTCACTGAGCGTCTGGTCGACATCGGCCAGCATGTGACGACAGGCGATGTGCTAGCCCGTATCGATCCCACGGACTATGAGTTGTCGGTCAAGAGCGCCAAGGCCAGCCTCGACGCCGCCGAGCGGCAGGTCGAGACGGTCGATCTGTCCCGCAAGCGCGCCGAACAGCTTTTTGCCAAGAACTTCACCTCCAAATCGCAGCTCGAACAGGCGACGCTGAGCTACAACCAGGCGGTAGCGACGCGCGATGCCGCCCGCTCTACCCTTGCCCAGGCGCAGAACCAGGTCGTCTACACCGATCTCAAGGCGAGCGAGAACGGCATCGTCACGGCGGTCTCGGCCGATGTCGGCCAGGTGGTCGGCGCCGGAACGCCTGTGATGACCGTTGCCGTCGACGGCGAAAAGGAAGTGCTGATCGCGGTTCCCGAAATGGACATCGCCGCCTTCAAGCCGGGAAAGGACGTCAAGGCCAGCTTCTGGTCCGATGACGCGCTGGCGCTCTCCGGCAAAGTGCGTGAAGTCGCCGGCAGCGCCGACCAGCAGTCGCGCACCTTTGCCGTCCGCGTCTCGCTGCCCGACGACCCGCGCGTGCTGCTCGGCATGACCGCCAACATCGAGGCCTCGGTGGCCAAGAAGCAGGAGATGGTGTCGATCCCGCTCAGCGCGCTTGCGGAAAAGGATGGTCGCAAGATTGTCTGGACCGTCGACCGCGCCGGCGAGACGGTGCACGAGCGCCTGGTCAAGGTTGCGGAGTTCACCGCCGACGGCGTCAGCGTCGCCGACGGGCTCAAGCCGGGGGATGTCGTCGTTGCCGCCGGCACCCAGTTCATGACCGAGAATCTCAAGGTCAAGCTGACCGGCGATGCGGTCCAGGCCGCCTCTGCGGAAGGCGATGCCGCAAAGGCCCTGCGCTGACCGCAGGCATGAAGCCGGCTTGATCGTCGCTTCGGCGAAAGGGCTGGGCAAGCGAATTCAGGGTTTCCGGGCGGCGAGCGCCCGATGGTCGAGACGCCAAGATCGAGTTCCCCCGCATCGATCCGCGCGTCCCACCGCGATGAGTGTCTCTCCGCTCGGAAAGCCTCGCCGCCCGGAAGCCAGCATCGGAATATCCTAGCTGCATGCAAAGCGTATGCGCGCACGATCAACGAATTGGACTGACGCCGATGACCACCACCGACAGCACTGAAAAGCAGCCTTTCAATCTTTCGCGCTGGGCCATCGGCCATCCCTCGATCGCGCGCTTCCTGTTCGGTCTGATCATCATTGCCGGCGCGCTCGGCCTAATGCGCATGGGCCAGAAGGAAGACCCCGATTTCACTTTCCGCGTCATGGTCGTCCAGGCGATCTGGCCGGGCTCCTCGATCCAGGAGATGGAAGACCAGGTCGTCAACAAGATCGAGCGCAAGCTGCAGGAAACGCCGCACCTCGACTTCGTCCGTTCCTACACCCGCGCCGGCAGCGCCATCATCACCGTCCAGATCAAGGGCGACACCAATGCAGAGGAGGTGAAGGACGCCTTCTACCAGGTGCGCAAGAAGGTTGGCGACATCTCCGGCGACCTGCCGCAAGGCCTGCTCGGGCCCTATTTCAACGACGAGTTCGGCGACACCTTCATCACCCTGCACTCGATCGGCGGCGACGGCTACAGCTATCCGGAGCTGAAGAACTTCGCCACCCAGGCTCGCGACATGCTGCTGACGACGCCGGGCGTCGAGAAGGCCGTCATCATCGGCGACCAGCCGGAGAAGCTTTATATCGACGTCTCGTCCAAGGCCCTGGCCGAACGCGGCCTGACGCTGACCGACCTGCAGAACGCCATCAAGGGCCAGAACAATGTCGATCCGGCGGGCTCCGTCGACACCGGCCTGCGCTCGGTGCGCATCTCGGTCGAGGGCGATGTCACCAGGGCTGCCGACATCAGGGAATTGCGCCTGCGCGCCGGTGGTCAGGTGACACGTCTTGGCGACATCGCCACCGTGAGTTCCGGTCTCGAAGATCCCTATCAGCGCAAGTACCGCTTCAACGGCCACGAAAGCGTCCAGGTCGGCGTCGTCATGGCCAAGGGTTTTAACGTCAGGGACGTCGGCACGGATGTCGAGGCGACCTACAAGCGCTTTGAGGAAGCGCTGCCCTACGGCGTTGCGGTTGACCAGATCTCCAACCAGCCCGAGGTTGTCAAGGACGCCGTCAACGAGTTCATGGAGGCGCTCGGCGAGGCGCTGCTGATCGTGCTTGCTGTCTCGCTGCTGTCGATCGGCTGGCGTTCCGGCCTGGTCATCGCCATTGCCATTCCGCTGGTGCTGGCCGCCACCTTCGCCATCATGTACGAGCTCGGCATCGATCTGCAGCGCATTTCGCTCGGCGCCCTGATCATCGCGCTCGGGCTGTTGGTCGACGACGCCATGATCGTCGTCGAGATGATGGAGCGCAAGCTGGAGGAGGGGCTGGTCAAGATCGAGGCGGCGAGCTTCGCCTATTCCTCGACCGCCTTCCCGATGCTGAGCGGCACGCTGATCACTATCGCCGGCTTCATCCCGGTTGGCTTCGCCGCCTCGACCGCAGGCGAATATGTGCGCACGCTGTTCTATGTCGTCGGCATCGCGCTCGTCGTGTCGTGGTTCGTCGCCGTCTATTTCACGCCGTGGCTGGGCTACATGATCCTCAAGCAGCGCAAGCATGCCGGCAACCATCATGACGCCTTCGACACCGGCTTCTACCGGCGGCTGCGCGCCACGGTCGGCTGGGCGGTGCGCCACCGCATCATCGTTCTGGTGATGACGCTGGTCACCTTCGCCACCAGCCTGTGGGCGTTCCAGTTCATCCCACAAAACTTCTTCCCGCAATCCTCGCGGCCGGAAATCCTCGTCGATCTCTGGTTGCCTGAGGGAACCTCGATCAAGGAAGTCGAGACGCAGGCCAAGGCGCTGGAAGCCCGGATGATGGACAACAAGGACAAGCGCTTCATCGCCACCTATATCGGCGAAGGCGCGCCGCGCTTCTTCCTGCCGCTCGACCAGCAATTGCGCAATCCGAACTATGCGCAGCTTCTGGTGATGGCCAATGACGAGCCGGCGCGTGAGCGGCTGATCCTCAAGCTGCGCTCAGTCCTGGCGCAGGATTTCCCTTCGATCCGCTCCAAGGTCGACCGTCTGTTCCTCGGCCCGCCGACCGGCTGGCCGGTGCAGATGCGCATCATGGGTCCGGACCGCCAGGAGGTGCGCCGCATCGCCGACCAGGTGAAGGCGAAATTCGCCGAAAATCCGCTGCTCGGCGCCCTCCATGACGACTGGCTGGAGCCGGTACCGGCGATGAAGCTGGTCATCGACCAGGACCGCGCCCGTGCGCTTGGCGTCACCTCGCAGCGCATCCGCCAGATGCTGCAGGCAGCGATGTCCGGCGCGCCGCTCGATGACTTCCGTGATGGCGAGGAGACGGTTTCCATCGTCGCCCGCGAACCGGACGCCAGCCGCAGCCTGCTGTCCTCGGTCGACTCGGTCTATATCCCGACCGATTTCGGCGGCTTCGTGCCGCTGTCGCAGGTGGCCAAGGTGGTGCCGGTGCTCGAGCAGGGCGTCGAATGGCGGCGCGATCGCCTGCCGACCATCTCGGTGCGCGCCACGCTGCCGGATGGCGTGCAGTCGAACGACGTCGTCACCAAGCTCTACAATGACATGCAGGGCATGCGCGCCGGCCTGGCGCCCGGCTACAAGATCGAGATCCAGGGCGGTGCGGAAGATTCCGCCGAAAGCCAGGCCTCGATTGCCGCCAAGGCGCCGATCATGCTGGCCGTCATCGTCGTGCTCCTGATGATCCAGCTGCAGCATTTCGGTAAGGCGATGCTCGTGCTGGCCACCGGTCCGCTCGGCATCATCGGTGCGGCGGCGGCTCTGTTGATCAGCGGGGCGCCGTTCGGCTTCGTCGCCATCCTCGGTGTCATCGCGCTGCTCGGCATCATCATGCGCAACTCGATCATCCTGGTCGACCAGATCGATCAGGACATCGCCAGGGGGATGGACCGATCGGAGGCCATCATCGGCTCGGCCGTGCGCCGTTTCCGGCCAATCGTGCTGACGGCGATGACGGCGGTGCTGGCGCTGATCCCAATCTCGCGTGCGGTGTTCTGGGGACCGCTCGCCTACGCCATGATGGGCGGCATCCTCGTCGCCACCGTACTCACCATCCTGGTGCTGCCGGCAGGCTACGCGCTGTTCTTCGGCCGCGAGCCGAAGAAAGGCAGGAAGCCGGCTGATGAGGCGGTGCAGGACAATGACAGGCCGCCACTGGCGCTGGCCGCCGAGTAGGCGCTGCCGGCGCACAGGATCTTCCTTGGAAAATGCTGGAACGCCGTACGCTTGACGTGCGGCGTTCTGGCTTTCTCCTTGCCGGTGGCACCGAGCACCCAGGCAAGTATCTCAACACCAGGCGGGTTCATCAAAATAGGTTGAACGGCCACCTGTATGAAAATGCTTCGCGGCGCCGGTTTTGCAAAACAGAATTCCTTTCCAGGACAACAAAGCCGTCCGATCCTGCTTACATATCGGAGCGGCAACGCTCATTCGCATCAGGTGATCATCCCATGGTAGACAATAAGCAATTGCGGCTCGGCGCCTTCATGCGTCCGGTCAGTCTTCACACCGGGGCCTGGCGCTATCCCGGCTCATATCCCGATGCCAACTTCAACTTCGCCCATCTGAAGCGCTTCGCGCAGACGCTTGAGGGGGCGAAGTTCGACGCCTTCTTCATGGCCGACCATCTGGCCGTTCTCAACATGCCGATCGAGGCGCTACGGCGCAGCCACACGGTGACCTCGTTCGAGCCGTTCACGCTGCTGTCGGCGCTCGCCGCCGTCACTGATCATATCGGCCTTGTCGCCACCGCATCGACGACCTTCGACGCGCCCTATCACATTGCCCGTCGCTTCGCCTCGCTCGACCATATCAGCGGCGGCCGCGCCGGCTGGAACATCGTCACCACATCCAATCCCGACGCCGCGCTGAACTTCGGCCTCGACGAGCATGTCGAGCACGACGAGCGCTATCACAATGCGCGGGAATTCTACGATGTGGTGACCGGCCTCTGGGACAGCTTTGCCGACGACGCCTTCATCCGCGACGCCGAGAGCGGGCTCTATTTCGATCCCGCGAAGCTGCATGTGCTCGACCATAAGGGCGAGCATCTCTCGGTGCGCGGCCCGCTCAACATTGCGCGGCCGGTGCAGGGCTGGCCGGTCATCGTCCAGGCCGGCGCATCTGAGGCCGGGCGGCAGCTGGCAGCCGAAACGGCGGAGGTGATCTTCGCCGCCCATTCCGATCTGGCGTCCGGGCAGCGCTTCTTTGCCGATGTCAAAAGCCGGGCCGAGAAGCTCGGCCGTTCGCGCGACGACATCAAGATCCTGCCCGGCGCCTTCGTCATCGTCGGCGACAGCGTCGAGGAAGCACAGGCCAAACGCGCCAAGCTCGACAGCCTGGTCTATTACGAGAGCGGCATTGCCTCGCTGTCGATCGCGCTGGGGCACGACGCATCCGGCTTCGATCCCGACGCGCCCTTGCCCGAAATCCCCGAGACCAATGCCTCCAAGAGCGGCCGTGAGCGCGTCATCGAGCTGGCGCGCCGAGAGACTTTGACCGTCCGCCAGCTGGCGCAGCGGCTCGGCGGCTATTCCGGCCTTGCTTTCGTCGGCACGCCGAAAACCATCGCCGATTCGATGGAGGAATGGCTGTTTGCCGAAGGGTCAGACGGCTTCAACGTCATGTTCCCCTATCTGCCAGCCGGGCTCGACGACTTCGCCGAGAAGGTGGTGCCCGAGCTGCAGCGGCGAAAGCTCTTCCGGCGCGAGTATGAGGGCACCACCTTGCGCGAGAATCTCGGCCTGAAGCGGCCGCCGAACCGGTTCTTCGAAGGCTCCGAAGGGGCCATTCGCAAGGCCGGCTGACGTCCTGCCATAAAAAGAAACAGGCGCGCCGAAGCGCGCCCATTCTTTTCAAGCCATCACTTTCAGATGACGAAGTACCAGTTGGCGAGCAGCATCACCACCACGCCGGCGACCAGCGTCAGGTAGGGCAGCATGCCTGCCTTTTTGACCGAGAGGTCTGCGCCCGCCATGCCGAGGTCGGCCAGCATGTGGTCGGGGAACTTGCCCTTGTCTTGGACGTAGTGCCGGTAGCAGAACACCGGGATGATCAAGGCGGCTGTGATCAGGCCGGCCCAGAGCGCCATCGGGTTCCACACCTTGGCGCCGGCGCCCATGAAGATGGCGTTTACATAGGCGAAGATGGCGCCGAGGCCGAGCAGCCAGCTCGGCGCCTTCCAAGGCCGGTTGATGTGGCCGTTGTCGATGCGGTGGATCCAGCCGGCATTGAGGTTGAGGAAGTTGAAGATGATGTAGCCGCAGTTCGACACGGCGAGGATGAAGAAGAAGCTCGTCGCGTCGGCCGAGGCGATGGCCAGCACGATCAGGTTGAAGACGAGATCGGTCCACATGGCGCGCGTCGGCGCGCCATGCTCGTTGACGTGGCTGAGATAGCGCGGCAGCCAGCCATCGACCGAGCCCTGGTAGAGCGTCCGCGACGAGCCGGCCATTGCCGTCATGATGCACAGCACCAGCGCCAGGATCATCAGCATCACCAAGAGGCTGTGGATCAATGCGCCACCCCCGACCATGCCGGCCAGTGCATCGGCGACACCCGAGCCGTCGACGATCGGCGTCGCCAGCATGCCGTTGAGGCCCAGCACGCCCTGGAAGGTGAAGGGCACCAGGATGAACAGAAGCATGCAGAGCAGGCCGGAATAGAAAATCGCCTTGAACGTGTCGGTGCCCGGGTTCTTGAACTCCGATGTGTAGCAGACGGCGGTCTCAAAACCATAGGTCGACCATGCGGCGATGAACATGCCGCCCAGCACCAGCGTCCAGCCGGCAATGTTCCACGAGCCGGGCTCCGGCGCGTAAGCCGCCGCCAGCGGCACCAGCGGCGAAAAGTTCGCCCAGTTGATCTGGCCGGTGACGATCGGCACGACACCGACGATCAGCATCGGGATGATGACCAGGAGGCCGATATACTTCTGCACATTGGCGGTGCCGAGAATGCCGCGATGCTGGATCGAGAAGATGATCAGCATCAGCACCGCGCCGATGAAGAAAGTGGCATTGAGGGTGAAGGAGACAGGACCTAGCGTGTGGCTGAACAGCGTCCAGTTGCGGATCGCCGGCGTGGCCGCCGCGGTCACCGCGGCGATGGCGTCGGCAGGCACCGTTCCGGCATGCGCCGCGATATAGGCGACGACGTCCGGCGACGCCTCGGTGAACAGCGGCACCGGCGCCAGCGCGTTGAGAATATAGGCGGCGGCGATCGAGCAGCCCAGCGACAGCACCGGCGACCAGGCGAACCAGTTGCACCACACCGACAGCGGCGCGATGAACTTGGAATAACGCAGCCAGGCGGTGGCGCCGTAGATCGAGGCGCCGCCCGACTTGTTCGGGAACAGGCCGGCGATCTCGGCATAGGTGAAGGATTGCAGGAAGCCCATGATCATGGAAGCGATCCAGATCCCGAAGGCCAGCGTTCCCGTCGTTCCGGCAATGCCGCCGATCGAAAACAGGACAAGGGCAGGAACGCCGCTCGCCACCCAGAAGGCGCCGCGCCAGTCGATGTTGCGGAGCAGCTTGCCTTCAGCGGGCTGCTCCAGGGCAGTGGTAATCGTGCTCATCTGTCTGAATTCCCCATTTTGTGTTCCCGGCCGGTGATGCCTCGGCTTCGCGAAGCTTGTTCCCCGGTACATGACCGCACGACTCCAGTGTTTCCACTCAGTCGTATTTTTTTCTTAACAGTGAAGATTGATCCGGCGCGCTTTCACGTCAAGTGATTTGTGGCGTCGTGCACATCACGGTTGCGAAACGCTCGCTTTGTCCTTCTCCCCTTGTGGGGTGAGAAGCGGTCCGCGGTAGCGGACGGAAAGCCAATTGCTTTCGAGCTTCGAACGCCCTGAGCCTGCGAAGGGCCGGGGGTGCAACCCTCAGGATCGCGGCCTGGTCTTTTGCGGATCGTAGTGGGCGAAGGCCACGACGCGCGCCGGCAGCCGCTTGGCATGACCGTCGAGCTTGCCGATCTCCACCTCTGTGCCGATTGCCGCGTGGGTGACGTCAAGCCTCGCCAGAGCGATGTTTTTGTTCAGCACCGGCGAGCGCATGCCCGAGGTGACGACACCGATCTGGGCGCGGCCGATATGGACGCAATCCCCATGGCCGACGGCGACATTGCTGTCGATGTCAAGGCCAACGAGCTTGTGCTGCGGATGTTCCTTGCGCCTTATCAGAGCCTCGCGGCCGATGAAATCGTCGGTCTTGGCCTTCAACGGTACGGTGAAGCCAATGCCCGCCTCGAACGGGTCGGTCTGGTCGGAGAATTCGTAACCGGCGAAGATCAGCCCGGCTTCGATGCGCACCATGTCGAGTGCCTGCAGGCCCATCGGCTTCAGCCCGTGCGGCTGGCCGGCCTCCCAGATGGCATCGAACACTTTTTCGGCGTCGCGTGGGTGGCACCAGATTTCGTAGCCGAGCTCGCCGGTATAACCGGTGCGCGACACCACGACCGGAATGCCATTGCCGCCGCCGATGCGCGCGACAGCGAAGCGGAACCATTCGAGTTCGTCGATCGACGGTTGCAGCGGCGAGGTCCAGACCACCTCTCGCAAAATGTCACGGCTCTTCGGCCCTTGGACAGCGACATTGTGCATCTGATCGGTGGAGGAACGCACCAGCACGTTGAGGCCAAGCTTTTTCGCGGTGTCGCGCAGCCATTCGCCGGACAGGTCGTCGCCGCCGACCCAACGGAAATTGTCCTTGCCGAGCCGCAGCAGCGTGCCGTCGTCGATCATGCCGCCATGCTCGTAGCACATGGCGGAATAGACGACCTGGCCGACGCCGAGCTTCTTGACGTCGCGGGTCAGCGTGTATTGCAGCAGCGCCTCGGAATCCGGGCCGGTGACCTCGAACTTGCGCAACGGCGACAGGTCCATGATCACGGCATCCTGCCGGCAGGCCCAGTATTCGGCGATGGCGCCTTCCTTGGCGAAGGAATTGGCCAGCCAATAACCCCGGTATTCCACGAAGTTGCGGGTGTGCTTGGCGAAGCTTGAATGGAAGGCGGTCTCGCGGGTCATTTTCGGTTCCGAATCGGGCGTCATGCGTCTGGCGATCGCTCGCGAGAATTTGTGTTGGCCGGAATAGGTTCGCACATGGATGTCGGTCGGGTTCCAGCCATTGGCCGGTGTCGTGTCGTCGGGACAGGCGGAGGAGACGCAGACGATGTCGGTGAGCGCCCTGAGCAGGACATAGTCGCCGGCGCGCGACCACGGCTCATCCGACACCATGACGCCATGGGCGTCGATCGCCGTGTTGAAGAAGAAGTTGATCGCCATCCAGCCGGCACGTGGGGTGACACCCTTGTCGGCCAGCGCGCGGTTGAAATTCTCCGAGCAGTTGGTGTGGCCGGGATAGCCGATGTCGTCGTAATATTTGGCGGCACACGCCAGCGCGAACGCGTCATGCCGGCCGCATGTGTCCTGGATAACCTCGACCAACGGCTCCATGTCCTGGTCGTAATATTTCGAGTGAAGGCCGGGCATCGGGTAGCTCGACCCCATCAGCGTGCGCGTGGTCGTTACGTCGAGCGGATGGTCCAGCCCCTTGTCCAGCTTGCGCGCCGAGAAGCACTGGAAATCGGTGCACTGGCGGCCGTCGACATCGATGATCTGCAGGTAGTCGCCCGCCTTGACGAAATAGGGTTCGGCTGTCGCCGAATGGACGCGCAGATCGAGCACCGGATCGGCAAGCGGATCGGCCAGCTGCGACTTTGTCTTCAGGCGCACGGTGGCGCGGCGCACCATGACGGTGAGCGGCGTTGCCGTGTCGTGGCCGTCGACCAGCATCGGCCCGCTAGGCGCTGCAATCAGCAAGCCGCCATCGCGCGCGACGGTGAAGGCCTGCTCGGTGCCTGCCGGCGTGGCGCCGCCGAAGACGCGCACCGCCTTGGCCTGGTCAAGCTGCACCTGGCGGCGCTCGAGTCCGCGGCGCACGGAAGCGAGGCTATCGTCGCCCTCGGCCAATAGCGCCTTGATCCCGGCGGCATTGCTATTGGACTTTTCGCCGAAGATGGCGGGGTCGGTGGCGCCTGACTTGTCCCAGGCCAAAAGCTCGCAGGCCTGGCCGCCCTCGACATTGCGGATGGCAAATGTATCGCCGGCCTCGATATCGATCAGCACCGCGCCGTTACCGGGGGCCGCATACCGCTCCATGCCCGGCGGCAGCGCGATCTGGCCGGGCCGCAGGATGAGGCTTGGCCGGGGCGGCCCGGCTGTCACTGAAGGGTAGGGCGACTGGCTCATCTCAGCCTTGCGGTTCGAGAAACAAGTTTGCCTGTGTGTAAAATTACTTTAGCTGCAAGAATAGCAGCGCAGTTGCGTTTGGCAAGGCTGGCTCCCCCTTCTCCCTCTGTGGGAGAAGGTGTCGCCGCAGGCGACGGATGAGGGGTGTTCCAGCGGTGAGACGTTGGCGTACCCTGGAACACCCCTCATCCGTCTCGGCACTAACGCGCCGATCTTCCTTCTCCCACAAGGGGAGAAGGAAGAAGCGCACAAGCGCTACGCCAAATCCTCGGAATGCCCGATCTCGACACCATACTCCGCCGCCGAATCCAGCATCGTGTGCCACAGACTTTCAGCAAATGTCGCAAACATCAGCACGTTGAACACCGCCTGCCCATCCGGCCGGTCATTCCCGCGCCAGAGCGTGACGCTGGTGTGATCCATCGAGGTCGCGGCAGCCGCCCCAACCAGAAATGCATCGGGATGCAGATCGATCGACGACAGCTTGCCCAGCATCGCCCGCGCCTTGGTACCGGAGATACTGATCAGCACTCGCGCATGCGACTGGTCCGATAGCGAAGCGGAAGACGCGAACGTCTGGGCGAGTGCTTCAGTCCCATGCTTGCCGCCCTTCAACAGCACGAAGAACTGGTCCGGTCCCGACCAGATCAGCGTCGCATCCGAAGTCTGCACCGCCTTGGGTGTCTCAGGAGCCGCAACACCGAAGCTTGCCTTCGCAGCGTTGGCCAAATCTCCCGCCTTGCCGCGCCGCGCCATCACCTGGATCAGGTCGAAATTGCGGATTTCGGTCAGCAACACGCCGACATTGCCGTTCGCGCCGTAAGGCCCGACAACAAGTGCCCGCTCGAGCGGGCTACGAACATCCCAGGAAAAATCAGCCACGCTGGCGCCCTCCATCGGGATCGTAGAAGACGGGATTGCAGAGCTCGACATCATAGTCTTCACCGCGCAGCGGATCATGCGCGTGGACGATCTCGCCGATGCGTTCGCGGCCGCGCTCGACAAGGCCGAGACCGATCCACTGGTCGAGCGTCGGCGAGAAGCAGACCGAGGTGACGTAGCCTTGGTCGTTATCAGGCCCGGGCGTCTGGCCCTTCGGGATGATGTGCGCGCCGGAGCGCAGGCGGCGCGCCTTGTCGATCGGCTTGATGCCGACCACGACCTGCCGGTCCGGCGCCACCAGCGCCTCGCGGCCGGCCATGACGCGACCGATGAAATCCTTCTTGGTCGACATCATCTTGCCGAGGCCGAGATCGGCGGCGGTCGTCATGCCGCTCAGTTCCGGTCCGGCGACATGGCCCTTTTCAACGCGCATGACGCCGAGGGCTTCTGTGCCATACGGCGTCACGCCGAACGGTTTTCCCGCCAGCATCAAATTGCGTGCCATCGCTTCACCGTAACGCGCCGGCACCGAAATCTCGAACGCCATCTCGCCGGAGAAGGAGATGCGGAACAGCCGCGCCTTGATGCCGCCGCGCAAAGCGACTTCGCGCACGCCCATGAAGGGAAAACCTTCGTTCGAAAGGTCCTCGGCAGGGTCGACGATTTCCTTCAACAGGTCTCGCGTCCTTGGCCCGGCAATCGAGAACTGCGCCCACTGGTCGGAGACCGAGGTCAGTTGCACGTCGAGTTCGGGGAATAGCACCTGCCGGCAGAATTCGAGATGCTGCATCACCAGCCCGGCCTTCGCCGTGGTCGTGGTGAGGAAATAATGGTCCTCGGCCAGCCGCGAGGTCGTGCCGTCATCATAGACGAGGCCGTCCTCGCGCAGCATCAGCCCGTAGCGGGCTTTTCCCACGGCAAGGTTTGAGAAGGTGTTGATGTAGACGCGGTCGAGGAAGGCGCCGGCATCGGGGCCGTGCACATCGATCTTGCCCAGCGTCGAGACATCGCAGAAGCCGACGCCCGAGCGCACCGCCTTGACCTCGCGGGTGACCGATTCCAGCCAGTCCTTCTCGCCCGCGCGCGGATACCATTGCGCGCGCTTCCACAGGCCGGTGTCGACAAAGATCGCGCCTTGTTCGGCCGCCCAGTGATGCGACGGCGTCAGCCGCGTCGCATGGAAATTTTCGTCGCGATGGTGGCCGGCAAAGGCGCCGATGGCGACCGGCACGTACGGCGGGCGATAGATGGTCGTGCCGGTCTCGGGAATGGATTTGCCCGACACCGCCGCCATGATGGCGAGGCCGGCGACATTGGACGTCTTGCCCTGGTCGGTCGCCATGCCGAGCGTGGTGTAGCGCTTCAGATGCTCGACCGATTCAAAACCCTCGCGCTGCGCCAGCTCGATGTCGGACGCGGTGACGTCATGCTGCTGGTCTACAAAGGCCTTGCCTTTGCCGGCGACGTGCCAGAGCGGGGTCAGTGAGAAGGACTCGTCGCCGGCAACAGCTGCAGAGCCCGGATTGCCATTGCGTCCCGCGTCCCGCGCCGCTGCGGCGCCGGCCTCGAAACCTGCGCGCAGGCAGGCGCCTAGCCCGAAGTCGCCGTTAGCCGCACCTGCGGCGACCATACCGGGCGGCGCGCCGTCCGGCACGAAGGCGGCGATGTCGTCTCGCCATTTCGGCCGGCCGCGATGGTAAGAGGTGAGCCCGACCGCCGGATTCCAGCCGCCGGAAACGGCAAGCCCGTCGGCCTCGACCTCGGCGCGCGCGCCGCCGGTCAGCGACACCGCTATTTTTCTTACGCCGTCCTTGCCGCCGTCGACGCCGCTGACCGAACCATGCAGCACGGTGAAGCCGTTCATGGAAGCGAGAGAACGATGGGCAGGCGAGACGTCAGGCCGCGCGTCGATCACCGCCGCGATCTGCAGCCCGGCGCCGAGTGCCGTCTCGACCGTGCGCCAGCCATCCTCATTGTTGGTGAACAGCGCGATCCGCTTTGCCGGCGTCGCCGCATAACGTGTGACGTAGGTGCGGATGGCGGACGCCATCATCACGCCGGGCGTGTCATTGCCGGCAAAGACGATGGGACGCTCAATCGCGCCGGCGGCGACGACGCAGCGCTTGGCCACGACGCGCCACAGGCGCTGGCGCACCTGATGCTCGGGCGGCACCGGCAGATGATCGTTGACCCGCTCGATCGCGCCATAGGTACCGCCGTCATAGACGCCGAACAGGGTCGTGCGGGTCATGATGCGGACATCCGGCATCGAGCTGAGCTCGGCCAGTGTGCGCGACAGCCACTCCGCGGCCGGCAGACCGTCGATCGTGCCGCCATCCGACAACAGACGGCCGCCGGGCGCAAAATCTTCTTCGCACAGGATGACGCGCGCACCGCTGCGGCCTGCAGCGAGTGCGGCGGCGAGACCGGCCGGACCAGAGCCGGCGATCACCACATCGCAATGCGCCCAGGCCTTGTCGTAGTGATCCGGATCGGGGGTGACCGCCGCGCGACCCAGACCCGCGGCGCGTCGGATCGCCGGCTCGTAGACCATTTCCCAGAATTTTGCCGGCCACATGAAGGTTTTGTAGTAGAAGCCGGCGACGAAGATCGGTGCGAACAGCTGGTTCACCGACATCACATCGTGGCGCAGCGACGGCCAGCGGTTCTGGCTGGCCGCTTCGAGGCCTTCATAGAGTTCGGCCGTCGTGGCCTTGGTGTTGGCCTCGCGCCGTGCGCCGGTGCGCAGTTCGACCAGCGCGTTGGGTTCTTCCGAGCCCGCAGTCAGAATGCCGCGCGGACGATGGTATTTGAACGAGCGGCCGACCAGCTTGACGCCATTGGCGACCAGCGCCGACGCCAGCGTGTCGCCCTGGAAGCCGGAGAGGCTCTTGCCATCGAAGCGGAAGTTGAGCGGCGCCGAGCGGTCGATGAGACCGCCGGATGTGAGACGATGGGATTGGCTGGAACTCACGATGGCCGGCCTCTCATCGATCCAATGCCAGGCGGGACCGTCGCGCTCTTCACCCTCCCCCTTGTGGGGAGGGTCGCTGCGCAGCAGCGGGGTGGGGGTGCGGCACCGACCCCCACCCGGACCTGCGGTCCGACCTCCCCACAAGGGGGAGGTAGGGGGCTGGCGCTTTTCGCGACGGCTGTGGTCTCGACAGAATAGCTCATGTCTCCACCTGGCTCGCACCAGCCCCCGCCGCCGGTTCCACCGCCGAGATCTCGTGCGTCAGCGTGTTGCGGGTGACCTTCAGCCAGGCCCGGCAGCCACCGGCGTGATACCAGTTCTCTGCCATCACGCCGGCGATGTTGTCGCGCAGATAGACATAGTCGTAGACGGCATCTTCGCCGGCATCCGCCGCCGGCCGTACAGGCTTGGCATCGCCGAGATAGCTGAACTCGCCGAGTTCGCGTTCGCCGCAGAAAGGACAGGTGATACGCATCTTGTTCCGGCCGCCTCAATGCAGGTTCGGTTGGGCGCCTTGGCCCTTTTCGTCGATCATGGCGCCGCGCTGGAAGCGGTCGAGCCGAAACAGCGCCGCCTCCTTGTGCGTTTCGTCACGCGCCAGAAGATGGGCAAAGACCAAGCCCGACCCCGGCGTCGCCTTGAAGCCGCCATAACACCAGCCGGCGTTGAGGTAGAGCCCATCGACCGGCGTCTTGTCGATGATCGGCGAGCCATCCATCGACATGTCCATGATGCCGCCCCATTGGCGCAGAAGCCGCACCCGGCCGATCATCGGGATCAGCGCCATGCCGCCTTCGCAGACATCCTCCATGACAGGCAGATTGCCGCGCTGGGCGTAGGAATTGTAGCCGTCGATGTCGCCGCCGAAGACCAGCCCGCCCTTGTCCGACTGGCTGACATAGAAATGCCCGGCGCCGAAGGTCATGACGCCGGGGATGAGCGGCTTGATCGCCTCCGAGACGAAAGCTTGCAGCACATGGCTTTCGATCGGCAGGCGCATGCCCGCCATCGCTGCGACACGCGACGATGACCCGGCGACTGCCATGCCGACCTTGCCGGCGCCGATCTTGCCGCGCGACGTCTCGACGCCAGTCACCTTGCCGTTGCCGTCCCGGACAAAGCCGGTGACCTCGCAGTTCTGGATGATGTCGACGCCGAGTTCGCTCGCCGCATGGGCATAGCCCCAGACCACCGCGTCATGCCGCGCGGTGCCGCCGCGGCGCTGCAGGAGGCCGCCCTGCACGGGAAAGCGCGCATGGTCGAAATTCAGGAACGGCAGCATCTTCTTCAGCGCCGCCTGGTCGAGCAGTTCGGCATCGATGCCATTGATGCGCATGGTGTTGCCGCGCCGCGCATAAGCGTCGCGCTGCGCATCGGAATGATAGAGGTTGAGGACGCCGCGCTGGCTGACCATCGCGTTATAGTTGAGGTCCTGCTCCATCCGCTCCCAAAGCTTCATCGAAAGCTCGTAGAAGCCGGTATTGCCGGGCAGGCCGTAATTGGAACGGATGATGGTGGTGTTGCGGCCGGCATTGCCGGAGCCGATCCAGCCCTTTTCCAGCACGGCGACGTTTCTGATGCCGAACTCGCTGGCGAGGAACCAGGCGGTGGCGAGCCCATGGCCGCCGCCGCCGATGATCACCACATCGTAGTGGTCCTTGGGCGCCGCATCGCGCCAGGTGCGCTGCCAGTTCTTGTGGCCGGACAGGGCAGCACGGGCGAGCGAGAAGAGCGAATATTTCATCAGGTCATTCCGAGGTCGCTCGCACCGCTAGGACGATTATATGTCCAGCGTGTGGTCGCGCTCCCATTGCGTGAAGTGCGAAGCATAGGAATTCCATTCCTGGTGCTTCAGCTTTAGATAAGCCGACGAGAATTCCTCACCCAGCGCCGCCTTGAGCGATTTGTCCTTGTCGTATTCGCGAAGCGCGTCGAGCAGATTGAGCGGCAGCTTCGGCGCGCCTTTCACCGTGTGGCCGTTCTGGTACATGTCGATGTCGTAGCGCTTGCCGGGATCGGCCTTGGAGCGGATACCGTCGAGACCGGCGGCAATGATGACGGCCTGCAGCAGATAAGGGTTTGCGGCGCCGTCCGGCAGCCGCAGCTCGAAGCGGCCGGGGCCGGGCACGCGCACCATGTGGGTGCGGTTGTTTCCGGTCCAGGTCACCGTGTTCGGCGCCCAGGTGGCGCCCGAAATGGTGCGCGGCGCGTTGATGCGTTTGTAGGAGTTCACCGTCGGGTTGGTGATGGCGGCCAGCGCCGAGGCATGTTTCATGATGCCGCCGAGGAAATTCTTGCCCTTGGCCGACAGGCCGAGTTCCATCGCGTTATCGGCAAAGACGTTGACCTTGCCGGCCTTGTCCCAGACCGAAATATGGGCGTGGCAGCCATTGCCGGTCAGGCCCTGGAAAGGCTTTGGCATGAAGGTCGCGCGCAGGCCGTGTTTCTCGGCCACCGACTTGACCATGAACTTGAAGAAGGAGTGCTTGTCGGCGGTGGCGAGCACATCGTCGAAGGCCCAGTTCATCTCGAACTGGCCGTTGGCGTCCTCATGGTCGTTCTGGTAGGGGCTCCAGCCCAGCGCCAACATGTGGTCGCAAATCTCGGCGATGACATCGTAGCGGCGCATCACCGCTTGCTGGTCGTAGCAGGGTTTTGAAGCCGTGTCGTATTTGTCGGAGATGACGCTGCCGTCCGGCGAGATCAGGAAGAACTCTGCCTCGACGCCAGTCTTGACATGCATGCCGTCAGTGGCGGCTTCCGCGATCAGCCGGCGCAGCGTGTTGCGCGGCGCCTGCTCGACTTCCTTGTCGTCCATGATGCAGTTGGCGGCGACCCAGGCGACATCGGGCTTCCACGGCAGCTGGATCACCGAATCCGGATCCGGCACCGCCAGCATATCAGGATGCGCCGGCGTCAGGTCGAGCCAAGTGGCGAAACCGGCGAAGCCGGCGCCGTCCTTCTGCATGTCGGCGATCGCCTGCGCCGGCACCAGCTTGGCGCGCTGGCCGCCGAACAGGTCGGTGTAGGAAATCATGAAATATTTGACGCCGTTCTCTTTGGCGAATGCGGCGAGATCGTTCCCCATTATAGCTCCTCGCTTATTTTGATGTGATTTTGTTAGAAGCCGTTTTTCCCCGGTATCCAGTTGGTGCCGGCCAGCGGCACGCCTGCCATGGCGGCGGCTTCGATGGTGAGGGCTACGAGATCCTCGGGCTCGAGATTGTGCAGGCTGTTCTTGCCGCAGGCACGCGCAATGGTCTGCGCCTCCAGCGTCATCACCTTGAGGTAGTTCGCCAGCCGCCGTCCCGCGGCGACCGGATCAACCCGCTTCATCAGTTCGGGGTCCTGCGTGGTGATGCCCGCGGGGTCGCGGCCCTCGTGCCAGTCGTCATAGGCGCCGGCGGTGGTGCCGAGTGCATTGTACTCCGCTTCCCAGCGCGGATCATTGTCGCCGAGTGCGACCAGCGCTGCCGTGCCGATCGACACCGCGTCCACGCCGAGCGCCAGCGCCTTGGCGACGTCGGCGCCGTTGCGAATGCCTCCGGAGACGATCAGCTGCACCTTACGGTGCATGCCGAGATCCTGCAGCGCCTGCACCGCCGGCCTGATGCAGGCAAGCGTCGGCTGGCCGACATTTTCGATGAATACTTCCTGGGTGGCCGCCGTGCCGCCCTGCATGCCGTCGACCACGACGACATCGGCGCCGGCCTTCACCGCAAGTGCTGTGTCATAATAGGGGCGGGCGCCGCCGACCTTGACGTAGATCGGCTTTTCCCAGTCGGTGATCTCGCGCAGTTCGAGGATCTTGATCTCGAGATCGTCCGGCCCGGTCCAGTCGGGATGGCGCGAGGCCGAGCGCTGGTCGATGCCCTTCGGCAGCGTACGCATCTCAGCGACGCGGTCGGAAATCTTTTGTCCCAGCAGCATGCCGCCACCGCCGGGCTTGGCGCCTTGGCCGACGACCACTTCGATGGCGTCGGCGCGGCGCAAATCCCTGGGGTTCATGCCGTAGCGCGACGGCAGATATTGATAGACCAGTTGCTTGGAATGGCCGCGCTCTTCCTCGGTCATGCCGCCGTCGCCCGTGGTGGTCGACGTCCCGGACAGGGTCGCGCCACGGCCGAGCGCTTCCTTGGCCGGGCCGGACAGCGAACCGAAGCTCATGCCGGCAACGGTGATCGGGATCTTCAGCTCGATCGGCTTCCTGGCGTAACGCGAGCCGAGCACGACGCTGGTGTCGCAACGTTCGCGATAGCCTTCCAGCGGGTAGCGCGAAATCGACGCGCCGAGGAACAGCAGGTCATCGAAATGCGGCAGCTTGCGCTTGGCCCCGGCGCCCCTGATGTCATAGATGCCGGTCGCCGCGGCGCGGCGGATTTCGGAAAGCGTGTAGTCGTCGAAGGTCGCGGATTTGCGCGGCGTCGTCGGCGGGTTCTTGTAGGTCATGCTGCCTCAATACGCGTCGGCGTTGTCGATATTGAAATTGTAGAGCGTGCGCGCCGAGCCGTAGCGCTTGAATTCCGACGGCTTGACGCCGGTGACGCCGGCGCGGTCGAGCAGTCCCTGCAGCAGTTCGATATGCTCGGGCCGCATCTCCTTGGCGATGCAGTCGGCGCCCAGGCTTTCGACCTTGCCGCGCACGAACAGCCGCGCTTCGTAGATGGAATCGCCAAGTGCGTCGCCGGCATCGCCCAGCACCACCAGATTGCCGGACTGTGCCATGAAGGCCGACATGTGGCCGATATTGCCGTGCACGACGATGTCGATGCCTTTCATCGAGATTCCGCAGCGCGACGAGGCATTGCCTTCGATGACGAGCAGCCCGCCCTTGCCGGTGGCGCCGGCATACTGGCTGGCGTCGCCCTTGATGAGGATCGAACCCGACATCATGTTTTCGCCGACACCGGGGCCGGCCGAGCCGTGCACGGTAATCGCAGCGCCGTCATTCATCCCGGCGCAGTAGTAGCCGACGCTGCCGCGCACATCGATGCTGACAGGCTGGTCGACGCCGACGGCAACCGAATGGCTGCCCTTCGGGTGCAGCACCTCCCACGCCGTTTCGTTGGAGCCGGGCGTCAGATTGTGAAGCGCGTGGTTGAGCTCGCGCAGCGACGACACGTCGAGATCGAAGACCCGGGACGCCTGGTCTTGCGCCGCCTTTGAAAGTTTGGTTGCCGGCATAGGCTCAATGCTCCCAGAAATAGACGGTTGCGGGTTCCGGTTCCCAGACCCTCGCATTGTCTATGCCGGGCAGTTTGGTCAGCGCGCGATATTCCGAGCCGAAGGCGACATACTGATCGGTCTCGGCCATGACGGCGGGCTTGCAGGCGATCGGATCGCGCACCACGCCGAAACCGTTCTTGGTGCCGACGACGAAGGTGAAGAAGCCGTCGAGGTCGGACAGCGTGCCTTCCAGCGCCTCGCCGAGGTTCTTGCCATGCGCCATCTGCGACGAGAGATAGGCGGCGGCGACCTCGGTGTCGTTCTCGGTCTCGAATTTCATGCCCTCCCGCACCAGCTCACGCCGCACATTGTTGTGATTGGACAGTGAGCCATTGTGCACCAGGCACTGGTCGGCGCCGGTCGAGAACGGATGCGCGCCCATAGTGGTGACGGCCGATTCCGTCGCCATGCGGGTATGGCCGATGCCATGCGTGCCGGTCATCGAGCGGACGTCGAAACGGTCGACGACCGCTTCCGGCAGACCGACTTCCTTGTAGATTTCCACCGCTTCGCCGGCGCCCATGATGCGCACGTCGGGGCGGATTGACTGCAGCGCTTCGCGCGCGGCATCGACCTTGTCGGGCGCGGTCCGGAGCACCGCATGCGTCGACTTCACCGCTATGCTCACCGGCGCGCCGATGGCCTTCGCGAGTTCGGCGTCGAGGCCGCGGAAATCGCGCTCGGGCTTCGCGGACTGGATGGTGATCTTGGCTTCATTTCTGGAAGGCGCGCCATAGATGGCAATGCCGGCGCTGTCGGGGCCGCGATCGCTGAGCGATATCAGCATCTGCGACAGCATCGAGCCGAGCTGCGGCTCAAGCGACTTGTCTTTCAGAAAAAGTCCGACGATTCCACACATGTCAGCCTCCCGGCGTTACCACTAGACGATGATGTATCGAATGCGTCGTGCGAATTCAATCATATGAAAAAATATTCCTGTAGTTACGTATGCGGTTCGATGCCGCTTGGTGCACTATCGCTGCCGTCGCGGGCGCTGTGAACCCATGTAGCGGTGCGGATGCGGGCGATTTTGTAGGCGTCGAGGATCGACAGCGCATAGATCAGGAAGCCGCCGGCGTGGCGGCCGACGAAGCTGGCGTCGGCCGGCGCGATCTTGGCCGTCACCCAGGCGAGGATCACCATGAAGAACAGGAACTGCAGGCCGCGCACGGGCACGCCCAGAATGACGTGGCCGCTGGCCGGTAAGACGATGGCAGCGCCGAGCACCAGATACGGGTTTGTCGGTGCGGGTGCGCTCATGCGACCTGCCTTTCCTGTCGGTTGATGGCATCGCGCAGCACTGAGGCCGAGGTCAGCAGTCTCTCGACCAGCGTTGGATCCAGCCTTGCGCCGCCGAATGCGGCCTGCCGGAACACGCCGTAGCGCGCCCGCTCGGCCTCGGCCAGCAGCCAGACGATGCGCACGCCGTTCGGGGTGATCAAGAGTTCCTTGGCGCGGCCTTCGGCAAAGATGTCGAGATGGCTGGCGATCAGGTTCTGCGGAAAGCGCGCCGCCCTGAGGTCGGTTCGCAGCGCGGCTTCAGCCGGAAATCCCGGAGCCTTCGGCAGCGTATGCTGAAGATGATCGAAATTGGAGAAGGTCGTCGGCGAGCCCGGCCGCATCATCATGTCGAAGGTCGCCGGCACCGCAACCGGCTCTGTGATCGTGACACTCAACCATCGCGCCGGCAGCTTTCGCGTAGCCAGCGTGTCGACGATGGTGCGCAGCTGCACGCGCTGTCCGTTCCATGTGCCGACCCAGGTGACAACGCCGGCTGTGCCATCGGAGACATCAACGGCATCTGTGATGACGGTCCGGATGCTGGCTGCCTCGGCTGCAAGATCAGCCTTGGCCTTTTTGCGGCTGGCGCGCGTATGCCAGGCGAGGTGCAGGACGAGAGCCACGGCGACCGCCCCGGCCAGCAATGCTGTCGTCACGTCAGACACCTCGTCACGCCATGCCCGCCCAGACCGGCAGGCCCTCTCCTGTCAATAGCCCTGCGGCTTCGGCCACGGCATGGTGAACTGGTCGCCGCGGCGCACATAGCGGTAACGGTAGAAGTGGAACCACAGCGAGATCAGGAAGTAGAAGGCGACCATGGCGATCAGCTGCGTGCCGTAGCCGAGGAAGATCGCAAAGAAGGTCACCACGCAGAGGCAAAACAGCACGATCGCCGGGATCGGGTGGAACGGGTGCGTATAGCCGCGGCGGATCGTGCCCAGCGGCCACTTTTTGCGGAACATCATGATGTTTATGCTCATGAAGGTGTATTGCAGCACGCCCGACAGGATTGAGAAGGTGATCGCCTGGTTGAGGTCGGCGATGAAGGCGAAGGCGAGCGCGATCGGCAACAGGAACAGGATCGAGCGATAGGGCGTGCGGTATTTCGGGTGCACGGCCGAGAACCATGTCGGCAGATAGCGGTCGCGTCCAAGCGAGAACCACGCGCGGGCCGCATCGTTGATACAGCCATTGGCCGACGCCAGTGCCGCGAGCAGCGTGGCGACGAACAACAGGTTTTCCAGCAGCGGGCTGCCGGTCAGCTTGCCGGCGTCCCACAAGGGATAATAGGTGATACCGAGGTACTCCCAGGGCATCAGCGAGGCGCAGACATACCAGGTCATGGCGGCGGCGATCAAAAGCGTGATCATGCCGGCCATGGTGCCGTAAGGCAGCGAACGCGCCGGCGAGCGCACTTCCTCGGCGGCCTGCGTGGTGCCTTCGATGCCGAGATAGTACCAGATGCCGAACTGGAAGGCCGCGATGACGCCGATCCAGCCATAGGGCAGCGCATTGCCGGGGGTGACCAGTTCGTTGAGCTTCAGCACAGCACCCTGCGTCCAGGGGCTGACCGAGAAGAACAGGATAACGATCGAGACATAGGCTATCGCCGTGATGACGAAGTTGACGTTGAGCGTCATCAGCACGCCGCGATAGTTCAGCCATGCCAGCACGACGATGGTGGCGGCAATGAAGGAGTTGTGGGTGAGCCCTTCGACGCCGGCCTTGGCGACGATGGTGTCGCCGAGCAGGATGGCGTCCGAAACCTCCAGCATGGTGTAGGCAAAGACCAGGAACAGCGCGACGTTGAAGGCCATCAGCGGCCCGACAATGTGCTTAGCCTGCGCGTATTGGCCGCCGGCGGCGGCAACCGTCGATGTCACCTCGGAGTCGATCATGGCGACCGAAGTGTACAAGAGCCCGACCACCCAGCAGACGATCAGCGCCGCCAGTGCGCCGCCCTTGTCGGCCGAGAAATTCCAGCCGGTGAATTCGCCGACCAGCACGATGCCGACGCCAAGCGCCCAGACATGGGCGGGGCCGAGCACGCGTAGCAGTGAAACTCTGTCGCCGTGTATTGCCGGTTCAAGCGTGATCGTCATTGTTCAATCCCCACTCAGATCCTGTGTTTTTCGGAAGCGGCTTCAAGCTCGCCTTCGCGCGAGGAAGTCAGCACCTCCTCGGAATAGGTCGTGTCGATCTTGAACCAGTCGTAGAGCATCCACAGCGCAAGCACGACCGAGATGCCCCACGATGCGTAAGAGAGTGCGACCCACATGAGCGTGCTTCCCCAAAATCTCTGGCGTTACTTGTCGTCGAACTTTTCGTTGATGACGTCGCGATATTCGCGGTCGGAGGCGCGGAACAGGAAGACGAAATAGCCGATCAGCACCGCCGCCATGATGATCAGCGTCGGCCAGTCGATGATGTAGTGGAAGCGGTTCTGGATGATGTCGTGCGCGGTCTCCGGCGTATAGCCGAGCTTTTCCCAGATCGAGGCCATGGTCGGGTTCTGTCCCAACGCTTCCCAGGTTTTGGCATCGAGCGCGTCGATGGATTTCGCCGCACCCGCCAGGCCGAGTTTCAATGGCAGCCACAGCGCCACGAAAATGGCGACCACGACGACCACGATATCGAAAATCTGCCCGGCCTTGCCTTGTTCCGGCGGCGTGTAGCGCGACATGTCTTCTACCCCTCAGGACGTTCTGTTTTCAGGACTTGCGGCTGCGGGCCGCGTCGGCGTTCTTGATGTCGAGACCGTAGATGAAGTCCTTGTCTTCCTTGTAGTGATTGACCATCGCCAGGATGGCGGCCGTATTGAAGATCAGCACGGCGGCGGCAGCGATGGCGACGACGATCTTGATCCCGGTGTCCGGGATGTAGGGCCATGTCATGACGAGCACGAAGAGGATCGTCGCCCAAAGGCAGATGATCAGGAGCGCGGACCCGCGCAGGTCGGAACGGTACAGCGTTTCGATGCGCTGCTGCAGGTCTGACATCGGTTTCCCCTTTTCCAGCGCCCGACCCCGAATTGGCCGCCCGCTGCCTCTTTCAACAGAGTGAAATTTTTTTCATAAATTCGGGCCGAATCCAGCAATTGTCAAGCCGATTTTACGTTGGGTTAACCGTTTGTCCCCAGCCGCGAATTTTGCCTGACAATGAAATTATTTGCTTCCGGGTATTGCGGCATCAGGACGTTTGCGATCAATATTCGACCAAATGCTCCCGCCTCGCGCAGGGAGCCGGGAACACAATAGAATTTTCGAACGGAGGATTTGCGGATGACGGCATCCTGGAGATTTTCGACCCTGGCGGATCGCCATCGCGCGTTAGGCTCGAAGCTCGAAGACTGGAGCGGCATGGGCACCGCCTGGACCTACGACAAGGACGCCGACGAGGAATACACCGCCATCCGCACCAGGGCCGGGCTGATGGATGTGTCGGGCCTGAAGAAGGTTCACATCACCGGGCCGCACGCCTCACACCTCATCGACCTGGCAACGACGCGCGACGTGGAGAAGATCTATCCCGGCAAGTCGGCCTATGCCTGCATGCTGAACGAGGCCGGAAAATTCACCGACGACTGCATCCTCTACCGCACCGGGCCGAACGCCTGGATGGTGGTGCACGGCTCCGGCACCGGCCATGAGGAATTGCAGCGCGCTTCCGTCGGCCGCGACGTATCGCTGCGCTTCGACGACAATCTGCACGACCTGTCGCTGCAGGGACCGACCGCGGTCGACTATCTCTCAAAGCATGTGCCGGGCATTCGCGACCTCAACTATTTCCATCATATGCAGACGCAGCTGTTCGGCTTTCCCGTCATGATCTCGCGCACCGGCTATACCGGCGAGCGCGGCTACGAGATATTCTGCCGCGGCCAGGACGCCGGCACGATCTGGGACAGGATCCTCGACGAGGGCAAGAGCGCCGGCATCATTCCGTGCCGCTTCACCACGCTCGATATGCTGCGCGTCGAAAGTTATTTGCTGTTTTATCCCTATGACAACTCGCAGAAATATCCGTTCGAGAACGAAGGCCCCGGCGACACGCTGTGGGAGCTCGGCCTCGACTTCACCGTCAGCCCCGGCAAGACCGGCTTTCGCGGCGCCGAAGAGCATTACCGCCTCAAGGGCAAGGAGCGCTTCAAGATCTACGGCGTGCTGCTCGACGGCAAGCAACCCGCGGATGAGGGCGCGCCGGTCTATCGCGACGGCAAAAAGGTGGGCGTGGTCACCTGCGCCATGTATTCGCCGCTGGTCGAGAAATCGATGGGCATCGCCCGCCTCGACGTCGACTGCGCGGTCAAGGACACCAAGCTCGAGATCCGCAACAAGAGCGGTTCGATCAGGGCGACGGCGCAGCCTCTGCCCTTCGACGATCCCAAAAAGACCAAGCGCACGGCGAAAGGCTGAGGCACAATCGACAGCGAGGGGTTTCGAGGTACGAAGTAGAGAATGGCAGCCAAAACGATCATCAGCCGGCCCATTTACGGAACCCTGTCCCCGCAGCCCGGCAAGCATCATCTTTTCGTGGCGGATGCGGAAGGCGCGCTGGCGATCGTCGATATGGCAAGGACGGCGCCCCCCGGCTTCTTCGACGGCGCCGAAATCGTCTTCATTCCCGGGGCCGACGGCAAGCATGTTGCCGCTCTTGAGGCACTGAAGTCCGCGCAATTTCATGTCGCGCCAACCTTCGCCAGCCTGCTGCCCCGGCTGAAGCAGACGCTTGCCAACGCGCATATGGGCCTGCGCCTCTATCTCGCCGGCACCGAAGGGCTGATCGGCCAGGCCATGCAGGTGGCGCTCGAAGCCGGCATCGATCATACCTCCATGCAGACCGAGCATCGCGGCTCATTGGCGCGGCGCATGCAGTGCGTGCATTGCAAAGGCATCACCGAAAATGTGACGACGCAGCCGGCCACCTGCGCGCATTGCGGCCTGCTGCTTCTGGTGCGCGATCATTATTCGCGACGGCTGGCAGCATTCCAGGGCGTCTGCATAAATGCCGAGGATCGCTCGGAGATCCCTCCCATAGAGGAGGTCTTCCCATGAGCACCGGCACCACCAAGCTCGATGTCGTCGTCAGCGACGTCGTCCCGGTCAACGAACTGGTGACGCGCTTCCATTTCCGCCGCCGTGACGGTGAGCTTTTGCCGACCTTTTCCGGCGGCGCCCATGTCGTGGTCGAGATGCGCGATGGCGACCGCACAAGGCTCAATCCCTATTCGCTGATGGGATCGCCGCTCGACACCCGCGAATACACCATCTCGGTGCGCCGCGACGATGTCGGCCGCGGCGGCTCGTTGTTCATGCACCGGAGCGTCAAGCCTGGCCTGGAGATGGTGGTCAGCTACCCCGTCAATCTGTTCTCGCTCGACCTCAGGGCAAAGAAGCATCTGATGCTTGCCGGCGGCATCGGGATCACGCCGTTCATGGCGCAGACCGCGCAGCTCGCCGGGTCCGGCGGCAATTTCGAGCTGCACTACACCTGCCGCACCGCCTCGCTCGGCACCTATGCCGATGTGCTGCAGGAGCGCTATGGCCGTCGCGTCCGGCTCTATCACGACGACCGCGACGAGCGCATCGAACTCGACCGTCTCTTGTCCTCGCAGCCGCTCGGCACCCATCTCTATGTCTGCGGCCCGGCCGGCATGATCAACTGGGTGCGCGAGCGCGCTGCGGCTCTCGGCTGGCCGGCGGAGACCGTGCACTACGAGCATTTCGCGGCACCCCAGCCCGGCCTGCCGTTCGACGTCACACTTGCCGTTAGCGGCAAGACCATCCGCGTCGGCGAGCAGCAGAGCCTGCTCGAAGCGATCGAGGCCGCCGGCGTCGATCCGCCCTATCTCTGCCGCGGCGGTGTCTGCGGCCAGTGCGAGACCAACGTCGTCTCGTATGACGGCAAGTTCATCCACAACGACCACTGGCTCAGCGAGGAAGACCATCGTTCCGGCTGCAAGATCATGCCGTGCGTGTCGCGCTTCGAAGGCAAGTCGCTGGTCCTGGAAAGATAGGAGGCCAGCTTGGGCATCACCTTTCGCAAGGAAACGTTTCGCGACGATTTCACCTTCAGGAACAGCCCGGAACACATCAGGCGGTTTCCGTTCCCGTTCCACGAAGACGCCTACATGTATGCGGTCAACATCGAGCCGCATGTGGTTGGCCCCAAGGGCAGCGTTCTGGAAAACCTGATCGACGTCGACGAGCACTATGTCGCCGAGATGCAGGACCGTGCACTGGTGCTGGCCGACGATCCGCTGCGCTGCCAGTCGCTGCCGCATATGACGCTGGCCGGCTGGGACCTGCTCGAACTTTTGATGGAGCAACAGGCACTTGGCTATCCCGAGCATTTCACCCTGACCCGCGACGGCGACCGCTGGCGCTGGATCAACCGGCCGCTCGGCATCGACGACACCTTCACCTTCGGCGACACCTCGACACTGCCTTACGGGCCGATGGAGTACATCACCCGCCAGAGCCAGGGTGATTTCTGCATTCTCGATCAGCGCGACGGCAATCTTTGGATGGACGCCGGCATGGTCACCACTCAGGCCGACTGGTCGCTCGATTTCGACATCGGCATGAATTTCTTCGAATGGCACGCGCCGGTGCCGCTGGCGCATGAGAAGGGGATTTTCGTCAGGGCGCTGAAGTTCCTCACCAACATCCAGCAGGGCAAGCCGGCGCGGCGTCTCAACTGGACGATGACCATCAACCCGCGCCTCGACACCAGTCCGGAGAATTACCACAAATGGGGCCCGGACCGCGCGACGGTGACGCCCGAAAATGTCGGCGACAAGGTGCATCTGCGCGTCGAACTGCAAAGCTTCTGGCGCCTGCCGCGCTCGAACGGCATCGTCTTCCCGATCCGCTGCTATCTGATCAAGATGGACGAACTGGTGACACAGCCGAAATGGGCAAGGCGACTGCACCGGGTGATCCGGGATTTGCCGGAAGAGCTGGCCACCTACAAGGGCCTGACGCGGTATCGGCCGACATTGGTGGAATGGCTGTCGAAGCTGGATGATGGCAGTGCGACGTCACCGGGGTTCGGGCCGGACTAAAGGCCCCCTCATCCGGCCGCTGCGCGGCCACCTTCTCCCCGAGCGGAGAAGAGATCGCCAGCGCTGACGCCAGACTCCTCTCCCCTCGGGGCAATCCGGGTGAGCGGGCTGCGGCGGTCCGACTACCCCGCGCTCTGCGGATAGCAAATAATCGACAGATACCGCATCGGAAGTTTCGTCAGTTGCTCCGGCCCGTGCGGCGCGTCGGCGTCGAAGAACAGGCTGTCGCCCGGCTTCATCGGATAGAGGTTGCTGCCGTGCCGGTACACCACCTCGCCCTCCAGCATATAGAGGAATTCCATGCCCTCATGCTGGAAGGTCGGGAACACATCCGAATCCTCGGTCAGCGTAATCAGATAGGGCTCGACGACGACGCCGCTGGTGTTGGAGCCGATATGGCCGAGCAGATTGTATTGATGGCCGGCGCGGGTGCCGCGGCGTTCGACATCTAGCCCTTCGCCGGCCTTGACGAAGACGGCGCTGCGCTCTTCCTCGAATCGGCGGAAGAAGGCGGTGACGGGAACGCCGAGCGCCCTCGACAGCGCCTGCAGTGTGGTCAGCGACGGCGAGGTGATGCCGTTCTCGATCTTCGACAGCATGCCCAGCGAAATATCGGTGGCGACGGCGAGATCGGCGACGGTGATGCCGAGCTTCTTGCGGAAGGCGCGCACCTCGCGCCCGATCGCCACCTCCAGCACTTTTTCGCGCGTGTCGCGAATGGCGTGCGGATTCTGCGTCAGCGGCGCGCGGATGGTTTTTCCGTCCACGGAGGCCTTTGCCGGTGGCTTTGCCCTTGTCGAAGCAGTCTTGGAATCGGAACTTGTCTTCGCCATCTCGCCTCCGAATCCCCATGATTATTTCACTCCAGGTGAACATATTCGGTGCCGATACAGAAACGCAACCGCGCAGCAAGCCCCTTAAGTCGAATGGTGTCCGAACAGGATTTACGCGTCATCCGTTTTTCCGGAAATCCGCTGGGGCGAAACGCGGTTTCTCCACAAGGCCTGTTGACAGCATCCAAGAGGCAATTACTGTCCTGTGAGTGAAATTTGTTTCGTAAGAGCAATTCCAAAAATCGAATGACACCGGGAGGCCTGCCATGAAAACGCGCGTTGCCGTCATTGGAGCGGGGCCATCCGGTCTGGCCCAGCTCAGGGCCTTCAAGTCGGCTGCCGACAAGGGCGCCGAGATCCCCGAAATCGTCTGCTTCGAAAAGCAGTCGGACTGGGGCGGCCTGTGGAACTACACCTGGCGCACCGGCCTCGACGAGCATGGCGACCCCGTCCACGGCTCGATGTACCGCTACCTCTGGTCGAACGGACCGAAGGAATGCCTGGAATTCGCCGACTATACGTTCGAGGAGCATTTCGGCCGCCCGATCGGATCCTACCCGCCGCGCGCCGTTTTGTGGGATTACATCAAGGGTCGCGTCGAGAAATCAGGCCTGCGCAAATGGGTGCGCTTCAACAGCCCGGTGCGCATGGTCACCTTCTCGGACGAGAGCAGGAAATTCACTGTCACCGCGCATGACCGCACCAACGACGTCACCTACTCCGAAGAGTTCGACAATGTCGTCGTCGCTTCCGGGCATTTCTCGGTTCCCAACGTTCCCTATTTCGAAGGCTTTTCGACCTTCAACGGCCGTATCCTGCACAGCCATGATTTTCGCGACGCCATGGAGTTCAAGGGCAAGGACATACTGATCATCGGCCGCTCCTATTCTGCCGAGGACATCGGCTCGCAATGCTACAAATACGGCGCCAGATCGATCACCTCCAGCTACCGCTCCAAGCCGATGGGGTTCAAATGGCCGGAGAACTGGAAGGAAGTGCCGCTGCTGCAGAAGGTCGTCGGCAAGACGGCGCACTTCAAGGACGGCACCACAAAAGATGTCGACGCCATCATCCTGTGCACCGGCTATCTGCATTCCTTCCCGTTCCTCACGGAAGAGCTGAAGCTGAAGACCGCCAACCGCATGTGGCCGGACGGGCTCTATGAGGGCGTCGTTTGGGAGAAGAACCCGAAACTGTCCTATATCGGCATGCAGGACCAGTTCTACACTTTCAACATGTTCGACGCCCAGGCCTGGTTCGCCCGTGACGTCATCATGGGCCGCATCAAGCTGCCGTCGGGACAGGCGATGGCCGAGCACGGCGCCAAGTGGCGGGCACGCGAAGAGACGCTGGAAGACGCCGAGCAGATGATCTGGTTCCAGGGCGACTACACCAAGGAACTGATGGACCAGACCGACTATCCCGGCTTCGACGTCGAGGCGGTCAACCAGACCTTCATGGAATGGGAGCACCACAAGGCGGAAGACATTATGAGCTTTCGCGACCACGCCTACCGCTCGCTGATGACCGGCACCATGGCGCCATTGCACCATACGCCCTGGCTGCAGGCGCTGGACGACTCGATGGAAAGCTATCTCCAGGTGAAGGGCGTGGCGGCGGAATAGGTCGGCGTGATGCAAAACAATGCGCCGGCACCGGCCCAGTTTCAATTCAGAGGGTAGTCGGGAGCCGCATCGGTCTCCGTCACCTTGACCCACACCAATTCGCTATAATAGGCACCCTCCGGGCCGGTGCCGTACATAGACAGCCTGTCAGCCATCAGCAGATGTGTCATGTCGTTGAGTGCCCGGCCGGTCGGCTCCTCGGGCCAGGCGAAGACGCCGTCGGTTTTGGCGCCGAACCTCACATCGGTGCATCCGAAATCGATCTCGACCTTCCACGACAGCAACGGCCTGATATCGCTGAGCGGCGGGCGCGGCGGATCGGGCTGCTCGAAGTGATGGTCGACCGAGACTCTCGTCGGCACTGCCGGCGTGATGCCTTTGGCTTTGAAGGAGGCGATGGCGTCGTCGCCAAATCGTGCGAGCAGGCCAGCGTGCCATAACCGGTAGGTCGCGCGGAAAAAGCCGCTGACCCGGATAGATTTGCCATCGTTGTTGAAGACGTTCACAGCGGCGTAGAAACGGCGCAGTCGTGGCGCCAGCGCCCGCCAGTCGCATTCGGCCGGTGTCCCCGGCGTCGCGATGAAATCGTCAAGCAGATCGCTGCCGCGCACATTGGCGTTCAGCACCGTGCAATCCTCACCATGGATATGCCAGTGCCGCCGGAGCTCGGCTGCTGCGATGCCAGGCTTGCGCAGCTCTTCCACCGAGGCGCGAACCCGAGCAATCGCGTAGGACGTAGCCGCATCCAACGTCTCAAACCCCGAAACCACATGCTCGCCGGTTTTGGCCATGTCGAAGACGACGACAGTAAAAGGCGGTTTGCGCTGATCGGGCATTCGGCAGCAAGCTCAGGCTGGTCGAGGATGAAGCAGCTTTCCGCGCGAAAATGCGTCAAAGTCAAGAGCTGGAGCGCGGCCTGCCATTTCCAGAAGAGGCGAACTCCAGAAGAGGCGAAACCGTCTATCCGAGCCGTGCTTGAGCTTTCGCGGCTCAGGGGTCGAAGACCGACCGCGATGATGTCGATGGCAGGTTGTTGCCAGCCCGCGACAATGCCGCGACTTTGGACAGTGCGATGAACACTTTCTGGCCGAGATCGCGTGTGCCGGCCACGGGGCAGGTGATGATCATCACTTCAATCCAGCGGATAGTCGGGAGGCGCCTCCGTCTCGGTCACCTTGGCGGTTAGTATCTCGCAGTCGTTGGCCCAGTCGGGGCCATCGCCGCGCATGGCCATCATGTCGGCCATCAGCAGGAACTGCATGGTTCTGAGCGCCCAGTCGGTGGGCTCTTGCGGCCAGGCGAAGATTCCGGCGGCGTCGCCGCCGAACTTCACGTCATGGCAGACGAAACCGACCTCGACCTTCCAGGATCGCAGCGTCACGCCTGGCGGCGGGTAGGGCGGGTCGGGAAGCTCGAAGTAATTGGCGACCATGAGCTTCGTCGGCTCCGCCGGCTCGATCCCCTTGGCTTTGAAGGCGGCAATGGCGTCGTCGCCAAAGCGCTCGAGGAGGCCGTCTCGCGTCAGCCTGTAGGTCGAGCGAAAGAAGCCGCCCGCCCAGACGGATTCGTTGTTGCCGTTGGAGATCAGCAGCGAGGCGCGGAAGCGGCGCAGCCTTGGCGCGAGAACTTGCCAGTTGCATTCGGCCGGCATCGACGGCGTCGCAGTGAAATCGTCGAGTAGATCGCTGCCGCGCACTCCGGCGTTCAGCACCGAACAGTCTTCGCCATAGAGGTGCCAGAGCTGGCGAAGCTCTGCAGTGGCGATGCCGGGCTCGCGCAACTCCTCCACCGAGGCGCGAACCCGCGCAATGGCGTAGGACGTCGCCGCCTCCAGCGTGTCAAACCCCGAAACTACGTGCTCCCCGTCCGGCTCGCCGGTCTTGGCCATGTCGAAGACGAGTACGGCAAAAGGCGGTTCGCCGGGATTGGACATTCAACAATTATCCTAGTCTTGCCCGCGCCTTCGCCGTCCAGGCATTGAACAGCCGGTCTGCGACGATGCCGATGAAAGCGATGGCGAGACCCGCGACAATGCCGCGTCCGGAATCGGCCTTGGACAGCGCGATGAAGACTTCCTGGCCGAGGTCGCGTGTGCCGACCATGGCGCAGATGATGATCATCGCCAGCGCCATCAAGATCGTCTGGTTGACGCCGAGCATGATTTCGGGAAGCGCCATTGGCAATTGTACCCGAAAGAAGGTCTGGCGCGGCGTGCAGCCGGAAACCTTCGCCGCCTCGATCAGCGCCGGCGGCACTTGCCGGATGCCGTGATTGGTGTAGCGGATCGCCGGCACCACAGCGAAGGCGACGGTGGCGATCATGGCGGTCACGTCGCCGACGCGGAACAGCATCACCACCGGAATGATGAAGCAGAAGGACGGCAGCACCTGCAGCGTGTCGATGATGGGCGTGACGATCTTTTCGAAGCGGTCGCTGCGGGCGGCCATCAGACCGATCGGAATGCCGATCAGGCAGGCGATGAAGGCCGAGATGCCGCAGAGATAAACCGTCGCCATGGTCTTTTCCCAAAGGCCGGTGACGGCGCAGAAGGCGGTCAGCGCGGCGACGAGGGCGGCGAGACGCAGGCCTGAGAGCTGGTAGCCGGCGAGGCCGAGCAGGGCCACTGCGCCGAGCCACGGAAAGCCTTCGCAGAAGGCGCGCAGCGGGTTCAGTACATTGAGGATGAGCGCCACGCGAAACGCTTCGATCACGTCGAAGAAGTTGATCGTCACCCAGTTGACCGCCGCCTTCCACAGTGGCGCGGTGGTGAAGGTGATCGCCTTCGGCACCGCTGCGAATGCCGGTACGAACAGGCCGAGCAGCGTCGTCACGACCAGGATGGCGATGGCCAGCGACAGATTGGGATAGCGCCGCCAAAAGCTCTGGTTCGCCTGCCGTTGAACGTGGCCCTTCGCCTGTTCGTGGGCGATGGCTTGGCTCAACCGGTCGAGCCCGATGGCGAGTGCCACAATGGCGAGCCCGGCTTCCATCGCTTCGCCGACCTTCAGCGCACGCAGCGCCAGCAGCACGTCGTAGCCGAGGCCGCCGGCGCCGATCATCGAGGCGATGATGACCATGTTGAGCGCCAGCATGATCACCTGGTTGACGCCGACCATCAGCGTCGGCCGCGCCGATGGCAGCAGCACGCGCCACAATTTCTGCCGCGCCGTGCAGCCGGCCATCTCTGAGAAATCATCGATCTCTGACGGCACCCGCGACAGACCCAGCATCGTTGCCCGCACCATCGGCGGCGTGGCGAAGATGGCGGTGGCGATCATCGCCGAGACCGGGCTGTTGCCGAACAAAAGCAGCATCGGGATGAGATAGGCGAAGGTCGGGATGGTCTGCATCAAATCGAGGGCAGGGGAGATGATCAGCCGCTCGGCCCATGGCTTGCGCCACGCCCAGATGCCGGCGAACAGGCCGGTGACGATGCAGAACGGCACCGCGATGGAAATCAGCGCCAGCGTCAGCATGGCGCTGGTCCATTGGCCGAACAGCGCGGTGTAGAGGAAGCAGCCGCCGACCAGCATGCCAAGCTTTCTACCGCCCGCGGCGTGCCCGGCGATGAAGGCGGCGGCGCAGACGCCGATCCAGGACAGGCGCGGCAGGACATAGGCATCGGCACCGTGACCGATCTTGAAATTCTTGGCCAGCAGGTCGAGCGCGAAATCGAGGGGAACGCCGAGCACCGCGGTGATCGAGCGGGTCAGCCAGGACAAGTTCGACTTGATCCAGCGCATCAGCGCACTGACCCAGTCGGCGACGGGAACGACCGCATCGGCCGGATAGTCGACCGCCCATGGCAGCCTCTCCTGCAGCAGGAATACCACCAGCACGGCGGCCAGCGCCAGCGCCCAGATCAGCAGCCAGCGCTGAACCGGTGGCCTCGTTTGGCTGGCGCTTGCAGTCACCGTCATGCGCCGGCTCTTTGCTTGTCGATGCCGGCCAGCAGTCCGATCACGGCTTGCGGCGTCACCTCGCCGATCGACTTGCCGCTGCCGTTGACCACCGCGAACGGTTTTCCCGAAGCGACGATGCTGGCCGAGAAGCTGGCGATCCTGGCGTCGGGCGAAACCGTGCCGCCATGCTCGGAGCCATCCAGGGCACGCATCAGGCTGCGCGCCGAAATCACCTTGGCGCGGTCGACATCCCGGGTGAATTCGGTGACATAGTCGGTCGCCGGATTGACCACCAGTTGCTCCGGTGTGCCGATTTGGATGACCTCGCCGTCCTTCATGATGGCGATGCGGTCGGCCAGCCTGATCGCCTCGTCGAAATCATGGGTGATGAAAACGATGGTCTTGTGCAGCATGGTTTGCAGCCGCATCAGCTCGTCCTGCATCTCGCGGCGGATCAATGGGTCAAGCGCCGAGAACGGCTCGTCGAGGAACCAGATCTCCGGCTTGGTCGCGAGGCTGCGGGCAATGCCGACGCGCTGCTGCTGGCCGCCGGAGAGTTCGCGCGGATAGAAATGCTCGCGGCCGCGTAAGCCCACGAGATCGATCACCTCCCGCGCTCTCGCTTCGCGCGTCGGTCGGTCCTGGCCCTGGATGCTCAGGGGAAAGGCAATGTTGTCGAGCACGTTAAGATGCGGCAGCAGCGCAAAATTCTGGAACACCATACCCATGCGATGACGCCGCAGTTCGATCAGCGCCGCATCGGAAATCTTGAGCAGGTCGTTGCCTTCGAATTCGACCTTGCCGTAGGTCGGCTCGACCAGCCGCGACATGCAGCGCACCAGCGTCGACTTGCCGGAGCCGGATAGCCCCATGATGATGAAGATCTCGCCCTGGCGTATTTCGAGATCGACGGCGCGCACCGCACCCACCAGTCCTGCGGCAGCGACATCGGCCATGCTGGCCTTGCCGTCACGCTCGCGGATGAAGCTGGCCGCGTTCGATCCGAACAGTTTCCAGACATTGCGGCAAGCAAGCTTTATCGGCCGCGCATCCTTTGGCGTGCCAACTGCCTGCGGTTCAGTCGCTTCCGTCATCCAATGGTCCTTCTGGAAAATGGAGATAAGACCCGGCCGCTAGGCCGGGTCCGGCTTCCAGTCAGGCGATCACTGCGCCCAGGCTTTCCAGTCGGCTTCGTGCGCAGCGATCCAGGCGGCGGCGACGTCTTCCGGCGTCTTGCCGCCAAGATCGATCTCGCCGCTCATCTTGTTGAGCTCATCGGTGTCGATCGTGTAGGCCTTGGTCACCTTGTAGGCGATCGGCCATTTGTCCTTCATGCCGGACCAGGAGTATTTCCAGATTTCGCCATGCGGCTTGCCGCAATCATATTTGGCATCCGGGTTGGTGCCCCATTTCGGATCGGTGTAGCACTCGGGCGTATACTCCGGGAATTCAACCCACTCGCCCTTGTACTTGGCCGGCGCCCAGTGCGGCGAATAGATCCACAGCATGATCGGCGCCTTGCGCTGATAGGCCGAGTCCAGTTCGGCGAACATCGCCGCGTCGGTGCCGGCATGGATGACGGTGAAGGGCAGCTTCAGCGCCTCGACGCGCTCGTCGTCAAAACCCTCCCAGGTTACCGGGCCGCCGAGATAGCGGCCCTTCGGCGCCGTCTCCGCTGTCGAGAACGCCTCGGCGCATTTCGGGTCCTTCAGCGTTTCCCAATTGGGCAGGCCGGGGCATTTCTCCTTCATATATTCGGGAAACCACCATTCCTCCTTGGCCTTCGGCCCGAGCTTGCCCAGCCGCTCGGTCTGGCCGGTGGCGTCTGAAGCCTTCATCGCTTCGCCGGCCGTCGTGTCCCAGAACTCCAGGCCGACATCAAGGTCGCCATTGGTGAGGCCGGTGGTCAGGCTGGAGAGGTAGTCGGCTGTCGGATATTCGACGGTATAGCCGAGCTTTTCGAGGATACCGCCAAGGATCTTGGCGTTGAGGTTGACGCTGGTCCAGTCGAACAGCGCGATCTTGATCGGGTCGTTGGATTCAGGTGCTGCTGCGTGGACCGGTGATGTAAGCGCACTTGCGGCGGCAAGCGCCAAGGCTCCCATTGATAGGTTCGAAATCACACTGCGAAATGACATGCTTGTTCTCCTGTCAAACCATGTGGAAATTTCTTGATCGTTCCCTTCTTGCGTCTTTTCTTGATTGTGTTGGAAAGGCGGGTCGTTACGCAAGCTCGTTCGCACCAAGCCAGTGCCGCAGCCGCAACTTGCGCAGGCGAAATGGTTGCTCGACTTGGTGTTTATGTGATGCCGGGCGGGCCCGCGTCATGGCATCGGATGGATTGCTGCGTGAGCAATCGTCAACAGATCGATCGCCGCTCCAGCGGCGCTCTCAGACGTGCGAGCCATCAAGGTCCCATGGTCTCGGCCGGCAAGCCCCATCCCCGCCAGGCCGTTTCATGAGATGAAATTATATATACCAACGTTCATGCGGCGCAACGGCTGATGCCCTGTGCACTGCGGAATTTCAGACTGGTCGATTGCCAACCGCCAGAGCTGACGTTCACGACATGATCAGGCCGCCATCGACATTGATGGTTTGGCCGGTGATGTAGGTGGCGTCGTCGCTGGCGAGAAAGCTGACCAGGCCGGACACGTCCTCGCCGCTGCCGGCGCGGCCCATCGGGATGTTCTTCACCCATTCGGCCATCAGCTCGCCGGGCTTGTAGTCACCCATCAGCTTGCCCCACGCTGCGTCATTATAGGCCCACATGTCGGTGTCGATGATGCCGGGGCAGATGGCGTTGACGGTGATCTTTTCCTTGGCCACTTCCTTGGCCAGGCTCTGGGTAATGCCGACGACGCCGAACTTCGACGCCGCATAGTGCGGCGTGTAGATGAAACCCTGCCGCGCCTGGCCCGATGCCGTGTTGATCAGCCGGCCGCCGTCGCCATGCTTGCGAATGCGCGCGATCGCTTCCTGGCAGCACAGAAACACGCCCTTGGTGTTGACGGCCATCACCTTGTCCCACTCGGCCTCGGTCATCGCCTCGATCCGGGCGATGGTGATGACGCCGGCATTCTGCACCGAAATGTCGACACGGCCGAATTCCTTCTCGGCGAGGTCGTAAAGCGCGGTGACCTCATCCTTCCTGGTAACGTCCATGCGCATCGACGCGACCTTGGCGCCCGCGGCTTTCAGGCTGGCGGCGACGTCCTCGACGCGGGTATCGATGGCGCTGACCACGACCGCGGCACCTTCTTCGGCAAAGCGCTTCGCCATCGCCGCGCCGATGCCGCCGCTCGCGCCGGTGATGACCGCAGTCTTGCCTTCAAAACGCTTCTGCACTTTTCTTCTCCTACCAGCAGACAAAGCCGCCATCGACGATCAGGTCGATGCCGGTGACGTAACTCGCGGCGCGGCTGGCCAGGAACACGGTCGGGCCGACCATCTCTTCCGGCGTCGCCATGCGGCCCATTGGTGTGTCGCGCTCGAATATCTTGATCTGTTCCGCGACCTCAGGCCGTTTGTTCATCGGCGTCAGCGTGTAGCCGGGGCTCACCACATTGACGCGCAGGCCGCGATCGGCCCATTCCATGGCGAGGCTCTTCGACATGTGGATGACGGCCGCCTTCGACGAATTGTAATGCGCCTGGGTCAGGCCGCGATTGACGATCGAGCCCGACATGGAGGCGATGTTGATGATCGAGCCCTTGCGCCGCGTCAGCATGGCGCGCGCCTCGGCCTGGCAGGACAGGAACACGCCGCTGACATTCACGTCGTAGATATTCTGCCATTTTTCCAGCGGCAGCGTCTCGGCCGGCTCGGCCCCGGCGATGCCGGCATTGTTGACGGCGATGGTCAACGCGCCGAGTTCGTTCTCGGTGCGCTCGATCGCTGACGCGAGATCGGCCTCCGACGTCACCGTTCCGGTCAGCACCAGCGCCTTGCGGCCAAGTGCCGAAATCTTGTGCGCCGTCTCGTCCAGCCCGCCCTTGGAGGTGTGGCCGAAACAGGCTATGTCGGCGCCGGCTTCGGCGAGCCCGATGGCAATGGCCTGGCCAATGCCGCTGCCGGCGCCTGTTACCAGCGCTACGTCGCCGCTGAGATCGAATAGTTTCATGTTGTTCCCCCTCCTGAAATGAAGGGGCGCCAGTCTTTGCTGGCGCCCCGCGCGGTCCGGTCCTTGGGAGGATACCACCTGCTGCGCTTTGTTCCGACTCCTGTCCTCAGCTCGTGGCGAGTTCCATCACCGCGACATTGCTCGCCTCGCTGCGGTCGAGAATGCCGCGCTGGCGGCCGCGGCTCAGCACCAGCACCCGGTGCGACAGCCCCAGCACCTCCTCGAGGTCGGAGCTGACCACCACCACCGCCATGCCGGAGCGGGCGAGGTCGGCGATCACGTCGTAGATAGCCGCACGCGCGCCGACATCGATGCCGCGCGTCGGTTCATCGAGGATGAACACTTTTGGCGGTCGCGACACCCATTTGGCAATGATCACCTTCTGCTGGTTGCCGCCGGAAAGCTTGCTGACCGCCTGGCCAGGTTTGCCCTTGACCCCGAGCCTTGCGATGCCGGCTTCGGCGAATTTCTGCACCGCTTTCGGAAACACCCAGCCCTTCGGCGCGACATGGTCGAAATTGCCGAACGCCAGATTCTCGCCGATGGTCTGGTCGAGCACCACGCCTTGCGCCTTACGGTCTTCCGGCACCAGCACGACGCCGGCCTTGATCGCTGCCGCCGGCCCGCTGAGATGCACCGATTTGCCGGCAACGCGCACCGAGCCCGACGAGATCGGATCGGCGCCGGCGATCGCCCGCACCAGTTCGGTGCGGCCGGCGCCGATCAACCCGGCAATGCCGAGGATCTCGCCTGCTTTGACCGAGAAGCAAACGTTGTTGAAGCTCTTCTCCGGCGAGGACAGGTTGTCGACCTCGAGCAGCGTCTCCTCGCGCGGCGGCGTCAAGTGTGGGAACATCCGCTCGACCGAGCGGCCGACCATCTGCTCCACCACGGTGCGCACGGGAATATCGGCGCGCTCGTGGCGGGCGACGATGCGGCCGTCGCGCATCACCACCACGCGGTCGGCAATCTGCGCGATCTCGTCGAGACGATGGCTGATGTAGATGAAGGACATGCCTTCCGCCTTGAGCTTGCGGATCTGCTGGAACAGCAGTTCCGTTTCCTCGCCGCCGAGTGCAGCCGTCGGCTCATCGAAGATCAGCAATTCGGCATTCAGCGTCAGCGCCTTGGCGATCTCGACCTGTTGCTGGGCGGCGATGCGCAGCGCGCCCACCTTGCGCTCGGGCGAGACGTCGAGGCCAAGCCGCTTCAACTGCGCCGAGGCCTTGGCGTTCATTGCTGCGCGGTCGATGCGGCCGCCGCGCATCGGCAGGCGCCCGACATAGACATTCTCCGCCACCGACAGGTCCGGCAGCAACTTCAGTTCCTGGTGGATCATGCCCACACCGGCATCGATTGCCGCGGCAGGCGAGGCGGGGGAATAGGGCTTCCCCCGCCAGATGATGGTGCCCGCGTCTGGCCGGGTCGAGCCGGCGATGATGTTGGACACCGTCGACTTGCCGGCGCCGTTTTCGCCGAGCAGCGCCACGACCTCGCCCGGCCGCACCTCGAAGCTCGCATCGGCCAGGACCTGGACCGGTCCGTAGCTCTTGCAGAGGCCGTTGACGAAAAGCCCGTTGTGCGGGCGTTCGCTGTGGCGAGGATCAGGAGACATCGTGGCGCTCTCTCTAAGCGGTGCGGGTTATTACGGGTGCTTGGCGATGAACTGTTCGACATTGTCCTTGGTGGTCAGCGTCGCATCCTGCAGCTGCTCGGCCGGAACGCTTTCGCCGGCAACCAGCTTGATCGCCGCATCGACGGCGAGACGGCCCATGCCTTGCGTCTGCTGCGTCGCGGTGACGTCGAACACGCCGTCCTTCAGCGCCTTGAGTGCGGCCACGTCGCCATCGAAGCCGGCAACCCAGACCTTGTGGCCGGGATTGGCGACCTTGACCGCCTGTGCCGCACCCAGCGCCAGCGCATCGGCCTGGCCGATGACGATGGAGACATCGGGATGCGACTGCAAAAGGTCCTGCGTCAGCTTGAAACCTTCGTCCTGGTGCCAGCCTTCGCTCCACAATTCGCCGACCACCTTGATATCGGGATAGGCCTTGAGCGCTTCGCCGCAACCCTTGGAACGGTCGACTTCCGGCGTCGTGCCCTTCTGGCCGTGGATGATGATCAGTTCGCCTTTGCCGCCGGCCTGCTTGGCGATGTAGTCGCACACGGCCTGCGCCGAGGCGACACTGTTGGTGGCGATGAAGGTGTCGCCGGGCGCGCCGTCGGCGTTGCGGTCGACATTGACGACCGGGATGCCGGCAGCCTTGGCGGTCTTGGTCGGCACGGTGGCGGCTGTGGCGCCGGCCGGAATGTAGATCAGCGCGTCGATGTTCTGCGTGATCAGATCCTGCACCTGGCTGACCTGGGTCGCTGAATCGCCCTTGGCGTCGACGGTGACGATCTCGATGCCCTTCTCCTTGCCGTAGGCTTCGACCGACTGCTTGATCTGGTTGAAGAAGTCGGCCTGCAGATTGGCGACGGCGAGGCCGAGTTTCTTGGCGTCCTTGGCCGAGGCCATGTCGGTCAGCCCAAGCAGCGGAATGATGGCGGCAGCGGCGAGCAGCAGTGAACGTTTGGTCAGCATGTTTTTCCTCCGTTGATAGTCAAACTGTCCCGCCAGCGCATCGCGCCCCTTGGAACATCCCAGTTTCGGATCGACCGATCCGTCTATCGCCCGGACGCTCCGGGCGAATTCTCAATTGTGCCCCGCTCCCTATCGCGCCCTGCGCCGCCACGTATCGCTGGCGACGGCCAGCGCGATCACCACGCCGATCACCACCTGCTGGATGAAGGGCGAGACGCCGAGCAGATTGAGCCCGTTGCGCAGCACGCCGATGATGAGTACGCCGACAGCTGTGCCGCCGATTGAGCCGATGCCGCCCGACAGGCTGGCGCCGCCGATCACCACCGCCGCGATGGTGTCGAGCTCATAGCCGAGGCCGGAACTCGGCTGCACCGAATCCAGCCGCGCGGCGAGCACGATGCCGGCAAGACCCGCAAGCACGGCGCAGATGGCATAGACCCAGTTGGTCAGCGACTTCACCGGAATGCCGGAGAGCCGCGCCACCTCGGCGCTGCCGCCGATGGCGTAAAGGCTGCGGCCGGTGGCGCGGTAGTTGAGGAAGATGGCGAAGACGATCGCCAGCACCATCATCACCCCGACTGTGACCGACAGGAAGCCGAAATGGCGGATGATCGACAGGGTGGTGAACCAGTCGGGAAAGCCGACGATCTGCGAGCCGTCGGTGATCATGTTGGCAAGGCCGCGCGCCACCGACATCATCGCCAGCGTCGCGATGAACGGCGGCAGCCGGGTGACGGTCACCAGCAGGCCGGACACCAGTCCGCAAAGGCCGGCGACGACCAGTGCTGCAACGACGCCGGCCGCAAGGCCGAGATTGAGATAGTCGGGATGGGAGACAAAGCCCATCACCATGGCGGCCAGCGCCAGCACCGAGCCGACCGAGAGATCGATGCCGCCGATCAGGATCACCAGCGTCATGCCGATTGCCATGATGCCGAGCACGGTGATCTGGTCGAGCACGTTGAGGATGTTGCGCACGGTGAGGAACGTGTCGGTGGTCAACGTCAGCGCCAGGCAAAGCAGCAGCAGCCCGATCAGCGGCCCCATGGTTCCGGCAAACAGCGCCGAAAGCTTCGCGGCCGTCGCACCTTGAGTGCCGGGCGCGGCTTTCAACTCGCCCGCCTTCGACTCGCTTGCATCATTACTCACGGCCACTTCGTCTCCTCCGTCAGCGAAACGACAATGGCCTGCCGTCCGCTCTTGTTCACCAGGCACCTCCCTGTGAACAATTTATCTTTGATATGCAATTTTGTTCAGCTAAACTGTTCATTAGAAAATTGTCAAGAGCCGTTGCGCCATTCGGCGAAGGTTTGCGCCACCGGGCGGTTTGTCCTAGGGAAGGCCAGGGGGCGGCGCTTTGCGGAAAAGATTTCCGAAATCTGCCGCGGGAGGGCAAAAGATGGCGACCGTCGAAAATGAGAAGGCCTCGCGCTTCCCCGATGCCGAGCTGAAGGCCCGCGCTGCCTGGCATTACTATGTCGAGGGCCTGACGCAGGAGCGCATCTCCGAGATTCTTGGCGTCGGCCGCATCAAGGTGCACCGGATCCTGTCGGCTGCCCGCGAGGAAGGCATCGTGCAGTTCCGCATTCGCGACAGTGTCGTCGAATGTGTGCAACTCGAGGAGAGCCTGAAGCAGCGCTTTGGGCTAAGCCAGGCGGTCGTGGTGCCGTCGGCCGCCGACCGCAGCAACGCGCCGCTGATGATCGGCCACGCGGCTGCCGCCTATCTCGCCGACAACGTCAATGCCGGCGACGTCATTGCGCTGGGCTGGGGCCGGACGCTGAAATTCGCCATCAACGAATTGCCGAGGCGGCCGATTGCCAGGACGACGGTCGTCTCGATGCTCGGCGGCCTCACCCACGCGCAGCCGCTCAACCCGACCGAAAGCGCCTGGGAGTTCGCCGAAAAGATCGGCGCTGAATGTTTCCTGCTGCCGGTGCCGGTCTATGCCGACAAGCCGGAACAGCGCGATGCCTTCATGAGCCAGCGCAGCGTTCAGGATGTGGTCTTCCGCGCGCGCCGCGCCAACATCGCCGTGCTCAGCGTCGGCTCGTTTTCCAAGGACAGCCCGATCGCCAATTACGGCTTCATCAAACCGAGCGAACTCGAGGAATTGCAGGCGGCCGGCGCGGTCGGCGACCTCTTGTGCCATTTCATCGACGCCGAGGGCCACCCTGTCGACCATGAGGTCAACCGCCGCGTCTGCGCCTATCCGCTGCAGGATCTGTCCGATATTCCGAGCATCATCCTGGTGTCAGGCGGTCAGGAGAAGGTCGCCGTCATGCGCGCGGCGCTCGCCAACACCAGGATTACGGTGCTCATTACCGATGAAGATGCGGCCAAAGGCCTGCTCAACCGTTGAGCGCTGTCCGGCGTCGGTCAGAATTCGCAGGGCTCCGGACGACTGTCGTCCGACCAGTCGGCCAGTGCGATCGGCACGAATTTTCCCGCGACCGGTTTGCCGTCGTCCAGGTCCTTTGAGGCAACGCCTCTGCCGGTGAGAAAATTGATGTCGCAACCGCCCAGCGTCGTCTCGACCGAGCCGTCGGCTTTCTGCACATTCCAGTCCCAGTCGCGACTGTAGCCGGCGACAAGGAATTTACCGCCGCGCCAGACGATGGTCAGTGTTGTATCCCATGATTTGTTGGCGCCGCAGCCGAAGCACGAGGTGACGACAAGCGATCCCTTGCCCTTGCTTTCGAGCCCGAGAATACGGTCCTGCGTCAGCGCCTTTTTGACAAAGTCAGGCTTGCGCGAAGGATCGAGCTTTCCTTCGCCGGCAGCCAGATAGATCGAGAGATCCGCCAGCCCGCTGTCGGAATCCGCCGCGATCGCGGCCCGATCCATCCTGCCGTCATTGTCCATGTCGAGCGTGACCTCGAAGGGCGGCTCGTCCTGCGCACGCGCCGTCATCGGAGCTGCCGCAAGCGCGACAATCCAGGGCAGGGCGGCAAGGTGAAATACTGCTTTCATGAGCCCGATGAGTCTAGCATTGGCCGGGCAGGACGCAAAATCGGCAAGCTGGGCAGGTTGGGCATGGGAGCCTCACGCAGGCAAGCTGCGCTTGAACTCAGATCGCACCGAGCCGCGCGTGGATGTCGCGTGTCGCGTGATAGAGGTCGCGGTAGATCGCCTTGCGCGCCCGGTAAGCCGGCACCAGCGTCATATCCGGATCGACACGCCTGGCCGGCGCCGCCGCCATTGCCTTGGCGGCGTCTTCCGCCGAGGCGAACCAGCCGATCGCCGAAGCCGCCAGCATGGCCGCGCCAAGGGCCGCCGCCTCGTTGACCGGCGACACGAACAGCGGCCGCTCCAGCACGCTGGCCATGATCTTCATCAGCAGCGCCGAATTGGTGCCGCCGCCGGCGGCAATCATCTCTCCCGGCTTGCCGCCGCTTTCGGCCTCCATCGCCTCGCTGGCGATGGCCTGCTCCAAAGCGATGCCTTCCAGCGTGGCGCGGAAGAGATGCCTGGGCTCATGGTCGAGCGAAAGGCCAACAACGGCGCCGCGCGCCGCGCCATCCCAATAGGGGCTCATGACGCCGGCCCAATAGGGCATGACCAAAAGACCGTCGCCGCCGGCCGCAACATCGACCGCACCCTTCTCCAGTTCTGCCGCGGAAGACGCGCCGGTGGTGCGCACGATCCAGTCGACCAGTTGCATGCCCGAGCGCAGCACGGTTTCCAGCATGAAGCCCGAGCCGGTGGGCGAGACAAGCGTGCGAAACGCGTCCGATGTGGTGACCGTGCCGGAATAGCAGCCGCTGACGACGCCGGAGCCGAGCGAGAGATAGCTCTTGCCGGCACCATAGACGCCCATGCCGAGACCCATGGCCTGGCCATCGCCGGCGCCGGCGACAATTGGCGTGCCCGCTTTGAGGCCAGTCAGCTGGGCAATGCTTTCGGCAAGGCCGCCGCAGATTTCGCCTGGGCCGATCAGCGCCGGCAACTGCCGTGGCTGCAGCCCTGCAGCCGCGACAAGCTCAGGGTGCCATTCGCCTGTCGCGACATCGAGCAAGCCGAGCGGGTCGGCACTTGCCGTGCTGGTAACCAGCCGTGCGGTCAGCCGGTGAACGAAGAAGCCATGAACATCGACCAGGGCGGCGGCGTTGGCCAGCACCTGCGGCTGGTGTTCGGCCAGCCAGGCGATGGCATAGAGCGCCGGCGTCGGATCCGGCGGCTTGCCGCTCCAGTCGCGGATCGTCTCGCGGCCAAGCTCGGCCGACAGCCTGGCGACTTGAGGCCGGGCGCGCTCGTCAAGCCACAGGATCGCCGGGATGAGCGGCGTGCCGGCCTGATCGATCAGGGTGAAGGTCTCGCGCTGATGGGCTATGGCAATTGCCGCCACGCGCGCGGCGCCGACCTTGTCGGCAACCTGCTTCAGCGCACTGATGAGGGCTGCCCACCAATGTTCGGCATCCTGCTCGAAATGGCCGGGCTTCGGATTGGCCAGCGGATAGGCCTCGCGCGCCTGGAACAGCTCCGCGCCGTCGCGGGTGAAGGCGATTGCCTTCACCGCCGTCGTCGAGGCATCGATCCCGATAACGACATCGTCCATCACAGGGAGATCCCGAAGGTTCAGGCGGCGTTGGTCACAAACTGTCCGTCCGACTGGTCGAGACGGCGGCGGATCTGCGTTATCACCATCGAATCGTCGGGTACACAATTTTCATAGGTGAGGAAGTCGCCGGTCTTGACCGGCTTGACCACCTTGGCGCGTTCGGCAATCCCGAGCGGCAGCGCGCCCTTGGCGCGGGCGTCCTCCCAGGTCATGGCGAAGCCGCGATAGTCGTTCTCGCCGATCATGCCGAGCGATTGGCCCGCGCCGAGATCGCTTTTGGCCACCGCCACCGCTTCGGCGACCGGATGGTCGAGCGGCTCCATGTCGGCGCGTTTGTAGACCACGGCGCGAGCCGCCGACAGTGGCACTTCAAGGCTTGTCAGGTGATAGGGACGGTAGATCGTGAAATAGGGGCCCTTGCCGACCTTGAGGTCGACCATGCGCTCCAGCACGCGCGGATGCCTCGTTTCGATGATGCAGAACACGCCGGGCGCCACGCCCTTGCCGATGGAATAGTCGACCACGCCCTTGCGGTGCAGCACGCCGCCATCCTCGCGCGGGCAAAGCACGCTGGCCAGTTCCTCCAGCGTCGCCGTCGGGCCGTGCATGCCCGGCACGTCGGGCACCAGCCCGGTGGCGTTGGCGATAGCCACCATCTCGATCGCCGTCTTGGAACCGTCGACGAACTCGACCAGCATGCGCGCATTCATGTTGCGCTCGGCCGCTTCCTTCTCGTAGTCGGCGGGCATGGCGTCGATCTTGAGCGGGTTGTTTTTGCCCTTGCCGGCGGCGATGATGTTGAAGCCGAGGCTCTTGGCGAAGCCGATGATCTCCAGCGTGCAGGCGGGTTCGTCGCCGGCCGCACCGGTGTAGACCACGCCGGCCTTGCGCGCTTCCTCCTTGAGGAAGCGGCCGATCGTAATGTCCGCCTCGACATTGAGCATAACGATGTGCTTGCCGTTCTTCATCACTTCGAGCGCAAACAGCGTGCCGATGTTGGGATTGCCTGTCGCGTCGATGATGACATCAATGCGGCCGGCCGCGGCCAGCGCATGCAGATCTTCGGTGACAGCGATCTTGCCGGCCTCGATGGCGCGGTCGATGGCAGAGGCGTTCGCAGCCTGGACGATGCCGGAGCGGTCATAGCCGGCGAGCAGTGCGGCATCGATCGCCGCTTGCGGCCGCACCTCGGAAATGGCACCGATCCGCATGCCCGGCATCAGCGCCACCTGGACGACGATGTCGGTGCCCATCTGCCCGGCGCCGGCGAGTCCGATGGTGATAGGCCCTTGGGCTTCAGCGCGCTGCAGAAGTTCCGCTGCAAATTGCGGATGGGCCATATCGCTTCCTCCAGTCATGACGCGCCGCAGCGTCAAATCATCATTTTGAACATTCCTATTTCCATTTGAAAAATATTTCAACCCGCAAATCGGAGAATGGCTGCAGGGCCAAATCTCCCACGGAGGATTCGTGGGGTGACAGCTTCATGCTGGGCTTGATCTCAGCCGATCTCTAGGAAAGGCTTGCCGAGCAGGTCGGGCACGACATCGATGCCGAGGCCGGGCCCGTCGGGAATGCCCATGTGGCTGCCGGTGACCGGTGGGGCGTTGGAGGCCGTGCGCACCGTCACCCACTCATGGAAGGCGATGGCGTGCAGCCGGCGTTCTTCCGGCGTCGACAGCGACAGATGCGCCATCGCCGCCGTGTCGATCTCGGCGCCGCCCGTATCCTCGACGGTGATCATGAAACCGAGATCGACGGCGACGTCGCGGATTTGCCTTGTCCTGGTTACGCCGCCAAGCCGCGAGATCTTCAGCGTCAGCCCGTCGGCGGCGCCCAGGCGATGGATTTCCAGCATCGCCTCGAGCGAGATGACGCTCTCGTCCAGCACCATCGGCTTGTCGAGCATGCGGCGCACCGACATGTTCTCCTCGATCGTCGTGCAGGGCTGCTCGAACGTGTAGTCGATGCCGCGCGTTGCATCGGCGAACTGCCGCGCCTGGTAGGGTGTCCAGCCGGCATTGGCGTCGCAGAAAATCACCGTGCCTTTCGGCACGGCCGAAGCGACTGCGCTCACCCGCTCGATGTCTTCATGCACATTGCCGCCGACCTTGACCTGCAGCCGGCGGCAGCCCTGGGCGATGATCCTTTTGGCCAGTGCCGCCATCTGGTCGAGCGTGCCGTGGGTGACGACGCGGTAGGTCTCCGCCATGTCGCTCTCGCGGCCGCCAAGCATGGTCACCAGCGGCACGTCGGCGGCCCGGGCCGCCAGATCCCAGCAGGCCATGTCGAGTGCCGACTTGATGTAGGGATGCCCCTTGAACACCGTATCCATCAATCGGCCGATGCCGGCGAGGCCACGCGGGTCCTGGCCGATCAGGTGCGGCGCGATCTCGACCACGCCCGCGCGCGTTCCCGCCGGAAAGGCGGCCGAATAGAAATTGCCGAGCGGCGCCATCTCGCCCCAGCCGGTTACGCCGCTGTCGGAGGTGATGGCGACGATCACCGCATCGAAGCAGTCTGCAACCCGCCCCTTGGACATGCGGTAGGGCCCGTCCACGAAGGGCTGCACGACGCGATAGGCCTTGATGGTTTTGATCTGCACTTGTCTGTCCGTTGTCTCTAGGCGTTGAGGAGGGTCAGCCCTTCGATGTTCCGCTGATCGAGGCCACGCGCATAGGCAAGCAGCTCTTCGAAATCGAGGTCGATATGCTCGCGCGCATGGCGCTGGGCAGCGCGCATGTCGGCGCCCTTCAAGAGCCGCACATAGGTTTCGTGGAGATCTTCGGCCGGCACCGGCTCGTTGCGGGCCCGCTGGTGCAGGGCAAAGTACATCTGCAGCCGGCTGGTCAGCCGCTGCCAGGTTTCCAGCAGCACCGAATTGTCGGCCCATTCATAGATCAGCCCGTGCAATTGCAGCGCGGTCTCGATCTGGCGGGTGGTGTCGCGCGCGCGCGTCGCCTGCTTCACTGCCTCGTGCCGGCGGTCGAGTTCGTCGAAGAAGCGCTGGTCGCGCAGCTTCCATGTCCGCTCGATGGCGAATTCATCGAGCACCTTGTTCAGCGAGTAGGCGTCGTCAATGTCCTTGGCGGTGACATCGATGACGAAGGTGCCGGCATAGGGAATGCTGGTCAGGATGCCTTCCTGCACCAGCTCGCGCATAGCTTCGCGCAAAGGCGCGCGGCTGACCCGCATCTGCTCGGCGATCCTCAGCTCGCTCAGCTTTTGGCCGGGTTCCAGCTGGCCGATCAGGATCGCCCGCCGCAACAGCGCAACGATCTCGGCTCGGCGTGTCGTATCCGCGATCGGATTGAAGTCCAGCTTGGCCATTCCGTCACTCCAGTGAGAGCCGGAAACAGACAAGCAGATTGTCGACAATCCTACAATATGTCTGTTCCGGATTCTTGTGCCTTGCGGTTACTCCAAAAACGGCGTGCGGCGCTCCATAAAAAAACGGCGCCCTCGGCGTGGAAGCCGAAGGCGCCGCAGGACCGGGGCTGATGGGGGTTATCAGCTGGCCGGTTTCTCCTGGGGCAACGGCGAGATCGGCATTCCTGGTCCGATCTTCTGCAGATTGCCCGTTATCACCTGGTCGCCTTCGGCAACGCCGCTGAGGACCGCCACAAGGTCGCCGCTGGTCGCGCCAAGCGAGACGATGCGCTGGTCGACCGTGTTGCCCTTGCCGACGACATAGACATATTTGCCGAGCTGGCTCGAACCCAGCGCCACCTGCGGCACCATCAGCGCGTCGGGCAGCTGCTTGATGTGCAGCCGCACGCGGACATACTGGCCCGGCAGCAGCGAGAACTTCGCATTGCCGATGGTGGCGCGCGCCGTAATCGTGCCGGTCGAGTGGTCGACCGTGTTGTCGATGAAGGTGAGTTCGCCCTTCTGGCTGGCTTCGGTCTCGCCGGGCAGCAGCACCTCGACCTCGATCGGGCCGGCGGCCCGGGCCCGTTCGATTTCGGCCAGGTCCGTCTCGCTCGGATTGAAGGTGACGTAGATCGGGTCGAGCTGCACCAGCGTGTTCAGCACCGTCCCGGCGACGCTGACCAGCGTGCCGACCGAAGCCTGGTTGCGGCCGACGCGGCCGGCAAACGGAGCGTGGATTTCGGCGTAGCTCAAATTGAGCTCGGCCGTCCGCACCGCCGCCTGGTTGACGGCAAGCGACGCTTCGGCCTGACGCAAGGTGCTCGTGCGCTGGTCGAACCCATCCTTGGCCAGATAACCGCTCTTGGCGAGTTCGGAGCCGCGGCCGAGATTGGAGCGTGCATAGTCGAGGCTCGCCTGGTCGCGCTGCACTTCGGCCTTGGCCTGGTCGAGAGCCGCCTTGAAGTCGTCGGGCGAGATCTTGTAGAGCAGATCACCCTGGCGCACATCCGCGCCGTCCTCAGCCGTCTGCTCCTGCAGATAACCGGGCACGCGGGCCTGCAAGGTGACGCTGCGGATCGCCTCGATGCGGGCGGCGTAGTCGAGATAGATCGGGATCGTCTTCTTGACCACGCTCGTCACCGGCACCGGCATAACGAATGCCGCAGGTGCTGCCGTCGCTGCCGCCGTGCCGGCATTGAGGCTGAGATTGCCCATGTCGAGGAAGTGGACGCTTGCCACCGAGATCGCTCCCAGGGCGACGGCCGTTCCCAAAGCTATTTTCCATTTACGCATTTTGGTCTCCAATTCTATTCGGCTGCTTCGGCCAGGCGCATCGGCGCTGGTTCGGCAGTCGGTTCATTATTGTCCTGGTCATGAGCAGCGTTCGGTTCGCTGCGCACGCGGCCTTCGCGCAGCTGTTCGATGACCGCGTAGAAGACTGGCACGAACACCAGCGACAGGATGGTCGCCGCGACCATGCCGCCAAACACGGTGGTGCCGATCGACTGCCGGCTTGCCGCACCCGCACCCGTCGCAAACATCAGCGGCAGCACGCCGAGGATGAAGGCGAAGGCCGTCATCAGGATCGGCCGCAGCCTCAGCCGCGCGGCTTCCATTGCCGCGTCGACAATGCTCAGTCCCTCCTCGCGCCGCCGCCTTGCAAACTCGACGATCAGGATCGCGTTCTTGGCGGCGAGGCCGATCAGCATGACGAAGCCGATCTGCGAGTAGACGTCGATCTGCATGCCGCGCAAGAACAGGGCTGCGAAGGCGCCGAACAGGGCCAGTGGCACCGCCAGCAGCACCATGAACGGCATCGCCCAGCTCTCATACTGCATCGCCAGGATCAGGAAGACGAAGACGATGGCGAGGCCGAAGACGACCGACGCTATCGATCCTGCCTTGAGCTCCTGGAAGGTGATGCCGGTCCATTCGAAACCGAAATCCCTGGGCAAAGCGGTGGCGGCGGCCCGTTCCATCGCGGCAACCGCCTGGCCCGACGAGAAGCCGGGGGCTGCGCCGCCATTGATCGTGGCCGAGGCGTTGTTGTTGTAGTGCGGCACGGTTTCCGGGCCGACGAACGGCACCAGTTTGCCCAGTGTGCTCAGCGGCACCATGCCGCCGGAGGCGTTGCGCACATAGAGCCGCGAAAGGTCGCCTGCGTCGGCACGTGCATCCTTGTCGGCCTGGATGGTCACCCGGAAGGTGCGGCCGAACAGGTTGAAGTCGTTGACGTAGAGCGAGCCGAGATAGATCTGCAGCGTGTTGAAGACGTCGGGCAGGTTGAGGCCGAGCAGTTTGGCCTTGCTGCGGTCGAGGTCGTAGTTGAACTGCGGCGTCGAGGTCGAGAACGGCGAGAACAGCTGCTGCGGATTGATTTCCGGCTGCTTGCGCGCCTCGGCGATCACGGCTTGCGTCGCGTCGTTGAGGGCTGAACTGCCGCGCCCGGTGAGATCCTCGACGACGAATTCGAAGCCGCCCGTGGTGCCGATACCCGGGATCGAAGGCGGATCGAAGGACAGCGCGAAGGCTTCCGGAATCTGCATCAGCTTGCCGCGCACGTCGGCGACGAGCTTCGACGCGCTCTGGTCGGGGCCGCGCTCTTCCCACGGCTTCAGGATGGCGAACTCGACAGCCGAGTTCGACTGCGCCGCACTGGTCAGGAAGTTCAGGCCGCTGATCGAACCGACAATCTCGACTCCGGGCGTAGCTTGGAGGATGTCGCGCGCCTTCTGCGCCACCGCATCGGTGCGTTCCAGCGAGGCGCCGTCAGGCAGCTGGATGACGACGAAGAAGTAACCCTGGTCCTCGACCGGAAGGAAGGTCGAGGGCAGCTTCTGCCAGACGAAGTAGGTGGCCACCAGGCCGGCCGCGAACAGACCGAGCATGATCCAGCGCAGCCGGATGAGGATACGCACGCCGTGCGCATAGGCATGCGACAGTCTGTCGAAGCCCGTGTTGAACCAGCGGAATGGGGCGAACTGCGTCTCGCCGCGATGGCGCAGGAAGGCGGCACTCAGCGCCGGGCTGAGCGTCAGCGAGTTGAAGGCGGATATGCCGACCGAAATCGCCACCGTCAGCGCGAACTGATTGTAGAGCTTGCCGGAGACGCCAGGAATGAAGGCAACGGGCACGAAGACGGCCATCAGCACCGCGGTGGTGGCGATGATCGGTCCGGTGACCTCGGCCATCGCGGCCTTGGTCGCCGCCAGCGGTTTGAGGCCCGCCTCCAATTGTCGCTCGACATTCTCGACCACCACGATGGCGTCGTCGACGACGAGGCCGATGGCCAGCACCATGCCGAGTAGGGAGAGCATGTTGAGCGAGAAGCCCATCATTTCCATGACCACCATCGTCGCGACCAGCGACACCGGAATGGCGATGGTCGGGATGATCGTCGTGCGCCAGCTCTGCAGGAAGATGAACACCACGGCCACGACCAGCACCAGCGCTTCGCCAAGCGTGATCAGGACGTCATGCATCGATGCCGACACGAAGCGCGTGGTGTCGTAGTGCATGGCGTAGCTGACGCCCTTGGGGAAACGGGCCGACAGTTCCTGCATCTTGTCCTTGACGTGCTGCTGCAGATCGAGCGCGTTGGAACCGGGCATCTGGTAGACGGCCAGCACCACCGTCGGGTCCTTGCCGAAGAAGGCCGACGACGAATATTGCAGCGCGCCGAGCTCAATGCGGGCGACGTCGCGCAGTCGCACCAGCGAGCCGGTGCCGGTGTTGGCGCGCACGACGATGTCGCCGAACTCCTTGGGATCGCTCAGGCGGCCGACGGCGTTGACCTGCATCTCGAAGGCGGTGCCGGCGGGCGCCGGCGACTGGCCGATCTTGCCGGCCGCCACCTGGACGTTCTGTTCCGAGATGGCATTCTGGACGTCGACCGCGGTGATGCCAAGATTGGCGAGCTTGTCGGGATCAAGCCAGACGCGCATCGAATAGCGACGCTCGCCGAAAATCTGCACATCGCCGACGCCGGGCAGTCGCTTCAGCGGATCGACGACCTGCAGATAGGCGAGGTTGCTCAGCGCCACCGGATCGACCGAACTGTCGGGCGAGGTCAGGTTGACGATGAGGACGAAATTCGGGTTCTGCTTCTTGATCGTCACGCCGCCCTGGTTGACGATCGCCGGCAGCGAGGAGGCCGCTTGCGAGACGCGGTTCTGGACGTCGACGGCCGCGGTGCTCAAGGAATAGCCGACATCGAAGGTGATGGTGATGGTCGAGGAGCCGTCATTGGAGCTCGACGACGACATGTAGGTCATGCCTTCGACGCCGTTGATCTGCTGCTCCAGCGGCGTCGTCACCGTATCGGCGACCACTTGCGCGCTGGCGCCCGGATAATGCGCGCTGACCACGACCTGCGGCGGCGTGATGTCGGGAAACTGCGAAACCGGCAAAAGGAAATAACAAATCGTCCCGGCGAGCACCATGATGATGGCGATCGCCGAGGCGAAGATCGGACGATGAATGAAAAAATTTACCACGACACGCAAACCTCTTTAGAAGAACCGGCCTCTTTAAAAGAACGGACAGACCGGGACAGCCGCCTGCCGCGCACCGAACCCGGGTCCTGCAAAAAATACGAAGACGGCGCCGCGCCGCTGAGGCCCTGCTCATCGGCCACGGTCCTCAGCATCGCTTCGAAGGCGCGCGGGTTGACGCGGTCCGCTTTCATCACCAGCCGGATCATCGGATCCCGGATGGCTTCATCGATGGTCAAATCCTTGCGCTGCGACATTGGAGCGTCTCCATTCCAGCGGCCCGCATCGGATGATCGCGAACCGGTTTTCATCTCTTCACCGGCCGGAGCCGCATGACCTGCAATTTTCACCCTTTGTGATCTGGCAGGACCAGTTCACGGCCTTGTTATTGACGGAAGGCTACATAGGTGTTACCAGTAAGTAACATTCGGATAGTTACAGACCGGTAACACCATAGTCAAGAGGTGAACCGAATTTTTAGGGAGACAAGGAGACTGCGATGGCAGACGGCATTATGGATCGCGTGCGTCCCCGGGATCGAATCCTGGAGACGGCGCAGGACATGTTTCACAAGCATGGCATCAAGGGCGTCGGCGTAGACGCCATCACGGAAGCCGCCGGCACCAACAAGATGACGCTCTACCGTCATTTTGAGTCGAAGGACGAACTGATCGTCCAGTGCCTGCGCGCGTCGGCGGCTAAAGGCGCCGCGATGTGGGACCAATTCGAGGCTGAGCATCCCGGCGACAAGCTCGCCCAGTTGCATGCCTGGATTCGCATGGCCGCTGCTTGCCTGGCGGCTGACGGTCGCGGCTGCGACATGGCCAATGCCGCCGCCGAATTGACCGAGCCGGACCATCCCGCCAGGAGCGTGATCAAGGAGCTCAAGAGCGCTCAGCGCGATCGCCTCGTTGCGCTGTGCCGGGATGCGGGCATCGGTCAGGCCGAGCTTCTGGCCGATACGCTGTCGCTGCTGTTCGAAGGGGCGCGCGTCAGCGTGCAGACCATGGGCTGCCAGGGCCCCAGCACGCAGTTCGTGCGCATGGCTGAAGGCCTGATCAGCTCTTTCAGGGCGCGCTGAATTCCAGCTTTCGGAGTTGAGGAGTCCCCATCATCCGGCGGGGCTTTTGGCTATTCTCCGAACTTGCCCGTCAACTCTAATTTAGATTCATTTGAGAATGAAAAAAGCCCGCTGCCGGGAGGAGGTGGCAGCGGGCTCGATTTCGAACGAGATGCGGGAGGAGGTGCACCGCGCTCAGCGTCGGCATCGCATCTGGGAGGAGTAGATGGCCGACACCCAGATGAGTACGGGTTGCCCAATGATTCGGCAACAATGAAAGTTGCATGGCTGCTGTGCAGATTTGCGGCATCTACCCCGACTTGTCGTACAAATCGGAGAAACCGCCACGGCGCGACTTCACTGCACCGGCACGTTTTCCTTGAAGATCAGCCGTGGCTCGATGAACTTCTTCGTCAGGTAGGGCGCGGCGGACGCGATCGAGCCGAGCAGGCGGATCACAGATTGCTCCGCGATCAGCCGCGCATTCTGGTCGATGACGACATCGGCGAGGTCGTCGACGAGATAGCCGCGCGTTTCCTTGGTCAGGTCGTGGCAGATGAAGACCGGCTTCTTCTTTGGCTTGGCCTCGAGCAGCGCTCTCGCCACACCTGAGCGCCCGGCCCCGACGCAATAGATGCCGAGCAGTTCCGGCTCGTTGTGCAGCGCCTGCATCGTTGCTGTGTAGCTGCCTTCGGGTTCGTCATTGATCTCGACCGCACTCGAGACGGTGAGATTGGGGAATTCCTCTGTCAGTACCGACCGAAAACCCATTTCGCGCTCCTCGTGCCCGCGATAGGAACGCGAGCCGACGACCATCGCCAGATGACCCTGGCGGCCGTTGAGGAAGCGCCCCATCAACAGCGCCGCCGTGCGTCCGGCAACCCGGTTGTCGATGCCGACATAGGCCGAACGCGGGGCGGCTGGAACGTCGGAGACCAGCGTGACAAGGCGGATGCCTGCCTCGACCACATCGCGCAATATGTTGCGCGTTCGCGGATGATCGACGGCAATGACGCCGACGCCATTGGCCTTCAGCGACAGATTTTCAACCGCCGCCTGCAGCGCTGCCGGCGAGATGCCGCCGAGATTGTGGATCCGGCACGAGGCGACCAGCGGCAGGCGTCCCGCATAGTCCTCGATGTGCCCGGCGAGGTCGATCATGAAACCGTTGGCGCCGATCGGCAGGAAGAATTCAAGATGCGCCGGCCGCGACGGCAGCGTCACCTGATCGACCACCGGCAAATAGCCGAGCTGCTTGGCCGCCTCCATCACCCGTTGGCGGTTGGCGGCGCTCGCGCCGGCCCGGTTGTTCAGAACCCGGTCGACGGTCGCGGTCGACAGGCCGCAGCTCCTGGCTATGTCGGCAACGGTGGCTTTCATGGCTGCAGTCATAGAGCATGATCCCGAAAAGTGGGAAGCCGGTTTTCTCGGACAAACGGGAACCGTTTTGTCAAAAGGTCATGCTCTACAACGAGTTAGAGCGGATGCGTTTCCGTGCCAGACGGCGCGAAGACGGTTCAGCCGTGCGATGGCCCGCCTTCGATGATGGCGTCGCGGATCTCCTTGTCCGACATCCCGGTGATGATGCGTTCGACCTCGGCCACGCTGGTCTTCTTCGGGTCGATGTCGTCGGCCACCACCTTGCCCCGGCGCATGACGACGATGCGGTCAACCACCTGGAAGACATGGTGGATGTTGTGGGCGATGAAGATGCAGGAATGCCCGGAATCGCGCGCGTTGCGCACGAAGCTCAGCACGCCTTGCGTCTCGGCGACGCCGAGATTGTTGGTCGGCTCGTCGAGGATGATCAGGTCGCTGTCGAAGTGCATGGCGCGCGCGATGGCGACGGCCTGCCGCTCGCCGCCGGACAGGGAGCCGATCGGCGTCGTCGGCGGGATGTTCTTGGAGATGCCGACCTGTTTCAACAGGTCGCGGGCGACATTGTTCATCGCCTCCTGGTCCATGCGGTTCAAAAAGCGCGGCGGTTTGATCGGCTCGCGGCCGAGGAACAGGTTGCGCGCGATCGACAGCTGCGTCACCAGTGCCGAATCCTGGTAGATCGTCTCGATGCCGTGCGCGATGGCGTCGCTGGTGCTGCGCAGATTGACCTTCTTGCCGCGGATGAAAATGTCGCCGCTGGTCAGCGGCACCGCCCCCGACAACACCTTGATCAGCGTCGATTTGCCGGCGCCATTGTCGCCGAGCAGGCCGACGATCTCCCTTTCGTTGACATGAAAATTGGCGTCTTCGAGCGCCTGCACGCGCCCGTAGGACTTTTTGATGTTGGACATGCGGATGAGCGGTTCAGCCATGGTTCTAGGTCCCTGCCTGATGCCGGCGTTCCAGCCATGAGTGCAGCGCCATCATGCCGAGGATGATGGCGCCGATGAAGATGTTGTAGGCCAGCCCGGGCACGCCGATCAGCACGATGCCGTTGCGCATGACGCGCAGGATGAGGATGCCGAGCACGGTGCCGATGATGGTGCCGCGCCCACCGGTCAGCGCCGTGCCGCCGATCACCACCATGGCGATGACTTCGAGCTCGTAGCCGGTGCCGCTGTTGGGGTTGGCGGCCGACGTGCGCAGCGACGAGATGACGCCGGCAAGCGAAGCCATCACCGACGACAGCACGAACAGGCCGATCTTGACGCCGCTGACGTTGACGCCGCGCGCCCTTGCGGCGCCTGGATTGCCGCCGGCTGCCTGGATCCAGTTGCCGGTCCGGCTTTGCGTCAGCACGTAGCCCAGCGCGATGGCCGCCGCGATGAACCAGAAGAGCGACATGTAGATGCGGAACGGGCCGATGAAGAAATCACCGACCAGCGCTTCGGCCAGCCAGCTGCCCTCGGCGCTCCACGTCCGCTGCGGAAAGCCGTCGGTGACGAACAGCGCGGTGCCGCGCACCACCAGCAGCATGCCGAGCGTCACCAGGAAGGATGGGATTTTCAGCTGCGTGACGAACCAGCCATTGACCAGGCCGATGAAGGCCGCGATCAGCAGCGCGGCGAGGAAGCCGACCTCCAGCGAGGTCAGGCCGCTGTTGAACAGCGTCCACATCAGCACCGGCGAAAAGCCGAACAGCGAGCCGACCGACAGATCGAATTCACCCGACGTCATCAACAGCGTCATCGCCAGCGCGATCAGCCCGAGCTCGACGGTGAAGGCCAGCGTGTTGGAGATGTTCTGCGGCGACAGGAAATCGTGGTTGATGCTCCAGAACACCGCGATTTCGACGATGAGCAGAACGAAGGGCCCGAATTCCGGCCTCGCGATCAGGCGTTGGATGAGCGAACGGTTTTCCACTGATAACCCGCGACAGGAAGGGAAAGGCTGAGCCCAGCGCGCAACGCGAAGGGCTCGGCGAAAGACAGTCGCGACCGCGGCTGCGGCCGCGACTGTTGAACGTCTGGGTTATTTGCCGGACAGGATGTCGTCGTAGACCTGCGCGGTGTCCTTTTCATAGAGCGCGCCGGTGATGACGTTGAAGCCCGGGGGAATGCCTGACGCCGCCATGTTGGCCAGCGACAGAGCGACATAGCTGGTCGCCTGCGGGTCCTGCCACTGGCCGGCATTGACGTAGCCGGTCAGCACTTCCTGGGTGGTGTCGAGCGAGTTGCCCCAGCCGACGACCGGGATTTCGCCCGGCTTGATGCCGGCCTGGTCGAACACCCGCTTGATCGAGCCGGTGACCAGATCGCCGAGGCCGATGATTGCCTTGACCTTGGCCTTGTTCGCGGTGAGATAGTCGACCATGCGGTTGATGGCTTCGGCCTGGTCGAGCGTCGCTTCGGTGATCTCATAGGTGATCCCCAGCGGTTCGAAGACGCTCTTGATGCCTTCCTCTTCCTGGACGCCGTAGGTGGCGCCGGGGATTTCGACCGGCATCCAGACGAAGTCGCCCTTCTTCACCAGACCCTTGTCGACCAGATATTGCGCCCAGTGCTTGCCGAAGGTGACGTTGTCGCCGCCGACATAGGCGTCGAAGCTTGCCTTGGGATCGGGCGTGTTGAAGTTGATGATCGGGATCTTGGCGGTGTTGGCTTCCTTGGCGATTTCGATCAGGCTGCCCGGATCGGGGCTGGTGGTGACGATGCCGTCGGCCTTGGCCGAGATCGCGGCGCGCACGGCCTCCTGCTGCGAGGCAACGTCGCCATTGTGGAACGAGGTGTTGACGGTGTTGCCGGTGTCCTTCGCCCATTGCTTGGCGCCGGCCAGGAAGTAGGTCCATACGGGGTCGGCCGGGCCGCCATGCGAAATCCAGTAGAACGTCTTGGCCTGTGCCGCCGCCGGAACGGCCAGCGCCACAATCAAGCCAAGCACGAGTAATCGTAGCCTCGTCAGCATTTGCTTTCCTCCCATGTTGAAAAACGACCTCCACGTCCGACGATGATCCGGGCCATGCCCTTGATCCTCTCCTCCTGCCAGCGCCGACCCGGATGCGCAGAGCATCTTCTTTTGCGGCCGATGGCAAGCCTCCATCCGCCCAATGGATGGTGGCGCGATGCAACGCGCCATCAGCGATCCCATCAGATCGCATCAGTTAGAGGGCAATTCCAGGAAAAGTGTGAAACGGTTTTCCGTCCGGAATTGCGTCAACCAAGAGATAGAGATATTTCCCGGCAAGCAGGCGGGGCTTAAACTCAGGCGCGCGGATTTTCCTGAAAGCGCTCGGCCTGGCGGATGCGCAGCACCTTGTCCAGCCGGTCGAGCGCGAGCGCCAGCACCATCACCGCGCCGATCACGAAGGGGCTCCATGCGGCGTCGATGCCCAACAGGGTCACGCCGCTCAAGATGACCTGGACGATCAGCATGCCGATCACCGCACCGAAGACGGTGCCGCGCCCGCCGGAAAGCGAGGTGCCGCCGATGATCGCCGCGGCAATCGCCATCAGCACGAAACCGCCGCCTTGGTCGACGTCGGTAACGGGAGAGCCAAGCCACAGCGCGCCCGCCAGCCCCGAGACGATGCCCATCAGCACCAGCGTCTGCAGCCGCACAGCACCTGTCGGGATGCCGGCATAGAGCGCCGCCTGCGGATTGCTGCCGACGGCCTGGATCCGGTAGCCGAAGCGGCTGCGGTGAAGCACGAGGTGCATCACCACCGCCATTGTGACGAAGACAAAGACAGCCGTCGGCACAAGGCCGAACAGCTTGCCGTGAACGATCTCAAAGAAGTCGCCGCCTGGGCTGGCCGGAGCTGTCGCTTGCATCTTGACGGCCACCGCCGCCAGGCCCCGGAACATTGCAAAGGTGCCCAGCGTAACGACGATGGCCGGCAGTCGCAGCGCCACCACCAGCAGGCCGTTGACGAGGCCGAGCCCGGCGCCGAGCAGCACGCCGGAAAGGGCGGCAAGCCACGGGTCGATGCCGGCGGCCAGAAGGAATGCGGTGAGAAGGGCCGCGAGATGGAATATCCAGCCGACGGAAAGGTCGATCTCGCGGAGTGCGAGCACGAACACCATGCCGATCGCCAGCATGCCGGGATACGCAGCGGTTTCCAGCAACGACAGCACATTGGCCTCGTCGAGGAAATCCGGCCGGGCAAAGCCTGTAATCGCCACCAGGACAACGAGCCCGATGAGCGGCCTGAGTTCGACGGGCAGGCGAAGGCTGCGCTGCGGGTGGGCAGCCGAACCGGCAAGCTGTAGCATGGGATCCAATCGTGTCATGCCATGGCTCCCACGAGTTTCTTTTTCGGCCGCTCCGCTTCCGGCATCTCGCCGGTGGTGGTCAGTTGCAGCACTGTCCTTCGCTTCATCTCGGCGCCGGACAGCTCGCCGGCGACCCGGCCGCGGTGGAAGACAAGGACGCGGTTGCTGAGGTTGGTCAGTTCGGACGGCTCGACCGAACGCAGCAAAACGATACAGCCATTGGCTGCCATCTGCCGGATCAGCGCATAGATCTTGCGCTTGGCAGCCGCCTCGATACCGCCAGCCGGATTGTCTAGGAGCAGCACTTGCGGCGCCGTCTCCAGCCATTTGGCGACTACGATCTTCTGCTGATCGCCGGCCAGCAGCGAATTCACCGGCGCGTCCGGCAGGCCCTTGATGAGCAGCGCATCGATCTGCCTTGCGGCGGCGGCGATCGCGGCCTTGGGCGAGTAGCGGCGCGACCCCCAGTTGCGGGCGCCGGTAGCGATGTTGCCTATGTTGAAGGCCAGCGACCGGTCGGGCATCAGGCCGTTGCACAGGCGGTTGGCCGGCACCAGGCCGATGCCGCGCCGCGCCGCTTCGGTCGGATTTCCAGGCAAGCCGTAGCCGTCGGGGAGCCGCACCCTGCCGCTTTGCGCCTTGCGCAGGCCAAACAGCATCTCGAACAGGTGTTCAACGCCTGACCCCTCAAGCCCGGCCAAGCCGAGGATCTCGCCGGAGCGGGCGGTGAAGCTGACGCCGGAAATCCGGCCGCCGCTCAGACCCTCCACCGTGATCCGCGGCCTTATCGTGCTGGCATTGGCCGGCAGTGCAGGCGGGAACAGGCTGCCGCGCTGCTGGCCGATCATGGCGTCGATCACATCGGCTTCGCTCAACGCCGAGCGCCCACTTGTCAGCACGTCACGGCCGTTGCGCATCACGGTGACCTGGTCTGCGATCGCAAACACATCCTCCAGCCGGTGCGAGACATAGAGCACGCTCGTGCCCTTGGCCTTGAGGTCACTTAGTACGGTGAACAGGTGCTCGGTCTGGCGCCGGTCGAGCGCAGAATTCGGTTCATCGAGGATCAGCAGCCTCGGGCCTTCCAGAATTGCGCGGCCGAGTTCGACATATTGCCGTTCGCCCATGCCGAGTTGGCCCACAGGAGCGTGGACATCGACGTCGAGCTTGAGTTGCCGAAGCAAGGTGCGGCTGCGTGCCTCCATCTCGCGCCTGGAGACGAAGCCATTGCGCAACGGCTCGCGATTGACGAACAGATTGGCCAGCACCGAGCGGTCGGCAAACAGGCCGAGCCCCTGGTGGACGACGCCGAAGCTGTGCTTGCGTGCAGCGATCGGGCTGTCGACGGTGACCATCTGGTCGCCGACGCGGATGGTGCCGCTGTCGGGCCGGAGCACGCCGGCAAGCACCTTCACCAGCGTCGACTTTCCGGCGCCGCTTTCACCGACGACAGCATGGATGGTCCCCTGTCCGACAGACAGGTTCATATCCCTGAGCGCGACAACGCCGCCATAACGCATGGCGAGATTGCGCACCGATATCATCGGCAAACCGAGCATGCGATTCGGCCCCCACAGACCGCGCCCCGATCCTGGAGCGAATTTCCGATACAGTCACCCGGATTCCGCTAACAAACGGCTTACAGGGACCGGATACGAACGTTTATCGGCTATCCGTTCGTCCCGCTGCTCCGAAATCAGATCAGGTCGGCCTTGGCGAGGTCCCGCATGAGATGGCTGGCGCCGTAGGTCCAGTGCGGGCAATCGGGCGACAGAAGCACGCGGTTCACCAGCGCGCCGAATTTCTCCGACGAGATGGTGACGATGTCGCCGATCTTGTGGGTGAATCCCTTGCCCTTCTCGCCGCGATCCTTCGACGGCACGAACATGGTGCCGAGATAAAGCGCCAAGCCGTCGGGATACTGGTGGTGCGGCCCCATGGCGGCCGCGACCAGCTCTTCGGGCGAACGGCTGATCTCGGCCATCGAGCTCGCGCCCTCCAGCGAAAACCCGTCCTCGCCCTCGACCTTCAGCCGCACCGTGGCGCGCTTGACATCGTCGATGGAAAAGCTTGCGTCGAACAACCGGATGAAGGGCCCAAGCGAGGCCGAGGCATTGTTGTCCTTGGCCTTGCCGAGCAGCAGCGCCGAGCGTCCCTCGACGTCGCGCAGATTGACGTCGTTGCCGATGGTCGCGCCGACGATCTTGCCGGTGCTGGCGGCGATCATGGCGATCTCCGGCTCGGGGTTGTTCCAGGTGGAGACAGGATGCAGCCCGACATCGGCGCCGAAGCCGACGGACGCCATCGGCTGGCATTTGGTGAAGATCTCGGCGTCGGGGCCGATGCCGACTTCCAGATATTGCGACCAGGCGCCGCGCTGGATGAGCTTGGCCTTGATCTCCATCGCTTCGGGCGAGCCGGGCTTCAGCTTGGACAGATCGTGGCCGATCAGCCCGGCAATGTCGGCGCGGATGGCGTCGGCCTTTTCCGCCGAGCCGCGCGCCTGCTCCTCGATGACGCGTTCGAGCAGGCTGACCACGAAGGTCACGCCCGACGCCTTCACCGCCTGCAGGTCGACAGGCGAGAGCAGATAGGGTTTTGCCGGATCGCGGGTGGCCTGAAAACTGTTGGCGGCGATCGCGTCGAGCGAGCCGATCGGTTCGCCCTTGGCAGAGCGCACGTGTCCGGCCGGATCGGCCATCTCGCAGATGTCGCGCACTGTGGGTGCGGTGGTCGAGGTGACGTCGAAAACGATGCCGTCGCGCACGGTGACCACCAGCGGATGCGAGGCATCGCTTGCCCTGGCTCGGCCGATGAAGAGCCCGTCGGCGGGAAGCTGCGTTGGGTTCGTCATGGCTTACGGTCCTTTGATGATCGAGATGGCAGCTGGGCCGCTGCACTTTCACCGGATTCACGCCAAAGGTCTATCCCGTGGCGCAGGCAATTGTCGGTTCTGACATGAGGCCCGCTCTTTCAAAAAAATGAAACTGACACTAGAATTTTCATTTTCCGCATACTCCAGGTGAAGCCTTGCCCGCACCGTTTTCCGTTCCGATCTGGCAGAAGCCGCAGACCGCATCCGCCTTCCAGTTGCTCGTCACTGCGCCGGTCGACGTTGCCATCGTCGGCGGCGGCTTCATGGGCCTGTCGACCGCCTTGCACGCGGCCCGGCTCGGTCTCGGTGTACAGGTGCTGGAGGCCGGCGAGATCGGCCAGGGCGCCTCGGGCCTCAATGGCGGCCAGGTCATTCCCGGCCTGAAATATGATCCCGAATGGCTGCTCGAGCATTTCGGCCCCGAGCGTGGCCAAGCGCTGGTCGATTTCGCCGCCTCGACGGCGGATACGGTGTTCGATCTCATCCAAGACGAAAAGCTGGCGGTGCCGTTCACGCGCAATGGCTGGATCCAGGCCGCGCATACCGAAACCGCATTGAAAGCGGCGGCGAACAGGGATCGTCAATGGCGGGCGCGTGGCGCCGATGTCCGGCTTCTGAATGAAAGCGAGATCGCCGCTATGACCGGCGCGCAAGGCTATCTCGGCGGCTGGCTCGACCGCCGCGCCGGCATCATCGATCCGCTCGCCTATACAGTGGAACTGGCGCGCATCGCTGCCGCCGCCGGCGCCAGCATTGCCGAGCGGCAAAAGGTGGTGAAACTCCGCAAGGAAGCCGGCCTTTGGCGTGTTTCAACCGAAAACGGCGCCGAGGTGCGGGCGAAAGCGGTTGTCCTGGCGACGAACGCCTATACCGATGGACTGCTTCCGGGCCTCGCCGAAACGATCGTGCCGCTGCATTCCTTCCAGGTCGCCACCGCGCCGCTGTCATCCAACCTTGCGGCGACGATCCTGCCGGAAGGGCAGGCGGTGTCCGACTCCAGGCGCATTCTCGTCTATTATCGCAAGACGGCCGATGGCCGGCTGGTGCTCGGCGGCCGTGGCCGCATGGCGCGGCCGAGGAGTGAGGCCGACTGGGCGCATCTGCAGCGCGCGCTGGTGCGGCTCTATCCGGCCTTGGCCCATATCTCGATCGAGAAACGCTGGTTCGGTCGTGTGGCGATGACGTCGGATCACCTGCCGCACATCCATGAGCCGGAAAAGGGCCTGCTCGCCGTAGTTGGTTGCCAGGGCAGGGGCGTCGGCCTGATGACCGCGCTGGGAAAACGCATGGCGGGCTACCTCGCGGGCGGCGATGTCAATCAATTGCCGTTCCCGCTGTCGCCGGTCCGGCCGATCCCGTTCCACGCCTTCCGCCAGGTCGGCGTCGCCGCGACCATCGCCTGGTACCGGATGCTCGACGCCTTCGAGCGCTGATTGGGCGCCGGTCGCCTAGGCCTCGTGGATTCAGCTTGACAGTTTCACAAATATGAAAAAAGCTAAGCTGATTTCATATTTCCGTTGAGCAGTCCGATGTCGAGCATCGTTGCAACAGAAGCGCCGGCAGGGTCGTCCCGAGGCTTCCGCTTCGCCATGTTGCTGCCGGGCGGGCTGGTCACCTTGTTCCTGATCCTGTTTGCCCTTGGCCTTGTGCTCTTCCTCTCACTTCGCGGCAATGACGGTTCGCTGCTCGGCGCCGGCTTCACGGCAGGCAACTTCATCACCGTGGTCTCCGATCCGCTCTACTGGACGGTGACGCTGCGCTCGCTGGTGATCGCCGGCCTGGTGACGCTGGCGACCGTCGTCACCGCCTATCCCGTCGCCTACTATCTCGCCTTCCATGCCGGCCGCCGCCGCAGCCTGCTTTTGTTTCTGGTGACCCTGCCGTTCTGGACCAGCTATCTCCTGCGCGTCTTCGCCTGGAAGATCGTGCTCGCCTACAACGGCGTCTTGAACTCGGCGCTGATCGAAAGCGGCATCTGGTCGGAGCCGACGCTGGCCTTCCTCAACACGCCGGCGGCGGTGGTCGTCACGCTGGCGCATGCCTATGCGCCCTTCGCCATCCTGCCGATCTATGTGGCGCTGGACACCATCCCGAAATCGCTGCTCGAAGCCGCCTCCGATCTCGGCGCCAGACCGTTCACGGCGTTTCGCCGCGTCGTCTTGCCCAATTCGATGCCGGGCGTTCTGGCGGCCGCCCTCGTCGTCTTTGTGCCGACGGTCGGCGACTATGTCACCCCGGCCATGGTCGGCGGTCCCGCCAGTACCATGATCGGCACATTGATCCAGTCGCAGTTCGGCAAGGCGAATGACTGGCCGTTCGGCGCCGCACTCTCGGTCTGTGTGATGCTGGTCATCCTCTGCGTGGTGCTGGTCGCACGCGGCGCCGACCGCAGATTCGGCAGCCGCACATGAGCGCGGCGCGGAGAGATGATGGCCGCGGCTGGCTCGGTGTCTATGTGCTTGCCTATCTCGTCTTCCTCTATCTGCCGGTGCTGTTGATCCCGCTGTTTTCCTTCAACAACTCCATCCAGGCCGCGTTTCCGCTGCAGGGCTTCACGCTCGAATGGTATGCCACGCTCTATGGCAATCCGGCGCTGTCCGGCGCGCTTTTGAACAGTCTCGTCATTGGGGTCGTGGCCGCCGCCGGCGCCACGCTCTGCGGCATCACGGTGTCCTACATGGATCTCTATGGCCGCTCGCCGCTCGCCGCCACCATCAGCGCCATCTCCAGGCTGCCGATCCTGATCCCCGGCGTCATCGTCGGCATATCGTTGCTGATCCTCGTCAATCTCATCGGCCTCGGCCCGTCGCGCATCGCCATCGTTCTCGGCCACATACTGGTGGCGCTGCCGACCACCGTGGTGATCATGCGCAGCCGGTTTGCCGCCATTCCGAAAACCATTCGCGAGGCCGCACTCGATCTCGGCGCTTCCGACTGGACGACCTTCCGGCGGGTGATGTTGCCGCTCTCGCTGCCGGCCATCGTCTCGGCCTTCATGCTGGCCTTTCTGATTTCCTTCGACGAGTTCATCGTCGTCTTCTTCCTCGCCGGCACCGAGCCGACGCTGCCGCTCTACATCTGGAGCCAACTGCGTTTTCCTCGCTCGCTGCCGACCGTGATGGCGCTGGGGACAGCTATCCTTGCTGTGTCCGTCATCATCGCCGGCATCGCCGAAATCCTGCGCCATCGCGGGCTGAGCACAGCCCGTCGGACGGCGCCCACCAGTCCAGCCTGACCCATAACAAAAGAGGAGAACCGAAATGGCATTCGACCCGAAATCAATTACTGGGCTGAAATCGATCACTGGCCCGAAATCGATCACTGCAAAGACAGCCCGCACCGGGCTTGCCGCGCTTGCAATCGTCCTGTCGTCGACTGTCGCCTTCGCCGCCGACAAGCTGCAATATTTCACCTGGTCCGGCTATGAACTGCCAGACTTCAACAAGAGCTTCCTGACGGCCCATCCCGATGGCGTCGAGGCCTCGATCTTCGGCGACGACGACGATGCCTTCACCAAGGTCAAGGCCGGCTTCCGCCCCGATATCGCCCATCCCTGCTACGACAAGGTGGCGCGCTGGAACAAGGAAGGCCTGCTGCAGCCGATCGATACCAAGCGCATCAAGAACTGGGATTCGATCTTCCCGGTGTTCAAGAACCTGCCCGACATCCAGGCCGGCGACGGCAAGGTCTGGATGGTGCCGTGGGATTGGGGCAACACCTCGATCCTCTACCGCACCGATCTGGTGAAGAACCCGGAAGCGAGCTGGAACCTTCTGTGGGACAAGCAATATGCCGGCCGCATGGCGACCATCGATGCCGTGCATGACACGCCGATCGTTGCAGCACTTCTGGCCGGCGTAAACCCCTTCGATATGACGCCGGAGCAGATGGACAAGGTGGCGGAAAAATTGCGCGAGCAGCGTCCGCTGCTCTCCAACTACACCACCGACATGACCTCGGTCGAACAGGCGCTGGCCAGCGGCCAGCTGGTCGCCGCCATGACCTGGAACGCGTCGGCAACCTCGCTGAAGAAGCAGGGCGTGCCGGTCGAGTTCATGAAGCCGAAGGAGGGCATGCTGACCTGGGCCTGCGGCTTCGTCATGCTCAAGGACGCCAAAAACGTCGACCTCGCCTATGACTTCATCAACAGCCGGCTCGACGCCGACTCGGGTAAGTACCTGATCCAGGCCTACGGCTATGGCAGCTCGCTGAGCACCGCCTTCGCCGGCGTGGCGAAGGACGAACTGGACAAGCTGCAATTGCCGGCGGACCCGGAGGTGATGCTGAAGACCACCATCTTCACCGGCCCGATGAAGCAGAACGACGATGTGGCGAAGATGTTCGAGAAAGTGAAGGCGGGGGGTGAGCAGCGCAGACCTCACCTTCTCCCCTTGTGGGAGAAGGTGGATCGGCGCGATAGCGCCGAGACGGATGAGGGGTGTTCCAGCGGAGTGAGACGTTGGCGTTCCCTGGAACACCCCTCATCCGTCGCCCTCGGCGACACCTTCTCCCACAAGGGGAGAAGGGGAGCTCTTCGACGCCGCGCCGCGCCAACAAAGAGACAAGGACCCACGCATGGACATGCTTGAAGCGAAACCAAAGGCCGACGCCGACATTCGCGTCGGCCGGCGCGTGCGGGCGCTGCGGCTGGAGCGCAATTTGTCGTTGGCCGAGCTGGCAGCAAAAGCCGGCGTCTCCATTGGTGCGCTGAGCCAGATCGAGCGCGGCCTGTCTTCGCTGCGCGTCAAGGTGATCTGGCCGCTTGCGGCCGCGCTCGACATCGAGCCTTCGGCGCTGATCACCGACGGCAACGAAGCCGCCAACGATCTCTATTGCGTGCGCGCCGACAAAAGGCGGCAGCTCCCGGTCAAGTCGGAAGGCATCGCCAAGGCGCTGCTGTCGCCGCCGGGCGCGGCGCTGACCGGCCTCTTGGTGACCGTGGAAGCCGATGGCGGCACGGCGGAAGCCTATGCGCATATCGGTCACGAGTTCGGCTATGTCCTGTCGGGCGAGGTCGAACTGGTGGTGGACTCGACAAAATACGTGCTGAAGAGCGGCGACTCCTTTGCCTTCAAGAGCACGCTTCTGCACGCCTTCCGCAATCCCGGCACCGAGCCTTGCCAGATCCTCTGGGTCAACACCACCAAGCCGTCCGAGGTTCGCGATGGCGCCTGATGCGCTGGTACGCCTGGACACGGTCTCGAAGGTTTTCCCCGGCGGCATTGTCGGGCTCGACGCCGTCGATCTCGACATTATCAGCGGCGAGTTCATCACCCTGCTCGGGCCCTCGGGCTGCGGCAAGACCACCAGCCTGCGCGTCATTGCCGGTTTCGAGAGCCCGTCGAGCGGCAAGGTGCTGCTCGATGGTCGCGACATCACCGCGCTCAGGCCGTTCGACCGTCCCGTCAACACCGTGTTCCAGGATTATGCGCTGTTCCCGCATATGAACGTCGCCGAGAATGTCGGCTTCGGCCTGTCGCTGCGCAAACTGTCCGGCGCCGAGCAGGCAAAGCGCGTCCGCGAAGCCCTCGACATGGTCGGCCTCGCCGACAAGCTCGGCGCCCGCGTTTCCGAACTGTCGGGTGGCCAGCGCCAGCGCGTCGCGCTCGCCCGAGCCATAGTCTGCGAGCCGCGCGTTCTGTTGCTCGATGAACCGCTGTCGGCGCTCGATGCGCACCTGCGCGAACAGATGCAGGTCGAACTGAAGCGGCTGCAGTCGCGGCTCGGCACCACCTTCGTCATGGTCACCCACGACCAGACCGAAGCGCTGTCGATCTCCGACCGCATCGTCGTCATGAACAAGGGCCGCATCGAGCAGATCGCGCCGCCGGCTACGCTTTACGACCGGCCGGCGACGAAATTCGTCGCAAGCTTCATCGGCACCATGAACCTCTTGCAATCGCGCTTCATCGGCCGCGACGGCGACCGCCTGCGCTTCGCCGCTGGCGGGCTTTCGCTGGAAGCAACATCCGAAACCGGCGACACACCCGGCGAAGGCACTGAGCGCACCATCGGCGTTCGCCCCGAGGACTTGCTGGCCACCACCGATGCCGCCGCCGGCACCGCGCCGGCGCGCGTCAACTCCATCGTCTTCCACGGCCGCACGCTGCGGCTGCATGCTGAGCTGGGGCAGGGATTGCCGGTGGTGATCGATGCGCCGCGCCAGGCCGAGGGCTTTCAATTCAGCGTCGGCGACGTGGCGCATATCAGCCTGCGCCGTGGTGCCAACTGCCCTATGCTGCCAAGCTGATCCAACCCAATCCCTTCATCGACGGTTGGATTTAACCTGCTGTGAAGATCGCCAAGGTGGAATTAAGTGTGAATTGACTCGCAAAGGAACATATTCCTACTTTGCGGGATGCCCGAACTAAGCACCCGACCGCGCCGAAATGTGCAAACCCTCTGCTTGGCGCATGAAGTCGGGCAGCTAATTCGTGTTCGATGTCGGAACTGCAACATCACTCGACACTATCTGCCTGGCGATCTCGCAAAGCTGGTTGGTGATATCCCCTTTTGGGATGTGGAGCGGCACATGCGGTGCGAGCGCTGCAAAGGTCGTGAGCTCGATGCAGGCATCATTCTGCCAAGCGCTGCTGAACGCCTTAAAATTCGCGTCAGACGTCTTGTCGAAATCCGCATGGTTCGCCGGGTAATCTGGCGAGACGACGATTGAGGAGAGCCGATTTCGGGCTAAAACAGAGACCCTTGGGCCGGGGCCTGTGGTGGGAACTTGATCTGTGTGGCTGGCTTCTCAACGATCACCAACGCGTCGTTGGGCGCCGTCCGCTGCAAATGCCGTGCTTTCGACCATGGCGCCGTCAGCCAAGCCTCGGTTTCCTCCGGCGTGGTGAGGATCACGGGCATAGCCTTCTCATGGATCGGCGCAATGAGAGCATTAGGCTTGGTGGTCATGAAGGCGTATAGCTCGAAGTCGCCGGGACCGTCCTTGACCTTTCGCACGCCCTGCCAAGACGTCCAGAAACCAGCGAAGAAGAACAACGGCCGGCTCTCGCCACGGGCAAACCAGTAATTTCGCTGGATTCCTGTTTCCGGGTCTTTATCGTTCGCCGCAGGGCTGGGCTCGGCAAAGCTGGTCACCGGCACGACACATCTGTGCTCGACCCCCACATATTGCTGCCAGTGCGAATATTGCGGATTGCGAACGTTGGTGGTGCCGTAGTCGGCCTTACCTTTCATGCGCTCGGCGGCGTTGGCAAACCCCAAAGCAGTTTCGCCAGTTCACGCTCCCCATCCGCCCTGTTGCGAACGACAAGCCCAGGTTGATTGGGATAGACATCAAGCGAAGGTTCGAGGTTGCCGCTGATATCGTGCAATGTGCGGGTCCATTGGCGGACCGCCTCTTGCGTCGTCGTGATGTTGTAGAGGGTGCACATGCACCCAGCATTGCGGAATTGGCTTTTGTCTGCAACCGAAGTCGCTGTCCGACGCCGCCGCAATCGTCGTCACACAGCCGCGCTATATCCATCGTCCTGACACACCGTGTCAGCTGTCGTGCGGGTAAAGGTGGCGGGCCGGCAAGCGCTTCCCTACTTCAAACCAGTCTGAACAGGAGGAACACACATGACCATCGCGGATGTTGCCAAGGATTTCACCGAAATGCTCCAGCAGGGGGATCACCTGGGTGCTGGTGAAAAGTACAATGCCGATGATATCGTCAGCCTCGAAGCCATGGAGGGGCCGATGGCCATCGCCCGTGGCAAGGAGGCTCTCAGGCAAAAGGGCGAATGGTGGCAAGCGAACCACGAAGTCCATGGCGGCTCTGTCGAAGGCCCCTATGTCAACGGCGACCAGTTCGCGGTGCGCTTCAAGTTCGACATAACGCCCAAGGCCACCGGCGAACGGGTCACCATGGACGAGGTTGGCCTGTACACGGTCAAGAACGGCAAGATCACCGAAGAGCGCTTCTACTACTGAGCCCGGGTGCCGTCGGGTTCCGGCGCGCGCTTCGCTGCACGACCCAAAAACCAGGCGGCCGGGACAAAGTCCTGGCCGCAGTGGGAAAAGCTCAAATGGTCTTCACATACTGCGCCAGCTGATCGGCCACCGTGCCCCAGCCGTCGAAGAACCCCATCTCTTCATGATTGTTGCGGGTAGCCTCGTCGCGATGGATGGCCGTTGCCGTGTAGCGCGTGCCCTTGTCATCCGACTGAAGCGAAATGACTGCGGTGATGAAGGGCTCGCCCGAGGGCCGATAGCCCGGCAGCAGCGCATCGGTCCACACCAGCCGCTCGTTCGGCACGATCTCGAGATAGCAGCAATGGCGGTCGTTGACCTCCTTGCCGTCGGGCGATTGCATGCGCGTCCGGAACAGTCCGCCCGGACGAAGGTCGATCTCGCAATCGGTGATCAGCCAGGGCTTGGGCGTGAACCATTGCTTGACATGCTCCGGCACCGTCATCGCGCTCCACAAGAGTTCGCGCGGCGCGTCGAGCTTGCGCTCCAGCACAAGGTCCAGTCTGGGGTCGGGCTTGAAGGGATAGCTCACTTTTCTTGCTCCTTGAGGCTCATCACATAGGCGTCGAATTGATCGAGTCGGCGCTCCCACAGCGTGCGCTGTTCGGCCAGCCAGTTTTCGGCGAGCTGCAGCGGTTCGGGCGCCAGCTGATAGGTCCTGGTGCGGCCGATTTTTTCCGATCGCACCAGACCGCAGCCTTCCAGCACTTTCAGATGCTCGATGAAGGAAGGCAGCGCCATCTCGAAAGGCTGCGCCAACTCGCTGACCGAGGCCGGACTGCGGTTCAACCGCTCGACCACGCGCCGCCGCGTCGGGTCAGCCAGCGCGCGGAAGATGCCGTCGATCGGCGGGAGACTTGTAGTTGGGGCGAGGAGGCTTGGCATGGGCGATCCTGAGGTCTGTCGACGCGGTGCAGGCAGATACTTAGGAAATTTCCTTAGTATTGGCAACCTCTAAAAAAGCGCCGCTAGCGATTGGGAAGCTGGCAAAGCGGGGAGGGCGGTTTTAGGCTGTCTGAGGATTCGACTGTCAGTCAAGGGAAGCGCGTTTTGACGATCACCATGTACGGCATCACCACCTGCGACACGATCCGCAAGGCGCGCACCTGGCTGGAGGGCCATGCTGTGCCCTACCGCTTTCACGACTACCGGGCCGAGGGGATAGAGGCGGGCAGACTGGACGGGTGGGTCGGCAAGGTTGGCTGGGAAAAGCTGCTCAACAAGGGCAGCACCACATTTCGCGAACTGCCGGACAAGGACAAGCAAGGGCTCGACGAGAAGAAGGCCAGGAAGCTGATGCTGGCCAACCCGACGATGATCAAGCGCCCGGTGCTCGAGGTCGGGGATGAGATTTTGGTGGGGTTCAAGCCGGAGGCTTATGAAGGGGTGGTGAAGTAGCGTAGCCTTGCCTCGTCAGCCTATGGCGTAGCAAGGAGCGAAGCGACGCAGCGCAGACCCGAGGATGACGAACGCGTGGAGGGCGATCGCTAATTGTGAAGGCTTTCGCTTGCGGCGTATGCAGCGGTTCGCTGTCTCTCAACCCGTCCCGCGCAAATATCCCGCCAACGCCACCGCATTGTTATGCGCCTCGTCATGTGCGCCATAAAGCAGCGTCACCTTGGCCTTGCCGAGCAAGCCACGCAGTTTCGCCACCGCTTCTCTATTCCCATCCAGTTCGACCGAATACCGCACCTGAAACTCCGCCCATCGCGCCGGCTCATGTCCGAACCACCTCCGCAATTCATCGCTCGGCGCGATCTCCTTCAGCCACAGCGTCAGCGCGGCATCCTCTTTGCTGACGCCGCGCGGCCAGATGCGATCGACCAGCACCCGCTGCCCGTCATCGGGCGGGTGCTTCGTAAATTCGCTTGACCGTCAGGTCGAAGGCCATCCGCCCCCTTTACGCCCACTCGCCCTTGCGCATCACCGGCACGCGGCGGCCATCCTTATGCACGCCGTCTATGTCGATCTTGTCGGAGCCGATCATCCAGTCGATGTGGATAAAACTCTTGTTGCCGCCGCGCTGGGCGATTTCGTCCTGGCTGAGCGAGGCGCCGTCGACGAAGCATTTTGAATAGCACTGCCCGAGCGCGATGTGGCAGGCGGCGTTCTCGTCGAACAGCGTGTTGAAGAACAGCAGGCCGCTGGCCGAGATCGGCGAGGAATGCGGCACCAGCGCCACCTCGCCGAGCCGGCGCGAACCCTCGTCGGTGTCGAGCACTCTCTTCAGCACGTCCTCGCCCTTCGAAGCCTTGGCTTCGACGATCCTGCCCTCTTCGAAACGCACCGAGATATCGTCGATCAGCGTGCCTTGGTAGGACAGCGGCTTGGTCGAGGATACATGGCCGGAGACGCGCCGTGCATGCGGCGTGGTGAAGACCTCCTCGGTCGGGATGTTCGGATTGCAGGTGACGCCGTTCTTGGCAGTCGAGGCGCCGCCCATCCATTCATGGCCATCGGCCAGCCCGACGGTCAGGTCGGTGCCCGGGCCGCTGAAATGCAGATCATGGAAATTGTGCTCGTTCAGCCACTTTGTGCGGCCGCGCAGCGCTGCATTGTGCGCCGTCCAGTTTGCGATCGGGTCTTCCACATCGACCCGTGATGCCGAAAAGATCGCATCGGCGAGCTTCACCACCGCGACATCGTCGGCATCGCCGGGGAAGACCTGTTTTGCCCAGGCGAGATCCGGGTAGGCGACGATGTTCCAGTTGATGTCGAAGCCGGTGATCTTTTCCAGCGCCGGCTGGTAGGCCATCGAGTTCGCCTTGTTGGCGCGCGCCACTTTCGCCGGGTCCTGCGCCGACAACAGCGACGGGTCCTCGCCGCGCACGGCAAGCCGCGCCGCATTGTTGGAAAAGGCCTTCGCCATGCCTTCATACATCCAGCCGGCGGCGCGGTCGAAGCCGGCATCCGCGCCGTAGCGGAAGCGCGCCAGCGTGATCTCGTCATCGTTGAAGATAGGGGTCACCAGGCCGGCGCCCGCTTTATAAGCGTGCTCAACGATGCGCCTGGTCAGCGGCAGTGCGGCGATCGACGAGGTCAGCACCAGATCCTGCCCCGGCTGCAATTGCAGCCCCACCTTGATGGCGACTTCCGCCAGCCTGTCGAGCTTCACCGGGTCGATGGTTGCGGAAACGCCGCGCGAATGTGTGGTCATGATCCTGCCTGCCTTGGTCCGGGAGTGAGAGTTCCAACATAGGCCGGCGCGGCTGTCCTTTCCAGCACCGTCGCGACGGACAGCCCTAGGCAGCGCTTTCCAGCGCGCTGAACTGCGCCACGGTCGCCGCGATCTCTTCGCGGATCCAGATCTTGAAATCGCGCACCTTGCGGCTTTCGGTCTTGGTGGCCGAGGTCACCAGCCAGTAGCCGAGGCCGCTCTGCGCCCGCACGCCGAAAGGCGCGACGAGGCGGCCGTCGGCCAGCGCATCGGCGGCCAGCAATTGCCAGCCGAGCATGACGCCGTGGCCGACGATTGCCGATTCCAGGCACAGCATCGGGTCGGTGAAGCGCGCGCCCTTGCGGAAGCTGACCGGCTCGGCCCCGGCAGCCTTGAACCAGCTCTCCCAGTTGATCATCGCCCGCTCGTCGGTGATGGCGCAGGTCTGCGCCAGGTCTTCGATCGACTTCAGTTTCTTGGCGATCACCGGCGCGCAGACCGGAAAGACTTCCTGCGCCAACAAAAGTTCCGCCCGGCCGCCCGGCCATTTGCCGTCGCCAAGCCGGATGGCGATGTCGATGTCGGAACGTTCGAGATCGGCGAGGCGCACCGAGGCGTCGATGCGCAGCAGCACGTTGGGATGGCGGTCGAAATGCCGCGACAATCGCGGCAGCAGCCATTTCGAGGCGAAGGCCGGCGCCACCGAAACCACCAGCGTGCATTGGCTTGCCTCATCGGCCAGCGCCACCGCCTGCGCCAGCTCGCGAAAACCGGCGCCCAGCCGGGCGGAAAAAACCGTTCCGAATTCGGTCAGCACCAGCCCGCTTGCGGTGCGTTCGAACAGCGCCTGTCCGAGCTGCTTTTCAGTGCGGTTGATCTGCTGGCTGACGGCGCTGACCGAGACGTTGAGTTCGCCGGCCGCCGCCGCGAGCGAGCCGAGGCGGGCGACGGTTTCGACGGCGCGCAGGCCGTTGAGATGGACGCGGTTCAGCATAGCCATTTCAGTTTTTCTAAACCGGCGCGGCCGAAATCTCAATTGAAAGACGGCGAGACAGGGCAGATTCTAGCGAAGACAACCAGACCGAGGAGGCGAGGATGGTGACGATCGTATCATTGCTCAAAGTCTTTGCCGCCGGCTGCACGCGGCGGCGCCCTGACGGGGATGTCCTCAATTGGGTGACCGATCCGCTGTCGCATCCCGTGCTCGACACCATGTCGGAGCGCGAACTCGGCGACATGCCGTTTCGCCTGACGGCGCGCCGCACTGCATACGAGACGGCGCAAGCAGGCTGCCGCTGAAATCGCGGACGCGGTAACTGGGAAGGCGATACTGTCGGCGCCAGCGCTGCCCCTCATTGCCCTGCCGGGCATTTCTCCCCGTAAGGGAGAAAGGTTGCCGGCGCCGAAGGTTTCGCCAATCACCAGCCCTGCAGGCAAGGGCGCCGAGGCACACGGTTAACTGTCCAGCCGATAGATGGGTAACACTTTGAACCGGATATATAGGTGACACTTCTCTCCCCCTATGCGTCCGCCGCAGCGCCAAGCGGATTGGTTGGCGCGGCGCTGCGGCGGACAAGCTTCATGTGCCGTGTGTCGATGATGCCGAGCGGGTGGGCATGGAATGAGAGTGTCCATTGTCCGTCTTCGGTCTCCAACGCAGCGACCGGTTCGCCCGCCAGCGCTTGCGAGACATATATGAAGCCGCCATTCCATCGGATCTCGCCATTGTGGCGCACGCGGCGGACCGAGGCCTCGGCCGGATAGACGGGCTCGGGTGGTGTCCTGGGCATGGCGCGCTGTGAGGACCGGTAGTGCTGGGCGGGCGTATCCATGCCCAGCGCCTCATGGGGACGTTCCTCATTGTAGCTGTGGCGGAAGGTCTCGAAGGCCTGGCCCTGTGCCGTTCGGTCGGCTTCCGGTGCCTCGGCCATCGGCAGCATGGTCAGGTGAAAGCGCTCGTGACGTCCGTTCTGCTGTGGCCTGCCGGGTGCGATCCGCTCCAAGGTGATGCCGAGCTTGATGAAGCGCACGACAAGCGGCGTCAGCCCGGTGACGCCGGCCGATGCGAAGGGCGGGCCATTGTCGCTTCTGAAGCGATCCGGCAGGCCATGCTCTTCAAACAGCCGTTCGAACACCGGCCAGGCTTCGCTATCGGCCGTCGACCCCGTCGCTTCGAGCGCCAGAAGATAGCGGCTCGACGCATCCATCACCGTCAAGGGTTCGCAACGCCAGCCGTCGCGGGTCCGGAACCAGCCCTTGTGATCGCCAGTCCACACCGCGTTCGGTTCTTGCGGCTGTGGCCAGGGTCCATTGCCGCAGGCCCGCAGGCGGGGTCGCTTGCGGGCGCGGACAAGCCCATGCCGCGCAAGGATCGCGCCGACCGTCGAGGCTGAAGGCCACATGAACTCGGGAGCCGTGCGCCTGAGCCGTGCCACGATCTTCTTTGGACCCCAGAGCGGATGCAGCTCCTTGGCCGCCACAATCCGCTCAACCAGATCCTGAGCTGTCGCCCGGCCATGATTGAGCGGGGCTCGCGGCAGGTCGTGCAAACCCTCAGGCCCAAACGTCCGATAGCGTCCTAGCCATTGTAGCCGTTCTTGCGTGAGATCCCGTAGGCCGCACAAAGCGCAACCATCGTCTCATCCCCAGAAAGACACTCCACAACAAACCGTAGCCGCTCGTCCATGATGCCAGTCTCTCGCCAAACCATCGCCGGTCCTCCGGCGGACAAGAAAACTGTCACCCATGCTATCGGTCCATTCTGTTACCTATCTATCCGGTTCGGACATAACCCCCTTCTCCCCGTCACTATACGGGGAGAAGGTGCCGGCAGGCGGGGCGGCGCGACGCCAAGTGGCCCTCGCGCCTCGGCACAGTCACGCCAACGGCCACTGTCGCCGCCGCCAAGTCTGGCCCAACGCAAGTGGATTGGTCTGACCGGGCCGCACCCTTATTGTGCGCTGCAATGAACGCCGCTCCATCACCCTTGCGCCTTGCTCTCGCCGGCATGATCGCCATGGCCGTCGCCATGGGCATTGGCCGTTTCGTCTACACGCCGATCCTGCCCGGAATGATGGAAGAACTGCATCTGTCGCCGGCCGATGCCGGCTGGATCGCGTCGGCCAATTATCTCGGCTACCTCGTCGGCGCGCTTGCGGCGGCAGGCGGCTGGGCGCATGGGCGCGAGCGCCTGCTGATGTTTGGCGGCCTTGCCGCCAGTGCTGCGCTCGCCGCCCTGATGGGGCTGAGCGAGACGATGACCGCCTTTGTCGTCCTCCGCTTCCTTGCCGGTCTCGCCAGCGCGTTCGTCATGGTGTTCATGGCCTCGATCGTCTTTGGGCATTTGGCTGCCGCCAACAGAAGCGACCTGCAGGCGCTGCATTTCGGCGGCGTCGGCCTCGGCATCGCGGCATCCTCGGCGCTGATGGCGGTTCTGGTCACCGAACATGCCGGCTGGGCATCGGGCTGGCTGTGGTCGGCAGCGATTTCCGCCGGCGGCCTTGCGCTGGTCGCCATGCTCGCCGGCGGCACGGCACCCGCCGGTGGCGTGGCCGGCCGCGAACCGGCGCTGCCGAAGCACCGGTCGCTGATGAAAGTCATCGTTGCCTACGGCCTGTTCGGCTTTGGCTATGTGGTGACGGCGACCTTCCTGGTCGCCATCGTGCGCCAGGGCGGCGGCGGCCGCGTCTTCGAGGCAAGCGTCTGGATGGTCACCGGCCTTGCCGGCTTTCCCTCGGTCTGGCTGTGGCAGAAGGTAGCGGCACGGATCGGGCTTTATACCGCCTATGCCGTGGGCTGCCTGGTCGAGGTGGTCGGCGTCACCGCCAGCGTCGCCATGGGCGGCACCGCCGGGCCGCTGCTGGCGGGCGTCCTGCTCGGCGGCACCTTCATCGCCGTCACAGCACTGGGCCTGCAGACGGCAAGGCTGCTTGTCCCGCAGGCGCCGCGCCGGATTTTTGCGCTGATGACCGCTTCCTTCGGCATCGGCCAGATCGTCGGTCCGATCGTCGCCGGCCTGCTGGCGCAAGCCACGGGCAACTTCTTCCTCGCCTCGATCGTCGCCGCTGGCGTATTGCTGGTATCTGCTGGGATCACCTGGTCGGCCGCGCCAAAATCGCCATGATTGTGGTCTTGCTCGATGCCGGGCATCGGGCACGGGCATTTGCTTTCCACCTAATGTGTGACTTTATGCCCGCTGAACCCCGCTGATTTGCGCATCGACCGAGGAATTCGCCACAGTGTTCGTATCCTTCTTCCCGCAGCCGAAGCTGTTTTTCATCTCGGCCGTCGTCTGGACTGCGGTTCTCGTGGCAGCCTGGTTCCTCGGTGCTGACCAGCTTGGCGCGTTTCTCGGCTTGCCTCCGGCTCTTGCCGACGCGCCGCCCATCATAGGCGTCTCGGTGTTCTGGTCGCCTCCGTTCCTCTGGTTCTACATCTACTATGCGCTTGGCGTTTTGATATTCTATGGCTTCTGGCACTGGTATTCTCCGCACCCGTGGGACCAATGGTCTATCCTCGGCAGTTCGCTGCTCCTGTTCACGACCTACTTTCAGGTGCAGGTAAGCGTGGCGATCAACGCATGGTATGGACCATTCTGGGACCTCATTCAGGGCATCGTTAGCAAAACGGTCAAGGCAACCGAGGCTGATCTTTACGCTCAAATAATCACTTTCCTCGGTATCGCTCTTGTCGCGGTTACCGTGTTCGTTTTGACAAACTTCTTCGTCAGCCACTGGGTGTTTCGCTGGCGCACTGCGATGAACAATTACTACATGTCCTATTGGCCGAAGCTGCGCCATATTGAGGGCGCTGCACAGCGTGTGCAGGAAGACACGATGCGGTTTTCCAAGATAATGGAAGACCTTGGCACTAGCTTCGTCGATTCCATCATGACGCTTATCGCTTTCATGCCGATCCTGCTCAGTTATTCTAAGCATGTCACAGAGTTGCCATTGATCGGTCATGTTCCTCAGCCGCTGGTTTTGGCTGCGATCTTCTGGGCAGTCTTCGGTACAGTCATCATTGCGACCGCAGGCATCAAGCTTCCTGGCTTGCAGTTTCGTAACCAGCGCGTCGAGGCAGCATATCGCAAGGAACTCGTCTACGGTGAGGACGATCCGGCCCGGGCGCAGCCGCAGACCGTCGCGGAGCTGTTTGCGAGTGTGCGGCAAAACTACTTTCGCCTGTATTTCCACTATGTGTATTTCAACGTGGTCCGCTATCTTTATCTTCAGACCAACAACGTCTTCTCCTACTTCCTGATGGTGCCTTCCATGATCGCTGGAACGCTGACGCTGGGTCTCATCAACCAGGTCAGTTCAGCCTTCAGTCAGGTAACCAACTCATTCCAGTATCTCGTCAATTCTTGGTCGACGATTGTCGAGCTTCTGTCAGTTCACAAGCGCCTTCGCGCCTTCGAGGCAACGATTCGCGGCGAGCCGCTGCCCGACATTGATCGCCACTTCATGGAGCGTCAGGAACAGGCAAAGGAACCCGACCCGGCTTGATCCTATTTGCACAGACGGTTGGCGGCTCAGCCGCCCACCGCCGCCTGCCTCTCGCTACCACGTTGCCGCTGCACATAATCGCGAAAACTGATGCATTCGACGTCGGCTTTCACGCACGTCTCGTCGGCAAAGCGCTCCAGCGCGTTCCAGTAGGCGCCGTCATTCATCAGCGTGAAATGGAAGCTCAGCACCAGCGGGATGCGCTTGCCCTGATATTGCTTGTCGAAGGCGGCGCGGAACGCCTGGTAGGTCCGATCGCTGAACTCGGCTGCCTGGCTCGGCCGCTCGAAACCGCCGGAATGCCTGACATAGAGATTGTAGTCCATGGCGATCACCGGCCTTGAACTCGGGCCTTCCGGGATCTGTGGCAGTGAAAAGCGGGTCAGGCCGCCGCCGGTCGGCGGCTCGACCGGGCCGTTCGAAACGCCGCTGGCGTCATAGTGGTAGTCGGCTTCAGCCAGGGCCTCGTAGAGCCCTTTGCCGGTCGAGAGGTAGGGTGCGCGAAAACCGACAACGGCATGGGCGATAGCGCGCCAGCCTGCCGGCTCGGGCGCTATGCCGTTGATCGCATAGGCGTTCTCCAGAATGTGCCCGAACGAGGCGAATTCCTTCAGCCAGTCGGCCTTGCTCCAGTCCTTGCCGTCGAAATGGCCGCAGCCATGGCTGGCGATGTCATGGCCTTCCGAAGCGGCGAGCCCGATCTGATCGAGCCGATCGGCGACGTCCTGCTTCGAAGCGGCAAAGCCGATGTTGGATTTGCCCGCGGACTTGGCCGGAGCTGTGTAGTCGGCCCGCGTCTGCGGCGACAGCAGGAAGACGCAGGACAAAAAGTAGGTGAAATGCGCGCCGGTGCGCTTGGCCAGCGCCCGGCTGCGCTGCCATTGCGAGATCTCCCGGGCGCTGTCGAACGAGATGATGACGATTTGCTTCGGCTTTGCCGGGGCAGGCGGCGCCGGCGGGTCGGCGAAAGCCGCACCAGCCATGGCAAGCACGGCTGAGGAAAACGCAACAACGCGGGACAAACGTGGCATCGGCAATCTGGGCTTGATCTGAAGGCAGTCCAAGCCGGCTATCGGCAAAATGTGGCGTGGGTGCGATCAACGTCGGCAGCTATGCGCCCGGCGATTAGCCGATTTTCCTGCCGAGCCCCTTCCATGCCCGCGAAATTTCGCTAAAACGCGGGCTCAAGAAGCGCCCCTGTTGGGGCAGCAATGGTTTTGATTGATGTCCGACGACAGTTTTATCCGCGAAGTCAACGACGAGATCCGTCGCGAGCAGGCGCAGGCGCTATGGGACCGCTTTGGTCCGGCGATCCTTGGCCTCGCCATCCTGGTGATTCTCGGCACCGCCGCCTTCGTCGGCTACCGCTATTGGGACGAGACCCGCGCCAACCGCTCCGGCGATGCCTTCTCGCAGGCGCTGAAGCTTGCCAATGACGGCAAGAGCGACGAGGCGCTGACCGCCCTCGAACAGCTGGAAAAGGACGGCTACGGCGCCTATCCGCTGCTCGCCCGCATGCGCGCGGCAACCGTCAAGGCCGACAAGGGCGACTTTGCCGCCGCCGTCGCCGATTTCGATGGCGTCGCCGCCGACAACGCCATTCCCCAGGGTATTCGCGACATGGCGCGCCTGCGGGCCGCCCTGCTGCTCGTCGATCACGGCTCCTTCGCCGACGTCTCCAGCCGCGTCGAGGCGCTGACCGCCGACAACAACACGCTGCGCCACACGGCGCGCGAAGCGCTCGGCCTTGCCGCCTGGAAGGAAGGCAAGACCCAGGATGCGCTGAAACTGTTCGACCAGATCGCCGCCGATGACGGCGCCCCGCGCAACGCGCGCCAGCGGGCGACGCTGATGTCGGAATTGATCCGCGGCTCGGGCGCGTCATGATACGCATCGCCCAAAGCCTGCCCTCGGGACTGACCCAAGGGTGCGCTGCGGTTCGGGCGATGATATGGGTGGCCGGATGACATTCAAAGTCGCCATTATCGGCCGTCCCAACGTCGGAAAATCGACGCTTTTCAACCGGCTGGTCGGAAGGAAACTGGCGCTTGTCGACGACACGCCTGGCGTCACCCGCGACCGTCGCGTCCACGCGGCAAAACTCTACGATTTGCATTTCGATGTCATCGATACCGCCGGCTTCGAGGATGCCGCCGCCTCGACGCTGCCTGGCCGCATGCGCGCGCAGACCGAGATCGCCATCCGCGAAGCCGACCTGATCTTCTTCACCATCGACGCCAAGTCCGGCCTGCTGCCCGATGATCGCACCTTCGCCGAGATCGTGCGCAAGTCCGGCAAGCCGGTCGTGCTGGTCGCCAACAAGGCCGAGGCCAAGGGCGCCCAGGGCGGCATGCTGGAAGCCTGGGAACTGGGCTTGGGCGAGCCGATCCCAGTCTCGGCCGAGCATGGCCAGGGCATGCCCGATCTGCGCGACGCGGTGATCGAGGCGCTGGGCAAAGACCGCGCCTTCGGCGAGGAAGAAGACGAGTCCGAGGACGTCGCCGCCAGCGAGGTGCTGATCGGCGAGGACATCACCGATCCCGACGCCGAACCCGCCTATGACGACACCAAGCCGATGCGCATTGCCGTCGTCGGCCGTCCCAATGCCGGCAAGTCGACGCTGATCAACGCGCTGATCGGCGAGGAGCGGCTTTTGACCGGCCCGGAAGCCGGCATCACCCGAGATTCCATCTCGGTCGACTGGGACTGGCATGGCCGTCGCCTAAAACTGTTCGACACTGCCGGCATGCGCCGCAAGGCCAGGATCCACGAAAAACTGGAAGTGATGTCGGTGCAGGACGGTCTGCGCGCCATCCGCTTTGCCGAGATCGTCATCATCGTGCTCGACGCCACCATCCCGTTCGAAAAGCAGGACCTGCAGATCGCCGACCTGATCATCCGCGAGGGCAGGGCGCCGGTCATCGCCTTCAACAAATGGGACCTGATCGACAATCCGCAGGAACTGCTGGCCGAATTGCGCGAAAAGACCACACGGCTTTTGCCGCAAGTGCGCGGCATCCAGGCGGTGACGGTTTCGGCCGAGACCGGGCGCAGCCTCGACAAGCTGATGGATGCCGTCATCAAGACGCACAAGGTGTGGAACAGCCGCGTTTCCACCGGCAAGCTCAACCGCTGGCTGGAAAGCATTCTTGCGCATCATCCGCCGCCCGCCGTCGCCGGACGCCGGCTCAAGGTAAAATACGTCACCCAGGCCAAGACCCGGCCGCCGGGTTTCGTCGTCCAGTGCTCGCGGCCCGACGCGATGCCGCAATCCTATGTCCGCTACCTCTCCAACAGCCTGCGCGAAGCCTTCGACATGCCCGGCGTGCCGATCAGGATAGCGCTGCGGACTTCGGACAACCCGTTCGCGGGGAGAGCGAACAAGCGCAAGTGAGCGGTGACGGTTGCGGAATTCTCCGCAAGATTGGCGGGACAGCACCCCCTCTGCCCTGCCGGGCATCTCCCCCGCAAGGGGGGAGATCAGTCGTTTCGTCTTTGGAGCCTCTCTTGCAACGTTGAAAATTGGCGAAAGCATTCGCGAGATCCAATCTCCCCCCTTGCGGGGGAGATGTCCGGCAGGACAGAGGGGGGTGTGACGGAACGCTACGCTGGACAGCCGCTTCCGTCTAAGCGACCTCTCTCAACCGCTCGTCCTGCGGCAGCGCCGCCACCGCCGCCTGCCACAATATATCCGCCAGCCGCGCCGCCACCGGGTCCAGTTCGGCGTCTTTCTGGTGCAGCACCAGCGCCATGGTCGGCAGCGCGGGTAAACCCAGCGTTTGCGGCGCCATCGCCCTGACATTGGCCGGCAGGCCGATATCGGTGCGGATCGTCAGGCCGAGGCCGGCGGCGACCGCCGCCCAGATGCCGCCAAGGCTGGGGCTGGAGAAGGCCATTCGCCACGGCAGGCCGGCGCGGTCGAGCGTTTCGGTCGTCACCGTGCGCAGCAGGCATGGCGCTTCCAGCGCCACCAGCGGCAGTGCCTCGCCCTCGCGCAGCCTGGTCTCGATCAGCTTTGCCGGCCCGATCCAGCGCAATTGCGCGTCGCCGACATGCCGGCTGTAAGGCAGCGCCTGGCCGCTGTCCCAGGCCAGCGCAATGTCGAGATTGCCTGATGTGATCCGCTCGGCGAGTTCATAGCTGCGCCCGATCCGCGCCTCGATCTTGACCTTGGGGTGCGCGCGGGCGAAGCGTCCGAGCACCTCCGGCAGCACCGCCTCGCCGAAATCCTCCTGCAGGCCGAGCCTGACCCAGCCTTCCAGTTCCACGTCGTGGATGGCCGAGGCCGCCTCGTCGTTCAACTCGAGCAGCCGCCTGGCATAGCCGAGCATGGTTTCGCCGGCTTCGGTCAACGCCAGTCCGCGGCCCGACTTGCGGAAGATCGGCGTCGCCGCCTGGTCCTCCAGCTTCTTCAGTTGCGCGCTCACCGCCGAGGTCGAGCGTCCAAGCCGGTCGGCGGCCTTGGCGAAGCTGCCGAGTTCCATGCCGGTGACGAAGCTTCGGAGGACATCGAGGTCGAAGGTTACGCGGCGCATCTCAACGATCCTGTTTTTCGGGAACGATTGTCAAAAAATTCCCGATATTCGGGATGAAGTTATGGCGGTAAAGACGAGGCGTCAAGGTCCCGAGAGGGCATCAACAGGAGTCCCGCCATGTCGATTGCCGACGCAAATTGTGAGCCAGGCCGGGTTGGCCGAGCCGCCGCCGTCAGGTCGAAGGCTGAACGATTTCGCGCCAATCATCGCTTGAAGGTGCTTGGCATCGGCGTTGCCGCCAATGCCAGTTTCTCCGCCACCTTCGCCGGCATACCGGCGGCGGCGGTGTTTCTGCGGTCGGGCTATCACTTGAGCAATGGCAATCTCGGTCTGGTCCTCGGCCTTCTCGGACTGGGCGTCGGCTTGAGCGAACTGCCCTGGGGCCTGCTCACCGACCGCTGGGGAGATCGCGGCGTGCTGTTGACCGGCCTTGGTGCGACCGCGGCGTGGCTCGCCCTGATGGCGTTGTTCATCGTGCCCTCAGTGACCTATGTGCCTGGCGTCGCAATGCTGGCCGCGTGCCTTCTGGTCGCCGGCCTGCTCGGCGGCAGCGTCAACGGTTCCAGCGGCCGCGCCATCATGGCCTGGTTCCACGAAGGCGAACGTGGCTTTGCCATGAGCATCAGGCAGACTGCGGTGCCGCTCGGCGGCGGGCTCGGCGCGCTGGTCCTGCCGTCGCTGGCATCGGTGCACGGTTTCGCGGCGGTCTTCTGGCTGCTGGCCGCCATGAACGCCGTCTCTGCGCTGTTTGCCTGGCGATGGCTGCACCAGCCGCCGGAACTGGACAATGCCGGCAGCATGGCCATGGCAAAGTCGGGCGGTCCGGCGCCGCTGCGCAATGTCGAGGTCTGGCGCATCGCCACCGCCATCGGCCTGCTCTGCTTTCCGCAAGTGGCGGTGCTCACCTTCGCCTCCGTTTTCCTGCACGATTTCGCCGGCATGGCCACGCTCACGATCAGCGCCAGCCTTGCCGCGGTGCAGACCGGCGCGATGGTGATGCGGGTCTGGAGCGGCCGCTTCACCGACCGCCATGGCAACCGCCGCTGGTTCCTGCGCCTCTGCAGCATGACAAGCGCGCTTGGCTTCGCGGCCGTCGGCCTGCTGGTCGTGGCGGCAGGAGCCACGCCAGACGCCCATGCCGCGTTGATCCCGGCGATCGACGTGCTGCTGGTCGTTGCCGGCATTTCGGTCTCCGCCTGGCATGGCGTCGCCTACACCGAACTCGCCACGCTTGCCGGCGCCAGCCGCGCCGGAACCGCGCTCGGTCTTGCCAACAGCTTCGTCTTCATCGCCTTCTTCGTGGTGCCGACCGCCATTCCGGCTTTGCTGCTCATCTGGTCGTGGCCTGGCGTCTGGCTGGTGGGCGCGCTCTGCGCCATGATTGCATGGCCAATTTTCCTGCGGCCGAACTGACGGGTTGGCCGGCCTGCAAGCGGCGTCCCATTTCGGGCCGCTTCGGAAAAACACGATCAACCGCGTTAACCCCGCATCAAGGTTAATGCTTCACTTTGGCTCTCCAGTGGCTCAGTGGCGTTTCTGGAGAGTTCCCCGTGCATCGACGTGTCCTGAAGCGGCTGGCCGCCGCCGCCGGTGAGAAAAAACGTTCCTTCGTATCGCCATTGGTCATCGGGCTCGGCATCTGGATCGGCTTTCCAACTGTCGTCGCCTACCAGGACATGGGCAGCTTGATTTCCGGCCTCGAAGCCTCGGGCACCCGCTGGAACTCTTATGTCGAGCGCTCCGTCGCCGGCTCGGTTCATGCCGCCGAAATGCCTTTCATCGATTCCGTCACCACCGGTTCGCTCTCGGGCTCGGGCGTGCGCCTGCCCGGCGTCGGCAAGGTCTCGTTTCGCGGCAAGGGCAATGTCGCCGGCATCACGCCCGACGAGGACCGCATCATGCGCGCCGACAAGAAGGGCCGCATCATCCAGGTCTCGCCGGTGGCGCCGCCGAAGAACTTCAATGCCGGCTCGATCTTTCAGCGCACGTCCTCGCTGCTGCGGCCGAGCATGGACAGCGGCCTGAAGCTCGCCTTCGCCAAGCCCGGCATCAAGGGCAAGGAAATCCAGATCGCCCAGGCCTTCCACACCAACGTGGACAAGAAGCCCGATCCCGGCGTGCCGGCCATGCTTGCCGCGTTGGTCAACAATGACAGACCGGACGTGCTGGCCACCGCCTATGCCCAGGCCGAACCCGATTACGCCAAGGCCTCACCCTTCGAAGCGCTGCTGCAGGACGAGGAGCCGAGCAGCGGGCGCTTCATTCCGCCGATGGCCAAGGGTGACCACTCGTGGATCCAGAACCCGCTGCCGGCCAGCGTCTTCTCCACGAAGGAGCAGGCCTGCCTCGCCAACGGCATCTATTTCGAGGCGCGCGGCGAATCCGTGCGCGGCCAGGCCGCCGTCGCGCAGGTCATTCTCAACCGCGTCCGCAATCCGGCCTATCCGAACTCGATTTGCGGCGTCGTCTACCAGAACGACAACTGGCTGAACCGCTGCCAGTTCTCCTTCGCCTGCGACGGCCGCAAGAAGCGCATCGAGAGCCCCGCCCATTACAAGACCGCGCAGGACGTCGCGATGGCGGTCACCGCCGGCAAGATATTCATTCCCGAAGTCGGCTCATCGACCCACTACTACGCCAACTACGTCCATCCGGGCTGGGCGCGCACGATGCAGAAGATGACCAAGATCGGCCTGCATATCTTCTACCGCACCTATGGCGGCGGCTGGAGCTGAGCCCTTCGGCTTGCCTGTCGCAAACGAACCGCAAAGGCCCTGGAAGCCGAAATCGGACAACGGTCGCCGGACGGATTCGGGGCATGTGCCGACCCGATAGTGCCGGGCACGATGTCGCACCTCTCCAAGTGGTTGATTCCGATAGAAAAAATACATGGCTTTGAAGTCCCGCCCGTGGCTTGACGGGCGCAAACCCTCTAACTATGTTGCCGGCGACTTTAGAAGCGGACGGACGGTGACGGTCTGACCGGGCAGGGGGGTTACGATGGCCGACAAGAACGGGCCAGACGGAACCGGAGAAACCGGCCGCGGCAGCAAGCACGAGGCCGACATCCGCGACGAAGATCTCGAACGCCGCCGGCGTGAGCTTGGAGCATCGCTTGCGACAAGACGGCCGGATCAGCTCGAGGGGAATGACGGCGCGAAGGCGACGGCCGGATATGGCCAGGCGCTCAAGCTGTCCAGCGAGTTCATCGCCGGGATAGTGGTGGGTGTGGGCCTTGGCTGGTTTCTGGATCGCGTGGCGGGAACCTCGCCATGGGGTCTGGTCGTCGGCTTGTTGCTGGGCTTTGGCGCCGGCGTGCTCAATGTCCTGCGTTCGTCAGGTGTTGTGGCGGAATTCGGAAAAAGCGAGAAGTCGCACGATCCGAAAGAATGAAATGGCGCGCCGCCAATGGCGCACAAGGACACTTAAGGCCGCTCGCGGTTTTGACGGGGATGTAAATGGCTGCTGACAAGGTCGATCCGATCCACCAGTTCCATATCGTCAAGCTGATTCCGATCAATATCGGCGGCTATGACCTGTCCTTCACCAATTCGGCTCTGTTCATGGTCGCGACCGTGCTCGTCGCATCGGCGTTTCTGTACCTCTCGACCTCCAGCCGCAGCCTTGTTCCCGGGCGCCTGCAGTCGGTTTCGGAAATGGGCTATGAGTTCGTCTCCAACATGCTGCGCGACGCCGCCGGAACGCAGGGCATGAAGTTCTTCCCCTTCGTGTTCTCGCTGTTCATGTTCGTGCTGGTCGCCAACCTGCTTGGCCTTTTCCCTTACTTCTTCACCGTCACCAGCCACATCATCGTCACCTTCGGCCTCGCAGCCCTGGTGATCGGAACCGTCGTTGTCTACGGCTTCACGAAGCACGGTCTGGGCTTCCTCAAGCTCTTCGTGCCGCACGGCGTTCCGGTGTTCCTGTTACCGCTGGTGGTGCTGATCGAGGTGATCTCCTTCGTGTCGCGCCCGGTCAGCCTCTCGGTTCGTCTGTTCGCCAACATGCTGGCCGGCCACATCACCCTGAAGGTGTTTTCGGGCTTCGTCGTCAGCCTGAGCGCGCTCGGCGCCGTCGGCGTTGCCGGTTCGGTGTTGCCGCTGGCCATGGCAGTCGCGCTGACCGCGCTGGAATTGCTGGTCGCTTTCCTGCAGGCCTACGTCTTTGCGGTGCTGACCTGCATGTATCTGAACGACGCCCTGCATCCCGGGCACTGACCTTAGAATTTCCGGCATCTTTCGCCGGATGGAATTGCAACGGAATTACAGATCCAAAGGAGTTTAAAATGGACGCAGAAGCAGCAAAGTACATCGGCGCCGGTATCGCTTGCCTGGGCATGGGCGGCGCGGGCATTGGCCTCGGCAACATCTTCGGCAGCTACCTGGCGGGCGCCCTGCGCAATCCGTCGGCCGCCGATGGCCAGTTCGGCCGCCTGATTTTCGGCTTCGCCGTGACCGAAGCTCTGGGCATTTTCTCGCTTCTCATCGCGCTTCTCGCCCTGTTCGGCTGAGCCCCTGTTCGGCCAATTATCGGTCGGACGAGCATTGGGAAGAATTGGCTGGCCGCATTCCTGCGGCCATGCCTGATATGAGGGGATAGTCCATGTTCGTGACATCTGCGTTTGCGCAAGAGTCCGCACCCGCCGCTGAAGGCGCCCACACCGGTACGGAAGGCGACACGCATTCCGGCACCGGCGTGCCTGCCGAGGCGCACGGCACGTTCCCGCCATTCGATCCGGCGACGTTTCCGTCCCAGCTTCTGTGGCTGGCGATCACGTTCGGGCTGTTCTATTTGTTCCTGAAGAAGGTGGTGATGCCGCGCCTTGGCGGCATCATCGACGTCCGCAGCGATCGCATCACGCAGGACCTCGACCAGGCCGCCAAGCTGAAGGGCGAGGCCGACGCCGCCGTTGCCGCTTACGAGCAGGAACTGGCGGAAGCCAAGGCCAAGGCCAACGCGATCGGCCAGCAGGCCAACGACGCTGCCAAGGCTGAAGCCGAGGCTGCCCGCAAGAAGGTCGAGGCCGCCCTCGACAAGAAGCTCGGCGAGGCCGAGGCCAGCATTGCTTCCATCAAGGCCAACGCCATGAAGGAAGTCGGCACGATTGCCGAGGACACCGCTTCAGCCATCGTCGATGCGCTTGTCGGCGGCAAGACGAGCAAGGCCGAGATCTCGGCTGCGGTCAAATCCGTGGCCCGGTGAGGAGCACATCATGGACGCCACATCTCTCGCAACGCTTTGGGCAACGGTTGCCCTCGTCATTTTCCTCGGCGTTGCCGTTTACATCAAGGTGCCAGGCCTGATCGCCAAGTCGCTCGACGCCCGTGCGACCAAGATCAGCGACGAGCTTGCGGAAGCCCGCCGGTTGCGCGAAGAGGCCCAGCAACTGCTCGGCCAATACCAGAAGAAGCGCAAGGAAGCCGAGCAGGAGGCCGCAGCCATCGTCGCTGCCGCCAAGCGCGAGGCCGACATGCTTGCCGCCGAGGCGCACAAGAAGACCGAAGACTATGTCACCCGTCGCACTGCGCTTGCCGAGCAGAAGATCGGCCAGGCCGAGCGCGAAGCCGTCGCCGAAGTACGCGCCAGCGCCGTCGACATCGCCGTCGAGGCGGCCCGCACGCTGCTTGCCGGCAAGATCGACGCCAAGGCCGGCGCCGACCTGTTCAAGTCCGCGCTGCAGGACGTGAAGGCCAGGCTGAACTGAGCGGGGTTAACTCGCTGACATCAAGCCGCCCGGGCAACCTGGCGGCTTTTTTGTTGAGCGGCGACGGAGATTGGCGAAGGCGGTGGTGCGCCTGATCTCCCCCTCGAGGGCCCTCGAGGGGGGATGTCGCCAAAGGCGACAGAGGGGGTCCGTTCGACCAGGCGCGACGCTCTTTCTGCGACCAAGAAGGGCTAGCACTTCACGCGCGCGACCCCCTCTGGCCTGCCGGCCATCTCCCCCTCAAGGGGGGAGATTAGCTGTCCAACCCGACAAACCCTTCTTCTTCCACCACCTCAACCCCACCCAGCCTGAACGGCGCGAATGATGCCCGGTGCAGCCTTGCCACCGGCCCATGCGCTTCGATCGCGGTGCGGTGCCGCACGGTGGCGTAGCCCATATGGACCTCGAACCCGTAGCGCTCGTGATGGCTGCCGCAGCCGCACATCATGCGGTCGCGCATCACCTTGGCGACGATCGAGGCGGCGGCGATCGATTGCGAGCGCTGGTCGCCCTTGATCAGCGCGCGGCCTTCGCAGAGGAGGCCCGGCGGCACATCGCGGCCATCGGCCAGCGCCAGCTTCGCCTGGATCGGCAGGCCGGCAAGGGCGCGGCGCATGGCTTCCAGGCTGGCCTTGAGGATGTTGCTGCCGTCAATGCCTTCGGCGCTGACCGAGGCCATCGACACGCCGAGCGCTGACCCCAGGATTTTCAGGAACAGCGCCTCGCGCTGCAAATGGTTGAGCCGTTTGGAATCGTCGAGCCCGTCGGGAATGTTGGCGGGATCGAGGATCACGGCCGCCGCCACCACCGGCCCCGCCAGCGGACCGCGGCCGGCCTCGTCCATGCCTGCCACCGGCCACAGGCCTTCGGCCATCGCCTTCGTCTCGAAGGAGAAATCGGGCTTTTCGACGATTTCGAAAAGAAGCGGAGAATCGGAACGTGCGCGAGCCATGTTGCGGCGAGGTTCGCATCGGCTCCGATTCTCCGCAAGTCCCTCCAGGGTCGAGTGGGGCAAGACCGGGAGGGCACCGTCTGCAGGCCGGGGGACAGGCCGGACGGGATTCTTGGGTCGCCTGACAGCCACGAGGGCAGGGCAAGCGCTACTCTCAGAGCAGCATCAGCTGCTCGGTCGCCTTGGCGGCGGCGACAAACTGGTCGGTTCGGAGCGTGCGCCGCTCGGCGTTGAGGCCGAGCCGCTTGGCCGTGATCTCGAAGCGCCGGCCGATCTGCCAGGCATAGGGGCCGGCGCCTTTCATCCGCTTGCCCCATTCCGAATCATAGTCCTTGCCGTCGCGCATCGAACGGATCAGCGACATCACGTGCCGGTAGCGGTCGGGATAATGGCGCAGCAGCCAGTCCTTGAAGATCGGCGCCACCTCGAGCGGCAGGCGCAGGATGACATAGCCGGCCTCGCGGGCGCCTGCGGCGCGTGCCGAATCGAGGATGCGCTCCATCTCCTGGTCGGTCAGGCCGGGAATGATCGGCGCCACCATGACAGAGGCCGGGATGCCGGCATCGGAAAGCTGCCGGATCGCCTCAAGCCGCTTGGTCGGCGTCGACGCGCGTGGCTCCATGGTGCGCGCCAGCATGCGGTCCATCGTTGTCACCGACAGCGCCACCTTGGCCAAGCCCCGTTCGGCCATGCGCGACAAGATGTCGATGTCGCGCGTCACCAGATGGGATTTGGTGACGATGCCGACCGGATGGCCGCGCGCCTCCAGCACTTCGAGGATCTCGCGCATGATCCGGTATTGTTTCTCGATCGGCTGGTAGGGATCGGTGTTGGTGCCGATCGCGATGGTGCGCGGCTGATAGCCATCCTTCGACAGTTCCTTGTCGAGCAGCCGCGCCGCATCCGGCTTGGCAAACAGCTTCGCTTCGAAATCCAGCCCCGGCGACAGGCCCATGAAGGAATGCGTCGGCCGGGCGAAACAATAGACGCAGCCATGCTCGCAGCCGCGATAGGGGTTGATCGAGCGGTCGAAGGAAATGTCGGGCGATTCGTTGCGGGTGATGATGGTGCGCGGCTTCTCGACCTGCACTTCGGTCTTGAACGGCGGCAATTCCTCCAGCGAATTCCAGCCGTCGTCGAACACATGCCGGCTGACCGGCTCGAACCGGCCGGACGGGTTGATGCCCGCGGAACGGCCGCGGTTGCGATCCGGACGGACGCGCATGCCGCTCTGTTCGATCATCGCATTGGCCATCTCGGCTCGCCCTGCTCCGAAAGCAGCAATGTCCGCACGCACGATATGTTCCATTTTGGCCCTTTCCCAAGGACTGTCGGCTGGCTGTCGAATCGCTCTGTTCATGAAAATAATCCTATTTCGCTGATGAGAACAAAGCAAGAACTTTTTCGTTGGGCCATGCAAAACTGGCGCTGCGCCGGGCTTTCCGCTATTCGGCTAAAAATGCTCAGCGTTCTCATCGAAACCCGGGATGACGAAGAAGGCCTTGCCCGCACGCTCGCCTCGTTGATCGGCGGCGCGGTCGAGGGCGTGGTGCGCGATGTCATCGTCTGCGACACCGGCTCGACCGACCAGACGCATCGGGTTGCCGATCATGCCGGCTGCCACTTCGTGGCCGGCGGCATTGCCGCGGGAATCAGGCAGGCGAAGGGTGACTGGCTGCTGTTTCTGGAACCCGGCGCAAGGCTGGCGGAGGGCTGGATCGACGACGTTGTCGCTCACACGGCGCGGCAAACCATGCCGGCGCGCTTTTGCCGTGCGCGCGGCAGCCGCACGCCGTTCCTGTCACGGGTGTTTTCGGGCAACCGGGCGCTGGCCGAAGGGCTGGTCATCAGCAAGCGCCAGGCCGCTGCCCTGTCGAAGAACGCGCACAGCGCCGAAGCCCTTGCGCGCGGTCTCGCCACCAGGCGGCTCGACGCCGAAATCTGGCTGGCGCCGAAGAAGTGATGTTTCTCCCTTTTCCCGTTCCCAGGGAGAAGGGTGCCCGAAGGGCGGATGAGGAGCAGCGTCGGCGTCTCATCCGCATTGGCACGGTCGCAGCACCATCCCTCTTTTTCGCCGCAAAAAGCTATTGTGCATTGCACAAAAGCTGACGCGGGATTAGCATTCCGTTGATGCGGGATATCGGGGTTTGGGTAGTGCCGGAGCGGTAAGCAAGCGCCGCGTCGTCGTTGCTGCCGTTCATATCTGAGGACCCCGATGAACCTTTCGTCCCCTGACAAATCCGGCGCCCCCAGTCTGGAAGCCATTGCCCGCAACGGCAGCCTGCTCCGCCGCATTGCGGTGCGTATCCCGACCTATCTGTCCGACCTGCGCGAAAATCCCGCATGGCTGCCGATGTTCGTGCTTGCCCGCACCATGCCGGCGCGCAAGCTGCACTGGCTTGGCGCCAAAGCCGCGCGCCCCGCGCAGAGTGCCGGAGCGACGATGTTCAGGGGCGTCGACCTCAAGTCGATCGTCGCGGCGCTGCGCACCGATGGCCTGTTCTCCGGACTGGTCCTTCCGCAGGCAATCCACGAAGAGATCGCCAGCTTTGCTCAGAGCACGCCGTGCTTCGGCAATTTCGACCGCCGGCTCGAATTCATGCCCGGAGAACACGCAGAAGCCGAGAAGCGGTTCGGCCGCTCTTTGCTCAGCGGACACTATTTCGAGCGCATCCTCGGCTGCAAGGCGGCACTCGCCATCCAGAACGACCCGCTGCTGCTCGACATCGCCCAGCACTATCTGGGCGGGCAGGCAAAGCTGATCACCACGCGTGTCTGGTGGAGCTTTCCGACCGGCGAGGCTTCCGACGCCGACAAGAACCTTGCCTCGCTCGGCAAATATCATTTCGATCTCGACGACTGGCGGATGCTGAAATTCTTCTTCTATCTCAAGCCCTGCGATGCCGGCACCGGCCCGCATGTCTATGTCAAAGCCAGCCACAACAGGCGCAGCCTCAAGCACCAGCTGACGCTGCTGGTCGGCCATCCGGCGCAAGACGTGCTCAAGGTCTATGGCGACGACAGCCCGGTCACGCTGACCGGCGAGGCCGGCCTCGGCTTCGTCGAGGACCCGTTCGGCTTCCACATGGGCACCGTGCCGTCCACCACGCCACGGCTGATGATGGAGGTCGGCTTCGGCGTCTCGCCGCCCTCGCGCCGCCGCTTCCACGGCGAGCCGGTCATCCGCTGACGCCGGAGCGGATCTCGACCGGCATCCAGCGCGCTTGCCGCCGGGCAATGCGACCCTCTTTGTTCTCGGCATCATAGTCCATTGGGACCGGCTCGCGGTTGAACCGCGGCCGGTCATCCAGCGCATTGACGATGACGATCGCTCTCGGTTCGCCGTCGGTGGTCACAGCAGCGACATAGACGCCGCAGTCCCGGCAGATGAGATAATCGGCGGTGCGCAATCCGAACCGGTATCGGTGCAGCCGCGCCTCGTCCTCGACCGAGACGATCAATCGGCCCTGCGGATCGGCGGCGGCGCGTGAGCCATGCCGGACGCAGAAGGCGCACTGGCAGGCGCGGATCTCCATCTCGGCCGGCTCCATTCCCGTTTCGAACGTCAGGTGGATGTTGCCGCAATGGCAGCCGCCGCGGTGCGCGCTCATTGGATCTCTTCCGTCTTGACTTGGCGACAGACTATCCGCCCGACGACCCGGAGGAAATGACCTCTCGAAGGCGCAGCCGCCATTCTGCCTGACAAAGGCAGCACTTGGCCGGCACTTTGCCTTGGTTTACGAGGCGGCCTTGCCGCGCCGCAAATGCTCGTCCAGGCGCGGCATGATCTCGACGAAGTTGCAGGGCATGTGGCGGTAGTCGAGCTGCGGTTTCAGGATGCCGTCCCAGGCGTCCCTGCAGGCGCCGGGCGAGCCCGGCAGCACGAAGACGAAGGTCGCGTTGACGACGCCGCCCGTCGCCCGACTCTGCACTGTCGAGGTGCCGATCTTGTCGTAGGAAATGCGGTGGAACACTTCGGAAAAGCCATCCATGCGCTTCTCGAAGATCGGCTCCAGCGCCTCCGGCGTCACGTCGCGGCCGGTAAAACCGGTGCCGCCGGTGGTGATGACGACATCGATGTCTTCGTCGCGCGACCAGCCCAGCACCTTGTCGCGGATTTTCTCCCGGTCGTCGGTGACGATGTCGCGCGCGGCCAGGACATGGCCGGCCTCGGCGATGCGATCAGCCAGCGTCTGGCCGGATTTGTCGTCGGCAAGGCTGCGCGTATCGGACACCGTCAGCACCGCGATGCGCACCGGAATGAACGGCCGGCTCTCGTCAATTTTGGCCATCGGCCCCCTCCGAAGCGATGCTTCGTGTCGCGGCGACAAACCACTCCGGTTCGCGGCTGCGAATCTCGGCGGCGGCGCGCTTGGCGACATTGCCGGTCTCGAACAGCCCGAAGCATGTCGCGCCGGATCCCGACATGCGCGAGAATCCAGATCCGGCCCTGTTCAGCAGGGAAAGCGCTCTGCCGATGGGCGGCTGTATTGCTTGCGCCGGTTCCTCAAGATCGTTGCGGGTGATCTCCAGCCAATTGCGGACACTGTGGAAGTCAAATGCACGCGGCAGCGGCGGCAGTCCTTCATTGTCGCGTTTTTCAAGTGCATTGAACACATCGGGCGTCGAGACGGCGACGCCGGGATTGACCAGCACCAAAGCGAGCGCCGGAAAATCCGGCACCAGCGACAGCTCGTCGCCGACGCCACGCGCAACCAGCGGTTTTGCCGCAAGACACATCGGCACGTCGGCGCCGAGCGTGAGACCGATCCGGCTCAGTTCGGCCTCGCCGATGTCGAGCCCCCAGGTCCGGACAAGACCCTGCAATACCGCCGCCGCGTCGCTCGAGCCGCCGCCGACCCCGGATGCGACCGGCAGGTTCTTTTCCAGCCGGATGGCAACCGGCGGCGTGCTCTGCTGGCCGGCCTGCCTGCGCAGCGCCTCGCGCGCCTTCACCACCAGATTGCTGTCGTCGATCGGCACGGAAGTCGCGTAACGGCCCGATACGGAGAACCGGTCGGCGTCGGCAGGCTCGATCTCGACCCTGTCGCCGAAGCGGGTGAAAACGACCAGGCTCTCGAGCAGATGATACCCGTCGGCGCGCCTGCCGCTGACGTGCAGCGCCAGATTTATCTTGGCGGGCGCAAGCCACGTCCGGGCTGCGGCATCCAAACTGTCGGCTGCTGACGGGATGATGCTCAGTCCTTGGCCAGGCGGTATTCGCCGGTCTTGGGATCCTGGACCAGCGTGCCGTTGGTGCCGTTGGCTGCCTGCTTTTCGGTGCGCCGCACCTTGGCGGTCACACGTTCGGCCTCGCGGACGAAGGTGCGGTAGCCGAAATAAGCGGCTGCGCCGACAACTGCGAAGAAAATGATCTGTGGCATTTCAAAGCTCCTCCCTCGCAAGGCGGCAAGGCAGACTGTCAAGCCCTCATGCTAGACGCTTTCCCTGCTTTTTCAAAGCCCGAAGCGAGCCCACAATGCGCGCTCTTCCGCCGCATCGATCACGCCGCTTGCGGCGGCGGCGGCAATATCGGGCGCTGAAAAGTTCGAGCCGAACAGGCCGATGCGGCCAAACAGGCCACGCGGCGCGGTGACCAGCCTGAGCTGGGTTTTCGCGCCGAAGCGGGTTTTCAGTACCGTGCGCATGTCGCTCAACGCATCGACGAGGCCAAGCTCCAGCCCTTTCTTGCCGGTCCAGAACAGGCCGGTGAACAGGTCCGGATCGTCCTTCAGCTTGGTGCCACGGCGTTCCCTGACCAGGTCGATGAAGGTCTCGTGCACTTCCAGCTGCAGCGCCTTCAGGCGCTCGACGTCTTCCCTCTTCTCCGGCTTGAACGGGTCGAGCACCGCCTTGTTCTGGCCGGCGGTGTGGACACGGCGCTCGACACCGATCTTCTTCATCAACTCGGGAAAACCAAACGAGGCCGAGACGACACCAATCGAACCGACGATGGAGGACGGATCGGCAAAGATCTCGTCGCCGGCGACCGCGATCATGTAGCCGCCCGAGGCCGCCACATCCTCGACGAAGACCAGCACCTTCTTGTTCTTCTCGACCGCGAGGTCGCGGATGCGCTTGAAGATCAGCCGCGACTGCACCGGCGAGCCGCCAGGCGAATTGATTGAAATGGCGACGGCGGGCGCATCGAACAGGAACGCCTTTTCGATGAGGGCGGCAGTGGACGCCAAGGACAGGCTCGGCCGGAACGGGCCGCCGCCGGCCATGATGGTGCCATGCAGCCTGATGACGGGAATGGTGACGACGCTGGATCGCCAGGATTTCGGCAGCAGGCGGTTGAAAAGGCGTTTCACGAGGTGGCTGTCTCCAAATGGCTTCAACGCATGTAGGGATTTGCCGGTCAACGGCAATGCTGCAATCCATCTCAGCCAACTGTGTGCCGGTTTTGCGGCAACGACACTGACGGGCCCAAATCAATCGCCGAACAGCGACGCCAGTCCGTTGTTGATCATCTCGGTTCGTTCCGACGGGCCGTCGCCCGTTTGCCCATGCAGCATCAAAGGCGGGCGGATCGACAGCTTGCCGCGCGCGCCGAGCGCTGCCCTGACGACAATGCGGATTGCGGCTGCTTCCGGGCGCGGATGCACCGCCAGCATCTCGGCGTCGCCGAAGCGGCCCGACAGGGCATCGAGGAGGTCGCCAAGCTGTTCCGGCCGTGCGATGACGGCCAGGCCGCCGCGCGGCTTGGCGACGGCAGCCGCACTTCGGATCCAGCTCTCGAACAGCCCGTCGTCCATGACATGCGCTTGCCGCCGCAGCGGATCTGGCGTGGCGCGGTCCTGCGCCGCGTTGAAGGGCGGGTTCATGATGACGAAATCGAAGGAATTGTCGGCAAGGCCGGCTTGCGTCCGCGCCCGGCCCGACAGCGTGACGTCGGCGGTCAGCACCGAGGCGCGATTGCCGAGATGCGCATTGCCGGGATGGGCGAGCGTGGTTGTGGCGAAGCCTGCCATCTCGGTCGACCGTTCGACGAGCACGACCTGCGCCTCTGGGCAGCGCGACAGCACGGCAAGACCCGCCGCACCGGCGCCGGCGCCGAAATCGGCGAGGCGTCCAGCAAAGCCGGATGGAACTGCTGCCGCCAGCATCATGGCATCCATCCCGGCGCGATGCCCTGTCCTGGGCTGGACCAGCCAGAAGCGGCCGCGATGGAAGGCATCGACCGTATGGGCCGGCGTATCGCTGGTAAGCGCGCTCGCTTCAGCCATTATGTCTGGCGGATTTCGTTCTCGATGCCGGCGTCTTTCAAGATGCGCCGCGCCTGATCGGCCTGGTCGGCATCGACCATGACGCGCTTCTGCAAAAGACCGATCGACCCTTCGAGAATGCTCATGTTCTGGTCGGCGACGAAGCAGGCAATCCCGGCATCGCGCATCAGCGATTCGACAAAGGAGATGATCACGGCATCGTTGGTGCGCACGAGTTCTATCATCGGACGAAGTTCGCAGGTTGCAGCGTTGATGTAAACGCTGGAGCATGGCGCCGAAAAGTGTGGAGCGGTTTTCGGGCAACGGCATGCGGTCGCTAAGGTTGACACGCCGTCACCGCAGCCGCGCCAATTCGCCTCTTGCCGTGCCCGTATGTGCCGCCCTAGAGTCCCAGGCGGGACCAGGGTGCCGTCGCACGCGTGATCAAAGACGGGAGTGTTTGTTGGTGGGTGTCGTTCTCAACATCGAAAACGGGAAGCGGGAACCCGCCTCCATCAAGGATCTCATCGACCTGACAGCAGCCGATATGGGGCGCGTCAACAAACTGATCCTGTCCAAGGCCGGCTCCGACGTCGAGATGATCCCGGAGGTCGCCGATCATCTGATCTCGTCGGGCGGCAAAAGGCTGCGTCCCATGCTGACGCTCGCGGCGGCCCAGATGTTCGGCTATTCCGGCGAGGGCCACGTCAAGCTCGCCACCGCGGTCGAGTTCATGCACACCGCCACGCTGCTCCATGACGACGTCGTCGACGAGAGCGGCATGCGGCGCGGCAAAAAGACTGCCCGCATGATCTGGGGCAACCAGGCGAGCGTGCTGGTCGGCGATTTCCTGCTCGGCCAGGCTTTTCGCATGATGGTCGATGTCGGTTCGCTGGAAGCGCTCGACATCCTGTCCAGCGCCGCCTCGATCATCGCCGAGGGCGAGGTGATGCAGCTGGCGGCCGCCAAGAACCTCGATACCACCGAGGACGAGCATTTCGCCGTCATCAAGGCCAAGACCGCGGCGCTGTTCTCGGCTGCCGCCGAGGTCGGCCCGGTCATCGCATCGGCGACGCGCAACGATCGCGCCGCATTGCGCTCCTACGGCATGAATCTCGGCCTTGCCTTCCAGCTCATCGACGATGCGCTGGATTATGGCGGCTCCAGCCAGGAGCTGGGCAAGAATGTCGGCGACGATTTCCGCGAAGGCAAGGTTACGCTGCCGGTCATCCTCGCCTACCGGCGCGGCACCAAGGCCGAGCGCACCTTCTGGAAGCGCGCCATCGAGGACAATGTCACCGACGATGCCGGCCTGGAAAAGGCGATCGGCCTGATGACCCGCCATGGCGCCATTGCCGACACCATCGGACGGGCCCGCCATTTCGGCGAGATCGCCCGCGACGCGCTGGCGCCGCTGGAGGCGACGCCGCAGAAATCGGCGCTGATCGACGTCATCGACTTCTGCATCAGCCGGGTGAACTGACCCGCGCCTGGCGCCAAAGCAAGTTTGCACGCAAAATCGGGCAATCACCGCTCGACAATCGGCAGCAGTGCAAATTATCTATAAAACATGGCAAAGACCGCAGACGACACCATCGCCGTGCGCATCAGCAAGGTGCTGGCGGATCGCATCATATCGGGCGCGATCGAACCCGGCGCCCGGCTGCGGCAGGATCACATCGCCGAGGAATTCCAGACCAGCCATGTCCCGGTGCGCGAAGCCTTCCGGCGCCTGGAGGCGCAAGGGCTGGCGGTCAGTGAGCCCAGGCGGGGCGTGCGCGTCGCCGCTTTCGATCTCGGCGAGGTAAGGGAAGTCGCCGAAATGCGGGCAGCCCTCGAAGTGCTGGCGCTGCGCCATGCCGCGCCGCATCTGACGGCTTCCATTCTCAACCTTGCCGAAGAAGCCACAAAGGCCGGCGACAAATCCCGCGATGTCCGCTCTTGGGAGGAGGCCAACCGCACCTTCCACCGGCTGATCCTGGCGCCCTGCGGCATGCCGCGGCTCATCGCCACCATCGACGATTTGCACGCCGCAAGCGCCCGCTTCCTGTTCGCCGCCTGGCGCTCGGAATGGGAAATCCGCACCGACCAGGATCATCGCGCGATCCTGAGCGCGCTGCGGCAAGGCAACACCGAATCGGCCGCGGCCACGCTTGGCCGGCACGTTCAGTGGATCGGCCAGAAACCGGTCAAGACCGCGTCGGGCAAGATGCGCGAAGCGTTTGCCATCGTCGGGTAGGGACGAAGGGACAAGTCGTCGGATTCCGCGCGTAGCGATCCTTCACACCCCCCTCTGTCCTGCCGGACATCTCCCCCGCAAGGGGGGAGATCAACAGCTTTGCCGTTGCGTTAGTCCTGCAACGTCGGCCATTGGCGAAAGCAAAGGCGACATCCGATCTCCCCACTTGCGGGGGAGATGGCCGGCAGGCCAGAGGGGGGTGCTGTCCCGCCAGCCTTTCCAAATGTCCTTTATTCGACACGCAAGCCCAAGCCTTTTTAGGGGCGAGGGTTGCCATTCCCGCGCAAATATGGATTCGATAATAGATCGAACAACAAAATTATCTATAATTCAAACCAGCCAGGGAAGCCGCCATGACCGACATCGCCTTTTCGCCCTCCAAGCCCTCCTTCAGCCCGTTGCGCCTGCAAACCCGCTCGTATGCCTGGCAAGCCGCGGCCATCGTCATCGGCACGCTGTCCATTGCGCTCGCCTCCTACATGGAAGTGCCGATGCTGCCGGTTCCAATGAACATGCAGACCTTTGCGGTGACGCTGGTGGGCGCGCTCTACGGCTGGCGGCTCGGCGCGATCACCATCGCCGCATGGCTCGTCGAGGGCGCTGTGGGTTTGCCGGTGCTGTCGGGCGGAGCTGCCGGCATCCAGCATTTTGCCGGGCCGACCGCCGGTTATCTCTTCGCCTTCCCGCTTGTCGGCGCGCTCGTCGGCTGGCTGGCCGAGCGCGGCTGGAACGGCAACCGCGTGCTGCTCGCCTTCGCCGGCATGGTCCTCGGCAACCTCGCCTGCCTGGTTCTCGGCACGGCCTGGCTCGCCCTCATGATCGGCCTCGAACAGGCCATCGCCTTCGGCTTCCTGCCGTTCCTCGTCGGCGGCCTGCTGAAATCGGCGCTCGGCGCCGCGACGCTCAAGCTGTTTTGGAGCAACAAGGCGGACCCGGCAGGAGCATGATCCCGAAAAGTGGAGTCCGGTTTTCGGAAGAGATCATGCTCAAACAAAGAGATGGAGCCCCATCCCGATACCATCGGGATGGAACAGGCTCCGCTGGTGCGTCCTGACCGATGACCGTCCGGCTGCGCTCCCACCATCTTCTTTGCCTGCTGACCTATATCGGCGAAGGGTACAGCGCAGCCTTCGTCGCCAACTATGACGTGATCGCGAAACGTCTGGGCCGGGGCGAGGATATTCTGATCGTCTCCGGCCCCGACGACATCTGCCAGCCGCTGCTCGGCGGGGCGCAGCCCCACTGCTTGCGCGAAAGCGCCGCCGGCCGGGACGAGCTGGCAGCACGCGATGTCGGCAAGCTGCTGACCCGGCCGATCCGGGCCGGCGTCCGCTTCAGCCTCGACGCGGCAACGCTTGCCGGCTTGCGCGCCGCCTTTGCAGCCGGCGTGACGCGTGAGGCCTGCCAGGGTTGCGAGTGGGCCGGCCTGTGCAGCACTGTCGCGGCAGGCGGATATCGCGATGTCAGGCTGTAGCTCCCAACCCCGATCTGCTATTGTCGGAACCGATAGTGTCTGCGTCGCCATGGTTTGTTAATCGGGTGACCCGATTGTGAATTCGGCCCGGATTGAAGCCTGACCCCAAAAAGGCCATGCTTTGTCAGGAAACATCGAGTCTATGGCTTCTCCGCGCCGACGCGGGATGGCGCTTGGCTGAAAGGGATACGATGCGGCAAGGACGTGCGCGCTGGCTCGCGGGGCTGGCAATTGTGGCAGGGATGGCGATTTCTCCGCTGCCTGCCTACGCCAAGGAATCGACCGACCCGGTCAAGATCACCTCCTTCTCGGGCGCCTATCTCGCCGCCCGCATCGCCGAAGGCGACAACGACCTCGACAATGCCATCGCTTATTACAAGCAGGCGCTCGCCTTCAATCCCGGCGACACCTCACTGCAGCAAAGCCTGATGCTGTCGCTGATCGCGCAAGGCCGCTTCGAGGAATCGCTGGTCTATGCCGACAAGCTCAAGGGAGTTCCCGACGTCGAGCGCTTCTCGCGTCTGGCTCTGGCGGTCGATTCCTTCCACAAGAAGGATTTCACCAAGGCGCAGTACTGGCTCAAGCTGTCGCTCGAATCCGATCTCGACCGACTGATTTCCGGCGTCATGTCCGGCTGGGCACAAGAGGGCGCCGGCGACCCCACCGGGGCGATGGCCTCGATCGACAAACTGCAGGGGCCTGACTGGTTCGGCCTGTTCAAGTCCTTCCACCGCGCGCTGATCGCCGATGCCGCAGGCCTATCGGACAAGGCCGACGCGCTTTATGACGCGACCCTGACCGACGTCACGGCCGGCGGTGCCGCGCCCGAGACATGGATGCGCAACGCCCAGGCCTACGCGTCTTTCCTGGCGCGCAAGGGAAACAAGAACAAGGCGCTCTACGTGCTCGACAAGGCCGAGGCGTTCGCGCCCGGCAAGCTCGACATCCAGGCGCTTCGCGACAGGATCAGCAAGGGCGACAAGATCGAGCCCTTCGTCGCCAGTCCCTCCGAAGGCGCCGCTGAAATCCTGCTCGACCTCGCCATCGCGCTCAATCGCGGCGGCGGCGAGCCGTTCGTGCGCCTCTATCTGCAATATGCGCTCGCGCTCAAGCCCGACAGCGACGCCGCTTTGGTGCAGCTTGCCGCCGTTGCGGAGCAGCTGAAGGACGGCGAAGGCGCCATTGCGCTCTATAGCCGCATTCCAGCCTCCTCGCCGCTGAAGGAGCTTTCCGACCTGCAGCTCGGCCTCAACCTTGCCGATCTCAACCGTCACGACGAGGCTATCGCCCATCTCAAGGCATTCGTCGAAGCTCACCCCGATGACATGCGCGCCTATCTGGCGCTGGGCGGGGTCTATGCCTCGAAGGAGGATTTCCGCTCCGCCGCCACTCTCTACGACAAGGCGGTCGCGGTGCTGAAGACGCCGACCAATGCCAACTGGAACATCTACTATCAGCGCGGCATCGCCTATGAGCGGCTGAAGGAATGGCCGAAGGCCGAACCGAACTTCCTCAAGGCGCTTGAGCTGTTCCCCGACCAACCGCAGGTGCTGAACTATCTCGGCTATTCCTGGGTCGACATGAACATGAACCTCAAGGAAGGCCTGGCGATGATCCAGAAGGCCGTCGACCTCAGGCCGAGCGACGGCTACATCGTCGATTCGCTGGGCTGGGCCTATTTCCGCATGGGCCGGTTCGACGACGCCGTGCGCGAAATGGAGCGCGCCGTGTCGCTCAAGCCGGAAGATCCGGTGCTCAACGACCATCTCGGCGATGCCTATTGGCGCGTCGGCCGCAAGCTCGAAGCCACTTTCCAGTGGAACCAGGCGCGCGACCTGAAGCCGGATCCCGATGTGCTTGCCATTTTGCAGCAGAAGCTGATGAAGGGCCTGCCGCCGATCGAATCCAACACGGCGCAGGAAACCCCGAAGGTCAAGCCGGCCACCCCGCCAGCGCCGAAGGGGTGATCGGGCCATACTTCTGATGAAACGGGGCTCGCTGAGCCCCGTTTTTTCGGCTTGGCGTCTTAGAGCAATTCCAGGAAAGTGTGCGCGGTTTTCCGTTCGGAATTGCGACAGAAACAAAGAGATAGAGACGCCCTATCGCGATCGTCATTCTGTGGCGGAGCAAGGAGCAAGGAGCGAAGCGACGCGGCGCAGACCATAGAAGCCATGCCGTGACCTTAAGGCGTTGCGAGGGTGCAGAATTCTGCTCCGCTTCGTTCTTCGATCAAGGTCACGGAATGGATTCCAGGTCTGCGCGACGCCGCTTCGCGGCTGCTTCGCCCTGGAATGACGAAGTCGGGAAGGCTTTCAGCCAATCTCCAGCGTTGGCGCTCATTCTAGAGCGCGTCGCGCTGAAACGGATTCATACGACGCGCTTTAAGTCTTTGTTTTGATGCATGTCGTTGTCCCAGAGCCGCGGCACACTTCTGGGCGACATGCATTAGAACAGCTTTCGGTAGAGGACGAACCCCGAGAGATCGCCGATCTTGTCGTAGAGCTTCATCGCCGTGTGGTTGGTTTCGTGTGTCAGCCAGTAGACGCGGCTGGAGCCTGCGGTTTGCGCCCTGGTATAGACGTCTTCGATCAGTGCCCGGCCGACGCCCTTGCCGCGCGACGCCTCATTGGTGAAGAGATCCTGCAGATAGCAGTTCGGCGAAATCGCCGTCGTGGTGCGGTGGTAGAGATAGTGGACAAGGCCGAGAAGCTTGCCTTCGCTCTCGGCGACCAGCGCATGCATCGGCTCATAGGCATCGAAGAAGCGCGACCATGTCATTGCAGTGATGTCACCGGGCAAGGCGGTCTCGCCCGAGCGGCCGTAAAACGCATTGTAGCCGTCCCACAGCGGCAGCCATTGCTCGTAATCCTCTCGGGTGACGGGGCGTACGGTGAACTGGCCTTGCATGGCTGAACCTTTGTCGTTGAAGCTGGGCGAGCAAACGGCCACCGGCACCGTCCGGCAATGGGCCAGTCCGAAGCAAAGCGTTCAACCTCTCATCAAGGCGGCGATAGGCGCTGCCTTGACGCCTACCGGCCCGGCAACTAGGGAATGGCATCATTTCAGCGCTTTCCGAGGCCGCCGTGACGTCAGACAGTCCAGCCCATATGCATCCCAGCCGCTCGTTCCAGGGGCTGATCCTGACCCTGCACAATTACTGGGCCGCCTATGGCTGCGTCATCCTGCAGCCTTACGACATGGAAGTCGGCGCCGGCACCTTCCATCCGGCCACCACGCTGCGCGCGCTCGGGCCCAAGGGCTGGAACGCCGCCTACGTCCAGCCCTCGCGCCGGCCCAAGGACGGCCGCTACGGCGAAAACCCCAACCGGCTGCAGCATTATTACCAGTACCAGGTGATCCTGAAGCCCAACCCGCCGAACCTGCAGGAACTCTATCTCGGCTCGCTCAAGGCGATCGGCGTCGATCCGTTGCTGCACGACATTCGCTTCGTCGAGGACGACTGGGCAAGCCCGACGCTTGGCGCCTGGGGGCTCGGCTGGGAGTGCTGGTGCGACGGCATGGAAGTGTCGCAGTTCACCTATTTCCAGCAGGTCTGCGGCATCGAATGCGCGCCGGTGGCGGGAGAACTGACCTACGGCCTGGAGCGGCTGGCCATGTATGTGCAGGGCGTCGACAATGTCTACGACCTCAACTTCAACGGCCGAGAAGGCGCCGAAAAAGTCACCTATGGCGATGTCTTCCTGCAGGCCGAGCAGGAATATTCCAGGCACAATTTCGAATATGCCAACACCGCCATGCTGCTCAGGCATTTCGAGGACGCCGAAGCCGAATGCAAGGCGCTGCTCGCGGCCGGCGCCCCGGCTTCGAACGACAATCTGCCGATGCACCGCATGGTCTTCCCGGCCTATGACCAGTGCATCAAGGCCAGCCACGTCTTCAACCTGCTCGACGCGCGCGGCGTGATTTCGGTGACCGAGCGGCAGAGCTACATCCTGCGGGTGCGCAATCTGGCGAAAGCCTGCGGCGAGGCGTTCCTCCATACCCAGGCCGGCGGTCTCGCCGCCTGAGGCTCACTTCATCATTTCGAGGGAAACGTTGATTAGGGCCAACATCGGGCCAGTCGATCCCGCCATGGTCCGCATAGCCTGCCGTACGCCCGGCATCGAGAAGGCGCCATGGGCCTGCGCGGTCAAACAGGCGCTGAGCGCGATGATCTGGAGAAGTCTCGATGCCGTTTTCATGGTCGTTCAGCCAATAGGTCCCTGCCTGAGCGTTGGTCGCTTCAGCGCTGCGTTTGGTTCATGGAAATCTTTGATCCAAGGACGGGCGGGCTGGTTGCGGCCCGACAGGGGCGGTCAAAATTTCTGGAAACAGCGGTCAGCCGAGTTGCTATGCCCTCTTACCTCCCCCTAGATGGGGGAGGTCGCCGCGAAGCGGCGGGTGGGGGTGACAGCGCGACGTTCCATGCCAAAACTCGATCGATTCAAGCTGCAGTCTGCGCAAAGGCTTCGCGCGGCGATGACCGACGAGGAACGCATCCTGTGGCGGCATCTGTGGCGTATTCCAGTAGAAGGCACTCATTTTCGCAGGCAGGCGTCGGTAGGCGTTTACTTCCCTGATTTCATCTCCCACCGGCTGAAGCTGATCATTGAGGTGGACGGTGCCCATCACAGCTTCGATGACCAGCAGCACCATGACGAGCGTCGAACGAAATGGTTCGAGAGCCAAGGCTACCGCGTCATTCGCTTCTGGAACCATGAAATCAAAAACGAACTGGATTCCGTGCTCGATACGATCTATGCGGCGGTGGAAGAACGAAAATCACACCTGCGTTTGCGCGATGGTGCCGAAGGTATCGGCGGCTGAGAGGTCGCCACCCCACCCCGGCGCTGCGCGCCGACCCTCCCCATCGAGGGGAGGGTGGGAGCCTGACCATGCCTGATCTGCTTCTAGAACTCCGCTCGGAAGAGATCCCCGCCCAGCCGCGCGTCCGCAGCGCCGGAGGCGCGAGGACGCGCAATCAGGAAGAAGGCATGCGGGTGGAGAAACTCTGATGCCTGATCTTTTGCTAGAACTTCGCTCCGAGGAAATCCCCGCCCGGCCGCGCAACCGCAGCGCCGGAGGCGCGAGGACGCGCAATCAGGGAGAAGGCATGCGGGTGGAGAAACTCTGATGCCGGATTTGTTGCTGGAACTCCGCTCCGAGGAAATTCCCGCCCGCATGCAGCGCAAGGCGGCGGGCGATCTCAGGAAGATGCTGACCGACGGTCTGGTCGAGGCGGGTCTGACCTATGACGCCGCGCGCGAATACTGGACGCCGCGGCGCCTGGCGCTCGATGTCAGGGGCCTGACCGCACGCTCGAAGGATATCCACGAGGAGATCAAGGGGCCGTCGACGACGGCGCCGGAACAGGCGGTGCAGGGTTTTCTGCGCAAGGCAGGCCTTGCCTCGGTTGCCGAGGCGCATGTCCATTCCGATCCGAAGAAGGGAGATTTCTACGTCGCCCATATTTCGAAGCCGGGCAGGGCGGCGGAAGAAATCGTCGCCGAACTGGTGCCGGCCATCATCCGCAGCTTCCCGTGGCCGACATCGATGCGCTGGGGGCCGGCTTCAGCCAAGCCCGGTTCGCTGCGCTGGGTGCGGCCGCTGCAGACGATCCTGTGCACCTTCGGCCCGGAGACCGAGGAGCCGGTGGTGGTCGATTTCGAGATCGATGGCATCCGCTCGGGCAATATCACCTACGGCCATCGTTTCATGGCGCCGGGTGAAATCACCGTGCGCCGCTTCGACGATTACGTGACCAAGCTCGAAGCAGCCAAGGTCGTGCTCGATGGCGACCGCCGCAAGGAGATCATCCTTGCCGACGCCCGCAACCTCGCCTTCGCCAACGGGCTCGACCTGGTTGAGGACGAAGGGTTGTTGGAAGAAGTGTCGGGCCTGGTCGAATGGCCGGTGGTGCTGATGGGCGAATTCGAGCAGGCCTTTCTTGCCATTCCGCCCGAGGTGGTGCGGCTGACCATTCGCGCCAATCAGAAATGCTTTGTCACCCGTCCGCAAGGCGACGGCGAAAACCTTTCCAACCGCTTCATCCTCACCGCCAACATCGAGGCGAAGGATGGCGGCAAGGAGATCGCGCACGGCAACGGCAAGGTGGTGCGCGCGCGCCTGTCGGATGCGCTGTACTTCTGGCGGACCGACCAGGGCGATCTGCCCGATCTCGAGCAGCTTGAAGCATCGGCGGAAAAGTTCGGGCTCGATCTGAAAAAGCCGCTCGACCAACGCATGGCCCGCCTCGACCATCTCGGGGTGACTTTCCACGCCAAGCTCGGCACGCAAGGCGAGCGGGTAGAGCGCATCAAGCGGCTGGCGGAGGAACTGGCGCCAACAGTGGCGCAGTCGATCTCCCCCCTTGAGGGGAGATGGCCGGCAGGCCAGAGGGGGTCGCTTCGGCTGCCGCGACGCCGTCCGGTCTCTCGAAGAAAGAGGGAGTTGGCGCTCCACGCGAGACGACCCCCTCTGTCGCCTTCGGCGACATCTCCCCCTCAAGGAGGGAGATTACCGCGCTCGCGGCCCGCGCCGCGGTGCTGGCCAAGGCTGATCTCACCACCGAAGTGGTCGGCGAGTTTCCGGAACTGCAGGGCGCCATGGGCCGCAAATACGCGCTGCTGCAGGGCGAGCATCCGTCCGTGGCTGCAGCGATCGAGGAGCACTACAAACCGCAAGGTCCGTCTGATCGCGTGCCGACCGATCCGGTGTCGATTGCCGTCGCGCTGGCCGACAAAATCGATACGCTGGTCGGCTTCTGGGCCATTGATGAAAAGCCGACGGGGTCGAAGGACCCTTACGCGCTGCGCCGGGCGGCGTTGGGCGTGGTGAGGATCCTGATCGAGAATGGGATCTCACTGCCGCTGACATCGCTCTTCGACAGTGCCTATCAAACGGCGAGTTATCTCGCGTCCAAGGCTGGACGGGCCTTTGGCCCCGACCTCCTCGCCTTCTTCCACGACCGCCTGAAAGTCTATCTCCGCGACCAGGGCGCTCGGCATGATCTCATTGACGCCGTGCTGGCAGGTGGTGGAAGCGCGCCAATCTCCCCCATTGTGGGGGCGGCGAAGCCGACAAAGGGGGGCGCTGTCCCGCCGACCTCTCATTCTGGCGCGCCCCCCTCTGCCCTGCCGGGCATCTCCCCACAAGGGGGGAGATCGGCCATTCGCAGTCGGACGACCTCCTGCAGATCGTGCGTCGCGTCGAAGCTCTGGGGTCCTTCCTCGACACCGAGGACGGCAAAAACCTGCTCGCCGGCGCCAAGCGGGCGGCCAACATTCTGGCTGCCGAGGAGAAGAAGAAAACGCTCGTCGCCGAGACTGTTGAGCCGGCGCTGTTTCGCGAGGAGGCCGAGAAATCGCTGTTTGCAGCGGTGAATCAGGCGGAGAGAGAAGCCGGCGAAGCGATTCAAAACGAAGACTTTTCCGCCGCCATGCTGGCGCTTAGCGTGCTGCGCGAACCGGTTGATTCATTCTTTGAACGTGTTCTCGTGAATGATGAGGACCAGGCCGTGCGCGCCAACCGTCTGGCATTGCTCGCCCGCATCCGCACGGCCACCGACCAGGTGGCTGATTTCTCCAGAATAGCTGGCTAGCTAAGGGACGGACAAGCCCGAACACGGGCGGCGTTCACACGCCGCCCGTCTTGTTTTCAGTCCTCCCGAGGCTGACTCCGTCAGTCCTCCAAAATGCTGACATGCACGCTGTCTGAATAGACGTCGACCTGGATCAGCGGCTCGCCATTGACGATGGCGTTCCGTGTCGAGGAGCTCATCGCGCCACCGCGCTTCAGCATGCGTTCCAGATACGCGCGATCATCGTTGCTGCGGAACCAGTCATCGCCCTGGTCGTCGGCATCGCGCCGGTGGAACTTGTGCCAGTTGGCACGGTCCTGCCGCACCATCTGTGCTGCGCTGCTCAGCTCATAGCCGTCGCTGGCATGGTGGTCGCGATCGGAAATGCGCGCGACGTAGGACCCTAGCTCGTCACCGGCCTGCGCGCCGCCGACACCTATAGGTGACGCCAGCAACAGGCCGGCAATAATCAAAGATTTCGTCATGTTCATGATAACCCCTCGCTCTCCTACAACCCGGCGCGCTCATGCCAAAACCGATTGGCGAAATTGGGGCCGCCGCCGCCAAGCCGATCGTGCGCCGGGCTGTCGATTGGCGTCAAGCGGCATGGATTGGCCGACTGTCTTGGCCGACTGTTTTGGCTGAATGGCCTACTCGGCTTTGCCGACGCCCTCGATCGGCTGCTGCGGTGTTGTTGCCGGCTGCGGCGCTGCCGGTTGCGACTCGGGCTTGCCGTTCGATGCCGTTGCAGTTCCGGCTGGTGCGGTCTCTGCCGTCGGCTCAGTTGCCGGCGCCGCGGCGCTCGCCCTGGCCGGAGCCGGCGCGGCGAAGGCGCCGCCGACGATGCCGCCGCGAATGATCATCGGATCCTGCCTAGGCTTTTCGGGGATCGCCGCGACCTTTTCATAAGTCACATCGGGCTGGGCATCGCCGAGCGCGACGATCGATGGCGTCGAGGCGGTCCTGACCGGTTCGGATCCGCCAACCTTGATGACCGATGGCGTCGAGGTCGAGACGCCGAGAAAGACGATCGACGAGGCGTGCGCCCCACCGGTCATCGCCGCCAGGGTGAAACCAAGCGCTCCAAGCACACGCATCGACATCGAAACCGTCCCCTTGCCCAACAAGCCGCCAGCCCTAACCCAAATAGCCTTAACCCGAGTGGATTGATGCCGGCTTGCAGGGAAACATAGCATTTTAGGCATTGATAATTCGCCAACGCCGGCTTGCCCGAAAACCACTGCCGTATTAGAGCAATTCCAGGAAAAGTGAGTAGCGGTTTTCCGTCCGGAATTCCGCAAAAACAAATACTTAGAGCGTTTCAGCGAACAGCTGAACCGCTCTAATGCATGTCGCTCAAAAGTGGCCCCGGTTTTGAGAGAACGACATGCATCAAAACAAAGACCTAAAGCGCGTCGCATGAATCCGGTTCAGCGCGACGCGCTTTAGGTCCGGTGCCTGTGAGGTGAAGCGAGTGGCTGAGATACTATCCGTCGGCGAAGCGATGGAGCAGGCGTTGGCGCTGCTTGAGGGCGGCGACGTGGTCGCCATCCCGACGGAGACCGTCTATGGACTGGCCAGCGACGCGACCAATGGCGTCGGCGTCGCCCGCATCTTCGAAGCCAAGGGCCGGCCGCGCTTCAACCCGCTGATCGCCCATGTCGCCGATCTCGCGATGGCCGAGCGCATTGCGATCTTCGACCCGCTGTCGAAGCGGCTGGCCGAGGCGTTCTGGCCGGGGCCGCTGACGCTGGTGCTGCCGCTCCGACCCGGCAACGGCATCCATCCGCTGGTCACCGCCGGGCTCGATACGATCGCGCTCCGCATGCCGAGGGGCTTCGGCGGCGAGCTGATCGCCAGGCTCGGCCGGCCGCTGGCCGCGCCCAGCGCGAACTCTTCGGGCAAGATAAGCGCCACGACGGCGCAAGCCGTGGCGGCCGATCTCGGCGCCAAAATCCGGCTGGTGGTCGATGGCGGCGCCACCCCGGTCGGGCTCGAATCGACCATCGTCAAGGTCGAAGGCAACAGCGTGCGGCTGCTGAGGCCAGGCGGCATCGCTGCCGCCGATATCGAGGCCGTCACCGGCCTCAAGCTGCAGCGCGGCGCGACGGCCGGCATCGAGGCGCCCGGCATGCTGGCGTCGCATTATGCGCCGGGCGCCGCGGTGCGGCTCGACGCGCAAAACGTGGTTGAAGGCGAGGCCTTGCTGGCCTTTGGCGTCCGCCGCGCCGAAGGCTGGCAAGCGGCGGCCGCCTTGCGCAACCTGTCGGCATCAGGCGATTTGCGCGAAGCCGCAAGCAATCTGTTCGCGTATTTGCAGGAACTCGACCGCAGCGGTGCGGCGACGATCGCCGTCGAGCCGATCCCGTTCGATGGGCTCGGCGAGGCGATCAACGATCGGCTGTTTCGTGCCGCTGCCCCCCGTGACAAGCTCGACTGAGCGCCATAGTTTGCGCCCATGAACGACTCCCCCTTCGATCTCGATCCCGCCCTCATCGACCGCTTCACTGCCATTGTCGGCGAAAAATATGCACTGAGCGACCAAGCCGATATTGCACCGTATCTTACCGAGCGGCGCGGTCTGTGGCATGGCAGGACCGCCTTGGTGCTGCGTCCCGGCAGCGTCGACGAGGTGAGCCGTATCATGCGGCTGGCGAGCGAGACGGGAACGCCGGTCGTGCCGCAAAGCGGCAACACCGGGCTGGTCGGCGCCCAGGTGCCTGACGCATCCGGCCGCGAGATCGTGCTTTCTTTGTCGCGGCTGAACCGCATTCGCGAGATCGACGTCTTCTCCAATACGGTAACCGTCGAGGCCGGCGTTATCCTGCAGACGCTGCAGGAAGCGGCCGATGCCGCCGACCGGCTGTTTCCGCTGTCGCTCGCCGCGCAAGGGTCCTGCCAGATCGGCGGCAATCTCTCGTCCAATGCCGGCGGCACCGGCGTGCTTGCCTATGGCAATGCGCGCGAACTCTGCCTCGGCGTCGAAGTGGTGCTGCCGACCGGCGAGGTCTTCGACGATCTGCGCAAATTGAAGAAGGACAACACCGGCTACGATCTGAAGAACCTGTTCGTCGGCGCCGAAGGCACGCTCGGCATCATCACCGCAGCGGTGCTGAAACTGTTTCCCAAGCCCAAGGGGCGCGAAGTGGCCTTTGCCGGCCTGTCGTCGCCGGAAGCAGCGCTTTCGCTGTTCAGCCTGGCGATGGACCGGGCAGGGGCGGCACTCACCGCCTTCGAGCTGATCGGCCGGCGTCCGTATGATTTCACGCTGCGCCATGCGCAGGGCGTCACGCGGCCGCTGGCGCAGGATTGGCCATGGTATGTGTTGATGCAGGTGTCGTCGGGCCGTTCGGCCGAGGACGCCAGGGGGCTGATCGAAGAAGTGCTGTCGGCAGGCCTCCAGCAAGGCATCGTCGGCGACGCGGTGATCGCGGCCAGCCTGGCGCAGGGCGACGCGTTCTGGAACTTCCGCGAGGTGCTGCCGGATTCGCAAAAGCCCGAAGGTGCTTCGATCAAGCATGATATTTCGGTACCGGTGGCATCCATCCCGGCGTTTATCGAAAAGGCGGCCGGTGCAGTGGCTTCGGTCAGTCCGCAGGCGCGCGTGGTCTGCTTCGGCCATATGGGCGACGGCAATCTCCACTACAACATCTCCCGGCCGGAGGGCGGTGACGACGAAGCGTTTCTCGGCCTCTACCACGCCATGAACCATGCCGTGCACGATGTCGTGCGCTCCTTCCACGGCTCGATCTCGGCCGAGCACGGCATCGGCCAGTTGAAGCGCGACGAGCTGATCGCCACCGCGCCGCCAATGGCGATCGAGCTGATGCGCCGGGTGAAGGCGGCCTTCGACCCGGCCGGCATCATGAATCCCGGTAAGGTTATCTGATCCTTTCAACATTTTGTGGCTGGTCTCATTCCGATAACCATCGCCTGAGATCAGCAAAATTTAACTGACTTTCTTAAGCCGGGCGGCAGAAGCTCGCGCTAATGTTTCACACAACGAGGCCGGGAAAACTGGCCCGGTGGGATCCGTGAAAGCGGCTCTCAGGAGAAACACAGGAAGGCAGCAGATGAACAGTGTATTGAAGCCCGTCTGGGCCGGGCGCAACATGCGCCTCGACCCATTCCGCCTGCCGCAAGTGGTGAGCTATGCCACGCGCGACGACTATGGCGACGTTACCTTCACCATCGACCAGCGCGGCGCCGTCATCCGCCGCACGCTCGAGATGAGCGGCGTGCCGGCGATCATCGCGCTGCCCGCCAACGCGTTTCGCGGCGTCGCCGCCCGCGCGATGGAGGATGCGCAAGGCAATGTCACGGTAACCCTCGAACTCCTGCACAACGACCCGATGCTGTCGGTGCCGCTGCTGGTGGCCGACGATCTCGACGACGTCGCCGCCGACTGGCGCGCCTGGGCCGATGCTTACCGGCTGCAGATGCTGCTGATCGAATCCGACGGCATTGCCCGCACGCTGGAGGAATCGCTCGGCGCCGCCATCAAGGCGCTGCCGGCCAAGGATCGCCGCAAGGGCCGGGTCTCGACCACGCGCCGCCCGCGCTTCCTCGCCCGCCGCAGGGCCGGCAATCTCGGGCTGAGGCTGGTGATCGATGGCCAGGAGATTATTTCGCGGGAGTAGCTTGGCCGGCGATTGGCGAAACCGCCGATGATAGCCTTCTTCTCCCCGGCACTATACGGGGGTTGAGGAGCGGTCCGCGTAGCGGACGAAAAGCCAATTGCTTGGCTTTTCGAGTGACGAACGCCCGGCAGGGCGATGAGGGGCGGCGCTGACCGAGGCATTTCTCGCAATATCGCCGCTGTGCATTTCATCTCCAAGATTGGCGCTGCCCCTCATCCGGCTGCCGCCACCTTCTCCCCGTATAGTGACGGGAGAAGGGAGACTACACCAGCGGCTTCAGCGCCACCCACAGCGCACCGCCGATCAGGCCGATGAAGATCAGCCAGCCGACCTGGTTGTTCGATTTGAACAGCCGCAGGCATTGATCGGGATCGTCGATATCCAGAACCGCTATCTGCCGCGCCATATGGGCGCCGGCGGCGATCAGCCCGGCCAGCGCCACCACCGGCACCTGCGCCGAGGCGAAGGCGATGGCGAAGCAGACCAGCGTGCCGCCATAAAGCCCGACCAGCCAGGTCTTGGTGTTGTCGCCGAACAGCCGCGCCGTCGAGCGCACGCCGACGATTGCGTCGTCTTCCTTGTCCTGATGTGCATAGATGGTGTCGTAGCCGATCACCCACAGGATCGAGCCGATATAGAGCATGATGCCCGGGCCATCGAGATCGCCGAACTCGACCGCCCAGCCCATCAGTGCACCCCAGGAGAAGGCGAGCCCGAGCACCAATTGCGGCCAGTTGGTGAAGCGCTTCATGAAGGGATAGACGGCAACGATGACCAGCGAGACGATGCCGAGCGGAATGGCGAAGTCGTTGAACTGCAACAGCACGACCAGCCCCAGCAGCGCCTGGATGACCAGGAATATCCAGGCCTGGCGGCGCGTCACCTTGCCGGCCGGCAATGGCCGTGAGCGCGTGCGCTCGACCTTGTTGTCGATGTCCTGGTCGACAATGTCGTTATAGGTGCAGCCGGCGCCACGCATGGCGACGGCGCCGACAAAGAACAGGAACAGGAACCACGGCGACGGCAGCAATGTGAGCAACGGGTCGCTTGCGCGCGGATAGGCGCTGGCCGCAAGCGCTGCCGACCACCAGCAGGGCCACAGCAGCAATTGCCAGCCGATCGGCCGGTCCCAGCGCGCAAGCTGCGCGTAAGGCCACAGCCAGCGCGGCAATATCTTGTAGACCCAATGGCCGCTCGGCGCGTCGGCGACGCGGCCCTGTGCGGCTTTCGACTGGATGGTTTCCATCGTGCTGGAGTGGCAGCAGCGGCGTGCGCCGTCAAGCGGCCGCATTGTCGCTCAGGCGGTGAAAATATCGTGGCTGGCAAACCATTCCTTCGCCACCTCCGTGAAGGCCAGCGCCGCCTTCGACAGCCTTTGCCTTGTGTCATGGGTGAGGATGATGCACTGCATCGGCAGCGGATCGGACAGCGGCTTGCAGACCAGCGGCAGCCCGTCATAACTCCTGTCGCCATAAGGCCTGGTGTAGCTCACCGCGACGCCGAAGCCGTTGGCGACCATGCTGCGCTGCAGTTCGAACGAACTCGCCGTCGATTGCGAGACCGGCGACAGGCCGCGGCTGAGGAACAGGTCCAGCATATGCTGCCAGCTATGCGGCTGGTCGGTGGTGATCAAGGGATGGGTCGCCAGCTCCGCCAGGCTGACGCTGGCCTGGCTGGCCAGCGCGTGGCCTTGCGGCAGAAGCGCGTGTGGCCGCAGCTCATGCAGCAGGGTGCGGGCGAAGTGCGAAGGCAGGCCGAGATCGTAGGTCAGGCCGAGATCGATTGCCGCATCGCCGAGCCGCCGGCCGAGCGTCTCGAAGGTCTCGTCGCGGACCACCACGGTGACCGCCGGGCAGCGTTGCGAAAAAGCGCGGATCAGCGCCGGCGCGAAATAAGGCGCCAGATCCTCGAAACAGCCGAGCACAAGTTCGCCGCCGACATCGGCGTCGCGCGTCCCGAGCCCAACCAGTTCGTCCGCTTCGGCCAGCACCTGCTTTGCCTTCGCCACCGCGCTGCGGCCGAACGAGGTCAGCGCGATGCCGCTGCCGCGCTGGCGCACGAATATTTTCTGGCCGAGCGTCGCTTCGACATTGTCGATCGCCACCGAGATCGAGGGTTGCGAGACGTTCAGCATCCGGGCGGCCACGGTGACGCTGCCGTGACGGGCAACAGTGACGAGGTAGCGCAACTGGGTGAGGGTCAGGTTCATAGAGTAAAGCTATAAGGGAGATGAGAAGTTATTATTTTACGCGATGTGCGGCGGCCGCGATAGTCGGTCATCGAAACAGGAGAGACATGACATGGCCGCCAGACATATCGATGCCGCAGCGATTGCCGACTACCAGCGCGACGGCGCGGTCTGCATACGCGGCGCCTTCAAGGACTGGGTTGGCACCATCGCCGCCGGCATCGAGCGCAACATGCAAAACCGCAGCGCCACGGCCTCGGACATCGCCAACGGCAAGGGCAGCTTCTTCGACGATTACTGCAATTGGGAGCGCATTCCCGAATTCGTCGACGTGGTGCGCAATTCCCCGGCCGCGGAACTCGCGGCAGCGGCGATGCAGTCGCGCAGCGCCCAGTTCTTCCACGACCATGTGCTGGTCAAGGAACCGGGCACGCAAAAGCCGACGCCTTGGCACCAGGACATCCCGTATTACTTCGTCGATGGCACCCAGACCGTCAGCTTCTGGATTCCGATCGATCCGGTCAAGGAAGCGACGCTGCGGCTGATCGCCGGCTCGCACAAATGGGACAAGATGATCCTGCCGGTGCGCTGGCTCGATGACAGCAATTTCTATGCCGGCGAGGGCGATTATCTGCCCGTGCCGGATCCAGACAAGGACCCGTCGCTGAAGGTGCTCGAATGGGAGATGGAGCCGGGCGACGCCATCCTGTTCGACTTCCGCACCGCGCATGGTGCGCGCGGCAATCCGACCGCGGCGCGTCGCCGGGCGCTGTCGCTGCGCTGGGTCGGCGACGATGCGCGCTATGTCGAGCGCCCCGGCCGTACCTCGCCGCCCTATCCCGGCCATGACATGAAGCCCGGCCAGAAACTGCGCGAGGACTGGTTCCCGGTCGTCTTCCAGAGCTGATACCGGCCGGGGACGCCGTGCTCTCGGCGCGACGTTCCCGTGCGCAACCGGTATGGCGCAAGGTAAAACTCTTGACCCGCGCCGCCCGGGGCAATAGCGCAGTCCCTGTCGTGAAATGACAAGGGACATCGGCATGCGCGTTTTGTTAATCGGCTCCGGCGGCCGCGAACATGCCCTGGCCTGGAAGATCGCGGCCTCGCCGCTTTTGACCAGGCTCTATGCCGCGCCCGGCAATCCGGGCATCGCCCACGAGGCCGAACTGGTCAAGCTCGACATCGCCGACCGTGCCGCTGTTGCCAGCTTCTGCCAGGACAACGCGATCGATCTCGTCGTCGTCGGGCCGGAAGGGCCGCTGGTCGCCGGCATTGCCGATGACCTGCGCGGCGAAGGCATCCGCGTCTTCGGACCGTCGAAGCGCGCCGCAAGGCTCGAAGGCTCGAAAGGTTTTACCAAGGACCTCTGCGCCAAATACGATATCCCGACCGCTGCCTATGGCCGCTTCACCGATCTGACCGCGGCAAAGGCCTACGTCGAAAAGATGGGAGCGCCGATCGTCATCAAGGCCGATGGGCTCGCTGCCGGCAAGGGCGTCACCATCGCCATGACGCTGGACGAGGCGCGCGCCGCCCTCGATGCTTGTTTCGACGGCGCATTCGGTGACGCCGGCGCTGAGGTCGTGGTCGAGGAATTCATGACCGGCGAGGAGGCGAGTTTCTTCTGCCTGTGCGACGGCACGACCGCACTTCCCTTTGGCACCGCGCAGGACCACAAGCGCGTCGGCGATGGCGATACCGGCCCCAACACCGGCGGCATGGGCGCCTATTCGCCGGCGCCGGTGATGAGCCCCGAAATGGTCGAGCGCACCATGCGCGAGATCGTCGAGCCGACCATGCGCGGCATGGCCGAGCTTGGCGCGCCGTTCGCCGGTATTCTGTTTGCCGGGCTGATGATCACCGACAAGGGGCCGAAGCTGATCGAATACAACACCCGCTTCGGCGATCCCGAGTGTCAGGTGCTGATGATGCGGCTGAAGGACGATCTGCTAGTGCTGCTCAACGCCGCCGTCGACGGCCAGTTGGCGCACAGTTCGATCCGCTGGCGCGACGATGCCGCGCTGACCGTGGTGATGGCGGCACAGGGCTATCCCGGGACGCCGGAAAAAGGCTCGGTCATTCGGGGTCTCGACGAAGCCGCTGGCGAAGGCGTTGAGATTTTCCATGCCGGCACTGCCATCAATGGCGGCGCGCTGGTCGCCAATGGCGGCCGCGTGCTCAACGTCACGGCATCAGGCAAGACGGTGGGCGAAGCGCAAAGCCGCGCTTACGCCGCGCTCGACCGTATCGACTGGCCGCAAGGCTTCTGCCGCCGCGACATAGGCTGGCAGGCGGTGGCGCGGGAAAAGGCCAGCGCCGCCACATAAGCCTCAGCGCTCGCGAACCAGTTCCGTCGAAGCGGTGCTGACCGGGTCGGCGGCCTGCGAGAAGGCGGCCTCGAGCAGAGCCTCCGAACGATACGTGGTCCGCTTCCAGGCGACATACTCGGCAATGCCGAAGCGCGCGCGGCGCGGCACCGTCTTGACCACCGGCATGCGGAAGGCGGCGCGGAATGTCTGCCAGCGCGCGCCGAGCACCGCCACCATTTCCTCGACCGTCGGTGGCGTCGCCACATCGGCGTATGTGATGGTGACTTTGCCGGCGAGCCCGGCCGCGCGCGACACCGGCACCGGTATCGAGGCGAGGTAGTCGGGCGGCACGTCGATCAGGCCGCCGAAAGGCCATTGCTGGCGCAGTGCCGCCGCGTCCATCGGCGCGACGTTGACGTCGATGTCGTTGGGCGTGCCGGCGACGCGGTAGGGGCAGCGCAGGCGCCCGCAATTGGCCTGCGCCGAGAACTGCCACAGCGCATAGCCCTGCCAGTTGCCCATCGGAAAATGCACGTCGATGTCGGGCTTGTAGCGCGCATACCAGAGCGGCAGCCGCGACAGCAGACGGTATTGGTAGCGGTTGTCGGCGATGTACTGGGCGGTCTTGCCGTTGGTGTAGAGGATCGGGAAACGGCCGAGCCGCCGGTGCACCTGGCGCACGAATTCCTCGGCATCCTCGAGCGACATCCATTGCGAGGGGTCGTTGCCTTCGAGATCGAGGGCGAGCAGATCGTCAGGGGCTGGCTCGGCGAAATCGATGAAACTGTTGGCCTGCTCGAGCGGATTGCCGGGGCGGGCAAGATGATACGCGCCCCATCTCAGGCCGAGCGCCTTGGCCACCACCTTGCGCGTCTGAAACAGCTCGCGCGTCACCGCAAAGCGTTTCCACAATGTCTTGCAGAGTTTGACCGTAGGCTCGTCGCCGTAGCAGAAATAGGGCGGCGGCAGCCCGTCGGAGGCCTTGTTGATGAAGCCGACAATGCGCTTGTCGGTGGCAAGCTGCGCCCAGTCGATGGAATTGTATTCATAGGCGTCGACCACCAGCGCGCGGTCGCCATCCCGCCAAGGCTCGGAAAAGTCCGAGGCTGTAGCCGCTGACGTCAGCGCCATCATCGCCGCGAGAGCGATCGCTGAGCGGCGAAGAAGATGCGCCGGCGTTTTCAAACAGGGGATCCCCGCTGACCAAACACCGATGGTGGACCGGTATGGTTAAGGAAGTGCTTTCGGGCAGGAGTCCTGTCGCTCTCGCGATTTCGTCATTCTATGGCGAAGCAAGGAGCGAAGCGACGCGGCGCGGACCATAGTATGCATTCCGCGACTTCGAAGCGCTGCCACGGCGCGGAATTCTGCACCGTTGCGCCCCTAGCGCGAGGTCGCGACATGGTACTCGGCGTCCGCTACGCTCCCGCTCCACCTGTGGACGACGAAGTTCGATGAAAATCCGCGTGACAAAGTTTGACGTTTACGTAAAAAGAAGGTCGGAGGCCGCCCAGAGGCGGATGGTTTTGCATCGGCCCGGGTCCTAGGATCGAGCGGCCGGAGCAGCGGAGGAGAAAGCGGCATGTACAAGGCCCCGGTCGGCGACATTTCGTTCACGCTCAAGCATGTCGCCGGGCTCAAGCCGGCGCTCGACCGCGGCACGTTCGGGGACCTCGGCGAAGACCTTGTCGACGCCATCCTGTCCGAGGCCGGCCGCTTCGCCAGCGAGGAAGTGGCGCCGCTCTACAAGATCGGCGACCAGCATGGCGCGGTGCTGAAGGATGCGACCGTGACCACGCCGCCCGGCTGGAAGGCGCTTTACCGCAGCTGGATCGACGGCGGCTGGAACGCGCTGTCGGGACCGGAAGAATTCGGTGGCCAGGGCCTGCCGACCATGGTCGGCGTTGCCGCGCTCGAAATGTGGAACTCCGCCGCCATGGCCTTTGGCATCGGCCCGACGCTGACCATGGGCGCGGTCGAGGCGCTCGACAAGCATGCTTCCGAAGCGCTGAAGGCAAAGTATCTGGCAAAGCTCGTCTCCGGCGAGTGGATGGGGACGATGAACCTGACCGAGTCGCAGGCCGGTTCCGATCTCGCCGCCTTGCGCAGTCGCGCCGAGCCTGCCGGCGACGGCACCTACCGCATCTTCGGCCAGAAAATCTTCATCACCTATGGCGAGCATGATTTCACCGACAACATCATCCATCTGGTGTTGGCGCGGCTGCCCGACGCACCGGCCGGCACGCGCGGCATCTCGCTGTTTTTGGTGCCGAAATTCCTGGTCAATGATGACGGCTCGCTCGGCGCCCGCAACGACGTCTTCTGTTCCGGCCTCGAGCACAAGCTCGGCATCCATGCCTCGCCGACTTGCACCATGATCTATGGCGACGGGTTCCAGGGTGCTGCGCCCGGCGCCATCGGTTGGCTGATAGGCGAGGAGAACAAGGGGCTCGCCTGCATGTTCACCATGATGAACAACGCGAGGCTTTGCGTCGGCATGCAGGGCGTGGCAGTGGCCGAAGCCGCGACGCAGAAGGCGATCGCCTATGCCAATGAGCGCCGCCAGGGCAAGGCATCGGACTTTTCAGGCGCCGGGATGGCGCCGATCGTCCATCACCCCGACGTGCAGCGCAATCTCTTGACCATGAAGGCTTTGACCCAGATCGCCCGCGCCATCTCGTATTCCTGCGCCTATGCCATCGACTTCGCGCGTGTGTCGACAGGCGAGGAGGCCGCGCATTGGCGCGATCGCGCCAATCTGCTGACGCCGCTGGCCAAGGCCTTTTCCACCGATATCGGCGTCGATGTCGCATCGCTCGGCGTCCAGGTCCACGGCGGCATGGGCTTCATCGAGGAGACGGGCGCGGCCGCGCTCTATCGCGACGCCCGCATTGCGCCGATCTATGAAGGCACCAACGGCATCCAGGCGATCGACCTTGTAGCCCGCAAATTGCCGCTTGGCGGCGGCGAGCATGTGCATGGCTATATCGCCGAACTGAAGGCCATCGCCGACGAGGTGCGGACCTCGAACCTGCAGGGCTTCGGCCGCACCGCCGAAGCGCTTGACCAGGCGTTCGACGATCTCACCGAGGCGACGCGCTTCCTGCAGAAGCTGCTGGCCGACGGCCGTCTGGACGAAGCGCAAGCCGGTGCAACCCCCTATCTCAGGCTGATCTCGCTTGCTGCCGGCGGCGCTTATCTGGCGCGTGGCGGACTTGCCCAGCAGAGCCGCATCGCCCTTTGCCGCTTTTTCGCCGAAAACCTGCTCGGCGAAGTCAGCGCCTTGAAGGAACGCGTCATCGATGGCGCCGAGAGCCTCGCTACCGCCGGCAAGGCGCTGATAACGGCCTGAATACCAGAGCGCTCACCAGGGAAGAATGACCGTGACAGACCATATTCTCGTCGAGCGCCAGGGCGCCATCCAGATCATCCGCATGAACCGTCCCGACAAGAAGAACGCACTGACGCGCGCCATGTACGCGACAATGTCCAAGGCGCTGGCCGATGGCGATGCCGATCCGGCGGTCCGCGTCCATGTCTTCCTCGGTGTTTCAGGCGCCTTCTCTTCCGGCAACGATCTCGCCGATTTCCTGGTCATCGCCACCGGCGGTGAAGGCGGCAACGAGGTCTGGGACTTCCTGATGGCGCTGGCCAAAACGGAGAAGCCGATGGTCTCCGGCGTCGACGGCATTGCCGTCGGCATCGGCACCACGCTCAATTTGCATTGCGACCTGACTTTCGCCACGCCGCGCACGGTGTTCCGCACACCATTCGTCGACCTCGGCCTGGTGCCGGAGGCGGGCTCCAGCCTGCTGGCGCCGCTCATCCTCGGCAGGCAGGGCGCCTTCGCGCTGCTTGGGCTCGGCGAAGGTTTTTCCGCCGAACGCGCCAAGGCCGCCGGCCTGATCTATGAGGTGGTCGAGGAGGGCGGGCTAGAAGCCGCGGTACTCGCCGCGGCCGGCGCGATCGCCGCCAAGCCGCCGCAGGCGCTGAAGATTGCGCGTGACCTGATGCGCGCCCCGCGCGACGAGCTTGTCGCCCGCATCAAGGTGGAGAGCGAGCATTTCTCCGAGCGGCTGAAGTCCGACGAAGCGCGCGCCGCGTTGACGGCCTTCATGACGCGCAAGAAGGCCTGAACTTATCCTCAGGGATAAAGCCGTGTCTTGTCCCAGCCGCCTTCGGCGTTGCGCGAAAAGACCAGCCGATCGTGCAGCCGGAATGGCCGGTCGTGCCAGAACTCGATCGCCTGCGGCACGATGCGGAAGCCCGACCAGTGCTTTGGCCGCGGGATTTCGCCGATAGGGTAGCGCGCCGTGTATTCGGCCACCGCCTTCTCCAGGGCAAAGCGGCTTTCCAGCGGCCGCGACTGTTTCGAAGCCCATGCGCCGATCCGGCTGCCGCGCGGCCGCGTCGCGTAATAGGCGTCGGCTTCAGCGTCGCTGACGATCTCCACCGGACCGCGTATGCGCACCTGGCGGCGCAGCGATTTCCAGTGGAAGCACATCGCCGCCTTCATGCTGCCAAGAATCTCGCGGCCCTTGGCGCTCTCGAAATTCGTGTAGAAGACAAAGCCGCTTTCATCGAAACCCTTGAGCAGCACCATCCGCACATCCGGCATGCCGTCGGCATCGACGGTTGCAAGTGCTACGCCGTTGGCGTCGTTGATTTCGCTTTTCTTGGCGTCCTCCAGCCACTCAGCAAAGAGCCGGAACGGCTCGGCGGCTTCGGCAAAGTCACTACTTGTTAACTCAGTGTCACTCATAGTTTTTCTCAAATTGTCTCGAGCTTCAGGAGGTTGCCGATTGTCGCGTATCGCGCAAGCTTTTGACAGCGGGCAATGGAGCGTTATCGCTTCGGCCAGTTCGAAAGCCGTGATCGTGATTATCGCACTGCCGCTTGCCGCCTGCGGCGCCGGCGGCTTCAGCCTGGAAAAGGCCGAGGTCGATCGTTCCATCGTCACCTCAAGCGCGCCGGCGAGGGTGACATCGACGGACGCCGACAGCGCTTCCGACCAGACCACGATCGGCAATGCGGTGTCTTCGGCCGACATCGAGGAGCTTCGCGGCCAGGCCGTGCCGTGGGCGAATGCCGACACCGGCTCGCGGGGCTCCATCACCGAACTCGCCGAAGTGCAGGACAACGGCCAGGCCTGCCGCAGCTTTACCGCCTCGCGCGAAAGCTTCGACGGCGTCGCTTTGTTCAAGGGGCAATTGTGCATCGCCGCGGCCGGCGGCTGGCACATGCAGGACTTCAAACCGCTCTGATTTTCGAGGTTTGCGGGCATCGCAATTTCAACCCTCGATAAGCCTGCGCGCCACTGGAATTTCTTCCTATGGGAGCGCATATAAGGGCCAACGTGGATTTAACTCATTTTCCAGGGCAGGACGCATGCGCGACCCCTATGAGGTGCTGGGCGTTGCCAAGAACGCATCGGCCAAGGACATAAAATCGGCTTACCGCAAGCTCGCCAAGAAGTATCATCCGGACCAGAATCCGAATGATCCCAAGGCCAAGGACCGTTTTGCCGCCGCCAATCAGGCCTATGAGGTCGTCGGCGACGAGAAGAACCGTGCGGCCTTCGACCGCGGCGAGATCGACGCCGACGGCAAGCCGAAATTCCAGGGCTTCGAGGGCGCAGCCGGCGGCGGCGATCCGTTCGGTGGCTTCCGCCGCCAGCAGGGCGCCGGCGGCTCGCGCTTCGAATTCCGATCGGGGCGTCCGGGCGGCGATCCGTTCGACGGCAACAGCGACATTTTCAGCCAGATCTTCGGCGACGCCTTTTCCGGCGCGCGCGGCGCCGGAACAGGCGACCGCCGCCAGCAGGCGACCGCCGCCGATCTGAACGTCACGCTCGACGTCACCATCGAGGAGATAGCGACCGCCGAAAAGGTGACGGCGATGTTCCCCGACGGCCGCAAGATCGCGGTCAAGCTGCCGGTCTATGTCGAGGATGGCCAGACCATCCGGCTGAAGGGCCAGGGCGAGCAGGGGCCGGGACAGCCGGGCGATGCGCTGGTCAAGATCCGTATCCGCAGGCACCCGCGCTACCGCATCGAAGGCCGTGACCTGCATGCCGATCTGGAGGTAGCGTTGGCCGACGCGGTGCTGGGCGCCAAGGTGCCGGTCGACACGCCGACCGGCAGGCTGGCGGTCAACATTCCGGCCTGGTCGAGTTCCGATAAGGTGCTGCGCCTGAAGGGCAGGGGCTTGCCGGAAAAGGCCGGCGGCCATGGCGATCTCTACGCCCATGTTCGCATCATGCTGCCGGAAGGCGGCGACAGCGAACTCGAAGCGCTGATGCGCAGCCGCAAAGGCTGACGCGGCTGGACTTGTCTGGCTAGCTGCCGGGCGCCGCTTCCTCCATCCGCCGGATGGTTTCGCCGAAGCGGCGCAGCGCCTGCCGCACCGGGACATGCGGGCCCTCGATCTCCAGCAGCATCATCGTCTCGCTGCCGAGGAAGGCGGCGCTGACCAGACTGGTTACTTCGGCGGCGGAGAATGGCCCGAGGCCGCCGAACCGCTGCTCCGCCTCTTGCGCCAGTCCGTCCAGCAGTTCGAACCAGCCGCGCAGGTCGCGGCGCACCGCCTTGGCGATTTCGGGGCTCGACAGGCTTGCCGCGATCATCTCGTGCAGGATCCGGACATAGCCGGACGCCAGATCATCGTCGAGGAAATCGCAAGCGCGCTCCCAGCGTTGCCACAGCGGCATCGGTGCCGCAAAGGTCTCCGCCTGGCGCTTCAGCAGGCCCTCGTTCAGATGGTCCAGCAGGGCCAGGAACAGCCGTTCCTTGGAGCCGAAATGGTAATGGATCTGGCTGAGCGGAACGCCGGCGATCTCGGCAACGCGGCGCGTCGACAGATCGGCATAACCGCCTTGATGGAGGCATAACTCGGCGGCCGAAATCAGTTCGGCGCGCGTGTCGCGCTTTTGCTTGTTCTGCGGCGGGGTAACGGCTTCGGCAGCGTCCGTCATGCGGCGTGGCTGCCGCTGTTAGCGGTGCAATCTGGGCGGATCATAGCTTCTCCTGTCCGGGGCTGGACGTCCCTCCACTCTATCTCGGTCGAGCGACCGATCAAGTTGACTCGTCAGAGAATTTATGGTTTTTGACACTGAATTCGGTCGACCGACCGAATCCTGATGCTTGCATGGAGGGGCAGTCATGGCGGGCGTAATCACCCTTATCTACGGCGTTGCCGCATACCTGATTTTTCTCGGTTCGTTTCTCTATGCGGTCGGTTTCGTCGGCAACATGGTCGTGCCGAAATCCATCGATTCCGGAGTCGCTGGAAGTCCGGTCGAAGCCGTCATCGTCAATGCGCTGCTGCTCGGCCTTTTCGCCGCCCAGCACAGCATCATGGCGCGGCCGGTTTTCAAGCGCTGGTGGACACAGATTGTCCCGCACGCGGCCGAACGCAGCACCTATGTGCTTTTGGCCAGCCTCATCCTGCTGCTGCTCTACTGGCAATGGCGGCCGATCCCCGGTCTCGTCTGGACGGTCGAGAACCCGGTCTGGGTCGCCGTCATCCATGGCGTGTTCTGGCTCGGCTGGGCGGTATTGTTGACCAGCACCTTTCTGATCAACCATTTCGAACTGTTCGGCTTGCGCCAGGTTCTCGCCGCTTTGCGCAAGAGCGAACCGGCGCCGCCCGTGTTCAGGACGCCGCTGTTCTACAAATGCGTCCGGCACCCGCTCTATGTCGGCTTTCTCCTGGCCTTCTGGGCGACGCCGTCGATGACATGGGGCCATCTTCTGTTCGCGGCGGGCAGCACCGGCTACATCCTGCTCGGCATCTTCCTCGAGGAACGCGATCTCGTCGCGATGTTTGGCGATCAGTACCGCCTCTACCGCAAGCAGGTGGGAATGCTCATTCCCTGGCGCAAAATGGCTGGATAGGGCCGATGCGGTGCCGGCCAGCCGATTCGGCTGCCCGGCCTGGGCCGTCAAGGCGCGCTGGCCGCAGTGAGGCGTTCGAATCTCACAACAACGTTATTATCCCCCATTCGTTGTCACGCCGAGTGTCTGAATTGAACGCGCGCCCCGTCTGTGCTTGATGCGCCTTTCTGCGTGTGCGATAGGCACTCCAAAGCAGAAAACCTTTCGGAGAGCGCTGACATGGCGGGTGGACAGGGCCTAATGGCCGGCAAGCGCGGGCTTATACTGGGCGTCGCCAACAACAGATCGATTGCCTACGGCATCGCCAAGGCCTGCGTCGACCATGGCGCCGAGATCGCGCTGACCTATCAGGGCGAGGCGTTCAAGAAGCGCGTCGAGCCGCTGGCTGCGGAATTGGGCGCCTTTGTCGCCGGTCATTGCGATGTCACTGATCCGGCGAGCCTCGACGACGTGTTTGCCAATGTCGCCAGGCATTGGGACGGCAAGCTCGACTTCCTCGTCCATGCCATCGCCTTTTCCGACAAGGACGAGTTGACCGGACGCTATGTCGAGACGACGCGCGACAATTTCCTGCGCACCATGGACATTTCGGTCTATTCCTTCACCACCATCGCCAAGCGCGCCGAAGCGCTGATGACCGATGGCGGCTCGCTGCTGACGCTGACCTATTATGGCGCTGAAAAGGTCATGCCGCATTACAACGTCATGGGTGTCGCCAAGGCCGCGCTGGAAGCCAGCGTGCGCTATCTCGCCGTCGACCTCGGCGGCAAGAAGATCCGCGTCAACGCCATCTCGGCCGGGCCGATCAAGACCTTGGCTGCTTCGGGCATCGGCGACTTCCGCTACATCCTCAAGTGGAACGAATACAATTCGCCGCTGAAGCAGACCGTCACCCAGGAAGAAGTCGGCGATTCCGCCGTGTATTTCCTGTCGGACCTGTCGCGTGGCGTCACCGGCGAGGTGCACCATGTCGATTCCGGCTATCACGTCGTCGGCATGAAGGCGGTCGACGCGCCGGATATTTCGACCGTCAAGGAATAGTTCTGCCGCGGTTTCCGCCTGCCTGTCCTGATTTCCGGAAGACCCGATGGTTCCGCTCGTCTACATCGTGCGCCATGGCCAGACGCAGTGGAATGCCGAGTCGCGGCTGCAGGGCCAGGCCGATACCGATCTCAACGCGCTCGGCCGCGAGCAGGCGACCCGCAATGGACGGCGGCTGGCCGAACTGATCCAGAACCCTGAGGATTTCGACTTTGTCGCCAGCCCGATGAAGCGGACGCGCGAGACGATGCAGCGGCTACGCTTGGCGATGCAACTCGATCCCGATGCCTACCGCACCGACCCGCGTCTGGTCGAGGTGCACTTTGGCGACTGGCAGGGCTTTACCTATGCCGAACTCGATGCGCGAATGCCGGGCTCGGCGAAGGCGCGACGACGCAACAAATGGAATTTCCAGCCGCCGGGCGAGGGCGCCGAAAGCTACCAGATGCTGCTCGAACGGGTGAAGCCGTGGTTCGAGGCGCTCGACCGCCAGACGGTCTGCGTCACGCATGGTGGCGTCGTGCGGACTCTGTTTCGGATGGTCGAAGGTGTTTCCGAACATGAAGCGGCAAACCTGGAAGTGCGGCAGGACCGGGTGCTCAGGCTGCAGGACGGGCGTCTGGATTGGCTTTAGGTTCGAGCAGATAAAAACAGGACGACCGTCCTGTTTATCCGGGCAGGGCTCCGCCGAGCGGCAAGACCCTGTTCGGCGTCGGTGTTACTCGGTGTCGGGCAGTTCCATGTCGGTGACGACGTTCTCGCCATTCGTCACGTCATAGGCAATGACGATATCCATGCCCGGCTTCAGCGAATCGAGATCGGTCTCGGCGTTGAGCTTGAAGGACTTGCCGTCCTCCAGCGTCAGCGTCAGCGCGTCCTTGTCGACCTTCTTGATCAGGCCTTCGGTCTGGCCGGCATAGGCGGCGGTGGAAATCAGCAACATGGCGGCAGCAGCGCCAATCAGGGTACGCATCGTCGTCCTCTTTGTCATTGCGCCTGCACGGATGGCGGCGAGCTTTCAACGGGCGGATGGAAGAGAGCAGAAACCAACCGAATGTGTCAAAACTAAAACCGCCGGATCACAGTTTGACCGCTGTGGAAAACGCCAATAGAACGCACCTTTGATCCGGTCCGCTGCCGGGCAGGGCTAAAATTCATGTCTCACAACACGTTCGGCCATCTGTTCCGCGTCACCACCTGGGGCGAAAGCCATGGCCCGTCGCTCGGCTGTGTCGTCGACGGCTGCCCGCCCGGGATCCGCTTCACACGGGCCGAAATCCAGGCCGAACTCGACAAGCGCCGTCCCGGCCAGTCACGTTTTGTGACCCAGCGCCGCGAGCCGGACGAGGTGAAGGTGCTGTCCGGCTTCATCCTCGACGAGGACGGCGAGACGATGATCACCACCGGCACGCCGGTCTCGATGCTGATCGAGAATGTCGACCAGCGCTCCAAGGACTATGGCGAGATTGCCCGCCAGTACCGTCCCGGCCACGCCGACTACACCTATGAAGTCAAATACGGCCTGCGCGACCATCGCGGCGGCGGTCGTTCCTCGGCGCGCGAGACGGCCGCGCGTGTGGCCGCCGGCGCGCTCGCCCGTAAGGTGGTGCCCGGAATGGTGGTGCGCGGCGCGCTGGTCTCGATGGGCGAAAAATCGATCGACCGCGCCAACTGGAACTGGAATTTCATCGGTGACGTCGAAAACCCGTTCTTCACCCCCGATCCGGCCTCCGTTCCGGTCTTCACCAGCTATCTCGACGGCATCCGCAAGTCCGGCTCCTCGGTCGGCGCGGTGATCGAGATCGTCGCCGACGGCGTGCCCGCCGGCCTTGGCGCGCCGATCTACGCCAAGCTCGACCAGGACATCGCGTCCGGCCTGATGTCGATCAACGCCGTCAAGGGCGTCGAGATCGGCAACGGTTTTGAAGCCGCCCGCATTACCGGCGAACAGAATGCCGACGAGATGCGCATCGGCAATGACGGCAAGCCGGTCTTCCTGTCCAACAATGCCGGCGGCATTCTGGGCGGCATCTCGACCGGCCAGGCGATCGTCGCCCGCTTCGCCGTCAAGCCGACCTCGTCGATCCTGACGCCGCGCAAATCCATCGACAAGGACGGCAACGACGTCGACGTCATGACCAAGGGCCGCCACGATCCCTGCGTCGGCATCCGTGCCGTGCCGATCGGCGAAGCCATGGTTGCCTGTGCCGTCGCCGACCATTATCTCCGGCACCGGGGACAGACAGGCCAGGGATTAGGCAGTAGGGATTAGGCAATAGGCCAGCCCATCCTTCCTTCCCTAACTCCTACTGCCCAACCCCTATTCCCTGCGAGCGAAGCGAGCCAATGCCATACGATCAGAAGAAAATCGTCGAAGCGATCCGCGCCTTCGAGCGCGGCGAGATCGTCGTCGTCATGGACGATGACGGGCGTGAGAACGAGGGCGACCTGATCGTTGCCGCCGTGCATTGCAGCCCGGAGAAAATGGCCTTCATCATCCGTCACACCTCCGGCATCGTCTGCACGCCGATGCCGCGCGAGGAGGCCAAGCGGCTCAATCTGCAGCCGATGGTCGCCGACAATGATTCCGCCCACACCACGGCCTTTACCGTCAGCGTCGATTTCAAGCATGGCACCACCACCGGCATTTCGGCCGAGGACCGCACGCTGACCGTGCGCAACCTGGCCAACGGCAATGTCGGCGGTTCGGATTTCGTGCGGCCCGGCCACATTTTTCCACTGATCGCGAGGGAAGGCGGCGTGCTGATGCGTTCGGGCCATACCGAAGCCGCCGTCGACCTGTGCAGACTTGCCGGCCTGCCGCCGGTTGGCGTGATCTCGGAGCTGGTCAATGACGACGGCACCGTCAAGCGCGGCCCGCAGGTTGCGAGCTTTGCCGAGGAACACGGCCTCAAGCAGGTCTCGGTCGCCGACCTCATCGCCTACCGGCAGCGCAAGGAAACGCTGGTCGAACGCGTCGCCTGCTCCGAAATCGACACACTCGGCGGCAAGGCACAGGTCTTTACCTACACGCTGCCCTGGGATTCCATGCACCATGTCGCGGTCGTTTTCGGCGACATCCGTGACGGCGAGGACGTGCCGGTGCGGCTGCATTCGGAGGATGTGGTGACCGACGTGTTCGGCACCAGCCACCGGCTCGACGCCATTATGAAGGCGATGGGCGAACGCAAGCGCGGCGTCATCGTCTATCTCCGGGAGGGTTCGGTCGGCGTCGCCCATCAGGAGCGCAACCGGCCGATGAGTGCCGACCGTGAGGACCACGAAGAGGCCCGCCGCCGTGAGAACGAGTGGCGAGAAATCGGCCTCGGCGCCCAGATCCTGAAGGATCTCGGCATTTCCTCGATCAACCTGATCGCCTCGCGCGAGCGCCACTATGTCGGGCTTGAAGGCTTTGGGATTCACATCGCGAAAACTGAGATTATCTAGTTCGTCGCGCAAGAGCGACGCTGCCGAAAAAATTGCGCGGGCAGGTCGCCTGCTTCTGCGATTTGCTGAAGCCTCCACGCGTTCGTCATCCTATGGCGAAGCAAGGAGCGAAGCGACGCGGCGCAGACCATAGGATCCATGCCGCGACTTCGACGCGTTGCAACGGTGCAGAAGTCTGCTCCGCTGCACCCTTCGGTCAAGGTAACGGAATGGGTCCTCGGGTCTGCGCGGCCGCTTCGCTCCCGCTCGCGCGTGGATGACGACACCAGAGGCCTCACCTAATTCCGAACGTTTGCGATCGTCTCCAAAGCCAACGTCAGGCCATATCCTCACTCCGCGGGAACGGCGGCCGCGTCGCATCCGTCCAGCTCGCATGTGTGGGTGGCCAGGCTGCGCTGGCCCAGCAACACCGTCACCAATGCGATGACGCCGGCCGCCACCGAGACCCAGAACCCGTTGCGGGCGCCGAATTCATCCACCACCGCACCGGCGGCAAACGAACCGAGCGCCATGCCGATGCCGATGCCTGTCATCACCCAGGTGATGCCTTCGGTCAGCATCGCTTCCGGCACGTGGCGTTCGATCAGGCCGAAGGCGGTGATGAAGGTTGGCGAGATCGCCACGCCGCTGATGAAAACGGTCAGCGCCAGCAGCGGCACCGTGTCGGCGGTGAGCGGCAGCAGCGTGCCGAGCGCAACGAGGGCGACCGCGAGGGCCAACTGGCGCTGCAGCGGCGCTTTCAGGTTGAGCGCGCCGACGATAAGGCCGAGCACGAACGATCCCAGCGCATAGACGCCGATGACGAGGCTGGCGGCGCCCGGCTGGCCGAGTTCCTTGGTGATCGCCACCGTGCTCACTTCCGTCGTCGCGAAGGTGGCGCCGACGAAGATCAGGGCGAAGGTGATGATCTGCACCGGCCTGAGCCGGATTGCCGAGCCGCTCGAGACATGATTCACCGGCCGCACTTGTGGTTCGGTCGAACGCTGCAGGATGAAGGCTGCCGAGCCAAGGGCGAGGAATAGCGTGCTGACCAGGACACCGGCTTCCGGGAACAGAGCGGCACTCAAGCCCACCGACAGCGATGCGCCTGCAATGTAGACGAGTTCGTCCGCCGCCGATTCGAAGGCGAATGCGGTGTTCATCTGCGGCCGGCCGCGAAAAATCTCGGTCCAGCGCGCGCGCACCATCGCCGGCATGCTGGGCATGGCGGCGGCCGCCAGTGCCGACACAAACAGCGTCCACACCGGCCAGTCCTGATTGGCTGCGGCAATCAGCACCGCGAAGGCGAGCACGGTGAGGATGGTGGTCGGAATCACGATCCGCGTCTGGCCGAGGCGATCGACCAGCCGTGATATATGCGGCGCCACGAAAGCGTTGCTCAGCGCGAACGTCGCCGAGACAGCTCCCGCCAGCCAGTATTCGCCACGCGTCTGCGAGAGCATGGCCACGATGCCGATCGGCGCCATGGCGATCGGCAGCCGCGCGAGGAAGCCCGCGGCGGCAAACCCCTTGGCTCCAGGGGCACGAAAGATTTCCGAGTATGGGTTTTGCATGGCTGGTTCCTCGACAAAGGCCAATTCGACAATTACATACGATGCGTATGAATATAGGTAGTCGATACGCCGCGTATGTCAATTGGCATACGAAGCGTATGTGAATAAGGCCAGAACCATGCACAGACCCCGCAAGGAGATGATTGCCGAAACGCGCGCCAAGCTGATCACGGCGGCCCGCCACGCTTTCGGCACAATCGGCTATGCCGACGCGTCGATGGACGACTTCACCGCCTTGGCCGGGCTGACGCGCGGCGCGCTCTACCATCATTTCGGCGACAAGAAGGGCCTGCTGCAGGCCGTCATCGCCGAAATCGATGGCGAGATGGCCGTCCGCATCCATGAGATTGCGTCGCGGGCGCCAAGCCGTTGGCAGCGTTTTGTCGACGAATGCACGACCTATATCGAGATGGCGCTGGAGCCGGAAATCCAGCGCATCATGTTTCGCGACGGTCCGGCTGTGCTCGGCGATCCGGCGCAATGGCCGAATGCCAATGCCTGCGTCGGTTCAATGACCGATCATCTGACCAGGCTGCAGCAGGAGGGGGTGGTCGTCCCCGGCGTCGACCCGGAAACCGCCGCAAGACTAATCAACGGCGCCAGCAGCCAGGCGGCACAGCGCATCGCCAATTCGAACGACCCCGAAGCCACGTCGAAGACCGTGGTGGCGGCCTTCCAGCAGTTGCTTGAAGGCTTGCTTAAAAAGCAGGACTCGCAGCCGGCCTGAAATCTGGTCGGCCGAGACCCGGCATTTGCCGAGATTGACAATTCCCGGCCCGGGTTCATCCTCGCCGTCCATCTCTGAGGGGAGATTCGGGCGCATGTGGGATTTCGAAATCGGCAGGTCGGTGTCCATCATGATCAGGACATGGCCATTCATCGTCTTTCGCATGATCGTCTATTTCGGCATCACGCTCGCCTATATCGTGGCGACCGGCAGCGGCGCCTCCGTCGGCTATGGCGTCGGCCATATCTCCACCGATCCCGACGGGCCGCTTTCCTTTGCACTGTGGGGCGGCATCGTCGGCATCGGCATCGTTTCGATCGCGCTCTACTGGATCCGCGAATACATTCTCTACGTCGTCAAGGCCGGCCATATCGCCGTCATGGTCCATTTGATCGATGGCCGGGACGTTCCCAATGGGCAGGACCAGATCGCCTACGCCAAGGACGTGGTGAAGGAGCGTTTCGCCGAGGCCAACATCCTTTTCGTGGTCGACCAGCTGGTCAAGGGCGCCATCCGCGCCATCACCGGCCTGATCGGCGGCATCGCCGCCTTCCTGCCCATTCCGGGTCTCGGCGGCCTGGTCGCGTTCATCAATACGGTCATCCGCCTGTCGCTGACCTATGTCGACGAGATCATCCTCGGCTACAACATCCGCATCAACTCGTCGTCGCCCTTCGAAACCGCCCGGCAAGGCGTCGTGCTCTATGCCCAGAACGGCAAGACCATGGTCAAGAACGCGGTCTGGCTGGCTGTCATCATGTGGGCCGTGTCCTTCGTCATCTTCCTTTTGATGCTGGCGCCGGCCGCCGCCATCATGTGGTTCATACCGGGGCAGCTCGGCGGCTGGGCCTTCGTGCTCGCCATCCTCCTTGCCTGGGCCTTCAAGGCGGCCTTCATCGAACCCTTCGCCATCGCCTGCCTGATGCAGGTCTATTTTAGGACTATCGAAGGCCAGGTGCCGAACGCCGAATGGGACCAGCGGCTGGCCGAGGCGTCGTCCAAGTTCAGGGAACTCAGGGACAAGGCGGTGGCTTCCTTCGGCGGCTCGCGCTGGACGCAGCCCGCGCCCGGGGTGTAATCCCTGTTGAACGTCGGGGCGGTGAGGCGTCAAACCATGGTCAAAGCGGCCGGGCGCGCCTATATCGGGTCATGGTCACCCGGCTCTACACCCATCCGATCTTCCTCGAACATCTGACGCCCCCCGGTCATCCGGAGCGGCCGGACCGCTTGCGCGCTATCGAGCGCGTGCTCGACGACGAGGCCTTCACCGCACTCGATCGGGTAACGGCGCCGCAAGGCGACGAGGCCACAATCCTCTACGCCCACCCCGAGGATTTCGTCGCCCGCGTCCGCGCCGCGATCCCTGAAAGCGGCATTGCCTCGATCGACGCCGACACCAGCGCCAGCCCGAAAAGCTGGCAGGCAGTGGTCACTGCCATCGGTGCGGCCAACGCTGCCGTCGACGATGTTTTCGAGGGCAGCGTTGCCAATGCCTTCGTCGCCGCGCGTCCGCCCGGCCATCATGCCGAAAAGACCGCGGCCATGGGCTTTTGCCTGTTCAACACCGCGGCGATCGCGGCCCGCTACGCGCAGAAGAAACACGGCGCCGAGCGTGTCGCCATCGTCGACTGGGACGTGCATCACGGCAATGGCACGCAGGACATTTTCTGGGACGATCCCTCGGTGCTCTATTGTTCGACGCACCAGATGCCGCTCTATCCCGGCACTGGCGCCAAGACCGAAACCGGCGCCGGCAACATCGTCAACGCCCCTCTGGCGCCGCAGACCGGCTCGGACATGTTTCGCGATGCCTTGCTGTCGCGCGTCCTGCCGGCGCTCGATAATTTCGCGCCCGATCTGATCATAATTTCCGCAGGCTTCGACGCTCACCATCGCGACCCGCTGGCCGAGATCAACCTCAGCGAGGACGATTTCGACTGGGCGACAGGCCAGTTGCTGGAACGCGCCGGGCGCCACAGCGGCAACCGGCTCGTCAGCCTGCTCGAGGGCGGCTACGATCTGCAAGGACTGGCATTTTCGGTGGCCGCCCATGTCGGGCGGCTGATGAAGGGGTAAAGTATGGCTGGCGAAGCAAATGAAGACGTCAAGGCGATGAGCTTCGAGCAGGCACTCGACGCGCTGGAGAAGATCGTCGATGATCTCGAACGCGGCGACGTGCCGCTCGACCAGTCGATCAAGATCTATGAGCGCGGCGAGGCGCTGAAGGCCCATTGCGACCGGCTGCTGAAGGCGGCCGAAGACAAGGTCGAGAAGATCAGGCTGTCGCGTGATGGCAAACCGGTGGGAACGGAGCCGCTCGACGCGGAGTAGTGGAATGGGGCGGGCATAAAGCAGATAGGAGTTCAAGCATGTGCAGAAACATCAAGACCCTGTTCAATTTCGAGCCGCCGGCGACCCATGACGAGATCCGCGACGCCGCCCTTCAATTCGTGCGCAAACTGAGCGGAACGACGCGCCCCTCGCAGCGCAACCAGGCAGCCTTCGACCGCGCCGTCGAGGCGATCGCCGAATCGGCGCATGAATTGCTGCATTCGCTCGAAACCACACACCATCCGCGCAATCGCGAAGAGGTGGCGGCCAAGGCGAAAGCCAAATCGGCGCTGCGCTTCGCATAAGGAAATCCAATGAGTTTCTTTCCCGGCAAGGACCCTGAGCCTGGCGACGCCTTCGCCAGCGACCAGATCGAGTTGATGGTCATTCCGAATGCCAAGGATATTGGCGGCTTCCAGGTTCGCCGCGCTCTGCCGACGGCAAAGCGGCGGCTGGTTGGTCCCTTCATCTTCTTCGACCGCATGGGGCCGGCCATCTTGCGCGCCGGGCAGGCGATGGATGTGCGCCCGCACCCGCATATCGGGCTTTCCACCGTCACCTATCTGTTCGACGGCAATATCAGGCACCGCGATTCGCTCGGCACCGAGATGGTCATCCAGCCGGGCGACGTGAATTTGATGACCGCCGGCCGCGGTATCGTCCATTCCGAGCGCACGCCCGAAGAACTGCGCGGCGCGCCAATGTCGGTCTCCGGCCTGCAGACATGGCTGGCTTTGCCCGACGGCAAGGAGGAAGTGGCGCCGGTGTTCGAGAACACGGCCGCGCTCCTTCTGCCCGAGATCGACGCCGAAGGTGTTTCCGGCCGCGTGGTGATCGGCGATTTCCAGGGACTGCGCTCGCCGGTAAGAGCCGACACCGAGACGCTCTACGCCGATCTGAGGCTGGCGCCCGGCGCCAGCGTCAAAATTCCCGCCGACGCCGAGGAACGCGCCATCTACACGCTGGACGGCGATGTCTCGGTTTCGGGCGACCGTTTTCCGGCCGAACGGCTGCTGGTGTTCCGGCCTGGTGACGAGATCGTCGTGTCGTCCGAGCGCGGCGCCCATTTCATGCTCTTCGGGGGCGCTTCGCTCGGCTCTCCGCGCCACATCTGGTGGAACTTCGTCTCGTCGTCGAAGGAACGCATCGAACAGGCCAAGCAGGAATGGAAGACGGGCCGCTTCGATATCGTTCCTGGAGATGAGGAAGAGTTCATTCCGCTACCGGACAATTAACGTCAGCATCACCCGCGTCACTGACACGCATTTACATTCGGGCGACGCAGGCATATTTCGCCATGATCGACGCGCATCATAGCTGAGCAGGCCCTTAACAGTGAACGCAACGCTGCATACGCCGCTTCTCGACAAGGTCCGCATTCCAGCCGACCTGAAGAAGCTTGACGAAAGCGAGCTGCCGCAGCTGGCCTCGGAGCTGCGCGCCGAGCTGATCGATGCCGTCTCGCATACGGGCGGGCATCTCGGCGCCGGCCTCGGTGTCGTCGAACTGACGGTGGCGCTTCACTATGTCTTCAACACGCCGGAAGACCGCGTGATCTGGGATGTCGGCCACCAGGCCTATCCGCACAAGATCCTGACCGGCCGCCGCGACCGCATCCGCACGCTCAGGCAAGAAGGCGGCCTATCCGGCTTCACCCGTCGCGCCGAGAGCGAATACGACCCGTTCGGCGCCGCGCACTCCTCGACCTCCATTTCCGCCGGCCTCGGCATGGCCATGGCGCGCGACCTCTCCGGCGGCCACAACAATGTCATTGCCGTCATCGGCGACGGCGCCATGTCTGCCGGCATGGCCTATGAAGCCATGAACAATGCCGGCGCGCTTGATGCTCGCCTGATCGTCATCCTGAACGACAACGACATGTCGATCGCGCCGCCGACCGGCGCCATGAGCGCCTATCTGGCCCGGCTCGCGTCGGGCAAGACCTATCTTGGGCTGCGCGATTTCGGCAAGAAGCTGACCTCCTATCTCGGCAAACGCGCCGATCGCGCCATCAAGCGGGCGGTCGAGCATGCGCGCGGCTACGTCACCGGCGGCACGCTGTTCGAGGAGCTCGGCTTCTACCACATCGGCCCCATCGACGGCCACAATCTCGAGCATCTGATCCCGGTGCTGAAGAACGTCCGCGACCATGCCGACGGCCCGGTGCTGATCCATGTCGTGACCCAGAAGGGCAAGGGCTACGCGCCGGCTGAGGCCGCGGCCGACAAATATCATGGCGTGAACAAGTTCGACGTCATCACCGGCGCGCAGACCAAGGCCCCGGCCAATGCGCCGGCCTACACCAAGGTGTTTGCCGAAAGCCTGGTCCAGGAAGCCCGCCTGGACGAACGTATCGTCGCCGTCACCGCCGCCATGCCGAACGGCACCGGCCTCGATTTGTTCGGCGAAGCCTTCCCGACCCGGACCTTCGATGTGGGCATTGCCGAGCAACATGCCGTGACCTTCGCCGCCGGCCTCGCCAGCGAGGGCTACAAGCCCTTCGCCGCCATCTATTCGACCTTCCTGCAGCGCGCCTACGATCAGGTCGTCCACGACGTGGCGATCCAGAAACTGCCCGTGCGTTTCCCGATCGACCGCGCCGGTTTCGTCGGCGCTGACGGCGCCACCCATTGCGGCGCCTTCGACACCACCTTCCTGGCGACGCTGCCGGGCTTCGTGGTGATGGCGGCTGCCGACGAGGCGGAGCTTCGCCACATGGTGCGCACCGCCGCCTATTATGACGAAGGCCCGATCGCCTTCCGCTATCCGCGCGGCAACGGCGTAGGCGTCGATATGCCGGAGCGCGGCTCGGTGCTCGAAATCGGCAAGGGCCGCATCGTCAGGGAAGGCACCAAGGTGGCGCTTCTGTCCTTCGGCACAAGACTGCAGGATTGCCTGCTGGCGGCCGAGGAACTCGGCGCGGCAGGGCTTTCGACAACGGTTGCGGATGCCCGTTTCGCCAAGCCGCTCGACGAGGATTTGATCCGCCGTCTCGCCCGCTCGCACGAAGTGCTGGTGACGGTGGAAGAGGGCGCTGTCGGCGGTTTCGCCAGCCACGTGCTGCAGTTCCTCGCCCATGAAGGCTTGCTGGAAAGCGGTCTGAAAGTTCGGCCGCTGGTGCTGCCGGACGAGTTCACCGACCACGCCAAGCCGGAAAAAATGTATGCCGATGCCGGGCTCGACGCGGCCGGCATCGTGCGCACCGTGTTCGTCGCGCTCGGCCATTCCGCGCGCGCGCAACGGGCCTGAATCAAAACCTCACGCCTCTGAAGCGGTTGTCGGCTGCAACCCTATGTTAACGCTTCCTTTTGGCGTTTTGCTTACCGTGTCTTTTGGCCGTTTTTCAACGCCCCCCTGCTAGAACGAGAGCCAGGCAGGGAGTTAAAAACAATGCGAACGCTTCTGTGCGGCGCGGCCCTTTTGGCCGTCATCGCCGCGCCGGCCATGGCCGAGACGCGCTATGACCGCAAGCTCGAACAGGCGGTGGCAGGCATCGTCGCCCGCAAGATGGGCGATATCAGGGGCGCTTTTTCCTACAAGCAGGTGCCGCAGCTTGTCGTCGTGCCGGACGCACCAGTCGTTGCTGTCGAGCGCCCGCGCAAGCAGGCTTCAGATGACGGAAGCGACGGCCTGATGCCGGCCGTTGAACGGCAGGTCTCACGGACGATCTTCTAAAACCACATATCGCGCACGCAGCGCCCATCGCGCGGCAGGTCGTCATAAGTGTCCAGCCCGTCGAAATGGTCGATCGGCAGGTCGGCGACCGCCTCAGGCGGTGCCAGCCTGACATTGACGGCGATACGCGTGCGGCCGCTGTCGCTGCGGCGCAAACCGCGCCAGGCAAGCACACAGGCACATGTCGGGCAAAACAGGATTTCCAGCGACGGCGTCTCCTTGCCGGCGCGGGTGTAGGACTGCACAGGCCCCGCAAGCCGGATACGCTCGTCGACAAAGTCATAGGCCCAGAGCGTGCCATAGCGGCGGCAAAGCGTGCAATTGCAGGCCGTGATCGGGCCGGGATCGCCTTCCAGGGTCCAGTGGGCGGCGCCGCAATGGCAGGTTCCCGTCAGCATTCGTCTTCCTCCGCATTGCCTGAGCCTCTACATCTTGCCGGACTGGCTGCGATATTCAACCGGGCGGACTGGCTTGCGGCCCGGGTCTCGACGTCCTCCCATGCCAATGTCCTTGCCTTCGCGGCCGGCTTTCGCCATGAAGGCCGATGAACTCCCCTCTGCCAGCCAGCACACGCCAGCGGCTTGACGAATTGCTCGTCCAGCGCGGCCTGTTTGCGAGCCGCTCGCGCGCCCGCGACGCGGTCGAGCGCGGCACCGTGACGGTCGACGGCGTGGTCGCCCGCAAGCCCGGCCAGACGGTTCTGCCGCACTGTCTCATCGTCATCGACGATCCGGCGCAGGGTTATGTCTCACGCGCGGCGCTGAAGCTGATCGCCGGGCTCGACCATTTCAGTCTCGATCCTGCGGGTAGTGAAGCTCTCGATATCGGCGCCTCGACCGGCGGCTTCACCCAGGTGCTGCTCGAACGCGGCGCGGCCCATGTCACGGCCATCGATGTCGGCCACGGCCAGATGCATCCCGACATTGCGGGCGACCCGCGCGTGACGGTCATCGAGGGCCTCAACGCTCGCGAGCTCACGGCTGCCGATCTCGGCGGCCGCATCCCGGATTTCATCGTCTCCGACGTCAGCTTCATCTCGTTGAAACTGGCGACGCCACCGGCGTTGGCATTGGCTCGGGACGGCGCTCGTGCGGTGTTTCTGGTCAAGCCGCAATTCGAGGCCGGCCGCGAGGCAATCGGCAAGGGCGGTCTGTTGAAAGACCCTTATGACGCCGCCCGTGTGGCCGGCTTGCTGCAGGAATGGCTCGAAGGCGTCCCTGGCTGGCGTACATTGGGCCTGCACATGTCGCCGATCGAAGGCGGCGACGGCAACCGCGAATTCCTGCTTGCCGGGATCAAGGATGCCGGGATCAAGGATGCCGGGACCAAGGACCGATGAGCACGGGCTTCACCATCAAGAGACTGGGTTCGCAGGGCGACGGCGTCGCCGAGACGGAAACCGGCGAGCTGTTCATTCCCTTCACCCTGCCCGGCGAGACCGTCACCGCCGCGCGCGAGAGGGATCGCGCCATGCTGATGGCGGTATTGGAGACGTCGCCGCTGCGTATCGATCCGGCCTGCCGGCATTTCACCGAATGTGGCGGCTGCGCCGTCCAGCATCTGCAAGCCGACGCTTACCAGCAATGGAAACGCGACAAGGTCGTGCATGCCTTGAAAGGCATTGCCGGCGACATCGGCGCCCTGGTGCCGTGTGCGCCACACACACGCCGCCGCGTCGTGCTTGCCGCCAGGCGCGCCGACACAGGCATGCTGCTTGGCTTCCATCGCCATCTGTCGCCGGAAATCATCCCCATCGAGGAATGTCCGATCTCGCTGCCGGAGATCGTTGCCGCGCTCGATCGCTTGAGGTCGGTCGCCGACCTGGTTTGCGCCACCACCAAATCGTTCCGGATGGCGGTCACTGTGACGGGCTCGGGGCTTGACGTCGCTGTCTATGAGTCGGGCAAGCTGGGCGAGAACCAGCGCCGGGTCGCCTCCAACTTCATCATGGCCAATGGCTTTGCCCGGCTTTCGATCGACGACGAGATTGTCATCGAGCCGAAAAAGCCGGTGGTCATGTTCGGCACCGTCGCTGTCGCCATACCGCCTGGCGCCTTCCTGCAGGCAACGCAAGCCGCCGAACAGACGATGGCCGATCTCGTTGGCGGACATCTGAAGCGTGCCAGGAAAGTCGCGGATCTTTTCGCCGGCTGCGGCAGCTTTGCGCTTCGGCTGGCGGCCAAATCCGAAGTCCACGCGGTCGAAGGCGACGCGGCAGCCCTTTCGGCGCTCGACCGCGGATCGCGCTTCGCCACCGGCCTGAAGCGGGTAACCGGCGAACGCCGCGACCTGTTCCGGCGGCCGCTGACGTTCAAGGAGCTGAATGCTTTCGATGGCGTCGTCTTCGACCCGCCGCGCGCCGGCGCCGAGGACCAGTCGAAGCAGATCGCCCGCTCGGATGTGCCGTTCGTCGCCGCCGTCTCCTGCAATCCGGTGACGCTGGCACGAGACCTGCGCATCCTGATTGACGGCGGCTACATCTTGAAGAGCGTCACGCCCATCGACCAGTTCCTGTGGTCGCCGCATGTCGAGGCCGTGGCGCTGCTGGAGAAGCCGAAACGGCGACGTTAATCCGCCGATTTTCACAAGGCCGTGCTTGAGTTTGCCGCCCCCCGCAAGACGTAGCCGGCTGGCAAACTAGCCTTCGCGAACGCTTTCGTACCCGGCCGCTTGTGCGGCCTTGATGAACTTACGGTCGAAGGACACAAATGCTGAGCAGTGCGAGGACTTGCCCAGATGGAGCGCATCGGCGAAATCCATTCCCGTCTCGGCTAGATCGACCGCGGAAGAGACCATCGCAGCATCCTCTATCTCGACAGTGGGAAGCCCGCCGAACACCCGCAGTGCATTGACGATCGAGGCCTGATCATAACCATAGCCGCTGCGCAGCACCCACTCAGCCTCCAGGATCACCGTGACGGCGACGAAAACGGGCTGACCGTCGATCAGCCGCCGGGCTCGCGGGGACTGCTCGGGATCGTCGTTCGTCAGATACCTGACGACAACGTTGGTATCAATCGCGAGCATGGCGCCGCCGTGCTTCAGCAAGGACGGCCGCGTCCATCTCCTCCAAGGTCTTCGGTCTGCCACTGTGCGGCAGGACACCAAAGACATCTTCTGGTCGTGTCGGGGCAAAGGCAGGCGCCGGTCTCAAAAGTACACCGTCTGGTGTGTCTTCGACCTGCAGGCGCGTGCCCGCGCCCCAGTCCCTCCGTTTGCGGATCGCGCTGGGCAGGATTACCTGTCCCTTGGTAGAGACGGTCGTTATAAGCTTTTCTATTGCACCCATTGCGGTATTACCCTTGTGTAAGACAAAGGTAAGATATCCCTGTGAGGGGAACTATTCAAGCCCATTGGCGTCTCCTCGCTCAAACCCTGGTGCCGCCGACGGTCATCTGGTTCATCCTGAGATGCGGCTGGCCGACGCCGACCGGCACGCCTTGTCCGGCCTTGCCGCACATGCCGATGCCGGTGTCGAGTTTCATGTCGTTGCCGATCATCGACACACGGTGCATGGCGTCCGGTCCGTTGCCGATCAGCATGGCGCCCTTGATCGGCTGCGTCACCTTGCCGTTTTCGATCATGTAGGCCTCGGTGCAGCCGAACACGAACTTGCCTGAGGTGATGTCGACCTGGCCGCCGCCGAAGGATACGGCATAGATGCCGTTCTTGACCGAGGCGATGATCTCGTCCGGCTCCATGTCGCCCGCCGTCATATAGGTGTTGGTCATGCGCGGCATCGGCTGGTGCGCATAGCCTTCGCGCCGGCCGTTTCCCGTGGCTTTCATGCCCATCAGCCGGGCGTTCTGGCGGTCCTGCATGTAGCCGACAAGCTTGCCGTCGTCGATCAGCACATTGCGGGCCGAAGGCGTGCCTTCATCGTCGACGGTCAGCGAACCCCGCCGCTCCGGCATGGTGCCGTCATCGACCACGGTAACGCCCTTGGCGGCGACCTGCTGGCCGAGCAGGCCGGCAAAGGCGGAGGTCTTCTTGCGGTTGAAGTCGCCCTCCAGCCCGTGGCCGACGGCTTCGTGCAGCATCACGCCCGGCCAGCCGCTGGACAAAACGATGTCGAACGTTCCGGCCGGCGCGGGAATGGCTTCGAGATTGACCAGCGCCTGCCTGAGGGCCTCCCTGGCAGCATGCTTCCAGGCGTCCTCGACCAGGAACTCGCCGAACGCCTTGCGCCCGCCCATGCCATAGGAGCCGCTTTCCTGGCGGTCGCCGTCGCCGACGACGACGGAAACGTTGATGCGGACCAGCGGGCGGATGTCGCGCACGATCTGGCCGTCGGCGCGCACGATCTCGACATGCTGCCAGGACGCCGCGAGCGAGGCCGTCACCTGGCGCACGCGCGGGTCCTCGGCACGCAGCCATGCGTCGATCTCCTGCAACAGCTTGGCCTTGACCTCGAAGGAAGGCGAGGGGATCGGGTTCTCCTCGCCATAGAGATGGCGGTTGGTGCGCGCGGGTGCCGCGGCAAGCGTGCCGGAATAGCCGCCCTTGACGGTCGAGACCGCGTCGGCGGCGCGCAGCAGCGACGCCTCCGAAAGATCGCTGGAATGGGCGTAGCCGCTGGCCTCGCCGGCCACGGCGCGCAGGCCAAAACCCTGGTCGGTGTTGAAATTGGCGGTCTTCAGCCTGCCATTGTCGAACATCAGCGCTTCGCTCTCGCTGTATTCGAGGAACAGTTCGCCATCATCGGCGCCGTTCAGTGTGTCGGCGACGATCCGCTTGATGCGATCGTCTGAAATGTCGAATTGGCCGGTCAGGCTGTTCATGGCAGGTCCGCTCACAAGAGGAATGGTGTTGCCACGATGTAGGCGCGAAGACGCGCCTGCACAATCCGCAATGACGATCCGCAGCAGGTAGGAGCGGGTAACCCCGCCCCTGAACATGACATCCATCTTGAAGCTCGACCCGTCACCCGAAAAGGCCTTCACCCAGCGATATTTCTTGTTCCATTCATTGGCCTGGTCGGCCGTGAAGGGGTCGGTATAGCCCGAGGAGAACTGGATCGACTTGCACTTCTCATGGTTTTCGCAGCCATAGAAGTAGATGACATATTTCATGCCCTGAAGCCGGCCCGAGACCATCGGATCGCCCCGTCGTCCTTGTCCATCTTGGCCGAGCCATAGCCTTTCGCAAGCTCGAAAATGACGGCCGGATCGGGCGCCGTGATGATTTCGGAATCCTCGGCAAAGGCGACGGAAACGGCGCCGGTCAGGATCAGACCGGTCGACAAAAGCAAAGAACAAGCACGCATGATGACCCCCACAGCCAAAGATCAAACCCGTGGGAATTGTGAGGAAAGACGGTTTCGCAAGCATCAAGCTCAGGGCAGGGCGGCAAAACCGTCGGCGAAGCCCTTGAGGTCGACGGGGATGCCGATGCCTTCTTCCGGCGTCTGGAAGACGATGAAGGTGGCCGACGTCCCGGTCTTCAGCGTATCGAGCAGCGGCTTTTCGAGAATGACCTCGGCATAGCAGCCGTCCTGGAAGCAGCGCACGAAATAGGCGCGGCCAATATCCTTGCCGTCGACATTGAGGCCCAGGCCATTGGGCAGCAGAACGCCGAGCGGGGCCAGCACGCGCAGGATCTCGGCCTTGTTGTCGGCGGTGCGCAGGACGACGACGGACAGTCCCATTTCCGGGCGATCCTCGGCAACGACGTTCTGCATCATCACGCATTGTTCCGAGGTGGCGCCGGCCGGCGTGTCGCAGATGATCGACCACGCGCCATGCGTTGACTTGACCGTGCCGCTGGGCTGCGCTGCATTGGCGACGCCGGTTGCGGACGAGCCGATACCGATCAGGGCGGCGAGAAAAACGACCTTCGCCCCGCTTCTCGAAAGCCAAGCGCTTTTCGAATGCCAGGCGCTCTTCGAATGCCAGGCGTTTCTCGAAAGCCAAGAGGTCATGACGGCTCCATTGCGAATCACGGCACTTTAAGCCGCGCCAAGGCCAAGTAAAGGATAGGGCGACCGCCGGTCAGCCCCGGCAGGCGCAATAATGCGCTTTTCCCTAGCAAATTCGCCCGAATTGCGACCGTCAGGCGCATTCCGGACACAAGCCCGCATAGCCTGTCTGTCGACGACCCGCGCGGGCCACGAGGCCGTCGAAACAGCGCGGCAGCACTTGCGCGCAAAAATGCCGCACGGTTTCGCCCGCTCCTTTCTTGCGGAGGGAAATAGAGTATGGTTTGAACCACCCTTGGGACTGTCCGGGATTCCCATCCCGGCATTGTTCGATATTCTTGCGTCGCGATCGCGAGGAACCGGGAGATGAAGAGGGCGATGAGAAAATTCCCAGCAAGCGCCAAATTGATGGCAACGGCAGGCGCCGCCGCCGCATTTTTCGCCGGTGCCTCCGCCCATGCGGCCCAGCCGCAGCCGTGGGAGATGACTTTTCAGCCGCCGGCGACAGACATGATGCGGCAGATCGAGTGGTTCGGGAACTACACGATGTGGTTCGTCGTCCCGATCACTGCTTTGGTTCTGGCGCTTCTCGCCTGGTGCATCTTCAGGTTCCGCGCCAGCAAAAACCCGGTTCCGTCCAAGACCAGCCACAACACGCTGATCGAGATCATCTGGACAGTCGGGCCGGTCGTCGTCCTGCTGTTCATCGCCATTCCCTCGTTCCAGCTGCTGACGGCGCAGTACACGCCGCCGGAAGAGGCCAAGCTGACCGTCAAGGTAACGGGCAATCAGTGGAACTGGGACTATGAGTACCAGACCGAGAACACGCTCTCCTTCAACTCGGCCATCCTGCAGGACGCCGACCGCGCCGCGATCGGCAAGGAAGACCGCAAGGTCTATCCGCGCCTGCTGGCGGTCGACAACGAGCTGGTCGTGCCGGTCAACACCATGACGCGCGTCCTGGTTACCGCAGCCGACGTGATCCATTCCTTTGCCGTGCCGGCCTTCGGCATCAAGATGGACGCGGTTCCCGGCCGTACCAACGAGACCTGGTTCAAGGCGGAAAAGGAAGGCATCTATTACGGCCAGTGCTCGCAGCTCTGCGGCAAGGACCATGCCTTCATGCCGATCGCCGTCCGCGTCGTATCCGATGCGCAGTACAAGACCTGGCTGGCAGCAGCCAAGACCGACCTCCCCGGCGCCAACAAGGCGCTGATGGCCGAGGTCGACGGTACCAACAAGGTAGCGGCCGCCGGCAATTGATGCCGCGGGTTAGCAAGAATTAGGGAACGGAGCCGACCATGGCAGAAGCTGCAGCTCACGACGACCACGACCACAAGCCCTATCATGGCTGGGTCCGGTGGGTGTACTCCACCAACCACAAGGACATCGGCACGCTCTACCTGATCTTCGCGATCTTCGCGGGCATCGTCGGCGGCGCGCTTTCGGTCGTCATCCGCATGGAGCTGCAGGAGCCGGGCATCCAGATCTTCACCGGTCTGGCGCAGATGGTCTATGGCATGAACGGCGATGCCGCCATCGACGGCGGCAAGAGCATGTACAACGCCTTCGGCACCGCGCACGCGCTGATCATGATCTTTTTCATGGTCATGCCGGCGCTGATCGGCGGCTTCGCCAACTGGATGGTGCCGATCATGATCGGCGCGCCTGACATGGCCTTCCCGCGCATGAACAACATCTCGTTCTGGCTGCTGCCGCCGGCCTTCCTGCTGCTCATCGCTTCGGCTTTCATGCCGAGCGCGCCCGGCGCCTATGGCGTTGGCGGCGGCTGGACGCTCTATCCGCCGCTGTCGACCTCCGGCCAGCCCGGGCCGGCCATGGATCTGGCGATCCTGTCGATCCACATTGCCGGCGCGTCCTCGATCCTCGGCGCCATCAACTTCATCACCACCATTTTCAACATGCGCGCGCCGGGCATGACGCTGCACAAAATGCCGCTATTTGCCTGGTCGGTTCTGATCACCGCCTTCCTGCTGCTCTTGTCGCTTCCGGTTCTGGCCGGTGGCATCACCATGCTGCTTACCGACCGCAATTTCGGCACCACCTTCTTCGCCCCGGATGGCGGCGGCGATCCGATCCTGTTCCAGCATCTGTTCTGGTTCTTTGGTCACCCCGAAGTGTACATCCTGATCCTGCCGGGCTTCGGCATCATCAGCCACATCGTCTCGACCTTCTCGAAGAAGCCGGTGTTCGGCTATCTCGGCATGGCCTACGCCATGGTCGCGATCGGCGCCGTCGGCTTCATCGTCTGGGCGCACCACATGTACACGACCGGCCTGTCGCTCGACACGCAGCGCTACTTCGTCTTCGCCACCATGGTCATCGCCGTACCGACAGGCGTGAAGATCTTCTCCTGGATCGCGACGATGTGGGGCGGCTCGATCTCGTTCAAGACGCCGATGCTGTGGGCGCTGGGCTTCATCTTCCTGTTCACGGTCGGCGGCGTCACCGGCGTCCAGCTCGCCAATGCCGGCCTCGACCGCTCGCTGCATGACACCTATTTCGTCATTGCCCACTTCCACTATGTGCTGTCGCTGGGTGCGGTCTTCGCCATCTTCGCCGGCTGGTACTACTGGTTCCCCAAGATGACCGGCTACATGTACTCGCCGGTGATCGCCAACACCCACTTCTGGGTCACCTTCGTCGGCGTCAATTTGATCTTCTTCCCGCAGCATTTCCTCGGCCTGGCCGGCATGCCGCGCCGCACCATCGACTATCCCGACGCGTTCGCCGGCTGGAACATGGTGTCGTCCTACGGCTCCTATATATCGGCCGTCGGCGTGGTGATCTTCCTCTATGGCGTGTTCGAGGCCTTCCAGAAGAAGCGCGTCGCCGGGGCCAACCCGTGGGGCGAGGGTGCAACGACGCTCGAATGGCAGCTGCCTTCGCCGCCGCCCTTCCACCAGTGGGAACAGCTGCCGAAGATCAAGTAAGGCAGCCCGAATACGAAACCGCCGGCCCGCCGGCGGTTTTCGGCCAACGGAATGATTGGACTTATGTACGCATGGCCCTTGTCGACGACCCAATGATTGACGAAGCGGGCTTTCGCATGTCGGAAGCCACGTCGGGCGATTTCTTCGCCCTGCTGAAGCCGCGCGTCATGTCGCTGGTGGTGTTCACGGCCTTTGTCGGCATGGTCGCTGCGCCCGTGACCATCAACCCGCTGCTGGCGGTGATCGCCATCCTGGCCATTGCCATCGGCGCCGGCGCCTCGGGTGCGCTCAACATGTGGTACGACGCCGACATCGATGCGGTGATGAGCCGGACCGCCGGCCGCCCGGTACCGTCCGGCCGCATCCTGCCCGGCGAAGCCCTGAGCTTCGGCCTTGTGCTTTCGGTGCTGTCGGTGATGACGCTGGGCGTGCTGGTCAACTGGCTGTCGGCGGCGCTGCTTGCCTTCACCATCTTCTTCTACGCCGTCGTCTACACGATGTGGCTGAAGCGCTCGACGCCGCAGAACATCGTCATCGGCGGCGCCGCCGGCGCCATCCCGCCGGTCATCGGCTGGGCCGCGGTGACCGGAACGGTGAGCCTGGAAAGCCTCGTCCTGTTCCTGATCATCTTCCTGTGGACGCCGCCGCACTTCTGGGCGCTGGCGCTGTTCAAGTCCGACGACTACGCCAAGGCCGGCATCCCGATGATGCCGAACGTTGCCGGCCAGGCCTCGACCCGCCGCCAGATCTTTGCCTACGCCCTGATCCTGGCGCCGATCGGCGTGCTGCCCTGGGTGCTCGGTTTCACTACCGCCTTCTATGGCGTCGCATCAGTGGCTCTCGGCGCCGGCTTCGTCTGGTATGCCTGGAAAGTGCTGTGCATGACCGATAGCGACCGCGTCATGAAGCCGGCCAAGGCTCTGTTCGCCTATTCGCTGCTCTACCTCTTCGCCATCTTCGCCATCTATCTTGCCGACTGTGTCGTCGGTCGCGCTTTGGCCATCGGTGGAGCATGACCATGATCGACAAGAAGCTTGAACTGGTCACGCTGACCGAAAGCCAGAAGAAGGCGCGGCGCAACCGTTCGGCGGCGATCGGCGTCGCGCTGGCGATTCTGGTCGTCATCTTCTACGTCGCGACCATCGTGAAATTCGGCCATACCGGATGAGGCCGATGATGACCCGCCAGACCGTGACCGATCCCAGGAAGAAGAACACCAACCGCGTCGTCGCCGCCGTCTGCGTCGCCTTCTTCGGCGGCATGATCGGGATGGCCTACGCCGCGGTGCCGCTCTACAAGATGTTCTGCCAGGCCACCGGCTATGGCGGCACGACGCAGCGCGCCGAAAAGCAATATGCCGGCCGCATCCTCGACCGCGACATCACCGTGCGCTTCGACGCCAACACCAACGGCATTCCCTGGCAGTTCCAGCCGGTCGCCCGCTCGGTCACCATCAAGATCGGCGAGACCACGCAGGCGCATTACAGCGCCACCAACAAGTTCGACCGCGCCGTTACCGGCCGCGCCACCTTCAACGTGCAGCCGGAACTGGCGGGCCCCTACTTCAACAAGGTCGAGTGTTTCTGCTTCACCGACACGACGCTGAAGCCCGGCGAGACGCTGGACATGCCGGTCGTGTTCTATGTGGATCCCGATATCGTCAACGTGCTGGAACTGAAGGACTTGAAGACGATCACCCTGTCCTACACCATGTTCCCGGTCCAAAAGAACAAGCCGGTGGCGTCATCGACGCCGGACAGCAGCAGCAAAGTTTCAGATACCGAAGCAAATCTCGGGGTTGATATGGCAGACGCGCACGCAAAACCACAACACGACTACCATCTCGTCAACCCGAGCCCGTGGCCCTTCCTGGGGTCGATCGGCGCGCTGGTGACTGCAGTCGGCGGCGTCGCCCTGATGCAGTATCTCAAGAACGGCGATTTTCCGATTTTCGGCCACAACATCGCCAATCCATGGCTGTTCTTCATCGGCCTGGTCATCGTCCTCTACACGATGTTTGCCTGGTGGTCGGACACCATCAAGGAAGCGCATGAGGGCCACCATACGCGCGTCGTGTCGCTGCATCTGCGCTACGGCATGATCATGTTCATCGCTTCGGAAGTGATGTTCTTCGTTGCCTGGTTCTGGGCCTATTTCGATGCCAGCCTGTTTCCCAGCGAAGTGCAGAATTACGCCCGCACCGCTTTCACTGGCGGCGTCTGGCCGCCGAAGGGTCTCGAAGTCCTCGATCCCTTCCATCTGCCGCTCTACAACACCATCATCCTGCTTCTGTCGGGCACCACGGTGACATGGGCGCACCATTCGCTCATCCATGGCGACCGCAAGGGCCTGATCAACGGCCTGGTGCTGACCGTCGGCCTCGGCATGCTGTTCACCATGGTGCAGGCCTACGAGTACATGCACGCTCCGTTCGGCTTCAAGGATTCCATCTACGGCGCCACCTTCTTCATGGCGACCGGCTTCCATGGCTTCCACGTCATCATCGGCACCATCTTCCTGCTGGTCTGCCTGATCCGCGCCTGGAAAGGCGACTTCACGCCCAAGCAGCATTTCGGCTTCGAGGCGGCTGCCTGGTACTGGCACTTCGTCGACGTGGTCTGGCTGTTCCTGTTCGCATCGATCTACGTCTGGGGATCGGTCGGCGCGGTGATCGAAGGCCACTGACGGCTTTCACCGAACCGACAAATCAGAAGGGCGGTCGCGGCAACGCGGTCGCCTTTCTTCTTTTCGGCGCCTACCAATGGTCAACGGATTCGGCTGGTCGGGCTGGCTGCTTCAATTGGTCGACTGGACCGATGGCTGCATTGGGGTTACCGACAGCGACATGGACGAAATCTGGACTATGGTGCCGGATGGAACGCTGATCGAAATCGAGCCGTAAAGCATGACTATCCATGAGTGAAGATAGGGCGATCTGGCCACCCATTGAGCCGATCTCGGCCGGCCTGCACGGACGCTGCCCGCGCTGCGGCGAAGGACGGCTGTTTTCCGGCTTCCTCACCGTCGGCAAGCGCTGCAACAATTGCGGCCTCGACTATTCCTACGCCGATGCCGGCGACGGCCCGGCGGTGTTCGTCATCCTGATCATCGGCTTCATCGTCGTGGGGCTGGCGCTGTGGGTGGAGGTGACGCTGAGCCCGCCGCTCTGGCTGCATTTCATCATCTGGATACCGCTGACCGTGGGACTGTGCCTGACGGCGCTGAGGTTGATCAAGGGGGTGCTGCTGACGGTTCAATACGCCAACAAGGCGGCCGAAGGCCGCCTGGACCAGGGGCAATGAGCGAGGCGCTGACCAAGCCCGCCGGCCGCTCGCGGCCGAAGACGGCATTGCTGCTCGGCCTCGGGCTGGTGGTGTTCGTCATCCTGCTCGGGCTTGGCACATGGCAGGTGCAGCGCCTGTACTGGAAGGAAGCCCTTCTGCAGACCATCGACCAGCGCACCCATTCAGCGCCGCAGCCGCTGGCGGACGTCGAGAAGGAATTCGCCGCCACCGGTGATGTCGATTACACGCCGGTCACCGTCAGCGGGACGTTCCTGCACTCCGGCGAGCGGCATTTCTACGCCACATGGGAGGGCGACGCCGGCTTCAACGTCTATACCCCGCTGGCCCTCGACGATGGCCGCTATGTCCTGATCAACCGCGGCTTCGTTCCCTATGATGTCAAGGATGCCGCCAAGCGCCCGCAAGGGCAGGTGACCGGCAAGGTCACGGTCACCGGCCTGGCGCGCAACCCGCTGCCGGCCAAGCCGTCGATGATGCTGCCCGACAATGACGTGGCCAAGAACATCTTCTATTGGAAGGATCGTGACGTCATGGCGGCGAGTGCCGGCCTGCCGGCCGGTGCCGTGCTGGTGCCGATCTTCATCGACGCCGACAAGACGCCGAACCCGGGCGGGCTGCCGGTCGGCGGCGTCACCATCATCGACCTGCCGAATTCTCATCTGCAATATGCCTTCACCTGGTATGGCCTGGCGGCGGCTCTTGCCGCGGTTCTGATCGTCAGGCTGCGCCGTCCGGCAAAGACTGAATGATCCAGAGCATCACCCCGAAAAGTGGGAACCGGTTTCGGACAAGATCATGCTCCAACAAAGAGTTAGATCAGGTTGACCATTCAACCTGATCTCAACTGCCCTTGACAGGGCAGGGGTGCACACCTCATTTCGCGTCACGATACGATCAACCGATCTGGAATCATGCTGCAGGCCGCCACAAAACCACCGCTGACGATCCGGCTCTGCCAGCCGCGCGGCTTTTGCGCCGGTGTCGACCGCGCCATCCAGATCGTCGTGCTGGCGTTGAAGAAATACGGCGCGCCGGTCTATGTCCGCCACGAGATCGTGCACAACCGCTATGTCGTCGAGGGCCTGCAAAGCCTTGGCGCGGTTTTCATCGAGGAACTCTCGGAAATCCCGGCCGAGCACCGCAAGTCGCCGGTTGTCTTCTCGGCCCACGGCGTGCCGAAATCGGTGCCGGCCGACGCCAAGGCACGCGAGCTCTTCTATCTCGACGCCACCTGCCCGCTGGTGTCCAAGGTGCACAAGCAGGCGATGCGCCATCAGCGGCTCGGCCGTCATGTGCTTCTGATCGGCCATGCCGGCCATCCCGAAGTGATCGGCACCATGGGCCAACTGGCTGAAGGCGCCGTCACGCTGATCGAGACCGAAGCCGACGCTGGGACCTTTGCCCCCGCCGACCCGGAAGCGCTCGGCTTCGTAAGCCAGACAACGTTGTCGGTCGAAGACACTGCCGGCATATTGCGGGTGCTGCAGGAGCGCTTCCCGCAACTGCATGCACCGGCCGCCGAATCGATCTGCTACGCCACCACCAACCGCCAGGAAGCGGTCAAGGAAACCGCCGCCGGCGCCGATCTCTATCTGATCGTCGGTGCGCCCAATTCCTCCAATTCGCGCCGTCTTGTCGAAGTGGCGGAGCGCGCCGGCGCCACCATGTCGCTTCTCGTACAGCGCGCCGCCGAAATTCCGTGGAATGACATCACGAATATCTCGACGCTCGGCCTGTCTGCCGGCGCGTCGGCGCCGGAGATCATCGTCGACGAGATCATCGATGCCTTCCGCCAGCGCTTCGAGGTGACCATCGACCTGGCGATCACGGCCACCGAAACGGAGGATTTTCCAGTCATGCGGGTTCTGCGCGATGTCGAACTGACGCGGGCCGACATGGCCTTCGTCAACGGAGCCGCGTGAACAGCCCATGGCGGTCTACACCGACGTCAATGAGGGCGAACTCGGCGCGTTCCTGAGGGCATATCCGGTCGGCGAACTCTTGTCCTACAAGGGTATCGCCGAAGGCACGGAGAATTCGAATTTCCTGCTGCACACCTCAAGCGGCTCTTACATACTGACGCTCTACGAGAAGCGCGTCGACAAGGCCGACCTGCCGTTCTTCCTCGGCCTGATGGGCCATCTCGCCAGGAAAGGCATTTCCTGCCCGCTGCCGGTGACCGCGCATGACGGCACCGTCATCGGCACGCTGGCCGGCCGCCCCGCGGTCATCATCACCTTCCTCGAAGGCCTGTCGCTGCGGCGGCCGACAGCGGCGCATTGCGCCGAGGTCGGCAAGGCGCTCGCCGCCCTGCATCTCGCCGGCCAGGATTTTGCGATGACGCGTGACAACGCGCTCGCCATCGAGGGCTGGCGCAAACTCTGGAATGCCTCGCGCGACCGAGCCGACGAGGTCGAGCCGGGACTGGCGGCCGAGGTCGACGCGGATTTCGCCGACTTCGGACGCCATTGGCCGCAAGGCCTGCCGGCAGGCATCATCCATGCCGATCTGTTTCCCGACAATGTCTTCTTCCTCGGCGAGAAACTGTCCGGCCTCATCGACTTCTATTTCGCCTGCAACGACCTCTACGCCTATGACGTCGCCACCTGCCTCAATGCCTGGTGTTTCGAGAAGGATTTCTCCTTCAACCTGACCAAAGGCACGGCGCTGCTGGCCGGCTATCAGAGCGTGCGGCCTTTGAGCGAGGGCGAGAAAGCAGCGCTGCCGATGCTTTCGCGCGGCTCGGCGCTGCGCTTTATGCTGACCCGGCTCTATGACTGGCTGACCGTTCCCGACGGCGGGCTGGTCATGAAGCGCGATCCGACCGAATATATCCGCCGCATGCGCTTCCACCGCGCGATCAAGTCGCCTTCGGAATACGGACTGACATGACCAAGCAGGTTGAAATCTTCACCGACGGTGCCTGCTCGGGCAATCCCGGTCCCGGCGGCTGGGGCGCCATCCTGCGCTTCAACGGCAAGACCAGGGAATTGTCGGGCGGCGAGGCCGAGACGACCAATAACCGTATGGAGCTGCTGGCCGCCATCTCGGCGCTGAATGCGCTGAAGGAGCCGTGCGCCGTCGAGCTTCACACCGACAGCAAATATGTCATGGACGGTATCTCCAAATGGATCCACGGCTGGAAGAAAAACGGCTGGAAGACCGCTGACAAGAAGCCGGTCAAGAACGGTGAACTGTGGCAGGCGCTGGATGAGGCCAATCGGCGCCACAAGGTGACCTGGAACTGGGTCAAGGGCCATGCCGGCCACACCGAGAACGAACGCGCCGACGAACTCGCAAGGGAAGGTATGGCGCCGTTCAAGAGGGGCTCAGCCAAACCTGCGGCGCCGAAAGTGGCGCTGAAGCCGGCGGCATCCGAGAAGCAGCCGGCGCCACGGGCACGGCGCTCGACCCAAAGCTATTGAGCTCAAGCTATCGGCAAGGGGATCTCACTCATGCCGATCGTATACTACATCACCCATCCCCAGGTTCAGATCGATCCCAACGTTCCCGTGCCGGAATGGGGGCTGTCCGAGATCGGACGAGCGACAGCATCAGCCATGCTCGATCAGCCATGGGTCGGGTCGATTCGCCGTGTCGTCTCGTCGGCCGAGCGCAAGGCGATCGAAACCGCCGAGATTCTTGGCAAACACCTCGGCCTCGCGGTCGAGGTGAGGGAGCGCATGCATGAGAACGATCGGTCGGCAACCGGCTTCCTGCCGCCGCCGGAGTTCGAGGTGGTCGCCGACCAGTTCTTCGCCAACCCGCACAAAAGCATCCGCGGCTGGGAGCGGGCCATCGATGCCCAGCAACGCATTGTCAGCGAGGTCGAAACGGTGCTGGGTGCTGCCGATGGCGGCGACATTGCCTTCGTCGGCCATGGCGGCGTCGGAACATTGCTGCTGCTCGCGCTCAGCGGCCGCGCAATCAGCCGCGCGGCGGACCAGCCGGCCGGTGGCGGCAATTACTTCGCCTATGATGTCGGGACGCGCCGCGTCGTCCACGGCTGGCGGCCGATAGACAGTCTGGCGCCGCGCTAAAGCGGATGTCAGGAGATCATCGACACCGTAGCGGCGATGAAGCCGCGCGCGACCAGCGGATAGAACCTGTCCTCAGCGGATCAGCAGGGCCGTGCCGTAGAGGCCGAGCGCGAACACCGTGTGCGAGATCACGTTGAAGGCGCGGATCTGCATCGCGTTGGAGCGCTTTGACGCAGCCCAGCCGGCGCCCATGCCGGGCGCCAGCAGGAACCAGCCGGCGCCGATGGTGACCATGCCGAGGATGAAGGCCGGCAGGAAGGTCGGCGCGTCCAGCCATGCCGTGCCCGCCAGCGCCACCAGGATGAAGCCGTAGACGATGCCGGTGACATAGTGGAAAGCCCAGCCCAGCGCCTGCTCATGCGCATAGGGTGCGGCTTGGGCGATATCGTCGTGGAAAACCTTGCCTTCCCTAAGGTGCCAGACCCAGCGGCCGGGCGGCCCCCAGTTCGGCCGCGGCTGGCTGAGCGCCAGATGCAGGAACAGCGCCCAAAGATCCATCAGCACCGTGGCGCCGATGCCAATCGCAATGCTGCGCCAGATGATGTCAAACATCGTCGATGTCCCCCAAAGCAGGCAATCCGGCTGGAAGCGCGTGGTCGTCAGGCCATGGCGCTCATGAGCCGAGGCGGCCGCCGCGGTTTAGAGCTGGCTCAGAATGTGAGCGGCACCCGATGTGTCGACTCCTGGGTTGGTCTCGACATTGAGCGCAGTAACCTTGCCGTTGTCGACGATCATCGAGAAGCGCTTCGAGCGCAATCCCATGCCGCCGCTGGAATAGTCGGAGTCGAGGCCGATCGACCTGGCGAAGTCGCCATTGCCGTCGGCGAGATAGAGGATCTTGCCTTGACCGCCGGTGAAATTGGCCCAGGCGCCCATGACATGGACATCGTTGACGGACACGACGGCGATGGTGTCGACGCCGCGGGCCAGGATGGCATCGTGGTTCTCGAGATAGCCCGGCAGATGATTGTTGCTGCAGGTCGGCGTGAAGGCGCCTGGAACACCGAACAGCACGACCTTCTTGCCCGCGAAAATCTCGGCCGAGGTGATCACCTTGGCGCCGTCGGCGGTCATTTCCTTGAAGGTCGCATCGGGCAGTTTGTCGCCAACGGCAATCGTCATGATGGTCCTCGTGTGAAAAGCAGGGAAGGTTTCTTGCGATAGCGAAATCGGGCATCTCCCGCAACCGCCGACAAGGCCTGGATCAAGGGAAAGCCCGGATCGGGTTCGGTATCAGGGGAACGGCAGAACGCCCTCGACCGCGCCTTCGGCACTTGTCAGGGTGTAATACAACCCGCCATCGGTCGGTGTCGTCGACGGCCGGTCGAGGATCGGAATGGTAAATACCAGCCGGCCGTCCTTTTCGCTGCGTGCAGGCGCCCCGAACATATAATCGCGTCCCCCGGCGACGAATAAATCCGCCGCCTCCGGATCTCCGGGAAAAGTCGCCTCGACCATCAGCGTCTCATGGTCGCCCGGCAGCACCTTGATCCCGAAATCGGGCTTGGCAGGCGCGGGCAAGGTGGCGAGTGCAGCCTTCACCAGCGCCGCATCCTCGGCATTGTCGGGATCGGCGGCGGGATCGACGCTCAGCCGCGTCTGCACCGGAATACAGATCGTCTCGCAGATGCCAAGAAAGATGTCGGCATCGATGACGGCCGCATCCCCAGGCGACGACAAAGTGAATGTCACCGGCAGCGAGACCGGATGGTTGTAGCCGGCCCATTTGCCGTAGCCGTCGTCATGGCGCTGCGGCGGCGGGAAGGAAAACGCCGCATCGGTGATGTTGGTGCTGGCCGAAACGTCGATCTGCGGCGGCACGCCGGCGTCGCCCGGATCGCGCCAATAAGTTTTCCAGCCGGGCTTGAGCGCGATGTCGAGCACGCCCTGTATGCGACCGGCCTCGTCGGCCTTGCCTGTTGTCACCAGCCGCACCTTGCCGCCTTCGCTGTTGTACCATTCCGACGAGGAGGCGGCGGCGGGCAGGACTGCTCCGCATCCGATAGCAATACCGAGCAGCAGGATTTTCAAGCTTTGCATGGCGTTGATTTGATCGTCAGTTCATGGCCGCGCAATGTTTTCATGGCGCTCTGCGTATCATATTTGCGTGACCTTCGGGCAAGGAACAGTTGGCTTCAAGCAATCGGCCGAGTGAAGTTCGCAGTCAAGATTCCGTTGTTCCAACCGTTGGGCTTTGGCCGAATCGCACGCGGCGCATCTTTTCGGCGTCCCGGAAACGCGTTACGCTCCAGTCCATGGACTTGTTGCGCCACAAAAAGACAGCCGGTGGACGCGGCTTTCTTGACGACCAGTTCCTGATTGCCATGCCCGGCATGAAGGACGATCGCTTCACGCGCTCGGTCATCTACATCTGCGCGCACAGCGATGAAGGCGCCATGGGCCTGATCATCAACCAGACGCAGCAGATGCTGTTTCCCGATCTTCTGGTGCAGCTCGGCATCATGAACGAACAGGAGGCGATCAGGCTGCCTGCGCAGGCCCGCGACTTCGTGGTGCGCAATGGCGGCCCAGTGGACCGCAGCCGCGGCTTCGTCCTTCACTCGGGCGACTACCGGGTGGAATCCTCGCTCACCGTCTCCGACGATATCTGCCTGACCGCGACGGTCGACATATTGCGCGCCATCTCGTCCGGCCGCGGCCCGCGGCGCGCATTGATGGCGCTCGGCTATTCCGGCTGGGGCGCGGGCCAGCTGGAAACCGAGATCGCCGAGAATGGCTGGCTGACCTGTCCGGCCACGCCGGAGCTGCTGTTCGACGCCGACATCGAGCGGAAGTACGACCGCATCCTGGCATCGATCGGGATTGATCTGGCGCATTTGAGCCTGGCCGCGGGGCACGCCTGAAGCCTCGCCTTCGCCGACGTTCCGCCGAACCTTCGCGACTAGCCGAAGCCGCCCGCCACTTTCGTCATCCTAGGGTCTGCGCCGCGTCGCTGCGCTCCTTGCTTCGCCCTAGGATGACGAAGGCGAGGTCGCTTCAGCTAATTTTCGGGGTTCATTCCAATGTAACCACGCGCCTGCACGACGCATGCCTCACCCATCACGCCTGCGTCATCGGGTACTGTTCTTTCAACGCCTTCAGCACCTGGTCGCCTGGCATCGGCGCGCCGAACATGAAGCTTTGCACATATTCGCAGCCCATCTGGCGCAATTCCAGCGCATCGCTTTCGTCGGAAATGCCCTCGGCCACCACCGACAGGCCGAGTTCATGCGCCATGTTGACCATGGATTTGAGCAGCACCGCCCGCTTCGGCGTCGCGTCGTCGACGAAGCTCTTGTCGATCTTGATGGTGTCGAAGGGGAAGCGGGTCAGATAGGCGAGCGAGGAATAGCCGGTGCCGAAATCGTCCAGCGACAGGCCGATGCCGAGCTGCTTGAGCTTGGTCAGCACATGCGAGGTCTGCTCTGGATTGTCCATGACCAGCGATTCGGTAAGTTCGAGCCGGAAGCAGCGCGGCTTCAGATTGGCGCGGGCGATGACCGAGCGGACATCGCTGACCAGGTCGCGGCGGATCAGCTGGCGACTGGACAGATTGACCGACACCGACAGCGGCGTGTCGCCGATCTGCTTTTGCCAACCGGCGAGGTCTTCGGCCGCCTGCTGCATGGCAAACAGCCCAAGCTGCACGATCAGGCCACAGCTTTCGGCGACCGGGATGAAATCGCCCGGCGGGATCATGCCGCGGCGCGGATGGTCCCAACGCAGCAGCGCCTCGAAGCCGGCAATGCTGCCGTCCTCCAGCCGTACGATCGGCTGGTAGGCAAGGGTGAACTCACGCCGCTCGATGGCGCGGCGCAGATCGGATTCGAATTGCAGCCGGTCGGTGCCGACGGTGCGGAAGGCCGGCCGGAACGGCTCGATCCTGTCGCCGCCGAAGCGCTTGGCCTGGTGCATGGCAAGCTCGGCGTCCTTGACCATGTCTTCTGCCGAAGTCTGCGCCGAGGTCCAGGTGATCAGGCCGATCGAGGCAGTCAGCACGATCTCGCGCTTGGCGAAGGTGATCGGGTTGTTGATGGCGTGCTTGATGGCGTCTGCCACCGCCGCGATGCGGGAGGGTTCCTGTTCGGAGAGCAGCATCAGGGCGAACTGGTCACCGGCAAAGCGCGACAGCGAATCCTTAGGTTTCAACAGCCGGTGCAAGCGGCGCGCAATGGTGAGCAGGATGGTGTCGCCGGCCGAGATGCCAAGCCCGTCATTGACCTGCTTGAAACGGTCGATGTCGATGACGAAGACGGTGGGGCGCACCTTCTCTTCGGTGCGCGCGATCGAGATGATGGCTTCCAGCCGGTTCATCAGAAGTTCGCGGTTGGGCAGGCCGGTCAGATTGTCGTGAACGGCATCGTGCAGCAGCCTTTCCTCGGACTTTTTCTGCTCGGTAACGTCGACCATGGTGCCGACGCAGCGAATCACTTCGCCATCCGAGCCGATCACCGGCCGCGCCCGAAGCAAGAACCAGTGGTAGTGCCCGTCGGCGCCGCGCAGGCGGAAATTCTGCGAGACCCGGCCGCGCCGATGTTCGAGCACCACGTCGAGGGTGGTGCGGAACGTGTCGCGGTCGTCGGCATGCAGCACCGGCAGCCAGTTGCGGGCCGCACCCCCCAGGCTGTTGGGCGCCAGGCCAAGCTGGATGCTGACGTCGGGCTTGGTGACGACGCGGTCGCGCAGCACGTCCCAGTCCCACACCGTGTCGCCGGAGCCGGCCACGGCCAGCGCCTGGCGCTCGAGATCGGAGAACAGGCCCTGATGCAGCGCGCCGCCGGCAAAGGCATGCTGCATGACGGTGAAGCCGATCAAAAGGATGATCAGGATCAGCCCGCCGCCCAATGCCGGCTGGGCGATGTCGTTGTCGAGCATGCCGGTGATCGCCATCCACGACCCGCACAGCCATAGCAGCACCATCACCCAACTGGGCACCAGCATGATCGCACGGTCGTAACCACGAAGACCCAGCAGGATGATCAGGCCGAGCCCGGTCAGCGCGGTGGCGGCGAAGGACAGCCGGGCAATACCGGCGGCGACGGCCGGATCGATGATGGCCACACCCGCGATCAGCACCAGGCCGAGAATCCAGACCAGCGCGCCATAGCTGAAATGGCCGTGCCATCGGTTGAGGTTGAGATAGGCGAACAGGAACACCACGAAGGTCGCCGCAAGCGCCACCTCGGTTCCCGCTCGCCACATCTGCTCGTTGCCGGGCGATATCTCTATGATCTTGTTTAGAAAGCCGAAATCGACGCAGATATAGGCAAGTACCGCCCACGCAAGTGCGGCTGTCGCCGGAAACATCGAGGTTCCCTTGACGACGAAAAGGATGGTCAGGAAGAGCGCCAGCAGCCCGGCGATGCCGATGACGATGCCGCGGAACAGCGTATAGGAATTGACCGAGTCCTTGTAGGCTTCCGGCTCCCATAGATAGACCTGCGGCAGCTTCGGCGAGGCGAGTTCGGCGATGAAGGTGATCACCGTTCCCGGGTTCAGCGTCACCCGGAACACGTCGGCGTCGGAGCTTGACTGGCGGTCGAGCGCGAATCCCTCGCTGGGGGTGATCGCGGCGATGCGGGTGGCGCCGAGATCGGGCCAGAAGATGCCGGAATTCACCAGCCGGAAATGCGGCGCCACGATCAGCCGGTCGAGCTGCTGGTCGGTGGTGTTGGCGAGCGCGAACACCGCCCAGTCGCCGCTCGAGCGCGCGTCATTGGCCTCGACCTCGATGCGCCGCACGATGCCGTCGGGACCGGGCGCGGTCGACACCTGGAAGTTTTCGCCCTGATTGACGTAGATCTGGACGGCGCGCGACAGGTCGAGCGCGACATCGTCGCGGGCAATCTTGATCGGTTCGACGGCGAAGGCCGGTAGCGCCGCGCAAAGCGTGACGACAGCCGCCAGAACAAAGGCCAACAGCGACCCGTTTCGCAGGAAATTCGTCAAAAATCAGTCCTTCGTTCCAGCGCCCGGTGGATCGTCCGCGATCCGAGCGTAGAGGTAGTGGTCCTGCCAGATGCCGTTGATCCTGAGGTAGGATCGCAGAAGTCCTTCGCGCCGGAATCCGGCTTTTTCAAGCACGCGGATCGACCGGACATTGTCGGGAATACAGGCAGCTTCGATCCGGTGCAACCTCAGCGTATCGAAGGCGAAGCGGCAGACCACCTTGACCGCGTCGGTCATCAGGCCGCGGCCGCCAAACCGCTCCCCGATCCAGTACCCGACATGGCCGCTTTGCGAGACGCCGTGGCGGATATTGCCGAGCGTAATGCCGCCGGCAAGCTTGCCGCTCGCCTTCTCGAAGATGAAGAAGGCGATGGCTGTTCCCTGCGCATAGTCTTCGCGGTAGCGGCCGATGCGCAGCCGCCAGGCGGTGCGGTCGAGTTCATCGGGAGTCCAGCGCGGCTCCCACGGTTCGAGGAAGGCACGGCTTTCGCCGCGCACCGCCGACCATTCGCGATAGTCGTTGGTGTAGGGCACGCGCAGCATGACCCGGTCACCTTTCAGTGCCGGCAGGTCACGGCGAAAGAAAGGGAGCGCGAACACCGGCGCTTGAAGGCTTAGACGGCGAGCTTGCGGGCCGTGGTGTGCGTGCCCGCAAGCGAATCGAGAATCGCCTCATAGGGCGCGAGCGTACCCACCGGTCCAACCGCGGTCAGCGTCGGCTTGGTCGAAAACAGCCGGGACGAAAGGTCGGTCAGCCGCTCGACGGTCAGCGCCGACAGCCGTTCCATCAACTCCTCCTTGGCGATCGGCCGGCCGAACAGAAGCAACTGCCTGGCGATCTGCGAGGCGCGGCTGGCCGGGCTTTCAGCCGACATGATCAGGCCGGCGCGGTATTGCGCGCGGGCGCGGTCGAGCTCTTCCTGAAGGATATTCTCGCCGGCCTTCTGCAGCTCGTCGATAATGACCGGCACCAGTTCGGCAATGTCGCTCTGCCCGGTCGCGGCATGAACGCCGAAGATGCCGGTATCGGAAAAACCCCAGTGGAAGGCATAGACCGAATAGCACAGGCCACGCTTTTCGCGGACCTCCTGGAACAGCCGGGACGACATGCCGCCGCCGAGGATCATCGACAGCACCTGCGAAGCGTAGAAATCGCGCACATGATAGGCTCGGCCTTCGAAGCCGAGCACGATCTGCGCGTCCATCAGGTCGCGATCCTCGCGGAAATCGCCGCCGACATACTGCGCATATTGCGGCATCGTGCTGTCGGACTTGCTGCGGAAACCGCCGAGCTGCTTTTCGACCTCGCGCACGAAATTGTCATGCTTGATGTCGCCGGCCGCGACGATCACCATCTTCTCGGCGCCATATTGGCGCTCGATGAAATCATGCAGCTGTTTGGAGGTGAAGGATTTGACGGTTTCCGGCGTGCCGAGGATCGAGCGGCCGATCGTCTGGTGGCGGAAGGCGGTCTCGGTGAAACGGTCGAAGACGATGTCGTCGGGTGTGTCGTGCGCGGCGCCGATCTCCTGCAGGATCACATGCTGCTCGCGCTCCAGTTCCTCTGGGTCGAATTCGGACTCCTGCAGGATATCGGCAAGGATATCCACCGCCAGCGGCACATCGTCGGACAGCACCCTGGCGTAATAGGACGTCGTCTCGACTGATGTGGCGGCATTGATCTCGCCGCCGACATCCTCGATTTCCGAGGCGATCTCGAAGGCCGTCCGCCTTTTCGTACCCTTGAAGGCCATATGCTCGAGCAGATGGGCCATTCCGTGCTCGTCGTCACGCTCATTGCGGGCGCCGGACTTGACCCAGGCGCCAAGGGCAACGGATTCGAGGCTTGGAAGGGTTTCGGTGGCGACTGTCAGGCCGTTCGACAGACGGCTTACCTCAACACCCATATGGCAAGTACTCCCTAACGCGCTGCCCTTGAGTGGCGGCTCACGTAATCTTCCACCATTTTCAGGTCGGATGGAAGTACCGTGTACTTTTCGTCGGCTGACATCAAGGACCCCAGCCATGCGGGCAGGGCCGGTGACACGCCGCAGGCGGCTTCGACCGCGGCCGGGAACTTGGCCGGGTGCGCCGTGCCCAGCACCACCATCGGCACTGCACCGTCAGCCTTGCCGGCGGCGACATGCACGGCCGCGGCCGTGTGCGGATCGAGCAGATAATTGCTGGATTCGAGCGTTGAACGGATGGTGGCGGCAACCTCGTCCATATCAGCGCGTCCGGCGTCGAATTCGGACCGCATCCGGTCGATTTCTGCGGTTTCGATGGTGAAGGCGCCGGATTGCTTGAGGCCGGCCATGTAACGCCGCACCGTCTCTGCGTTACGGTCGCAGGCCTCGAACAGCAGTCGCTCGAAGTTCGACGATACCTGGATGTCCATCGATGGCGACGTCGTCGCAAACACACCCTTGGTGCGGTATTCACCGGTCGCGAAAGTGCGCGCCAATATGTCGTTGTCGTTGGTGGCGACGATCAGCCGCTCGATCGGCAGGCCCATCTTCTTGGCGGCGTAACCGGCGAAAATATCGCCGAAATTGCCGGTCGGCACGGTAAAGGAGACCGGCCTGTCCGGCGCGCCGAGCGAAAGCGCCGAGGAAAAATAATAGACGATCTGGGCCATGATGCGGGCCCAGTTGATCGAATTGACGCCCGACAGCGACACGCGATCACGAAAACGATGATCGTTGAACATATCCTTCAGCAGGCCCTGGCAATCGTCGAAATTGCCTTCGATCGCCAGCGCCTGGACGTTGGCGGCAGTCGATGTCGTCATCTGCCGCTGCTGCACCGGCGAGACGCGGCCATGCGGGAACATCACGAAAATGTCAGTTCGGTCGCGGCCGGCGAAGGCATCGATGGCCGCGCCGCCAGTGTCACCCGAGGTCGCGCCGACGATGGTGGCGCGCTGGCCGCGCTCAGTCAGTACATGGTCCATCAGCCGGGCAAGCAGCTGCATGGCAACGTCCTTGAAGGCCAGCGTCGGACCGTGGAAGAGCTCGAGGATGAACGTGTTGGCGTCGGTCTGCACCAGCGGGCAGACGGCCCGGTGGCGGAAGGTGGCATAGGCTTCTCGCACCAGGCGGTCGAAGACGGGTGCGGCGATCTCGCCGCCGAGGAAGGGCGTCAGCACGCGGATGGCGAGGTCCGCATAGGGCAGGCCGCGCATGGCGCGGACCTCGGCTGCCGAAAACTGCGGCCATGTCTGCGGCACATAAAGCCCGCCGTCGCGCGCCAGCCCCGCCAGCACCGCATCGGCAAATCCAAGCACGGGCGCATCCCCGCGGGTACTCACATAGCGCATCGTCAAAGGTCCATTGCTGCCGCCGGTTTCATCCACGGCAATTGGTTAATTTTCCGAGCCGCCTCAGTCGCATTTTTGCCGTGGCGTTGCTATACGTCACCAACTTTGCGAGAGGGAAGTGCAGTTTCATGGCGTTTCATAAGTTCAACCGTCGCTTTGTCGCGGGTCTGGCGCTAACCGGCTTTATGCTTGCCGCCGCCGGTTGCCAATCGAGCGACAATGGCATCCTCAATCTCGGTTTCGGCAAGAAGACCGACCCGAATGCGCCAATACCGCCTCAGGATCCCAAGGTTCTCGCCAGCCAGTTGCAGGCCTACTGCCCGAAAGTGACGGTGCGTGACGGCACCGCATACTTCAATACCTACGCCAAGGGCGCGCCGCAGCCGAAAAAGAAAAAGGCTGATGCGGCACAGGATGCCGAGGCCGCTGCCGCCGCGCAGACGGCGCCTGACGGCTCCATCGTCGATCCGAACAAGGATCCGGCCAAGATCATCTACCAGGCCTCGATCAGCGATGTGAGCCGCGATTGCAGCCGTGCCAACGGCCAGTTGACGATGAAGGTTGGGGTTGCCGGCAAGATCGTGCCGGGACCGCTGTTCGCCCCCGGCACCATCACCATGCCGATCCGCATTGCCGTCATGCACGGCCCCGACGTGCTTTATTCGCAAATTCACCCCTATCAGATCCAGGTCAGCGATCCCTCGACAGCCACCCAGTTCGTGTTCACCGATTCCAACGTCGTCGTGCCCGAACCCTCCGCCCGGGATTACACTGTCTATGCCGGCTATGACGACACCGCGCCGGCGGCGGCGGACAAGAAGTCCGGCAAGAAAAAGAAGCGCGCTCCCGCGACCAACTAAGCGCCTGGGCGCCGTCGCTGCTGCGACGGTGCCGGTTAACTCTTTGAAAGATCCAAACGACCCCATCGTAATCCTGCAGGTGTGCGCCTGCGGGCAGGTCGCGTCTGCGCTTTAATCTCGATCCATTCCACCAGCGCACTTGACTCATTCATATCTCGGCAGTTATACGTCGATCAATAGCTCGCAGGTTATCGATCCTATGCCAGACGCCCACGATACTTTGTTCAGAACGCTTGCCGACCCGACCCGGCGGTCCATCTTCGAGCGCCTTTGCCGCCAGGGTGAGCAGACCGTGGGGCCCTGACGGCGGAGTCCGGGGTTTCGCAACCGGCGGTGTCGAAGCATCTCGGCGTCCTGAAGCTGGCCGGGCTGGTGCGTGATCGCCACGCCGGACGCCAGACCCACTACAGCGCCCAGCCCGCGGCACTTGGTCCGCTGACCGACTGGACAGTTCAAATGACAGGATTCTGGGAGGGCCGCTTCGATGACCTCGAGAACCTGCTGAAAAGGATGGACCAGTGAGCAATCCCGAGCTGCGCACCGTCGTCGTCGAACGTGAAATATCCTGGCCGGCGGAGAAGATCTGGCGCGCGTTGACGCAGCCGCATCTGATGGAGGAATGGCTCATGAAGAACGATTTCAAGCCTGTCGTCGGCCACAGCTTCAATCTTCGCGGCGAGTGGGGCGGCGTGCTCGATTGCGAGGTGCTGGCCATCGAGCAAAACAGGACGCTGTCCTACAGCTGGGATTTTGCGCATGAGGATGCCGCCTACAATCTGAACAGCGTGGTGACGTTCACGCTCACACCCACGAGCTCGGGAACCCATCTGCGCGTCGAGCAGTCGGGCTTCCATCCGAGCCAGAAGCAGGCCTATGGCGGCGCCAGGGCCGGGTGGCAGCAATTCCTCACCAAGCTGGAGCAGGTCCTGGCGAAGCCGGATTGAAGCCTGCCGGTACCATGTCCTGATCGCGGGGCACCGAATGCAAAAAGGAGGAAATCGATGAAGATCAAGCTGACCAGCGTCTATGTGGACAACCAGGACAACGCACTGCGCTTCTACACCGACGTGCTGGGCTTTGCCGTGAAGGCCGACTTCAGCAATGGGCCTTTTCGTTGGCTGACCGTCATCTCACCCGATGAGCCCGAGGGAGCCGAGCTACAGCTGGCGCTCAACGACAACCCGGCCGCCAAGGCCTACCAGCAGGCCATCTTCAAGCAGGGGCAGCCCGCGCTCATGCTGTTCACCGACGACGTCAAGAGTGATTACGAGCGCATCAAGGGACGCGGCGGTGCGTTCGCCATGGCGCCGACAGAAGTGACCGGCTCGACCATCGCCCAGCTCAACGACAGCTGCGGCAATCTCATCCAGATCACCCAACTGGCGCGTTGGTAGGCGCTGGTTTCAAGAGGAAGTTGCAATGAACTTGAGCAAATGGATACGTCAAACCCATCGTTGGCTGTCGATCATCTTCACGCTGACCGTGGCAGCCAATTTCATCACCATGGCGTTCGGGCAACCTCCGGCCTGGGTGGTCTATTCGCCGCTGCTGCCGCTATTCCTGCTGCTGTTCAGCGGCCTCTATATGTTCGTGCTGCCTTACGTCGCGAGATCGCGTGGCGAGCAGGGCGCGCAAGGGTAGGACATGGCCAAGGCGCCGGGAAAATCGAAGGTCGCAAAACCGGCCCCAGACAAGCCGGAAAAGCCGGTCCTGCTTTCGGGCGGCAACCCGCAGATCCCGAAGGCCTATGGGGACGCTCCGGTGCAGGCATATATTGCTGCCATGCCGGGCTGGAAAAGCGATGTCGGGCGCCGGATCGACGCACTTATCGTCAGTGCCGTCCCCGGCGTCTACAAGGCGGTGAAGTGGAACTCACCGTTCTATGGCATCGAGGGCGAGGGTTGGTTCCTCAGCCTGCATTGCTTCACCAGATACGTCAAAGTCGCCTTCTTTCGCGGCACGTCGCTCGATCCTGTGCCTCCCGGCTGTTCCAGGCAAAACGAAGTGCGCTATCTCGACATCCATGAAGGCGAAGAGATCGACGAAGCCCGCTTCGCCTCCTGGGTGAAGCAGGCCAGCCGATTGCCCGGCGAGAAGATGTGAACGGAGGCAGACCATGAAGATCAGCATGTCGAGCAAGGACGAGGGAGGCGCCTCTGCCTCCGAGCGGATAGATGCCCGAATCCGGGAGCTGGACGATTGGCGGGGCAAGACGTTGGCCAGCCTGCGCAAGACCATCCTCGACGCCGACCCGGAAATCATCGAGGAGTGGAAGTGGATGGGCAGCCCGGTATGGTCACGCGACGGCATGATCGCCGTCGGCAACGCTCACAAGGACAAGGTGAAGCTGACCTTTTCTCACGGCGCCAGCCTGCCGGATCCCAACAGGCTGTTCAACAACGGGCTCAACGGCAAGGTGTGGCGCGCCATCGATGTGTCGGAGGGCGACGAGATCGATGCGGATGCGCTGAAAGCGCTCGTCCGTGCCGCGATTGCCTACAACAGGGCAAAGAAGAAACCGGCCAAATCGGCCAAAGCCAAGGACTGATCGGTTCAGGCGTCCGACCACTCCGACAGAGCGGCAATCACACTTTTCAGTTCGGCCCAGCGGCGGATGACGGTTTCGGCGCCGGCTTCAGTCAGCACATCGGCATGGCCGGGATAGCTGTGCGCGGCGCCGGTGAAGCCGATCACGCGCATGCCGGCGGCCCTGGCTCCGGAAACGCCGTGCACCGAATCCTCGATGACGAATGTGTTTGCCGGATCGGCGTTGAGTTTCTCCGCTGCGAGCAGGAAAACGTCAGGGGCGGGCTTGGTTTTCTTGCTTGGTGTCTCCAGCGCTGAAAAATCCGACCGGCGAAGAACGGCAACAGGCCAACCTTCTCCAGCATGAATTCGATCCGCTCGGAGCGTGAGTTCGAGCAGATGCAGCGCGGCGTGGTCACCGCCGCGACTGCCTCGCGCACGCCGTCAATGGCGCGCACGTCGCTGCGCAGTTTGCGGTCGACCAGCTCTTCGGCCCGGTCGATCATCGAGGCCTGGAACGGGATGGCGGATTTTTGCTCGACCCGCATCATGATGTCCTTGAAGGTCAGTCCGGCATAGGTTTCGGCGTATTCCTCAGCCGAGATTTCATATCCGGCCAAGGTCAGCAATTCGGCCTCGACGCGGGCTGCGATGATTTCGGAATCGACGAGCACGCCGTCGCAATCGAAGATGACAAGGTCTGGCTGGGGCATGGCAATCCGAACGAGGGAGGGTGATGGAGGCCCGGCAAGGCTCAAGCGGCGCGACATACACCAACGGGCCGGGCTGCGCAAATTGACGACGTCAGGGCTGCCTGGACCGTTGCGTCCTTCACCGAATATTTACGCTGATCGGTAACCATAACGGGAAGTAAACAGTAACGCATGCCTTGGGTGTAAAAATGTCTGCCGTGCGTCTTCTCGCCGACCTCTCCCACGCCCCTCAGCAATCAGAGTGGCTGGACACGATCCTCAAGGGCGACTGCGTCGCAGCACTTGACCGGCTGCCGGAAAAATCCATCGACGTCATCTTCGCCGATCCGCCTTACAATCTGCAGCTCGACGGCGATTTGCACCGGCCCGACCAGTCCAAGGTCGACGCCGTCGACGATGACTGGGACCAGTTCGAGAGTTTCGAGGCCTATGACGCCTTCACCCGCGCCTGGCTCCTGGCGGCACGCCGCGTGCTGAAGCCGAATGGCACCATCTGGGTCATCGGCTCCTATCACAACATCTTCCGCGTCGGCGCCAAGATGCAGGATCTCGGCTTCTGGATCCTCAACGATGTCGTCTGGCGCAAGACCAATCCGATGCCGAACTTCCGCGGCCGCCGCTTCCAGAACGCGCATGAGACCATGATCTGGGCCTCGCGCGACCAGAAGGGCAAGGGCTATACCTTCAATTACGAAGCCATGAAGGCGTCGAACGACGACATCCAGATGCGCTCCGACTGGCTGTTCCCGATCTGCACCGGTGGCGAGCGGCTGAAGAACGACAATGGCGACAAGCTGCATCCGACGCAGAAGCCGGAAGCGCTGCTCGCCCGCATCATGATGGCTTCGACCAAGCCGGGCGACATCGTGCTCGACCCATTCTTCGGCTCCGGCACCACCGGCGCCGTGGCCAAGCGGCTCGGCCGTCACTTCGTCGGCATCGAGCGCGAACAGGTCTATATCGACGCCGCCAACGAGCGCATCGATGCCGTGCGGCCGCTGGAAAGCGCCGATCTCACCGTGCTCACCGGCAAGCGCGCCGAGCCGCGCGTCGCCTTCGTCAGCCTGATCGATACCGGTCTGATGCAGCCCGGCGCCACGCTCTATGACGCCAAGAAGCGCTGGTCGGCCAAGGTACGCGCCGACGGCACGGTCGCGATCGGCGACAGCGCCGGCTCGATCCACAAGATCGGCGCCGAAGTGCAGGGCCTGGACGCCTGCAACGGCTGGACCTTCTGGCACTATGAGCGCTCGGGCGGCCTGACCCCGATCGACGAACTGCGCCGCATCGCCAGGCTCGGCATGGAGCGGGCAGGGGCTTGATCTCAGGGTGTAAAGTCGTAGAGCGCTACCTTCCGGCCTCTGCGCGGCTCATACCGCGATGCCATACCGCTCAAGGTCCGCCTTGAGCGTTTTTGCATCTGTGAACAGCACAGCATTCCAGCCGGCCACCCTGGCGCCATCGACATTTCTGGGGCTGTCGTCGATGAACAGCGTGGCTGACGGTTCGAGACCGAACGCGGCGACGTGATGGTCGTAGATGGCGCGGTCGGGCTTGATCTCACGGATATCGGCCGACACGGTCACGCCGCGCGGGCGGCTAAGGAAATCGAAGCGCAGTCGTGCCTCGGCAAGTGTGTCGGCGGCGAAGTTCGTCAGCATGGTCACGTCGTGGCCGCTCTCGATCAGGCCGAGCATGATGGCGACGCTGTCCTCATAGGCATGCGGCACCATGTCGTTCCAATAGCGTCGGAAATTGCGAATGTTTTCAGCATGATCCGGGTAATCCGCGATCAGCAGCGCTTCCGCCTCTTCCCACGTCCGGCCACGGTCCTGCTCGATGTTCCAGTCATGCGTGCAGACATTGTCGAAGAACCACTTGCGCTCTTCGGCATCGGGAATGAGGCGGCTGAACGGAATGTTCGGATCGTAGTGGAGCAAGACGCGGCCGATGTCGAACACGATATGGCGGATTTCAGTCATTTCTGGCCTTTCAAAGCGAATGCTAGTCAATCGGGCGGTGTTTTTTGGTTGCGCCCGGTATCGCTGCTTCGATGACCTTTTTCATGACCGTCGGCAGCGCTTCTCCGGAAATGTCATGGGCCAGCGACCAGAAATGCCCTTCCGGCGCATCACTTTTCACTTGAGCGTGAAAGACTTCGAGCTCGAGCGCGAAATGGGTGAAGACATGCGCGATCTCTCCAGCGCGCCGCCAGTCGGCAGGGAAGGGCGCTGCCTCCGAAGTGGTTGCACCGTCGATCCGCGCTGTCCAACCTGTGGTCGGCACCTCGGTCATGCCGCCGAGCAGGCCCTTGTCAGGCCGCTTGCGCAACAGGATGGCGCCGTCGCCGCGCTCGGCGACGAAGGCGGCACCCCGCCTGAGTGGTTTGTCGACCTTGGGCAGGCGGACCGGAAAGCGCTCGGGGTCGCCGGACAGGATGGCGCTGCAATCCTCGCGCACCGGGCACAGCATGCAGCGCGGCCGTCTTGGCGTGCAGATCGTGGCGCCAAGGTCCATCATTGCCTGGGCGAAGTCGCCCGGCCTTGTCTGCGGAACCAGTCTTTCGACGAGCGCGCGGATTTCAGGCTTTGCCTCGCTGAGCGGCGTTGCGATCGAATAGAGCCGCGAGATGACACGTTCGACATTGCCGTCGACGACCGCCGCCGGACGGTCGAAGGCGATCGCCGCGATCGCCGCCGCCGTATAGGCGCCGATCCCCGGCAATTCCCTCAATCCCGTTTCGTTGTCGGGAAAACGGCCGCCCTGGCTCGCAACCAGATCGGCGCAGGCCTTGAGGTTGCGCGCCCGTGAATAATAGCCGAGCCCGGCCCAGGCCTTCATCACATCCTCGGCCGGCGCAGCCGCCAGCGCCTTCACATCAGGCCATTTCTCGACAAAGGCGCGAAAATAGGATTTTACCGCTTCGACCGTGGTCTGCTGCAGCATCACTTCCGAAAGCCAGATGCGATAGGGGTCCGGCCGTGCACCGCCGGCCGCGGCGTGCGGCGTGATCCGCCACGGCAGTTCGCGATGGTGCGCGTCGTACCAGGCAAGCAGACGCGCGGCGATCTCTCCCGATAGAGTTGGTCCGGATGCGGCCTTGCGGGTCTGTTCGTGCAGTGCCATTGATCGCGGGCTGGCTCTAGGCTGGTGAGGAGCGTGGCTGGAGAACGTACATGGCAGGGAGAACGCCTTACGGCAATCCCGTTCCGGTGAGCGATCTCGCGACCGCGATCCTCGACCCCGTGCTGCGCAAGCGGGCCGGCATTTCGATCGGGCTGGTGCAGTCATGGGAAGAGATCGCCGGCCCCAGGCTCGCCGGCCATTCGCGCCCCGAAAAAATCCAGTGGCCGCGCCGCATGCATGAGGACGATCCGTTCGAGCCGGCGGTGCTGGTCATCGCCTGCGAGGGCATGGCCGCGCTGCACCTACAGCACGAGACCGGCGAGATCATCAACCGCGTCAATGCGTTTCTCGGCTTCAACGCGATCGGCAGGATCCGGATCGTGCAAAAGCCGGTGCTGAGGGACAAAGCCCGGCCGAAACCGACGCCGAGAGCACTGACTTCTGTCGAAAAGGCCAAATTGTCCGATACCGTCGGCAAGATCGAGGATGAAGGCTTGCGCGCCTCGCTGGAGCGTCTTGGCGCCACAATTCTTGGCCAAAGGAAGCGGCCAAGGTAATCAACCGGTAATCAGTCGCTCATGAACGCGTCATCTATCTCGCGCATTCGTGATCCTGCATGTAGAGTTTGGCGATTGGAATGGGGACGGCGATGCCTTAATTCCCGCCAACTCTCGCCTTTTCTAGCCTTTGCGTTGCAAAATCAAACCACAGTCAGGTGATTCGCATGAACCGTAGCTTGTCCCGCAGAAACCTCCTGTCTTCGCTGGCCGTCATTCCGGCAGTGGCTATGCTCGCCGCATGCAGCGATTCAGGCGAGGATGCCAAAGCAGCGGATGTGAAGCCTGCGGCTCCCGCGCCTGCTTCGACGCCTGCCACTCCGGCCGCCGTCAAGGTCCCGGAGTCTTCCGGCAATGTCGACATGGCCGAACTGCTGAAGCCCGGCGCTTTGCCCGACAAGCAACTCGGCAAGGATGACGCCAAGGTCACCATCGTCGAATATGCCTCGATGACCTGCCCGCATTGTGCGCATTTCGCCGCGACCACCTTCCCTGAGTTGAAGACCAAATACATCGACACCGGCAAGGCGCGTTACATCCTGCGCGAATTCCCGTTCGATCCGAGCGCCGAAGCCGGTTTCATGCTGGCGCGCTGTTCGAAGGACAATTATTTCCCAATGGTCGACGTGCTGTTCAAGCAGCAGGCCAACTGGGTCGGCGTCAACAATACCAAGGATGCGCTGCTGCAGATCTCCAAGCTCGCCGGTTTTACACAGGAGTCCTTCGAGGCCTGCTTGACGGACCAGAAACTTCTGGACGATGTGAGATCGGTCCAGAAGCGCGGCGCCGATGAATTCAAGGTCGACTCGACACCGACCTTCTTCATCAACGGGAAAACCTACAAAGGTGCGATGTCGATTGAGGAAATATCGGCCATCATCGACCCTCTGCTCTGACGTCCAGGCGGCGCCGGAGCAACTGCGCTTCGGCGTCAGCGCACCTTTGTGCCTTCCAGGCAGGCGCGAATGAAGTTTTCGCGCCTTCGCCTGCTCGGCTTCAAATCCTTCGTCGAACCCGGCGAGTTCGTCATCGAACGCGGCCTGACCGGCATTGTCGGGCCGAATGGCTGCGGCAAGTCGAACCTTGTCGAGGCGATGCGCTGGGTGATGGGCGAAAGCTCGTACAAGAACATGCGCGCGTCCGGCATGGACGACGTGATCTTTTCCGGCTCGGGAACGCGCCCGGCCCGCAACACCGCCGAAGTCACGCTGTTCCTCGACAATAGCGACCGGACCGCGCCCGCCGCCTTCAACGACGCCGATGAATTGCAAGTGTCGCGCCGCATCGAGCGCGAAGCCGGCTCGCTCTACCGCATCAACGGCAAGGAAGCCCGCGCCAAGGACGTGCAGCTTCTGTTCGCCGACCAGTCGACCGGCGCGCGCTCGCCTTCCATGGTCGGACAGGGCCGCATCGGCGAACTGATCCAGGCCAAGCCGCAGGCGCGCCGCGCGCTGCTCGAAGAGGCCGCCGGCATTTCCGGCCTGCACACGCGCCGTCACGAGGCCGAGCTTCGGCTGAAGGCGGCCGAACAAAATCTGGAACGGCTGGACGATGTCGTCGGCGAACTGGAGAGCCAGATCGAAAGCCTTAAGCGCCAGTCGCGCCAGGCATCGCGCTTCAAGAACCTGTCGGCCGATATCCGCAAGGCGGAAGCCACGCTCTTGCATCTGCGCTGGACTTTGGCCAAAACCCAGGAGGGCGATGCGCGGTCGGCGCTGGCGGTTGCCACAGCTCTGGTCGGCGACCGCGCCGCCGCCCAGATGGCTGCCGCCCGGGAGCAAGGCATCGGCGCCCACCGGCTGCCGGATCTGCGTGACGCCGAGGCCGCGGCTGCCGCCGCCTTTCAGCGGCTGTCGATCGCCAAGGCGCAGATCGAGGAGGAGGCAGGCCGCATCCGCGCCCGCCAGGCCGAACTCGAGCGCCGGCTGCAGCAGCTCGACGGCGACATCGCCCGCGAAGAGCGCATGGTGCGCGACAATGCGGACATCCTCGAGCGCCTGCGCGAGGAAGAAGCGACACTCAACTCCGAAAATGCCGGTGCCGCCGAACGCGAAGCCACCACGCGCGCCGCTTTCGAGCAGGCCGGCGCAACGCTTGTCACAAGCGAAGCAAAGCTCGCCACGCTAACCGCCGAACGCGCCGAGGCTGCCGCCTCGCGCAATCAGATCGAGCGCACGCTGCGCGAAAACGCCGAACGCCGCGACCGTTTTGCCCGCCATCTGGCCGATGTCGACCGCGAATTGTCCGAGATTATGTCGAAGGTTGCGGGCTTGCCCGATCCCGCCGAGAAGCGCGCTCTGGTCGAGGACGCGCTCGCCCGGTTGGAGGAGGCCGAGGCCGGCGCCATTGCTGCCGAACAGGCGGTCGCCGAGGCGCGCGCCACCGAGAGTGCCGCCCGTCCGCCGCTGCAGGATGCCAGGGCCGAACTCGCCGGCATCGAGACCGAAGCCCGCACGCTGGCCAAGATCCTCAATGCCGCCAGCGGCGATCTTTTCCCGTCGGTGCTGGAGCAACTCAGCGTCGAACGCGGCTATGAGACGGCCCTTGGTGCTGCGCTTGGCGAGGATCTCGACGTGCCGCTCGACCGCAGCGCGCCGGTGCACTGGGGCGAAAGCCAGGTTCAACCAGGCGATGCGGCCTTGCCGGAAGGCCTCAAGAGCCTCGCCAGCGTGGTGCGCGCGCCTTCGCAGCTTGCCCGCCGGTTGGCGCAGATCGGCATCGTCGATGCCGCCGACGGCAAACGCCTGCAGACGCTGCTTGCCCCCGGCCAGCGGCTGGTCAGCCGTGACGGCGCGCTGTGGCGCTGGGACGGGCTGACCGCCAGCGCCGATGCACCGACCGCGGCCGCGCAAAGGCTGGCGCAGAAGAACCGGCTGGCCGAGCTCGATGCCGAGGCGGTGCAGGCGACGCAGATCATGCGCGAGGCAGAGGCTGCCCTTGCCCAGGCCGAACATGCACTCCGCCAGGCGAGTGAGGCCGAACGCAATGCCCGCCAGGCCGGGCGCGATGCCCAGCACGGCCTGGACGCCGCCCGCAGCGCGCTGGCCGAGGCCGAAAAGGCCGGTGGCGAGCTGGCAAGCCGCCGCGCCGCCCTGGACGAGGCGCGCGCACGAATCGTCGACAGCCATGAAGAAACGGCCGCCGCCTTCGCCGAGGCCGAAATGCTGCTGCAGGACGCCCCCGATCTCGGCGACCTGCAATTGCAGCTTGAACAATCCGCCGCCAATGTCGGCAGGGACCGCGCAACCTTGGCCGACGCGCGCGCCGTCCATGAAGGCCTGCGCCGCGAAGCCGAGGCGCGCACGCGCCGGCTCGACGCCATCGGCGCCGAGCGCAGCAACTGGTTGCAGCGGGCCGAAAACGCCTCGACGCAGATTGCCTCGCTCGGCGAGCGCAGGGCCGAGGCCGAGGCCGAGCGCGAAACGCTGGCCGACGCCCCCGACGAGATCGACGCCAGGCGCCGCGCGCTGCTGTCGCAGCTGACCGAGGCAGAGACCTTGCGCAAGGCGGCCGCCGACCGCTTGCAGGAGGCCGAGAACAAGCAGGCCGAGCTGGACAAGGCCGCCACCGCGGCGATCCAGTCGCTGGCCGATTCCCGCGAAACCCGCGTCCGCGCCGAAGAGCGTTTGACCGCCGCCGATGAGCGCCGGCTCGAGGTCGAGGCGCGCATCCAGGAAACGCTGAACACGCCGCCGCATCTGGTCATTCGCCATACTGGCCTGGAAGCCGGCAGCCCGATGCCCGAAATGGGCGACATCGAGCGCCAGCTCGACCGGCTGAAGGTTGAGCGCGAGCGGCTCGGCGCCGTCAATTTGCGCGCCGAGGAAGAGCAGAAGGAATTGTCGGACCGGCTGGAGGCCATCGTTTCCGAGCGCGAGGACATCATCGAGGCGATCCGCAAGCTCAGGCAAGCGATCCAGAGCCTGAACCGCGAAGGCCGCGAACGGCTGCTTGCCGCTTTCGAGGTGGTCAACGGCCATTTCCAGCGGCTGTTCTCGCATCTGTTCGGTGGCGGCACGGCCGAACTGCAGCTGATCGAATCCGACGACCCGCTGGAAGCCGGTCTCGAAATCCTTGCCCGTCCGCCCGGCAAGAAGCCGCAGACCATGACGCTGCTGTCCGGCGGCGAGCAGGCACTGACGGCGATGTCGCTGATCTTTGCCGTGTTCCTGACCAATCCGGCGCCGATCTGCGTGCTCGACGAAGTCGACGCGCCGCTCGACGATCACAATGTCGAACGCTTCTGCAACCTTATGGACGAAATGGCCGCGACCACCGAGACGCGCTTCGTCATCATCACCCACAACCCGATCACGATGGCGCGCATGAACCGCCTGTTCGGCGTTACCATGGCCGAGCAGGGCGTCAGCCAGCTGGTGTCGGTCGATCTGCAGGCTGCCGAGGCGATGCGCGAGGCGAGCTGACGCAGCATGCTTTGTTGATTTCGTCGGCGATGGCGTCGATCCGACTGTTGCAACAGGACCGTCGGCCTTGCGACCTGCTTGCGACGCGCATTCTGTAAGGTTCGAAGAGAAGGAATTTAAGCGCCACCTGAGAGCGAACGCCAAAGCCCACATGCAAAGCGCCCGGCCAACGCGAAAGCGATGCCTACAAGGCGCAGATGGCAATAGGCTCCGACCGCAATTCAGCTGCCACGTTTATCGGAAGCCCAGGAAGCTCAGTATCGCAATCACGATAACGACTGCCCCGATGAGCCAGATTATGTTGTTCACCGTATCTCTCCCGAACTAGTTGCTGGGAGTGAACTCGTAAGAGCCTACTAATGTTCCCGCATTTTCGGCGTCGAAACAAAATGGCGGCCATCGCTTCGTCGATTGCCAGACCAAGGTCCGAACAGGGTATGACTGAAGTCCTGACGTCGGAGCCATAGGCCTGAAGGCGGGCAACCTATGCCCTCCCGATACATTGGAACCGGGCTGCCGAGCATGAGTCCCTTCATCGGTGGTCAATCGGGTGCCCGCCATTCCTGAGAGGTTAGCGGGCACCCGATTGTCGTGACACCGCCAACGGCGTGCGTTTCAATAGCGAGGCTAACAGTGACCTTTGTCCAGAGATCTGTGCGTGACGGCGCAACCCGACCCGCAAACGACAACGACAGTCCTGCGGAGGTTTCTTCCGTTCTTGACCTCATACCATCGGCTGACGACGACAAGGTCGCTGAGCTTGTCAGGCGAACAGAGCGCCTGGCAATCGCAGTGGTTATCGGAATCGCGGTTCTGCTGATCTTGGCGCCGGTGGTTTACCTTGCACTTTCTTACGGGATCTGAGACGGCCCGACTTAGGCGATCTAAGATGGCCTGATTGGTCTCGTAAATCTCACAAATTGTGCCGACGGTCTTCCTCGCAAGACGGGTGTTTCCCGTCACAGATCAGTAGATCGAACGCGACGACATAGAAGGGTCCTGTGCAGCGCTCCTTTGTCGAGTGGCGTAACCCTGGTGGTCGGCTTGAAAGAGCGCCTTTACCAGAAGTTGCCAACAGGAGCTGCTGTCACAACTTCTTCTTTCGATACGCCGTGTTGCACGGGAGCAGCCGTCACTGATCGCGCCCGTGGACCGACGACGCTACTCGGAACCAAAGGGATGGGACGCGGTTATCCCCGCGAAGGGATAATTAGCAGGTGGAGATATTACAATGAAAACAATGATCGTGAGCGCCTTGGCGCTGTTCCTTGCCATGCCGACGATAGCTCCGGCAGCCGAAGCTGACGTGGTCATCACGACCCACCATCGTCATCATCACAGGAACGTCAGAATCATCAATGACCAGGGTCAACGCCTTCATCACCGCAGACACGGCACGGTTGCCTTCTACGACCACGGCCGCAGACATCATCGCCGGGATACTGTTATCGTGACCGGCTCGATCGAGCGTAGCCATCATCGCTATTATCGACATCATCGGCACCATCCCGTCGTCATCCAGGACGACAACGATTACTGATCCTCTCCGCACGGCCCCGGCTCTGTCGACGGAGTCGGGGTCGCGTGGGATTTAGATACTCATGACGGCAGCCATCCACGGCCTCGGTAAATTCTATTTCATGTAAATTGGCTGGGGCTCCTGGAGCTTTCGAAATTTCGTCCAGCCGAATTGCGCCCGCTCATCAAGTTGCAGGTTAAGTCTGCTAGTCTGGCGCAATCTGGCAGTTCGGGCCGACCCATTTGTTCATCGAGGTGTCGAGTTCATTTCCCATGTCGGCGGCGCTACATACCGGATAACGATCATCACCCTGGCGGCGCATGCTAAGGGACTTGTATTGGCGCAACTGCGCATCGTGGTCGGGCGGCTGTTGATCTTTCTGCTTCAGGGAAAGCTGCATCATGCAGTTGGCAAAGGCATCGGTGCCTTCCTGAAAACCAAACCCGGCACATTGGCGCTTGTTTTCTGACCGTTGACCGGCATTCCCCTGGTCTGTTGTGCAGCCCACCAAGGAAGCCACTACGGCCAGGAACGGCACAACCGCAACAGCGCGCATTCGTCTTTTCCTCTTAACTTTGATGCTTTTAAAGTTTCCCCAAATGTCGGCCAACCGCAACCCATACACGGCGCGGGTAGAACGATTCCCACAGGCCGAATGTCGATTATCCGCTTGGGTGTAACACTTAGAATTCGTAATTTCTAAGTGCTTGAACACCGACGAACAGGGATGGCTGGGGTTCCTGGAAGCTTTTCGAACTTTCTGGGTCACGCCTCAGCCCGAATTGCTGGCACTTGTGAAGGACGTCGGGGCGCATGTATTTGCTCTGGGGCAGGCTTGATCGACGTATGTCGGATTTCGTCCCGGGGATGAACTGGCCCCGCTTCATCGCCCCTTCGAGACTCTTTGGGAGAGCCGTCAGGGTGAAACTTCCGAGCTGCGAGACTTGGACGCCGGCATGTTAGCCAAGCGTCGCCGCTCTAAGCCTGGGCAACGTCTGCCCCCGCGGCGCCTTGGCATCCCGCGCCAGAGTCTTCGTCGCTACAGCCACTCGATCTTCAGGATCTGGTGCAGTTCAAGCCGTTCAGCGATGAGGTGCCGGTGGCGCCATGGATGCGGTCGAAGAACCCCACGCCGGTTATGCGCGCGGCTGTCGGCTTCGCCTTCGCCTCAAAGGTCGGCATCTCCAAGGCTTGGTCCAGAGGCGTGGGGAACGAGACTAGCAGCCTCTCCATGTCCGCGCCGCTGCATCCCCAAACACGTTGGCCGGCCGCGGTTGGCCATGTCGCGCGACGTTACCGACTTGGGCGGCAATGAAGATTGTTCCGGCGATGCCTGTTGGGCGCAGCGCCGATTTTCCGTCGCTAAAGCGGTTCAATGGGCAGGTTGACATTCTCGTGTCGGGCTCCTTCCGGATAGACAATCTCGGCTGATCTCAGCCACTTATCCATTCTAGTGATGCAGTGGGTGATGCTCTCGCTCGATTTCAACGCCTGAATAACGGCAAGAAGCTCAAGATATACCATGTTAAGTTGAATTTTTCCTTTCCTTGGTTTTCAATTGTGATCGACATGTGAGGCCACGCTCTGTCGATTGCTTTTTCGCTCAAGTGTTTCCGATGATCCGAAACATGCGCGGCCTTCTTATCCGCGACGTATTTAATGACCTCCCTCCGCCGCACCGGTGTTCCATGTACCGCGATCGCGAGACCTTTCAGATGTTCCGAGAGGGAGACGTCGGCGTCGTCCCGAAATCGCCAAGGGGTCCCAGTCAAAGGAGGTTGCCCTTTAGCGAGAACACAGCAGCGATATTCGGGAGCCGATCCCCGGCCCAACGGTAGTTACCGCACGTCAAAAGCACGGCGGGGTGAATAGGGTCGAAATCCAGCATCCGCGCGAGAACTCTCAGGCCCGAACTCGGGATCAAGAGGCGTCCCGCGTTGAACAAGTCTCTCTCCGATAGCAAACGCCGCAGAATGGTACTGCGACCGCGGATTTCAGCGGGCAGTTCCGCCACATTTGTGGTCATCTCCCTGGTCACGAACCGAAAATCCTCCACAGTTATCCGGGCAAGATCAAACTCCGCTTCAGAGAGAAGGCGATCCGGCGATTTTAACCGAAAGTGCGGCTTGACCAAATATGAGAACAGTAGCGCTTTGGCTGGCTTGTCCATTAGCAATCCTCAAGGACCAAGCATGCAGCATACACGTCTCTGGTCGGGCTTATGGGTCGAAAAGTTCGGCGAAATCGCCATTTTCTAGCGACGGTTTGTCGAGGTTCGGCCATGTGGGTGCCACCCGGCCCTCCGGCGGGTGGCCAGGGGCAATCGCTAAGGCCGACACTGTGCACTGATCGGGGCGAGCGGCTTACCGCGCCTTCAAGGGTAACTGCTTGGAAGGCGGATCGACAAGCTGCTCGCCCGGCGTGAGTCGCCTACATCCAAGCCTGCAGCCATTTGAGGCCGAACGCACCGGGCGCGAGTATCCCTGTCGCCCAGAGGATCGCCGAGGAGACGTTGGCGATCTGGAATGTCAGGACGCGCATTTCGCAGATACCTGCAACCAGCGGAACGGATGCCCGCAACGGACCGGAGAAGCGGCCGATAAACACCCCAAGCCCACCCCAGCGTTCGAAGAATCTATGGCCACGCGGAAGCAGATCTGGGTAACGCTTCAGCGGCCAATAGTGCGAAACCCGGTCTCCCAGCCGCGTGCCAACCCAGAAAGACAGCCAATCGCCAAGTGCCGCGCCGACGATAGCGGCGAGCCACAACGGCCAGAACGCGATCCCACTTTCGCCGATCAGAAAACCGATGCCAACGAGGATCACGGTCGCGGGAAGTAAGAGCGAGATGAAGGCCAGCGATTCGCCGAAGGCCAGCATGGTCACGAGCGGAATGCCCCATGCCTCATGCGCCCGCATAAAAGCGATGGTCGCTTGCGTGATCTCGTCGAGCCTCATACGTTGGTTTCCTGCTTCACCCCTACCAAGGCGACAAATCCCGATATTTAGAACCAACCCCGCCACTTGAACCAACCAACGGAATGATAGCGCTGAAAGCGATCATGGCCAGTCCATAGGGGTAGCCGAAGGCCCAGTCGTATTCGGGCATGGTCTTGAAGTTCATGCCGTAGATGCCCGCGATTAGGGTCGGCGGAATGCCAACGATCGAGACGATGGTGAGGATTTTGAAGATGTCGTTCTGGGAGATGCCGATCAGCCCGACCATGGCATCGAGCAGGAACTGCACCTTATCGGAGAGATGGACCTCATAATCGTCCAGCGAAGCCACGTCTTGCTTCAGGCCGTTCATTCGCGACGCTACCTTCTCGTCGCCCCAGTCCCCGGCCATCGCGGACGCGAAATCGATGGCGCGCCCCAGGGCAAGCAAGGCATCGCGCTTTTCCGAGAGATAGTCACCCAGCCGGCCGACATGGCGCAACTGGGCGCGAATAACCTTGTTTGAGCGGATCGCCTTACGGCCCTGGCTGTCCGGCACATGGAAGGCGGCGGCAGAAAGGGTGCGCAGGTCCGTCGACTTCGTCGCCCGGCGAGGCGCGCGGCACCGTCGAGACCTGCAGCGGCTCCAGCGTCTCGCTGCCTTGGCGCCTGATCTCGAATTCGAGGCTGGCGTCCTCCGACGGAAGCGGTCGCGAGCTGTGAAAGCCCAGCAGCACTAGGAAAACGTGGCGCCGGCTGGTCTCTCGCATCCTTGACCGCGCCGGCAGCGGAGTGGCAGCAGTCACAAAGACCCTGATTGTCACCCTGAAACAGCTGAATGAGTAACTTATCTCGGCTTGTCGCAACCATAGTGTGGTTGACCCGGCACGCGCTCCGGATTTATTTTGGGAATTATCCAATCGTGACGTCGATTTCCATGCTGGAGGCCGCTATGCGGATAGGCACTTCTTTCTTGGTGCTGGCGACTGTGCTGGCGTCTTCAAATTCGTTTGCCGACCCTGTCCAAACGTCAGAAGACATCGTCAAGTTTTTCGGCAATGCGACTGATCTGGGCCCGTCGCGTGGAATATGCATCGGCACTGAAGACGAATGCAAGAGCAAAGCGGACGCGTCAGTGCCAACCGGCCTCGACATGTTGATCAATTTCAGCCTCGATTCTGCTGAGTTGCAGCCGGAGGCGCGAACAAAACTCGGCGAATTTGCCAAGGCGCTGAAAGACAACCGTCTAAGGGCGCATAACTTCATCGTCGAAGGCCACACCGACGCCTCGGGCTCGGCTATCTACAATCAAGGACTTTCGGAACGACGGGCGCAATCAGTGACGGCATTCCTCCTATCGAACGGAATCGAACCGTCACGCATCAGGGCAATTGGCGAGGGCAAAAGCCATCCGAGAGTCGCCGATCCCTACGACCCGGTCAACCGGCGGGTCGAGATGCGGATAAACTTGCCATAGTCATATTGGACTGCCGGGGGGTTCGTCGCGTTGACATTCTCGCGGGACGTTCTGAGTTCAATGGTGCTCGAATGGCACTTAGGCCAACTCTAGAAAATGCCGCCTTCCGAATTTCGCCACCAATGTCGGGCTCTGCTCCGTCTGCGCGGCGCCTGACCTGCGGGTGATGGTCTGCCAACGCGCTTAACCGCGCGGCGGCCAGCGTTGATTGCTCACCCTTGACCGTCAAGAAGGGCTCGCAATTCATCGAGTTTGGTGTTTACGAACCAGCCGTAGTAATTCTCCACCGGCAGCTTTCGTCCGGATCCCTTTGCCGCAGCTTCGCGAAGTTCGGCTGCGCGACGTTGCGGCTGGCCGACATTGTAGAGCGTTGCTGTAATGCCCGGATTCCCGGAAATATCGAACCCCTCCTCGGCATACGCGTCGATCGCCTCCCGCAGGATGGCGGTCGTGTAGATCACGCTGCGCTTCGGATCCATGATGTCGCGGTAGATTGCCTGCGGCCGATCGGGTGAGAGCTTTTCAAAGCCGCTCACCCGATTGACCAGGTCGGTCACTTCCAGCGCCGCCAGAGGGCTGATCTGGCCAAGCCCGAACGTCTGGCCGGCGAAGAACGGTTGAAAGAACGCCCTTTGAAAGGTCACGTTCTCATAGGCGACATTGCCGACAGTTTTTCCGAGGAACTGTGTGTTCCAGACGTCGGTTCGGCAGCTCCACAGTGCCGAACTCCCTTTGGCAGGGGTGCAGCCGGAAAATTCCGGGCGATTGACAAACGACTGCAGCGAAATGCCTTTGTAGCGGAATTCGAAATCCGCGTTGGCGTATGCCAGGGCCTTGACGTAGTAGGTTTGCGCCGCATCAACGCTGCTGACGTTGTAGGTATGTTCGCCGACAAGCGCGCCGACAACGTGGATCGGATCGATACCATAGGCAGCGGCCGTATCCTTGATCTGTTGCACGAGCTTTTTATCGTTACTCAGCAACGCCAGAATCTTGTGGTACTTGGCGTCGTAAGTTGTCTTGAAGGCGCGCGTCCTATTCGCTGACGCTGCGGGAATCGGCGGCTGCTGCTCGAACCGGTTTCCGGGAGGAACGACGGTGAGGCCCTTCGCGAGGGCTTCGAGGCCCAATCCGTTGGCAAACACCAGGACAAGGGCGGTCAGCGCCATGAGCGCGTGCCTAGTATTTTCATGTGTCGCCCCCCGATGAGCAGGGGATACACCCACGCTCGCCGCCCGTTCCCGTATGAACCAATCAAGCTCGATCAGCGTGGCACGCCGGTTGTCAACGCATGACCGCGATCGCCGGGCATGATCGCGCCCTGGGTGTGACGTATCGGTCACTATGCTGGTGCTGACGCCAGCAAATCGTTCGCGGGACCGGCATCTCGGCCAACCTGTTGCCTTGCGAATCTTCGAACACGAGTCTCGCGTTGATCGAGCGTACCGCCCTTGGAAGGTTGCTTTTCACCCTAAACGTTATGATCGGTCCCGTCCGTCCAGGCTTAGCGCACCAAGTTCAGTAGTACGAGCTTGTCCGACCTTCCGCTCAAGCAGTCGCATTGGTGTATCTGCCGTCGGTCCTTGCTACGGATCGCTGCAACATAGTGGTCGAATGCACCTTTTCGTTCCCGCTTCCCAGATGCTAAACGTTCGCTATGCTTTACATTGAACTCGCGACCGTCGTCGTCCTGATCTGCATCAACGGCCTGCTTGCAATGTCGGAACTAGCCGTTGTCTCGGCGCGACCGGCTAGGCTCAAAGGTATGGCCGAACGAGGCCTGAAGGGTGCCAATCGTGCGCTGGCGCTTGGTGCCGATCCCGGAAAATTCCTATCGTCTGTCCAAATAGGGATTACATTGGTGGGCGTGCTTTCCGGGGCCTTCTCAGGCGCTACGCTGGGCGAGCGCCTGTCATTTGTCTTGGCCGCTAGCGGCGTGCCCGGCAACATTGCAGACGCCTTGGGTGTCGGTATCGTAGTGGCAGTCATCACCTATGCCTCTCTGATCGTGGGAGAACTTGTTCCCAAGCAGATTGCACTTCGCAATCCGGAGGGCATAGCAATGCGTGTAGCTCCGGCGATGACCATCGTTGCGAAAATTGGCGCACCGCTGGTGTTCTTACTGGATTTCTCCGGTCGTGGTTTGCTGTGGCTCTTAGGTCAGAAAGGCGAGTCCCAGGAAAAAGTCACCGATGAGGAGATCAAAATGTTGGTTGCCGAAGCCGAGCATCACGGGACCATCGAGGCAGACGAACGCCGGATGATCGCGGGCGTCATGCGTCTGGGAGACCGGGCGGTGCGCGCCGTTATGACACCACGCACCGATGTGGACTGGATCGACATTACCTGGGAAGAAACGAGAGTGCGCAAGGCGATCATCGAGACGGAGCATTCTCTGCTGCCGATTGCCGAAGGTACGGTCGATGCAATGATCGGCGTCGTGCAGATCCGCAAGGTACTGGCGGGCATGCTCAATGGGCAGAAGGTCGATCTCAGGCGTCACCTGCAGAATGCGCCGATCGTGCACGACCAGGCGGACGCGCTTGATGTGCTGACAACACTGAAAGGAGCACAGGTGCCTGTGGCCCTGGTCCACGACGAGTACGGTCATTTCGAGGGCATTGTGACGCCGGCCGACATCCTTGAGGCGATCACAGGCGTGTTCCGTGCCGATCTGGAAGCCGAGGAAGAAACGGCCGCCGTGCAGCGCGAGGATGGGTCATGGCTGCTTGCCGGGTATATGCCCGTTGACGAGATGTGTGATCACCTTGCCATCGAGCTCCCAGAAAATCGCGATTATGAAACAGTTGCCGGTTTCATCCTGTCGCACATGCACCATTTGCCGGCGACAGGCGAAACGGTCGAAGCGGACGGCTGGCGGTTTGAAGTCGTCGATCTTGACGGCAGACGCATCGACAAGGTCATGGCCAGCAAATTACCCAGCGGACGCCGGCTCGCTCGGCATTAAATCAATGATCGCGCAGGATGGCCGCATGTCTCTTGCTGCCGTTCGCGACGATTGATTCACGCCTTGTCGGCAGAAGACGAGCGGTTCGAAGGCGCACATGCCAATTCGACCATGGACCGTGCCGCACGGATCAAAATATGAACGACAACCATCTAGCTGCAAACCGGCAAGAAATGTAGGCGGCTAGCCTCACACACGTATTGGGTGCGTGTTCGCTTGCGCATCACCGGGTATCAAAGCTAATGGAAACCCGGAGAGGACTTGGCTGCTTCAGCAGGTGAAAAGTGCTGCCTTTCTCACGGTTCTATGTCGCGTCGTGCCTGCTCGCAATTATAGCGCTGGTCGCCGTTCTCGAGCTCGGCCTACTTCCGGCACTGCTTTCGGGCCTTCTCGTGTTCAACCTCGTTCATTTCGCCGCACCGATGCTCCATCGAATCGGCGTCTCCAACAGCCTGACGAAAGCCTTGCGTTGACCTTGGTGGCATTGATTTTCACGCTCCTGATAGCCGCCGCTATCTTTAGCGGCGTGTCGCAATTGACTGGCGGTTCGGAGAACGTCGTGACGCTCCTCAAGAAGATGGCCGAGATCATCGATACCGCGCGTGTCCATCTCCCGACCTGGGCGATGGCCTATTTTCCGTCGAATATCGAGGAACTGGAAGTCTTCGCGGCCCGGTGGCTCCGCGAACATGCCGGCCAGCTTCAACTCGTCGGGCGAGATGTCGGCGTCCTGGTGGTCCACATTATCGTCGGCATGGTGATCGGCGGCTTGATCGCGGTGAACTCGGCGGCGCCATCGGGCGAGCCCGGCCCACTGGCGATCGCGCTGGCGGATCGTGTCAAAATTCTGAGCAAGGCTTTTCGCAACATCGTGTTCTCGCAAATTCGGATTTCGGCGTTGAATACATTTCTAACGGCGATCTATCTCGTCGCTGTTTTGCCGTCCTTCGGAATCGATCTGCCATTCATCAGGACGATGATAGCGCTGACTTTCGTCGCCGGCCTTCTGCCGGTCATCGGCAATCTGATCTCCAACACCGTGATCGTCGTTGTCAGCCTCAGCATCTCCTTCCTTGCAGCGCTCGGCTCGCTTACCTTTCTCATCGTCATTCACAAGCTCGAATACTTCGTGAACGCCAAGATTATTGGAACGCGGATCAACGCGCGTGCCTGGGAGCTTCTTCTGGCGATGGTTTTCATGGAGGCCTGGTTCGGTATGCCGGGTCTTGTCGCCGCGCCGATCTATTATGCCTATTTGAAGGCTGAACTCACGATGCGCGGGCTAATCTAGGATTGGAGCAATGCCCGATCGAACGAAATCGGGTCACGTCGATGGTTAACAGGCCAGCTAGCATCAGGCTCATTGATTAAGACGGAAGGCGACGGCGGCTGCGATGCAGATTGCCGAGAAGACGGTGTGTGCGTAGCGGTCAAATTGGGCGCGATGCGCCGCTAGTCCTTCAGCTTGGCGAACATGTTCTCGATGTTGTGACGTTGGCGGCATAGGGTGTTGTCGTCGTCGATCGGCTTGTTTCCGCTTTTGACCGGTGGGGTGCATTTTGAGTATCCATCCGGCGTGTCGCGCCTTGTTCGGGTGATGAACGAGTGGTCTTAAGCGTGCTCTTATGAGCGCACTTAGGAGCAGTTGATGGGTCAGATCACGTTGCTCACAGGCCCCGAACGTCGGCGGCGGTGGAACGAGGCGGAACGGCGCCAGATTTTGGAGGAGGCGTTTTCGCCGAGACCTGTGTGACGCAGGTGGCGCAGCGGCATGACGTTTCGACGCCGCTGATCTACACGTGGCGCGCAAGCTGTGCGAGCACGTCCCGGACCCGTGCCTTACAGAGGCGGTGGTTGTCGATGACGACGTCGGCCATCCACTGGAGCACCGGCCGGCTATTGTCGTGGAGGTGGTAAAGGGCGGCCGGGTGAGCATCTTCGCGGGAGCGACGCCCACGCTGGTTACGGCAGTGGTAAAGGCACTGCGGTGATCCCGCCGGGCGCGCGGGTGTGGCTGTCGATGGGTCACACCGATATGAGGAAGGGCATGCAGGGCCTGGCTTTGCTGGTGCAGCAGCACCTGAAGCGCGATCCCCACGGTGGTGATCTCTACGTTTTCCGCGGACGCGCCGGATCGCTGGTAAAGACATCTGGCATGACGGGATCGGTATGTCGCTTTATGCCAAGCGGCTCGAGAAGGGCCGCTTCATTTGGCCCCAGGTGAAAGACGGTGCAGTGTCGCTGACGAGCGCTCAGCTGGCGTGTTTGCTCGACGGGATTGACTGGCGCAACCCGCAGTACAGCTGGCGTCCGGTGAGCGCGGGATAGGACACGGATTTCCTCAGCCAAAGCGGCATTTTTCGGTTGCACCGAGAGACAGTGTGCTGATTCATTTCGGTCATGGAAGCCGCCATTTAGCCCCTGCCGGACGATGTCGAAGCGCTTAAGGCCCTGGTTGTTTCGATGGGCGCCGAACTTGCCGCCGCGAGGGCTAAGGCGTCGGCCAGGGAAGCTCTGATCGGGCACCTCAAGCTGCAGATCGCCAAGCTCAGGCGCGAGCAGTATGGCCCCAGCGCCGAGCGCAGCCGCCGGCTCCTGGACCAACTTGAATTGCAACTCGAGGAACTCGAGGCCACAGCCAGCGAAGTTGACCTTGCCGCCGAAGCGGCGGCGACCAGGACGACCAGTGTCACCGCCTTCGAGCTTCGAGCGCAAACGGCCAGTGAAGAAGCCGTTTCCCGAGCATCTGACACGTGAGCGCATCGTCATCCCCCGCGCCATGTTCGTGTCCGACTTGCGGCGGGACGCGGCTTTCGAAGCTCGGCGAGGACGTGACCGAGACACTGGAGGTGATCCCGCGTCAGTGGAAGGTCATCCAGACGGTGCGCGAGAAGTTCTCGTGCCGGAACTGTGACGATCACCCAGCCGCGTGCGCCGTTCCATGTCGTGCCGCGTGGCTGGGCAGGTCCTGGCTTGCTCGCCATGCTGCTGTTCGACAAGTACGGCCAGCATCAACGCTTAACCCGCCAGGCTGAACGTTTCGCTCGCGAGGGCGTGCCACTGAGCCTGTCGACGCTCGCCGACCAAGTTGGCGCGGCCACTTTCGCGCTCATGCCCCTCTATCGCCGGATCGAGGCTCATGTTCTCGCCGCCGACCGATTGCACGGCGACGACACAACGTGCCGGTCCTCGCCAAGGGCAAGACCGATATCGGCAGGCTGTGAGTCTATGTCCGCGACGACCGGCCCTTCGGCGGCGCCGATACGCCCGCCGCGCTGTTCCACTATTCGCGCGACCGCCGTGGCGAACATCTTGCGCTGTTCGCGTTCGCATGGTTTCGGAGCGACCCCAAGAAAGCTTAAAGCGCCAGATAGAGCAAGGCTGCGGCTCCAGCGCCGATGCAATAGTACGCGAATGGCTTGAGCGTGTCCGTTTCAAAGTATTTGAGCAGAAAGCGAATTGAAAGAAATGCGGTTCCGCCAGCACACCAGGCGCCAACAACCGCCTGACCCAATCCTGCGCCGCCATTTGTGAAAAGATCGGGGACCTTGAGCACGGCAGCCGCCAGGATGATTGGGGTGGCCAGCAGGAATGAATAGCGGACGGCGTTCTCGTGAGAAAGCCCACAGGCGAGCCCACCGCTCATGGTCAGTCCGGTGCGAGAAAATCCCGGTATCAATGCGAAACATTGCGTGATGCCGATGATGACGGCTTGGATCCATGAAAGGGCAGCAAGCTTCCCGTCATCGTGGGCACCTTCAGTCGCGCCGCGCGAACGCAACACTTCGACGACATAGAGCATTGCGCCATTCAGTACGAGCACAGCCGCGACGAGTGTCGCGGCTGCAAAGAGCTGCTTCAGTCGCTCTTCGAACAGAAGCCCAAGGAGTCCGGCCGGAATGGTGCTGACGATGAGAAGCCATCCCAGCTTGGCATAGGTGTCATCGGCGCGGATCTCGTGTTGTTTGAGGGAGCGGAGAACACCACCGATGATGCCTAGCCAATCGCGCCAGAAAAAGCCCAGCAACACGAGAGCCGTCGCCAGGTGCGTCAGCACCAAAAAGGCGACAAATGCATCGCTCGATCGGTCGACGGGCCAGCCAAGCAGGGCAGGGATCAGAACGGTGTGTCCCAAGCTCGAAATCGGAAAGAGTTCGGCGAAACCCTGCAAAAGCCCCAAAACGATCGCCTGGAAATAAGTGATCATAGGTCCGTAATCCCGGAATCTTGGTTCCCCAAAATAACGTCGATACCAGCTTTCAAGGGGTGACGGTATCAGGTGCGGCCATTGGCCTCTCCAAATACCTCGTGGCGCTCATCGCGAAGTGCAGTCGTGATCTAAAAGGCGCTCGGCGGCGGAGTGCTCCCAGTTGGCCAGAATGTAAAACCCTGGCCTGGCATGGGCCAGTTCGGCCCCAACAACGACGATATTTACCCGATGCATGGCGCGCCGAGCCTGCGGCAACCCGGCAGCAACAATGCCGGCCACGTTGGTGGCTGCCAAATCCGGCCGATCGACCGCCTTGATCCAGTAGCGTTTTCCCATCAGCGCCAGGGGGAACAGCTGCCATGGGCCTTCGGTCTTCGGCCCGGCAGTTTAGCCGGACCTCACGACCGCCTCCTGTTCCGCAAAGGCAAGGTCGATCCGTGTAGCGATGGTGCGGACTTGGTCAGGCCTGCGAGCACAACCAGTTTCCCGGATGAAGGCCATTACTCGTCAAGACACCCACCCAGGAGGCGTGCTGAAAATTCGGTTCTGGGCGAATTTCACCGTTCACAAAACTGGGTCGGTGGCAGCGAGTTACTGCGCAATAACGTTGCTAATCTCGATCATGTTTGAGCGCACGCGCAACATGTAGAAGCCAATTGTCGTTAGGTGATTCGGCAGCAGCCAGCCGTCCTCGCGGCCGTTGGCGATGATTAAGGGCCGGATGCGCAGCGCCGAGACGAACTGCGCATCCATGGTGTCCCACAGGTTCTGCAGGTGCTTTTCCTTGATCACGTCCTCGAAATCGGCCTGGGCGCCCTTCATCAGCCCGTAATAGGCATAGAGCTGACCATAGGAGAACCAGAAGCGGTCATCGGCGCGGAAGTCGAACCAGCCATTGTTGTGGTTCTCGGCGCGTTCCTTGAGGATCGCCGAGGTTGAGCCGATGTCGGAGGAGATGCGGTCGATATACTGTTTCAGATTGTCGGCGCGGGCATCGAATGTCGCCTGGCAGGTGGCCAGCCGAGCATTGAAGGAGCGCAATTTGCGAACCGCGCCGCGATAATAGCTCGGCGTCGGCGTCTTGGGTCCGAACGGGTTGAGGCCGAAATACCAGGTTTCCTCATCGAACTGCAGATTGCCGCGCGCATCCTGTAGGTCGGTGTCGATCTGCGATGTGGTGCGCACGCGGCCGAGATTGTCGGCAAGCTCGGTGGAGGTGCGCCGCACCGCCTGGTTGATGCCCCGCTGGAACGAGGCCTTGTTGTCCATGAACGGCGTGTGGTCCCAGTCGATGCCGAACAGGCCGAGTTTGTAGAGGATCATCGACGAGATCCAGGCATTCTGGTTGACGTTGAAATCGGTGAGGTCGGCCGCGACCTGGGCGATACCTGAATTGCCGCAGGTCTTGGCGGTTTCGGTGCCAGCGCCGGCCGCGACCTGTTCGCCGGCGGAAATGTTGCGGTTCTCGAAGGTGTATTTGTCGACGTAGTTGGGATCGAATTTGTTCCACCACTGGGTGGCGTAGAAGAAATTGGCGTAGAGGCCGATCAGAACCAGAAGCGCGAGGCCGACCACAGCCTTCAGGATCCAGCCGCGCTGTGTGTACCAGCGCCCGGCCCACAGGAACGGCCAAAGGATCACGCCGATGGCGAGGCCGATGCCGCGGCCGATCCACTGGAAGATGCGGGTGAAGAAATTCACGATCGGATCAAGCATGGCTCTCGTTCACCCCTTCAGCATGATGCCAAAAAGTTGCAGACTTTTTGGATAACATCATGCGCCAAACAATAGGTTAGAACGAAATGACGGCTCATTTCGTTCTAGTCAGTCAAGCCGTAAAGGCGCGTGCGAAACGCCACCTTGTCCTTCAAATATGTGGTTTGCAGAACGACGCGCTGCATAGACCATCCGTCCCGGTTTTCAAACCGCATGGTTATCGGCACACACCATACCTCGCCTAGCCATTCGCACACGACAGGCAATTTCGGCGCTTTTTATGAGCGCGCCTTCGTGCCAGTTTACTTCGTTCTGATATCGATAGACGTTCGCCAAATGCAAGCAGTGTGCCTCTGCGAGATGCCCGTCTTGACGTTTGAGACTGCCAATATCATCTAGTGTTCGCTCAGCCCCAGACTTCTGGCTCTGTGCGAGTTCGGCCTCAAGTGGTTGCAGGCGCGGACGTGATGGGCACCAAAGGCGGACCGTCATTGTCGGCCTCTGGCAGGGGCAGGAATCAATCGTAGGTGCCGCGAACGGCTATGCTCCCGGTTCAGGTCGAGTTCGATATCGAAGGCAAAACAATCGGCAACTCACGAGCAATCCGGCAGTTTCGTCTTGGGCTAGTTTAGAACCTGATACAGTGCGCCGCTGGCACAATCGTAGTAGCCAACCCGCCGCCGACAACTCTCGGGCAGATTTCTAGTGCGACAAAAGGACAGGCAGGCGCAGATCGCCAAGAACGCTTTTGGTTGCTCCACCCACGACAAAATCTCTCATCCGGGAATGGCCGTATGCACCCATAACAAGCAGATCGGCGCCCATGCTGACAGCGCGCGCCTGAAGCGTAACGCCAATGGGGCGATCTTCGAGGTCGATTGAGATCCCCTCAGCGGGAAAGCCACGCTTTCTCAGGCTCAGGGCGAGGCGTTCGCCAATATCGCGCAGCGACTTTTCGTCTGTCACTGTCAGTACCGTTATCTTTGAGGCACATTGCAGAAACGCGTGCGCATCGGCAACGGCCCGGGCCGCAACGCGGCTACCATCCCAAGCGATGATGACATGATCGATCGCACCAACGTTTGCGTCTTCCGGCAGAATTATGGTTGGGCGACCCGAACCAAACAGGACCGCATTAACGGTCATGCGCGCAGTCTGGTTATTTGGCTCCAACCCAATCAAAGCAAAATCGAAATAGCGTGACTGAGTTGCCGCAACATCGCCGATAGATGCTGGCTGAACAGCAATCTCCTCGGTTGTGAGGAGCGATCCGACGCGTGCCGCTTCAGCTTTCAATGCCTCCAGCAAATCGAGCCCATGCTTGCGGCTGGTCGCTTCTGTCTCCCGGATCATTTCGGGAAGATCGATCAAGTATCGCGAAACCGGATTGGAAATACCCGGAATATCGACATTGATCGTCAATGCATGAAGTGCGGCACCAACGTGCTTGACCACCGCGATTGCGTTTGATGCGATTTTGGTGGAATTCGCTTCCGGATACGTCGCCAGAGGAAGTAAGGCAATTTTGCTCATCAGACCTCACCCCGTTATTTCGACCGCCGCCGACCATTGGCCCAATGCGTGTCACACTCAAGCCAGCCATTTCAGCCTACAAAACTCAGACGACCGAGGGTTGTTACTGCCTATCCAAGGCGATCTTGCGCCGCGCCGATTCCGTCCTGAACGACTGTGGCTATAATGGCAGGCATCCAGGAACAGAGATGGCAAATGACGATTGGCCTGCTTGTTGCCATGAGCGCAGTGCCGCTCGCAAGCATTGTTTGAACAGTAGCGGTAGCCGATGATGTGGCCGCAACCCAGCGGTTCACGATCCGCGCCGGGGAAACAACGTTCCGCGACCATCCTGCTAAATCAGGATACCGGCCAACTTGGATGCTGGGAGGCTGCGACACAACTTGGAGCACCCGACGCGCCAGTATTGTGTCCCCCACATCATGTCCGACAGGACGCGACATTTAAAGATGCAGTAGGTCCTCTTTTTCCACGATCGTGTAGGATTTTCAGTTACCGACAGGATAATATGCTGAATGATGAAATGGCACTTTGCTTTTCGCGAGCGAGGTACTCCAAAGCTGAGCACGTGGGGACGTGATCAGGACCCGACATTCGCAACTGAGCTTTGGCGTTCAAAGGAACCAAACGCGTGAACCATCAGGCGGTGGAGCAAGCTGACACAAGAGCGGGAGGGTTGAAGCTGTCGATCGCGCGCTTTCGATCCTCGGGTGCTTCACAGAGCATGACGAGGGTTTAAGCCTGGCTGAGATATCTTCTAGAACGGGCCTATACAAAAGCACGATCCTTCGGTTAACGGAATCCCTTGTCCGCAGTGGCTACATTGTTCGCATGGCGGACAAGCGCTTTGCTGTCGGCCCTACGCCGATGATATTGGCCTCATTCTACCGTCGTCGTTTTAAGATAGAGGCATTCGTTCGGCCTCTCCTTTTGAGCCTTGTCGAACAGGCGGGTGAAAGCGCATCGTTTTTTCGAAAGGAGGGAAATGACGGAATTTGCCTATTTCGCGCAGACTGTCGTCATTTGATCCGTGATCAAATCCGAGAGGGTGATGTGCTTTCGCTTGACGGTCACGCAGCTGGCCAAGTGCTTGCACGATTCAGTACCGCTAAGCCTAGGACGCGAACAGCTCTTATGGCGAAGATTCCGTTTATATCGCTCGGGAAGGGAGATTCCGAAACAGCTGCGATGGCCGTACCGGTTTTTTCAGGCAGCGAGGGCTTGATCGGAGCGCTGGCTGTTTCTGGGCCGCTGACCAGATTTACGCCGGAAAAGTTGGTCAGCATCAGACCGCTTTTGCTGGGTTTTGGCGAACGTCTATCGATATCCCTTGCGAGCAAACAATATGCACAAGCGCGCTCATAGAATGGTCGTGACCAGCACGTGTCTGCTTAAGGGAAGGGAGTAGCAGTTGGGGCGGATTGGTGGCAAGCGAGGCTCCAAGTCGGTTACTCTCTGCTCTGTGGCAAGTGGTCCCGCCAAACATGACTGGAATCGACATCGGCCCCTTGCGGACATGACTGCCAGTGAGCGTCCAAGCATAATGCGCACCAATCAAAACGATAGTGACGATCTGATCCGCCGCGCTTTGGCCGCGTTCAATTCCGGCAATCATCGCCAAGCGATCGATGTGTGCGAATTGGGCCTGAAGCAGCACCCAGGCGACCCGGCGCTTTGCCATCTTCTGGCGGCTGTATTGTTCGCCAAGGCAGATCTGCCGGAGGCTCGTGCGCACATCGAAGCAAGCCTTGCCACTCGACCCGACAATGCGCCCGCCTTGATACTGGCATGCCGGATTGCCCGGGCCGAAGGCAGGTTTGAAGCGGCGTTTCAGTTCCTGGACCGCGCGGCAAGACTGTCATCTCAGGCGGAAATGCTCGTCGAACGGGCACGCACCTTCGATCAAGCAGGCGATGCCCCTGCGGCGAGCGCGTCCTGGACACTTGTCTTGCAACGGGATCCGAAATCCGGGGAGGCAGCGGCGCGCCTCGGGCGCCTTGCATGGCAGCGCCGAGCGGCTGTCGAGGCGGAAGGTCTGCTCGAACGCGCAGTCGCTGGCGGCGGGCATCCGTCGGCCTGGTTCGACCTCGGGCTGGTACGTCAGGACATGCGCAAGTTCGGCAGCGCTGCACAGGCCTATCGACGCGTGCTTGAGATGAGCCCGGCGCCCCGGAAGCGGCTGTCAATCTGGGTGTCGTCCTGCAGGAAACCGGCGACCTCGACGAGGCCATGGTAGCGTATTCATTAGCCTATGGTCTCAGCTCATCCACCTTCAGCGTCATCGCCATGGCGCTGACGTCGGCGCCAAGGGGCCGGCTGTGGCTTGATGAGAAAGCGCTGCGTCGCTCACTCGCTGGCGGAGCGTCCCCGCCTGGCGCGAAACCGCTTGCGGTAGACGCCGGGCGTTGACAGGACATCGGCGACCGTCTGCGCATAGGATGCCTGTCGCTTTTCGTCGAACACTTCGTATTCGAGCTGCGGCGCGGCCCGCGGAACCGCAAAGCACTGCGCGACTGGAGTTCCTTTCCTGAGCACGCCAGAGAATCCGGGCTCCGTCCAGATCGCCGGGAAATTGATGCCCCCATCGCTGAACCGGTCGGAATCCACCAGGCCAGTCACCAGCCTGAAGGGAAGATCCTCGCGATTGACCGGATGCCTCGCGAAGAGCGACCAGCCGTCTCGATCTGTATGGTCCAGAAGCTGTTGAATTTGATAGCGGCTTGACCGGGAGTGGCAAACGGGCTGCCGGCGAGCTGCCCCGGCGTGTGGAAGCTCAAAGGCGCTCGGGGGTGGTTCTCAGTGACCGGGTCTGGAATCTGCCAGTCCCAGGAAAAGGTCCCTTTGTCGACGACGACGTCGCACGGCAGGAGGATCATGAAGCCATAGGTCATCGCATCGATAACGGGCGGGCACTGCTTGAGCGTGCGAATGTCGCGGCCGTGGATCGCCGAATAGGCAGTGGCGGGCATTGCGCGCAGCCAATCCGGTAGAGCACCGCGCGCGAGGATCGGGCGTGGCAAATGCTCGATCAACATCGGATCACATCGGAAAATGACACGCATCGTCGCCTCCCGGCGTTGCGGTACCACGATTGCCGATCACACTCCAAGCGGCGATAAGGTAAGGCAATGCTGCACTAACACCTTGGACAAATTGGCGAGTTTTTCTTCAATTCAGGCGAGACCCAGCCATTTGCTAGGCCAAGCTGTTCCAAAGGCTATCCGGAAGGGCGCAACGCAGTCAACAAACCGCCGCGTCACACATGACCAACGGCACAATCGCCACCAAGACTGCCGCGTTTGCGAGGATAAACGGAGGGCGCTGCCAAGCAACCAGGCAAAAGATGAAAATGACGACGCCAACGACAACAAGATGCAGGCGAAAAGTTCACCGTGTCTTTGCGAGAACGACAGTCGACATCGTAGCTTGCATTTTGTCGTCACGACAATCCGGGCATCCTGTCTCGCCTGATGCGCCCTCGTCGGCCGACAGTGTATGCGCAGATCAAAATGAAGGCAGACGGCATGGCGCAGCCAGTCGTTCGGATGATTGGAAGCTGAACAGCTGATATCCGCAGGTGCTGTCGAGCGCGACGCTTGATAGGCTACTGCTTCCGTGCAAATGCTCCGTCATGCGAATTCTCCTCGTCGAAGACACGCACGACGTTGGCGAGGCAATCAGCCGCCGCTTCGAAACGATCGGCCATGCGGTCGATTGGGAGACGGACGGTCGTGCTGCCGCAGAAATCCTCGGTTTCACCAGCTACGATCTCGTCATACTCGATGTCATGTTGCCCGGCCTCGACGGGTTCGAAATCGTTCGAAGGCTCCGGCAGGCAAGAAAGACGACCCCAGTTCTGATGTTGACGGCCCGTTCGGAGATAGAGGACCGCGTTGGCGCGCTCGATATCGGCGCCGACGACTATCTGGTCAAACCGTTCGATTTCCGCGAATTGGAAGCGCGCGCCCGTGTTCTGCTGCGGCGGAAAAGCGGCGAGGCGACCAACATCGTTCAGTGCGGCGATGTCGTGCTCGACCGCGCCAGCCGCTCGGTCCGGGTAGGCAGGCGCGAGGTGCAATTGAAACGACGCGAAATGACGTTGCTTGAGATACTGGCGTCGCGGCCAGGTCGCGTCTTCAGCAAGGATGAACTTATCGATCAGCTTTTTGGGTTTGACGAGCCGGTCAATCAGAACGCGATCGAACTTTATGTCGGCCGGCTGCGCAAGAAGCTGGAAGGCGCCAAGGCGCAGATCGTCACCGTGCGGGGCATGGGATATCAGCTGGCTTCCGATGATACCGGCTGAGCCTTCCCTTTTCACGCGCCTGGCGGTCCGCATCTCGCTGGTGCTGGGCCTGGGCGCGGCTCTTCTGGTGAGTGCGGCGTGGTACTACGCGCGAACCGCCGCCGATGACGCCTATGACCGGCTTCTGCTAGGTGCGGCGATCCAGATGGCGGACAGCCTTACGGTTGAATCCGGTTCACTCATCGTCAACTTGCCGGTATCGGCTTTTGAGCTCCTGGGCCTCGCCAGCCGCGACCGCATCTTCTATCGCGTGATCGATCCTTCCGGCGCGACGCTAACAGGTTATGCCGATCTGCAAACAGAAGTTGATCTGGCAGCAATACACGATGTCCCGGTATTGGAATCGGCGCGTTATCGCGGCGAACCGGTCCGCATAGCGGTGGTGGCTCGCGCTCTATCCGATCCCGCCGTATCCGGTTGGGCGCATGTCATCGTTGGGCAGACCACGGAAGCGCGCAGTGCGCTCGCGGGGGAGTTGACGCTCAGAGCGACCGTCCTCCTGGTAATCATGAGCATATTGGCATTGGCTGGGGCGATGGTGGCCATTCGCTATTCTCTGCAACCGGTCAAGCATCTGGGAGCGACGCTTCGCCGTCGTGATCCACAAGACCTTATGCCCGTGACAGTCGTCGTCCCGCGAGAATTGCGGCCTTTCGTTACTTCCATCAATTATTTCATGAGTCGGCTCGACGAGCGCGTGAAACTCCTGCAGCGCTTCATCGCCGACGCGGCGCACCAGATCAGAACGCCGCTGACGGCACTTACCGCGCAGCTCGATCTGTTGAGTCAAGCCAAGCTGGACAAGTCGAGCCGCCAGCATCTCGATCGCGTACAGCAGCGCGCCGGCGAACTTGCGCGCCTGACCAACCAGTTGCTCAGCCACGCCATGGTCATCCATCGTGCCGATTCCGTGCAGCTTCAGCCGCACCACCTGGCAGACGTCGCACGGCGCGCTTTCCGTGCGGCGGTTCCGATAACTATCGATCCGGACATCATCGTCTCCTTCGAGGCGCCTGACGATGAACCTGTCGTGCTTGCGGACGCCGTCAGCCTGCGTGAAGCGATCGTCAATATCATCGACAATGCCCTGCGCCACGGAGTGATGTCGCGCCTTGAGGTCAGGGTACGCAGCGACGGTACGCTTGCCCATGTCGAGGTCGAGGATGACGGACAGGGCATTCCGCCGAGCGAGTGGGAGCGAGTCACGCAGCGCTTCGAAACGTCCAAATCTCACGACGGCAGCGCAGGTCTGGGTTTCGCCATCGCGTCGGAGGTGGCGGCGGCTCACGGTGGCGCGCTGACCTTTCGCGAGAAAAGCGAGGATGGCGGGAAGCGCACGCAAGGGTTCACCGTCACCTTGACGTTGCCCATCGCCAGAGAGAAGGCAGGATGATAGCGAGAGCATTGCGGGCATTCACTTTACTGGCTGCAATCCTTTTGTGCGTCGATCAGGCGGCAAGAGCTGCTGAAGGAAGCAGCGCATTTTTCCCTTCGCCACAGCCGGAGAAGGATCGACTGTCGATCCACGCCGCGACCGATCTGGTGGCGATGGAACCCCTGATCCGGGACTTTCAGTCCGTTTTCCCCAACGTTGCAGTCGACTATGTTGAATATGTCACCAACGACTTGCAAAATAGTGCCAGCGAAGCCTGTCGGACGGGCGCGGTGCTGGGCGACATCTTGTTGTCGCCGTCGGTCGACCAACTCGTGAAGCTCGCCAACGACGGCTGCGCGGCGCCGCACGTGTCGGCGGAAACCGCGCATGTCGCCGACTGGGCAAACTGGCGCGACGAAGTATTCGGCTTTACCTACGAACCGGCCGTCTTCGTCTACAACGCCCGCCTCGTGCCGTCCGGCGACGTACCGCGCACCCACATCGAACTCGCCGATCTTCTTAGGCGGCGGATCGATTTTATCGTGGGCGGGTCGGAACGTTCGACATCCGGCTTTCGGGCATCGGCTACCTATTGGCGTTCAGTGATGCGCGGCAGACGACCGCGGTCTACGGTCGGCTTCTGGAAAGCATGAGCCGAGCGGAAACCGTGGTTCGTTGTTGCACCGCGGAGACCCTTCAGGACGTTGCAAACGGGACCCTGTATATTGGCTACAATATGATCGGGTCATACGCCTATGCGGCGGCCAGGGACAATTCCGACTTAAGGGTCGTTGTCCCGCGGGACTATGCGCTGATACTCAGTCGTGGCGCGCTCATTCCGAAGACGGCACCGAGTATGGCCCTTGCCAAACGATTTCTCGACTACCTTCTGTCAGCCCGGGGACAGAAAGTCGCGAGGGAAAGTTCCTTTTTCTTCGCCGAGAATGGGCAATTGCCTGACGGAGCGGACGGCCCGGAAACACTTGGCGAGTCTGGTATCGCGCGCGCCATTCGCATCGGCCCTGCGTTACTTGCCGTACAGGACGAGGCGCTGCGCCGCCGCTTCATCGAAGATTGGAGCAAGTCGATGATCGGTGCCCAGGGCCAGCGACCGTGACCCCGCAGGATGCCGCTCCAAAATTTCAACAATCTCAGCGATATGTCGATGTGGCCGATCCGGCTGTCGTCGAGAAACTGAGCACGACCCATCGGGCCCAAGTCGGCTGAGCAAACCTCTACATTGCCGTGACAGGTTGGTGACAGGTCAGGATGATACTCGCCTTTTGTGCCTGGAGGAGGTACGATTTAGGCGAACTTGGAGGAGACCTCAATGAAAAATCGTCTTGCGACGATGACGGCCGTGCTTTCGCTGTCAGCCGCTTTCGCGACGCTTGCCCCCGCTGCCGAAATTCCCGCCGGGTATCCGGACAACTACAAGGATCTGGTGGCCGCCGCCACCGCGGAAGGACACCTCAGCATCTATTCGACGACCGATGCGGCGCTGGTCCAGCCCTTGCTCAAGGATTTCGAAGCAGCGTTCCCCGGGATTGCCGTAGAATATTCCGACCTCAATTCGACCGAACTCTACAATCGCGTCATTGCCGAAACCGCTTCGGGCCAAGGCACGGCGGATGTCGCCTGGTCTTCGGCTCCGGATCTGCAGATCAAACTTGCCGCAGACGGTTATGCGCAGGAGTACAAATCCGTCGAGGCGGCTCACGTTCCGGCCTGGGCGTCGTACAAGGGCATGATCTATGGTGCCACAGCCGACCCGGTGACTTTCGTCTACAACAAGCGTCTCGTGCCTGAAGGCGATGTTCCCGCAAGCCACGCCGATCTGCTCAAGCTGATGACCGGCAAGACCGCCGATTACGACGGCAAGATCGCGTCCTACGATCCGGAAAAGTCCGGGGTCGGCTTCTATTTCTACAGCCAGGACGCCAAGACCTGGACCGATTCCTGGGCGCTCAACAAGGCTTTTGGCAAGGCCCATATCAAGCTCTACAGCTCCGCCGGCTCGATGATTGAGAAGGTCACGTCTGGCGAACATTCCATCGCCTACGGCATCTTCGGCTCGTATGGCCTCGCCAAACAGGCCAAGGACGAGAACCTTGGTGTGATAATCCCCAAGGATTATGTTTTAGTGACCACCCGCGCCACGGTCATTCCAGCGGAAGCCAAGGATCCCAATGCGGCGAAGTTGTTCGTCGACTATCTGCTGTCGGCGCGCGCGCAGAAGCTGATCGCCAACGACATCAAGCTCTATGCCGTTCGTGATGACGTTGAGGGGGCAACCACGCTGGCGTCCATAAAGGCCGCTGCCGGCGAAAATGTTCATCCGATCGCGCTCGACGACAAACTGCTCGAAGGCCTGGACGAGACGACACGGCTGGCGTTCCTCAACGAGTGGCAGAAAGCCATGAAGGGCGAGTAATCGCCTGATCGGGAGTGCCGCCACAATCGGCTCTTCCGCCTTTCTTGCTGTTAAGAACCATCGGAACGGCGCGCTTGCGCTCTTGCTAGCGGACGGCCCCCGGCTTTGTTCGAGGCGATCATGCCCTTCCGCGTCTTTCGTGTCAGCACCAATCTCCTCGCCATCCTGGTGGTGTTGGCGCCGGTAACGCTGATCATCTACCAGAGTTTTCTGTCCGGCCCGTTCTTCCAGAAGACCGCGCATCTGTCGCTGAAGGCTTATAGCTTCATCCTTGCAGATGCGGATTTCTGGCTGGCGCTGACGACTTCGCTCAAGCTCGCGGTGGGGATGACATTGATCGCCGTTCCGGTGGGAATCCTGCTGGCGTTCATCATCGTGCGTACCGACGTGCCGGGCAAGCGCTGGCTGGAGCCGATCATCCTCATCCCGGTGTTCATGTCGGCGGTAGTGCTGGCCTTCGGCTATGTGATGACGTTGGGACCAGTCGGCTTCGTCTCGCTGGCGGTCAAGTCGGTGATTGGCTACGTGCCTTGGAATGTCTATTCGGTGACATCGATCGCGATTATCGCCGGGCTCACCCATGTCCCGCATGTCTATCTCTATGCGTCGGCGGCGCTGCGCAATGTCGGCGCCGACCTGGAAGAGGCGGCACGCATCGTCGGCGCCGGCCCCTGGCGCGTCGCCGCCAGCGTGTCGCTGCCCATGGTGATGCCGGTGGTGCTTTATGCGGCGGTTCTAGTGTTCTTCCTTGGTTTCGAACTTTTCGGCCTGCCACTGGTGCTTGGCGATCCGGAAGGGGTGTTGGTTCTCGCCACCTATCTCTACAAGCTCACCAACAAGCTCGGGGTTCCTTCCTACCAGTTGATGGCCGTAGTGGTGGTGGCGATCATCATGATCGCGCTTCCGCTGGTGGTGCTGCAGCGCTACATGCTGCGCAATGCCAGCCGCTATGTGTCTGTCAAGGGCAAGGGCAGCCGGCACAACCCCATTCGGCTGGGCGCGCTTCGCTGGCCGGCCTTCGCGCTCGTAGTGGCATGGTTCGCGGCCACGGTGATCATACCGGTGGGCGGCGTCGCAATTCGCTCGCTGGTGACAAGCTGGGGCGTCGGGGTGAACATCTTCGAGGTGCTGACGTTAGATCACTATCGCGATCTCGCTGACTATCCGAATGTCGTCAGCGCCATCGTCAACACGGTCGGTGTTGCGGTCATCGGCGGTGCGGCTTCGATCGCGGCCTATACCGCCGTGGCACTCGCCGGTCACCGCTCGAACGCACCCCTGACCAAAGTCGTCGACTACGTGGCCATGATACCGCGGGCGATGCCGGGTATTGTGGCTGGCCTCGCCATGCTGTGGATCTTTCTGTTCTTCAAGCCGATCGCGCCCCTGCGTGCCACGATGATCTCGGTGTGGCTTGCCTATACCATTGTCTGGTTCGCCTATGGCATGCGACTGATTTCCGGAACGCTCCTGCAGATCGGCAAGGAACTCGAGGAAGCCGGCCGGTCAGTTGGCGCCAGCGAAGGCCGGGTCGCCAGGGACATCACGCTGCCGCTCATCCGTGGCGGGATGTTCTCGGCCTGGCTGCTGATCTTCCTGATCTTCGCGCGTGAATATTCGACCGGCGTTTATCTGCTCGGGCCGGGAACCGAAGTGATCGGCTCGCTCATGGTTTCCCTGTGGGGCACCGGCGCGATCGATCTGGTCTCCGCTCTCGCCGTCATCAACACCGTCATCATCGTGACCGGTCTCGCCGTAGCGATGCGCTTTGGAGTCCGCCTCAATGACTGACATCATCATAGACGGCCTGCGCCTCAGTTACGGCACCCTCGAGATCCTGAAAGGTGTGTCCTTCTCGGTCGAACCAGGCCAGATTGTCGCCTTGCTCGGCGCCTCCGGGTCCGGCAAGACGACGCTCTTGCGAGCGGTCGCCGGTCTGGAAACACCCAACCGCGGCAAGATACTGCTCGGTGACAGGCCGCTTTTCGACGCGGAGCAGAACATCAATCTGGCGCCGGAAACGCGCGGTCTCGGGCTGGTATTCCAGTCCTATGCGCTGTGGCCGCACCGGACGGTGTCGGAGAATGTGGGTTATCCGCTGAAGCTGCGCAAAGTGTCTCGGGCGGATCTTGCCAGCCGCGTCCAGAAGGCTTTGGACAGCATAGGCCTCGGCAAACTAGGTGAGCGCTATCCGCACCAGCTCTCCGGCGGGCAGCAACAGCGCGTCGCGTTGGCCCGCGCGCTGGTCTACGAGCCGAACGTGATCTTGCTCGACGAGCCGCTGTCCAATTTGGACGCCAAGCTGCGCGAGGAAGCGCGGATCTGGTTGCGTCGCCTCATCACCAATCTCGGCCTATCGGCACTGTGCGTCACCCATGACCAGGTCGAAGCGATGGCGCTCGCCGACCGCATCCTGCTGCTCAATGGCGGCCAGATCGAACAGGACGGAACGCCCAAACAAATCTACAACAGGCCGAAGAGTCTGTTTGCAGCAGAGTTTATGGGCGCCAGCAATCGCCTTGACGGCGTGGTCGCCGCCATCAAGGGCAACCGTGCGGAAATTGTCGCGAACGGCATCCATCTCGTGGGCAGTGCTCAGGAGGAGCTGACCGTCGGCACCAAAGTCACCGCACTCGTCCGGCTTGAGCGGGTGACGTGGTCCGGGAAGGACGGCCCGGGGCGTATTGCCATGACCTGCGTCGAGAGCCTTTTCCTCGGCGACCGGCACGAGGTGATTTTCGAAGGCAATGACCTGACGGTCCGGACTTATTCCCGCGATGCCCTTCCGTCCGGCCAGTACTACGTTGAATTCCCCGTCGAGGACCTGATGGTTTTCGCGGCGTAACGCGGGAGCCGAACGCTGGGCACGACCAAGTAATTTGATGCGGGCATTGAAGTTCGACCACCCGCTACCGCGAACGGCGACCACAAAAATTCCGCCGGGAAGAAGAAGCCGTTCGCGGCAACGAGCCGGTCGTAAATCTCGTTCAGCTCGTCGGTCGTGACGCTTTTGACCGAGCGCTTTGTATGGCCCTTGCCGACCCAGCAAGCGTCATAGACGCGCTGGGTGACGCCCTTCAATGTTGGGCCACCAGGATCATTCTTATTGTTTTGAATAGTCGCCTTCGTGCGCGAGCACCTTGGCAAGCGATTCCTTCTCACGGGAAACTGCCATTACAATTCCTCTTGGGTTGTGTTGATGCGTGTTTTCCGGCTATGCCATTCGGCAGAGGCGGATCGAAGAATGTCGGCTATTTCGAAGTGGATTCGGGACGCACGTGCGAAATTGCCCGAGCATGTTTCTGTCGGCCGCCACACCTATGGCGTCACTTGGCGGAAGGTGCTTTTCCCAACTAATGAATCTCCCCTAGACGTGGGGAGCTTCTGCTCAGTTGCTGGCCAAGTCCTCTTCATGTGTACTGGTCAACACCAGACAAAGAGTGCCACTTCATTCCCGATTTATAGCCGCCTCCTGAAGCAGCCTGAGCCGATACCCAACGCCGGAAAGCCTGGAGGCATTACGATTGGCAACGATGTTTGGATTGGCCACGGCGCCATCATATTGCCAGGCGTGACCGTTGGCGATGGCGCCGTTGTGGGTGCCGGCTCCGTGGTCACCAAGTCTGTCGAGCCGTATTCAATAGTCGCCGGCAATCGTGCACGAGTCATCCGCAGTCGGTTCCCTACTGATGTCATTGCACAGTTGCTGGAAATAAAGTGGTGGCTATGGGAAGAAGATAAGATCAAGAGCGAGGCAGCTATTCTCACCGGTCCGATCGAGACTTTCATTGCTAAGCACGCGACCAGAACCAAGTCGGTGTCGAGCCGGAAGGTCTAGCGATCTGGGCCATCGGCGCGATGCGATGTCGTCACGCCTGAACCTTCCTGGGAACAAGGGATTGGTGTAGAAACGACCGATGAGAAATTTTACGCTGAAATTGCTCTACCAGTATGATGCCTATTTCGCGGGGCTGGCTGCAGCGGCGACCGGCCTATCTGCCTACAGATTGGGTGCCGGATACTGGCTCTCAGGCATTGCCGCGCTGGCTATTTTCCTGTTCGTCGCCATAGCGGTTGACCAATATTTTCTCTGGTCATTCGATAATTACCGCGACCGGCAAAACAGCAGGACCAGATAATCATCAGGCCCAAGCCCCTACATCAAATGGGTTGTGGAGCAAAATTAGGTATTGCTGGGCGGCCGAAAGGACTTGGTCGGGTACATCGCCTACGGCGACAAGGAATTATACCACCGCGGCGTAGGCGCGAAGATGATTGCAGGATGGAGCGCTCGGACCAGGCTGAGGGCATCCGCATCGTCACTGTAAACTTCCGAAATCACCAGCGATCCGATTGAATGTCTTCATCATCGCCCCTGGCGATCGCATGACTTTTGGAAGCTCCTCTGGCCCGAAAACAACCAGCGCCACCACAAAGATGACCACCAGGTGGGTGATGCCAAATCCGAACATCGGTTCGGACTCTCGCGCACATCGCCGGTAGCGACAATCTCTCCGCGGTTTTGCGACCGATCCGGTTGAACGCCTCGATCGACACCGCCAAGCCCGGTCATCAAACCGCTCGTATGGGCCATTCCACCATGAGGCCGCGCGATTGCCGTTCATATTTCGGGCCATGTGGAACGCCCGTCAACCCCTGCAAAACCTTGTGGTGAAGCCGGAGCTTGACGGCGAAAGTGCGGAAACCGGCTTCCATTTAGTCAGCATCTGGCGAAGGCCGCAGGGTCGAGCAGTTGCTTCGCGTAAAAACGCAAGCAGATCAAGATGACCGAACCGATCCGCTGTGTCATCGACACCGTGAACGATCCGCACGAAATCAGCCTCGATGAGAATATCACGCGCGAGGTAACCAGCTTCAGGTGTTGTTCGTTCATCCGACGATTTGAGCAGTGGACGGGGTGGTTGTGCAAGCCTGCCGCCTACATCGATTGTGCGTGTCGTCGCGGCAGCTATGACGGGAAATCGTTCAAATCCGCTGCTTTAGATTGGCGATTTCGTCAAAGACTGTGTGTTACGCCACTCACCTGCCGCTAAAGATGAAGAAACCGCGCGATGGCAGTCAGGCAAAGGGCATAAAAGGGTGATCTCATGAACAGAGTTGTTCTCATGGCGGTAGCACTTGCTGCGATGCTGTTCGGCACGTCTGTCGAAGGCAAGGCCGCGGGCCTGGTCGCCACCATTGATGTATCTTCGCAGACCATGACTGTCAGCCGCTATGGTCAAGTGCTTTACCGATGGAGCGTATCCACCGCCCGCAAGGGTTACATCACCCCGCGCGGCGCCTATCGGCCGCAACGGACAGCGCGGATGTGGTATTCGCGCAAATACGACATGTCGCCTATGCCTTATTCGGTATTCTTCCGTGGCGGCTATGCCATTCATGGCACCGGCGCGGTGAGATACCTTGGACGCCCGGCGTCGCATGGCTGTGTCCGCTTGCACACCGCCAATGCCGCGACCTTCTATTCAATGGTGCGGGAAGTTGGCTTCGGCAACACGCGGATCGTCGTCACCGACTGAGGCTCGGCGCCGACGAAAAGACACCCACGGCAAGCGGCCGTGCCCGCCTTTGGCTGGCTCTCGCCCGGCGAGATGGTCAACGACTTCACGGAGATCACGCCGGGGCCGTTGATGATGCGTGCTGCAGTTCGTCGGCCATATTGCGGCTTCCGCGCACCAGGCGCGCTCAATCCGCTCGACGGCTTACCCGCAGTCGGGGCACGAATGGGTTGGGTCAGGCGTCCGGACTAAGCCGACGGCGTTGGAATCCACCGGTTGCGGTGGGCCAAGATCAGCTAGTAGTCATCCGTTTTCGAACAATTGCCCGTGCGAAAAGTTCCCGAACTGCATGACAGCGAACCGGCCGCGTTGACCCGGATAAAGCGTGTGGCTCAAGGGCAGGTCGTTCCAGCCAATTGACACGGGCTTCAGGGGCAGAAATGGCCAGTACGATCGCTCCAGCAATCGCTCTCGACAATCTCCCGTCGGCTGTCATCGTCAGCCTGTCGGCGCGACTTGATCCCTTCCGGTCAGTTCATGTACTCGACCATGCGGTCGTGGAAGCACTCGCACTTGTTGAGGGTGTCTTCGTCCTTGTAGTTCGTCTTGAGATAACCATAGGCCATGCCGCAGGCGACCTTGGCTTCCGACGCCCAGATGAAGGCGGGGCGGGACGAATTGATCCATTCCGAGCTGTTGGCGACGGCCACCGACTCGTCCATCAGCTTCACCACCTCGGTCTTGAGATCGACGATGTTGTCGTTCAACACCAAATTCGACGTGCCGACGGTCCGGCAATAGTCGGCCACCGGCCCTTCGATAATGTCGGCGGCCTGAAGTCCTGTCGCGCATATCGACAGCAGCCCGGCTCCGAAAGCCACTCGCAAAACTCTGTTCATGCTCCTCACCCCGTCCCTTTCGCCCCTTAGACCACGTCCGTCTTGGTGCCGTGGCTGTCATCGTAGAGTATTTTGACCGCATCGGCGGCGCTGTGGAATGTGTAGTTCTCCAGCACGGCGACCGTATGATAGTTGTCGCCGCCGCCGTCGGTATCGACCTTGACCTCGGCATTGGCCGAGGACTGCGCGATCTCCACGAAGCCGCCGCCTACGAGATCGGTGACGCCAGCCAAGCCTTTGAGCAACGAGGAAAGATCAAGCTGGTCGCCATCGTGGAAGTCTGCGATCAGGTCGGCTACCTCGAGCGAGCCGATGGTGAAGGTCCTTGTGCCATCGGAGGCAACGGACGTTTCCACGGGCGCAACAAGTGAGGTGTTGAGTTCGACCTCGATATAGTTGCCGGTCGTGCCGTCGGCCATCTGGAAGGTGCCGTTGCTTGCCACGGCCTGCCCATCGATTTCGCCGACAGCGGAGGTCGTTGTCGTGCTGATCGAAATAATACCGTTATCAGCAAGGTGTGACAATTCCCCAGAGTCACTGATGCCGTTGGCGTTGGCGTCCTTCCAGATCAGCAGGCTGCTGAAGGCATCGTCGTATTGATCGATGACGCCGTCATGATTGCTGTCGAGCGATGCAAGTGCCGCCGCGCCGCTGGCGAAATGGCCGCCGCCGAAACTCGGCGTAAACAGCTCGGTGCCATCATCGATCTTGCCGTTATGGTTGAGGTCGATCGCCAGCATGCCGTCGTTCGAGGTGTTCCAGGCAATTTGGTCTTTGGTTCCGTCACCATTGATGTCAAACTGGACGCCATGGCTGACGTCGGAGAAGGCGAAGCCATCATGGTTCAGATCCAGGATAATCGGATCGACCGATCCGCCGATCAGGGTGTTCAGGTTCGCTACCGTGACGTTCTGGAGATCGACCAGTGCTCCTACGCCGGCATTGGTGGTTGTCTGGGTATAGACGAACGTATGATTTACGCCCGAGATGGTTGCCGTGAATGCGAGCGTCGCCCCGGCGTTTCCGATGTCTGTGCCCATGAGATATTGGACAGCCGCCGCGAGAGCTGCGGTTGAGGTGATAGCCAACGGCGAGCCGCCGGCATCTGTTCCGAAGAAACTGGCGATGCCGTTGGTGACCGAATGAGATTCCACTGTATCTCCGCCGATCGTCAATACGGAGTCTCCTGCTCCGTCGACAAGGCCGGCGGTGGCGGCCACCAGAGTCCCTGGCAGGGCCAACTTGTCGGTCCCGGCGACGAAGTCAGTGATGATGTCATAGCCGGTGATCGTCCCGGCATTGCCGGTTCCGCCTATAACGGGTGTCGAATCCCCAGTCCCGATCAGGAAGGTGTCGGCGCCGGCGCCGCCCGTCAGGAAATCGTTGCCGCCCCGTCCGATAATGATGTCGTTTCCACCGCCACCGGACAGATGATCGACACCGGACGTACCATAGATCTGGTCGGCCAATGTGGCGTCGCCATTCACCGTGATGCCGGGATCGCCCGGATCATGCGAGAAGAAGGAGAAGCTGACCGAGCGCGCCTGGTAATTGCCACCACTATTGTCGAAGTAAGACAGCGTCCATGAGTCGCCGGCTGTAGGTGGGTGTGCGATCAAATAGCTGGCAAGCGTCGTGGAGGTGGCGTTGCCGCTGCCGTCCAGAAGGAAGATATGGTCGTAGTCGACAGTTGCCTTCATCAGGCCGGTGGCCGGATCGTAGAACCAGCTCTGTTCGAATGTTCCGGCGGTCAGATCGTCTTCGACAACTGCGAAATGGTTGGTGCCTATGACTATCTCGACCTGGACTTCCTGTTCGCGATGCGATCCCGCACTGCTGTCTCCGAACACGCCGGGATTTCGCTCCGCTACAGGTATCGGCGTTACGAAGGGCGACTCTTGAAAGTCGGTATAGACTACTAGAGTCGCGCTATGAGGATCGGCGATTATAGCATTTACCGTGGCTTGTGACAGGGCCAGGGTCGTGACCTGATCATTTCCCGAGGTAAGAGGGCTGCTGCCATTGCCCACCTGAGCAGTGTCGCTGGGCAGACTGGTCGGGGGCACTTCGTGGATGCCGACAGTCTGGACAGTCGTGGCGGTGCCATCGAAGACATTCAGCGTAAGGTTGGTGTTGACAGTATCGGTTACCGTGGCGGTTGGTGTGTAGACCAGGTTACCCAGCAGGTTGATGCCACCGGACGGATTGTAGAGCACGGTGCCGGTTGTCAGGGCGACATAGGTCACGCCGTTGTAGTAGAACACCCCAGTCGGGATCGTCCCTGTTGCGGTGACGATCAGGTTGTCGCCATCCGCATCCGTCGGGATCGAGACCAGCAGCGGATATCCATTGGGATAAGTCGGCGTGCCAAGGGTCTGCTGCCCCGGGTCGCTCGACATCCAGTTCTGGGTGCTGGCAACAACCGGTGCATCGTTGACGTCCGTCAGGTTGATGGTCAATGTCGTCGTCGAGAAGTCGCCGTCGCCGTCCTTGATTGTGTAGACGAACACGTCCGTGGTGTTCGCGTTAATGCTGTGAGCCGTCGACTGGTAGGTGTAGGAGCCGTCGACGTTGAGGTGAAGCGTGCCGTGCAGGCCCACAATGTCGGTGTTGACGCCACCTGATACTGCTGTCGTGGTGTTGCCGCCCGCCGCCCGTACGCCATCGATCGTGGCCCCGTCGGCGCCGGCGACGTCATTGACGAGCACGCCTGCCGCCGCCAATACGGTGAGCAAAGCGCCCTCGTTGACATTGCCGGTATCGGCATGCGCCGTCGGCACGTCGTCGATGATGTTGATGACCAGGTTGCCGGCCGGTGCGCTGTCGCCGTCAGTGTCGGTGACGACGACTGCGAAGCTGGCGGTGGTGTTGTCGCCGGTGGTGTTGTCGACGAGCGTGTAGGAATAGCTGATCGTGCCGGCGCCGGTGGCCGGATTGTAGACATAGCTTGCCGTCAGCGAGCCGGTGGCGTCGGTGAAGGTCTGCGCGGCGCCGGTCAGCACATGGCCGCCGAGCGAGACTACCGACACGCCGTCCGGCGAAGTGAAGCCGATGGTGCCCGAGGTGGTCTCCGAGTTGGCGGCAGCGTTCGAGCCCGCGGACTCGCCGCCGCGTGCCGGAAGGCCGGCCTCATAGACGGTGGTCGAGGCAAGGCCCGGCGCCGGAATGCTGTCGGTCGGCGTCGAGTCGCCGATCGAGATGGTCAGCGTGGTGTGCGAGGTGTCGCCGTCGCCATCCTTGATGGTGTAGGTGAAGACGTCGTCGTGGCCGCCCTGCGAGCCGGCATCGCGTACATAGGAGTAGGAGCCGTCGGCGTTAAGCGTCAGCTTGCCGTAGGTCCCCTGGATCTGCACGCCGAGCGAGCCGGTGAAGTCGGCATTGGTGTCGCCGGCCTGGACGCCAACCACCGCTGCGCCGTCTGCACCCAGGACATCGATGCCGGTCACCGGCGAGGTGGTGCCCACCGCCGTCAGCACGTTGCCGGCCTCGGCCGTGAACTGGTTGGAGGCTACACTGTCGGTATCGGCATGCGCCGTCGGCACGTCGTCGATGATGTTGATGACCAGGTTGCCGGCCGGTGCGCTGTCGCCGTCAGTGTCGGTGACGACGACTGCGAAGCTGGCGGTGGTGTTGTCGCCGGTGGTGTTGTCGACGAGCGTGTAGGAATAGCTGATCGTGCCGGCGCCGGTGGCCGGATTGTAGACATAGCTTGCCGTCAGCGAGCCGGTGGCGTCGGTGAAGGTCTGCGCGGCGCCGGTCAGCACATGGCCGCCGAGCGAGACTACCGACACGCCGTCCGGCGAAGTGAAGCCGATGGTGCCCGAGGTGGTCTCCGAGTTGGCGGCAGCGTTCGAGCCCGCGGACTCGCCGCCGCGTGCCGGAAGGCCGGCCTCATAGACGGTGGTCGAGGCAAGGCCCGGCGCCGGAATGCTGTCGGTCGGCGTCGAGTCGCCGATCGAGATGGTCAGCGTGGTGTGCGAGGTGTCGCCGTCGCCATCCTTGATGGTGTAGGTGAAGACGTCGTCGTGGCCGCCCTGCGAGCCGGCATCGCGTACATAGGAGTAGGAGCCGTCGGCGTTAAGCGTCAGCTTGCCGTAGGTCCCTGGATCTGCACGCCGAGCGAGCCGGTGAAGTCGGCATTGGTGTCGCCGGCCTGGACGCCAACCACCGCTGCGCCGTCTGCACCCAGGACATCGATGCCGGTCACCGGCGAGGTGGTGCCCACCGCCGTCAGCACGTTGCCGGCCTCGGCCGTGAACTGGTTGGAGGCTACACTGTCGGTATCGGCATGCGCCGTCGGCACGTCGTCGATGATGTTGATGACCAGGTTGCCGGCCGGTGCGCTGTCGCCGTCAGTGTCGGTGACGACGACTGCGAAGCTGGCGGTGGTGTTGTCGCCGGTGGTGTTGTCGACGAGCGTGTAGGAATAGCTGATCGTGCCGGCGCCGGTGGCCGGATTGTAGACATAGCTTGCCGTCAGCGAGCCGGTGGCGTCGGTGAAGGTCTGCGCGGCGCCGGTCAGCACATGGCCGCCGAGCGAGACTACCGACACGCCGTCCGGCGAAGTGAAGCCGATGGTGCCCGAGGTGGTCTCCGAGTTGGCGGCAGCGTTCGAGCCCGCGGACTCGCCGCCGCGTGCCGGAAGGCCGGCCTCATAGACGGTGGTCGAGGCAAGGCCCGGCGCCGGAATGCTGTCGGTCGGCGTCGAGTCGCCGATCGAGATGGTCAGCGTGGTGTGCGAGGTGTCGCCGTCGCCATCCTTGATGGTGTAGGTGAAGACGTCGTCGTGGCCGCCCTGCGAGCCGGCATCGCGTACATAGGAGTAGGAGCCGTCGGCGTTAAGCGTCAGCTTGCCGTAGGTCCCCTGGATCTGCACGCCGAGCGAGCCGGTGAAGTCGGCATTGGTGTCGCCGGCCTGGACGCCAACCACCGCTGCGCCGTCTGCACCCAGGACATCGATGCCGGTCACCGGCGAGGTGGTGCCCACCGCCGTCAGCACGTTGCCGGCCTCGGCCGTGAACTGGTTGGAGGCTACACTGTCGGTATCGGCATGCGCCGTCGGCACGTCGTCGATGATGTTGATGACCAGGTTGCCGGCCGGTGCGCTGTCGCCGTCAGTGTCGGTGACGACGACTGCGAAGCTGGCGGTGGTGTTGTCGCCGGTGGTGTTGTCGACGAGCGTGTAGGAATAGCTGATCGTGCCGGCGCCGGTGGCCGGATTGTAGACATAGCTTGCCGTCAGCGAGCCGGTGGCGTCGGTGAAGGTCTGCGCGGCGCCGGTCAGCACATGGCCGCCGAGCGAGACTACCGACACGCCGTCCGGCGAAGTGAAGCCGATGGTGCCCGAGGTGGTCTCCGAGTTGGCGGCAGCGTTCGAGCCCGCGGACTCGCCGCCGCGTGCCGGAAGGCCGGCCTCATAGACGGTGGTCGAGGCAAGGCCCGGCGCCGGAATGCTGTCGGTCGGCGTCGAGTCGCCGATCGAGATGGTCAGCGTGGTGTGCGAGGTGTCGCCGTCGCCATCCTTGATGGTGTAGGTGAAGACGTCGTCGTGGCCGCCCTGCGAGCCGGCATCGCGTACATAGGAGTAGGAGCCGTCGGCGTTAAGCGTCAGCTTGCCGTAGGTCCCCTGGATCTGCACGCCGAGCGAGCCGGTGAAGTCGGCATTGGTGTCGCCGGCCTGGACGCCAACCACCGCTGCGCCGTCTGCACCCAGGACATCGATGCCGGTCACCGGCGAGGTGGTGCCCACCGCCGTCAGCACGTTGCCGGCCTCGGCCGTGAACTGGTTGGAGGCTACACTGTCGGTATCGGCATGCGCCGTCGGCACGTCGTCGATGATGTTGATGACCAGGTTGCCGGCCGGTGCGCTGTCGCCGTCAGTGTCGGTGACGACGACTGCGAAGCTGGCGGTGGTGTTGTCGCCGGTGGTGTTGTCGACGAGCGTGTAGGAATAGCTGATCGTGCCGGCGCCGGTGGCCGGATTGTAGACATAGCTTGCCGTCAGCGAGCCGGTGGCGTCGGTGAAGGTCTGCGCGGCGCCGGTCAGCACATGGCCGCCGAGCGAGACTACCGACACGCCGTCCGGCGAAGTGAAGCCGATGGTGCCCGAGGTGGTCTCCGAGTTGGCGGCAGCGTTCGAGCCCGCGGACTCGCCGCCGCGTGCCGGAAGGCCGGCCTCATAGACGGTGGTCGAGGCAAGGCCCGGCGCCGGAATGCTGTCGGTCGGCGTCGAGTCGCCGATCGAGATGGTCAGCGTGGTGTGCGAGGTGTCGCCGTCGCCATCCTTGATGGTGTAGGTGAAGACGTCGTCGTGGCCGCCCTGCGAGCCGGCATCGCGTACATAGGAGTAGGAGCCGTCGGCGTTAAGCGTCAGCTTGCCGTAGGTCCCTGGATCTGCACGCCGAGCGAGCCGGTGAAGTCGGCATTGGTGTCGCCGGCCTGGACGCCAACCACCGCTGCGCCGTCTGCACCCAGGACATCGATGCCGGTCACCGGCGAGGTGGTGCCCACCGCCGTCAGCACGTTGCCGGCCTCGGCCGTGAACTGGTTGGAGGCTACACTGTCGGTATCGGCATGCGCCGTCGGCACGTCGTCGATGATGTTGATGACCAGGTTGCCGGCCGGTGCGCTGTCGCCGTCAGTGTCGGTGACGACGACTGCGAAGCTGGCGGTGGTGTTGTCGCCGGTGGTGTTGTCGACGAGCGTGTAGGAATAGCTGATCGTGCCGGCGCCGGTGGCCGGATTGTAGACATAGCTTGCCGTCAGCGAGCCGGTGGCGTCGGTGAAGGTCTGCGCGGCGCCGGTCAGCACATGGCCGCCGAGCGAGACTACCGACACGCCGTCCGGCGAAGTGAAGCCGATGGTGCCCGAGGTGGTCTCCGAGTTGGCGGCAGCGTTCGAGCCCGCGGACTCGCCGCCGCGTGCCGGAAGGCCGGCCTCATAGACGGTGGTCGAGGCAAGGCCCGGCGCCGGAATGCTGTCGGTCGGCGTCGAGTCGCCGATCGAGATGGTCAGCGTGGTGTGCGAGGTGTCGCCGTCGCCATCCTTGATGGTGTAGGTGAAGACGTCGTCGTGGCCGCCCTGCGAGCCGGCATCGCGTACATAGGAGTAGGAGCGTCGGCGTTAAGCGTCAGCTTGCCGTAGGTCCCTGGATCTGCACGCCGAGCGAGCCGGTGAAGTCGGCATTGGTGTCGCCGGCCTGGACGCCAACCACCGCTGCGCCGTCTGCACCCAGGACATCGATGCGGTCACCGGCGAGGTGGTGCCCACCGCCGTCAGCACGTTGCCGGCCTCGGCCGTGAACTGGTTGGAGGCTACACTGTCGGTATCGGCATGCGCCGTCGGCACGTCGTCGATGATGTTGATGACCAGGTTGCCGGCCGGTGCGCTGTCGCCGTCAGTGTCGGTGACGACGACTGCGAAGCTGGCGGTGGTGTTGTCGCCGGTGGTGTTGTCGACGAGCGTGTAGGAATAGCTGATCGTGCCGGCGCCGGTGGCCGGATTGTAGACATAGCTTGCCGTCAGCGAGCCGGTGGCGTCGGTGAAGGTCTGCGCGGCGCCGGTCAGCACATGGCCGCCGAGCGAGACTACCGACACGCCGTCCGGCGAAGTGAAGCCGATGGTGCCCGAGGTGGTCTCCGAGTTGGCGGCAGCGTTCGAGCCCGCGGACTCGCCGCCGCGTGCCGGAAGGCCGGCCTCATAGACGGTGGTCGAGGCAAGGCCCGGCGCCGGAATGCTGTCGGTCGGCGTCGAGTCGCCGATCGAGATGGTCAGCGTGGTGTGCGAGGTGTCGCCGTCGCCATCCTTGATGGTGTAGGTGAAGACGTCGTCGTGGCCGCCCTGCGAGCCGGCATCGCGTACATAGGAGTAGGAGCCGTCGGCGTTAAGCGTCAGCTTGCCGTAGGTCCCCTGGATCTGCACGCCGAGCGAGCCGGTGAAGTCGGCATTGGTGTCGCCGGCCTGGACGCCAACCACCGCTGCGCCGTCTGCACCCAGGACATCGATGCCGGTCACCGGCGAGGTGGTGCCCACCGCCGTCAGCACGTTGCCGGCCTCGGCCGTGAACTGGTTGGAGGCTACACTGTCGGTATCGGCATGCGCGTCGGCACGTCGTCGATGATGTTGATGACCAGGTTGCCGGCCGGTGCGCTGTCGCCGTCAGTGTCGGTGACGACGACTGCGAAGCTGGCGGTGGTGTTGTCGCCGGTGGTGTTGTCGACGAGCGTGTAGGAATAGCTGATCGTGCCGGCGCCGGTGGCCGGATTGTAGACATAGCTTGCCGTCAGCGAGCCGGTGGCGTCGGTGAAGGTCTGCGCGGCGCCGGTCAGCACATGGCCGCCGAGCGAGACTACCGACACGCCGTCCGGCGAAGTGAAGCCGATGGTGCCCGAGGTGGTCTCCGAGTTGGCGGCAGCGTTCGAGCCCGCGGACTCGCCGCCGCGTGCCGGAAGGCCGGCCTCATAGACGGTGGTCGAGGCAAGGCCCGGCGCCGGAATGCTGTCGGTCGGCGTCGAGTCGCCGATCGAGATGTCAGCGTGGTGTGCGAGGTGTCGCCGTCGCCATCCTTGATGGTGTAGGTGAAGACGTCGTCGTGGCGCCCTGCGAGCCGGCATCGCGTACATAGGAGTAGGAGCCGTCGGCCGTTAAGCGTCAGCTTGCCGTAGGTCCCTGGATCTGCACGCCGAGCGAGCCGGTGAAGTCGGCATTGGTGTCGCCGGCCTGGACGCCAACCACGCTGCGCCGTCTGCACCCAGGACATCGATGCCGGTCACCGGCGAGGTGGTGCCCCCGCCGTCAGCACGTTGCCGGCCTCGGCCGTGAACTGGTTGGAGGCTACACTGTCGGTATCGGCATGCGCCGTCGGCACGTCGTCGATGATGTTGATGACCAGGTTGCCGGCCGGTGCGCTGTCGCGTCAGTGTCGGTGACGACGACTGCGAAGCTGGCGGTGGTGTTGTCGCCGGTGGTGTTGTCGACGAGCGTGTAGGAATAGCTGATCGTGCCGGCGCCGGTGGCCGGATTGTAGACATAGCTTGCCGTCAGCGAGCCGGTGGCGTCGGTGAAGGTCTGCGCGGCGCGGTCAGCACATGGCCGCCGAGCGAGACTACCGACACGCCGTCCGGCGAAGTGAAGCCGATGGTGCCGAGGTGGTCTCCGAGTTGGCGGCAGCGTTCGAGCCCGCGGACTCGCCGCCGCGTGCCGGAAGGCCGGCCTCATAGACGGTGGTCGAGGCAAGGCCGGCGCCGGGAATGCTGTCGGTCGGCGTCGAGTCGCCGATCGAGATGGTCAGCGTGGTGTGCGAGGTGTCGCCGTCGCCATCCTTGATGTGTAGGTGAAGACGTCGTCGTGGCGCCCTGCGAGCCGGCATCGCGTACATAGGAGTAGGAGCGTCGGCGTTAAGCGTCAGCTTGCCGTAGGTCCCTGGATCTGCACGCCGAGCGAGCCGGTGAAGTCGGCATTGGTGTCGCCGGCCTGGACGCCAACCACCGCTGCGCCGTCTGCACCCAGGACATCGATGCCGGTCACCGGCGAGGTGGTGCCCACCGCCGTCAGCACGTTGCCGGCCTCGGCCGTGAACTGGTTGGAGGCTACACTGTCGGTATCGGCATGCGCCGTCGGCACGTCGTCGATGATGTTGATGACCAGGTTGCCGGCCGGTGCGCTGTCGCCGTCAGTGTCGGTGACGACGACTGCGAAGCTGGCGGTGGTGTTGTCGCCGGTGTGTTGTCGACGAGCGTGTAGGAATAGCTGATCGTGCCGGCGCCGGTGGCCGGATTGTAGACATAGCTTGCCGTCAGCGAGCCGGTGGCGTCGGTGAAGGTCTGCGCGGCGCCGGTCAGCACATGGCCGCCGAGCGAGACTACCGACACGCCGTCCGGCGAAGTGAAGCGATGGTGCCCGAGGTGGTCTCCGAGTTGGCGGCAGCGTTCGAGCCCGCGGACTCGCCGCCGCGTGCCGGAAGGCCGGCCTCATAGACGGTGGTCGAGGCAAGGCCCGGCGCCGGAATGCTGTCGGTCGGCGTCGAGTCGCCGATCGAGATGGTCAGCGTGGTGTGCGAGGTGTCGCCGTCGCCATCCTTGATGGTGTAGGTGAAGACGTCGTCGTGGCCGCCCTGCGAGCCGGCATCGCGTACATAGGAGTAGGAGCCGTCGGCGTTAAGCGTCAGCTTGCCGTAGGTCCCTGGATCTGCACGCCGAGCGAGCCGGTGAAGTCGGCATTGGTGTCGCCGGCCTGGACGCCAACCACCGCTGCGCCGTCTGCACCCAGGACATCGATGCCGGTCACCGGCGAGGTGTGCCCACCGCCGTCAGCACGTTGCCGGCCTCGGCCGTGAACTGGTTGGAGGCTACACTGTCGGTATCGGCATGCGCCGTCGGCACGTCGTCGATGATGTTGATGACCAGGTTGCCGGCCGGTGCGCTGTCGCCGTCAGTGTCGGTGACGACGACTGCGAGCTGGCGGTGGTGTTGTCGCCGGTGGTGTTGTCGACGAGCGTGTAGGAATAGCTGATCGTGCCGGCGCCGGTGGCCGGATTGTAGACATAGCTTGCCGTCAGCGAGCCGGTGGCGTCGGTGAAGGTCTGCGCGGCGCCGGTC